>SAJS01000010.1:0-169796 GCA_004017535.1 Mesorhizobium sp.
CCGACAATGACATTCAGGATAGGCATCATCTCTGACACCCACGGCCTGCTGAGGCCCGAGGCGGAACGACGCCTGGCCGGGGTCGACCACATTATCCATGGCGGGGACATCGGCAGTCCTGACGTTGTCGCCGCGCTTCAGCGGATCGCCCCAGTTACCGCGATCAGAGGCAACGTGGATACGGCCGGGTGGGGTTCGACCTACGCCGATACGGCGTTGGTGCGGCTGGCAGGCCGAACATTCTACGTCCTCCATGATCTGAAAACACTGCAGGTCTCACCAGCAGCACTCCGTGTCGACATGGTCGTGTCGGGCCACTCTCACGTGCCGAGACTCAAAACCGTTGACGGTGTGCTCTACCTTAATCCGGGCAGCGCCGGTCACCGTCGTTTCAAGTTGCCGATCACGCTTGCGACCGTCGATATCAGCCCTGATGGCCTGCAGCCGGTCATTCACGATCTAAGTAGCGGATAAGCCGCGAGCGCAAGGCGATGGCATGTCGAGCGGGAGGGCCGACATCGGCTCAATGCAGGCCCGCAACGACCAGGCACCTGAAATTGACTTCTTGCATCGCCCGGAATGGAAGTTCGACAATGCCCTTTATGCGACTTTCGAAGCACAAAAAGTGAATGTCGTTTCGGTTGATGCACGGCCTCAGGAAGAGCCTGTCTATGCAACGGCAAACAACTGAGGCTCCGGTTGTATTGTTGCGTTTCACGAGTTCTGTGCGGTAGTCTGAAGAGGGGCCGACAGCGGACCGGCAACCTTCGGCCCGGGATAATCAATAGTCGACCTTCACGCCGGAGGGCGAGCATCCTCGCGAGATCACCCAAGCATCCCCCGCTGCCGAGCGAACTCCTACATCTCAGTACGCGCTTCGTGCTGACACAACTGAATCAGCTTCCGCGTCGCATCCTTGCCAGCGGCAAGGACGCGATCCGACAATTCGGTTCCTTCGACCGCCCGAGACAGCTGAAGTGCGCCAATCAGGATCGAAAAGATGCCGAACGCGACCTTCTCCGGATCCTCGATAGAAGGCGGCAGTTCTGCCGCCACCTGACGCACCTGGGCCAACAGACGCTCGGTATAGAATTGACGAGTTTCCGACGACTCACGAGCGATTTCCGGTAACAAGGCAGCGGAAGCGCAGCCGTGCCCGGGATTGTCCCGGTGCTCAGCCGACAGGTAGGCATCTATGGCCATTGTTAGTCCGCCCGAGGCCAATGCTTCTCGAATCTGTTCGGACTGATGCTCCAGCGCGGCCGCCACGGTTTCACGCACGAGTGCCGCCTTGGACTCAAAGTGCGGATAGAAGGCCCCGTTCGTCAGCCCCGCCTCGCTCATGATTTTGGCAATGCCGGACGCCGCGATTCCATCGCTTCGGAAGCGGTCGGCCGCCACTTCCATGATCCGGCCGCGAGAGGCGTCCTTCCGGCCCTTGTCGTAGCGCATGACGTCATTCCTTTCACCTATTGCATTACGTTCATAATTTGATATTATGATCATAATTCAAATCTTGGAAGAAAGCTAGCCCATGACCTCGCAACATCAACTGAGCGGATCTTTGAAGAAGACCGCGATTGTAACCGGAGCCTCCTCAGGCATCGGTCGCGCTAGCGCCGAGGCCTTGGTGCGGGCAGGATTTACCGTCTTTGGCACAAGCCGACGCGCGGCCAGCAACGGCCCGCCCGGAGTAACCATGCTGGCTTGCGACGTGACGGATGGCGAGGCCGTCGCCGCGCTGGTTTCAACCGTGCTTTCACACACTGGCCGCATCGACCTGCTGGTCAACAATGCCGGTGTCGGTCTCCTCGGCGGCGCAGAGGAGTTCTCGCTAGAACAGGTCCATGCCCTGTTCGACGTCAATCTGTTTGGCGTCATCCGCATGACGAATGCGGTATTGCCGTCGATGCGGCAGCAAGGCGAAGGGCGCATCGTCAATATCGGCTCGATCCTGGGAGTGGTACCGGCGCCGTATTCAGCTCATTACTCGGCGGTCAAGCACGCGCTTGAAGGTTATTCGGAATCGCTTGATCACGAGGTTCGAGCCTTCAACATTCGCGTCTCGGTCATCGAGCCTGCATTCGTGCGCACCGTCTTCGACCAGAACGGCATCGAGCCAGATTCTGTCTTGAACGAATATGATCAGGCGCGAGCCGGGCTCAAGGCGCTGCTTGCCGATGTGATGCCCAAGGCCGATCGACCGGAAGTGGTGGCGCATGTGGTCGTCAAGGCGGCAACCGATGCTCGTCCGAGCCGTCGCTATACCGCCGGGAAGGCGGCGCGCCAGGTCAGTCTGCTTCGACGCTTCGCCCCTGCCGAGATGTTCGACAAGACCTTGCGCAAGCAATTCCGTTTGCCGGTCTGAATTCCAGCGAGGCGAAGGAGCTCACGCAGATGAGACTGGCAACCACAACACATTTGGTCGGGCACCACAGCGCGCAGATGTCAAATTTGGCCCGCGCATCCCACGTGCACGGCGCCTCGTCCCGGAACACATCAATCTCGAAAGTCACCACCATGAAGGCATTCGTTGTCGACAAATATAACAAGAAGGGCATTTTGCGGCTGGCCGAGATGCCGGAACCGAAACTCCAGGATAGCGACGTCCTGATCGAGATCCATGCTGCAGCGGTGAACCTACTGGATTCCAAGGTGAAGACCGGAGAGTTCAGGCTCCTCTTGCCCTATAGTCGGCCCTTCATCCTGGGTCACGACGTGGCTGGCACCGTTGTCAGGGTGGGCCCAAAAGTTCGCAAATTCAAACCTGGCGACGATGTTTATTCGCGACCTCGCGATGGCCGGATCGGGGCGTTCGCCGAATTCATTGCCATCGATGAAGCCGACGTGGCCTTGAAGCCCAAGAACCTCAGCATGGAAGAGGCGGCCTCCATCCCGCTGGTCGGTCTGACCGCCTGGCAGGCGCTTTTCGAAAGAGCAAATCTGAGAAAAGGACAGAAGGTCTTCATTCAGGCTGGATCCGGCGGCGTCGGGACGTTTGCCATTCAACTTGCAAAGCACCTGGGCGCGAGCGTCGCGACAACGGCAAGCGCAGCGAGTGCCGAACTGGTCAAGGGTCTCGGGGCTGATGTTGTCGTCGACTACAGGAAAGATGACTTCGAGAAAATCCTGTCGGGCTACGACGTCGTACTGAACAGTCAGGACGCCAAGACGCTTGAAAAATCTCTCGACGTGCTGAAACCGGGCGGGAAGCTCGTTTCCATCTCGGGTCCACCCGATCCCGACTTTGCCAGGGAAAAGGGACTGAACGTGGTTCTGAGGATCGTGCTGCGCCTTTTAAGCCGCGCCATCCGATCCAAAGCCAGGCGCCGTGGCGTGAGCTTTTCGTTCCTGTTCATGTGGGCGCAAGGTGATCAGCTGAGCAAGATCACCTCGCTAATCGAATCGGGAGCGATCCGCCCGGTTATTGATCGCGTATTCCCGTTTGAGGCGACCAATGAGGCTCTGGCCTACGTCGAGACAGGTCGAGCCAAGGGCAAGGTAGTCATCAAGGTAAGATAGTGACTCTCCGATTTTGGTGGGAAAACTTCGGTGATGAGCAAGGCTTGCTCCGGCAGCTCCAACGTCGCAGGCCAGATCGCGACGGTGTCCGGCCCCTTTCGAATATAGCACCTGCCTTTGCGTGCGCCGAAGGGTGCCTGCGCTAGAAGCGGACAAACCAGATGAGAAAGCAGCGGGTTAGCTCAACGAAACATGTTTCGAGCGCTGAACTCGACGTTGGGCATCAGCGTCTGATGTCGAACCTTACTAACGATTTAAGCGGCGCAGCTCAAGGATTGCTGCACTGTGGTCCAGATCCCCACCGCCATGCTCAACAAGCCCGCGAAATATCCTGTCCACCTCGGTTGCGACCGGCAAGGTCAACCCGAGGGAGGCGGCAAGCGCAAGCGCCGTTCCGGTATCCTTGATCTGGTATTTCGCCGGACCGCCGGGCACGAAATTGCCCTCGATCATGCGTTGGCCGTGCTGGCGAAACACCGTCGAGTCGGCGAAGCCGCCGAGCAGCGCCTCGCGCACGCGCGCCGGATCCGCGCCACCTCGTTCCGCCAGCAGGAGCGCTTCGGCAACCGCGCAAATGCTGCTGGCGACGATCAACTGGTTGGCGAGTTTTGCCAGGTTGCCGGCGCCAGCCGGGCCGACATGCGTGACACGCCCCAGCTCGGCAAAGACAGGCCTCAGCGTGTCTATGGTGTCGGCTTCACCGCCCGCCATGATGGCAAGCATCCCTTCATCCGCGCCCTTCTCACCGCCGGAAACCGGAGCATCGACGTAGCGGATGCCCTTTTGCGCCGCCAGCTCTGCTTGCCGGCGCGCGGTATCGACCGGGATCGAGCTCATCACCGCAAGCGTCGACTCCGGCGACATCGCGTCGGCCACGGCATTTGCGCCGAACAGCACCTCGTCGCAGACCGGCCCCGAGCTCAGCATCGCGATCACGACATCCGCATACCGCGCCGCCTCTGTTGCCTCGGCGGCAACAGCGACGCCGAAGCGCTCGAGCGCTTCGGCTTTGCCCGGACTGCGGTTCCACGCGCTCACGGCAAAGCCGGCCTGCGCCAGCCGGCGGGCCATGTGGCCGCCCATGATGCCCGTTCCGATGAAGCCGATCCTGGTGGCGCTCATTGTGGCGACCGGTGCCTGATCAGCCGTTTTCGAGAGCGGCGAAGCGAACGACCGTCTCTTCGACCTCGAGCGCCTTCATAGCCGCCTGGAAGCGCTTCAGATGCGTGGTTTGCAAATGCGCGTCGAATGCGGCGCGATCGTCGTACACCTCGTAGAACAACACTGTGTCCTTGGCCTCCTCGGGGCAGACGACATCGAAGCGGCGGCAGCCCGACTCGTCGGCGAGCGAATGGTGGGCGTCGTCCAGGGCAGCATCGAGAAATGCAGTCCTGACCTGCGGCCTGACGCAAAATTCGGGGATCACCACGAAGGATGGCGCACTGCGCTTGCTCATGACTTTTCTTCCCGGGCGATCAGGCGGCGACGCTCGGCGTCGGGCGGAAGCGCTCTTCCATCTCGCGGCGCAGCTTCACGACGTCGAGGTCGTTGACCAATTCGACATCGTTGAAGCTGACGATCTGGTCCTTTCTGACGGCGCGCTTGAGCCGCACATTGTGCGCCAGCCCGATCGGAAGCGCCGCGTGCTCCAGGCTGATTGAAGCCGGGATGGCCTTTGCCCAGACGGCGTAGCCACCCTCGCCGTCCAGCATCTCGCCGGGCTGCATATCCTTCTTGGCTGTCGCCACGGCATCGCCGCGGAATTCCTTCGACGAGCCGGTCGGCTCGCCGCGCAGAACGGCCGACAACACGCTGATCGAGGTTTCCAGCCCAATGATATGGAAGGGCCGCCACATCGAGCCATACCAGCCCGACGGATCGGTCAAAAGGCCGTACTGCTTGAAGCAGGCGCGCGAATACTCGTTGTGCGCCTTGAAGGTGACGAACACGCCGTAGCGGATGTTGTTGAACACCTCGCGGCCGTCCGGTTCCTGGCTGGCGGCGATGTCGACGAGGGCCGAGCGCGCCATGCGCCCGCCGTCGGCCGCGGGGCGGAACACCTTGGCAAGGTCGTGCAGGCCGCAGGGCGGGAAGCCTAGCCCTTCATCGGGACAGTCGAGGCCGGTGCCGTTGGCAACCGCCGCCATCTCAATCGCCGCCTTGGTGCCGTCGGTAAAGGAGTTGTACATTTTCGGATTGAAGTCGCCCTTGGCCACCTCTTCCTCGCTCCATCCGAAGAAGCCCCAGACCGTGTCGGGCGTGGAATAGCGATAGCGCGGCTCGAAATTCATCCCCTTGCCGGCTGCCGTCACCTCGAAGCCAGTCGCACGCGCCCAATCCACCAGCTCGCAGATCAGCGCCGGCTGGTCGCCATAGGCCATCGAATACATGACACCCTTCTGGCGCGCCTTTTCGGCCAGGATCGGTCCTACCATAACGTCCGCCTCGACATTGACCATGACGACATGCTTGCCGGCTTCGATCGCGGCGAGCGCATGACGGGTTCCGGCAATCGGATGACCGGTCGCCTCGATCACACATTCGATCTCCTCGCAGGCCAGCAGGGCGGCAACGTCGTCGGTAACGAAGGTCGTGCCGTGCTTCACCGCCTCACCGGCATTCTTCGCCTGATACCGCTCTGCCGGCCAGCCGACGCGCTGCAGCGATTCCCGCGCCTTGGAAACATTCAGATCGGCCACCGCGACCATATGGTATCCGGCGACGCGTTGCGCCTGCGACAGCACCATCGAGCCGAATTTGCCGGCACCGATCAGGCCTACCCGCACCGGGCGTCCACGCTCCGCACGCGCGGCAAGCAGGGTATAAAGGTTCATGTCCGTATCCTTCGCATCACCGAATTCGGCACGCCTCAAGCTTCGGCGAGACGCGTGAAAGCCTTCGTGTCCCGGTCTACCGCGGACACGCTGCGAAGGCGCTCGACACCTCCCGCAATGGCGCAATTGCCTCCCCGGCAAGCCGTGCTGCCGATGTCCGGCCTGTTTGCCGAACCGCTACATTCGTATTGCGGGAGAGCTGTTAGCTCAATTTAGAAGGTGAGCTTGATCGTTTAGCTGCACTAAAGATTTGATATGCGTAGGCCGCATGCCGTCAGGTCGAGACGTGCCTGGCGGCGGCCTGGTTGGCGAGATCGAGACACACCGCGAAAGTGCTGCCGGCGGCAAGGGCCGCCGCAAAGGTTCCGGCGAAGACATCGCCGGCGCCGTGCGTGCTGATCAATCGCACAGGAATGGCGGGCACCACGACCGGCTCTCGGCCGCGCTGCAAGCCGACCACGCCGTCTCCGCCCGCCGTCACCACCACGGTGGCAAAACGGTTGGAGAGCAGCCTGGCCGCGCCGCCCGCCGAAGCGATATCCCCGACCGGGCAGCCGCAGAACTGCTCGGCCTCGATCGCGTTGACCATCATGATGTCAACGAGCGCGATGAATTCGTCCGTCAGCGACCGGTGCGGCGCGGCGTTGAGGCACACCGGCACGCCCGCCCGTTTCGCGGCCTTCGCGGCGGCGAGGTTTACGGCATCCGGCATCTCGTTCTGCAAGATGAGCACGCCCGCGCCTCGCCAAAGCGAGGCGTCGTCGAGGATTCCGGGATCGAGGGCGGTGTTGGCGCCGGAGACGATCACGGCGCCATAATCCCCACCGCTGTCGGATATGGCGACGCTCATGCCCGAGCCGCGACCGGCCACGTGGGCGATGCGGGAAGCGTCGACGCCGGCGGCGGTGAGGTTTGCGAGAAGAAACCGGCCGAAATCATCGTCGCCTATGGCACCCGCCATGCGCACATTGGCGCCGGCTCTCGCCGCCGCGATGGCTTGATTGCCGCCCTTGCCGCCGAATTTCGGCCGCCAGCCGAAGCCGGTCACCGTCTCGCCCTTGCGCGGACGGTCGGGCGCGTCGACCATGATGTCGTAGTGAAGACTGCCGACCGCGACGACGACAGGACGCGGCTTGGTATTCATGCGCCGCGCCGCTTGCCTGCGACCGCGCCCATAGTCGCGGCGAGGTTGCGTTCGGCCGCCTTGAGGTCGCGCCGCGCGACGGCGGCAAAGACCGCGTCGAATATGATCAACTGCGCAATGCGCGCTGCGGCATTCTCGCCCAGGAGCGGCGAGCCCTGAGCCGTCGAGCACAACACCACGTCGGCGGCCGAAGCGAGCGGCGACGTCGCATAGTTGGTGAGCGCGATCGTGCGCGCGCCGCGCCGGCGCGCCAGTTCGACGGGCTCGATCACGGCCGTACTGGTTCCCGAATGGGAGATCGCGATGGCGACATCGCCTTCTCCCAGCAACGAAGCCGACATCAGCATCATATGCGCGTCGTCGAAGACGTTGGTGCGCACGCCGATGCGCAAGAGCTTGTGGGCGACGTCGCGCGCGATCTGCGCCGAGCCGCCGACGCCGTAGAGGTCACGTTGGCGCGCGCCGAAGATAAGGTCGGCCGCCCGCTCCAGCGCCCGCGGATCGAGAATGGCGAGCGTCTCCTCCAGCGCATGCACGGAGGTGCGGAACACCTTGCGCGCGATCTCGGCGTCGGTGTCGTCGGGCGAGAGTTCTTCATGCAGTTCGGCCGTCGGCAACCGGTTGTAGCCAGCGAGACCGGCGCGGAAATCCTTGAAGCCGTCGAAGCCGAGTTTCTTGGCTATCTTGACGATCATGGCCTCCGACACGCCGGCGTCTTCGGCCACGGTCTTCAGCGACGTGTTTTCGCCGAAATCGCGCCGGCCGAGGATCATGTCGACCACCCGCCCCTCCAGCGGCGTCAGATGCGGCATCATCATACGGATGCGCGGGCCGATGGTTCTCGGATCGCCAAGCGGCAGGCTCATGCGTCTTCCCCCGGCATCATCGCCTTTCCCGCTACGCGCCGATCAAGGCCCTGTTGACGATCCTCTGGCTGGCGACGGCGTCCTGGCGGGCCAGTGCGTCGGCAAGGCCATTGTCGCCGGCCAGCCCGTCGGCAATCTCCAGCAATCGTCGCACCGTGGCGATGTTGGCCTCGCATTCGGCGACGGGATCGAGCCCGCTCAGGTCCGGAAAGGTGTCGAAGTAGAGCGCGCCGTCGAAGCCGTCGCGGCGGATCTGGTGAAGCAGTTCCAACGTCGAGCGCAGATGCACCGCGCCGACCATCAGCCCGTCGTCGCGCTTGCCGTATCCGTCATTGAGATGCACGCCGAGCAGCCGGCTGCGGCGGTTGATCAGATGCGCGGCAAGCGCCGGCTGCTCGCCCGCGTAAAGCGCGTGCGCGAAATCGATGGTGACGCCGAGATTGGTCGAGCC
Source organism: Mesorhizobium sp. (assembly GCA_004017535.1). Classification (GTDB taxonomy): domain Bacteria; phylum Pseudomonadota; class Alphaproteobacteria; order Rhizobiales; family Rhizobiaceae; genus Mesorhizobium. The sequence continues at coordinate 8,818 of SAJS01000010.1, forward strand.
GGCCTCGGCGATCGCCAGCAGCGTCGTCGCCGCGTCCCGCAGCAGCGATTGGGCGCGCGGCTCGTCGGGCTTGTACTCGATGCTGACGCGGCAGTCCGGATCGTGCTCCGCCACCTCCCGGATGCCGGCCACCTCCCAGTCCCAAGCCTGTGCGTAATCGAGCTGGAAGTTGCAGTCGAACCCGTCCTGGCCGAGCCAGATCGTCATCAGATCCGCGCCCATGGCGCGCGCCGCGTCGATGCCGCGCTTGGTCAGGTCGACGGCCTCGCGCCTCACCGCCGCGTCCGGATTAGTGAAGGCGCCGCGCTTGAAGGCCGGGTTGGTGTAGTAGCGCATCGCAAGGCCGTTGATCGACAGGCCGAGGCCGCCGATGCGCCGGGCGATCTCCGCCGGCTCGCCGGATATGTGGTCGGGAAAGTTCAGGTCCACATCGGTCAGGCCGCGCACGGTGGCGGCGCGCTCGGCCATCTGCATCATGCTCGGCTTGCCGGAGAGGTCCGGCCATCGCAGCTGCGGCGCGGAGCCGAAGGAGTTCAATCGGGTTGCGAAACGGGACAGCATGCGAACCTTCGGTCTTCGAGTTTTTCACACAAATACAGAAAGCCGTGAAGTTATCAAGTGTGAGATCGATGCACGGCACCCGGCGATGTTTGAAGGTCCGACCCGCTTGGCGGCTTTTGTCTTCAGGCAGGCAGGCCGGGCGTCCCGTCGCGCTCGGCGCGCAGCCAATCGAGGAACAGCCGCACCTTCTTGTGCCGCAGATGGTCACGCGGACACACGATCCACTGCGTGACGATGCGCAGCGAAGGAGGATCAGGGACGGGACAGACGAGCCGGCCCTCGCGCAGCTCGCGCTCCATCATCATGCTGCTCTCCAGTGCAATCCCCATGCCGTCCAGCGCCGCGTCTATGGCCATATGGGATCGGTCGAACAGGATGCGGCGCCATCTTTGCACCGGCTGCGTGCCGGCCTGCTTGAACCAGGCCGGCCATTGCGCCTGCGACTTCACGGAATGGATCAGCCGGTGCCGCGTCAGATCCTCGGCGCTAAGGCTGCCCGCCGCCGCGAGAGCCGGGGCACAGGCCGGGATGAAGCTCTCCTCGGCCATGCCTTCGACGAACAGGCCCGGCCAGCGGCCATCGCCATGCCGTATTTCCAGATCGACGAGCTCGCGGTTGAAGTCCGTCGGCTCATTCGTGCCGTCGAGGCGGATTTCCAGTTCCGGATTCTGGTCGAGGAAGGAGGCAAGGCGCGGCAGCAGCCATTTGTTGGAAAGCGTAGGCGTTGCCCGCACCGTCAGCATCGTCACCGAGCGATAGCCGCGGATCGTGCTGGTGGCCTCGGATATGCGCTCGATCTCGTCGGTGATGGTGGCGAAATAGCGTTCGCCGGCTTCCGTCAGCACGACGCGACGCCCCATTTTGGTCAAGAGGCTGACGCCGAGCTGGACCTCGAGCGCCTGGATCTGCTGGGTGACCGCCGACGGCGTCACGCCGAACTCCTCGGCGGCGCGCGAGATGCTGCCCGCCTGGGCCGCGGCATGAAAGACCCAAATGGCCTTGACCGGGATCTGCATCTTTCCTCCTCGCGGCAAGCGTTCAAGCCATACCAGTTTTCTTTAAGCCTGGCTAAAAAATCGGATAGGGCTTCTAATTTGAATCTAACAGATCGAATGCTCTAATTTCCAACTTGCTGCAACACGGTGAAGTCGTGAACAGTCGGAGCGCTTAAAGGCGAGAGGTGAAGGCCGTAGCGTCCGGGTCTACAGGGAAGAGAATGCTCCGGACATGATCCGGTAGCCAATGGGAGGAAATTCGATGAAGTTACGGATAAGCGGCGTACTCGCCGCCTCGACGGCGCTCGCCCTTCTCGGCGCGGCCCCCGCTTTCGCCGACGACAGCTGCCCGGCCTATCCAACGGCCAAGATGGACAAGATCGAGTCGACTTCTGTCGAAGCGGAGTTCGGCGCCGTGCCGGCGCCCAAGAAGGAGCTGCGTTTTGCCTATGTGACGAAGACGCTGATCAACGAATTCTGGCAGGACGTCGCGGCCGGTGCAAAGGCCGAGGCGGCGAAGTACAAGATCAACGTCGACGTGCAGGCGGCCAAGGACGAAAGCTCGATGATCGAGCAGCTCAACCTTGCCCAGACCGTGCTGTCGCAGAAGCCGGACGCGTTGCTGCTTTCGCCGCAGTCCGACTCCAACCTGGCGCCGGTGATCGAAGCAGCCCGCGCCGCCAACATCCCCACGATCATCATCGACGACGCGCGCACCGAAGGCGCGAGCACCTATATCGGCACCGACCAAGTCGCCATCGGCGCCAAGGCTGCAGCCTTCCTGCATGAGACCTATCCGACCGGCGGCAAGGTCGCACAGATCGAGGGCGCCGCGGGCTCCCCCAATGCCCGCCTGCGCATCCAGGGCTTCAAGGAAGAGCTCAAGAAGTATCCCAACCTCGAGCTTGTCGCGAGCCAGCCCGGCAACTGGGATCGGCTGACGGCATTGAACGCGACCTCGAACATCCTGCGCCAGACCCCGGACCTTGCCGGCATCTATGCCAACAATGACGGCATGGCGCTCGGCGTGGTCGAGGCTGTCACCAGCGGCAGCAGCCTCGAGAAGGTCGCCGTGGTCGGCACCGACGGTATCCGTGAGGCCAAGAAGTCGGTCGGCGCCGGCGAGATGCGCGCGACAGTCGCGGAATTCCCGTTCGAGGAAGGTCAGCTTGGCGTGCAGATGGCGCTGCGTCTTCTCGGCTGCCAGGCCATTCCGCAATGGATCCTGTCGCCTCAGGCGGTCATCACCAAGGACAACGTCAAGGACTTTCCCGATCCCAAGACCAACTGAGACAGTTCTTGTGACCAGCGCAATCTCCCAAGCGGAGGACGGCGAAAGCCGTCCTCCCGCACTTCGGATGACCGGCATCGCCAAGCGCTTCTCCGGCGTCCAGGCGCTGAAAGGGGTCGATCTCGACCTGCGCGGCGGCGAGGTCCACGCTCTTCTGGGCGAGAACGGCGCCGGCAAGTCCACCCTGATGAAGGTGATGTTCGGCATCGTGCAGCCGGACCAGGGCGAAATCGCGCTCGATCCGCTCGGCCGTGTGCAGATCGATGGGCCGCGCAGCGCACTGGCCATGGGCATCGGCCTCGTCAGTCAGGAACTCAGCCTGGTGCCGCAGCTCGACGTAACCCAGAACATCTTCCTCGGCCGCGCGCGTGGCCTCAGCGTCGTCCCGCGCGCCGGATATCGGCGCGAGGCGCGCGCGATCCTCGACGATCTGGCTCCCCATCTCGACACCGACTCGCCGGTATCCGCACTCGGCATGGCCGACAGGCAACTGGTCGAGATCAGCCGCACGCTTGCCCGCGGCGGCCGCATCATCGCTTTTGACGAGCCGACATCCAGCCTGACGCCGGCCGAGCAGGACAGCTTGTTCGCCGTCATCCGGCGCCTCAAGGCGGCAGGCAAGGCGATTGTCTATATCTCGCACCGGATGAAGGAAATCCGGGCCATAGCCGATCGGGTGACGATCCTGCGCGACGGTGAAGTCGTCGCCTCAGGTCCTATCGACGATTACTCCGAGGCGAGGCTAAACGAGTTGATCGCCGGCCGCGAATTGTCGCGCGAAATGAGCTCCGAAAAGCCGGTCCAGGTCCAAACCGGTTCGCTGCTGGAATTGCGCGGCGTTTCGAGCTCCCGCGTGCGCGACGTCAACCTGTCCGTCAAAGCAGGAGAGATCGTCGGGTTGTCGGGCCTCGTCGGCTCCGGACGCTCCGCTATTCTGCGCGCCTGCTTCGGCATCGATGCATTGTCGGGTGGCGAAATCCACGTCGCTGGCGGACGCGTCACGCTTGCCAAGCCCGCAGATGCAATGCGGTCTGGCATCGCCTTGATCCCCGAGGACCGACGCGGTCATGCGATCGTTCCCATGACGGATGTAGAGCGCAATTTCGGCCTTGGCAACCATGACCGCTTCACGTCCCTTGGCGTGATCAAGGGTTCGCAACGAAGGCGCGCGGTCAAGCGCTATGTCGATGAGCTTCACATCCGTCCGGCCTCGATCAGCACCGAGATGCGCAACCTTTCGGGTGGCAACCAGCAGAAGGTTGTCATTGCCCGCTGGCTGGCGACCGGCGCGCGTGTCTTCCTGTTCGATGAGCCGACGCGCGGCATAGATGTCGGCGCCAAGGCGGAAATCTATGCATTGCTGCGTCGCCTGGCGGCCGATGGCGCGGCACTGCTCGTTGTGTCTTCGGAATTGCCGGAACTTCTGCTCATCTGCCATCGCATCGGCATCGTGAGCGGAGGGCGCGTGCGCAAGATCGTCGCCAACGACGCCGGACTGACCGAGGAGCGGCTGATCGCGCTCGCCGCCAGAGAGGACATTTCGTGACCGAACTCAGTTCCCTGCCCCGAACGGATGCTGGCGAGAAAAAATCCCCCACGAGACCGAGGCGCGCCGACGCGCTGCGCAAGGCCAGCGTGGCGATCGGCTGCGTGACGCTTTTCGCGGTGTTCTCGGTGCTGAACGCCACCTTCTACCAGCCTTCAAATCTCATCGACATCATGCTTCAGTCATCGATCAACGCGGTGATCGCGGTTGGCATGACGCTCGTCATTATGACCAAGGGCATCGATCTGTCCGTGGGCTCGGTGGTCGGCCTGTCCAGCATGGTGGCGGCGGACATGCTCTCGCATGGGCTTCTGGCCGGCGTCGGCGCTGGACTTCTCGTCGGACTGCTGTGCGGGCTGCTGAACGGCCTGCTGATCGCCAGGCTGAAGCTGCCCGACTTCATCGTATCGCTCGGCACGCTCAGCATTTTCAGAGGCGCCGCCCTGATCTACACCGATGGCCAGCCGATCTATGGACTGTCCAAGGAGTTCCGCGCCATCTTCGCCGGACGGCTGCTCGATATCCCGACCCCGGTGCTGCTCGCGCTGGCGATTGCCGCGCTGGCTTTTTTGCTGGTTCGCTACACCGCGCTCGGCGAACAGATCATCGCCATCGGCGGCAACGAGGAGGCGGCGAGACTGTCGGGCGTCAACGTCGAACGGGTGAAGGTCACGGTCTATACGATCTCCGGAGTGCTTTCGAGCCTCGCCGGCTTCGTGCTGATCGCGCGCATCGGAGCCGCCGAGCCGATCGGCGGCAGCGGCTTCGAATTGCAGGCGATCGGATCGGCGGTCATCGGCGGGGCGAGCCTGTTCGGCGGCGTCGGAAATCCGCTAGGATCGCTTATCGGTGCGCTGACGCTCGGCGCCTTACAGAATGGGCTGACGCTGATGAACGTGCCGTCCTTCTGGCAATATGTGGCGTCGGGCGCGGTCGTCATTCTCGCCGTCTTCGCCGACCAGTGGACAAGAAAGCGCGGATGAAGCCCGGCGACGAAAGCTGGGCGATCGTCGACACGCACCAGCATTTCCAGAGCCTCTCCGATGCCTCCTATCCGTGGCTCGACCCCGAGCGGCCCGAGCCATTGGAAGGCGACCTCGGGCCTATCCGTCGCGATTACCTTCCAGCGGACTACCGTCGCGACATGGAAGGGCTTGGCGTCGTCAAGACGGTGCACGTCCAGAACGGCCGCAATCCGCATGATCCGGTCGATGAGACGCGCTGGCTGAGCGCATTGGCAAGACAGGAGGGCATGCCGGACGCGATCGTCGCCTATGCGGATCTCGCCGCTCCAGATGTCGAACGCAAGCTGGAAGCCCATGCCGGCTTTCCGCGCGTGCGCGGCATCCGCCAGATCCTCAACTGGCACGACGACCCCCGCCTGCGCAGCGCGCCGAGCCCCGATTTGATGGAAAACCCGCAATGGCGACGAGGCTTTGCCCGCTTAGCGCCGCTTGGGCTGAGCTTCGATCTTCAGCTCTACTGGCCGCAGATGGACATGGCTCTGGCGCTGGCCCGCGCCTTTCCCGGCACATCGATCGTGCTTGAGCATTTCGGCATGGTGGGCGACCGCAGTCCCCAGGGTCTCTCGGCATGGCGGGCGGCGATCAGTCGCCTTGCACAGGCGCCGAATGTCAGCGTGAAACTCTGCGGCTTTGGCCTTGGCGCACCGGCGTGGACGATTGAGAATACAGTTCCGCTGCTCTGTCATGTGCTTGACGCCTTTGGCACCGAGCGGACCATGGTGGGAACCAACATGCCGGTGGATTTGCTTTTCGGCTCTCCAGCGAAAATCGTTTCGACGATCCATGCCATTGTTATGGGCTTATCCATAGACGAGCGCGCCGCGCTGCTCCGCTCAAACGCGGAGAAGGTCTATCGAATCTGAGCACTTCCACATTGCCCTTTATGCGACTTTCGAAGCACAAAGACGAACATCAACAGTTAACCCGTGGATGGAAAGGTTAAGCACCTTCGGAGAGGAGATCTGAGCAGCCTGGGCTCATCCCAAGAACCTGTTTTCACGGTGCCATTGCAGTGCAGCCGGTGACGGAAGCGCTGCCGGACTTCTGGGATCACGGAGGGCATCGCCATGCAAATCATAGTAGTGCTTGCCGTTGTCGAAATCCGCCTTCAGCCGGCCGCTAACGACAAATCGCCGCTTCTCGTCGATCGTCACGTAACCAAGATCGAACAGTTTGTGGATGTCGGTCCGCAGTAGCACACCATTGGCAGCCTCGTGCATCCCTCCGTCAGCATAGGAGCGGATGTGCGCCGCATCGAGAATTGGAAGTGTCCTTTCTCCGCTGACGGCGCAGCGCCGCTCATAGGCGTCAGTCACGATGACGCGAAATGCACCCTGCCCGAGCCGCGGCTCCACCAGCGTAGGAGCTCCGTATTTCGCTGGTTGTTCCCAGTCGTCCGGAGATATGGCACTTGCAGTACGCGAAAACACTGCGTCCCAAAGCGCTCGACCCTCGTCTTCGTTGGCGTCAAAGCCACGACCGGCCACGATATTGGATTTCCAGCTGGCGGGGATGGGAAGCCAGAGATCACGAGGCCAAAAGAAAGGGGACGTGAGAATCCGACATCCGATTACCGGATCGACGCGGGAACTAAGCGGATCATCTGAACGATACCGACGAATGCGCTCACGCATTTCAAGAAGACTGCGGACGCCGTTCTTCATGCCGAACGCCTCCCAAGCAAGCGAAAGCGGGAGACTCGAAGAAGTCGAGAAGATACCTCCGCCAACGATGAAGTTGAGCGGTGCATGGAGTTTGAAGAGGAAGAGCTCTCCCGGCCTTAGGGCGCGGAAATTCGTCCGCCCACTTGGGGCCCAAAAATTCACCTCGTCCGGTTGACTACCGGACAGGAAATCGAACCAGTCCTTGTCGGTGACAGCGACGAAAATCTTGAGCACGCGGTATCATGTGATAGAGACGAGACTGAAGCAATATAAGGCAACTACCGTGATGGTGATCGCCTCCGCGCACGCAGTGTGGAGAAATCATCAACGAGCGCTTGTCCAAAATTTAGTGATCTACTCAGCAGCCTGAATAGAGGGTATCTCATTGCCGAAGATCAACGCATCTTCGGAAGCGGCCGAATACAACTCGTCCATCTGCGCTTCTAGAGCCGAAAGGGCGGTTAGCCGAAGAACCATGTTCCGAAGCCAGCGCTGCTCCTCCAACGTCATCGGCCTCCCCTCGAGGCGAGTGACATGACGGTAGCCAAGCCATTTCCGGATCGTTTGATAGCCCCCAAGTTCATATCGCCATGCCATCATGGGAACATTGGCTAGATATACATCATTGTTGATCCAAAGCTCTCCGCTAACATCGTCGTTTGGCACGAAACGTCCCGGGGCCGCCCCAAAGTAGGAAATGGTGACGCGAAGGTCATTGGCGCTTATGGATTGACCGTCTGATCGCCGGATTGCCGCAATGCTGGCCACCTTATCACGGCCGAGTATTTCACGAAGTACGGACGATGCGTCGGTCGAACAGTCCATCAGCGCCGCGACAAGACGACCCAATTCACCCACCTGTCGAGCTAGTGCCGGATTTTGTGGTACTGGCACCCGAGCCCAGTCGGCCGCCAAAGCGCTCGCATGCTCCATGCGGTAAGCGGGCGAGTTCATGATCGCCAAACAAATGTGGACCAACTCGTTTGCACAGAGATGGGCATCGGGGGCTTCGAGTCCCCCCGCCTTGTCCCAAGCTTCGCGAAGCGAAGCCCAAATTTCTGGCGACATATTGGCCAAACGGCCTCCAGTAAGGGCGTCAATCCTAACGACAGCCGGAATGGCGACCGATCCGCGGTCATGAACATGCAGATCTAGAAGCGTCCGGGAAAAGAGTGGTCTTGCTTCCGAGACTTTGCGCGGTTCAGGCACCGCGATCAGGAAGCACTCACAGTCAACATTGGCCCCGAGCGTCTCCCGGGGCTCATTTAATAGTTTGAGTCTGTCCTCATAGTAGATCCACCGCTGGTCGAACGGGAACAGAAGATAAGGCTTAACGCGACTCTCGTCGAAGCCCAGCTTCCGGAGGCTGTTCCAGACCTTCTCCGGGGCGTAACGGGCGCGCGGAATCGCCAGCCCGGGACAGGCGCTCGACGCGTTTACGAAACTTTCGGCTTTGACATATGCGGCAATGCGATCCGTTAGAGCCTTCTCACTAACGTCAATGAGACTGCCGGTAATGCCCCTATTGGGATTTATTCCCTGCATGCGAATTGGAAAAAGCTCTTCTAGACTTGGCCACGCCTCATAACCGGCAGCATGTGCGTGCGGCGCTAACCGCCAACGGTTCTGCCTCGTGGGCGTTAGCCGACGATATGGCGCTGCGCTTTCCGGAGAGAGCAATTGCCGACGTTTTGAGGCCGCCTTCCCCCAGAAATCTCGATATTGAACAATGGTCTCTTCCGGTTTGGTGCGTTCGGCGCCTCTCTTGAGGAACGTTGCGATGGCAACGCCCGTCTGGATACCTCTTGGGTCATTCTCGGTGGTGAAAACGCTTTGATCGGCAGTGCCTGCACCAGCGATTCCCGCGGGGATGACTTTGCCGGTTCGGTATTTGTCACCGTTCAGGTTGTCGATCCAGATTTCGTGAAAGTTACAAAGCAGGGACTCCCGCATGATTGGGTGAGAACGCCCAGTTAGCCAGGACGAATTTGTGATCAGAGATACCAGCCCGAAGTCGCGCTCCTCAGCGATCTCCCGTTCTGCCAGTCTGTAAAACCTGACGTAGAGGTCATTGAGCAGTTGTTTGCGCACGCCCCAGTGGCGAAACAACAATGTCGTTCGATCTTGCACCAGCTCTGTGATGCCGTCGCGTCGCCTTCGTTCAATATAGGTAACCCCTTTATAGTGATCGATCAGCCCGGCCTCCTCCTCCATCTTGACTGCGGCCTGCCGGTCGTAGGGTGGATTGCCTAATATAACAACGATATCAGCGTCTTGCTTGATCGATTGCGCAGCTTCGAATTCTTGCTGAAGCTCCGGAAAGTTGAGGTGAAGCTGACGTCGGTCGTTCCATCCGGTGAGAGCGTTGGTAAGAAAGATGCCAAGCCGCTGATCGTTTGGCGGCGGTGCTCTTAGATCACTGAGCATCACGTAGAGCTGAAGTTGTGCGATCGCGAACGGCGCGGTGAGAACCTCAAAGCCAAAAATTCGGGTTGTTAGAGCCTTGAGCAGCGAGAGGCCGACGAGTCCTTCTTCGCCTGTCGTTCGGAGTTCCTGGGCAATGCAACGTGCTGCTTCGAGAATATAGGCTCCAGTCCCACAACACGGATCGAGGAGAACTACGTTTTCATCTGCCAAACCGAGCGGACAGCCAAGTTCCTGCTTAAGGAGTTCGTGGGCTCGCCGGACCTGGTACCGAACTATCTCGGGGGGCGTGTACCACACTCCCATGGTCTTCTTGAGCGCCGGATCGAAAGCTTCTAGAAACGGTTCATAGAAGTAGGTCATCGCCGCGCTGGCGACGTCTCCGTCTGACAAAGACGGAAAGGTCATCTGCTGACGGAAGACTTCGAGCTCCACCCGATTCAATGTGTCAGTTGCACGGTCAAGGTGACGTTCCAGATCGAGATGCCTTAAGCGGCTCGGGTTTCGGAATTCGTGAAACAGGCCCGCCAAGAACGGAATCCTGAGATATCGGTTTATCCGGTCCCAACCAAAACTGGTGCCGTCCTGCTCGCGCTGCCATAGCGCCCAAGCCGCGAACAGACCGTAGAAGGCCGTCTGAATTAACGTCGATCTGAAAAACTCACGACCTTCCTCGTCATCCAGGTCGAAGCTAAGCCCCAATGCGTCTTTGTAGTCCTCAAGGAGGGTCTCGAGACCGCGGAGATCTCTTGGCAGAGCTGCCTTCGCTGCTTTGGCCTGCAGCGCCAATACACGGGCAAGGGTGGCCGGCTCTCCAATTGGCACGCTATCCAGCAGAGTAGTTTGAAGCAATTCTACCAGGTCGTTTGTTTCGCGACCGGCTCGTCCGGCCGGCCACAAACAAGCTGTTCGGACCAGCTCCCGGTCGCCGGGCTTCACACGATCCGACCCAGCACGACTATGGCCCGCGCGGCATAACACCAAGCCGATTTCGCCAACGTTGCAGACAAGAACTACGCCCGTACGGGCGAGATATCGGCCGATCTGATCGTTTCTATCTGTCGAGAAAGCGAGTTCTTGAATACTAGTGCTTGGAGTTTTTGCTTCGCCGTATGCGGCGATCAATGCTCCGTCAGCGAGGACGAAGTCGGGCCGATCTCGCCCCCTATCTGGACGAAGCTCACTGGTGCCGGTGCGAACTTCGAATGGAAGTTTCAGATGTGATAGTGCCGTCGAAAGAAGCTGTCGGATCCAAGGATAATAGCTTTCTTCTGTGACGCCGGGTTGTGCAGCGAGCGCACGCGTTTGACGCTCATAGTCCTCAAGCGCTACGCGAAGGTCCTGCACTCTTTGTCTCCACCCAGTCCCGGGGCAGAGATTTGACCACAATATTGGTAAACAAAGATTGATCCATCCGCAGCCTGACCAGCTTGTGGCCCGCTATTGGTCGCCAATCACCGATATGGAAGCTGGCCAGCGGCAACGAATCTATCGAATGTATCTGGAGTTTCCTCTTCAGCTTGCTGTCGCGGCCCTTCGCCCTCAAAATGCAAAAGGGTGATTTCCTGGTCGTATCGATCGGATCGAAAGCACATTTCATAGACCGGATCAGGGAACCAGACATTGGCAGGCTGCATCGTCCCGGTAATCGCAACATCCGAATAATCACCCCGAGCTGCAAAGGCCTTCTGTGGCAATGTGAAGACCGCGGTCTTCGTCCGAATGAAACACCCCGCCTGGAATGCCGGGCCACTCGACTTTGCCCAATGAGCGAAACCTTCGTTGGAGACGACCATGATCGCCTTGGTCTCTGTATATTCGAGCCAACGCAAAATTGTCGCGGTCAACGACACGCCGTAGCGTTTTGCGAGGCGCCCTAGGATTTCGAAATCGGGGCGGTTCTTTGCAGGAAGCTGCCTGCGAAAGTCGTGGAGCGGCATCAGGAGCGCCGCAGCAAATTCGTCGGCCTCCTTCTCAATGCCTGAGCCTTCGCGGCGAACGACGCTGTTCTCATCACAGAAGATGCCGTGATCGTATGCGTCATCCTCTTCAATCAGCTTTCTATGCAATACGTAGTGTCCAAGCTCGTGCCCGATCGTGAAAGCACGCCGACCGGACGACCGGTCGGTATTGTACAGTATCGCCCATTGGCGAGGCCTGACTTCACTATAAACAAGCGCACCAACGCAACCGGTCAGGTTCCGTGCTGAGACTTCATGAATGGGGCCATTGGGCTCGATCTGGGCTGAATACTCAAGCGCCAGTTGCCGAACGTCAACGGGTCCGCGATCGAACCGGTCCGGACCCAGAACAAGATCGAGCATCTGGGTGATGCGAGTTGCCTCTCTCAACGGCCGCGGCCGGTTCGGCTCTGTCATTTGCCCTTCTTGGTTCCAAGGATCTTGGCCATTTCCCGAAGCTGACGTCGCGTCTCCTCGGGTAGACTACTGTATTCGCGGAAGAATGCCTTGTCCTCAGCCTTTTCCAGAGTCTGCTCGTCCGTGCCGATAAGGTAGTCGACCGTCACCCCCAATGCCGCGGCGATGGCAGCGAGTTTTTCGGCCGACGGGCGGGGCGGATTCTTGTTCTCCAGCTCCCAGATGTAGCTCTTCGACGAATTCGTCTCCTGGGCAAGCTGATCCAGCGTAAGCCCTCGCCTCGTCCGCAAGTCCTTGATCCGAGTACCAAATTTCATTTCAACTTCACCACCGTGGTTCTTCCCGCCTCCCCGTTACTCACAAGTTCGGAATAGGCATACTGTATGGCCCTTGACAGCGGCATTCAAGCTACCCATCTTTGTTCGGAGTAGCGGCATTTTGAATCAGTTCATAGTGACACTACCGGCTTAGAGGGAGGACAACATGACGATCGACGATCAATCGGGACTGAGTCCCGGGATGGAGAAGAAATTTGACTACGCAGTTTGCCTTTAACGGTCTCAATCCGTTTGACGATCCTCTCGACCGTATCCTCGCCGAAATCGCGCTAAGCATCCAGCTCCCGCCTTCGCTGCACGACAAGGCAGCGGGCCGCTACGAAGCGGTCAGGACCTTTCTTGAGCATACGGTGGCTTTCAGGGATCAGATCGAGCACTTTTATCCGCAAGGATCTATGGCGATCAACGCCACTATTTCTAATCGTGGCACCGACGACGAGTACGATCTCGATGTCGTGTCGCAGCTCGGCGGCCGTTTCTGCTCGATGACGCCCCTCGATATCCTGAAAGAGCTCGAGAAAGCGCTCGCCGACTATCCTGTCCAGCGTATCCGCAGGCAGACCCGCTGTGTGACGCTCTACTATGCCGACAAGATGCATCTCGACGTGACGCCGGCATTGCGGAATTTCGGAACGCGCGAGCGTGAGAGCTTCATCACCCATGCGAAAGGTCCGCAGCCGTCGGCCGATGACCGTTTTGTGGACATGAATGCCTATGGCTTCGGCGAGTGGTATCACGCCAGGACGCCGGTCGAAGCCCGGATGGCAGGGGAGTTTCATCGTCGGTGGCGTGATCTCGATGGTTTGCGGTTTCGCGCCGAGGCCGAAGTGGCCGATGTTCCCGATCAAGCCGACTTTGTCGTCAAGAACACCGCCACACTTGCTCTTCAGCTGATCAAACGGTTCCGCAACATCATTTATGCCGGATATGCTGGGCGCATCCCACCCTCGGTGATGCTTTCCTTCTATGCCGGAAGGGCGGCCCAGCCGAACACGGCACTCTCAGCCATGGTGATCCGCATCTCAAAATGGATCATCGCAGACATTGAGAACGCGTCCCTCTACGGAAAGAAACTCCACGTCGCCAACCCTGTCTGCGACGATGACGTGTTCACGGACCGCTGGCCGGAGTCGGTCGATCAGCAAAACGAGTTCGCCCGTCATCTTCGCGCGCTCGTCGACGGCCTGGAAAGGATGCGTCAGGGCGAGATGTTCCCAGACGACATGATGGATTGGCTGAGGGGCAATTTCGGAGACCGCGTCGTGACACGCGCGGCAGAAAATATCGCTGCCGAGGTCGGAGGCGCAATTCAGAAGTCGCAGCAGCTCTATGGCCGCCGGGGCGGGCTGATCCTTCCGAAACCTTCGATCATCACCGGCACAGCCGCCACATCCGTCGCCGCCCCGGCCGTCGCGGCAGCAAAGCCACATACTTTCTTCGGAAAGAAAATCTGACATGGCGCAGCTCCTTCCTCTTGAGGAGCAGATCGCCGCGATGAAGGCGACCTGGCCCGAACTCGCTCCACGCAACATTGATCGCCGACTCCGGTCGGCACGATGGGTGGGGCGGGTTCGCGCGCAACACTGCTGGTACGCGATCGAGATTCGCTATCAAATCGGTTCGATGCCTCAGGTCAGGGTGCTCGCTCCGATTCTTGTTCGCCTACCAGGCAACGAGGAAGGAGAACTCCCCCATGTCTACCCACCGTCAAACGACCCGACGCTTTGCCTTTTCGATCCTCGGACAGGTGAATGGGACGCATCCATGGCATTGGCGCACACCATCGTTCTTTGGACGCTCGATTGGCTAACTTGTTACGAGCTTTGGCTAATGACCGGCAAATGGACCGGTGGCGGCCGCCACGCCGGTGATCCGGTGCCGATCTCAACGGAGAATGCACAATGAACTACATGCCCCCTCGTCGGTCAGACGGGACAATTCAGCATGCGCGCAAAAAGCTCCCCTGGCCTAAGGACCGACTGTTCCGAATCCTGTCGATTGACGGTGGCGGAATTCGGGGGATCTTCCCAGCCGCCTACCTTGCAGAGATCGAGAAGCGGTTCCTTGGTGGATCGTCCATCGCAAATCATTTCGACATGATTGCCGGCACTTCCACGGGAGGCATCATTGCTCTTGCGCTCGGCCGCGGAATGACGGGCAGCCAAGCATTGGACATTTATTTCGAGCGAGGCGAGCGCATATTTCCTCCCCGTTCCGGCGTCAGCGGGTGGGCCCGCGCGGTCCGTTGGGTGTTCAAGCCCAAGCATGACCAGAATGTTCTGAAAGACGAATTGCTTCGCATCTTCGGCGACAAGGTGCTCGATTCTTCAACCAAGCGCTTGGTGATACCCAGCTTCGAAGGTCGCCACGGAGAGCCGTTCCTATATAAGACACCGCATCACCCGGACTATCAGAAGGATCGGCACAAGAAGTTCGCCCATGTCGCGCTGCACACGACCGCTGCGCCGTCCTACTATCCCGGAGTGGATGACGATGGGTACATCATGATCGATGGCGGAATCTGGGCGAACAATCCTGTCATGAATGCCGTCGTAGATGCGCTCGCCTGTTTTGACGTCCCGCGCGAGAATATCCGCGTCTTGAGCCTGGGCACCGGTGAAGCGACCTTCACCGTCGACGAGAAAGCGCGATCTGGAGGAGCCATGGAGTGGGCCTTCATGCGAAGCTTCAATGCTGCTGCTCGGGCACAGTCCAAGAACGCGCTCGGTCAGGCCTATCTGCTGCTGGGCAAGAATAACGTGGTCAGAATCGACGTCCCAGAAAGCGACAAGCCAATCGCCCTTGATGATGTTGCCCGTTCGGTGCGCGAGTTGCCTCTCGTTGCGCGCAGTCTCGTGGAAGGCTCAGGGCA
Source organism: Mesorhizobium sp. (assembly GCA_004017535.1). Lineage (GTDB taxonomy): Bacteria > Pseudomonadota > Alphaproteobacteria > Rhizobiales > Rhizobiaceae > Mesorhizobium. Next base: position 23,912 of record SAJS01000010.1, read on the forward strand.
CCATGTCCAGAACCTCTTCCTGCAGGATGGCGTCGACATTTTTGAGACCTGCCCCGTCGTCCCGGCACAGGCTTGAGGTTAGATGCGTTCCATTCTAGCTCAGTTGGTCCGTGGCTTCGCGGGCGCCCTTGACGGCATCCTGAAGTGATTTCGGACGGATGAGAATGCTATCGAACGGAAGAAAGCGTTCGTCGAATCATAGCGGCTCCTCCAGCCGTGCGTCGGATGCGACTAACAGCAATGTTCGCCGCCGCGCACTCTCACAACTGGCCCAGTCAGAGCCGTTAGCTGAGCCGGCACTCTTTACATGGCTTCAATCGTCAGTCGCCTTCGTTCACGCTTGGAAATCGCATTCGAAGAGCCTGATCGACACGCATTATGATGGGGTCGCTTTCCGGCAGCAGCTTGAGATCGAAATCGCGGGCTAGGATTATCTCGCAATCAGCCCGGGTCGGCTTTACGTACGGGATTGATGGAGCGTCTTCGTCCATTCGCCCAAATTTGAACAACCGAATTGTCAGATACGACAACTCGGCAATGTCAGCGATCATAACGTCCAAGACATTGTGGGGCCGTTGTCTCCCCGGCGACGCCAATCTCGATTCGAAGGTCTGCGCCTTCATGATGAGCTGCTGCATGCTCTTGAACGACGCATCATCAACATAGGCTGCTGCATCCATGATCACTTTCAGCGCCGCCGATGGGGGCCTAGGCCGGTCATCCGGCTTTTTCCGCTTCCATGCATCGAAGCATGTCACCAAGTATTCGTTTATCTCTGCCAGGGCGTGCGGGACCTGAATGAGCACTGCCCTCACCTTTTGCTGTTCAGCCTTATCCGACTGTGCCCGCTGATCCTGGATTTGCTTCCAAAGCAGAATTCCGGAGACCGTCGCTGCCAGCACAGCTAAGAGGCCAGTGATCAGCGTTTGCCAATCATAGAAAAACCCTGCTACTGCACCGCGTTCCTCGACGCAAATTGACAGGAAATATCGCGCTGTTTCGCTGCTGCAAATCAGGTTCTCAAATCGCGTCGACATCCCGCCACCATCGCCCCTTGATCATTCCTGGCTCGGGATAGCGCGCAAGATCCCGGTAAGGAAAGACACAAGCGACGCTTTCGTCGAGCGATTACTATTCCTCGATATCGACTCCGGCGTCTTCATGCCGCCAGCCAACTGGGATGATGTCACCAGCGAGCAGCTTTTCCTTCGACAGCAGCCCGGCGTCCTCGAGGGCCTCGAAATCCGGCAGCTGGCGCAGCGTGTCGAGCCCGAACTGCGACAGGAAGTTTTTGGTCGTCACATAGGTGTAGGGCGCGCCCGGCTGCGGGCTGCGCGGCCCCGAAGCGATGAGGTCCTGCGCGCGCAGCACGCCGATCAGATCGCGCGATATCTCCTTGCCGAAGAAGGAAGACAGCTCGCCACGGGTGATCGGCTGGAAATAGGCGATACACATCAAGACAAGCGTCTCCGACTGCGACAGGTCTTTTGCACCCTGTCCCGGAGCCGTGCCGAAGGCGGCGTGGATGGCGTCGCCAAAGACCTTTTTGGTGCGGTGCTGCCAGCCGCCAGCGACTGACACCAGTTCGTAGGGACGGCCGGCGAGCTCGGCGCGGATGTCGTCGATGACGAGGTCGAGATTGCAGTTTCTTCCCACCACCCGCGCCAGCACCCCGCGCGGCACCGGTTCGCTGGCTGCAAAGATCACCGCTTCGACGCGGCCCATCCACTCGCGCCAGCGCAGTTCCGGCGGCAGATGCTCGAGCTCGGTGTCCAGCAGCGCTGGCTGATCGTCAGGCTTGCGGCGGACGGAGGCTTGGCTCATCGCTAAAGCCCAAACAGCCGAGAGCTGGTGCGGCCCGACAGCTCGCGCACGGCCTCGAGCTGCTGCAGCCGGTCGAACAGGCGCCGCGCCGCAAGCGCGACAGGTTTTTCGTCGTCAGTGATCCGGCGACGGCGTCTTCATTGAGCAGCAAAAAAATCACGTCGCCGGCGCCCTTGGCGCGCAGTTTTGGCGCCACCGCCAGGAGTTTTTCGGCGCGGCGCGACAGCTCGGCGGCCAGCCGGCAGGCCTCGGCCGCTGCTTGAACCAGCGCAACGCAGACCGCGCGCTCAAAATCTCTTTCGCCGGGTCGAATGCGTCGGTCGCCGGCCTTGCTGCGAAAAGCCGGGCCAAAAGCCTGCGCCATCAGCAGCGGCAGCGGCCGCGGCCAGCGCCGGCTTTGCGCCAGCACCAGGTCGGCGAGCCACCAGCCAAAAAGCTCGGCATCGGGGCGCATGGCGACGACGCGGGCGGCGATCGCCGCGGCGGCGAATGGCGCCGGCCGCTGCGACCCGGCCACGTCCTCGATCTCAATGCACAGGTCGGCGAGCGCCGCGTCGTCCCAGGCGAGCCCGAGCATCTCGGTCCCTTTTGCCAGCCGATCGGCGCTGACCGCCGGCGGCTGCAGCGCCAACTGGCGCCAGGCGCCAAAAATGGCGCCGGCGGGACCGGGATCGGCGCCGGCCGGGCAAAGCTGCCAGACATCGCGCAAACCTGCCTCGTCCTCGGCGCGGCCGGCGAGCCGCATGCTGGCGGCGGCGGATTTGAGCGCCAGCCGCTGGCGCCATGCGCCGGCCCAGGCGGGCTGCGCGCGGGCGAGGCTGTCGAGCGATGCCAGGGCCGCGCCGGCCTGGAAGGCAGCGTCGGCGTCGCTGGGCGTGCCGGCGCTTGCGTGCGCCCAGCGCGGAACGGTCGGCGGCGCGGACGGATTGGCGGTCGCGGGATCGAGGCGAATCATGATTTTGAGGGTAGAGTGCCCGTGCGCTTTGCGCCACGATTTTCGCGCCAAAACGCACAGCCTGTCGGGCGATTAAAACGAATGATAATGTTGCCATATCAATCGTTTGTGAAGCTAACCTATCATCGCGTTCCAGCTTCTCACGACGCGCATAACCTGTCAGCAAAGGGCCCACTCGTCATCGGCGGCACTGATCATGCCTCTCTCCAATCGTCGATGAAGCTCAAGCCACGATGGGTCGGTAGCGAAGCTTTTCAAACCGCCACATGCCTCAGCCAAGGGAGTGGCGCCAAGGCGCTCCGCAGCCTCATGAGCGCCGCTGGTCGCCCCAATCAAAAATCGCCACGGTTCATCGCTGCACTCGATAACCCGATGTCCCCAAGCCCCCGAAACGTCGTCGGTCGCGAGAGCTTGCCGAAGGTCGGGAGCGGCGCCTGTAACATCGAGTGCCCGGTGAACCACATGGCGCATCAATGGGTAGAAGACCGGTTGGTGGCTGCCTCCCAGAACTCGCACCCCGGGCAGCATGGACACGACCAACATAGCCGTGAAAAAGTTTGGAATCAGGGTCCGGTCCGACAAACGTGCCACTATGTCTGAAGGGTTGAAGCCGGCGACCTTCACGCCGCTCGAGGGATCGATCAAATCTCCCGCGGCAAGGCGCAGCGGAAGACGCTTGCCATTCTGGTAGAACCAGAAGAAATCTGTTGACCGCGTGAGCCATCCATTCCAGGAGCCGGTGGCCAGCCTGTCGATTTTCGCAAGGATATTCAAGGCAAGCGCCGGCTCTTCCAGCAGCGACATGCGAAGCCATGAATCTGGGTCTGACAGATGGTCCGCCACCAGGTCTGCAATATCCTCGTCATCGATCTGCAGAAATGCGAAACGGCTTCCGAACAGTTTTGGCCAAATCGCCTGATTGGCGGCCTTGATCGCATGCGCAGGCCGCTGAAATGGCATGCCCGGCAGGAGATCGCGCAGTTGCGCCAACACATCGCCTCGCGCGTTGGCATCCGCAGGCACCAGCTCAAATCGGTAGGATCCAGGCCCGCTCAAGAGATTGTAGCCGACCATCTGGCTTCGGCTGAGGCCGAAGACGTTGGCGGGCTTGCCGTCAACGGTGAGCCAGCCTGGTCCTTTGCGTGATCTCTCAGCGAGGCTGACCGTTGACACCGCATAGGACACATAGGTGGAGCAGCCGTGCGCAGCGAGACCGAGCATACTGAAGACGTGCGTGTAGTATGCTTCGGGGTCGACGAGCAGAAGCAAATGCGGCCCTGTCTGCAGCACGCGCCGCCGTTCCAGATCGCGGCAGATTTCCGCGGCCGTGTCGGCGGAGAGCCCCGAGCGCACCGCCGCTTTCCTGATCATGCCAAGTAGCTTATTGAGGGCCTGACTTCGGATCTCGGGTTTTGACCCCGAAGCTGGTGCCTCGAAAAGGCGGGACGCGTAGTCGCGAACCGGCCGGAAGCGAAATGGCTTCATCCAGGGATAGAGCGCTTCCAACGCCTCCAGGACTGCCCGTTTCGTATCTATCTCTGTTGTTAACTCGTCCACCTCACGATCCGCCCTCTTCTTCCGTTGCCATTACCGACCCGAGGTTGATGTCAGCGCCTCGTCAATGCCGATCGGCCTAATATTATCCGATGCCAAACATGCTTTGCGGCCGCGTTGCGATTTTCAAATACTTGCTGCCAACGGATATCGTCGGCCTAGATTCTGCATCTGCGGCGAAATTCCGTGGGTGACACGCCGAACGCCTGGCGAAAGGCAATCGCGAAGTGACTTGAGCTTCCGAACCCACACTCCAACGCGATTTCGGTTGCCGACATATTGGTCGATCGCAACATGCCGGAGGACTTCTCCAGGCGCCGCTCGGCGATGAATGCATGCGGCGTCTTGCCTGTCGACTGCTTGAACGCCCTGCAGAAGTGGAACCGGCTGACACCAAGTTCCTGCGCCAAGGCAGAAAGCGTAAGGGAATCGCCCGACAGCGAGCCTATCATCTCTATAGCACGCTTGAGATCGAACGAAGACAGACCGCCTTTCATAGGTTCACGATAGGCGCCATTCAGCCTGACCATCTGCACGAGCAGTTGCTTCGCCTGGCTCTCAACCATCGCTGCGCTGAACGGATCGGGTTGCCTGAGCTCTATCGCGATCCTCTGCAGCGCCATTTCGACAAGACCGTCTCGAAATCCGATCGAAGGCGGCAAAACCGTTCGGCGATGTCGCGCCGCTTCCACGAACATCTCCTCCGCGAACTCCTGTTCAATCGAGACCAGCAGGAAGGAAGCTGTCTCGTCGCCCTCGTCCCAACCTGTCCAGCCGTTGCCGGCGGGCACAAAGACCACAGAGCCGGCGCGGCGCGGCGAAAAGGAGATCCGGCGCCCGTCGACAAAGTCCTCGCCGTTGCGCGCCGCGCCGTGGAGGTTCATCAGGAACACGTGGCCGGGACAAAAGATCTTTGTCTCCTGCCGCTTGAGGCCGGTCCTTTTGACCATGTCGACCCGCACCGGGCCCCAGCATTCATACTGATGCGCAAGCGTCCGGTGCTGCGAACGACGCATGTCGTTAGGATCAAAGCCAAGACTACACACGGCCCAAAGCGATTCCCGTACTTACGTCACGTCAGTTCTGTTGGTTTGCCAAACCTTCGGTTGCCAAACAAATCACAAATAACTCAGGATTGGTAGAAGATGTGGCTTTATCGAAAAAACCGCAATCAATGGAAAGCCGCCAGTACCTAGCCTTCCTACGACTTGCCTCAGCCAATGCCCGTCCGGCCGAATATTAGACTATTCTTAAACTCTGCCGGCTTCGTTCCCCAGGCGCATTGGCACCTCACCATCTCGATGGGTGCAGAGGCATACTGCGATGCGCGGACTTGATGACTTCCTGGCTGAATGCGACCACGCCCACGCATCAACCAACTTGCCGGCTTCTTTGCCGCGACAGCCTCGGGCAAGAACGGGGTTCCTCTACGCAAACCGGTGGCCGACAACCGCCTGCTGCCGCGTGACGAACTTCTGCGCGACCTGGTCAGCCTGCACGCGGCGCGACAAGGCTTTTTCGACCAGCATTACCACGGCAGCATTCCTTACAGATTGGAGGAAGAATGCCGGATGGCCTATGCGGTTCTAAAGTATGCTCGCCATCGCGGCCAACCGCTCTCGCTGTACAGCCTTGGAACGGCGGAAGGCACAATGGCAAGGACACTGTCGGAGCTGTCCGAGGGGCAGATACGCACCTTGTCGTGCAGCCCAAATCCGGAGAACTACGACTGCTTTATGGCGTATGGCGAGCCGCCCCATGCCGACTTCTTCATCGGCCCCTTTCACAGGCTGACCAAGGACGTTTTCGCCTCCACTCCGCGGCTGGAGGATTTCACCGCCGGCTTCGATATCATCCTGGAGGATACCACTTTTCAGATGTACTCGCCGAACCGCCCAGACCAGGTCGAGTTCGTGAGCCAGCACCTCAAGCGCGACGGGATCTTTGTCTTCGTCGAGAAGTTCCGGGCGGCCGACGAGACGGACTACAGGCTACGTGAGTACCAGAAGGATTTCGGCTTCAAGGCGCGCTATTTCCCTCCCGAGGAGATCGAGAAGAAGAAGGCCGCCGTGCTGAATACGATGTTCGGCAACGAGGTGACCGTGGCGGACATGGGCGAGGCCATACACCGGCATTTCGGCCACTGCGCGCTGACATGGAACAGCGGGAATTTCTACTGCCTTGCAGCGAGCAACAGCGAGGAAAACCTGAACCGCTATGTTTCCCAGATGGCCGCCCCGGCCATTCCACACGAATATGTTTACGAAACCAGCGTGCATGGCGGCCCGGCGGATTGACGCTGCCTCAGCGTCGAGCCGGCTGGCCCACGGAAACTCTGTCCACGAGTTGTCCGAGTCTTGAGACAGGCCAGCAACACTTTGCGCCGCCTGGACCATGTGTTCGCAGCTGTCGACCATGGCAGCCTCAGGCAGGCGGCAAAAGCTCTCAGGGTGCGGGAATCCTCCGTCAGCCGTAACATCGTCGCCATGGAGCAGGTGCTCGACATGCAGCTGTTCGATCGCGACGTGCATGGCGTGCGGTTGACGGAAGCAGGCCGCGCCTGGACGGACCTCGTGCGGGTTCACTATGAAGGCTTGCAGGATGCGCTGGCCGGCGGCGATCGCGGCAATCAGGACGCCAGGACGATCCGGATCGGATTGTGCGCCCAGATGGGGCGCGCATTCGTGGCTCGCCTCGTGGAGCGCTTCCACCATCTGCATCCGGACATCACCGTCGCAATCGAGGACGTTGGACATGAACAGAGCCTGGCGGCGATACGCCGGCGGCGCCTCGACATCGTCTTTGCGCACGGGCTTCAGAACACCGCCTCATGCCGAAGCGAAATATTCGCGCAGGAGCGGTTGTTCGTTCTCCTTCCTCGCGGCCATCCGCTCGCGGACAGGCCTGTGGTGAGATGGCAAGATCTTGCAGGGACCAGTCTGCTGGTTTCGGTTCAATCGCAGGAGGACCTCACCTCCCCGGAGCAGGTCGCTGCCAATGGCGGGCCTGCCATTGAGATATGTCGAGCCAGCGAAGCGACGGTCATCCTCAAGGTCCAGCTCGGTCACGGTGTGACCCTGGCGGGCGAAGGCTTCGCCAGAGCGGTGGCCATAGAGTCTGCCATCTGGAAACCCATGGCGGGACCTTACAGCAGCAGATCTATACAGGCGATGTGGTTGGAATCGAACCCGAAGCGCGCTCTGCTGCGGCTGGTGGGCGCTGCACGGAACATGGCCGCTGCCAAGCCGCTCGAGCCTGCCGTCGACGGGAGGGTGAAACCTGGGCTATCGGTCGCCGATCAGACATGATTGGTGCCGAGACGCTCATCCGCTCGCGGACCGCCTCGCGCTGGCAAAGCCACGATCCGTCGCAATAAACCGCTCCAGCATTGCAACGATGAGCCGCGGCGCCTCGGCAGGCGCTTGTCCCGCTTCGCGGCCGAGGATCTCGGCATAGGCGGTGAGATCGCGATGCAGTGCGGCCGGCAGCTCCACCGTGACCTTGACGGGCTTGTCGTCGGCGATCGGCCCGAGTTTCAGCTTGGCCATTTCAGCCTCCATAAGGTTCGAGCACGAGATCGCGCGTGACGATGACCCGCACGGGAAAACCAGGCCGAATGGTGAGCGTCGGCGCTATGTTGAGCTGCCGCTGGACGATCTGCTGGCCGGTCTGGCTGATGCTGTCGGAGGCGCCTTGGCGCAGCGCGCGCACGATATCGCTTTCCTCGCGCGAGGAGCCTGCCTGAGCGCCGATACTCAAAACCGTGGAGAGCGCTGCCGCCTTGAACAGCTCGCCCCAATGGTAGTTCACGCCATCCTCCAGACCGGCATAGCCTTCGGCGTCGGCACCCGGCTCGCGTTCCAGAACGATCGAGCGCCCGTCCGGAAAGATCATCCTGGTCCAGACCAGCAAGACGCGTCGCTGGCCGAAGCCGACGCCGTTATCGTACTGGCCTATGAGCCGCGCCCCCTGCGGAACAAGGAGGATCCGTCCGGTCGGGCTGTCATAGACGTTCTCTGTCACTTGCGCGGTGATCTGCCCTGGCAGGTCGGAGCGGATGCCCGTAATGAGAGCGGCTGCGATCACGGCACCGGCCTGAAGGACGTTTTTCGACGCCGGCAATTCCACGCGATCGGGCGAGACGGTGCGCCTGTCGGACGGCTGATCGAGGAAGGCGCGCTGCCGATCCTGCGCCAATGGCGTCGCGGGCTGCGGCGCGAGGCCAAGGCTGGCGAGATCGGGCTGAGGCGTTGGGTCCGCACTGTTTTCAGCGGCAACAGGGCCGCTGGCAGGCCGGGTTTGGGTGGATGCAAAAAGCCGCGCGGTCCTGGCTGCCTCAGCTCCTGCTGCCTTCGTTGCTCCTCCGGGTCGGGCCCGACGGCTTGCGGTGAAGGTCCAGGGCCGACATTTTGCGCGTTGAGGATCGGCCGGCCGAGGTCGCCAGGAAGCGGCGGACCGAGTTTGGGAACGCCCGCGTAGTCCTTTGGAAGGGTGGCGAGCCCGTCCGGGGTCTGGCGATTGTCCGTCGAATAGAGTTCCTGGCCGGCGCTCTGCTGTCGGTTCTGAAGCGCGTAGATCAGCGCCCCGCCGACAGCGAGGCTGGCGCCAAGGCCCAGTCCTGCCAGCACCTTACGTGACAGGCGCGTCACGCGCGGCGGCTCGGCGCGCAGCCGCATGGCCGCGGCCGGCTCGTCCGTCAAAGGCCGGCCGTCATCCTGGCCTGGCGAATCTGGCCATTCGTTCCCATCGGCGGGGCGTTTCGAGCGGGCATCGTTCTGATCACTGAAGGGATCAAATTGGTCGGTCACGATGCCGGCCCTCCGCCCTCGTCCTCGGTGCTGGTCGAACGCCAGGATTCGCCAGGACGTCGCATCCACGACAATGCGCGGGTGCGTTTCCCATCGGTTCGAGAGACACGGACCCGAGTCTGGTTCTTGCCGGCGCCGAAGCGCAGCTCGGCGGCGGCAAACAGCCGATCGACGATCATGTAGTTGCCGCGCACGCGATAGTTCACCAGCTCGGACGTGTCGCCTTGCGGTCCGACTACGAAGAGCGGCGGCATCTCGCCCTGACCGATGCCGCGCGGGAACTCGATGAACACCTGCCTGCCATCGTCGAAGGCGCGAAGCGGGCGCCATGGCGCGCGATCGCCGGTCACCTCGTAGCGGAAGTTGACGCGGGACAGGTCGACACCGGTGGCGACCGGCTGCGCGGCCTCGGCCTGTTGGTTCTGGCGACGCAGGGCGACGAGCTGGTCCTGCGGATACTGCCAGGAGACCGAGGCCATATAGGTCGAGGGCGTCGAGCGCAGTTCCATGTGATAGGTGCGCCGGTCGGTATTGATGACCAGGTTGGTGAGAAGGTCGGCGCGGGTCGGCTTCACCAGGATGTGGACCTGCTTGGTCGCCCCGGTGCCGCTCTCCGTATCGCCGATGATCCAGCGCACGGTGTCGCCTGCGGCGACCGGGCCGGAGCCGACGAGCTGCTCGCCGGCTTGAAGCGCGATGTCGGTGATCTGCCCCGGCGAGGCATAGACCTGGTAGAGCGCGCCATCGACGAACGGGTAGGCCTGCATCGAGTTGATGAACCCGTCGCGGACGGGCTGGACGCGCGCGGCCTGGTTGGCAAGATTCACGCGGGCTGCGGGATCGCTTGCCTCCGCCTCTGGCTTCCCGCTCTTGCCTACCGGCTTCAATTGGCCGGGAAGCGGCAATGGCTTCGCAAGCTCCACCACCTTGACTGGCGATGGGGGATCGACCGCTCGCACGGCGGGGATCGGATCGTCATAGGAGATCTCCGGCGGCTTCTGCGGGCTGGCGCATCCCACGAGCGCCGAAGTGCCGAGAAGAAACACCGGCAACGCTATCTTGCTCAAAGCCGGCATCGCGCGGAGGAAGGGCGGGCGCGCCGCGGGGGCGGACTTGCATTGTGCGGGCGTCATTGGCCAAGCTCCTTCGACCAGTTGATGGCGGTGATGTAGATGCCGAGCGGGTTCTTCCGCAGCGTGTCGGCGTCGCGCGGGGACTGCACGACGATGGTGACGATGGCGGACCATCGCTCGGTGGAAGCGAGCGAGCCGTCCTGATAGCGGCGCTCGATCCAGGCGATGCGGAAGCTTGCCGGGGAGGCGCGGATGACCGACGATACCTCGACGGCGACCTGCTGCTTGCCGATCCTGGTGAACGGGTCGTTGGCGCGCGCATAGTCGTTGAGCGCGAGCGCGCCGCCCTGCGTCGTGAAATCATAGGCGCGCAGCCAGTTCTGCCGCAGGATGACCGGATCGGCGGGGATGGACCTCACCTGTTCAATGAGACGGGCGAGGTAGAAAGCGATCTGCGGATCGCTCGGCTGATAATCGGCGGTCGCCGGCTCAACGGCCTGCGCTTGGCCGAGCCGGTCGACCTGCACCACCCAGGGTACGATCGAGCCGCTGGCCGATTGCCAGACCAGCGCGCCGGACACGCCCGCGGCCAGCGCCAGCGAGCCGAAGGCCATGTAGCGCCAGTTGCGGGCCTGCTGGCGGGCGGAGCCGATGCGCTCGTCCCAGACCTGGGCAGCGCGCTGGTATGGCGTCTCCAGTCGGGGGGATTTTCCGTAGTGCGTTGAGGGTCGCTTGAACATGCTCAGTCGCTTTCAGACAGGTTGATCGAGGAGCCGCCGCCATGGCTGTCGCCACTGCGAACGGCGTGAGCGGCGGCCTGGACGCCATGGGTCATCTGTTGCGATCGCTTCATGCGCTTTGCCCAGGCGGGCTGGCTTTCGGCCGCACGGGACGCCACGCCAGCAGCGCCGCCGCTGCCTGCGGCATTCCCGCCGATCGTGCCGGCGCTGGATGATCCCCCGGTGATCTCGAAGGCGGCGCGAGTGCCGGCGCGGTGGCTCTCCTTCGTTGCGCCAGCGGCATGATTGGCCGCGCGCTTTAGAGGCGAGACGACCGCCTCAGCACCGGCGGCAGCGACGCCACGCAATCCGGCTGCCATGCCGGAGAAGCCGGACTCTCCGGCCGCGCCGAGCTGGTAGGCAGTGAATGCCCCGCCCGCGGCCGCGGCGCCACCACGCGCCGCCGCGCCAGCGGCGCTTGAGAGGGCTGCCCCGCCCGCCGCTGCGGCGCCGCCGGCCGCAGTCCCTGCCGCGATCATGCCGCCGGCGGCGAGGCCCGCGCCGACTGCCGCGCCGGCGCCGAGCTGCGGTCCGCCAGAGACAAGACCGTTGGCGATGCCCGGGCCGAATATGCCGAGACCAAGCAGCGACAGCGCGGCGAGCACGATCGCCATGGCGTCGTCGATCGACGGCGTGTTGCCATTGAACCCCGAAGTGAATTCGGAAAAGAGCGTCGAGCCGATGCCGATGACCACCGCGAGCACCAGAACCTTGATGCCGGAGGCGATGACGTTGCCGAGCACGCGCTCGGCCATGAAGGCGGATTTGCCGAACAGACCGAACGGGATCAGCACAAAACCGGCAAGTGTCGTCAGCTTGAACTCGATCAGCGTGACGAAAAGCTGCACCGCGAGGATGAAGAAGGCGAGCAGCACCAGCGCCCAGGCGAAGAACATGCAGGCGATCTGGATGAAATTCTCGAAGAAGGACCAGTAGCCCATCAGATCGGAGATCGAGTCCAGCAGCGGCCGACCGGCATCGAGCCCGGTCTGCGCCACCTTGCCCGGGCGCATCAGATCGCCGACGGCAAAACCGGTGCCCGACGCCTTCAGGCCAAGCCCCGCGAAGCTTTCGAAGACGATGCGGGCGAGGTTGTTCCAGTTGGAGATGAGATAGGCGAAGACGCCGACGAACAGCGTCTTCTTGACGAGGCGCGCCAGGATGTCGTCATCGGCGCCCCAGGACCAGAAGAGCGCCGCGAGCGTCACGTCGATGACGATCAGGGTTGAGGCGATGAAGCCCACCTCACCGCCAAGCAGGCCGAAGCCGCCGTCGATGTATCGCGTGAAGACTTCGAGGAAATGGTCGATGACGCCGGTGCCGCCCATTGTCAGCGAACCTTTGGCCCGGAGGGCGCCGCCTGCATTGGCGCGACGCTCGGCCCCTGCCCTTTCTTCCGGTCCGGATCGGCCGATGCCGGTACGTTCGGGAATAGCGTTGCCGGCTGAGCGCGAGCGGGCGTGATGGCCCCTTCCCGCTGGCGCAGAAACCGGCGCCGGCTTTCGGCCCACGCCCTCAGACAGCCGGGATCGCGGGGGCCGGTCTCGCCGATCCCTGAGCAGCGCAGCAATTCGGCCGCGAGCGGATCTCGTGATGCGATGGTACGGTCGCGTAGCGCGAGGGGCTCGGACTGCCTGTGGGCGCTCCTCGTTGCAATCAAGGCCGCCGCGACAGAGGTTGCAACGAAAACCACCGCAGCGAGGCGGGCGAATATCCTGGTGTCCATCGCAGGCCTCAGTTCTTGCCGTAAAACATCTGCGCGTTGCCGGGCTGATAACCCGCGCCCTGCGTCAGGAAACGACGGCGCTGCTCCCTGCCCTGGTCGGCGGCCGTGGCCTGCTCGGCGGCCTGCAACGCCTGCGCCCGGCCGTTGGCGGCGACCACCGCGGTGAGATCGGCAAGTTGCTGCGCCTGCAGTGCGAGGAGCTGGTTGCCGGCCTGCGTTGCCTGGAGCGCGCCCGTCGCGCCCTGGCTTTGGCCGACCAGCGCCGACATTGCTGAGCGATTGGCGTCGATATTGCCGACGACGCCGGCCTGCACGCGCATGGCGTCCTGAAGGCCACCGACCGTGTTTTGCCAGCGCGAGCGCGCGTCGCTGACGAGTTGCTGATCCGACGCCGATAGAGCGACCGCGCCGTATTTCTGCTGAAAGGCCTGATCGATCTGCTGGACGTCATAGGCAATGTTATGCGCCTGGCCGAGCAACTGCTGGGTGCGCTGCACCGACTGCTGGAGTTGCTGCAGCGATGAGAACGGCAGGCTGGCGAGATTGCGAGCCTGGTTGATCAGCATCTGCGCCTGGTTCTGAAGCGACGTGATCTGGTTGGTGATCTGCTGAAGCGAGCGCGCCGCCGTCAGGACGTTCTGTGAATAGTTGGAGGGATCGAAAACGATGAAGGCGTGCGCCGGGACCGCCGCCATCGGCACGAGGCTGACGGGAGCGAGAGCCAGTGCGGCGGCGAAGCGCATGGCAACGGAACGATGCACTTTCATGAGGACTTCTCCTTGCTGCTGAAGGCGGGGCTGGTGAAGGCGGGGCTGGTTAATGCTGGGCCCGCGGCGGCGGAACTGGCCAGGCTGGGGACGAGCTCGGCAGCCCAGCCGAGGCCGCGATGGCTGAGCCAGGCCGCGAGGAAGGCGTCGCGGCCGTGCTCGGAGACGATGTGGGCGATCGCGGCCTGATCGGTTCTTGCGGATGCGGCGCAGAGGGAGAGGCCGACATCCGACAGTCCGAGCTCGAACAGCCGGTTTCCACGGCGCGACTGGCAGTAGTAATCACGCTTGGGCATTGCCCGCGCGAGGATCTCGATCTGCCTATCGTTGAGGCCGAAGCGGCGGTATATCGCGGTGATCTGCGGCTCGATGGCGCGCTCGTTCGGCAGAAGAATCCGGGTCAGGCAGCTCTCGATGATCGCCGGCGCGATCGACGAGCCATCGATGTCGCTGAGCGACTGCGTTGCGAAGACGACGCTGGCATTTTTCTTGCGCAGCGTCTTCAGCCATTCCCGCAGCTGGCCGGCAAAACCCTCATTGTCCAGCGCAAGCCAGCCTTCGTCGATGATGAGCAGGGCTGGTGAGCCGTCAAGGCGTTGCTCGATGCGGTGGAAGAGATAGGAAAGGACCGCCGGCGCGGCGCCTGTTCCGATCAGCCCTTCGGTCTCGTATGCCTGGACCCGGGCGGAGCCGAGCCGTTCGCGCTCGGCATCGAGCAACCGGCCGTGGGAACCGCCGACACAGTAGGGACGGAGCGCCTGCTTGAGGTCGTTCGATTGCAGCAGCACGACGAGACCGGTGATCGTGCGCTCCCCGACAGGCGCGGAGGCCAGCGAGGTGAGCGCCGTCCAGACATGCTCCTTCACCTCGGGCGTGATCGCCACACCCTCGCGGGTGAGAAGCGCCACGATCCAGTCTGCCGCCCAGGCACGCTCTGGAACATCGTGGATGCGAGCGAAAGGCTGCAGGCTGACGCTGTCGGTCGCCCCTTCGCTGAGATCGCCGCCGAGATCGTGCCAGTCGCCGCCCATGGCGAGCGCCGCCGCGCGGATCGAGCCGCCGAAATCGAAGGCGAAGACCTGCGAGCCGGCATAGCGGCGGAACTGCAGGGCCATCAGCGCCAGGAGCACGGACTTGCCGGCGCCCGTCGGCCCGACGACCAGCGTGTGGCCGACGTCGCCGACGTGAAGGGAAAACCGGAACGGGGTCGAGCCTTCGGTCTTGCCGAACAGCAGGGGAGGCGCTGCCAGATGCTCGTCCCGTTCCGGCCCCGCCCACACCGCGGACAGCGGAATGATGTGGGCGAGATTGAGAGTGGAGATTGGTGGTTGACGGACATTCGCGTAAACGTGGCCCGGCAGGCTGCCGAGCCAGGCGTCGACGGCGTTGATGGTTTCGATGATCGCGGTGAAGTCCCGTCCCTGGATGACCTTCTCAACCAGGCGCAGTTTTTCATCGGCGGCGGCCGCATCATCGTCGCACACGGTCACCGTGGCGGTGACGTAGGCCATGCCGGCATAGTCGGCGCCGAGTTCCTGCAGCGCCAGGTCGGCATCGGCGGCCTTGTTGGCGGCATCGGTGTCGACAAGGACGGATGCCTCGTTGGTCATCACCTCCTTCAGGATCGCGGCAATGGACTTGCGCTTAGCGAACCACTGACGCCGGATTTTGGTGAGGAGCCTGGTCGCATCCGTCTTGTCGAGCAGGATCGCGCGCGTCGACCACCGGTACGGGAAGGCCAGCCGGTTTAGTTCGTCGAGCAAACCAAGCGTCGTCGCGGTGGGAAAGCCGGTGATTGTCAGAATACGCAGATGCAATGCGCCCAGCCGCGGCTCGAGGCCGCCGGTGAGCGGCTGGTCGGCAAGCACCGCGTCGAGATACATAGGCGTCTCTGGAACGCGCACACGATGGCGATTGGTCGAGACACAGCCATGCAGATAAGTCAGCGTCTCGGCGTCATCGAGCCAGCGGCATTCCGGCATGAAGGCTTCGATGAGGCGAAGAACACGATCGCTGCGGTCCGCGAAGCCGGTCAGGGCTTCATGGGCGTCAAGCCCCTTCTTCTGGCGCCCTTCGTATAGCCAGCTCTCCGCACGTGCCGCGTCCTCGGGGGGCGCAAGGTAGGTGAAGGTCAGGAAGTAGCTCGACTCGAAATGCGCGCCGATCTCCTCAAAGCCCGCCTTGCGCTCGGCGTCGACCAGCGCGGAGGCCGCATCCGGAAAATTGCTATCTGGATAGCGGGTCGACGGGTGACGTTGCGCCTCGGCGAAGATTGCCCAGCCGGAACCGAGGCGGCGCAAGGCATTGTTGATCCGGCCGGCCACCGCGACGAGTTCGGCGGGGACGGCGCTGTCGAGATCGGGACCGCGAAAACGCGCGGTCCGCTGGAAGCTGCCGTCCTTGTTGAGGACAATGCCTTCTCCGACCAGGGCCGCCCAAGGCAGGAAGTCGGCAAGCCGGCTGTTTCGATTTTGGTATTCCGCAAGGTTCATCATCGGGGCGACCCTTCAAACGGTGAGATGCGCCGGGATGCGCAGATGTCGGCGCACGACATCGACGAAGAGCGGGTCGCGCCTGGCAGCCCATGCGGCGGCAAGATGGCCGATCGCCCAGATCGCGATTCCGGCAAGCCAAAGCCGCAGCCCCAACCCGACGGCTCCGGCGAGCGTCCCGTTCATGATGGCAATGGCGCGCGGCGCGCCGCCGAGGAGGATCGGCTCGGTCAGGGCGCGATGAACAGGGACCGCGTATCCCGGTACTGCATCCTCCGGGATCGACCCGCTTAGCTGGACAGTGTTCGCCATCAGACCAGCGCTCCGCCGGAAAACGAGAAGAAGGACAGGAAGAAGCTCGAGGCCGCGAAGGCGATCGAGAGGCCGAACACGATCTGGATGAGCCGGCGGAATCCGCCCGAGGTATCGCCGAAGGCGAGTGTCAGGCCGGTGACGATGATGATGATCACAGCCATGATCTTGGCGACCGGGCCCTCGACCGACTGCAATATCTGTTGCAGCGGATGTTCCCACGGCATTGAAGACCCGGAGGCAAAAGCGGGGGCGGCCGCCACCAGCGGAAGCGTTGCGGCCGAAATGGCCATGGCGAGACGGCTTGCGAGGCGCAGGCGTTGGATCACGGACGTACTCCTTCTGGGTCTTGGATGAGCGCAGTTTGCGTGCCGGTGCCCTCGAGGACAGCCGGGACGACGCGGTAGTCGCCGTCCGGGCCGAGGCCCTCGATCCGGGCGATTTCGGTCAGGCGCCGCGCCGAGCCACGGCCGGAAAGGACGGCAACGAGGTGGATCGTCTCGGCGATCAGCGCGCGCGGCACTGTGACGACCGCTTCCTGGATGAGCTGCTCCATGCGTCGCAGCGCGCCAAGGGCGCTTCCGGCGTGGATCGTGCCGAGGCCCCCCGGGTGCCCCGTGCCCCAGGCCTTGAGCAGTTCGAGGGCCTCGGCTCCGCGCACCTCGCCGACCGGAATGCGATCGGGGCGCAGGCGCAGCGATGAGCGGACGAGATCGGAGAGCGATGCGACGCCGTCCTTCGTGCGCATCGCCACGAGATTGCGCGCGGCGCACTGCAGTTCCCGCGTATCCTCGATAATGACGACACGATCGTCGGTCTTGGCCACTTCAGCCAGCAGCGCGTTGACCAGCGTTGTCTTGCCGGTGGACGTGCCGCCGGCGACCAGGATGTTGGCGCGGGCGGCGACGCTCTGGCGCAGCACGTCTGCCTGGGGCGCCGACACGATCCCGGCCGCCACATAGTCGTCGAGTGTAAAGATGGCGACGGCCGGCTTGCGGATAGCGAAGGCCGGCGCCGCCACCACCGGCGGAAGCAGCCCCTCGAACCGCTCCCCTGTCTCGGGCAGCTCGGCGGATACGCGCGGAGCGTAAGCGTGCACCTCGGCGCTTACGTGGTGCGCAACCAGGCGGATTATGCGTTCGCCGTCGGCCGCCGAAAGACGCTCGCCGCTGTCGGCGAGGCCCTCGGACAGGCGATCGATCCAAAGCCGCCCATCCGGGTTCAGCATCACCTCGACGATGCCCGCGTCGTCGAGATAGCGGGCGATCGCAGGTCCGAGCGCTGTTCGCAGCATGCGCGCGCCGCGCGCAAGTCCTTCCGAATTGTGAGGCGAAGCTGTCATGCCGGTCCCCATTCGATCCGGGGACATGGATTGGCCCCGGGACGGGGATGATTAAAAGGACCCGATCTCGGCCGGATTCAACAGCTATGTCAGGGCGTAGTAGCCTGGCGTGCAATGACAGGCGATTGGCGGTGCCGTTGGGCGGCGAGGGCTGTCGATGTCCCCTGCAAAACGGCGTGGTAGATTAAGCGCTTGCGATTCTTGCGGTCCCTTTGCCGCGCTTCGACCCTACCTTGCCGACGAGATGTGATATGTTATGATATATCAAGCCAACCGGTTGATATGGTTTTATCGCGGTTTTTCCTCGCCTGCCTTGCGTTCGATATGTTTTAGCATATAATGGATGGGAGGTGATATGCAGAGACAGATCGATGATCTATTCCACCGAAGGCATCCTGCAGACCTTGCGAAGCGCCCGTGAGCAGAGCGGGCTGAGCCAGCGCGACCTCAGCGCGCGCATCGGCGTTCCGCAAAGCCACATCTCGAAAATCGAAAGCGGGGCAACCGATCTCAGGCTATCGAGCCTGATCGAACTGGCGCGCGCGCTCGATCACGAACTGGTTCTGGTGCCGCGCAAGGCGCTCGCCGCGGTCGAGGCCATCGTCAGCAACGCGACGCTGGGTGGCGAGAATCGCCGGCGCTCCGCGGCATTCAATCGCGCCGAGGCGGCACTTGCAAAGTTGCGCCGCGACAACGGCGACGCTTTCGACTTCACGCGACTTGACCAGACGTTGCGCGAACTTGCGAACTTCAGGCTGAGCAATGCCGATCTCGATACGCTCAGCGCCGTCACCGACAGGCTGATGAAGCTCCCGGCTGGCCCTGGCGCGCTTCCCGCCATCGAACGGGCATCGAAGACGCTCAGGGCACTGCGCAACCGAATTGCCCATGCAACGCCCGAAGCGCCGCGACCTGCCTACGCGCTCGACGACGAGGACGACGATGCCTGAGGTTTCGGTCCTCGATGTCCGCCTTTATGGCGAGAAGATCGCTACGCTGTCGCTCATCCCGGGCGAGCGCACGCTGTTCGCCTTCGACAAGCCCTATATCGACAATCCCGAACGGCCGACGCTCAGCCTGTCGTTTGAGGATCAGTACGGGCAGCTCCTGACTGACTTCAGGCCGGTCAGCGTCAGGGTGCCGCCCTTCTTCGCCAATCTGCTGCCGGAAGGGCCGCTCCGGACCTACCTTGCCGAACGGGCGGGGGTGAGCGACCGGCGCGAGTTCTTTCTGCTGTGGGTTCTGGGTCGCGATTTGCCCGGCGCGCTGACGATTGCCCCGGCGGACGGAGAGGCATGGCCCGACCTGAACGACGAGGACAACGAGGAAGCGCGCCGGAAGCGCCGGACCAACACCCTGCGATTTTCCCTCGCGGGCGTGCAGCTGAAATTCTCTGCGGTGAAGAATCCCGGAAAGGGTGGCGGGCTCACGATTCCCGCGGATGGGGTCGGCGGATCATGGATCGTCAAGCTTCCTTCCCAGCTCTATGACGGCGTGCCCGAGAATGAATTCTCGATGATGAGCCTTGCAGCCAGGCTCGGCATGGACGTGCCTGAGCTCCAGTTGCTCGACATCGACGCGATCGACGGCCTCCCCGAGGGGATGCGGACCTTGAAGGGACAGGCGCTGGCTGTGAGGCGTTTCGACCGCGGCGACGACGGCCCGGTGCACATCGAGGATTTCGCACAGGTGTTCGGCGTCTGGCCGGAGGACAAATACAAGCGCGGCAGCGCCCGCGCTATCGCGACCGTGCTCGGCGTCGAGGCCGGCGACGAGGGCGTGCGCGAGTTCATCCGCAGGCTCGTCTTCAACACGCTGATCGGCAATGCCGACATGCACCTCAAGAACTGGTCGGTGATCTATCGCGACCGGCGCACCGCCACGCTTGCACCGGCCTATGATTTCGTGTCCACGATCGCCTATATCGACGATGAGTTCGCCGCGATTAAATATGCCCGCACCAAGCGCATGCGCGACTTTTCGCTGGACGAGCTTCGCTATCTGGCCGCGAAGGCGCATCTGCCTGAGAAGCCGGTCGTCGATACGGCGCGCGAAACCGTGACGCGCTTCCGCGACGAATGGCCCGAGGCGAAAAAGACGCTTCCGATCGCGTCAGCCGTCGCCAGGGCAATCGACGCCCACCTCAAAAACCTCGCGCTTGTCTTGGTGGCTTAACACTTGGCTTGCAGCCGAGTCCGCGGCCCCGCCCTGGCCGAGGTCTTGCTGTCCAATTGTTACCCAGGCACGCCGGAGTGAGTTGTGTCCGGACCGCTCTCCACGTCCTCACTGATCTCCTGCCGCAGCTTCGGCCCCTTCGCCAGACGACGGCCCAAGGCGCTGAGGAAGGAATCGTAGCGTTCGGCGGCCTTGGCGCGAGCGGCCTGCGCGGCGGGCTCGGGTAACGCAGGCGTCGTCGCTAGCCAGAATCGGACGAACACGGCAAGCGTCTCGACCGCGATACCGACGTCGCGCTCCTGTCGGGCAAGGCGACGATCGACCTGGTCGAGGCGCTTGGCGATCGCCGCCTCGCGACGCTCGTCGGCGTCCGGCGACAGGAACGAAGCGATCGCAGCCTCGGCGATCATGGACTGAGATTGATCGCGCCGCGCCGCGTAGTCGGCGAGCATCGCCAAGATCGCCTGATCGAGATAAACGGAAATCTGGGCCTTCTTCTTGCGGCTGGTCATCGCGACTATAACTCCATGCCATCGTCAGGGTCGAGCGATACCTGCCGCGCCACTCCCTGCATCAGCCGCGCCAACCGTCGGTTGCGGACCGCGTCATCGTCGTCGGCATCGTCGGCCGTGTTGATCTCGAACTCGTTCTCGATCGGGATCGTTTGCTCCATCGGCCGCACGCGATTGAGCTCGGGTTGCAGGCGCCGCTCCGACTCGGTCGGATCGGTGTCGTCCTGGCGAGGCGCGCCTGAACCGGCGGCGGCCGTATGGCGAAGCGGGACCGGCAGATGGGTCCAGTCGTCGGGACCGGCCTGTCCGGATGGAGTCAGTTCGGGTGGCGGCAGGATGCGATTGCGAAAGCGGGCATCCTCGTAGTAGCGCGCCTTCTTAGCCCTGATCGGCGGCGTCCCCGCAACCATAACGATCTCATCGGTCGGGGGAAGCTGCATGATCTCGCCAGGAGTCAGCAACTGCCGGGCCGTCTCTTGCCGGGACACCATGAGGTGCCCGAGCCAGGGCGAGAGCCGGTGCCCGGCATAGTTTTTCATCGCCCGCATCTCGGTCGCGGTGCCCAGCGCATCGGACACGCGCTTGGCGGTCCTTTCGTCGTTGGTGGCGAAGCTGACGCGCACATGGCAATTATCGAGAATTGAGTTGTTCGGCCCGTAAGCCTTCTCGATCTGGTTCAGCGATTGGGCGATGAGAAAGCTTTTCAGCCCGTAACCCGCCATGAAGGCGAGCGCGCTCTCGAAGAAATCGAGGCGGCCGAGCGCCGGAAATTCGTCGAGCATCAGCAAGAGCCGATGGCGCTGCGTTTTTCTACGCAGATCCTCTGTCAGACGGCGGCCGATCTGGTTGAGGATGAGGCGGATGAGCGGCTTCGTCCTGTTGATGTCGGATGGAGGCACGACCAGGTAGAGCGTGGCTGGGCCCTTGCCGCCGACAATGTCGGCGATCCGCCAATCGCATCGGCTGGTGACCTCAGCGACAACGGGATCGCGGTAAAGACCAAGGAAGGACATCGCGGTCGAGAGCACGCCCGATCGTTCGTTGTCGGATTTGTTGAGCAACTCTCGGGCCGCGCTTGCGATGACCGGATGCGGACCGGCATCTCCGAGATGGGCGGTTGTCATCATTGCGACCAATGTGGACTCGATCGGTCGCTTTGGATCGGACAGGAAGGCGGCGACGCCCGCCAGCGTCTTGTCTTTCTCGGCATAAAGGACATGCAGGATCGCACCGACCAGGAGCGCGTGGCTGGTCTTCTCCCAATGGTTGCGCTTCTCGAGGCTACCTTCCGGATCGACTAGGATGTCGGCGATGTTCTGCACGTCCCGCACCTCCCATTCGCCGCGGCGAACCTCGAGCAAGGGATTGTAGGCCGCCGATTTCGAATTGGTCGGATCGAAAAGCAGGACCCGACCGTGAAGCGCGCGGAAGCCAGCGGTCAGGTGCCAGTTCTCGCCCTTGATGTCGTGAACGATCGCCGAGCCAGGCCAAGTCAGCAGCGAGGGCACCACCAGGCCGACGCCCTTGCCGGACCGCGTCGGAGCGAAGCACAGCACATGCTCGGGACCATCGTGGCGCAGGTAATGGCGATCATAGCGCCCGAGCACCACGCCGTCGGCGCCGAGCAGGCCGGCAGCCTCCACCTCCCCCTTCCCGGCCCAACGCGCCGAACCGTAGGTGTAGACGTTCCTGATTTCGCGCGCCCGCCAAACCGACATCCCTATCGCAACGACGATGGATAGGAAGCCGCCCGACACGGCGATCAGCCCGCCCTCCACGAAGATCGACGGGGCATAGGCGTCGTAGAAATACCACCACCAGAACAGTGCCGGCGGATAGTAGACGGGCAGCCCGGCGAGCTCGAACCAGTGCGGCCCGAGCTGTGGCTGAAAGCCAAGTCGCCATGCTGTCCATTGTGTCGCCATCCAGGTCGTCAACACAACGATGAGGAAGACGGTGAGGATCTGACCCCAGAGGATTTTCGTGGCGGACATCGCCGGATCCTTTCTTTCTACGCCTAGAGGCCAAGGCCGCGCTTGCGGGCAAAGCTCCAGTCGACGCCGCCGTCCCCCCGAGCGATGCCGCTGACATGCTGGCCGAGATGGTTTTCGAGCGCTGGCGTCCAGGGAACGAGCTGGAAGCCCAGTCCGTCGTCGATCATGGCGAAACGTCCGGAAGCGAGAGACAGGCGCTGGCGATACCTCCCAGCGACATGCTCGCCGCTGGCGGTACGGGTGAAGGTCCGTCCGCTGTCGTCCGCGAGCTTGTCGCCAATCACCTCCAGCTCGCGACGGCGCAGCGTATCGAGCAGGTTCCTGGTGAATATGATGCGGTTGCCTCGCAGATCTGCGAGCCCTTGACCCAGAAGATGTCGGGCGCGGCGATCCAAGGCGTCACGAACGTCGGCGCCGAAGCCCGATTCGGCCAGCTCCGCGGGCTTGCGGGCGATGGCTTGGCGATCAAGCCAGGTCGCACCTGGCGCCGCGACTTGCTCATCGACAGTGAGATCGGAGCGAACCGCGAGCGCAACGCGAGGACGGCCGCGCGCATCGTCGAATGTGCGCAGCTCGACAATCGATCCGGGCGCGCCGTCGCCGGCTGCTTCAAGGCTGGGAAGCCGGATGTGGTGGGTGCGCCCATCTACGCCATCGACAACGGCATAGGCCGTGCCACCCAGCTCATCGTCGAGCCCGCGACCGATGAGCCGGCCGACGATGGGTGCATCGAGATTTTCGGAAGCCAGAACATAACTGCCCGAGCCACGCTCGATGCCTTGCTCGGTCAATGCCCGATGCATGCGCTTGATGATGTCGCCGCGCTGGCCGAGCTCCCGCAATGTGGCTTCGGCCTTTTCGTCGATGATCCATTGGCCTGGACCGGGCTGACTGGCGAGACCAAGAACCTCAAGCTTGCGCAGGCGACCGATCTTCAGCGCGTGAAATTCATCGGGCTGGGTATGAGACCGCGGAGCCAGGTCGATGAAACCGGCGCTGCGGGAGTCTCGAAGCAACTGGCGATCGAGTTGCGTCCAGCGCTCGGACTGGACCTGGCTTTCGAGCGATCGCCGAATGTCCCGGTCGGTTCGCGGCCCCAGCTCCTGGGTGATCAGGTCG
The DNA here is from genome assembly GCA_004017535.1 of Mesorhizobium sp. Classification (GTDB taxonomy): domain Bacteria; phylum Pseudomonadota; class Alphaproteobacteria; order Rhizobiales; family Rhizobiaceae; genus Mesorhizobium. Next base: position 47,344 of record SAJS01000010.1, read on the forward strand.
CGAGCCCGGTCGCGCATCCCTTCCTTGACGTAGTCGCGCGAGATGACCAGATCCTCGCCGTCCTCGCGCACGCCGCGGACGATAAGGTGAACATGGGGATGCTGGGTGTTCCAGTGATCGACGGCCACCCAGTCGAGCCGTGTGCCAAGGTCCTTTTCCATCTGCAGGGTCAGGTCGCGGGTGAAAGATCTCAGATCCGCCATGTCGAGGGCATCGTCCGGCGAGACGATGAATCTGAAATGGTGCCGGTCATCCGCCGCGCGCGCCGCGAAAGCCGCGCCATCGGCCTCTTCCCTGCCCGGCCCGAACAACCTCGCCTTCTCGCCCTCGCGGGTGACCCCCTCTCGACGCAGATAGTTGAGATGGATCGCAAGCGGGGTGCCGCGCGCGGAATGACGCACGACCCGCACCTTGACGACGGCTCCGCGCGATCGCGAGTTGATCAGGCGATTGGCCTGGATGCTGGCCCGTTGACCGTGGCCGAAGCGCGAGCGGTTGCTGGAAAACACCTGTCCCGAGCGCGAGACGCCACCGCCTGCCTTTTTGGCCGCGGCCAGCGCCTGGGCGATGAAGGGTCGGGCCTGCTGCGCACGGACTGAGCGGATACGGCCCGGCCTAATGCGAAACTCGCGCTCATCGGCCATGGCATTGACCTGAAATGTGGAAAAGACGAAGCAAACTCAGAAGCTTAGGCCTCCTACCCACATTGTGCCGGAGGACGGCAATGTGTGAAGCGACCCTGAAAGCCGTGCAAACGCTACCGCTCAACCGCGGCGCAATGTGCGCCCTTTTATCCTGCCATCTTCCGGTTGATCGGGGTGCCTCCCGCCTTCCCGCACTCCATCGTGCGCTGGAGCCGGCGATTGCGCGCAAAGCATGGCGCGTGCTCATGGTCTGGTGCTCTCGCCCCCGCTGACCACGAACAGGCCCGCCGACGACGGCACGATGCCGGAGACGTCGCGCACGGTTGTTGCAGAGCCAGCGCTACTCGGCGGGCGGCCGGCCATCGCGAAGCCGACCGCCGGCGTGCGATCCGGCCGGCGCACAAAGAGCGCGGCATCCTTCCAGGGAATTGCCGTGGCGGCGGCGAAGGCGAAAGGGCGAGCGGTCGCCAGACCTCGCGCGAGCGGAGCAAGCGCCGCGACATAGGCGCGGGTCTCGGCCGGCAGCGGACGTCCAGCGAGATAGGCTTCGTAGCGCGCGGGGCCCGCATTGTAAGCGGCCAGAAAGCCCGGCGAGCCGAAGCGATCATTGAGCTCGCGCAGATAGGCCGTGCCAGCCAGAATGTTGTCGCGCGGATCGAAGGGGTCGGCACCGAGAGACCAGCGGGCGCGCAGATCGTCCCATGTGCCGGGCAGGATCTGCATTAGCCCGCGGGCGCCTGCGCGGGATACGGCTCGCGCGTCGCCTGCGCTCTCCTGCCGCATGACGGCGCGGATCAGTGCGGCGGGAACGCCGAAGCGATGCGAGGCTTCGCTGATGTGCTCGGCAAACGGATCGTGTTGGGAAAGTGGCGCGATGGCCGGGTCCTGCGCCACCGCCACCGTCGGCAAGGCGGTTGCGACCGACAGACCGCAAAGCAAGGAGCAAGCGATGCGCCGGGCACCGCGAAGCGGCCCGGGCGCATTGTGACGGCTCGTCGGCTGACGGCGAGCGCGCATCCTTCACTCCTTCTCGCCGCGCTCGCGCGGGCGCGACCAGTGCAGCGACCAGGACGTCTTGTCTTCACCATTGCAAAAGAGGCTCGCGCGGATCGGCTGCGCCAGGATGGGATCGTCGAGTTGGATCGAGACGAACTCGCCGGCCTTCTCGCTGGAGCGTTTCCAGCCGGCGCCGATCTCGGGCCCATCCTCATTGCCGGCATGGACACGGTAGTCAGGCGCGTTCTCCGTGTCGCTTGTCTCTGCTGCCACGATGGCGACGTCGAGGTTGAGGCTGAGCGTATGGATGCGCCCGCAATAGCCGGTCTTGTGGCGTGTGAACTCTCCGATCTGCTGCATGTCAGTCTCCTGTTTTTGTGACAGTGCGGTGATAGGGAGGCGACAAGAAGCGCCGCCTGTCGCGCGCGCTCACCGCATTGGCGCGCGCCATTCGAAACCGGCCCCGCCATTCCCATAGGTCCACAGCGGGAGGGCTCGGCCGATGATCCGATCGGCGGCGATCAGGCCGAAGTACCGGCCGTCAAGGCTGTCGAGCGCCTGCCGGTTCATAAGAAAGACTTCACCGGACGCGACACGTCGGCAGCCCTGCCAGACTGGCAAGGCACGGCCAGCCCGGTCGCGCTCGAGCGCCATTCCAGCGTCAGCGCCATCGACGGTTATGGTGAGACCCGAGCGGCAGACACTTTGCCCGGAAGCCGCAACGATGTGCTTCAAAAGCGGCACGCCCTTCGGCAGATAGCCGCGGTCCTCGAGGAATGCGGCGAGCGGCGCGGGCGCGTTCACGGCGACCAGATCGCCGACCGCAGGTGGCTCCTCGATGCCGATCCAATAGAGGCCGAGCGGCGCGCTGGCCGACGCGTTCCAGATCAATCTGACTGGCATCGGCACGAAAGCCGGACAGCCAACGGCCAGGCTTGCGAAAGCACCAGCCAGGATGGTGGCGGCGCGCTTCATAGCCCCACCCTCCTGCGCAGCAAGGCTGCGCGATGCTGCTCGAGCGTATAGCTGCGCGGCGCCTGCCCGGCGGCTATGCGGTTGTGGATGTTGCGCCAATGATCGGGCGATACCGACTCGGGCTGTATTCCGAGGCGCTCGATCCCGTCGACCGCCTCCAGAACGCGCTCGACCCTCGGCCAGCTCTCGAGCTTCAGCAGTAGCTCGCCACCTGGTCGCACAAAGGGAAGCGTCTGGTATGCTTCGCCGGGCGACATCGCCCGCACGATTGCGATGCGCGAGGCGACCGTTCCGAAGTCGTTTGCGGCCCAGCGCACGAAGGCGAATACCGCGCCGGGCCGGTAGGACAGGATGCGCCGGCGGCGATCGACGATCTGCTCGTGAGCGTGCGTGCCGAAGCGTATCCAGTTCTCCTGTCTCTTCTCCACCCAAATCAGTTCGACATGAACGAGATGGGCAGAGAGCTGGGGCGCCGCTGGGAACGCGGCGCGCAGGCTGGTGGCAGCGATAGCCGTCATGAAGGTGCTCCTGGTCCTGCAAGGCGTCGCGCGTATCTCGCGCTGGAATGGAGGAATGGCGAGGCCGCGCTGGACATCCGGCATGCGTCTGCGCGGCCACGGCGTCATCGACGCGCAGTCACCGTGAGTATCGCCCGACTTGCCCCCCAGGCGCGGGCGCGTGTCGCTTGGCCGGCAGAACCGAGCCGCGAGGATCCGATGTCGAGGTGACAGCGCCGCGCTCGGCCCAGGCTTGGAGATCATCGACCGCATAGACGACACGGCCGCCGAGCTTTTTGTAAGCAGGACCTGTCCCGTAGGTGCGGTGCTTTTCGAGGGTACGGGCGGACAGGCTGAGGAAATCAGCAGCTTCCTTGGTGCGCAGAAAGCGCGGCGGCAAAACGGTAATATCGGGTCGCATTGGATCGCAGCTCCGTGGGTTTGGGGGGCCGCTGACGTCCAGCGGCGAGCGGTGACCACAGTGGCGGAGCATGGGCTTCGGAGGGGATGGGGAAGTTGCGGAGTGTCAAAAATCCCACCCCATTTGCCTGAGCCGGAAAGGCTACGCGCGGCGTCGATGGCGCAGTATCTGGAGATAGCCGCCGGCGATAAGCGCCGTGGCGCCTTCGACCAGGCCGATCACCGCATCGCGAAGCGCGGAAGTCTTCCAGGGATCGGCGGCGACCCGGCTGAGCCCATAGAGAGCGATGGCGATGTCGCGATAGCTGGCGCCTGTGGAACGGCCGTCAGCGGCCTGCATCATCAGGCGAAAGCGACGCCGCTGCTGCGATGTCATTCGCGTGTCCGGTGGTACCGGGCGGCCCTGCCAGGAACGCCAGAAGCGGGTAAGCGCCTCAATCCGGCCCAACGTCTGCGCGTCCAATGGGATCAACGCGGCCACGTGGCCGCGCGTGTCACTGCCAGGGAGGAGAAGAAGCTGCGTCACCGCAGCGGCTTTGTGGATTGCGTGGCGTCCTTCCGGGCTGTTGTGCTCCTCGCCCAGGCCTGGCAACGGCGCGAGCGAGGCCGACGACAGGAACTCCGGCATCCGGACCAGTGGAACGACCGCGGGATCGACGTCAGGACACCACAGGACCTCTTGCGCCAATGCGGACAGGTCAGGCCTGGCCGGGAAATCGCAGCCCCCATTTCTGCTGCGCCTCGGGCGTCATCGGCGCCTTTTGGGCGCTTGTCGCCAGAAGCGCGCCATAGTGCCGTTGATAGGGTTTGTGACGCCGCAGGCACTCCCAGGCGAGCCCTTCAATTGGCAAAGCATCGAAATAATCGTAGCTGTCATGGTCTCGCCAATGGGACGTATCCGGCCTCATCTGAAGAGCTCCTCGCACCAGAGCGTAGCCCCGCCTCAGAGAATTTCGACTCGCGGCGAGTGACGGAAGCCCGTCAGCGGGCAACAGGTGATGCGGCTTCGGCATCACCTGGGACCGGTAGTGGCTGTCGGGCTAGCTGCCGCCTCGGCGCAGGAGATGGCGGTAGCCGGAGCGTGCCATCCAGCGCGCTCGCGCCAGATGACTGTCATGAATGCGCCGGGCGCGCTGCGGCTCTTTCGCCAAATCGATGCCGAACAGGATTTCGACCACCTCGCGCCAGTCCGCGCCGTCGTCGGCCGCATCCAACAGCCGGGCGTAGAGCTTGATGTGATCGCGATCGTATTCGGTAAGTTGGTCGGCGGCCGGCGCGGCCTCGTCAAACGGCTCGATCATCTCTGGCCCTCATACCAACGGAGTGAGAGCGCATTTTACCGATGCGGCCTTTTCCAGGGAGCCCGGTCCAGAAGCATTGGGCGATGCGATCTCGGCATCGCTGCTCCGAAGCCGGCCTCACCGGTTGTCCATGTAAGAAGGCCCCGGCATTTCGGCCGGGGCCTGCTTGGGTTAGTCGCGCCGCACACTCGGCCGTGACCAGATGAGCGAGAAGCCTTCTCCTTCTTCGTCGTCGAAGAGGTTGGCGTAGATCGGGGCGTTGAAGCTAGGGTCGTCGAGCTTGAGGCCCAGATAGTCGCGGCCCTCGTTGGAGCGCTTCGACCAGGCGGCACCGATCTCGGCGCGGCCGACCACGACCCGATGGCTGGGGGCGTTCTCGCCGGTGGCGCGCTGGTCGGGGACGATGCGCACGTTCTTGGCCTGGACGCTGAGGGTGACGATTTCGCCGGTGAACTCGTTGGAGCCGGTCTTCTTGAAAGTGCCGATGGTCGCCATTGTAAGTCTCCGTTTTCCGTTTCCCGAGCCCGCACCATTGCGGCCTCGATGGCGATCGGCAGGGCCGGAGGCGATCGGCGACGCACCTCCTCCCGGGGTCTCTGGCGCGCTTGCGCGCTGGGGTGGGATGGGGCCTGACAGCCAAGGAGGGCTTTCTTGCCTCGCGAGGAATGTCGGCGCCTCGGGGACCCGCGCGACTTGTCGCGTGGGGTGAGGTCCGGCAGGGGAAGAAAGTTTGACGCGGCTGTTGCGTCATAGGCGATCGAGGCGCAGCCGGCCTTCGGCCAGATCAGGCCATTGAAGAGGGCGTTTGGAGCGGTCGACGTACGGTCAATAACGGAGAAGAGGCGGCCCTCACGCACCGGCAAACCGGCGTCACGGCATGCTCACCGGCTTCGTTTCCTCCCGCCATGCCGACGCTGTCGCATTGTCCTCGGCCGCCGCCACGGTGGTCGCCGCCGCGGACGTCCGACGACCGCTGAGACATGGTTCTGCCCATAGCGCTCCAGCAAGGTCCGCTTCTCCGGGCCTGCCATTGATCGGCGGCGCACACGCCCATCCCTCCGACATGAGACGGCGGGGCGACACCCTCACGGCTGCTCAGATCCTCCTGACGGCGATGACGAAGATCAGGTCCGTGCAAGATCTCGGCCGAACCCCGGACCGACGCCCCCGCCATTCCGGCGACCCACACGAAGGCAGTCATCCCGACCGCCACCGCACCGATGACAGAGAACGTTATCTGCCACGCCTCGAACGGCATGAGGTGCTTCACGATGCCATGCGTCGCATGGAAGCCGGTGGTCGCCGCCGGCGGCGAAGGCTGCGGCCACGATGAGCTTCAGCCACATGGGCCGGACGAAGGTGATGAGCAGATGGCCGACGGCGAGCGTGATCGCCCCCACGACGGCGCCGACCAGAACGGCGCCGGGGCTGCCGCACCGTGTGCGGCCAGGCCCGCGATCACGCCGACGCACGCCGGCAGCGCGAAGACGGCCAGCGTGAACAGCTGCCAGCAAAGCAGTCCGATCGACGCGAGAGATGCAAATACGGCGCGCGGAAGTATGGCGCGAGAGCAACGGCGCCGGGAGCGGAAACCGTCGGCGATTTCCGCTCCCGGTCGAGCGTGTCACGGAGCGAAGGGATCGATCTCGTGGAGGATCGCGGCGGCATCGCCGTCATATTCGCTGGCGGGCATCACTGAGAGAGTGCCGTCGCCGGCCTGGAAGATGATGATGGCAGCCATCAGAGTGGTAGCGAGGCTGAAGGCGTAGGCGTGGGCGTCGTTGAGAGACATCGATCCGGCTCCTGGTTCGAGCGGAGGACCATCCTCCGCTGACAGGCGCCCGTGTGTCGGACTCAGCGCTGCAATCACCGCGCAGGCGCAGCCGAAGCGGCGGCATGCTGGCATAGCCGACCCTTCACGGGTTGATGGCGTCAGGCGATCAGTCTGACCAAGGATCAGCGCAGATAAAGCGGAGAGATGGTGCCGCGCGGCGGTGCCGGGTTGATGCGGCGCATCGCACGGCGATCGAACAGAGCAGACGCAAAAGCCGTCGACGATGGCGCCTGTGCCTTCCCAAACTACGCGACGTCCCGGAGGCGCAGGCTGAATCCTCCGAGATCCGGCCGGTGGCGCGGCGTCAATCTGAAGGCAGCGGCGTTGTCGCGCCGGAGCCGATCTCAATCACCCAGCCGCCGCGCCTTAGCCAAGCGTGCAGTCCGCTGACCTGACCACCGTCGGCTAACCCGAGGGGAGTTTCGTCTGCAGGCCTGCGGGACCAGCTACGCGCAATGGCGGTTCGGCACCCGGTCAGCCAGCGGCCGCCCAAGAGGCTGCGCAGCCGCGACCTCTTCATTCCCGGCCTTCTCATGGACAACATCAAAGTCAACACGCGCGTTGAGGCGAAATGCGGAATTTCTTGCGCGGCTTCGGATCGCAAGCCAAACCAGCGCGTTACAGCTCAAGCGATGTGCCGGCGCAGCTGTGGCACCAGGGGAGACGACGATGGCAGACAACAAATCCAAGCGAGGCGCCGCCGACCGTCGGCAGGTCTCCGCCGGTGAAGGGTACGAGGTCGCCTACTCCGCCCGCAAGCAAGGTACAGGAGAGACCAGGCCGAGGCCCTGATCAAGCGGGTCGGCGATGACCGCGACAAGCTCGATGCGGCCGCGGAGAAACTGAAGAAATAGGCTGCAGGTTGCGAATACGGCATCGGGGAATTCAGTTTCATACGAGCGAGGTCAAGTGAGCAAGTCAGCGTCGCGTCGGCCGACCAAAAAAGGGGCATCAGCCAGACCAGCCTCGGGCGGCATGGCCAATCTCGCACCCCCGGCGTTCCGGCCCGTCCAGCTCGCAAAGCTGGTGGACACTGTCCCTGCCGGCGATCGCTGGATCCACGAGATGAAATACGATGGCTACCGCATTCTCGTCGCGGTGGGTGGCGGAGAGGCGCGTGCCTACACACGTTCCGGCCTGGACTGGTCCGGGCGCTTCCCCTCTATCCTTTCGGAAGCAGGCAAGCTTAAGATTCGATCCGCGCTCATCGATGGTGAGGCCGTTGTCATCGACGCCGAGGGGCGATCGAGTTTCCAGGCGCTCCAGAACGCCTTGAAGGGCGATCCCGCCAGCATCGATTTTTATGCCTTCGACCTGCTCCAACTCGGCGGCGAAGACCTGACGAGGCTTCCCCTCCTGGAGCGCAAGGCGAAACTGGAGGAAATTCTGCCGGCGAAGAACCCTATCCTTCGCTACTCCGACCATATCCAGGGCCGGGGCGAGGAATTGCTGAACCGCTTCTGCGACGCCGGGCTCGAGGGGGTAATCTCGAAACTAGCGGATTCGGACTATGTCGGCGCTCGCGACGGAAGCTGGCTGAAAATCAAGTGCATCAAACGCCAGGAATTCGTGCTCGTCGGCTGGACGCCGTCAGACAAGGACCGCGCGTTTCGATCGCTGATCCTCGGCGTCCATGACGGCGGAAAGCTGCGCTATGCCGGTAAGGTCGGAACCGGTTTCGATACCGCGGAGATGGCGCGGCTGATGAGGACCATGGCGCCGCTCGAGCAGAGCGCCGCCACGGTCGAAGCACCGCGCGCGGAGGTTCGCGGCGCGCACTGGATGCGTCCGAAGCTTGTCGTCGAGATAGCCTACACAGAGATGACCAACGAAGGGACACTGCGCCATCCAAGCTATCTCGGCCTGCGCGAGGACAAGAAGCCGGAAGCCGTTGCGCTTGAGACGGCGCAACGTACAGCAACCCTGCCGCCTCCGGCGACAAGCACGATCGCGATCAGCAATCGCGCCCGCGTGATTTACCCCGAAGCCAACATCACCAAGGGTCAGCTTGCCGATCATTACGCCGACGTCGCCGCGATTATGCTTCCCTGGGCCGGAAACAGGCCGATCAGTCTTGTTCGCTGTCCGCAGGGCCGCGCCAAGAAATGCTTCTTCCAGAAGCATGACGCCGGCAGCTTCGGCGACAAAGTTCACCACGTCGGTATCGCGGAAAAGGACGGCCACGAGGAGCCGTACCTTTATGTCGACGATGCCGATGGGCTGATGACCTGCGTGCAGATGGGAACGATCGAGCTGCACGGGTGGGGCGCTCGGATCGAAGACGTCGAGAAGGCCGACCGCCTGGTGTTTGACCTCGACCCCGACGAGGGGCTGGATTTCGAGGCGGTGCGTGCCGCCGCGTTCCAGTTCCGGGACATTCTGAAATCGCTTGGGCTGACCACCTTCCCAATGTTGACGGGCGGCAAGGGCGTTCATGTGATCGCGCCGCTCACGCCCCGGGCCGAATGGCCCGAGGTGAAGGCCTTCGCCTCCGGGCTGGCGCAGGCGGTCGCCCAGACCGATCCCTCTCACTTCACGGCCGTATTGTCGAAGGCGAAACGGAAGGGGCGGATTTTTGTCGACTACCTGCGCAACCAGCGCGGCGCGACCGCGATCATGCCGTACAGCGCCAGGTCGCGGCCGGGGGCGCCGGTCGCAGCACCCATCACCTGGGCGGAAATGAAGACGATTGATGCGCCCTCGCATTTCCACGTCGGCGATGCTCGTGAATTGAAGAAACGCGCAGCCAGCAAATCTCTGGCGGGGTGGGGTCGAGCCGACCAATTTTTGCCAGATCTGTAGCCCCGCTCCGCGATTGGCAGCAAGACTGGACTAGCGCTTCTCTACCTTGGCCTGAATGGAACCTGCCAAGATTGGCCCCGTTTGCCTGGACCATGGCAAAAACCGATCCGCGGACAGTCGCCAGCCTGCTCAGGGAATACGCACATCGCACGTCGCTGCGCGGAGACAATCCCTATCGCACCAAGGCTTACCTGCGCGCTGCCGATAGCTTGGCTGTGTTGTCGCAACCACTTGATCGGATCATCGCCGCGGGCACCCTCACCAGAATCCCAGGCATCGGCGAAGCGATCGCGGACATTGTGCGCAAGCTCTATGAAACGGGCACGCATCCAAGCCTTGAGAAGCTGCGCGAGGAAGTGCCGGCGGGGGTTCTGGAGCTGTTTGCCATACCGGGGCTCCGGCCCGACAAGATCCTGAAGCTTCATCAGGCGCTCGGCGTGAACTCGTTGGCTGACCTCGAAGCCGCAGCAAAGGCAGATCGCATCCGGCCAGTCAAAGGCCTCGGTGCTTCCCTTCAGACAAAGATCCTGCAGAACTTGGCCATCGCTCGAAGCGGCGAGACACAGCTTCACCTGCACAAGGCCGCGGCGCTCCTTGAGCATGCGGCCCTAGCCTTGAAGCAAGAGCATCCCGAGTTTTCGCGGGTGGAAATCGCCGGTGATTTCCGACGCGGTTGCGAACTTGTTGCTGACCTCGCACTGGTGGCACTGGGCAAGAAGCGGACCGAAACCGAGCAGTCCACGCTCAAGCTTGTCGTCACGGACAAGAAGCACTTTGGCGCCAGCCTCCTCGAAGCCACCGGTTCGGCGGCGCATCTTGACCAGTTGCGGATGTACGCGGCAGAGAGGGGGTTCGCTCTCAAACCCGACGGGCTCTACCGCGGGAGAAAGCTCGTCGCGTCAGCGACAGAGGCGGATATCTACGAAGCGTTGGACCTGCAGTTCATCGAACCTGAAATGCGTGAAGGCAGGGACGAGATTGAGCGGGCAGCGAGGCGGCAACTCCCTACCCTCATCCGGGACGAAGATCTGCATGGGATCCTGCATTCTCACACGACCGCATCCGACGGAACCGAGACGCTTGAGGCAATGGCTGAAGCGACCCGTAGGCGCGGGTTCGAGTACTATGGCGTGGCAGACCATTCGCAGTCCGCCCACTACGCGGGTGGGCTCACATTCCAGGAGATTGCTGAACAACACCGCGAAGCCGATCGGCTGAATAAGAAGTATGGTGGAAAATTCCGCATCCTGAAGGGCATCGAGGCGGACATCCTGGTCGACGGTTCGCTCGATTATCCTGAGCACGTCTTGAGGCAGTTCGATTTCGTTGTAGCAAGCGTGCACAGCCGCTTCAGGTTGCCCGAGAAAGAGCAGACGGAACGTATCATTGCGGCAATCTCGAACCCCCTCACGACAATCCTCGGCCACATGACCGGTCGCCAGTTGCTGCGTCGCCCCGGCTACGGGCTCGACGTCGACAAGGTGCTCAAAGCGTGCGCGAAATATGGCGTCGCGGTCGAGATCAACGCGCATCCGTGGCGGCTCGACCTCGACTGGCGGTGGCATCAGAAGGCACTCGACTACGGATGCATCTTCAGCATCAATCCGGACGCGCATTCAATCCGCGAGCTCGACCACATGCATTGGGGAGTCGAGATGGCGCGAAAGGGAGGAATCCCCAGAGACCGAGTCCTGAACGCGATGGGTTTGGCGGCCCTCATTGCGCACTTTTCAAAGCGCAAGTCTACGTCGAGGACCCGCGGCAAGCGCCGCTGGCCTGCGCGGAAAGCTGTCGCATGAGGCTCGAGTTCCTGTGGAAGAACCGATCTCGGACTAGGCGATGCCGGCGCCGCCAAGAGGGCGGCTGCAGCCATACGCGAGTGTCTTCATGGCAGCCTGACTCTTGGAGGCTCCTGGTGCGGATATTCCAACACGGCAGTCAGTCCCGATGCGGATTTTCCCTTCTAAGGAAAGTCCGCGTCGCCAAGGTCCGACTGATGACTAACTATCGACAGTCAGGCTTTGTCGACGAGGTTCTTCACCGCGTCTTTGACCTGACCCTTCGCAACCTGCGCCTTGCCCTTGGTTTCCTGGACTTTGCCCTTGGCCTGTTCCTCGTGGTTGTCCACTGCCTTGCCCAGGGCCTGGCGCGCCTTTCCAGAGACCTCGTTGCCCTTACCTTTAACCTTGTCCGACGTGCTTCCCATAACGAGCTCCTTCTTGGATCCAGGCTTTCACTCCGCAAGAGAATCTACCAATCGACAATTGGTTCCAGTTCTAGAACACCGCGCCAAGGAAGGGCGGCGAGATGGGCGACGTAATCCTGACGGACGACGCGGCGTGGTCTGAGCCGCCGTGACATTGGGGCAATGCAGGGCGGCGGCAAATTTTTCCGGCCACGGAACATCCCGACCCATTGCAGGTTCGCATGGGGACGACTGAGGCCCATCCCGGCCTGTGCATTATGCAGGCAGAGCGCCTCGCCAACAGGAGACGGCCATGAAACATCAGACAATCGAAGAACTGCATGAGGTCGCGGAAGTCGCGGCATCGCTTCCGGCTTTGACACGCCCTCAGCGCTTGGAACATTGGGCAAGGCTGCTAGAGCGAAATCCCGAACAGTGCCTCGCCGCTTTCCCGGGCACGGAATACATGACGTTGGATGTGCGCGACAAAGCCCAGTCGCTGGGCTCCGCGCTCAGCATCGCTTTCGCCGATCCGGTGTTGCGCGCGGAAGGACTGAAAAACGACATGTATGGCGAAGCCAAGCGCTTCTTCGAGCTAACAGATTGGCAGTTGCACGCTATTGTCTGCCATTGCCATGTCGGCGGGACGATGAAAGCCGGATGGACTGCTGTTCAAGTCCGCTCTGCAATCGGCGAGGAGGGCAAGCTCTTCAGCAAATTGCGCGAAGCGATCTCTCATTGGCCGGTATTCCGCATGTTGACCCATGCGAGGGAATAAGACGCGCGCGAGCGAGCCAACTCTAACGGTCAGTCGCTCGAACAGATATTTCGAACTTGACCGCGAATTTTAACAATAACGGGCGACTTGCGAACATGTCATCGCGTCACCCGTTTATCGCCCACTGCCGAAGGCCGGCAGGCAGATTACGCCCGGACTTCTCGGATCTTGCCCCGCACAGGCGTCTCAAGACATGAGCTCACGGAATCGGCGTTCGTCAAAGGGATGATTGGAATGTATCCGGTGCAGATCCTACTGCCTCGCTCAGACACATCGCACGGCGTTTGCGCGGCCAAAGTCAACGTCCAGGACGGGGCGCAAGCAACTGGAAGCTGATAGGCAGCTAGCGCCACGGCTTCTGCGAAACTGAAGTCTGACGGCACTCATGTGCCGCCGGATTTCCAAACTGGGATGCCGAGCTTCCTGGCCTTGTCGGCGAGATTGTCATTGATGCCCGTACCCGGGAAGTGCATCACGCCTTTCGGCACGATCTGCAGCATCTCGTCGTTGCGTTTGAAGGGCGCTGCCCGGCCATGCTTCCGCCAGTCCGGCGCGAAGCCGATCTGCGGGACGTTGCGGTTCTTTGCCCAGAGCGAGGCAATCTTCTCGGCGCCTTTCGGCGACTTGCCGTGGACCAATACCATGTCGGGGTGCTTCTGATGCACTTGGTCGAGCTTGGCCCAGATCAGCCGATGGTCGTCATAATCGAGCCCGCCGGTGACGACGATCTTCGGGCCGGGCGGCAGGAGCACCTCCTGGTCGGCGCGCTTCTTCGCCATCAGGAAATCGCGGCTGTCGATCATCGCCGCGGTCAGATTGCGATGGTTGACCTTCGATCCGCTGCGGGGAAGCCAGGGCTTACCGACATGGCGTTCGTAGTGCTCGGCGGCTTGGTCGCGCATCAGCTCGAAGGCGTTCTGGCGCTCGACGAGCGTCATGCCCTCGGAGATCAGGCGCTCCAGCTCGACCGATTTCACCTCGCTGCCGTCCTGTTCCCGCTGCGCCCGCTTCTGGGCTTGCTCATTGTCGTCGAGTTCCCGGCCGATCCGGTCGGTGGCGCGGTGGAAGACGTTGACGGTCGACCAGAGAAGATCGTCGAGGTCGGATTCGAGGCGCGTGTCCTCCAAGGTGCCGATCAGCGCGTCGAAGATGTCCGCGACAGCGCCCGCGACCTGGTTGCCGTCAGGCAGAAGCCGCCGGTCAGGCTCGTCAGCAAAGGGTCGGTAGCCGTGCAGCTGGAGTTCGTTGAGGACATGGTCGGCGGGCGAGGATTCGTGGTGTGGTTCGTAGTCGTCGTGATCGCGCACGGGATGCTCCGTCGGTTTGACCGCGACCGTCGCGGCCTTCATGGCGACGAAGCCCATGGGCCGGACGGCCAGGCACCCGGAGCGCAAGCGCAGGGCTCGATGGCTAAGGCCGGCTATTTTGGCTCGCGATGGAAAGCGGCCTTCAGGCCGCGCCGGAAAATAGTCGGCCGCCGCCATTGCCCGGCTGGCCGGCTTATGGGCCGATCGCCCCTCGAAGGTCGCGGCGCGGCCCCCTCCGGATTGCATCCGCCGAGCACGGCTGCGACCCGCTCGCCCGTTCTCCTGCCGGCTATGCCGCCAACGCCATGAAGCGAGCCACGTCCTGCGGCGCGACCTGCAACCGTGCTTCCATGCGCAGCGCGCCCAGGCCGAGGGTGCGCAGATCCTCGTTGAAATCGTCCAGCTCCGGCGACATGACGATCGCGTCGATTCCGGCTGCGCCCGCCCGTTCGATCAGCGTATCGCGCGCGCCGTCCCCGGCCGGGTCTCTATCCCGGACGATGTAGAGCCGCCGCAGTGTTCCGGGAAACAGGATGGCGGCGAGATGCGCAGCGGAGAGTGCCGCCAGCATCGGCATGTCGGGCAGGACCTGCCGGAGCGACAGGACGGTCTCGATGCCTTCGCCGGCTGCCATCACATCGCTTGCCGTTCCGAAGCGCACCGCGTTGCCGAGTAGACTGCCCATTGCCCTCCTCGGCGTGTCGATCGGCGCCTTGTCGCGGCGGCGGGGATCGAGCCAGGTGCGATGTGCCCCGGTGATCTTGCCATCGAGGTCGGTGACTTCCGCGATCATCGCCGGCCAGGTCTCGGTCGGCGAATGCTCGTCGTGCCGATAGTAGCAGCGCGGGTGGTAATGCAGGCATCCGGTCCCGCGCAAATCCGTAATGCCGCGTTCTCCTAAGTACGCCTCCACGAGCGTGCCATAGATCGGAGGCGACATGCGAACCAGCCGTCGGGCAGCCTCGGGCGAACCATGCGGCGCCGGCTTCTGTCGCTGGTGCTCACCGGCTTCCGGCTCCGCCGGCGGGATCGAAAGGAAAGTCCGGGCCTCGTCGGCGACGTCTGTGAAGTCGCTGAGGCCGCAGCTTTCGCGGATGACGTCGAGCAGATCGCCATGCTCGCCGGTCGCAGCATCGGTCCATTTGCCGGCTGGACCTTTGGGCGTGTCTTTTAGCCGAACGTACATCGAGCGCCCCGGCGCGTTGCGCACATCTCCCACCAGCCAGTAACCGCCCTCGCGTCGGCCGCTGGAGAGATAATGCCGGCACACCGCCTCGGCCTGCCGGCCGAGACTGTGCGCGAGATCGGAAGCGTCTTGACGTGCCATCACGCGGCTTCCCCCCGCTCGGAGATGCGCGCAACGGGGTAAGTGTCGAGCAGCTTGGCGAGGACGTTCGGACCCGTTGCGTCGACTGGTACGAAGAAGCGGAGCTTCCACGAGATAATCTCGCTGAAGAGGCCATAGGCCCGCAGCCGATCCCGCATGGCGTCGGTGAAGCCGGTCAGCTCGAGTCGTTGGACGCCCATGACGCGCGCACGGCGAAGCTGCAGCCCATCGGCGAGATCGAGGATCGTGGTGCCGTCCATCAGGGCCGCGAAGGCCTGCTCCGGGTTCAGCGACGCGGCGACCGTGGTTACGGCGGTCGCCGCCCAGGCGGGCGAGACGCGGCGGCCGATGATGCGCTCGCCGGCATCGGTCTGGAGCCGGTAGACGCGGGTCGACTCGTTCGGCAGCCGCTTCCAGATCGGCAACAGCAGGCCGGCGACGATGTGGATCGTGCTGTCGGAGAACTCGGGCACATCGTTCAGCTCGGCCGACCACGCGGCGACGAAGGCGGCGCGATCTACCTCCTCCCAATGGCTCTCGTCCATCATGCGCAGCGGCGCGTAGTGCCGCTCCATCGGCCGGATCAGGCAGACGCGGCGCTCGATCTCGCCATCGTCGAGCATTGTCGAGGGCACTGGAACCTGCACGGCGGCCCGCCCGGAACGGCCGTTGACCAGCAGCCGCGCGCGTTGATCGGAGAGATGGTCTAGCGCGTCGGCGAGGCTCGTCGGCCAATTGCGCTCCCGACGGGTGATGGTGAGCAGCCGCGTTTCCGCTCCGGTGCCTGGGTGCGTGTGGATCACTCGGGCGTCTGTGATGACGAAGCTCTCGGCCTGCAGCGTCTCGAGCCCGATGTCATAGACGCCGCTGCGGACCGCGCCTTCAACCTTGGCGGTCAGCAGCTGCTCGAACGCCGTGAACAGCACGCCCTGCAGGTCAATGGTGAGCGCGAGCAGACGATTCAAGAAGGTGGTGATCGGGGGCAGCTCGTCCTTGATGCCGTTGTCGTCCATCAGCTTGATGCCTGTGGCTGACTCGAAGCGGTCGAGCGAGCAGCCCTCGACCTTGCCGCGGACAAGCAGCAGATAGAGCTGACGCAGCGCGTCTCGCGCGTATGGGCTTTCCAGATTGTCCTCGGGCCGAAACAGGCCCTGGCCGCCGGTTTGGCGCTGCCCGCGCGTGATGGCGCCGAGCGTGTCGAGCCGGCGCGCGATCGTCGAGAGGAAGCGCTTCTCGGCCTTCACGTCGCTGGCGATCGGCCGGAAGAGCGGCGGCTGCGCCTGGTTGGTGCGGTTGGTGCGGCCGAGCCCCTGGATCGCCGCGTCAGCCTTCCACCCCGGCTCCAGCAGATAGTGGATGCGCAGGCGGTGGTTCCGGGCGGCGAGATCGGCGTGATAGCTGCGCCCTGTGCCGCCGGCATCCGAGAAGATGAGGATGCGCTTCTGGTCGTCCATGAAGGCCGCGGCCTCGGCGAGATTGGCTGACGCTGCGCGGTTCTCGACAGCAAGGCGCTCGCCCTTGCGCACCACGCGACGCGACCGGCCGGTGACCTCCGCGACGACGTCGGTGCCGAAGCGCTGGACGATCTGGTCGAGGGCGCCGGGAACGGGCTCAAGCGATGCGAGCCGCTCGATCAGTGCGTCGCGACGGGCGACGGCTTCCCGGCTCTCGACGGGCTGGCGGTCCCGGTAGACCGGGCGCGACGACAGATTGCCCTCGCTGTCGGAGAATGCCTCGTAGAGCTGCACCGGAAAGGAATGGGCGAGATAGTCGAGGACATATTCGCGCGGCGTGATGTCGACGCGGACGTCGTTCCATTCTTCGGTCGGGATCTCGGCCAGACGCCGCTCCATCAGGGCTTCGCCGGTCGAAACGATCTGGATGACCGCGCTGTGCCCGTCGGCCAGGTCCTGCTCGATCGAGCGGATCAGCGTCGGGGTTTTCATGCTAGTCAGGAGATGGCCGAAGAAGCGCTGCTTGGCGCTCTCGAAGGCCGAAAGGGCGGCCGACTTCGCCTGCCGGTTCAGCGTGCCGGCCGAGCCGGTGATGTTGGCGGCCTGCATCGCGGCGTCGAGATGATTATGGATGATGGCGAATGCGCCGGCATAGGCGTCGTAGATACGGGTCTGCTCGGGCGTAAGCCGGTGCTCGACCAGCTCGTATTCAACGCCGTCATAGGAGAGCGACCGTGAAGTGTAGAGACCAAGGGCGCGCAGATCGCGGGCGAGTACCTCCATGGCCGCGACGCCGCCATTCTCCACGGCCTCGATGAACTCGGCGCGATTGGCGAAGGGGAAATCGTCGCCGCCCCAGAGGCCGAGCCGCTGGGCATAGGCGAGATTGTGGACGGTGGTCGCGCCGGTCGCCGAGACGTAGACGATGCGGGCGTTAGGCAGCGCGTGCTGGAGCCGGAGCCCCGCACGGCCTTGCTGCGACGGGGCGACATCGCCCCGCTCTCCCTTGCCACCGCCGGCGTTCTGCATCGCATGAGACTCGTCGAAAATGATCACTCCGTCGAAATCGGAGCCCAACCATTCGACGATCTGCTTGACCCGCGAAAGCTTCTCCCCACGATCGTCCGACCGTGGCGTAGCGTAGGTTAGAAATAGGACGCCGTCGTTCAGGCGAATGGAGGTCCCTTGGGGGAAGCGCGACAGCGGCGTGACCAGCAGGCGTTCCATGCCCAGCGCCGACCAGTCTCGTTGCGCGTCTTCGAGCAGCTTGTCCGATTTCGAAATCCAGACCGCCTTGCGCCGTCCTTGAAGCCAGTTGTCGAGAATGATGCCGGCGGATTGGCGGCCCTTGCCGGCGCCGGTGCCGTCGCCGAGCATGAAGCCACGGCGGAAGCGGACGGCGCCCGGCGCATCGTCCGGCGCAGCGGTTACGAGATCACCGGTCTCGTCCACGCTCCAGGCGCCAGCGAGATATTCGCCATGGGCCTCGCCGGCATAGATGATGGTCTCGAGCTGGGCGTCGGACAGCACGCCGTCTGTGACGATCGCCGTCGGAAGTATGGGACGGTAGCTCGGCTTCGGCGGCGCGACCGATGCCATTGCGGCCGATTGCACCAGCTTGGTGGGATGCGGCTGCGCGGCCGGGATGCGGATCGATTGCAGCGCAAAGGCCTCGTAGATCGCGTCCGACAGGTGGCCACCCTCGGCGGGTGTCCAGTCGACGGTCTCATAGGCAAGCAGCACGCCTTCGATCTCAGCCATACGCCGGCCGGGCGTGGCGGCTGCGGCACGGGCGAGATAGCCGCGAACGGTGCGTGGCGCGGCATCGGGCGCGGTCTTCGGCAGGGCGACAGCCATGCGCGGCGGGACGTCGCGCTCGATCCATGCGAGCAGCGTCGCCACGTCCGGCGCGACACCGGCGGATTCAGGGAAGCGGGTCGCATCTTCGGCGGGCGCCTTGTCGATGACCGTCAGACGCGTCTCGATGGTCGTGCCGTGCTTGGCATAGACCGCGCCCGCGATCGCCGCGGTGAACAAGACGCGGCCGCGCTCCTGCAGCCGGACGAAGTGGTCCCGCCAGGCGGGCAGTTCGGGCGAAAAGTTCGCGCCGGTGATCGCCACCAGCCGACCGCCTGGAGCAAGCCGCGCCAACGCCGACGCGATGTGGCGATAAACGGCGTCAGCCACGCGACCCGACACGTTCGCCATGACCGAGAACGGTGGGTTCATGATGACGACGCTGGGGACGGCGGCCCGATCGAGATGATCGTCGATCTGGGCGGCGTCGAAGCGCGTGACGGCAATAGTCGGAAAGAGGGAGGCGAGAAGATCGGCGCGGGTCTCGGCTAGCTCGTTCAGGATGAGATCTGAACCGGCGACCTCCGCGAGGACCGCGAGCAGTCCGGTGCCGGCCGAGGGCTCAAGGACCCGGTCGGCGGGTGTGAGCGATGCGGCAGTCAGGGCCGCCAGACCGAGCGGCGTTGGCGTCGAGAACTGCTGAAGGGCCTGGGCCTCTTCGGACCGGCGCGTATGGGTCGGCAGCAGGCTGGCGATCTTGCTCAGCGCGGCGAGCCGTGCAGCCGGACAAGCGGCTTTGCGGAAAAGCGGCTTTCCGTATTTGTGCAGGAACAGGACGGTCGCTGCCTCGCACGCATCGTATGCCATCTTCCAGTCCCAGGCGCCGCTGGCGTCGGACGCGCCAAATGATGTCTCCATCGCGCCGCGCAATAGGGCTGCCTCAATGCGTTGGCCGCGTTCGAGATGGGGAACAAGCCGCAAGGCGGCGGCATGGATGGCGGCAGCCGGGTTGCAAGCTGTGGAGGCGCACAAGGCGCGATTGGCGGCGGTGGCGGGAAGCAAAACGTTCATCGGGAAGACCTCGGAGAGCGAGAGTGGGAACGCCCGCCGGCTCTCTCTGACCGCACGGGCTCACCCCGCCGCGGCCGAACTTTCACTCTGGGTCTTTCCACCAAAGAAATGCCCGGCGCTCTTGCTGCGCCGGGCGATCAGAGTCTGGAGTCGGGAGAAATGCCTACTCGGCAGGATCGAGCTGCTGTTCGCCTTCGCCCTCGGCTAATTGATCTTGCTCGTCGCTCGCGAGGAACTCGGGCAGCGGCTCGCCGTCGTCATCCGAGTTGGCGGCGGCTTGGATATCGAGATCTGCTAGACGCAGTGGCTCAGGAAGCCACCCGCTGTCCGCAAGCAGTCGTTCCGCCTCCTTGGCCATGTCGCCTTTCTTCAGGTGATCGATGAGCTGGGCCGCGCGCTCCCCCTCGCCTTCCCGGACGGCCTCAAGGATACGAGCCTTGGTGACGCGACCGAAATAATTGCCAACTGTCGGCCGCCAACCTGCTTCCACCATGTCCAACCCAAGGACGCGGGCAAGGTGGTCGGCTTCCGCAAGTCGCTGCTCGACGCCATGCGCTGAGATGGCGCCATTGCCATAGCGATCGGCCCGTTCGTAAAGGGCATTCACGCCAAAGGATACGCAATGAGCGAACAGTTCGGCTCGTTCGGTGTCGGTGAGAGCCGCAAGCTTGTCCCACAGGTCGGCAACGTCGCCCAGAAGACGCGCTTCCCAGGCCTTGTGCCGGGCTACGATCGACCGCGCATAAGGCGTATCGCGAAGGTCGGCAGACTGTGCTGAGAAAACAGTGCCGCGTACCGAGATCTCCATCGCGACGCCGTGCGAGCTGTGGCGCAAGAACGCGTCACGGGCGAGCTTGTGAAGCACGGCAAGAAACGCCGTCGCCGGATTGGTCGCGAGTTTATCCCGCAGCGCCAAGGTGCGCTCGGCGGTCAGCTCCATGATCAACCGATCGGGCAATGGCTTGATTGCCTCCTCATCGTCACCCTCCGGCTCGGTCGACTGGGTACCGAGGGTGATTGTTGACCGCTGTACCGAGCCCGTCGTCGACGCATCGTCGGATCCAGCACCGCCGCCAGGCTCGCCGTCGGTCTGGGGCGCATCGCGAGCGTCGTCTTCGGGCTTCACATAGCCACGTTCGACGAGAAGCGACCCGTCAGCATCCACGCTGATGAAGACGCCGGCGCGCGCCTTATCCGCTGGATCGAAGCGGACGGGACGCGCCTGCAGCGCTTGGAGGGCGGTTTCAAGTTCACCGAACCGCTGATCGATCTCGTCCGGCAACTCGTCGGCTTCTTCATATTCGGCCTGCAGCTTATCGTACTCATCCCGCAGCGCATCGAGCGTTGCCTGCTCCTCCTTGGGCAGGTCGACCGGCGCGCCTTCGAGTTCGCGCAAGCCATTTGCCGCGCCATAGGGGAAACTCACCGCGACTTCGATCCATTTCCAGCCCTCGTTGGCGATTTCGTCGGCGATCATCTTGAGTTTCTCGGCAACGAGGCGATCAAGTAGAGCTACGTTCTGCAGCCACCCGCCATCATCCGACTGGAAGAGATCGCGCAGTACCTCGCCGCCCGCCGCCTCGTAGGCGTCGATACCCACGAAGACGGCCCGCTTGTCGGAAGCGCGCACCGTGTTCTCGGTCAACATGCGTCGGATCTGATATGGTTCCTTCGACCAGCTGTTTCTGATCGCTTCCCAGACCTGTTCCTGTCGAGCGTGGTCAGTGCTGACCGAAAAAGCCTCGAGCTGCGCAATCGTCATGCCGTCGCCGGCATAGATGTCGAGGAGCGCTGGCGACACAGCGGTGAGCTTGAGGCGCTGCTTGACGATGTTGACCGAGATGAAGAAGGCTGACGCTATCTCCTCCTCCGACATGCCTTTTTCTCGCAGCTCCTTGAACGCTTGAAACTGATCGAGGGGATGAAGCGGCGCGTGCTCGATATTCTCGGCAAGCGAGACCTCCTCGGCGAGCACCGAGTTGGACGCATTGCCGACGATGCAGGGAACCGGTGCGGTTTTGGCAAGCCGCTTCTGCTTCACAAGCATTTCAAGCGCGCGGTAGCGGCGACCGCCGGCCGGGATCTCGAACATGCCGGTCTCGCAACCCTCGGGGTCGACAACGGGAAGGACATGGATGCTCTGAATCAGACCGCGGCGTGCGATCGAGGCAGCGAGGTCGTCGATCGAGACGCCGGCCTTTGTGCGCCGAACGTTGCTCTGGGCAAGCACCAGCTTGTTGAAAGGGATGTCGCGCGCGGACGACAAGGTGATCTTTTGAACGGCAGTAGTCATCTGGGATCTCCGCGACGGGCGCCGAGAGCCTCTCTCTCAGTCCTGAACCCGTCGCGAAAGCCCGCTCAAATCTCTCGCTCTCCTCCGCTGGATCTGCGCCACCTCAGTCCCTCAGCAGCGGCCCGCCGAATCCGTTCACCTCGGGATGCCTTCAGCGGCTAAGATAGCCTTGGCGTCACCGCGATCGGGTATGTCGACGTCCTCAGGCAGGTGGCTGAGGAGCCAGTCGGTTGCTTTGCTGGCTTGGCTCGCGGCGCGGATGATGGCGCGATTGTCCTCCCGTAACACCTCGAGCCATGATCCGATGTAATCGGCATGCCGTACCGTAGGGTAGATGCCGAGCGCCGCGCAGGCGAAAGCGGCGCCGATCTCGGCCGCCAGTTCCTCGAACGCATATTTCTTGGTACCGAAAGAACCGGAAAGATCACGAGCAAGCCGTGTTGCATGTCCGGTTGCATGAACAAGTTCGTGGAGGGCCGTACGATGCCAGTTGATCGGCTCGAAGAAGGCTTGCGGCGGCGGCACCTGAACATAGTCGTGAATCGGCATATAGTAGGCCTTGTTTCCGCCGATGCGAAACTCGATGCCGGCGGCGTCGATTAGCGCCTTGACCCGCGGCTCGATCAAGCTGTGATCCCGCGGCGGCTGAATCGCGGTCTCTTCAGGCAAATTCTCGCACTGTTGGACATTGAAGACCGTGAAGCGCTTGACGAACGGGATCGCTCGGGCCTCTTCGTCAGCTGTCCTGGCTTGCTTCTTCTCGTCGTGAGGAACAAAGCGGTCGGCATAGACAATAGTTGTTCCGCGCTCACCCTTCCGGACATTTCCGCCGAGCGAGATGGCTTGCCGAAAGGTGAGCCAGCTTTGCGTTGCAAATCCGTGCTCGACCACGGCGCCCCAGAGGATAAGCACGTTGATCCCGCTATAGGCTTTGCTGGTGGATGCGTTTCTCGGCATCGAGAAAGGTGCCTGTGCAGCGGCTGTCCCCCAGGGCTGGACCCATGGAAAGCGACCGGCCTCGAGCTCGGCGACGATCTTGTTGGTGATATCGTCATAGAGGTTGCTGCGATTGGCAACAGGGCGGGCTCGATCGTTTCGAGAAGGCATCGCGGTTTCTCCGTGACGGGCGCCGGAGGACTCTCCTCTGGCTCTCCCCCGTCATGGAAAACCCGCTCCTCCTCTGACTTTCGTCGGGAGGAAGGCCGCGCCTCTCTCCCGACCTAAGCAAACAAGGGCGTACAAAGCGGAGGTACCGAAATGCCCGCCAGCGGGACCAAGTCAGTTCGGTGCTGGAGAAAGTTCGTGGCCCTGAGACCGGTTCAACAGGGCGGCCGCAGGAGCATCAGCATAGCGCCGCCGCTCAGGCGAGATGCGGGACCGACAGCCCCCGGCGAAGGGCGCCGCGTGAATCAGTGACTCTGACATGGATGTCCTTTGCTTGATCTACGCCGAACCCGGGCCAAAGCGTTCACACCGACCGATATGTGCGAAATAGCTGCCCAGAGTACCCAGGCAAAGCTTCCGTTGGTGTCACCCCCGCGAACTCTTGCTTCGAACCGAGGTGGCAGTCCCGCCGCTTCGCGTTAACCCCCGTTGCGTCATTGGGACTTGGCTGAGGCGCCTCGTTCCGACTTCGCCCGCCGGTCCCATCCGGCGCGCAAAACCTCCCTATGTTTGCAAAAAGACCTGGCCTCAAAGCGGCTGGGTCAGGCTCAGATACGGTCCGAGGAAGGAGCACGACGGTCGTTTCATTCCTTCACCCCATGCCTCGCGATGTTTGACCAGTTGCACGATGTGGCGGCGCTGGATTTCGTATTAGGCGCAGGAGCGTTGCGGCTCAGGGAGACGCATCAAATCACGAGAACATAAAGGCTCAACTAGCGTCAGCGATCGCGACTGCTTCCTGTGGCTAGCCTTTCTGACCGGCAACGGAAGGCCCGCACAGAGCGCACCGTGCGGGCCTTCGTCGGAGCGAACGCAAAGGCGCCAGCTGGTTGCAGGTCGAAAGCCTGAGCGAAAGTGCCGCGCCAACCGAACTGGCGTCGGTTTAAATGTTCGAAATAGGCCTAGCCAGCGGAGCGAAATGCTTCGCTCAAAATGGGAATGCCAGAGCCAAGCGAAGCTGCTATGCGGCCGGCGCTAGTTCGACCGCCGCTCTCCGTGCTTCGGCCGTTGCCGTCGCAGCCCGCTACCCTAACTGCCAAACCTTTCCGTGCGGCGGGAGTGTTTGCTTCAGCTTTTCGCCGGCTCTCCCGCCTCCTTGAGGTGGGCGTATTGCAAGGTCACAGCTTCCAGATTTTGGTCCAGCCACGTAGCCATGGCCTGCTCCTCCTCCAAGCTCTGCTGGAGACTGTCCGTCGCCTGATCGTACCCAATCGCCCTGCCAAGCGTTATGAGAGATTTGTAGGCTGCGATCTCGTAGTTCTCGAAAGCGAAATTTGCGAAGCTATTTTTCAAAATTTCATCTCCCGCCATGGAATGGCCCATCGCGGCGACGCTCCCCACCGCCGACATGACGGTGTCCTTTATGGTGGAAGAGTCTTCCTCGATACCTTCCAGCAGATCCTCAAGCCTCTTTATCTGCCCTTCCGTTTCGGCAATATGCTGTCTCAAGCGCTCCGCTACCTCGGGATAGTTTTCGATGCGCTCTACTTGAGGCCGCATGATCGACAGTGCCTGGTTCTCCATGGCATGTGCATTGCGCAACCCGGTGACGAAGGTGGAGCGTGTTTCCGATTTTAGATTGGCATCCATAATGCAACTCCTTCTTGGAAATCGCCGAACCTCTCGTTGACCGGTTTGTTCCTCGCTCACGGCCCCAGTGGCAAACGAATGCGTCGCACGTTTCAGCCTTCGCCGTTTGACGCTGATAGTTGCACCCTCATGTGGCAGCGTTTTCGCCCCTTTGAAGCTACCGCCCCGGCTATAGCGGAGACCTACCGATCTGATGCCTGTAGCCAATCGGCGCAAGTGTGCAGCATCCCTACCATCCCGGCATAATCGCGAGTGGCAATCTCTTTGAGGCAACGGGTAGCAATCAGCAGCCCACCGGTTCGTTACGAAGCGCCATCGGCTCCACTTGGCTGCTCGCGCATGAAACCCCAGGGAACAACAGGAGGCCGTGCCTGTTCGGCGGCGATGATCGATCTGGGCATCAAGCGCTTTTGCGATGTCGCTGTCGTGGGAGGTGGTCCCGCGGGTCTCGCCGCGGCCGTCTATTTGTCCCGTTTCTTGCGTTCCGTCTTGGTCTTCGACGTTGACGACGGACGTGCGAAACTCATTCCCAGGACCAACAATTGCCCAGGCTTTCCCGAAGGTATTTCCGGCAGGGATTTGCTGCACCGCTTGAGGGAGCAAGCTACCGCCTACGGCACCGAAGTCCTCTCGAGCGGCGTCGAGTCTCTTTCAGGACGTCACGGCGCGTTCGTTCTCCAAACCACTGCCGGCAATGTTCAGGCGTCCCGTATTGTGCTGGCGACCGGTGTCGTCGATCGGGCGCCCGCGATAAGCGGCCTTCGTAAGGCAATTGCGTCAGGAGCTGTCCGGCTGTGTCCTGTTTGCGATGCCTACGAGGTCCAGGGACAGCGCATCGCAATCGTCGGCCCGGACCACTCAGCTCTTAGAGAAGCATTGTATCTGCGGCGCTACAGCCCATGGGTATCTATCATATGCAACTATCCCCAGGATGTTTCCGCTGCGGTACGCAGGGAGGCGCGGGCCGCCGGTATAGCGGTCTTGGACGCCGTTGATGACCTCGTCTTGCGCGAGGCCGGGCTCGATGTCGTCATGGCGGATGGATCGAAGACCGAGCGGATCGGCGTGCTCTATGCCGCAATGGGCTGCGACGTTCGATCGGAACTCGCCATGGATGTTGGCGCACACTGTGATGAAGAGGGCTACATTCTCATCGGTCCACACGCGCAAACCTCGGTCGACGGTGTTTACGCGATCGGCGATGTCGCCAAAGCGCTCAACCAGATTGCAGTGGGATTTGGCCAGGCGGCTCTGGCTGCCACCCACATTCACAACAGTCTGATGGCAGAGCAGGCTCGCGGCGGTAACGCATGATCGTTCCATCGGCTGAAGCAACCGACCTGAAACATCGAGTTTATGAAAACTGTCGGGACTGAGCCAACGAAAACGACTGAACGTGCTGCCTCGTTCAGGCGTTGAATCGCGACCAACCTAAGCAGCCGCCGACCAACGGCGATGTGCTGACCACAATGGCACCGTTCGCATGCAACTTGAATAGCCCTCCCCATGAGAGCGGCCCAACGACCCACACCGATCCGTCGGAGCTGGTCCACTTTAAGCTCGTGCCGGCACCAAGAACCATCTGCATCATGGAGGCCGGCCTCATCCCCTCTTTAAACACCACTATGGCTTCGTAGTTTCGGGTGAAGCTCGGTCCGAGCCCTGCCGTCAGTCCTGACAATATTGCGACGCTCATCAAGGCGGCGCCCGCGCTCCCACTTGCCACCCCGCTCCGGCTCGGGAATGCCCACGCGAGCAGCAAAGGTCCAAGCCCAAAGACAGCGAGCCACCCGACGTCCCAGGCAAGCGGAGTATCACTGTTCATCTTGATCCGATGGAGCCCCAGCAGCCAATGAAACACGGCCGCATCGACAACGTGCCACAAGCCAAACCCGACCAGTGACAGCCGCAGAATCTCACTTGTCGTGGCAATGCGCGAGTTGGTTGCGCGTGCGGCTACCAGCAAAATGGTGGCCAACACGAGCAACAGGTACATCGCTAGATGAAAAAGGCCGTCGGCCACGATCTGGGCCCGCAGGTCGGACCCGGGAGAGAAGGCTGAGAGCAGGTGGTGCCACTGCAATATCTGGTGGAGAACGATACCGTCGAAAAAGCCCGCAAGCGCGAAGCCGACCAACAGCCAACCCCAGATCGCTTTGCGATCCAGGCGACGATGCGAGCCGTCAACAGCATCATGGAGCGACATCGGGTCCTCCTACATCCGTGCCACGGACCGGAGCAAAAAGCCCCTGCTCAGCCGGACCATGAAGGCCATATCGGGCTTCCAGCCAGAACACGAAGATCAGTCCCCCCGAGACCGTTGAAAGCACCAGTACGGCTGCAAACATCTCAATCATCGCGGCACTCCGCCAGGGAGATATCGGGCAACCGAACCGATCATCGCTTCTGTTGTTCCACCGGCGGAAAAATTCGCCGCTAATCCCCGGGAACAATGCTTTCAATGCCGGGTTCGGTGCGCCTGGGGCGTGCACAACTCGCTGCCAGTCATCCGGCTGAAGATCGAGAGTCGCCATGTCCCCCACCGACACAAGTGCAGAACTGCATGCTGGGGCCCACCACCCTACTGGAGCCGTGCGCTGGCTGTTCTCGACCAATCACAAAGACATCGGAACGATGTATCTGGTCTTTGCGATCATCGCGGGCATCGTTGGAATGCTTCTGTCAGTCGCGATGCGAATGGAACTTCAGGAGCCCGGGATTCAGATTTTCCCCGGCTTGGCTGCATTCATCTACGGCTATCAAGGCGATTCGGCGATCGATGGTGGCAAGCAGCTCTACAACGTGTTCACCACCGCACATGCGCTGATCATGATCTTTTTCGCCGTGATGCCGGGGCTGATCGGGGGCTTCGGCAATTGGATGATCCCGTTGATGATCGGCGCGCCCGACATGGCGTTCCCGCGGATGAACAACGTTTCGTTCTGGCTTCTCCCACCGGCCTTCATGCTGCTCCTGCTTTCCATGTTCATGCCTAGCGTGCCTGGAGGCTACGGAGCTGGAACCGGCTGGTTCCTCTACCCGACCCTGTCAACGTCGGGGCACCCGGGGCCGGCGGTCGACCTTGTCATATTGGCCCTGCACATCGCTGGCGCGTCCTCGATCCTAGGCGCCATCAACTTCATCACAACGATTTTCAATATGCGGGCTCCTGGCATGACGCTGCACAAGATGCCCCTGTTTGCATGGTCGGTTTTGATCACCGGCTTCCTGCTGCTACTCGCCCTACCAGTGTTGGCCGGCGCGCTGACAATGCTGCTGACCGATCGCAATTTCGGCACCGCCTTCTTCGTGCCGGACCAAGGAGGGGATCTGATCCTCTACCAGCATCTCTTCTGGTTCTTCGGCCACCCGGAAGTCTACATCATGATCCTTCCGGCCTTCGGCATCGTCAGTCAGGTCATCTCTACGTTTTCCCGCAAGCCGATCTTTGGGTATTTGGGGATGGTTTATGCAATCGTCGCCATAGGAGCGATCGGCTTTGTCGTGTGGGCGCACCATATGTACACCAGCGGGATCGGTCTCGATACCCAGCGTTACTTCACCTTTGCCACCATGGTCATCGCCGTTCCGACGGGCATCAAGGTCTTCTCCTGGATCGCCACTATGTGGGGTGGATCAATACGCTTACAGACGCCGATGCTCTGGGCTCTGGGCTTCATCTTCCTTTTCACGATTGGTGGCGTCACCGGCGTCCAGTTGGCCAATGCGGGGCTCGATCGCGAGCTGCACGACACCTACTTCGTTGTCGCCCATTTCCACTACATCCTATCGCTCGGCGCGCTCTTCGGTATTTTCGCAGGGTGGTACTACTGGTTCCCCAAAATGACCGGGTACATGTACAACTCCGTTCTTGCCGGCGTACATTTCTGGACAACGTTCGTTGGCGTCAATCTGGTGTTCTTCCCGCATCACTTCCTCGGACTGGCCGGGATGCCACGGCGCTACATCGATTATCCCGATGCGTTTGCCGGCTGGAACATGGTGTCCTCTTACGGTTCGTACATCTCCGGCGCGAGCGTGCTCTTCTTCCTGGCCTGTGCGATAGAAGCATTCTACAGGAGACGCCAAGTTGGCAGCAATCCGTGGGGTCCAGGGGCCACGACCCTGGAATGGATGCTGCCCTCGCCCCCTCCGTTTCATCAGTGGGACCGCCTGCCCGTGATCAAATAGGATTTAAGCGCGCCGGGCGGCAGGGGCCGCGTGCGGAGCGGCCGCTGCGTGCTTTTTTGACAGCTTCGATTTGGCACGCTCGCCCGTCAAGAGTTATTGCCTATGGTCGCCAAGCACAAAAGGTGCTCGACCTGTGCCGATCGCTACCCCGCTCTCGGACCGAACTGATGTCGCGCCCGTTCCCTATACGAGCGGGAACGAAAAGACCGATCGCGCGTTGCCCGCCAAAAAGGGCGGATTTCCTCAAATGAGCATCGGCGCGGTTCTGGTCGTTGAAGACGAAACTATGATCTTGCTCGACCTCGAATCTGCGCTTGAAGAGGCGGGATTTCAGGTGGTGGGTGTCGGCACCGCTGCGGAGGCGATCACTGCCTTCGATGCCGACCCCGGCAATTTCAAGGCACTACTTTCTGATATTCGTTTAGGGCCAGGTTTGTCCGGTTGGGAAGTGGCTCGACATGTGCGGCAAACTAACTCCACGATACCGGTCGTTTATGTGAGCGGCGACAGCGCGGGCCAGTGGGGCGCGGAAGGCGTCCCGAACAGCATCATGATCTCCAAGCCATTCTTTCTGCCGCAAGTCATTACGGCGATATCAACACTGCTCAATGAGCAGTCGACCTCGGACGCTGGCACCCAAAGCTAGCGGGAGAAAAATTCAACCTGACCACTACCCGGTCACAACTTCCGCTAGACCGATTGGACTTCTTCCGCCGGATCCGCGAAAACATCACTCGAATTCATGGGCCTGTCTAAGAGCGACCATGTTGTACTCCTCGCGCTGAACCAGGGTTTCGGCTTCGTGTGAGTTGGGAAGGCCGTGTTTTGCCCCAGACGAACGCCTTTCGCTAGTGCTGCGCTTGAGTAGAGATGCTGGCGTTAGCCAGATGCAAGCGACGGCCTGTGATGCTCATCGCCTTGACTTTGGGGGCGGTCTGGGTGAGGCGAGATACTTAACAAAGGGACCGCTAGTCTAGTCGAGAATACGTACCTCGAAGGTGATGATCGCTTGGATCAGATTACGCCCACTCTCATCGCGGACTGTGATCCTCAACTCACGGTGTGTACCACCGGGCGGCACCTGGGCAGTCATCTCCATCAATGATCTGACCGCTTCCGCCTTGGCAACTTCGAGGTCGCCAAACTCTGCCCCAGCATTGTCGGCAAAACTCTGGCCGGTGTCGTCGAAGTCAAGGAAGTACGTTGGCATCTGTCCAAACTCCGCGTCCGTGAAAGTCGCTCATGCCGAACGAACCCGCCCAACAGGCCGCTTCCGATCCGCTGGAACCTGCCCCATGTTCTGTGGTCGACCACTGCCCTGCGCACTTATGAAACCATCCCGCTGGGTGCCGAAGGGAGGCACCGGTACCCCGTTCCCAGGCCAGGCTCGACAGGCTTCGTCATCCTCGAAGCTTCCTCGCCTCCCGCTCCCAGAGTTTTCTTGTCGTTGCCGTGCTGTCGGATGAGTTCGCGGACTACCCCGGCGATAGCCGGTGCCTTTTCGCGAAATACTCGACTTCGTAATCTTCGGCTGCGGTGACCCGGCTACGATCGCGCAAGTTCCCCTTGCTCTTATCGTCTGCCATTTTCGCATCTCCGGTCTCTCGCTCTCCGAACCCCGGCCGCAACCGGATGTTCCCATTAGCCCGAGCTAACGAATAGAAAAGACCGTTGAACGCCCTTTGCCGTCCACGGCAAAGGGCGTGGGGCCTATCTGGTCGCGTTCGACATGCTTCCTCTGAGCCGCAAGCGCGGCGAGCCGATGGCGCGGCGCCGCGAGATCCCGCTGGCTGACCAGGGTCCGGAACCGGATCTAGCACGGTGAAGCCGTGTGGCGGACCGGCGACGTTTGTGTTCCACCTGCTCTGCCTAACGGCAGGTCGTGAAGCGGGGCCGCCGCTCGCAACATATCGAGCATAGCCCGACACGACGTGAAGTGCCCCAGACAAGGACGCAGGACACCGTCGGCGTCAAGCGCGACCCTGGCCGGGCCCTGCGCGTGCAGATCTCCGCGCAGCTTTCGCCAAAACTCAAGCAGGACGGCAGCGCTTGAGATCAGTGGTAGGGGTTGGCCGGCGCGCCGTCGTCAAACGAGCTGAAGAAAGCGCACCTGCTGAAGCTTGCCTCGTGGGGGAGGTCGAAATAGTGAGGACGACGACCGCCTCTCTTCAACGGCTTCGAGAGCTGATTGAGACATCGAGTTATAGGCTCTGGTCTTTGTTGTCCTTCCTGCAGCCGTCGCTCGGTCTGTCGATCGTCTGGGCGAGCCTGGCAGCCCTAAGCCGCTCGGTCTTTGCCAGACGATCAGCTGCTTGTTTGTCTGTTATCTGCCGCGCAGCCAACGAGGTTGCTTCGTTCCTGCCTTCTACGCGACATTTCGGCGATCCAGCCATCGTTCATTCGCCTGCTTGAGCGAGGCCGCAAAGTTTTCGAGCGTTTTTAACCGCGAGGGTCAATCCGAGCGAGGTTGACGGGCAAATGGGTTCTTCTACTCAGTGGCTCATTCGGCCGCCTGTCGGTCGATCATCTGCTCACTCTGAGCACCCGAATCCGGCCTGGGTGGCGTTAGCACCGGCTCCTCGCCCATCGCCACGCCATCGACAAGCGAGAACTCGCCCTTGCCGTCTATGGATGGACCTTCGCTCCAGCGCCCCTCCGCCGGCTTCACGCCGTCGACGAAGCAATTGACGAAGGCATAGGACACTTCCTGCTGCTCTTTCTCCTGCGGGAACGAGTTTGGAACCGGCAGGGAGGCCGCCATGCCGCCCATGTCCTCGATCGCGGCAAGCCATTGCTGCTGATGCATGGTGTCGCGCGCGATCAGGAAGGAGAGCATATCCTTCATGCCGGGATCGTCGGTCATGTTGTAGAGTCGGGTCGCAAGCACGCGCCCACTGCCCTCCGCGGTGACGTTTGCCACCATGTCGGCGGCGAGATTGCCGCTGGCATAGACATGCGAGGCGTTGAAGGGAACACCGTTTGAATTTTCCGGGGTCGCGGCAAGCCCGGTCGATAGAATGTGGCGGAAGTTCATGCCGTTGAGAACGGAGCCGCCGACGGCGTCCGACGAGATATCTTCCTGCAGCGACAGCGGCGCGCCTTCCAGATTGAGCGCCACGGCGGTCGCCAGCATCTCGATGTGCGACAGCTCTTCAGTGGCGGTGTTCAAGAGCAGGTCGCGATACTTGGCAGGCCCCCGGCATCCCCAGGCCTGAAAGAAGTATTGCAGGGCGACACGGATCTCGCCCTCGACGCCGCCGATCGCCTGCTGCAGAGCGCGCGCGAAGACAGGGTTCGGCTTTTCCACCCTGACCGGAAATTGCAATTTCTTGTCGGTAAAATACATGGCTGGTTCTCCGTTGAAGCCAGCCGAACCTCGACCATTTTACTTTGTTCCGTGAACCACGGACTCAATCAGACTGAGCCGCTTGGCTCCGCCCCATTACCAACGCCCGCAAGTGCCGCAATCTTGTCGATCATGGCTAAGATCGCCTCAGGCCTGCTTTGATGCACCATGTGCCCGGCGTCCGGGACGATATCGACCAGCGCCTGGCTTATCTCGGATTGCAGGCGCAGCGCCTGGGCCTTGGCATCGAACAGCTGATCGCCGGCGCCGGCAATTATCCCGACAGGGATGGCGACGTCGGAATATCGGCGATTTGGTAAAAGTGCCGATGCCAGCATCAGGAAGGATTCAGCGGAGATGGATCGCAGTTGCGAGGGCCGGCTCGCCAACTCTCTTGTCATCGCAGCGAAGGGCACAGCGATTGTTGCCGGATGAAAAATCTTCCTCATCGCCCAACGCCAGTTCAGCCTGACCAGCGAGGGCAGAACGGCGTGGCGCAGCACCGTTCCGAGCAGCGGAACCGCCGGCAGCGCGGAGACGGCAAGGGCCAGTCTCGGCGACGGGTAATGATAGCCGGCGACGACAACGACGCCGGCAACCGACCGGGGATGCCGGCGCGCCATCTCGAGCGCCACCGCTGCCCGCCAGGAATGGCCGACAACCATGTAGCGCTCGATGCCGAGTTTCGTGGCCGCGGCATCGATGAGGTCGGCCTGGGCAGCTGCGGTCCAAGGTCTGCCGGCCGGGCGTGGGCTCATGCCGAAGCCGGGCCTGTCGAAGGCAAGTACGCGGTATCTGGCGGCGGCTCTGTCGAAGATGCCGCTTGTCGTGAAGTCTTGCGCCGATGCGCCATTGCCGTGCAACAGCAGAAGCGGTTGCCCGTGGCCGACCTCCAGGAAATGCAGCTTCGTTCCTCGAAGATGGACGAAGCGCCCGAGCGGACGCCCAGCCAACGCCCGCCTTGCGAGGATATTGTTGTAGAGCGCCAGCCCGACCGTTGCGGCGGCAAGAAATAGAAACAGGTACTTCCTGGGCCGGGCTGTCTTCATTCTTGAGAAAATTGCGGGTTGGCGCGCCGCCTCAACCGCCCGCCGCACTCCATGGCCTTCGCAAAGCTGCCGGCCTCGTCGAGCAGAGCACTCGCTTGGCCGACCCCTGCCCGTTCCGCGATAAGCTTGATTTCCTGATCTCGATCGCTCGCGACTTGCATCTTCTTTGGACCGACCGGCACGTTGTTGTGCATGAGCATCTCCTGGTTCTCCCAACCATCCCCGCGGTGTCATGTTCCTTTGGTGGAACAATGCTTCAACCATTGTGTTCGGCCATTGCAACGGGATCGCACGCATGGATCGACCATCACCCAGCAATCAGCAATCCACACGAGGCCCGGATCGACACAGGTTGCTGTTGGATCCGAACTTACGGATTCATGGGCTGATCGACGACCGAGCAGTTATGAACTTCCTTGCCGATCTGAAAGAGGTTCGCAACGGGGAGAACGACCTCTATGTCGAGATCGACACGCCCGGTGGCGACGCGGATGGCGCGCGCCGCATGGCCCTGGAGATCAAGCTGTTCCTGAAACATTCGGGCCGTGCGGGATACGTCATCGGCAAGAATACGGTGTACTCTGCCGGCATCACGGTTCTAGCCGCGTTTCCGAAAAGCTCTAGGTATCTTTGCCCACAGGCGGTCTTGCTAATCCACGAGCGCCGCCTTGAGAAGAACCTGGTGCTGAATGGCCCAATACGCGGGTGCCTTCAGATCATACGCGAGCAACTGGCGTTGTTGCAGACGGCGGAGCAACTCGAGGACGAAGGCTTTGCTGACCTTGTTCGGGGCTCGAGGTTCTCCCTCGACGAGCTTCGAGATCACGCGATGAACAGCTGTTATCTCTCGGCGGAAAAGGCGTTGGAGTTGGAGCTTGTCCAAGACATCGCTGACTGATTTTAACGAGCAGACCTGCAGGTCGAGCGAGCCGGCGGACAAGGCCTCCAAGAACCCCGAGCGAAGCGGTGGGTGTCTCTGCGGTGCGGCAAGATACGTTGTGACCGGCGAGCCGCTGCGGGTTGGCCTTTGCCACTGCAAGGATTGCAAAAGAACAAGCGGCAGCGCTTATGCAGCGTTCGCAGTGTGGCCCAGATCAGCCTATCAAGGCACAGGTAAGCTAGGCACGTTTAAGGGCCGGAGCTTTTGTCCGGACTGCGGGTCACGGGTGGTGAGCCTCCGTGAGGACGAAGCCGAGATTATGGTCGGCCGCCTTGATACAGCGCCAAGTGATCTCATTCCATCGTACGAGCTTTGGACACCGCGGCGAGAAGGCTGGCTCCACAATCTGCCCTGGGCAGACCAAAACGAACGCGACCGCACCGACGAAGGCGGCAACTGGCGGGAGCCACTGCGCGCTCGCGGCGACGGTTGAGGGTCACCGACCAGAAGGCAATTTCATGCGCGACGCATCCCTTGAATTTTTACAGAAGCTCGTGGCGACGCCGTCGCCAAGCGGGTTCGAGCGTCCCGTCGCCGAACTCTTTCGCGAATATGTCCGCCCTTTCGCAGACAAAGTGACGACGGATGTCGTGGGCAACGTGACCGCCATAATCAATCCTGATGCACCTATGCGCTTCATGTATGCCGGGCATATGGATGAGATCGGCTTCATCGTTCACTACATCGACGAGAATGGGTTTCTGTTCTTCAGCACGATCGGGGGAACGGATGTGGCAACCGAGATCGGGCAACGGGTCTGGGTTCACGGCAAGGAATCCGTTCTAGGCGTGGTCGGCCGCAAAGCAATTCAGACCTTCAAAGCCTCAGATTCCGCCCAGACGCCTTCGCTGAAGGATTTGTGGATTGATATCGGCGCGCGTTCGCGAGAAGAAGCGATGGAGGTCGTGGACGTTGGCAGTGCGGTGACGATCCAGGGCCATTTCGAAGCGCTGAGAGGCGGCCTCGCGGTGGGACGGGCCTTCGACAACAAAGCAGGGCTCTTCGTCGGTGCCGAGATGCTGCGCTGCCTCTCCGAAGAAGGCGGCGTCCATCCAGACGTCGGTCTGTATATCCTCGGCACGGTCCAGGAAGAGATCGGCTCACGCGGAGCGAAAACCGCCGCCTTCAACATCAATCCGAAAACTGGACTGGCAATCGATATGGGGGTGGCGATGGACTTCCCTCGTGGCCGCCCCGAAGATCAGGGACGGCTGGATCTCGGCAAGGGGCCAGCAATCACTCAAGGTGCGAACACAAATCCGGTGGTCTTCGACCTGCTTCGGTCGGTGGCCGAGCAAGAGGACATACCTTTTCAGATCCAGGCGTTGGGTAGTTCCAGTCCGACAGACGCGCGTGTAATCCAGGAGGCGGGCGGCGGCGTCGCCACCGGTGTGCTTTCGGTACCCTTGCGCTATATGCACACGCCGTCAGAAGTTCTCTGCCTCAATGATGTGCAAGCGACCGTCGATCTGGTCTGCGCCTATTGCCGGCGGCTCACGCCTGCGCTGGACTTCACACCTTGGTGAGAGGCAAATAGAACCTAAACCAGTATCCCGCCACAACAGTCCTTGCCGGCAACGGCAGAGCACACCCGTAAACGCCAGGCAATGGTGGTGACTGGGAACCGCCCTGCCTGCCGTATTTGCAGCCCAACTCGAAGGTCGCGCTCGGCCGGCCGACAATCTCACGCAGCTCCCTAGCCGGGACGTAGTGCTGCAGTCGCATTCACCTTGTGAGGCCGCCACCGACCGGGCTGCGATCGGCCCTTCGTTCACAGATTCGTCCAGCTGAGACCCCGTATACGGAGCTCACCGGGGCTTCTGTTTACACGCTCCTGGGTTCCCAAGCGACGTTCGCGCAGTGGCTTCCCGAATGATCTTAGCGGCTTCATCAACGGTGATCCCACACTTCCGGGCATAGTAGGCGGCTTCACCAAGAATCGGGCATTCAATCGGCACTTCGACCGCTTGCTTGGCCCTAAGTTTTGCCTTCTTTCCCATCCGTCGAATAACATCCAGTATTGGTGGTGAGAGCCCGCTGCTAGTGATGCCTCAGCCAAGAGAAGTAGCAGCGGGCGGGCAGGTCCCCAACCCGGGAGCACACGGATTGGCTGCCTGCAGTCCGAACCGCCCAGAATGATCTCTGTTCCACTGACTCTCACAAAGCTACACGAGCTGGGTGGCGCGCTTCTCCTCGGCCGCGGGGTGCGCCGGGCCCGGTTTCAGCCACTGCGCATTTTGCTTTTTAGCTCATTGGTCGCGAGGCGGCCCGCCGCTGCATCTCCGCCACCCCTGTTCCATTGCCGCTGCTCCCGATACCGGCCAAGTCACCAGATGAATACCGCCTCGGCATGGCGGGCCCAATGACAGCCGCGTTTGCGGTGCTTATGCAGCCGGCCCGGCACTAGACTAGCGATCGCTGGTGAAACCTTAAGGCGGGTCGCTGGTTGATACGGCTGGCGGAGATTTTTAGCTATGGTTAGAGTTCGAGACAGCAACGACCGGCGCGCCAAGAAACCCGGGACCCGCCCCCTTAAGGGCGAAGACACCGAGGTCAAGCACGTCGTCGACACTCACGCCGTTTCCGAGAACCAAGCCCGAGAACTCGTAAGGCGTCACGGCAACGATTGGCGTAAGATCGACGAAGCCGCGAAATCTTATAAGGGGTAAAACTGCCCCCTTCATGTTTCAAAGCTTCCAGCCTGTCGGCTCAATGCGGAACTGCCGGGCCGCTGCTTCTGTAGACGCGCGCCACCTTTTTTGGAGCCCAAACCGGTTGCTTTGGGCGTCTGCGAAAGGCGGTATGCTCTTGCGCGGAACCGCGGGCGATGTTGCATGTCCAGGTTTTTCGACCGACGGGCCAATTTTGCCCCCTTACCCATCCGCCGGCCGGATCAAGCTCACCATTGGAGTGAAGGCCCGCTGCTGGTGATGCCTCAGCCAAGAGATGTGGCAGCGGGCCGACAGGCAGTGTGTCCAAACTGCCTGCCCCCGAACTATCCAAAATGATCACTGTTCCGGCGGTTCTCACAAAGCTTCATGGCGTGACCCGATTGATTAACACAGGTTTTGATTGACGTGCTTTTTCGCCGCGCCCGGCACAGGTTTAATTGGCGAAGATTGAGGAACTCAATATTTCGTATTGGCGTTGGATGCTCATGCCCCGACATTTGCATTCCCTCACGGGCGGGGACTTACCTATGAATTGGCCTCCGGGAGGTGGCGATGGCTGCCCTACTCGACCGAATATGCGCGAGTAATTTCAGCTCCCAGCAGAAAGATCAGAGAGGAATAATATATCCAAAGCAGCACAATTATAACTGCGCTGGCTCCCCCAAATGACGAGGCAACGGCGCTGCTACCGAGATAGATTCCAATGAGGCTCTTGCCGATTGTGAACAAGGCAGAGGTTACAAAAGCCCCTACCCAAACGTCCCGCCAGACTAGATCTCGATCAGGAAGAACCTTGTAGATTGCGGCGAACAGCACTGCGATCAGAAGATAGGAGATCAGCACATTCAAACCCTCGACGAGCACTGATCCAAACGGCAGCCACCGGTTGATCGTCCCGCTGAGAGCTGTGATTGCGGCGCTCGCCGCGAGAGAAACGATCAGCAAGAAGCCTAGCGCAATCACCAGTCCAAGGCTGGCGGTGCGAGCTTTCACGAGCCGAGAGAACGAGTTTCCTTGGGGCTTCGTCTTCCAGATCACATTCAACGCGGATTGCATCTCGCCAAAGACGCCAGACGCGGTAAGCAGCAAGGTGCATATGCCGACGACCGTGGCAATAACACCCGAGCTGCGATTGGACGCGCTCTTCAGCGCGCTTTGCAACACCTCTGCACTCTGTTGACCCATTAAACCGGAAAGCTGGCCAGCTATGGCGTCACGAGCCGCGTCGTGGCCAAACACCAAACCGGCTACTGCTACTACCAGAAGAAGGATAGGTCCGAGGGATGTGACCGCGAAAAACGCCATTGCTGCGGCATGGCTGAGAGCTCCATCGGCCATAAAGCCGGAGACACTCGCTTTGGCGATACGCCATGTCTTTAGCATTTCCCTTCCTTTTCACTCAGGGTCAACGCGGATCACCGCCGAATCGTCCGAGCGTCATGATGGATATCCAACAGCTAAGGTGCTGTTGCAGGAACCGCGTCCGCGACGCTGCCCTCTGCCCGGTCGTCTGGTGGCGTGTCGAAATCCCTCCGAGCGAGACCCCGAGACGCTTGAGGTCCGCGCGGCAAGCCGCTGCGATCGGAATAATCCCGGTGGGTTCCCCGCTCGCGGCGGTGCGAAGCTTTGACGTCGGCAAATGCGACAAGGTCGAGCAAAGTGACGCCGATCACGAGCGCGAACGCTATCGCAGCATTGTCCCGCTTTGCATTGCCTGGTCGAAGCGCCGAGGAAAGAGTAGCGAGATCGAGAACGTCGCCGGCAATGCGTGACGCAAGGCCAACTGGTTTGTCCACTGAGAGGGTCGGCACGGCGCTGGCCAGTTCGCGCGCCCCGTAAGCGCGGATCAATGCTTCCTTGCCCTCGAGGCCGAGCGTCCGAGCGATGAAGCCGGGCGCCATAAGCTCGGTCAGCCCCAGGCCGATCGAGAACCATCCGAGTGCGCGCGTCAGCCGGTCGGAGCCGGTCAGCGAGCTTGGGCCTTTGCGTACGACCCGGGGGTCTCCCTTGGAACGTGCGATTTGCGTGGCATTCGTGATTGGCATGATAGCGCCTCTTGGAATTCGGTTCAGGGCTTGAGCATGACCTTGATGCAACTGTCCGCCTTGTCGCGGAATGTGCGATACATCTCTGGTCCGTCGGACAGATCGACCTTGTGGGTGATTACGAAAGAGGGGTCGATCTGATCGTCCTCGATCCGGCGCAACAAATCGTCGGTCCAACGCGGCACGTGCGCCTGTGCCATCCGGAACGTAACGCCCTTGTTCATGGCCTGGCCCATCGGGATCTTGTCGACCAGGCCCGTGTAGACACCGATGATAGAGATCACACCCCCAGGGCGGCAGGCGTAGATCATCTCCCTCAGCACATGAGGACGATCGTTCTCAAGCATCACCATCTGCTTGGCGCGGTCGAGCAACGTGTCTGGCTGACCCATGTTGACATGGCTTTCAGAGCCGACTGCATCGATACACTTATGCGGTCCCTCACCGCTGGTGAGCTCGTTGAGCCTTTCAATCACGCTCTCTGTTTCGAAGTTGATGGTGACGGCGCCAGCTGCCGCCGCCATCGAGAGGCGCTCGGGAAGGTGATCGATGGCGATGACCTGCTCGGCGCCGAGAAGGATCGCCGAGCGGATCGTCATCTGACCGACAGGGCCGCAGCCCCAAACCGCTACAGTATCACCGGGCTGGATGTCGGCTTGCACCGCCGCTTGCCATCCCGTGGGGAGGATATCGGACAGGAACAGGAGCTTTTCATCGTCGATGCTATCCGGAACTTTGATGTGCGTCGTGTCGGCGAACGGCACCCGAAGAAACTCCGCTTGACCTCCCGGATAGCCGCCCGTGAGGTGCGTATAGCCGAACAGGCCTGCCGTCCTGTGGCCGAAGGCCTTGTCGCCAAGGTTTCCCTTTCTGTTCGTCCGTTGGCACAGGGAGAAGTTGCCACGCTGGCACTGCTCGCAC
Organism: Mesorhizobium sp.; assembly: GCA_004017535.1. Taxonomy (GTDB): domain Bacteria; phylum Pseudomonadota; class Alphaproteobacteria; order Rhizobiales; family Rhizobiaceae; genus Mesorhizobium. The sequence continues at coordinate 86,943 of SAJS01000010.1, forward strand.
TCCCCGCACTGGATGGTGAATGGGATGACCACGCGCTCACCCTTCTTGAGCGTGGCCTTTGCCGCGGCGCCGACCTCAACGACTTCGCCCATGGACTCGTGGCCCATGATGTCGCCGGGCAGCATGGCAGGGATCAGGTTGTGAAACAGATGCAGGTCCGAACCGCAGATCGCGCAACTTGTGACCTTAATGATAGCGTCGCGGTCATCCTCGATCTGAGGGTCAGACACCGTGTCGCAACGAATATCTTCTTTTCCGTGCCAGACTAGGGCTCTCATTCAAACCTCCTACCTTAACAATATCGACCCGCCAGAGGAGGATGAACGTCCGGTTGGTGGGCTGCCGGCCGAGCCCATCACTGAGCGTCTGGTGCATGTTCGATGTGCCACAACTAAGTCCAGAGGCGCGATCCGCTCTCCGAGCCGAACCAGGATACTTCGATCGCGGCTCCGCGGTGATTGTCGATTTCGAGATCACCCAACCAAGCGAAGCTGAGGATGTTCCATGTATCTTTTCTCAGGGAAACCTCCTCAAACTAAGCAGCCGATTGCTGCGGTTCGGCGAAAGCGTCGGAGCTGCCTGCGGGAATTGGCGTCGAGGCTAAAACAGATTCCCAAGGGCTGATCTGGCCCGAACCGCTTTGGAGTCCGTGACGTCCAGCACCCGCCGCCGAGCATGCCTCCCGAATGGACATTCTTTGCCCAAGGCGATCTGCAAGAGGGCGCCGCATCCGGCTCGCCATCTAAGTGTCGAATCGCGCCGCGGCCAGTCCTGCCATCGGCAAATTCTCTTCGCTGGCTCTTCACGAACTCTCTTTGGAACACCCCCAGCGAAGCCCGGTTGGGTCGCTGAGGGAAATCACAAAGTCAACCAAAGGAGAATTCCTTATGATCAAGAAAATCCTCGCGGCTTCCGTACTCACCATTGCGCTCACCACTTCGGGCGCAATGGCGCAATCAGCCGGCACGAGCGGCGGCGCGAACGGGTCGGGCGGTGTGTCTGCTGGCACAAATGGTGGAGTAACCGGCGGCGTGTCGGGTAGCGGTCCAGGCACTGTTTCTGGCGGTGCCTCGGGTGGCGGATCAGGAACCGCGTCTGGCAGCACTTCAGGCAGCGGCACCGGTGGCGGCTCGACCGGGACGTCAGGTAGCGGTACAGGCGCTACGACTGGCACCGATTCCGGCGGCACCACAGCCGGCGGCTCGGTGACCGGCACGCCGGACAGCACCACCACCGGTGCCACCCAGGGGAAACCGAACGGCATGGAAGATCGCTGCAAGGACGTCGGCGGTGCCGATACCGATAACAATACGCCAAGCGGCGCGGTGACTTCCGACATCCAGAACTGCAACAAGTAGTAAGTTTCTGCCTAACTCCCCAAATGCCCCGACGGCATCTGCCGTCGGGGCTTCCTGCCGGCAAGCCCGCTGCAGTTGACGCGCCGCAACAGATTCCATTGTGTGCGAAATCACCCTGCCCTGCTTGTCGAGGCTGGAGGCCACCGAATTCTAGTCGACTGCGGGGAAGGCACGCAGCGCCAGCTGCTCCGCAGCGGCGCCGGCTTCAGGGGGCTTTCATCGCCTGTTGCTCACCCATGCGCATTTTTGGCATCCCCGGCCTATTCTCGCCACTCCGGTTGCGGCAAAGCGACGATCTCCTGACCGTCCATGGAAGCCCGGACACCCTCGACGTCGTCGTGCGCATACTCGCCGGCCTATGGAGCACGGCACGAGCGCCTATTCCACTGTAAGACTTGAGCCGCTTACCCCCTGCCGGTTTTTCGACCCGGACGAATTCGTGATCGACTGCTTTCACGTTCGTCACCGCGACACAGACAGCTATAGCTTCCTGGTCGAGACTCCACCGCGCCGCACGTTCTCGGCGAGCACCTCGCTTCTCTCGGCGTGCCAGACGGTCCATCAGGAAGGAACTGGTAGAAGGCCGGTCTATCACCCTCCCGGATGGCCGCACAGTTGCTCCCGAAGACGTGTTGGGGCCGCTGGAAGCAGACAAGAAGCTGGTCATCATCGGCGATACGGAGTCGACCGATGGGCTGGCGGAGCATGTCCGCGGCGCCGACCTCCTGGTGATCGAGGCCACATTCCTGGAACGAGATGCGGCCATGGCGCGCGACTACGGTCATCTCACGGCCGCGCAGGCGGCATCTCTGGCGGCGAGGAGCAATGTGAAGCATCTCGTTCTGATGCATATCTCCGGCCGCTATGCGGACGAAGAAATCCTCGCGGAAGCGATGCGGGCATTTCCGAACAGCCGTATTGCGGCTGATCTCGATGTGCTCACCATATAGCGGCCGACAATGACATTCAGGATAGGCATCATCTCTGACACCCACGGCCTGCTGAGGCCCGAGGCGGAACGACGCCTGGCTGGGGTAAACTACATCATCCACGCCGGCGACATCGGCAGTCCTGACGTTATTCCCGCGCTTCAGCAGATCGCACCGGTTACCGCGATCAGAGGCAACGTGGATACGGCCGGGTGGGGTTCGACCTACGCCGATACGGCGTTGGTGCGGCTGGCAGGCCGAACATTCTACGTCCTCCATGATCTGAAAACACTGCAGGTCTCACCAGCAGCACTCGATATCGATATGGTCGTGTCGGGCCACTCCCACGTGCCGAGACTCAAAACCGTTGACGGTGTGCTCTACCTTAATCCGGGCAGCGCCGGTCACCGTCGTTTCAAGTTGCCGATCACGCTTGCGACCGTCGATATCAGGCCTGATGGGCTGCAGCCGGTCATTCACGATCTAAGTAGCGGCTAAGGCGCTCGCATTCCAAGCGGGACGGCCAGCTTCGGCTCAAGGCACCGTCGGTGCGCGATCGCTCATGCGGCGCGGCAAGATGCGGCCGATGCGTCACAGCCTGGTCGACGTGCTCGGGTTCGAAATCACCCGCCGGAACCTTTGCGAGGTTAAGCCCTTCTCCTTCGAACATATGGAGGTACCTGATGGCGAATCTCGGAAGACTGGCGATCGCGATGCTTGGCGTTCTGGCGTACCAAAATCGCGACAAAATCGGCGAGTTGATCCGTGGGGCGGGCGATCGCAACCAAAACCACCCGCAAGGCGGGATTTTAGATCAGATTTCCAAAGGCGTTTCGGGGACCGCGCTCGGCGATATCTTAGATCGGTTCAGAGAGGCAGGAGCAGGATCCAAGGTGGACTCCTGGCTCGGCAGTGGGCCGAACCAGCCAATCGAGCCGAATGAGGTGGAAGCCGCAATAGACGAAGGCACCCTGACGTCACTGTCGATGCAGACCGGCCTGTCGCGCGAGGAGCTCGTCCGCAGGATCACTCGGGATCTGCCCGAGGCCGTCAACAAGATGACGCCAAATGGTGAACTGCCACCAGAGCCAACCCAACGCTCCGGTGAGACAACCTTGCTTGACGACGTGCCTCTGAATGGAACGCAACCTAAATCAACCACGCAAAACGATGTCTAGAACGACAGTCATCCGTCGGCCGAATATGCTAACTCGCACGGGGCCTGGCGGTGGAATACGTGGCCAGGGTCATGGGGGCGGCAAGGCAGCTAGCGTCGTTGCGGAACTGGATTTTTTGGCGGCCATGCTCGACTCGCGCTGGCGCATTCCCGGGACCTCAATTCGTTTCGGTCTGGATGCGTTGGTAGGTCTGGTGCCCATCCTCGGAGACGCAGCCACCAGCCTCGTGTCGGCCTATATCGTGTTGCGCGCCCGAAGCTGCGGCGCCGGAAATTTCTTGGTCGCAAGGATGTTGGGGAACGTCTTGCTTGATACGGTTGCGGGAAGCGTACCTATTCTGGGTTCCATCTTCGACGTCTATTTTAAGGCCAATAATCGCAACATCAGGTTGCTTCGTCAGCACCTGGCTAAGGCGGACATCAGCAGCCCACGCCCGGCAAAGCACCCGGCCTGACGATCGGGGTCTGCTCCTTAAGCAGCGTCCCGTTGGGGAATCGAGTACTAACGGACCAAAAGCGATGCGAGTCCCCTGCATGTGGGCATAATAGACATTTGGGAAGTTTTCGGGACAGCGTTGGCGTAAGACCCCGGTGCAGCGCCCGCGAGGCCCACTCGAGCATGTCGTGAGCATGCCGGATGCGGCAAGGATGGGCGGCGAAACCGGCCGTCGCGCTGTTCTGCTACGAACACCGCGGGGACGGGGAGCGCTTCCTCTAGTGCCGCGCTAAGTGCGACGCTTTAAGCGACGGCTTCGAATGTCATGTGCGAGTTAGTTCCCCAAGCACGGCGAGCAGGCGCCGCTCTTGAGCGGGCTTTCCAACGTTAGGTGCTCCGGCGAGAACTTCGCCCGCGACAAGCTCTGGCCTGTCGTAGGCGCTCGCCACAGCGAACGGGATATCGAGGCTGGCGCAATTGTTCGGCCACCGGAGTGGCCAATTCGTTGCCCAAATTCACGTCGAGCAAGGCGACGGAAGGCCGTTCACGTTCCAACAGCAGGGCTGCCGCCGTCACACTCGCGACCGGCCCGATGACACGCCATCCCCGCCGTTCGAGCATGGATTTGAGGTCCATCGCGATCAGAAATTCATCTTCCACGATTAGGACCGTCTTTTGCACTCGGCGTTCAATTTGGCTGACTCAAGTCGTGAGCGGAATGACCATCTCCACCATTAAACCGGTGGCCGCATAAGTAGGTTCCACCTTGCCATTCAGATCGTATGCTATTGCCAACTGGATCAACTGGCTCCCAAAGCCCCTGGACGTAGGAGGGCTCACCCGAGGGCCCCCGCTTTCTGTCCATGTGAGCCGGAGGCGCGGGGTCTCGGCCTCCTCAACCTCCCAAAGCACATGAACTTGTCCGCCCGCTTTGGACAGCGCCCCGTATTTGAGGGCGTTCGTTGCAAGCTCGTGCAGTGCAAGCGCGAGCGACATCAATTTCTTGCTATCCAACTTAACAGGTGGACCCTTGTCGATCTTTATGGCGTTCGGACTTGCGGCAAACGGTTCGAGCGTACGCGCTATTAGCTCGGCGAGGTCGCCATCGCCGCCGCCGACGAACCCTTGGTCGTTGGCGTCCACAATGGCTGTAAGCCGTCCTAGAAAAGCCTCGCGATAAACCTCGGCCGAGACGCCTTCGGCCTTGGTCTGGTTAGCGAGAGCCCGCACCAGCCCGAGCAGGTTCTTCATCCGATGCCGGAGCTCGCCTAGGAGAATTTCAAACTCGACCTCTCTGCGGGTTCTGTCGCTTGCATCGACGAACGACACCAACATGGTGGTGCCGTTATCGTCCTGGTTGATGGTGCGCGCCGTAACCAGCATGGTCCGTTTTCCGATGCCGGGGAAATCGTGCTCCACCTTGTAGTCGATGACGGCGGTGCTCTTGGGGATCACGTCGGTGAGCAGACGACGCAGTTCGGGAATATCCCACTGGCCATCACCCAAGTCGTAAATACGCCTCCCGATGATGTCGTCGCGGTTCACTTTGAAGGTTCGGAAGAACGCACGATTGACGTCCTCGATGCAGAGGGCGCCGTCCAGCACAAGTAAAGGAAACGGTACAGTATCGACGACTCCCTGCGCCTGCACGTGGCCGGTCCTCAGGATCCGGTAGAGGTCTTCCAGGTGCACCATGGGGGGCTCCGCGGTTTTCGGGACCATCCTAATACTCAAGGGCGCGGCTCACAATCGCATGAGACTGCGGTCGATTAGCCTGCTGCCTTGGCAGGCCGGTCTCCTTGGATATCGCGGAGCCAGGGCACCAATAAGCAGAAGCCAAGCGGGCGACAATCGCCGGGCCCAGCTCAAACCAGCTCGAAGCAAAAGTCACAGATGAGGTCCGCAACTTTTACAGCTTCAAAATCTGTCATGTGCGCCGCTGTCTCGACTGCAGTCGAGACTATGTCATCGTCGTCCACGGCAAGGAGATCGAGGATGCGTGCAAACTTGATCTTGAGCTCCCGATCGCCTTCAAACTCGTCAAGGGTCACGTTCAGGATGCTCTCGTTCGCTTCGATCAGCCGGGCTTGAATGCTGTCTGATGAGGCAGCCAGCGCCCTTACCGCGGCGAAGAAATGACCTCGCGCATTGGAATACTTATGGTCCATCGTTTACCGCCAGGGGTGCTGGTGATTGGAATTCGCTCGCGCGGTCACGTTCCCGCACGTTACGTCTCTCACTAGGGTCTCGCCCCGATGTTATCTGTTTAAGCGCGGCGACGGGCTCTCGCCAAAGCGCGTTTCGGTTTCGGCGAAGCGACAGGCTCTGCAGCTTCTTTGGCGAGGCGCGCCAGCTTGAGCCGCTGTGTCTTTGACTCGCGATCTGCGGTCTCTTTGTCCAATATGTCTCGGGCAGCTTGTGTGGTCGCGTCGCCCTTGCTTTCCCTTACGGTCGGCTTCGGCTTGAACGCCGCTTCTGCAATCGCACTATACATTGTAGATCATCCTTAAAACAAAAAAGGCCGGGCGAGCCCGACCTTTCGAAAACCATCAACGGCCATTGCCAGTACATCCGTGGTCAAGGCCAGGAGCGATTCCTTTAAGCGGCCTGAAGATTGTCGGCCGCGCTCTTACCGTTACGGCGGTCCGGCACGACATCGAAGTTCAGTTTCTGGCCCTCAACGATTGTGCGCATACCGGCGCGCTCTACAGCCGAGATATGGACAAACACGTCCGCGCCGCCCGTTTCAGGAGCGATAAAGCCGAAGCCCTTGGTCGTGTTGAAGAACTTTACGGTTCCAGTATTCATGGCGATTTCCTTTCAAATCGGCATAGAAGTTTACGTCTGGCGACATGCCAAACGTCACAGTGATCGAATTTGAGAGGAGATCGTCGGGCGCCGGAGCGCAAAAACAAATTCAACAGCAAACATCGATAACAAAGATATAGGCTTGAATTACCCTCTACGCAAGGTGCTCGTTCGAAATCGACAATTTAAACGGCCGGGCTGTTCGCCAAGCGCACGCTGCGGCGGCTGATCGCGCCGACAACAGGACGCAGAAGGAAAACGCAAGGGTTGTTGAAACAGAGCTGGCGATCGCGCGGGCCATGATCCGGGCTGGCGCGCAAAACCCTGATGTTAGCTCCAATGACGCGGACTGCTCCGTATACGGCAGAGCGTGGCGTGCCCATATTCAGTCTAAGTTGCAGGACTAAGACGCCTTTTCCAGCCGCCTCAGATGGGCGACGTGTAACGCCTGCATCTCTTGGAACAAATCGAGCAATTCCAGTGCCTGCTTGATCGGAGTGCCTAGCTCTGTGAGGTGCTGTCAAATCGCGTGCTGGCGCTCTATGTGACGCTCTCCCAGGAGAACGTGGCGCTTCAGCATTTCAAGCCGAGTTTCAGGGGTAATCATCTGGTCCCTGGGAGGGACCGTATGCCTTTACGCGGTGAAAGTCGAATGCCGGCCTTTCGGAGGTCGCCCCATTAGTCGATTGGTGTATGCCGCCCCATTTATGATTTCCATGGATGTTCGGGCTTTGCATCAAATTTGATCTCACAGGAAAGCCACATCGGCGAAACTGGGCTGATGAAGACATACGTGGTGGAAGTCATGTCGGGTGACACTGTCACCTTGCGGCAAGTCGTTGACGCTCAAACAGCTCCAGCGGCTGCTTCGCGCGTGACAGGTCGAGCGGTTCGCATTCGAGTTCATGAGGAACTCTGGGTCAGAGTCACCGACCAAGAACTCAGAGTCGTCTACAAATACGCGTTTTTCCCCTAGGCCGCGCGCGGGACCCGCCGCCCCGTAGCAAGGGGCGTCGGGCCTTGGACGCAACTAGCCGACCCCGACAGGCGAAGGACCGCCTGTGGAACAGGCACCGCGACGACTAGCTTAGCGATAGGAGGTGTGCGAGCGCTCGGGTGTCTACCGGCTTCTCGATGCGCGGCACTTCGGCGTACGCTTCAGGGATGGACCAGACATCGTAACCCGTGGCAAAGATGAAGGGCACTTCACGTTCGCGCAGCGCGTCTGCGATAGGGTAGGCGCGTTCGCCGCGCAGGTTGATGTCGAGCACGGCGCCGTCGATCCGGTCCTCCGTCCCGAGCAGCTCCAGCGCATCCTCGATTGAGCCCACCGGGCCGATTACGTTCGCGCCTCTGTCTTCCAGCGCCCGCGCCAGTTCAGCAGCGATCATGTACTCGTCCTCGACCACAAGAAGATGGCGGCCACGCAGGGCATCGGGTTGCGGCTCATCCATGTTGCTACTCATCCTTGGTCACCGGCACGACGATCTCGTAGCGCACCCCGTCCGATCCGAACTCGATCTTAGTTTTAGCGCCGAGTTCGTAGGGAAGCGCCCGCTCGAGCAATTCACTGCCGTAGCCCTTCCGGGTGGGGCCGCCCTCCGGCATCGTGACGCCGCTCTCGAGCCATTCAAGTCTCGCGCGTGCCTTCGACCCGTCGTGCTCTATATTCCAGCTAACGGCGAGCCGGCCCGACGGCTGGTGAAGAGCGCCGTACTTCACCGCGTTCGTCGCGAGCTCGTGCAGCGCTAGCGCCACGGATTGCGCTGAGATCGCCGGCAACGACGTCGCCGGCCCTTCGATCGTGACGTTGCCCCCGTCCACGCTTCCATCGCCGTGCGCGTGGAGCTCGCCTTCGATCAGTTCGCGCAGGTCGATCGGCTGATGGTCGGCGCGCGCGAGCAATCCTTGCACCCGCGAAAGCGCGCGTAACCGGCTCTCGTAATCCTCGGCAAACTCGTCCAGCGACGCGCTTGACCTCATCGTCTGCCGTGCGAGTGATTGGACAACCGCGATGAGGTTGCGCGTGCGGTGCTGAAGCTCGGCCAAAAGCACCTTCTGCTGGTCCTTCAGTGTGCGTAGGTCGTGGATGTCGGTTGAGGTTCCGACCCATTCGAGTGCCACGCCGCCGGCGTCGTCCAGCGGGACGGCCCGGGTCTGGTGCCATCGGTACTCGCCATCGACCGATCGGCGGATGCGGTGCTCGCAATAATATTCGCCTTTGGTCGGCGCGTCAGCCCAGGCCGACATCGTCGCGTCGTGATCCTCAGGATGGACGGCATCGAGCCAGCCGAAGCCGACGCTGTCAGCAAAGGCCAAGCCCGTGAAGACACTCCACTGTGGACTACCCCAGGTCCGGTCACCGTTCGCCTTCGAGCGGAAGACGAGCTGCGGGATATTGGTTGCTAGGACCCGGAATAACTCTTCGCTCTGCTCAAGCTGTGCTTCGGCACGGTGCTGGGCGGTCCGGTCGCGTAGTATTTTGACGAAACCTTGGGTTCTGTCCGCGAGCGGCATCAGCAGCCCCGACGCCCAGAACCGCGTGCCGTCCTTCTTCATCTGCCAGCGCTCGTCCTCGGCTCGCCCTTCGGCCAGTGCGATCCGGCGCTCCTCTGCGGCGGCGCTAACTCCGCCCTCCTCCGGAGGAAAGGCTACATCGGCAGACTTCCCGATGATCTCGTCATCGGCATAGCCAAGCACGCGTTCGGCACCCACGTTCCAGCTCGTGGTGATCCCGTTGGGATCAGTGGTGAAGATCGCAAAGTCGGTCGCGCTGTCAAAGATGAGCCGCAATAGGTCGCTGTCACTGAGCGGCCGCTGACCTTCGCCTTGTTCGTCTTGTTTGTCACCATTTTGCACGCGCGGTCTCCGGCTCATGGCCGGCACGCACTCGCGGCCCAAATAAACGACCTTCAGCATGGATGAACGCCAAACTGCAGAATGCCCACATTGTTCCCATCCTCTTAGCCGTGGCCGAGTTTCCGCACAGCCTCCGATTCGACCTGGCGTGTTCCGCTCCATAAGGACCCGCGAAATTAATTGTGAAAGATTATAATCCGCCTGTTCGCGGGGAATGGTCTTCGCCCCCGCAAATGAGGGCAACATGGCGAATTCAATATGCTCGTATGCACTGGATGGCGAAATCCCGAAAAAATCGGCGTTTGACAGTGAGGCTCGGATAAGAAACTGCCCGAGACCCAGTCGCGGGACTTCGCTGCGGCGCTCGTCGAAGGCGAGGCAATAATCGCCCGCCAGCGCGCTCATTTGAAAGGCTTGCGCGGGATGGGCATCCGACCGTGGAGGCCGAAGAAGCGTAGGTTCATGAAAACGCAAGCCGAGCACGTCGCCCACTGGGAACTGATATCAGCTCAGGTTGCATCGAAAAGCCCCGGCGCTGAGGGGGATCAGCACTAGGGGTTTAGGCATGACGCTGATGCTGGCATGACACGCCCGGCTCGCGGAACACACTGGCAGTTCTCAAGCGCAGGCGCTCGAACTGGTCATGTTGTCTGGCATGAACTGAGCGTCGCTCATGCGTGAGGCCAGAGAACTCACTAGTCGAGAACACGAACCTCGAATGTGATGACGGCTTGCGCCAGATTGCGCCCGCTCTCGTCGCGGACGGTCATTGTCAGCTCGCGGTGTGTGCCTCCGAGCGGCACTTCGGCGGTCATCTCCATCAATGATCTCACCGCTTCAGCCTTGGCAGCTTCAAAGCTGGCAAGCTCAGTGCCTGCTTCGTCCGGGGAGCTCTCGCCGGTATCGCTAAAGTCGAAAAAGTACTTGGGCATTGCCCCAACTCGCCACAAACCCAAATGCCCAACCATAGGCGGCCCGTATCGGGATAGACGGGCCGTCGCATGAAAGAGCCCGCTCCAAATAGCGGGCTCTTTATCGGGGCCTCCTTGGGTGCCAGCGTCTCCCATCCTCCCGAATAATGGGGGCGACATTCCTTTCCCCGACTGGCGCTTGCGCGTCACTGATTTTAGAACTCGTTAACATAGGTTGGGTTCCGCGGGCCGTCCAAGAGCGCATTGAGCAGCGGGTGACGATCGGGCATTCCGGCCGGTTGCGACCATGACGACATCTGCTTCGAGTCTGAATGAGGATTTCCTGCGGCGAGTTGGCCAAACGTCACGCGAGCCGCGGAAGGGGCAATTGATGTAGCGGCCGAAATCTTCGGCCGGCATTACGCTAATGAAAGCTCCTTATCCGGCAGGATGTTGGATCAGCACGGCGCATGCGAGGCCAACTAGCAGGATGAGCACAAGCCCAGCAATGAGGATGCTAATGGCGATCCAGAGGCGCCTCGATTTCTTGTCGGTGCTCACTCTGCCGGCTGCCCGGTTTAGGTCGTCGATCGCAGTCATGAACGAGAGCACCGCCACCGGCCCGACGCCGGGGTGGCCATGAAGCGCCAACACACTTCGTTGCGCGACGATCTTCACGACGACATCGTGCAGCCGGCAATACTGTTTCCACAGCGCCGGGCGCGCCGCCAGCATGGCGTCGCCGAACTGGCCGAAGCGAACGACCGGTTGGCACTCCGAGCTAGCACCGATCCGTTCACTGGCATCGCTAACAGGCGCTGGATGACGGAGACATTAGATAGGAATGGGGCGCAGAGACGCTGCTTTGGGGGATGCAGCGATGCTGATGTGCGACATCGATTATTTCAAGAAGTTGAACGATCACCTAGGGCACGCTGAGGGCGATCGATGCCTAGTCGAGGTCGCAAGGATCATCCAGGACAACATCAGGCGCGATTGCGATCCGGTGGCTCGCTACGGAGTCCTTCTACCGGGCGTTAACGAAGACGAGGCCTACTCTGTCGGCGAGCGTATCCGAGTGGAAGCCGCTGTCATTCACAACCCGGGATCGCGGATGTCCCGCCGAGTCACAATCGGCATCGGCGTGGCAGTTCAAACTGCAGACGAAGTGATCTCACCGGAGGAGTTGCAGCGTCCGGCGGGTGAGGCGCTCTACCGTGCTAAGCGGGCTGGACGTAATCGCGTTTTTGCTCTACGGACAAGGACCTTCCGAGCATAGGTCGGTTGGGTAGCGCCGCGCAGCTTCGTTGGAACCTGCGGGCCGATGCTGAAGCGCTAAGCTTCATGCGACTTTTCGTGGCATCGCCTTGAACGGGTGCGCAAGCGTGGAAGTGTCCGGTCGGATGCCTGCCTAAATCTCCTTCCACGTCACTGGAAGCCGCCCGGGCTCGCGGAGAAAAGGCGCCGACAGCGGTATTGCCTCGGCCGTTGCGGAGATAATCGACAAAAATGCGACCTCTGCGGGCTGCTGGGTCGGCCGACAGAAGGAAGTGCTCGGGATCCACGCGGATTGAGCAAGCGATTTGGCCAGCTGCCGCGCTCGGTCGTGAGTCGTCCGGACGGACAGCGCTGCGGTCAGGTGTAGACCTTTGCCGCCGGTGACCTTGGGCCAACTCTCCAAGCCAGCCGCTTTCATAATGTGACGCAGCCCGACCGTGGCCTCGATCACCGCGTCCCATGGCACGCCTTCGCCGGGACCAAGGTCTAGTGCGAGTTCGGCATGTTCAATGTCGTCAATCGTGGCGTTCCACGGGATGAAGCTCGACGACCTCCATTTCGACCGAGCCAAGCAGCCCAACGAGATCGTCTACCCAGACGCGAACACCTTCGCCGCCTTCGCTTTTTGGACCCGCAACTGGTGCACAGAGGGTGATATCGGCGGCAAAGGTCCCTTGTGGTAGAAGGTGGCCCCGTAGGCGTTGCGACCAACTTCAATGGTCGGCGACCCAGATGGACGAGCGCTCAGTCGGCCACCCGTCGCCAGTGGCATGTCAGCTCTTCCTTGGACGGCGCGACCGCATTGGGTAGCAGCTGAAGCATGTTTTCTAGCGGACGCCGTGCTTGCGTTCCGCCCGGCGCTTAGAAGGAGCCGGGGGTTTGACTGGAATTGGCTGAATATCCTCGCGCAATCCCTTGAACACGGTCCTCGCGCAAGATGCCCGAAACAGGTGCGACTTCATCAGCCGCTTTGCGTTTTGAAGCTTTGACCATTGGCGAGAGGCGTGCCGAGGTTCCCCAGCTCAGGCGAGCGGCGCGCGACGCAAAGCCGTGGTCACACCCGTCCACAACCGAGTCGTTATGAAATGGGTATTTCACGCGCAGAGGGTCGGCCAGAGGATTCGAATCACGGTCAATTGCCCGCCATGGCGGAGCGGCTATAGGTGGGCGGCCTCCGCTCTCCGGACGATTTGCTCCGAGGTCAAAGCACCCTCTTGCACACTCTCCCGGCCCGAGGGCTCGAGCCACAGTCGTACTCAAAACTCAACGACCGTGGTCCGCGCTTACCCACTTGCCTGCCAAGATGGGCACCCCATTGGTGCAGGCTTGATCATCCTTCGCCCTAACAGAGGTGAATCTGGCCATTGAAAGATTCGCGTGATCCGAGGACGCGGACACTCGGCCGCGTCACCGCCTGACCAAAACCACCAAGGCGGGGCCGCTTCCGCTGCGCGGCCTTGTTCAGCACATCCGGCCAGAGGAACGAGGGGTCTGGCCGAGCGTTGGTGGTGAGTGTTGGAGACGGAAGTAACATGAGTAGTCGAGCGAACAATGATCGGGACGAACGAGCAAGGCGTGCGGCTGACGAGATCATGCATACGGAGCGGGAAGAGCGCGCAGCGAAGACTGCCCGGCTGAGGGAGGCGCGTTTGGCTCGTGAATCTCAACGCCGCACCGCCGAAGCCGACACCAAGCCGAGCTCAACTCGGCGCACACCAAAATAGGAATTCGTACGAACTGTTGCCTACACGGCCGGCCGAACACTGAACCTGGCTGCCTAGTTGCCCTCGCCGTGAAGCCGCCATGGGACTGATGACCTGAAACCTTCCTGATCTCGGCGGGTTGCCGTGCCGCCAGCATCAAGGCGGGAGCTCGCATGCAAGGTCTGAACCGAACCGGCAATCAGTGGGACCAGGCGGGTCGCGCAAGGCGACAAAAAGGCCCCGCCGGCCCAAGCCAGCGGGTGAAGTGGGGTCTCGACCCGCCACATGGACCAAGAAAGTAATCATGCGCTCACAGCCGGCCGGGCGCGCCTACAAATGTTAAGACCACGCAGGCTGCGGTCGCGCCGCTGTCTACACCGCCTAGAGTTCTACACCGCCTAGAGTTCGGCAGCCGCTGCCCCGGATATATCGTTCTACACAATCCTCAATTGGTGGACTCGCGCGATGTATCGGCAGCTAGTGTGTTCCGCCGTCAGGCCAGTAGGAGGGCAATGCCTGCGGAAATCCGGGAGGAAACGATGTCTGCGAACAAAGAAGACTACCGCACGAACAGAGCTGACTATCTGCTTGCCGCGAAGAAAGGTCGAGCGACCGCTGATGATGATCGCAATGAGTTACTGGCAAGGGAGAAGTGCCAAAGAGACTGGCGCTTAGCCGCATTGGCTGCAAATCCGTGTAACAGCTTGCCGGAACCGAGGAAGCCAAACCGCCCGATTCTGTAGTCAAACGTCCACCGGCGAGTTCAGCAGCTTAGACACCAGGCGGCGGTGGCGCTCGCCGGGGTCCTAAGCCGCCCTCACTTCGATCGCCCCTCTGGCCCAGGAACCACATTCATCTCTTTGCGTTGTTGGCGATGCTTCTCCACGAGCACATCAGCATGGCGCGACGCCACCTTCTGGATGGCGAGCGGCATATCGTTCGTCAGCGCGAACGAATAGTTCGACTGCGTTCCAAAAATCTCCCGACTGCGAACGCTTTGAAGTTCCTGGATCTATTGGAACAAGTTCACGCGTTCCAGCGACAACACCTATCGCAATTGTTGTCGAAATCGGACCTCCAGGGATCTGCACGTTCGGCGACGCCGAAGCAGCTGTTACAAGGTCTGGTCTCGATTTCCGATCCAATCGTCCGGCTTGCCCTACAGCTTCAGAACGAAATCAGATTGAGGGGGCTGAAAGCTAAGCCTCCGAAGAGCACGCTTCACTAGCTGCCGCCCACCATACCTTGTCGATGATGTCCGCCTTCATTAGGCGGATCATGCAGGGTCGGCCTTGAAAGGAGGGTTTTGGACTCACGGACCAATCTGGCGCTCATTGCGATCACTTCCTGGGTTTGGCGCAACAGTTCGTCGTGCCGCTCTTCCTGTTCCCGCAGATTGTTGAGCAGGTTGGCTATGCGCATGTGCGGCGAGCGTTCCATGATCACCGAACTTAGCGCCGCCAGTGATGTTCCAGGGCTAGTGGGGGTTCTTCGAAACCGGAAACGATTGAGAGACGCTAATGGTGGCAGAATATACCAATTTCCCGGCCTCGTTGTGGACGGATACCGTCATGGCTTTATCCAGATCGCTGGAGGCGGCCATTTCGTCGATAGCGATGTCATGGAGAGCCTTGAGCGCTTCTCGTCGCACCTCACTCCAACTGTCGAGATCGACCCAGGCATCTCCCAGAGCTTGCCCGTTTCTCACGACCTCAAAGAGGTACTTTGACATGCAGCCATTTTGAGACACAGTGACAGTGGCGGCATTCAAATTTGAGAGCTGGCTTATGGACCAGGGTGTCCAGCCTTTCCGCATCTAAGACGCCACAGGTCACTAGGTTGCGCTGAGATTGGGCGCCGAGCATCCTGCGTTCGCATGGCGGTGCCGTCAATCAACGGTATCCCCGCCATGGGCGAGGTCGAAGAAAAATCGCGGCATGCCCCAGCCCCACAACCCGGCTCGCCGATCGAGGTGACACAGGATTGCGCGCCGGGCTGGCCACCGACATCTCTCCCGAGGAGTAGTGGTTTCAACCATCGGCGGTGGAGCAATAATCTTCGATAACCCCTTGTGCTGCAATAAGGACTGAGGTCTCATTGCGCTATCCGCGATGGTCCGTTTCACATCGTGAAAGAGCCCGCCCGCCATGGGTGCCAGACGGGCTCTTTTTTGGGCCTCCCTGCGGATTCGCAGTTCCAGTGTGGGCCTGGTTGCGATGAACCCCACCCGACGCAGCACGCGGATGCAAGCAGCCTGTCCGCCGCCACCTACTTGGTCAACTTGCCTTGGGGTGCGATGTTCCATTAGCAACATCTTGACGACGCCGGCTGCAGCGCCAGAGTCATGGTATGGCGAAGGGCAGCATCAAGGTCGGCGACGAAGTCGTGATCACCGCGACAGTGCGGAAGCGCGTCACGGAGGATCGGGTGAGCGTAATGATCCCTTCCTACAGCCAGCCCCACTCGATCGTTGATCGGACACCACACATCAGCAGCGGGCAGAAGATCGAGCTTATAGGCGAGGTCATGCGGGTTGATGAGCACACTATCACCGTCGGCGGCCGGGATCTGGGTATCACGGTCAGCCGGGACGCTGTGCGCAAGCGCTAGCCCGACAGCAACGCACGCCGACGATGGCGAGCGAGGCTATGGGGCTAGGAAGGGCTTACGCGATCACACCATGTCCAAAAGAGGTATCAGGTTAGTTACATGCCTGAAGCCTTAGCGCCGGTCACCCTCCGCGCTGGGGCTTTTCTGTGTCTCCAGAAGGTGTGAGTGCTGGAGGCGCTTGCGGGACTGTTCAAGGGCAAGCCGCGATTGCTCGACCTTCAATCTTGCATCTTCCACTTCGGCGCGGGTGCGGCCAATCAAGCGGCGCGCGCTATCGACAAGCCGCTGTTCTGTTCCCCGTGGATGCATCTCTTGGATCACCGGGCAACCCGTGCAAGCTCTGCCGATAGCTGGTCAGGATCAATCAAGCCTCGTCCGAAAAGCCCCAGGACTTTAAGCGCTATGCGCTCGCGCTCATCCTTCCCTGCAACCCGGTGCTTGGCACAATAGTCGTTCAGGGCTTTCGTGAGAGTTGCGAGTTGGGCGGAATCCGCCACACCGTATGCCGACATGCTTGTCTCCCCGGACGGGGCGAAAGCATCATGACCGCTCCCAAGCATCCGCGTGCCTCTACCCAATTACAGACGACGGGAAGAAGATACACCCAGAAAAAGTCAGAAACGAGTCCATTCCGTGCGACCTCGGTCGCACGTGAAGCGCATAGGTCCCTACCATGAAACCTATAGCCCGCTATCTCATTGTTTTTCCCGGCTGGGCGTTTTGAGTCCCTTTCGCGCCAGTCGAAGGGCCACACTAAAACACCCGCTGCGTCTTATGCAGATTTCAGCGGGTGTTTTTCGCCAACCCCTGGCACCCTTTGTCGCCGACCAGGCGCCGCGGCTGAATTAACTCTCGCACAAGCTTCGGCTAATACTCTCGGTCCAGCCTTAGTTTATGGGAGGCCGAGATGCATCAGCCCACCAGACTCGAGAACCTGCAGTTCGCCAATCGATGCTGAAGGAAGTGCGCCGCAGGTTGGACGCATCGAGCGAGGCGCTTCTGACGTATCTACTGGACATGGCGGTGATCGAAGCTGACGAGCGCGCGAAGGCCATCCGGCTAGCTCAGCAGTCCAACCCGATGGTTTAGTCTCCCCGGCTCCCCTCTCGGTCTATTCCTTCGGTCCGATGGCCGAACCAAAGGAGTCCGCACCGGCTTTTGCAGCAACGAGGCTGAGCGAATAATCGCGCTGAATCCCGTCTTCAGGCTTTTCACCGTGCGCCTGACGGAGCGCTCTGCCTTCTCGATTAGCCGGAGCGACATAAAATACTGCTTCCGGGAATTCGCTAGCTGCGGGTCCATCTCCTAAAGCCCAAGCCTGAAGCCCTTCCGCCCTACCCCAATTTCAAAATTGACCACACCCAAACGCGCCACCATGAACGTTCGCTTGTCTGGAATGTTCCGCGACGATCAGTGCCTTGCTTTAAGAAAGCGGGCTTCACGAAGGAGTGACGACCAGTCGGTGCCAATCAGCTCGACAAGCTCGCGGGCTTGCGTCTCCGAAACGTCCGCCTCTTTGACCAGCCGACGAACCAGCAGATCGACCGGTTCCTTCTTGTCATCTCTGCCGTCGCGACCCATGCACAACTCCGTGACTCGATTGGGAAACTCTTGGTGGATGTGAAGGTTTCGCCACGCGTCTAGCTGCAACAGAGCGTCAAACAAACTGCTCGAGACAGTTCGGTTGCCGAACAAGGGCAAGCAGCATGACGACCTATTACTTCCACGTCGATAATGGGACTTTCTTTCCCGGCACTGAAGGGGTCGATCTCCCGGATTTGGACGCCGCGCGGTTGGAAGCAGTGCGCGCAGCCGGTGAGATGATAATCGACAGCGGGCAATCCTTTTGGGAGCATATGACCCCTTGGATTATGAACGTGACGGATGACCGGTATCGGCTCCTCTTCACTCTCCAGTTCGCGGCGAAAGTGCCTTCGGGAGAATCGTCTACATCCCTCGGGGGCATTGACCGCCAAAAAAAAGCTCGCCGGCCGCAGTCAGCGGCCCGGCACGTGGGCCAACAATATGATGATGCGCTACCAGGCGGCGAAGCGCCTACAAGAGCGTCGTGTGCTCTTTTCCTCGAAGCTTGGCCCTGAATTGATCCGCTCTTCGCGTTCGGCCAAGTACCAGACCAAAAACACGGCGGCGGCCCCCAGCACGCCGGCAATGAAATCAGTCGACGTCATGTCGAGTAGCCACCCGAGCGTTTTCTGAAGCACGGCCAGAACCGGGATTGTGATCACGGCGAGAGCTGAAGGACCGTGTTGCGCGACATAGGCGCGCGAGCATAATGGCCCGCCTTATCCACAAGCACCCGCAATTCGGTTTGAGGCGAGGCGCAGAAAGTAGAACCCCAGGCAAACTGGACTCCGCACCGGACACTAGGTCCCGCTGACATCGTAGCGAACGTCCTCGACCCTCCGGCCAATTTCATCGACAAAAATGCGTCCGAATAGGGCCGTCGGCGGCTCCGCCGTGGGAACGAAAAAAGAAGAGAAGCAGAACGTTCGTGTGCGATTTTTGCACACGACATCTCGTAAGTGGCTGGTTTTGCTTAAGTGTCCGTCCAGTCCATCATGGGCGCCACGGCTACTATATGGTGTTGATTTTTCAGCATTTCTTTCTTTAACAACAAATTCTTAGAACCTGCCTAGCGAACACGAATTTACGCCAAAATACGATCCTTTTCGCCACGCTTTGATCTCTCAATGCACACGGAGCGCACACGAAATATGGCCGCCGACGCCAGAAATTCTACAAAAAAGGCGGCAGAAAGGTGCCCTATATCTCCCATCGCTAAATAGCCCCGTGGACGCTTCCTGCGCCTTCCATATGCTGTCCGGCTTGGCTATGGTCGCCAGCACAACGATGGAGCTGAGGTATGAGCAAGCAGATCCCAATCGCTGTCGCCGTCTGGTCGCTGCTCACTCTCATTCCTGCCCCTTCGCAAGCCAATCCGCCAAATAGCGCACCTGATACGATGGAAGCGCGCGTGCAAGCTTGCACCATCTGTCATGGCGATGAAGGCAAAGGGACCAACGATGTCTATTTCCCACGATTGGCTGGCAAGCCGGCGGGCTATCTCTATAACCAATTGCTCGCATTCAGGACGGGGCGCCGCCACTACCCGCCCATGAACTACCTGCTCGAATTCCTGCCTGAGCCCTACCTGAAGGCGATGGCGGAATATTTTGCCGAGCAGCATCCTCCATTACCCGCGATAGCTCCGCCCGAAGTCTCTCAGGGGGTGCTGGCCCACGGACAGGGGCTGGTAACCCATGGCGATGCCGCGCGCTCTATCCCTGCCTGCGCCAGCTGTCACGGTGCTTCCCTCACCGGCATGGAGCCAGCCATTCCCGGTCTGCTCGGTCTGCGCCCCGCCTACGTGAGCGCTCAACTGGGGGCCTGGCGTTACGGCACCCGGACGGCAAAAGCACCGGACTGCATGCAAGTCGTGGCAGGACATCTGACGGAAGATGACGTCAAGGCCGTTGCGGCGTGGCTCTCCTCGCTCCCCGCGCCTGCAAATGCATCTCCCGCGCCGAAGGGCACTTACACCTTGCCCTTTGACTGCGGAAGCCAGCCCAATTGAAAGGTGAGCCATGCTGAAGGTCAAAATCCTAGTCGGCCTGCTCGCGCTAGCGGGCGCTGTGCCCATCGCACTGGTCGTTGTGTCCAAGCAGACAGCCGCTCAGGCGCAAGAGCAGAAGTCGGTTGCGCCGGCGTCGACAATAAGCAAAGGCGAATACCTTGCACGTGCCGGCGACTGCATCGCCTGCCATACGGCACCTGAGGGGAAGCTGTTCGCGGGCGGACGGGCAATGCCCACGCCCTTCGGCACGCTGTACACGTCAAACATCACGCCTGACCCCGAGACCGGGATCGGCAGATGGACGGCAGAAGAATTCTACGGGATGATGCACACGGGCCGGTCGCGTGATGGTGGGTTGATTTATCCGGCGATGCCTTTCGCCTCCTATACCAAGGTGACCCGGGAAGACAGCGATGCGATCTACGCCTATCTGAAATCCGTCGAGCCGGTGAAACAGCTGAATCGGCCGCACGACCTCAGTTTCCCCTACAATAACCGGTCGCTCATTCTGGGCTGGCGGACCTTGTTTTTCTCCGAGGGCGAATATCAGCCAGACCCGAGCAAGTCCGCGGAATGGAATCGCGGCGCCTATCTCGTCGAAGGGCTGGGCCACTGCGGCATGTGCCACACGCCGATCAACGCTCTCGGCGGCAACTCACAATCCGATGCCTTCAAGGGCGGCCTGATACCGATGCAGAATTGGTATGCGCCGTCGCTCACCTCGAACAAGGAGGCTGGCCTGGGCGACTGGACCATCGAAGACATATCCGACCTGCTGCGTACCGGGGTTTCCAAGCGGGGTGCCGTCTATGGTCCGATGGCCGAAGTTACGTACAATAGTCTTCAATATCTCAGCGACGAAGACACGCGCGCGATGGCCGTCTACCTGAAAGGCATCGCGCAGGATGCCGCTCCCGACGTCGCTCAACCTTCCGTGCCGCCAAGCGAAGGAAGCCTGCTGATGAGCCTTGGCAAGACGGTTTACGATCAGCGCTGCGACAGCTGCCACGGCGCGCAGGGGGAAGGCGCTCCGCCGCATTATCCGCCACTCGCTGGCAACCAGTCGATCCAGATGCAATCGGCGGTGAATGCAATCCGCATGGTGCTGAACGGCGGCTACCCTCCTGGTACGGCTGGCAACCCAATGCCCTACGGCATGCCTCCCTTTGCCGGCGTCCTTTCGGACAACGAGGTCGCTGCGGTCGTCACCTACATCCGCACTTCATGGGGCAATAGAGGGGCGGCGATCAGCGCCTCCGAGGCAAACCAGCTGCGCTCCGCGCAGTTGAACTGAGAGGCGAAATGATCAACTCCGACCTGCCGCATGGAAATGAATCCGGGGACGAGGCTCTCGAAAGGGTTTTGCGGACTGGCCCGCGCGGCGCGTTTGTACTCGCCGGCGTAACGACGGCGATAGTGCTTGCTCTTTGGCTGGCCTTCTATTTCCTCGTGTTTATACCGCACGCCAACCCATAAGGCTCAAGGGCAATCTCGATGAGCGAGCATCCGACCGACCATGCCGCAACCGCGATACGCGCCGAGAAGAACTGGGCGACGATCGCGGTCTTGATCATAGCCTTTCTTGCCGGCATGGCGGCATTCGCGGGCATACATCAAGCAACGATGCCGCAAGCGCGCGTCGAGACGGCTGATCCGACAACACTTCACCTGTCAGGCGAATTCGTAGAGTCCAACCTTGGCAGCGCGCTCGAGCCGGATGGTTCCGTGACGGTCCGAGCGATCGGGCAACAATATTCCTTCACGCCACAGTGCATCCTGATCCCGACGGACACCACGATCAACATCCGCGCGACCAGTGCGGACGTCATCCATGGGCTCCTCATTCAGGGCACGACCGTCAACACCATGCTCGTGCCGGGATACATTTCCGTGCAGAGCGCACGCTTTCGCAAGCCCGGAGAATACCTGATGCCGTGTCAGGAATATTGCAGCTTCGGCCACGAGGGGATGTGGGGAAAAGTCAAGGTCATTGACAAATCCGAGTTCATGGCCATGGCGTCCAAGCAAGAGAGGTTGAGCTGTGTTAAATAGCCGGCGCCTGATACTCGCTCACTTCTGGTTGGCATTTGCGGTATTCGGGGTCGCACTCGTGCTGGGTGCCTGGCAGATGTTCATCCGCAGCCCGCTCCATACCTGGATCAGCGACCCGGAATGGTACTACCGATCCCTGACGGCCCACGGAACCGTCATGGGCTACGTCTTCCCGACGCTCATCGCCATGGGTTTTGGCTATGCGATTTCAGAGAGCTCCCTCAAGCAGCCCCTTATTGGCCGGCGGTGGGCTTGGGCAGGTTTCGGTCTGATCCTGGTCGGCGCTGTGACGGCGATGGTTCCGGTTTCGCTCGGCCGCGCGTCGGTGCTCTACACCTTCTATCCGCCGTTGATCGGAAGCGCCTTCTATTACATCGGCGTCGTGCTTGTGGTCGTCGGCTCCTGGATCTGGGTGGCGCTGATGTCCATCAACCTAAGGATCTGGAAGGGCAACAATCCCGACACGCCGGTGCCTCTGGCAATGTTCGCGAATGTCGCCGGAGCATATCTCTGGGCCTGGACGGCCGTGGGGGCGGCGCTGGAACTGCTGTTCCAGATATTGCCGGTTGCGCTCGGCCTGAAATCCACCATCGACGCCGGCCTGGCCCGCGTCTTCTTCTCGTGGACGCTGCACGCCATCGTCTATTTCTGGCTGATGCCGACTTACATCGCCTACTACACGATCGTGCCGCGAGCCATTGGCGGCAAGCTCTACAGCGACACGATGGGCAGGATTGCCTTCGTCCTGTTCCTGGTGGTGGCGATGCCAATCGGCATTCATCACGCCTTCGCCGATCCCCAGGTCGGTGCCGGCTTCAAGTTCATCCATTCGGCATTCACCGCGATGGTGGCCTTGCCGACTCTGCTTACGGTGTTCACGATCTGCGCTTCGGTAGAGATCGCCGGTCGACTTCGCGGCGGCCGCGGCCCGCTCGGATGGATTGCGGCCTTGCCCTGGAATAATCCGATCATGCTGGCCACCGCCTTCTCCTTCGTCCTGCTGGGTTTCGGCGGCGCCGGAGGCCTGATCAACATGAGCTACCAGCTCGACACCACGATCCATAACACGCAGTGGATCACCGGCCATTTCCATCTCATCTTCGGCGGCGCGATCGTCATCATGTACTTCGCCATCGCCTATGACCTGTGGCCACATCTGACTGGGCGCACATTCGACAGTTTTCGCCTGATGCGCCTGCAGCTCTGGCTGTGGTTCGTCGGCATGATCATCACGACGTTCCCCTGGCACTATGTCGGAATCCTCGGCATGCCCCGACGCATGGCCTATTTCGATTACACCGACCCGGCGCTCGCGTCGGAGGCCATGTCGGTGACCATGTCGGCCTTAGGCGGCTTTATCCTTCTGATCTCCGGAGCGCTCTTCATCCTCATCCTCATCCGAGGCCAGCGGTCTCCTGCGATGGAAGCTGAAGAGTATCGCTTCAGCATGGCGGTCCATCCTCCAGCCTCTGTGCCTGTGGCGTTGAACAGCTACGGCCTGTGGTTGGCGCTGATGATCGGGCTCACAGTGACCAACTACGGCTTTCCGATCGCCCAGCTCGCGCTGCGGCAAGGCACTTCAGTTCCGGCCGTCTACATCGGAGCGCAATGATGCCGACCGAACGCTTGTTCTCCACAGCCAATCGCTGGTTCAGGTTGAGCGTCGGTATCACAGCAGCGCTGGTGATCCTGACGGCGCTTGGCGGATTTATCCTGCTTCCCTATGCGCAGTCTGACCTGAAGGTGGCAGGCCTGTGGGACGCAATCTGCAGCGCTGCCGGCATTCCCAAGCTGACATCAAGCGCAAGCTCCGTTCAGCCGACGTTCAAGACCTCCGACGTCATCATGACGTCGGCAATGCTGGCCAATCCCTCCAGCGAATCCATCGGGCGAGGAGCAACGCTGGCTCAGCAATGCGCGATCTGCCACGGCCCGACGGGCGTCAGTCGGGCGGATTCGCCAAATCTCGCTGGCCAATATCCGGCCGTGATCTTCAAACAGCTGAAAGATTTCAAATCCGGCGCGCGCACCAACGCCGTGATGAGCCCATTCGCGCCGCATCTGACCGATCAGGACATGGTCGATCTCGCGGTCTATTACCATTATCTGCCCCGGTTACCCGCCTACCATCCGACGCAGAAGATTCCGGCGCCGCGCATCGTCATCAACGGCGCTCCGATGCGAGGTATCGCCCCCTGCGGCTCCTGCCATGGCGGTCTCGACAACAAGACAGGAAGCCCGTGGCTCGAAGGTCAGTCGGCGGCCTATATGAAAGCGCAGTTGCGCGCTTTTGCCGATGGAGCGCGTCGCAACGACATCAGCCAGCAGATGCGGAACATCGCTCGGGCAATGACGGCGGAAGAAATAGAAGAAGCCGCCAACTACTACGCGTCGCAGCCGCCGGATGAATACAGCGCAGCGCGCTGAGGCCGCATGATCATTGCCACTTCAGCGCACTGGCAGAAACTCGTTTCCACAGCCCACTTGCACAGGTTTGACTGGCGCCGCCGCTAAAGCGGCGAAGAACGATAGATCAAGCGAAGGCAGGCAATACAACACGCGACTCAATGCGCCTGGCGAATTGGTCCCGGCGCAACCGCACTTCCCCCGGAGCGAAGGCAGCTGGAAAGCGTTGGGCGACTTCACCGTGAAGCGCAAGGCAGAGAGCGGCGGCGATTCTGCCGATGACGCGACGAGATGGCGGCATGGCGGCAGCTTCGTCGGGAGCCAGCTGCCGGCAGCGACCGAAAACCATCGCGCCGCCCAGGTCAATATTGCGGCGATAGACTGAACAAGGAGCGACTGGACCGGCTTGCTTGGCGGGTCATCCCGAAGAGGAATTCAACACGATCGAGCCCGCGCCAATGAGCTCGAGACAGTAGGGCACGGCCGGAAAGACGGCGCTGAGGCACACGTCGATGGAGGACGGCTTTCCGGGCAAATTTATGATCAGCGATCGGCCGCGCACCCCCGCGGTCTGGCGTGAAAGGATGGCGGTGCGCACATGCTGCAGGCTTGCCTGCCGCATGAGCTCGCCGAACCCGGGCAGTTCCTTGATGATGACCTGCCGCATAGCTTCCGGGGTGAGGTCCCTTGGCGAGGGACCGGTTCCGCCGGTCGTCAGGATCAGGTCGGCTCCTGCCCGGTCGCAAAGCTCGATAAGCACGTCGCGGACACCCTCAAGGCCGTCGGGCACGATGCGGCGAACAAAGTCGCAGGGTTGCGCCAGGACAGGCCGAAGCCAGCGCTCGATCGCCGGTCCGCCGAGATCTTCGTACTCGCCGCGGCTTGCACGGTCGGAGATGGTCACGATCGCGATCCGGGTCATTTGCAGTCAGGGGGAAGCGATTACCTGCCAACCGGGCCTGGCGTGGGCGCACCCGTCGACGAGGGTGCCCGGCAGATCGAGGCACGACAGGGCGAAGCGGGCGTCTTCGGGTTCCTCCCTGCCGTCGGCAAGTCTTCTATAGATCCTCGCCACCTCGACCATGTCGCATGTCTGCGGGGACAGACGAAGGCGCCTGATGCCCTTTGAGGCAAGCGCGTCAGGAGCGGGGCAGAAGGCTTGAACCTGATTGGAAAGGGTCTGCACGCCGTTGATGGCGAGGAACTGCTGGTCGTCGAGCGTATCGACCGCGAGACCGTCGGGATCCCGTTCGCATGTGAACTGGCACGAATCCTTGTGAAGGCCATGGATTCGCGCATGATAGCAGCGCCCTGACAGAGCGAGCGGCAGCCGCCCGAAGGCGAAAATCTCGAACTCGGCCTCCGGACATTTCACTGACATGGCGCCGGCCGCCGCAAACGATAATTCCACGGGCGGGCAGATCGTCTGCGCGCCGAGCTTGATCAGGAATTTCGCGGACGCCTCGTTGTAGACGTTAATAAACGGACCCGTGACGAAGGCTTTGCCGGACCGTGATGGCAAGCCGGATACGTCATTGATCTCGACCAGCCGCTCGTCTCCGCAAATGTCCTCGAGGCTTTTTCGTTCCCGCACGGTCGCGGGCGCTGCCAGTGTGGACAGAACCACCTGCTTGCCGCCGCGCTCCAGCCGTTCGATCGCGGCCGGCCATGCGGGATCGGAAAACGGCATTCGTTTTCCGCAGACGACTTCACCGACGTGGACGCGCTCGACAGGAGCCTCGTCCGCTATCCTGCGGTAAAAGTCGAGGAGACGGTCGGGGGACCAATGGAAGAAGACCGGCCCAAGCGTCAGCATGGTTTCCGTTCGGGCGATTTCGGGCACCGTCTATCTCCATTTCTTCTCGTAAGCGCCGGCCGTCTGCCGGGCCCCTTCCGACTGGCCGGCCAGAAGCCGGCCGATGTCGAGGGGCTCACCGCCCTTTTCGACCGCGTCGACGGCTTTCCTGAAGGCGCGCACCACCTCGCTTACATAGCCCTTGCCGCGCTGACGCCCCTCGATCTTCAGCGCAGTCACCCCGGCGGCCTTCAAGCCTGCGATCATGCCGCCGGCATTCAGACTGACGGGATCCTCGAACAGATGGGACGTCCTGCCGTCGGCCTTGAACTTGCCTTTGCAGAGAGTGGGATAACCGACCGGCTGGCCGCGCTCATATCGGTCGATGGTGAAGCCGGACAGCCGCGCCGTCGTGCCGCCCGGCTCTTCGTCGTAGCTCACCATCTGCGGCGGCGAGCAGACACCGTTGAGGTTCGGCGATTTTCCCGTGGCGTATGACGAGAGATAGCAGCGCCCCTCGATCATCACGCAAAGGCCGCCGAAAACGAAGGCTTCGGTTTCCACGTCGATGGCGCGGTTCAGCGCCGCTATCTCCTGGAGCGAAAGTACCCTTGGAAGCACCACACGACGGATGCCGAACTGAGCCGCATAGAAGCCGATCGCTTCCGGCGTCGCCGCGGCAGCCTGCACCGAAAGGTGAAGGCGGATCTGACTGTGGTTCTTCGCCACATGATCGAGGACGGCGAAATCCGCGGCTATGATGGCATCCGCGCCGCTTTCGGCCGCCGCGTCGGCAGCTTTCTTCCAGATGTCGACATCGTCGACGCGCGCGAAAGTATTAATCGCAACCAGAACCTTGCTGCCATGATCGTGCGCAAAGCGGACACCTTCGGCGAGCTCATCCCTGGAGAAATTGAGCCCGGGGAAATTGCGGGCGTTGGTCTCGTCGCGAAATCCGCAATAAACCGCATCCGCGCCGGCCTGGACGGCTGCCCTCAACGTAGCGGGCGTTCCCGCCGGACAGACAAGTTCCAAGCGTGTCATCGTCATGCTTCCCGTGCTCCGCTGGGGTTCTTGTCGGCCAATCGGCGCGCAATGCTCAAGGCGCCAAGGACACCCGTGTCGACACAGCGGGCCAGGATGCCGTGCAGTCCGAGCAGGTCTGCAGGGCGAAGCTCGGCATCCTCTATCGTATTCCTCAAGGCAAGCACCGCTTCCGTGCGCCCGCTTATCGAGATCACGCGGCTGAAGAACATCGCATCGCCGTCAAGCGTACCGTCAAGCAGTCCCAACAGGGTCAGAAGCGGTCCTTTGATCTGCACGTCCGATCGAGCAGCCTCGTCCTTGCTCACCACGCGGACGCTGGATCGTTGTCCCTCCGGAACCACACGGAACGCGAATGCGAGGTCGACAGGATCGATACCGAAGCAGGCCGACCGGGATTCGCCAAGGCGCTCGAAAAGTCCGGGACGCCGCCTGGCAAGCGAGCGCAAGGACAATGTCAGCAACGGCCCGAGCGGCAGCCCTGCGACCGCCGGAAACAGCTGGCGAAAAAGTCCTGGCAACATTGGCTCGGCGTTTGGCGGCCGCATCTTCAAGCGCTTTCCGGTCTGGCTTCGATCAGGAGGTCCCGCGACCTAGGCGTCGCATCTCTTGCGGAGCAGCTTCAAGAAGTTCTCGCTGTTAGGGCAGAAATCCCGATAGTGGCCTTCGAAATCGAAGGCCTGCATACGATCGTGACATTTGCGGCGACGCGGACATGTGATGCAGGTTCGGGACATGAAATGGCTACGCGCGAACTCCAGCGTGTCAAAATCGTCGGGATCGATCCCGACTGAAAGCATCGCCAACGTGAGCAAATCCTCCGATGCGTAAGGCGGATGCATGGCCTCATCGAACTCGGCGGGCGACATGCCGATATCGTTCAGCATGCCTGTGCATTCCTCTGGCTCAAGCGCCCAGAACTCCCGCCTGGCGGTCTTGCTCCGGCTGCGATCCTTGAAAAGGGCGACTGCGGCCCGGCATGCGTCCAAAGTGCCATTGATTAGGTTGTTGGCCATCTGAACCCTTCCGACACTGCCTCGACATCGACCAGCCCTCAGGCGATCGAATCTAAGGTATCGTCCGCAAACGGCCCGTTCTTTGATCTAGCGCAACGTTTTCCAGCGGCCGCCGTGAGAGAACAGCATCGCCGACGGTCCGGTCGTGCCGGATTTTGCCATGCATTATCGCCTTCTTCCGCAGTTTCCCGATCTCGCATCATTTCTTTCGTACCTAGCCGGAAAGGGCCAGCTTCGCGAAATCCGTGCCCCGGTGTCGATGCGGTTCGAGCTGACGGAGATCCACAAAAGGGTGATCGCGGCGCATGGACCGGCGCTGCGCATGACCATGCCGATGGACGATCGGGGCGGCGGTTCGTCCTTTCCGGCCGTGGCGAATATTTTCGGGACGCGGGAGCGTGTCGCCTGGGGGCTGGGCACGGACATTCGCGGATTGGAGAGCCTCGGCGCCCTGCTGGCATGGATGAGGTCCCCTCAGGCTCC
Organism: Mesorhizobium sp.; assembly: GCA_004017535.1. GTDB lineage: Bacteria > Pseudomonadota > Alphaproteobacteria > Rhizobiales > Rhizobiaceae > Mesorhizobium. Next base: position 115,403 of record SAJS01000010.1, read on the forward strand.
GCAGAACTTGCGTCAGGCTCGGCATATGTTCTCGGCTGCGCGCGGCGCCTTGGCAGCGCGGCCGAAGATCGTTTCGTCGTCAAGACTATGGAGAGATGCGGAGCCGGACTTCGCAATCCTTCCCATCCAGACCTGCTGGCCGGAGGACGCCGGCCCTCTCATCACTTGGCCGGTGGTCGTCACCCGGCCGCCAGGTAACGACGATCCCGGCCGATACAATCTGGGTATATATCGGATGCAGGTGATCGCCCCGGACAAGGCGATCATAAGGTGGCTGCCCATGCGAGGCGGCGCTGCTCACCATCGCATGTGGCAGTCGAGGGGGCTCGAGATGCCCGTCGCCGTCGTCATCGGCGCGGATCCTGCGACTTTGGTAGCAGCGGTAATGCCGGCGCCCGAAGGCGTATCGGAACTGTCGCTGTCCGGGTTGATCAACGACCGACGGGTTGGACTGTCTCCGTGCAAAAGCATCGAACTCCATGTCCCCGCCAGTGCCGAGATCGTCCTCGAGGGAACCGTCTCACCCAATGAAACGGCGGAGGAAGGTCCCTTCGGCGACCACACCGGATACTATAACGGCGCAGCACATTTTCCTGTCTTCAAGCTCAAGCGTATTCGCGTGAGGGACGGCGCAAACTATCTCACCACTTTCACCGGGCGCGCGCCCGATGAGCCGTCCGTCCTCGCCGAGGCGCTGCTCGACGTCTTCAAGCCCCTGCTGCGCCAGCAGATACCGGAAATTCTCGACGTCTGGCTTCCCCCGGAGGCCTGCTCCTACAGGATCGCGGTCATATCGATCGTCAAGAAATATCCAGGACAGGCCCGGCGAGTGATGATGGGGTTCTGGTCGCTGTTGCCGCAATTCTCGATGACCAAGATGGTCGTCGTGGTGGACGACGACATCGACATTCGGTCGTGGTCGGACGTGATGTGGGCGGTCGCAACCCGAATGGATTTTTCGCGTGACCTGATGACGCTGGATCGAACCCCTATCGACACCCTCGACTTCTCGTCGCCCTTGGAAGGGCTTGGCGGAAAGGTCGGGTTCGACGCGACGCGCAAGATTGGGTCCGAGACGTCTCGCGAGTGGGGGAAGGAACTGAAGATGTCGTCTCACACCGTTGAAAGGGTGTCCGAGCGTTGGCATGAGCTCTTTCCGCAGGCAACCGGCTCGGTGCAGACATGACGAAACGTATCATAGTTGGGGTTACCGGCGCATCCGGCTCCGTGCTGGCCCTCGAGACTGTACGCCAACTGGTCAAGGGCGGAGCGGAAACGCATCTTGTCACCTCGAAAGGCGCGCGCATGACAATTGCTCACGAGCTTGGCCCCGACGGATTGGCACAGCTTGTCTCGCTCGCCAACCACACCCACTCCCATCAGGACCTGGCCGCGCCCATCGCCAGCGGATCTTTCAGGACCGATGGCATGATCGTCGTGCCATGCTCGATGCGAACCCTTGCGGCGATGGCGCATGGCCTGGGCGACAACCTTGTTACCAGGGCGGCAGACGTCGTGCTCAAGGAAAGGCGTCGGCTGGTGGTCGTGCCGCGGGAGGCGCCACTGCATGAAGGGCATCTGGATGCGATGCTGAGGCTGACACGGATGGGAGCGATCATCGCACCGCCGGTGCCGCCATTCTACGTCAAGCCGGCTTCGATCGAGGCGATGATCGTCGAGATGGCGGCACGACTCGTTAACTGGGCGGGCGTGGACCCCGGCGACAGGCTGACCAGGTGGGGCGAAAAGAACGTCGTAACCCGTTGATATTTTTACCGAGCCCCCCATGGCAGGAGATACCCCTGCGAATTCTCTGGAACGAAGAGTTGAGGCGTATGATTTGAAGCGGCTCCATGCGGCGAGGAAGCAGTCGGCGATCATGTCGATGTTCGATGGCCTCCAACCGGGGCAGGCATTCTCGGTCCTGTTGGGTTTCGATCCCGGCCGGCTGAAGGGCCAGTTCGAGGCATTTTTCGGTGACGACTTCGCCTGGGTCTGTCTCGACCCTGGGCCACCGGAATGGCTGATCGAAATCAGGAAACGACGCATATCAGAGCAATTCCAGGAAAAGTGTGAACGGTTTCTGTCCGGAACTGCGTCAAAACAAAGAGATAGCGCAGTTCGCCGTTTCCGTGAAACGGTGAAACGCCTAGCGTACAACTGCCGTGAGAGCGGCAAATTGACCAAGCTGCCGCATCGAAAGCGCGCCGTCCCTTGCGATCGTCGCGATGTCGTCGAAGAGAAGGGCGAAGTCCTGGTAGACACTGCTGTCCCATTCGGCCTCTCCTATCTCGTCGAGATCCTGCAAGAACAATAGAATCGCCTCGATATGCGCGCGTTGATGGCGAGCGTTGGTGAGATGTCCACGTGCCGCCGGCACTATCTCCAAACTAGCGAAGCGGGACAACGTCTCATCGAGCTTGGAGCGGCACCGGCAGTCCAACCCCGCCTCCTCGATCAGCGCTGCCAGCCGGGCAGCGGTGATCGCCATTTCCGCGGCGCTGTTTTCGGGAAGGCGGTGCTTCATAATTCTTCTACTCCCGTCGCAGTCAGCCTGTCTGGAGTCGCTGCGAAGTTGACCTGAGCCTTGGGCAGCCTGGCCGAGGAGCAAAACACGTCCTCGGCCGGAGCAAGATCGCTGGGGTGCTTCAAGAACAATCTTCAAGATAGTCGATGCTTCCGCGGGATGTTTGCGCTGGAGCAAACACCAAATCGATCCTCGCACTTATTGCGCCATGCTTGTCCTTCCTGCCAGTCCGTCCATTGGCGGGCGACGCCGGGGGAGACGCATCGCCATTCCGGAGACTGGTCGCATGGGCGCCGACGGTAATTTCAAGGCCTGTAAAAACAAGCCGGTCCACTTGCCGTTTCGACCGTTCTTTCTCGTGGCTGTTGTCGATGCCGTTCTCGGCGGCAGCGGCTGGTTGCAGTCGGCGTTCGGACTGCGAGCCTTCGGCCCGACAGGACTCTCTGCCGGCGACTGGCACCGCGACATGCTTCTGTTCGGGATGGTTCCGGCGGTGTTGACCGGTTTCCTGCTGACCGCGCTGCCCCGCTGGACGGGACATCGCGCAGTGTCGTCGCACACGACATATCTGCTCATTCTCCTGTGGGCCTGCGGCCGTGTCGCCTTCCTGCAGCGGTTGCCGTCGCTTGGGCTTGCGTTCTCGGCGATCTGGGTTCTCGCACTGTTGTTGATCGCGGCTAAAGCAGTGATCGCCAGTCGGGACCGCCGCAATTTCAAGATACTGCTTCTCCTGGTCGTTTTTTGCGGCAGCAACGGACTCGTTGCGGCACCATACCAAGTCGAACTTGCCTTGAGACTGGCGCTCGTCTCGATCATCGGTCTGGTCGTCATCATCGGAGGGCGGGTCGTGCCGGCCTTGACCATCGCCTATGTCGAGAGCGCCGGCGGCCAGATCGTCCTGTCCCGCTCTGTTTCCAGGGAGCGCGCGGCAGCGCTGATGACGATTTGTGCCCTCTGTTCGTGGGTTGTCGCGCCGGCGGCGCAACTCACCGGTATTGCCTGCGTCCTTGCCGCTTTCACCCAGGCGATGCGGGCCGCGCAATGGAAAGGCTGGCGCAGCCTGTCGTCGTCGACGGTGCTTGGCCTTCACATCGGATACGGCTGGATCGTCGTAGGTTTTGCATCACTCGCGGTCCATATCTTCGCCCCGGCAATGCTGGGCCAGGCGACCGCTGTTCATGCATGGACCATTGGCGCCATCGGAACCATGGCCCTCGCCATCATGGCGAGCATGATCCGCAAGCATAGCCGGCTCGCCTTCATGCCATCGAGGCCTGCGACCGGTGCGCTCGCGGCGATGACGACCTGCTCCCTATCACGCCAGCTGATCGAAGCGCTGCCTGGCTATTTCGGCGTGCTGGCTAGCCTTTCAGGCGCTTTGTGGATAGTCGCGTTTGCCCTGTTTATGATGGCCTATGTCAGAGCGCTGTTCCTGGTGAGCGAGAAATAGCGTGGCCCGACCAAATACCCCAGCATCGTTGTTGTGGTGACCATCATAGTTACGATGAGAAACGTCGCTGGAGCGAACGGCTCATTTGCCCGATCTTCACATAAGCAAGATGGCCATTGACCGCGAGCTCTTGGAGGTTTCGCCATGGGAAGGCCAAAGCGCGCCGCGAAGGGGGTAGAATTCATATTTGGCTGTCCCACACGCGTGGGCGATGTCACCCACCAAAACTGTTCACGCTAGCAAGGTATCCTGACCGCACCGGCTTGCCCGGCTCGGTCAACCAGCTTGCGTTTGAACAAAGATTGGAAAGTCGGGACGGCTCACAATTTCAAGATATGTTGTCGTTCAGCGCAGTCACATCGATGCTTCCCTCCATTAACATTTTGCGCCCTGACCCGCAGAAACACCGGCCAACAGAGGTGCTTCGAATGAATGCGGCTCGGACATTGAGCATTGGCAACGCGGCACGGAGCGACCCATGATGCACTCCGCGCTATCGCGCTGGACGATGTCTTACTTTGCCGCGGCGCTGTTCTTTTTTGTCGGGGCGCAGGTGCTGATGGTCGTCGGCTATGGTTTCCCATCGGTGGCGGCGGAGGCTCCCGAAACGCTGGTGGTCGTGCATATGGTGACTATCGGGTGGCTTAGTTTGTTGATGTGCGGGGCGCTGTTCCAATTCGTGCCCGTGCTGATAGCCCGGCCATTGCGCGGCGAAGGATTAGTATTGCCCGCCCTGTTGTGCCTTCTGGCCGGCCTTGGATGCCTGCTCGGTGGCTTCATTGAGCTTTCGGGGGCTTTCGAGACGGGCGTTCCGCTGCTTGCCTTCGCCGGCGTGTTGCTTCCCGCCGGTTTTGTGTTGGCGGCGTACGTGCTCGGCGGCACGCTTTGGGGCGCTCGCCTACCGCTTCCAGCGCGTTTCGTCACGGTTGGACTGCCGAGCATGCTCGTTACCGCCCTCCTCGGCGCGCTGTTTGCCCTCCTGCTCTCTGGCTACCTTCCAGCACTGGCCGAGTTCGACTTTCGAGCGCAAGCGCTTCCTGTTCACATCGCGATCGGGCTTGGAGGCTGGCTGAGTTTTTCCGCGATCGGCGTCTCCTACCGGCTATTGCCGATGTTCATGCTGTCGCCGGACAAGGAGCGGCGGAGCAGCAAGATTGTCTGGTGGGCGGGCGCGATTGCGTTGCTGCCCGTGGCTCTGGCAACGCCTCTTGCGAGCCTGTTCGGAACTCCCGATGTGGCGCCCTCGGCACGGGTGGTCGCGGTTCTGCTTGGCGGCATATCGCTCGTCTTCTACGGCGTCGATCTGGCTTTCTTTTACCGCCATCGAAAGCGCCGCGCGGTCGAACTCAATAGCCACGCTGCGAAAGGAGCCTTTCTGGCACTTGTCCTGTCGGCTACCCTACTGCTCGCCTTGCTGGCGAGCGGGACAGTCGAGCAGCACGCCGGCGCCCTGCTCTATTTGGTCGCGTTCGGCTGGCTTAGCGGCCTTGGCCTTTCGCAACTTTACAAGATCGTGCCGTTCCTGACCTGGCTTGAATGCTATGGTCCCGTGATGGGAAAGAAGCCCACGCCGCGCGTGCAGGACCTCGTCGCAGAACCGCGTGACCGTATCTGGTTCGTAGCCTATTTTCTTTGCGTGACGGTCGGTGCCGCCGCATTGCTTGCCGAGCAGCCCGGCCTTTTCCGCATCGCCGCGGGTGGGACGCTGCTCGCAACGCTGGCCATCGTGACGGAACTCGTTCTGGCCCGTCGCCTCAAGAATGTGCCCTACGCCCAGCGTGCGCCGGAAGGCGCGTTGCCGCCGCGCCTTTTCCTGCCAAGAACGCATTGAACCAAGCAAAAAGGAGGCTGCAGTGACCCAGCCAGACTATGAACTCGATGTCCGCCCGATCATTGCCAAAGGCGGCGAGCCATTCGGCGCTATCATGGAGGCGGTGGCCACGCTCGCTCCCGGCCAGGGCCTTCGCCTGCTTGCCCCGTTCAAGCCGGTCCCTCTGTTTCACGTCTTGGGCCAGCGCGGGTTCGAACCCACGGCACGCGAGATCGGCAACGGTGACTGGGAAGTGACCTTCAGGCCGGCTACCGGGGAGCAGAATTCAGGGGCAGAAGTTTCGGCTCCGGTCCAGAGCGTCGACCCCAGTACCTGGCCTGAACCGGCGGTTGAACTTGATAATCGCGGTCTCGAACCGCCTGAGCCGATGGTGCGGACGCTCGAAGGTGTCGAGGCGCTGACGTCGGGGCAGACGCTGGCCGCCCTGTTGCCACGCGAACCCCTCTTCCTCTTCGAAGAGTTGGAGGCGCGTGGCCACCTGTGGCGAGGATCCTTCGAGCCGGAAGGGCACTATCGCATCCTGATCCGACGGGGCTGAGCGAACAAGCGGCGTATTCGGCGCCGATGCTGATGGACCTTGTCGACGAGTGAGTCGTCACCTCGCGGATCGCCAGGCGGTTTGGGAACTGCGCTCGGCTCGCATGTTCAGCCGGCAGTTCTTGGGACACGGCCTTCTGCAAGCAGGAGCAGGCGGTGCGGTTCAACGACGGTCACTTTCTGGCGTCCGCTTCTCACCAGCCCCTCCTCTTCCCAAGCCGACAGAAGACGGCTGACCGTGTGCAGCCTCGTGCCCGTCATCTCAGCGATGTCCTGGCGCGAAAGCGGGAAGTCTATCAAAAAGCCTTCATCAGTCTTCCTGCCCGTCTGCTTAACCAGCTTGAGCAGGGCATGAGCCACTCGTCGGTCTACCTGCTCGGTTGACATTTCGATCACGCGCGCATGGGCATCCTGCAGACGGCTACCGATCGTCTTGTATGCGTTGGCCCCGAAACTTGGATAGGAGGACGCGAATTTCGACCAGAGGCTGCTAGGCCACGCCAGCACCACGCAATCGGTGACGGCGATGGCGCTGGCCGGATAAGAGGTGATCCCAAGCGCGTTGGCAATTCCCATCAATTCTCCGGGGCTGATATACCGCACGATCACATCGTCGCCGTCCGCAGTGGTCTTGACCACGCGTACATGGCCGTCCAGCAACAAGAAGAAGGAGTGCGCCTCCAACTCCTGCTCGAAGACCGGCTGTTCCTTCGCGATGCGCAGCGCCCGCGCCTGACCGATCATGTCGTCGAGTTCCCTGGAATTCAGCCCTTGGAATGGCGGCAAGTCGGCAATAAGCGAGCGGTCGAGACGACTCATGTTGTTTCTCCGCTACGCGACATCTCGCCTCTATATGGGCTTTCTCTTCCGATCCACCATGTAGTGTCTGCGCCGTTGCCGCAAGCTCCTTATGGGGACACCTCCGACGTCGATCGGTTGCTGCTGTCAGTCCTTAGTGTGCTCAATGTCATTGCGGCGATCAATCACAACTCTGGCCGAACGACCAGATGAAGCGGCGGCAGATGGACGTTTAGGCTGCCGGCTGAACCCCGAAGTCTTCGGGGCGGAGCAGAAGATCGGCCAAGGTGTAGCGGTCGAGCGTCCCCGCGAAGGCTGCGAGCGCCTCCTTGAGCGCTCTGCGCAGGCGGCAACGAGGAGTGATCAGGCAATGGTTGTCGCTCCTGAAACATTCGACCAGAGCAAAATCGGGTTCCGTGGTGCGCAGGACGTCGCCCAATCGGATCTGTGCCGGTGCCTTGGCAAGCGTCAAGCCGCCGGAACGACCTCGAACCGCCCTCAAAAAACCGGCACGGGTCAATTGGTTGGCCACCTTCATCAGGTGCGCCCGCGAAATCCCATAGACCTTGGAGGTTTCCTCGATGGTGATCAACTGACCGTCCCTGGCCGCGGCGTACAAGAGTACGCGAAGCGAGTAGTCGGAAAAATTCGTCAGTCTCATCCAAAAATCCCTTTGCTGGCCACAAGTGAAATGTCGCCCATCCAGTCGCTCCTGAAAGGTGCGCGACCGCTATATGTTTTGCAAGATTGCGCAGTTGAACGATAAAACATACATTGACAATGTATATTTTAGTGCCGACTATCGCAACGGGAACGAAGCCCGACGTACGCCGCTGGCGGCGAGCGAATGGGGTTGCCCGCTGGTCAACGCAACCGAAAGATGAACCGATGCCGCATGCGGCCGTACCAAGTGAAATCGATGTCCGCACGCTCGTGCCTATGCAGCGGCACCAGAAGATCTTCCAGCTTGTCGATGAGCTAGCTCCTGGCGGGAAGTTCGTTCTCATCAACGACCACGATCCCAAGCCGCTCTATTACCAGCTCGAGGCGGAACATCCCCAGCAGTTCTCCTGGGCCTATCTCGAAAGCGGGCCGGAGCTCTGGCGTGTCGAGATCTGCCGCCTGTCGAAGGCAGCGTGAGCCGAGCAGCGGGTTGCAGCGAGGCGGCGGAAGGTGTGGACATGAGTGCTGGAGCGAAATTGCAGCTGGACGACGAGAGGGTCAAGGAAGCGCTTCGAACCGTGATCGATCCGGAGCTCGGCTACAACATCGTCGATCTCGGGCTGGTCTACGCTGTCCTGGTCAACGACGGCGGTGTCGTCAACATAGTGATGACCACGACGACACGCGGCTGCCCAGCCGCCAATTACCTGAAAGAGGGAGCTCGCGACGCGGCTTGGAGTGTACCAGGCGTCGAGTTCGTCGACGTCACCCTAGCCTACGAGCCGGCCTGGTCGCCACAGAGGATGAGCGCGGCCGCCAAGGAGCACCTGGGCATTTCCGACCGCGATGAGTGGTGACATGGGCGCGGACCGGATAGAGGCGGAACCTGGTATCGCAACCTTCAGCGGCGGTCATACGGTGTCTGTCCTGACGGATATCCTGGTCACGAGTCTCGAAGCATTGGCGAAGGCCGGACATGCTGACGCGGCCTGCCGGCAGGCTGGAAAGGCTTGTGCCGCATTGCGGGCCTCGAACCTTGCCCAGTGGCGAAAACTCAACGCGTTGCTGCATCGTTTGAGCAGGCAAGCGCCGTGAAGTGGAACGTGAAATGCGGTGGCGTTCACTGAGAGCCACCGCATCGAGAACCAACACAGGAGTATTCTTGACTTGAGCGGCTTCGATCAGGAGAGCAAGCTGGATGCCCGGCACGAAAGCTCCTTGCTGCCCATGCTTGTCGGCGGCCTTGTGCTCATCGTGGTCGGGATGCTCGTCGTTGCCTGGCTCGTCTGACTTCGTTGCGAACCTTTCGGGAGCCTTGAATTGTCCGATCGCTGCCACAAAATCGAGATGAGCGACGGCGAAATAGTGGTCCATGCCGAACTGCTTGGCCCGCTGCTCGGTCTTGAGCCGGCGGCAATTCCGTCGCTATTGAGGGACCGGACAATCACATCATTTTGTGAACGTGGGTCCGGCGCCGACGAGGGCCGATATCGTTTGACCTTTTTCCACGCCAATCGCCGTGCCCGCCTCGTCGTCGACTGCGCCGGAATGATCGTGAGCCGCTCGACGATCAACTTCGGGGAGAACAGCTTGCCGCGGCAGTTGCACCGCGCCGGCACCTAGCTTGGGCACGGCAGTTCCACCGCTGCTTTCTGCTGCACCTCACATCTTGTTTTTCGAAACCGCCCTACGCTTGGGCGATATGCAAAGGCCGAAGGTCTCGCAAACGCTGCCGCTGACGTTCCGGTCTCAGTCTTGCCGTCAGGGCCGGCCTTGCGCCGCAGCGAAGCGCGGGAAAAGAACGTTGTTCTCCAAGTGGATGTGCTCGACCAAATCCTCGGCGAGTTGCGCAACGCCCACGTAGAGCGCTTGCCATGACCGGCACGCCCCTTCGGGCACGGTGAAGTTGTCCGTTAGCGTTTCAAGCAGCCGAAGCGTAGTGCCCTGGTCGTCGTGCTCGTGCCGCAGTTCCGAGATAGGAATATCATACTTGCCCTCGGTCCACTGCAGCATTGCCGGAAACAAGATAGCCTCTTCCTTGGCCATATGCGGCTCCAACTCGCTGCGGAGCAGCCGCAATGCCTCGGAAAGCCCGGCCGGCACCTTCGCATGCTCCCGATGCACTGCCTCTACCTTTCGCGACAGCGCCATCAGTTCAGGTAAGGCATGCCGGTGAGCCTCGTGGTAGCAGGCCTGAATATGGTCGATCAGAACCTCGTTGCTCATTGCGGCAGCCGCCGTGCCAGCGCCATCGCGGGCGCCCAGGGCCACCAACGCGCTTTCGAGCTCCGCTGGATCGACCCCTCTCCTGTGGGCTGCGCTGTCGAGGGTTAGATCGCCGCCGCAACAGAAATCAATCTTGAACTTCCTGAAGACCGCGGTAGCGCCGGGCAGCGTGGTGGCTATGTCGCCGACGGTACGCTTCCAGAGTTCTGGGCCTGGAAATTGGTCTTTCATCGAGTTCTCCTTACTTGCTCGCCAGATAAGCCAGAGACCCAAAAGAGGGTTCATCCGCTTTGATGCAGGCCCAAGACTAGCCAACCATTGTCAGCGGCTGGGTGACAAATGGCCGATATCTGAGGTCAGTTCTTTGCGCTGGAGCAATCAGATCCAAACCGTAGCTCGGGGCGCAGCGGCTGGGACATGGGCCGAATATCTGCCACGCCTCATCGGCTTTGTTGTTTGTTCAGCGACGGTTATTTGCACTGCAGTGGCGTCGGCCGAGCGACATTGGAACGCTGTCACAACCCGATGCTCCGCCCGAGCTAGCTGCTCCGGTCGACGACGCGACCGTCAGGAAGCACGAAATAAGCTCGCGTCGCTCCAGCCTCGGCGAGAGCCGAAGCGGCGCGGTCTATGGGCATAGTGGAAAGGGCGGTCGAAAGCGCGTCGGCGCAGGTCGCGGTCGGCGCGACGACCGAGACGCTGAGATAGCGCCTCGCGCACAAACCCGTCGAGGGATCGAAGATGTGATTGAACCTTCCGGCCGGGTCGAATTCAGTGCCGTAGCCGCCCGACGTGGAAACAGCCTGGTTGTCGAGAGCTAGCGTTGCGACGAGGCGGTCCTCGGCACGCGGATCCTTTAATCCTATCGACCATGGCCGCCCCGCCGGGTGAGCGTCGAGCGCGCGCGTCTCGCCCATATCGACCAAAGTATGCGTGACCCCCCGGGCGCGGAGAAGCTCGGCCACGCGGTCGGTAATGTAGCCTTGTGCGATGCCGTTGAGGGTAAGCGCCATGCCGGGCTGCCCGAACGCCACTTTTCCGCCGTCGACGATTACTCGCTGGTATCCGCATTTGGCCACTGCGCCTCCGATCTCGTCTAGTGAGGGCCCATTCGGGTCCGCCTCGGCCGTGCCGAAATGATTGGCGTAGAGCATCCAGAGCGGCTGCACCGTTGGGTCGAAGGCACCGCCGGTCGCGCGGGCATAGCGCGCACTTGTCGCCAGAAGCTCGACGAGTTCTTGAGGCGGGTCGGCGAGCTCGCCATCACGATTCAACCGGGAAAGCGCGGAGGTGTTGTCGTAGAGGCTGAATACGCGCTCCAGCCGGCGCACCTCGGCAAGCGAATCCGCGATCAGGCGCTCGGCTTCGGCGGCATCGGGATGGTAAAGCTGCAGCGAAGCATCGGCGCCGAGTGCGACGCCATGCCATTCGTGGAACAGGGGCGACACCCGGCCCGGCCACGCAGAACCTGCCCCAAGCGCCGCAATGCCCACGCCTGCCACGGCGCCGCTGACGCGGATGAAGCGGCGTCGTGTTAGCCGGCCCGCCAACACGCCCTCCGGATTGATTCCACTGATAAGGATCGTCATTGGATCACCGCGGTCTTTGGCATCAAGTAGGCGACCGAGAAGTCGACGACGTGGTCGCTGCTCAAATCGCTTTCCAGGACGTAGTTCTCAGGGATGTCGTCGAAGCGCACGACCGTTCCGCCGTGCGTCGCCGTGAACGATTGGGCGGCCTTTTCGTCAGAGAAGGGCACGACTTCCTTGCCGCCCATACCAGCGTTGTAGTCGCTTTGAATTGCATACCAGGCGTCGTGAGCCTCAACCCAGGCTCCTGCCTCGGGGCGATCCCAGTTTTTGGCCTTCGCCATGTCGTTGACATAGATGGCGATGACGTCCTTCGGCTCTCCCGGCAGTATCGAGAAGGCGACCGCATCGCGGACGGACGAGAACCAGAGCGGCTCGGATTTGCCGACCCGAAAGGCCTGAGCCTTCGGGCCGCCGTGCTCGAGCAAGCCCATAGAGCAGAAGTAAGCGACGGATGTAGCGGTCGGCTCCTGCGGCGGCGGCTTGGACAGGCCGGCCAGGTCCCGATTGCAGCCGGCGAGCAGGAGGACAGCGGCGGCAACCCCGCCGAGAACCGTTGCACGTATCATGGCTCTTTCCTTGAAAAGACGAAGGCGGCCAGCGCTAGGGGAACCGCCACCCAGGCCGCCAGGGCGGTGAGCAACGTCGCGCGACCGAACTGCACTTGCTCGGCAAGGCCGGCCATTCCGGCGAACAGGCTGGTCTTCGAAAGCCCGGCAAGGTTGAGGAGGCGGAAGATGTCGGCGGGATCGAGAAGCAGCAGCCAGTTGAAGGCGGCGGCGCTGATCGTCCTGCCCTGATCCGCAACCAGAAGCCCTAGCAGCGCCATGTCATAGAGAAGGACCAGAACCAGCCAGATGCCGATGGCAAGCCCCGCCGCGGTCGCGCGCTCGCGCACGGTCGCGCTGATCAAGTATCCGAGCGCGACGAAGACGGCGCCGAGCAGGACCGACGAGCCGACCATCCGCGCGAAGCTGCCGAGGCTGTCGGCATCGAACTCGCCGGCCGCGAAGGCAAGAGCCATTCCGGCGGCGCCGTAGCCGAGCACGGTCGCCACCGTCAGGATCGAGAGATGCCCGAGGAACTTGCCGAACAGGATCTGCCAGCGCGAGAGCGGATAAGAGAGAAGAAGAAGCAGCGTGCCGCGATCCCGTTCGCCGACGATTGCGTCATGCGACAGGAGGAGCGCGATCAGCGGCACAAGGAAGATCGTTAGGCTCGACAGGCTGACGACCGTGACTTCTAGCGGGCTCGCGCCGACCACGCCGGTGGGAGCGCTGCCGAGAAATGAAAGCGTCAGCGCCAGGCCGGCCATCAGCAGGACCGCGCCAAGGGCCCAGCGGTTGCGCAGGCCGTCGCGTATCTCGCGGCCGGCAATCGTTGCTATGGCGTTCATTCCGCGGCCTCCCGTGTCAGCTCGTCGCAAAGATCGACCAATGTCGGCGGCATCACTTCGATGTCGGAGACGCCTTCCAGCAGCGAGACGCTGCGGATCGTCTCGATCTTGCCGTCGTCGGCGCAGGTCATCTCGAAGCGCAGATCGTCGAGCCACTGCACGCCACGCCGGGCGGTGAATTCCCGCGCCGCAGTCCCGTCGACGACATGGACCCGTATGCGAAGCGGAAGGTCCGCCTGGCGGCGGAGTTCCGGAAGCGCGCCGCATGCGACCATGCGGCCGGCCTTCATGATGGCTATGCGGTCGGCCTGCTCGATGTCGCTAAGCGCGTGCGAGGAAAGCAGCAGCGTCGCGCCGCCATCGCGCAACTCCGCCATGACGTCGTAGAACATCTGGCGCGACTCGATGTCGAGGCCGGTTGTCGGCTCGTCGAGAAAGAGGACGCGCGGCTCGCCGAGCAGCGCCTGCGCCAATCCGAGGCGCTGGCGCATGCCCTTCGAATAGGTGCCGACGCGGCGGTGCGCGGCGGCGGCAAGCCCGACGCGTTCCAGGAGACGGTCGGCGACGGCGAGCGGCACTTGCTTGAGGCGCGCGTAGAAACGCAGCACTTCGCGGCCGGTCATGGCCGCGGAGAAGGCGACGTTCTCGGGCAGGAAGCCGATCCTGCGCCGGAATGCCATGGCCTGGCGCCCCGCCGGATTCTCGCCAAGCAGCGCGATGCGCCCGGCGGTCGGCGTGATGAGGCCGAGCGCCATCTTCACCAGCGTGCTCTTGCCGGCGCCATTGTGCCCGACGATGGCGACGCACTCGCCCGGCGCAACCGAGAGGTCGACGTCGCGGACGACAAAACTCTCCCCGTATCGCTTCGATACGCCTTCCATGAAAATTGTAGGCGACGTGGTCATGGCTTCACCTCCAGCACAGGTGGAACGGGCGCCATCAACGGCGCGCTGTCGATGACGCCGCCCGGATGAAGCGCGGGGAATTCCGCTTGAGCCCTCCGAATGACCTGCACGGCCGGGCTGTTGATGAGGAGCTTGGCCGTCGGGTAGGTCCACACGACCTTGTCGAAGATATCGTTCGGACGGTAAGCAGTGTCGGCTATGCCGTCGCCATTCAGGTCGAACGCCGGATTGTCGCTCCAGTAATTGCCGCGTCCGTCCGCCGACCAGTCGAGCGATCGGGTGCCCACGTAAACGACCTGCGAGCGATTGTGGACGAAAGCGTTGCCGGTCATCCGGTTGCGCTCGGAACCCGCGGTGAAATGGATGCCGACGGCGCAATCCTCGAACCAGTTGTGGGCGAACAGGTTCTTGTTGGCGTTGTAGATGAAGACGCACTGGTCGCTCCGCCGCACGATGTTGCCTTCGATTTCGGCGTCGTTGGCGTAGTTGAGCAGAAGCCCGTGATCCCCGTCGTCCTCGGACAGATTGCTGCGAACGACCAGGCGGCTCGAATACATGATAACGTAGCCGTCATGGTTGTTGCGCGAGACGTTGCCGCTTACCTCGCTGTCGTTTGTGTACATGTAGTGGACAGCGAAGCGGACATTCTCGATGCGGTTGCCACGGAAGACGTTCTTGCGGCTGGCATTGGTGAAGATGCCGTCGCGTCCGCCCGTGATGTAATTGCCGATCACCTGCGCTCCCGGCGCGTTCCAGACATACACGCCATTGCCGAGTTCATTGGTCCTGAGATCGGTACGCCCGACGATACGATTGTTTCGCACGATGGCGTTCGCAGCACCATGCACATAGACGCCGACGAGGCTATTCTCGATCCGGCTGTCCTCGACGATCGCGCCCGTGGCGCCGTCTTCGAGGAACACCGCCGCGTCCATTGGATCGTCGATGCCCGAATTGCGGATCGTGAGGGCACGCACGACCACGTTCGGGGCGATCACCTCGATGGTGCGCCCCCGGCCTTGGCCGTCGAGCACGGCGCCGGCCTCGGCCTCGATGGTGAGAGCGTGGTCTATCCGGATCGGGCCCTGGTGTACGCCGGCGGCGAGTTTCAGCGTATCGCCGGGTTGCGACGCGGCGATCGCTTGCCGAAGACCGTCACCCGCAGGGACGGCCAGGGTTTCCGCCCGCCCCTCCCCAGGAAGAAGGAAGACGCAGGCGGCGACGATGGCCGCCGCGACTGCGCTCCGCTTATGCCGTTGCCAGATCATGCCGGCTGCGGCTCCACGATCATGCGCCCGGCCATTTCCATGTGCAGGGCGTGGCAGAACCACTGGCAATAGTACCAGTGGACGCCGGGGCGGTCGGCTACGAAAGTCACGGACGCGGTCTGCTGCGGCCCGATCTCCATGGCGACCCCGTGGCGCACCATGGTGAAGCCATGGGTCAGGTCCTCGACATCGTCCATGTTGGTCACGATGATGGTGACTTCGTCACCCTGCTTCACCGTGAATTTGTCTAGGCTGTAGGCAGGTGCCACGGAATGCATGTAGACACGCACCTTGTTGCCGTCGCGGATCACGTTGGCGGCTTCCTCTAGCTTGACGCCATCCTTCGCCGCCTGCTGTCGCGCTTCCTCCCACATCGGGTCGTCGCGCTTCCACACGATCTCCGGCCGGACCTTCGAACGATGGACCAGGCAGATATCATGCGGCTCGGCGAAGCTCGGACCGTCATGGATCAGGCGCATCTCGTCGCCCGAGATGTCGATCAGCTGGTCGTTCTCCGGATGCAGCGGCCCCACCGGCAGGAAGCGGTCCTTGGAGAATTTGTTGAGCGACATCAGCCATTTGCCGTCCGCCTCCTTGGTCTCGCCCATTGAGGTGTGGTTGTGGCCAGGCTGATAATGAACATCGAGCTTCTGGATGATCGGGTCGACCTTGGCGCCGCCGTAAGCCTCGATCGCCTTATCGATGCTCCATTTGACGATCTGGCTGTCGAGGAACAGAGTGGTGTAGGCATTGCCCTTTCCGTCGAATGCGGTGTGAAGCGGGCCGAGCCCCAGCTCAGGCTCTGCGACGACGACGTCGCGTGGCTTGATCTTGTCGTCGAACAGGTCGTCGAAGCGGCGCACGTCGAGAAGCGTGACGGTCGGCGAGAGCTTGCCGGCGATCGCAACATGGATGCCATCGGGTGCTGTATTGCAGCCGTGCGGATTGTTGCCGGCCGGGACGTAGCGCGTGTAGCGCGAGCCGTGGCGGCCGTCGACCACTGGTACGCCATTGATCTCCTTGTAGTCGCCCTTCTTGACCGCATCTTCGATGCGCTTGAGGTTGAAGATCACCACCCAGTCGCGGTCCGCTGACGTCATGTCGGCGAGCGTCACGCCCCGCTCGGAGTTGTAGCAGGTCGAGAACGCGTACTTGCCCTGGTAGTCGGCATCGGTGTTGTCGAGATTGCCGTCGACCAGCACCTGCCAGGCAATCTTCATGGTATCGCCATCGATCGCCGTGAAGACCGACCAGTACTGCTTGGGGTCGTCGAGCACCTTGCCATCGTTCGGGATCGGGATGATGTGCTCGCTGTTGGCGAACACGTAACCGGTTCGCGGATATTTCTGCAGGCGCAGCCCGTGAATGTCCGATGCGTTCGGGATCTCGATGATCTTGTCGCACTTCATCACGTCGCAGCGGATGCGCCCGACTCGGCAATTGGCCTTGTCGTTGACGAACAGATAGCGTCCGTCATAGGTGCCGTCAGTGAAAGACATGTGCGGATGATGCAGGTCGCCGTTGAGGTATACGCCACCGCGCTTGGCGAGGAACTCCTGTGTGGTCGTCATCAAGCCTTCGGTCATGATCTTCCGGCTCTCGTTGGTGAGCCCCCAACCTGTGGCGCTGCAGCGGTTGAACACCGGAATGCGCATCAATTCGCGCATCGATGGCAAGCCGATGACGCGAACCTCGCCGCACTGGCCGCTTGAACTGAAGCCGTAATACTCGTCCAGGTCGCCGGGGCGGATCTCGCTGGTCGCCTCCTTGGCATGGGCGGGTCTGGTGAACCCGGCTACGCCGACGGCACTGCCGCCGGCCGCGCTGGCGAGGCCGGCCAATATGGCGGCCTTGCCGCTTCCGGTCAGAAGCGTGCGGCGGCTTACCCCCGCCTCCTCCGGCCTGTCATCGTCTCTCATTGGTTCTCTCCTTCAGTTGACGCGGCCTGGCTGGCCGCAGGCTTCCGTTCCACGGATTGTTCGCGACCGTTGACGGTCACCAGGACCCTCGGCTTGCGCTTGGGCTCCGGCACCATCGACGGCGACTGCAGGGCCAGGAATTTCTCACGCTTGATGCGCTTCTGGATCACCACCGGACAGCGCTGGTCGTCGTGGTAGAGCACCTGGCAGTTGAGGCACTGGATGCATTCGTTTGGATTAATGGTCCCCTCGGGATGGATCGCCTGGACAGGACAATCATTGGCGCAGCGCTGGCAGGGCGAGCCGCATTCCTTGTACCGTTTCAGCCAATCGAACATTCTCACCCGTGCAGGGATTGCCAGGGCGCCGCCGAGCGGACACACGTAACGACAGTAGAAGCGTTCGATGAAAAGGCCGGGCGCCAGGCAGCCGACGGCGAACAGCACGAACCACCATTCGCGCGCGAAATGCAGGATGATGGCGGTCTTGAACGGCTCCACCTCGGCCATCTCCTCGGCAAGTCCGAGCGATCCGAAGGACAGGCCGAAAAGCGCGAGAAAAATGATGTATTTGAAGGGCCACAGGCGCTGATGCAGCCAGAACGGGACGCGCACCTGCGGGACATGCAGCCAGCGGGCCACGCGGTTCGTCCACTCTTGCAACGCACCGAACGGGCAGAGCCAGCCGCAATAGGCGCCGCGCCCCCAGAACAGCAGCGCCGCGGCGATGGCCGACCACAGGATGAAGACGAGCGGGTCGCGCAGGAAATACTCCCAGCGGAAGTCGCCCCGCAGCGAGTTGAAGAACGTGAGGATGTTCACGACCGACAGCTGCGCGTGTTCGTACCAGCCGAGCCAGACGAGCGTGAACGCGAGGTAGCCAAGCCGGATGCGTTCGAAGGCGCGAGGCCACTTCACCAGGAAATCCTGGAAGAAGAAGATGGTGGTGAGCACGCCGATGGCCGCGAGCATGATGGCGATGTCGAGCTTGCGCGCCTGCCACATGCGCTGCCAGAGCGGCGGTTCGGCTTCTCCGGTTGCCGCCGGTTGAGTGGCAGCCGGCGCTGGCGCGGCGGCCACTGGCGGCGCAACCGCCGCCGGTGGCGAAACCGGCGCTGATAGAAACTTTTCCGGGGTCGCGTAGTCGAGCCCCGTCGTGACGAATGCCTTATCCAGCGCGCCGGTCGCCCGCTGCACGAGAAGCTGGAACCGCCACGACGCACCGGGATCGAGGTTCGAGCCGTCAGGCGTGACGAAAACACCGATCTCGGGAAAGTCCGGCGCGCCCTCGGCAGAAAGCGCGCCGATCCGCCTGTAGTTGCGATCGCGGAAGCGTATGCTGCTCTCGCTCTGGATCACCTCGATGCGATCGAAAATGCCGCCGCGCACATAGCCGGAGCCGCGAAAGGAATAGGGACCATCGCCGGCCACGAGGATCGCCTGCTGGCCCGGCTTCAGATCCTGGCGAAGGCGATCATATTCGGCGTCTCCGAGCAGCGATCGGCCGATCGTCGGCACGCTCGCCAGCGCAACATAGACGTCGACGAAGGAGGCGTTCGGGTTCCCTTGCTGCGGGCGAGCGATCGCCGCGGCGTTGCCCGTCCGCTGAAACAGATCGTCAAGTTCCCTGTTGGTGATCTGAAGTCTGCGGACCGATCCGTCCCCGAGCAAGGCTTGCCAGCTTTCGAGGGCGCTGCCAGTCTGATCGATCGTGCGGTGAGCCGGCTCGGAAGCGACGCTCACAGCGCCCGCGTCTAGGCCGCGCGATCGCGCGATCTTGACCGCCGACTGGGTCATGCTGTCGGCGATGACCATCATGGTGACCGTCGCGCCGCTGACGATGTCGACCGGCATGCGGGTCGCCTCGCTCGGGTCGAGGACGCGGCGGTCGGCGAAACCGTTGATGTAATGTTCGATCTTGGCCTGGGGGATGCCTACTAGAACGATCGGTTCGTGATGCTCGACGAGCTTTGCGCCGGTGATCCTGCCTTCGAGATCGATGCCGACAACAATGTTGATCGGTTTGCCGGAGTAGCCAGTCGAGTCGACGACGTCGCCCGTCACGAACACGTAGCCGACAAGCTGACCGCCGTTGAGCAGCTTCGCCGCTGGCGGGTTGCCCTCGACTTCCCCGAAGCTGTCGGCGGCCGGGTTAACGTCAGCCGCCTTCATCCCGGCCAGAAACTCGCCGAGGCGGCCGGCGGCATTTGCTTCACAGGGCAGCCACAAAACGGCGAGAAGGACGACGAAGATGGCCGCCAGTCGGCGTGTCCGTGCCCGTCCATATTCGATGCGTGATTTCATTGTCGCCATCTGCTCAGGCCCGGTCGACTGCTGACCGAGCGAGCGCCACCCTTAGATGGCCGAGGGGAGCCGCTCTTTGATCCAGCGCAATAAGATGCATCTTTGATGGATGTTTTTGCCTGCCGAAGGCATGTCAGTGAGGCAGTTGCTGTGAGTCGCCCTACAGCGCTGCTTGGCCGTCACGGTCTGGGGAAGCTCGCCAAGGGACAAATCGCCCGGAGTCTGGGCGCACACGCGCTGAGCGGATCGCAGCGCTGAACGAAAGCACGCGTCCCGGTGGTAGTGGTCGACAGGCGCTCGCACAGCCGCGCCACTAGGGCGCAGGGAGCAAGGTGCAGTTGCATGGCGACTGGGCTCAGCCCGCAGACATCCTCGGCGGGCGCCGACCAAATAGAACGCGAGTCGGGCACTTGGCTGTTTATCAGCTGCCAGTGTTTTGCCTCAGTCGGCTGGTAACCAAGCTTCACACAAAGGCGGGAGTGAGTGGTCCGTCTCCCTATCAAAATGCGTGCCGCTCTCACTCGCGTCCAACCTCGTCGCTCGACAGGCAGCGGCACGGGCCAGTTTGAGCCTGTCGGCGATCGCGACGATGTCGCGCTCGATCAGCAACGGCCAGTACGCCGTGCGAGCGGCTTGCCTGCTGGATTATTGACCAACCTGCTTGAAGAGCTCGTCAAAGACCTTCTTGGCCTTACCGGGCTGGTTGACCGACTTCGCTGCCTTTAGGTTGCTGCTCGGATCGCCGACCACGATAAGCGCAACCATGCCCATGCCGTAGTGGGGATTGCACTTGACGCCGTAGACGCCCGGCTTGGCAAAAGTGACTGAGACATCCTTGTTCATCTCGCCCTTGAACGGCTGGGCCCCATCCGGCATCATTCCGGCAATGGATTCGACGTCATGGCCCTTGTCCTTGGCAACGAAATGGACGGTGTCGCCGGGCGCAATCTTGAGAAAGGACGGCTCTAGCTGAAACATGCCGTGCTTGCCCATGTTCATCATGTTGACTTCGACCTCTGCGGCGTGGGCAGCACCAGCTGTGATCAGCGTTGCTGCCGCGACTGACAGCACAAGTTTCATCATACGCATTTTTCCTGTCCTTATGTCTGGATGATCGCTGACACGATCCGCTCGTGTAATAGACGAAGCTCGGCACCGGAGTTTGCGCTAGCTCAAATTCACGACTGGTTGTGCCAGTAGGCGCTCTCTGTTCATCATGTCGGATATTACTTGGCGGTTCGCGGGATCGAGGAGAATCATGTTTCCGGAGGGCAGAGTGGTTCGGGGCTCGATCGGCGCGAGCCGACGCCCCAAGGTTTTTGCAGCCGCAACATCTAAAGACTTCGTGAAATCGGAACAGATCGTGAGCACCAATTCACCGCTCGAAGGCAGCTCGGATCGGGACCGGCCGCGACGTCCACGAGAGGCGTGAAGAAATGGAATGGATCCGGGTGACCGACGAGACCGACGCTGCTGTGTCGTGGTTCGCTTTCGAGTGATCTGGGGCAGCAACAAGGTAAGGCTCCGATTACAAAAGAGCCCGCACCGAGGAAACGATGCGGGCTCTTGTCGGGGGAGCAATAACCCGACGCGACGCTAGCACAGCCTAGCCAAAAGACGCGTCGCCACTATCCGAACCGCCACTCGGCTGGAATGTTCCAGGCATAAAAAGCCAGGCCGAAACCGAGGAGCTGTGCAGTGGACCTGATCTGTTCAGATCAGGTCCGGCGGCGGAGGCCCGCGCTATCGCTGGTTGCCAATCTGACAAAAGGCGCAACTCAACCAACAATGGAATCCTGGCGGTCGGAATTGTTGTCGGTTCACAGAGGGCCAGCCAATGTCCATCATTGAGAGCATCACCGGCATATTTTCTCGTCAAAGGAAGAACCGAGGAAGGCGCGTGATAGAAAAGCTGCGCCGAAGAGCGACACCTCGAAAAATGCGTCTGCTGGATCGTCAGCTGGCAAGAAGACTGATGCCGCTCCGGCGATGTCGGCCCACTCGAACGACACTGCTTCAAAGGGCGAGTCGAGACGCCCGGGGCGCCGGCGCGGGGAGCGCCAACTCATTCCTTGAAACGATATTCCGTGCCAGACGCGGAACCAATTCCACGCGCCAAAGTTAGGAAGCGCTTATGGGGACTCTGCTATGCTCCTTGCCTTGGACGATGCGATCTCGTCGGCTGTTTTGGCCGGCAGAGGGAGAGATGCGGAAATCTTTGGTGTCATTGATCTCACCACCAAAACCGAAGCCAGGTTCAGCACCCTCAGCTTGGGACATGCTATCCAATTTGTCGCTAACGCGTCAGTGCTGGGCTACGATGTTCGCGGTGCGATGGTCCTCTACGGATTGCAAGCAAAGCCGAGCCTGAGAAAATGGGACTGCGACCGGCTATGGGCACAATACGGCGGCGCCTTGCTCCAACCATAAGATGCCGATTCACTTTGTCTAAAGGCCGAGTTCCTCCCGGCTGCGTGCCGATGGCCGCCGCTCGTAGTCCACCGGGCCACTGAACAACATCCGAGCCTCACCGCGCCCGACATCCCTGCCAAGTCTGAAGGCAGCATACACCGCACCGAGGGCGATCAGAAATCTAAGCATGTACTCGTTCTCCGGTTTTGAGGGGGAGGAACCGCCAACCATCCCGGTTGGTTCCGGCGTGCCCCGAAAGGGAAACCCGCGCCCCTCGGCGAGGACGCGGGCCGGTGTTTCCACCATTCTGCGACCGCTTGAGGGGGACAGTCGCAGACCTTCTCAACATGGCAACCTGCAGCTTGTTCCGAGCTGCAAAAAGGAAAGCCGCCGAACAACGTTGACCGTCCGAACTCATGATCGCATCACGCGCGCAGTCACATGCAGTGGCAAATCCTCACGAGGAAAAACGCGCCCACTCCATAAGGGATGAAGAGAAGACCGAGGGCAATCCAATAACCCGGCTGCGCCATTGCCGCGAAGTCTGAAAGAAGCTGTTTCATCGCAACCGAACGAAAGGTGATCATCATTGTTCCAAGGGGCAGCGGTCCGAGGGGCATGTTGCCTGCGATTTTTGCGGGCAAGGGAACATGTTCTTGAACTTTCAGTTCGAGATACCATCAAGAAGCAGTGGAGATGTTTGGTGGCTCCTCTAACGCCAGAGCAGGTAATGGCAGCCCGAGCCTTGTTGAACTGGCCCCGGGTACGGCTTGGAGCAAAATGCGATTTGAGCGAAGCAAGCATTCGCGAATTCGAGCGCGGGGTCCGGATGCCCTCGGCGGAAAAACTGCTTGCCATGCGCCAGGTATTGCAGGCTGCCGGCGTCGCGTTCTTTGGACAGGACAGCTCCGGCAAGCCTGTCGTTCGATTACACGCTTCGAAGGCTCCGCACGTCACCAATCTCGCCGAAGGCGAAGCCGGGATAATCGGCAACAGCGAAATGTAACCAAGGTCAAGGAAGCTGCGCCAGTTCTTTGCGTGACAAGCTGCGGTCGTTCGGCAGAAGGGGCGCAGGCGGACTGCCCAGATGACGCGACAATGCCTCGACTGTTGGGGCATAGCGCTTTCTGAGCGATACCAGTCGTCCCAAGCCATGCGGCTTTGGCGTTCCGTAGCCTGCCCTAGCCGCACGTTCCAGGACCTGCTGTAGGGCCTCTCTATCGGTTGTCGGGCGGTCGATGTCGAGCCGAAGCAACTTGCTCAGCTCGTCTGCAAGGTGGGTGCCTTCCTCACGCAGCAGGATAGCCTTGCCGCGCAGTTTGGGCTCATCGATCGCCTCGATGACGGCAGCAAGGTCCAACAACGCGGCGAGAGTGGCAGGCCACCCCGCACCCGTTTCCAGGGATCGGAAATAGATCAGGAACGGGTGCGATGCATGGCTCTGCAGGACCTCGGCGCACCAGTCCCTGCCCTTTACGAGCACCTGCTCCAACTCATCCTTGCAACCGAGTGAAGCATAGCGTTCCAGCAGCGCGACCGCGGATGGCGGATCGCCTGACGCGGTGGTGATCTTCAGGATGCCGGAGTCACGCCTGCCGATGCTGGTCTGCACCTGAAGCAGATAAGTGACGGCCATCGTCATGACGGACAGGCCGCAGAATCCCGCCGCGATGTTGACCCAACGGGCAGGACCGGTGGCATCCGTCTCGCTCAGGCCAACCGTCACCAGGCTGCTTCCGGCAACGAACACCGACTGGGAGAAGGTCGGCACCGCAGGCCTGTACCAACCGCTCAGAGCAGCCACCATCAGCCCGAAACCGAACACGAGAAGCAGCATCCAGCCGGTGAAGGACGCTACCAGCACGAAAGGCGCGAACGCCGCCGGAATGGCGGCGCCGCGTCTGCGAGCATGCCGCAGTCCGAACAAGCCGGCGAAAACCATCCGGCTTGCGAGACGCAGGGACGCCCGGCTCTCGCCCGGCACAACGACGGTGTCAAAGACATCGCGAAGCGTGAGCCAGACCACAAGGGCTCCGACGACGAATTGCAGGATATCGACAAACATCTCGTGTAACGCCCAGACCGGACTTGTGTTCAGAAACCTGGCCTCCTGCTGCATCGGACTCGCAGGGAAGCCGAAAGGGGTAAAGCTCGCCGCCGATCGGTCATCTCAGCCCGGAGCCGGCAAGATCGCAAACCGGCGACAGTCATAAACGGCCGTGCGTATCAAGCAGGCGTGATGGGACGAAGCGATCTGCTGCGGATTCGGCTTCGTGCGATTCCTCCTCCGCTCCGGCAGCCTCGGCCAGCCAACCTCGCCAGTGCAACCCTTCGCGATGTTCGAGGAACAAAGCGGCCGGTTGTCAGTTCGGTAACATCAACAAACGTTTTCGGGTCATGGCTCATCGTCGGTTCTTGTCACTAGCTCTGGGCCTGCTTGTCTTGGCATTTAGCTCGATGCAGCAAGGCACTGCTCGGGCCGAGGCGCCCTGCCCGGCCGATCACGACAAGCTGCTCTCGGCCTTGAAGTCCAATGTCAAGGCGAGCGGCGGCCCCGCGAATGGCGGCTTCGAGACCAATGAATGGGCAGCGATCGTAGCTCGCGACGGCACCGTCTGCGCGGTTGCCTTCAGCGGACCCACGGTTGATGCGCAGTGGCCGGGCAGCCGGCTAATCGCGGCCGAGAAAGCGAACACGGCCAATGGGCTTAGCCTTGCCAACATGGCGCTTTCGACAGCCAACCTCTATGCCGGGGTGCAGCCCGGTGGGCCGCTGTTCGGCCTGCAGGCGACCAACCCCGTCAACGAAGCAGCGGCTTACGCAGGCGACCCCAAGACGTTTGGCAGCGCCAGCGACCCGTTGATCGGCAAGCCGATCGGAGGCGTCGTCGTGTTCGGCGGAGGCCTGGCTCTGTACGACGGAAAGACAATTGTCGGCGGCGTCGGTGTCAGCGGCGATTCCTCCTGCGCCGATCACAATATCGCCTGGCGGGTGCGCGCAGCCCTCGGCTTCGACAAGGTCCCGGCGGGCGTCAATCCCAACCGCAAGGACGCCATCATCTACGATCTCGATCCCGGCGGGAAAAGCGCCTCCGGCTGGGGGCATCCGCTTTGTGCCGGCCACGAGGCCGACATCGCGGCGGAAATCGGTTCCGGCGTCGGAGGTTCGACGCCCAAATGAAGCAAGCGCACCCAGCACGATCCAGGGATCACGCCTCACTGGCCGGGTACCCGTCGGCACTCCAAAGATATTCTCCAAGCATCTTTCCGACCCTGCTGCTGGCCTGCGCTACGTTGCTGATGGCCGCTTCACAGCCTCCGCCAGCACCGGCGATTTCTCCGCCTGCCGCGGCCGCGCCGCCCGATGACGGGCAATGGACGATGCCGGCCAAGAACTACGCCTCGACGCGCTTTAGCGAGCTCGCGGAAATCAACGAAGGCAACGTCAAGAACCTGCAGGTCGCCTTCACCTTCTCGACCGGAGTGAACAAGGGCCAGGAAGCGGCGCCGCTGGTCGTCGGCAACACGATGTATATCGTCACGCCCTTTCCGAACATCGTCTACGCGCTCGACCTCTCCAAGCCCGGCGCGCCGATAAAATGGAAATACGAGCCCAATCCCGAGCCGGCCGCGCAAGGGGTCGCGTGCTGCGACGTCGTCAACCGCGGCGCAGCCTTCGCGGACGGGCGCGTCTTCTTCAACACGCTGGACGGCCACACCATCGCGCTCGACGCGAACAGCGGCCAGCCGATCTGGAACGCCCATATCGGCAACATCAATATCGGCGAGACCATCACCATGGCGCCGCTCGTGGTGAAAGGCAAAGTGCTGGTCGGCAATTCCGGCGGCGAGATGGGCGTGCGCGGCTGGGTCAAGGCGCTCGACGCCGGCGACGGTCATGTCGTGTGGACGGCTTACAACACCGGGCCCGACAAGGACGTGCTGATCGGCCCGGACTTCAAGCCGCATTACGACATGGACAAGGGCAAGGACCTCGGCGTCACGACATGGCCGCCCGAGGCGTGGAAGATCGGCGGCGGCAACATGTGGGGCTGGATTTCCTACGATCCCGACCTCAACCTGATCTTCCACGGCACCGGCAACCCCGGCCCGTGGAATCCCGACCTGCGGCCTGGCGACAACAAATGGACGTCGGGAATCTTCGCGCGCGACCCCGACACCGGAGCGGCGAAATGGTTCTATCAATGGACCCCGCACGATCTCCACGATTATGACGGCATCAACGAACAGGTCCTGCTGGACATGAACTGGCAGGGCAAGCCGCGCAAGGTGCTGGTCCGCCCGGAACGCAACGGCTATCTCTACGTCCTTGATCGCACCACAGGCGAGGTCCTGTCTGCAAAAACTTATGGCCCCGTTAATTCCAGCAAGGGCGTAGACCTCAAGACCGGCCGCCTGGTCGAAAACCCCGATAAGCTGACCGGCACCGGCAAGGTCGTCCGCGACATCTGTCCGACCGCGTCGGGCCTCAAGGACTGGCAGCCTTCAGCCTTTTCGCCGAGGACCGGCCTGCTCTACATCCCGCACAACAATCTGTGCATGGACGAAGAAGGCGTCGAGGTGAACTACATCGCCGGCACGCCCTATGTCGGAATGAACGTGCGCATGATCCCCGGGCCGGGTGGCAATCGCGGCGCCTTCACGGCCTGGGATATCGCCGCCGAGAAACCAGCCTGGAGCCTCAAGGAGAATTTCCCGGTGTGGAGCGGCGCGGTCGTGACCGCCGGCGATGTGGTTTTCTACGGAACGATGGAAGGCTGGTTCAAGGCGGTAAGCGCCAAGACCGGCGAGCTGCTCTGGCAGTTCAAGACCTCGTCCGGTATCATCGGCCAACCCATCACCTATCGCGGCCCTGACGGCCACCAATATGTCGCCATCTTATCCGGCGTCGGCGGCTGGGCGGGCGCCATCGTGTCGGGCGACCTCGACCCGCGCGATGCCACCGCCGCGCTCGGTTTCGTCAATGCGATGAAGGACCTGAAAAACGCAACCACGGCGGGAGGCACGCTTTATGTGTTTCGTCTGCCCTGATGTGTTCGGCTTGATCCACAACGCGGCACGGAAGCTGTTCCCGCAGGTCGCGCCCGGCATCGCCGCGCTCGCCTTGCTGGTCTCGCCGGCGACCGCCGTCGTTCGTGAGCTCAGGGTATGCGCCGACCCGAACAACCTGCCCTTTTCCAACGCGGCCGGCCAGGGCTTCGAGAACAAGATCGCGCAGATCATTGCTGACGATCTCGGGGCCAAGCTGACCTACACCTGGTGGGCGCAACGCCGTGGCTTCGTGCGCAACACGCTGAAGGCGGGGCTGTGCGACCTCGTGCCCGGCACGCCGGCCAATCTCGAAATGCTGCGCACCACCACGCCCTATTACCGGTCGTCCTATGTCTTCCTGACCCGCCAGGACAGCCCGGACGTCACCTCCTTCAATGACCCGCGGCTGCGCGACTTGCGCATCGGCGTTCAGCTCATCGGCGACGACGGCGCCAACTCGCCTCCTGTCCAGGCGCTTGGCCGTCGCGGCATCGTCGGGCATCTCGTTGGCTACCCCGTCTATGGCGATTACTCCGCTCCCAATCCGCCGGCGCGCATCGTCGACGCGGTGGCGAGCGGCGAGATCGACGTCGCCGTGGTGTGGGGTCCGCTTGCCGGCTATTTCGCCCAAAAGCAGAGGGTGCCGCTGCGCATCACGCCGGTCACGCCGCGCATAGACGGTCCGCAACTGCCTATGATTTACGATATCTCCATGGGCGTTCGGCGTGAGGACGATCCGCTGCGTGGCGATGTGAACGGCGCCTTGGCCAGGCATAAGGCCGACATAGACGCCCTGCTGGTTCAATATGGCGTGCCGCGCCTCGATGCCTCCGGGAGTCCGGTGCGATGAGGCCGATCGTCCTGCTGCTCCTGTTCACCTTGCTGGCTCTCGCTGCCTGCCAGCGCGAGGAGCGGGACACACGCCCGCAATCGGCGCTCGGCTCCGGCGAGCAGCCGACGCCGGTGACAACGCTGGAACCCGGCGGGCAGCGCCCCTCCCCCACGGACAACAAGGCGGCGAGCTTCGAGGCCAACGCCTTTCATCTCAGCGAAGGCAAGCGCCTGTTCGGCTGGTTCAACTGTTCGGGGTGCCATGCCAATGGCGGCGGCGGCATGGGCCCCGCGCTGATGGACCAAAAATGGATCTATGGCAGTTCGATGGAAAGCATCCATGCCACGATCCGCGACGGCCGTCCGAACGGCATGCCGAGCTTCCGCGACAAGATCCCCGACGACCAGATCTGGGAGCTTGCGGCCTTCGTTCGCTCGCTTAGCGGCAACGCGCCCTCCTCCGCCGCGCCGTCGCGCAACGACGACATGATGGCGCATCCGTCCGAAAACCGCATGCCGGATGCCGCCACGCTGGGGAAGTCGCCGTGAAACGCCTCGCCTCGATTGCGTTCGCCACGGCAATCGTCCTGTTTCTTCAGGGATGCGCAGGCTGGCAATCGGCGCTTGACCCAAAAGGTCCGGCGGCGAGCGAGCTCGCATGGCTGATCTGGTTCTTCGCCGGCCTGTGCGCGGTGGTGTGGGTGCTGGTGATGGCCGCCCTTGCCGTGCCGTTGATGATGCGGTCGCGGCAACATGCCGAGCCGCTTGCGCTGGACGCGGGCGCCGACAGCCGCAAGCTGCGCGTGGTGATGATCGCTGTCGGGCTGACCGCCGTGATCCTGGTCGGACTGACCTTGCTCAGCTTCTTCGCCAACAGGACGCTTGCCGCGATCGGTTCGGATGCCGCGCTGACCATTCGCGTCACCGGTCATCAATGGTGGTGGGAGGTGCGCTACGAAGACGCCACGCCGAGCCGCATCCTGACCACGGCCAACGAGATCCATATTCCCGCCGGCGAACCCGTGCGGCTTCTTCTCACCTCGACCGACGTTATCCACTCCTTCTGGGTGCCGAGCCTTTCCGGCAAGCTAGACCTCATTCCCGGCCGAATGAATGTGCTCGATATCAAGGCCGACAAGCCCGGCGTCTACCGGGGCCAATGCGCCGAGTTCTGCGGCGCGCAGCACGCGAATATGGGCACCTTCATCATCGCCGAGCCGCGCGCGAAGTTCGATGCCTGGTGGAACGACCAGTTGCAGCCGGCCGCCGCTCCAACAGGCGACGAGGCCAAGGCCGGCGAGAACCTCTTCCTGAAACGCCCCTGCGTGATGTGTCACAAGATCGGCGGCACGCCGGCGGGCGGAACGGTCGCGCCCGATCTTACTCATGTCGCCAGCCGGCAGACGCTCGCGGCCGGAACATTGACGATGAGCCGTGGCAATCTCGCCGCGTGGATCGCTGACCCGCAAGGCGTCAAGCCCGGGGCGCACATGCCGGTGGTCGATTTGAGCGGCGACGAGCTCAATGACATCGTCGCCTATCTCGAGGGGCTGAAATGAGCAGCGCGGATCTCACCAACGAACGCGATCTGCCGCCGGGGCGCGAAACGTCCGCCACAGGCGATATAGCACCCGAGCGTGACGGACCGCGCGACACCGGCATGGACGATGCCAGCCTGCACCGCTGGCTGGCGCGGACATGGCGGACGCCTCCCGGCATCATCGGCGCGCTGTCGAGCGTCGATCATAAGGTCATCGCACGCCGCTACCTGATCACGGCCTTTCTTTTTCTGTGTCTGGGCGGGCTCAACGCCGTGGCGATGCGCGTCCAGCTCTCGGGCCCGCAGCGCGGGCTGATCGGCCCGGATCTCTACAATCAGCTGTTCACGATGCACGGCGTCACCATGATGTTCCTGTTCGCCGTGCCCATCGTCCAGGCGACCGGCATCTATCTGGTGCCCTTGATGGTCGGCACCCGCAACATCGCCTTCCCTCGCCTCAACGCGTTCGGCTATTGGGTCTATGTCTCAGGCGGCCTCTTCGCCTGGGTGTCCTTCGCCCTCTCGATGGGGCCCGACGTCGGCTGGTTCGCCTATGTGCCGCTGTCCGGACCGGAGTTCGGTCCAGGCAAGCGCGCCGACGTCTGGGCGCAGATGATCACCTATACCGAAGTGTCCTCGCTGGCCGTCGCCGTCGCGACCATCGTGACCGTGCTGAAGCAACGCGCACCCGGCATGTCGCTCGACAAGATTCCGCTCTATGTCTGGGCACTCCTGGTGACGTCCTTCGTCGTCGTCTTCGCCATGCCGGCGGTGATGATCACCTCGACCTTCCTGATCCTCGACCGTCTCGTCGGCACGCATATCTTCAACCCGGCCGAAGGCGGCGACGCGCTGCTGTTCCAGCATCTGTTCTGGTTCTTTGGCCATCCCGAAGTCTACATCATCTTCCTGCCGGCGACCGGGATGGTATCCTCCATCATCCCAGCCTTTGCCCGACGCCCGGCGTTCGGCCATCTCGGGCTGGTCCTGTCGCTGATCGCGGTCGGCTTCCTGTCGTTCGGCCTCTGGGTCCACCACATGTTCGCGACCGGGCTGCCGAAGCTCGGCGCGAGCTTCTTCACCGCATCCAGCATGTTGATCGCCATCCCCAACGGCGTTCAGATCTTCTGCTGGCTGGCCACTCTCTGGGAGGGCAGGCCGGTGATCCGCACGCCGCTGCTGTTCGTCTTCGGCTTCTTCTTCACCTTCGTCATCGGCGGCCTCACCGGCGTCATGCTCGCCTCCGTGCCGCTCGACCTGCAGGTGCACGACACCTATTTCGTCGTCGCCCATTTCCACTATGTGCTGATTGGCGGTTCGGTCTTCCCGCTTCTGGGAGCCGCCTATTTCTGGTTTCCCAAAATCACCGGCCGCATGATGAGCGAGCGCCTCGGACGCTGGCATTTCTGGCTGGCAATGATCGGGTTCAACGCGGCATTCTTCCCGATGCACATCGTCGGGCTGTGGGGCATGCCGCGCAGGGTCTACACCTATCCGGCCGAGCTCGGCTGGGGGAACATCAATCTCTTCATCAGCGCCGGCGCGGTGCTCTTCTTCGTGAGCTTCGTGCTGTTTGCGTTCAACCTCGTTCATGGCGCATTGCGCGGAACGCCCGCGGGCGATAATCCCTGGGATGCCGGCACGCTTGAATGGGCGACGTCCTCGCCACCGCCCAGCTATAATTTCGCCCGCATTCCGGTCGTGACGAATGTCGAACCGCTCTGGGCCGAGCGCGAGGCGCTCCCTGTCGCCGCCGGGCTTCGGGTCGACGCACGCGAACTCATAGTCTCGACGGTGGCGGAAGCCCATCCCGACGTCCGCGAAAAATCGGCGACGCCGTCGATCTGGCCGCTGTTGGCGGCCATCGCCGTCGGCGCCACCTTCCTCTACTCGATCTTCACGCCCTGGGCGATCATCTGGGGCGCCGCGCCGATCGCCGTCACCCTGGTAGGCTGGTTCTGGCCCAAGGGCGATCCGGAGGACGAGGAATGAACCAGCGGCCCGTCTTAGATATTTCCGACCTCCCGACCTTTGGGCATGGCCCGCGCAGCCCAACCTGGTGGGGTACGCTCGGCTTCATGGCGCTGGAAGGCACGGGTTTCGCGCTGGCCGCCGGTGCCTATCTCTATCTCGCGACCTTGTGGCCCAACTGGCGCCTCAGCGCTCCGGTGCCCAACCATTGGCCGGGAACGATCGTGACCCTGCTTCTCGTCGTCAGCCTGGTGCCCAACCACATCCTCAACGGCTATGCCAAGCGATGCGCAATGGGGCCGGTCCGGATCGGCATGGTGGTGATGTCCCTGCTCGGCCTCGCACCTCTTGTCGTGCGCTGGTTCGAGTTTCCGGCGCTGAACATCTACTGGGACACGAACGCCTACGGCTCGATGATCTGGGTGCTGCTCGGTCTCCACACCACGCATCTGATCACCGATGTTGGCGATACGATTGTCCTGACGGTGTTGATGTTCACGCACCATGGCTATAGCGGCCGGCGCTTCGGCGATGTCGGCGACAACGTCTTCTACTGGGACTTCGTGGTCCTCACCTGGATTCCGATCTACCTCCTCATCTACTGGCTACCGAGGTTAGGCTGAGATGCGCGCGCTGCGGCTGGGCACGTCCTGGGGAGGTTTGGTGTCGGGCCCCTTGGCCTGGGCAATCTCGACGCAGCTGAACTACGCCCTCGTGCATTGGCAGTGCAATCGTCAGGTGCAGGTGGTGCTCCCGGTGGCGCTTTTGCTCGCGGTGTTTTCGCTGCTCGGCGGCGCGCTGTCATGGCGGGCGAAGCGACAAGGCGGCGCGGCATTCAAACCGGAGCGCACGCGAGACACCGAGTGTTTCGTCGCCGATCTCGGCATTCTCGCCGCATTGCTGTTCGCCCTCGTCATCATCATGCAGGGCAGCGCCGCGCTCATTCTCGATGAGTGCCTGCGATGAGCTTCGACGCCTTCTTCTCGACCTCGATCTGCTACGGCGCCGGTACGCCGGAGGCCGGGTGGACATTGGCGCTTCCCATCACCCTTCCCCTGGCAGCGATCGCTATGATCTATG
The DNA here is from genome assembly GCA_004017535.1 of Mesorhizobium sp. Classification (GTDB taxonomy): domain Bacteria; phylum Pseudomonadota; class Alphaproteobacteria; order Rhizobiales; family Rhizobiaceae; genus Mesorhizobium. The sequence goes on from SAJS01000010.1 coordinate 147,700, forward strand.
GGATCGGCGCGGGCCGTCTATGGCGTCGCAGCGGCCGAGGCCGTCCCGAACGGCTGCGGCAAGCTCTGTTGTTCGCGGCCGGCTGGAGCGTGCTGACCGTTGCGCTGGTCAGCCCGATCCATGCGCTCGGCGAGCGGGTGTTTTCTGCCCATATGATCGAGCATGAATTGCTGATGGCCGTGGCGGCGCCGCTTCTTGTCGCCGCCTCACCCGGCGCGGCCTTGATGTGGGCATTACCCGCTGCACTCCGCCGAGGGACGGGAAAGCTCACCCATGGCAAGGTGCTGCAGGCGCTCTGGGCCTTCGCCGCTCGCCCGCTCAGCGCGACGATCCTTCATGGGATAGCGATCTGGATCTGGCATGTCCCGGTGCTGTTCGAGGCAGCGCTGCAGCAGGGTATGCTGCATTATGCGCAGCATGCGAGCTTCCTCGGCACCGCCCTGCTGTTCTGGTGGGTGCTTCTGCCGCGTTCCGGCCGACAGCAGACCTATGGCATTTCCGTCATGCATCTTTTCTTCACCTCGCTTCACACCGGCTTGCTCGGCGTCCTGCTGCTGGTTTCGCCAAAACTCTGGTATCCGGAGAATGCCTCCGGCGCCGCGCTCTGGCGCCTGAGCCCGCTCGAGGATCAGCAACTCGCCGGGCTTGTGATGTGGGTGCCGGCTGGGCTCATCTACGGCGGAGCCGCCCTGCTGCTCGCCGGCCTTTGGATAAGCAACAGCGGAACCAGGGAGGCGGTCCATGCGCTCCGACCTGGTTAGGCTGCTCGGGGGCGTCCTCGTCGCGATCGTGCTTCTGGTGGTCGTAATCGCGGCGACGACCTTGTGGCTCGACCGGCGCGAGCGGGTCCAACACGAGTCGGACGTGGCGACCGGCGGCGTGGGCGCGCGCGCCATTCCGATCATGACCGCGAATGGCTGCTCAGGCTGCCATACGATTCCCGGGGTGCCGGGGGCGCAAGGTCAGGTCGGGCCCCGGCTCGACGGCAGCCTCGCCGGACGCGTCTATATCGGCGGTCTGCTGGCGAACAATCCGGAGAACCTGATCCGCTGGATCCGCTCGGCACGGGAAATCAATCCGCACACCGCCATGCCCTCGACAAGGGTGACAGAGCAGCAGGCGCGCGACATCGCGGCCTATCTCTATGCCCTCAGATGATCAGCCTTCGCCGCCACGCCGGGACCACAGGCCGCGACCGGGATCATAGCCGGCCACCGCCGCCAGGAAGAATGCCGCGAGACAGGCAACAACAACCAGCATGGAAACCATGTCGAAGCGCAGGTAGAGCGCAAAGCGGATCAACTCCACCGCCGAGCTGAATGGGTTCCAGGCGGCGATCGTTGCCAGCACCGGACCGGCTTCAGCGAGGCGCCAGATCGGATAGAGCGCCGTCGAGGCGAAGAACATCGGGAAGATGACGAAATTCATCACGCCGGCGAAGTTTTCCATCTGAGTGGACATCGAGGAAACCAACAGGCCGAACGCGCCGAGCATCAAGCCCGACAGCACGAGCGCCGGGAGGACGGCGACATAGCCCATGATCGGCGGCCGCACGTCCCAGAAGCGGGCCACGAAAAGAAACAGATAGACGAGCGGCAGGCCGACAATCACGCTGGCAAGCAGGCGCGCGGCAAGCAGGTACCAGCGCGGCAGCGGGGCCGTCAACAAAAGGCGCATGCTGCCCATCTCGCGGTCATAGACCATGGCCAGCGAACTCGCCATGGCATGGAACAGCAGCATCATGGCCGCCAGCCCGGGTACTACATAGACCTCGTAAAGAACATAGGTCTGGTAGGGCGGTGTGATCGACAGGCCGAGAACGGAGCGGAACCCGGCGGCGAAGATCGCCAGCCAGACCAGCGGCCTTACCATCGCGGAGAAAAGGCGCGCGCGCTGCCGCAGCGAGCGCAGCATTTCCCGCCGCAAGATGCCGTCGAGCGCCCGTAATGCGTGATCGACTTTCATGGCGAACCCGTCAGCAAGGCGAATGCTTCAGCGACGCTTCCTACGCCGAGTTCGGGCGCGATGCGGTCCGCGGGGCCGGCCCAGCAAACCCTACCCCGATCCAGCACCACGACGTCATCGTCGGCCGCTACTTCTTCGAGAAAATGCGTCGCCCATAGGACGGCGATGCCACGTTCTCGGCAAAGGTCCCTTACATGCTGCTCGAGCGCGCGCCGTCCCGGCACGTCAAGCCCGGTGGTCGGCTCGTCGAGCAGCAGCAGGCGCGGGCCGTGCATCAGCGCCCGCGCAATCTCCACGCGCCGGCGCTGGCCGCCGGATAGCGCGCAGGTCCGATCGTCGATCCTGTCCAGCACCTCGAGGCGGCTCAATTCCTCCCGTGAGCGCGCCTTGCTCAGTTTCGTCGGAAGTCCGTGCAGCGCGGCGTGGTAGCGCAGGTTCTCGCCCGCCGTCAGATCGAGATCGAGCGTCGGCAACTGGAAGACGACGCCCATTTGCGCGAGCGCGGCGGACGGGTTCGCCTGCATCGCCATATCGAACACACGCACCAGCCCGGTGCGCGCGTAGTAGAGACCGGTGATCAGCGAGAACAACGTTGTCTTACCGGCGCCGTTACGGCCAAGCAGGATACACATTCTGCCTTCAGCCACGGTGAACGAGACATTCTGGAGAACCTGCCGGGTTCCGAAGCTGTGGCTAAGATTCTCGATCGCCAGGGCGTTCATGGGCCGATCACGACGCCCCATGGACCGCGCCCCACCGGCAGCGACTTCACGACCTCCTGGTTCTCCACGTCGATGAAGGAGATATCGCCGGAGTTGCCGTTCGCGCTGATCAGTTGCTTCTGGTCGTCAGAGAGCGCGACATGCCAGGGCCGCTGGCCGACGAGATAGAGGCGCCTGACCGTGAACGTCTTCGTGTCGACTTCGGCAATCCTGTTGGCTGGGCCGAGCGCGACATAGGCAGTCGCGCCGTCGCGTGACATCTCGATGCCGACCGCTTGCACGCCCTCACGCCGGATTCCAGGCACCTCGAACTCGATCTTGCCCGTTTGAACGCGTGTCGCAGTGTCGAAGACCGTGACGGTGCCTCGGATTTCGGACGACACCCATAATTGCTTGCCGTCCACCGAGAACGCCGCGGCGCGCGGCCGCGTGTCGACGAGCAGATTGTCGATAAGTTCGAGCGTAGCGGCGTCGATGAGATGGACCATGCTCGTCGTCTCCGACGTGCAGGCGACGGTTCGGCCATCGGCGCTGATCGCCATCCCCTCCGGCTCGACGCCGACATCGACTGTGCCGATGATTTTCGCGCCAGCTATATCCACCACCGAGACCTGGTTGTCGTTCTCATTGGCGACGAAGAGCCGCTTGCCGTCCGGATGCACGACAAAGAATTCCGGATCGGCGCCCGAAGGCAGCTGACCGACGACCTGCCGCTTGGCGAGATCGACCACGTCGATGCGGTTGTCGTCGCCTTCGGCAACGAACAGCGTCTTCTTGTCAACCGAAAGCGCCATGCCGCGCGGGCGCCGGCCGACATCGATCGCCGCCTGCAGTGTCATGGTCGCCCCGTCGACGACTGCGACAGTGTTGTCCTGCTCGTTGGAGACGTAAATCGTCTCGGCCGCCGCGGGAGGCACAAGGACCAACACCAGCAGGAGCGTGATCAGAATTTGCATGCGCTCTCCTCCAGATCGATGCCCAGAGTGTCGAGCGGGGTGCGCTGATGCAGAAAACCCGGTTGTGGCGAACTGGAAACGAGCAGCCGAGGGCCTGCGATCAAAATGGGCTGGCGCATCTGCCCGTCCCACGGACGGAAACTCAGCCCTTGCCCCTTGAAGCCGGCGAGCAGGAAATCGTCGCTGCGCAGATACTTTGCGATCGCGGCCGGATCGAGGCTGTGGAGCCGCGTTGCCGCCTCGCCGATGCTTCTGACCGCCAGCCAGGCGGCGTAGTCGCTGGGCAGCATCCAGCGTCCGGACTGCTTGTGAAAGCGGTCCTGGAGCTGTGTGGCGCCCCATTCTTCGTCGACCGCGCTCCAGCCGGTTGCGACCAGCCCTTGCGTCCCGGCCACCGTCCTCGGCAAGGCGGTGCGCCCCTCGAGATAAGCGCCGAATTCGTCGGCCTCGTCGGCGACGACCAGAACATCATAGTCGCCGACCTGCGTTGCAGCAGGGATCTCTGTCTGGAGCGTGACATGCCCGGTGTCGGCGCGGCCGTTGGCGGGCCGGAACGTCCAGGGCTTGTCGACGGTGATCTGTGCCCCGAAACGCGTCGCTGCCCGACGAAAGGCCGCCGCCATGGCCAGGTCGTCGGGATGCGGACCAGTCAGCAGGAACCAGTGCTGCCAGCCTTTCCAGACCAGATATTGCGCCAGGGCGTCGGCCAGCATGGCGCGGCTCGGAACGGTGTGCAGAACGTTTCTTCGGCAATTCTCCTGACGCAGGCCGTCATCAGGGTCGCGGCTGTTGAACAGCGTCATCCGCTGGGCACCAGGCGCTGCACTCGCCTGCAGCAATTGCGCGGCATCGAGATCGGCAACGACGAAGCTGATGCCGGCGGCTGCGAACGCGTTGACAGCTTCGGCAGGTGCTTCGCCCGGCTTGAGTATCCTTTCTTTCAGACGAAATTGCTGGCCGAGAAAGCGGCTCGTTCCGGCATCGTCAGCGATTCCCAGCCTAGCGCCCTGCAGGCCATCGTCGGTGACGGCCTCGTCCAACGGCCCAAGGGGTAGAGGCAGTTTGCGCTGTTCGCCGAGATAGCCGATCACCATCGTCTGCGGCTCGGCAAGCGTGGGGACGGCGATGGCGAGCAGACCGACAACCGCCAGCGCGAGCCGCATCAGGCTCAGGTCGAGCAAGCCAAGTTGGATGTTCGAAATCGCCACGGGAACTCCAGGACGGCAGCGACCCTAATGATTTTCGCCAAGGAATGTTCCTGGACGGCAAACCGAGTCGAGCCCGCCCCGCTGCAAAAGCGGGGCGGGCTCGGCGCCTAGACTCGTGGTGGGAGGACAGACCCCGGCCCCAACTTGTGGAACCTCCGATTGTTCCTGCTTCCGAAGTCAGCGTTTCGCGCTGTCGCTGTCCATGTCTGCGCGCGCCAGGAATTGTTCTGCAACCTGCGGCAGGTTGCTCTTCAGCCACTCGGCCATCGCTTCCTCCTCACGCAGGTTCTGTTCGCACACGCGGGCAATCTCGGCCTCGCCCGCGGCATTCGCCGCGGCGATGAGGATCGTGTAGGAGGCGATTTCCATATGTTCGAAAGTGTAGCTCGCCAGCGAGCCCTTCATGACTTCGTCGCCGGCGAACACGCCGCTGATCGACTGCGCCGTGGCGGTCAGCTTGCCGCCTGCATCCTTCAGCATGGACGACCCTTCGTCGAGGCCGTCCAGGCAGCTCTTCAGCCGCCTCGCCTGCTCTTTCGTCTCTTCCAGATGAGCGCGAATTCGCTCGCTAAGCTGAGGGTAACTCTCGATCCGACTCAATTGTCCCGACAGCATTGTCTCTGCCTGCTCCTCCATGGCGTGAGCGTCCCTCAACCATTGGACAAGCCATTCGCGCGATTCAGCCATTTTAGTGTCTCCATCGATCCTCCGCCGCCCGAACCGTCGGCGGCGTGCATTGTTCCTTGAATGTGAGTTCCGATTACGATTCCCGCGAGGAGAACGGATCGGAATCGGAGAGCTTCTCGCGCACCGACTCGTCGGCCTTGTCGGCAGTGGCCTTGACGACACCGCCGACCTTGTCGGCCAGCGTCCCCTCGTTTGACGCCAGCCGTCCGGCTTCGTCGCTCGCCGTCTGGTAGGCTTCAGCCGCAACTTGCTTTGCAGCGTCGAGGCCTTCTTTCAAAGTCTCTCCGGCAGTGTCCCGAAGCTTCTCGCGATAGCTGCCCAATTGCTCGTCTTCGAGTTCCGTGTGGGGCAGCATGGCACCGATCGCAGCTCCGATGGCGAGGCCGACGGCGGCCGCAGCGAGAGGCTGGTCCTGAAGCAGATTGTGCGCGGACCGGCCGGCGCTCGTCGCCAAATCGGCTGTCGCTGCCGCCGAGCTCGCAAGCGTGTCCGCAGCGCTGCTCGCCATGTCCGACACTGTGCCGGCTGCTTCGCTTGCCATTCCCGAGACGGTTGCGGCCGCTCCACTGGCCGCTTCGCCAACAGAGCCTGCCGCATTCGAGGCCGTCGAACTCATTCCAGCCCCGAATGCTCCGTGATCGGGCCCGGAACCGCGCCGCGTCACGCGATCGGCACCAGTCGACACGCTCGAAGCGCCACTGCCCAACATCAGCCAGGCCACACCCGCGCCGATCATGGTCAGAGGTAACGGATTGTCCCGAACCTGGACCTTCAGGTTGTGGAGCATGTCGGAGCCTGTGCCATTCCTGAAAAGCCCCGTGAACTCGTCGAAGAGCTGGCCGGGGGTCATCTTGTCGCGAATGGAGTCGGCGGTCGCCGCCACCCTTGCGCGCGTGGCTTCCGCCTCGCGTTCGAGCTCGGCTGCGGAATTCTCGGTCATCTCGCTTGTTCCTTGATCACGTTCACGTCACGCTTGAGCTGTTCTTGTGTACGGTCCGGCGCGAGCTCGGAGGGCGCCATGCTTGCCATGCCCGTCCGCAACAGGATCACGCCCAGAACGGCAACCACCACGCCGACGAGCAAGGCGGACCAACCAGCGCCCAGACCAAGGCGAGCCAGGGCGATGACCAGCGCCTGCAACAAGACCAAAAGCGCCGCGAGCAGGCATATCGCGCCGCCCAGCACCTCGACGGCGCCTGCGCCAGCCTTGGTCGCGTTCTCCGAGATTTCCGCCCTTAGGAGCCTGGCCTCCGTTTGCACGAGCCTGCTTACCTGTTGCGCCAGATCGGCGACCAATGTGCCGAGACTTGGATTATCCTGAGTGCTCATTTCTTCAGCTCCGCTGCGTTCCCCGGTATGCCGCCGTCAGAACCCCAGTTGACCGGAGATTTATCCCGGCCGGCGCTCGTTTCCGTGCCGGTTTGGCTGAGAGATCCAGGCGTGGCCGCGCCCTGGGTCGGGCCGCGGGTTCCGGGCGGTGAAGCCTTGATGAATCGGCCAAGCGCCAGTCCTGCCAGAACCGAACCGGCAAGGAGCGTTCCAGGATTTTGGTGGCCAAAAGACTGGACATCTTCGAGCACCTGCCCGAACGGCTTTTCCTTCAACGAGGAGGACAGCCTTTCCAGCCCGCTCGCGGCCTCCTGCATGAATTGCGAGGCCGCGCTCTGGTCGCTATCGGCCAGATGATCGCTCGCGGCGCGCAGGGCGCCGCCGAAAGCGGACAGGCTCGATCCGATATCGCGCTGCGTCTGCTCGGCTTTTTCCGTGGCGGCCTGCCGGGCTTCGGCCGCATATGCGCCGGCCCTGCGGGCGACCTCGTCGCGGGCATCGTGGAGCGCTTCGCCGGCGCTTTGCGTTTCTTGCTGGATCCTGTCGGAAACTTCGTCCTTTGCCCTAGCAAAGTCGGCCGGCTCGCGGCCCCGATCGTTCTCGCGCTGCATGGTGCCTCCTAGTGAAAACCGAGGAAGGAAAGCACCGCGAGCACGACGACGATCAGACCGATGAGATAGATGACACTGTTCATGGCGCAGCCTCCTCCATGCGAATCCAACTTCGCGCAGCCTGCTATGTTCCCCCACGCGGACAGCTTTTTAGCGAATTGTCATTTACCTTCGGGCTGCGCCTTGGAAAGCGGCAAGCTCCTCGTCGCGACAGAGCAGCCTGGGGCGCGTCGGATCGGAAATATCGAGCTTGTCCCAGGGAATGCGATAAAGGCCTTCACGCCGCCGCAGCGCGAAGAAGTCAAGCAAGGCGGTGCCGATGGTCGAAGCGGACAAGCGCTCGAACGCGGCGAAGAGCCCCACATGGAATTCGGTCACGACAAGGTCACTGCCGTCCCGCTCGGCGATGATCTCCTCGATATAGCCGATGCTCCTGCCGTGCTCCGAGAACACGCGCCTGCCGGCAAGATGATCGAGGTGCACAGTCGCCATCTCACGCTCCCGGGATTCGCCCGACAACATGATCACGCAGCCAGTCCTGCCAGGCGAAGATCCTGGTCCGGCGCACGTCGATGTCAAATTCGATGTCGACGCCGATATCGCGCACCTTGTTCCACGTGATCCGGTGCGGCCGTGCCTGCTGTTTGCCGCTCAGCCCTGCCGCGAGCTTCGCGGTCCATCTTGCGGGCGTCGAGCCAAGCCGTCGCGCCAGCGCAATCGAGCCGAGTTCAACGGCGCTTACCCTGGGCGGCTTGCCCGGCTTCAGCTCGGCGACAATGCTATCCACCTTGCCGATCTTGACCTGCTCGCGATCGACGACCTGCTTGTCCAGTATGTCGCGCAGCAACTGCATCACGTGCCTCCGAATATCTGCAGCGGAATGGACACCACCGCCAGCACGAAGCCGAGCGCGATGACGAAGATCACGGCCGCGTTTGAAACGACGCCATTGCGGTGCTCGCCGACATAGCGGTCGTCATTCAGCAGGAAAAGGAAGGGCACGACCGTCAGCGGCAGGCTCGCCGCGGTCAGCGCCATCGAGAAGATGGTGAGCTTCAACGGGTCGAGACCGAGCGTGATCGGAACGGCGGCAAGGAAGAGCGTCAGCGTGTAGACCAGGCTGAAACCGGGATCGTCGCGGGGCTTGAGATCCTCGCCCCAGTTCCAGCCGAACCCTTGTGCGACGAGATAGGCCTGCTGCAAGGCCACTTCGAGCGCGGCGCCGAAGCAGGCGATTGCCAGCGAAGCAACGAAAAGGACAAAGCCCCAGAAGCCGAATATCGGGATCAGCATCAATGGCAGCTGGTTATAGTCGTCCACTTCGGTAACCCCATGAGCGCCAAGCACGAGCGCGGCCACGATGAGAACGCCCACGGAAATCGTCCCGCCGAAACTCATGCCGAGGCCGGCAATCGCCCGATTGGTGCCGAGATAGCTTTTGTCCCACTGATCCTCGATCGCGCCCGAGGAATAGAACATGAATAGGTAAGGCGAGATCGAGGCGCCGAGAATGCTGACGGCCATGAACCAATATTTCGCCGTGTCGTGGCGCGGCAGGCTGGGCACGGCGCCGACAGCCACTTCTTTCCATTCAGGCCGGAGCATCACGGCCGCGACGACGAAGCTGAGCGTGACGAGGCCAAGCATCGACACCCCTTTCTCGATGAGGCCAAACGTTCCTTTCCAGAGCAGCAGCCACGCCAGGAAAGCCGCCGGCAAGGCCCACCATTGGAAGCCGATACCCGTTGCAAGTTCGGCGGCAATGGCAACACCGCCGATCTCGGCGGAAAGCACCAGGAAATTGACCAGCAGGGTTGCAATCAGCGGCCAGATGAACGCGTTGAAGCCGAACCGTTCGCGGATGCCGTCAGCGATGGTGTGATGACTGACCGCAGCGAAGCGGCCGGCCATCTCGACCAGGAAGATGATGCAGATGGTGCCAAGCACGACCGCCCAGATGAGCTGGAAGCCGAACAGCGCGCCGGCCTGTGCCGCCGTCGCCATCGACCCGACCTCCAGGAAGCCGCCGACGCTGGTGACGACACCGAGCGAGATCTCCAGCAACTTCTTCATCGGCCCGGCGAGAAATACTGTCGATAGGCGGTGGTGAGGTCGCCTTGCGCGGTGCGAAGCTCCTGCTGCGCCTCGCTGGTCCCGGCGTGCTGTTCGGTCTCGACCGCGTGCTTGGCCCGCTTTGCCGCGTTCGACAATCGGCTGACAGCCGCTGCCAGCGTATCTCGCTTTGTGGGTTCCCCCGTAGCTGCGGATCCAACTTGCCGGCTGGCGTCGGCGAGTGTCTCGGCAAAGGATTGCAGGGCAGAGGATGCATAGCGGGACGGCGCGGCGCCGGAGAGCCAGGCATCGCTCACCAGAACCGCCGCCTGGGCCATCGAGGCTGCAAGCTTCGACTGCTCGTCCACGGTTTCAGACGAGGAGCAGGAGGCGAGCGCCAGCGCCAGCAGGGGCAGGAAGGCCCGGCTCGGCGGGGCAACGGTGGGCAACATCTTCCCCTCTTTGCAATCGCTTGAAATCACGAGGGATAAAGCCGCACCCACGGGAAAGTTCCTCCGCGTTCGGGATTTGCGCCACCGATTGCCTGCTGCAGCGCGCGCGAAGACAGGGTTCGGCTTTTCCACCCTGGCCGGGAATTGCAATTTCTTGTCGGCAAAAAACGCGGCTGGTTCTACGTTGGAAGCCCGCCGAACCTCGGCCGTATTACTTTGTTCCGCGGGCCGCGCACTTAATCATGTCGTACGAGCCCGGTTGCTTCGCCATGTGACCAATATTGGCAAGAGCCGCAACCTTGTCGATCATCGCTAGGATCGCCTTCGGATTGCTTTGATGCACCATATGTCCGGCACCCGGGACGATATCCAGAAGTGAATGGCTTATCTCGGATTGCAAGCGCAGCGCCTCGGCCTTGGCATCGAACAGCTGGTCGCCCGCGCCGGCAACGATCCCGACAGGGACGGCGATGTCGGCATATCGGCGATTTGGCAAAAGTGCCGATGCCAGCATCAGGAAGGATTCAGCGGAGATGGATCGCAGTTGCGAGGGCCGGCTCGCCAACTCTCTTGTCATCGCGGCGAAGGGCACAGCGATTGTTGCCGGATGAAAAATCTGCTTCATCGCCCAGCGCCAGTTCAGCCTGACCAGCGAAGGTAGCACCGCGTGGCGCATCACCGTCCCGATCAGCGGAACCGCTGGCAGCGCGGAGATGGCAAGGGCAAGCCTTGGCGACGGGTAATGATAGCCGGCGACGACAACGACGCCGGCAACCGACCGGGGATGCCGGCGCGCCATCTCGAGCGCCACCGCTGCCCCCCAGGAATGGCCGACAACCATGTAGCGCTCGATGCCGAGTTTCGCGACCGCGGCATCGATGAGGTCGGCCTGGGCAGCTGCGGTCCAAGGCCTGCCGGCCGGGCGTGGGCTCATGCCAAAGCCGGGCCTGTCGAAGGCAAGTACGCGATATCTGGCGGCGGCTCTGTCGAAGATGCCGCTTGTCGTGAAGTCTTCGGCCGAGGCGCCATTGCCGTGCAACAGCAGAAGCGGTTGCCCGTGGCCCGCCTCCAGGAAATGCAGCTTCGTTCCCCGGAGATGGATGAAGCGCCCGAGCGGACGTGCGGCCAACGCCCGTCGCGCGAGCCGATTGTTGTAGAGCGCCAGCCCGATCGTTGCAGCCGCAAGGACCAGAAACAGGTTTCGCCTGGGCTTTGCTGTCATGATCGAATTTGGAGAGTAGGCGGCGGAAGGAGGCAATGACAGCGCTGGTTGCTATCAGGGCGACCCTTTCTGGGGCAGCGCGGTCTCTTCCTCGACTTGGTCCCGCAGGCTCTGCTCGGGCTCCTTGTTATCAGCCCCTGCCGACGGATTTTGCCGGGCGAGCTCGCGATCGACAACCTTGCGCGAGCCTTCAACCGGATCTTCTTGCGGCGAATCCCTGTCCGCTCCTGTTTGCTGGCCGGTCCTACCACTGCTTGGAGTCGGTCGCACAGGATCTTCGTTTTGGCGGGTCTTCGTCATTGGCACCTTCTCCGCTTCGGTCGGATGTCTGCTGGCTTCCGAGCAGGTTGGAAGCAGGGCCAAACCTCTGTGGGCGGCCCTTTGTTCCGTGCGCGGCGCGACCGGCCTCGCCACCGCTCCGCAACTGGGCAGAACCAACGGCTGCTTACTGCAACAAATGTGGTTGAGGCTGAACCGCTGCACTTCTACGACTGCGGCAAGCGTCCGGTTGCCTCCCGCGTCCGCCTCGCGATGGAGGAACCATGACGCGCCACTCTCCACTCAGCCTTTTGGAATTCGAAGCGCTCACGCAAGCAGCTTCGAAACTGTCGAAGGATCATAGCGGAACGCTAGAGAGTTTGGTGGTCTCTTTGTTCGAAGCCTTGCGCGAAGGAGAGACCTGTCCCACGGCGGTTCTGGAGGCGGTGGTCGCGACGCTGACCAAGGAGAACCGCTAGCCAGCCGGCTTCCCCGAGCCAGCGACATTATTCTGTTCAGGCTCGACAGCCTCCAAAGCATCAACGACAGGCGCCAATGAATTCTCTTTCTCGGGACTGGACTCTCCTCCTCCACTGTTATCTTCGCCGATTTTGTCGAGCGCACGTTGAATGGCGTCTTCAATGTTGCCGATCTCCTGCTCCCGCACCTCGCGACCGTAGCCGGCGGCGTCGGCGTCCTGTTCGAATTGCTGCGCCAGCATCGGGACGCTGATCTCGGTGTCGGTTGGCAAGTTGCCGACATTCTCTTCCAGCCAGCTGCGCAGGAATTCCTTGGTCGCGTTCATAGAGTTCCTCCTCGACGCCAGATAACCGGACTATCGCACCGAGGTTCCCGTAAATCCGAAACCGCGAGGAACGAACGGACCCACGGGCGGTTTGGAGTCCGAAAATCCGGTGAGGCATTCCATGGCTTTCCACGACGACAGCGTTTCACACGAACGCGACGGTTCCGCCCCAGGCCGGGACAAGCTCCTGTTCCAGCCCAACATCTCCATCAACGGACTGATCGATGATGAGACGCTCAGCTTCTTCTTGGGTCGCCTGGAGACCGTGCGAAAAAACGGTCAGGACATGATCATGGAGTTGAACACGAGCGGCGGCGATGCGGACGCCGCGCGCCGCATGGCGCTGGAGGTCCGGCTCTTTCGCCGGCATTCCGGCAGGGATGCATTTTGCGTCGGAAAGACGAAGGTCTTTTCGGCGGGAGTGACAATCTTCGCCGCCTTCCCGAGGCAAGACCGCTTCCTTACCGAGGATGCCGTTCTTCTCGTGCATGAGCGGCGCATGGAAACAAGCATTGTGCTCAACGGCCCGATTCGATCCTGCATCCAGATCGTTCGCGAGCAGCTTGCCTTGCTCGAGACATCGCAACGTCTGGAGATGGAAGGCTTCAGGGAACTTGTCGAAGGCAGTTCGCTCAGCGCGGACGAGCTTTACCGGCGCGCGACGGAGAATTGCTACATCAACGCCGCCGAGGCGCTCAGTCTTGGGATGATAGGCGGGATTCTGCGTTAGAATAGCACATTCGGGGCCGCACTTTCCTGTCGGACAACTTGCGGCCGAAGGACGAAGAGAGTCGCCAAAGTGGGGGTGGCGACATGCCGATCGCTGCGCATGGCACCTCGCGCACCAAGCCGACCTGGTGGGAACCCGGGTTGCTCTGAGCCGTTCGCAGGCATGGCAACATTGCAGCTTCGAGAAGCGCTGACCAAGGTCGGCACACTGACGTCCCGACCGGCGGCCTTTCTGATCTTGGGCGGTTACACTGTCTCCTGGTTTCTCTTCGAGCGGGACACGCTTGACTGGCACGGCGCCGCGACACTGATCACCTGGGCGATGACGCTGCTTATCCAAAGGGCGGAGCATCGCGACACCCAAGCCCTTCAGGCGAAACTTGATGAGCTGATCAAAGCGAACGACAAGGCTCGCAACGAGATCGCCGAGATGGACGACAAAGAGCCGGAGGAGATTGAGCGAATACGCGATGGCGGGCAAAGCAGGAGTTGACATCTCGCCTCGACCTCAACCGGACTCCGTTCGAAGCTAAGTCGTTGTGAGCACGGCGCCAGCGATGATCGGTATTCCTGGAACAAGCGCCGAAGCAGTTTGCGGCGCCCACTCCGACCGCGCTGTTCCAACATGGCGATCTCCTCGGAACTTCAGGCCTCCCGGCGGATTAGGATGAGTGCCGCAGGCATATCACCACACCGCAAGGAGGACCTAAAATGCCGAAGAAAGCCTCGTCCGCGACCTCGAACGGCTTGGAAAGCCTGTTCCTGGACGGACTGAAAGACATCTACTACGCGGAAAAGAAGATCCTGAAGGCTTTGCCAAAGCTGGCGAAAGCAGCACAGTCTGAAAAGATAAGCGCCGCTTTCGAAAAGCACCTCAAGGAAACTGAAGACCAGGTGGATCGCCTGGAGCAAGTCTTCGACATGCTCGGCAAGCCGGCCAGGGGCAAGACCTGCCCGGCCATTGACGGCATCATCGAGGAGGGCTCGGAAATCCTCGAAGAGTACAAGGACGAGCCGGCGCTCGACGCAGGACTGGTGGGTGCTGCCCAAGCGGTCGAGCACTATGAAATCGCGCGCTACGGTACGCTGATCGCATGGGCTGAACAGCTCGGTCTCAAGGATGCTCTTCCGCTCCTCCGGCAGACTTTGAAGGAAGAGTCGGCAACCGACGAGGCGCTCAACACTCTTGGTGAGAGCGACGCCAACCAACGTGCTTTGCAGGCGGCTTAACAACGCCCAACACTTTGCATCGGCGGCGCCGTCGCTCCGTGCGGGCTGCAGAAAGGAGAACTCGATGAAGAAGACCTGGAAGAAACCAACCATGTGTCAGGTGGCGGCGGGCTTCGAAATTTCGCGATATCTGCCTGCTGAAATCCGGCGGAAAAAGTAGCCCGTGAATTGCATGCCCTGCTCAACGGGGCATGCAATTCCTTACGATATCAGAAGACGCGGACGCAAATCGACCGCAGCCGCAAAAGTGGCGCCGGTCAGTTGGCCCGCTGGGCATGCATTGCCATGCGCGTGAAGATCATCGGATCGGCGGCGGGAGGCGGCTTTCCGCAATGGAACTGCAATTATCGCCTGAGCCGCGCGGCCCGCGCCGGGGTGCCCGGTCTGCGCTCCCGAACTCAATCGTCCGTCGCCGTATCGGCGGACGGAACAGGTTGGGTTCTCTTCAACGCGTCGCCCGACATTCGTCAGCAGATTGCGCAAACGCCCGAGCTGCAGCCCGCGGCGGACGCACCGTTGCGCTCGACACCTATCCGAGCGGTGATGCTGACCAATGCCGACGTGGACCATGTCGCCGGCTTGCTGAGCCTTCGTGAGCGACAGCCTTTCGCGATCTATGCGACCGCGCAGGTGCTGGCGACTCTGGAGGCCAATTCGATCTTCAATGTTCTCGATCCGGCGATCGTGCCGCGGCGTCTCTTGGCGCCGATGGAGGAGACGGCGATTTGCGGCGCGGACGGCCACCCGACCGGCGTGGTCGTCGGCAGCTTCCCGGTGCCTGGCAAGGTCGCGCTCTATCTTGAGCAAGGACGCGATCCCGGCGCCGATTTCAGCTCCGACACGGGCGACACGATCGGCGTCCGTATCAGCAAAGCCGATGGTCGCGGCGCGATTTTCTACGTTCCGGGCTGCGCGCGCATCGACGCAGCGCTGCGCGCGCGGCTGGCCGATGCCGCCTGCCTTCTGTTCGACGGCACCGTCTACACGGACGACGAGATGATCACGGCAGGGGTCGGCCCGAAAACCGGCGCACGCATGGGGCACATTGCAATGTCGGGTGAAGCGGGTTCGATCGCCAGCCTGGCCGATGTGAAGATCGCGCGCCGTATCTTCATCCATATCAACAACACCAATCCTGTTCTGGACGAGAATTCCGCCGAGCACGCGGCGATCAAGGCGGCTGGTTGGGAAGTCGCCTTCGACGGCATGGAGATGGAATTTTGAGCGATTTCCACGATGCGGCCCGAGGCGGCCTGTCAAAGCGCGGGCTCGAAGCCGTGCTGCGGCGGATCGGCGACGAGCGCTACCACAACCGCCATCCTTTCCATCACAGGATGACCGGCGGCGCCCTGTCGAAGGCCGAGATGCAGGCCTGGGCGCTGAACCGCTATTGCTACCAGGCCATCATACCGCGCAAGGACGCCATGATCCTGGCTCGTGCCGAGGACCCGGCGTTCCGCGCCGCCTGGCGCAAGCGCATCGAGGACCATGACGGCGAGGACGGCTGGAGCGGCGGCATCGCGCGCTGGCTGCATCTGGCGACCTCGCTCGGCCTCGATGCCGAAGCAGTCAAGAGCGAAAGGCTGGCGCTGCCGGCGACCCGTTTCGCCGTCGGCGCCTATCTCTCCTTCTGCACGAATCGGACGCTGCTCGAGGCGGTCGCGTCCTCGCTGACCGAGATGTTCTCGCCGGCCATCATCGGCGAGCGCGTGCCGGCGATGCTGGCCAGATATGATTACATCACCGAGGATACGCTGGCCTATTTCACGCAACGGCCTGAACAGGCATCGCGCGACGCCGACTTCGCCCTCGCCTATGTGCTCGTCCACGCCGACACGCCCGAACGCCAGCAGCAGGCGATCGATGCGCTGGTGTTCAAATGCGATATACTCTGGGCCATGCTCGATGGGCTCCAGCATGCCTATGGCGCGCCACGAAACGTACCGCCAGGCGCCTTCCGCCCGGAGACGGCTTCATGACGGTGCTGCGCGAAAGAGCCATCGTGTCGCTGCGGTCCGCGCCATCACTGCCCAGGCATGTGCGCATCCAGTACGACCCCGTGCGACTGGCCTTCGCCGTGCTTTTGCCGGAGAAGGTGTTCTGGCCGAATGACATCAGTCTCGACATACTGCGCCGCTGCGACGGGCAATCCACCGTAGAGCGCATTATCGCCGATCTTGCGGCCGATTACGACGCGGATCCGCAAGACGTGGCGGACGATGTCATTGCTTTCCTGCAGGAATGGTCGGACAAGCTTTTGGTGAAGCTATGAGTGCCCCCCTCCTGCCCCCGATCGGCGTGCTGGCGGAACTGACGCATCGGTGCCAGCTTCAGTGCCCCTATTGCTCCAATCCGCTCGAACTGCTGAAGGCCAACCGCGAACTCGACACGCGGACCTGGCTCGATCTCTTCTCGCAGGCCGCCGATCTCGGCGTCCTGCAGGTCCATCTGTCCGGTGGCGAACCGACGCTGCGCCGCGACCTCGAGCAGTTGATCGCAGGGTGTTCGGCGCGCGGCGTCTACACCAACCTCATCACCGCCGGCGTCGGCATTGCCGAGGGCCGCATCGAGGCCTTTGCCGAAGCCGGGCTCGACCACCTGCAACTGAGCTTCCAGGGCGCCCGCCCAGTGACCACCGATCGTATCGGCAACCATCGGGGCAGCCATGAGAAAAAGCTGGAGACGGCGCACCGCGCCCGCGCGGCCGGGCTGCCGCTCACCATCAACGCGCCGGTCCATCGGCACAACATCGAGGAAGTGCCGGAATTCATCGACCTAGCCCTAACCCTGGGTGCGGAGCGGCTCGAGATCGCCAATGTCCAATATGCCGGCTGGGCGCTTGCCAATCGCAGTTTGCTGATGCCCGACCGTGCCGCGGTCGACCGGCAGGCGGACATCGTTGCGGCTGCCCAGGAACAGCTAGTCGGCATCATGACCATCGATTTCGTCACGCCGGATTACTTCGCCATCTACCCCAAGCCATGCATGGGCGGCTGGGCACGCGACGCCTTCATGGTGGCTCCCGACGGCACCGTGTTGCCGTGCCATGCCGCCCAGACAATTCCCTCGCTCCGCTTCGAGCGCTTCGGAGAACGCAGCCTCGCCGAAATCTGGACCGACTCCCCGGCCTTCAACGCCTTCCGCGGCACCGACTGGATGCTGGAGCCGTGTCAAAGCTGCGAGCGCCGCGAGGTCGATTGGGGTGGCTGCCGGTGTCAGGCATTAGCGATTGTCGGCGATGCCGCCGCAACAGATCCAGCCTGCATCAAGTCGACAGTACACGCCCGCATGGCCGCCTTGGTCGATGAAACGCGGCCCAGCAATACCGCCGCATACGATGCTTTCATGTATCGCCGGATAGGATCGTGATTTTGACGGTAGCAACAATCGCCGCCGATACGGTCCCGGCTTCGGCTAGAGCAATTCCAGGAAAAGTGTGAGCGGTTTTCCGTCCGGAATTGCGTAAAAAAACAGATAGGGCGTTTCGCCGTTTCTATGAAACGGTGAAACGCACTAGCAGCGACGGTCCATCTCGGCCGTTGATATACTCTTCGCTTGGAAGCACGCTGGCGGGCAATTCTCTCAGCGCAAAAGGCCGTCGATATCGAAGTCTTCCCAGCCTCTCAGGCGGGGCGCATCGTCCCGGCTCTCGTCGGTTTTAGTTGCGGCCCCGCCGCGCTTCTTTTGGGAGCGTTTGAGAGCCGCCCTTGCGGCGGCGCGTCTCCGGTTCTCGGCGGCTGTCGCCGCGTCTACATCACGCCAGACGGTGACCAGATCGCGGTCGAGCACATCCTCGATGTGGCGCGGGTCGAACACGTGGAAGGTGATTTTCCTCGCCCGGCCGCGAAGTTTCACAGTTCGCGTCCCGGCGCTCTGAAGCCGACCGTCCTTCAACCAGCGGTGCCGCTCGCCGGACGAGATCGTCAGGACATCCTCGACCTCGCGAGGGATGACCGGCAGATCTTCGATGTCGCGCATAGCTTGGGATACGATCGCCGCGGCCGCCTTAACATCGGCATCCGAGCCCTCTGGCAGGCGCAAGGTGAGCACCCGGGATTCGATGTGGAGAAGCTTTCGAAGCTGCGCAGGAAGGCGAGCGCGTATCTCGAGGAAGATGCCCCTCGCCCGCATCGATGATCCCAAGGTGGCCGCCGGCGAAAGCGGCCACTCAGCTATCAGCTTCCCAACTGGGTCACTCTTTCGGCGGGCGGACATACCTCTAGATGAGCCTCCGATCGAGTCAGCTCAAGGCGAAACGCCGCCGAATCCCGCTTGGTTGCCAAAATTGTTGAACCCACCGACGGCCCTTGCGTTGCAAGCAAGTTAAAGCCACGCGGGAGAACAGGATGACCCGGATCGCGACCTTCAACGTCAATGGTGTGAACGGCCGACTCCCCGTGCTCCTGAGGTGGCTTCGCGAGACCGATTATGACGTTGTCTGCCTCCAGGAGCTGAAAACGTCCGACGAGAACTTTCCCATCGAGGCGTTACGGGACGCCGGGTTCGGCGCGATCTGGCACGGCCAGAAATCCTATAACGGGGTGGCGATATTGGCGCGTGGGAGGGATCCGGTCGAACGCCGCCGTGGCTTACCTGGCGATCCCGACGACACGCATAGCCGCTATCTCGAGGCGGAGATCGACGGTCTCATCGTCGCCTGCATCTACCTGCCGAACGGCAATCCGGCGCCAGGCCCCAAATTCGATTACAAGCTCCGCTGGTTCGACCCTCTCGTCGACTACAGCAAATCTCTGCTGGGCGAGCGCGCCGTGCTTTGTGGTGATTACAACGTGGTCCCCGCTGAGATAGATGCTGCAGTGCCTAAGCGTTGGCTGGGCGACGCTGTCTTCTTCCCCGAAAGCAGGAAAGCCTATGCCCACATGCTGAGTTTGGGCTGGGTGGATGCGATGCGCCATATCCATCCGGACAAGGGCATATACACCTACTGGAATTTTTCTTATCGCGGCGGCTACGACCGAAGCTCAGGCCTGCGGATGGACCATCTGCTCGTTAGTCCGTCACTTGCGGAAGGCCTTCTGGCCGCGGGTGTCGATGTCGAGACTCGTGGGTGGGAAAAGCCAAGCGATCACGCCCCCGCCTGGGTCGAGGTCGGCTGAACCTTTGCGCTGTCGCAGTTGCAGAAAACCTGCTTGGCAGCGGTCGCCCACGCTTCAATGTCAACCTCTGAAAGGAGGCCTCAAGATGCCAAGGTTTGTTACGGATATATACCGCAAGGCCTCGGCCCGTCAGGTCCCTGTGCTGTCGCGCACGGCGTCGTCGAGGTGTGGCCTCTGAGGCAATATCCAGCGCAGCCTCGCCTGATATGATCCGGTCGATGAAAGCGGCTTTCGTGATGACGTTCCGCGAGGAGACATGGCTAGAAAGCAGACGGGTCCGACCGAACTTCACTCCCTTATCGTACCAACCCAGGCAGCTCGGGCTGGAGAGCGACCAGAAAGAGGCAAGTTGGGGCGCTCAACGCGCAAAAACGCCCAACGGATCCGCGGCGAACGTGCGCGATTGAGCGCTCATATATTGCCGCCAAAAGAGGGTCCGATAGGGCCGACGGCGGCCGTGTCGTGGGAACGAAAAAAGAAAAGAAGCAGAACTGTCGTGTGCGATTTTTGCACACGACATCTCGTAATTGGATGGTTTCGCTTAAGCATCCGTCCCATCCATCATAGGTGGTACGGCAATCGACTTCTTCATGGGCCTATTTCATCGCTGGCGCAGCGATCGTTGTCAAATTCTCTAGCGCGATCTATCATATTCTCGTTTGATTTCAAAGAGTTCGGGAAAGAGGGACAAAAGTCCCTCGCAAGAAGGGACCTTCTTCCCATTCACACTTTTTGTTAAAAGGCAACAGTCCCATTTGAAATTTCCACAAATAAGCGTAAAATTTTTCTTGCTCATGTTTTGAGCGGGAGGCGTACAGGCAGTCAATGCCTGTTGGAGAGGGGCGGGGTTAAGTATGCCCTCATTTTCGATCCTTGGTGCCCGCCGTTGGTGGGTCACCGATGCGCGTAGGACGCATCCGCCTAGAATTGCCTGACGGGGCAAGGAGCGGAGGACCAGCGGCGGCTCCTCCCAACCCCTCTACCCCCTGACTCGATTCAGAACTCTAGTTTCCTTTTAACGATGGCGCGCAGCGCCGGCCCGGGCCGGCGGATGGTGCGCCCATGCGTCCGGTTGCCAGCGTTGGGGCTGAGACAGCGCCGGTCGCATTGAACGGAGGCGATCATGACCACTATCGACATCAACGGCACACTGACCCTCGACCAAACATCGGGACTCCAGGACGACGATATTGCCATCAGCAACGATCTCACCGGGCTTTCAACGCCCTTCAGGAGCTTCCTCAATGGATTGACGGGAGACCTGCAGCTATCCGCGGCTCAGCTCAGCTTTGCCGACGACGTCGAGGCCGCTGCCAGCGGCGCCAGCTTCGTCACTGTCAATCCGGACGGCGCCACAATCAGCAACCTGTTCTTCTCCGATGGCAGCGGCAATGCGTTCGACGGCGACCAGGTCATCTACAATGGCAATGCCCTGCAGACAATCAATGGCGAGAACATCTATCTCCATTCCTATGCGAACGGGACGATAGTGCTGGCCACCACTAGTGCCACCGAAGGCGTAGGCGATGTCGTCGCAGCATTCTACCTGAACACGGCCGCCGACAGTCTCAGCGCCAGCATCGAGATGGTGACCTTCGAGGCAATCGCGCATCCGGATAGCACCAATTCCGACGACAGCATCGACTGGACCAATCTCCTCAACGTCTCCACCACAGGTTCAGTATCTTTCAATTTTGATGGTCTTGCCTCCGGCAACAATTTGTTTGTGGCTGTAGGCACGTCCGGTGCGGGAATGGTGGTGAGCGGCATACATCCGGTCATCAAAGCCGACGGAACGCTCGATAACTCTGGCGACAACATCAAGACCAGCCAGGGCGGCATCGGGGCCACCATCGGCGTCAACAACCAGATGTTCGACCCGGGCGAGACGGCGGTGTTCAGTTTCGTCAAAGGGCAAGCACCAGGCACATACAACGACCTGGACAATATGAACTACAACGACTTCATTGATGTCAAAGACGCCACGCTCTTCATCTCCCAGACAGAGGGCAGTCCCGGCACCAACTTCACGGTCAAGATCGGCGCGTTCAGCGCCGGCGGCGCATCGACCAATCCCGAAAGTGGCCGCAGCTATCTCGACAACAATCTGGCCAGCGGCGCCAATCTCGGCAATGACGCCGGACAAAGCGCGCTTACCGACGATACGGCGGTGGCCATCGTTCGCGTCGTCATCAAGGATGGCAACGGGCAGCTCGTCACCGACACGACGGTGACGAACGGGTTCGTCACCTTCAACGCGGATGGCACCATTACCGCGCAGCACCTCAACGATGCCTACACGGTGCAGTGGTTCACCGACAACAGCGGCACCCAGGCCATTGAGACCTTTAATCGCTTCCAGGCGACGGCGGTGGTCGGCAAGTTCGACGTCGGGCGGGTCGACCTGTCGCAAGGCGTGACGGTGACCCAATCGGTAGGCGATAAGCTCCACACCGATGACGACGGGCCGCACATCTCCACGACTGGCACCGAGCCGACGCTGACCGTCGACGAGACGGTTCTTGCGACTAACGACACCAAGAGTTTTGCCGCCAACTTCAGTTCCGGCTACGGTACCGATGGGGCTGGCACCCTGACCTATGCGCTCAGCATCGCCGCAGGCTCAACCGGCCTTGTTGACACCGCGACCGGCCAAGCGGTTGTCCTCTCGGTGAACGGCAGCGGCGTTGTCGAAGGCCGCACCGCCACGAGCAACGATCTTGTCTTCACGGTCTCTGTCAGCAGTACTGGCAG
>SAJS01000010.1:169892-228121 GCA_004017535.1 Mesorhizobium sp.
CCGGCCTCGTCGATACCGCGACCGGCCAGGCGGTCGTCCTCTCGGTCAACGGCAGCGGCGTTGTCGAAGGCCGCACCGTCACGAGCAACGACCTAGTCTTCACGGTCTCTGTCAGTGGCACCGGCAGCGTGACCCTGGATCAGATCCGCGCGGTGGTCCATCCGACCACGGACCCGGACGAGAGTAAGACCCTGGCCGCGGACAATTTGATTCAGCTCACCGCGACTGTGACCGACAAGGACGGCGACCACCATTCAGCCACCCTCGACATCGGTCAGAACCTCAACTTCAAGGACGACGGCCCGACCATCACGAAGCCATTCGATGGTGACCAGAGCGCCGGCAACGGCACAGGGACCCATGAGACTTTGAGCAACATCGTCGGCCAACAAGCAACGGGCGACTTCGGTTACAGTATCGGCAGCGACCAGTTCGCAGCCTACGACGCCACACACTCGGACTTCGTAGACCAGGACAGCGTGGCAGCCGGCAACCAGCTCAGCCTTACTGGCTACCTCACCGGTCTTGTCCCTAACACACAGACTCAGCTGATCAGCTCATACGCGACGCTCCAGTCGGAGAGCGCCACCTCGGCGACGTTCGACTGGCAAATCTCCTACGACAGCGACCCGAACACTGCGGGCGACCAGACAGCCACGGCGGGCGGCACCCTTGTCTTCAACAAGACTGCTGGCACCTACACCATCACGTTGAACGACGCGGCGGATGGCTTCAGCTTCGACGTTCTCCACACCGCCGAGCTTGTCGCCAAGCAGCCTACGAGCAACACGGGCCACCCGCCCATCGTACTGGAAACGTTGGTGGCGGATGACCCGAACACGCAGGCTCACGATGGCTTCTATGTGCAGTTCACCGGCAATTTGATCGACAAAACCCATCCGTTCAGCGTGACGAGCGACGGCGAAGGGTCATCCACCGACACCACGTTCAACTCGACACCACCGACGCCGGCCGGCACCCACGATATGATCAGTAACAGCAATGAAACGTGGGTGTCCGCGACGCAAAGCACCAACGGCGTCGCCGGTGATACGATCCAGAAAGGCGAACTGCTGACCTTGCGGTTCTTCGACAGCAATGTCGGCATCCAGACCGAGGCCACCGATCCATCGGCCTCCGCCAGCGCCGTGGCCCTGAAGTTCGACGGTATCGGCAGCAGCGAAGACCTGATGATGATCCTCGACCTCACAGACGGCACCAACGAGATCACGCGGGCCATCTACGTGTCGAACTCCGACATCTACAGGATGGGCCAGGTCCCGTCCCCATACAACGGAGAGTTCACGCTCGACAACAATGACGGCCTCGTGATCATCGAGCAGAACGACTATAACGCCGCCGGCGAGCACTATGTGATCCAGGGCATCCAGATCATGCAGTCAGGCAACGGCATCACTGGCCAGGCGATCGACCTGAACGGGACCACCGGCACGCTCAATGGCGGCAGCAGCGCGACCAGCAATCTGGTAGCCTTCGACCCTGTCGATAATGACGTGCTGAAGATCACGGACATCGGCTTCGTCTCGACGCAGACCACGACACCGGATGCGCACCTCGACTTCGGCGTCCAGATCGCGGATGCGGACGGCGACACGACCACCGTCCAGCACATCCTCGTCGACATCGCCTGATACGTGACCAAACGGGGCAGCCACTGGCTGCCCCGTACCAACCTCAGCGAACAGCCGTGAAGCATCGAAGCGGGGGGTATCCGTGATGCAGCCGAGACCACAATTCCAGGAGGTGATGCATCTGGCGCGCCACCAGGTGCCCGCCCTGCTCCTCTTCAGCCTGCTCGCCAACGTCCTCCTGCTTGCCAGCACCGTCTACATGCTGCAGATTTACGATCGGGTGCTGTCGAGCGGCTCCATCGACACGTTGTTCTGGCTTACCCTTGCGGTCATCGGCGCCATAGTCGTCTACGGCATGCTGGAACATGCCCGCCGGATGATGCTGGGGCATATCAGCCAGTGGCTCGACGACCAGCTCAGCGTTCCGGTGATCGAACGCGTCATGGACGCGCGGCTCGCCGGCAGCAGCCTCGAAGCCGGCCTGAAGGACGTCGGGGATCTGCGCGCCTTCATCGCCGGCGACGGCATCCTGACCTTTCTCGACGCGCCATGGACGCCGGTCTTTCTGGCATTCATGTGGTTTCTGCATCCGGCATTGGGCATGGTCGGCATTGCCGGAGCTGTGCTCCTTTTCTGCGCTGCGCTCGCCAATGATTTCCTCACCCGCCGCAAGGGCCAGGACGCCGCGGCCGCACTACGCCGCAGCCAGGCGGCCGTCGGGCAGTTTGTCGACGGCGCCGAGACCTTGCGCTCGCTCGGCATGACCGAGCCGGGGTTGCGGCGTTGGGAACAGACCCAGCAGTCGCTGATGGATATCCAGACTCGGCTTCTGCGACGCACCACCATTATCGGCAGCCTGTCGCGTTCGCTTCGGCTCGCCCTTCAGGTGGCCGTGCTGGGGCTTGGCGCATACCTGGTCTTGCGCCGCGAGCTGACTCCCGGCTCGATGATCGCCGCATCGATCCTGCTCAGCCGCGCGTTGGCGCCGATCGAGCGCTCGATCGGCGCCTGGCGCAGCCTGGTCAGCGCACGAACAGCACGCCGCAATCTTATGAAGCTTTTCGCCGACACGCGGTCGATCCAGCCAACCGGTGTCACCCTGCCCCGCCCGCAAGGTCGGCTGAAGCTCGAGAACCTTCATTACCGCGCGCCGGGAACCTCGCAAGCGCTGCTGAACGCGATAGGCTTCGACGTCGAGCCCGGCCAGACCTGTGGCGTGATCGGTCCGTCCGGATCCGGCAAGACCACGCTGTGCCGACTAATCGTTGGAGTGCTGCAGCCCTCGCTCGGCCACGTCAGGCTGGACGGAGCCGAGATTTGGAACTGGCCTTCGGATGAACTGGGCCAGCATGTCGGCTATCTGCCGCAGCAGATCGAACTCTTCCCAGGAACAATCGCTGAGAACATTGCACGCCTGCGTGACGTCGACAGCAACGCGGTCATCGCCGCGGCGCAGCTTGCAGGCATCCACGAGATGATCCTGCGGCTGCCGAACGGCTATCGAACCGAAGTGGGACCGCATGGCGCCAGGATTTCGCGCGGCCAGTGTCAACGCATTGCGCTGGCCCGAGCCCTGTTCGGCGATCCGCCGCTGATCGTTCTGGACGAGCCGAATACCGGCCTTGACGGTGAAGGCGAGGTCGCGCTGTTCAACGTGCTACAGCAGTTGAAGGAGCGCGGCCGCACGGTCGTTGTGATCAGCCACCAGACCAATCTTTTACGCACCGCCGACCATATCCTCTTCCTGCGAGAGGGGTCCGTTTCGATGTTTGGCACGCGCGACGAAGTGCTCGGCGCGCTGGCAGGCCAGCCCAAACGAATCCCGGTGCCGGCGGCCATGCTGGACAAGATCGTCGCCAATGCGCCGGCGAATCTGAAGGCAGCGGAGTAAGCCATGAGCGATCGATTTGGCGACTTCTCAGCGACGCTGGACCAACTGGCGGACAGCGTGCATGAACTCACCGATAAGCTGATCGCTTCCGCCAATGACCTGAGCGCAGCGGTATCGGTTCGGTTGGGCGGCATCGACCAGCAGTCTCGCACGGCGCTGTTGGCGGCGGCCGGCGGCCTCTTCCTGATCTTGATTGCAGCGCTGGTCCGGCAACGCTCACGCGCTTATCGTGCCAGCAGGCGCGACCTGAAGCGGCGGACGCGGCCGGCGCGGCTGCTAGGCTACGCTTCGGCCATCCTTTTCGTTGGCGGCACCGCCGCCTGGTCCAGCGTGGCTCTCTTGGCGAGCGCCGTCGTTGCCAATGGCGTCGTCAGCCCGGAAGGCTATCGCAAGACCGTCCAGCATCTGGAAGGCGGCATCATCGGGGCGATCCATGTCAAGGAAGGCGAAAAGGTCCGACCCGGCCAGGTTCTGATCAGTCTCAAGACAACCGAGGCCCAAGGCCGCTACGACGAGTTGCAGGGACATTACATCCGCCTGTTGGCGACCGAAGCCCGGCTGGTTGCGGAGCTTGCCGGTCAAGACCGGATCATCTTCCCCAAGGAGTTGACGTCGATAGACAGCGACATCGCGCGAAAGGTTGCCGTCGAGGAACAGGCGCTGCTCGACAGCCGCCTGGCAACCCGTGAGGGTCGCACCCAGATCCTGAACAAGCGCATCGCCCAGATAGAAGAGCAAAGCACCGGAGCGCGGGACGTCATGGCCGCCGAGGCCGAGCAGCTCGGACTGATCGACCAGGAGATCGCCTCCGCGCAGGAGATGTACAAGAAGGGCCTCGAACGCCTGCCGCGGATATTGGCGCTGCAGCGCTCCCAGGCCGACATTCGCGCCAACCAGGCATCGAACCGCGCGCAGGTGGCGAAGAACGACCAACAGATCGGCGAGACTGAGTTCCAGCTCCTCAACCTGCGCCAGCAGGACAGCGAGAGCGCCAATGAGGATCTTGCCAAGGTGCGCAACGACCTCGCCGAATTGCGCAGCCAGCTGCCTTCCCGCCAGGATGTGCTGACGAGGACGGACATCGTCGCGCCGATCGCCGGAACGGTGATGAATGTCCGCGTAACGACCGAGTCGGGCGTGATTGCCAGCGGTCAGGCGCTTCTCGATATCGTTCCGGACGAGCCCAATCTGATCATCGATTCACGCATCAGGCCCACGGATATCGACGTCGTCCATCCGGACATGCCCGCCCGCGTCGTGCTGTCGGCCTATCCGAGCCGGCATCTGCCGCAGATCCACGGCCTGCTCGTCTCGGTGTCGGCCGACCGGCTTACGGATGAGAAAACCGGCGAGCCCTATTTCCTCGCCAAGGTCAAAGTGGACACTGCCGATCTTGCAGAGCTGCATGATGTGCGCCTGTCCCCCGGCATGCCGGCGGAAGTCATGATCCTGACCGGCGAACACACTTTGCTCGACTATATGCTGGCCCCGGTGCAGGCTTCCCTTACTCGCTCCTTCAGGGAGAATTGAGCGGATAGGACGAGGCATCCGAAAGCAGATGCCGCCAAAGCGAGCGCGGAAGCCGCGCGCCTGTTATGCCCGGAACGATCTTCGCGGGATGTCGAGCCGTAAGGCTTCGGTCGTTCTATCGCGGTCGGCGGCCCTGTCGAAGAAGTATCCTTGAGCGAAGCGGCAGCCAAGGCGTTTGAGCTGCATCGCCTGATCGGCCGTCTCGACGCCTTCGGCAATGACACGCATGGCAAGCCCGTTCGCCATATCGATAATGGCTTTGACGATTATTTCGCCCGCGCCGCCATCGGACATCTGATCCACGAAGCTCTTGTCGATCTTGATGATGTCGACAGGAAAGTTCAGCAGATGAGTGAGCGAGGCATAGCCTGTTCCGAAATCGTCCAGCGCCACGAGCAGCCCATCGGCACGCAATTCCTCGATTGCCCCGGCGACCTTGCCATCGCTGTCATCCATATAAACAGACTCCGTCACCTCAAGAACGACGTGTCCGACCGGAATGCCATGACGCGCAAAGGCGCGAGAAATCCGCTCGCGCAGGCTTCCCTTCTGAAAATCCGCCATCGAGACATTTACGCTGACATATTGCAGCGGTATCGCTTGCTCGAGCCAGTATTTGATGGCGCTCGCCACCTGATCCAGCATTCGGTCGGTCAGGAGATTTCCCATGGAAAAATCCTGCAGCGCGTCCGACAGCAGGCCGGCCGAGATGATTTCGCCGTCCCGCGTGCGAACGCGGCAAAGCGCCTCCAGGCCCACCGTTTTTTCGGTGCTCAGATCCACGATCGGTTGATAGTGAGCCTCGACGCGGCCTTCAGCCAGCGCGCTCGTTGCCGTTTGCAGAATGCGGAACTGCTGAGCGATCGTGCTGGCAAGATCTTCATTGTAGAGCACGAAGCTTCCTCGTGCCGCCTGCTTGGCATGGTGAAGCGCAAGATTTGCATGCTGCAGGAGTATTGGCACTTGGCAGGATTGCGATTGATTGGACAATGCCCCGCCAGAACTGACCGATAGGGAGAATGTGGCCTCCTCGCCGGGAAAGGAGTGTTCCTCTGTCGCCTTCAATATCTGCGAGGCGATCCTCGACAGGCTGATGGCCGGGCTCATCCCCTCGATCAATACGGCAAATTCATCCGCGTCCACTCTGAAAGTCTTTGCAGGTGCGGCGATCCGCGCAATGGTGCGGCCTACGCTGCGGATCACTTCGTCGCCGGTCGCATGACCAAAGGTGTCGTTGACGCGACCGAGGTGATCGATATCAACCAACAAGATTGCGAGTGGATCCTCGCCTGCGTTGGAAGCCATTTCCAACGCCTTGATGAAATGCGCGCGATTTCCCAGCCCTGTGAGCAGATCATAATATGCCAGGCGCTGGTTTTCTGCCCTTGCTTCCTCTCGCTCCAGCGCGAGTGAGCAAAGATCAACGCATCGGTTGACGATCAACCACTCTTCGTCCGTCGGTCCTCGATGCTCCCGATAATAAAACCCGAAGGCTCCGAGCACGCGGCCATCACTTTGCATGATCGGACTGGACCAGCAGGCCTTGACGCTATGATCCCTGGCTAAAATGCCGGCAAGCGCCTGATAGGGAACCCAAAGAGGGTCGGTGAAGATGTCTTGGACCGCGACAGGCGTCCGCAGGAAGGCGGCGGTTCCACATGAACCGATATTGGGTCCGATCGTCCAATGCGGAGGAGTAGTCACTCGATAGGTTTGGCCCGGCCAGCGGATGGATGATCCCTTCGCGATCGATTGTAATGATCGAGCAGAGCGTGTCTGCCGAAAGGTCTTCGGCATAAAGGCAGATATGGGCCGCGGTTTCCTCGATCGATCGTCCCTTGGCTATCATATCCAGGACGGCTTGTTGAAGGTGCTCCGGCATGAGGCTTTTCCGCAGTCACCTTTGTGTGGACTGTTGAGCTGGCAGCATGATCATCCTTTTCCGCATGTTGATTTCCCCCCACATTCTTCTTCGTCGTTTGGCGTACCGCACCTACATCGGTTAGATCTTGGGCATCGGCCGGTCCCGTGTTGCAGATCAATGTGACGAGGCAAGTTGCCATGGTTTCATGTCATTGCCGAACGCGGTGGCATACCGAGCCGGGTAATATTTTGACTCCCCAAAGTTAACATCTTCGAAAATCTCCTGTCGCAGCTCCGCCTTTTGAAAGCCGTCGACCGAGTGCGGCGACACTGGCAGGCCGCATCGCGATCAGGCGGCCGCGCAAGGCCGAGCAGGCCCATTGACCTGTATACAGGAGTTCAGGTATGCCGATCGTCAACAGGAGGCGATCGGCAAATGACTTCATCCACCGAGGCGGCGATGCGCCAGGATCTTGCGGCGGCCTACAGGCTCATTGCCCATTTCGGCATGGACGACCTGATCCACACACATATTTCAGCGCGACTGCCCCACGAGCCGAACCACCTGCTGATCAACCGCTACGGCGATCTGTTCCAGGAAGTCACCGCGGACTCGCTGGCGGTGATCGACCATCAAGGACACCAGGTGCGGGGCACGCAGGTTCCGATCAACACTGCAGGCATCGTCATCCACACGGCGGTCCATTCGGCACGGCCCGACGCCATATGCGTCATGCATACGCACACCGCCGCGGGCGTGGCGGTCAGTTGTCTCGAGGAAGGCCTGCTGCCGCTTAACCAGACCGCCCTGCTCTTCTACGGCCGTGTCGGATATCACGCTTTCGAGGGGATCGCCCTCGATCGCGACGAGCAGCAGCGCCTGGTCGCCGACCTCGGCGACAATCGCGCCATGATCCTGCGCAATCATGGCCTGCTGACGGTTGGCCGTTCCGTCGGTGAGGCGTTTTCCCTGATGTACAACCTCGAGCAGGCGTGCCGCATCCAGCTTGCCGTGCTTGGCAGCGGTCGGCCCGTGCATCTTCCCTCCAGCGACGTGTGCGAACGCACCGCCGCGCAATACGAGGCCGACCCGGACGGTGCCGCAGAACTGGAGTGGCTGGCATTGCGTCGGCTTTCGGGCCTCGCCTTCGACGGCCGTTGACGCCGTGCGGGTCGTGCTTGCCGATCCTCTCGCCTATTCGGATGCGTTCGATATCGCGTTGCGCTCTGCCTGTCCCGGCGTGGAATTCCGCCGCTGGACCGAATGCGCGCCGGACACCGACTACGACCTGCTGGTGGCCTGGGCATTTCCACCGGACATGGTGCAACTGCCTGCTTCGACGCGCGCTGTGCTCTGCCTGGGCGCCGGCACGGATCAATTGACGTCCGATCCGCGCCTTCCCGGCGATATGCCTGTCTTGCGCCTGCGCGATCCCGCGCAGGCACAGCAAATTCTCGACTACGCCATGCACGCGGCATTCGCCCGCCAGCAGGACGATTTTTCCGTTCGTCGCAACCAGAGCGCACGCAGGTGGCAGTGGGCTGTTTCCGAGATCCGCGACCGCAGCGCCTTGTCGATCGCGGTGCTTGGCCTGGGCATGATCGGCGGTCACGTCGCGTCGGGCCTCGCGGCAGCGGGCTTCCTGGTCTCGGGCTGGTCGCGCACGCCCCGCGAACGTGTCGGCGTGACCGCCCTTCATGGCGAGTTCCGGCCGTCACGGGGGCCGATCTCCTTGTCAACCTGCTGCCGTCCAACCAGCACACGCGCGGCATTCTCGATGGGCGGGTCTTCGGCCTGCTGGCGCCGGGTGCCTATGTGGTCAATCTGGGGCGTGGCGATCATCTCGACGAGACCGCGCTTAGGGAAGCGCTGGACAGCGGCCATATCGCCGGCGCCTGGCTCGACGTTTTTCTCCAGGAGCCGCTACCGGCCGATCATTGGGCCTGGGCGCATCAAAAGGTGCGCATCACACCCCATTGCGGCGGCCTGCCAACGCCTGAGGGAACCGCGGCCGCGATCGCGGAGGCGCTCAAAGCGCTGGCCGATCCACGAAATCCGCTGGTTTCCGCCAAACCACTTCTTGACTCCCAAAACTCCTGAATGCCAGTATACAGATATGCTGAAGCTGAACGCACCAATCGTGACCGAGCAGAACGAGCGACGGAACACGATATCGGCCAGGGCCTATCAGGAACTGCGCGAGGCGATCATCACCGCGCGTGTCCTGCCGGGTGCGAGCCTTGCCGAGACTGATGTCGCGCAGGCGATGGGCATCAGCCGCACGCCGGTGCGCGAGGCCTTCACCCGGCTCTTCGACGAGGGGTTGATCGAGATTTCGCCGCAGACCGGCACCCGCGTCTCGCTTATCGACATGACCCGGGTGCGCGAAGCCGTGTTCATCCGCTCGACCCTGGAAAGCGCGGTCATCGCCAACAGCGGCGTCCATCCGGATCCCGGCACGCTCGACGAAATCGAGCTGTCCTTGCGGGCCCAGGAGCGGCTGGTCGACAGCGACGACATGGGCGCCCTGCACCGCGCCGACATGGCCTTCCACTCGGGCCTGACGGCTGCCTTCGCGCATCCCCGCGCCTGGGCAGCCTGCCAGCATATATCGGCGGACATGATGCGCGTTCAGTTCCTGATCGGCATGAAGCCGGATCACATCCGCTCGATCATCGCCGAACATCGCGCGATCCTCGATGAAGTCCGTGCCGGCAAGACTGGCGAGGCCGCGCGCCTTATGGCCGCGCACATTCGCAATGTCGACTTCGACCAGGCCACCCTCAAGCGCGAGCATCAGGAGTTCTTCCGTGCGGGAGACGTCCTGTGATCGCTCCCGTCCGTGCCCTCGCCTTGTCAGGTCCGGAGCCGGCGGCCTCTTTTTTTTGGGCGGTCTACGAAACCGGTTTACCAGCCAAGTTCAACATCATCCTGCCGGGAGCGTTGAAGCGTTTGTCGGATCGATTGAAGATCACCATCCGGGATGTCGCGCGGGCGGCGGGCGTCTCGGTAACCTCCGTGTCGCGCCATCTTAACGGCCGCATCAGCCTGCCCGACTCGACAGCGCTGAAGATCGAGCAGGCGGCTGCGCGCCTCGGCTATCGTCCCAACGCCATTGCCCGGCGGCTGACGCGCGGCAGCAGCGAGACGCTCGGCTTGATAACCTCCGACATCGCCTATCCGTTGTTTGCCGCCATCGCCTCCGCATCCGAAGCGGAGGCGGCGCGGCACGGCTACAACCTGCTGATGCTCAACAGCCGCAACCTGGTGGATCATGAGCTCGCCTTCTTGGCGCGTATCGAGGACCACCAGGTGGACGGCATCCTGCTTCTCACCAACCATTCGGACGACGGCCGGCTGGTCAAATGCATCAACCGGACCGGCGGCGTAGTCCTGCTGGACGAGGATGTGCCGGGCGCCCGGGCGCCGCGCCTGTTTGCCAGGAACGCCGACGGCGCCCGCATGGCAACCAGCCATCTGATCGAGAAGGGCCATCGCCGCATCGGCGCGATCGCCGGCCCGCATGGGCTGCTCAGCACGACCGAGCGGCTGTCCGGCTATGCCGAGGCGCTGGAAGCGGCGGGCATGGCGGTCGACAACCGGCTGGTGATCCATTGCGACTATGATGAAAACCAGGCTGTCGGCGCTTTCAAGGAGCTGTTCGAGCAGCCCGATCCGCCGACCGCCGTCTTCACCTGCGGCGATATGCTGGCGCTTGGCGCCATGCGCGCGGCGCGCGGCATGGGCCTGCGCATTCCCGAGGATGTCTCGCTCATCGGCTTCGACGATATCAGCAATGCCGACCTTCTTTCGCCGGCGCTGACGACGGTGCGGCAGTCTCCGGCCGAATTCGGCCGGCGCGGCGTCGCCATGCTGCTGGACCTCATCACAGGCAGAAAAACAGAAGCGGTCACCGAACGCATCGGCGTCGAGTTCGTCGTCCGTGCATCGGTCGCGCCGCCATCAGGCCGCCGGCAACGGCGGTCTGCAAGCAATACCGGTTCCGAGCCGCCAATCGGCGGCTTGGCGCCGGCCCGGGAGGAAGTCACCGAAAACCAGGACTCCAGACGGACATAAAAAGGGGAACAGTCATGTCCAGCAACCGCTTTGGTCAAGACGCAGCGTTAATAGCAATCGAGAAGTTCAAATCCGGTCGGATCGACCGTCGCTCCTTCCTTACCGCTATGGCCGGCCTCGGCCTCGCTGTCGCGGTGCGGCCCGGCGCGGCATCGGCGGAAGCCAATGAGATCGTCGTCTGCAATTGGGGCGGCGCCGCGCTCGACGCCTTCCAGAAGGCCTATGGCGACCCCTTCACCAAGAAGTCGGGGATACAGGTCGTGATCGATGGCGCCGGCCCGGAAACGGGCGCGATCCGCGCAATGGTCGATTCCAAGAATGTGACCTGGGACACCACCGACGGCGGCATGACCGACGCGCTCGTGCTCGGCAAGGGTGGCTATGTCGAACCGATCGACTACTCCATCGTCGACAAGAGCCTGGTCGGCGACGGCCTTGCCGCCGAATTCGGCATCTGCAACTACACCTATTCCAACGTGCTCGCCTACGATTCCAAGAAGCTCTCGACCGCGCCTTCCAGCTGGGCCGACTTCTTCGATCTTGAGAAATTCCCCGGCAAGCGCACGATGTGCAAATGGATCCAGGGCCAGCTCGAGGCGATCCTGCTCGCCGACGGCGTCAAGCCGCAGGATATCTATCCGCTCGACGTCGACCGCGCCTTCAAGAAGCTGGAGCCGCTTCTGCCGAACCTGATCTTCTGGGAGTCGGGCGCGCAGAGCCAGCAGCTCTTCCGTGACGGCGAGGTGGTGATGGGCAACATCTGGCACACCCGCGCCAACCTGCTGCGCAAGGAGAACCCCCAGTTCACCTGGACCTGGAACAACAACCTGATGTTTGCCAGCGCATGGTCCGTGCCGAAGGGCAACCCCGCCGGCAAGAAAGTGTTCGACTTCATCAACTCGTCGATGGAGCCGGAGGGCCAGATCACCCTGCTGCGCATCATGGGGAATGGCCCGTCCAATCCCAAGGCGCTCGCTCTCATGACCGAGGAAGACAAGGCGGTCTATTCGCTGGCGCCGGAGAACGCCAAGACAGGCTTGAAGATCTCGGCCCAGTATTACGCCGAAAACGAAGCCGCGCTGCAGAACAAGTTCCTCGATTTTATCTCTCG
This sequence comes from Mesorhizobium sp., assembly GCA_004017535.1. GTDB lineage: Bacteria > Pseudomonadota > Alphaproteobacteria > Rhizobiales > Rhizobiaceae > Mesorhizobium. Next base: position 181,958 of record SAJS01000010.1, read on the forward strand.
CTGATCAGGGACGGCCACCGGCTTCCAGGCCGGTGGCCGGATAGCCGCCATGTCGTCTTTCCAGCGTTGGGCCTTCGGCCTGACGGTGCCGGCCGCGCTATTGACGATCTGTCTCTACGTGGTCCCCATCCTTCAGATGCTGGCGCTCTCATTCACCGAGCCGACCTTCGGCTTCGGCAACTATGTCGAGATGCTCGGCAGCGCCGCGATCGGGCGGGTCGTGCGCACGACGATGATCGTCTCGGCGGTGACGACCGTGCTGACGATCGTCATGAGCTATGCGGTCGCCTTCGCGCTGGTCCACATGCGGCCGGCCGCGCGCCGCGTCGCGCTGTTCATGGTCATGGTGCCGTTCTGGGTCTCGGTGCTGGTGCGCGCCTTTGCCTGGATCACCATCCTGCGCCGCAACGGCGTGCTCAATTCGGCGCTGGTCGGCAGCGGCGCGATCGCCGAGCCGCTGGAGCTCGTCTACAATCAGTTCGGCGTGATCGTCGGCATGGTCCACTACATGATGCCGTTCGCGATCCTGCTGCTCTACGCCAACCTTTCCGAAATCGACCCGCGCGTAATTCAGGCAGCGCGGTCGCTTGGGGCGAGGCCCGTTACCATCTTCACCCGCGTCTGGCTGCCGCTCAGCCTGCCCGGCCTTGCGATCGCCAGCCTGTTCATCGTCATCTTCTCGCTCGGCTTCCTGGTGACACCGGCCATCCTCGGCGCCGGCCGCGTGCTGATGGTCGCCGAATATATCTCGGTGCAGATCTCCTCGACCTTGCGCTGGGGGGTGGCAACCGCCCTCTCCACGACACTGCTGATTGTCGTCGGGCTGCTGGTCGCGGTCGCCGCGCGCAGTCCCGCGCTTCGCGCCGCCTTCGAGGGCGGACGCCGATGAGCCCGCGTTTGCGTCGCATAGGGGAGCGCTGGCTGCCCTGGACCCTGGCATGGCTGCTGCTTGCCTTCCTGTTCGTGCCCGTCCTGGTGGTCGTGCCGGTGGCGCTGACGGCGAAGGATTATTTGTCGTTGCCGACCACCGGCATCTCATTCCAGCACTTTGCCTCGCTTGCGGACTGGCGCGCCGGCTGGCTGCCAAGCATCCTGACCAGCCTGGGCATAGCGCTCGGCTCCAGCATCGTTGCTACCGGCGTGTCGGCGGCCTTTGCCATCGGCGCCTGGGTCTATGCCGGGCGATGGCCCTCGACCCTGCGCATCATTCTGCTCTCGCCGCTTATCGTGCCGCCGATCATCTACGCCGTCGGCATGGTGCGGCTGTGGTCGAAGCTGTCGCTGCTCGACAGCTGGCTCGGCGTCACCATCGTCCATGTCATCCTGGCGATGCCGCTTGCCGTTCTGGCGATCGGCGCCTCGCTGTCGAATCTCGATCCGCGCCTCGTCCAGGCCGCGCGTTCGCTGGGCGCCCGCCCGCCCACGGTCTTTGGCAGGGTGATCCTGCCCAATATCCTGCCGGGCACGATCGCCGGCGCCATCCTGGCCTTCATCGTCTCCTGGGACGAGATCACGGTCACGCTCTTCATCACCAGCCGCCGGCTCGTGACGCTGCCGCGCAAGATATGGACAAGCATCGCCGACGCCGTCGACCCGGCGCTGGCCGCCATCGCCACTGTCATGCTCGTCATCACCATCATCTGCCTGTTGCTGCGCATGACCGTTTGGGAGCGTCTTGCGCAGCGCCGGTCGTGAACCCCATCCAGTCCGCAAGTTCAGAAAGGAAATCAAGGACATGTCAGCACACACCGCCGCAATGAGCGAACACGAATATCGCGAGGCGAAATTCTTCCAGACATTCGGATCGGTGCCGACGCCGGCTTTCCACGATCCAGAGGAGCAGACGCGCGTCTGGGGGCGCCCATGGGGCTGCACCAACGATGTCGGCAAGCTGCGCGCGGTGCTGATGCATCGCCCGGGCGAGGAGATCAACGTCGTCGACAAGAACAAGCCGATGCCCGAGATCGGCGGCTTCGGCGACCCGGAGAAGGGTTGGTACTTCATGGGCAAGACGCCGCCGGATCTCGCCGCCATGCAGGTCGCCCATGACGCCTTCACCGCGCTGCTTCGCTCGGAAGGCGTCGATGTGATCCTCACCGAGAAGGCGGCGCCCGGTGCGCTCAAGTCGACCTTCTGCCGTGACAGCGTCATCGGTGTCAAAGGCGGCGCCATCGTCACCCGCCTTGCCCGGCGCGCTCGCCGCGGCGAGGAACTGATGGTCACCCAGGCCCTTGCAAAGGCCGGCTGCCCGATTCTGGGAACGTTGCATGGCGAAGCGGTGTTCGAGGGTGGCGGCTTCGCGCTGATCGACGAAAAGACGGCGGTCTGCTCGCTCTCCGTCGCCTGCAATGAGGAAGGCATCCGTCAGGTCGAGATGATCCTCAACAGCCTCGGCGTCGAGCTGATCAAGGTGCCGATGCCGGGCTACCGAATCCACATCGACGGCAGCTTCATGATGATCGATCACGGGACCGCCATCATCAACATCAACGAGCTCCCCTACTTCTTCATCGACTACCTCAAGAAACGCGGCATGAATCTTATCGAGCTCCCGCCCGAGGACAATGCCTTCTCATTGAACTGCCTGGCCATCGCGCCCGGCAGGGTCGTCATGCATGCCACCCGCACTCCCCGGCTCGCCGAGCGTCTGGACAAGGTGGGCATCACCATCTTGACGCTCGACTATGAATGCATCGAACTGAACGGCGGCGGCATCCATTGCTCGACAGGGCCGCTCGCCCGGGATCCGAACTGAATGGCCTTCCTCGACATCCGCACGCTTCGCAAGGCCTACGGATCGGCAATCGCGCTCGACGGCGTCGACCTGTCGATCAACGAGGGCGAATTCGTCACCTTGCTCGGCCCATCCGGCTCGGGCAAGACAACCCTGCTGATGTCGATCGCCGGTTTTACCAGGCCGGACTCAGGAACGATCCTGCTCGACGGCGCCGACATCACCGGCGTCGATCCCGAGGACCGCAATTTCGGCCTGGTTTTCCAGGGTTATGCGCTGTTTCCCCATCTGTCGGTGGCAAACAACATCGCCTTCCCCTTGCGCGTGCGCAAATGGGACAAGGCGCGCATCGCCGCGCGCGTTGATGAAGTGATGAAGCTGGTCGGCCTCGACAAGCTCGCCGCACGCAAGCCGCGCGAATTGTCCGGCGGCCAGCAGCAGCGCGTGGCCATCGGCCGCGCGCTTGCTTTCGGGCCAAAGATCCTGCTGCTGGACGAACCCCTCTCGGCGCTTGATCGCAAGCTGCGCGACGCCATGCAGCGTGAGTTGAAGCGTCTCCACCAGGAAACCGGCGTCACGTTCGTTTTCGTCACGCATGACCAGGAAGAGGCCTACGCCATGTCGGACCGCATTGCCGTCTTCCAGAACGGCAACATCGTTCAGATCGGCGGTCCGCGCGAAATTTACCGTGCGCCGGCCTCGCGCTTCGTCGCGGGCTTCCTCGGCGGCAACAACATCCTCTCGGCCCAAGCGGACGGCGCGCAACTCGATCTTTTCGGCATCCGCATGCCTATGCCCGCCGCCTATGACCGGATGCGTCACGGCGACGGCGCGATCACGGTCTGGGTCCGCCCGGAAGACATCACCCTCGGTGATGTGGCGCCCGGCGCGGTCTCCTTCTCCGTCACGGTCGCGGACGTGTCCTTCGTCGGCACGTCGGAACGCGTCACCGTCATCACGACCGACGGGCAGGAACTGAGCGTGCTCGCGCCCTCCGCGGCAGCCCGCGAGTTGACCCCCGGCAGCACGGCAACCTGCGCCCTCCTGCCATCGGTCATCGGATTTCTGGCGCGCGAATAGCGTGCCTGCCACCCCAAGCCGGTCGTCCGTCGCGGCGCCATCGGCAACAGCATCAACGAGGACAGAAATGACCGTCACCCTGCGCAACGTGGACATCCCGGATTTCGGCCTTCCGGTGGAGCGCCCCGCCATCCCGGCCGCGACGTATGAAACGCGCTGCGCCCGCGCCATCAACAAGTCCGGCGCCGACTGGCTGGTTGTCTATGCCGATCGCGAGCACGCCGCCAACATCGCCTTCCTGACCGGCTTCGAGCCTCGCTTCGAGGAGGCTCTGCTGCTTCTGGGCAATGCAGGCCAGCGCATCATAGTCACCGGCAACGAGAACATCGGCTACACGCCGATCGCCGGCTTGCCCGGCATCGTCACGATGCTTGCCCAATCACTGAGCCTGATGGGCCAGGATCGCAGCCAGAAGCCGCATCTTGTCGCGGTTCTGCGCGAAGCTGGGCTCGGGTCCGGCGATACGATTGGCGTCGTCGGCTGGAAGTATCTCGAAGGCGAGGAGTGGGATTTGGCGAATCCGACCTTCTTCGCGCCGTCTTTCATCGTCGATGCGATCGTAGCGATCGTCGGCCCGTCCGGTGTCGTGGACGCCACCCGCGTGCTGATGCACCCGGTCGAGGGCCTGCGGGCCGTGGTCGACGCCGACCAGATCGCCGAGGCCGAGTGGGGAGCGTCGAGGGCATCGATGGCGGTCTGGCGGATCGTCACGGGCTTCACCCTTGGCGACAGCGAGCTCACGGCCGCGTCCCGCATGGGCTATGCCGGCGAACCGATGAGCTGCCATCCGATGTTCGCCTCCAATGATGCGAGCGGCCCGGTCATCGGCCTGCGCAGCCCGACAGGTCGGGTGCCGCGGCGCGGCGAGGGTGTAACCACGGCGGTCGGTTACTGGGGCGGCCTGACGGCTCGCGGCGGCCTGATCGCCGAGGCCGACGCCGCTTTCCTGGAGATGGCCAGGGCCTATTTCGACGGACTGATCGCCTGGTATGAAACGGCCGGAATCGGTGTCGAAGGCGGCGCGATCCACGAGGCGGTGATCTCAACCCTGGCCCGAGGCAGGCTGCGGCCGGCCCTCAATCCCGGCCATCTTGTCGGCCTCGACGAATGGATGCACTCGCCGATCCGTCCGGGCTCGAGCGAGCGCCTGGCGTCCGGCATGCCGTTCCAGGTCGACATCATTCCCGTGCCGATGCCTGACGGCGTGACGCTCAACTGTGAGGACGCCGTCACCTTCGCCGACGCGGGCCTGCGCGCGACCATCGCCGAGCGCTATCCAACGCTCGCGGCGCGTTTCGCCGCGCGCCGGCGCTTCGTCGCCGCTGAGCTTGGCGTCGAGGTCAAGGACGACATGCTTCTGCTGTCGGCCATCCCGCTTAGCCTGCCGCCATTCTGGCTGACGCCCCAAAAACTGTTGGCGCGGAACTGACTTAGTCGGACATTGTCGAAAAAGAGGGCCCGCCGCGCCGACATCGGCGCGGGGCCCTCGCCCAGGATCGTCGCTCAGCCTGGCGCCGCGCCTCAAGGCGTAGACATTGCCCATCGACGCGCCACGCGAAATGAGCCGGTGCGACCGGCCCATCCCCAATCATTCCTCCTCAACGGGTTCCGGGACCGCATCCGGCAGGTTTTGTCGTCCGACCCGGTCTGCGACGAGCATCGAAAGCATCATCTCGACAAGGCCATTGGCGGCCCCCTTCTCGCGGCCATTGGCGCCGATTTGGATCTGCGGCACGAGCGGCAGCCTGCCATTCTCGATCGCCTCGGCGAAGCGCATGAGAACCTGCGAGTTGAGCTGATAGTCCGGTCCGCCGAAGGCCGCGACCTTCTTCTCGGTGGCCTCGGCCTCCGCCAAGCCAAGCGCGCGCACCTTCTCGGCCTCCGCGAAACCGGTCGCCTTGATGCGCTCGGCATCGGCAAGGGCGACAACCTTGATCATATCGGCCTCGCCCTGGCCGGCGAGACGCACCTTCTCCGCCTCCGCCTTGGCGGTGACCTGAATGGTTTCCGCCTCCTGCCGGGTGCGGGCGAGTTGCGCCTTGCCCTCGTTCTCGCTGATCTCGATGGTAAGTGCCGAGGTCGTGATCTTGGCTTGCTGTTCGGCCAGCGCCTCTTTCTCACGCAAAGTGCGTTCCTGAGTGGCCGCCCTCTCCTGCAATTTGTAGGTCTCGACCTTTTCGACCGCAATCTGGCGCTCGCGCAGCTGGATCAGGATCTGCTCTATGCTGTTCTGGCCATTGGCGGCACGCGGCGTGCCAATCAGCACTTCCTGCAGCTCTAGGCTGTAGGAATTGAATTTCTCGCGCATCTCTTCGCCCGACTTGCGCTGGATGTCGCTACGCTCCTGCAAAAGCTGGATCAGCGTCTTTGTCTGGGCGATGTTCTTGAAATAGGCGGAAACCATCGGATCGAGCGTCTGTTCGACCAGCCGCTTGATGTCACCAAAACGCTGCACCACGAGCGGCGCCTTCATATAGTCGATATGCACCACGACCGAGAGCGGGAGCACAGGCTCGAACGCATCCTTGGTGATCAACGACACTTCGGACAGGTTCTCGTCCAGCCTGTGTTCGCCGAACTGCTCCTTCGTCCATTTGAGCACGAAGTTGGTGGTCGGCACGATGATGATGTTGCCGGCATAGGTGTTGAACGCATACTTGCCCGGCAGCAGCGGCGTCGACCAGACACCCCGCGCGCCGATCTCGACCAGCTCGCCGTGACGGTACGCCTGCCCGGATATGTCCGCGCCGTGGCGGCCGTTATACGAGACGACGACACCCACCGTCCCGACGTCGATGATCGTCTTCTCGACCAGTTCCACGGTCGCAAAGATGCGATTGAGGAAGTAGCTGCCGTCGGCCAGCACCTGCAGCTGCCGGCCGCGGTAGCCACCGGCATTGAGAAACTTCTCCGGGTCCTGGAAATTGTTGTGGAAGTTCGGGTCGTTCGGATCGTTGGCCACGGTCGGCGCGATGATCTCGCCGTCCGGCAGGGCCGGACCGTCATGGATGGTGACGATACCGATCATGTCCTCGGCATTGTGGATGACGACCGGCTCAAAGCCGCCCCGCTCCGAGATCATGCTGGACATGTTGGCAAAAAGGTTTTGTTCCGACGAACTCAAATTGACGGCATAGATCGACTGGGCGGTGAGCACGATGAATTGCGCGAGATTGATGGCATAGGTGCCTTCACGCAAGATCTTGCGCTGCGGTCCTTTCTGTCCGCCTTTCACAAGAAAGCCGCGCACATCCTGGAAATCGTCGGCATCTGTGTTGGAAGCAAGTGTCTGCGTCGGAGGCAGCGGCTTGCCGTCACGGGCAAAGACATAGCCGATCTGGCCCTGCGGGATAGTGACGAGATTGGCGCGGTGCATCGAATATTGGAACGGCATGAAGAAATGCAGGCCGCCACGCACGACTTCCGGCTGGTAGCCAGCCCCACGGTTGAGCGCTATGAAGCCATCACTGACGGAGCCGCGAAAGCTCCATAGTTTTTCCAGGATGCCAAGCCTGTCGTTCGGGATGTAGCGGACCATGCCGCTCCGCCAGAACAGGATCGCCAGCACGATAATCGGCACGGCGATCTCGATCGCCGCCCATTTCATCGGGCCGAGATATTCTAGGGCTTCCATGTCTTGTCTCCTAAGGGCGCGCGGGTTCGTCCACCCGGCCGCCACCCGGCTGGTGTTGATTGACAAAGCGGGGAGATTTCGCGCCGAGACGCTCGACGCACCAAAGGCGTGTCGAACGTTAGGGCTGCTCATTGTTTGGAAAAGTGACCGCGCCTCCCGAGTCCCCCGTAAGAAAGGCGTGGCGTAAGCGATGTTACATCGGTGTTGCCTTGCTAGACATAACAACGATGACGTAGGGATAGCGCCAATAGGTTTAAAGATACTTCACGCCAAAATCGCATAAGTATTTTCAACGTTTTTGTTGCTTCGAAGCGTCAACTTTAGAAATTAGCAGAGAGCGAAACGGCGCTCTTGATGAGTCAAAACATTGGCTCCCAAGCCGTCCAGGTGCGGAATCTGGGATCCACAAAAACCCAACGCGATGCGCCGTCGCCGACGCAGCACCTAATTTCAAAAGGATTTTTCGAGCCTAGCGCCGCAGCGCGTAGACATTTTCCATCGACGCGCCACCCAGCGGCAGCGCCATGTCGTCGTCGAGCAGCCGGGTGATGCGGGCAAAGCCGACAAAGGCTTTCCTCGCTTCCTCAGCCGACATCTTGCCCGACATAGCCGCCGTACAGCAATTCAGGGCGCATTGATAAACCGGGCCGCGTCTTCCCGTTGGCCATTTCCGCAGGAACACCATCGCCTCGGAGACGCTATCGACTTCCTCCACAGGGTATCCCTGCCCACGCGCAATTCGCACTGGGGTAAAGAAATGCAAGCGATCCATGATCATCCTCCCGGCCGACCGCAGTACAGTCGAACCCGCATAAACGCACGTTCGGCGGATTGGTTCCAAACAAATTTGGTTGCCGTTGGAAAAACTTCGGAACCCGCCGCCCGGCCCCTGTGCGATCAACGGGTGCCATGGCGACTCGGCCCGGAGCAGGCTTGGAGGCGGCGATAACGGCGATTCTCATTGAATATCTTTAAGGCGAAAGCCTGCAAATGGATTGCTTGCCGTTTCCCCGGCGTCAGGCTTAACCTCTGCGGTCAAACGCGTGAGGGCGCGTTTGCTAGAAGGGGAACAACAACATGACCATTCAAGGCGCTTCGCCTGACCTCTATAACGAGGATTTGGCTCCGGCAACGGTCAGGAACTGGGGACCGTTTTCGATCTTCAATGTCTGGACCTCGGACGTCCACAGCCTATGGGGCTACTATCTGGCAGCCAGCCTGTTTCTGTTCTGCGGCGGCTTTGTCAATTTCATCATCGCCATCGGCATCGGCTCGCTGATCATCTACGCGCTGATGAACATGGTCGGCTATGCCGGGGTGAAGACCGGCGTGCCCTATCCCGTGCTTGCCCGTGCCTCCTTCGGCATCTGGGGCGCCAACATTCCGGCGCTCGTGCGCGCCATCGTCGCCTGCTTCTGGTATGGCGCTCAGACGGCCGCGGCGTCGGGCGCCATCGTGGCGCTGCTGACGCGCCTGCAATGGTTCGACGAGTTCAACAAGAGCTCGCATCTTCTGGGACATTCGACCTTGGAGGTGATCTGCTTCGTCGTCATCTGGGCATTGCAGCTGCTGATCATTCAGAAGGGCATGGAGACGGTGCGCCGCTTCCAGGACTGGGCCGGGCCCGCCGTCTGGGTAATGATGCTGCTTCTGGCCATCTATCTCTGCGTGAAGTCCGGAACTTTCGCTTTCACCAGCGACATCCCCATGGATGTGCTGCGCGAGAAGACCGCCGACGCCGGCATTCCGGGCGATCCGGGGTCGTGGACCGCGCTCTTCGGTGCCGCGGCGATCTGGGTGACCTATTTCTCGGCGCTCTATCTCAACTTCTGCGATTTCGCCCGTTATGCGCCGGACAATGCCGCACTTCGCAAGGGCAATATCTGGGGCCTGCCGGTCAATCTGATCCTGTTCTCGCTAGTCGCCGGCGTCACGACGATCGCTGCCTACGACGTCTACCATGAAGTGCTGCTCCATCCCGACCAGATCTCGGCCAAGTTCGACAGCTGGTTCCTGGCTGCCCTTGCAGCGCTCACCTTCGCGGTGGCGACGCTGGGCATCAACGTCGTGGCGAATTTCGTCTCGCCGGCCTTCGACTTCTCCAACGTCTTCCCGCGCCAGATCGACTTCAAGAAGGGCGGCTACATCGCGGCGTTGATCGCCCTGGTGCTCTATCCCTTCGCGCCCTGGGAGGGCAGCGCCGCGCATTTCGTCGGGATCATCGGCGCGACGATGGGACCGATCTTCGGGGTGATGATGGTCGACTACTATCTGATCCGCAAAAGCGAGGTCGATGTTCAAGCGCTCTATCGCGAGGACGGCGAATTCCGCTTCCAGGGCGGCTGGCACGTCAACGCCTTCATCGCCGCCGGCATCGGCGCGATCTTCTCTTCGATCCTGCCCAATTTCACCAACCTGCTGCCGTCCTGGTGGGGCGTCTATGGCTGGTTCTTCGGTGTGGCCATCGCCGGCGCCGTCTACTACGTCCTGCGCACCATGGCGCTCGGCGCCGGGGCGAAGATGGCGAAGGCATAAGAATGGGGGAGTAAGGGACTAGGTCAGTAAGGGAGTAGGGAGACAACGCTCCCCCTATTCCCCTATTCCCCTAACTATCTCCGCCAGCCGGCGCACCGTGTTCCAGTTGCGCGACGTGCCGACGCCGAAGCGCTTGTGATTGGCGGCTGCCAGCAGCCGCGAGCTCGGCCGCTCGCGTGAGAATACAAGCCAGATGTCGCCGTTGACCCAAAGCACTTTCTCGTCGACGCCGGCATGAACCTGGAGCGCTTCGACGGCGTCCGCCGGCACCCTCTCACGCATCACCCGAACCGCGACCTGGTCGCCGGCTTCAGCCGATTCGCCAGGGAACGGATTGGACGCCGCAAGCTTCAACCAATCCTCGGCGCCGCGCACGATGATGTCGACGTGGCGGCCGAAAGTCTTTTCGAAGGTCTGTTCCAGCCGCTGTTCGAGCTTCGAAATTTCACCTGTCCGCGCCTCGAACACCAGATTGCCGGTGGCCACCAGCGAGCGGACGTTTTTCAGCCCGAGTTCCTCGGCCATGGACTTGAGGTCGGCCATGACGACCCGCCGCCCCTCGCCCAGAATGATGCTGTAGAGCAGCGCGACGTAGGTTTGCATAGCTGGTTCGCCAGCCGATGGTTCAAACCAGACGCGACTGGTCCACTGCCGCCGAGATGAAGCTCGCGAACAGCGGATGCGGCTCGAGCGGCCGGCTCTTCAGCTCGGGGTGGTATTGCACGCCGATGAACCAGGGATGGTCGGGATATTCGACCGTCTCCGGCAGCACGCCGTCGGGCGACATACCGGCGAAGACCAGGCCGCAATCTTCCAGCCGCTGCTTGTAGTCGATATTGACCTCGTAGCGGTGCCGGTGGCGCTCGGAAATCTGCGTGTCGCCGTAAATGTCCGCAATTTTTGAGCCCTTGGCGAGTTCGGCCTGGTAGGCGCCGAGCCGCATCGTGCCGCCGAGATCGCCGGTGGCCCGGCGCTTCTCAAGCATGTTGCCTTTCAGCCATTCGGTCATCAGGCCGACGACCGGCTCATCCGTCGGGCCGAACTCGGTCGACGAGGCGTGATCGACGCCAGCCAGCGAGCGGGCCGCCTCGATGCAGGCCATCTGCATGCCGAAGCAGATGCCGAAATAAGGCACTTTGCGCTCCCGCGCGAACTTGGCGGCCAGAATCTTGCCCTCCGAGCCGCGCTCGCCAAAGCCGCCGGGAACGAGAATGCCGTGCACTTTCTCCAGCCAGGGAGCGGGATCCTCCTTCTCGAAGATCTCGCTCTCGATCCAGTCGAGCTTGACCTTGACGTGATTAGCGAGCCCGCCATGCGACAGCGCCTCGATCAGCGATTTGTAGGCGTCCTTAAGGCCGGTGTACTTGCCGACGACGGCGATGGTCACCTCGCCTTCCGGATTGTGGATACGCTTGGACAGCGCCTGCCACGGCTCCATGCGCGGCTTCGGCGCCGGGTCGATGCCGAAGGCGGCGAGCACTTCCGAATCGAGCCCTTCCTGATGATAGGCCATCGGCACGTCGTAGATATGCGGCACGTCCAGCGCCTGGATGACGGCGCTTTCGCGCACGTTGCAGAACAGCGAAAGCTTGCGGCGCTCTTCCTTCGGGATCGGCCGGTCGGCGCGCACCAGAAGGATGTCGGGCGCAATGCCGATGCCGCGCAACTCCTTGACCGAATGCTGGGTTGGCTTGGTCTTCAATTCGCCGGCGGTCGGGATATAGGGCATCAGCGTCAGATGCACATAGACCGCGTTGTTGCGCGGCAGGTCGTTGCCGAGCTGGCGGATCGCCTCCAGGAAGGGCATCGCCTCGATGTCGCCGACCGTGCCGCCGATCTCGCACAGTACGAAATCGTAGTCGTCATTGCCGTCCAGCACGAAATGCTTGATCTCGTCGGTGACGTGCGGGATCACCTGGACGGTGGCGCCGAGATAGTCGCCGCGCCGCTCGCGCTCGATGATGTTCTTGTAGATACGGCCGGTGGTGATGTTGTCCTGCTGGTTTGCCGAACGCCCGGTGAAGCGCTCGTAATGGCCAAGATCGAGATCGGTCTCGGCGCCGTCATCGGTCACGAACACTTCGCCATGCTGATACGGCGACATCGTCCCGGGGTCGACATTAAGGTAAGGATCGAGCTTTTTGATCCGCGCGCGATAGCCTCGCGCTTGCAAGAGAGCCCCAAGAGCTGCTGCGGCGATGCCTTTTCCGAGTGAGGAAACCACGCCGCCTGTGATGAATACATATCGCGCCATGGGAGTCATCGCTTAACGCGGCCTGATTGATTCCGCCAGAGAAAAAACCGCCGCGAAGGCTTTTTCCCAAAATGGCGCGGGTGCCTCTAGAGCATGATCCGAAAAGTGGAAACCGGTTTTCGGGAAAGATCATGCTCCACAAGGAACAGCCTTGGATTAAGTCAAAACAAAAGGGCCGGCGGTGCCGGCCCTTTCGGCAGATTGATGGAAACCCTTAGATAATAACGACCTTGGTGCCGATCTTGACGCGGCTGTAGAGGTCCATGACGTGCTCGTTGATCATGCGGAAGCAGCCATTGGAGGCGCTGGTTCCGATCGAGTTCGGCGCGATCGTGCCGTGGATGCGCAGATGCGTATCCTTCTTGCCGTCATAGAGATAGATGGCGCGCGCGCCGAGCGGGTTCTCGCCGCCGCCGGGCATGCCGTCCTTGTACTGGCCGTAATGCTTAGGCTCGCGCTTCTGCATGTCGAGCGTCGGGATCCAGCGGGGCCATTCCTGCTTGTCGCCGACCGCCACAGTGCCCTTGAACTGCAGGCCTTCACGGCCGACAGCGATGGCATAGCGGCGCGCAGTGGAAAACGATTCGACGAGGTAGAGGCGGCGGGCGCCGGTGTCGATCACGATGGTGCCCGGCTCATAGCCGGTGAACGTGACGTCCTGCGGCACGAATTCCGGCTTCACCTTGAAGGGTCGCTTGGCGTCCTTCTTGGCCAACGCCGAATCGAGCGCGCGTGTCTCCGGCAGATAGTTGATGGAGGTCACCTGGGCGCCGCCGAAGAGGCCGGCGAACAGCCCGCCGCTGCTCGTCTGCTTCTGGCCGGGGTTTTCGCTGCGCAATTCGCCGTTGTTGCCGGTGGCGGTGATGTTCATAGCTTCCGCCGGGATCGGCTCTTCGGCCTTGACCGGAACGAGCGGCGCTATCGGCTCCAGGGGCGCGAGGATATTGGTGGTCTTCTTCGCCGGTTTGGCGTCGGCGACTTCAGATGCGACCGCCGCGCCGCCCTTCTTGGCAAGCCATTCCTGGCGCGCCGCGTCTGCCTTGGCCTTTGCTGCCTCGCGCATCGCCAACTTGCGAGCCTCGAGCGCCTTCTGCTTGGCGGCTTCCTTGTCGGCCGCGATCTTGGCCTCGAGCTTGCTGATCTGCGCAAGGTCGTCCGAGGTCGGGTTTTTCTTCTTCTTGAGAAGCCTCAGCTGCGATGCGTCGCTCTTGGCGGCGGCGACTGGAATTGCGTCGGTCGTCTCTACCGACGGGGAAGTGGCCAGGTTTGCCGGTCCGGCAAGGGCCGCGGAACCCATGCCGAGGACGGCACAGACTCCCAGGAGGATGAAGCTGCGAAGCTGCATGGCGAAGATCCGATTGTCAAAAGCAAGTTGCCCACGGCATCGCCCGGCGCCCCCCAAGGACGCCGATAAAGTGCCGCGGGCAATCTATAATCGATTAGCCGTCATCGCCTCAAGCTGAGGCAGGCGCCACGCCCGGTTGAATCTTTGTGATCGGACGCGCATTTGCCGCGACTGTGTTCAAAGAACAACAGATCGCGGCCCGGTCCTTGGCTGGCTACTGGTTCGGAACCTGTGGCGTGACCGGCAAGGTGACGCCGTTGGCTGCCGGCGCCGGCGCAGCCGGAGCAGGCGTTGTCGCCGGAGCCGGTGCAGGCGCCATGGTGCCGTTGGCAAGAGGCGTCGTGGTCGTCGTGCCGCTGGCCGGAGCCGCGGGCTTGGAGGTGCCCACCGGCCCATTGGAACCCGGCAGCTGGTTGAGCACGCCGCTGCCTTGGCTCGACGTCGCCGGACGGTCGAGAATGTCGATGGGCTTCTCGCCGTAGCGGGCAAGGATCGAGAGCGCTAGAGAGGTCACGAAGAACGCAGCCGCCAGGATTGCGGTGGCGCGGGTCAGCGCGTTCGCAGCACCTCGCGCGGTCATGAAACCGGAACCGCCGCCGATGCCCAGGCCGCCGCCTTCGGAGCGCTGCAGCAGCACCACGCCGACCAGGGCGAGCACGACCATGAGGTGGATGACGATCAGTACGGTTTCCATAATTTATCCTGGCGAGGCCAAGCGCTGCCGCGCATACGACCGATGTTTTGGAGGCGGCTCCTTACAATGCTTTGGCGGCATTTCCAAGCCCGTGGCCGGGAATATGGGAAGCAATGCGGCCAATACAACGATTTATGCCGCTGAAGCCAAGAGACCGTTTCGAAATTCGCTCCGACGAGTCATATGGTGGTGGTTTCGAGAACCGGAGCGCAGCGGACATTCAGGTCCGTGAGCACCGGAAGCGCAGAAAACGCCGCCAGATGGCCGCCGGAGTAGAATTTCCAAACGGTCTCTAGGAGATGTTCATGTAAGCTTCCGCGATGGCGAGGAAGTCGGCCGCCTTCAGGCTGGCGCCGCCGACCAGCGCGCCGTCGACATTCTCGACGCCGAGCAGTTCCACAGCGTTGGACGGCTTGACCGAGCCGCCATAGAGAATGCGCATCCTGGCCGCGGCATCACCGAGCAAGCCGGTCAGCTTGCCGCGGATATGCGCATGTGCCTCGGCGACGTCGGCCGCCGTAGGGGTCAGGCCGGTGCCGATCGCCCACACCGGCTCATAGGCGATGATGGTGTTCGCCGCGGTGGCGCTGGTCGGAACCGATCCCTCGATTTGACGCGACAGGACATCGAGCGTGGCGCCCGCCTCGCGCTCGGCACGCGTCTCGCCTATGCAGATGATGGCCACCAGACCTGCCCGCCAGGCTGCCGATGCCTTGGCATGGACCGTCGCATCGTTGTCGCCGAACAGTTCGCGGCGCTCGGAATGGCCGACGATGACGTGGCTCGCGCCAGCGTCCTTCAGCATCTCGGCGGAAATCTCGCCGGTAAAGGCGCCGTTCTCCCGGGGATGGCAATCCTCTCCGCCGGCCCGCACCGGCGTGCGCGACAGGATCTCGGCTGCGCGCTGGAGCAAAGTCGCCGGCACGCACACCACCGCTTCGGTCTCGGCGTCGAGTCCGCTCATGAACCCATTGCCTATCGACCGCAGCTCGTTGAGCGAGGCGCTGGTGCCGTTCATTTTCCAGTTGCCGGCGACAAGCGGGCGGATTCTAGGGGTCATGGGACGCGTTCTCCGAGCGACATTAAGCAGCGCCCTCACTACCAAAATCAGGCCACAAAGCAATCGACAGTGGACCGGAAGGGCGCTATTGCGCTTGTTTCAGACTCGGCGCATGCGAAAATGCGCAAAACTCGGAAGTATGCATGCTTGGTATATTGAGAAGCGCGGCGGGCACCTGGGTCGCGAAAGCGTTGCTGTTGTTGCTGGTCCTAAGCTTTGCCGCCTGGGGCATTACCACGCGCATGGTGGGCGGCGTTCTGGGCGGCCATCACGCGGTGATCACCGCCGGCGGCACCGAGGTCTCGATCAACGAATACCGCCTCGCCTATAATCGTCAGCTCTCGATGTTGTCGCAGCAATATGGCCAGCGGGTCACCCAGGAACAGGCCAAGCTGCTCGGCGTCGACAACCAGGTGCTGGCGCAGCTCGTTTCGGGCGCCGTGCTCGACGAGCAGGCGCGCAAGCTCGGGCTCGGCCTTTCCAAGGACCGGCTGGCCGAACTGACGCGCGAGGATCCGGCTTTCAAGGGCCCCAGCGGCCAGTTCGATCGCCGGACGTTCGAATACCTCCTTCGCCAGCTCAACATGCGGCCCGAGGATTATCTGAAGAACCGCTCGCAAGTGGCCGTGCGCCAGCAGATCGTCGAGGCGATCTCCGACGGGCTGAAAGTGCCGCAGACCTTCCTCAAGGCGGTCTCGATCTATCGGGGCGAGGATCGCACGATCGACTATCTGGTGCTGCCGAAAACGCTGGTGCAGCCGATCGAGGCGCCGTCCGACAGCGCCCTCAACGCCTATTTCGACGCCAACAAGAAGAACTATGCCGCGCCGGAATACCGCAAATTCTCCTATGTCCGGCTGGAACCGCAGGACATCGCGGATCCGTCGGCGGTGACCGACCAGCAGGTCAGCGATGACTACAAGAAGAACATCGCGCGCTACACGACGCCCGAGATGCGCACCATCGAGCAGCTGGTGTTCAAGACGCCGGATGCGGCCAAGGCGGCTTTGGATTCGCTGAAGGCAGGCGCCACCTTCGACAAACTCGTCACCGCTGAAGGCAAGACGCAGGCCGACACGCTGCTCGGCACGCTGTCTAAGGACAAGGTCGCCGACAAGGCGGTTGCCGACGCGGCCTTCTCGCTCAATGCCAACGAGGTAAGCCAGGTCGTCCAGGGCGCCTTCGGTGCTGTGCTTCTGCGCGTAACGGAGATCAAGCCACAGGTCGTGAAGCCGCTTTCGGAAGTATCCGCTCAGATCCGCAAGGACCTCGCGCTCGGCGAGGCAAGCCGTATCCTGCTCGACGTGCATGATAGTTACGAGGATACCCGCGCCTCGGGCGCCTCGCTTGCCCAGGCCGCCGACAAGCTGAAGCTCAAGGTCGTCACCATCGACGCCATCGACCGCACCGGCCAGCGGCCGGACGGCACCGTAGTCAACGACCTGCCGCAATCGGCAGATCTCATCAAGGCGGTGTTCGCGGCCGAGCCCAATACCGAGAATGAAGGCCTGACGACCGCCGACAACGGTTTCGTCTTCTACGAGGTGCAGTCGATCACGCCGGCGCGCGACCGCACGCTGGATGAGGTCCGCAAGAAGGTCGTGGCCGACTGGACGGAAGCCGAGACCGACAAGCGGCTTGACGCGAAGGCGCAGGAGCTTGAGAAGCGCCTCAAGGCCGGCACCACGCTCGACGTCATCGCCGGCGAGCTGAAGCTCGACAAACAGACCAAGCGCGGCTTGAAGCGAGAAGCCGACGATGCCGATTTCGGCAAGGAGGGCGCTGCGGCCATGTTCAGCGTCGGCGAAGGCGGCACTGGCCTGATCCCCTCGCCCACCGGCGACGGCCAGATCCTGTTCAAGGTCGCCGAGGTCTTCGAGCCGGCGGGCGCGGATGGCAGCACGGTGCCGGACGAGGCGCAGAAATCCTTCGGCGCCGGCATGTCCGACGACCTGCTCGACCAGTTGGTGGCGCAGTTGCAGTCGCAATATGACGTTCGCATCGATCCGAACGCCGTTTCGCAAGCACAGACACGATGAGCGCGCTGAAGACACATATCGCCAAGGTCGCCACCGGCACCGCGCTTTCCTTCGAGGAAGCACGCGAGGCGTTCGACATCATCATGTCGGGCGACGCGACGCCCGGCCAGATCGGCGGCTTCCTGATGGCGCTACGCGTGCGCGGCGAGACCGTGGGCGAGATATCCGGCGCGGTCGCCACGATGCGCGCCAAGATGCTGCGTGTCGACGCGCCGCAGGGCGCAATCGACATCGTCGGCACCGGCGGCGACAATTCGCACTCCGTCAACATCTCGACCGCTTCGGCCTTCGTCATCGCCGCCGCCGGCGTGCCGGTCGCCAAGCATGGCAATCGCGGCCTCTCTTCGCTGACCGGCTCGGCCGATGTGCTGACGGCGCTGGGCGTCAAGATCGATATCTCGCCGGAAATGATCGGCCGCTGCATTCATGAGGCCGGCGTCGGTTTCATGTTCGCGCCGGCGCATCATCCGGCGATGAAGCATGTCGGGCCGACCCGCGTCGAGCTCGGCACGCGCACCATCTTCAATCTGCTTGGACCACTGTCGAACCCCGCCGGCGTCAGCCGCCAGATGGTCGGCGTTTTCCTGCCGGAATGGATCATGCCGGTGGCCGAGACGCTGAAGGCGCTAGGCGCCGAGCACGCCTGGGTCGTCCATGGCGATGGCTATGACGAGATCACCACCACGGGCGAGACCCAGGTTGCGGAGCTTGCCGGCGGCGAGATCCGCACCTTCACCCTGACGCCGGAAGCCGTCGGGCTGAAGCGGCACACCAAGGAAGAGCTGCGCGGCGGCGACGCGGCCTACAACGCCAGGCAACTGCGCGATATGCTGGGCGGAGCCGCCGGCGCCTATCGCGACACGGTGCTGATGAACGCCGGCGCCGGTCTGGTCGTTGCCGGCAAGGCGACGACGCTTGCCGACGGTATCGCCGCGGCAGCGCAAGCGATCGACAGCGGCCGCGCCCTTGCGGTGCTGGACAAGCTCGTCGAGATTTCGAACGGATAAGGCCTTGTCGGACATCCTGCGCAAGATCGAAGCCTATAAGCGCGACGAGATCGCCGCGGCGAAGGCGAAGATACCGCTGGGCGAGATCAAGGCGAGCGCAAAGGATGCCGGTGCGACGCGCGGTTTCTTGGCGGCGCTCGAGGCGAAGCGCAGAGCTGGGAGCTTTGGGCTGATCGCCGAGATCAAGAAGGCCAGTCCTTCGAAGGGGTTGATCCGTGCCGATTTCGACCCCCCGTCATTGGCCCAGGCCTATCAGCAAGGTGGCGCCGCCTGCCTTTCGGTGCTTACAGACGCCCCGTCTTTCCAAGGTGCTCCGGAATTCCTGACGGCCGCGCGCGCAGCAGTGCGCCTGCCGGCCCTGCGCAAGGATTTTCTGTTCGATCCGTACCAGGTCTACGAAGCACGCGCCTGGGGCGCCGATGCTATCCTCATCATCATGGCGAGCGTCGACGACGCGCTGGCCAGCGAGCTCGAAGCGACCGCCTTTGAGCTCGGCATGGATGTTCTCGTCGAGGTGCATGACGAGAAGGAAATGCAACGCGCGCTCACCTTGTCGTCGCGGCTGATCGGCATCAACAACCGTGATCTCAGAACCTTCCAGACCAGCCTCGACGTTTCGGAGCGGCTGGCCGCCATGGTGCCGGCGGATCGGCTGCTGGTCAGCGAGAGCGGCATCTTCACGCATCAGGATTGCCGCCGGCTCGAGAAGAGCAAGATCGGTACTTTCCTCGTCGGCGAGAGCCTGATGCGACAGGCTGATGTGGCGGCGGCGACCGAGCTTCTGCTGACAGGCAAGGCAGCGGCCGAGGCCGTTTGAGAATGCCCGCCCTCACCCATCTCGGCGCCAAGGGCGAAGCCAACATGGTCGATGTCGGCGACAAGGCCGAAACGACCCGCACGGCAATCGCCGAGGGCTTTGTCTCGATGCTGCCCGAAACGCTGGAGATGATTCTGGCCGGCGACGCCAAGAAGGGCGATGTGCTGGGCACCGCCCGCATCGCCGGGATCATGGCGGCGAAGAAGACGCATGAGTTGATCCCGCTTTGCCATCCGCTGCTTCTGACCAAAGTGGCCGTCGAGATCGAGCCGGACCACACGCTGCCTGGCCTCAAGGTCACAGCGCTTGCCCGCGTCACCGGCAAGACGGGCGTGGAGATGGAGGCGCTGACCGCCGCCTCGGTTGCCTGCCTCACCATTTACGATATGGCCAAGGCCGCGGACCGTGGCATGGCGATTTCCGGCATCCGGCTGGTCGAGAAGACCGGCGGCAAGTCCGGCGACTACAAGGCAGATGCCTGATGGCGCTGGTTCCGGTCGCCGAAGCGCTCGCCCGCCTGCTCGACGGCGCAGCACCTTTGACGGGCGAGAGCGTGCCGCTGGCGGACGCGGCCGGACGGGTCCTGGCGGAACCGGTGGTGGCGCTGCGCACGCAACCGCCCTTCAACGCGTCCGCAATGGATGGCTATGCCGCGCGTTCCGCTGATGTTGCCTCAGTGCCGGCGCAACTCGAGGTCATAGGCATGGCGCCTGCCGGGCGTGGCTTCTCCGGGACCGTCGGCGAACGCCAGGCCGTGCGCATCTTCACCGGCGCGCCACTGCCTGAAGGCGCCGACACCATCGTCATCCAGGAAAACGCCCGCGACCTCGGTAATGGCAAGATCGAGGTGACGGAGCAGACCGCCGAAGGACGCAACGTCCGCCGCCGCGGGCTCGACTTCGGCGGGGGCGACATGCTGCTCGAAAAAGGTCGCGTACTCGATGCGGCGGCCCTTTCGCTGGCTGCGTCGGCCAACCACCCTTCCTTGAATGTCGTGCGCCGACCGCTGGTCGCAATCATCGCCACTGGCGACGAATTGCTGCCGCCGGGCAGCAAGCTTGGTCCGGATCAGATAATTTCCTCCAATGCCTATGGCGTTGCCGCCGCCGCGCAGTCGGTCGGCGCGCGGGCGCTCGATCTCGGCATCGCCGCCGACCGCAAGGAGGCGATCGCCGCGCTAGTCAGGAAAGCGGTCCAGGCAAGCGCCGACGTTATCGTCACGCTCGGTGGCGCCTCGGTCGGCGATCACGACCTGATCCATGACGTGCTCACCGGCGAAGGCATGCGGCTCGACTTCTGGAAGATCGCCATGCGCCCCGGCAAACCGTTGATGTTCGGCCGGCTTGGCAATGTCCGCTGCATCGGCCTGCCCGGCAATCCGGTGGCAAGCATCGTCTGCTCGCAGCTCTTCCTGAAGCCGCTGCTTGCGCGGCTCGGCGGCCGCGGTTTCAGGCAGGACGTGCGAACGGCCCGGCTGGGCACCGCGATGCCGGCCAATGATGTCAGGCAGGACTATGTGCGCGCCGTTGTGCGCGAAGACGCCGGCGCCCCGATCGCGACCCCGTTCGGCATCCAGGACTCCTCGATGCTCAAGATGCTCGCCGACGCCAACGGCCTGATCGTGCGCGAGCCCTTGGCGCCGGCCGCGGAGGTCGGCGCCGAATGCAGCGTGCTAATGCTGCGCTGATACATCGACAACGCCGATCGTTCATACGTCGACGAAGTCGATCGTTCATGGGCCGACGAAGTCAATTGCTATTCGTCCACCAGCGTTCGGGTCAGGGGATGGTCCGGATCTGCGAGGCCATCCACAACGTCGAAATGATGTCGGTCCGGCTCGATCACCGAATCGGTGGCGGCGCCGAGTCCGGTCCAGATGTTGGCGAGCAATGCGCTCTGGCGCAGGAACTCCGAGCGCTCGCCGCCGCCGACCCAACAGGTGATGCGAACTCCCTGCCGGGGCCGCAGCAAAGCCGGGCTTTCGCTCAACGCTTCCCGCTCGTCGATGTTCAGGGTCTCATTCAGGGCGGTGAACATCAGCGGCCGCAGGTCGTGCAGGCCTGAAATCGAAACGACTTTGCGCGTGCGCCGCGCCACATCGGAGGCTAGCGGTGAGGCCTCGGCCACCATGCGGCTGGCGAGATGTCCGCCGGCCGAGTGACCGGTCAGCATCAGCGGGCCATCAACCATGGCGGCCGCCTTGCCGATCGCAGCCGCGACTTCATTGACGATGCCGCTGATCCTGGTTCGCGGGCAAAGCGTATAGGAAGGCATGGCGACGGCAAAGCCGCGACCAACAGCGCCGGCGGCCAGATGCGACCAGGAGTTCTTGTGTGACTCCATCCAGTAGCCGCCGTGGATGAACACCACGAGCCCCTTGGGCGCATTAGGCGGGACGAAGAGATCGAACCGGCTGCGCGGCGCCTCGCCATAGACGATGTCGAGCCGCGCCCTGCCCTGCGCCGATAGCTTTTCGCGAAATGCCTGAGCCGGGCCGTCCCAGGCCGCCGGCCAACGGTCGCCGCCGGCGATGTTCGCGCCGTTGGCGTAGGCGTCGTCCCAGTCGACAATGCGGTGTCCCAGCATCGGCCCCTCCAGCGATCAGATCAATTTCGAGTTGTCTTTGTTCGGCATGCCATTCGAAGTCAGGTGACGGCCTCCTTGATCGCATAGCGCGCCTCCTGCCAGGCGCCCGTGCGTAGTATGTCTTCCAGCACCTCGACGGCGTCCCAGACGTCCCGGTAGCCGACATAGAGCGGGGTGAAGCCAAAGCGAACGGTCGACGGCGCGCGGAAATCGCCGATTACGCCGCGCTCGATCAAGGCGCGCATCACCTGGTAGCCGTGCGGATGGGCAAACGACACCTGGCTGCCGCGATCAGCGCCGTTGCGAGGGCTTTCCAGCTCGAGACCGAACGCGCCGCATCGAGCTTCGACAAGCCGGATGAACAGATCCGTCAGCGCGACGCTCTTCTCGCGCACGGCCGTCATGTCGACTTCGTCCCAGAGATCGAGCGCGCCTTTCAGCGCTCGCATCGACAACACTGGCTGCGTTCCGCACAGGAACCGCCGGATGCCCGTGCCGGCGGCGTAGCCTTGCTCGAACGCAAACGGCCGGGCATGGCCCCACCAGCCGCTGAGCGGCTGGCTGATATCGGGATGATGGCGGGTGGCGGCATAGATGAAGGCCGGCGCGCCCGGCCCGCCATTGAGATATTTGTAGGTGCAGCCGATGGCGAAATCGGCATTCGAGCCGTCGAGTTCCACCGGCAGGGCACCGGCCGTGTGGCAGAGGTCCCAGACGATCAGCGCACCGGCGTCATGGGCCTTGCGAGTCAGGGCCGCCATGTCGCGCAACCGGCCGGACTTGTAATTGACGTGGTTGACCAGGATGACCGCGACATGGTCGTCGATCAGGTCCTCGATCTTCGGCGCATCGACGCCTTCGAGCCGCAGCACCGTGCCGGGCAGCGTCGAGGCCACCCCCTCCGCCATGTAGAGGTCGGTCGGAAAGCTGTCGCCTTCGGCAACGATCACCGGGCGGTCGGGTCGCATTGCGAGCGCCGCATGCAGGACCCTGTAGATGTTGATCGAGGTGGTGTCGCATACCACCGTCTGGCCAGGCGCGGCGCCGATCAGACACCCGAGCCGGTCGCCCAGAGTGACAGGCATGTCGAACCAGCCGGCGGTGTTCCAGGCGCGGATGAGGTCCTGCGCCCATTCCTGCTTCGCGGCCGTCTCGATCTCGTTGAAGACATTGATCGAAGCAGCGCCCAGCGAATTGCCGTCGAGATAAATCACTCCTTTCGGCAGGACGAAGCGATCGCGCAAGGGGCGCAGCTGGTCCGCGGCGTCCATCGCCTCGACCTCGGCAAGATCGGGAATTCCCCTCATGTGCTACCGCCTCCATTTCGACCCAGGCCGCTACATCCCTCCGGCGACCAAGGCGGTTGTCCCATCACCGTCCGCAACCCGGCAAGAACCTTCTGTCCTATGTTAGCTGGTCCATAGACGGCAAAGGCTGAGGATCGGAATCGTAGCCAAGGTTGGCATTTTGAGTTCGTTTCGTTCACGTTACGGTACATGGTTGGGTCAGCTGACTGGATCCCTTCAGCACCTTCGCGACGATGTCGCCTCTCAATTTCAGCATAAGGAGAATTGCAAAATCGAGCGGAATCAATGACACAGCCCAACCGGTGGCGGCCGGGCAGCGTCCGATGCAACATTCTTTCGGCAGCCTTAAGAAATTCATTAAACTTTAAACGGTTGCGGAACACAACTGGAACAGATAGTGTTTGTTCTGGGTTTGTTTTTCTGATTCTGGTTTCGGAACCCGTGGGGCCGCCAATGCTGACGCGCAAACAACATGAACTCCTGATGTTCATCCATGAACGCCTGAAGGAGAGCGGAATCCCTCCATCCTTCGACGAGATGAAGGAAGCGCTGGACCTGGCCTCGAAGTCCGGCATCCATCGGCTGATCACGGCGCTGGAAGAACGCGGCTTCATTCGCCGGCTACCGAACCGGGCGCGCGCGTTGGAAGTCTTGCGCCTGCCCGACTCGATCGCTCCCGGCCTGAACGCCGCGAAGAAATTTTCGCCAAGCGTCATCCAGGGCGGCCAGGGCAATCTAAGCCGCCAGGTGAAGCCGGCAACGCCCTCGCGTACGCCGACACCCAGCAATGATGACGACGCCGCTTCGGCCGTGTCCATTCCGGTGATGGGCCGAATCGCCGCCGGTGTGCCGATCGACGCCATCCAGCACCAGACGCATTCGATCTCGGTGCCGCCGGACATGATCATGGGCGGCGAGCACTATGCGCTGGAGGTCAAGGGCGACTCGATGATCGAGGCCGGCATCTTCGACGGCGACACCGTCATCATCCGTAACGCCAGCACGGCGAGCCCGGGCGAGATCGTGGTGGCGCTGGTTGACGATGAGGAGGCAACGCTCAAGCGCTTCCGCCGCAAGGGCGCCTCGATCGCGCTGGAGGCCGCCAACCCGGCCTACGAGACCCGCATCTTCGGGCCGGATCGAGTCAAGGTGCAGGGCAAGCTTGTCGGGCTGATCCGCCGTTACTGATCCGGCTGCGAGGGCTTGGCCCTCTCAGGCTTTTCGTAAGGCGGCAGTCCCCTCGCCTCGCGCGTGTACTTCCGCTGCTCATGCCAAGGCCGGTAAGGCTTTTCGACGGCGTATTGGATGGCTGCTCGCGCTGTTGCCGATTGTGGATCGAAGAAGACGGCGGCGCTGCCGTCACGCGCCAGTTGGCGCTTGGTGACGACAAGCACGCGCTGATCCCAGCAGGGATTGTAGGCCGTCGCATCGTTGATGACGATGAGGTCGGCAAAGCCGCAGGCGGGCCGTGCGCTGTCGCGGTTTTCGGCGAGCGCGACAATCGCGCCGGAAGGATGCCGGCCAATGCAGAGGTCGCCGGTGCAATAAAAGGGCGAGCCGGGCGGCAGGTCGACCGGGTCGGCGATACCGAGTGCATCCTTGGCAAATGTCTCGGGCGGCACGATGTCCTCGGCCTTCAGCGCCCGCTTCCAATTGTCGGTGGTGAACTCGTTGGAGCGTTCGCGGTTGACGGCAAGTTCGCCGCCGCCGATCGGCATCGCCACGAGATGCGCATCCTCCGAGATCAGCACATCCGGCGTGCGCACATGCGGGATGGCCAGCAGCGCGGCGAGCGCGAAGGGCACAGCGGCAAGCCTTAGCCAGGTGGTGGCCATGGTTGCGATGACGAGCGCGATTGTCGCCAGCAGCACCGACTGGATCGAGATCAATCCCACGGCATCGACTGGCGAGCGATCGGAAATCCATGCCGAAATGGCGATCATCGCTGTCAGGCCCTTGCCCATCACATAGAGGAAGGGACCGTCGAAGCCGAACGGCATGGCGAGCGCGCTCAACACGGCGAACGGCATGACGATCAGCGAGACGATCGGCATGACCGCCAGATTGGCGAGCAGGCTGAGCGGCGACACGCGCTGAAAATGCCAGATAGCAAACAGCAACGTCGCGCTGCCGGCGATGAGCGAGGTCACAGCGGCGCCGCCTACGCCAACCGCCAGTTTTCGGGACAGGAACCTCAGGAACGAACGCTTCACCGGCGGCGCGGTCGTTTTGCCGGCGCGATAATCGGCAAAGCCGGCATAGGCGCCGACCAGGGCCGCGGTAGCGGCAAAGGACATCTGGAAGCTCGGGCCGACCACTTCATGCGGCGAGACAAGGATGACGGCAATCGCCGAGATCGCCAGGTTGCGCATTGTCAGCGCCGCGCGGTCGAAGAGCACGGCGACAAGCATCACCGCTAGCATGATGAAGCTCCGTTCGGCCGCCACCACGATACCGGAGATGACGAGGTAAGCGGCGATCGAGGCCAGCGCGATCGCCGCGGCGTATTTCTTCACCGGGCGCCGGGACGAGAAATCAGGAAATAGCGCGAAGGCGCCGCGCAGCAGGAACATGATCGTGCCAGCGGCCAGCGCCATATGCAGACCGGAAATCGAGATGATGTGATAGATGCCGGTCCGTCGCATCGACTCGTTGATCGCTTCCGGAATGCCGGCGCGCACGCCGACGATCAGCGCCGCCGCGATCTCACCCTCGGACCCGCCAATGCTGCTCCGGATGTGGTCGGCGATCCCTTCGCGCGCATTTTCCACGGCCGACGTGATGCGCGCGACGATGGGTGCCCCCGTTGGCGACGTCGAAGCCGGAGCTAACAGCTTTGGGTCACCCAGGAAAAAGCCGCTGCCGCCGATTCCGCTAAAGTAGCTGTCGAAGGAAAAGTCGTAGCTCTCCGGCCGGACCGGACCGGTCGGCGGCAGCAGCTTGGCGTAGCCGGTCAGCATCGACCCGGCCGTCATGCCGGGCGGGATCCTGCGCGCCGAAACCCTTACGCGGCTCGGCGCGTAGCGCAGCGTAGGATGCTCCGTGGACACGAGATCGATGGTCAGCCGCACACGGCCGTTGGCCATCGCCTCGGCGACGACGAGGCGACCCGTCAGCCGTGTCTGGATCTCGGACCCCAGCATCGGGGTCGCCATCCGCCAGGTCTCCACCTTGGCCGCGAGAAAGCCGAGCGCGCATAAAAGCGATGCCATGAAGAAAAGGTGCGTTCTCTGCCAGGAGCGCGACACCGCTGCGCAGAGAGCCACCAGGGCCACCGCCGCCAGCGGCCTGTAGAGGTCCGGCTCGGTGTTCAGGGAGAAGTAATAGATCACGCCGGCGGCCAGGAACACCGGAACCAGCAGGAAGCCGACGCCCCGGTCGAGCTCCGTCTCCATGGCGACGGCGATGCCTCGGCGCAATGCGGGGAGCGAGGCGCGGCCAAGCTGTCTGCGGATTCGGCCGATCGTTGCTGTTGGGGAGACCGGCAGTACTGCGCGGTCGCCATCAGGCAGACGCTCGGCTGGTGCGCGCGGCTGAGGAAGCTGGATGGGCGGCGCCTCTTGGGGCTCGGCACGAGCAAACATCAGGCGCTCGCTGACGCCTGCTGTCGTTTCCCCGTCCTCCCTCACGCCCCGGCCACGTCCAGCCATCGGGTCTGCCCCTTGCGCCCCAGACCGCCTATGGTACATGAACGCCAACCGCGCGAAAGCCCGCGTGAAATATGCCGTTTCAGTGCTTCTTCGAGAGTTTCATGTCCGACAAGGTCGTCACCCGTTTCGCCCCCTCGCCCACCGGTTACCTGCATATTGGCGGGGCGCGCACGGCGCTGTTCAACTGGCTCCATGCCAAGCACACCGGCGGCACGATGCTGCTGCGTATCGAGGACACCGATCGCGAGCGGTCCACCGAAGCCGCCACGGCCGCCATTCTCGACGGATTGACCTGGCTTGGCCTTTCCTGGGATGGCGACGCCGTCTCCCAGTTCGAGCGCGCCCCGCGCCATCGCGAGGTGGCCGAGGAGCTCGTGCGCCTGGGGAAGGCCTATTACAGCTATGAGACGCCCGCGGAGTTGGAGGCGATGCGCGAGGCAGCGAGAGCCAAGGGCCTGCCGCCGCGTTACAACGGCCAGTGGCGCGACCGCGATCCGTCCGAAGCGCCGGCTGGCGTCAAGGGCGCGATCCGCATCAAGGCGCCGACCGAGGGCGAGACGGTCGTCCATGACCGCGTGCAGGGCGAGGTGCGCTTTCCCAACAAGGATCTCGACGACTTCATCATCCTGCGCTCGGACGGTAACCCCACCTACATGCATGCCGTCGTCGTCGACGACCACGATATGGGCGTCACCCACATCATCCGCGGCGACGATCATCTGACCAACGCAGCGCGGCAGACGGTGATCTACAACGCCATGGGCTGGGCGGTGCCGTCGATGTCGCATATCCCGCTGATCCACGGCGCCGACGGCGCCAAGCTGTCGAAGCGGCACGGCGCGCTGGGCGTCGAGGCCTATCGCGCCATGGGCTATCTGCCGGAAGCCTTGCTCAACTATTTGGCGCGGCTCGGCTGGAGCCATGGCGACGACGAGGTGATGTCGATCAAGGACATGATCGCCTGGTTCGACATCGGCGACGTCAACAAGGGCGCTGCCCGCTTCGACTTCGCCAAGCTCGAGGCGCTGAACGGCGTGCATATGCGCAAGATGGACGATCGGGCGCTGTTCGATATCTTCGTCGCCACTCTGCCCTATCTCGAAGGCGGTCCGGCGCTCGCCGCAAAGCTAGATGACAAGCGAAAGGCGCAGCTGCTTGCCGCCATGCCCGGCCTCAAGGAGCGGGCAAAGACCCTGCTGGAGTTGGTCGACGGCGCGGCTTTCCTGTTTGCCGAGCGTCCGCTGTCGCTGGACGAGAAGGCGGCAGGCTTGCTCAGCACGGATGCGCGCGCGATTTTGCGCGGCGCGCATGGGGCCTTGTCTTCCATCTCGGGTGACTGGAGCGCCGCTTCGGCAGAGGCTTCGATCCGCGAGTTTGCGCAGGCCGGCGGATACAAGCTCGGCGCGGTGGCCCAACCGCTGAGAGCCGCGCTGACCGGCCGCAGCACGTCCCCCGGCGTGTTCGACGTGCTGGCCGTGCTGGGCCGCCAGGAAAGCCTGGCGCGCATTGGAGATCAAATCGATTAGGAGCGAACTGGCCTAAGAAGATTGGCATTGAAAGGTGTGTTTCGCAGTGCAACATTAGGCCTTGGCCCAATCTGGCACGCACCTCCTAAAATGCGGTGGCGAGTTCGCGCATTCCGGTGACTTCGACGTGTCGTTTGCAGGAATTGCCTTGCCGGCATGAGTATACAAAGGGAGTTTGAGAATGAGCGAAGCTGCGACAAAACTGGAACCGGGCAGCAAGGCGCGCGAGTCGACCGCCAGGCTCGAACTCGCCGGCAAGACCCATGAGTTCAAGGTGCGAAGCGGGTCGACCGGGCCTGACGTCATCGACATCGGTGCGCTCTACAGCACCACCGGCGCCTTCACCTACGACCCCGGCTTCACCTCCACCGCAAGCTGCGAGTCGGCAATCACCTTCATTGACGGAGACGCCGGCATCCTCTTGCATCGCGGCTATCCGATCGACCAGCTTGCCGAACATGGCGACTTCCTCGAAGTCTGTTACCTCCTGCTCTACGGGGAACTCCCGACCAAGGCGCAGAAAGAGGATTTCGACTATCGCGTGACGCGCCACACCATGGTGCACGAGCAGATGTCGCGCTTCTTCACCGGCTTCCGCCGCGACGCGCATCCGATGGCCGTCATGTGCGGCGTGGTCGGCGCACTGTCGGCCTTCTACCACGACTCGACTGACATCTCGGACCCGTATCAGCGCATGGTCGCCTCGATGCGCCTGATCGCCAAGATGCCGACCATCGCGGCGATGGCCTACAAATACCATATCGGCCAGCCCTTCATCTATCCGAAGAACGATCTCGGCTTCGCCGCCAATTTCCTGCACATGTGCTTTGCCGTGCCGTGCGAGGAGTACAAGATCAATCCGGTGCTGGCGCGCGCCATGGAGCGCATCTTCATCCTGCACGCCGACCACGAGCAGAACGCCTCGACCTCGACGGTTCGCCTCGCCGGCTCTTCCGGCGCCAATCCGTTCGCTTGCATCGCCGCCGGCATAGCCTGCCTGTGGGGCCCGGCGCATGGCGGCGCCAATGAAGCGGCGCTGAACATGCTGGGCGAGATCGGCCATGTCGATCACATCCCGGAGTTCATTGCTCGCGCCAAGGACAAGAACGATCCGTTCCGCCTGATGGGCTTCGGCCACCGCGTCTACAAGAACTACGATCCGCGCGCCAAGATCATGCAGAAGACCGCGCATGAGGTGTTGGGCGAGCTCGGCATCAAGGACGATCCGTTGCTCGACATCGCGATGGAACTGGAGAAGATCGCGCTAACCGACGCTTACTTCATCGAAAAGAAGCTCTACCCGAACGTCGACTTCTATTCCGGCATCACGCTGAAGGCGCTCGGCTTCCCCACGACCATGTTCACCGTTCTGTTCGCGGTCGCGCGCACCGTCGGCTGGATCGCGCAGTGGAAGGAAATGATCGAGGATCCGCACCAGAAGATCGGCCGCCCGCGCCAGCTCTACACCGGCGCCACCGAGCGCGACTACGTGCCGATTGCGAAAAGGTAATTGAGCGAATAGCGAGATAGCGAGTAGCGAATAGGGGAAGAAGGCAACCCGATAGCCCCACTCGCTACTCCCTATTCGTTCTCTTGATACACCCCATCACCACTTCCGCGGCGATCTCGCCGGAGGGCCGTTCGGTCGCCATGCGCCGGGCAATTTCGTCAAAGCCCGCCTTTTGCCAGGCACGCATGCCGGTGTCGGCAAACAGGGCCTCAAGTTGCCGAGCAAGGTTTTCCGGCCGGACATACTGGTCGTAGAATTCCGGAACCAGCGTGCGGTCGGAAATCAGGTTGGGCAGCAGGGCCGACCAAGTCGTCACCATATGCTGCAGCAGCTGGCGCGCAATCGGGTCGAGCTTGTAGCAGGACACCATCGGAACGCCTGCAAGCGCCAACTCGAGCGACACCGTTCCAGACGCGATCAATGCCGCATCGGCCTTGCCGAAGGCCTGCCATTTGCGCTCCGGCTCGATGATGATTTCCGGCTTGTCGTCCCAACTGGCGACCGAAGCCTTCACCAGCTCGGTGACATGCGGCACTGTCGGCAACAGCAGGCGCAGGCGATGGCCGCGTTGGCGCAGCGCCGACATCGCCTTGCCGAACGGTTCCATCAGCCGGCGGACCTCGCCGCGGCGCGAGCCGGGCAGCACCAGCACCGTCTTGAGACGGTCGTCGGAGAGGTCGCGCGGCTGGCTCTGCGCCTTGGCGGCGCTAAGCACGCCCGGATCCCGCGTCAGCCGGTGACCGACATAAGTGCCTGGTGGTCCGCCGAGACGGGCAAGCGCCTTCACCTCGAACGGCAGGATGCACAGGATATGGTCGACATAGGGCTTCATCGCCACCGCCCTGCCCGGCCTCCAGGCCCATACGCTCGGGCAGACATAGTGGACGATCGGGATGGCCGGCGCCTTTGCGCGGACCTTCTTCGCCACGCGCAGCGAGAAGTCGGGGCTGTCGATTGTGACGAGGCAATCGGGCCGCTCGGCCGCGATCATTTCAGCAGTCTGGCTGATGCGGCGCATCAGCCGCGGCAGGTCACGCAGCACCGCGCTGAAACCCATCAGCGCGATTTCGCTGCCGTCAAACAACGGCGTCAGCCCCAGTTGCTGCAGGTGCCGGCCGCCGATGCCGACAAGCTGAACCTCGCGGCCGGTCGTACGCTCGAGCGCCAGCACGATATCGGCGCCGAGCAGATCGCCGGATTCCTCGCCGGCGACGATTGCGAGCTTGATCGGCTTGTCAGCGCCCATCAGCCGGCTCCCCCTTTGTCCAGCCCCGGCGCGGGCAGGCCGACGATGAAAAGGCCAAAGGCGTTCGCGCGAGCAAGCGTGGTCGGGCCTTCAAGGATAAGCGAACGGCCGGCCTCGACGGCTATGCCGGCAAGGCCTGCCGCATGAGCGGCCTCGACCGTCTGCGGGCCGATGGTGGGCAAGTCGGCTCGCAATTCCTGACCCGGCTTGGCGCATTTGACCAGCACGCCGCGCGCCTTGCCGGCCAGCCTGCCATGACCGCGCAAATCCCGCATTCTGTCGAGCAGACCGGCTGTGCCCTCAATGCCTTCCAGCGCCACGGCGCGACCTCCGATCGCAATCGCCGCCTGGCCGATATCGAGCGCGCCGATGGCCTTGGCCGCCTTGCGAGCGGCCTCGATGTCGCGCCAGTCGGACTGGTTTGGTCCGGCCGCTGTCAATGTGCCTTCGCCCGCCGTCAGTTCCGGAACGACCTCGTGCGCGCCGACGACCTTGACGCCTCGCGTCTCGAGGGCTCGGGTCAATATCTTCAGCAAGCCATCGTCACCGCGTCGCAAAGCTCTGATCACAGAGGGAATTATCGCCAGCAGACCAAGTGTCGGCCTTATATTGCTCAACCGTGGCCTGCGTTTGATCTCGCCGGCAAGGACGAGGTGGGTGATGCCGTGGCGCCTCAGCAACGGAAACAGCAGCCCGATTTCCTCCAGCGCAAGTTTTTCCTGATCGTAGGCCGCAAAGTCGGCCTCGCGGTCGACCTCACCGGCGGCGATGATGATAAAAGGCGCAAAACCGTGCTTGACCAAGCCATCGGCGACTTCGACGGGCAGGCTGCCACCGCCGGCAATGATGCCGACCTTCGAGCCCGGCGCGAGTTGGAACCCTGATGCGGCGCGCTCAGGCCTCGTCATCGCCGCTGTCATCGTCGCCGCCACCCTTCAGCGGCGGGACCGCATAGTGCCGCTTGCCGCCGCCGGCGATGAAGTCGATCATCTTCGTGGCGGCAGGAGACGAGGAGCCGAATTCCGCCCTGGCGAGATCGATATTCTCCGCAACGCTGCGGGAACGGTCGAAAATCGACCGATAAACCTTGCGCAGCAGGTAGATTTCCGAGCGCGGCAGGCCAGAGCGCTTGAGTCCGATGATGTTCAGGCCGCGCAGCTTGGCGCGATTGCCGGCGGCGATCGCATAGGGAATGATATCGCCGACAACCGCCGAGCAGCCGCCGATGAACGCGTTGTCGCCAATGCGCACGAACTGGTGAACGGCGGTCAGCCCGCCGATATAGACGTTGTCGCCTATCTCGCAATGGCCGCCGAGCGTCGCGCCATTGGCGAAGGTCGCGTTCTTGCCAACGACGCAGTCATGGGCAATGTGGGCATAGGCAAGGAAATTGCCGTTGTCGCCGACACTCGTCTCGCCGCGGCTGGAATCGGTGCCGACATGCATCGTGACGCCTTCACGGATGGTGCAGTTCTCACCGACGATCAGGGTGGTGCGTCCGCCCTTGTGCTTGGTGTTCTGCGGCGGCGCGCCAAGCGTCGCCATCGGATAGACCTTTGTTCCTGCTCCGATGGTTGATGCGCCCATCACCGACACATGGCTGACCAGCTCGACGCGGTCCCCGATGATTGAATCGGCGCTGATATGGCAAAAGGGTCCGATGCGGACACCTTTGCCGAGCCGGGCTCCTTCTTCGACCACCGAGGAAGGATGGATGGATGTCTCGACTTTCATGAGCATTTCGAACCGTCAGCCGGTGACCATCATGGCCGAAACCTCGGCCTCGGCGGCTTTCGCCCCGTCAACCATCGCCTCGCAGGCGAATTTCAGCAGATTGCCGCGCTTTTTGATCTTCTTGACGTGGATCCTGAGCTGGTCTCCCGGAACCACTGGCCTGCGGAATTTCGCGTTGTCGATGGTCATGAAATAAACCAGCGAGGGTTTTTCCGTGTTGAGGCTGCGAATGCAGATCGCGCCGGCGGTCTGGGCCATCGCCTCGATGATCAGCACGCCGGGCATGACCGGCTGCTGCGGGAAATGGCCCTGGAAATGCGGCTCGTTGATGGTCACGTTCTTGATGCCGACAGCGGATTCATCGCCATCGATATCGACAATGCGATCGATCAGCAGGAACGGATAGCGATGCGGCAGGAGCTTCATCAGCCCCATGATGTCGACCGCCTCGAGTGTCGTTGCCACCATGTCAGCCATTTCCGTCGCCTTGCTTGCGCGTCCTGGCCATCTTGCGCAGCATCGCTATCTCGCGCATGGCTTCCGCCATCGGCTGTGCCGGATAGCCTCCCCAGATCTCGCCTGCCGGCACGTTGTTCATGAATCCACTTCTCGCAGCAAGCTTGGCTCCCGGCCCGATGGTCAAATGATCGGCGAGGCCGACACCGCCGCCCATGGTGACGTTGTCGCCGACGACGACGGAACCGGAAATACCCGAAAGACCAGCTATAATGCAATTGCGGCCGATGCGAACATTGTGGGCGATCTGCACCAGATTGTCGATCTTGGTGCCCTGGCCGATGATGGTATCGGACATCGCGCCGCGGTCGATGGTCGAATTGGAGCCGATCTCAACATCGTCCTGGATGATGACGCGGCCGATCTGCGGCACGCGTTCAGGTCCCTTGGCGCCGCCCACGAAACCGAAACCGTCCTGGCCGATCCTTGCGCCGCCATGGATGATGACGCGATTGCCGAGAAGCGCATATTGGATGCTGGCACCCGGACCGATGAACCCGTCGCGGCCGATCTGACAGGAACGGCCAACAACGGCGTGAGGTGCAATGACCGTGCCGCTGCCGATGGACACGCCGGGACCGATCACGGCGCCCGCTTCGACGATCGCCCCTTCCTCGATATGGGCGGACGGATCGACAAAGGCATGCGCCGAGACGCCCGTTTCTCCGGTCATTGGCCCCGGAGTTGCGGCATGCGGAAACAAAAGGCGCCCAACCATCGCGAAAGCCTGTTGCGGACGAGGATGCATAAGCACCGCGACCCCTGGCGGCGCCTTGCTGGCAAAATCGGCGGGACACAGGACCGCGGCCGCCCTCAGCGACTGCATCAGCGCGAAATTGCGCTTGCCGTCGACAAAGACGAGCGCGCCGTCGCCGCCCTCATTGGCGGGAGCCAGCGCTTCGATGGCAATTTCAGCCTGCGCGGTATCAAGCAGGCTGGCGCCGGTCAGATTCGCGACCTCGCCAGCCGTATACCGGCGTGAAGGCGCGAAGAACACCGGATCGGTCATTCCAGAAGCAATATCCAGCTGGGTCGGCTCAGTCCAGTCCGGGCCGTCAAGCGGCCCGGAAACAACGCAACCGCTAACTTAGAAGCGGGTCGCTATGCCGAAGTTGAATTCCTGCGTTTTGTCGGTCGACTCTTTCTTGACCGGGATCGCATAGTCGATGCGGATCGGCCCAAACGGGGAGGCCCACATTAGGCCGACACCAACCGAAGCGCGAAGCTTCATGCCCACAGACGACTGATCGACTAAGCTCGGATCAAGCTTGTTGCCATAAAGGGTTGCGGCATCAGCAAATACCGCACCGCGCAATCCGAAGCTCTCCGGAATGACTGGGAGCGGGAACTGAGCCTCCGCAGAAGCATTAAAATAGGTTGTACCGCCGAGATGATCGCCCGCCCCGTTGCTATCGACAGGACCGATGCCGCCATATTCAAAACCGCGGATCATCCGGTCATTGCTCTGGAAGTGATCAAAGATGCGTAGATCCCCATTACCGTAGCCGGCAATGTACCCGGCGCCGCCCGAGACGAGACCGACAAGGTCAAGCTGCTCCGACAAGGTCTCATAGACACTCGCACGTCCAGTCACCTTCACCCACTTGGCATCGCCGCCGAGGCCGGCAAATTCGGTGGTACCGGTGATGTAGAGACCCTCATGCGGGTTCTTCATGTCGTCGATAGTGTTGTAGACAAGGCCCAGACTGACCGATGACTTCAGCCACGGACTTTCTGCGATACCAGCTTGAATTGCGTCCGAAACATTGCACTTCGCCGTGTCTAGCGAACCGTCAGTCAAGCAATGGTCTGGGTAGTCATACTTTTCCTGCGAGATGTTATACGCCAACTGCGTCGAAACGCTGTCGGTGATCGGCAGGCCGAAGCGAATGGTCGCGCCGGTGGTGTCCGTGTCGTAGTGGTCGTATTCGCGGGTCGACTTGTAGATGTCGAAGCCCGCCGCGATGCGCCGGCCGAGGAAGTAAGGCTCGGTGAAGGACAGGGCGAAGTCGCGCGAATGCTTGCCGCCGCCGGCCGACAGCTTGATGTACTGGCCACGGCCTAGGAAATTGCGTTCGGTAATCGAACCCTCGACGGAAGGACCGGGCGTGTCGCCGCCGGTCGAATAGCCGGCACCGACCGAGAACTCGCCGGTCGACTTCTCAACCACGGTGACCACGAGAACGACCTGGTCCGGTGCCGAGCCCGGAACTGTCGAGATGTCGACGGACTGGAAGTAATCAAGGCCTTCCAGCCGCTTCTTCGCGCGCTGGATGAGGACCTGGTTGAAGGCGTCGCCCTCGCTGACATCGAATTCGCGACGGATGACATAGTCGCGCGTGCGGTCGTTGCCGCGGATTTCGATGCGCTCGATATAGGCCTTGGTGCCCTGGTCGATGGTGTAGACGACCGAAATGGTGTGGTTCTCGAAATTGCGGTCGCCGCGCGGCGTCACCTGGGCGAAGGCATAGCCTGAGCCCGCGACCTTCTCGGTCAAGGCGACGATCGAATCCTCGACGTCCTTGGCGTTGTAGACATCGCCCTTGTGGGTTTCGACAGCCGATTCCAGCGCCTTGGAATCGACCTCCGGAATGGTGCTTTCCACACTGACGTCGCCAAATGTGTACCGATCGCCTTCCTGCACGGTGATCGTGACCGTGTATTTGTTGGTGGCGTCGTCAAGCTCGCCGACGGCCGAGACGACCTGGAAGTCGGCATAGCCATGGTTGTAGTAGAAGCGGCGCAGCAGCTCCTGGTCGGCGCGTAGCTTGTCCTCGTCATAGACGTCGTCGCGCAGCACGAAGGACAGCCAGGACGAACGCTTGGTGTTGATGACGTCGGACAGGCGGCGGCTGGAGTAGGCGTGATTGCCCACGAAATTGATCGCCGCGATCTGGGTACGACCGCCTTCGTTGATGTTGAAGACCACGTTCACGCGGTTGTCGCCGAGATCCATGATCTGCGTCGTCACGGCGGCGTCGTCGCGGCCAATGCGCCTATAGGCGGCCTTGACCGCCTCGACATCGGCATCGAGCGCCTGCTGCGAGAAGGTCGCGCGCGGCTTCAGCTGGATAGCGGCCTGAAGCGCGTTGTCCTTCAGCTTCTTGTTGCCCTGGAACAGGACCTGGTTGACGACCTTGTATTCGGAAACCTTGACCACAAGGCTCGAGCCGACCTGGTTGATCTGGACGTCCGAGAAAAGGCCCGTGCCGAACAGCGCCTTGACGGCGTCGTCGATATCGGAGCTGGAGAAAGGCTTGCCCGGCTTGATCGAGATGTAGTTGCGGATCGTCTCCGCATCGACGCGCTGGTTGCCGCTGACCTCGACACGCGAAATGACCGCGGCCTCGGCCACCGAGGTGGCAGCGAACTGCACTGCGAGCGCGCCTGGCACGACCAGAGCGGCGGACAAAGCCGCCGCGGAAGCGGCGCTCAGAAACTTGGATGCTGCCTTCATCGGGCTTTTGTACCTTTTTCTCGTAGTCCCCACGGCGAGAAAACCGGACGTGCGGTATTTTCCCTTACCGTATTAACCGGATTTTCCCTACACGCAAGGCTCCCGGTTAATTTGTATTTACTTAACCGTACCGCGTGGCTTTCGCGTCACGCATATCCCCACGCATGGTAAACGGCATCTCAATATGACCGGCGCTGAAGCCAAATTTCTTCATGATTTCAGCACCCAAACAGATCATTCCAAAAAACGAAGCCCATGAAACCGAGCACCAGGAACAGCCCGGTCCGATAGGCCATCTCCATCATTCGCTCCGAAACGGGCCGCCTTATGACGGCCTCCACGCCGTAGAACAACAGGTGGCCGCCGTCGAGAGGGGGAATCGGCAGGAGATTGAGAAATCCTATCCCGACTGACAGAAATGCAACAAGCTGCACCAGCCACTCGAAGCCGAGCTTGGCTGCCTGGCCCGACATCTTCGCGATCTTGATCGGGCCGCCCAACTGGCATTTGTCCTCGCGTCCAAGCGCAAAGCGCTGCAGGAACTGCCCAGTGCGCTCGATCACATGTCCGGTTTCCTCCACCGCCGCCACCACGGCGCCGGCCGGCGTATAAGAGATCAGGCGTGGCTGGCCGAGCTCGGCATTGTTGATGACGCCGATAACCGCGACCTTGATCTTGTTGCCCAGCGCATCCTGCTGCTCCATCGGCTCCGGTGTCGTCGTGACGGCGATTTCCTTGCCGTCGCGCAGCATGGTGAAGGTGATGGCATCGCCTGCCCTGCCTGAAACCAGGCGCTGCACGTCGGCGAAGGTCTCCACCTTGCTGCCGTCGACTTTGACGAATCGGTCGCCAGGCTGGATTCCGGCTTTCTCAGCCGGACTGCCCGCGGTGACTTGGGCCACCGTGGGTTCCAGGACCGGACGGCCATAGAGGGAAAACAGCACCGTAAACACGGCGATCGTCAGCAGGAAGTTGAACAGCGGCCCTGCAACCACGGTCGCGGCGCGCTTCCAGATGGGCTGCGTGTGGAAGGCGACCTCGCGCTCGGCGTCGGTCAGTGATTCGATCTCCTCGGCGCTCGGCTGGCTCGACGTCGCGTTCATGTCGCCGACGAATTTGACGTAGCCGCCAAGTGGAATGGCGCAAAGCTTCCAGCGCGTCCCACGGCGATCGTTAAAGCCGACGAGCTCGGGGCCGAAACCGATGGAAAAGGCCTTCACGCCGATGCCGCACCAGCGGCCGATGAGATAGTGGCCCATCTCGTGGACGAACACGACCACGGTCAGCACGAACAGAAACGGCACGAGCGTGCCAAGGACGAAGCCTTGCGTGCTGAAGACCGCGTGAAAAATGTCGTTCAACTCATGCCCTCAAATTCGCCCGCACACGACACTCCGCCGCGACTGTGGCATCAATCCGGGCGAAACCGTGGCGCGCGCCGTTTTTCGCCTTGACCATTAGCGTCGTTTAGTTCGGAAACAGCCCCAGTGCCGGATGCTCGGCGCCCGCCGCGACCCAACCAATGACGTACAGCGCCAACGCGGCCGCGACAAGCCCATCGACCCTGTCCATGACGCCGCCATGGCCGGGAATGAGGTTGCTGGAATCCTTGGCGCCATGCCGGCGCTTGACCCAGGATTCGAACAGATCGCCGATCTGCGAAACGATCGACAGCGCCAGCGCGACGAGGCCGAGCTGGACGAGATTGCCGGCGCCGGCTGCAATTGCCAGCAGCAGCCCGGCGGCAAGGCCGCCGACCGCGCCCCCAACCGCGCCGCTCTGTGTCTTGCCGGGCGAGATCGATGGCGCAAGTTTCGGGCCGCCGACCGCGCGGCCGACGAAATAGGCCGCGATATCGGTCGCCCAAACGACAGCGAACAGGAAGAGAATCGCAATCAGCCCGGAATGGTTGTCGTCGCGCAGATAGGCGAGCGAGAAGCCGGATAGTGCCGCGTAGGTCACCCCGGAGGCTTCCCACTGCGCGGCCCCCCTGATCCAGGCGGCGATGGCCGCGACCGCCACAAGGATCACGACCAGCAGCAACAGCCACAAGGCCGGCAGGCCGGCAATCAGC
Source organism: Mesorhizobium sp. (assembly GCA_004017535.1). Classification (GTDB taxonomy): domain Bacteria; phylum Pseudomonadota; class Alphaproteobacteria; order Rhizobiales; family Rhizobiaceae; genus Mesorhizobium. The sequence goes on from SAJS01000010.1 coordinate 220,763, forward strand.
GCGCCGATGAAGACCAGAATCAGCGCTTCCGGCAGAAAACCGAGCGCCGCGCCGTTGCCGGCGCGCTCCATGCGCGTCCATTCATAGAAGATCAACGCTGCGATTGCCCCACAGAACAGCCGGAACGGCAATCCGCCGAGCCAGGTGAGCGCAAGCGTCAGCGCCGCCATCACGATTGCCGAGATGACGCGCTGCTGGAGGTTGCTCATGTGTGGCGTCGCCTAAAGCGCGACATCGCGGGCGGCAAGCCCGCCGAAGCGCCGTTCGCGGCCGGCAAAGTCGCGCAAAGCATCGGCCAGATGTTCGCGGCTGAAATCCGGCCAGTAGCAAGGCAGAAAGACAAGCTCGCTATAGGCCGCCTGCCACAAAAGGAAGTTTGATAGCCTGAGCTCGCCGCTGGTGCGGATCACAAGCTCAGGATCAGGAATGCCCTGCGTGTCGAGCGAAGCGGCGAAGCTCTCCGCCGTGATCGCGTCCCTCGCCATGTCGCCGCGCGCGACGGCGTCCGCCAGCTTGCGAGCGGTGCGCACGATCTCGTCGCGGCCGCCATAGTTGAAAGCGATGATGAGCGTCAGCGCCTCGTTGCCGGCGGTCAGCGATTCGGCTTCCTGCAGCAGGCCCCTGATGTCGGGCTGCAGCCCTTCCTTGTCGCCAATTATCCTCACCCGCACGCCGTTCTGATGCAGCTCGGCAAGATCGCGGCGGATGAACAGCTTCAACAGACCCATAAGGTCGCTGACTTCGGATTTCGGCCGCGACCAGTTTTCCGAGGAAAAGGCGTAGACAGTCAGGTAGGAGATGCCGAGATCGGGCGCGGCGCGCACTGTCTTGCGCAGCGCCTCTACGCCCGCCCGGTGGCCGGCAAGGCGCGGCAGACCGCGCGCCTTGGCCCAGCGTCCGTTTCCATCCATGATGATCGCGACATGCGCGGGCGTTGCCATAATCTCGCTTTCGAGCCGGAAACCCGACCCTAAACCTGCATGATTTCAGCTTCCTTATCGGAAAGCAGGTGATCGATCGTGCTGATCATCTCGTCGGTCAGCTTCTGCACCTGGTCGGAGCGCTTGCGCTGATCGTCCTCGCTGATGGTGCCATCCTTTTCGGCCTTCTTGAGGAAATCCATGCCGTCGCGGCGGACGTGGCGAACCGCGACGCGCGCATTCTCGGCGTAACCGTGCGAGATCTTGACCAGCTCCTTGCGGCGCTGCTCGTTGAGCTCGGGCAGCGGAATCCGGAGCGTGGTGCCGTCGACGATCGGGTTGAAGCCCAGATTGGCCTCGCGGATGGCGCGGTCCACCGCGCTGACCATCGACTTGTCCCAGACCGACACCGAAATCATGCGTGGCTCCGGCACCGAGACGTTGGCCACCTGGTTGATCGGCATCGCCGTGCCGTAGGCCTGCACCTGGACGGCGTCGAGCAGGTTGCTGGAGGCGCGGCCGGTGCGCAGCGAAGCCAGATCGTGCTTGAAAGCGGCGATCGCCCCGTCCATGCGTCGCTTCAGGTCTTCATACTCGCCACTCATGATCATCTCCTCGACCCGTTCGCCGGGTTCACTGTTTCTATCGTTGTTCGGTTCGCGGTTCCGCAGTCGCTTGGCGGATTCCGGGGCCTGTTACTTGTCCGTGACGACCGTGCAATGGCCGCCGCCCCTCAGAATATCGCCGAAACCACCCTTTTCGTGGATCGAATAGACGATTATCGGAATGTTGTTTTCGCGCGCAAGTGCAATCGCGGCGGTATCCATGATCGCAAGCCCGCGTTTGATGACTTCGGCGTGGCTGATGCGGTCGAAACGGACAGCGTTCGGATCTTTCTTGGGATCGGCCGAATAGACCCCGTCGACCTGCGTGCCCTTGAACAGCGCATCGGCGCCGATCTCGGCAGCGCGAAGGGCCGCGGCCGAATCGGTGGTGAAGAACGGATTGCCGGTGCCGCCGGCGAAGATCACCACCTTGCCCTGATTCATATAGGCGGTCGCCTGGCGCTGCGAAAAGCTCTCGCAGAGCTCGGGCATAGCGATCGCCGACAGAACGACGGCGTCAACGCCGATCTTATTCAGCGAGGTGCGCAGCGCCAGCGAGTTGATGACGGTGGCGAGCATGCCCATGTGATCACCGGTGACGCGGTCGCCGCCTTTGGAGGCCACAGCAACGCCGCGGAAGATGTTGCCGCCGCCAATGACGACGCCCACTTCCACGCCCAGCGCGCGCGCCTCGGCAATGTCGGCGGCGATGCGGTCGACCACCGAGACGTCGATGCCGAAATGCTGCTCGCCCATCAACGCTTCGCCCGAAGCCTTCAGCACGACACGTCGATAGAGGGGCTTATCCGTCATCTTGATCCTCGAAAATCTCGGCGCGGCAATTTTGGAGGCAAAACCGCCCCCGCTTCATCCGGCGATGCTGTCATGACGGGTTGACCCGATACACGAAGGGCGCGGCGATGTCACGCCGCGCCCTCGTGCAAAATTCCAGGCTTTTTTCGGTCAGTTGCCGCCTTTTGATCTTTGCCCTTTTTCAATCAGTCGCTTGAGATGCTGACCGCTTCGCCTTCGATGATGACGGGAGCGCAATAGCCTGCCGGCTTGTCGCCAGTCACCACGCCACCGGTCACCCGCACCTGGATCTCGGAGCCGAAATAGGAATGCGGGAACGGCGCCGGCGTGGCGCTGACCTTTTCCAGTCGCGCGCGAAGCTCGGCTGGGATCGAGAAATCGAGCGCGCCTAGGTTGTCCTCGACCTGGTCGAGCCTCGTCGCTCCAAGGATGACGGAGGCGATGCCGGGCTGGGTCACCGCCCAGTTGAGCGCGACCTGCGCCATGCTGCGGCCAAGCTCGGCCGCCACCTTCTCGAGCTCCGCCACGATCGCCCAGTTGCGGTCGCTGAACTTCTGGAAGCCGGGATGTGTGGTGTTGCGGAAGCCGTCGAGCCGGCCGGCATTCCCGGCTTGCGTCGGCCTGTATTTGCCGCTGAGCAGCCCGCTGGCCAAAGGGCTCCACACCATAATGCCCGCGCCATGACGGGTGGCGAAAGGCACATATTCATGTTCGATGGCGCGCTCGGCCAGCGAGTATTCGAGCTGCAGCGCCGAGACCGGCTCGTAGCCGCGCAATTCGGCGATCACCTGGGCGCGGCCGGCATACCAGGCCGGCACGTCGGAGAGGCCGATATGGCGCACCTTGCCGGCGCGTACAAGATCGTCAAGCGTGCGCAGCACCTCCTCGGCCGGAGTGATGCGATCCCAGACATGCAGAAGGTAAAGGTCGATATAGTCGGTACCGAGCCGCTTCAGCGAGGCGTCCACAGCGCGCATGATGTTCTTGCGGCCATTGCCGCCGGCATTCGGATTGCCGGCTTGGGAATTCATGGTGAATTTGGTGGCGATCACCGCCTTGTCGCGTAAGCCACGCTCGGCGACGAATTCGCCGAGCCAAGTCTCGGCCGTGCCGCCGGTATAGAGATCGGCGGTGTCGAAGAAGTTGCCGCCCGCTTCGACATAGGCGTCGAACATCGCGCGGGCGGTGCCCCTGTCCGCGCCCCAGCCCCATTCGGTGCCGAAGGTCATTGTGCCGAGCGCCAGCCGGCTGACGCGCAGCCCGCTGTTGCCAAGCGTGTAATAGGTCATGGTCATGGTGGTCTTCCGATTCTGAACTGATGTGCTGCGGGTCACTGGCCGGGGGTCGCCTTGACCCAGGGATTGCCGCGCTCATGCGTCATGCGGAAGGTGAAGCCGTCGACCTTCCAGTCGGCAGCCGATCGGGTCAAATGATGCTCATACGTGCCCCAGACTTCCCAGAGCGGATCGCCATTGCCTTCCATCCGGTTCCAGGCATAGCCGTTGGAGCGGACGGTCGCGGCATCGGCCTCGAGCACGACCTGATGGTTGGTGCGCAGATGCAGGCTTGTCTTGCTGCCCTTGAGGTTACCCGCCCAGGCGCCGATCAGGTCGTCGGAGGCGATGTTGGCCGCGGGCTGGCCGGAGAGACTGCTGAAATCGGCGGTGACGCGATCGGCGAAATAGCTGCGCGCCAGCTTCCAGTCCTGCGCATCCACCGCGCGGTCGATGGCGTCGGCAATGCGGATCACCGCGCGCTCGTCGGCAAGCGCCTGCCAGCCGGTCGCCTCCGCGCCGCCGGCATCGACCGGCGCCAATGCCACGCCCGCTGCAAAGGTTACATGTCTCAACGCATTCATTTTCGTCTCTCCTTGAAGCATCAGCCCGCCGCCGATGTGTTGATGCCAATATGGGCTGGCTTGAGAGCATCGATAATATTGCATTGTTCGCAAAGACTATGCGATATCATTCATGAATGGATCGCGATCTGCTCGCACATTTGCCGGTTATCGTCGCCGTCGCGCGGCGCGGCGGCTTCGCGCTTGCCGCGGCTGAGCTCGGCATGAGCCCGTCTGCCGTCAGCCATGCGGTCCGCCTGGTGGAGGAGCGCATCGGCCAGCCGCTCTTCGCCCGCACGACGCGCAGCGTCTCGCTGACCGAAGCCGGCAAGGCGCTGGTGGAGACGGCGGCCCCGGCGCTCCAGGACATCGCCGAGCGGATGGACCGCGTCCGCGGCGTGAAGGGAAGGCCGGCCGGCCTGCTCAGGATCAACGCCTCCAACATAGCGATCCCCCTGGCGGTGACGCCGGTGGTCGCGGCGATGGCCGAACGCTACCCCGATGTGACGAGATCGTGGCCGACCAGGGACTTATCGATATCGTCGGCGAAGGTTTTGACGCCGGCATCCGGCTGGGCGAGATGATCGCGCAGGACATGGTCACCGTCAGGATGACGCCGCCGTTCAAAGCCGTGATCGTCGCCTCTCCCGCCTATGTCGGAAAACACGGCCGTCCGCGCGCCGTGGCCGATCTCGCCAACCACAACTGCGTCGGCTACCGGCTGGTTCGGTCCGGCGCGCTTTACCGCTGGGACCTGAATGACAACGGCAAGGATGTCGTTGTCGAGACACGCGGCACGGCCATCGTCACGGATTCGCTTGGCGCCATCGATCTGGCGCTGGCCGGCGTCGGGCTTGCCTACGTCTTCGAACCGCTGGTGCGCGCCGACCTTGCTGCCGGCCGCCTCGTCCAGATCCTGCCGCAGACGGCGATGGAGGAGCCGGGCCTCTTCCTCTATTTTCCGCGCCGCGCGTCGATGGCGCCGAAGCTCAGGGCCTTTATCGACACCGCGCAAGAAATCGGCCGAGCATCCATGCGGACACCCGGCCGAGTTGCCTGAGCTCGTGAGCTCTTCACCTTAAGGGAAACGCGATGCGCTCCCCTTGGATCGGAGCTATTTCTTGGCCGCTGCCGCGACTTCCGCCGCGAAATCGGTCGTTTCCTTCTCGATGCCCTCGCCCAGCGCGTAACGCAGATAGGCGGTGATCTTCGCCGGAGCGCCGATCTCCTTCTCGGCATCCTTCAGCGCCTTCTCGACGGTGATGTCGGGATTGAGCACGAAGGCCTGCTTCAAAAGCACGACCTCTTCGTAGAACTTGCGCAAGCGGCCCTCGACCATCTTCTCGATGATGGCTTCCGGCTTGCCCGACTGCCGCGCCTGATCGGAGAAGATCGCCTTCTCGCGCTCAACCAGCGCCGGATCGACTTCCTCGGCGGTCAGCGCGACCGGGTTGCTGGCCGCGACATGCATCGCGACCTGGCGGGCAAAGGCATTGGCCGCGTGCTCGTTGCCGGTGGTCTCGATCGCCACCAGCACGCCGAGCTTGCCGAGGCCGTCGGCAACCGCGTTGTGGACATAGGTCGCCACCACGCCATGCGGTACGGTGAGCTTCGCCGAACGGCGGAAGCCCATGTTCTCGCCGATGGTGCCGACCGCGTCCTTGATGGTGTCGGTGACCGACTTATCGGAGCCCGGATACTTGGCAGCAGCCACAGCCTCGGTCGTGCCGTAGGCGAGCGCGACCTTGGCCACGTTGGCCACGATCTCCTGGAAGGCCGCATTGCGGGCGACGAAGTCGGTCTCGGAATTGACCTCGACGACGGCGGCTTCACGCAAGCCGGCATCGACGCCGATCAGGCCCTCGGCGGCGGTGCGCCCGGCCTTCTTGTCGGCCTTCGAGATACCCTTCTTGCGCAGCCAGTCGACGGCCGCTTCCATGTCGCCGTTGGTCTCGTTCAACGCCGCCTTGCAGTCCATCATGCCCGCGCCGGTCAAGTCGCGGAGTTCTTTGACCTGTGCAGCCGAAATCGTCATTGTCGCCTCTTTGTTTCAAATGCGCCGACGCACCAACCGGGATTCGGGTGATGCGCTCGGCAAAAGCGCTTTAGCGCGCCAACTTATTGGAAAGATGAAGGCCGGGTTCCGGCCTTCGATATCAAGCTTCCGGAGCTTCGCTGGCCGGAGCGTCGAGCGCCGGCTCGACCGGAGCCTCGGCCGAAGCGCCGATGTCGACGCCGAGCGCGCCCTGCTGGCGGGCGATGCCGTCGATGGCAGCCTTGGCGATCAGATCGCAATAGAGCTGGATGGCGCGGGCCGCGTCGTCATTGCCGGGGATCGGGAAGTCGATCTTGTCCGGATCGCAGTTCGAATCGATGATGGCCACGACCGGAATGCCGAGGCGCTTGGCCTCGAGGATGGCGATCGCTTCCTTGTTGGTGTCGATGACGAACATCAGGTCCGGCGTCGAGCCCATGTCCTTGATGCCGCCGAGAGCCTTGTTGAGCTTCTCGCGTTCGCGGTCGAGGTTCAGGCGCTCCTTCTTGGTGAGGCCCTGGGCCTCGCCGGCCAGCGTCTCGTCGAGCTTGCGCAGGCGCTGGATCGAGTTCGAGATCGTCTTCCAGTTGGTGAGCATGCCGCCCAGCCAGCGCGAGTTGACATAGTACTGAGCCGAACGCTGCGCGGCGTCGGCGACGATGTCGGAGGCCTGGCGCTTGGTGCCGACGAACAGCACGCGGCCGCCCTTGGCGACGGTGTCGGACACCTGCTTCAGGGCCTGGTGCAGCAGCGGCACCGTCTGCGACAGGTCGATGATGTGGATGTTGTTGCGGGCGCCATAGATGTAAGGCGCCATCTTCGGGTTCCAGCGATGGGTCTGGTGGCCGAAGTGAACACCAGCTTCCAAAAGCTGGCGCATGCTGAAATCTGGCAGAGCCATTCTTTAGTTCCTTTCCGGTTGGCCTCCACGGACACAGGCATTTCGGACGCGATGTCCTGATGCCACCGGAGGTTTCAGCCGGATTTCTCCCGGGCAGACACCAAAGTCCGTGTGTGGAATGAGCGCGCATATAGAGGGGAAGTCCCTTAAACGCAAGCCGGGTGCCGGAAAACTGTCGTAAGCACATGAGTTGTCCGGGTTAGGTAGCACAGGAGTTGTCCGGTTTTATCGCCAGCGAATGGAGGCTG
>SAJS01000011.1 GCA_004017535.1 Mesorhizobium sp.
CACTCGATCGACCATCGCGAATCCTCCTTGCCGGATATCCGCATGGAATCACTGATCCGATTCTGTGCAAAGCCCTCCTTGTGGGAGAAGGTGGATCGGCGCGCTAGCGCCGAGACGGACGAGGGTGTTCCAGCGGAGTGAGACGCTGGTGGCAGCCGATGAAGAAGGCCTGCCCGATATTCTTTACGTACTCAGGCGCCGAAGTCAGCCGCGCTCTCCGCCGCCAGCGTTCGCAATATCGCCATGGCCTCCTCCGCCCGTTCCGCCGGCACGAACAGATGGTCGTGATAGAAGGCCGAGACCGGATTGACGCCCATGCCGGCTGCCGCCATCTTCGCGGTGATCGCGGCGAGGAAGCCGACGGCTTCCAGCGACGAGTGGATGTCGAGCGTGATCATCCGGCAGCGGAACGTGCCGGCGAGGCCGGCCGCCTTCGCCTGGCTTTCTGCCAGGATCAGCGTCGTGCCCTCGCGCTCGATGAAGCGCATGACCGGCTCCAGTCCTTCCGGCAAGGTTGCGCCGGGCGGCAAGGTCGCGAAGACATGGACTTCCGGGTAAAGCCGCGGCCTCATCGACGCCAGCAGCTTCTGCAGGTCCGTCTCGCCGCTCATCGTTCCTTCCTTCGTCTGGCGCTCCGCGACGTTCTCGACAGTCCCGCTCGAAACGTCAACGGTCCGGCGCCTGGACGACATGGCGATGTCGCTGGCGGCTGAGCCGCGGGTTCGTTATCGCCGTAGAGACATAACGGCTTGCAAAGGTTCACCCGATGATCGTCCGCCCGCGCCCGACATTCCTGCAATTGTTCTTCATCATGCGCGGCTCGGTGGTGCCGCGCATCCTGCCGCAGATTTTCGGCTTCGCCCTCTATTCGGCGATCATCCTGCTTCTGGCGCGGCAATTCCATCTCGATCTCAGCGCCTTCAGCATCGCGCCTTTCGGGCTCGTCGGCGTGACGCTGTCGATCTATCTGTCGTTCCGCAACAATGCCGCCTATGACCGCTGGTGGGAGGCGCGCAAGCTGTGGGGCGCGCTGGTCTTCGAGATCCGCAACCTGGCGCGCGCCACCACCAGCCTGGTCGGCGACCGCGCTGAGCAGCGCGCGCTGCTAATGGAGGCGCTTGCGTTTTGCCATCTCTTGCGCGGGCAATTGCGCCGGATCGACAGCAAACAGGACGCCCGCGCCTTCATCGGCGACGAGGTCGACAAGGCCGCCGCCCGCACCAATCCTGCCGACGACATAGTCCGCCGCATGGGCCGTCGCGCCAATGCGCGGCGCGAGGCGGGCGCGCTCGACCCGATCGGTTTCCGCATCCTCGATGAAAGGCTGGCCGCGATCGCCGCCATCCAGGCCGGCTGCGAGCGCATCGCCGGCACGCCCCTGCCCTTCGCCTATACGCTTCTGCTGCATCGCACGGCCTATGTCGTCTGCCTGCTCCTGCCGTTCGGCCTGGTCTCGACCACGGGCTGGGCGACGCCGCTGTTCACGGCGCTGATCGCCTACACCTTCTTCGGCCTCGACGCGCTGTCGGAAGAGCTCGAGGACCCGTTCGGCATCGAGGCGAACGACCTGGCGCTGGACGGCCTCTGCCGCGTTTGTGAGATTTCCGTGTTCGAGGCGCTGGACGAGACGCCGCCGGAGATGATCGCGGCCGACAAGTTCTATTTTTCCTGAGCCTTGTAGGACCGCATCGTGGTCACTCGTCCTCGGTTTGAAGCCGGCAGTCAGCCGGCGCTTGAACCAGGAGAGGGTAACCCATGAGCATTTCAGAAGCCGTGCCTGTCTCGAATGGCGCCTTGTGGACGGGCCGCGCGCTCAGCGCCGTGGTCGTCCTGTTCATGATCTTCGACGGCGTCATCAAGCTGCCGCCGCTCGATATCGTCACGCAGACGATGAACGGGCTCGGCTGGCCGGCCGATCCGAACATCGCACGGCTGATCGGGGTCATCGGGCTGATCTCGACCGCGCTCTATGCCTTGCCGCGCACGTCGGTGCTCGGCGCGATCCTGCTCACCGCCTATATGGGCGGCGCGATTTCGACGCATGTGCGGATCGGCAATCCTCTCTTCTCGCACACGCTGTTCGGCGTCTATCTGGGCGTCATCCTGTGGGGCGGCCTCTATCTGCGCGACCCAAGGGTGCGGGCGCTAATTCCGTTCAGCCGATAGTGCCGGCCAAGGCGCAGCCTGCAATTTTGGTTCTTCTTGGGATCAATTTAGCTGTTCGTGAGTTTAGGGCATGGCGGCGAGGACGGCGCTTGAGAGAGGAACAGCAATGAAGAAAGCAATTACCATTCTGGTTCTGACGATGGCCTTGGGCGCCTGCTCGCAGACGGAAAAGGGCGCGGCGATCGGCGGCCTGGGCGGCGCGGCCGTAGGCGCGGCTGTCGCGGGTGATCCGGTTCAAGGCGCGGTGGTCGGCGGCGCGGTCGGCGCGGTCGCCGGCGCGCTGATCGGGCATGCCAGCGAGGCCGGCCAGTGCCGCTACCGCGATCGTTACGGACGCGTCTATGTGGCGCGCTGCCCGTCCGGCTACTGAGACAATCAGGCGGACCAAAAGAAACGGCGGGCACATGCCCGCCGTTTTTGCAGCGCGAAAGGCCGTGATTACTCGGCGGTGGCGGCTTCAGCCTCGGCCGGCGCGGCGGTCGCTGCGGCGGCGGCAGCGGCCGCATCTTCCTGGGCCTTCTTCAGCAGGGCGGAACGCTCCTGCGCCTTCTTGCCGGGCAGGGCCTTGGTCGGGTTCGAGCGCGCTTCGCGCTTGGCGATACCGGCCTCGTCGAGGAAGCGCAGCACGCGGTCGGTCGGCTGAGCGCCGTGCGACAGCCAGTGCTTGACGCGGTCGGCGTCGACCTTGACGCGCTCGCCATCCTTCGGCAGCAGCGGGTTCCAGGAACCCAGCGCCTCGATGAAACGGCCGTCGCGGGGCGAACGGGCGTCGGCAACGACGACGTGGTAGTAAGGACGCTTCTTCGAGCCCGCACGGGCCAGTCTGATCTTCAGTGCCATTCTTTTCTCCTAAAAGCTCTGATTTCGTTCATTAACTTTCGGCCATTAGCCGGCTTTTGCAGCGCCGTTGGAAGCGGCGATCTGTTCGTGGTGGCGGATGACTTCACGGACGACGAAGTTCAGGAACTTCTCCGCGAAATCCGGGTCGAGATTCGCATCCTTCGCCAGCTGGCGAAGGCGGGCGATCTGTTGCTGCTCGCGCGCCGGATCGGCCGGCGGCAGGCCATGCTCGGCCTTCAGAACGCCGACCGCCTTGGTGCAGCGGAAGCGCTCGGCCAGCATATGGATGAGGGCGGCGTCGATGTTGTCGATCGAGGCACGGTAGCCGGCCAGGATGACGCGTGCGTCGGCCATGTCTTTCTCCTCGTTCACCGCCCCCTCACTTCTTCTTGCCCAAACCGGGCAGGCCGCCACCGCCCAGGCCGGGGAGACCCGGAAGCTTCATGCCGCCGGGCAGGCCCGGCAGTCCGCCGCCACCGGGAAGTCCACCGGGCAAGCCGCCCGGCAGGCCTTTGCCCAGGCCGGCGGCCTGCGCCTGCTTCTGCAAAGCCTCCAGCTGCTTCGGGTCCATCTTGGAGAGGTCGGGCATGCCGCCGCCCGGCATCATGCCGCCAAGCCCCATCTTCGAGGCAAGGCCGCCCATCATGCCGCGCATCAGGCCGCCGCCTTTGCCCTTGCCGCCCATCGCCTTCATCATGTCGGCCATGCCGCGATGCATCTTCAAGAGCTTGTTGATCTCGGCAGCGTCGGTGCCGGAGCCGGCGGCGATGCGCTTCTTGCGCGAATGCTTGAGTATATCGGGGTTGGCGCGCTCGGCCTTGGTCATCGAGGAGATGATGGCGAGCTGGCGGCCGAACATCTTGTCGTCGAGGCCGGCGGCGGCGAGCTGGTCCTTCATCTTGCCCATGCCGGGCATCATGCCCATGATACCGCCCATGCCGCCCATCTTCGACATCTGCTGAAGCTGCTGGGCGAGGTCGTTCAGGTCGAACTTGCCCGACTGCATCTTCTTGGCCATCGCCGCCGCCTGCTCGGCGTCGATGGTCTCGGCAGCCTTCTCGACGAGCGAGACGATGTCGCCCATGCCGAGGATGCGATCGGCGATGCGCTTAGGATGGAATTCCTCCAGCCCGTCCATCTTCTCGCCGGTGCCGATCAACTTGATCGGCTTGCCGGTGACGGCGCGCATGGAAAGGGCAGCGCCGCCGCGGCCGTCGCCGTCCATGCGGGTCAGCACCAGGCCGGTGATGCCGACGCGCTCGTCGAAGCTCTTCGCCAGGTTCACGGCGTCCTGGCCGGTGAGCGAATCGGCGACCAGCAGGATCTCGTGCGGGTTCGACACCTTCTTGATGTCGGCCATCTCGACCATCAGCGGCTCGTCTATATGGGTGCGGCCGGCGGTGTCGAGGATGACCACGTCATGGCCGCCGAGTTTCGCCGCCTGCACCGCGCGCTTGGCGATGTCGACGGGGCTCTGGCCGGCAATGATCGGCAGCGTCGCGACCTTGGTCTGCTCGCCGAGCTGGCGCAGCTGCTCTTGTGCTGCGGGCCGCCGCGTGTCGAGCGAGGCCATCAGGACCTTCTTGTTCTGGCGCTCGGTCAGCCGCTTGGCGATCTTGGCCGAGGTCGTCGTCTTGCCGGAGCCCTGCAGGCCGACCATCATGACGACGACGGGGGCCGGCGCGTTGAGGTCGACGGCGACGCTTTCAGCGCCGAGCATCTCGACCAGCTCGTCATGGACGATCTTGACGACCATCTGTCCGGGCTTGATCGACTTCAGCACCGCGGCGCCGACCGCCTTCTCGCGCACCTTGTCGGTGAAGGAGCGCACCACTTCCAGCGCGACGTCGGCCTCGAGCAGCGCACGGCGCACCTCGCGCAGCGCCGCCGAGACATCCGCCTCGGACAGCGCGCCGCGGCCGGTCAGGCCGTTCAGGATGGAGCCAAGGCGCTCCTGGAGGGATTCAAACATCTGCCGTCCTTCGATCTCGGTGGGGTTCGACCGAGAGGTAGTGCGTTCGCGCCGGGCCGCCAAGCAAAAGCGCAAAGCCAAAAAGCACCCGGGGGCGCATCGCGCTGCCGGGTGTTGGCCTCCAGGATCTCTTTACAGCTCTTGCTCAAAGAGGCTTTGGCGTCCTGGTCGGCTTTCGCGAAGGATACTCGTCGCGGAAATTCAGCGGCTCTAGACAGGAAATCGGCCGCGGAGTCAAGTGTTGGGCGTAAACCTAGGCCAAAACGCCGCGATTTGGGATCGCTTAACCGAGGCTTTGCTTGTTCGTCCCGACTCGCAGCGGTGAGCGCCGGTGCAATAGCAAAAGCATCGTCAAAAGCGTGCTGACAATGCCGATCGCGGCGATCAGCACGGCGTCCCAGTTCGTCCAGCCGGGGCCTTCGAGCGGCTTGGCGTTGAGCAGGGCGAAGCCATTATAGCCCTCCTGGTGCGAGATCAGCAGGAAGCCGGTGAGATTGTTGCCGAGATGGGCGCCGAAACCGGCACCGAGATTGCCGGTGACATAGACCAGCAAGGTGAGCAGCAGGGCGAAGGCGCCGATCGAGACCAGAACGCAGGCATTGATCGCAAGCGTTGAGGACGAGTTCCAGTGCAGCGACGTGAACAGCAGGCCGGGCAGCACCGCCCAGATCAGCGGACTCCGGAAGCGATAGGCGAGGCCGCGCAGCAGGTAGCCGCGAAACAGCATTTCCTCCGACGAGGTCTGCAGGAAGGCCAGCAGCACGATCGGGATGAGGAAGAGCAGCCAATACGAAAAGGCGATCGGTCCGCGTACGATTTCCGGCTGCAGCCAATAGAGCAGCACTTCGGAGAAGAGCGAGGTGATCAGCACCGCGACCAGCCCCTTGAGGAAATCGCCGCCGGCGATGCGGCGGCTGACCCCGAACAGCGCGGACAGCGGCTCGCCGTGAACGAAGCGCATCGCCATCCACAGGCCGATCCAGATGCCGGCGAATGAGGTCAGGGCGCTCAGGATGCCGACGGGCGAGGCCAGGAAATCCTGCATGTAGCGCCCGGTCGATGGACCGGGCAGGCGCCAGGCGATGTAGGCATAGGTGCCGGCAAACAGCACCAGTGCCGTCATCGCCATCCAGAGGGCGATGACGGTCGCCGACCCGGCGAACAGGCGCAGCAAAGTGGTCTTTTCGTTCGGCGAGTGGCGATAGCCCTCGAAGGCGGTATTCTCGATCGTCACGCGGCTCCCCTGCCGAACGTCGTTGCCCGCATGATCTTGGGGGTCAGTGGTTACCGTGCGATTACCTTTCAGGGAGCGCCGCCGATCCGCCAACGAAAGCGGCCGCCATCGCTGGCGGCCGCTCTCTCATGGCGATCAAGCCCGATCAGCGCATTACATAGACGATACGCCTTGTGCCCGGATCGACCAGCGCCGGCTGGTTGTTCACATAGACGTAGCGATACCGGTAATCAGGGATTTCGCGCAGCTCGACCGTGTCGGGCAGCGTCGCGCCGGTCACCACCTCGCCGTCGAGATAGACCGGATCGACCCGGTGCTCGGTGACGTAAGTGCCGACCTCGGCCGGCGGTCTGCCGATCGAGTCGATAGCGTCGTCGTTGGAGACGATGGCGCCGGTGTAGCTGCCGGTGGTGTAGAGATCATCGGTCGGCGGGGCGACGACGGCGATCTCGGCATTGGCCGGGCGGCGGGTCACGACGACACGGCTGCCGCCGAAATCGCCCGTCACATAGTCGGAATAGACCCAGCCTTTGCCGCCGGCTTCGGCGATGGTGCACCATTTGCTGCCTTCGATGCAGCCGGTAAGCGTGGCCGACTGGCCGGTCGCCAGCACGCCGACGACTGGATATTGCGGACCCGGTCCGGCGCGGACGTTCAAGTCCGTCACGGCCGAGACGGGGGTATCGGCGAAAGCGGCGCCCGAAATGGCGAGCAGCGCACCGGCAAGCGCCGGAAACAACATACGTTTCATCGTTTTTTACTCCGTTTTCAACGCTCCCTGGGTCAGGATGACGTCTCGTTGAAACGTCATCCTGATCCAGCTCCTTGTTGGAGCATGATCTTTTCCGAAAACCGGTTCCCACTTTTCGGGATCATGCCCTCGGGCTCGAAAACGAAACAGGGGCCTATGCGTTCCGGCTAAAGTGCCGCTGCCGGCTCACGAATTGTTCCAGGCTTTTTCGGCGCGCCGGTCAGAAGGTCGTTCACGAAGGCCAGTTTTCGCGCCGTCACCTCGGAAATCACGAAGGGGTAGAGATCCGGCAGTCCCATGCAGCGGTTGATCGAATTGGAGGCCTCCGAAAGCACCAGCCAGCGGGCGAGGATTCTCTCGAACGGCTCCTGCACCGGATCTGGATCGACAGGCGCCGGCTGCAAATGTCCTCCTGTATCGGCGCGCGGCAAGTCGCCGTCGCCGACGGTCTCCAGCCGGCCGAGCGGAAGATTCAGCGCATGTACCATCTCAAGCGTGTCGGTGATGTGCAGATGATGCGCGAAGGTCTCGGCCCAATCCTCCCAGGGATGGGACGTGGCGTAGGCGGAGATGTGGCGCTGCTGCCAGTCCGGCGGCGCGCCGCTGGCGTAATAGGTTTGCAAGGCCTGCTCGTAATCGATCCGCTCGTCGCCGAAGAGCGCGCGGAAAGCTGAAAGATATGCGGGATCGTCACGGACCAGCCGGTCCCAATAATAGTGGCCGAGCTCATGGCGGAAATGGCCGAGCAGGGTGCGGTAGTTCTCGCCCATCTCGACGCGCCGGCGCTCGCGCTCGGCGGAATCGGCCTCGGCGACGTTGAGCGTGATCAATCCGTTGTCGTGGCCGGTCAGGATGCGTTCCCCGCCTGGACCAGCGCCGATCGGGTCGGCGAGAAAGTCGAAGGCAAGACCGACCTCGTCGCCTGCATCGGCCTTCGGCACAACCGGCAGGCCGAGGGCGAGTAGGGAGTAGACGGCACGCTTCTTCGCGGCTTCGACCCGTATCCAGCGCCTGCGGTTGCCGTCGATGGAAAGGTCGGGAATGACCTGGTTGAGAGCGCAGGCGCGGCAGAAGGTCCGGCCGTTCCCGGCCCGCCAGTTGCACGCGCATTCATCGGCGTTGCCACATGGAAGAACGCCACCCTCGCCGCTGAGCACGAATTTCGCCTGCTCCGGGTCGTAGAGCACCAGGCTGGAACAGCTCAGGCACTGGGCGTTCTCGAAATAAAGGCGGTGCCCGCAGTTTGGACAGTCGAAGAGCTTCATGCGTCAACCCGTGGGACCGTGGCATGGATGTGAGTTCGCCCCTAACGTCCGCAGGCGTCCGGCGTTCCAGTGCTATTTCGGCTAAAGCTTGGCAATGAGGGTGTCTGGCCTCGTTTTTCGTCCGAGGGCCTCGCGCCGCCACGGGATTGCTGTCGGCCGCATGCAGCCAGGAACAGCCAGAAGGGGCACGCCGAATTGGCGGTCGCTGATCCAGGCGCGGCCGCCGGTGCGGTCCATCGCCTCGAGGAGAAGGAAGGAATGTCCGGCGGCTCGAAGCACCTTTGCCGCGGCAAGTCCCGCGGTACCGGCGCCACAGTCACGACATCAACATCCATGAGGCAAGCCCGCCACACCTGATGTCCGATCGTAGGCAATTGCCCTTCTTTCGCCAGCGTCGGGTGCCACGTCTCCCGCGAGGGCGGTGACAACCCGGCATTTCGCTGGCAAATTCACAACCGGGACGTGATTCAGGCAATTCAGGAGAACAAGATGGCATTTTTTGCCAAGGGAAGGATTTTCGCGGCGGCGGTGGTGGCGACGCTGGCACTGGCGGCGGGCGCCGAGGCGGCTCCAAGCTGTGGCAAGAACGGCGCCGGCTTTGACGCCTGGAAACAGGATTTTGCCGGCGAGGCCAGAGCCGAGGGTGTCGGCCAGAGGGGCCTGTCCGCGCTGGCGGGTGCCACCTACGCCACCAGGACGATCGCCGCCGACCGGGCGATCCACAAGGCGTTCAGCGGCTCGGTGGAAAACTTCATGCAGCGGCGCGGCGCATCCGCGATCATCTCCCGAGGCCGTGCGCTGAAGAAAGCAAACGCGGCGATGTTCGCCAATATCGAGCGTACCTATGGCGTGCCGCCGGGCGTGCTGCTCGCCATCTGGGGTATGGAAACCGGTTTCGGCGCCTCGATGGGCAACCAGAACACGGTTTCGGCGATCGTGACGCTCGCCTATGACTGCCGCCGCCCGGATTATTTCAGGCCGCATGCCATCGCCGCGCTGAAGCTGGTCGATCGTGGCGCGCTCAGCGCCTCCTCCGTCGGCGCCATGCATGGCGAGATCGGCCACACTCAGTTCCTACCTGGAAATGTGCTGAAATACGGCGTGGGCAGCGGAAACCTGCGCGACCGCAATACGGCGCTCGCCTCGACCGCCAACTTCCTCAAGGGCCATGGCTGGCGCGCCGGCGCGAGCTACGAGGCGAATATGGATGCGATCGCCGGCTGGAACTCGGCAAGCGTCTATCAGCAGGCCATCGCCCGCATCGCCGAGGCGATCGACGCGGACTGAGCGGGCATTTCCATTTCAGCGAAGAGCCCGGCCATGCGCCGGGCTTTTGTTTGCGGAGCACGCGTCGAACTGATCACGGGGAATGACGATCAGTCCTGTTTCTCCTCACTCTCAATGATTCGCCCAGCCACTCAACGGGCATTTCTGGGAGATGGGAACCTGGAAGGAGCCGTCAATGCCGCTGCAGTTACGGAACCTGGACGACTGCGGCGGCAAGGAGTGGGTGACAGGTGGCCGCTTGGGCTTGCCCTTGATGTCCATCCAGATCTCGGTCGGCTGGCTGAGCTGAATTGCATTTACATCCGAGAAGCTGATGCGCCCGGTGCGCACGCCTTCGATAATGCGCTGGCAAAAGGTTGCCGGCACGCGGTCGAGCGATACACCCATGAAAGAGGCGAGCTCGTGCTTGAAGGTGATGTCCCAAACGCGGGCCGAGGCTATGCATTTGGCCAGCTCCGTGTTTGCCGGGCTCGCGTCTGTGTGCTTTTTGGCCGCAACGGACACTTGGCATCCGATTGCGACCACAGTGGCGGTCAACAGTAACGAAATTCGATTTTTCAATCCAAACCCCCTGTCCCGCGAACAAAGTAGCCTACAGCGCGGGCAGGTCAACAGAATGCGGGTTGGGCCAAGTCTTTATATATTAGCGTACTGAAATAAAAACCCGGCATTTCCGCCGGGTCGTTTGATCGCAGCCGTATCGGCAAAATATCAGTGCTTGCGATTGCGTGCCGCGAGCGTCCTGAGCCTCAGTCCATTGAGCCGGATAAAACCTTCGGCGTCCTTCTGGTCGTAGGCGCCGCGATCGTCCTCGAAGGTGACCAGCGCATCCGAGTAAAGCGTCTTCTTCGACTTGCGGCCGGTGACGATGACATTGCCCTTGTAGAGCTTCAGCCGCACCGTGCCTTCGACGTCCTCCTGGCTCTTGTCGATCATCGCCTGCAACATGACGCGCTCGGGCGAGTACCAGAAGCCATTGTAGATGAGCTCGGCATAGCGCGGCATGAACTCGTCCTTGAGATGGGCAGCGCCCCGGTCGAGGGTGATCGATTCGATCGCCCGGTGGGCAGCGATCAGGATGGTGCCGCCGGGGGTCTCGTAGACGCCGCGCGACTTCATGCCGACGAAACGGTTCTCGACGAGGTCGAGACGGCCGATGCCGTTGTCGCGGCCGAGGTCGTTCAGCGCCGCCAGCATGGTGGCCGGCGACAGCTTCTTGCCGTTGAGCGCGACCGGATCGCCCTTGAGGAATTCGATCTCGATCTCGGTGACGGCATCGGGCGCGTCCATCGGCGAGACGGTGCGCTGGTGGACGAATTCCGGCGGCTCGCTCCACGGATCTTCCAGCACCTTGCCCTCGGAGGAGGAATGCAAAAGGTTGGCGTCGACCGAGAAGGGGGCTTCACCGCGCTTGTCCTTCGGCACCGGGATCTGATGCTGTTCGGCGAAGTTCAGAAGGTCGGTGCGCGACTTGAACGACCATTCGCGCCACGGCGCGATGACCTTGATGTCCGGGTTCAGTGCAAAAGCCGACAATTCGAAGCGGACCTGATCGTTGCCCTTGCCGGTGGCGCCATGGGCAATCGCGTCGGCGCCGGTCTCCTGGGCGATCTCGACAAGATGCTTGGTGATCAGCGGCCGGGCGATCGAGGTGCCGAGCAGATAGGTGCCCTCATAGACGGCGTTAGCGCGGAACATCGGGAAGACGAAGTCGGCGACGAACTCCTCGCGCACGTCGACGATGCGGATATCCTTGATGCCCATCATCTCGGCCTTGCGGCGCGCCGGCTCCAGCTCGCCACCCTGGCCGAGATCGGCGGTGAAGGTGACGACTTCGGCGCCGAGCTCGGTCTGCAGCCATTTCAGGATGATGGAGGTGTCGAGGCCGCCGGAATAGGCGAGCACGACTTTCTTGACGTTTTTGAACTTGGACATTTTGGCGGTTCCGCGGGAAAAAGGTTCGGGGGCGAGTATCACGCCGTTTCCGGGCGGCGCAAGAGACGAAGGCGCGCCGGGCTATGGCACAGGCTGGGCCAGATGTTTGCCAGGACAGACGCTGGCGCGGCAGAAAGCGCCGCGTTATAGGGCTGGGCTATAGACCCAAGGCGACCTCAAGGCGACCAATGTCCTTCATTCCCGACACTTCGACGCTCATCCAGTTCGCCATCGCCACAATCATCCTGGCGATCACGCCGGGGCCGGACATGACGCTGTTCGTCTCTCGCACGCTGAGCCAGGGCCGCGCCACCGGCTTCGCCTCGATGGCCGGCGCGCTCACCGGCACGCTGATCCACACCACGCTGGTGGTGGTCGGCATCTCGGCGCTGATCGTCGCTTCGCCGATGGCCTTCTTCGTGCTCAAGATCTTCGGCGCCGGCTATCTGGTGTTTCTGGCCTGGCAGGCGGTGACGAAGGGCTCGGCCTTCTCGCCGGAGAAGCGGACGGGACCGCGGGTTTCGCTGTTCCGCAGCTGGGCGGGCGGGCTCGGCGTCAACCTGCTCAACCCGAAGATCATCCTGTTCTTCATGACCTTCCTGCCGCAATTCGTGTCCGCGCATGATCCGAACGCGTCCGGAAAGCTGTTCTTCCTCGGCGTGATGTTCATCGCGCTGTCGATCCCGGTGACGGCGCCAATGGTGCTGGCGGCGGAAAAATTCTCGGCGGCGATGAAGGCCAGCCCGCGTGTCACCCGCGTCGTCGATTATCTGTTTGGCGGCGTGTTCTCGGCCTTCGCGCTCAAGATCCTGACCGCGCAGGCGAAGTAGACGTTCGCGCTTGCAGGCGCGGATCAAGCTTCCGGATCCGGCAACGGTTCGCGGCGCCAGCTTCCGGCCCAGCGGCCGGACGAGAGCCAATAGAAGATGCCGCCGACCATGCCGCAGCCGATCACGGCCAAGCGGACATTGGTCGCGGTGACATCGAAATCGGCGTCGCCCACATTATGCACGAAGCCGAGGAAGACGATGGCGACGACCGCGCCGCCCAGCGCGTAGAACAGCCAGTCGCGCCGGCCAAGCACCTCGGCCGCCAAGATCACGACGGCCGCCGGCATGAAGGCGAAATAGGCGACGAACAGCGCCAGGAACGGGACCGAAAAATAGAGCGCCGGCGCGATCGTCGGGTGGCCTGGCTCCAGCGGATAGCCGAAATTGCCGAGGAAAAGCGCGTTGAGAAAGGCGCTCGCCGCCAGCGAGCCGACAATATAGCCGATCAGGATGACGGCGAAGCGGACGAGATAGGCGATGATACGCCTCACGCCTCGCCGTGTCCCGCGATCATCATGGCTTCGAGCGCCAGCCGGTCCACTTTCCGCATCCGCTCCGATTCCGACTTGAGCTGGCCGCAGGCGGCGAGGATGTCGCGGCCGCGCGGCGTGCGGATCGGCGAGGCGTAGCCGGCATTGTTTATGTAGTCGGCAAACTTCTCGATCGTCTCCCAGTTCGAGCACTGGTAGTTGGTGCCGGGCCAGGGGTTGAACGGGATCAGGTTGATCTTGGCCGGAATGCCCTTCAAGAGCTTCACCAGCGCCTTGGCGTCGTCGAGGGAATCGTTGACGTCCTTCAGCATCACATATTCGAAGGTGATGCGCTTGGCGTTGGAGAGGCCGGGATAGGCCTTGCATGCGGCGATCAGCTCCTTCAGCGGGAACTTCTTGTTGATCGGCACCAGAAGGTCGCGCAGGTCGTCATTGGTGGCGTGCAGCGAGATCGCCAGCATGACGCCGATCTCCTCGCCGGTGCGGGCGATCTCGGGCACGACGCCGGAGGTCGACAGCGTGATGCGGCGCTTAGACAGGGACAGGCCGTCGCCGTCGGAGGCGATCAGCAGCGCTTTCTTCACCGCCTCGAAATTGTAGAGCGGCTCGCCCATGCCCATCATGACGATGTTGGACACCCTGCGGCCTTCGGCCGGGACGATGGCGCCGTCCGGCGTGTCGCGGTCGGGGAAATCGCCGAGGCGGTCGCGCGCGGTGAGCAGCTGCGCCAGGATCTCTTCCGTCGTCAGGTTGCGCACCAGCTTCTGCGTGCCGGTGTGGCAGAAGGAACAGGTCAGCGTGCAGCCGACCTGCGAGGAGATGCAGAGCGTGCCGCGGCCTTCCTCGGGGATATAAACGGTCTCGATCTCGACGGGACGGCCGGCGCCGCGCGGCGGAAAGCGGAACAGCCATTTGCGCGTGCCGTCGGAAGAAATCTGCTCCTCGACGATTTCCGGCCGCGCGACGGTGAAATGCTGGTCGAGCGCGGCGCGCAATTCCTTGGAGATGTTGAACATATGCGCGAAGTCGGAGACCCCGCGCACATACATCCAGTGCCAGAGCTGCTGGGCGCGCATTTTCGCCTGGCGCTCCGGCACGATGCCGGCGCCGACAAGGGCCTCGCCGAGCTCGGCGCGGGTCAGGCCGATCAGCGACGGCTTTTCGGTGGGTGCTGCGCGGCGCAAGACGTCACGGGCGCCTTCGGCAGTAAGATCAAGCGAAACGGTCATGTTGGCGCCAATATAAGCGATTTGCGGCCGATTTCAGCATCGGCCGGACTGGAAGCGCGGCGCATAGCACAGGTTGACGGCGGAGTCATGCGGCTGCCTATCCCTGCTCCCCTTGGGGGAAGGTGGCCTCGCAAAGCGAGGTTGGATGAGGGGTGTTCCAGGGAAAGCCGGCGTCTCACTCCGCTGCGGGGGCGCGATGCGGCCGGCTGCCGTCATGGGATCACATATTCGTGTTGGCGTAACCATTCGAAACGCATCCGCGAACCGGAAGAGGGCGACCATGCCCTTCAACAATGGGAGTTGTTCAGATGCACTCGATCAAGTTCGCACTCATTGCCGGCCTCGCCGGTGTTTGCGCCTCGCAGGCCTTCGCCGAAGACACGATGGGCGCCATGACAATGATGAAGGGCGGCCAGGTGACCGCCATCATGCCTGACGGTCACATGGGCACCATGATGCCGGACGCCAAGATGAGCGCCGACATGATGAAGATGGCCAAGCCGATCAAGCATTGCATGATGATGATCACCGACGCCAAGGGCAAAGCCTACATGATCGATACGTCGACCAAGAAGGCCCAGGCCGAGTGCGAAAAAATGGCGATGTGACTTCGCCGACCCCGCGTGCCGACCTGTCCCGCCGGCCGGTACGCCGGCGGGTTATCCGCCATCCGATCACATCTCCTTGAGCGCCGTTCTTAAACGTGACTGGCATAGCGCCGGCTCGGCCTCGCGGGTTGATCGGTTCCGTCATTGTGCTAGGCCGGGCCTACCATCAAGAGGCTCGTCATGGCCGGCATATCGCGAAAGTACCCGATGCTGCGGCGTTCCCACGCCATGTGGGTGTCGCGCCGCGTCTGGCAGCCGCGCCTGGTCTTCTGGGCCGGCGCAATCTCGATCGGGCTGATCAGCGTCCTGTTCGCCCTGCTCGCCGACCGCGCGCAGGCTCTGTTCCATGTCATGACCGGCAATGAGGGCGGCTGGCGCTTCTATCTGCCCCTGGTCGTGACGCCGGTGGGCTTCGTCCTTTGCGGCTGGCTGGCGCATTCCTTCTTTCCGGGATCGCAAGGCAGCGGCATTCCCCAGGCGATCGCGGCGCGGCATCTGCGCGACGAGGACGATCGCAGCCGCATCCTGTCGCTCAGGCTGGTGGTGGGCAAGATCGCGCTCACCATCGTCGGCCTCGCATGCGGCGCTTCGATCGGCCGCGAAGGTCCGACGGTGCAGGTCGGCGCTTCCGTGATGCTGCAGGCGGCGCGCTGGGGCGGCATGGCGCAGGCGCGCGGGTTGATCCTGGCCGGCTCCGCCGCCGGCATCGCCGCCGCCTTCAACACGCCGCTTGCCGGCATCGTCTTCGCCATCGAGGAAATGGGCCGCGCCTATGAGGCGCGCACCAACGGGCTGGTGCTGACGGCGGTGATCCTGGCCGGCCTCGCCTCGCTCGGGCTGCTCGGCAACTACACCTATTTCGGCGTCGCCAAGGATATGGTGGCGTTTGCCAGCGACTGGCCGCTGGTGCTCGCCTGCGGCATCGTCGGCGGCGGTGTCGGCGCGCTGTTCTCGCTTTTGGCGCTGAAAGTCATGCGCCGCATCCGGCGCTGGAACGCGCTGCAGCCGCTGCCGCGCGCGCTGGTCGTGGCGGCTGTCTGCGGGCTCGCGGTGGCCGTGATCGGCGTTGCGTCCGGCGGGCTGACCTTCGGCACCGGCTATGCGCAAGCGCGCGGCGCGATCGAAGGCACGCCGCTGCCGGCCTTCTTCTTCGTCGAGAAATTCGCTGCCGGCCTCTTGTCGATGGTGTCGGGTATTCCCGGCGGCCTCTTTGCGCCGTCGCTGGCGGTGGGCGCGGGGCTGGGCAGCACGCTCGGCCTGGTCTTCGGCGCCGCTACCGGAACCGCGGCGCTGCTTGGCATGGCCGGCTATTTCGCCGGCGTCGTGCAGGCGCCGATGACGGCCTTCGTCATCATCCTCGAAATGACCGGCAACCACGACAATGTCATCGCTTTGATGTGCGCGGCAATGCTGGGTTATGGCACGGCGAGGCTGATCTCCAACGAGCCTCTCTATCACGCGCTGTCGCGCGTCTTCATCGCCGAGGCGATCCGGCGGCGCAGGGCTGAGGTCCCCGCACAGGGCTGAGCACGCAAACAAAAGGCCGGACTCGATGTCCGGCCTCGCCCCAAAGCGAAATGTCGTTTCGGCCTATTTGCACTTGGCGATGGACGCCAGCGCGGCCGATATGCCCTTCAGCGAGAAGACGTAGGAGGTGGGGTTGCCGCGGCCGGACTTCGCCTGCACCTTCATGTCGGTGCCGGTCTTCATGGCGGCGATCAGCACCGGCTCCTCGGCGGCGTTCTCGACCCAGGCCGACTTGCCACGGGTGAACATCGAGAAGGTCTTCTTGTCGATGGTGACGGTGGCCTTCGAGCCTTCCTGGAAGTTGTAGCCGGCGATGAACTGCGGCTCGTAGGAAACCTGCTGTCCGGGACGCTGGCTGACGAAGAAGAACATGTCGCCATGGTCGAGCGACGGCGGCTGCTTGTCCGTCGGCACGGTCAGCACATAGCAGACCTTGCCGGCCTGCGACTGATAGCTGTAGGTGCCCCAGGCATTGTGCTGGCCGATCTTGGTCGCCTGCTGCGCCAGCGCCGGCGCCGCGAAGGCGGCCGCCAGGACCAGGCTGGAAACTATAGCAATCAATCCGCGCATCGTTCTTCCCGTATTCCAAGTGGTGCGGAGGCAGGCCGCGTTGCGTCCTGCCGTCGCTTCATTTTGATTTAATCAGGGTTACCAAACGGTGAATCGTCCTCGAGAAAAAGGAACTCACCCCAGGAAACCGCCCACCCAAGGCACATCACGCCGAAGGGTTCGAGCGACGTGCTTTGGGTCTCTTTTCTTGCGCATGTCGTTATCCCAAAACCGCTACGCAGTTTTGGGCGACATGCAGTCGCGCCGCCACCGTTGAAAGCGGCCGGCGCGACGTCCCGGCGCGGAGTTGGATGCCACGAAAACGGCAAGAGTTTGTCTTTTCGCGCGCGCTGATTTGCGGGCTGAGAAAGCCGCCGTCAGCCCTTGTCGGCCAGCGCGTCCCTGGCGGCCTGCCTGTGGGCAGGCGTTATATGGGCGCTGACGGCGGTGATGGCGGCGGTCAGCACCGCAAGGTCGTCGGTGTAGCCGAGGCCGACGACGAAATCGGGAATGAAATCGAACGGCAGGACGAAATAGCCAAGCGCGCCAAGCAGCGTGGCCTTGGCGCGCAGCGGCGTGTCCTTGTCCATGGCGCAGTAATAGGCGGCGACGACTTCGTCCATGAACGGAATCTGCCGCGCCGCCTGCTTGGCGGTGCGCCAGAATTTGTCACGGATCTCGCCTTCGCCGGCAAGCTTGTCGCCGAAGCCGAAGAAATCGAAACCGGAAGCTTGCGTCATCAATCGCTCCTTGGCGGCCGCGCGCAACCCATGCGTACCGACCCGCCGCGAAAGATGTGGTGAAAGCGGGGGGCTGCTGCAAGAGTTCAGCCGAAATAGCGGTTCATCCGCTTGGCCAGCTCGATATCCAGCGCCGTCACGCCGCCGGCGTCATGCGTGTTCAGCGTCACGTCGACGGTCTTGTAGACATTGGACCAATCCGGGTGATGGTCCATCTTCTCGGCCGCCAGTGCCACGCGGGTCATGAAGGCGAAGGCCTCGGAGAAATTCTTGAACACGAAGCTGCGTTTGATCGAGGCGCCGTCGGCGGCGAGCGACCAGCCGTCGAGCTCGGCCAGAGCGGCGGCGATCGCGTCCTTGCTTAGTTTTTCTCTCGTCATGGTGATTTCCCGTGCTATCTCGAATTTGACCCCAGCATAATGCAAGTCGCCCAAAGCTGCTTTGCGGTTTTGGGGTTCCAAATGCACAAACAGCGCATATCGAATGAGCGTAAGGCCCATAAATTCCGTTCTGTTCGTCTGCCTCGGCAATATCTGCCGTTCGCCGCTGGCCGAGGGCGTGTTTTGCACCGTCTTGCCGAGCGTGGCCGGGGCCACGAAATGCTGCTCGATTCGGCCGGGACCGGCGGTTGGCACGCCGGCCAGGAGCCGGACCGGCGCTCGACCGCGGTGGCCGCGAAGCATGGCGTCGACATTTCAGGGCAGAGGGCGCGCAAGGTGCTGCCGGGGGATTTTTCGCGCTTCGACCTGATCCTCGGGATGGACCGGGCGAACGTGCGCGACCTCAAGGCGCTGGCGCCGCAGGCCGCGCGAGATCGCGTCCATCTCTATCTGGACTTTGCCATGGGAAGGGCCGCGGACGTGCCGGATCCCTATTATGACGGCGCCGAGGCCTTCGCCTCGGTCTACCGCATGATCCGCGAGGCGTCGGAGGCGCTGGCGAAGCGGCTCGAGGCGAGCGTTTCGCCGACCAGCGGCCAGGCTTCCTCGACGATATAAGGGCCGCCGCCGACCGAATCGCGCGACGACATCAGCACGAAGCGGCCGACACGGAAGGGCAACGCGGCGAAATTGCCGCGCGCAGAAAGATATTGCGCAACATCGAGCGGGCTTGCGTTGCGCAGGCGCGCCAGCGTCACATGCGGCGAGAATTTGCGCGGGTCGGCCGGCAGGCCGAGCCGCTGGCAGATGCGGTCGATTTCCCCCTGCAGCGCCGTCAGGTCCGGCGAGGCGGACACGCCGGCCCATACCGCATGTGGCTTCTTGCCGCCGAAGGCGCCGACGCCCGAGAGCGTCATCTGGAAAGACGGGCGGTGAACCCTGTCGAGGGCATTGGCGATCTCGTCGGCGACATGGCCTTCGACATCGCCGATGAAGCGCAGCGTCAGATGGTAGTTTTCGACATCGATCCAGCGCGCCCCGGGCAGCCCGCCCCGGAGCAAGGATAAGGAGAGAGCGGCATCACGCGGAATTTCGAGGGCGGTGAAAAGACGTGGCATGTGAAGCCTCCTGTCCTCGAATCGAAACTCTCGGCCCTAGCGAATCATCGATATCAGCGCGGGGCAAGCGGTTTGTTATCCACAAGGTTTCCCCGGCGGAAAGCGTGACTTTTCGGTCTCATGACGCACCGCCATTCGCGGCGATGGCCTTCTCGACCATGGGGAGGATGCGCTCGACCATGATGTCGATCCCCTTGGGATTGGGATGCAGGCCGTCTTCCAGCTGCAGGTCGGCGTGGCCGGCGACGCCGTCGAGGAAGAACGGATAGAGCGGAACGCCGTATCTTCCGGCGAGCCGCGGATAGATTGCGTCGAAGGCCTTCTGGTAGTCGGCGCCGAGATTGGGCGCGGCGCGCATGCCGGCGAGCAGCACCGGAATGTTGCGCTGCTTCAGCTTGCCCAGCATGGCGTCGAGGTTCTTTTCGGCGATGTCGGGCGAGACGCCGCGCAGCATGTCGTTGGCGCCGAGCTCGAGGATCACCAGCCTTGTGCCGTCCGGCACCGACCAGTCGAGCCTCGCCAGCCCGCCGCTCGAGGTGTCGCCGGAGACACCGGCATTGGCCACGGTGACGTCGAGGCCCTTCGCCTTCAAGGCTGCCTGCAGCCTGTCGGTGAAACCCTGGCCAGGAGCGAGACTGTAGCCCGCCATCAGACTGTCGCCGAAGCCGACGATGGTGAAGGTGGCGGCGCGCGCCGACGAAATGGCGCCGCAAAGGCCAAGGAAAAAGATGAGGGCTGCGAAAACGACGGGGGCTGCGGCAAAACGATGTTTGAATGCCATGCGGCGAGCCCCATATGACCGAAACAACCCAAGTAAGGAGACACGGGCCGTCTCCTTTTTCCACATATAGGGCGCTTTTATTGTGACAGAAGCCGTCATCGCGTTGAGGGACGTATCGCTGACGCTCGGCGAGGGCGCGTCCTCCGTCCATGTGCTGAAGGGCGTGAGCCTCGACGTGGCGGCCGGGCAAGCCACCGGCATTGTCGGCCCATCGGGCTCGGGCAAGTCGACGCTGCTCATGGTTCTGGCCGGGCTAGAACGGGTCGATTCCGGCACGGTCCAGATCGCCGGCGAGCTGATCAACGGCAAAAGCGAAGATCAGATTGCTTCGTTTCGAGGGCGAAACATTGGCATCGTATTCCAGTCCTTCCACCTCATTCCCAACATGACGGCGCTGGAGAATGTCGCGGTTCCGCTCGAGCTTGCCGGCCATGCCGATCCGTTCGAGGTGGCCGCGCGCGAACTCGCGGCGGTCGGGCTGAGCGATCGCGTGACGCATTATCCGGGCGAGCTTTCCGGCGGCGAACAGCAGCGCGTGGCGATCGCCCGGGCGCTGGCGCCCTCGCCGCGCCTCCTCATCGCCGACGAGCCGACCGGCAATCTCGACCAGGCGACGGGAAAGCAGATCGCCGATCTTCTGTTCGCCAAGGCGGCGGAACGCGGCATGACGCTGGTGCTGGTCACGCATGATCCGACGCTCGCCGCGCGCTGCGCGCGCCAGGTCTCGATGCGCTCAGGGCGGATCGAGGACGCTGCTCAGCTTAAAGTGACGGCATAATCGCATGGCGGAGGCCTGGCTCCGGACACTGAAGCTCGCCATCCGCTTCTCGCTGCGCGAGATGCGGGGCGGCCTGTCCGGCTTCATGATCTTTCTTGCCTGCATCGCGCTGGGCGTCGCGGCGATCGGCGGCGTCAATTCGGTGGCACAGGCGATCAGTGCCGGCGTCGCTAACCAGGGCCAGACGCTGCTCGGCGGCGATCTGCGCTTTCAGGTCAACCAGCGCAGCGCTTCGGATGCCGAGCTTGGCTTCATCAGGAGCCTCGGCACGGTGTCGCTCAATTCCGGTATGCGCTCGATGGCGCGGCTGGAAGACGGCTCCGACCAGGCGCTGGTCGAGGCCAAGGCCGTCGACGACGCCTATCCGCCCTTTGGCGCGCTGAAAACCGATCCGGCGCTGCCGAGGGACCAATTGTTCGGCGAAAGGTCCGGCGTGTTCGGCGCCGCGGCGCCCGACCTGTTGTTCGAGCGGCTCAATCTTCACGTCGGTGACAGGCTGAAGCTCGGCAGCGCCGTTTTCGAGATGCGGGCGAGGCTGGTCAGCGAGCCGGACGCGGTGTCGGACGGTTTCGGCTTCGCGCCGCGGCTGATGATCTCCAGCCAGGGCCTCGCCGCATCCGGTCTGGTGCAGCCGGGCAGCCTGGTAGAGAACGCCTATAAGGTGCGGCTGCCGGAGGGGACTTCCGAGGCGCGGATCAAGGAAATCCAGGCGCAAGCCGCGAAGGATTTCCCGCAGGCCGGCTGGTCGATCCGCACGCGCAGCAACGCCGCGCCGGCGCTGTCCGCCAACATCGAGCGCTTCTCGCAATTCCTCACTCTGGTCGGCCTGACGGCGCTGGTGGTCGGCGGCGTCGGCGTGGCGAATGCCGTGCGCGCCTATCTCGACGGCAAGCGCGGCGTCATCGCCACCTTCAAGAGCCTTGGCGCCTCGGGCGGCTTCGTCTTTATCGTCTATCTCGTGCAGATCCTTTTGATCGCAGGCCTCGGCATTGTGCTCGGGCTGATCTTCGGCGCCGCAATGCCGTTCGTGGCGAGCACGCTCCTGCAATCGGTCATCCCGGTGCCGGCGCAAGGCGGCTTCTATCCTGGCGCGCTTGCCATGGCGGCGCTGTTCGGCCTGCTGGTGACGCTGGCCTTCGCGCTCCTGCCGCTCGGCCGCGCCCGCGACGTGCCGGCGACGGCGCTGTTCCGCGAGATGGGGTTCGAGAGCCGCGGCATGCCGCGCCTGCCCTATACGGGTGCGGCGCTGGCGATCGTCGTCGCGCTGGCGGCGCTGGCGATCCTTTCGGCCAACGACTACCGCATCGCCTCGATCTTCGTCGGTGCCACGGTCTTTGCCTTCCTGGTGCTGCGCCTGGTGGCGGTGCTGGTGCAGTGGGCGGCCAGGAAGAGCCCGCGCGTGCGCTCGGTCTCATTGAGGTTGGCGCTCGGCAATATCCACCGTCCGGGCGCGCTGACGCCTTCGGTGGTGCTGTCGCTCGGCCTCGGGCTGACGCTGCTGGTGACGCTGGCGCTGATCGACGGGAATCTCAGGCGGCAAATCTCCGGCAGCCTGCCGGAGCGGGCGCCGAACTTCTTCTTCGTCGACATCCAGAGCAGCGACGTCGATGCCTTCGCCAGCCTTGTCGGCAAGGAGTCGCCGCGGGGAACGTTGGTCAAGGTGCCGATGCTGCGCGGCCGCATCATGGCGCTCAACGGCATCGACGTCGACAAGGTGAAGATCCCGGCCGACGGCGCCTGGGTGCTGCGCGGCGACCGTGGCCTGACTTACGACGCCAGGCAGCCGGAGAACGCGACGCTGACCGAAGGTACCTGGTGGCCGCAGGATTATTCCGGCGAGCCGCTGGTGTCGTTCTCGGCCGAGGAGGGCAAGGCGGTCGGGCTGAAGCTCGGTGACAGCGTCACTGTCAATGTGCTGGGGCGCAACGTGACGGCGAAGATCGCCAATTTCCGGCAGGTGCAGTGGGAGACGATGGGCATCAACTTCGTCATGGTGTTCTCGCCCAACGCCTTTGCCGGGGCGCCGCATGGCTGGCTGGCGACGCTGACCGACAAACAAGCCTCCACGGCCGACGACGCAAGGCTGCTCAACGCTGTCACCCGCGCCTTCCCGGCGGTGACGACGGTGCGCGTCAAGGACGCGCTCGACATCGTCAACCGGCTGGTCGCGCAACTGGGGACGGCGATCCGCGCCGCTGCCGGCGTCGCGCTGATCGCCTCGGTGCTGGTGCTTTCCGGGGCGCTTGCCGCCGGCAACCGGGCGCGCATCCACGACGCCGTGGTGCTGAAGACGCTTGGCGCCACGCGGCTGACGCTGATTGCCGCCTTCTCGCTGGAATATGTGCTGATCGGCCTTGCGACGGCGCTGTTCGCGCTGGCCGCCGGCGGCATCGCCGCCTGGTTCGTGGTCGCGCATATCATGACGCTGCCGTCGCATTTCATGCCGGAGGTGGCGGTGGCGACGATCCTGGTTTCGCTGACGGTCACCGTCGGCATCGGCCTTGCCGGCACCTGGCGGGTGCTCGGGCACAAGGCGGCACCGGTGCTGCGCAACCTCTGACCGAGCGCGGCTCCAAGTCCCGGCCCGATTAAATCTTTGTAAGAATGCCCGGCGGAAGGCCCAAAAACCCGTCTTTCCCACTCTCACAAAGCGTTACGACCCGTTACCGTCTTGTTCTTGACGTCAAGAACCATCATATTTCGCAACAGGCATGCTGGAGCCCCGCCAGCGGCGCCTGGTCCAGGGATCAATCCAAGCGGACCTGTCACCGGACGGGGCAGAAGCAACAGAGGATTTCCAATGGCTGATCCCATTCGCAACTACCAGACGGGCGCCGCCTCCGGCGCGCGCGTCGATATCGATCAGGGCCTGCGCGCCTATATGATCAAAGTCTACAACCTCATGGGGCTTGGCCTGCTCATTACCGGCCTTGCCGCCTGGGGCGCCTTCCACCTCGCCGTGACCGGCGACGGCCAGCTGACCGGTTTCGGCCAGCTCATCTATGCCAGCGCCTTCCGCTGGGTCGTCATCCTGGCGCCACTCGCCGCCGTGATGTTCCTGTCGTTCCGCATCCAGTCGATGAGCGTGGCGGCGGCGCAGACCACATTCTGGGTCTATGCCGGCCTTGTCGGCCTGTCGCTGTCGACGATCTTCCTCGTCTACACCGGCACCAGCATCACCCAGACCTTCTTCGCCACGGCCGCGGCCTTCGGCGGTCTGTCGCTCTACGGCTACACGACCAGGCGCGACCTGTCGGCGTTCGGCTCGTTCCTGATCATGGGCGTGATCGGCCTGCTGATCGCGATGCTGATCAACATCTTCCTGCAGTCGTCGGCGCTCGCCTTCGCCATCTCGGCGATCGGCGTGCTGGTCTTCGCCGGCCTCACCGCCTACGACACGCAGAAGATCAAGGAGATGTATTTCGAGGGTGACGTCGCCGACGTCGCCGGCCGCAAGGCGATCATGGGCGCCCTGCAGCTCTATCTCGACTTCATCAACCTGTTCATGTTCCTGCTGCAGTTCATGGGCGACCGCCGCTAAGGGCGTTACCCGCTCTCACTGGACCATCGAGTTGCGAAAGGGCGGCCCAACGGCCGCCCTTTCCTTTTTTGCATGCCTTTGCTGTTATCGAGGCAAGAAATCAAACTGCATAGATTATGAGCAATATTGAGATCAGGGCTGCGACGGCGGCCGACCTTGACCGGATCACTGAAATTTACGCCGATGCGGTCGTCCACGGCACGGCGAGCTATGAGCTGGAGCCGCCCACCCGCGCTGAAATGGGCAACCGATTCGACA
The DNA here is from genome assembly GCA_004017535.1 of Mesorhizobium sp. Classification (GTDB taxonomy): domain Bacteria; phylum Pseudomonadota; class Alphaproteobacteria; order Rhizobiales; family Rhizobiaceae; genus Mesorhizobium. Next base: position 24,281 of record SAJS01000011.1, read on the forward strand.
CTCTGGCGGCGGGCGGCTTCCCCTATCTGGTGGCGGAAAAGGGCGGCACCGTGCTCGGCTACGCCTATGCCGGACCGTTCCGGCCGCGCCCCGCCTACCGATTCGTCATCGAGGATTCGGTCTATGTCGCGCCCGAGGCCAAGGGGCAGGGCGTGGGCTCGCTGCTGATGCGGGCGCTGATCGAAACGGCGCGCGCGGCGGGCTTCCGCCAGATCATCGCCGTGATCGGCGACGGTCACGCCGACAGCGCCTCGGTGCGGCTGCACGAGAAGCTCGGCTTCCGCCATTCCGGGCGGTTGGAGGGATCAGGTTACAAGCACGGGCGCTGGCTGGACACGGTGTTCATGCAGCTGTCACTGAATGGCGGCGCAGAGCTGCCGCCGGATCCTGATTCGCTGCCGGAGCGGAGGTTCCGTGGGGCGGGGAACTGAGGAAGTGGAGAACTGAGGAACTGAAGAAAGACAAAGGGCGCGCCAAGCGCCCTTTTTCCTCAGTTCTTCAGTTCTTCAATTCTCCAGTTCCTCTTCAGGCCTCGACGACCTTCAGCTTCGCATCGAAGACGCCAAGCACGCGGCCGAGTTCCTGGCCGCGCTTGAGGATGCGGCCGCCCGCCGCGATGACGGCGAAGGCGCCCTGCCGGCGTGCCAGCTTGGGGTCCTTGACGATCTGGAACAACGGCACTTCGCTGGCCCGGCGGAAGACGGAAAAGACAGCGCGATCAGTGAGATGGTCGATGGCATAGTCGCGCCATTCATTGGCCGCCACCATGCGTCCGTAGAGCCTCAGGATCTGGTCGAGCTCGCGCCGGTCGAATCGCACCGGCTGGTCGAGGCGAGCGCTGCGCGCCTCGTGCAACGGGATCAATATTCCGGATGCTTCCCCATCCTCCGTCCCGCCGCTGTGATCGGTCATGCCTCGATCCTTCGATTGAATCATGCGCCGGCCAAGGTTCGCGCTTTCAGGTTGAAATTGCAAGGGCCGGGCAGGCATGCGCAGGGTCGCGCGCTTTCCCAAACGTCCAGTCACGTTTGCGAAACACATGTTGGAATTGGTGATACTCTGCCACATTCTTGCCACAAATAATCCGCGCTCATGCCCCAATCTCCGACGAGTTTACCGGCGTTGCCTGAGACGGTTCGGTCCGGCACCGGCTCGTAAACCCCAAGCCCCCCGCCCACGGGTCAGCGTCGGATCGAACCAACCTCGGTTTTTCCTTGGAAAAATCAGGTGCGACGATCCCAAAACCTGAATGACCGGCGTCAGAAGCAAGCTGACGCCGGTTTTTTGTTTTTCCGGCGCGGCTTTCCCTTCTCCCCTTGTGGGAGAAGGTGGCCGCGAAGCGGCCGGATGAGGGGTGCTGGAAGGAGTGAGGCTCTGGCGATTTGGCACGACGAGACGCTGGTCGCGAACCTCGTCGTCAAGCTGGAGCACCCCTCATCCGTCTCGGCGCTGCGCGCCGATCCATCTTCTCCCACAAGGGGAGAAGGGGTATTCACGGCTTGTGGATGAAGGCAGCGCCGAGGATCGGGCCGGGCATGCCGTCCTTGCCGACCGACTGCAGCAGCACGGCGCAGCCGCCCTTCTTGGTGATCTCGGTCATCGGCAATTCGTAGCGCTGCGCCTTGCCGTGCCACATGCCGGCGGTCTGAATGTCGGAAACGGCGTTCCAGTAGGTCAGGCTGCGGCCGCTGTTCTCGCCCTGGCCGATCTTCACCATCTGCGGCGGATCGAAATAGACGATCACCACATGGGCGTCCGCCGGGCCGCCGCCGGCATCGCCGGCGTCGATCGTGACGCGGTCGCTGGTGCGGCTAACCTTGATGGCAACCCGCATGCCCTCGCCGGTCCTGTCCATGCGGGCGAGCGCGCCGTCGACATCCTTGCGGCTGGCGCCGTTGACGTGACTGCGGCCATTGATGACGGCCTGGGGCGTATAGACCGAGCGGCTGCCGAAGGCGCGCATATAGTCATACTGGCGCTCGGTGTTCTCCTTGGTGCTCAGCGTGTCCTGCCAGCCGAGATAGTCCCAGTAATTGACGTGGTAGGCGAGCGCGACGATGTCGTCCTTGCCGGCAAGCTCGGCGAACAACTCGTCGGCCGGCGGGCAGGAACTGCAGCCCTGGCTGGTGAACAATTCGACCACGCCCAAGGGCCTGTCGATTTGGGGCTTGTCGGTCTGGGACTTGTCGGTCGCGGCCTTCCCAGGCTCGGCTGCCAGGGCCACGCCGCCCAACGCCGTAAGGGCCAGCGCTGCTGCCGCAAGCCGCAATCGTCCTCGAAATGCCATGACTTTTCCAATTCCCGCCGGTGACGCCGGCTTTGTTCTGATTGCTAAAATATGTGGCAGAAGCGGCGGTCAACGGGAAGTCACGTTGCGGTGAAATTTTTGCTGTTTCAGCCGCAGGTAAGGACGCAATAGGAGAGCGGTTGCATTTCAAGGCGCGGTTCGATTCGCGAGCAGCATCCTCACCATGTGGCAAACTCTCCTGACCCCTGTCGATCTTTATTGCGAACGGACGGGACCAGGACTTTGGGCGGAGCCGGCTAATGCTTTGACCAACCTGGCTTTCATTGCCGCGGGACTGTGGGGCGTCCGGCAAGTGCGGCGATACAGGACCGGCAGCTTCGCCGAGGTGCTGGCCTGGTGGGTGGTCGCGATCGGCATCGGCTCGACAGGCTGATGCTGGCGATGTTGCTGGCCGCGACGGCGGGGTTTGGAAAGCGAGGGCAGTAGGGCAGTAGGGCAGTAGGGCAGTAGGGCAGTAGGGCAGTAGGGCAGTAGGGCAGTAGGGCAGTAGGGCATGTCTTTCCCTACTCCCTTACTGACCTACTGCCTTATTCCCCTATTAAGCAGCCAGATCGCGCAGCACGTACTGCAAGATGCCGCCGTTCTTGAAGTAGTCGAGCTCATCCAGCGTATCGATGCGGCAGATGATCGGCACGTTCTTCACCGTGCCGTCGCCATAGGTCACCTTGGCGACCATCTTCTGGCGCGGCTTGATCGCGTCCAGCCCGTCGATCTCGACCAGCTCGTCGCCCTTCAGATTGAGCGAGGCCCACGAGGTGCCTTCCTCGAAGACGAAGGGGATGACGCCCATGCCGACCAGGTTCGAGCGGTGGATGCGCTCGAAGGACTGCGCGATGACCGCGCGGACACCAAGGAGGTTCGTTCCCTTGGCCGCCCAGTCTCGCGAGGAGCCGTTGCCGTATTCGACGCCGGCGAAGATCACCAGCGGTACGCCGTCCTTCTTGTACTCCATGGCGGCGTCGTAGATCGACATCTCCTCCTTAGAAGGATAGTGGATCGTGTAGCCGCCTTCGCGGCCGTTCTCGCCCAGCATGTGGTTGCGGATGCGGATGTTGGCGAAGGTGCCGCGCATCATCACTTCATGATTGCCGCGCCGCGTGCCGTACTGGTTGAAGTCGGCGACGCCGACGCCATGCTCGGTAAGATACTTGCCGGCCGGCGAGGCGGCCTTGATCGAACCCGCCGGCGAGATGTGGTCGGTGGTGATCTTGTCGCCGAAGAGGCCGAGCACGCGTGCGCCCTTGATGTCGCCCACCTTGCCGAAGGCGCGGCCCATGCCGGCGAAATAGGGTGGGTTCTGCACATAGGTCGAATGGTCGTCCCAGGCATAGGTCTGGCCTTCCGGCGCCTTGACCTTCTGCCAGTAGGCATCGCCCTTGAAGACGTCGGCATATTTGCGGGCGAACAGCTCGCGGGTGACGTTCTTCTCGATGAACTCCTGGATCTCGGCCGAGGTCGGCCAGATGTCCTTGAGATAGACCGGCTTGCCGTCGCTGCCCTCGCCGAGCGGCTCGGTGGTCAGGTCCTTGGTCACCGTGCCGGCCAGCGCATGCGCCACCACCAGCGGCGGCGAGGCGAGGTAGTTCGCCTGCACATCCGGCGAGACGCGGCCTTCGAAGTTGCGGTTGCCGGAAAGCACCGCGGCTGCGATCAGGCCCTTGTCGTTGATGGTCTTGGAAATCGGCGCAGGCAGCGGGCCGGAGTTGCCGATGCAGGTGGTGCAGCCGAAGCCGACCAGGTTGAAGCCGATCTGGTCGAGCTCCTTCTGCAGGCCGGATTTTTCCAGATATTCGGCGACCACCTGGCTGCCGGGGGCGAGCGAGGTTTTCACCCAGGGCTTCTGCTTCAGGCCGACGCGGTTGGCGTTGCGGGCAAGCAAGCCGGCGCCGATCAGCACGCTCGGGTTCGAGGTGTTGGTGCAGGATGTGATGGCGGCGATGACGACGTCGCCATGGCCAAGGTCGTGGCCGGTGCCTTCGACCGCATAGCGCTTCGAGATCTCGGCTGCCTTCTTGTATTCGGTCTCCATCGCCTTGGCGAAGCCGGCCGGAACGTCCTGCAGCGCGACACGGCCTTCGGGGCGCTTCGGCCCGGCCATCGACGGCACGACGTCGCCGAGGTCAAGCTCGAGCAGGTCGGTGAAGACCGGATCGGCCGAGCCGGCGTCACGCCACATGCCTTGCGCCTTCGAATAGGCTTCGACCAGGGCGATGCGGCTTTCCTCGCGGCCGGACATGGTGAGGTAGCGGATGGTTTCCGAATCGACCGGGAAGAAGCCGCAGGTCGCGCCATATTCCGGCGCCATGTTGCCGATGGTGGCGCGGTCGGCCAGCGTCATGTTAGAGAGGCCGGGGCCGAAGAACTCGACGAACTTGCCGACGACGCCTTTCTTGCGCAGCATCTGGGTGACGGTGAGCACGAGGTCGGTGGCGGTGACGCCTTCCTTGAGCCTGCCGGTGAGGCGGAAGCCGATGACCTCCGGCAGAAGCATGGAGACCGGCTGGCCGAGCATCGCGGCCTCGGCCTCGATGCCGCCGACGCCCCAGCCAAGCACGCCGAGGCCGTTGATCATGGTGGTGTGCGAATCGGTGCCGACGCAGGTGTCGGGATAAGCGACGGTCTCGCCATCCTCGCTGTTGGTCCACACGACCTGGCCGAGATATTCGAGATTGACCTGGTGGCAGATGCCGGTCCCGGGCGGCACGACGCGGAAGTTGCGGAAGGCCTGCTGGCCCCATTTCAGGAACTTGTAGCGCTCCTCGTTGCGCTCATATTCGAGCTCGACGTTGCGGGCGAAGGCCATCGGCGTGCCGAACTCGTCGACGATGACGGAGTGATCGATGACGAGGTCGACCGGCACCAGCGGGTTGATCTTTTCCGGGTCGCCCCCGAGCGCCTTGATGCCGTCGCGCATGGCGGCGAGGTCGACCACCGCCGGAACGCCGGTGAAGTCTTGCATCAGCACGCGGGCAGGACGATAGGCGATCTCGACGCCGGCGGTGCCCTTGTCGGTCAGCCAGGTGGCGACCGCCTGGACCGATTCCTTGGTGACGGAGCGGCCGTCTTCGTTGCGCAGCAGGTTCTCCAGCAGCACCTTCATCGAATAGGGCAGCTGGGCGATGCCGGTGAGGCCGTTCTTCTCGGCCTCAACGAGGTCGAAATAGACATAGTCCGCGCCACCCGCGGTCAGGGTGCGGCGGCATTTGAAACTGTCGAGGGATTTTGACACGTGCGATCCGTCCTTGTCTGTTCAGCCTGAAAGGGAACGGACGCCGATGGCATGCAATCACGCGCAAAGGTGCGGGTACGGCCATTTCCGCTGTCCGCTCCCAAGCAACCCGAGCCGTTCAAGGCGGCGCGTGCGCTGGTTCGGCGCTAATTCTGTTCCCGCGCCGACCGCTGGCACGGATGAACCGCATATAGAGAATTTCCTGGAATAGTTCTAGACAGACAAAAGGCAAATTTGTGCGATGCGGCGACGGCCGCGAAACGGTGCTTTCGGAACGGGCAATGATGCGGCTGATCGCCGAAAATCTGGGCGGCGAGCGCGGCGGCGAGGCGGTTTTTTCCGGCATCGGATTCGTTATCGAAAAGGGCGAGGCGCTCATCGTCACCGGCCCGAACGGCTCGGGCAAATCGACGCTGCTGAGGGTAGTCGCCAGTCTGCTGCCGGTTGCCCGGGGCAAGGTGCTGGTCGAAGGCGGCGGCGAGGCTTTCCCGACGGTCGCCTCCGCCTCGCATTATCTCGGCCATCTCAACGCGATGAAGACGGCGCTCAGCGTCGAGGAGAATCTCGGCTTCTGGCGGGCCTTCCAAGGCGAACCGGCATTGAGCGTCGAAGAGGCGCTGGAGACAGTGGCGCTCGGCGGCCTGGGGCATCTGCCCTTCGGCTATCTGTCGACCGGGCAAAGGCGGCGGGTGTCGATCGCCAAGCTTCTGGTCAGCCGACGGCCGGTCTGGCTGCTCGACGAACCGACGGCAGGGCTGGACAAGGCGTCGGAGGAGAGGTTCGCGGCGCTGATGCGAGCGCATTTGCGAGATGGGGGGATTGTGGTGGCGGCGACGCATCTGCCGCTGGGGCTGGAGGGGGCGAAGGTGTTGGGGATGGGCGACTGATGCTGGCGCGAGGCACCCCCCTCTGTCCTGCCGGACATCTCCCCCGCAAGGGGGGAGATTGGCAGCTTCGGCGCCGGCATCACCTTTTCGACGTCGGTGGTTGGCGAAAGCCGTGGCGACATCTAATCTCCCCCCTTGCGGGGGAGATGGCCGGCAGGCCAGAGGGGGGTGTGAAGGAACGCGGCGTTCGCAACGAGGGCGATCGCTTATGCTAGCTCTCTTCCTCCGTGACATCCGCCTGTCCATCCGCGCCGGCGGCGGGGCGCTGGTCGGCGTCATCTTCTTTCTCGCCGTCATCGTCACCATACCGTTCGGCGTCGGACCCGACCTCAACCTTCTGTCGCGCATCGGCCCGGCGATTCTGTGGATCGCGGCCCTGCTCGCTTGCCTGCTCGGCCTCGACCGGCTGTTCCAGGCCGACCGCGAGGACGGCTCGCTTGATCTTCTTGTCCTCAACGGCGACCGGCACATGCTGGCGCTGGCGGTGTTGACGAAATGCCTGGCTCATTGGACCGGCAGCGTGCTGCCGCTAGTGGTCGCGGCGCCCCTGCTCGGCCTGTTCATGAACATGGAGCCGCTGGGCATCGGCGCCACGGCGCTGACGCTGCTCATCGGCACGCCGGCCATCACCTTCATCGGCGCGGCGGGCGCGGCGGTCGCGGTGGCGTTGCCGCGGGGCGGGTTGCTGATTTCGGTGCTGGTGCTGCCGCTCACCATCCCGGTGCTGATCTTTGGCGTTTCGGCAAGCTATGGCGCCGTCGCCGATCCGGCCCCGTTCCTGCAGCCCTTCCTCATTCTTGCCGCGCTGACGCTGTTTCTTGCCGTGGTCGGGCCACTGGCGGCGGCGCTTGCGCTGCGGCATGGGACGGATTGATGCGACAAGGGCGTTCATTCCGCTGCGGCGCCGAGACAATTGCGGGAAAACCGCGGCGGGGCTAGACCAATCCCCGAAAAGCGCGAGCGGTTTTTCCGCCCGGAATTGCGTCAGAACAAGGAAATGGAGCGGATCGCTGTCTCTATGAAACGGTGAAACCCTTTGAGGAAAGACATGATCGGAACGATTGGCATGGCGGAGAATGGGGAGTGGCCGACATGAGCACGCATGCCCTCTTCGTCACCGCCGCCTATGCCATCACGGCGATCGTGCTGGCCGGGCTGATCGGCTGGATCCTGCTCGACCAGCGGGCGCGCAAACGCGAGCTCGCGGCGCTGGAAGCTGCCGGTGTGCGCAGGCGTTCCGACAAATCCGGAGCGGCAAAATCGTGAGTAACGAAACCGAAGCGCCTGCGCCGCGCCGCCGCTTGTTCGTGCTTTTGCCGCTGCTGGTGTTCCTGGGACTGGCGGGGCTGTTTCTGTCGCAGCTTCTGTCGGGCCGCGATGTCGCCGAGATCCCCTCGGCGCTGATCGGCCTGCCGGCGCCGCAGACCAGCCTGCCGCCGCTGGAAGGGGTGAACCTGCCGGGACTCGATTCCAAAAGTTTTGCCGGCAAGGTGACGCTGGTCAATGTGTTCGCGTCCTGGTGCGCGCCGTGCCGCGAAGAGCATCCGGTGCTGCTTGGCCTCTCGCAGGACAAGCGCTTCACGCTTGCGGCGTTGAACTACAAGGACCAGCCGGAAAACGCCCGCCGCTTCCTCGGCGATCTCGGCAATCCGTATCAGGCGATCGGCGTCGATCCGGTCGGACGCGCGGCGATCGACTGGGGCGTCTATGGCGTGCCGGAAACCTTCGTCATCGGCAAGGACGGCAAGATCGCCTACAAGCATGTCGGGCCGCTGACGCCCGACTCCGTGAGGACGTTGCTGTTGCCGCAGATCGAAAAGGCCTTGACGGCGCCGGGTTGACATGGCGCTAGGCTGAGGCCCCTTTGCGTCGTCATTCTAGGGCAAAGCAAGGAGCGAAGCGACGCGCGCAGACCGTAGAATCCATTTCGTGACGTTGATCGACGAATGCGGCGGCTCAGAATAGAAGCTCGACCAACGCACGGTGCCACGGACCACGGCAAAGTAATTCTGCACCACTGCGGCGCTCGGAAGTCACGGAATGGATCCTTGGGTCTTCGCGTCGCTGCCCGAGGATGACGAACGTGACAGGCCTCGCGCCAAGCGGCGAAAAAGCCTCAGCCGTAGATCTGCTTGCGGATCTGGTAGAGCATTTCGGAACGGTCCGCGCGCAAATCGGCGAGGTCGCGGCCGGACAGGTTCTCGATTTCGGCGACGAGGCGGTTGTACTGGCGGCGCTTGGCGATGCTGGTGCGAGCGCGGGAGACAAGATTGTCGAACATGACAGGGTTCCTTTCATGCCGCACTGGTGCGGCCGGTTGTTCCTCCCTGACGATTGCGAGCATGACATAGGAATGATGCGTTGCAAAAGAAAGATGTTGCAATGCACCATTGCAACCAGCGCATAGCCGGTTAACCGCGGGCTAACGGATCCTTGCATCTGGCAGGGCGGGCTTTGCCGCGCGCTTCACGCAGTTCTCATCCTTTTTGTCATACAAATTACAGCCTGCCGTCTTGTCAGAATGGCTGCGGGCTGGCTTGATCCGCCCGTCACCTGATGCCGGGAGGAAACGCATGGCGGCCGCTGACTATTACGAAATTCTCGATCCGCGCTTCGCGCGCCTGTTCAACGGCAGCGCGCAGGTGGAAAAGCTGTTCACCGGATGCCGCTGGGCGGAAGGGCCGGCCTGGTTCGCTGCCGGCCGCTATGTCGTCTGGTCCGACATCCCGAACAACCGGATGCTACGCTATGACGAGACGGACGGCAGCGTCAGCGTGTTCCGCCAGCCATCCGGCAATTCCAACGGCAATACTGTCGACCGGCAGGGCCGGCTGGTGAGCTGCGAGCATTCCGGCCGCCGCGTCAGCCGTACCGAATTCGACGGCTCCATCACCACCATCGCCGACAAATGGAAAGGCAAGCGGCTGAACTCGCCCAACGACGTCGTGGTGCGCTCCGACGGCTCGATCTGGTTCACCGATCCGAGCTATGGCATCGACACCGACTATGAGGGCGACAAGGCCGAAAGCGAGATCGGTGCCTGCAATGTCTATCGCGTCGACCCGGACACCGGCGATGTCGAGGCCGTCATCACCGACATGGTGCGGCCGAACGGGCTCGCCTTCTCGCTGGACGAAAGCCTGCTCTATGTCGCCGACACCGGCCGCACGCATGGCGAGAAGAACCCCGCGCATATACGTGTCTTCAACGTCGGCAAGCACGGCAAGAAGGTTTCGGGCGGCAAGGTCTTCGCCGACTGCACCGCCGGCCTGTTCGACGGGTTCCGGCTCGATTCCGATGGGCGCATCTGGACAAGCGCTGCCGACGGCATCCATTGCTACGACCCGGACGGCACGCTGATCGGCAAGGTCAAGGTGCCGGAAGTGACTGCCAACTGCGTGTTCGGCGGCAACAAGCTGAACTGCCTCTACATCGCCGGCACCACCTCGCTCTACATGGTGCGGCTGATGGTGAACGGGGCGAAGACATGTTGAAGCTGCGCGAGGCGCTTCTCTGGCCTTTACTCGCCTTTCTGCGAATCCCCGCAGCGCCGGCCGCGCTGCGGTTCCCGCAACCACCGCCATCCGCTTTGCCGGAGCGGATTGCCAAGCATTCGCCAGATGCCGACCGGCACAATTCCAAGGGAGGACATCATGCCATTCGTCAACATCCGCATCGTCAAGGAAGTGATCGCCGCCGATCCGGCCGGCAAGAAAGCTGACATCGCCAAGAAGGTGACATCGGCCATCATGGAGGCCACCGGGCTTAGCAACAACGATGTCTGGGTGGTGTTCGAGGAGGTCAACGCCCGCGACTGGTATGTCGGCAAGACAGATGTCGAAACGCTGCGGAAGGGGTAGCTTCTTCCTTCTCCCCTTGTGGGAGAAGGTGGCCTCGCGAAGCGAGGTCGGATGAGGGGTGTTCCAGTTTGGCGACGCCGTTTGTCCAGCGACGAGGTCGCCAACGCCTCACTTCGCTGGAACACCCCTCATCCGTCTCGGCGCTGCGCGCCGATCCACCTTCTCCCACAAGGGGAGAAGGAGAAGACCGCTCATCGCTCGCGAATAAACCCCACCAAACCCTGCACCGCGTCGCGCATCGCCTGCCGGTTCGCGCCCTCGCTGAGGATCGCCTCCATCTCCGCCGGCTTCTTCCCCAGCAGCGCGATCTCCAGCGGCATCTCCTCATACATCGCGAATGACATAGTCCGCATCACCTCGGCGAGCGCCGCCCGGGCGTAGAGCGAGCGGGTCGAGGCATGCACCAGCATCGCTGGCTTGCCGACGGCGGCGTCGCGCGACACCAGCCAGTCGAGCGCGTTCTTCATGCCGCCGGGGAGGCCATGCGCGTATTCCGGGCAGGAGACGATGACGCCGTCGGCCCGGGTGATCATCTCGATCAGGCGCGCCGCTTCGGGCGGCGTGCGCTCGCCCTCATCGTCGGGGTTGAAGATCGGCAGCCGGCCGAGCCCGTCATAGACCTGGACGCGACAGTCGTCTGGAGCATTGGCGGCCAATGCCGCTACCAGGGCTGAGTTGGTCGACGCGGCGCGCAGGCTGCCCGATATGGCGATGATTTCGATCAAGGGAGGGCCGGACGAAAGAGGTGAGTCGTCGGGCAAGCCTACCACATGGTCTGCCGGTAATCGTCGTCCAGCTCGCGGTCGATTTCGCCGGCGCTTTCTGACAGCGCCAGCTGGTCGCGGATGATCTGGCCGAGCGTCGGCAGCGTCGCGCGGTCGTACCAGGTCTCGGGCTTCCAAAGATCGGAGCGCATGAAGGCCTTGGCGCAGTGCATGTAGGCGGCCTTGACCGTCACCACGATAACGCTCTGCGGCTCCTTGCCGTCGACCGCCAGGCGTTCGCGCAACGTAGGATCGACGGTGATGCGACTGTCGCCATTGACGCGCAGAGTCTCGTTCATGCCGGGGATCAGGAAAAGCAGCCCAACCGACGGGTTGCGGATAATGTTTTCCAGCGTGTCCAGCCGGTTGTTGCCGGGACGGTCTGGAATGGCGATGGTGTTGTTGTCGAGTATGGCGGTGAAGCCGGGCTTGTCGCCCTTGGGCGTCACATCCGCATTGCCGGCGCCGTCGGAGGATCCGATCAGCACGAAGGGGCTCTTGCCGATGAAGGAACGGCAATGGCCGTCGAGGCTTTTCAGTTCCTTGCGGATCGAGCCGTCGGTCGGCCGGGGCGTCTTGTAGATCGTCCTCAGCTCGTCATGCGTGGTGAGGAATTCCATATCGCCCCCCTCTTATTCTGGCGCAATTCCGGACGGACGTTACGGCGAAGTCGCCGAACCCAACCGCGTCACACTTTTCCTGGAATTGCTTCAGTTCCCGGCCTTCTCTTCCTTGGCTTTCTCCTCGAGCGAGTGGCGCATGATCAGCGGCATCTGGCTGAAGGTGAACAGCAAGGTGATCGGGATCGTGCCCCAGACCTTGAAATATAGCCAGGTCGCCTCTGAGAAGTTGCGCCACACGACCTCGTTGAGCACAGCCAGGAACAGGAAGAACAGCCCCCAGCGGAAGGTCAGCTTGCGCCAGCCCTCGGCATCGAGCTGAAAGGCGGAATCGAACACGTAGCCGAGCAGCGAGCGGCCGAACAGAAGCCCGCCGAGCAGGGTTACGCCGAACAGCGAGTTGATGATCGTCGGCTTCATGAAAGCGAACGTCTTGTCCTGCAGGTAAAGCGCCAGCGCGCCGAAGACGAAGACGACGATCGCCGAGACCAGCGGCATCAGCGGCAGGCTGCGCGTGAGCAGCCAGGAGACGCCGAGCGAAAGCGCGGTCGCGACCATGAAGAAGGCCGTGGCGATCAGGATCGGCTCGCCGAGATGGGCAAGCACCGGGAATTTCTCGGCTAGCCACTCGCCGCGAATGGTGGTGAAGAAGAACACCAGGCCCGGCCCCAGCTCGAGCAGGAATTTCAGGCCGGGGTTCATCGGCTTGCGGCGTGGATCGGACGGGTCGCGTTCGAGGATGTTCATAAAAGTCCTTCTTGCGCATGATCTGGCCGAAAAGCGGGCGGCCTTCCAAGATCACGCCTTGTTCAGGCGACGCCGGCGATCGCCCTGGCAAATTCGCTGGCCGAAAACGGTTCGAGGTCATCGACCTGCTCGCCGACGCCGATGAAATAGACCGGCAGCCGATGCTTGGCGGCGATCGCCACCAGAATACCGCCGCGTGCCGTGCCGTCCAGCTTGGTCATCACCAGTCCGTTGACGCCGGCGACATTGCGGAAGATCTCGACCTGGTTCAGCGCATTCTGGCCGGTCGTGGCATCGACCGTCTGCAGCACCGTGTGCGGCGCTTCCGGATCGAGTTTTCCGAGCACGCGCACGATCTTCTCCAGCTCGGCCATCAGCTCGGTCTTGTTCTGCAGCCGGCCGGCCGTGTCGATGATCAGCACGTCGGAGCCGGCCTCCTTGGCCTTCTCGAAGGCGTCATAGGCGAGGCCCGCGGCGTCGGCGCCGAGCTTGGTGGCGATGACGGGCGATTTCGTGCGTTCGCCCCAAATCTTCAATTGCTCGATCGCGGCGGCGCGGAAGGTATCGCCGGCGGCCAGCATCACCTTGAGGCCGCCATCGGTGAGCTTGGCGGCCAATTTGCCGATGGTGGTGGTCTTGCCGGTGCCGTTGACGCCGACCACCAGGATGACATGCGGCTTGTGGTTGAGGTCGAGCTCGAGCGGCTTTGCCACCGGGGTCAGCACCTTCTCCACCTCGGCCGCCATCACGGCGCGAACCTCGGAATCGGAAACGTCGCGGCCATAACGGCTGGAGGCAAGCGAATCGGTGACGCGCAGCGCCGTCTCCACGCCGAGATCGGCGCGGATCAGCACGTCCTCCAGGTCCTGCAGCGTGTCCTCGTCCAGCTTTCGCTTGGTGAAGACGCCGGCAATGTTGCCGGTGAGCTCGCGCGAGGAGCGGGCGAGCCCATCGCGCATGCGCTGGAACCAGGAACGCCGCGGCGCCGGCTCCGGCGCTTTTACCGGCTCGGGCCTCTGCTCGACCTTTTTTGAGACCGTCACCTTGCCGACAGCGGGCTTTGGCGGCGACGGTACAGCCTCCGGCTCCGGTGCTATCTCGGCGAGGATCGGCTGCGGCTCGACGGGCGCGGGCTGCCGAATAGGAGGCGCGATTTCGGCGTCGGCCTCGGCCGATGGCTCTTGAGGGGCGGCGCCGGCCTCTGCTGAGCTTGGTTCAATGGAAGGCACCTCGGCCGGCGGCACCTCGATCGGTGCAGGTGTCTCGGCCGGAACCTCGCTGGGCGGCGCAGGCACTTCGACAGGCGCAGGTTCCGGCCGCGGTTCAGGACGCGAAGGGACAATGTCCGGCTCGGCCGGCGCGGGTGCGGGCACCTCCTGCGGTGCAGGCTCGGGCGCGGGTGAGGGCTCCGGCTGTGCCGGAGGCACTTCCTCGGGGACCGGAGGCTCGGGTATCTGAGGCGCCGGTTGCGGCTCTTCTTCCGGTTCAGGCTCCGGCAGTGGTTCCGGCTCGGCGGGAACAATCGGTTCCGGCGTCGATGGAATGGTGGGCGCGGGCTCGGGCTTCGGCTCTTCAGGCAGCGGAGCGGGGGCAAGAGCGGGTTCGTTCGCCGGCGCGGCCTCCGCCACCGGCTCCTGCTCGCGCGCTAACGTTTCCGTTGGCTCAGCCTGGTCGGGCTCCGGCTTCAGCGCGTCCAACTGATCCCATTTGATCGGCGGCAGCGGGGCCGTCTCGTCGACGCGCTCCTCGACGACCTCTTTCTTGCCGAACGAAAATATCTTCTTGAAAAAACCAGCCATGCGTCTCGCAGTCTCAGGCGGCTTGCGCGGCAAGCGGGGCCGCAATCAGGCGGGCGCCGTCATGGCCGGTGACCACGGCTTCGACGATCTCGCCGGGCGCGCCGGCGTCGATCGCGGCCAGCGTGAACCCTTCGGTGCGGCCAAGCCCGTCCCGCTCGATCAGGATCGACTGCCGGGTCCCGGCAAGCGACGACAAATGACGACGATAGGCGGCCTCACCAGCGGCGCGCAATCTCGCGGCGCGCTGCTTCACCACCTCGCGGCGGACCTGCGGCATGCGCGCCGCGGGCGTGCCTTCGCGCGGCGAAAACGGGAAGACGTGCAGATGCGTCAGGCCACACTCCTCGACGATCTTCTCCGAATTCTCGAACATCGACTCGGTCTCGGTCGGGAAGCCGGCGATGATGTCGGCGCCGAAGACGATTGCAGGGCGCAGCTTGCGCACGTCCTCGCAGAAGCGGATCGACTGGTCGCGCAGATGGCGGCGCTTCATGCGCTTCAGGATCATGTCGTCGCCCGATTGCAGCGACAGATGGAGATGCGGCATCAGCCTGGGTTCGGTGGCGATGGCCTCGAGCAGATCGTCGTCGGCCTCGATGGAATCGATCGAGGACAATCTCAGCCGCTTCACGTCGGGCACTTGCCGAAGGATGGTCTTCACCAGTTTTCCAAGCTTCGGGCTGCCCGGCAGGTCGGCGCCGAAGCTGGTCATGTCGACGCCGGAAAGCACGATCTCGGCATAGCCGTTGCCGGCAAGGCGCTTCACCTGCTCGACCACGGCGCCCATCGGTACGGAACGCGAATTGCCGCGGCCATAGGGGATGATGCAGAAGGTGCAGCGATGGTCGCAGCCGTTCTGCACCTGCACGAAGGCCCGCGCCCGGCCCTCGATGGCGTCGACCATATGGCCTGCCGTCTCACGCACCGAGAAGATGTCGTTGACGCGCGCCTTCTCGGTGTCGTTGACGCCGAAATCGGGCAGCGCACGGTAGGAATTGGCCTTGAGCTTCTCTTCATTGCCGAGCACGAGGTCGACCTCGTCCATGGCGGCGAAGTTCTGCGGCTCGGTCTGCGCCGCGCAGCCGGTGACAATGATGCGGGCTGAGGGGTTCTCGCGGCGCGCCTTGCGGATCGCCTGCTTGGCCTGACGCACCGCTTCCGCCGTGACGGCGCAGGTGTTGAAGATCACGGCGCCGCCCTGGAGCGCGCCGAGACCGGCGCTCTCGGCCTCGCGGCGCATCACTTCCGATTCATAGGTGTTGAGGCGGCAGCCAAAGGTGACGACGTCGACACCGTTGGTGACCGCGCCTTTCTCAAGGGCGGACATCAGGCGGCGCTTTCGGGGTCGCGAGCCCAGGCGCCGGTCGAGGGATCGAAGCTGCCGGAAAATTCCCATTCGGCGGCACCCGTCAGGATGACATGGTCGTCGTCGCGCCATTCGACATGCAGTTCGCCGCCGCCCGGCGTCAGCAGCGAGACGCTGCGGCCGGTGCGCTTGGTGCGCGCTGCTGCCACCACGGCGGCGCAGGCCGCCGAGCCGCAGGCTTTGGTAAGGCCGGCGCCGCGCTCCCAGGTGCGGATGATCATGGTTTGAGGCGACGTCACCTGGGCAATGGTGATGTTGGCGCGCTCGGGGAAGATCGGATGGTTCTCGAGCAGCGGGCCGAAGCGGTCGAGCTCGTAGGACCAGACATCATTGTCGACCCAGAAGATCGCATGCGGATTGCCCATCGACACCGCCGAAGGCGAATGCAGCACCGGCGCATCGATCGGCCCGATCTGCAATTCGATCATGCGGGTATCGCGGAACTCTTCCGCCAGCGGAATCTCCTGCCAGCCGAAGCGCGGCTTGCCCATGTCGACGGAGATCGTGCCGTCGGCGTGCTCTTGAGCGTTCAAGATGCCGGCGCGGGTCTCGAAGGTGAAGGTCTTCTGGCCGGTCTCGGCGGCCAAGGCCTGGACGACGCAGCGCGTGCCGTTGCCGCAGGCCTGCGCGCTGGTGCCATCGGAATTCAGGATGTCGATATAATAAGCGGTGCCCGGCGTGCGCGCATCATGGATCGCCATGATCTGGTCGAACCTGGTCGCGGCGTCGGCGTTAAGCGCGATCGCCGCGCCCGGCGTGACCCTGTCGGCACGTCCGCGCATATCGGCAACGATAATCTCGTTGCCGATGCCGTTCATCTTGGCGAAGGGGGCGGTGCCTGCCATCTAACCGGTCATTTCCAATCCGTTTGGCCGCTATATGGCGGAAACGGGCGGGAATTACCAGTCCGGCTCTTGTCACGGTCACCGCGAAACGTCGCGCCGGCGACGACTAAGTGGTCGCGCTGCGACGGCGAAGACGCCGCGCTTAAGTTACCGCGAAGACGCCGAGCACGATCAGCAGGAAGATGACCAGCACGATTCCGATGAGGACGCGCGCTCCCGTGGCGGCGGCTCCGGCCAGCGCCGGCATGCCGAGCAGGCTCGCGGCGGCGGCAATGATGAGAAGAATGATGATCCACCTGATCATGGGAAGCTCCGGCGACATTGGGTCGCGAAACAAACGTTTTTCGCCGGTTTGGGTTCCTTGGTCAGTTAGCCGGTATGTCCCAGACCTCGCCGGGGCGCATGGCGCGAAAACGCTCCGGCGGCAGGCCGTGCGCCTCGAGCGCCTCGGCCAGTTTTTGCGCCGGCTCCTCGACCGGCTCGTCGGTAAGGTGGAACGTGCCCCAGTGGCAGCCGGCGGCGTGAGCTGCATTGCACAGCTTCATGCCGAGAACGGCCTCCTCCGGATTCTGGTGCTGCGGGGCCATGAACCAGCGCGGCTCATAGGCGTCGATCGGCAGGATGGCGAGGCGAAAGCCGCCATGCTTCTGTGCCATCAGCCGGTAGTTGATGCCGTCATGGAAGCCGGTGTCGCCGGCGAAATAGATGTTGCCGCCGGCCGTTTCGATGACGAAGCCGGCCCAAAGCGCCATGCGGCGGTCGCGTCCGCCGCGCGCCGACCAGTGATGCGCCGGCTCGACATGGATGGCTGCCGCCCCGGCGTCGATCCTGTCGCCCCAATCATGCACGCTGAGCCGCATGTCGGGCGCGGCGCGGTGGATGATGGCGTCGTTGCCGAGCGGCGTGATGATGCGTGCGTCGTGGGCCTCCTTCAGCCGCCTCAGCGTGGCCAGGTCGAGATGGTCGTAGTGGTTGTGGCTGACCAGCACGAGATCGATCGGCGGCAGGTCGGCAAAGCCGATGCCCGGCGCATTGACTCTTTTGGGGCCGGCGAAGGCGAAGGGTGAGGCGCGTTCCGACCAAACCGGATCAGTCAGTATGTTCAGGCCTGCGGTCTGGATAAGCAACGCGGCGTGGCCGACCATTGTGAGCCTGAGCGCGTCGCCCTCCACCCGTCGCACCGGCTTCGCCTGCGGGTGAGGGCTCGGAACGGCGGCGGGCCATCTCGCCCGTCCGCCGCTGAATTGCCATCTGAGGAGATCGCTGAAGCGCCCTGGGGGCTTGCCGCCGGGGTTGAAGAACAAGGCGCCGTCGAAATGATCGCTGTGCGGGCCGCTGTAATAGCGGTTGGCGGTTCTTTTTCTCGCGGCCATTCACTCTCTCGCCGGCTCGGTCCCATCCTGAGATAAGGAAGCGCCTGCCTGGCGCAAGCATTTTGCTTACGAATGCCAATGAGCGGAACCTGGTTCATCTAGAATCGGGAGCGAGGGGGCGATCATCATGGTCATGAAGCGAACCAAGACACCGTGGATGAAGGCCGAGGATTTCGGCCGCTCGCTGCCGCTTGGGGTCGGCGTCAACCTGTTGGTCACCGACATGGCGGCGATGGAGTCCTTCTGCCGCGACGTGCTCGGCGCCCGGATCATCTATGCCGACGAGGATTTCGCGGCGATCGAGCTTCTGGGCTCGGTCTTCATGCTGCATGCCGACCATTCCTACCTCGACAATCCGATGACCGGGGTCACTGCCGGCGCCGCGCCGCGCGGCGCCGGCATCGAATTGCGCCTTTACGGCGCCGATCCGGACGGGATCGAGAAAAAGGCGGCGGCGCTCGGCCATATCGTGCTGGCCGGCTCGATCGATAAGCCGCATGGCCTGCGCGAATGCTACATCGTTGGCCCAGACGGCTATGTGTTCGTGCCGAGCGCCCGGATTTAATGCCGAGATTTCAATAGTTTGAATGACCGCGCCAAACGCGGGTCCGGCGCTGTCCGCTTGCTGCGATAAATTTGCAACATCCGGCTCGAAAACCCTATTTTAACCATATCGGGTTGAAATTCTGCCACCTTCGCCATCTTGGTGGAGCGAAGATTACGCGGACGGCTCCCCCCGGCCGGATCCGACGGAGGTTTTGATGAATTTTTCGATGACCCGCCCCTTTTCGTGGAGCGGCCTCGTGGCCATCTCGCTGGCCGCACTGGTTGCGAGCGGCTGCTCGACCTCGCGCTTCTCGTCGATGGACGACCAGCAGCCGGCGCCGCTGACGCCGGCGCCGTCCGGCACGGTGACGCAGAATCAGTTGCCGCCGCCGGCCGCGCCTGGCACCACCGATCCGTCGCAATTCCCGACCGCGCCGAAGAACACTCAGGTCGCTTCGCTGCCGCCGGACGGCACTGCGCCCGCCGGCGCCACCGATCTCACCGCGGCCAGCGTCGCCGGCGTGTGGAACGTCAATGTGTCCGGGCAGAGCTGCAAGGTGGCGACGCCGCAGACCAAGTTCGGTGCCGGTTACCGCGCCGGTCCGTTGCATTGCCCGGCGCCGATCGACGGCATCAAGTCGTGGAACGTCGCCGGCAAGCAGCTGACGCTTTACGATGAAAATGGCGGCACGCTGGCCAGGCTCTATTCTTCGGGCGGCGAAAAGTTCGACGGCCAGACTTCCAATGGGCAGCCCATCTCGCTTACAAGGTAGGGCGAGAGTGTGCTGATATTCAGGTGCGGCCGGCCTGCAAATGGCGGCTTCCTGCGCTTTCGGTGCTCACGTACTCAAAGTACGCTCCGCTCCGGTTCTCGGAAACCACCCTTCTCGGCTCGGCCTGACTTGAATCTCAACATAGCCTGGCGCCTCTTCAGAGCATTCTGCTCAAAATAAATGATGTGAACCATGCACCTGCGTGACGGCCTCCAGACCCATGCGACCGTCAGGCAGCGTTACGACCATCTCGTGCAGAGCGGCGCTGTCGAGCGCGATCCGGCGCAGGAGCATATCGTCGCCGCCCTCGATCGGCTGATCGACGAGATCTCGGCCAAAAGGCTGGCGCAGAAATCGAGCGCGCTGGGCTGGCTGTTCGCGGCCAAGCGGCAGCCGCGCGAGCCCGTCAAAGGCCTCTACATCCATGGCAGCGTCGGTCGCGGCAAGACCATGCTGATGGACATGTTCTTCGAGCTCTTGCCGGTTCGCCGCAAGCGCCGCGTGCATTTCAACGACTTCATGGCCGATGTGCAGGACCGGATCCAGAAACACCGGCAGGCGCGCAAGGAAGGCACGGTCAAGGAGGACGACCCAATCCCGCCGGTGGCCCGGGCGCTCGCCGATCAAGCCTGGGTGCTGTGCTTCGACGAGTTCTCTGTCACCGACATCGCCGATGCCATGATCCTGTCGCGCCTGTTCTCGGCGTTGTTCGCCAACGGCGTGGTGCTGGTCGCCACCTCCAACGTGGCGCCGGAGAACCTTTACCGCGACGGGCTGAACCGCCAGCTCTTTCTGCCGTTCATCTCGCTGCTCGAGCGCAATGCGCATGTGATGACCCTCGATGCCGACAAGGACTACCGCCAGGAAAAGCTCAACCGGCAGCCGGTCTATGTCACGCCGGATGACGCCGCTGCCGAGCGCGCGCTGGACGAGGCCTGGCAGGCGATGGCGCATGGCCAGCCGACCGGCGAGGTGATTCTGACGCTGAAAGGCCGTCAGCTCATCGTGCCGCGCGCCGCCGGCGACGCGGCGCGCTTTTCCTTTGCCGACCTTTGCGAAAAGCCGCTCGGCGCGCGCGACTATCTGGCGATCGCCGGCCGTTTTTCGACCCTCTTCATTGACCATGTTCCGGTGCTGGGCGAAGGCAAGCGCAACGAGGCCAAGCGCTTCATCCTTCTGATCGACACGCTCTACGACCACCATATGCGGCTCGTGATGAGCGCCGCTGCGGCGCCGGAAGGGCTCTACAGGGCCAAACGCGGCACGGAAGTGTTCGAATTCGAGCGCACCGCGTCGCGCCTGGTCGAAATGCAGAGCCGCGACTGGCTGGATGATTGGGTGGAGCGGCGCAAGGACGGGCCGCAGCCCGCCGAGGCGAGGCAGGCGCAGGCTTAAGCACTCGCCGTCTTCACTCCTGCCTCGATCGATGATGACGGATTGGGATCATCGAACACCTCGTCGCCACACCGCATCACAAGGGCGTCATCGCCGGAATGAAGCCTTCTGATTTCCACGTTCATTGTGTAAATTCTGCTCGGTCGGCCCATGAACTTTGACGTTTACGTAATTCCAAAAGCATCTAACCGATTGAAAATACTGGGCTCGAAATAATCGTTTGAATTTTTCTTTGGCCGGCGTTATTCGGTGCGGCGAAATCTCGCGGCTTCCCGCATCCTTTCGGCCTCCCCGGCCCCGTCACGGCACCGTCACAGACAAAGGGAAAACATCCTCACATGGCACGCAACAAGATAGCGCTCATCGGCTCGGGCATGATCGGCGGCACGCTCGCCCATATGATCGGCCTCAAGGATCTCGGCGACGTGGTGCTGTTCGATATCGCCGAGGGTATTCCGCAGGGCAAGGGCCTCGACATCGCGCAGTCGTCGCCGGTCGACGGCTTCGACTCCCGGCTGACCGGCGTCAACGACTATGCCGGCATCGAGGGCGCGGATGTCTGCATCGTCACCGCCGGCGTGCCGCGCAAGCCGGGCATGAGCCGCGACGACCTTCTCGGCGTCAATCTCAAGGTCATGGAGCAGGTCGGCGCTGGCCTGAAGAAATACGCGCCGAAGGGGTTCGTCATCTGCATCACCAACCCGCTCGACGCGATGGTCTGGGCGCTGCAGAAGTTCTCCGGCCTGCCGACCAGCCATGTCGTCGGCATGGCCGGCGTGCTGGACTCGTCGCGTTTCCGCTATTTCCTGGCCGAGGAGTTCAAGGTCTCGGTCGAAGACGTCACCGCTTTCGTGCTCGGCGGTCATGGCGATTCCATGGTGCCGATGATCCGCTATTCGACGGTTGCCGGCATCCCGCTGCCGGATCTCGTCAAGATGGGCTGGACCTCGAAGGAGAAGCTCGACCAGATCGTGCAGCGCACCCGTGACGGCGGCGCCGAGATCGTCGGCCTGTTGAAGACCGGCTCGGCCTATTACGCGCCGGCGGCCTCGGCGATCGCCATGGCCGAGTCCTATCTCAAGGACAAGAAGCGCGTGCTGCCCTGCGCCGCGCATCTTTCCGGCCAGTATGGCGTCAAGGGAACCTATGTCGGCGTTCCCGTGGTGATCGGCGCCGGCGGCGTCGAGCGCGTCATCGAGATCGACCTGTCCAAGGCCGAGCAGAAGATGTTCGACAATTCGGTCGCGGCCGTCCAGGGCCTGACCGAGGCCTGCACCAAGATCGCCCCGCATCTCGCCGGCAAGTAATCTCGCCGGCAAAGTAATCGTCCTCCCCGGAGATCAAGCGCATGAACATCCATGAGTATCAGGCCAAGGCGCTGCTGAAGACGTTCGGCGCGCCGGTGGCAAGCGGCGTTCCGGTGTTCAAGGCAAGCGAGGCGGAGGCCGCCGCAAAGGCGCTGCCCGGCCCGCTCTATGTCGTGAAGAGCCAGATCCATGCCGGCGGCCGCGGCAAGGGCAAGTTCAAGGAGCTCGGCCCCGACGCCAAGGGCGGCGTGCGGCTGGCGAAGTCGGCGGCGGAAGTGGTCGCCAACGCCAACGAGATGCTCGGCCACACGCTGGTCACCAAGCAGACCGGGCCGGCCGGCAAGCAGGTCAACCGCCTCTATATCGAGGATGGCGCCGACATCGCCCGCGAGCTCTACCTGTCGATCCTGGTTGACCGCTCGGTCGGTCGCATCGCCTTCGTCGTCTCGACCGAAGGCGGCATGGACATCGAGACGGTCGCGCATGACACGCCGGAAAAGATCGTCACCGTCGCCATCGACCCGGAAAAGGGCGTAAGCGCCGAAGACGTGAAGACACTCAACGCCGCGTTGAAGCTCGACGGCGATGCGGCCAAGGACGGCGCGTCGCTGTTCCCGATCCTCTACAAGGCCTTTGTCGAGAAGGACATGAGCCTGCTCGAGGTCAACCCGCTGATCGTCATGAAGGACGGCCACCTGCGCGTGCTCGACGCGAAAGTGTCGTTCGACAACAACGCGCTCTTCCGCCACCCGGACGTGATGGAATTGCGCGACACCACCGAAGAGGACGAGAAGGAGATCGAGGCGTCGAAATACGACCTCGCCTATGTCGCGCTCGACGGCAATATCGGCTGCATGGTCAACGGCGCCGGCCTTGCCATGGCGACGATGGACATCATCAAGCTCTACGGTGCCGAGCCGGCTAACTTCCTAGACGTCGGCGGCGGCGCCTCGAAGGAAAAGGTCACGGCGGCGTTCAAGATCATCACCAAGGATCCGGCGGTCGAAGGCATACTGATCAACATCTTCGGCGGCATCATGAAATGCGACGTCATCGCCGAGGGCGTGATCGCCGCGGTCAAGGAAGTTGGGCTGAAGGTGCCGCTGGTGGTGCGTCTCGAAGGCACCAATGCCGAGCTCGGCAAGAAGATCATCAACGACAGCGGCCTGAACGTCGTCTCGGCCGACGATCTGGACGACGCGGCCAAGAAGATCGTCAAGGCGGTGAAGGGCTGAGCGGATGCCTCCGCGCAAGATAAACCTGGTCGAGGCGGCGGATCAGAAGATCACCAAGGTCTTCGATCCGCATATCGCCGGCGACGTCAATGACAGCCAGGCCAAGGTCGCCAAGTTCGGTGAGATCTTCGACTGGCATGCGCATGACAACGAGGACGAAGCCTTCCTCGTGCTGCGCGGCAGGATCGCCATCGGCTTCCGCGACGGGCCGGTCGAGCTCGGCGAGGGCGACTTCATCGTCGTGCCGCGCGGCGTCGAGCACCGGCCGCGCTCGCTGACCGTCGAACCGGTGGTGCTGATGTTCGAGCCTGCGACGACGTTGAACACCGGCAATGCGAAAAGTGAACTGACCGTCAGCGAGCTGAAGCGGCTGTAACTTGCGATGACCACACAGCTACACATATACTGTGTGGAATTGCAGGAGAAGTGACATGAAAAATATCACCCTGGCCGTCGAGGAAGCCATTCTGGAACAGGTCAAGCTGACGGCGGCCGAACAGCGGACGACGGTCAACGGAATGGTGCGGGAGTTTTTTGCCGAGGTGGCGGCAAAACGGCAAGCGAAGGACGAGGCACGGCAGGCGCTTCTGCGGCTTGCGCGCGAGGCGGCGGGAGATATGGGCAGCAAGAGTTGGAACAGGGAGGCTCTCTATGATCGCTGAGTGCTTCCTCGACACAAACGTTCTGGTTTATGCGGCCATGGGGCACAAATCCGAGCGCGCCAAGTATGAACGCGCCGTGGAGCTGATTGCCAAGGAAGACTACTCGACCTCCGCACAGGTGCTGCAGGAGTTTTACGTGAACGTGACCAAACGTGCCGACGTCGTGCTGGCGCCGGCCAAGGCGGCCGAATGGGTCGCCGCGATATCCATGAAGCCTTGCCAGGATTTGGACAGCGCGGTGGTCATGCGCGGCATCGAGAATGCGCAGCGGTATCGGATTTCCTACTGGGACGGCGCAATTATTGCCGCCGCCGAGCGCCTTGGCGTCAAGAAACTGTACACCGAAGATCTCAGCCATGGGCAAACCTATGGCTCCGTGGTCGCCATCAACCCTTTCCGCACCCATTGAGCCATGAACGCGTCGCCCTTTTCTTCCCTCTCGGATGGTCACCAACGCCTGCAGGCGTTGGTCGGCGCATGGCGCGGCGAGGAAGAAGTGGCGGCGACGCAATGGACCGATGCCGGCACGGCGACTGCGGAAGTCCTGGCCGAGGCTGAGTTCGGCGGCCTGTTCGTGGTGCAGCGCTATCGCCAGCGCCGCGACGGCACCGTCTCGTTCGGCGCGCATAATGTGTTCGGCTTCGACCAGCAGAACGGCCTCGTCACCATGCATCAGTTCGACTCGATGGGATTCGTGCCGATGTCACCGGCCACGGGCACGTGGAACGGCGGCGAACTGGCGCTGGAACGATCGTCGCCGCGCGGGGCCGCACGCGTGACATATGGCTTTGACAGCGCCGATAGCTACCGCATGAAACTTCAGTTCAAGCCCGCAGGCAGCGATGCCTGGCAAGACATGGTGAGCGGCCGCTACCGGCGCGTTTCGCCTTCCACGATCAACGGTTTTTAGAAAAGGGCCGCGATGTCCATTCTCGTCGACAAGAATACCAAGGTGCTGGTTCAGGGTCTGACCGGCAAGACCGGCACGTTCCACACCGAGCAGGCGCTGGCCTATCACGGCACCAAGATGGTGGGCGGCATTCATCCCAAGAAGGGCGGCGAGACCTGGACGGGCTCGAAGGGTGAGACCCTGCCGATCTTCGCCACGGTGGCCGAGGGCAAGGCAAGGACCGGCGCCAACGCCTCGGTCATCTATGTGCCGCCGGCGGGCGCCGGCGAGGCCATCATCGAGGCGATCGAGGCAGAGATCCCGCTCATCGTCTGCATCACCGAAGGCATCCCGGTGATGGACATGATCAAGGTTAAGGCGCGGCTCGACCGCTCGACCTCGCGGCTGATCGGCCCGAACTGCCCGGGCGTGCTGACGCCCGACGAGTGCAAGATCGGCATCATGCCCGGCAACATCTTCCGCAAGGGCTCGGTGGGCGTTGTTTCGCGCTCGGGAACACTTACCTATGAGGCAGTCTTCCAGACCACCAATGTCGGCCTCGGCCAGACAACGGCAGTTGGCATCGGCGGCGACCCGGTCAAGGGCACCGAGTTCATCGATGTGCTGGAGA
This sequence comes from Mesorhizobium sp., assembly GCA_004017535.1. Classification (GTDB taxonomy): domain Bacteria; phylum Pseudomonadota; class Alphaproteobacteria; order Rhizobiales; family Rhizobiaceae; genus Mesorhizobium. The sequence goes on from SAJS01000011.1 coordinate 49,517, forward strand.
TGTTCCTCGCCGACGCCGAGACCAAGTCGATCATCATGATCGGCGAGATCGGCGGCTCGGCCGAGGAAGACGCTGCGCAGTTCCTCAAGGACGAAGCAAAGCGCGGCCGGAAGAAACCGATGGCGGGCTTCATCGCCGGGCGCACGGCGCCGGCCGGCCGCACCATGGGCCATGCGGGCGCGGTGATCTCGGGCGGCAAGGGCGGCGCGGAAGACAAGATCGCGGCGATGGAATCGGCCGGCATCAAGGTCTCGCCGTCGCCAGCACGGCTCGGCACGACGCTGGTCGAGGCGATCAAGGGCTAAGTGAGTAGCGAATAGTGAATAGCGAATAGGGAAACAAAGTAACGCAGAGCGACTGAGGTCACCCTACTCGCTATTCGCTACTCACTATTCGCTCCAAGAAGGAGACGGAGCCAGGCTCCGCAGACGAAAATGGCAAGACAAGATCAGGCCAACGACCAATTCTCGCTCACCTCATTCCTCTATGGCGGCAATGCCGACTATATCGACGCGCTCTACGCGGCCTATGAGGACAATCCGGCTTCGGTCGATCCGGAGTGGCAGGATTTCTTCGCGGCGCTGAAGGACGACGCGGGCGACGTCCGCAAGAACGCCAAGGGCGCCTCCTGGGCAAAACCCTCCTGGCCGCTGACGGCCAATGGCGAGCTGGTCTCGGCGCTGGACGGCAATTGGGGGCTGGTCGAGAAGGCGATCGAAAAGAAGGTCAAGGACAAGGCGGTCGTCAACGGCGCCGTGCTTTCCGACGCCGACGTGCACCAGGCGACGCGCGATTCGGTGCGCGCCATCATGATGATCCGCGCCTACCGCATGCGCGGCCATCTGCACGCCAATCTTGATCCGCTCGGCATCGCCAAGCCGCTCGAGGACTATAACGAGCTGTCGCCGGAGAATTACGGTTTTACCGAAGCCGATTACGACCGGCCGATCTTCCTCGACAATGTGCTGGGCCTGGAATTCGGCACCATCCGGCAGATGCTGGACATCCTGACCCGCACCTATTGCTCGACGCTCGGCGTGGAGTTCATGCATATCTCCGATCCGGAGGAGAAGGCCTGGATCCAGGCGCGCATCGAAGGCGCCGACAAGGAGATCACCTTCACCGCCACCGGCAAGAAGGCGATCCTGTCCAAGCTGATCGAGGCCGAGGGCTTCGAGCAATATATCGACGTCAAGTACAAGGGCACCAAGCGCTTCGGCCTGGACGGCGGCGAGTCGCTGATCCCGGCGCTGGAGCAGATCGTCAAGCGCGGCGGTCAGCTCGGCCTCAAGGAAATCGTGCTCGGCATGGCGCATCGCGGCCGCCTCAACGTGCTTTCCCAGGTGATGGCCAAGCCCCACCGCGCCATCTTCCACGAATTCAAGGGCGGCTCCGCCGCCCCGGACGAGGTCGAGGGCTCGGGCGACGTGAAGTACCATCTCGGCGCCTCGTCGGACCGCGAGTTCGACGGCAACAAGGTGCATCTGTCGCTGACGGCCAATCCCTCGCACTTGGAAATCGTTGACCCCGTCGTGATGGGCAAGGCGCGCGCCAAGCAGGACCAGCTTTCCGGCCGCGAGCGTGGCGAGGTCGTGCCGCTGTCGGAGCGCGCCAAGGTGATGCCGCTGCTTCTCCATGGCGACGCCGCCTTCGCCGGCCAGGGCGTGATCGCCGAGATCCTCGGCCTGTCGGGCCTGCGCGGCCATCGCGTCGCCGGCACACTGCACGTCATCATCAACAACCAGATCGGCTTCACCACCAATCCGCGCTTCTCGCGCTCCTCGCCCTATCCGTCGGATGTGGCCAAGATGATCGAGGCGCCGATCTTCCACGTCAATGGCGACGACCCGGAAGCCGTGGTGCATGCCGCGAAGGTGGCGACCGAGTTCCGCATGAAGTTCCACAAGCCGGTGGTCGTGGACATGTTCTGCTATCGCCGCTTCGGCCACAATGAGGGCGACGAGCCGGCCTTCACCCAGCCGATCATGTACCGCAACATCCGCACCCACAAGACGGTGGTGCAGATCTATGCCGACCGGCTGATCGCCGAAGGCCACGTCACCCAGGCCGAGGTCGACAAGATGCGGGCCGACTGGCGCGCGCATCTGGAAGCCGAATGGGAAGTCGGCCAGAGCTACAAGCCGAACAAGGCCGACTGGCTGGATGGCGCGTGGTCCGGCCTGCGCACCGCCGACAACCAGGATGAACAACGGCGCGGCAAGACAGCCGTGCCGGTGCGCACGCTGAAGGAGATCGGCAAGAAGCTGACCGAGGTGCCGAAGGATTTCGAGGCGCACAAGACGATCCTGCGCTTCCTCGAGAACCGCCGCCAGGCGATCGAGTCCGGCGAAGGAATCGACTGGTCGACGGCCGAGGCGCTGGCCTTCGGCGCCATCCTGCTCGACGGCAACCCGATCCGGCTTTCCGGCCAGGATTCGGAGCGCGGCACCTTCTCGCAGCGCCATTCGGTGCTTTACGACCAGCGCGACGAGACCCGCTACATCCCGCTCAACAACCTGTCGGCGGCGCAGGCCGGCTACGAAGTCATCAACTCGATGCTGTCGGAAGAGGCGGTGCTGGGCTTCGAATATGGCTACAGCCTGGCCGAGCCCAAGGCGCTGACGCTCTGGGAAGCGCAGTTCGGCGATTTCGCCAACGGCGCCCAGGTGGTGTTCGACCAGTTCATCTCGTCGGGCGAGCGCAAGTGGCTCAGAATGTCGGGCCTCGTCTGCCTGCTGCCGCATGGCTATGAGGGCCAGGGGCCGGAGCATTCATCCGCCCGCCTCGAGCGCTTCCTGCAGCTCTGCGCGGAAGACAACATGCAGGTCGCCAACGTCACCACGCCGGCCAACTATTTCCACATCCTGCGCCGGCAGTTGAAGCGCGACTTCCGCAAGCCGCTGATCCTGATGACGCCGAAGTCGCTGCTGCGCCACAAGCGCGCGGTGTCGACGCTGTCGGAGATTTCGGGCGAGAGCTCGTTCCACCGCCTGCTGTGGGACGATGCGCAACTCCTGGCCGACCAGCCGATCAAGCTGGTGAAGGACTCCAAGATCCGCCGCGTCGTGCTGTGCTCGGGCAAGGTCTATTACGACCTCTATGAGGAGCGCGAGAAGCGCGGCATCAACGACATCTACCTTTTGCGCGTCGAACAGCTCTATCCGTTCCCGGCCAAGGCGCTGATCACCGAGCTGTCGCGTTTCCGCAATGCCGAGATGGTGTGGTGCCAGGAGGAGCCCAAGAATATGGGCGCCTGGTCGTTCATCGACCCCTATCTCGAATGGGTGCTGGCGCATATCGACGCCAAGCATCAGCGGGTGCGCTACACCGGCCGGCCGGCCTCGGCCTCGCCGGCAACAGGCCTGATGTCGAAGCATCTCAGCCAGCTCGCCGCGCTGCTCGACGACGCTCTCGGCGAATAACCGGACGAAACAGACCTCAAGAAGACAAGAGAACGGACAGGCACAATGGCTACCGAAATCCGCGTCCCCACTCTGGGTGAATCCGTCACCGAGGCGACCGTCGGCAAGTGGTTCAAGAAGGTCGGCGACGCGATCGCCGCCGATGAGCCGCTGGTCGAGCTCGAAACCGACAAGGTGACGGTGGAAGTGCCTGCCGCGGGCGCCGGAACGCTGGCCGAGATCACCGTCAAGGAAGGCGAGACGGTCAATGTCGGCGCGCTGCTCGGCTCGATTTCGGCGGGCGGCGCTGCCGCTGCTCCGGCCACGAAGCCGCAGGCAGTGGCGCAGGCTTCCAGCCCGGATGCCGCGTCTTCGGTCAAGCAGGCCGCGGCCGAGACCGCCAAGATCGCTGGCGACAACGGTCCGATCGAGCCGCGCACCATGCCGCCGGCGCCGGCCGCGGCCAAGCTGATCGCGGAGCACAATCTCTCGGTCGACCAGCTCTCCGGCACGGGTAAGCGCGGCCAGGTGCTGAAGGGCGACGTGCTCGATGCCATCGCCAAGGGCGCGCCCTCGCAGCCGGCCGAGACACCGAAGGCGGCACCTGCGCCGGTCGTTGCCCGCGCGCCGTCCACGGCCGAGGATGCGCCGCGCGAGGAGCGCGTGCGCATGACCAAGCTGCGCCAGACCATCGCGCGCCGCTTGAAGGAGGCGCAGTCGACCGCAGCCATGCTCACCACCTTCAACGAGGTGGATATGAGCGCGGTGATGGCGCTCCGGTCCAAATACAAGGACGTGTTCGAGAAGAAGCATGGCGTGAAGCTGGGCTTCATGGGCTTCTTCACCAAGGCGGTGACGCATGCGCTGAAGGAGATCCCGGCGGTCAATGCCGAGATCGACGGCACCGACATCATCTACAAGAACTTCGCCCATGTCGGCGTCGCCGTCGGCACCGACAAGGGCCTTGTGGTGCCGGTGGTGCGCGACGCCGACCAGATGTCGATCGCCGAGATCGAAAAGGAGATCGGACGCCTCGGCCTCGCGGCGCGCGACGGCAAGCTTTCGGTGGCGGACATGCAGGGCGGCACCTTCACCATCTCGAATGGCGGCGTTTACGGGTCGCTGATGTCGACGCCGATCCTGAACGCGCCGCAATCGGGCATTCTCGGCATGCACAAGATCCAGGACCGGCCGATGGTGGTCGGCGGCCAGATCGTCATCCGCCCGATGATGTATCTGGCGCTCAGCTACGATCACCGCATCGTCGACGGCAAGGAAGCGGTGACCTTCCTGGTGCGCGTCAAGGAAAGCCTGGAGGATCCCGAGCGGCTGGTGCTCGATCTGTGACCGGAGCTAGTCGGCAATGAGCGGTTGGTCAGATGCCGTACGCCGATTCCTTCGGCGTGGACGCGTCTGGCTTTTCTCTGACCTGCCCGTGGTCGCTTCGCCCGCCGATTGGGACGCGTCCGAGATCAGCAGCAACCTCGGCGTCGTCGCTCTCAGCTCTGCCGAGATGGCGGAACGGAAAATAACCGCCATCACGATCGGTGAGCTTGAATTGCCCACCGGCGAAATTGTCGCCTGCGACCCGCTCATCACCGGACTGGGACGGCCGCCATTTAGCCGCAAGGTAAAGCCGGGGCGCTACCCGGTCATACTGCTTCAGGTGCGGGCCCAGATTGCCGTGGCGGCATTGCGTTTCGGCTCTGGCTTGCCGGTGCGTTGGGAGTTGGCCACCTTTGCTCGAGACCGCCCATCGGGCTATGAGTTTGAATTTATCGTTGATGACGCGGTTGCGTCGTTTATGGACAAGTCGTTCCTGACGATAATGTCTGACCAAGAGGAACTTGACGATTATCTCGCCGACGTCGCGTGCACTATCGACAGGTTTTGTATCGATAGTCCGATTGAAGGCAACCCGATCAATGTAGCCATGTTCGACACTGGCTATGGCGACGGAGCGTATCGGTCTTTCTGGGGGTTGGACGCATCCGGCGAACCACTGCTCCTGATGACCGACTTTGAAGTGCTCGAAAACGCGGATGGCCGTAACGAGACCGATCGATGAGAATACTTGCCTCACCAATAATCCGGTGGATGGCTGGATCGGCGGTTTTGTTGTCGGCTTCCGCCGCCGAGGCCGCCTGCCCGATCCAGCTTGCCGTCTATGGCGAGGCGCAGAGCGGCGCCGAGATCGACTTCACGCCGACCGGAACCTCGGCAACGATCACCAATACCTTCCGCATGATCCTCGACAACAATGTCGTGCTCGACGGCATCGCGATGTGGACCGAGGGATCGGCGGCGCGGCCGCATGGTTCGCTGATGTACAAATGCCCGACCGGCGATGTCACCGGCGAGGAGCTCGCCGCCTGCACAGTCTGGGAAGGCGTCATCTACGGCGCCGATGACAAGGGCGGCGTCGGCCTGCTCCCGGCCGAGGGCGTCGACGCGCCGAAAAGCCTGATCTTTCCCGATCTCGGGCCGTCGCTCGAAATGTCGGCGGCTTACGGTCCCGCTGGCTTCTCCAAGGTGCCGTGGGACATCTTCGTGCTGAAAGGCTGCCAGGAATGAGCGACGGGAAGAAAACACTGCTGGTCACCGGCGGCAGCCGTGGCATTGGCGCGGCCATTTGCCGCCAGGCGATCGGGGCCGGCTACCGCGTGGCGGTCAATTATGTCTCCAACCAGGCCGCGGCGGATGCGCTGGTCGCCGAGCTCAAGGCCGCGGGCGGCGACGCCTTCGCGGTCAAGGGCGATGTCGGCAGCGAGGCCGATGTCATCGCGATGTTCGAAGCCGTCGACCGAGCCTTCCGCCGGCTAGACGCCTTCGTCAACAATGCCGGAATCGTCGACCTCAAGGCGCGCGTCGACGAGATGAGCGCCGAGCGGCTGGAGCGCATGATGCGCGTCAATGTCGTCGGCTCGTTCCTGTGCGCACGCGAGGCGGTGAAGCGCATGTCGACGCGGCATGGCGGCAAGGGCGGCGCCATCGTCAACATCTCCTCCGCCGCCGCCCGGCTGGGCTCGCCCGGCGAATATGTCGACTACGCCGCATCCAAGGGCGCGATCGATACCATGACCATGGGGCTGGCGCGTGAAGTCGCGCTCGAAGGCATCCGTGTCAACGCCGTCAGCCCCGGTATCACCGAGACTGAAATCCATGCCTCGGGCGGCCAGCCGGATCGCGTGGCGCGGATGCAGGATCTGCTGCCGATGAAACGCGCCGGCACGGCGGACGAAGTCGCGAGCGCGGTTCTCTATCTTCTGTCGGACGCGGCCTCCTATATAACGGGCGCGATCCTGAATGTGAGCGGCGGCCGCTAAAGGCCGGATAAGAAGGATTCTATCATGGCTTATGACGTCGTAATCATCGGATCGGGACCGGGCGGCTATGTCTGTGCCATCAAGGCGGCGCAGCTCGGGCTGAAGACGGCGGTGGTCGAGAAGAACGCCACCTTCGGCGGCACCTGCCTCAACATCGGCTGCATCCCGTCGAAGGCGCTGCTCTACGCCTCCGAGATGTTCGCCGAGGCCGGCCATGCGTTCGATACGCTGGGCGTCGAGATACCGGCGCCGAAGCTCAATCTCAAGAAGATGATGGCGCATAAGGACACGACGGTGGCGTCAAACGTCAACGGCGTCGCCTTCCTGTTCAAGAAGAACAAGATCGATTCCTTCCGCGGCACCGGCAAGGTGATTTCCGCCGGCAAGGTTTCGGTGACCGGCGAGGACGGCAAGGTCGAGGAGATCGAGACGAAGAACATCGTCATCGCCACGGGCTCGGACGTCGCGGGCATTCCCGGCGTCAAGGTCGATTTCGACGAGAAGGTGATCGTGTCCTCCACCGGAGCGCTGTCGCTGGCCAAGGTGCCGGAGCATCTCGTGGTGGTTGGCGGCGGTGTCATCGGGCTGGAGCTCGGCTCGGTGTGGGCGAGGCTCGGCGCCAAGGTTACGGTCGTCGAGTTCCTGGACAACATCCTGGGCGGCATGGACAGCGAAGTGTCGAAGCAGTTCCAGCGGCTGCTCTCCAAACAGGGTTTCGAGTTCAAGTTAGGGGCCAAGGTCACTGGCGTCGCCAAGGCCAAGAAGGGCGTGACCGTGACGTTCGAGCCGGTCATAGGCGGTGCTACTGAGACGATCGAGGCCGATGTGGTGCTGGTCGCCACCGGACGCCGGCCCTATGCCGACAGCCTGGGGCTGAAGGAAGCCGGCGTCGAGATCGACGAGCGCGGCAGGGTCAAGACCGATGGGCATCTCAGGACCAATGTGCCCGGCATCTATGCCATCGGCGACGTGATCGCCGGACCGATGCTGGCGCACAAGGCCGAGGATGAAGGCGTCGCGGTCGCCGAGACCATCGCCGGCCAGGCCGGGCACGTGAACTACGATGTCATCCCGAGCGTCGTCTACACCAATCCGGAGATCGCCTCCGTCGGCAAGACCGAGGAAGAGCTGAAGACGGCCGGTATCGACTACAAGGCCGGGAAATTCCCGTTCAGCGCCAATGGCCGGGCGCGCGCCATGCTGCACACCGACGGCTTCGTGAAGATCCTGGCCGACAAGGTGAGCGACCGCGTGCTCGGCGTCCATATCGTCGGCTTCGGCGCCGGCGAGATGATCCACGAGGCGGCGGTGCTGATGGAGTTCGGCGGTTCCTCGGAAGACCTTGCCCGCACCTGCCACGCCCATCCGACGATGTCGGAAGCGGTGAAGGAAGCGGCGCTGGCGACGTTTTTCAAGCCTATTCATATCTAGATCCCGAACCGAAGGGCGATACGCGTCAGCGTTGGGGATGGCTCGTCTCGCAAGGTTCGCTTGAGCAATTCCAGGAAAAGTGCGAGCGGTATTCCGTCCGGAATTGCGTAAAAACAAAGAGATAGAGCGGTTCGCCGTTTCTATGAAACGGTGAAACGCTCTAGGAGATACCTCGTGTCCAAAGGCTCCGATCTGCTTGTTGCCGCCCTCGAGAATGAAGGCGTGGACCGCATCTTCGGCATACCGGGCGAGGAGAACCTCGACGTCGTCGAATCCATTCGCAAATCCTCGATCGAGCTGATCCTGACCCGCCATGAGCAAGCGGCCGCGTTCATGGCCGCCACCCACGGCCGGCTCACCGGCAGGCCCGGCGTCTGCATCACCACGCTTGGCCCGGGCGCCCTGAACCTGACCACAGGCGCGGCCTACGCGCTGCTCGGGGCCATGCCCATGGTCATGATCACCGGGCAAAAGGGCGTCAGGTCGTCCAGGCAGGCCCGGTTCCAAATCGTCGACGTCGTCGCGGCGATGAAACCATTGACCAAGCTTTCGCGTCAGATCGTTTCGCCCAGGATGATCCCTGGCGTGGTGCGCGAGGCTTTCCGTGTGGCCGGCGAGGAGCGGCCGGGACCGGTGCATCTGGAACTGCCCGAAGACATCGCCGCCGAGGAATGCGATGCGGTGGCGCCGATTCCGCCGCACCCGGTCGAGCTGCCGCTGGCGAGCCCGCTTGCGCTGGACCGCGCCGCGCAGATGATCATGGAGGCCGAGCGGCCGCTAGCGATGATGGGCGCCGCCGCCTCGCGGCCGCGCTCGACCTCGGACCTCGCCCAGTTCGTTCTGCGGACCGGCATTCCCTATTTCACCACCCAGATGGGCAAGGGCACGGTGCCGGGTGGGACCGAGCTCTATATGGGCACGGCCGCCCTGTCCGAGCGCGACTATGTGCATGAGGCGATCGAACGTGCTGATCTCATCATCACGATCGGTCACGACACGGTCGAGAAGCCACCCTTCATCATGGGCGCCGACGGTCCGAAGGTCATTCATGTCGGCTACCAGCCGGCCACTGTCGAACAGGTCTATTTCCCGCAAACTGAGGTGATCGGCGATATCGGCGCGTCGCTCAGGCTGCTGACCGACCGCCTGGAAGGCAACATTCCCAACGCACAGGCACTGCTGCCGCTGCGCGAGGGGATATTGAACCGCATCGCGGCACGCGACAGCGAGGACCGCTTCACGCCGCAGCGCCTCGTGCACGACGTGCGCGCGGTGATGCCGGCCGACGGCATCCTGGCGCTCGACAACGGCATGTACAAGATCTGGTCGCGCGCAACTACCGCACGCGCGTCGCCAACACGCTGCTGCTCGACAATGCGCTGGCTACAATGGGCGCCGGCCTGCCGTCGGCGATGATGGCGGCGATGCTTTTTCCAGAACGCCGGGTCATGGCGGTTTGCGGCGATGGCGGCTTCATGATGAACAGCCAGGAGCTGGAAACCGCCGTCAGGCTGAAGCTCAACCTCGTGGTCCTGATCATTGAGGACCATGCCTACGGCATGATCCGCTGGAAGCAGGCGGTCGACGACTTTCCCGATTTCGGCATGACCTTCGGGAATCCCGATTTCGTCCGCTATGCCGAAGCCTACGGCGCCAAGGGCACCAGGGTAGGCGCCATCGCCGAGCTGAGACCGGCCCTGGAGCAGGCCTTTGCCGCGGGCGGCGTCAATCTTGTCGTCGTTCCGATCGACTATTCGGAGAATGAGCGGGTCCTGGTCGAAGAGCTGCGCCATCGGCTGCCCTGGCCGGCCAGTCCCATGCCGGATGATTAACGCATGTCTCCCGAAAGTGGGAACCGGTTTCGGAATAAAGTCATGCGTAAAATCAAAAACTAAAGCGCATGAAGCGAATCTGAAAGAGCGCGACGCTTCAGTGCGACGGCGGTTTCCGAAGCTGGAGACAGCGACATAAAACAAGCGGCCCGCCTTTCGGCGGGCCGCTCGTCTTCAAGCGGTAGCCCGATTATTGAGCCGGCGCAGGTGCCGGAGCCGGCGCTGGCGCAGGGGCCGGCGCGGGTGCAGGAGCCGGGGCTGGCGCCGGAGCGGGTGTCGGCTCTGGAGCCGGAGCTGGCGTCGCAGGCGCCGGGGCCGGCGTGCTGGCGGCCGGCGGCTCAGCCGGGGCGGGCGCATGCTCGCCGCCGCTTCTGCCAAAGACATAATACGCAACAATGGCCAGGATAATGACAACAAGGGCGATCAGCCACCCGCTGCCGCCGCCACCCGACCTGGGAGGCGGGCTCGAAGGGGTGAAGGGGTCGTTAGGGTTCGCCATGAAACGTGTCCTCCTTGGATGAAAGTCATCAAAATAACAGCCATCAACGCGCTGATCCCGCATCGGGTTTCACGCAAACGGACGGAAAGCGCTGAAAAACCGGCGTTTTCAGGTCCGCCAGCCGCCAGACGACTCAGTTGACGGCGGTAACACTATACCCTGCCTTGCGAAAATCCTCGACCAGTCCTTCCGGACCGGGCAGATGCATGGCTCCGACGGCCATGAAGACGTTGCCCTTGGCCAGAATCGGCATCGCGTTCGCGGCCATCACCTTGTTGCGGCTGGTGATCATGGTCTGCTCGAAGGCGGCATAGCCGGCCTGGTCGTCGGCAGTCCCGGGCAGCACCGCCTTGAACAGCGGCCAGAACATGCCGACCTCGCCGCGCTGGTAGAGCACGATCATCGTTTCGTTGACGTCGTTGACCTTATCGCCGAGCTTCATGGTTTCGACCAAGCTCTTCATGTGAAATTCGAGCGGCAGCGAAGCCATCGCGCGCAGCTGGCCAACGGCGGTCTCGAGCCCTTCGACGTCCTTGCCCGAGGCCTTGGCGTCCGAAGCGAGCTTGACGTCCAGCACGGGTTCGCCGGCGGACTGGCGCGCCACCTCGCAGGCCGGCAAGGCCATCATCGCCGACAGGATCCACGGCTTCATCTTGGCGACCGTCGCCGGCGGAATGCCGCGGGCGTCGAGCCCCTTGTTCAGCGCCGCCGCGTCGTCCGGCGACAGCAGCGACGACAGCGTGGTGTCGTCGGTGAACATCATCAGGCCGGGTTCGCTGGCCATCGCGGCCATCATCTTGGCCTTGTCCATCGCATCCGTTGTTTCGATGACGATTGTTTCGGCGCCGTCATAGGCTTTCTGCGCGGCGGCCGGCAGCGTGGTGACGCGCGTATCGGTCATGTGCATGGTGCCGAACAGGTAGGACGGCTTTTCGCCCGACTTCTCCAGCCTCCACAGCAGGCCCTTGCCGTTGGGAACGGCCGCCGCCTCGGTCTCGACCTTCTTGAACGCGGTTGGATCCTTCTTCTCCAGCGCGGTCAACAGATCAGTGCCGGCGCAATTCGGCGCTTCGGCATGCGCCCGGCTTGCAAGCAGCAGAACGATCAGGAAGGACAGGAGAAACAACAGGTTGAGCGCCGCAAGCAGCTTCAACGAGACAAGGGCCGCGCGGTCGGCGATGGCGATGACGCGTTTCATGGGAAGCGTCTTAGCGCCGAAAAGCGGCAAAACGGTTAACCGGCGCGATGAAATTGTTTGAGGTGCGGTGAGCTTTGACGTTCTCGGGTTGCCGGATCGAATACCCCGGCGATTGGCCGAAACGCCCATCGCATCGTCATCCACAGGGCGGAGCCAGGAGGCGCGCAGACCCGAGGATCCATTCCGTTACGTGGGCCGTGGAATGCGGCGATGCAGAATTCTGCTCCGTCGCGGAGCGCCGGGGTCACGGCATGGATTCCAGGGTCTGCGCGCGTCGCTTCGCTCCTTGCTCCGCCCTGGAATGACGAAGTCCAGATGGCTCCGGATGACCTCAGGGGGCTCAGGCGCGGGGGTGCGCCTTCTCGTAGATATCGAGCAGCCTTGCGGTGTCGACGCCGGTGTATATCTGCGTGGTCGACAGGCTGGCGTGGCCGAGCAGTTCCTGGATGGTGCGCAGGTCGCCGCCGCGGCCGAGCAGGTGGGTGGCAAAGGAATGCCGCAGCGCATGCGGTGTCGCGGTGTCGGGCAGGTTCAGCGCGGAGCGCAGCTTGGCCATCTCGCGCTGGATGATGGCCGGGTTGAGCGGGCCGCCACGGGTGCCGCGGAACAGAAGACCGTCGGGACCGATATGGAAGGGGCAGAGCCGGCGGTATTCGGCGACCGCCTTGCGGGCCACCGGCAGCACCGGCACCAGCCGCGTCTTGCCGCCCTTGCCGGTGACGCGCAGCACGGCGTCGGCTTCCGTTGCGATATCGGCGCCCGTCAGGCCAAGCGCTTCGGAGATGCGCAGGCCGGAGCCGTAGAGCAGCGTCAGCACGGCGGCATTGCGGGCGGCGATCCAGGGTTCTTCCGCGAGTTGGCCCTCCATCGCCACGACTTGTCTCGCGTCGCTTGCCGTCAGCGGCTTGGGCAGCGATTTCGGCTGGCGCGGCGCGCGCAGGGCGACGGCACCCGCGGCGTTGACGAGGCCGCGTTTTTCGAGAAAGCGCAGCAGCGAGCGGATGCCGGCAAGGCCCCGCCCCAGCGTGCGGGCGCCGGCGCCGTCATTGCGGCGCTTGGCGAGGAAGCCGCGCAGATCGGCAGGGCGCAGGTCGGCAATATCGGAAATGCCCGGCGGGCCGCCGCAATGTCCGGTCAAGAAATGCAGGAACTGGCGCGTGTCGCGTTCATAGGCCTCGACCGTCTCCGGCGACAGCCGGCGCTCATGCGCCAGCGTCTTCAGCCAGGTCTCGCGCGCCGCCTGGAGATCGGGTTTTGCCGGGATGAGGAATTCCTGCATGTCGGCATTGTCATGTATGCGGGTTAGGAAGCGGTGAAGAGGCCGTCATTGAAATGATGGCGTCAGAGGGCTAGAGCAAGGCAAAGGAAGCGCCGCCATGTCGAAGCTCGAGAACCCCGTACAGATGGCCGTCATCGGTGCCGCGCACGGCATCAAGGGCGAGCTTAGGGTGAAGACGTTCACCGGCGATCCGCTGGCGCTGGCGGATTACGGCCCACTCTATGCCAAGGACGGCCGCGCCTTCCATATTACCGATATCAGGCCGGCGGGCACCGTGGTCGTCGTGCGCTTCAAGGGCGTCAACGACCGCAATGCCGCCGAGGCTTTGGCCGGCACGGAGCTGTTCGTCGACCGTTCGGTGCTGCCCGACGACGGCGAGGAGGATGAGTTCTATCATGCCGATCTCATCGGCCTCGATGTCAGGGACGACACGGGCGTCATTGGCAAGGTCGTCGCCGTGCACAATTTCGGCGGCGGCGACATACTCGATGTCACCCTTGCCGGCCGCAAGGGCGTGCTGATCCCGTTCACGCAGGCCGCGGTGCCGCATGTCTCTATCGCCGACGGTTTCGTCGAGGTCGATCCGCTGGCCGCGGGCCTTGTCGAAGATGAGGACGATGGTGAAGCGCCTGGCCGGTCCGGCTTCGACCCGAAGGGCCGGCCGCGCGGACCGAAGGATGCCGGGGGCAACCGTTGAGCTTTGCCGCCTCCGTGCTGACGCTCTATCCGGAGATGTTTCCGGGCGCGCTCGGCCTGTCGCTGGCCGGCCGCGCGCTGGAGGCCGGCACATGGTCGCTGGAGGCGATCCAGATCCGTGATTTCGCCACCGACAGGCACCGCACGGTCGACGACACGCCGGCCGGCGGCGGCGCCGGCATGGTGATGCGCGCCGACGTGCTGGCCAAGGCCATCGACCACGCCTCCCCGCCGGGCGATGAGCGCCCGAGGCTGCTGATGAGCCCGCGCGGAAAACCGCTGACCCAGGCCCGCGTGCGCGAGCTGGCCGCCGGTCCGGGTGTCGTCATCCTGTGCGGACGTTTCGAGGGCGTCGACCAGCGGGTGATCGACGCGCGGGGATTGGAGGAAGTTTCCGTCGGCGATTTCATCCTGTCGGGCGGCGAGCCGGCCGCGCTGGTGCTGCTCGACGCCGTGGTGCGGCTGCTGCCGGGCGTCATGGGCAATGCCGTGTCGGGCGAGGAAGAGAGTTTCGAGAACGGCCTGCTCGAGCATCCGCATTACACGCGGCCGCAGGAGTTCGAGGGCCGGCCGATCCCTGACGTGCTGATTTCGGGCAACCACAAGAAGATCGCCGAATGGCGGCGCGCGGAGGCGGAGGAGCTGACGCGGGAACGGCGGCCTGACTTGCTTGGCGCTCCGCCTCAGCCCTTGGTGAAATAGTAGAAAGCCAGGAGCAGGCCGACCCCGACGACGAAGCCGCGCACCAGGCCTTGCGGCACGCGCTTGGCGATCCACACGCCGGCATAGCCGCCGAGCGCCACGCCCGGGATCATGACGATCGCCTGCGGCCAGGCGACGACGCCCCCGGAAACGAAGACCAGGATGGCGACAACCGCGATCACGATGGACAGCATGTTCTTCAAAGCGTTCAGGCGGTGGTAATCGCCGGCTTGCGTCAGGCCGAGGGTGGCCAGCATCATTACCCCCATGCCGGCGCCGAAGAAGCCGCCATAGACCGCGGTCGCGAATTGCGCGATCGAACCGGCGAGCGACCCGACCGAGGCCTGGTGCTCCGGCCCCGCCGCCGGCTTCAGCCACGGTCCGGCGGCGAATAGCGCGGTCGCGGCGATGAGCAGCCAGGGCACGAGGGCGCGGAAGGACGGATTGGAGAGCGCGAGGAGGATGAGTGAGCCGGCCAGCGCGCCCAGTGCGGAAATTAGGCAAAGCAGCAGGGCGCCGCGCCAGAAGTGGCGGATATCGGTCCAATAGGCGAGAGTCGAGGTGATGTAGCCCGGCAGCTGCGTCACCGAGGAGGTGGCGTTGGCGACGATCGGCGGCAGGCCCACCAGCGTCAAGGCGCCGAAGGTGAGGAAAGTGCCGCCGCCGGCGACCGCATTGGCGGCGCCGGAGGCAAAGCCCGCGAGGAAAAGCAGGACGGCATCGGAGAACGTCATGGAGGGAAGGCCCGGGAATACACGTTCCCGGCTTAGAAAGCTTGGCGTGCTCGCGCAACCCGGCACGAGGCAATAAGATGGTGCCAGGAGCTCAAAAAATATGCCTTGAAGTTCTTTTTCGATGCATGTCGTCGTCCCAGAACCGCGCACACTTCTGGGCGACATGCATTTGGACGTGACAAAGCGCCGAAATAGCTGTATGTCGCCGCCCGAACCGGAAGAACGATCTTCTGGACCCGTCAACAAATGGCGGTGTAGCCGTCCCTGCCCGATGTTTCGACAAAGGGCATAGCCGAGCGGTCGTTGGAACTGCAAGGCGAGTGAGGACGCTCTGACTGTCGGAAGAACAAGAAGTGGATATTCGAGATGGATCTTATCCGTCAGCTCGAGGCCGAACAGGCCGCCAAGATCGAAGCCAAGCGCAAGCTGCCCGAATTCCAGCCGGGCGACACGGTGCGCGTCCAGGTGCGCGTCACCGAAGGCAGCCGCACCCGCGTCCAGGCTTATGAGGGCGTCGTCATCGCCCGCTCCGGCTCCGGCTTCCAGGAGAATTTCACCGTCCGCAAGATTTCCTACGGCGAGGGCGTCGAGCGCGTTTTCCCGGTCTACTCGCCGATGGTCGAGGGCGTCGAGATCGTGCGCCGCGGCAAGGTGCGCCGCGCCAAACTTTATTACCTGCGCGACCGTCGCGGCAAGTCGGCCCGCATTTCGGAAAACACCGGCGTGCGCGCCCGCAAGCTGAACGACGAAGAGCGTGATGCGCTGAACGCCGAGCGCGCCCGCATCGAGGCCGAGAAGGTCGCCGCCGCCCAGGCGCTGGCCGCCGAGACGGCCGCCAAGGAAGCCGCCGAGAAGAAGGCCGCCGCCGAGGCTGCTTCGGCCGAATAAGGCGCTTCGACAGCATTGGTTCGGAAAGGCGGCTTCGGCCGCCTTTTTCGTTTTTCACTGAGCTGTGATCGCTTGCCGTAGGAAAACCGCGCCGCCATCGTTGACATCTAGTTACCTTGTGCACTAAATAATCGTGTACAAATCAAATGGAGATAAAGATGTCTGCACTCTACACGGCCCAAGCTCATGTCAGCGGCGGCCGCAACGGTCACGGCGAAACCAGTGACGGCCTGCTCAAGGTCGACCTTGCGATGCCGAAGGAACTCGGCGGCAAGGGCGGCGCCACCAATCCGGAACAGCTTTTCGCGGTCGGCTATGCGGCCTGCTTCGAGAGCGCGGTGCGCTTCATCGCCCGCCAGCAGAAGCTGCCGCTCGAGGACGCTTCGATCACGTCCACCGTCAGTCTTTATCCGAACGACCAGGGCGGCTTCCGCCTCGGCGTCGCGCTGGCGGCGGAGATCAAGGGGCTTGATCAGGCGGGCGCCGATGCGCTTGTATCGGAAGCGCATAAGGTCTGCCCCTATTCCAACGCTATCCGGGGCAATATCGACGTGGCGCTGTCCACCACAGCGCTTCCGGCAAAGGCAGCATGACGACGACAACCGAAACCATGGCCAAGCCAGCCCCGGCGCAGGATGCCGGGGCTATCGCCGTGCCACGTCTCGACCAGCAGCTCTGCTTCGCGCTCTATTCGGCGAGCGGGCTGATGACCAAGCTCTACCGGCCGCTGCTCGACCCGCTCGGCCTCACCTATCCGCAATATCTGGCGATGCTGGCGTTGTGGCAGCATTCGCCGAGCACGATCGGCGAGCTCGGCGCGGCACTGGGGCTCGATTCGGCGACGCTGACGCCGCTGATCAAGCGCATGGAAGCGGGCGGCCTCGTGACGCGCCGGCGCGATGCCGCCGACGAGCGGCGGGTGCTGGTAGAACCGACCGCGAAGGGTCAGGCGCTGCGGGCGAAGATGAAGGACGTGCAGGAGGGGCTGAGCTGCGCGATGCCGCTGGAGCGGGCCGAGCTCAAAGCGCTGCATGGCACGCTGACGCGCCTGGTCGCCGGTCTGCGCGAGGCCACCGCCGATCACGACTGAGCGCGGCAACGGCCATCCTCAAAACGATCCGCGAAGAGCATCGGATTTGCCTTTGGTGCGCAACGTCGCAGTGGACCGGCTTGCAAGGCGCCTGCGGCAAGCTAAAGTCGGCGCCTGATTTGTCCTGGCGCGCGGGGATCGTGCGGCCAATCACGTTCGGGGAGTTTGTCATGACCAAGTCGAAATTGCTGCTGGCCGCCCTGGTGGCCTGCCTTCTCGCGCCTGTCGCCGCGCTCGCCGACAATCTGCCCGATCTCGGCGGCAAGAAGGTCGTGGTGGTGACGGAAAACGCCTACCCGCCGCTGCAGTTCATCGACAAGAAGACCGGCAAGCAGATCGGCTGGGAATATGACGCGATGGACGAGATCGCCAAGCGGCTGAATTTCAAGGTCGAGTACCAGAACACCTCCTGGGACGCGATGATCCAGGCGGTTTCGGACAACCAGTACAACATCGGCATGACCGGCATCACCATCAAGGACGACCGCAAGGAGAAGGTCGACTTCTCCGATCCCTATATGCGCTCGGAGCAGTTCATGCTGGTGCGCGGCGATGAAAGCCGCTTCACCGACGCCAAGAGCTTCGGCGCCTTCAAGGACGGGCTGATCGGCGCCCAGCCTGGCACCACGCCCTTCTACACCGCCGTCTACAGCGTGCTCGACGGCAACGAGCAGAACCCGCGCATCAAGCTGTTCGAGACCTTCGGCGCGACCGTGCAGGCGCTGAAAGCGGGCGACGTCGACGTCGTGCTCACCGACGGCACCGCCGGCAAGGGCTATGTCGATGCTTCCGAAGGCAAGCTGAAGCTGATCGGCGGCCCGCTCGGCACCGAGGATTTCGGCTTCATCTTCCCCAAGGGCTCGGACCTGGTGAAGCCGGTCAACGCCGCCATCGCCTCGCTCAAGGCCGACGGCACGTTCGACAAGCTCAACAAGAAGTGGTTCCTCGATTACAAGATGGGGCAGTAGGCGCTGTTGCAGCCAGTGACGCGCGACAGTGGCGGGCCGAAGTCCGCAAAGGCCTCATTCCTTCACACCCCCCTCTGTCCTGCCGGACATCTCCCCCGCAAGGGGGGAGATCAGCAATTCTTGCGAAGGCATCTATTCGCCAGCGTTTGGAACTGATGTCCGCACCCACCTCCTCCAAACCCGAATTCCCCTGGTGGCTTGCCGCCGCGGCCGTCCTCGCACTGGCTGCCGCCCTCGCCATCGCGTCCAGCGATCTCTATGCCGAGGTCTTCGCCACCGTCGCCAAGGGCATCGGCATCACCATCTTCGTCACCGCGGTCGCTTTCGCCTTAGCCTCGGCGCTTGGGCTCGGCATCGCGCTCATGGCGCTGTCGGGATCGCAGTGGCTGCGCCAGATCGCGCGCTTCTATGTCGAGATCATCCGCGGCGTGCCGATCCTGGTGCTGTTGTTCTGGATCGCCTTCGCCGGCGCGCCGGCCTTCGTCGCCGCCTGGAATGTGCTGACCGCGCCGCTGCAGAGCGCCGGGCTGATCGGCGAATTGCTGGTGCGCGATGTCTCGCTGCTCTGGCGCGCCATCATGGCGCTGACCATCGGCTACTCGGCCTTCATCTCGGAGGTGTTCCGCGCCGGCATCCAATCGGTCGAGAAAGGCCAGATCGAAGCCGCCAAGGCGCTCGGGCTCAGCCGGGCGCAGCGCTTCCGGCTGATCGTGTTCCCGCAGGCGATCCGCATGATCCTGCCGCCGCTCGGCAACGACTTCGTCGCCATGGTCAAGGATTCCTCGCTGGTCTCGGTGCTCGGCGTCGCCGACATCACCCAGATGGGCAAGGTCTATGCCGCCGGCTCGTTCCGCTTTTTCGAGACCTATTCGATCGTCGCCTATATCTACCTGATCCTGACCGTCGGCCTGTCGCTGGCGCTGCGGGCGCTGGAGCAGCGCCTGCGCCGGCAACACGGGGAATAGCCGGCAGCAAAAGTCCGCGCTACGATCCCTCCGCTCATCATTGCGGAGGAGACGCCCCATGAATTTCGACAAGGCCAATGCGGCGCTGGATTCCGTCTATTCGGCCGCAACGCCAGAGGGGCTTGCCAAGGCCTATGCCGACTGGGCCGCGACCTATGACAGCGAGACCGCTTCGCTCGGCTATCTCCTGCCGTTCCTGATCACCGCCTGGGTGGCACGGCATGTGCCGGCGGGCGAAGGTTCGCTGCTCGACGCCGGCTGCGGCACGGGACTGTCGGGTCCGTCGCTGAAGGCACTTGGCTATGGCGACATCGCCGGCCTCGACCTCTCGGACGACATGCTGAAGATTGCCGGCAGCCGCCAGGCCGGTGGCAAGCCGGCCTATGGCGAGCTGAAGAAGGCGATGCTCGGCGGCCCGCTGCCCTGGCCGGATCGGCATTTTCGCGCCTTCTTCTCGACCGGCGTCTTCACCATCGGCCATGCGCCGGCCTCCGGCCTGCACGAGCTGGTGCGCATCACCAAGAGCGGCGGCCACGCCATCTTCACCGTGCGCGACCAGGTTTTCGAGAGCGGCGGGTTCCAGGCGGTGTTCGATGAGCTGACGCAGGCGGGGAAATGGCGGCTGGTGGAGCAGAGCCCGTGGTTCCGCTGCTATGCGATCGGCGATCCGGAAGCGCTGGTGAAGACCTTTGTGTTTGAGGTGGTGTGAATAGGCCAGTTCCTCGCCCCCGCGAAAGCGGTGCGAAAGCGGGGGAGAGGTGGCCCGGCGAAGCCGGGACGGAGCGGGGGACGACCTTCGCGACACCAGAGCCGCTGCAAGACAAGGCGCAAGACCGAAGGGCTCGAGGCGGTTAGGAGGCTTAATAACTCCAGGCGCCGCGCTGACCCCTCTCCGTCCCGGCTTCGCCGGGCCACCTCTCCCCACTTCGTGTCACTTCGTGGGGCGAGGAACCACCTTCTGGTCGCAATTGCCGAAAAGCCAAAACATTGCTATCTACGCCGCCATGGAAAAGCTTTTCAGCGATCCGGCCTACAAGGGTTTCGTGCTGCAGGACAGGAAGCGCCTGCCGTCGCGTTTCTCCGCGCGCGTTTACGGCGCGCTGACCAGCCGACTTAACTGACCCGACCGATCGCAGTCGTCGCGCCGGATTGCCGGCGTGCTTTTCCCATTCTCATATCGACGGATTTACGCACATGAGCGAACCGCGCACCCTCTACGACAAGATATTCGACGACCATGTCGTCGACCGCCAGGACGACGGCACCTGCCTGCTCTATATCGACCGCCACCTCGTGCATGAGGTCACCAGCCCGCAGGCCTTCGAAGGCCTGCGCATGTCGAACCGCAAGGTCCGGCATCCGGAAAAGACGCTGGCCGTGGTCGACCACAATGTGTCGACCTCGCCGGAGCGCAAGTTCGGCATAAAGAACGAGGAAAGCCGCATCCAGGTCGAGGCGCTGGCCAAGAACGCCAAGGATTTCGGCATCGAATATTATTCCGAGAACGACGTCCGCCAGGGCATCGTCCACATCATCGGGCCCGAGCAGGGCTTCACCCTGCCCGGCATGACCATCGTGTGCGGCGACAGCCACACTTCGACGCATGGCGCCTTCGGTGCGCTCGCGCATGGCATCGGCACGTCCGAGGTCGAGCATGTGCTCGCCACCCAGACGCTGATCCAGCGCAAGGCCAAGAATATGCTCGTGCGCGTCGACGGCCAGCTGCCTGAAGGCGTCACCGCCAAGGACATCATCCTCGCCATCATCGGCGAGATCGGCACGGCTGGCGGGACTGGCTACGTCATCGAATATGCGGGCGAAGCGATCCGCTCGCTGTCGATGGAAGGGCGCATGACGATCTGCAACATGTCGATCGAGGCGGGCGCCCGCGCCGGCCTGATCGCGCCGGACGAGACGACTTTCGCCTATGTCAAGGACAAGCCGCGCGCGCCAAAGGGCGCGGCGTGGGATGCGGCGCTCGCCTACTGGAAGACGCTCAAGTCGGACGAAGGCGCGCATTTCGACAAGGTGATCGTGCTCGACGCGGCGAAGCTGCCGCCGATCGTCTCCTGGGGCTCCTCGCCGGAGGACGTCGTCTCGGTGCAGGGTATCGTGCCGAACCCCGACGACATCACGGACGAGAACAAGCGTTCCTCCAAGCATCGGGCACTGGAATATATGGGCCTGACGCCCGGAACCAAGATCACCGATATCGAACTCGACCGCGTCTTCATCGGCTCCTGCACCAATGGCCGCATCGAGGACCTGCGCGCCGCCGCCAAGGTGGTCGAGGGCAAGAAGGTCAATCCGCGCGTCAACGCCATGATCGTGCCGGGCTCCGGCCTGGTGAAGGAACAGGCCGAGGCCGAGGGCCTCGACAAGATCTTCGTTGCCGCCGGCTTCGACTGGCGGGAGCCGGGCTGCTCGATGTGCCTGGCCATGAACGACGACCGGCTGAAGCCGCATGAACGCTGCGCCTCGACCTCGAACCGCAATTTCGAGGGCCGGCAGGGTTTCAAGGGCCGCACCCATCTGGTGTCGCCGGCCATGGCCGCGGCCGCCGCGATCGCCGGCCATTTCGTCGACATCCGCGACTGGAAGTAAGCGCCGGCTATTCCTCCGAGCAAAGGCCCGGACAGGACGTCCGGGCCTTTTGCTTCAGTGGCCTACCTGCGGATGATCTCGTGAAACTCCTCGCGCCGGCCGGGCTCGTCGACGGCGACGACCAATGCCAGCTGCCGCTCGTCGAAGATCTTGAACCATTCGTCCCATTCGACAAGCTCGTAGCCGCCGGCGTTGATCGGACGTTCAGGACGATCGGTGTCTTCATAGGCCTGCTGTCCAAAAACCAGTCGCAGCATGGCTTGCGTTCCCGCCTCCGGCGAGACGTCGACGATGGCCGGGAAGCCGGCGCGCGCCGCCGCCCAGGAGCGGATTTCATCGTGATCGGTCAAAGTGATCGTGTCGGCCATCGCAATCGTCTCCTGTCTGGCATGTCCAGTCTGGCCGGACAACGCCGCTCCGGCAAGCCCGGTTCCCCATGGTTTCGCGGCGTATTTATCGACAGCGCTTAACCGCTTGTTTGGGCTTAAGTCCTAACATCTCTCCTTGGGTAAGTTGAGGAAAGTCGCAGTCCTTTGGACACCGGTCTGCTCATAGCGCTGCTCAATCCGACGATAGCGCTGGCGCTCGGCGCTGCGTTTCTCGTGCTGTGGTGCTATCAGCGCCATCGGCCCTACCTCGCGGTCCTGGCGGCAAGCTATGCTTTCGCCGCTGGCGGGTTCCTGTTCCAGCACTTCACTCTCCCGGTCGGGCTGGCGCCGTCCAAGTTCCTCTCCAATCTGTGCTTCTGCCTTGCCGGGTCCTGTCTGGTCGGCGCCATCGTCGCGCGCCACGGCCGGCCCGTTCCTTATGTCGGGATCGGCGTGCTGGCGGGAAGCGGCATGGCTGCGTTCAGCTGGTTCCTGTTCGTTCAGCCGGACCTGACATGGCGCATCCTCGTCGTCAATTTCGCGCTTGGCGGCATCAGCCTTCTGGCCGCCGCCGAACTGCGCGTGGTGCGCGGCAATGGTCCGACGGAGAAGACGCTGTTCGTGCTGGCGTGGCTTTCCGGGCTGAACTTCTTCGTGCGGACGCTGGCCATCATCATCGCGAATGGACCGTTCAAGAGCTACGACGAGCTCTATGCCTCGTCCTACTGGACCACGGCGCTGCTCCTGCACGCGCTGCTGTCGCTGCTGATCGCGCTTTGCCTGTTCACCGGGGCGGCGCTCGACGTGGTGCGAGCGCTAAAGGCCGAGACCCACACCGATCCGCTCTCGGGCATCCTCAACCGCCGCGGCTTCGAGGAGCGGTCGACCGTGCTGCTCGACCAGTGCGCCAGGGCAGGCTTTCCCGTCGCCTTGGTGCTGGCCGACCTCGATCACTTCAAGGCCCTGAACGATCAATACGGGCATGAGGCCGGCGACCGGGTGATCGCCGACTTCGCCGCGAAGTTGCGTTCCGCCACCGGCGCCCGCGGAGCCGCCGGCCGCATCGGCGGCGAAGAATTCGCCGTGCTTCTGCCGCTCAGCGACCTGGGGGCGGCAAGGCTGTTCGCCGAGGCGATCCGCACCTTTTATTCGGCCGGCACGGTCGACGGTCTGCCGCCCGGCGCCAGGGTGACCGCCAGCTTCGGCGTCGCCGCCCGCTCCGGCAGGGAAGGGCTGATGCCCTTGATGCGGCGCGCCGATGAGGCGCTCTACAAGGCCAAGAAGAACGGCCGCGACAGCGTGCGCCTGTCCTATGAGAGGCCCGAGACGACATTCGTCGCCGAGCCGCTCGCGGTCGGGTGAGGCGGGCTGACCGGTTGCCTGAACCTTCGTCCAGACGCGATCGCAACTTTCGCGATTTGCCGAAGCCCGCGCAACTTCGTCACCCCGGGTTTGACCCGAGGATCCATGCCCTCGAACGAAAGTGGAGCGGAGCAGAATTCTGCACCGCAGTGGCGCGTTGAAGTCACGGCATGAATTCCAAGGTCTGCGTGCGTCGCTACGCTCCTTGCTCCGCCCTGGAATGATGGGTAGACGGCCCCTTGCGGCTAGCGCCAAGGCCTACAGTTTCGCATCATAGCTGGCTGACGTGAGCCGACGTTAACGCGATTTTCGCCGGTCGATGATAGCTCTCGGTCAAGGAGCAGACATGGGCAGCGCCGGCTTCATATTGATGATCAACCTCGCCGTCGCCGGGCTGCTGGCGGCGGCGTTCATGGCGATTGCCGTGTATGGCACCGGGCGCGCGTCGGCGCGTTGGCTTGCCTTCAGCTACCTGCTCGGCATGGCTTATTTCGCCATCGAATTCAGCATCCCCTCCTTCTCGGAGGCCCGGTTGCCGGTCGTTGCCGCCTTTGCCGTGTTCCTCGGCGCGACCATCGCTTTCAATGGCGGGTTGGCCCATAAATACGGCGTGCGGCCGCCATGGGCGCCGATGCTGTGCTTCCTTGCCGTCGCGTCGGCCGCGGTCTATCTGGTGCAGGACCTGCCGCGCCAGTCGCTGGCGCGGATGATGGCCTACCAGCTTCCTTATGCCGCCATGCAGTTCACGGCGCTCGGCATCGTGCTGTCCTCCCGGCAGAGGCTTGGATGGCTGGACCATGTGCTCGCGCTGGTGCTTGGCGCCAGCGCCGTGCAATTCGCCTCCAAGCCGTTCATCGCGGGCGCGCTCGGCGGCTGGGGGGCCAATCCGCAGGCCTATGTGCAGACGGCTTACGCGCTGGTGTCGCAATCGCTTGGCACCGTGTTCGGGCTGGCGCTGGCGCTGCTTGCACTCGCCGTACTGGTCCGCGACGCGCTCAGCGAGGCGACCTCGAAATCGGAAACCGACGCTTTGTCGCGGCTGTTCAACCGCGGCGGCTTCGAGCGCCACGCGGTTTTTGCGATGCGCGACGCCGTCCGCCGCGGTGTGCCGGTGGCGCTGGTGATCGCCGATCTCGACTATTTCAAGAGCATCAACGACAATTACGGCCATGCCTGCGGCGACCGCGTCATCGAGACATTCGCCGGCTTTCTGCGCGAGGCCGCGGCCGAGCATCATGTCGCCGGCCGTATCGGCGGCGAGGAGTTCGCCATTATCCTGCCGGGCACCAATCTTGCAGCGGCGCGGCTGTTTGCCGAAGGCGCGCGCAACGCTTTTGGAGCCTTGCCGATCGAGGGCCTGCCGGCCGACCATCGCTGCAGCGCCAGCTTCGGCGTGGCGGAACTGGCCGCCGACGAAGGGTTTGCCGATCTTCTGCGGCGCGCCGACGCCGCGCTCTACGAAGCCAAGAATGCCGGCCGCGACTGCGTGCGCGTGTCAGGCGTGCTCAGGCGGCGCCAAACGCCGACGATCTTCAACGGCAAGGGCTGAGATTGGGCATCTCGCCATCGGAAAGCCCGTACATATAGGAGCGGCCCTTGACCAGCACCGGGGGCTGGTAGCAGCCGGGCGCGCCAGGCTCGTCGTCATAGACCACATCAGGCTGACCCGCACTGGTGGATTCGGAAAGCTTCCCGGCAAGCTTGCCCTCGCCGACGATGATGCGCTTGTAGCCGGCGGCGCTGTCGATGACGAGATTGCCGAAAGAATCGGCATAGACGCGGTCGTGATGGCGCAAGCCGGCTTCGGCCGGCGCGGCGATCGCCAAGACCAGCCCGGCCAGCACTGCTGCGGCAAGCCTTGCCCGCACTGAATTCGAACGCATGTCGCTCTCCCTTGATGGCGCGACGGATCGCGCCTGAATTCCAGTCCGAATCGGAAATTAACCCCTTCTTAACCTTTGTTAAGAGGCAGGGCGCTTTCGGCGCCGGTTCTTAAGGAACATGGTTAATTTCGAGGGCCGGGTTTCTTTCCCGCCGTCGGGCGGGCATGCAGCCGGCTGACTCTGCTTGAACTTGATCTTGATGCCTCGCGTGGTTAGCGTGCCGCGCACGAAAGGGCAGCGCATGAGCTTTGGCCACACGGTTCGGGTGTCGATCACCATCCCGCTGCTTCTCGCAGCCGCGGCCTGCGTGCCGCAGGACGGCGCGCCGAAGGCGGCCAATGCGGCGGCGCCTGCGCTGGCACAGCAGTCCGCCGCATCCGCGGCGACCGCACCCGCGACGCCTCCAGCGCCGCCGGCATCTCAAATGCTGCAGGGAGCCACTGCGCCCAAAACGCCCGCACCCCAGGCAACCAAGATCATCACCGACCTCACCGTGCCGCGATCCGGCATGGGCACAGCCACCTACAGATGCGGCAATGGCGGCATGATCACCATCCAGAATCTCGGCTCGTCGCTGCGCGTGGCTCGCCCGGATGGTTCGACCGAGGAATTCGCGGCCTCGCCCGCCAATCAGAGCAGCCGATACCAGGAAGCGGCCACGCATGACGCAATCGTGATCGACGGACGCGAAGCGCTGGTGATGAAGAGGGGGTCCACCCCGCAGACCTGTCGGAGATAGCGCTTTTTGCTGCACTGCAACGAGACCTTGCGCCGGCTTCGAACAGCCGCTAATCGATTGAAGCGCGCGACCACCGGTTTGTCAGACTAAATGATGTTTCCAAAACGATTTTCCGGCTTTGACGCGGTGCAAAAAGAGCATTAGAAACCGCCTGTCCGGAGCCATATATGAGGGCGGAAAACGCTGCTCCTCGGTAGCGGCATCCAGGACGCCGAACTGGGGCAGCCATGAGCAAATCACCAGCCACCCGCGCAGTTGCCAGACGTGAACGGCCGCTCTCGCCGCATCTGACGATCTACCGGCCTCCGATCACGATGACGATGTCGATCATCCATCGCATCACCGGCGGCGCGCTTTATTTCGGCACGCTGCTGGTGGCGGCGTGGTTGATCGCCGCCGCGAGCTCGCAGGCCGCCTTCGACTGGGTCGACTGGGCCTTCGGCTCCTGGATCGGCCGGCTGATTCTCTTCGGCTACACTTGGGCGCTGATGCACCACATGCTGGGCGGGCTCCGCCACCTTATCTGGGACACCGGCGCGGGGCTCGAAAAACACACCGCCTCGAAGATCGCATGGGCGACGCTCGCCGGCTCGATCGTGCTGACGCTCCTGGTCTGGATCGCCGGTTATGCGGCAAGGGGGGCTTTCTGATGAAAGCGCATAATTCGGACATGCGCACGCCGCTGGCGAGGGTCCGCGGCCTCGGCTCAGCCCGCGAAGGCACGGGGCATTTCTGGCGGCAGCGGCTGACCGCGATCGCCAACATTCCCTTGATCCTGTTCTTCGTCGGCTTCCTGATCGCGATCAACGGCCACGGCTACGCGGAGGTGCGGGCCGCGCTCGCGAACCCGTTTGTGGTGGTCATCTTCGGTTTGGTGCTGATCTCGCCGATCTATCACATGCGCATCGGGATGCAGGTGATCATCGAGGATTATGTGCATGGCGAGGGAATGAAGCTGGCGCTGATCGCGCTCAACACCTTCTTCTGCGTGGCAGTCGGCGTCGCTTCGCTGTTTGCCTTGCTCAAACTGGCATTCGGAGGCTGACGTCTTGGCCAACGCAAACACGGCTTCGGCCTATAATTTTGTCGACCACAAATTTGACGTGGTGATCGTCGGCGCCGGCGGCGCGGGCCTGCGCGCCACGCTCGGCATGGCCGAGCAGGGGCTGCGCACCGCCTGCGTCACCAAAGTGTTCCCGACCCGCTCGCACACGGTCGCCGCGCAGGGCGGCATCGCCGCCTCGCTCGCCAATATGGGCCCCGACAACTGGCAGTGGCACCTCTTCGACACCGTCAAGGGATCGGACTGGCTGGGCGACATCGACGCGCAGGAATATATGGTGCGCGAGGCGCCGGCGGCGGTCTACGAGCTCGAGCATTATGGCGTACCCTTCTCGCGCACCGAAGAGGGCAAAATCTACCAGCGGCCGTTCGGCGGCATGATGATGAATTTCGGCGAAGGCCCGCCGGTGCAGCGCACCTGCGCGGCTGCCGACCGCACCGGCCATGCCATGCTGCACACGCTCTACGGCCAATCGCTGAAGAACAACGCGCAGTTCTTCATCGAATATTTCGCGCTCGACCTGATCACCGAGCCGGACGGCACCTGCACCGGCGTGGTGGCCTGGAACCTCGATGACGGCACCATCCACCGCTTCTCGGCCAAGATGGTGGTGCTGGCGACCGGCGGCTACGGCCGCGCCTATTTCTCAGCCACCTCGGCGCACACCTGCACCGGCGACGGCGGCGGCATGGCAGCCAGAGCGGGACTTGCGCTGCAGGACATGGAGTTCGTGCAGTTCCACCCCACCGGCATCTATGGCGCCGGCTGCCTGATCACCGAAGGCGCGCGCGGCGAGGGCGGCTATCTCGTCAATTCCGAGGGCGAGCGTTTCATGGAGCGGTATGCGCCGTCCGCCAAGGACCTTGCCTCGCGCGACGTGGTCTCGCGCTGCATGACGATCGAGATCCGCGAAGGCCGCGGCGTCGGCCCGAAGAAGGATCACATTTTCCTGCATCTCGACCATCTCGACCCGGCCGTGCTGCATGAGCGGCTGCCGGGCATTTCGGAATCGGCGAAGATCTTCGCCGGCGTCGACCTCACCAAGGAGCCGATCCCGGTGCTGCCGACGGTGCACTACAACATGGGCGGCGTGCCGACCAATTATTGGGGCGAAGTACTCAATCCGACGGCCATGAGCCCGGACCAGGTGTCGCCAGGGCTGATGGCGGTGGGTGAGGCCGCTTGCGCCTCGGTGCACGGCGCCAACCGGCTGGGCTCCAACTCGCTGATCGACCTCGTCGTGTTCGGCCGCGCTGCGGCGCTGCGCGCCGGCCAGGTCATCGACCGCAAGTCGGCGATCCCTTCGCCCAACGCGGCTTCGGTCGAAAAGATCATGGATCGCTTCGACCGGCTACGCCATGCCAACGGCTCGGCGCCGACGGCGGTAGTGCGCGAAAAGATGCAGAAGGCGATGCAGGAGGACGCGGCGGTGTTCCGCACACAGGAATCGCTGGACAATGGCTGCAAGCGCGTTTCCGCGATTTGGGGCGAGCTGAACGACCTCAAGGTGTCCGACCGCTCGATGATCTGGAATTCCGATCTCGTCGAGACGCTGGAACTGGAAAACCTGATGGCCAACGCCATCACCACGGTTTATGGCGCCGCGGCGCGCAAGGAGAGCCGCGGCGCGCATGCGCGGGAGGATTTCTCGGCCCGCGACGACGCCAACTGGCGCAAGCATACGCTGGCCCATGTCGGCGAGGACGGCACCGTGACGCTCACCTACCGGCCGGTGCATACCGAGACGCTGCTGGCGGAAAAGGATGGCGGCATCAACCCGGCCAAGATCGCGCCGAAGGCCAGGGTGTATTGACCATGGCATTGGCGGCCGCGGGATATTCCGGCACGCCCCTTCCGGCCAAGCTCGGCCTGAAGGACGGCATGGTTGCCGCCTTCATCGCGCTGCCGCCGGAGCTCGATGATCTGGCCGAGGCAGTAAAGTTTGCCGAGGTCGATCGGCTGCAAAGGTGGTCGGCGATTTCGGGCAGCAGCAAATACGATGCCGTGCACGCCTTCACCGGGCAGCGGGCCGAGATCGAGGACGGCCTGGCCGGCATCGAGACGGCGGCCAAGCGCGACGGCATGGTCTGGGTCTCATGGCCGAAGAAGGCATCGAAAGTGCCGACCGACGTCACCGAAGACGTAATCCGGTCGGAGGCGCTGAAGCGCGACCTGGTCGACGTCAAGGTCGCCGCCGTCAATGAAATCTGGTCCGGGCTGAAGCTCGTCATCCGAAAGGACCGCAGGTAATGGTCGAACTCACGCTTCCCAAGAATTCCAAGGTCCAGCAGGGCAAGACCTGGCCGAAGCCGGAGGGCGCCACCAACCTGCGCGAATACCGCATCTACCGCTGGTCGCCGGACGACGGCGGAAACCCGCGCATGGATACCTATTTCGTCGACATGGACGATTGCGGGCCGATGGTGCTGGACGCGCTTTTGTGGATCAAGAACAAGATCGACCCGACGCTGACGCTGCGCCGCTCCTGCCGCGAAGGCATTTGCGGCTCCTGCGCCATGAACATCGACGGTTCGAACACGCTCGCCTGCACCAAGGGTGCCGAAGATATTTCGGGCGCGGTGAAGATCTATCCGCTGCCGCATATGCCGGTGATCAAGGACGTGGTGCCCGACCTCACCAATTTCTATGCCCAGCACGCCTCGATCGAGCCCTGGTTGAAGACGGTCTCGCCGACGCCGGCCAAGGAATGGCTGCAGAGCCATGAGGATCGCGAGAAGCTCGACGGGCTCTACGAGTGCATCCTGTGCGCCTGCTGCTCGACCTCCTGCCCGAGCTATTGGTGGAACGGCGACCGCTATCTCGGTCCGGCGACGCTGCTGCAAGCCTATCGCTGGCTGATCGACAGCCGCGACGAGGCCAAGGGCGAGCGGCTCGACAATCTCGAAGACCCGTTCCGGCTCTATCGCTGCCACACCATCATGAACTGCGCGCAGACCTGCCCAAAGGGCTTGAATCCGGCCAAGGCGATCGCCGAGATCAAGAAGATGATGGTGGAGCGAAGGGTTTAGCGTTGGTGGGCTCGCTCGCGGCCAAGCAGCGTTCCTTCACACCCCCCTCTGTCCTGCCGGACATCTCCCCCGCAAGGGGGAGATTGGCTGTCATTCCGGCTTTCGCTAATCTCCAGCGTTGCACGATGGGCGAGCGGCGCTGCAACTGCTGATCTCCCCCTTGCGGGGGATGTCCGGCAGGACAGAGGGGGGGTGCTGTCACTCCAGCCTCAAAGGATAGGCAACTCAATGAGCGAAGATCTCCCCATCCTCTCTCCCGTCGAAGCCCGTGTCCTCGGCTCGCTGATCGAGAAGAAGGAGCTGACGCCGGACGTCTATCCGCTGACACTCAACAGCGCGCACGCCGCTGCCAACCAGAAGACGGCGCGCGAGCCGGTCATGGCGCTGGAGCTGACCGAGATCCGGCGGGCGCTGAGCACGCTCGAGCAGAAAGGGCTGGTGCGCCAGGCCTTCGCCTCGCGGGTCGAGCGCTACGAGCATCTGATGGCGCAGCGCTTCTCGCTGACCTCGCCGCAGATTGCGGTGATCGGGCTTTTGCTGCTGCGCGGCGCGCAGACGGCGCATGAGCTGCTGGCGCGCTCCGAGCGGATGGCGCGTTTCGCCTCGATCGACGGGTTGCGCGACAATCTCGACCTGATGATCGGGCGGAGGCCGCCACTGATCCTGCTGCTCGAACGCGCGCCCGGCCAGCGCGAGGAGCGCTACGTTCATTTGCTGAGCGGGCCGGTGGAGGCGGCGACCGTCGCAGCGCCGTGGCAGCCGGCGGCGTCGGCAAACTCCGACCTCGAGGCGCGGGTCAAGGCGCTGGAGGAAGAGGTCGCGGCTTTGCGGGCGAAGATCGAGGTGCTGGGCGCTTAGCTCACTACATTACGTTGGCGTGAGGCCCCCCTCTCTGTCCTGCCGGACATCTCCCCCTCAAGAGATTGGCAGCTCTATCGCCGGCGCTCGTCTTTCCACGTCGGCGATTGGCGAAAGCAGGCGTGACATCTGATCTCCCCCCTTGAGGGGGAGATGCCCGGCAGGGCAGAGAGGGGGGCGAAGGATCGCTGCCGTTCAGATTAAAACGCAGTCACCCCAACCTTGCATCCAGCGACACCTTGATCGCCCCCAGTGCTTTCGACACCGGGCACTCCGCCTTGGCCTTCTCGGCCAGTTCCTTGAACTTCGCCGCGTCGATGCCGGGCACCTTGCCGACCAGGGTGATGGCGCTGCCGGTTATGCCGGTGCCGGGGACCAGCGTCACCACGGCCTTGGCATCGAGCTCGGCGGCCGGCGTGCCGTTCTCGGCGAGGAAATGCGACAGCTGCATGGCGTAGCAGCCGGCATGCGCAGCGGCGATCAGCTCTTCCGGATTGGTGCCGGATTTGCCGCTCTCGTCCTGGAAGCGCGCCTTGAAGGAATAGGGCGTGCCCTTCAAGGTCCCGCTCTGCGTGTCGAGCGTGCCCTGGCCTTCCGTCAGATTGCCTTTCCAGACGGCGTTTGCGGTGCGGTCCATGGAGTCCTCCTGGTCTGTCAGGGTTGCGCCGGCGGCCGCCGGCGTTCTCCTGAACTATAGCGCGAGCGCAGCCGAAGGCCATCCACGGCATGTTGATTCGGGTCAGGCCGCCTCACCGGAATCTCGACGCGCCTTCCGCCCGTGTGGTGAGCAGACCGAGAAATCTCAAAAAATTTGCGCGCAAAAATGTCGACTTGCCATCGGCCCGGCCGTCCTGCGGGCGGCCACTCGCGGCCGATGGAGATTTGAATGGACAATCTGTTTGTTGCGATCTGGGGAAAGCCGGAGCGAAATGCCCGGCGAGCGGAGGAGTTCTGGCTGGATCCGCCGGCGCCCGATTTCGGTCGACTGCTTGCGGCCATCGCGATTGTCGGCGTGGCGGCGTGCTTGCTCGATCACGTGGCCACGGCAAACAAAACTGACACCGCCGCCTTTGCCTCTTACAACGTGGCCATCGAAGGGAGCTCGAAATGAAATATGTCCTGCTGGTCTATGGCGAGGAGAAGGATCTTTACGCGCTCACCCCGGAAAGGGCGGCCAGGCTCGATGCCGACTCGCTTGCCTATGACAGGGAACTCGACAGGCAAGGCAGGTTGGTCATCGCGCAGGCCCTGCAATCGGTGAAGACCTCGAAGTCGCTGAGGCGGCGCAAGGGCAAGGTACTGGTGACCGACGGGCCGTTCGCCGAGACCAAGGAGCAGCTGCTCGGCTTCGTCATGGTCGAGGCGGCCGACCTTGCCGAGGCGCTGAAGATCGCGGAGCGCATTCCGCTGGCCGAGCTCGGCACGGTCGAGGTAAGGGCGATCTACAACATACCGGGGTCATAGGCGCCGGTCAGGCCGGCCACGGCGCGTTGCGGCCGTCTCCGCAGGAAACATCTTCAGGGTTTCTTCACGGACGCAACCGTTGCGTGTTGAAGCAACGCCGCGCTTCTCTTATCGTCGCCGCGATTTCGGGGGAATTCGGCATGCCTATTCTTATTGCGATACTTGGCCTGCTCGGAGCGGCCGCCATCTGGTGGTACCGGCTGAAATATATGAGCGACGCCGCGCGTGAGGTCGCCGACGTCGTCGGGCGCGTCCAGGGCAACATGCGCCGCAAGAAGCTGCGCAACCAGGCCGCGCTCTCTCCGCTGACGGCGATCGACGATCCCGTGGTGGCGGCCGCGACGCTGATCACCGCGATCGTTGCCGAGCAAGGGCCGGTGCTGCCGAAGCGCGAGGCTGTCATCCGGGAGGTCATCTCGCAGATCGCGGAAAGCCCGAAGAAGACCGACGAGGCGGTCGTCTACGCAAAATGGGCCGCAGCGCAGGTGGACGACACGACGATCGTCATCGACAAGCTGGCGCCGTTCCTGCGCGGCCGCCTCGACCCGCATGAGCGCGACGACCTGCTCAGGATGCTGAACCGTGTCGCGCAAGGCGGCGAGCAGAGCCTGAAGATACCAGACCAGCGGATGCTGAGGTTGCGGCAGAAGCTTGGGTTCGAAGTGAACTGAGCGCTTGGGCATCCTTGCCAGATCGCATCCGTTGGCGATTGGCTGAAACGCCCCCGTCACGTCAACGCGTTGCAACGGTGCAGAAAATTCTGCTCCGCTGCACCCCACGATCAAGGTCACGGAATGGATCCTCGGGTCTGCGCGCCGCTTCGCGTCGCTCCGCCCGCGGATGACGACATGATGGGGCGCGGCCGCTATTTCTCCAGGGTAAAAACGTTCAGATCGCCTCGCCCTTGAGCAGCCTCGGCGTGTCGCCGGAGAGGCCCGAGGCCTGGCGGATGAAGAAATCCTTGAGCCGGGGCATGCGCTCGACCAGCCCGAGGCCGAGATCGCGGACGGCGCGCAGCGGGCCGATGTCGTTGGAGAACAAACGGTTCAAGACATCGGTGGTGACGCCCATCTGCAGCGTGTCGAAGCGGCGCCATTGCTGGTAGCGCTCGAGCACGTCGAGGGCGCCGATGTCCTGGCCGAGACGGTCAGCCTCGACGATGACTTCGGCGAGAGCGGCGACATCCTTGAAGCCGAGATTGAGACCCTGGCCGGCGATCGGGTGGATGCCGTGCGCCGCGTCGCCAGCGAGCGCGATGCGCGGCGCGACGAAGGCGCGGGCCAGCGTCAGCCCGAGCGGCCAGGCGCGCGGCTTGTCGACGACCCTTATTTCGCCGAGCTTCAGGCCGAAGCGCTGCTCCAGATCATGCTCGAAGACGAACTCGTCGCCCTCGACCAGCGCCTTGGCGTCTTGCGTGCGCTCCACCCAGACGATCGACGAACGGTTGGTTCCGTCCTTGTCCGGCTTCAGCGGCAGTGTCGCGAAGGGGCCGGCTGGCAGGAAATGCTCCTCGGCGCGGCCGTTGTGCGGGCGCTCATGCGCCACCGTGCAGACGATGCCGGACTGGCCGTATTCCCATCTGACGGTCTTGATGCCGGCCAGGTCGCGCAGCCTGGAGTTGACGCCGTCGGCGGCGATCAGCAGCCGCGCCTTCATCGCCGCGCCGTCGGCCAGATGCACCGTGATGCCGGCGCCGTTGACGTCGAAGGCGCTGACCGCGACGCCTTCGATGATATCGATGCCGAGTTTTGCGGCGCGGCGGCGCAGCGCGCCGTTCAAGTCACGGTTGGCGACCATGTGGGCGAAAGGCTCGCCCGGCGCCACTTCGCCGTCGAAGGTCAGGAACACCGGGCGCACCGGGTCGGCGGCGCGCGAATCGGTGATGATCATTTCGGTGATCGCCTGCGCCTCCGGCGCGATCTCGTCCCAGACGCCGAGCTGCTCCAGCATGCGGCTGGCGGCGGCGGCGATGGCCGAGGCGCGGCCGTCCCGCTGCCAGACGCCCGCAGGCGCGGCGTCGACGACGGCGATGGCGAGGCCCGGCCGCGCCTGCTTCAGCGACACTGCCGCGGTGAGGCCGACATAGGCCGCCCCGGCGATGAGCACGTCGAGCGGCGCTTCGCGATTCGCATCGGCCTTTGCTCCATCCGGTTTGCGGTCGATCATGGCATCATCCTTTCGCGGCTTCGTCGCGCCGGCGCTTGCGGCCTTGACTGGCCGCACATCCTGTCCGAAACCGGCCATGGCGTATCCCTTGAAGGATTCCAGACATGACGGCGGCCATGGACGAGCTTCTCGACATTCTCGACCTCGAGCAGCTCGAACACAATCTGTATCGTGGTCGCAGCCCAAAGGTCGACTGGCAGCGCGTCTTCGGCGGCCAGACCATCGCCCAGGCGCTGGTCGCCGCGCAGCGCACCGTGGAGCCGGAGCGCCATGTGCATTCGCTGCACGGCTATTTCATGCGGCCCGGCGACACCAAGATGCCGATCGTCTACGAGGTCGACCGCATCCGCGACGGCGGCTCCTTCACCACGCGCCGGGTCGTGGCGATCCAGCATGGCCAGGCGATCTTCTCGCTGGAGGCTTCGTTCCAGCAGGACGAGACTGGCCTTGAGCACCAGATGCCGATGCCGCGCGACGTGCCGGCGCCCGACACGCTGCTGTCCCAGCGCGAGCTGCTCGGCAAGTTCGGCGAAGCGGTGCCGGAAGGCATCAGGCGCTACTGGGATCGCGACCGGCCGATCGAGATGAAGCCGGTGATGCTGAAGCACTATACGAGCCGCGAGAAGCTGGAGCCGCAGCAGAACATCTGGATCCGCACCACCAGCCCGGTGCCCGAAAACCGTGCGACACAGGCGGCCGTGCTCGCCTACCTCTCCGACATGACGCTGCTCGACACCTCGACCTTCGCGCATGGCCGCGCCATCTTCGACCGTGACATCCAGGCGGCCAGCCTCGACCATGCCATGTGGTTCCACCGCAGCCACTCGCTCGACGACTGGATCCTCTACAACCAGGACAGCCCGTCGACGCAGGGCTCGCGCGGCTTCACCCGCGGTTCGCTGTTCGCGCGGGACGGAACGCTCATCGCTTCGGTCGCCCAGGAAGGCCTGATCCGACTCAAGCGTTGAGCCGGCTTCCGGTTGATGCCTGCTAATTAGGCATTTTCGAAATTTTGCCTATTTTTTGATCGAGACACCCGATCGGACCGCGCACAAATGATGTGCGCAGGCCGCTCTGCCCCTTTGTTTACAACAGGTTAACACACTGCTTCGGCAATTGGCACGGAGCTTGAATCCTTGTCGGGCACTCTCCGGCTCTCCTCGGGATCGGTGTAGGTGTGCAAACGCGGGGGACCGCAACAGCAAAGGGTGAAACCTTATGAAAATCGTGATGGCAATCATCAAGCCGTTCAAGCTCGACGAGGTGCGCGAAGCGCTCACCGCCGTCGGCATCCAGGGCCTGACCGTCACCGAAGTTAAAGGCTACGGGCGTCAGAAGGGGCACACGGAAATCTATCGCGGCGCGGAGTACGCGGTCAGCTTCCTGCCCAAGATCAAGATCGAGGTCGCGGTCGGCGCCGACATGGTCGACAAGGCCGTCGAGGCCATCACCTCGGCCGCCAAGACCGGCCAGATCGGCGACGGCAAGATCTTCGTCTTCGGCATCGACCAGGCGGTGCGCATCCGTACCGGCGAAACAGACACCGACGCGCTCTGAGCGGCGACCATCCATTCCAACGGAGAGTTCAATGAATATTCCTTCCACCTTGAAGACGACGGGACGCGCGGCCGCTTCGCTCGCTCTCGTGGCGCTGTGCACTGCCGCCGCCTTCGCGCAGGAGGCCGCTCCGGCGGCCGCGCCGGCCGCACCTGCCGCGCCGACACCGGTCCTCGACACCGGCAACACCGCCTGGATGCTGACCTCGACGGCGCTGGTGCTGATGATGACCATTCCGGGCCTGGCGCTGTTCTACGGCGGCATGGTGCGCAAGAAGAACGTGCTTGCCACCATCATGCAGAGCTTCGCCATCACCTGCCTGGTGACGGTGCTGTGGTTCATGTTCGGCTATTCGCTCGCCTTCACCACCAACGAATCCGCCAGCTTGAACAGCTATGTCGGCGGCTTCTCGCGCTTCTTCCACCACGGCATCACCGTCTCGACGCTCTGGCTGCCGGGCGTGGCGAATATTCCCGAATTCGTCTTCTCGATGTTCCAGTTGACCTTCGCCATCATCACGCCGGCGCTGATCGCCGGCGCCTTCGCCGAGCGCATGAAATTCTCGGCGCTGCTGATCTTCATGGGCCTGTGGCTGGTCTTCGTCTACGCGCCGATAGCGCACTGGGTGTGGGGCGGCGGCTTCCTCGGCTCGGCCGGCGTGCTCGACTTCGCCGGCGGCACGGTCGTCCACATCAACGCTGGTGTCGCGGGTCTGGTCTGCGCGCTGGTGCTGGGCAAGCGCGAAGGCTACGGCACCACCAACATGGCGCCGCATAACCTGGTCTACTCGGTCATCGGCGCCTCGCTGCTGTGGGTCGGCTGGTTCGGCTTCAACGCCGGTTCGGAACTGGCGGCCGACGGCCTTGCCGGCGCCGCGATGATGAACACGCAGGTCGCCACCGCCGCTGCGGCGCTCGCCTGGATGTTCGCCGAATGGATCGTCGCCAAGAAGCCTTCGGTGCTCGGCATCATCTCGGGCGCCGTCGCCGGCCTCGTCGCGGTGACGCCGGCTTCCGGCTTCGTCAACCCGACCGGCGCCTTCGTCGTCGGCATCCTCGCCGGCGTCATCTGCTACCTGTCGGCGGTCAAGCTCAAGCATGCGCTCGGCTATGACGACTCGCTCGATGCCTTCGGCGTGCATGGTATCGGCGGCATCGTCGGCGCTCTGCTCACCGGCGCGCTTGCCGATCCGACCATCAACGCGCTTGGCAAGGACGCTTCTGTCGGCAAGCAGCTCTACGGCATTGTCTTCACCATCCTGTGGACGGCGATCGCCACCTTCGTGATCCTCTACATCGTCAAGGCGCTGGTCGGCCTGCGTCCGTCCACCCAGGAAGAGGTCGAAGGTCTCGACGTCACCCAGCACGGCGAAGTGGTGCCGTAAGGCTGCCTTTGCCCTTTACATGGGCGCAATTCCGGAGGGTTTCACACTTTTCCTGGAATGCCCCCGAAGGCCGGCGGATCCTCCTCCCGCCGGCCCGGAATTCCTCCCAAGATCCCGTCGTGACGCTCTCGAAAGGGGCTCACGCCTTGAGGCCCGGAACATCCTTCCGGGCCTCCTTTTTTTGACAGGCGGCAATCAAGCGGTTTCGATCACATTCACTTGATCGAGCCGGCATGAAACATCCGCCTGCCAGGTTCCGTACTGGGATTGCGAGCGTCATCAAGACGTCCGCCAAACAAGAGGGAAGGAACCACCTGATGAACATCAAGAACATCTTCCTCGGAGCCATGGCTCTTTCGATGATCAGCGGCGTTGTACTTGCCGGTGCGCTCGACGAGCCGGACAACATGGCTCCGTTCTTCACCGATTCCAGCATGAAGACCATGAAGCCGGAAGCCGACTTCAAGGCGGCCTGGGCGGCGACGCCGAAGGACAAGCAGGACAAGATGATGAAGGAGTGCCAGGACGCGGCGATGAGCAAGCCCCACGCCGAATTCTGCGCCAACCTGATGGCGTATGGCGGCGCCAACAAGTGATGCCCGAGGTCGGGTCCGAAAGGGCCTGATCGTTTCGGCATTTCGAGCAGAAAGGTGGCGGGCTTCGCGGCTCGCCACCGTCGTTTCCGCATCATCGCCGGTAAAGGCCCATGGTTAATGCGGCCTTAACCTTCCCCCCGATAGTCTGGCGTTCGAATCTGCCGGAATGCGCCATGCGCCCGGCCAGGCAACGATCACGGGGAAGAGCATGCGTTCAGGCGCTTCAGCACCGCTCGCGCTGACCGACACGGGGCACGGCATCCAGGCATTCGCGCGGCGTCAGGTCGGGCGGCTGGTCGGCGCCGGGCTGTTCCTGTTCACCGCCTTCGGCATCGCGGCTTTGGCCACGTGGAACGTTGCCGACCCGAGCTTCTCGCATGCCACCAGCAACGTCGTTACCAACGCCATGGGTTATGCGGGTGCTGTGTTCTCCGACCTTGCCATGCAGTTCTTCGGCCTTGCCGCCGTCGCCGGTCTGGTGCCGGCGGTGATCTGGGGCTTTCTGCTCTTCACCGCGCGCGGCGTCGACAAGTTGCCGAAGCGCGGCTTCGCCTGGTTCGGCTTCGCGCTTCTGGCCGCGGCCATCGCCGGCTGCGTGACGCCGCCCAACACCTGGCCGCTGCCGACCGGCCTCGGCGGCGTCTTCGGCGATATGGTGCTGAAGATCCCGGGTATCGCGGTCGGCGGCTATCCGAAAGGGCTTTTCGCCAGCATCATCGCGGTCGTCCTCGCCGCGCCGATGTTGTGGCTGTTTGCCTATGGCTCGGCGCTGATCGCGCGCAAGAACGGCTTCGCCGTCATGGAGCGCAGCGCGGCGCCCGATCCGCGCGAGCAGGACGAGATGCTGTTCGACGAGGATGAGGACGAAGGCGATGAGGGAATACTCGCGCTCGGCGCCGTCACCCATTGGTGGCTGTCATTCCGCGCCTTCCTGCACCGCCGCGCCGCGCGCCGCAGGCACGAGCGCGACGCGTTCGACCCGCCGATGCAGCCCAGGTCCAGCGCGTGGCGGCGCGCCGCCGAGCGCGTTGAATCGGCCGAATTCGCCGAAAGCCGGGTGAGCCCGGGCGGCCGCGCCCGTGTCGAGCCGGAATTCTTCGCCGCCATGGTCAATGACCGCAGCGTTTCGGTCGATCCCGCGGACCAGGATATTTTCGACGACGAGCAGGACGAGGACGTTGACCTCGACGACTTCGACGACGAGGCGCCTGTCCAGCGGCGCGGAGCGCCGGCGGCCAAGGTGCGGAACTTCCGTTCCGATGCCGCGACCCGCGTCGAGGCGCCGGCGGCGCGGCCGGTGCCGGGCGCCCGTGTTCAGCGCGAGGCGCAGACCTCGCTGATCGGCTCCGACACGTTTGAGATGCCGTCGCTGCATTTCCTGTCCGAGCCGAAGAACATCGCCAAGGATCCAAGCCTGTCGAAGGACGCCCTGGAGCAGAACGCGCGGTTGCTCGAAGGCGTGCTGGAGGATTTCGGCGTCAAGGGCGAGATCATCCATGTCCGCCCCGGTCCGGTCGTCACGCTCTACGAGCTCGAACCCGCGCCCGGCATCAAGTCCTCGCGCGTCATCGGCCTGTCCGACGACATTGCGCGCTCGATGAGCGCGATCGCCTGCCGTGTCGCGGTCGTGCCCGGCCGCAACGCCATCGGCATCGAGCTGCCCAACGCCAAGCGCGAGACGGTCTATCTGCGCGAGATCATGGCCAGCCGCGACTTCGAGACGACCAAGGCGAAGCTGGCGCTCGCGCTCGGCAAGACCATCAACGGCGAGGCGGTCATCGTCGATATCGCCAAGATGCCGCACGTGCTGGTCGCCGGCACCACCGGCTCGGGCAAGTCGGTCGCCATCAACACCATGATCCTGTCGCTGCTCTACCGGATGACGCCGCAGGAATGCCGGCTGATCATGATCGACCCGAAGATGCTCGAGCTCTCGGTCTATGACGGCATCCCGCATCTTTTGACGCCGGTCGTCACCGATCCGAAAAAGGCGGTCGTCGCGCTGAAGTGGACCGTGCGCGAGATGGAGGACCGCTACCGCAAGATGTCCAAGGTCGGCGTGCGCAACATCGACGGCTTCAACGCGCGCGTGCAACTGGCCGAGAAGAAGGGCGAGAAAATCTCGCGCACGGTGCAGACCGGCTTCGACCGCCAGACCGGTGAGGCGATCTACGAGACCGAGAACCTCGATCTCGAGCCGATGCCCTATATCGTGGTGATCATCGACGAGATGGCCGACCTGATGATGGTGGCCGGCAAGGATATCGAAGGCGCGGTGCAGCGCTTGGCGCAGATGGCGCGCGCCGCCGGCATCCATGTCATCATGGCGACGCAACGCCCCTCGGTCGACGTCATCACCGGCACCATCAAGGCCAATTTCCCGACCCGCATCTCCTTCCAGGTGACGTCCAAGATCGACAGCCGCACCATTCTGGGCGAACAGGGCGCCGAGCAGCTGCTCGGCATGGGCGACATGCTCTACATGGCCGGCGGCGGGCGAATCCAGCGCGTCCACGGCCCGTTCGTCTCGGACGACGAGGTCGAGCGGATCGTCGCGCATCTCAAGTTGCAGGGCGTGCCGGAATATCTCGACGCCATCACGGAGGACGACGAGGAAGAGGACGAGGACGGCCCGTCCGGCAAGGGTGGTTCCGGCGGCGGTGGCGGCGGCAATTTCGAGGATTCCGACGATCCTTACGACCAGGCGGTGGCGGTGGTGCTGCGCGACGGCAAGGCTTCGACCAGCTACATCCAGCGGCGGCTCGGCATCGGCTACAACCGCGCCGCCTCGATCATCGAGAAGATGGAAAAGGAAGGCATTGTCGGCCCGGCCAACCATGCCGGCAAACGCGAGATTCTGGTGCCGACCGAGGACGACAAATTCTAAGGCCTGCCGATATTCAGGTGAGGCCGGCCTGACCTGAATATCGGCAGACCCTTGGCCCGGAGAGGCGCCAACCGGGTCAAAGGCAACCGGAAATCGTCTGGCGCGTTTGTGCGAAGTTGTCGCGCACCCGCCAAACTTAGGCCCTAGTGGGAGTCCACATACTGCCACGACACGAATCACAGGAAGTGACCGGCATGAAGACCCAGACCGAATTCGCCATCACCCGCCGCCAGCTCCTCGGCCTCGGCTTGATGCTTGGCGGAGCTGCCGCTCTCAACCTTGTGCCCGGCTACCAGCTCGTGGCGGCCGCGCAGGCGGCGGTGCCGCCGGCGGCGCAGAAGATCGCCGATCATTTCTCCTCGGTGAAGTCGATGAGCGGCGAGTTCGTCCAGTTCGGCCCTAAGGGCGAGCAGACCGGCGGCAAGTTCTTCCTCGAACGTCCGGGCAAGATCCGCTTCAACTATGACGGCTCCTCCAACTTCCGCGTCATCTCCGACGGCAAGTCGGTGGTGATCCTCAACAAGAAGCTCAACACCTCCGATCTCTACCCGCTGTCGAAGACGCCGCTGAAATTGCTGCTGGAAGACCGCATCGATCTCTCCGGCGGGCGCGTCAAGGCCGTCAAGGAAGAGGACGACCTCACGACCATCAAGCTTTCCGACAAGTCGGTCTTCGGCAATGCCATGATCACCATGATGTTCGACCCGAAGACCTATGATCTGCGCCAGTGGACGATCACCGACGCGCAAGGCAAGGACACGACGGTGATGATCTTCAACACCAAGGAAGGCGTCAGCTTCCCCGCCGACACGTTCGCGATCGACTATACGGCGAACCGCGAGCTGAACACGAAGACCCGGTAGATTCAGGTGAGGCCGGCCTGCAAATGGCGGCCTCCTGCGCTTCCGGTGCTCACGTACTTTAAGTACGCTCCGCTCCGGTTCTCGGAGACCACCCAGTTTGGTCGCTTCGCGCCCGTCTTCGACTCCGACCCGGCCTGACCTGAATCCGAGCCGCTGGTGCAAGATAGCCGCTGCAAAGGTTGGCTTGTCTTTCCCGCGCCCGGCTGGCACTAGTGCGGCGACTCCTTCCGGGCCCGCCTGAATGCCTTTCACCATCGCCACCTGGAACATCAACTCCGTGCGCCTGCGCATGCCGATCGTCGAGCGGCTGCTGAAGGAGCACGCGCCGGACGTGCTGTGCCTGCAGGAAACCAAGGTGCCGGACGAGCTCTTCCCGGAAAAGGCTTTCCGCAAGGCGGGCTACGAGCACATCCTGTTCCACGGCCAGAAGGGCTATCACGGCGTTGCCACCGTGGCGCGCCGGCCGATCGAGCTGGTCGAGAAGCGGCGGTTCTGCGAAATCGAGGACAGCCGGCATCTGTCGGTGAGGGTCCAGGCGGGCGGCAAATCGGTGCTGGTGCATAATTTCTACGTGCCGGCCGGCGGCGACGAGCCGGATCCGGAGATCAACCGCAAATTCCGCCACAAGCTCGATTTCGTCTATGAGATGAATTCCGTGCCGGCGAGCGGCGACGAATCGTCGGCGTCGATCCTGGTCGGCGACCTGAACATCGCGCCGCAGGAGCACGACGTCTGGTCGCACAAGCAATTGCTCAACGTCGTCAGCCATACGCCGGTCGAGACGACGAATTTCGAGGCGATGCGCGAGGCCGGCGGCTGGGTCGACCTGATGCGGCTCAACGTGCCGGCCGAGCAGAAGCTCTACACTTGGTGGAGCTATCGCGCGAAGGATTGGGAGGCGTCGAACCGCGGCCGCCGCCTCGACCATGTCTGGTCCTCCGCCAATCTGGTGCCGGCTTTCAAAGGCTACGAGATCCTGCAGGCGGCGCGCGGCTGGGAGAAGCCGTCCGACCATGTGCCGGTCATCGCGCAGTTCGACCTGGATTAGGGGCGGGCCGATATTCAGGTGAGGCCGGCCTGCAAATGGCGGCTTCCTGCGCTTCCGGTGCTCACATAGGAAAAGTACGCTCCGCTCCGGTTCTCGGAAGCCACCCAGTTTGGTCGCTTCGCGCCCGTCTTCGACTCCGACTCGGCCTGACCTGAATCTCAGCCCGCCCTCCCGCGGCGCCTACCCCGTAAAGCGCGGCGCCAGTTCCTCGATGCGGGCGATCATCTGCTGGAATTCTTCCAGGATGCGCTCATGCAACAGAACCGCGATCTCCGGATATTCTTCCAGGATTCGGTGGAACATCTTGCGGCTCAATCGGATCACTTCAGAGTCGACCGCTGCGGAGGCGCTGGTCAGCCGGTTGGTGTCGGCGATCAGCGCCAGTTCGCTCAGCATGGTGCCCGGACCCGCGGTGCCGATCGGGACGCGTTCGCCCCCCAGCTCCCGATAGAGCGTGATCAAGCCGCTGACCACGATGTAGGCAGAGTCGGCGACGTCATCCTCGCGGTAGAGCTTATGATCGGCCTGCAGCACGGTGGTCTCTGCGCCGAAGGCGAGCAGGCGCAACTGTTCCTGCGTGAAGCCCTGGAAAAGCTTCACATTGGACAGGATGCGGAT
The DNA here is from genome assembly GCA_004017535.1 of Mesorhizobium sp. Classification (GTDB taxonomy): domain Bacteria; phylum Pseudomonadota; class Alphaproteobacteria; order Rhizobiales; family Rhizobiaceae; genus Mesorhizobium. The sequence continues at coordinate 93,015 of SAJS01000011.1, forward strand.
GTCATCATCCAGCGCCATCCTAGCTGTGTCCCCGAGCGGTCAGTCCAGTCCCTCCTTCGGAGCGGCGTGCCCTCCTGGGCGCGCGAGAGGCGCTCCACCATGCATCGTGCGATGCGTGCAACGAGCCGATCCATCGCCCTCCAGCACCAGGATCGTACCCGAAACGGTCCCGCCCGACCGCTCTCATCTCTTTTGGCTCAATTCCGGACGGAAGGCTACGGCGAAGCCGCCAAGCCCAACCGTTTCGTACTTTTCCTGGAATTGGTCTAGATCATGAAATGTTTAAGGAACCAGCTTGTAGCCGCCGCTTTCTGTCACAAGAATTTCGGCATTGGAAGGATCGCGCTCGATCTTCTGGCGCAACCGGTAGACATGGGTCTCCAGCGTGTGCGTGGTGACGCCGGAATTGTAGCCCCAGACCTCTTCCAGGAGCACGTCGCGCGTCACCACCTTCTGGTCGGCGCGGTAGAGATATTTGATGATCGAGGCTTCCTTCTCGGTCAGCCGCACCTTGGCGCCGCGCGGATCGATCAAGAGCTTCTGGCTGGGCTTGAACGTGTAGGGTCCGACCGAGAAGGTGGCGTCCTCGCTCTGCTCATGCTGGCGAAGCTGGGCACGGATGCGGGCCAACAGCACGGCGAAGCGGAAGGGCTTGGTCACATAATCGTTGGCGCCGGCCTCGAGACCCAGAATAGTGTCGGAATCGGTGTCGTGGCCGGTCAGCATGATGATCGGCGCCTTGTAGCCGCCCTTGCGCAAGATCTTCACCGCCTCGCGGCCGTCCATGTCGGGAAGGCCGACATCCATGATGAGCAGGTCGACGACGCCGCCGCGCGCGGCGGCAACGCCTTTTGCGGCGGTCGATTCCTGCTGGACGTCGAATTCCTCGTAAAGCGCCAGCTGCTCGACCAGGGTGGCGCGCAGGTCGTCGTCGTCGTCGACGATCAGGATGGTGCGTGATGTCATGGATATCAATCCGTTGTTTTAAAAAGAATATTCAGTTGACCTCCCCCCATTTATGCGGAAGCTCACCGGCGCAACAGCCGATCACAGTGATTTGTTCCGTGAAACGATCATACAAGAAAAAACGCGCGCGCAATGAGGCGGGCGCATTTTTGCCGAAAGGCTTGCGCGTTTTGGTGGTGCGGGCGCGCCCAGGCAACCCCGCGCAAGGCTTCCTGCAAGCCGGCAAAACGGTGTTTCCCTGCGCGCTGGGGCGCAGCGGCATCACGGCCAACAAGCATGAAGGAGACGGCGCGACGCCGCTGGCGTCAATGCGCATCCTGTCGGGTTATTTCCGGGGCGATCATTTCGCGAGCGGGCGCAGGACGAGGCTGCCGATGGCGCCGATCGGTCCGGATCTCGGCTGGTGCGAGGTGCCGGAGGACCGCAACTACAACCGTCCGGTGAAGATCCCCTATGGCGCGAGCCATGAGCGGATGAAGCGCGACGACCGGCTCTACGATGTCTGCCTGGTGCTCGACTGGAACATCGCGCCGCGCTTGCGCGGGCGCGGCAGCGCGATCTTCTTCCATCTGGCGCGGCCGGGCTTCACGCCGACCCAAGGCTGTGTGGCCGTGACGGCGCGGACCATGGCGAGGCTGCTTCCGTTGTTGTCGGATAGGACGGTGGTGCGGGTAGTGAGGTAGGGGTCATTGATATTCAGCTGAGGCCGGCCTGCAAATGGCGGTTTCCTGCGCTTCCGGTGCTCACGTACGAAAAGTACGCTCCGCTCCGGTTCTCGGAACCCACCCAGTTTGGTCGCTTCGCGCCCGCCTTCGACTCCGACTCGGCCTGACCTGAATCTCAATAGCCCCTCGACCGCTTCGGCTGCTGCCAACCCGTGCCGAGCAGCCCGATCTCGCGAAGCTCTCGATCCATCGTCTTCGAGATATCCCGGCGTTCAGCGCCGATGTCGCGCAACTGGCTGTCGGAGAGGTCTTCTACCGACTCTAGGGGAAGCCGGACGGCGACACGGGCCTGGCGCAGCCAATCGCGTGCCGAACGCAGCCAAAGGGTCAGGCTCGAGGGCGATTCCAGGGGGGTGCAGGGCTTCAGGGCGATCTCGGACATGGCTTTATTCCGTGTTCTCCGGATCAAATCCGGTTTGATAGTGTTTCGATGAAGCCATGATGCCGGATTGAAAAACAAACGGGAAACGAGTAGTTCTTTTCTGATTGTCAAGTTTTATTTGGAGATCGTATGTCCAGGCTGCTGCCCGGAACGCGAGCGCTGAGGACGTTCGAGGCGGCCGCCAGGCACCTCAATTTCACCCGCGCCGCCGATGAGCTCGGCCTGACGCCGGCGGCGGTCAGCCACCAGATCAAGGAAATCGAGGATCAGCTTGACCTGGTGCTGTTCACCCGCACCAGCCGCAGCATCCGGCTGACCGAGGCGGGCAGCCTGCTGCACGACGCATCGATCGACGCGCTCGATCTGCTCAACCGGGCGGTCAGCCGTGCCCGCAAGATGACCCGAGGCACGGCGCTGCTGAAGGTGACGCTCGACGCGCAGTTCGCGACGAAATGGCTGATGCGCCGCGTCGACGACTTCCGCCAGCAGAAGCCCGGCGTCGAGCTGCGCTTCGACATCACCTACGATGTCAGGGATTTCGAGCGCGACGATGTCGATATCGGCATTCGCTTCGGCACCGGCAAATATCCGGGGCTCCGCGCGCACCGGCTGTTCGAGAACATCATCATCCCGGTGTGCAGCCCGGCGCTGCTCGCATCAGGTCCGCCGCTGAAGGAGCCGCGCGACCTTTTCAACCACACGCTCGCGCATATCGAATGGTCGCGACAGGGCGTGACCTGGCCGAACTGGCGCATGTGGATGCAGGCGGCCGGCGTCGACGATTTCGACGACAGCCGCACGCTGGTGTTCAGAACCTCGACAGACGCCACTCAAGCCGCGCTCGACGGCAATGCAGTGGCGCTCGCCGACTTCGCCACGGTCGCCAACGATCTTTCGCAAGGGCGCCTGGTGCGGCCCTTCGAACTCGGCATCAAGGTCGCGCCGGACTTCGCCTATTTCCTGGTCTATCCCGAGGCCTCGAAAGACGACGCGCGGATCATCGCCTTCCGCGAATGGCTTCTCGACGAGGTGGCGAAAACCCCGACATAGGACCTGTCGTCAGCCCGCTGGCGCCGCCGGCGCACCGAACCAGCCGATGACGGCGCCGATGATCAGCATCACGCCCAGCCAATGGCCGGCATCGATCAGCGTCAGCGCCCAGCCGAAGCCTTGATAGCGATGGTTGACGGCAAGCGTGGTGGCGATGAAACCCAGCCAAAGCACGAAGCCGAACAGCAAGCCCGCGACCGGGTTCGGCTCGCCCCCGGTTATGGCGCCCACTACCAATGTCAAGACAAGCGCCATGACCAGCTCGGCGATGAAGCTGACGATGAACGGAACGGCCGAGCGCTTCATGGTGGCGGGGTCGAGCCTGGCCGCCTTCAGCCAGGGTTTGCTCAGGCTCATATACCAGGCGGCGCCGAACAACCATGCGACGACGGCGGCGACAACAACCGCCAGCCAGTTCACGACCGAAAAATCCATGCTTCCCCCCAGATCGACACGCGATGGAACGCTTGTTCGCTCACCGCGTCAAGCGAGGCGCCAGACGGTGGTGCGCTTGACCTCGGCATCCTCCAGCACTCGCGTCACAGGTACCTGGTAGACGGCAAGCGATTGCAGCCCGGTCCTGGGGAGGTAGGCGCGGCCGGGATCGCCGACGAGGATCTCGGCGCCGCGCGCCTTCAGGCTTGTGAACCAGGGCAGCAACCTGTCGGCGAAAGCCTTGTCGTAGAAGACGTCGCCGGCAAGCACGACGTCCCAGCCATCGTCGGTGCCGACGCAATCTGTGCCGAGGAATTCCGCTACAACCCTGTTGGATTCGAGGTTAAGCGCGATCGCGGTCTCGCAAAACGGATCGATGTCGGCGGCGATCACCTGCTTCGCGCCTGCTTTCATCGCGGCGATGGCGACGAGGCCCGACCCGGAGGCGAAGTCGAGCACGCGTCTGCCGCGCACCGTCCCCGGATTGTCGAGCACATAGCGGGCGAGCCCCTGGCCGCCGGACCAGGCGAAGGCCCAGAAGGGGGGCGGCAGGCCGATCTCGGCCAGCTCCTCCTCGGTGCGCAGCCAAAGATCATGCGCCTCGTCGGCGAGGTGCAAAAGCACTTCCGGCACATGCGGCGGCGCCATCAGCGCCGTGTTGTCGAGGATGAACTTCTTCGCGCTTTTCGGCGTGAGCTTGGTCACGGCGCCGGGTTGAGATCGGCCATGCGGCAGACCTCTTCCCATTCGGCCGGCGTCACCGGCTGCACGGAAAGCCGGCCGAGCCGTACCAGCGCCATCTCGGCCAATTTCGGGTTGGCCTTGACCTGTTCCAGGGTTACCGGCTTCGGCACGTCCTTGAAGGCGCGGATGTCGACGCATTCCCAGCGCGGATCGTCGGTCGTCGTATCGGGATGCGCCGGCGCGCAGACCTCGGCGATGCCGACGATGTCGAGCCCCTCATTGGAATGATAGAAGAAGCCGAGATCGCCGATCTGCATCGCCTTCATATTGTTGCGGGCGGCGTAGTTGCGCACGCCGTCCCACTGGGTGCCGGCCTTGCCCTTGGCCTTCAGCGCCTCGAAGGAAAAGACCGAGGGTTCGGACTTGAACAGCCAGTAGTTCATATCGCTTGTCCCATCGCTTTGCCGCCACGCATGGCGTTGCCGTCTATGCTTACTCTCTCGCCGTCATTGCGGCGAGAACCGCGAACGATCAGGCGCCGGCGGGTTTCTGGAAGACCCAGTTCCAAGGACGGATCTGGACGCTTTCGAACAGGCCGGCCTTGGCGTAGGGGTCGGCGGCGGCGAGCGCTTGCGCACCGGCCATGTCCGGCGCCTCGATCATCACCAGGCTGCCGTCCGGCTTGCCGTCGGCGTCGAGGAAAGGACCTGCGAAGGCAAGCTTGCCTTCAGCGATCAGCCCTTCCAGGAACGCCGCATGCGCCGGCCGCGTGTCGACCCGCAGTTGCAGGCTGCCGGGCTTGTCCTTGCAAATCAACGCGAACAGCATTTTTCAACTCCGATGGTTCAGATGTCGGTTTCGGTCTTGAGCGGGCGTGTCATCAGCGCGGTCACGGCCTTGCCGATGGTGATCTTGCCGTCGAGGATGGCGGCGACGGCCGAGATGATCGGCGCCTCGATGCCGCGCTCGGCGGCGATACGGGCGGCAATGCCCGCCGTCGGCACGCCTTCGGCAAGCGGCAGGCCGGCAAGCGGCTTGCCCTGGCCGAGCGCCAGGCCATAGGCGAAATTGCGCGACTGCGCCGAGGAACAGCTAAGCAAAAGGTCGCCAAGGCCGGAAAGCCCCATCAGCGTCTCGGGCTTCGCCCCGAAAGCGGCGCCGATGCGGCGCAGTTCGACGAAGCCGCGCGTCACCATGGCGGCCTGGGCGCTGGCGCCGAGGCCCGCGCCGGTGACAGCGCCCGCGGCAATGGCAAAGACGTTCTTCAGCGCGCCGCCGATCTCGACACCGATCAGGTCGTCGCTCGAATAGCAGCGCAAGTTCTCCGCCGAGAAGCGGGCGGCAAGCTCGGCCGCCAGTTCCGCCTCGCGGGCCGCGACCACGACCGCCGTCGGCAGACCGCGCGCGACATCGCTGGCGAAGCTCGGACCAGAAAGCGCCGCGACCGGATTTTTGGGCAGGCATTCCTCCACGATCGTCGAGAGCAGCGCGCCAGTGTCGCGCTCGATGCCCTTGGCGCAGAGTACCAGCGGCGCGCCCGCAGGAACGTGATTTTTGGCTTGGGCCAGAACGGCGCGCAGCGACTGCGCCGGCGTCACGGCGAGCACGCAGTCGGCATTGTCGAGCGCAGCCGCCATATCGCTGGTCGCCGCGATGCCGGGCGCGATGCTGATGCCGGGCAAATAGCGCGGATTCTCGCCGCGGGCGATGGCGGAGACGGTCTCAGTGTCGCGCGCATAGAGGCGCACATCATGGCCGGCGCGCAGCATGGCAAGGGCCAGCGCCGTGCCCCAGGCGCCGCCGCCCAGCACCGCGACGCGCCAGCCGCTGCCGGATTTCCTGCCGCTCGTTCCCTTGGCGCTCATGCCTTGGCCCCACGCCGGCCCGAGCCGACCATGGGCGTCGAAACGCTGTCGAGCGGCCAGCGCGAACGCGGCACGAAGTCGGCGCTGTTCTCGTCGGCGATGCCGGCGCGCAGGCGTTCGATGCCGGCCCAGGCGATCATCGCCGCATTGTCGGTGCACAGTTTCTGCGGCGGCGCGACAAAGGCGAAGCCGGCTTGCGCGCAAAGCGCTTCGAGCGTCGCCTTGATGGTGCGGTTGGCCGCGACGCCGCCGGCGACGACCAGCGCCGGCTTTGCCTGATCGGGAAATTCCTGGCGGAAGCGGGCAAGGGCGCGGCCGACACGGTCGCCCAGCGCGTCGGCCACCGCCGCCTGGAAGGAAGCGCATATATCGGCGACGTCCTGGTCGCTCAGCGGCGCGATCGCGGTCGCTGCCTGGCGCACCGCCGTCTTCAGGCCGGAGAAGGAGAAATCCGGCTGCGCCGAGCCTTTCATCGGGCGCGGGAAGGCGAAGCGGCCGGCGTCGCCTGTCGCCGCCGCCTTCTCGACATTCGGGCCGCCGGGATAGGGCAGGCCGAGCATCTTGGCCGTCTTGTCGAAGGCCTCGCCGAGCGCATCGTCGATGGTGGTCGCCCAGCGCTGGTAGTCGCCGACGCCGCGCACCGCGACGATCTGGGTGTGGCCGCCGGAGACGAGCAGCAGCAGGTAGGGGAAGTCGAGACCGTCGGTCAGCCGCGCGGTCAGCGCGTGGCCCTCGAGGTGGTTGATGGCGATCAGCGGCTTGTTCGCGGCGGCGGCGATCGCCTTCGCAGTCATAAGGCCGACGATCAGCCCGCCGACAAGGCCGGGACCGGCGGTGGCGGCGATGGCGTCGACCTCGTCCAGCGAGACGGACGAGTCAGCGAGCGCCGCCTCGACGATGCCGTCCAGCGCCTCGACATGGGCACGCGCGGCGATCTCCGGCACGACGCCGCCGAAGGCCGCATGCTCCTCGATCTGGCTCAACACCACGTTGGACAGGATTTCGGGCGCGGCGCCGCCGTCCAGCGCCACAACGCTGGCCGCCGTCTCGTCGCAGCTCGTCTCAATGCCCAGAACGCGGATCAATTGGTCGCTAGCCTCAAAGATTGTATCACCGGCTTTTCCTAGATAGGACAAAGCCCGGCAAGGTCTCGCTTGCCGGGGGTTATCACGGACCGCGCGCCATGCAAACTTTGAAAATCGGAACACGCGGAAGCCCGTTGGCGCTGGCCCAGGCGCATGAGACGCGGGCGCGGCTGATGCAGGCGCATGGGCTGCCCGAGCACGCGTTCGAGGTAGTGCCGATCTCGACCAGCGGCGACCGCATCCAGGATCGGCCGCTTTCGGAAGCCGGCGGCAAGGGCCTGTTCACCAAGGAAATCGAGGAAGCGCTGCTCGACGGGCGCATCGACATCGCCGTGCATTCATCGAAGGACATGCCGACGGTGCTGCCCGACGGGCTGGAGCTTGTCACGTTCCTGCCGCGCGAGGACGCGCGCGACGCTTTCATCGGCAAGCGGGTGAAGCGGATCGCCGACCTGCCGCATGGCGCGGTGGTCGGTTCGTCGTCGTTGCGGCGCCAGGCGCTGCTTCGCCGCATGCGGCCGGATTTCGAGGTGGTGATCTTCCGCGGCAATGTGCAGACGAGGCTGCGCAAGCTGGACGAAGGCGTCGCCGAGGGCACGATCCTGGCCTATGCCGGGCTGAAGCGGCTCGGGCTCGAACATGTCGTCACCGACCTGATGTCGCTCGAGGATTTTCCGCCGGCGCCGGGGCAAGGCGCGATCGGCATCGAAACCCGTGTCGGCGACCGCGACGTCGAAAAAATGCTGGCGGCGATCCATCACGTGCCGACCGGCCAGGCGCTCGCCTGCGAGCGCGCCTTCCTCGCCGCGCTCGACGGCTCCTGCCGCACGCCGATCGCCGGCCATGCGACAGTCGCAGGCGAAAAACTGTCCTTCGCCGGGCTGATCATCTCGCCCGACGGCTCGCAATCGCATGAGGTCCGGCTGGAAGGCGAGGCCGCGGACGCGGCGGAGATCGGGCTCGACGCCGCGCGCACTGTCCGCGCCAGGGCGGGCGCTGAATTCTTCGACAGCTGGGCCTGACATGGTCCGCGTCCTGGTGACGAGGCCGGAGCCCGGCGCGTCGCGCACGGCACGACGCCTGGAAGCCCTGGGATTTCAGCCTGTCCTGCTGCCGCTGACCGAGACGAGGGCATTGCCGGTCAAGTCGGCCATCGGCGCCGATGCCGTCGCGGTTGCGGTCACCAGCGCCAATGCGGTGCGCCATGCGCCAAAGGCGCTGGTCGCGTTGCTTGCGGGCCTGCCATGCCACGCGGTTGGCAAACGGACGGCCGAAGCCTGCCGCGACGCAGGATTTTTGGCCGTCACCGAAGGTCGGGGCGATGCCGAGGCGCTGGCCGACGCCACCGCCGGCGGCCTTGCAGGCAAGGCAATCGTCTATCTGTGCGGCCGCGTCCGCTTTCCGGTGTTCGAGCAACGGCTGGCAGTGGCTGGCGTGCATGTCCAGCCGATCGAAACCTACGACACGATAGCCATCGACTATGGCGATGCCGATGTGGTCGCCGGCCTGTCGGGCCAGCCGGTCGAGGCCGCGCTGCTTTACTCAGCCAAGGCCAGCTTAGGGCTGGTCGGCCTGATGGCGCGGCCGACGCTACGGCATCTCTTTGAAAAAACGCAATTCCTGGCGCTCGCGACGCGCGTCGCCCGGCCGATGGAAGGGATTGCCGGCAGCAGGGTCCGCGTCGCATCCCAGCCTGAGGAAGACGCGTTGCTCGCGCTTTTGTCGCAACCGCGCTAGGGCATTTCACCGTTTCACGGAAACGGTGAAATGCCCTAGCTCTTTGTTTTTACGCAATTCCGGACGGAAAACCGCTCACACTTTTCCTGGAATTGCTCTAGGCCGCGTCATCACACCGCCCCTTTTCACCGCTTGGTGATGTGCTAGAGCATCCTGACGCTCTGGACCCTTCGATCCATCCCCAAGCCATTTTGCGGAGCCCAAGCATGGTCAAGACGCCGAAGATGCGACATTCGAAGACCCGGCGCGAGCCGGTGACCATCGAACTCGAGCCCGGCGCCGTCTCGCGAATCACCGACGAGGATGCCGCGAAGGCCAAGGCCGCGCAGACCGACGAGGCGAAGGCGGAAGAGGCCGCGGCCGCGTCGCAGCCGGATGCGCCGGAAGAGCCGATGCATGCCGAGCAGGCCGACATCGAGCCGTGGGAGCATAGCGATCCCGCGCAGGCGACGTCCGATAAGCCCGAAGCCGGCAAGGACGAGCCGGACGCGCCGTATCCCGGCGGCTCCGATGCCCCGAAGAGCCAGCCCAAGGGCTTCGACTACAATTTTGAGGACGCATCCACTGGCGCCGCCGGCCCCTCGGCATCGAAGGCAGGCGAAACGCGAAGCGACACGAGGAGCGAGGATCGCGCGCCGCAGCCGCCGCGCAGAACCGGCGTCAACGCAATCGCCGCGGGCGTCGTCGGCGGCGTGATCGCGCTTGCCGGCGCCGGCCTGCTGCAGGCGGTCGGCCTGCTCGGCGCGCCAGGATCGGGCGGTGGATCGCTGGATGGCGTCAATGGCGAGATCGCGTCGCTGAAAAGCGAGATCGCGGCACTGAAGGAAAGCGGCGACAAGGGAGCCTCCGCCAAGGTCGACGACCTTTCTTCGGCGCTCGAGCAGGTCAGGACCGATGTGGCGGCGCTGAAATCCGCGGCCGGCCAAGGCGGCGACGGCGCGGCGCTCAAGGCGCTGGGCGACAAGGTCGGCCAGATCGAGACGGCCGTTGCCGAGCTGCAGAAGAACGGCAATACGGCGCCCGTCGACCTCGGTCCGCTCAACGAGAAGATCGCCGGCCTCGACGCTCTGGTGAAATCGACCGGCGACGCGGCCAAGGCCGAGGATGGCCGGGTGGCGGCGCTGGAGCAGTCCGTGTCGCAGCTTTCCAGCAAGGTCGAGGCGCAGGCCTCGCAGCCCAAGATCGCGCTGGCCATCGCCGCCTCGGCGCTGAAGTCGGCGCTCGACCGCGGCGCGCCCTTCGCGACCGAACTCGACACCTTCGCGGCGATCGCGCCGGACGCGCCCGAGCTTGCGGCGCTGCGCTCCTATGCCGACAAGGGCGTGCCCACCCGCGCCACCATCGCTTCGGAGGCCGATGCCGCCGCCAATGCCATGGTCGAGGCGGCAAAGCCGCTCGACCAGAATGCCGGCTTCTTCCAGAGCCTAGTGTCGAGCGCGGAATCGCTGGTGAAGGTGCGGCCGGTCGGCGCTGTGGAAGGCAAGGGCGCGCCGGAAACCGTCGCGCGCATGGAAGTGGCGGTCAACCAGGGCGACTACGCCAAGGCGCTCAGCGAGTATGACACGCTGCCCGAAGCCGCGAAGGCGGCCGGCGCCGATTTTGCCGGCAAACTGAAGGCGCGGCTGGAGGTCGAAAAACAGCTGGAAGCGCTGATTGCCGGCGCGACGAAGGCGTGAGGACGACAAGATGATCCGCCTTCTCGCCTTCCTCGCCGTCGTCTTCGCGCTGGGGCTGGGCTTTGCCTGGCTCGCCGACCGTCCGGGCGAGATGCTCGTAACCTTCAACGGCTACCAGTACCAGGTCACGCTGATGGTGGCGGCGGTGGCGATCGTTGCCGTCGTCGCCGCGGTGATGATCGTCTGGTGGCTGATCAAGTCGCTGTGGAACAGCCCTTACACGATCTCGCGCTACTTCCGCGTGCGCCGGCGTGACCGAGGCTATCAGGCGCTGTCGACCGGCATGATCGCCGCCGGCGCCGGCGACGGCGCGCTGGCGCGCAAGAAAACCAAGGAAGCGGCGAAGCTGATCAGCTCCGACCAGGAGCCGTTGATCAACCTGCTCGACGCGCAGGCCTCGCTGCTCGAAGGCGACCATGCAGGCGCGCGGGAAAAGTTCGAGCGGATGCTCGACGATCCCGAGATGCGGCTGCTCGGCCTGCGCGGGCTTTATCTGGAGGCCGAGCGGCTCGGCGACCGCAACGCCGCGCGCCACTATGCCGGCCGCGCGGCGGCGGTGGCGCCGCAGCTCGCCTGGGCGGCGGAATCGACGCTGGAGGAACTGACCGAACGCGGCGACTGGGATGGCGCGCTGAAGCTGGTCGAGGCGCAGAAATCGACCAGGCAGATCGAGCGCGACGCCGCCAACCGCCGTCGCGCCGTGCTGCTCACCGCCAAGGCGCAGGCGCTGGTCGACAGCGACCCGAACGCGGCCCGCACCGCGGCGCTCGAGGCCAACAAGCTGGCGCCTGATTTCGCGCCGGCCGCAGTGATCGCGGCCGATCTGGTTATCCGGCAAAACGACGTGCGCAAGGGCTCCAAGATCCTGGAAGCCGCCTGGAAGGCCGAGCCGCATCCCGACATTGCCGAGCTCTACACGCATGCGAGGCCGGGCGACGCCGTGCTCGACCGTCTCAACCGTGCGAAGAAGCTGCAGGAATTGAAGAGGAACCACGCCGAGTCGTCGATGGTCGTGGCGCGGGCGGCGCTCGACGCGCAGGATTTCGCCACGGCGCGGCGCGAGGCGGAGGCCGCGATCCGCATGGATCGCCGCGAAGGCGCCTATCTGCTGCTCGCCGATATCGAGGAAGCCGAGACCGGCGACCATGGCAAGGTGCGGCAGTTGCTGTCCAAAGCCGTGCGCGCCCCCCGCGACCCGGCCTGGGTGGCGGACGGCGTCATCTCCGAGCGCTGGGCGCCGGTGTCGCCGGTCACCGGCAAGCTCGACGCCTTCACCTGGCGCGCGCCGATGGAGCGGCTCGGTCAGCTGATCGACAGCGAGACGGATGCCGCGGTGCCGGCGATCGCCGCCGCGCCTCCGGCCGAACCCGCTGAAAAGGCGATCGACATTGTTGCGGACGCTCCGACCGAGAAGCAGGCGTCCGCGCCGTCGAACGGTGTCGAGAAGGAAGCGGCCGTTGCTGAAGCCGTCAGCGAGGCTGAAACCGCCGGGCGGGGTTTGGACCTGCCGCCTCTGCCGGACGACCCGGGTGTCGCGCCCGAAGAGGAAGCGGAAAAATCGCCGCGCCGGTTTCGTTTGTTCTGAGGCTGGGTTTTGGCGGGCAAGGAAAAGCTGTCGATGTTCGAGCGCGTATTGGCCTTCCTGAGGGATCTGCCGTCAGCCGGCGAGGCCAAGCCGAGCGCTGACGATCCGCGCGTCGCGGCTTCCGCGTTGCTCTACCATGTGATGAATGCCGACGGCGTGCGCCAGGATGTCGAATGGGAGCGGTTCAAGCAGATCCTGGCCGAGACCTATTCGGTGAGCGGCGAGGAGCTCGACGCGCTGGCGGCCGCAGGCGAGCGCGCCGACAATGAGGCGGTCGACCTCTACGCCTTCACCAGCGTCTTGAAGCGCGATCTCGACGCCGAGGGGCGCAAGGCCTTCATCGGCCTGATGTGGGAAATCGTCTATGCCGATGGCGAGCTTGACGAGCTGGAGGATAACACCGTCTGGCGGGTCGCGGAACTCATCGGCGTCGAGCGCCGTGACCGCATCGAGGCGCGCCGCAAGGCGGCGGCGCAGGTGCCCGGCGCGCGGGGCAAGTCGAGCGACGAATAACGGGACCCATCGCCTTCCATGCCACCCAGAGCGAGGCCGAGACCAAAGATCCTGATCGTGCTGCATCAGGAGACGTCGAGCCCCGGCCGCGTCGGCCATATGCTGGTGGAAGAAGGTTTCGATCTCGACATCCGCCGGCCGCCATTGGGGGACGAATTGCCCTGCACGCTGGACGATCATGCCGGCGCGGTGGTGTTCGGTGGGCCGATGAGCGCCAATGACGAGGACGAGTTCGTCCGCCGCGAGACCGACTGGCTGGAAATCCCGCTCAAGGAGAACCGCCCATTCCTCGGCATCTGCCTCGGCGCGCAGATGCTCGCCAACCATCTCGGCGGCAAGGTCGAGGGCCATGGCGAGGGGTTGGTCGAGATCGGCTGGTATCCGCTGAAGGCGACCGAGGCCGGCAAGAAATTGTTGCACTGGCCGGAGATGGTCTACCAGTTCCACCGCGAGGGCTTTTCACTGCCGAAGGAAGCGATGCTGCTGGCAACGGCGGAAACCTATCCCAACCAGGCCTTCCGCTATGGCGACAACGCCTGGGGCATCCAGTTTCACGGCGAGCTGACCCGGGTGATGATGCATCGCTGGGTGGTGCGCGGCGCGCATCGCTTCGAGCTCCCCGGCGCCCAGCCCGGCCGCGACCATCTCGGCGGCCGGCTGATCTGGGACATGCACCTCAAGCGCTGGCTGGGTGAGTTTCTGGGGATGATATTTGGTCGGCCGGCGGGGGGTTAGGGCCAAGGCCGATTTGCCATGAACGGCCGGCTTAACCCGAAGACAACTTATGCCGCATCTGCCGTTGCGATTGAGCAGGCGTTTATCGTCAGGCCTGCTCTTTCCTGGATCGCATTCCCTTCAGCATTGACAGGACCGCAGGGACGAGCAGTTTTCGCGCAGCGACATCCAGTGGATTGTGCGCGAGTTCAGTAATGTTCGCCCTGACGCTCTTGAGTTCCTGACCGACCGCCTCGACGGTAAGTTTCAGGTCACGCGCGTCTGCCTCGATGGAGTCGACGGCCATTTTTCGGACTTCGAAGGCGAGTTCGAGTTCCGGTCCGGGCCTGGACTTGCTGGCGAGAAGCAGCACGATGGCGGCGATCATAATGTCGATCAGGGCGACGGCGGCGGCCGCCCATGCTTGGCCGATGGACACCTGCAGGGCGTAGAAGCCGGCGATGTTGACCATCCCTAGCCCGAACACTGCAATGAGGCCAGAGAAGGCAATCAAACCGGCCCGACGCAGCAGAATGTCCAGCCAAATCTTTCCGATCAGAAGATCGGCTTTTCTCAACACCTGCAGGTCGCGAACAAGATGGTCAATCACGCTTCGTCCCTCAATGCCTTCCGAGCAGGCGCCCGATCAGTATTCCGACAAGCAGCGCGCCGACGACGCTCGACGTCGGATGTTGTGAAATGTTCTTCTCTGCTTCCTCGAAGAACCCGGTGACCTCGTCCGCGAGCGCACGCAAGTCGGCGTGCCATTCTTCGTCTTCGGCTGTGCGGACCGGTTCGGCACCGGCGGCGGCTTTGTCCGTCGGGGCGGCTGCGGCCGCTCGCTGCTGTTGCGAGAGCGCCACCGCCTCTTGCAGCGATCTCAACTCGCGGGAGACTACGGCATCTGTGCTCACGTCGTTACCTTCCCAAAGTGACCTCGCCCGAATTCAGGTCGATGACTTGGATTCTGTCTGCACAACGTCCCTCAGAGCATCGCCGGCCTTTTGATTGGCTCGATCAAATGCGTGGCGCGATTCGGCCAGCGCCGCGTTCAGCGCCGCCCAGGATTCTCCTCCTGCCTGCATCAGCTTATGCAACCGCGCCTCGGCCTCCGCGGCGTCCGCCTTCATCCTCGCTACGGCAGCATCGACATCCGCGCGCCTTGCGGTCATGGCTTTCCCAGCTTCATTGTGGAATGCCTCGGCCGTCTCGCGCCACGCTTTAGCCTGTGCTGCGGCAGCCTGCAGGAACGTCGCCTTTTGCTGCTCCGCCTGTTTGCCGACCGTCTCGAAATACGTGTTGACCTCGGTCTCGAAACGACGCCATTGCGATTCCAACTTGGCTGTGTTCTCCCGGACAGCAGCTTGCCCTGCTTTTGCTTGGGCCTTCGCGCTGGCCTCAAACTCGTCGCGCCGCTTCCTGAGGTCGGCGACAATTCGATCGGCACCAGCCTTCGAGTCGACCTTCACTTGGCCCACCTTGGCTTCCAGCGATGCCAAGATGGCGTCCATCTCGTCAATTCGTTGCTTGGTCCAATTCAGATAGGCATGCATGCTGCTCTGATCCGACATCATTGCCTCCATTTTGCCGTACTGCCTGCGCTCGTGGGGAGGTATAAACTTCTCCTAGGAAACGTGGCTTTGACTTGCGTCAACTCCGAGCAATCGCGTGCGCGAAGGCATCGTGGTAGCACCCTGCGACTCAGCACAAACTCGAACGCGGTCCTTTGCCGGATGTTCGCTGCCGGCGGATGCGGATAGCGGCAAACGTCGAATCTGGTGGCTGGCGCTCGATCAATTTGCGGCCCAACCAGCGGCGCCTTTGCGCTGACAATCTCATCGGTATCGGCGGAGCGGCGAATCTGTGCTAAGGCGCCGCCCGACCAATCAAAGGAAGACACTGTGAGCGAACTGACCTTGGCCGAGGCGACCGAAAATATCTATGCCTCACTCCGAGCCGACAATGCCGACCTCGATGCGCATATCGCTGCCCTCAAGGCTGCGCTGGCACGAGAGGGGAAAAAGCAGGCTGTGTTCGATCCGACCAGGCTGGTGCAGAACAACCGCGCCGGCCGCAAGTTGATGCAGGCCTATTTTCGCCAGCGCGGCGTGAGCGTGAGCTTCTCGGAGTAAATCTGCTCCGCGGACCCTTGTCTCACCGGGTCGACGGCGCGACATGTTTGGCCCGAACGTCGGGATCCGGCGGCTTGCATCCTGAACCCGCTCAGTTGCGGCTGTTCAAGTGCCGGACCTGCCTGAGCGCAGGGAAAAGCCAAGCCCACAATCCCGCGACCGCGACAGCGCCGATGCCGCCGATCACCACGGCGGGGACGGTGCCGATCAGGGCCGCCATCGTGCCGGCGCGGAATTCGCCGACTTCGTTGGAGGCACCGACGAAGACCTGGTTGACGGCGTTGACGCGGCCGCGCACCTCGTCGGGCGTCCAGAGCTGGATCAGCGTCTCGCGGATATAGACGCTGAACATGTCGGTGGCGCCGAGTAGGGCGAGTGCTGCGATCGACAGCCAGGTGATGGTCGAGACCCCGAACAGCACGGTGAAGGCGCCGAACAGGGCGACGAAGCCCAGCATGATCTTGCCGGCATGGTCGCGGATCGGATGGCCGGCAAGCCAGACGGCGACGCAGATGGCGCCGATGCCGGGCGCCGAGCGCAGCAGGCCGAGGCCCCACGGGCCAAGCTGCAGGATGTCGCGCGCATAGACCGGCAGCAGCGCCGAGGCGCCCGACAGGAGCACGGCGAAGAGGTCGAGCGAGATCGCGCCGAGCACGATCTTCTCGCCCCAGATATAGCGGAAGCCGGCAAACAGCGTCTGCATCGTCGGCTTGTCGGTGGCCGTCTGCTGGGCCGGCTTCGGGATGGTAAAGATCAGCACCGCGGCGGCGAGCATCAATATGGCGGCGGTGGCGTAGGCGACTTCCGCCGAAACGCCGTAGAGCAGGCCGCCTGCGACCGGGCCGACGATGGTCGCCGTCTGCCAGGCCGACGAGTTCCAGGCGATCGCGTTGGCGAAATCCTCCTGCGGCACCAGATTGGCGAAGAGCGAGGATGAAGCCGGTCCGTAGAAGGCCCGCGCAATGCCGAACATCACCAGCACTGTGAAGATCGGCAGCGGGCTGGTCAGGCCGCGCAGCGTCAGGAGCAAAAGGGCCAGCGCGCAGCCGGCCTCGACCAGCGTCGCCAGCGTCATGATCAGCCGGCGGCCGAAGCGGTCGGCGACTACGCCGGTGACCAGCACCAGGAGCAGCGAAGGCAGGAACTGGACGATGCCGACAATGCCGAGGTCGAACGGGTCGCGGGTCAGGTCATAGACCTGCCAGCCGACTGCGACCGACACGATCATCGTGGCGAAGGTGGTGAGGAAGCGCGCCGTCCAATAGCTGAGGAACGGGCGGTGCCGGAACGCGGCGTAACGCTGGTCTGGTGAGCTTGCTTCGGCGGTCATGATTCGAGGGCCCCGTTGCGACAATGGCCGGCGGGGCACTTCCACGGTGGGCGTTGGTCCGGCCAGAACCCTTTAGCCCAGTTCGTCCTGCCATGCGCGTAAAAATCCGCGCTGGATCAAAGAAAATCGAATTTTTGCCCGGATGGCGGCTCAGCTCCGCAACGCGGCGGAGATGGCGTCGAGCCCGCCGCGCAGCTCCGCTTCCGTCGGCCAGCCGAAGCCGAGGCGGAAGTAGCGTTTCGGCATCTCGAACCAGTGCCCGGGGCCGACATAGGTGCCGTGCTCCTCCAGCAGCCGGGCGTAGAAGCGGTCAAGGTCGAAGCCGGCATCGACGTTGAGCCGCGGGAAGCCGACGACGCCGCCTTGCGGCCGCACCCAATCGACCAGCGTCTCGCCGTCGATCCAGGCCTGCACGATGTCGCGGCGCCTTGCCATGTCCGGCAGCAGTGAGGCGAGAAATGCGTCACGCCGCTCGAGCGTGGCGCGGGCGATCGCCTCGTCGATGACGCTGCCGCAGATGCCGATCTGCTCCTTGGCGGCGAGGAAGGTTTCCTGCAGCTCCGGATCGCGGGTCAGCAGCCAGCCGATGCGGATGCCCGGAATGCCGAAGGCCTTGGACAGGGAGCAGACGCTGATGGCGCTTGGACTGAGGGAGGCCGCCGCGGGCAGGCGTTCGCCATAGGAGAGGTCGCGATAGGTCTCGTCGACCAGCAGGCGGCATTGGTGATGTTCGGCAAGCGTAATCAGCGCGTCGAGATCGGCGCGTGCCATCATCGTGCCGGTGGGGTTGTGTGGGCAGGTGACGCTGATCATTCTGGTGTTTGGCCGGATCTCGGCCTTGACGCGCTCGATGTCGATGGCAAAGCTTTGGTCGAAATCGAGGTCTACATAAGAGATGGCGCAGCCGATCGCCTTCGGCGTCTCGATGTTGGTGGCGTAGTTCGGCCGCACGACCACGAGATGGTCGTCGCGTGACAGCAGCGCGGTGGCGATGATGAACAGCGCGCCGGCCGCGCCCGCGGTCACTAGCACATCGGCGGGGGAAAGGCCGTCGTCCTGCCCGGCGATCAGCGCGCGCAGGTCCTTGTCGCCGCGATGCTCGCCATAGAACAAGGTGAGGTCGGGCAGCGTCAGATCGATGTCGGAGAGTTTCTGGTCGGCGATCGAGCTTTCGGAGAGGTTGTAGCGGATACGGTCGTAGCCGTATTCCTCCGGCGCCTCCTTCTCGATCAGCATCCTAGCGTAGTTCATGGCCTGTCCCCCAATCTCAGGTAGTAACCAAGCCATAAAAGCAGGAAGCCTGCCAAGGCGGATTCCTCGGCAGGCTTCCTCAAACCATTGGTGCAGACGGATATTTCTCAGGCGGTCGCTTTGGCCTTCCTGCCCCTAGCAGGCTTCACCGGTTCCGGCTCCGCCTTGCGGCCGAGGCCGATCGACTTGGCCAGCTGCGAGCGCGAGGCCGCATAGTTGGGAGCGACCATGGGATAGTCGACCGGCAAGCCCCATTTGGCGCGGTAGGCTTCGGGCGTCAGGCCGAAATGCACGCCGATATGGCGTTTCAGCGATTTGAACTTCTTCCCGTCCTCAAGGCAGATGATGTAGTCCGGCGTCACCGAGCGCCGCGGGTTGACAGCGGGGGTCGGCGGGGGCGCGGCGGGTTCCGCCGGCTGGCTGATCCCGCCGATCGACGAGGCGACGCTGGCGATCAGTCCGCCCAGGTCCGAAGCGGGCAGGCGGTTTTTCGCGACATAGGCCGATACTATGTGAGCGGTGAGCTCGAGCAGATCGACTTCCTTGGCTGTGCTGGTGTCTTCGTCCACGTAGTCCCTCCATTTCTGCCGCAAGCCGCGAAACCGATGCGGCTTTCGCGGTGTGCAATATCAAAGCGCTGCCAGCGTTGTTGGCGAATTCGAAAGCCGCAGGGGCCGCAGGCTGGCGAATTCCTAGTCGGCAAATCTACGCGACGCAACGTTTTGCCGCATCAATACACGTTGTTTTGAACAATTATACTGAAATGTAACAATATCAGACGATCAGCGCCTTGTCGCGCCATAGACGAAATCCACCCTCGAAAGCACGAGTGTTGTCGCCGCGCCGGGATTTTTCAGGCAATTCATCGAGCTTGTCGACATTGCCGCCGCCGATCACGACATAGTCCGGCTGCAAGGCGGCCCGAAGCCTGCCCACGACGTCGAAGACGTATTTGCGCCACTTCTTCTTCCCGTGCTTCACCAGGCCGCGCTCGCCGACATAATCCTCGAAACTCGCCCCCTTCTTGTAGGGCAGATGGGCAAGCTCCATCGGCTGGCCGACATTCCTGATGATCATGGCGGCGCCCAGGCCCGTGCCGAGGCCGAGGAACAGCATGCGGCCCCCGTCATAGCTGCCGATCGCCTGCATCAAGGCGTCGTTGACGAGTTTCACCGGCTTGCCGAAGGAGGCGGTGAAATCATAGCCGTCCCAGCCCTTGCCGAGATTGAAGGGATCGAGCGACGGCTTGTTGTCCCTTACAGGACCGGGATAGCCCATCGAGATCAAGTCGTAGGTGAGGCCCTCCGCCAGTTTCTCGACCGAAGCGACGACCTGGTCGGGAGTCAGGCTCGGGCCTGAGGGAACGCGGCGCATCTCGCCGCCGGCGCTGGTGAGGATCTTCACATGCGAGCCGCCGACATCGATGCTGAGCACGATCGGATCGCTACCCGTCGCGGCGGTCTTTGCTGCCTTCGCCATTCCCTCCTCCCCGGAAATTATCTGGTCGGATTGATCCAGCCATCGGGCGGGCCGAAGCCTTTCATGGCGTCGGCCGGCCCCCAGGTCTTGGGCGCATAGATTGCCGGCGGCGTGGTGTCGCCGAGCACCGGCCCGACGATGCGCCAGGCAAGCTCGGCGGCGTCCTGGCGCGTGAACAGCTGGCCGTTGCCGTTCATGGCGTCGCCGATCAGCCTTTCGTAGGGCGGCATGTCGCCCTTGGAGTCGTCGAGCGCGGTGAGTTCCACCTGCTCGCCGATCATGTCGTCGCCGGCCCTCTTGCGCTGAGCGCCGATCGAGATCGCCACCTGCGGGTCGATGCGGAAGCGCACGTAATTTGCGTCGTCCGGCTTGATCGGATCGAAGACGTCGAGCGGCGGCCGCTTCAGCCGCACGATCACCTCGGTGGCGTGCACCGGCATGTTCTTGCCGGCGCGGATGAAGAACGGCACGTCGCGCCAGCGCCAGGTGTCGACGAAAAAGCGCACCGCGGCGAAGGTCTCGACCGGCGAGTTGGGCCTGACGCCCGGCTCGGCCAGATAGCCGTCGAACTGGCCGCGCACGACGTCGTCCCTGGTCAGCGTGCGGATCGCGCGCAGCACCTGCACCTTCTCGTCGATCAGGTCGTCGGCCGAGCGGCCGACCGGCGGCTCCATGGCGAGCAGAAGCAGGATGTTGAGCAGATGGTTCTCGATCACGTCGCGGATGCAGCCGACATCGTCATAGAACTTGCCGCGGCCCTCGATGCCGAAATCCTCGGCCATGGTGATCTGCACGCTCTCGACGAAGTTGCGGTTCCAGATCGGCTCGAGGAAAGAGTTGGCGAAGCGGAAATAGAGCAGGTTCTGGATCGCTTCCTTGCCGAGATAGTGGTCGATGCGGAAGATCGACTGTTCGTCGAACACCAGATGCAGCACCCGGTTCAGCCAGCGCGCCGACTGCAGGTCGTGGCCGAAGGGTTTTTCGATCATCAGCCGCGCGCCGCGCGCGGTGCCGGACTGCTCCAACCCCTGCACGACGGTCTCGAACATCGTCGGCGGCACGGCCATATAGTGCAGCGGGTGTTGCGCCGGGCCCAGCGCCGTCCTCAGCTTCTCGAAGGTGGCGCCGTCGCGGTAGTCGCCGCTGACATAGCGCAGCTGCGAGGCGAGCTTGGCAAAGACCATGTCGTCGATGCCGCCCAGCGCGGCGACGATGCCGTCGCGGGCGCGCTCGACCAGCTTGGGCAACTCCCAAGGGTCGAAGGCAACGCCGATCACCGGCTCGGCCAATGTTCCCTTGGCGACCATGTGGTAGAGCGCCGGGAATATTTTCTTGTGCGCAAGGTCGCCGGTCGCCCCGAAAAGTACCAGCGTGTCGGACCTTTGCTGACTCATGCCGTGTCTCCCTTCACGCGCCGGTCTTGGGCTTTTCGACATGGCCGCCGAAGGCATAGCGCATGGCGGACAGGAGCTTGTCGGCGAATTGCGATTCCCCCTGGGAGGAGAAGCGGTCGAACAGCGCCGAGGACAGCACCGGCGCAGGCACGCCGGTGTCGATCGCCGCCTTCAGCGTCCACCGTCCCTCGCCGGAGTCGGAGACGCGGCCGCCGAACTGGGCGAGCGCCGGATCGCTCTTCAGCGCGCCGGCGGTGAGATCGAGCAGCCAGGAACCGATGACACTGCCATGCCGCCAAACCTCGGCGACCTGGGGCAAGTCGATGTCGAACTGGTAGTATTGCGGGTTTTCGAGCGGGCTCGTCTCGGCGTCGGCGGTGCGCTGCCTTTTGCCGGCATTGGCCGATTTCAGGATGTTCATGCCCTCGGCATAGGCGGCCATGACGCCATATTCGATGCCGTTGTGCACCATCTTGACGAAATGGCCGGCGCCGCTCGGGCCGCAATGCAGATAGCCGAAAGCCGCCGTTCCATCGTCCTTCGAGGGATTGGCTCCGGCGTCCGGTCCCGGCGCCAGCGTGGCGAAGACCGAATCGAGGTGCTTCACCGCGTCGTCCGGGCCGCCGATCATCAGGCAGTAGCCGCGTTCGAGGCCCCAGACGCCGCCGCTGGTGCCGACATCGACGAAGTTGATGCCCTTCACCGCCAGCTTCGCCGCCTGGTCGACGGCATCGTGGTAATAGGAATTGCCGCCGTCGATGATGATGTCGCCCGGCTCCATCAGCGCCGCCACCTGGTCGACGATCCTGCCGGTGATCGCGGCCGGCAGCATCAGCCAGGCGCAGCGCGGCTTGGCGAGCTTGCCGACGAACTCTTCCAGCGAGGCGGCGCCCACGGCGCCGTCCTTGACCATGCCGGCGACGCTTGCAGAATTGATATCGTAGACGACGCATTCATGGCCGTCGCGCATCAGACGCCGCACCATATTGGCGCCCATCCTGCCCAGCCCCATCATTCCGATCTGCATGGTTTCATCCCGATTGCTTGAGGAAAGAAGAATTCACTGGCCGTTTGGTTGGTCGATCGCCACGGTGAAGTCGACATTCTCCCAATGCATCGCTTCCGGCCAGAAAAAAGTGAAGACGATGGCGGTTCCCGGTTGCAGGCGGTTAACGGGCAAATCCACCAGATGGATGCCGAACGCATTTTCGACAGTCCTGCTGTCCTGCACGGTCAGCCATTTGTCGCTGCTCCAATGAACGACACCGGGCGATGACAGTTCGACGCGCAGCGCCTTGCCGGCGGGGATGGAGCGGATCTTGTTGTTGAAGCGCCATGTCCGCAGCGGCGAGACCGTCTTGCCCTTGATGTAGCGCTCGACGCCCTGCGGCGGCAGGTCGAACACGGCGCCGTCGCGCATCGAACGCAGCAGCTTGATGTGCTCGGCATGCGCCCAGACCAGCGGCATGGCGCTGCCCGACGGCTTGCCCAGCCAAAGCTCGCGGTCCGGGATGTCGGCGCGATCCCAGACTTGCTCGGGCAGAAGGCCGCCCACGCCGGCCGAGCGTTCGAAAGTCTCCAGCAGTTGCGCCGCCTTGTCCTTGCGACCGGCAGCCAGCTCGTAATGGGCGCGCTCGCCGGCAAGCAACGGCCATGGCCGCCCCTGGCCGGTGCCGTCGAAGGGCGAGCCATCCTCGTGCTCGCCATAGCCGTCGCCGCTATAGCGGTACCAGAGCGGCCCCTGCGGCAGGTCGCAGCACAGCTCGGCGTCGATGGCCTTGACGGTATTCAGGATGCGCGGGTCGTCCGCGGCTCTGAGGCCGAAACGGACCAGCGCCAGGGCGTCCGGGCTGATGATGGCTTCCGCCGGCCTGTCAGTGTCGGCCGGCGGCCGGTTTTTGATCGGCACGAAGCCGTCCTTCGGCGAGGCGGCGCCGCCATCGTCGGGCGGGGCGATGCGAACGTAATAGCCTTCAATTCCCGCCTTGGCGCTTACCTCCGTACCCGTGACATAGGTCCAGCGCTCGATCTGGTCGTTCCAGCAATCGGCGGTCTCGCGCAGATAGTTTGCCGGCTCATTTTTGCCGCAAGCATCGAGCAGGTCGGCCGCGGCAAGCAGGCCCGCTATCTCCACGGCCAGGGTGAAGGGACTGTAGCCGGCATCCTCCTCCCAGCGGTCCTCGCCGGTGACCGGGCCGTTGCGCACGACATAGGCGGCCGCGTCATTGATCATGGCCAGGAAGTCCACGAGCTTCGTGCGCGGCAGATGGCCGGCGCGGCGCAAGGCATCGGCAAGCAGCAGCGGAAAGGCGCATTCGTCCATCTGGATGCCCGGCCAATAGGCGGTGCCGTCGGACCAGACATTCTGTGGCCAGTGGCCGTCCGGTTGCTGGATCGAACGCAGATAGGCGAGGATCTGCAGCGCCTGCCTGCTGTCGCCGGCGGCAAGGAAGCCGCCCGCTGTCTCGACCAGGTCGCGCGGCCAGACGAGGTGATAGCCGCCGAGGTCGTCATCGCCCTTGTTGAAGCCCCAGGGGATCGACAGGCTGGCGACGGCGGCGCCGGGCCGGGCGATCGACAGGTGTGTCGCCAGCACCGCCGTGCTGGCGCGATAGGTGTTTAGACCGGAGGCGCCGCGACGGTCGAGCTTTTCCAACCTCGCCTGGAATGTCCGCCAATTGTCGACATAGGTTCTCGCGGCCGGCTCGAAACCATGTTTCAGGCTTGCAAGCGCAAGGTCGGCGGCTTCCTGCGGCGAAGCGCCGAAGCCGAGCGCCAGCAAGGCAGTGGTCCTGGCGGCCGAAAACCCGATCTCGCCGGTCAGCGCGACATTGCCGTCTTCGGCTGTATGACAGGAAGGGTCGAGCGCGCCGCTGTCGTGCAGTTGCCGCCAGCCGTCGGAAAAGCCGACAAAGCCGGCCGAACAGGCGTCCCAGGGCAAAGAGGAAGCAAGCGCCAGCGAGACGCCGCGACCGGTGGCAAACAGAAGACGCTCTCCCTTATGCTCGCCGATCCAGGCTGTGTTGCCCATGCCGGCGTTGACGAGATGCGGGGCCAGCAATGCGTAGACGCGATAATCGGTAGCCTGGCCCTTGAGCGCGATGAAACTGATTTCCTGCAGCAGGACGGGTCTTTTCGAATCCGTAACGATGCGCTTCTCGATCTTATAAGCGCCGTCGGACGCGGTGTTTATCAGCCGGTAGCCCGGGATCCCGTCCTCGAAAGGTTCGACGGCATGGGCGGCATCGCGCTTCTCTTCGGAAAAATAACCGCCCGGACCGGTGACGATCAGACCCAGGTCGCGCGTGCAGGCGCTGTCGAGCCGCGGATAATAGATCTCGTTCAGGATGCCGTGGCTGGTGGTGAACCAGAGCGGGCTTCTTGCCGAAAGGGCGGTTCCGACGCCGCTCTTGGCGCTTGATGTCCAGCGCGCCGGAATCCCGGGCGCGCCTCCGGCAACGGTCGGCGTTACTGCCATCCAGACCTCTCTTCCGTCGCGTTCCTAGACCATCAATGGGAGGGTTTTCAATCGTCGCACCGCAAGTTGATCGGTGGCCTATCAAGCTTTGCAGCTGACAGCTTGCAGTTCCGCTAAATTTGTCTGACAATAGATAAAAAACAGGCGCTACACGTTACGACCATTCGTCAAGATCAGCAACCTCGGGAGGAACCGACATGAAGAAACTGCTCGTATTGAGTGCATTCGCGGCGATGCTCGCCTCGGGCACCGCGCTTGCCGACACCAGCGGCAAGAAGATCGCCTTTTCCAACAATTACGCCGGCAATTCGTGGCGGCAGGCGATGCTCGACAGCTACGGCATCGTCACCAAGAAGGCGGTCGAGGACAAGATCGTCGCCGCGGCGGATGTCTTCACCACCGCTGACAAGGAAGTGCCGACTCAGGCGGCACAGGTGCAGAACCTGATCCTGCAGGGCTATGACGCCATCGTCATCAATGCCGCCTCGCCCGATGCGCTGAACGGTGCCATCAAGCAGGCCTGCGATGCCAACATCGTCGTCGTCTCCTTCGACGGCATCGTGACCGAGCCTTGCGCCTATCGGGTCGTCGTCGACTTCAAGGACATGGGCAAGCAGGAAGTCGAGCAGATGGCCAAGTTCCAGCCGAAAGGCGGCAATCTGCTGGAGATACGCGGGCTCGCCGGCACCTCGATCGACGATGCCATCCATGCCGGCATCCTTGAAGGTGTCGCCGCGCATCCCGAGTTCAAGATTGTTGGATCGGTGACCGGAGACTGGGACCAGACGACGGCGCAAAAGGCGGTGGCGACCATCCTGCCGTCGCTCCCCGATGTCGTCGGCATCGTCGACCAGGGCGGCGACGGTTATGGCGCGGCGCAGGCCTTCGCCGCCGCCGGCAAGCCGCGCCCGACCATCATCATGGGCAACCGTCAGGACGAGCTGAAGTGGTGGAAGGAGCAGAAGGAAAAGGACGGCTACAAGACCTGGTCGGCCTCGATCGCGCCCGGCGTGTCGACCCTCGCCTTCTGGGTAGCGCAGCAGGTGCTCGACGGCCGTAAGGACATTCCGCACGACCTGCTGGTGCCCTATCTCGCCTTCACCCAGGACGATTTCGAGGCCGCATTGCCGAAGATCAAGGAAGGCGGCGTCGCCACGCACGAATACACGCAGGAAGAGGCTATCGCGGCGATCAAGGCCAACATCAAGTAATAGCGGTGGGTGCATTGCCGTCCGCATCGCCAGCCGGGTATCGTTGAGCATGCTCAAGGCAAACACCGACATCGTCAGGCTGAACGGCGCCGAAAAGCATTTCGGCGCCGTTCGGGCGCTTAACGGCGTCGACTTCCATGTCGGCGCCGGCGAATGCGTCGGGCTTGTGGGCCATAACGGCGCCGGCAAGTCGACGCTCATGCATATGGTGGCCGGCACGCTCCGGCCGGATGGCGGACAAATCGCGGTGCGCGGCAATGAAGAGGCGAGCTATTCGGTGGCGCGCGCGCTGGAACTCGGCATACGCTGCGTGTTCCAGGAATTGTCGCTCTGCCCCAATCTCAGCATCGCCGAGAATACGCGCATCAACCATCCGGCGCTCAAGGGCTTCGGCTGGCGGCGCAAAGCCGCCGATCTCATCCGGGCCAAGCTCGACGAGATCTTCCCCGACCACGGCATTTCGGCGGACGACATTGCCGGCGATCTCTCGATCGGAAGGCGCCAGATGGTCGAGGTGGCGCGCGCCTTCACGCTGACCCGCGAGCCGCTGCATCTGGTCATCCTCGACGAGCCGACCTCGTCGCTCGACGCGCATACGGCGGGTCAGCTGCTTTCCTTCGTGCGCCGCTTCGTCGAGCAGGGCGGCAGCTGCATCCTTATCTCGCATGTGCTGGGCGAGGTGCTGCAGAACGCCGACCGCATCGTGGTGATGCGCGACGGCAAGGTGGTCGCGGCCGACGCCGCCGCTGCTTTCGACCGCGACAAGCTGGTTGCCGCCATGGGTGGCGCCGAAGGGCATCAGAAGGCCGCCGCCGAGACCCGCAAGGTCGCGGCCGGGCCCCTGAGGGTGCGCGCACGCCCCGCGCGGCAGCAGGACGAAAAGGAACTCGTGGCTCGGGCCGGCGAGATCATTGGCCTCGCAGGTCTTGCCGGCCACGGTCAGACCGACCTTCTGCTGGCGATCTTCTCGGCGGCAGCGCGCGCCAAAGCCGGTCTCGAGGTGACCGCGCCCGTGGCGCTGGTCGCGGGCGACCGCCAATCGGACGGTATCTTCGCGCAATGGTCGATAGCGCAGAACATCGGCATCCGCTCGCTGGCCAAGCTGCGCAAAGGTCTTTTGATCTCGCCGCAACGCGAGGCTGAGCTGGCGGAATTCTGGAAGCAGAAGATCGGCATTCGCACGCCGGACATGAACAACAACATCTATTCGCTGTCGGGCGGCAACCAGCAGAAGGCGCTGTTTGCCCGCGCGCTCGGGTCCGACGCCGAGATCGTGCTGATGGACGACCCGATGCGCGGCGTCGACATCGGCACCAAGCTCGAAGTTTACGATCTTGTGCGCGAAGAAGCCGCCAAGGGCCGGACCTTCCTCTGGTACACGACCGAGACCGAGGAGCTCGACAATTGCGACCATGTCTATGTCTTCAAGAACGGCCGGATTGTCGCCAATCTCGGCCGCGACGAGCTGACGGAGGAAAAGATCATCCAGTCCTCGTTCGGCGATGCGGCCTGACATGACCGCGATCGCCCCCGGAACGCTCCAGAAATCCTCGCAGCGCGGGAGCGCCGCCAGGGCGCGCCTGTTGCGCGGTCTTTTGCCGGCGCTGTCATTGGCGCTGGTGCTGATTGCGATTGCCTGGCTCAACCCGCGCGCCATCAGCTATTTCGGCTTCAACCTGATGCTCAACCTGGCGATCCCGATCGCGCTGGCGACGATCGCGCAGATGTTCGTCATCGCCGGCAACGAGCTCGATCTCTCCATCGGCACTTTCGTCGGTTTCGTCGGCTGCGTCACCGCGACATGGCTGAGGGACGCGCCGCTCATGGGCATTGTCGTGCTGCTGGGCTCGATCGGTGTCTACGCCTTGCTCGGGGCGCTGATCCATCTGCGCAATTTGCCGTCGATCGTGGTGACGCTCGGCATGAGCTTCGTCTGGCAGGGGCTTGCCATCCTCGTCCTGCCCAAACCCGGGGGCAAGGCGCCGGACTGGCTGCTTTCGATCATGTCCTTCAAGCCGCCTTACATCCCCTTTCCGATCCTGGCGGCGCTAATCATTGCGGCGGTCGTGCATTTCGGCCTGATGCGCACCTCTTACGGCGTGATCCTGCGCGGCTCCGGCGGTAATGCCGCGGCGCTTAGGCGCGCCGGCTGGTCGCTGCTCAGGACCAAAATCGTGCTCTTTGCGCTGACCGGACTGTTCGGCGTTCTGTCGGGCATGGCGCTGATCGGCATCACCACATCCGCCGACGCCAATATCGGCAATGGCTACACGCTGCTCTCGATCGCCGGCGTCATCCTCGGCGGCGGCGAGTTCGTCGGCGGGCGCGTGTCGCCGATCGGCGCTGTGCTCGGCGCGCTGACGCTGGCATTGGCCGCTTCGCCGCTTTTGACCTTCATGCACATCCCGCCCGACTGGCAGGTGGCCGCCAATGGCGCGATCCTGATCATCGTGCTGGCCGCGCGGGTGCTGATCAGCCGCAGGGAGCGGTAAGTCATGGCTTCGCTGCGTATGATGCTCGAAAAACCCTGGCTCTGGTCCTTTGTCGGCGCCCTCGTCGTCTGGCTGGCGACGGTTGCCTTCACCGGCGGCTACGGCGCCGGCGGTATGGTCACGGCGGCACTCTCGCTCGCCGTCTTCACGGTCATCGTCGGTGTGGGCCAGATGTTCGTCATCACGCTCGGCCCCGGCAATGTCGACCTGTCGCTGCCGGCCAATATCGGGCTGGCAAGCGCGGTCGCCATGAAGGTGATGGGCGGCAGCGATTCCATGATCGTCGTCGGGCTGCTCGCGGCGCTCGCCTGTGGCGCGGCGATCGGTGCCATCAACTATCTCTTGATCTGGGCGCTGCGCATCCCGCCGATCATCGCCACGCTGTCGGCGAGCTTCGTCATCCAGTCGGTCGACATCAGCTACGGCCGCGGCCTGCAGATCAAGCCGCCGCCGGGCTTCGCCGACTTCACCAATTGGCAGGTGCTGGGCATTCCGGTTCTGGCGATGCTCACTGTGCTGTTCACGATCGGCGCGGCCTTGGCGCTGCAGCGCATGATATTTGGCCGCTCGGTGCTGGCGATCGGCCAGAACATCCGCGCCGCCTGGCTTGCCGGCGTCCATGTCGGCCGCATCCGCTTCCTCACCTACACGCTGTGCGGGGCGCTGGGCGGCATCGACGGGGCGCTGCTCGCCGGTTATTTCCGTGGCGCCAATGTCGATATCGGCAACGAATACCTGCTCGCCTCGATTGCGGTCGTGGTCATCGGCGGCACCTCGGTCGCCGGCGGCAAGGCCAATGTGCCGGGCGTCTGGGGCGCCGGCCTGTTCTTGGTGCTGCTCTTGACCATGCTCAACACATTCGGCGTCAGCGCCGGCGTGCGGCTGGTGCTGACCGGGCTGATCATCGTCGGGGTGATCACCGCGGCCGGCGGCGAGAAGGCGGTGCGGTGAGCCCCCCGCCTAGCAGTTCCCGGTAAGGCGACGGTCTCGCCCTTATTTGGCGGCCTTGGCCCGCGCGATGGCGTCGACGATCATCTTCTTGGCGTATTTGGAATCGTGCCAGCCCTCGATCTTGACCCATTTGCCAGGCTCGAGATCCTTGTAGTGCTCGAAGAAGTGCTGCACCTGCTGGCGGGTGATTTCCGGCAGATGGGTGTATTCGGTCACGTTCTCGTAGCGCAGCGTCAGCTTGGGCGAGGGAACGGCGATCACCTTCTCGTCCTGGCCGGCATTGTCTTCCATGATCAGCACGCCGATCGGCCGCACATTGATGACGCAGCCCGGCACCAGCGCGCGGGTGTTGCAGACCAGGACGTCGATCGGGTCGCCGTCGCCCGACAGCGTGTGCGGCACGAAGCCGTAATTGCCGGGATAGCGCATGGAGGTGTGCAGGAAGCGGTCGACGAACAAAGTGCCGGCCTCTTTGTCCATCTCGTATTTGATCGGCTCGCCGCCGATCGGCACCTCGATGATAACGTTGACGTCCTCAGGCGGGTTCTTCCCGGTGGGCACGGCTTCGATACGCATGGCTAAATCCCTCTCTCGATTGCAAGACCGATAGCGGGCGAAGCGTCATGGTGCAATGCGGCGATTAGTGCTGAATGCTAATGAAAGTGCACAGTTTGTGATGGGTTGTAACCTGACACAGGCAGCCGAGGCGGTCTGTCATTCCCAGACGAAGGCGACCTTCTTCAGAGCTCTCTGTTCGAAGACCTCGACGCCTTCGGCTATATCGCGGCCGCCATTGCCGGCATAAAAGGCCAAGGCGTTGTGATTGTCTTCCAGCGCCCACACCACAAGGCCGCGCAGTCCGTGATCGGCGAGCCGGGCCTTCGCCGCCTTGAACAGGCGACTGCCAAGCCCGATGCCTTGATATTCGGGCCGCAGATAGAGTTCGTAGATTTCGCCCTGCTGGCGGAGCTCCCGGGCGCGGTTCTTGCCGATCGTCGCATAGCCGGCGACCGTTCCGCCGATCTCGACCACCAGCACCGTGGCGGCGCGGCGAATCGCGTTGGCCCACCAGTCGACGCCGCGGCGGTTGATCATCGAGGTCAGCGTGCGGTGGGGGATGATGCCTGAATAAGCGCCGCGCCAGGCCTGCTGGTGCACCTCGGCGATGGCGCTCGCGTCGCGCGGCTCTGCTTTCCGGATGTCGATGGTCAGCGTGTTCATGATTGGTTAACCATAAACCCGCGTCGGGCGATTGCAAAGAGTCCGCCACGGCCCCTCGGCGGCTTTCGCACAGGCCAAGGCCGTGTGGGCGGCCAAGGCGTCTAGAGCCGGATGATTTCAGGTCGAATCGATCTGAAATCTGAATCCGTCTCTCAATCCATGAGCATGATGGCGCCGGAAAACCGCGTCGCATTTTTCGGCATCATGCTCTGGTCAGATTTCGACGAGATGATCCTCGAGTTCGTTGGTGTCGCCTTCGGTGACCGGAAAATGCTCGGCGAGCACGGCGCCGACCGATTCGACTCCCTTGACGAAGCCGTCGGCCAGCCGATTGTCGCCGGCATGTTTCGTCAGGTCGCGCACCACGCCGTCCCAGACATGCTGGCCAACCTTGGCGTCGATGCCTGAGTCGGCGACGACTTCGGCATAGCGCTCGGCGATGGAGACGAAGATGAGCACGCCGGTGCGAGCTTGCGTGCGGTGGACGTTGCGGGCGAGGAACTGCTTCACGGCATTGGCATGCGCGGCTTGATAGCGCAGCCTTCGCGGCACGAAATGGATGCGCAAGGCGGGCAGGAACCAGAGCAGGGCGAACACCGAAGCCAGCGCCAGCAGCTGCGCCAGCACGAAATGCGGCAACCGTATGGTCAGCCACCAGGCCTCCAGCCCGTAGGCAACGGCAAGGCTGGCGATGAAGAGGCCAAGCGTCGTCGTGAAGGCGGCCGGAAAGAAGTAGCCATCGCTGGCTCGTGCGACGACGCAATAAATCTCGCCGTCGGTCTTCAATTCCGCGGCCCGGATCGCTTCGGCGATGCGGTCATGATCCTCGGCGCTGATCGGTCGCGTTGCCATGGTGCCTCACCAGCTTCCCGAAGAGCCGCCGCCGCCGGACGAGCCGCCGCCGCCGGAAAATCCGCCGCCGCCCGAGGACCAGCCTCCGCCGCCTGACGACCAGCCGCCCCCGGACGACCACCCGCCCGAGGATCTCCGGTTCTGATCGAAGGTCATGCCGAGCCAGCGGTAGCGGCCCGGTCCAATCTTCTGGCCGAAGATCGGCGGCAACACCGTCATCGCGATGCCGCCGAAGAAGATCAGCGCCCAGATCGTGATGAAGATGGCGAAGAACAGGTTGTCGGAATTGAACGGCGCCTGTTCGTTGCGCTTGCCGCGCGCCTCCAACTCCTCGGGATTGCCCTCCAGCACCATGATCATATCGTCGACGGCCTTGGTGATGCCGCCGGAGAAATCGCCGGCGCGGAACGCCGGCACCATGTCGTTCTCGATGATCAGCTTGGTGTGCAGGTCGGTGAGCGTGCCTTCCAGTCCATAGCCGACCTCGATGCGCATCTTGCGATCGTTGGGCGCCACCAAGAGCAGGACGCCGTTGTTTTCCTTGGCCTGGCCGAGCTTCCAGAAGCGGAACAGCCGGTTTGCGTAAGGCTCGATCTCCTCGCCGCCGAGGCTGGGGATGGTGGCGACGACGATCTGGTCGGAGCCCTTGGTCTCGAAGTCGGCCAGCTTCTGGGTCAGCGCCGCGCGGGTGCCGGCATCGATGATGCCGGCATTGTCGACGACGCGGCCGGTCAGCGCGGGGAGGTCGGCGGCGAGCGCGGCGAGGGGGAGGAGGAAGAGGGCAAGAAGACCAAGCAATGAGAGGTAGGCGCGAGGCACCCCCCTCTGGCCTGCCGGACATCTCCCCCTCAAGGGGGGAGATTGGACGTCACACCGGCCTTCGCCAATCTTCAGCGTCGAAGAGAGGGCGAGGTTGTAGAAACTGCTAATCTCCCCCCTTGAGGGGGAGATGTCCGGCAGGACAGAGAGGGGGGCGAAGGAACTCAAGGCTGGCTCGATAAGCTAAGTCGCTCTCACCCACCCTGCTTGGTGGTGCTCGTGCCGAAATCGACCTTCGGCACCTGCATCTTGTCTTCGTCGACCGTGAAGTTGGCGAAGGGCTCGTTGCCGCGGAACCAGAAGGTCGCCCACAGCACGGAGGGGAAGGTCTTCAGCGTCAGATTGTAGTCCCTGACGGCCTGGATGTAGTCGCGCCGCGCAACCGCGATGCGGTTCTCGGTGCCTTCGAGCTGCGCCTGCAGCGCGAGGAAATTCTGGTTGGCCTTGAGGTCGGGATAGGCCTCCGAGACCGCGATCAGCCGCGACAGCGCGCTGGTCAGCCCGGCCTGGGCATCCTGGAACTTCTTCAGCGCTTCGGGATCCTTCAGCGTCTCCGGCGTCACCGTGATCTGCGTTGCCTTGGCGCGCGCCTGAACAACCGCGTCGAGCGTGTCCTTCTCATGCGAGGCATAGCCCTTCACCGTCTCGACCAGGTTCGGGATCAGATCGGAACGGCGCTGATACTGATTGAGCACCTCGCTCCAGGCCGCCCTGGCGTTCTCTTCCGCCGTCGGAATGGTGTTGTAGCCGCAGCCGGCGAGCAGCGGCAGCACGAAGACCATCATCAGGAAAGCAGGCAGGCTGCGGAAGACGGAAGGTGAGAGGCGCTCGGTAATCATGAATGGTCCCTCGACAGAAGTTGCATGCGAAGCATTACCACAATCCACGCGCAAGAAAATGTCCGACGCATGACGCCGGTCCCAGTTCAGCCGTGAGCCACTGTGAATGGCGGCGCGAACAAGTTAAGCTGCGGGCCGGAAAGGGCAATTGCCATGGCAGAGCGCCGGGACGACGAGGCCGAATCGCGCCGCATCCTCGAACGCGTGCAACAGGAGACGTCCCCAGGCGGCGCGTCGTTCATCGCCCGCGCGGCGATGGATGCGCGCGACCGCGTCACCGCCGCCGACACGGATCGCGCCGATCCCATCGAATATTGGGGAACCCGCATTGGCCGAACGCTCGGCTTCGTCATTGCCATTGGGCTATTGGCTTGGCTGGTGTATGCCGCCACACGTGGCGGCTAGGATACAGATTCCATGAATGCAGAAAAAACCGACGCGCCGCGCGCGGTCATCGTCATCTCCAGCCATGTCGCCCGGGGCTCGGTCGGCAACCGCGCCGCCGTCTTCGCGCTGGAGACACTGGGTTTCCCGGTTTGGGCGGTGCCGACCGTCATCTTGCCCTGGCATCCGGGGCACAGCCGGGCAACCCGCATCGTGCCGCCGCTCGACCAGTTCAAGGCGCTGATGGCCGATCTCGAGCGGGCGCCCTGGCTGGGCGAGGTGCGGGCCGTGCTTTCGGGCTATCTCGGCGAAGCGGGCCAGGCGGAAGCCGTCGCCTCGCTCGTCGCCGCCGTCAAGGAAAAGACGCCGAACGCGCTTTACGTCTGCGACCCGGTGATGGGCGATTCCGGCGGGCTCTACGTGCCGGAATCGACGGCCGCAGCCATGCGCGACAAATTGATGCCGATCGCCGATATCGCGACGCCGAACCGCTATGAGCTGGAGTGGATGGCGGGCGCGCCGCTGCCCGACATCAAGGCTGTGACGGCGGCGGCGCTTCATGCCGGCCCGTCGACCATGCTGGTGACCTCGGCGCCGGCGATGATGGCGGGCGGCATCGGCAATTTCCTGCTCGACGGCAGCCAAGCGCTGCTTGCCGAGCACCGTGTGATCGAGAGGCCGCCGAACGGGCTGGGCGACCTGACGGCCGCAGTCTATCTGGCGCGGATTCTCTCCGGCCAAGCGCCGGTCAAGGCGCTGCAATCGACCACGGCGGCCGTCTACGAGATACTTGCCCGCACCGCCAAGCGCGGCGGCGACGAACTGCAACTCGAAACCGACGCGCAGAGCCTGTCGCATCCGATGGCGATGGTGCAGCTGCGCCATCTATTGCATCCCGGGCGGGACAAGCGGGCGTGACGCCAAATGGCGCCAAAGCATTTTGCAGCCAAGTGGAATCACTTGGCGTCGCAGAAATGCGGCTAAACAGACAGCCAGAGCGGGATGCAGACCTCTACTAACCTGCATCCCGCTCTGGCGGGTGTCGATGGCTGCAAGGCCGGCTGGATCGCCGTCCACCGCGAAGCGGACGCCGCGCCATCGGTCTCGGTCTTCCCGAGCTTCCGGGCGCTGCTCGACGCGCTGCCCGATCCATTGATCGCCGTCGACATGCCGATCGGTCTGCCGGAGTTTTCAAGCAAGGGCGGCCGCGGGCCGGAGGCGCTGGTGCGGCCGCTGCTCGGCGCGCGGCAATCGAGCGTGTTCGCCATCCCCTCGCGCGCGGCGCTCTATGCCGACACCGGCGACTTCACCACGATAGAAGCCTGGTATGCGGCGCATCGGCGAGCGAGCGCGGTGGCGATCAAGACCTCCGAGCCGCCACGCGGCGTTTCAATCCAGGCTTTCGGCATCTTTGCCAAGATCCGCGAGATCGATCAGCTGTTGATTGCGCGGCCCGAACTGCGCGGCCGCGTCTTCGAATCGCATCCGGAAGTGGCGTTCTGCCGGCTGAATGGCGGCACGGCGATGGCGCTGCCGAAGAAGATCAAGGGCGTGGTCAACCCGGCCGGCCTGGAGGAGCGCAGGGCGCTGCTTTGCCGGCATGGCTATGACAAGGGCTTCCTCGATCAGGCGGCGCCACGGGGTGCTGCGAGCGACGATTTCCTCGACGCGGCGGCGATGATGCTGATTGCCGGGCGTATCGCCCGCGGCGAGGCGCGGCCTTCGCCCGACCCACCTCTGGCCGACCGTTTCGGCATTCCCGTCGCCATCTGGGCTTGAGGCAAAATCGGCCGCGCAGCTTTTTGCGGCATGCGATTGCGACGCCGCTATCCGCAATTCGGCATTGCCCACGACCTGCATTTGCCGCTAGAGGCTTTTTCGATCGCACCGAGCTGCCGCCTCCAACCCCCGGAAAGGCTCTAGCCGCCCATGCCTCACCTCCCCGAGCACCTCCTCGCCGGCTATCGCAACTTCATGAGTGGTCGCTACCCCACCGAAAGCGACCGCTATCGCTCGCTGGCGCGCGACGGCCAGGCGCCCGAGACGATGATCGTCGCCTGCTGCGATTCGCGCTCGGCGCCGGAAGCGATTTTCGATGCCGGTCCCGGCGAGCTTTTCGTGCTGCGCAATGTCGCCAATCTGGTGCCACCTTACGAGCCCGACGGCGAGTATCACTCGACCTCGGCCGC
Organism: Mesorhizobium sp.; assembly: GCA_004017535.1. Classification (GTDB taxonomy): domain Bacteria; phylum Pseudomonadota; class Alphaproteobacteria; order Rhizobiales; family Rhizobiaceae; genus Mesorhizobium. The sequence continues at coordinate 128,454 of SAJS01000011.1, forward strand.
GCTCGAATTCGCCGTGCAGAGCCTGAAGGTGAAGAACATCGTGGTGATGGGCCACGGCCGCTGCGGCGGCATCCGCGCCGCGCTCGATACCAACTCGGCGCCGCTGTCGCCCGGCGACTTCATCGGCAAATGGATGAGCCTGATCGCGCCGGCCGCCGAGACCGTGGCCTCCAGCACAATGATGACGGCGACCGAGCGCCAGACTGCGCTGGAGCGTATTTCGGTCCGCTACTCCATCGCCAATCTCAGGACCTTTCCCTGTGTGTCGATCCTCGAAGGCAAGGGCAAGCTCTCGCTCTACGGCGCGTGGTTCGACATCTCGGCCGGGGAGCTGTGGGTGATGAACAAGGAAACCGGCGATTTCGAGCGGCCGGAGCTTTGAACGGAGGCGTGATGCACCGGATCAGCTGGAGGATCGTTCTGGCGGCGACGCTGCTCATGTCCTCGCTCGTCCGGGCCAGCGCCGATGACGGCGCCCTCATCGATCGCTGGTATTCAGCGCTGCTGGTCGCCGACCGTACCGAATTGTCCGACCTGCTTGCCGACGACGTGCGCATGAAGCTCGACGACATCGGCGTCGTCCAGACCAAAGAGGATTTCATCGCCTCGATCGACGAATGGCAGGGCGCGGTCGCGGGCGCTGCGATCCGCCATCGCATCGAAAAGAGCGAGAACGGCGAGACCACGGTGCTCGCCTGTTACGATTTTCCCAACAACGACACGCTGATGCGCGAAGCCTTCACCGTCGCCGGCGGGCGCATCGTCGCCAGCACGCAGACAGCGGTGGCGCAGGACTGCAGCGGCTATTGAGGCGAGGTCCGTGTTGCGCGGCGCGCGGCGTCGCCCTACATCCGAGGCAGCCCGCCTCCAACTCAGCCCACCGGAATTGCTCATGTCATCTTCAAAAGCCGTCGACCTCGCCGCCCATCCGCTGACCCTTTGGCAAGGTCCGCTCGGCCTGCCGGACTTCTCGCGCATCGGCGACAATGATTTCGGGCCGGTCTTCGACGCTGCGCTGGCCGCGCACCAGGCCGAGATCGACGCGATCGCCGGCAACAGCGAGACGCCGACCATCGAGAACACGCTTGCCGCGCTGGAGCTTGCCGGCGAGCCGCTCGACCATGTCTCGTCTATCTTCTGGTGCCGCGCCGGCGCTCATACCAACGACACGATCCAGGCGATGGAACGCGAGGTTTCGCCAAAGATGTCGCGGCATTTCTCGGCGATCTCGATGAACGAGAAGCTGTTTGCCCGCATCGACGATCTCTACCAGCGGCGCAACAGCCTGAAGCTCGATGCCGAAACGCTGCGGGTGCTGGAGAAGACCTGGAAGAGCTTTGTCCGGTCGGGCGCCAAGCTCGATGCCGACGGCAAGAAGCGGCTTGCGGCCATCAATGAAGAGCTCTCCTCGCTCGGTACCAAGTTCGGCCAGAACGTCCTCGCCGACGAACGCGACTGGGCGCTGTTCCTCGACGAGGCCGATCTTGCCGGCCTGCCAGATTTCTTGAAGAGCGCTATGGCCGAGGCGGCCGAGATGCGCGGCCAGAAGGGCCGCTATGCGGTGACGCTGTCGCGCTCGATCTACGAGCCGTTCTCGACCTTCTCCGAGCGCCGCGACCTGCGCGAGACCGCGTTCAAAGCTTTCACCATGCGCGGCCAGAATGGCGGCGCCTCCGACAACACCGATGTCGTGCGCGACATGCTGAAGCTGCGAGCCGAGAAGGCGAAGCTTCTGGGCTACGAATCCTTCGCGGCGCTGAAGCTCGACGACACGATGGCGAAGACGCCGAAGGCGGTGCACGAGCTGCTCGATCCGGTGTGGGAAAAGGCGCTGGAGAAGGCAGCAAGCGACCAGAAGGAGCTGGAACGGCTCGCGACCGAGGCCGGCAGCAACGAGAAGTTCGCCGCCTGGGACTGGCGCTTCTACCAGGAGAAGCTGCGCGCCGAGAAATTCGCCTTCGACGAGGCGGAGCTGAAGCCGTATCTGCAGCTCGAACGCGTCATCGAGGCCTGCTTCGATGTCGCCACGAAACTGTTCGGCATCACTTTCGAGGAGAAGAAGGGCATCGCCGCCTGGCATCCCGATGCACGCGCGTTCGTGGTGAAGAATGCCGACGGCAGCGAGCGCGGCCTGTTCCTGGCCGATTATTTCGCACGTCCGTCAAAACGTTCCGGCGCCTGGATGAGCGCGCTGAAATCCGGCTACAAGCTCGGTCATGGTTCCAAGCCGGTGATCTACAATATCATGAACTTCGCCAAGCCGCCGGCCGGCGAAGCGGCGCTGCTGTCGGTCGATGAGGCGAAGACGCTGTTCCACGAGTTCGGCCACGCGCTGCACGGCATGCTGACCGACGTCACCTGGCCGTCGGTCTCCGGGACCTCGGTCAGCCGCGACTTCGTCGAGCTGCCCTCGCAGCTTTACGAGCATTGGCTGACGGTGCCGGCGGTGCTGGAGAAGCACGCGCTGCACGTCAAGACCGGCAAGCCGATGCCGAAGGCGCTGCTCGACAAGATGCTTGCGACCCGCACCTTCGGCGCCGGTTTCGCCACGGTCGAGTTCACCGCCTCGGCGCTGATCGACATGGCCTATCATGCGCGGCCGGACGCGCCCGCGGAGCCGCTTCGGTTCGAGGCCGAGACGCTGGAAAAACTGCATATGCCGGGGACGATCGCGATGCGCCACCGCACCCCGCATTTCGGCCATGTCTTCGCCGGCGACGGATATTCAGCCGGCTATTATTCCTACATGTGGTCGGAAGTGCTCGACGCCGACGCCTTCTCGGCTTTCGAGGAGACGGGCGATGCCTTCAATCCGGAATTGGCCGAGCGGCTGCGGAAAAACATCTATGCCGCGGGTGGGTCGAAGGATCCCGAGGAGCTTTACACGGCTTTCCGGGGAAAGATGCCGTCGGCTGACGCGATGATGGTGAAGCGGGGATTGGTGTAGCGCCGACTTCCCCTTCTCCCCTTGTGGGAGAAGGTGTCGCCGAAGGCGACGGATGAGGGTGTTCCAGCGGAGTGAGAGGTTGGCGCTCCCTGGAACACCCCTCATCCGTCTCGGCGCTATCGCGCCGATCCACCTTCTCCCACAAGGGGAGAAGGGGGAGCCGCGTCCTTCCACGGATCAGCCACCCGCGGCCATATAGGCCGGTTCAGCTTCCGATAGTCCGTCTTCGCAGGGTTGCTCGGATAGGAGCTCGGCGCTGCGACATAGATAATCTCGGCGGCGATCGGCGCGAAGCCGGCGTAGAAATGGTTTGTGGATTTGATCAGAAGGATATCCTTGTCCATCGGATCGATGCCGATGTTGGAGAAGACATCCGGCTCGAAGGTCTGGGTGCGGTTGGTGTTCAGGATGACGTCGACTTCCGTGCCCTCGATGCGCACCACCGCCGACGGTCCCAGCGTCACCCGGCTCGGCCCGAAGCTTTGCCAGCCTTCGTTGGTCGTCTTCAGCACCGTGACGCGCGCATCGATCGGCTCGCCCGCCTGCGGCCCGGCCTTGCCGCCGAAGCGCAGGTCGATCACCGCGCCCTCGCCGGCTGCGTGGCAGAAGGTCACGGCGATCGGGTCCCAGATCGTCGCCACGCCGACCTTGTTCACGCCGCGCTGGAGCAGCTCGCGCAACACGATGGTGCCGTCGCCCGGCACGCCGCCGCCGGGATTGTCCCAGATGTCGGCGATCACCACCGGCTTCTCCTGGCGCGTCGCGCGCACGGCAAGCGCCCGTTCGATGCCCGCCGAGGCGGAGAGCATCATCATCGCGGTCTGTTCGCGCAGCGCATAGAGCTCGCGGCCGAGGGTTTCCGCCAAAGCGTCACCCTTTGCCTTGTCGTTGTCGGTGACGACCAGGATGCGCGTGCCCATCTCCGGCACATCGGCGGCCATGAAGCCGTGGATGACCGAGACCGACAGCACGCGCTCCTTGCCGTGCAGCGTCTTGATCCTGTCGACGAAGGAGCGCATCGGCTCGCGGCTGGTCGGCAGTACCTGGATCATGCGGCAGTCGAAGGTCGAGATGACAGGCTTGATCTCGCCGCGCGCCGCGGCAAGGCCGAGCTCGGCGACATGCTCGCCGCGCTCATAGAAATCGGTATGCGGGAATTCGAGGAAATAGGCCATGACATCGCAGGCCGCGACCCGTTTCGGCGTCAGATGGCTGTGCGGATCGAACTCCGAAGCGATCACCACTTTCGGGCCGACGATGGCGCGGACACGCTCCAGCAGATCGCCTTCGCAATCGTCATAGCCTTGCGCGACCATCGCGCCATGCAGGCCGAGGATCACGGCATCGACCGGCAGCGCTTCCCTTAGCTGGCCAAGAATCTCGTCGCGCAGCGCCTCATAGGTCTGCCGCTGCACCAGGCCGCCGGGCTCGGCCCAGGTGGCGGTGCCTTCGATGACGGTGAGCCCTTCCGTCGCGGCGCGCTTGCGCAGCGCCACGATCGGCGAGGAGCAGAGCGTCGGCGTCGCCGGATGCTTGCCCGGACCGGCATAGAAGGCCATCTCGAAGGACGACCGGTCGGTCGGCACCGGCGAGAAGGTGTTGGTTTCCGTCGCCAGCGAGGCTGTGAAGATGCGCATGAACGCTCCCTAGACTTCTTGTTTTCGCAATTTCGGACGAAAACCGCTGCGTGATTTTCCTGGAATTGCCGGGATTGCTATTTGACGGCCCCGAGCGCAAGGCCCCGGACGAGGTAGCGCTGCAGCCAGATGAAAAGGATCGCCACCGGCAGCGTCGCCAAGAGCGTGGCGGCCATTACATGGTGCCATTCGATTGTATAGCGGCCGGCGACGAGCGAGAAAACCTGGATCGGCAGCGTGTAGCTTTCCTGGCTGCGCAGCATGGTGAGCGCCACGACGAACTCGTTCCAGGCATTGATGAAGGTGAAGATCGCCGTCACGGCCATCGCCGGCAGGCAGAGCGGCAGGAACACCTTGCGCAAGGTCAGCCAGCGGCCGGCGCCCTCCATCCAGGCCGCCTCCTCGAGGTCGCGCGGGATGGTGTCGAAATAGCTTTGCAGCATCCACACCGTGAAGGCGACGTTGAAGGCCATGTAGATGAAGCCGAGCGCGGTGGTCGACTCGACCAGGCCCCAGGCGGCCATCAGCCTAAACAGGCCGAGCACCAGCACGATCGGCGAGATCATCTGCGAGATCAGCAGGAACTGTCGGAAGGCGCCATAGCCGGCAAAGCGGAAACGCGACATGGCATAGGCGGCCGGGACCGAGATCAGGATGGCGCCGATAGTCGCCAGCGCCGAGACATAAAGCGAATTCAGAAGCGCCTGGCCGAAGCCGGTCGCCACCCACATGTCGGCGAAATTCGACCAGCGAAATTCGCTCGGCCACCAGGTGGGCGTCAGCACCTCCGTACGCGGCTTGACGGCGGTCAGGAACATCACCGCGAAGGGGAAGATCGTCACCACGATCAACGGAGCCAGCAGCAGCCAGGCGATGATGGTGCGTTTCAGCTTCGGCGTCATGCGCGCTGCTCCCGCATGGCCAGCCGCACATAGATCATGGTGAAGACGAGCAGGATCGCGAACATCACCAGCGAGACGGCGGAAGCCTCGCCCAGTTTGCCGATGCGGAAGGCGAGCTTATAGAGATGCGTGACCAGAATGTCGGTCGAGTTCGCAGGCCCGCCTTGCGTCATCACCCAGATGATCGGGAAGGAGTTGAAGACATAGATGGTGTTGAGCACGATCGCGATGTTGATGAAGGGTTTGAGCAGCGGAAAGGTGATCTCGCGGAACTGCTGGAACAGCGTCGCGCCCTCCAGCGCGGCCGCCTCATAGAGATCGTCGGGGATCGACGACAGGCCGCCGAGGAAAATCGTGGTGGTGAACGGCACCGTCACCAAGATGCCGATCAGCACCTGCATCGGGAAAGCGGTCTCGGCGCTCGCCAGCCACTGGATGTTCTGGCTGATCAGGCCGAGCTTCATCAACGCCGAATTCAGCATGCCGCTTTCGCCGTTGAGCGCCCAGCGCCAGACCACCGCGGTCATGGTCAGCGACACCGCCCAGGGCAGCATGATGATGACGCGAGCGAGCCCGCGGCCATAAAAATCCATGTTGAGGATCATCGCCACAGGAATCGACAAAAGCAGCGCGCCGCCCACGACCAGCACGGTCCAGAGCCCGGTACGCCAAAGTGCTGCGACGAAATCCGGATCGGCGAACAGCTCGGTGAAGTTGGCAAGGCCACTGAACTCGCGCAACTGGCCGAAGCGGTTGACGTCATGCGTCGAGATCTGGATCAGGTCCCAGACCGGCCAGAAGATCACCACCGCCGCCAAGAGCAGGCTGGGCAGCGTCAGCAGGTAAGGCAGGAAACGATTTTGCATCGGCTGGTTTTTGCTCTGATCCGTTCTTTTCAACCGTTCAGTTGAAATCTTCCCGGGGTCTGCGCTGCCCCTCACCTGCCTGCCGGCATCCTCTCCCCGTATAGTGACGGGGAGAGGGGCGCTGTCGCCGGCGATTTCGCTAATCGCCAAGGTGGCAGGAAAAGCGCCAGCGTTGCAGCCCCAGCTCTTTCTCCCCGTCCCTATACGGGGAGAAATGCCCGGCAGGGCAATGAGGCGGCCGACGTAGAAGATTTGTCCCTTTGTCTGGAATGATTACCTGTCCGTCCGGCTATTCGGTCGAACATCTTCCAGAAAGATGTGGCGCGCCCCGCGGGGGTAGGGCGCGCCACGGGCGCAGGGAGATACGCCCTTATTTCTTGAGCACCGCGTTGGCCTTGGCCGCCGCGTCCTTCAAGCCAGCCTCGGGATCGCCGCCGAGATAGATCTTCTGCATGGCGTCCGAGGTGATCTGGGCGATCTCCTCCCAACCCGGGATGACCGGCGCGAAGCGGGCGTCGGGCAGAAGCGCGGTGAAGGCGGCGAGGTCGGCGTTGTTGACGTAATAGTCCATCTTCGCCTCTTCCTTGTTCACCGGCAGGAAGCCTTCGCCCTGCGTGAACTTGGCGCGCTGCTCCTTGGTGAACAGGAAGTCGAGCAGCTTCCAGGCCTCGTCCTTATTCTTGGAGTTCTTGAACATGATGATCGAGTCGGTGACGCCATAGGTGCCGCGCGCGCCGGTCGGGCCGGCCGGGATGGCGGCGACGCCATATTTCAGGTTCGGCGCTTCTTCCTTGATCTGGTTGGACAGGAAGGGCGCGGTGATCATCATGCCGACCTTGCCCTGCTTGAACAGGTTCTGCACGTCCTCGCGGTTGTTGGAAGTGACGCCTGGCTCGGTCAGGCCCTCGTCGATCATCGACTTGTAGAGCTTGGCCGCTTCGAGCGCGCCGGGCGTGCTCAGGCCGGACGTGCCGTCCTTGTTGAGGATCTCGGTGCCCTGCGACCACATCGCATAGTAGTAATAGACGTCGGTCTCGATCTCCTTGCCCTGCAAGCCGAAGCCGAAGGCGCCGACCGCCTTGATCTTGCGGGCGTCTTCCTGCAACTCGGTCCAAGTGGCCGGCGGCTTGGCGATGCCGGCCTTCTCGAACAACTCCTTGTTGTAATACATGGCGCGCGCGGAAGCCGCGATCGGCAGGCCATAGGTGTGCCCATTCATGATAGAGGGCTGCAGGAATGTGTCGATGAACCGGTCCTTGAACTCGGGCTTGATATAGCTGTCGAGCGGCTCGGCGACATCTTGCTGGACGAAATCGATCAGCCAGCGTGTGCCGATGATCGAGAGATCGGCATTGGTGCCGGCGGTGATGTCGGTGGTGAGCTTCTGCAGGAGCACGTCCCACGGCACCACTTCATATTTGATGGTGATGCCGGGATTGGCCGCCTCGAATTCCTTCTTCACCGCTTCGAAATAGGGGCCGGTCTTGGCGCTGTATTCCGCGACGGTGACGCGCACCTCGCCCGCATCCGCAGGCGCGGCAAGCGCCAGGATGCTCATCCCGGCCAGCAGGCCGGCAGTCCATTTCGCAAGGCTCATCTCAACTCTCCCATTGATGCACGTTGGCGCCTGGCCCTTATGAGGCGCAGGATTTATGTTACTTTCCTACATTATCCATGATCCGGCGCCGCGCAAGGGGATAATCATGTTGCTTAATTACATTTGCTTGGATAGCGTATTGGCTCAAAATAAGGGGTGGAGGAGCGCGCAGCGTGGGTTCGACAGACGAGTTCGAAGGCAAGACTGTCGTCGTCACCGGAGCCGGCGGCGGCCTCGGCTCGGCGATCGTCAAGCTCATGGCCGAACGCGGCGCGCACATCGTCGGCTGCGACCAGTCGGCGGAGGCATTGGCCAGCCCGCATATCGCCTCGCGCCATGTCTTCAACCTGCTCGACCGGGCGTCGATCGAAGCCGCGATCCCGGCGCTGCTCGACCAAGACGGCGTTCCCGACATCCTAATCAACAATGCCGGCTGGACGCGCGCCGAGACGCTGGCGGCGCTGACAGCTGACAAGATCGAGCAGGAGCTCGACCTCAATCTGGCCGGCGTGATGAGTTTCGCCGATCCGCTGATCAAGGCGATGGCGGGGCGCGGTTCGGGCAGCGTCGTCTTCATCTCCTCGGTCAATGCTATCGCGCATTTCGGCAATCCGGCCTATGCGGCGGCCAAGGCCGGCATCAACGCCTATGCCAAATCGGTCGCCGTCGAGCTCGGCCGCAGCGGCTTGCGCGCCAATGTGGTGTGCCCGGGATCGATCCGCACCGCCGCGTGGGACCATCGCCTGGCCAAGGACCCCGAGATCCTCGGCCGGCTGAAGCGGCTCTATCCGCTTGGCCGCATCGTCAATGCTTCCGAAGTGGCGGAGGCCGTGGCCTTCCTTGCCTCCGAGCGCGCTTCCGGCATAACTGGCGCCGTGGTGCCTGTGGACGCCGGCTTGACGGCCGGCTACCTGCCTTTCATCGACGACATATTGGGAGCGTGACCATGACCGACGTCCAGTTCCGCAACCTGTCGAAATCCTTCGGCCAGCACAAAATCCTCGAAGACATCAACCTCGACATCAAAACCGGCGAGTTCGTCGTGCTTGTCGGCCCGTCCGGCTGCGGCAAATCCACGCTTTTGCGTATGCTGGCGGGGCTGGAGACGATCACCTCCGGCGACCTCATCATTGGCGGCACGCGCGCCAACGACCTGCCGCCGCAGAAGCGCAACATCGCCATGGTGTTCCAATCCTACGCGCTGTTCCCGCATCTGAAGGCGTCGGAAAATATCGGCTTCGGCCCAAAAATCCGCGGCGAGAACCGCGCCGCGATCGACGACAAGGTGAAGAAGGCTTCGGGCGTACTCAACCTCTTCTCCTATCTCGACCGCTATCCGCGGCAATTGTCGGGCGGCCAGCGCCAGCGCGTCGCCATGGGCCGCGCCATCGTGCGCGAACCTTCGGTGTTCCTGTTCGACGAGCCGCTCTCCAATCTCGACGCGCAATTGCGCGTGCAGATGCGCACCGAGATCAAGGCGCTGCACCAACGGCTGAAATCGACCATCGTCTACGTCACCCACGACCAGATCGAGGCCATGACCATGGCCGACCGCATCGTGGTGATGGACCGTGGCCGCATCCAGCAGGTCGGCCAGCCGCTGGAGCTTTACGATCGGCCTGCCAACAAATTCGTCGCCGGCTTCATCGGCTCGCCGTCGATGAGCTTTGTCTCGGGCGCGCTGAAGACGGCCGGAGCCCAGTCCTGGTTCGAGACCAAAGGCGGCGGCCGGCTGGCGCTTGCCGCCAGCGCGGCTTCCGGCAGCGACACCGTCGAGGCCGGCATCAGGCCCGAGCATTTCGTGGTCGGTGCCGGCGACGAGGCCATCGACATCAAAGTCGATGTCGTCGAGCCGACCGGCTCGGAGACCCATGTGTACGGTTCGGTTGGCGACGACACGGTGCGCGCTGTGTTCCGCGACCGGCTGAAGGTCAAGCCCGGAGACCGGCTGCCGGTGAGCGTCGACCCGCGCAACATCCACCTCTTCGACAAGGCGACCGGCCTGCCGCTGTGAGAAGACGATGAAGAGCCCGGCCGACATCATCACCCGCCTGCAATTGATGTCGCAGGACGGCACCAAATCTGACCGACGGCTGGCGGGGTTGGTGCTTTCCGACCTCGATTTCGCGTCCAAAGCGGCCATCTCGGAGATCGCCGCGCGCGTCGCCGTCAGCGAGCCGACCGTCACCCGCTTCTGCCGCAATCTCGGCTGCGAGGGGCTGCGCGATTTCAAGTTCTACCTGGCGCAGGCGATCGCCATCGGCGGCCAGTACCTGTCGCCGGAACCACTTAGCCGCGACGCGCGCGAGCAGCGCATCGCGTCGGCGATCACTGAGGCGGCGATTGCCGCCATCCAGCGCGCCAGCGAAAACCTCGACATGACGACGCTGTTGGATGTTGCCGCCCGGATTGCAAGCTCCGGCAATGTGCTCTGCATCGGCTCCGGCGGCATCTCCTCGATGATGGCGACGGAGATGCAGAACAGGCTGTTCCGGCTCGGACTCTCGGCGCTCGCCCAGACCGATGGCCAGCTGCAGCGCATGTATGCCGCCGTCGCGACGCCGGAGACGACGCTGCTTGCCTTCTCCGTCTCGGGCTATGCGCGCTCGGTGATCGAGGCGGTCGAGGTTGCACAGCAATATGGCGCTGCCACCGTCGCCATCACCGCGCCTGACTCGGCCCTGGCCAAGGTCGCCGGCACGGTGATCCTTTTGCAGTCGGTCGAGGACGGCAACATCTACAAGCCGACCTCGTCGCGCTACGCGCTCCTGGCGATCGTCGACATGATCGCCACCACGGTGGCGGAATCGCGCGGACCGAAAGTGCTGGAGAATCTGCGCCGCATCAAGCAGAGCGTGAACACGCTCAAGGTGGACGATCCGAAGCTGCCGCTGGGCGATTGAGTGATTTTGGAGGCTCACCCTCACCCGGATTGCCGACCGAATTGCGAAGAGCAATTTGGGGCAATCCGACCTCTCCCCAAGGGGAGAGGAGCAGGTCGGCGCCAGCGCCAACCTCTTCTCCCCGCCGGGGAGAAGGTGGCCGCGTAGCGGCCGGATGAGGGGGCGTCGCCAGCGTTATTTGCTAAGCGTCTGGAGCCGCTCTAACAGTTCAGTTGCATCCCCCAGAATCCGCAGCGTTTTCAACCGCGAGGTGCCGCCGGCGACCACGGAAACGGCCGACACCGGCACACCCAGCGCCTTGGCCATCATCCGTTCCAGCGCTTGATTGGCGGCGCCGTTTTCCGGCACGGCGCGCACGCGGGCCTTGAGGTGACTGCACCCGTCGGCAGCGATCTCGATGCCGTCGATCCGGTCGAGCGCCGCTTTCGGCATCAGCCGCACGAAGAGGTCGATGCCGTTGTCGCGCGGCCGAAACGGCGTGCTCATCAGCCGCCGGTGACGACCCAGGACCAGACCGTGGTGACCAGGAACTGCCGGATGAAGAAAAGGATCAGAAGCAGGATGATCGGCGAAATGTCGATGCCGCCGAGATCGGGCATGAAGCGGCGGATCGGGCGCAGGGCCGGCTCGGTCAACCGATAGAGCATGTTGCCGACGCTGCCGACGAACTGGTTGCGCGAATTGACGACATTGAAGGCGTAGAGCCAGGAAAAGATCGCCGAGGCGATGATGATCCACCAATAGATATCAAGCGCCATGACGATGGTCTGAATAAGGGCGATCATGCCGGTCTCCGAATTGTCGCCGACATGTAGCCATTGCTTGGCGTGCGGGCAAGGCCCGCGGGCTTGGCGAGCGGGCAAGTCCCGCCCGCACGGGTCTGTGGCTGGCCCATCGTTTCGCCTTGACATCAAACGGGCGCGACCGATACAAGCCGATCCGCTGGAACGGGGCTGTAGCTCAGCTGGGAGAGCGCATCGTTCGCAATGATGAGGTCAGGGGTTCGATCCCCCTCAGCTCCACCAGCCAGCACAAGCGTTCGCTTGTCGACGGCTTCTGCCTCCTCGCTCGCCATTTCGTGACCGCCGGATTTCGGGCCGCGTGCCTGGAACCAATGGCGGGGCAATTCGGTTCAGCTATAGTTTTGAAGCTGATAATGCCCAGCCCGCTGGGCAAGCGGCGATTCTCGAGGAGTTCCATCATGCAGATTTCGTCCAGGTTCCGTTCAGTCGCGGTTGCGGCAATCGCCGCCGCAGGCGTGAGCATTGCCAGCGCCGCGCATGCCGACAGCGGCACGATCCGCTTTTCGGTCTACAAGGCGGCCTTCTTCATCGGCGGCTCCGGCGGCGAGGGCACGCTGACCTTCCATGGCAAACGCTATCCGATCTCCATCGGCGGCGTCTCCGGGGGCCTCGCCTTCGGCGCGTCCAAGACCTATTTCCAGGGCAGGGTGCGCCACATCCGCCGCGCCAGCGATGTGACGGGGGTCTATGGAGCTGCCGGCGGCGGCGGCGCGCTGGGCAGAGGCGCCCAAGTGATCGTCATGACCAATGACAAGGGCGCCCAGCTCGAGCTCACCGGCCGGCAGGTCGGCCTGCAGGTCAACGCCGATCTCAGCGGCATCAGCATCGCGCTGAAGCGATAGCGCGTCACTTTCTGGCACTCCCAGGAGAGTTACCCAGGGAGTGCCATTCGATCGCGGAGTCGAGCGCCCCAGGTTTACGCTAAGCCTTTCGCTTGGCCGGGGTGGCCAGGTGCCGAACACGTTCGCTAACCGAATATCCTTGGCGCATTCAGGTAGCTTGAAATCAATTTTGTTTTTCATCGCACGGGTCAGTGCGCCATCGGCGCAGCCCCTTCTGCGCTGATTCTCGGTCAAACCCTCATCGCCAGATTGTCCCGCATCTTGGCCTTGCCTGACTGAATAGCGGAGCGCTCCAATCCTGGAACGTCCGAACGCAACGGTCATGAACGTTCACTGAATGGAGCCTTCAGCCTCCGTTCCGAGTGACTTCCCTACAAAGGGCCGTTCAACACGCGGTCCCCGCCGCATCGAAGGAGAAGTCCCATGACCCGCACATCGATCATCGCCACGGCCCTTGCCGCTGTCGTCGGTTTCACCGCCGTCGCGCCCGCCGTGGCCAACGACGTCAACATCGAACAATATGGCTGGCGCAATTCCGCAGGCGGCGCCCAGCATGGCTACCGTAACCGCGTCCATTTCCACCAGGATGGCCGCTTCAACACCGCGATCGGTCAGCAATATGGTCGTCGCAACCTCTCGGTGATCGGGCAACAGGGCGCAAACAACTACGGCGCGACCTACCAGTACGGCAACCGGAACGCCGGGGGCATTGCCCAGTTCGGCTCGAACCACACCGCGATCCTGACGCAGGACGGCAACGGCAACATCGCAGCCGGCGTTCAGGTCGGCCACGGGTGCAATGCCGATGTCAGCCAGGGTGGCAGCGGCAATGTAGCCGCCTTCGTCCAGGATTGTCCCTGAACCATCATGTTGGCCGGCAATGGTTTGCCGGCCAACATCCTGAAATGGCGAGGAGATCATCCATGATCAGACGGAACAAGCGTATAGCGGCGACATCGGCCGCGCTCCTGGCTGCGATAACCGCCGGCGCGACAGGCGCGACGGCCGGCAAGGATCGCTCGACTTCCGGGCCGGTGCGATGCGAGATACGGGATACGATTGAAGGAGACGCCATCCTGCTGGAGCCCCTAGTCTATGCTGACAAGAGCACCAGCGGCACCTACACGATCAGCGTCTCTGGAGGAGGCGCGTCCGGCTCCGCCAATATCCGGCAGGGCGGCGGCTTCGAAGCCGGCCCGGGCATTCCCGCGTCGCTCGGCCGGATGAGCTTGGGGGCAGATGGCGCTGTCTACGACATCACGCTGAAGGTGATCGCAGGCGGCACGAGCGTCAGCTGCGTCAAGCAAGTGCCTGGCGCAACCTGAGCGTCGGTTCTCCCGATCGGCAGATCGAAAGGAGGGCTCCGGGCACCGGAGCCCTCCGCCATTTCCGCCGGGGCCTGGTAAGCCTGAACCAATGCCGGATCTTGAACGGCTGCTGAACGATCCCTTCCGTCATGGTTCAGCCTGGTTATGCGACTGTCCCCCATCGACGGTCGAACCTGCCAGGAGACGTAACATGAACCGCCAGATCACAAAGCTCATCCACGCCACCGCGCTCGTTGCCGCCATCGGCCTGCCCTTTGCTTCCGCTCCGGCAGAAGCGGGCGGTTCGATCGGGTTCTACTACTCGCCTCGGACGGCCCGCGATGCGCGGGCGCTGGATCTCGGTCTACGCGCCTATTCGGCCTATAACGGGCTGCGCAGCGGTGCCCACATCAGACAGCTCGGTCGGAACAATCGTGCAGGCATAGGTCAGGACGGTGCCGGCAACCTCGGCGTAATTCGGCAGGAGGGCAGTGGACATATCGCCACCTTGCGGCAGGACGGCAACGACAATTCCTACGGCATTTTCCAGTTCGGCAGAAACACCGACGCCAACGTCGCGCAGGCCGGCGATGGCCAGAGCGGTGCGGCCGTGCTGTTCGGCTGGTAGGCCACAAATCGCCGGATTGCGAATACGCGGACGGCGGTTCCGGCCGCGTATCCGCCGTCGATTGTCTTCGTCACATCCTGCCAGGCCTGCAAGCGGGCCTCTGCAAAGCGCAAGGCAGCTCCAGCCCTGGGCAGACTCAATCGTCCCAGTCATCCCAATTGTCTTCGCCCTGCGGCGGGTAGTTTGGAACGACCCGGATAATCGGCCGCGGACGCTGATAGCGCCAATCATACTCGTCCGGCGGCTGCGGCTCATAGGTGCGATAAGCAGGCTGGTAATAGTGTTTCCGCTTCCAGTATTGGTGCTTCTTGTGCGGCCGAACGCAGTAGCCGTCCTCAGTCAGATAAGCGCATGTGACATGCGCCTCCTGCACCAGGCTGTTTCTGGCCGGCGCGCCGATCATCGGCGCCGCCTCGACCGCAGGCACCATCGCCAGCATGGTCCCGGCAAGGGCAAGAATGGGTAATTTCATCGGCCTCTCCAACCTCTCCAGAATAAGGCCGGAAGAACGTTCTGATTGGGGGCGATTTGCGGCGGCCGAGATCACTTTGATTTTCGGTCGCACATATGAGCGTTAGATCATGTACCGCGCCGGGATGCCCAGGGCCGCCGTCTGCTGGGGCGCCATCCCATTGATTTCCGCGAGATCGGCGCAAGCGCCGGGCTTGGTCGAAGCCATCCCAACCTCATCATTCTATGGCAAGGAGCGAAGCGACGCGGCGCAGGGCCATAGAATCCATTCCGTGACTTGGAAGCGCCGCCACGGTGCAGAATTTTGCTCCGTTGCACGCCGTGACGAAGGTAACGGCATGGATTCCAGGGTCTACGCGACGCCGCTTCGCGGCTGCTCCGCCCTGGAATGACGATCGTGATGGGCGCTTCGGCCAATCTCCAACGCATACCACCTGCCAACGCAAACAGAGCCGACCGGGTTCAAATCCCAAGGCAGTGCCGCTGCGATTCCGGCGCACCCATAACGCTAGTTCGCCAGCTGATCGAGAAGCGTATCTATTTCCCCTTTCTTTGGGGCTTCGGGCGTAGCAGGGGCGGGTTGGGGACGGGCTTGCGGATCGACGGGAGCGGATTCCGCCGCTGGCGCAGCGATCTCTGCCTCGGTCTCGCCGCTGGTGTCCGAGCCTGACGGCGGCGGCGCGTTTTCCGCATTGCCGTTGTTCGGCGTCACGGGTGGTTCCGGCGCGGCGGGCGGGGTTTTGGGCCGGGGCGCGGCGTTGCGCAGAAGATCGCCGATCAGATCCGCCGCTCCCTTGCCGGACCCGTCGCCGTTCGAGCCCGTTTGGCCCGGGATCAGCTTGTCGAGATTGAGTTTTCCGGTCGGCAGCCCAAGGCGGCTCAACATATCCAGCGCGCCCTGCGGGTCCTTGGCCAAGGCGCTCAGGTCCGGATAGGCCCGAGGCGCGGAGAGCGGGCCCTGGACCACGACCGGCACCCCGATGCCCTTCACGGCAACGTCGCCGCCCTGCCCGGCAAGCGAAGCGACGACGCGGGGGTTGAGCCGCATGTCGAGCGTCTGGTCGGCGAGGTCGATCGTGCCTGACCCGTCCATCCGCAGCAGCGGGCCCAGCAGGCTGATGTCCGTCGTCTGCGCGATGCCGTCCGCGATCGCGAATGAGGCGCCGAGCTCGGTGAACGTCGTCTTCTTGGCCTGATCCTGCTTGAAGCCGCCGGCGAGCAGCCCGGCCAAATTGTTGTAGACCTCCGCTATGTCGATGCCGCGGAAGGCGCCGTCGCTGAATTTTGCCGCCGCCTTGCCGCCGAGCGAGCGGGCAAGCGACTTGGTGGTCTTTCCCGCGCCTGAAACCGCGACCGTAGCCTCAAGCGTGCCTTCGATGCGGTCGAAATCCGCCGCATCACGCAGCAAGGGTGCCGCTGCCGCGCCGGTGATTGCGGTGTTGAGGTCCAGGGAAGCGGCGTCGCCGGAACCGTCGGCGGTCATCTCCGCCGCGATCGTGCCGCCATAGAAGGGGCTTTGCGGCACGTTCAGGTGAGCCTTCCCATCCGCCACCGTCAGGCTGGTCGCCACCGGCCCGGCGAAGACCTTGCCATAGCCGAGCTTGTCGGCCTGGATGTCCACTTTGGCATCAAGTCCCTTGAGGAAGGAGAGATCGACCGGCGCGTCGGTTGCCGCACCCGGTTTCTGTTTGCCGCCGGCCATGGCTCCGCCGCCGGCGAACGCTGCAAGGTCGAGTCTCGCGAAATTGAGCGATGTCCGGATGGTGAGAGGCTCCCCCAGTTTCACCGAGCCTTGCCCCGACGCCTTGACGCCGTTCAATGTGGCGGTGGCCTTCTGGAAGGAGAATTGCGTTGGGCCGGCATCGACATCGCCCTTGAAGGCAAAATCCTGCAGACTGCGGGAAGCGCCCTGTCCCAGCCATTGCATCAGTCTGTCGACCGAGGGCGATGTGGCCGAGACCTGGCCCTTGAACGTGCCGCCACCCCCGACAGTGCCGCTTATGCTGCCTTCGAGATATTTGGAGGAGACCGAAAGGCTGATCGGGCCGGATGCATCGGCAACGGAGCCGCCGGCCAGAAAGGATGCGGGCGCGACCTGAGACTTGAACGCAACAGCCTGCCCCCGCCAGGCGAGCTTGCCTGTCACATCGACCGGCTTGCCGATGTCGCGAAGCTTCGCGTCAAGAGTGAGCCCGGTTATGTCGTTGGCGGTCCGGTCCTGGGCATCGGCAAGCGCCGCAAGCGGAAGCTTGCCCTCGCGTATCCCGACCGTTCCCTGCAGATTGAGGCTGCTGTGGATGCGTTGCGCGGCAAGCCCACGAAAAGCGAATCCCATATCGGCCGTAAGCTTGCCGGACAGCGGCACGGCTTGTCCGGCCAGCTTCGCTATCGAGCCGATGTCCAGCCCCGAGCTCGCAATATTGCCCCGTATGGTCGGAGGCGTTTCAGCGACATTCGTCGAGGCGTTCGCCGTGAGGTTTCCCGCGTCGAGGCCGAAGTGCTCCAGCTTTGCCTTGAGATGCCCGTCGCGCAATGTTGCGGCGAGTTGGACATCGGAAGCCCGTATCTTGTCGCTGAGCAACTCATCGATTGTCACGCTGATGTCGGCGTCGAAAGCGGCCAGCATGGCAAGGTCAGGCTCTCCGGAGCCAGCAGCAGTTTTGCTCACGCTGGAACCGCCCTTTCCGAGATCGCTCAAGGCGTCGATATCGACGCGCTTGGCCGCCAGGTCGGCGAAGAAGCGATGCCGCGGCCCGGGCTGAAAGAGCGCGTCCATCTGGAAGCTCTGGTCGCCGATCTCGAACTTGCCGCCCTTGATCTGATAGCTGCCATTGCCGTTGAGCTGGATTTCGCCGCTCGCCTTCAAGGCAGAGAATTTGGCAACGGGCGCCGGATCGAGCCGCGCCTCGATGGCGATTTGGGCCGGCAGCCGTTTCAGGATCGGCCTCAAGGCGGAAAGGCTCCCGCTGATTGCGACGCGACGGCCGTTGCTGGTGCCGGCCAATGAAAACGAGACCTCCCGGTCGAGGTCCGGAACCCTCAGATCGGCGTCGATTGCCGTCACCTTGGCGGCGTTGCCGGTCGAGGCGGCTGAGGTAAGGGTGCCGTTCGTTATGGTCAGCCGGTTGATCGCCAGCCGCTCGAGCGTATCGACAATCGCCGCGAAGGGATCAGCCTCAACATCCTTCGGCTCCGGAGCTGGCTCCGCGCTCGCGGAAGCCTTGAGCGCGATTGTCGGATCCGCCAGCGCGACGGACTGAATCTCGAGCTTTTTCGACCATAGCGAGGAAAGCGTTACCGACGTATCGAAGCGCGGAGCGGATATCGCGACGTCGCCAGCGCCGGTCGAGAGCGAGATATCATCCGCGACCACCGCCAGCCTGGGCAGCAGCGACAGCCTGACAGGCCCGTCGAGCCGGATGGTCATTCCGGTCGCGGACGACAATTGCCGGCCTAGTTCAGCACGAACCCAGTCGGTCGAAACCAGCGCGGGCAGAAGGAAAAGCAGCCCGACGACAAGAACGACAGCTACGGTGAGTGCGGCGGCGATTTTTCTCACATCGACCAGCCAAAATGATCGGAAGAATCAGTATCGTCGAGCATACATGCTTCCGGCGCCCGACTGAATCCTGACGAACCAAGGGCTTCGCGCCGGACGAATTTCGAACTGGTCCACGGGACCCAGGCCGGCATGTTTCGCCTAACGCCTCCCCGGCGCCATTCACTCTGGAGAACGCTGACACAAGCGGAGTCTTGGACCGGCCCGGTTCCACTCACCTGGAGATTGCCGTCGCCTTGTGATTGCGTTGGCGCGCATAGGTCACACAGGCGTCCACCGTGCTGACGCAGAGCGCATCGACGCTGTTCGGCAGATTGTTGTCGCCGGCATAGGCCACCTCGGCGACATGCCCGCCGACCATGCGGATCTGCGTGTTGCAGTAGCCGCCGGGGGCGACATTGACTGACCCGCCGAAGGCGGGAATCGCGCCCACGGCCATGGTCGGCACCGCGATGCTGAGGTTGCCGCGTTGCACGGTGCGTTGGTAGGTCCAGATTTGGCCGGATGATCCCACATCGGCCGTCGCGGTCGGAAAGCCGGCGCACATGCGGACATCAGCCTCGCTGAGACCGACCATCTCCTTGCGGGCGGCGGCCGTGGTGGGGTCGACCTTGGCGATGCTGGACGTATCGTCCGGAATGACGCAGGACGAAAGGATGGAGATGCCTGCCGCGATAAAGGCAAGTTTTCGAATACGCAAGGATGTCATGCCGTCGGTCGGAGTTGCGTGCCGCCCCAGCGCCCTCCTGCCTACCTAGGCAATCGGCCAAACGCGTCAACCCGAAATAGAGACGGAAATGCCGCTCCATATCTTTGTTTTTTACGCAATTCCGTACGGAAAGCCGCTCACACTTTTCCCAGAATTGCTCAATGCGCCAATGCGCTCACACCACCCGAAAATAGCTCGTCATGCCTGTCTTCTGGTGCTCGATGATGTGGCAATGCAGCAGCCAGTCGCCGGGATTGTCGGCGACGAATCCCAGCTGCACCTTCTCGTCGGGCTGGATGAGGTAGGTGTCGGAGACGAGCGGCTGCACTGGCCTGGTCGAGGACGACAGCACCTTGAAGCTCATGCCATGCAAATGGATCGGGTGCGCGTGCGGCGTCAGGTTCTCCATGTCGATGATGTAGCTCTTGCCGAGCTTCAACTCGGCGAGCGGCGCCGTAGGGTCGGGCGTGTCGCCCGGCCACGGCACCTTGTTGATCGCCCAGAAACTGTAACCGAGCGAACCGCAGATGCTGTCGACCGAAACGTTTTCCGCCGTGGCGCTCAGCGCCAGCGGAATGCGCCTGGCGCTGGAAAGGTCCACTTCCGCCACCGGATTGACTTCCAGCGACCCGAGATCGCGCAGATCGTGCTTGAGCGATTTGCCGACCGAACGCAGCGTCGCCAGGATTTTCGGCTTGGTGCCTCGGACGTCGCGCAGGCTGACGATCGCGCCTTCCTCGTCGGGCATACGGATGGCAAGCTCCAGCCGCTGGCCGGGTCCGATCTGCAAGGCGTCCGGCGTGAACCGCTGCGGCACCGGGTTGCCGTCGAGCGCGATCACCGCAGCTTCGGCCCCGTCGACGCGGAAGGCGTAGATGCGGGTGACGTCGGTGATGGCGGCGCGCAGCCGCACCAGTCCGCCGGCCGGCGCATCGAATTGCGGCTGTTCGAGCCAATTGGCGGTGCGCACCGTGCCGAAGGTGCCGGCCCTTGCGGCGTCGCGCGGCCGGAACGCCTCGATGAACTGGCCGTCGTCGCCGAGCCGCCAGTCGCGCAGGTTGATCACCATTTCGGCGTCGAAGGCGGCGTCCTTAGGGTTCTCGACCACGATCACACCGGTCAGCCCGTGACCCATCTGGATCAGCGTGTTGCAATGCGGGTGGTACCAGAAGGTGCCGGCGTCGGGCGGGGTGAAGGCATAGTCGAAATGGTCGCCCCGATAGACATAGGGCTGGATCAGGAAAGGGACGCCGTCCATCTTGTTGGGAACGCGGATACCGTGCCAGTGGATGGTCGTCGGATCATCGATGCCGTTGATCAGCCGCGCGGTGAACGGCTCGCCCTTCCGCATCCTGACGACCGGTGGCTGGCCTGCCTCGCCATAGGTCAGAACATTCTTCGTCGACGCGCCGTCCATCAGCCGCGCCTCGATGCTGGCAGTCTTCAGGATCAGCGGTTCGGGCTTCGCCGCCGCCCAGCCGGCAAGCTTGCCGGCGGCCGAGAGGCCGATACCGGCCGCGCCGACGGTCGCGGCGCTCTGCAGGAGTTTGCGGCGTGTAAGGACCGACATGGGAATCCTAATATAGATGAGTGATTGCCTCAGGTTTTATCATTTTCGGGCTCATCCCGAAACGGACAGATCGCCGCCCCCAGGCCAATTAGAGCGGTTCAGCGTTCGATAGATCCGGCATGGAAAGCCGTCGCGCACTTTTCCTGATATTGCCCTAAAGCGCGTCGCGATCTTTCAGATTCGCTCCACGCGCTTTAGGCTTTTTGATCTTACGCATGTCTTTATCCCGAAACCGGTTCCCACTTTAGGGAGACATGCTTTAATTGCGCAGGCTGAAGACGAAGGGCGCGGTGCGGGTGACGCGGGCGCCGAGTTCCGCCGGCGGCGCCGGCACCGAGGCGCCCTGCAACGCGCCAAGCGCCGCGCGGTCGAGATCGCCGTCGCCCGAGGATCGCGTGAGCCGGGCCGAGACCACCCTTCCGGACGTGTCGACCGTGAAGGTCACGCTCGGTGTGCCTTCGGCCCGTCTGGAGCGCGCGGCGCTCGGATAGCGGGTGTGCCGCCTGATCCACGCCGCCAGGCTGGAATTCCAGCGCGACGGGCTGACGCTCGAGCGCGGCGCCGCGCTCGAGGATTGTGGCGCCGCTGCCTTCGTCGCCGCCTTGGCGTCGATGCTGGCGGTGGTCGTCGCCTTGGGCGTCGTCGCCATTTCCTTTTCCACCCGTTCCTTTGGCTTTTCGACCGGCTTCTTCTCGACCTTCTTCCTGGCTTCGACCGGCTTCTGCGCCTTGACCTCGGCTTCCACAGGCTTCCGCCGCGGCAGCGGAATGACGACATCGGGCGCGATCGTCTCGACAGGATCCGGCACCACTTCATCCAGTGGCTGCTGCTCGCTCAGCGCCGCTATGGTCTGCTGCACCGGCGCGGCCTGTTCAGCCTCCTGCCTGTCGTCGAGTGGCTGTACGGGGACCGGCTCTGCCTGCTCCGCCACCGGCGCTGGATCGGTCACCGGCTTCGTGTCGACGGGCTTTTCCGTCTCCTCCGCCGCATCGGGCGGCTCCGGTGTCACGGTGTCCAGCATCGCAGCCTCCTCCGGCACGGCGGGTGCGACGACCAGCGGTGCCATCTCGACCGCCAGCGCCGGCGGCGGACCGCCATCCTGCATTTCGGCGAAACTCAGATTCTGCACCGCATAGGCAACTGCCACATGCGCGGCCAGAATGATCGCGGCGGCACTCGTCCACAGGCCGGCGTCACGCGAGCCGAAGCGCGGCTGGGACATGCGGGAAAGAGCGGCGACCGTCATGGCGCCCGGCTCCCGGCGGGTGGCGGGGCAGGGTTCGCGCCGGCCGCGGGAGTTCCTGGCGCAGCCTGTCGGCCGGCACTGCCCGTGGTTTCGAGGCCGACCAGCGCCACCTTCAGATAGCCGGCGCTCCGCAGCAGGTTCATCACTTCCATCAGGTCGCCATAGCCGACCGTCTTGTCGGCGCGCAGGAAGATGCGCGTCTGCCTGTCGCCCTTGGTGCGGCTGTCGAGCATCCCGGCAAAGGCTGGACGCGGCACGCTGTCATTGCCGATCGCCAGTGTGAAATCGCTTTTTAGCGTCAAGAAGAGTGGCGTCTCGGGCCGCGGCGCCGGCGTCGCCGTCGATCCGGGCAGGTCGACATTGACGTCGACGGTGGCGAGGGGTGCTGCGACCATGAAGATGATCAGAAGCACTAGGATGACATCGATGAAAGGCGTGACGTTGATGTCGTGGCTTTCCTCAAGATCGTCGCCGAAGGTCTCGCGAATGCGCGCCGCCATCGTCGCTACTCCGCAGCCATCGCCGCTGCCGGCGGCACCGTGCGGAAATCGAGGTCGCGGCTGACCAGCCGCTCGACGCCGGCTGAGGCGTCGGCGAGGATCTGTTTGTAGCCGGCTATCGAGCGGGCGAAGACGTTGTAGATGACGACCGCCGGAATGGCCGCGACAAGGCCCATCGCGGTCGCAAGCAGCGCCTCGGCGATGCCCGGCGCCACCACGGCGAGGTTGGTGGTCTGCGCCTGGGAGATGCCGATGAAGGCGTTCATGATGCCCCATACGGTGCCGAACAGGCCGACGAAGGGCGCTGTCGAGCCGATGGTGGCAAGCAGGCCAGTGCCGCGCGACATGCGCCGCGCCGCCGCCGCCTCGATGCGCAAGAGCCTGGAGGCGACGCGTTCCTTCAGGCCGTCGCCGGAAACGTGGTCGAGCGCGCCCGCCGAAAGCGCCCGTTCCTCTTCCGCCGCCCGCACCAGAAGCGCGCCCGGACTGCCGTTATGGCCGAGTTCGCGGCCGGCCTGCATCAGCGTCGCGGCATTGCCGATCGCATCTGCAGCACGGCGGGCCCTCAGCTTGCCGCCGAAGACCTCCAGCGACTTGGCAAGCCAGATCGTCCAGGTGACGAGAGAGGCGAAAGCCAGCCCGACCATCACCGCCTTCACGACGATGTCGGCATTCATGAACATGCCCCAGGGCGACAGGTCATGCGGCAGAACCAGCGAGATGGAGGGCTCTTCCCCAGCGGCACCATTCGGAGCCGGCTGGATGCCTGGCCCCGCCGGCAGGGCTTCAACCGGCGTTTGCGGTGGATTAGCGGCCGATGCGGCAGGCGCGGGGGCGGCCGCTGCCGGACCGGTCGCAGGCGGTGTTGCCGGCTGCTGCTGCGCCACGGCTATCCCAGCCGAAAAGATCACGGATGCGGCCAGCGCCGCGAACAGAACGGTCCGGGACAAATCTCGTCCTCGCTTTGTCATGGCACGAACCGGCAGGTTGTCTGCTGGCTGGTGCGAACCTCGGTCACGGCTTTGCGCCATGCGCCGTCGACTGAGTATGAAACCTGACTTTGATAGTCAAGATTAAGATCGGGATCTAGGCCAACAAAACTGGCGGAAGCCGCTGTTCAATCGCTTCGGCGTGCGTGCGGGCCGTCACCACAGGGGCTTCCGCCGCATGCGCGGCAGGCTATGCTCGATACCGAAGAAGGAGACCGCGGATGATCAAGGCGATACCGT
The DNA here is from genome assembly GCA_004017535.1 of Mesorhizobium sp. Classification (GTDB taxonomy): domain Bacteria; phylum Pseudomonadota; class Alphaproteobacteria; order Rhizobiales; family Rhizobiaceae; genus Mesorhizobium. The sequence continues at coordinate 152,170 of SAJS01000011.1, forward strand.
TCGACTTCCCCTATGACGGCAGGCTGGAGCCGCAGCATGCGGCGCTGCTGGTCATCGACCTGCAGGAGGATTTCCTGTCGCCGACCGGCTATTTCGCCAGGAAAGGCTACGACCCGTCGCCGCTGCGAGCCATCCTGCCGGCGGTCAACCGGGTGATTGCCGCGGCCCGCGCGGCAGGCCTCACCATTATTCACACAAGGCAAGGCTACCGCGCCGACATGGCCGACATGACGCCTTACGAAAAATGGCGCCGCAAGCGGGCTGGCCTCGACGGCACCGATATCCTGCTGCGCTCCGGCCCTGGCTTTCAGATCGCCGCCGACATCGACGTGGCGCCGCAGGACGTCATCATCGACAAGACCTGCAACAGCGCCTTCACTTACACAGATCTGGAACAGGTCCTTCGCGCCCGGGGCATAACGCATCTGATGCTCACCGGCTGCACGACGGATGTGTGCGTGCACACCACATTGCGCGAAGCCTGCGACCGCAACTTCCAGTGCCTGACGATTTCGGACGCCTGCGCCAGCGGCGATCAGTATGCGCATGAAGCGGCGCTGCACATGGTGACGGTCGAGGACGGGATCTTCGGCGCGCTGGCGGACTCGGAAGCGGTCATTGTCGCGTTGCGGCAGCTCGCGGACGCCGTGCCATGAAGGTTATTGGGGTCTCACCGCTGCGCGGCCTTTTGGCCGTGGAACGTCAAGCTGGAGCTGGTCAATCGCCTGCGCGCGGACGGCAAGGAATATGTCGGCAACTATTTCGGCCGCTATGTCGACGAAACGCATTGGAATTTCGCGGCCGGACTTGTCGAAGGCTCGCCCGCCATCCTAGTCACCAGCCCGGAGCGTCCGGACGAACCGCCGCGCTATTTCATCCTCATCGATTGGGAGGACGGCCGGATCGCCGGCATCCGCGACTTCCTGTTCGCGGATTACGTGATGGACGGGCTGGAGTACTCCGGCACGCCGTGACTTCGACCTATACGGTGTTCAGCAAGGGGGATGAGGCGAACGCACCCGGTTGCGGAACCTCCGCCTCACGCCGCGCCAGCGAATTCGCGAGCAGCGTGATCGTGTCGCGCCCTATGCGAGCGATCTCGCCCGGACGATCGATGCCGCTGATCATGAATTCCTCGATGCCGAGCGCCGCATAGGGCAAAAGCGCCAGGGCAATCCGCGCCGGCGGCCCGGCGATCTCGACCGCCTTGTGATCCGGGGTTCCGCTCCAGCCGTCCGCGTGGATGCGGGCCGGCAGCGCGAAGCGCAACCTGCCGGCGCGGCCGTGCTCGGCGGCGGCGCCGCGCGCACGCTCGATCAATTGCCTCACCTCGTCCGGCGAGCCGGCGGCCAACTCGAAGACATCGGCATGCTTGCCGGCGACCTTCAGCGCAGTGCCCGATTGGCCGCCGAGCCGGATGACGAGATCGGCGCCATGCGGGCCCTTGCGCGGCACGAAGCCGCCCCTGACGCTGTAGAAGGCGCCTTCATGGTCGAAGGGCCTGTCGTTCGACCACAGGCGCTTCAGCAGCACCAGATATTCGTCGATGCGCTGCCAAACCACGCTGTGGCCGACCGGCCGCGCCTCGGCATCGCTGTCTTCCAGCGGCTCGCTCAGCATGCGAAGCGACAGGCGGCCGCCGCCTCTGCGGTCGAGCGCGGCAAGCTGCCTTGCCGCCACCGTCGGCTCGATCACGCCGGCCCAATGCGTCAGCACCACCTCCAGCGAACCGGTGCGGTCGAGCGTCTGCGCGGCGATGTCCATATTGGTGAGCAGGCCGGCCGGATCGTCCACCACCAGCCTGCGGAAACCGGCATCCTCGATCAGCGACAGTTTGGTCGCCGTCTCGGCGAAATCATAGAAGAAGCCTCCACTGGCAGCTTTACCGGGAACATGCGTGAACTCGATCGGCATTGCCATCTCCTCCATCACGTCGGCTTGCCCCGCTCCAAAGCCTTCTGAATCAAATCCGAGGACGCAGGCGCGCGACAGCGCCCTGGTGCTCGGCCAGCTTTCCACTCCGGTTACGCAACTCAGATTGTTTGACGGCGGGTCTCGGCCCGCCTCGAAATCAGGGGATCAACCCCAGCACCACCGCGCCGGTGAACACGAATGCAAGCGCGAAGACGAGATAGGCGAAGGTACCGCCATAGGCGGGCCTCCAGCTCTGATCGGCGGTCAGCCTTTGGCCCTTGCGGGCGGTCTGAGCGTTCTGGATATAGGACATATCAGCCTCCGTCTCGGCGCTTAATCTATAAAGTTAGTAGACTTTGTCGATTGCTATTTTTTGCCGATTTTTGGGAAAACGTTCTCAGGATAAGGCGAGTACTGGTATTTATTGCCCCCATGAGACGGAGTGTCTGGTCGCGGGCCGATGCAGGCAAGCTCGGCAAATGCCTGGAACCATGAGCTTTTCGACGGCAAACCGCCTCGCTCAAGCGCTTGGCTACGCCCCGCCCGACGCGCTAGCATCAAAAAAACACCTCACGGAATCCAGGGAGAGCAAAATGGGTGAAAGGCTGGCGGGCAAAGTGGCGATCGTTTCGGGCGGCGCGACGGGCATGGGCGGGGCGGCTTCGGAGCTGTTTGCCGCCGAAGGCGCCAAGGTGGCGATCATCGACCGCAACGGCGAAGCGGCCGGCAAGACCGCGGCGGCGATCCGGGCGCGGGGCCATGTGGCGGAGCATTTCGTGGCCGATGTTTCTGACGAGGCGCAGGTCGAGGCGGCGGTGAAGGCGGCGACGGATAAGCTCGGTCCGGTCACAGTGCTGTTCAACCATGCGGGCACGATCGTGATAAAGCCGTTCCTGGAGACGACTCTGCAGGAGTGGGATTGGCTGCATGCCGTCAATGTCCGCTCGATGTTCCTGATGACGCGCGCGGTGCTGCCCGGCATGATCGCCGCCGGCGGCGGCTCGATCGTCTGCACCTCATCGATCTCGGCAGTGGCGGCGACGCCGAACGAGGTGCTTTACGACACCACCAAGGGCGCCTGCCACATGTTCGCCCGGGCAATTGCCGTCGAGTTCCGCGACCGCAACATCCGCTGCAACGCCGTCTGCCCCGGCTTCATCCGCACGCCGCATGGCCTGCGCGAGGTGGCGGATCTCGGCAGGCTCGGCGTCGATGTCTCGGATGCGGCCATGGCCGCGCAGCAAGGCCGCATCGGCGAGCCGGAAGAGGTGGCGAAGGCGGCGCTGTTTTTGGCCAGCGACGAATCGAGCTTCGTCAACGGCGCGCATTTGTTCGTGGATAACGCGTTCACGGCGATCTGAGGCTTGGCGCCCCTCCTCTCCCCCATCGCTCTCCCCTCCGGAGGGAGAGGAAAGGCTACCGTTCTTCCCTTCTGAACGGCTTCAGCAGCGCCGAGGGCGCGACCGCGTTGCGCGACATGAAGGCCATGGCGACGATGGTGAAGATGAAGGGCAGCATCAGGAAGGCTTCGTAGGGGATATGGCCGAGGCCGCTCGCCTGCATCCTGAGCTGCAGCGCGTCGACGAAGGCGAAGAGTAGTGCCGCGCCCGCCGAGCGCCACGGGTCCCAGCGGCCGAACACGACCAGCGCGATCGCCACCCAGCCGCGGCCGGAGACGACGCCGAAGGTGAAGGCGTTGAACTGCGCCATGGTCAGGAAGGCGCCGGCAAGCCCGATCAGCGCGCCGCCGAGGATCACCGCCTGGAAGCGCGTAGCGATGACGCTCACGCCGGCCGAATCCGCCGCGCGCGGGTTCTCGCCGACCATGCGCACCGAGAGCCCCCATGGCGTGCGGTAGAGCACGAAGGCGGCGAGCGGAACGGCGATGATGGCTAGATAAACCAGCGCGAACTGGTTGAACACGGCCGGCCCCAGGATCGGGATGTCGGAAAGCAGCGGGATCGGCGCCGTCTTGAAGCCGTCGATGCTGGGCGGCACCGATTGCTGGCCGAAGATCAACCGGTAGAGGAAATAGGCAAGGCCCGAGCAGAACAAGGTCACGCCGATGCCGCAGACATGTTGGCTGAGGCCCAGTGCGACGGTGAACAGCGCGTGCAGGGCGCCCATCAGCGCGCCGACCAGCACGGCCACCAGCACGCCAAGCCACAGGCTGCCGCTCAAGCTGGCGGCGGTGAAGCCTGCCATGGCCGAGAGCAGCATGATGCCTTCGATGCCGAGATTGAGCACGCCGGCGCGTTCGGAAAACATTTCGCCGAGCGTGGCGAAAGCAAGCGGCGTGGCGATGCGAATGATGGCGGCGAGGAAACCGACCTGGAGAATCTGCTCGAACACCGCGCTCATGTCTGCGCTCCGACGCGTCGGATGCGATAGGCGGTGAAGAGCAGCGCCACCAGCATGGCGAGCAGCGCCGTGCCCTGGATGACGTCGCTCAGGAAAGCCGGCACGCCGGTCGCGCGCGACATCGCCTCGCCGCCGGTCATGACGGCGGCGAGGAAGATCGCCGCCGGCACCACGCCGAGCGGGTTGAGTCTGGCGAGCATGGCGACGACGATACCGGAATAGCCATAGCCCGGCGAGATGTCGCTCATCACCTGGAAGTGCACGCCGCCGACCTCGCCAACGCCGGCCAGGCCTGCCAGCGCGCCGGAGAGCAGGGCGGTCGAGAGCAGCACGCGCTGCACGTTGATGCCGCCATAGCGCGCCGCTTCCGGATTTTCGCCAGTGACGCGGATGCGAAAGCCGAGGGTGGTGCGGGCGATCAGGAACCAGCAAAGTGGCGCCGCGATCAGCGCGACGACGACGCCGAGATGCAGCCGCGTGCCTTCGATCAACACCGGGAAATTGGCCGAATCCTCGATCGGCGGCGAGATCGGATAGCCGGAAAAGGTGTCCTTCCACGGCCCTTCGATCAGCGCCATTAGCGCGTAATAGATGACCGAGTTGAGCAGCAGCGAGCTCACCACATCGTCGACCTTGAATTTGACCCTCAGCGTCGCCGGCACCAGCGCCACGAGCGCGCCGGCCGCGGCGCCGGCCAGCGCCATCAGCACCATAGCGAGGGTGCCCGGCATCGGGATCGCGCCGACGAAGCAGCTCGCCACCGCGCCGGCCAGCAGCTGGCCCTCTGCGCCGATGTTCCAGAATTTGGCGCGGAAGGCGATGGCCACCGCAAGGCCGGTGAAGATCATCGGCGCGGCGCGCACCAGCGTCTCGGTGATGGCGTAGCTGTCGCCGAGCGAGGCCGAGAGCATCACGCCATAGGCTTCGATCACACCGGCGCCGGCGATGGCGATGAGCCCGCTGCACAGGATGAGCGTCGCGGCGATGGCGATCAGGGGAAGCGCCAGATTGAACCAGGCGGGTGTCGAGGTGCGGGCTTCGAGGCGAAACATCAGGCCGCCTCCTCGGTCTGCCCGGCGCCGGTCATCATCAGGCCGAGCCTGGCGACGGTGGCATCCGCGCTGTCGAGCGTGCCGGCGATGCGGCCCTCATACATCACCGCGATGCGGTCCGAGAGCATCAGCAATTCCTCAAGGTCTTCGCCGATGACGATGATGCCGCAGCCCTTGGCGCGCATCGCCAGGAATTTCTCATGGATGAAGCGGGCGGCGCCGATGTCGAGGCCGCGCGTCGGCTGCGAGACGATCAGCACTTTCGGGTCGAAAGCGAGCTCGCGCGCCAAAAGCGCCTTCTGCAGGTTGCCGCCGGAGAGCGCGCCGGCGCGCGCCATCGGGCCAGGGCAGCGTATGTCATAGGCCTTGATCTGCGCTTCGGCGAACGCGCGAATCGCCGCCGGGTTGAGCAGGCCTTTGCTGCTGAAGGCCTCGGTGCCGATCCGCGGCAGAACCATGGAATCGGCTAGAGGCAAGTTGGTGACCAGTCCGGTGGTCATGCGGTCTTCGGGGATGCGGCCGAGGCCAAGCGCCTGCAGCTCGCGCGGCGAGAATTGCGTCACCGTTTTGCCGGCTATCGTCATCGTGCCGGCCCTTGGCGGCAGCATGCCGGAAATGACGTCGGCCAGCGCCCGCTGGCCGTTGCCGGAGACGCCGGCGATGCCGAGTATCTCGCCCGCCCGGACGACCAGCGAGACGTCGCGCAGCAGCATGCCGGCATGGCCGGCGGTGGAGATGCCGTCGAGCGTCAGCACGGCGGCGCCGGGCGTCGAAGCCTCCTTGACCGGCGGCACGATCTCATGGCCGCACATCAGTCTGGCCATCTCGGCCGAGGTGGTTCCTGCCGGATGGTCGACACGGCCGGCGACCTTGCCATGGCGCAGGACGACGCAGCGATGGGTGAGCGCCCGGACCTCGTTCAGCTTGTGCGAGATGAAGATGATGCCGAGCCCCTGCGCCGCCATCGAGCGCAGGGCGGCGAACAGGCCGTCTACTTCGCTTGGCGCCAGCACTGCCGTCGGCTCGTCGAGGATCAAAAGCTTCGCGCCGCGAAACAGCGCCTTGACGATTTCCAGCCGCTGCTGCTCGCCGACCGACAGCGCCGACACGAGCAGGTTCGGATCGAGGCTCAGCCCATACTGCCGGCTGATCTCGTCCAGGCGGGCAAGCCCGCGCGCGCGGTCGATGCGGCCGGACTTGCCGGGAATGCCGATCAGCAGGTTTTCCAGCACCGTGAGGCGCGGGGCGAGGTGGAAATGCTGGTGCACCATGCCGATGCCGGCGGCGAGCGCATCGGCCGAATTGTGGATGGCGACCGGTCGTCCTTCGACCAGGATCTCGCCGGCGTCCGGCGCATAGGCGCCGAACAGCACGTTCATCAGCGTCGTCTTGCCGGCGCCGTTCTCGCCGAGCAGGCCGAGGATTTCGCCGGGTGCGACGCTGAGGTCGACGGCCTCGTTCGCCTTGACGGCGCCGAAGATCTTGGTGATGCCGCGCATTTCGATGAGTGGGGCGGACAAGGGTGCTCCCTGGATTTGCGATCCGGCTAACCGAGGGCAGCGCGAGGCCCCCCTCTGGCCTGCCGGCCATCTCCCCTCAAAGGGGAGATCAGATGTCACGCCGGCTTTCGCCAACTTTCAACGTTGAAAAGATCGAGTGCCGTCAATGAAACTGCCAATCTCCCCCCTTGAGGGGGAGATGTCCGGCAGGACAGAGAGGGGCCTTCGCGCAACCCCTCAACAATGCATCAATCCGAAACCGGCGTGTTCTCGTCGACGTCGACGCGGAAATTGCCTTCGAGGATCTCGGCCTTCTTCTTCTCGACCAGGTCCTTGACTTCCGCCGGCAGCGTCTTGTCGAACTTGTGATAGGGCGCGAGATACGAGCCGCCCTTGGCCATGCGCGAGAAATCGCCATAGTCCTGCGCGGTGAAGACGCCGGCCTTAACCAGCTTGATTGCCTGCTCGACCGTCGGATACATGTCCCAGACCGGGCCGGTGATGACCGTATCGGGGCCAAGGCTCGACTGGTCGGACATGTTGGAGATGGCAAGAATCTTCTTCTCGACTGCCGCCTCGATGACGCCGAAGCGCTCGGCATAGATAACGTCGACGCCCGCATCGATCTGCGCGACGGCCGCTTCCTTGGCCTTCGGCGGATCAAAGAAGGAACCTATGAAGGCGACCTTCTTCTTGACGTTCGGGTTCACCTCCTTGGCGCCGGCGAAGAAGGCGTTGACCAGCCGGTTCACTTCCGGAATGCCCATCGCCGCGACAGCGCCGACCTTGCCGGACTTCGACATCTTGCCGGCGATCATGCCGGACAGATAGGCGGGCTCATGGATCCAGTTGTCGAAGACGCCGAAATTGGGCTCGGCCGGGCCGGCGCCGGAGCCGAACAGCCAGGCCGTCTTCGGGAACTGCTTGGCGGTCTTTCGCGATTCACGCTCGGCGGCGAAGGCGTCGCCCAGCACCAGCTGGTAGCCGCCTTGAGCATATTCGCGCATCACGCGGCTGAAATCGGCGGTCTGCACCTTTTCCGACCATTTGTATTCGATGCCCAGTTCCTTCTCGGCCTTCTGCAGGGCGACATGGATCTGGTTGTCCCACGGTTCCTCGATCGGGGTGGCGAAGATCGCCGCCACCTTCAGCTTCTTGTCCTTGGCGAAAGCCGCCCCGGGCAGCACGGTCGCCGCGAGGCCGAGCGCGCCAAGTTCCAGCAGGTTGCGCCGCGACAGGCCGGCGCGGTGCGTTTTGCTACGGTCGTTTTCCATTGAAGTGCCCCTCTGTTCGACAGCCGTGTCGAGCCGGCCGTTCCAAAAATGTCAGACGCTCAGGACTATGGAACGGCGCCTGAGATTTGTCCACATGGTCAAATTTGGCGTGTCGCCTCCGCGTTCGTCATCCAGGGGCGGAGCAACGAGCGTAGCGACGCAGCGCAGACCCGAGGATCCATGCCGGAATATCGGAGCGCCCCAACAGCGCAGAACGAGCGATTCTGCGCTGCCCCTTATTCTGCGCCGCCGCGTTCGCCGTTGATGTAACGGCATGGATTCCAGGGTCTACGCTTCGCTTCGCCCTGGAATGACGAAGTTACGGGACGCCTCCCGCAGCCTCCCAAGCCCCCGTCTCGGCAAACCGCCTCAACGCCGGCGCCGGCTCGAAGATCGCCCTGCCGGTTCGCCCATGCCAATACTCCAGGCGCTCGACGATCCTGCCGGCTCCTTCGAGCCAGGCCCAGAACATCGGCCCGCCCTTGCCGATCGGGAAGCCGTAGCCGTTGACCCAGACGACATCGATGTCTGACGCGCGCGCAGCGATGCCTTCCTCGAGGATCTTCGCACCTTCGTTGATCAGCGGATAGAGCGTGCGCTCGATGATTTCCTCCGCGCCGATCTCACGCCGGGCAATTCCAAGCTCCGCGGCCTTGGCTCGGATCAGTGCCTCCACATCCGGATCCGCGACCGGCTCTCTCGCGCCGCTCTCATAGCGGTACCACCCACGCCCGGTCTTCTGGCCGAAATGGCCCCGCTCGCACAGCGTATCGGCGATCACGGCCGTCTGGCCGCGCGCCTTGCGGTTGCGCCAGCCGATGTCGAGGCCGGCGAGATCGCCCATCTGGAACGGTCCCATCGGCCAGCCGAAATCGATGAAAGCCTTGTCGACCTGGGTAGGTGTAGCGCCTTCCCACAGAAGCGCCTCGTTCTCGGTGCCGCGCGCGGACAGCATGCGGTTGCCGACGAAACCGTGGCAGACGCCGACGACGACCGCGACCTTGCCGATGCGCCGGGCGAGATCGGCGACGGTCGCCAGCACCTCGGGCGCGGTCTTTTCGGTGCGCACGATCTCCAGGAGCTTCATGACGTTAGCCGGGGAAAAGAAGTGCATGCCGAGCACGTCTTGCGGCCGCGAGGTCGAGGCGGCGATTTCGTCGACGTCGAGATAGGAGGTGTTGGTGGCCAGGATAGCGCCGGGTTTGGCGATCGCGTCAAGCTTGCCGAACACCTCCTTCTTGACCGCCATGTCCTCGAACACGGCCTCGATGATCAGATCGCAATCGGCGAGGTCGGCATAGTCGGTGCTGCCCTTGAACAAGCCGAGCCGCTTCTGCTTCGCCTCTTCGCTCAACGAGCCGCGGCTGACCGAAACGGCATAGTTCTTGGCGATCGTCGCCAGGCCGCGCCGCAGCGCTTCCTCGCTGGTCTCGAGCAAGGTCACCGGGAGATCGCCATTGGCGAAAGCCATGGCGATGCCGCCGCCCATCGTGCCTGCGCCGATGATGCCGACGCGTTCGATCCGACGCTTCTGCAGGTCCTTGCCGGGCACCTTCGCCGCCTCTCGCTCGGCGAAGAACAGATGCCGCTGCGCGCGCGACTGATCGCCCGAAACGAGTTTGAGGAAAAGTTGCCGCTCGGCGGCCAGCGCCTCGTCGAAGGGCAAGGTGATCGCGTTGCGCACGGCCTCGGCGGAAGCGAGCGGTGCTTCCAGCCCGCGGGCTTTTTTGGCCAGCTCAGCGGCTTGGGCGTCGAAGGCGGGGAGATCGGTTTCGACGAGGCGGTCATTGCGGTCGCGCACCGGCACGAACGGACCGCCTCGGTCCGCCATTTCGCCAGCGAAACGAACGGCCTCTGCCAGGAGATCACTGTCGACGACAGCGTCGATGAGACCGGCGGCTTTCGCCTCCCCTGCCGAAATCGGCGTTCCGGGCACGATCATGGCGAGCGCCTTCGCGGCGCCGACCAAGCGTGGCAAGCGCACCGTGCCGCCGCCGCCGGGCAAGAGGCCGAGCTTCACTTCCGGCAGGCCGAGCTTGGCGCTCTTTTCCGCGACGCGAAAATGGCAGCCCAATGCCAACTCCAGGCCGCCGCCCAGCGCCGTGCCGTGGATGGCTGCCACCGTCGGCTTGGCGATGATTTCCAGCAAGGCGATGATGGCGCGCAGTTCCGGCTGCTGGACCGGCTTGCCGAATTCGGTGATATCTGCGCCGGCGACAAAGGTGCGTCCGGCGCAGGCGATCACGATCGCCTTGGCGGCAGGATCGTCGCGCAAAGCGGTAAGCGCCTCATAAAGCGGCTTGCGGACATGAAAGCTCAGCGCGTTGACCGGCGGGTTGTCGATGGTGACCACCGCCACGCCGTTGTCATTCGTGACGCTGACAGAACTGGACAAGCGGAACCTCCCGAGACCGGCTGCAATCGCGCAAGGGTTTAATGGGCGACGCGGCGAATGGGAACCCAGTCCGGCGTTGGCCTAATGGTTGCCGGCCTCTAATTATCCACCCGGCCGAAGGGCGGCACGTCGCCGATCACTTCGCGCTTGTCCTTGCCGCAGACGAAGGTCTTGGCTTTCTCATCCGCCAGCTTGCGCGCCTGATCGTTGGCCTGCGGATTGCCGGTCGCCAGAATCAGGCCGACGGTGCAGCCCAGATGCTCTTCCGGTTGCGCGACCTTGGCGACGACCAGCACGTCGGTCGACTTCTTTTCGTCCTCCGGGTTGCTGACCGAGCGGCGATGGATGGCGGCGAAGGGGATGGCGATGTCGCCATTGGTCTCGATGCGCCATTCCACCTTCGGGCCGGAGCCGTTGAAGGCAGTGAAGCTCTCCCAGACCGCGGTCATGTCGTCCGACGGAAAGCCGTAATAGACGGATTCGCGCGCGTCGTCGTAGCCGATCAGCACCGGGTAGCCGCGATAGCCCGAGCAGACGAGGCTCGCCCAGTCGCCGTCGCCTTCCGCGGCCTGGGCATAGGTCACGCAGTCCTTCTCCGAATCGAGATCGGTGTAGGCGCTGGAGATGTCGCCGGCCTGGGCCGCCTGGCAGAAAGGGGCGAGGGCAAGCGGGATCAGAAGGGCACGCATCGATGGCAACTCCGCTTCGAGTTGCCGGAAGCGTACCGCCGTCTGCTATTTCTTCAAGCTGGCTTCGATCAAGAGGTCGGCGTTGCGAGCGACCGACGCCGCCGGTCCGCCACGGCCGAAAAGCTGGCCGCTGATATAGGCGCCTTCGATGAGGAGCAGCAGCCCATCGCCCAGCGTGTCGGAATCGCCGGCGCCCATCGCGGCGGCCATGGCGCGCAGGCGCCGGCGCAATTCCTGCTTGTTGTTTTCGCTGACGATGCGCGCCGGGTGGCCGCGCTCAGGATATTCCACAGCGGCGTTGGTCATGCCGCAGCCGCGATAATCCGCCTTTTGCGTGCGTTTGCCGACACGCGTCAGGAAAGCGATGATCTGGGCGCGCGGATCGCCCGGATGCGCGTCGACGGCCTCGTCGAAGCGCTCCCAGAATTCGAGGTCGTATTTGCGCAGATAGGAGGCGGCAAGCTCGTCCTTGGAAGGGAAGCTGCGGTAGAGGCTCGGCTTGGTGACGCCGGCGCGCTTGACGATCTCGTCAACGCCGATCGCCCTGATGCCCTCACGATAAAAAAGGTCGCGCGCCACGTCCAGGATCTTGTCCGCCGCCTTCGGGGGAGGAGCCACGCTCAACGACGCATCAAATTTATTGTCCGATGACATGCAAACAACTCGCTTGACAATGTTACTGACCGGTACGTATGTAGGCCGACGCCCCATTGCAACGTACCGGTTAGTAACATGATAGCTCAATCCCGTCCGTTTGGCCAGCGCTACGCCTTCGTCGTCGTCGCCGTCATTTTCTTCTGCCTGCTTATCGCAGCCGGGCTTCGCTCGGCGCCCTCGGTGATGATGGTGCCGCTGGAAGAAAGCTTCGGCTGGCGCCGCGACGTGACCTCCTGGGCGGCCAGCATCGGTATCCTGCTCTATGGGCTGACCGGTCCGTTCGCGGCGGCGCTGATGGAGCGCATCGGGCTGCGCCGCACGCTGCTCGGATCGCTGGCGGTGATGTCGGGATCGACCGCGCTCAGCCTGTTGATGACGGAGCCCTGGCATCTTTTCCTGACCTGGGGTGTGCTTTCCGGCATCGGCTCCGGCGCGGTGGCGAGCGTGCTCGGCGCTACCATCGTCAACCGCTGGTTCAAGACCAATCGCGGTCTGATGATGGGCCTGATGTCGGCCTCTAGCGCCACCGGCATGCTGGTGTTCCTGCCGGTGATCGCCTCGCTGGCGCAGAGCGGCGGCTGGAAGCCGGTGGCGATTGCGGTGGCGCTTGCCACTGCCGCGCTGATCCCGTTCGTCTTCCTGCTGGTGCCCGAGCGTCCCGCCTCGATCGGCCAGGTGCGCTACGGCGCCGATGCCGATGACGTGCCGCCGGTGTCGCCCGCATCGCAAGGCAATTTCCTGGCGCATACGCTGAACACGCTGCGCCGCGCCGCCGGCACACGGGTGTTCTGGTATCTCTTCGCCACCTTCTTCGTCTGCGGCTTTACCACTAACGGCCTCGTCGGCACGCACCTCATCGCGTTTTGCGGCGACATGGGCATCGGCGAGGTGCAGGCGGCCGGGCTCTTGTCGATGATGGGGATTTTCGACCTGATCGGCACGACTTTGTCCGGCTGGCTCACCGACCGCTTCGATCCGCGCAAGCTGCTCGGCGTATATTACGCGGTGCGCGGCCTGTCGCTGATCTATTTGCCCTATTCCGGCTTCTCGGCGACCAGCCTGATCATCTTCGCCGTGCTCTACGGGCTCGACTGGATCGCCACCGTGCCGCCGACGCTCAGGCTCGCCAACGAAGCCTTCGGCGACCGTAGCGGGCCGATCGTGTTCGGCTGGATCGTCGCCGGCCACCAGGTGGGCGCCGCGGCGGCTGCAGCCTTCGGCGGCACGATGCGCGAGTTGCAGGGCAATTACGAACTGGCCTTCCTGATCGCCGGCATGACGGGCATCGCGGCGGCTTGTATCTCGCTGCTGATCAATACCGCCAAGCCGGCGTTCGAGCCGGAGCCGCAGGCGGCCTGAGGCATGTCGATATTCGGGTGAGGCCGGCCTGCAAACGGCAATCTCCTGCGCTTCCGGTGCTCACGTACTTTGAGTACGCTCCGCTCCGGTTCTCGGAGAGGGCCTTGTTTGGTCGCTTTGCGCCCGTCTTCGACTCCGGCTCGTCCTGACCCGAATCTCGACACGCCTCCCGGCATCGGCTCCGCCTTCTCCACAAGGGGGAGAAGGAGAAGAGTGCACTGTTATCAAAACTTCATGGTTCCGAGACACGCCTGAAACATTGAGGCGAGAGCTTGGCGGTCCCGTTTAAAGCCATCCGGAGACAGCCATGAACAAGCTTTCCCTCACCCGCCGCGCTTTCGTCACCTCGGCCAGCGCCTTTGGCCTTGTCGGCGCCTCCGGTCTGGCGCTGCCCTATTATTCCCGCGCCAGCCAGCGCCCGTCCTTCACGCATGGCGTGCAGTCCGGCGACGTCGATGCCACGTCGGGCATGGTCTGGACCCGCACCGACCGCCCGGCGCGCGTCATGTATGAAGTGTCGACGACCGAAAGTTTTACAAACGCCACAAGGCTGGCGCCGCTCGATACCTCGCCGGCCAGCGACTACACGGTGAAGCGGCTGCTCACCGATCTCGCCTCCGACCAGGACATCTTCTACCGCATGATCGCGGCCGACCTTTCCGACATCAACGCCATCTCCGAGCCGATCGTCGGCCGCTTCCGCACCGCGCCGTCCTCGAAGCGCGACGTGCGCTTCGCCTGGTCGGGCGACACGGCCGGCCAGGGCTGGGGCATCGACGAGACCGGCATGAAGACCTATTCGACCATCGCCAAGCACACGCCAGACTTCTTCCTGCATTCGGGCGACACGATCTATGCCGACGGCGCCATGAAGGACGAGGTCGACCTGCCCGGTGGCGGCAAGTGGAAGAACGTCGTCATGCTCGATGGCAAGCGCAAGGTCGCCGAGACGCTGGACGAATATCGCGACCAGTGGAAATACAACATGATGGACAAGCATGTGCTTGCCCTCTCCGCCATCTGCCCGACCTTCTACCAGTGGGACGACCACGAGGTGCTGAACAACTGGTCGGACTCGAAGGACCTCAGCAAGGACGACCGCTACAAGGAAAAGTCGATCCATGTGCTGGCGGCGCGGGCGGCGCGCGCCTTCCATGAGATGACCACCATCCGCTACGAGCCGTCGGAGCCGGGCCGCGTCTACCGAAAGATCTCGCATGGGCCGCTGCTGGATGTCTTCTTCCTCGACATGCGCTCCTATCGCGGCCCGAACGGCGCCAATCTGGATGAAACGCTGACGCCGAAGTCGCGCATGATCGGCGAAGAGCAGTCCAAGTGGCTGAAGCGCGAACTGGCGAACTCCAAGGCGACCTGGAAGGTCATCGCCGCCGACATGCCGCTCAGCCTCGTCGTCTGGGACGACGCGGCGAAGAAGGCCGGCTTCGAGGCCGTCAGCAACAACGACAACGGCAAGCCGAAGGGGCGCGAGCTCGAATTCGCCGATGTGCTGCGCTTCATCAAGACTGCCGGCATCACCAACACGGTGTGGCTCACCGCCGACGTGCACTACACGGCGGCGCATTACTACAACCCCGACAAGGCGCAGTTCCAGGATTTCAATCCGTTCTGGGAATTCGTCTCCGGCCCGATCCATGCAGGCACCTTCGGCCCCAACGACCTCGACATGACCTTCGGGCCGGAGCTGAAATTCATCAAGGCTCCGACCGCCGAGCAGGGCCAGAACCTGCCGCCGTCGGCAGGCCTACAGTTCTTCGGGCTGGTCGATATTTCGGGTGCAACCGAGCAGCTCACGGTGCGGCTGATGGATCGCGACGACAACGAGCTTTACAAGGTCACGCTGGACCCCGTGCGGTCGGCTTAGGCTGCATTAATATTCAGGTGATGCCGGCCTGCGAACGCTGGTTTCCTGCGCTTCCGGTGCTCACGTACTTCAAGTACGCTCCGCTCCGGTTCTCGGCAACCAGCGTTCTCGGCTCGGCCAGACCTGAATCTCAACGCACCTGGGCCAGCATTCCGCGTCGATACATGCCGTCACGTTAAACGCCGTGGCCATCCAGAAGTTAATTCGGAATGCGATGAAGGGCGTTAGTCCGGATAACAAGCGCGCGGAATGTTCGGCCAAACCGCGGTGTCGCAGTTGGCATCCTTCTGGCGCTGCTTGAAGGCGGCGCTGACCGGGCCGGTGACGATCGGGTCGACGCCGTCAGGGGCATCGGCGAACATCTGCTGCGCCGTTTGGTCATCGGGCGGCGAGATCGGATCGGCTTGCCTGAGCGCAGCCGCCGATTGCGCGGCGCCCCCTGCAACGAGCAGACCAAACGCCGCCCACGCGAAAACCGGACGCAATCTGGACATCTGATCGGTCATGAACATCGAACTGCCCGGCCCCTCAAAGGTTCCGCCTTGGTTAACAGAATCATTTCACACCAAGACGTTTAAGAATCAGTGACCATTATTTGGGGTTGGGCCTCCCCTTTCGCAATTGCGAAAAACCTTGTATGAGCCGCGCAACCGAAAAAGGCGGCGCTTGTGAAGCCTGCTGCCTGCAACGTTCCCGAGACCAGAAAAATGAACCTCCGCAATATCGCGATCATCGCGCACGTCGACCATGGCAAAACCACGCTGGTCGACCAGCTTCTGAAGCAGTCCGGAGCCTTCCGCGACAACCAGCGCGTCGCCGAGCGCGCCATGGATTCCAACGACCTCGAAAAAGAGCGCGGCATCACCATCCTGGCCAAGGCGACCTCGGTCGACTGGCACGGCACCCGCATCAACATCGTCGACACGCCCGGACACGCCGATTTCGGCGGCGAGGTCGAGCGCATCCTGTCGATGGTGGATTCGGCGATCGTGCTCGTCGACGCCGCCGAAGGGCCGATGCCGCAGACCAAGTTCGTTGTCGGCAAGGCGCTCAAGGTCGGCTTGCGGCCCATCGTCGTCATCAACAAGATCGACCGTCCCGACGCCCGCCATGTCGAGGTTGTCAACGAGGTGTTCGACCTTTTCGCCGCGCTCGACGCCACCGATGAGCAGCTCGATTTCCCGATCCTCTACGGCTCGGGTCGCGACGGCTGGGTGTCGGAAAACCCCGAAGGTCCGAAGGACCAGGGCCTAGCGCCGCTGTTCGATCTCGTCGTCAAGCACGTGCCGGCGCCGACGGTCCATCCAGGCCCGTTCCGCATGATCGGCACCATCCTGGAAGCCAATCCGTTCCTCGGCCGTATCATCACCGGCCGTATCGAGTCCGGCACGCTGAGGGCCAACCAGGCGGTCAAGGTGCTGCACCATGACGGCACCCAGATCGAGACCGGCCGTGTCTCAAAAATCCTTGCCTTCCGCGGCCTCGAGCGCCAGCCGATCGACGAAGCCCAAGCCGGAGACATCGTCGCCATCGCCGGCCTGTCCAAGGGCACCGTCGCCGACACATTCTGCGACCCGGCGGTGAACGAGCCGCTGCATGCGCAGCCGATCGACCCGCCGACGGTCACTATGTCCTTCCTCGTCAATGACAGCCCGCTTGCCGGCACCGAGGGCGACAAGGTGACCAGCCGCGTCATCCGCGACCGCCTGCTGCGCGAGGCCGAGGGCAATGTCGCGCTCAAGATCGAGGAATCGGCCGAAAAGGACTCCTTCTTCGTTTCCGGCCGCGGCGAATTGCAGCTTGCGGTGCTGATCGAGACGATGCGCCGCGAAGGCTTCGAGCTCGCCGTGTCGCGTCCGCGCGTCGTCATGCAGAAGGGCGAGAACGGCGAATTGCTGGAGCCGGTCGAGGAAGTCGTCATCGACGTCGACGAGGAGCATGCCGGCGTCGTCGTGCAGAAGATGTCGGAGCGCAAGGCCGAGATGGTTGAGCTGCGTCCGTCCGGCGGCAACCGCCAGCGCCTCGTCTTCCACGCGCCGACGCGCGGCCTGATCGGCTACCAGTCGGAGCTGTTGACCGACACGCGCGGCACCGCGGTGATGAACCGGCTGTTCTTCGCCTATGAGCCTTACAAGGGCGAATTGCCCGGCCGCACCAACGGCGTCTTGATCTCCAACGAGCAGGGCGAGTCGGTCGCCTACGCTATGTGGAACCTGGAAGACCGCGGCCCGATGATCATCGATCCGGGCGTCAAGGTCTATCAGGGCATGATCATCGGCATCCATTCGCGCGACAACGACCTCGAAGTGAATGTGCTCAAGGGCAAGAAGCTCACCAACATCCGCGCCGCCGGCAAGGACGAGGCGGTGAAGCTGACCCCGCCGATCCGCATGACGCTGGAGCGGGCGCTGGCCTGGATCCAGGACGACGAGCTGGTCGAGGTGACGCCGAAGACCATTCGGCTACGCAAGCTTTATCTCGACCCGAACGAGCGCAAGCGTTTCGAAAAGGCCGCCAAGGTGATGGGCGCGGCGTAAGCTCTCCAGCCAAGGGTACAAAAGAGGGAGCGTGTGCTCCGAGCGTGTGCTCCCTCTTTTCGTTTCAGCGGCACGCTGCCGACAGAATGGCGCGGCACTCCGCCTCTCCGGCCAGGTCGATGCGCACCGCCAGGCCGTCGCGAACCGGCTTGCGCAAGCCTTTCGCACCGTCCGGTTCGATGCTCAGTCGCCTTCGGTGGTCCAAGGCCTGGAGCCTTGACCGCGAGATGCCGAGCTCGCCGGCAAGCAGGCGGCCCAGCCGCAAAGGCGTCGTGCCCTTCAGCCGAAGGTCAAGCGCGAGCGCGTCCGCGCGTCCCGGCTCTCCTTCGAGCAGCTCCTTTCGGACCGTGGCATCAGGTGATTCCTCGACCCGCCCGGCTCGGCTGCGCAACGCGGCGGCATCGAAGGCAAAGCGGCGCGCAATCGCCGGATCGTTGCTTTCGAGCGCCGTCAGCAGCGCAGGCTCGATATCGTGGCGGTTTTGTCGTTCCAGGATGGTGAAATTCCAGGAGTTGTCGCAACTCACGCAGCGATAGATCAGCCAGACGTCGATGCGCTTGCCATTGGCATTGACGCGGAATTTCTCGCTGCATTTGTATGATCTGAAGCCGCCGCAGCGGTTGCAGTTGATGAAAGGTCGTGGCGCGATTGCGGGCGCGATCGTCCAGCGGACACGCAAGGTAGAAGACATGCCGGTAGGCCCTTCCCGTCGGGAAGTCCGTCAGATCGGCAATGTCCGAGATGCCCTTCATGGGCACGGCGTGGCGAAAGACTGTGTTGTCTGGAAATCAAGCGTCGGCGCGATAGCACTCGACGGCGGCTCAGCAATGCCAAACCGGTCTCGAACCACCGCCTGAAGAACACGTGAAAATGGAGCAGGCGGTGCCAATGGCCGCGCCTGCGGTGCATTCAGAGGAGTTGGCGAGACCGGCGGTTACTGAGGCAAAGTGATGCTCGAAAATGGATAAAGGGTCGGGTCTTTTAGACGCGTGGCGCCGATCCGGCAAGCCATCCGGCTTTCGTCATCCCGATGGTTGCGTTAGTCTCTCAGGGTTGAGTTCTCGACCGCAAGAGGTCCGCCATGCATCTCGCCTCGCTGCTGATCTTCGCCGCCGCTTTGTTCGTTGCCGCCGGCTCGCCCGGTCCGTCCATCGCGGCGCTTGTGGCGCGCGTCATCTCGAAAGGGTTCCGCGATGTCTTCCCGTTCCTGCTGGCGATGTGGATCGGCGAGGCGATCTGGCTGTCGCTGGCGGTGTTCGGCCTGGCCGTCGTGGCGCAGACCTTCCACTACGCCTTCGTCGTCGTGAAGTGGATTGGCGTGGCGTATCTCGCCTGGTTGGCGTTCAAGATGTGGACGGCGCCGGTAGAGGCCAAGGAAGGCGAGATGCCGCGCGAGGATTCGCCCATGAAACTGTTCTTTGCCGGCATGGCGGTGACATTAGGCAATCCGAAGATCATGATGTTCTATCTGGCGCTGCTGCCGACCATCATCGATCTTGCCTCGGTCAGCGTCGTCGGCTGGGTCGAGCTGACGCTGACCATGGCCGTCGTGCTGGTCGTCATCGACCTTGCCTGGGTGCTGGCCGCTTCGCAGGCGCGCCGGCTCCTGAAGAGCAGGCGCGCCATGAAGATCGCCAACCGCGTCAGCGCCACGACCATGGCGGGTGCCGCCGCGGCAATCGCCGCGCGCTAAAGCAATTGCAGGAAAAGTGTGAGCGGTTTTCCGCCCGGAATTGCGTCAAAACAAAGAGATAGAGCGATTCGCCGTCTCCCTGAAACGGCGAAATCCTTAAGCGGCCGGCCTCACATCATTTCGATGATCGGCGCGATCTCGACGCTGAAGGCCGGGTCCATCAGGATCGGGCACTCCTTGGCCTTGGCGACCGCATCGTCGATGTCCCTGGCTTCGACGACGGTGTAACCGGCTGTCGGATTGCTGCCGCCATTGTTCTCGACCTTGCCGCTCGGCAGCACAGTCTTCGACATGCCGACCGGATTGCCGCCATCGACCACGGCCGAGCCGAGCTTGTCGTACCAGCCGGTCCAGGCATCCATTGCCGCTTTGCGTTCGGCTTCATCGGTCGGCATCTTGCCAGAGCCGTGATAGACATAGAGAAATTTCGCCATGTTCTCCTCCCTTGTCGGCGGCGTCGAACCGGCACGCGGCCACGCCGCTTGCGATATGCAGCTGCGCTGCAACCCGGTATGCGGCTACTCGTAATCGTGGATACGTGGCAATCCCGTCTGGACATGCAGCCACGCCGCAATCCTGATCATCGGACCAAATGACGCGGCGGGCAACGAAAAATTCGGTGTTGCTAATATAAGACCTGCGGCCGTCATCTCGCCATGGCGTGGTATTCGGGATTGGGCCGCATGTCGACCGCGGCGGCCACGCGGTTCGACATGTTGAAGAAGGCGGCGATCGAGGCGATGTCCCAGATGTCGCGGTCGGAGAACCCGGCCTGGCGCAGAGCAGCGCGGTCGGCTTCCACGATCCTGGCCGGTTCTTCCGTCAGCTTCACGGCGAATTCGAGCATGGCGCGCTGGCGGTCCGGCAGGTCGGCGGCGCGGAAATTCATCGCCATCATCTCGCCCAGCGCCGGCTCGCCCGACAGCTGACGCACCGCCGCGCCATGCGCGGTCAGGCAGTAATAGCAATGGTTGATCGAGGAGACCGCGACCGCGATCATCTCGCGCTCCAGCTTCGACAAGCCGGAATCGCCCAGCATCAGATCGTTGTACATGTCGGTGAAGGCGCGCAGCTTCTTCTCATCGAAGGCGTAGGCGAGCAGCACGTTGGGCACGAGGCCGAGCTTCTCCTCGCATTTGGCGAAATAGGCTTTCGTCGCCTCGCTCAGCTCCGCCTGGACGAGGTCGAGCGCCGTAATCCTGTCGGTCATGGGTCGTTCTCCTTGCAACGCACCGGCGTTGGTTCGAATTCTTTAATGCGTCGTCAAACCTTTGTCGCGAAACGGCGGTCATCTGCTACGATAGCTACAAAAGCATAAGACGGGAGGGACCAAGCGTCATGGCCAGCGTGAAATCCAAGCCGAAGAAGAAAGCGGCTGCCGCCGCGAAAGCGGAGGAGAAGCCCGCAAGGCTTGCCGATTATCTGCTTGCCCGGGCGCCCGCCGAGGATATCGCGGCCTATGACGCGGCCGACCTGGAACGCGCAGGCGAGCTCGCAGCCCGAGCGGTGGCCAGCCACAGGAAGGGCGAAAGCGTCGTCGCCGTCGATGCCGATTCGGACGTTGTCTGCGACGGCCGGCCGGTCACCGTCATCACCGTCGTCAACGACAACATGCCATTCCTGTTCGATTCCATCCTGGGCGAGATCACCGAGAGCAGCGGCCAGCCGACGCTGGTCACCCATCCGATCGTCACCGTCCGTCACGGCAAGGCCGGCGTTGTCGAGGTTCTGGGCGACGGCGGCAAGGAGGATGACGAGCACGAGCGGCTGAGCGTTGTCCACGTCCACGTTCCAAGGCTGACCGCCGAAGAGGCGAAGAGCCTTACCGAGCGGCTGCGCAAGATGCTGTCCCAGGTCCGGGCCGCGGTTGTCGACTGGAAGCGTATGCTCGCCCGCCTCGACCAAGCGATTTCCGAGTTCCGCTATTCCGCGGTGCCGCTCGACAAGAAGAGCGTCGCCGAGGCGATCGCCTTCCTCGAATGGCTGCGCGACGACAATTTCACCTTCCTCGGCATGCGCGAGTTCAAATATGTCGGCGGCGAGGAGAGCGGCTCGCTGGAGCGCGCCGACAAGCCCGGCCTCGGCATCCTGGCGGATCCCGACGTGCTGGTGTTGCGGCGCGGCACCGAGGCGGTGACGACGACGCCGGAGATCCGCGCCTTCCTGCATGGACCGGAGCCGTTGATCGTCACCAAGGCGAACGCCAAGTCCCTGGTGCACCGCCGCATCTATCTCGACTATGTCGGGGTCAAGACCTACACGGCGAAAGGCGCGCTGGCGGGCGAATTGCGCATCGTCGGCCTTTTCACCTCGACCGCCTACACGCGCTCGGTGATGAAGATCCCCTATCTGCGCTCGAAGGCCGAAACGATCATCGCCAAGTCGGGATTCAATCCCAACGACCATTCCGGCAAGGCGCTGATCAACGTGCTGGAGAGCTATCCGCGCGATGAGTTCTTCCAGGTTCCGGTGCCGGTCCTGAGAAAGCATGCCAATGCCATTCTCGGCCTGGTCGAGCGGCCGCGGATCAGAGCGCTGGTGCGCGCCGACCAGTTCGATCGCTTCGTTTCGATCCTCGTTTTCGTGCCGCGCGACCGCTATGACAGCGCCGTGCGCGAGAAGATCGGCGCGTATCTCAAGACCGTGTTCGAGGGTCGGCTGTCGGCCTATTACCCGGCCTTCCCGGAAGGCGGGCTGGCGCGCGTGCATTTCATCATCGGCCGCTCCGGCGGCAAGACGCCGAAGATCGAGCAGTCGACGATCGAGGCGGCGATCCGCGACATCGTGCGCACCTGGCAAGACGCGCTCTCCGAGGCCGCGGAAGCGGCCGGCAGCGATCCGGCGCTGAAAGCGATCGCGGCGCGGTTCCCCGAAAGCTATCGCGATAGCTTCTCGGCCGCCGTGGCGCTGGCGGATGCCGGGCGCATCGCCAAAATCAGCGCCGACAATCCGATCGCCATCGACTATTACCGCCATGCCGACCAGAAGCCGAACCAGGCGGCGCTGAAGATCTACCACCATGGCAGCCCGGTGGCGCTGTCGCGCCGCGTGCCGGTGCTGGAGAATATCGGCTTCCGCGTCATCAGCGAGCGCACCTTCGAGGTCGGCGGCGACCCGGCTGCAACGGTATTCATTCACGACATGGAGCTGGAGAACAGCTACGGCAACCCAATTAACCTCGCCGATGGCGGGGCGCTTTTCGAGGACGCCTTCCTCTCGGTCTGGCGCGGCGATGTCGACAATGACGGCTATAACGGCCTGGCGCAGACCGCCGGCCTGTGGTCGGGCGAGATCACCATCCTGCGCGCCTATGGCCGCTATCTGCAGCAGGCCGGCATCCCGCAGAGCCAGGATTTCATCGCCGCGGCGCTAAACCGTTATCCGGAGGTCGCGCGCGGCCTGCATTCGCTGTTCGTCGCCCGGCTCGGGCCGACGGCGGAAGGCGACGGCGCGGTCGCGGCCAAGCACCTCAAGGTCAAGATCAAGGATGCGCTGGAGGAGGTCCCCAATATCGATGACGACACCATCATCCGCCGCTACCTCAACCTCATCGAGGCCTCGCTGCGCACCAATCATTTCGTCGCCGATACGAAAGCGAAGGGGCAGTCGCTGGCGATCAAGCTCGACTCGCAGGCGGTCGAGGGACTGCCGGCGCCGCGGCCATGGCGCGAGATCTTTGTCTACGGCTCAGAGGTCGAGGGCGTGCATCTGCGCTTCGGCCCGGTGGCGCGCGGCGGCCTGCGCTGGTCGGATCGCGCCCAGGACTATCGCACCGAGGTGCTGGGGTTGGTGAAGGCGCAGCAGGTCAAGAACGCGGTCATCGTGCCCGTCGGCGCCAAGGGCGGCTTCTATCCGAAGAAGCTGCCGATGAGCGCCCGGCGCGACGCCATCTTCGAAGCCGGCACCTCGGCCTACAAGAACTTCGTCTCCAGCCTGTTGTCGATCACCGACAATATCG
Source organism: Mesorhizobium sp. (assembly GCA_004017535.1). Classification (GTDB taxonomy): domain Bacteria; phylum Pseudomonadota; class Alphaproteobacteria; order Rhizobiales; family Rhizobiaceae; genus Mesorhizobium. The sequence goes on from SAJS01000011.1 coordinate 175,440, forward strand.
GCGTCGACGGCGTCATTCCGCCAGCCGGCGTGGTGCGGCGCGATCCCGACGATCCCTATTTCGTCGTCGCCGCCGACAAGGGCACGGCGACCTTCTCCGACACCGCCAACGGCATTTCCGAAAAACACCACTTCTGGCTGGACGATGCCTTCGCCAGCGGCGGCTCGGCCGGTTACGACCACAAGAAGATGGGCATCACGGCCAAAGGGGCGTGGGAAGCGGTGAAGCGGCATTTCCGCGAGATGAACCGCGACATCCAGACTGAGCCCTTCAGCGTGGTCGGTGTCGGCGACATGTCGGGCGACGTGTTCGGCAACGGCATGCTGTTGTCGCCGGCAACCAGGCTGATCGCCGCTTTCGACCATCGCGATATCTTCATCGATCCCGATCCGGACATGGCCGCCTCAATGGCCGAGCGCCAGCGCATGTTCGCCCTGCCGCGCTCGTCCTGGCAAGACTATGACAAGTCGAAGCTGTCGGAAGGCGGCGTCATCGTCTCGCGCAACCAGAAATCCATCACGCTGCCGCAGGCGGCCGCCGCCGCGATCGGCCTCTCCAAGACCACGGCGACCCCGGTTGAGATCATGAGCGCCATCCTCAAGGCGCCGGTCGACCTTTTGTGGTTCGGCGGCATCGGCACCTATGTGCGGGCTTCCGGCGAAAGCAATCAGGATGTCGGCGACCGCGCCAACGACGCCATTCGCGTCACCGCGCTCGATGTCCGGGCGAAGGTCATCGGGGAGGGCGCCAATCTCGGCGTTACGCAGCGGGCGCGCATCGAGTTCGGCATGAATGGCGGCCGCTGCAACTCGGACGCCATCGACAATTCAGGCGGCGTCAACTGCTCCGACGTCGAGGTCAACATCAAGATCGCGCTGGCCTCGGCGATGCGCAAAGGCTCGCTGACCAGGCCGGCGCGCAACAAGCTGCTCGCCGAGATGACCGACGAGGTGAGCACGCTGGTGCTCTCCAACAACTACCAGCAGACGTTGGCGCTGTCGCTCGCGCGCAAGCGGGGGCTGGCCGACATCGCGCATCAGGCACGGTTCATGACGGCGCTGGAGTCGCGCGGCCTGCTCGACCGCGCCGTCGAGACGCTGCCGTCGCCGGCGGCGCTCGCCGAACGCGAGGCGCGCGGCGAGCCGCTGACCAGGGCCGAGCTTGGCGTGCTGCTCGCCTATGCCAAGATCGTACTGTTCTCCGACATCGTCGCCAGCGACGTGCCGGACGATCCGCATTTCGACCGCGATCTGATGGGCTATTTCCCGGAGCGCATGGCCAAGAAATTCGCCGGCGAAATCCGCGACCACAGGCTGCGGCGCGAGATCATCGCGCGGGTCGTCGCCAACGATCTCGTCAATCGCGGTGGGCCATCCTTCGTCAACCGGCTGCAGGAAGCCAACGGGCGCCCGGCCGCGGATGTCGTGCGCACCTTCGCCGTGGTCCGCGACGGCTTTGCGCTGCCCGCGCTCTATCGCGAGATCGACGCGCTCGACAACCAGATCGACGGGCAGACCCAGCTCGATCTCTACCAGTCCGTCAGCCGGCTCATCTTTGTGACCAGCGGCTGGTATCTGAAGAACGAAGCCGGCTCCGCGCCGCTCGGCCAGCGGATCGTCGAGCTGCAGGAGGCCCGCAAGGCGCTCGAGCCGAAGCTCGTATCGCTGCTGCCGGCCTTCTCGCGCGAGCGCATCGAGGAGCGGCGGCAAGGCCTGTTCAAGGGTGGCGCGCCGGAGAAGCTCGCCGGGGAGCTCGCTTTGGCCGAGGTGGCCGAGCTGATCCCCGACGTCGCGCTCACCGCGCGCACCGCCAATGCCGACATCGTCAGCGCGGCCAAGGCCTTCTTCGCCGTCAGCGACGCCTTCCGCATCCCGCGCGTCGAGGAAGCGGCGCGCTCGATCATGCCGCCCGACTATTACGACCAGCTGGCGCTGTCACGCGCGACCGACACGATCGGCGTCGCGCGGCGCGGCATCGCGGTGGCGGCTCTGACCGCGCACGGCGCGGCGGCGGATCCGGTCGCGGCGTGGCTGGAGGCCGGCGGCGAGCGCGTCGCCCGCATCCGCGAGCGGCTGCAGGCGCTGACCGAGGGCGGCGACATCACCGTATCGCGGCTGTCGGTGGCGTCCGGGCTGATGACCGACCTGACAGGGATGTGAGCTGCTGTTCCTCGCCTCCGCCAAAGGCGGGGGAGAGGTGGCCGCGTAGCGGCCGGAGAGGGGCTTCGTAGGGCGAAGACCTTTCTCGACTACCTGTCACAGCCCGCCGCGTTCCCTCACCGTCTCGGCTTCGCCGAGCCACCTCTCCCCACTTCGTTCCCGTTCACGGGGCGAGGAACTGGCGCTTGTTGCGCCACCGCCCGAAAACATGCAGACATGGCGCCCGGCACGAGCGGCCCGAGGGAATCAGCATGGCGGCAGTAGAGACAGTGCAGCGGGCGTCGGGGCGCGGCATCTGGGGCTGGATGTTCTTCGACTGGGCGGCGCAGCCTTTCTTCACCGTTGTTACCACCTTCATCTTCGGCCCCTATTTCGTCTCGCGCATGGCGAGCGACCCGACCGCCGGGCAGGCTGCCTGGGGTTACGGCATCGCTGCGGCGGGCCTGGTCATCGCGGTACTGTCGCCTGTGCTCGGCTCGATCGCCGACCAGACCGGGCCGCGTAAGCCCTGGATCGCTTTCTTCGCCACAATCAAGATCGTCAGCCTCAGCATGCTGTGGTTCGCCGCACCCGGCTCGAACCTGTTCCTGATCGTGCTGTTGTTTTCGCTGGCCTCGGTGGCGGCCGAATTCTCCACCGTGTTCAACGATTCCATGATGCCGCGGCTGGTGCCGAAGGAAGAGATCGGCCGCATTTCCAATGTCGCCTGGGGCCTCGGCTATCTCGGCGGCATGGTGGCGTTGATCTTCGTGGTGCTGTTCCTCGCCGGCAATCTCGAAACCGGCAAGACGCTCATCGGCCTCGACCCATTGTTCGGGCTCGACCCGAAGCTCGGCGAGGATGCGCGCTTCACCGGACCGATGTCGGCCGGCTGGTATTTCCTGTTCATCCTGCCGATGTTCTTCTTCACGCCCGACGCTATCAAGGGAATCCCGATCGGGCCGGCGGTGCGCGAAGGCCTGTCCGAACTGAAGTCTACGCTCGCCGAGGTGCGCCAGCGCAGCGGCATTCTGCGCTTCCTTTTGGCGCGGATGATCTATCAGGACGGCGTCAATGCGCTGCTGGCGCTCGGCGGCACCTTCGCGGCCGGCATGTTCCACTGGTCGATCACCGAGATCGGCCTGTTCGGCATCATCCTCAACATCGTCGCCATCTTCGGCTGCTGGATCGCGGCGCGGCTCGATACCGCGCTCGGCTCGAAGTATGTCGTGATGATTTCGCTGGTGATGCTGTCGGTCGCCACGATCGGTGTCGTCTCGACCGGCCCGGGCTTCACGCTGCTCGGCCTGATCCCGCTGCCGGCAACCGATTCCGGCGGCCTGTTCGGCACCGCGGCCGAGAAGACCTATATCCTCTACGGGCTGCTGATCGGGCTCGCCTTCGGGCCGGTGCAAGCCTCGTCCCGCTCCTACATGGCGCGCAGCGTCACCGCCGCGGAGTCGGGCCGCTATTTCGGCATCTACGCGCTTGCCGGCCGCGCGACCAGCTTCCTGGCGCCGTTCATGGTGGCGAGCATCACCACGATGAGCGATTCGCCACGGCTCGGCATGGCGGCGATCGTCCTGTTCCTCGGCATCGGCATGGCCATACTGGCGGGGACGCCCTATCCGGCGGACAAGCGGTAGGAGACGCTTCGATAATTCCACTCCGCTGGCCGCTTGCCGCGGTTTTCTGCGCTTCCGGTGCTCACGGACCTGAAAGTCCGCTCCGCTCCGGTTCTCGAAAACCGCACCAATCGACTCAGCGGAGCGAATTCTTGAAGCATCTCCGCGCCGAGCATCAATGCCTGAAATGCCTTACACCCGTGAACACCATGGCGATGCCGTGCTCGTCGGCGGCGGCGATGACGTCGTCGTCGCGCATCGAGCCGCCGGGCTGGATGACGGCCGTGGCGCCGGCCTCGATCGCCGACAACAGCCCGTCGGCGAAGGGGAAGAAGGCGTCCGAAGCGACGACCGAACCCTTGGTCAGCGGCTCGGCGAGGCCGGCGGTGCCGGCCGCATCGAGCGCTTTGCGGGCGGCGATGCGCGAGGAATCGACGCGGCTCATCTGGCCGGCGCCGATGCCGACCGTCGCCCCGTCCCTGGCATAGACAATCGCGTTGGACTTGACGTGCTTGGCGACGCGGAAGGCGAATTTGAGGTCGGCCAGTTCCGCCGGTGTCGGCGCGCGCTTCGTCACCACTTTCAATTCGAGGTCGTCGACCACGGCATTGTCGCGGCTTTGAACAAGCAATCCGCCGGCGACCGACTTCACCGTTGTGCCGGCGGCGCGCGGGTCGGGCAGGCCGCCGGTGACCAGCAGGCGCAAATTCTTCTTCGCCGCGACGATAGCAGCGGCTTCGTCGGTGGCGTCCGGCGCGATGATGACCTCGGTGAAGGTTTTCACGATCTCTTCCGCGGCCTCGGCATCGAGGATGCGGTTCATGGCGACGATGCCGCCGAAGGCCGAGACCGGATCACAGGCCAAGGCCTTGGCATAGGCCGCCTTCAGCGTTTGACCCTCGGCAACGCCGCAGGGGTTGGCGTGCTTGATGATGGCGATCGCCGCCGAGCGGGCCGGATCGAACTCGCCGACCAGCTCGAAGGCGGCATCGGTGTCGTTGATGTTGTTGTAGGAGAGCTGCTTGCCCTGCAACTGCTTGGCCGTCGCGACGCCCGGCCGCTTGTCGCCCGAGAGATAGAAGCCCGCATTCTGATGCGGGTTCTCGCCATAGCGCATCACCTGGTCGAGTCGACCGCCGAAAGCGCGCCATGTCGGGTGCTCGATCTGGAGCTCCTCGGCGAACCAGCCGGAAATCGCCGCGTCATAGGTGGCGGTGCGGGCAAAGGCCTTGGCCGCGAGCTTCTTGCGGAAATCGAGCGACAGCGAGCCGAGATTCATCTCCAATGCGTTGATCACTGAAGCATAGTCGGCCGGGTCGGTGACGATGGCGACATAGGCGTGGTTCTTGGCCGAGGCGCGGATCATCGCCGGCCCGCCGATGTCGATGTTCTCGACGATCGAGGCATAGCCGGCACCGGAGCGGCGGACTTCCTCGAACGGGTAGAGGTTCGAGACGACGAGGTCGATCGGCTCGATGTGATGATCGCGCATGGCCTTGGCGTGCTCGGCATCGTCGCGGATGCCAAGCAGCGCGCCATGCACCGAAGGATGCAAGGTCTTCACCCGTCCGTCCATGATCTCGGGAAAGCCGGTAAGCTCGGAAACATCGCGAACCGCAAGGCCGGCCTCGGCGATGGTCTTTGCCGTGCCGCCCGTCGAAACCAGCTCGACGCCTGCGGCGGCGAGCGCTTTGGCAAAGTCGACCAGCCCGGTCTTGTCGAAGACGGAAAGCAGGGCGCGGCGCACCGGAACGAGATCCGGCGCCGGAATGTTTTTTGTGGGCACGGCCATGGCGGGCGGCCTTTCAGAGCTGTTGGAACGGACGTTGGCCGGCCCTAGCATATGAGCCCCGGAAATCAAGTGAATCCGGGATCAGGCGCGCAGCCGTTTGCCAGGCAGACTCAGTTGTTTTCGGGATAGCCGGCGATAGCGGTGCGGGTCAGCTGCCAGTGGACCTCGGCAATCTCCGAGGCCTTGAAGGCGAGCACGATCTGCCGGCTGCGGCGCGGGCCGCTCAGGCCGGCAAAATAGATCGATTCCTCGACCTCCGGCACCGCTTCGGCGCAGGTGAAGACCCAGCTGTCGCCCTGCGCGGCGGCAAGGGTCAGCCGGTCGTGGTCGTCCTGCAGGAGGCTGATGTCGGGATGGACGTGGAAGCGCACCGTGACGAAGTCGCGGCCGTTGTTGCGGATCGCCGCATTGCCCGGGCGCAGAAAACGATCGCGCCCGGCAAGCACGTTGCCGTTCGTGCCGAGCTTCAGCTCGCGCTCATGCAGGAAGCCGAATTGCTGGACATAGCCGTCATGGCGGGCGACGAAGCCTTGCATGCCCTTCTGGTCGAGGCGCTTGCAGGGCACGTGCTGCGGCCCGCCGATCAGCGGCGAGCCCAAGAGGTCGCTGACGCGCAGCGAGTGGCTGAAGCGCGCCGACGAGGTGTCGTTGATCGTGGCGGTCGAATGCGCGGCCGTGGCGCGCGCCAGCGGCCGGAATTCCGGGGCGCCATACGTATCGATGCCGGCATTGACGATGAAGTGCTGCCGCCCGGAGGAGAGCTCGAAGGCGAGACAGCCGGCATGCGCGGCATTGGAGACGTCGATCGGCGGCGGCAGGCCGGTGTCGGCGATCACCGTTACGCCGCCCATCGAGAGGCGCTCATAGCCGGAATGCGGCGCGTGCAGCAGCGGCGCGCCCACCGTGTCGTCATGGCGCAGGATGGTGGCGATGCGGTCATGGATGGTGGCGCCCATGCCGTTGAAGCGGGCAAGGCTGCCGTCCTGATGGCGGAAGAAGCGCAGCGCCGGCAACATGCGGTCGATGGCGCCGATCAGGGCCGCCGGCGGCGCCTCGGCCTGGTTGGCATAGGTCTGGCGCAGCGGCAGGAGATCGGCCAGCAGTTCCAGCACCGCCATCGGCTTGCGCGAGATATGGCCGCCGTCGGGCAGGATTTGATGCTCCAGCTCCTCGGCCAGGTTGCGCGTCGCGGAACGCAGCGCCGAGGCCGGCGCCGGCAGCGACAGCGCGGCGAAGGCGAGCGCGATGCGGGCGCGCAGCCTGGCCTCGCCGTCCGGCATCTCACGCGCCACCGAGCGCAGGTAGCGAATCTGCACGGCAAGCGACTTGAGGAAGGCGCGATAGAACGGGAATTCGGCGCCTTGCAGCACCACCGAGGAATGCTGCAGCCAGGCGATTACGCGCTTGGCCGTCGTTCCCGGCTCCCAGGCGATGCCCGAAATCTGGTTGCCGTGCATGGCAATCCAGTCGGTCACCAGGGCTCTCGCATTGGCGGCGGCGAGCTCGGTGCCGGCGGCGCGCATGTGACGCAGCCAGCGGAAGCCATGCAGCGATTTCTGCCAGCCGCGGTTGGGCACGTCGAGCTGAAAGGGCGAGGTGCCGCCGGTCTCGACCAGATGGCCGGACAGCGGATAGCGGCCGTAATAAATCTCCAGCGCGATCTGCGGATCGGCGAGCCGCAAATCCGGCGGGGCGATCAGGACGCGTTCGGGCGTGCGGCCGGAATAGCGCCAGCGATAGACCGGACCGGCGCGCAAACGCCGGCGCGTCTTGCGCCAGAACTCCTTCGCGACGAGCGTCCATAGACGCGTCGTGTTGCCGGCAACAAGTGCCAATAGCCCTCCTGGTGTCCCCATTACCCAAGCGCAAGCTTATGCGATTCAAGAACTTATGCGAAGGCGGATTTCGCCGAAGTGAACCGCTTCACGCCGCTTTGCCGGTACCGATCCCTAAAAAGTCAGCAAGTTTTTGCGAGATAACGACTCAACCAGCCCGTCTCATCCGCGCAGCAAAGAAGCCGTCCAGACCGGAAATCGCCGGCGATTCAAGCATTAGGTCGGCGGGCGTCGTGCGCAGCGTGCCCGCAGATGTAAGGAACGGGTCGACGTCGGCGAACTCGCCGGGACGGATCGGGTCGTCGATCACCCCGGGGGTTTCGGCAAGGAAGGCGCGGTAAAGCTCCTCGCCTTCGATCGGGTCGAGCGAGCAGTTGGAAAAGACGACGCGGCCGCCGGGCCTGACCAGCGTGAAGGCGTGGGCAAGCAGCTTGCGCTGGAGGGCGGCGAGCTTTTCGACATCGGCCATGGTCTTGGTCCATGGCACATCGGGGTGGCGGCGCACGGTGCCGGTCGAGGAGCAGGGCGCATCGAGCAGCACGGCGTCAAAGAGTTGCGAAGGCTTGTAGTCGAGCAGGTCGGTATGGACCAGATCGGCCGCAAGGCTGAGGCGGTCGAGATTCTGCTTCAGCCGCGCCAGCCGGTTATTCGAGGTGTCGACTGCGGTGACGCTGGCGCCGGCCAGGATAAGCTGCGCGGTCTTGCCGCCGGGCGCGGCGCACAGGTCGGCGACGCGCTGGCCACTTATGTCGCCAAACAGGCGCGCCGGCAGGCTGGCGGCTGTGTCCTGCACCCACCAGGCGCCGTCGGCGAAGCCGGGCAGGTCGATGACATTGGCCGAGAGTTTTTCGACGCGCACCGTGCCGGTCGGCAGAACGATGCCGCCCAGGCGCTCGGCCCAAAGCGCTGGGTCGGCCTTGACGGTGAAATCGACCGGCGCCTCGTGGCGATGCGCGGCAAGGATGGCGCTCGCCTTGTCGGCTCCGTAAGCGGCGGTCAGCCGCTCGGCGAACCATTGCGGCGCCTCGCTGGTCGCGGCAAGCGCGGGGGCAAGCTCGGAGTCCTTGGCGCGGGCCAGCGAACGCAGCACGCCGTTGACGAGGCCGGAAAAGCGGGTGGTACGCGGATCGGATTTGGCGTGGGTGACGGCAAGGTCGACGGCGGCGCTGTCTGGAACGTCGAGGAACAGGATCTGCGCGGCGGCGACATTGAGGATATGCGAGAGCGCCGTGGCGTTGGCCGGCAGCGGCTTCTCTAGGCGCTTCGACAACAGCCCGGCGATGGTCATGCGATGGCGTAGCGCGGTCACCAGGATGGCGCGCACCAGCGCGCGGTCGCGCCCGTCCAGCGCCTTGTATTGCGGGTGGCCGTGCTCGTTGTCGGTCAATCCATCGAGCGGGGTATGGGCATCGATGACGGCGGCCAGCAGCCGCGCCGCCGCCTTGCGCGCGGCAAGGCCGGCTGTCTCGTCACCGGCTTTGTGTTGCGCGTTGCCTGGCTGTCCGCGCCTCGGCGGCGTCACGACCAGGGACCTTTCGACCGGCGCGGTCCGGTCGGGTTACGGCCCCAGGGATTGGGTTTCGGCTGCGGTGGTTCGGCTGGCGGCGCGGGTTCCGTCCGCTTACCCCACGGACCGGCCGACGCCTCCTCGGGCTGGGCGGGCCGCGCGGAAGCCTCGCGCCGATTGGCCGGCGAAGCACGCCCCATCTCGCTTGCCATTTCCTGCAGCGCCGCGATGCGGTTCTCGGTGCTCGGGTGGGTCGAGAACAGATTGTCCATGCGCTCGCCATGCAGGGGGTTGATGATGAAAAGATGCGCCATCGCCGGGTTGCGCTCGGCATCCTCATTGGGGATTTGTTCCGCGCCGCGCGCGATCTTGTTAAGCGCCGAAGCCAGCCACAGCGGGTTGCCGCAGATCTCGGCGCCGCGCCGGTCGGCCTCGTATTCGCGGGTGCGGCTCACCGCCATCTGCACGATCATGGCGGCGAAGGGCGCAACGATCATCGCCACAAGCACTCCGACGAAGCCGAAAGAATTGTTGTTGTCGCGGTTGCCACCGAGGAAGAAGGCGAAGTTGCCGAGCATCGAGATGGCGCCGGCGAGCGTCGCCACGATCGTCATGGTCAGCGTGTCGCGATGCTGCACATGGGCAAGCTCATGCGCCATCACCGCCGCGACCTCCTCGTGGGAGAGGCGCTGGAGCAGGCCGGAGGACGCTGCCACCGCCGCATTCTCGGGATTGCGGCCCGTGGCGAAGGCGTTGGGCTGGGGGTTGTCGATCAGATATGTCTTCGGCATCGGCAGGCCGGCCTGCTTGGCCAGCGCCTGGACGACCGCGTAATATTCGGGCGCGTTCTTCTCATCGACCTCCACCGCGCGGTTCATCGACAGCACCATCTTGTCGGCGTTCCAGTAGCTGAACAGGTTGGTGCCGGCGGCGATCAGAAGCGCGATGACCATGCCGCCCGAACCGCCGATCAGATAGCCGACGCCCATGAACAGCGCCGTCATCGCGGCAAGCAGCATTGCGGTGCGAAGCGTGTTCATCGTTTCATCCGTCCGCGGCGATGGAGAATTGGAGTCGATCCTTGTTGTGGTCATGGCTATATGATGGGAAAGGCCGGGCCCCGTTTCAATCGGCAGGGAATATCGCATGACCGAACTGACCAACAAGACCGAAACCGCGGGCGATGGCGAGCGGCCGCGAAAGATGCTGACGCCGGCCGCGAGCCGCGCGCTGGCGGAGGCCGAGGCCAGGCGCAGGGAATATCGCGAGGCGGAGGCAAAATTGCCGAAGGAAATCGGCGGCCGCGGCGGCAAGGAACCCGGCCGCTATGGCGACTGGGAGGTGAAGGGCCTCACCAGCGACTTCTAGCCGGATGTGCTGATATTCAGGTGGGGCCGGCCTGCAAGCGGCTCGGCCTGACCTTAACATCCTTAGGCCGCAGCCTGGGTTGGCGCCAACACGATGAAACCATTGTCGTCCGTCGCAATGCCGATTTCGTCATAGGAACGGATCGTCGGGTGCGGCGTGACCATCGGGTGGACATGCGTGGCGCTGATCACCATCACCGAGGCTCCGGACGCCTCGCCCGCCGCGATGCCTGCCGGCGCATCCTCAAAGACCAGGCAATTGCGCGCCTCGACGCCAAGACGCTTTGCCGCCAGGAGAAAACAATCCGGCGCAGGCTTGCCACGGGTCACGTCTTCCGCCGTCACCATCATGGCGGGAACCGGGATGCCGGCCGCCTCGATGCGCAGCAGCGCCAGCTCGCGCGGCGCCGAGGTGACGATTGCCCAGCGCTCCGGCGGCAGCGATTCCAGGAACGAGACGGCGCCGGGGATAGGGACGATGCCTTCGAGGTCGTCCGCCTCGGCCTTGAGCAGCGCATCGGCCTCCGCAACCGCGTCGACGCCCGGAAGCATCAATCCGCCGATCGTCTCGATCGCCCGCTTGCCGTGGATCGTCGGCAGGAAGGTGGCGACATCCAGCCCGTGACGCTCCGCCCACTTCGTCCACACCCGTTCGGCCGCGGCTATGGAGTTGAGCACCGTGCCGTCCATGTCGAACAGGAAGGCAGCGAACTTTGAGCCTGCAAACATCTGGTGTTCCTGGAGAATCGTTTTCGGGAGGGCGAAACGTGGAGCCCAGTTTAGACCGGCCGTCATTGGCTGAGAAGGCGCGATACCCACCATTTCGGTTTCGCGCGGGAACAACCTCCGGTCCGTTGCGTTGAAAAGGCTGTCTTCCAAAATCGCCAAAGGGGCATGCGATGCTGATCCGGCTCGGCTATGAAATCGCCATCGAATGCGCGGCGGCGACGCCGATCATCTCGCTTCTCGATATCCATCCCGAGCGCCATGCCGACATCAAGCGGCAGACGCGGGTCCTGACCTCGCCGTCGGTGCCGACCCGGACCTATCGCGACCGCCACGGCAATATCTGCCGTCGCTTCACCGCGCCCGCCGGAAATTTCCGCATCCTCTACGATGCGGAGGTTGAGGACAGCGGCGAGACGGACGAGGTCAACACGCTGGCGCGCGAAACGCCGGTCGCGGAACTTCCTGACGACGTGCTGGTCTATCTGCTCGGCAGCCGCTATTGCGAGACCGACCATCTCAGCAACACCGCCTGGCAGCTTTTCGGCCACCTGCCGCTCGGCTGGGCGCGTGTCCAGGCGATCGTCGACTATGTCAACAGCCGGCTGTCCTTCGGCTATGGCTATGCGCGCGCCACCCGTACGGCGGCCCAGGCGCATGAGGAGCGTGTCGGGGTATGCCGCGATTTCGCGCATCTGGCGATCACGCTTTGCCGGTGCATGAACATTCCGGCGCGCTACGTGAACGGCTATCTCGGCGATATCGGCGTGCCGGCCGATCCGGCCCCGATGGATTTTTCTGCCTGGATGGAAGTCTTCCTCGACGGCAAGTGGTACACGTTCGATCCGCGCCACAACCGGCCGCGCATCGGCCGGGTCGTCATCGCGCGCGGCCGCGACGCCACCGACGTGCCGCTGCTGCACAGTTTCGGTCCGCATCGGCTCTCTCTTTTCAAGGTGTGGACCTACGAGCAGGAAGGCAACCGCTTCAATCCCCCGCAACACGGCGTCGATCGGACGGTCAGCGCGCAGATGCTGGCATAGGCTCGACAGACCCCTGAGCCGCGCCATGTTTCACCGGAGCCGCTGACCCGCTTCGACACAGCCCGATTGTGCCAAACAGGGACCGGACGCGACAGCCCTCGTGATCATGGTAAGCACTTCATGAAGCTTGCTTCGCCACCGCATTTTCGTTTACTTCCCGTTCACCTTCAACTTTGCCGAAAGGCAATAAAAACAATGCATTGACTGCCTGTTGAGCATCTTTCGGCGGTTTCTGGCCGAAATCCTGCACTGCCTTTGCCGAGCGGCGCAGCGCCGCAGAAGTGGAGGCGGAAGGGATGCGGCAGTTCAGAGATGTCGTTCGTGGGGTGGACGGCTTTACCCGGAATCGCGAAGGCAATTTCGCGGTTCTGTTCGGAGCTGCCGTATCTGTCCTCGCGCTGGGGGTGGGATTCGCGGTCAATATCTCGCAGCTCTACAATGCGAGGTCGAGCTTGCAGAGCGTCGTCGACGCCGCCGTCACCTCGACGGCCCGCGATCTCACCCTTGGCATCATCACGGAAGCCGACGCCAGCAAAACGGTGCAGGCCTTCCTCGACGCCAACAGCGCCGCCGGCATCCTGCAGGCCAACCAGATCGTGCTGGACAAGCTTACGGTCGACAGGACGGCCAACACCGTGCAGGCGGACGCGCATGCCGATGTAGGCCTCTTTTTTCCGCTGTTCAGCACCGACAGCATGCGCCGCGTGACTGCTTCGACCACCGCGCTCTACTCGGACAAGACCGTGGAGGTGGCGATGATGTTGGACGTCACCGGTTCGATGGCGGGCCAGAAGATCAAGGATCTGCGGACGGCGGCGAGCAACGCGGTCAATTCCTTCCTCACCGGCCAGAGCGCCACCAATCCGCGCGTGCGGGTGGCGATCGTGCCTTATGCCGATTCGGTCAATGTCGGCTCCCTTGCCGCAAGCACCGTCTTTGTCGAGACCAAGCCCAGCGAGCGCAAGCAGGCGCCCGCCAATGACGATCCGAAATATGTCTCGGCGTCGACACGGCCGGACAATTGCGCGACCGAGCGCAAGGGCACCTATCAGTATTCGAATGCCGGCCCGGATGTCAGCATGGTCAACCGCGACCTCTATTTGTCGGCCTTTGCCCGGCAGACCAACACAGCGGCCTGTCCGGTTGCCACGGTTCAGCCGTTGACCGCGAATGCGTCGACCCTGAATAAGGTCATCAAGGACCTCGTCGCTTCCGGCGGCACCGCCGGCCATATCGGCGTGCAATGGGCCTGGTATATGCTTTCGGAAAACTGGGGCGGCGTGATGGCTGCCTCGCAACGGCCGGCCAAGATGGATCCGAAGAAGGTGGCGAAATACGCGATCCTGATGACCGATGGCGAATTCAACCTGTCCTATTTCGACGCAAGCGGCCCGGATCAGGTCTATAACGATGCCGGCAAGGTGCAGACGCGAACTGCGGCGACAACGCTCTGCGCGGCCATGCGCGACCAAGGCATCGAGATATTCACCATCGGCTTTGCCCTCACCGAGAAGAACGCCAAATCGACGTTGCAGTCCTGCGCGAGCCCCGACACGGGCAATAGCAAGCATTTCTACCAGGCCGCCAACGGCAGCGAACTCGACCAGGCCTTCCAGGATATCGTGCGCAACATCGACAGGCTGACGGTGACCAGGTAGCGGTCCTCAAGCCCATTGAACGGCACCCCCAAACGGAAAAGGCCGCCGCTTCTTCAAGAAGCCGGCGGCCTTCCGTGTTTCCGTCCATGACGCGGCTCCTGGCGGCAACCCCTTCGGGCTACCTGCCGCGCTTCTCGCGCCTTAACGGGAAGACTGCTTCCCGGAAGTGCAATCCGCAGAGCTCACGTTATGGAAAACGAAATCACTCGACATCGGATCACCTCCTTTCAGTTCGTTGAACACACCCCAATGATGGGGTGCATCGCAGCAAAAGACAAGATGACGTCACGGAATGGTCATGCCTCGAGCCGGGAAACGTGCTCTTGCGGTGCTTTTGCGCAACAGATCGGGATTGCGGTCTACAGGCCGGTGGAAGACAGTGCGGCTTTGGGAACGGGGCGGATCGACATAGCGGGAGGTGGGAATGGACGCCGCCGACAGGGCCGCGCGGATCGTACGCAAGGTCGTCGAAACGCTGAAGCCGGGTTTTGCGGTCAGGCTGTGGACCGGCGAGCGGATCGGACCCGCCAGCGGCCCGGTGCTTGCCATCAACGATCAGGACATGGTCTGGCAACTGGTTCGCCGGCCGACCTTCTCGACGCTGGTGGAGATGTGGATCTCCAAGACAGTCGATATCGAAGATGGCACGCTGTTCGATTTCTATGCTCTGCCTTCGCAAGGCAAGCTCAAGACGAAGCTCAAATCCCTGCCTAAGCTGGCGATCCTGCGCGATCTGCCAATGGTGTTGTTGTCGCGCAAGCAGATGACGGCGCGCAGCGATCTTTCCGGCCGCAAGCCTTTCGTCAGCGGGTCGAGCAAGGAGGCGATCCAGCACCATTACGACATTTCGAATGATTTCTACCGGCTCTTCCTCGACGAGCGCATGGTCTACAGCTGCGGCTATTTCCACGATTTCGCCAATGGCATCGACCAGGCGCAGGTCGACAAGCTCGACCATATCTGCCGCAAGCTCAGGCTGAAGCCCGGCGAAAGGCTGCTCGACATCGGCTGCGGCTGGGGTGCGATGCTCATCCATGCGGCGAAGAACTACGGCGTCGTCGGACATGGCGTCTCGCTGTCGCAAGCCCAGACGGAACTTGCCCGCGAGCGCATCCGGGCCGAGGGGCTGGAGGACCGCATCACCATCGAGATCAAATCCTATGCCGAGCTCTCCGGCACCTTCGACAAGATCTCGTCGATCGGCATGTTCGAGCATTTGGGTCTTGCCAACCACGCGGCCTACTTCTCGGCCGTCCATCGTTTGCTGAAGCCTGGCGGCATCTATCTGCACCACGCCATCACTAGGCGCAGCAAGGGCGACATCAGGAAGACGCTGCGCAAGGGGGCGGAATACAAGGCGCTGATCAAATACATCTTCCCCGGCGGCGAGCTCGACACGATCGGCATGACGCTCGGCAACCTCGAGGCGCACGGCTTCCTCGCCTATGACGTGGAGAACCTGCGCGAGCATTATGCGCGAACCTGCCGGCTGTGGGCGGAGCGCCTCAATGCGCGCTTCGGCGAGGCGGTCGCCGAGGTCGGCGAGCCCAAGGCGCGGCTGTGGCTGCTCTATCTGACAGGTTGCTCGATCACCTTCGAGCGCGGCTCGGCGCAGATTTTCCAGACCGTCGCCACGAGGCGCGCCCGCGGCCCGAGCGGCCTGCCGCCGACACGGGCGGATTTGTACCGGTAGCGCGGGATACGCGGCCCGCTTCAGTCCATCAAGCGCATCGGCGCGCCGATCTTGACCCGCGCCGGCCGGTCGACGGTGCAGTAGACGCCGAGATTGTGGGCGTTGTGACGCACCAGATTGCGCAGGATGCCGGGGTCGGTGTCGAAGCCGTCCTGGGCGATGATGGTGAAGCCGCAGCGGCGGCAGGGTTCGGAGACGGTGAGCTCGAGATCGCCGACGGCGAGCTTCCTGCCGATCCATTCCGTTTCCGGGAAGGCGCCTTCGACCGAGGCCATGTCGACGACGATGTTGGGCCGGAAGCGGCGCGGATCGGGGGTGCCCTCGGGATGCAACGCCTTCAGTCGGGCCAGCGAAGCGGTGGTGAGCAGATGGATCGGCGCCTTGGCATAGCGGGCATCGGTCAGCGGTCCGGCATAGAAGGGCGCCGCGTTCTCAGCGCCGAACGGACGGATGGAGGCCTCGAAGCCGAGGAAGGCCGAAATCGCGCGGTCGCTTTCCGGGTCGGGCGCCGGCAGCCAGCCGCCGCCGGGCACGGCGACTTCCAGGCGCCATTCCTTGCTCGTCGGGGCCTTGCTCAGCCGGGTGCGAATCAGCGGCACTTTGTGCCACTTTGTTTCGCGGTCTGGCCTTGCGATCTCGCCGTCGGAAGCATCGACCAGTCCGAACAGCCGGTCACCATCGACAGTCGTCGTGCCGACGGAAATGGCATCGAGCCGCTCGCCGGCAAGCGAGCTCGCCGGGTAGCGCCAGAGCTGGCTGACGGAGCCGAGAATCGTCTCGCCGGCCATCAGCCTTTCTTGTTCTGGCGGTTGACGACGAGGTCGTCGACCACGGCCGGGTCGGCGAGCGTCGAGGTGTCGCCCAGCGAACCGAAATCGTCCTCGGCGATCTTGCGCAGGATGCGGCGCATGATCTTGCCGGAACGGGTCTTGGGCAGGCCGGGAGCGAACTGGATCTTGTCCGGCGTGGCGATGGCGCCGATCTCCTTGCGGACATGGGCGACGAGCTCCCTGCGCAGGTCCTCGCTGCCTGTCTCGCCGGCCATCAGCGTGACGTAGCAGTAGATTCCCTGCCCCTTGATGTCGTGCGGATAGCCGACGACCGCGGCCTCGGAAACCTTGTCGTGGCTGACCAGCGCCGATTCGACCTCGGCCGTGCCCATGCGGTGGCCGGAGACGTTGATGACGTCGTCGACGCGGCCGGTGATCCAGTAATAGCCGTCGGCGTCGCGGCGGCAGCCGTCGCCGGTGAAATACTTGCCCTTGTAGGTCGAGAAATAGGTCTGCACGAACCGCTCGTGGTCGCCATAGACGGTGCGCATCTGGCCCGGCCAGGAATCGGTTATGCAGAGATTGCCGTCGGTGGCGCCTTCCAGCACCTTGCCTTCGCCGTCGACCAGCTGCGGCTGAACGCCGAAGAAGGGCCGCGTGGCGGAACCGGCCTTCAGGTCTGTGGCACCGGGCAGCGGCGTGATCAGGATGCCGCCGGTCTCGGTTTGCCACCAGGTGTCGACGATCGGCACCTTGCCGTTGCCGACGACGTTGAAATACCACTCCCAGGCTTCCGGGTTGATCGGCTCGCCGACCGACCCCAGAACGCGCAGCGACTTGCGCGAGGTCTTCTTCACATGGCCGTCGCCGGCGCCCATCAGGGCGCGCAGCGCCGTCGGCGCGGTGTAGAAGATGTTGACCTTGTGCTTGTCGATGACCTCCCAGAAGCGCGCCTGGGAGGGGTAATTCGGCACGCCCTCGAACATCAGCGTGGTGGCGCCGTTGGCCAGAGGTCCGTAGACGATATAGCTGTGGCCGGTCACCCAGCCGACATCGGCCGTGCACCAATAGACGTCGCCGTCATGGTAGTCGAAGACATATTGGTGCGTCATCGAAACATAGACGAGATAGCCGGCGGTGGTGTGCAGAACGCCCTTCGGCTTGCCGGTCGAGCCGGAGGTGTAGAGGATGAAGAGCGGATCCTCGGCCTTCATCTTCTCCGGCTTGCAGTCGGACTTCACCGAAGCGACTTCGTCATGATACCAGACGTCGCGACCGGGAGCCCAGCCGACCTTGCCGCCGGTGCGGCGCACGACGACGACCTTGTTGACCATCACGAAGTTCCTGGCGGCGATGTCGATCGCCTTGTCGGCATTGTCCTTCAGCGGAATGGTCTTGCCGCCGCGCAGACCTTCGTCGGCGGTGATGACGAAGGTCGATTCGCAGTCGACGATGCGGCCGGCGAGCGCGTCCGGCGAGAAGCCGCCGAAGACGATCGAATGGATGGCGCCGATGCGCGTGCAGGCGAGCATCGCATATGCCGCTTCCGGGATCATCGGCATGTAGATGGTGACGCGGTCGCCCTTCTTGACGCCGTGCTTCTTCATCACATTGGCGAGCCGGCACACATGTTCGTAAAGCTCGTTGTAGGTGATCTTCCTGTCGTCGTAGGGATTGTCGCCTTCCCAGATGATGGCGGTCTGGTTGCCGCGCTTCTTCAGATGCCGGTCGATGCAGTTGTAGGAGACGTTGGTCTGGCCGTCCTCGAACCACTTGATCGAGACCTTGCCGTCGAACGAGGTGTTCTTGACCTTCGTGAAAGGCTTGAACCAGTCGATGCGCTTGCCGTGCTTGCCCCAGAACTTGTCCGGGTTCTTCACGCTGTCGGCATACCATTTGAGGTAGGTATCGTTGTCGATCAACGCGTTCTTCTTCCACGCCGGCTGGACGCGGTGGACATGCACATCGGACATTTCTTGCTTTCCTCCCAAACCACTCCACCGGCTTGAGCCGCCAGCGGCATCGCGGCGAACCGGCCGCGAATTCGCGGGCATTATTAACAGTTCCGCCGTGACGGCAATATTAGACGTTGGATTCGCGCGGCGGGATGACGCAGGGGCAAGTGCCCAAGGCTACTAGCACTCCCGCTGGTCGGCTGCTAACCGCCTGTTTTAATGAGAAAAATTTTTAGGGACCTCGCAAAAAACCATAGACAGTTAAGCAACCGTGCGCACAATTCGGCGTTGGGAGGAAGGAGAATCAACCAAGGAAACGCAATGCGCGAAAATTCCGAAATGGACCTGATGCTCAGGGGATATGGGCTGACCACGGCCAAGATCCTTTACCACTACCCGGACCACCCGCACCTGCTGCAAAGCTTCGTCTGGCAGGACTACGACATAGCGCCGCAATTCCCGGTGCTGATCCGCTTCATCGAATTCTGGAAGACCAAGCTCGATGGGCCGCTGCATTCGGTGACGTATACGCACCACAAGCTGATCGCGCCGAATGAGTGGCGGAAGGTCGATGGGGAGTTTCTGGTGCACTAGGAGCTGGCGCAGAGGGTCCTGGACGTCGAGCGTTAGGCGGAAACGCTCCCCGCTTCGTCATCCACGGGCGGAGCAAGGAGCGAAGCGACGCGGCGCAGACCCGAGGATCCATTCCGTGACTTTGAAGCGTTGCGGCGATCCAGAATTCTGCTCCGCCGCGCCTACGATCGAGGTCACGGAATGGATCCTCGGGTCTTCGCGACGCCGCTTCGCGGCTGCTTCGCCCGTGGATGACGAAGTTCAGAGGGCTGCGGCTAATCTCGAACGTTCACGCTCTGAGGGGCAGTTTCAACGCCGGCACTCACACTGCCGGCGGGTTCAGCCGGGCGAAGCCTTCCTGGCGCCGATAGGGGAAGTAGGGATAGGGCGCCGTCACCGCGCTCGCTTCGTCCAGCGCCTTGATCTGTTCCGGCGTCAGCGTCCAGCCGACGGCGCCGAGGTTCTGGCGGAGCTGTTCCTCGTTGCGCGCGCCGATGATCACCGACGACACGGTCGGCCGCTGCAGGAGCCAGTTGATGGCGACCTGCGGCACGGTCTTGCCGGTCTCGGCCGCGACCGCCTCGAGCGCATCGACCACCTTGAAAAGATGCTCGTCCTCGACCGGCGGGCCGAAATCGGCTGTGCCGTGCAGCCGGCTCTTTTCCGGCAAGGGCTGGCCGCGGCGGATCTTGCCGGTCAGCCGGCCCCAGCCGAGCGGACTCCACACCAGGGCGCCGACGCCCTGGTCGAGGCCGAGCGGCATCAGTTCCCACTCATAGTCGCGGCCCACCAGCGAATAATAGACCTGATGCGCGACGTAGCGCGGGTAGCCGTGTTTGTCGGCCAGGCCGAGCGATTTCATCACCTGCCAGCCCGAAAAGTTGGAGACGCCGACATAGCGCAGCCTGCCGGAGCGCACGAGATCGTCCAGCGCCGACAGCACTTCCTCGATCGGTGTCGAGGCGTCGAAGGCATGGAGCTGCAAAAGGTCGATATAGTCGGTGCCGAGGCGCTTCAGCGCCGCGTCGACGGAGCGGATCAGGCGGGAGCGCGACGAGCCCCAGTCGGCCGGACCGTCGCCCATCGGCAGCGACGTCTTGGTCGAGATCAGCACCGCGTCGCGACGGCCCTTGATCGCCTCGCCAAGCACCTCTTCCGAGGCGCCGTTGGAATAGACATCGGCGGTGTCGAACAGATTGACGCCTGCCTCCAGGCAGATGTCGACCAGGCGGCGCGCTTCCTGAGCGTCGCTGTTGCCCCAATGGCCGAAGAGCGGGCCGGAGCCGCCAAAAGTTCCTGCGCCGAAGGAAAGCGCCGGCACTTTCAGGCCGGAGGCGCCGAGAGATCGATAGTCCATCTTTTTTCTCCTGATTGGATGTCGAAGGGATCGGCGTTCAGCACTGCGCCGTGACCGGCTTGCCGATCGCGCTGCCGCGTTCGAGATGCAGCGCCATGAGCACCACGCCGAGCGCGGCGATCGGCACCAGGCCGGCGACGAGGGGGACGGCGCCGAGGCCGGGGCCGTGATCGATGACGAAGCCGCCGAGCCAGGCGCCGATGGCGTTGCCGAGATTGAAGGCGGCGATGTTGAAGGAAGAGGCCAGGCCCTGGCCGGCGCCCTTGGCCTTCTCCAGCACCCACATCTGCAGCGGCGCCACAGTGGCGAAGGCGGCGGCACCCAGCAGGCCCACGGCAATGATCGCCGTGATCGGCTGATGGATCGCCGCGGTCATGACGAACAGCACCGCCGACAACGCGACCAGAGTGCCGACGACCGTCGGCACAAGGTGCCGGTCGGCGAGGCGTCCGCCAAGCAGGTTGCCGGCGACCAGCCCGCCGCCGAAGACGAGCAGGATCGGCGAGACGGCTCCCTCGGAAAAGCCGGTGACGCGGGTCAGGATCGGCGCCAGATAGGTGAAGGCGGCAAAGACGCCGACCCAGCTCAGCACCGTGGTCAGGAGGCCGAGCAGCACCGCCCGGCGGCCGAGCACGGCGAGCGTGCCTTCGGAGCTTTCCTCCTCGTCCGTTGCGGCCGGCTCGTCGCGCGGCACCAGCAGCGCGATCACGGCAAAGGCGATGACGCCGACCAACGTGACGGCGAGGAAGGTGGAGCGCCAGCCATAGGCCTGGCCGAGCCAGGTGCCGAAGGGCACGCCAAGTATGTTGGCGACGGTGAGGCCGGTGAACATCAGCGCGATGGCCGAGGCCTTCCTGTTGGGCGCGACCAGGCTGGTGGCGACGACGGAGCCGACGCCGAAGAAGGAGGCGTGGGCGAAGGCGGTGAGCACACGCGCCGCCATCAGCGTCCAGTAGTCGGGCGCCAGCGCGCAGGCCAGGTTGCCGACGGTGAAGACCACCATCAGCGCAAGCAGCAAGGTCTTGCGCGGCAGGCGGCCGGTCAAGGCGCCAAGCAGCGGCGCGCCGACGACGACACCCAGCGCGTAGCCGGAAATGAGCAGGCCCGCGGCCGAGATCGAGACGCCGAGGTCGGCGCTGACATCGAGCAGCAGGCCCATGATGACGAATTCGGTGACACCGATGCCGAAGGCGCCGGCGGTGAGGGCATAGAGAGCAAGGGGCATGGCAGGATCCGTTTGGTGCTGAAGGGCGCACAAGTCCCGCGCCCCTGTTTGTTGGAGCATGATCTTTTCCGAAAACCGGTTCGCACTTTTCGGGATCATGCTCGACCGGAAGATCGTGATCCGTCGAGTTGTGAACCAGTCTTGCAATGAGCATATTTCTGTGAAATAGATTCACAAATGGCGAGACCCGAAATCAACCGCTCCGGTGAGATCGAAGTGTTCGTCCGTGTCGCCGAGACGGGCAGTTTTTCCGCCGCGGCGCGGGCCTTGCGCATGACGCCCTCGGCGGTGAGCAAGCTGATCGCGCGGCTGGAGGCACGGCTCGGCGCGCGGCTGGTCAGCCGCTCGACACGCAAGCTGCAACTGACGCCGGAGGGAACCAGCTTTTACGACAGCGGCCTGCGTATCCTTGCCGATCTCGATGCCGCGGAACGCGAGGCGGCCGCAGGCGCCGCCCCGCGCGGAAAGCTCAGGGTCAACTCCTACGTGCCGTTCGGCCAGCACCGCCTGATGGAATTGCTGCCGCGTTTCCTGGAGCGCTATCCCGAGATTTCCGTCGAAGCGGTGCTGACCGACAATGTCATCAATCTGTTGGAGGAGCGGGCCGATGTCGCCATACGCGCCGGACCGCTCAGCGAGTCACGCCTGGTGGCGCGCAAGCTCGGCCAGAGCCGGATGGTGCTGGTTGCATCCCCTGCCTATCTCGACGCGCGCGGCACACCCAGCGCATTGTCCGATCTTGCCCGCCACAACATGCTCGCCTTCGGCTTCGCCAGGCATATCGACGGCTGGCCTTTCATCGATGCAGCGGGCAAATCGATCATCCTGCCGATCGTCGGGAACATGTCGCTGACCGATGGCGAAGCGATGCGGCGCACGACGCTGGCGGGAGCCGGCATCGCAAGACTAGCGCGCTGGCATGTCGAACCCGACATCGCCGCCGGACTGTTGGTGCCGCTGCTGGAAGAGTTCAATCCCGGCGACGAGGAGCCGACGCATGCCGTCTATGTCGGCCAGGGCAAGCATCTGCCGGCCAGGGTGCGGGCCTTTCTCGACTTTCTCGCGGAGACTGTCCGCCTCTGAAACGGAAGAGCCGCGCTTAGACAGCGCGGCTCCCGAAAAAGTCAGCCTATTTGAAGACGGATCAGGCTTTCGGCACGAAGGGCGCCGGACGCCGGCCGGCACTCTGCCGCTCCAACATCCAGCCGGGATATTCGGCGGGCAGTGCGCTCACCTCGTCGAGCCTGGCAAGATCGTCGGCATCGAGCTTCAAGCCGGTCGCGGCCAGGTTCTGCTCGAGCTGGTCCATGCGGCTGGCGCCGATGAGGACGCTCATCACAAAAGGTTTTGCCAGCACATAGCCAAGCGCCACCGTGGCAACGCTGACGTCATGCTTCTTCGCCACCTCGCGCATGAGGGCAACCGCCGCCCAGGCGCGATCTTCGTTGACCGGCGGGAAGTTGAAGGAGGCGCGGCGGCCCTCGCCATTGCCGGGAGCGCCGGGACCGTATTTGCCGGAGAGCAGTCCGCCGGCCATCGGCGACCAGACCATCAGGCCGAGCTTCTCTTCATTGATCAAAGGCACGATCTCGCGCTCGAGATCGCGGCCGGCGATCGAGTAATAGGACTGAATGGTCTCGAAGCGGGCGAAGCCCTTGCGCTCGGCAATGCCCAGCGCCTTGGCGATGCGCCAGGCCTGCCAGTTGGAGACGCCGACATAGCGCACCTTGCCGCTGGCGACGAGATCGTCGAGCGCGCGCAGCGTCTCGTCGATCGGGGTCACCGTGTCGGTGCCGTGCAGCTGGTAAAGGTCGATATGGTCGAGCTGCAGCCGCTTCAGGCTGCCGCCGACCGAATCCATGATGTGGCCACGCGAGGAGCCACGCTCGTTCGGGCCGTTGCCCATGGCGCCATGCACCTTGGTGGCGATGATCACATCCGAACGCTTGATGCCGAGGTCCTTGAGCGACTGTCCCAGCAGTTGCTCGGACTGGCCGAAGGAATAGACGTCGGCCGTGTCGAAGAAATTGACGCCGGCGGCGATCGAGCGGCCGACGATTTCGTTGACGCCCTTCTGGTCGAGGCTGGCGATCAGCCCCCATTGGGCATTCTGGCCGGCAGCGCCGAAGGTCATGGTGCCGAGGCAGAGTTCGGAAACGAAAAGGCCGGTATTGCCAAGCTGGTTATAGCGCATGGTGCGATTTCCCCGAGAGAAGGATTGAATGACAACAGGGATATAGGAACGGCCCGTTTCGTTTCAAGCGCCTGCGCCGGCGCTATCGTTCGATTGGCCCCGGTAACGAGATCGTTACGAGCGGATCGGGGCGCTCAACGGCTGCCGAAGATCGCCGAGCCGACCCGGACGCTGGTCGCGCCGAAGGCGATCGCCGTCTCATAGTCGCCTGACATGCCCATCGACAGTTTTGCAACGCCGGCCTCGCGGGCGAGCTTCTCCAGCAGTGCGAAATGCGGGCCGGGGTTCTCATCGGCCGGCGGAATGCACATCAGGCCTTCGATGGCCAAGCCATGAGCGTCGCGGCAGCGCTTGACGAAGGCGACCGCCTCGCGCGGCTCGATGCCCGCCTTTTGCGGCTCGGAGCCGATGTTGACCTGGACATAGAGCCTTGGCGTCCGGCCCTGCCTGGTCATTTCCCTTGAAAGTTCCGCGGCGATCTTCTCGCGGTCAACCGTCTCGAAGACATCGAAAAGCGCTACCGCTTCCCTCGCCTTGTTGGACTGCAACGGGCCGATCAGATGCAGCTCCAGATCGGCAAATGCCTCCCTCAGCGCCGGCCATTTGCTCTGCGCTTCCTGCACGCGGTTCTCGCCGAAGACACGCTGACCGGCCTCGATCACAGGGCGGATATCCTCGGCCGCGAAGGTCTTCGACACCGCCACCAGGGTGACCGCGCCGGGCTCGCGCCTTGCCTCGCGCTCGGCGTTCGCTATCTTCGTCCTGACCGCGTGAAGCTGCTCTACGGCGTTCGTCATGCCGCTATCCTGCCTATAGTTTTCATGGCCGGGCCGGCTCGCCGCAGTTGACGGGTCCGGCAATCCATGGTGAACACCGCGACGACATTGTCTCGGCTGCCGGTCTTTTCCGGGCGCCGCGTATCCGCTTTTAAGTGAAAAACATCCGATGGCAACCGAACGTTACAATCCGCGCACGTCAGAGCCCAAATGGCAGAAAGCCTGGGCCGAAAAGAACCTGTTCGAGGCTCGCAACGACGATCCGAAGCCGAAATACTATGTGCTCGAGATGTTCCCCTATCCGTCGGGCAAGATCCATATCGGCCATACCCGCAATTATACGATGGGCGACGTGGTGGCGCGCTACAAGCGGGCCAAGGGCTTCAACGTGCTGCATCCGATGGGCTGGGACGCGTTCGGGATGCCGGCCGAAAACGCCGCCATGCAGAACAAGGTCCACCCCAAGGACTGGACCTACGAAAATATCGCCGTCATGCGCGAGCAGCTCAAGATGATGGGCCTGTCGCTCGACTGGGCGCGCGAGTTCGCGACCTGCGACGTCGACTATTACCACCGCCAGCAGATGCTGTTCATCGACTTCGTCGAGAAGGGGCTGGTGACGCGCAAATCCTCCAAGGTCAACTGGGACCCGGAGGACATGACGGTGCTCGCCAACGAGCAGGTCATCGACGGCCGCGGCTGGCGCTCGGGCGCGCTGGTCGAGCAGCGCGAGCTGACGCAGTGGTTCTTCAAGATCACCGACTTCGCGCAGGATCTGCTGGATTCGCTCAACCTGCTCGAGGAGTGGCCGGAGAAGGTCAAGCTGATGCAGCACAACTGGATCGGCCGCTCCGAAGGCCTGCTGATCCGCTGGCCGCTGGCAAAGCCGGTTGGCGACGCGCATGAGCTCGAAGTCTATACGACAAGGCCCGACACCATCTTCGGCGCTTCCTTCATGGCCGTCGCCGCCGACCACCCGCTGGCGCGGAAAGCCGCCGAGGAGAATGTCGAGCTGGCGAAGTTCATCGAGGAGGTCCGCCATATGGGCACCTCAGTGGCGGCGCTGGAGACGGCCGAGAAGAAGGGCTTCGACACCGGCATCCGCGTCGTCCACCCGTTCGACGAGACTTGGACGCTGCCGGTCTATGTCGCCAATTTCGTGCTGATGGAATACGGCACCGGCGCCATTTTCGGCTGCCCGTCGGGCGACCAGCGCGACCTCGATTTCGCCAACAAATACGGCCTGCCGGTGATCCCGGTGGTGATGCCGGAAGACGGCGACGCCAAGACCTTCCAGGTCATCGAGGAGGCCTATGTCGACGATGGCGTGATGATCAACTCGCGCTTCCTCGACGGCATGAAGCCCGAGAAGGCCTTCAATGAAGTGGCGAAGCTGCTGGAGGCAAAGACGATCGGCGGGCGGCCGATGGCGGAGCGCAAGGTGAATTTCCGCCTGCGCGACTGGGGCATCTCGCGCCAGCGCTATTGGGGCTGCCCGATCCCGATGATCCATTGCGAGGATTGCGGCGTGGTGCCGGTGCCGAAGGGCGACCTGCCGGTGAAGCTGCCCGACGACATCGAATTCGACCGCCCCGGCAATCCGCTCGACCGTCATCCGACCTGGCGGCATGTGAAGTGCCCGCAATGCGGCCGCGACGCGCGGCGCGAGACCGACACGATGGACACCTTCGTTGATTCGTCGTGGTATTTCGCGCGCTTCACCGCGCCCTGGGCGAACGAGCCGACCGAGCCGAAGGCGGCCGATGAATGGCTGGCGGTCGACCAGTATATCGGCGGCATCGAGCACGCGATCCTGCATCTGCTCTACTCGCGCTTCTTCACCCGCGCCATGCGCGAGACCGGGCACCTGAACCTTGCCGAGCCGTTCAAGGGCCTGTTCACGCAAGGCATGGTGGTGCACGAGACCTACCGTGTCGGCGGGCCGTCGAACAACGGACGCTGGCTGTCGCCGAGCGAGGTCAGGCTCGAGGATGTCGGCGGCAAGCGCCTCGCCTTCGAGATCGCCACCGGCGAGGAGGCGACGATCGGCGCGCTCGAGAAGATGTCGAAGTCGAAGAAGAACACGGTGAGCCCGGAAGAGATCACCGACGGCTACGGCGCCGACACGGCGCGCTGGTTCATGCTGTCGGACTCGCCGCCGGAGCGCGACGTCGAGTGGACCGACGATGGCGCGGCCGGAGCGCATCGTTTCGTGCAGCGCATCTGGCGACTGGTGCAGATCGCCGCCGAATCTCTGCCCGGCGTGAAGCCGGCAGCGGCGAAGGATGGCGATGCGGGCGCCGTGTCCAAGGCCGCGCACAAGATCCTGAAGGCGGTCGGCGAGGACATCGAGAAGCTCGGCTTCAACCGCGCGATCGCCCGCATCTACGAGCTCGCCAATGCGCTGGCGAGCCCGCTCAACGACGTCGCCGAAGGCAAGGCCGACGCCGCGCTGAAGGGCGCCTGCCGGGAGGCGGTGGAGGTCCTGGTGCACATCATCGCGCCGGTCATGCCGCATCTGGCGGAGGAATGCTGGGAGACGCTGGGCGGGACCGAGATGGTCGCCGAGCGCCCGTGGCCGGTCTACCATCCGGCACTGGTCGTCGACAACGAGATCGTGCTGCCGGTGCAGGTCAACGGCAAGAAGCGCGGGGATTTGACAATTGCCCGCGACGCGGATCAAGGTGCCGTCGAAAAAGCGGTGCTGGCTCTCGACTTCGTGCAAAAAGCACTGGAAGGTAAGGCTCCGCGCAAGGTGATCATCGTCCCGCAGAGGATCGTCAATGTCGTTGCCTGATCCGGTGAAGTCACAAGCGATCCACCTGCGCGGCCGCCTGGCGGTCTGCGGCATGGCCGCCGCGCTGGCGCTGGTCTCTGCCTGCACCGTGCGGCCGCTCTATTCCAACCAGCCGCTGTCGCCCGGATCGCAGCTCAGCGCCTCCGCCGAGCTTGCCTCGATTTCGATCAAGCCGGTCAACACCCGTTATGCGCAGCAGGTGCGCAACAATCTGATCTTCGCTTTCGGGCAGGGCTCGGGCGAGCCGGCCTCGCCGGCCTACACGCTCGATCTCGGCGTCACCGAGCTGGTCGAATCGGCGGCCATCGTGCAGGTGCAGACCCAGGAAGACGAGCCGACGGCGGGCACGGTCACGCTGACCGCCAACTACGTGCTCAGGGACACCGCGACCAACACGGTGATTGCCGTCGGCAAGCGCTCGATCCCGTCGTCCTTCGACCGGCCGCGCCAGGAATTCGCGGCCTATCGCGCGCAGATCGACGCCGAGAACCGCGCGGCGCGTGAGTTGGCCGATCTGCTGCGGCTTTCCATTGCGCAGGATTTGGCCAAGCACGGCAAGAAAGCCTAGAGCCGTACCGATATTCAGGTGAGGCCGGCCTGCGAACGGCGGTTTTCTCCGCTTCCGGTGCTCACGTACTTCAGTACGCTCCGCTCCGGTTCTCGAAAACCACCGTTCTCGGCTCGGCCTGACCTGAATCTCGGCACGCCTTCGCGCGCCGTTTGAAACAAAAAAGGCCGGTCGCCCGGCCTTTTTTGGTCTGACGAGATGCCGGCTTCAGCCGATCTTCTGGCCGGTCTTG
Source organism: Mesorhizobium sp. (assembly GCA_004017535.1). GTDB lineage: Bacteria > Pseudomonadota > Alphaproteobacteria > Rhizobiales > Rhizobiaceae > Mesorhizobium. Next base: position 203,271 of record SAJS01000011.1, read on the forward strand.
GCCCAGTCGGCGAGGAAGGCGGCGAGGCCCTTGTCGGTCAGCGGATGATTGACCAGCGCCTTCAGGGTCGCCGGCGGCGCGGTGACGACGTCGGCGCCGATGAGCGCAGCCTGCTTGACATGGTTCACCGTGCGCACCGAGGCGGTCAGGATCTCGGTCTTGAAATCGTAATTGTCGTAGATGGTGCGGATTTCCGAGATCAACTCCATGCCGTCCGAGCCGGTGTCATCAATGCGGCCGACGAAGGGCGAGATGAAGGAGGCGCCGGCCTTGGCGGCGAGCAGCGCCTGGTTGGCTGAGAAGCAGAGCGTGACATTGACCATGCGCTTCATCTCGGTGCGGATCGTCTTGCAGGCCTTGAGGCCATCCAGCGTCAGCGGCACCTTGATGCAGACATTCGGCGCGATCTTGGCCAGTACCTCGGCCTCCGCCATCATCTGCTTGAATTCGGTCGCCACGACCTCGGCCGAGACCGGGCCTTCGACGATGTCGCAGATCTGCTTGGTGACTTCGGCGATCTTGCCGCCCGATTTCAGGATCAGCGACGGGTTGGTGGTGACGCCGTCGAGAAGCCCCAGATCGTGCAGCTCCTTAATTTCCTTGATGTCAGCGGTGTCGACGAAAAACTTCATGGCTGTCTCCTTGGGGATTGCCCGGCAGGCGCCAGGCAGATGAGAGGGTCCCCTTTGATCTAGACCAAAGTCAGGGCAAGGTCACGCCTGATGATCGAAGATTCGCCCTTTGTCACGGCCGCGCCGGTGCTGGTGCCGATGCCGGCCGAACGGCCCTACACCTATGCCGTGCCGCCCGGCATGCGCGTGGTGCCGGGCTCGATCGTGCGCGTGCCGCTCGGGCCGCGCCAAGTGGCCGGCATCGTCTGGGATGGCGCGGTCGAGGCTGTCGATGCCAAGAAGTTGCGGCCGATCGAGGAGGTCTTCGATTGTCCGCCGATCGACCGCGCCATGCGCCGTTTCGTCGACTGGATCGCGCATTACACATTGTCGGCGCCGGGCATGGTCGCGCGGATGCTACTCCGAGCTCCCGAAGCATTCGACCCGGAGCCTTGGATCGAAGGATTGCAGCGCACGCTTGCCGAACCCGACCGGCTGACCGATGCGCGGCGGCGGGTGCTCGAAACCGCAGAGGGCGGGCTTGCCTGGACGCGCTCGGGCCTGGCGCATGCGGCGGGCGTGTCGTCGACCGTGATCGACGGATTGCGGGCGCAGGGCGTGTTCGAGACGGTGATGATCCCACCGCGGCCGGTCGTGGCCGCGCCCGATCCCGGCCACGGCGAGCCGGAGCTGATGCCGGATCAGCGCGTCGCGGCGGATAAGCTGCGGGCGGCAATCGCTACAGACACCTTCAACGTCACCCTGCTCGACGGTGTCACCGGGTCGGGCAAGACGGAAGTCTATTTCGAAGCCGTGGCGGCGGCCCTCGACAAGGGCAGGCAGGTGCTGATCCTCTTGCCGGAAATCGCGCTGACGCATGCCTTCCTCGAACGCTTCCAGGACCGGTTCGGCGCCAAGCCGGCGGAGTGGCATTCCGACCTGCCGCCGCGGATGCGTGAACGCGTCTGGCGGCAGGTGGCCGAGGGCGGCGTGCGCGTCGTCGCCGGCGCGCGCTCGGCGCTGTTCCTGCCGTTCAAGCAACTCGGCCTGATCGTCGTCGACGAGGAGCACGACCCCGCCTACAAACAGGAAGACCGCGTCTTCTACAACGCGCGCGACATGGCTGTGGTGCGCGGCCATATCGGCGGCTTTCCCGTCGTGCTCGCCTCGGCCACGCCGTCGGTGGAAAGCCGGGTCAACGCCAGCCAGGGCCGCTACGATCGGGCCGTGCTGTCGTCGCGTTTCGCGGAAGCCGCGCTCCCCGACCTGAAGTCGATCGACATGCGGCGCTCGCCGCCGGCGCGCGGCGGCTTCCTGTCGCCGGTCCTGCTGGAACAGATGCAGCGCACGCTGGAGAGGAAGGAACAGTCGCTGCTCTTCCTCAACCGGCGCGGCTATGCGCCGCTGACGCTCTGCCGCGTCTGCGGCCACCGTTTCGGCTGTCCGGTCTGTTCGGCCTGGCTGGTCGAGCATCGCTTTCGCGGCCAGCTCGTCTGTCACCATTGCGGCCATAATGAGCGGCGGCCGGAGGCTTGTCCGGAATGCGGCACGCTCGACCATCTGGTGGCCTGCGGCCCCGGCGTCGAACGAATCGCCGAGGAGGTGGTCGCCCATTTCCCGGACGCGCGTACCATCGTGCTGTCGTCTGACCTTCTGGGCGGCGTGCGCCGGTTGCGGCTCGAGCTCGAAGCCGTCGCCAATGGCGAGGCCGACATCGTCATCGGCACGCAACTCGTCGCCAAGGGTCACAATTTTCCCGGCATGACGCTTGTCGGCGTGGTCGACGCGGATCTTGGGCTCGCCAATGGCGATCCGCGCGCCGCCGAGCGCACCTTCCAGTTGCTCAGCCAGGTGACGGGACGCGCCGGCCGCACTGGCAAGAAGAGCCTCGGCCTGTTGCAGACCTATCAGCCGGATCACCCGGTGATGCGGGCGATCGTTTCGGGCGATTCGGAAGCCTTTTACGAGCGCGAGATCGCCGAGCGCGAGCGGGCAGGGCTGCCGCCGTTCGGCCGGCTCGCCGGCATCATCGTGAGCGCCGCGACACGGGGCGAGGCCGAAAGCCATGCGCGGGGATTGAGGCGCGCGGCACCGACGGCCTCCGACCTGTTCGTGCTCGGCCCAGCCGAAGCGCCGCTGTCGCTGATCGGCGGCCGTCACCGCTTCCGATTGCTTGTCCAGGGCGAACGGCGTGCCGACATGCAAGGCTTCATACGCGCCATGCTGGCCGAGGGGCCGAAGCTGCGCGGCTCGGTGCGCGTGCAGGTCGACATCGACCCGCAGAGCTTCCTATAAAGCCACGATCCCAACGGAGTGCCGCTTATGAAAACCCTCGGCCTGATCGGCGGCATGAGCTGGGAATCGACGGCGATCTATTATCGCCTGCTCAACGGGATCGTGCGTGAGCGCCTGGGCGGGCTGCATTCGGCAAAGCTGTTGTTGTGGTCGTTCGATTTCGCCGAGATCGCCGAACGGCAGCATGCGGGCGATTGGGACGGCGCCGGCGCGCTTTTGGTGGAGGCGGCCCGAAGGTTGGAGGCGGGCGGCGCGGAAGGCCTGGTGATCTGCACCAACACCATGCACAAGCTGGCCGACGCGGTGCAGGCGGCCACCTCGATCCCGCTCATTCACATCGCCGATGCGACCGGGCATGCCGTCGTCGCCGCGAGCGTGAAGCGGCCGGCGCTGCTCGCGACGCGCTTCACCATGGAGCAGGATTTCTACAAGGGGCGGCTCACCGACAAATATGGCCTCGAGCCCGTGGTGCCGGACCAGGCCGGCCGCGAGATCGTCCACAAGGTGATCTATGACGAGCTCTGCCAGGGCATCATCAGACCCGACTCGAAATCCGCCTATCTCGATGAGGTCGGCCGGCTGCGGCGCACCGATCAGGTCGACAGCGTCATCATGGGCTGCACCGAGATCACCATGCTGATCGGGCAGGGCGATTTCGACATTCCGGTGTTCGACACCACACGCATCCATGCCGAGGCCGCGGTCGACTTCGCGCTCTCCTGATGCACGATTCCTAATGTGCCGGCCATGCTCTGGCGCGCTTTCATTGCCTCGCTAGAATGCCGGTGTTTCAGAGCACGAAAACGAGGGGGACTTTATGGATTTCGCGTTTCCGTGGCCCGCGAGCCAGGGCGAATGGCTGGCTTGGTCGAGCGCCGTCGTGACCCTGGCGCTCGGCCTATTCCTGTTCCTGGCGCCGGGGCTTGCCTTTCGCGTGCTGCGGCTGCAGCCCAGGCCGGAGAAAGCGGCGGCGATCGCCGAAGGGCGCGGCCGCATGTCGGGCTTCTATCTCGGGGTCAGCCTGTGCTGCATCCTGCTGGCGCAGCCGCTGCTCTATATGGCGCTGGGCTTCTCGTGGCTCTTCACCGCTTTCGGCCGGCTCTTGTCGATGATGTCGGACGGCGCCAACACGCCGTTCAACTGGGTTTCGATCGTTGTCGAGCTGGCGCTTGCGGCCCTGCCGCTCGCCTTCGCCTTCGGCTTTGTGCCATGAATCCAGCACTTCCGCTGGACTCTGCCGCCTGATGCGACAAAAGTGCCTGAAAACCATGCCGGACGATGCATTGCGGTCTTAAAAAGCCTGTGCTAGACGGCAATCGACTTTCGACCGGGGATAGCGGAAGCCGCGCCTCCGTGCTTGGAAAAATGCAGTAAGGTCAAAGATTTAGCCAGAGTTCCCGCTCGCGCCAACAATCTGCGGCCTGTCAGACAAGAGAAAAGACGGTCCGTGGCCCAATCGTCATCGCCAATCTCAGCTGTCGCAGAACGCTACGCAGGCTCGCTGTTCGAGCTTGCTCTGCAGGACAATTCAGTCGCCAAGATCGAGGCCGACCTGACGAGCTTCGAGGCGATGCTCAACGGCAGCGACGATCTCAAGCGGCTGATCGACAGCCCGGTGTTCTCCGGCGAGGACCAGGCCAGGGCAATCGCCGCCATCGCTGACAAGGCAGGCATTACCGGCCTCGTCGGCAATTTCCTGCGCGTCGTCGCCAGAAACCGCCGTCTGTTCGCGGTGCCCGGCATGATTAAGGCATTCCGTCAGATCGCCGCCGACCATCGCGGCGAGGCGTCCGCCGAGGTCACCTCGGCGCATGCGCTGACGGCCGCGCAGCAGACTGAACTGAAGGCGACGCTGAAGAGCATCGCCGGCAAGGATGTGGCCATCGCCATGACCATCGATCCGTCGCTGCTCGGCGGCCTGATCGTCAAGATGGGCTCGCGCCAGATCGATACGTCGCTCAAAACCAAACTCAATTCGCTCAAGCTTGCACTGAAAGAGGTCGGCTGATGGACATCCGCGCCGCGGAAATTTCCGCAATTCTGAAAGACCAGATCAAGAATTTTGGCAAGGAGGCCGAGGTCTCCGAAGTCGGTCAGGTTCTGTCCGTCGGTGACGGCATCGCCCGCGTCTACGGCCTCGACAATGTCCAGGCCGGCGAGATGGTCGAGTTCCCGGGCGGCATCCGCGGCATGGCGCTGAACCTCGAAGCCGACAATGTCGGCGTCGTCATCTTCGGCAACGACCGCGACATCAAGGAAGGCGACACCGTCAAGCGCACCGGCGCTATCGTCGACGTTCCGGTCGGTCCGGGCCTGCTCGGCCGCGTCGTCGACGCCCTCGGCAACCCGATCGACGGCAAGGGCCCGATCCAGGCCGCCGAGCGCAAGCGCGTCGACGTCAAGGCGCCCGGCATCATCCCGCGCAAGTCGGTGCATGAGCCGATGTCGACCGGCCTCAAGGCCATCGACGCGCTGATTCCGGTCGGCCGCGGCCAGCGCGAGCTGGTCATCGGCGACCGCCAGACCGGCAAGACCGCCATCATCCTCGACACGATGCTGAACCAGAAGTCGGTGCACGACAACGGCCCCGAGAAGGAAAAGCTCTACTGCGTCTACGTCGCCGTCGGCCAGAAGCGCTCGACCGTCGCGCAGTTCGTCAAGGTGCTGGAGGAGCGCGGCGCGCTCGACTACTCCATCATCATCGCCGCCACCGCGTCCGATCCGGCGCCGATGCAGTTCCTGGCGCCGTTCGCCGGCTGCACCATGGGCGAGTATTTCCGCGACAATGGCATGCATGCCCTCATCAGCTATGACGATCTGTCGAAGCAGGCCGTCGCCTATCGCCAGATGTCGCTCTTGCTGCGCCGCCCGCCGGGCCGCGAAGCCTATCCGGGCGACGTCTTCTACCTCCATTCGCGCCTGCTCGAGCGCGCCGCCAAGCTCAACGACGACAATGGCGCCGGTTCGCTGACCGCGCTGCCCGTCATCGAGACGCAGGCCAACGACGTGTCGGCCTACATCCCGACCAACGTGATCTCGATCACCGACGGCCAGATCTTCCTCGAGACCAACCTGTTCTTCCAGGGCATCCGTCCGGCGGTGAACGTCGGTCTATCGGTGTCGCGCGTCGGCTCGTCGGCGCAGATCAAGGCGATGAAGCAGGTCGCAGGCTCGATCAAGGGCGAGCTCGCGCAGTACCGCGAAATGGCGGCCTTCGCGCAGTTCGGCTCGGACCTCGACGCCGCCACCCAGCGTCTCTTGAACCGCGGTTCGCGGCTGACGGAGCTGCTCAAGCAGCCGCAGTTCTCGCCGCTCAAGACGGAAGAGCAGGTCGCGGTGATCTTCGCCGGCGTCAACGGCTACCTCGACAAGCTGCCGCTCAACCAGGTCGGCAAGTTCGAGCATGGCCTGCTCAGCCACATGCGCTCGGCGGGCAAGGACGTGCTCGACGGCATCCGCAAGGAGAAGGCGCTGTCGGACGATCTGCGCGCCAAGCTCAAGGCGGAAATCGACGCTTTCGCCAAGACCTTCGCTTAAACGAAGCCGGACGCACGGGATCAGGTTTGAAGCATGGCTTCGTTAAAAGACCTTCGTAACCGCATCGCCTCGGTCAAGGCGACGCAGAAGATCACCAAGGCGATGCAGATGGTCGCCGCGGCAAAGCTGCGTCGTGCGCAGGAGGCGGCGGAAGCAGCACGTCCCTATTCCGAGCGCATGGGCGCGGTTCTGGCCAACATCACCCAGGCGATCGGCGGCGGCGGCGATGCCCCGGCGCTTATGACCGGCACCGGCAAGGACGACGTGCATCTGCTCATCGTCTGCACCGCCGAGCGCGGCCTGTGCGGCGGCTTCAACTCGCAGATCGCGCGTCTCGCCCGCGATCACATCCGCAGGCTGCTGGCCGACGGCAAGCAGGTGAAGATCATCTGCGTCGGCAAGAAGGGTTTCGACATCCTGCGCCGCGACTATGCCTCGCTGATCCTCGAACGCGTCGACCTGCGCGAGGTCAAGACGCTCGGCTTCGTCAACGCCGATGCAATCGCGCGCAAGGTCATCCACCTCTTCAACGAGGGCGATTTCGACATCTGCACGCTGTTCTATTCGCAGTTCAAGTCGGTGATCAGCCAGATCCCGACGGCGCAGCAGATCATCCCGGCGGCACAGGCCTCGGCCGCCGCCGCGACGGGCAACGGCGCCACCGCTGTCTACGAATACGAGCCGGAGCCGGGCGAGATCCTCTCCGACCTCATCCCGCGCAACATCGCGGTGCAGATCTTCCGGGCGCTGCTGGAAAACGCGGCCGGCGAGATGGGCGCCAAGATGAGCGCGATGGACAATGCGACGCGCAATGCCGGCGACATGATCAACAGGCTGTCGATCACCTACAACCGCCAGCGGCAGGCGCAGATCACCAAGGAACTGATCGAAATCATTTCGGGCGCCGAGGCGCTCTAAGCGCGCCGTGCCGGGTTCCCGGCGGGCAGCGTGAACAACGGATAGACGAAAAGGGCAAAGACGATGGCGAAAGCAGCTACCCCGAAGACCGCGGCCAAGGAGGCATCGGCCCCGAAGGCGGCAAAGGCCCCGGCAGCCGCCGCGAAGGCCGCCGCTCCGGCGAAGAAGGCGGCCGCTCCGGCCAAGGCCCCGGCTTCCGCGGCGAGCGTCGCGGCCAAGCGCGTCGGCGCCGCCGGCAAGGTCCGCCAGGTCATCGGCGCCGTCGTCGACGTGCAGTTCGAAGATCATCTGCCGGCCATCCTGAACGCGCTGGAAACCAACAATGTCGGCAACCGCCTGGTGCTCGAGGTGGCCCAGCATCTCGGCGAGAACACCGTGCGCTGCATCGCCATGGACTCGACCGAAGGCCTGGTCCGCGGCCAGGACGTCTTTGACACCGGCGCGCCGATCTCGGTTCCGGTGGGTCCGGGCATGCTCGGCCGCATCATCAACGTCATCGGCGAGCCGGTCGACGAGGCCGGTCCGGTCGACGCCGTCGAACTGCGCGCCATCCACCAGCCGGCTCCGGCCTATGTCGACCAGTCGACGGAAGCGCAGATCCTGGTCACCGGCATCAAGGTTCTCGACCTCCTGGCACCCTACGCCCGCGGCGGCAAGATCGGCCTGTTCGGCGGCGCCGGCGTCGGCAAGACCGTGCTGATCCAGGAACTGATCAACAACGTCGCCAAGGCTCACGGCGGCTTCTCGGTGTTCGCCGGCGTCGGCGAGCGCACGCGCGAAGGCAACGACCTCTATCACGAGTTCATCGAATCGGGCGTCAACAAGAAGGGCGGCGGCCAGGGTTCCAAGGCGGCACTCGTGTACGGCCAGATGAACGAGCCGCCGGGCGCGCGCGCCCGCGTCGGCCTGACCGGCCTCACGGTCGCCGAGTATTTCCGCGACCAGGGCCAGGACGTGCTGTTCTTCGTCGACAACATCTTCCGCTTCACGCAGGCGGGCTCGGAAGTGTCGGCGCTGCTCGGCCGCATTCCTTCCGCCGTGGGCTACCAGCCGACGCTGGCCACCGACATGGGCGCGCTGCAGGAGCGCATCACGACGACGACCAAGGGCTCGATCACCTCGGTGCAGGCGATCTACGTGCCGGCCGACGACTTGACCGATCCGGCGCCGGCGACATCCTTCGCCCACCTGGACGCGACGACCGTGCTCAACCGCGCGATCTCGGAAAAGGGCATCTACCCGGCCGTCGACCCGCTGGATTCCACCTCGCGCATGCTCGACCCGATGGTCGTCGGCGAAGAGCACTACCAGGTCGCCCGCCAGGTGCAGTCGATCCTGCAGCGCTACAAGTCGCTGCAGGACATCATCGCCATCCTGGGCATGGACGAGCTGTCCGAAGAGGACAAGCAGACGGTGGCCCGCGCCCGCAAGATCGAGCGCTTCCTGTCGCAGCCGTTCTTCGTCGCCGAAGTGTTCACCGGCTCGCCGGGCAAGCTGGTCGACCTCGCCGACACCATCAAGGGCTTCAAAGGCCTTTGCGCCGGCGACTACGACCACCTGCCGGAAGCCGCCTTCTACATGGTCGGCGGCATCGACGAAGCGGTCGAGAAGGCGCAGCGCCTGGCGGCTGAAGCGGCGTAACGAAGCGAATAGAATAGGGAGTAGCGAATAGGGATCTGTGGGCCGGCCGAGTTTTTTCACTACTCGCTACTCACTATTCCCTACTCGCTAGACAGGCATGGCTGAAGCTTTCAAGTTCGAACTGGTCTCGCCGGAGCGGCTGCTCGTTTCCGAGCAGGTCGAGTCCGTCGTCATCCCGGGCGCCGAAGGCGAGATGACGGTGATGGCGCAGCACGCGCCGGTCATGACCACCATCAAGCCCGGCGTCGTCACGGTGAAAGCCGCGGGCGGCAAGGAAGACCGTTATGTCGTGTTCGGCGGTTTCGCCGACATCCTGCCGTCGGGCTGCACGCTGCTTGCCGAATCGGCCGTGCATGTGAACGACATCGACCGCGCCGACCTCGCCCGCCGCATCCAGGACGCCAGGGAAGACGCCGCCGACGCCAAGGACGACGTGGCGCGCAGCCGCGCCGAGCAGTTCCTCGCCCAGCTCACCACGCTGGAAGGCGCGCTGCTGCCAGCCTGACCGTTGTTGAAAATGCGAGATTGAAAAGCGGGCTTGCCCCGCTTTTTTGTTTGCTGTTTGCAATACAGTTTCGCGCTGCTTGGGGCGCAATCCCCGGCGGGTCGGCGGGCGAGCTGCTACTCCGCCAACCTGGGCGGCTCGTTGCCAATGCCGAGCGCCGCAAAGGCCAGCTTCGGCCCGCCCTGCTTGAAATGGACCAGATGCGTGGCGACAAACTCGATCAACCGCTGGCGCTCCGGGTGACCATTGGCAAAGCCGGCAAGGTCGAACACGGCTGCCGTCGTTTCCGCCGTCGGCAGATTGCGGCCGAACAGTTCATTCAAGGCGGCGTCGAGCGGATCGGTGAAATGGCCTTCTGGCAAAGCACCGCCGCGGGCGGCGCATGCCGCGATCCAGGAGGCGACAACCAGCGACAGATGCTCGGGAAGCAGTCCCGCCTCAAGCCTGGCAAGCGCTGAAGCGACGATGCGTTGCGGCAGCTTCTGGCTGCCGTCATTGGCGATCTGCGCGGTGCGGTGGGCGAGCGCGGTGTTCGAAAAGCGTTGGGCGAGCTCGGCTGTGTAGGCGGTTGTGTCGAGCCCGGCATCCTGCGGCAGCGTCGGGATGGCCTCGGCCCAGAGCCGGTCGACGAACTGCCTGATTGCCGCATCGGCAAAGGCGCGGTCAACGGTAGCATGGCCGCTGAGCAGGCCGAGATAGGCGATGCCGGAATGCGCGCCGTTAAGCAGCCTCAGCTTCATGTCCTCGAAGGGGCCGACATCCTCGACCATGGTGACGCCGAATCTCTCCCAGGCCGGCCGGCCAGCCGGGAAACGGTCCTCGATCACCCATTGCCGGAAGGGTTCGGTCATCACCGGCCAGGCATCCTCGACGCCGAGCTGTTGGCCGATGCGCGTCCGGTCGGCATCCGTCGTCGCCGGCACGATGCGGTCGACCATGCTTGACGGAAAGGCGACTTCGTCGGCGACATGGCGCCCGAGACCGGCATCGCGCAGCTTCGCGAATTCGACCATCAGCCGGTGCAGCGTGGCGCCGTTGGCCGGAAGGTTGTCGCAGCAGAGCACCGTGAAAGGCGGCGTGCCGGCGGCCTGGCGCCGCGCCAGCGCCTCGGCGAGAAAGCCATGTGCCGTCTTCGGCGAAGCGGGATTGGCGAGGTCGTGGGCGATGTCGGGGTGCGCGCTGTCGAGTGTGCCGTCGGCTGCCCTGAGATAGGCCTTCTCGGTGATGGTGAGCGTCACGATGCGGATGCGCGGATCGGTCAGCGCGGCGAGCACCGCGCCGGGGTCCTCCGGAGCGACGAGCAAGGACTGGATTGAACCGATCACCTGCAGCTGTTCGCCGGCGCTGTCCCTGATCGCCAGCGTGTAGAGCCCGTCCTGCGGTTTGAGCGCGTCGCGCGTGTCGGGGCTGCGCAGCGAGACGCCGACGATGCCCCAATCGCTTTCGCCGTCTGCCAGACAGGCATCGACATAGGCGGCCTGGTGCGCGCGGTGAAAAGCGCCGACGCCAAGATGGACGATGCCGGGGGTGACAGAATTGCCGGGGTAGCGAGGAACCAGCACTTCGACCGGCAGCTTGGCGATTGTGGCGTTGGACAGGCGACCGTTCATGGGAAGCAAAGTCTCCGATCGGGTTGCCCGCCTGATGCCGGGCGAAAACGATGGCAGCGACGTAACATCCACTGTCGGCGCGCACAATGGCTGCGTTGCTTTCGAGAGCCGCCATGCAATCGATCGATTTGCATGTTGACATTGCTTCCGACTGATTCACCGTTAGATCAGGATGACGTTTCGCTGAATCGCCGTTGCGATCTAACTCTTTGTCGGAGAATGATCTTTTGCAAAAGCGGGTACCCGTTTTTTGCGTTCACCGACCATCGGTTCGAGATCATGCTCCAATGCAATCCGGGAGGAGCCAAGTGGCCGCACTAACCGATCCCGATCTGCTGTTTGCGCCCGAGGCGAATTCGCGCGCATTGGCCCGCGCCCTTTACGCC
>SAJS01000012.1:0-62500 GCA_004017535.1 Mesorhizobium sp.
GGCGCCGGAAACTGCGATCAGGGCCGCAGCTGAGCCGAGAAGAAGGCTCTTGATGTTCATTTTCTGACCTCCAGTCAAAAGTTAAAAAACGGGTCTGGGTATTTTTTGCTGAAGGACAGCGTTCCCTGCCCCATCCCCACTACCGAAAAAGATGCGCACCGCGCCGCTCCTTCGAACGTGACCTTTACCCATGAGCCGGCGCCGTTCAACCACGATCGTACAGGCTGGGCCTCCCTCGATGTTCTATGCCTTGCGTGTGTTGCAGAAACGTCACGATTTTGCCTCACTCCGAAAGTTCTCGTTAACCATTGAGGTGTTGCGGCCGGTTGAATCCGACAATCATCGGCGTGAATTGCCACATGGTCTCCGAGTCGCCCAGGAGGCCGTCGCTAAAGAATCGGCGCCTGCTCTACTAAATTCTCGCCGATATGGCCCGGTTTGTTGATTGCCTGCGCCTTCTTTATCAGCGCTGTTACGGAGAGGTGGCCGAGTGGTCGAAGGTGTTCCCCTGGTAAGGGAGTAAGCTTCTCGTGGGTTCGAATCCCATCATCGGAGTCTGAGATTCGCTGGAACTGCCTTTCGCGATTCGCAAGGCCATGGCGCTCCAACGACTTCAAATCAGCGGCGGACCAACGCTCGTGGGGGTCGTCCAGAATCGCGGACTTTGCCGTACCACGCCGTCGCTCATTTAACTGCCCCTATTGGCTCAGGATGATATCGCTTGGCGTGCTATCGGAACAAATACGCCAAGAGCCAGCAACAAGCATCGGATTTCCAATGCCGTGGGGAACGGCAGTAATTTCACAAAAACAGAGGTCAGCAATTTGACGCTCAGCGCGGTTTCGTGGCAGCGCGTGCGGCGTGCCTTGTAATTAGCCACACCATCAGAACGGCTGATCCGCCGGGATGCGGATTATTTCGGTGTCAGTGACGGTACTGCTCAGGTCGGGGATTCGCCTCAGGGACATGCCGTCGTCCTGGGTTGACGGACCCGCAATTCTTCGACGGCATCGACAGGCCAGGCGGCGAGCGAAGTCAATCCAGACACCCACCGATTTGCGCAGCGCAACAAGGGGGCCTTCTGCGGCGATCTTGGGCAAAGATGGTACACGGTGCGCAACCGCCACCTAGTATGGTGAAGCCATCGGCGCCGTGCCGCGCCGCTCTAGGGCGGTCTTGCGGATGATTTCCGCGATCTCCGGGCTGCTGCCGCACAGCATTTGGAAATCCGCCGAGTGCAGCGACAGGAGTGAGACCACCGTTGCGGCGCTGACGGTCGCCATACGAGGTTCTCCGGTGATCAGCGCCATCTCCCCGAAGAAGGCGCCGGGGCCAAGCTCCACCGCGTTCGGCGTCGCGACGCTGACGCGGCCCTCCACGAGGAAGAACATCTGATCACCGGGCTCGCCAATGCGGCAGATCACGGCGCCCGCCGGCACCGTGCGGGGTCTTAACGCGCGCACGATCTCGACCAGCATGGCCGGGCCGAGCTTCTGAAATAACGGCACGGCAGCGACCAATTGCCAATTACGGACGAAATCACCGCGACGGACTTCTTGATAGAAGCCGGTGGCAAGAATGCCGGCCCAGAGCGCGAAGATGCCGATGCCACTCATCATGACCGCCCCGGAAAGTACGCGGCCGGCGAAGCTTTGCGGAATAGCGTCGCCATAGCCGGTGGTAGACAGCGTGACCACCGCCCACCACATTGCCTGGGGGATGCTGCCGAACTTTTCCGGCTGGATGCCGCGCTCGATGACATAGCCCGCGAGCGCGACGCCGAACAGAACGACGCCGAAGAGCGTGGTGACGCCGATCAGATTGCGCGCTTCGTTGGCCAGGACTCTGCCCAGCACTGGGAAGAAAGTCGAGTCGCGCAGCGGTTTCAGCAGCCAGACGGCACAGTAGAGGCTCCGGTCGGGTGTGCCGACGAGCAGAAATGCCGCGAGTGGAACCAAGACCGCGAGCACATCGATGGCGATTGCCGGCGTCCTATTCCGAACGTCTCCTTCCCGGCGCTTGAGCAGCGTCGCGACCATTTGCAGGAGATAGGCGGCCCAAATGACGGCGAGCAGGGCAGCCAGAGCCACTCTGCTTCGGCCCGACATGTCCGGCATCGTGAGCGCAGCCACCGCCAGAAGCCCAGGCGCAGCCAGCACCGCGTTGAGCGGCGCGTAAATTCGTAAGAAAGGCAGTACCGACATTCTGTGCCCACGAGCGGCCATAATTCGCCAAAATAGAATGCCTTCAAGGCAAGCGCAAAGGTCCGTGTGGTCGCTGCGACGTGCATCACCAACGGTGAACTCAAATGTCTTGCATTGCTTCGCGAGCGGACATGACCAATAAGAACGACCCGGTCCGGACAATTGTCTGTGTGAGGCGCTCAGCGGACACTTCGATGAGCCATCGCGGTGCGGCATTAATTAGCCACAATTTCAACGTGGCTGACCCGCCGGAATGATGCCGTGGTGCGCCCGCCTTGCTGTGACCGGCACCAATCCCGAGACGCTGGAAGCCGCGCGCAAGGAACTCGGCCCGGAGGTTCTGGTAATCAAAGCAGACGCCGCGGACGTTGTTGGTCAGAAGACGGTCGCGGACGCCATTGAACGAGCTTTCGGCGGGCTCGACATCGTGTTCGTCAACCGGGCGTCGCTGTCCTCAAGCCCATCGAAGCGTGGGACGAGGTCGCGCCACGGGGCAATCGACGATTCGCGCTTGATGGTCTGGCGCCTCGCCCCGAGCCGTCGTGTTTTGGGGCGTCTGAGATTACCTGGCAGCCTCGGGACGCCGGCAACGATCGAGGAACTCGATGCTCACAAGGGCATCTTCGACACCAATCGGTGTGGCTGATTGGCGCTTCGCCACTTCGACCGGCGTCGAGATCGTTCGCGCCACCGTATGCCTCAAGGTCACAATGGGACATGATGCGCGACGCAGCGATGGCCGGTCTTGGCATCGCGCTATTGCCCCTCTTCATATGCGGACCCGACATTCGCAACGGCAGCTCACGGTCCTCGACCTCGGAGTCCGGCCTGCGCCGGAGTTCATCTACCCGGCACAGCCCGAGGGTAGACTCCCCTCGGCAAACTCCGAGGTTGCGTTTCGGCGAGCCGCCTTATTGGGAAGGTCGCGCCATTTGTATCGGCACGAACGACGGCCGCTATCGTTCGGCATTTCAACGGGGGCTGAAAGCCACGGCCCCGCTATCTGGATGCCGCTGAAGTGAGCGGACATTTGGCCCGCAGTCGACTACGTCAGGCGGGGCCAAAGGGGACGGCTTTTAGCCCGATATCTTTTCATGGCGCAATTTGAAAACCGATGGCCCGTCGGCACCGCGGCGCGCACTTGCTACGGGCTGGCGCTCTGGCTCGGCAACCGCCGCGGCGACGTTGCCGGGCTGCGCCGAGACCAGAGAGCCACCCGCCGCGTCTTTCATCGATGGTGTCGAGCGCCACTTCGATGGCTTTGATATCGTTCAGGGCAAAATAAGGGGGGAACCGGCGGCAAGCCCCTTTATGCCGATTACGCCGACGCTGTCTGAGACCCTGGATGCGGCCGACAGGCGCGGCGAGACCGTTCTGGCCAACGCTATAGTGAGCCCTTCTCCGCCAAGTCGCTGACAGCAATGATGGCGCATTGTTGCAATCCTGCCGGCCTGCCCAAGGCGCTGACCTGCATGGACTAGGAAATCACTTGGCGTCTATCTGGCCGAGGCAGAAGCCTCGACTAGGCGGCCACGGATGTGCTCGGTCACGACGACATCGATCATGCGGGGCTTTATTCGCGAGAGGCGTCGCAGGTTCGACTGGCGGTCCAGGGGATGGATCGAGTCGTACGCCTAGTCACGCGCAAGCCGATGCTTGGCGATCCTATTGGCGAACCTCGGGGTGAACCACCCTATAAAGCATTGATAAATACCGATAATGGTAGGCCCTGATGGGCGTCGTTTTCTACAGGAACCAATACGTTAGCGGCTGGCTCGCCAACTCGTTTCCTTCGTATTCTCTCGTATGGCCTGGCGAACCTAAACACCGGAGGAGGATTAGTTTTGCGGTGTGAGCGTGACCGCGCGATCCTCGCGTTCAAGCCAGCGCATCTATCGCGCAGCCTGCCTGGTTCAGTTCGGATCGCGTTCTCCCGGCCTTGATGCCGATCAAGGGGGCTCGTGGCTTTCTTCGCTATCAAACCGTGATGATCGAGAACTCAGCCTCCCCAACGTGGCGCGGCGTGGGCGAGCCCTACTGGTCGCGACCGACTATCGAGGTGCTGCAGGAATGCCGCTCTCTGTCCACCGGGCTGACTTCGATCAAGGCGCGCAACGGGCCTTCCCGCAACGGGCCAAACACGTTTGCCGATCATCGGCGACAACAAGCGCTGGCGGTCCTGTTGTGGCAGTTTCGCAACCCGGTGGTTCTGATCCCGATCGTCACGACGATCGTTTCCGGTGTTGCCGGCGAAGGCCGCGAGGCCGTCACAGTCGGAGCAATTATCCTAGCGAGTTGCGGTCTCGGCTTCAGTCAGGAATACAGCGCATCTCGCGCGGTCGACGTGTTCAAGCATTGCATCACAATCGCCTACGCCCTGGTCTCGGGATGGTCGAAGAGGCTCTCCTTCGAGCACGACCGGCACCACCCGGGGTACGCCGGCGCGCGAGGCATGGCCGAGCGACAGTCGGACCTGTTTGAGGATGCCCGCTCAGCTGGGCACCGACAGGGTGCGTTGCCCTTATCGGCTGGCGCGGAAATGGAGGAAACGGAGGCACACCGAAGGTGAGCGGAATTTTCGCGACAATTGCGCGGCGCTTCACTCCGTTTGAGCCGATGGCCGACGCGATGCGCCCTGGCGAGAAGTTTCCCAGCTTTGTTCGGCGCGCCAGCGGCATGCATCAGGTCTATGTCAGCGTGATCGCAATTTTGGTTGCCTTGGCCAACTTTATCCCCATCGACCTGCAGAGACGGATCGTCGATGTGGCGATTGACGCCAAGAACGTAAGGGCGCTCCTGATGCTCGGTGGCCTGTATCTTGCGGCTATACTCCTCCATGCCGGGCTGAAATACGCCCTGATCGTCTATCAGGGCTGGGTCGGAGAGAGCGTAGTGAAGACGGCGCGCGACCAACTCGCTGTCGTCGCCACGCAAAGGTCCGCGCGCGAGCTCGCAAGAAGTGGCCAGACCGCCAGCATCATCGGCAACGAGATCGACTATGTTGGCGCCTTTGTTGGCACCAGCATCTCTGAATGCGTAGTCAACGTCACGATAATGATCTCCGTCATATCTTACATGATCTACATGCAGCCGGTAATCGCTCTGGTCAGCGGTGTGTCACTTCTGCCGCAGATCCTGCTTGCGCTTTACATGCAGAAGGATCTGAACACACTCGTGGAACGGCAGGTCGCTCTGGTCCGAAAGCTTGGCAACCAGGCAGTCAATTCCTTCGCCAGTCACTTGACGAAACGCCGAACAGCCTTTCGCACCATACGCACGATCTTCAGCAACCGCATCGAATTCTATTTGTTGAGGTTCGGGCTGAAGACGTCAATGAATGTAGCCAACGCGATGGGGTCGTTGATGGTTCTGATCGTTGGCGGCTATCTTGTGATCCGCGGACAGACGACGATCGGCACGATCATCGCCTTCATTTCAGGCTTCCAACGCTTGTCGGAACCCACGGGAGAACTTCTCGACTTCTATCGCGACTATTCGCAAGCGAAGGTGCAATTCCGGATGATCATCCAGTGGGTCGACGGTGATCATGCCGCGCAGACCGAACATTCCGCGCACAGCCAGAATTGATCGATGGTCTTGCCAGCCCTGCACGGCACGTTCGGAGCCGCATTTCAACGGTTGAAGATTTCTGTCAAGTGGCTGGCCCTTGACGATGCCAGCAAGCGCAAGAACACGCGGCTGATCGAAGAGTTTCTGGAACTGCGGGTGGTCCCTGATCACCCGCTCATCTGGCGGAACGTGGCGGTTAAGAACCTTAGACGCATCCACGTTGAAGAGCTTCTTGGCCGCTTCATCGCCACGCCCATAAGGCCAAGCATCTATTGGTGGGCATACGCAAGCTGGTCTATGTCGCACTACGGCAAGACTGGATCGAAATCGATCCACAGCGGCGGTCGAGTGGCGGCCCGCGTATGCCGGCTGGAAAGCATGGTCGCGTGAAGCGATGGCGCAATTTGACAACCGATGGCCCGTCGGCACCGCGGCGCGCACTTGCTATGGCTTGGCGCTCTGGCTCGGCAACCGCCGCAGCCACGTTGCCGGGCTGCGCTGAGACCAGAGGGTCACCCGCCGTGTATTTATCGGTGGTGTCGAGCGTCACTTCGACGGGTTTGATATTGTTCAGGCCAAGAACAAGGGACAAACTGGCAGCAAACGGCTTTTTATGCCGATTACGCCGACGCTGTCTGAGACCCTGGATGCGGCCGACAGGCGCGGCGAGACCGTTCTGGTCAACGCTATAGTGAGCCCTTCTCCGCCAAGTCGCTGACAGCAATGATGGCGCATTGTTGCAATCCTGCCGGCCTGCCCAAGGCGCTGACCTGCATGGACTAGGGAAATCACTTGGCGTCTATCTGGCCGAGGCAGAAGCCTCGACTAGGCAGCTCACGGATGTGCTCGGTCACGAAGACATCGATCATGCGGAGCTTTGTACGCGAGAGGCGTCGCAGGTGGCTGGCGGTCCAGGGGAACGATAATAGTGGGCCCGGAGGATATGCAAGAACCGTTGATTTAGTTGACTTTTTCGCGGGCAGATATCAGAAGCCTTTCCGTATTGTTCCGTGTGGCCTCACAACCACATACAGTACAGCTTCGGCTGCGTCCAAAGACGACAGAAAGCATTGCCGCTTTTTGTTCGGTGTCGTGTTTACCTCGTTCGCAAGTCTATTGGGCGACCTGGGACACGGCTGACATCAGCTCCCGCGGGCTTGGCGCCGCAAACATGTATCGCCCGCCCTCTGGAACTTCCGTGAAGCTCCAGCGGACAATCCCCTGCCGATCCAGTAGGAACTGACCGATTAGTTGTCCGTGTCCCGTAGCCATCATCTGCTCGTCGGCTTCGGTCACTTCGTAGTGGTCTTTATTGTCGAGGAATTCGCTGGCCGCAAAAGGATCCATGGGACCGGGCAACTCGCCTGGTATGTCGACCCGCATATCCTTTGCCGCTGTCATCGAGACCTTGTACGGCCAGTTGGTCTCGTCTTGGGTGAATTCGAGATTGGGCAGTCCAAAGGCACGGTGCGAAGCGCGTTCAGGATCGGAGGCCGCAAGCAGATTCGGCATCGGGTGGTAACGGAAATACAGTCGCGCCCGCTCGATCGGCGTGTTGACCACCGTCAGGCTCCCTACGCCCTTTTCGCGCAACTCCGGATCAAGCCGCGCCTGGGCGGCGATATGACGCCGGCAGAACGCGCAATGCAGACCTCGGAACAGGCCGACCAGCACCGGTTTTTGTCCGCGAAAATCGTCGAGCGCGATCTTGCCTTCCTTGGTTATGGCGTCGAGTACCACGTTCGGCGCGCGATCGCCTGGTTGAAGCGGTACCAAGTCACTCTGCGCGGACATTTTCCAACCTCCGAACCGGCTAGTCGAGAAAAGGCAGCACCACAAGCCCTTCCGGGTTGAGCCCGTGCTGGGCGCAAATTCCCTGCGCCAGGGAAAAGTAGCGTTCGGCCTCGGCCAGATTGTCGAGGTCGAGATTGAGCGTCGCGAGACCATCATAACACGGAAAAAGCTGTTGGGGCTCGCCCGTTTCGCGGGCTACGTCCAGCGCCTCGTGAAACAAGCCAATTGCGAGTTCCGGACGGCCGTTGCACTGGTGAATCTGCCCAAGCACGATCAACGGCACCGGCAGATGCTCGCGCTGGTCGAGCGCCCGGTCGATCTCGATGGCTCTCTCGGCAGCCGGCACGCCCTCCGTCGGACAGCGATCCGTGAAGGTACAGCAGGCGACCGCCAGATTGGCGAGCAGGCGCGCCTGGTATCCCAAATCACCAATACGGCGCGCCACATCAAGACCGCCCCGACAGACCTCCATCGCCTTCGCCGGGTCGATGGTCGTGTAAAGCACGCCCAGATTGGTGTAGCCGCGGCAGGCGGTGCCCAGTAGACCGGCGGTTTCGGCCAATTGGATGCTACGCTCGACCTGGTCAACTGCTTCGCGGTCTCGTCCAAGGCGTGCCAACGCGACAGCCTTGGTATTGAGCGCCTCGGCGGTCACAAGAGTGGCATCACGCCCTATCTCGGAGACATGCTCGGTCGTCAGCGTGCGTACGCAATCCAGCGCAGCGTCCGCCCATTTTGCGGCGAGAGCGTTGTCTCCGCTGCGGAACGCCTGTCGGCCACGTTCTTGCCAGAGATGCGCCTGCTCGACCGGTGCATCCGCTCCATCGAGCAGCGCTGCCGCTTCGGCGTAGCGCGATTCCGCGTTGTCCCGCTTTCCGACGTCCCAGAGCAGCCGACCGATCTTACGCAAAACCCGCGCCGAAGCGACACGATCGGCCGACGCGCGATATGCCTGCAGCACCGTCTCGTAGTGCTGGTGCGCGACGTCGCGACGGCCTAAGGGGCCGCTCAAGTCGGCGATGCGTTCTGCGATTGCCAGTTTGAACGGTGTTTGCCCTGTCTCGCCCAACGCATTCAGTGCACGCTCGTAGAAACGAAGGGCGTCGTCGTTGGCGTATATCATGCGGGCGCGATCGCCCGCCGCCTGCAGGTAATGTGCGCCCCTCTCCCGCTCGACGCTTTGTGCGAAATGATGACCGAGCGCGGTCAAATCCTCGAGCCGTTCCGGCTTGTCGCCACACAGTCGCTCCAAGGCAGCACCGACCCGCCCGTGGATGTCGGTCCGGCGTTGGAGCAGCAGGTTCTGGTAGATCACGTCCTGCAGCAATGTCTGCGTAAAGCGGTAGCTTTGCGACGAGACCGACGCTGATCCGACAACTTCCTCGATGATTTCCGCATCGCAAAGCAGTTCGCAGCCGGCCTCCAGCCGGCTGGGGTCGGCTGTCACGGCTTTCAGGAGCGTGGCATCGAAGCGCGGCCCGATTACCGCGGCCTCCTGGGCCAGCCGGCGCACCTCCGGAGGTAGTCGGTCGACGCGTGCAAGCAACATTGCCTGGATAGTGGCAGGAATGCCGGTTGCGATTTCGCCTGCCACGGTCCGCCATCGTTGGCCCTCACGCACCAGGACCCCGCGATCGATAAGGCCGCGCACGATCTCCTCGACAAAAAGCGGGTTGCCTCCCGCACGCTCGAGGATTTGGTCGACAAGACCGCCTGTGGAGCTTACCCAGCTCTCGCCGAAAAGCGCCGCCAGCAGGCTGCGTCCGTCATCACTGCTGAGCGGCGAAAGCCTGAGCGCTGTGTGGCTGACCCGACTTGAGTCGAGCTGGTCGTTGTCCGGCGCCGGACGATGCGTGACCAGCAACATCAACCGCGCGCGCTCCAACCTGTCCATCACGAAACGCAGTGCTTCGAGCGACGCGGCGTCCGCCCAGTGCAGGTCTTCGACGACAATCAACAGCGGCGATAAAGCAAGCCGCCGTTCGATGATCGTTCGGACCGCGTAGAGAATTTGCCGACGCAACTGCTCGGGCTCGACATGCTGCAAGGTGGCATTGGGGTCGCCGAGGCCAAGCACATGGTAAAGC
Source organism: Mesorhizobium sp. (assembly GCA_004017535.1). Taxonomy (GTDB): domain Bacteria; phylum Pseudomonadota; class Alphaproteobacteria; order Rhizobiales; family Rhizobiaceae; genus Mesorhizobium. Next base: position 9,656 of record SAJS01000012.1, read on the forward strand.
AGAGGCATCAGCCGCTTCGCATCCTCGCCCTGCAGGCCAAGCTCGGCGAGCAACCCTGCGAGCTTGCCCCCCATTTCCTCCCCATTGTCGTTTTGCATCATTCCGGCAGCGCTGCGCACCACCGCGCCCAAGGCGCCAAATGATTGTTCCCCCAGGGGTGAGCACGTCGCCTGCCGGACGGCGACGTTGCGAAAACGATCCTCGTCGCCGACGCGGGCGACGAACTCCTTCACCAGCCGCGATTTCCCGATACCCGCTTCTCCGACAAGGCGAACAAGCTGGGCCGAGCCGCCGCACGCCTGGTCAAGGCCGGCCAGCATTCTATTGAGCTCCGCACCACGAGCTATTATCGGCGCGCTGAGGCCGAGCGCCTCGAGCCCACGCGCTGCTCGCGGCGTCGCAAGCGGTCCATCCAGCCGATGGACGAGCACACTGCCAGCCTTGCCGCGAAGCACGACATCGCCCAGCGACTCATATGAGAACGCATGCCGGGTCAGCCTGTGGGTGAGCTCGCCGACCAGAACCTCACCCGGTGCGGCCAGCGATTGCAGGCGTTGCGCCGTATTCACCGTGTCCCCGGTCACCGAATAGGATTTGGCGGTGCCGATGCCCAGTCCTCCAGTAACGACCGGACCGGTGTTTATGCCGATGTGGAGCAACAGAGGCGAGCCGGAGTGGGAGGTGCTTTCGCCGAGCCGCGCCGTCCGGGCGATCATGTCGAGAGCGGCACGAAGCGCACGTTCCGGATCGTCCTCATGCGCGACCGGCGCACCAAACAAAGCCAGCAGCGCGTCGCCGATGAATTTGTCGACGAAGCCACCAAAGTTTCGCACGGCCGCCGTCAATTCCTTGAACAAATCGTTCTGCAGCGCTCGCATGACCTCTGGGTCGAGCTGCTCGCTGAGCGTCGTGAAGCCGCAAAGGTCCGCGAACAGGACTGTCACCGTTCGGCGATCGGCGTCAGAGGCGGGATGCAACCCATCTTCGCTTTCGATGCTCGCGAGCAGCGACGGAGTTCGAGAAGGCGGCACAATGGTCCGGCCTGGTGTCGGAGCGGGCCGTTCGGCGGCCTTTGCGGGTGCACCGACGCTGGCCCCACATTTCGGACAGAACTCGAAATCAGGTGCACAAAGGTAGCCGCAACTGGCGCATGGAACGGGCTGGCGCTTGCCACACTTCGGACAGAAGGCGAAACCGCGCTCAACCTCGAAACCGCAGCCCAAGCAGCCCATGGAACAAGACCTCACTTGCGGTCGTGACTGCGTGATCTCGCTACGCGCTTCACGGCCAGGGTGCTCACAAGGATGGACCGATCGCGGCCGGCCAGCAAGCGACTGCGCAATTTGTCTTGCCCCGGCGGATCGATTGCGGCTCTGGGCGGTTGGCATGAGCGCTTGCCATTCAAGCCTGTCTTCGGTCTCTTTTGCCTGCCTCAAATCCACCGCGATCTTGACAGAGCGGTGCTGCCATCCGATGCCGTTATCGCGTTTTAGACAATCGCCGACTCTTGCCGAAGAAAAACAAAGCTCGATGAACCAGGAAATCGCCGGCTATTTTTCCGGACCCTTGTTCTCCCTTCCAAACAGGCGGGGAAGACGGCGTGGCACATAAACCCCTGGTTTCAATCGTGGTGCCTGCGCACAATGCGGAGGCGACGCTGCCGCGCGCGCTCGATAGCCTGCTCGAACAGGAAATGGCCGATTGGGAAGCGACCATCGTCGACGACGCCTCTACGGACCGCACTCCCGCGATCATCGCCGCATATGTAGAGCGCGATGCCCGGTTTCGGACGTTGACCTCTTCCGCCAAGAGCCCCGCCCGCGCACGCAACAGCGGGATTTCGACAGCGGGCGGCCAATGGCTCTTGTTTCTGGACGCGGACGATTGGGTGGACGCCAGCTTCCTTGCGAAAATGCTGGCCGCGCTGAAGACCGCTCCCGATGCGGTGGCCGCCTATTGCGGTTCCCGACGCGTGATGCCCGACGGCGCGCTCACCCCGGCGAGCATCTCGCCGGTGGTTGCGGTCCAGCCCTTCGAAACATTCGCCCGCCAATGTGCCATCCGCACGCACGCGCTGCTGGTAGACCGGGAGACTATCGTTAAGTTGGGCGGTTTCGATGCGTCGCTGCGCACCTGCGAGGTCTGGGATCTATGGCAGCGCCTCGCACGACTTGGCAAAAATTGGGTGATGGTCGACGAGCCGCTTGCTTATTATCGGGTCAGCCCGAACGCGCTCTCTCGCAATTCGACGCAGATGCTGACAGATGCGGAAATCGTTATCGCCCGCGGCTTTTCTCCTGATCCCAAGGTCAAACACCCCTCATCGGCTCATGCCAGTGGGGCGATCGAGGTCAACGGCGGCACCGCTGCCGAAGCACTCGCGTGGTTTGCGTTGTGGAACGCTGCGTCGGATTGCAGCCGAGGCTCGCTCTCGGTCAACCCCCGGTCCCTTCGCGCGCTCCCGGCAGGACGCAAGCGGGCGCGTGAGATCGCCGAAGTGGTCCTCGATGGACTTATGGAGGGAAGCCTGTCGGTGCCGGCGCAAATGGCAGCCAGGTGGAACAGGTTCGGCGAGGCCATCACCGAGTTGACCACCGAACTCGGCAAACTCTGCGGCGATCCCGGAGCGGGTCGTCGCGTCCAGTATCACCTTGAGCAAATGCTTCTCGACTTCGATGACCTTGCCGCGCCGCGCAAACTGGGGCGGACACTCGGGCTTCGCGTCAACGCTCGAAATCCGTCCTCGACCGAGCTTCCGGAAGGAATCGATCGGATCTATGCCTATCTGATGATGGACGGCCAGATCGCCGCGCGCGTCCAGTTCGGCGCACTCGGGACCGTGACAAGACGTCATTGGTTCGAATTGGCGATTAATTTCGTGCCCGCTGAGCGGCCTGTGCGCCGGCCTGTTCGGGACAGCCACTTCGGCAAACTCGCGCAATTGGCCGCGCAGGCGCGGGAGCTGATTCGGTCGAGCACCGAAGTTAGGGAGCCTCCTCCAGCGTCGCGGCGCGCACGGGCCAAGGATGGGCAAGACGATGATCGCACGTCGTTCTGGAATCGCTATTTCGCGACCGAGGATCCCTGGAACTACGGTTCGTCCTATGAGCAGGAAAAATATGAGCGGCAGCTCGAAATTCTGCCTGCCGGTCCGATCGGACGGGCGCTTGAGCTGGCTTGCGCGGAGGGCCACTTCACGCGGCAGTTGGCGCCGCGAGTGAACCATCTGACCGCAACTGACATCTCCGCCATAGCTATTGAGCGCGCGCGCGCGCGGTGCGGCGATCAGCCTAATATCGAGTTCGGCGTATTGGATTTCATGGCGGGTACGCTGCCGGATGAAATGAATCTGATCTTCTGTTCGGAAGTGCTCTACTACCTGGATGATCTCGCCGAGTTGCAACGCTTCGCCAAAAAAGTCGTTGAGGCGTTGGCGCCTGGCGGCAGCTTGATCACCGCACACGCTTTCGTGCTGCGTGACAATCCTCAGAGGACCGGCTTCGACTGGAACACCTTCGGTGCGCAAGCGATCTCGGAGACGCTCGCAGGGACGGAAGGCCTCGTCCTCGAGCAATCGATTGAGACCGAGCTCTATCGCATAGACCGTTTCCGCCGTCTGTCGCCAGGCGACGTGGCGACGGAACCAATGATCGAACATGCGCCAATCCGCGCGCCCGTCGGAATAGGAGTCGCGCGAAATATCGTCTGGGGCGGGGCGCGGGCCCTGCGCCGTGACGTCGCACGCAGCGAGCGGCGGATGCGCATCCCTGTCCTCATGTATCACAGCGTCGCCGACGACGGTCCGGCCACGCTCGCCCGTTTTCGGTGCACACCCGCCGCATTCGCCAGCCAGATGGCATGGCTGCGCGCCAATGGCTTTCACGCGATCAATTCCGAGCAACTGGAACGGTTCATCGCCAACCGTCAGCCTTTCGTTGGCCGCCCGGTGCTCATCACATTCGATGATGGTTTCCAGAACTTTGCCGACCAGGCATGGCCGATCTTGCGCGCGAACGACCTGACCGCGGAAGTGTTCGTGGTGACGGACCTGGTGGGTGAAAGCGCACTATGGGACGCCGTCAGTGGTCCGCCGACGCCGCTTATGGACGCCGGGACGGTGCGACGCCTCGCCGGCGAAGGTGCATTCTTCGGAAGCCATCTGGCGACGCATCGCGCGATCGATGGTCTGTCGACTTCCGACCTGGCCGCCGAGCTCCTTCGCTCTCGCATGTTCATCGAACGATGGACCGGTCGGCCAATCGCGACGTTCGCGGCACCCTACTCTGTCACCGACCGACGGCTTGGCCGGCTGGCCAGGGAGTGCGGCTATCGAGCCGGTTTCGGCGGTAGACACGGGCCGGCCGACCTCGATTGCGATCCCATCGACCTTCCGCGCATCGAGATTCGTGGGGATCGCTCGCTCGATAACTTTGTCGCCATTATCGAGGCCGTGCTCGGATGAAGCGGCCAGCCCACCGGCAGGTCTCTCGCTTCCGGTTTATGCGCCGTAGAGCAATTCCAGGAAAAGTGTGAGCGGTTTTTCGTCCGCAATTGCGTCGCCGTCCGTGAAAAGAATCCGTTTCCGCGCGACGCGCTTTAGTTCCCGCGCGCCGCCGCCAGGGTGCCAGGCAGTTCCCGTGCGAAGATGTCGAGTTCATGGTCGAGCTCGACGCTGACCCGGATGCAAGGGTCGAGCACCGGCACCATCGGCTTGCGGATGAACACGTCGCCCGACAAGAGGCCCTGCCTCACCTTCAGCGCGAAGGCGCCGTCGCGGTCGAAATGCGCTCAAAGAATCCGTTTCCGCGCGACGCGCTTTAGTTCCCCCGTGCCGCCGCCAGGGCGCGAGGCAGTGCCTCTGCGAAGATGTTAGCTCATGGTCGAGCCCGACGCTGATCCGGGATGCAACGGTCGAGCACCGGCTCCATCGGCTTGCGGATGAACACGTCGCGCGACAAGAGGCCCTGCACCACCTTCAGCGCGAAGGCGCCGTCGCGCCCGCAGTCGATGGTGACGAAATTGGTTGCCGACGGCAAAGGTTTCAGGTCGTTCTGCCTGGCGACGGTCGAAATGCGCTCGCGGCCAGCGGCCACACGCGCCACCACGGAGCGCAAATAGTCCTGGTCGGCAAGCGCCTCGAGACCGGCGATCTGCGCCATGCGGCTGACGCCGTAATGGTTACAGGGCACAGCTCTCTTGAGAAATGGGGCTTCTTGCCGGCGTGGGCGGGGGTGGGCGCAAGCTGGATTGAAGCCTACGGACGCGTTGTTGTCGGCGTAAGCAGAGGGCGCAGGCTTGACTGAAAGCACCGGCTGCTCGTGGAGGTTTGACTGGATTCCGCCGGTTCTTTTTGCTAGCAGACGCCATGAACAATCGTCTGCCGCCTGCCTGGTCCAAGCACCTTAAGTCTGGCCCAACGCCAAGACTCAGATTGCCACAGGCAACCCCACCACAGCCGAGCCTCCAGAAAACGAATTCGCTTGCCCGCACGCAGGCCGACGACGCGTTGCTGATGAAAGCTTATGAGCACCAGCAAGCCAAACGGCTCAGTGAAGCACAGGACCTTTGTTTCCAGGTGCTGGCTCGAACACCAAACCATCCGCTGGCCCTTTACATCATGGGCACCGTTTGTCTGGGCTACGACGACGAAGCGGCGCTGCGCTATTTCGGACGTGCGATTGCTGAGGACCCCAAGAATCCTTATTATCATCTCAGCCTCGGCGAGGCCTACGGCAAGCTGAGTGAATATTCGGCGGCGATCAACCATATTCAGTATGCCTTGGAGCTGCAGCCTGATCTCGTGGAGGCCCTCTGTGCCTTGGGCCGCGTCTACACCCAGTTTGACAAACCTGACCTGGCTTTGCCGCTTTACGAGAAAGCGCTGAAGGTCAACCGCGACCACCCCAAGGCGCGGATCGGAATAGCGGCCGCGCTCACTGGCCTTGGGCGTATGGATGAGGCCGCCTCCTATCTCAAGGAGGCGATCGAACGTCGCGTCGACGTGGCGACAGCCTACTACGACCTCATGCAAACCCGAAAGTTCACGGAGGAGCCCGCCGAATATCAGGCAATCCTTCGCGAGCTAGGCAGTGCGGAGCTTAAGCCGGAGGCCAAGGCGAGTCTCAATTATGCCGCCGGTAAGGTGGAGAACGACCTCAAGCGCTATGCGGAGGCGTTCGATCACTTCAAGAAGGCAAAGCAAGCGGAAGGCTATAAGTTCAACATCGACCAGTATCGTCGCTTCATTGACCTGACGATAGAAACCTTCACGCCAGAGCTGTTTGCCGCAAAGTCTGGCTATGGCAACGCTTCCGAGGCGCCTGTGTTTGTGGTGGGCATGCCGCGTTCGGGAACGACGCTCACCGAGCAGATATGCGCCAGCCATCCCGAGGTTCACGGGGCGGGAGAGCTCAGCAAGCTGAGGCGGGTGGCGAATGCGATCGGCCTGCAGCACTCGGCCTCGGATTTCAACAAACCGGTCGCGACGATCACCGAAGGCTTGTCCAGGACGTTGGCCGAAGAGCACCTTTCCTATTTGCGGGAGCGTGCTCCGACCGCTCAGCGCATCATCGACAAGATGCCGCATAATTTCGAATTGATCGGCCTGCTCACGCTTCTGTTTCCCAAGGCACGCATCATTCACTGCCGCCGCGATGCCATCGACAATTGCGTGTCGTGTTACGTCCTGCCGTTCAGCTCGGCGCATAGCTACAACACGGACCTGCAGGCGCTCGGCCTCTATTATCGCGAGTACGACCGCTTGATGCGCCACTGGAACGAGGTGTTCCCGGACCGCATCTTCGAGAATCGCTACGAGACGCTCGTCGAGGACCAGGAGGCGCAGTCGCGCCGTCTCATTGATTATCTCGGGCTGCCGTGGGACGATGCGTGCTTGCGCTTCTTTGACAGGGAAGGGGCCGTCACGACGCCAAGCCGCTGGCAGGTTCGCCAGCCGATCTACAATTCCTCCGTGAAGCGCTGGAAGAATTTCGAAGGCGAGATCACCCCCCTGATCGAAGCCCTGGGTGACTTGGCCGACATCTGATCTTCGGCAAAGCAGCGGTCGGAGTGTGGCAGAGCACCGGGGTGGCACCGCCCTAAAAGCGCCTCGCCGGCTCCGATTTCATGACCGGTATGGATGCTACCATCGCATAGAGCTGGTTCGGCAAACAGCTATCAGCCGAGCCTGACCCAATTTACTGCAAGGCGCGTCGCGATCCTTCAGATTCACCCGTGAAACGGTGAAACGCTCTAGCTCGCCTTGATCGCTGCCCTGTCGATCTTGCGCCATCGGGCGTTTTCGCGAACCAGTTTCAGGTCGTCTGTCGTCTCGCTAAACGTCCGCAATCGGTATCGCTGGAGCAGGTCCGGGAAGAGCTCCCCTTCCGGCAGGCCGGCCAACTGCTCGCGGACCGAGATCTTTTCATCGATGACCCGCATGCCCCAGGCATTTTCCTGAATCTGCAGCTCCGTAGCCAAGTCGCGCTCTTCCGGGGCGTTTTCGTCTAGCGCAGCCAGCAGGATCGAGTGGAAAAGCGCTACATAGCCAATCTGCCGCAGGCCGCCCACAACCCGCACCCGTGGCAATATGGCGAGGATGAGGAACATCAGGAACAGGTTCGGCACGAGCACGCCGTCGAGCAGCGCCTGCTTGAGATGCTCCCGCTCGAACGGGACGGAAAGACCATGCGGCCTGTCAGGCTCGACCAGGCGCCCGTTCTCGAGGACAAGCCTGCGAACGCGCTCCTCGCGGATGCCCCAGAAATAGTCCGTGGCATTGGGCAGGAATCTTCCAAATGGGCCCGATGCAGCCTCTTGCAAGGCTTGATCGAGACGCTGGCGTCTTGCGGGTTCGATGAGCAGCCTCGAAAGAAGGCTGCCGTCGTATTCCAGATGCCGTACCATGGCAGAAGCGGCGAGCCGATCATCGATGAAGACGGGGACGGCCATGCCGGAACGATCCCAATTGGCGACCAGATCTTCGTTAAGTGCTGCGATCGCATCGGCGGCGCACCCAAACACCTTGTCCTGACTGGCAAGCAGTGTGCCTAGCCAGCGGCTGGCATCCGTTTGATCGCCGACTGCCAGGAGCGCACGCTGGTTGAGGGAGACGGGGCCGGACACGCAGGCGCTTTTACGGCACAGTTTGTGGCGCCCCATGCCAAACAGGTTGACCTTGTTGTCGCCGACATCGAGCCATCCCGGCCCTTCTCGCCCAACTGTTTCCATGGTCATTGTCGTTCCCATGAAATTGACGAAGGCCGACAGGCCGTTTTCCACCGCGCCGAGCCAGGCAAGCAGGAAGGCATCGAAGGTGATCCGGTCCATCAGAAGCAGGCAGTGCAGACCGGACTGAATCACCGGTCTATGCTCGAACTCTTCGAGGACCTTGCCGATCTCCTCAGCCTGCATGATCGCACCGAGGCGCTGACGTAGGACGTCGCGCAAGATCGAGCGAGCGGCGATTGCCGGGCCCGATACAGGCCTTGCCACCGGCCGCCACAGATGGCGGGCGTAGTCGGAAACCGGTGAATGCCAGTTTTGCTCAATGTCGCGCGCGACTTCCGGGCAGAGCAGCGATAGCACAGCCAGAATTTCCGCCGGAGGAGTAGGGGCTGGGTCGAAGATGACGGTCATTGGTCCCGTCTAGCCGCATGTGGTGCAAACGCCAAGGGAAACAGCGAATCTTAGAACCGCAGTCGGGCCATGCTCAGGAGGTCGTGGTACTGCCCGTCGGTAAAGCCGGCCTTCACATGCCGACCTTCGACCTCGAAGCCGTGGGTCGTGTAGAAACGGATGGCCGGTTCGTTGTCGGCATAGACGGTCAATTCAACCCGCTTCAGGGCCCTCCAATTATCGGCCACGTCGAGCAGCGCGCCGAGTATGGCAGAGCCGATGCCCTTGCCGACAAAGGCATCGTCAAGGCCGATATTGATCTCGCCGACATGCGAACGGCGCGGCGAGCCCTGCACGACCAGGCTGCCATGGCCGACGACCTTGCCGCCGAGCTCCGCAACGATCCAGGTGGTTTCCTGGCCGGACTTGGCGATGCGCCGCTCCACCTGCTCCACCCGCTCGAAAGGCATCCTGAGAGTGCCCTGGCGGAAGCCCGGCATGTTGAAGATAGCGCAAAGCGCCTCCGCATCGCTTGGCCCGACGGCTCGGAGCTGAGGTTCGATTTTCTCGGAGGACGGCGAGGTTGTGCTGGTCATGGCGTTCCCGGCTAAAGCAATTCCAGGAAAGGAGTAAGCGGTTTTCCGCCCCGGAATTGCGTCAGAACAAAGAGATAGAGCAGTTCGCCGATTCTTTTGAAACGGTGAATGCTCTAGGGCGATCGGCCCGGCACGATGCACCGGACGTCACCTGAAAATCCAGTCGTCCCGTAATCTATGATGCCGGTTGCGAGCTAAAATACCGGAAAGCGGCGTAGAGTTTGAAAACGCCGCTGAAACCGATCCAGCCGAAAAGGGCGAGCCAGCACAATGTCCCGATTGCCGTCCAGTCGATCCGGTGCACCGTAGCGTCGGTGACGATGAGGCCGAGGATGGCAAGCAGGCCAACCAGAAATTGCGCCAGGCCGAGAACTAGCAGTTCCTCACGCGGAGCGTTTTTCCAGAGGAGATACACGCCGCCGGCGCCGGCGAGGAAGATGGCGCTGTAGACCTGGGCGTGGAAGGGATCGACCGGCCACGGCCAGCTGCTGCTGACCAGCCGGGGAAACAGCAACATGCCGACGCCGTATAGCCCAAGGATCGCCGTTTCCATTGCCATGTAGCCGCGCCATGCGGGGGTTAAGGCCACTCCTTTTGCGGCAGGACGGGCCCTGCCCCGCCACAGGAACAGTCCGGATACCGCGGCCGAGACAAGATAGACCAGGAACCAGAGCCAGGCCGCCTTTCGTTCGAAGTTGAAATAGCCGAGATTGATGAACGAAGCCGCCGACACGATGACTGTGAAGATGAAAGCCATGACCAGCACCAGCCTGCCGGGCGACCAGCGATTCCAGAACAAGAGCGCCGCCATCACGGCCATTTCGGCGGTATAGAAGCCGCCGAGGAAGCGGGCGCTGAACGGCGTGACGGGCCAGGGCCAGCGAGGCTTGACCAGGGCGGGCGCAAAAAACAGGCCGGCGCCCACGATCAGGACGATGATGACAGCCGCGGAGAAAAGGCGCAGGGCCCCTGGAAATGGCGGATTGTCGGATTTTGGCATGGGAGAGAGCCCCAAAAGATCGATGCCCTTGCGCCATCATAGTGCCGGTTGGAGTCGGAGAAAATCCGTCGAACGGAAAACGAACCGTCGCCGTGCTTGTCTATTCGAATTGGCCGTACGGCCCGTTTTGAGTAAAATGCGTCATTCGGACCAAGCGCGGTCCGGTCAACACGCCCCCGGGCGCAATTTTCCGGAGCCTTTACCATGAACGAAGCTCAGGATATGTTCTCGCTTCTGCGGCAATCTAGCGATGTCGATCCGATAGCGATCGACGCGATCAAGCGGACCATCGCGGAGGGCGAGGACCGCGAGCTTTGCCGTATCAATGTGCCGGCCTTCGCCAGCAAGAATGGCCTCGACGAGGAGCGCGCCATCGGGGCCTTTCTCCACGCAGCGCGGGTGGGCGTCTTCGACATCTCCTGGAATGTCCTGTGCCCCGGCTGCGGCGGCGTGCTAGACACCAACACCACGCTGAAAACCGTGCAGAAGGACGAGTACACATGCGCGCTTTGCGCCACGGGCTATTCGCCGACCCTCGACGAGATGGTCGAGGTGACATTCACCGTCAGTCCCCGCATACGCAGGATCGCCGCCCACAATCCGCATGAGCTGCCGTCGCTGGAATATTTCCGGCAGATCTATTGGGCGTCCGGCGTCGATCTGCCCGATGAAGACTTCGCGAAAATCATGGAAGATATCTCGCTGGAGGACATCGAGCTTGCGCCCGGTGAAAAGGCGGTTCTGACAGTACAGCTTCCGTCCGATTTCATCATCGTCTTCGAGCCGGTTACCCATTCGGTGCAGTTCATCGACGTGAAGGGTGAGCCGACAAAGGAGCGCCGTAGCCTTTCGCTGGTGTTCGACCGCGACCACGTCCAGAGCCAGACGCTGGAGATGCAACCTGGGCCGTTGCGCATTTCGATTGAGAACAGGACCGACACACGCGTGCTGCCGACGGTCTTCATCGCCGGCCAGGGCTTGCACGATCTGCTGGGCAAACGCCGGCCCTTCCTCACAGCCAAACGCCTGCTCACCAATCAGACGTTCCGCGATCTCTATCGCACGGATACGCTCGACATCAACCAGCGCCTGAAGATCACCAGCCTGACCTTCCTGTTCACCGACCTGCGCGGATCGACCGCGCTTTATGAGCGGGTGGGCGACCTTTCGGCCTTCGATCTCGTGCGCGCGCATTTCCAGGTTCTGCACGAGATCGTCGCGGCTGAAGCTGGCGCGGTGGTGAAGACGATCGGTGATGCGGTGATGGCGACGTTCGCGACGCCTGATCGTGCGATTGCCGCGGCCCTCAGGATGCGCGATGCCATGCGTGCGCTCAACGACAAGAGCGGGCGCGAGGATCTGCTGCTCAAGATCGGAATCCATGCCGGTCCCTGCATCGCCGTGTCCATGAACGAGCGACAGGACTATTTCGGCCAGACGGTCAACATTGCTTCGAGGGTCCAGAATCTTGCTAACGCACAGGCGATCTTCGCCACTCATGCGGTGGTCGATGACAATCTCACCGCCGATCTGTTGCACAGGAAGGCGCTGACGCCCATGCCCCACGAGGTCTCGCTGCGCGGTATTGAGCGGGAGATAGCAGTATATACGATCCCCTGACTTGGGTCGTCTCGACCTCTCACACCCGCCTGTACATAAAATAACGGTCGGCGGGCACCGAAGGCGGCGGCGGGAGGGTTTGCAACAGCGGGTGATCGAGCGGCGTGCCGCTGACCGCGAAGCCGCCAACCCGAAGCAGGCGAGCAACCAGATCGGGAAGCCAGGTCGAGATCACTGCATCGCGATCTTCATACCCGGTGCCGATGTCGGCATGAACAAGCGGGGCATCGATGCCGATGAACTTGATCGCCGTCTCGCGTATATCGCCAAGCACCATATTTTCAGCTTCGGGAATTGAGCTGGCGTGTGCGCCAACTTCGCGGTCGAACGCCACGATACGGCGTCCGGGCAAGAGCTCGCGCAGATGATGGAACGTCCGTCCATTGCCGAGGCCCAGCTCAAGCACAGGCCCTTCCATCTCGGCCACCTCGGGGCAGATTTGGTTGAGAATGTCGCGCTGTGAGGTCATCCTACTGATGAAATTGTCGAGGCGAGACATAGGCGTTTGTGTGTCCTGAACTAGCTAGAGAGATCGGCAATGCCCGGGACCGAAACGGTTCGCGGGTAAACCTGAGGGCGATGAATTCAACTCCGATCGAGCCTCGCGGCATATAGAGGCGTACGATGGACACTGCAACAACCGAAAAGCCTGCCGACAAGGATTATGCCGGATGGAGTCGGCAGCCCGGCGTAAGACAAAACGCGATGTCACTTGTAGGGGTCTGCCGCGTCCCGCAGGCCGTCGCCGAGGAAGTTGAACGCCAGTATGACGAGAATGACGGGAAGGATCGGCAAAAGCAGCCACGGATAGAACGCGATCACGCTAACGCTGCGCGCCTCGGTGAGCAGGATGCCCCAGCTGGTTATCGGCGCCCTCAGGCCGAGCCCGAGGAAGCTCAGCGCCGTCTCCCCCAGGATCATGCCGGGGATGGAGATCGTCGCCGTCGCGATCAGATGCGACATGAAGCCGGGAATGAGGTGCCGCCGGATTATGCGGCTGCTGCTGGCGCCCATCAATTGCGCGGCCAGAACGTAATCCTCCTCGCGCAAGGCTAGTAGCTTCGAACGCACGGCCCGCGCCAGCCCGGTCCAATGGAGCAGCCCGAGGATGACGGTGATGCCGAAATAGATCAGGATCGGACTCCAGGTTATCGGCATGATCGCCGCCAGAGCCAGCCATAACGGAATGCTGGGAATTGATTGCAGAACTTCGATTATCCGTTGAACGATCAGGTCGAACATACCGCCATGATAGCCGGCCAGTCCGCCGATGATGATGCCAAGGACGAAGCTGAAACCGATGCCGACAAGGCCGATCGTCAGTGAAATGCGTGCGCCGTAGATGATGCGCGAGAGCACATCGCGCCCCAGCCTGTCGGTGCCGGCCAGAAAGAGCTGGCCGTTTTCGGCCGGGCAGACAAGATGCCTGTCACCTTCGATCAGGCCCCAGAATAGGTAGCTGTCACCCTTGCAGAAGAAACGGATCCGCTGAACATCATCCTGCCTGTCCATATAGTTCCGCTTGAGGGTGTCCATATTCAGCTTCATCTGGCGGCCATACACGAACGGCCCGACAAACTGGCCGTTGTGGAACAGGTGCACCCGCTGCGGTGGGGAATAGATGTAGTCCATGTTTCGCGTGTGCAGATTGTATGGCGCCAGGAACTCGCAGATCAGTATCCCAAGATAAAGCGCTGCGAGGAATATGCCGGATATGAGGGCAAGCCGGTGCCGTCGGAATTTCCACCACATCAGCCGCAACTGCGACGCCCGGAAGACTTTCGACTGTTCAGGCGTCATCGCCTCGACCGACTGCAGGTCAAAGGGCGCAATGGAAACGTAGTGTTGCAGTGGAGCACCCGGAGCGGGCAGCGGCGATTGCGTGTTCATTTGGTGCTGCCGCCCTGCAAGCGAATTCGCGGATCAAGCAGCGCCAGCGCCAGATCGGAAATCAAGACGCCGATGACCGTCAGGAAGGCGAGGAACATCAGGAATGAGCCAGCCAGATACATGTCCTGGCTTTGCAGCGCCTTGATCAGCATCGGCCCGGTCGTTTCCAAAGATAGCACGATCGCCGTTATTTCAGCGCCGGAAATGATGGCCGGCAGGATAGAGCCGATGTCTGAAATGAAGAAATTGAGCGCCATGCGCAGCGGATATTTGACCAGCGCCTTGAAGGGATGAAGGCCCTTGGCGCGCGCGGTCACGACATATTGCTTGTGAAGCTCATCGAGCAGATTGGCGCGCAGCCGCCGGATCATGCTTGCCGTGCCACCGGTGCCGATGATCAAGACCGGAATCCAGAGATGGGCGAGGATCGACTTCGCCTTGGCCCAGCTCATCGGCTCGCTGAGATATTGCTGGTCCATGAGATGGCCGATGGACGTGCCGAACCAGATGTTGGCGAAATACATCAGGATCAGCGCCAGCATGAAATTCGGAATGGCAAGACCGAGAAGGCCGAGGAAAGTCAGGCCGTAGTCGCCCCAGCTGTATTGATGGGTGGCTGAGTACATGCCGATCGGAAAGGCGATGAGCCAGGTGACGATGATCGTGACAAAGGAAACCAGCACGGTCAGCCACATTCGGTCCCCGATGACGTCGCGAACCGGCAGCTCATATTCGAAGGAATAGCCGAAATCGCCATGCAGCATTCCGCCGACCCAGTAGAAGTAGCGAATGACCGGCGGCTTGTCGAAACCATACTCCTTCCGCATCATCTGAATGCGATCGGAATCCACCGCTTCGCCCTGAGCCCGAAGCTCGGCAACATAGCTGTCGAAATAGTCGCCCGGGGGAAGTTCGATGATCGTGAACACCAGCGCCGATATGATCAGCAGCGTTGGAACCATCACAGCAATGCGCCAGACAATATATCGAAGCACGCTCAGGACTCTCCAAGCCAGAATGTGTCCGGCATATAGACGCCGAGATAGGCGGTCGGGTCATAGCCGTAGAGCGCCTTATCAGGCAGATTGCGCAGCCGCGAGGATGCCAGAACCGGTTGAAGCGTTCCGTTCAACGTGCCGATCGAAAACACCTGATCGGTGTAGATCGACAGCATTGAATGCCAGATTTCGGCGCGCTCAGCGGCTCCGATCGAGGCGTTCCAGCGCTTGAGCAAAGCCATCAACTCGACGACAGGCGCAAGATCGGGCGCCTCGCCGAGCGTGCCATGGGACAGGTAGTGAGCACCCCAGAGCGGCCATTGCAGCTGGTCGTCCATGGTGGGGGCTAACTGGTACGGATTCATGTCGGCGGTCGGCACGCCATTGTCGATACCCGACCATATCGACATCATGATCTCGCCGCCTAGTGCGCGGCTGCGGAAAATGTCGCGCTGCGAAGTCCGGACGAACAGGGCGATGCCGATCTGGCGCCAGTGATCGGTGATGAGTTCGAGCGCGTCGGTTTCCAGTGTGCTTTCGCCGGCGGTTTCCACTATGATTTGCGCCGGGCGTCCGTCCGAAAGTATCCGCAGACCGTCATTGTCACGCCTCTGAAGCCCGACCTCGTCGAGCAGGGCATTGGCCTGGTCGGGATCATGGGCGACCCAGGCTTTCGCGAATTCCGGCCGGTAGAGCGGGCTCTCCGGCAGGATCGTGTCGGCACTTTCCTGCGCCAATCCGTAGAACACCGACAAATTGATCTCGCGCCTGTCCACAGCAAGCGAAAGTGCGCGGCGAACGCGCACGTCGCGAAAAAGGCCACGCCACACCTGGTCGGCACAATTCAGGTTGGGCAGCAGTGCCAGCCGCGAACCCTGTGTGCGTTTCCAGAGATGCATCTTCACCGGGTAGCGCTTCTCCGCATCCTTCAGGAACGAGTAGTCGGCAAAGTCAATTCCCATGCATTGCAGGTCGCTCTCGCCCGCACCGGTCTTGGCAGAAATGATCGCCGACGAGCTGACATTCATGACTACCCGGTCAACATAGGGCAATTGCCGGCCATTTTCGTCTATTCGATGAAAGAACGGGTTCCGCTCGAAGACGAACTGCTCGGCCGGCGGCTTGGTCCGGTTCTGCCAGGGATCGAGCGTCGGCAGTTCCGGGTTCTCCGGGCGATACTGCCGCGACATGCGGATATGCAAGAGCGTCCATTTCTTGGCCCTGTTTTCCTCCATTAGGCCGGCGAGCCGGAATGGATCCTGGTATTTCTTGTGGAACTGCTTGAGATAGGCGGCCGGCAGAAGAAGCGAGAGAGGCGAAGCGGCAGCGAGCTTGGGCAGGAAGTCGGGATTAGGCGCATCCCAGCTGTAGCGGACGGTCAACGGATCGACGATCTCGAAGCGTGGCGGCTTGCCGTCCGCAAGCAGGGTCGGGGCGAGCCCGCCTTGCGTAAGCTCATCGTTCAGCCAGACATCTTCCCAGCAATAGCGAAAATCCTCGGGCGTCAGCAGGCTGCCGTTAGACCATTTATGTCCTTCCCGTATCTTGAAAGTGAAGACGCGATCGTCCGCCACGTCGAAACTTTCGAGAATGTCGGGTTGCAGGTTGAGCTTTTCGTCATAGCCGACCAGGCGAGCATATCCGTAGATGGTCATCATCCGGATATCTTTCTGGCTGCCGATGATCGTACGCAGCGTGCCGCCGTACTGGCCGGGCTGCCGGCCCATCGCAGCGAGGTTCAACACGCGCGGGCTCTTGGGCAAGCGTTCGGCGAGTGCCGGCAGGGCCAGGGCCTTCAGCAGCGGCTGAAGAAATTCCGGCTCCAGATCGCCGGCGTGCAACGTGCTCGGCACAAATGCAGAAGCCATGAGTCCAAGGATGGTGCGCCGGCTGATCAATGGCGTAGCTCGCTGGCATCGGCCGAGCGTCGGGCCAGGACGAGGTGGCCGCCGCCAAGATCGAGCGGCGAAAGCACGTCCTCTTCGCCCTCATCGCGGAATTGCGGTCCCCAGGCGCTGGTGTCGGAAGCGCCGCTGAGTTTCAGCGTCTTGAAATCCATCGGCCTGTCGAGATCGGGGAAAGGTACCGCGGCGACCAGTGAGCGCGTGTAGGGGTGGACGGGTTTCCTCAGCAGAATTTCGCGCGGCGCAAGCTCGACGATGCGCCCGCCGCACATCACCGCGATGCGGTCTGCCATGTAGTCCACCACCGCCAGATTGTGTGATATGAACAGGTAGGTCAGTCCCAGTTCCTTCTGCAGGTCCTTCAGAAGGTTCAGGATCTGCGCCTGGACGGAGACGTCGAGCGCCGAAACCGGCTCGTCGCAGATCAGCAGTTCGGGCCCCAGCGCCAACGCGCGCGCGATGCCGATACGTTGACGCTGCCCCCCGGAGAAACTGTGTGGATATCGCTTGATGAAGCGCGGATCGAGCCCGATTGCCTGCATCAGGCTCTTGACCGTGGCGAGTCGGGACGCGGCATTGCCACGTTGATGGATTTCCAGCGGCTCGCTCAAGATGTTCTCCACCGTCATGCGAGGTGAAAGCGACGAAACCGGGTCTTGGAAGACCATCTGGATTTTCGCGCGCAGCGTGCGCAAGGCCTCGCCCTCGCCTGCCAGGACGTCGATCGGTCCATCGCGGCCGTTGAAGATCACAGAGCCGCCGCTAGGGGTGACAGCCCGCATGAGGATCTTGCTGACAGTGGTTTTGCCGGAGCCGCTTTCGCCGACTAAACCGAGGCACTCACCCCGCCTGATATCGAAGCTCACGCCGTCGACGGCGCGAACAGAGGTTTGATGATCTCCGCCGAACCATCCGGACTTGCGGATGGTGAAGGTCTTTGTCAGGTTCCTGACCGACAGCAGGATGTCGTCAGGCCCTTTCGATGCCGGCGCGGTCTGCTTGCCGAGCAGGTTTCCGACATTCACCGGCACCTCGCGGAGCGCCTTTAGCCTTTCGCCAGGCTTCAGGTCGAAATGCGGAACGGCTGCCATCAGGCCCTTAAGGTAAGGATGGCCGGGCCGGCGGAATATCGCCTCGACGGGTCCCGCTTCCATGATCTCGCCATGGTAGATGACCACCACCTCGTCGGCGACATTGGCGACCACGCCGAGGTCGTGCGTGATCAGCAGCATCGCCATGTTCAGCTTGGTCTGAAGCTCGCGCAGCAATTGCAGGATTTGCGCCTGGATGGTGACGTCCAACGCCGTCGTCGGCTCATCGGCGATCAACAGGGCGGGCCGGCAGATAAGCGCCATGGCGATCATGGCGCGCTGACGCAATCCTCCCGAAAGTTCGAAGGGATACATGTCATAGGCGCGCTTGGGCCTGGGGAAGCCGACAAGGTTGAGCATTTCCTCGGTCCGCGCCCTGCGCTCCGCCCGAGCCATGGGCGTATGAATCTGCAGGGATTCGCTGACCTGGTTGCCGATCGTGTGCAGCGGCGACAGCGATGTCATCGGCTCCTGAAAAATCTTGCCGATGCGGCTGCCTCTCAACGACCGGATTTCGGGGCCATCACGCGGCATCTTGAGAATATCCTGCGTGGTGCCGGGCTTTTCAGGATCGGAAAACAGGATCCGGCCGCGAACATGGGCCGTGTTCGGCAAAATGCCCATCACGGCCTGGCTGAGAACCGATTTTCCGGAACCTGACTCACCTACAAGCGCGGTAACCTTACCGGGCAGGACGCGAAGATTTGCACGCCTGACGGCATGCAAGGGCCCCCCCATGATGGCAAAAGAGATGCCAACGTCCTCGATCCGCAGCAGATCGACACCCGAATTCATTCTCACACCAGCCCCACTCTGGCCGCTCCAGAAAGCGAGACTAGCGCATTGCCAGCCCAGAGCAACTTGGATTCGAGGCGGCAGCCAATGGCGGAACCGACGACCGGACTGGCTACCAAAGACGATCGGGCAAAATCGTGGCGGTTACTGGAGCTTGCTCGGGTCGCCAGCCGCCATCCGTGCTGCATCGCGGTGAAGCAGCATGACCTGCTCGGCGTCCGATCTTCGGCCGTGAGTAGGCTCGGGCGCACCGTCTTCATCCGGTGCGAGAGCTCCCGACAGATCGGGGGAAAGCACCGTCAGCTTCTTAATGCCAGCCAGTTCCTCATTGCCGAGCGTCAGCCAGCTGTTGGCGCCGCAATAGCCGGCGAAGTCTTTGCTGGCCAGAACGCTGTGCGGATATTTCTTGGTCAGGATCTGGAGGCGCTGGACCTCGTTCACAGCCGAGCCGAAGACCGAGAATGTGAGCCGGTCGGTAAGCCCGACATTGCCGAACATCACATTGCCGACATGCAGGCCCATACCAAATTTGATGTCGGACAACCCCTGCTCCTTTCTGCGCAGGTTGAGATCCATCATGCGCGCGCTGGCCTTGTGCGCGGCCGCAAGAGCAGCCTGGCAGGCGATCTCGGAATGCGAACGGTGCCTTTCGCAAGGGTAGACGGCAATGAAGCCATCACCAATGAAACTCATGATCTGCCCGCCATTGCGATTGAAGGGTGCAGCAACGGCGTCGAAAAACTGGTTCAGCGTATCGATATAGATTTCGCGGCCGGAGGTTTCGGCAAGCCTCGACGACCCGCGCATATCTCCCATGACCAGTGCGGCCCGGATTGTATCGCCCTCGCCGCGCTTGATCTGGCCGTCCAGCACGCGCCTGCCAGCGTCGCCGCCGAGATAGGTGGTCATCATGTTGTCGGCGAGCTTAGTGAGTACCGCCATCTTGGTGGCGATAGCGAGATGGCTCTGAATGCGCAGCAGTGCCGAAATCATGCTGTCGCTGAAGCCCGCGGCGCTGTCGGTGGACCAGGACCCCATCATGCCCTGACTGGTGTTGCCGCTGAAGGGATGGACGAAAGCCATGTAATCGGTGATGCCCATAAGCCGGAGGTCATCGAAAACAGGAAACTCCGACAGCACCGACGGGTCAAGCCGGCGCCGCAGATGGTCGAGCTTATTGCTGAGCAGATGATAGTATGGGCTGGTCAGGAATCGGTCAGACGCCACGCCGGCCTGCTTGCGGAAGCCTTCCACTTCCATGCCCTGGCCGCGAACCCAGGTGAAGCCAAGCGCGTCATAAAGCGGATGAAGCATCGAGAAGCTTAAATGCACCCGCTTCAGCGGTAGGCCGGCAGCAGCCAGCCGTTCGCAAAAGCCATTTACCAATGTTTCCAGGTCGTTGCCCGCCAGCGCCGATTGGTTCAGCCAATCGGCAACCTTATCCATGAGAATGCTGGAAATTTCTGCATACGATGTGCTCATGGTATCTCGAATTCCGTCGAAGACGGAGCCATTATCTTCTGATCCGCCATAACACGGTCCGCGAACGACCCAACGATAAAACACCCGAAGTCAACAAGGCCGGCCTTGGCGGCAAAGCCGCGAAGAATTTCCCGGATGGCTATCGCGCCAAGGCAAGGGCGTAAATGCATCTGGTGTTCTGGCGTTATGTGGCGAGGCAGCCGGCGGAGTGCAACCACGATCCTGACACCGCGCAAGAAATTCGCCGGCTCAGATGCCGTCACGCCTTTACCACTGTCTCTCGGTCCAACCCAAGGCGACCAAAAACATTGCGTGTGTCGACGATCAGTGGGGCGTGGTTAGCGATGGTGTGATAGTCGATCGCGTCGTGGTCGGTTGCAACCACGACCGCATCGAAATCCTTCAATGCCGCCTCGGTCAATTCGACCGAGCGGCGCCCCTTGATCGCCATATGCTCGCGTGTGGTCGGTATCTCGGCAACATGCGGATCGTGGAATTCCGCCTTGCCGCCCCAGTCCTCGATGAGTTCAATGAGCCGCAATGAGGGGCTTTCGCGGATATCGGGCACATTCTTCTTATAGGCGAGCCCGACGATGAGAATGCGCGAGCGGCTGAGCGCCTTGCCGCAGCGCCGGTCCAGCGCCTTAGCCAGTTGATCGACCACATGACGCGGCATGGCGGTGTTGATCTCTGCCGCCAGCTCGATGAAGCGCGTCGGCAGTTCGTATTCGCGCGCCTTCCACGTCAGATAGAAGGGATCGATCGGGACGCAGTGCCCGCCAAGTCCGGGGCCGGGATAAAACGGCATATAGCCGAAGGGTTTGCTCTTTGCCGCCTCGATCACCTCCCAGATGTCGATGCCCATCGCACCGAGCACGACCTTCAGCTCGTTGACGAGAGCTATGTTGACCGATCGGAAGATGTTTTCCGTCAGCTTGACCGCCTCGGCGGTCGCCGTGGTGGAAACCGGAACGACGGTCTTGACCACGCCATGATAGAAAGCCTGCACGAGCGTCGCCGCTTCAATGCCGTCGCCCGCCACGACCTTAGGGATGGTCGCGACTTCAAAGCTGCGATTGCCGGGATCCTCGCGTTCGGGCGAGAAGCCGAGGAAGAAGTCTATCTTCGACCGCAAGCCGGTTTCTTCCAGTATAGGTTTGATCACGTCGTCGGTGGTGCCTGGATAGGTGGTCGATTCCAGCACGACGAGTTGGCCGGGATGCAGATGCTTGCCGATTGTGCCTGCCGTGTTCCTGACAAAGGAGAGATCCGGCTCACGGTTTTTCGTCAGCGGTGTCGGGACGCAGATGATGATGACCTCGCAGACGGCCAGTTCCGCAAAATCCGCAGTGGCGCGGAACCGTCCGCTCGCCACCTGGCCGGCAAGGGCTGTTGACGTCACCGCCTCGATGTAGGATTTTCCGTTGTTCAGGCTCTCCACCTTGTGGGCTTCGATGTCGAAGCCCGAAACCGGGAAGCCGGCGCGTGCGACCGCAACCGCTAGCGGCAATCCGACATAGCCCAGTCCGATCACGCCGACTTGCGCGGCGCGCGTCGAAATCCGGTTTAGAAGATGGTCGTATGTCGAACGTGAGGCGTCCAAAAAATCTGCTTTCCCGTCAATTCGGACAGGGTGTCCGTTCCATGGCGAGGCTCATGAGGCTCCAAGAACCTTGGTCGAGGCATATTGCGGAAGATCGGTTTCCGCAAGCCGTCATCAAACCGGCACCTTCGACTTCAGACTTGCGGCAGCCATCGCATAGCCACCGGCAGCGCCATCGATGAAATGAAGGTGATCGCGCTGCAGCGGCGAAGCGACGAGGCATGTCATCAAGGCCGATTTCTGGCGGTGCAGGCCATAGGTGCAGATGCCCGCCTCTTCCGCCTGTCTCAGCCGGTTCTCGATCCGTTGGAAGACGTCCGCGTCGACGTCGATGGTCATCTTCAAGCCGTCGTCGAACTTCCGGAAGTCCGAATTGCTGGCCACGTCGCGTTTGTAGACCTTCGGGTCGAAACTGCCGATCTTCCAGCCATATCTATCGGTGACAGCCGTAAGCGTCATGAGGAACACTACCCACAGCTTCGTCAGCCATCGCCGTCCAGCCGGCCCCGCGGCCCGCGCCTCAAGATCGAGCCCGGCGGGCAGCAAACTGTAGGCCGGCCCGTCCGCCGGTACGGGGTGGCCACCGCGCTCCTGCCTGCCGGCAAGGGCGATGATATCGGACACCAGCAACTGAAAGCCGCGCAAGTCGCGCGACGCCCCCGGTATGGCTATGATCGAGACGATTTCGCCATGCCGGGCTTCGATCGGGTTCCAGCGGCAGGAGAGGCCGGTCAGATCCGGCCTCGCGCCGGCCGGCGCGGGATCGATGCGATAGCGGCCCGCTTTCATCTCGGTTTCCGCCCAACTGCCGCCACCGCCCGCAAACATGGCATAGAAGACCGCTTCGGAGGCCTGGAACCTCGCCACGCGAACGTCGAGGCCTCGCGCTCTTATATCCCTTATCGGCACGATTGCGGCACGCAGGGTCAGGTTCAGTTCGTCCCCCACCCATCTCTGGACAGCGGCAAGCGCATTGCGGGCGATCTCCAGCGCCGAGCCGGGGAACGCCACGAGCGCGCCGTCGCCGCCGAAGACAAAGGGAAAATCTTGCCGACCCAGCGCGTTGAGCAGTGCCGAAATGACGCTGGCGCCGGCCATATTGACGGTTTTATAGCGCCCAGCCTCGATGGCGTTGGTCGAGCCAACGATGTCGGCGGCGGCCAGCGCCCAGTCATCGGGGAGAGGCCGATAGTTGTCGATATCGGCAACGCTTTCGAACTTTGCGAAGACGGGCAGAGAAGCGACAAACATGTCGGGCGCGGCAGCTGTTTCCATGGGCATCAGATAGCATATTCCCCTGCTTGAGGGGTGAAGTCGATCATGCTTCGAAATTGACTTGCGCCGGCTTTCCGATGATAGGGTCCGGCGATGCGAATTGCCTTCTACGCACCACTGAAGTCACCCAATGATCCCGTTGCCTCCGGCGACCGCCAGATGGCACGGACCCTGATCAAGGCGCTGGAGCATGTGGGGCATAGCGTCGAACTGGCATCCGAATTGCGCTTCTATCTACGCCAACCTGAGCCGAAAAGTTTCGATGTGCTCAAGATCGAGGCCCGAGGGGAAACCGCCCGGCTGACAAGGCTTTGGGATCGTAGGGGCAAGCCGGATCTCTGGTTCACTTATCATCCCTATTACAAGGCGCCCGACCTGATCGGGCCCGAGCTGGCAGCGGCCTTTGCTGTACCCTATGCGACAGCGGAAGCCTCGTATTCGAGGCGGCGCAACACCGGTCTATGGGCAGATACGCAAGCTTTGGTAGCGCGAGCCGTCGAACAGGCGGCGCTGAACATCTGCTTCACGCAAAGGGACCGCCACGGACTGGCGGATGCGGTGCCCGGCGCCACTTTCGGTATGCTTTCGCCCTTCATCGACACATCGGCATTCCGTGAAACGCCGGCACGGGGTTGTCCGACGCGCCTCGTTACCGTCGCCATGATGCGCCCGGGCGACAAACTCGAAAGCTATCGGATGCTGGCGCAAGCGCTCGGTTCGATCGGTCACCTGCCCTGGACCATGGCGGTCGTCGGGGACGGGCCTGCCCGTGACGAGGTCAAAGTGCTATTCGCCGGCTTGCCAGCCGACCGAATCCAATGGCTTGGCGCCATTGAGCCGGCCGCCGTGCCGGACGTCCTCTACAGTGGAGGAATTTATGTCTGGCCGGGCTTCGGCGAGGCCTATGGCGTTGCCTATCTTGAAGCGCAGGCCGCCGGCCTTCCGGTGGTGGCTCAGGACATTGCCGGCGTGCCGGAGGTCGTGCGGAATGGTCAGACCGGGCTCCTCACCCCGCCGGGCGATGTGACGGCGTTCGCTTCAGCCATTGAAACGCTGCTGGTCCGTAACGACGAAAGAATCATCATGGCGGCTGAAGCCAGACGTTTCTTACTCGAAGAGCGCTCCCTCGGTGCCGCGGCGGCGCGTCTGGTCGAACTTCTTGCGAAGATCCCGGTTTCATGACATCCGATCAGATCTGGCAACCCTTGGTGGAAGAACTGGCGCGCTGGCAACGGGCGGACCGCAAGGCAGAGTTCTGGCTGCGCGACGATGACGCCGTGGATCCGACGCCTGCGCTTGATTGGCTGCTCGACCTCACCGGTCAATTCGCAATTCCGGTCACTCTGGCCGTCATTCCGGCCCTGACTGATGGGAAGCTGGTCGCCCGGCTTGACGAGGCGCCGCATGCCACGGTCGCAATCCATGGCTGGGCGCACCGAAATCATGCGCCCGAGGACCAGAAAAAGCAGGAGCTCGGCCCGCACCGGCCACGCGAGCCGGTGCTCGACGATCTGGCTCGCGGGCTGTCGCGCATAACCGGCCTGCACGGCGCACGTGCCGTTCCGATGCTGGTGCCGCCCTGGAACAGAATTGACGCCGGCTTGGTATCCGAGCTTGGATCGATAGGATTTGCGGCATTGTCGGTCTTCGGGCCGCCGAAGCGGGCTTCGCTGGCGGTCGTCAACAGCAATGTCGACATGATGGACTGGCATGGCACGCGCTGTTGCCGCGATCACGGCATATTGGTTCAGACCATCATCGCGCAATTGCGGCACGCATTCGACGGCGGCGAACCGGTCGGCCTGCTCACCCACCATCTTGTACATGATGAATCGGCCTGGCTTTTCCTCGAACGGCTGTTCACGGTCACCGCGCGGACCGAAGCCTGCGCATGGCTTACGATCAGGACATTGATCGGGCGCGGCACCGGCAAAGGAAAATAGCTCAGCGCGCTTTGTGCGATAAGACTGGAAATTCCAGCGTCTGGCTATCCCGCGCGGCAAAAGCGCCGGCAAACCTGTCCTTGGCCAGTTTCTCGATCTGGTCCAGTTCCTCGTCGGTGCGTGCCGGATCGTGGTGAACCATCGCAAGCCCCCGCGCACCGGCCGCCTCGCAGAGCCTGACGCCCTGTTCCCATGTCGAGTGCCCGTTGCCGCGGTAGCGCTGCATTTCCTCCTCGGTATAGGCGCAATCATAAATGACGAGGTCGGCATCTTCGATCAGGCCGAGCACCGCCTGATCGAGCTTGCCCGGCTCGTGTTCGGTGTCTGTGATCACCGCCACGACGCGGCCGCCCCATTCGACCCGATAGCCTATAGCGCCACCGGGATGGGTGAGACTGCCGGTTCGGATCACCACCCCTTCGCGCGGCCGAAGCACGTCTCCTGATACGAAATCGCGGTAGTCGAGGCTTGCCTTGCAGACGTCCAGTCTCACCGGAAACCAAGGCGGCCGCATGAACTCATCGACCATTTGCCGGGTCGTCATGCGTCCTGCAAGATGCCCGGACCAAAGCCTGACTTTGACGCTGCGGTCGTAGATCGGCTTAAAAGCCGGCAGCCCGATGATGTGGTCGTAGTGGCAGTGGGTGAAAAACAGGTCAAAATCCGTTACGGCGGATGCCCGAAGCGCTCGGCCGGCAGGCCGCAGGCCTGAGCCCGCGTCGAAGAGAAGCGTATGCTTACCGCATCGCATCTCGATGCAGATCGTGTTGCCGCCATAGCGAGAGAATTCTGGCCCCGATACCGAAATGCTGCCGCGCACCCCCCAAAACTTGACCAGGAAAACGTCGTCCTCCATGCTTCCCCTTCGCGGTCCAGTCGCCCATGCTGGCCGGAGCCATCACGACGGCGAGGTTAAGTGCGCGTCACTGATTGGCGCTCCGTGCATCGATCAGATCCGCGGTCGTATGGCTTAGGCGATCGGCGAGGACCCGCACCATCTCGATGGTCATTTCCGGAAACTCCCTCATAAGCCTCAGGAAATGATCCTTGCGAATTCTTAAAGCTTCCACCGGACTTGCGGCTCTCACGGTGGCAGTACGGGAGCTGTTGCACAATATGGCGATCTCGCCAACGATCGAATTTGGCAGCAGTTCGGCAACTTTTATCGGTCCGCTGTCGGAATCGACCAGAATATCCGCCTTGCCTGAAAGGATGACATAGGCGGCGTCGCCCTCGTCGCCCTGCCGGAAAAGGATCTGGCCGGCGCTGTAGCTGACGCGATCGGATGTAAACGCAAGCAGCTTGAGCTTTGCCGACTCTATGCCGGAGAACAAGGGAACGCGTTGCAGCATTCCAACCTCATCCTTGAGCAGCATTGTCGCAAACCTCCCAAAATTCACGTCTGCCAGACTAGAACAACCGACGCGCAGATGAAATCAATTCCGTTTCCGGTGGCAATACGAACCATTTGAGGTGGCGAGCCCAACCAGCTGAAAAGCTCAATCCCTCGATCTTGCAGCAAGGTCCCACCGGCGGAATGATCCCATCTGAATTTCCAATGCTCTATGACACCAGTTCCTTGAAAATACCGCTCCCGGCCAAAAGCGTCTCGTGTGATCCGTCCTCCACCAATCGGCCCGAGTCGAAGACGATAACGCGATCGAAAATCATCGCCATTGCCGGATTCGTCACGACGCACACAATTGCCGGCGAACGGCCGTCGCGTCGGGCTTCCTCGAGCACGTTTTGCAGCACCTTGTCCTGTACACGCTGATCGAGCGCCGACAGCGGCCGATTGAGAATGAGAAAATCGGGCCGCTTGAGCAAGGCTCGGGCAACATCGAGCTTCTGTCGCTGCCCAGCGGTCAGCCGCCTGCCGCCGGCGCCGACATTGAAGTCCAAACCGACATCCAGCAGTTCGGCATAAAGCCCCAACTCATCAAAAATATCATAGACGATGGAGCGTATGCGGTCCGGCGCGTCGGGATGGTTGCTACCGAGACGCCCGAACAGGACATTGTCCATGACCGTAGCCGCGGCAATGTATTTGGCCGGATCGTAGCGTTCGACCGCATTTTGCAGCTCGGGCGGCAGGCCTTCATAGAATCGGTTGCGTGCGGCAACGATCTTGGTCATCAATTCGTCACCCAGCAGGCCGAAGCGATGCCGAGGCTCGATATAGGCAAAGCTCAGGGTGACGATCATGGCGCGGTCGTTCTCCGAGACCGTCTCGTAGGGACGGTTCTTGAGCCGTTGCAGCAAGGTTTCGTAGGCGGGTATTTCCTCGGCGCTCATGAAGGCGAGCTGCTGAAAGAACTGGTGATCGGGCGGCAGATCGGCAAACAGCTCGATCGCTTGTTCGGCGATATTCATGCCCATTTCGTAGAGCGTGCGATCGAGGCCGGCTTGCCTCAGCACGGAAGCAAAATAGGGATTTGCCGCCAGAGCCTTGTCGGCCAGCTCCGAGCCGGCGGCAGCGCCGAAGAGCAGGTTCTGGCCGATCGTTGCTTCCTTGTTGTAGGCGCCCGGCTCGAAAGGAACCACCAGTCCGTTTAATCCTTCGTGTTCCAGCCGGGTTCGCAGCGCCGCACGCAGTTCGACGATCCGCCCGGCAAGCTCCGTGTGACGCGTGAGGTCGGCCGAAGAACGCAAGCCCAGATCCAGAATTTCGCGTGACAGAAGAACCGCGTCGAGCACCTGACGCACGGCGTCAAAGAGGTCGTGCGGGCCGGTGGCGCCGGCGGCAGCATAGTCAATCCAGTCGCTGTGGATATCAAGGTCGGGGTTGCCCGACCGGCGCGCCTCATGGACGTTCCAGCGGTGCTGGTCCGCTGCGGCACCGTCATAAGTCACCGATGTCAGCGGCGCATGCTTCAACCCGTAGAGCAGATTATCGCGGAGGCTTGCCTGGAACAGGAAAACATCCGACGAGGCATAGGACATGCGCCGGCCGGTCACTGCTTCGGGGAGTTCAAGCAGGTCGTCGGCACCCGAAGCGACCCTTCCGCTTTCCGGCCAGTTCAGCCGCGCGAAGGCCTCTGCAAGCGCCTCCGCTCCACCTGTTGAGGTGCTGACCAGCGCCACCGTCTCGCCGGGCTTGACCTGGAGAGAGACACGGTCGAGGAGCATTGCACCGCCATCGTCTGCCATGGAAAGACCGATCGCCGACAGCGGGTTGGTCATCGGACCGGGATCGTCGCTCGCCAGTGCCCCAATTCGCGGCGTGATGAGGCCCTCGACGGTGAATTGTTCGACGACCTGCTGGTATTTGACCTGGACATCCTGCCGATCCTGATCCCAGTCGATCAGTTCCTTCATCGGTCCGGGCAGGTCCTTGTAGGCGCCGATCACGGCCACGAGCTGGCCGACGTCCAGCCGCCCCTGGATGACCAGATACCCGCCGACCAAGTAGAACAGAAACGGCGTGATCTGCGCGAGAAAATTGTTGAGGAACTTCACCATGAATTTCCATTGGTAAAGATCGAAGCGGATCCTGAAGATAAGCCCGAGCCGGTCAGCTATATCGGCGCGCTCGTAGTTTGACGTATCATGGACGTGAACTGCGCCGATGCCGTCGACGATTTCGCCGACGCGGCCCGATAGCGCGCGCGCTGTCAACTGCCGTTTACGCCCGAGCACGATCAGCCGCCGCCGCATTCGCGGGATGAGCACGATCTGGATTAAGACGATCACGGCGGCAATCATTCCGAGCCAGAAGTTCTGGACTACGATGAACAGCATGGCTGTCACGGCCTGGCCGCCGAGCAGCACCGGCTGCAGGAAAGCATCGCCGATGAAACCACCCAGCGGCTCCACCTCGTCCTTCACCATGGTTGCCACCTCGGCGGATTTCACGCGCTTGAAATAACGCGGCGGAAACCGCAGCACACGATCGACCAATTCGAAGCGGATACGGCGCAGCATGCGTTCGCCGAGCCGGCCCTTGTAGGTGTTGATGTAGAATTTGAACAGGCCGTTGATGATGACCAGCAGGAGGAATACAAGGCTCAGGGCAAACAGCGTCGTCATGCGGTCGAGCTGAAAGCCGGGAAAGAACTGGACCTCTCCGATCAACGGCAGGTTATAGTGTAGCCTCATGAATGGCTGGGTCGCGCCCGGTTGGTCGAAGCCCTTGCCTTGGATCGGGCCGTTGACGATCAGCTTCGGAAGGTCAAAGGACATGAAATACGGGATCATCGAAAGCAAGACGATAACCAATATCCAGAGCTGCTGCTTCTTAGTGTGCGTCCAGATATAGCGAGCCAGGCTGGGTTCCATATGCGACTGAGGACCTTCAGTTTAAAGAACAAAGCATCAGCTGGCGGACGGCGCATCGGCAACCATCGCCGGCGACACGTTCGAAGTCTGCGAGGCGGCTTGGCGTGGCAAAATTGCGTTGTGTCGCCCGAAATCCAACGCACAAGGCAAATATGATGGATGTCACGCAATCGCGCAATGCCGGCATGAACGCGCAAGAGCAGGCCCTGGACCTCACGCGGGGAATTGCTGCCTATGTCAACCACCCACTCGTGGCAGGGCTGGCGCGCGTCATCGCCAAACACCCGAAGGCCGACATCGCCAACGCCTTCAACCACAAGCAGGTGGCCTGCAAGATGTGGGCGCTCGACAGGCTGTTCGAGAGCTGCGGCGGGCGCTTCGCGCGCATATGGGTTCTGGGCGGATGGTACGGCATACTGCCGGCAATGCTTTTCAACGACCCCCGCTTCGATATTGCTGCAGTCGATAGCATCGACATCGATCCCGAGGTCGCGCCAGTTGCCCGGACCCTCAACCGGGAAGCCGGCGACCGGTTCCGGGCGCTGACAGCAGATATGTACGCGCTCGACTATGCGGCCGGGCCGTCAGACCTGATAGTCAATACGAGCTGCGAGCACATCGCCGATCTGGGCGCCTGGCTTGCTCTGCTTCCCCGGGGCTCGAATGTACTGCTGCAATCGAATGACTATTTCAGCGAGCCGACGCACATCAACTGCGTGGCTTCACTTTCAGCTTTCGAAGCAATGGCGGCGCTACGGGAGGTGCGGTTCTCGGGTGAACTGCCGACAAAAAAATACACGCGCTTCATGCTGATTGGAACTGTTTAGTGCGTTTCGCCCCAAAGAGCGTCGCTCTACCATATGATCGTTAGCAATGACTGGAACGGGCCGGTAGCCGAATGTCGGCTTTCAGATTGGAACGTATGGTCAGCCACCGCTCGCGCGATAATTTGCGCGACGCGTTTCGCCCCCCTGACCACATCGCCCAATCCAGATGCTACAGGCATTCAGAGCCGGGCGGGCTGCAATCTCCCCGGTAGTTGGCGTAGCGCTGGAAAACAGCGGCGATGGAGCTTCTAGTGCGCGAAGTTGTTCAAGTCGGGACCTAACTTCTTGAAGCTGCACAACCCGGCTATGCCTCGCACGATGAAACTCATCTAGCCGATAGTAAGCTGGTCCTCGTGGTAATAGGGCGCACGCTTCGCTGCGCACTGAGCATCGCCTTATTGGGCCGGAAGAGAATCGACCGCGCCGCTGCTAAGCGTCGTAGATCTACCTCTTCCATCGGCAGCAGGCCTGGCCAATTTGGCGGCGTCAGCCCAAAGCCGCGCTGCCTGGTCCGCCGCATGTTGAGGTCCGGATCGATTACTTCGTTGCGTGAAACTCCGCTTTTGCCTTGCGTTCCTTAATCGGAAAAGTGAGATGGGTCGATTGACCGGGATTCGAGAATGCGGAACACAATTCGGTGACGCGCCAATAAGCAGAAATCGCAGGAGCTCGATTCTACTATGGAACTTCAGCGTATCGTATGATGCTCTGATTTTGCACGTTTTCGACCAATTCATCCGCACGCGATAAAAGCCGGCGAAGCAAGGGGGAGATATTTGCCTCGTTATATCCAAGCGTGAGATCAACTGTCGGAGGCACTCCTCCCAGCGCTCTGGCAACAACGTTTGGTGCCAGCATATTTTGCGCATAAAGCGGGACAAGAGTAACTCCGCCCGTGGATGCGACAAGCGACATTGCCGACGATATGTTCTCGCCTTCGTATTTTGCCTTGAGCACGATCCCCGTACTCGATGCGTACTCCTGGATGGCAGCTTGTAATACCGGAGACGTTCTCGCCGAACTGACGTAAATTTCGCGGGCGAGATCTTCCGGCCGAATCTTTTTGCTTGATGCCAAGCGATGGCTCGCCGGCAGCACGGCGAGAAGAGGCTCCTTCGCTAGCAATTTGAAGGATAAGCCCAAACTCTGTTTCTCGGGACGAAGGAAGGCTAGGTCCAACCTCCCGCGCATTAACGCAAGGGCAAGCTCCGGAGAGGATAGACTACACAGCGTGACTTCAGTCTCCGGCGCTTCCTCACGGATCATGCGCAACAGGTGAGGCAACCACGTGACCTCCAGCCCAACCAGAAACCCCATAGCGAGTGCGGGTCTTTTCGGCTCCGCCGTCCGTCGGGCGCCTTCGATCGCAGCCTCGACTTGCAGAAGTGCCAGCCGAGCATGATCGAGAAACACTTTGCCGGCGGCGGTGAGCGTCACGCCACGCGGCTGCCGCTCCAGCAGTTTTACACGGATTTCCGTTTCCAGATCACGAATTTGCCTGCTGAGGGAGGGCTGGGAAGTGTGTAGCCGTCGCTCGGCTGCGGTCAGTAAGCTTCCCTCCTCGGCAACAGCAACAAAATAGCGCAAATGCCTCAGTTCCATCAGGTCCTCGCTATACCTTTAAGGCATAGCTCGAACATACAAGGTATTTGTCTTTGAAAAAAGGGCGATTTAGTTAACGTCGCAATTCGGGGATATAATCAAACACGCCTCGCCGGAGGTATTTCCAGTCAACTGTGTCCAATTGGAGAAGGAGCGACTCGATGCCTACGATCACAACCGCAGACGGCGTAAACATCTTCTACAAGGACTGGGGCTCAGGCCAGCCGATCGTATTTAGCCACGGCTGGCCGCTGTCGGCGGACGACTGGGACGCCCAGATGACTTTCTTCCTTCGACACGGCTACCGGGTGATCGCCCACGACCGGCGCGGCCACGGCCGGTCCGACCAGCCCGGCACCGGCAACGACATGGACCACTGGGTTGCCGACCTGGCGGCACTGACTGAACACCTCAACCTTCGCGACGCGATCCATATCGGGCACTCGACAGGTGGCGGCGAGGTGGCTCGCTACGTCGCCCGCTATCAGGAGCGCGTCGCGAAGGCGGTGCTGGTCGCTTCGCTGACGCCGAACATGTATCGGAGCGAGAACAACCCCGCCGGTCAACCGCCGGAATGGTTCGAAGCGATCCGGGCAGGCGTGCTGGGCAACCGGGCAGAGTTCTTCCGTTTCGTCCCTGAGAATCCATTCTACGGCTACAAGCTGGACGGAGCCGAACCTGCGGAGGCAGTGATTGCGAATTGGTGGCGCCAAGGCATGGCCGGCGGCGCGTTGGCGCACTACGCAACAGTCGACTCCTGGCTCGAAGATTACACCGAAGACCTCAAGAAGATCACCGTGCCGGTGCTGGTGATGCATGGCGAGGCCGATCAGGTCGTCCCGTTCGCAAGTTCCGTGCCGCGTGCGGTCGACCTGCTCAAGAACGGCTCGCTGAAAACCTACCCCGGCTACCCCCATGGCATGCTGACCACGCATGCGGATGTCCTCAATCCCGACCTGCTCTCGTTCATCAGATCTTGACGACATCGACCGGACCACGACGTCATCAACATCGGACGGAGAATCTGTCACCCGGCACTGCCGGGTGACAGCTGTTGGTGCTGATACATGAAGCGTTCCCGAACTGTGCTTCCGACAGTGGCAATTTGGCTGATGCGTAGTGAAAGATGCAATTTGTCGCGCTTAAGTCTTTCGATGCGGTGGCCGATTACTCCACCGGTCGAAATGTCTCGGCGTCTCGGCTTCCGCTAGGAAGTAAGAGCCGGGGGTTCCCGTCGATTTAATGTCGGAAGGACCACCAGCTTCCAAAGTGCCCGTCATAAGCTCGTCTATCGGCTTCCGGCCTTTAGACTAGGTAAACGCGGGCTGGCGTTGCCGTCGTATTCGAGTTTTATGGCGCTCAGCTCGATGACAGCTTTTCGGCACTGACCATTGTGTCTGAACGGCTGAAATAAGGCGCGAACTTGTATTTTGCGACACCACGCCTTGGTGCCCCCAATTTATCCCAACACCAACAACCGGTAACCGTCAACAATAATAGCCGCCCTTAAGGGCGCGGCAAGCCCCGCTTAGGCGCGCTAAACTGCTTCGCTCCCCGTCCTCACGGCGCCGTGATGCGCCCTCTGGTGCGCTGCGGCGATTGCGTGCCCTTCCAAACGCAAAAACCGCCCCGGTCGGACCGGGACGGTTATTGATTTATGATAAAATTGGTTGCGGGGACAGGATTTTGAGCCTGTCGAGCCTGCTTGCGAAATCCGGTCAACAGACGAACTCGGTTGCAAGGTATAATGGCGGTAGCGCTCTACCGACCCATCCCCCCAGAATGGAACTTCGATCACGTTTGCACCATTGCGGATCGAGACACCCAGCGTCCCTTGTTGTGCACGCGCAATTCGAGCGGAGGCCGTACGAAAACTTACGAGAACCCCCAGTCGGCCTCTGATTATGAAATGGTCTGGTGACGGCTTTGGGGCCGCCTCCTACCTGTCCGGTTTCGGGCGGCAGCATTAGGAAAGCAGACACAGTCGTTGCATGGCAAACCTGCAAAGCAAGCGAGCCTTCATGCCTTCAACCCTGACAGGGAACATGAGAGACTAGTCGTTCAGCTTTCCGCCACGGTGTCCCACCGTCATCTTGGATGCGTACATCGTCGGTGAACGCTTGCCTGGAAGGTTCGCCTCGAGGACGATCTGTTCGACAAAGCCTTGGTTCATCTCCAACTCCACGCATTCGTCGAGCTTATCAACGAGCCAAACCGCGTAGCCTTCAGGTTCCTTCGCGTCAAATTCCGAATCGTCCGCTGGTATCTTGGGCTCCGGAAACGCCGGGATGATCATTATCTTGGGCTTTGGCAAATCGTAGGTATGTCCCTCATAGGCATAACCGACAATTATTCCGCACGACGTTTTCTGTTCGGGAGATGATCCGAGCATGAATGTACTTCCTACCGTGGAAAGGACCGCAGTTCCAAAGTTCTTCAGGTCGATCTTGAAATGATAAGAGACTTTGATTGGTATTTTTGGAAAGGGAATAATTCCATTTAATATATCTTGGCGACCTTTGTTGCTGTTATATTTCTCCAACACGTCACGTGCGTTGACACGTTGCTCGTCGGTGATGGATGCCCCAGGCGCGGTTTCGACATACATGCCGGTGTCCCCAAAGGGTGCTGGCGCACCGGGCACGCTGAGTCCAATTTCCGCCCCCAAGCCATAGAGCCTGACCTGTGTTGCGTTGTAAGCGCCTGATGGAAACGTTAGTGTCGGTCGGTGATAGTCGTCGCTCATTTCCTCGCTCCTTTTTGCTGCATCCTTCAGTTCATAAGATCTCCCGCCAGCTGAAGTTCTCATCGAATTTTTCCGCGAGCATCGGCGCGACGCGATCGCTGGCGTCCACCACCAACGCCGCGGCCTTTTCGAACGACAGGTCATCTGCATCGAGGCGCGGCCATGCCTGAGCAAGTGCGAGGGCCACTTCGTCCCTTGCTCTGATCAGCATGCTCTTGAACATGAAGGGCCGAGCGCGAAAGGCGCGGGAGGTGAAATCCGAGATGCGCTGCATGTCGGATTGATCGAGATCCTTGATATCGATCCCCAGCAGCCGCTCGTCGGCCAACCCCTCGTGCACCAGTGCCGCGTGGTAGACGTCGACGATCGTGTCGAACACAGCTCCCGTGAATGGCCGTGACCTGTCATGGATTTCCGCCGTCACCTCCGACATGCGGCGTGCGTTGCTGGCGAGGCGGATCTGCCGATCGCCAGTCAATTCGGCAATCCGGTTCAATTCATTGAGAACGAGCAGATTGCCGTCGCAGTGCCGCAGCAGCCGGTCCATGCCGCTGTCGAAATTCAGGAAGGACAGGAGCGAAACCAGATCCGAGCTGGCTTCGTGGAACGGTCCGAAATCGCCTCGAGTGATGCCGCCGGCCGGTGTCCCGAACAGCGAAAACAAGATTGCGTGGCCGACCTCATGTGCGATCACATCGAAGTTGAGCGCATAGGGATACTTGCCTCCGTCGATGCCGCGCTCTCGGCCGAATTCCAGATAGCCGTAGCCCGATTGCGCATTCTCCCAGTCGACGAAGGGGATGATTTCGAGCCGCTCGTACGTCTCGGCAAAATACCAGACAATCGGTTTGCCGAGGTAGCTTTCCCAGATGTCCAGCACGCGGCTGACCGAGGCGAAAGCGTGCGCAGAAAGGAACTGCCGCGAGGTCAGGGAAAGCTGATCGAAATGGCCGTCAAAGCCAGCCTCTGCAGGCGGAAAGATTTCGCCAACAAACGGTGGCAGATAAGGGTAGTCGTAAGGCTCCTTGTCGAAGAGGGGATCGCGAACGTAAATGCGGTGATCTTCCGGGCCGGAGCGGATCAGATCGGGTGGAGTAGAAATCCATACTGTTTCGGGTGTTCCGTAACCCGAAAGGTGAGGGACCTGCGGGTAGACCAGAAACCGCGTTCCCAGCAACCGATCTTGCGCAACGACACGATCGACCGCGTCCAATTGCTTGGCCCCCTCTGACGCTACTACGCTATCACGGCACTTACGTTGCGTAAATCGTCGGCCGCCATGAGATCACGGCCTATAGCGCCAGCCCTGCATCATCCATATCCTTGGAGAAAGCCGAGGTTAGCTGCAATTCCGGCATGGGGTGTGCTTTTTCAAATTCTTGCTCCCGCAAAAGTTCGAGTGCCCGCAGGGCATCTTGCCTTTTTTGCTGAACGAAAGCCGCGCCGAGCTCCCTGCACAATCTCTCGACGTCGTCCTTGCCGTTGTGCGCATCCCGGACCATCCGTGCCAGAGTGCGCTCGCGAAAGTTGACGGCCCGTGCCGTACTCTCGAGCCTCGCCTGCTGTTCGGGTGAAATCACGCCGCGCCGGCAAGCAGCGCGGAGGGTCCGGCGCAAGTCAATCAGCGCGTGCGTCAATTGAGCGAAATTCACCTCGGCCGGTCCATGCAATACCGCTACAGCGTCGTCGGGTGCAAAGGCGAAGCGGCGATACCATCGGTAGATAAGCCCGACGCCTTGCATATGGGGGAACAGCTCGGCTGCTCGAAGGGCACCCATGCTGGCCGCGCCGACGACATGAATGCCGCGGCTGAGAGCCCACAGGATTTCCTTGTGCCGAACCGCCGGCTCAGCCTGAAAACCGCCGTCTATGATAAGGATCGCACTCGGGTAGAAATGCTGCACGGCCGAAACGATCGAGCCTTGCACGGCGGGGGGGAGGCATACCGCATCGACGACCTTCAACGCGTCGGCATGGGACACGGTAGGGCCGGTGAAGACGAGTTTCGGGCGCATAATCTCTACCCCTGCAAAAGCGGTTGCAAGGCAGGAATGACAATCCTGACAACGGACAGAGCGTCGAGCGGTCCCGTTCCCACCCGGATTAGGTGAACGGCATCGAATCCTCTCTCTTCGAGAATTGCTAAGAGGACCGAAAGCGCGTCCGACGCCGTGTTGACCTTCTGCTCGGCGAGCGCACGGAAATCCACGCTGCGCGGACCATCCCGGAGGAGCCGGCGATGCGCTGCGATCATCTGCCGATCGGGGTATTTCGGATAGGATGCGCGCGTCAGGTCGTCGCGCGCGCCCGAGATCGCCGCCAGACGGGCCTGGGCCGCTTCGTAGATGGCGTGTGCCGCCGCGTCGGCGAAACTGAAACCGGCAGCCGAGCCATCAGCCGGATGATCCAAAAGGACCGTTTCGATCGGTTCGTCTTCTAGCAGATGGCACCACACCACCGGGATGCTCAACGGCGACAAAGCCTGCCAAAGGCCAACCAGCACGTTCTTGGCTGCCAAAGTTTCCAGGAGATCGCGGAGCGACGGATCATCGACCGTCTCGAGATCGATGCGTTGACGGTGGAAAAAACCGTGGGTCCGGTATGCCGTGGCGATCGCGTCGCGTTCAATGCATTCAAGCATGCCATGGACGATGGCATCCGACTTCTCGAAGGCTGCGGCCAAACCGCTCGTCGACGCCGCAAAAACGCCGTCGTGGGGCAGTGACGGCAACACATACGCGGTGTGCGCGAGCTCGAACGGAACCAGGTCGCGGCTGCCGGTAAGAAGATTGTCCGCGGCTACCCACGCCGTCTCCCTGCCGCGCCATCCGGGCGCGGTGCCCCCCTGGAGATGCCTTTCGAAACGACCGGGCGGGATGCGCAATTGATCGGCGCAGCCGACGACTGTGTCGAAATTCGCCACCTGCTCCGCAAAGAAGGTCTCGGCCGATTCCAGCATGGCCGATATCGCGGCTTGCGCCAGGGTGGCGCCCTTTCCTTGCGCTACCGCGTTGGAGAGCGAGAACGGTCTTGTCACCTGCACGACCGGGATGCCGAGTTGGTCGAGCCCGGTAATGTCGGCGATCCGTGTAATGCCAAGGCCTTGGCGCATGTTCATCAGCCTCGCCAGCGCCTCGTCGGGCGGCGGACCAAGGCGTTTATATTGCTCCAGCATCGCGGATGCTCTTGCAGGGCCGGCTAGCGCCGAACGGGCGATTCGGGATTGACGATAAGCGCGGCGCCCGGCTCGAGAGCGGATTTCGCACGTTCGACCTGATCGTGATAGCGCGACGCCAGTTCAGGTGACAGGCCTGATGATTGAAGGGTTTCGTATGTACTGATGAGGAAAGGCACGGCGCTTTGCTCCGCGGCTATGGCGATGCTCTTTTCGAGGGCTGCGACTACGTCCGCCTTCGGATCCCCCTGGAGAAGAAGTAGCTCCGCCCTTCGCCTGTAGAGTTCGGCCAGCCAGAAGCAGCTGCCGCCGGCCTCGGCCTGCGCCACAGCC
Organism: Mesorhizobium sp.; assembly: GCA_004017535.1. Lineage (GTDB taxonomy): Bacteria > Pseudomonadota > Alphaproteobacteria > Rhizobiales > Rhizobiaceae > Mesorhizobium. The sequence continues at coordinate 47,430 of SAJS01000012.1, forward strand.
GAGTCCAGCAGAGCGAGCGCCTCATCGACCTCGGCAGTTCGTGTCAAAAGCTCTGCCAGCATGCCGCAATAGACCGGTTCGTCCTCAGGCGTCTGGAACTCGCCATGGACGCCAAGGCCCTGGCGCATTTTTTCCCTGCCGCTCTCGACCTGGCCGGCGTTGCCGTCGCACCAGCCTTCGAAAATTTGCGCTGCGGCGGCGAGGGCCGGCATATGATGGCGCTCCGTCAAGTGGCGCAGATCCGCTATCACGCTTCGCAGCATCGAAAAATCGCGGCGATAGCAATGCAGCATCGCCTCGTTCAGGTATGCATGTGCGATGCTGCCGGCATGTCCGGTTTGCTGCGCCCAACTCCTAGCTTCCGACATCGAATCGAGCGCGCTTGCCGGCTTTCCGACGAACCACATTGACAAGGCGCGGTGGGCGAGCCCGCAGACCCTCGCGTCATGTCCGCCGAACAACGCAGCATGGGCTTTGCCCTGGCCGTGCTCATAGAGCGACAGTCCGGCGTCGACGGCCGCGATGCAGCGATCGTGGCGGCCAAGATTGAAGTCGATTGCCCACACGCAATGCCTGGCCTGGAGTTGCACTTCGGCATCCTCGACATCCCTGAGATCGCTGAGCACGACCTCCGCCCGCTCGCCGTCCATGACGGTATCCGTAAACCACCAGCCCCAGTAGATCGGAAACCACTTGGCCCGCTCGGCCACCGGCCGCCGCCGGGCGATCACCACGCCGTCCTCGTACAATTTGCGGGCGGGCGCCGAGTTCGGACCTTCGACAGCGGTCAGGATGGGACCGAGCACGATCATTGCCGATAGGCGCAGCGCGTCTCGCGTGTCGGCTGCCGCAACGCGCTCGCAGAGCGCCAATGCATGTTCGAGTATCTGCCTCGCTTCCGCCATTGCCGAGCGGGACGAGCTTTCCGTGCCTGCGATCACGAACTGAGCGATCGCGTCCTCCAGAAGGCCTGCGCGCTCTGCATGCTCGGCGACCTCGGCGGTGCCCAGCCACCCGGCCAGGTTTCGGTTGCGGCTCACCGCGGCAAACAGGCGGCGATGCAAGGCCTGCCGTCTCTTGCGCAGCGTTGCGTTGTAGATCGTCTCCTGGATAAGCGCATGGCGCACGCCATAGACCGGAGCGCCGGAAGGCCGCACACGGATCAGGAACCCGGCCTCACTCAGCGAATCCAGCGCGTTTGCGATGATTTCGTCGTCGAGCTCCGGCAACAGCGCGCGCAGCAATTCATGATTGAAACGATTGCCGGCGACGGCCGCAGCGCGCGCGACTTCGCGTGCCGACCCGAGCGTTTCGAGCCTGGCCTCGATCACGCTTTCAAACACCGAGGCATGACTGCGCGTCGCGGTCTGCTCCAGCCGATCCGTTGCCGAGGCCGCGTTCTCGCTCATCCACTGGCAGATTTCTTCGATGAACAGCGGGACGCCTCCGGTCACGCGGCCCACCACGTCGAGCAATTCGGGGGAAGTTGACGGCGTGCCTTGCGGCCACATGGCCGCGATCGCCAACCGCGTTTGCTCGCGGTTGAGCGGCTCTAGCGAGATATGCCTTGGATTCGATGCTGCCAGCCAGCTCCCGGATTCAGGGCGCGTGGTCGCGATGACAAGCGCCCGGAAGTGACGGGCCGCCTGTGCAAGTTCAGCCAACAATTGTCTCGACGTCAGATCGATCCAATGGATGTCCTCGACCACCAGGATAATCGGCCCGCTGGCGCACAGGGCTTCGAGCGCGTGGCGAACCGCCCAATTGGCTTTCGCGCGCATCGCTTCGGAGTCGATCTCCTTGAGCATCGGATCGGCTCCCGCTGCGCCGAGCAGGAACGAAAAGATTTCAATGATTTCAGGATCGCGGACGTCATTATCGCGGAATGCTTCCGCCACGGCGGCAGCGCTCAGCTGTCCTTCGTTGCCGGCGAGATCGCCGCGTACGTTCTGTAGCAGCGGATGCAGCGCCGAGCGCAAGCCGCCGGGCGTGCACTGGAAGAACAGCAATTTCGCGCGCTGGTGACGCGTGCGCCGGCGCACCTCGTGAAGAATGCGCGACTTGCCGATCCCCGCCTCGCCCTCGATCACCACCACGCCGCCGTTTCCCGCAATGGCGCTGTCCCATGCTTCAGCGATCGTGGCGAGCTCGGCCTCGCGATCGATGAGCGGACTGATCAGCCGCCCGAAGGCGAAGAAGCGGTCGACCTCGCGCTTGTGACTCAGCGCGCGCCAGACCAGCTCCGGCTCGGCAAACCCCTTGATCGCATGGGCGCCCCTAAAGCTGAACACATGCGACCGGCGCGCTAGGTTGCGCGTCGCGTCCGAGACCACCACCGTGTCCGGCTGCGCGATGGCCTGGAGCCGCGTGGCCATCGCGAAGGCCGGGCCGGTGACATTGTCGTGTCCGGTATCGGCGTCACTCTTGTGGATCAGGGTCATCGATGTCGCGATTCCGACTCGGACATGCAAATCGGCGCGGCCTTTGTCGGAGCCGACGCGCCTGCAGGCGTCGATGATTTCGAGCCCGGCTCGGATCGCCAGCGATGCCGCGTCCTTGGCGTCTATTTCGGCAGGAAACAAAGCAACGCCGCCATCACCGACCTCCACCTGGACGGCACCCGAGCATGACGCGACCGCCTGCCTCGTCGCCCGCTGGAAGGCTGATATCAGTTCCTCGAACTCTTCGATGTCCAGGATGGCAAGAAGGTCGGTCGATCCGACCAGGTCGTAGCAGAGCGCGGTCAGGATTCGACGCTCATGCCGGGCTTCGGACGGATTGTCGCCGTTGCCGCCCACAAAACCTGTTGCCACCGGCGCCCCCGGCAACGCGACCGGACCCTTCTCCGACATGCTGCGATTTTCCTCGCCGAGTGCAGTGACCGCAATATTAGCAAAGTGCGATGCTGTCCACAAAACACTTGATCGGTGGGCAGGGCAGGAAAAAGCCGATGCTGAGATCGTTATGGAGAGAAGTCCTCACGGCGCAAACCCTCCTTGGCGTTGACACCAGCTGTGACCGCTTTTGGTGGGCGGCCGGGATGACTTTGATGACCGAGATTGGGCGCTTAGCTGACGCTGCGGCCCGATGAGCTAGCATCAGCTGCGCAACTGTCGCGACACCGCCGGGCGACCGAAACGTGTTACAGATGGCTAAGGGCCGCTATTCGACGACCGCAACTGTCTGGGCGGCCGGCGCTCGCGTATATTGGCGATGAACCCGTCAAGGCTGAGCTATTCAAGGCCTGCACTTCGTAGGCCTTCGATATATCTGGCACGGTCCTCTGACCGTATCAGTGGGTGGTATTTCTCGACCCAGTCGATGCTGAGATTCGGCTGTAGGCGTTTGCATTCGACGAGTCCTTGCCGTGCGGTTTCCAGATCACCGGCTAGCCCTGCGGCTGCTGTGAGTGTGCGCCATGCCGTTCCAAAGTTTGGTCTTATCTGCACGGCCCGACGTTCTGCTCTAAGTGCTTCGGGGTAGCGGCCGGCGACCAGATGGCAAAGACCCTCGACCGAGAGGTTCGCCGCTTGGGTTTGATCAAGGGGGCTCAATCGTCGTGCTATTTCGAGCTGACGGAGGCCATCTTCAGCAAGCCCCGCATAGCCGTACGCTACCCCCAAGATTATGTGGACGAATGCAAAGTTCGGGTTGCGCTGCAGTGCCTCGTTCAGTTCCTCCACCGCTGGCCCAAATCGTCTCGAAAACGCAGAGATGTAACCTGCCGCGAAATGGCCCATGGGTCGTCGGGATCGAGGTCTATCGCACCCTGGGCAAGCGCTAGGGCGCTTGATATGCCTGGCTCAAACTCCAAATTGCCGGAAATTACACGGGTGGCGAACGCCCACGCGAGAAGGCTGCGAGCGCGTGCATAGTGGGGATCGAGCTCAATCGCTCGCTTCAAGAGGCTGATGCCAGTGTCCTCGTCTTGGATAACCCAAGTCCAGATATAAGGCATTGCTCGGACAACGCAGCCCCACGCGTCGAGACTCTCCGGCGCCTTACTTTGAAGGCGAAGGCGTTCGGCTGCGTAAATCTGCGGCTCTATCGCGGCGACAACGCTGTGAGTGATCTCGTCCTGCACGGCGAAAATATCAGAGGCGAGGCGGTCGTAGCGCTCTGCCCAGATGTGATTGCCGCTGGCCGCGTCGATGAGCTGGCCAGTTACCCGCAATCGCTCACCCGCCTTGCGTACGCTGCCTTCCAGTACATAGCGAACATTCAGCTCGCGCGCGACCTGACGGATATCTGGCGCCTTGCCTTTGTACGCGAAGGACGAATTGCGAGCGATAACGAAGAAGCCCCGCAGCTTGGACGAGGCGGTAATGATGTCCTCCGCGATCCCGTCGCCGAAGTATTCCTGTTCGGTGTCGCCGCTCATGTTCTGGAACGGCAGGACAGCAACCGACGGCTTGTTGGGCAGCGCCAGTTTTCCGCCGGAAGGGTCGGGCACTGTCGACACGCTTGCGATGTGACGGTCTAAGGCCACGCGATAGACTCGCACCGGCCGTGCAATGTTTTTGAGTTCTTTGTCGCCGATATCCTCGAAATCAACCTTCAGCTTGTCGCGCACCTGCTCATATGCCGCACCCGACAGGCAAATCCCGTTAGGTTCGGCGATACCTTCCAGGCGAGCGGCAATGTTGACGCCGTCGCCCATAAGGTCGCCGTCGCCCTCCTCAACTATGTCGCCGATATGGACGCCGATGCGGAACTCGATACGTCGGTCAGGCGGCACGCCGGCGTTGCGTTCGAGCATTGCGTTCTGCACCTCGATGGCGCACCGCACGGCGTCGACCACGCTGCGGAACTCAACAAGGGTTCCGTCACCGGTGCGTTTCACCACGCGCCCAATGTGTACCGCGATGGCAGGATCAAGCAGGTCGCTGCGGAGTGCCCGGAGGCGCGCGAGAGTCCGATCTTCGTCCAAACCAGCCAGCCGGCTGTATCCGACGACATCGGCGGCTAGGATCGCGGCAAGTTTGCGGGTCTCGCTCATCTGCCCCTCCTTCACTCTCTGACATAGCACAGACTCAGGAGGGCTGCTCCATTTAGATCGGCTCGACCTGCAGCCGCTTCGGGGACCGCAGTGCGACATTGCTGGCGATGTCTGCTTCCAGATGATGGGAGGGCTTGGGCGAACGACGAGATGGAGGCGCAAGGCGGTCTTTCCGACATCGGCCCTGGTGCCCTATCTGTCCCAACACCAGCAACCTTAAAGGCGGGGTACACCGCGTCTAGTCGCGCTAACTTGCTCGCTCTGCCTGTCGCGTGACTTCCCGGAGTTGCCCTCTCTGGTGCGCCGCGGCGATTCCCTGCCCCCCAAACGCAAAAAACCGCCCCGGGTTAGACCGGGACGGTAATTGATTTATGACAAAATTGGTTGCGGGGACCGGATTTCGATCTGCTGACCTCGCTTGCGAAGTCCTTTCAACAGACGAACTCGGTTGCAGCGCTGTAGTGGCGGTAGCTCTCTACCGAATCGAACTCACCAATGAGAATGCCGATCAAGTTTGAAGGACTGCGGATCGAAACGCTCAGCGTCCACATGTGCACACGTGATTGACCGTCAGTGCAATGCAGAGAGTACGAGAACTTCCCACTTTCTGACAACGATGGGTCACACCATGGGTGTCTAAGGGAGCCGGCAAGTCCTCGATCATCTCGGCCCCCAACTTGCGGTGCCGGAGCCGGAACGATGCGCTCATGATAATCTTCGGCGCCCAGCATCCGCTCGCCGATGACGCTGACGCCTGCCACCGGTCTATTGTGCGTCAATGAGAAGTTGCGATAGATGGATTCGGCTGTTGCAGCGATATGCTATTCCCAAATCAAATGCGCCGTCCTGACGATTGGAGTGCGAAAGATGGCCGATGTTGTAGGGTCGAACGGATTGCTTACTAGCATTTTCGGCTTTGGCGCGTTTGTTACTGCATTGTTATTTATAATTTTTATTGGATTGATTGTCATAAAAGACCTTCCGATCATGGACCGGCGAGGGGGATACCTGTCATATTTCGTATCCAATCGAAAGAGAGAGTTGAAAATTCTGCTTTCGCTCTGGCTTTTAAGTGCAGGTATGATGCTTGCAACCGCCATAATGTCAAAGTTGTAGCTTCTCGCTATCACGTCCTACGGCCTTCTGTGAATCAGCACACTGGCTATCCCATCGTCACCATGCTCTATGGAAAAGCGCTCATTGCCTGGCCTCCCGACACACTTGGTGTATTGAAGAAATTGGCGGGCCGAGCCTGCGGCTCAGTTGGCCTTGTACACATGCGGCAAACAGGCCAGTGGCCCTGACGCCATCGGTGAGTGCCACAAGCTTGCTCTACAGGGGGGTACTGCATCCGCGACCTCCCTCAGCAGTGCGGGCAGTCGGCTGGCGTCTCGAGGCAGAACGTTCGGAAAGCTTCCAGGACGCCCAGTCGATGCCGAATTGTAGAACAGCCTATTGAGGGCCGAAAGGGACCGACCTGCTGCGGGCCGCGTTGCGAGCGGCCGCAGACGCTGAATCTGCCGGGACACGCTCGGCCTCTTCACCCTGACTGTTCGCTTTGATCTTGCCGTCTTTAGACTTGGCATCGGGACCTCGGTCTAGTCGTCTGAACTGCCAGAAGTGCAGTGAAGAATGCGACGGCGTGGCGCTGCATCGATGCCTCACGTTGTGGATGATCACCTGGGCTTGGCTCTGCCATTTGATGTGGCAGCCAATTTCCTGGGCCCGATCAAACGAACACGTCGGCCACGATTAGAACGATGCCCAGCCATGCGGAGAGCCAGCAAATTGGCCGCACGCCGGGAGGTGCAAAGGCATACGCAGGAACATAGACAAGCCGGGCAATGACGAATAGCCATCCCCCGACGGCAGAGAGCGAACCTGCCGCATGAGCCTCGTGCACAAGGAACAGAGCGGCGGCGAACTGCGGAAAAATCTCCAGGAGATTACGGTGGGCTCGAACGAAGCGGCCGCTGATTCCAGTTACCTCGCGCTGCTCGTCCCGTGGTCCCGCGACCCAAGTTCCTCCAAGCTGGCGCAGCGTTAGAACGCTAGCAATAGTGAGCTGAAAGCTCGCCAGCACCAAGGCGGCAAGCAGGGCCCACAGGTCGCTCGTCATTGCTATCGCATCCCAGGCGTCGTTCTTCCACAACCGGTCGAAAACCCGCTGGAGCATATCCAGATCAGCGGGCCAGTAGACGCCACAGGACGCGACTCTGACATCCCCGCCGCCCTCGGTGCGGCTTGGGCCATTATCTCATAGAACAGGTTTGGGCGCGACGGAAACCGTGTCCCATGTGGAACGAATTCACGCCTTGATGATTAATCAGACAGGCGGTCGAACCCACAGGGATGCAGCCGTTTCAGGACAAAAAGCCCGTCGCTCACGCTCATTAGCTGCGCCGGGCTTTTCTCATGCATGCAGCCAGCCAGCGCGGGCATACGGGCACGCCCGAGAAGGTCACCCCCTAAGACTAACCGCCGCGAGTAGCAGGCCAAAATCTTATTAAGCTCCAGCCGCAATTCACCCCTCGTTCACGATATCAGCGCCGGATGGGTGCTTGTTACCTTTAGAGGTACCACGCTATCCCCGCTGGGTGGCGGAATAACACAGCAAAATTCCGGGGCAGGAACCGTGACAAATCCGATAAAGCGTCTTTTCCAATGGATGAATGGACCCCCTCCGAAGTACTGGATGGCATATGTCTTAGGTGTCGGTGCCAGATGCATCGCCCCAACGTCCGTCGGTCCACCCGCCCGGCAGGCACACCCAAGGCCGTAAACGAATTCAAAACTGGATAAAAACTGGGGCAACGTCAACGCCAATGGGCGTGGTGTTGGCAGCCGGCAGAAACCGAAGCTTTGTTTTTGCGCAGCATGTTCGCAATCCGGCGCCTGTAAGGGCAGTCGGATCAGATCACCACCTGGGTGCCGATCTCGACGACTCGCCCGGTCGGTATCTGGAAATACTCCGTCGCATCGGCAGCTGTCCGCGCCAGCCCGATGAACAGCTTGTCCTGCCACACCGGCATGCCGGAATTGGGCGAGGCCTTGAGCGAGCGCCGCGACAGGAAAAAGGATGTCGACATGATGTCGAACTTCCAGCCCTGCTTTCGGCAGATCGCGAGCGCACGCGGGATATTCGGCTGCTCCATATAGCCGAAGGTCAGCGTCACTCGCATGAACAGCTCGTTGACCGTTTCCATCTTCACACGCTCGCTGTCGGGCACTATCGGCTGTGGCGCCGTCACTACCGAAAGGATGACGTTCTGCTCGTGCAACACCTTGTAGTGCTTGAGACTGTGCATGAGCGCGGTCGGCGCACTCAGCGGGTCGCTGGTCAGGAACACCGCCGTACCCGAAACCAAATAGGGCTTCTTCTTCAACAGATTGCCGGCAAGGAAATCGAGAGGGATCTCATTGCGGCGCGTCTTGTCGAACAGGTAGCGCCCGCCGCGCACCCACGTCCAGATAATGAGGCACATCACCAACGCAATGGTCAGTGTAACCCAGCCTCCTTCGACCACCTTGATGATGTTCGAGCCGAGGAATACCAAGTCCACGATCAGAAAGAGTGCCGACGCTGCAAGGGCGCTGGTAACTGACCAGTTCCAGATTCGGCGCATGACGATGAAGAGAAGCAGGTCCGTGACCACCATCTGACCGGTGACGGAGATGCCGTAGGCCGATGCGAGGTTGCCCGACTTCTGGAACCCGAGCACCAGCATCATGACGCCGATGCCGAGCAACAAATTGACCCTCGGGAGATAGATTTGGCCAACTTGCGTCTCGGATGTGTGTAGGATGCTGAATCGCGGCAGAAGATTCAGCTGAACGGCTTGACGCACCAGCGAAAACGCCCCGGAAATCACTGCCTGGCTGGCGATGATCGTCGCAGCGGTGGCCAAGACGACCATCGGCACCAGCGCCCAGCGAGGCTGCATGTCGAAGAAAACATTCTCTGGCAATCCGGTGCGGTTCAAAACAAAGGCGCCCTGCCCAATGTAGTTGAGCAGAAGGCACGGGAACACGATCCACAGCCAAGCCATCACAATCGGTCTGCGGCCAAAGTGGCCAAGATCGACGTAAAGCGCCTCAGCGCCGGTCACAGCTAGAAAAACAGCGCCGATTGTACCGAGCGCGAGTGCTGGATTGGCCACGAGATAGTGGACGGCGTGGTAGGGATTGACGGCCCACAACACTCCGGGATTGGTGAGGATGTGGCTTACGCCGGAAACCCCTAGCGCGAGAAACCATGCGAATGTAATCGGCCCGAAAACGCCTCCAATGGCGCCGGTCCCGAATCGTTGGACCGCGAACAGCCCAGCAAGAATGACAAGCGTGACTGGTAAGACGTATGGCTGAAGGGCTGGCGTAACGGTCTCAAGACCTTCCACTGCAGCGAGCACCGAGATCGCTGGCGTGATCATAGAGTCGCCCGTAAACAACGCCGCGCCAAGCACGCCCAAGATCAAAATGGCAGCTGAGCGAGCCGGAAGACTACTGCCGGCCAGGGACATCAGGGAGAGCGTGCCGCCTTCGCCCTTGTTGTCCGCCCGGAGAACAAACGTGACGTATTTGACTGTTACGACGAGGGTCAGCGCCCAAATGATCAGCGAAAGAATGCCAAGCACATCCTCACGTGTCGCCGATCCGTCCGATGCCGCAACAAGCAGGGCTTCGCGAAACGCGTAGAGAGGACTTGTCCCGATATCCCCATAAACGACGCCGAGAGCGCCCAGAACCAGTATTCGCACGCTCGCTTGGGTGTCATGCGCAGGAGACTGTGCTGCTGCGGCCCCGTCGTCGCCTGCATCGGCATTGCTCATAAACTGCTCCTCTGGCTAGAGGAAACGTTTCGTTGTCTTTGTCCTCGCGCCGTTTGCTGACTTCCCGTCCCGGGTGTTTACGGTCGAGCATGCCGGAAATGTTGACGGTCAAGGGCCAGGGCCAGGAAACGACCCACGATATCGACCGATGTCGAAGGCGTCGCAGGACGTTCATCGGGATCAAATGCGAGCCCAATGGCTGCGCGCGGGCCCCCAGCCGTTGTCTTTACGGGCCAGAAGTCAAAGCGCGAGGTCAACGCCGGATAGACTCCAGCGCTCACGACAAGTCCTGTTGCCAATGCCGATTGCGCTGCCTCAATCTCGGCTTCCTGGGGCTCTACATTGCCGACTTTCTCGACGGAAACCTTTTTGCCGTCCAAAACGAGAATGACGACAGGAACTTGGAAGAGCGCTGCAAGCATGCGGCAAGTGATCGAAACGATCGCCTTCGCATTGTCGATCCCCGCGACGTCGCGACTATAGTTTTGCAACATCGTTGCCTGCCTCCTCAGGAGCGCCACTTCAATTGCGCGGCGCCGCGAGGTAAAGGCCACGCCACTGACGATAAGTCCGACGACGAAAAGCAGTCCAATCGCCCAGACGTTCGCCGGGTCATCGACGATCAGCGTGTAGCGCGGCTCGGTGAGGAAGAAATTGTAGGCAAGTGCACCAAGCACCGCCGAAAAGAGCGTCGGGCCCAAACCTAGGCTCACGGCCCCTATGATCACCGGCACCACAAATATGAGCGAGATGTTCGGTATCGCCACCTGGCTGTCGACACCGGCAGCCACCACCGTCGCGAAGGCGGTCATCGCAAACGAAGCAAGATAGCGTGCCGCGGCGGGAGCATCGGCCAAGCCGAAAAGCGAATCGGCACCCGGCGAAGATGTATTGTCCTGTTGCAGCCACGGGTTGACATCGGCCATCGCTTCACTCCCGGCCCGGATCGCCCTATGCGAGCCTAGGCCGATCCGCATAAAGATTCCATTCGTGCGGCAGGCCTAAGATATAAAGATTCCATAGTGGAAAGACGGCGGCTCCGAGAACTCCGTGCATTTGCCGTGACGTTGCCCCCAGTTTCTATCCAGTTTTGAGTTCGTTTCCGGCGTGGGTTGTGCCCTGCTGGGCGGGTGAAGCGACGGTCGCTGGCGCGGAGCCTTTGGCATAGCGCAGCGCGAGCGACGGTCGCGGATTGAAGGTGGTGGCGAACTCGGCCGGTGTCTGCCAGGCGATTTGGGAGTGCGGCCGCGCGGTGTTGTAGTCGGCGCGCCACAGGGCGATGGCTACGCGCGCCTGAGCCAGCGAGGTAAACAGCGTCTCGTTGCGCAGTCATCGCGCAATCGGCCGTTGAAGCTCTCGATGAAGCCATTCTGCATCGGCTTGCCGGGCGCAATGTAATGCCATTCGACGCGGTTCTGATCCGCCCAGGCGAGGATGGCGTTGGAGGTGAACTCGCTGCCATTGTCGCTGACGATCATCCTCGGCCGGCCGCGCTCGGTGATGGGCCGGTCCAGTTCGCGGGCAACCCGCATGCCCGAGAGAGACGTATCAACGATGAGTGCCAGGCACTCTCTCGTGCAGTCGTCGACGACGGCCAGGATGCGGAAGCGGCGCCCGTCGGTGAGCTGGTCCGATACGAAGTCGAGCGACCAGCGCTCGTCGGGCCGCAGCGGCACCAGCATCGGCGCCCTGGTCCCGATCGCCCGCTTGCGGCCGCCACGGCGGCGAACGGCGAGCTTCTCCTCCCGATAGAGCCGGAACAGCTTCTTGTGGTTCACGACCAGGCCCTCCCGCCTCAGCATCACAAGAAGACGCCGGTAGCCGAACCGGCGACGCTCCTGCGCGATCGCCTTCATCCGCTCGCGAACCTCGCGGTCGTCCGGCCTGCTGGTCTCGTAGCGAACCGTCATGCGGCAACAGCCGATGGCTTTACACGCCCGCCGTTCGCTCATCCCGAAGCCTTTCCTCAGGTGAGCGACAGCTTTCCGCTTGGCCGCGGGCGTCACCATTTCTTTCCCACGAGCTCCTTCAGCGCGGCATTGTCGAGCATGGCGTCGGCCAGAAGCCGCTTCAGCCGCGTGTTCTCGTCCTCCAGCGCCTTCAGTCGCCGGGCCTCGGAGACATCCATCCCGCCGAAGCGGGCCTTCCAGTTGTAGATCGAAGCATCGCTGACGCGGTGCTTTCGACACAGATCGGCGACCGAGACCCCGGCCTCATGCTCCTTCAAAATTCCAATGATCTGCTCTTCAGAGAAGCGGCTGCGCTTCATGTCCTGGTCCTCTCAATGGGCCAGAACGAACTTCAAACCGGATTAGATCAGTGGGGCAAGGTCAGCCGCCTTCGGCAGAAGAGAAGAACAAGCGGTCGGCAGCTCTCTCGTGGGATCGAAAGGAAGAGAGGCAACTCTCTTGTGCGCAACTGGTTTGTGTTCTGCCCTGGGGTCCAACGCAGGACTGCATTCTCAGAAAAGCAAAAACCGCCCCGGTTAGACCGAGGCGGTAATTGATTTATGATAAAATTGGTTGCGGGGACAGGATTTGAACCTGTGACCTTCAGGTTATGAGCCTGACGAGCTACCGGGCTGCTCCACCCCGCGTCACCTACGAGCAAGCGTTTGCTTGCGACTACGAGCAAGCGTTTGCTTGCGATTACGAGCAAGCGTTTGCTTGCGTTCTTGGATGTAAGCGCAAGCCTGGGAACAGGCTGGCTTACAGATAGGTAGATGGCTCCCCAAGAGAAAGGGCCGCTTTCGCGGCCCGTGGTCCCGTTGGCGGGCCTTTATCGTAGAGAGAAGATTGATCTCCATCCGGATCGTTCTGATCTGGATGTGAGGTGAACATGCGTTTGGCAGACCTGGCAGCGACCTACTCTCCCGCGTCTTGAGACGAAGTACCATCAGCGCTGGAGCGTTTCACGGCCGAGTTCGGAATGGGATCGGGTGCAGCCGCTCCGCCATAACCACCAGGTCGGCAAAACGCATGTTCAATCGAGAAGCTGTCTATTTGTGCAATTCATCATTTCGGCGACAATCCTTCGGATTGCGCCTTGATGGATATAAGGAATGAGAACGATCAAGCCTATCGAACTATTAGTACCGGTAAGCTTCAAGCGTTGCCGCTCTTCCACACCCGGCCTATCAACGTGGTCGTCTTCCACGGTTCTCAGGGAATACTCGTTTCAAGGTGGGTTTCCCGCTTAGATGCCTTCAGCGGTTATCCCGTCCGGATATAGCTACCCTGCGATGCGGCTGGCGCCACAACAGGTCCACCAGAGATCCGTCCATCCCGGTCCTCTCGTACTAGGGACAGATCCTTTCAATATTCCTACACCCACGGCAGATAGGGACCGAACTGTCTCACGACGTTCTGAACCCAACTCACGTACCGCTTTAAATGGCGAACAGCCATACCCTTGGGACCTGCTCCAGCCCCAGGATGCGATGAGTCGACATCGAGGTGCCAAACAACCCCGTCGATATGGACTCTTGGGGGTCATCAGCCTGTTATCCCCGGCGTACCTTTTATCCGTTGAGCGATGGCCCTTCCACGCGGGACCACCGGATCACTATGACCGACTTTCGTCTCTGCTCGACTTGTCAGTCTCGCAGTCAGGCAGGCTTATGCCATTGCACTCAGCGAACGATTTCCGACCGTTCTGAGCCCACCATCGCGCGCCTCCGTTACTCTTTAGGAGGCGACCGCCCCAGTCAAACTACCCACCATACATTGTCCCGGACCCGGATAACGGGCCGCGGTTAGACATCCATAGTAATAAGGGTGGTATTTCAAGGGTGGCTCCACCTGAGCTGGCGCCCAGGCTTCAAAGCCTACCACCTATCCTACACATGCCACTACGAATGCCAATGTAAAGCTATAGTAAAGGTGCACGGGGTCTTTCCGTCTAACCGCAGGAACCCCGCATCTTCACGGGGAATTCAATTTCACTGAGTCTATGCTGGAGACAGCGGGGAAGTCGTTACGCCATTCGTGCAGGTCGGAACTTACCCGACAAGGAATTTCGCTACCTTAGGACCGTTATAGTTACGGCCGCCGTTTACTGGGGCTTCGATTCAGAGCTTGCACCCCTCCTCTTAACCTTCCAGCACCGGGCAGGCGTCAGACCCTATACGTCGCCTTGCGGCTTCGCAGAGCCCTGTGTTTTTGATAAACAGTCGCTACCCCCTGGTCTGTGCCACCCTCCTCCACTTGCGTAGAAAAGGGTCACGCTTCTTCCGAAGTTACGCGTGCAATTTGCCGAGTTCCTTCAGCATAGTTCTCTCAAGCGCCTTGGTATACTCTACCTGACCACCAGTGTCGGTTTCGGGTACGGTCTATAAGGAGGAGCTATTTCCTGGAACCACTCCGCTGCCCGTTCAATCCGATAAGATTGGACAACTTGTGTGATCCGTCACTACCTCCAGGCCCACGAATATTAACGTGGTTCCCATCGACTACGCGTTTCCGCCTCGTCTTAGGGGCCGGCTAACCCTGCTCAGATTAACTTTAAGCAGGAACCCTTGGTCTTTCGGCGGGGGAGTCTCTCACTCCCCTTACGTTACTCATGTCAGCATTCGCACTTCTGATACCTCCACCGCCCCTCACGGGTACGGCTTCATCAGCTTACAGAACGCTCCGCTACCGCTCGTGATTGCTCACGAACCCTAAGCTTCGGTGTATGGCTTTAGCCCCGTTACATTTTCGGCGCAAAGACCCTTATTTAGACCAGTGAGCTGTTACGCTTTCTTTAAATGATGGCTGCTTCTAAGCCAACATCCTGGTTGTTTTGGGATCCTCACATCCTTTCCCACTTAGCCATAACTTGGGGACCTTAGCTGTAGGTCAGGGTTGTTTCCCTTTTCACGACGGACGTTAGCACCCGCCGTGTGTCTGCCGACTAGTACTCCCAGGTATTCGGAGTTTGGTTAGGTTTGGTAATCCGGTGAGGACCCCTAGCCCATCCAGTGCTCTACCCCCTGGGGTATTCGGTCGACGCTCTACCTAAATAGATTTCGCGGAGAACCAGCTATTTCCGAGTTTGATTGGCCTTTCACCCCTAGCCACAAGTCATCCCGAACTATTGCAACAGTTATGGGTTCGGTCCTCCAGTAAGTGTTACCTTACCTTCAACCTGCTCATGGCTAGATCACTCGGTTTCGGGTCTAATGCGACGAACTGAACGCCCTGTTCAGACTCGCTTTCGCTGCGCCTACACCTACCGGTTTAAGCTTGCTCGTCACACTAAGT
>SAJS01000012.1:67500-207711 GCA_004017535.1 Mesorhizobium sp.
GGCCCACACCAGCCCGCGGCGCAAGATGGTGTGCATCTGCGGCACCTGGAATTCTGACGCTGCGTGGCCGAGCGACGAATAGAACACCCGCCCCTTTCCGTGCCTGCGCTTCCACACCACCGGCATGACGACGCCGTCGATCCACGGCGCGTGCGAACCGGAGAAAGTGGTGGTCGCCAGCACCTCGTTCGAAGGATCGACATGCATGTAATACTGCTCGGAGCGGTAAGGGAAATCCTCGATGCCTCGCATGATCGGGTCATCGGGCCGGGTAACATTTACATGATAGTCGATGATGTTGCCGGGGTGCGCGACCCATTGCCCGCCGCACATGAACTGGTATTCGGGCGATTCACGAAATGCGTCGCCCATGCCGCCATGGTAGCCGCCGAGTCCGACGCCGTTTTCGACCGCTTTCGTCAGATTGGCTTCTTCCGCCTTGGTGAGCTTGGACATCGTGTAGATCGGCACAATCAGGCTGAGTTCGGCGATCGCCGGGTCGGCGAAGACCGCGGTCGTATTCTCGACGCGCACGGCAAAGCCTTCCTCCTCGAGCATCGCCTTGACGACACGGGCGCCGGCTTCGGGCTCATGGCCCTCCCAGCCGCCCCATACGATCAGCGCCTGCCGCATCTCTCTCTCCTCATGCCTCGCGCCGCGGGCGAATATGCATGGCGCGCGGGCTCCGAGCGACCATCGCTGCAAAGCTCCGCGGAGTCGAGTTGGAAAGAAACGTCAGGCAAAAAACAAAAACGCCCGCGCGAGGCGGACGCGCGAGGCGGGCTGTTTTGGTTTTGGTTGGGAGGACCCGATGCCCCTTTTGTCATAACATCGTCGGGCTGTTCGTTTGGGTCGAGTTTGGCGAATTCGAGGATGCCGAACAACTCGCCGCGTAGCTCGGCATGAACCTCGCCGCGCTTGTCGCCGGGAATGAGGACAATCTCTCCGATCAATGATCGCAACGCCCCTGCAGCTTGGCGCCCGTCCTCGTGGTCGTCGAGCGCTTGCGTGAGCTGCTCGACGCGCTTGCGGAAAAGAGTGGCGATGTTGGGATGCAGGTCGGGCACATCGGCGGGCGCCAGGGCCAGACGCGCGGTGACCTCCGCCTTCTGCCGTTCCAGGTCTTCCATCCTTGCTTTCATCGAAGGTTGGTAGAGGCCATCCTCGATTGCGGCCATGATGCCGGCGATGGCGCGCTCGATCTTGTCGAGTGCCTTGCGGTCCTGTTCACCTTGCGCGCGACGCTCCTGGTTGAGGCGGTTGGTCTCCTGGGCATAGGCTCTGATCGCCTCGGCCACGGCATCGGCCGAGACCAGCCTTTCGTTCAGGCCTGCGAGGACTCGCTGCTCGATCTTGTCGCGGGTGATGGTGCGGCCATTGTCGCAGATGCCCCGGCGCTGGTGGTTGAGACAGGCATAGCGGTCGCGCGTGAACAGGCCATAGCGCCCGCCGCAGCAGCCACAGATGAGGAGGCCGGAAAGGAGGGAGACAGGCCGTTTCATGGTGTGCAGCCTCCTCGCCCGGGCCTTGCGCGTGCCGATCACCACCGCCTCGAACTGGCTGGCGATTGATTTCTGTCTCTCCTTCACGGTCTGCCACAGTTCGTCCTCGATGATCCTGAGATGCGGCACCTCGGTGCGGATCCATTTGATTGGCGGATTGGCCCGGGAGACGCGCTTGCCGGTCGCGGGATCCTTGACGAAATGCAGACGGTTCCAAACCAGTACGCCGGTATAGAGTTCATTGTTGATGACGCCGGTGCCTCGGATGACATGCCCGCGCACGCTGGTATCACCCCAGTGTCGGCCGAGCGGACCAGGGATGCTCTCCTTGTTGAGGTCTACGGCGATTGCCTTCGGGCTCTTGCCAGCGGCGAACTCGCGAAAGATGCGGCGCACGATGGTCGCTTCCTCGGGCACGATCTCGCGGTCGCCGCGAACAGGCTCGCCTTCGCCATCCAGTTTCTTCACCACCCGGTAGCCGTAGCACAGCCCGCCCCCGGCCTTGCCCTTCTCCACTCTCCCCCGCAGGCCGCGATGGGTCTTGAGGGCAAGGTCCTTCAAGAACAGGGCATTCATCGTGCCCTTGAGGCCAACATGGAGTTCGCTGATCTCGCCCTCGGCCAAGGTGACGATTGTCACGCCGGCGAATTTGAGATGCTTGAAAAGGGTGGCGACATCTGCCTGGTCGCGGCTGATGCGATCGAGCGCCTCGGCCAACACCACCTCGAAGCGGCCGCGCTGGGCATCGCGCACCAGATGCTGGATGCCCGTCCGCAGCACCGTGCTGGCGCCGGAGATCGCAGCATCCTCGTACGTTCCCGCCACGCTCCAGCCCTCACGCGCCGCCTGCTCGCGGCACAGCCTCAACTGGTCCTGGATTGACGCATCCCGCTGGCTGTCAGAAGAATAGCGGGCATAGAGTGCGACACAGGTCATGGCGGCAGATCCTCTCTTCTGTTCCCAGAGGGCTTATCGTCCTGCCCCCTGCCCTCTCCCTCTCGGTGGCTCGGCCGATTGTCGTTGGCCGCCTGCTCCGCCTCGAAGGCCTCCCGCGCCAGCTGCCGGCCGATCAGCCGAGCGATATCCAGCACCGTCCGATCCAGCCTGGCCGCCGCCACGTTCTCGCGGCGATCCTCGGGGCTGACGAGATCGCCGTTGTCATTCGCCGGAACAAACGCCTGCGGCCCAGTGGTGCTTTCCTCTGCCATCGCGGTCGTTCTCTAATGTTGGATCGACCAGCCATCAGAGACCTCCAGACGACGAAGGAAAGCGCAAACTTCATGTCGTAAGGCCACAGCGCGCAATGACTTGCGCCGTGCGGTTTTCGGCGTTTCAGAAGACCGCTGCATCTCCTCGGAACTCGGCTGCGCCTTCCTCTTTCAGGGCCGCGACCAGCTTGACTGCGGACTCCCAATGCCTGGCAACATCGCTCCGCGTCCTTTCCCGGCTCCGGCGACAAATGGGCAAACCCCCAGCGATCGCCCGCAAGTCACGCAGTACGGAAGCAATGTGCGGCCACGGGAAGTCGGTTGGGTCACCAATATCCCGATCGGCGCCGACGATCATTTCCAACTTGGCGATGACGCCGACGAGCGACGTAGCCGCGATATCAGGGATAGAATCTTGAAGTTTCAGAGCTTCCGTCATCGCAAAGACCTCGGCCTCCCGCGCAACTGCGTAGTCCCGTGGAGCACCAAGAGTGAGCGCCTCTTCGTTTTGAACACGCGCCGTTGAATTTGCGGTCAATCCCTGAATTCCGGGATTGACCATGATTTGGCTCTCCAAGCGCTGCTGCACGCGGCATAGCAGCAGGGAGATGTACCGAGCCATTTGCCAATCGCTCATCAGCAGAAGCGCGGGATCGCGTGGGGTTGCCGGCTGCAAATCCATGTCGCTGAGGCATGAGGCGAGAACGGTCGGCTTTTTCCTTGGCACGGCATGGCCTCCTTCCGTGGGGTAAGTCTCCTGCTGGCGAATACATATTATAGTTGATAAACTTAAAGTGTGTAAACCTCGATTGTCCGACGCATGGACATGCGTCAGCTGGTTGGAAAAAACTTCGCGCGTATTCGGCGAGAGAAAGGCCTGACGCAGGAGGACGTCGAAGCACGCTCTGGATTTAGTCAGCAGTATCTGAGCAGCCTCGAACGCGGCCGGCGGAACCCCACGGTGATCACTCTTTACGAACTTGCTCAGGCGTTAGGAGTAAGTCACTTGGAGTTGGTCAAGCCAACCGATCATCCCTAGTTTCATAGCAATAATCTAAACGGATCCGCTCGCTCGCGCGCTTATTCAATGGCGCCGTAGCGAGCGAGCGGCGGGTTTGCGCCCAATATCGGACGCTGGCTCCAGCTTTGTCTCGCCTGGAAAGCCGCCTCTCCCTGAACGCTGTGCTCCCGAGCGCGGCTGCAAAGAAGGAGTGGGCATTCCAGTGCAAGAACCGCTATCGGCCGGCGTTGCAGACGCGTCTGTATGGCTTGTCTTATCCGCCCCTAAGCGGCCATTTGGCTCATAACGCACTGCATTCGACGGCTCGCCCCCAGTCCGTACAAGTACGTCAACCGTCGTTAACTCTTCTCTGAATTGACTGTTGACGCACTACAACGGAGTTAATAATCTACTAATATGAGGGGTAGCGCCAAATAATCTCCCGACCGGCAACAACGAGTTACGGCGCTATTGGGGTAGGGAAGCCGCGCGGCTGCTGAAGCCGTCGTAGCCATCGCAATATGATCGGCGCAGGATAGCGAATCGCTTTATCAGCCATTCGCTGGTGGGCGCTCGGTTGTGTCTCGTCGCATGGCATTTTGATCGTTTCTTCTCCCCGGAAGTAAGCGCCGATCGTTTCGGCATAGTGTGGTCTGCCGATTGCGGACGGCAAATTTGCTGGCGCCGGGCGCGCTGGTCGGGGAGATAAAAAATGGCAACTCAGCAGGTCGCCGACGCGGGCGGTACGACTGTTTCCTTCTCCAACACGCCGCAGGCCAAGGACGACGCTTTCTACTTCTCCGAAGATTCGACCGGCGTCTTGATCCTTAACGTCCTGGCGAACGATTTGGGTGGGGCCGCCAAGCTACTCTACTCCGTCGACAATTCCATCAGCGCGTCGACAGCGACCAAAACGCCGGCGCCGTCGGATCTGCTGATCCGCGACACCACATATTCCAGCACCAACGACAGCGCCGGACTTGCAGGAACCACCGACACAAGCTTCCTCGGAGCGCGCATCTGGATCGCCAGCGATGGGACGATTCACTACAACACAGCCGATATCAACACGCTGCTGCAGTCGCTTGCGCAGGGCCAGGTTCTCACCGACAAGCTGACTTACGCCATTCAACTCGGCAACGGCACGCTGAGCTGGGCCACGACCACCATTCAGTTCACCGGCACCAATGACAAGCCGCTGATCGCCGCCGCCACGCTTGCCGGCGCCGTCACCGAGGACGCCCATACCCCCACCGAGACCGCAACAGGAACGATCGCCTTCGGTGATGTCGACCTCACCGACGTGCATCTGGTTTCGGCGGTGTTCAAGAGCACCGACTATAGCGGCCAGCTCGGTTCGCTCGCCGCGGTGAAGACGACCGACACCACCGGAACCGGCACCGGCGGCCTGATCACCTGGACCTTCAGCGCCGCGGATTCGGCTCTCGACAAGCTGGCGGCCGGCCAGGTTGTGCACGAGACCTATACGGTCACGCTCGACGACCAGCATGGCGGCGTCGTCACGCGCGATGTCGTCATCACCATCACCGGCACCAACGACGTGCCGGTGATCGGCGCGGCAACACTTGTCGGCGCGGTCACCGAGGATGCCCATACCCCTACCGAGACCGCCACCGGCACCATCGCCTTCGGGGACGTCGACCTTACCGACGTGCATCTGGTCTCGGCGGTGTTCAAAAGCACCGACTATAGCGGCCAGCTCGGTTCGCTCGCCGCGGTGAAGACCACCGACACCACCGGGACCGGCACCGGCGGCCTTATCACCTGGACCTTCAGCGCAGCGGATTCGGCTCTCGACAAGCTGGCGGCCGGCCAGGTCGTGCACGAGACCTATACGGTCACGCTTGACGACCAGCATGGCGGCGTCGTCACCCGCGATGTCGTCATCACCATCACCGGCACCAACGACGCTCCGACGATCACGGCGGCGGACACGACTGCCGCGGGCTCGGTGGTCGAGGATGCGCCGACGACGGCTGATCCGAGCGATTCGCTCAACGCCGCCGGCACCATCGCCTTCCACGACGTCGATCTCATCGACGGCCACACCGCGACCTTCGTGGCGACGGCCGGCGAGACGGCGCTCGGCACCTTCTCGCTCGATCCGGTCAGCGAGGCGGCGGGCGCGGCCGACGGCACGCTCCAGTGGCATTATGCCCTCGACAACAATGCCGCGCAGTATCTGGCCGCCGGCCAGAGCGTGGTCGAGCACTACACCGTGACCGTCGACGACGGCCATGGCGGCACGGTCGACCAGGTGGTGGCCATCACCATCACCGGCACCAATGACAACCCGACGATGAGCGCGACCGCGACCGGGTCGGTGACGGAAGACACCCCGGCGGGTGCGACCGAGACCGCCTCGGGCACGGTCAGCTTCGCCGATGTCGATCTGACCGACACCCACACGGTGAGCTCCAACTTCGTGTCGTCGACCAATGCCGGCGGCGTTCAGCTCGGCTCGCTCGTCGCGGCCAAGACGCTGGACACGTCCGGCGGCACCGGCGGGACCGGAACCTGGAACTACAGCGTCAACAACGCGGCCATCCAGTTCCTGGCGGCGGGGCAGACGATCCAGGAGACCTACCAGGTCACGGTTGCCGACAACCATGGCGGCTCGACCAGCCAGAATGTCGTCGTCACTATCACCGGCACCAATGACAACCCGACGATGAGCGCGACCGCGACCGGGTCGGTGACGGAAGACACCCCGGCGGGTGCGACCGAGACCGCCTCGGGCACGGTCAGCTTCGCCGATGTCGATCTGACCGACACCCACACGGTGAGCTCCAGCTTCGTATCGTCGACCAATGCCGGCGGCCTCCAGCTCGGCTCGCTCGTCGCGGCCAAGACGCTGGATACGTCCGGCGGCACCGGCGGGACCGGAACCTGGAACTACAGCGTCAACAACGCGGCCATCCAGTTCCTGGCGGCGGGGCAGACGATCCAGGAGACCTACCAGGTCACGGTTGCCGACAACCATGGCGGCTCGACCAGCCAGAATGTCGTCGTCACCATCACCGGCACCAACGACAACCCGACGATGAGCGCGACCGCGACCGGATCGGTGACGGAAGACACCCCGGCGGGTGCGACCGAGACCGCCTCGGGCACGGTCAGCTTCGCCGATGTCGATCTGACCGACACCCATACGGTGAGCTCCAGCTTCGTATCGTCGACCAATGCCGGCGGCCTCCAGCTCGGCTCGCTCGTCGCGGCCAAGACGCTGGATACGTCCGGCGGCACCGGCGGGACCGGAACCTGGAACTACAGCGTCAACAACGCGGCCATCCAGTTCCTGGCGACGGGTCAGACGATCCAGGAGACCTACCAGGTCACGGTGGCCGACAACCATGGCGGCTCGACCAGCCAGAACGTCGTCGTCACCATCACCGGCACCAATGACGCACCGGCCATTGACCTGGACAGTGGCACTGCGGGAACGTCGACGAGCATCAACTACACGGCCGGATCAGCTGCCACGGCCATTGCCCCATCTGCGACGGTCACGGATGTAGACTCCGCCGACTTCAATGGTGGCAAGCTCACGGTTGCATTCGCCGCAAATGGCACGTCCGCCGACCAACTGACCATCCAAAATCAGGGGACCGGCGCCGGTCAGATCGGCGTGAGCGGCAGCAGCGTCACCTATGGCGGCACGACGATCGGAACCTTCACCGGCGGCACAAACGGATCGAACCTCGTCATCACGTTCAATGCTAATGCGACGCAAGCCGCGGCTGCGGCCCTGGCCGACCATATTCTCTATTCCAACGCGACCAGCCCCAACGCGACCAAGACAGTGACTTACACGTTGGTGGACGGCGATGGCACTGCCAACGGCGGTACTGATACCGGCAGCGCCACTGCCACGATCAATGTGACGGGTAGCGATTCTACACCGCCAAGCGTCTCGATAAGCCACCAGCTTTCTTCGAGCCAGCAGCAATCAACCTTCACCGTCCACGCGACGGATGCCAGCGGCATTCAGGGCGTCCAATTGTACGACAGCATTAACGGTGCAGCGCCCGTTCTGATCTATACCTTCACTGCTGCAGAACTCGCAGCCGGATTGGCCAGCGGCAACTACGTTCATACCTTCGATGACGGAGTGGCTCCGTTCCCGGTCAGCAACTCCGTTCACCAGATAAGTGCTGTGGTCACCGATAACAGCGCAGCACACAACTCTGGCACGGCAGTGGACAGTGTCACATTCAAGACAAATGGCGGCGGCGGCAGCAGCAGCAAGTTCACTGCTCCCGCCGGTACCGCGGGCGAGCCGATCAACCTCGCGCTCACTGACCCGTCGGACGGCCAGACCGTCACCGTCACGGTCAAGGACCTGCCTTCCGGCTGGATCATCGATGGCGCGACGCAGAATGCCGACGGCTCCTGGACGGTGCAGTCCAACGCCATCCACGAGCTGACGGTCACCACGCCGGCCGATTTCGTCGGCGCGGCGGTACTGGATGTCCATCTGACCTGGACCAATGCCGACGGCACGGCAGGCAGCATGTCCATCGCCGACAATGTCGAGGCCTATGCTCAGGGCTCGCCTATCTTCGCCTGGTCGGGCGACGACGTGCTCACCGGTTCAAGCGGCCACGATCTGTTCGTCTTCTCGCAGCCGATCGGCAACGATACGGTGCACAGCTTCGACGCTGCGGCCGACCAGATCGACCTGATCGGCTACAGCGGGCTGGCGAGCTTTGGCGATTTGCAAACGCACATCACCGACGATGCGCACGGCAATGCCGTCATCACGCTCGGTGACGGGCAGTCGATCACGCTGGAGGGCGTGCATTCCTCGGCCCTCGGTGCCGGCAATTTCGTCTTTGACCAGACGCCGGTGGTCAACAATACTGGCACCATGACGCTCGGTGATGGCGCTCTGTTGCCGCTGAGCGGCACGGTCAACAACAGCGGCCTTATCTCGCTGAACTCGACCGGCGACGACACGCTGCTGCAGGTCATCCAGCACGGCGTCACCCTGCAGGGCGGCGGCCAGGTCGTCCTGTCCGACAACGCCGCCAACTTCATTTCCGGCACCGGTCCGGACGTCACGCTGATCAATGTCGACAACACGATCTCCGGCGCCGGCCAGCTGGGCGACGGCATGCTCAGCCTCGACAACAAGGGCACCATCGTCGCTACCGGGACCAACGCCCTGGTGATCGACACCGGCGGCAGCGTCGTCGTCAACTCGGGCATGCTCGAGGCGACCGGTTCGGGCGGCTTGGTCGTCGCCGGCGGGCTGGCGAACTCGGGCACGCTCTGGGCCAATGGCGGCGATATCGTCATCGACGGCGCGGTCACCGGAGTGGGCGACGCCACCATCGGCAATCTGTCGAAGCTGGAGTTTGGTGGCGCATCGTCGAGCGACGTCACCTTCGCGCATGATGCGGCAGGCACGTTGGAGCTCGACGATTCCTTCGACTACAGCGGGCATATCGGCGGCATCACCAACGACGACAAGCTCGACCTGAACGACATCCTGTTCGGTACCGGCACGACGGTCGCCTATCAGGCGAGCCAGGATGGCAGCGGCGGCATTTTGAGCGTCTCCGACGGCGCCCACAATGCCACGCTGCATCTGCTCGGCACCTATGACGCCAACGGCTTCAAGCTGGCAGACGATGGCGAGGGACATACCGTCGTCACCTACAATCCGGAATTCACGCTGACGGGCGTGGCCGGCGGAACGGGCGAGCTCGTGTGAACCAAAGGGTGAGCCGCCGGCTGAGGCGGCTCACCCGCAAATGTCTGGCCTGACGCGTATCGAGTGGGGTTTGGAATTGAACGGCAAGCCTAAAATCGTGAGGGAAGCGCTTCTCGCCTGCCGCCGCTATTTCCTGTTCGCGGCGGTATTCAGCCTGGCGATCAATCTGCTTTACCTCGCATCCCCGCTCTACATGCTGCAGATCTACGACCGTGTCGTCACCAGCGGCAGCGAGACGACGCTGGTGATGTTGACGCTGGTGCTGCTCGCAGCCTTCCTGGCAATGGCCGGCCTCGACCTCGTGCGCGCCGCGATCCTGACGCGCGCCAGCGCCCGGCTCGACCGGCTGCTTTCGGCCAGGATCCTGGCCGCCTCGGTCGAGACGCCGTCGCTGGGTGCTGCGCAAAGCCAGCCGATCCGCGATTTCGACACGTTCCGCCAGGTGATCACCGGCAGCGGCATCCATGCCCTGTTCGACCTGCCGTGGTCGCCCATCTATATCGGGGTCATCTTCCTTCTGCACCCCTGGCTGGGTTTCTTCGCGCTTGGGTCCTCGCTGATCCTTATCGCCATGGCGGTGCTCAACGAATACATGGTCAGGGCGCCGCTGAAGCAGGCCAACGACCTCGCCACCGCGAACTACAATTTCACCGAGATGAGCCTGCGGAACGCGGAAGTCGTCCGCGCCATGGGCATGATCGACGGCCTCGTCCGCCGCTGGGGGCGCGACCGTGGCATGGCGCTGCGCCGGCAGGGACAGGCCAGCGACCGGGCGGCGCTGATGTCCGGGATGATCCGCTTCCTGCGCCTTACCATGCAGTCGCTGATCCTCGGCCTCGGCGCCTATCTGGTCATCGAGCGGCAGATCACCGGCGGCTCGATGTTCGCGGCGAGCCTGCTTCTGGGCAGGGGGCTGCAGCCGGTCGAGCAGATCGTCGGATTGTGGCGCAGCCTTATCCTGGCGCGGGCTGCGCTCGGAAGGGTCGAAAAGCTGCTTGACGGCGGCGCGCAAGGCGAACGTTCGTTCAACCTTCCCAAGCCCACCGGCAAGATCGCCGTCGAACAGCTTACCTTCGCCATTCCGAACCTGCAGAAGGTGCTGTTGCGCGATGTCTCGTTCAAGCTGGAGGCAGGCGAGGCGCTCGGCATCGTCGGTCCCTCCGGCGCCGGCAAGTCGACGCTCGCCCGCCACCTCGCCGGCATCATGCAGCCGAGCCGCGGCACGGTCAGGCTGGACGGCGCCGACATGACGCAATGGGGCAGGGAAGCGCTCGGCGACCATATCGGCTATCTGCCGCAGGACATCGAGCTGTTTTCCGACACGGTGGCCGCCAACATCGGCCGCTTCAAAACCGACGTCGACCGCGAGGTGATCGAGGCCGCCCGGCTTGCCGGCGTGCATGAGATGATCATCCGCCTGGCGCAAGGCTATGAGACGCAGATCGGCGAGGGCGGCGCCGTGCTGTCGGGCGGTTACCGGCAGCGCATCGCGCTTGCGCGCGCCGTCTTCGGCACGCCGAACCTCATCGTGCTCGACGAGCCGAGCTCCAACCTCGACGCCGACGGCGACCGCGCGCTTGCCGAATGCGCGCTGGAGCTCAAGCGTCGCGGCAGCACCGTCATCATCGTGTCGCACCGGCCCTCGACCTTGGCCAATGTCGACAAGATCCTGCTGCTCAGGGATGGCGGCGTCGAGGCCTTCGGCATGCGGAACGAGATCGTCGCGCTGCTCAATCAGCGCGCCGCGCCGATCGCGGTGGCAACCCAATGACCGATGTCGCCGCCACCTATCGCAGTCTGCCCGGCGTCGTCGACGTCGGCGCCGATGCGGACTCGATCCGGGGTCCGGTCTGGGTCGGTTTGCTCATCATTTTCGCTTTCTTCGGCGTGTTCGGCGGCTGGGCGGCGGTCGCGCCGCTCAACGGCGCCGTGCTTGCCGACGCGATGGTGAAGGTCGAAGGCAACCGCAAGAGCGTTCAGCACTTCGATGGCGGCACGGTGAAGGAGATCCGCGTGAAGGACGGCGACATCGTCAAGGCAGGCGATGTGCTGGTCGTGCTCGATGACACGCGGGCCCGTTCGGAGTTCAACCTCTACTCCCAGCAATATGCGCTGCTGCGCGCCACGGATGCCCGCATCCGCGCCGAGCTCGACGGCAGCGCGGCGGTCGCCTTTCCCAAGGACATCTCCGCCGAGCATGAGGGCTACCTGCAGGACGCGATGGCCAACCAGATCACCGACCTCGAGAGCCAGCGCGCCTCGATGGCCGGCGCCACGAAGATCCTGCAAAAGCGGATCGCCGAGCTCGAGGAGCAGATCGAGGGCAAGGAGGCGCGCGTGGAATCCTACCGCGCGCAGCTCAAGTCGACCGTGGACGAGAAGACCGGCCTGAACAAGCTGCTGAAGGCCGGCCTGACGACGCGCACGCGCATCCTGGAGCTCGACCGCTCCGCTTCCGACCTGCAGGGCCTCATTGACCAGTCGCTGGGCGAGATTGCGGGCAACCGCCAGAACAAGGCGGAATTCGAAAGCCAGATCGCGCAGCTTACCAACGAGCGTCGCGCGAAACTGTCGGCCATGTTGATCGACACCCAGTCGAGCCTTGCCGACCTGGTGCCGAAGATGTTTGCCGCGCAGGCCACCGTGGACCGCGCCGAAGTGCGCGCTCCCTATGACGGCCAGGTGATGGACTTGACGATCTTCTCGACCGGCGCGGTCGTCACCCCCGGCCAGACCATCCTCGACATCGTTCCGGCCAGGAATTCGCTGATCGTGCAAGCGCAGGTCCGGGTCGAGGACATATCCAGCCTCCGCCAGGACATGACGGCCGAAGTCCGATTTACCTCCTATAAACAGCGCACGACACCGGTCATCCACGGCCGCGTCACTCGCATCTCGGCGGACCGCGTGACCGACGCCAAGACTGGCCTTCCATATTATGTCGCCGACATTGCGGTGGAGCCGCGGGAACTCGCCGCGGCACCACAGATCCAGCTCTATCCCGGTATGCCGGCGCAGGTCATGATCGTGACCGAGGAACGCACCGCGTTGGATTACATTGTGGGGCCACTGACGGCTTCGCTGCACACGGCGTTCCGGCAGAAGTAGACCTTGCTAACGTGACCTATGGATGTTGGCTTTTGCCGAACATCCGCTTCTGAAGGGGGTCTACCGAAAACAGACCATCCGCTTCCGGCCTCCATGCGGACATTTGGAGGGACAAGCGACTAACTTGTCATTGGGCGATGACATCCACAACATTGCTGAGCGATCGAAATCCGGAAGTAGCACGAGGCGCCTCGCAACCTGCGAATTCCAAAGCTGGATCAGTAGCTTAGTAACAGTCGCACTTTGCAGCAAGTACTCACAATGTGTGGGGTGCGAAGAAAAACCCAGCAAAAACAACCAACCGACGACCGAACAATGTGCGGCCTTTTATCTTGCCATCGCTCTTCGGTCGTATTCCCTGGCCCTCGCTCGACAGCACCCACCTTCGCTCTGGCACGCGGCAATGTCCCGCTGCCCCCTTGTTGCACAGAAACTACGAAGGGAAGCAGATGGCTTCTAAGCGCTCAGCTGATTCTCACCGAGAGCGCTGCTTCAGCTGCAGCCGATCTGCAGCCGCCTTGATGATGTAAGTGCATTCGTGACTTATCGAGGGCACGTTGTAATTCCCAGATTTGACCTCAGATGGCACTGGCCGGCTTGTCACATTGACATTGCGAAGGCGTGCCAAAAGCAGGCCGGCTGAACGAAATGGAGGTAAGCCGACGTGTGGCAGAAAGACATTCTTGTGTTGCCCGACGATCTGATTGCGTTCGCCTGGTCTGCACCGATGCGGGACTTGGCGGCGAAGCTCGAACTGTCCGACGTCGGGCTGAAGAAGCTGCTGACGCGATGTGGAATTGCGTCGCCGCCGCAAGGCTATTGGAACAAAATACGTGCCGGAAAGAAGGTGCCAGCACTACCGAAGGCGCCACCGCGACGCCCCGGTGAAATGGGCCGAGCAAGTGTCGACGCGCGGTTCAAGAAGGTCCTGTCGATTGCAGCCCCTCTTGCATCCAATGGGCCATTTGCATCCGCTCTGGTTCCAGAAGACCTCGACGAACTCCACGCACAGGAATTGCAAGCGATTGGCAAAGCTTCCGTCCCACACACGTTGGACAGGCCCCACAAAGGGCTCGTCCAAATACTCAAGCAGGAGCAGCGCCGCCGCGACAAGAATGCAGAACGCGAGTGGACCTTTGACGAACCCAAGTTCGACAATCCGCTAGGCAAGCGACGCTTGAGAATCTTCAACGCCTTGTTTTTGGCGCTTAGCAAGCGCGGCCACGACGGTAGTGCCTACGAGCGCGATGGAGAAATTCACGCGGGAGCAGCTATCGGCGACACACACGTCGGTTTGGAAATTGAAATAGCCGGTAGCCACCGAACTGTGCGTCAGCAGGGGTACCTGCGGCCGGCGCCGGAACTGCCGGCATCAACCCCGCTCGCGCTGCGGATCGATCCAGGTTTCGATCGCAAGAATACAGTCTCGTGGCAGGACAGCGGCGACGCCAAGCTTGAGTCAAAGATCGCTGAGATCGCAGCCGCGATCATCGTGGCGGGCGAGAAAACGTTTCGCCTTAGCCTGCGGGAAGCCGAGGAGCGTGCAGAGCGTGAGCGGATTGAAAAGGAGAAGCAGCGCCAGGAATGGCTAGTCCAACTCAACCAAAAGCGCTTGCAAAACCTGCGGACCAGTGGGGAGCTGCTGCGTCAAGCGGAAGAGATTCGCGCGCTTGTTGAGCGCGTCCGTCGCGCGATCGATGATGGTTCAGCTGACATCGATGGCTCGGCACTGGACGCATGGCAACGTTGGGCACTTGCAGAGGCAGACAGGATCGACCCAGTGCGGTCTGGTCAAATCTTGACGCATCTCAACGAGCCGTCGCTATGATATATTCTAAGATACTTGACTTCTGATCGACCATCGAGCTGCAGAATGCTGGGCCGTAGTGGTCGGCCAAGTAGGGATCTGGAACGGACGACAACACTCCCAAAAATAATCCGAGCTAACTAGAATTGGCGAACTCACTGGAGTTTCATGAGCGTACTGTCCACGCATCAGAACACTGCTTTCCGCATCGATAAAACCATACTGGATGCGATGGATGCCTGCCTTGTGAATGCGCGCGCCCTTGTCGAGTCTGCGAAAGCAGTGCGCGCATCTGGCCACCAAAATATTGCCTATCACCTGGCGACCTTGGCCCTGGAGGAAATCGGCAAGCGTGAGCTGTTCGGGGTACAGGCGGTGGCGGATCGACGGGAAACCTCTCCCGCTTGGCCAAACAAACATACTCAGGACCACGTCAAAAAGCTTTTCTGGGCCTTCTTCGGAGCGGAGTTTTTCGCCGATGAGCTGACCAAGGAAGCGTTCGACAATCTACAAGGACTTGCCAGCACAATTCACACCAATCGCCTAGCGGGACTCTACGTTGATCTCACCTCAGATGGGCTGAACATCCCAGCCGGCGCGATCGACAACCTCCAGGCCGACAACTTGATTGGCCTTGCTGAAGCGCGGCTCGGAATAGCCGAAGTGGTCACGGTCCGTGAGGAGATTCCCGCGGAAGACGCTGCGCTTCAGGCATGGTTCGAAATGGCCACGAGTGATCCGGATCAGAGGCGTCAAATCCTCTCCAGTGCATCCCTGAAAAAGCTGGCCGAGCTGAAAAGCCCCAAGGAATGGATTCGCTGGCTCAAAGGCCTGTTCGACGAGGCCGAAGCGGAGGGCCAAGCCGCAGTTGCCCTTGAGCTAAAGCGCAGTCGTAACCTCCCCGCCGAGGGTACTAAGGACAAGTGGAGAATTCGCGTACGCATCCTCTCGGCGTCTCACTCGATTCGCCCAAAGGCTCTAAAAGCTTGGAACGATCAAGTTGAATTTATCAAGCTCGTCGCGGTCTCCGGTAAGAAGGATCAGTTGATCGTCGAGTTCACTTTGAAGGATCAGGTGCCGATCGAGGCGCTGTGGCATTTCGGTTGGGGTATTGCCCGCCATTTCGTTGTAGCCCTGAACATAGGCACGATGGGATTCTGGTGGTGGCGGCTGCCCGAACAGATCAGCCGCTACTGGGACGGTATGGTCGATTTGGAAAGCGGCAAGGAGATTGGAGTCGAGCGCTGGCCCAGCCTGGTGATCGATTGGGGCGAGAACCGCGTGCTGGCCGAACAGGACCTCTATCAGGTTATGGCCTGCTTCGCTGCACTTCCGGGTCCCAATCGTAGGGACGAGCATAGAGCTTACAACTACTACATTGGCGGCCTCACTTTCCTATCGCTGAACGACATCCACTGGCAGAACGAGACAACGGCATTCGCCAATTTCATCTCGAGCCTACAGGCCATGATGGAGGATGCAGGCGACGTCAACGAAGGCGCTAGCTTCGAACCAACTTTCCTTGCGTTCCTGGAAAATTTATTTCCGAACTTCGATGAGCGTGAGCGCTACATGGAGCTTTGCCGCCTATTCGCGGCCGGCAATTTGGGGCAAGCCACTATCACGTTGAAAGAGGTGTCGTTCATTAAGCTGTTCTGCGATGCCTACTTCTTACGTACGATTCAGCCGAAAGCCTTTGAGAAGTTCAACCAGGAAAGCGGGTAGTTCAGTCGGACTAAGCGGAATACAGGCAATTGCGCTGCCAGAGCACCCCAGTCGCGTACGCTATTTAACCTAGGCTGCATTTCTTGGGAGCCAGATTCAGGATGCGCGCATCGGGAGCGCATTCGCGGGGGCCGCCACAGCTTCCTCTGGCCGGATTAGTTTCCGTTAAGTCGATGGGCATCCATTCCCATGACGCACCCAGAACGCTTTTTTGTTGGTCGACGCCTGATGGCAGTTTCGTCAGTACCCTTCGCCGAGCAGCAGAGTTGTGGAAAACAGCCTTTTCACAACTCTTAGCAGTGAATCCAGCCTATATTAGTTACGTCAGAGCAAACGGAAAGCACATGGGCGGTAATCTATGTTTGATGACAACGAGGCGGCGGACACCGCTGCCGATTGGGGCAAGTTGATCGCGCTAGGTGTAGCGCCCGGGAGCGTCACCAGGGGAGTCAGCTTAAACGCGTTCGACAAGCCTGACCCTGAACCAAATGAATAGCCACGGTTTGCGGCTTCTAGTCACCGCGCATGGGCGATCAGGCGCCCAGCAGTGCGGCGCTTCCAAGTGGGAGCGTGTTCAGAGCGCTCCTGGTTTTTCTAAGTTTGGGTGAACTGGGACACTCGTGAATTTCAACAAGTTGGGGTCAATATGAGTGGACACATATTGTTTGTCGACGACGATGAGGACATTCGGCAAGGTGACGTGATCCGCCGTTTTAATTCTGCTGATCGCATTTCGGCATCATATGGTTTTATCATTACAGCTGACTGCGACATTGCACAGAAGAAAACTGGAGACCGCTTTACATGGCTGGAAGTCATTCCAGCGGCTCAATATCTCGAAGAATTTTGGGCTACTGAGCAATTTAGGCGTATAGCTGATAGAAACCTGAAGACCGCATGTGAGGGTCTGAACAGCAAAATCAAGCGATCCGAACTGGGATTGTCTCTGCTTGACGATGGCGCACTTCGAGCTTGGTTGGCGGAAGCCGATGCTGATGCCATCCTCACGGCCATTGGTGGCAAATCAGACGTCAAACTTCGATCCCAACTGGCATGCATTCGATTGGCCCTCGGGTTTGACAGCTCAGGCTCACGTGTGAAAGACCTACAGCAGGCTTGGACCTTGCTTGGTCGCGATCAGAAGGGCCAGCAGTCGGCGATTAAAGAAGCCTTTGATCCTGACCGGGGCTTTCCTGATTTTGTTCTGATTCCGGAATTGCCAGCAACCGACGGATACGGGTTCGTCATTCTGCTCCGGGCCATTTCAATGATCCGGGCAGATGGGCTCTTCAGGTCAGAGACGGAAGCTCGCATCAACGGAAAACCAGAAGCATTTCACCGTATAGGACGATTTACAGACGGCTTGCGATTTTCAGTCGCCCAGAAGCTAGCGTTTCTCTTCTCTCGCATTGGCATGCCAAAGAAATTCGAAGACGCATGTGACGCAGCCACCGAATTGCTCGTGGAACTCGTATATAAAGAAGCCGGAGAAAAGATATGAGTACTGAATTTGTTATAATCGACGAAGACGCCTTAGGCGCTCTCGATGCGGCGCTGATAGAAGATTCATGGTTCTCCGATTTCAATATACCAAGAAACGCGAATGGTCTTCGACGGGTGCAGATCTCAAATTTCACCTATATTTTATCCGAGTATGCATCTCTTGAGTCAGGATTGCTTGTCATCAAAACAGGAAAGGAGGGAATATTCGCGAGAGTTTCAAAGCCAAGATCTGCGTTCGAGCGCATCATGCGTGTAGCCCTGAGGCAATTCGACAGGAACATCACACTGCCCGTTTCCTGGCAGCCCTACCATGATGGCTCGCTGCTTTCTGTGTATGCTGAGCCGTCGAGCCGTAAAATGCCGCACAGAATTTACTTCGATCAGGCTCCATGCGGCACGCCCAATCTGTTCGCTTTCGGCGTGACTGATGCGCCCCAAGCGCTGGGCACAGTTCCAATTGATCTCGCCGGCTTCAAGGCTTCGATTGAAGGCCTCCTGGAGGCTCTACTGGAAGAGGCACCGCAGTCAGAAGTTGTAGGCAACTTTGGCATCTTGCTGAGCGCGCCGTTGGGGGTTGACCTCGCCGGCAGTGGAACCCTGCAAGACTGGTACGAGCGCAAGCTCAGCGCCGAGCAGATTCGGTTTGTCGACCAACCACATGATCGGCCGATAAGATTGCGTGGAGCAGCCGGGACCGGCAAAACCCAGGCGATGGTAGTAAAATGCTTGAAGGATCTCTATGCCGACGCCGACGCGGGCGGCGACAAGACATTCGCATTCCTCACACATAGTGCCGCGCTGGCACACGAAGTCGTGCGCGGTATGTTTTTTGCACTCGACCCCTCCGAGAGATGGACTGGCCTCAAGACGCCAGCGGGGCGGCCCAAGCTGTGGATTGGGACGCTGTATGAACTCGCCCAGGAACAGCTCAACTATGAAAGAAAGGGCCTGAAGCCCTTGTCACTCGATGGGCGGGACGGGAGAGAATTGCAGCGCCTTTTGATCCAGGATGCCATTGAGGAGGTGAAGCGCAGCCCACGAATCGCGCTTGGCATTCTAAGAGACTCTCCCGCGATGGCATCACGCATCGAGAGTCAAGAAATGCGTCCCGCTCTCGTTGAAGAATTGATGAACGAATTCGCTTGCTCGCTCGATGCTGAGAATATTCGCAAAGGAACCCCTGCCTCGGAAAAGTACATCAACGGCAACCGGGAGGCCTGGCAGATGTCACTCCCCTCGCCTGATGATCGCAAAGTCGTTTTAGAGATACATGAGTCATACCAAGGACGGCTTCGTAACGAGCGATTACTGAGCATGGATCAGATGATTGCAGACTTTGGTAGGTATCTGACAACTCACGAGTGGAACCAGCTGCGCGACATCACTGGGTTCGATCTGATATTCGTAGATGAGTACCATTACTTTACAAGAGTAGAGGCGATGATATTGCAAAACCTTTTCGCTTCGAGGGCTGAACATGTCGGTCGGTGGCCGCTAATTATGGCGTATGACCTTAAGCAAAGTACAAATGACGCTGCCCTAGGTGGCGGTCTGGATCGCTTCAGAAACCCGGGAGTCGGAGAGTCGGTTCCTGTCGACTTGAAGCAGGTATATCGTTCCACCCCGCAGATAGCGTCTTTTCTAAGCGATCTGGACGCGTCTTTCCCAGCCATCGACTTGGAGGGGGAATTCGTAACATATGGAGCGACTTCCAGCACCACCGATGGGGACCGGCCCGTAGTCGCCGAATTCGACACAAACATACAGCTTATCGACGAGGCGCTGAATAAAGCGAGCAGCATTGCCCGCACGCTGGATGGCGGAGGTAGTCAGGTTGCTATTCTATGCATGAATGAGGAGCTGTTTGACACCTATCGAAATGCGGGCCGAACAAAAGAGAAAATGGTGGCAGTTACCTCTAGAGAGGATCTTAGGGAACTTCGTTATGCTAAGAGCCGGTGCGTATTCAGCATGCCCGAGTACGTAGCGGGACTTCAATTTGACACGGTCTTACTCATCCACGTCGATCAAGTTGACCTTTCGGGTGAGTATTTGAGCCAGGGCGCGCGACGGCGCTATGTCTCTCGCGCCTATCTAGGAGCGAGCAGAGCTGCGAGGCGCCTTTTCATAGCGTCTTCGGTCGAACGCGGTGGCTTCAGTCAAATCCTGCGGGGTCCAATCGCCAGTGGTAGCTTGCAAAAGGAATCTTTCTGACGGCCCGTCATAGGACGGGGCCTGCGGCATTGCTCCAGAATGTCCTACCCCAATAGCATCAGACGTACGCAGGCCATATGGTGCCGTCGCCTTGGACCGTAGGCGCATAGGGCATTTGCCAACCGATATCGCCAGACTTGCCAGAGCCAGCGCCGCCGCGATCGGTCCTCTCATCCGATCTTGTCATGTGCCAGCATGGCGGGCGGTCCGTGCTGTGCATTCTCAATCTTCTACCCCAATTTGCTGCTTCCCTGGCGCATCACCACGCAATCAGGATTGCGGTGCTTAGCAATGGCAATTGCCTCCTCCAGATTTGCCGCTTCTACAAGCTCGGTGCGACCGAGCGAACCATTCTTGTTGGCTTTACGGAGTTCAGGTGACGGCTTTCCGCCCATCCAGAAGTCCAGCCACTCTTGCGTTCGGCCGCGTTCGACGATCGAAATTTGATAGGTGTATTTTGCCAAGTGAAAATTCCTTTCCGTTCAGCCATGCTACAGGTCTAGCGGCGGGCGCGCTTCCGTTAGCCTCGCCCAATCGCAACTTGAGAGGTGGCTCCGCCTTCTCCTTCGATGAGAAATTCGTCGAGCGCACCCATCAGCCATTCAGCGGCGAATTGATCCAGTGTCAGATAGACAGGCTCATCTTCTTCGCCCACCAACTCCAAGGTACCTTGCAACGGCTTGCGTGAGGTCACGGAAACGTCGCCATCCTGATACTCAACAAATCTGGACATAACCTCTTCCAATTCCATTTGCGCTGCGGACGCGCGTGGGCGACGCCGCGAGCAGGTTAATGTTCAAAGAGTTTTGTTGGGCAGCTGCGCTGCTCGTTGTCTACGACGTGAGGGCTCCCCCATCGTCGGTTATCATCCGGCTTATTCCCTGGTGCCCGGCGCCGGTTCTCTCAAGGCCACCGGAAAAATGATTGATCGCTCAAAGGCCGTCAAGATATTTGTCGGCCGCCCCAGGTGATGTTTGACGTTTGCGTTCCCACAGACCATCGCCGATAGCAGAAGAATGCTTCCTCAATAGTGGGTCTCACAATGTAGCGGTCTACCGACTCGAAACCCTGACTCAGTGGTCGATCAGGGCTCTCACAAACGGATTCTGACATCCCAGCCTTTATCGCGAGCGCGCGTAATTCAGCTGCCTCGACCCCCGCGGAACGCACATTGAGGCGGGAGATAAGCGCAGATGAGCAATGCACATACCCATCGCGACAGCACTGACACTAGTTTTCCGCAGGGGGCGATCGTCCCGGCAACAGGTGCCGCAGGAAGGAGACCGACGAAATCAAGCAACGGCTTCGTCCGATAGAGTCAGGACCACGAGAATCTCCTCATCTGGCAGGAGAAACGACTGCTCCGACACCTCGTGGCGATCCGCGCCCCTGAAATCGAACCAGGCTTCGGCTGGCATTTTGCGCGGAAAATTCTGCTCGGTCGCGCCCTGCAGCAGCATTTCGGCGGTGAAGGTCTGCGGATCCAGCATCTGCACCGGCATCCACCACGGGTGGATCATCCGCGCTCTTTCGAACCAGCGCCGCTGCATCGCCTTGTTGTAGCAGGCGATGACCATCGGGAATCTGTTCGACAAGGTCATCTTAAGGAGCGTCGCGGTTAGGCTCGCGCAAAACTCGTCGGAGAGCTGCCGGGCGGCAACGAGTGTCGGCTTCTTGATTTTTTGAAGTCGCGGCGTGAGCAGATAGTCCGGCAGGATTAGATCAGAAGCAAATGAATCGGCCTGCCTCTCCGGATTGATCGCCGAACTCGCATAATTACCTATGTCGTGCTTGTCGCAAAACAGCACGCGGCCGCGATGGTGGTGCCAATGCCCAAGCTCGTGCGCGAGTGAAAAACGTCGGCGGCGTTCAGGGCTGCGGCTGTTGACGGAGATCACCGCCTTTCGCTTCGAGCCAATGATGCGTGCCTCGCAGCCGTTGAGCGGCCGATAGTTGACGGCAGCTCCTTGTGTCCATGCGATGGCTTCAAGATCGATGTCCTTGGGATCAGCGATGCCGAGCGATTGCAGCAAACTTTCTGCTGGCGTCATTCTTTCGGCGCCTCGGGATCCTCAGCCTCTAGCGCCTCGAGCTGCGCGAGATCATCCAGGGCGCCGTCTTCGTCGTCGGAAGAGAGATGTTTGCCTTTGCGCGCAGCCATCGTCATGCTCTGGCCGTCGCCGCCAGAACGCATCCGATCGAATTTACTGCGTAGCGCCGCCCGATCCGGGAAACGGGTCGTCGTGGGCTTGCTGTGGAAGTCGGCCATCGCCTGTTTGGCCCGTTCCAGACGCAACCGCCCCGCCATCTTTTTGGCTTCCTGCGCCAAAGCTTCCATCTCGACAGCGACCTTCGTGGGATCCAGACCTAGCAGAGCCAGTTCCTCGTCGATTTCATCATCAGAGGCCGCGAGAATGGATTCATCGATCGCGTCGCTCAGGTCCCGAAGTTCATCGACCGATTTGCGCTTGCTGCTCATAACGGCCATCCTTTCGGATATTTCTTGGCCACTGCGCGTCTGATCCGTTTCATAATGTAGTCGTACCCTGCCTGGGTGATGCCGAGCTCGTCGCGCAGCGACCTGCCCTTTTTGCCATCAACGATCGCCATGATCGTCAACTGCGCCTCGTCGTCCCCCTCAAGTAGCTTGTAGACTTCATCGACCACATCCGCGGCCTCCTTCTCGAGAAGTGTCTGTTCGGGATCGAGCTGGTCAGCGGCGATCTGCAGTTCGACGACGACACCGGAGCTGTCGGTTCTGCTGAGGGGAACCTGGCGGGACAGAGCCTTGCGTCGATGCGAGGCAATGCTCCGCATCGACTGCGCGAGGAAGGCAATAAACGACGCCTCGACCGGGCAGCGCCGTTCACCGACGATCACCTGGCAAAGGGCCTCCTGATAGAGCATCCCAGGACCAAAATCCGTGCCGTCGCGCCGTCTTTCCTCGATCAGGCGAAGCTTCTTGCGTTCGGCCGCCGAGAGCGAATCGAGCTTTCTCAGCACCTCTTCAGCGGCAAGGTGCCCGTTTTCCGGCTGACCAATGTCGCCGGCGAGAGGAGCGCTCGCTTCATTCATGGCCTGACTGCCATCCTATGCCGACGTGCTACGCGATTTCGGACAAAAAATTCGCCTCAATTGAAAAGAATTGAGTCCGAAACGCGCCCCCTGCCCGGCATTCTCGAACAGATGCCCGGAAAGCCGACTCATTAGGCTCCGAGCCAGGCCGAGAATATTCGAAAAAGGCAGGAAAGACGATGAATTACCTCGATCCGCAGCTTCAGGCACGCCAGACCCAGATTGTGGAGGTCCTCGAACTGGTCTGCCAGTCGCTAGAGCTCACCGACGCGCAGTTCGCCCTCGCCCGGCAGCGCTATGAAGGCGTGGGCGCCTGCCTTGCCGGCTCCGACGATCCAGTGCTGCGCGCCATTTCGATCTATCTCCAGGGCTCGACAGCGCTGCGCACCACAGTTCGCCCGGTCGGCATCAACGAGCATGATGTCGACCTGGTGGCCCACGTGTCCAATGTCGACGTGGCGATCTCGCCAGCAGCACTCAAGAAGGCCATCGGCGATTGTTTGCGCGCCAATGGCAACTACGCGCCCCTTCTTGAAGAGATGTCGCGGTGCTGGCGCCTCAGCTACGCCAACGAGTTCCACATGGACATTACCCCCTCGATCCCCAACCCTGACTGCCGGTCAGGTGGCGAGCTGGTTGCAGACAAGACGCTGAAGACTTGGAAGCCCTCGAATCCGAAGGGCTACAAGCGCCTGTTCGAGGAGCGCGCCAAGCTGGTCCCTGTCATCCGGCTACGTAAGCGCATTGCCAAGGACGGCGGCCACGCCAGCATCGAGCCCTATCCGGAGGCGGGAGGCTTCAAGGGCATCCTGCGGCGCACCGTCCAGATCGCCAAGCGCCATCGCGATATCATGTTTGTCGATGAGCCCGATCTGGCGCCGCTGTCGGTGATCGTTACCACGCTCGCGGCACGCAGCTACGAATGGTGCGTGCGCAATCATGAGTATGAGAACGAGTTGGAGCTTGTGCTCGATGTCATCGATCACATGCCCGACACGGTCGAGGCCATCCAAATCGATGGGCGGACTCAGTGGTTCATCTGGAACGAGACCACCGCTGGCGAGAATTTCGCCGAAAAGTGGAACCGCCATCCGGAGCGGGCCGAGAGCTTCTATCGCTGGCATCGCGCGTTCCGCGCGGATCTGGCGCAACTGGTGGCCGTCAGCGGCCTCGATCGGCTCGGCGAAGCGCTCAAGGGGCTGTTCGGGTCGCGTCCGGCAACTGCGGCCATGGACTGGCTGACCAATCGCGTCACTGCGGCGCGCAGCGGCGGCAATCTGTACCTCGCCCCCAAGGTCGGCCTGAGCGTTGGCGCATTGCCGGCGTCGACCGCAGTACGGGCCAACACGTTCTACGGAAGCAATGGCTAAGTCATGTTGATCGGACGACGTAAGCCTCTGACAGCGGCGCAGCAATTCATCAATCTGCGCAGCAATCCTGTCAGCCAAGGAACTGGCCGGCTCCGCGGAGGGGTGATCACTTGGCGTTACAGCGCGTCGCCCTCGCCACTGAGCCGGGCTTACGGCATCCGGATCGACTTCAAGCAAGGAGGCGTGCCGGGGATTTTTGTCGAGGCCCCAGACCTGCACGTCCTTGCTGGCGAACGCCGCATCCCCCACCTTTATCAACAGACGCCGCCGAGGCTCTGTCTCTATCTGCCTCGCATCTTTGAATGGCAGTCGTGGATGCGGCTCGACCTGACGATCGTGCCTTGGACCGCCCTGTGGCTCTTCTACTTCGAGGAGTGGCTCGTCTCCGACGACTGGAAGGGTGGCGGCATGCACCCCGGCGAAAACGACAATGAGGAGGCCGCATGAGTGCGCCCTTGCCAGAACCCACAAGCGGAGATCGGTTCTACCGTATCTTGTCGCTCGATGGCGGGGGGATACGCGGCGTCTTTCCTGCCGCCTTCCTGGCTCGTCTGGAAGAGCATCTCGACCATCCGATCGGGCGATATTTCGATCTCATCGCCGGCACCTCGACCGGCGGCATCATCGCGATCGGGCTCGGCCTCGGTCTGTCGGCGCGCGACATCCTCAGGCTCTATATCGAGCAAGGTCCGGCAATCTTCGGCCAAGAACGCGGCCCGCTCGAAAATTGGATTCGCCAGAAACTGCGCGGCTTGGCGCACCTGGTTGTCACCAAGCATTCCTCTGCGCCCCTACAACGCGCCCTCGAAGACGTTCTGGGTCCTCGCAAGCTGGGCGAAAGTCGCACGCGACTTGTCATCCCCGCCTGGCATCCCGTCTTGGAGCGCGTTTACATTTACAAGACGGCACATGACCCCAG
The DNA here is from genome assembly GCA_004017535.1 of Mesorhizobium sp. Lineage (GTDB taxonomy): Bacteria > Pseudomonadota > Alphaproteobacteria > Rhizobiales > Rhizobiaceae > Mesorhizobium. The sequence continues at coordinate 92,672 of SAJS01000012.1, forward strand.
GCTCGAGACGGACTACAGACAGCCCGCCATCGACGCCGCGATGGCCACGGCCGCCGCTCCAACGTTCTTGAAGCCGCATATGACGGAATCTGCGGTCGAGCTTGTCGATGGCGGCGTCTGGGCCAACAATCCGATCGGTGTGGCCGCGATCGAGGCGACCGGGATGCTTGGCTGGCCGGGGGACAGACTCAAGATATTGTCGATCGGCACGATTTCCGAACCCGGAAACCTTCCCATGCTAAGGGGTAAACTGCCGATGGCCGCTTCGGTTGCCCGCCTCTTCATGGCAGGTCAAGCGCATAGCGCGCTCGGCACCGCAAAGATTATCACCGGCGATGTCCACGAGCGTAAAGCGATCTGGCGCATAGACCAGATCGCGCCGGAGGGGCGCTACACCCTGGACAATGCCTCTCGCATTTCCGAGATGCGTGACCGTGCTTTTGCCGAGGCGCGTGAACAGCTACCGGAACTCAGACGTCACTTCTTTAGTGGCCCGGCCGCTGAATTCGTGCCGTGCCACTCCCTGCCCACCTGAAGCGTTTCAAGACTCTTCGCCGTTGCGGCAAAAATGAGGATAGCCTTCCCTGAACGCAAAAACCGTTCCGGTTAGACCGGGACGGTTGTTGAAGCATTCTCAGTCACGACATTGATGACCGGCTGCAGTTCTACCGCGTCGGACGTGAGGTGAATGCTGCTGCAATAAACAAGCAGCCTTGACAACGCTTCGCTCATAGAGCCGATCAAGCTGCTTTGAACCATGCTCCAATTAACTGCATGCGGACGAACGTCTATTACCAAATTGCAAAACGCCCCCTACTATGCCAATTTGGGGGCGGGGGATGGGCAAATGTTTCGCCAACGGTTGCTTCTATTTGCAGCAACGCTCTCAATATCGGGCTGCGCGGCTGACTATCTCAACAACTACGACTCGATGACGTTGGCGTCAGGGGACGCCAACAACACCAACAGTCTCTTGCAGACGGTTGATCCGTTCAACCCGAACAGCAACAACACACACATTGAAGGCGACGGTGCCCGGTCCGTCGCGATCGTGGCGCGGTATCGCAACGGCTCTGGATCTCGTGGCGGTGATTTGGATTGCGCCGGCGGCAAAGGGAACAATCCCGTCGTTCAAGGTCCGGTGGCGGTTAGCGGGTCTGACCCGAACCGCCTTGACGGGGATCACGACGGTATCGGCTGCGAAAAGTGACGGCCAGTGGAGTCATCTCGGTACGACAATCGATCTGAACAGTGGCGGAATAGGTCCGGCGCCAGGCGCTCACGCGCTCGCCGATGGGCGAGCGTACCGCGACGCCTGATTTTCGTGACGGTCGCGGCGGTCGCCGCTCTGGTCACGCAGTTTGTCATCCACAAGAGCGCACCGCTGCCGGAAATTAACCTGCAAAACCTCACCACGCCGAAGCCAATGGAGCCGATTGCCGGCGTCGCGTCGGTCATCGACGGCGACACGATCGAGATCCACGGCCAGCGTGTCCGCTTCAACGGCATCGACGCGCCGGAGAGCCGCCAGTATTGCGACGACGCCAAGGGCTTCGAATATCCGTGCGGCCGGCGATCGGCGGAAGCGCTGGACGGATTCCTGGCCGCCTCGAGGCCGGTCCAATGCACGTTCGTGACCTGGGATCAGTATCACCGCTTCGTCGGCGACTGCCGGCGCGCCGACGGCGCCAGTGTGGCCGCTTGGATGGTCGAGCAGGGCCAGGCGCTTGATTGGCCGCGCTACAGCCATGGCGCCTACGCATCGCAGCAGGCGAAGGCCAAGGCAGCGAAGTTGGGCATGTGGGTGGGCAACTTCGAAGCGCCGTGGGATTGGCGCGCCTCGCACGCCGACGGCGCAGCGCCGTCGAGCCAGCCGCTCAGGATCATCAGCCGTCGGCAGGTCGCGCAAAGCAGCTATTCGTGCGAGCCGCGCCGCTACTGTTCGCAAGTCAGCTCGTGCGAAGAAGCGAGGTGGTATCTGGCCAATTGCTCATGGGGCGGCAAGTTGGACCGCGACAAGGACGGCATTCCATGCGAGGGGCTTTGCTAGGTCATGTCCATAGGCACTCTATCTGTCGACTACGTCTGGAACCAAAAGCGCATCCCGGTAGCTTGGCGAAAGACCGGCAAAGGTGAGAAATTGCTCGTCAGACTTCCGTACGCAACAAACAACCGCGCCTGGCTCGGGGCGCTTGGGCGCGTAAGGCCAACCTGGGATCAGAGACAGAACCATTGGAAACTGCCAAAAGCGTGGTTCAACGGCTTCGTCGAGAGGTCGCTATCCCACTTCGGAAAGGTCTACATAATTCAGCCCTATCGAGAGCAAGAGAAGTGCTCTCCAGCATGCCAGAATGCGGTTGGGCACGAATGCGAATGTTCGTGCATGGGCGAGCATCACGGTGCAGGCAATGATGGAAGCTGGTTCGAGGTGTCCGACACCTTTGCCACCCGTTGGGGAAGCGAGGAAATCGCGTGTCGCCTGCTAACCTCCCGCAGTCGATAACCACTTCGCGCCCTCGACTCGGATGGTCGGTGGAGCCGAAACGATCTCCGGTGAAAAGATTGCCACCGGTCGGCGCACGGTTTGCCAAAATCTTGCGGTTACACTGCCTCATCACTATGTGCAGCTGCGGCGGGTCGGGTGACACCAAGGTCCCTATTTCCACTTTTGCCCCTCTGTCCTGGGTAACCAGGTACGGGCTACATAGTGCAGGAACCAAGGGCTGACAGAGATAGTCGGAGGCGACCCGCTCCGATATCCCTTGCGCCAGTCCCGTTATCGTCAACCCCGGCCGCAGCCACACGCCCACGCGGCCATCCCCGCCAGCCGGTACGCCAAGCCCGGTCCTGGCGCACGGTTGATGTCGATCGACGGGAGGTGCTTCCGGTAGAGGTTCGGCTGATGGGGCTGCACGCCATTGTCCGGATCCGGGTCGATGCTTCTATCGCTCAATCTTAGGGCTGAGGCGCAACCCAGACAGTTCGAGAGGCTTCCAGGAATCCCAGACAACTTCGACGCCCCGGTCGGCGGTGCTTCTAAACGCAAAAACCGCCCCGGGTTAGACCGGGACGGTTATAGATTTATGATAAAATTGGTTGCGGGGACACGCTTTGATCCGAAGTTGCGGAATTCCAGGTTGATATGGTTGCGGGGGCAAGAGCCTCTCAAACTCCGTTTTCGCGCGGCCGCTTAAGCTATTGTGGAATATAACGATTGCATCTGGCAGATTTCGGGTAGTGGCTCAGCACACCAACGACTCACCCACGACACCTACTCGGCCGAGCGCGCGGCGCTGTCGAACAACGCCCAGATCATCACCATGGGCGCGCGCGTGATCGGCCGAGTAGCTGGCGAAGTCGATCGCCGATGCCTTCCTCAAGGAGACGTTCGATCCACAAGGGCGCTCGGCCGGCAATGTCGCCGCCATCGACCAGGTCGACGCACAGTACAACGGACGCCAAACTTTCGAGCACCGGATCGAGGACGTCGGAGCCTCGCTGGACAATACGAGGTGATCGCCCACGAAAGAGGTTAAGCGGCTTTCATTGCGTTGCAGATTTCTTCGACCAGCATTGCGGCCGAGATCGAGCCCGGGTCCGGGTGGCCAAGTGAGCGCTCCCCGAGACGCGCGGCGCGCCCGACAGTGGCGACCATGTCGCGAGTCGCTTCCGCGCCCCGGCGGGCGGCGGCGGCTACGGCATCGACATTCTGGCCGTTGATTGCCGCATCCGCGGCCGGAGCCCAGGCATCGAGCATCGTCTTCTGGCCGGGTTCCGCCTTGCCACGCTGGGCGATGCCGTCGCGCATGGCCGCAATGACGGTTCGCAACTCGGCTCTCGGCATGGATGCGCGCGGACCCGCCGCCTTGCCGGCGCGCAGAAGCGCGGTCGCGTAGAGCGGTCCCGAGGAGGCGCCGACCGCGTTGAGAAAGCCTTTGGCGGCGGCGTTGAACAAATCCTGCAGCGTGCCCTCGGCGTCCTGGGCCGCGTCGGCCGCGGCCTTCATGCCTTGTTCCATGGCGATACCGTGGTCGGCGTCCCCGATCACCCCATCGAGCGCGCAGAGCTTGTCGCGCTCGGCGGCCATCCGCGCGGAGAAGGCACTGAAAAGGGCTTTCAAATCTCCAGTCCCGAATTCCATCCCGCTCAGCTCCGGAACATAGCGCAGTCGCAGGGATGATCGATCATGCGTTGCAATTCGTCGTCGAGATGCATGATGGTGATCGAGGCGCCGGCCATGTCGAGGGACGTGCAGTAGGGGCCGACAAGCGTCTTGTGGACGACCAGCCGGGCGGCCTTCAGGCGCTCCGCGATCCGGGCATTGAGGATGTAGAGTTCCATCAGCGGCGTCGCGCCGAGCGAATTGACCAGCACCGCGACGCGATCGCCGGCAGGGGCCTTCATTTCCGCCAGGATCGTGTCCATGATTTCGTCGGCGACATCGTTGGCCGAACGCAACGGCCCGCGCCGCACGCCAGGCTCGCCATGGATGCCCATGCCGATCTCCATCTCGCCGACGGGCAGATCGAAGCTTGGCCGCCGCGTCTGCGGCAGGGAACAGGACGAAAGCGCCACGCCCATAGTGAAGGTGCGGTCGTTGGCACGCCGGGCGATCCGCTCCACCTCCTCCAGCGGCATCATCATGTCGGCGGCCGCGCCCGCGGCCTTGAAGATGAAGACGTTGCCGGCCACGCCGCGACGCTTTTGCCGCTGGTCGCGCGGCGCCGACGCGATGTCGTCTGTGGTCAGCACGGTGCGTGCCTCGATCCCTTCCATCTCCAGCAGCTCGGCGGCCATGTCGAAGTTCATCACGTCGCCGGCATAGTTGCCATACATAAACAGGACGCCGGCGCCACCGCTCGCGGCCATGGCCGCGTCGACCGCCGGCTGCGGAGGAGGCGAGGCGAAGACGTTGCCGATCGCAGCGGCATCTGCCAGGCCTTTGCCGACATAGCCCAAGAAGGTCGGTTCATGGCCCGAGCCGCCGCCTATGACCAGCGCCACCTTGCCGGGCCGCGGGCCGTGTTTGGCAACGACCGCACGCGGTGCATTGTCCGGACGCCAAAGGTGCTCGGGATGCGCGGCCATGATGCCGGCCAGCATTTCGTCGACCGCCGCATTGCCGTCGTTGATCAGCTTCTGCGTCAGGCTCATTCGCATCTCCATGCATCGTCCTCGGCCGCCAGACTAAAGCATCTCTCCCGAAAGTGGGAACCGGTTTCGGGACAAAGACATGCGCAAAATCAGGAAAGCTTGATCGCATAAAGCGAATCCGAAGGATCGCCACGCGCTTCAGGTCGTTTCGCGGCGGTGTGGAAAGTGTCTTCCTCCGGCCCAAGGCCGCGAGTCGCGAAGTATCGAAGCTTCAGCGGACGTTGTATTTGGCGTCGACCTGGTCGATGGCGGCGACATTGCCGGCCGAGCGCCCCCGCGGATCGAAGGTCTCCTTGAGGAATGCATCGGCGATCGACTTTGCCAGCTCGGGCCCGATCACGCGCGCGCCCATGGTGATGATCTGGGCGTTGTTCGACAGCGCCGCCCGCTCGGCCGAATAGGTGTCGTGGGTGAGCGCCGCGCGAATGCCCGGCACCTTGTTGGCCGAGATGCAGACCCCGATGCCAGTGCCGCAGATCAGGATCGCGCGGTCATATTTGCCGGCCAGCAGATCAGTGGCGACGCGATCTGAAAGATTGGCATAGAAGGGATCGGGGCCGGCGTCCGTGCGAGACACGTCCGATACCTCGTGCTTGTCCTTCAGGTGATCGGCCAGAATCTTGGCCAGGGCTTCGCCGGCGCTGTCGCCTGCTATCGCGAGCTTCATGATGGTCTCCTTCTAGAGTTTGGCGGCGCATCTGGACAGGATGTCGAGATAGCCCTCGACGGCCCATGCGGCGCGTCCGATGAACAGCCCGTCTATATGCGGGCACGCGATGAGTTCGGCGCAGTTATCCCGGTTGACCGAACCGCCATAGAGGCAAGGCACCCGGCGCCCGAGCACGTCCTGAGCAGTGGCGATGATCTCCGCCTGGCGCGCATCGGCATAGTCCGAGGTCGCCGGAATGCCGTTGACCCCGATCGCCCAGACCGGCTCGTAGGCGAGCAGTATCGGCGCGGTCTTCTGCGCGCCGCCGAGCTTGGAAAGCGCGCCGCGCACCTGCCTGTCGAGAACCTCGCCGGCCAGGCCGGCCTCGCGCTGGGCCAACGTCTCGCCGATGCAGATCAAGGGGGTGAGGCCATGGCGTATGGCGGCCTCCGTCTTGAGGCCCACGGTTTCGTCCGTCTCGCCGAAATGCTCGCGGCGCTCGGAATGGCCGAGCTCGACCATGTCCAGATTGCAGTCCCTCAGCATCGGCGGCGAAATCTCGCCGGTCCATGCGCCTTCATCGGCCCAATGCATGTTCTGGGCTCCGACCTTGACGGACGTACCTTGAAGCATCGCCTTGACCTCGCGCACCGCCGTGAAGGGCGGGATGACGAAGCGCTGGATGCGCAGTTCGCCTCGCGGCTCGGCAAGCAGTCCACTGGCGAAGGCACGCGCCTCAGCGAGTGTCTTGTTCATTTTCCAGCTCGTCCCGATCCAGACGTGTGGCATCTGTTTCATGCGGTGGTCATTCCGTTTCGCTCACGAGAGCCCTGGCTGTCGACTCATCGGTGATGAGACCTTTCAACCGCGCGCTTTTGAGTACCGCTCGGACCGCCTCGACCTTTGTCGGACCACCCGCGATCGCGATAATGCGGCTATCCGCCGACCCGTCCAGATCGACGGCGAGCGTGCGGGCGGTCAGGGTCGTTTCCAGCACCCGGCCCCGCGCATCGAAAAAGTGCCCGAGCATTTCGCCGACGCCGCCGACGGCAGTGATCTCGGCAATTTCGCGCGGCTCGATCATGCCCGTCGCCACGAGCTGAGCGCCCGCATCCGCCGTGCCGATGCCGACGAACTTCAGCGTCGCCCGGTTTGACATCTCGAAGATTTCCCGCACACCGCGCTGCGCCAGGAGCACTTCGCGGTCGTCCGCGGAATTGGCAAAAAACGGCACCGGCATGACGTAGGCCTGTGCGCCGGTCTTTTCGGCCAGTCGATGCATGACGTCGTGCGGATTGGCCGCATAGTTGCGCGTCAGGCCGCCGAGCAGCGAGACGAAGCGCACGCCGGCTGCCTCGAAGCGCGGCAACTGATGCACCGCGGCGGCGAGCGTGCGGCCATGACCGATACCGATGACCCTGTCCTCGCCGCGCTCCATCTCGCGACGCAGGAAACCGGCGCCCGCCAGTCCCAGCGCCCGCAATGGCAGGCCATCCTCGCCCAGATCCGGCGCGACCTCGCAAAAGCCTAGCCCGAAGCGATCGCAGAGCTGGTTCTCCAGCAATGCGCATTCAACGACCTCGCCGTCGATCGAGACTTTGACCGCTCCGTCGGCCACAGCCCGGGCGATCAGCCGATGCGCCTTTACAGACGGCAGCCCGAGCCGCTTCGCCACCTCGGCCTGAGTAAGCCCGCCGGCGTAGTGCAGCCAAGCGGCACGGGTCGCGAGCGACCCTTCAGGGTCCAGTCCAGCTGGGCGTTTCGGCATCTGCGGTCCTTGATCGTGCGTTTGGGTCATTCTCAGCCGGTCAGATATTCAGGCCTTGCACGCCCGTGTCGATATGGGGAGCCCAGAAGGCTATGCTCTCGGCGATCTGCGGGATGACCTGCCGATCGTCCGGCTCCCGTTCCTTGAAACTCAGCTCCAGGCAGATCTCGTTGTCGACGGCCCCGCCTTCGGCGAAAGCCTTCAGCAGCGGCTCGGGATGAATGCGGCCCCTGGCATTGAACGCCGCGGTGAAGGGGCGATGCCCGCCCTTGTCCATGAGGCTTTGCTTGATGTGGATGATCGGCGACAGCCTCGGCACCGCGCGGGCCCAGGCATAGGGATCGTAGTCATCTGGATTGGCGCTGCTCACGTCGCCATGGTCGATGTCGGCCATCATCCACATCGGCACCGCCATTTCTGCTTTGGTCAGCCTGTCCTGCAACTTCAGGCATTCGGCGATGGTCTGGCCGAACTCGCGCCCGATGCTCATCGGTTCCCAGAAAACGTAACGCAACCCGGCCGCCTTGGCGTGTTCGGCCACCTCCGCCCAGCAGTCGATGGCTATCCGCATCAGGTCCTCGCGCCGGACCGGATCGTCATAATCCTTGTAGGTGAAGATGGCGAACTGGGTGCCGATGGAGACGCCGCCGAGGTCGGCGGTGATGTCGGCGAAGATCTTGAACCAGTCGACATAATAGCGGCGCACCTCAGCGTCGGGATGGCCGAAATGGTTGAGGCGGCCATAGGGGCCGGTCATGCCGCTTGTGACGCGCACGCCGGTTCGCCGCAGGGCCGCCCTCATCTGCCGGGTCAGGCGCCGGATCGCCGGCGCCGGCCAGCTCGGATTGATGAACTCATGCGTCAGCTGCAGGTCGCGCAGCCTGAGGTCGCGCGCGACGGTCTCGACCAGGTCGTCCGGATCGGCGAAGCGGTTGACCAGCGGATTGGTGTTCAGGGAAAGCGTCAGCGCCATCATGCAGCCTCGGCAAGACGCTCGGCGTCGAACCACATGGCGAAAGCGTCCCGTTCCGCCTCGGTGAGGTGCAAATGGTGCTTGGTGCGCCGAAGCAGGATGTCGTCGGGCGTGCGCGCCCATTCCCTGGCGACGAGATAGCGCACCTCCGCCTCGTAGAGCAGGCCGCCGTGATGGCGGCCAAGGCCGTCGAGGCAGGCCGCGTCCTTGACGAGGTCCCTGGTGCGCGCGCCGTAGAGCCGCCCATAGTGATGCACGAGATCGCGCGGCATCCACGGATAGGCTTCGCGCAGGCCGTTGGCGAAGGTCTCGTAGTCGGCATTGGGGATTTCGCCGCCGGGCAGCGGTGCGGTCTCTGTCCAGTCCTCGCCCATCCGCGGGAAAACATGCTTCAGCCGGCGCATGCCGCGCTCGGCCAATTCGCGGAAAGTGGTGATCTTGCCGCCGAAAATGTTGAGCAGCGGCGCGCCGCCGGTCTCGTCGAGGTCGAAGACATAGTCGCGCGTCACCGCGGACGGGTTGCCCTTGCCGTCGTCGAATAGCGGCCGTACGCCGGAGAAGGAGTAGAGCACGTCCTGACGCCGCAGTTTCTCCTTGAAGTAGCGGTTCACCGCCGCAAGCAGGTAGTCGATCTCGGCCTCGTCGGCCCTGACGTCCTCGGCGCGGCCGTCGTAGGCGATGTCCGTGGTTCCGATCAGCGCCATATCTCCTTCATAGGGGTTGATGAAGATGACGCGCTTGTCGTGGTTCTGCACCAGATAGGCGTTGGCGCCCTGCCAGAACTTCGGCACGATGATGTGGCTGCCTTTGACCAGGCGCACGTTGCGCGATGAGTTCGATCCCGCGACACGGCCGATGACGTCCGAAACCCAAGGGCCGGCGGCATTGACGAGGCAGCGGGCGCGGAAGAGGCGCGTTTCGCCGGTCATCGCGTTTCTGGTCGTCACCGTCCAGGCGCCATTCTCGCGGCGGGCGGAGACGGCGGGCGAGCGGGTGAGCACCTCGGCCCCGCGCTCGGCGGCGCCGACAGCGTTCAGCACCACCAGCCGCGCATCGTCCACCCAGCAGTCGGAATATTCGAAGCCGCGCGTGTATTGGTCGAGCAGCGGCGTTCCTTCCGGGTCGCGCTCGAGATCGAGCGTGCGCGTGCCCGGCAGCTTTTTTCGACCGCCCAGATGGTCATAGAAGAACAGGCCGAGCCGCACCAGCCAGGCAGGCCGGTCCTGCGGACTATGCGGCAGCACGAAGCGCATCGGCCAGATGATATGGGGCGCGGCCTTGAGCAACACCTCGCGTTCGATCAACGCCTCGCGCACCAGGCGGAACTCGTAATATTCGAGATAGCGCAGGCCGCCATGCACCAGCTTGCCGGACCGCGAGGACGTGCCCTCGGCAAGATCGTCCTTCTCGCACAGCACGACCGACAGGCCGCGACCTGCCGCGTCCCGGGCGATGCCGGCACCGTTGATGCCGCCGCCGATGACGAAGAGGTCGACCTCTTTCGGCTCATGCCCCATCCTATGCTCCCTCAGGCGTCTCGGCAGAGGCGCCGGCCGTGTTGCGACGTTGGGCGGCCAGCGCTTCCCAGGCCGGCCCCAGGGCATGGCGTGCCCCGGTAAATGCCGGAAAAAGGCCGTCATAGACGTCGACCAGTGCCGGATCTGGCGCCTCGACGGGCCCGAGCAGCGGCGTGACCCAGTCGGCGATGCAGGCTCCCATATCGGGATAGGCGCCGATGGCGACCGCCGCCATCATCGCGCAGCCGGCAGCACCGGCCTCCTCACGCGAAGAGACGCGCACCGGCGCGTGGACCGCCGCCGACAGGATGCCGCGCAATCCCTGCGAGCGGGCAGCGCCGCCCGACAGTCGCAGTTCCGAAGGCAGGTCGCCCATCGCCGCGTAGCAGTCGCGCATCGCGAGCCCCAGCCCCTCGAGGACGGCACGCACCAGGCTCGGGTAGCGGTGATTGACCGACAGACCGACGAAGCCAGCGCGGGCGTTGGCGTTGACGAACGGCCCGCGCTCGCCGGCTTCCGAGATATAGGGATGATAGACGATCTGGCCGGGCCGGCTGTCGCCGAGCCAGCGATCGATGCGGGCGACCAGATCGCGGTGACTGGCCTCCTGCCCGAATTCCTTCAGCACATCCGCGGCAAGACCGATAACCCAGTCAATGTTGAGCGTGGTCGCCATGTTGGTCTGGACCTGCGTCACCAGATCCGGAATCGGCAGGGTGATGACGTAGCCCGAGCCCTCCTTGTTGAGGTGCACTGCGCCTGTCGGGACGGCCCGCATGTGGACGCCGGTCGAGCCGACGATCGAGCAGGCGACGTCGCCTTCGCCGCCGCAGACCCCGGCACCGAGCGCGGTCATGACCATGTCGACATAGCCGAGGCTGACGGGCGTGCCCGCTTTCAGCCCAGTCTCGGCCGCCGCCGCGGTGGTAAGCGGATAGGTCACCATCGTGCCGTCGACGATCTCCGGCAACAGCTTGCGCCGGCCGGAAAGGCCGAGCGCCTCGATGACGGTGTCGTCGTAGCGGCGGGTGCGGAAATTGCCGAATGTGAAGCTTGCTTCCGACGGGTCGGTGGCGCGCACCCCGGTCAGGTTCAGATAGAGCCAGTCCTTGCAGTGCAACGCCACTTCGGCATGCTCGAGAAGCTCGGGCGTGTGGCGGTCCATATGGGCCATCTGAGTGCCCTGCTGACAGGTGTTGAGCCCGGTTCCGGTCGCCTCGAAACGCGCGCGGTTGAGCGGCCCGGCGGCCAGGCGCTCGACGGTGGGCGCGGCGCGGGCATCGAGCCACAGCCATGCGTCGGCGACCGGCGTGTCTTGCCGGCCCACGAGCCAGGTGCCGTCGCCCTGGGCCGTCACCGCGAGCGCCGCGGCACGCGCCGCCAAGTTTTCAACCCTGTCGCCAAGCCCTCGAAGCGCCGCGACGCAGTCGCGCCAGGTCTGGGAGAGCGACTGTGTCGCCGAACCGTCGGCGGCGGACGCGTACCGGTTCGGAACCGAGGCAGATGCAATCTGGCGGCCGTTCAGCTCGAAGGCGACCGCCTTGATGACCGACGTGCCGGAATCGATACCTATTATGACGTCAGCGTCGGCCACGGATCTCTCCGCTTCCGATGCGACCATACCTGGATCGACAACAGGGCAATGTCCGTCTCCTCCTGATCTTTTCCCGCCTGCAGCCCGACCCGGGAAAGGGCGGCGGCGAAAGATACGCCGTTGCCCACTCCTCCCTAACGACGCCTTGCGCAGTCCATTCTAAGTTATCATGGAAATAACACAATGCATGATTTTTCTTGCAGACACCGAAAATTTTTTCAGTTACGCTGATATCAGTCAGGAGGAACTCGACAATCCGACCCTGTCGTCCTTCAATAGACAGGCGGGAAGCGGACAAACAGGCGACCGGATGCTTAAGGCTTGTCTTCACCCTGCGCCGCAGCACAGGGTGGCGAGCATAATTTCTAATGAAATTAGCATCTTACTGGCTGATCAATTCATTCCTGCAGCAGAGCCGTGCCATATCTGGGAGATGAAGAATCCCAATGATCGGCCATAGCGGCAATCGAGAATATTAAGCTATTCCGGAGATGCCGTTCTGAAAATCGCATATCCGAGGATCCCTGCAACAGGCCAGAATCAGCCCTCAAGCGGAATTCAAATCTAACATGCTTGACGCGGAAGATAACATTAACATAACATAACTCTAACAGACGGGCGTGGATGCGGTGGGAGGAAGACGCTGCATCGCCGGCCAAGGGTGGAGAAAATCGATGCAAGCCAAGCGACCCTTTTATGCCGTGCCACCATCCGGCGGCAGGCGTGCGTCGTGGATCCGCAGCGCTTTCGCATCGGCCCCTGCCCGCCCCGTTCTATCGCCGGCAAGGCCCTGAACCATGAACGTCATGTCTGCCCAGACGCCGAAGGCCCCTGCCGCGCCACGCCGCGGTCTGATGGTTGCCGTCGGTCTCGGCGTCGTGATCCTTGCCGCGATCGCGCTCGACACGAAGGTGGTACGGATCGGATCGTCCGCCGACGTCAGCCAGGAGGCGTTTTCGCCCGACCGGTTCGGCGAAAAGGAGTTCCCGCGCATCCAGGCCTTCGTCGTCGAGCACGCCGTCAACGCCGCCACCTTCGGACCGGCGGTCATGGCCGACAAGAATGCCGCCGCCAAACAGTACGGAACTGCCTCGTCGACCGGTGCGATCATCCCGGTCAGGGTGACGGCGGTGGCGGGCGAAGCGAAATCGGGCGTCTACGACCTCAAGGCCGAAGGTGTGCCGGCCGACATCCATGTTCGGGTGCAGACCGGCCCGGCCATCAACGGCACCGACCTGCGCGATGCGACGGGCGACATCGTCTTCGGCAAGTTCAAGAACCAGATCGAATACCAGGACGCCGGCTCGGGCATCAACCGGGCCATGAAAAAGGCGACACTCGACGGTATCGACACCGCCAGCCTGTCGGGCAAGACGTTGGAGATCTTCGGCGTTTTCCGCCTAATCAACCCGAAGAACTGGCTGATCACGCCGGTGAAGGTCACCGTCAAATGAGCGGCGCCGCGACCTCCCGGCCGGCCGGCGAAGTGGTTCTGGCGGCGCGCAACATCGCCAAGTCCTACAACGGCGTGAAGGCGCTGAAAGGCGTCAATTTCGACATCCACCGCGGCCAGGTGACGACACTATTCGGCGAGAATGGCGCCGGCAAGTCGACGCTGATGAAGATCCTCTCCGGCGTGGTGCAGCCGACCTCTGGCGAGATCGTCCTCGATGGCCGGCCCATCGTGTTTTCCTCCTCCACCGATGCGCGAAACCATGGCATCTCGATCATTCATCAGGAGCTCAGCCTCGCGCCCAATCTATCGGTTCGCGACAACATCTTCATGGGGCGCGAGATCACCGGCCCGACCGGCGTCGACTACGCGGAGGAGGAACGCCAGGTCCGCAGGCTGCTGGCGGAGCTCGAGGAGGACATTGACCCGCTCACCCCTGTCGAGGAACTGCGTCTGGGACAACAGCAGATCGTCGAGATCGCACGGGCGCTTTCGGTCGACAGCCGCATCCTCATCATGGACGAGCCGACATCGGCGCTTTCGGCCACCGAGGTCGAAGTTCTTTTCAGCGTGATCCGCGACCTTACCGCCAAAGGCGTGTCGATCGTCTACATCTCGCACCATCTGGAGGAGGCCCTGCAGATCACCGATCATGCGGTGGTGCTGCGGGACGGCAACATGACCGCCTACGCGCCACGCGCCGACATCGATCTTGAATGGATCGTGCGCAACATGGTCGGTGAGAACTATGATCTGGGCAGTCCGCCTGCCGGTCATGATTTCGGTCCGGTCATGCTCTCGGTCCGCGACCTGACCGTGCCAGATCCGGCCGGCGGCGGCTACAATGTCGTCGACCGCATGTCGCTCGACGTCAGGGCCGGCGAGATCGTCTGCATCTATGGCCTGATGGGGGCCGGCAGGACGGAACTGCTCGAAACCGTCGCCGGCAAGCTGAGCGCGACGTCCGGCGAGATCGTGCTTGAGGGCATGGAGATATCCCACCTCCCCATCGGCGAGCGCATCGCCCGCGGCCTTGCGCTCGTGCCAGAGGATCGCCAGCGCTACGGGCTCGTCCAGACGATGTCGGTCGGACAGAACCTTTCGCTCGCCTCGATCATGGAATTCACGCGCGGCGTCTTCACCTCGATCAAGCTCGAACGGGCGCTGATCCAGAAATCGATCAGGGACGTGACGGTCAAGACCGATGGACCGGACGTGCCGATCGGGTCGCTGTCCGGTGGCAACCAGCAGAAGGTGGTGATCGGCAAGATGCTCGCCACCGATCCCAAGGTCATCCTGCTGGATGAACCGAGTCGCGGCATCGACATCGGCGCCAAGGCCGAGGTGTTCCGTATTCTGGCTCATCACGCGGCGGCCGGGCAGGCCGTCGTCTTCACGACATCGGAAGTCAACGAGTGCCTGTCGATCGCCCACCGGATCATCATCATGCGGCGCGGGCGGATCTCGGCCGAGTTCACTTCGGACATCACCAAGGAAAAGATCATGGCCGCCTCGGGCGAGGCCGTGGCAGCCTGAGCGGAACACGGAAACGAACAATGACGCAAACCAGCGCCAACCGCATGTCGTCCCAGGTCTCGCCCGTCAAGGGAACACGCAACCCGATCAAGCTTTTGCTGAAGGGCCGCGCCTTCTTCGCGCTGATCGCCATCGTCGTCGTCTTTTCGTTTCTGTCGCCGAACTACCTCACCGTCTCCAATCTGCTGATCATGTCCTCGCACGTGGCCATCTACGGCATACTGGCGATCGGCATGCTGCTGGTCATACTCAGTGGCGGCATCGACCTCTCGGTCGGCTCGATCCTGGCTCTGTGCGGCGTCGTCGCGGGCGCACTCATGCAGGGCGTGGAATTAAAACCGCTCGGCGTTATCCTGTTTCCGCCGGTATGGGCCGTGGTCGTGCTGACCTGCGCGCTCGGCGCCGCGCTCGGCGCGCTCAACGGCATTCTCATCGCCTGGTTCAAGGTGCCCGCCTTCGTCACCACGCTGGGCGTCATGTACATGGCGCGCGGCATCGCGCTGCTGATGACCAACGGCCTCACCTACAATAATCTCGCCGGTCGGCCGGAGCTCGGCAACACCGGCTTCGACTGGCTGGGCTTCAACCGGCTCTTTGGAGTGCCGATCAGCGTGTTGGCCCTGGCGGCCCTCGCCGTGCTGACCGGGCTGATGCTCAGTCGCTCTTCCTTCGGCCGTTGGCTCTATGCCGCGGGCGGCAACGAGAACGCGGCCGACCTGTCGGGCGTGCCCGTGAAGCGGGTCAAGATCACGGTCTATACGCTCTCCGGTATTCTGTCCGCCATCGCCGGCCTGGTGCTCTCCTCGCAATTGACGTCGGCCGGTCCGACCGCCGGCACCACCTACGAACTGACCGCGATCGCGGCAGTCGTCATCGGCGGTGCCGCGCTGACCGGCGGGCGCGGCACCGTGCGCGGCACCATGCTCGGTGCATTCGTCATCGGCTTCCTGTCGGACGGCTTGGTCATCATCGGCGTGTCTTCCTACTGGCAGACCGTCTTCACCGGCGCCGTCATCGTGCTCGCCGTGCTCATGAACACCATCCAATACGGGGCCCGCGGCATCCGACAGTGACGCCGCGCCTCGCCGAAAGCTTCTCCGGACGCAAGGAGATCGACCGGTAAGAAGGCCGAGACAATCGGCAAACCGCAACCGCAATCTATAACTAGGGAGTGAGAGAAATGATCGATAAAGCCAGAAGGATACTGTTGGTCGCCGCCGCCACGCTGCCGTTGATGGCAAGCCATGCCTGGGCGGCGGGCCTGATCAGCATCATCGTGACCGATCCGGCCAATCCGTATTGGCTCACGGAAGGCCAGGTCGCCAAGGCCACGGCCGAGAGCCTCGGCTACACCGCCAATGTCAGCGCCCACAAGGGCGACACCAACACCGAAAGCACAATGATCGACACCGCCATCACCAACAAGTCGGTGGCGATCATTCTCGACCCGGCCAATGCCGACGGTTCGATCGGCGCTGTCAAGAAGGCGATCGCCGCCAACATCCCGGTCTTCCTGGTCAACGCCGAGATCAACCAGGACGGACTCGCCAAGGCGCAGCTCGTCTCCAACAACGCCCAGGGCGCCGCGATCGGCGCGCAGCAGTGGGTCGAGGCGATCGGCGACAAGGGCAACTATGTCGAGCTGTTCGGCAACCCGGCCGACAACAACGCGGCGACGCGCTCAAACGGCTACGAGACCGTGCTCACCCAGTATTCGGACCTCAAGAAGGTCGGCAAGGAAGTGGCCAACTGGGACCGCACCCAGGGCTACCAGAAAATGCAATCGCTGCTGCAGGCCCATCCCGACATCGTGGGCGTCATTTCCGGCAATGACGAGATGGCCCTCGGCGCCATCGCGGCGCTGAAGGAAGCCGGCAAGCTCTCCCAGGTGAAAGTCGGCGGCTTCGACGGCTCGCCGGACGCGGTTGCCGCCGTCAAGGCGGGCGAAATGCAGTACACGGTGCTGCAGCCTGTCGCGGTCTTCTCGGCCGAAGCCGTGAAGCAGGCCGACAAGTTCATCAAGACCGGCTCGACAGGTGCTGCCTCCGAAAAGCAGCTCTTCGACTGCGCCCTGATCACCAAGGACAATGTCGACAAATACACCGGCCCGTTCACACTCTCCCAGTGAACCGCCGGACGGGGGCGCGCAGCGTTGCGCGCCCCTTTTCCTGCCGCGCAAAGGCTTTCGATGCGCAAAACCCTGCCCGCCCCCAAGGTGCCCGCTTGCCATCGGCGCCAGATATGCGAATGGCATCGGCAGGAGAGGCTTGGATGACAGATCGCGAGATTCGGCCCGAGCAGGCGTTGAAGACCCTTGCCGGGGATCAGGTGCCCGCCGACAGCCGCCACGCGCGCCAGCTGGCGCGCCGCCGGATGATTGCAGAGGCAGTCATGGCCGAGGGCACGATGCGCATCGAGGATCTCACCGAACGTTTCGGCATCAGCCTGATGACCGCGCATCGGGACCTCGACGAACTGGTCGAGAAGGGATTGCTGCGCAAGACGCGCGGCATCGTCTCGGCCGCCCCGACCAGCCTCATCGAATCGAGCGATGTCTACCGCTCGTCACGCCAGGCGGCGGAGAAACGCGCGATCGCGCAGGCGGCGGCGGCTTTTCTGGAACCTGGCCAGGCGGTCTTCTTCGACGATTCCACCACAGTCCTGCAGCTCGTGCCGCACCTTGCGGCGCACGTGCCGCTGACGGCGATCACCAACTCCATCACCCTGATGAACGAGCTCAAGGACACGCGCGACTTGACGCTGCTCGGGCTTGGCGGCCAATTCTACAACTGGTGCAATGCCTTCATGGGGCCGGTCACGGTCACGGAGATCCGGCGGCTGAGGGCCGATCGCCTCTTCATGTCGATGTCGGCCATCACCGACGGCATGGTGTTCCACCAATCGCCGGAAATGGTCGAGACCAAGCGCGCAATGTTCGACAGCGCCGCAATGCGCATCCTGCTTGCAGATCACACCAAGTTCGAGCGCCGGGCGCTGCATGCCATGTGCGCGCTGAACGAATTCGACGTTATCGTCGTCGATGACGGAACGCCGCCCCGGCAGGTCGAGGAGATGAAGGCAGGCGGCATGACTGTCGTCGTCGCCGCCGTGCGACAACAAGATGTTACCATCGGCCAATTGTAACATCCATTGATGTTAATTTAACATGATGCTACGTGATGGCGTCATGAGATGCACGCGACGTGCATGGCGAGGAGCGTATGCCCTGTCTGCTGGGGATCGATAGCGGCCTGACCGTCACCAAGGCGGTGGTTTTCGACGAGGCCGGCACGCCGCTTGCCGTAGCCCGCCGCCGGTTACCACAGACCATTCCGGCGCCGCGTCATGTCGAGCGCGACATGAACGAGCTGTGGCGCGCTGCCGCCGAAGCGATCGCGGAAGCGGTCTCCAGCTGCGGCAGACCGCCCTCGGACATCGCCGCCGTCGCTGCCACGGCGCATGGCGACGGCCTCTACATGCTCGACCGCGACCGCCGGCCGCTTGGGCGCGGCTTCCTGTCGCTCGACAGCCGGGCTGGAGATGTTGTTGCTCAGTGGCAAACCGACGGGACGGCCGGCAAAGCGCTGTCGCGGACCGGCCAGACGCCGCACGCCTCGGCGCCGTCTTCGCTGCTGGCCTGGATACGCGATCGGGAACCGGAGCGTTTTGCCCGCATCGGCCACGTGCTCGCCTGTAAGGACTGGCTGCGCTTCTGCCTGACGGACAGCCTCGGCACCGACCTCACTGAGGCGAGCACTTCGTTCACCGCGGTCGACAGCCAAACCTACGCGCCGGACATCCTCCCGATCTTCGGTCTCGAAGCGCTCGGCGATGCGCTACCGCAGGCAGTGCGGCCGGACGAGGTCGTCGGCGCAGTAACAGTGCAGGCGGCCCGATCCACGGGCCTAACTGCCGGCACGCCGGTCGTGGCCGGCCTGCACGACGTGACTGCCTCGGCGCTCGGCATCGGCGGCTATGGCGAAGGCGTGGTAGCCATCGTTGCCGGCACCTATTCGATCAATGAGACCGTCTCAGCCGCGCCGCGCATCGATGCCCGCTGGTTCTGCCGTAACGGATTGAAGCCCGGCGAATGGAACAATATGTCGATCTCGCCGGCATCGGCGGCAAACTACGACTGGTTCCTCGACACGCTGTGCGGTTCCGAGCGGGCGGCGGCGGAAGCTGACGGTCGCTCGGTCCACGCCATTGTCGGCCCGGAAATCGAGGCGGCGTTGGCGCGGCCCTCGACGCTGCTCTTCCATCCCTATCTGTTCGGCTCGCCGCATGGCCCGACCGCCAGCGCCGGCTTCCTCGGGCTGCGCGGCTGGCATGATCGCGGCGACATGCTGCGGGCGGTGATCGAAGGCATTGCCTTCAACCATCGCGTCCACGTCGATGCGCTGCGCGAGGGTTTTGCGCCGCGCGAGGCGCGGCTGACCGGCGGCATTTCCCGCAACCCGGCCTTCGCGCAGATCTTTGCCGACGTGCTCGCCATGCCGCTCACGGTGACCGAGACGGAAGAAGCCGCCGCATGGGGTGCAGCACTCTGCGCCGGCGCCGGCGTCGGCCTGTTCGCCTCGCCGCGGCACGATCCGCGCGACCTCGCAGCGCTTGGCCGCACCTATCGGCCCGACCCCGAGCGCAGCGCTGCCATGGACAAGCGCTACCGGCTGCACTGCGACATCGCCAGCCGCCTCGCCGAAGCCTGGCCGTCGATCGAAGCGCTCGCGGGAGGGGGTGAGCGATGAACGCGGACAATCGCCGGCAGGACATTGCCGATTACATCATTCAGCATGGCGAGGCGCGCATCGACGAGCTCGTCGCGGTCTTTGGCGTGTCGCGCATGACCATCCATCGCCACGTCGATGAACTGGCTCGCCAGGGTGTGCTGCGCAAGCTGCATGGCGCGGTCAGCGCTCAGCCGTCTGGCGTCTACGAAAGCCTCTTCCGTTTCCGCGAGACGCACGCGGCGGCGGCCAAGCGGGCGCTTGCCCGGGCGGCTCTGGCCGAAATCGAGCCGGGGCAGGTCGTGCTGCTCGATGATTCGACCACCGCTAATGCGCTCGGCCCGCTCCTGCCGCAGATCGCGCCGCTGACTGTCGTCACCAACAGCCTGTCGCTGGCGGAGCGACTGGTGGGCAAGGATGAGCTGAAGCTGATCCTGCTCGGCGGCGAATACCATCCGACCTACAATGCCTTCATCGGTCACATCTGCGAGAATGCGCTGCAGAAGATCAGGGTCAATCTGCTGATCTGCTCCGCTTCGGCGATCGACAAGACCGCGACGCTGATCCAGGACCCGCAGGTGGTGCGCGTGAAACAGGCGATGGCGGCAGCGGCCTCGCGCAGCGTACTGCTGATCGATTCCTCCAAGTTCGGCAAGGTGGCGCTGCATCTCTTTGCGGACCTCACCGACTTCGATCTTGTGCTCAGCGACGACGGCCTTCCCGAAGAGGTTGTCGTCAGCCTGAAGGCGGCCGGGGTCAAACTCAAGATCGTGCCGGTGCAATGACCGGGACGGCGCGCGATGTCGATGTCCTCATCATCGGCGCCGGCATCAACGGCGCCGGCCTTTTTCGCGACCTGTGCGAACAGGGCCTGCGGGTCGCGATCGTCGACAAGGCGGATTTCGGTTCCGGCACCAGCGCCGCGCCGTCGCGGCTGATCCATGGCGGCATCAAGTATCTCGAAACGGGCGAGTTGGGCCTCGTCGCGCAGTCGACGCTGGAACGCAACCTTTTGCTGTGCAATGCCCCGCACGCGGTGCGGCCGCTGCCGACCGTCATCCCGATCTTTTCCTGGCTGACGGGCATCGGGGCGGCGCTTCGCACCCTTTTTGGCAGCACGACCGCTCCGCGCGGCCGCGGCGCTCTGCTGATCAAGATCGGCCTTGCCATGTATGACTTCTACGGCGCCCGCCGCCGCGTCATGCCCCGGCATAGCATGTGGTCGAAAGCGCGGGCGCTGAGCGAGATACCGCCGCTGACGCCGAGCATCGTGGCGGCCGGCACCTACTACGACGCCACCGTCCGTCATCCCGAGCGGCTGGTGTTTGAGCTTCTCCAGGACGGGATCAGGGCAAGCGCCGGATCCGAGGCTCTCAACTATGCGCAATTGCTGGGCAGCGACGGCAGTGTCGTGCGCTTCGCCCGGCCGGACGGCGGCGAGGTCGGTTTCCGGCCGCGCATCGTCGTCAACGCGGCGGGGCCATGGATCGACCATGTCAACACGGCGCTCGGCGCGCCGTCGCGGCTGATCGGCGGCACCAAGGGTTCGCACATCGTGCTCGACCATCCCGACCTGCTGCGGGCGCTGAACGGCCGCATGATCTATTTCGAGGCTAATGACGGCCGCATATGCCTGGTGTTCGACTATCTCGGCCGGGCACTGGTCGGCTCCACCGACATCCGCGCCGCCGACCCCGAGACGGTGCGCTGCGAGGATGACGAGATCGACTATTTCCTGGCGAGCCTGCGCGAACTACTGCCCGGCCTTGCCTTCGGCCGCGAGCAGATCGTCTATGCCTATTCCGGTATCCGTCCGCTGCCGGCGTCGGACGGCACCGCGCCGGGTCTGATCAGCCGTGATCACTCGGCTCCCGTCGTCGAGATCGAGGGCAGCCGGAACTGGCCGATCGTCTCATTGGTAGGCGGCAAGTGGACGACCTTCCGCGGTTTCGCCGAAGAGGTGACGGACATGCTTTTGTCCAGGCTTGGTCAGCCCAGACGGGTGAGCACGCAAAGCCTCGCCATCGGCGGCGGCCGCGACTTTCCGACCGATGCGGCTGCGCATGCCCGCTGGATCTCCGCTGCCACGGCTGAGACAGGTTCATCGCCGGCCCGCGCCGAAGCACTGCTTGACCGCTATGGCACGACGGCCCGCCTCATTCTGGCGCACGAAGCCGAACGACAGGCGGAGCCGCTTGCCGACGCGTTGGAGTACACGCTGGCGGAAATCGATTGGTTGGCGCGCAACGAGAATGTCGTCCACCTGGCCGACATCGTCATGCGGCGCACCGCACTGGCGATCACGGGCCGGGTCAGCCGCGGCAACCTTGAACAGATCGCCGACACCGCAGCAGCCGCGCTGTCGTGGAACGCCGGACGACGCGAGAAGGAGCTGGAAGCGACTTCAAAAGAGCTCAGGGAGCGGCACCGATTTTGCCTTGAGTAGCCGCGATCCCATTGCCAAGCGATATCTACAATAGCCGGCCAACAGACCACGGCGCGTAGGTGCATATCGGAAGCTGGCGTTGCCGAGGAATCCCCAACCTTGAGATCGTCGAAATGCGTGAAATGCTCGACGACCGCGAAAAGGCCTATTCGGAAGCCTCCGCCTTGCTCGAGCGCCATCCCGACCTCGCCGCGATCTACAATGTCGGCGCCGGTAACACCGGCATCGCCCGCGCGCTGAAGGAACGCGGACGCGCGAAGGAGATCATCTTCCTCGGCCATGAGGTGACCGACGGCACCAAGCAGCTTTTGCTCGACGGCACCCTTGACGCGGTGGTCGACCAGAACCCGCGAGTCGAAGCCAGGGAGGCGTTCAACATCCTCTCCCACTACATTAGGCTTGCCCTACGAGCTCCACCAGCCGCGGCTACAGGTCATCTTCCGCGAGAGCATCCCGGAGATTTGAAGGCTCCATGAGGGAGAGCCGCGCGCGACGTCCAGCTGATTGCGAATTGTAGAACTGTGCAAGGATCCAGCGAACGTTCTAGCCGTGAGCGGACCGTGGAAAGCCGACATCTAGATCCAGCCAGGGTTTTAATGGCTTCAGCGCTGAACGCGTGGCTTCCGTAAGCAGGCTCCGGGCCCCTGCGAGCCTCGACCTAATTTGATCTGCTGTGGTCTGGCCTCGCAGCGGGGCGCGACCCGTCGCAAATGCCGGGAAGGTCCCGCTTCGGCTGGACAGGTCCTTCTTGCTCTAGGCCGGAAACAGAAATGCCGCCGCGGGATCGAAGAAGATCTGCCGACCGTAAGCCGCATCGACGCTGTTCACTTCTGCGGAATCTGAAGTTGGCCTGGCATCGATCTCGTCGCCGGAGCCGGTGCGGGCTACGACGCGCCGGCGGTCCCCGAAGAAGGCTGTATCGAGGATCTCGACAGTGAGTGATGCGTTCCCGTCGGCTGGCCTCAGTCGGAATGCCTCCGGCCGCACCATTAGTCTGGCCTTCTGGCCGCGTTCGAGCTTGTGAGTCGCCTTCACGCCCTTGACGATCGAGCCGTCGGCCAGCCGTACACGGGCGGTTCCGCCCACCGTCTCCAGGTACTCGGCGGCGAGGAAATTCGAATTGCCGATGAAACCAGCGACGAATTCGGTGGTCGGGCGGAGATAAAGGTCCTCGCCCGTGCCGATCTGCTCGATACGACCATCGCGGAAAAGCGCGATGCGGTCCGACAGATGCAATGCTTCCTCCTGATCGTGGGTGACATAGAGGATGGTCACGCCGGTCTCGCGGTGGATGCGACGGATCTCGGCCTGGATTTCCTCGCGCAGCTTCTTGTCGAGCGCAGACAGCGGCTCGTCCATCAAAAGGATCGGCGGATCGTAGGCCAGAGCGCGGGCAAGCGCGACGCGCTGCTGCTGGCCGCCCGAAAGCGCGGCAGGCAGCCGTTCGGCGAAGTTTTCGAGACGCACCAGCGCCAGCATATCGGCGACCTTGCGCTTGACCTCGCCCTCCGGCCGGCGGCGGACGCGGAGCGGGAAGGCGACGTTTTCGGCGACGCTCAGATGCGGGAACAGCGTGTAGCGCTGAAAGACCATGCCGATGTTGCGCTTGTGCGAGGGGATCGACAGCAGCGACTTGCCTTGCAGCAGCACGTCGCCCGACGTTGGATCCTGGAAACCCGCGATGGCGTAGAGCGTCGTCGACTTGCCTGAGCCGGATGGGCCGAGGAAGGTCAGGAACTCGCCCTTCGGGATGTCCAGCGTCACGTCGTGCACGGCGGTGAAGGCGCCGAACGCCTTGCGCAATTTGCGAATCGAGAGAAAGGGTTCGGTCATGTCTGCAACTTTCGGCGCAAGAGTGCCGTGACGATCATCAGCGCCAGCGTGAGCGCGACCAGCAGGCTGGAGGCGGCGGCGATGACGGGGGTGAGGTCGGAGCGGAGGCTGCCCCAGATCTTGACCGGCAAGGTCTGCAAGGTCGGGCTCGCCATGAAGATCGCCACGACGACTTCATCCCAGGAGGCCAGGAAGGAAAAGATCGCGGCGGAGAAGATGCCGATGCGGATCGACGGCAGGGTGATGCGGAGCTTCGCCTGAAGCGGACTCGCGCCGCAAACGATGGCCGCGTCCTCGATCGATTTGTCGAAGCCCTCCAGCGCTGTTGCGATCGGGATAATGGCGAAAGGGAGCGCAAGCACGGTGTGGGCCAAAACGAAGCCGGCCGTGGTGCCGCCCAGGCCAAGCCGCAGGAAGAAGGCATAGACCGCGATTGCGAAGACGACGACCGGCAGTACCATCGGCGTCAAGAGCAGCCCGCGCAGGATCTCGCGGCCGCGGAAGTCACCGCGAACCAGCCCGAAGGAGGCTAGCAGGCCGATGGCGACAGCGAGGATAGCAGTCATTGTGGCAATGCGGGCGCTCGTGAGTGCCGCTTCGATCCAGGAGGGATCGGCAAACAGGTCTTCATACCATTTGAGCGTCCAGCCGGGCGGCGGAAAGGCCAGCCAGCGCGACGAGCCGAATGAAAGCAGCACGATGAAGACCATCGGCAGGAGCAGGAATGCCGCCACCAGCGTGGTGAAGCCAAGCAGCGCGACCTTCAGCCAGCCGAGGCGGTCATAGTCGAGCAGCATCAAGCGGCTCCCGTAGCGCGGCTGTTCCCGACAAGGCGCAACTGCAGCGCATAAAGCGCCATTGTGACGACGAGCAGGATGAAGGCGGCAGCGCTGCCGAGGCCCCAGTTGAGCAGGGACTGGATCATCTGCGCGATCATTTCGGCCAGCATCATGTTCGACGTGCCGCCGAGCAACGCCGGGGTGACGAAATAGCCGAGCGACATCACGAAGACCATCAGGCCGCCGGCAGCGATGCCCGGCAGCGACAAGGGCAGAAGAATGCGTCGGAAGGCCGCGAAAGGGCTGGCGCCGCAGAGCGCTGCAGCGCGCAGTGTCATCGGATCGATGGCGCGCAAGGTGCCGACCAGCGGCAGGATCATGAAAGGCAGCATGATGTAGACCATGCCGATGGTGACGCCGGTGAGATTGTTGATGAGAGGCAATGGCTGATCGATGATGCCGACGCTCATCAGCGCCCGGTTGATGACGCCCGTGCGCTGCAACAGCACCATCCACGCGTAGGTGCGGGTCAAGAGGTTTGTCCACATGGATAGGATTATGATGCTGAAGAGCAGCGAGGCGAGCGCGGGCGGCATGATTGCCAGCATCCAGGCCACCGGAAACGCGACGAGCACTGTCACGATGGTCACGACAAAGGCGACGAGGAACGTATTGAAGAACACTCGCGCATAGGTGCCGTCGCCGAGAAGAGCCGCATAGTTCTGCAGGCCCGCGACGGGGTCGGTGACGCTGCGCAGCAAAAGCGCCAACACCGGCACAACGAAGAAGAGCCCGATCAGGATCAGCGCTGGAGCCAAGCCGCCCAGGCCTGCCGATGTTCGCGGGCTTGCGATTCCTTGCTGTGCTTGCACCGGCATGGCGGTCGTCCTGGATTGCCGATCGGGACGGACGCGGCCGTCCCGATCTGTTTCATCGAATTACAAGCGTCACTTCGCCTGCCACGCGTACCAGCGCTTGGCGATTTCATCGCGATGCTCGGCCCAATAATTCATGTCGAGATTGATCTGGCCGTCCACATGGGCGTCGGGCAGGCCCTTGACCACGTCCGCGCGCATCTCAGCCTTGGCTTTGGTGTTTATGGGCGCATAACCGCTCGCCTCGGCGAATTCCGCCTGACCGGTCGGGCTGGTCGCGGCCGCGAGGAACTTCATCGCCGCGTCCTTGTTCTTTGCGCCCTTGGGCACGACAAGCACGTCGGCGGCTGTGAGGTTCTGGTTCCAGGAGACGCCGACATCGGCACCGTCTTTCTCCAGCGCGAACACGCGCCCGTTCCAGAGCTGGCCGAAAGCAGCTTCGCCGGAGGCGATCAACTGCTGCGATTCCGCGCCGCCGCCCCACCAGACGATATCCGACTTGATTGTGTCGAGCTTCTTGAAGGCGCGGTCGAGGTCGAGCGGGTAGAGCTTGTCGGCCGGCACCCCATCGGCGAGGAGTGCGATCTCGATCACGCCCGGAGCCGACCATTTGTAGAAGGTGCGCTTGCCAGGAAACTTTTTGGTGTCGAACATGTCCGCCCAGCTTGCCGGCTCGCCGGAGACTGCGCCCTTATTCCAGGCCAGCACGAAGGAATAGTAGAAGCTGCCGACGGCGTTCTCGTTCGAGAAGCGCGGATCGAGATCATCCTTCGGCACGACGGCAAAGTCGATCGGCTCGAGCAGACCGTCCTTTGCCGCCTTGATGGCGAAGTCCATCTCGACGTCGACGACGTCCCATGTGACGTTCTTGGCGTCGACCATGGCCTTCAGCTTGCCGTAGTCGGTCGGCCCGTCCTGCAAAACCTTGATGCTCGACGAGGCGGAGAACGGCTCAGCCCAGGACTTGGTCTGTGCTTCCTGGGTCGTCCCACCCCAGCTGGTGAACACCATCTCGTCGGCCTTCGCGGCGGTGGTCGCCATCAACCCGGCAAGGATGCCGGCGAAAATCAGTTTCATGTCGTTCTCCTCTGATTGGTTATGCCGTTTCTTGTTCTTTTCAGTCCAACCTTCGTCACGCCGTTTCAGCGCATGACGAAGGGATCGGGGATCGGGTCGTCCGAGGTGCGGATCCACACCGATTTCGAGCGCGTGTAATCGCCGATTGCATCGAGGCCGCCCTCGCGGCCGAGACCGGAAAGGCCGTAGCCGCCAAAGGGCACCAGCGGCGACACGGCGCGGTAGGTGTTGACCCAGACAACCCCGGCGTGGATGCCGCGCGCCATACGATGCGCCTTGGCGAGATTGCTCGTGAAGACGCCGGAAGCGAGCCCGAAGAGCGTATCATTAGCCAGGGCGAGTGCTTCAGCCTCGCTGTCGAAGGCAAGCACGCTCAGCACGGGTCCGAACAATTCCTCGCGCACACAGGCGAGTGATTGATCCTGCGCCTCGATGATGGTCGGGGCGTAGTAGTACCCGTCAGTCTTGTCTTTCGGCCGTGCGCCGCCGGCGACAAGCCGCCCGCCCGACGCCACGCTTTCCGCGACGATCGCCTCGATCTTTTCACGCTGACGCGAGGTCGCCAGCGGTCCCATCTCGGTGGCGGGATCCTGTGGATCGCCGATGACGATGGCTTCGGCCTTGACCTTCAGCCGCGCAAGGAAATCGTCCTTGATGGAACGCTCGACCAGCAGCCGTGAACCCGCGACGCAGCTTTGGCCGGTGGCCGCGAATATGCCGGCCACGATCGCGTTGGCGGCGCTGTCGAGATCGGCGTCGGCGAAGATGACGACAGGGCTTTTGCCGCCGAGCTCGAGCGTCGTGTAGGCGAGGTTCTCGGCGGTGTTGGCGACGATCCGTCGTGCGGTCGAGGGGCCGCCGGTGAAGGCGACGCGAGCGACGAGCGGATGACTGGTCAGGCGCTGCCCGCAATCATGGCCGAAGCCGGTGAGAATATTGACGCTGCCGGCTGGAAAGCCGGCTTCGTGGACGAGTTCCGCGAAAGCGAGCAGCGGCGCCGGGCCGTCCTCGGAGGCCTTCAGCACGACGGTGCAGCCGGCCGCCAGCGCCGGACCGAGCTTTACCGCCGACAGGAAGAGCTGCGAGTTCCACGGCACGACGGCAGCGACGACGCCGATCGGCTCCGGCCGCACCGTCACTTCCATATCGGCCTTGTCGATCGGGATGAAGGCGCCTTGGTTCTTATCGGCCAGCCCGCCATAATAGCGATAGAAGTCGCCGACATAGGCGATCTGGGCGCGCGTCTCGCGGATGATCTTGCCGGTGTCGCGCGTTTCCAACTCGGCCAGCCGGCCGGCATTGGCGGCGACGAGATCGCCGAGCTTCACCAGCAACTTTCCACGCGCCGTCGCGGTCATGGCCGCCCACGGACCGGAGCGCAGCGCCCGGTGCGCGGCCTCCACGGCGCGGTCGACATCGGCAATGGTTGCGGCGGGCATCGTCGCCCAAGGCAAGCCTGTGGACGGATCGACGCTGTCGAAGGTGGAGGTGGCCTCAGTGAACCGGCCGTCGATGTAGTTCTTGAAGGCATTGCTCATAGCGCCCCAGCCTCCTGGAAAGCCGGCATCACTTTGTCGATGAACAACTGGAGCGATTTTCTCTTCCGCTCGTGCGAGAGGCCGCTGTCGATCCAGACCGAATATTGGTCGTAGCCCTGCGCCTCATAGGTTTTCAGCCTGCCGATCACCTCGTCGGCCTCGCCGATGACCAGGTTCTGCCGGATCTTGTCCGGCGCGTATTGCGGCATGGCCGCGATCTCATCCTCGGTCAACGGCTCCAGGACGCCTTGGCGGACGGGCTTCTTGTTCTGAAACCAGGCGCCGAACTGACAGTAGAATTGCGACAGGTCACGGGTCAGGCGATCGGCATCAGCCGCGTCCTCGGCCACGAAAGTGTGCATCAGCAGCATGATCTGCGGCCGCGCTATGTCCGGATGCGACTGGCAGGCGGCAGTGAACCGTTCCATCAGGCTCGCGACCTCGCCATCGCCGGAGGCGAGCGGCGTCACCTGTACTTGGCATTTGTTGGCCACCGCGAAGTCATGCGAATTCGGGTCGCGCGCCGCCACCCAGATCGGCGGGTATGGCTGTTGCAAAGGCTTGGGCGAGGAGGTGGTCGGCGGGAACTGCCAGAACTCGCCGGCATGCTCGTAATCGCCATCCCACAGACCGCGTATCGCCGGTATCATCTCACGCATGCGCTGGCCGGCCCCCCAGGCGTCCAGCCCGGGGAAGACCCGCTGGTACTCGTAGCTGTAGGCACCGCGCGCGATGCCGAGGTCCAGCCTGCCGCCAGTTACGACATCGGTCATCGCCGCTTCGCCGGCGAGTTTGATCGGATGCCAAAAGGGAGCGATGATGGTGCCGGTGCCAAGGCGGATGGTTTTCGTTCTCGCCGCCAGATGGGCGATATTGATGAACGGGTTCGGCGAGATGGTGAATTCCATCCCGTGATGCTCGCCTATCCAAGCCGTCTCGAAACCCGCCGCTTCCGCCAGCAGCACGAGCTCTTCCAGTTCCGCCAGCAATTCGGAATGCGGCTTGGCGAGGTCCGAACGCTCCATATGGACGAAAAGGGAAAACTTCATCGGTCTCACCGTTGGCCGGAATGAATTGGGCCGGAATGGATAGGTGCCGACGGGGCCGGCTTGGCGAGCGGCCGGACCTCGCCTTCGACTTCGTTGCCGACATAGACCCCGAACATGTCTTCGGCGCGCTCGCGCGCGTAGCGGGCGAGCATCGAACGGACAGCCGAGTCGGCAATATTCAGCTCCGCGATGCGGTCGATCTCGATGAAGCGGATCTGGCCGTCGCCAGAGACCGGCGCATCTACTGTGCCGCGATAGTAGACATGGGTGCGCGAGGCGTCTGCCGCGTCGTCCCACACCGCGTAGAGGAAGCCGAGCTCGGCATCGATCGCCTTGGCCGCAAGCTTTCCTTTGAGGCTACGCGGCTCGTTCGCGGAACCCAGGCCACGCCCGGCAGGCAATTGGTACGATCCCTCGGCGGTCTCGAAGAAGAGCACGCGGCCTTCGTTCTCGAGAATGACGCCGACTTCGGTGCCGGGTGGAGCGGCAGCCGCAAGCGCCTCCTGGCTCAGGCCTGGTGTGACATAAGCGCCGCGGCAGTAGCCGAGCGGCTGTGCGCCGTTGTAGGTAAAGTCATGGACGCGGCCGATGAGGATGGAATGATCGCCGGCATCGACCAACTGCTCAAGGTCGCAATCGAAAACCGCGACCGAACCCCCGATCAGCGGATTGCCGGTTTGCCCTGGCTGCCACGCCACGGACGCGAACTTGTCCGCGGCTTTCGAGGCGAAGATTCCAGAGGCGGCTTTCTGGTCTTCCGCCAGGATGTTCACGGCAAAGCCTCTTGAAGTCGAGAAGGCCTGGTGCCCCAGTGCCCTCTTGGCGATGCAAACCAGCACCAGCGGCGGCTCGAGTGAGACGGAGGTGAAGGAATTGGCGGTGAAGCCGCGTGGATCGCCAGCATCGTCGATTGTGGTGACGATGGTGACTCCAGTCAGGAAGGAGCCCAGCGCGCGCCGGAACTCCACGGCGTCGAATGGCGGTCCGGCCTCGGCGTTCGTCGAGGCATTCGACGCCTGATCAAGAAAGGCCATGATGCGCTGAGTCACGTTTTGCGGCGACGCGATTGTCATCATGTGCCTTTCGCCGCTGAGCACAGCACATTGCCCTGCTGGTGCGAGCCGCGCCATCGCAGCCGACATGGCGGGCGTCGAGTTACGGTCCTCCGAGCCGGTCATGAACAGCGCGGGCGCTGCCAAGTCGCCGAGACGGTCGGCGTGCGCGGTATCGGCGCGGGCAAAGAGGCGGTAGGTGCGGGCATAGCCCTCGGCATCGACGTTCTCGAGTGCCGAGCGGGCCGTTGCGGCAGCGTCCGCCAAAATTGGCGGGATCGGATCGCCGAACCAGCGAGCGATTGTAGCCGCGATCGCCAAGGGATCGTGAGGGCTGCCGAGCGCTGCCGCCCTTTCGCGCACCGCATGTGCCAATTCGGGCGGGCGACGGAACACGGCGTTGAGGCAGACGAGCGAGGCGACGCGTGACGGCGCGCGAAGTGCGACCTCCTGCGCGACCAGCGCCCCCATGGAATGACCGGCAACGGCCACGCGGTCGAGGCCGAGATGATCGAGCAGGCGGATCGCCTGATCGGCGAAGTCGGAAAGGCCGGCGGTCTCCGGGGGCAGCGGCGAGGTGCCATGACCGAGCATATCTATGGCGACGACATCGAACCGGTCCTGCATCACCACGATCTGCGGCCGCCAGATGGCCGCATCCATGCCGACGCCGTGGATCAGCAGGACCGGTTTCCCTGAACCGGCGCGGATGAAACCGGTCCCGTCGGGAGCGCTGCTGCGGACCATCGTGGCGTCAGCCATGCAGATCTCCCAGTTCCTTGAGGTCCTGGTAGCGATCGCCGATGCGATGGTGCGGACGGCCGCCGATCGACGCGCCCAGCGCCACCACCAGTTCGTCCGGAGCAGGTGCGTCGCCGATCTGGAAATGCACTGTGAGATAATGGGAGCGCCGACCTTCGTCGTTCTTGTCCATCAGCGGGATCATGATCGGCGTGTTGGGACCGCCGCGTAGATTGGTGAAGGCGAGATAGGTCTTGGCGCCGATGGCGCGGCGGTAGTGGTTGCCGAAATGGAGCGTGTGGATCAATGCCGATGCATGCTCGATCTCGCCCGACGTGCCGCAGATTGCGGCCTTCCCGTAGCCCTCGATCGCCTCGCCCGAACCTGCCGCACTGATGACCTCCGCGGTCAGCTTTTCGCCAAGCACGGGTGCGAAAGCTCGGATTTCGGGTGAAAGATCCTCGGTGAAGCCGCGGCCTGCCCACGGATTGGTCAGCACCGCGGCGACGCCGATCAGGCGCAGCGGACGCGGCGCTGCCTTACCGCCTTCGGTCAGCGTGTTCTCCGTATAGGTCACGATCTTGCGGATGTCCGGCTGCATGGAATTCCTCAGGCTGAGCCGCTCTGGGCCGCATCGATTTCTATATCATCTTATGGTATACCATGATATGGAATGCAAAAGGCCTTGTCAACCGGTAGCGGAATCTGGTTTTTGTGACGAGGCTAGGGATTGTGGAAAATGGCTGACGACACGCTTCGCATCGACCGCTCCGCCAAGACGCTGAGGACGCTGGCGCTGGAGCGCATGCGCGAGGCGATCATGGATTTCCATTTCCAGCCCGGCGAGAGGCTGGTCGAGCGGCCATTATGCGATCAGCTCGGGGTCAGCCGTTCGGTGGTGCGCGAGGTCTTGAGGCAGCTGGAGACCGAAGGCTTGGTGCAGATGATACCAGGGCACGGGCCGGCGGTGGCCAAGCCTGATCTCGGCCGGACCGACGAGATCTACGAGTTGCGCGCGTTGCTGGAAGGTATTGCGGCGAAGGCCTGCGCCACCTCGGCTACCGACGATCAGATCGCCTTGCTCGATACGGCCTTTGCAAAGCTGCTCGAGGCATGGGCTTTGGGCGTGCCGGCCGAAGTGATGCGGGCGACGACCAAATTCTACGAGGCGCTGTTCGAGTCGGCCGACAAACGCGTCGCCTGGGAGATCGTGAGCGGGCTCAACGTACGCATCAATCAGCTGCGATCGATGACGATTGCCTCAGCGAATCGACGCGAGCCGGCGATCGCCGAAATGCACGAGATCATGGATGCTATCCGCTCGCGCAAGCCGGAGGCGGCCGAGGCCGCCGCGCGTAGGCATGTCGAATCCGCCTGGAACATTGCCCGCACTGCGTTGCAGCCCGACGGTGAGCTTGGTTCGGCTGCCGAGAAAGTGGTCGCCTCCGCAGCCTCTCGTACCAAGGAGGTCGGGTACCGGCCCGCTGGCTCATTTTCGAAATAAGTTCCTTTGTGATTGTTCACCCTACGAGAGCTTTGACTTCCAGGGCGGCTGACGATTGTCTGGTTCCAGGAGAGGGCGGAGCCGATCTCCTCGGTAGAGATATGGCAAATAGCTGCCCTTTCCCGACATCAGGCCGTTGTGCCCTGCCCCAACACTCGCTGATCGTGGCTGTTTGCGTAACGTCCGACAACCAACGCAATTCTCAGGTCTGTCGTGGGCCTGGAGGACATATTAGAACGGTTGATTTTATTGTCTTTTTTCGTGGGCTAAAGAACTCAAGCCCTCCCGTGTTGTTCCGAATGATCTTGCCACGTTGGATGGTTGCGAAGGCGTATCTTCGGCCGGTGTCGCCAAACTGCGATGGCAGCGGGATGCCGGAGCAGTGCGGATCAGACTTGATAAAATTCTCGATACCATTCCACAAAACGCCGGACCCCGATCTCGATCGGGATCCTCGGCCTGAAGCCGGTCGCTTGCTCAAGTGAGCTGACATCGGCGCAGGTCGCGGGCACGTCACCCGGCTGGAGCGGCATGCAGTTGCGTTTCGCCTTTTTGCCCAGCGCGTCTTCCAGCAGTTCGATCAGATGGTTCAGTTCAACCGGCGAACTGCCGCCGATGTTGTGGATCCTGAACGGCGCATTGCTGGTCGCGGGGTCAGGCGCGTCACTGCTCCAGTCCTTATCGGGCGTGGCAGGCAGTTGCATGATGCGGATCAGGCCCTCGATGACATCATCGATATAGGTGAAGTCTCGCTGCATGTTGCCGTGGTTGAACACGTCGATGGGCTCACCTGCAAGTATGGCCTTGGTGAAGATAAACAGGGCCATGTCAGGGCGGCCCCATGGCCCGTAGACCGTGAAGAACCGCAAACCAGTCGTCGGCAGTCGCAGAAGGTGGCTGTAGGCATGGGCCATCAACTCATTGGCCTTCTTGCTGGCCGCGTAAAGACTGAGCGGGTGATCGGCAGAATCGTGAACTGAGAACGGCATTCGCGTGCTGCCGCCATAGATCGAGCTCGAGGACGCATAGACCAGGTGGCCGACCGAGGCGTGGCGGCATCCTTCCAGGACATTCAGGAAACCGCTCAGATTGCTCTCGCCGTAGGCGTAGGGATTGGTGAGCGAATGACGAACGCCGGCCTGGGCTGCGAGATTGACGACGATTTCTGGACCAATCGAGGCAAAGAGCGCCGAAACGCGGTCACGATCGGCGAGATCGACATGCTCGAATCGGAAATGCGGAAATTCTTCCAACTGATCGAGCCGGGCCCGCTTCAGGTTGCCGTCATAATATTCACTCATGGAATCGAGGCCTACAACTTGCCAACCATCGCTAAGCAATCTCCGGCACAGATGAAAGCCGATGAAACCCGCTGCCCCGGTGACAAGAACAGGCCTATTTGATGTCACGGCATATCCCTAACGTTAAGCTGTGACCCGATTCACACCCGTTTCCACCCTCGCCTCTCTTTGTCCCCGGAAGCATCATCAGAATGATCGATGAAACATCTCTTGAGCAGAGCCATAACCAAACTTCACCTCTAGCTCAGGCAAGCCATGCTCCCGGCATATGTGAAGGCACAAGCAGCGGACCAGGATCTTGATGAGGCTCCTCTTCCGCCGGAGCTGCCCAGGTGGGCAGAGGTGCGCGACTATGCCCTGGACCGGGGCGGGCCTGCCTTGCGGTCCTATCCGCCCTTGCCAGCCGGATTTGCGGATGTGGGGATCGGTCCTCGGCTGGAAACCGTGGTAAGACAACATCCGCACAAGATCGCCATCAATGACGGCGCGGATGAACTCTCCTACTCGGCGCTCGGCGCCGCCGTCGAAATTCTATCCCGCCGCGTCGCGAATGCCGTTCCCGAAGGCAGGCCGGTCGGAATCTGCCAGCCATGCTCCGTCTGGAGCGTCGTCGCCATGCTCGCCACGATGGCAGCCGGCCGGATCTCAATTCCGCTTAACGCGAGAGATCCCGGCCCCCGCATCAAGGAGATCGTCTCAGCGGCCAAGCTCTCGGCGATGCTGGG
This sequence comes from Mesorhizobium sp., assembly GCA_004017535.1. Classification (GTDB taxonomy): domain Bacteria; phylum Pseudomonadota; class Alphaproteobacteria; order Rhizobiales; family Rhizobiaceae; genus Mesorhizobium. Next base: position 126,963 of record SAJS01000012.1, read on the forward strand.
CATCGGTGACAGGCCCAGCGATCTGCCTGCGAAAATTCAATGGATCGACATGGGCGTAAGTTCGGCCTCCGAGCTAGAGCTTTTGGCGAAGTCCTTGCCGCATCCTTCGGTCGATGCGCCAGCCATCGTTCTCTATACGTCAGGCAGCACAGGGCGCCCCAAAGGCATAGTCAACAGCCAGCGCAGTTTGCTGTGGCGCGTGCAACAATATGTCGAGGCGTGTCACATCAATTCGGACGATGTTTTTCTCCCCCTGGCGGGCTTCGCCACTATAGCCGGCTGTAGAGAGATTCTGGCGGCCGTCCTCACCGGGGCCACCTTGCAGCTCGTTGAACTGGAGGCGATCGGGCTGCGCGGCGTCCGCGCACGGATGCAGGACCAGGGTACGACCATCACATACATCGTGCCCGCTTTGCTGCGAACGCTGATGGCGGATGCTAGCGCCGATCCGTTCAGATCGCTCAGGGTAGTCCGCGTCGGCGGCGAGAAAGTGCTGTGGTCCGACATTGCGCTTCTGCGCAAAGCTATCCCGCCGCATTGCCTCATCCAGATCGGCTATTCGTCCACGGAAACGACGGGATCGCAATGGTTCGTGCCATCGCCCCCCCAGAACACCGAGCCCGACGTGCCGGTTGGGCGGCTTCTGCCGGGAATCGCGTTCTCGATCGTCAACGAGCAGGGACGCGTCGTCCCGCCCGGAGAAACCGGAGAGCTCGCGATCAAGAGCCCCTATGTCCTGCTTGGGCGTTGGGAGAATGGCGCCGTCATTCCTGCCGATGTGGACCCTGACAATCCGCGCGAGCGGATTTTTCCGACGGGTGATCTGGTACGGTTGGACAATGATGGTTTGCTGAGGATCGTTGGCCGGAAGGGGCGGCAGATAAAGGTCAACGGGCGGCGCATCGAGCCGGCCGAGCTCGAAAGAGTGCTACGATCCGCTCCGTCGGTTCGCGACGCTGTGGCGATCGTGACGGAGGCAGCCGAACTGGTCGCATTCGCCGTTCCAGGCGATGCCGGGGGTCCGGATTTCGTGGAGGACCTGCGCCGGCTGATTGCCGAGACGCTGCCTGCAGCGCTGCGGCCCCTGCGGCTGCACCGCGTGAGCGAGATTCCCTGCCTCGACGGTGGCAAGCTCGACCTCGTCAAACTGGGTAAAATGGATCTCCTCGCCAGGAGGCCGGACACCGCCGCCGATGCTGCCGGGTCGGATGCCGATTCCGCCGTCGCCAAGGTGGTACAGAAAGCATGGGGCAAGGTTCTCAACACCCGAGCGGCTGTAGGCAGGTGGGACGAGGCTGGGGGGGACTCGCTGAAGCTGCTGCACTGCGTGATGGAGATCGAGAATCTCATCGGCCAGGAACTCGGCCTTGAGAGTTTCACCGTCGGGATGAGCGCGGGCGAGATGGTGAGGGCTGTGGTCGCGGCGCAAGCCGCTGCATCCGGCAAAGCCGCTCCCGAGCATAATCCGCCGCTGCTTTTCCTGCTTCCCGGATCCGTCGGCTACGGTCCAAGTCTGGCCGCCTTCGCCTCCGCCATGGGAAAAACAGCGAAGGTGGTTCCGATCAGGTATCCCGGTCTCGCGCTCATCCTTCGCGGACAAAGCGATCTCGCCAGCATGGCAGACGCCGCGATCCAGCAAATCAACCGCGCTCAGCCGTCGGGCCATGTCAGGCTTCTAGGCCACTCGCTCGGCGGAGCCGTCGCGCTGGAGGTAGCCGTGCGCCTGCTCAAAGCTGGACGGTCGGTCAAGTTCATCGGCATCCTCGACACAAGCCTGGAGGGCGAGCGCAGCCGCCTATGGGACACCATCATCCGTACGGTGCGCCGGCTGCGGTCCAACCGCATATCGTTCCAGCGCGTCGCCTGCCGCGCCCTGGCGAAGATCGCGGTCAGATCGGGTTACGAAACCCGTTTGGCGCGCGCCATCGACCGTTACACCCAGGGCCAGTTCAATGGAGCCTGCTTCCGCATCAGGCTGGAACTGCAAGAGGTTTTGCGGGCTCGCGCATTTTTCCGATGGCTGGAGGAACCGAAGGCCGCACTTCCTGTGCAAGGGACCCTGTTTCGCTGCGCTCGCCCGGGTATGTCGCGCGCCATCGGGTGGGATCAAGTGTTTCGCGAGCTGCAGGTGGTACCGATTGTCGGCACCCACATTGATCTTGTCGTGGAGCCTCACGTCGCCACCAACCGTCCGCTGATCGAGAAAGCCGTTTTGCAGACATATACGACGGCCGAAACCCTGCAATTGGAGGTCCGGGCGGCGTGATCTCGGGATTCACCAAGGAAGCACTGGCGTTGGACGCAGCCGCGGAGGCGGACCGCATCGTGTCATCGACGCGCGAGCAGGTTCTGGTCACGCTTCGGCGGCGCGGCGTGGTGGTCGGGCTGTCGGGCGGCATCGACAGTTCCGTGGTCGCATCCTTGTGCGTTCGCGCTTTCGGAAGGGATAAGGTGCTGGGACTTTTCATGCCGGAGCGGGACTCCTCGGGAGACTCGTTGAGGCTCGGACGCGTCATCGCGGCTCAGCTCGGCATCGATACTGTGGTTGAAGACATCGCCCCGGCGCTGGATGCAATCGGCGCCTATCGCCGGCAAGTCGAGGCGATCCAGGCCGTTGTTCCAGAGTATGGCGAGGGTTGGAAATGCAAGCTGGTGCTGACCTCGGTTCTGGAGAACCAAGGCCTCAACATCACCCGTCTTACGGTTCAAGATCCGGAAGGCAAGGTCAACACGGTTCGGCTGCCCTTGACGGCTTATCTGCAGATCGTCGCCGCGACCAATTACAAGCAGCGCATCCGCAAAATGACCGAATATTATCATGCGGATCGCCTCGGCTACGCTGTTGCCGGAACGCCGAACCGGCTCGAATACGACCAGGGTTTCTTCGTCAAGCAAGGTGACGGTATCGCCGACGTGATGCCAATCGTGCACCTGTACAAAACACAGGTCTACCAGTTGGCCGACTATCTCGGTGTGGACGAGGAAATCCGCCGCAGGCCGCCGACCACCGACACATTCTCAATGGCGCAAAGCCAGGAGGAATTCTACTTCGCGCTGCCTTATCAACTGACGGATCTATGCCTCTATGGCGTCAACCACGGGCTATGCGCCGACGAGGTCGCAGCCGCTGCGGGCCTCACCGGCGGCCAGGTTGAGAAGGTCTTCAAGGACATCGAAGCGAAGCGCCGGGCAGCACGCTATCTGCACGCACGGCCCTTGCCGTCCGTACCGATGGATGTGGACTGAGGCCGATGTGTGGGATCGCCGGGATACTGGCGCTGAACGCCACCGCGGAACCGCCTTCGCGCGAAGCATTGTTGCGCATGGCTGGCGCGCTTGCGCATCGCGGTCCTGACGAAAGGGGGCTCTACCGCGACAGACGAGCCGGGCTGGCGCATGCCCGCTTGTCGGTCGTCGATCTTCAGCACGGGCAGCAGCCCCTTGCCGACGTCGATGGTCCGGCTTGGATCGTCTTCAACGGCGAGATTTTCAACTATCTCGAACTGCGCGACAGGCTGTTCGCCCTCGGCCATCGGTTCCGCACCCGCAGCGATACTGAAGTCGTCCTGCACGCCTATCGGGAGTGGGGCCAGGCAGCCTTCGAACGTATGAACGGGCAATGGGCGCTGGCGATCTGGGACCCGGCTGCTGGCCGGCTGGTGCTGTCGCGTGATCGCTACGGCATTTGCCCGCTGCATTTTTGCGAGCATGGCGGCCGCCTGTTCTTTGCGAGCGAAGTCAAAGCAATTTTCGCCGCTGACATCGCGATCCCACGCGCGTTCGAACCGGCCGGCCTCGATCAGACCTTCACCATGTGGACGGCTGTTGCTCCGCAGAACGTGTTCCAGGGCATCCGGGAACTCCCGCCCGGGCACGTGCGCCTCTACGAGAAAGGCGCGGCGCGAGAACATTCATTCTGGCAACCGCGCTTTCCGGAAATCCGTGATCAGGACAATGACTGGTTTGGCGGCTCCCGAGACGAGGCGGTGGAGGAAGTGCGGTTGATGCTGGAAGGCGCCACGGCCTTGCGAATCGTGCAGGCCGACGTGCCGGTTGGCTGCTATCTGTCAGGTGGGCTCGACAGCTCCCTTGTCGCCACGCTCGGAAGACGCTTCGCCGGCGAGCGTTTCCAAACCTTCTCGCTACGTTTTGCGGATGCCGAATATGACGAGGCCGAATTCCAGCGGCTCGTCGCGAACGCGACGGGCAGCGAGCACCACGAAATAGTTGTTTCCCGCGGCGATATAGCCGCGGTCTTTCCTGAGGTGATCCGCCACACCGAGCGGCCAATCCTCAGGACCGCGCCGGCGCCACTCTTCCTGCTGTCAAGGCTCGTGCGGGAACGCGGCATCAAAGTCGTACTGACCGGCGAAGGCGCTGACGAGATGTTTGCGGGTTATGACCTGTTCCGTGAGGGCAAGGTTCGCCGCTTCTGGGGGCGCCAGCCAGCGTCGATAAGGCGCGCCCGCTTGCTCGAGCGGCTCTATCCGTATCTGTCACGCTCGCCGGTTCATCAGCAGGCATTGGCCCGGCAGTTCTTCGGCCGCAATATTGAGGCCCACGCCGCGGCCGGATTTGCGCATGACACGCGCTGGCGCACGACCGGTGCCATCAAGCGCTTGTTCTGCCCCGATATGCGGGCTGCCTGCGAACGCCGCGATACGGTAAGCGAACTGATCTCGACGCTGCCAGCCGAATTTCTACGCTGGAGCCCGCTCGCCCAGGATCAGTATATCGAGATCCGAACCTTGATGTCGGGCTACCTGCTCTCCTCGCAAGGCGACAGAATGCTGATGGCTCACTCCATCGAGGGCCGCTTTCCCTTCCTCGACGACAATGTCGTTACCTTGGCGAATGCGCTTCCGGATTCCTACAAGCTGCGCGGGCTCGACGAGAAGCACGTGCTGAAGCGCGTCGCCGCGCCTATCCTGCCGCCGCAGGTTGTCGCCCGGAAGAAGCAGCCCTACAGGGCGCCGAATGCGATGAGTTTCTTTGCCGACGGCGCGCCTGCCTACATCGGTGATGCCCTGTCCGAGACTGCAGTGCGGGCATCCGGCGTCTTCGATCCCCAGTCGGTGAGCCGGCTGGTCGGAAAGTGCCGGGCTCGAACCGGCGGCGGCGACATGTCAAATTCCGACAACATGGCCCTTGTCGGCGTGCTCTCGACGCAGCTTCTGCACCAGCAGTTTGTCGCGACCCGCCCGGCCGGTGTGACGAGCCCAGATCTCACCATCGACGTCGACTACGAGCGCCGGGAAAGGGTGCCAGCATGATCCACGGCGCCGTACCGCTCCTGCATAATTATCTGACCCACTCCGCCGGCCGGGTCGGCGACAAGGTGGCGCTGGTCTGCAACGGGCGGCGCGTCACCTACGCCGAAATCGACGAGCGCTCCAACGGGATGGCACAATGTCTGGCAACAGCCGGCGTGCAACGCGGCGATCGGGTGATGATTTTCGCCGACAACACGGTCGAGACGGTTATCAGCTTCTGGGCAGTGCTGAAGACAAACGCCGTCGTGTGCATCATCAACCCGCTTACCAAAAGCGATAAGCTCGACTACCTGCTGAACGATTGCCGGCCGGCGGCGCTGATCACCGACCAGCATCTGCGGTCGGTATTCAGTGAACCGGCGCGAAATTGTCGCTCGCTACGCCAAGTGATCGTGTCGGGGCCGATCGAGGACGACGAACTTGGACGACTGCCGCACGCGATACGCTGGGAAATGACCGCCGAAAGGACGCCGGCCGCGCCTGTGCGCAGATCGATCGACATCGATCTCGCCGCCATCATCTACACGTCCGGATCTACGGGCGAGCCCAAAGGCGTGATGCTGACGCACGGTAACATGACGGCCGCATGCAGCTCGATAGCCTCGTATCTCGAGCTTCGCGAGGACGAGGTGATCCTCAATGTCCTGCCCCTCGCCTTCGACTACGGTCTCTATCAGATGCTGATGGCGTTCCGCACCGGCGCCCGGCTTGTTCTCGAACGCTCCTTCGCCTTCCCGGCGCAGATCCTTCAGATCATCAAGGACGAGAAGATCACGGGTTTTCCCGGCGTGCCCACGATCTTCGCCTCGCTAGCGGAGCTCAAGTCGCTGAAGCATCACGACTTTTCGAGCATCCGCTATGTCACCAACACGGCGGCCGCCTTGCCGCTCAAGCACATCAACATGCTCAGGGAGCTGTTTAAAGGCGCCCGCATCTATTCGATGTACGGCCTCACTGAGTGCAAGCGCTGCAGCTATCTGCCGCCGGAAGATCTCGATCGAAAACCGCTGAGCGTCGGGATCGCGATCCCGAACACCGAGATGTGGATCGTCGACGACAACGACCAACGGGTCGAGCCCGGGATCGTCGGCCAGCTTGTCATCCGTGGCGCGACGGTGATGAAAGGCTACTGGGGCAAACCGGAAGCGACCGCCAGGAAACTCAAGCCCGGCCCATTGCCCGGCGAGCAGGTGCTCTACACCGGCGACTACTGCCGGATGGATGAGGAGGGCTATCTCTATTTCATCGGCCGCAGCGACGAGATCATAAAATCCCGAGGCGAGAAGGTTTCGCCCAAGGAAGTCGAAAACGTGCTCGTGAACATCCCAGGAGTCAAGGAGGCTGCCGTGGTTGGCGTGCCTGACGAGCTTCTCGGCCAGGCCGTGAAGGCCTTCGTCGTGATCGAGAAAGGCCACATTGTCGGCGAGCGGCAGATTCAGACGGAATGCCAGAAGCGGCTTGAAAATTTCATGGTGCCGAAGTCCATCGTCATCGTGCCCAGCCTGCCGAGGACGGATACAGGGAAACTCAAAAAGATGGCTCTTTCGTAGCGCCTGTTGAATGGCGCAGACCTATTCAGTTTTTATCGGAGGGTGGGTTATGGATAATTTCTTGGCAACGAAGCGTGCGGGCGACATCTACGTCAGACATATTCGCGATTTCTTGGCTTCGAACTTCTACATCGCCGACGTGAAATCGCTCAGCGCCACGCAGTCGCTGCTCGACCAGGGCATCGTCGATTCGACCGGCGTGCTCGAAATCATCGGCTTCATCGAGGAGACCTTTGGCGTCATTGTCGAAGACAGCGAGCTGCTCCCGGAGAACCTCGATTCCATCCAGGGCATAGCGCAGTTCATCGCCCGCAAGAGAGGATGAGCTCCATCTGCGGGACGCTCAAGGCTGCGGCTTGGCATATCCGAGCACGACACGCGCCTCGCCGGCGCGGTTGGTGATCGCGCGGATATTCTCGTAGCCTCTGCTGCGCTCAAGCAGGCTTGCCACCTGGCGGTCCTGGCCGAGGCCAATCTCGAACAGGAGGGCGCCGCCGGGTCGCAAATACCGCAAGGCATCCTTCACCACGCGCATGTGGATGGCGATGCCGTAAGGCCCGGCCGCAAAAGCCTCGCGCGGCTCGAGAGCGACCAGATGGGAGCGGTCGCCCTCAAGCCGTTTCTCCGAGATGTAGGGCGGATTGCATACGACAATGTCGACCGAGCCTTGAGGCACCAGCGTGGAGAGAGCTTCGAACAGATCGCCCTGGTGAACCGACACCCGATCGGCCAGCCCATGGTGGGCGACATTCCGGCATGCCACCGCGACACATCCATCGGTAAGATCGCTTGCCCAGACCCGCGCCGTCGGAACCTGGTGGGCAATCGCACAAGCGAGATTGCCGGCCCCGCAGCACATGTCGATCACGCGCGGCGCCGGCAGGTTCATTTGATGCAACACGTCGACGGCGGTCGAGCCTAACAACTCCGTCTCCGGCCTTGGAACAAGCGCGCCGGAGGCGACAAGCATCTCCATTCCCATGAAGACCGCGCTGCCTCTGCTATAGGCGTCAGCGACATCGATGTCCTGGCTCAAGACTGCCTCCACAAGCGGATTCAGCGGCGCCGAATGGTGCAGAAGCGCCGGCGCTATTGTGCCGCCGCGCTCTCCAATTCGTTGCTGAACCTGACCTCGATCGTATCTCCCGGCGCCACCTCGGCGTCCTCGTCGGCAGCCTGCTTGCGCCACTGCCCATCGACATTGCGAACGATCGTCATCTGAGCTCGAACCGTTTCGCCGGCAATCGACAGAGGCGCGGCGGTCGCGCCCACGGGCTGCAACTTCTGGCTCGCGGCGCGAAGCCTTGTGCCGATGTCGGCCAGGCGAACCTCGGTGTCCCGCAATTCGTTCAGCAGACCGATGCGCCTTTGGTTCTCGTTGCGCTCCATCTGCCGGGCAAAGTCTTCCTGCTGGCGCTGCGTTCTCATCAGCTCGACGGACGTTTCCAGCGCCCGGCTGGACGACAGCAGGACGGCGCGCCGGACATCGGCGAGCCTGTTGTTCGTCAAATTCCCAGCCTTGAACGCCTTGGTGACCTGCGCCAGGTCCTCTTCATCGGCCTTAACTGCATCCGCTTCATCCTGCGCGCGCTTCATCAGCGTCTCGATCTGCGCCGCGGCATCCTTGGCGCCCTTCTCCACAAAGCTCTGCTCTTGCTGAAAATTGTCCAGGGACAGCTTGAGCGCTTCTGCTTCAGCCTTCGCTATGCCCGCCGCGAGCGATGGCGAAAGCGGCGATCCTTGCGGAGGCTGCGTGTCGAAGTTGTCCTGCTTGTCGAGCTCGGCCCGCAGGCGCGCGCTGTGGAAGTAGTCCCTGGTGTATTCTCCCCAGATCATCTCGTAATCGCGTCGCAGATCCGTCGGATCCGGACCCGCCTGGTTGGTTCGCGCCCGCAACAGGCTGAAACCGCCGGCCACCGCGATCGCCTGGCGCACGGTCATCAGCGGACGGTAAACCTGCTGTCCGGGGGTGAGCACGTCGCCGGTCACATAGATCGGACGATACTCAGCGATGATCGCCGTGACGTCGCTCGGCCTCACGACCGCCATCTGTTCGCGACCGTCGGGCATGCGGATGTGGAAGATCTTGGTTGGCAGGATCGTTTGCATACGGCTCTGCAATTCGGGTGGCGTCAGACCGCCGACCGAGACCGCGCCGACCTCAGGCAGCACGATCGTGCCATCCATCTGGACAACGGCACGCTGCGTCCGGTCGGGAATGGAGGTTATTCCGATCTCGACCGTGTCGCCTGGCGAAATGCGGTAGAGCGATGTCTCGGCCGCTACCGCTATGGGCCCTGCGGCACAGACTGCAAGAAGCGCAAGGAAGAACCGGCTAAGGCTGGTCATTGGCAACAACCTCCTTGGGGTTTTGGCGTTCGCTCCAATCGAGGCGCGCGACGAACTCATAGACCGGGCCGCCCGGCACGCCCCAGTTGCTCGACCAGATCACCTGGGAGCCATCCGGAGACGGCGAGGCATGCGTTTCGCTCCAGTAGTCGGAGGGAGGGTTCCTCGTCTGCACGATGCGACGGACGGCGCCGCTGCCGTCGATGCGAATGGCGATGATCTCGCGCGCATAGGGAGCCCAGCCGGGATTGGCCGATATCTCGTGCGGGTCACCGCCATAGCTCAGAAAAACCCAGTCGCCCCTGGCAGCGGCCCGGGTCGATGCATGCTCCGCCTCGCCGTATGCGGTCAGGGAGCTCACCTTGCCGTCCGACAGCCTGCGCTTGATGACCTGGAATTTGTCGGGATTGGATTTGCTGATGCCGACATAGACTTCGCTGCCATCGGCGTCGACCGTCAGATCGCCATGGCCTGGACGATGATGATCGGTCCATCTCTGATGCAAGGCGCCATCGACCGTGAAGATGGCCCTCTGCTCCGTGCCATCCGCGAGATCCTGGAAACACAGAATATATGCGCCGAGCGGCGAGATTGTACAGGAACTCGCCTTTCCGGGTACCTGAGAAAGCTCGATGTCCGGGAATTTCTGCCGCTGGCTCAGATCATAAGCAAAAACGACGTCAGCGCCGTCCTTGCGGACCGCGCGAACAGCGATGCGGCTGCCGTCCCGGCTGGGATTACCCTTCGACGGACCGAATTGCAGGTCGTGATAATCGGGTGATGTGAACAGAACGTCTTCGTGGTTGGTCCGTGGGGCCCAGGTCGAGACCGCCCGGTTCTGGATACAGATCATCAAATCGGCATTTCGGGGATGCCACTCGCATTCGCCCCCTCTTTTGCGCCAGAACAGCGGCTCGTAAGTGTGCCCGTCGAGAAAGCACATTCCGTTGCAGCCATTGTCGAGGAGAAGCAGTGTCTGGTCCGCGTTCCAGGCTTGAGCGCTGGAATAGCGGTGGCTGCAATATTTGGGACCGCAAACGACGCCATTTCCAAGAGCACCAGGCTTGGAGATGCGAACGATGCTCGTGCCGAAGGCAGGGTCGGTGGCGGGACGAAGATATTCCGGCAAATCCATCGGCACGGGTGCTACGAAACCGATGGCGTCATTGCTTCCATGGCCGCCGGCCGTTCGCAGGCCAAGCAGGGCGGCAACGCAAACAAGCATCAATGCGGCGGAAAGCACTGGAACTCTCATGTCATGTAACTCATCTCATGACGGACTCGCCCCGCGCTCAGACGCGCCCGCCACCAGGCGATGGTCCGTCTCAGGCCTTCGCGCAAGTCGGTTTGCGCCCTCCATCCCGTTGCGCTCTCGAGCCGGGATGAATCCGCCAGCAGCGCCCGGACCTCGGAATTTTGCGGGCGCAGCCGGCTTTCGTCACGATGAACCGGCTTGTTGGAACCACTCAACTCCAGGACCAGGTCCAGCACGTCGGATATTGTCACGGCGCGCTGGCTTCCGGCATTGTAGGCATGGCCGAATTCGAGCTCGGCGGAACCTGCGCGGAGAAAAGCCGCTGCCGTGTCTTCGACGAAGGTAAGGTCGCGAACCGGACTCGTATCTCCCACCATGATGGCATGGCATTTCGGGTCGATGGCCTGCCTGATGAGGGTCGGAACAATCGCCCGTTCGCTTTGCCGCGGCCCGAACGCGTTGAATGGACGAAGCACCACGACCGGAACGTCGAACGAGCGGGCGTAGGACTCCGCCATCATGTCGGCTCCGATCTTGGAAGCCGAGTAGGGCGACTGGCCCTGCAGCGGGTGGGTCTCGCTGATCGGCATGGTCAAGGCGGTGCCATACACCTCGCTGGTCGAGGTGTGCACTATGCGCTCGGTATCCCATTGGCGAGCGGCTTCGAGCACGTTCACGGTGCCCATGACGTTGGTCTCCACATAGGACTGAGCGGCCGCGTAGGAATAAGGAATGGCGATCAATGCGGCGAGATGAAAGACGACGGACTGGCCGCGTACGATCCGGTTCAGGAAGGCACTGTCGCGAACGTCGCCGCGGACGAGCTTTAGCTGGCTTCGGATCTCGTCAGGCAGATCATCCAGCCACCCGTGGCTGTCGAACGAATTGTAGAGAGCCAATGCCGTCACATCGGCTCCGCCGCGCACCAGCGCTTCAGTCAGATGCGAGCCTATGAAGCCATCCGCGCCGGTGACCAATACCCTCTTTCCCTTATAGGTCATGTCCTGACAGTCCTCGCACTCCTTGACCTTAATCCGACGAATGCGGCGGCGGCCATCTGAACGGCTCAAGCGCCGGCCGAACGGTTCACAGCCACGCCGAGAACGATGAAAACACCTCGAATGATGAGCGCCGTGTCCGACAGGATTGTCCGGCGGCCATAATATGAAAGATCGATCCTCGCCTTTGCCGGAAACAGGACCTCCTTATAGAAGACAGTCGGCTCGACATCTCGAGGATAGAGATGAGCCTCATGGCGGAATATGATTTGAGCGGGACCGAATAGGCCCGGCTTGTATTGCAGGACAGCTTCGTAACCGTCCCTGAAGCAGTCGGCGAAAGACAGACTCTCGGGGCGCGGGCCGACTAAGGCCATGTCGCCTTTCAGGACGTTCCACAACTGCGGCAGCTCATCCATCTTGCTGAAAGCGAGGAACCTGCCGACCGTGGTCATGCGGGCGTCGTTGGCTAGCGTCAGCGCGAGTCCCGCCGCATCGCATTGCGGGTAGAATTTTCGGAACTTGTACATGCGGAAAAGCTGACCGCCGGCGCCAATGCGCGGCTGCACAAAGAGCACTGGGCGCCCGCCTTCGATCAGCAGCGCCACTGCAATGAGCAGCATCAACGGTGACAGAACGATTAGACCAAGAGACGCGGCAATCATGTCGAGGGCGCGCCGCGCACGTCCATGGCTCACGCAGCGCATTGCAAGCCGGCCAATGGGCATGTCGAACGCGTTCATGCTGCTGTCCCTGCCCGGGCGCCGCTGTTGAGCGCGGACGCCAGAGCATCCACGACTGCTTCCGCCACGGGAGATGTTATCTGCGGATGCAGCGGAATGGTCAGTTCACGTTCGGCGAAGTCCTCCGTGCGCGGCAGGTGAACCCCGGGGAATAGGTCCCGGTAGAGCGTCATTTGATGCACAGGCGGATAGTGAATTGTCGTCTGTATGCCCTGTGCCCGCAGCTCATCGATGACCTCTTGTCTGTTGACGTAACGAGGCAACAGGATCGGCATGATGTGATATGCAGAGTGGCGCGGCTCGGCAAACGGCAGGGAAACGGCCGGACACCGCATGGCGATGAGGCGTCGATACAATGTGACAAGAACGCGCCTGACCTCATTCCATTCCTGCAAATTCCGAAGCTGCACCAAGCCGATGGCTGCGCGCAATTCATCCATGCGATAGTTGAAGCCCAGCATGGTCACATCATATTGCGGCGTGCGGCTGTTCAGTCTCTGCCGCGTGCCGGTGGTCATGCCATGACCACGCGCCTGGCGAATCTTCTCCCGCAGGTCGGAGTCACGCGTGATGACCACGCCACCTTCGGCGGTGGTCATGTTCTTGTTGCCGTAGAAGCTGAATGCCGCTCCCGCACCGAAGGTGCCAACCTCCTTCAGGCCAGGAGCATGCGCGGCGTCCTCGATAATGTAGAGCCCTTGCGCGCTTGCGAATGTCTGCCACTCCAGCTTGTTTGCGAGATAACCTGCGAAATGGACCAGGATTACCGCCCTGGTGCGGGAGGTGCAGCTTGCCTCCGCATCTTCGAGCGACATCAGAGGCACGTCGTCGGATTCTATATCGACGAAGACCGGCTTGGCGCCCACGTACAAGACGGCGTTCACGGTCGCCACGAATGTCAATGAAGGCACCAGGACCTCGTCGCCGGGTCCGATCCCAAGTCCATGGAGAATAAGGTGGAGGGCTGCCGTGCAGGAGCTGACGGCGACACAATCGTCGGCGCCGTGCATCGCGGCGAATGCTTCTTCGAATGCCCTGACGCGTTCGCCCATCGTCAGCCAGCCGCTGTCGATTACTTTCGATAAAGCGGCCTTTTCCGGCACACCCAACAAGGGAGCACTAACCAAGAGCATCCCAACCTCCCGGTGAACTCTCGTGACTGGAAAATCGGCTCAGGCTGCGGCCGCGGCGACCTCTATCGAAGCCGACTGCTCCTCCCAGGAAATCGTCTGCGCCTTCTGGAAGTCTTCGACGCGGCCGATGTCCAGCCAAAGACCCTCGTGCTTGTAGACGTGCACGACCTGCCCATCCTGGAGCATTTGCAGCATGAGATCGTCGAAGCCGAAGGGAATGCCCGATGGAATGAACTGCAGAACCGCCGGATTCATGCAGTAGATTCCCATGCTCACCAGATGCGTGAGCGCAGGCTTTTCGCGAAAGACCTGGACGGTGTCATTGACCTCGTCGATAACGCCAAAGTCCATCTTGGTGACACGGGCCGCGGTCGCGATCGTAACCAGATCCTTGTGCGCCCGATGCGTCGTCACGAAACGGCTGAGGCTCAGATCGGTAAGCACGTCACCGTTGAGGACCAGAAACGGTTCGTCCAGTTCGTCCCTGATCAAGGAGAGCGGACCGATGGTCCCGAGCGGTTCCATTTCCTGCGTATAGCGAATCTTGAGATTCCATTGCGAACCGTCGCCACACACGCTGCGGATCAGATGACCCAGGTAGCCGGTCGTGACGTAGACGTTCTCAATGCCATTGCGCCGCAACCATTTGAGCAGCAACTCAAGCACCGGCCTCGCACCGATAGGCATCAGAGGCTTTGGCAGAACCGATGTGAATGGGCGCAGACGCATTCCCATTCCACCGCATTGGATAACCGCTTTCATAGGACGCTCACTCCCTGCGCACACGGCCGACACGGGCCAACAACCAAACCCGGCGTCCGGAAACCTTCATCGTGCGGCTTCTGCCACCGATCTGCCGGACTTACTCCGAATTTGAGCGAGAGATACGCTTAGCCTGCAGGCCTGTCGTCGTGCGTTCGAATGGCGCATCCGGCAGAGAGACAACGGGACGGCAGGCGGCGCTGGAGCGTGAGCCGGGCGTGAACGCCGCGATCGCCAGGGACCAAGGTCCGACTTTGCATCATGGTAAACGCAGAGTAACTTTTTCAACCGGAAGAGGCGCATTTCTGTTGGGTTCCGGTTTGGCGGACAAGTCCCGCATCGTCACAGAATTAGTCTGCAGGCAAAAAACGTTCTGGACGCGTAACCATAGTCCCCGGACCGGAAGTGTGTGCGTTGGGGTACGATGTACAAAATTGTCATCGCCGATGATCACGGTCTCTACAGGCGAGGCTTACGGTCGGCGCTGACTGCCGGCATTGAGGACGTTGATATATTTGAGGCCGCGTGCTTCGATGCCGTGGTTGGCCTTCTTGCCGAGCACGAAGGCGTCAGCCTTGCGATGCTCGATCTGAAGATGCCGGGGCTTTTCACTCAGGAAGTGCTGGGCGATGTCCTAACGGCCTACCCGGATACGCGGTTTGCGATCATTTCGGGGAACGATTCCCGCTCCGAGATCCTGACCGCTCTCAATGTGGGGCTGCACGGCTATATCGTGAAATCGCAAAGCGATGACGAGGTCGTGCTCGCGGTCAAGGAAATCCTGGCAGGCCGCATCTACGTTCCGGCGCTCCTGTCCCGGCATTTGGGAAAACACGATCAGGTGCTCGAGATCCGTCACGGCAGCAGCGCCGGTGCCGGCGCTCTCGAAAGGCTCACATCCCGGCAAAAGGATGTTCTAAGGCTGATGGCGGAAGGATATTCCAACAAAGAGATAGCGCGAGATCTCGATATCGCCGAGGCTACGACGAAGATCCATGCTGCGGCAATCATGCGGGAATTGGGGGTTCGAAACCGAACGGAAGCGGCAGTTCTGATAAAAACCTGGCTAGGGACGGTGTGAGTTCTAGGCTTGAACCTCCTTTGGCGACAGCCGAAGCGAATATCGAAACCCGTCCTCCCTAACTTCGAACTGCGAGGAATGACCGATAAGGGGCGTCCCGTCGACCCCAAGAACCATCGAGCCGAAACCTTGGCGCTTGATCGGAGCCGCACGTCGGCGGCCCGTTTCTATCCAGTCAAAGACAATCTCATCGGCTGTCCCGCCTGAGTTGAAAGCCCAACGTGCCTCGATCTTGCCCTGAGCATCACCGAGCACGCCATGCTTGATCGAATTGGTGGTGAGTTCGTGGATTATCATTGCAAAACTCTCCGCCGCTCCGCCTGAAATCTTGATGTCAGGGCCTGTGATTGCCGTCTTGCCGTCTTCTGAAAAGGGCCGGAGTTCCTGAACGACCAGATCGCGAATGGTGGATGATAGATCCGCGCTACGCGTGAGCAGTATGTGCGTCGCCTCAAGCGCGCGAATTCGCTCGACGAGGGTCTCCTTGAATTTCACGATGTTGCCTTCCGGCGCATCCTGCATCCTCACAATCGCGGTGATGACGGGGAACAGGTTGCTGAACCTATGGCGGAGTTCAAGCATCAGGGTTTCTTGCTTTCTTACCGCTGCGCGCAGCAGCGTTGTTTGACGTCGCTCGGTCAAATCCGCGGCGATGCCGATGCGCTGGTCTCGGCCATCATGGATTTCCTCGCGTCCCCGTAAGGCGATCCAACGGACTTGACCGTCAGGTCGCTTAAGACGAATCTCCACGTCATAATTGGCCCCCCGCCGGTACGTTCCTGGCGGCGATGCGAGCTTACCCCAGTCCGATGGGTGGACGATTGAAGACAGATCGGAAAGTGGGCGGAATGCCATCGGGGACAGTCCAAGAATCTCCCAAAACTGACGTGAACCCGAGATGACGTCCTGGCTATAGTCTATGCGCCAGGTGCCCAGCCGGCCGGCAGACAATGCGAGGTCGAGCCATTCGTTTTGAGCCATGAGCGCTTCACGGTCAGCTCTTCGCTCGGTTATGTCATCTACGACCACAAACAGGCTGTCCGAGGGCGCCTTGTCCGACGCAGAAAGAGAAAGCGTCAACCAAGCCCAAAGTGCGCTGCCGTCCTTTTTAATCAGGCGCATTTCGGAGCCAAACCACGGGGCTTCAGATGTCAACGCGGCGAGCGCACTCTTGAGCAGCGCTCGGTCATCGCGATGGACAAGCTCCTCTAGGGGCCGCCCAACAAGATCGTTTTCCAGGTAGCCGAGCAGGGCACTGAGGCGTTTGTTCAGCCGTAGCAATTCTCCTCTGTCGTTCGCAGTCGCAAAGCCCAGTGCAGCTCGTTCAAACGCGCGGCGGTAACGCGACTCTGCAGCTTCGACGGCAGCGAGCTTAACGTCCAGTGCGGCCCTTAGGCTCTGCTTGGAGCGATCGAAAAGAAAGGCGATCATACCCCCCGCAACCACCAGGAGGATTGCGCGGACCAAGTCATCGGCGAGAGGCTGGCCCTTCATCCGGGCACCCAAGCCGGCAGCCGCCATCAAGAGCGCTGATCCGACTGCGATCCGGCGGCTTTCCAGGAAGGCGATAACAACTATCGCCGGAATGAATTCGAGGAAAGCTGGGTCTATGGCACCCGACAGGGAAACGCTTGCCTCGAAGAGCAGCGTAGCGACCAGCACAACCGTCGACGCCAGATGAGTTGGCGACAGGATCGGACCTCCTCGGCAACCTCATCCGACCTAACTACAACTTTCGGCTTAGCTCGTCGAGGTTAGACCGTCGATCGGACAACTAGTACGTCTGCCTGCTTCCAGATCGCCAAAAATCAGGGCCTTATGAAAAACCAGCACCCAATCTTCTGGCTGTCGGTCGTCAAGCACGGATGGCAGAGGCAGAGAACGAGGACGGATGATCCATGAATCTGATCAGCGGGCGGAATGACACGAGGCCGATCGCAATGCCTGGCATGGTAGCGGCCGATGCCGGTAGCAGAACAACGACCGCCTTCGCGCGAAGCGTCTCTCGCAAAGCCAGCAGGGCGATCACAGCTGGCAAATGCGTGCGGCCGTGCCTTAACTCCATAACCGGCATGCTCGAGCGCATTGGCTGCGGGTGGCTTGTGCTGGGTGAATCAAAGAGAGTGCTCGAATGGAATGCGGCCGCCGAAACCATCCTCAAGGCCTGCGCGGATTCTCTGGATTCGCCGGGTGATCTATCTGCTGCACTGAGGAGCCTGATAGCTGGCGTGCCGGCTCATTTTGCTGCCGGATCGTTGTCCTGGATCGTCATCCGCAACGCTGGCGACCGGCCGGTTATCATGACTGAAGAGGGCGTTGTCACCCCGGATGGGTCGGTCATTGTGGCACTCCTCGATCGCCAGCCGAGAACGGGGCCCAATCCGGAGACCTTGCGGAAAATGTTTGGATTGACCGGTGCCGAAACGCAGTTGGCGTTGCGTTTGGCGAGTGGTGATGCCCCCTTGGAAATCGCCGAGCGCAATCGGCTCAGCCGGACCACGATCCGCACCCAGCTCGCCTCGCTGTTTGCCAAGACAGAGACAAGGCGTCAAGCGGAATTGGTCGCTCTTCTGGGGCGCATCTCGGTGCTGCCGTAGAACCGGGAACTTTCCGATCATCCGGCGCGCCTGATTTTCCGAAAGCGCGCCACTTGCTGCCTGGGCTTGAGCGTTCCACGGAAACGGCGAACCGCCCGTCTCCCTGTTTTCTGCAATTCCGGACGGAAGGCTACAGCGAAGCCGCCGAGCCTAACCGCTCGCACTTTTCCTTGAATTTGCTCTGACGAAAATGACTGCGCGGCCTGGGCTTGCCCGACCGAACGAGGAGCGTCGATGCAGATGACGCCTGACGGCTCGCGCAGGCGCGGCCATCGAGCTGCCCCGCGAATGCACGCTATTCCTCGACAGGCCAGGCGCCCCTCAGAAGCATGGCGTCAGCGTTTACGGGTCTGCAACCCGCCGAGTTTTGGTCGGATCCTGAACAGGTATTCCAGCGCGTACTGGTTCGCGATCTTCATCACGGACGGCCGAAGGATCTGCACAGCGTCCCGTACTGTCGTGCGCCAGGGCTGATGTCGGAGCCTGGCCGGTATGCGGGCGACACGCAGCGCACGCAAAAGCGGCTCCGGTTCCGGGAGACCCCTTCTATCCTCAATCAGATCCCAATTGAGCTGTTTGACGGCAAGGGTGACCTCATCCACATCCTCGTAGCTCTTCGACGTCGTTATGCTCGGATGGTGTGTCGCATCATAGAAGATCAGTCCTTCGTTGATTGCCACCATGTCGCCGTAACGGGCCAGATCGACAAAGAACAATTGGTCGACGCCGGCCGGGATGGATTTGTGTGCACGCATCTGGCATCCGGCGTGGATCACAGCGGCGTTGATCAGCAGCGTCGAAGGGATGATGCCAAGGCTCCTGGTCACCCGTACCAGATAGAGGTCCGTCAGGCACTGCTGGCTCGAATAGAGCGAGACGCGGTTTTGCTCCGGCGGGTCAGACCGCATCACGACCCGGTTCTCCTCGACAACATGCGCTGCGCAGGTCATGAACGCTGCCGACGGATATTTTACCGAGATCTCAGCAAACCTCTTCAGAGCCCCCGGGGCCAGCCAATCGTCGTCATGCAGCAACTTGATCCACTTGCCTTTGCAGGCAAGCATGGCGTTGTTGGTGTTCTCCACCTGTCCGCGCCCCCTGAGGTTTTCGATGATCCGGATGCGCGGGTCGCGTCGCGCATACTCTTCCAAGATCGGCCAACTCGATCCCTTTGGTCCTTCGTCGTCGCTGATGACAAGTTCCCAGTTGGAAAAGTCCTGCCCCACAATGCTGTCGATGGTGCGCCTGATGGTATCCGGCCGGCGAAACGTCGGAACGGCAACGGAGATAAACGGGCGCGCGGGTGATGCGTGGGCAGCATGAGCGACATTGGCCGCGGGGCCAAGCGGCGACAGATTTGCCTCACTTTTGCTGGCGACCGCCGACTCTAGCGACGGCACTGCTCCTTCAGGACGCGCATCACTACTCAACAGGAGCTTCATCGTGCTGTTTCCTCGCGATTGAATACGGACTCGACAATGTTGCCTGTGCCGGTTCGGTGTCCCGCTTCAGAAGATACAGTGAGGCTGCGGTTTTGACGGCAAACCCGACCGTTCCACCAGCAGCCATCAGATAGATGACGTCGATAGCTTCCCACCCAGCCCTGGCGCCGGCGAGCAGCGGACCAAAGACAAGCACCATCCGCGCCGCGTCAACGACCAGCCGCACCTCCTGCCGTCGCAACAGGGCAGGAACTTCACCGAGCGGTGTCGACAAGGCCTGCACTGCGCCCATGAATGCCAAGGCAGTCATGATTTGTGCCGTCGGGAGCCAGGCTTCGCCAAGGAGCGGGATGACAAGGTACGGAGCAGCCAACCCAAGCGCCAATATCGGCAACGCGGTGAGGCCGGTGACAAGGATGAGGAGGCCACGCGCGACGCCGAGCATATGCGCGCGATCGCTGCTCTTGTTAGCCTCGGCGACGAAGACGTTGCTCAGCGGAGTGGCGATCAGCACGATGGGCCCTGTGACCAGCCGCGTCGCGACGCCGAGATAACCGGCGAACGCTGGGCCGAACAACGACCCCACGAGAATTGCCGGAAGATTGTTGATCGCATAGCTGCCGAGGGTCGCGGGAATGTCGAATAGCGGGAACTTGTATTCCGTGGCGGCCTTGTTGAAGGCACTTCTCCATGGCGCTCGATAGATGCCACGCAGGTCGTCCCAACTCAGAATCCGAAAGCCCAGAAAGGCGAGAAAAATGAACTGGCTGAGGACATGCGCATGCACCATCGCCTCACCCCCGAGATGGGCAAGGCCAAAAACCAATTGCAGGAGCGCCATGGTGGCAGGCAGGATCAGCCGGCCGAGAGCGAAATCTCGCAGCAGGCCCGCACGCAAAGCCCAGCAATTCATCGTTTCGACCAGCGCGGCGCCGCTCATGCCGATCGGAACGAGCCAGAACAAATGTCTGAGTTGGGTAGGCGCAAAGCTCAAAAGCATTTGCCCGACCGCAAAAGCAAGCACACCGGTCGTCAATACCGCCAGAACGATGAGCTTTACGGTGACGTAGGTCTGCTCGGTTTCCTTGATCCCGTAGAGCGAGGGCTCGAAGCGCAGCGCCGCGACCGCGCCGAGTATGTTCACCGTCGAGAGATAGATCGTGAAGACGCCGAAATCGGCAGGCGAATAAAGGCGGGCCAATATCGGAATGGTAGCGACCAGGGTGAGTTGCCCTGCAATCGCCATTGCCGAAACGCCGCCCGCGGCGCGGACGATCCTGCCGATCGGGCTTGCTGTTATCCGCTCCTCCCTGGATCTCAGAAAGTCGCTGTAGGACATTGGTTCGCGATTCCGAGAACGGCTGACGACTGAAATGGGAGCGTACGGAGGCTGTCGCACCGCGCCATCATTCACCTGAATGATGGCACGCATCCAAATGCCGGCTCGATCCGTGGCGGGGGAAACGACGTGGGTAGAAGTTGCGGCAAGCACGATTGGCGACCAACGTCTTGTCAGCGTACCAGCTGCCTTTTTTCGAGTTGGACCGGCAGGTTGGACGGCCAAAAGATAGGGACTACAGCCCGTGGAGCCCCACTGCTTCGGATGGCTGCTCGACCCGCCGGCGCTCACCCTCCGTGGTGCTCAGCATGTACCTGGCGATGATCGCGCGCTCGACGGCTTGCGCGCTTTTCATTGTGGAGCGTTTGCTTGAAGTGTTCGCACAGAGGACGTCTCGCCCCGACAGGGCAAGTATGTCGCTTATCGTCTTGAAGACGCTGAGGGAACGCATGTTGACTTCGAAATCGGCCTCGAAGAGCCGCTCCGCCGGAGGCTCACGCTCCATGCGCCGACGAAGACGAGCCGCGACCGTCGCTCGCGGCGCCAGAACTCTGATCGTGAGATCCGCGACCGGTACATCGCCCAGCATCGTTTCGAGAACGGCTCTGTTCGCATTTCCGTTGAGCAACGCCAGGGATCCGACTGCCTGAACATAACCCTCGTCGAAGATGAGAATATCATGAGCCAGCTTAGCTCGATCCCAGGCGTGCGACAGCTTCAGTATCTGCTGCCAGATCCGGGCACGCCAGATCGGCTTTTTCGGGGGCATCGCTCTGAGCATCAGCAGGGATTCCGATAAAATTGGCCCGCCGTTTCGTCGGGAAAAAATGACCTTAGCCGTCGAGACGGTCGCGGAGACGATCCTCGATACGAACAGAAGGACGCCCAGATCAAGTGTTCCGGATCTGACCGCTGGTCGGTAGCTGCGGACAACCTCGGCACGGTATCCGTCTTCGCGCAGCCGGCTGGCAAGAACGTGGGCTAAGGTTGTCTTGCCCGAACCTGGCGGACCGAAGAGCTCGACGATCACGGTTCAACACTCGACATAGCGCGGCTGGACTCACGGGATCCGCGCAAGCAACAAATCCCCGCTGTCACCGAACCGATACTGGAGTGTCGTTTCAGATTGACCCGAGCAAAGACGTTACCGATGGGAGTAGACATCGAGAGCATTCTTGCGATCTTCCAGCGCCTTGACCTGAGCCCGGCAGGTGCTCACCTGCGTCTCGACGCTCGCCAGGCCCCGCTGGATCTCGGTGTTGATCCCGGCGCTCAGATTCGTGTCCGTCGGCGTGTTGGCCTGGCGAGCCGATAGATCGGTCAGTTCGGAGTACCCATGGTTTCGGCAGGCGAGGCGATTGGCCCACCCTGCTTCCGGAGACCCTGGATAAGCTGAAGGCCCGCCTCCATCGCCGGCCGGCGCCCGCGGCACATTGACGGCTGTGCTCTCTGCCCTGCGAACCATGTCGGATTTCCATACGTCCCCGGCCCTGTCTGACATGTGTCGCCCCCTCGAGAGGCATGATCTTCGCCGGAACTTACGATGGGCACCGAACGTCACCATCATCCATCTGCATGATATCATTTGGCGGAGCGCCGAATCGCGAATTTGTGTTGTCCTGCCTGAGGTAAGCCGTCGCAAGGCGCGGCTCTCAAACTCGGCATTTACCTTGGCGCAGGGGATTCATTGCGCCGCCGCTCCGCTATGTCATTCAGATGGATGATGGTGACGTTCGGTGCCCATCATAAGCTTGCGACAGTTCCAGTTTTTAATCCGGGTTCGCAGCTTCGTTCGCGCAGGCTGCAGGGACAAGCGTGATGACCATTTGTCCGGCGTGTCGCAGCGAATCGACTGCGAAATTGTTCGAAGTGACAGCCGACGAGGCCTCCAGACACTTCCTCAATCCGCGACAAGACCCGGAGCGCTTTCGAAACCTGAAGAGCCACCTGCAGGATCTCTGGGGCTGCGCCACGTGCGATATACGAAGATGCGCAGATTGCGGATTCGGTTTCGCCGATCCCTTCGTCGCGGGCGGCGTCGAATTTTACAACCTGGCCTGGGCGCATCCTTCCTATCCAACCATGAGATGGGAATATGCAAGAACCATCGAAGAACTCGCGGGCCTGAGGACTGACGGGAAAACCGTGATCGACGTGGGTGCCGGATTCGGGTATTTTCTGGATTGCGTTAAAAATAGATTCTTCAAAATTTCGGATATTTCTGCAGTTGATTATAACGAAACATCACAATCTGTATTGTCGTCCAAGGGTTTCAGAACATTTTCAATCGATATCCGCGGAGACACCTTCGACAAATTGGGGGAATCGTTCGACTTCATCTGCTTGTTTCAGGTTTTCGAGCACATGGACAAAGTGGACGATGTCTTCTCTCGATTGAAGTTCCTACTTAAGCCGCATGGATCTGTTTTCATTGCGGTACCAAACGAAAACAGAACCTACTATATGGAGTCGCATGGGTCCCTCATAGACATGCCACCCAATCACATCGGCCGATGGACGAAACAAGCTTTCGATGCGATTTGCCGGCGGCACGGGTTGCAACTGGCCAAATGTGAGCGGGAACCGTTCACTCTGCTTAGTTTCCTCAAATATGACATCATAAACAGCTATTTGCGTAAAGGAGAAAAGCCTGGCAGCCTGAGTGAGTTCGTCCGGGCCCTGCCCCGAAGCAAAGCTCAGCGGATTGCGCAAGGATTGACCGCCTTGGCTATTTCACCATCACGCCTACCGGCATGGGCATATGCGGTCAGCAACGCATCGACGTTGGGCGGGAACGCGCTCTGGGCAAGGATCGACAAAGTATCCTCGCCGATGGGACCAAGCCTTCTCGCCGAGCCACGGAGCCGTCAAGCTAGCCTGCAATGAACGGCCGGGCCAATTCCAGGAACGCGCACAACGGATTCCGTCCGGAGTAGTTCGGGGCCCCATCGGTGGGAGGCTCGCACTTGGAGCGGGCGGAGTAGACACGCGCTATCCCAGGCCACTGAGAAAGAAGATCATCTCCACGCCAAGGGGTTAATAAACCGGGATGCGAGATAGCGACCGTCCAGCTGGGACAAATGCGGCAAATCCTGTGACGGGCCAATTTGCTTCGGCACGGCATCCCCCTCGGGTGCTGGCCGATATCGTTCCATCAGCTCTGACAAAGCCGCCGTCGTGCGAACGGACGAAGGCGCTCGCAAAGACCTGGCGATACTCTCAATGTCATGGCCAGGACGCGAGCCTGCTGCTCTCAAGTCACCTTCTCCCGCAGGAGGTCGGCACTGTCGCCGAGCCGGTATCCGGCATGCTTTCTGAGATTTACCCGCGTAAGAACGCTCCCGACGGGCACCGGAACAGAACCATCTCCCTGAAGCAGTTCCAACACACCACGAGCGACATGGCGTCGCGTCTTGGCCCACCGCACGGCGAAAAGCACCACGTCCGCCCATTCGGTGAGGAACCTGGCTTCCGGCCTGCCAAGCCCCGATGGGCCATTTAAGACGACGACGCTATAAGCCGAGTGCAGATCCTCCATCACCTCGGACCCGTTTCCGCGCGACAGCAGGGTCAGCAGATCCTCGGAAGGGCCGAGGGTCATCAGGTCGATGCCGACTTCAGGTATGCCGGTGACAGCATCCCCCAAGGTGCACCGGTCGCAAACATAATCCGCGAAGGAATGGCGAGCCTTAGGCCCACCATATTGGTTCAGAAACTCAAGGGTGAGTCGAGCGCCCTTGGGTTCGAGATCGATCACGAGGACTCGGCCGCCCAGGCGCGTCGCAACCAACGCCAAGCTCCACGCGAGCTCAGTCGCTCCATCCTCGGGCGTGCTGGACGTCACAAGCATGATCTGCGAGGAGCGAGCGCTCCATTGACTTGGTGCTGCCGCGACAAGCAGCGACGTCACGGCACGGCTGTATCCGGACTCCTGCTGGCCCAGTACCAACTGCTTCAGTCGCTTGGCGTGCGTGGCGGCAGACTGAGGGATGAGCGCCAGGCAGGGAACCCTGAGCACTGCTTCGGCTTCAGCCTCGCCGCGCAAAGTGCGATCGAAGCGTCGGCGGAGAAGCAAGAGAATTCCTCCGATCAGGCCGAACACGATCATCCCCGGCGGAACGAGGAAGATCGGCGGAAGGGTTGTTGGATTGACAGGCGGCCACGCCGCGGAGAGAACCCCGACTCCGGGGGATGGATTTGCAATCCGCCGCTCCAGATCCTGCTGACGGCTCAACAGGTCATTGTATCGCTGCGTCAGGATGCTCACCTGCGGCTCGAGCGCGCGCAATCCGGAGAGCCGACCGCCGGTATCGGCCACAACCGCATCGAGAACTTTCTTGCGATCTTCAAGGGCCGCGACCTGAGCGCGATAAATCTCAACCTCAGCGGCCACACGGGCGAGACCTTGCTCTACCGCACTGTCGATCGCTTTGTTCGGGGCCTTATCCGCCGACGCGCCAGCCTGGCGAGCCGCAAGATCGGCCAACTCGGGCGTGCCGATTGCTTGGGCCAGCGATGCAACTGGTGCATTCTGCTTGCGAAGGTCCTGAATGCGGTGAAGACGGGTTTCCTGCGCGGCGAGGTCAGCTTTGGACATCGAGATCTGCTGGGTGAGCTCGGCTGCCTCTTTGGCCGCGTTGTCCGCCGCGCCTTGATCGACCGCGCCATGACTCAACCGATACTTTTCCAGATGATCCGTTGCTTCCGCAAGATTGTCTCGTAGAGCCGGCAGCCCTGCAACTATTGAGTCGAGTTCCTGTTCGTCCGCAGTCTGATTTCTCCTTGCAAGATCGGCGATATATACCTGGACAAACGTATTGGCCACAAGAGCGGCCCGCACCGGGTCCTTGTCGGTAAAGCCGACACTGATCACTCGAGACCTCAACTCCTGCCCAATCCTTATGCCCTCGCGCAGCAGCTTCAGTTCAGCCGCATCTGGATCCGCCGGTGTGCTTCGAGGCCAGATTTTCGCCAGCAGACCGTCTACAACCGAGCGCAATTGCGGTGGCTCTCCGCGAGCAGGATCAGGAGAGGAGGTTGCGGTCGTGACATCGGCTTGGTGTGTGGCGTCGGCGGCTCCAGCAACGTTGGCGGCATCAACTTTGCGCAACTCCGCCACCACGCTTCGCAGATGGCTCTGCGACGAGAGCATGGTTATATGGTCGTCAATGCTGGATTCCAGCAAATCCTGGGTGGAACTCAAACCGCCGGCTGGAGCCGCCCTGCTGGGAGCGTCAACGAGCACCTGTGTGGTGGCCTCGTACAAGGCCGGCCGCGCAAGACCCAAAGCCGCGGCAAGGACACCGCCTGCGAGGATCATGGCAAGCAGGAACCATTTTTTTCGTTGCAGAGTCGTGACGAGCTGATGGAGCGGCGTTTGCGTGTCTATCTGCTCTCCCAACGGCCGTCTTATGCGAGGGGTGATTTCGCGTGCGGGAGGAGGCACTTCGGTGGCATGCGGAAGATGGATGCGGCTAACTTTGGACCCTTCCATCTTATACTCCTGTAAGTTCGGGCACTTGAGAGAGCCCCGCTTCTGAGACCGGCGACCTGCTCGCCTCTTCGTGCCAGCCCTGAAACATGAGGGCCGGCCACAATTCGCGCGAATGGTCGTGCTTGCCCTCGACGTGGTCGCGCCAGCAGGCATCCACCTTCGCAAGGTCGAATATCCGGTCTCCGGAATTGTGCATGCCGGCGATAAGGTCGTTGGCCCAAATGCGCAGCGGGCCCTTCAGCCAGGCTGCTATGGGCACATCGAAACCTTGCTTAGGCCTGTCGATCAGCCGCTCCGGAAGATAGCGATGCAGCAGGTGACGAAGGATCCACTTGCCGCCCCCATCGCGAACCTTCAGGTTGGATGGAAGGCGCCATGCAAATTCGACAACCCGATGATCGAGCAGTGGACATCGTCCCTCTAGGCCATTGGCCATAGTGGCACGATCCAGCTTCACCAGAATGTCGCCGGGCAGGTAGCCCGCCATGTCGTCGTACAAGAGACGCGAGAGCAACCCGTCGAACTGCGGTGCAGCATCGCTCGATGTGGGGAGCTTCTGCCGGGCGAGGTTTTCGCCCGCCGACCCCCTCAGCCTCTGATACAACTCGTCTTCGCTGGTTGCGGCGAGCAGCGGAGCAAGCCGATCGAGCCGGTCGCTCCGTAACGCATGCCGCACATTCGCCGAAAGCGGCAGGTTTTCAACGATATCGGAACGGACCGCGCGGGCAAGCAACCGTGCCCCAGCCGCCAACGTCCGGCGCAGTTGGATAGGCAACCCCTGCTGCCGCTTCAGCCTCTCGGCCATGAAATGGCGGCCATACCCGGCGAAACATTCATCACCGCCGTCACCCGACAGCGCCACGGTTACATGCTGTCGAGCCAGCCGTGCCACCAGCAACGTTGGAATCTGCGATTCGTCGGCGAAAGGCTCGTCCCAGATCCGAGGCAACTCTGGGATGACCTCGCGTGCGGCGGTCGGTGAAAGATGAAGTTCTGTGTGATCGGTTCCTAAATGCCGTGCTACTTCAGCCGCATAGGGGGCCTCGTCGAAGCCACCCTCCGCAAAGGCCACCGTGAATGTGCGCACCGGGCTTCTGGATTGGGCCTGCATCAGCGCCACGACAGTGGAGCTGTCAACACCACCCGACAAAAAGCCGCCTAATGGCACGTCAGCGATCATCCGCTCGCGAACGGCGAGCCGAAGCAGGCTGTCCAGTTCGTCGGTCAGATCCCCGTCGCTGCCGACGACTTGGTTCTCCCGGCCTTTGGCGGCGATCCCGGCCAGCGACCACCATTGTTTAACCTGCCGGCGAAGAGCGTCTGCGCCACCCACTTCGGCCAGGTCGGTGGGTCTGACCGAGAGCAGGGAGCCGGGCGGCAGCTTGAACACACCCTGCCAGATGCATCTATGGTCCGGCACCCATCCTCTCGCAAGCATGGCAGCGGTCGCATCAAGGTCGAGTGCAGGGGAAAAGCCTGGGAAGCAACGGATCGCCTTGAGCTCGGACGAAAAGACAAGAGCAGGCCCGACCAATGCGACATAGAGCGGCTTTTTGCCCATTCGATCCCGTGCGAGATGTAGGGTCCTGGTCTTCAGGTCCCACAACGCAAAGGCAAACATGCCCGCGAAGCGCTTAAGGGCGGCCTCAATGCCCCAAGTCTCGATGGAACACAGCATCACTTCCGTGTCACCTGTGCCGCGAAACTGATGTCCCGCCTCCTCAAGTTCGCGCCTCAGCTCCTTGAAGTTGTAGATCTCGCCATTGAAGGTGATCACATAGCGGCCGCCGGCGGACCGCATGGGCTGACGCCCCGCTGCGGAGAGGTCGACGATCGCCAGTCGCCGGTGGCCCAACGCAATGCCCGCCTCACGATCTGTCCAGAGTCCTTCGCCGTCCGGCCCGCGGTGCCGAAGCGCATGCGTCAGCTGGCTTATTGCCTCGAGCGGCTTCGTATTCGCGGCGGCACTTGTGAGAAGAATTCCAGCGATCCCACACATCAGGCAACCTTCATGGGCTCCAGCCTTGGAGAGAGCTCGCGAGGCCTGCCCGCAACAAGGCACAAGGTCAGCGCAAACCACACGATCGGGTGGCGGATGATCAGATGCGGAATGCTGAAGATGACGATGGACACCATGAGCGCCACCAGCGCGTCCAGCTTCGCGCGCCACGCCGACATGACGGCGGTTCCGACGATCCAGGCCAGCGCCAGAACCGAGATGGCACCACCTTGAGTGTACAGATCGAGTACTGTGCTGTGCGCCTCAAAGGGCCGGGTCAGAAAATCAAACTGCCTCTCCCAGGTTGGGGGGCGGTTGACATGCGGACCCGGACCGAGGCCCATCGATCCCGATTGCACGCCTTTCTCCAGCGCCGCGTCCCAGAGATACAGGCGGAGCTCGGCGGTTTCGGCTGTCGCTTCGCCGCCGTTGTCCTTGGTCAGGCTCTTGGCGAAGTTTTCGAGAGTGCTAGCCTCCGACAGAACGTAGGGAGTGATCGAGACCGCCATCGGAATACTGCCGATGAGCAATAGAAGGAGGGCTTGCCGTGAAAGGCTGACCTTGTTGCCGGCCGTCTTGATCCATGTCCTGATTCCCAGCCCGAGGAACGTCAGGCAAGTCAGGATGCTGGTATACAAATAGGCATCGCTCTTCGTCAGCCTTCCAACGTAGAAGGTGAAGAACACGCTGGCGATGGCAAGGAATTTGGCCCAACGATTGCTAGTGGTGGTCGCCAGATGCAAAGCCAGCGTGCCAAAGATCGCGCAATAGAGCGCGAGCTGATTGGGATTCTCCGACCAGCCGCGAAAGCGATCCCAGTACCATAACTCAATGTTGGCTCCGGAGAGCCACCCCCAGCCCTGCGCCACCTGGATGGCAAGTGTCACGTTCGCGATTGCAATCAACCACCACGCACTGCGACGCAAATGATAATCGGCGTTGGGCTCTGCGGCAGCCAAGCAGGTAATGCAGACCAACAGAAGATACGCTTCGGTATCGTGCACCAGCCCGGTTAAGTATAGGATCGAGGTGAAATAGGCGACGATGGTGCCGAAAGCCAAAGCGACCGCCATCACTAGCCAGAAGCCGGCGAGTTCGGTCAGAGCAGGTGTAAGTACAGTACGCCCGCCGGCGAGTATTCGCCCGATCGACAGCATTATCCAGAGGGCCAGAAGCAATTCGCCATAGCCGAAGGTTGAGCCCGGAAGGCTAAGCTGCGTCGCACCGGCCATTACGACGCCAAGGGCGAGGAGCGCGTCCCGGGTCATCCGCGCATTCCACCCAACCGGGGATCCGCGAGGTCGCGCCGAGGCGCCGTCGCGGGCCGCGATCGAACAGACCCGTCCTGGGATCTGGCGTTAGTGGTTTTATCGTACAAGTCGCAGTACTGGTCGACTATCAACGGAAGCGCAAAGCGCTCCCTGACAACGGCGGCGGAGCGGCTGCCCAAAATCGCAGCAAGGGGTCGATCTGACAGCAGCTCGATTATGCGATCGGCGAGCGCATCCGGGTCGCGCGGCGCGACTAGACTGCCGTTCCACCCGTCTTCGATGAAATCGCTACAACCGGGCATTCTGGACGCAACTATCGGCAATCCCGCGAGGCCCGCCTCCAGCAATACACGGGGAATTCCCTCGCGGTATTCGGTTGGGAAAGCGAATATGTCAGCCATGCCCAGAAGAGCAGGAACGTCCTGCCGTTCTCCCAATACGACGACATGAGACCGGAAACGCTCAAATTCCGATGGGTCGACGGCAAAAGGGCCTTCGGAGTGCCGCGGTCCCACAAAGACGAAGCGCGCATCGGGCCTTTTGGCGACAACTTTTGGAATCGCCGCGAGGAGGGTAGGAATCCCTTTTTGACGAGTCAGCCGACCAACAAACATGACGACTTCAGCCGACTGCAGCCCGAATTCCTGACGCAACCTTGCTGCCGATGGACCAAGCCGTCTCGCGGCTACGAACGCGCCGACGTCGATGCCGGATCCGCCAATAAGAAGACTCTCGCCGTGTCCGGTCAGCCCATAGCGCTCAAAAAATGTCTGGTCGTCGCGGTTTTGGAAGACTGTCGCGGCAGTCCAGAACGAAGCAACCAATTGTAGGCAGCAAAAGACCGGTCGAAGAGCCAAGGCGCGCGGCTGGAGTGATGAGAACGTCCAGCCCAACCCATTGATGGTGCGGATGACGGGCGCCCGTCCGCGCACCGCCAGCGGCGTCAGAAGATTGGGCTTCGTATCGAAACTTTGGACAATGTCCGGACGCAGTTCCAATATCAGTCTGCGAAGTTTTCCGACAATGCCTGCATTGCTGGCACCGGTGGCAAAGCGGTCAAATCTATAGCTCCGGTGTGCTATGCCGTGTCGCTGAAATGGAGCTTCCTCGCCACTTGAGACGGCCGTGACCCGAAAGCCTCTCTCGCGCATCTCCATCAGAAATGGAATTCTTAGCGCGTGATCCTCGCCGCCGACGCAGACCAGGTGTGGCTTCATTTCGCCACTCCCCGAAAACTGCGGTCCACCAGCTGCGCGAAATGACTGGAACTCTGATAGTCTTTCATGGCCCGCTGTCTTTGCGAGGAATGTGTTCAGTCGACCATGAAAGCTAGGGGCGGCACCTAGACTTGTCCTCGTCTGTTCGAATGACGGGACCAACCGGTTCGGCGGCCAGAACGATATTTGCCGAAGGACGATGCAGCTTCGCGGGCAACGCTTGGGGCCATTTCAATGCTGGCCAAAGGGATTTTCGCCAGCGAGAGCCGGATGGAGCCGCGGTACGGCTCCTCGGATGAAGGAGACCCCAAACACCATATAGGGACACCAAGACCCTATGATGACCCGGCGCGCGATCCAAACTGCCGTCGCTCAATGACGGTGTATTCAAACGCCCGGTGCCTTCGGTCTTCTTCAAAGACCCGTATCCACCGGACCTCGGAGTTTCGCAGGGTAACATCCCGATTGGTAGCGAGCTTTGCAGCCCGGAAAGGCGTTGGCGCAACGATCTTGTGCGAGACAATTACCTTTCCGGCGAATATCTCCTCGACCTCGTAGCTCGGCATGCCATCCTCCGGCCTGCTTGTCCCAGGCCGGAAACTTGGATCGCGGGGAAATGTTCCGGCAAGCTCAAGAAAAGGGCGAGAGGCAAGCGACCGACACACGCGGGAGTTGATCCAGTTCGGAAGTGGATTCGAACCCGGGGAGCGGTAACTGAAGTCCGCAGAGAAGAGGCCAATGGGCAAGGCTGGGTTGATTTTGCCACTAGAGCAATTCCAGGAAAGTGTGAGCGGTTTCCGTCCGGAATTGCGTAAAAACAAATAGATAGAGCATTTCACCGTTTCCGTGAAACGGTGAAATGGCTCTAGGAGCGGCAGGCCGGTTTCAAAATCAGACCGATAGGAGCGTCGGACGCCCCTGTCGGCAGGATCCCTTGTCAGATCACAAGAAAGGAGCTTTCGCCCAAGTGCAGATGTGGGGAGAGACTGGCAAACTGGACCTGCGGATGACCGCCGATCCCGTCGCTGTCGAAGGAGAGCGCTCCTGTCGCGCTGTTGTAGATGATGTGGTCATTCGCATCATGTGCGCGGTGGCCGGCGTGGAAACTGCCGGCTGCAAGAGGCCCCTCCTGAAGGCCAGTGAACACGGCATGGTCCAGATAGATCTTGTCTCGCGAAACGTTGAAGTCGGCGATCCTGTCGATATTGTACGGGCCAAGCGCCGTGTTGAACACGAAAGCATCGTGGCCACCGTATCCCTTCAGCAGGTCCGACCCGCCGCCGCCGTTCAGCTTGTTGTCGCCATTGTTGCCGAGGATGGTCTGGCCGAACTCGTTGCCGGTCAGATCGATGGCAGCTTTGCCGCCGGTGCGGGAGGTGGAGAGCTGCTCGATGTGCGAGCCCGCGGACAGGGCATAGCTGACCGAGGCCATCACCTTGTCGAAACCGCCGGTGGATCCCTCCATTATTTTGTCGTGCGCATTGTTGACGTGATAGGTGTCGTTGCCCTTGCTGCCATGAATAATATGATCGACGTGTGATGGGTCCGTACTTGTTGGCGGCGTGGGGTCGGAGGTTGGCGGCGGTGTCGGGTCGGTGATCGTCGGGTCGGTGGACGTCGGGTCGGTGGTCGTCGGGAGCGTCGACGATGTCGAGCTGGTGTTATGCTCGCGAAAAATCGCCTGCAACTCCGGAGAGTTCTCAAGAGCAGTGTCGCCGTTCTGCGAACCCCACGCATAGGTATAATCGAATGCCGGCGATGGGACCAGCTTGGCC
Source organism: Mesorhizobium sp. (assembly GCA_004017535.1). GTDB lineage: Bacteria > Pseudomonadota > Alphaproteobacteria > Rhizobiales > Rhizobiaceae > Mesorhizobium. Next base: position 159,241 of record SAJS01000012.1, read on the forward strand.
CAATGATCAAACACAGCCTTCGCCTCCTCGGCGGTCGGGACAGCGAAGGCGGAGCCACTTTCGCTTACCCAATTCCCACCGCCGAAAGCCTGGAATTCCGGGATGATACGGTCAGTCGGAATGCCTGCTGCAACCGCGGCTGCAACCAAGCGATCGATCATCGAGTAGTCAGGATTACTGCCCGTATCGGAATGGATCACGTAGGCGCCCATCCCGTAATAGTCGATGCCGGTGTTCGCCGGATTGTAGGTGTTGGCGAAGCTCGGATCGGCGTTGGTCCCCATGTTCATCATCGAGATAAAGGTCTTTGCGCCGGGGAAGTGAGAATGAATCCAGTCGGATTCAGCCTTAAGATTTGCCGCGGTCGTCAGCGGATGCCAGCGACCAGTCGGGTCCGGCTCGTCGCAGAGATAGAACCCGAACACCTTTGGGTTGTTAAGAAAGGGGGTGACTTGATCAATGAAGGACGAGGTGGCGCCATCGTGGGCGTCGAGATACACTAACGCCTTCATTCCGTCAGGCAGTGCGTCTACCTGCGAAACATACTGGACGTCGACGAGATTGAATCCTGCAACTGCCACGTCGGCGGTAGATCCACCCGCAGCATAATGGAGAGTTGCCATAGGCGCTCCTTCTTTCTTGTAAATTCGGTAACGCCCCCAGCACCGCTTGCCTAGACGAAAGGTATATTAGAAAGAAATCACATACCGATTTCGCCGGTCAAAATAAGTGATCGCGTCCAGCTTCTCCCTTGGCGCCCTTGAAGAAAACCCAATGTTTTCAGTCCAGCCGCCCTTCGTGAGCCGAGGTATCAGGAAGCTTTTCTCCGACATTATCCCCGCTTTCCACCGATTCGTTGCTCCATTTTGGGACAGAGCCACGATTCCGCTTCATTTGGATTAAAGTAGCCTACATTAGCGACTCCTCACGTCCGGCGATCACTCGGGCCAGGCATGTCCACAAAGTCAAGGTTTCCCATCTCGGGCAGGGCCAACATGGCCCCGCGGTTATCCGCGTGAAATCGGAAGGCAATGAAGACCACGCAAGAATTCTCCTCACTTTTGCGGATCGCAATGTCGGACTGCGCTCAGGGCCTGATTGGCGTCGGGCTTTTTTCAGCGGTGACGAACCTCCTTGCGCTGACCGGGTCTCTCTACATGCTCCAGGTCTACGATCGGGTGCTGCCGTCCCAGAGCGTTCCGACCCTCGTCGGATTGACGATTGGAATGCTGGGCCTTTACGCAGCCTACGGACTGCTCGACTTCGTGCGGCTTCGCCTGTTGGTCCGCATTGCCAGCCGGCTCTACAGAAACCTTCACCGAAGGGCATTCGCGATATCGGTGCTTTTGCCGCTCAAGGCCGGGCGGGAGGCAGACAGGCTCAATCCGTTGCGGGATCTTGATCAGCTACGTGGATTCCTTTCGGGGTCCGGGCCGACCGTCATATTCGATGCGCCCTGGATTCCCTTCTATCTGCTGGTCATCTATCTGCTGCACCCGTCGCTTGGCGTGCTGGCGACGACCGGCGCTGTTGTCGTGGTGGCGCTGACCGCGGTCGCGGAGATCTTCGGTCGCGGGCCTGCCAGGCTGACATCCGAAGCCATGATCTCGCAGCGCGCCCTTGCCGAATCCGGCCGCCGCAACGCGGAGGTCGTCCACGCGATGGGCCTCTCTGCCAGGCTGGCCGGGCGCTGGAGCGATATCGTCCATAGCTACCTGGCGCATCAGGAGCGGCTCTCCGACATCATAGGAGGGACCGGTTCGTTGTCGAAAGCGCTAAGAATGGCGCTGCAGTCTTCAGTGCTGGGCCTCGGCGCTTATCTGGTCATCGGCGGCGAAGCGTCTCCCGGTGTGATCATCGCATCATCGATATTGCTGGGCCGCGCCCTGGCTCCGGTCGATGCGGCGATCGCAAACTGGAAAGGTTTTCTGGCGACCCGGCATAGCTATTTCCAGCTCAAGGCGATGTTGAATTCGTTCGAAAACCCGGTCGAGCCCTTGGAATTGCCCCGGCCGCAAACACGGCTGACGGTCGAAAAGTTGACGGTCGCGCCGCCCGGCACGCCAAAGCCGACCGTGCTCGACGTCAGTTTCCAACTGTCCCGCGGCGCGGGCATGGCCATCGTGGGCCCGAGCGGCTCCGGGAAGACGACGCTGGTGCGGGCCTTGGTCGGGGCCTGGAGGCCACTCAACGGCAAGGTAAGGCTGGACGGGGCCCCTCTCGATCAGTGGGACCCGCATACGCTCGGCGCACACATCGGCTATCTGCCGCAGGACGTTGAGCTTTTCGATGGAACCGTAGCGGACAATATCTCGAGGTTCGGCGGCAAGAGCGACCCCAAAGGCGTGCTCGCAGCCGCGAGAGCCGCGGGCGTCTACTCGATGATCATGCATCTGCCGGAGGGTTTCCAAACCCGCATCGGCGAAGGAGGCAGGGCTTTGTCGGCGGGCCAGAGACAATTGATCGGCCTCGCCAGGGCGCTCTATGGCGAGCCGTTCCTGGTCGTTCTGGACGAGCCTAACTCGAACCTCGATGTCGAAGGTGACGCCGCGCTGGCGGGGGCGATTGTGGCCGTGCGTCAACGCGGGGGCATCGTGATTGTTGTCGCGCATCGCCCGTCCGCTCTCACCAACATCGATCAGGTCTTGGTGCTGGCCAACGGCATGGTCCGCTCGTTTGGCTCCCGCGAGGAGGTCCTGGCGAGCGTGACGCGACCGCCCGCGCCCGCCACCCACCGTCCGATCGTTCCGACCCAAAGAGGCGTGAGCGGGCATGCGTGACGTCCTGCCTCGCGTCTTTGCGTTCCTGCCATCCTTCGCCTGGTTCGATGCCGGTCCGCGCTCTGCAGGTACGAAGGCACTGACGCCCCCGGGCAACCTAGGCCCGAGCCTGGCTCTTGGCTTGGCGGTGACTTGCCTGCTGGTCGTTGCGGGAGGACTGTGGCTCGGCTTGACCGAGATCGCCGGCGCTGTCATCGCCCCTGCGACCGTGGTGGTTGAAACCAACACCAAGAAGGTACAGCACCAGGCCGGCGGCACAATCAGCGGCATCTTTGCGCAGGATGGCGATCATGCTCGGGCGGGCGACGTGTTGGTCAGGCTGGATGATACGCTGGCGCGGGCGAACCTTCAGATCATCAGCGAGGATTTCGACCGCGCCACAGCGCGGCTCGCCCGTCTGGAGTCGGAGCGTCAGGGGCTGACGACAATGCAGCTTCCAGCCGCTCTGCAAGCGGAGATGAACAAGCCAGGCGTGATGGCGCTGGTCGATGGTGAGCGCGCCTTGCTGCAAACTCGGGCTTCGGAATTGGCCGGCCAAAAAACGCTCCTCCGCAGCCAGACCGAGCAGATCCAGCGACAGCTCGAAGGCCTGAAGGCACAGCAGGCCGCGATGGATGAATCCGCGGCCTTGCTGGGCCGCGATCTCACCGATGTGGATGCTCTCTACTCCAAGAAGCTGGTTTCGAAGGAGAGGCTCAGCAACGTCAGGCTGGACGCGACTCGGGCCAAAGGCGAGTCCGGACGCCTGGCGGCGGCCGTCGCGGAAGCGCAGGTCAAGATCACCGAAACCGAGTTGCAGGTTCTGCAGCTCGACGAGCAAAGGCGCAGCGAAGTGACAAAGGAGTTGCGCGAAACGGAAGCCAAACGGACCGAGCTCGACGAACGCAAGATCGTGGCCCAGGACGAGCTCACCAAAACTGAGATCCGCGCCCCGCAATCGGGAACGATACAGCAATCCACCGTCCACACGATCGGCGGTGTAATCGCTCCCGGGGAACTGTTGATGACGATTGTGCCTGATGCGGACAATCTTGTCGTGGACGCGCTGATTCCTCCGGCGCGGGTAGATGACATCCGGTCAGGCCAACCGGTCTCGATCCGTTTCCCGGCTTTTGATGCCGGCACGACTCCCGCCTGCCAGGGCGCGGTCAAGTGGATTTCCGCAGACCTGATCAAGGACCCGCAGCGCCAACTCTCCTATTTCTCGGCGCGCATTAGCGTCGCGAACAAGACCGGTTGCTTGAGGGATGCCAAGGTGCTCAAGCCGGGCATGCCGGCAGAGGTTCATATAAGCACAGGCCAGCGCAGTGTCTGGTCTTATCTGCTGAAACCGCTCACCGACCAGATGTCACGCGCGTTCCGATAGGAGGTCCAGGGGCAATCTTGCGAGGGGCCGCTGAGCGGTACCAGATTGGGCGCATCAACGACCATCGGGAACTCTGAGCCCACCTGCATGAGACGGCCCGGCCCGAACGTGAGAACACTCGACCATCTTGGGTTCAAAGGGGGATGCCATGTTTCCTGCATTGGCGCCGACCGTCATGAACGTTAGCTCGCTCTAACGGTTCTCTCAGCAAGTACCGCACACCTAGGTGGAACCATGGCCGGGTTAGCATTTGCGTTCGTGTATTATTCGGGGGCTGACCGGCCACGACATGGTGGGCGCTATCGTGTCTTTGATGGCGGGACTGCTTCTCCACAACGTTGTGCGCGAAGACCGGCAAAACCGATAACTACCGATCGGTGAGCGGCCCGGCTCGAAAGCGGGGGGTGCCCACGAGCCGGGCCTGACCGGCGGGGGCACGGACTAGATACGAGGCGCCGGCTGATCTGGTTATATCGGCTTATGCTAAAGTAATCGCCCTCCGAACGAAGGACGTTTCAACCAGCTGCCAGCGGGATGCCAGGGCGTGCTGGTCTAGCTGTGTGGAACGTCCCTTAGCAGGAGCTGACACAATACCGGGTTGTGGGCTCCATGGCGGACCGAGATCGTCAGGTATCTTGGAACTCGCTGTAAGCCATTTTCGGCAATTACGATCTCGTGCAAAGTCTGGAGTGGTGCCTGGCCATCCGGGACCAAATCAGTCCAAGCCATGGGTCGGGTGCGCGGCTTTCCCCTATTCGCATGATGAAATATTAGATACCCCTTATATGATACGATCAGCCGGCTGGACTCACAACTGACCGGTTAGGCCCGGCGATCGCATGCCGCACACCCGACGGCGTCTGCCGGGCCGTTCACCGTATCCAACCTTTCCGTGTCCGGCGTTGAGAGCATGGCGGTGAACTGTAGGTCGGCCGCCTCGCCGGCGGCCGGCAGGCCTTGCTGAATGGCGGATGCGGACGATCCGTCTGTGGCCAAATTCTCGACGTCGAGCGGTTTGCTGACAACCATGGGACAGGATTTTGCTTTTCTGTCCCGCGGCGTCGGCTTTGCCTCGTTGCGGGCGGCTGATGACAGTTCAAATCAGCCGGCCACTGTGAGGCAGGTACAAAAACGCCCGCACGAGGCGGGCTGTTTTGGTTTTGGTTGCGGGGACCCGCAACCCCTTTTGTCATAACATCGTAAGGCTTTTGATTTTGGTCAGGCTTGGCGAGTTCGAGGATGCCGAACAGCTCGCCGCGCAGCTCCGCATGCACTTCGCCGCGCTTGGCACCAGGCGTGAGCACGATCTCTCCGATCAACGAGCGCAACGCCTCGGCAGCTGGACGTCCGTCATCGTGGTCGGCCAGCGCTTGCGTGAGTTGCTCGACCCGCCTGCGGTAGAGAGTAGCGATGTTGGGATGCAGGTCGGGCACGTCGGTGGGCGCCACGGCCAGACGCGCGGTGATCTCCGCCTTCTGCCTCTCCAGGTCTTCCATTCTCGCTTTCATCGAAGGTTGGTACAGGCCATCCTCGATCGCGGCCATGATGCCGGCGATGGCGCGCTCGATCTTATCAAGCGCCTTGCGGTCCTGTTCGCCTTGCGCGCGACGCTCCTGGTTGAGGCGATTGGTCTCTTGCGCATAGGCCCTGATCGCCTCGGCCACGGCATCGGCTGAGACCAGCCTTTCCTTCAGGCCTGCGAGGACCCGCTGCTCGATCTTCTCACGTGTGATGGTGCGGCCATTGTCGCAGATGCCCCGGCGCTGGTGGTTGAGACAAGCAAAGCGGTCGCGTGTGAACAGGCCGTAGCGCCCGCCGCAGCAGCCGCAGGTGAGCAAGCCGGAAAGCAGAGAGACCGGCCGCTTCATGGTGTGCAGCTTCCTGGCCCGGGCCTTGCGCGTGGCGATCGCCACCGCCTCGAACTGGCTGGCGATGGATTTCTGTCTCTCCTTCACGGCCTGCCACAATTCATCCTCGACGATCCTGAGATGTGGCACCTCGGTGCGGATCCATTTGGCTGGCGGATTGGGCCGCGACACGCGCTTGCCGGTGGCGGGATCCTTGACGAAGTGAAGGCGGTTCCAAACCAGCACACCGGTATAGAGTTCGTTGTTGATGACGCCGGTGCCCCTTATGACATGCCCGCGCACGCTGGTATCGCCCCAGTGCCGGCCGAGTGGGCCAGGAATGCCTTCCTTGTTGAGGTCTACGGCGATTGCCTTCGGGCTCTTGCCGGCGGCGAACTCGCGGAAGATGCGACGCACGATGGTCGCTTCCTCCGGCACGATCGCGCGGTCGCCGCGAACAGGCTCGCCCGCAGTATCCAGCTTCTTCACCGCCCGGTAGCCGTAGCACAGCCCACCTCCGGCCTTGCCCTTCTCCACCCTGCCCCGCAGGCCGCGATGGGTCTTGAGGGCAAGGTCCTTGAGGAAGAGAGCATTCATCGTGCCCTTGAGGCCGACATGCAGTTCGCTGATCTCGCCCTCGGCCAGGGTGACGATGGCAACGCCGGCGAATTTGAGATGCTTGAAGAGGATGGCGACATCGGCCTGGTCGCGGCTGATGCGATCGAGTGCTTCGGCAAGCACTACCTCGAAGCGGCCGCGCTGGGCATCGCGTACAAGATGCTGGATACCCGGCCGCAGCACCGTGCTGGCGCCGGAGATTGCCGCATCCTCATAGGTTCCCGCCACGCTCCAGCTCTCGCGCGCTGCCTGCTCGCGGCACAGCCTCAACTGGTCCTCGATGGAGGCATCCCGCTGGCTGTCGGACGAATAGCGGGCATAGAGTGCGACACGGGTCATGGCGGCGGCGGATCCTCTCTCTTGTTCCGAAGGGGCTTGCCATCCGGCTCCCTGTCCTCTCCCTTTCGGCGGCCCGGCCTATTGTCATTGGCCGCCACCCCAGTCTCGAAGGCCTCCCGCGCCAGCTGCCGGCCGATCAGCCGGGCGATGTCCAGTACCACCCGATCCAGCTTGGCCGCCGGCGTGAGTTCGGGGAGCCTCTCGGGGTCGCCATTGTCGTTCGCCGGAACCAAAGCTTGTGGCCCAGTGCTGGTGTCCTCAGCCATCGCGGTCGCTCCCAAATGGTGGATCGACCGTCTATCGGAGGGCCGCCGGACGGCGAGGGAAAGCGCGAAGTTCATGTCGTAGGGGCACAGCGTGCAATGACTTGCGCCGTGCGATTTCGGCGTTTCAGAAGACCCCTACATCACCACGGTACGCAGCCGCGCCTTCCTCTTTCAGCGCCGCGACCAGCTTCACTGCGGAATGCCAGTGTCTTGCGACCTCGCTCCGCGTCCTTTCCCGGCTCCGGCGGCCAACCGGCAAACCTCCCGCGATCGCCTTCAAGTCGCGCAGTGCGGAAGCTATGTGCGGCCACGGGAAGTCGGTAGGGTCGCCAATATCTCGATCAGCGCCGACGATCATTTCCAACTTGGCGATGACGCCGACGAGCGACGTAGCCGCGATGTCAGGGATAGAATCTTGAAGTTTCAGAGCTTCGGTCATCGCAAAGACCTCGGCCTCCCGCGCAACTGCGTAGTCCCGCGGAGCACCGAGAGTGAGCGCCTCTTCGTTTTGAACTCGCGCCGTTGAATTTGCGGTCAATCCCTGAATTCCGGGATTGACCATGATTTGGCTCTCCAAGCGCTGCTGCACGCGGCATAGCAGCATGGAGACGTACCGAGCCATTTGCCAATCGCTCACAAGCAGAAGCGCGGGATCGCATGGGGCTGCCGGTTGCAATTCCGGGTCGTTGCGGCTTGCGGCGAGAACATTCGGCTTTTTCGTTGGCACGGCATGGCCTCCTTCCGTGGGGCAAGTCTCCCGCTGGCGAATACACATTATAGTTGATAAACTTAAAGTGTGTAAACCTCGATTGTCCGACGCATGGACATGCGTCAGCTGGTTGGAAAAAACTTCGCGCGTATTCGGCGGGAGAAAGGCCTGACGCAGGAGGACGTCGAAGCACGCTCTGGATTCAGTCAGCAGTATCTGAGCAGCCTCGAACGCGGTCGGCGGAACCCCACGGTGATCACGCTTTATGAGCTTGCTCAGGCGTTAGGAGTAAGTCACTTGGAGTTGGTCAAGCCAAGCGATCATCCCTAGTTTTATAGCAATGATATAAGCGGAAGCCGCTCGCTCGCGCGCTCTCAATGGCGCCGTAGCGAGCCAGCGGCGGGTTTGCGCCGCATGTCGATCGTTGAGCAGACTCTACCCACATCCCAAAAGCAGTCACTCGAGTGACACACAAGGCGCAGCGTGTTTGCCCCAGTTCCGAAACTGTCAACCAGTATCGCAAGTGGCCAGATAGACGGCTTCTTCCGCGGACAATCCGATTGGACTGTGCCAGAGGATAGCAGTGCCTGCAGCCTGGGCAAACGGAATACTTGGCCCGCAGGGATCACGTCTTGCGCCTTCCCCCTCACGCGAGGGGGATACGATTTGCTGCTGCTTGCAGGCGGCTTCGGCGCGCCGTTGGCGCTCGATCAATGCTTGAGACATTTGCGACCGACTGCCATTGCCTTGAAAGTTCCTTTCAGGTCGACAACGAAGGCTCCTTTAGTCTTCGGAAACACGATCATTTTGTATTTCTTCGCCACGTCGCGCTTAAACTTCGGGTCGTCGGTCAAGATATAGCCGCCTTCATATCCGCCCTTGAGTTCGCCGCTCGAGCTCGTGACCACACCTTTGTAAAGGTGGCCATCCAAGGAGACGAAGATATCCGACTTGGTCCCGTTCTGAAGGCCGATATCCACCTTCGTGAACACGCCAAGGTACCCGACATCCTTATTAGCGGTCACGCCCATTTGGACCGCACTTGGTCCATCTTGGCGCACGAGCAAGCAATCTCCACGGGTTTGATTTGCATAGATAGTCCAGCCTTCGACATCATCTCCGTATCGGACAAGCACGTCGCTGGCTTTGGGAAGCGGATTTTCAGTTTGTGCGTAGGCTGCCGTCGCAGACGAAAGTGCTACTGACATTACCACGATAAGTGTCATGGAGTTTCGCATAGTTTTCCCCTCATGTTGGAAGTTCCGGACCTTCAATGGTGACCTACGGTTGCTCGGCGCCGTCCCGGCGTCCTCGGCTTCCGATCGTCCCCTCTGCCAATAACATATTAGTGAAAGCTAATTCGACGTGACTGAAGTCGCAACAGGCTGCGGCAGAGGTCGCAACGCCTGTTCGTGTTTGTATCAGGCCAGCCCTTTGGCATGGAAAATCAGAGAGCATCTGCCTTGCAAATCCCGCAGCAAACACATCATCACTCCGTCGTCGCATCGCCCCTCAGTATCGTCTCCAGGTCATCAGGTGGCGGTTTGTTCGTTTTCCCCTCGACCGTCGCAATTGGCGCACTGACCGTTGTTGCCGCGGCGTTGCCGATCGTGTCGACCGCGCCGGCAACCACCAGTCCCAGTTCGTCGCCAAGGCCCACCCTCGAATCCGTCAGGGTTTGGCCAGCAGCGAGTTGGGCCCCGAGCAGTTGAACGATCTCAGGACTTTCGGCAAACTTGCTGTGGTTCAAGCTATCTGCGGTCCTCACGTCGGTCAGGTCGAGGACGGTTATACCGGACGCCTGCAACTTCGATTTATACGGCTCCTTTGACGGATCCGCCTGCCCCACCCTGTCGACATTGCCGGCAATCAGGCGCGAGACGGCAAGCGCCCGATCGTCTCGCGAGACGGTGATGGTGAACTTCGGCTTTTTCGGCCCAAGCTCGGTCCACTGGCGACCAAAGACATCCACGTCGAGATCGGGAGACGCGAGGATGACGTTCCTGATCTTGGGCGAAACGCGCCCATCCTCCAGCGCCATCTGCCTCAGCGATTCCATCGCGAGCCAGGTGCCCATCGAGTGGGCCATGACGGTGACGTCGGTCACGCTGCGGTCGTCGGCCAAGGCCTTCAATGTCCGCTCGAACGCAGTGCGCGAGAAATTCGCGCTTTCCTTGTCGTAGTTGTAGCCAAGCACACTGGCGCGCGACGGCCATGTGAAGAGTATCGGCACGACGTTCGCCCGCGAGTCGTGCACGAACTGCGCAAAGCGAAAGACCGAGTCCTCATACCGGTTGTTGAAGCCATGCACGAAGACGAGAACATGGCCGTTCGAATTGTGAGCATGCAGCCATTTGTGAGCCTCGGGAATCGACAGGTTTCTTGCTGCAAGAACCGCGAAATCCTTTTGGGGGTTTGGCGGCAGCTTTTTCGGCCACTCGACCGTGCCGGGCGCACGGTTCGGCGGGATCGAGATGGTCAGGTCGGTCAACGAAAGCGCCGGGCTGCGCTCGCCCGTGAACAAGGTCGCCGGGTCGCCGGAAGGCTTGCGGCTGGTCGCGACCAACATCGTCACATCCGATGCCGCCGGCGAAACCAAGCTCGCGGGGATCGGCGCCAGAACCCCTTCGGGTCCAGTTCCGCACGCCGTGAGCGTAAGGAATACGGCCGATATGGCTTCTGCAACCCGCCAGCGCGCCGGTTTGGAGCTGCTGCGATGCTCACAGAGCTGATAGCACCCTCTTGTTACGACGGACGCACAATGCATCGAAAACCCAGGTGGCAAGTGGACGTATCTACGGGCTGCGCCATGCGAGCGGCCGGCCGGTACCGTCGGCAATAGCTGGGGGCGCACAGGAAGGACCCGCCCTTGGTCACCTTGCGTGGAATTTTGATGTCGGGTGTCGCTGGGTCGAAGCTCGCCTCACGCTCGCCGCCGCGCGGATTTTCCGTCGTGCAGCAAGGGCTCTCGATCCGGCGGTGCTCCTGATACCAGTCGGTGGTCCACTGCCAGACATTGCCGGCCATGTCATAGAGCCCGTAGCCATTTGCCGGAAACGAGCCGACGGGCGCAGTCCATTCGTAGCCGTCTTCGCAATCGTTGCGGAAAGGGAACTCGCCCTGATAGGTGTTGGCCATATGCCGGCCGCCGGGCGTCAGTTCGGCGCCCCAAACAAATTCGGCGCCGTCAAGCCCGCCGCGTGCGGCAAACTCCCACTCGGCCTCGGTCGGCAGCGCCTTTCCCGCCCAGTTCGCATAAGCTTCTGCGTCCTGGTAGGCGATGTGCACGACGGGATGGTTGTCGAGCCCCTTCAGCCCGCTGGCAGGGCCACGTGGGTGCCTCCAGTTCGCGCCACGAACGTAAGCCCACCAGTTGTAGTGATTGTTGCGATCGATGCCGCGCGAGGGCCTGACGAACAAGGCTGAAGCCGGCGCCAATGATTCTGCACTGGCCCCGGGATAGTCCGCAGCATTCGCTGGACGCTCGGCCAGCGTGACATAGCCGCTGGCCTCGACGAAGCGTCTGAACTCGGCATTCGTGACGGTCGAGCGATCCATCCTGAAGCCGCCGACGACGACACGGTGCGCCGGCGCCTCTTCGGGATAATGGTGGTTCGAGCCCATCAGGAACTCGCCGCCGGGAATCCAGAGCATATCGGCGTTTGACGAATCCGTTGGCTTTGCTGCAGGTCGCGCCTCAGTCATCGGCTGGTCTCGTCTGAACGGCAGAGCGCATCCGCCAGTTCAATCCCCCGCAGCGAACATTTCCTCCGGGCTCGGTGTCACCAGCGGCGTGAAGTACGTCAGCCGCACTGCCTCCATAAGCAACAGCGGGGGTTTCATCTGGGCTGCGAGCTCGGTGATCCTTGCCTGCAACACCTTGACTTTATCAGGATACTTATCAGCCAAGTTAGTGGCCTCCGATTTGTCCTGCGACAAATCGAAGAGCTCAATCTTTTGCGGCAACGTTGCCGACCATAACAATTTCCATTCGCCCTCGCGCACCGCACCGGCCATCGGATCGACATTGTAGACGATCTCTGTGCGCGGCGAAGGTTTGAGCTCGCTGAGGGCCGGCCACATATCCATGCCGTCCAGCGGTTTGTCCTTGCCAGGCTTGGCGCCGGCTAGCCCGGCCAGTGTCGGCAACATGTCGACGACATGCATGAGGCCATTGAAGACGCCAGGCTTGATCTTGCCTGGCCAGTTCATGAAGGCAACCGAGCGGGTGCCGCCCTCATAGAGGGTGCCTTTGCCGTCGCGATAGGGGCCGTTATCCGCAGGCAGCTTGCCACCCACCTTCGAGTCGCCCGCAAACATCGAGTTAACGACGCCACCGTTATCGCTCATGTAGACGATCAGGGTATTGTCCCGAATCCCCTTCTTCTCAAGGGCGGCCACGACATTACCGATCTCGTCATCGATCACCGAGATCATTGCGGCATAGGCTCTGCGGTTCTCGTCGGCGATGTTCTTATACCGGTCGAGATATTCCTTCGGGGCCTGGAATGGCGTATGGGGGGCGGTGAAAGCGAGGTAGAGAAAGAGCGGCTTCTTCTGATCGTGAGCGTTGATGATCCGGACAGCTTCCTGACCGAACAACGTGTTGTCGAAGCCCGGCTGCTTGATCGGCTTGTTGTTCTTGTACCAGTCCGCGATACCATGCGATGCGTGTTTGAAATGGTCGATCTCGCCGACCGTCGCCCCGTAGAATGAATCAAATCCACGCTGCTTCGGCCAGTAGTCCGTCTTGGCATGGCCGAGATGCCATTTGCCGCTCATCGCCGTCTGGTAGCCCGCGTCCCTTAGGATTTGCGGAAGAAGTGTCTCATCGAGCGGAAGGCCATAGGTTCCCGCTGCGGGGACAACGCCAACCTGCATGCCATAGCGCAGCGGATAGCGGCCGGTCATGAGGGCGCTACGCGTTGGTGTGCACATCGGCTGCACGTAATATTCCTCGAGCTTCGCCCCTTCGGCGGCCAGCTTGTCAATGTTGGGCGTCTTGATGTCCGAGCCGTGATAGCCGACGTCTTTCCAGCCTTGATCGTCCGTAACTATGAAGACGATGTTGGGCTGCGAGGGCTGGGCCGCTGCAGCCTGACCACCGGCCAGGCCGGAAAGCGCCCCTGCAAGGCCGACCGGTGTCGCAAACCGCGTGATGGCAGCCGCTGTGCCGGCCATCAATGCGTCCCGCCGTGTGATTCTGTTGGTACCGGCTTCAGCCGGAAAGTCACGATCCGTGCTCATGTTGTGCCCCTGATGCTAATTCATGCCGTCCTATTCAAAACAATGAGCGTCTAGCGTTCTCCCGCCGATCACTCCCTCGGATCCCAAAACGCAGCGCTACGGCTTCGGATCGACATCGCGCATCGCCTTGCCGCGAAACTTTGGATTGCGAAATAAAGCGTGTCACCACCGTCATGGCCTCTCCAGGAAGCCGCCGGCCAGAGGACATCGAGCGCTCTCCTGCGCACGCTTCTGGAATGATCCCGCCTGTTCATGCTCCCCAACTCGCCGTTAGTCGGCGATACGCCCGCGCTGTTTGCTCTCGCGCAATTCTGAATAAGCTATAGCTAATACAACCATGCCGCTATCCACTTTGCGCAAAGAATGTATTTTTTGGCCTCTAGGCCTCGCCCGCCTTTGCACAGCAACTCAGCCTGCTCGAACCTTTATGCAGCCTTGGAGGCATGTCAGGGCAGCAGCAACGCCGGTATGGCACGATCGCATCGGCCATCGCCTGCATCACCAAATCGGAACAGCGCTAGTTCAGCATCCCATCCAGGCCGCGGGGGATGCGCTTCAGACAGTGGCGCAACCTCAATACGCATTTCAACTGTGGAAACATGACTAACCCGGCGTTAAAACGGGGGCGCTGCAGTAGCCGACCACTTCATGTCAATCATTCGCGGCGGCGAATTGATAAGTGAACCCCAGCATCAGACCTTGCTGAGTGAGTTTGTTCACGAAACCGTCGTGGCTATAATTGTCATGCACGGCCCGATAACCGAGGAACATCGACATCTTGTCGTTGAACTGGTAGCCGGCGCCGCCCATCACATCCCACATCGATTTGGATCCCGCGCCGAAACCACCGACGAGTGCCCAGCCGGCAAGGTAAATCCCATTGCCGACATTGGCCTTGATTTTGGCGCCAACCACCGGATCGACCCACGTATCGCCGTCGCTCGCCGACCTGCCATCAAGCGCGCCGCCGTGGAAGTCGAAACTGTTGTCGACCGACCACAGGCGGGCGCCCGCCACCAGATCGAAATTGGTCCCATCCTGATAGTAGACGCTGTAACCACCGAGCGCAGTGCCCATGAAGGTGCTGACCGTCGCATCAATGTTGGAGGCGAGGATTCCTCTCGGAGTGCCAATGTTGGCGTCGAGCTTGGCGTACACAATGTCCGTGCTGATGGTGAAAGGCCCATTGCGAGCTTCCGTCAGCCCCATAAAGCCGAATTTGAGGTGGTGCAGCACGTCGCTGAAGCTCACATCGACATCCTGAGGCGGGAATCCGAAGATCCCGCTTTCGCCCTTGATTCCTGATGCCCACAAATACGGCGCGACGGTGAAGGTCCAACCTTCATCGCGTGGCTTGGCGATGTCTGCTGCAAAGGCATTGGCCACACCAAGTACCAATGCACCTGTCGTTGCCATGGCGGCCAAGCGAAAGTTCTTCATCATCGTCCCCATTTGTCGTTTTTGCTGCCCGACTATCCCAAGCAGAGACTACTCTTCCAATTGGGATGAACCCTTGCATTGCGCTCCGTCAACTTGGCCGCACGGTCTATCCCCACTAAGCCGTTGGTCGGGGCACCTAAGTGCCGATTGATCTCGATCAATTTGTGCTTAAGCTACATCTAATACAATTGTCTTGCTATCCACTTTGCGCAAAGGACGTATCTTTGACCGCCTGGCCTTCATCGCCTTCGTACAGAGATGTGCAACTTGGTCCTGACGACCTCACCAGCGCCGCCTCTGGTCTGCCGGTGAAAATAGACAGGCTTTCGCCCGGCTACCTTCCCTCCCGCATTCGGCAAATCCAGTCCTCCGGCAAGTGGGCGCTCGACCTGCCGGAATTCAATTGCGCATTCCGCGCCAATGGCGGTTTCGATCCGGGCTCCGTCGCCTTGGTGGCCATCGAGCGGGCCTGTGGGTCGACAATATGCGGCATCCCACTTGAAGACGATTTGATCCTGGCGATTCCTGCCGGCACGAGCGTGACGGCAACGGTCCGGCCCGGCCTCACCTACGCTGTCGCCATTGTTCCGACCGCAACCTGGACGGAAATCCAGTCGGTCGCCGCGGGAACCGTCTTCGAGCAGATCAGCGATCATCCCTTGGCAGTACGGCTCCCCACCGACGAAGCGCAAAGAATCCGACGCCTGGTGAAATCGGTGGCAGACCACCTCGGGGCAACTGCAAGAGACTCCCTTCTGCCGGAGCAGCCTCCGGGCGCGTTTATGGAATATCTAGGGGTGGTGGCTAACGTCTTTGCGGTAGCAGACAACCGTGAAATCGGGACAGCCGGGTCCACAAGTCGCCATTTGAGACAAGCGTCGGCGGCCGAGGATTTCATTCGCACTCATATCCGCGAAAACATACCCATTGTTCGACTGTGCAAGGAAATCGGTGTAAGCCGCCGACAGCTGGAGTACGCCTTTCACACCACGTTCGCCGTAACCCCGCTCGAATTCATCAGAGCGCTCCGCCTCAACGAAGCCAGACGGCTCCTTACCACGGCACGTGCTGACGGCTTGAGCGTTACTGCGGTCGCTATGGATGTCGGGATCACCCATCTGGGCCGTTTCGCCGCGAATTATCGACTTTTCTTCGGTGAATCTCCAAACGAAACACTGCAGCGCGCCGGAAGACCGTGACGGTGCGCAGCCTGGGCCGGCCATCATTGCAAGCGGTTCGGTGGAATTTGCGCAATCCGGATAGAAGTCGAACTTGAGAATTAGTATATTCTAAAGTGCTAACCATTCTCCTCTGACCAAAGGTGGGGTCCAGTTTGATTATGGTTCGGGACTGGCATGCGTCGGGCGCGTGGTGCGTAGGCCGGAATATACGCAAGGAGCGGTAAGCTCTTGGGAGGATCAAAAATGACGCGACCTAACCTGAGATTGACCGGCGCTTCCGGAATCATCGCCGCCTTGATGTTTGCGGGGCTGGTCGACGCAGTTGGCCCGTTCGCCCCCTTCGTCGGCGAAGCGCAGGCGAGAGTTGGCCATCCTCTCACGCCTGGCAGCGTCGCAGGCGTCGCAAGGCGCACCACTCGCCGAACAATCCGCCGCTCGACTGTCTACGTGGCCAGGCTTCCGACAGCGTGCGTGAAGACTTCGATCAACGGCACCGTGCTATGGCACTGCGGCACCACGTATTATCAACCCTACGGCGGACGATACGTGGTTGTGCACGTGCAGTAAGCGTGGAGCTCGGCACGGGCGAGTGCGCCCGGCCGTCCAGGCTTTCATGGTGCAGCTCTGGAAGATAGGCGGATAGCGTTGCAGCGTTCGCCGCTCCGTCGAGCCGGTGGTTCGTTCGATTTCGGGACAGTCCGTTCGTACTGTCGATCGAGAAATGCCGGAGGGCGCGATGAGCAAAGCACTGCCCACTCGAACTCGTATTTTGCTGACGGCAGTCGTTCCGATTTTCTTCTTGGTGCTCGTTGGAACCTCCTGGGCTCAGGCCCAACAGCCTCCGGACGGCATGCCGCCAGCGAAGGCACGGCAATTCCTAGACCTGCTGTCCGACCCCGAGGTGAAGGTATGGCTCGAGGCAAAGACGCCGGCACCCGCCGAGGAACCGTCTGCCGCATCATTGGCCGACGCGATTTCTAGCTGGGAGCTGGCCGTTCGCGCACGACTCGTCGCGCTCAGTGACGCCATCCCTCGCATCCCGCAGGAGCTTGCCAACGCCGCCGGCGTCGTCTCGCGGGACGTGAATTCTGGCAGGCCCGGCCTGGTGATCCTGATCCTGGCAGTATTGACTGTCATCGGCTTCGGCGCCGAGTGGCTGGTCCGCCAGGCTTTGGCGTTAGGCAATTCTGACAGAGTAGTTGACCCCGAACAGGCGCTCCTGTCCGAGGTCGCTGCCTTGCTGACATTTGCTCTGGCCGCCATCGGATCGTTTCTCGCGTTCGAGTGGCCGCCTTTGCTTCGCCGCATCGTGCTGACCTTGCTGCTCGCCTTCATCGCCGCCCGATTCGTCCGCGCAGTTGCCAGGTTGCCGTTTGGACTAGACCGCGCGAGCAACGGAACGTCGGATGAGACGCCGACGGCAGTTCCTGTCGCAAGCGAGACCGCGCAGCGTTTCTGGATTCCCCGCGTGACCCTCATCGTCGGCATACTGCTGTTTGGCTGGGCCGTGGTCAGTCTCATGCCTAGCATCGGTTTCTCCGTCGACGTTGCGCGGGTGGTTGCACTGCTTTGTGGCCTGGGCATACTTGCCGTCGCCATCGAACTCGTATGGCGGCGGCCGGGCAACGCAGCTTCTGCGGTCAGGCAAACGCTGCTGACGCTCTATCTGATCGCGCTTTGGCTGGCATGGGTGGCAGGACTGCTCGGTGTGTTATGGGTCGGCCTCTATGCGTTGCTGTTGCCGGCCGTAGTGCGTGGGGTTGGCAACGTCGCAAAGGCCTTCGCCGGCCGGGCGCAGCGCAGTGGCGCCCTCGGCATCGTGGCGGACGTCTTAATCGTCAGGGGTGCCAGGGCGGCGGTGATCGGCGCTGCGGTCGCATGGCTCGCCTATCTCTGGCGCATCAGGGCTGCAGCCCTTGCCGGCAGTAAAGCAGGCGAGCTCGTGATTTCAGGCCTGCTCAATGGCATCATCGTTCTCCTGGTTGCGGAC
Source organism: Mesorhizobium sp. (assembly GCA_004017535.1). Classification (GTDB taxonomy): domain Bacteria; phylum Pseudomonadota; class Alphaproteobacteria; order Rhizobiales; family Rhizobiaceae; genus Mesorhizobium. The sequence continues at coordinate 177,024 of SAJS01000012.1, forward strand.
CTGCTTTGGCAGATGGCAAAGGCGCTGATCGCCTACCGGATGCAGCTTTCGCCGGAGGCCGGGTCCAGCGCCGGCGACCTTGCCCGCGACGGCCGGCTGCGTACGCTGCTGCCGATATTCCGCAACGCGCTCGCTGTCTTCATCGCGGTAGTCAGTGTGCTGACAATCCTGTCCGGACTCGGCGTGCAGATCGCACCCTTGATCGCTGGCGCCGGCATTTTCGGCGTTGCCATTGGCTTCGGATCCCAGACGCTGGTCAAGGACGTTCTAAGCGGCGTTTTCTATATGCTCGACGACGCCTTCCGCGTCGGCGAGTATATCCAGAGCGGCAGCTATAAGGGCACGGTTGAATCGTTCAGCCTACGGTCAGTCAGGCTGCGGCATCACCGCGGTCCAATTTTCACCGTGCCATTCGGCGAGCTCGGCGCCATCCAGAACATGAGCCGTGACTGGGTGATGGACAAAATGGCTCTCAGTATCACCTACGATTCTGACGTAGATCTCGCTCGCAGACTCATCAAGAAGATCGGTCAGGAACTCGCTGCGGATCCTGAGTTCGCAGCCGATACGATCGAGCCGCTGAAAATGCAGGGCGTCGACAGCTTTGGCGACTCCGGGATCGATCTGAGGATGAAGCTCATGACCAAGCCTGGTGGTCAGTTCGGCATCAAGCGGCGAGCGTTCATGATGATCAAGAAGGCATTCGATGAGAACGGCATCAAGCTCGCCGTTCCCACCGTGCATGTGGAGAGTGGCGGCGACCACGCGGCCGCCGCGCAGCAGCTGCTCAAAATGAAGGGCGCTGCGAGCTAACGACCGTCTTACGAGATGGCTTAGCGACCGAAATCGCCCACATTAGCTCCGAAGCTGCCAGGCCGCTTCCGGCCATTGCGGACATTTGGAGGGACAAGCGACGAACATGTCATTGGTTCGTGATGACATCCACAACATTGCTGGGCCATCGCAATCCGGAAGTTAGCACGATGCGCCTCGCAACCTGCAAATTCCAAAGCCGAATCAGTTACTTAGTGAAAAGTCGCACATTGCAGCAAGTACTCACAATGTGCGGGGAGCGACGAAAAACCCAGCAAAAACAACCAACCGACCGCCGCACAATGTGCACCCTTTTATCTTGCCGTCCTAATCGGTTGTGCTCTGCGAGATTTGGTATCCATCGTCGTTTCTCCTCAATGCCACGATAATATACGAACCTGCTCTCTAGGCTACGATCCCGCGTTTCGGCGTCGAGTTCCGATGCGACGAGCAGTCCTCCGCGCTCTGCGACGGGATGTTTGGGCTGCAGCGTTGCAGCGCTCGAGCCGTCGCGACGCAATTTTCCATCGCACTGACGGAGCAGCGTCACAGGCAATCGAGCGCGGTCCGGCCGTCTTCCGATCGGCGCGGCCGCAGGCAAGATAACGTGCGTTCCGTCGTTGTTGGTCTGCATCGGTCCTCATCCGCCGAGCGGATCTCTTGTGTCAGATGGCGCCCGTTAGCGTGCCGGTGCCATGCGTTTCAAGTTCCGTCGTGCCGCTCATCGATGCGCTCCCAGCAGACGCCGGTCCTTGGTGTGGGCGCGTTGCGCGGCCTCAGTGTCGGTCGCACTCACATCGCCGACATAGAACGTGCCGTCACTCCACATGGCGTGCATGATCACAGCCAGCTTGCGCGCCACCGCGACACAGGCCTTGCGATGACAAGAGCGCTTGGCGAGTTGCTGACCCCAACTCTTGACCTTGTCCCTGCCGCGGAAGCGCGTCATCAGAGCCGACGCTGCCTCGTACAGGGCGCGCCGCACATCTGCGTGCCAGCCTTGGAGATGCGTCCCTGAATGTCGATGGACGTGCCCGACTGCCAGCGGCGAGAGGTCAGGCCGAAGTAGGCCGCGACGTCGCGCGAACGGCGAAAGCGCGACGGATCGTCGATCGCCGTCATGAATGAGAGCGCCGTCACCGGGCCGACGCCGGGAATCGCCATGAAGCGCCGGCAGAGCTCGCTCTTCGCGACGATCTTAACGACCAGGTCGTGCAGCCGACAGTACTCTCACCACAGTGCGGCGCGTGCCGACAACATGGCGTCCATCAGTTCAACCGACAGCGGATCGTCTGTCGCAGCCTTGCGTACCGCCTGGTCGAAAGCGCCGCGCGATGTGCCGCCAAGCTTGATGCCGAATGCCTTAAGCGAGTGGCGGATAGCGTTTTCGAGATCGAGGAACTTGCGCTTCAGGTTGCGCCGGTGGGTCAGCAAAAGCCGCATCCGATAGCAGTCCTGCGTCTTGATATGAGCCTGACGGAACCAGCCCGTGCGCATTATGTGGGCGATGCCGAGCGCGTCGGCAGCGTCCGTCTTGTTGCGCTGCGCCGACATCGCGGCGCGCACGTGCTGGGTCTCCAGGCAACTCACTGGAAGGCCGCGTTTCAGAAGCTCGGGATGCAGCCATGGTGACAGAGATCCCGCCTCATGGCCGACACGCCACAACCGCGCGACGAACGGCTTCAACACCACAAACATCGCATCGGGATCGGTCTCCACCTTGACCGTCAAATGCACCTCACCGTGCTCGTCGACGACGCACACCGCCGTCTCGTCCACTACAACATCCAGTCCGCAAAAGTATTCCATCAGCCGCCTCCTGCGTGGTTTGACAGTTGATTTCTTAGCAGTCGGCGCAGCGGGCGGCAGGGATCTGGCAAATAGAGGAGCGGCTTGCCGATTACGGGCGGCAATCTTCAACGGTAGTATTTCTGCTGGACTCACGCTCCATCGTCGTTCATCCTACAATATAGGATAATACACCATTCTATGCTCTAAAACCCGATCCCGCTTGCTGGCGTCGAGTTCCGATGCGCCGTGCAGTCTTCCGCGCTCAGCGATGTTTATTTGCAGCACGGGAACCGTCGTAGCGCACTTTTCCATCGGACTGACGGAGCATCGTCACAGGCAATCCGCCGCGTCCGGCCCTCTCGCGATTGGCGCGGCCGCAGGCAGGATAACGTGCGTTCCGTCGTTCCTGGTCTGCATCGGTCCTCATCCGCCGAAGCGGATCTTTTGCGTCAGATGGCGCCCGTCAGGGGGCCGGCGCCAAGTATTTCAGCTTCCGTCGCGCCGCCTACGGTGCGCTCCCAGCAGCCTGCGATCCTTTATATGAGCGCGCCGATCAGCATCGCTTCGGTTCGCTGCGGGGTCGCCGACATAGAATTCGGACTTGATATGGTCCTGCCAGAACCAGCCAGTGCGCGCGATATGGGCGATGCCGAGTGCATCGGGCTTGTCGGTTCTGTTGCGCTGCGGACATCCCGGCGAGCACGTGCTGCGTTTCCAGACAGACGGCCGGCAGACCGAGTTTCTTGAGCTCCGGATGCAGCCAGGGCGACAGCGATCCTGCCTCGTGGCCGACGCGGCGCAGGCGCGGCAGAAACGGTTTCAGCACCGCAAACAGCGCGTCTGGATCTGTCACCGCCCTCGTCTCGAGATGCACCGCGCCACGATCGTCGACGACGCACACCGCTGACTCATCTATCGCTAAGTCCAGTCCGCACGTCGGCCATCGCTGGTTGACCCGCGGTCGACGCACAGTTTTGCTGCTCGGCAAGGCGCTCGCCCCGATTAAGGGCGGCAATCCCTCTGCGGCTTCGCCTGTCCTCCAACCCTCCGCTGCCAATCTGACGCCGGAGCATGCCTGCACGCGAATTGGTAGAAACTCGAGGAGCAAGGCGATGTGCAGGGACCATTTTGGACAAAATGGTCGTCCGAACCGAGCTTCGGTGCGGAGTCAGCAATATTCCGCGCGGCGTGCGGTGCTCCCTCCAGCGCCGTCAGATCGGCAATGATCCCATCTGTCGGATTCGGACAGCCGACTGAACGGATCGCCGCAAACACCGTTTCGGCTCCACTACTCCAACCTGTGCCGTCTCGCAGTAGAGCCGCAATCGCAAAATGCGTGGCACTATCGAAGAGCTGCGAACGATCCGCACTCGACCTGCTTTCGACCCACCGGGAACAGAGTGGGATATTGGTAGTCCCTTTGATCAGAGGCGTGAGCTTGGCGTGTAGTCGATCGTCTCCCGAGGCAGCGGCCGACCCTTCTTAAAATGCTCGCCATATCGCTGCGACCCAACATTATAGGCGGCGAGAAAGCCTTTCGAGCCGACTTCTTCAACTTGTTCAGCGGAACGAAAACCTTAGCGCCGCTTCGAAAGGCGTCGAATGATCTCACCGCCTGAACTATGATGGGCTAACGCGGAAGAAGTTCCGGTCTGCCAATTATGCGACTTTCGAAGCACAAAGGGCGAATGTTAGGGGGCGTTATGTGTTTTGACGTCCAATGCGGCCTGCCCATTCATTCCGCATTTCTGTGATCGTCTGTTCGATCGCGAACCTTTCCGAAACCGGGTTCCAATTTTCGGGACCATATTCGATGCCGCTCGCGCAGGATTTGCGCCGAGTGACGCGCCCCTTCCAGATCGAGACGATGCGCGGGCGGCCTCGGTGCCCCAAGGGCCTGTTCGATCGTCTGCGCCAAACCCTCAGGCGTCAGGTCCTTTTCCATCAGCACCGTTGCAAGACCGAGTTCTTCGAGCATCAGGGCGCGAACCGTTTGTTCGGTTTCCCCGCCGGCTGCAAACGGCACGAGCAGGGAGCGGCAACCCGCGCGCAGGACATCGCAGACGGTGTTGTAACCCGCCTGCGAGACCGACAGGCGGGCGCCGGTCAGCAGGCTGGCGAAATCCTCGCGGAAGCGGAAGATGGACAGGCCCGGTGTGGCATGGCGTATGATGGCGTCAAACTCGTCTTTCGGCAGGTTGGGGCCGGTGATCAAACACCATTTCCAGCCATTGTTGGCATTCCGGGCCGCTGCGATGGTGGAGCTGACAAGGCTCCTTCCGGCAGCCCCACCGCCAACCGACACCAGAATGTCGAAGCGCTCGGAGGCCGCGGGCGATGGCGGCGCGGCAACGAGCCCTGTGTAGGTGACCTCGGCCCTTATTGCCCCAGCCAGTGGAAATGTCTTGTCGATGGTTGCGAAAGCCGGATCGCCGTGGACCATGACAAGGTCGAAATGCCTGTTGATGAGATCGACCGTTTCCTCATTTCGGCCGGGCTTGACGCGCTCCTGAAGGATATCACGGACGGACGTCGCCAGCAGCGGTTTGGGCGACGTCGAGTTGATGGCCCCGATCAGCGGCAAGAGTTCGAAAAGCATCTGCCGGCGTCCAAATGGAAAGGCCTCGACAATGACGATATCAGGCCTGCAATCCCGGTATGCCTGCAACAGCATCTCTGAACGCCGTTTCTTGAAATCATCGTCGATGGGTTTGCCCTGCAGGTCGACAAGTCCAGAAAATCCTTCATCACCGGAGGTGACAGGCGGCAGGGTTACAGTTTTTACGCCTGGTCCCGGAAACCCCGCGATCGGAGCGCCGCCGGTCACGACGGTTACGTCAAGCCCATCTTCGAGCAATGCCGCTGCGATGCGACTGGAGCGCGCGAGATGGCCGATACCGAGCAGGTGCTGGACGTAGAGGAAGACGCGCTTCAATCGGCGGCCCGCCACTCGCGCTCGAACAGTTCCTTGAGCTGTCCGATGCTTGCCCTATGATCGAAATTGCCGCGCACGCGCCGCTCAGCGGCGTCGCCGAGGCGAGCGCGCAGCACGGGATCACGGATCAGGCTCTCCAGCGCCTGTGCCAAGGCAATCGGGTTTTCCGTCGGAACCAGCAGGCCGGTTTCATCTGGCGACAAAAGCTCCGGCACGCCGGAAATATCGGTCGACACGCAGGCAAGCCGCTGGCTGGCCGCCTCCACCAGGACATTCGGAAGACCGTCCCGGTCGCCATTTGCGGTGATCCTGCAGGCCAAGGCGAAGATGTCGGCGCAGCGGTAGTGCTCGAGCACCTCCTGCTGCCCAAGCGCTCCTTTCCAGGAGACGCGACCATCCAGTCCAAGCTCTCGCGCCAGTGCCTTGAGGCGTCCCAGTTCCTCGCCGCCGCCGATATGCTCGAAACGCCACGCCAAATCGCCAGGCAAGAGGGCAAGAGCCTTCAGCAAGGTATCGTAACCTTTTTTTTCCACGGCGCGCCCGACGCTCAAAATGACGACCGGTTCGCCCGGCGCTGAGCCGTCATGCTGTTTTCGCGCCTCGCCGAAACTGCCGAAGCGATCGAGGTCGAGCCCGTGGTAGCTCAGATGCAGGGACGAGTTGCCGTTGGCGAGTTCTTTCAGACGATCGAAGCCGGTTTTCGTACAAGTGACAGTCCAGCGCGCCGAGGAAAGCTTGCCGGCCAGATCCCAGTCTGCCGAAGTCCAGATATCCTTGGCATGGGCCGAGCAGCTCCAGGGCAGGCTACGAAGTAGGCTGGCATAGCGTGTCACCGATGCAGGCGTGTGCGCGAAATGCGCATGCAACCATTCCGCGTCTTCCGGCCATTCGGCCGCCAGCACGAGCGCTTGCCCGAAGCGACGCACGCGATTGCGCGTAAAGTCGCGGGGGACATCGGCAGCCAGCGATCCGAGCGCGCGCCAGAAACCCGGCCGCAGCAGATAGGCAAACAACGAGCGAACCACGCGCAGCGGCTCTTGATGCAGATATTCTGGCAGATAACGGACGGGCGCTTTGATCTCGTCATGCACAGGGTGGCGTTTTTCATCGGTCGGGCGCCTGAGCGCGACCAGTATCAGGTCGAACCCCGCGCGCTCAAGACCGAGCAGTTCCTGCGCGATGAAGGTTTCCGACAGCCTTGGATAGCCCTTCAGAACCACGACGATCTTGCGGCGTCGCAACTCAGTTCATCCCTTCAATGACCGAAAGGTGAGGACTGGCCCGCCGGTCGAGCAGTTCCGCGACGATTTCGGAAATATGGGGCAGCCCTTCCAGCCTCAGATGCGGATTGCTCTGGGATGGGCGGGGCCGGCCCGGCAGCGCCATCAGAGCATCGGCAAACCGCTGGGAAACCTTGGCTTCATCCGGCAAAAGCATCTCGATGAGGCCGAGTTCGGCTGCGCGCCGAGCGCGGATCAGCTGTTCCTCCCGAGGCTTGGTACGCGGCACGATCAGCGCCGGCTTGTCGAAAGACAGTATCTCGCAATAGGTGTTGTAACCGCCCATCGCCACCACCGCCTTGGCCCCGGCAATCAGGTCTTCCATGCGGTTGTCGAACTCGATGATCTTGACGTAGGGGATCTTGGCCCCCTTGCTAAGCAGCTTGTTGCGTTTGCGCGCCGGCATGTAGGGCCCAAGGACGATCAGCGCCCTATGCTGCAATTGCGGGTTCTGCTGATAGGCATCGATGACGTCGTGGATCAGTTCCGCGCCGTCACCGCCGCCCCCTGTGGTAACGAGAATATACTCACCCTCGGGCCGGTGGCCGGGCAACTCGACCCGCTGCAGGCGCCGTTGCAGAAAACCGACGAATCTCATCTTTGCCCTGACAGCCGGCGGCACATCCAAGCCGGTCAACGGATCGTAGAAATCCGGCGGGCCATAGGCCCAGACTTTGTCGTAGAATAGGCCTATCTTGCGCATCACATCCCTGCGTGCCCACTCTGCTTCGAGCAGATGCGGCGCATCCATCACCTCGCGCAGGCCAAGCACCAGGGTGGTACCCCGCGTCTTCAGGTAGGACAGCGTGTCCTCAATCTCACCGCGCAGGCCGAGCGGTTCCTTGTCGACGATGAAGATATCCGGCCGGAAGGTCTCGGCCGTGTGGCGGATGATGGACTGGCGCATCCTGAGCGTCTCATGCAGATCAATATCCTTTTCCAGCGAGGTGTACTCGCCGTTGCGCAACTTGATAACGCTGGGGATCTTCACGAAGTCGACACGGGCGCGATAATCGAAGGCGCCGGCAATAGGCGCGCCTGAAATGATCAGCACCTGAAGTCCGCGGAAATCCTCGACCAGCGAATGCGCGATGGTCCGACAGCGCTGCAGGTGGCCGAGCCCGAACGTGTCGTGGCTGTACATGAGAATTCGAGCGTCTTGTGCGTGCTGGATCATTTCTGAACGTCTTTTCGAATTCTCGCCTTGGGAAGCGGAGCGGTTTGGGAAGCCATCCTGAGGCCTAACCGACCTGTTGTGAAACATGAGGGCGCAATTTTCAATTCGTATTACTGAGGAGGGTCCTTGGCTGAAGCCGGGAAATCCACTCAGTTGCCCGCTTGCCACGTGGCTGGGAAGAAACCTGTATCACTTTGCCAAAGCGTTGTAGCGGCAAATGCATGCCGTAGGAGGGGGCTTTCGCGCGAAAGCGGCTCCATGGAAGGCTGCGTATCTTTGGCGTGCACAACACCACTACATGGATGTCCTTAGTGAAATGCGCCCGCCAGGCCCCCTCGCCGGCTGGCAACGATGACGTCTTGAACCGCGGCATCGGTTTCTTCAAGATGAGGCAACAACGGACGTGGATGTCGTTGATTGCCGATTTGACTGGAAGGCTAACAGCACGATGCCACTCATGAATCGACGATTGGGAGCCAGCAAACCAGCCCGCCTGGCAAGACGTGCCAGAGATTTGACGGCGAGGTTGGTAGTTATTGCACGTCCGCTCGTCCTTGCTGTGGTCGCTCTCTTGTTGGCCGGTCCGGCACAGGCGCAGGCGCCGGCGACCGTCCCGCGCGAAAAGGTCAAACAGCTGTTCGATCTTCTCGACGATCCATCGGTGAAGGCGTGGGTGGCCGAACAACGAAATCAGGACGCCGGTTCAACGGCAGCCTCTGCCGCGGCAGGAGCCGCCAACGCATCATCCGACACCGCGGCCTCACCGGACCAAATGAGTACGATGGCATCCACGACGCTCGATCGGATCAAGCATCATATCGAAAGAATTATGCAAACTTTGCCCCTGCTGCCAGGTCAGTTCGCGCATGTTCGGGCAAAGACCATGCAGGATATGTCCAGCAGGGGGTCGGCCGGTATATTCTTGCTAATCGCATTGTTCATCGCAGCCGGCCTGGCGCTCACCTGGGCCACGTACAAGCTTACCCGTCCATTTCGTCTTTGGATCATCGCGCAGCCGAGGGACGCTCCCATCGGGCGGGCCAAGAAGATTGGCGGCCGCACCCTTTATTCCAGCCTGTTGATCGTCTCGTTCGCGCTGGGCAGCGCCGGCGCGTTCATGCTGTTCGACTGGCCAATGCTTATCCGCGAGATCGTGCTGACATTTCTGATAGCGGCAGTCGTTACATGGGCTGTTCGCACATACGTCATAGCCATGCTGGTCCCGTCCTTCATGAAGGTCGAGAATGCCGTTGAGGTTCGTGCATTGCCGGTGACCAACGAAGCGGCTGACCATTGGTCCTATTGGCTATCCCGGATCGTCGGCGTCTTCGCCTTCTTCGCCGCCGCGTTCAATCTCCTACCTGGTCTCGGCATCGATCGGGCCGGAATGGTGGTTCTTTCGTTGGGCGCCGATTTCGTGCTGCTGTTGCTCTTTTTGCTTGCCGTCTGGCGTCGGCCAAGAACACCGCGGAACGATGGGCACAGTCACACGGCAGCGACATGGTTGTTGACTGCCTATTTCGTCGCTCTGTTCCTGGAGCGCACCGCCGGCCTGTACAGGTGGTTCTGGCTTACCTTGGCCGCATTCGTCCTGCCTTTCACAATCGTGCTGACGCAGCGCGGGGTTAATTTCGTCCTGCGGCCGGGTTCCGAAGGGGCTGGCCGGCCTACGATCCCGGCGGTGACGATCGCTGTGATCGATCGCGGAATTCGAATGATCTTGATCCTGGCGGCGGCTTACGTTCTAGCGCGTGTCTGGGGTCTGGACATGCAGTCCATGCAAGACAGCAATACGACGACCACGCTCATATTGCGCGGCTTGATCAATGTCGTGGTGATTGCGCTTGCCGCCGATTTGGGCTGGTCGATCATCAAAGCCTTGATCGAGAGAAAGCTGGGCATCGAAACCCGGCACGCGGTGATCAGCGACGAGGAGATGCCGGTCGTCGATCCGCAGCAGGCGCGGCTGCACACGCTCTTGCCGATCATCCAAAACATTCTGCTCGCGGTGATCGTCGTCATGGCGGTGCTGATGATGCTCGCCTCGGTGGGTATTCAGATCGGTCCGCTGATTGCCGGCGCCGGCGTCGTCGGCGTCGCTGTGGGATTTGGCGCACAAACCCTGGTCAAGGACGTGATCTCGGGTGTGTTCTATCTGCTCGACGATGCATTTCGTGTCGGCGAATACATTTCATCGGGCAGCTACAGGGGTACGGTGGAGAGCTTTTCGCTGCGCTCCGTAAAGCTGCGCCACCATCGTGGCCCGCTGTTCACAATACCTTTCGGTGAACTTGGAGCCGTGCAGAACCAGAGCCGCGACTGGGTTACCGACAAATTCAACATCACAGTCGGCTATGACACCGACGTCGAGTTCGCTCGCAAGCTGATCAAGCGTATAGGCCTGGAACTGGCGGAAGATCCAGAATTCAAAAACTGGGTGATCGAACCGATCAAGATGCAGGGCGTACAGGAGTTCGGTGAGTATGGCATCGTATTGAGGGTCAAGGTCACAACCAGACCGGGAGGTGCTTTCGCGATGAAGGGGAGATTCTTTTTACGCCTCCGACAGGCCTTCAAGGAGCAGGGCATCGAACTCCCATTCCCGACCGTTCACGTGGAGGGGCTGCAGAGCCCACATGGGGCAGAGAATGCGCCTGTGGAGATCACACCCGAGTTGAAACTGGCCGTCGCGCAGTCGCACACCAACCGGCGTAGGAAAAAAGCCGGAACAACGGAGTAGGAGAGCTGTGACCCCTGCCGGTCACAGCCAGACGCGGCATCGCTCGCGCGGCAGAGATACTTTATTTTCGCTCTCCGAAAAGTGGGAACCGGTTTTCGGAAAAGATCATGCTCCACTTAGACCAGGCTTCGATGAAACGTCACCCTGAACCAGGCAACTGCCGTGCAACAAAGGGATTCAATCCATTCGCATCGCGCTGGTTTTTTAGTAGGTTGTCGCCAGGCAAGGTTGAGGACCCGGCGTGACCGTAGTCAACGATCGTCTTCTCGAAAGTAAGATGACCAAGGTTGAGCAGGCGCGAGTCTGGAGCCCTCGCGTCATCTCGAAATTCGAAACGTTGATCAGGAGCGCCGACGACCACTCACTCTTTCGTGTCAATCCGCTGGCCTTTGCCCGCGACCGCGCAATCGCCGAGCCTGAAGCAATCGACCTGTTCCTTCATGCCGCCCGCTGCGGGCTATTCGACATGAGCTGGGATGTGCTCTGTCCCCAGTCCGGAATGGTGCTCGACAGTTTCGGCGCCCTGCGCACGCTGAAGACCCACTACGTCTGCGGCCTGTGCGACGTATCGGGCGACACCGACCTCGACGATTTCATCGAGGTCACCTTCTCAATATCGCCGAAGCTGCGGCGCCTGCCGCACCATGATCCCGAGACGCTGCCTGTCGAGGATTTTCACTGGAAGCTGCACTTCGGCCACGACGGGCGATTACCCGGGCAAGACGTTCGCTTTGTTGACGTTCTGCGCGGCCTCGTTCGGGGGATGACGTTTCTGCCGCCCGGGACCACCACGGTGCTCCGCGCCGACCTGGGACCGGGCGCCCTTGCGGGCGTCAACGTCCAGACGCAGGCCGCATTCGCTATGCCGATATCAGGCGATCCGGTGTTGGCGCCGGCGCTTCTGAAGATCGATTATGACGGCAAACGCTTCTTGCCGGCGTTACCAGCCGTGCCGCCTGGTCCGATTGTCATTGAGGTGGCTAACAGGGGGCCGGTGCGAGGTTCATTGCTGGCCATCAACTGGCCGCCCGAGCTTGTCGCGCTGACCACCAAGCCGGCGCTCGATTTCGACCCTTATGTCTCCGGCGGAGCGCTGCTTGCGCGGCAAACTTTCCGCCAGCTCTTCCGGTCCGAACGTGTCGACGAGAAGGAGGGGCTCGGCATCCGACAGATCACCTTCCTGTTCACCGACCTCAAGGGTTCGACCGCCATGTATGAGCGCCTCGGTGACCTCAACGCCTATGCATTGGTCCGCGAGCATTTTGCTCTGGTCAACGCGGCGGTTCAGCAACATTCCGGAGCGGTGGTCAAGACGATTGGGGATGCGGTGATGGCTGCATTTTCGCAGCCGTCGGACGCCATTTCGGCCGCACTCCACATCTTTGAAGAAATTGATCGTTTCAACAGCGATCATGACGGACCGGGAATTATCCTTAAAATCGGTGCCCACTGCGGACCGTCGATCGCCGTGACGCTCAACGACAACCTCGACTATTTCGGCCAGACCGTGAATGTGGCCGCGCGCGTGCAGTCCTTGGCTGAAGCCGGACAGGTCTGCATTTCCGAGGCGCTCCATTCCGCGCCGGGGGTCAGCGACATGCTCGCCGGCCATCGTGTCGTGGCCTTTGACGCGCCTCTTCGAGGCGTGGAGGGTGATGCTACCGTCTATCGCATTATGCGGGGATAGAAGCGATTGCGTGCCGACTCCTTTTGGCACTGCCTAGACTAGAGCAATTCCAGGAAACACGCTTTAGAGGACAGGAGCTAGTGGCGTCCGACTGCTGAGCAGCTGATCTGGATTGCGCTCTCGAAGCACGGCAAATCAGCCGCGGAGCCGCCACATTCGCACACGACCCGTGCCACGCAATTCCGTTTCCCCGAGCGGGTCGCAGGCAAAATCCGGTCCGAGCAATTCGTGGGTTGCGTCTGAAACACGGATTTCATCGGGCTGTGCGGCCTTTTGAATGCGCGCGGCGAGATTGACGGTGTCGCCCCACAGGTCATAGACAAACCGTCTTTTGCCTATGACGCCCGCGACGATTGGCCCTGAGTGAATTCCAATTCTAAGGCTTAGCGGCTCTCCTGCGAAGCGCTCGCGCCTGGCCGCCTCCCGCAGTTCAAGCGCATAGTTCGCAAGGGCCTGCGCATGATCGGATCGCGCGACGGGCAGGCCGGCAACCGCCATGACACAATCGCCGATGGTCTTGATCTTTTCGCAGCCATGCTGTTCGGAGAGCAGATCCGCAGCCCTGAAGAAGTAATTCAAGATAGCGAGCGTCGTCGTGGCTCCGACGCTCCGTGCTCTTTCCGTAAAACCGACGATGTCGGCAAAAAGCACACTGACCTCCGCGTGGTTGTCTGCAATTTGCTCGTCCGCTTTCAGCCGCTCCGCGATCGACGCCGGAAGAATGTTGAGGAGCAGGGATTCGGCGCGCCGATACTCGCGCGACAAACCTTCCTGGCTGTCCCTCAATGCTTCGTTCGTCGATTGCAGCTCCGCATTGAGTTGACGCTCCCTCTCCTGCAGGAGCGTCATTTCGTATGCCTTCTGCTGAAGCCGCTGCTGGTGGTTGCGTTCGGGCGTGGCGTCGAGAAACACCAGCCACACTGAGTCGCCATCGCCAAAGAAGTGAAGATCCGCGACATGCCCGCCGGGCAGTTCCATCATGGGCATATGGAATGGAAGCTCGGGGCAAGGCAGCAGCCCTTCCATGAATTCAAGCTGCTGGGAAACGGGCTCGCCGATGCGAAGCGACGAGAGCCCGTAAAAGTCGAGATTGCCGCCCTTCGATTTTATGCATTGCCGGCCGTCGATCTTCAGGTACGCCGCGAAGCGCTCATTGGAAAAGAAGTCGTATATCCAGCTTCTGACTTCCTTCGGCAAACTGGACATGGTCTACTTGGCTACCATCGAAGCAAGTTGATGAAACGCATCATCGACATGTTCGCCCGAAAGCGCGCTCGTCAGATAGACCTGCCATCCACGTTGCTTGAGCTCGTCGATCTCTCCCTCCGGTATCGCCCACCGATCGGCCAGGTCGGATTTGTTGAACAGCAATATGAACGGCATGGCGCCGAATTCGGCCTCGCACCGTTCACGCAGCGTGAGCGCCACGGCAAGAGTGGCTGGCCGGGTTCCATCGACGACCAGCACGAGCCCGGTCGCGCCTCGCACATAGCTGACGCGGAACGAACCGATATCGTCTTCGCCGGCCAGGTCCCACAAGATCAAGTCCACGGTCTTGTCCGGAAACGCGACGCTTTTTTTGTCGATCTTGACGCCGACCGTGGTCAGGTAGTTTTCCGAGAAGATGCTTTGGACAAACCTGCGCACCAGGCTTGTCTTGCCGACGGCAAAACCGCCCAACATGCAGATCTTTTTTTGCAGCATCCTGGGCTCCGCACTACTCCAGGTTCACCGTAACCGAAACCCGGCGGTTGGTGGAGTTCCCAGTTCGGCTATTTTCGTTTTCGGGCACCGCCGGCTCAAAGGTGCCGGCGCCCCGAACCAAGAGCAGTTCCGGAGCGACGCCGCGCTTGTTGAGAAGCGCGCGAACTGTCTCGGCGCGGGCAGCGCTGATCGAGGCGTTGGCCGTCTCACGGCCCGTCGTGTCCGAATGGCCGGTCAGCATGAACCGCGCTGTAACGCCTGCGTTGCGGGCACTTTCGGCGAACTCCTTCAACTGATCAGCCAATCTGTCGAGCACCGGCGTCTGCTCCGGTCCCGGGACAACTCTACCGGAGGAGAAGAAAATATCGGTCGTCTGGATGGCCTCTCTCAAATGATCAAGTTCTGCAAGATTTAGCTCGCGCAGCTGCGACACATCCAGAACCACTCCGTCCGCCGAAAGTTGATCGGCGGCGGCCTGCGCCCGGCTGATCCAGCCGGCTGGTGCCTCGCCCACGACAACGATGCGACCCTGGATGATCGAAAGCTGAACCGATTTCGGCGGGGACAGCGACGCCGTCAGCCGCTTCACAACGAACTTCGGATCAAGACTCTGATAAAATTGCCACTGTGAATGAACGCGGGCGGGATCGACCTGCGTTCCAGACAGCAGAGCTTGCGGGTCGGCGGCAAGAGGGTCTCTCAGACCGGAAATGTAAAAATCTCCGCCCCTCTCCGTTTGTTGGGCGACGATTATTCCGGGTTGGGCCTCAAGTCGCGACACATAATATTGCCAATGCTCCGCCGCGCGCGCATCGGGGCTCACATCACGAACCTTGGAGATGTCGAACTCCGGCCCGCCTTCTGAAAGCTGTCTTGCCGCTGCGCGCGCCCGATCTATCCAGGTGTCGGGAGCCTCACCCTCGGCAATGATGCGGCCATTGACGATCGAAAGTCGTACTTTACCCAGCGGATACAGCAACGCTGTAAGCCGCTTCAACACGAAGCCCGGCTCGAGGCTCTGGTAGAATTGCCAGCTGGCATGAACGCGAGCGGGATCAACCTGCGTCCCGGACAGCAGTGACTGCGGGTCGACGGCAAGCGGGTCTCTCAGGCCGGTAACATAGAATTGGCCATCGCGCACATTCTGTTGGGCGACGATGATGCCGGGCTGCGTCTCCAGTCGCGACACATAGGCCTGCCAACGCTCCTCGGGGCTCACATCACGAACCCCGGAGATGTCGAAGACCGGGCCGCCGGCTGAAAGCTGCTGGGCGGCCGCACGCGCCCGGTTGATCCACGCGGTGGTGGCCTCGCCTGCGGCAACGATGCGATCATTGACGACTGAAAGCCGCACCGAATCCGGCGGCGCGAGCGACGCCGCCAGCCGATTCAGCACGAACCGCGGCTCAAGGCTCTGGTAGAATTGCCAGCTTGCATGAACGCGAGCGGGATCGACCTGCGTGCCGGACAGCAGCGACTGCGGGTCGGCGGCAAGCGGGTCTCTCAGACCGGTAATATAGAATTGGCCGTCGCGGACATTCTGATCGGCGACGATGATGCCAGGCTGAGCCTCCAGTCGCGACACATATGCCTGCCAGCGGTCCTCGGCGCTCACATCGCGGACCCCGGAGATGTCGAAGACCGGGCCGCCTGCGGAAAGGTGCTGGGCAGCGGCCCGCGCCCGGTTGATCCACGTGGTGGTCGCCTCACCCTCGGCGACGATGCGACCATCGACGACCGAGAGTCGTATCGAATCCGGCGGCGCCAGCGACGCCGACAGCCGCTTCAGCACGAATTCCGGCTCGAGGCTCTGATAGAAGTGCCAGTTTGAATGAACGCGGGCGGAATCGACCTCCGTTCCCGGCAGCAGCGACTGTGGGTCCGCGGCGAGCGGGTCTCTCAGGCCGGCGACATAGAACTCGCCGCCACTGGTTTTTTGGTCCGAAACGACGATGCCCGGTTGGGCTGCCAGCCGCGACAGGTAGGACTGCCAGCGGTGTGCGGATTGCCAGGACAGAAAGAACCAGCCCCCCGCCACGATCAATGCCAGCAGGACCGCCGTCACCACCAGCCACGGAAATCCCTCTTTCGAATCCATGTGCTGCAGTTCGACGCAGGTCTGCAACTGCGTCTCCACGCCGGGCAACTGGGAACTATCGCCGTCGAACCGCTCCAGGGCCCGCGAGGATTCTTGATGGATGCGAAGCAGTACGTCGCGGATGACTTCATGCAGTTCCTCCGGAGGATTTCCCCGGATCACCGCAACCAGGGTCGCAAACTGTCCGACTTCCGACCAGAGGCGAAGTTCCCCAAACCGGATGGTGTCGAGGCCGCTGTTTTCCTTCTCTTTGAAAGAGTCCTTCACAAAATCCTGGATGGCGCTCAGCATCGAGGAAATCAGTTGAGGGTCTTCGCTGGTTGCGTCTTGGGAAGTTACATGCGCAATCAGGAGCCCAGAAGCGCGACTGATGAGAAAGACATGTTCCACGCGATAGATAAGAGAATGCTTGAGAACAACTGCCGAGAAGCTTGTCCCTGTTCGCCAGGCTTCGAACCTCCACTTCAACCCATGCCATGTGAATATATGCCTAAGAGACTCATTCAACGACTGGAAGGTCTGGTCGATCTTTTCGCCGATCGACTTGCGAATGGCCGGCAGAAAAACCGGATACAATATATCCGTCAGCGTATTCGGGTTCTTTTGGATGGACCGCTGCGCGGCTCTCTCGACGGCCGGGGCAAGGGCCTCGCCGAGTTGCGCATGGGACGCGCGCGCGGTTGCTTCGGGCAGAACGTTGCCCACCGCACTGGCAAGCTGCTCGGGTTCGTCGAGCAGGTGCGTAACTCGTGACAGCTCCGAGATCTCGCCGCCGACGAGCAGTTGGCGGAGCCTTTCCAGCCTATGGTCGGCGGCTGGAACGCCTTCGTAAAGGGCATGGTTGTCCGGATCGACGTTCCGGGCAATTTCCACCAAAAGGCGGGCCAAAGCCTCGCGATCAATACCGGTATCGTTCGAAGCTTGTCTTTGAGATAGGCTGATTGGTTCGACGCTCGACGTCAAGTTCCGATCAACTCACTTTCCAGCCACGCTCCGAATTGCCTTTGCTGCCGACGGGATCCTGGTTGAGACATTTTGCGACCTCGACGAACAGGCCGGCCAGAAGATTCCGGTCAGTCTTGACGTTGCTGAGATCGGAAAAGATCTTCTCCATCAGCATTTGAGCGCTTTCGTTCTTCTGCTTGATTTCCTCGCGCAACAAATGGTCGCTTCTGCTCATGCGATCCGCGAATTCGCGCTCGAGCTCGCTCAATTGGTCCGACAAGGCGCGCACCTGCTTTTCGAGCGCCTGGTTTTGATCGCGAAGATTGCGGTCGATTTCCTTGTCGGCCTCGGCGCGCGCATCCTTTTCGTTGCGCAACTGCGTCGCTAGCGAGTCGACCTGCTTCTTGGCATTCGACTCGTAGGTTTCAAGATTGCGCTTGGTTTCGGATTCGACATCCTTGAATCGTTGCAGGAACCGTTCCTCAAGCTTGGAGAAGCGGCGATCATAATCCTGCATCTGATTGCCGAACAAAAGATCGCGTATCTTGTCGACACCTGGAGCATCACCGCCGGGGCCGCCCTCGCGAGCCTGGGAGGCCATGAAGTTCAGCCCGTTTCCCTCTGAATTACCTATCAGATTTGCATCCGCTTTATTTGCCGAAGAAGCGGCACTCGAAGATTCCTTCGCCATCTCTAAACCCCGATTACCCGCTACAACATTAGTAGATGGTAAATTATGTCAGACAAATACCAGGCCCGCAAGACGGAATCTCCTTGGCCTGAGCCATCCGTCCGTTCTTGTTCGGCTCTTGGACTGGCAACAAATGCGCCGATTGGTGTCGCTCTCGGTACCGCCTGCGCCTTTGGGTTAACTGACGGAACAGTAGAACGACAGCCCATGCGGCTCAAAGCGGACGTCGGCGGCCCGTCTCTTCATCGCCCCTCCGGTCTTCGTTTCTGTACTCCCAACGATCCGGGCAGAGCCTTTCCACCTGGCACCCGCCTGATGTCCGACAATTCTCGCATAGCGCTTGAGACTTAGACGTCGAGGCCCACCCAAATCAGGTCACCTACAGGACTATTACCGAAATGTGTTGCTCTCTCCGGCCAATTTCCCCTCTGACATTTAATCACTACATCGTTTCAGCCGGGCCGGCGCGGTAAGGCAGATTGTGCGAGCTAGGAGCCCAAGCAGGAGCCTGCGGTCAATCCGAAGCGATCGGTGCGGCTGGACTACATCATCTGCCTCGAGGCGGGAGAGTTCAAATCTCTGAGCTGGCATCTCGCCGTGGGCTACAATCTCACGCACGAAGCGTGTCGGGAAAAAGTGGGGCTTGGGGTACGATTGTCCGACCGTGGCGCCAAACTATGCCGCGAAGCGGTCAGCGTTGGCAACGGCGAACGGGCTCGACCGACAAGCTTTAGCAGAGCCAGCCAAGAGCTGGCAAAGAGCGCACAACCCGCTGATGGCCGACCCTTTGCCCGTTTTGCACCAGCTCTGACGATACGCCATTCGCGGGGGAGTGGTGATAAGATGCGAGGACTATGGCGCGTCCGGTCGTCTGCATCGACAAATTGAACGTCGTCAGAAGCTGGAGTCGCCGCCCAGTTACGCCTGACCAGGATTGTGACTAAGGCCGGCGACCTCATCTTCGCCAAGGTCACAGAATGGAAGGCGTGATCGGCCATTTGTGGTCCGCTGCCGTGGTGCGGACACAGAAGCAACGGGCCGCCTAGTGCGACGGGAGTGCTGTCCCGTCGAGCAGGAGACACTGCTTTCGATTAGCGTAACCCACTTCAACTGGTTCATACGGATTCGCAAGCTATAACTGGCCCTGTCATAGGCAGGCGTCCACCATTGTCCGGCGATGCGCGCCTCGATCACAGCAGAAAGAGTTCCAGCAGTTTGCGATTTTCCTTCTCAGAACTCGATTTTTCGGTACAACGAAGCCAAAAGCGCTCGTTTAGGATAAGATGGGAGATATCCACAGCCTGCCCGAGTTCCGCCGCCAGAAGGAGCGGGCGGGACGGATTCGTTTCCTCGAAAGGGACGAGGAGGCAAGGCTGTTCGCAGCGATCAGGGCCCGCAGCGAGGATGCTTACCGGCTTTCCGTCTTCCTGGTCGACACCGGCTGCCGCCTCGGCGAGGCGCTCGGCCTGATCTGGAACGACATTCAGGAACATCGCGTCTCCTTCTGGATCACTAAATCGGGCCGCAGCCGCACCATTCCGATGACCGAACGGGTCAAGGAGGTGATCAAGCTGCCGCCGAATACGGAAGGACGCCGGCCGAAGGGTCCGTTCACCAAGCTCACGCAGGCGCAATACCGCGCGATCTGGAACGAGGCCAAGACGGAAGTCGGTCTCGGCGCCGACGAGCAGGTGGTGCCGCACATCCTGCGTCACACCTGCGCTTCACGTCTCGTCCAGGGCGGTATCGACATAAGGCGCGTCCAGATGTGGCTGGGCCACCAGACATTGTCGATGACCATGCGTTACGCGCATCTTGCCACCAACGATCTCGATGGCTGCGTCGTCGTTCTGGAAAAGCCGCGCGGCGATGAAGCGTCCCGCCCCGCGGAAACCTCGGTGTTTGCTTCGCCGTTGACCACGCCGTCACCGGCCAAAACCGCTCGCAAGGAGAGCGGATCGGAGCCGACGAAGGCGCGCCGCAAGAGCTCGAAGGGCAAGTAGGCCGAGCGCCGCGCTCTCCTTCTCCCCTTGTGGGAGAAGGTGGATCGGCGCGATAGCGCCGAGACGGATGAGGGGTGTTCCAGCGGAGTGAGACGCTGGCGTTCCCTAGGCCACCCCTCATCCGTCGCCTTCGGCGACACCTTCTCCCACAAGGGGAGAAGGGGAGGCATGCGCTTGCTCGCCGAACCCGCCTATACTGCCGCGGCGCCTCGACACCCGGCTCTGTTCTTCGGTTTTACTAGGAGATAACATCACGCTCGGCGATCGAGGAATGCGGCGATCTTCCCGGGCAGATCGCCGGTCTCAAGAAAGGGTGCATGACCCTGGCCCTCGACGGTGGCCGATTCCATCCCGGGATGACGCCTGCCCATCTCCTCAAGTGTCGCCACGGACAGAAGTTTCGAGTTCGCGCCGCGAATGGCAAGCAGTGGAATGGCGGCAAGCGCGTCGAACTGCGGCCACAGGTCCGGCAACGGCTTGCTGAAATCGATGCCGGCCAGTGTGTCGACCAGCGCCGGATCGAAATCCGGCACCCAGCCGGCCTCGGTCTCGCGGCAGATTGCCCGCACCATCCTCGCCCAGTCGACGTCGGTGAGCGTCGGGAAATCGGCGCCATGCACGCGCCGCTGGGCGTCCACCGCCTCGGCGAACGTCTTCGGTTTCGGCGCGCGGTCGAGATAGGAGCGGATATGGGCCAGCCCCTCCGCCTCGATCACCGGGCCGATATCATTCAGCACGATGGCTTTCAGTAGCGTCGGCTTCAATGCCCCAAGCACATGGATGATCAGGCCGCCGCGCGACGTGCCCACGAAGGCTGCCTGTTCGACGCCGAGCGCCGCCATCCCGGCAAGCACGTCGCCGGCTTCGCCCCCGACATTATAGTGGCCGATATCGGGATCGTGGTCCGATTGGCCCCGGCCACGGTAGTCGAACGCGATGACCTTGCGGGGGATCTCCGCCTTGCTGGAAAGATGCAGCGCCAGCTCATGGAAGTCGCGGGCATTGCGGGTGAGGCCCGGCAGGCAAACGACCGGCCAGCCGCCGGCATTTGTTTCGCCGTAGATCCGGGCATGGAGCTTCAGGCCGTCAGCTGCGGGGTAGAAGAAGTCGGAGAAGCCTTCGTCGCTCGCCATCGGAGTGCTGTCCTCGCTGGATCGAATGGACAGCTACAGGCGAGAGTGAGGATCGTCAAATGCGTCGCTCTTTCCTTCTCCCCTTGTGGGAGAAGGTGGATCGGCGCGCTAGCGCCGAGACGGATGAGGGGTGTTCCAGCGGAGTGAGACGTTGGCTTTCCCTGGAACACCCCTCATCCGTCGCCTTCGGCGACACCTTCTCCCACAAGGGGAGAAGGAGATGGCGCTGGTTCCTCCGCCCCGCCTCATGCTAACTCACCCCGCATGGCGCAGAAGAAAGGATACGAGGTCGATTCGTGGCTGGCGAGGCCCGACCCCTCCATGGCAATCGTCCTGCTTTACGGTCCCGACCGCGGCCTCGTCGCCGAGCGCGCGAAGACCTTCGCCGCGAAAACCGGCCTGCCGCTCGACGACCCCTTCTCGGTGGTGAAGCTCGACGGCGCGGAGGTCGACCGCGACGAGGGCCGGCTGCTCGACGAGGCGCGCACGGTGCCGATGTTTTCCGACCGGCGGCTGCTTTGGGTTCGCAATGCCAGCGGCCAGAAGGCGCTGGCCGACGACATCAAGGCGCTGACAACCGAACCCGCGCGCGACGCCGTCATTCTGATCGAAGCCGGCGACCTGAAGAAAGGGACCGGCCTCAGGGCCATCGTCGAGGCCGCGGGCAATGCGATCGCTCTGCCCTGCTATGCCGACGAAGCCCGCGACCTGGATTCGGTGATCGACGACGAATTGCGCAAGGCGGGCATGTCGATGACATTGGACGCGAGGCAGGCGCTGCGACGCAATCTCGGCGGCGACCGCCTCGCCTCGCGCGGCGAGATCGAAAAGCTGGTTCTTTACGCGCATGGCCGCAGGGAGATCGGCATCGAGGACATCAACGCGCTGTCAGGCGACGTCTCCGGCGCTTCCTTCGATGCCGCGGTCGATGCCATGCTGGACGGCAAGGTCGGCGATTTCGACATCGCCTTCACCCGTCACTGTCAGTCCGGCGGCCATCCGTTCCTGGTGCTGTCCTCGGCGATGCGGCAATTGCAGGCGATCCAGGCGCTGCGCGGCCAGATGGAGAGCGGCGGCCGCAACGCCGCCTCGGTTGTCGCCGGCGCCCGTCCGCCCGTCTTCTTCTCGCGTCGCAAGTTGGTGGAAAAGACGCTGGAGCGCTGGAACGTCGAGGCGCTCGGCCGCGCGCTGGGACGGCTGCAGACGGCAGTGCTGCAGACGCGCAAGCGGCCGGACTTGTCGGAAGCATTGGCCAGGCAGGCGCTGCTGGGCATTGCTATCGAGAGCGCGAGATTGGGGCAGAGGTAGGCGATTGGCAGCCGATCTCCCCTTGCGGGGCAGATGTCCGGCAGGACAGAGGGGGACGCTGTCCCGCCGGCACGTCGACTCTTCTGCCTCGCCCCCCGACGATTCCCATCGTTACGTTTGGCGGAGGGCGCAACGGCGCAGAAGTCTGTGACCGGTGCACGGCTTAATATCCGGAGATGTAGCGTTCCGTGGCGCCCCCTCTGCCTGCCGGGCATCTGCCCCGCAAGGGGAGATCAGCCGCCACCGCCGCTTCGCCAATGATCCGGGCTGGGTGCTTTGCGCTTTGTTTATCACCGATATATCAGGCGTATCCAGCCTTGGGCCAAAACATCAGCTACCGCAAAAATACCATGCGTCGCCAGCCGCCTACCGCTCGTCCTTCAGCCGTCGGCACAACTCGTCGAGCTGTTCCAGCGAGCGGTAATCGACGCGCAGCGTGCCGCCCTTGCCCTTGTGCTCGATGCTGACGATCATGCCGATCGTGTCGGTCATCAGCTTCTCCAGCGCCAGCGTGTCGGGGTCCTTTTCGGGCGCGCTTGTCGCGGACTTCGCCTTGGCCGGCGTCGGTCCGGCGGGCGTCTGCGCCAGCGCTTCCGCCTGGCGCACGGAAAGCCCCTCCTTGATGATGCGCTTGGCAAGCCCGGCCGGGTCTTCGGCGGTCACCAGCGTGCGGGCATGACCGGCTGAGAGATCGCCGTCGACCAGCATCGAGTGGATGACGGGAGGCAGCTTCAGCAGACGCAGCGTGTTGGCGACATGGCTGCGGCTCTTGCCGATCACCTGGCCGAGATCAGCCTGGGTATAGCCATGCTCGTCGATGAGCTGCTGGTAGCCCTGCGCCTCCTCGACCGGGTTTAGGTCGGCGCGCTGCACGTTTTCGATGATCGCCAGCTCCAGCGCCGTGCGGTCGTTGACGTCGCGCACGATGATCGGGATCTCGGTTAGGCCGGCGCGCTGCGCCGCCCGCCAGCGCCGCTCGCCGGCGATGATCTCGTAACGCCCGGGCTGCGAGGGCGAGGGGCGCGCCACCACGGGCTGCACCACGCCATGTTCGCGGATCGACTGGGCAAGGTCGGTCAGCTCGGCATCGCCGAAATGCCGGCGCGGGTTCTTCGGGTTCGGGCTGACGAACTCGATCGGCACCTTGCCGTCGGCCGCCACCGTCGCGCTCGGCTTTTCCGGCGCCGCTGGACGGTCGATTTCGCCGATAAGCGCCGCGAGGCCACGGCCCAGTCTTTTTCTCGATTGGTCTTCGCTCATAATGTTGTCCAGATCGTTTCGGAATCGAATCGGCTAATTAACCACGGCTGCCGGGCGGCTGCGGCTCAGGCGGCGCGCAGCTTGCGCTCGCGGCGGATGACCTCCGAGGCGAGCTGTAGATAGGCTTGGCTGCCCGAGCATTTCAGGTCATAGAGGATTGCCGGCTTTCCGTAGGACGGCGCCTCGGAGACGCGCACGTTGCGCGGGATGATCGTCTCATAGACCTTGTCGCCCATATGGGTGCGAACATCCTGCACCACCTGGTTGGCGAGGTTGTTGCGGCCGTCATACATGGTGAGCACGATGCCCTGGATGGTCAGGTCCGGATTGATCGTGCCGCGCACCTGCTCGACCGTTTCCAGCAACTGGCTGAGACCCTCCAGCGCGAAGAACTCGCATTGCAGCGGCACGAGAACGGAATCGGCTGCCGCCATTGAATTCAAAGTCAAAAGATTGAGCGAGGGCGGGCAGTCGATCAGCACATAACCGAACGGCGCCGAACGCTCGGCCGCGGCGCGCAACGCGTTGCGCAGCCTGAGCACGCGGTCCGGCGCCGAGGCGATCTCCATCTCGATGCCGAGCAGGTCGAGCGTCGAGGGCACGATCGACAGCCCGGGCACTGCTGTCGGCACGGCGGCCGCTTCCAGATCGAGCTCGCCGGTCAGCACATCATATGACGAGACGGTCCGGTCCTTGCGGTCGATGCCGAGCCCGGTGCTGGCATTGCCCTGCGGATCGAGATCGACGATCAGCACGCGCTCGCCGATCGCGGCCAACGCTGTGGCCAGATTGATGGCCGTCGTCGTCTTTCCGACGCCGCCCTTCTGGTTGGCGACAGTGATGATACGTGGTGCTGTGCTCATGGGCCTATGCCAGTAATTCATTGCTGTTTCGCCGGACGCAAGTCGCTGATTTCGAGGATGACGCCATGGGGGTCGGTCATGCTCGAATGTTCTACCAGATCGAAGGTCCAGCGGTGAGCGCTTTCTTCCACTTCGGCCCGGTAATCCCGGCCTTTGTGGAAAAGCGCGCGCGCCCCTTTGGTCAGCCAGGGCGCGGCCAGATCGAGCAGGTCCGGGAGCGCCGCGAGCGCCCGCGCCGTGACGATTTCCGGTGCGAAAACAAGCGGATAGCTGTCGTCGATGCGCTTAGCCAGTACCCGCGTCGGCAAATCGAATTGGCCCACGACAGACTGCAGGAACGACGCCTTCTTGCGGTTGCTCTCGACAAGATCGATCGATGCGCCGGGACGTTCTTTGAGCAGGAAGCCGAGCACCAATCCAGGAAAGCCGCCGCCCGAGCCGAGATCGACCCAGCGCGTTGCGGCGGGCGCGATTCGCGCGAGCTGGGCACTGTCCAGAATATGCCGGCGCCAGACATCGTCCAGCGTCGACGGCGCCGCCAGATTGATGCTGCGGTTCCATTTCAGGAACAGCTGTTCGAAAGCCTGCAGCCGCTCGAATGTTTCACGTGAAACCGGACCTGCTGCTTTTTGCAGGTCCGCCCAGGCATCGGCGCTCACGCCACGGACCTTCGCGTGGCTAGCTCGGCATTGCGGACATGCGCGACAATGATGGCAAGCGCCGCCGGCGTCATGCCTTCCATCCGTTGCGCGTCGGCGATCGAACGCGGCTGGCGCGTCCTCATCTTCTGCTTCAGCTCGTTCGACAGGCCCGGCACATCCGAAAAGTCGATCCCCTCCGGGATGAGCCGCGATTCCTCGTGCCTGATCTGTGCCACGTCCGCCTGCTGGCGATCGAGGTAGACCGAATACTTCGCTTCCGTTTCAAGCCGCTCGGCCGTCTTGGCGTCAAGCGCGGCAAAGCGCCGTTCGACGCGGGCGAGCCAGGCCATGTCGACGCCCCGATGCGCCAAGAGGTCGTAAGCCGAGCGCCGCACGCCGTCTTTGTTGATCTCCAGCCCCAGCCGCGCTGCCTCGTTCGGCGTCCAGGCCACCGACTTCGCCAAGGCACGAGCCTCGTCGAGCTTCCGAACCATCCCGCCGAAGCGCTGCAGCCGTTCCGACGACGCGATGCCGATCTTGTCGGCCAGCGGCGTCAGCCGCTCGTCAGCGTTATCGGCGCGCAGCGAAAGCCGGAACTCGGCGCGCGAGGTGAACATGCGATAGGGCTCTGCGATGCCGCGGCTGGTGAGGTCGTCGACCATCACGCCGAGATAGGCCTCGGTGCGGCTGAGCACGACTTCCTCGTCGCCCGACGCCTTGCGCGCCGCGTTGATGCCGGCAAGCAGACCTTGCGCGGCGGCCTCTTCGTAACCGGTCGTGCCGTTGATCTGCCCGGCAAGGAACAGGCCGCCCACGCGCTTCGTCTCCAGCGTCGTCTTCAGCTCGCGCGGGTCGACATGGTCGTATTCGATCGCATAACCCGGCTGCAGCATCGTCGCCTTCTCCAGCCCGGGAATCGTCTTCAGGATATCTAGCTGAACGTCCTCTGGCAGCGAGGTCGAGATGCCGTTCGGATAGACGGTGTCGTCGTCAAGCCCTTCCGGCTCCAGGAAGATCTGATGGCCTTCGCGGTCACCGAACTTGACGATCTTGTCCTCGATCGACGGGCAGTAGCGCGGACCGACGCCTTCGATCGAGCCGGAATACATGGCCGAGCGGCCGAGATTGGCGCGGATCAGCTCATGCGTTGCCGGCATGGTGCGGGTGATGCCGCAATGGATCTGCGGATTGGCGATGGCGTCCGTCATCAGCGAGAACGGCACCGGGTCCTCGTCGGCGGCTTGGGCGTCCAGCGCGGCCCAGTCGATGGTGCGGCCGTCGAGGCGAGGCGGCGTTCCGGTCTTCAGGCGCCCGAGCTTGAAACCCGCGCGCGCCATCGTCGCCGACAGGCCGTGGCTCGCCTGCTCGTTCATGCGGCCGGCGACGATCTTCCTCTCGCCGATATGGATCAGACCGCGCAGAAAGGTGCCGGTGGTCAGCACGACGGCGCCGCAAGCCAACCGGCGGTCACCCGCAATCTGAACGGCAGCGATTCGGCCGTCCGCAATCTCAAAGTCGAGAACCTCGCCTTCGACGACATCGAGATTGTTCTGTTGCCGAATCGCTTCCTGCATGGCGAGCCGATAGAGCTTGCGGTCGGCCTGGGCGCGCGGCCCGCGCACGGCCGGCCCTTTACGGCGGTTGAGCAGGCGGAACTGGATGCCAGCGGAGTCGGCGATGCGACCCATCAGCCCGTCCATGGCGTCGATCTCGCGCACGAGATGGCCCTTGCCGAGACCACCGATCGCTGGATTGCAGGACATGACGCCGATCGTATCGAAGCGCAGCGTTACCAGCGCGGTCCTGGCGCCGGCGCGCGCGGCGGCACTCGCCGCCTCGCATCCGGCATGGCCGCCGCCCACCACCACCACATCATAGTGATCGGTCATTTTCCAAGAATCCGCTTTCTGAGATGGGATTGACACATGTCCCTGCGACCTCCTGCTGTCAAGGACGAAGACCGGGCCTCGTTTCACGTGAAACATCGATCCGGACATTTGCATCAATGTTTCACGTGAGTCACTGCCAGGCAGTGCCAGTGTTTCACGTGAATCACTTACCAATGCAGAACTGCGAAAAGATGACATCGAGCAGATCCTCGACATCGACGGCACCGACGATCCGCCCAAGGCGCTCGGCTGCCAACCGCAATTCCTCGGCGCGCAGCTCCTGGCTGTGCCCTGACAGCGCCGCCCGCAGGAAATCCATCGTCTCTTGCAGCAGCTCGACATGGCGCATTCTGGATGGCAGGACGTCACCCGCCTCGCCAACCGCGGCCGTGGCGCGGCTTCCGATCTCATCGAGAAGGCCCGCCAGTCCGCTGCCGTCCCGGGAAGAAATCACCAGGTCGTAGGCACCGGCGCCGAGATCGGCGATGTCCGATTTCGTGCCGATCCTCAGCAACGGAACACCGCTTGGGACACCACTGACAAAAACCGGATCGGCCATATCCTCCAACAGCAGAACAAGATCGGCCGCGTCAGCCTTGGCTCGTGCCCTCTCGATGCCGATCGATTCCACCTTGCCCGCGGCCTCGCGCAGCCCGGCGGTATCGACAAGCCGCACCTTCAACCCGTTGAGGTCCATGACGATCTCGAGCAGATCGCGGGTCGTGCCCGGTTCATCGGTGACGATCGCCGCCTCGCGCCGCGCCAAGGCGTTGAACAGGCTGGATTTACCGGCGTTCGGCGCGCCGAGGATCACAACCTCAAACCCGTCGCGGATGATCTCCGCAGCCTTGAAGCCGAGGACGTGTCGTTCGATCTCGCCGATCATCGCTGTCACGTCCGACCAGACCGCCTCCGAAACGGAACCCGGGACATCCTCCTCGTCGGCGAAGTCAATCTCCGCCTCGATCATCGCCCGGGCGTGGATTAGCCGGCGGCGCCAGCCTGAATAAAGCTCGCTCTGCGCGCCTTCGGCGTTGCGCAAGGCAAAGCGACGCTGCGCCTCGGTCTCCGCATTGACCAGATCGGCCAAGGCCTCCGTCTCGACCAGATCCAGCCGGCCGTTGAGAAAGGCGCGCCTAGTGAACTCCCCGGGCTCGGCGTGCCTGACGCCTTCGAAGCCGGTGATCGTCTCCAGCAGCTTGGCGGCGACTGCTCGGCTGCCATGGACCTGGAATTCGGCGACGTCCTCGCCGGTGAAGCTGCCAGGGCCTGGAAAGAACAGTACGAGCCCGTGGTCGATCGTCGAACCCTCCGCCGCCCTGAGCTTCCGCAAATTGGTAAACCGATCCTTAATCGGCCCGGCGATCGTTTCGACCACGAATCGAGTCTTTGGGCCGGAAAGACGGATAACCGCAATGCCGGCGGGCAGGCGGCCGCTGGAGAGCGCTACGATCGAATCCTTCGGAGCCATTGGCGAAACCATTTGCCGGACCTGCCGAACCGCCTAGATTAGAAGGTAGAGCATGTCGTCCCTTCACTTTCTTGGCATCACGCTCTGACCTCTGCCTCAAACCACGCCGAGCCGCTCATCGTGAACTTGCCCGCGCGAAACCTGCTTGCGGAAGAAGCCAGCCCCTATCTGCGGCAGCACAGCGACAATCCCGTCCATTGGCGCGGCTGGTCGCCGGCCGCCCTTGCCGAAGCCAGAGAACTGGGCCGGCCGATCCTGCTCTCCATCGGCTACGCCGCCTGCCACTGGTGCCATGTCATGGCCCATGAAAGCTTCGAGAACGACGCCGTGGCGGACGTCATGAACCGGCTCTACGTGAATATCAAGGTCGATCGCGAGGAGCGGCCGGACATCGACCAGATCTACATGGCCGCGCTCCATGCCATGGGCGAGCAGGGCGGCTGGCCGCTGACCATGTTCCTGACGCCCGACGGCAAGCCGTTCTGGGGCGGCACCTATTTTCCGCGCGAGGCGCGTTACGGGCGGCCGGGCTTCATCCAGGTGCTGGAAGCGGTCGACAAGGCGTGGCGGGAAAAGCAGCAGAGCCTCGCCGAAAGCGCCGACGGGCTGACCGCCCATGTCGAATCCCGGCTTGCCGGGACAAAGGGCAAGGCGGTGCTCGACCGCAATACGCTCAGCGATCTCGCCGGCCGCATCGGCGGCATGATCGACCGCGATCACGGCGGCTTGAAGGGCGCACCCAAATTCCCGAATGCGCCCTTCATGCACACGCTTTGGCTGTCCTGGCTGCGCGACGGCCAGGCGGACCACCGCGATGCCGTGCTCACCAGTCTCGAAAAAATGCTCGCCGGCGGCATTTACGATCATGTCGGCGGCGGCCTGAGCCGCTACTCTACCGATACCGAATGGTTGGTGCCGCATTTCGAAAAAATGCTCTACGACAATGCCCAGCTCATCCGCCTCTGCAACTGGGCCTATGCGGCCACCGGCAAAGGCTTGTTCCGGCTACGAATCGAAGAGACCGTCGCCTGGCTGCTGCGCGAGATGCAGGTCGAAGGCGGCGCCTTCGCCGCCAGTCTCGATGCCGACAGCGACGGCGAGGAGGGGCTTTTCTATACCTGGAGCCGCGACGAGATCGAAGCTGCGCTGGGTGACGACGCGCCGACTTTCTTGCGGTATTTCGAGCTGGCCGCCCCGCATGGCTGGGAAGGCAAGCCGATCATCCGCCAAAGCGAATCGCAGCAAAGCGAAGGCATTGCCGACTACGCCAACCTTGCGCCTTTGAAAGCGAGGCTGCTGGCTTTCCGCGAACAGCGGGTCAGGCCAGGCCGTGACGAAAAGGTGCTCACCGACTGGAACGGATTGATGATAGCCGCGCTCGCCGAGGCCGGTCGTTCTCTTGGCAGGCGCGACTGGATCGATGCCGCGGCAAAAGCCTTCACCCATATTGTCGAGGCCAGCCAGGACGGCCGTCTGCCGCATTCCATGCTCGGCGCGAAGAAGCTTTTCCCGGCACTGTCCAGCGATTACGCCGCCATGGCCAATGCCGCGATTGCGTTGTTCGAGGCAACCGCCGACCCGGCCTATTCCGATCACGCCCGACATCTCATCGGCGAGCTCGACCGCTGGAACCTGGACAGCGACAAGACCGGCTACTGGCTGACGGCGTCGGACAGCGGCGACGTGCCGATCCGCATCCGCGGCGATGTCGATGAGGCGATTCCCTCGGCCACCAGCCAGATCGTCGAGGCGCTGGTTCGGTTGTCTTCGCTCACCGGCGACCTCGAACTCTGGGAGAAGGCCTGGGCGGCCGCCGAGCACGCCATGGGCCGCGCATCCCAACAGGCTTACGGCCAGGCCGGCATCGTCAATGCCTGTGCCCTGGCGCTCGAGCCGCTGAAGCTTGTCGTCATAGATGAGCCGGGATCTTCAAGCCTTGTTCCGGTTGCGAATCGGAATCCCGACCCGCGCCGGGTCGACATCGTCGTTCCGATCGGTACGGAGGCGAATCGACCCATGCTGCCGGGCGGCGTGCTGCCGCCGACGGACAAGCCAAGCGCCTGGTTCTGCAGTGGGCAAGTCTGTCTGCCGGTGGTGACGGATGCGGGTGAATTGGAGAGGCTTTTGCGGCGGGGATAGGCGACCGCGTCTGTCATTTCGTCATCCTCGGCTTGACCCGAGGATCCTGTGTGTTGGTTCTGGTGTATGGTTCGAAGTGGGAAGGAGACCGAGTGGATCCTGGTCGTCCTTTCGGACAGG
>SAJS01000013.1:0-5777 GCA_004017535.1 Mesorhizobium sp.
AGGGCAGTAGGGCAGTAGGGCAGTAGGGCAGTAGGGCAGTAGGGCAGTAGGGCAGTAGGGCAGTAGGGCAGTAGGTGCTTTCTTCCCCTACTGCCTTATTCCCTTACTGCCCTACTCCCCTACTCGCCCAGCGCCAGCTGATCCGTGATCTCGAAGCGCTCTGAAACGCCGATCCGGATCATGTTGAGCGTACCTTCGCGCGTGAAGCGGAATTCTTCGGGCGAGTCCGAGCTGCTCGGCTGGCCGCCATGGAAGGTGATGATGCGCACACCGCCATCCGGCCAAGTCACCGTGACATCGCTGTCGCCATCCTTGCGCGCGACAGTCACCGCGCAGCGGGTCATCGGCTGGCCGATGTGGCGCGCGCAGGGAATGCCGCCGGCCGCGTCCGGGGCAGGGCCATCGGATTCGGTGCTCGCCGAGGTCGCGAAAGCGAGACCGTAGGCGTCCAGCATGGCGGTCCTGACGATCTCGGTCGCGGAAGGCGGGTCCGCCGGCTCGCCCCCGCCCAGGCGC
This sequence comes from Mesorhizobium sp., assembly GCA_004017535.1. Lineage (GTDB taxonomy): Bacteria > Pseudomonadota > Alphaproteobacteria > Rhizobiales > Rhizobiaceae > Mesorhizobium. Next base: position 517 of record SAJS01000013.1, read on the forward strand.
GCCGCTATGTCAGGCTGCGGTTCTTCGAGAGGTGCCTGGGGCGCGGCAGCCGCATCCGCCGGCGCGGCGCTGTCTTCAGGGGGCGACGCCGGGTTGTTGGGGCTGAGATAGCGTGCGGGCGCCCAGCCGGTTATGTGAGCGTCCTGCGTGTCCTCGACCTTGCACCAAGGATAATTGTTGACGGTCTTGCAGCCGAAATTCTTGACGGCCGAGCCGTTGGGCAGGCGCGCTTCGATCTTTCCGCCCGCTGAAGCGGTGGCGCGAATGTTGAGCAGATCATCCGGCGCGAGGCCGCCGATGACCGAGATGATTGTGCCTGGCGCATCCTGAGCCAGGGCCGGGAGGGCGGCCAGACACAAAGGAGCGGCGATCAGCAGCGACGATCGGAGCGTGACTTTGCGCTTCATCCCTCGGCCATAACCAATGCACTTCAATCGTGGCGCTCAATCCTGGATATGAGCTGCGCTCAATCCTTTATAAAACCGGTCCGGAGCGCTCGCGCCCATTCCGGTCTTCCCGCTTGTTCGGCCTGCTTTGCGGCGGCTTCATGGTCGTAGTCGACGGCGATGCTCTCGAAGCGGCTGGGACTATCGTCCGCGCCAAGCTCGACGATGCCATAGCGGGCGTGCGGCGAGCCTTGCTCGGAGACATGCGCCGGCGGCGTGTCGTCGTCATAGGCCGGGCAGCCGACGCTGCCTGGGTTGAAGATGACCGGACCGCCCGGGATGCGGATGAGCTCGTTGCGGTGGCTGTGGCCGCACAGCACCAGGCGGCAGGCCGGATCGAGCGGCTTCAGCCGGCGCCTGATCGCCTCAAGCGGCGCGCGCACCAGCTGGCCGTCGACGATGGCGTCGGCGAGATATTTCTCGTCATGGTCCGGCCGGGCGTGGAAGGCGGTGACACCGGGCGCGATCTCCAATGTCAGCGGCAAGGCGAGCAACGCCTCGCGCTGCGACGCGGCCAGCCTTTCCTGGGCGTAGCGATCGGAGGGCCACATGGTTTCGTCGGCCGTGTCCTGCGCGACGCGGCGGTCGTGGTTGCCGCGCACCGTCGGCAGGTTCAGCGCCTGCAGCCGTTCCATCGTCTCGCGCGGCCAGAGCGGGCCGGAGACACAGTCGCCGAGATCGACGGTGATGTCGGCGCCGCCGCGGCGCTTGAGATCGTCGAGCACCGCGTCCAAGGCGAGCAAATTGCCATGGATGTCGGCGATAACCGCGATGCGCATGGGGATCAGGCCGAAACCTCGACTTCGGACACGCCGACCGCCGGCAGATCCTTGTCGCCGTCAGCCGCGGCGATCACACTGTCGAGCAGGCCCGGAAAACGCTTGTCGAGATCGTCGCGGCGCAATGTGATCAGCCGGCTGGTGCCGACCGCTTCGCTGCGGGTGACGCCCGCCTCGCGAAGCTTGGCGAGGTGGTAGCTGAGATTGGTCTTGGAGGCGAGGTCGAGGAACTTGCTGCAGTTCATCGGCACGCCTTCCTTGCGAGCCAGATAGCGCACGATGGAAAGCCGGGTCGGGTCGCCGAGCACGGCAAGCACCATCGGCAGGCTGATCTGGTCGGCGGTTGGGTGGGGCAGGCTCATGACCAAGAATTAAGCACAAACTGAACGAACTTCAACGCGACTCCTTTCCCTGCCTATAGACGCAGCCTCCTTCTTTCGGCCCCGTCCTGACACAGGGCTGTCAGCAGGGTTCAGCTATTTTCTCCCGGCTCGGTTGACATCATGCCCTGTTATGTCCAATTGTTCAATAACTTTTGAACTAAGGACAATTCCCATGGACAAGCGAATCTTCTGGCTGGCGCTCGGATCGTTTGCGATCTCAACCGAAGGCTTCGTCATCTCAAGCCTTCTCCCCGACATCGCCGCCGATGCCGGCATTTCCGTACCGCTCGCCGGCTCGCTGATCACCGCCTTCGCGCTCGCCTATGCGATCGGTGCGCCGGTGCTCGCGACGCTGACCGGCGAGTGGGACCGGCGGCGCGTCATCCTGTGGACGCTGGTCTTCTTCGTCATCGGCAACATCGTCGCCGCGCTGAGCTCGTCCTTCGAATTGCTTTTGATCGCGCGCATCGTCATGGCGCTGTCGTCCGGCCTGTTCGCGGCGACCGCGCAGGGCACGGCCGTGGCGCTGGTCGACGACCATCACCGGGCGCGCGCCATTGCCGTCGTCGTCGGCGGCACCACGGTGGCGGTGGCGGTCGGCGCACCGCTCGGCGCGCTGGTCGCGGCGATTGCCGGATGGCGCGGCACGTTCTTCGCCATCGCCGCGCTTGGCGCGCTGTCGGGCGCGATCCTGTGGTGGCGGCTGCCACGCGGCATCATCGGCACCAGGCTGCCGCTGAAGCGCCGGCTGGCGGCGGCTGTTCGCCCCGGCGTGATGCCGATCCTGCTGACGACGGCGCTTGCGCTGGTCGGCGCCTTCACCGTCTTCGCCTTCGTCGCGCCCTTGGCCATTCAGGGTGGCGGGCTCTCCCCGATCGCGTTGCCGGGCATGTTGCTCGCCTTCGGCGTTGGCGCCGTCATCGGCAACATCGCCGGCGGCCAGGCCGCCGACCGCTTCGGCGCGACCCGCACCGTCGCCTGGTCGCTGACGCTGTCGGCCGCGATGCTCGTCACCTTCTCGCTGATCCCGACCTTCCTGCCGCATTCGATCGCCGGGCCAGCGCTGATGGCCATGATGGTGCCGTGGGGCATTGTCGGCTGGGCCTTCCCACCGGCGCAGGCGAGCCGCATCCTCAAGATCGCGCCGGACGCCGCCCCGATCGTGCTGTCGCTCAACGCTTCGGCGCTCTATTTCGGCGTTGCGCTGGGAGCCGTTGTCGGCGCCGCGGTGCTGCGCTTCGGCGCGCCGGCCGATCTCGGCCTCATCGCCGCGGTGTTCCCGATCGTGGGTCTGGGCATCGTGCTGGCCGGAAGAATGTTTGCCCGGCCGGTGGCAATGCCCGCCGAGTAAGACGTGCCGATATTCAGGTGAGCCCGGCCTGACCTGAGTCAGCACGTCTTCACAGCTGAAGAACTGATCGGCGGCCGCTTTTTCAGTTCGAAGAGGCGGCCGCTGGCATTTCCAGATCGAGGTCGGCCACCACATCCAGCGCAGTGCGCAGCTTGGCCGCCTGCTCTGCGCCGACCTTGTCCTCGAATTGCCGCTGGGCGACGCTCCAGAGCTTGAGTGCCTCGTCGAGCTTGGCCTGGCCTCGTGGCGTCAGCCGCACGCGCTTGACGCGGCGGTCGTCCTTGTCGGCGAAAGTCTCGACATAACCGTCGCGGATCAGCGGTTTCAGCGTGTGGCCGAGCGCCGAGAGGTCCATGATGAGCGCCTCGGCGATGGCGCCCATCGCCGGCTCATCGCTGATGTGGATCTGAAAGAGCAGGCCGAACTGCGTGCCTTTCAGGCCTGACGGAGCCAGCGCATCGTCATAGAAGCGGCCGAGGCTGCGCGCGGCGCGGCGCAGCGTGGCGTTGTTGCAGTCGCTGAATCCGGGCTTTCGCGCTTCGGTCATGATCACTCCTTGCCGGCGTTGAGATACGCCAGCCTGCCGCAGAAATAGTTTTTGCAGCTGCCGTTGACAAGATAGTGGCATATACCTACTTCGCAGAAAGTGGCATATGCCACTAATCGAAATCAAAGGCTTGGCGGATGAACCGACCATCGGTGCCGGAACCAGCGAAGCGAACAAAGGAACAGGACAATGAGCACGAAGGACAACAAGGGCACGGCCGTCATCACCGGCGCATCTTCGGGCATCGGCGCGGTCTATGCCGACCGGTTGGCAGGACAGGGCTACGATCTGGTGCTGGTGGCGCGCCGCGCCGACCGGCTGCAGGAGGTGGCCGACAGGCTCGCCTATGCCTATGGCCGCAAAGTTGAGACGATCGTCGCCGATCTCTCCGTCGATGCCGATCTGCGCCGCGTCGAGCAGGCGGTCGCGAAGGACGACAGCGTGACGCTGCTGATCAACAATGCCGGCGTGGCCGGTCTGGAGACGGTTGCAGACGCCGACGCCGACACGGCGGAGCGCATGATCAAGGTCAATGTCATTGCGGTGACCAGGCTGACCCGCGCGGTGTTGCCGGGCCTGCTCAAGCGCAATCGCGGCGGGATCATCAACATCGCCTCGGTCGTCGCCTATGGCATTGCCGTCGGCGGCATATACAGCGGCACCAAGGCCTATGTCGCCAACTTCACGGAAGCGCTGCAGAAGGAAGTGGCCGGCACCAATGTGAAAGTCCAGTCCGTCGTGCCCGGTCCGATCCGCACCGAGTTGTGGGACGTCTCCGGTATAAGCCTCGACAGCATCAATCCTGACTGGATCATGAGCGCCGACGATTTGGTCGACGCGGCGCTTGCCGGCTTCGCCCAGGGCGAGACCGTCACCGCGCCCGGCCTTGCCGACGCAGCCGGGCTGACGACCTATCTCGGCGCCAGGGACCAGTTCTTCGGCAGCCTGTTCTCCGGCAAGCCGGCGGCGCGATACGCCGTCTGACCCCTTAAGCTGGCCGCCACATCTGCAGGATTGAGGCGGCCAGCAGCAGGCCGAGCACGATGTTGAGCGCGCGCCACTGGCGCTCCGACTTGAGCAGACGCGCGAGCAAGGTTCCCGCCACGCACCACAGCGACAGCGAGAAAGCTGCGGCCAGGCCGAACACGGCGCCGAGCAGCAGCGCGAGTTGCAAGGGGCCATCCGCCAGGGCCGCGAAGGACGCGGCGGCGCCCAGCCCCATCGCCCAGCCCTTCGGGTTCATCCATTGGATGCCGGCGCCGCCGAAGAAGCTGTTCGGCCGGGCCATGCTGATGTCGAGGTTGGGCGGACCGCTGCGGCCGATCTTGATCGCCAGCCAGATCAGATAGAGCGAGCCCGCTATCTTCATGGCGAGCTGCAGGGATGGAATGGCGGCTAAAAGTCCAGCCAGACCGGCCGCGCCAGCGGCCGCCACGGTCGCCAGCCCCGCCGCACTGCCGGCCATCAGCGGCACCGAACGGCGAAAGCCGAATTGCGCGCCGGAGGCAGTCGACAATGTCGTGGCGATGCCGGGCGTTGAGGTCGAGATCAGCGCGAACAGGACCAGCGGGATGATGGTTTCGGACATGCGGGCTTCCCAGTCGAGAAGCCGGCATGCTTAAGCGCTTCGCAGCATCAGTAAATACAATGTTTGATATGGTCTGCATTAGCAACTATAATGATTCCATGATTCCATGATTCCATGATTCCATGATTCCATGATTCCATGATTCCATGATTCCATGATTCCATGAT
>SAJS01000013.1:5877-205375 GCA_004017535.1 Mesorhizobium sp.
ATGATTCCATGATTCCATGATTCCATGATTCCATGATTCCATGATTCCATGATTCCATGATTCCATGATTCCATGATCCGCGATCTCGACACGACCCTCATCCGCACCTTCGTCATGACGGCCGACAAGGCCAGCATGACAGCGGCCGCTAACGCGCTTCACCTGACCCAAGGCGCGGTAAGCCAACAGATAAAGCGGCTGGAAGAGGCGCTGGGGCAAAGCGTGTTCGAGCGTGACCGCCGTGGCCTGAAACTGACGCGGGTGGGTGAGCGGCTGCTCGACAAGGCCAGGCGCCTGCTGCAGCTCAATGACGAGATCCTCGCCGAAATCAGGGGCGGGGTGGTCGCCGGACAGGTGCGGATCGGCGTGCCTTACGATCTCGTCGGCACGCTGCTGGCGCCGGTGCTGAAAGCCTATGCCGAAGCCTACCCGCAGGTGGAGATTTCGCTGGTCTGCGCCTCCTCGCCGGAGCTCGCGGCTGCGTTGGCGGCGGGCACAATCGACCTCGCCGTCATCGAGGAGCGTGACCGCCCCAGCGCCGGCGAGTGCCTGCTCGTCGACCGGCTGGTCTGGGTCGGCGCCAGAGGCGGCTCGGCGCGCCTGAAGCGGCCGCTGCCGGTTTCCATCGTCGCCGACACCTGCGCCTTTCGGCCGGCGGTGCTGGCGGCACTTGCCGAGCACGGGCTCGACTGGCGCACCGTGTTCGAGAACGGCAACATCGACGCGACGACAGCGACGGTGCGCTCCGACCTTGCCGTGACCACCTGGCTTGCCTCGACGGTGCCGGCCGATCTCGACATCCTTTCAGATGCCGGCCTTCCGGCGCTGCCGAATTTCTCCGTCAACCTGCATCTGCCGAAACATGCCACCCAGCCGGCCGCGCAGGCTTTCGCCAGCCATATCCGCGAAGGTCTTTCCCGCTATCGCCAGGCGGCGTGAATATACTTTCTTTCCTCTCTCCCGCCTCGGCGGGCGCGAGGAAAAGCGCCGGCGCTACTTCCAGTTCTGGCGCCGTTCGAGCTCGGCTTGCGAAGGCTCCTGCTGGGCAAACGAGCCAGTGCGGATTTCGCCCGCGCGCTCATAGGTCGCCATGATGACGCCGGTGGTGGTGGCCTGCGATTTGACGAGCTTGAAGGCTGCCGGCACCGCGTTGTCCCCGAACAGCCGCTTGCCCTTGCCCAGCAGCAACGGGAAGGTCATCAGCCGGATCTCGTCGATCAGCCCGTTTGCAAGCAGGGTCTGGATCAGATCACCGGAGCCCTGGATGAGCAGGTCGGGCCCGTCTTCCTGCTTGATCTCCTTAAGCCTGGCAACGATATCGGGCCCGAGCGACTGGGTGTTCTCCCAGGTCAGAGAATCGGGCCGATGCGTGGCCACATATTTGATCGCGGGGTTGAAAACGTCGGCGATCGAATCCTTCTGATACGGCCAGTAGGCGGCGAAGATGTCGTAGGTTCTGCGGCCGAGCAGCAGGTCGAAGGGTTTGGAGAACAGTTCCTCCATTGCCGTGCCCGCTACCTCGTCGAAGTAGTGGAACGTCCAGCCGCCGAATTCGAAGCCGCCGACCGGATCCTCTTCCGGTCCGCCCGGCGCCTGCATGACACCGTCGAGGCTTACGAAGGTGGCAGCGATGATCTTGCGCATAGTCTTTCTCCTTTTGGCTGGTCCGCGCCCCTCACGGCCGGATTTCCAGCTAAGGACGAACGGCAAGGCCGCTTTCCGACACGGCCCCGCGAATTTCTACCGCGTGTTGTCAGCGCGAATGGTGCGTGACGAGAAACCAGACATCGCCGAAGACGGCGGTGGCGGTGCGGTCGGGCGCCTTGTCTTCCCTAAGCCAGATCGAGCGGGTGCGCGCGGCGCGCTCCCGGGTCGGTATTTTCGCGCTAGGCTCGACAGTGGAGGCGCCGACGCAAGGGATGAACCAGGAGCCCATGAAGGGCCGGCACGCGAAGCCATTTTCCAGGCGGGTTATGAGGACCGCGAGGCCGACGGTTTCGGAGGGACGCCACGGAAAGATCATGCGGCCGCCGGGCTTCAGCGCTCCCAACCATGCGGCGGGCGGGGCGACGACGCCCGCATTGACATAGATGATGTCGGAGGGCGGCAGCGGATTGGCGACGGCGTCGCCCTGAACCACTTGGACGTTGGCGTACCGGGCAAGGTTTGCTTTGGCGCGCGCGGCAAGGTCGGCCTCCAGCTCGAAGGCGGTGACGCTGCCGCCCGGCTCGACCAGCTTAGACAGCAGCGCCGTGTAATACCCTGTGCCGGCGCCAATATGGGTGACAGCCTCGCCTGGCTTAGGCTCGACCTTGCCGAGCCACATGGCATGCAGGAGCGGCTCGCCATTGTTGATCCCCTTGTCGGCATCGAGCACGACGAGCACGTTCTGATAGATGTAGCCAGGATCGGCGCTCGGCGTCTCGAACCGGCCTTCTCCGGCAAAGACGGTCCATGGTCCCGGACCGAGAAAGGCCTCGCGCGGCACCGAGGCGAAGACCTCCTCGATGCGCGGATCGGCTGAGCGGGCCTGCGCGGCCATCAGCCTGGCGTAGAATCTGCGGGCTTCGTCGGGTTCTGACATAGCGCCAAGATAGCGCGTGCGGCTGGAATGTCGCGATCAGCCGGCGAAGGTGTCGTAGAGCAGCTTGAAGTTCAGAACGAGGATGATTGCAGCCACCACCCAGGCCAGCGCCGCAACGCCGCGCGGTATGGCGAAACTGCCCATCTTGTTCTTGTCCGACACGAACTGCACCAGCGGGATGACCGCGAAGGGCAGTTGCATCGACAGCACCACCTGGCTGAACACAAGCAACTCGGCCGTGCCTTTTTCGCCGTAGAGCGCGGTGACGACAACGACGGGGACGATGGCGATGCCGCGCGTCAGCAGGCGCCGCGCCCATTGCGGGATGCGCAGGCGCAGAAAGCCTTCCATCACGATCTGGCCGGCAAGCGTCGCGGTGACCGTCGAGTTGAGGCCAGAGGCCAGCAGGGCGACGGCGAACAGGATCGAGGCGATGCTGAGGCCGAGAAGCGGCGACAGCAGCTCGAAGGCCTGGCCGATCTCGGCGACGTCGTGATGGCCGGTGTTGTGGAAAGCGACTGCCGCGACGATCAGGATCGAAGCGTTGACGAACAGCGCCAGGATCAGCGCGATGGTCGAATCCGTCGTCGCCCATTTGATGGCATCGCGCTTGCCGGTCTCGGTGCGCTCATAGGCGCGGGTCTGCACGATCGAGGAATGCAGATAGAGGTTATGTGGCATGACCGTGGCGCCGATGATGCCGATGGCGATGTAGAGCATCGCCGGATTGGTGACGATCTGCGATGACGGCACGAACATCGAATGCAGGATCGTGCCTGCCGGCGGCGCGGCGACGAAGATCTGAATGGCAAAACAGCCGAAGATGATGATGAGCAGCGCGACGACGAAGGCCTCGAGATAGCGGAAGCCCCTGTTCATCAGCAGCAGCACCAGGAAGGCGTCGAGCGCGGTGAGGATGGCGCCGCCGATCAGCGGGATGCCGAACAGAAGCTGCAGCGCGATCGCCGTGCCGATGACCTCGGCGAGGTCGCAGGCGATGATCGCCAGCTCGCAGGCGATCCAGAGCACCAGATTGACGGGGCGCGGATAATAGGCGCGGCAAGCCTGGGCGAGGTCGCGGCCGGTGGCGATGCCGAGACGGGCGGCGAGCGCCTGCAGCAGGATGGCCATCAGGTTCGACAGCATGATGACGAAAAGCAGCGTGTAGCCGAACCGGGCGCCACCGGCGAGGTCCGTCGCCCAGTTGCCCGGGTCCATATAGCCGACAGAAACCATGTAGCCCGGCCCCATGAAGGCAAATAGGCGGCGGAACCAGACGCCAGTCCGCGGCACCGCGATCGAGGCGTTCACCTCGCGCAGGCTGAGTTGCTCGTCGTCCGGCCTGTCGAATCGCCACGCGGGTCGGGCTACGGTTGCTGCATCGGCGTCGGACATAGGGATTTCCGTTGGAACGTATCGGACGTGCCCCTTATCTATGCCACAGCTCAACATTATGCAATATGCTATATTTCATTGATCATGCTTTCGTGATCCGTGGGAGCAAGCTCCGGGGCGGGCGGCGGAAACGCCGGTTGCGCCCGCGCGGGAATGCAAATAAACGGCCGGGTCATCACGGGTTTCGTGCTATGGATGCGATCCCGATTCAGGAGGAGCGCATATTGGCGCTTAGGAACAAACCAGTTCGACGCGAGGAGCCGCTTCCCGATGCCGAAATCCATTCGGAAGGATTCCGGCAGCAGCGCCAGGCGCGCCGAAGCGCGCTGGTCGAGGACTATGTCGAGCTGATCGCCGACCTGATCGAGGATGGCAACGAGGCGCGGCAGGTGGATATCGCGGCAAGGCTCGGCGTTGCGCAGCCGACGGTTGCCAAGATGCTGACCAGGCTTTGCGCCGACGGGCTGGTCTCGCGAAAGCCCTATCGCGGCGTGTTCCTGACCGAGACCGGCCGCAAGGTCGCGGAGGAAAGCCGCATCCGCCACCAGACCGTGGAAGCCTTCCTGCGCTCGCTGGGCGTCAGCGCCGAGACGGCGCGCATCGACGCCGAAGGCATTGAGCACCATGTCAGCGCCGAAACGCTGGACGCTTTCCGCCGAGCAATGACTCACCGCCAGGCTTAGCTCCCCGGTTCCCATCGCGCGTGTTGACGCGGAACCTACGCATCCCGGCCGCATTACCTCCGACATCGCGCGATTATCGCGTTTAGGGAGGAAGCAATGGGCATCGAACAGGCACCAACCGCCAAGGGAAAGCAGGCGGCCAGCGGATTGCGGCAGGCGGCCGCCGGAGACGAGCGCAAGACCGAGGCAGAGACCGGCCATCCGCTGAAGAAGGGCGCTGCACGTTTCGAGGAGCGGTCGAAAAGTTCGGACGGCAAGAGCGCCGGCGCCAAGCAGAAAAGCTGAGGTTTTCAGCCGGTTTATCGGGAGTGGAAATTAACCAGCCGATCGGAGTTTCCTCCGGCCCACGCATTTTTAGGGCGCGAAAAATTCTGTGACTTGGGCTGGCCGTTGCGATAGGTGTCAGCGCGGGGCGGTCGCGGGCCAGCCCCTCCAGGACATTCGCATTGCGAGGAGTTGCCATGCTTTGGAGAGGCCGTCGTCAGAGCGACAACATCGAGGACGAGCGCAGCGACAGCGGCGGTGGCGGCGGATTGGGTGGTGGCGGTCAGTTCCGCGTCCCGATCGGCGGCCGCACCGGCGGTGGCGGCAGCATCCTGCTGGTCATCCTGGTCGTGCTGGCGGGATGGTATTTCGGCTTCGATCCGTCGCAGATCCTGGGTGGCGGCGACGGTGGGCTGCTGCCGGGCGGCGGCGACCAGATCACCGAGACACAGGACAATGGCAACGCGCCCGCCAATGACGAGATGAAGCAGTTCGTCGCGACCGTGCTTGCCGACACCGAGGACACCTGGACCGGCATTTTCAAATCTCAGGGGTTGACCTACGAGGACCCCAAGCTGGTGCTGTTCAGCGGCCAGGTTCGTTCGGCTTGCGGCTTCGCTTCGGCGGCGGCCGGGCCGTTCTACTGCCCGGGCGATCACAAGGTCTATCTCGACATGACCTTCTTCCAGCAGCTCGACCAGCAATTCGGCGCTTCCGGCGAGTTTGCGCGCGCTTATGTGGTGGCGCATGAGATAGGTCATCACGTGCAGAACCTCACCGGCATCATGGGCAAGTTCAACCAGATGCGGCAGGGCATGAGCGAGGCCGACGCCAACCAGCTGTCGGTGCGTATCGAACTTCAGGCCGATTGCTTCGCCGGTGTCTGGGCGCATTTCACCCAGCAGAAGGGCATTTTGGAGCAGGGCGACATCGAAAGCGCGTTGAACGCGGCCAAGCAGATCGGCGACGATACGCTGCAGAAGAAGATGCAGGGCTATGTCGTGCCGGAAAGCTTCAACCATGGCACTTCGCAGCAGCGGCAGACATGGCTGGCCCGTGGCTTCAAGAGCGGCAAGCTGTCCGACTGCAACACGATGAGCGGTCCTATCTGAGGTGGCGCTTCCACTTCTTTTCGGGTGACGATTCTTGATCGGATGCAGCTGGCAAGTGGTGTCAGCATGAGACGTTTGCGTTCGTTCGCGGATTGTTCCCGGCGCTGACCTCGCTTATAAGGTCCGTCCCGCCCGTGCCCCAGGGCGGATGAGGAGTTTGTCACCATGATCGACCCGAAAACCGCCAAGCGGGGCCTCGCGCTTGTTTTCACGACCCTTTTGCTCGACATCATCGGCTTCGGCATCATCATGCCGGTGCTGCCGGCCTATCTCGAGGAACTGAGCGGCGTCAGCGTCAGCGAGGCCGCGATAGAGGGCGGCTGGCTGTTCTTCGTTTATGCGGCGATGCAGTTCTTCTTCGCGCCGATCATTGGCGGGTTGAGCGACCGCTTCGGGCGCCGGCCGGTCCTGCTGGCCTCGGTGCTGACCTTCTCGATCGACAATCTGATCTGCGCCATCGCCTGGTCCTATCCGATGCTGTTCATCGGCCGCGTGCTCGCCGGCATTTCCGGCGCCAGCTATTCGACGACATCGGCCTTCATCGCCGACATCTCGAATGACGAGAACCGGGCGAAGAATTTCGGCCTGCTCGGCATCGCCTTCGGCGTCGGCTTCGTCATTGGCCCGGTGCTGGGCGGGGTGCTCGGCACGTTCGGGCCGCGTGTGCCGTTCTATTTTGCCGCGGCGCTTGCCTTCGTGAATTTCCTGATCGCGATGGTCTTCCTGCCCGAAACGCTGGACGAAAAACACCGCCGGCCCTTCGAGTGGAAGCGCGCCAATCCGGTCGGCACGCTGATGCAGATGCGCAATTATCCGGGCATCGGCTGGATCGGGCTGGTGTTCTTCCTGATGACGCTCGGCCACATGATGTATCCGGCGGTCTGGGCGTTCGTCTCCAACTACCGCTATGGCTGGAACCAGCAGCAGATCGGCTTCTCGCTCGGCGCCTTCGGCCTGTGCGGCGCCATCATCATGGCGACGGTGCTGCCGCGGATCATTCCGAAACTCGGCGAGTGGCAGACGGCGGCAATCGGGCTGACCTTCACCGCGCTCGGCGCCTTCGGCTATGCGTTCGCGACGCAAGGCTGGATGGTCTATGCGGTGATCGTTGCCGGATGTCTGGAGGCGCTGGCCGATCCGCCGCTGAGGAGTCTCGCCGCCGCCAAGGTGCCGCCTTCGGCGCAAGGCGAATTGCAGGGCGCGATGACCTCGATCTTCTCGATCACCTCGATCATCACGCCGCTGCTCTACACAGCGATCTTTTCCTGGTTCACGAGCCCGACCGCACCGGTCGTATTCGGCGGCGCGCCCTATGTGCTCGGCGCGATTTTCCTGACGCTGGCGGTCATCGTCTTCGTGACGAAAGTAGCCAGGCCGACGCCGAAGGAAGTCGAGCGCATGCACACGCAGGAAGCAGCGGTGACGGACGCGGCTTAGGCTTGTGGTTGAGTTAGGCGCGCTCTGCCATCGCTTCCTCACCGCGCCGCTCGCGGATCAGGTTGACGAAGCGACGGAAGAGGTAATGCGAATCCTGCGGGCCGGGCGAGGCTTCGGGATGATGCTGGACCGAGAACACTGGCCGGCCGGTGAGCGCGATGCCGCAATTCGAGCCGTCGAAGAGAGAGACATGCGTTTCCTCGACGCCTTCGGGCAGCGAGTCGGCGTCAACGGAGAAACCGTGGTTCATCGAGACGATCTCGACCTTTCCGGTGGTGTGGTCCTTGACCGGATGGTTGGCGCCGTGGTGGCCCTGATGCATCTTCTCGGTCTTGCCGCCGAGCGCCAGCGCCAGCATCTGATGGCCGAGGCAGATGCCGAACACCGGAATGTCGGTCTTCAAGAGGTTCTGGATCACCGGCACGGCATACTCGCCGGTCGCTTCCGGGTCGCCCGGGCCGTTGGACAGGAAAATGCCGTCCGGCTGCATGGCCAGGATCTCCTCCGCGCCGGTCTTGGCCGGCACGACGGTGACCTTGGCGCCCAGGCCCGCAAGCAGGCGCAGGATGTTGCGCTTGACGCCGTAGTCGATGGCCACGACATGCATCGACGGCGCGTCCTGCTCGCCATAGCCCTCGTTCCACACCCACGGCGTCTCGCGCCACACCGAGGATTGGCCCGACGTGACCTCCTTGGCGAGATCGAGGCCGATCAGGCCCGACCAGGCAGCCGCCTGCCGCTTCAGGTCCTCAATGTCGAAGATGCCGTCGGGCGCATGCGCGATGACGGCATTGGGCATGCCCTTCTCGCGGATCAACACGGTCAGCGCGCGGGTGTCGATGCCGGACAGCGCGACGATGCCGCGCCGCTTCAGCCACTGGTCGAGATGGCCAGCGGCGCGATAGTTGGACGGGTCGGTGACATTGGCCTTGAAGATGGCGCCGACAGCGCCGGCGCGGGCCGCGGGATGCAAGTCCTCGATATCCTCGTCATTGGTGCCGACATTGCCGATATGCGGGAAGGTGAAGGTGACGATCTGGCCGGCATAGGAGGGATCGGTGAGGATCTCCTCGTAACCGGTCAGCGCCGTGTTGAAGCACACTTCCGCGACGGCCGATCCGGTGGCGCCGAGACCGCGGCCCTCGATCACCGTGCCGTCGGCGAGCACCAGCAGGGCGGTCGGCTTTTCGGTGGCCCAGGGGGCGGTGGTTGTGGCCATGGCGGCACTCCTGTCAGGCGCTGCGACTGGTCAACGGGACCACTCGCGCAGCAAAGCGCGCGAAGCAGGATTTCCCAGCCTCCGCGCGTCAACTCATTGTCTCATGCAGGACCGAGTACATAGGCGAAGGCACCCGAACGGTCAATGCGGACACCACCAGCCAGCTCTGATTTCCATTCCTCCAGCAATATCAGCGGCTTGTCGGAATTTGCGTTGCCCGTTCGGCGAAGCTATTGTCCGCCGCATTCGAAGGAGAAGCATAATGCGCGAGAAAATCGCCGAATCCATGAAGAGCGCGATGAAGGCGCAGGACAAGCACCGCCTGCCGACGCTACGGCTGATCCAGGCCGCCATCCACGACCGGGATATCGCCAATCGCGGCGCCGGCAAGCCGCCGGCGAGCGAGGAGGAGATCCTGCAGATCCTCGCCAAGATGGTGAAGCAGCGCGAGGAATCGGCCAAGGCGTTCGAGGACGGCAAGCGGCCGGAACTGGCGGCGCAGGAGCGCGGCGAGATGGAGATCATCCGCGAATTCCTGCCGACGCAGCTCGACGAGGCGGCGATCCAAGCCGCGGCGCGCGAGGCGATCGCGGCGACGGGCGCCGCCAGCCAGAAGGACATGGGCAAGGTGATCGGCGCGCTGAAGCAGAAATATGCCGGCCAGATGGACTTTGCCAAGGCGAGCGCCATCATCAAGGGGCTGCTGCAGTAGGGCGCGGCCTCGCTAGTCCCGACAGATCGGCACCGGCTGCGGGGGTGGCGCCGGATGGTCCTTCTTGTATTGCGCGATGATCGGCTCAAGCGTCTGCTTCGGCCAGAATTTGGGCGTGCCGATCTCCTTCAGGCAGGAGGCGTTCCAATAGGTGCCCGTGCCTGAGAGCGCCTGGCCTGCGGCCTTGGCGCGCGCAACGGCAGCGATGTCGCGCGATTCCGGATAGATGTAGAGCGTCGTCGGGCTGTTCTTCACGAGGGGGATGATCTGCTCGGCATCGGCCGGCGACCAGCTGGTGCAGCCATTGCTGCGGCCGCCGGCGTAATTCACCAGCTTGCCGTAGGGCACAAGACCGTCATGGTCGGCGTAAGAGCTTTGCGGGTTCTTGCGCATGCACAAGCCCTTCAGGATGGCCGCCGGATGCCCGCCGATGACGCGCTGCCTGGCGTTCGCCGCTTCCCCTTCGCCGTCGAACTGGATGAAGCTGCGGATGAACACCGCGTTTTGCGCGCCGAGGCGATAATAGCCCTTGAAGGAGGTCTTGGTCTCGGCGGTCATATAGGCGCCGCCGGCCGTCAGCTCGGAATCCATCGCGTTGCCGAAATTCTTCGCACAACGCCTGCCGTTGGAGAAATCGGCGACGCCCTTCAGATTGCGGCCGCCGCCGTGGCCTGAGGAAACGGCGCGGAAGAGCTGCTTGGCCTCGCAGATGATGTAGTAGCGCTGGCCGAGCACGCTGTTGCCTAGGTCGCCAGGACGCGTCGCGTCCATGGCGAAGTAGCAGGGATTGCTGACCGAGCCGTCGCTGACTTTCTTCTGGTAGAGCGCGCGTGCCCGCTCCAGCACGACTTCAGAGATCTGGCCCTCGCCGTCGCCGACATGGCGCTGCAGCCAGTCGGGAATGGTCGACGGCCGCAAGGCGGCAAATGAGCTGATCGATGTGGTCAGAGCGGCCAGGACCGCTACAAGGCAGAATATGGCCGCGCCCAGCGGAACAGATCTCAGCCGCACCGTTTTGCCCCTCCTGTCGAAATGTCTCGTAGGCGTGAATCACACGGGCCGATCTTACAAGGTCTCGCACGCGTCGGCGAAACACTTCTAGTTTAGCGACGCCTTTGCAGGTCGGATTTTCGGTCTGCTGCGATTGCGCTATGATCTGATTCCCGGCGCGCCCACGCCTCCTCCCTCCATCGGGAAGCATTGTTCATGCAGGGCAGTCCATCACCAACCAACTGTTCGAGCGCCAGGCATAAGGAGGGGTAGCCAAGACTGCTCGCGGCAGGAGGGTTTTCGATGCGACTTTCCGCACCCGTCTATCATCTGAAACGCCAGGCGCGGCTCTTGTCTCGCCGGGAAAATGTTCCACTCCACACGGCGCTCGACCGCGATGCCGCCAAGGAAGGCTTTGGCAGCTGGAGCCTGCTTGCGGCAAAAGCCGCCGAAGTCGCGCCTGGCGACAGGCTGCTGGAGCGGCTTATGCCCGGCGACATGGTCCTCGTGGCGGCACGGCCGGGGCAGGGCAAGACGCTGATGAGCCTCGAACTCGCCGTGGCGGCCATGAAGCAGGGCAGTCGCGCCGTATTCTTTACCCTGGAATACATGCACGCCGACATTCTCGACCGGTTCCGGGACATCGGCGCCGACCCTGCGGATTTTGACCATCTGTTCGAGTTCGACAATTCCGACGCCATTTGCGCGGCCTACATCATCGAGGCGTTGCGGTCGGCGCCGCGCGACACGCTGGCCGTGATCGACTATCTGCAGCTACTCGACCAGAAGCGCGAGAATCCGGAACTCATGGTCCAGATACGTGCCTTGAGATCGTTCGCTCGGGAACACGGGCTGGTGCTGGTCTTCATCTCGCAGATCAATAGGTCGTACGATCCCGCCAGGAAGCCGTTCCCGGATATAGGCGATATCCGGCTGCCGAATCCGCTTGACCTATCGCTGTTCGACAAGACCTGTTTCCTGAACAAGGGCGAAATCCAGTTCCAGGCGGCTTGAGGGCGATCCGCGTGGCGACTATGTCGGTCCCGACAGGGAAACGAGCCATGGTCGAGATCGTCAAACCCGCGCTTGAACATCTGCCGTCCTACAAGGCGGCGCTGGAGCGCGGGTGGTCGCCCGACAATGTGCGGCTTCTGGAAGCGACGCGCGAGCAGCTCGCGGCGATCGAACAGGATCCGGTGGCCTTTCTTGCCGGCCTGGACGATCCCGAGGCCAACGGGCCGCCCATCACTCTGCCCGACGGCACGACCGTGCCGCGGCTGCCCGGCTTCCGGCGCTGGATCTGGGACGGCGAGGCCGCCGGCTCGATAGGGCTGCGCTGGCAAAGAGGCACATCGGCGCTGCCGCCGCACGTGCTTGGCCATATCGGCTATGCGGTGGTGCCGTGGAAAGAGGGGCGCGGTTACGCCACCGAAGCGTTGCGGCTGATGCTCGGCGAGGCGAGGGCGGTGGGCCTGGACCATGTCGAGATCACCACGGACCTCGACAATCTTGCATCCCAGAAGGTGATCCTCGCCAATGGCGGCATCCTCGTCGGGCGCTTCGCCAAGGTCGCAGCCTATGGTGGCGCGGAAAGCCTCAAATATCGGATCGATCTTTAGATCGAAGCGGTTTCGACGGTCACTCGCCGGGCCTGGCCAGCCTTCCTTCTTCGGCCTTGTGGTAGAACTGGCTTGCCACGAGCCAGCCTTTGAGCGGCCTGAGCGGCGGAATGCAGGTCGCAAGGACGATCGGGATCGAAACGAAGGCGTGGAACCACATGGAGGGCTCGAAAGTCACCTGCGCCCAGACGGCGAACAGCACTGAGGGCACACAGGCAAAGCAGATGACGAAGAAGGCCGGCCCGTCGGCCGGGTCGGCAAAGGAATAGTCGAGACCGCAGACATCGCATTTCGGCGCCAGTTTCAAGAAACCGTCGAAGAGGTGGCCCTCGCCGCAACGCGGGCAGCGGCCGCGGATTCCCACCTGCCAAGGTACCAGGGGTGGATAATGCGCAAGGTCTTGCATGATGGTTTCTCCGGTCGATCTCGCGTGAGGCTGGACGGGCCTTGAGATCGTTGATGCATACATATATCATTCTTGTATGCAGACAATGCGACAGAATGTATGAATCGTGAATAAGTGACCCGAGAAAATGACATGGGCTGGCTTCCGGTTCTGGAGGCGGGACCGCGACCGGTCTATCTGAAGATCGTCGACGCGCTGGCGGATGCCCGCTCGAACGGGCGGTTGCAGCCGGGCGACCGGTTGCCGCCGCAGCGGGAACTCGCACGGCTGCTCGGGGTCGATCTTACGACCGTGACGCGGGCGTTTTCGGAAGCCCGACGCAGGAATCTGATCGACGCGACGGCGGGCCGGGGCACCTTCGTCACGCCGGGCGAGCCGGAAGAACCTGTCCTCGATCTCAGCATGAACATCCCGCCGGCGCCGACCGGTCTCAACCTGCCGGCTTTGATCAGGACGGGCATCGAGGGGCTGCTCAAACGCTCCAGCGCCGAGGCGCTGCTTTCCTATCACCCCGGCCCGGGCTCGCACGCGGAGCGCGCCGCCGGCTCGTCATGGCTCGCCGCGGCGGGAGACAGGCTGCCGGTCGACAGGGTCGTTGTCGGCTCGGGCGCGCAGGCGTTGCTCACGGCCGTCGTCATGACCGAGACGCACGAGGGCGACACGATCCTTGCCGACGCGCTGACCTATCCCGGGCTGATCGCGCTGGCCGGGACCACGCGGCGCAAGCTCGCCGCTGTCGGAAACGACGGTGATGGCATGCTGCCGGACGATCTCGAAAAGGCGGTGCGGCGGCACGGCGCCCGCATCCTCTACCTCAATCCGACGCTGCAAAATCCGACCGCATCCGTCATGCCCGAAAGCAGGCGGAGCGAACTCGCCCGCATGGCCGACAAGCTCGGGCTGATCATCATCGAGGACGATCCCTACAGAAGGTTGCTCGGCACGCCGCCGCCGGCCTTTCTGACCCTGGCTCCTGAACGAACCTTCCATGTCGCGACATTGGCGAAATGCATCTCGCCTTTCCTGCGCACGGCCTTCCTGGCGGCGCCTGATCCGCAGGCCGCCGAGCGCATCGCGGCAGCGATACGCGGCACCACCATGATGGCGCCGCCGCTGATGACGGGCCTCGCCTGCGAGTGGCTGCGAAGCGGCCTAGCCGATGAGATCACCACCGCCGTCTGCGCCGAAGCGCAGGCCAGGCAGGAAATCGCGCGCAACATCCTGCCTAAGGGCTTTGCGGCGTCGGAGGCCAGCCTGCATCTGTGGTATCCGCTGGAGAGCCGGTTGCGCTCGGCCGAACTTGCCGACATTGCCCGCGGTCGAGGGCTGGCCATCAGCCCCGCGGAAGAATTCGCCATCGGGGCAGTCTTCGCCAATGGCTTCCGCTTGGCGCTGGGCGCTACCCCCAACCGCGAACGGTTGAAGGAAGGTCTTGGAAGCCTGGCTTCCATCCTTTCGGGAGTGCCGGGCTCCTCGCGACCGAAGGTCTGAAGCAGCAAACCGTAGCTTGGCGCGGTCGTTACTCGGCCGCCGCCGGCAGCGGCGGCGTCGCGCGGCTGCGCCACTCCCAAGCTTGCGAGCCGACAGCCACCAGCACCGCCACCAGCATGGCCAAGGCGCCGGCCAGCGGCAGGCTGCGATAGCCGTAGCCGGCATTGAGCATCGCAGCGCCCAGCGACGCGGCGAGCGCGATGCCGACATTGAAGCCCGACGGGATCAGCGCGGAAGCGAGGTTGGAGGCATCGGCCGTCCAGGCCAGGATACGCGTCTGGATCGGCGCGCCGATGGCGAAATTCAGACCGCCCCAGATGACGATGGCCACAATCATCGGCACCGGGTAGGGGCTGACAAGGTGGATGACGCCGAGCGCCACCGCCTGCAGGGCGAGCATGATGACAAGCGAGGGCATCAGCTTCCAGTCGGCGAGCTTGCCGCCGACCAGGACGCCGATCGTGGCGCCGACGCCGTTGAGCAGCAGCACCCACGGGATAAGGCTCTCGTCGAGGCCGGTCACTTCGAGCAGCATCGGCGTGATGTAGGTGAACAGCGCAAACTGGCCGATCATCAGCATCAGCATCAGGATCAGCGAGGTCCAGACCTGCTGGCGGCCGAGCACACGAACCTCGCGCGCCAGGCCGGCGGGCCGGTTCGCGGCGCCTGCCGTGCGCGGCAACAGCGCCAGCATGGCGAGGATCGCGATGATGCCCAGCGCGCCCATCACCCAGAAGGTCGCGCGCCAACCCCACAGGCTGCCGATCGCAGTACCCGCCGGCACGCCGATGACATTGGAAACCGTCAATCCCGAGAGAATGATTGCGACCGCCCGGCCGCGCTGGTCCTCGCGCACCAGGCTGACCGCAACCACCATGGCGACGCCGAAATAGCAACCATGCGCCACGGCGGTCGCAATGCGCAGCAGAAGCATCGCGGTGAAATCGGGCGCCAGCGCGCAGGCCACCTGGCCGAGTGTGAAAGCGACCGTCAGTCCGATCAGCAGCGTCTTGCGCGAGACTTTGCTGGTCGCGAGCGCCAGCAGCGGGCCGCCGATGGCAATGCCGCAGGCATAGCCGGAGACGAGATATCCGGCGGTCGGCACCGAAACGCCGAGACCTTGCGCCACCTCCGGCAGCACGCCGGCGATGACGAATTCGGTGGTGCCGAAGGCGAAGGCGGCAAGGAAAAGGGCAATCAGCGGCAGCATGGTTCAAAACATATGCGAGGAATACTTCGCCTCAAACCACGCCTCGGCAGGCGCGGCAATGGAGAAATTGATGATGGCGCTTTAGCTTTTCTTGACTGAACCGATCAGAACCGGCCTGTCACTCCGAATATGCAGGCTTATTGCGCCCATACGGGATCTTCAGCCAGGCCCGCTCATGCAGGTAGTAAAGCAGCGACTTGGTGACGACTTCGGTGAGCCCGATGGTGGCAGCGAGCTTGATGCTGCCGGTGACCACCAGCGATATGATAATCGTATCGATCGTGCCGGTGGCGCGCCATGAAAGCGCCTTGGCGAAGCTGCGCGAATGCGTGTCCATCGACCGATCATCCTCCCAGAGGTCCTGGGGCGTTCCTTAGCCGACGCAAGCGACAATGAGCAAAGACTAATTTTTCGGCGGCCTTGGATAGCCTCAACTGGCCTTCAATCGCGAGCCGCCAAGCAGGCCGCGCTCCTCGAGCACCGGGTACGCGATCGAGGCCAGCAGCGAGTTGATCTGCTTCAGGTCGCGGATGGTGTCGAGGTGGATCGAGCTCGTCTCGACGCTCTTGGCGGTGCCTTCGCGCAGGCGCAGGAAATGGCTGGCGCTGGTTTCCTTCTCGCGCTCGCGCAGCAGGTCCTTTTCCAGAACCAATTGCCTGGCGGTTTCCGGGTCGCGGGAGACCAGAACGTTGAAGGCAAGCCGCGCATTGGCAAGCACGGAGGAATGGAAGGCGCAAAGCTCCTGCCAGCCTTCCGGCGTGAACTCCAGGCCGCGATCCAGCTTCTTCCTGACATGCACCAGCATGTTGCGCACGATGATGTCGCCGACCTGCTCCAGCTTGACGCAGGCGCCGATCAGCTCCTGGCAACGCAACGCCTCGTCCTCGGTCAGCGGGTTTCTGGTGACTTTGGCGAGGTAGAGCTTGATCGCGGCGTGCTTCCTGTCGACGCGATCATCGAGCGCGGCAAGCGCCTTGATCTTGGCGGGATCGGCATCCTCGTAAAGCTCGATGATGCGCTTCAGCATGATCTCGACGATCTCGCAGACCCGCACCACCTCGCGCGTCGCGTTGGCTAAAGCCTGGCTCGGCGTATCGAGAGCGCTCTCGTTCAGCGCCGACAGCTCCACGACCTCGAGCGCGGCGGCCGGCTGCGGCGTGCTGCCCAGCGCCACGATCTTTTCGGAAGCGCGGTAGACGAGACCAGCCAGCGGAAGTCCGGCCAGCAGGATCAGCACGTTGAACAGGATGTGGGCGTTGACGATCTGATCGGGCGCGCTTCTGCCGAGGAAGCCGACATCCGGCTTGAAGGTCATGATCAGGACGAGCATGATCAGCGAGCCGAGGCCGCGCATCAAGAGATTGCCTATCGGCACGATGCGCACCTCGGGTGGCGCTGACCGCGTCAGCATCGGAGCAATCAGCGACGAGCCAAGATTGACGCCGAGCACCAGCACGACGCCCAGTTCCGGCGTGATCAGCCCGCGACCCGCCAGCGTGGCCATCAAAAGCACCGCGGCGATGCTCGACTGGAACAGCCAGGTGATCAGCGCGGCCAGTAGATAGGTGGTGATGGAATCGCCCGAGAAATAGTTGATGATAAGCGGCATCAGCTGGCTGTTGCGCAGCGGCTCCGACGCCTGGCCGATCATCTCCAGCGACAGGATCAGCAGGCCGACGCCAATCAGGATGCGGCCCGTCTGTCGCCAGTCCCGCCGCTCGGTGGCCATGAACATGACTGTGCCCGCGATCAGGCAGAGCGGCACCAGAAGCGTGAGGTCGAACGTAAGCAGCTTGGCCACCAGCGCCGAGCCGATCTCGGCGCCGCGCACAGCCAGTTGTCCAGCGGCGCCCGAAACGATGCCGGCGCCGGCGAAGGAGCCGACCAGCAGCGTCACCGCGGTCGAGCTCTGCAGCGCGACTGCCAGGCCGCAGCCTGTGAGCACCGCCATTAGCGGATTGCGCATGGTCGCGCGCAGCCTGTGGCGCAGCACGTCGCCATAGGCGCGCTCGACCCCTGTCTTCACCATGCGGGTGGCGAACAGCATCAGCGCCACCGCGCCGGCAAGGTGCAGCAGGACGACGGAGCCGCTCACAGCCGACCCCGCGAGGCGGCTCCGGCGGTGCGGAGAAAGGTACGAATCTTAGCCATCTCGAGGCCTGGAAATACACCAATTAAGATTAGCCGGGTAATAGATTTTGTGATGCGGCGATCGTCTCGGCTCGACGGACCATGTCGGAAATGAACGGGTGAAGCATTGGTTGCATGCGTCTCGCGGCGGCGCTTCGCCCGGAATGAAGCGTTGCTCGCAGACAAGGCCGGGCGCGATCCGGACCGTTGTTGAGGCAGTCGGCGCAAGTATCGGAAACCATCATAGAATTGTAATTCCAGCGTCAGTTTCGGTTCATCCGTTGGCGCGTATCCCTCTGCCTATCGACAACAAGGAGCATCGACCATGAAGCGTCTCATACTTTGCGCCGTCACCGCCTCGATGCTGGCCGCCTTGGCCTTCTCCGGGCAGGCCGCGCCGCTCGCTCGGCCGGGCGCGCCGCAGTCGAACTACACGCAGGTCGACTGGCAGAAGCCCGGCAGGCATGTCGACAAGCGCGTCATCGTGAAGAAGAAGGTTGTCGTGAAGCGTAGCCATTGGCGCAACGGCCAGAGATACTCCAACTGGAAGCGTTACCAGCCGGTCCGCGACTGGAACCGCTACGGCCTGCGCCGCCCGGGCCCGGGCCAGGAATGGATTCGTGTCGGCAATGACTATGTGCTGGTCAGCCTCCTGTCCGGCATCATCTTCGGCGCGATCGCCGCGCAGTAATCCGCGACGACCGGCAATGCAAAAAGAAGGCGACCGCCCCGGCCGCCTTCTTTTCGTCTGTGAAAAGCGGGTACGATGGGCCGGACAGAGTCGCAGCGCCCGGCCGGCTTGATTATATGGAGGGCAAACGAGCTTTCTTAGATGCGCTTTCCGCCCGCCTTCCTCGACGAGATACGCGACCGCGTGCCGATTTCATCGGTGATCGGCGCGCGTGTCGCGTGGGACAGGAAGAAGACCAACGCGTCGCGCGGCGACTATTGGGCCTGCTGCCCGTTCCACGGCGAGAAAAGCCCATCCTTCCATTGCGAGGACAAGAAGGGCCGCTACCACTGCTTCGGCTGCTCGGTGTCGGGCGACCATTTCAAGTTCCTCACCGAGCTCGACGGCATGAGTTTCCCCGAGGCGGTCGAGAAGATCGCCGAAATGGCCGGCGTGCCGATGCCGGTGCGCGATGAACGGGAAGAACGGCGCGAGAAGGAGCGCGCCAGCCTGACCGATGTCATGGAGATGGCGACCGCCTTCTTCCAGGAGCGACTGCAGGGAGCGGAAGGCGCTAAGGCACGCGCGTATTTGCGCGAGCGCGGACTGACGTCGGCGACGCAGCAATCGTTCCGGCTGGGCTACGCGCCCGACAGCCGCAATGCCTTGAAAGAGCATCTCGCCGCCAAGGGCGTGCCGAAGGCTGATATCGAGGCCTGCGGGCTAGTGCGGCATGGCGACGATATTCCGGTTTCGTATGACTGGTTCCGCGACCGCATCATGTTCCCGATCCCGGATTCGCGCGGCAAGATCATTGCCTTCGGCGGGCGGGCGCTGGCCCCCGATGCCTTGGCCAAATACATGAACTCGCCCGACACCGAGCTCTTCCACAAGGGCAACGTGCTCTACAATTTCGCCCGCGCCCGCAAGGCTCTCGCCAAGGGCGGCACGGTGATCGCGGTCGAAGGCTATATGGACGTGATTGCGCTGGCGCAGGCCGGCTTCGAGAATGCCGTGGCGCCGCTCGGCACGGCGCTCACCGAAAACCAGCTCGAGCTTTTGTGGCGCATGGCGCCCGAGCCGGTGCTTTGCTTCGACGGCGACAAGGCCGGATTGAAAGCGGCGTGGCGTGCCGCGGATCTGGCCCTGCCTTCGGTGCAGGCAGGACGCTCGGCGCGGTTTGCGCTGCTGCCGGAAGGCAAGGACCCGGACGACCTGGTCAAGGCCGAGGGGCCGGACGCGTTCCGGGCGGTGCTGGCGGAGGCGCGGCCGCTTGTCGATCTCCTATGGATGCGCGAGACCGCCGGCGGCGTCTTCGATACGCCGGAACGGCGCGCCGAGCTGGGAAAGACACTGCGCGAACTGACCAGCCGCATCCGCGACGAGAGCACGCGCTACCATTACCAGCAGGCTATGCGCGAACGGGAGCTGAGCTTCTTCGGCTCACAACGCAATGCTCGGCAGGGTCGCCAGGATGGCGGCCGGCCGGGAGCGCGCGGCCAAGGCAAGGCCGCGGCGCCCGGCGGGCAGTTCGCCAAGGGCGGAAGCGGCCGCATCGCGATCACCGAAAGCCTCGGCCAGTCGGCGCTGGTCAAGCGCACGGGCGAAGCCATGTCGGTGCGCGAGGCCACGATTATCGTTGCTCTGGTCAACCACCCGGCGCTGATCGACGAGAATTTCGCCCATGTCGAATTCCTAGACCTCGCCAATTCGGATCTGCGCAAACTGCACGCGGCCATCCTCGACGCCATGGCGCATGACGCGGCCGACGAGCGCGGCGCCGTCATCGCCACCATCGAGCGCGCCGGATGCGGCGGCATCTGGGAGCGGGCGGTGGAGCTGATCAAGCGGGCGCGGCAATGGCCGGCGCTCGAGACCGCCGCGCTCGACGACGCTCGCGACGCCTTCAACCAGGCGATGCACTTGCAGCGCAGCGCCCG
This sequence comes from Mesorhizobium sp., assembly GCA_004017535.1. Classification (GTDB taxonomy): domain Bacteria; phylum Pseudomonadota; class Alphaproteobacteria; order Rhizobiales; family Rhizobiaceae; genus Mesorhizobium. Next base: position 25,740 of record SAJS01000013.1, read on the forward strand.
CACCTTACATAGAGAGCTGAAACAGGCGCAGGCGGCGCTCGATGCAGACCCTTCGGACGAAAACTTCCGGCATCTCGTCGAGATTCAAGCGCAATTCAACGATGTGCAGGCAACGGAAGCGCTGATCGAAGGGTTCGGCGTTTCATCGGGCAGGGTTGGGCGCGTTTAGGGCCGAACACCGCCCATTGGAAGTGAAGTGGAAATGCGCAGCGCGTCGAATCGACGCCTCTAAGTCGGGTAATTGATTCGCTTTTTTCATGCGAATCATGCCAGAGGCGCTTGACCTTCTGGCAGATTGGCGGAATCAGGACGATTCGAAACGTTAACCGTGCCCCGGCCTCGGCGGGAAATTTGAGCGATGTGAGGTGCCGGTGACGGCTGGACAGGCAAAATGCCTGCTCCAGATATCAGGGTTAATCTGGACTTAATGCATGTCGCCCAAAAGTGGAAACCGGTTTGGGGCAAACGAGATGCACAAAACAAAAGAGATGACGCGGTTGCCGGGCCGGTAAAAAGCATTCCGGTACGAGCACATCCGGCGTAACCGGTCCGACAGTTTACGCGGCCTCGATATTGGGCCGCTTGGAGACGACAAAGAATGGCGACAAAGGAAAAGGAAGAGGTCGAGACCGAACGCGAAGGCGCCACCGATGGCCCTCTGCTCGACCTTTCCGACGATGCTGTCAAGAAGATGATCAAGGCCGCGAAGAAACGCGGCTATGTCACGCTCGACGAATTAAACGCGGTGCTGCCCTCGGAAGAGACGGATCCGGACCGCATCGAAGACATCAATGCGATGCTCAGCGACATGGGCATCAACGTCGTCGAGGATGACGAGCAGGGCGAAGAGGCCGAGGCCGAGCCCGCCGGCGACAGCGAGGAAGACGCCAACGAGCTGGCCGAGCAGACCGGCACCGCCGTTGCCGCCACGACCACCAAGAAAGAGCCGACCGATCGCACCGACGATCCAGTGCGTATGTACCTGCGCGAGATGGGCTCGGTCGAGCTTCTGTCGCGTGAGGGCGAAATCGCCATCGCCAAGCGTATCGAGGCCGGCCGCGAAACGATGATCGCGGGTCTGTGCGAGAGCCCGCTGACCTTCCAAGCAATCATCATCTGGCGCGACGAGCTCAACGAATCGAAGATCCTGCTGCGCGAGATCATCGATCTGGAGGCGACCTATGCCGGCCCCGAGGCCAAGCAGGCGCCGGTGGTCGAGCGCGTCGAGGAAGCGGCCAAGCCCGAAGAGAAGCCGCGCGGCCGCGCGGCGGCGCGCGAGGAAGAAGACGACATCACCAATGTCGGCGGCGACACGCGCGGGCTGGAGGAAGAGGAAGACGACGAGGACGAGGCCAGCCTGTCGCTGGCCGCGATGGAAGCGGAACTGCGCCCGCAGGTGATGGAGACGCTCGACGTCATCGCCGATACCTACAAGAAGCTGCGCAAGCTGCAGGACCAGCAGGTCGAGAATCGTCTCGCCGCCGCCGGCACGCTGTCGCCCAGCCAGGATCGCCGCCTGAAGGAACTGAAGGACCAGCTGATCAAGGCGGTGAAGTCGCTGTCGCTCAATGCCGCGCGCATCGAGGCGCTGGTCGAGCAGCTCTACGACATCAACAAGCGCCTGGTGCAGAACGAGGGCAAGCTTCTGCGGCTCGCCGAGAGCTATGGCGTGCGCCGCGAGGAATTCCTCAAGGAGTATCAGGGCTCGGAGCTCGATCCGAACTGGACCCGCTCGATCGCCAATCTGACCTCGCGCGGCTGGAAGGAATTCACCAAGAACGAGAAGGACACGATCAAGGAGCTGCGCGCCGAGATCCAAAACCTCGCCACCGAAACGGCGATCTCGATCCTGGAATTCCGCAAGATCGTGAACCAGGTGCAGAAGGGCGAGCGGGAGGCCGCGATCGCCAAGAAGGAAATGGTCGAGGCAAACCTGCGTCTCGTCATCTCCATCGCCAAGAAATACACCAACCGCGGCCTGCAGTTCCTGGATCTCATCCAGGAAGGCAATATCGGCCTGATGAAGGCGGTCGATAAGTTCGAATACCGCCGCGGATACAAGTTCTCGACCTACGCCACCTGGTGGATCCGGCAGGCCATCACCCGCTCGATCGCCGACCAGGCGCGCACCATCCGCATTCCGGTGCACATGATCGAGACGATCAACAAGATCGTGCGCACCTCGCGCCAGATGCTGCACGAGATCGGCCGCGAGCCGACCCCGGAGGAACTGGCGGAAAAGCTCGCCATGCCGCTGGAAAAGGTGCGCAAGGTCCTGAAGATCGCCAAGGAGCCGATCTCGCTCGAAACGCCTGTCGGCGACGAGGAGGATTCGCATCTCGGCGACTTCATCGAGGACAAGATGGCGATCCTGCCGATCGACGCGGCGATCCAGGCCAACCTGCGCGAGACGACGACGCGGGTGCTTGCCTCGCTGACGCCGCGTGAGGAACGCGTGTTGCGTATGCGCTTCGGCATCGGCATGAACACCGACCACACGCTGGAGGAAGTCGGCCAGCAATTTTCGGTGACGCGCGAGCGCATCCGCCAGATCGAAGCCAAGGCGCTGCGCAAGCTCAAGCATCCGAGCCGGTCACGGAAGCTGAGAAGCTTCCTGGATAGCTGATCCGCGGGTCAGACAAGCAATCCAAAGGGCGCCTCGGGCGCCCTTTGGCGTTTCCGGCGCCTTTCATGCCCTTGCCGCATATGCCCGGCAGGAGGATAATTACGTGGTCGGATGCATTTGTGGGCGACAAGCCGGATGCCCGCCCCGGCGCTGGCCGTAACGGCCAGGCGCCCGCACCGTGGCTCCCGGTGGGAGGTGTGCCATGACAACCTACATCGTGCTTATCAACTGGACCGAGTTGGGCGCCAGGAATGTGCGGGACTCGCCGAAGCGGCTCGATGCCGCCAAGAAGCTGCTGGGCGAAATGGGCGGATCTTTCAAGGCATTCTACCTGACCATGGGTGAATGCGACATGGTCGCCATCGTCGAGGCGCCGGACGATGCGGTGCTCGCCCGATTCGCGCTGATGCTATCGTCTGGCGGGAGCGTCAGGACTCGGACGATGAAGGCGTTCCCGGAATTCGCCTATCGCGAGATCATCAGTTCGCTCGGGTAGGCGGCTGAAGCCTGGATCGGCACGGCTGTTGCGTAGCCGCGCCGCATTCCCGATAGTTGCGCCATGCCCAAGCCGCTGCTGACCGTCTGGTACAACACGCGCTGTCCCGTCTGCGACGCCGGCATCAACCGCCAGAAGCGGCGGGTGGTCGAAGCGGTCAAGGCCGGCCGCGTTGCATTCCGCGACATCAATTTCGAACCTGAAGCCCTTTCGGCCTTCGGCGCCTCGCTCGAGGATATCCGCCGGCGCCTGCACGCGACCGATGTCGAGGGACGACTGCTGGTCGGCGCCGACGTGGCGATCGCGGTCTGGCGGCTTACGCCGGGCGAGGGGTGGCTGGCGAGCTTGTTCGGCAACGTGGCAACGCTGCCGCTGACGCGCATCGCCTATGACCGTTTCGCGGACCTTCTCTACGCCTGGAACCGTCGCAAGGGCCGCTGGTAGGCGGAACGCCAAAGGCTTGGCGCCTCCTGCGATACATCGTAAGATATATCTTGACTCGACGAGGAGTGTGCCTTACTTAGATGTATCGTAAGATATAACTTGAGGAGCAATTCATGCACCAGCACGATCATTTCGGACACAATCATTTCGGCGAGCGCATGTTCATGCGCATGGCCGGAAAATTCGGCGGCAGAGGGGGCGGCGGCTTCGGCCCGTTCGGCGGCAGGGGCGGCGGACGCGGCGGCCCGGGCGACATGTTCCGCGCCGGCCGGATGCTCGCCGACGGCGATCTCAAGCTGATCACGCTGTCGCTGCTGGCCGCTGCGCCGCGCCACGGCTACGACATCATCAAGGCGCTGGAAGAGCGTACCAGCGGCGTCTACAGCCCGAGCCCGGGCGTGGTCTATCCGACGCTGACCTTCCTGGAAGAGGCCGGCTACGCGGTGTCGTCCAGCGAAGGCAACAAGAAGGTGTTTTCGATCACCGAGGCCGGCAGGGCGCATCTCGAGGAGAACCGCGAGATGATCGAGAGCGTGCTCGACCATCTCGAGCGCTTCGGCCGCAAGATGGCCGCAGCGCGCGAATGGTTCGGCTGGGGCGACGACAAGGACGAGGGGCGCCGCGGCCGCTCGGAAAAACGCGACCAGTTCCGCGCGCTCCGACATCGTCTGCGCGCCGCGCTCGGCGACATCGCCGACGCGCCGGAAGACAAGCAGGCCGAGGCGATCAGCATCCTGGAAGACGCCGCCGAAGCGATCGAGGCGCTGGCGCGGCGCTAAGCTCTTTCACAAGGAAAGCCAAAAGCCCGGAGCGATCCGGGCTTTTTGCATTCAGTCAGCGATCAACAGGGCAAGGACTATTCCTTGCCGACATATTCGCGGATCAGCTTGTCGTTGCGCGCCTTCTCGATCTTGGCGGTGGTCTCGGCTGCGATCCGCTCGTCGGTGCGGTATTTGACCAGGTTCACCAGGCTGCCGGTGAGCAAGAGGATGCCCATCGCCCAATAGCCCTTGGTCGAAAGGTCGACCGGCGCCAGCCACAGCGACAGGCCGAGCATGAAATAGGCGGCGCCCACCGACACGGTGTTGAACACAGGTCTGATTGCCGTTCATCGTATTGCTCCTTGGAATTTGATCTGCTTTTCGGAAAGCGGGTTCAGTTCAGGGATTTGAGGCGCGCCAGGACGTCCTCGGCGCGCACCTTGGTGGCCGGTCCATGGCCTGCCTCGGCGAGGCGCTCGCGGATCGCCTCGTGGCGCAACTCGCCATCGATCTCGTCGAGAATGCCGGCCTCGTCGAACGGGTCACTGCTGTCCTTGATGCGGGCTAGCAGTTCCTCCGCTTCGTTGATGCTCGCCGCGCGGCCGATCGATCGGTTGAGGCGCGACTGGGCCTTGCGCTCGGCGTCGATCGCCCGGGCCGCGATCATGCCCTGGTTGAGGCCGATGATGCGGCGATGCGCCTGTTCGACGGACAGGCGCATCCGCAAGGTCTTCTCGCCGAGGCTCTTCACGGTGGCGCGGCGGACCTCGCGCTCATTCTCGAGCTCGGCGATCGCGGAGGCGCCACCTTCGGCAAGCGCCTGGTTGTTGGCCGAAAGCGCGCTCAGCGTGCGGGTTTCCAGATCGGCGATGCGGCGGTCAAGCTGGTCGAGGCTGGTCTGCTCGGCACGCTGGCGCACAATCAGCGAGGCGAGCGTCTGCTTTGCGGCGGCGAGGCCCGCCTCCGCGTCGCGGATGCGCTGCGCCAGAAGATCGACGGCGAAACGGTCCTTCAGATTGTCCTCGGCCCGGGCGCTGGCGCCGTCCAGCAATGTCTTGATCAGGCTAAGCGTTGAGTCTTCTCCCTGTTGGTGTGAACGTTGTTCACGAAGCCAGGAAATGAACATTGTTCAAGAACGATTTTGAACGCTGTTCATGAGACGTCGGGCATGGTAAACGCAGGCAAACAGACTGAACGTGGCAGGCCGGCCACCGACAGAGCGACAGGAAAGAGCATGGCGCTGGACAAGGAAGAAATGAGCGAGAAGGTGCTCGCCATCGCCGAGGCGCTGCTCAATGAGGGCGGCGCCGAGAACCTGAAAGCGCGCACCATAGCCGAGCAGGCCGGCATTTCGGTTGGGTCGGTCTACAACCTCTTTGCCGATCTCGACGAGGTGCATCGTGCCGTCAACATGCGGCTGCTCGATCGGCTCGGCGCGACAGGCCTCGCGGCCATGGCCGATCTCGAAAGGCAAGGGGTGACCGATGTCCAGCACCGCATCCTAGCCATGGCGGCGGCCTATGTGAGCTTCGTCGAGGCGCATCCCGGCAGCTGGCCGGCGGTGCTTGCCTTCAACCGCCGCCGCGCGACGCGGCCCGGCCCCGATGCCTATGACGCCCTGCTCGACGCGCTCTTCGACATTGTCGCCGGCGTGCTCAAAGCAGGCGATTTCGGCCTTGACGACGACCGCCGCGCGCTTGCGGCGCGGACCTTGTGGTCAAGCGTGCACGGCATCGTGACCAGCGGCTATGTGGCAAATTCCAACAGCCGGCAGGCCGAGGAGATCTGGCATCAGATCGAACTGCTGGTCGGCGTTTTCGTCAAGGGACTGGAACATGGCGGCGCATTCGCGCATGCTGAGACAAAGTCTGATTAAACAGGGCGCTGCGGATTTTCGACGCCCGCGTAAATGGAGTTTTATAAAATGTCTTTCCTGAAAAAGCTTTTCGGCGGCGGCAGCAATGAGGCACCGGAGGCCGGCAGCGCCAAGCCGGCCAAGCAGGTCGAGCACAAGGGCTTCCTGATCAGCGCGACGCCCTACAAGGCCGAGGGCCAATACCAGACCTGCGGCGTCGTCTCGAAGGAAGTGGACGGCGTGCTGAAGGAGCACCGCTTCATCCGAGCCGACCGCTTCGCCGGGCTGGACGACGCCGTCGACATCTCGATCAAGAAGGGCATCCAGCTGGTCGACGAGCAAGGCGAGAGGATGTTCGGCTAGCGGCACCTCGATTGCGCCGGCCAGCTTCTCTCGGTCAGAACGCGACCTTATCCCCGCCCTTGAGCTGCAGGATTTGGCGCGCCTCGTCGGGTGTGGCGATGGAGGCGCCGAGGCCTTCGATGATCTGGCGCACCTTGGTGACCTGTTCGGCGCTGGAGCGGGCGAGCTTGCCCTTGCCGATCCAGAGTGAATCCTCCAGTCCGACGCGCACATTGCCGCCCAGCGCGATCGCCTGCGTGGCGATCGGCAGTTGATGGCGGCCGGCGCCCAGCACCGACCAGTGATAGTCGTTGCCGAACAGGCGGTCGGCCGTGCGCTTCATGTGCGCGACGTCTTCCGGATGCGTGCCGATGCCGCCGAGGATGCCGAAGACACTCTGGACGAAGAACGGCGCCTTGACCAGGCCGCGCTCGACGAAATGCGCCAGCGTATAGAGGTGGCCGATATCGTAGCACTCGATCTCGAAGCGCGTGCCGCTGTCGGCGCAGGTGCGCAATATGTGCTCGATGTCGCAAAAAGTGTTGCGGAAGATGCGGTCGCGCGAGGATTCGAGATAGGGCCGCTCCCAGTCATGCTCGAAGGTCTTGAAGCGTTCCAGCATCGGGAACAGCGCGAAATTCATCGAGCCCATGTTGAGCGAGGCGACCTCGGGCGCAAAGACCTTCGCCGGCCTCACCCGCTCCTCCACGCTCATCGTCGCGGCACCGCCGGTGGTGATGTTGACCACGCAGTTGGAGCGCTGCTTGATGACCTGCAGGAAAGGCGCGAAGGCCTCGGTCGATTGGTCGGGGCGGCCGTCGACCGGATTGCGGGCATGGAGATGGACGATCGCTGCGCCCGCCTCGGCCGCCTCGATTGCCGCGGTGGCGATCTCTTCGGCCGTCACCGGCAGATGCGGCGACATCGACGGCGTATGGATCGAGCCCGTGACCGCGCAGGTGATGATGATCTTGTTCCGGTTCGCCACTTTTGATGCCTCGATATCTTGGTTGTTTGGGAGCGCCTATTTGACCGCGCCTTGCGCGATGACGGAAATGAACTGCTTCGACAGCACGATATAGAGCACGGTAATCGGCAGCGCCGCCAGTGTCAGCCCGGTGAACAGCACCCCCCAGTCGGTGGTGAATTCGCCGACGAACACGGTCAGCCCTTGCGGCAGTGTGTCTTCAAATTGTCGGAGGTGATCAGCACCAGCGGGAAGAAAAAGTCGTTCCAGATCGGCACCGCGTTCTGGATCGCTACGATGACCAGCGCCGGCCGGGAGCGAAATGCAGAAAGAGGCGGGCGCTGGCGGGCGCCTGCCTCGTTCATGTCCTGCATCGGGAATCAGGCAGCGGCGGCGGCCTGATTGGCATTGGCGGCGGCGATCGCGTCGACCTTGGCGGTGGCCTTGGCGAGCGCCGCCGTGACCGCATCGGCGCCCATGCCGACGCCCTCGACGCGGATCACCTCGACATCGGTCATGCCGAGGAAGCCGAGCACGCTGCGCAGATAGGGTACCGCATGGTCCATCTGCACCGCGGCGCCTTCCGAATAGATGCCGCCGGAAGCGAGCACGATGTAGACCTTCTTGCCGGCGACGAGGCCCTTCGGGCCATTCTCGCCGTAGGCAAAGGTCTTGCCGGAGCGGGCGACGTGGTCGACCCAGGACTTCAACGTCGAGGAGATGTTGAAGTTGATGAAGCCGGTGGCGAGGATCACGGTGTCGGCGGCGAAAAGCTCGTCGAGCACGGCGTCGGAAACGCCCACGACTTCGGCCTGGCGCGGCGTGCGGGCCTCGGCCGGCGTGTAGATGCCGGTGGCGTAATCAGGGTCGATATGCGGCAGCGGATTGGCGACCAGATCGCGCACGACAAGCGTGCTGGATGGATCGGCGGCAAGCAGCTTCTGGGCAAGATCGGTGGCGACGCGGGTCGAGTGCGAAGCGGCGCCGCGCGGGCTGGAGGTAACGAGAAGAATAGACATGGCGGTGTCCCCTTGGGGTTGGATTGAAACTTTCCACGCCAATATGGGATTGCTGCTCCATCAGGATAACTGGTATAATATGTATACAATCCATCAACAAAGTGGATGGCATAGCCATGCAGCCGAACCCGACATTGGACCAACTCCAGATCCTGGTGGCTGTCGCCGATACCGGGAGCTTCTCGGCAGCAGGGCGCAAGCTCAACCGGGCGCAGTCTGTGGTGAGCTACGGCATCGCCAATCTCGAAGCGCAGCTCGGCCTGAAGCTGTTCGAGCGCGAAGGCGTGCGCGAGCCGCAGCTGACCGATGTCGGCAAGGCGATGCTGGAGGATGCGCGGCGCATGATCGGCGTGCTGCAGCGCATCCGCTCGCGGGCCGACGGCTACCGGCAAGGGCTGGAAGCGGAAGTGGCGATATCGGTCGACGTGACGCTGCCTTCCCCGGCGCTGGTGCGCGTGCTCAAGGCCTTCGAGGCGCAGTTCCCGGCGGTCATGCTGCGGCTTTATATCGGGTCGCTCGGCCTGATCGTCGACCAGGTCGTGAACGGCCAGGTGGATCTCGGCTTCGGCGGCCTGCAAGGCGATGCCGACGTCAATCTGCTGCGCATCGGCTTCACCTCCCTGGTGCCTGCGGCGGCGCCCGACCATCCATTGGCCAAACTGCCGAAGCCGGTCGGTGTCGAGGACCTGCGCGAGCACATCCAGCTTGTCGTCACCGACCAGTCGGAGCGGACGCGCGGGCGAGACTATGGCGTTTTTGCCTATCGCACCTGGCGGCTGACCGATATGCGCACCAAGCATGCGCTGATGCGCGAGGGCCTCGGCTGGGGCGGCCTGCCGCGCTGGCTGATCGCCGACGACCTAGCCAGCGGCCGATTGGTGGAGCTCGATCTGGAGCCCTATCGCGAGGTGCGCTCGCCGCTCTACGCCATGCACCGCAACGATCGCAGCCCCAAGCCGGCGGCGACCTGGCTTATCGACGAGTTCAGGCGCCAGCTGGGCTGCTTCAACGAGATGGAGCCGGGCGTGTGGACGGAGGAGGAACCGGAGACAAGCCGTCCATGAGCGCGATCAGCACCGCGCGATAATCCTCGGCAGGCGCGCCGGCCTCGATGGCCAGAGCCGCCCGGTCGAAGGCGGCGGCGAGCAGGGCGGTCAGCGCCTCGACCGGCAATCTGGTCAGCTGCTGCGCCCGCATCGCGGCGACCAAGCCTTCGCGCAGCGAGCGGTTGCCGTGGTGGTTGTCGATCTCGTCCATCGCGGTGCGGCCGAGCACGGCCGGCCCGTCGAGCAGCAGAAGCCGTGTCCGGCCGGGTGCCCGCATTGCCTCCAGATAGGCGTCCGATCCGGCGATCAGCGCGTCGCGCGCGGAGAGCGATGGCGGCGAAGCATGGTCGATCTCCGCCGCCACGGCCGCTGCTTCCTGTTCGACGACCGCGGCGAACAGCGCCTGCTTGTCGGCGAAGTGATGGTAGAGCGCGCCGCGCGTCACGCCGGCCTCGGCGACGATCTCGGGCGTGCCGGTCTCGGCATAGGATTTTTCCGTGAACAGCTTTCGCGCCGCGCGGATCAGATCGGCGCGCGTCGCCTCGGTGCGGTCGCGGTTGGAGCGGCGTCCGGACTCCTGTTGCATACATGCAGCCTGTATGTTATTTGCATTTACATGCAGACTGTATGTTGGACGAGAGGAGAAGGAAAGATGAAGACGACGAGTTATTATCCGGTGCTGATGACGGGCGATGTCGAAGGCACGGCGGCCTTTTATGTCGAGCATTTCCGCTTCAAGCCGCTCTTCGAAAGCGACTGGTATGTGCATCTGCAATCGAGCGAGGACAGGCGCGTCAACCTTGGCATAGTCCAGGGCGATCACGAGACGATCCCGCAAGAGGGACGGGGGCGCGCGTCCGGCCTGCTGATCAATTTCGAGGTCCGGGATCCCGACGCCGTCTATGAGCGGGTTGTCGCCGCCGGCCTGCCAATCCTGCGCAGCTTGCGCGACGAACCGTTCGGCCAGCGCCATTTCATCGCCAGCGACCCCAATGGCGTGCTGATCGACGTCATCAAGCCGATCCCGCCGAGCGAGGAATTCCTGGCGCAGTACGCGGAGGGCATGGCGGGGGTCTGAACGACGGCTCCTGCCAGCAGAGAGGGCCTGGACGGCCGCTTAGCCGTCCCATCCCGCAGCTCCATGACGGCGCTGCCGGTGTCGCTGCCTCCATGAATTCTTGCACGGCGCGTGATCAAATAGAATCAACGCGCAGCTCTATCCCGTTGCTTCAGCTGAATTTTCTCGCGTCAAAATGACACCTTGGCCACCACCGCACGGTGGTCCGACGGCCATGGTGAAACGACGATGTCGGCTTCAGGTGTCTTCTCGCCCACGACGCCGGCGCTGTGAACCTTCAGCGCCTTGGCACGGGCGAAGATGAAGTCGATGCGATCGTGATGATCTTCCGGATTGCTGGCCTCGGTGGTCGGCGTCCAGGTGATGCCGGGCTTGGCAACCTCATCGGGATAGGCAGCGCGGAAAAGGTCGACAAAGCCCGCTTTCTCCAGCTTGGTGGTGCCTGGCCACTCGACGGCCAGTGGCTGGAAGCCGGCCTTGACTGTGCCCGGCGTCCAGTCGCGGTGCGAGGGCTCATTGAAGTCGCCAGCTATGAAGACCGCGTCGGCATTGGTTGCGGCATCAGCATCGTCGATCAGCGCATTGAAGGCCTCGCCGCGGGTCGACTCGGCCGACTTGATGACTTCGTCCGCTGTCTTGAGGAAAGGGGCAGCGCCATATTCGATGTTGAGAAGCTGATAGGGCTGATAGGGCGCGTCGTCCAGGTTGACGCAAAACACATAGACGCTTCGCCCCTTGACATCGATGGCGACGCCGAGATCGTCCGCTGTCGGCTTGACGATCGGATAACGCGAAATGACGGCATTGGCCCAGATCGCCGGGTTGGCCATAGTCTGGTCGTAGTAATGGAAGCCAAGGGCGGCGGCGATTTTCGGTGCGACGGATTCACCGCGCGGCGTACAAACATCCGCCGTGCAGGGATCACCCTCCAGCCGCGTCTCCGAAATGGCGACGATGTCAGCGCCCGCCGCCTTGATTGCGGCCACGGTTTCATCGACCGGCTTGCCGGCATTGCCGCCACCTCCCCAGATGTTGAACGCCATCATCGTTAGTGACGTCTCGGCGGCCGGTGCATTGCCGCTCGCCGCCGCCAGGACGCCAAGCGCAACCGCCAGTACTTTTGCGTTCATGTCGATTTCCTCTGGGAGTTCTGTTGAGAGTTCTCCCATAAGCCAGCCAGATGGCAAGCCGATGACATGATCCGTGCCGCCGCCGGGTTTTGTCCGTCGGCCCTTGTGCTCAGCCCCTTGCCACCGGCGTCACCGCCACCTGGCTGACGCCGGTGCGGCGCACCACCGTGCACAGCGTCTCGCGGCCGATGCGCTCGGCATCGAGCATGCGCACCAGATCATCCACGCCGGTGACCGGCCGGCCGTCTATGGCGGCGATGATATCGCCTTCCTTCAGACCGGCCTTGGCGGCGGGGCCGTTCTTCTCGACGCCGCGCAGGCGCACCGCCGTGTTCGTGGTCACCTGCGACAGGAGCGCCGCCCGGCGCGGCAGGTTGGTCGTGTCGGCGGAGACGCCGATGAAGGCGCGGCGCACGCGGCCGAAGCGGATGATTTCCGAAATGACGAAATTGGCGGTGTTGGAGGCGACGGCGAAGGCGATGCCTTGTGCGCCGTGGATCATGGCGGTGTTGACGCCGATCACTTCGCCCGCCGACGACACCAGCGGCCCGCCCGAATTGCCGGGATTGAGCGCGGCGTCGGTCTGGATGACATCGTCGATCAGCCGACCGGTCGAGGCGCGCATCGAGCGGCCGAGGGCGGAGACGACGCCGGCGGTCACGGTCCATTCGAAACCGAGCGGATTGCCGATGGCGATCGCGATCTGGCCGCGGCGCAGGCGCTTGGAATCGCCGAGCGGCGCGACATCGGCGAAACTGCCGTCGGCACGAACCAGGGCGATGTCCGTGTCGGGATCGCGGCCAAGCACGTGGCCTTCGCGCGAGGCGCCGTCCGGCATGGTGACGCGCACGGCGCGCGCATCGCCGACGACATGGAAATTGGTGACGACCAGTCCGTCTTGCGCGATGACGAAGCCGGAGCCGTGACCGCCGGCGCTGATGCGTTCAATACGGCAGACGGCCGGACCGATACGATCGACCGCGTCGGCCACGGATGCCGAGTAGGCATCGAGCAAGGTGTCGTCAGATGGAACTTTTTCGGCGGCGAAGGCCATGGGCGTGTTCCCTCGTGCAATGATGACTATATGTGCGAAGCGGCCGCAATTGCCGCGACCTGACCAGATGGCCAGTCGGGCTGTGACTAGCCGTCAGGCGAGTATCCGCGGCTGCGCTAGCGAGCGATATCTGGGTCACCGAACCCAGGAGACAGTCTTATGAGCGACTTCAATCTCAGTGCCTTTTCCGATGCGATCGCCGATGTCGCGGCCACAGCTGCGCCCGCGCTCGCGAGTTTCGTCACGCATCACCATCGCACCGCGAGCGCCTTCCACTGGCGAGACGGCTATTTCGTTACCGCCGAGGAAGCGGTCGAAGCCGGCGAGGAGATCGAATTGACACTGGCCTCCGGCGAAACCGTGAAGGCAGAGCTGGCCGGTCGCGATCCGTCGACGGGCGTTGCGCTGCTGAAGCCCGCTTCCGGCGCTGCCGGTTTGCTGCAACTCACTCAGGCCGGCACGGTGCGTCCCGGCAATCTAGCGATTGCCGTGGGCAACAGCGATGGCGCAGCGCTTGCCGTGTTCGGCACGGTCGGCGAGGTCGGGCCGGCGTGGCGCTCGATGCGCGGCGGCGCGATCGAGCGCCGCATCAACCTCGCCATCAACACCGGCGGTCGCTTCGAGGGCGGTCCGGTGCTCGACGCCAAGGGCGGTTTGATCGGCATGCTGTTGTTCGGACCGCGCCGGCGGGCGCTGGTCATGCCTTACGAGACGATCGAGCGCGCGGTTGCCACGCTGCGCGAGAAGGGTCATGTCGCGCGCGGCTATCTCGGCGCCGGGCTGCATCCGATCCGCAACGGCGACACCAAAGGCGCCATGGTCATGAGCCTCGACGACAACGGCCCGGCCAAAGCCGCCGGCCTGCATGTCGGCGATATCGTCGTCGCCTGGAACGGCGAAGCCGTGCATGGCCCGCGCGAACTGATCCGCAAGCTCGGGCCGGACAGCGCGGGCACCACCGTTACGCTTGGTGTTTCGAGCGGCGGCACCGAGCGCGACGTTTCGATCACCATCGGCGAGAAGCCGCTGAGCTGAGAGGATCGATGGCAAGCAGCGCGGCACAAGTGATCGCACGACCGGAACCGTCAGCCCACCGGCTGACGGTGCTGGTGGCGCTCGGCAATGCCGAGCGGGCCGTGCAGCTTGCCGATGCGCTTGCCGCGAGTGACGATCTGCTGCCGACTTTGGCCGGGAGCAGCACAGGCCAGCCAGCGGATGTCGCGGTGACAGACGATGCGGCCTTGGAAAGCCGGGCTGTCGGCTCGACGATGCCTGTTGTGCTGCTGTCCCGCCGCAGCGGACACGAGCGGCTTCCCGGCAATGTGGTCGCCGTGCTGCCGTCGTTGGCCGATGACCTGTTGATCGCTGCCGCGGCGCGGCTCGCAGCTTCCGGTTATCGCATCGACAGGGCAGGGCCATCAGAGGTCGCGCATGGCGATTTCCACGACGGGCTCGCCGAAGAGGACGTGACGGAGGACAATCCGGCGCGTCCGGCCCTGTCGCCGCGCGAGGCGGAGGTGTTGGCGCTGCTCGCCGAAGGCGCCCCGAACAAGGTGATCGCCCGGCGGCTCAACATTTCGGTCCACACGGCGAAGTTCCATGTCGCCGCCATCCTGATCAAGCTCGGCGCCGCCAACCGGACGGACGCGATCGCGATAGCGATGCGGCAGGGGCTGGTGTTGGTCTAGGCCTTCCGGCACGACGCTGCGTAATCCGTCTTGCCCCTTGCGCCACGGCTGTCTGCCGCGCAAGTTGCCTCCCTTATTGCACAGGGAGGCGAAGGATGTCGCTCAACGGAAAGACGCTGTTCATCTCGGGCGGATCGCGCGGCATCGGGCTGGCGATCGCGCTCAGGGCAGCGCGCGACGGCGCCAATGTGACGATCGCTGCCAAGACCGCCGAGCCGCATCCGAAGCTGCCGGGCACCATCTACACCGCAGCGCAAGAAATCGAGCAGGCCGGCGGCAAGGCCTTGCCGGTGCTTTGTGACATCCGCGACGAAGCGCAGGTAGCCGAGGCGGTGGCGAAAACCGTGGAGCGGTTCGGCGGCATCGACATCTGCGTCAACAATGCCAGCGCCATCCAGCTTACCGGCACGCTGGAGACCGACATGAAGCGCTACGACCTGATGCATCAGATCAACACTCGCGGCACGTTCCTGGTCTCCAAAATGTGCATTCCGCACCTGAAGTTGGCCAAGAACCCTCACATCCTGAATCTGGCGCCGCCGCTCGACATGAAGGCCAAGTGGTTCAAGAACCATGTCGCCTATACGATGGCGAAGTTCGGCATGTCGATGTGCACGCTTGGCATGAGCGCCGAGTTCGCCAAGGACGGCATCGCGGTGAATTCACTTTGGCCGATCTCGACCATCGACACGGCCGCGGTGCGCAATCTTCTGGGCGGAGCCACGGTGGCGGCGATGAGCCGCTCGCCCGACATCATGGCGGATGCCGCGCATGCGATCTTCCTGCGGCCGTCGCGCGAGGCGACCGGAAATTTCTATATCGACGAAGAGGTGCTTCGCGCCGAAGGCGTGACGGATTTTTCGATGTACGCGCCCGGCGCCGCCGATCAGCTCGCAGGCGACTTCTTCGTTCCCGACGAGGTGTTTGCGAACTCGCAGACGAAGGTCAGAAGAATCTACTGAAGGGCGCAGGCGGCCTTAGTCCGCCGCGGCCTTCTTGCCTTTCGCCAACGCCATGACCCGGTGGCAGGACAGCTGGCAGCTGCTCCAGCGACCAGGGACGAGACGTTCATTGTGCCGTAGCTCCACATTCCTTGACATCGGGTATTTATCCGAAATTATGTAGGAAAGAAGGATCGCATGCATGACGGGAATCGCGCTGTCGGGCGTATCAAAGCACTTTGGCGCAGTCGAAGTGATCCGCGACGTGAGCCTGGACATTGAGCCGGGAGAGCTGGTCGTGTTTCTCGGTCCGTCCGGTTCTGGCAAGACGACGCTGCTCCGGATGATCGCCGGCCTCGAAAGCATTGACGAGGGCACCCTGACGATCGACGGGGTGCGCTCGGAAAACCTTGCGCCGGGCAGGCGCAACGTTGCGATGGTCTTCCAGAACTATGCGCTTTACCCGCATATGACAGTCGCGGAGAACATGGCCTTCGGGCTAAGGAACATTCGGGTCGCGCCGGATGTCATCCGCCAACGGATCGCCGAGGCTGCGCGTATCCTGGAGATCGAAGCGCTGCTCCACCGGCGGCCGTCGCAGCTCTCCGGCGGGCAGCGCCAGCGGGTGGCCATCGGGCGGGCGATCGTCAAGGAGCCCAAGGCGTTCCTGTTCGACGAGCCACTCTCCAATCTGGACGCAGCACTTCGAGCCCGTACACGCGTCGAGCTCGCCGAATTGCATCAGCGTTTGAAGTCGACGATGATCTACGTCACCCACGACCAGGTGGAAGCGATGACGCTCGCCGACCGTATCGTGATCCTCAACAATTGCCGGATAGAGCAGATGGGAAAACCCGTCGAGGTCTATACACGTCCGGCGTCGCGATTCGTCGCGGCCTTCGTCGGGTCTCCGGCGATGAACATTCTGCCTGTTACGGTTTCGGGCTCAGGCGACAGGCTCAATGCGCGCTTGACGGATGGATCGCTCGTCGAACTTCCGGGCGGGCCTGTCAACATGGATTGGCGCGAACTCGGAGTGCGGCCGGAATCGCTCACTGTGGTCGCGGAGGGCGGGGACGCATCCGCCACGGTCACCGTTGTCGAGCGCCTTGGCGAGCGAACGCTCGTCTATGCGCGGCTCGCGGATGGGACGCAGGTTACGGCACAGGATCGCGCGCTTTCGAGCGTCAAACCGGGCGATGCCGTCCGGCTGAAGTTGGACACCACGGCCATGCATCTCTTCGCCGCGGACGGGTCGACCTGGCACGCGCACGCTGGCGGGGCCTGAGCCCGTCGGGTCTGAATTCCGGTTCGCGCGACGCGTTTTAGCCCTTGATACCTGCCGAGAGCGTTATCGCTTCGGTCACTCGGCGCTGGAAGAAAAGATAGGCTAGCGCCACTGGAAGGCCGGCCAGCACGGCTGCAGACAGCTGGCGCGCGTAATAGACACCGAAGGCGTCATTGACCTGCGTTATGCCGACGGTGATCGTCATCATCTCGGTGCGGGTCACCGAGAGGAACGGCCACAAAAACGCATTCCACGTCCAGATGAAGCAGACGATCGACAGCGCCGTCGTTACCCCCCAATTCATCGGCATGTAGATTTTGAAGAGGATTCCGAATTCAGACGCATTGTCCATGACCGCGGCCTCGCGGAAGTCCTTCGGGACCTGATCGAAGAACTGCTTGTACACGATGATAATGACGGGATGGATAAGCTGCGGCAACATGATTCCGGCCCAGCTGTTGATCAGGCCGAGGTTGGCGACCAGCACGAAATGATTGATGATAAGCGCTGAAATTGGCACCATGAAGGAGGCCAGGATCAGCCACCATAGGGCGATCCGCCCCGGGAATCGCAACTGCGAGATCGCGTAGCCGCACAGCATCGAGATGAAGATGGTGATGACCGTTACGCCGACCGCGACCGCCACTGAATTGACGTACCAGGCGCCGATCTGCGTGGTGGTCAGAGCGCTGATGTAGTTCTCCAGCGTCGGCGTCTCGGGCCAGAGTTCGATGTAGGGCCGAACCACCTCGTCGTCCGGTTTGAGCGATGAGATCACGCCCCAATAGAGCGGGAACGCCCATAGGATGGCCCAAACGAGCGTCAGTGCCGTGATTATCCCGCCCCAAAAGTTCCAGCGTTGCGCAGCCATGACGTTCATCTGCGCCGCCTTTCGGCGAACCGGAGCAGTTGGAATTGCAGGACCGAGACGACGACCACAAGGACGAAGAGGGTGACGGCGACAGCCGCCGCCCTGCCTCCCTGGTTCTGCTGGAAGGCCTTCTGGAAGACGTAGTAGACGAGCACCATATTGTCGTTCGGCCGCCCGCCGATCGAGAACAGATAGACCTGATCGAAGATCTTGAGCTGCAGGATGAGCTGGATGGTGAACACCAGCGAGGTAATTGGCCACAGCAGCGGCCAGGTGATACGCCGGAACGTGGTCCATCGCGTCGAGTTGTCGAGCGCCGCAGCTTCGTAGATCTCCGCGGGTATGGACCGCAGTCCGGCGAGGAAGAGGAGAATCGAGAAGCCCGCGGTCCACCAGATCGTTACCCCAGCCACCGCCGGCAAGAACCAGACGCGCGACTTGAAGACCGGTACGCGCGGGATACCCAACCAGTCCAGCACATGCATCGCGATTCCGAACTGGAAATTCAGCGTCCAGTCCCAGATCAGATAGACGACGGACACTGGCAGGATGTAGGGCAGGAAGAACAGCGCCAGCACGATCGACTGGAAGCGGCCCTTGAGCCGCGACACGCCCAGCGCGATCAACAGCGCGATGAGTGTCCCTGGGACGACCGTCATCAGCACGAAATAAGCGGTGTTCCAGAGCGCGCGCCGGAACATCGGGTCGTTGTCGAGCCGCAGATAGTTGTCGAGACCAACCCACCGACCTGCGCCGATCAGCGGCGCATCGGTGAAGGAGATGCGGAACATCTGGACCGTCGGATAGACGAACGTCAGCAGGTAGATCGCCATGAAGGGAGCGACCAGCACCAGCGCGACAAGGCGTTCAGTGCGGAAGTTGCGAAGCATGGCTCTTCCTCAATATGGCTGGGACCGCTCTGGACAGGACCGTCCCAGCCTTTGAGCTCTACATGCTGTTCAGCTCTTCCTTGATGGATTTCACCGCCTCGCCTGGGTCCAACTCTCCGTTGAGGGTCGGCACGAAATAGTTGGACATGATGTCGAAGATCGGCCCGGCGACACCAGCCTTGGGCGACTTCGGATCGAAGATCATGTTGGCCGTCAGCGGCGAGTAGGTCGCGTTGGGCTCCATTGCCTTGTATTCGGCCGTCTCGGTGACCGGCTTGTAGGCCGGGATGTGGCCTGCCGTGGCCCAGAACAGCGAGTGCTTGTCCATCCATGAGATCACCTCGAGAACCGCGGCACGCTTTTGCGGGCTGATCTCCTTGCCCTTGTTCTTCGGGATCGCGAATGAGTGACTGTCCGCATAGGTGCATGGCTTGTCGAAGATCACCGGGATCTCGACGGCGCCCCAGTCGAACAGCTTGCCTTGCTTGGCAAGGTCGGTCATCGTGGGAACTTCCCAGACGCCATTGATCATCATTGCGGCCTTGCCCGAGGTGAACAGGGCGACGGTTGCGGGATAGTCCGTGTAGGTCGACTGCAGCCCTGCCTTCGTCCACCCTTGCAGAACCGCCAGCGCCTTCTCCAGCTTTTCGGGATTGTCGCCGGCGAGGAATTCGTTGCCCGTCAGAAGCTCGCCGCCTTGCTGGCACACCAGCGAGTAAATGGTGCGGTACATGAAGTTGCCGTCGGCTGTGACGCTGCCCAACGGAAACTCGACGCCGGCATCCTTCAACTTCTTGAGTGTCGCGGTGAATTCCTCCTTGTTGCGCATGCCCAAGGGACGGCCGTCCCCGCCGAGCACGCCTGCCTTCTTCAGGAGGTCGCGATTGTAGTAGAGCACGATTGGATGGGTATCGAGCGGCACTGCGTATTGCTTGCCGTCGACCGTCACCGCATCCATCGTCGTCTGGGCGAAGTCCGAGGCCGAGAGGCCCATCTTGCTCATGTCGTCGGCGGTGATTTCTTCGAGAATGTCCTGGCTCACCGCCAAGGGGATGCGGCTGGCATGATAGGTCATGACGTCTGGCGCCTCACCGACCGCGGCCGAGGTCTGCACCTTCGTGTAGAAGGGCGTTCCCCACTCCAGCGTCGTGGCGTCGATCTTGATCTTGCCGGCGTGGGCGGCGTTGAAGTCGGAGATCATCTGCTTCATGCGCACACCGTCACCGCCGCCGAGGAAATCCCACCATGCGACGGTTTCCTCGGCCCGGGCCGCGACGGACCAGAATCCACCGGCCGCGACCATCGCTATGGCCATCATCTTGCGAAAGTTCATCTCAGCTTCCTCCCGAGCACGGCGGTTAGATCCGCCTTGAACGTTTCAATGCTACACCAAACCAAACCGCCCGCAACGGATTTTACGGTATATATCTGACGGTCGGATATTAACTCAGAGCGTCACACGCACCATGGAGTAGGAGTGCGGCGGCAAGTTCAGCGTCATTCCCTTGCTGCTGAGCGCCGCCCCGTTGCCTTTGACCGGCGATACGTTGTCCGGCGCGTCCTTTGTGTTGCAGGCCTCGAGATCGTCGTGACGGATGATCGTGTGCTCGATGGATTTGGCGGCGAAGCCCTCGAGGGCGACGTCGGCCTCTACCGTTTCGGACCCATGCCGGTTGATTGCGAAGAAGGTCAGCGTGCCGGCGCTCGAATCGTGCACGCCCGCAATGTCGAGCCACGGCACCTTGTCGGCCGCGGCCGCGTCATAGGCAGGCACCTCGACCGCGAGCTGCAGCGCGGTGCCGCGGCCGTGCCTGGAGGCCAGCATGAAAGGCCAGTAGATCGTCTGCCGCCAGGCGCTGCCGCCGGGTTCGGTCATGATGGGCGCGATAACGTTCACCAACTGCGCAATGCAGGCGATGCGAACAACATCCGACCGCCGGATGAAGGTGTTGATGATACAGCCGACCTGCAGCACATCCTCGAAATTGTAAATGTCTTCCAGAAGCCTGGGCGCTTCCGGCCAGTCCCAGCCGCGCATGCGCTCGGCGTCCTGCTTGCGCTGATGGTACCAGACATTCCACTCGTCGAAGGAGATCTTCACGTCCCGCTTCGAGCGGGTCTTGGCCTTCACGTAGTCGATGATGCCCGCGACCGTGCCAATATAGCGGTCGAGCTTGGCCGGAAGAGCGAGATATTCGGCCGTGTTCTTCTCGTAGTTCTCGAAATACATGTGGAGAGAGATGTAGTCGACCTGCTCGTAGGCCGCTTCCAGCACGGTTGCTTCCCACTGCGGATAGGTCGGCATATTGGAATGCGACGAGCCGCAGACGACCAGTTCCACCGTCGGGTCGAGTCCGCGCAGCGCCTTGGCGGTCTCGTTGGCGAGATGGCCGTATTCGCCCGCCGACTTGTGACCAACCTGCCAGGGGCCGTCCATTTCATTGCCGAGACACCAGAGGCGGCAGTTCCAAGGTTGCTTGCGTCCGTTCTTGGCCCTGAGATCGGACCAGTAGCTGCCGCCCGGGTGGTTGACGTATTCAACGAAGGCCCGCGCCTCGTCGAGGCCGCGCGAACCAAGATTGACCGCTAGCATCATCTCGGTGCCGGCCTTTTCGGCCCAGTCGGCGAATTCGTGGATTCCAACCAGGTTCGGCTCCGTGGTGCGCCAGGCAAGATCGAGCCGCCGCGGGCGGTTCTCCTTTGGACCTATGCCGTCTTCCCAATTGTAGGCGGACACGAAGTTGCCACCCGGGTAGCGGCAAATCGGAGTGTCGAGCGCACGCACCAGCTCAATCACGTCCTTGCGCATCCCCTGTGCGTCCGCTTGTGGATGTCCGGGCTCGTAGATGCCCGTATAGACCGCTCGGCCAAGATGCTCGAGAAACGAGCCGTAAAGACGCTTGTCGATATCCGCGACGGCATAGGCCGCGTTCGCCGTGACTCTGGCCTTCATGATCCCTCCCATCGCGGATTGTCAATCTGACTTTCCGGTCTATATCCGGGTCTCGGATCAGTTAAGGGCGGAGTTCGTTCGCCCGTCAAGGGCCTAATGCATGTCGCCCAGAAGTGTGCGCGGTTCTGGGACAACGACATGCATCAAAACAAAGACTTAAAAGCGCGTCGCCTGAATCCGGTTCAGCGCGCCCTCAAGCCTTCAGCAGGCGCAGAACGATGTCGTTGCTGTAATTGCCGAAGCCGCTGCCGAAGATATTGATGCCGCCAGGGTGACGCGCGTCTTCCTTCACGCCAATTCGTATCCGGATCGAGCGGTGCCGCTCGAGCTCCAGATCGGCCAGCGAGCACTTGGAAACCTTGTTGTTGTTGCGATAGGTGCCGTTGTTCGTGACGCGCCAGTGTGCGAGGTCGCCATATTGCGATCCGGCCAGCTTCCACCAGCCGGGCGTATGCTTGCGGCGCTTGTCGCCATAGTCGGCCGGCGCCGTCCAGGTGTCGATCTCGTGTCCGTTGATCGCGACCGTGATGTCCGATGGCCAGTCCTTCGATGTGCCCGGGACCTCCGAGGAAAGCTCCATCGCCAGTTCCAGGCCGCCGACTTTGGCATTGGCGAGCGTCGCATTGTTGGGAAACTGGTATTCGACGAAGCCGCGCGTGAACCACAACAGTCCGGCACGCATACGGTCAGGATCGAGGAAGGTGTCGGGCACATCGAGAAGTCCGATGACGCCGTCCTTTGAACACAGGCCGCAGGGAGCGGAGACTTCGCATCTCGTGTAGAGCCCAAGCGGCATCGCCACTTCTATGACGCCGATATCCTGCGCCGGGGTACGGTCCTTGAAGACGACGACCAACTCGGAAAAGGTCGAATAGCAAACCTTCTGGCTCCCCTTGCGCGCCTTCTGGGATTTCGTCTCGATCAGACCGACATCGACAAGAACCTGGATGTTTGCGGAAATCGTCGATTGCGGCAGACCCAGTTCTTCGGCCACCTGATTGACGTTTTTCGGCCCCTTGCGGTGCAGCAGATCGAGAATCCGGACCCGGACCTCGCTCGCGAGGCTCTTCAACAAGTCGAGCCGCTCAAGCGGATCGACAACCATGATTTCATTCGACATATCGCCCCGCACTGGTCACACGGGTTATGTATCAGCAGGTCAGATACAAATAAAGACGGTGGCGTTGTGAATTGAACCCCTAGCAGGCATATCTTTCGTAGCGACTTCGTCATTCACTAGTTGACCAGCACGGCCACCAAGGCGGCGCGTCGCCTGCGACAAGTCCGCGGGAATGCCTGGCCGTCAGCATGCCCACGCACTTGGCAAAAGCGTCGCGGAACTTCTCATGCGCGGTCTGAAAGGTGAAATGCGCGCCCCAGAACCGCTCGTCCTGGCGACAGGAATCATCGAGCGCGGATCCCGCCTGCTGCTCAGAATCAGCGTTGGGTCTCATGCTTGTTTGAACGCGAATGCGCTTAAGGCTCCGATCAGCTCTTAATGAAAGCCAGCAAGTCGCGGTTGATGACGTCCGCATGCGTCGTCAGCATGCCGTGTGGGTAACCTTTATAGACCTTGAGAGTACCGTTCTTCAGAAGTTTGACCGACAGCTCGGCCGAGTCGTCGATCGGCACAACCTGGTCGTCGTCGCCGTGCATGACGAGCGTCGGGACGGTGATCTTCTTCAGATCCTCGGTCTGGTCAGTTTCCGAGAAGGCTTTGACACCGTCATAATGGGCCTTTGCGCTGCCCATCATACCCTGAAGCCACCAATGCTGGATTACACCCGCATAGACTTTCGCGTTCGGCCGGTTGAAGCCATAGAATGGGCCAGAGGGAAAATCGAGAAACATCTGCGCCCGGTTATCTGCCAGCGCCTTGCGAATTCCGTCGAAGACTTCGATCGGCAGGCCGCCCGGATTCGATTCCGTCTTCAGCATCAGCGGCGGAACAGCACTGACGAGCACGGCCTTGGCAACGCGGCCTTGCGGCTCGCCGAACTTGGCGACATAGCGCGCCACTTCACCACCACCTGTGGAATGGCCGATGTGAACGGCATTCCTCAGGTCGAGACACTCGACCACCGCCGAGGCGTCGGCGGCATAGTGGTCCATATCGTGGCCACCGGAGACCTGGGAGGAACGCCCATGGCCGCGTCGGTCATGAGCGATCACTCGAAAACCATGGTTGACGAAGAACAGCATCTGGGCGTCCCAGTCGTCCGACGACAGCGGCCATCCGTGATGGAACATGATCGGCTGGGCGTCTTTCGGACCCCAGTCCTTGTAGAAGATGTCGACGCCGTCCTTGGTTCTGACGAAGCTCTGGGTCATGTCGGAAATTCCTTTCCTCTGGTTGGGGACGATTTTCCGTCGCGAAGGCGGGTACGACCCTAGCGAGCGAAACGGTTGCGCCCGCCGCGAGGGCTTGCCGGCGCGAGGTTCTCTCCAATTCCTGTTTACTCGGCGATCAGGACGAAGCGATAGTTTACCTCAGCCCAGGCGCTGATCGAGGCGCCTGAGATTGACCATCGGTTTCAGAGCCGTTCGTCGATCCAACCTTTAATGTCGGCCATGACGACCTCCTTGTCCCTGTCATTGAGGAGATCATGGAAATGGCCGTCATACAGCTTCAGCGTCCTATCGGCCGAGCCGACAGTGTCATAGAAGAGCTGGCTGCCGCTCGGTTTTGTCGCCTTGTCGGCGGTGCCGTGCAGAATGAGCACGGGCAGCGTCATTAGCGGAAACTCGTCCTTGAGCCTCTGATCGGCGCGAACCATCTCGGCAATCGTCTTGCTCGGCTGGGTTTCATGGGCGATGAGCGGATCGGCATTCATAGCCTCGACGATGGCCGGGTCGCGAGAAAAGTCCTCGTTCTTGAGATGCAGGATATGCGCGTGCGGTGCGACGTGGCTGAGCCCCTTGAGCACCGCAAGGGCGAAGTCCGGTGCCGGCACCTGGAACGCGAAGCTCTCGCAGATCAGCCCTGCCAACCCGGCTTGGTTTTCCAGCGCGTAGAGGCAGGCGACCACGCCGCCTGCACTATGCCCTAGCAGGAACACCGGCATGCCCGGCTCTCGCGCTTTGACAATGTCGATGATGCCTGCGACATCGCTGACATAGTCGACGAACTTGTCGACATAGAAGCGCTCCCCATCCGACCTGCCGCGTCCGCGTAGGTCAACGGCATAGACGGCCAGACCGTCGCCCACGAGTTCCTCGGCGGCCCAACCATAGTAGCCGCTGTGCGAATTGAAGCCGGGCACGACAACGACGACGCCGTTCGGCTTGGCGAATGGGCGCCATGACCGAAAGGCTATCTTCAAACCGCCGTCACCCTCGAAACGATCAATGACTGGGTTGAGGACTTGCTGGCTCAATTTCTTCTCCTGTCGAGCTGCCAAGCTGAGGCTTGCGGAGGTGTCGACTCAATGTCCTTCGACGGCGAAGACGATTTCCGCGAAGCCGGGAACCGTCTTTTCGCGGAGCCAGTCGCGCTGCAGCTCGCAGGCGAACTGAACCCAACTTACGGGCACCGCCCCCGCCTGCATGATGCGTTCTAGCCCGGCCTGGTGTGCCTCCACAGAGGTGCCGCCGACGACATCCACCACGGCATAAACTTCGAAACCGTCGCGCAACGCATCGAGCGCGGGAAAGGCCAGGCATACCTCGGTCCAGAGAGCGGCCATAACGAGCTTCTTTCGGCCAGCCGCCCTGACGGCATCGACAAAGTCCTTGTCTTCCCATGCATTGATCGTCGTGCGGTCGATCGGTTCAACGGTCGGCAAGATGTCGCGCAATTGGTGAATGAGGGGCTGGTTGCGCCCGGTATTGACGTTCACCGTCGTCAACACGACCGGCACATCATAGAGTTTGGCGGTCTTCGCGAGCGCTACGATGTTGGCGACGAGGGTCCGCCTGTCCATTGACGCTACGGACGCTACCTGGACCGGTTGATAGTCGATGATGACGACGGCGCAGTTGCTGGGCGTTAAGAGATGGTCCTGGACTGGATTGCGCGTGGGTCGACTTGCCATGGGTCTCTCCCTTCAGGCATGCGGCTTGGTGGCCTGGACGGTTACTTGGCAAGGAAATCCGTGACGAGCTTGATCGTGGCGTCTGGATTCTCCTCCATGATCCAGTGCCCGGAACCAGGTATGATCCCGGCGGTCACATCGGTTGCCACGAAGCGCAGAAGATCCGCCTGACCCGCGCCGAAAGATTTCTCGGCACCTAGCGCCAGCACCGGCATGGCGACCTTGCCGCCCTTGGAGAGAAGTTCCTTGTTGTCGGCCGCGTCCTGGCTGAACGCGGCGAACTGCTCGAAGGCATCGTGCATGGCACGCGGTCGGGCGTACAGCTTCGAATAATGCTTGCGTGTCGCTTCATCGATGGCCTTGGGGTTCGCCGACAGCTCGTTCCAGAAGCGGTCGAGATAGATGCGCTCGCGGCCCGCAACCAATCGCTCCATGTCGGGGCCCCGGAAGTTGAAGTGCCACAAGAGCGGCAAGCGGATGATGTTGTCCCAATCGCCGATACCAGGCAGGGGCGCATCGATAACGGCCCAGCGTGTGACGCGTTCGCGGTACTGGGCGACGAACGCGTAGCCCACCATGTTGCCGATGTCGTGGGTGACGAGATCGACCTTGTCGATTTTCAGATGGTCCAAGATGCCGGCAATATCGACCGCCTGGTTTTTCTTGGTGTAGCCGGTATCCGGATGAGCCGAGAGCCCCATGCCGCGCAGATCCGGCACGATCACGGTATGGTCTTTCATCAGCCTGGCAGCGAGCGGCGCCCACATATCGCCGCTGTCGCCAAAGCCATGCAGCAAGAGCACGGCGGGCCCCTTGCCACCAACGCGGACGTAAAGGCTGGTGCCATTGGTCTCGATCGACCGCGCCTTGAATTCAGACGGAAACGGGACGACCCGAGCCGCCGCCGGCAAGGCAAGAACCATCAGGCCTAACGCAGCTATCACTATCTTGAGCATGTTGTTCTCCGGAAGCATTGAGCATGTGGGCCGAGGCGTCTCGGCCCGACGGACGATCTGACCGCCAGAACAATAGGTCTCCGTGCTCCCGTTGAATTGCCAGAATCTGACCTGGATTGAAGAAAGCAGGCCTTTTCTTGCGCTGCCGCCCGTGCACGATTTTTCGTTCCGCGCGAAAGCAGGAGTGATAAGGCTGCTTTCACACGGCCAAGGAAGCGTCATGGATACAGGCAGGGGAACAACCGACGACCCGGGCGCGAAGCTGAAACTGCTCGAGCAAGAACTGGCCCGCTCGAGGAGTGACCTCGATGCCAGCCAGAAGGTTTCAGCCCGGCTCACTGAAGAGAACGAAACACTTCGTACCCATGCGGACCGGCGGCAGTGGGAGGCAGGCTTTCGACTCGCCACCGACACGACACCCGGATTGATCTGGTTCGGCGGTGCGGACGGTTCGGTCGAGTTTCTGAACACCCAATGGTGCGCCTACACCGGGCTCACCATGCAAGAGGGGCTAGGCTGGAACTGGATAAACGTTGTCCATCCGGAAGACCTCCCCGGCCTGGTGGAACATTGGGGCGAGATTATCAAATCGGCACGTCCGGACGAGCACGAAGCACGGATGCGCCGATCCGATGGCGCGTATCGATGGTTCTTGTTGCGCTGCGCGCCGCTGCTCGATGAGTCGGGCGCAGTGATCCGGTGGTATGGCACGAACACGGACATCGAAGAGCGCAAACGCGTCGAGCAGGCGCTCAGTGCTTCGGAAAACCTGTCGCGCGGCCAGGTCGAGGCACTCAAGAGCACGCTCGACGCGCTGGCGATGGAGCCAGCAGCCGACAAGTTGGTGGAACACGTGCTGCGCATCATCAGCGAGCAATTCGGTGCGCATAGCATCAGCGTCTGGCGACTTGATCCCGGGAGCGGAATGATAGGCATAGAGATGGCCTTCGAAGACGGCCGGGTCGTAACCAGCGCCGATCCGCGGTTCGCCGGCATGGACAAATGGTTGCCGATGGAAGAGCGCTGGCCGTGGCCGGAGGTCTTTCGTACGAGCAAGCCCAGCCTCATCGAAGACATCCGCGCCGTTCCAGCCTTTGCTCTGCGCGATCGTCTGCTCCCGATGGGCATCATTACCGTGCTGCTGGTGCCAATGTTCGTTGCTGGCCGCCTTGAAGGCGCGATCGGTATTCGCTTCGTCGAGAAAAAGGTGTTCGGCGCCGAGGAGATGGACCTAGCCCAGGCACTGGCTAACCAAGTGATGCTGATGATCCAGTTCGCGCGCCTTTCGACTCAGACACGCGAAACGGCCGTAATCGCGGAGCGCAATCGCATCGCTCGCGACATACACGACACTCTTGCCCAAGGACTTACGGGTGTGATCGTGCAGTTGGAAGCTGCCGAGGATGCTAACCTGCGGGGCCTTTCAAGAGAAGCTGGAGAGCATCTGGACCGCGCCCGTCGCCTGGCTCGCGAAAGTCTCAACGAAGCCCGCCGTTCCGTGCACGCCCTGCGACCACAGGTGTTGGACGACAGTAATCTCAGCGGAGCGCTGGCCGAGCTGTTCACGAAGATGACGGAAGGAACCAGCCTGAAAATGGAGTTCGCGGTGCTTGGCGCACCGCGATCGCTGCCTCCGAATTCGGAAGAGAATCTGTTTCGTATCGGTCAGGAGATTCTGACCAACGCCTTGCGCCATGCGCAGGCGAAACTCTTTACCGCCAAGCTGATTTTCTTGCCGGGAGAAGTTTGCCTTGATCTGCATGATGACGGACGCGGCTTTGATCCCTCGAGCAAGAATGATGGATACGGCTTGCTCGGAATCAGGGAGCGGGTCGAAAGAATAGGCGGTCAGCTGGTTGTTCAAAGCTCGCCCGCAAAGGGCACGGCCGTGCGCATCACATTGCCCTCGCAGGAGGCTTGAACGTCATGAGCAATGCGGCCGAAACAACGCCAACCGCCAGGATCAAGGTTCTGATTGCCGACGACCACGTAACCGTGCGCGAAGGCTTGGCAGCAATCATCGGCCGTCAGCCGGACATGCTGGTCGTCGCAGAAGCCGCAACCGGCCGCGATGTCGTCGATTTCTGGCGGCAGCAGCGTCCCGATATCGTGCTGCTCGACCTGCGTATGCCGGTTCTCGACGGTGTTGCGGCCATGGGCGAAATCCGACAGCAGGACCCTTCGGCGCGCGTTGTGGTGTTGACCACCTTCGACACCGACCATGAAATTTCCCGGGCCATCAAGGCCGGTGCGCGCGGCTATCTGCTGAAGGACGCTCAGCGAGAAGATCTGCTCGACTGCATCCGGAAGGTTCACGCAGGTGAGATCTGCATCCCGTCACTGCTGGTGGCAAAGCTTGCGGCCGCCGTCAGCAGCGAAGAGCTCAGCGGCCGCGAGATGCACGTGCTGACCCTGTTGGCGCAAGGCAAGGGCAACAAGGAGATCGGCCTCAGCCTGCACATCAGCGAAACGACCGTGAAGTCGCATTTGCGAAGCATCTTCAACAAGCTCAATGTTCTAAGCCGGACCGAAGCGATCGCGGTCGCCAGCCGGCGGGGTCTGGTTCAACTTTAGCAGGTCACTGGCTCGAGCACTTCTGTCGCCGCCCCGGCCGCGCTTGCTATCCTGGTTCGAAAGTATGAGCCGGCGCCGGCCCATTGGAAGGACCGGAAATTCCATCGCCTCACCAATTTCGCGAGACCTTCACGAAGCGCATCATATCGGCGTTGCAGGAGCGATGTGCTGCCGTGAGGGACAACCAGTGACCAGTCAAACGACAGATCGTCTGGGCGAGCCGACGCCGGGCTTCATGGCAGCGGCCGAGATAACGGTTTCGCATAGACAGATGCGATGCATGGCCGGCGTTCGTGTCGAGATCGCCCACCTGCATGGTCCGTGCCAGCATCCCGAAGACCTCCGGTCAAAACGGCCGCGCCTGACCGCTATTCTGGAGCAGGTCGGCGGCCCCGTGGAAATGCTGGTGACACCGCACTGCCCGGCACCGTCCATGCCGACCTCCGCGGAAGAGACCGTCAGACATTTGACGTTCGTCCCAGCCGGCATCCCTCTCTGGCAGGTTACCCGACGGTCCCACTACATCCGCCGACTGATCATCGATTTTGATCTTGCTGAGTTGGCGGAACGTTTCGGCGAAGCGTTCGAATTTACATCGCGTCTAGCGCCGCGCGTGATGTTCCAGGACGACCGCCTCCTGGTTCTCGTCGAATTGCTGGCGGATGCCTGCCTCGGCACCCACCCGGATGATCGCCTCTATGGCGACAGCCTTGCTCTGGCGATATCCCACAATCTGTTTGGCGTAAGGAGGCAGGAGGAGAAAAGGGGCGGACTTGCCCCCGCACAACTCCGGCGCGTGACGGTGCTGATGGAGCAGAGTCTACCGAAAGCCGTCTTTCTAAAAGACCTGGCCAAAATGGTCGGGCTTTCCGAGGCCTATTTTGCTCGCGCTTTCAAGACCTCCATGGGCGTCTCGCCGCATCGCTGGTACCTTGCCGCGAAGATACGAAAAGCACAAAGAGCACTCCTTGAAACGAGCGACACACTGGCTCAAGTAGCACTTGCCAACGGATTTGCCGACCAGAGCCATTTTACGCGTGCCTTCAGGACGATCACAGGATATTCACCCGGGGCTTGGCGCAGGAACCATCCGGCATTGGGATTCGTTTTGCCGCCGCTTAACGATGCAGACGGCTTGCCTGATCGAAAGAACGCCTAAGGACCCGGACATATCTATGCCCATGAGGCTCATGATCCGCCCTCGCGCCCCGTGTTTGGCTCCAATGCCCGTGTGCCTGAGCATAACCGCGGTGTAGTCGCAGACGATGGAGGGGGTTTTTGCTCGCTCGCACAGGGCTTTCGAAAGCGCTGGCTCAAAATGCCAAAATCAACCCATATTCGCGCCGTAGAGCGGCCTGCGCCTATATGGCGCGAAACAGGTCCGGTCCTTCCGCCGCGCTGCCGGGTATCGACGCCTTTGCGGGTCGAGGCAGAGGCGGCGCGGAGCGTCGGATCGCAGACCTCGAGGAGTTTTCATGACCAGACATCTTTTGCCTATCGCGCTCGCTGCCGCGGTCACATTCCCGGCTCTGGCGAGCGCCGCCGACACGCAGCCTCCGCCCCGCATCATCGTGTCCGGCGAAGGCGAAGCGACGGTGGCGCCCGACATGGCGATCCTTTCGCTGAGCGTCATGCGCGAGGCAAAGAGCGCGCGCGAGGCGCTCGACGCCAACAACGACGCCATGGCGGCGGTCATTGCGGCGATGAAATCCGCCGGCATTGCCGAGCGCGACCTGCAGACGGCGGGCATCCAGATCAACCCGCGCTACAACTATACCAACAAGGCCGACGGCAGCCAGGAGGCCGAGCTCGTCGCCTATCAGGTGACCAACACGCTGTCGGTGCGCGTGCGCGACGTCGACAAAACCGGCGAGATCCTCGACAAGGCGGTATCGCTCGGCGTCAATCAGGGCGGCGGCATCGCCTTCACCAATGACGATCCGAAGGCGACGATCACCGAGGCGCGCAAGAAGGCTGTCGCCGATGCGATGGCGAAGGCCAAGACGCTCGCCGAAGCGGCCGGCGTCAGCCTGGGCAAGGTGCTCGAGATCACCGACCAGAATATCGCGCCGGTGCCGATGCCGATGGCGGCCAAATCATTCGACGCGGCCCGTTCGGCCGTCCCGGTCCAGGCTGGCGAGAATTCCTACAACGTCCAGGTCACGGTCACCTTCGAGCTGAAGTAACGATCGGCCGGCGCGCGCGGGCGCCGCCGGCACGCAAAAAGCCCCGGAGGATCATTTCCTCCGGGGCTTTTTCGAGCCACGCCTCATCGTGAGGGCTCATAGGCGATCCTCACATATCGCCCTCTCAACCTCAGCGATAGATGATCGGGCAGCCGCGCTCGTTGGCGAACACCACCACGACGCGGTCGCCATACTGGCGGCCGACCACCTTCACGGTGCGGCGGCTGATGTCGACGATGCGGGCGCGATGCAGGCCCATGCGCTCGGCCTTGTCGAGGGCGCGCTCCGGCGAGCAGCCGCGCCAGTCGCGGTCACGGCGCCAGTCGCGGCGGTAGTAGCCGTCATCGTCGCCCGTATAGACGCCGAAGCGCGGATCCTGGTTGTTGCCGAAACCGAGATAGAGGCTGTCCGCATGCGCCGGAATCGCGGCAAGCGTGCCGAGCCCGACAAGCGCCGAAAGGGCAGCCGTCTTGATCGTGTTGAACATCGTCTTCTCTCCTTGTTGCGGGCTTTCGCCCCTAGAACCGATGATTGGAGAATGCCTTTTTGTGTCTGAACTTTCCGCGAACCGCCCATTCATGTCCGGTTCATGTAAGCGCGAACCCGCCAGGGTGCGTCGCTCGTATTCAATAACGCCACCCCCTCCGGCTCTAAGCGCGAAACCGCAGGATTCGTCGTTCCTCGTCAAAAGCTCGCGCTCGGCGTTCGTCGTCGCGGTGCGAACCGGTTACGGTTCGTCGTCCAGTATGTAATCGAAATAGTCGTCCGGCTCGGCCAGATCGGTTTCCTTGGCCTTCACCCGGCCCTGGATCGAAATGCCGGCTTCATGCACGGTCGCAGCACTTCCCGAAACAAGCCTGTGCCACCAATAGAGATCATGGCCCTCGGCGATCAGCCGGTAGGCGCAGGTCTTGGGCAGCCAGGTGATGGTGCGCACGTTCTGCGGCGTCAGCCCGACGCAGTCGGGCACCCTCGCCAGCCGGTTTGCATAGTCTGAGCAACGGCAGCTTTCGGCGTCGAACAGCCGGCAGCCAACGCTTGTCCAGAAGATCTCGCCCGTATCCTCGTCCTCGAGCTTCGACAGGCAGCATTTGCCGCAGCCATCGCATAGCGATTCCCATTCGGCGGGGGTCATCGCCTCGAGCGTCTTGGTTTTCCAGAATGGCGCGGTCATGTGGGTGGATTTGGCCCTCCGCGGCCTCTCGGTCAAGCGCTGCTGTCACAGTGACTAGGTATCAACATTAGAAAGACACGAAATCGCCTTCAAAAGGCCGGCCGAACATCCTTGGCTGGCGTCAATGCCTTGTAACGGAACCAATTGCGGCTGATGAAAGTTTGGGCAGGGATGGGACCCCATTAGGAGAAAATGATATGAAACGCCAACCACGGATTCTGGCGGGCACAGCAATCGGCCTGCTTATGGCATCCGCGCCGTTGGGCGCGTACCCGCTGCAGGGAGGTGTCGCTTTCGGCGGCCTGCACGGTGCGCCGCTCGTGCTGGCTCAAGCCGCTTGCGCAGAAGGCCAGTCGGCCGAGGAATGCGCGCAGGGCGGAGCCGAACAGCCAAAGAAGAGGAAGCGCGAGCAGCAGCAGAGCGAATCGGCGCCGGCAGCCGAACAAGCCGCCCCTGCCGAGGCCGAGCAGAAGCCGCGCAAGAAGCGGCAAGAACAGCAGCAGATGGATAATGGCCAATCCGGTGAAGCCGCCCCGGCCGAGCAGCAATTCAAGCCGCGAAAGAAACGCGACCAACAGCAGCAAACGGAAGCTGCACCTGCGGATCAAGGCGCGCAGCCTGCGACCAATGAACAGCAATTGAAGCCTCGCAAGAAGCGTGACCAGCAGCAACAGATCGAGGCCGCGCCCGCCGACCAGGGCGGCCAGCCTGCGACCGACGAGCAGCAGCCGCGCAAGAAGCGCAACTCGCAAATGGCGCCGGCTGAACAGCCTGCCGATCAACTGGCTCCTTCGACTGATAATCAGCAGCAGGGCAACCAGTTGCGCAAGAAGCGCAAGCAGCAAACGGAGGGAGCCACCACCGAACAGCCCGCTGGCCAGGCTGCGCCCGCCGATCAGGCTGCACCTGCCAACGACAATCAGCAAGGCGGCAACCAGTTCAAGAAGAGGCACAAGCAGAACCAGCAGGGGGAGACCGCTCCGGCCGAGCAGACGCAGACCAACGAGCCGACCAAAAAGCTGGCGCCGGCGGGTGAACCCGTGCCGCAGGCCGAACCGTTGCAGACCGGTGAGCAGCCGGCCCAGGGCGGAGAGACCCAGGACAAGAAGAAACGCGGCAAGAAGCCAACCGCCGAGCAGCCTGCTACCGGGCAGCAACCGGCGACGGGCGAGCAGCCGGCAACAGGCACTCAGCAGCCAACCATGGGTGAGCAAACCCAAGGTAGGAAGCAGCCCGGCAAGAAGCCGTTGACCGAACAGCCCACGACTGGAGAGCAGCCGGCGACAGGCCAACAGCCTGCTACAGGTGAACAGCCGGCCAACAACAATCAGCCTGCCAACAACAACCAGCCCACCAATGGCGGCAACGCCGCGCAAAGCGAAACCGCCAATCCGAATGAGGCGCCCGTCCTCGACAGCCAGAAAGATGCCGTGCGCAAGCACCGAGGCCGCAACGACAACGGCCAGAACGGCGGTGCCCAAACCGGTGGCGCCCAGACCGGTGGCGCTCAAACTGGAAATGGCCAGGCCGGAAATGGCCAGAACGCCAATCAGGCCGGACAGCAGCAAGGCGGCGAGCAGGCCCAGAGACCGGCTCCGATCGATCAGGGTCCGCCGCCCACCGACGACAAGTCCGCGCAGCAGGCGATCAGGCCCGAGAAGATTGTTCCCGTCGATCAAGAGAAGGGGAAACGGATCGACCTTACGCCAGAGCAGGTGGTGCGCGAGCGTCGCCGCCCGCAGGGCGCGGATGTCGTCAAGCAGTTTGGCGACCGCGTCATCCTCCAGTTCAACAATCAGACATTCGTGGAAAGCAACGAGGCGCCTCGCATCACCCGCGGCGCCAGGGACGTCTACTACGAGGATATCTCGGGCGGCCGCACCCGTGAGACGGTTGAACGCGACAACGGCATCCGCGTCGTCACCATCCGCAACCGCTATGGCGATGTCATCCAGCGTTCGCGTATCATGCCGGACGGCCGGGAATATATCCTGAGCTATGTCGACGAGCAGCAATACCAGGACGACGGCGACTGGCGTGATCCCGGCGACGACCTGCCGCCGATGCGGCTGACCATCCCGCAGCGGGACTACATCCTGAACTCCGAGGATGTCCAGAGCGATGACGACTACTATACCTTCCTCGAGCAGCCGCCGGTGGAGAGGGTGCAGCGCCTCTACTCGATCGACGAGGTGAAACGGTCGGCCCGCGTGCGCGACATCGCCCGGCGTATCGATCTCGACACGCTGAACTTCGACTTCGGCTCGGCCACGATCTCCGACACCGAGGTGCAGAAGCTCGATGGCGTCGCCAGCGCCATGGAAAAACTGCTGAAGAAAAATCCGGCCGAGACCTTCCTGATCGAAGGCCACACCGACGCCGTCGGCACGCCGGAGGCAAATCTTGCCCTCTCGGATCGCCGTGCCGAAGCCGTTGCCGAGGCGCTCACCAACGCCTTCGGCATCCCGGCCGAGAACCTCACCACGCAGGGCTATGGCGAGGAATATCTCAAGGTCAACACGCCCGGTCCGAACCGCGAGAACCGTCGTGTTGCCATCCGCCGCATTACCTCGCTGGTGGCGCCGGTGGCGAGCAACAGTGAGCAGTAATCGATGCATGTCGCCCAAAAGTGTCTGCGGTTTCGGGGCAACGACATGCATTAGACAAAGACATAGATCCCGCCGCGCTGAATTCGTTCAGCGCGACGCGGGTTAGCCTTTGATTTCAAGGTCCTGATCGGATTTTTGGAATCAGCGCTTGAGAGGAAGGCCCGTCTGCGTCGGACGGGCCTTTTCCTTTCCCGGCTCAAGAAGATTTGTCCTGTCGGCTGAAGCTAACTCATTGAATTGCCGCATTGCGACACCCAGATTCCGGTCAGGGCGTTCCCTGCCCTGTCCCGACTCCAGCGGGACACGACTGAGCCCCGCCGGTCCCCTCTCCGGCGGGGTTTTTTGTCTTGAAAACCGGCCCTGTCTGGCCGAAATACCCTCTATCGCAATCTGACCGGAACCCTTCATGAAGCGTCTCGAACTCGCCATCGAATCCGTCATCCTCGCCTCGCGCTGGCTGCTGGTCGCCTTCTATCTCGGGCTCGGCGTCGCGCTCGCGATCTACGCGCTCTCCTTCGGCAAGAAGCTCTACGAGTTCGTGACGAGCGTCTTCACGCTCGGCGACACGGACACGATCCTGAAGATGCTCGGCCTGATCGACGCCGCGCTTGTCGCCTCACTTGTGGTGATGGTTATCATCTCCGGCTACGAGAATTTCGTCAGCCGCTTCGACGATCAGGACGGCGAGGTCCATTGGCTGGGCACGATCGATGTCGGCTCGCTGAAGGTCAAGGTCGCCTCGACCATCGTCGCGATCTCGTCGATCCATCTGCTGCAGATCTTCCTCAACCACGCTTCCTACACGGCGCAGCAACTGATGTGGCTGACCATCATGCATCTGGCCTTCGTGCTTTCTGCGCTGATGCTGGCCTATATCGACCGGGTGATGGCGCTGGCCAAGGGCAAGAAGATGGAAGGGTAGGCGCGTTGACCTTGTCAGCATGACGCACCGCTGATGCCATCTATTGGTATTGGAGCTTCATCATGCCCAGAAGCACCTCCATAACCCTTGGCGATCAGTATGACGCCTTCATTCAGCGACAAATCGCAAAAGGCCGCTTTTGGATCGGCAAGTGAGGCCGTTCGGGCGGGTAAACAGGTGCCACCGACCACGTCGGCGGCCATGTCGTCGATCAACTCCTTCAGCGCGGCGCGACGGTGCGTGTGCTGACCCGCGACGCCGCGAAATCCAGCTTTCCGACCGGTGTCCACGTCGCCAAGGGCGATCTCCACGACATCGGTGCACTGCGCAGCGCCTTCAAAGACGTGAGCACGCTCGAGAAATGGCCGCTTTGGGCCGGCACTATCGCGGTTCTTGGAGTCAAGGTTACACGGTTCCCCGGTGCCATCGCGCGAAGGTTTCGGCGATCGCGAGGACCGCAGCATGAATCGGTCCCGCGGTGAGATTTGGCATGACCGACGCGTCCACGACGAAAAGATTGTCAAGCGCCTTGAGCCGTAGGTTCGCATCGACGACGGCGTCCACGTCCTTGCCCATCCTGCAGGTGCCGCAGGGATGATGGTGCGTGATGACCGACTGCGCGATGAAATTGTCGATCTCCACCTCACCATTCAGAGCACCTGGCAGAAGCTCGCGCTCTTGCCAATCGGCGAGTTCGTCTCGATGGCCGATCTCTCGTGCCGCCGCCAGAGCCTGTCGAAACAGCTTTCGATCCTGGCTGGTTTGAAGGTATGCGGGATCGATGATCAACCGGTCATCGAGCTCCGGCCCGCTTATCCGAACACCGCCGCGGCTCGTGGGATGCGTTATTCCGAACAGCAAGGAATAGGCCGTGCCGGCGGCAGGCGCCTGAAAGCGTTCGGACACGATCGGCGCCACGCCGCAGCCAACGACAATTTCGGGCTGCCCGGTGCCGGCGAACCCGGTCGCCCGCATATAGGTCATCGATTCGGAATGCTGGAGGCGCGACGGTGGAACCGGCTTGCGGGCCGCATAAAGATTGCCGGCACCAAGCAGATGGTCCTGAAGGTTTCGACCGATTTCCGGCATGTCGATCAAACAGCCGACGCCGACGGCCCGGAGTATATCGTGCGGACCAATGCCTGAGCGCATCAGCAAAGCCGGACTTTCCAGCGAGCCGGCGCAGAGCACCACCTGATCCGCAAAGACCTCCAAAAGGCTGCCGTGTCGCTCCGCAACTTCGAGACTGCGCATCCGATTGCCGTCCAAGATCAGCCGTCGCACGCGGGACCCCGTCAGTATGGTCAGATTTCCGCGGCTTCGGACAGCCGGCGTGAGCCAGGCGTCGGCCACCGTGACCCGCCGTCCATCTCGAATGTTCAGCGAATTCGGGGTGACGCCGATCATCTCTCCGCTGTTGTGACCCTTAAGGCGAGGCAGACCCAACGATGCGCCCGCCTCGATGAAGGCACGGGCAAGCGGACTTACTTCGTCCGTCGGCAGATAGATCGGCAACGGCCCGCCCTTGCCGTGAATGCCGTCGCCGCCAAGCGGGTGGTTTTCGATGGCCTGGAAAACCGGCAGCAGTTCATTCCAGCTCCATCGGCGATCGCCGGTCGCGTCGGCCCAGGCCTGGAAGTCGCAGGGATGACCGCGCATGTAGCCCATGGCGTGCAGGCAACTCGAGCCGCCGATCAGCCGCCCCCGCGCCCAATGATGCACCCGACCCGCCGTGCCGGCTTGCGGCTCCGTGCTATAGTCCCAGTCGTAGCTGCGGCCCTGAAGCATCGGCCAGGCAGCCGGATTCCAGATGTCGGGGTCGGTCGCCTCCTCGCCTGCCTCGATCAGCAGAACGCGACGGGCCGGGTCCTCGCTCAGCCGCGCCGCAAGCAACGAGCCTGCCGAGCCACCGCCGACGATGACGACATCGGCATCCGGGTTGCGCCCACCAATCCCCTTGGTCATCTCCACTCCCAATTTCCGTATTAACGCAAGACCTCGAGGGTTGCGCGCCCAGCGGTGCCGCAGACGCGCGATTTGAAACTGAGGATTTCAAGATTTCGGCCGAGCGTCGCCTCGGAGATCTCAACTCTCGCTGTTCATGGACATCTTTGCCGCCGCTTTTGCCTTCAAAAGGTGTCGTTTCGAGGCTTTGCGGGCGGCCTTCTCGTCGCCGGCGGCAATGGATTCGTATATCTCCCGCATCTCCGCCAGGCTGCTTTGCGCTCTGCCCTCCAAAGACATCGAGCGTCCGCGGAAAAAGCTGATCCTGGCCACCAGACCGCGATGGACTTCCTCGAGGATGGGATTGCCGCAATTGGCGAGTATGATTGAATAGAAGTCGGCTGCGGTCGTGACCTGGGCCAAACTGTCATTGCTCGAGGCGGCCTCTTCGAAGGCGGCAAGCGATTTCTCAAGCTCACGCAACTGTTCGGCGTGAATTCTTGATGCGCATCGCCCGGCCGCCTCCACTTCCAGCAGCTCTCGAACCTCGTAGATTGCGGTTGCCTCGCTCCACGAAAGCGCCGGTATCGACGGCCCGCGATTGGGCACGATCTCGATCAGGCGTTCGGCCTCAAGGCTGCGCAATGCCTCCCTCAGCGAGGGGCGACTGACGCCGAGCTGTGCGCACAACTGGCTTTCAATAAGGCGGCTTCCCGGCTGAAACAGGCCGGACAGGATCGCCAGCCGCAGCTTGTCGACAGTCTCTTGCTGCACTGTTCGTGGCGAAATCCGCAAATTCAGTTCGGACAGCATCGGTTACGTCTCATGGGCTCAGGGTCGGACTCTGACGCATCATATGCGAGGCGGCGAACATTGGACAGCGGGAACAGGCAGATTGTCAACTTTTAAGATTGCAAGAATGTCAGACAATCCAGGTTGACGCCCTCGTGGTTGTATGATCCTTTTACGCAAGAAAGCAGCAGCGCCGGGGATCATAAACGTGGTGGCAGACGTACTTTCCAGCCAGGTTGGTTCGCGACGTGTGGACGCCGGCCGCATCGTCTTGAATGTGCGCGAGAGCGGGACCGGTCCGTTGATGCTGTTTTTCCACGGCATAACGTCCAACTCCGCGGTGTTCGCGCCGTTGATGGCGCAGCTTTCGGCCCGCTTCACGACTGTAGCTGTCGACCAGAGAGGGCATGGCCTCAGCGACAAGCCCGAAAACGGCTACGAGGCTAATGACTACGCGGACGACATCGCCAGCCTGATACGCACCCTCGGCCGGGGTCCTGCCATCCTCGTCGGACATTCACTCGGCGCCAGGAACTCCGTCACCGCGGCGGCGAGAAATCCGGAGCTGGTGCGGTCCGTGATCGCGATCGACTTCACCCCCTATATCGAGACCGAAGCGCTCGATGCCCTGGAGAGTCGGGTGAACGCCGGAGACCGGATTTTCAGGGATGTCGAGGCCGTCCAGGCATATCTCGCGGGCCGCTATCCGAATATTCCCGCCGACGCCATCAGGATCAGAGCCGAGAGCGGCTATCGGCAGGTCGAAAGCGGTCTGCGTCCGCTGGCGTCGCCCTCGGCAATGGCTCAGACCGCCAAGGGCCTTCGCGCGGACCTGACGCAGGCTTACCGCCATGTGGCGAAGCCCGTCCTCATCGTCCGCGGCGAAGAGAGCAAGCTGGTTTCGGCGGCGGCGCTGGCAAAGACCAGTCGGTTGCGGCCCGATCTGCCGGTGGTCGTCGTCCCGGGAGCCGACCATTACGTCAACGAGGTGTGTCCCGAGGTCACGCTGAAAGCCATCACGAATTTCATCGACGCCTGACGGCCAGTCGCGCCGTCTTATTGTACGCAGCATCAGGATAGAAAATGGCCAATGTAAACAAAACTCCGGGCAAGACGCGTCGCGCGGAGGTCGCCGGTGGGGGCTTTGCCGGCCTGACGGCCGCCATCGCTCTCAAGCAGAACGGCTGGGACGTCAGGTTGCACGAAAAAAGCTCCGAACTCCGGGCATTCGGCGCGGGCATCTATCTCTGGCACAATGGCCTTCGCGTGCTCGAAGGGCTGGGCGCCTTGGATGATGTTCTCCAGGGGTCCCACACGCCTCCGACCTACGAGACCTGGATGCATAACAAGTCGATCTCCAGGGAGACGTTCAACGGCCTTCCCTGGCGCATCATGACGCGCAGCCATTTGCACAATGCTCTCGTCAGCCGCGCTCGTGCCTTGGGAGTCGATATTCGCATCGATTCCGAGGCGGTCGCGGCCGACCCGGCGGGCCGCCTGACCCTTCAGACCGGCGAGGTTCTGGAAGCCGACCTGATCGTCGGAGCGGACGGCGTGGGCTCCAAGGTCAGGGACTCCATAGGGTTCAAGCAGGACCGCTGGACGTCGAAGGATGGAATTATCCGGCTGATCGTCCCGCGCAAGAAGAAGGAACTCGGCCACGGCGAGTGGGACAACACCATCGACATGTGGAACTTCTGGCCGCGTGTCCAGCGTATCCTTTACTCGCCCTGCAACGAGAACGAATTGTATCTGGGTCTGATGGCGCCGGCCGCCGATCCGCGTGGCTCGAAAGTTCCGCTCGACCTCGAGGTCTGGGTCGAGATGTTCCCGTTCCTCGAACCGTGCCTGGTCGAAGCCGCGAAGCTCGAGACTGCACGGTACGACACCTATCAGACGAACAAGCTGGATAGCTGGACAAGAGGCAAGGTGGCGCTGGTGGGCGACGCCGCGCATGCGATGTGCCCGGCTCTTGCCCAGGGCGCCGGTTGCGCGATGGTCAATGCCTTCAGCCTGTCGCAGGACCTGGAGGAGGGCGCTTCCGTCGAGGACGCGCTCGTCGCCTGGGAGACGCGTATTCGCCCGATCACCGATCGCTGCCAGGCACTGTCGGGCGACTATGCGGCGAACCGCTCGCTTTCCAGGGGAAACATGTTCACGCCGGCCGCGCTCGAAGCGGCGCGCTTCGACCCACTGCGCCGTGTCTATTCGTGGCCGCAATAGGGCCGGGGCGGACCGGTCACAGAATTAATCGGGGCGCGCGAAAGATGCGCGCTCCCTTCAGGAGATAGAGATGAATTATTCCAGTGAAGTCGAGCGGGATTACGATGTCAGGGGATGGTACGCGTCGGTCCAGGAAAGCCGGCATGACGGCGGCACGCCTGGCGAGACCCTCGTCAAGGTCGCGACTGGGGTCGTCATACGCAATCCGTTCGCCGGAAAGTTCGTCGCCGAATTGTCCGATCTGACCAATCCGAGTTCGGCCATCGGCCATGCGCTGGGCGAACGTGCCGTGGCGCTGCTCGGCAACAGGCCGGTCGAGAGCTATGGCAAGGGCGGAATCGCGGGCACGGCCGGAGAGCAGGAACATGTGGTCGCCTGCATCACCACCGTATTCGGCGATCCGCTGCGCCAGCAGGTCGGCGGCGGCAAAGCCTGGATCTCGTCGGTCAGCAAGGTCGCCGTTGCCGGCACCACCATCGATATTCCGCTTGCCCACAAGGACGAGCTCTATATCCGCTCCCACTACGACGCCGTCACTTTCTCGGTGCCGGACGCCCCGCGCCCGGACGAGCTTTTGATCTGCGTCGCGGTCGCATCGGGCCCGCGCGTGCATCAGCGCGTCGGGGGCAAATCCGTCGCCGACCTCAAGGCCGGCGCCTAGTTCGATCGAATTGATGAAGGACGAGATCAAATGCCCCTGAACATCAAGGACCTCAAGATTACATCGGCGGACTTCCAGCCGCTCGGGAGACTGCGCGACGAACACGCAGGCGACAAGGGCAACGTGGTGCCCAGGCTCAGCATCAGCGGCGTTCCTGCAGGAACCAAGGAACTGGCGCTGATCTGTCATGATCCGGACGCGCCCCTGGCCAATGGTTTTACGCATTGGGTCGTCTACGGCATCGATCCCTCGACCACCGATCTTTCGGACACGCCGGAAAAGTTCCGCGTCGGACCCAACGGCGCCGGCGACAAGCAGTATTACGGGCCGCAGCCGCCCGCCGGCCATGGCGAGCATCACTACTACTTCTGGATCTATGCGCTCGACACGAAGGTCGAAGGCACCCCCACCAGGGAAGAGTTCCTGCAGAAATATGCCGGGAACATCATCGAGCAGAATCGGATCGTCGGCATCTACGAAAACAAGTGAAACCGTGGCGCGGGCGGCCGACAACAAGAATAAGGATGGCCGCCATCGCCGCGTAGTGGGAGAATTGAAATGAAAGACAACAACCCAGTGCGCCAGAAGGTCTTCGAAGAGCTGGTCACGGCGACGAAGATACTTCTGAACGAAGGCATCCTGGACACGTTCGGGCATATCAGCGCCCGCGATCCCGAGGACCCTGAAAGCTTCTTTCTGGCTCAGAAGCTCGCACCGAGCCTGATAACCGTCGACGACATCCAACGTTTCAATCTCGACGGCGAGACATCGGACAACCGGCCTTCCTATCTGGAGCGCTATATTCACAGCGAAATCTACAAGGCGCGGCCGGATGTCCAGTGCGTGCTCCACACCCACTCGCCGGCCGTCTTGCCCTATTGCTTCGTCGATACGCCGCTGCGGCCGGTCACCCATATGGGGGCCTTCATCGGCGAGTCAGTCCCGGTCTACGAGATCCGCGACAAGCACGGCGACGAGACGGACCTTTTCGGCGGCAGCCCCGATGTCTGCGCGGATATTGCCGAAAGCCTCGGCGGCAGCACCGTGGTCCTCATGGCGCGTCATGGTGTCGTCAATGTCGGCAACTCCGTGCGCGAGGTCGTCTTCCGCGCCTTCTATCTCGAGCAGGAAGCGAAGGCGCTCACGGCCGGCCTGCAAATCGGCAAGATCAAGTATCTGTCGCCGGGCGAGATCAAGACGGCGGGAAAGCTCGTCGGCGCCCAGATCGACCGCGGATGGAACCACTGGTCGCAGCGCCTGAGAGAGGCTGGCCTGCTCTAGCGCCGGCCGCCTTGTGGAATAGCCAGGCGGTCCCGGCCCGTGCCGGGATTTCCACGCTCGGTTTCAACAGGTCCCTGGCCCCTGGGCGCCGGACGAAGGCAATGAAACGCATCATGCAGCACGCGCAAAATTATGATTACGTCATCGTTGGGGCCGGATCGGCCGGCTGCGTGCTCGCCAACCGGCTGAGCGCCGATCCGGGATGCTCGGTCCTGTTGCTTGAGGCCGGCGGCTGGGACCGCGACCCCATGATCCACATTCCGCTTGGATGGGGCAAGATCCTGACCGAGCGCCGGCATGACTGGATGTATTTCTGCGAGCCGGAGGACAATGTCGGCGGGCGTAGGGTCGAGTGCGCGCGCGGCAAGGTCATTGGCGGATCGTCGTCGACCAACGCCATGGCCTATGTACGCGGAAATCGCGGCGACTACGACCGCTGGGCCGCCAGCGGGCTAAGCGACTGGTCGTATGACAAGGTCCTGCCCTATTTCCGGAAACAGGAAAGCTGGGAAGGGGGCGAGAGCCGTTTTCGCGGCGGGTCCGGCCCGTTGAACACCCAGTTCTGCCGTTACAAGGACACGCTGATCGAGGCATTTGCCCAGGCCAGCGTGCAGGCGGGCTATCCGCAGACCGACGACTACAATGGCGAGCGGCAGGAAGGCTTCGGCCGCCTCCAGATGACGATCTCCAAGGGGCGGCGCAGCTCGACTGCGACGGCCTATCTGCGGCCGGTCCTGCGGCGGCCCAATCTCACCGTTCTTACCGAAGCGACGGCGACGAAGATCATCCTGGAAGGCACGCGCGCCACCGGCTTGGCGATAAACCATCGCGGCAGCGAGCGAACGGTCATCGCACGCAGGGAAGTGCTGCTCTCCGGCGGGGTGATCAACACGCCGCAACTCATGATGCTGTCCGGCATCGGGGCGCCGGACGAGCTTGCGGCGCACGGCATCCAGACACGGGTCAACCTGCCCGCGGTCGGCAAGAACCTGCAGGATCACGTCTCGGTCATTCTCATGTACCGACGTCGCGGCCCAGGGCCTTTCCTGCACAATATGCGCGCCGATCGCATCGGGCTGGATTTCGCCAAGACCTACCTTACGGGGCGCGGTTTTTCGGGCGATGTGCCCGGCGGGGTCGTCGCCTTCCTGAAAAGCGGTCCGGAGCGACCGTTGCCGGATGTGCAACTGCTCTTCACGGCGGCACCACTCGCAGCATGGCCCTATTTCAAGCCATTCAAGGCACCGTTTCCTGATGGTTTCGCAACGCGCGTGGTGGCCACGCAGCCCGAGAGTCGCGGCGCGGTGAAACTGGCCTCGGCCGATCCTTCCGCGGCGCCCCTGATCCACCAGAATTTCCTGGCCTCGCCGAAGGACTGGCAATCGCTGCGGGCCGGCTTCCGGGTGGCAAGGGAGCTCGCGGCGCAACCTTCCATGCAGCCTTTCATCGAGGCGGAGTTCTTTCCCGGTCCCAATTGCCAGAGCGACGACGAGATCGATGAGCATATCCGTAAGACCTCCATCACCGTGCATCATCCGGCCGGCACCTGCCGGATGGGCGCGGACGCGGCCTCGGTTGTTGACCCGCAACTGCGAGTTCGCGGCGTCGACGGCCTGCGCGTGGTGGATGCTTCCGTCATGCCCGACCTCGTCTGCGGAAACATCAACGCGGCAGTGATCATGATTGCCGAGAAAGCCGCCGACCTTGTCGCGGCAACAAAAGCAGCAACCGAAAGCAGGGCAGCGTGATGATCCA
This sequence comes from Mesorhizobium sp., assembly GCA_004017535.1. Classification (GTDB taxonomy): domain Bacteria; phylum Pseudomonadota; class Alphaproteobacteria; order Rhizobiales; family Rhizobiaceae; genus Mesorhizobium. The sequence continues at coordinate 70,300 of SAJS01000013.1, forward strand.
ACGTATCGCCATCATTGGGCTGGGCACGATGGGGCCCGGCATGGCCGCGCGGCTCGCCAGAGGCGGCCTCCGTGTCGTGGCCTACGATGTCGCCCCGGCGGCGATCGAGCGGGCTGGAACCATGCTGGGCGTGGCCGAAACGGTTCTCGATTCCCTGGGCATCGCGCCGCCCTCGGCCGGCGCCGGAACGGTTCGCTTCACGGATGACATAGCCGACGCGGTATCAGGCGCCGACCTGGTGATCGAGAACGTTCCCGAGAACATTTCGATCAAGGCCGATGTCTATCGCGCCATCGATGGGCTGATAGCGGCGGACACGATCGTGGCGTCCGACACGTCCGGCATCCCGATCACCAAGCTGCAGGCGCATATCTCGCATCCGGAGCGGATGGTGGGCATGCACTGGTCGAACCCGCCGCACATCATCCCGATGATCGAGGTGATCGCCGGCGAGAAGACCGCGCCTGAGACGGTGGCGACGATCCGCGACCTGATCCGCTCGATCGGCTTGCTGCCGGTGGTGGTGAAGAAGGACGTTCCGGGCTTCGTCGAGAACCGCGTGCTCTATGCGCTGCTGCGCGAGGCGGTCGACCTCGTCGAGCGCGGCGTCATCGAGCCTGAAGACCTCGACACCTGCGTGTCCTGGGGCATCGGCTACAAGATCGCCGTGGTCGGGCCGATGGCGCTGCTCGATATGGCGGGCCTGGATATCTACAAGTCCGTCTCGTCCTTCCTCAATGCCGATCTTTCCAATCGCGACGACGTCGCGCCGATGGTGCTGGAGAAGACCAATGCGTCGAAGCTCGGCATCAAGTCGGGCGAGGGGATGTTCTCCTACACGCCCGAGCAGATCAAGGCGCTGCAAGGCGAACGGGCGCGCAAGCTCGTCGCGGTGCGGCGCATCCTGGAAGGCCGGGAGTAGCCGATGGCCGATCATGCTCACAGCACCGGTCGGGTTTGGGCGCCGCATGCAGGGGCAAGCGATGCGCATTGAACCCATTCGACCAGCAGGCGGCCGGCCAGCCCATATCCGCCACCATGACGACCTGATCTCCGCCAAGAGCGTGTCGGTGACGCTGGCCAGGCAACTGGTTCTGCAAAACATAGATCTTTCGATACCCAAGGGCTCGTTTGTCTCCCTCATCGGCCCTTCCGGTTGCGGCAAGAGCACCTTGCTCAAAGTTTTGGCCGGGCTCGTCAATCCGACAAGTGGCAGCGTTTCGATCGCCGGGCTTTCGCCGGTCGAGGCGGCGCGCAAGCGCATGATCGGCCTCGTCTTCCAGGAGGCCAACCTGCTTCCCTGGAAGAACGCCGTCGACAACGCATCGATGCTGCTTGGCATCGCCGACAAGTCGCTCTCGCGCGCCGATTTGCGGGCGCGCGGCCAGGAGATGCTGGAGCTGGTGGGATTGGGCGACAGCGCCCACAAGCGCCCCAATGAATTGTCCGGCGGCATGCGCCAGCGCGTCGCCATCGCGCGGGCGCTCGCGCTCGATCCGGCGGTGCTGCTGATGGATGAGCCGTTCGGCGCCCTTGACGCCATCACCCGCGACCAGATGGGCCAGTCGCTGCTGGAGATATGGCAGCGCACCGGCAAGACGATCGTGCTCGTCACCCACTCCATCGACGAGGCCATTCATCTGTCCCGCCATGTCCACGTGCTGGGCATCAAGCCGGGGCGGATCACCGAAAGCCTCGACATCGGGCTGCCCTATCCGCGCGATCTGTCGGTGACGGAAGATCCCGAATTCGTCAGGTTGGTGGTTCAATTGCGCACCATGCTGCGCGCCAGCCATCAACCGGGAGGCGCGTCATGAGCGATCAACCCATCACCAATCTCTCGGAGTCGCGGTTCGCCTCGAGCTGGAGTCAGGCGACAGGCAGCTGGCTTCCAGCGGTCATCCTTCTGCTGGCGACGATCGTGGTGTGGGAAGCCGTGGTGCGGGTTTTCGCCATCTCCGCCTTCATCATTCCTGCTCCGACCGAGATCGCGCAATCGCTGGTCGCGCAATGGGCAACGCTGATGCAGGCGACGCTGGTGACGGCGGGCGAGATCCTATTCGGATTCCTCGTCTCCGTCGTGGTCGGCATTGCCATCGCGCTGGTCATCGTGCGCTTCGACTGGCTGGGGCGGGCGCTATACCCGCTGGTGGTGCTGTTTCAGAACGTGCCAAAGGTGGCGCTGGCGCCGATCTTCATCCTCTGGTTCGGTTACGGGCTCGCGCCCAAGATCGGTCTGATCCTGGTCATCGCCTTCTTCCCGGTGACTTTGTCGATGCTGGCGGGAATGCAGGCGGTCGACCGCTCGCTGCTGTCGCTGATGAATTCGGTCGGCGCCAGCCCGACTCAGATCCTGTTCAGGATACGCGTGCCGCATTCGCTGCCGAACCTGATGGCCGGGACCAAGATAGCCGCGACGCTCAGCGTCATCGGCGCCATCGTCGGCGAATTCGCCGGTGCCTCGGACGGGCTCGGTTACGTCATCCAGTTCGCCTCGACACAGCTCGACACCGCGCTCGTCTTCGCGGCGTTGCTGCTCGTGTCGGTGCTGGGCATCGCCTTCTACTACGCGGCCGAAATTCTCGAACGCATCGTGGTGCCGTGGGCGCCGAAATTCAGCCGCGCGTAGGTCCGCTCTCAAACCAAAAAAAGGGAACAAAAATGCTCAGACGCTCATTCATCAAGGCAGCCGCGCTTGCGGCGTGTGTCGGGACACTCGGCTTCTCGAGCGCGGCCTTGGCGGCCGACAAGGTCAACGTCCAGCTCGACTGGGTGGTGCGCGGCAACCACGCCATGTTCTTCGTCGGCAAGGAAAAAGGCTTCTTCGCCAAGAACGACATCGACGTCGCCGAAATCCGCAAGGGCTCCGGCTCGCCCGACGCCATGCGGCTGGTCGGCAATGAGAACGCGGACTTCGGTTTTGGCGATCTTCCCACGCTCGCCGTGGCCCGGTCGCAGAATGTCCCGGTGGTCGCGGTGGCCGCCGTCAACCAGCATTCGCCGCTGGCGATCATTTCGCTCGCAAAGACGATGAAGCTCACCCAGCCGGCCGATCTCAAAGGGCTCACCATCGGCATTCACCCCGCCGGCTCGACCTACATCTTCTTCAAGGGCTTCCTCGCGGCCAATGGCCTGACCGAGAAGGACATGACGCTGAACAGCGTCTCGCCGCCCTATGAAAGCTATCTTCTCCTCGGCCGGGTCCAGACGGTGGTCGGCTATGTCGACGCCGAGGTTCCCGAGCTGGAGGCCAAAGCCGGCGGTCCCGGCTCGCTCAGCATCATGATGGGCGCGGACCATGGCTGGAAGGCCTACGGCTCCGGTCTGTTCACCTCGGAGAAGATGATCAAGGACAAGCCGGATGTCGTCGCCCGCTTCGTCAAAGCCTACCGGGAAGCCTTCGACTATGTCGTCGCCCATCCGGAAGAGGCCGCCGAGATCACGGCCAAGGCGGCTCCTGGCTACGCGGACAAGAAGGATGTGTTGCTGGCGCAGATCAACGCCGACATAGCGTCGACCTTCACCAGCCCCGACACCAAGGAGCACGGCCTCGGCTGGATGACGAAGACGCAGTGGGAGGAAACGTTGAAGACGCTCACCGATCAGGGCGTGCTCAAGGCGGCCCTGTCGGCGGAAGACGTCTTCACCGACAAGTTCCTGGCGAAGGAATAAGGCGCGCCATGTCGTGGGCCGACGGATCGATGGGCGCCTACCGGCACGCGAACCTGTCCTGCTCCACGCGGCAGGACACGGCGCGGTTCCCCTCGGTCGCGTCGCCACGGTCGAGTGTGATCTGTGCCCGCGTGGCATATGCACGGCCCGACAGGCCGCACCACAGCCGCTCGATGGGCAGGTTCTCGCGCTTGTCGTTGAGGATGGTGAACGTGCCGGTCTTGGGGTCGAGCCACAGTTCGAGGCGGGCGCTCTTGCCCGGCTCGACCGTCGCAACGCCGGCCGAATACCAGTGGGCGAAGTCGGCATTGCACGACAGCCCTTCATTGCCCGCATTCGAGATCGTCAACGGCACCATGTCTAGCCCGTCGGTGCCTTTGCGGACGATGACATGGTGCAACTCAACCGCGCTGGCGAAGGATGTGAACGCCAGCATCGCCGGGAGGACATAACGAATCTTCACTTTGCCTGAACTCCATGGGTAAATTTTTCTCAGGCAGTCTATCTCGCTTCTGCGCAATAACAACAAGAATATTGATTGGTGAATCAAACAGAGAGGGTAACATGTTAAAGCTTCTTAAGTGCAGTGTGAGTGCAATTATACTGAGCAGCGTCTTGCTCGGCGGGGCGATTGCTGGCGAAGTCAAGTCGATCGCAATCCTGACGCCTGAAGAAGGCACCGATTACGGCTGGAATCAGCAGGGTATCGATGCCGCCAACGCGGCGGGCAAAGCCGCCGGCGTCGAAGTGGTCGTGGCTCAGGGCCTCGGCTATGGCGACGTTCGTCCGACGTTGCGGGAACTCGCGTCCGACGGCGCCAGCCTGCTGATCGCGCATGCCAGCGGCTACAACACCTCGGCGCCTGAAATCGCCAAGGAGTTGAAGGTTCCGGTCGCGATCGTCGACACGCCGAACGGCCTGGAGAAAGGTCTTGTCGCAGACTACACGCTGAGCGGCCACCAGGGCGCTTATCTCGCCGGCCGTCTTGCCGCCAAGATGTCGCGCTCGAAGTCGGTCGGCATCGTCGTGTCGGGCGAACCTCCATCATGGAACTCGCAGTCGGCGGCATTCGCGCAGGGCGTGAAGGCGGAGAACCCCGACGTCAAGATCACCTATGCGGTGATCGGCCCGGCCGCCTACAGTGACGCGGCGGGCGGCAAGCGCGTGACCGAAAGCGTGATCGCCTCTGGCGCCGACATCATTTTCGGCCAGGGCAACGGCTCCAGCTTCGGCATGCTGCAGGCGGTCGAGACGACCAAGGCCACGGATGGCGGGAAGGTCTATTTCATCGACGTCATCGGCGACAAGTCGCCCATCGACAAGGGCTTCCTGCTGTCGTCGGTGGTGTGGAACATCGAGCCGGTCTATGCCGCGATGATAGCCGACATCAAGGCGGACACGTTCGGCACCAAGCATTATTCGATCGGCCTCCAGGACGATTCGGTGAAGCTTTTGAAGACCGCCGCGATCCCGGACAAGGTGTGGTCTGAAATCCAGGCGGTGCGCGACGACGTCATCTCCGGCAAGATCAAGGTCGATCCGGTCTATGACGCCGCCGCCGTCAGGGCGCTGATGACAAGCGTCGCCCAGTAAGGCGAAGGCCTGTCGGCTTCCGGAGGGGCGATCGGTTGCCCCTCCGGATATTTTCCCGTTTTCCAATGCTGGGCTTTCATGAGCAGTCTGTCTTCACCGCTTGCCGACAAGCGCGACATCGTCGCGCTCGAAGGCGTGACCAAACGCTTTCCCGGCATCGTCGCCAATGACGGCATCGACCTGTCGATCCGCCCCGGCGAGGTGCATGTGCTGCTCGGCGAGAACGGCGCGGGAAAATCCACCCTGATCGGCATGCTGTCGGGACTGCAGCAGCCGGATGAGGGGCGGATCCTGGTTGACGGCAAGCCGACGCCGATCACGTCGCCGCGCCATGCGCTGGCGCTGGGCATCGGCACGGTGTTCCAGCACATGATGCTGGTGCCGACGCTGACGGTGGCGGAAAACCTGTTGCTTGGCGGGCCCTGGTGGCAGCGCCCCAGGACCGAGGAGCTGGAGGCGCGCGTCGCAGAGATCACCCGCAGCCTCGGCATCAGCGTCAAGCTGCACGCAAAGGTGTCGGAGCTTTCGCTCGGCGAACAGCAGCAGGTCGAGATCCTGCGCGCGATGGTGCGCAACAGCCGGCTGCTGATCCTCGACGAATCCACCTCGATGCTGACGCCAAAAGGCATCGAGGAACTCGGCGCCTTGATGCGCCGCCTCGTCGGACAGGGGCTGGCGATCGTCTTCATCACGCACAAGCTCAAAGAGGCGGCGGCCTTCGGCGACCGCATCTCGGTGCTGAAGCTCGGCCGCAAGGTCGGCGAAATTCCACCCGAGCGTTTTCGCACGCTCGGCGAGCAGGAGATCATCTCCGAAATAGTGGAGCTGATGTTCGGCAAGCAGAAGGACGATCCGGAGGCCGCCGAGCGGCCCACCCGCACGGTGCGTGCCGATGCCGCGCCGCTGCTTCAGGTCGCCGACCTCGCGGTCGCGCCGACCGAAAACGCGCCGGGCCTGTCGTCAATTTCCTTCGACATCCGCCCGGGTGAGATCCTGGGTGTCGCCGGCATCGACGGCAACGGCCAGAAACAATTGGCTGAGGCATTGGCCGGCCAGCGTGCGGCGACCGGCGGTTCGGTGCGGCTGGAAGGCGCCGCCATCGAGGCATTGAGTGTGGGCGAACGCCGCCAGCGCGGCCTTCGCTACCTGACCGACGACCGGCTCGGCGAAGGCACGGTCGGCACTTTCCCGGTCTCCATCAACTTCTTCCTCAAGCAGGTCGGCGCCTCGCCCTTCTGGCGCGGCGGCGTCGAGCAACGCGCCGAGATCGACAGGCGCGCGGCCCAGCTGGTGCGCGAATACGATGTTCGCACGCCGAGCCTGAAGACACCTGTCGCCCGGCTTTCGGGGGGCAATATCCAGAAGGTGCTCCTGGCGCGCGAACTGGCCGAAGGCGCCAGGGCGGTGATCTTCAACAAGCCGACTTATGGACTCGATCTCGCCAACACGCTTGCCTCGCGCCAGCGCATCCGCGACACGGCGGCGCGCGGGCTCGCCGTGCTGCTGATCTCCACCGACCTGGAGGAATTGCTCAGCATGTGCGACCGCATTGCCGTCATCGCCAACGGCTCACTGGTCGGCACGGTCGCCAATGCCGACGACGCCCGCACCAAGGTCGGCCGCCTGATGATTGGACTGGCCGCATGAGCATCGATACCGCACCCGGCGCCAGCGCAAACGCACTCGACGCCACGAGCCGCGTCGCCACCCGCCGCGATATACTGCACCGGCTGCTGATGACGCTCGGACCCATCCTTGCCGCTCTTATCATCGCCGGCTGCATCCTGCTTGCCGTCGGGGTCGACCCGCTCGCTTATTACGGCTACGTGCTGGAGAAAGGGCTGTTCTCGCCGCTGGGCATCCAGCAGACGCTGACGCGCATGGCGCCGCTTTTGTTTCTCGCCGCCGGCCTGATCGTGGCCTTTCGCGCCGGCATGTGGAACTTGGGCGGCGACGGCCAGTTCCTGCTCGGGGCTGTCATGGCGGCCGCCAGCGCTCCCGTCCTGGTGCAGGTCATGCCTGCCTGGCTGGCGCTGATCTGTGCGTTCCTGATCTCCATGGTGGTGGCCATGGCGTGGTCACTGTTGCCAGCGCTGCTGCGCGCCTATCAGGGCGTGAACGAGATCATCACCACGCTGATGATGACGTTCCTCGGCACTTCGCTGGCCAACGTGCTGGTCAAGCTCGTGTTCCGCGACCCCGGCACGACCGTGCCGCAGACCCGTACCTTGCCGGTCGAAGACAGGCTGCCGCGGCTCTTCGACACGACGATCACCAGCGGCCTTGTGCTCGGACTTGCGGCGATCATCATCGTGCATCTGGTGATGACGCGGACGGCGTTCGGACTGAAATTGAGGATCGTCGGCGCCAATCCGCGCGCGGCGGTTCATGCCGGGCTCGGCGTGCCTGGCCTGACCGTTGCCGTCTTTGCCATTTCGGCGGGCCTTGCGGGCCTTGCCGGCGCCGTCGACATCATCGGCGTGCAAGGCAATGTCCGCGCCGACTGGAACCCCGCCTACGGCCTGGCGGTCATTCCGGCGGTGTTCCTCGCGCGCATGAACGGCTTTGCCGCGATTGGCTTCGTGTTCCTGCTTTCGGTGCTGTCGATCGGCGGCGAGAGCGCGGCGCGGCGGCTTGGCGTGCCCAATCATTTCACGCTGGTGCTGGTCTCGATCGTGCTGATCGTGCTCGCTCTCGCCGAATATGTCGACCACCGCTACAACCAGTCGAGAAAGGCCTGAGACATGACCGGGCTCTTCAGCGAAGTCTTTCTTGGCGCGCTGCTGTTCGGTGCGGTCACCGCGGCCATCCCGCTGCTGCTGGCCGGGCTCGGCGAGCAGATGTCGGAAAAGGCCGGCGTGCTCAACATCGGCATCGAAGGCATGATGCTGGCCGGCGCCTATCTCGGTTTCGTCGGCGCCTTTTATTCGGGATCGCTCTGGCTCGGCTTCCTCACCGGCGCGGCGGGCGGCGTCGCGGTGGCGCTGATCATGGCGCTGCTTTGCGTGCGCATCGGGCTGAACCAGATCGTCATCGGCATCGCGCTGACGCTCGGGCTGGAAGGCCTGACGGCGCTGCTCCATCATTTCCAGTTTTCGCGCAGCTATCCCCGCCTGCCGGCGGCGGATGCGACCGTCATTCCGTTGCTGTCGAACATTCCCGTGATCGGGCCGGCCTTCTTCAAGCATCACCTGATCGTCTATGTGGCGGTCGCGCTGGTTTTCGCCATGGGCTACGTCTACCGGCGCACGCAGCTCGGCCTCAACCTGCAGGCCGCCGGCGACAAGCCGGCCGCGCTCGACGTCGCCGGCATAGACGTCATCAGGACCCGCACCATCGCGGTGCTGACGACCGGCGCGCTGGCAGGGCTGGGCGGCGCCTATCTCGCCAATGTCGGAGCGGGCCTTTTCATTCCCTTCATCACCAATGGCGCCGGCTTCCTCGGCATCGTGCTGGCCATGCTGGCGCGCGGCCGTCCGGTCTGGGTGCTGTTCGGCGCTCTGCTGTTCGGCGTGTGCCTGTCGCTGACGACGGCCATGCAGGTGGCGGGCATCAACATCCCGACCGACATCATCCAGATGCTGCCGTTCCTGGCGGTGATGATCATGCTGGTGCTGTTCGGGCGGCGCGCCAGCCTGCCTGCGGCGCTCGGCATTCCCTATGAGCGCGGCGCGCGCTGACAGAAACCAGATGCGCGGATGGAACCCGCGCCAAGATAGGAGACGACAAATGTCGGATACCAAGGTCTACCTGCTCGACGGCGGCTCGCTCGTTCTCGACGGTTATCATGTGTTCTGGAATCGCGGCCCCGGCGGCGAAGTGCGCTTTCCCGTCTATTCGATCTTGATCGAGCATGCCGAGGGCCGGTTCCTCATCGACACCGGTTACGACTACGACCACGTCATGAAAGTGCTGCCTTTCGAGAAGCCGATCCAGGAAAAGCATCAGACCATTCCCGGCGCACTGGCGTTGCTCGGTCTGGAGCCGAAGGACATCGACGTCGTCGTCAACTCGCATTTCCATTTCGACCATTGCGGCGGCAACAAGTATTTTCCACACGCAAAGAAGATCTGCCATCGCTCCGAGGTGCCGCAGGCGTGCAATCCGCAGCCTTTCGAACATCTCGGCTATTCCGACCTGAGCTTCTCGGCCGAGGCGGCGGAAGCCCGTGGCGCCACCGCGCAACTGCTGGAGGGCACGACGCGCGCCAATTCGACCTTCGAAGGCATCGAGGGCGACGTCGATTTGGCCAAGGGCGTGAAGCTGATCTCGACGCCCGGCCATTCGATCGGCCACTACAGCCTGCTGGTCGAGTTTCCCAAGCGCAAGCCGATCATGTTCACCATCGACGCCGCCTATACGCAGAAGAGCCTGGAAACGCTCTGCCAAGCAGCCTTCCACATCGACCCGGTCGCGGGCGTCAATTCGATGCGCAAGGTGAAGAAGCTGGCCGAGGATCACGGCGCCGAGCTGATGTACTCGCACGATATGGAAAACTTCAAGACCTACAAGACCGGCACCCAGTTCTACGGCTGAACGCCGCCAATCCGGAGACCACTCCCATGCGCTATTCCGATCATGCCGATCCGGTCATCACCCTGACTGCCGGTCCCGTCAACGCCTATGCCGAAGTGCTGCGTGGCCTCGGCCGCACCGTGCTCTACGACTACGACCCGGCGTTCCAGCTCTTCTATGAAAGAGTGACCGACAAGGCGCAGAAGGCGATGCGGCTGTCGAACAAGCCGGTCATCCTGCATGGCGAGCCGGTGCTCGGCCTCGAGGCCGCGGCGGCTTCCCTGATCGCGCCCGACGACGTCGTGCTCAACCTTGCCTCCGGAGTCTACGGCAAGGGGTTCGGCTATTGGGCGAAACGCTATTCGCCGCACCTGCTGGAAATCGAAGTGCCCTACAATGAGGCGATCGACCCGCAGGCTGTCGCGGCAATGCTGAAGGCGCATCCGGAAATCACGGTCGTTTCCGTCTGTCACCACGACACGCCCTCCGGCACCATCAATCCGATCGACGCCATCGGCGCGCTGGTCTCGGGGCATGGCGCCTACCTCATCGTGGACGCCGTCTCTTCCTTTGGCGGCATGAAGACGCATCCCGAGGATTGCAAGGCCGATATCTATGTCACCGGTCCCAACAAATGCCTTGGCGCTCCTCCCGGCCTCACCATGATGGGCGTCAGCGAGCGGGCTTGGGCCAAGATGAAGGCCAATCCGCTCGCGCCGCGCGCATCGATGCTGAGCATTGTCGACTGGGAACATGCCTGGTCGAGCGACAAGCCGTTTCCGTTCACGCCTTCGGTCTCGGAGATCAACGGGCTCGACGTCGCGCTCGACCTCTATCTCAACGAGGGGCCGGAGGCGGTGTGGGCGCGACACGCGCTTACAGCCAGGGCCATGCGCGCGGGCGTCACCGCGATGGGCTTGTCGATCTGGCCAGCCAGCGACGGGATCGCATCGCCGACCACCACTGCGGTTCGAACCCCCGGAGGTGTCGACGAGAAGGCGCTTCGCCAGGCCGCGCGCGCCCGCTACGGCGTGGTGTTTTCATCGGGTCGCGGCGAAACGCTGGGGAAGCTGACGCGCATCGGCCATATGGGACCGACCGCCCAGCCGATCTACGCGATCGCGGCGCTGACGGCGCTTGGCGGCGCCATGAACGCGGCCGGCCAGAAACTGGCAATCGGCAAAGGCATCGATGCGGCGTTGGCCATTATCGACGCCGACGCCTGAATGGACATCATCGGATCACGGATCGAGGGAGAAATTTCATGACTGGACGGCTTGCGGGAAAGACGGCCCTGGTGACGGGCGCGGCGCAGGGCATCGGCAAGGCGATCGCGGCGCGGCTGGCGGCCGATGGCGCGACCGTCATCGTCAGCGACATCAACGCCGAGGGCGCCAAGGCGGCCGCCGCGTCGATCGGCGAGAAAGCGAAGGCTGTCGCCGCCGATATCTCCGATCCGGCATCCGTCAAAGCGCTTTTCGCTGAAATCCAGGCGCTGACCGGTGGCGTGGACATACTGGTCAACAACGCCAGCATCGTGCCGTTCATCGCCTGGGACGATGTCGATCTCGACCATTGGCGCAAGATCATCGACGTCAATCTGACAGGCACCTTCATCGTCACCCGCGCGGCCACTGACCAGATGAGGGCGGCAAACAAGGCAGGACGGGTCATCAGCATCGCGTCCAACACCTTCTTTGCCGGCACGCCCAACATGGCGGCCTATGTCGCGGCCAAGGGCGGCGTCATTGGCTTCACCCGGGCGCTGGCCACGGAACTTGGCAAATACAACATCACGGCGAATGCGGTGACGCCCGGCCTGATAGAGAGCGACGGCGTCAAGGCGAGCCCGCACAACGAGGCGTTTGGTTTCGTCGAGATGTTGCAGGCGATGAAAGGCAAGGGCCAGCCCGAGCATATCGCCGACGTCGTATCGTTCCTGGCGAGCGAGGACGCCCGCTGGATCACCGGCCAGACGCTGAATGTCGATGCCGGGATGGTCAGGCATTAGCCGCTGAGACCGAGAATTCCAACGAGGACGCAGCTGAAGCCGCTCAGGCTGCCATTGAGGCAGCCAACGGCATTCCGCCCTGCAGACTGAGTTTATCTCGGTCAGGCTGGGTGCTCTATGCCGTGGTGTCCTTGAGCAATATGCCGGCCGCCGTTCGCGCGGCGGAAATGCCGAGCAGACCGATCCCGGCGAGCTTTTTGCGTCTTCCCGCTGCGGCACCGGCCCGCGGCCGTTGGCACATCCGCCGGAACCGCCATCGCCCGGGTCCTCAGTTCGAGGTCGTCGACAAGAAACGGCAGCTGCTTCGGTTTCGGCGAAGCAAAGGACAGAAAAAGACTTCTTTAGGCGACCTGGCCCGGATGCTCTCTTGCGGGACCTAGAACAAGGCCCGCCTGGGAGGGCGACGCATAACAAGAGAGCGGCTGCCGAAACGACAGCCTGGCATATGCCACTCGAATGAGGCCAATGCCAGCAACAGCCATGGGGAACCACGACAATGAAGACATTCCGCAATTGCCTGATGACCGCGGTCAGCGCAGGCCTGCTGGGCTTGGGGCTTGCCGCTCCCGCCGACGCCGGCGCCATCCGCCTCGGCATGACCACCTGGGTCGGCTACGGGCCGCTGTTTCTTGCCCGCGACCTCGGCTACTTCAAGGAAGCCGGCGTCGACGTCGAACTGAAAGTGATCGAAGAATCGGCGCTCTATATGGCGGCGGTCGCCGGCGGCGATCTCGACGGTGCCGCCTCGACTGTCGACGAACTGATGAAGTACCGCTCCGACGACCTCTGCTTCAAATATGTCGTGGCGCTCGACGACAGCCACGGCGGCGACGGCGTCGTCACACAGGCCGACGTCAAGTCGCTCAAGGATCTGAAGGGCCAGCCCGTCGCCCTGAACGAGGGCTCGGTTTCCGAATTCTGGTTCAACGTGCTCCTGAAGAAGGAGGGCATGACCGAGGACGATGTCAGCATCACCAATATGACCGCCGATGACGCCGCGACGGCCTTCATCGCCGGCCAGGTTCCCGCCGCCGTGACCTGGGAGCCGCACCTGACCGAAGTGCGCAAGGGCGGCAAGGGCAAGGTGCTGATCGACTCCGCGACGACGCCTGGCCTGATAGTCGACGTGATCGCGCTCAAATGCGACCTGATCGAGAAGCATCCCGAGGATGTGAAGGCTTTGATCAAGGGCTATTACAAGGCGGTCGACTACATCAAGACCAACCCGGACAAGGCCTATGAGATCATGGCCAAGGGCATTGGCGGCTATCTCGAGAAGCCCGAGGATTTCGCCGCCGGCGCCAAGGGCGTGCGCTACTACGACCGCGCCCGCAACCTGGAATTCTTCGGCACTCCGGAAAAGAGCGAGGCGTCCGACCTGGTGAACTTCGCCCAGGATATCTGGGGCAAGGCCGGCAAGCTCAAGATGACGATCGACGCGAAGACCATCCTCGACACCGATTTCATCAAGGAACAGTAAGCCTTCGAAATTCATCGGGGTCGGCTTGACAGGCCGACCCCGCTTTTTCTCGAAAGCTTCAGTTTCGCGCTTAAATCTACGGAGGCCATCTTATGGCACAGAGGCGAACGGCGTGGACGCGCCTGACGACCCCATTCGCCAACATTCCCGCCAGCACCGCAACCACGCTCGCATTGGCGATGTGGATAGCCGTGATCGGCGGCTGGGCTCTTCTGTCCTACGGCCGCGTCGTGCCGAACATGTTCCTGCCGACGCCCGGAACCGTGCTGCAGACGGCCTATCGCATGTCGCTCGACGGCAGTCTTTTCTATCACACTTTCACCAGCGCCAAGGTCGTGATCCTTGGCTTCATCGTGTCCTCGGTGATCGCGGTGCCGCTGGGGTTGTGGATGGGCACCTACCGGGCGGTGCAGGCGCCGCTGGAGCCGCTGGTCAACTTCATCCGCTACCTGCCGGTGACCTCTTTCGTGCCGCTGTTCATCCTGTGGATCGGCATCGGCATCGAACAGCGCATCGCGGTGATTTTCTTCGGCACCTTCTTCCAGCAGCTCGTGATGATCTCCGACTGCGCGCGCAGCGTATCGAGGGATCTTGTCAACGCCTCCTACACTTTGGGCACCAAGCGTAGCGAAGCCGTGTGGCACGTCATCTTTCCGGCGGCGCTCCCCGCGATCCTCGACACGCTTCGCGTCACCATGGGATGGGCGTGGACCTATCTCGTCGTGGCGGAATTGGTCGCGGCGTCGAGCGGCCTCGGCTATATCAGCCTCAAGGCGATGCGCGGCTTCCAGGTCGATGTGATCTTCATGGCGATCGCCGCGATCGGGCTTCTTGGTCTCATCACCGACACGGCATTCCGCATTCTCCGGGCGAGGATCGCGCCATGGGCAGCCTGACTATGAACGCCTCCACGCAAACCGCAGCCGGATCAAGGGTAGTGATGACCGAAACCATCAAGGCGAACAATCCGGCCGCCCATGCAGCCGGCGATCAGCGTTCGGCCGGCACCACCATGGCCATCGAGGATGTGACATTGCGCTATGGCGATGCCAATGGCGTGCTGGCGCTGGACGATGTGTCGCTGAAGGTCGCCAAGAACGAGTTCTGTGTTATCGTCGGCCCCTCGGGATGCGGCAAATCCAGCCTGCTTTATCTCGCCGCCGGTCTCAACGATGCGACCTCCGGCAGAATCAAGGTGGACGGCAGGGAAGTGATCGAACCCGGACCCGACAGGGGCATGGTGTTCCAGAGCTATACCTTGTTTCCCTGGCTCACGGTGCGCGCCAACATCGAATATGGACCCAAGCGCAAGGGGCTGCCGCCGGAGCAGCGCAGGCAGATCGTCGACCAGTATCTCAACGAGGTCGGCCTTGCACCTTTCGCCGATCATTATCCGGCGCAGCTTTCCGGGGGCATGAAGCAGCGCGTGGCGATCGCGCGGGCGCTCGCCAACGACCCGGCGGTGCTGCTGATGGACGAGCCGTTCGGCGCGCTCGACAGCCAGACGCGCGGCACCATGCAGAAGCTGTTGCTGCGCGTGTGGGAGCGGCAGCAGAAGACGGTGCTCTTCGTCACCCACGACATCGACGAGGCGCTGGTGCTGGGCGATCGCGTGCTGGTGATGACGGCCAGACCCGGCAAGATCAAAGCCGAGGTCAAGGTCGACATCCCGCGGCCGCGCTCGATGGACGTGATCCTCGAGCCCGACTTCATCGCGCTCAAGCGCCGCATCCTCGGCCTCCTGCACGACGAGATCGACGAGGATCACTGAGGGCAAATAGTCGGGAGCATCGAACGCCCGACCCGAGGCGTCAGACGTCCGTGCCGCCCCGGACCCGATCGGCCTGTCAGCTCAGCTGTCCCGCGGCTTGCGAGATAAGCCGGGCGATCTCGTGCGGGTGAGAGATCAGCGACAAATGGCTTGCCTTCACCTCGATGGTTCTTGCGTTCATCCGCTTTGCCATGAAGCGCTCGAGATCAGGGTTGATCGTGCGATCCTCCGTTGATACGGCATACCAGCTTGGCTTCGAGCGCCAGGCCGCCTGCGTCGTCTTTCCGGTGAAAAGCTTGTCCGAGATCGGACCCTGGACGGCATAGAGGATACGCGCCTTCGTGTGCGGAATACCGCCGGCGAAATCCCGCAGGAAAGCCTCCTCACTTAGCTTGCCGTAGCCTTCGGACCAGACGAGGCCGGCGGAAGCCGGTGGCGCCGCAAAGGTCTTGGCGAGCGCCGTGTAATCTTCGCCGGCGTCCGGCGCGCGCGCCGCGACATAGACGAGCGACGAGACCTTCGGGTCCATCCCCGCTTCGGTGACGATCATGCCCGCAAAGGAATGTCCAACAAGCACCGTCGGTCCATCCTGGAGAGCGATCGCGCGGCGCGTTGCCTCAACGCCTGCCTCCAGCGTGGTCAGCGGGTGCTGGACGACGGTTGGCCTGAAGCCGGCCTGCTGCAGGATGCCGACCACGTCCGACCAGCACGAACCATCCGCATAGGCGCCATGGACCATGACTACATTGCGCAGCCTGGGGTTCGTCTGCGCTCGCGCCCTGGGTGAGCTGGCAAGGAGGCTCGTGGCCATTCCAGCGGCAAGCGTGGTGGAGAAAGTACGCCGATTCATCATAATCGTGGGTTCCTTGAGAGATTTGCGGGGGCGGCCGATGCTTGGCCGAGCCGCGCTAGAAGTGCTTCGCGCGGCGTCAACGCCCAGTCTTCGCAACCTGCGGAACCTTCGTTACGGCCGTCACGGCTTCGTGACCGCCTCGGTCGAGGGTTCTCGCCGGAAAATTGGCGCATCACCGCCTTCGCGGCCGCTACGGGTTGCAGGGGCGCTCCCCGGTTCGGGGAACAATCGGGCAGCTCAGCGAAATGCCGAACGGTCCAATTTCCGAAGGCGAGGCGATCTTTACCGTTCGCCGTTTGCGCCCCTACCGAGGATCATCTCGGAAGCCTTCTGCCCGATCATCATGCTTGGCGCGTTGGTGTTGCCGCCGATCAGCTTCGGCATGACCGAAGCATCGGCGACCCGGAGCCCATCGACGCCGCGCACCTTGAGCGTCGCCGGATCGACGACGGCCATGTCGTCCGTTCCCATCTTGCAAGTCCCGACCGGGTGATAGACGGTCAGCGCCTCGGCGCGCAGATAGGCGAGGATCTCGTCGTCGCTGCTTATATCCTTGCCCGGAAGCATCTCCTTGCCGCGCACCGCGTCGAACTCGGGCGAGGCAAAAATCCGGCGCGCGATCTTGATGCCCTCGACCAGCACCATGGCGTCGTCCTCATGCGTGAAGAAGCGGTGGTCGATAAGGACGTCGCGGCGAGCACCGTTTCGCGACAGCCTGATCTCTCCCACGCTTTTCGGCCGGAGCACACAGGTGTGGATGGCGTAGCCGTGACCGTATTCGATCAGCCTGCCGCGATGGCTGCGATAGCCCGGCACGAAATGGAACTGGATGTCGGGAAGGCCGTTGGCGTACCTGGTTTTGGCGAAGCCGCCGGCTTCGACATAGTTGGTGGTTAGCATGCCCTTGCGGCGCGCGAAATACTGGAAGGGCGCTGCCGCCATGCGAGGCAGATTGGCTATCGACAGGCCGAGTGTCCGGCTGCTTCTGGAGCGCACCGTGATCATGCCGTCGACATGGTCCTGCAGGTTCTTGCCGACGCCCGGCAGGTCGAGCACCGGTGTGATGCCGATCGCTTGGAGTTCCGCAGCGGGACCGATCCCCGAGGCCATCAGGATTCTGGGCGAGTTGATGGCGCCGGCCGACAGCACGATCTCGCGGCTGGCCGAAATTGTCTTTTGCTCGCCGTTATGCAGCACGCGCAGCCCCGTGATGCGCCCTTCGGCGATGACAAGGTCGATCACCTCGCACTCGCTGAGCAGCGTGAGGTTCCTGCGATGAAGCACCGGACGCATGAAGGCGCTGAAGCTGCTGAAGCGCTGGCCGCGATCCTGGGTGACGTTGTAGATGCCAAGGCCGAACTGGCTCTCGGCATTGAAGTCGGTGTTGGCGGGCAGGCCGGCGTTCTTGCCGGCCTTGACGAACATGCTTGAAAGCACGTTCGGATCGCGCGGATTGTCGACCAGCAGTTCGCCGCTGGTGCCGTGATAGCGCGGATCCTGGCCGAGCAGGTTGCGTTCAAGCTTCCTGAACACGGGCAGCACGTCCCGATAGGCCCAGCCGGCGCAGCCGAGTTCGGCCCACTCGTCATAGTCCTCGGCGGCGCCGCGAATATAGACCATCGAGTTTATCGAGCTCGATCCGCCCAGCGCCTTGCCGCGGTTGACCGGAATGCTGCGGTTGTTGAGGTGCGGCTGCGGCACGCCGACGAAACAATAGTCGTAGTTCGGATTGCCGTAGAGCGAGAGGATGCCTGCCGGCACTTTTACCCGCAGGCTGTTGTCGCTGCCGCCGGCCTCGATCAGGCATACTTTGACTGATGGCTCGGCGCTCAGCCGATTGGCGACCACGCAACCGGCCGAACCGGCGCCGACGACGATGTAGTCAAAGCTCTCCGTCTGCATCCCAGCCCCTCGAGAATGCCGGAACTCTAGGTGCGTCTCTCGGCGCGAGAAATTCGGAAATGGTTACGCGTGACTTCGGAGATTCGTTATGGGCTCGCGCTGGTGCGTGCTGCTACTTGTGAGCGCCAGAAGCGGTCGGATGGCGCAGCCTGTCTGCATCCACCATGGCCCAGGTCGGTTTCATCCCGCGCGGCGGAAGCTGTCGGATAATCAAATAAGGACTGAGCATGTCGGTTGAGACGATAGACACGCTTGTCGTTGGCGGCGGCCAGGCGGGGGTGGCCATGAGCGAGCACCTGAGCAAATGCGGGGTGCCCCATCTCGTCCTCGAGCGCGGCCGGATTGCCGAGCGCTGGCGCTCGCAGCGCTGGGATTCGCTGGTCGCTAACGGCCCGGCCTGGCACGACCGCTTCCCGGGCATGGAGTTTCCCGTGACGGGTCCCGACGGCTTCCCGCCCAAGGAGGAGGTCGCCGACTATTTCGTCGCTTATGCCAAGCAGATCAACGCGCCGATCCGCTGCGGCGTCGAGGTCAAGCTCGTGCAGAGGAACATCGGCCGTCCGGGATTCCGCGTCGAGACGTCGGACGGCGTGATCGAAGCCAACAGCGTCGTCGCCGCGACCGGACCTTTCCAGGTCCCCGTCATCCCCTCTCTCGTTCCTGCCGGTGCCGGCCTCCTGCAAATCCACTCCAGCACTTACCGCAATCCGGCGCAGTTGCCGAAAGGCGCGGTGCTGGTGGTCGGAGCGGGGTCTTCGGGCGTGCAGATCGCCGATGAGCTGCAGCGCGCCGGAAAGCGCGTTTATCTCTCGGTAGGCCCGCACGATCGTCCGCCGCGTTCCTATCGCGGGCGCGACTTCTGCTGGTGGCTCGGCGTTCTCGGCAAATGGGACCTCGAAACGCCAGGGCCTGGCACGGAACATGTCACCATCGCTGTGAGCGGCGCGCGCGGCGGCGAGACGATCGATTTCCGCCGCCTGGCAGCGCAGGGGCTCACCCTCGTCGGCATGACAAAGGCATACCAGGATGGCGTGATGAGTTTCGCGCCGGATCTTGCGAAAAATATTGCGCGAGGCGACGCCAATTTGATGTCGCTGCTGGACGAAGCCGATGCCTATGTCGCGCGCAACGGCCTCGACCTTCCGGAAGAACCCGCTCTCCGCAAGATCGACCCCGATCCGGACTGTGTGACCAATCCGATCCTCGAGCTCGATCTGGCCAAGGCCGGGATCGCGACGATCATCTGGGCGACAGGCTTCGCCGTTGACTATAGCTGGCTGAAGGTCGATGCCTTCGACGAGAAAGGCCGGCCAAGGCACCATCGCGGCGTGTCAACCGAACCCGGGATCTATTTCCTGGGACTGCCCTGGCAGTCGCGCAGGGGGTCGAGCTTCATCTGGGGCGTCTGGCACGATGCCAAGCATGTCGCCGACCGTATCTCGACGCAGCGCAAATATCTCGCCTACCATGCCGCCGCGAAGCGCGAGCCCGTGGACGCCTGACAAAGCTGCGAGCCCGACCCAATTCGAGACCAAGATGGCGCATACGCGAATTCGCAAATTCAACACCAAGGAAACCTATCCCGAGCAGAAGCTCGACAACGATCTCTGCCAGGCGGTCGTGACGCGCGGCGGCCGCACAGTCTATCTGCGGGGACAGTGCCCGCAGGACCTGGACACGGCCAAGAACATCGACAGCCACGATCCGGTCGAGCAGACGCACAAGGTCATGCAGAATATCAAGCAGCTCATCGAGGAGTGCGGCGGCACGATGGAGCATCTGGTAAAGGTGGTGGTCTACATCACCGACGTCCGCCATCGCGAGGCCGTCTACCGGACGATGGGCGAATACATCAAGGGCGTGCATCCGGTTTCGACCGGCCTGGTCGTATCGGCTCTAGCGCGGCCGGAATGGCTGGTCGAGATCGACGGCACGGCCGTGATCCCGGACTGAGCGCGATGACCTTTTCCATCGTTGCGCGCTGCAAGCGGACAGGCATGTTTGGGGTGGCGGTGTCCTCATCGTCCCCCGCGGTCGCGGCGCGTTGCGCCTATGCGCAGGCCGGCGTCGGCGCGGTCGCCAGCCAGAATGTCACCGACCCGACGCTCGGACCGCGAGCCTTGGAGCTCATGGCGCGCGGCGCCTTCGCTGCCGAGGCCGTTGCGATCATCAAGCGCACGGCTGCCTTCAGCGAATACCGGCAGGTGCTGGCGGTCGACGCAGCCGGCGGCAGTGCAATCCATTCCGGGCCGAAGGCGCTCGGTATCTGGGCCGAGGCACGCGGCGAGGATGTCGCCTGCGGCGGCAATTTGCTCGCAAACGGCGGCGTCCCGCAAGCTATGGTCGATGCCTTCCTCGCTTCCGATGGCCATCTCGGCGACCGGCTGATCGCCACGATGCGCGCTGCGCTCAAGGCGGGCGGCGAGGCGGGGCCTGTCCGCTCCGCCGGCATGAAGCTGGTGCGCGATGTGTCCTGGCCTGTCGCCGATTTGCGCTGCGACTGGACCGAGGATTGCCCGATCGAGCAGCTCGCTGCGCTGTGGGACATCTACAAGCCCCAGCTCGACGCCTATGTCACCCGCGCCCTCAATCCATCCGACGCGCCGAGCTACGGCGTTCCTGGTGACGAATAGTCCGACCGGTTCTGGACTCAGCATACGCGACCGGCGATTCCCTCGACCCGGCATCCAGAATAGGTGCGATGGTAGATGCGCGGCATGCCGCGAACGTCATGCGTTCTGAAGACCACCTGAATCAAGTACCGGGGAGCGGCCGCGACTTGATCGCCGGATGCAAACCGGCAACATAGCGCCATGCCGCTCCGTTTCACGCTCAGACAGCTCGAATATTTCGTCGCCGTTGGCGAAGCCGGCTCGATCGCCAAGGCGGCCGAGCAGGTGAATGTCTCGCCGCCCTCGATCTCGGCGTCGATCGCCCAGCTCGAAGCGGAGTTCGGCGTCCAGCTCTTCGTGCGCAAGCATTCGCATGCGCTGGCGCTGACGGCGGGCGGGCGCCTGTTCCTCAAGGAGGCCGCGCGGCTGCTCAACGACGCGGACGCGCTGCACGACATTGCCGGCGATATCGCGGAAAAAGTGCGCGGGCCGCTGGCGGTCGGCTGTCTGCTGACTTTCGCGCAGATCGTGCTGCCGGCGCTGCGCAAAAAGTTCGAGGACGCCTATCCGGATGTGCGCGTCCGGCAGTTCGAGCGCAACCAGGGGCAATTGTTCGAGATGCTGCAGCGTGGCGAAATAGATGCAGCACTTACCTACGATCTCGAACTGTCGCAGGACATGACGTTCGAGCCGCTGATGCAGTTGCCGGCCTATGTGATGCTGCCGGCCGCGCATCGCCTGGCGGGGAGGGCGGGCATCACGCCCGAGGAACTTGTCGACGAGCCGATGGTGCTGCTCGATCTGCCCTACAGCCGCGAATATTTTCTCTCGGCTTTCCAGGGCCTGCGGCCCAGGATCGCCGAGCGCACCGGCGACATCGCCGTGATGCGCTCGATGGTGGCCAACGGCTTCGGCTACGGCATCGCCAATATGCGGCCGCTCAACGCCATGTCGCCGGATGGCAAATTGCTGGTCTTCGTGCCCCTGCTGGGCGACATCAGACCGCTGACCATGGGCATTGCGCTGCCCAACGCCGAGCATCGCACGCTGACGGTGCAGGCCTTCATCGACCATTGCCGCCGCTTCGTCGTCGAGCAAGGCGTCTTCGGCACCGAACGCATCGTCAAGTGAGATTCACGGCCAGCCGTCGGCGAGCCGCGACAGCAGCCTCTCCAGCATCTCGTCGCAGCGCCGCAACTGTTCGACGCTGACGAATTCGTCAGGCTTGTGCCCCTGCGCCATGGAGCCCGGGCCGCAGACGACGGCGGGCGTGCCGAGATCGCGGCTGAACAATCCGCCTTCCGTGCCGAAGGCGACCTTCATGGTGCTGTTGGCGCCGGTCAGCGATTTGACGAACGCAACCGCTTCCGAAGCGGCCTGCGTGTCGAGGCCCGGATAGGTGTTGGTGATCTCGATGTCGATTGCCGCTTCGGGCGCGATCGAAGCGGCATCCGCGGCAATGCGTGCGGCCGCACTGCGCAGCCTGTCGAGGATGCCCGTGGCATCGTCGGCGGCGACGTTGCGAATCTCGAAATCGACCACGCAGAGATTGGGCACGATGTTGAGCGCCACGCCGGCATTGATCTTGCCTACATGCACCGTCGTGTAGGGAATGTCGTACTCGCCGTCGCGGGCGCCTTCGCGGGCGAGCCGGTCCTGTTCGTCGCGCAAGGCGCGCACGAAATCGCAGCCGAGATGGATGGCGTTGAGCGCCAGCGGAGCAAGAGCGGAATGGCCTTCGCGTCCCTTGCAGATGGCGCGCGCCGCGAGCTTGCCCTTGTGCCCCGTTGCCACCTGCATGTTGGTCGGTTCGCCGACGATGCAGAGCAGCGGGCGTTGGGGCGCCGCGCCCAGCATCTCGATCAGGTCGCGCACGCCGAGGCAGCCGACCTCCTCGTCATAGGAGAGCGCGAGATGCAAGGGCGTGCGCAGCCGCATCTTCGAAGCCTTGAGGCAGGCGGCGAGCGCCGATGCGACAAAACCCTTCATGTCCGCCGCGCCGCGCCCATAAAGCTTGCCGTCGCGCGCGGTCATCGCGAATGGCGGGAGCGTCCAGTTCTGGCCGTCGATTGGAACGACGTCGGTGTGGCCGGACAGCATGATGCCGGGCCTGTCGGCCGGGCCGATCGTGGCAAAGAGGTTGGCCTTGTGGCCGTCGGCGCTGTGGATGAGCTGGCTGGCTATGCCGTTGGCTTCCAGGAGGTCCGCCGCGTAGCCAATGAGGTCGAGGTTCGAGTCACGGCTCACCGTCGGGAAGGCGATCAGCCGTTCGAGGATCCTGATGCTGTCCATATCTCTTGCCTCGTTGCCGCTATCGGCTGTGTAGCATCGTGGCGTGGCGGCGCTGAAGTCGCATTTGGCTCAGCCCCGGTTCATCGCAGGCTAATTCCCAGATGCGCGATTAGGCGCGTCCTAATCCGCACAGAAGAATTCCGTAGTTTTCCTGCGACAGCGCCAACTTATGAGTAGTCTCCGGAGCATCGGCAGCGCCAGCCGACGGGAAGGGAAGTACCATGCGCGACCCACGCTACGACATTCTGTTCGAGCCGATGAAGATCGGTCCGGTAACCGCCAAGAACCGCTTCTATCAGGTTCCGCACTGCAATGGCGGCGGTTACCGCGATCCGTCGGCCGCGGCCGAGATGCGGCGCATGAAGTCCGAAGGCGGATGGGGCGTCATCTTCACCGAGCAGACGGAGATGCACCACACCTCGGAGATCACGCCTTTCATCGAGCTCAGGCTCTGGGACGACGCCGATATTCCGGCGCTCGCCAAGATGGCGAAAGCCATGCACGAGCATGGCGCGCTTGCCGGCATCCAGCTCGCCTATTCCGGCATCAACGGACCCAACCTCTACACCAAGGAAGTGCCGCGCGGGCCGTCGGCCCTGCCGATCCGCACCTTCACCAATGATCCGGTGCAGGCGCGCGCCATGGATAAGCAGGATATACGCGATCTGCGCCGCTGGCACCGCAATGCCTTCAAGCGCGCCAGGCAGGCAGGTTTCGACCTGGTCTGTCTCTACGGCGCGCATGGCTTCGGCATCATCCAGCATTTCCTGTCCACCGCCACTAATCAGCGCAGCGACGAATATGGCGGCTCGCTGGAAAACCGCTCGCGGCTGATGCGCGAGCTGATCGAGGAAGGGCGCGACGCGATCGGTGATACCTGCGGCCTGACGCTCAGGCTGTCGCTGGACGAGATGATCGGCGAGCTCGGCTTCGCCAATTCCGAAGTCCGCGACATGATCGAGATGCATGCCGAGGTGCCCGATCTCTGGGACCTCGCCCATGGCGCCTGGGAGGATTGCTCGGGGCCGTCGCGCTTCAAGGAAGAGTCGGCGCAGGAGAGCCTCGTCTCCGGAATTAAGAAGCTGACCTCGAAGCCGGTTGTCGGTGTCGGCCGCTTCACCTCGCCTGATGTGATGGTGCGGATGATCAGGTCCGGTACGCTCGATTTCATCGGCTGCGCCCGCCCGTCGATCGCCGATCCGTTCCTGCCGAAAAAGGTCGAGGAGGGCCGCATCGAGGACATCCGCGAATGCATCGGCTGCAACATCTGCATCACCGGCGACATGACCATGTCGATCTCGCGCTGCACGCAGAATCCGACCTTCATGGAGGAATGGCGCAAGGGCTGGCATCCCGAGCGCATGCAGGCCAAGGGCGACAGCGACAGCGTGCTGATCGTCGGCGCCGGACCCGCCGGACTGGAGGCCGCCCGCGCGCTCGGCCTGCGCGGCTACCAGGTGGCCTTGGCGGAAGCCGGCACCGAACTCGGCGGACGTGTGGCGCGCGAATGCCTGCTGCCGGGCCTGTCGGCCTGGGGCAGGGTGCGCGACTATCGCCAGTATCAACTCAGCCAGATGCCGAATGTCGACATCTATCTCGAGAGCCGGCTGTCGGCGGACGACATCCTGTCCTTCGGCTTCCAGAACGTCGCCATCGCCACAGGATCGACCTGGCGGCGCGACGGCGTCGCGCGGGCTCACGTCGTGCCAATGCCGATCGACGCCGCCATGCCGGTCTACACGCCCGACGATCTGATGGACGGCAAGGTGCCGTCCGGCAATGTCGTGCTCTTCGATGACGACCACTATTACATGGGCGGCGTGCTTGCCGAGCTGATGGCGCGGCAGGGTGCGAAGGTGACCCTGGTGACGCCATCGGCCTATATCTCCGACTGGACCCGCAACACGCTGGAGCAGGGGGCCATCCACCGCCGCCTGGCGGAGCTGGGTGTCGATATCGTCCTTAACAGAACCGTCACGAGCATTGCCTCGGGCAGCGTCGTCACGGCCTGCGTCTACACAGGCGCGCGCCAGGAATTGGCGGCCGATGCCGTCGTCCTGGTCACGTCGCGCAATCAGGACGATGCCGTCTGGCGTGAGCTGAAAGCCCGGGAGAGCGAGTGGGCCGGCAACGGCGCCCGTTCGATCAAGGTCCTCGGCGATGCAGAGGCGCCAGGGCCCATCGCCTGGGCCACCTATGCCGGCCACCGCTTCGCCCGCGAGTTGGACGAGGCCGATATCGGTGACGCGCTGCCTTTCCGGCGTGAGGTGACGGCGCTGGCGGCGGATTAGAGCCGGTTCAGCTCAATCACATGTCGTCGCAGCCTTGAGTGCTTCGGCACGGGAAGGCCCGGGCAAAGCGCCGATCCGTCGAACAGAGGCGTAGAATCTCGGATAGTCGCCTGAGCACAAGTCGAACAGGTGAAGGAAGGCCGGGACCTCTTCGCCGTAGACGGCGGTCGCGGCGAGCTTTGCGTTGTTGATTGGGCTGTTGAACCAGGCGTCGTACCCCCGGTATCCTGCCCAGCGCTTGTCGCGCATTTCCCGGTAGCGCATCCGCAGCCTGTCGATCGTAGCTGCCTTGGCGACCGCCATCTGCTGCGGGCTACGGGGACTTCCATAGACCTGTTTCAGCTCGTCCCGGGTCTCCGAGATCAATCCGAGGAAATCCTCCTTGCGCTTGCGATCGGCTTCGTAGCTGCGCAATCCGGCGCGATTGCCGGTGGCGCGCAGCCATTTCCGCGTACCGGTGGTTTCGACGGAAACAGCGAAAGCCTCGTTGAACGCGGAATCGCCGTTCACATAGACTTTCTGATGGGCCAGCTCATGGAAGACGAGGCTGGCGAGATAGGTGTCGTTCTGGCGCAGCATGGTGCTGAGCAGCGGGTCGCTGAACCAGCCCAAAGTGGAATAGGCCGTGATGCCTGTCACATAGACGTCCAGCCCTTGCCGCTGCAGCGCGGCGGCATTTTCGAGCGCGTCCTTGCGCGAAAAGTAACCCTTGTAGGGAACACAGCCGAACACCGGAAAGCACCATGTTACCGGCGCGAGCGAGAATTGCGGCGCAGCAAAGACGGCCAAAGTCACATCGTTGCGGCCGATATCGACATAGCTGCGGTAGCTGCTGTTATCGGGCAGCGCCAGTTCCTCCGTGGCGAAGCGACGTATGGCGCTGGCCGACGTCAGCCTGGCGCGCAACGGCGCCGGGGTCGACGGATCACGGATCAGCTTCGCAACATTCTTGCGCGCGGCCATGATCTCGACATGGCCCTCCAGCGACTGCGCATAGTAGGAAATGCTGGTGCACCCGGTCAAACCGGACGCCATGATCGCAGCGGCAAGCAATCGAAAAACGCACTTCAAAGCTTGCCCACCGCCTGCTCGTCTCCTCGGGAGCAAATGTCCCTTGATCCCGAGTCTCAAACAGGCGCACCTGTTTTCGTCAAGACCTAGAGCGGGCGGCGGCGCTTGCCGCGCCGTCAAGACTTGACGATCTCCGTCACGCAGTGGACGTAGTCCATGCGATGGCCTTCTGGAGCTTGCGCGACGTCGGCTTCATAGGTGCCGTAGAAATCGTCGATGATCGCGGAGCGTTCGCTTGGCGGTCGCGCGGGATCGAGCGCGTTGGCGAAAACGGTCTCGGACCAGGAGCGCAGCGTCGGCACATAGGCCCGGGCGAAATCCTTCGCATTGCGATGGGTGCGGAACGCCTCGGCATAGGGGCAGGGCGTCACCATGGTGAATATCGTCTGCAGCCTCAGCCCGGCTTGCGACACAGGCGAAGCGGGATCGCGGAAGGGTGCCGCGAACTCGTCGGGCGTCTTGTAGAACTGCTGGAACGTCGCGTTGACGTATTCCGTCTCGCTGATCCGCCCGGCGCGAAGCAGGTCGCGCCAATGGCGCGCGAAACTGTCGAACATGTCGGCGCCCGTCGTATGTCCGAGATAGCGGCCTTCCTCGTCGACGCAGAAATTGGCCAGCGCAAGCCGCCCGCCTGATCGCAATTCGCGCGCCCTGGCGAGCAGGATCGTCTCCCAGTCGCGCAGCGCCTGGGCGCGGAACTGCTCGCGCTCGGCGTTGTTTGCGCCGACCGCCTGGACGTGATCGGCGATCATGCAGGGCCGCTTGCTGATCCAGTGCATCGCCGTCGCGGAGAAGCCGAACGACAGCGAATCGTCCGGCAGGATCTGCCGGTAGAAGCTGGTGCCGCTGCCGAAGATGTAGAGGCCGGGTGTCTCGGCCAGCGGGACGTCCGTCGAGGTCCCCAGAAGTCCCTGGGTGAGCCGGAATAGAGTCGAGAAATCATTGTGGGGCAGGTCCGTATAGGTGATCGATATCGCCCGGTTCGGTTCCCTCTCCCGCACGGCGCCGACCAGCCGTCGCATCATGTCCATGGAAGTGCCCCCGTCGGCGGCACCAAAATCGGCGATCGCGAAGGGCAGGCCGTCAGCCAGTCGGGGCATTCTGGCCACAGCCTCGACAACGAGATCGCCGACCTTGTCGATGACGTATTTGGCGCCGACGGTGTTGGCCGAGTAGTAGCCTGCGCCACGCATGGCGATCTTCTGGCCGTCGGCTGCGCTCATCTTTTTCTCCCCTTGTTATTCGTCGTCCACCCGGCCGCCGCCGGCACCACGCAGGCGCGACCTTTCGCTTTCCGGCACGTAGGTTCTGGCGGCGAAGGAATTGAGCGCCGCAAGCGTCCGCTCGTCGATGGCACCGCGCCGGCCTGTGTCTGACTGCTCGGTTTCGGCGCGGCTTTCGATGACGACATCGGCGCGCGTCGCCAGCCCTGCGGGCCGCGCTACGCGCATGGCCGAGCGGCGCAGCATGGCGTGGAGCCAGACTGGCAGGCCGACATCCAGGATCGTCAGCGGCATCACGTTCGATGGAAGCGGTTCGTCGAGCAGCAGGGCCGCCGTCCGGATCGGACAGAGCGGCCCTCCAGTCGCGGCGTCAGTCTCGCCGCTCCGCCAGCGCGCCGCGCGGGCAGGACTGGGCGGCTCGAAGGATTGTGCGTGTTCAGCAAGGCTCAGCATGGCCTGGCCCCAGGTGTCGGCCTCGACCGCGATCCGGCGCGCCGCGCGGCCGACATCCTCGGCCAATCCCCATGAAAATCCGACGCCCCGGGCCGCCTTGGCGCTCAGCGTTTCCACCTCGTTGAGCGACAGGTCGATCACGTGGCTTCTCCCGATGGCGCCGTGGCGACATCCTCGATCAGCGGCTCGCCGCTGAACAGCGCGATGCGCAGCCAGCGGTCGGAGCGGGGATCGAAACTGCGCGCGCCAAAGAAGGCGAGCTTGGCGCGCAATATGTCGACGGGCCGCAATTCAGCGCCGATCAGGTTGTCGTGGATCTCGGCATAGGGAAATTTCGCGACGATCTGGGCGCGTCGCACCGCATGGCGCCATTCGGGCCGGCGCAGCAGGAAATCGGCGACAGTGGCCGAGGATGGCTCCTGCGCCAGCGCGGCCGCCAGGCCGAGCGCGTCGCGCGCGGTGGCCAGAGGCTGTTCGAGCTCGGCGCCATCCTCTTCGAAGCGCTCGCCGAGCCGGGGCTCGAGCTTTTCCGCCGACACATACCAGAAGCGCGCGTTGGCGGCCGGCTCAGCGAAGTCGATTGCCCTCGCCCAGGAATAGGATTCGAGAAGTGCCCGGCGAAGTAAAGCGCAACCCATGCCCCCTTCGATGGTATGGCCTGGCGTCTCGTCGGCCTTCATCGTGTCGCCGAGGTCGTCGATCAAGGCGCCGTGCGGTTCGAGGATAAGGGAGACGCAGGCTTCCTGCCCCTCCAGCGAGAAGAGATCTTCGGCGAAGCGATAGAGTGCATCCCAAGGCCGCGGCTTCGCCAGAAGCTGATCGAGGTTTTCCGCCAGCGCGCCCAGGTCGGCGGCCAATATTCGGGTTGCCGCGGCCTGGCGGCTGTCGTCGCTGTGCCAGCGGGCAATGCGCCGGCGCAGATCGGCGAGCGCGTTCGAGAAGGCGTCTCGTTCCGCCGCGCCGGCATGTGGTTCGGCGCGCACCCGCGCCAGCGCGGTTTCGCGGGCGAGAAACCAGCTATGCGTCAACAGCGGATGGCGCACGAGGAAGGGCGCCATGCCGAGTCCGGTCGCGTTGCCCACACCAAGTGCCCGGCGCAAATCCGGCGCCAGCCTTGCCGCGCCGGCCGGATTGCGGCGACGGGCGATGTGATCGACGAGGTCCAGCGTGAAGGACCGGATCAGCCAGACGGTGAGCATTTCAGCCTGAAAGGACCCGGCAAGCTCCGGACGCGCGGCGATTTCGTCGCGATCCGCGATGCCGAACTTGCCGTTGCCGTAGACCGCCGTGGTGCGCAGCAGATAGCCAACACCGAGCAACTGCTCCTCATCCGGCTGTTGTCCCTGCGCCAGCGCCGTGGCGACGTCCTCGAAGAGCCTGACACTCTTGTTGGCGCGCGCCAGCACCAGTTCGCTTCTGGTGTAGCGGCCCGCCTCCTGCAGCGGCGCATTTGCCTCCAGACGGTCGATGTCGGCGACGTCCGGCAATCCGTCATAGAGCACGTAGCTCGTGTCCCAGGCCTGCGCGATCACGCGGTCCGAGCGCTTCTCGTCGTCGAGCGGCGTCGAGAAGGCGACCAGGCTGTAGGTCTTTGCCGGCGTCTCGACCGCATAGACCGCGCGCCCGAACCCATTGTCGTTGAGGTCGAACAGGTGCTTGCGGACACGCCATTTCTCCCTGGCGGCGCGGCGGATCAACTGCCGCAGAAAGCTGAGTCGCGTCGGATGCGCCGCGCCAAGCCGCTGCAGCCGCATAACGACCCCCGGCGGGCGCAGCGCGATTGCCGTCATGCGGCGATCCCGGCGAGTTTTTCCAGCGTAGCGAGCGTTTCAGCCGCCACCTCGATGCCTTGGGCATTGCTCTCGCGCGCGCCGAAGCGCCTCGTGCCGGGAAGCCGCGCTTCGCCGATGAAGGCGCCGGCGACGGTTTCCAGATTGCCGGCGAACGCACCGCCCGACGTGGCCTCGGGCGAGACCGCCAGGAAGAACTGGCCGGTTCCGGGTGGCCCTCCGGCCGTGCCGGAGAAGGGGCTGGCGACAAGCCCTGGATTTGCCCCGGTCAGGCATGCGGCAAAGATCTCCACCAGCAATGCGGAGCCGACGCCCTTGTAGCCACCCGCTGGCGCCATGGTGCCCTTCAACGCTTCGCGGGCATCGGTGGTCGTCTCGCCGCTCGCGTCGAAGGCCCAGCTGGCAGGGATAGGCTCGCCGGCGCGGGCTCGCTTGATGACCTCGCTCTTGGCGACGACACTGGCGCTCTGGTCGATGACGAAGCGCGCGCCGCCCTGTCCGTCCGGGACCGCGAGCGACCAGGGATTGGTCCCCACTGCCGCCTTGCGGCCGCCCCAGGGCGCGATCGAGGCCGGCGCGTTGGTGAAACCCAGTCCGACCAGGCCGGCCTGCGCGATGCGCTCGGTATGATAGCCTAACGCGCCGCAATTGTAGGAATTGCGGATGGCGAGCGCTGCGACACCTTGGGAACGCGCCGCTTCGATCAGCGGCGGCAGGCCGAGGGCAATTGCCGCATGGGCAAAGCCGTTCCCGGCATCGACGGCGACGACGGCCGGCGCCGGCCGGGTCAGTCGCGGCTCGGCCAATCCCAGCACCTTGCCGCAGGTCAAATGCTCGCAGTAGGTCGGCAGATACATCAGCCCATGCGACTTCAAGCCGTCGCGTTCCGCCGCCGCGATGCCGGCGGCCAGCGCCTCCGCCTGCCACTCGCTCGCGCCGTGTCGGGTCAGCGCTTCTCGGGCGAGCGTTTCGATGCGGACTTCTGTCAGGCGTCTCATCCGGTCACCCACCAATCACGCCGCGGCATAGCCGAACTCTCCCTCGCTCGCCTGGGTCTGCTGGCGAATGCATTCGATGATGCGCAGCGACGCGGGCTGTAGGTTCCGGCCTTCCTTGGCGATCCAGCCGACAGTCCGGCTCGAGCGCGGATCGGCAAGCGGAACGAAGCGCACGGCATGGCTGCACTTCCAGCGGCAGAGCCGGGGCAGGATGGTGACGCCGAGCCCGGCCTCCACCATCGCCAGGTTGGAGCTCACATTGGTCGCGGTGAGTTTCGAGCCGGCGGCAAGCGCCTCGGTCTCGGCGAGCCCGAGTGCCGCGGCCGCGCCATTGCGGATGAAGCTCTCGTCTTCCATTTGCGCCCATTTCAACGGGCGCTTCGATTTCGCCAAAGGATGATCGACCGGACAGACGAAATCGAGCGGCTCTTGGAACAGAGGCTCGAAACTGAGCTGCGGCCGCTTGCTGGCAAGCACGCAAAGGCCAACCTCGACCATGCCGTTTTCCACCGCCTCGACGATGGCACTGGAATCGCTGTCGCGGACATGGATGTCGAAACTGCTGCCCTCGGCGCGAAGCTGGGCGATAGCGCGCGGCAGCAAGGTGACCGCAACCGAAGGCACGCTTGCCACGTCGCAGCGTCCCTGCAGGTCCGCGGCATAGCTGGTCATCGTCAGACAGGCGCGATCGTAATGGGCGATCATGGCACGCGCCTCGTCGAGCACGATGCGGCCGACCGGCGAGAGCGCGCCCCTGCGCTCGCTCTCGAACAGCGGCGCGCCGATGTCGTCTTCCAATTGCTTCAGGGTCATCGATACGGCCGACGGCGTGCGGCCGATCTGATCGGCGGCGGCGCGCACGCCGCCGGTCTCGCAGACCGCGACGAAGCTGCGCATGCCGGTCAGGCTGATGGTTTTGATCACTGTTAAGCTTGCCTGAACGTTTGTGCCAAAAATTGAGCTTGATTGAAGTTCACAGCATTGGTTAGGTCGTTGTCAACCGAATTGATGCAGGTCGAACGCGATGCTGAACGGTCGGAACTTTGTTGCAGGCGAATGGCGTGACGGCGCCGACTGGGTCGAGGACGTCAATCCATCGGATGTGACCGACGTCGTCGGGCGCTTTGCCCAGGCGCGGCCTTCCGACATCCATGACGCCGTGGCGGCGGCGCAAAGCGCGCAACGGGAGTGGGCAGCGGCGGGGCTGGAGACGCGGGCCGCCGTTCTGGACGCAATCGGGCGCGAGTTGATGGCGCGCTCGAAGGAGCTTGGCGAACTGCTTTCGCGCGAGGAGGGCAAGACCCTTCCCGAGGGTGTCGGCGAGGTCTATCGCGCCGGGCAGTTCTTCACCTATTTCGCAGCCGAGGCGCTGCGTAATCTCGGCGCCTCCGCCGACTCGGTCCGGGCCGGCGTGGATGTCCTGATCGAGCGCGAGCCGCTCGGCGTCGTCGCGATCATTTCGCCCTGGAATTTCCCCGTCGCTACGGCGTCCTGGAAGATCGCGCCGGCGCTGGCCTTCGGCAATGCGGTGGTCTGGAAACCGGCCAGCATCACGCCGGCGAGCGCCTGGGCGCTCACCGAGATCATCAGTAGGCAGGCAATCCCGAAAGGCCTGTTCAACCTGACGATGGGGTCAGGATCGACGATTGGCCGCGAGCTTGCCGCCAATGCCGACATACAAGGGCTGAGCTTCACCGGCTCCGGCGCCGTGGGGTCCGGCATAGCCGCGCTCGCCGCCGCCCGTTTCGTGAAGCTGCAGCTCGAAATGGGGTCGAAGAATCCGTTCGTCGTCCTGGACGATGCCGACCTCGATCGCGCCGTCGACCTGGCCGTGAACGGCGCCTTCGGCGGCACAGGGCAGAAGTGCACGGCCTCGTCGCGCCTGATCGTGCACCGGCCGATCCATGACGCGTTCGTCGAGAAGCTGCTGGCGAAAACCAAGGCGCTGAAGGTCGGCCACGCGCTGGAGGCCGGCGTCCAGATGGGACCGGTCGTCAGCGCAGAGCAGCTCTCGGCCAATCTCGATTATGTGACGCTGGGCATCAGCGAAGGCGCCGAGCTTGCGACCGGCGGCGAGGCGCTCGATCTCGCGCATCGCGGCCACTACATGGCGGCGGCCGTCTTCCTCAACGGGCGCTCGCGCATGCGCATCAACCAGGAGGAGATGTTCGCGCCGATCACCTGCGTCATTCCGGCCGACGATCTCGACGACGCGATCTTCCTTGCCAACGACACGCCCTATGGGCTGACGGCCGGCATCGCCACGCGCTCGCTGGCGCGCGCGACGAAATTCCGGCACGCGTCCCGCTCGGGCTGCGTCATGGTCAACCTGGCGACCGCCGGCACCGATTATCACGTGCCGTTCGGCGGCGTTCGCGCCTCGAGCTACGGCCCGCGCGAGCAGGGACGTTCGGCGGTCGAGTTTTATACGCAGCTCAAGACGTCCTACATCCACGCTGGCGCGGCCGAATGACCAGTGACGCGCCGCAAGTGTTGATCGACGGGCTGCAATACTGCAACTGGTCGCGCGAAATTTTCGAGGAGATGCGCCAGGGCGGGCTGACCGCGGTCCATGCCACGGTCGGCTACCATGAAGGTTTTCGCGAGACGGCGCGCCACCTGGTCGATTGGCGCACACGCTTCCGCGACAATGAGGATTTCATCCTTCTGGCGCGCGACGGCGGTGACATCGAGCGTGCCCGCGCTACGAACCGGACGGCTATTTTCCTCGGGCTGCAAAACCCGATGCCGATGGAAGACGACATCGGACTGATCGAAATTCTCTTCGATCTCGGCATCCGTTTCATGCAGCTCACCTACAACAACCAGTCCCTGCTCGGCTGCGGCTGGATGGAAAAGGAAGACAGCGGCGTGACGCGGATGGGGCGCGAGGCGATCGCCGAGATGAACCGGCTCGGCATGATCATCGACTTGTCGCATGCCGGCGAGCGGACGGCGCTGGAGGCGATCGCGCTCTCAGAGCGCCCGGTGGTCATCAGCCACGCCAACCCGCGCTGGCTGCGTGACAGCAATCGCAATGTGTCCAAGCACGTTTTGCAGGCATTGCGCGAAAGGGAAGGGCTGCTCGGCCTCTCGCTTTATCCGCTGCATCTTCCAAACGGCTCTGACACGACACTCGATCAATTTGGCAAGATGGCCAGGGAAGCGGCTGAAATCGTGGGGGTGGAGCATCTCGGCATCGGCTCGGATCTCTGCCAGGACCAGCCCGACAGCGTCCTGCGCTGGATGCGCGAGGGCCGCTGGAGCCGCGAGGTCCAGGCCACTGCAAGCTTCCCGACTCAGCCGTCCTGGTTCGGATCGAACCGCGATTTTCCCGGGCTTTCGCAGGGCCTACTCGCGACGGGCTTCGACAAAGCCGAAACCCGTCTTGTGCTCGGCGGCGCCTGGCATCGCTTCATCCGGGACAGCCTGCCTCCCGCTGGCTGAATGCCGCACTATTCTGCCGGCTTGTCGTCCGGGTGGCCAAGCTCGCAGAACCAGCCACCGAGATATTTCACCGAGGGCCTCTTCGGATCGGGAACAGGGGTCTTCGCCTCGACGGCGGCGCGGAAAGGTTCGGCGCTGTCCTGCGGGATGAAGCCGAGATGATCGGCGCCGCTGTTGTCGACCATCTTCAGCTTGTTGTCGGAAATGCCGAAGGAGATGGTGTGGCCGACCCGCGGCGCCGTCAGCGAGGCCTCGACCAGGCGCACGCAGTCAGCGAAGGAGAGATACGACCACAACATGCGGCGATCGGCCGGCTCGGGAAAGGACGAGAAGATGCGCAGGCACACCGTCTCGATACCGAACTTGTCCCAATAGAGCCTGCTCAGGCTCTCGACGAAATTCTTCGAAACGCCATAGAGGCTGTCGGGGCGCACCGGCGCATCGACGCCGATATGCGCCTCGATCTGGTGATAGCCGATGGCATGCACGGACGAGGCGTAGATGACGCGCTTCACGCCGTGTTTCCGGGCGCCTTCATAGATGTGGTAGGAGCCGCGGATGCTGGAATCCAAGATGGTCTGCCATTCGCATTCGAGCGGCGCGCCGCCGAAATGCACGATCGCGTCGCAATCCTTGGTCGCCGCGATCGTCGCTTCCATGTCGACGAGATCGAAGACCGCTTCCTCTTCGTGAGGCGCAAGATCGCCGAAGGGCTCGCGGCCCGCCAGGCGGATCGTCTTGGCGAGCGGCACCAGCCCCTTGCGCAGCACCGAGCCGAGCCGGCCGGCGGCGCCCGTGATCAGGATACGTTCATAATGCGGCATCGTTTACTCCACTTGCGCGACGGCGGCTTTGATGCGCGCGATCGCCTCGGTCAGCTCTTCGTCGGTCGCGGTCGAGATGCGGAAATAGGTGACAGTCCATAGGCGACGCGTGGCGCCGACGCCACCCGCCATCGAGGCCGAGGGCTTCAGCACCGATAGGCGCGAGGCAACATAGCTCATCGGTCGCTCTCCGTGATGTAACCCTTTGACCGGTCATTGGCTCGCGCGGCCACGCTGCGCCTGGCCGGATCGCCATAGCCGCCGCCGCCAGGCAGTTCCAGGATCAGCCTGCGCCCGGCCGGCACATGCTGCCAGCCCTTGGGGCGCATCTTGGTGCCGTCATCGAGCTTGACCACGCCGGCGAGGCCCGGCTTGCCGCCCTCGCGACCGTGGGCGGGATGATTGACGCGGTCGAACATGGCCGAGAAGTCGAATTCGTGGCCGCCGGTGGCGGCGATCTCGATGACCTGTCCCAGGCCGCCGCGGAATTCGCCGTCGCCGCCGGAGTCGGGGCGCAACTCCTTGCGCCAGATGACGATCGGACCGGTATGCTCGGTCGCCTCGATCGGCATTGTGTGCACGCCGGACGGGAAGGCTGTCGCCGACAGGCCGTCGAGTTCGGGGCGGGCGCCCATGCCGCCGGAGTTGAACATCAGCACTTCGGCGCGGCGGCCGGAACCGCCGGCGACGGGTCGCACGGAAATGTGGATGTTCCAGAGGGCCCCGGCGCCTTCGGCGAGGATTTTCCCGGGCAACGCCTTGGAGAACGCGCCCAGCACGAGATCGGGAACCATGTGGCCGAAAATGTGCCTGAGCGCCACCGGCGCGGGCCGCACCGCGTTCAGGATGTTAATGGGCGACGACACGGTGAAGAAGGCGAGCGAGGCGGCATTGTTCGGAATATCCGGAGCGACCACGCATTTCAGTGCGTAGCAGGCGTAGGCCTTGCTGTAGATGATCGGGCAGTTGATGCCCCAGCGGCTCATCGGATCGCTGCCGCTGAAATTGACCTCGACATGATCGTCGCGGACCGAAACCGTGGCAGCGAGCTTCACCGGCGCGTCATAGCCGTCGGTCACCAGCTCGTTCGACCAGCTTCCCTTGGGCAGCGCCTCGATGCGTTCGAGCATGGCGTCGCGGGTGCGCGAGAAGATGAAGTCGCCGAGACCGTCGAGCGAGGCAAGGCCGGTCTCCTTCATCATGTCGACGAGGCGGCGGTGTCCAACCTCGTTGCAGGCCGCGAGCGAGTAGAAATCGCCCACGACCTGGTTCGGCTCGCGGACATTGGCGCGCAGGATGTGGACGAGGTCGAGGTTGACCTTGCCCTTTTCCGCGAACTTCATGATCGGGATCTGGATGCCTTCCTCATAGACCGACTTGCCGTCGGCGCCGAAGCCGCGGCCGCCGACGTCGACGACATGCGCCGTGCAGGCGAAGAAGGCGACGAGCTCGCCGTTCAGGAAGGACGGCGACACCATGGTGATGTCATGCAGGTGGCCGGTGCCGAGCCATGGGTCGTTGGTGACATAGGTGTCACCCTCGAACATCTGATCGCGCGGGATCGCGTGCATGAAATGCAGCACGGCCTCGGCCATGGTGTTGACGTGGCCGGGCGTGCCGGTGACCGCCTGCGCCAGCATCTGACCGCGCGGGTCGAACACGCCCGCTGACAGGTCGCCGGCTTCGCGCACAGAGGTGGAGAAGGCGGTGCGCAGCAAGGTCAGCGCCTGCTCCTCGACCACCGAGATCAACCGGTTCCACATGACCTGCATGCGGATTGCGCCAATATCGCTCATGCCTTGCTGCCTTTGCGGATCAGAAGGATGGCGCCGTCGCTCTGGATGACGGCGTCGAAGCTGGTGGTGACGACGGTCGACGTCTCGCGCTCGACGATGACCACAGGACCGGCCACCCTGTCGCCGGCGCAAAGCGTGTCGCGCTCGACGATGCCATAGGTCCGTGGCGCGCCGGTCGCCGGATCGAACACGGCCCGGGTCGTTGTCGGTTCGCTCTTCTTCCTGCCGGTGGTGAGTTCATGCCGCGTCACGGCCGGACGAACGTCCGTCGCCTTGACCGACCAGGTGACGATCTCGATCTCCAGCCCGTCCAGCCCCTCGATGGCGCGGCCGAAGAAGCGCTGGTAGTTCTCTTCGAACAGCGCCTTGAGTTTTGCCACCGCATCGTCGCCAAACGGCGCGTCCGCCAGCCGCACCGGGATTTCCCAACCCTGGCCGGCATAGCGCATGAAAGCGGTGATCTCGCAGACGATCCTGCCGCTGGCGCCGCTGCGCACAAACCCCTCTGCGGAGGCCTTGAGGTCGGCGAGCAGGGCGTTGACCTCGGCCGGCTTGAAGCGCGACAGGCGCGTCAGCTTGGACGCCAGCGCCTCATAGCCGAACGGCGCTTTCAGGAAACCGATCGCGGACCCTACGCCGGCGCCGCGCGGCACGATGCACTGGTCTATGCCGAGTTTTTCGCAGAGCCTCGCTGCGTGAAGCGGGGCCGCGCCGCCAAAGGCGATCATCAGATTGTCGGAAATGTTCTTGCCGTTCTCGACGGCATGGACGCGGGCGGCGTTGGCCATGTTCTCGTCCACGACCTCGCAGATGCCGAAGGCGGTCGCCAAGGCATTCAGCGACAGTCGCTCGCCGACCTCGCGCAGGATGGCCTGCTCGGACGCTACCGTATCGAGCTTGATCGCGCCGCCGGCGAAATTGTCGGGGTCGAGCTTGCCGAGCACCAGGTCGGCGTCGGTGATCGCGGGGCGTTTGCCGCCGCGGCCATAGCAGGCAGGGCCGGGTTCCGAACCGGTGCTTTCCGGCCCGGTCTGGATGCGGCCCATGGCGTCGACCCAGGCGATCGAGCCGCCGCCGGCGCCGATCTCGATCATTTCGATCACCGGTATGGAGATCGGCATGCCCGAGCCTTTCGAGAAGCGATAGGTGCGCGCCACCTCGAAGGTCCGCGCTGTGCGCGGCGCAAAATCCTCGATCAGGCAGATTTTGGCGGTGGTGCCGCCCATGTCGTAGGAGACGACCTTTTCCAGGCCGAAGCGCCGGGCGATGTCGGCGGCGAAGATGGCACCTCCCGCCGGGCCGGATTCGACCAGCCGGACCGGGAATTCCGAAGCGGTCTCCACCGAGATCAGGCCGCCGCCCGAATGGATCATGAAGACGGGGCACCCGGCGCCCATGTCCTTCAGCCGTGTCTGCAGGCGCGCAAGATAGTCGGCCATCAGCGGCCGCACATAGGCGTTGGCTGAGACCGTGTTGAAACGCTCGAACTCGCGCATCTGCGGCGAGACCTCGGCGCTGATCGAAATCGGGATAGCCAATTTCCTGGAGAGGATCTCGCGCGCCCGGCGCTCGTGATCCGGATTGGCGTAGGCATGGATGAAGCCGATCGCGACCGAGCCGAAATTGCCGGCCGCGATCCGGTCGGCGATCACTCCGAGGGCGGCTTCATCAAGCGGCTGCAGCTCCTGGCCCTCGGCGCCGACGCGGCCCTTGACGGTAAAACGGTGCTCGCGCGAGATCAGTGGCGGCGGCAGTTGCAGGTTGAGATCATATTGCTCGAAGCGGTTTTCCGTCCGCATCTCGATGACATCGCGAAAACCTTCGGTCGTGACCAGAGCGGTTTTCGCCCCGCGCCGCTCGATCAGCGCGTTAGTGGCGAGCGTCGTGCCGTGAATGATGATGCCGATCTCGGACGCCGAAATGCCGGCATCGCGGATGACCGCGTCGATGCCGTCAAGGATCGCCTGCTCGGGCGCCGCATAATTGGTCAGCACCTTGGTTGAAAACATCTCTCCCCTGACATCGAGCGCGATGTCGGTGAAGGTGCCGCCAATGTCCGCGCCAAGGCGGATGTCATCTGCTCGGGAGGTCATGCTTTGGCCTTCTGCGAAGCGAGCGCTGCGTCGCGCATTTCGGCGGCAAGCGAACCGGCCTTGCCTTTCGGCTTATACCTGCACTCCAGCGGGCAAGTGCGAAATCAAGAAATGCGGCTCATTCGAAAGTTCTTCTTTACTGTCTCCCAGGCCGGAACGCTTGTCTCGCCGCACTTGTCAGTCCGAAAGCGGAGTCGGTTTCGGCAAGGAAACCTTGAGGTCGCTGCGCCAGTCTTGCTGGGCCAGCCATCGATGAAGCGCGGCCACGGGCTTGACGCGCAGATGCCCGCGCGGGACCACAAGGTAGAAGCCGGGGACTTCCTCCGGCCGCATATCGACAATGGCGTCGCGGCCGATCGGCGCGACCAAAGCGCATGAGCGGAAGTCCTCCTCGGCGTCGATCACGGAGACCAGGCCCACACCGATGCCTTGCAGGGTCGCCCGGCGCATCGTCGCAGCGTCGTCGAAGCTGACGCTGCGGTCGCCGTCGGTCAGCGCCACGCCGAGGTGCCGCAATATGTCCGGCCACAGTCGCTTCGACTTGACCGTGTCGAGCAACGTGAACTTCGTCAGGTCCTGCGGCGACTTGATCTTCTCGCCGATCGCCGGCGTGCAGCAGATGATCTTCGGGTCCGGCACCAGGAGTGTCACCTCATAGTCCGGCCAGTTGCCGTAGCCCCACTGCACCGTCATGTCGATGTCGTCGCGACCGAAGTCGGGCAGGTCGACCATCGTCGTCAGGCGCAGGTCGGCGCCAGGCAGTATCTCGCGGAACAGCGACAGCCTCGGCAGCAGGTAGTGCGTGGCGAAGTATGGACTGGCGTTGAGGTTGATGCGGTCCCGGTGGTTCGACTTGGTGACGCGACGAACGCCTTCGGAAAATTCGTCGAAGCCGGCCTCCACGTAATGCGAAAGAAGGATCGCCGACTCGGTCAGGTCGATCGAGCGGCCCTTACGCTCGAACAGCGTCACCTGCAGCGTGTCTTCCAACAGCTTGATCTGCTGGCCGACGGCCTGCGGCGTGACCAGAAGCTCGTCGGCCGCCTGCCTAAAGCTCTTGTGCCGCGCGACGGCGTGGAAGACGCGAAGCGCATTGAGCGAAGGAAGGCGAAGCTTGCCGCTCATCGTAAGTCCGCCTCCTTCCGTTCGAGACCCGTTGATCATGCACTGCCAAACCTCAACAGCCGCTGGCTATCGAAATGATTCTAGGCATAAATGTAACCGCCTGAAACAATGACGTTTTCGCCGGTCATATAGGTGTTCTTCGGACCTCCGGTCATCAGCACCCATTCGGCGATTTCCGTCGGCTCGGCGCCGCGCCCGAGCGGGCTTGCCTTGGCCAGTTCCTCGAGGAAGCCGAGTGCTTTGGCCTTCTCGGTGGCCATGCCGGCGGGCGCGACGGAGTTCACCAGAATGCCGTCCTTGGCGACGTGATGGGCAAAGGAGCGCGTCAGGCTGACGACGGCTGCCTTGGTCGCCGCATAATGGGCGTTCTGAGGATGCGCCTTGAAGGCGTCGACCGAGGTCAGATTGACGATGCGGCCGCGCACCTGGGCTTTCGGCTCTTGCGTCTGCATGTGGCGAACCGCGGCCACCATCATGTGGTAGGTGCCCTTGATGTTGATGCCGTTGGAAGCGTCCCAATCGGCGTCGGTGATCTCGAGCAGCGGGCGGCGCGGATAAATCGCGGCGCAGTTGATCAGCGTGTCGACGCGCCCGAGCTTGGCCACGATGGCATCGAAGGCAGCGTGGCACTGCGGCCCGACCTGGATGTCGCACGTCGCGGTGGCGACAGGCAGGCCCTTGGCCCTTGCCGGATCGAGCGCGCTCTCCGCCGCTTCCTGGTTGATGTCGATGATGCCGATCTTTGCCGCCCCGGCCTCGACAGCCATCTTGGCCAGGAGGGCACCGAGGCCGGCGCCGCCGCCAACGATCAGAACGGAAAGATCCTTCATTCCACTATCCCTTACTTGGTGCCGCTCGGCGAAGTCGGCCATGTCGGCATGATGTCGAAACGGGTGACGTCAGCCCACGCCGGCAACGCGAGCACGGCGACGACCATTCTGGCCACGTCTTCGGGCTGCACCACCTTGCTGGCGTACATGGCGGCGCGCGCCTTGGCGTCGAGGATGTCCTGGTAGAGCTGCGTCTCGACGCGGCCGGCGACGATCTCGGTGACGCGTATGCCGGAGGGGGAGAGGTCGGCGCGCAGCGCGCCGACAAAGCCGGAGATCGCGGCCTTGGTGGCTGCGTAGACGGCAATGTTGGAGAATGCCGCGTGGCCGGCGACGGAGCCGGTGAACAGGATATGGCCCGACTGCCGCTCGCGCATCTGCGGCACGACGAGGCGGGTGAGCAGGATCGCGGCGCTGAGGTTCACCTCCAGCGTTGCATCGATGTCGGCGATCTTCATGTCGGCGAAATTGCCGAGCGGCGGCATGATGCCGGCATTGTTGATCAGCACATCGATGGTGAGATCCGCCAGCACCGATCCCAGCGCCTCGCGGTCGGTGACGTCGACGGCAATCGGCACGATGCCCGGACGCTCGGCCTGCAACTCCCTGAGCGCTGCCTGGCTGCGGCCAACGGCATAGACATCATAGCCGGCGTCGCTGAGCGCGATCGCCATCGCCCGTCCTATGCCGCTCGTCGCCCCGGTGATGAAGGCTGTCGTCACTTGGGCTTCCCCATTTGCGGCATCCCATCTGCCTGGATTTCAGTCTGCGGCGGGGGCCGGCGCCGCGAAACCAAGAAAACCAGCAAAAAGGAAAGATAAACTTTCGAAAGCTGGTGTGGCGTTTGAAACGTTCCAAGCCAGCTGCGCCATTTTCAACGCCGTAAAGCACAGAAATACAATACCTTCGGCACGCAGGAGAGGAGCTCCTGCCGGCCGATCGAACAAAAACATAGCTTTCGCAACCGCGTGGTGGACCCGCCGACGCGGCCTTTCGTCTGGTGAAGGCGAGGTCGCGCGGCCTCAGCTCCGCTCAGGCCGCGTAACGTGCCATTGCGGGCTGCCTCGACCACTGGGCGTACCAAGTGTCGAAGAGCTTGAGTTGTGCTTCGGCAAAGCCGCGCTGGCTGTCGCTCAGCGCATCGGTCTCGTTGAAGTGCAACCTGTATTCAGGATGACCCTTCAGCACCATCATGTGCTTGAAATACAGCACCAGGTCCGGGCCCTCGTCGAAAGAGGACAGCACGGCGAGCGCGGCATCGAGCTCCTGCGCAAGCCGGCGCGCTTCGGCGTCGCCCTT
Source organism: Mesorhizobium sp. (assembly GCA_004017535.1). Lineage (GTDB taxonomy): Bacteria > Pseudomonadota > Alphaproteobacteria > Rhizobiales > Rhizobiaceae > Mesorhizobium. Next base: position 112,241 of record SAJS01000013.1, read on the forward strand.
CGCCGCGGCCTGGCTGAGGCCCGCCAGATGCAGCACTTCCTTGGGCAGCACGTTGCCGATGCCGGTGATCGCGCCGGAGGCTCCGCAATTGACGAAACCGTGGAAGACGGCGGTGTCGACGCCGATCATGAGCGCGACCTCATCGTCGCGGCTGCTGATGTTTTCCGCCGCATAGCGCAGATCCGACGGGCCGCCGAACTCCTTGAAGCCGACAAGGTTCGGATGCTCGGCCCGCAGCGCGAAGAACAGATCGGCGCGCGTGGCAAAACCATAATAAGGGCTGTTGTAGATGACCGCCGGCAGGTCGGGGGCGGCTGAGAGGATCGCCTTGAAATGATGGCGCTGCGCGGTGACCGATGGACCGCGCGACAGAACGCGCGGAATCACCATCAGGCCGCGCGCGCCGACCTTCTGGGCGTGCGCCGCATGGGCCACGGCGCTGGCCGTGTTGACGGCGCCGGTACCGACGATTACCGGCACGCCGGCCTTCACCAGGCGCTCGACGCCTTGCATGCGCTGCTCGTCGCTCAGGAGCGGCCAGTCGCCCATCGAGCCGCAATAGACGACCGCAGACATGCCGGCGGCGATCAATTCGCGTCCCTTGCGCACCAGGGCGTCGAAGTCGGGAAGTCGGTCATCGGTGCAGGGCGTCATCAGCGCCGGCATGCAGCCGGAAAAAACGTTGGCGGTCATCTAGAATTCTCCTTGAGGCTGGCACGCAGATTGGCCAGTTTGTCGCGCAAAGAACCGCTTGCCAAGCGGATAGTCCGGACCACAGGGAGCAACCATGCGTACCAAGTCCAGCATTCGCGTCGTCGGCTGCCATGCCGAGGGTGAGATCGGCGACGTCATCGTCGGCGGCGTGCTGCCGCCGGCAGGCCGCACGATGATGGAAAAGATGATCACGATGGAGCGCGACCACGATCACGTAAGGCGCATGCTGATCTGCGAACCGCGCGGCAGCGTCGCCAGGCATGTCAATCTCTTGGTGCCCTCGACGCGCGAGGATTGCGCCGCGGGAGCCATCATCATGGAGCCGACGGAGTACCCACCGATGTCCGGCTCCAACACGATCTGCGTTGCCACCGTGCTGCTCGAGACCGGCATGGTGCCGATGCAGGAGCCGGAAACCCGCTTCAGGCTAGATATGCCGGGGGGCGTCATCGAGGTGCGCGCCGAATGCCGCGACGGCAAGTGCCTGTCGATCACCTTCCGCAACGCCCCCGCCTTCGCCGAACGCCTCGACGCGAATATCGAGGTCGAAGGGCTGGGGACTCTGAAGGTCGATATCGCGTATGGAGGGATGTTCTACGCAATTGTCGACGCGGCCGCGCTCGGCTTCTCGGTCACGCCCGACGAGGCCCGGGAGATTGCCGTGGCCGGCGAGAAGGTCCGCCGCGCCGCGCGCGAACAGCTCGATGTCGTCCATCCTGAATTCGACAATGTGCGCGGTGTCTCGATCGTGCAGTTCGCCATGCCGTTCCAAGGGCCGGGCAAGGTCACGCGCAACACCTGCATCGTCTCGCCCGGCCGCTCCGACCGCAGCCCCACCGGAACCGGCACCTCGGCCCGCATGGCCGTGCTGCAGGCGCGTGGCCAGATGAAGGAAGAGGAGGTGTTGATCCATGAATCGATCATCGGCTCGCGCTTCACCGGCAGGATTGTCGGCTTGACCGAAATTGCCGGACGCAAGGCGATCGTTCCCGAGATCACCGGCCGTGCCTGGATTACCGGCGAGCACAACTACTATCTCGATCCGACAGATCCCTATCCGCAAGGCTATGTGCTGTCGGACACCTGGGGCACCTCGACCTCGGTGACGCAGTAACGCGGTTTACAACGACGTCGTCTCGGACAGCCAACGCTCAAAGCTTTTTACCTTCGAGCGGTGGGCATCGCGCTTGCATATGCTCGGCGGACCTTGCAGGGAGGCGCCCGCTCTGATTCCCTGCGCTTGGTGGGGATCACCTGATTCGTGTGCTCGTTGCTCCGGTTCCGCATCGCCGTGCGGTGGAGCAGCGGGTGCTTTCGGTAGAAAGATGAAAAAATGACCGCCAAGCCGGAAATCCTGGAGATGAGACCCAAGATCACCGTCGTCGGGGTCGGCGGCGCCGGCGGAAACGCCGTCAACAACATGATCGCCGAAGGTCTGCAGGGCGTCGAGTTCGTCGTCGCCAACACCGACGCGCAGGCGCTCACCATGTCGAAGTCGTCGCGGCTGATCCAATTGGGCGCGCATGTGACCGAGGGCCTGGGCGCGGGATCCCTGCCCCAGGTCGGTAGTGCCGCCGCGGAGGAATCCATCGACGAGATCATGGACCATCTGGCGGGAACGCATATGTGCTTCATCACCGCCGGCATGGGTGGCGGCACGGGGACAGGTGCCGCGCCCGTGATTGCGCGCGCCGCGCGCGATGCCGGCATTTTGACGGTGGCCGTCGTCACCAAGCCTTTCACGTTCGAAGGCAAGCGCCGGACCCAGGCGGCCGAGGAAGGCATAGAACGCCTGCGCGAAAGCGCCGACACCGTGATCGTCATCCCGAACCAGAACCTGTTTCGGGTCGCCGACGCCAGGACCACCTTCGCCGACGCCTTTGCCATGGCGGACCGTGTTCTCTACGCCGGTGTCGGCTGCATCACCGATCTCATCGTCAAGGAAGGCCTGATCAATCTCGATTTCGCCGACGTGAAGTCGGTGATGCGGGACATGGGCCCGGCGATGATGGGAACCGGCGAGGCCTCCGGAGAGGGACGCGCAAGGACGGCGGCCGAGGCGGCGATCGCCAACCCACTCCTCGACGAAGCCTCGATGACGGGCGCCAGGGGGTTGCTTGTGTCGATCAGCGGCGGCATGGACATGACGCTGTTCGAGGTCGATGAGGCCGCGACGAGGATACGCGAGGAGGTCGACGCCGATGCAGACATCATCGTCGGCGCCATCTTCGACCAGTCCCTTGCCGGAAAGTTCCGTGTGTCGGTCGTCGCGACGGGACTGCGCAAGAGCGCGAGCGTGATGCAGTTCGAGCAGAGGATCGCCTGACCCACCGCGATCCTCGACCGCGCCGATGGCGCGGCGCAAATAGGCTGATGCCAGCTTCCGACGGCGAATAGATCCCTGGCCGCCAGATTTGACAGCTAGCGCACTTACACGCGCGCCTCTTCGTCGCTAACTTTCATGCACGGCCTACAGTCGCGGCTGACGGGAGAGGCTCACATGAAAGGCTTCGTCTATAACGCCCAGCCGGCACGCGTCGTCTTCGGATCCGGCACGATCGCTAGGCTCCCGGAGGAGATCGACCGGCTGGGGCTGAAACGCGTGCTGGTCCTGGCCACGCCGCCGCGGGAGGCCGATGCCCGGCGCCATGCCGAGTTCCTCGGCGACAGGGCAGCCGGCGTCTATGCCAAAGCGACGATGCATACGCCGGTGTCCGTCACCGAGGACGCGCTGCGGGTCGCGGCGGAACTCCGGGCCGACGGGCTGGTCGCCGTCGGCGGCGGCTCCACGACGGGGCTCGCCAAGGCGATCGCCTTGCGCACCGACTTGCCGCAGATAGTGATGCCGACGACCTATGCCGGCTCGGAAATGACGCCGATCCTCGGCGAGACCAAGGATGGCGTGAAGGTCACCCAATCGAGCCCGAGGGTGCTGCCGGAAGTGGTGATCTACGACGTCGACCTGACGATGACGCTTCCCGCTTCCCTGTCGGGAACAAGCGGCATGAACGCCATCGCTCATGCCGTCGAGGCGCTCTATGCCAGGGAAAGCAACCCGGTGATCAACCTGATGGCGGCCGAGGCCATCGGCGCGTTGGTGAGTGCCTTGCCGGCCATTGCCGGGAACCCGCATGACCGCGATGCGCGCTCCGAGGCGCTTTACGGCGCCTGGCTTTGCGGCATCTGCCTCGGCTCAGTCGGCATGGCGCTGCACCACAAGCTTTGCCATACGCTCGGCGGCAGTTTCAATCTGCCGCATGCGGAGACCCATACGATCGTGCTGCCGCATGCGCTGGCCTACAATGCCCCTGCCGTTCCGGCCGTCATGCAAACCCTGCGGGCCGTGCTGAAGACGGATGATCCCGCGATGTCCCTTTATGATCTCGCCGGCCGGATCGGCGCAAAACGCGCGCTGTCCGAGATCGGCATGCCGCCCGACGGGATCGATATCGCGACGGACCGTGCGCTGGCCAATCCTTACTGGAACCCGCGGGCGCTGGAGCGGGAACCGATCCGGGCCCTTATCGCGCGCGCCTATGCCGGCGAGCCGCCGCAGGCCTGAGACCTCGGGGGCAAACTGCACAGCGTATCAGAAAAACGAAATTGTCCGCCGACGCTCCAGTCGTAATTGTCCCATACAGGCGAACGGCTCGGAGCCTTGGGAGGATTCCGGTTCAGCGGTCGCCTGAGGAAGGCGCCATCATAGGCTGCCTGGGAGGAGGAAAATGCCTGGTTCGGGCAAATCGGACGACAGGCGCCTTGGCTTCAAGGCGTCGCAGGAAGTCGTCGTCATCGCGATCTCGGTCGTGCTGTTCCTCGTCTTCTCGGCGACGCTCAACAATTTCCTGAGCCAGGGCAACATCATCGCCATCCTCAAGAACGTGTCGATCCTTGGCACGCTGGCCGTCGGCATGGGCTTCGTCGTCGTTGGCCGCGGTATCGACCTCACCATGGTGGCGGTGATGGTCGTCGGCGTCGCCTTCAGCATCTGGATTTCCACCTGGGGTATCGATTTCACGCTCGCCGTGATCTGCGGCGCCATACTGGTCGCGGCCATCGGCCTGTTCACCGGCGTCATGGTGGCGATCGCCGAAGTGCCGCCGATCTTCGCTACCTTGGCCATCGCCTCCTCGGTCTACGGCTCGGGGCGCATCGTCTTTGCCTCGGATGTGCTTTATGCGCCGCCGGATATCGCCTGGCTGAAATTCGTCGGCAATGGCAGCGTGCTCGGCATCCCGATGTCCGTCGTCATTTTCGGAGCGGTGGCGGCTCTCATGGGTCTCTTCCTGAGGAAGACGCGCTTCGGCCGGCTGGTCTATGCAACGGGCGACAATCCCAACGCGGCCCGCACCACCGGCCTGCCCACTCGCCCAATCATCGTGACGCAATATGTCATCAGCGCGCTCATCGCGTTCACCGCCGGCATTATCATGACCGGTCTCGTCACAGGCATTGACACGCGCCTCTACAATTCGAGCCTGATCTACGATGTGCTGCTGGTGGTCGTGCTGGGCGGCATCGGCCTGTCGGGCGGGCAGGGCGGCGTGCGCAATGTCATCGCCGGCACCATCCTGGTCGGCATCCTGACCAACGGCATGACGATCCTTAACTTCAGCTACACCAGCCAGAACCTGATCAAGAGCGTGATCCTGCTCGGCGCCCTTGCCATCGACGCCATCATCAATCCGCGCGACGAGCAGACCTCGCAGAGCGGCGACATCTGAAACAAGAACTCGAACCATCAAATCAGGGAGGAAACCTATGAAGATATTCAAGAAATGCCTGTTGGCGGGCATGGCGGCGCTCGCGCTGCTAGGCGTCGCGCAGGTCGCAAGCGCGCAGGAAACAGATCAGGTCGGCCGGGCTGCCTATCTCGACGGCGTCAAGGGCAAGAAGGTCATCTTCGTGCCGATCTCGCAGGGTATGGACCTCAACCAGGCCTGGGTGATGGTGTGGCAGCGCCACGCCGCCCGCTACGGCTTTACGCTCGAGGTGCGCGATCCGAACGGCGACACCAATGCCGGCATCCGCGCCATGCAGGGTGCCATCGCCGAGAAGCCGGACCTGATCATCGTGCAGAACCCGGACGTGCAGACCTATGCGCGCCTCTTGAAGCAGGCGCAGGCCGCAGGCATCAAGGTGCTGCAGGTCAACATGCAGTCGGCGACCCAGACCGATAGCTATGTCGGCAATGACTGGATCGAGATGGGCCGCCTGGAAATGGGCGAGTTGGCCAAGCATTGCACCGGGCCGAACGCCGTCTCGCACAAGGTGGTGTGGCTCGCCGGCGTCCAGACGGGCGCCGCCAACATCTATATGCGCACCGGCATCGACGAGGTGCTGAAGGCCAATCCCGAGCTGCAGCTCGTCTCCGACCAGCCGGCCGACTACATCAGCGAAAAGGCCCGCCAGATCACCGAGACGGTGCTGCAGCAGCATCCCGATCTCTGCGGCATCATGGGCATCTGGGACAATGCCGAAGTCGGCGCGGGCGCTGCCGTCGCGGCCGCCGGCAAGCAGGATCAGGTCACCATCGTCACCAATGGCGCGGGTGCCGCGACGGGCTGCGAGAGCATCAAGAACGGGCTGCTCGACGTGATCTTCAACTTCAACGCGCCGATCCAGGGCGAGATCGCCGCGCAGCAGATCTCCGAGCTGCTGCAGCACCCTGATCGCAAGGCCGGCAGCGAGAAGACCATCTTCTTCGGCCCGATCACCCGCGTCGACAAGACTAACGCGACCGGCCGGAATTGCTGGAAGCCCGAAGACATCAAGTAAACGGACTTTCCGATGAGCATGGCCGAAAGCCTTGTGCGCTGGCGCTACCGTCTGCTCCCCGACCATGTGGTCGGGGAGATCCTGACCAAGAAATGGATCGACAGCGTCATCCCTTTCACCGCGTTGGTCATCCTGTGCGCGATCTTCGGCTCGATCGTGCCGGGCTTCTTCGACGTGACGACGCTGACCAATCTCAGCGGCCAGACCGCCGAGCTCGGCCTTGTCGTGCTCGGCATGACCATTGTGATGGTGTCGGGCGGCATCGATCTCTCGGTCGGCTCGACCTTCGCGCTCGCCGTGCTCGTCACGCTCTACGGGATGAATGTCCAGCAGTGGAGTTTTGGGACCGGCCTGCTGGCCTGCCTTGGGCTAGGTGTGGTCTGCGGCGCCATCAACGGCTTCCTGGTCGGCTTCCTGCGCATGCGGGCGTTCCTTACCACGCTGGTCACGCTCATCATCTACCGGTCCACCTTCGACATCGTCTTCCCGCATGTCTCGACGGCGATCGTCACCAGCGGTCCGGATTCGCCGACCTATGATTTTCTCGGCTTCGGCACGATCTGGGGCGTTCCGACCTCCTTCGCGGTCTTCGTGGTCATTGCCATCGTGATCCACCTGGTGCTGTCGCGCGCCCGCTATGGCTGGCGGCTGTTCGCGGTCGGCGGCGCGCGCCGCTCCGCTTACAATGCCGGCATCAATGTGCGCTTCACTCTGTTCAGCGCCTATGTGCTCTGTTCGGTGCTGGTCGCGCTCTCCGGCTTCTTCTTCTCGGCCCGCATCGGCAGTGCCGCGTCCGATATCGGCACCGGGCTCGAGCTGCAGGTGCTGACGGCGACCGTGCTCGGCGGAATCTCGCTCGGCGGCGGGCGCGGCTCGGTCGCCAAGGCGCTGATGGGCACGCTCTTCGTGCTCGTCCTGTCGAACAGCCTGCTTGCGCTCGCCGTGCCCGGCCCGGTCAACTACCTGATCCTTGGCCTCGTGCTGCTGCTCTCGGTCATGCTCGACGTCCGCTGGGTGAAGAACCGCCACAAGATCCTGCGCAGCGTCTATATCTCGCCAACCTTCGCCAAGATGCCGCAGGCGATCTCGACCGCGCCCGGCGCGCCGATGGCGGTGAACGACCGGCTGAAGGATGTCGGCGTCATCGGCCTCGGCTTTCTCGACGGCGCCGAGGACGTGATCTTCGACCGGCAGGACCGGCTCTACACCGGCAGCCGCCAGGGCGACATATTGCGCTTCCAGCCGCCGCACTACACCGAGAGCGAAGTCTTCGCCCATATCGGCGGCTCGCCGCTCGGCATGGCCTTCGACCGCGACGACAATCTGGTCATCTGCGTCGCCGGCATGGGTCTCTACCAGGTCTCTCCAGACGGCGAGGTGAAGCTGCTCACTGCCGAGACCAACCGCTCGCTGACATCGGTGGTCGACGACTCGACCATGAAGCTCGCCGACGACTGCGATATCCTCCCAGACGGTCGCATCGTGTTTTCCGAGGCCACCGTGCGCTTCGAGATGCACGACTGGTACGCGGACGCGCTGGAGAGCCGCGGCAACGGGCGCATCATCGTCCACGACCCCAAGTCCGGCTCGACGCGCACGCTGTTGTCGAACCTGGTCTTCCCCAATGGCATCTGCACGGCCTTCGACGGCCAGTCGGTGCTGTTCGCGGAAAGCTGGGCCTGCCGCATCAGCCGCTACTATTTCGACGGTCCGAAGAAGGGCAAGGTGGAGCGGGTCATCGAGGGACTGCCCGGCTATCCCGACAACATCAACCGCGCCTCCGACGGCACCTACTGGCTGGCGCTGATGGGCATGCGCACGCCGGCGCTCGACCTGTCGCTGGAAATGCCGGGCTTCCGCCGCCGCATGGCGCGGCGCGTGTCGGAGGATGCCTGGCTGATGCCCAACCTCAACACCGGCTGCGTGCTGCGCTTCGACGAGAAGGGCCAGGTCCTCGAAAGCCTGTGGGACCAGGCCGGCGAGAAGCATCCGATGATCACCTCGATGCGCGAGCACAAGGGCATCCTTTATCTCTGCGGCATCTTCAATAACCGCATGGGAACCCTGCCGCTGAAGGGCGCCGATCCCAACTGGTTCAGCTCGGATTCCTACTGGGGCAAAAAGCCATGAGCGCCGTGAGCCGGTTTTTCGATCGCTTCCTTGGCCGTGGCGACTGGGCAGTGACGGTGCCGACGCTTGACGGGCCGCTGCTGCCCAACCAGCAATTGGAGGAGGCGGAATCCTTCGCCGGCCTCGCCGAGGCCGACAATCTGGTGCGGACCGAGAAGGGCATGCTGGCGAGCAGCGCGAACCGGCTGACGCGGTTCGACGGCGACGGCAAGCCCGAGGTCCTGCAGGAATTCCCAGGCGAGATCACCGCGCTCGCCCACGCACGCGGCATGACCGCTCTGGCCATCGATAGCAAGGGCGTCGTCATCCGAGGCGGCCTGCATGACGGGCGGGAGGCGACGGGCGACGAGGCCCGCAGGCTGTCCTGCGTCACTGCTCTCACCTTCCTCGACAGCAACACTCTGCTGGTGGCTAACGGCTCGGCCTCGCTGCCGGCGAGCGCCTGGCGCCGCGACCTGTTGCAGAAAAACGCTTCCGGCTCGCTCTGGCGCCTCGACCTGAAAAGTGGCCGGCTTGAGTTGATCCGAGATGGCCTCGCCTGGCCCGCCGGCATCGCCACGACCGGCTCCAACCGCGTCTACGTCACCGAGGCCTGGCGCCATCGGGTGCTGGCGATCGACCTTGCCAGCAAGGCGACAGTGCCGGTGCTGGAACATCTGCCGGCCTATCCGGCGCGCATCGCGCCCGCCTTCAACGCCGGCTACTGGCTGACCTTCTATTCGGTGCGCAACCAGCTGGTGGAGTTCATCCTGCGCGAGGAGACTTTTCGCAAGCGCATGCTGTCCGAGATACCGGAAGCCTACTGGATGGCGCCGTCGCTCAGCTCGTGGCGCGACTACCGCGAGCCGATGCAGGGCAGCCAGCTCAAGCAGATGAACGTGCTGAAGCCCTACGCGGTCACCAGGTCCTACGGGCTGGTGGTCCATTGCGACCAGAACATGAAGCCGCTTTCGAGCTTCCATTCGCGGGCCGACGGCACGGTGCACGGCACGATCAGCGCCTGCGAGGTCGACGACGATCTGCTCGTCGCCTCGCGCGGCGGGTCGAGGATCGTGCGCGTGGCCAAGGCCGCCAGCGGCAAGCGGGGTTAAGCGATGTCGGACAACATCATCGAGCTCAAGGGCGCGACCAAGGCGTTCTCGCGCATCCCGGCCTTCAAGAACGTCACTTTCGACCTGCGCAAGGGCGAGATCCACGCGCTGCTCGGCGAAAACGGCGCCGGCAAGTCGACGCTGACCAAGGTCATGGCCGGCGTGTTCAAGCTGACCGAGGGCAAGCTCTTCTTCGACGGCAAGGAAGTGTCTTTCGCAACGCCCGCCGAAGCGCTGCGCGCCGGCATCGCCATGGTGTTCCAGGAGACCAATCTGGTGCCGGCCATGACGGTGGCGCAGAACCTCTATCTCGGCGAAGAGAAGATGTTCAACCGGCTGCGCGGCCTCTACATCCAGGCGCGCCAGTTCCTCGCCGGCATGGGCTTCCAGGTCGACCCGACCGCGCAGGTGAGCACGCTGGGCGCCGCCCACAAGCAGATGGTGGAAATAGCGCGCGCCGTCCACCACAAGGCCCGCGTCATCATCTTCGACGAGCCGACCGCGACGCTGACCCCGGAAGAGAAGCGCCATTTCTTCAACCTTCTGCAGCGGCTGGTGAAGGAAGGCATCGCCATCATCTTCATCACCCATGCGCTGGAAGAGGCGCTCGCCGTCGCCAACCGCATCACCGTCATGCGCGACGGCGAGATCGTGGCTTCGGGCGAGGCCAAGGGGTTCACCCGCGCCTCGATCGTGCAGGCGATGGTGGGGCGCACGCTCACCGAAACGCTGCATGGCGAGGTCAAGCGCACCGCGCGCCCTTACGGCGACAAGGTGCTTTCGGTCGAGAACCTCTCCTGCGCCGGCCTGGTGCGCAATTCGTCCTTCTCCGTCTTTTCGGGGCAGGTCACCGGCATGTTCGGACTGGTCGGCGCCGGCCGCACCGAGATGGCCAAGGTCGTTGCCGGGCTGTTGAAGCGCAACATCTTCCATGGCGGCGAAATCCGTCTTCTGGGCAAGTCGGTGCGCTATCGCGTGCCCAGGCCGGCGGTGCGTGACGGCATCGTATATGTGACGGAGGACCGCAAATTCGACGGCTTCTTCGAGACGATGACGGCGGGCGAGAACCTGCAGATCGGCGAACTGACGGACAAATCCAACCCGGTGTCGATCGTGTCCCTGGCGCGCGCCAGGGAGCTCGCCAAGCAATGGGGCGAGCGTCTGAGGCTGAAGCAGATCAGCGAGCGCGCCAGGATGATCGAGCTTTCGGGCGGCAACCAGCAAAAGGTCGTGATCGCCAAATCGCTGATACAGCAGCCCAAGCTGGTGATCTTCGACGAGCCGACGCGCGGCGTCGATGTCGGCGCCATCGTCGAGATCCACCAACTCATCAGCGATCTTGCCGATCAAGGCATGGCCGTCGTCGTCATCTCGTCTTATCTGCCGGAAATCCTTGCGGTTTCCGATCGCATCCTGGTCGTGAAGCGCGGCCGCGTGGTCGAGGAGATGATGCTGTCGGACGCAACGGAAGAACGCGTGATGTTCGCCGCCGTTCATTGAACTGGAACAGATTTGCTGGCTAAGGCCTGGAACGGCCCTATTGCCTTGCAATCGCTTCCGCGTCTGAATAGGTCAGGGGGCCAGATCACCTGCCCGAGCGGACATGTCCAGCATCAACCTCAAACTTCTGCAGACGTTCCTGCTCGCCGCCGAAAACGGCAGCTTCCGGCGCGCGGCCGAAGAGAGCAACCGTTCGCCTTCGGCCGTTTCCATGCAGATACGCGACCTTGAGGAACAGATCGGCATCTCGCTCTTCATCCGCACGGCGCAGCGCGCCAGCCTGACGCCGGAAGGCCAAGTGCTGTTCGAGGAGATCGCCAATGCGATGTCGCAGGTGCAGACCAGCCTCGACCGGCTGACCGAGATCGCCGCGCGCCGCAAGGGCAAGGTGCAGATCGCCTGCGCGCCGACGCTCGCGGCGAGCCGGCTGGGCGACATATTGGCGACGTTCAAATTGCGCTATCCGCGCTCGATCGTCGAGGTCATCGAAACCCCGCCGCAGGCCGCGCTTGCCCTGTTGCAGCAACAGGAGGTCGAGTTCTATCTCGGCCCGGAAGTGCCGAACCTCAACGACTTCCAGTTCGAGTCGATCCTGGACGATCCGCTGATGGCCTGCATCCCGGTGGAGACCTATGGCGGCGAGAAGAAGCTCAATCTGTCCGACCTCAAGCGCTTCCCGCTGATCCTGCTCAACCGCAAGACAGCGGTGCGCGGCCTTCTCGACCGGCTGACGGCGGCGGAAGGGATCGAGCTCAAGCCGCAATACGAAGTCGAAAGCGCGCAGACGGCGGTGGCGCTGGTGTCGTCGGGACTTGGCGTCTGTGTGGTGCCAGGCATCGCCATCTCGCGCAATGACGAGCGTATGCGGGTGGTGCCGATCGACCATCGCGACGCCCATCGCGCCGTCGGCATCATCACCGCGCGAGGCTATGTGCACCACTCCTTTTCGGAGCAGCTGATGAACCTGATCCGCACCAATCTGCGCGAGCTGGCTCACTGACGGTTCTGCAGCGGCTCAGTCGGTCTGGATCCAGACCGCCTTCGTTTCCAAATACTCGTGCAGGTGCTCGGTGCCGCCTTCGCGGCCGTAGCCGGACATCTTCATGCCGCCGAACGGCACGGCCGGATCGATGGCGTGGTACATGTTGACCCAGACCGAGCCGGCCTTGACGCGGCGGGCGAGCTTGTGCGCGGTGCCGAGATTGGTGGTGAAGATGCCGGCCGCCAAGCCGTAAGGCGTCGCGTTGGCGCGCGCCACGGCCTCATCCAGCGTGTCGAAGGGCATAGCCGAAATGACCGGGCCAAAGATCTCTTCCCGCGCGATCGTCATCTTGTCGGACACCGCGCCGAAGACGGTCGGCGCGATGAAGTTGCCGCCGTCATAGAGCTCGCCCGTCAGCCTTGAGCCGCCGGCGACCAGCCTGGCGCCTTCGTCGCTGCCGGCCTTGATGTAGCCTTCGACCTTGCCGGCCTGCCTTGCATTGATCAGCGGGCCGATCTCGGTCTCCGCCTCGATGCCGTGGCCGATGCGCAGCTTGCCGGCGAACTCGGCGACACGGCGCACGAACTCGTCATGGATCTCGCGCGCGACGAACAGGCGTGAGCCGGCAATGCAGATCTGGCCCGAATGCACGAACACCGCCATTGCCGCGACCGGCACGGCCTTGTCGATATCGGCGTCGCGGCAGACGATGATCGGCGACTTGCCACCGAGCTCCAGCGAAACGCGCTTGAGATTGGTGACGCCGGCGCGGGCGATCGCCTGGCCGGTCAGCGTCGAGCCGGTGAAGACGATCTTGTTGACGTCTGGATGCTCGGCGAGCCGCGCGCCGGCCTCGGCGCCCGTTCCGGTGACGATGTTGACGACGCCGTCGGGCACGCCGGCTTCCTGCATCAGCTTCGCGATCAGGAGCGGCGTGAGCGATGCATCCTCCGACGGCTTCAGCACGATGGTGCAGCCGGTGGCGAGAGCCGGCGCGATCTTCCAGACCGAGGCGGCGGTCGGCGCATTCCAGGGGATGATCGCGCCCACGACGCCGACCGGCTCGCGCCGGGTGAAGGTGACGATCTCGCCGGGGATCGAATTGTCGATCGCCTCGCCATGCAGCGCGGTCGCCATGCCGCCATAGAAGCGCAGCATGCCGATGACCCGGCGCCGGTTGGCCAGCGTGCGCGTGATCGGCAGCCCCATGTCGAGCGTGTCCGAGACGCTGAGCTCTTCCCAATGTTTTTCGAAGAGGTCGGCGATCCTGAGCAGCACGCATTGCCGCTCGTAGGGCGAGAATTTCGACCAAGGCCCCTCGAACGCGGCCCGCGCGGCGGCCACCGCCGCGTCGATATCCGCGGCTCCGCCGCGCGGCACCGTGGCCAGCACTTCGCCGGTCGCCGGATTCAGCGCCTGCATGACCTCGCCGGACTGCGCCGCGACCCACTTACCGCCGATGAACATCGGCCGGAATTCGCCATGGTAGAGCGTCGTGGCCTTCGCCCTCGGGTCGAAGTTCAGCGTCATCGTCTCCTCCTCACGAATTCCGAGGCGACTATTACTCCCGCTTCGGGCGACCTCAAACAAGGAAAGCTAAAAGGGCGTTCAGATAATCGGACTGTGCAACGCGCGCGTCTTCCCCGATGGTGCCGGCAACGGAGGAACAGATATGAGACTTGCTGGCAAGGTCGCCATCGTCACCGGTGGCGGGTCGGGATTTGGCGAAGGCATCGTCAGGAAATTCGTCGAGGAAGGCGCGTCCGTCGTGCTGATGGATCGCGACGAAGCCGCGGCTTCGCGCGTTGCTGGCGAAGCCGGCGACAAGGTGCGGCCAATCGCGGGCGACGTCTCGACGCTGGAGAGTTTTGTCGCGGCCGCCGAGCTGGCGCGCTCTGCCTTCGGCGGGCTTGACATACTCGTCAACAATGCGGGCGTGGCGCAGCCGCCGCTTCCGCTGGAGACGATGGACGAAGGCCTGTTCGACCACATCGCCAACGTCAACATGCGCTCGATCTACAACGGCGCCCGCGCGGTGGTGCCGCATTTCAAATCGAACAAAGCAGGCGCCATCCTCAATGTCGCTTCGACGGGCGGCGTCTCGCCGCGTCCGAACCTCACCTGGTACAACGCCTCGAAGGGCTGGGCGATCGCAGCCACGCGCGCCATGGCGGTGGAGCTCGCGCCGTTCGGCATCCGCGTCAACGCGATCAACCCGGTCGCCGGCGACACGCCGCTTCTGTCCACCTTCATCGGCTCCGGCGAGGAAAACCGCGCCCGCGTTGTCGCCACCATTCCGATCGGCCGGCTGTCGACGCCGCAGGACATGGGCAACGCCGCGGCGTTCCTGTGCTCCGACGAAGCCAGCATGATCACCGGCGTCGACCTCAATGTCGACGGCGGCAAATGCATCTGACTATTTGCGGTTCCTGAGGGATTGGCGATGAAGGATGTCTACCAGATCGCGGTCGTGCATGGCGACGGCATCGGCCCCGAGGTGTGCGCCGCGGCCGTCGAGGTGGTGAAGGCGGCACTCGGGCCGGACTGCCCCTTGCACTTCACGGAATATCCGGCCGGCGCTGAGCATTTCCTGAACACGGGGCAGAGCTTTCCCCAGCCGACCTTCGAGGCGTGCAGGGCGGCAGATGCGATCCTGCACGGCGCTGGCGGCCTGCCGGGCGTGGTCTATCCGGACGGCACGGAAGCCGGACTCGACTTCACGCTGAGGCTCCGTTTCGAGCTCGACCTCTACGCCAATATCCGCCCCATCAGGCTCTTCGAAGGGGTGACGAGCCCACTCGCCGGGGTGAAGGCCGGCGACATCGACTACGTCATCCTGCGCGAGAACAGCGAGGGGCTTTACGCCGCGCGCGGGGCAGGGGCGCTGCTGCGCGGCGAGGTGGCGGTCGACACGCTGGTGCAGACGCGTGCCGGTATCGAGCGAATCGTGCGAAAGGCCTTCGAGCTGGCGCGCCAGTCGAACGGCGCGCCGCGCGACGGCGTGCGGCGGGTGACATGCTGCGACAAGGCCAATGTGCTGCGCAGCTACGCCTTCTTCCGTTTGGTCTTTGACGAGGTGGCGAAGGACTATCCCGACATCGAGGCGGAACATGCCCTGGTCGACGCCATGGCCATGCATCTCGTGCTGAAGCCTGGCCATTTCAACGTCATCGTCAGCGAGAACATGTTCGGCGACATCCTCTCGGACCTTGCCGCGGCGACGGTCGGCGGAATGGGCATGGCGCCGTCAGCCGAGGTCGGTGACGCAAATGGCTTCTTTCAGGCCGCGCACGGCTCGGCGCCGGACATTGCCGGCAAGGGGATCGCCAATCCCTACGGTACGATCCTGTCGGCGGCGGCCATGCTCGACTGGCTCGGCCGCGGACATGGCGACGAAAGGTTGCTCCGAGCCGCTGAGCAAATCCGCCGCGTGACGGAAGCGTGCCTGGCAGGCGGACTGCTCAGCGCGGATCTGAAGGGAAAATCATCGACCGCCGAAATCACCGGGAACGTCTGCGACCGGCTCGCGGCCTGAGGCGATGGGGCGGCTCGATCGCTGCGTATCGGTGGAGGATTTCCGCCAGCTGGCGCGCCGCCGGCTGCCGAAATCGGTATTCGAGTTCGTCGATGGCGGGGCAGGCCAGGAACTGACCTTGCGCGACAACCGCGTCGGATTCGAACGCATCCGGCTGCTGCCGCGTGTTCTGACCGATGTGTCCCGGCCGGATTTGACCACCACCTTGTGGTCGAGGACCTATCCGACGCCGCTGGTGATCAGCCCAATGGGTTCCTGCGCGCTGGTGCGACCCGGCGCTGACATTGCCATTGCTTCAGCGGCCGCGGCCCGGGGCATTCCTTACACGCTGTCGACCATGGCGACGACCGGCATCGAGCGGATGGCAAGGGCGGTCCAGGGCCCGCTCTGGTTCCAACTCTATGTGCTGAAGGATTTCGATTTCAATCGCCGGCTGGTGCGGCAGGCGGAAGAGTTCGGCTATTCGGCGTTGGTCGTCACCGTCGACCTCCAGACGGGCGGCAAGCGCGAGAAGGACCTGAGGAACGGGATTTCGATCCCGCTCAGGCCTTCTTCGCGGCACTTGATCGAAGGGATAGCGCATCCGGCTTGGTCGCTTCGCCTGCTTCGCGGCGGCCTGCCTCAGTTCGAGAATGTCCGTGGTTACCTCGGTGACATCAGCGCGGGGCTGACGATCGCGGCGCGCGTCGGCCGCAATCTCCACGCGGGTTTCGACTGGGACGACTTTCGCACGATCCGCGGCTGGTGGAAGGGCCCGCTGATCGTCAAGGGCGTGCTGCATCCGGGCGATGCCGCGAGACTGATCGGGGAGGGCGCGGACGCGATCTGGGTTTCCAATCACGGCGGCCGACAGCTCGACGGCGCGGCGGCAAGCATAGATGCAACCGCAGCCGTGCATGCTACCGTTGGCGGCCGGGCTCCGGTTCTGATCGATTCCGGCATCCGCACGGGCATGGACGTGATCAAGGCGAAGGCGCGCGGCGCGGCCGCCTCGGCAATCGGCCGCGCCGCGCTGTTCGGCGCGGTGGCAGGACAGGTTGGCGTCGAGCGTGTGCTCGATATTCTGCTCGACGAAATCGCAACTGGACTGAAGCTGTGCGGGGTCCCCGGTTTTCAGCAGGTCGGCACGGAGATGATTGCGCCGGTAAGCTAACCGTCGACAGCACGGCTCCGCCACGCCGTCCCTATAGTTTTGCGAGACGCAAGGTTGCGCGAGCCCTGGCTGGCCGCTATGCCCGGAACGGATTCCTGACGAGGGCAGAATTGATGAAGGTCGTTTCCACCTCCAAAGCGCATGGCGGCATCCAGGGCGTCTATTCACATGCTTCGGAGGTCTGCGCCTGCGACATGACCTTCGCGGTGTTCGTGCCGCCGCAAGCCAAGGACGGGCGGCTTCCGGTCCTCTGGTATCTGTCGGGCCTGACCTGCACGCATGCCAACGTCATGGACAAGGGCGAGTACCGTCGCCTGGCGTCCGAGCTTGGGCTCGTCGTCGTGTGTCCCGACACCAGTCCGCGCGGCGCCGACGTTCCAGACGAGAAGGACAATTGGCAGTTCGGCTGCGGCGCCGGCTTCTACCTCGATGCGACGCAAGAGCCTTATGCGAAGAACTATCGCATGTATTCCTACATCGCGGAGGAACTGCCTGCGCTGGTCGCCGCCAATTTTCCGGTCGACATGTCACGTCAGGCCATTTTCGGCCATTCGATGGGCGGGCATGGGGCGCTGACGATCGCGCTGAAGAACCCGCAGCGCTACCGGAGCTGCTCGGCCTTCGCGCCGATCGTGCAGCCCTCGACGGCTGGCTGGTCGCGGCCGGCCTTCGAAAAATATCTCGGAGCGGATGAGATGAAAAGAGCTGGCGCGCCTATGATGCGACGCTGCTGATCGAGGACGGCAAGCACCTCCCGGAAATCCTAGTCGACCAGGGCACGGCGGATGGTTTCCTGCAGGATGGCCTTCGCCCATGGCTGCTGGAAGAGGCCTGCGAGAAGGCAGACATCGATCTGACCCTGCGCATGCAGGAAGGCTACGACCATTCCTACAATTTCATCTCGACCTTCATGGACGATCATCTGAAGTGGCATGCCAGGCGTCTTGAGTGACAGCTCCGCAGAGTGCTCGCCCCGCCGCAATCGAACGGTCCATTCCGGGTCAGCCGGGACTGAAGGGATATCGGCGTTCACCTTCCGGTGAGCGCGAGAATGTCCGGCGGAACATTCCTCTTTTCGCGCTGTTAAGCCCAAGCAGCAGCGCGGAAAGGAGCTTGCGCATGGACAATCCGCGATCCACGGCAAGCATAGCCGGCCATCCCATCCATCCCATGCTCGTCACCATCCCGATCGCCTGTTTCGTCGGGACCTTTCTCACCGATATCGCCTATTGGCGGACGGCCGAAATGACCTGGGCCAACTTCTCAACCTGGCTTGTAACCGTCGGTGTCATCGTCGGTATCCTGGCCGCCATAGCGGGGCTCACCGACTTTCTTGGCAGCCCCAGGATACGCGCCCAGCCGACGGCATGGCTGCATATGGCCGGCAACCTCGTCGTGCTGGTGCTGTCCTTCTTCAACATGCTCATCCACACGCGCGATGCCTGGACATCCGTTGTGCCGACCGGGCTGATCCTGTCGGCGCTGGTGGTGATCATCCTGATCTTCACGGGCTGGCTCGGCTGGGCCCTGGTCTATCGCCATCATGTAGGAGTGGCCGATGAGACGGTTTGATAGCGCGATCAGATGGCCGATTGCAGCGCTTTGCAGCGCGATGGCCTTGGGCATTGCCGGCTGCAGTGACGACAACACCGATCCTAACGCGCAGATCGGCCCGAACCCGAAACTGCCGGAGATAAATCAATACCTGTTCCCGCCAATGCATCTGGCCTCGGTGGTCGGCTGGAAAAACGATGAAAAGCCGGCCGTCGCGCAGGGCCTGCAAATCGAGGCGCTGGCCAAGGGACTTCAGCATCCGCGCTCGCTTTACGTGCTGCCCAATGGCGACGTTCTGGTGGTGGAGTCCAAGGCACCGGATGAAGCATCGGTCAAACGGCCGAAGGATATCGTCATGGGCTGGGTTGAAAGCTGGGTGACCTCCGGCGGCGATACCGGACCGAGCAACCGCATCACGCTGCTGCGCGACACCAATGGCGACGGCAAGCCGGATTACCAGGGCGTGTTCCTCGACCATCTCAATTCGCCCTTCGGCGTGGCGCTGGTCGGCAACGACCTCTATGTCGCCAACACGGACGCAATCGTGCGCTACCCCTATCAGCCGGGCGATACGAAGATCGCGGCGCCCGGCAAGGTGCTGACGGAACTGCCGGGCGGGCCGATCGATCACCACTGGACGAAGAGCCTGTTGGCGAGTCCGGACGGCTCATTGCTCTATGTCGGCGTCGGCTCGAACAGCAACATCACTGAGAACGGCATCCAGGCCGAAAAAGATCGCGCCGCGATCTGGGAGGTCGATCGCGCCACCGGCCGCTCGCGCATCTTCGCCAGCGGGCTGCGCAACCCCAACGGCCTGTCGTTCGAGCCTGACAGCAAGGCGCTGTGGACGGTGGTCAACGAGCGCGACGAGCTCGGCCCTAACCTCGTGCCGGACTATATGACGTCGGTGAAGGACGGCGCCTTCTATGGCTGGCCCTACAGTTATTATGGCCAGCATGTCGATCCGCGCGTGATGCCGCAGCGGCCGGACATGGTAGCCAAGGCCATCCCGCCGGACTATGCGCTGAGCTCGCATGTCGCGCCGCTCGGGCTTGCCTTCTATACCGCAAGCAACCTGCCGCAATCCTATCGCGGCGGCGCCTTTGTCGGCGAGCATGGCAGCTGGGACCGCTCCCAGTTCAATGGCTACAAGGTGGTTTTCGTGCCGTTCAGCGGCGGGCATCCGAACGGCATGGCGCAGGACGTCGTCACCGGCTTCCTCAACGACAAGGGCGAGGCGAGGGGCCGCCCGGTCGGCGTTGCCGTCGACAAATCCGGCGCGCTGCTGATCGCCGACGATGTCGGCAACAGGGTGTGGCGTGTCACCGCGGCGGCGCCGGGATCGACCTAAGGAACAGGCATCCTTCGATACTCCCGCCCGGCCTGGCCGGCCAATTGAACGGGTGCCGTAGAGGCGCGATAATCCGGCTGGGAACAGTGGCATCCCGCGCAGGAGACTGTGGCTTCTGGCGAGGAGACCCTGGGCAAAGCGTGGCAGCGGCAAAATCGGCGGCTAACGGCACCTCGGCCAATTGGGCAGGAACGATCTGGCGGCTGACGCATTTTGCTTCGCGTCAACAGCCGAGGGACCCGATGCGAATTGCCCATGTCGCGCCGCTCTATGAATCGGTGCCGCCGAAACTCTATGGCGGTACCGAGCGGATCGTCTTCTACATCACCGAAACGCTGGTCGAGCTCGGCCACGATGTCACGCTGTTCGCGAGTGGCGACAGCAAGACCTCGGCGCGGCTGGTATCCGCACGCGACCAGGCGATACGTCTCGATCCGCGGCCGAAGAAATCGGAGATCGCCGCGCATCTGGCGATGCTTGCCGAGGTGCGCGACCGCGCCCGCGAGTTCGACGTCATCCATTTCCATCTCAGCCACTTCCTGCATTTTCCGTTCTTCGAAGAACTCGCGGGGCGGACGGTGACGACGCCGCATGGCCGGCTCGACTATGTCGACCTGGCGCCGGCCTATAAGCGCTTCCCGCGTTTCCCGATGATCTCGATTTCGCACAGTCAGAAGCGCGGTCTGCCCGACGCGAACTGGCTCGCCACGATCCATCACGGACTGCCGCTCGACGCCTACCAACCGACCTTTGAGCCGCAGGCGGAAGAACCATATCTCGCCTTCCTCGGGCGCTTGTCGCGCGACAAGCGACCGGACCGCGCCATCGAGATCGCGCGACGGTCCGGGTTGAGGTTGAAGCTGGCGGCCAAGATCGGCGACGACGACCGCGCCTACTTCCGCGACAATATCGAGGCGCTCATCGATGGCGACCGCATCGAGTATGTCGGCGAGATCACCGAGGACGAGAAAGCCGGTTTCCTCGGCAATGCGGCAGGCCTTTTGTTCCCCATCGATTGGCCGGAGCCGTTCGGCCTCGTCGCAATCGAGGCCATGGCCTGTGGCACGCCGGTGATCGCCTGGAACCAAGGCGCCTTGCCGGAGATCGTCGACGACGGCATCACTGGCTTCGTCGTGGACAGCGTCGACGCCGCGGTCGCGTCGATGCCGGCGCTTCTCGATCTCGACCGGCGGCAGGTGAGGGCGGTTTTCGAGAAAAGGTTCTCGGCGGCAAGAATGGCAAGCGACTATCTTGCTGCCTATATGCGTCTGACCGGCATGCCGGAGGCCAACGCCTCCTGACTTGATGCGTGGAGCCCGGATGATTTCAGGTCTGTTCGACCTGATCTCAATCCGGCTGTAAATCAGAGAGATAGAGCATAATGTCGTCCGAAAGGCGCTTCACACTTTTCGGCATCATGCTCTAGGGCGGGGCAAACGAAGAGGTGACGAATGACGGAACTCGACGAGCGCAAGCTCGATCCTGCCGTAGCCCTTTCTTCACTCGACGAGACCGCGCCGCGCGAACCGCACCGGCTTTTCGCCCTCAAGCAGGGGGATTGCTTCGCGGTCGCCGACGCCTATGGCGACATCAGAGGGGCGGGCGACGGGTTCTTCCGCGACGACACGCGCGTGCTCTCGGAATTTCGGCTGACCATCGGCGGCAGGCCGATGTCGCTGCTCGGCGCCTCGCTCAGCCAGGACAATGTGCTGTTCACGTCCAACCTGACCAACCTGCCGATCCAGAGCGCCGTTGGCCGCGACATCCCGCAAGGCGCGATCCATATCGAACGGGTCAGGCTGATCTGGCAGGACCGGTTGTTCGAGCGCATCACGCTGTCCAACTACAGCCGCGAGCATTCGACCATCACCGTCTCGCTGCATTTCGCCGCCGACTTCCGAGACATGTTCGAGGTGCGCGGCTCGACGCGGGTGAAGCGCGGCACGACACATGTCGCCAAGACCGAAAAGGAGTCCGTCATGCTCGGCTATGACGGCCTCGACGGACTCCCACGGCTGTCGGCGATCTCCTTTTCGCAGGCCCCCGACAAATTAAGCGACAACCGCGCCGACTTCCTGATCGCGGTGACCAAGCGCAGCCAGAAAGTGCTTTATGTCGAAGTCGGACCGGAAGTCTCCGAGGCTCCCAATCGCGACCGTTTCCGCGCCGCAGCGGCACGAGCCCGCTTCGGCATGCGTGCCAAGCGGCGTCATGGCGCCACGGTGCACAGCTCGGGCCGCGTCTTCAACGACTGGGTCGAGCGCGCTCGCGCCGACGTGGCACTGCTCACCACCGAGCTTTCGACAGGACCTTATCCCTATGCCGGCATCCCGTGGTTCTCGACGGCGTTCGGCCGCGACGGTGTGATCTCCAGCCTGCAGATGCTTTGGCTCAATCCGGGCTTGGCGCGCGGCGTTCTGGCTTTTCTGGCCGAGCACCAGGCGACCGAAACGTCGCCTTTTTCGGATTCCCAGCCGGGTAAGATCATGCACGAAACACGCAAGGGCGAGATGGCGGCGCTGCGCGAGCTTCCGTTCGGGCGCTACTATGGCGGTGTCGACACCACGCCGCTCTATATCCACCTGGCTTCCGCCTATGCCGACCGCACCGGCGACATGGCTTTCATCGATAAATTGTGGCCTTCGCTCAAGGCCGCCGCCGAATGGACGGAGGAGGCGAGCCGCGCCACTGGCTTCGTCACCTATCAGCGCGCCGCCGAGTCCGGTCTCGCCAACCAGGGTTGGAAGGACAGCTTCGATTCGGTCTTCCATGCCGACGGCCGCATTCCAAAAGGACCGATCGCGCTCGTCGAGGTGCAGGGCTACGTCTTCGCCGCTTTCCGCGGCATGGCGGCGCTTGCACGCCGCCGCGGCGAATTCGCCGACGCCGAGCACTGGGAGAACCGCGCCGAGGAAATGCGGGTCGCAGTGGAACGCGACTTCTGGCTCGACGACATGAATTTCTACGCCCTGGCCATTGATGGCGAGGGCGAGCCCTGCAAGGTCCGAACGTCGAATGCCGGGCACCTGCTGTTCGTCGGACTGCCGCAGCCCGAGCGGGCCAGGCAGGTCGCCGACCAGCTGCTGTCGGCGTCCTTCCATTCCGGCTGGGGGTTGAGGACGCTTGCCGATGACGCGGTGTTCTTCAACCCGATGTCCTACCACAACGGCTCGATCTGGCCGCATGACACAGCACTTTGCGGCGTCGGTCTGGCGCGCTACGGCGAGCGCGACAGCGTGGTGCGGCTGATGAGCGGCACGTTCGAGTCGGCCGTGCATTTCAACATGCGGCTGCCGGAACTGTTCTGCGGCTTCGCCCGCGCTCCGGGTGAGGCGCCCATCGCCTATCCCGTGGCTTGCCTGCCCCAGGCCTGGTCGGCCGGTTCCACCTTCATGCTGATGCAGGCATGCCTCGGGCTGGAGATCGATGGCTGGAAGGGCGAGTTGCATGTCACGCGTCCGAGGCTGCCGATCGGCATCGATACGCTCATGATCAGGCACCTGGCGGTCGGCGACAAAGCGATCGATCTCACCTTCCAACGGGTCGGCGACCGCGTTGCCGCCTTCCTGTCCGACCGGCATGAAGGCCAGGTTCCGCTCATCGTGCGAACGTAAACAAAGCGCCGCAACCCCGCGTCCAACAATCGAAAAATGTCGGAACTGATCGCTAGTTCGCGCGTTGCAGACCTAAGCCGGTCAGCCCGCCCGCGGCCGGCACGAACGAAAACAATGAACGGACGGCCGGAGGCACCCTGGCATTTCAATGACACAATACGGCGCCGACCTGCTACTGGTCCTTATTCTCGCAAGCCTCGGACTGTCCGCACTAGCGATTTTCATTTCGATATCCCGACACCGTCGCAATAACCCGATGGCGTCGGCCGTGCCGGGTTCCGCCGACGACTCCGCCACCGAAGCCGCGCGCAAGGTGCTGCGCGAATTCGAGAAGAACGGGCAGTCGGTCGATGCGGCTCTGGTCTCGTGGTCGCCCGATACCCTGCGCAAGATCCTTGCCGAGGACCTGCCGGACGCGCAGGTCATCGTGGTCTCCAATCGCGAGCCTTATATCCACAACGAGACCAAGGACGGCGAGGTCGAGCTCGTCGTACCGGCGAGCGGCCTGGTTTCCGCGCTGGAGCCCATCACGCGCGCCTGCGGCGGCACCTGGATCGCCTATGGCGGCGGCAGCGCAGACCGCCGGATGGTCGACAAGGGCGACCGGGTTCAGGTCCCGCCCGGTAATCCGTCCTATACGCTGCGGCGGGTATGGCTGAGCGATGACGAATATCAGGGCTACTATCTCGGCTTCGCCAATGAAGGCCTGTGGCCGCTCTGCCATATCGCCTTCACGCGGCCGATTTTTCGCGAGTCGGACTGGGAAGCCTATGAAGCCGTCAACCGCAAATTCGCAGACACGGTGGTTGCCGAGGCTCGCAACGAGCGGCCGATCGTGCTCGTCCAGGACTATCACTTCGCGCTTTTGCCGCGCATGATCCGCGAGCGGCTGCCCGAGGCGATCGTCATCACGTTCTGGCACATCCCCTGGCCGAATTCCGAAGTGTTCAGCATCTGCCCGTGGCGCGAGCGCATCCTGGACGGCCTGCTCGGCAGCTCGATCGTGGGCTTCCACACCCAGTTCCATGCCAACAACTTCACCGAGAGCGTCGACCGCTTCATGGAAAGCCGCATCGAGCGAGCCGACGCCGCCATTTCCTATGGCGGCCAGGTGACGCTGGTCCATGCCTATCCGATCTCGATCGAATGGCCGGTCGAGCTCCTGGAAGCCCTGCGCAGCGTCGAGGAGTGCCGCGCTCGCGTTCGCAAGAGGTTCAGAATTCCAGAGGACGCCAAGCTTTGCGTGGGCGTCGAGCGTCTCGATTACACCAAGGGCATCCTCGATCGTTTCCATGCGCTTGAGGAGCTGTTCATTCGCCATCCTGAAATGGTGGGTAAAGTCGTGTTCCTGCAGGTGGCGGCGCCGAGTCGGGGTACGTTGCCGGCGTACAAACACCTGCACGACGAATGCCAGCGCCTTGCCGAGGAGCTCAACCAGCGCTACGGCAACGAAACCTATCGGCCGGTCGTCATGGTGGCCGAGCATCATTCGCAAGCGGCGGTCTATGAACTCTATCGCGCGGCCGACATCTGCCTGGTCACCAGCCTGCATGACGGGATGAACCTGGTCGCCAAGGAGTTCGTCGCGTCGCGCGACGACGAGCAGGGCGTGCTTTTGCTCAGCACCTTCGCCGGCGCCTCGCGCGAGCTGCTGGAGGCGCTGATCGTCAATCCTTATGACGCGGCGATGATGAGCGAGGCGATGCTGCAGGCGCTGACCATGGGGCCGGACGAGCAGCGTGAGCGCATGCGGCGCATGCGCGATATTGTGCGCGACAACAATGTCTATCGCTGGGCTGGCAGCATGCTGCTCGACGCGGCGCGGCTGAGGAAGCGCGGCGACCTGGATCGGGTCACCGCCTTATACGAGCGGCCGGCAGGCCCCACCGGCGACAATGTCGTGTCCATGTTCGAACGCAAACAGGCAGTGGGATTTAGATGAACATCCAGGCAGACCTTACCCCGCCGCTTCCCGCGGGACGGTGGGCGCTTTTCCTCGACATCGACGGCACCTTGCTGGAGCACGCGGCGCATCCCGACGCCGTTTCGGTCAGCGAGGAGTTGCGCGTTCTCCTGCAGACGATCGAGCGGCGCCTAGACGGCGCGCTCGCCTTCATCACCGGCCGCTCGATCGCGGCCGTGGACCATCTGTTCGATCCGTTGAAGCTCAGGATCGCTGGCCTCTACGGGCTGGAGCACAGGCTTCTCCCGGACGGGCCGATCGAGGCCGCGGACGAACCGGCGGATATGGCGGCGCTCGCCGACGAGATTGAACTAGAGCTGGCAAGCAAAGCCGTCTATGTCGAACGCAAGGGGCCGGTGCTCGCCATCCATACGAGAGCCGCGCCGCAGCTTCTGGCGCGGGCGACGGAGCTGGTCGAGGCAGCGCTTGAGCGCCTGCCGAAGGGCTATCGCGTGATCGCCGGCAATGCCGGCGTCGAGCTGATGCCGCTCGAAGCCGCCAAGGGCGCCGCGATCCGGCGCTTCATGCAGCTCGATCCCTTCACCGGCCGGCGTCCGGTGTTCCTCGGCGACGACACATCCGACGAGAATGGCTTCGAGACGGTCAATGCCGCGGGCGGAATCTCGATCCGCGTCAAACCGCAGGGCGAGACGGCCGCCCGCTTCGCCACCGAGGATGTCGCGAGCGCCATCGCCTGGCTCGAGGCCAATTTTGCGGAGCCTGCCGCGCAAGCGTCCAGCCGCAATCTCGTTGCCTAAACCGGCCAGGTGCTCCGCAGCTACTGCTGCTGCAGGCCCGTGATCATGGCGATGATCTCGTTCTTGTCGGTCTTCTTCGTCTCGCGCACGCCGATCTGCTTGCCGCGCCTCAGGACGCAGATGCGGTCCGACAGTTTGAACACCTGGTCGAGGCTGTGGCTGATGATCAAGATGCCGACATTGCGCTGCTTGAGCGACTGAACGATCGTCTCAACCCTGGCGGTCTCGGCGACGCCGAGCGCGGCTGTCGGCTCGTCGAGCAGGATCAGCTTGCTTGCCCAGTGCGTCGCCCTGGCGATCGCGACGCCCTGCCGCTGACCGCCGGAGAGGTCGCGGATGGTGGCGTGCGCGGAAGGGATGCGCACGTCGAGCTCCTTCACCAGTTTTTCGGTCTCGTCGATCATGCGGCGGCGGTCGAGCAGGCCGAAGCGGTTCAGCGGCTCCCGGCCGAGGAACATGTTCATGTAGACCGTCTGCTGGTCGGCCAAAGCGAGGTCCTGGTAGACAACCTCGATGCCATGCGCGCGCCCCATCGTCGCGTTCGACATCGTCACCGGCTTGCCCTCGATCGTGATCATGCCCGAGGAGGGCGGGTGCACGCCGGAGATGATCTTGACCAGCGTCGACTTGCCGGCGCCGTTGTCACCGACAAGCGCGACGATCTCGCCGGGAAAGACCTCGAGCGAGAAGTTCTCGATCGCGGTCAGGCCGCCGAAATGCTTGCGGATGTCCTGAAGCTGAAGGATGGGGGCGCTTGCATTCATGGTTTTTCTCCTAGACGGGCCAGGCATAGGGCTCGCCAAAACCGTTCTCGATCGTTTCAACCATTGGCTTGCCTTTCGAGATGCCGGAGACGCCGACGACATAGGCGCGGGTGACGAAGGCCTGGCCGCGGAAGCCGAAGACGGCGCTGTCGCCGGGCCTCGGCGCGTTTGCGCCGGCGGCGTCGACCATTGCGTAGTAGTCGATCGCCGAAGGCGGCGGCACTTCGACGCTTCTGAGCGCCGACGCGGCGGTGGTCGGCTCGGCCGAGACGATCGCCTTGACGTCATAGTCGGGAAAGATCGGGTCGATATAGAAGCCGCCGCCGAAGCAGTAGGCCTTGCCGCCTGATAGATGCGACACTTCGGTGAGATAGAGCACGGCAGGCAGTTCCGGCAGGTCTTCCATGACATGCAGCGCCGTGGTGCCGTGCAGGCCGTTGCCGGGTTCGCATTGCGTTGCGCCGGCTTCCGCCAGCGCGGCCAGCATGACGCTCGACGTGGTGCCCGGCGCGTTGATTTCGATGTCCCTGCGCCCTGCCTTGGCGAGCGCCTCGGCGGCCTTGCTCAGCGTCGCCAGATTGGGCGTCGGCAGCACTTTACGCGCGGCATGGTCGAAGAGCAGGGCAGGGAAGGTGGTGATGCCGGCGAAGCGGCCGCCGGGAACGGCATCGAGCCCGTCAGCGACGGCGACAATTTCGCCGGCGTCGAAGCCGCCTTCATGGCCGCGGTAGAAAATATCGCCTTCAGCCGCGATGCGGGCAAGCAGGTCCTGGACGTAGCCGGCCGCCTTGGCGCCTTTGCCTGCTTCCTCGGCCTTGGTGTCGTTGAAGACGGTCCAATAGTCCGGCTTGAAGGTCATTGCCGCCGCGTCCGCCTCGAATTTGGCGATCTGCTGCAGATGGCCGAGATGGCCGAGCTTCATGCCGGCCTTATGCGTGGCGCGCGCGCAGGCCATGTCGACCGCGACAGCGCGTTCGATGCCGCCGCGCATCACCGCCTTGCAGAAGGAGCTCGAGCGGCCGACTTGCTTGGTCATGGCGAAGATCTTCAGGCCGAGCCGATCGGCTCCCTGCTTGAGGACCTTTGCGTTGCGCTCGACCGTGTCGAGATCGAGCACATAGGCGTTGGCCGGCAGCTTGCCCTGCTGGTGAAGGCCGATCGCCGCTTCGACGAAGGCGGGGTTGCGGCGGCGCAGAACGTCGAGAAACATGGAAAGGGTTCCTTCAGCGGGATTTGTCGCGCAGAGATACGGCGACCGCGGTGAGGATGATCAGGCCGCGCACGATCATCTGGTCGGAGACCGAGAGGCCCATCAGGATCAGCCCGTTGTTCAGCATGCCCATCATCAGCGAGCCGACGAGGGCGCCGACGATCGAACCCTTGCCGCCATTGAGCAGCGTGCCGCCGACGATGACGGCGGCGATCACCGTCATCAGATCGGTTTCGCCGAGCGTGTATTTCGCCGCCTGCAGGCGGCCGGCGTAAAGCAATCCGGCGAGCCCCGCGAGCCCGCCGCTGATGGTGAGCACGGCGAGCCTGATCTTCGGCACGCTGATGCCCGAAACGCTTGCAGCGCGGGCGTTGTCGCCGGTCGCCAACACATGCGCGCCGAAACGCGTCTCGCGGTAGACGAGGTGGCCGATGGCGATGGCGATCACCGTCCACCAGATGAGCGAAGGCACGCCGAGCAGCGAGCCGGAACCGAAGAAACCGGTGAAGGCCTCGTTGGTGACCGATATCGAGCGCAGGTCGGTCATAGAGCGCGAGACGCCGGCGAACAGGCCCATCGTCGCCAGCGTCACCAGGAAGGACGGCAGCCTCACATAGGCGACCAGCGCGCCGTTGATGAGGCCGATCAGGATACCGGCGCCCAGGCCGGCGACGATGCCCGCCGCCATGCCATAGGAGGCGATGGTAACGGCAGCGGCGAGCGCCGATACCGCCACGATCGAGCCGATCGAAAGGTCGATCTCGCCGGCCGACATGACGAAGACGAGGCCGATCGCCATGATCGTCACCGGCGCCGTCTGCAGTACGATGTTGGAGAGGTTGCGGACGGTGAGGAAGCCGCTGTCCCTCAGCATGAAGGCGAAGAACAGGAAGATCGCCAGGAAGCCGAGATAGACGACATATTGCTGCAGATTGAATCGGCTGGCAAAGCTGCCCATCTCGGTGCCGGTGTTGGCGCTGGTCATGTTGATCTCCGATGGTGCGTCTTCGCGGCCTGCCAGGCCGTCTACTTCATGGCGTCCGCGATGGTCGCGGGCACGTCCTTGTTGAGCGACTTCTTCCAGCCGTCCTTCACAGTGACCTTGGTGACGGCGATGGAATCGACCGCGTAGAAAGGCTCGGCCTTCAGGCCGACCAGCGAGCCTGCGGAGGCTCGCGCCAGCGTCACGCCGATCGAATAGGCCTCGTCGGCGACAAGGGCTGCGATGTTACCACCTTTGACCATGTCGAGCGCGGCCGGTTCGTTGAGGTCGAGCGTGACGATCTTGGTGTGAGTGTTGCCGGCGGCGCGCAGGGCGGAGAGGACGCTGAGCGCCGGCTCCGCCCAGGTGACATAGATGCCGTCGAGATCGGGATGCTGGGTGATCATCGCCTGCGCGATGTCCTCTGAGCGCGCCGGGTCGGCCATACCGGCCTCGGCGGCGATCTTCATGTCGGGATAGTCCTGCTCGATGGTCTTCTTGAAGGCGCCGTCGCGCTGGTTGGTGACGTAGAAATCGGCGTCGTGGAAGATGTAGCCGACCTTGCCCTTCTTGCCGAGCGCCTCGGCCATGGCGATGCCGGCCTTGTTGCCCATCTGGAAGAGATCGTCCGAAACGATCGTGACGTAATCCGAGCCCTGCTTGTAGCCGGCCGGGCAATTGTCGACGAAGCCGAGCTTGACGCCGGCCTGGCGGGCCGGATCGTAGACGGAGGCCGCGGTCGCCGGATCGACCGGCAGCGACAGGATGATCGACGGCTTCTTGGCCATCACCGTCTCGACATCGGCCTTCTGGCGGGCGGCGTCGAAGGCGGCGTCGGTCTGCGCCACCACCTCGATGTCGAGACGCTTGAACTCGTCGCGCGCCCCTGCGTTGACCGCGTTGGTGTACTCGCTCATCTCGTGCCAGACGAGGGCCGCGGTGAACTTGCCGTCCTTGATCTGCTGCTCCTGCGCCGCCGTCAACGTCAGCGAGGCCGCCGGAACCGGCTTCTCGCCGTTCGGCCCGGTGGTGACGCCTTCGGCGGCGAAGGCGTGGGCGGCGAACAGGCTCGCCAATACAGTCATGATACCAAATGCTTTGCGCATATCCGTTCCCCTTTCTGTCCAGGAAGATAGCTCCGGCCCGCCAAGCCGGGCCGGAGCGTCGGCTCACTTCGCCGCGTCGAGCACCGACTGCGGCGCGTCGCGGTTGAGCGAGTCCTTCCAGCCCTGGGAGACGTTCTCCTTGGTCACGGTCAGCGCCGGCGCGACGACGAAGGCGGGCGTCTGCTGGGCAAGCAGCGATTTCATGCCGGAGGCGGCCATGGCGCGGCCGAGCTCATAGGCCTTGTCGGCGACGAGCGCGGCAACATTGCCGCCCTTGACCATGTCCAGCGCGACCGGCTCGGCAAGATCGAGCGTGACGATCTTGGTGTGGGTGTTGCCGGCGCCGCGCAGCGCCGAAAGCACTCCGTCGGCAGGCTCGGCCCAGGTCACGTAGATGCCGTCGAGATCGGGATGCTGCAGCAGCATGGCATTCGCCAGTTCCTCGGCCCGGGCCGGATCGGAGATGCCCTGTTCGGCGACGATCTTGATGTCGGGATAGTCCTTCTCGATGGTCTTCTTGAAGGACTGGTCGCGCTGGATGGTGACGTAATAGTTGGCGTCGTGGAAGATATAGCCGACCTTGCCCTTGCCACCGATGGCCTTGGCCATGGCGTCGGCCGCCTGCTTGCCCATCTGGTAGAGGTCGTCGGTGACGATCGAGGCATAGTCAGTGCCTTGCTTGTAGTCCTTGGGCAGGTTCGACAGGAACACCAGCTTGACGCCGTCCTTGACCGCCTGCCGGAAGGCTTCGGCGGAGGTGACCGGGTCGAGCGGCAGCGCCAGGATGACGTTCGGCTTGGCGGCTAAAGCGGTCTCGATGTCGCTGCGCTGACGGGCAGCGTCGAACTGCGCATCGGTCTTGACCGCGATCGAAATGCCGGCGCGGGCGAACTCGTCGGTGGCGCCGGCGGTCACCGCGTTGGTGAAGTCGGAAGAGGTGTGCCACAGAAGGGCAGCTTTATAACCCTTGTCCTTCAGCGCCGCGATGTCGGCATCGCTCAGCGTCAGGCTGGAACTCGGCGTGGCGGTCTCGCCCTGCGGACCGACCGTCTGCGCGTGAGCGGCGGCGCTGGCGAGCATCAATCCGCCGACCAAGGTGGCGGCAATCCATTTCTTCATCAGCATGTTCTCAGTCTCCCATTTTCTGCTTCGTTGGTCGTTCAATCGGCCACGCCGCAATAGCGGGCCATGAAGGCGGCGAAGCCGACGATGCCGGCGAGGTATTCCTCGACATCGACGTGCTCCCCGAAAGTGTGGCA
Organism: Mesorhizobium sp.; assembly: GCA_004017535.1. Lineage (GTDB taxonomy): Bacteria > Pseudomonadota > Alphaproteobacteria > Rhizobiales > Rhizobiaceae > Mesorhizobium. The sequence continues at coordinate 143,685 of SAJS01000013.1, forward strand.
GTTGCGGATGTCGCCCGGCGCGCAATAGACGGCGGGAGTGCCCAACCGGTTGACGAAGAAGGACGATTCCGACCAGAAGGGCGCGCCCTCGATCACGCCGCGTCCGCCCATGGCGCCTGCCATCGATTGCGACAGCATGGCGACTTCGGCGCGCGTCTCGTCGATCTCGGCGGCGGTGCCGCCCAGCCTGTGATCGCGCCCGGCCGGATAGGCGAACTCCACGGTGATCTCCGGATCGGTGATGGCGCCGCGAACCGCGGCCTCGATCTCGGCTGCGGCCGTGTCGAGGTTCTCGCCCGGCAGGAGCTTGCGGATCAGCGACAGCGTGCATCGCTCGGGCACGGCGATATAGCCGCCGCCGGTAAGGCCGGTGATCAGCAGGAAGCCGTGCCCGGTGAGCTTGTGCTCGGCGCGGGCGGCCACCTGATCCGAGTGCTCCCACAGCGCCGTCATGGCGGCATGGGCGGCGCGAAGGGCGTCCTTGCCGAGTTCGGGCACGCCGAAATAGGCCGACTTGCCGGTGATCGTGATGTCGGTGATGAAGAAGCCGATCTGCGCGGCGTAGACGGCAAGCCGCGTCGGCTCGACATAGACGGTGAAATCGGGCGTTGCGACCTCGCCGGCCTCGATGCGGCCGACGAAATGCTTGATGCCGGCGGAGACGCCGGTTCCGGGCTGGCCGCTCTCCTCATCGCCGACGAAGGCGAAGGCCACATCGCCCTTGAGGCGGATGCCGGCTCTGTCGAGCAGCGAGAGCGCCGCGAGCGAGGCGGTGATGCCGGCCTTGAGATCGCCGGAGCCGCGGCCCCAGACCGCCCCGTCGATAATGGGGGCGCCGAACGGGTCCTCGCGCTCGGTGCCGGCCCAATGCTCGCGCCAGCCGTCGACATGAACGGTGTCGGTGTGGCCGATGAAGAGCAGGCGCTTGCCATCGCCGGTACCCTTCCGTTCGCCCCAGATGTTCGGCCTGCCGGGCAGGAAATCCGCCCGGCTCAGGCCGTTCAGTCCCAGCTCGCGCATTTTCGTTTCGAGGAAGTCGACGAAATTCCCCTCGTTGCCGGTGATGCTTTCGCGGCCGATCGCGCACCTGAACAGCGCCATCGCCTTGTCGGCATCGAGAGCGGCTCGCAGCCGGGTCACGATATCTGCGGTCACAGCACGACCTCCTTCAAGGCAGCCGCCTGGGCGGTGGGAAGGGAAATGCGGCCGTCCGGCGCGTCGACGCCGAACAGCGTGTTGTGCAACTGGCCGAGACCGATGGCGGCCGCGCCGATCAGCGCGGCGCGCGCGCCCAGCTCGCCTGCCTCGACGGTGACGGGGTAGGGGAAGCACAGCGGCATCAGGGCTTTGACGCGCGAGAGGATCTCCGGCCGGAGGCCGATCGAACCGCCCAGTATGACCTTTTCAGGGTTGGCGACGGCGGCGATCGCTGCGATGCCTTGCGCCAGATAACGCGCCGTTTCGTCGAGCACAACAAGCGCTGCCTTGTCGCCGGCTGCCGCGTTCTCGAAGATTGCCGGAACCGCAATCTGGGTGCCGGTCAGAGACCTGTAGCGTTCGGTAATCGCGTGGGTCGCCACCGCCCGCTCGAAAGCACCGGTGCGCAGCGATTCCGCCGCGAACGGATCGGCGCCGATCGGCATGAAGCCGATCTCACCCGCGGCATGGGTCGCGCCGCGCACCAGATGGCCGCCCAGCATCAGGCCGCTGCCGACGCCGGTGCCCAGCGCGATATAGGCGAGATTGTCGATGCCCTGGCCCTGGCCCAGCCAATTCTCGCCGAGCACGGCGAGATTGACGTCGTTCTCCACCATCACCGCGACGCCGAGCGCTTTTTCGAACGCGTCGAGGACATTCATGGAGTCGAAGCCGGCAATGTTGGGCGCGAGCAGGATGCGGCCGGTCGCGGGGTCCGGCGCGCCCGGCGCGCCGATGACGGCAAGGCGGATCTTCTTGCGCGGGATGCGCTCCCGGGCAGCGGCCTGGAAGGCAAGCGCCGCGATCTGGTCGATGACGAACTGGCTGCCGCGCGGATCGGTCGGCGTCGCCGCCTCGGCGAAGATCTGGCAGGCGAGATCGGTCAGCGCCACGCGCACCTTGGTGCCGCCCAGGTCGACGGCGATGATGTAGGCTGCGTCGTGGACGAGCTCATAGGTGACGGCGGTGCGGCCGACATGGCCGCTGGTGCGGCCGGTCTCCTGCACCCAACCTTCCTGCTCGAGCCCGCGCACGATCTCCGAGATCGTCTGCTTGGACAGGCCGGTGAGCTTCGAGATCGAGGCCCGCGAGATCGGCCCGCCCTGGACAATCGCCTCCATGACGGAGCGCTGGGAGAACTGGCGGGAAATACGCGGCAGGTCGCTCACATACGCCTCGATTAATTCGTTCTGTCACCGAACTTATTGGCGAAATGACACGTTGTCAACGAGTACGTCGCGTTGAGGGAGGCCGCAATCGTAAGGGGGTTGTTTACTCGCCTGCCAGCTGCTGCACCGACCCGGCAACCGCCGCGAAATCGAGTTTGCTCATTGTTCGGGCCGGCGGAAGCGAGCGATCAAGCCGGTTCGACGCGCGTGCTGGCTGGTCAGCGGGTCGAGCCAGTCTCAGTTCCTGTCGACCGGCTTGGAGCGCATCCTCGACACCGTCTCACGCTCCGCCCGCTTGGAGCGCAGCGGCGGCAAGCCCCGGTCGACGAGGTCCATGTCTTCCAGAACCATGTCGCCCATGCGCTTGAAGGCGATGTCGAGCGCGCCGGCGCGATGCGCGGAACGCAGGAAGCCGGGGAGGGCGCGGACGGGATGACCCGCGGACAGCGGCTCTTCCGGGAAGACGTCGCTTGCGGCGACGATATGGCCGCTCTTCACCGCTTGCATCAACGCCTGGAAATCGACGACGCCGGCGCGGCTGAGCAGGATGAAGGCTGCGCCCTTGCGCATTTTGGCAAAAGAGTCGGCGCCGAGAAAACCCTGGTTCTCGCTGGTGACGGAGGCGACGACGAAGACGAAATCGCTTTGCGACAGCACCTCGTCCAGCGAGGCCGGCTCGACACCATTGTCGACCAGGATCGACGGCGGCAGCCACGGATCGTAGGCCTTGGTCCGCGTGCGGAAGCCGGTCAGCAGGCGGTTGAGCGCACGGCCGAGATCGCCGAATCCGATGATGCCGACATCGGCGCCGGAGAGAAGCCGCGCGGTCTGGTTGCCGTCGCCGCCCCAGAGTTCCTTGCCTTGGCGAAAGGCGAGATCGGCGTCGACGATGTTTCTGGCCAGGTTCAGCGCCATGGCCAGGCCGAGCTCGGCCACCGGTTCGGCAAAGACAAGACCAGTGGTGACGACATGGATGCCGCGCGCGAACAGCGTCTCATAGGGCATGTTGTTGAGGAGGTTGGTCTCGACGTTGAAGATGCAGCGCAGCGCCATCATCTTCTGCAGCGTTTCCGAGGTGATGGGTGGTTGGCCAACGATGTAGCGCGCTTCGGCCAGCACATCCGGCGGCAACTTTGCGACGCCTTCCGGCGTTGTCTCGACGATGCGATATTTTTTGCGAAACAGCGCCAGTTGCGGCGGCGTGAAGATCAGGTCGAGCGTGCGCGGTTCGGGCGCGCTGATCACCAGCGGCAAGGTCTTGTCGGACATGATTTTCCTCCCGGGACACGATTGGATCGCGTCAATCACATCTTTGAGTCTTACCCGCGATGAAACGATTTACAAGAACGAAAAATCGATTTATCGATTAGAATAGCGAGGCAGAAAATCGACTGCCTGTCCTCGGGAGGAGGTCAATGGCGCAACAGGAAGCCCGGCAGAGGCGTCCGTCGATCCACGACGTGGCAAGCCATGCCGGCGTGTCCGCGGCCACCGTTTCCAAGGTGCTGGCCGGCGTCACCACGGTGAAGCCTGAAAACGCGCAGCGCGTCCTCGATGCCGTCGAGCGCCTGGCCTATCGCGTCGATCCACTAGCTTCCGACATGCGCAGGGCCAAGCGCCGCATCATCGGCGCCATCATGCCCGAGTTTGAAAGCGAGTTCTTCGGCCAGATGGTCACCGAGCTGGAAGGCCTTGCCGAGCAGCGCGGCTACACGCTGGTCGCGGCGTCGAGCCGTGAATCGGAAGCGCGCGAAAAGGAGATCCTGGCCCGCATGCATGACTGGCGCGTTGCCGGCGTGGTGCTGGCACCTGTGCGCAACGAGCACGGGCCGGCGGCTGCCTTCATGAAAGCCAACGGCATGACCGGCGTGCTGATCGACCGCGTCTTGTCCGACGATGCTTTCGACACCGTTTCGGCCGACAGCGCCGCCGCCAGCGCCGAGGTTGCGCGGATGCTGGTCGGCAAGGGCCACAAGCACATCCTGATCATCGGTCTCGCCGAAGGCGCGGCAACCGTGCGCGCTCGTCTAGAGGGTTTTCGCACCCAGGCGCTGGCGCTCGACCCGTCCATCCGCATCGACGTGATCACCTCGGAGGTCAGCGTCGAGCCCCTGCGATCGTCGCTGCGCGATTATTTCGGTCGAGGCGAGCGGCCGACCGCTGTCTATTCGCTGCTGCTCAAGGGCACGCTTGTGGCGCTGTCCGAATTCCGTCGGCGCGGCTGGCATTGCCCGAACGATATCTCGCTGGTCGGCTTCGACGACGCCGAATGGATGCAGGTGACATGGCCGGCGATCGCGGCCGTGGTGCAGCCGGTGCGCCAGATCGCCAGCGAGGCGATGAACCTTTTGTTTCGCAGGGTCGAAGGCGCGGTGGGACCACCCACGGCGAGGCTCGAACCCTGCCAGGTGTTGGAGCGGGAATCCGTTGGCTCGCCAGGCAACGGCCCGCATTCCGGGGGAGGAGACCGACAATAGCCCCCATTGTCGTGAACGGAAGCATGCGCCGGCCCTGGCCAAGGCTCCGGCGCCAAAGATCGAACGGAGGATCATATGACATCGCATTTCTTGAGGATAAATCGATTTACACTTGCCGTCGGCGTGGCGCTTGCGTTCTGTGCCGTCGGCGCTGCCAAGGCCGAGGAGGGTGAATATGGCGTGCTGATGAAGACGCTGGCCAATCCGTTCTGGGGCGCGATGGCGCAGGGTGTCGAGGACGGCGCCAAGGAAGCCGGCGTGAAGTATTTCCAGCAGGCGGCAGAGAGCGACCAGGCGGCCGAGCCGCAGCTCAACCTCTGCAACACGATGCTCGAGCGCAAGCCGGTGGCGATGATCACCGCCGCCATCAACTCGACCAATCTTCTGCCTTGCCTTAAGTCGGCGCAGGAGGCCGGCATCAAGATCGTCGACCTCGACAACAATCTGGACCAGGCGGTGCTCGACAAGGAAGGCGTCAAGGTGACCTTCCATATCGGCTCTGACAACATCGCCGCCGGCGCGCAGGGCGCGGAGTATCTGGCCAAAAAGCTCGGCAAGGACGCCAAGGGTCCGGTGCTGGTCATCGAGGGCCTCTCCGGCAACATCACCGGCGAGAAGCGCGCCAAGGGCTTCGCCGACAAGCTGAAGGAACTGGCGCCCGGCCTCCAGATCGTCGCCTCGTTGCCTGGCGACTGGGACCGCGGCAAGGCCGCCTCGATCGCCACCGACACGCTGACGGCGCATCCCGACCTCGTCGCCATCTTCTGCGCCAATGACGGTATGGCGCTCGGCGCGGTGGAGTCGGTCTATGCGGCCGGCAAAGGCCCGCAAGTGACGATCATCGGCGTTGACGGCAATGTCGATGCTGTGAAGTCGATCAAGGAAGGCCGCCTCAACGCCTCGGTGGCGCAGCTTCCCTATCTGGTCGGTAAGCAAGCGGTCGAGAACGTCAAGAAGGCTTTGGCCGGCGAGAAGGTCGAGGACAGCATCGCGGTGCCTACGCTGGTGCTGACCAAGGACGTGATCGACGCCGGCAAGGAGCCGATGCTGCAGTATGTGAAGTGAGGAAATAGGGAATAGGCAGTAGGCAGTAGGGGAAGTGAGCGGGCCGCATTGCTTCAGATCGCTCCCATATTTCCCTACTGCCTAAGCCCTACTGCCTACTGCCCGTTCTTAAGGTGCAAAGACATGGCTTCTGAACAGCCCGGCTTCTGGGCTCGGGTGCAGCGCGCATCCGTTGAAAGGCTCCACATCAGGCTGGAGTCGCTGGTGGTGCTCCTGGCGCTGAGCACGGCGATGGCGCTCTTGTCGCCCTATTTCCTGTCGCTCAGCAATTTCCTCAACATCCTGCTCGCGACCTCGACGATCGGCGTGCTGGCGATCGCCGCCACTTTCGTCATTGGCTCCGGCGGGCTCGACCTGTCGCTGGGCTCGGTGATGGGACTGGCCGGCGTTGCCGGCGCCTTCGTCGCCGTCAATCTCGGCTGGCCGTCGGTGCTGGCGGTGATCGCCTGCATCCTGGCCGGCGCGATCGCCGGTTACATCAACGGGCAGCTGGTCACCCGAGCCTTCGTCCCGGCCTTCATCGTCACGCTCGGCATGCTGGGTCTCGCGCGTGGGCTGGCGTTGGTCATCTCGCAGGGCAGGGCGATCTACGGCCTGCCGGCCGAGATCGTCTATATCGGCCAGGGCAGGCCCTTCGGCATTCCGATGCCGGTCATCATCTTCGTGCTGACGGCGATCGTTGCACATGCGGTGCTCGCCTATACGCGCTTCGGCCGCCACACGCTGGCGCTGGGCGACAGTGAAGGGGCGGCGCGTGCCGCGGGCATCCGCGTAGAGCATCACCGCCGCATCATCTACACGCTGTCCGGCGCGCTTGCCGGGCTCGCGGGCCTGCTCTTCACCGCCCGCGTCAATGCGGGTGACCCGACTGCCGGCATCAACTACGAACTTACCGCGATCACGGCGGCGATCATCGGCGGCACCAACCTATTTGGCGGCCGCGCCTCGATCCTCGGCACGATGATCGGCGCGCTGATCATGGGTGTGCTGCAGAACGGGCTGACGCTGCTTGCGGTGCAGTCCTATTACCAGCAGATGGCGATCGGCGCGGTGCTGATCCTCGCCGTCTTCATCGACCAATACCAGGTGCGGAAGGAGTCGCGCGTATGACCCTGCTTTCGCTTCGCGGCATCCGCAAAAGCTTCGGCGCTGTCGACGTGCTGCATGGCGTTGATCTCTCCGTCGCGGCCGGCGAGGTGGTCGGGCTGGTCGGCGACAACGGCGCTGGCAAGTCGACGCTGATGAAGACCATCACCGGCATCTACCGCGCCGACTCGGGCTCGATCGAATTCGACGGCAAGGACATTCTTGCCCTCGACCCTGGACAGCGCCGCCAACTCGGCATCGAGATGATCTACCAGGATCTTTCGCTGGCCAAGCAGCAGGACGTGGCGTCGAACATCTTTCTCGGACGCGAGCCGACAAAGAGGCTGCTCGGCCTGTTTCCCGGCTTCGTCGACAAAGGCGAGATGGACCGACAGGCCGCAAAAATGATCGAGCGGCTCGGCGCGCATCTGCCGTCGATCAACCGGTCCGTCGGTTCGTTCTCCGGCGGCCAGCAGCAGACGGTGGCGATCGCGCGGGCGCTCACCTTCAACCCGAAACTCGTTATCATGGACGAGCCGACGGCAGCGCTCGCCGTGCGCGAGGTGCAGAGCGTGCTCGACCTCATCCGGCGGCTGAAGTCGGAAGGCATCGCCGTCATCCTCATCTCGCACCGGCTGAACGACGTGCTGTCGGTCACCGACCGCATTGTCGTGCTGCGCCATGGGCGGGCGGATGCCGATCTCGTCACCGCCAGGACCAATATGAACGAAGTCGTCAGCCGCATCGTCGGCGGCGGCGACATTGCCGCCGCGGCGGCGCATGAACAAAGAGGCTGACATGAATACCTTCGGACTGCACACTTTCGCCATCGCGCCGGTCTGGGATCTCGCCCGCATCGAGCCGCAGATGGATCGGCTGAAGGAGCTCGGCATCGGCCTGATGGAGATCCCGCTGCTGCGCCCCGAGGAGATCGACACCAAGCGCACGCGAGGCTTCGCCAATCACTATGGCGTCGAGCTAATTCCATCGCTCGGCCTGCCGCGGGCGCTCGACGTGGTCGAGCGGCCGGACGAGGCGCTCGATTTCCTGCAGCCGGCCTTCAAGGTCTGCAACGAGGTCGGCGCCGAGGCGCTGGGCGGCGTCACCTACGGCACGATCGGCAAGACCACCGGGCGGGCGCCGACGCAGCGCGAGATCGACGGCATGTGCCGCTTCCTCGAACGGGCGGCGAAGTCGGCGAAGTCGCGCAGCCTGAAGCTCGGGATCGAGCCTTGCAACCGCTACGAAACGCATCTGATCAACCGCGGCGCCGACGCGGCGCGCATCATCGAGCGCGTCGGCGCGGAGAACATCTTCATCCATCTCGACACCTACCACATGCATATCGAGGAAGAGAGCTTTGCTTCCGGCTTCGAGGCGGCGGCGCCCTATCTCGGCTATGTGCATGTGTCGGAAGCCAATCGCGGCGTGCCGGGGCGCGGCATGCTCAACTGGACGGCCTGCATGAAGGCGATCGCCGACATCGGCTATCAGGGCGCGATCACGCTCGAAAGCATGAACCATGTCGATGTCGACATTGCCGGCGGGCTGGCCGTCTGGCGGCCGGTCGCCGAGGATCCGCGCGACGTCATCGAGGTCGGGCTACCGTTCCTGCGCGAGGAAGCGAGGAAGGCGGGGCTGACGCTGGGGTGAGGGTTTTTTCCTTCTCCCGCAAGGGGGAAGGAAGAATCAGAACGGGTAGTGCTGGCCCGGGTCCTCGATCGTCACCCAGCGCAGGTCGGTGAACTCGGCGATCGAGGCCTTGCCGCCGAAGCGGCCATAGCCCGAACCCTTGACGCCGCCGAACGGCATCTGCGCCTCGTCGCCGACGGTCGGGCCGTTGATGTGGCAGATGCCGGCCTGGATGCGCGCGGCGACAGCCATGGCGCGGCGAATGTCGCGGCTGAAGACGGCGGACGACAGGCCGTATTCGGTGTCGTTGGCGACGCGCACCGCTTCGTTCTCGCCTTTCACGCGAATGACCGGCTTCACCGGGCCGAATGATTCTTCCGCATAGAGGCGCATTGCGGGCGTCACGTGATCGAGGAGCGTGGCTTCCACGACCGTGCCGGTGCGCTTGCCGCCAGCCGCAAGCTTTGCACCTTTCGCGGTCGCGTCGGCGATCAGCTCCTCCATCTTGTCGGCCGCCTGGCTGCTGATCAGCGAGCCCAGCACGACATGGCCGCGCGGATCGCCGGCCGGCAGTTGCGCGGCGCGAGCGGCAAGCTTGGCGACAAATTCGTCGGCGATCTTTTCATCGACGATCAGCCGTTCGGTCGACATGCAGATCTGGCCCTGATGCATGAAGGCGCCGAAAACGGCGGCATTGACCGCCGCGTCGATGTCGGCATCGTCCAGCACCACCAGTGGCGCCTTGCCACCGAGCTCGAGCAGGGCCGGCTTGAGGTGCCGTCCGGTGAGCTCGGCGATGATGCGGCCGACCTTAGTCGAGCCGGTGAAGTTGACGCGCTTCACCGCGGGATGCGCGATCAGCGCCTCGACGATTGCCGCCGCGTCTTTCGGGTCGTTGGTGACGACATTGACGACTCCTTTGGGCAGGCCGGCCTCGACCAGCACCTGGCCGATCAGGCGATGCGTGCCCGGGCACATTTCGGACGCCTTCAGCACCACTGTGTTGCCGCAGGCGAGCGGCATTGCGAGCGCACGCGTGCCGAGGATGACCGGCGCGTTCCACGGTGCGATACCGAGGCAGACGCCGGCCGGCTGGCGGATCGCCATCGCGAGCGTGCCGGGCTTGTCGGACGGAATGACCTCGCCGGAAATCTGCGTCGTCATTGCGGCTGCCTCGCGCAGCATGTTGGAGGCCAGCATGACGTTGAAGCCGGCCCAGGGTCCGGTGGCGCCGGTCTCTTCCATTATCAGCTGCGTGAACTCGCCGACTTTCGAAGCCATGACGTCGGCAGCTTTGGAAAGCAAAGCGCGGCGCTCGCCCGGGCCGGTCTTCGACCAGGCATCGAATGCAGCGGCTGCCGCCTCGGCGGCGGCATTGGCGTCGGCGATGCTGGCCGCCGCGGCGCGCGTCGCCAGCTTGCCGGTGAACGGGTCCAGGCGTTCGTAGGAGGCCTTGCCGGTGGCCGCCCGCTCGTCGCCGTCGATCAGAAGTCCGATATCCATGTTCTCTCCCTCGCTCCCGATGGAGCGTCGCAAAATCAGAAGCCGAGCACTTCGGCGTTGATAGAGGCTTCGAGGCCGCCGTCGACGGGCACATTGGCGCCGTTGATCCAGCGTGCGCCATCCGAGCACAGGAACAGCACCACGGGCGCGATATCGCCCGATGTCCCTGCGCGGCCGACCCGAGCGATATCGCTGTCGACGCGGGCGTCGCCCAACACGGTGCGGAACTGTTTCAGGATCGGCGTCTCGACCGGGCCTGGGCTGACCGCGTTGACGCGGATGCCGCGGCTCTTGAACAGGTCCTGATGCGCGGCGCGGAACGTCCACAGGAGCAAAAGCTCCTTCGAGACCGGATAGCCTTCCTCGTTCTTAACCGCGTGGTCGGCAATCACCTTGGCGACATCGGGAAAACCTTCGACGCTGACCATAGAGGCGGCGCGGTTCAAGTTGGCGCGCCACCCGAAGCCGGCGATCGAGGCGACGTTGACGATGGCGCCGCCCTCGCGAAGTTTCGGCGCCAGCGCCTCCGAGAGCGCGCGCAGGCCGTAGAAGTTGACGGCGAGCGTCGGCACGGCGCCGGTGTTGCCGGAGAGGCCGGCGACGTTGCACAGCGCATCCAGACGCTGCGGCAGTTGCCTGACAAGATCGTCGACGCCGGCTTTGGACGAGATGTCGGCCTTGACGAAGGTGCCCTGATGATCGGCCGGTTCGCGCATGTCGACGCCGATCACATCGGCGCCAAGCTGGCCCGCCAGTTCCGCCGTGCGGGCGCCGATGCCCGAGGCGACGCCGGTGATAAGGATCGTCTTGCCGTACAGCATGCTCACGCTTTCTCCCGAGATGTTGTTACCTGTGCCGGCGAAGCGGTCCCACCGGTCGTGTCGCTTGCGTTGACAGGAAGCCTGACGCGGTAGCCGACCGACAACAGGCGCCAGCCGAAGCGTTCTTCGAGCGTGCCCCACAGACCGCGCGGCAGGAGCAGCGAAAAGACCAGCGCCGTGGCGCCGAGGCCGATCAGGTACCAGACGCCGGTGCCGCCGAACCAGGTCTCGATGAGAAAGAACAGCAGCGCGCCGAGGATGGCGCCCTCGAAGGTGCCGATGCCGCCGACCAGCACCATGAAGATCATGTAGGCCGTCCACTGCACGCTGAAATAGGTTTTCGGCTGGAAGGTGATAGCGGTCGCCAGCCACAGCGCCCCGGCGATGCCGATGCCGAAGGCGGCGAGCACGAAGAGCAGCCGCTTGGTGCCGGTGACACGCACGCCGATGGACGCTGCCGCGTCCTCATTGTCGCGGATGGCGCGGATGGCGGCGCCCGTGCTGCCGCGCAGCACGCTGAACACGATGGCGAGCAGCGCCGCCATCGAGGCCAGCGCCAGCCAGTAGATGGCCAGCCTGCGCGTCGGTGCATCGTAGACGTTGAGCGAGATCAGCGACGTGCCGGTCTCGCCCTGGATCAGCCGGTCGAGATTGACGAGAAGGTGGGTGAGTGCCGCTATGACCCACATGCCGATAGCGAACTCGCCGTTCCTCAAGCGCAGCATGAACAGCGAGATCGGCCAGGATACGGCGCCGACGACGACCGCCGACACGAACAGCGAGACGAACGGATTGAGCCCGGCATTGGCGAGGCGGATGGCGAAGTAGGCGCCGAGGCCGAAGAACACCTGCTGGCCGACGGAGACTAGACCGCCGAACCCAGCGAGCGCATTCCACATCGCGGCGAGGATCACATAGATGAACAAAGCGGTCATGCGATCGACCGCGCCTGCGGAAAGGAACTGCGGTGCAAGGGCGAGCAGCAAGATGATCGCAATGACGCCGATGCCGGCGATGCGCGATGCGGCGGTGCCGCGTTCGATGACGGGGGAGGCGGCGCTCATGGCGTCTTCCCCGTGGGGAGATGCAGCAAGCCGCGCAGGCCGAGGCCGGAGGTGGAGAGCCGGATGAACAGCACGATCAGGAAGGCGACATGGCCGCCGATGAGAAAACCTTGCGGGTGGATCTTGGCGCCAAGCGTCTGGGCGAGCGCCAGCACGATGCCGCCGACCAGCGTGCCCCAGAGCGAACCGGCGCCGCCGATGACGGCGGCCTCGAAGGCGAACAGCAATTGCGTCGCGCCGGCATAGGGATCGAAGGTGGCGCGCATGCCGAGGAAGGCGCCGGCGAGACCGACCGTGACCATGGCGATGGCGGCGGCCAAGGCGTTAGCGCGGCGCGCATCGACGCCGACGAGGCCGGCGGTATCGGGGTCTTCCGAAGTGGCGCGGATCGAACGGCCGAGCCCGGTGCGGGTAAGGAAGAGCTGCAGTCCGCCGAGCAGGACGACGGCGGTGACAAAGATGATCACCGCGAGCTTGCCGACATAGATGCTGCCCGGCCATTCCCAGGAATCGTAGGACAGGCTGCCGATAAAGGGCGCCAGCGAGCGCGTGTCGGCGCCGAACTGCTCGAACAGCACATTGTCGATGACGATGGCCAGACCGAAGGTGGTGAGGATCGGCAAGAGCGCGCCGCCCCGCGCGCTGCGCTCGAGCAGGAAGCGCTGCAAGGCCCAACCAATCACCGCCATTAGCGGCAGCACGATGGCGAGGCCGTAGAAGGGCGGGACGTGGAAGCGCGAGGCAAGCAGCCACAGCGCGAAGGCCGACAGCACGGCAAGGCTGCCATGCGCCAGGTTGATGATGCGCATCACCGAGAACATGAAGGAGAGGCCACAGGCGATCAGCGCATAATAGCCGCCAAGCAGGATGCCTTGGACGATCTGGTTGGTCATGCCGGCACGCCTCCGGCGCCATTGCGGTGCAGGCCGAAATAGGCTCTGGTCACCTCGTCGCGCGAGACATTCTTGCTGTCGCCGGCAAGCGCGACCCGGCCCTCCAGCATGCAGATGACCTTGTTGGAGACGGATAGCGCGCGGTTGAGGTCCTGCTCGACAAGGATGATCGTCGTGCCGGAGTTGATCAGCCCACGCAGCGAAGCATAGACGCGGTCGACGACCAGCGGCGACAGGCCAAGCGAGACTTCGTCGAGCAGGAGCAGGTGGGGATTGCTCATGAGCGCGCGGCCGATTGCCGTCGCCTGCTGCTCACCGCCGGAGAGATGCCCGGCCTTGGCGTGGCGGCGCGGCTTGAGGTTGGGGAAGGTTTCCAGCACGCGCTCGACGCTCCAGTCGCCGCGGCGGCCGGCGGTGCGGCCAAGCAGAAGATTTTCCTCGACCGTCATCTGCACGAACAGCCGACGGCCCTCTGGCACCAAGGCCACGCCTTTGCGGACGCGCTCATGCGAAGGCACGCCGGATAGGTCGGTGCCGTCGAAGATGACGCGGCCCGAAGCTGCCTGGTGCGCGCCGGCGATTGCCCTGAGCAAGGTCGTCTTGCCGGCGCCGTTGGCGCCGACCAGCGCCAGCGTCTCGCCGCGCTCGACGCTGAAGCTCACGCCGCGCACCGCCTGCAGCAGGCCATGCCGGACGACCAGATCCTCGATCGACAGCAGGCTCATTTCGGGCCTCCACCGAGATAGGCACTGATCACTTGCGGGTCGGCCATCACCGCCTGCGGGTCGCCGTCGGCGATGATCTTTCCCGCATCCATGCAGATCAGCCGTTCGGCCACCTGCAGAAGGATGTGGACGATGTGCTCGATCCAGACGATGCCTATTCTGCGTCGCCGCAGTTCGCGGATGGTCTCGACCAGCTCGCCGGCCTCGCCGTCGGTCAGGCCGCCGCCGATCTCGTCGAGCAGAAGCAGCGTCGGCTTTGCCGCCAGCGCACGCGCCAACTCCAGCCGCTTGCGGTCGAGCAGGCCAAGCGTCTCGGCGCGCCGGTTGGCGACGCCCAGCATGCCGCAGAGCTTCAGCGAGCCGAGCGCTTCCTCATAGGCCTCGTCGCGGCCGAGGCCGGCGCCATGCGAAGCGGCGACGAAGACATTCTCGAAAGCGGTCATGCCGCCGAAGGGTTTTGGCACCTGGTGCGTGCGGACGAGGCCCAGCCGGCAGCGCTGCGTCGCCGGCAGCACCGTCACGTCGTCGCCCTTGAAGGCAATGGTTCCGGCGCTTGGTGGATAGGCGCCGGAAAGCACACTGAGCAGCGTCGTCTTGCCGGCGCCGTTCGGGCCGACGATGCCCACCGCCTCTTGGGCGCCCATGGCGAAGTCGATGTCGTCGAGCACCACAAGCGCTCCAAAGCGTTTGTGGATGCCGGCGGCGCTGAGGATCGCACCGTTGGGCGTGGCGTTCACGATGCGGTCCTCGACTTAATCAGCCGTTATACGGCTGGAGCTTGGCCTCGACCGGCACCTTCGGATCGGTGGCGTTCTCGGTCACGACATAATCGAGCGGGAACTTCGAGCCTTCCTTGGCGGCGACCCATTGCGTGCCGATGATCGGGCCGGGCGAGACGTTGGCGACCGGGCCGCTGGTGAAGTCGACTTTGCCGATCATGGTCTCGGTCTTCAGCGTGCTCAGTGCCTTGGCGACCGCCGCCTTGTCCTTGGCATTGGCGCTCGCCTTCAGTGCTTCGAAGCCGGCGTCGAGCAGCGACATCGAGGCGCCGAGCTGCTGCGTCCACTGCTTGCCGCTCGCCGCCTCATAGCCATCGGCAAGCTCGGTGCCAGAGACGCCTGTCAGCGGCGACTTGTAGGGGAAGGCTTTGTGCCAATAGGCGGCACTCGCAATCTTCATGCCGAGATCGCCCAGCGCCTCGATGTCGGAGGGGAACAGGCCGGTCTTGGCGACCTGGGCGATCTTGATCTGCCTGGTCAGGCCCTGCTGCGCGGCCTGGCGCCAGAAGGCGGCGAAATCGGGCGGGATCGGGAAGGAGTTGAAGATCTCGATGCCCTCCTGCTTGAACAGCGCGATCTGCGAGGAATAGTCGGTGGTGCCGGTCTCATAGGCGCCGGGATCGACGATGGTGAAACCCTGCTTGGCCAGCAGCGGCGCGAGGTTGGCGCGGATGGCGTTACCGTCGGCGTCGTTCGGATACATGACGCCAACCTTCTTGTTGGTCTCGATCAGGTTCCACTGCGAAATGTAGGTCTTGAAGAATTCGCCGACGCCGAAGCCGAAGTGATAGGTCCATTTGAAAGGCGAGGGCGCACCCGGCTTGGCGCCACGGCCGAAATACCAGGCCTCCCACGGCATGACGGTTGAGAGGCAGGGCACGCCGGCTGCTTCGCAGGCATCCGCCACCGGATTGATCACCTCCGGCGTGGAGACGGCGAGCATCAGGTCGATGGCCTGGTTGTTGATCAGGTCTTTTGCCAACTGGCCGGCGCGGGACGGGTCGGACTGGGTGTCCTGGTCGAGGATCTCGACGCTGTATTTCTTGCCGCCGAGCTCTATGCCGTTGGCCAGCGCCTTGCGGGCAAGGTCGAGCACATAGCCGTCGGTCTCGCCGAAGCCGGCGAGCGGGCCGGTGCGCGGACTGACGAAGCCCACCTTGAGCGTGTCGGCACTTTGCGCGAAGGCCTTGCCGCGGCCGAATGCCAGTGCCGCTCCGCCGGTCACCGACGTGGCGATGAACTGGCGCCTTGAAATGCCCGATAGAGTGGGTTTGCTGCCAATAATGCGAGACATCTGCTCCTCCCTCAGTGGCCGTTCGACACGCCGGCAAACGGGTTCCGCTTGCCTCCGGACAGTACGGCTTTCGATCCTCCAAGGTCACATTGCACTAGCGGTTTGGTTCGGTAAAATGATATTTTACGGTGTTTCATTAACCCCTAGGTTAGTGGAATTTGAGCTGCTCGGGCCGGTCGTCAGGTGTGGTGTCGTGCGGCCTCGCGGATGGTCTGCAAGAGGATGGTGAAGGCGGGCGAGGGCGCGGTGTCGGTGCGCATGGTCAAGCCCACCGGCCCTTTGGTCTCCTCCGTATCCACGGGCAGGGAGACGAAGGCGCCGCTGGCGATCTCGTTGGCGACGACGCCCGCCGAAATGATCCACACGGCGTTGCTCTGGCGCATGAAGGAACGGCCGAAGGAATCCGAGACGGTTTCGATTTCCGTCGCCGGCGCGGTCATGCCGTTGGTGATGAAGAGCCGATCGACGAAAGGCCGGATGACGGACTCCCTTGTCGGCATCAGGACGGGGAACTCGTCGAGCCCAGCGAAGATGTCGGCGCCCGGTTCGGACAGGGGATGCCCGGCCCGCACCACGAACAGCACCTGCTCCGAATAGAGATGTTCGAAGAAGAAGCCGGTCATGTGCTCCGGCGCGGCGAGGCGGCCGACGACGAGATCGAGCGCGCCGACGCGTAATTGCTCGAGAAGCACCGCATTCTCGCCGGTGACGATCTTGAGCGCTGCGCCAGTGTCTTCCTCGAGGAACAGGTTCATGGCGAGCGGCATCACCCGCGCCGACACGGTCGGCAACGCGCCGATGCGGATCGGGTCGCGGTTGAGGGCGCCGTCCTGGCGCACGGAATCGACGCCGCGCTTCAGCGCCGAGATCGCCGAGCCGGCGTGTCCGAGGAAGATTTCACCGAGGCGCGTGACGCGGATGCCGCGCCCGTCGCGTTCGACCACCGCGACGCCGAGCGCTTCTTCCAACTCACGCAAGGTCTTGGTCACGGCAGGCGCACTGACATGCAGGAAGTCGGCAGCGCGCGCGACGCTGCCTTGCCGCGCGACTTCGAGAAAGGCTTGCAGATGGCGGAAGCGGATTCGGCTTTCGGCCATGGTTCGATAACCTCAGAGTTAATGAAATGCCGCAAAATATCATTTTACCGAACCAAATTGCTCGTGCAATGTGTCTTTGGAGGATCGAAATCGTGCCATTCGTCAGCATAGGCGGCGTCACGCTGCACCACCGCTACATCGAGGCGGCCGGCTCGTCGCGTGCGATCATCTTCATCAATTCGCTCGGCACCGATTTCCGGATTTGGGATGAGGTCGTCGCGAAACTGAGCGGCGAAATCCCGATGCTCGTTTATGACAAACGCGGCCACGGGCTTTCCGATATCGGGAGCGGCGTGCGCTCGATCGACGATCATGTCGACGACTTGCTGGGCCTTATCGATCATTTCGGCTTCGGGAAGGTCGTGCTCTACGGCCTGTCGGTCGGCGGCCTGATCGCGCAGCGTCTCTATACCCGCCATCCCAAATGTGTGGAGGCGCTGATCCTCAGCGACACAGCGCATAAAATAGGCACCGCAGAGAGCTGGAACACGCGCATCGCGACCGTCGAGCGCGACGGCATCGAGGTGATCGCCGACGGCATCATGAAAGTGTGGTTCACACCGAATTTTCACGCCACGCGCGCCGCCGAGCTTGCCGGCTGCCGCAACATGCTGACCCGGCAGGCGCTGCCCGGCTATGTCGGCACATGCATGGCGGTGCGCGACGCCGATCTCACCGACGCGGCGCGGCGTATCGCGGTGCCGACGCTCTGCATTGTCGGCGACCAGGACGGCTCGACGCCACCCGACCTCGTCCGCTCATTGGCCGGACTGATCCCCGGCGCGCGGTTCGAGGTGATCCGCGATGCCGGGCACATCCCGTGCATCGAGCAGCCCGATGCGCTCGTCAGCTTGATCCGCGATTTCGTCGCCTCGTTGCCCGAGGGAAAGCCTGCTCATGGATGATGTCACGAAGAACCGCTACCGGACCGGTCTCGAGGTCCGCCGCTCCGTGCTCGGCGATCCCCACGTCGACCGTGCCGAGGATACCGCCACGAATTTCGACCGGCCGTTCCAGCAGCTGATCACCGAAGCCGCCTGGGGAACGGTGTGGGCACGGCCCGGCTGGTCGAAGCGCGAGCGCTCGATCGTGACGTTGGCGCTACTGGCAGCCCTCGGCCATGACGAGGAAGTCGCCATGCATGTGCGCGCCACCGCCAACACAGGCGCCACGCGAGACGACATCTGCGAGGCCTTCCTGCATGTCGCGATCTATGCCGGCGTGCCGGCCGCCAACCGCGCCTTCAAGATCGCCAAGGAGGTGTTCGCGCAGATGGACGGAGCCGCCCATGGCTGAGCCCGGCTCGAACCGCGCGCCGGAAACCGGCGCCTTCTTCCAGCGCGACCGCCAGTGGCACCCGCCGGCCTTCACGCCGAACTACAAGAGCTCGGTGCTGCGCTCGCCGCAGAAAGCGCTTTTGTCCTTCGACAACACGCTGTCGGAACGGACGGGCCCGGTGTTCGGGCACGCGATGCTGGGTGAGCTCGACAACGACCTGATTCACAATTTCGCCAGGCCCGGCGAGAGCGCTATCGGCGAGCGCATCATCGTCCATGGACGCGTGCTCGACGAGCGCGGCAAGGGGGTGCCCGGCGTGCTGCTCGAATTCTGGCAGGCCAATGCCGGCGGCCGCTACCGTCACAAGAAGGACGGCTATCTCGCGCCGCTCGATCCGAATTTCGGCGGCTGCGGCCGCACGATCACCGGCGAGGACGGCGGCTATGCCTTTCGCACCGTTAGGCCTGGGCCCTATCCGTGGCCGAATGGTCCGAATGACTGGCGGCCGGCGCATATCCATTTTTCCGTGTTCGGCCACGGCTTCGCGCAGCGGCTGATCACGCAGATGTATTTCGAGGGCGATCCGCTGATCTGGCGCTGTCCGATTGTCGGCGGCATTTCCAACAAGGAAGCTATCGAGGCGCTGATCGCCGCGCTCGACATGCAGTCGACCATCCCGATGGATGCGATCGCCTACAGGTTCGATATCGTGCTGCGCGGGCGCCGCTCGACGCTGTTCGAGAACAGGCCGGAGGGCAATTGATGGCGCAGTCGCTCGACCGGCTGAAGGAGAGCCCTTCGCAGACCGCCGGACCCTATGTGCATATCGGGCTGACGCCCAACTTCTGCGGCATCGGCGGCGTCTATGCCAGCGACCTCGGCTCGACGATGCTCAACGGCGAGACCAAGGGCGACCGCATCGAGCTGCGCATCCGCGTGCTCGACGGCACGGGCACGCCGCTCAAGGACGCGCTGATCGAGATCTGGCAGGCAGATGCCAACGGGCTCTACAATTCGCCGGCCGAGATGCGCGGCGCGGCCGATCCAAACTTCCAAGGCTGGGGCCGGCAGCCGACCGACATGGAAACGGGCGTCTGCCGGTTCCAGACGATCAAACCGGGCCGTGTGCCGTTTCGCGACGGGCGGCTGATGGCGCCGCATATCACGCTGTGGATCGTGGCGCGCGGCATCAATATCGGTTTGCATACCCGACTCTATTTTGCGGATGAGGAAAAGGCCAATGCCGAGGATCCGATCCTTGCCCGCATCGAACACCGCTTGCGCGTGCCGACGCTGATCGCCGAACGGCAGGGTGACAGCTATGTGTTCGATGTCCACCTGCAGGGTGAAAAGGAGACGGTCTTCTTCGACAGCTGACCCGCAACCAATATGACCGTTTCGCCCTTCGATCATCCGCTGCTTTCCAGCCTGCTCGGCGACGAGGAGGCGGCCAGGCATTTTTCCCTGGAAGCGGACATTGATGCAATGCTCACCTTCGAGCGGGCACTGGCTGAAGCCGAGGCTGAACATGGCGTCATCCCACGCGATGCCGCGGGCGCGATCGTGAAGGCGCTGGCGTCGTTCCGGCCTGATACGGCCAAGCTGCGGGCCGGCGTCGCCAGGGACGGCGTGGTGGTGCCGGAATTGGTTGGGCAAGTCAAAGCTGCAGTCGGCGCGCCGCACGATGCATCAGTGCATTTCGGCGCCACCAGCCAGGATGTCGTCGACACCTCGCTGGTGCTGCGCCTGCGGCAGGCCATCGACCATATCGGCCTGCTGCTTGGCGAGAATGTTGTGCGACTCACCGGCCTCGAGCTCGAGTTCGGAGAACGTCAGTTCATGGCGATGACGCGCATGCAGCCGGCGATCCCGATCACAGTGACCAATCGGACTGCTTCCTGGAGGGCGCCGCTCGAGCGCCACCAGCAGCGCCTTGCCGAAATATCCGGCGGTCTGCTGGCGCTGCAGTTCGGCGGCGCGGCTGGCACGCTGGAAAAGCTCGGCGACAAGGCAGCCGCCGTTCGCGCCACGCTGGCCGGGAAGCTGGGTCTTACCGATGCGCCGCAATGGCACAGCCAGCGCGACGCGCTTGCCGAGTTCGCCAGTTGGCTGTCGCTCGTCACCGGAAGCCTCGGCAAGTTCGGGCAGGACGTCGCGCTGATGGCGCAGAGGGGCGCCGAGATTAAACTGTCCGGCGGCGGCGGCTCGTCGGCCATGCCGCATAAGCAGAATCCGGTGAAGGCCGAAGCGCTGGTGGCGCTGGCGCGCTTCAATGCCGTTCAGGTCTCCGGCATGCATCAGGCACTGGTGCATGAGCAGGAGCGCTCGGGTGCGGGATGGACTCTGGAGTGGCTGATCCTGCCGCAAATGGTGGTGGCGACGGCGGCCGCGCTCAGGCTTGCCGCCGAGCTGACCGCGCAGATCGAGAGCCTCGGTCACTGATGCGTACGCAAGTGGTCATCGTTGGCTCGGGGCCGTCCGGCCTGCTGCTTGGCCAGTTGCTCGCCGGCATCGGCGTCGAGACCATCATTCTCGAACGGTCGAGTCGCGAGCATGTGCTTGGGCGGGTGCGCGCCGGCGTGCTGGAACAGGGTACAGTCGACCTGCTCGGCCAAGTGGGCGCGGCGGACCGGCTGCATGCGCAGGGCCTGCCGCATAAAGGCATCTCGCTCGCCTTCGACGGCCGCGCGCATCGCATCGACATGAGCGCGCTCACCGGTGGCAAGCATGTCACCGTCTATGGCCAGACCGAGGTGACGCTCGATCTGATGCAGAAGCGCGAGGCGGCCGGGCTGGTCACCGAGTTCGAAACGTCGAATCTCGCGCTGCATGGTTTCGATGGCACGTCGGCCTTCGTCACCTACGACAGGGATGGTGCGACACATCGCATCGATTGCGCCTTCATTGCCGGGTGCGACGGCTATCACGGTGTCAGCCGCAGGTCAGTGCCGAACGGCGCGCTGAAGACGTTCGAGCGCCGGTATCCGTTCGGCTGGCTGGGCGTGCTGGCCGAGGTGCCGCCCGCCGATCGCGAACTGGTCTATGCCAATCACGAGCGAGGCTTCGCGCTCTGCTCGATGAGGTCGCCGCAGCGCAGCCGCTACTATGTGCAGGTTCCCGCCGATGAGCGCGTCGAGGCCTGGTCGGACGACCGCTTCTGGGATGAGCTGCGCAGCCGCCTGCCGCCGCAGATTGCGGCCGCGGTCACCACCGGGCCATCCTTCGAGAAATCGATCGCGCCGCTGCGTTCCTTCGTCGCTGAGCCGATGCGCTTCGGAAAACTGTTCCTGGTCGGCGACGCCGCCCATATCGTACCGCCGACCGGCGCCAAGGGCCTGAACCTCGCTGCCAGCGACGTGCGCTATCTCTTTGCCGGGCTTCGCGAATTCTACGGCGGGAAGTCGGAGGCCGGGCTCGACGCCTATTCAGTCAAGGCTTTAGCGCGCGTGTGGAAAGCGGTGCGCTTTTCCTGGTGGATGACGACGATGCTGCACCGCTTCCCCGAGACGGGCGAGTTCGGCCAACGCATCCAGGAAGCCGAGCTCGACTATCTCGTGCATTCCAAGGCCGCATCCACGGCGCTGGCCGAAAACTACGTCGGTCTTCCCTACTGATCAGCCGCCGCGCTCAGACGCGCTCCAGCGCAATTGCGATGCCCTGGCCGACGCCGATGCACATGGTGGCCAAGGCCAGCTTGCCGCCGCGCTCGTTGAGTTCCAGCGCCGCCGTGCCGGTGATGCGTGCGCCGGACATGCCGAGCGGATGACCCAGCGCGATCGCGCCGCCATTGGGGTTCACATGCTCCGCCTTCTCGGAAATTCCGAGCTGGCGGAGCACGGCAATGCCCTGGGAGGCGAAGGCTTCGTTCAATTCGACGACGTCGAACTGTTCGGGCGTCAGGCCGAGGCGGGCGCAAAGTTTTCTGGTGGCCGGGGCCGGGCCGATGCCCATGATGCGCGGCGCAACGCCGGCGACGGCGCCGCCGAGGATGCGGGCGATCGGCGTCAGGCCGTGCTTCTTCGCCGCTGCCTCGGACGCGATGATGAGGGCGGCCGCGCCGTCATTGACGCCGGATGCGTTGCCGGCGGTCACCGTGCCGCCCTGGCGGAACGGAGTCGGCAGCTTGGCGAGTGCTTCGATGGTGGTGCCGGCGCGCGGGTGTTCGTCCTTCGACACGACGATTGCGTCGCCCTTCCTCTGCGGGATGGTCACCGGCGTGATCTCCTTCGCCAGCCGGCCACTCTCCTGCGCGGCCACCGCCTTGTCCTGGCTGCGGACCGCGAAGGCGTCCTGGTCTGCCCGGGTGACGGAAAAATCCTCGGCGACGTTCTCGCCGGTCTCCGGCATGGAATCGACGCCATACTGCTTCTTCATCAGCGGGTTGACGAAGCGCCAGCCGATGGTGGTGTCGTAGATCTCGGCATTGCGCGAAAAGGCGGTTTCGGCCTTGGGCATGACGAAGGGCGCGCGGCTCATCGATTCCACACCGCCGGCGATCATCAGCTCGGCCTCGCCTGATTTGATGGCGCGTGCGGCGATGGTGACGGCATCCATGCCCGAACCGCACAGGCGGTTGACCGTCGAACCGGGAATGTCCTGCGGCAGGCCGGCCAGCAGCAGCGCCATGCGCGCGACGTTGCGGTTGTCCTCGCCGGCCTGGTTGGCGCAGCCATAGACGACGTCGTCTACGGCGGTCCAGTCGAGACCCTTGTTGCGCTCGACCAGCGCTCGCAACGGTATGGCGCCGAGATCGTCGGCGCGGACGGAGGACAGCGAACCGCCGAAGCGGCCGATGGGCGTGCGGATGTAGTCGCAGATGAAGGCTTCAGCCATTTATGCAGCTTTCCCTTTGGCGGTTCCTTGATGCGCCGCCTTGGTGCGGGCCTGCAGGTCGCGCAATGTCTTCAGCTCGAGTTCCGTCGGCGCCGGCGTCTCGTCAAGGGCCTCCGCGAACTTGACCGTCCAGCCACAAGTTGCCTGCACCTGCTCGAGGCTGACGCCCGGATGCAACGAGACGACGGTGAACTCCTTGGTCACCGGGTCCGGTTTCCAGATGGCGAGGTCGGTGATCAGAAGCGTCGGGCCGGCGGTGTCGATGCCGAGCCGCTTGCGGTGGTCGCCGCCTTCGCCATGGCCGAAGGAGGTGAAGAAGTCGATCTTCTCGACCATGCCGCGCTTCGACTGCGCCATGGTGATGTAGACCTGCCTCGACGAGGTGGCGATCTCCGGCGCGCCGCCGCCGCCAGGCAGGCGGGTCTTGGGATGCGCATAGTCGCCGATGACGGTGGTGTTGATGTTGCCGAATTTGTCGAGCTGGGCGGCGCCCAGGAAGCCGATCGAGATGCGGCCGCCCTGCAGCCAGTAGCGGAACATCTCCGGCACCGCGACGGTGGTGACCGCCGTCTCGCACAACTCGCCGTCGCCGATCGACAGCGGCAAGACATCAGGCGCGGTGCCGATGGTGCCGCTCTCATAGATCAGCGTGATGTCGGGCGCGTGCGTCAGCCGCGCGACGTTGCAGGCGGCCGATGGCGCACCGATGCCGACGAAGCAGACATCGTTGCTTCTCAAGGCGCGGCTGGCGGCGATCGTCATCATCTCGTTGGGGGTAAAGCCCAGGTTATCAGCGTCGCTCATGCGGCTTTCCTCAAATGCTCGACGCGGCCGGCAAAGTCCTCGGCGCTGCTCTCGATAACGTTCTTGTGCATCCACGCCTGGAAACGGTCGCGGTCGGCGGCGATCTCGTCCCATTCGAGATAGGCTGCGTTGTCGCGCTCGTAATAGCCATGCGTGTAGGAGGGGTGCGAGCCGCCTGGCACGACCGAAATCGCCGCGATCGTCCAGTTCGGCAGCACGGTCAGGTTGGGGTGGAGGTCGTCGAAATTGTCGACCACTTCCTCGACTGTCACGACCGCGCGCTTTGCCGCCAGCACCGCCTCCTTCTGGATCCCGATGATGCCCTCGACCAGCACATTGCCTTTCCGGTCCGCCTTCTGCGCGTGGATGAAGGTGACGTCGGGCCGGATCGCGGGCACGGCGGCTAGCACCTCGCCGGTGAAGGGGCAGGTGACCGATTTGATGTTCGGATTGACCGCGGCGAGGCCGGCGCCGCGATAGCCGCGAAACACCGCGCAGGGCAGGCCTGCGGCACCAGCCTCATAGGCGTTGGCCATGCCGGCATGGCTGTGCTCCTCGACCTCGATGGCGCGCGGAAAGCCGTTCTCGATGGCGTCGCGGGCGCGTCGCAACAGGCCGACGCCCGGATTGCCGACATAGGAGAAGACGATCTTCCTCGCCATGCCCATGCCGATCATCTGGTCGTAGATCAGGTCGGGCGTCATGCGGATCAGCGTCAGGTCGCGAAAGCCCTGGCGGATCGCCTCATGCGCGGCGGCGGTGGGGATCAGATGGGTGAAGCCCTCGAAGGCGACGGTATCGCCGTCATGCAGGTTCTGCGCGACCGCCTCTTTCAGCGGCAGGAACTTGACCATCTCCAGGCTCCGTAATTGAAAAAGTTCGTATTGCGAACATGTGTTTTATATGAGATACTTTTAGCCAAAGTTTGCCTGGAGTCAACGCTGGCCTGGAGAGGTTCGTGGAAGAGGAATCCATTTCACGCGACCATGTCGGCTCGCTGGAGCGCGGCCTGGCGGTGATGGAAATCCTCGCGCGCCATCCGGGCGGTATGACGCTGACCGAGATGGCCGAGGAGGCTGACCTCACCCGCGCGGGCGCCCGCCGCTTCCTGCTGACATTGGTCGCCACGGGCTATGCGACGCAGTCCGGCCGGCTATTCTCGCTGTCGCCGCGCCTTTTGACCGTCGCGCGGACCTGGCTCGGCGGCGCGTCGCTCTGGACCTTCGCCGCGCCGATCATGCGCGAGGTGGCGGGGAAATTCGACGAAGCCTGCAACGCGGCGGTGCTGTCGGGCGAGGACGTCGTCTATGTCGCGCGCATTCCTGGACGGCGAATCCTGAGCGTTGCGCTCGACGTCGGCACGAGGTTGCCGGCCTATTGTACGTCGATGGGGCGCGTGCTGCTTTCTGGCCTGCCGGCGGACAATTTGAAGGCCTTCCTTGCTGATGCGACCCTGGAGCGGCGAACGCCAAAGACGATCACCGGCCGCGCCGCGCTCGGCAAGGCCATCGACAGAGCGAGGGCTGACGGTTTCGCCATCGTCGACGAGGAGCTGGAGCTCGGCCTGCGTTCGATCGCGGTGCCGATTGTCGATCGCGCCGGCCGCACCGTCGCCGCCATCAACGTCTCGACGCAGTCGGCGCGTTTCTCGGTCGAGGCGATGAAGCGCGACATCCTGCCGGTGCTGCGGCAAGCCAAGCAGCGGGTGGAGGAGTTCTTCTTCGTTTAGTGACAGCCAATCTCGTTCGTTCGCACTCCGGCATGATATCTTAACTCCAGCCAAGAGCCGGCTGCGAAGCCGTCGCGCTGCTGGCTGCAATTGTCGAAAGACGAGACCGGTGCAGCGGATTCATCCAGCGATTTTGCTCTTTGCCGCCCGCGCCTTGCGAGACTTCGGCGACGGCTTCGTTGCCGTGTTGCTGCCGGTTTACCTGCTTGCCCTCGGATTCACTCCCCTGCAGGTCGGCGTCATCGCGACAGCGTCGTTGCTCGGTTCCGCGCTGCTGACAATCGGTGTCGGGTTTCTCGGCGCCCGGCACGATCGTCGCCAGCTCCTGCTGGCTGGCGCCGGCTTGATGATTGCCACGGGTGTGGCCTTCGCCGTGGTCCATGACTATGCGCTGCTTCTGGTCGTTGCGCTTGCCGGCACGATCAACCCTTCGGCCGGCAGTGTCAGTGTGTTCGTGCCACTGGAGCACGCGGTGCTCGCGCGCGAGGTCACGGAGCGTGAGCGCACCGGGATGTTCGCGCACTACAGCCTCGCGGGCGCGCTTGCGGCCGCCGCAGGTGGACTTGCTTCCGCGATGCCTGACCATTTGGCCTCGGTTGGCCTGGACCGGCTTGCCGGCATCCAGGCCATGTTCGTCCTTTATGCGCTTCTCGGTCTGTTGGGGGGCTCGCTCTACGCATTCATCCCGCGCCGCCCGGTCCCGGCGGCCGGAACTGCCGCTGCGCTTGGCCCTTCCCGCCATATCGTTCTCAAGCTTGCGGCCCTGTTCAGCCTCGATGCATTTGCAGGGGGATTCGTCGTCCAATCGCTGGTCGCCCTTTGGCTGTTCGAGCAATTCAACCTCTCGCTTTCGCAGGCGGGTGCTTTCTTCTTCTGGTCGGGGATGCTGTCGGCATTCTCGTTTCCGGTGGCCGCCCGGCTGTCGCGCCGCATCGGTCTGGTCAACACGATGGTGTTCACGCACATTCCGTCCAGTGTCGCCCTGATGCTGGCTGCGCTGGCGCCGACGCTGCCCCTGGCGCTTTTCTTCCTGCTGATCCGGGCGGCGCTGTCGCAGATGGATGTGCCGACGCGCTCGTCCTATGTCATGGCCGTCGTTACTGAGGCGGAACGGGCTGCCGCTGCGAGCTTCACCTCGGTACCGCGCAGCGTGGCCGCCTCGATCAGCCCTGTCTTAGCCGGAGCACTCTTTGCTACGTCATTCCGGGTATGGCCGCTACTGATCTGCGGTACACTGAAGGTCGTCTACGATCTCCTGCTGCTAGCACAATTCCGGAGCCTGAAACCTCCGGAGGAACGCTGACGAGAACGGACCGAACTGCTGAAAGTTCGGCATTCCTTGCGGGACCTATTCCCCGATTGACGCTACCATTCAATTACAGTATTGAACAGGATTATACAGGTTCATTGGACAGGTATCGATATGGCCCGTCGCGCGATGCAGCTCTCTCCCGGCACGGGCAAGCCCGAGCAGATCGCGACGGTTTTGGAGCATGAGATACGCTCTGGTGTGCTCGGCTTCGGCGACCGCCTGCAGAGCGAGAACGAGCTGGTCCAGCGCTTCTCCGTCAGCCGCAATACGGTCCGCAAGGGGCTCGAGGAATTGTCGAGCCGCGGGCTCATCACCACCAAGGTCGGCATCGGTTCCTTCGTCACCTTCGACGGCATGCCGGTCGATGACGCGATAGGCTGGTCGCGCGCGCTTGCCAATGCCGGCGCCAATGCCGAGACCCGCACCTTGCGGCTGGAGATCATCGAGGACGCGGAACTGGCGGCGAGGCTCGGGGTCGAGAGCTCGTCCTTCATCGCCGTCGACCGCGCCCGCACCAATGCCGATGACGGCCACGCCATCTCGATCGAGCGCAGCCGCCTGCCGTTGTCGCCCGAACTGGAAGACATTCCCTTGCGCGGGCTGCGCGAAGGCACGCTGCACCAGACGCTGCGCGCGGCGGGGCTAGTGCCCGACCATGGCGAGGAATGGGTCGATATCGAGATGCTGAGCGCTGCCGACGCCGCGATCCTCGCCTGCGCGCCGGGCACGCCGTTCCTGCGCACGCGCCGGCTGACGCGCGCCGCCGACGGGCGCGCCATCGAATTCGTCACGAGCCTGCTCAACCCGGCGCATTTCGCGCTTCATCTGGAGTTTTGAGCATGGCGGGGGAGGCGATAGATCGGGCAATGGGCGCGCTGGTCGGCGGGGCGCTGGGCGATGCGCTGGGCATGCCGACGCAGCTTCTGTCGCCAGTCCGCATCGCCGAGCTCTACGGCCATGTCGAGGGCTTCGTCGCGCCTGCCGCCGATCACCCGGTGTCGAAGGGACTGCCGGCCGGGGCGATCACCGACGACACCGAGCAGGCGCTGCTGCTCGGCCGCATCCTCGTCGAGTCCGGCGAGCGTTTCGACCATGCGCGCTGGGTCAACGCGCTGCTCGGCTGGGAGCGCGACGTCAAGGCGCGCGGCAGCTACGACCTGCTCGGACCATCGACCAAGCGCGCCATCGACGCCATCAACAACGGCGTCCCGGCGGAAGAGGCCGGGCGCGGCGGCGACACCAATGGCGCGGCGATGCGCATCGCGCCGGTCGGCATCATGATGCCGCCGGAGCCGCCTGCGGCACTGGTCGCCAAGGTGGCGGAAACCTGCCGCGCCACGCACAACACCTCCATCGCAATAGCTTCCGCAAGCGCCGTTGCCGCCGCTGTCAGTCTCGGCGTCTCGGGCGGCGACTGGCGCGCCGGCTGCGGCCATGCGGTCGCGGCGGCAAGGCTTGGCGCCACGCTTGGCCATTGGGTCACCGGCGGCGACATCGCCGCGCGCATTGTCTGGGCGCAGGAGCTCGTTCGCGACAAGGCGGAGAAGGAAGCGATCGCGCTGATCGTCGACCTGATCGGCACCGGCGTCGCCAGCCAGGAATCGGTTCCGGCCGCCTTCGCGGTGCTGCAGGTCGCGCAGGGCGATGCCTGGCGGGCTGCCGTCATCGCCGCCAATCTCGGCGGCGACACCGATACGATCGGGGCGATTGCCGCCGGCATGGCCGGCGCCTGCGCCGGCCTGTCCAAGCTGCCGCAGGACCGCATCGCCGAGCTGAAAGGCATCGACATCGCGGAGGTCCGCGCGCTGGCCGCGGATCTGGTCGCGGCGCGCGACTCCAAATCCGGCCCAGGCAAGGAGGACGCCGCATGAGCGGGCGGCTCGTCCATGTCGGCAGCGCGGTAGTGGATTACGTCTACCGCATCGATGCGTTGCCGGCGGCCGGCACGGAAAAGACTGCGTCAGCTTACGCGCGCGTCGCCGGCGGCGGCTTCAACATGATGGTCGCGGCAAGCCGCACCGGCATGAAGGTTGTGTTCGGCGGCCAGCTCGGCACCGGGCCGGACGGAGATTTCCTGCGCGCCGCTTTCGCAGCCGAAGGCATCGAGACGCTGACGCCGCCGTCGCTCCTGATGGACAGCGGCAATTGCGTCGCCATGATCAGCGGCGATGCGGAGCGCACCTTCGTCTCCTGGCCAGGCGCCGAGAGCCGGCTCACGCCCGACATGATGAAGCCGGTCCAAGTCCTTCCGGGCGACTGGGTTTTCACCTCGGGCTACACGCTGAGCTATTCGGGCAGCCGCGACGCGCTTACCGACTGGATCGAGGCACTGCCGGCCGGCATTCCCTTCGTATTCGATCCCACGCCGGTGATCGCCGATATTCCGCGCCCGATCCTGGACAGAGTGCTGGCGCGTACAACCTGGCTGAGCTGCAACACCAATGAAGCAGCCGAAATAGCGGGCGCCGGCGACGCCCAGACCGTCGCCATCCGGTTGCTGGCCGAGCATTGCCCCAACGCCGAAGGCGTCGTCATCCGCGCCGGCGCGCATGGCTGCCTGGTGCGCATGGCCGACGGCGGCACTCGCGCGGTGCCGGGTTTCGAGGTGGAAGCCGTCGACACAAACGGGGCCGGCGACACGCATATCGGCGCTTTCATCAGTGGCCTTTCGCGCGGCATGTCCCCTTGCGAGGCGGCGCGCTACGCCAATGCGGCCGCTGCTCTTTCCGTCACCCGCCATGGCGGGTCTTCGGCGCCGACCGACACGGAGATCCAGGAATTCCTGACTGAGCGCGGCGAAGCGACGACCGCGCCTGGCCGGGCGGAAGCGACTGCAACTTAACAAGCCCCTCAATCGGGCAAACAATGAGAGGAAAAGAACATGCGCATGCCCAGACTGACCGCTTTCCTGACGGCCACCGCCGTCTTCGTCTCCGCATTCACGTTTGCCGCACAGGCCGCTGAGGAAGTGCATGTGCTCAACTGGAAAGGTTACGGCGCCGACGAGCCTTGGGCGGTCGCCAATTTCGAGAAGGCGACCGGCTTCAAAGTGGTCAACGACTTCTTCAACTCCGAACAGGAGATGCTGACCAAGATCCGCACCAATCCCGGCCTCTATGACGTCGTCATGATCAACGCCGCCTTCAACGACCAGGCGATGGCCGGAAAGCTGATCCAGCCGATCGACGTCTCGAAGCTCTCCAACTATGCCGATATCGCCAAGGACAAGGCCGGCTCGCCGATGCTCAACCATGACGGCAAGGTCTATGGCGTGCCGTGGGTGTGGGGCCTGACGGCGCTGGCCATCAACGAAAAGTCCTTCGACAAGCCGCCGACGAGCATCGCCGAAATGTGGGACCCGGCGCATAAGGGCCGCGTCATCATCCGCGATGACGCCGTCGAGGCGGTGCAGTTCGGCGCGATCGCGTCGGGTCAGAACATCAACGACATCAAGGATATGGACGCGGTCAAGGCGAAGCTCACCTCGCTGATGCCGCAAATCAAGACCTTCTGGAGCTCGGAGAACGACTGGAACCAGATGGTCGCTTCCAACCAGATCGACATCGGCACCTATTGGAGCGGCTCGGCCGACCGCGCCAAGACGCATTTCAAGCTGCCGGTCTCCCTCGTCATCCCGCAGGAAGGCGCCGTCGCCTGGCTCGACGCCTTCTCGATTCCCGCCGGCTCGAAAAACGTCGCCGGCGCCGAGGCCTTCATCAACTACATGATCGATCCGAAATTCTACGTCGAATGGGTCACCAAGGTCGGCGCGCCGGTTTCGGCCAACACCAAGGCGGTCGACGCACTGCCCGAGGACGCCTTCAACCGCAAGGTCATGGGCAGCCCGGATGTCGCTAAGCGCATCCAGTTCCAGGCGCCGGTCACCGACGAGCAGCGCGAGAAATATTTGGCGCTGTGGCAGGAGCTGAAGGTCAACGTGAAGTAATCGAGGTCTTTCGGGGAGGAGAGGCAGGATGGCTGACCAGCTTGCGATCGGTTCGCGCCGCGGACTGAAGCCGGCCCTGCCGCTTCTCCTTCCCGCCTATCTGTGGCTGACGGTGGCGATCTTCCTGCCGCTGTCGGCCATGGTCTTCTTCTCCTTCATGACCGACCTGCCGCTGGCCGGAAAGGAATGGACGTTCACGCTCGGCAATTACGCCGCCTTCTTCTCGCAGAGCCTCTACTCGACGCTGCTGCTTTCATCGCTGCGTCTTGGCCTCGAAGTGACGCTGTGGTGCGTCGTCATCGGCTACCCGGCAGCCTATGTGCTGGCCAAGGTGCTGAAGGGGCGCAGCCGCGAGGCGATCTTCCTGCTCGTCATCCTGCCCTTCTGGTCGAACGGGCTGGTGCGCATCTTCTCCTGGGCGATGGTGCTGCGCGAAGGCGGCATCCTCGACACGGCGCTCAACGCGGTGCTGCCGTTCAAGATCAATATCGATCTCATGTATTCCTATCCCGCCGTCATCATCGGCCTGGTGCACTCCTATGTGCCCTACATGGTGCTGACCTGTTACCTCACGCTGCAGGCGATCGACGACTCGCTGATCGAGGCCGGCCGCTCGCTCGGCGCTTCGCGGCGGCAGGTGCTTTGGCGGGTGATCATCCCGCTGTCGATGCCGGGCCTGATCGCCGGTGCCGCGCTGATCTTCGTGCCGGTGGTCGGCTCCTTCATGGAGCCGCGCATCCTTGGCGGCCGCACCGGCACATTCTACGGCACGGTCATCGAGGACCAGTTCGTCGCCGTCTTCAACTGGCCGCTGGGCGCTGCACTTTCCTTCATCCTGCTTGCCGTGGTGCTGATCATCCTTGCGCTTGCGGCGCCGGTCCTGCGGAGGGCCGGCTGATGGCAACGACGCGCATCCTCGAATGGGTCGGGCGTTTCTACGTCGTGCTTTTGCTCGGCTTCCTCTATCTGCCGATCATCATCATGGCGGCCATGTCCTTCAACGCCTCGCCCTTCTATCAATTGCCGTTCGAATGGACGACCGACTGGTACGCTTCGCTCTGGCAGAACGACCAGCTGATCGCGGCGACCTGGAACAGCATCGAGATCGCGATCATCACCACTTTGATCTCGACCGTACTCGGCTCGATGGCTTCGCTCGCGCTCTATCGCTACGAGTTCCGCGGCAAGAAAGTCCTGCAGGCGCTGCTCTTCCCGCCGATCGCCATTCCGTGGCTGATCACCGGCACGGCGATGCTGATCTTCTTCTTCGGCGTGGGCATCGGCCGCGGGCTCGTCGCCATCCTGCTCGGCCATGTCGCGCTGGCGCTGCCTTACGTCATTGTCGTCGTCTCGGCCCGGCTGCAGACCTTCGCGCCAGAGCTGGAGGAGGCGGCACGCTCGCTCGGCGCCAACCAGTGGCAGGTGACCATGCGCGTGACCTTGCCTTGGATCATGCCCGGCGTGATCGCCGGCGGGCTGTTTGCCTTCGCCGTGTCGTTCGACCAGTTCGTGGTCTCCTACTTCCTGTCGACGCCTGGCCAGACGACGCTGCCGGTCGAAATCTATGCCGCGATCCGCAAGGGTTTTACCCCTGAGATCAACGCGGTCTCGACGATCATCATCGTCGTGTCGATGGCGCTGATGCTGCTCACGGCGCGCTTCTTCAAATTCGGCGGAGAGAAATAATGGCTGGCGTCCAGGTCGCGAACGTCTCCCGCAGTTTCGGCGCGCACAAGGCGTTGGATAACGTCTCGATCGATTTCGCTGATGGCGGCTTCTATGCGCTGCTCGGACCGTCCGGCAGCGGCAAGACCACGCTGCTGCGCCAGATCGCCGGCTTCGATTTTCCCGATTCCGGCCGCATCGCCATCGGTGGCGAAAGCGTCGAGCGGGTGCCGGTCGAGAAGCGCCGCATCGGCATGGTGTTCCAGAACTATGCGCTGTTCCCGAATATGAGCGTCGCCGACAATGTCGCGTTCGGCCTCTCGGTGCGCGGCGAGGCGAAGGCGACGATCGCGACGGAGGTGCAGCGCGCGCTCGATCTCGTGCAGCTCGGCAAGCTCGGCGGGCGCAAGCCGCATCAGCTCTCCGGCGGCCAGCGCCAGCGTGTCGCGCTCGCCAGGGCCATCGTCACCAAGCCGCGCGTGCTCTTGCTCGACGAGCCGCTCGGCGCGCTCGACAAGGCGCTGCGCGTTGACATGCAGATCGAGCTGAAGCGCATCCAGCGCGAGATCGGCATCACCACCATCTTCGTCACGCATGACCAGGAAGAGGCGCTGACAATGAGCGACCGCATCGGCATCCTGCGCGATGGCCGGCTGGTGCAGGAGGGACCGCCCGAGGAGATCTACGACCGGCCGCAAAGCGAGTTCGCCGCGACCTTCCTCGGCGACGCCAACATCTTTCGCGGCGATGCCACCGGCTCCGGGATCAAGCTGCCCGACGGCACGACGATCGCGGCCTCGACAGGCGCATCGGTGCCGGCCGGGGCCAAGGCGAGCTGCGCGGTCCGGCCGGAACGCATCCGGATTTCGACCGGTGCGACAAAGCCCGATCCAGCCGGTGCCAACATGCTCACGGGACAGGTCTCCAAGCGCATCTTCGCCGGCAACAACAGCACCTATTTCGTCGACCGCGATGGCCAGACGCTGAAGGTGATCGTCCAGAACACCGGCGCTGAGCGGCTGGCCGAGGGTCAGCCGGTGGTGCTCAGCTGGTCGCCGGGCAGCACGGTGCTGATCGCGGCCGCCTGATCTCGCTGATGGGAAATGATGGCGCGGGCCTTGGCTGAGGCCCGGACCATCGCGTTATATCCAGTCCTCGACGGGAGGAATGGATGGCGAGCACGGGTTTCGAGCCGGACGTAAAGGTCCGGGTCAAGGACTACCGGATCGGCTGCATCGGCGCCGGCATGATCATGGCCGCATGCCATCTCGCCGCCTATGCGCAAGCCGGCTTTCCGGTGGTGGCGATTGCCTCACGCACGAAGGCGAATGCCGCGAAGGTGGCGGATCGCTGGCAGATCCCGACCGTCCACGACACGCCGGAGCAATTGATCGAGGATAGCCGCGTCGAGATCGTCGACCTTGCCTTTCCTCCCGACCAGCAGCCGGCTCTGATCCGCCATGCGCTGAAGCAAAAGCACATCAAGGCGATCCTGGCACAGAAGCCGCTGGCGCTCTCGGTCGAGGAAGCGGTGAGGCTGCGCGACGAGGCGGCTGCCTCCGGCAAGATCCTCTCGGTCAACCAGAACATGCGCTACGACCAGTCGATGCGCGTTCTTAAGCAGATCATCGACAGCGGCGCGCTGGGCGAGATCGTCTTTGCCGAGATCGACATGCACGCGATCCCGCACTGGCAGACCTTTCTGGCCGGCTACGACCGGCTGACGCTCGCCAATATGAGCGTGCACCACTTGGACGTGCTGCGCTTCCTGTTCGGCGATCCGGACGAGATCACCACGCTGACGCGCAAGGACCCGCGCACACAGTTCGACCATTCCGACGGCATCACCGTGTCGACGTTGCGCTTTCCTTCCGGCGCGCTCGCGGTATCGCTGGAGGATGTCTGGTCCGGTCCACGCCAGGACGGCTATGACGACGACCAGCATATCGCCTGGCGCGTCGACGGTACCAAGGGTGTTGCCAAGGGCACCATTGGCTGGCCGAAGGGCGTCGCCTCGACGCTGGCCTATGCCTCGACCGAGACGACGGGCGGGAAATGGGTCAGCCCAAGCTGGGAGACGATGTGGTTTCCCCATGCCTTCATCGGCGTCATGGAGCAACTGCAATATGCCTTGAGGACCGGCACGCCGCCGGCGCTGTCCGTTGCCGACAACGTCAGAACCATGGCGCTGGTCGAAGCCGGCTACCGGTCCATGGCCGAGGGCCGTACTGTCAAGCTGTCCGAAATCCGCCTCGACTAAGGCAGCCGAAAGACACGGCAACTGAATCGCTTACCCGGAGGACTTCACCTCATGATGCAGGCAGGTATCTTCACAGGCTATTTCCCCTACGAGCTGGAGGAATCGGCAGGACGCATCCGGGCGCTCGGCTTCAACACCGTGCAGCTCGACCTGCATTTCAAGGATATCGACCTGTCGGCCGGGCAGATCACGAAGGACAAGGCGAGGAAGGTGCGCGACACGTTTCGCGACCATAACCTGCCGGTCTGCTGCGTGTCCGGCTACACCAACATCATCCATCCGGACAAGGGAGAGCGGGACAGGCGGCTTGCCTACCTCAAGGAGATCATCCGCAACGCGCGCGAATTCGGTAGCCCTTACGTGATCTCGGAGACCGGCACCTACAACACCGAGTCCGACTGGGTGCATCACCCGAAGAACAAGACCGAGGAAGGCTTCGAGGAATGCCGCAAGGTGATCTCGGACCTCGCCCAGACGGCTTACGACCATGGCGCGGTGTTCCTGCTCGAGACCTATGTCAACAATGTCGTCGGCTCGGTCGAGGAGACGGTGAAAATGTTCGCGCAGGTCGATCATCCCGGCCTCGGCCTGCTGATGGATCCGACAAACTATTTCGAGGCGCACAATATCGACCGCATGGACCAGGTGCTGAACCAGGTGTTCGACACGCTGACCGACAAGATCAAGATCGCGCATGCCAAGGACGTGAAGCGTTCGGGCAGCGACAAGACGGAAAAGCATGCCGATATCGGCGACGCGGACGCGCATGAGGGGCTGACCTTCCGCGGCGTCGGCGAGATTGAGCTGCCGGCGCCGGGGCTGGGCGCGCTGAACTACGACCTCTATTTGAAGCGGCTCAGCGAGAAGCACCCGAACATCCCGGTGATCATCGAGCATCTGACCGAGGATGACGTGCCGCGCGCCAAGACATTCCTCGACGGCAAATTCCGCGCGAACGGGCTTTGATTGCGGGGAGGGATGATGACGACGGCCTCCGGCACCAAGCGCGATTACAGCCTTGTCGGCGAAAGCACGCGCCGGGCGATCGAGACCGGGCTCGCCTCGGCCGAGTGGTATCACACCGATGTGGCGCGCAAGACCATGAAGGAATTGATGCAGCGCTCGGACAGTCCGGCGATCCGCGACACCATGATCTGGATCATCGCGATCCTGGGCTCGGCGGCGGGTATCGTCTGGTTCTGGGGCACATGGTGGGTCGTGCCGTTCCTGTTCGTCTATGGTGTGCTCTACGGCTCGTCGAGCGACTCGCGTTGGCACGAATGCGGCCACGGCACCGCCTTCCGCACGCGCTGGATGAACGATGTCGTCTATCACATCGCTTCCTTCATGCTGATGCGCAATCCGGTGCAGTGGCGCTGGAGCCATGCGCGCCATCACACCGACACCATCATCGTCGGCCGTGACGCCGAGATCGCGGTGATGCGGCCGCCGGATTTGCTCAAGGCGGCGCTGGCCTTCACCGGCATACTCGACTTCCGCTATTCGCTGCCGACGCTGGTGCGCCAGGCTTTCGGTACATTGTCGGACGACGAGAAGAGCTACATCCCGCAGATGGAGCAGCACAAAGCGGTTATCGCGGCGCGCTGGCACATGGTCGTCTATGCCGCGACGATCGCTGTCGCGATCGCGCTCAGGTCATGGATACCGCTGGTGCTGATCGGCCTGCCGCGCCTCTACGGCACCTGGCACATGGTGCTGACGGGGCTGCTGCAGCATATCGGGCTCGCCGACAACGTCACCGATCACCGGCTCAACACGCGCACCGTCTACATGAACCCGATCAGCCGGTTCATCTACTGGAACATGAACTACCATGTGGAGCATCATATGTTCCCGATGGTTCCTTACCACGCGCTGCCGAAGCTGCATGAGCTGATCAAGCACGATCTGCCGGTGGCGAATCCGTCGATGTGGCACGCCTATCGCGAGGTCTGGCCGGTGCTGCTCAGGCAGCTGAAATACGAGGATTTTTACCTCAAGCGCGAATTGCCGCCGACGGCCAAGCCCTATCGCGGCGAGTTCCATGATCTCGACATAACGGCCGCGGCCGCCGAATAGGCGGCGCGGGCAACTCGGAGATAGACGATGGCGGACTGGGTCGAAGCATGCGCGGTCGATGACGTGGACGAGGAGGATGTGATCCGCTTCGACCATGGCGGCCGCAGCTTCGCGATCTACCGCTCGCCGGAGGACGCGTTCTTCGCCACCGACGGGTTCTGCACACATGAAAAGGCGCATCTCGCCGACGGGCTGGTGATGGACGACATCATCGAATGCCCCAAGCACAATGGCCGCTTCAACTACAAGACCGGCCAGGCCAAGGGCGCGCCGGTCTGCGTCAACCTCAAAACCTATCCGGTCAAGGTCGAGGCCGGTAAGGTGATGATCGATATCGGCTGACAGCAACGCGCCGCAACACATAGAGGACCGAAGACCGATGAGCCGAAAGAGACCGACTGTCGCCGATCTGCGCGCGATGAAGGGCAAGCGGCAGCTGACCATGCTGCGCGTTCTGACGCTGGAAGAGGCCGAGGCCGCCGAGCGGGCAGGGGTGGACATCGTCTCGGTGACGCCGGAACTGGTGCTCAATCCGCAATATCGCGATGCAGCGCCCAGCCTCTTCACCATGCCCGGCGAGAATTTCTTCGAGATCGGCACGGCGGACGATTTCCTGCGTTGGGCTTTCAGGCTCTACAAGGCCGGGGCCGACGCGGTCTATTGCAGCGCCGGCTATGCCACGATCAAGCGCATGGCTGACGACGCCATCCCCGTCATCGGCCATGTAGGCCTCATTCCTTCCCGCGCGACCTGGACGGGCGGCTTCAAGGCGGTCGGCAAGACCGCCGATACGGCCATGCAGGTGTTCGAGGCAGTCAAGCAGCTCGAGGCCGCCGGCGCTATCGGCGCCGAGATCGAAGTGGTGCCGGTGGAGGTGGCGAAGGCGATCTCCGAGCGCACGTCGCTGATCATGCTGTCGATGGGCGCGGGCACCGGCTGCGACGCGCAATATCTGTTCGCCGAGGATATTCTCGGCGCCAATCGCGGCCACATGCCGCGCCACTCGAAAGTCTACCGCAACTTCGCCGCCGAATATGACCGGCTGCAGCAGGAGCGCATCGCGGCGTTTTCCGAATATGTCGCCGACGTCAACAGCGGCGCCTATCCCGAAGACAGGCACATCGTGCGCATGGATCCAAGCGAGCTCACGCTCTTCATGAAGAAGGTGGACGCAAAGCCCTGAGGCAAGAGTCGAAAAGCGTCAGCCCGTTGCCGGAGGGCCTTGCCAGATTCCGCTGGCGAGAGCGGCATAAAGCGCTTCAGCGTCGATGCCGAGCGGCCGGTCTTCCTTGAGCGTAGCAACATGCGCGCGCACGGCCGCGTGGATTGCACCCGTGGCCGGTGCGAGTGTGGCGCCCTCGCGCAAATCGACGGCTTGCGCGGCAGCCATCAGCTCGAAGGCGATCAGCCGTCGCCACAGCACGATCATCTCGGCGCATTTCGCGACGGCGAGCGGAGTCTGCGTGGCGTGATCCTCGACGCCCTCGGACACCGGCAGG
This sequence comes from Mesorhizobium sp., assembly GCA_004017535.1. Taxonomy (GTDB): domain Bacteria; phylum Pseudomonadota; class Alphaproteobacteria; order Rhizobiales; family Rhizobiaceae; genus Mesorhizobium. Next base: position 181,892 of record SAJS01000013.1, read on the forward strand.
AAGTCGAGCATCACCGGATTGGCCTTATGGCGGATCGCGGCCAGGATCGCCGTCACCGTTTTCTGCAGCGGCACGAAACCCGCCGAGGCGCCGCCGACCGGCGAGAGATATTTCGGCAGGCCGTGGCGGTTTGAGCCGGTGAGCTGGATGAAGCGGGCGGCGGATGCCGCCGCGCATTGCGCGATCGCCAAGCCAAGCGTTTCGAAGGCGAGCGCCAGCGAGGCCGTGTGGAAGTTGCCGGTCGACATCACCAGTTCATCCTCGGCAAGCACCAGCGGATTGTCGGCAGCGGCGTTAAGCTCGATCTCGACCGCCAGCCTTGCATGATCGATCGCCTGGATCAGCGCGCCGTGGATTGAGGGCATGCAGCGGATCGACAGCGGATCCTGGATGGAGGTTGAAGCCGGCGCTTCGTCGCGCGCCAAGAGGTCGCGCAGCGCCTTGGCCGCAAGCTGCTGGCAGGCGCCCGGGCGCGCCTGATGCTGGCGCGGATCGAGGATGGTGCGGTTGGCGCCGATGCCTTCCATCGTCAGCGCGCCGGCCTGCTGCTGCTGGTCGAGCGCCGACAGCGCATCGGTCAGCGCCAGCGCTCCGGTCCCGGTCGAAACCGCCGAGGCGTTGATCAGGGAGAGGCCGTCCTTCGGCGAGAGCGTGGCGGGCGCAAGCCTCGCCATCATCAGCGCCTTGACGGCAGGCATGCGGCGGCCCTGGTATTCGGCATCGCCATCGCCGATCAGCACCCGGGCGATCGCCGTCATCAGCAGAAGGTCGCCGGCGCCGATCGAGCCCAGCGACGGCATCACCGGATGCACGCCGGCATTGAGCGCCTCCACCAGCGCCGTGAAGACGCGTGGCGACAAGCCCGAGCCGCCGGCGGCGAGCATGGCAACGCGGGCAAACATCGCCGCCCGGACCGCCGGCACCGGCAGGGCCTCCCCGACCGCGGCGCTGCGGCCTTCGATCAACTGGCGCTGGAAGGCGCTCGCGTCGCCTTCGACCGCGGTGACAAGATTGGCGCCGAGCCCGGTGTTTAGCCCGTAGATCTGCTGGCCGCCCCCCGCTGCTGCATCGAGGACCTGGCGCGCCTTGGTGAGTTTTTCGACGACGGAAGGCGTGACCTCGACCTTGCAGGCATTGCGCGCGGCGGCAACCACATCCTCGATGCTGACGCCGGCGCCGGTGAGAACGAGCGGGCTCATGCGAAGCGCAGCCTCTGGCCGATGCCGTTTTCGGAGGCCTTGGCGAGCATGGCCTTGCCGAGCGCGATGTCGGAGAGCGAGAGGCCGCGATGCCAGAACAGGATCGTCTCGCCATCGCTTTGCCGGCCCGGCTTCAGGCCGGCCGCGATCTGGCCGAGTTCGGCATGCAAAGTCGCCTCGCTCAGCCGTCCCGTCTCGACATGGGCGCGAAGCGAGCCGAACTTGCCGCCCTTGCACTGGCCCCAGTCGTCGACGACGATCTTCTGCATGATGTCGGTGAGCGACAGCTCGACCGCGCTCATCGTGCCATAGGGCACGACCAGCGCGCCGCGCTTGATCCATTCGGTCTTGAGCAGCGGCTGCGGCTCCGGCAACCGCGAGGCCTCGACGACGATGTCCGCGCCTTCGACGCAGCTTTTCCAGTTGGCCACGGCCAGGACCGGCTTGCCGAGGTCGGCGGCGAGCTTCGCGGCGAAGGCGTCGCGGCTTTCGGGCCGGCGCGAATGGACGCGGATCTCGTCGAAGTCGAAGAGATGGTCGAGCAGCCGTACGTTCCAATAGGCGGTGCCGCGCGCGCCGATATGGGCGAGCACCTTGGACGATTTCTTCGCCAGATGCTTGGCGCCGATGGCGGTGACCGCGCCCGTGCGCATATCGGTGATGACGGTGGCGTCGAGAATGGCGCGGGGCGTGCCGGTGCGCGGATCGAAAAGATTGAGGATGCCGAACTCCGACGGCAGGCCGTGCATATAATTGTCGACATAGTCGCCGACGATCTTCACGCCGGCGGCGTCAAGCGGCGCCACATAGCCGCGCAGCACGTTGAAGTGGCCGTGGAAGGAGGGGTCCGGCTCGAGATGGACACGCGGCTCGATAACGGTCTCGCCCTTGCCCTGCGCGACGAGTCCGGCTTCGACGGCGCCAATGATCTCGGCGTCGGTCATGGCAAGCGCTTCGATGTCGAGAGCATTGAGGTAGTCGATATAGATAGGCTTCATGCGTTGTCCTCGGCCAGCCGCGGGGCTCATCCATAACAGGCCAAACCGGGACACGGAAGTTTGTTGGATAAGCTCTGGACTGGACCGGGCTTATGCTGTTCAACCACCGCGTCATGACCAGCATCCCCGACAACGCAGCCGTGTCCCCGTCCGCAGATTCCGCGCGTCAGGCGCGTCGTGTCGCGCTGATCGTGGCGGTCGCCTTCTTCATGCAGCTGCTCGATTCGACGATCATCTCGACGTCGCTGCCGCAGATGGGGCAGTCCTTCGGCGTGCCGGCGGTGGCGATGAGCATCGGCATCACCGCCTATATGCTGACCATGGCGGTGTTCGTGCCACTGTCGGCCTGGCTTGCCGACCGTTTTGGCGCGCGCAATATTTTCCTCCTGGCGATCGCGCTGTTCACGCTGGCCTCGGTCGCCTGCGGCTTTTCGCAGAGCCTGACCCAGTTCGTCGCCGCCCGCATTGTGCAGGGCCTGGGCAGCGCGCTAATGACGCCGGTCGGCCGCATCCTGGTGTTGCGCAACGCCGAGAAGTCCGAGCTGATCGCCGCGACGGCGCTGATCACCTGGCCGGCTTTGTTCGCGCCGGTGGTCGGGCCGGTGCTTGGCGGCTTCATCACTACCTGTCTCTCCTGGCACTGGAATTTCTTCATCAACGCGCCGCTGGGGCTGGCCGGACTTGCCCTGGTCGCCCGCTTCGTGCCGGGCGACCGCGACTCCGAGGCGAAACCGTTCGACTGGCCGGGCTTTTTCCTCACCTCGCTCGGCCTCGCGGTGGTGCTTTACGGGCTCGAACGGCTGGCTCATCCCGAGGACGGCCTGCTGCCGACGATAGGCTCCATCGGCATCGGTATCGTGATCGGCTGGTTCGCCGTTCGCCATCTCTTGCAGGCCCGGCATCCGCTGCTCGACCTTTCGGCCTTCAAGGTGCTGACCTTCGCGATCTCGACACTTGCCGCGGGCACGGTATTCCGTGTCGCCATCAACGCCACGCCCTTCCTGCTGCCGCTGCTCTTCCAGGTCGGCTTCGGCCTGCGTCCGGTCGATGCCGGCCTGCTGGTGCTGGCCTATTTCCTCGGCAATCTCGGCATGAAGACGGTCACGACGCCGACGCTCAGGCGATTCGGCTTTCGCACCGTGATGGTGGTGAACGGGGCGATCGCATCGCTGGCGATCATGGCTTGCGGCGCGATCTCGCCGCAGACGCCGCAGGTGCTGGTGTTGGCGCTGATGCTGGTCGCCGGTCTCACGCGCTCGATGCAGTTCACGGCGCTCAACACGCTGGCCTTCGCCGATATCGGCGCGCCGCAGCGGAGCTCGGCGGCGACGTTATCCTCGATGCTGCAGCAGATCTCGATGCTGTTCGGCGTGGCGATTGCGGCGGCCATCCTCAATTTGTCGCAGATCGTCAGGGGCGAAGCCTTGCCCGACCTCGTCGACTTTAGAATCACCTTCGTCGCGATCGGCCTGCTTGGTCTTGCCGCGGCGATGGGCTTCCTGGTGCTGCCGGCCAATGCCGGCGCCGATGTTTCGGGCCATTCGACGAACAATTGAGGTCGCGCCGGGGGGATTTCGCGGACTCAAATTCCGCCGGCCGCGTCGCCTTCGAACGGGTTCTTCCGCGGGCCGCGCGATTGGGGCAACGAACAGCCAAAAAGCCCAAGAGTTTCCGCCTATTGCGCCAGTTCCGGCAATCGATGCGTCCACTCGGAAAATAGTCGGAGAGGCGCGGTCCTTAAACGCGGATTCATTTGACGAGCCGCTGTCGAGCCGATTAGCTTTCGTGCGGGATGGCGGCCTACAGGGCCGTGCCATCGGGGCGAAAGACATAAGCGATGAACGCGATCGGCTGGCCGAACTGGAGGCGCCTTAATCAGGAAGGCATTGTCTTTGCCATCGCCATCCTTTTGTTCGCCGCGGCTGCGCTCGGCCTGCCCGGGTTCCTGACCGCCGACAATCTGGTGGCCATCGTCCGCTCTGTCTCGGTGCTCGGCATTCTGGCGCTCGGCATGGCGGTCGTCATCATCGGCCGCGGCATCGACCTGTCGGCGGTGGCGATCATGGCGATGTCGGTTGCCTGGTACCTGCAACTGCTCAACACCGGCACCTCCGACGGGCTGGCCTTCGCCTACGTGTTGGCGGGCGTTTTAGCCATCGGCCTGCTCAACGGCTTTCTGGTCGCCTATGCGGATGTGCCGGCGATCTTCGTCACTTTGGCTACCGGCTCCTTCGTCTTCGGCTATGTGCGCTCGCAACTGATCACGCAGGATGCTGTTCCAGTGCCGCAGGGCCATTGGGTGGAGCTGCTCGGCGGCGTGCGCTTCCTCGACATCCCGGTCGAGGTCTTCGTCTTTGCCGGATTGGCGTTCCTGGTCTTCCTGTTCCTGCGCTACACCAAATGGGGCCGCTTCATCTATTTCGCCGGCGACAACCCCGTCGCGGCGCGCAACATCGGCATTCCGGTGCGGCCAATGCTGGTGCTCCGCTATGCGCTTTCGGCGGTGGTGGCGCTGATCGCCGGCCTGCTCACCGCGGCCAGCCTGCATTCGATCAACACGCGCGTCGTCAATTCGACGCTGCTCTACGACATCGTGCTGGTGGCGGTGATCGGCGGCATCGGATTGTCCGGCGGCAGGGGCGGGGTGCGCAACGTGCTGGTGGGGGCGGCGCTGATCGGCATCCTGCTCAACGCCATGACCATCATCGACATTCCGCTGCTCTACCAGAACCTGATCAAAGCGGCGATCCTGCTCGGAGCCATCATCGTCGACGGCATCATCAACCCGCGCGACGAGCAGACCGCGCAGCAGGGCGATATTTAGAGCAAATGGGCCAGCCCATCCTGCTCTGGGGTACCCGGAGCGATCGCGACGATCGCCCGGCAATGAAAATCGAACCAGAGGTGTGACATGAGACTACTTAGAACATTGATGGCCGCGGCGCTCGCCGTTACCGCCTTCGCGGCGCCGAGTTTCGCCGCCGACGATCCAGGTCCCGCCGCCTATGCCAAGGCCCTCAACGGCAAGCGCGTCATGCTGGTGCCGCTGGCGATGGGCTTCGACCTGGCGCAAGGCTGGGCGCATTACCTGAAGAAGGAAGTCGAGGCCTGGGGCGGGACGTTCGAGACCCGCGATCCGAACTGGGTTGTCGATGCCGGCGCGCAGGCGATCACCGACGCCATCGCTTCCGACACCCGGCCGGATGTTCTGATCATCCATGCGCCGGACCTCAACTCCTATTCGAAGCTGATGAAGAAGGCGCAGGCCGCCGGAACCTATGTGCTGCTGGTCGACAATCCTGCCAACTTCCCGGCCGATGCCTTCGTCGGCAGCGACTGGGACAAGCTCGGCCAGCTCGAAGCGGAAGCGGCCATCAAGGGCTGCGGCGAGAATTCGTCCAAGAAGATCGGTCTCGTGCAGGGAGACCAGGCGAACTCGTCCAGCCTCTACCAGTATGCCGGCATCATGAAGGTGCTGGAGAAGCATCCCGACTTCCAGGTGGTCGCCAAGCCGGATTCCAATTGGGACGCGACCACTTCGCGCAATGTGACAACGACGATGCTGCAGCAGCATCCCGACATCTGCTCGATCATCGATTTCTGGGACGGTGACGCCACCGGCGCCTCGGCAGCGATCCGCGACGCCAAGCTCGACGGCAAGGTGTTCCTGGTCACCACCGGCGGCGGCGAGAAGGCGGCGGACTGCGACAAGTTGAACGACGGCACTTATGGCGCCGTGGTGATGACCGATCTTGCCCGTCAGTCGGGCGACATGAACGCCATCATCAAGTTCCTGCTGCAGAGCGGCCAGCCGGCCGGCACCTCGCACACCTATATCTACACGCTGGAGAAGGCGACGACGAAGGCCGATCTCAAGCCCGACAGCTGCTGGGACCTGAAGGCGCTGCAGGCGGAAGCGGCGGCGAAATAAGGCGCGCCGCCCGAACCCATCCACGAGGTGGCCGGATCGTTCCGACCACCTCTTTTCCCGTTTGAATGACAGCAGCCGCCGATGACTTTTCGTGAACGCCTCCAGGCCTGGCGCTACAATCTCGTGCCCGATCATCTGGTCGGCGAGATCCTGACCAAACGCTGGACCGACAATGCCATACCGTTCCTGGCGCTGGTGGCGACGCTCGGCGTGTTCGGCTCGATCATTCCGGGATTCTTCAAGCTAACCTCGCTGCAGGAATCGACACGCCAGCTCGGCGAGTTTTCGCTGGTCGTCATCGGCATGACGGTGGTGATGCTGGGCGGCGGCATCGACCTCTCGGTCGGCTCAATCTTCGCGCTGTCCTGCTTTTCCGCCGTCTATGTCTTCTTCATCCTCGAGCAGTCGATCTGGCTGGCCCTGGCCGCGGCGCTCGCCACCGGGCTCATCTTCGGCGCCATCAACGGCTACCTCGTAGGGTATCTGAGGCTGCGCGCCTTTCTCACCACGCTGGTCACCTTCATCTTCGGGCGGGCGCTGTTCGACATACTGGTCAGCACCTATGCCGCCGACGTGCAGCTTTCCCAGGCCTCATCCGACGTGCTCGATTTCATCGGCGACGGGACATTCTGGGGCCTGTCGGTCTCGGTCTGGCTGGCCGTCATCCTCGCCATCGTCACCCATATCGCGCTGACGCGCTCGCGGCCGGGCTGGCATGTGCTGGCGGTGGGCGGCTCCCGCCGCTCGGCGCACAATGCCGGCATCCGCGTGCGCCGCACCGTCTTCATGACCTATGTCTTTTCCGGCTTCTGCTCGTCGATCGGCGGGTTCCTCATCGCCTGCCGGCTGAGCGGGGCGGGGCCGGGCACCGGCCTCAACCTGGAAATCATGGCGCTGACGGCGGCGGTGGTCGGCGGCGTCAGCCTCGGCGGCGGGCGCGGCTCGGTGGTCAAGGGCCTGATGGGCGCCATCATCGTGCTCACCATGACCAACGGCCTGATCCGGCTCGGCTACGGCACCGGCACCAATCAGATGGTGCTCGGCATTCTGCTCGCGGTCGCCGTCACCATCGACATCCGCTGGCTGAAGAACCGCCACAAGGTGCTGAACGAGGTCTATGTCGCGCCGGTCTATCTCAAGATGGGCGAGATGCAATCGGCCGCGCCCGGCTCCGGCACATCCTACGAGCTCGACAACCGGCTCTCGGCCGCGGACCATATCGGGCTCGGCGAGCTGGAGGGGCCGGAAGATGTCATTCTCGATCGTGACGATCATCTCTATTGCGGCACCCGCCATGGCGAGATCGTCCGCTTCTTCGCGCCGGACTATGTGAAGTCGGAAGTGTTTGCCCATATCGGCGGCTTTCCGCTGGGGCTTGCCTTCGACCAGAAGGGCAATCTGATCAGCTGCGTCGGCGCCATGGGGCTCTATTCGGTCTCGCCGGAGCGGGAGGTGAAACGCCTGTCGGCAGAGACGGCGCGCTCCTGGACCTCGATCGTCGACGACGCAAGGCTGCGCGACCCTAACGATTGTGACATCGCGCCCGACGGGCGCATCTATTTCACGGATTCGACCAAGCGCTATGACGCCCATGATTGGGCGCTGGACTCGATCGAGAACCGCGCAACCGGACGCCTGCTGGTCTATGACCCGAAGGACGGTTCGACCAAGACGCTGCTCGACGGCTACCGCTACACCAACGGAGTCTGCATGGCGCATGACGGCAAGTCGCTGTTCTTCGCCGAAAGCTGGGCCTGCCGCGTGCATCGCTACTGGCTGGAAGGGCCGAAAGCCGGCACCGCCGAATGCGTCATCCGCGACATGCCAGGCTATCCCGACAACATCAATCGTGCGTCGGACGGCAATTACTGGATGGCCTGGCTCGGCATGCGGACGCCGAGCTTCGACCTGTCGCTGCGCCATCCCGACATGCGCAAACGCATGACGCGGCGCCTGCCGCAGGACGAATGGCTGTTTCCCAACATCAACACCGGCGGCGTGGTGAAGTTCAACGAGAAGGGCGGCATCGTCGAGACGCTCGGCGATCTTTCCGGCAACGCGCATCCGATGGTGACGTCGATGCGCGAGCACAAGGGCTATCTGTTCGTCGGCGGCATCCTCAACAACCGCATTGGCCGCTACAAGATCGGTGGCGCCGACCCGAACTGGACCAGCCCCGCTTCCTATTGGGGAGCGAAACCATGATCCTCGATCCGATCCTCGATGTCTTTCGCGGCAAAGCGGTCACCATCCCGCCGCTCGACGGCGCCTTCCGTCCCAACACGCGGCTGGACGACCTGCCTGCCTTCGCCGAATTGAGCGAGCCGGACAATCTGCTGATGGCCGACGGCCGGCTGCTTGTCTCCAGCGGCAATGCCGTTCTTGCGATCGCGGCTGGTTCTCAGCCCGTCGTGGTCGAGGCCTTTCAGTCGCCCATCACCGCGCTGGCGCTGTCGCCAGAGGGGGACCTGACTGTCGGATTGGAAAACGGCAAGCTGCTCATTGCGGGCAAGGAGGTTTCGTTGCCTGCCGAATTAAGGTGCATCACTGCGCTTGCCTATGCCGATGACGGCACGCTGTGGCTGGCCAACGGTTCGGCCCAGCATCTGCCTTCGCAATGGGCGGCGGACCTGATGAAGAAGGGCGCGTCCGGCTCGCTGTGGCGATGCGGGCCGGGGGGTATCGGTTTCCAGCGGATCGCCGCGGATATCGCCTTTCCCTATGGGCTGCATCCGATCGGCAGCGACGTGCTGGTGAGCGAAAGCTGGCGCCACCAGCTCGTGCGTTTCGACGGCTCGAACGGGAACCGCTCGACGGTGCTGACGCATTTGCCCGGCTATCCCGCGCGGCTTTCGCTGGCCAGCGATGATGGCGCCTGGCTGACCCTGTTCGCGCCGCGCAACCGGCTGATCGAATTCGTGCTGCAGGAAACGCATTATCGCCAGGACATGATCGACCAGGTGCCGCCGGCCTACTGGATCGCGCCGGCGCTGGCCTCCAACCGCAGCTTCCTCGAACCGCTGCAATGCGGCGGCATCCGTACCATGGGCATCCACAAGCCGTGGTCGCCCAGCCGCTCCTACGGCCTCGTCGTGAAGCTCGACCCGGCCGTGCAGCCGCAATTCAGCCTGCACAGCCGCGCCAACGGCACGCGCCACGGCATCTGCAGCGTTGCGGAACGCGACGGCCGCGTGTTCATCGCCTCGAAAGGCGGCGATTGCGTGCTGGCGCTCGACGCAATCACGGGAGGTTTCTGATGGAACCGATCGTCCGTCTGCAAAACGTCACCAAGACCTATCGCGGCGTGCCTGCGGTGAAGAACGTCACGTTCGACCTGAGGAAGGGCGAGATCCACGCGCTGCTCGGCGAGAACGGCGCCGGCAAGTCGACGCTGACCAAGATCATCGCTGGCGTCGTCGACGCCACTTCGGGCAAGATGTTCCACAAGGGCGTCGAGACGGCGTATGCGTCGCCGCATGCAGCACTTGAAGCCGGCATCGCCATGGTGTTCCAGGAGACCAGCCTGGTGCCGTCGATGACGGTGGCGCAGAACCTCTATCTCGGCACCGAGAAATTCCTCAACCGGCTGCGCGGCACCTACATCTCGGCGCAGCAGTTCCTGCAGTCGCTGAACTTCCCGGTTGATCCGAATGCGATGGTGGCCACGCTCGGCGCCGCCAAGCGGCAGATGGTGGAGATCGCGCGCGCCGTGCACCACAATGCAGAGATCATCATCTTCGACGAGCCCACCGCGACCCTGACGCCGGAGGAGAAGCGTCATTTCTTCGCGCTGATCCGGAGGCTGAAGGCGCGCGGGGTCTCGATTGTCTTCATCAGCCATGCGCTGGAAGAGGCGCTGATGATCGCCGACCGTATCACCATTTTGCGCGACGGCGAACTGGTGATCACCGATGACACGTCCGCCTTCGACCGCGACAGGATCGTCGCCGCCATGGTCGGCCGCTCGCTTTCGGGGCAGATCTACCGCCAGCGCGACGAGACGAAATTGCGCAAGGCCGGCAAGAAAGTGCTCTCGGTGCAGGACATCTCGATGAGCAACATCGTGCGCAACAATTCCTTCTCGATCTTCGAGGGCCAGATCACCGGCGTGTTCGGCCTCATCGGCTCGGGCCGCACCGAGACGTTCAAGATCGTCTCTGGCATCTACAAGCGCGATTTCCTGCGCGGTGGCGCGATCGAGCTCGACGACAGGCCGGTGCGCTATCTGGTGCCTGCGGAAGCGGTCGCCGACGGCATCGTCTACGTCACCGAGGATCGCAAGAGCGAAGGCATCTTCGAGACGATGGGCATCGCCGAGAACCTGTTCGGCGGGCTGCTCGCCGCCGGCCGCGAAAAGGCCTGGGTGATCAACCAGCAGGAGATGCGGCAGCTTTCGGCCGAGTGGACCAAGACGCTCAACATCAAGGCGATCAACGACAACGCGCGCGTGGTCGAGCTCTCCGGCGGCAACCAGCAGAAAGTGGTGATCGGCAAGGGACTGGTGCAGCAGCCGCGCATCGTGATCTTCGACGAGCCGACGCGCGGCGTCGATGTCGGCGCCATCGCCGAGATCCACCAGATCATCAACCGGCTGGCCGACGAAGGTCTCGCCGTCGTCGTCATCTCGTCCTACCTGCCGGAGATCATGAACCTGTCGGACCGCATCCTGGTCTGCCGGCAAGGCCGCATCGTGGAGGAGTTCTCTCCGGCGGAGGCGACAGAGGAAAAGATCATGTATGCGGCGGTGCACTAGGGTGTGCCGATATTCAGGTGAGGCCGGCCTGCAAATGGCGAGCTCCTCCGCTTCCGGTGCTCACGTACGAAAGTACGCTCCGCTCCGGTTCTCGGAATCCGTCATTTTCGGCTCGGCCTGACCTGAATCTCGACGCCGGCGCTGGAAAAGTGAATCGGACAAATGGGTTGAGCTCAGCGGCTCAGAGTCTGATTCAATATGCTGACAAGACGATGCAAACGAAAGGACCACACCATGGCCACCACGAAACTGCTCAGCGATGCCGAGGTCGAAAAGATCCCGGCGGTTAAGGCCGTGTTCGACGATATCCGCGCGACGCGGAAATCCGATTTCGTCAACAATTTCTGGCGCGGGCTGGCCAATGATCCGGCGGCGCTGAAGCGGGTGTGGGAGCAGCTCAAGGCGGTGATGGTCGCCGACAGCGCCATCGATCCGCTGACCAAGGAAATGATCTATATCGCCGTCTCGACCGCCAATGGCTGCTCCTACTGCATCCATTCGCACACCGCCGCCGCGCGGGCCAAGGGCATGACCGACGCGCAGCATGGCGAGCTGGTGTCGATCATCGGGCTAGCGGGGCAGACCAACCATCTGGTGACAGCCATGCAGATCCCGCTCGATCCGCAATTCGAGGTGAAGTGAGGCGCCGGATTTTCCTTCTCCCCTTGTGGGAGAAGGTGTCGCCGAAGGCGACGGATGAGGGGTGCTCCAGGGAAAGCCAGCGTCCCACTCCGCTGGAACACTCCTCATCCGTCTCGGCGCTGCGCGCCGATCCACCTTCCCCCACAAGGGCGGAAGGAAGAAGCCGTGCTACACGGGCTTATAGACCTTCTCAGCCGTGTTCCAGAAAATATCCGCCTCAGCCTTGGCGCCGTGCCTTGCGACCGCCGCCCGGTGCGCCTTGATCAGCTCGGCGTGTCTGGTCCAGAGCTTTTCGATCGGAAAGTTCGAGCCGAACATCAGCCGGTCGCTGCCGAGGATTTCTATGGCGTTGTCGACGATATAGGCGATGAGTTCCGGGTCGTTGCGGTGGACGAAGGTGCCAAGCCCCGACAGCTTGGCGTAGACGTTGGGCGCCGTAGCGAGAATCCGTAGGCCGGCCTTCCACGCTTCGGTGGTTTCCGGCTCCATGCCGGTCAGCATGCCGGCATGGGTGAGGATAAAATTCGTCTCAGGGTTCTCGCCGACCAACGCCTGCCCATCCTTCATCTGCGCGGGAAAAAGCTGCAGGTCGAAGGAGAGGCCGTAATCCTTCAGCCGCGCCACGTTCTTCCGCACTTTCAGATCGATCACCTGATCGGCCGAGGCGGCGAAGCGGAAGGCGGGAGTCTCGTGCCAGTGCAGCTGCATGCGCACGCCGCGCAGCAGCTTGTATTTCATCAATTGGTCGATCTGCGGGCGAACGTCATCGACCGTCATGTCGGCATAGCCGACGATGGCGTGCGGCCAACCGGTTTCTTGCGCCGTCTTCTGCAGCAAGGCGACTTCCTTCTCGAAATCCTCCTTGGCCCAGTTGGTCTGGACATAGACGGCCTTCTCGACGCCCGAGCCTTTCTGGTCCTCAAGGAATTCCGTGATCGGATAGTCGCGGCGGATCGGCTCATAGGGACCGAAGATGCGCGGCACCATCGGGCCGACCAGCCAGGGCTGGTCCTTTTGGCGCCAGATGTGAAAATGCGCGTCGATGGCTTTCTGCATCACGATACCCTTTTCCAGATGGTCTCGGCAGCCGGGGCGGGGCGGGCGAGCGACAGGACGAAATCGGTGAGACTCCCGAGCGACGAGCCGTCGACCAGATCGTCGAGCACCGGCAGGATTGCCCGCAGCGCCACCGTGGCTGGGCGAAAACGCGCGTCGCCGGCGAGCGGCGTCGCCAGCGAGAGCCGGAAGGCGCGGGCGCTGAAGCGGCGCATCGCGGTTTCGAGGTCGGTATGATCGCCGCGCTCCAGCGCATCCGACAGGATGACGACGCAGGCGCCGCGCGCGAAAGCGGAGAAGCGGGGCACCGACAGGAAAGCGAGCAGCGTCGGGCCCATGCGAGTGCCGCCGTCCCAATCGTCGACAAGCGCCGCGGCGCGGGCGAGCGCCTGCTCGCGGTCACGGATGCGCAGCGCCGAGGTGATGCGGGTGAGCCGCGTGCCGAAGGTGAAGACTTCGGCGCGGTCCGCGCCCTGCACGGCGGCGTGCGCGAGCTTGAGGTAATCGGCCGTGTGCAGCTTCATCGAGCCGGAGACATCGATGAGCAGCAGCAGTTTTCGCGACACGGCCTGCCGGCGGCGGAGCTGCGGCACGGGGATATCGCCATCGGCGCTGACGATTTCGCTCAGCGAGCGGCGCAGGTCGAGCGTGCCGCGCGAGCGGGTGCGGGCCGTGCGGAAGGAACGGCGTGCGGGGAGGGATGATGCGAGCTTGCGGCGGAACGGGCCGAGACCATCGGCGTCGCGCTGGAAATCGCGGCTGCTCAGCTGTTCGAGCGCCGAGGAGAGCTCGCCCCCTTTCTCCTGGCGGATGGTTTGTCTTTCTTCCTCGCGCGCGCTGCGATCGTCCTTGACGCGGGTCTCGTCGTCCTCTTCGCCCTCGATCGAGGGCTTGGCGTCGCCGTAGAAATAGCTGCGGAAATGCGCCTCGAATTCGCCGCGGCGATCGGGGGAGGGCGCGAGTGTCGCAAGCGCCGCCTCGCGGATGTCGTTCATCGAGCGGGGGCCGAGCAGGGTTACCGCTCGCATGAAGCTGGTTGTCTGCTCGGGAGCTATGGGGAAGGCGTGATGACGCAGCAGGCGGGCGAAGCCGAGGAAGGGCACGGCGGCAGGACGCAGGTTTTCCGGACGCCTCATTCCTTCGCGCCCCCCTCGGTCCTGCCGGACATCTCCCCCATGAGGGGGGATTGGCAGCTTTGGCGCGCCGCTGGATCCTGCGACGTCGGCGATTGGCGAAAGCCGACGCGACAGGTGATCTCCCCCGAACTGGGGGAGATGTCCGGCAGGACAGAGGGGGGCGCTGTCCCGCCAGCGTAGCTCACTAGCCCGGGAAGATGAGCCTAGCGCGCTGCGGTCGCCCATCACGCCAGCGCCTCCTCGACGATGCGGTCGAGCTCCGGCGCGATCGCCGACAAATCCTCCTCATCCTTGATCAGCACGCCGATGGCCCGGCGGAAAGCTTCCGGCCAGGGGCTGCCGCCTTTTTCGAGAATGGTTGCGGCATTCGCCCATTCCACCGCTTCAGCGATACCCGGCGGCTTTGCGAGAGGCCGCGCGCGGATCTCCTGCACGGCATTCGCCACTGCGCGCGCCGTCGCCTCGGCGACATCGCCCGAGCGTAGCATGATGATCTCGGCCTCGCGCAGGGCGTCAGGATAGCCGATCCAGTGGTAGACGCAGCGCCGGCGCAGCGCCTCGGCTAACTCGCGGGTACGGTTCGAGGTCAGAATGACGATGGGCTGCGTTGCCGCGCGGATCGTGCCACGCTCGGGGATGCTGATCTGGAAGTCGGAGAGGAATTCAAGCAGCAGCGCTTCGAACTCGTGGTCCGAACGGTCGATCTCGTCGACCAGCAATACACGCTCGACCGGGGCGCGCAGCACCTGCAGCAGCGGCCGCGCGATGAGAAAACGGTCGTCATAGATGTCGATTTCATGCTCGCCGGCATGGCGGATGGCAAGCAACTGGCGCTGGTAGTTCCATTCATACAGCGCATGCCCGGCGTCGATGCCTTCATAGCATTGCAGCCGCACCAGTTCGCGGCCGAGCAATTCGGCCACCGCCTTCGCGGCCTCGGTCTTGCCGACGCCCGGCGCGCCTTCGAGCAACAGTGGTTTGCCCAATCGGATCGCCAGGAAGATAGCGGTCGCGAGGCTGTCGTCGGCCAGATAGCGCGACGCGGCAAGGTGCGCGGCTATCGCCTCGGGAGACGCGGCAAGCTCGGCTGCATCGGTGCTGGTCATCGTCAGCCAGCGGCCTGCGCCTTCAGCGCGCGCAGGATGCGTTCGGGCGTGATCGGCAGCGTGTCGATGCGCACGCCGACAGCGTCGAAGACGGCGTTGGCGACCGCCGGGATCTGCGGGTTGGCGCACATCTCGCCTGGACCCTTGGCGCCGAACGGTCCGTCGGCGGAAGGGCGCTCCAATACGATGATCTCGGTCTCGGCAAGATCGCCCGGCCCCGGCATCAGATACTGGTTGAAGTCGGTGCCGCCATGGTCACGGTTCGGATAATAAGGCTCGGTCGTCTCGTAGAGCGCATGGCTGATGCCCATCCAGGAGCCGCCGACCAGCTGCTGCTCGACCATCTTCGGGTTGAGCGCGCGGCCGATCTCGAAGACATTCTTGACCGTCAACACTGTCACTTCGCCGGTCTCGTCGTCGACCTCGACCTCGGCCACCGTGCAGGCATGGGCATAGCAGGTCGAGGGCTTCATCGCGCCGGTCTCCTTCTCCGGATAGGAGCGCGGGATCAGGAACATGCCGCGGCCCGAGATCGAGCGGCCGCGCTTGAAATGCGCCGACAGCGCGACATCGAAGATCGAGATCGATTTCTGCGGCGCACCCTTCACCTGGATGTTGCCCTGGCCGTCGGTATCGAGGTCGGAGGCGTTCACCTCGAGTTCCTCGGCCGCGACTTCCAGCATCACCTGACGGGCTTCCTTGGCTGCCTGGATGACGGCGTTGCCGGCGCGGTGCGTGCCGCGCGAGGCGAAGGTGCCCATGCAGTGCGGGCCGGTGTCGGTGTCGGCGGTGTCGACGACGACTCGGTCGGTCGGCACGCCGATCGTCTCGGCGCAGATCTGCGCCATGATCTGCTTCATGCCCTGGCCGAGATCGACGCTGGAAAGAGTGACCATGAAATTGCCGGTCGGCGTCGAATGGACCAGCGCCTGGGTCGGGTCGCCGCCGAGGTTCATGCCAGTCGGATAGTTGATCGCGGCGACGCCGCGTCCACGCCGGATCGCCATCTCAGGCTCCCTTCCTGTAGGAGGACATCGCCATGTATTTCTCCGCCACCGGCCAGTTGGCGGCGCGCGAGGCTTCCTGCATGCATTCGATCAGCGCCGCACCCTCGGTCGGCTGGCGATGCGCCTTCATGTCGCCGTCGCGATAGGCGTTGATGAAGCGGAATTCGAGCGGATCCATGCCGATCAGTCGCGCCAGCTTGTCCATCTGCACTTCCAGCGCGAAGTCGCCGATGGTGACGCCGAAGCCGCGCATGGCGGAGGAGGGGGTGCGGTTGGTGTAGACGCAATAGGTGTCGATCCAGACATTCGAGATCGTGTAGGGCCCGGGATAGTGCGCGGCGCCCTTCTGCGCGCCGTAAGGCGAGTGGCGCGAATAAGCGCCGGCGTCGGTGTAGCCGGTCACCTTGCGCGCGACGATGCGGCCATCCTTCATCACGCCGTCCTTGATGACGATCTTCTCGGCCGCGCGCGGCGAGGAGATCTGCATCTCCTCCTCGCGGCTATAGACGAAGGAGACCGGGCGTCCGGTGAGCTTGGCGCCGAGAATGGCGATCGGCTCGACGATGACATCGACCTTGCCGCCGAAGCCGCCGCCGACCGTGCCGCCGACGAAATGCAGCTTCGAGCCCGGCATCTGCAATATGATCGAGGCGTTATCGAGGGTGAAGAACATCGCCTGCGTGTTGGTGTAGCAGGTGAAGCGGTCATTGCCTTCGGGCGCCACAACGCAGCCCGTCGTCTCGGTCGGCGCGTGCTCGATCGGCGAGGACTGGTAGGACTGTTCGAGGATGTGGTCGGCCTGGGCAAAGCCCGCCTCGACATCGCCGAAGCGCACCTTGCGGCACTCGCCGCTGTCGTAGAGATAGTAGTTCTGGCCGTGATATTCGTTCACCACGGGCGCGCCGGGCTTCAGCGCCTCCTCCATGTCGAAGACCGCCGGGAGCACCTCGTAGTCGACCTTGACCTTGGCGGCGGCTTCCTGCGCAGCGCGCTCGGTCTCGGCCAGCACCGCCACCACGGCCTCGCCCTTCCAGCGCACCTTGCCGTCGGCAAGCACTGTCTCGTCCTCGGGACCCACCTGGATCAGGATCAGGATGGTGTAGACGTTGTGCGGCACGTCCCTGGCGGTCAGCACGCGCACCACGCCCGGATGCTTCTCCGCTTCCGACGTATCGATCGAGCGAATGCGAGCATGATGATGCGGGCTGCGCACCATCTTCAGATGTAGCATGCCCGGGAAGTTCCGGTCGGCGAAATAGGCGGTCTTGCCGGTGACGTGTCCGGGCGAATCGAGCCGCGGCCGCGGCTGGCCGATCTCGTTGAGACCGTCCTTGCGGACATCGGCGAAATAATCCTTGCGCAGTTCCATGGCTCGTTCCCTCAGGCGGCGTTCTGCGAGTTGGCGCGCGCGGCGGTCAGCACCGCCTGGATGATCGGCTCGTAGCCGGTGCAGCGGCAGATGTTGCCGGACAGCGCCTCGACCACGTCCTCGCGGCTGGGGTTCGGCGTGCGATCGAGCAGCACCTTCGCAGCCGTGATCATGCCCGGCGTGCAGAAACCGCATTGCGTGGCGAAGGCGTCGAGGAAGGCGCGCTGCAGCGGATGCAGCACGCCACCTTCGGCAAGCCCGGCGGTGGTCTTGATGTCGGCGCCGTTGCAGGTCTCGGCCAGCGTCAGGCAGGATAACCTCAGCTCGCCGTCGATGATGACGGAGCAGGCGCCGCAGGTGCCCTGATGACAGCCGCCCTTGGGCGAGGTGTCGCCGATCTTGTCGCGCAATGCGTTGAGCAGCGTCGTGCCGCTCTCGATGAATTCGGCCTTTTCGGAGCCGTTGAGCGTGAATTGAACCGGGACCTTCGCCATTTTTCCTCCCTGCGCGCCTGCCCGGATGAACCGAACAGACGCGCGTCCCCCACGGATTAATTCGACAACAGCCGCCCAAGATGGACCGGCAGGACCTCGGCGCGGTACCAGGCGCTGGCGATCGGGTCGGTGATCGGCGCGATGCCTTCGCCCGCGGCGGCAAGCGCCGGCGCGATCTCCTGCGGCGTGAGCTTGCAGCCGAGCAACGCCTTCTCCGCCGCCTTGGCGCGCGTCGGCCGATCGGCCATGCAACCCAGCGCGATCCGCGCCGAGCTCACCGCGCCGTCGGCCGCAAGTTCCAGAAGCGCGGCGATGCTCAGCACCGACACACCCTTGGGCTTGACGCGCGACACTTTCAGGAAGCGGAAGCTCTCCGCCTTGGGCGATGCAAAGCCGACACCGGTGACGATGGCGCGGGTGGTGTCGCGGCCGGCCAGGAAGGTCTCGATCGGCGTCTCGCCGTCTCCGGTGACGACTGTCGCGTCCAGCGCCAGCAGCGCCACGGCGAAATCGCCGTAAGGGGCAGGGGCGAACAGATTGCCGCCGACGGTTGCCATGTTCCGGATCGCCGGCCCGCCGACCGCGCGCGCGGCCGGCGCGAGCGCGGCAAGCTCGGGATGGCTGGCAATCGCGGCCATGGTGACGGAGGCGCCTAGCCGGACCTTGCCGCCGGCAACAGCGATTTGCGAGAGGCCAGGATCGGTGACGCGGACCAGGCTGGAGGTGGACACGTCGCCTTCATTGGCCGCGCGGACCACCAATGTGCCGCCGCCGAGATAGCGCGTGCCGGCGGCCTGCAGTGCGGCGTTGGCGTCCTTCACGGTGGAAAAAGTCTGCAGCGCAAGCGACATGGCGCGCTCCCGTCAGCTCTGGCCGGCGAAATGGGCCTTCAGGGCGTTGAAGCCACCTTGGAACACGTTGGCGCCCATGCCCTCGGCCAGCTTGTCGGCGTCCTCCGGCGCGGCGTCGAAGCTCGCCGTCCATTCCGCATAGGTGCGATTGCCGTCAGTGACGCGCCGCAAATGCAGCGTCGCCTTGTGATTGGTGAGCGGCTGCGGCGTTTCGAGGATGGAATAGCTGACCAGGAAATTCTCGTCTGAGAAGTCGAGCAGTCTTTCACGCAGGGTCGCGCCGCTGACCAGTTTGAAATTGCGCACGCAGCCGATCATGGTGGCGTCCTTGCCGTCCTCAATATGGCTTTCCACCATGCGCGGATGCCAGCCCGGTAGGCCGTTGAAGTCGCGGATGCGCGCCCAGACCTGCTCGACCGGCGCGTCGATGACGCTGGAGATGGTGACTTTCGCCATAGACTGGTTCCCTTGCCAAGATCGGGAGAAGGCTAAGGCGGCCGGCGAGCCGGCGCTTATCAATGCGTCTTGAGCGCGTATCAACCAGTCGGAAAAACAGGCGCCTTAAGCCGTGGCTCTAGCGGCTTCGCGGTAAAGCGTCGGCGGCACGCCGACATGGTCGCGGAAAAAGCGCGAGAAATTGCCCTGGGTGGTGAAGCCGAGATTACAGGCGACGGAGATCAGCGGCTCCTGCGACCACTGCAGCTGGCGCACGGCTTCCTCCATGCGAAGCGTGTTCCAGTAGACGTTCGGGGTCAGGTTGGTCTGTTCCTTGAAGAGCGCGAAGAAATGCGGCCGGGAGAGCCCGACCGAACGGGCGACATCGTCGAAGGAGATGCGCTCGCAGACATTGGCCTTCATCAGCTGGATCGCCTTGCGGACACGGAAGTCGAGCATCGTGTTGACGCGGGCGCGGGCTATCTGCGGCGACGAAGCATCCGCTGCGTCGAGAACTGAGTCGATGAAACGCTCGATCTCGTAATTGGCCACGTCGTCGATGCTCTCATTGTCGGTGAGGTGATCGAGCAGGTTGGCCGCCGCCTGGTGCAGCCAAGGCTCCAGCGTGATCGCGGCTTGCATGAAGAGCGGCGCCGATGAGGGCAGGTCGCGGCGCCGGCGCGCCCAGTCCGGGTCGATGTAGAAAGCCAGGAACAGGCCGGGCCTGCCGTCATGCGACAGCGCGTGGCTGTGCGGCTGGAACGAGTTGATGCCGGCTGCCGTGCGCGGTCCAAGCCGCACCGTCTCGCGGCCGATGGTCATTTCGCCTGCCGTGCCTTCCAGCCAGATGATGAGATGTGCCTCGCCATGGGCATGGGTGACGAAGTCGTTGGCGACATTCAGCACGGAAACATGCCCGAACCGGCCCCAGTAGAGCCTGATCGCGTCCGTCATGGGTATCGTTCCTCCCGCAGGCGACTGGCCTCCCTTCGCCTGCCGGAGAATAGTGCGGCCGGGGTGCAGCCGCGTCAAGGCAGGCCGGAATGATGGCCGTCTCGCATCGTCCGTCCGAACCGATTTTCAGACTGGGCGATAGGAGCTAATCGCTGCGCCGGAAATTGCGGATGCGGTCGAACAGCACCGCCAGGATGATCGCGCCGCCGATGAAGGTGCCTTGCCAGAAGGCGTTGATGCCAAGCAGGCCTAGGCTGTTGCGGATCACCTCGATCAACGCCGCGCCGACGATGGCGCCGAGCGCGGTGCCGACGCCGCCGGCAAGATTGGCGCCGCCGATGACGGTGGCGGCGATCACCTGCAGCTCCATGCCGGTGCCGAGATTGGTGGTGACCGCACCCAGCCAGCCGGTCTGGATGATGCCGGCGAGCCCGGCCGACAGCGCCGAGATCATGTAGACGGCGACCTTGATCTGCTTGACGGGAACGCCTGTCAGCGTCGCCGCGTGCTCATTGCCGCCGATGGCGAAGATGTGCCGGCCGAACTTGGTCCAGCGCAGGATGAAGCCGGTGATCAGCGCCAGGATGATCATGTATAGAACCGGATTGGCGATGCCGAAGAGCCAGGCGCCGCCGCCCAGTGCCAGAAGCTTCTGGTGGTCCGGCCCGAACTGGAAGACCACGGTGTTGTTGGAGGCGACCATGGCAAGGCTGCGCGCCACCGAGAGCATACCGAGCGTCACCACGAAAGGCGGAAAGCCGACATAGGCGATGAGCACGCCGTTGAAGGCGCCGATGGCGAGCGCGGTGACGATCGCGGCGAGGATGCCGATCTCGATCGAATAGCCGGCATGCATGGTGACGGCGAGCACCATGGAGCACAGGCAAAGCACCGAGCCGACCGACAGGTCGATGCCGCCAGTGATGATGACGAAGGTCATGCCGAGCGCGACGATGGCGACGAAGGTGACGTTGCGGGTGATGTTGAAGAGGTTCTTCGACGTCGCGAAGGAATCGGTCGCGAAGGACAGGAACAGGCAGGCGAGGATAACCGCGATCACCACCCAGAAGGTCTGGTTGGAGAAAAGCCGCGACAGGAAAGTGTGCTGCTTCTGCGCGATCGTCTGGTCAAGG
Source organism: Mesorhizobium sp. (assembly GCA_004017535.1). GTDB lineage: Bacteria > Pseudomonadota > Alphaproteobacteria > Rhizobiales > Rhizobiaceae > Mesorhizobium. The sequence goes on from SAJS01000013.1 coordinate 202,956, forward strand.
GTGACTGCCATTGTCGACCTTTCCTGCGGTGGGACGCGGAACACCGTGCGTCACGCCACCCATTCAAATCCGTGAGTCATGCCACCTGTTCGATGGCGCCGGTGATCAGCCCGGTGACTTCCTCGGGCGAGCTCGAAGCGATCTTCTTGTCGGCCACCTTGCGGCCGCGCCGCATGACGATGACGCGGTCGGCGACGTCGAACACGTCGGGCATGCGGTGGCTGATCAGCACAACGGCGATGCCCTGGTCGCGCAGATGGCGGATGAGGTTCAGCACCTCGGCCACCTGCCGGACCGAGATCGCCGCCGTCGGCTCGTCCATCAGCACGATCTTGGCCTGCGACAGCATGGTGCGGGCGATCGCCACCGCCTGGCGCTGGCCGCCCGACATCTGCTTGACCAAGTCGCGCGGCCGCGTCTCGGATTTCAGCTCGGCGAAGAGCTGGCCGGCGCGCCTGTACATCGCCGCATAGTCGAGGATGCGGAACGGGCCGATGCCGCGGCGCAGCTCGCGGCCAAGATAGACGTTTGCCGCGGCCGTCAGATTGTTGCACAGCGCAAGGTCCTGGTGGACGATCTCGATGCCGTGCTGGCGGGCGTCCGCGGGCTTGTGCATGACAAGCTCCTTGCCCTCCAGATGGATGGTGCCGTGGCTCGGCCGGAAATTGCCGGCGATCATCTTCACCAGCGTCGACTTGCCGGCGCCGTTGTCGCCCATCAGGCCGACGACCTCGCCGGCCTCCAGCGAGAACGAAACGTCGTTGACCGCCTGGATGGCGCCGAAATGCTTCGAGATGTTGGCGAGTTCGAGAACCGACACCAGCCTTAAGCCTCCCCATTGTTGACGCAGCCTTTCGCCGGACTCGCCGGCGCCGCTTGCGTTCCGCCCGTCCATCTCCTCACGAACAGCGCGGTATATGCATTTAGGCAAAAGCCGGCAAAGCCGTCAATCAATTGTCAGACGATTAATTTCGAGACTCGACAAAAAATCGGTTTTGTAGGACAAATAGGAATTGACCGTTGGCGAAAAGCCGATATTAGCTAGGCTCGGAGGAACAATTTGCCCACCGAGCGCGCATACGGCGGAAGGGGCAAATGGCTTGACGATCAAGGATTCGGCTGTGCCGGTATTGGCGCAAACGGATCGGCAAATGCTTATCAGTCCGGCCCGGAACACGAGCATTGGGAAGATGCTCGGCATCGTTCTTGCACATCCGGTCTGATCGGTGTGGCGGGCACGCGGTGTCCGTCTGTTTCAAGGGAGGACTGATATGAGGAAAACACTTTTGCTTGCCGCCGTCGCCGCCATGGCGTTGGGCGCCGGGCCGGCTTTGGCCAAGAAACAGCTCGTCATCGTCGTGAAAGGTCTCGACAATCCGTTCTTCGAAGCCATCCATCAAGGCTGCGAGAAGTGGAACAAGGAAAACGCCAGCTCGGAATATGAGTGCTTCTATACCGGCCCGGCATCGACCTCGGACGAGGCGGGTGAAGCGCAGATCGTGCAGGACATGCTGAGCAAGCCTGACACGGTTGCGATGGCGATCTCGCCGTCGAACGCGCCGCTGATCGCGCAGACGATCAAGAGCGCCAATCCGTCGATCCCGATCATGACGGTCGACGCCGACCTTACCAAGGAAGACGCCGCCCTTCGCAAGACCTATCTCGGCACCGACAACTACCTGATGGGCAAGAAGATCGGTGAGTACATCAAGAAGGCCAAGCCGAATGGCGGCACGATCTGCACCATCGAGGGCAATCCTGCGGCCGACAACATCCTGCGCCGCGCGCAAGGCATGCGCGACGCGCTGACCGGCAAGGAGGGCCTCGCGGCGCTTGCCGGCGAAGGCGGCTGGACCGAAGCACCCGGCTGCCCGGTGTTCACCAATGACGACGGCGCCAAGGGCGTGCAGGCGATGACCGACATCCTCGCCGCCAATCCGAAGCTCGACGCCTTCGGCATCATGGGCGGCTGGCCGCTGTTCGGCGCTCCGCAGCCCTATCGCGACCTGTTCAAGCCGATGGCCGACAAGATCGCCAAGAACGAGTTCGTCATCGGCGCCGCCGACACGATCGGCGACGAGGTGGCGATCGCCAAGGAAGGCCTCGTGACCGCGCTGGTCGGCCAGCGGCCGTTCGAAATGGGCTACAAGGCGCCTTCGGTGATGCTCGACCTGATCGGCGGCAAGAAGGTCGACGATCCGGTCTTCACCGGCCTCGACGAATGCACCAAGGAAACGGCCGACACCTGCATCCAGAAGTAGGCGCAGGCTGCATCCGGAACCACCGAAAAAGAAGGGGGCGCCCAAAAGGCGCCCCCAGACTGCTGACAAACCCCTGGCGTTGGCCGGGGGTTTTTGATTCACTGGGTCATGTTGAAGCGACCCGCCCCCGAACAGACCGCGCTCGAGATAGTGACGTTG
>SAJS01000014.1 GCA_004017535.1 Mesorhizobium sp.
CGAAAACCCTTCTGCGGGCCTTTTGAAAAGCTCCATTAACACACCGAGCCCGACTCCGCCTCCCGTGCAAAGTCCTCCTTGTGGGAGAAGGTGGATCGGCGCGCTAGCGCCGAGACGGATGAGGGGCGCTCCAGCTTGGCGCAGCCGTTGCTCAAGCCTTGCCCGGCACAGTCCTGATCACCGTGCCCCACGGGTCTTCCCGCGAAGTCTCATCCTTCACATTATCCGAGCGCATCTCGACCCAGGCGAGGCCCGAGCGGGACGGATCGCGACGGCCGGCGCCGGCGCTTTGCCAGGCATTGGCGCCGATATGATGGTGGTAGTGGCCGGACGACAGGAACACCGCCTGGCTGCCATATTTGGCGACGGTATCGAAGGCGAACTGGTCATGCCACCAGGCTTCCGCATCCTCGGGCCGGCCGACGCGCAGATGCACATGGCCGACAATGGTGTTTTCGGGCGCGCCCTGCCAGCCGGCATCGCCCGCCGGCACGCTGCCCACCACCGCCGGCAGGTTCAGCCGCTCGGTCGCCATGGCGACCTTGTCGCCATTCCATTTCCAGTCCTGTGGACGGCGGTCGGCATAGATCTCGATGCCGTTGCCTTCCGGATCGGTCAGATAGAGCGCCTCGCTGACCAGATGGTCCGAGGCGCCTTCTATGCCGATACGGTTGGCGGCAGCGTGGCTGATCCAGCGGCCAAGGTCCGCTCGCGACGGCAACAGGAACGCGGTGTGGAAAAGGCCGGCGCTGCGCGGATCGTCGGGCTTTGCCGAAGCGTCCTGTTCAAGCACCAGCAATGGCCGGTTGGCGGCGCCAAGCGTGATCGCGCCATCGGCGCGGCTCAATTCCTGCAGGCCGACCACCGCGCGATAATAGGCGGCAAGGCTTTCGGCATCGCGCGCCTTCAGCCCGACACGCGACACGCTGACCGGGGTGGTCGCGGCAAAAGGCAGTTCGCTCATCAAACTCTCCGTTCGGGCGGCACCTATTCCCCAAATGGGAGTTCCAGGCCGCCAGCTCTTGTTCCCTCTCCAAATCGTCGATTGCGATCGTTCACACAAGAGAGCAAGAACCGAACAAGTTGTTCACAATTTCGACCTCAGCGATATTGGCGACAGGGTTGCAGGCGAGAAGGCCGCTCGCTACATCCGCGTCATGAAAGTCAAAGACGCAGATATCCTGATCGTGCCGGGCTATACCAATTCCGGCCCCGAGCACTGGCAGACCCGCTGGCAGTCGAAACTGTCGACGGCGCGCCGGGTCGAGCAGGCGGAGTGGACCAAGCCCGTGCGCGAGGATTGGACGGCGAGCGTGGCGAACGCCGTCAACGAAGCTGAGCGGCCCGTGGTGCTCGTTGCCCATTCGCTTGGCGTCACGGCCGCGGTGCAGGCCATCCCGCAATTCAGGAAGCCCGTCGCCGGCGCCTTCTTCGTCGCGCCGCCGGATGTGTCCAATCCGGAAATCAGGCCGAGGCACCTGATGACCTTCGGTCCTTATTCGCGCGATCCCCTGCCCTTCCCATCGATCGTGATCGCCAGCCGCAACGATCCGTTCTGCGCCTTCGAGGTCGCCGAGGACATTGCCGCCGCCTGGGGATCGCTTTTCATCGACGCCGGCGAGGCCGGCCATCTCAACCACGACGCCGGCTTCGGCCCGTGGCCGGAGGGTTCGATGACCTTCGCCAAATTCCTGACGGAGCTGAAGCAGCCCTAAGGCCAATCTCAAGAGTCGATGGAATCCCGCATGCTCTTCAACAGGGTCTTCGCGCCGAGCGAGATCAGCGTGTGGTCCGAGCCCATGGCGAGCAGCCGATAGCCCATTGACACGACGCGGCCGGCAATTGCCGGCTCGATGACGTAGATCGCCGCATGCTTGCCGGCCTCTCGCGTCCGCTCGGCGATCGTAGCGACCGTCTCCATCATGCTTTCCAGCGTCGAATTGACGGTCGTTCCGTTCGACCAGGCGATCGAGAAATCCGACGGGCCGACGAAGATGCCGTCGATGCCGGGCGTGTCGAGGATGCCGTCGAGCGCCTCGAATGCCGCGCGCGTCTCGACCATCGCGAAGGCCATGGTGCGCTGGTTTGAATCGCGCAGCCATTCGGCGTGGTCGCCCTTGCCGTGGCGCGGGAACGCGTAAGTCGGCCCCCAGGAGCGCTCGCCCATAGGCGGATATTTCATCGCGGCGGCGAACTGCCGTGCGTCGGCCACCGAGTTCACCATCGGCGCGATCACTGCCTCGGCGCCGAAATCGAGCGCGCGGCTCGCCATGTCGAAGCGCCCGACCGGAATGCGCACCAGCGCCGGCTTATTGGCGGCCAGCACCGGCGCCAGGCCGCGCAGCACGCTGTCCTCGTGGTGGCCGCCATGCTGCATGTCGAGGGTGACGGCGTCGAAATCCTGCTTGGCTATGATTTCCACCGTCAGCGCGTCCGGCACCCCCGACCAGGCGGTGAACAGCGTTTCGTCGGCGACCAGGCGGGATTTGAGCGACATCGGACCTTCCTTGATGACAACCCGCAGTTTCAGCCGGAAACGACGGCAAAGGCAAAGAAAAACCGCCCGGTTTGGCCGGGCGGTCGATTGGTCCAGCTAGAATCCGGCCTCAGGCATTCTTGATCTGCTCGATGGCCTGGGCCATCAGCTCGTCCATGGTGCGGCGGATCTGATGGTCGGACTGGTTGACGCCGGCGGCATCGAAATCCTTGCGAATCTTGCGGAAGACGTCGTGGTCGCCCGCCTCCTCGATATCGGAGACCACCACTTCCTTGGCATAGGCCTCGGCGTCTGCGCCGGATTTGCCCAGCTTCTCGGCGGCCCAGAGGCCAAGGGCCTTGTTGCGCCGTGCGGCGGCCTTGAAGCGAAGTTCCTCGTCGAAGGCGAATTTGCGCTCAAAGCCCTCTTCGCGGTCTTTCATGCTGCTCATGACGTCCCTCCGATCAATCCGATTCGCGTTCGCGGTGAATATGTGTGATGGGCAAGCACAAATCAAAAGGCCGCGACCCGGTCAATATACTTCGTCGCATGCTGCGCTGCGGCATTTCAGTCCCGAAAGCGGTTGATTCGCCGGATTTGGCGATTGAGCAAACCAGGCGATTGCGATAACACCGGCATTGAACGCCACCGTCGCCATACTAATTTAGGCAGACGGACAGGAACCGGTCATTTGCCGCCTGCCCGCAGACCCAGAGAAAAAATCAGATGAAAAATCGCCGCCGCATCTACGAAGGCAAGGCCAAGATCCTCTATGAGGGACCTGAGCCCGGGACGCTGATCCAGTTCTTCAAGGACGACGCGACCGCCTTCAACAAGAAGAAACATGAAGTGGTCGATGGCAAGGGCGTGCTCAACAACCGCATTTCCGAGCACATCTTCAACCACTTGAACCGCATGGGCATCCCGACCCACTTCATCCGCCGGCTCAACATGCGCGAGCAGTTGATCAAGGAAGTCGAGATCATCCCGCTCGAGGTCGTGGTGCGCAACGTGGCCGCCGGCTCGCTGTCCAAGCGCCTCGGCATCGAGGAAGGCACGGTGCTGCCGCGCTCGATCATCGAATTCTATTACAAGGCCGATGCGCTCGACGATCCGATGGTGTCGGAAGAGCACATCACCGCCTTCGGCTGGGCGAGCCCGCAGGAAATCGACGACATCATGGCGTTGGCCATCCGTGTCAACGACTTCCTTTCCGGCCTGTTCCTAGGCGTCGGCATCCAGCTTGTCGACTTCAAGATCGAATGCGGCCGCCTGTTCGAGGGCGACATGATGCGCATCGTCGTCGCCGACGAGATCTCGCCCGATTCCTGCAGGCTGTGGGATGTCGCCACCCAGGACAAGCTCGACAAGGACCGCTTCCGCCGCGACATGGGCGGCCTGGTCGAGGCGTATCAGGAAGTCGCCCGCCGTCTCGGCATCATCAACGAGAACGAGCCGCCGCGCCCGACGGGTCCGGTCCTCGTCGCCTCTTCCGATGCGCCCAAGGGCCTGAAGCACTAATACCGACCGGCCTGCCGGGAAATGGCAGGTCCACCGCCCGATCCATCACTTAGGAGTATCGATGAAAGCCCGCATCACCGTGACCCTCAAGAACGGCGTTCTCGACCCGCAGGGCAAGGCGATCGAGCATGCGCTGTCCGGCTTGGGCTTCGACGGCGTCGGCCAGGTTCGCCAGGGCAAGGTGTTCGACATCGAGCTTACCGGAACCGACAAGGCCAAGGCCGAAGCCGATCTCAAGGCTATGTGCGACAAGCTTCTGGCAAACACGGTGATTGAGAATTACGCGGTGGAGATCGCCTGACAATGAAATCAGCCGTCGTCCTCCTGCCTGGCCTCAACCGCGACCGCGACATGATCGCGGCGCTGACCAAGATTTCCGGCCAGGCGCCGGCGACCGTCTGGCAGACCGACACAGAAATCCCCGATGTCGACCTGATCGCCATCCCTGGCGGCTTCTCCTTCGGCGACTATCTGCGCTGCGGCGCGATCGCCGCACGCATGCCGGTGATGCGGGCGGTCGCCGAAAAGGCAGCCAAGGGCGTGCCCGTTATCGGCGTCTGCAACGGCTTCCAGATCCTGGTCGAGGCGGGCCTTCTGCCCGGCGCGCTCATGCGCAACGCCTCGCTGAAATTCGTCTGCCGTCAGGTGAAGCTCGAGATCGCCAACGCCAACACCATGTTCACCCGGCACTACAAGCCGGGGCAGATCATCCGCTCACCGGTTGCACATCACGACGGCAACTACTTCGCCGACGCCGAGACGCTCGCCCGGCTCGAAGGCGAAGGCCAGGTCGTGTTCCGCTATGCGGAAGGCACCAATCCCAATGGCTCGATCAACGACATTGCCGGCATCGTCAACGACAAGGGCAATGTGCTTGGCCTGATGCCGCATCCTGAAAACCTGATCGAAGCGGCGCATGGCGGCAATGACGGCCGGGCGCTGTTCGAAAGCGCCCTCGGCATCGCGGCTTGATCCTTTAATATGCTATCGGAACGCTGGGGCGGACTGACCATGAGACTGACGATCGCTCGCCTTGCTCTCCTGGCCGTCTCCGGGCTCGCCTTGGCTTCGTGCCAGTCCAGCCCCAAGACGACGCCTGTTGCCTCAGGCAAGAGCGCCTCGCTGCTTGCAATGGAACAGGTCGCCATCTCGGCGCATAAATGCTGGATCGCCAGCAAGGATCCGGCCTTCAAGGCCTATCAAATGGCCAACGAGCTCAACTCCTACAGCGGCACGCCGCGCTTCCTGCTGGTGCCCGCCAAGCATTATGGCGGCAAGCCGCTGCTGGTCGTGCAGGCGCAGGGCAACTCCAGCCGCGTCGACGTCTTTGGGCCACTGATGAACGAGTCGCTCGGCGCGCGCATCAGCGCGGACATCGCCCGCTGGCAGGCAGGCAACCCGTCCTGCGCGGCTGCTGCGTGAACCTGCCATGAGCCGGTTCCTGCAGATGGCGGGACTGGTTATCGGGCTTATCGGGCTCTTCTTGCAGGCCGCGATCACCATTCCGGCGTCGATGGCCGCCGGGCGCAGCCTGCTTGGCTCGATCGTCTTTCTCTTCAGCTTCTTCACCATCTTGACCAACGTCGCCGCCGTGATGGTGCATGCTTCGCTGCTGTCGCCCACCGGCTATGCCTGGTTTCCGGCCTTCGCAGGGCCGCGGATGCGAACCGGCGTGGCGGTGTCCATCACGCTGGTCTTCATCGTCTACGCGACCGTGCTGGCACGGCTTTGGCAACCCCAGGGCCTGTTCCTGCTTTGTGACATCCTGCTCCACTATGTCACGCCGTTCATCTTCGTCGTGTGGTGGCTCACTTCGGGCGCCGACGGCAGCACGCGCTGGCGCGATATCTCCTGGTGGATGATCTATCCGCTCGCCTATCTCGCCTACGCGCTGATACGCGGGTACTTCGCCGGCGAAGTACCCTACCCGTTCCTCGACGTGGCCAAGAATGGCGCGGCCAGCGTCGCCGTTTCGGCTGTGGCCGTCACCACCCTGTCCATCGGTTTGAGCGTGGTTGCCGTGCTGATCGATCACGGCATCGGCCGGCTGCGGGGAAAATCCGCAACCCGCGTCCAATCGGGCCGCCGATAGAGCAATTCCAGGAAAAGTGTGAGCGGTTTTCCTTCCGGAATTGCGCAAAAACAACGGGATAGGGCGTTCACCGTTTCTGTGAAACGGTGAGACGCGCTAGGTCATCACTCCCAGAATGACCTGATGCCTTCGCGGTGGGCGTCGCAGCGCGAGATGCCGATATCCTTGAGCTGCTCGTCCGTCATCTCAAGCAGTGTGAGGCGGCCGCGCCGACGCTCGAGCATGCGGTCGATCTGCCTGGCGACGGAACGGAGCACAACCACCATCCGGCCGACAAAGCCGCGATGGGCCAAGGGCTCGGCCTGCGCGCCAAAAGCCGGGCGACCATAGCGAATTGTATCAATTGTATCCATTGTCGTTCTGCCTTGTCTCGATTGTACCTTTCCAATCGCGGGCTCGGTATGAATTGACTCTTCGCGCGGTGCAATATAGAAAATTGTCACCATGACAAATTGGCTCCCTGACCTCTCCACTGGCTCCGGCCCGCTCTATCAGCGCCTTGCTGACAGCATTGAGTCAGATATCGACAAGGGCGTCATCGATGCCGGTGCAAAACTGCCGCCGCAGCGCGACCTCGCCTATGACATCGGCACGACCGTCGGCACCATCGGCAGGGCCTATCAGTTGCTGCGCGAACGCGGTCTGGTGAGCGGCGAGGTCGGTCGCGGCACCTATGTGCTCGGCCAGCGCGGCGAAGCCCCGAAACCTGACGTCGAACCTGGCTTGCAGGGCACACGCCCCATCGACGCGCCGAGCGGCAAGCTGCGCTTCGACAGCACCGCCGCGCCCGATGTCGGCCAGGGCGCTGTGATCGCCGACATGCTGGCGCACACGGCGCAGGAGCACCCGCACGAAATCTCGAGCTATACGCGTGATTTTCCCGAACGCTGGTACGAGGCGGGGAGCCGCTGGCTGGCCCGCAACGCCTTCCGCCCCTCCCCCGATTCGATCGTGCCTACGCTGGGCACCCATGCCGCGGTCATGGCGGCGATCGCGGCGCTGACCATGCCCGGCGACTACGTGGTCTTCGAGCATCTCACCTATTCGCAGATCGCGCGCAGCGCCGGGCTGATCGGGCGACGCATCGCTCTGGTCTCGACCGACGACAACGGCATCGACCCGGATGATTTCGAGCGCGTCTGCGCCCAGAAACACCCAAAGGTGATGTTCCTGATGCCGACCGCGAAGAACCCGACACTGGTGACATTGTCGGCGGAGCGGCGGCAGGCGATCGCGCGGATCGCGCGCGAGTACAATGTCGCGCTGATCGAGGACGACCTTTACGGCGAGCTCACCGACGATCCGACGCCGTTGCTGGCCGAATATGCGCCCGAGCGCACCATCGTCGCCGGCGGCCTGTCGAAGTCGGTCGCCGCAGGCGTGCGCGGCGGCTGGCTTTCCTGCCCGCCGGCCTACCGCCACCGCATCCGTGTCGCCCATAAGATGCTGACCGGCGGCCTGCCCTTCTTGCTGGCCGAGGTCGGCACGCGGCTGGTGATGTCGGGCCAGGCAGGCGATATCCGCAAGCGCTGTATTACCGAAATCCAGGCTCGCCTTGCCATCGTGCGGGACGTGCTGGCGGGGTTCGACGTCAAGACGCGGGACAACGTGCCCTTCCTCTGGCTGACCTTGCCCGACCCATGGCTGTCCGGCACCTTCAAGAACGCCTGCCTGGCGCAAGGCGTGCTTATCGACGACGAGGACGAGTTCAAGGCCGGCCGCTCCGAGCAGGTGTTTCACGGCGTGCGCTTCGGCGTCTCGCAACCGCGGCAAAGCAAGGACGTCGCCGGCGGCGTCGCCGTCATCCGCCGCCTGCTCGACGAAGGCCGCGCCGGCTACGACAGTTTTTCCTGATAGAGCCCACGGGCTCGGGGCGCCCACCGCGCCGGCAAGGGCAGTTTTCCGGCATTTTCGTCATCCGATGGGGTGTATCGCGCGAAAAGCTTGCGATAAGAGGAGGACTCGAAACTCCCCTCTCCCACGGACAAAAATCGCCGCTCATGACCATTTCCAATTCCGTGCCGATCACCCCTGAGCTCGTCGCCGCGCACGGGCTGAAGCCCGACGAGTACCAGCGTATCCTCGACCTGGTCGGTCGCGAGCCAAGCTTCACCGAACTCGGCATCTTCTCGGCGATGTGGAACGAGCACTGCTCCTACAAGTCCTCTAAGAAATGGCTGCGCACCCTGCCGACCAGCGGTCCGCAGGTCATCCAGGGCCCGGGCGAGAATGCAGGCGTGGTGGACATCGGCGACGGCGACTGCGTCGTCTTCAAGATGGAGAGCCACAATCACCCGTCCTACATCGAGCCCTATCAGGGCGCCGCGACCGGCGTCGGCGGCATCCTGCGCGACGTCTTCACCATGGGCGCGCGGCCGGTCGCGGCGATGAACGCGTTGCGCTTCGGCGCGCCGGATCATCCCAAGACCCGGCATCTGGTGGCCGGCGTGGTTTCGGGCGTCGGCGGTTACGGCAATTCCTTCGGCGTGCCAACGGTCGGCGGCGAGGTCAATTTCGACGCCCGCTACAATGGCAACATCCTGGTCAACGCCTTCGCGGCGGGCCTTGCCAAGACCAACGCCATCTTCCTGTCTCAGGCCAAGGGCGTCGGCCTGCCGGTGGTCTATCTCGGCGCCAAGACGGGACGCGACGGCGTGGGCGGCGCCACAATGGCTTCGGCCGAGTTCGACGACAAGATCGAGGAGAAACGCCCGACCGTGCAGGTCGGCGATCCCTTCACCGAAAAATGCCTGCTGGAAGCCTGCCTCGAGCTGATGGCTTCCGGCGCCGTCATCGCCATCCAGGATATGGGCGCGGCCGGCCTGACCTGCTCTGCCGTCGAAATGGGCGCCAAGGGAGACCTCGGCATCGAGCTCGATCTCGACAAGGTGCCGGTGCGCGAGGAGCGCATGAGCGCCTATGAGATGATGCTGTCGGAAAGCCAGGAACGCATGCTGATGGTGCTTCGCCCCGAAAAGGAAAAGGAAGCCGAGGCGATCTTCTGCAAATGGGGGCTCGACTTCGCAATCGTCGGCAAGACCACCGACGATCTGCGCTTCCGCGTCATCCACCAGGGCGACGAAGTCGCCAACCTGCCGATCAAGGAGTTGGGCGACCAGGCGCCGGAATATGACCGCCCCTGGGTCGAGACGAAAAAGCCGGCGCCGCTGGCCGCAAACGATGTGCCGAAGGCGGATGTCGCGGATGCGGTGCTGAAAATGCTGGGAGGGCCGGATCTCTCCTCGCGCCGCTGGGTGTGGGAGCAATACGACACGCTGATCCAGGGCAATTCGCTGCAGCTTCCGGGCGGCGATGCCGGGGTTGTGCGCGTCGAAGGCCATCCGACCAAGGCGCTCGCTTTCTCCTCCGACGTCACGCCGCGCTACTGCGAAGCCGACCCTTACGAAGGCGGCAAGCAGGCCGTGGCCGAATGCTGGCGCAACCTGACCGCCACCGGCGCGCTGCCGCTCGCCGCCACAGACAACCTCAATTTCGGCAATCCGGAACGGCCCGAGATCATGGGCCAGTTCGTCGGCGCCGTTAAGGGCATCGGCGATGCCTGCCGCGCGCTGGGCTTCCCGATCGTCTCCGGCAATGTCTCGCTCTACAACGAAACCAATGGCCGCGGCATCCTTCCGACGCCGACCATCGGCGGCGTCGGGCTGATCGCCGACTGGTCGAAGATGGCGCGCATCGGCTTTGCCGCCGAGGACCAGATGATCGTGTTGGTCGGCGCGCCGCCGAGCTGGGGCAGTCATCTCGGCCAATCCGTCTATATGCGCGACCTCCACGGCCGCGCCGACGGTCCGCCGCCGCCGGTCGATCTCGCGCATGAAAAGCGCGTCGGCGACCATGTGCGCTCGCTGATTGCATCCGACATCGTGACCGCCGCGCACGACATCTCCGACGGGGGCCTGGCGATAGCGCTGGCCGAAATGGCGATGGCTTCCGGCATCGGCGCCAGCATCCCGGGGCTCACCGGCACCGATCCGATCCCGGTCTGGTTCGGCGAAGACCAGGGCCGCTACCTGCTGACGCTGTCGATCGATCCGCAAAGCGGCGAATGGGACCGAATCTGCGAGGAGCAAGCCAAGCTCGGCATCTTCGCGCCTTGGATCGGCACCACGGGTGGCAGCACGCTGAAACTCGGCGATGCCCGTGCGATCCCGGTGAGCGAGCTGAAGGCCGCCCATGAAGGCTGGTTCCCGCGCTTCATGGACCAGGCGAGTTGACCAAGCTGACTGCGAAGGCGCTGATCGCAGTCGTCTTCTGGCCTTCGCTGTTCTTCTTCTGGTTCCTCGGCCCGTTCGTGCTGTTCCTGCTGTCGACCACCCCGAGCGAGGTGTGCGCACGGCTGGAAACCCGCGCGGAGTTCCTGGCCGCGGCCAACGGTGCGCTGCCGATGCTCGTCGTGCAGACCCTGATCTATGCCATTCCGATCGTCTGCCTCGTGCTGTGGAACAGGCTTTCTCCGGAGCCGGCGCGGGCAAGGCACATCGCGACCTGCATCAAGCTCTTCGCGGTCGCCACAGTGATCGGGGCGGTTTGGGACTATGGCTCGTCCCTGATCTGCGACGGTTATGGCCAACCCTTCTTCTCGCCCGCGTGGCGAATGACGAGCTATCTTCCGATCGTCGGCCTGCTGATCAACATCCCACTCTATGTACTCACCTTCAGCCTCGGCCGCTCCTATTCGACCCGCGATGACATCACCGAAGACGGCGTGGTCCATTCGAAGCAGGACAATTCTTAAGACGCTGTCGCGGACGGAACGGCTTCAATCCGGACCGGAAAGGCTTTAGGCTCGCGAGTCAGATCATACCGGTGCCGCCTAGCTGCCCGTTTGAGACAGGATTTTGCCATGGCAATGGATGCCCACGACATCGAAAAACTGATCAAGGAAGGCATTCCCGACGCCAAGGTGACGATCCGTGATCTCGCCGGCGACGGCGACCATTACGCGGCCGAGGTCGTTGCCGAAAGCTTCCGGGGCAAGAGCCGTGTCCAGCAGCACCAGATGGTCTATGACGCGCTGAAGGGCAATATGGGCGGCGTGCTGCACGCGCTGGCGCTGCAGACCAGCGTCCCGGACTGAACGCTGCCACCCTCTCAGGCTTGGCCCAAAACCGCGTTATCCCTTGCGCCATTCAAGTAGCGTCACGGCTAACGTCTTGTTTCAGCCACCCTATGGGTTTATTTGAAGGACATGCTTCGAGCCTGACTCCCACAGGCATGAAAGGATTGTCCATGACCGGCATCAGCGACTACATCGACAATGAAGTGAAGAGCAACGACGTCGTGCTCTTCATGAAGGGTACCCCGGGCTTCCCGCAATGCGGCTTTTCCGGCCAGGTGGTGCAGATCCTCGATTACATCGGGGCCGACTACAAAGGCGTGAACGTGCTCGACTCGGCCGAACTGCGCCAGGGCATCAAGGACTATTCCAACTGGCCGACCATCCCGCAGCTCTATGTGAAGGGCGAGTTCGTCGGCGGTTGCGACATCGTGCGTGAAATGTTCCAGGCCGGCGAGTTGCAGGACTTCCTGGTCGAAAAGGGCGTCAGCGTCAAAGGCGCGGCCTGATTCAATCTTGCTCGCCGGCGGAGGCTAACTCTCCGGCCGGCAAGCATCGCCCGGGGCCGCCCCCACCTCGGCAATCATGAACCCGCATCGCGGGGATGAGACGAACCAGCGCGCCGGCCAGCCGGCGCTTGTTCGTTGAAAGATCGGACTTTGCCGTGGACAAGCAGGTAGAAGCGTCGCAACGGGCAAGCAGCTTGCCCATTCCGCGCTGGGAATTCATCGCGCTGTGCGCAGCGCTGATGGCGCTCAACTCCCTGGCCATCGACATCATGTTGCCGGCGCTGCAGCAGATCGGCGCCTCGCTTGGCGTCGAGAGCGAGAACCACCGCCAATATGTCATCACCGCCTATATGCTCGGCTTTGGCGGCGGACAGCTTTTGTTCGGGCCCATTTCGGATCGCTTTGGACGCCGCGCGCCACTGGTCTTTGGCTTGGTCGTCTATGTCGTGGCCGCGGCTGCCGCCGCCATAGCGCCCAGTTTCGCCCTGTTGCTGACCTGCCGTCTGATCCAGGGCATCGGCGCGGCTGCGACCCGCGTCATCGCCGTCTCGATCGTGCGCGACACGTTCGAAGGCCGGCGTATGGCCGAAGTGATGTCGCTGATCTTCATGGTGTTCATGGCCATCCCCGTCATCGCGCCCGGCATCGGCCAGTTCGTCATGCTGTTCGCCACCTGGCACTGGATTTTCGTGACCATGGCCATCGGCGCGCTGATCGTTTCGACCTGGGCTCTGCTGCGCCTGCCGGAGACGCTGCATGCGGAATATCGCCGGCCGCTCACGGTTAGCTCGGTCGTCGGCGGCTTCCGCATCGTGCTCACCAACCGGCTCACGCTTTGCTATGCCTTCGCCAGCACATTCATCTTCGCCGCCATGTTCGGCTTCATCAGCTCAGCGCAGCAGATATACATCGACATCTTCCATGTCGGCGAATTGTTCCCGCTGATTTTTGCCGGTGTTGCCGCCGTGCTTGCCTTCTCCAATTATCTGAATTCGCGGCTGGTCGGACAGATCGGAATGCGCCGCCTGTCGCAGGGCGCGCTGCTCATCTTCCTGTGCATCAGCCTTGCCTGGCTGGTCGTTTCGTTGGAGATGCAGATGCCGCTCTGGCTCTTCATCACCTTCTTTGCCGGCGCGATGCTGCCGTTCGGCGGTCTTGGCGCGAATTTCAACGCTCTCGCCATGGAGCCGCTCGGCGAGCTCGCCGGGACGGCGGCCTCCATCCTGGGCTTCATGCAGACTTTTCTCGGCGCCCTGATCGGCGCGGCGATCGGCCAGGCCTATAACGGCACGGTCACGCCTCTGGCCGCCGGCTTCTGCAGCGTCTCGGTTGCCGCCTTGCTGATGATCCTGATCGCCGAGCGGGGCAGGATGTTCCAGCCCCATAATCCCCCTGTTTCGGGGCATGTCACCGATTTGCACTAGATTGCTGCTGTCTGGCCGGGGGGTCGCCGGCGCGCGCGCGGTCTATTCCTATTCAGCCCAGAGCTCGCGACGCAGCTCTTCCCAGCTGTGCTTGTCCGGCGCGACCAGGAGGCCGCCGTCGACATGCGACGGCACGTAGGCGCTGCCGTCGACGCGCGCGACATGGCCGCCGGCTTCCTGATGGATCAGCGCGCCCGCCAGATGATCCCAGGGCATCAGCTTGTTGTAGAGCACGAAATGCGCGTGGCCGCTCGCAAGCAGCCGATATTCATGCGCCGCGCATCGATAGGCGAATTGCGACAGCGTCTTGGTCTGGTTGCGGGCGAGCCGCGAGCGCTCAGGCTCTTCGAGGAACTGCCAGGAAACCGCGCCGGTCATCTGCGACATCGGCACCGGCGCCGCGACGCGGACCTTCTCCAGCGCGCCATGCGCGTGGCGGATATGGCTGCCCGCGGCCTTGGCGCCGATCAGCCAATCCTTGCCGACCGGATCGTGGATAATGCCGGCGACGGTCTCGCCATTGACGACGACGCCGGCCATGACGCCGAACAGCGGCACGCCGGAGGCGAAGTTGAAAGTGCCGTCGACCGGATCGATGACGAAGGCAAGCGCGGCATCGCCAAGGCTCGACAGCAGCGCCGGATTGTCGGAGCAGGCCTCCTCGCCGACCACCATGGCGTCGGGATAGCGCTCGCGCAGCCGGGCGGTGATCAACCTTTCGGCGTTGACGTCCGCCTCGGTGACGAGGTCGGCGGCGGATGTCTTCTGGCGCACGTCGCCCTCGCCCAGCCGGCGGAAACGCGGCATGATCTCGGCCGTGGCCGCTTCGGCAAGAAGGTCGGCCAGCCAGTCGATCGCGCGGTCGTCAAATGTCATCGGAAATGTCTCGTCCTGGGTTCGTGCTAGAGCATGATGCCGAAAAGTGTGAAGCGGCTTTCGGACGACATCATGCTCTACTTCTTTGATTTAGAGCCGGATTTAGATTTCAGATCGAACAGACCTGAATTCATCCAGCTCTAGCCCCGCGAAATCGAACAACTTCCTGTCCAGGAGATGCGAGGGCCGCACATTGGTCATGGCGCGGATCATCGTGTCCTTGCGGCCCGGCATGCGCTTCTCGATGTCGTCGAGCATGGCCTTCATGGCGTTGCGCTGCAGCCCTTCCTGGCTGCCGCACAAGTCGCACGGGATGATCGGGAATTTCATCGCGTTGGCGAATTTCTCGAGGTCGGCCTCGCCGCTATAGGCGAGCGGACGCAGCACCATGACGTCGCCCTCGTCATTGAGAAGCTTGGGCGGCATGGCGGCGAGACGCCCGCCATGAAACAGGTTCATGAAGAAGGTTTCGAGGATGTCCTCGCGGTGGTGGCCAAGCACCAGCGCAGAACACCCCTCCTCGCGCGCGATGCGATAGAGATGGCCGCGCCGCAACCGCGAGCAGAGCGAGCAATAGGTGCTGCCCTCGGGCAGCTTGTCGGTCACCACCGAATAGGTGTCCTGGTATTCGATGCGATGCGCGATGCCGTTGGCGTTGAGATAGTCGGGCAGGATGTGTTTTGGGAAATTCGGCTGGCCCTGGTCGAGATTGCAGGCGAGCAGATCGACCGGCAGCAGCCCGCGCCATTTGAGGTCGAGCAAAAGCGCCAGCAGGCCGTAGGAATCCTTGCCGCCCGAGAGCGCGACCAGCCAGCGCTCGCCAGGCTTCACCATGGCGAAATCCTCGATCGCCTGGCGGGTGAGCCTCAACAGCCGCTTGCGCAGCTTGTTGAATTCGACCGAAGACGGCACGTCGCGGAACAGTGGGTGGAAACCGCCATCGGTCTCATCATCGATCGGCTCTAGGGATTTCACATCTGGCAGCATGTTCATGGCGCTGGTGCCCACGGGTCCTGTTGGCCCACGGCTTACCGGACATAGCGAACAAAGAAAAGGCCGCCTCGAGGGCGGCCTTGGATGTTGCGGCTGATTGATGTCGATCAGCGCGAGTAGAATTCGACGACTAGGTTCGGTTCCATCTGCACGGCGAACGGAACGTCCGACAGGCCCGGAACGCGCGCGAAGGTCGCCGTCATCTTGTTGTGGTCGGCTTCGATATAGTCCGGCACGTCGCGCTCGGCTAGAGCGACCGATTCAAGCACGATCACGAGCTGCTTCGACTTCTCGCGCACCTCAATGACGTCGCCCGGCTTGCAGCGGTACGAACCGATGTTGGTGCGCTTGCCGTTGACGTTGACATGGCCGTGGTTGACGAACTGACGGGCGGCGAAGATGGTCGGCACGAACTTGGCGCGATAGACGATCGCGTCGAGGCGCGACTCCAGCAGGCCGATCAGGTTCTCGGAGGTGTCGCCCTTGCGGCGGTTGGCCTCTTCATAGACCTTGCGGAACTGCTTTTCCGAAACGTCGCCGTAGTGGCCCTTCAGCTTCTGCTTGGCGCGCAGCTGCAGACCGAAGTCGGAAAGCTTGCCCTTGCGGCGCTGGCCATGCTGGCCGGGGCCGTATTCACGCTTGTTGACCGGGGACTTCGGGCGGCCCCAGATGTTTTCGCCGAGACGGCGGTCGATCTTGTATTTCGCGGATTCGCGCTTGCTCATCGCATTCCCTTTCAAAACAATATACCCGGAACCCCATGGCTCCGGGCGAAGGAAACGCGCCCTCCTCTGGCCTCCGTTTTTGAGACCTGACAGGGTTTCCCACGCAAAGCGACGGAAAACCCACGGGACACGTCAAAAGAAACCACCGGGCGTCGCCACCCGGTGTTGGTGGGGCTGTTAAACACAGATTTAACCGCTGTCAAGCTTGTGGCTGGCGGCATTGAGGGCAAGCCTATACCATTCCTGCGTTGCATGCGGCGCTGGATGTGGCGGAAAGTTGCATGCCGGCGGCATCGGGGGCGGATGCGGCGTCTTCGGATGCGAACGCCCGCACATGATGAAGCGACTGGAGCAGAGGAGTGCGAATTCCCATGAAGAAACTCTTCCTTACCCTGACCGGAGCCGCCGTCCTGGCCGGGTCTATGGCGGTCATGACGCCTGAACCGGCCATGGCCAGGCATTGGCACGGCCACAAGCAGGTGTGCCGCGTCGTGGTGAAGAAAAGAGTCGTCTGGCGCCACGGCCACCGCCATGTCGTTCGCTACAAGACGAAGCACTGCTGGTGGCGACGCTAGCCTTCTTTCGACAAGACCTCGACGGAAGCCCGCGGCCACCGCGGGCTTTTTTCCATCCGATCTCGCGACCTATGACTTCTTGCTGGGTAGGTCCTTGCGCTTGGTCTCGGCGAATTCCTCGAGCTGCTTCTCGCTCATCGAATCGTACATCTCGCGCGACGCGCCTTTAAGCTCGCTCTTCTTGGTCTCGCCGCGCTTGGCGGAAAGCGCTGCGCCGGCTGCCTTTTGCTGGGCTTGCGATGTGGCGGGCATGGCTGTCTCTCCTTTGCTGCGGGAAAAACGCGGAGGCTCTGCAGCAGTTCCAACACATCCCCGGCGTCGGTAGTCAGTCGGCCATCCCCGGGCGATTTTCCTTCGCAGACTTCCCGCGTCCGGGACGCCAGTGTAGGACAACGGCATGAAATCGCTGACCGATCCCTCACAGGCCCTCTCCACTGGCCTCGCGAAGATCCGCACCGAGTTCCACGTGCCGGACGGATTTCCGCCGGAGGTGATGGCCGCGGCGGAAGCGGCGGCCAGGCGTGGACCCAGCCAGCATGCCGACCGCACCGCGATGCCTTTCGTCACGCTCGATCCGGCGAGCTCCACCGATCTTGATCAGGCCTTTTCGATCGAGGCGAGCGGCGGCGACCTTCTCTTGCATTATGCCATTGCCGACGTGCCCTGGTTCGTCGAGGACGGCGACGCGATTGATCTCGAAGCCTGGAACCGAGGTGAGACGCTTTATTTGCCGGACGGCAAGGCCGGGCTTTACCCGCCGGTGCTTGCCGAGGCCGCGGCGAGCCTGTTGCCCGATGGACCCCGCCCGGCGGTCATCTTCACGATCAGGGTTGCCGGGGACGGCGCGGTGAAGCTGGACGGCGCGGAGCGCGCCATTATCCAAAGCCGCGCCAAGCTCGCCTATGACAGCGTGCAACCCTCCGACGTTCCGGCCGGCTTCGCGGAACTGGCGCGGCGCATGGCGGCCAACGAAGAGCGTCGCGGTGCTTCGCGCGTCGACCCGCCCGAGCAGGAGGTGGAAAGGCTCGCCGACGGCACGTTCCGGCTTTCGTTCAGGCCGCTGCTGCAATCCGAACAGGACAATGCAGCACTTTCGCTGGCCGCCAATATGGCGATCGCCGACGCCATGCTGGCGCACAAGACCGGGCTGTTCCGGGTGATGTCGGGGCCTGATGCCTCCAAGGTGCAAAGGCTGCGCAGCGCGGCGCAGGCGCTCGGCCTGTCCTGGCCGGCCTCCACCAGCCTGCGCGACTATCAGCGCACGCTCGATCCGGCCGATCCAAAACAGGCGGCGCTGATGCTGGAAATCCGCCGCGCGGGCAACGGCGCGTCCTACCAGCCCTATCAGCAGGGCGTCATCCCCTGGCATGATGCGATGGCCGCAACCTATGCGCATGCCACCGCGCCGCTCAGGCGGCTGGCCGACCGCTACGTCGTGCGCTGCGCGCTGGCAATCGCCAACGGTCAGCCCGTGCCGCAGGCGGTCAGCGACGCCTTCGCCAGATTGCCGAAGGTGATGGGGCGCGGCGATGCCCGAGCCTCGCAGATCAACCATGCGGCCATCGACCTTGCCGAGGCGGTGATGCTCAAAGGACACGAGGGTGAGACGTTCAAGGCCGTCGTCACCGACTTCGTCGATCATGGCGTGCGCGCACAGCTTGCCGACATGCCTGTCGTCGCCAACGTGAAAGCCTCCGGGCTCAGGCAGGGCGACGATCTCAGGCTGAAACTGGTCTCGGCCGATCCGGATCAGCGCAGCATCGTCTTCGAGACTGCCGTCTAACGCGCGGTCAGTCCAAATCCCTGGATCAGTCGCCTGGTGGCGAAATCGACATTGCCGGAAGTGAAGACGGCAAGATCGGGCTCGCTGTCGCTGGATATTTCTGCGACTGGTTCAAGCAGAGACATGGCGCGCCGGGCGATCGCTTCGGCTGGATCGATCCAGTCGACCGGCCAGGGTGCCGTCTTGCGCATGCGGTTGACGAGAAACGGATAATGCGTGCAGGCAAGCACGACGATATCGGTGCGGTTGCCCTCGCGCTCGATGAAACAAGGCGCGATTTCGGCGCGCACGGCTTCTTCATCGACGAAGCCCTGGCGCATATAGATCTCGGCCAACCCCGCCAGCCTATCGCTACCGACCAGGCGCACATGGCATTTCTGCGCCCACTTGCTGATCAGGTCGCGCGTGTACTGGCGTTTCACCGTGCCGGGTGTCGCCAGCACGGAGACGAGGCCGGATCGCGTGCGCTCGGCCGCCGGCTTGATTGCCGGCACGGTGCCGACAAAGGGATGGCCGGGGAATGTCTCGCGCAGCGCCTCGATCACCAGCGTCGAAGCGGTGTTACAGGCAATGACCGAGATCGCCGGCTGCAGGCGGTCGAGCAATTTGCCGAACAGCGTGAGGATGTGATCCTTGAGCGCCGGCTCTTCCCAGGCGCCGTAAGGAAAAGCCGCGTCGTCGGCGACATAGACGAAGCGGCGATCGGGCATCAGCACGCGCGCCTCGCGCAGCACGGTCAGCCCGCCGACGCCGGAATCGAACATCAGGATCGGGCGCTGGCTTGATCGATCAGTCATTGTCATCCGGTCATAGAGCAATTCCAGGAAGAAAGTGTGAAACGGTTTTCCGTCCGGAATTGCGTCAAACAAAGAGAGGCGGCAGGTCCGTAATTGGACCGCAGGCGCTTCTATCGCGAATGATCTTGGTCTTGAAGAGGCGAATGCGAGCAGCTTTTGCGCAGCTGTCTCGCAGGATCGCTCATATGCCGCGCTTGCCGAAGCCGGCGGGGCGCGGCCGGCCGAAGGGCTGCGGCGCGGGCGGAACGCGGGGAGTTGCAGCGGCAGCCGCGGCGCGTGGTGCGGCCGGCACAGCGGCGCGTGCAGTGCGCGCCGGTGCCGGCAGCGGACCGTCGAAGTCGAACGCGTCGGTCAATTCATCGATGTTGCTGCCCGCGACGGGTTTCGCCCAGAGGATCGTGCACCAAAGTCCGAATATCGAAAGTCCGAGCAGGTTCAGCCCGCCCGGAATGCTCTCGGGATCGTCGAATTTGGCGACCAGCAGCACGCCCGCCTGCAGAAGGGCATAGACGGCGGAAAGGGCGATATAGGCCCACAGGATCCACCGGCGTCCATTCGCGTCGCGGCTGCGGCGCGAGGCGATGTTGCCGCGCAGCGCGACAAAGATGAGCGAGGCAATCAGGACTGCGCCCGCCATGCCCTGCCGCGCCGGGCTAGGCCCTGAATTGATCAGTCCTTCGAAACCGATCGTGCCGACAATGCAGACAACGATCACCACGGCTTCGGCAACAGCAAGACCGAGAGAGTAAAGGAAAAAGCGCAGCCGGCCAATATTGGACGTAAACATGTGCCACCCTCACTATTGCAGCAAGGATGAGGCACAACAGAATAAAAAACGGTTACTTCAAATGCTCATAGCTTATGGATTTTAACTTTCTTCGTCTTTGGCGCGACTTCGCGCGGCCGCCGGCAGCCGCCTCGGATCATCCCCAGGCGAGCCATCGCCGCGCGGCATGGCCGGCGAGAACCGGTCGAGCGAGGAGATGATGCCGCGCAGAACCTTCAGTTCCGGCTCGGCAAAGCCCGCGCGCGTCAATACGGCGCGCAGATTGTCGACCATCTTCGGCTTCTTTTCCTCAGGACGGAAGTAGCCGCGCGCCTCCAGCGCGTTCTCCAGATAGGCGAACAGGCTGTGCAGTTGCTCCTTGGTCGCCGGCACCAGCT
Organism: Mesorhizobium sp.; assembly: GCA_004017535.1. Lineage (GTDB taxonomy): Bacteria > Pseudomonadota > Alphaproteobacteria > Rhizobiales > Rhizobiaceae > Mesorhizobium. The sequence continues at coordinate 20,010 of SAJS01000014.1, forward strand.
CCGGCCCGGAGAAATTGGTCTCAGTCTCGTCGGCAAGGCCGGATTTCATCCATTCATAGGACATCAAAAGCACCGCCTGCGCGATGTTGAGCGAGGAGAACCCGGGATCGACCGGAAAAGTGACGATCTCGTCGGCGAGCCCGACCTCGTCATTATAGAGGCCGAATCGCTCGCGCCCGAACAGGATGCCAGTGCGCTGGCCCGCCTCGACGCGTGCCCTGAGCGCCCTGCCCGCTTCCACCGGCCCGCGCACAGGCTTGAAGCCGTCGCGCTCGCGCGCCGTCGTGGCGAAGACGAAGTTCAGGTCGGCAACGGCCGACGCCAGGTCGTCGAAGACCCGGGTGGCGTCGATGACATGATCGGCACGGCTGGCGGCCGCGCGCGCCTTCTCGCTCGGCCAGCCGTCGCGCGGATTGACCAGCCTGAGCTCGGACAGGCCGAAATTCGCCATGGCACGGGCGACCATGCCGATATTCTCGCCGAGCTGCGGCTCGACCAGGATGATCGCCGGTCCGGCGGAGGCGGCGTTGTCTGTATCTTCGGTGGCTGGCATGGCTGTGGGTAACCGGGGTTTGCGGCGTTCGGGCGTCCCCTGCCACATTCGGACCGGAAAATGAAGCATTCACAACGGCGGCACACGTCCATCCCGACGCGGATCGTGGTTTGCGCGCCGAAAAAGCCTTTGATATACGCTCCGCATCCCCGGCCGAAACCATGCGGGCAAGGCCGTCCAGATCCCCCAGCAACGAGGCACTCTTTCCATGGCGAAGATCAAGGTGGCGAACCCGGTCGTCGAGCTCGACGGCGACGAGATGACCCGCATCATCTGGCAGTTCATCAAGGACAAGCTGATCCACCCCTATCTCAATCTGAAGCTTGAATATTACGACCTCGGCATCGAGCACCGCGACGCCACCAACGATCAGGTGACGATCGACTCGGCCAACGCCATCAAGAAATGGGGCGTCGGCGTGAAATGCGCGACGATCACCCCCGACGAGGCGCGCGTCGAGGAATTCAAGCTGAAGAAGATGTGGAAGTCGCCCAACGGCACCATCCGCAACATCCTCGGCGGTACCATCTTCCGCGAGCCGATCATCATGAAGAACGTGCCGCGCCTGGTGCCGGGCTGGACCAAGCCGATCGTCGTCGGCCGTCACGCCTTCGGCGACCAGTACCGCGCCACCGACTTCCGCTTCCCCGGCAAGGGCAAGCTGACGATCAAGTTCGTCGGCGAGGACGGCCAGGTGATCGAGCACGAGGTCTATGACGCTCCGGGCGCCGGCGTGGCAATGGCCATGTACAATCTCGACGAGTCGATCCGCGAGTTCGCCCGCGCCTCGCTGAACTACGGCCTGCTGCGCAATTTCCCGGTCTACCTGTCGACCAAGAACACCATCCTCAAGGCCTATGACGGCCGCTTCAAGGATATCTTCCAGGAGGTCTACGAGAAGGAATTCGAGGCCGAGTTCAAGGCAAGGAAACTCTGGTACGAGCACCGCCTGATCGACGACATGGTCGCTTCGAGCCTAAAATGGTCCGGCGGCTATGTCTGGGCCTGCAAGAACTATGACGGCGACGTGCAGTCCGACACCGTGGCGCAGGGCTTCGGCTCGCTCGGCCTGATGACCTCCGTGCTGATGACGCCGGACGGCAAGACGGTGGAAGCGGAGGCCGCGCACGGCACCGTCACCCGCCACTATCGCCAGCACCAGAAGGGCGAGGAAACCTCGACCAATTCGATCGCCTCGATCTTCGCCTGGACGCGCGGCCTCGCCCACCGCGCCAAGCTCGACGACAATGCCGAGCTGAAGCGCTTCGCTGAGACGCTGGAGAAGGTCTGCATCCAGACCGTCGAAAGCGGCTTCATGACCAAGGACCTGTCGCTGCTGATCGGCCCCGACCAGCCGTGGCTCTCCACCACCGGCTTCCTCGACAAGATCGACGAGAATTTGCAGAAGGCAATGGGGTGAGGAGCGGTGCGCGAAGCGCATGAAAAGCCCCAAAATGGGCTTTTCAAGCGACGAACGCCCGGAGCCATAGCGTAGGGCCGGGCCAATGAAAAAGCCGATCCTCTATGGCGCCGACTATAGCGTTTACGTCCGCATCGCGCGTATGGCGCTGGAGGAGAAAGGCGTCGATTACGACCTGGTGCCGCTCGACATCTTCGCCGCCGAGGGCATTCCGACCTGGTATCTGGAGCTTCACCCGTTCGGCCGCATCCCAGCCTTCGAGCATGACGGCTTCCGACTCTACGAGACCGGCGCCATCGCGCGTTATGTCGACGAAGCCTTCGATGGTCCGGCGCTGCAACCGGTCGACGCCCGCGGCCGCGCCAGGATGAACCAGATCATCGGCATGCTCGATGCTTATGGCTACCGCGCCATGGTCTGGGATGTGGCGGTCGAGCGGCTGGAAAAGGCGCAGCCGGATGAGAAGCTGATCGCCGGCGGGCTCCGCCAGGCCGAGACCGTGCTCAAGGTCCTGACAACGCTGAAGGCAAGAGGGCCCTGCCTGCTTGGCGAGCAACTGACGCTGGCCGACCTGCACGCGGCGCCGATCATCGCCTATTTCCTCAAGGTCGAGGAAGGGCGCGATCTCTTGGCACGGTTTGTGGAAATCCGGGATTGGTATGCGCGCGTCGCTGATCGTGAGAGCTTTGTGCGGACTGAAAAGGTCGCTTAGGCCGAGTGAATTTCCTCAACGTCGGCGCCGCCCCTCATTGCCCTGCCGGCCATTTCTCCCCGTAAACGGGGAGAAAGAAGCGGTTGCAACAACCGGCGCCTTTCCTGCACCGCTGACCATTGGCGAGAGCCGCGATAGCAGCCCCTTCTCCCCGTTCAACGGGGAGAAGATGGCGGCAGCCAGATGAGGGGCAGCGCTGACCTCGCAGAACTAGGAACCGGCCTACGCTAAGCCAACCAGCTTAAGCCGCCTCGAGCGCCGCCTTTACCGCTGCGATCGCATCATTGGCCTTGGAGGCATCCGGGCCGCCGGCTTGCGCCATGTCGGGACGGCCGCCGCCGCCCTGCCCGCCAAGCGCGGCGGACGCGACGCGGACGAGATCGACAGCGCTGAAGCGGCCGGTCAAATCGTCGGTGACACCGACGACCACGCTTGCCTTGTTGTCCTCGCCGGCGCCGACAAAGACGACCACGCCGGAGCCGAGCGTCTTCTTGCCGGCATCGGCCAGTGGCTTCAGGTCCTTCGGCGCCACGCCGGAAACTGCCTTGCCAAGGAAGCCGACGCCTGCGACCGTCTCATTCGCAGCCGGCGCGTCGGCAACGGCCGAGCCGCCGCCCAGCGCCAGTTTCTTGCGCGCCTCGGTCAGCTCCTTTTCGAGTTTCTTGCGCTCTTCGAGCAGCGCCTCGACACGCGACGGCACATCGGCCGGCGAAATCTTCAGGGTCGCCGCCGCAGCCTTCAGGCGCTTGTCCTGTTCGTCGAGATGCCTGCGTGCCGCCTCGCCGGTCAGCGCCTCGATGCGGCGCACGCCAGCCGCGACAGCACTGTCCGAGAGAATGCGAACCAGGCCGATATCGCCGGTCGACCTGACATGCGTGCCGCCGCAAAGCTCGACCGAATAGGGCCGGTTGGCCTTGGCGCCGTGCAGGCCGGTGCCCATCGACACGACGCGCACCTCGTCGCCATATTTCTCGCCGAACAGCGCCATCGCGCCCTCGGCGATGGCGTCGTCGACCGACATCAGCCGCGTCGTCACCGGGCTGTTCTGCACGACGATCTCGTTCGCCATGCGCTCGACCTCCTCGAGCTCGTCAGCCGAGATCGGCTTGTTGTGCGAGATGTCGAAGCGCAGGCGATCGGGCGCGACCAGCGAGCCCTTCTGCGCGACATGGGTCCCCAGCACCTCACGCAGCGCCTCATGGATGAGATGCGTCGCGGAATGGTTGGCGCGCAGCTTCGAGCGACGGGCATGGTCGACCTTGAGCTCGACGGCGGCACCGGTCTTCACCGTGCCTTTGACCACTTTGCCCAGATGCACGAACAGACCGTCGGCCTTCTTCTGGGTGTCGGAAATCTCGATCGAGAAGCCGTCGCCGGAGATGACGCCGGTGTCTCCCATCTGGCCGCCGGATTCGCCATAGAACGGCGTCTGGTTGACGACCACAGCGATCGCATCGCCCTGAGAGGCGCTGTCGATCGTCTTGCCATCCTTGACCAACGCCTGGACGATGCCTTCCGCAGCTTCAGTCTCGTAGCCGAGGAACTCGGTCGCGCCGGTCTTTTCGCGCACCGAGAACCAGACCGTCTCGGTCGCGGCCTCGCCCGAGCCCGCCCAATGCGCGCGCGCCTCGGCCTTCTGCCGCTCCATCGCGTCGGTGAAGCCGGCGATGTCGACCGAGATGCTGCGCTGGCGCAGCGCATCCTGCGTCAGGTCGAGCGGGAAGCCGTAGGTGTCGTAGAGCTTGAAGGCCGTCTCGCCGTCCAGCATGTCGCCGGCCTTGAGGGTCTCGGTCGCGTCCGAAAGCAGACCTAGACCACGCACCAGCGTCTTGCGGAAACGTGTTTCCTCGAGCTTCAGCGTCTCGGTGATCAGCGCCTCTCCGCGCACCAGCTCGGGATAGGCCTGGCCCATCTCGCGCACCAGCGCCGGCACCAGCTGCCACATCAGCGGTTCCTTGGCGCCGAGCAGCTGCGCATGGCGCATGGCACGGCGCATGATGCGGCGCAGCACATAACCTCGGCCTTCGTTGGACGGCAGCACGCCATCGGCCACCAGGAAGGAGGATGAGCGCAGGTGATCCGCAATCACGCGGTAGGACGCGACGTTCTCCGAATTTGGCCCCTGGCCGAGCGCCGAGGACGCGACATCGATCAGGTGCTTGAACAGATCGGTCTCGAAGACGCTTTCGACGCCTTGCAGAATGGAGGCCATGCGCTCCAGCCCCATGCCGGTGTCGATCGAGGGACGCGGCAGGTCGATGCGCTCTTCCTTCGTCACCTGCTCATACTGCATGAACACCAGGTTCCAGAACTCCAGGAACCGGTCGCCGTCTTCTTCCGGGCTGCCGGGCGGGCCGCCCCAGATATGCTCGCCGCGATCGATGAAGATCTCCGAGCAGGGACCGCACGGGCCGGTGTCGCCCATCGCCCAGAAATTGTCGGAGGTCGGGATGCGGATGATGCGGTCGTCCGAGAAGCCGGCGATCTTCTTCCAGTAAATCGCCGCCTCATCGTCGGTGTGATAGACGGTGACGAGCAGCTTGTCCTTCTTCAGGCCGAAACCCTTGGTGATCAGGTTCCAGGCAAGCTCGATCGCGCGCTCCTTGAAATAGTCGCCGAACGAGAAATTGCCGAGCATCTCGAAGAAGGTGAGATGACGCGCGGTGTAGCCGACATTGTCGAGATCGTTATGCTTGCCGCCGGCGCGCACGCTCTTCTGCGCGGTCGCCGCGCGCGAATAGGAGCGCTTCTCCAGGCCGGTGAAAACGTTCTTGAACTGCACCATGCCGGCGTTGGTGAACATCAGCGTCGGATCGTTGCGCGGCACCAGCGGGCTGGAGGCGACGATCTCGTGGCCCTCCTTGCGGAAGTAGTCGAGGAATGTCGACCGGATGTCGTTCACGCCACTCATTGCACACTGCCTTTTTCGCAAGAACCGCCGGCCCGGCCGGCGGCAAATGGGCTCTGATATTTCAGAGATAGATGGGCCTTTTAGCGATAGCTCTTGAGCCTGTCCAGAAACACGGAGTTAAAGCACGTCTCCCGAAAGTGGGAACCGGTTTCGGGGATAAAGACATGCGTAAAACCAAAGACCTAAAGCGCATGGAGCGAATCTGAAACATCGCGACGCGCTTTAGGCCAATTCCGTCGGCCGCTCGACGCTACCCGAAACGCAAAACCGCCGGCGCGAAGGCCGGCGGCTCGGGGTACGCAGTACTCAAGAACGCGATTACATAAGCATAACCAAATAGACCAGGATTGTGGCCGAACTCCGGCTAAGCCGACGAATTGCTTTCGCACAATCCAGAACAGGAGACCGCTGCGCGAACTTCCTGGAACCGGACTACATGGCACCGGCTTCGTCCCCGAAACCGTCGTCCCCGCCTTCGGAGCCGCCATTCTCGAGGAATTTCTCGGCGATCAGCCCTGCATTCTGCCGAAGCGCCATCTCGATCTCGCGTGCCGTGTCGGGATTGTCGCGCAGGAACAGCTTGGCGTTCTCGCGACCCTGGCCGAGACGCTGCGAATTATAGGAGAACCAGGCGCCCGACTTCTCGACCACGCCGGCCTTGACGCCGAGATCGACTAGCTCGCCGGTCTTGGACACGCCCTCGCCATACATGATGTCGAACTCGACCACCTTGAAGGGCGGGGCCAGCTTGTTCTTGACCACCTTGACGCGGGTCTGGTTGCCCACGACCTCGTCGCGGTCCTTGACCGAGCCGATGCGGCGGATGTCGAGGCGCACCGATGCGTAGAATTTCAGCGCGTTGCCGCCGGTCGTGGTCTCGGGCGAGCCGAACATGACGCCGATCTTCATGCGGATCTGATTGATGAAGATGACCATGGTGTTGGAGCGCGAGATCGAGGCGGTCAGCTTGCGCAGCGCCTGGCTCATCAGGCGGGCCTGAAGACCGGGCAACGCGTCGCCCATCTCGCCCTCGATTTCAGCGCGCGGCGTGAGAGCCGCGACCGAATCGACGACCAGCACGTCGATGGCGCCCGAACGCACCAGCGTGTCGCAGATTTCCAGCGCCTGCTCGCCGGTGTCGGGCTGCGAGATCAGGAGGTTCTCGAGGTCGACGCCGAGCTTGCGGGCATAGACCGGATCGAGCGCGTGCTCGGCATCGACGAAGGCGCAGATGCCGCCCTTCTTCTGGGCTTCCGCAACCGTATGCAGCGCCAGCGTCGTCTTGCCCGAGCTTTCCGGCCCATAGATCTCGACGATACGGCCACGCGGCAGGCCACCCACGCCGAGCGCGATATCGAGACCGAGCGAGCCGGTCGGTACGGTTTCGATCTCGACTGCCTGCTCGTTGGCGCCGAGCCGCATGATCGAGCCCTTGCCGAAAGCGCGCTCGATTTGCGACAGCGCCGCGTCCAGAGCCTTTGATTTGTCCACTGCCTTATCCTCTACAAGCCGCAAAGTATTCTGAGCCATGATACATCACCCCTTGGTCGTCAATGAAGGCCGGACAATCCGTGATCCCTGCCGTTTTGTACCTTTTTTGTTCTCATTTGGCAAGGGGATACAACCAACTGAAAAATAATCAACATCCGGATTTGTTCTATTTTTGTCTCACCAGGGCTAGTGCGGGGCACAACCACTGGTCCAGAAGAGATTTCGATGTCCGGCCGTCCGAATCGCGACCCGATTGCAGGGCGACCCGGGGAAATCTAGTGTGCGCAGCCGCACGATCAATGAAAGTCAGCGACCCGAAATGCCGACATCCCCAACTATCCTGGCCCCAACGATCCTGGCCTTGGGCGGCGCCCATATCGACCGGCGCGGCCAGGTTTCGGGCACCTATGTGCCGGCAGCCTCCAACCCCGGCATGATGCGCGAGGATGTCGGCGGCGTGGTTTTCAACGCGCTGCGCAGCGTGGTGAAGCGTGGCGTGTCGGCCTCGCTGATGTCGGTGCGCGGCGGCGACGCGGCGGCGGACACGGTTGCCTCGGCGATCGACAACGCCGGGATCACGGACCTCTCGGTGGTGTTCCTCGACCGTACGACACCGAGCTACACGGCGCTGATCGACGCAGAGGGCGAATTGATCGTCGGATTGGCCGACATGGCGCTCTATGATCTCGCCTTTCCCAAGCAGATCAGGCGTTCCAAGGTGCGCGAGGCCATCGCCGCGGCCGACGCCATCCTGTGCGACGCCAACCTGCCAACCGCGGCGCTGGAACGCCTGGTGGCGCTCGCCGGCAGCCGCCCGGTTTTCGCCATCGCCGTCTCGCCGGCCAAGGTCGTTCGGCTGGCGCCGTTGCTCGGGAATTTGTCGTTGCTCTTCATGAACCGCCGCGAAGCCGCCGCGCTGGTCGGCGCCGAAATGTCAGGAGAAGCCCTTGTCGACGCGCTCAGGCAGGTCGGCCTGAACGCCGGCGTGATCACGGCCGGCAGCGCTCCGGTGCTGGGCTTCGACGACGCCGGCATCTTCGAAATCGCCCCACCCACGCCGCGCCGGGTCGCCGATGTGACCGGCGCCGGCGATGCGCTGACCGGCGCGACGGTCGCCGCCCTGCTGCACGGCCTGCCGCTGCGCGCCGCACTGCGCGAGGGCGTCGCGACGGCAATGCTCGCCATAGAAAGCGCCGAGGCCGTGCCGTCCCTTACGACCGCCAATTTCACGCAGGCGCTTGCCCTTGTGCCGGAGGCACGGGAGGTGGCATAGGGCCACCGACAATCTACTTCCTCCTTGTCGGAGAACAGCTATGACGCCGGAAACCGCCCGCCCCTTCGTCGATGTCCACCCGCCCGTTGCGGAGGCCCTTGCCGCCGGCCGGCCCGTGGTGGCGCTGGAATCCACGATCATCACCCACGGCATGCCCTACCCCGACAATGGCGCCATGGCGGCCAAGGTCGAGCAGATCATCGCCGATGCCGACGCCGTGCCGGCGACGATCGCCGTGGTCGACGGCCGCATCAAGATCGGCCTCTCCGACGGCGAACGCGAATCGCTCGCCATGACGGGCGACGCCATGAAGCTGTCGCGCGCCGATCTCGGCTTCGCGGTCGCCCAAAAGCGCACGGGCGGCACCACGGTTGCGGCCACGATGATCGCCGCGCATATGGCCGGGATAAAGGTGTTCGCCACCGGCGGCATCGGCGGCGTCCACAAGGGCGCCGAAAAGAGTTTTGATATCTCGGCCGACCTCGACGAGCTGGCGCGCACGCCGGTCGTCGTCGTCTCGGCCGGCGCCAAAGCGATCCTCGACATCGAAAAGACGCTGGAAGTGCTCGAAACACGCGGCGTGCCGGTCATCGGCCATGGCAGCGAAACGATGCCCGCCTTCTGGTCCAGGCAGTCGCCCTTCCGCGCGCCTCTGACGCTGCAGGCGCCTGAGGACATCGCCCATTTCTACCGCACGCGCCAGGCGTTGGGTCTGGGCGGCGGCATTCTGGTCGCCAACCCTGTGCCGCAGAATGACGAGATCCCGGCTGACGAAATGGCCGGCTATATCGAGGCCGCGCAGAAGGCGGCCCAGGCGCAGAACGTCAGCGGCAAAGCGGTGACGCCATTCCTTTTGTCGAAGATCCTGGAACTCACCGGCGGCCGCAGCCTCAAGACGAATATAGCGCTGGTCGAGAACAATGCGCGGCTGGCGGCGGAGATAGCAAAGGCGCTGTAGCGCCTATTTCCCCGCCCGCCGTCCCGCCTCGTAAGCCCGCCGCGCCCACACGGCCATCTCGTCGGGATCGTCGAACGCCTCGTCCGGCACGCTCCAATAGGGCATCGCCACCGCCTTGCCGTGGCGCGAGCCGGTATAGGTCCACTGGCTGCAGCCGGCGGCCTCGAAATCGGGCATGGTTTCCGCGTCCGCCTTGAGCATCAGCTCGCCGCGCACCACCACCGCGACGATGACGCCGTCGCAATAGATACCCTTGCCGCCGAACAGTTTGCGGATGCTGATCGGGCCGAGGCTTTCGAACAGTTCTTCGAGGCGCGTATTATCCATGGCGCGATCATCTCACCGGCCATCGGCCTTGTCATCGCCGCAACCAAAGGCATGCTGACAGGTTGAGACCTGGAAAACGGAGTTCCCGTCATGCCTGTCCTGCTCAAAGGCTCCTGTCGCTGCGGCGCCGTCCACTTCGAGGTGGAAAGCCATACGCCGGTGCCCTTCATGCTCTGCTACTGCTCGATCTGCCGCAAGCAGCAGGGCGGCGGCGGTTTCGCCATCAATCTCGGCGCCGACTACGAAACGATGAAAATCAGGGGCAGGCGCAGCCTCGGCGTCTACCGCGCCGAGATCGAGGACGACGAGCATCCGCATTGCGAGGTCTCGACCGGCGAGCGCAATTTCTGCCGCAAATGTGGCTCAGCGCTCTGGCTCTACGACCCGACCTGGCCGGAGCTTGTCCATCCCTTCGCCTCGGCCATCGACACCGATCTGCCGAAACCGCCGGAGAAGGTGCATTTGATGCTGAAATACAAGGCGAATTGGGTCGAGCCGGTGGTCGGCAAGAAGGACAAGGTCTTCGAGGTCTATCCAGAGGAATCGATCGCCGACTGGCACAGGCGCACGGGCATGTGGGTCGATTAGAACAGTTCCAGCACAACTGCCCATCGGTTTTCCGCCCGGAACTGCGTCAAGACAACCATCTGGCGACAGGAGGCCGAAATGAACATTACTACGCACAAGAAATTCAAAGGCGATCGTTTGATGCCTTGGGGCAAGGGCACCGTTGTCTCGGACGCGAAGGGATATGTTTTTCTGTCCGGCAACACCGCCACCGTCGACGACTACGATCCGTCGAAACATCAGGGCGGCGCAGTCGGCGACGCCGCCGCGCAGTGGCGCGAAATCCTCGCCAATATCAAAGCGGATCTGGAAGAGCTTGGCAGCTCGCTCGACCATCTGGTCAAGGTGACGTTCTACGTCAAAGGGCCTTTTCCGTCCGGCGGCGTTCTCAGCTCACCCAACTTTCGTCTGGACGTGCTGGACGAATTCTTTGCCGAACATTGCCCGAAGCACTGCAGCTACAACAACCCGCCGCCATCGGAAGTGATCGGCGTCGCTGCGCTGGCGCAGCCCGATCTTGTTGTTGAGCTTGTCGTCATTGCCGTGCTGCCGGACTGAGCGGAAGCGCCGGCGGGCTTGGTCAGGCCGAGGCGCGCGCCTCAGCCAGCGCCTTGAGATCGGCCGGCTTCAATTCTACGGATTCGCCGCAGCCGCAGGCTGAGCTCTGGTTCGGGTTCTTGAAGGTGAAGCCGGTGCGCAGCGTCGTCTGCTCGAAATCCATCTCGGTGCCAAACAGGAAGAGCGCGGCTTCCGGCGCGACATAGACATGCGCGCCGTCGCGCTCGATGTGGTCATCCTTGACGTTCGGCTCGGTCACCAGATCGATCGTGTATTCCATGCCGGCGCACCCCCCCTTCTTGATGCCGAGGCGGATGCCATGCGCGTTGTCACGCGTTGCGACGATCTCGCGCACGCGGTCGGCGGCCTTTTCGGTCATCGTGATGACGGCGAAGCGTCCCATGTTTTTCCTTCTCCATTCCATGCAGGTTCAAGGCCCGCCGAATGATTCTCACCTAAAATGGTGAAGTTTTACCCGAGGCGCAAGTGCGCCAGCCTGTGCCTGCTAGTACCAACCCACCGCGACCTGCGCCTCTTCCGACATGCGGTCGGGCGTCCACGGCGGATCGAACACCATGTTGACCTCGACACCGGAAACGCCTTCGACGGCGCCGACGGCATTCTCGACCCATCCGGGCATTTCACCGGCCACCGGGCAGCCCGGCGCGGTCAGGGTCATGTCGATCTTGACCGAACGGTCGTCCTCGATGTCGATCTTGTAGACAAGGCCGAGCTCATAGATATCGGCCGGGATTTCCGGATCGTAGACCGTCTTCAGCGCCGAGACGATGTCATCGGTCAGCCGCGCCAACTCGTCGGCGGGGATCGCCGAGGCGGAGACGATGCCGTTGCCGGCCGTTTCCGAAGCAGTCTCTTGGGTCGCGCTCACATCGTTCATCATCATCACCCGAAGAACTTTCGCGCCTTTTCCAGCGCCTCGGCCAAAGCGTCGACTTCGGCCCTGGTATTATACATGCCGAACGATGCCCTGCATGTGGAGGTGACGCCGAAGCGTTTCAACAGCGGCTGGGCGCAGTGGGTGCCGGCGCGGACGGCAACGCCCTGCCGGTCGATCACCATCGACACGTCATGGGCATGGATGCCCTGCAATTCGAACGAGATGATGGCTCCCTTGCCGGGCGCGTCGCCGAAGATCCGCAACGAGTTGATCGCCCGCAGCCGCTCATGCGCATAGGTCTTGAGATCCGCCTCGTGCGCCGCGATGCGCTCGCGGCCCACCTTTTCCATGTAGTCGAGCGCGGCGCCCAGTCCGATCGCCTGCACGATCGGCGGCGTGCCAGCCTCGAAGCGGTGCGGCGGCTCGTTATAGGTGACGATGTCCTCCGTCACCTCCTCGATCATCTCGCCGCCGCCCATGAAGGGCCGCATCTCTTCCAGCCTGTCCTTCTTGCCGTAGAGCACGCCGATGCCCGACGGGCCGTAGACCTTGTGACCAGTGAAGACGAAGAAATCGCAGTCGAGATCCTGCACGTCGATCGGCATGTGCACCGCGCTCTGGCTACCGTCGACCAATACCGGAATGCCGCGCGCATGCGCGATGCGCACGATCTCCTTGATCGGCGTCACCGTGCCCAGCGCATTGGACATCTGCGTGATGGCGACGAGTTTCGTGCGCGAGGTCAGCCGCCTTTCGAAATCCTCGATGTGGAAGGCGCCGAGATCGTCGACCGGCACCCAGACCAGCTTGGCGCCCTGCCGCTCGCGGATGAAATGCCAAGGCACGATGTTGGAGTGGTGCTCCATGATCGACAGCGCGATCTCATCGCCCTCGCCAATCCGCGGCATGCCCCAGCCATAGGCGACCGTGTTGATCGCCGAGGTGGTGTTGGAGGTGAAGACGATATTGTCGGTGCTCGGCGCGTTCAAAAACCGCTGCACCGACTTGCGCGCATTCTCATAGGCGTCGGTCGCGGCGTTCGACAAAAAATGCAGGCCGCGATGGACGTTGGCGTATTCCTGGGAATAGGCGTGCTGGATGGTGTCGAGCACCACCTGCGGCTTCTGCGCCGAAGCGCCATTGTCGAGATAGACCAGCGGCTTGCCATAGACCTGGCGCGACAGGATCGGGAAGTCGCGGCGTATCGCCTCGACGTCGTAGGGGGTGGTCTCGATCTTCTGGTCCATTTCCAAGTCCTTGCCGGTCAAGGCCGCGATCCTTCCAACACCCGTCCGAGCTTCGCTCGGCCACCTTCTCCCACAAGGGGAGAAGGTTAGGCGCTAGCCGTGCGTCGAAAACCAGCCGTCGAGCCGCTCTTCGAGCGCCTCGACCAGCGCCTCGTCGTCCAGTTCCTCGATCACTTCGGCTACGAACGCCTTCACCAGAAGGCCCCGCGCCGACTTTTCGTCGATGCCGCGCGCCATCAGGTAGAACAGATGGTTGTGGTCGATCTCGGTGACGGTCGCGCCATGGCCGCAGACCACGTCGTCGGCGAAGATTTCCAGCTCCGGCTTGGTCGAGAACTCTCCGTCATCCGACAGAAGCAGCGTGTTGCAAGCCATCTTGGCGTTGGTCTTCTGCGCATATTGATGCACGTTGATGCGGCCCTGGAAGACGCCGCGCGCCTTGCCGGTCACCACGTTGCGGATCACTTCCGTGGACGTCGTGTGCGGCACGGCATGGTCGAGCACCATGGTGGTGTCGGTATGCGTGTCGCCGGCAAGAAGGTTGATGCCGCGCAGTTTGAAATCGGCGCCCTCGCCCGTCGTCCTGACGATGACCTCCTGGCGAACCAGTCTGCCGCCGGCATTCATCACGAACAGCGTCAGCTTGGCATCCTTGCCGATATGCGCCTTGAACTGGGCGAGATGCGTGGCCGTGTCCGGCTGCTCCTGCACGATCAGCCAGGTCACTTCCGCGCCGTCGCCGACCACGAGCTGACTGACCGACGAGGCCAGCGCCTCGTCGCCCTCGCCCGTCTGGCGCTCGACGATTATCGCCTTGGCGCCGGCCCCGACACGCGCCAACAGCCGCACATGCGACTGGCCGCCGGCCTGCAAATTCTGCAATTCGACCGGCTTTTCGAGCTCGGCGCCGTCAGCAATATCGACGAAATAGCCGTCGGCGACAAAGGCCGTGTTCAGCGCGCCGATCGCGTCGTCGTCGCCATAGGGATCGAGCCCCGGCGCAACGCTGCCGTCGGTCAGCTTCTCCGACAAGCGCTGCACCGTGACGCCTTCGAGCTCCGGCAGCTTCGTCTGTGAGACTCCGTTCAGCACAGGCAGCACGGCCGACCCTTCAAGAACCGGCGCAAGTGCCCTGGCCACGGCGTCTGCCTCGAAGGCCGGCACGTTGGTCAGCAGCCGGCGCAGGTCCGTATAGTGCCAGGATTCGACGCGCCGCGTCGGCAGGCCATGCTTGATCGCCTCGATCGCGTCGTCGCGCTTGACCATCACCGCGCCGTCGCCGGGCAGTTGCGACAGCCGCTCGCCAAAGGCGTCGATCAGCGCCGTCTCGGCCAAGGTCCGCTGGGGCTGTGCATGCATGTTCATGACTTTTGCCTCGACCGCTCCCATCTCACGCGGCTTCGCCGATCACACCGGCATAGCCGTTGGCCTCGAGATCGAGCGCCAGCGACTTGTCGCCCGACTTGATGACCTGGCCCTTGTAGAGCACGTGCACCGAATCCGGCACGATATGCTCCAGCAGGCGCTGGTAGTGGGTGATGACGACGATGGCGCGCTCCGGCGAACGCAGCGCGTTGACGCCATCGGACACGATCTTCAGCGCGTCGATATCGAGGCCGGAATCGGTCTCGTCGAGCACGCAGAGTTTTGGTTCCAGCAGCTTCATCTGCAGGATCTCGGCGCGCTTCTTTTCGCCGCCGGAGAAGCCGACATTGAGCGGCCGCTTCAGCATGTTCATGTCCATGCTCAGCGAAGCCGCAGCTTCCTTCACGCGCTTGAGGAACTCCGGCACCTTGAGCGGCTCCTCGCCGCGCGCCTTGCGCTGCTCGTTCATCGCCACCTTCAGGAATTCCATGGTCGCCACGCCCGGTATCTCCATCGGATACTGGAAAGCGAGGAAGATGCCGGCGGTGGCGCGCTCGGCCGGATCCATTTCGAGGATCGACTGGCCGTTATAGAGGATGTCGCCCTCGGTCACCTCATAGTCCTCGCGGCCGGCGAGGATGTAGGACAGCGTCGACTTGCCCGAGCCGTTCGGACCCATGATAGCCGCGACCTCGCCGGCTTTCACCGTCAGATTCAGGCCGCGAATGATCTCGGTGCCGTCATCGACGATGCGGGCATGCAAATTCTTGATCTCAAGCATAGTTTCTTCCTGAATAACTTTTGCGGTCAGCCGACCGAACCCTCAAGGCTGATGCCGATAAGCTTCTGCGCCTCGACGGCGAATTCCATCGGCAGTTGCTGGATGACGTCCTTGACGAAGCCGTTGACGATCAGCGCGATCGCTTCCTCTTCTGGGATGCCCCGCTGCATGACGTAGAACTTCTGGTCCTCGGAGATCTTCGACGTCGTCGCCTCGTGCTCGAACTTCGCCGTCGCGTTCTTGGCTTCCATGTAAGGCACGGTGTGCGCGCCACACTGGTCGCCGATCAGCAGCGAATCGCAATTGGTGAAGTTGCGCGCGTTGGCCGCCTTGCGGTGCGCCGAGACCTGGCCGCGATAGGTGTTCTGCGAGAAGCCGGCGGCGATGCCCTTGGAGATGATGCGGCTCGACGTGTTCTTGCCGAGATGGATCATCTTGGTGCCGCTATCGACCTGCTGATAGCCGTTCGACACCGCGATCGAATAGAATTCGCCCGAGGAATCGTCGCCGCGCAGGATGCAGCTCGGATATTTCCAGGTGATGGCCGAACCCGTCTCGACCTGCGTCCACGAGATCTTCGAGCGGTCGCCGCGGCAGTCGCCGCGCTTGGTGACGAAATTGTAGATGCCGCCCTTGCCCTCGGCGTCGCCGGGGTACCAGTTCTGCACCGTCGAATATTTTATCTCGGCATCGTCGAGCGCGATCAGCTCGACCACCGCGGCATGCAGTTGGTTCTCGTCGCGCTGCGGCGCCGTGCACCCTTCGAGATAGGAGACGTAAGCCCCCTCCTCGGCGATGATCAGCGTGCGCTCGAACTGGCCGGTGTTCTTCTCGTTGATGCGGAAATAGGTCGACAGCTCCATCGGGCAGCGCACGCCCTTCGGCACGAAGACGAAGGAACCGTCGGTGAATACGGCCGAATTCAGCGTCGCGTAGAAATTGTCCGAGGTCGGCACCACGGAGCCGAGATATTTCTTGACCAGTTCCGGATGCTCGCGGATCGCTTCCGAGATCGAGCAGAAGATGACGCCCGCCTTGGCGAGCTCTTCCTTGAAAGTGGTGACCACTGAAACCGAATCGAACACGGCGTCGACCGCGACGCGGCCGGACTTGTAGACGTTGTCGCCTATCTCCGCTTCCTCGTCCGCCGCCGCGGGTTTCTGGACGCCGGCCAGGATTTCCTGCTCCTTGAGCGGAATGCCGAGCTTTTCATAGACCTTGAGCAGTTCGGGGTCGACTTCGCTCAGCGACTTCGGCCCCGGCGTGCTCTTCGGCGCGGCGTAGTAATAGATGTCCTGGAAGTCGATCTTCGGATAGTGGACGCGCGCCCAGGTCGGCTCTTCCAGCGTCAGCCAGCGCCGATAGGCCCCCAGACGCCATTCCAGCATCCAGTCCGGCTCATCCTTCTTGGCCGAGATGAAGCGAATGATGTCCTCGCTCAGGCCCTTCGGGGCCTTGTCCATCTCGATCTCTGTCTGGAATCCATATTTATACTGGTCGACGTCGATCTTTCGGACTCGATCGATCGTCTCCTGCACAGCAGGCATAAGCGTTCTCCATCCACGCCGGGGTCAAGGCCCGGCAGTTTTCAAACTATGGCACCGCTGTGACCGCATCCCGGCAGGGGTGCGCAGCGGAGTAAGCTCCATATAGTGCGTATCCGCCGGAAAATCACCCGGCCAGGACAAAACGCACCACTCTACCAGGCCGCAGGGCCTGAATTCGTCGTCGCCGCCGTCAGGCGGCTTCTTCCTTGCCCGCCCGGCGCGCGACGATCCCCGCCAGCGCGGCCCGGAAGGCCTCTATCTCCTCGGCGCCGGTCGCGCGGCCGATCGAGACCCGTAAGGCGCCCAGGCTGTCGCCATGGCCCATCGCCTTCAGCACATGGCTTGGCCCGACCTTTCCCGACGAGCAGGCCGAGCCCGCCGACAGCGCGATGCCGGCAAGATCGAAAGCGATCTGCGCCGTCTCGGCCTTGACGCCGGGAATAGCGAAGAATGTCGTGTTGGCAAGCCTCTGAGCGCCATTTCCGAAGATTTCCGCGTCCGGCGCCAGTTCGGTCACGATGGCTTCGACCTCGTCGCGTCGGCGCGCAACGGCGTCCATGCCGTCGAGGCCGGCAAGTGCTGCCCGCGCGGCGGCGCCGAAACCGGCGATGCCGGCGACGTTTTCCGTGCCGGCGCGATGGCCCTTCTCCTGGCCGCCGCCATTGACCAGCGGCCGCGGCATCATCAGGTCGGACGCGGCGACGATCGCGCCGATGCCCTTGGGACCGCCGATCTTGTGGGAGGACAGGATCAGGTAATCGGCATAAGCGCCTGACATATCGAGCGGAATCCGCCCGGCGGCCTGCACGGCGTCGACGACCAGCACCCCGCCGGCGGCCTTGACGATCTCGGCGATGCGACCGACCGGCTGGACAACGCCAGTCTCGTTGTTGGCGGCGTGGATCGCCACCAGCGGCAGGCCGGCTGCCTTGTCATGCTGGGCAAGCGCGGCAGCAAGCGCTTCGATATCGGCGATGCCGTTGCTGTCGACGCCGATCCTCGTCACCTGCGCCGGCGCGAAGCGCCCGCCATTGAGGACGCAGGGATGGTCGGCCTCAGAGACATAGAGATGGCTCATGCGGATGGCGCCGCGCCCCATCTGCCAGTCCGGCGTAAGCAGCGTCGAGGCGGCTTCGGTGGCGCCGCCGGTGAAGACGACATGCTCGGGCTTGGCGTTGACCGCCCGCGCCACGTCGCGCCGCGCATCCTCGACCAGCCGGCGCGCGGCGCGCCCCTCGGTATGGACCGACGACGGGTTGGCGGCATCGAGCGCGGCGACCATCGCCGACCGCGCTTCCGCAATGAGCGGCGCGCTGGCGTTGTAGTCGAGATAGGCGCGGGTTGCGGCCATTTTCGCTCAGTTCGTCCTTCCGCCAACTATCCCGCGAGGATAGCGCGTTATTTCCTTGAAATTGCAAGGCAAGCCGTCCTATTTACCCGGCTTGCGGCGCGGGCGGCCGGACCATCGGGTTTCGGCCTCCCAGTTTTGAACAATTCTAAACTAGCTTCTAGGAAGACGCTCGCCCGGCGTCAAGGCCACAGAAGGTTTGGGGCCGCAGGACAGTTAGGCCCGAACGAGTTCCGGGCTAGCGCATTCATATGCCACGTGGAGTATTTTATGCCTGAGGTCATTTTCGCCGGTCCGGCTGGTCGCCTGGAGGGACGTTATCAGCCCTCGAAGGAAAAGAGCGCCCCGATCGCCATCGTGCTGCACCCGCACCCGCAATTCGGCGGCACGATGAACAACAAGATCGTCTACGACCTCTTCTACATGTTCCAGAAGCGCGATTTCACTGTGCTGCGCTTCAATTTCCGCGGCATCGGCCGCAGCCAGGGCGAGTTCGACCACGGCACCGGCGAATTGTCGGACGCGGCCGCGGCGCTCGACTGGGTGCAGTCGCTGCATCCGGATTCCAAGAGCTGCTGGGTCGCCGGCTATTCCTTCGGCTCATGGATCGGCATGCAGCTTCTGATGCGCCGGCCGGAGATCGAGGGCTTCATCTCGGTCGCGCCGCAGCCCAACACCTATGATTTCTCCTTCCTAGCGCCCTGCCCGTCATCCGGCCTGATCATCCATGGCGATGCCGACAAGGTGGCGCCGCCCAAGGACGTGCAGGGGCTTGTCGACAAGCTGCACACGCAAAAGGGCATAACCATCACGCAGAAGACGCTGCCCGGCGCCAACCATTTCTTTGCCAATGATTCCGAGTTGCTCATTCAGGAATGTGCCGACTATCTCGACCGTCGGCTGGCGGGCGAGTTGGCCGACCCGAGACCGAAGCGCCTGCGCTAAGCGGGAAAGCTGCACAGTCGAAGAGCTTTAATGGGTTGAGGTCCGGTCGGCGCCGATCTCGCCGCCTTTGACCGGGCCGGGCATCGAAACCCTGCCTCTCGGCGCGCGGGAGGGCGCCAGCCGGAATGTCCGTTTGCGCACCGGCAGCTTCGCGCTTGTCTGGCCGAAGATGAAACCGAGCCGGGCGAACACCAGCCCCGAGGCAACAGCGAATCCCAGCCCTAAGCCGAAGCCGGCGATCGTGTCGCTTGGATAATGCGCGCCGACGAAGACGCGTGTCGAGGCGATGCAGGCGGTGACCGCCAGCGCGATATACCAGCGCCGCGGGAACAAAAGCAGCAGGATGCCGAAGACCGCTCCCATTGTCGTGGCATGGCCGGACGGAAAGCCGGCAAAGCGCGCGTCCATGGCGAAGGGATGCAGCGACAGGACGCCGAAATCGTTGAAATAGAGCGGCCGGGCGCGGCCGATGCCGTATTTCAACAGGTTCACCGCAAGACCGGACAGACCGGCAGCGCAGAGCACCAGGAAGGCGAAGCAGGTCCAGTTGTAGACCAGCATCCGACGCTGCCGGGAAAGGCCGCGCCAATCCGTCAAATTGGCGGCGACGAGGCAGAGCGCTGACGGAATGAGGTACCACCCGCCGAGGCCGAACTGCGTGAAGAAATCGGTGAAGCGCACGAAGCCGGGTGACCATTCGCCGCGCATCTCGCCCGCCCCGGAGTCGAGGCGCAGGAAGACCGCCACGGTGAGCAGCGCCCAAGCTATGAGCCAGACGCTCCATAGGATTCGCGGATAGCGCGCCGGCCGTACGGCAAAGCGCCGCATCACGATCGACATCGTGTCGCGGAAATTGCCGAGCGAGCGGCGGTAAAGGGCAAGGGGCGCGGCGGACATGGCTTTGGCGCGAGTCTATAGGGGCATTCGATGCGCGAGGCTATTCATCACGGCGCCACCCGGTAAAGCCCGAGCGATAGCTTGTCTCCTGACGAATAGTTGATGCCGTCGATCTCGGTCAGCCGCTTGGCCGATTTGCCCTGGGCGGTCAGCACATCGGCAAGCTTCTGCTCGTCCTTGATCGAAGCCAACCCAAGCGCGCAGGACGGATCATTGAGCAGATGCCGCGCCACGCCCTCGACGTCGGTGAGCACGGTCTTGGTGCCGACCAGGAAGACCAGGCTCGGCTCCTGGAATTTCGCTGAGGCGAGCACGGTGCTGTCGCAAAGGCGGTTGGCGTCGACCGCGGTCTTGATCGCGGGGCTAAGCCAGATCGGCTTCAGCGACGGCGCGATGACGCCGAACAATAGGCTGAAGGTGATCCCGGCGCCGACCGCGATCGCGGCGATGCGGCCAAGCGGCACCTGCAACTGCCTGGGAAAAGCGAGATAGCCGGTGACCAGAGCGGCGATCGCCGCCGGTATGCTCCACCAGGAGAAGGTCTTGGTGAGATAAAGAGGCGCGCCGACGCAGACCACGGCAAGGCCGATCGCCACCACGGCAAGGCCGAAAGCCGTCGCCCACCACAGCCATGTCTGCCAGCGCTTCAACGGCGCGTTGGCCTGGTCCGCCGGCAAGGTGAGCAGCCAGCCGATCAAAAGCGCCATGCCCGGATAAGCCGGCATGACATAGTGCGGCAGCTTGGTCGGGATCGCCTCGAACACCAACCAGAACGGGATGTACCAGGCCAGGCAGAAGCGCAGGCGCGGATCGTCCCAGAACCGGTTGATCGCCTGCAGCCCGGCGCCGACAGCGATCAACCCGAACGGCCACATGAACAGCGAGTAGGTGAGCATATAGAAGCCGGGCGGCAGGCCGTGCGATTCCTCGCCCTGCGCCACCTTGTTCAGCATGTCCTTGCCCACTGCTTCCTGGAAGAAGGCGCCGCCGCTCTTCCAGGTGATAAGGATCAGCCATGGCAGCACGATCACGAGCACGATCAGGACGCCGCGCACCAGCTTCATCTTCGGCAGCCAGCGCCAATCGCGGTCGAAGGCAATAAGCGCCGCGGCCGTGAGCAGCGACAAGAGCGGCGAAACCGGACCCTTGATCAGGATGCCCAACCCTTGCGCGATCCAGAAGATCCACGGCAGATGCCCGGGTACCGGTTCATTGCGCTTGGCTGCGATATAGACCTGGGCCAACGCGCCCTGCGCGATAACGCAGCAGGCGAGAAGCATCGCGTCGGTCTTGGCGTCGCGTCCCTCGAAGGCGGTGGCGAAGATCGCCGCCATCATCAGGCCGGCGGCGAGCCCGGCATTGGCGCCGAAGAGCTTTGTCCCGGTCCAGCCGATGCCGACGACCGCGATCGCGATGCCCAGCATCGAGACCAGGCGATAGACCCAGATCGGCGCCGCGGCCCCCTCGCCGCTCAGCGCCACCGCCGCCGACTGCAGCCAGTAGATGCCGATCGGCTTCTTGTAGCGCGTGACGTCCTGCAGGCGTATGTCGACATAGTCGCCCGTCTCGACCATCTGCTTGGTCGCCTGGACGAAGCGGGACTCGTCGCGGTCCACCGGCGGCAGGCCGGCCAGCCCGCTGACGGTCATGACGATGCTGAACAGAAAGAGGAGAATGTAGTTCCTGTTCATTGCGGGAACTCGTCCGATCTGAAACTGCGGGATGGCCCCGTCGCGGCGCTCGGGATGTGTTACCCTTGCGAGGGCGCCTCATTACGCGAGCAAAAGGCATGAAGCAAGGATATGCGGCCTCGCTGCAAATGACGCAAAACCGGAAACCACTTTTGCTGATCGCGCTTGGATGCTAAACGCGCGCCTTCATATCAAGCATGGCCAAGTGCCCGGCGACCTCCAGGAAGAACAAATGTCCGCCTTCAAATCCGATTTCCTGCGCATCATGAGCGAGCGCGGTTTCATCCACCAGATTTCGGACGAATCCGCCCTCGACCAGCTTTTCGCCAAGGAAACGGTAAGCGCCTATATCGGCTTCGACGCCACCGCCCGGAGTCTGCATGCCGGATCGCTGATCCAGATCATGATGCTGCACTGGCTGCAGCAGACGGGCCACCGCCCGATCGCGCTGATGGGCGGCGGCACCTCAATGATCGGCGACCCGTCCTTCAAGGACGAAGCGCGCAAGCTGCTCACCCCGCAGGACATCGAGGACAATCTCGTCGGCATCCGCCGCAATTTCGCGCCTTACCTGAAGTTCGGCAGCGGCCCCGGCGACGCGGTCATGGTCAACAACGCCGACTGGCTCATGGAGATCAACTACGTCAATTTCCTGCGCGACGTCGGCCGGCACTTCTCCGTCAACCGCATGCTCGCCTTCGACAGCGTGAAGCTCAGGCTCGACCGCGAGCAGTCGTTGTCCTTCCTCGAATTCAACTACATGATCCTGCAAGCCTACGACTTCGTCGAGCTCTACAAGCGCGTCGGCTGCCGGCTGCAGATGGGCGGCTCGGACCAGTGGGGCAACATCGTCAACGGCATCGACCTGGGCCACCGCATGGAGGGCGTGCAACTCTTCGCCATGACCACGCCGCTGCTCACCACCTCGTCCGGCGCCAAGATGGGCAAGTCGGCCTCGGGCGCGGTCTGGCTCGACGGCGACATGCTGAGCCCCTACGAATTCTGGCAGTACTGGCGCAACACGGAGGACGCCGATGTCGGCCGCTTCCTGAAGCTTTACACCACGCTGCCGCTGGACGAGGTGGCGCGGCTGGAAAAGCTCGGCGGCTCGGAAATCAATGAGGCGAAGAAAATCCTCGCCACCGAGATCACGGCCGTGCTGCACGGCCGCGAGGCGGCCGAGACGGCAAGCGAGACGGCGCGCAAGACCTTCGAGGAAGGCGCGCTCGCCGACACGCTGCCCAGCGTCGAAGTCGCCAAATCGGACCTCGAAGCCGGGATCGGCATCCTGGCGCTGTTCGTAACAGCCGGGCTGGCCGGCTCGAACGGCGAAGCCCGCCGCCATATCCAGGGTGGCGCGGTGCGCATCAACGACCAGCCCCTGACCGACGACCGGCGCATCGTCACGTCCCAGGACCTCGGCCCGGAAAGCGTGGTGAAGCTCTCGCTCGGCAAGAAGAAACACGTGCTGGTGCGGCCGATCTGATCGGCCGCGCCTTCTCGATCGCCGTCCTTCCAGAAAACCGGAAACCGCTTTTCGGGATCAAGTTTACCGGTACTCGAAGATCGAGCGAAATATACCGGGCGCCACCACGGACAGCGGATTGACGTTGAGGGTCGGCTTGTTGGCATTGCCGCGCAGCCGGTAGGTGACGCCGATCAGGCCGCGGTCGCGTCCGTTGCCGAGCAGCGGCCCGAACAGCGGCAATTCGCCGAAGATGCGGTTCAGCCCGTAGACCGGCATGAAGGTGCCGGTCATGTCCATATTGTTGTTCGGATCGTAGAGCGTTCCCTGGAAGGTCGTGCCGATACGCGGGCCACGCAGCAGGCCATTCGCCAGCCTCAGATAGCCGGACCCCTTGTCGATCTCGGCGAAGCCGCGCTCGAACTGCACCCTGGACGTATCGATATTGCCCTTGACGGCCTCGTTCAGGCTGCGTGTATCGCCGGCCGGCGTCGTCGACACGATCGAGGCGAGCTTGGGTTCGTTGACGACATAGAAGTTTCTGGCATCCACCTGCCCCTTCATCGGCCCGTCGGCGGCGCCGGAAAGCGACAGCGTGATCGCGCCGCCCTCCATATGCTCGTAGACGTTGAGGAAACGCAGGATCGCGCCGGCATCGGCCGACTTCACCCTGAGCACCCGGCCGCCTTCGCTGGTGGTGTTGTTGATCGTGATCGGGGCGCCCGAGCTTGCCGCGGCGGTGACGTTGAGCCCGTTCACGCGCGATCCGGCCGCGCTGTATTCGAGCTTCAGATTGGAAAGCACCTCGTCGTGGAAACCGGTCAGCGAAGCCACATCGGCGCTCACCGAGATCGCGTTGCTGCCGGCACCCTTGGTAGCGGTGTCGACATCGGAGGTGAACTGCTTGATCAGCGAGCGGGCGTCGAGCGACGCGCCGCTGACGTCGACGGCGTAGCTCTTGCCGGCACGCTTGACCGAAACGGCGACGTCGTCGCCCCGGTTCAACGCAACTTTGCTGAAGCGGGCCGCCGACAACGCGCCGTTGACCAGCGTCACATTGCCGTCGATCGAAAAGCTCTTTCCGTCGAGCGCGAAATCCGACAGCGTGGTGGTGCTGCCGGACTTCGCCATGTTGAAAGCGACCTTGGCCGGAATGCCGGCACCCTTGCTCCAGCCCGCCCAGGGAATGTCGAGCCTGGCATTGGTCAGGTCCGCCGAGACCTGCTGGGCGTCCTCGCCGCTCTTGTCGATCGCCACCTTGATGGTTCCCGAAAGCAGGTCCGACAGCCCAGGCATGCTGGCGTTGCGCGTCTTGTCGTCGAGGATCAACGTGACCTTGCGGCTGCGCGCCGGCCCGTCATCGGCAAGCGGTTCGACCAGATCGAGCTCGGCCGGGATGCCGTTGAGCTTGGCCTCCGCCGAAATCACCGCCTGCTTTGGCCCCACTGTTATCGAGCCATCCGCCCCCGTCACTGTCTGGTCTTCGAACGGCTTGGCTAAGGACAGATCCTGATAGTCGAGGGAAACCAGCCAATCGAGCTTCGAGGTGTCCATGCCCTTCGTCAGCGGAATGTCCGCCCTGACGTGGCCGGTAACCGTGCCGGACAGGTCCTCGGGCGCCAGCCCGACATGGCGCATGGCATTGATCGGCTCGTAGGAGGCAAGCTCGGCGATCGCCGGCGCCTCACCCGCGACGTCGATGTCGAGCCCGCCGACCACGATCGGTCGATTGGCATTCTTGATCGTCAGCGCCCCGCCGCTTGCCGCCACGGTGCGGCCGCTCGGCATGTAGACGCTGCCCGACGAGAGCGCGATGTCAACATCGTTGCCGTGAAAGGCGACGACTCCGACGGCGTCGCGGACCGGGGGGATACGTCCGGCAGTATCGAAGCGCGATCCCTCGATCTGGAAACGGCCGAACACTTCGTCGCCGGTAAGCGGCACGCCATTGTGCAGACGCCCCGGCGCCACCTGGAACTGCAGGTTGGCGTCGGTGACGGTCCCACCGAACAGGTTGCCAAGCACCCAAAGCCGCGCATTGCGGGCCGAAAACCATGGCCACAATTGCTTCACATGCGAGACCGGCATGTCGTGAACGTTGAGCGACAGCGACACGCCCGGAGGACCGTTGTCGACGAAGGCGACGGTGGCCGCGCCCAGTACCTCGCCCGATCCGCCGGACCGGACGCCTATCTGCTCGGCGACAAGCTTGCGGCTCTTCGGCTGGTAGACGCCCGCGATGCGGGCCAGGAACTGAAGCGCCGGTTCGGGCGATTCCGAAGGCGCCAGCGTCGAGCCGTCGCTGGTCAGGTCGTAGCGGTATGCGGGCTCCTCCCCGGCGGCTGCCGGCTTCGGTCCGATCGACCCGGCAAAGTCGAAGCTGGAGCGACCGTTCTTGATCAGCAGCCGGTCGACCGAGATCTTGTTCGAGCCGGCCATCAGCGTGGCATCGGCTTCGACGTCGACAGGCAGCAGCCCGCGTTCGTCCAGGTCGAGCACGGAACCGGTGAGCGAGAGCGAGGCCGCCAGCCGCGACGGCCTGTCGCCCGACGCTTCCGAGCCCGAAAGCTTCAGCGCGATTGAACCCAGTCTGGCGCCATCGGCCGCCGTGGCAGCCTCGGTCGAACCACCCACGCCGGAGTTTCCCGCGCCTTCTATCTCGATGTTGGCATCCAGCGAGGCGATCCGCCTTGCGGTCGCATCGCGGGTCGCGGTTGCGGTCAAAGTCGCGTGCCGGCCGTCGACATCGGCATCGTAGGAGAACTGCATGCGCCCGGTACCGGTCTGCGCGACGGTTGCCGAGGTGACGGTCACGCGCTTGACGAGCCCTGTGTCCGGCAATTCGAACTCGACGTTGTGCAAATCGATCTGGCGTATCGAGTCCTCGCGCACGGTATCCAGCGCGTCGTTGACGCTTGCGAACGCGGCCGCCGACACTTTCTCCGGATCGACGAGCCCGTTCTCGTTGCGTAGCGCCGTCGTCCAGTCGCCGCCGCCCGAAGGCATGGCCGCCACGACGATGTGGGCGTTAGAAAACCTGGCGCTGGTCAGCCGGACATCGCCCGAAAGCAGCGGCAAGAGGCGCATGCCGAAACGCACCCGCCCGATATCGGCCATCGGCTTGCCGTCAGCCGCCTTGAGGCTGACATCGTTCACCTGCAGGGCAATGAAGCTCGATCCGTCCAGCGTCAACCGCGCCGCGCCGACGGTGACATTGACATCGATGCCTGCCAGCTTCTCGATGGCGGTCTCCGCCTCGGCCCGGAGCCGTTCCGTGCCGATGCCCGAGGCCCCCAGGACATAGACGCCCGCCGCCGCCAGAAGCACGAGCGCGCAAAGCCCGGCAAAGACGCGGCCGAGGACGCGGAAGCGCCGCCGCACCACCGCGCGGCCAAGCGGCGGCACGCTGCAAGCGGACGGGAGTTTCGCCAGGTCGGTGATCTCGTCACGCCTGAACCTGATCTTCTCGTGCTGCGGGTCTTCCTGATCCAAGCAATCTTCCGTTGTGACGAACTCGTCATGGACGAATCCCCGCCTCACGTTATATCGATGCTCTCCCGCGCGTAACCGCAAACAAGGGCATCGATATGGCTGATCTCGAGGTGGGCGACGCAGCGCCTCAATTCGATCTTCCGCGTGACGGCGGCGGCTCCCTCAGTCTCGCCGCGCTCCGGGGCAAGCCCGTTGTACTCTACTTTTACCCGCAGGACGACACCACAAGCTGCACCAGCGAGGCGATCGGCTTCTCGCAGTTGAAGCCGGAGTTTGAGAAGGCCGGCGCCGTGGTGATCGGGCTGTCCCCCGATAGCGTGAAGAAACACGACAAATTCAAGGCGAAGTACGATCTTACCGTCGATCTCGTCGCCGACGAGGAGCGCAAGGTGATCGAGGCCTATCATTTGTGGGTCGAGAAGACGATGTACGGACGCAACTATATGGGTGTCGAACGCGCCACCTTCCTGATCGGCAAGGATGGGCGCATTGCCCGCGTCTGGCGCAAGGTGCGCGTCAAGGGCCATGCCGAAGAGGTGCTCGAGGCCGTGCGCGCGCTCTGAGCGTCGCCAAAGCCCACCAAAGCAATCGACAATTATGGTCGTTACTCGTCTGGTGCCTCGGCCTTCGGCTGCCGCCGCGTCCTCCAGGATTTCGAACGATGGCTCGCTTGATCGGCCAACGCGGCAAGATGGCCACGCAAACCGCGCGCGCCCATCATGGACGACAGCGTGACTGACTGCGTGGCGAAGCGCCGCTTGAAATCCTCGCCGCCGCAGAGAAAATCAATCGTGCCAAGGCCACGGTCGAACGACCATTGGATATAGTCAATCATCAGCACCATACCCGGCGAGGCGCGCTCGTGTTCGGGATCATAGGTGGTGACGAAAGCCATCATCGTGCCGTGCTGCTCGAAATTGATCGAGACGGCGACGATCGTGTCGTCGAGCTCCAGCACGAAGATGCGCAACAGCCCGAGATCGGCCAGCACCGAAGTAAGCGCGGCGAGAACCGGCGAGCCCTTATCGAACAGATCCGAGGCGCGACCGTGGCGAGCGAGCCAGAGGCGCTTCAACGTCGCGACGCGCTTGAGCACAGGCTCGCGCGGCTCCGCCGCATCCAGCAGCCGGAAACGCAATGCACCGCTCTCTTCCATGAACTTGCGGCCACGACGATAGTTCTGCCGGCCCTTCTTGGACAACATCTCGAACCATTCCGCCCCACGCTGCCAGGAGCCAGCGACACGATAGCTGATTTCAGTGCGGTGATTGGGACGAAGCGCCTTGCCATGAGACGGTTCCAGCAGGGCATGGACACCGGCATCCGGCAGCAGACGGTTGAGATAGATCAGGTCGAAGCCACCCTGGTCAAAAACATACTGCCAGAGGCGGGAGATCGCCCGCGGGTCGGTGTCAGGTGCAACCAGCGCGTCGCCATAGTCACTGTGATCCTTCGCCGCCCATTCGAGTATGCGGATGCCGGAACGCCTTAAGGTCGCGAGCGCTATCACGCCATCGAGCCGGTCGCCGTTCCAGGCAAGCCCAATCCTGAGCGCGCGCCGCTCCTGCTGCGGGGTGGTGCGCCACCAGGCCGCGATCCAGTCCGGGTGCTGGAAGACAAGCCCGCCAGCCCGCTGCCAGAGCGCCCTCCAGGCCGGTGCGATCTCGGCCAGGCGCGCCGCCGACGTCACGACTTCGAAGGTGTGTGTCCGCGGGATGGCGAGCACAACGGGACCGTTCATGGCCGTGCCCCGTCCGAGGCTCGCGAGGTGCGTGACCGTGGCTTTCCGGGCCGGATGCGCCTGGCGATATGTCCCCACATCCGCTTCAGTGGCATGACGTAAAGGCCTGCGAGCGACTGATAGTCGCGCACATCGCGGTCGACCAGCCCGAACTTGAAGTCCTCGTCGGGCCTCGGCACACACAATGTTCCGAAGAGCCGGTCCCAGAACGAGAAGAGCAGCCCGAAGTTCTTGTCGTAGTGGCGCGGATCGACGCTGTGATGCAACTGATGCCAGTGAGGACACAGGATCAAATGGTTGAGCGGGCCGAACGAGATCTTGAAATGCGTGTGCCTGACGAAATCCATCATCAGGATGTTACGCATGACATAGACGTTGACGCCAAAAACGGTCAGTTCGACAAGGTTCAGCGAAATCAGCGACCAGATGCCGAAGCAGAACCCTACGATGATGCCGTCCCAGGCTCGGTTCATCAACTCGTCGAGCGGATGGACCCGATCCTTGGTGATCCCGACCATCACCTCGGCCGAGTGATGCACCTTGTGCAGTTCCCAAAGCAGTGGATAGCGATGCTGGGCCACGTGATAGAGATAATAGGAAATGTCGTAGGCGAGGAGCATGCTGACGGTGAAGATCAGGACCGTCAGCGGCCCTGCCGGTCCCTCGGTCAGAGGTGGCTGGAAGTGGAGCAGTGTCGAAAACAGCCAGTTGGTCCCGTACCCCACCGCGGTGACGAAGACGATTCCGGCGGGCAGCATCAGGAAAGGCATCAGGGCCTTCTTCGTGACCCAGAACAGAAGGTCGGCCTTCGCGGAGGGATGGGTGATGACCTCACGCGGGATGGCGAACTCGAAAAACTCCTTCCAGCTCTTCTCCTCGACCGTGCGCCAATAGGCCACAAGCGCGCTGACAAAGGCAGTCAACAGCAAAAGCCCGGTCGCCAGCAGACTGGTGCCCGAAATCTTGTCGAGGATCTTGCCAACCAGATCGTCCAGCATTCCTACCGCCGCGGTGAATCCCAAACACCAACACGCCTTTACTCGAAAAACGTCAACTAAACGCAATCGAAGACAGTTAAGAAACCCGAGCCTTGCTTTGCGAGCCACCAGGCTGCTCCTGGGAGAACATTGGTGTTCATCGCCAAGGATTTCGCCGCATTGCACGTCCTGAGGTTCGCGCAACCTCGTGCCCGTGCCGCGCGCATTCGGCACCGCCCGGTCGGCGGCAAAGCTTTGTTAACCCTAATAATATGTAATCAGGCTTGTCGTTGGTCCCCGTAACGAAAGCCTGGTCCCCGTGAAACCAACCGGTCAGTCAGCTGTCTTCGGTAAACGCAAGGAACCGCACACGGTCATTATCGCCCGCGGCAACGAGATAAGGCATTTCACCATCCGCCCCTGGCTCGCCGCCTTCCTCGGCTCGGCCCTGGCGGCGATCGCGATCGGCTATCTGCTTGCCACGTCCTATCTGGTGTTGCGTGACGACCTGATCGGCGCCACGACGGCCAGGCAGGCGCGCATGCAGCAGGCCTATGAGGACCGCATCTCGGCCCTTCGTGCCCAGGTCGACCGCATCACCAGCCGCCAGCTTCTCGACCAGCAGCTGATGGAAACCAAGGTCAGCGAGCTCTTGGCCAGGCAGACCCAGCTCAGCGAGCGCCACGGGCGGCTCGGCCCGATCCTCGAGCGCGCCGAGAACGAGGTTGGCGACGCGCCGGCGGCAGGCGCCCCGGCGGCCAAACGCGATGAACCTGCAGAGGTCACCGGCAGCCTCTCTCAGGCGCCGACCTATTCCGTCGCATCCTTGAACGCCGGTGACACCAGGCCCTTCTCGCTCTGGTCGACAAGGTCCGATCCGCTCGATGGCGAAACGGCCGCTGATCGCGCCGACAAGTTGTTCGTCTCGATCAATGCCTCGCTGAAGGCCATCGAGAGCCAGCAGCTCTCGCGCATCACCACGCTTGCCGACAGCGCCTACAAGAATGCCGATGCCATAACCCAGGCGCTGGAAACCGCGGGCCTGCCGGTCGACAGCGAGCTCAACAAGAGCGATGTCGGCGGCCCGCTGGTGCCGCTCGATCCCTCGCTGGTTTTCGACAGCAAGGTCAAGGAACTGGACGAGGCCCTCGACGCACTTGACGGGGTCAAGAAGGAGGCGCGCAAGCTGCCGCTCGCCAACCCCGCCCCTGGCCATCCCGTGACCAGCCCGTTTGGCGTACGCACGGACCCGATCCTGGGCAGCGCCGCCCTGCACACGGGCATGGATTTCAGGGCGCCGATCGGCATGCCGGCCAAGGTCACGGCCGCCGGCATCGTCACCAGGGCCGGCTGGGCCGGAGGTTACGGCCGAATGGTCGAGGTCGACCACGGCAACGGCTTTGCCACACGATACGGGCATTTGAGCGAGATCGACGTCACTGTCGGCCAGAAGCTCGCCGCCGGCGACATCATCGGCAAGACCGGCAGCAGCGGCCGCTCGACCGGTCCGCACCTTCATTACGAGGTGCGCCACGATGGCGAGGCGGTCGACCCGCTGCGCTTCCTCACTGTCGGCAAGAAGGTCGCGCAATATCTTTGAACGGCCGATCCGGAGCCTGCCAGTTCACTAAGCGCCGGGATTCTCCGGTCCGGCCAGGTACATCGTTGCCGCCGAAACCAGAGTAAGGACGCCGCTCTTCAACGCCGCCT
The DNA here is from genome assembly GCA_004017535.1 of Mesorhizobium sp. Classification (GTDB taxonomy): domain Bacteria; phylum Pseudomonadota; class Alphaproteobacteria; order Rhizobiales; family Rhizobiaceae; genus Mesorhizobium. Next base: position 50,884 of record SAJS01000014.1, read on the forward strand.
CGTCGACGCGGAACCTGGAATGGTGAAGCGGATAGACCGATCCGACCTCCTCGTTGCGGATGCCGAGCCGGAAATAGACCGACGGGCGTTTCTCGCTGTAGTAACCGAAGTCGTCCGCAATGCTCCATCCAGGCATGTTGAGAGCATTGTCCGCGCCGATGCTGGCCTTGGCGCCAGCCATTATGAGCGCGGCCATACCGGCATCGTTGACGACGCCCGGCTCGCCCCGATGGATGTCGATCTTAACGCTTGCGCCGTGGCTTGCCGCTATTCCTTCAAGCATCTCACGAAGCCGTCGCCAAGCGCGCTCGCGAGTGGCGTCGTTGCCGCTGCGGATCGTGCCTTTGAACGCGACCTTGCCGGCAGTGACGTTATAGGCATTGCCGCCATTGATGGCGGTCACCGAGATGACCAGCGGATCATAGGGATCGGTCTCGCGCGAAACGACCTTCTGCAGCTCGCTCACCATCGAGCAGGCGACAGTCAGCGCGTCTATACCTTCATAGGGCTTTGCCGCATGCGCCGCCGAGCCGGTGACCAGCACATCGAACGTGTCGCACGCCAAAGTGTAGGGACCCGGGCCGACGGCGACCTTGCCGGACGGCGTATATGGATCGACATGGACGCAGATCGCGGCATCGATGTCGTCGAGAAGCCCCTCCTCGACCACCCGTCGCCCACCGGACGGTTCATCTTCCTCGGCCGGCTGGAAGATGAGGCGAACGGTTCCGCCGAAACTGTCGCGTGAGCGATTGAGATGCGCGGCGACTGCAAAGCCCATCGCGGCATGGGCGTCATGGCCGCAGGCATGCATCACGCCCGGATTTTCCGACGCAAAGTCGACGCCGGACACCTCCTCGATCGGCAAGGCGTCGATATCGGCGCGGATCGCCACCTTGCGGTTCGAAGGCCGGCCAGTGCCGACGATGTCGACGGTAAGCCCGTAGCCAGCGACGTCGCGGATCTCGGCGATCCCTTCCTTTGCAAGCATCTCGCGCAAATAGCGCTGCGTGCCCGCCTCCCGGTTCGACAGCTCCGGATGGCGATGCAGATGGCGTCGGATCTCGATCATCCGACCGAGAATTCCGGCATCGATGTCGGGAGCGGCATCGCTCGCTGAAGACGGCCGGTCAGGCTTTGACATGGATGTCCCGCGGGAATTTCGTCAGCGTCTCGTTGCCGGTTTCGGTCACCAGAATGGTCTCGCTGACCTCGATACCCCATCCGTCCATCCACATGCCCAGGATGGAATGAACGACATTGCCCGGTTGCAGCACCGTCTTGTCGCCAGGCCGCAGGCTGATCGTGTGCTCGCCCCAATCCGGCGGATAGGCAACGCCGATGGAATAGCCGATGCGCGATTCCTTCTTCAGCCCGTGACGCGCAATGACCTTGCGCCAGGCGGCTTCGACCGCTTCGGCGGTCGTGCCCGGCCGTACCGTGTCGAGCACCGCATCCATGCCTTCGATCACCGCCTTTGCCGTGTCCGCGACGCGGGTCGGCGTCTTGCCGAGCTGCATGGTCCTGGCAAGCCCGGCGGCATAGCGGCGGCAGACGCCGGCGAGTTCCAGCGCGATGGTTTCGTCCTTTCCGAAACGCCGGTCGCTCCACATGATGTGCGGCGCGGAAGCGTTTTCGCCGCCGAGGATCGTCGGCGGCAGCGCCGTGATGTCGCCGGCGAAATCCGGGCTGCCGGCGATCTGCGCCGCCTGGATGGAAGCAATCGCATCGCATTCGCGCACACCCGGCGCAATGACGTCATAGGCCCGCGCGACCGCCGCCTCGGCCAGTGTCGATGCCTTGCGAAGATAGGCGATTTCCGGCTCCGACTTGACCGCGCGGATCCAGTTCACGAGCAGGTCGGCGTCGTGCCATTTGGCGTTGGGCAGTCCGGCGACGAGCCGCGCATGCGCCTTGGGCGAGAAATAATAGGCTTCGAGCTCGATGCCGATTTGACGGTTGCCCCAGCCCTTGGCGACGATCCAGGCCGCGATCCAGTCCATCGGATGACGGTCGGCGCGCTGGACATGGTCCTCCGGGAAGCCGACGACGTTTTCCGGCTTCATCCAGGCCGTCAGCAGCCCGCCAGCCGCATCCATGGCGCGGCCGATCCAGACAGGCTCCGCGCCCTCGATGGGAACAAGCACCACCTGCGGCGTGTAGAACGACCAGCCGTCATAGCCGGTGATGTAGTGCTGGTTGGCGACGTCGTTGACGATCAGGAGTTCGATGCCGCGCCTGGCCATCTCGGCGCGGATTTTTCCGAGCCGCTGCTGGTACTCGGCGCGGGCAAAAGGCAGTTCAATCATTTTTTCTCCTCACCGGACGACCTGGTTCGGGACGCGCCTTGGCTGTCCCTGCCGGTTACCATCGCGGTGGTTTTGACGCCCGGCAATCAGCCAGGACAATGCATAGGCAGGGCCTAACGCATGTCTCCCGAAAGTGGGAACCGCTTTCGGGATAAAGACATGCGTAAAATCAAAACCTAAAGCGCATGGAGCGAATCTGAAAGCTCGCGACGCGCTTTAGCAGGACCCCCAGCATTCTGCCCGACATGGCAACTCCTTTGTCTTGAAAGAGCTGGCGATGGGTGGCGTCATCGCTTTGATGCCTCGACGACCACAAGCGGCGAACGGCAAATCGTGCGCACGACCGCCGGCCAGCTATTCATCGCGCATTCAACAGCTTCGCTGTAAGGATGATGGGTGAACCAAAACGGGAGACGAATCGTGTCCAAAAAACCGATTTTCTTGATTCGAACAGCGTTGGCAGTCATCTGCCTCGTCGGCTTGGCCGCGGCCGCTACGGCCCTGTTTCCTACCGCCGCGTCGGCGCAGCAGCTGCGGCGATGCGCGAATGAGGGCGGCATTTGCCGCCTGCCCTACCCCACGCAAGTGGTCTACGGCGCGCGCGGTCGAATGACCTCCCGGTTTTTCGATCGTCGAGCCGTCCCTTGCTCGAATCGCGTTTTTGGCGACCCCGCCCCCGGCCGCGAGAAGGCCTGTTATTTCGTGGCGCGTGGCGGCGGCTATGGCGATGACAACGATTACGGGGACGGCGATTACGGCTCGCGGCCGGATCGCGGCGAATGGATCGCCTGCGCCAGGGAGGGTGAGTTCTGCGATTTCCGTGGCCGCGCGATGGTCAGATACGGCGCACGTGGCCAATACACGCAGGATGTCTTCAGGAACGGCGTTCGCTGCGGCAACGACGCTTTCGGCGACGATCCTGCCCCAGGCGCTCACAAACGCTGCTACGTGAGACAATAGCGCCCTGAACCCAATCTTCGACAAGGTGGCGGCCCGCAAGGGCCGCTGCCGCCTAATAGATCCCCGCACACGCATAAACGCGCCGGATAAGCCGAATTCCCGATCGACGCTGTCAAGGAATAATGGCGCGAGTGACGGGGCTCGAACCCGCGACCTCCGGCGTGACAGGCCGGCACTCTAACCGACTGAGCTACACCCGCGCACTGACGAGCACGTGTCAGCCGTGTTCGTCGTTGGGGCGCTGGATAAGGGGTTCGTTTGCGGGTGTCAAGCGCGGCATTCAAGCATAACAACAAACAGGAGAAGGTTTTTTGACAACGGCGTCGAGGCTGGGGAAATCTGCCCTGTGGCGGGCGCACCTGGCCGTTCATTTGCCCTTGCGAACGCGGCCCTAACTGCTTAAAGGTCCGCGCTCAAGCGGGCGATTAGCTCAGTTGGTAGAGCGCTTCGTTTACACCGAAGATGTCGGCGGTTCGAGCCCGTCATCGCCCACCAGTCCGCTGAACAGCTGATGCAGAACGGCGGGAACTGCCTACCGGCTGGCCCGCGCGAATATCGCGGCTGGCTTGCCAACTGAGAGCCTTCTCGGAACCATTCCAACGTTGTCCCGTTCAGCCCTCGGGTGAAAACCGGGAGAAATCAGATGGCCGTGAGATGTCGGATTTCCATCGACGATGAGAGGGATGTCGACGAGCTCGCCTTCCAGGAACTGCCGCGGGTCGGCGAAAGCGTGTCGATACCGGTCGAGGGAACGAACAGGGACCTCCGCGTGCTCCGCGTCGTGCATATGCCCGGCAGCGAGCAAGGCGCAGCGACGATGCTGGAACTGACCAGCAGGATCTTGTAGCCAAGCCACGCGAGATCATTCGCCCAATATGACGCCGGAAGCGATAATCTGGGCCGTGCGCTCGGTGAGCGTCTGGCGCTTCACGAGCGTGGGTTTTTCGTAAAATTTCTTCATCCTGCCGTTCCGGCGTTGCAAACCAGGAGGATGAACGCGCTCGCTTGAGGAGCGTTCCGGGTCAAGGAGCCGCTAATAAACCGCGTGGACTACGAGTTCATGCCTTCGCCAGTAGCGCCTCGACCTCTTGCAATGTCGGCATCGACGGCGCGGTGCCGGGTCGGGTCACCGAAATGCCGGCGACCGCGCAGGCGAAGCGCACGGCCTCCAGCGGCTCGACGCCTTTTGCCAGAGCCGCGGCGAGTCCACCATTGAAGGCGTCACCCGCCCCGGTGGTCTCGACCACCGGGCCGGCATTGACGGCGCCGACATGGTCGGATCGGTCTTTGGTGTGCAGAAGCGCGCCCTTTTCTCCCAGCGTCACGATGACGGCGCCGACGCCCTTGGCCAGCAGAGCGTCGGCGGCGCGGCGGGCGTCGTCGACCGACGACACCTTGATGCCGGTCAGCCCTTCGGCCTCGGTCTCGTTGGGCGTGACATAGTCGCAGAGCGTGTAGATGCGGTCTGGCAGGCTTGCCGCCGGCGCGGGATTGAGAATGGTCGTCACCCCTGCCCCACGCGCGATTTCCAGCGCTCTCAACGCCGCGTCGATCGGCTGTTCGAGCTGGGTGACGAAGACGCCGGCGGAACGAATGAGCTCGGCATGCGCCTCGATGTCTTCGGGCGAGATCAGCATCGCGGCCCCCGGGCTGACGATGATGGCATTGTTGCCGCTGCCTTCCTCGACGAAGATATAGGCCGCGCCCGTATAGCTGTCCGGCGTGTCGATGACGGCGCTTTTCACGCCTGCGCCCTTCCAGGTCTGCTTGGCCATATCGGCGAAGGCATCGAGGCCGAGGCGCGTCAGGAAGGTGATGTCGGCGCCAAGCTTGCCGGCCGCCACCGCCTGGTTCGAGCCCTTGCCGCCCGGCCCGAGCTTGAAGGAATTGCCGAGGATCGTCTCGCCCATGCGCGGCTGACGATCGGCGCGATAGGCGGTGTCGGCGACGAACACACCCAGGATCACAACGGGCTTGGGGGCGGCCATGTCCTTACTCCGCATCCGGCGGCACAACGCCTTTGCGGAAGGCAAAGCAGCCATAGAAGCGGCGCTCGCCGGTCTGGATCACGCAATAGGCCTTCTTGGAGCGCTCGTAAAAGGCGTAGCGCTCGATCGAGATCATCGGCCAGGGTTTGCCCTCGGCCGCGTCGATCTCCTTCTGGACCTCCTTCTGCACCGGCGGGATCTCATTCGGCTTACCGACGATCTCCATGCGCGCCGCGGCATCGTTGACGAACGTATCCAGCGGATAGAGCGACAGCACCGCCTTCACCACGTCGGCCGCCGTCGCATCGATGCGCAAGAGCTTGCCGAGCACGGTTTGCCGCGCCACCGAGTCGGACGGGAAATTGGTGTCGGCGATGATCAGGTCGTCGCCATGGCCCATCGCCCGCAGCGCCTGGAGCACGTCGGCATTGAGCAGCGGATTGATCCCTTTGAGCATGGTTTCCTCCCGGAAGTCTGTGTGCGGTCTGGAGCAATTCCAGGAAAAGTGTGAGCGGTTTTCCGTCCGGAATTGCGTAAAGATCTAAAGTCGCTTGCCGGTTTCGGCGTCGAAGAGGTGGACCTGGTCGAGACGAGGCATCAGCTTGAGCGTGTCGCCCGGCTTGAAGTCGTGACGCTCGCGAAACAGCGCCACCATCTCGCCCTCGCCGAAGCGCACGAACACCAGGGTTTCCGAGCCGGTCGGCTCGACAACCGAGATCTTGGCCTCGACGCCGTCGGGATGGATCTCCAGGTGCTCCGGGCGCACGCCGTAGACGACGGCCTGACCATCCTCGCCGGCACTGTTGGCGGGCATCGGAAACGCCGTGCCGGCGATGTCGACGACCGGCTTCTCGCCCTTCCTCACGGTGCCCTTGAGCAGGTTCATCGCCGGCGAGCCGATAAAGCCGGCGACAAACAGATTGGCGGGCCGGTCAAACAATTCGAGCGGCGCGCCGATCTGCTCGATGCGGCCGTCGCGCATCACGACAATCTTGTCGGCCATGGTCATGGCCTCGATCTGGTCGTGGGTGACGTAGATCGTCGTGGTCTTCAACCGCTGGTGCAGTTCCTTGATCTCGGTGCGCATCTGCACGCGCAGCTTGGCGTCGAGGTTGGAGAGCGGCTCGTCGAACAGAAACACTTGCGGATTGCGCACGATGGCGCGGCCCATGGCGACGCGCTGGCGCTGACCGCCCGAAAGCTGGCGCGGATAGCGCTTGAGATAGGGCGCGAGGTCGAGGATGTCGGCGGCGCGCTTGACGCGTTCGGCGACGACGGCCGGATCGGTGCCGCGCAGCTTCAGCGCGAAGGCCATGTTCTGCTCCACCGTCTTGTGCGGATAGAGCGCGTAATTCTGGAACACCATCGCGATGTCGCGCTTAGCCGGCGGCAGGTTGTTGACGACGCGGTCGCCGATCGAGATCGTGCCGCCGGAAACCGTTTCCAGCCCGGCCACCATCCTGAGCAGCGTGGACTTGCCGCATCCTGAAGGGCCGACCAGCACGACGAATTGCCCATCGGCAATATCGACGCTGACCTCATGCAGGACCTTGACGGTCCCGAACGCCTTGGCCACACTGCTGATCGCGACTTGAGCCATCGTCTCCCCTTTATCTTTTGCGGTGAAGCTAGCCATTGCCAGCGGCAACGGCAAGTCGGTATCTTATAGTTAAAAAGCCAATCTTGTTGACAAGGTAATCGATTACGCGAATAGTGGCGAGTGCCAATCCGACGCAGGCCTGTTACCCTGAAATCGGAGCTCCGGCGACGCAGGGTGGGGTCCCACGTCCCCGTTTGATCGAGGAGAACCGTAGACGTTTGCACGTCCGAGAAATTGGCATTTCAATTCAATCGCTGTTGTTCTGGGAGGAACCTGTAGATGAGAGTCGACCTATACGAAAAACTGATGCGCGCCGGTGCGAGCCGCCGCGATGTGCTGAAGGGTGCTGCCTCGATGGCCGCGATCGCAGCTGCGTCCGGTGCCGGGCTCGGCGCGCTGACGAGGCCGGCCGCGGCCGACGATAGTCTGCGTGCGAAAATCCTGCAGATCCCGGGCGTCGGCAAAGGCCAGCCGACGGATGCCGATTTCCAGAAGGTCGGCGAGCTCTGCCTGGAAGCGACCAAGGCCAATGTCAAGGAAGGCGAGTTCGCCGGTGTCGAGCTCACCTTCATGGGCCTCAACAACCAGAACCTGCACAACGTGCTGTTCCGTGGTTTCCTGAAGCCATGGGAGGCTTATACGGGCGCCAAGATCAGCTGGATCGACCTTGCCCAGGCCGATTACAACGCCCGTCTGCAGCAGTCGATCGCCACCGGCACCGTCGACTTCGACATCATCGAGATGGGCGCGCCCTTCGAAGGCGATGTCTGCGGCAAGGGCCTCACCTCCGAGATGCCCGACTGGGTCAAGAAGCAGATCGACTTCGACGACCTGGTCAACTATCTCAAGCCGCCGGTCGGCACCTGGAACGGCAAGCAGTATCGCGTGACGATCGACGGCGACGCGCATAATTTCAACTACCGCACCGACGTGTTCTCCGACTCCGAGCTGGCGGCAGCCTGGAAGGCGGACAGCGGCGACAAGGCGGGCCTGACGGAGTGGGGCGTGCCCAAGACCTGGCAGCAGGTCCAGGCCGTGACCAAGTTCCTGAAGGGCAAGAAATTCAAGGGCCAGGACGTCTATGGCTATCTCGACGCGCCCAAGCCCTGGGGCGGTTTCGGCTTCTATTTCCTCGGCAGCCGCGCCACCGCCTATGCCAAGCACCCCGACGACAAGGCCTGGCTGTTCGACGCCGACACGATGAAGCCGCGCGTCAACAATCCGGCCTGGGTGCGCGCCATCCAGGACGTCATCGACGCCCTGCCGTCCGAGCCCGCCGACCAGATCAACGCCGATCCGAACACGACCGCCTTCCAGCAGTTCCTGGCCGGCACCGGCTCGATGATCCCCTGGTGGGGCGATGTTGGCTCGAACGTGAAGACCAATGACTCGTCGGTCATCGGCGACGTCACCGGCTTCTCGATCCTGCCCGGCTCAGACGATGTGTACAACTCCAAGACCGGCAAATGGGACAAGCTCGCCAGCGGCCCGAACTATGCGCCGAACTGCGCCTATCTCGGCTGGGGCGTCTATGTCATGGCCCGCGTCGACAAGGACGAGAAGAAGAAGAAGGCGGCGTGGTCGGCCGCCGCGCATCTCGGCGGCAAGGACCTGTCGATCTGGACGGCGATGTATCCGTCGGGCTTCCAACCCTACCGCAACTCCCATTTCAACATTCCCGAATGGGTAGCTGCCGGCTATGACGAAGCCTTCATCACCTCCTACCTCAAGTCGGAAGGCGATAGCTACAACCATCCGAATGCCGCCATCGAGCCGCGCATCCCCGGCATCTTCCAGTACTATTCCGCCGCCGAGGACATCCTGGCCAACACTTTCGCCGGCAAGATGAAGGCGCAGGAAGGCGCCGATGCCATCGCAGCGGCCTGGGAAAAGCTGACCGACCAGATCGGCCGCGAAAACCAGATCAAGCTCTACAAAGCCTCGCTCGGCATGTAGGCTATCTCGACCAAGTCGCGGCCCGGCGACACCTCGTCGCCGGGCCGCGTATTTATCCCGCAATTCCAGGAAATTTGTGCAGCGGTTTTCCGTCCGGAATTGCGTCAAGAAGAAGCGCGAAGAGGCGAGAAGCGTGGCTGAGCAGACTTCGACCGCGAATGCGTGGCCGGCAAATCCGGCCGACCTGATCCCGCAAGGCCGCAAGCGCCTCGGCTGGAGCCTGCTGGCCGTCGCGAGCCTTGCCCTGCTGGCTATCATCGTCGTGCAGATCCTCTACAAGACCGAGATGTCCACGGTCGGCTTCGATACCTGGCGGCCGGTGATCTATGCCTACATCCTGTGGGGTGCAGCACTTGGTGCCTGGCAGGTGCTGACGCGCGGCGAGGACGGGCAGCGCGCGCTGTTCCTTTTGCCGGCGCTGCTCTTCACCATCGCCATGGTGATCTTTCCGACGCTGTTCGGCTTCTACATCGCGCTCACCGACTGGAACCTAAGTTCGTTTGCCGGACGCAGGTTCAACGGCCTCGACAATTTCTGGCAGATGCTGGCCGACCCCTACTACCGCAACGCGCTGTTCAACATGGTGCTCTACGTGCTTGCGGTGCTGGTGGAATATGTCATCGCCTTCGGCCTGGCGCTGCTGCTCAACGCGCAAATAAGCGCCCGCAAATTCTTCCGCGTCGTCTTCCTGCTGCCGCTGATGCTGTCGCCGGTCGCCGTGTCCTGGATGGTCGGCAAATCGCTGATGGAGTACCGGTTCGGCCCCGCGGCGACGCTGGCGCGTCATCTCGGCTGGGATAATCCCGCCTTCTTCTCCGACCCGATCACAGCCCGCATCTCGATCATGATGCTCGATGCCTGGACGTTCATCCCGTTCATGATGATCATGCTGCTCGCCGGCCTGCAGGCGATGTCGCGCGAGGTGCTGGAAGCCGCCCGCGTCGACGGCGCGACCGCGTGGCAGACCTTCTGGCAGGTCACTTTCCCGCTGATGCTGCCGGTATCGGTGACGGCGGTGATCCTGCGCATCATCTTCAAGCTGAAGCTCGCCGACATCATCATCACCCTGACTTCAGGCGGCCCCGGCGGCGCCACCGATTCCGTGTCGAGCTTCATCTACCGCGAATACCGCGACCGCTCGAACGTCGGCTACGGCACAATGCTCGCCATGGCCTATCTGATCATCATCGTCGTGTTCGTGACCTGGCTGCTGAAAGTCGCCAGTCGTTTCGTGCGCAACGTCAACTGAGCGGCATCATGAGCGTCCAGACCACCGACTATACCGTTTCCGAAATCCGCTCGCCGGCGGCCTTCATCACCAGCCGCGTCTTCATCTATGGCGCGCTCGTCTTCTGGGCATTCGTGTGCCTGTTCCCGATCTACTGGACGATCACCACCTCGTTCAAATCGGCGGTCGATGTCACGCAAGGCCATCTCATCCCCTTCGTCGACTTCACGCCCGACTGGAAGGGCTGGCGCTCGCTCGGCCTGTCGCCGGATTCGATCTTCCAGACCTCGACCGTGCGCGACGAATTCCTCAAGCGCTTCATGAACTCGGTCATCACCTCGGTCGGCGCATCGGCTCTCGCCATCATAATCGGCAGCCTCGCCGCCTATGGCCTTGTCCGATACCGTTACAAATTCGCCTGGTTCAGGAACGAGGACATCTCCTTCTTCTTCCTGTCGCAGCTCATCCTGCCGCCGGTCGTGCTGGCGCTCCCGTTCCTGGTGCTCTACCGGGAAGTGGCGCTCCTCGATACGCGGATCGGGCTCGTGCTCCTCTACACGCTTATGGTGCTGCCGATCGTCATCTGGATCATGCGCGACCAGTTCAACTCGATCCCTGTCGAATTGGAGGAAGCGGCCTTGGTCGACGGGCTGTCGATCTGGGGTGCGTTCTTCCGCATCGTCATGCCAATCGCCCTGCCCGGCATGGTCGCCGCCTTCATCCTGGCGATGGTGCTGTGCTGGAACGAGTATTTCTTCGCCGCGCTTCTGACGTCGACCGACGCCAAGACCATCCCGGTCATGGTGGCGAGCCAGACCGGCTCGCAAGGCATCAACTGGTGGTCGATGGCAGCCCTGGCCACCGCCGCCATCGCACCCCTGGCCATCATCGGCATCGCGCTCGAGCGCTACCTGATCATGGGCATGACGGCCGGCTCGGTGAAGTAGCTGGACCTTTCCTTCCCGCCTTGTGGGAGAAGGAAGCACCGCGCCTATCCCATCAGGATGGACCTTAAATGATCAAGGATCATGGCGACGCCGATCTTGCCGAGGCCTGCCGAGGCCTCCGCCGCGTCTTTCGTGTACCAGCCGGTGTTGTCGGCCAAATGCTTCTCGTCCACAGCCTCGGGGCATAGCGCCAGCATCAGCGAGGTTTCGCCTTTGCCGGCATGGTCGAACGGGTATTTGCCGTTCATCGCGGCCGGCATCAGCGGGTGCACCTGCACCCAGTTGAAGACGTTCTCGCCTTGGGCATGGCCGGCATAGTAATCGGCCATCGTGTTCGACCCCCACCAGCCCTCGCCGCGCTCCTTCTCCAGGAAGCGGAAGATCGCCTGCCGCCCCGCGGTCTTGAAGGCGAGGTCGGTCGGCATGCCGGCCACGAAATTTTCGGTCTGGTGGTGGATGATGGCGTGGATGTTGCGGAAGCCTATGCGCAACAGCCCGTAGAACAATTCCTCGGCGAATGGCGAAAGCACCGGTCCACCGACCTGCACCGAGCCGCTGCCTTCCGGCGCCGCCACCGCATAGCTTGCCGCGCCGTAATAGAAGGGCGGCAGGATGACGAGGTCCCTCTCCTTCTCGATCAGCTCCACCGTCTTGATGACGGCCAAAGTGTCCATCCCGACCGCCATGTGCTCACCATGGTATTCGAGCACGCCGAGCGGCAGCACGACCGGCCAGTTCTCCTCGATCGCCTTGCGGATCTGGTGCGGCAGCATCAGTTCGTAGCGCATGCCCTACTCCATATTGGTGTGCCTGGCGCGCATGGCTTCCGGCGTCGCATTGGTCAGCGCCTGGAGCCTCAGCACCATGATCTCGAACAACAGGAACAGCGCGCCTTCGAACAGCGAGCCCATTGGCAGCACCGAGCTTCTTGCCGTGCCCTGGTCGCTGGCCATGGTCTGCGCCGGGACGACCAGCGTGAAGTCGGCGAGTTTCGCCGCGCTGCCTGTCGGTTCGGCCGTCAGGAGCAGCACCTTCGCGCCGGCATCGCGGGCAACCCGCATCAAGGTCAGCACCGTGGTGGTCTCGCCCGGCCCTGAGCTCGCCAGGAACACGTCGCCCTGCCCGAGCGGCGGCGTAGTCATGTCGCCGACCACCGAAACCGGCAGGCCGAGATGATAGAGCCGCATGGCAAAACCCTTCACCTGCAGCGCCTCGCGGCCGCATCCATAGACGGCGATCCTGCGGGCGCCGGCCAGCATGGCGCAGGCTGCGTCGATCCGGGCTTCATCCGTGCGCGCCAGCACCGCGCCAAGCTCGTCCAGCGCGGTCGCGAACATGCCGGATCCGGCTTTGCTCATGGCATGGCTCACCCTGTCTGCGCGAAGTCGCGTGTCTCTATAGATTCGGCGGCTCGCTGGCCGCGCAAGGCTTGTTTTTGTTCATGCTACCATTGCGAAAATCGCTGTCCAACGAGCCTCGGCACTTTTGCTGGGCCACCGGCGTGATAGTGTCATGTCAGACAAATCGCTCCGGGACATCGTCAGACATGAAGACACGGCACTTCGATCGCATCGGCAATGGCGGCATCACCTTCACCGAACTCGGCTTCGGCACCGCGCCGCTCGGCAATCTCTACCGCGCCATCTCCGACGAGGACGCCAATGCCACCCTGGAGGCGGCATGGAAGGCTGGCTGCCGCTACTTCGATACGGCGCCGCTTTACGGCCTCGGCCTGTCGGAAACCCGCCTCAACCCTTTCCTGCGCGGCAGGAAGCGCGACGACTATGTGCTGTCGAGCAAGGTCGGCCGCCTCATGCGCGTCGCCCCGCCGGACCAGCGCACCGGCATCGGCAAGTTCTTCGAGACGCCGTCGCGCCGAGAAGTCTACGACTACTCCTATGACGGCGTCATGCGCTCCTTCGAGGCCTCGCTGGAGCGTCTTGGCGTCGACCGCATCGACATCCTCTTCGTGCACGACGTCGACATCTTCACCCATGGCAGCAAGGAAGCCTCGGATGCCCGTATCGCGGAGTTCATGTCGTCCGGCTATTACGGGCTGCTTTCGCTGCGCGACCAAGGCGTGATCAAGGCCTTCGGCGGCGGCATCAATGAATGGCAGGTCGCGCAGACGCTCGCCGAGCGCGGCGACTTCGACCTGTTCCTGCTCGCCGGCCGCTACACGCTGCTCGAACAGGAGGCGCTGCAGTCATTCCTGCCGCTTTGCCAGAAGCGCGGCATCGGCATCGTGCTGGGCGGGCCCTACAATTCCGGCGTGCTGGCGACCGGGCCGAAGCCCGGCGCCTTCTACAATTACAGCGAGGCGCCGAAGGAGGTCCTGGATCGCGTGGCGCGTATCGAGGAAGTCTGCAAGCGCCACAATGTGCGCCTGATCGAGGCGGCGTTGCAATTCCCGCTGCAGCACCCGTCGGTGATGTCGGTGATCCCCGGCGGCCAACGGCCCGCAGAAGTCGAAAGCAACCGGGCGCTGCTCGACACCAACATACCGGCGGCGCTGTGGGCGGATTTGAAACAGGAAGGCCTGATGCGCGCCGACGCGCCGACGGCCTGAACCAGCTGCCTGTCAGCGCAAAAAAGAAAAGCCGGGCAAGCCCGGCTTTTCTGCACTTAAAGAAAAAGGTCTTAGTTGACCGCGTCCTTGAGGCCCTTGCCGGCCGAGAACTTCGGCACGGTGCGCGCCGGAATCTTCACTTCCGCGCCGGTCTGCGGATTGCGGCCGGTCGAAGCAGCACGTTTTGACACGGTGAAATTTCCGAAGCCGACAAGCCGGACATCGCCGCCCTTCTTCAGTTCGCCAGTGATCACGGAGAACACCGCATCGACGGCCGACTGCGCATCAGCCTTCGAAATGCTTGCGGAGTCGGCGACAGCGGACACCAGTTCGTTCTTGTTCATCAAAATTCCCTTCCATGAGAAAACCGGAACTTACGACTCATCCGGCAGGAAACGGACTTTAGAAAGAAGCGATCCGGAACCCAAGCCGAAAACCGCGGAATTCCGGGCTTTTTTCCATTTTTTCATGGCTTTTTCACATGAAAAAGCCGGGCTCAACGCCCGGCTCTCTCTTTGTGCGGCGCACCATTAGCTTTTGTTAGTGCGCGAGCGACTTTCCTGCGTCGTCGCCGCTGTCGACCGGGGCAGGCGCATTGACCGGCTCGACCCACTCGATCGGCTCCGGCATCCGGGTGAGCGCGTGTGCGAGCACCTCGCCGACCCGCGAGACCGGAACGATCTCCATGCCGTTCTTCACATTGTCCGGAATGTCCGCCAGATCCTTGACGTTCTCTTCCGGGATCAGCACCTTCTTGATGCCACCGCGCAATGCCGCGAGCAGCTTCTCCTTCAGGCCGCCGATCGGCAGGATGCGACCACGCAGCGTGATCTCGCCGGTCATCGCCACATCGGCCCGAACCGGGATACCCGTCAGCACCGACACGATGGCCGTAGCCATCGCGGCACCGGCGGACGGGCCGTCCTTCGGGGTCGCGCCTTCCGGCAAGTGGACGTGGATGTCGCGCTTGTCGAACAGCGGCGGCTCGATGCCGAAATCGAGCGCCCGGGAGCGGACATAGGAAGCCGCCGCCGAGATCGATTCCTTCATCACGTCGCGCAGATTGCCCGTCACCGTCATGCGGCCCTTGCCGGGCATCATGACGCCTTCGATCGTCAGCAGCTCGCCGCCGACTTCCGTCCAGGCAAGACCCGTGACCACACCAACCTGATCGTCGGCCTCGACCTGGCCGAAGCGGAAGCGCGGCACGCCAAGATAATCGGCGAGGTTTTCCGCCGTGATCTTCACCGTCTTCTTCTTCGTGCGCAGGATCTCGGTCACTGCCTTGCGCCCGAGCTTCATCAGCTCGCGCTCCAGGCTGCGCACGCCGGCTTCCCGCGTGTAGGTCTGGATGATGCCGCGGATCGCATCCTCGCCGACCGAGAATTCGTTCGGCTGCAGGGCATGATCACGGATCACCTTTGGCATCAGGTGACGCTTGGCGATCTCGATCTTCTCGTCCTCGGTGTAACCGGCGATGCGGATGATCTCCATGCGGTCCATCAGGGGCGCAGGGATATTCAGCGTGTTCGCCGTCGTCACGAACATCACGCTCGACAGGTCGTATTCGACCTCGAGGTAATGGTCCATGAACGTCGAGTTCTGCTCCGGATCGAGCACCTCGAGCAGGGCCGATGACGGATCGCCGCGGAAGTCCTGGCCCATCTTGTCGATCTCGTCGAGCAGGAAGAGCGGGTTGGACTTCTTGGCCTTCTTCATCGACTGGATGACCTTGCCGGGCATCGAGCCGATATAGGTCCGCCGGTGACCGCGGATCTCAGCCTCGTCACGCACGCCGCCGAGCGCCATGCGGATGAACTCGCGGCCGGTCGCCTTGGCGATCGACTTGCCGAGCGAGGTCTTGCCGACGCCGGGCGGTCCGACGAGGCACAGGATCGGGCCCTTCAGCTTCTTCTGCCGGCTCTGCACGGCGAGATACTCGACGATGCGCTCCTTGACCTTGTCGAGGCCGAAATGGTCGGCGTCGAGCACGTCCTGCGCATAGTTGAGGTCCTGCTTGACCTTGGAGTTCTTGCCCCACGGGATCGACAGCAGCCAGTCGAGATAGTTGCGCACCACCGTCGATTCAGCCGACATCGGCGACATCGACCGCAGCTTCTTCAGTTCGGCTTCCGCCTTCTCGCGGGCCTCCTTGGAGAGCTTGGTCTTCTTGATGCGCGCCTCGATCTCGGCGGCCTCGTCGCGGCCGTCCTCACCCTCGCCGAGCTCCTTCTGAATCGCCTTCATCTGCTCGTTGAGGTAGTACTCGCGCTGTGTCTTCTCCATCTGGCGCTTGACGCGCGAGCGGATGCGCTTCTCCACCTGGAGCACGGAGATCTCGGCTTCCATGAAGCCCATCGCCTTCTCCAGACGCTCCTTCACGGAAAGCGTGGCGAGCATCTCCTGCTTCTCGGGGATCTTGATGGCGAGATGCGAGGCAACCGTATCGGCGAGCTTGGAATAGTCATCGATCTGGCTGGCCGCACCCACCACTTCGGGCGAGATCTTCTTGTTCAGCTTGACGTAGTTCTCGAAGTCGGTGACGACCGAGCGGGCAAGCGCCTCGATTTCGACCTCTTCCTCTTCCGGCTCGGCGAGCGCGGTGGCGCGGGCCTCATGGAAATCGGCGCGGTCGGTGAACGAGACGATCTTGGCGCGCGAGGCGCCCTCGACCAGAACCTTCACGGTGCCGTCGGGCAGCTTCAGGAGCTGCAGCACATTGGCGAGCGTGCCGATGTCGAAAATCGCATCGGGCTCAGGATCGTCGTCGGCTGCATTCATCTGGGTGGCGAGCAGGATCTGCTTCTCCTGACCCATCACCTCTTCCAGCGCCTTGATCGACTTTTCACGGCCCACGAAGAGCGGCACGATCATATGCGGGAACACGACGATATCGCGCAGTGGGAGGACTGCGAAAACGCCGTCGCCGGAAGCCTTGGATATCTTGGCCATTGTCCAACCTTTCATGTCGCGGCCGCTTATTTTAGCCAACCGCGAATCTCATATTAACGACCGAGTGTCGTTCCGCCTACCACCGTTTGTGACGGGAGTTTTACAGCACAGAATTCGGCGCCTCGGCCTTCTGCTGTTAGGTGGATGCAGCCGGGGCAAAGATCAAGGGTTAACACGGTCGCTCGACCCGTTCCATTGCATATCCGCGCCCCCGTTGACAGCAAAACGGCGCCACGCGGGCGCCGTTCCATGAAAATGACGGGTACAGGGCCATTTCAGGCGCTGACATTGCCCTTCTTTTCCTTCTGCTCGGAATAGATGTAGAGCGGCCTTGCGTTGCCGGACACCACCTCTTCCGAGATCACCACTTCGCGCACGCCTTCCAGCGCCGGAAGCTCGAACATCGTATCGAGCAGGATCGCTTCCATGATGGAACGCAGGCCGCGCGCGCCGGTCTTGCGCTCGATCGCGCGCTTGGCGATCGCCGACAGCGCGTTCTCGTGGAACGTCAGGTCGACATTCTCCATCTCGAACAGCCGCTGATACTGCTTGACCAGCGCGTTCTTCGGCTCGGTCAGGATCTGGATCAGCGCCGGCTCGTCGAGGTCTTCCAGCGTCGCCAGGACGGGCAGACGGCCGACGAATTCCGGGATCAGGCCGAATTTCAACAGATCCTCCGGCTCGACCTGGCGGAACAGGTCGCCGGTGCGGCGATCCTCGGGCGAAGCCACGGTCGCGCCGAAGCCGATCGAGGTCTTGCGGCCGCGATCCGAGATGATCTTGTCGAGGCCCGCGAAGGCGCCGCCGCAGATGAACAGGATGTTGGCGGTGTCGACCTGCAGGAATTCCTGCTGCGGATGCTTGCGGCCGCCCTGCGGCGGCACCGAGGCGACCGTGCCTTCCATGATCTTCAGAAGCGCCTGCTGCACGCCCTCGCCCGACACGTCGCGGGTTATCGAGGGATTGTCCGACTTGCGCGAGATCTTGTCGATTTCGTCGATATAGACGATGCCGCGCTGGGCGCGCTCGACATTGTAGTCGGCCGACTGCAACAGCTTCAGGATGATGTTCTCGACGTCCTCGCCGACATAGCCTGCCTCGGTCAGCGTCGTGGCGTCGGCCATGGTGAAGGGCACGTCGATGATGCGGGCGAGCGTCTGCGCCAGCAACGTCTTGCCGCAGCCGGTCGGGCCGATCAGCAGGATGTTCGATTTCGCTAGCTCGACGTCATTATTCTTACCGGCATGCGCGAGGCGCTTGTAGTGGTTGTGCACCGCCACCGACAGCACGCGCTTGGCGTAGGGCTGGCCAATGACATAGTCGTCGAGGACCTTGAGGATCTCCTGCGGGGTCGGCACGCCCTCGCGCGACTTCACCATCGAGGTCTTGTTCTCCTCGCGGATGATGTCCATGCAGAGTTCGACGCATTCGTCGCAGATGAAGACGGTCGGACCGGCAATCAGCTTGCGGACTTCGTGCTGGCTCTTGCCGCAAAACGAGCAGTAAAGCGTGTTCTTAGAATCACCGCCGCCGTTGCTGACCTTGCTCATTTTCCTGTCCTTTCACCAACGCCCGCCGGTGGTCTGGCTTTCAGTGACGTCTCACCAATCTATCGCGGGAATCCGCCACCGCCAGTGTCCCGGCTCACACAGCGCATTCCGTACGAAACACGAAATCAGAAAACGCTTCAATGATTCGCAGCAACCCCATGCAAAGCTAAGCCGTCGAAAATCAACATAGCCTTAACGTAGGCAATCCCAACGCCTGAGGGAACAGCCAAATGTGGCCGAAATGCCGCAAGCCGCGCCAAAACCGCGTTATGCTGTCATTTGCTGTCGATTGTCAGGCTGAAACCGTGGCTGTCTCGGCGGCCTCGCGGCTCGAGATGACCTTGTCGATCAGACCGAAATCCCGGGCTTCGTCCGCGGTCATGAAATGGTCGCGGTCGAGCGTCCGCTCGATCTCCTCATAGCTCTTGCCGGTATGCTTGACATAGACTTCGTTCAAGCGGCGCTTCAGCTTGATGATGTCCTGCGCATGACGTTCGATGTCCGACGCCTGACCCTGGAAGCCGCCGGACGGCTGATGGACCATGATCCGAGCGTTCGGCGTGGCGAAACGCATGTCCTTGTGGCCGGCGGTCAGAAGCAGCGACCCCATCGAGGCGGCTTGACCGATGCAGAGCGTCGACACGGCCGGCTTGATGAACTGCATGGTGTCATAGATCGCCATGCCTGAGGTGACGACGCCGCCCGGCGAATTGATGTAGAGGTTGATTTCCTTCTTGGGGTTCTCCGCCTCCAGGAACAAAAGCTGTGCACAAACCAGCGTCGCCATCCCGTCCTCGACCGGACCGGTGATGAAGATGATGCGTTCCTTCAGGAGGCGCGAGAAAATATCATAGGCGCGCTCGCCGCGATTGGTCTGCTCGACCACCATCGGAACGAGGTTCATGTAGGTTTCAACGGGGTTCTTCATGGACTACCCTTGTTGGAGATGGATTTCCGGCACCTTGGCATACGAGCAATGGCGCGGAATCGTTCTGGATCGGTTACGACCTAAATAGGATGCCGGCTCACCCTAGCGCAAGGCCGCCTCTCCTAGCCATCTGGTTAAGTCGAGTAAAGCGCGGCAGGCCCGGGAAAATACCGCCAATTTGATCGCGCGAGACGGCTTTGGTCCTGGTTGGCCGCACGAACCCATCCGCAAGGTAGCAATTCCTTAACCGCGCCGCTTAACGAAAAGCCTTGAAATCACTGTGCGATCCTGGACCTTCCGCTACAGTCCTGCGTTGTGAAGGCGTGCTTTTTCAACGGGGGAATGTCATGATCCGCAAACACTCCGTATCGCTGACGGCGGTCGCGATGCTTGCCAGCGTCTCAGGAACCGCCGCCGGCGGCCGCGCGCTTGAATGCTACGAGCCGATCCACAGGCCGGCGCTCTACGACACCGTCTACGAAGATGTGATGCTGAGCCCCGGCAGACAGGTTGTCGATTACGACGCGCCGATTTTCGGCGCCTATCAAAGCGTGGACCAGATCGCGCCGCCGCGCGTCACCTATGAGACCGTCCCGGCGGTTACGCGCACGCTCTACCACACGGTCAGGGTCGATAATGGCGGCTATGCCTGGGAGTGGCGCGTGATCCATGGCCGCAAGGTGCTGTGCAAGGTATGGCGCAAGGCCCGCTATGCGCGCGTCGCCGAAACGGTCGTGGTCCAGCCGGAGCGCGTCCGGCGCGTCGTTCAGCCGGCGGAGTATGAAGCGGTTGCCCACGAAGTGCTGGTGCGGCCGCAGCAAGTCCGCATCCGGGAAATCCCGCCTTCATACGGGACGGTGGCGCGCCGGGTGGTGGTGCGGGAAGGTTCCACCAGCTGGCGTCGGGTGCACATTCCCCGGCATTGCCAGGATTAGGCGGCACTCGCCTGCGGGTTGCAGTCGGCCGGGCTGCGTTGCCGCGTACCGACCGCGCCTGTTGCTGGCTTAGCCCAGGTCGATGTCGAGAATGGCCATCGAGAAGTTATAGTCGCCGTCGTCCTCATCCTTGAAGACGATGCCGAGGAATTCGTCGCCGACATAGACCTCGGCCGAGTCTTCCTTGCGCGGGCGCGCCTTGACCTGCAGCTTGGGGTTCTGGAAGACGCGCTTGAAATAGGCGTCCAGCTTTCTGATTTCGTCAGGCTTCAAAAGTCTTCTCCGAATATCGGCCTTGTTCGTGGGAACGCGCTTCTGACACGCCAACGATGGCCATGTAAAGGCAAGCCGGCAGGATAACATGGGAGAACAGTCGAGCGGAACCGGCGGGCCGTTCGGCCGCCGCCGGTAAGCCTCGGTCAGATGTCGAAGCTGACCACGTGGTCCATGCTCTGCGACGGCAGGAGCTGGTCCATCTGCCGCGAAGGCTGGTCGCAGCCGGTCTCGCCGACGACGCGCGCGGGCACACCGGCGACCGTCTTGTTGTGCGGCACGGGCGACAGCACGACCGAGCCCGCCGCGATCTTGGAGCAATGGCCGATCTCGATATTGCCGAGGATCTTGGCACCGGCGCCGATCAGCACGCCGCGGCGGATCTTCGGATGGCGGTCGCCATTGGCCTTGCCGGTGCCGCCCAGCGTCACCCCATGCAGGATCGACACGTCATCCTCGATGACGGCCGTCTGGCCGACGACCAAGCCCGTAGCATGGTCGAGGAAGATGCCCTTGCCGATGCGGGCGGCCGGATTGATGTCGGTCTGGAACACCGAGGACGAGCGGCTCTGCAGATAGAGCGCGAAATCCCTGCGGCCATGGTTCCACAGCCAATGCGCCAGCCGGTGCGTCTGGATGGCGTGAAAACCCTTGAAATAGAGGACCGGCATGATGAAGCGGTCGCAGGCCGGGTCGCGGTCGTAATAGGCCTGGATGTCGACGCGAACCGTCGTGCTCCACTCCGGATCGTCGTCCAGCATCGCCTTGAAGGTCTGGCGGATGAGATCGGAGCCGATGTCCTGATGCGCCAGGCGCTCGGCAAGCCGGTGGATCACCGCTTCTTCCAGACTCTCCTGGTTGAGAATGGTCGAATAGAGGAAGGCCGCAAGCAAGGGATCGCGGTTCACCGCCTCCATCGCCTCATCGCGGATCGACCGCCAGATCGGATCGACCGGCTGCACCATGCTGGGGCGGGCAATCGTAATGCTGTTCATCGACGGTCTCCGGCCTTGCTCATTCTCGGGCGGCACATATAAGCGAAATCATAGCACGGTTGAACTCAATTTTCCTTAGTGCTTTGTCAAATGGACCTGGTTCACGCAGATTCAAGCGACGATGGAAAACGAACCCTTGATCGACGAGGCGCTGAAAAGCGAGCTTGCGGCGCTCTATAGCACCGAAGATCGCCACTATCACGACCTGTCCCACATCGAGGCGATGCTGGCGCTGGCTGACGAATACCGTGGCCTGCTCGATGATCCGCAGGCCGTCGAGGCGGCGATCTGGTTCCACGACGCCATTTATGACAGCCGCGCCAAGGACAATGAGGCAAAAAGCGCCGAACTGGCCGAGAAAAGGCTCGCCGGACGCGTCGATCCTGGTCGCCTCGCCCGCATAGCGGCAATGATCAACGCCACCGCCACCCACCAGTTGCCGCCCTTGCGCGATGAGGACGCACTCAGCGATGCCGCTCTTCTGCTCGACATGGATCTGGCGATCCTCGGCGCCGACCCTGCGGTCTTCGATGCCTATGAGCAGGCGATCCGGCTGGAATATGGCTGGGTGGAGGAACCGATGTGGCGCGCCGGCCGCTCGGCTGTCCTGAAGAGCTTCCTCGCTCGCCCGCACATCTTCCATACGGCAGAGTTCCAGAATCGGTTCGAGCCCAAGGCGAGACAGAACATCGAGCGATCACTCGCGGCGCTGGAAAACGGGACTGGTTAATCTGGAAAGGTTTCCACCCGTCGCGCATAGGCGCTGAATCCGGCGCGTCCATAGACCGATTGCGCGGCTGGATGATCATAAGTGTCGGTGTGAAGCCAAAGCCGTTCCGGCCGATGCGACCATGCCGAGCGCAACGCCCGGTCGAGCAGGAACGGCCCAAGCCGCTTGCCTTGAAAAGCTGGGACCAGCCCGAAATGAACGAGCTCGATTGCCGCTTCGCCGACATTGTTGAACTCGCAGAAGCCACCGGCCTCGCCATCGATGCGCAGCACGTGGATATGCGTGGCATCGTCGGCGAGCAGCGTTTCGAGTTCCGCTTCCGCCATCCGCAGTCGCTGGTCCCATTGCACCGGACCGCCGACCGCGCGGTAGAGATCGAGATAGCTGGAAGGATCGAGCCTTTCGCGCGCCACGATGGCGCCGGGCAAAGGTGACGTACGCGGCGCGCCCTGGGGCGGCGCGGACATCTCCATGTAGGTGACGAGAAGATCGACCATGGTCAGGCGGGGAGCGAGCGCGCTCAGAGCGGGTATTCGGCGTAGAACTCGAGCACGCGCTGCTTGAAGCTCTTGTCGCCGACGGCGAGCATATGGTCGCGTCCCTCGATATGGAACGCCCTGGCATTGGGCATCAGGGCGGCGAGCTCGTCCGGCGAACCGCCAATATCGTCCTTGGTGCCGACCGCGATCAGCGTCGGCTGGGCTATGCGGGCCATGTCGTCCTCGCTGAGCAGCTCGCGCGACGTCGCGATGCACGCGGCGAGCGCGCGCCTGTCGCTGCGGGTCTGGTCTGCAAAAGCGCGGAAGGAGCGGCCGCGCGGATGCGTGTTTTGGGACGGGTCTTCCGCCAACAGCGCCGCCGCGATCGGGTCCCAGTCGCCGACGCCGTCGACCATGCCGATGCCGAGGCCCCCGAACACCAGCGTCGCGACCTTCTGAGGATCGGAGAGCGCCAGGAAGGCCGATACGCGCGCGCCCATCGAATAGCCCATGACATGGGCGCGCTCGATGCCGAGATGATCGAGCAGCGCTGCCGCGTCGGAAGCCATCTTGGCCGGCGTGTAATCGGCCTCGTCGTAGCTCTTCGACGACGAGCCATGGCCGCGATGGTCGAAGGCGATCGCCCTGTAGCCGGCGTCGTTCAGCGTCTTGAACCAGCCCGGCGAGACCCAGTTGACGTAATGGCTAGAGGCAAAGCCATGGATCATCAACACCGGGTCGCCCTGCCCCGAGGCCGGCTGGCGATCGAGATAGGCGAGTTCGAAACCGTCATGCGAAAGGAATTGCATCGGCAGAAACTGCTTTTCAGTTGGATCCGGCGCCGATGGCCGGATGGCGCAAAAGATCGCCTTCCTTGATGCCGTCCCTGGCGGCCGTGCCTGCCTTCAGCTCAAGCACGAAGCGCACGGGCTGTCCGGGTGAGATGATCGCCTCGGACTCGGGCTCGCCGCGCTTGATGGCCTTGATCCTGCCGTCCTCACCGATGAAGATGAGGTCGAGCGCCATCGGCGTGTTCTTCATCCAGAAATCGACCTCGTCCGTCCTTTCGAAGACGAACAACATGCCGTGATCGTCGGCCATTGTCCGGCGGAACATCAGGCCCGCCTCTCGCTCCGCGGAAGTGTCGGCGATCTCGATGGAGAAGGAGCGCTCGCCCGAACCGGTCGCCACCACCAGCGGCGTCCGGTCGATGGGCAGCAGCATCGCATCCGCCGAACTCGGCTTCGCGGCCATGAAACAGGCGGCGAAAACGATCGCGGCGCAGAGCGCGCCCGCAGTCAGCCAATTGCGATGAGCCATGGGGTACCTCGTCCAGACGCTCGTCCTAAACCATGATCCGCGGAAGTGGAACCGGTTTTCAGACAAGATGGCCACGTCTCGGAAAAGAGCTCTTCGACTGCGTCGAGAAGCCCTTAATGCGAGACCGACAAGGTACCCATATCGGGGTGGATTTCGGCGGCCATAAGGCCTTTGTCGCCACGTCCGAAGCGCACCAGCACGACCTGCCCGGGCCGGAGCTCGGTTATGCCGTAGCGCCGCAAGGTTTCCATGTGGACGAAGATATCTTCGGTTCCCTCGCCCCGCGTCAGGAAGCCAAAACCCTTGGTGCGGTTGAACCACTTGACCAAAGCCCGCTCGAGGCCGCTCTCCGGGCTGACGGTAACGTGGGTGCGCTGTTCCTGCTCTGCCGGATGGACGGCCGTCGAAGCATCCATGGACAGGACGCGGAAAGCCTGCAATCCGCGCTCGCCCTGTTTCACAAGGCAGACGACCCGCGCGCCCTCGAGCGCCGTCTGGAAGCCGTCCTTTCGCAGACAAGTCACATGGAGGAGGATATCACCCGAGACGCCGTCGTCCGGAAGGATGAAGCCGTAGCCCTTGGCCACGTCGAACCATTTGATAGCCCCGGCGATTTCGACAAGCTCGGCGGAGTCGCCGCCATTGTCCCGCTTCAAGGCGTCGTCAAGGCTTCCGTCCCGCCTCGTGAAAGAGGCTTTTTCCCCCATAAGAATGCCCCCTTTTTCAAATCGAACTGCAACTGATTCTTGCCGAGAGATTAACACTGCGGCTTCCGGGGTGTGCAAGGGCTGACGTGCCTTTTTTCACCGTTCAGTACCGGAAAGGCTGAAATGTTGTTTGCCGGCGCTTCCCGAGGACGATTGGCGAGGCCCTAAAAATCGACCCCGTCGTCGTTATTGTCGGACGATTGCCCTTTCGCCGGGTGGCCCCTATGGTGCCTCACAACCCCAACAAGCCGAGGAAGCCGCCATGCGCTATCTGCACACAATGGTCCGCGTCGCCGATATCGACCAGTCGCTCGATTTCTACTGCAACAAGCTCGGCCTGAAGGAGGTCCGCCGCTACGAAAACGAGCAGGGCCGCTACACGCTGATCTTCCTCGCCGCGCCCGAAGACGAGCAGAGCGGCATCAACGAGAAGGCGCCGCTGGTCGAGCTGACCTACAATTGGGACCCGGAAGACTACAAGGGCGGCCGCAATTTCGGCCACCTCGCCTATGAGGTCGACGACATCTACGCCACCTGCCAGAAGCTGATGGACAATGGCGTGACCATCAACCGTCCGCCGCGCGACGGCAACATGGCCTTCATCCGCTCGCCGGACGGCATCTCGATCGAGCTCTTGCAGAAAGGCCCGGCCAAGGCAAAGGCCGAACCTTGGGCCTCGATGGCGAACACGGGCGTCTGGTAAAACCCGGCGAACCCGCGCCGATTTGACGGGCCGCCGCTGGCGCTTCGCCAGTTGCTGCCTATCTACCGGGAATTGGCGCCAGCCTCATCCAGGCTGGCGTTTCTTCATCCGCCAGGAGAATTTCATGCTGACCAGCCGCGCCGATGTCGCCACCGAACATGCCAGCCGCTATCTGCAGCAGCTCTGCAAGCACTGGTCGCACAAATTCCCGGTTGAGTTCGACCCGCGGCATGGCGCTATCCAGCTCTCGATCGGCCGCACCGTCATGGACGCCGACGATCAGGCGCTGCACATCGCTTTGGCCGCCGACGATGAAGCTTCGCTGGACCGGTTGGAGAGCGTGGTCGCCGACCATATCAAGCGCTTCGCCTTCCGCGAGGAATTGACTTTCGACTGGCAAAAGGCCGCCTGAAAATCGGCGATCAGCCGTCGGCCTTGCCGGCCATCTCGAGCAACGCCAGCACGCTGCGCCAGTTTCGCGCCGTGCCAGCCACCTTCAAGGTGCGCGGAATCAGATTGGCGAACACCGATTTGCCAAGCCCGTCCGGCGCGTGAAGGTAAAGCACGTCGCCCTTGATCTCGAAGCGCTCGGGACCCGTGCACTTGTCCGCGAGGCGCTGCGTCTCCTCGGCCGTCGGCTTGCGCTCCAGCGCATAGGCATGCAGCTTGGTCGGTTCCCCCGAGATCTCGGGATAGGGGTTGTCCTTCACCAGCCGCTCGAACCAGCCGGCATCGCGCACCATGATGCGCGAATGAAAACCCCATTTCTTCTCGAAGGCCGTCTCGATCTCCTTGGTGAGCGCTGCCGCATCCCCTTTCTTCGCCCGGAACACGACGTTGCCGCTCTGCACATAGGTCGCGACATCGGTGAAGCCGAGGCCCTCGAAGAAGGCTTTGAGCTCCGCCATCTTGACGATGCGGTTACCGCCGACATTGATGCCGGAAAACAGCGCGACGAAGACCGTGCCTTGTTTTGCGCTCATATGATGAATCCCGCCAGGGTCTCGTTGTCTGTGATATCCTGATACTGCACGCCCTCCGCGTCGAAATTGGCCTTCAGCAGATCGAAGTTGCGCCGGTCCTTGGTCTCGATGCCGATCAGCACCGAGCCGAAATTGCGCGCCGACTTCTTCAGATATTCGAAGCGGGCGATGTCGTCGTCTGGACCGAGCATTTCGAGGAAATCGCGCAATGCGCCCGGCCGCTGCGGGAAGCGGATGATGAAGTATTTCTTCAGCCCCTCGAAGCGCAGCGCCCGCTCCTTCACGTCGGGCAGCCGCTCGAAGTCGAAATTGCCGCCGGATACGACCGCGACGATGGTCTTGCCCCTGATCTCCTTGCGTGAAAAATCCTTGAGCGCGTCGATCGCCAGCGCGCCGGCCGGCTCCAGGACGACGCCCTCGACATTGAGCATCTCGATCATGGTGGCGCAGAGCCGGTTTTCCGGAACCAGCCGGACGGCATCGGCGGCGAAGTCCTTGAGGTGGCGCAGCGGCTCGCGGCCGATCTCCGCCACTGCGGCGCCGTCGACGAAATTGTCGACCTTGGCGAGCTTCACCCGCTTGCCGCTGGCCAAGCTCTCACGCAGGCTCGGCGCGCCGGCAGGCTCGCAGAACACGAAGCGCGGGTCGCGATGCTGGTCGGCGAAATAATGGGTCACGCCTGCGGCAAGGCCGCCGCCGCCCACCGGCAGCATGACGATGTCGGGCACGCGCCCGCCCGGCAACTGCGCCGCGATTTCGTAGGCCACGGTGGCCTGGCCTTCGATGATGTCCTTGTGATCGAAGGGCGGCACCATATGCGCGCCGGCGCTTTCGGTGAATTCGAAGGCGGCGCGGTAGCAATCGTCGAAGAAGTCGCCGACCAGCCTGATCTCGACGAAATCGCCGCCGAACAGCCGCGTCTTGTCGATCTTCTGCTGCGGCGTCGTCACCGGCATGAACACGACGCCCTTTTTACCGAAATGGCGGCAGACGAAGGCAAACCCCTGCGCGTGGTTGCCGGCCGAGGCGCAGACGAACAGCTCGGCATTGTTGCCAGCGGCAAGCGCCTTACGGAAGAAATTGAAGGCGCCCCTGATCTTGTAGGAGCGCACCGGCGTCAGGTCTTCGCGCTTCAAAAGGACGCGGGCGCCGGTCTTCTTCGACAGATAGTCGTTCTCTTGGAGCGGCGTTTCCGGAAAGATTTCGCGGATCGCTTCGGCGGCCATAGCGACGCGGGCGGAAAAGCTATTCACTACAAGTCCCTCATTTTCGATCTCGCCGGCACGCGCCAGCACCCCTGCCGATGCCCGCAACCTTCCTGCCGCCCTTTTGGCTTTCGCGCAACACCACGATGGTCCTCGCCCGGCGCTAAGCCAATTTCCGCTGGACACGACTTACTTTAGCCGCACTTCGGCTGTCCGGGAGATTTCCGCGGAGGTGGACGGCCAATCGGGGCCGAAGTGGAATTGCAGCGGAAGTATCGACGTGCGATTGAAGACCATTTTCATCATTGCCCTTGCTCTGCTGACGGCAGGCTGCGCGGGTCCCCAGACGCAGGAAATCCTGGGCAGCGTGGTCGTGCCGACCCAGGCGACCGAGATCGCGGGCAACCATTCGATCTTCATCGCCACCACGCGCAAGCGGTCCGACGATCCGAACAAGGTCTTCGACGGCGAGCGCTCCGCGACGCTCAACTACGCCCGAGTCAACGTCACCGTTCCGCCGATTCACCAGACCGGCCAGATCGAGCGCCGCTCGCGCGGCAAGTCGGACGATCCGACCAAGTATTTCATGGCCTCGGAAGTCGTCGGCTACGATACGCAGCCTAAATTCACCAGCGCCCTTAACGCCGACATCGACGCCCGCGGCGGCCGTGTGATGGTCTTTGTCCATGGCTACAACACTGGCTTCGACGACGCCGTCTACAGGCTCACCCAGATCGTCCATGATTCCGGCTATCCGGGCACGCCGGTGCTGTTCTCCTGGGCTTCCGGCGCCAAGACCACCGATTATGTCTATGACAAGGAAAGTGCCGCCGCCGCCCGCGACCAGTTGGAAGTGACGCTCAGGATGCTGGCGCAGACCGGCGCCCGGCGCATCGACATCGTCGCCCATTCGATGGGAACCTGGGTGACGATGGAAACGCTGCGCCAGCTCGCCATCACCGGCGACCGCGACCTCAGCGGCAAGCTGGGCGACGTGGTGCTCGCCTCGCCCGACATCGATGTGGACGTCTTCAAGAGCCAGATGCGCCGCTACGGCAAGCCGGACAAGCCCTTCATCCTGCTCCTGTCGGATGACGACCGGGCGCTGCGGCTTTCCAGCCTGATCGCCGGCTCGCGGCCGCGCGTCGGCGACTATCGGGACGCGGCCGACCTCGCCTCCTATGGCGTCACGGTGGTCGACCTTTCCAGGATGAAAGGCGCTGACAGTTTCAACCACACCAAATTCGCCGACAACCCGATGATGGTGCAGATGATCGGACAGCGGCTGCGCGAGGACGACGGCTTTGCCAGCGACCGCGACGTGACAGACCGCATCCGCCAACTGGCCGCGCAGTAATCCTGTCCACGTGGTTTCCGCATCACGTGACTTTGAACTGGACCCGGCCGCTCCCTGCCTTTATCGGAGTAAGGAGAGGTTTGCCGCCCTTGAGGGACCCCGGTTGACTGTGCATGTGAAGATCGTTGTCGGCCTTGCCTTCGCGCTCACCCTTGCCGGCTGCGCCGGTCCCACGCACGATCTGCTCAACCGCAAACCTGTCTCCGCGCCAGCCTCCGACATTGCCGCCAGGCATGAGATCTTCGTCGCCACCACCCGCCAGCAGGCGACCAAGGATCCACGCCAGGTCTTCGACGGCGACCGTTCGCTGACCACAAGTTACGCCAGGGTCGACGTCACCGTGCCGAAGATCCACCAGGTCAGCGCGATCGAGCGCGCCAAGGGCTCCGCCGACACCAACCCCGCCAAGCAGTTCACCGCCACCGACGTGGTCCACTATGGCGACGCGCAGCAATTCGCCAAGGCGGTCGGCGCCGACATCTCCATGCGCGGCGACCGCGCTTTGGTGTTCGTGCACGGCTTCAACAACGGCTTCGATGACGGTATCTATCGGCTGACGCAGATCGCGCACGACATGAACTATCCCGGCACGCCGGTGCTGTTCTCATGGGCTTCGAGCGCCAAGACGACCGGCTATATCTATGACAAGGATAGCTCAACCGCTGCACGCGACGACCTCGAGGCGACGCTGAGGATGCTCGCCAAGTCGCGAGCCAAAAGCATCGACATTATCGCCCATTCGATGGGGACTTGGCTGACGATGGAGGCCTTGCGGCAGCTTGCGATCAGCGGCGACCGGGATCTCAGTGCCAAGCTCGGCTACATCATCCTCGCCTCGCCCGATATCGATGTCGACGTGTTCAAGAAGCAGATGATCCGCTACGGCAAGCCGGACAAGCCCTTCGCCATCCTGCTTTCGGGCGACGACCGGGCGCTGAAGCTTTCAAGCTTCATTTCCGGCGACAAGCCACGCGTCGGCGACTACGGCAACGCGGCCGACCTCGCCAACTATGGGGTGACGGTGGTCGACCTTACCAAGACCAAGGGCGGCGACGGCGGCCTGAACCATGCCAAATTCGCCGACAATCCGATCCTGGTTCAATTGCTGGGCAACCGGCTGCGCACGCCGGCCGGCCTCGCTTCGGAGGAGCCCGACCCGACGCAGCTCAACGATATCGGCCAAGGCCTCGGCAAGGCTGTTGGCTCGGTTGCCGAGGTCGTCATCACCACGCCGTTCAAGGTGCTGACCGTCGCGACGGGCGGATGACCTTCTCTAGATAAAGAGGTCGACTTTCTGGAAGGTCGTCACGTCGACAAGGCCGACATCCGATATCCTGAGTTCCGGAATGACCACCAGGGCCAGCAGCGAGTGCTGCATGTAGGCGTTGTTGAGCGAACAGCCGACCTTGCGCATGGCCTCGGTCAGTTGCTCGGCCTTCGCCGCGACGATCTCGGCGCGCTCGTCCGACATCAGGCCGGCGATCGGCATCTCGACCAACGCCAACTCCTTGCCCCGGGAATAGAGCACGACGCCGCCGCCCACCTCGCCCAGCCGGTTGACGGCCAAAGCCATGTCTTGCTTGTTGGTGCCGACGACGATGATGTGGTGCGCGTCATGCGCCACGCTCGATGCCATCGCGCAGTCTTCCACATAGCCGAAACCGGAGACGAAGGCATTGGTGACACCGCCCGTGCCGCGATGGCGCTCGACCAGGGCGATCTGGCAGATGTCATTGCGCCGATCCATGGCGACCAGCCCGTCCTCGACGGCGAGGTCTGCCTCCAGCGCCCGCGTCGGCGCCTGGTTCTCGATCACGCCGATCACCCGCGCCCGTACTTCGTTAGCGCCCTGCGGCGCCGCTATGTCGAAATCCTTCGGCGCGAGCTTCTTGCCGAGCTTGACCGTGTTCTTCGCCCATTGCGGATAGTCATAGGCAGGGATGTCGATCTCGAGCTTGCCGGCCTTGGCCAGCCTGACGCCGCGGCCATAGACCTCGTCGATGGTCATCTGGGCAAGGTCCGAAACGATCAGAAGATCGGCCAGTCGCCCCGGCGCGATCGAGCCGACCTCGCGCTCCAGCCTGAAATGCTGCGCGGTGTTGAGCGTCGCCATCTGGATCGCCGTCACCGGCTTCAGACCCTGTTGGATGGCATGCCGCACCACCCGGTCCATATGGCCTTCGTGCACCAGCGTGCCGGAATGGCTGTCGTCGGTGCACAAGATGAAGTTGCGCGGGTCGATGCCGCCTTCGGTCACCGCCTTGATCTGCGCCGCGACGTCGTACCAAGCCGACCCCAGCCGCAGCATCGCCTTCATGCCCTGGCGCACGCGCGCGATCGCGTCCTCGGCGCGTGTGCCTTCATGATCGTCCTCCGCCCCGCCTGCGACATAGCCATGGAACGGCAGGCCGAGATCGGGCGATGCATAATGGCCGCCGACCGTCTTGCCGGCCTTGACCGTCTCGGCAATCTCGCCCGACATCACCGGATTGTTGGCGGCGACGCCGGGAAAATTCATCACCTCGCCGAGCCCGATGATGTTTTCCCAGGTCATGGCCTCGGCCACGTCGGCGACCGTCAATTCGGCGCCGGCATGCTCCAGTCCCGGCGCCGACGGCACGCAGGACGGCATCTGCACATGCACGTTGATCGGCATCGCGACCGCCTCGTCATGCATCAGCCTGACTCCCGGTAGTCCGAGCACATTGGCGATCTCGTGCGGATCAATGAACATCGAGGTGGTGCCATACGGGATCACCGCGCGGCAGAACTCCGTCACCGTCACCATGCCGCTTTCGACATGCATATGCGCGTCGCAAAGGCCGGGCACCAGATAGCGCCCGCCGGCATCGACGACCCTGGTCGCCGGCCCAATGGCATGGCCTGCATTCGCCCCGCAATAGGCGAAGCGGCCGGCAGCGATCGCGATATCGGTGTGTGGGATGATCTCGCCCGAGTGGACATTCACCCAGCGGCCGTTGCGGATGACCAGATCCGCGGGCTTTCGGCCCATCGCGACATCGACCAGATGTGTCGCCACCTCCGTCCACGGCTTCGGTTTTGCGGCGCTTGTCGGCTTGGCGTTCGTCATTGGCGAGTTCCTCTGCATGAGGCACTTTGGCAAATGTCGGCGGCTGGAGCCAGAGCATCAGGTCGTAAACCACTGTTGCAGGGATGCAATTCCGTTCAGCGGCGAAACGGGCTAGTCTTTCCCAAGGAGTCTTTCGGAACCGCCATTTCGGAGTGCTCGATGCGTCGACTGACGCTCGCCAGTGCCGGCTTTCTTGCCCTGCTGTCCGGGTCTGCCTGGGCGGCGGATCTGGGCGCTGATCTGCCGATGACCGCGCCAGGCTTCGACTGGACCGGTTACTATGCCGGCATGCAGGCCGGCTACGGCTGGGGCCGGTCCGACATCACTGTCGACGGCGGTTCGGTCAAGCCCGACATCGACGGCGGTTTCGTCGGTGGCCATGTCGCGGGCCTTTGGCAGTTCGACCAAGCCGTGATCGGCGCCGAGGCCGACCTCAACTACGCCTCGATCGACGGCACCGCCGGCCCGGCAAACACCTTCGGCACCGACGTCAAATGGTTTGGATCGGTCGATGCCAAGGCAGGCTACGCCATGGATCGCCTGCTGATCTATGGCATTGGCGGCGTCGCGTTCGCCGGCATCGAAACCTCGCAGACGGCGGGCACAAGCTTTGCCCGGACCCGTACCAGCACCGGCTGGACGCTCGGCGCCGGCGTCGACTATGCCTTGACCAACAATGTCGTCGTCGGCGCGCAATACCGCTACTACGATTTCGGCAAGGAGCATTTCGACGCTTCGGACACTTTCACCGAGCGCGACCAGGACGTGAAGCTGCAGACGCTGGGCGTGAATTTCAGCTATAAATTCTGAGGCTTGCCGCTGTGGCGCCGATGCGGAGGACCTCTCGCGCATCAATTTTTGCAAATTCAGGTGGCCGGCGCCCGCAGGGGGCGGGGGAATGGGTAGGGGCCTGATGGACGCCGGCCTCGGCGGATCGATCCGCCGCGGTGAACCCTAGCGTTCCTTTAGCAGATGGTAATTCCGCGATCGCGCCACTTTCCAACCACCCTGCCCGCCTCGGCGATATAGCGGCATGCTTGGCTGATTGCTTGCGGACGCCCTGTCAGGATCGATCCGAAGCCCTCTTTCCCTCAGGCATGGCGGCGAGGCACTCCTCGAGGCGCCGCAGCCGTGCCTTTTGCCAGCGCAGCGTATGCGCGACCTCATGCAGGTTCCATTTGGCCTTCGAATTGGCGGCCTCGATCAGCCCTCGTTCGAGCCGATCGATCTCCCCGCGCAGCTGTCGCGCCTCCGCCTCCCTGAGCCCCCTGATCCAGCCCGCCCCACGCATGGTCTCACCATCAAAACCGGCCCTATGCTTGCACAAAAAGGCTAATGAGAGCGGTTTGCGGAACTTGGTATTTTAAATATCACTAATGTTAAATCTACGCGATGGATCGCCCGCGCAAACTGCGGACGATCGGAAACATCGCTTGACGGCTCATACCAGGCATCTGAAAAGGACACGCCTGCGGACGTGGCGGAATTGGTAGACGCAAGGGACTTAAAATCCCTCGATCTCTGATCGTACGGGTTCGATTCCCGTCGTCCGCACCATCTTTCGTGTAGCCAACCAAGCGCGCACCGGATGTCGCCACGGTCGCATCACACCGCGCTTGCAAAATTATACCCAAACAGGTATATTACTTCTCATGAGTCCAGCCCCATATCCTCACGGCGAAAAGCCGCTGCACTGGGTGGGGTCGTCCAAGCGGGACTTCCTCGCTTTTCCCGATCCGGTGAAAAGCGACATGGGTTACGCGCTCGGGCTGGCTCAGTTGGGCGGCAAGCATCCGCACGCGAAGCCATGGAAGGGCGAAGGTGCTGGGGTGTTCGAGGTGGTGGAAAGCCACGACGGCGACACCTATAGGGCGGTGTACACCGTGCGCTTCGAAGGCGTGGTCTATGTGCTCCATGCCTTCCAGAAGAAAAGCCCGTCCGGCAAGCGGACAGCCACCAGCGATGTCGACCTCATCGGCGAGCGGCTGAAACGGGCACGGGAAGACTACGAGACAAAATGATTGAGCCGGACGAACGGCAGGAGACGGATATGACGATCGATATGGAACACGGGACGGGTAACGTCTTCGCTGATCTTGATCTACCCGATGCTGTCGACCGGCAGACCAAGACGCGTCTTGCTCTAGAACTCAACGAGATCGTCAAGGCGCGCAAACTGCGCCAGGTAGCAGCGGCGAAGCTGCTCGGCATTCCACAATCAAAAGTGTCGGCGCTGGTGAATTATCGCCTCGACGGATTTTCCGTCGAACGGCTCATGGGTTTTCTCACGTTGCTAAACCGCGATGTCGAAATCGTTATACGGCCGAGCCGCGATAACCGGGAGGGGCATGTTTCCGTGCATGCTCTGCGATAAGCGGACAGTCCGGCGTTTTAACGCCGTCCACGTAGCGGCAACCCCAGCAATTACGTGGCGGACGCTCCTCAAGTTCTTCTAAGTGCTAGGCACTATCTGATGGGCGCAGAACACGATCTGCGTCGAGGCTTTCCCAGCCACCTTCCAAATGGATGAGTGCACAGCGAGTTCCATCCACTCCTTCTTTGGGCTGAATCGTCATCACACCGACCCTGAAAACGAGGGTAGGCCGACCGTTCTCTCTAAGCCGCTGACGATGGCTGCCCATGTAGCAGACATATCCATGTTCCTCGATCTGCTGACACAGATCCACAAAGCTGCGCGCGTATTCCAACTGCTGCGACCTTGGACAATCATCCCAAATGTCGTTGAGGTCTGTGATGTAGTCGGTCATCGCCGCGGCGGTTTCCAAGGC
Source organism: Mesorhizobium sp. (assembly GCA_004017535.1). GTDB lineage: Bacteria > Pseudomonadota > Alphaproteobacteria > Rhizobiales > Rhizobiaceae > Mesorhizobium. Next base: position 85,438 of record SAJS01000014.1, read on the forward strand.
CTCATCGGCCGTGACGGTTGAGGTATCAATCCGGAACGCGTGTCGCTGATCAAATGCGCTAAGGAAATCGCTCGTCGAGCGTATCGGATTGGTGGGCACCAAAACCATCTTGCGGAGCGCACGCTCCATCTCGGCCTTCTGTCGAGCTTCCTGTTCTGGCGTGAGCTTCTCAAAATACTTCACATCGATCTGCAACGCACGAGCGATACTGCGGAGCGTCTGCTCCTCAGGACGGTGACGGCCGCTCTCGATCTTTTCGATTGTGCGTGTGGTGAGTCCGGCTGCATCGGCCAAATTCTCCTGCGTGAGCCCATGCAGCTTACGGATGAATTTGACCTGTTCGGCGATGTAGGCGGGATCTCGTTCCATAGTTTCCATTGTCTCTCTCCTTGTTGAGGATGCAATGACTATGACAGCGACCGTCAGGAGTCCCCGAACGGGTCCCGAACGCATACCGAACGAGCATTATGTTGTTTATTGATTGACCCTACTCACCAACGCCGAAGCATCGTAGCCGAAGACAGGCTCAAGCCTTGATCGGGTTGAGCTTCAAGTGCTGGATCAGGATGATCGTCTTGGCATCGACGATACGGCCGTCGGCGATGGCGGCCAGCGCCTCGTCCAGTGGTATTTCCAGAACCTCGATGTCCTCGCCCTCCTCCGGCGCGCCGCCGCCGTCGGAAATGCGATCGGCCGGCGAATAGCGCGCGGTGAAGAACCAGAGCCGCTCCGTCACGCTGCCGGGGCTCATGAATGGCGCGAACAGTCGCTCGATGTCCTTCAACCGGTAACCCAGTTCCTCCTCCGCTTCCTTGCGAATGGCGGTTTCGGGATCATTTTCGTCGAGCAGCCCGGCGCAGGCCTCGATCAATGGCTCGCGATGACCCACGGCGTAGGCCGGGAAGCGGAACTGCCGCACCAGGAGCACGGTCGAGCGCTGCGGATCGAACGGCAGGATCACCGCTCCGTCGCCGCGATCGTAGGTCTGGCGGATCTGCGTCTCCCACCGCCCGTCGCGGCGGCGATAGTCGAGCACTGTCTTCTTCAGCACCGCCCAGTCGTCCGAAAGAACCTCCTCGGAACGGATGCGAATGCGATCTTCCATGACGATCTCCTTGGTGGCGGCAAAGGGGTAGCGACGAAAGCGCCCCCACGCAATCCGGGAAACCAACTGGTCCAGCGACAGTTTCACCGGCTCCTGTCTGGCGCGATGCGCCGTGACTGCCTAGATAGCGGTATCTTTCCAGGAGCCCGTTCATGACGTCATCGCTTTTCCAGCCGATCACCCTCGGCGGCCTCACCTTCCCCAACCGCATCGCGGTCGCCCCGATGTGCCAGTATTCGGCCGAGGACGGCTCCGCTAGCGACTGGCATCTCTATCACTGGATGAACCTGGCAATGTCGGGCGCCGGCATGGTCACCGTCGAGATGACCGACGTCGAGCGGCGCGGGCGGATCTCGCATGGCTGTCTTGGCCTCTATTCGGACGACAACGAGGCGGCTGCCAAGCGCACGCTCGACGCCGCCAGGCGCGTCGCCGCGCCCGGCACGAAGTTCGGCGTCCAGCTTGCCCATGCCGGCCGCAAGGCCTCCAACCGCAGACCCTGGGAAGGCGGTGGTCCGCTGCAGCCTGGCGAAGATCCCTGGCAGACGGTTTCTGCCTCGGCCATCGCCTATGACACGGGCTGGAATGTGCCGCACGCGTTGGAGGATGAGGAGATTCTTGAGCTCATCGCGCGTTTTGCGCAGTCGGCCGTGCGCGCCGAACGCGCCGGCTTCGACTTCGCCGAACTGCACGCCGCGCATGGCTATCTGATCTTCCAGTTCCTCTCGCCGCTCTCCAACCAGCGGACGGACCGCTGGGGCGGGTCGCTCGAAAACCGCATGCGCTTCGCGGTCGAAATCGCCAGGGCGGTGAGGAAGGCTGCCCCGTCCATGATGCTAGGCGCGCGCCTTTCGGTGAAGGAATGGGTCGAAGGCGGTTTCGACGTCGAGGACGCGATCGAGGTGGCCAAGGCGCTGAAGGCCGAGGGCATCGCCTATATCTGCTGTTCCAGCGGCGGCAATTCGCCCCTGCAGCAGGTGCCGCCCGGCCCCGGCTACCAGGTGCATCTGGCGGAAGCCGTGCGCAAGGGCGCCGGCATTCCGACGCGCGCCGTGGGGCTGATCGACGATCCGAGTCAGGCCGAGGCGATCGTCGCCGGTGGTCGTGCCGACATGGTGGCGCTGGCCCGCGCCTTCCTCGCCGACCCGCGCTGGGGCTGGCGCGCGGCGGCGGCCTTCGGCGAGGAAATCCATCCGGCGCCACAGCTGGCACGTTCGGTGACGACGATGCGCCATTGGATGAAGGCGGCCGGCTAGAGCAATGCCAGGAAAAGTGCGACGCGGTTTTCCGTCTGGAATTGCGTCAAAACGATACCGCAAAATCAGCGGGGTCCTGAGACGTTTGGGCGCAGGATCCTCGCCACAACTGCAACCAATTTGGCCGCTTTACGTTGGCGGCCATGATAGACAGCAAACCTTTTGAGAAGCCGGTGGTGGTCGAGCTCGGCCATGTCGGCAAATATCGCCAGATCAGCAGCACCCGCGAGGCCGCCGAGTGCCTGATGACCGTTTGGCCGCTCAATCGCGGCGAGCGCCATCGTGATGCTCTCGACACTTGCCTCAAAGCGCTGGAAGGGTATCGTTCGCCAGCGGACGCACGTCGCGCCCTTATCGAGGCGGCCAGGGAATCGGAAGTGCTGGTCCCCGAAGACAGGCTGCCCGACGGAAAGCTGCACTGAGCAATTCTAGGAAAACTGTGATCGGTTTTCCGTCTGGAATTGCGTGGAAACAAAGAGATAGTGCGTTTCGCCGTTTCCGTGAAACGGTGAAACGTGCTAGCACGGTTCTTAACCGGAGGATTTCATGGCGAAGCTGACTTACAAGATCGTCGAGCATGATGGCGGCTGGGCCTACAAGGTCGGCTCGACGTTTTCCGAGACTTTCCGTACTCACCAGGAGGCGCTGCGCGCCGCAGAAATCGCCTCGTCCGAGCAGCAGGTCGCCGGAACCACGGACGGCATCCAGTATGAGGATGCCGAAGGTAAGTGGCACGATGAGCTTGCCGACGGCCGCGACCGGCCGCAGACCGAAGTATCGGACTGAACACTCCAGGAAAAGTGTGCGTGGTCAGGCTCGGCGCCTTTCGGGGCAGCCTTCCGTTCGGGATCGCGCAAAAAGCGCAGGGTCTCGCCGTTTCCGTGAAACGGTGAAACGCCCGGACTAAGTACTGAGGGGCCTCCGCGACCGGCAAAGCCCGAGGCTTCATACCGGCCGCCGGCGGCTATGCGACTCTATTTGCCGCAGTAATTGTCGTTGACGTTCTGTTGTGAATTGGCGTCCGGCCCCGGCGTGGTGTCCGCGCACGGCCCTATGGCTCCAGTGCTATTGCCGGAGGTGCTCAGCCCTGAGCCTCCATTGATGCTGCCGGTTCTATAGGGGTCTACTTGCTCGCTCGCGGCGGGACGATGGTCGCGGTGCCACCACCACCAGTCATCTGATGACTGCGCCATGGCCGCGCCACCCATGGCCAGCACCAGCGCCGAAGCTGCGATAAGTCTTGTAAGCATCGGATTTCTCCATTCTCTCGATCGCGAAAATAATGTGGAGCCGAGGCCCCACAGCGATACAGACGAAACCCACCGGCGGGGACTAAAGTTCCACCGGAAATTGCAGGTGTAACGTATTGCAGGTGTAACGTAATGTCCGACACGTTTGTGTGAGGCTTCGTGAACGCCCGTGGGCTGCCGTGCAGGGCGCCAGCCGAAGTCATTTCACGCCGGCCAAGGTGCGTGCAGCGATACGTTGGATGAACGCGACGACCCGTTCGGGCTCCATGAATTGCGGCATGTGGCCGAGGCCTTCGATCCGTTCAAAGTCGAGGCCGCTGATCTTGTCCAGCATCGGTTCGCCATGGACCGCCTCGCCGATCACACGATCGCCCGTGCCAAACAGAATGCCCACCGGCATCGCCAGGTCGCGGTAAGGCCGTTCGATTTGGCCAAGGTCCCGTTCCACGGCCACGACATCGGTGGATGTGGCGAAATAGTGGGACGGGCGCAACCCGAGCCATCCGCCGCCGGCGATCATGTAGTCCGCGGGAACCGCTTGCGGTGCGAAGATGAATTTCAGCGTCGGCTGCGCGTAACGCAGGCTAAGCGGTATCGCCGCCGTATAGGCCAGGACCCGGCGCAGCAGCGGCGATGGAACATAGAGCAGGTCGAACCGCCGACCTATCCTCGCTTCGAGATGCGTCAGCGGCGACACCAGCGCGACGCCGGAAATCGCCGTCGGATGCTCGGTGGCGAGCGCAAGCGCCACGGCGCCGCCCAGCGAATGGCCGACGATCAGAGGTCGTTCCAGCCGCAGTTCTTCGATGAAGCGCCGCACGATGTCCGCCTGTTCGGGCAGCCGGCCGGTCGCGCTCCTTGCCCGAACCGAATAACCCGAGCCCGGCCGGTCGAGCGCGATCAGGCGGTACCCGGCACCGAAGCGTCCGAACAGCGTATGGCGGAAATGGTGAAGTTGGGCGCCCAACCCATGCAGGAAAACGATCGGCCTGCCCTCGCCTTCTTCCACATAATGGATGCGGTTGCCGTCGATCTCGATGAACTTTCCGCAAGCCGGCACCAGCCTTTCAGCCTTCGCCGCGATCCGCCATGTCGCGAGCATCAGGACGAGCAGGACAAGGGCAGCCACGGCGAGCAAGCCCGCGAGCAGCCACAGGACAATCGATATCAGCATGGTTTCATCCGCTCCCGACCGACCGCACCATATCCGCAACGGCCGCCGCCACAAGCGCGCATCCGGCTTTCGCATTGCGGCCGGCCTCAGGGCGCGTTATCTCAGACGAGCTCTTGCGCCGGAGTCCGCCATGCCTGAAATCGTCACCGCCGCCATGCTCGTCATCGGCGACGAGATTCTCTCCGGCCGCACCAAGGACAAGAATATCGGTCATCTCGCCGACATCATGACGGCGATCGGCATCGACCTGAAGGAGGTGCGCATCGTCCCCGACGAGGAGGACGAGATCGTCGCGGCGGTGAATGCCGTGCGGGCCCGTTATACCTACGTCTTCACCACCGGCGGCATCGGCCCCACGCATGACGACATCACCGCCGACTCGATCGCCGCGGCTTTCGGCGTGCCCTGCGAGTATGACGCCAAGGCTTACGCCCTGCTCGAGGCGAGCTATGCCGGGCGCGGCATCGAATTCACTGAAGCACGCAAGCGCATGGCGCGCATGCCGCGCGGCGCCGACCTTATCGACAATCCCGTCTCCGTCGCGCCGGGCTTCCGCATCGGCAATGTCCATGTCATGGCGGGCGTGCCGTCAATCTTCCAGGCCATGCTCGACAATGTCGTGCCGACGCTCAAGGCGGGCACCAGAATGCTGTCAGCCACGGTGCACTGCCCCTTCGGCGAGGGCCTGATCGGGGGGCCGCTGGCCGATATCCAGAAGGCGCATCCCGACACCATCATCGGCTCCTATCCCAAATATGGCGACGGCAAGTTCTGGACCGAGCTCGTCGTGCGCGCCCGCAGCGAGGAAGCGCTCGAGGCCGCGCGCAAGGATATCGAGGCGATGGTGGCGGGCTTCGCCAAGGCGGGCTGACCGGCGTTCGGCTGGAACCAGTCAACGCGCTGAGGCGTTCCTTGCTGCGCCCACGCGTAGCGCAAACAATTGAGGGACCGGTCATGCGCTTCAAGACAATCGTCGCCATTTTGCAGAACGAGCAGGACGCCGAGCGCGTTCTCGATTACGCCCTTCCGCTTGCCGAAAGGTTCGAGAGCCATCTCGTCGGCATCCATGCCGAGGCGTTGCCCGTGCCCTACACGTCAGCCACCGGCTTCCCGGACACCGAATTCCTGCAGGTCTCGGCCGAGATGAACAAGGAGCGCGCCGACAAGCTGCAGGCCTATTTCCTGAAGCGGATGGAGGAATCCGGCCTGTCCTTCGAATGGCGAAGCCTGGAAAGCTTCTCCGGCGACAGCGCGCTGACCGGCATAACGAGCGTGCGCGCCGCCGATCTGATCATCGCAGCGCAGCGCGATACCGTCGGCGACCCGAGCGCCGATGTCGACACGCTGGTTTACGACGCCGGCCGGCCGGTGCTGGTCGTGCCCCATGCCGGGCCGCTGGTCACGACCTTCAGACGTGTGCTGCTTGCCTGGAACGGCAGCAAGGAAGCGGCCCGCGCCGCTTTCGATGCCCTGCCCTTCATTGCCGAGGCTGACAAGACGGACATTCTCGTCATCGACCCGCCGGAGACGCTCGATGAATCTCCGGAAGCCGCCGGCGCCGAAATCGCCGCTGCGCTGTCGCGTCACGGCGCCAATGTCAGCGTCTGCGTGCAGAAATCCGGCGGCACTTCGGTCGATGACATGATTCAGGCCAGGATCGCCGAATCCGGCGCCGATCTTTTGGTGCTCGGCGCCTACAGCCACTCCTGGCTGCGCCAGCTTCTGTTCGGCGGCGTTACCCGCACAGTGCTGCGCACGACAAATGTGGCGGCCTTCCTTTCGCGTTGAGCATCCCTCGGAAGCGGGGGCAAGGTTCAGGGCGACGCCTGCGCAAGTCTGACGAGCGCCACTTGAACCCGTTTGAGCGCGGCGCCTTAAGTCCACAGCCGTTGCCAGCCCCTGCTCTTGCCAAGCCTGGCGCTTTCCGGCTAATTCCGCCTGCATTCCAGTGTTTCTGCGCGCCACGGCGCGCCTTGCGGAGTGCGTGAGCCATGTCTCTTCCCGAAAAAGCCTTTCCCGTCTCCTGGGACCAGTTCCATCGCGACGCCCGCGCGCTTTCCTGGCGGCTTTCCGGCGCCAGCAAGAGCCAATGGAAAGCGATCGTCTGCATCACGCGCGGCGGCCTGGTGCCCGCAGCGATCATCGCGCGCGAGCTCGGCATCCGCATCATCGAGACGGTCTGCGTCGCCTCCTACCATGACTACACCAGCCAGGGTCAGCTTCAGGTTCTCAAGGAGATTTCGCCGCCACTGCTTGCCGACGACGGCGCCGGTGTGCTGATCATCGACGACCTGACCGATACCGGCAAGACGGCCGGCATCGTGCGCGCCATGATGCCGAAGGCGCATTTCGCGACCGTCTATGCCAAACCGAAGGGCCGCCCGCTGGTCGATACATTCATCACCGAGGTCAGCCAGGACACCTGGATCTACTTTCCCTGGGACATGGGCTTCACATACCAGAAGCCGATCGCGGACGATCATGTCGGCTGAACGGCCGTCATATTTCCCAGAGAATCCGCCTCAAAAAGAGCGGCGTGTAGTCGAACCAATTAGCGTGTCTACTTTGTAAGATTGACCTTTTCTGGTGGCATTTTCCCACGGAGTGAAGTTTTTTACTTTTAAAGCTCATAATCCGCCGTAAGATTCGTGAGGTGGCAAACGATTCTGGAGGCTGGGGCAGCTTCTTCCGATGTTGACGAGGCCGACAACGCACAACCAGATGGCCGAGAGAGTCCGGCGGCTCTTCGGCGTCGCACCTTGTCGCCTACAGGTTGCCGCTCTGCCCTGGCGTGAAGGCGAAGACGGCGTCGAGATCATGCTGATCACCAGCCGCGACACCGGGCGCTGGGTGCTGCCCAAAGGCTGGCCTGAGGCCAGGGAACCGCTTTGCAAGGCGGCCGCCCGTGAAGCAGGCGAGGAAGCCGGCTTGCGCGGCACCATCTCGCATCTTGAAGCCGGCCGTTATTTTTATGCCAAGGTCCTCGCCTCCGGCGAGGAAGTGCCCTGCGAAGTCCTGGTCTTTCCGCTGCATGTCGACCGCATTGCGGACCGCTGGAAAGAGAAGCGCGCCCGGACGCGCAAATGGGTTGGCCCCATCGAAGCGGTCCAAATGGTCCATGAACCGGACCTTTGCCAGATCATTGCCGGTTTTTGCGCCGCGCCGCACAGCTTCATCTGATCGTCAGACGCGACCGAAATCATCGGAACTCAGCCGGGTCCAGCGATCGCCCATCAATCCGCCGATAAAGATGTCGCCGGCGCGGACCGCTTCCGCGACCTCGGCGATGCGTGAGCGCACCATCGTGCCGCCGGCATAGCGGAAGAAGAGACGGTTATAGCCGAAGAGGTGCGGCAGGAACCTGCTTTGTGTCTGCCCGGTTATGCCCACGCAGCCCATCTCCCGCGCAGCCGCGATAAGGCCGTCCAGCGTCGCGCCCCAGTGGGGTCCGGGCGCCTGGATCTGCAACAGGTTCGCGATGCCGCCGGCCTGCCCGTAGAAGGCATGACAACCGACCATCTTGCCTGCTTCGTCGTAAGTCCCGCCGAAATGAAGTGGCCCGTCGGCCTGCTTTTCGGCCGCCAGCGCAAGCAGCCGCGGCAGTTCGCCGTCCTTCCAGCTCGGTCGAAGAGCATAATCGGACATCAGTGCCGGCAGCCGCTCCGCAAACCGCGCGGCATCGATCCGCTCATGGTGGATCCGTCGCGAAGACGAAGGCTGGACCGGGGGCTCGAGCCGTCTTCCTGCGAGAGCATCGAACGCCCGCCCGCAGGGGCCGACCGCCAGCCAAGCCAGCCCGGGCCATTTACGCTGCAGCAAGGCGGCGGCCATGGCGCCCGGCCGAAAAACACAGGTCCATTCCAGACAGTGCACCGGCAAGAGCTGATACTTCATCGGACGCGCGAAGGCCAAGGATGTCCGGTTGGCCGAATCGGTCAGATATAGATCGAACTCGCCCTGATGCAGGGCACGCAGCAATTGCGGCCCGGCCCAACCGTGATCGGTGCTGGAATCGGTCATGAATGGACCGATGATGGCCGCATTCAATGCCGTTCCGTTGAGCTCATAGCTGGCTTTCAGAACGCCCATGAACCCGCCGAGGCCGCCCTGCGGGTTTATCTGGACAAGCGCCTTGTTCTCACCGCCGTCAAGATAAAGCTTTCTCATATAGTCCGCCGTCTGCGCGACCGCGTGATCGCGAAGGCGGCGACGGCGGAACTTCGTCAGGAAGAGTGCCGCGACGCGCTCGAGATCTTCGGCGGCGAGCGGCCGTACCGAGCCATGATCGGGCACTGACGGCGCCGGCGTCTTTCTCGAACCCCCATTTGCGGAGACCAAATCCATCATGAATGCCTATGCAAGGTCCTCTGTCGGCGGGTGAGGCCCTACAATTTCCAAAGAAAACTCCTTGCGACCGGCATGCCTGTAGAAATCTCCAGGAGACCTGCGCACGCCACATCCGACTTGCCTTTCTGAAGGTATACGCCGACCACTGTTTAAAACAATGTATATCGCATGGCGTTGCTGATGAAATGACTCAAACTTTAAGTATATGGAGACGAATTTAAAAACCGCATTACCTCACTCAAGCCGCATGACGAGAGCGCGGTTGCGGACCTTGGATTGATCTGCGCTGCCGCTGCGGAGCCGGACAATCGACGGCCCGGCCGGAGCCGGGCCGCCCTTTCCTCAGGCGACGAGGCCCTTGGTCAGTTCGAGCGCCTGCCGCTCGAACAGCCGCCGGTAGATGCCGCCATTGAGGCGGATCAGGTCGTCATGCGACCCCTCTTCGGCGATACGGCCGCGATCGAAGACCAGCAGGCGGTCGAGCGCCCGGACCGTCGAGAGCCGGTGCGCGATGACAAGGGTCGTGCGCCCCACCATCAGCCGCTCCATCGCCCTCTGGATCAGCACTTCCGATTCCGAATCGAGGCTCGATGTCGCCTCGTCCAGGATCAGGATGCGCGCATCCGCCAGGAAGGCTCGCGCGATCGCCACGCGCTGCCGCTCACCGCCGGAAAGCTTCACACCGCGCTCGCCGACCAGGGTTCCGTAGCCCTTGGGCAGGTTGGTGATGAAATCATGCGCGCTGGCGAGTTTCGCCGCATGCTCGATCTCGGCCTGGCTGGCGCCGGGCCTGGCATAGGCGATGTTCTCGGCAAGCGAGCGGTGGAACAGGATCGGCTCCTGCTGGACGATGGCGATCTGGCTGCGCAGCGACGCCTGCTCGACCTGCGAGATGTCCTGCCCGTCAATCAGGATCCGCCCGGCATTCACGTCATGGAGCCGCTGGATCAGCTTGACGAAGGTCGTCTTGCCCGAGCCCGAATGCCCGACCAGTCCAATGCGCTCGCCAGTCGCGATGTCGACCGAGAAATGGCGGTAGAGCGGCAGAAGATGGTTGCCGTAGTGGAACGTCACCTTGTCGAAGGCGACGCGCCCATCGGTGATCCGGATCGGCCGAGCTCCGGGCCGGTCCTCGATGCCGAGCGGTTCGGACTGGAAGTCGACCAGTTCCTCCATGTCGTTGACCGAGCGCTGCAGGTTGCGGATATGCGTGCCGATGTCGCGCAGGTAGCCCTGCAGCACAAAGAACGAGGTCAGCACGAAGGCGACGTCGCCGGCGCTCGCCTGGCCCCACGTCCACAAGACGAGGGCAAGGCCGATGACTGCCGCCCGCATGACCAGCAGCAGCGCCCCTTGCGTGGTGCCGTTGGCAGTGCCGCGCATCCAGGTGCGGCCGGTGCGCAGCCGCCATTTGGCGACCACGCGCGCCAGCCGCGCTTCCTCGCGGGTCTCCGCGCCGAACCCCTTGACGACGGCATTGCAGCTCACCGCGTCCGCCAGCGCGCCGCCCAGCCGCGTGTCCCAGCTGTTGGCGAGCCGCGCGGCGGGCGCGACATAGCCGAGCGAGAGCATCGCCGTGACGGCGATGAACAGCACCGAGCCGGCCGCCACGACAGCTCCCATCAGCGGCCAGAACCAGCCGAGCAGCAGCGTGGATCCGACGAGCATGACGACCGATGGCAGCAGCGCGATCAGGATCGTGTCGTTGAGCAGGTCCAGCGCCCACATGCCGCGCGTGATCTTGCGCACCGTCGATCCGGCAAAGCTGTTGGCGTGCCAGTCCGTCGAGAAGCGCTGCACCCGATGGAAGGCGTCGGCCGCAATGTCCGACATCATCTTCAGCGTCAGCTCGACGATCCACAGGAAGGCGACATTGCGCAGCAGGACGCCTGCCAGCGCCAACGCCATGAGGATCGAGAACGCCGTCATCGCCGCGTTCCAGGCGACTTCATCAGTCCCGGCCCCGCTTGCGACCGCGTCGACCAGGCGGCCGGAATAGAAGGGCGTCAGCACATCGGCCAGCGTCGAGAGCAGGAATGCGCCCATGATCAGCGAAAGCCGCCACGGCTGGCGCCGCCAGTGGCTGAACGTGAAGCCGAGCACGCTGCGAAAGGCGCCGGCGCGCAGATCGATCTTGAAACGAGCCATGATGTCATCCGGGCGCAAACGAGCCCGGTCCCGGCAAAAATCAAATTGGAAAACCCGCATCCGCGCCCTGCAGCGCCTAAAAGAGCGGGAGGTTCAGTATGGTAGGCCGCTGCCCTGAGGCGGCGACCAGCAGCGGCCAATGCCTGTTCTGCGTCCGGCCCTCCGAAAAAACTTCGGAAACCCCGAGCAGACCTAGGCTTCGCGGCCTCGCATAATGATGTCAAATCCTGCCATACGGTCCTCCCGGAAGGGAATCGCGGAGAGGTTCTTATAGGGAGGCATCGGCCGATCGCCAAGCCGGCCTGCCGCCAAAACGACATCTGGTCCAAGCACTGAGACGAATTTGCAACAACGGCAGGTTGCGCGGGCTGGTGCATGCCGCGCAGAAACGGCTGAACGGTTTCAGTCCGACGCGCTTGAAGCCGTCGGCTTGCCCGCTTTGCGATCCAGCCGCATGTAGCATCCGTCGGTCGACGCCTTGAATCCGAACTTCTCGTAGAGGCTGTGGGCGTCGTCGGTCGAGAGGCTCCAATGCGTCACCGAGCTGACATCGGGATGATCGATCAGCGCCTGGACGAGCCGCTTGCCGATCCCCCGCCCGCGATGCGGTGGCCAGATGATGACGTCGGCGACATAGGCAAAGACAGTGTAGTCGGTGATCGCGCGGGCGAAGCCGACCTGCTCGCCCTTGAGATAAGCGCCGGCACAGAGCGAGTTGTCGAAGGCGCGGCGGTGGGCCTCGTCGGTCCGCGACGCGCCCCAATAGCTTTGCATGAGCTGATCGGACGTTGCCCGGAAATCGATCCACGACAGGTCGAAGCTGATTTCTATGTCTTGCATGCGCTGCGCTGCCGCAATCTCGCCTGGGATCAACCGCGATCCCGGAACCGGTTGGTGATTGGATAGCGGCGGTCGCGGCCGAAATTCTTCCGCGTGATCTTCACGCCGGGCGCTGCCTGCCGGCGCTTGTATTCGGCGATGTAGAGCAGGTGCTCGACACGGGTCACCGTCGCCCGGTCATGGCCGCGCGCGACGATGTCGTCGACGCTCATCTCGTTCTCGACCAGGCATTCCAGGATGTCGTCCAGCACCGGATAGGGCGGCAGCGAATCCTGGTCGGTCTGGTTCTCGCGCAGTTCCGCCGACGGCGCCTTGTCGATGATGTTCTTCGGAATGACCTCGCCGGAAGGACCGAGCGCGCCCGGCGGCACATGCGAATTGCGCCAGCGCGACAGCGCGTAGACCTGCATCTTGTAGAGATCCTTGATCGGATTGAAGCCGCCATTCATGTCGCCGTAAAGCGTGGCGTAGCCGACCGACATCTCGCTCTTGTTTCCGGTGGTGACCACCATCGAACCGAATTTGTTCGAGATCGCCATCAGGATGGTGCCGCGCGCACGGCTCTGCAGGTTTTCCTCGGTGATGCCTTCCTGGGTGCCCTCGAAGAGCTGCGTCAGCGCATGCCTGAAGCCTTCGACCGGCTCGGAGATCGGCACGATGTCATAACGACAACCGAGGGCGCGCGCGCAGTCCTCGGCATCCTTCAGCGAATCCTTCGACGTATAGCGGTAGGGCATCATTACGGTGCGCAGCCGCTCTTCGCCCAGCGCATCGACGGCCAAGGCCGCGCAGATCGCCGAGTCGATGCCGCCGGAGAGGCCGAGCACGACGTTCTTGAAGCCGTTCTTGTTGACGTAGTCGCGCAGGCCGAGCATGCAGGCCCGGTAGTCCGCCTCTTCCCGCTCGGGGACCTTCGACATCGGGCCTTCCGAACAGACCCAGCTATCTCCCTTTCGTTTCCAGGTGGTGACGTCGAGCGCCTCCTCGAACTGGCTCATCTGGAAGGCAAGCGTCTTGTCGGAACCTATGGCGAAAGACGCCCCGTCGAAGATCAGCTCATCCTGGCCGCCAAGCTGGTTGGCGTAGATGATCGGCAAGCCGGTTTCGATGACCTGGCGGATCACGATCTGGTGGCGCACATCGATCTTGGCACGGTAATAGGGCGAGCCGTTCGGCACCAGCAAGATCTCGGCGCCGCTTTCGGCCAGCGTCTCACAGACCGCTATGTCGCCCCAGATGTCCTCGCAGATCGGGATGCCGATGCGTACGCCGCGGAAGTTGACCGGCCCCTGCAGTTCAGGTCCGGCCTGGAAGACGCGCTTCTCGTCGAACTCGCCGTAGTTGGGCAGATCGAGCTTGTAGCGCTCGGCGATGATCTTGCCACCGTCGGCGACGACGATGGAGTTATGCGTGCCGGTCTTGCGCTTCAGCGGCGTGCCGATGATGACACCGGGTCCACCATCGGCGGTGTCCTGCGCGAAATCCTCGGCCGCCTTCTCGCAGGCCTTGAGGAAGGAAGGCTTCAGCACCAGGTCTTCCGGCGGATAACCGGCGAGGAAGAGCTCGGTGTAGAGCACCAGGTCGGCGCCCTGTCGCGCCGCGTCCGCCCTCGCCTCACGCGCTTTTGCCAGATTGCCGGCGACGTCGCCGACAGTCGGGTTCAGCTGGGCGACGGCGATGCGCAGGATATCGGGAGCGGTCTTGGTCATGGAATGGATGTAGCGTGGCAGAAATCGCCGGGCAATGGCGATCGCTTGTGCCAATTAGGATCGATCGACGGATGTCGATCGTATCCCGACCAATCGGCGAAGCCGATTATGTCCTGATCGATCGCAGATCGTATCCTGATCGCCTAATCGCCCATATATTCGCGTAGCGCCTCCGCTGAGCGGTTCTCGCCGATCGACATCGCCAGGATGCGCGAGATGTGGCGGCGCGGCAGGCCGGTCTCGGCCGACCATCGGTTGATCTGCGCCTGGATTTTTTCGAGGTCCCGCTTCGAGGTTGGGTTCTCGGCGATGTCGAGACCGGCATCGCGCAAGGCCGCCGCCATGTCGGCGGAAACGACAAACGTGTCCCATTCCAGCCAGCGCAGGAAATACTGGCCGGTGTTGCCGCCGAGCCGGCTGCCATGCTTGGCCAGATAGGCGGTCAGGCCGATCTGATCATCCGCCGGCCAGGCGGCAATGAACTTGCCGAAGCTGCCATGCTCCTTCGAGACGCGATCGACGAAGGCGGCGTTGTCGCGCACCGATCTGATCTTCTGCGGGTTGCGCACGATGCGGCTGTCGGATGCCAACTCGTGCCAGAAGTCGTCCGGCTGGAACAGAAGCCGCTTCGGCTCGAAGCCGAGGAACGCCTCCTCGAAACCCGGCCATTTCTGCTCGATGACGCGCCACACGAAGCCGGCGGCGAAGATCCGCTCGGCCATGGTGGAGAGAATGCGGTCGTCGGGGACTTTCGCCACTGCCTTGTTGTCGGGCGCAGGACCAAGCAGCGGCGTGAGCACCGCCTCCCCGCCCTTGCGCTTTGCTGCCCGCGCGTGGATTTTCTGGAAATCGAGCATCTTTGCCCTCGCCTGTTCGCCGCAATCTAGCACTTCACGTGCGGCCCGGCAGCCTCTACGTCTATCAATGCCCGGGCGAAGGAGAAGGCAGATGAACAAGATCGTCGAAGACATGGCGAACCGCTTGCTCAAGCGCAAACCAGATGGTTTCGGTCCGCTCGAGAGCCGCGTGCTTCAATCGACGCTTGAGCGCACCACCATTACGCGCGACACCAACAAGGCCGTCGCCTTCCACGAGACCTATGGCGACCGCGTCGCCGACACGATCGCCAGGATCGGCGGCTCCTGGTCCTTCATCCTCGGTTTCCTGGCATTTCTCGCCCTCTGGATCCTAGTCAACGCCTGGCTGCTGACCCGCGACGCCTTCGACCCCTACCCCTTTATCTTCCTCAACCTTGTGCTGTCGATGCTGGCGGCGATCCAGGCGCCGGTGATCATGATGTCGCAGAACCGCCAGACCGAGCGCGACCGCATCGACGCGGCGCATGACTACGAGGTCAATCTGAAGGCGGAGATCGAGATCATGGCGTTGCATGAAAAGCTCGATGAGCTGCGCCACAGCGAGATCATCGGCATGCGGGACGAGATCCTGCGCATGGCCGAACAAATCAAACGCATGGACGAGAAACTGTCGGCGCGGCCCGTCATAGAATGAACGGGACCATCCATCATCTCATCGAGCAATACGGGCTGATCGCAGTCTTCCTGGGCTGCGTCGCCGAAGGCGAAAGTGCCGCGATCCTGGGCGGCTTCTTCGCTCATCAGCACGTCTTCGTGCTGTGGCAGACTTTTGTGGCCGCCTTCCTCGGCGCCTTCGCCGGCGACACGTTCTTCTTCACCCTCGGCCGCAGCTTCGCCGAGCATCGCTATGTGAGGAGGTTGCGCAGGCGGCCGGGCTTCAGCCGCGCCTACCGCCTGCTCAACACCCATCCCAACATCTTCGTGCTGACCAACCGCTACATCTATGGCATGCGGCTGGTCGGCGGTATCGCCGCCGGCCTGTCGACCGTGCCCGTGCCGCGCTTCGTCATCCTGAATGCCATCTCTTCCGCCGTCTGGGCGGCCCTGTTCAGCGCTATCGGCTATGTCTTCGGTCTAGGCGCGGAGCATATGGTGGGCCAGGCGTTCGAGCGGCATGAGCGCCTGCTCATTGCCCTTGGCGTCGGACTCGGCGTCGCAATCATTGCCTGGCTGGTCGGCCATCACTTTGCCGGACGCGAACGTGCCAAGGAAGATCGGGCAGGATCCTGATTCGCCAGGATCAGATCGGCGCGCCGGTGAGGCGCTCGATCAAGGCAATTCCCCAGACGCCGCCGGCGATCACGATCGAAATCAGCACCGCGAGTGACCCGCAATCCTTGGCGAGCTGGATTTCGATGTGGAATTCGCGCGAGATCGCGTCGCAGGCCGCCTCGATGCCGGTGTTGAGCACTTCGACGATGATCAAGAGCAGCACAGCCCCGATCAGCAGGGCGTAGCCGCGCCAGGAGACCGAGATGAACCAGCCGGCTGGCAGCGCGAGCGCGAGCAAAAGCAGCTCCTGCTGGAATGCCTTTTCGTGAGCGGCCAACTTGCGGAAGGCCCGAACCGAATTGATGAAAGCGTCAATCAGCCGCTGCATGCCCAGTCCCGTTTCGAGTCACGGTGAGGGGATATCGCAACGGCGGGATCAAGGGAATAAGGCAGCCGCCGCAAAATTCATCCGTCGGCGACCTTTATCGACGGCGTCGATTTCTCGAACTGCGGCAGCCCGTCCTCGATCGAATAGTAATCGCCCTTGTCGCCCACGAAGATGTGGCTTTCCGCCGTGAGGCCGCTCGGCCTCTCGAAGGATCCGGCCATAATGGAAATCGTATCCAGTTCATTGTGCTTCCAGAAGAGCAGCGAGCCGCAGGTCCGGCAAAAGCCGCGTTTCGCCACATCGGAAGCACCGTACCAGCTGAGCGCGTCGGACCCTTCTATGACGATATCGGCATCCCTGGAGGCGGTTGCCGCGACGAAATGGCCGGTCTGCCGGCGACATTGCGAGCAATGGCAATAGACGACGCCGCGCAACGGGCCACTTGTCCTGAAACGCACCGCCCCGCACAGGCATGATCCGCTGTGGTTGTGGTCCATTTCCGGCCTCCTTCGACCATCCTCCGATCCATTGCCGGCCAGAATTTCAGGTTTGAAATGGCTGGGCGCAGGCAAATGCGACACCGGAGCGACGCGTTTCAAAAGCTGCGCCTCACACGACTCTACACCCTGGGGTAGCAGAGACATCGAGGAAATGCAGGCCATTAAGGAAACTTTAGCGCAACTGCATCTATGTTTCCTGCAAGCGAAGGTCGTGTTGGGGACGCGCCGTCGCACCGCAATTCCGATTCAATCCCCGAGTTAGCGACTCCCGGCGGTGGCAGGTCTCCGGTCGCACTGAAGGGGCAGTGAAACTGAACATGCAGCCGGCAGCCGTTCCGACCGACAGGAATACCGACATCGCCAGCACCGTCGTGGCGACGATGCGGCAGCTCGGCGTGCTTGGCCTGCCCCGCAACTATGAAATCTTCTACGAGGCGCTCAGCGGCAGCAATCACGAACTCAGCCTTGCCGTCGTCTCATTGAGCAACCGACCGACCCAGGAGGACCTCGACGGCATCGGGCGCACCTTCTTCCCCCAGCATCACGGACCGGCCATCGTCGAGCATGCCCGCGAGATGGTCGCCAAGGAGCTCGAGGACATCGCCGCGCTGTTGCGCAGCGAGCGCTCGCATATCGAGAAATACGGCCGTATCCTCAACGAGACCTCGAGCGGCCTGAGCAATCGCAGCCTGCTTTCGCAGGAACTCCTGCAGAAGATCGCAAGCGCAATGTCGGCCGCCACCAGCTCGACGATCGACCATGGCCGCCAGATCGCCAGCACGCTCAGCGAAAAGACGGCCGAGCTTGAAAGCGTCAAGTCGAAACTCGAGGAATACAAGCGGCTTGCCGACACCGACCCGCTGACGCAACTGTGGAACCGACGCGCCTTCGACAAGGAGATTACCCGGATCTACAACAGCAATCGCGGCATCCTGTTCAACGCCTTGATCCTTGCCGATATCGATCATTTCAAGGACATAAATGATCGCTACGGCCATCCGGTCGGCGACAGGATCCTGCAGATCATCGCCGAGATCTTCCAGTCCAGCGTGCGTTCCGACATGTTCGTCGCGCGCACCGGCGGCGAGGAATTCGCGTTTATCGTTGAAGGCGCCAGCGAGGACGCCACATGCGAGATCGCCGAGCGCATCCGTGCGCTGATCGAGCAGACGCCGTTCACCAGCAGCCAGACCGGCATGAACTACGGCACCGTCACCGTATCGCTGGGCATCTGCATGGCCTCGGAGGCGGAAAACCCCGAGGACCTCTACACCAAGGCCGACCGGGCGCTTTACCGCTCCAAGGTCGGCGGGCGCAACCGCGTGACAAGGCACTCGGCCACGGCCGGCCGGGCCGGCAAAGGCTGGCTGCTTTACAAGAAAGACTGACATCGCCCTTTCCAGAAGAATTTTTGTGGACTATATTTTCCACAGAAATGAAAGGGTGCGCTTATGCAACGTCCAGTCGCGGCCGCGACGGCGGCCGAGAACGCCGTTATCACCAAGGCCACGCTGCGCGCGGCCGACCTGCTCGACATCACTGCCAGGACGCTCGCTTTGGTGATCGGTGTGTCGGAGGCAACGGTCTCGCGCATGCGCAAACAGGAATTCCTGCTCGAACGCGGCACCAAGCCGTTTGAGCTGGCGGTGCTGTTCGTGCGCCTGTTCCGCTCGCTCGACGCCATCGTCGGCGGCGACGAGACTGTGGCGCGGGCATGGCTGAGGAACCCCAACATCACGCTCGACGGCACGCCGCTCGAGAAAATCCTGACCATTGCCGGACTTGTCGATGTCATTGCCTATCTGGACTCCCGGCGCGCTCTCGTCTGAGGCCGTCAGGCTCGAAGGCAAATACTGGCGCATGGTGGAGGCGCAGCACCGCGTGTCGACCCTCAAGCTGGTCGACACGCTCGACGAGCAGTCGCTGCTCGAGGACCTCGTAGAGGACACCAAGCCACGTATCCCGTTGGAATGCCGCCACCTCCACTATCTGCTGGCGACGCCTTTCCGCTACGGCTCCGTCTATCCATATGGTTCGCGCTTCCGCCGCGCGGGCAAGACCAAAGGCGTCTACTACGCGGCCGAGACAGTGCTGACGGCGGTAGCGGAGATGGCCTTCTACCGCTTGCTGTTCTTTGCGGAGTCGCCGGCGACGCCATGGCCGAACGATGCGGCAGAATACACTGCCTTCGCCGCCGCGATCAAATGCGAGCGCGCGATCGACCTGACGCGGCCGCCGCTCGATCGGGACGAGAAGGCCTGGGCGCTGCCCACCGATTACACCGCCTGTCAGGCGATCGCCGATGTCGCGCGCGAAGCCGAGATGCAGGCGATCCGCTATCGCTCGGTGCGCGATCCCAAGGGTGCCAACATCGCCTTGTTGACCTGCAACGGCTTTGCCAAGGCCAGGCCGCTGGAGCCGCAGACTTGGCGCATCCGTATCGGCTCTTTCGGCCTGCAGGCGATCTGCGAGTTCCCCGACAAGCGGCTGGAATTCTCACGCACTGCTTTTGCCGATCCGCGACTGGCCGGCATGCGTTGGGAACGCGGCCATTGAGTTCGGCAAAACTGTATCGCGATTCGGGTCAGGGTGAGCCGAGAAGGGTGGATTCCGAGAACCGGAGCGGAGCGTACTTGCAGTACGTGAGCACCGGAAGCGCAGGATCGATACAGTTTTAGGCCAGGATGTTGACCGCCCGCGCCGCTACCAGCGCGATCGTCAAGAGCGAGATCATCGCTTCGGCCATCATCAGGAGCTTTGCGCGCTGCGTGAGCGGCAAGGTGTCGGTCGGAGAGAAAGCGGTGGCGTTGGTGAAGGCCAGGAAGAAATAGTCCACAAAGCCCGGCAGCCAGCCTTGTACCTCGCGATCTGGCAGCGTCATTTGCGGGAACAGGAAGTCGGCATGCGCGCGCTTAACCAGGCCACAGGTCGGCGGCCCGCCCCTATCCGTGCTCCAGAACCACAGCGCAAAGACGATCACATTGGTGACCCAGATGTTGAGCGCATCGACAAGCAGCGTGGTGCCGGCGCCGGCGCGCCCTTCCAGCAGCGCTCGCACCAGGAAGACCAGCGATCCGCAATTCATGATGCTGATGACGCCGGTCATCACCAATGCCGTGCGGCGGATGTAGAGGCGCAATTGGCCGATCGCGTACCAATGCTCGTGGTCGACAGCCTTCTGCGTCCTCATCTGCGTCCAGGCTGTCGCCACCGACAAGGGCACCAGCAGCGCCGCCTCGACGGTCGGGGCCAGCCAGCGCGGACCGAAGGACAGGTTGTTGATGACCAAAAGCTGAAGACAGATGATGACGAGAACCGCCGCGCGCGCCGACCAGAAGTCGAGCCCGCGATGATGGATGACGGCGTGCTGGTGACGCATGGAGACGCCCCGTATGGCTAGGACCGCGGCGCCTTGGGAGGTGACCGGCTCAACCAACAAGTCAGCCGGCCACGGTTCTGCCCGAAGCGCCGGCGACGGGTTCCATCGCAATCTTGGTTTTACAATGTTGCGGCAGCATACATTTTCGTAAGCTTTTGCTATCGGACTGTTCAGAAATCCGCCGGTGTGGTTTTAGGCCCGCATGTCGAGAACCAGCGAATCCGTTCATCTTTGGCCGGCGGCAGCCGCCGTGGAAGGCGATGCGCCTTCGATCTGGAATGGCCTCGTCGGGCATCCATGGCGATTGCTGGCGGTTTTGTGCCTCACCCAGATCGCTTGCTGGACCGTCATGCCGGCGCTCGTCAACGTTGGGCCGCCTTACGACGTCGTCGAGGGGTTCATGTGGGGCCGCGAGTGGGTTCTGCTGACCTATAAGCACCCGCAGCTGCCCTGCTGGCTGCTTGAGATCAGCCATCTCCTGACCGGCTCGTTTCGCTGGCCGCAATATATGCTTTCGCAACTGCTGGTCTCGACGACGTTCGTCCTGGTCTACCTTCTCGCGCGCGACATCATGGGTTCGACCCGCGCTCTCGCCGCGGTGTTGCTGATGCCCTCGATCTACTTCTTCGGCTGGCCGACCCCGCAATTCAACCACGACTACGCGCAGATGCCTTTCTGGGCCGGCATCTCATGGCTATTGTGGCGCGCGGCGCGCGACGGACGGCCCGGCTGGTGGCTCGCCCTCGGCGTCGTCTCCGGCATGGGACTCTACGCCAAGTTCTCGACGGCTTTGCTGCTGGTTTTCGGCGGCATCTGGCCCTTATACGATAGCCGTGCCCGGAACCGGCTCGCCACCCCATGGCCGTGGCTTGGCCTTGCGGTTTTCCTTGGCATCGCGGCACCGCTGGCGGTCGAACTTTTCCGGCTCGACTTCCTGCCGCTGACCTACGCCGCGCACCGCAACGAATGGGTGCTCGCGCACCGCGCCAGGCTTTACTATATCGGCGTCCAGCTTGCCGGGCTTTCCGCTGTTCCCGTCGTTCTTGCTCTGTCCGGCCTGCTGCGGCGGCGAGCAAGCCCCGCGCGGGAACCCTTGCAGCCCCAGCCGGCTCCCGAGCGACGCGCTATTATCTACCTGGCATGGATGGGCCTGGGACCAGCACTCCTCATCATGATCGCTTCGCTGTTCACTGGCACCGGCGAGTCCTGGGGCGCGACGATGTACAATCTCGTGGGCGCCCTGGCGATCGCGCTCCTGGGCCATCGGCTGGGAGCGACGGAATTGCGCCGGCTGACGGTGCTGGCCCTGCTATGCGTGGTCGCCGTATCGAGCGCCTACGCCGTCACCCGATGGACCGGTTGCAACGTCCGCGGTCGCCTGCAGCCGATGTGCTGGCCGGCGCAATCGATCTCGCAGACGGCCGAGACGATCTGGCATGAAGCGGTGCCCGGGCCGTTGGGCATTGTCGGCGGCGAAGACGGCGTGGCCCGGCTCGCCGGGCTGGAAGCCGCGGACCAGCCTTCCATCTTCACGACTCTCGACAGGCGCCTCGCACCATGGATCACGGACCAGCGCCTGCGGGATCAGGGAATGCTGCTGGTATGGCCGAATGGCTGGCCACTCACGCCGCGGCAATTGGCCTGGACCGACGGCCTGCCGGTCAAGACGGTGTCTTTCGACTGGTCGCTCAGGGCGCCGCCCCTGGAGATCAACTTCGCCGTCATTCCACCCGGCAGATCCAGTTTCCCGGGAGACCCGCCCGGGCCACCCGACCCGGAATGACCGGCCAGGCTTGATCCACCCGCCTGAATTCAAAAGGCGCCGGTTTCGCCGGCGCCTTCAATAATCCACGCGCCTGGCGCGGCTCAGGCGTTGGCGACCTGCTTGTGCTGGATCGGATGGCTCTTCTTGAGCAGGTCCGAGACCAGGAAGGCGAGCTCGATCGCCTGATCGGCATTAAGGCGCGGATCGCAATGGGTATGATAGCGGTCGTGCAGGTCTTCGGCCGTGATGGCGCGCGCGCCGCCCGTGCATTCGGTGACGTTCTTGCCGGTCATCTCGACATGGATGCCGCCCGGATGCGTGCCTTCGGCGCGATGCACCTCGAAGAAGGTCTGCACTTCCTTGAGAATCCGGTCGAACGGCCGCGTCTTGTAGCCGGCTGCCTCGATGGTGTTGCCATGCATCGGATCAGACGACCACACGACGCTGCGGCCTTCCTTCTTCACCGCCCGCACCAGCTTCGGCAGGTGCTCGGCCACCTTGTCGGAGCCGAAGCGCGCAATCAGCGTCAATCGTCCAGGCTCATTCTCGGGATTAAGCAGGTCGATCAGTTCCAGCAAACCATCCGGCGTCAGCGACGGACCGCATTTCAGACCGAGCGGATTCTTGATGCCGCGGCAATATTCGACATGGGCATGGTCGGGCTGGCGGGTGCGATCGCCGATCCAGATCATGTGGCCCGAGGTCGCGTACCAATCGCCGGAGGTGGAATCGACGCGCGTCAGCGCTTCCTCGAAACCGAGCAGCAGCGCCTCGTGGCTGGTGTAGAAATCGGTCTCGCGCAGCGCGAAATTGGTTTCCGACGTGATGCCGACCGCGCGCATGAATTCCATCGTCTCGGTGATGCGGTTCGCAAGCGATTCGTACTTCTCGCCTTGCGGGCTGTCGGCGACGAAGCCCAGCATCCAGCGATGCACGTTCTCCAGGCTGGCGTAGCCGCCCTGCGCGAAGGCGCGCAGAAGGTTGAGCGTCGCGGCCGACTGGCGGTAGGCCATCTCCTGCCGGGCGGGATCCGGGATGCGCGACCTGGCGTCGAACTCGATGCCGTTGATGATGTCGCCGCGGTAGCTCGGCAATGTCACCCCGCCCTTGGTCTCGTTGTCCGAGGAACGCGGCTTGGCGAACTGGCCGGCGACGCGGCCGACCTTCACCACCGGCTGCGCACCGGCGAAGGTAAGCACCACCGACATCTGCAGGAAGACGCGGAAGAAGTCGCGGATGTTGTCGGCGCCATGCTCGGCAAAGCTCTCGGCGCAGTCGCCGCCCTGGAGCAGGAAGGCTTCGCCGGCGGCGACTGCCGCCAGTTGCTTCTTCAGCTTGCGCGCCTCACCGGCAAAAACCAGCGGCGGGAACGTGGCAAGCTGGGCTTCCGTCGCCTTCAGCGCGACAAGGTCCGGATAGGCCGGAACCTGCTTGATCGGCTTCTCTCTCCACGAATTCGGCGACCATTTCGTCATCGCTGCACCCAATACTCTTCTCAGCGAACGCCCTCGCCCGCTATTTTCGCCCCAACAGAGGTCGCGGCTCCTTACACGAAGCCGACTGCCTATTCTAGCCGGGTTTTTCAGCGGCGGCGAATGGTCGGGGTGCAAAGGTATGTCGAGATTCAGGTCAGGCCGATCCGAGAACGGTGGGTTCCGAGAACCGGAGCGGAGCGTACTTGAAGTACGTGAGCACCGGAAGCGCAGGAAGCCGGCGTTCGCAGGCAGGCCTCACCTGAATATCGGCATACCTTAAGCGGCCTTGTCGACGAGCCGCGCCAGCTGCGTCATCACCACGGCCGAGCCTGCCAGCCGCTTTTCCGCGTTAGGCCAGTCGCGGATGAAGACGACGCTGTGGTCGGCTCTGATCTTGGCCAGCGAACCCTGCTCGCCGATGAACTTGACCAGGCCGACCGGATTGGGGAACTCGCGCTTGCGGAAATGGATGACGACGCCCTTGGGGCCGGCATCGAGCTTCTCGACATTGGCCTTGCGGCAGAGCGCCTTGATGAAGACGATCTTCAGCAGATGCGTCACCTCTTCCGGCAGCGGCCCGAACCGGTCGATCAGCTCGGCGCCGAAACCGTCGATCTCCTCCGTGGTCTCGAGGTCGCCGAGGCGGCGGTAGAGCGCCATGCGGAGCTGCAGATCGGGCACATAGCTTTCCGGGATCATCACAGCGGTGCCGACCGCGATCTGCGGCGACCAGCCGCCGTCCTGAACTTCACCGGTGTCCTTCACCTCGGCCACCGCCTCCTCCAGCATCTGTTGGTAAAGCTCGAAGCCGACCTCCTTGATGTGGCCGGACTGCTCTTCGCCGAGCAGATTGCCGGCGCCGCGGATATCGAGGTCGTGGCTGGCGAGCTGGAAGCCGGCACCGAGCGTGTCGAGCGACTGCAGCACCTTCAGCCGGCGCTCGGCCGTGTCGGTGAGCTTGCGGTTGGCCGGCAGCGTGAACAGCGCGTAGGCGCGCACCTTCGAGCGGCCGACACGGCCGCGCAACTGGTAGAGCTGCGCCAGGCCGAACATGTCGGCGCGATGGATGATCAGCGTGTTTGCGGTCGGGATGTCGAGGCCGGATTCGACGATGGTCGTCGACAGGAGCACATCGTACTGGCCGTCATAGAAGGCGTTCATGATGTCGTCGAGCTCGCCCGGCGGCATCTGGCCATGCGCCACCGCGACCTTCAGCTCCGGCACGGATTCCTTCAGGAAATCATGGATTTCAGCCAGGTCGCTGATGCGCGGCACGACATAGAAGGAATGGCCGCCGCGATAGCGCTCGCGCAGCAGCGTCTCGCGGATGACCAGCGGATCGAAGGGCGAGATGAAGGTGCGCACCGCCATGCGGTCGACCGGCGGCGTGGCGATCAGCGACAGCTCG
Organism: Mesorhizobium sp.; assembly: GCA_004017535.1. Lineage (GTDB taxonomy): Bacteria > Pseudomonadota > Alphaproteobacteria > Rhizobiales > Rhizobiaceae > Mesorhizobium. The sequence goes on from SAJS01000014.1 coordinate 110,272, forward strand.
CGCACGCCGGTCAGCGCCAGCTGCAGCGTGCGCGGGATCGGCGTCGCCGACAGCGTGAGCACATGCACGTCGTTCTTGAGCTCCTTCAGCCGCTCCTTGTGCTTGACGCCGAAATGCTGCTCCTCGTCGATGATGAGAAGTCCGAGATTCTTGAACGAAATCGAGCTGCCGAGCAGCGCATGCGTGCCGACCACTATGTCGACCGTGCCCTCGGCAACGCCCTTCTTGGTCTCGGCCAATTCCTTGGAACCGACAAGGCGCGAGGCCTGGGCGATGCGGATCGGCAGGCCCGAGAAGCGCTGCGAGAACGTCTTGAAATGCTGGCGCGACAACAGCGTCGTCGGCACCACGACCGCCACCTGGAACCCCTCCATGGCGGCGATGAAGGCGGCGCGCAGCGCTACCTCCGTCTTGCCGAAGCCGACGTCGCCGCAGACCAACCGGTCCATCGGCTTGCCGGCGCCGAGGTCGTCCATGACGGCGTCGATCGCCGTCTGCTGGTCGTCGGTCTCCTCGTACGGGAAACGCGCGGCGAACTCTCCATAAAGCCCTGCCGCCGGGATCATCGCGGGCGCGGCGCGCATCTGCCGCTCGGCCGCGATGCGGATCAATTGCCCGGCCATGTCGAGCAGGCGCCGCTTCAGCCGCGCCTTGCGCGCCTGCCAGGCGCCGCCGCCCAACTTGTCGAGCGTTGCTTCGGCCGAATCCGAGCCGTAGCGCGACAGAAGCTCGATGTTTTCCACCGGCAGGAACAGGCGGTCGTCCCCCGCATAGTGGATCTCGAGACAGTCATGCGGCGCGCCAACCGCTTCGATGGTGCGCAGGCCGATGAAGCGGCCGATACCGTGATCGGCATGGACGACGATGTCGCCGGCGGACAGCGACGAGGCCTCCGCGATGAAATCGGAAGCCTTCTTCTTGCGCTTCGAACGCCGGATCAGCCTGTCGCCGAGGATGTCCTGCTCGGCGACGACCACCATGTCGTCGGTCTCAAAACCGGATTCGAGCGGCAGCACGGCAAGACCCGCCTGCCCCGGCTCGAGCTTTTCGACCTCGGCAAGCGTCGCGACGGTCTTCAGATTGCCGAGATGATGTTCGGCCAGGATCTGGCCGAGCCGGTCGAGCGAACCCTCCGTCCAGCCGGCGACGATGACCCGGCGACGCGCGGCGCGCTCATCGGCAATGTGCTTCACCACCACGTCGAAGACGTTGATGTTCGGGTCGGCGCGCTCCTCGGCGAAGCTGCGGCCGTGCCGCGAGCCGGCATGGAAGACCTTCTTGCCTCCGACATCCGGGGCATCGAACACCGTGAAGTCGATATCTTCCCGCGGACCGAGCGAAGCCTTGAGATTGTCCGGCGACAGGTAAAGCAGGTCCGGCGCCACTGGCTTGTAGGGCACGGCATCCTTGAGCGCGCTGTCGGCCTGTTTCCGGCGCGCCTCGTAATGGTCGAGGATCAGCGTGTGCCGCTCGGCCAACGCCTCATGCGCCAGATGGTCGAAAACCACGGGCGCATCGGGCAGATAGTCGAACACCGTCTCCAGCCGCTCATAGAAGAAGGGCAGCCAGTGCTCCATGCCGGCGAAGCGCCGGCCTTCGCTGACCGCCGCATAGAGCGCGTCGTCGCGCGACGGCGCGCCGAAGGCCTCGATATAGCAGCGGCGGAAGCGGCTGATCGTCTCCGGCGTAAGCGCCACTTCGCTCATCGCCTGCAGCGACATCGACTTGCGCTGCCCGGTGGTGCGCTGGGTGGCCACGTCGAAAACGCGGATCGACTCCAGCGTATCGCCGAAGAAGTCGAGCCTGAGCGCCTCGCTCCAGCCGGGCGCGAAGAGGTCGAGAATGCCGCCGCGCACCGCGAATTCACCAAGCCCTCGCACCGTCGGCACGCGCTCGAAACCGGAAATCTCCAGTCGCGCAATCAGCGCGTTCATGTCGATCTGGTTGCCGGGCCTGGCGTGGAAGGTTTGCGCCTCGATCAATTCGGCCGGCGGGATACGCTGCAGCAGCGCATTCGCGGTGGTCAGGATCACGGCGCGATGCGGCTTCTTCGCCAGCGCGATCATGGCGGAAAGCGCGTCGAGCCGCCGCGCCGCGGCGTCGGCGCCGGGCGAAACGCGATCGTAAGGCAGGCAGTCCCAGGCCGGCAGTTCCAGCACCGGCAGGCCCGGCGCGGCAAAGGCGAGCGCCTCGATGATCGCCGGCAGCCGCTGGCCGTCGCGTGCGACGAACAGCACCGGCTTGTCGGGCGCGATCTCCTTCGCCGTCCGGACCAGGGCGAAGGCTTCGTAGCCGTCGGCGACGCCGTCGACGATGAACTGGCCGGCGCGGCCCTTGGGCAGGCCGATGGAAGGAATGAGGCTCATGGATAGGCGTTTTTCAAAATGTCATGGTCCGGCGCGACGCCATGATTTTCCGCAGCACCGCGCAATCGATATCAGGCGGAACCGGGTGCTCGCCGGTGACCATCGGCAGGAAATTGGTGTCGGGAATTTCGAGAAGCCTCTCATATTGGTCGATTTCATCGCCGGTCAAGGCGCCGATCTCGGCGTCGGCGAAGGAGCCGAGGATCAGGTCCATCTCGCGCATGCCGCGATGCCAGGAGCGGAACAGGAGCTTACGGCGCCGGGCATCCAGCCCCTCGCTTGATCGCTGTGTTCCGGTCATGGCGCGCTATCCTTGTTCGAAGCGGCGCATATAGCGTGGATAGGGACCGGTGTCAGCCTTGCGCTGCGGCCGTCGCGACATAAGCTGACAGGATGCGTCCCACCATCCTTGATCCGTTGTTCGTCCCGATCACTTCGCTTGCCGGCGTCGGCCCGAAGGTCGGCTTGCTGATCGAGCGTGTCGTGCCGGCCGATCTCGGCGATCGCGCCGCGCGCGCCGCCGATCTTCTGTTCCTGCTGCCCAATAGCGTTATCGACCGCCGCAACCGGCCCGGCATCGCGCTGTCGGCGGAGGGCCAGATCGTCACGCTCGAAGTGCGGGTCGATCGCCATCAGCCGCCGCCGCGCGGCAACAGGTCGGTGCCATACCGCGTCTACGCCCATGACGACACCGGCGAGGTCGCGCTGACCTTCTTCCATGCCCATGCCGCCTATCTGCTGAAGATGCTTCCCGAAGGCGAGCGTGTGGTGATCTCCGGCCGTATGGAGTGGTTCAACGGCCGCCCGACCATGGTCCATCCGGACCACATCGCGCCAATCGACGAGGCCGACGGCCTGCCGCTGGTCGAACCGGTCTACCCGCTCACCGCCGGTCTGTCGGCCAAGGTGCTGCGCCGCGCCATCGGACAGGCGCTGGGCCGCCTGCCGGAACTGCCGGAATGGCAGGATGACGCCTTCATGCGCCGCCATACCTTCCCGTCCTTCGGCGACGCGCTCGCCCGCATCCATTATCCCAAGGACCCGATCGACGTTGCCGTCGAGGGATCGGCCTGGCGGCGTCTCGCCTATGATGAGCTGCTGGCCGGCCAGGTGTCGTTGGCGCTGGTGCGGGCCAGAATCCGCCGCCTCTCGGGCCGGCCGCTCATCGGCGACGACCGCATCGTCGAGAAGCTGCGTGCCGCCTTGCCCTACAGACTAACCCCGAGCCAGGAATTCGCGCTCGGCGAGATCAACGCCGATCTCGCCGATCCCGAACGCATGCTGCGCCTGCTGCAGGGCGATGTCGGCTCCGGCAAGACGGTGGTGGCGCTGCTTGCCATGGCGCGCGCGGTGGAGGCCGGCGGCCAGGCGGCCCTGATGGCGCCGACCGAAATCCTGGCGCGGCAGCACCTGGCGACCATCGCGCCGCTGGCCGAGAAAGTCGGCTTGCGCCTCGCCATCCTCACCGGGCGCGAGAAGGGTCGCGAGCGTACTGAGACGCTTGCAGGCCTTGCCAACGGGACGATCCACATCGTCGTCGGCACGCATGCGCTGTTCCAGGAAACGGTGACATTCCACGACCTTGTGCTGGCAGTCATCGACGAGCAGCATCGGTTCGGCGTCCACCAGCGCCTGGCTATCACCGCCAAGGGCGATGCGCCTGACATGCTGGTGATGACGGCCACGCCGATCCCGCGCACGCTGGTGCTGACCGCCTTCGGCGACATGGACGTCTCGAAGCTCACCGAGAAACCCGCCGGGCGCCAGCCGATCCGCACCGTGACCCTGCCGATGGAGCGGCTGGAGGAACTGGTGGGTCGCATGCGCGATGCGGTTGCGGAGGGGCAAAAAATCTACTGGATCTGCCCGCTGGTGGAGGAATCCGAAGAGATCAAGCTAATGTCGGCGGAGGATCGCTTTGCTTCGCTGAAGCCGCTGTTCGGCGACCGCATCGGCCTCGTGCATGGCCGCATGAAGGGTGCGGAGAAGGACGAGGCGATGCGCGCCTTCAAGGAGGGCGAGACACGCATTTTGATCGCCACCACCGTCATCGAAGTCGGCGTCGATGTGCCTGATGCGACCATCATGGTGATCGAGCATGCGGAGCGCTTCGGCCTTGCGCAGTTGCACCAGTTGCGCGGCCGCGTCGGGCGCGGCGACAAGCCCTCCTCCTGCGTGCTGCTTTACAAGGACCCGCTCGGAGAGACCGCGAAGCGCCGGCTTTCGGTGATGCGCGAGACCGAGGACGGCTTCCGCATTGCCGAGGAAGACCTCAAACTGCGCGGCGAAGGCGAATTGCTCGGCACCCGCCAGTCCGGCACGCCCGGCTTCCAGGTCGCGCGGATCGAATTCCATGCCGACCTGCTGGAGGCAGCACGCGACGACGCGCGGCTGATCCTGTCGCGCGACCCGGAACTGCAGTCCGAACGCGGCGAGGCGCTGCGCCTGTTGCTTTACCTGTTCGGCCGCGACGAGGCGGTCCGGCTGCTGCGCGCCGGCTGAGCGCCAGGCGGCGGGTTGGCGAGACCACCTTCGACCGGTTCGCCATTCAGCGTCACCAGCTTGGCCTTGACTTCAGGGGCCACCATGCCTGCCGAGACGATCAGCTTGGCGCCGTCCTCGATCGACATGTCGAGCAGCACGATCTCGGATTTGTGCACATACATCAGGAATCCGGTGGTCGGGTTCGGCGTGCACGGCATGAACACCGCAATCAGCGGATCGCCTTCCTGATCGAGCTTCTGGTTGATCTCGGTTTCCTTCTCGCTGGCGACGAAAACCAGCGACCAGACATCTTTGCGCGGATATTCGACCAAGCCGACCTGGCGGAACATGTCGCCCTTGTTCGACAGCACGGTCTCGAAAATCTGCTTCAGCGAGCCATAGATGCCGCGCACCAGCGGCATGCGACCCAGCAGCCGCTCGCCGAAATTGACGATGGCGCGGCCGACGATGTTGGCGGTCAGGAAACCAATCAGCGTGATCAGCACCAGCGCCACGATCAGCCCGAAGCCGGGCACCGGAAACGGCAGGTAGGTGTCGGGATTGTAGCGGGCCGGGATGTAGGGCTTCACCCAGGAATCGACCCAGCCGATCAGCGACCAGGCGATATAGGCCGTGATCGCCAGCGGCGCGCAGACGACGAACCCCGTCAGGAAATAGTTCCTCAGCCGGGTCATGCCAGAAGTCTTCGGGGCGTCGGACATGGGGCTCACCGCGGCGCATGTTGCAGCGCAGAGATTAGAGAACCGCGAGCCGGTTTGGAACTGCGAAGTTTTTAAAGAATGCCTTCGCCAGAAAGGCGTATATCCAGTTATTCAACCGTCACCGATTTCGCCAGATTGCGCGGCTGGTCGACGTCGGTGCCCATGAACACGGCGGTGAAATAGGCCAGCATCTGGATCGGCAGGGCGTAGATGATCGGCGCGATGATCTCCGGCACCGCGGGCAGGATGATCGTCTCCATCGTCTTGATGCCGGCCTGGGCCGCGCCCTTGGCGTCGGTGATCAGGATGATCTTGCCGCCGCGCGCCGCCACTTCCTGCATGTTCGACACGGTCTTTTCGTAGATGCGATCATGCGGTGCGATCACGATCACCGGCATGTTCTCGTCGATCAGCGCGATCGGCCCGTGCTTCAGCTCGCCGCCGGCATAGCCTTCGGCGTGGATGTAGGAGATTTCCTTGAGCTTCAGCGCGCCTTCCATAGCCAGCGGGAAATTGGTGTCGCGGCCGAGATAGAGCACGTCCTTGTAGCGCGACAGCTCGCGCGAGATGCGCTCGATCTGCTCGTCGAGCTTCAGCACCTGAGTGGCGAAGCGCGGCGCTTCGGAAAGCTCGCGCACCAGCTGCTTTTCCTGATCGGGCGAGATCGTGCCGCGCGCCACGCCCGCGCGGACCGCAAGCGCAGCCAGGACGGACAGCTGGCAGGTGAAAGCCTTGGTCGAGGCGACGCCGATCTCCGGCCCGGCAAGCGTCGGCAGCACGACGTCGGACTCGCGCGCCATGGTCGATTCGCGTACATTGACTACGGCGCCGATCTTCATGCCGGCCTGGCGGCAATAGCGCAGCGAGGCAAGCGTGTCGGCGGTCTCGCCCGACTGCGAGATGAAGAGGGCCGCGTCATTGGCCGAAAGCGGCATCTCGCGGTAGCGGAACTCGGAGGCGACATCGATGTCGACGGGCAATCGCGCATAGCGCTCGAACCAGTATTTCGAGATCAGCCCCGCGAGATAGGCGGTGCCGCAGGCCGAGAGCGCCAGCCTGCCGATCCTGGCAAAGTCGAACGGCAGGTCGAGAGGCTTCGACTTGCCGGAAACGAAATCCACATAATGCGCCAGCGTGTGCGAGATCACCTCCGGCTGCTCATGGATTTCCTTTTCCATGAAATGCCGGCGGTTGCCCTTGTCGACCATGAAGCTGGTCGACAGCGACTGCTGGCGCTTGCGGTCGACCTTGTTGCCGTCGATGTCGTAGATGGTCACGCCGTCGCGACGAACCACCGCCCAATCGCCGTCCTCGAGATAGGTGATCGAGTTGGTGAAAGGCGCCAGCGCGATCGCATCTGAGCCCAAAAACATCTCGCCCTCGCCATGGCCGACGGCCAGAGGCGGGCCGTTGCGGGCACCGACGATCAGATCCTCGTCGTCCTTGAACATGATCGCCAGCGCGAAGGCGCCCGAGAGGCGCTTCAGCGCCGCATGCGCGGCCTCCACTGGCTTCAGCCCTTTGGCTAGTTCGCGCGCCACCAGATGCGCGACGACCTCGGTGTCGGTCTGCGAGGCGAATTTGTAGCCGTCGCGAGTGAGCTCGTCGCGCAACTCGGCGAAATTCTCGATGATGCCGTTGTGGACAATGGCGACGCCGTTGGAGAAATGCGGATGCGCATTGGTCTCGTTGGGCACGCCATGGGTGGCCCAACGGGTATGGCCGATACCGATCGTGCCGCCGAGCGGCTCGTCCTTCAGTCGCCGCTCGAGGTTGATCAGCTTGCCTTCGGCGCGGCGCCGTCCAAGCTCGCCCTTCTCGATGGTGGCGACGCCGGCCGAGTCGTAGCCGCGATATTCAAGCCGCTTCAGTGCGTCGACGATGAGCGGCGCGACCTGCGAATGGCCGACGATTCCAACGATACCGCACATGCGATAACCCCCGATTCCCAGCGGAAACCCGGCGTTATCTAGGGACTGCCGGCCTGCCGCGAAAGTCACTTTGCGTTTCGTCCCGTGTCAGCGGAACGGTCTTTGCTCCATGCACCATGCCAGACAGCGCTTGCAATCCAGTTACTGCAATTGTGCGCCTTTTCAGGCATTTGGTTCTCTTTTCAGCAAGATTTGGCTAAATGTCGGGCCATGAGCGAACCCACCACGACACTCTGGCGTCCGGTCGGACCTAAGGAGTTGGAACTGATCAAGGCTTCGGGCATGCGCGAATTTCCGCCGCGCCTGCCCGATCAGCCGATCTTCTATCCCGTGCTTACCGAAGCCTATGCGGTCCAGATCGCCCGCGATTGGAACGTTCCGGCGAGCGGCTCCGGTTTCGTCACCCGCTTTGAGGTCCTGAAGAGCTTTCTTAGCGGCTACCGGGTCGAGCATGCCGGCAGCAAGGCGCATCTCGAATATTGGATACCCGCCGAGGACTTGCCTCAATTCAACAAGGCGATCGTCGGCAAGATCGAGGTGACGGCCGCCTTCGGCAAAACCACCGAGAGCACCGCCTGAAACGCTACTCCGCCGCCGCCTTCTTCCTTGCCGCTGCGGCCGAGGCGAAGCGCTCGCGCAATTCCTTGCCCTTGCCGGGGATCGTCTTCTGGCGGGCGCGGCCGAAGGCCAGCGCGTCGTCGGGCACGCTTTCGGTGATCACGCTGCCCGAGGCGATATAGCCGCCCTTGCCGATCGAGACCGGCGCCACCAGCGAGGAATTCGAGCCGACAAAGGCGCCTTCGCCGATATCGGTGAAGAATTTCGAGTAGCCGTCATAGTTGCAGGTGATGGTGCCGGCGCCGATATTGGCCCCGGCCCCGACGCGCGCGTCGCCGATATAGGTCAGGTGGTTGACCTTCGCGCCTTCTTCCACTGTCGACTGCTTGACTTCGCAGAAATTGCCCACCTTGGCCTTTTTCCTGAGGTCGGCACCAGGCCGCAGCCGCGCGAACGGCCCGACGTCGCAATTGGACGCGATCGTCGCGCCCTCGATATGGCTGAAGGCGTGAATCCGAGCGCCCGAGGCTATTCTGACACCCGGCCCGAACCAGACATTCGGCTCGACGATCGTGTCGGCGCCGATCTCGGTGTCGTGCGAGAAATAAACGGTTTCGGGCGCGATCAGCGTCACGCCGGACAGCATCGCCTCGCGCCGCCGGCGCGCCTGCCAGATCGCTTCCGCCTCGGCAAGTTCGGCGCGGTTGTTGATGCCGAGCGCATTTTCGAAGCTTGCCTCGGTGGCAACCACGTCGAGCCCTTCCGCGCCGGCGATCTCGACGATGTCGGTAAGGTAGAATTCGCCCTTGGCATTCTTGTTGCCGACTTTGTCCAGCAGCCGCAGCGCATGGCTGCCCGCCACCGCCATCATGCCGGCGTTGCAGAAGCCGATCTTCTTTTCCTCCTCCGAGCAGTCCTTTTCCTCGCGGATGGCGACGAGCTTGCTGCCCTTCTCGATCAGCCGGCCATAGCCGGTCGGGCTTGGCGGCCGAAAGCCGATCACGGCCACCGCGGCGCCCTCGGCGAGCTTCCGCCGCGCGGCGGCCAGCGCTTGCGCATCGATCAGAGGCGTATCGCCGAACATGACGAGGATGTCGTCGTAACCCTTTGATATCGCTTCGCAAGCGGCAAGAACGGCATGCGCGGTGCCGAGCCGCTTCTCCTGCACGAAAGTCTCCGCCTTCGGCGCGAATTTCTGTGCCGCCTTGCGCATCTCGTCGGCGCCGTGCCCGATCACCAGCGCCAGACCCGTCGCGCCGGCGGCCTCGGCGGCCTTCACGACATGCGCGACCATCGGCAGGCCGGCAATGGCATGCAGCACTTTCGGCATGGCGCTTTTCATGCGCGTGCCCTCGCCGGCGGCGAGGATGACGGACAGGCAGGATCTCTGGCTCATGGGAGACAACCGTATGAAAAAAGGTTTTGAATCAACGCATGCTAGCAGCGCAGGCCATGCTGCGCCAATGCGGTTAAATTCCGGTGAGATGGGTTCGGCAACTGACTTTTAATCAGCAGGTCTATCGGGAGAAGCCAGCAACCGCCTCTACAACAGGCCGTGCTTCCTGAATTCCGCCTGCTCATCGCCGGCGATCCAGCCAAACACCTTCAGACCGCCGTCGCGCCGCTCGATGAGATAATCAACCTCGAAATCGATGGTGACCGGACTTTTGTCCTTGGGCTCATATTCGCCCGACCATTGCACCTTGGCCACGCAATGGTCCTGATCGATGGGCGTCACCGAGACATCCTTGCAGGTCATCGTCTTGCTGCCGATCGCCCGATACGCCTCAAAACCGTTCTTCATCACATCCATGAATTGCGGACCGTTCTCGCCGCTCATAACACCGGCCGGCGTGACCGAAACAAATCCGGTCGAGTACATCGCCCCAAAATCGCCCATGTCGACATTGCCGGCGATAGCGTCGTTGTAGATCTTCTCATAGGCTTTGAAGAATTTTTGGACGTCCGCTTTGGCCAACATTATCGCCTCACCGCAAATTTTGCGCACAAGCTTGTAACGGCCAGCTCTCAGCCATCGTTCCGGGTCGGCGGCAGCGCCTATCCCAGCCGTCCCAGCACCGGAAAATTCTCCAGCAGCCAGTAGGAGACACTCTGCACGCCGCCCGTGAGGAAGAACACGCCGGCGACGACAAGCAGCGCGCCGATTCCCTTCTCGACGCGGCCGAGATGGACGCGGAATTTGCCGAGGAAGCGCATGAACGCACCGGAAAACAGCGCCGCGATCAGGAATGGAATGCCGAGCCCGAGCGAATAGGCCGCAAGCAGCAGCGCGCCCTCGCCTACTGTCTCGCGCCCGCCGGCCAAGGTCAGGATCGGCCCCAGCACCGGACCGATACAGGGCGTCCAGCCGAAGGCGAAGGCGAGCCCCATGACATAGGCGGCGACCATGTTTGCGGGCTTGCCCTGCGACTGGAAGCGCGCCTCTCGCGACAGCAGCGGAATGCGCAATATGCCCAGAAAATTCAGTCCCATGACGATGATGAGCGCGCCAGCTGCCATCGCCAGCGGCTCCTGCCAGACGCGCAGCAGCCTGCCGATGGTCGAGGCACCGGCGCCGAGCGCGACGAAAACCGTGGAGAAGCCGAGCACGAAAGCGAGCGAAGCGTAAAGCAGCGCGCCACGCGTGCCTTCCCGCGCTGTCACGCCATGATTGCCGCGGAAATCCTCGACCGACACGCCGGCCATGTAGCAGAGATAGGGAGGCACCAGCGGCAGCACGCAAGGCGACAGGAACGAGATCGCCCCGGCCCCGACCGCGCTGACATAGCCGATGTCCAATGCCATCCAATGAGTCCCGATTGTGCTGGCGCCGATATAGCGATGCGGGCGTCCGCCTGCCAATCACCATTGTGTGGCACGTCGCCGCTTCGCCAAGGAAGAAACAAGCTTCCCAACGCGTTGACCGAATGAGCGCGCGACTGCCGCGCGCTTGTTCAGGGAGATTTATCATGAAAATGATCGCACTCGGGCTCGCCGCCCTTCTGATTGGCACCGCCGCGTCCCAGGCCGCCGAGGCCTGGAAGGAAGCAGAAGTGGGCGGCACCAAGATCTACACCGACGCCAAGGGCATGACGCTCTACACCTTCGACAAGGACGAGAAGGGCAAGTCCAACTGCTATGATAAATGCGCCGCCAACTGGCCGCCGCTGAAAGCCAAGGCGAGCGCGAAGACCGAAGGCGATTGGTCAGTCGTCAAGCGCACCGACGGCACCCATATGTGGGCCTATGACGGCAAGCCGGTCTACACCTTCGTCAAGGACAAGAAGGCCGGCGACATGACCGGCGAAGGCGTCGCCGGAGCCTGGCACGTCGTAAAGGCTGACTGAACTCGCCCCATTGAGCGATCCGGCTGCCGGGTTGCTTTTATCCGGCAGCCAGCCATCTTCCGCCGGTCCCCGCCGGTTCGGGGCGCGCACGCGTCCATCGCCAAAAAAGTGATCTTTGCCATACACTCTAAGAGTGTATCGTCGGCGGCCGCTTCCCAAATTGGCCGCTTCCCCTTGACCGATTGCAAAAGCACGGCCATGTGAGCGACGAAAAGAGTGGGATTTTGTCGTGCGTCGCGGAGTTCTTCCGCCACCTCACAGCTGATTAAAGAGACCTCATGGACGTCGTCGTCGTCGAATCGCCGGCCAAGGCGAAGACAATCAACAAATATCTGGGCAAGAACTATAAGGTTCTGGCCTCGTTCGGCCATGTCCGCGATCTGCCGGCCAAGGACGGCTCGGTGCGGCCTGACGAGGATTTCGCCATGTCCTGGTCGGTCGACACCGCCTCGGGCAAGCGCCTCGCCGACATCGCCAAGGCGGTCAAGGATGCTGACGGCCTAATCCTCGCCACCGACCCGGATCGCGAGGGCGAGGCGATTTCCTGGCATGTGCTGGAAGTCTTGAAGCAGAAGCGCGCGCTGAAGGACAAACCGGTCAGCCGCGTCGTTTTCAACGCCATCACCAAGGCCTCGGTGCTCGATGCGATGGCCAATCCGCGCCAGATCGACGCGCCGCTGGTCGACGCCTACCTCGCCCGCCGCGCGCTCGACTACCTCGTCGGCTTCACGCTGTCGCCGGTGCTGTGGCGCAAGCTGCCGGGCGCCCGTTCCGCCGGCCGCGTGCAGTCCGTGGCGCTTCGCCTGGTCTGCGACCGGGAATCCGAGATCGAGCGCTTCATCCGCGAGGAATACTGGCAGATCGCCGCCATCCTCAACACGCCGCGCAACGACAGTTTCGAGGCGCGGCTCACTGCCTTTGCCGGCAAGAAGCTGCAAAAACTCGACATCGCCAACAAGGCGCAGGCCGATGACATCAAGACGATGCTGGAAGGCGCGACCTTCAAGGCATTGTCGGTCGAAGCCAAGCCGACAAAACGCAATCCCGGCCCGCCCTTCACCACCTCGACGCTGCAGCAGGCCGCCTCCTCCGGGCTGGGCTTCTCAGCCACGCGCACCATGCAGGTGGCACAAAAACTCTACGAAGGCATGGATATCGGCGGCGAGACCGCCGGCCTCATCACCTATATGCGAACCGACGGCGTGCAGATGGCGCCGGAGGCGATCGAGGCCGCCCGCAATGCCATCGTCAGCGAGTTCGGCGCGAAATATCTGCCGGAAAAGCCACGTTTCTACACCACCAAGGCCAAGAACGCCCAGGAAGCCCACGAGGCGATCCGCCCGACCGATTTCCGGCGCACGCCGGCTTCGGTGCGGCAATATCTCGACGCCGACCAGGCCCGTCTCTACGAGCTGATCTGGAAGCGCGCCATCGCCAGCCAGATGCAGCCGGCTGAGATCGAGCGCACCACGGTCGAGATCGAGGCCGTCAACGGCGCCCGCACCGCCGAGCTGCGCGCGATCGGCTCGGTTATCCGCTTCGATGGCTTCATCGCCGCCTACACCGACCAGAAGGACGAGGACGCGGAGGACGAGGAGAGCCGCCGCCTGCCCGAGATCCGCTCCGGCGAGCAGCTTGCCCGTCAGGCGATCAACGCCACCCAGCACACCACCGAACCGCCGCCGCGCTATTCCGAGGCCTCGCTGATCAAGAAACTGGAGGAGCTCGGCATCGGCCGGCCATCGACCTACACCGCGATCCTGAAGACGCTCGAGGACCGCGATTACGTCACCATCGACCGGCGCAAGCTGGTGCCGCAAGCCAAGGGCCGGCTGCTCTCGGCCTTCCTCGAGAGCTTCTTCGAGCGTTACGTCGAATATGATTTCACCGCTTCGCTCGAAGAGAAACTCGACGAGATTTCCGACGGCAAGCTCGCCTGGAAGGACGTTCTGCGCGACTTCTGGAAGGATTTCTCCGGCGCCGTCGACGACATCAAGGAATTGCGTGTCACCGACGTGCTCGATGCGCTCAACGAAGAACTCGCGCCGCTGGTGTTCCCGGAGCGCGAGGACGGCTCCAACCCGCGCATCTGTCCGAAATGCGGCACCGGAAATCTGTCGCTGAAACTCGGCAAGTTCGGCGCCTTCGTCGGCTGCTCGAACTATCCGGAATGCTCCTACACCCGCCAGCTCGGCGACGCCGCCAATCCGAATGGCGAGAACGGCAATGGCGAGGACGGTGTCAAGCTGCTCGGCAAGGATCCTTACACCGCCGAGGAAATCACGCTGAGGAGCGGCCGTTTCGGCCCCTATATCCAGCGCGGCGAAGGCAAGGAGGCCAAGCGCTCGAGCCTGCCCAAGGGCTGGACGCCCGAGTCGATCGACCACGAGAAGGCGCTGGCCTTGCTGGCGCTGCCGCGCGATGTCGGAAAACATCCCGAAACCGGCAAGATGATCTCTGCCGGTCTCGGCCGCTACGGCCCCTTCGTACTGCATGACGGCACCTACGCCAATCTGGAAACCATCGAGGACGTGTTCTCGATTGGCCTGAACCGCGCGGTCTCGGTGATCGCCGAGAAGCAGCAGAAGGGCAAGGGCGGCCGCAATGGCGCCACGCCGGCAGCGCTGAAGGAGCTTGGCGACCATCCCGACGGCGGCGGCAAGATCACGGTACGCGACGGTCGCTACGGGCCCTATGTCAATTACGGCAAGGTCAATGCGACGCTGCCCAAGGGCAAGGACCCGCAATCGGTGACGATGGAAGAAGCGCTCGCCCTGATCGCAGAAAAGGAAGCCAAGGGCGGAGGCGGCAAAAAGCCCTTCCGCAGAGCGGCGAAGAAGGGGTAGCAGGACGTGGCGCGCAGGATCTCCGGAAGAAGCCACGGCGATCCGCGCCACGCCGACACGAGGGCCAAGGTCAAGGACGACTATCGGCCCTCGCGCGACGAGATCCTGCGCTACATCGCCGAAAATCCCGACCGCTCCGGCAAGCGCGAGATCGCCAAGGCGTTTGCGCTGCGCGGCGAGGATCGCGTCTGGCTGAAGGACATGCTGCGCGATCTCCAGGATGAAGGTCTGCTCAACAAGGAGCGCAAGCGCCTGACCCGCGCCGGCGCCGTGCCTCACGTCGCCGTGCTCGATATTTTCGGCCGCGACGACGACGGCGTGCTCCTGGCCAATCCGAGCGAATATACCGGCGCCGGTTCTCCGCCCGTCATCGCCATCCGCATCTCGCGCGGCGCCGGCGGCCCGGCGCCCGGCATCGGCGACCGCGTGCTCGCAAAGACCTTCCCGACCGACGATCCGTCGGGCCCTGCCTATACCGGGCGGGTGATGAAAATCTTCGAGAAGCGCAGGGACGCGGTGCTCGGCGTCTTCCGCGTGCTGAAGGACGGCACGTTGCGCATCGAGCCCGTCGATCGGCGCCAGCCGGAACTGATCGTCGACAAGGAATTCCAGAACGGCGCCCGGAACGGCGATCTCGTCGAGGTCGAGCCGGCGCGGGCATCCCGTTACGGGCTGCCCAGGGCAAAAGTGCTGGCGGTGCTGGGATCCTTGAGCAGCGAAAAGGCGGTCTCGATGATCGCCATCCATGCCCACGACATTCCCCATATCTTTCCGGCGGATGTGATTGCCGAGGCCGAAGCCGTGAAACCGGCGACGCTCGATCACCGCGAGGATTGGCGCGACCTGCCGTTGGTGACCATCGATCCGGCCGACGCCAAGGACCATGACGACGCTGTCTTCGCCACGCCCGACACGGACGAGAAGAATCCCGGCGGCGTCATCGTCACCGTGGCGATCGCCGATGTCGCGGCCTATGTGCGCTATGGAAAGCAGCTGGATCGCGAAGCCTTGAAGCGCGGCAATTCGGTCTATTTCCCGGACCGGGTCGTGCCGATGTTGCCCGAACGCATCTCCAACGACCTCTGCTCGCTGCGCGAAGGCGAGGACCGGCCGGCGATCGCCGTGCGCATCACCTTCTCCTCGGAAGGCCGCAAGCTGCGCCATTCCTTCCACCGCGTGATGATGAAGTCGGCGGCCAAGCTCGCCTACCCGCAGGCGCAGGCCGCGATCGACGGCGTGCCCGACGACAAGACGCGGCCGCTCCTCGACAGCGTCCTGAAGCCGCTCTGGGATGCCTATGCCGTGCTGAAGCGCGGCCGCGACGCCCGCCAGCCGCTGGAGCTCGACCTGCCGGAGCGCAAGATCCTGCTGAAGCCGGACGGCACCGTCGACCGGGTCGTGGTGCCGGAGCGTCTCGACGCGCATAAGCTCATCGAGGAGTTCATGATCCAGGCCAATGTCGCGGCCGCCGAGACCCTGGAGGGCAAGAAAGAGCCCCTTGTCTACCGCATCCACGACGCGCCGTCGCTCGCCAAGCAGGAATCGCTGCGTGAGTTCCTGCAAACGCTCAGCCTGTCCCTGGCGCGCGGCGCGCAGATGCGGCCCAGCCAGTTCAACGGCATTCTGGAACGGGTGCGCGGCGCCGATAACGAGGCGCTGGTCAACGAAGTCGTGCTGCGCTCGCAAAGCCAGGCCGAGTACTCGCCGAAGAACATCGGCCATTTCGGCCTCAACCTCCGTCGCTACGCGCATTTCACCTCGCCGATCCGCCGCTATGCCGATCTGATCGTCCACCGGGGGCTGATCTCGGCGCTTGGCCTCGGGCAAGGCGGCCTGACCCAGCAGGAGGCGGACCGGCTGGAAGAGGTCGCCGCGCTGATTTCCGCCACGGAACGCCGCGCCATGGCCGCCGAGCGCGATACGGTCGACCGGCTGATCGCCGCCTATCTCGCCGAGCGCGTCAACGACACGTTCGACGCGCGCATCTCCGGCGTCACCAAGGCGGGGCTGTTTGTCCAATTGCCGCAGTATGGCGCCGACGGCTTTATTCCGGTGTCAACTCTGGGCGGCGACTACTATATCTACGACGAAACCGCCCGATTGCTGTTCGGCGAACGCACTGGCAAAGGCTATCAGCTTGCCGACCGCGTCGAAGTTCGGCTCGTCGAAGTCGCACCGATGGCCGGTGCGATGCGTTTCGAGATGCTGACCGACCCGAAGCCCCTGCCCGGCTCGAGGCGGTCGTTCCACAAGGCCAAGGGCCGCGCCCGCGCGTCGCAACCGCGCGTCGGTCCGCGCGGCAGGAGAAGATGATGCCAGGCGATTCGCATGTGGAAGAACAGGTTTTCGGTGGCGAGCATCACTCTGGCCGTGTCGCCCGTCCGCTGTGGACGGCGATCAAGCGCGGCCTTCTCGGCCGTTGCCCGCGTTGCGGCGAAGGCAAGCTGTTTTACGCCTTCACCAAGACCGTCGACAAGTGCAGCGTCTGTGGCGAGGAGATCCATCACCATCGCGCGGACGACCTGCCTGCCTATCTGGTCATCGTCATTGTCGGCCACATCGTGGTTGGCTCGTTCATGGCAGTGGAGGCGACCACCGCGCTGTCAAACTTACAGCACGCGCTGATCTGGGTGCCGCTGACCATCATTCTCGCGCTCGCACTTTTGCAACCGGTCAAGGGCGCCGTCATCGGCCTGCAATGGGCGCTTTATATGCACGGCTTCGGCGACGAGAAGGATGAATTCGAGAGCCATTCGTAAGCCAGGTTGCACCGCTGTCCGCCCTGGTTCAAAAGCCGCGACGCGCAAGCCACTTTCACATCAGGGAAGTTTCCGCTAGGTCGGGCGCATGGAAGGAATGACCAAGGCGGATGTCGACAAGCTCGATAAGGGCCTGGCCGTGCGCAGCGGCCGCGCGTTGCGTCCGCGTGATGCCGCGACGCTTATTCTGCTCGATCGCCAGGGCAAGGATGTCCTGGTGCTGATGGGCAGGCGACACGCCAGGCATGCCTTCATGCCCGGAAAATACGTCTTTCCCGGCGGCCGCACCGATCCCGCGGACAGCCGCATTGCCGTCGGCGCGCCTCTGCGCGGCGAAGAAGAGAAAAAATTGGTCGCCGGCCCCGGCCGCGCCAGCGCGGCGCGGGCGCGAGCAATCGCCCTGTCGGCGATTCGCGAGACCTATGAGGAAGCCGGCCTGCTGATCGGCCGCAAGGGCGCCTTCTCCACCGCGAAGCGCGACTGGCAGGGTTTCGCCGAACATGGCGTCATCCCGTCGCTGGACGTGCTCCGCTTCGTCGCCCGCGCCATCACCCCGCCCAATCGCGTTCGCCGTTTCGACACGCGCTTCTTCAGCGCCTGGCGCCACGACGTTGCCGTGGAATTGCCCGGCGGCGGCCCGACCAACGAGCTGGAGGAACTCGTCTGGCTGCCGCTTGCCGATGCCCGCAAGGCCGACATCCCGGACATCACCGGCATGATCCTGGAAGAACTGGAAGGTCGGCTTGCAGACGATCCCTTGCTGCGGCCCGGCGGCGCCGTGCCGTTCTTCCGGCTTGTCCGCAACCGCTTCGTCCGCGAAGTCCTTTAGAAGCAGAGCATTTTGGTCCCATGACGGTCGATACCCAACAACAGGGCGACGAACGCGTACACTGGCTGCCGATGGTCGCGGCTATCTCCTCGATCAGCGTCGTCGGCATCGCCATCGGCCTCGGCATGCCGCTGCTCAGCGTCATTCTGGAAAGCCGCGGCCACTCCGCTTCGATGATCGGCCTCAACACGGCCGTCGCCGGCCTCGCCTCGATCGCCGGCGCGCCTCTGGCCACGCCGCTTGCCATGCGGCTCGGCGTCGCCTGGACCATGCTGTTGATGATCGCCATCGGCGCGCTCGCCTTTGTCGGCTTTCACTTCGCGCCGGATTTCTGGATGTGGTTCCCGCTCCGCGTCGCCCTGCATATCTCGCTGACGGTGCTGTTCATCCTGTCGGAATTCTGGATCAGCACCTCCGCGCCGCCGAACCGCCGCGGCCTCGTGCTTGGCATCTACGCCACCGTTTTGTCGCTCGGCTTTGCCGCCGGACCCTGGCTGTTCGCCCATCTCGGCAGTTCGGGCTTCCTGCCGTTCGGCGTCACCATAGCACTGGTCACGCTTGCCGCCATTCCGGTGTTGGCGGCCCGCAACGAGAGCCCGACCATCGTCGCCGAGAGCGAGACCAGCCATTTCCTGCGCTACGTCTGGCTGGTGCCGACGGCGACCTTCGCCGTGCTTGTCTTCGGCGCGGTCGAGACCGGCGGTTTCTCGCTCTTCCCCGTCTATGGCAGCCGCATCGGCTATTCAGAGGCTGACGCCGCACTCCTGCTGACCATGATCGGGCTCGGCAACGTGCTTCTGCAGATCCCGATCGGCATGATCAGCGACCGTGTCTCGGACCGGCGCCATCTGCTTCTGGGCTGCGCCACCGTCGGCCTGATCGGTACCGTCTTCATGCCGTTCTTCGCGCAGAACTGGCATCTTATGGCCGCCCTTCTGTTTGTCTGGGGCGGCGTCGTCGCGGCCATGTACACGATCGGCCTTGCCCATCTCGGCTCGCAGCTTTCCGGCCATGAGCTGGCATCAGCCAACGCGGCCTTCGTGCTCTGCTACGGCGTCGGCATGGTGATCGGTCCGCAGGCGATCGGCATCGGCATGGACGCCTTCGGCCCCTCCGGCTTCGGCTGGTCGCTGGCCATCTTTTTCGCCGCCTACATGCTTCTGGTCCTGGTCAGGCTGGTGCGCAGGATTCTCTAATGCATGTCGCCCAGAAGTGTTCAGCGGTTCTGGGACAACGACATGCATCAAAATAAAGACCTAAAGCGCGTCGCCTGAATCTGTTTCAGCGCGACGCGCTTTAGGCGGACGCCGCCGGCAGCGGGCATCCTGACATCACCGTGTCAGTAGTACCCCTGCTATACCCTGCCTCCAACGCCAGGCAGGAGAATTGCGATGGTCGACAGCGGCTTTGAAACCAAATCCCTCAGGATGGAACTGCTTCTGCTCGTCACATTCCAGGCGCCAGCCGCCGATGTCGAGCGCATCATGGAGGCGGTGGTGGCGATCACTCCACTGCGCATGGGCAAATATGACAGCAACGCCTATCAGTCGGCGCAAGGCATCGAGCGCTACCGGCCGATTGAGGGCGCCGCCGCCGGCCCCGAGACGGAACTGCGCCGGCGGCCGGGCACCGTCGAAGTGTCGTTCGAGATCGCTGACGACCAGGCGCTCGCCGCCCGTATCGTCGAGGCGATATTCCAGGCCCATTCCTACCAGGAGCCCGTCATCCGCATCCAGCCGCTGCTCGCCAGCCGCTCCAAGGGCCTAGACGACCGCGCCAATCCGAACCGCTGGTGGAACACGACGGGCGACTGGCAAAGGAAGGGGCAGTTGATCGAGCATAGCGTTTGAAGCGGGGAAATCGGCCATGCCGAAAATAGGCGAAAAAGGCGTCCGGGCTTGACTTTCCGGGCGCGTTCTTTATGTGTCGCGCCAAGTTTCCCGCGTCCGGGTGTTTTCCCGTGCTCCAGCGGCCAAAACTCCACGAACATTAACGGACGAACATCATGGCCAAAGCCGCAAACATCAAGATCAAGCTTCTGTCGACCGCCGACACCGGGTTCTTCTACGTGACCAGCAAGAACAGCCGTACCAAGACGGACAAGCTCTCGTTCCGCAAGTACGATCCGGTCGCCAAGAAGCACGTCGAGTTCAAGGAAACCAAGATCAAGTAATCCGGTTTCCCGCCGTGTAAGCCAAAAGCGCCGCCCTTGGGGCGGCGTTTTTGTTTTCAGGAGGGACCGGCGGCAAGGGAACTGCGCCGCTGTTCAGCGCTGGTTCCCGGTCGGTTCAAAGCATGTCTCCCGAAAGTGGACCGGTTTCGGATAAAGACATGCGTAGATCAAAAACCTAAAGCGCATGGAGCGAATCTGAAAGATCAAGACGCGCTTTAGTCTTTTGGAAAAAGGGGGCCGGTCGGCGTTTGGCAGCGGTACGAGGAGGCCACTATGTGCCAGCGCCGGCCGGCCGACCCCACGGACCCAGGAGATGCGGCGGACCTGAGCATCATGGGGTATTTTTCGGATCGAGCCGGCTAGTCTACCCTCGTGCCGGTCTCGTCTTCTGTCTATGCGCCGCAGATTTGCGCAAGACCTTATAAAAATCAACCATTTCTTAACCACCACTCTCGAATCGCTTGGGTTAAGGTAAATTCGTAACCTTGTGGGTACGGCCGCGAATCGGCGCCTTCTGCAGGCATGCCGCTGGAGCGCGAACATGCGCAAAATCTAAATCTAGAGCATAAACAGCGGGTCTGGAAGATGGCGAGGCGCTTCAGGCAGCCTTGGCGACCACCCGGTTGCGGCCGCCGCTTTTGGCCTCATAGAGCGCAAGGTCAGCGCGCTTCATCAGCGCCGCGACGCTGTCGGTTCCCTTCAAAAGCGAGGACACGCCGACGCTGACCGTCACCTCGATCGTCTTGCCGTCGCTCCCGATAGCGAAAGGCGCCTGGGCGATCTCCGCGCGGATGCGCTCGGCCACCTTCTCGGCGACCGCGCCCTCGGTATCCGGCATCACCACGACGAACTCCTCGCCGCCGAAGCGGCAGGCGAGATCGATGCCGCGCACATTCTTGCGCAGCCGCCTGGCGAATTCGCGCAGCACATCGTCGCCGCCGTCATGGCCATAGGTGTCGTTGATCGACTTGAATCGGTCGAGATCCGTGATCATCACCGACAGCGGCCGCCGCCGCGCTGCGGCGCGATCGAACAGCGTCTGCAGGTGGCTGTCCAGATAGCGCCGGTTGTGCAGTCCGGTCAGCCCGTCGATCACCGCCATCTCGATCGTCTGGGCGACGCTGGCGCGCAATTGGTCGTTGTAGCGCTTGCGCCGCACCTGTGTGCGCAGCCGCGCCATCAATTCGTGCTGGTCGATCGGCCGGATCAGGTAGTCGTTAATGCCGAGCTCCAGTCCGCGCAGGATGCGGCCCTCCTCACCCTCGTCGGCGAGCAGCATGATCGGCAGGAAGCGGGTGCGGTCGAGCGAACGCAGTTGCGAGCAGAGCCTCAGCGCATCGAAGCCGGAGAATGCGGTCGAGATCAGCACGCATTCATACTGCGTCTCCGCCGCCTGGAAGAACCCCGCATTCGGATCGGTCGCGACGTCGAGCTCGGCGCTGTCGCGCAGCATCTTCTGGATGCGTTCAACGGAAGATTTGCGCTCGTCGATGAGAAGCACCTTCGGCTTGACGTCTTCGGTCGCGAAATCACGGCTCAGAAGTTCCTCGATGCCGATATTGCGCGTGGTCGAGGCGCGCAGCCTGAGCTCGTCGGTCAGCGATTTCAGCCTGACGAGGCTCTTCACCCGCGTCATCAGCTGCAGGTCGTTGACCGGCTTGGTCAGGAAATCGTCCGCGCCGGCCTCAAGCCCGCGCACCCGGTCCGAGACCTGGTCGAGCGCGGTGATCATGACCACCGGTATATGCGAGGTCGCCGGATCGCCCTTCAGGCGCCTGCAGACCTCGAACCCGTCCATGCCCGGCATCATCACGTCCAGCAGCACGACGTCGACCTTGCCGTTCTCGCAGGTCTCGATCGCATCCGGGCCGTTATTGGCCGTCAGCACCTCGAAATACTCGGCAAGCAGCCGAACCTCCAGCAGCCGCACATTGGCGGGGATATCGTCGACGACGAGGATCCGCGCGGTCATCTCAAAAGGCTCCGGTTCTGCTGGTCGCGGGCATCAGGCATCGCCCAGATAGGATTTGATCGTCTCGATGAAGCGCGGCACCGAGATCGGCTTGGAGATATAGGCCTCGCAGCCGCCCTGGCGGATGCGCTCCTCATCGCCCTTCATGGCGAAGGCGGTGACGGCGATGACGGGGATCGAATGCAATTCGTCGTCTTCCTTCAGCCATTTGGTCACTTCCAGGCCGGAGACCTCGGGCAGTTGGATGTCCATCAGAATGAGGTCCGGCCGGTGCTGGCGCGCCAGATCCAACGCCTCCAACCCGTTGCGCGTGCGGACCGTCTCGTAACCGCTGGCTTCGATGAGGTCCCGAAAGAGCTTCATGTTGAGCTCGTTGTCCTCGACGATCATGACCTTCTTAGCCATCAATTTCCCGTCCCGACCGCCCTCGAAGCCGAAGACCGTCGTAATGCGTCCCCTTCGGATCGCACCCAACCCTTTCCACCCTAGCCCAATATAATTGACGAAACGGAAACCGGAGGTTGGAAAGCTGCACCAATTCCACCTTCGGGCGTTTTGTGGGAGAGAGCGGAGGCTTGCCGCAAGCGACGCTTGCCGTTACTGCGTTAGCAGACTCAAAAATCCACCATTCCAAAGGTAATGATGGCGAACGCAGCGTCAATGCGCGAGGAAGCGGAAACCATTGCCGTCAAGGCGCTGGGCTTCGTCGCCGCCGATCCCGAACTTCTGCCCCGCTTCCTGGCGATCACCGGCATCGAGGCCAACTCGATCCGCAAGGCCGCCGCGGAGCCTGGCTTCCTTGCCGGCGTCCTGCAATTCATCCTCGCACATGAGCCGACGCTGTTGCGCTTCGCCGAGGAGACCGGCACGCCGCCAGCCGCCGTCGGCAAGGCATTGCGCGCCCTCCCGCTCGGCAACGACGACCATGAGCGCTCGACATGAGCGACGATCCCGAGACGGCGCGGCAGATCGAGGAGCTTGCCGCCGACGACCGGCCGCTGCTGGTGCTCGACGTCGACGATGTCGTGCTCGAATTCGTCCGGCCCTTCCCGCATTTCCTCAAAACGCGCGGCTTCGGGCTGACGCTCTCGTCCTTCCGATTGACCGGCAACATTGCCGAAACGGCTACCGGGCGGCTGATCGAACAGCCGGAAGTGACGGCGCTGCTGGGCGAATTCTTCGACACCCAGGCGGATTGGCAAAGCATTACCGAGGGTGCGGCGGACGCCTTGGCGATGCTTGGACAAGGCGCCGAGATCGTCATGCTGACCGCGATGCCGCACAAGCATCGCGCCGTGCGCCGCGCCCATCTCGATGCGCTGGGGCTCGACTACCCGCTGCTGACGACGGAGATGGCCAAGGGGCCGGCCATCGCCAAACTGCGCGGCCTTAAAGGCCGGCCGGTCGCCTTTGTCGACGACCAGCCATCCAACCTGGTCTCGGCGCGCAATTCCGTGGCCGACGCCCACCTCTTCCATTTGATGGCCGACAACTCACTGCGCGCCTTCCTGCCGCCGACGCCGGAGGACATCATCTCGGTCGAGGACTGGCGCGAGGCGACGCCCAAGATCGCGGCCGCGCTCGGGCTTTAGGGCATATCCCGAAAGCTGGAACCGCTTTAGGGATAAAACATCTTTGAAATCTGAGACCTGATGCTCAGGGCTGCAGCTTAGCGCCCGCCCCGCCGTTGTCGCCGCCGTCCGAATCGTCGCCTCCGGTGGAATCATCCGTTCCGTTCGCGCCGTCATCGCCGCTCGAATTGCCGTCCTGTCCCGCGCTGTTGTCCTGGACCTCATCCGGCCCCTTCAGCATTGCGCCGTTGACGGCGACGGATCCATCGGCCTTGGTGTTGATCACCCACTCCAGGCGGCCGTCCGGCAACGTCTTGCCGAAGCCCTTGACGGCCAACGCAAACGGGAAGGCCTGCGCCATCTGCTCATCGCTCTTGGCTCCTTCTTTCAGGGCATCGACGATCTTGTCATAGCCGGCGACGTCAACGGTCAAGGTCGCGTCCGGTTTCTCGCCTGGAAATGTCATCTCGCCTTCCAGCGCGACCTCGATGTCGCCGTTCTTCACCGTGCTGTGTCCGATGACAACTTTGGGATTCTTGGCCTTGAAATCGGTGACCAGAGCCTTGCCGAATTCATCCGAAAGCGGTGGTTCCTTGTTGAGATCAAAGGCTTCGATCGCCTTTTTGGCCATCGTATCGAGATCGATATTGGCGCCGCCGAAATTCAGGTCGATGTCGGTTGGCAGCAAGGGGGTGGTCCATTCGGGCAGGGTCTGATGCGGGATCGTCAGCCCCGAGGCCTTGATCGTGTAATCGACCTTGCCGTTCTGGGAGACGCCGTCCATGCCGAATGCGGTGCTGAATTGCTTCGCCCCGAACTTGCCGACAGGGCTCTCCACCTCGAAATCCTTGAACCCGTAATTTCCGTCGATCCTTTGCCAGATCGGCAGCGCGGCCAGCATCAGCGATTTGAGCTCTGCTTGGTTCGCCTTGAGTTTGGCTTCGTCCTCATTGGCCACGGCAAAGGCGAGTAGGTCGAGCAGCGGCTTGGTCCGCACGCCCTTGCCGGTTGCGTCAACGGAAAGTTCCGGCGTTTTCAAGGTAAGCGGAAAATTCATTCCGTTGTCGGGATCGTTGATCTTGATGGTCTCGACGAAGTCCGTGACCTTTTGAGTCGCCGTGAAGTCGACGCCGCCACTGGCGGATTTGGTCGCGACAACGGTGGCGGTGCCGGCGCCGGTCGAGGCCTCGGCCTGCTGCTTGGCGTCCCGGGACGTCATGGTCATCCCGGCCAAGGAGCTGGTTGCATTGGTGAAGGCTGCAAGGGCCGGGTCGTAGACGCTGGTCAGCTTGCCGTCCTTGATCGTGAATTCCATGCTCTGGCGGCCCTCCGGGCCATCGAACTCGAATGACGCGCCCTGCGAGAAATTCGACGAGACGTCCCATGACCCGTCGCTGCGCGGCTTCACCATCAGCGCGTACGGGGCCATGTCGAATTTCAGGAGCTTCTGCTCCGGCACCGCATTGACGAGCGCTTTGATGTCTAGCGCGATCTTGTAGGCGTCGCCCTCCACCGAAACCTTGAGCACGCCCTTGTCGAACGCCTGCTTGCCGAAATAGCGCGCCAGATCGTCGGAAAGCTGCTTGGCGCCCTGGCTGTCCACTGTCTGGGCAAAGACTGGCGCGCTGATCGCGAGGGCAAAGGCGAGTGGCAAAATACGCTTCACGTCGGTTCTCCGTGCTGTCGGAAGACGAAACAATGGTGCTTCTGGTAGGCAAGAAGCGTTACAGCCGCAAGACGCCCACTGTAGGCCAAAAGCGTATCCGGCTAAAGCACCAGCCGCATCAGCGGCCGGCCGGGCTTGCGCTCCACGAGCCTTTCGAAGCCGGCCTTCTCGAACACCCGCGACGAGCCGACGAAAAGCCCGATCGAGCGCGAATCGCGCGACAGGTCGATCGGGCAGGCTTCCAGCAGCCTCGCGCCATTCTCGCGCGCAAAGGCGATGCCGCCCTCGACGAGGCGGTGCGTGACGCCGCGGCCCCTCGCTTTGACGCGGATGAAGAAGCAGGAGATCGCCCAGACATCCGGGTCGCCGGCATCGGCTGGATCGACCGGCGCCGAGCCCCTGCCCTGATTGTTCCACTCGGGCACGTCGGCGCGCGGGCCGACCTGCATCCAGCCGACGGCCTTGCCGTCCTCGAACGCCAGGAGCCCCGGCGGTGGACCTGCCTCGATGCGCGCCTTGATGAGATCCTTGTTGCGCTCCTTGTCGCTGGCGCGGCGCTCCGCCGGCGCCAGCCGGAAATGCGTGCACCAGCAGCCGTAACAAGCGCCCTGCTTGCCGAAGAGGTCCTCGAAATCGGCCCAGCGCTCGGGGGTCAGCGGTGCTATGGTCGTGCTCATGCGTTCTCCCCAGGCCAAGCTTGTTGCTAGCCCTGCGCTGTCGTACCATTGCGTTTGTTCTCTTTATGTTCGCAGCGATGGCGGCTCCTGTCAACAATCCCGAACACGGTTTTTGCCGTGACTGCCTGGCGCTCCAGCGCTCTGAGACGCGGCGCTGCGATCGCTGCGGCAGTCCGCGCCTCGTCCGGCACACGGAGCTCTACCGGCTCAAGATCGCCCATATCGATTGTGATGCCTTCTACGCGGCGATCGAAAAGCGCGACAATCCGGCGCTGAAGGACCGGCCGGTCATCGTCGGCGGCGGCCGGCGCGGCGTCGTCTCCACCGCCTGCTACATCGCCCGCGTCCAGGGCGTTCGCTCGGCCATGCCGATGTTCAAGGCGCTGGAACTCTGCCCGGAAGCGGTGGTGATTCCGCCCAATATGGAAAAATATGTCGGTGTCGGCCGCCAGGTCCGCGCGTTGATGCTGGCGTTGACGCCGCAGGTCGAGCCGCTGTCGATCGACGAGGCGTTTCTCGACCTCGCCGGCACCGAGCGTCTGCACGGCATGCCGCCGGCGCTGGTGCTGGCGCGCTTCGCGCAGACGGTGGAAAAGGAACTCGGCATCACCGTCTCGGCGGGCCTTTCCTACTGCAAGTTCCTGGCCAAGATCGCCTCGGATTTCCGCAAGCCGCGCGGCTTTTCGGTGATCGGCGAAGCGGAGGCGCCAAGCTTTCTCGCCGCGCAGCCGGTGACGATGATCTGGGGCGTGGGCAAAGCTTTGGCCGCGACGCTGGAGCGCGACGGCATCCGCATGATCGCCCAATTGCAGCGCATGGAACGCGGCGACCTGGTGCGCCGCTATGGCGTCATGGGCGACCGGCTCTACCGGCTCTCGCGCGGCGAGGACGACCGCCAGGTCGACCCCGGCGGCGACGCCAAGAGCGTGTCGGCCGAGACCACCTTCGACACCGACATCGGAGCCCTGGCGGATCTGGTGCCGGTGCTGCGCGGCCTGTCGGAAAAGGTCTCGGCGCGGCTGAAGAAATCCGGCATTGCGGGGCGCACCGTGGTGCTGAAGCTGAAGACGCAGGATTTCAAGACCCGCACCCGCAACCGTCAGCTCGGCGATCCGACGCGCCTTGCCGATCGCATCTTCCAGACCGGCCTCGACCTATTGCGCCGCGAAGCCGACGGTACCAAGTTCCGCCTGCTCGGCATCGGCGTCAGCGATCTCTCCAATGACGACAAGGCCGACCCGCCCGACCTGGTCGACATCCAGTCGCGCAAGCGCGCGCTGGCCGAAGGCGCGATGGACACGTTGCGCGACAAGTTCGGCAGGAAGGCGGTCGAGACCGGCTATACATTCGGCAAGGGCCGCGCCGCCAATCCGCCCGAGCCGCTGGAGGATTGAGGGGTAGAGCAATTCCAGGAAAAGTGTGAGCGGTTTTCCGTCCGGAATTGCGTCAAAGCAAAGGTCAGTTGCGCTTCAGATCGATCCGGCTGGTCACCACCATCTTGCCGGTAGCGGGATCCATGTCGGTCACCGTCATCCGCATATTGTCCGGCCCGGTCTTCTCGACCGTCAGCTCCGCGTCGCGGTCGCCATTGACGATCTTCGCCCAATGGATGTCGAGGTCGATCGCATCGCCCTTGCGGCTTCCGTTGAGCCCGGCGGGTCCGCTGCGCGAGCCGCTATAGGTGCCGGTGTAGCTCGCCCCGCTGACCTTCAGGTCGGCGCGGATTTCGCGCGACATGATCAGCAGTGCGCGACAGGTGCCATCAAGCGACAGCGAGTCCGTCGTCGCGTCCGAGGTGAAGGTGCAATTGATGTTCATCACCGGCGTGTTCGTCCTGATCCTGACCGTTCCCTTGCCGGAAAACTCACCCTGCAGCGAACGCAGGAAGGCCGCCTCATCGGCATGCGCGCCGGTCGCGCAGAAAAGACAGGCGGCGGCCAGCAAGGCGGCGGTCGATTTCATCAAGGTGTTCCCCTCTCGCGATCACTAGTACAATTACAGGAAGAGCTTGAAACGGTTTCGCTCGGTCCCTGCCGACGGAAGGCGTGGGCTTAACGGATGCCCAGGCGTCAGGTTCCGCCGCGGCGATGACTGTTTTTTGACACGAATCCCTGGCCCAGTGGAATAACGCCGCTAACGGTTGCAGGCCGAGTCCGGGCTTGCGAGATAGAGCCCCAAATGGCACCCGCTCCCTCGATCCCCAAAGCCGCATTCTGGATGGCGCTGTCCATCGCCTCCTTCCTGGCGATGACCGTCGCCGGCCGCGCCACGACCAGCGATCTCAACGTCTTCCAGGTGCTGGAACTGCGCTCTGTGATCGGCTTCTTCATCCTGCTGCCGTTGCTGATGACAAGCGGCGGCTTCCGGGCCATGCTCACGAAACGCCCGTTCACGCATATAGCCCGCAATGTCATCCACTATACCGGCCAGGCGGCGTGGCTCTATGCGCTGACGCTGATACCGCTCGCCGTGCTGATTTCCATTGAATTCACCACACCGATCTGGACCGCGGTTTTCGCGGTCGGTTTTCTTGGCGAACGGCTCTCCAGGCCCAGGCTGACGGCTATCGTGCTCGGCCTGATCGGGGTGATCATCATCGTGCGTCCAGGCGTCAGCTCGGTCAACCCGGGGCAGCTCATCGTGCTGGGCGCCGCGGTCTGCTTCGGCTGTTCGGTGGTCATGGTGAAATCGCTGACGAGGACAGACAGCGTCGTGCGCATTATCTTCTGGATGCTGATCATCCAGTCGGTGCTCGGCCTGCTGCCCGCGCTCTACGAGTGGCGCAACCCGCCGCTTGCGCTTTGGCCATGGATCGTGGTGATCGCTTTCACAGGCATGTCGTCACACTTCTGCATGGCGCGCGCACTGGCTTACGCCGACGCCACCCTCATCTCGCCGATGGATTTCCTGCGCGTGCCGCTGTCGGCGTTTGTCGGCTGGCTGCTCTATCACGAACAGATCGACATCTTCACCGCCGGCGGCGCGGCGCTGATTCTGGCCGGCAATTTGCTCAATTTGCAGAAGAAGACGCCGCAAGTGGCGGAGGCCGAGGCGGCAACGCCCTGAGCTAAACCAGCTCTACTTCGACCACACCAGGCACCGCGCGCATCGCCGACGCCACTTGCGGCGAGATGCGGTAGCGGTTGGGCAGTTCGATCTCGACCTCGCCCTGGCCGGCTTCCTTGATCAGCACGAAGCTCACCTGCCCTTCGCCCTTGACCGAAAGCTGGTTGGCCAGCATGCCGAGTGGTGCCGCGTCACGCACGAAGATGCGCAGCGCCTTCTGGATGCGGCTGGCTTCGTCTTCCAGCGACTGCACGGTCTGGATGCGCAGGTTGATGCCTTCCGGCCGGTCTTCGGCCGAAACGGTGATCACCACCGAGCGGCCGGGCTCCAGCATGTCGCGATACTGCGCCAGCCCTTCGGAGAACAGCACCGCCTCATATTGGCCGGTCGTGTCGGAGAACTGCACCACGCCCATCTTGTTGCCGGTGCGCGTCTTGCGCTCCTGCTTAGTGGTGACGGTACCGGCGAGCCGCCCGGCGGCCGCGCCCCGTTTCACCGCGGCCGAGAATTCCGCCCAGTTCTGCACCCGCATCTTCTGAAGCGCTGCCTTGTACTCGTCCAGCGGATGCGCCGAGAGATAGAAGCCCACCACCTGGAACTCGCGGTGCAGCCGGTCGGCTGCAAGCCAAGGGTCGGTCGCCGGCAGGTTGAGCGCCTGCGACTGGCTGCCAAGCGATGCGCCGAAGATGTCGGCCTGGCCGGAGATGGCATTCTGCTGCGCCAGCGAGGCCAGCCCCATCATGCGCTCGACGCCGGCCATCATCTGGGCACGGTCATGGCCGAAGCAATCGAGCGCACCGGCCATGATCAGGCTTTCGAAAACGCGCTTGCCGACGATCTTCGGATCGACCCGCTCGCAGAAATCGGCAAGGTTCTTGAACGGCTTCTCGCCGCGCACGGCGACGATGTGCTCGACCGCCGCGTCGCCGACGCCTTTCAGCGCCGCCAGAGAATAGAAGATCTTGTTTTCACCCACTTCGAACGGGCGGAAGCTGGTCATCACCGACGGCGCCACCACCTCGATGCCGAGGCGCATGGCGTCCTGGCGGAAGTCGGCCAGCTTGTCTGTGTTGCTCATGTCGAGCGTCATCGACGCGGCCAGGAACTCGACCGGGTAATGCGCCTTGAGATAGGCGGTCTGGTAGGAAACCACCGCGTAGGCCGCCGCGTGCGACTTGTTGAAGCCGTAGTCGGCGAACTTCGCCAGCAGATCGAAGATGAAGTCGGCCTGCGGCTTGGAGACGCCGCGCTCGACCGCGCCGGACACGAAGCGCTCGCGCTGCTTGTCCATCTCGGCGCGGATCTTCTTGCCCATGGCGCGGCGCAGGAGGTCGGCTTCGCCGAGCGAGTAGCCGGACAGCTCCTGCGCGATCTGCATCACCTGTTCCTGATAGACGATGACGCCTTGCGTCTCCTTCACCAGATGGTCGATCTTGGGATGGATCGAGGCCATCTCCTCCTCGCCATGCTTTCTGGCGTTGTAGGTCGGGATATTCTCCATCGGGCCCGGCCGGTAGAGCGCCACCAGCGCGATGATGTCCTCGATGCAGTCCGGCCGCATGCCGATCAGTGCCTTGCGCATGCCGGCACTTTCAACCTGGAACACGCCGACGACCTCGCCGCGCGACAGCATCGAGTAAGTCTCTTTGTCGTCGAGCGGAATGCGGGCAAGGTCGATATCGACGCCGCGCCGGCGGATGAGCTTCACCGCCGTTTCCAGCACGGTCAGCGTCTTCAGGCCGAGGAAGTCGAACTTCACCAGACCCGCCTGCTCCACATATTTCATGTTGAACTGGGTGACCGGCATGTCCGAGCGCGGATCGCGGTACATCGGCACCAGCTCGGACAGCGGCCGGTCGCCGATGACGATGCCGGCGGCATGCGTCGAGGCGTGGCGGTAGAGGCCCTCGAGCTTCTGCGCCGTGTCGAGCAGCGTCTGCACGATTGGCTCCTTCTCCGCCTCCTCCGCGAAGCGCGGCTCATTGGCGATGGCATCCGCCAGCTTGACGGGATTGGCCGGGTTCTGCGGCACCATCTTGGAGAGCTTGTCGACCTGGCCGTAAGGCATCTGCAGCACGCGGCCGACGTCGCGCAGCACCGCGCGCGCCTGCAGCGTACCGAAGGTGATGATCTGGCCGACCTGGTCGCGCCCGTATTTCTGCTGGACGTAGCGGATGACCTCTTCGCGCCGGTCCTGGCAGAAGTCGATGTCGAAGTCCGGCATCGAGACGCGGTCGGGATTGAGGAAGCGCTCGAACAGCAGCGAGAAGCGCAGCGGGTCGATATCGGTGATGGTCGTCGAATAGGCGACCAGCGAACCGGCGCCCGAACCGCGCCCCGGGCCGACCGGAATGCCTTGCGACTTGGCCCATTTGATGAAGTCGGCGACGATCAGGAAATAGCCCGGAAACTTCATCTTCTCGATGATGCCGAGCTCGAATTCCAGCCGCTCGCGATATTGCTCGACCGTGTAGCCCGGCGTTGGCCCGTGCGCGGCAAGCCGCGCCTCCAGCCCCTCGCGCGCCTGGCGGGCAAGCTCTGCGGCTTCCGCCTTCTCGGCGGCGTCCTTGTCGGCTGCGTCGGCGCCGGTGAAGCGCGGCAGGATCGGGCTGCGGTTCTTCGGATAATAGGAACACCGCATGGCGATCTCAACCGTGTTGTCGATCGCTTCCGGCAGATCGGAGAAGAGCCGCGCCATGTCGGCCTGGCCGCGCAGGAAATTATCCGGCGAAAGCCGCCGGCGATTGTCCGCTGCGACCACCGATCCCTCGGCGATGGCGATCAGCGCATCATGCGCCTCGTAATCCTCGCGCTTGGAGAAAAACGCCTCGTTGGTGGCGACCAGCGGGAGGCCGTGCGTGTAGGCCAGGTCGACCGTCGACTTTTCGACCATCCGGTCATAGCCGGCGACCCGCTCCAGCTCGACATAAAGCCTGTCGCCGAACAGGCCCTTGAGGAACAGCAGCCGCTGTTCGGCAAGGTCGCGCCGGTCCGCCTTGAGCGCGCTGCCGATCGGACCGCGCGGGCCGCCGGTCAGGCAGATCAGCCCATCGGACCGGCCTTCCAGCATGGCGCTGGTGAGGTGCACCGGCTCGCCGGGCGGCGTCTCCAGATAGACCTTGCTGATCAACCGCACGAGATTGGCATAGCCAGCCTCGCTGGCGGCGATCAGCACGACCGGCGACATCTCCGGCCCATGCCGGCGGCGGTCGCGCTGGCCGTCGCTCGCCTCTCCGGAAAAGGCGAGATCGACCTGGCAGCCGATGATCGGCTGGACGCCGTCCTTGACCGCCTTTTGGGCGAATTCCAGCGCGCCGAACAAATTGTTGGTGTCGGTGACCGCTATAGCCGGCGCCTCGTCCTTGACCGCATGGCCGACGATCGCGCCAAGTTGCAGCGCGCCTTCGAGCAGCGAATAGGCCGAGTGCACGCGCAAATGGATGAATGTCCGCACCGGTGCTTCCGGGCGCGCGGCCTTCGCGGCTGCTTCGCGCTGCAACGGGTCGCGTGGAAGTCGTTCATCCGCCATGTTTTTTCGCGCTATCCTAGAGACTCAAAATCCATGCAGATGTATTGTCCCGGACCGGGCCATGCCAGTCCAGCACAAATGACCCACAGGGCACAGGCTTACGGCCGGCTACCGCCTCTTCTCAGGCAAACTCCATGATCACCGCATCGACCGCCAGGCTATCGCCTGGCTTGGCGTTGAGCTTGGCTATCGTGAGGTCGCGCTCGGCGCGCAGCACATTTTCCATCTTCATGGCCTCGACCACGGCCAGCGTCTCGCCGGCCTTGACCTCCTGGCCCTCTGCCACCGCGATCGAGACGACGAGGCCAGGCATCGGGCACAGCAGCATCTTCGAGGTGTCCGGCGGCAGTTTTTCCGGCATCAGCCTTTCGAGCTCGGCAGTGCGTGGCAGCATTGCGCGCGCCGTCACCGACATGCCTTTCCAGGCGACGCGAAAACCGTTCAGCATCGGTCGTATCTGCGCCGAAATATTGTGGGCGCCGACCTTGCCCTGCCAGATCGCCTCGCCAGGCCGCCAGTCGGAGGCGACCGTCAACGGCTTGCCGCCATCGATCGACAGATCGACCTCCATCGGGATGGAAATCATGCCGTCGACGATTTCGACCGGAAGATAGTCCGCGCCGATCTTCACCACCCAGTCGCGCTTGAGATGGCCGGAATGCGGCGCCAGCCGGCCGCTCAGCCGATCGAGCCGGTCGCGGCGCAACAGTTCGATCGCGGTTGCGACGGCGGCGAATACCGCCCTCTCCTCGCCATCCGGCGCGACTGGCGAAAAACCGTCCGGATATTCCTCGGCGATGAAGCCGGTCGACAGCCGCCCCTCACGCCAGCGCGGGTGCTGCATCAGCGCGGAAAGGAACGGGATGTTGTGCTCGATGCCGTCGACGACGAAGCTGTCCAGCGCCTCCGACATGGCGTCGATGGCCTCCAGCCTTGTCGGCGCCCAGGTGCAGAGCTTCGCCACCATCGGGTCATAGAACATCGAGATTTCGAAACCTTCGGTGACACCGGTGTCGTTGCGGATGACGATGTCGCCGAACGTGCCCTCCTGCGGCGGCCTGTAGCGGGTCAGTCGGCCGATCGACGGCAGGAAGTTGCGGAAAGGATCCTCGGCGTAAAGACGGCTTTCCACCGCCCAGCCGTTGAGCTTCACGTCGCTCTGCTTGATGCCGAGCTTCTCCCCGGCGGCGACGCGGATCATCTGCTCGACCAGGTCGATGCCGGTGACCAGTTCGGTCACCGGGTGCTCGACCTGCAATCGCGTATTCATTTCAAGGAAATAGAAGTTCTTGTCCTTGTCGACGATGAACTCGACGGTGCCGGCGCTCTGATAGTCGACGGCTTTCGCCAGCGCCACCGCCTGCTCGCCCATCGCCTTCCTGGTCTTGGCGTCGAGGAACGGCGACGGTGCCTCCTCGACGACCTTCTGGTTGCGGCGCTGGATCGAGCATTCGCGCTCGCCGAGATAAAGGGCGGTGCCCTGCGCGTCGGCCAGCACCTGGATCTCGATATGGCGGGGATCCACGACGAATTTCTCGATGAAGACACGGTCATCGCCGAAGGAGCTTTTCGCTTCCGAGCGCGCCCGGTCGAAACCGTCGCGCACTTCCGCCTTGCTCCAGGCGATGCGCATGCCCTTGCCGCCGCCGCCGGCCGAGGCCTTGATCATGACCGGATAGCCGATCTCGCCGGCGATCCGTTCGGCGTGGTCCGCATCTTCGATGACGCCCAGCCATCCAGGCACGGTCGAGACCTTGGCTTCGCTGGCGAATTTCTTCGATTCGATCTTGTCGCCCATCGCCTTGATGGCTTTGGGCTTAGGTCCGATGAAGACGATGCCTTCTTTCTCCAGCGCCTCGCAAAATGAGGCGCGCTCCGACAGGAAGCCGTAGCCCGGATGGACGGCCTCGGCGCCGGTTTCCTTGCAGGCAGCAATGATCTTCTCCGGCAAGAGATAGCTCTGTGCGGCGGGCGGTGGGCCGATATGCACGGCCTCATCGGCCATTTCGACATGCATGGCATCGCGATCGGCATCCGAATAGACTGCGACGGTGGCAATCCCCATCTTGCGCGCCGTCTTGATGACGCGGCAGGCAATCTCGCCGCGATTGGCGATCAGGATCTTCTTGAACATTCGGATGTCGTTCCTCCGGCGAAGCGGTCCAGTTCTATGGATAATTCCGGCGCGCCTCAAGTGTCCGCAGGTCGGCTTCCCCTCGGTGACGATTGCAGAAACCGCGCCGAAAAACGTCGCAAGAGACGTTGGCCGCCACCGCGGAACTCGCTAAGATTGCGCACAACACCAAAGGGATGGCAGGCTGGCATTCGCCACGGGCAGCCTGCCGTTAGCCAAAACTTACAGATCGCTTGGGAGGAATGCCTCATGAAAACGCGTGCCGCCGTTGCCGTTGCCGCCGGAAAGCCGCTGGAGATCATGGAGGTGGACCTCGAAGGCCCGCGCGAGGGCGAGGTTCTGGTCGAGGTCAAGGCGACCGGCATCTGCCACACCGACGAGTTCACGCTGTCAGGCGCGGATCCGGAAGGCATCTTTCCGGCGATCCTCGGCCATGAAGGCGCCGGTATCGTCGTCGATGTCGGCAAGGGCGTCACCTCGGTCAAGAAGGGCGACCATGTCATCCCGCTCTACACGCCCGAATGCCGGCAGTGCCCGTCCTGCCTGTCGCGCAAGACCAATCTGTGCACGGCCATCCGCGCCACGCAAGGGCAAGGCCTGATGCCCGACGGCACCTCGCGCTTCTCGCTCGGCGGCGAAAAACTCTTCCATTACATGGGCTGCTCGACCTTCTCCAACTTCACCGTGCTGCCGGAGATCGCTGTCGCCAAGGTCAATCCCGACGCCCCCTTCGACAAGATCTGCTATATCGGCTGCGGGGTGACCACCGGCATCGGCGCGGTCATAAACACCGCTAAGGTCGAGCAAGGGGCGACCGCTGTGGTCTTCGGCCTTGGGGGCATTGGCCTCAACGTCATCCAGGGGCTTCGCCTTGCCGGTGCCGACATGATCATCGGCGTCGATGTCAACAACGACAAGAAGGCTTGGGGCGAGAAATTCGGCATGACGCATTTCGTCAATCCGAAGGAGATCGACGGCGATATCGTGCCTTACCTCGTCAACATGACCAAGCGCGGCGCCGACCAGATCGGCGGCGCCGACTACACATTCGACTGCACGGGCAACACCAAGGTGATGCGCCAGGCGCTGGAGGCCTCGCATCGCGGCTGGGGCAAGTCGGTCATCATCGGCGTTGCCGGCGCCGGCCAGGAGATTTCGACGCGGCCCTTCCAGCTGGTCACCGGCCGCACCTGGATGGGCACCGCCTTCGGCGGCGCGCGCGGCCGCACCGATGTGCCAAGGATCGTCGACTGGTACATGGAAAAGAAGATTGAGATCGATCCGATGATCACCCATACGCTGAAGCTCGAGGACATCAACAAGGGTTTTGACCTCATGCATGAGGGCAAGTCGATCCGGAGCGTCGTGGTTTACTGAGGAAAGCCACCAGGCCGCAGGCCGGAACGCCGGCGACCTCTGTGGTAAAACATGGGAGGAATGGAATGGCCGAGAAACTGCATCCGAAGATTGACAATGGCTTGCCAAAGGAAAGCGCATCCTTCTCCGGCGGCACGCTGGTCTGCCTGTGCACCAGCAACCCTGTGAAGGTGAAGGTCAAGGGCCAGATCGCCCACGACCACGCCTGCGGCTGCACCAAATGCTGGAAGCCGGAAGGCGCCATCTTCTCGGTCGTGGCCGTCGCCGGCACCGGCGACGTCACCGTCACCGAGAATGGCGACAAGCTGAAGGTGGTCGATCCCTCGGCACTCATCCAGCGCCATGCCTGCACGGGCTGCGGCGTCCACATGCATGGCCCGGTCGAGCGCGACCATCCCTTCAAGGGCCTGTCCTTCATCCATCCGGAACGCTTCGAAGAGGACGGCTGGTCGCCGCCGGGCTTTGCCGCTTTCGTCTCCTCGATCATCGAATCCGGCGTCGACCCGAGCCGCATGGACGGCATCCGCGCGCAGCTGAGGTCGATCGGGCTCGAACCCTATGACTGCCTCAGCCCGGGCCTGATGGACTATATCGCCACCTGGACGGCGAAGAAGTCCGGCGCGCTTCCGGCCTGATAAATCCTGCGATTTCTGCCATGGGGCTGGCCGACACGCCGGCCCCTATTTGCTTGGAAGCAACGATGCCTGCACCTGTTATCTACGTCGATGCCGACGCCTGCCCGGTCAAGACCGAGGTCGAGAAGGTCGCTGAGCGCCACGGCGTTGTCGTCACCTATGTCTCCAATGGCGGGCTGCGGCCGTCGCGCGATCCGATGGTCCGCAACGTCGTCGTCTCCAAGGGCGCTGATGCGGCAGACGACTGGATTGTCGAGAACGCAAGAGCCAATGACGTTGTGGTGACCGCCGACATTCCGCTTGCCGCGCGCACGGTGGCGGTCGGCGCCCATGTGCTGGGACCCACCGGCCGCCCGTTCACGCCGGAGACCATCGGCATGGCGGTGGCGATGCGCGATCTCAAGCAGCATCTGCGCGAGACCGGCGAAAGCCGCGGCTTCAATGCCTCCTTCACGCAAAAGGACAGGTCGCAGTTTCTCGGCGAGCTCGACCGCATCTTGCGGCGCGCGCTCAAATCCGTCACACCGGACTGATCCAACGTCTTCAGGGACCCGGGCCATGGGTGAAGACCTCAAGACGCCGATGCATCGGCACATGCAGTTCGCCCTGGCTTTTGCGATCGGCATCGTCGCCCTGCTGGTGGCTCTGCTGCTGCACGCGCCGCTCCCCTACTCCATCGGCGCCAATGTGTTCTTCGTGAGCTATATCGCCATGGTGCTGGCCTTGATGCCCAGCCTTACCGGCCGCTATCTCAGCAAGAACGCGCGCGCAACCGACCTGCCGGTGCTTCTGATCTTCGCCGTCACGCTCTTTGTCGTCGGCGCAGCCATCGTCTCGCTGTTCCTGCTCATCAACCGGAAGGACGCCGCACATCCGCTGCAGCTCGCTTTCGCCATCCTGTCAATCCCGCTCGGCTGGTTCGCGATCCACGCCATGGCGTCGCTTCACTATGCGCATGTCTATTGGAAGGACGGAGACGAGATCGATCAGAAAACCCAAAAGAAAATGCCGGTCGGCGGCCTCGATTTTCCTGGCGGCAAAAGGCCGGAAGGCTGGGACTTCCTCTATTTCGCGACCGTCATCGGCATGACGGCGCAGACCGCCGACACCGCCATCACCACGTCGCAGATGCGCCTTGTCGTGCTCGTCCACTCGGTCCTGAGCTTTTTCTTCAACACGGTGATCGTTGCCGCGGCGGTCAATCTCGCGGTCAGCCTGGGCTCTCCGTAATAAATCCGTGATCGCATGAAACATTGCCTTGCGCGGCGACGTATTGAGGGGGAGACAATGACCTGAAAAGCCGCTTCTCGATGGCGGCCGGAGGCAAGATGGACGCTGTTGCCAACAACCAATCCGCCACCGAGGCGGACGGCAAGGACACCACCCTCATCTACCGGCAGTCGCGCTGGACGCGCTTGACCCATTGGCTGTGGGCTTTCTCGCTGTTCTTCATGCTGCTTTCCGGCTTGCAGATCTTCAACGCGCGGCCGCAACTCTATATCGGCAAGCAGTCCGGCTTCGAGTTCAACAACACCATTCTCGAAATCGGCGCCGAAAACACCGCCAACGGTCCGCGCGGTTTCACCGCAATCCTCGGCCACCGCTTCGACACCACCGGCGTGCTTGGCTGGTCAGGCCCGCCCGGACAGGAAACGCCCCGCGCCTTTCCGGCCTGGGCGACGATCCCCTCATATTACGACCTTGGCACCGCCCGCGTCGTGCATTTCTTCTTCGCCTGGATCCTGACCACCACGCTGCTCGTCTGGCTGATCGCCGGCCTGATCAACGGCCA
Source organism: Mesorhizobium sp. (assembly GCA_004017535.1). Classification (GTDB taxonomy): domain Bacteria; phylum Pseudomonadota; class Alphaproteobacteria; order Rhizobiales; family Rhizobiaceae; genus Mesorhizobium. The sequence goes on from SAJS01000014.1 coordinate 148,706, forward strand.
TATCCGCCGCGACCTCGCCCCCCGCCTCTCGGATCTGCGCAAGCTGCCGCGCGACATCGTCGATCACGCCAAGCTGAAATTCCATCACACCCGTGAGTACAACACGCTGCAGAAGATGGCTTATGGCGGCGTGCTGTTCGTGGCTCTGCCGTTGATGATCGTGACCGGGCTCGCCATGTCGCCTAGCATGGATTCGGTGCTGCCGTGGCTCAACGAAATCCTTGGCGGCCGACAGACGGCGCGCACCATCCATTTCACCGTCATGGCGCTGCTCGTCCTCTTCTTCATCGTCCACATCCTGATGATCCTTGCCGCCGGCCCGATCAACGAGCTGCGCTCGATCATCACCGGCTGGTACCGCACCGACCCGCCAGCGAAGCACGACCAGCCGACCGAGAGGAGCGCCTGACATGGCCAAATTCCAGATCACGCGCCGTAAATTCTTGACCGCCAGCAGCCTCGGCCTGTCAGGCATCGCATTGTCGGGCTGCGACGCCTTCGACAGCGGCCTCGGCATTGGTGGCGGCCTGCGCAGCTTCCTCGAAAACGCCAACGGCCTGACTTACCGCGCGCAGCGCTTTCTTGCAGGTAGAGACGCGCTGGCGCCGGAATTCACCGAGGCCGACATCCGCCAGCCGCAGCGGCCGAACGGTGTCACCGCGCCGGACGATGACACCTATAAGGGCCTGCTCGCCAACAATTTCGCCGACTGGCGCCTGGAGGTCACCGGCCTTGTCGAAAAGCCGCTGTCGCTTACACGCGAGCAGCTCCAGAACATGCCGAGCCGTACCCAGATCACCCGCCACGACTGTGTCGAAGGCTGGAGCTGCATCGCCAAATGGACCGGCACGCCGCTGTCGCTGGTGCTTGACCAGGCGGTGGTCAAGCCGCAGGCGCGCTACGTTATGTTCCACTGCCTCGATACGATCGAGCAGAGCCTGTCCGGCGACATCAAATATTACGGCACCATCGACCTGATCGACGCCCGCCATCCGCAGACCATTTTGGCCTACGGTCTCAACGGCAAGCCGCTGCCAGTCGAGAACGGCGCGCCGCTCAGAGTACGCGTCGAGCGCCAACTCGGCTACAAGATGCCGAAATACCTTTACAAGATCGAGCTGGTCGACAGTTTCGCCACTATCGGCGGCGGCCGCGGCGGCTATTGGGAAGACAATGGCTACGACTGGTATGGCGGGATTTGATGATCCCTCGCCTGCGGGCCGAGCACGATCTGTCGTCCGCCGAGCTTGATGCCGTCGAGGAGCGTCTGCATGACGACAATCGACGGCTGACCGGTCGCGACGACGACCGTGCCATCATCTTTGCCTTGCGAGATGAGCAAGGGCGCGTCGTCGGGATCGCCGCCGGCTATTCCTGGGCCGGCATTGCCGAACTCACGCTGATGTGGGTCGACGAAACCCATCGCGGCCATGGCCACGGCAGGAAGCTGCTTGAAGCCTTTGTCGCGGAGGCCGCCGCGCGCGGCTCCCTGCGGATATGGGTTTCGACCCACGACTTCCGGGCACCTGGCCTGTACGAAAAGGCCGGTTTCGAGCGCATCGCCGAACTCACCGGATGGCCCGAAGGCCATTCCAACATCATCCTTTGCAAGATGATTTGAGAGCGCCTAAGCGACCTTATCGAGCAGCGGCTTCAGCGCCGAATGGATTTCCGGCGAGGCGTGCCTGATCAGCGTCAGCATCGCGCGCTCGTTGTCGCGCAGCGGCCGCTGGCCGCCGCCGATGCGCTCGGCCAGCCATTTGGCTTCGTCGGCATCGATGGTTTCGGCGCGTCGGGCAAGCGCCTCGGCGGCCCGGTTCCTGGCTTCCCTCGCCGCATTCGTCACGCGCGGTGTGGTCGAGCGCGAACAGCGCCTCCGCCTCGCCGCGATTCACCACGCCGTCGGCGAATACCTCGCGCCGCAGCATTGCCACGTCCTCGGCCGTGATCTTGTTCTTCGACGTCAGCCCCGCCACCGGAGCGCTCATGATCAATTCGCCCATCTGCCGTCCCTGCCCGTCGCCGGTTGCCGACGTTATCCCGTTGGGTTTATCAGCGGTGTCTTGAGAAACCGGCAAATGGCTGGTTAGCGAAGACTTGTAAGCAACATGTCGCTGGGAGGTGACAAGGTGTCGCCGACGGGCTATGGATGGCGCGTCGGGGTCTCGGTTTGTGAGTCCCACCTGTTTGCGGGAGAGAGCAGCGCAAGCTGTCGCCGAAGGGGAAATCGCCCGAAATCTCTCAGGCAAAAGAACCGTTGACGGGAAAGACAACTCTGGAAAGTCGGGGCCTGGCCCCGCGCCGAAGGTGTAAGCGCTGCCGACAGAGTTACGGGGCGCGAGTCTCTCAGGCTTCAGACAGAGGGGCACGGAACAGGCCGCCATTGGCGGTCGATTGCGTGCGACTCTGGAGAAGACATGACAGGCGAAGACACCAGGCACCTACCCCTCGAGGATTTGCATCAGGCCGCGGGCGCGCGCTTCGGCGCTTTCGCCGGCTGGTCGATGCCGCTCACCTATCCGCCCGGCGTGATGAAGGAGCACCTGCACACGCGCGAGCACGCCGGGCTGTTCGACATCTCGCACATGAAGCTGTTCGAGGTCGACGGTCCGGGCGCCGCGGCGCTGTTGAACCTGGCCTGCCCGCTCGATGCCGGCGCGCTGGAGATCTCGCAGTCCAAATACACTTTTTTCCTCAACGAGGCGGCCGGCATTATCGACGACCTCATTGTGACGCGCCTTGGCGACGGCCGGTTCATGGTCGTGGCCAATGCCGGCAACGCCATTGAGGACGAGAAGCATCTGCGCGCTCTGGCAACGGATTTCGATGCCAGGGTCTCGCCGCTCGACCGCGTCTTCCTGGCGATTCAGGGTCCGGATGCCTGGGCGGCTTTGGCACGGGCCGGCATCGAGACCGGCTCGCTGCTCTTCATGCATGGCATCGAGCCCCGCCAGAACTGGTTCATGAGCCGGTCAGGCTACACCGGCGAGGACGGTTTCGAGGTTGGCCTGCCGGAGAAGGACGCGCGCGATCTTGTCTCCAGCCTGCTCAAGGACGAGCGCGTGCAATGGATCGGCCTTGCCGCGCGCGACAGCCTGCGCCTCGAGGCTGGGCTCTGCCTGCATGGCCAGGACCTGACACCCGGGATCGACCCGGCAAGCGCCGGCCTGATGTGGGCGATCCCCAAAGAAGTCCGCCAGGGCCATTTCATCGGCGCCGACGCGCTGCGCTCGATCCTGGAGCGCGGACCGTCACAGAAACGCGTCGGCCTGAAGCCCGATGGCCGCCAGCCGGTGCGCGCCGGCGCGGCGCTGGTCGATGCCCACGGCAATCCGGCCGGTCACGTCACATCGGGCGGTTTCGGCCCTTCGACCGGCCACCCTGTCGCCATGGGCTATGTCAACGCCGCGCTGGCCAAGGCCGGCACGAAACTCTTCGCCGATGTCCGCGGGACGAAGGTCCCGATCGACGTCACGTCCCTGCCCTTCACCCCACATCGCTACCGCAAAGGATGATTTCCAGATGGCAAAGACCTATTTCACTCCAGACCATGAATGGCTGCGCGTCGAAGGCGGCGTCGCCACTGTCGGGATCACCGACTATGCTCAGGAACAACTCGGCGATCTCGTTTTCGTCGAGTTGCCGGAAATCGGCCGCAAGCTCGCCAAGGGCGATACCGCCGTCGTCGTCGAATCCGTGAAGGCGGCTTCGGACGTTTACGCGCCGGTCGACGGCGAGATCACTGAGGCCAACGGCTCACTGTCGGCCGACCCTTCGCTGGTCAATTCGGCCGCGACTGGCGACGGTTGGCTCTGGAAGATGAAGCTCTCCAACGAAAGCCAGCTCGACAGCCTCATGGATGAGGCCGCCTACAAAGCCCATATCGGCTGACAACAGGATCTTGGAAATGACCGCAGCACCTATTCCTTTCTCGGCCCGCCATATCGGTCCCTCCGTCAACGACGTCAGGTCGATGCTCGCCGCCATCGGCGTTCCATCCGTCGAAACGCTGATCAGCCAGGCCGTGCCGAAGTCGATCCGCCTCGATCGGCCTCTCGATCTGCCTGCCCCGGCGAGCGAAGCCGAAGCGCTGGCTGAACTGTCGGCGATGATGGCCAAGAACAGGGTGCTGAAGAGCTTCATCGGCGCCGGCTATCACGGCGTCTTCGTGCCGCCGGTCATCCAGCGCAACCTGTTCGAGAATCCGGCCTGGTACACGGCCTACACGCCCTATCAGGCCGAGATCAGTCAGGGCCGGCTGGAAATGCTGTTCAACTTCCAGACCCTGGTCACCGAGCTCACCGGCCTGCCGGTGGCGTCGGCTTCTCTGCTCGATGAAGCGACCGCCGTCGCCGAGGCAGTCGGCATCGCGCTACGCCACCATCGCGACAAGCGCACCAAGGTGGCGCTTGCAGGCACACCGCACCCGCAGACGCTGGATGTCGTGCGCACCCGCGCCGAGCCGCTCGGCATCGAGGTCGATGGCGAGACGATCGACGACAGCACCGCCGCCCTGCTCGTTTCCTGGCCTGACACGTTCGGCGTCTATGGCGACCACAAGGCGGCGATCGAGAAGGCCCGCGCCGCCGGCGCGCTGGTCGTCTTCATCGCCGATCCGCTGGCGCTCACCCTGACGGATGCGCCGGCCAAGCTCGGCGCCGATATCGCCGTCGGCCCGATGCAGCGCTTCGGCGTGCCGATGGGCTTCGGCGGTCCGCATGCCGCTTACTGCGCCGTTTCCGACAAGCTGACCCGTCTGATGCCAGGCCGCCTCGTCGGCCAGTCGACCGACACCAAGGGCCGCCCCGGCTACCGGCTGGCGCTGCAGACGCGCGAGCAGCACATCCGCCGCGACAAGGCCACTTCCAACATCTGCACCGCGCAGGCGCTGCTGGCCAATATGGCCACGGCCTATGCGATCTGGCATGGCCCTGCCGGCCTCCAGGCGATTGCCGGTCGCATCCACGGCCTTGCCGACCGCCTCGCCTCAGGTCTCGAAGCCGCCGGCGTATCGGTGCTCGGCGCGGGCCGCTTCGACACGGTGACCGCCGAGGTGAAGGGCAAGGCCGGCGCGATCGCCGCCGCTGCGGAAAAGACAGGCCGGCTGCTGCGCGTCATCGATGCGGACAAGATCAGCATCGCCTTCGACGAGACCTCGACGGAAGCCGATGTCGAGGCCATAGCCGGCCTCTTCGGCGCCAAGCCAGGCGCGGATGGCGGCTCGATGCCCGGCAAGCCGCGCGGCAAGGAGTTCCTGACGCAGCCGGTCTTCCACGAGAACCGCTCCGAGACCGACATGATGCGCTTCCTGCGCCGGCTGGCCGACAAGGACCTCGCGCTCGACCGTGCCATGATCCCGCTCGGCTCCTGCACCATGAAGCTCAACGCAGCGGCTGAAATGATGCCGGTGAGCTGGCCCAGCGTCGCCAATCTGCATCCCTTCGCGCCCGCCGGCCATTCGGGCGGCTACCGCGCCATGATCGCCGATCTCGAAGCCTGGTTGTCGGAGATCACCGGCTTCGACGCCGTGACCTTGCAGCCCAATGCCGGCAGCCAGGGCGAATATGCCGGCCTGCTCGCCATTCGCGGCTATCACCGCGCGCGCGGCGAAGGCCATCGCACAGTCTGCCTGATCCCGTCCTCCGCGCATGGCACCAATCCTGCGAGCGCCGCGATGGCCGGCATGAGCGTCGTCGTGGTGCGCTGCACCGAGGACGGCAACATCGATGTCGAGGACCTCAAGGCCAAGGCGGCCGAGCATTCGAAGGACCTCGCGGCGCTGATGTTCACCTACCCCTCGACGCATGGCGTCTACGAGGAAGGCGCGCGCGACCTCTGCGCCATCGTCCATGAGCATGGCGGCCAAGTCTATTTCGACGGCGCCAACCTCAACGCGCTGGTCGGCCTCGCCCGTCCTGGCGATATCGGCGCCGACGTCTGCCACATGAACCTGCACAAGACCTTCTGCATCCCGCATGGCGGCGGTGGGCCGGGTGTCGGTCCGATCGGCGTCAAGGCCCATCTGAAGCCCTATCTGCCCGGCCACGTGACGGAAGGCACGACCCATGCCGTGGCGGCGGCGCCGTTCGGCAGCGCCTCCATCCTGCCGATCACCTGGATGTACATCCGCATGATGGGCGCTTCGGGACTGAAGCACGCGACCGAAACGGCGATCGTTTCCGCCAACTACATCGCGACCCGGCTCGCGCCGCACTTCCCGCTCCTCTACAAGGGCAGGCACGATCGCATCGCCCATGAATGCATCCTCGACACCCGCGTGCTCAAGGAAAGCGCCGGCATCAGCGTCGATGATATCGCCAAGCGCCTGATCGACTATGGCTTCCACGCGCCGACCATGTCGTTCCCGGTCGCCGGCACGCTGATGGTCGAGCCGACCGAGTCCGAGCCCAAGCGCGAGCTCGACCGCTTCTGCGAGGCGATGGTCGCCATCGCCGGCGAGGCGGCGAAAGTGGCGAAGGGCGAGTGGCCGTCCAACGACAACCCATTGGTCAACGCCCCGCACACCGCGGCGGAAGCGCTTGCCGCTGAGTGGAAGCATCCCTACTCGCGGCTCGAAGCGGCCTATCCAACGGGCGACGCCGACCTCGCGACGAAATACTGGCCGCCGGTGTCGCGCATCGACAATGTCGCCGGCGACCGCAACCTGATCTGCTCGTGCCCACCGCTTTCGGAATATCTCGGCGCCGCGGAGTAGCGTTTGATCAAGCGGTTTTCAGGGCCGGCCCGGCGTCGGGCTGGCCGCCTTGCTCTCGACTGACGCGCCGCGTTGCTTGCGCCAATCAGCCCTTGTCGAGCAGCGCCAGATTGGCGTTGACCACCGTCTGGTCGGCCATGCCGGCCTTGGCTTCGAGCAGCAGCGCGCGCGCCTTCCTCTTGTTGCCGCGCAGAAGCTGCGAATAACCCATATTGTTGACGATCTGCGGTTTGCGACCGGCGACCTTCAGAAGCTGCGCATAGGCGCGGTCGGCGAAGTCGAAACGGCCGAGCTCGTCATAAGAAGCGGCAAGCCCCATCCAGGCCTCGGCATTGTCGGATTTGAGCTCGACCGCCTTGCGGAAATGCTGTTCGGCAAGTCCGAAATTCGCCTCGCGGAACTGCGCCTTGCCTTCGACGAGGTCGTTGGCGCTGATATCCTTGGCCACCGGCTGGATTGCTGTGGTCTTGGTCGTGTCGACGGCGTTGCTCGTCGTGCAGCCGGTGATCATCAAGACGGCCGCCAACGCCGCCGCTGCCCTGGGAAGTCTCTGACGCATGCCCCTGCCCCATCGCCCGATTTGCCGGGTCGTTCTTCAGGAAAAGACGATACAGAAGAGCGATTAAGCTTCGGTGCCGAAATGCAGCTAAATTTTGGTTGCCCGCCAAGGATGCGTTAACCAGCCGACCAGCGATGGTTGAGGTATGCTGAGATTCGGGTCAGGCCGTGTCGAGAATAGTGGCTTTCGAGAACCGGAGCGGAGCGTACTTGAAGTACGCACCGGAAGCGCAGAAAGTCGCTATTCGCAGGCCGGCCTCACCCGAATATCAGCATACCTCAGTGATGCGCCGTCAGCTTCACAATGATCGGAATAATGGCGATCATCAGCACCACCGGCAGGATGCAGACCGTCACCGGCACCGACATCTTGGCCGGCAAGGCATGCGCCTTTTCCTCCGCCAGCGACATGCGCTTGTGCCGCATTTCGTCTGAGAACACGCGCAGCGAGCCCGACAGGCTGGTGCCGAGCTCCTTGGATTGCTGCAGCAGCGTCGCGAAGGAGCGCACCTCGTCGAGGCTGAGGCGGTCGGCGAGTGCCTTCAGCGCATCGTCCAGGCTGCGCCCGGCCCGCAGTTCCAGTGACACCAGGATCAGGTTCTGGCTGAGTGACGGATAGGTCCTGGAAAGCTCCCTTGAGACCCGCTCGATGCCGGCCTCCATGCTCATGCCGGCATCGGAGCAGACAATCATCAGATCCATGAAATCGGGAAAGCCGTTGCGGTATTCGCGCATCTTTTCCCGAATTTTCTGCGTCAGCACCAGGCCCGGCAGGAAGTAGCCGCCGGCGCCCGACAGGATGATGAAGGTCCAGCGGCTGGTCATGGTCGACTCGGCGCTGGCCGCCCAGTGGTTGATCAGGAACGCGCCCAACGCGGCTCCGATCAGGGTGGCGAAGCGGATCAGGAAGAACATGCCGACGGCGCGCGGCTCCATATAGCCGGCCTGGATGAGCTTCATGCGCAGCCGCGCGACATTTTCCGGATCGCTCTTGGCATAGAACTCCTGCGCCCGTTTCACCGCCTTCTCGCGCACGGCGCTGGTGCTCTTCCTGGACGCAGCTTCCACCTGCTCGGCCGCCTGCACCACCTCGACCTTCAGCCGGCGCTTGACTTCGCCGCGATCGCCCTTGGCGAGCACGAGCGGCCAGGCGACGGCGCCACCGCCCAGCACCAGCAGCAGCACGGCAACCGGCATCAGCGAGGTCGGCGCGAGCGAGGCGAGGAAGCGGATGACGTCCTCCATTTCAGAACCTGAAATTCGACATCTTGAACATGATGGCGTTGCCGAGCAGCAGCCAGAGGATCGTCCCGCTCAGCATGTACCAGGTCTTCGGCTCGTCCCAGACATCCTGATAGAATTGCGGCATCAGCACCATGATGGCGGTGAACAGAAGCGCCGGCACCGCGGTCAGGATGTAGGCAGACATGCGCCCTTCGGTCGAAATGGCGCGCACCTTGCGGCGCAGCTTGCCGCGCTCGCGGATCGTCGCGGACAGGCCGTCCAGGATCTCGCGCAGATTGCCGCCCGAACTGCTCTGGATCGACACCGCCGTGACGAACAGCGGCAGGTCCTCATGGCCCACCCGGTCGAACAGATTGTTCAGCGCCGACACCAGGTCGGAGCCGTATGTCACCTCGTCGGCGACGACGCCGAACTCGGTGCCGATCGGGTCGGCCATTTCGCGCGCGACCATGGCGATCGCCACCGGCACCGGATGGCCGGCCTTGAGGCCGCGCGTGATCAGTTCCAGCGCCTCGGGCAATTGTATCCCGAACCGCTTGTGCCGGCGTTTGCGCATGAAGCGCATCGCCATAACCGGCAGCACCGGCAGCAGTATGAGAAACAGGATCAGGCCGAACAGAAGCGGCAAGCCCTTCCAGATCGTGAGAAGCGCCAGTGCGAAAGCGATTCCCGATGTGATCGTCAGGAACTTCGGCAACGGCGTGGTCATGCCGGACTGCGTGCGCAGGGCGCGGAAACGGTCGAGGGAAAAGACGGAGCTGCGGCCGTCAATCCCGCGCTCCTTGCGCAGTTGGATCAGCACCTGCTCCTGGCTGATCTTGTTCTCGGCGAGCTTCATGCGGCGGTTGATCGCCCTGCGCTTGTCGCTGCGGCCGGCATAGAGCAGGTAAAGGCCCTCGGCGATCATGATGCCGGTGAGCGCCGCCGCTGCGTACACGACGTAGATCGGGCTGAATCCCTCGAACACCGGCCTAGTCCTGCGGCCGGCCGGGTTCGAAATACTTGCCCGGGAATTCGATGCCCATATTGCGCAGGTCCTCGAGGAAGCGCGGGCGGATGCCGGTCGCCTCGAAGTGGCCGAGGATCTTGCCGTCCGCCTCCATGCCGGTGCGCACGAAGCGGAATATCTCCTGCATCTGGATGACATCGCCTTCCATGCCGGTCACCTCGGCGACGCTGGTCACCTTGCGCTTGCCGTCGGAAAGGCGCGTCAGTTGCACGATGATGTCGAGCGCGCTGGCGATCTGGCTGCGGATCGACTGCACCGTCATCGGCATGCCGGTCATGCCGAGCATCTGTTCCAGACGCGAGATCGCGTCGCGCGGCGTGTTGGCATGGATGGTGGCCATCGAGCCTTCATGGCCGGTGTTCATCGCCTGCAGCATATCGAAGGCTTCCTCACCGCGGCACTCGCCGAGGATAACGCGGTCGGGACGCATGCGCAGCGCGTTCTTGACCAGGTCGCGCTGCTTCAGTTCGCCATGGCCCTCGATGTTGGCCGGGCGCGTCTCCATGCGCGCGACATGCGGCTGCTGCAATTGCAGCTCGGCCGCGTCCTCAATGGTTATCAGGCGCTCATCCTCCGGGATGAAGGCCGACAGGGCATTGAGCATCGTCGTCTTGCCGGTGCCGGTGCCGCCGGAGATGATCGTGGTCTTGCGGGCGTGCACCGCCGCCGCCAGCACTTCGGCCATGTTCTGGGTGATGGCGCCGAACTCGACCAGCTTGTGCAGGCCGAGCTTGTTTTTGGAGAATTTGCGGATCGACACCAGCGGGCCGTCGACGCCGACCGGGCGGATCGCCGCGTTGAAACGCGAGCCGTCGAGCATGCGGGCGTCAACCATCGGCTGTGATTCATCGACGCGGCGACCGACGGCCGCCACGATTTTATTAATGATTCGAAGCAGATGCGCCTCATCCTTGAATGGGATGTGGACCTGCTGCAGCTTGCCGCGCTTTTCGACGAAGCAGTTCTGGTGGCCGTTGATCAGGATATCGTTGATCTCGGGGTCCTTGAGCAATGGCTCCAGCGGGCCGAGGCCGACCATCTCGTCGACGATGTCGTCGACCAGCGCATCGAGCTCGGCGATGTTGATCGCCATCCGCTCCTCGCGCGTCTTTTCCGAGACGAATTCATGCACCTGCCGGCGCATTTCATCCTTTGGCAGCCGCTCGAGCGCCACGAGGTTGATTTCCTCCAGCAGCATGCGGTGGATGCGCACGCGCGCATCGAGCACCTTGTTGGCGCTTTTTGCGGGTGCCGCCTCTGGCTTCGGCGGCGCCGGCTTGCGGGTCGTCGGGATGATCACCGCATTGTGCACCACAGGCGCCGGCTCCGGCGCCCGCTGCGGGCGAAGGTCACGGTTCTGCAGGTTGGAAAAGCGACTGGTCATCCCGCCTTCCTCCTCAGCAAGCCCTTGCCGAGGCCGAACAGCGATTTCGACTTGGCCGTGGTCTGGACGGCCTCCTCCGGCAGGATGATCTTCTTCAGGTCGTTGACGACATTGGCGTTGGGGTCGATGGCGTGCAGCGGCACGCCGCGGTCGACTGCCTCGCGCACCAGCCGGTAATTGTTGGAGATGCCGCCGACGAAATGCTCGCCGAGTATCTCCTGGACATCGGCCTGCTTGATGCCGCTGTCGAACATCTTCTGCTCGAAGCGGTTGACGATGACGTTGGGCTTCACTTCCTTGCCCGCGGTCTCATAGACGGCCTGGATGAGGCGCTGCGTGTGGCGCAGGCAAGGCACCGTCATCTCGGCGACGATATAGAGCTTGTTGGAACCCAAGAGCACGGTCTCGGTCCAGGGGAACCAGGTGCGCGGCATGTCGATGACGACATTGTCGAAATAAGCCGCCACGAGGTCGAGCATGCGAACCACCACATCGGTCCTGAACGAGCGCATGTCCGAGGGACGCGTCGGCGCCGCGAGCACGCACAGCCCGCTCGCATGCTTCGACAGCATCACATCGAGCAGTTGCCGGTCGAGGCGCTCCGGCTGGTTCTCGATTTCCGTGATGTCAAAGCGCGGCTCGAGGTCGAGATATTCGGCGCAGGCGCCCTGCTGGAAATTCAGATCGACTACGCATGTCGAGGCGCCGCGCGTCACCGAATGATGCAACTGGAAGGCTGTCTGCAGGGCGAGCGTGGTGGTGCCGACGCCGCCGGCGGCGGGCATGAAGGTATAGATGTGCGATTCGGTGTTCTCTTCCCGCCCCGGCCCCTGCAACGCCCGGATGACCGAGCGCACGAGGTCTGCCGTGGTGATCGGCTTGACCAGGAAGTCGGCGACCTTGAGCTGCACCAGGATGCGCACCGCCGCCGCGTTGAATTCCTGGGTGACGACGACCACGGGAACGCTGCCTTCCAGCCGGCGCATGACGCGCTGCAGCGACTCGATCTCCTCGAGCTTGGCCGCGTCCATGTCGACGATGACGGTGCCGAAATCGGTCTCGAGGGCTTCGCCGCGCAGCTCGTTGATGCTCTTTTCCACCGACAGGAGCTCGATGACCTCGGAGGTCGCAAAAGCCGTCCGCGTGTCCTGCACGAACGCCCTGTCGGTGGAAACAAGCAGGATCTTCTTGGTCTTGGTAGCAGATGCCATCGTCGTCGGCCGATCAATTCGATGTCGTTGATGATGTTGTCGGCGCGGACGCGGCACCGGCTTTCGCGCCGACGGCGACAGTCTCGGAACCCGGACGTTGAGCCGGCACGAGAAGCCTTGTGTTCTGGACGCCGTACCTCCACGGATCGACCATCTGCATGGCGGTGTTGGATGCCTGCGCGTTGCCGACTCCAGGCGTCACCCCTTCGGTGCGCACATAGTCGTCGCTGGTGCAGCCGCCGGCAAATCCAGTCAGCAAGAGAACAGTCCAAAGGGCGATGCGCATGGACTTAGTCCTTCGGCAGGTCGAGGAAGTGGCCGGACGTGCCGGATACGGAGCGGGCTGCGCTGCCATCGGCCAGCGCCAGCGGACGTTTCGGCGCCGAGGCGTCGAGCTCCTCGGTGTTGTTGAGGAAATAGTCGGCAGCGCTTGCCGGCCGGGTGCCGTCGGTCGGCTCGACCATCTTCTTCGAGGGATCGACCGGCTTGACCAGGTAAGGCGTGACGATGATGACCAGATCGGTCTCGCGCCGCTGATAGGATTTCGAGGAGAACAGCGGCCCGAGCACCGGCAGCTTGCCGATCCCCGGCACCCGCGACGTCGTGATGTCGTTCTGCGACTGCAGAAGGCCGGCGATCATGAAGCTCTGGCCGTTCTTGAGGTCGACCGATGTCCTGGCGCGGCGCACGATGAAGGCCGGAATGGAAATGCCGCTGCTGACCTGAATCGAGGCGGACGGATCGATCGAGGACACCTCCGGCGCGATGTCGAGGCTCACCAGCCCGTCCTTCAGCACCGTCGGCGTGAAATCCAGGCCGACGCCATACTTCTTGTAGGTGACACTGATCTTGCCGTTGTCTTCCGAAACCGGAATCGGAAACTCGCCGCCGGCGAGGAAGCTCGCCGTCTGGCCCGAACGGGCAATCAGGTTCGGCTCTGCCAGCCGCCGCGCCAGGCCGCGTTCCTCCAGCGCCTTGATGGCGATATCGATTGACAAGCCGTTCGACAGCAGGCTGCCGATGATCTCACCGGTGCCTGCGCCAGTTACGCTCCCCCCATCCGGATTCAGCACGACTTTGCGGTTGCCGATGCCATAGGCGAAATTGGCAGAGTATTTGGCACCGAGGTCCTGACCGGCCTGGCGGTTGATCTCGACGAAGCGGACGTTGAGCTGCACCTGCTGCGACGACGAGATATTCACCGAGTTTATGACTTCTTCGTTGCCGGAAAAGCGCGAGGCGATCTTGCTGGCCTTGTCGGCGGCGACCGCGTCGTCGGCCTCGCCCGACAACACGACCCGGCCGTTTGCCGAACCGACCTTGATCTTGGCGTCGGGCACGCTGGCGCGGATGGTGCTGGCCAACTGGTCGGTGTCCAGCGTCACCTCGATGTCGATGGTACCGACAAGCTGCTTGTTCTGGTCGAACAGGGCAATGCCAGTTGTCCCGAGATTGTTGCCCAGCACATAGAAGGACTTGTCGGTCAGCGGATTGACGTTGGCGATCTCCGGGTCGCCGATGACGATCTGGTAGAAGGCGGCGCTCGTCATGATCGTCTTCGGCTTGCCCTTGGCGACCTTGATCGAAGCATTCTTGTTCGCCGAGACATAGACGATGTCATTGCCCGCCCTTGCCGGCGCGACGAAGCCGAGCATAGCCAGCGACACCGCCAGCACGATCGCGCCAGGAAGGCGCCATCCGCCGGCCATCCGAAATGCATTGAACCCGAACATGTTGTCCCCGTCCCCGCCGGTCCCCACCGGCTATTGCTGCAGTTCCTGCGGCGGTTCGCGTGAAGGAACCTTGTATTCTTCGACCTTCTCGCCGCGCGTCACGATCACCGTCCTGAATTTCGGCTCGTCCTGGTCCTTCGTCACCGCATTGACGAGCGAGGCCGCACTTGCTTCGGCGCTTGCGGCAGCCGAGCCGCCGAAGGAAGAGATCGTCGTAAGCCCGCCTTTGCTGGCACTGGCGTCGGCCGCAGACCGCAAAGACAGCGACAAGGTGCCGACGGTGCGGGCGAGCGCCACTTTCTGCGCCCCTTCGTTGGTCACCTCGATTGTCACCGAATTGGCGACCTGCGGCTCGGTCTTGCGCTCGTCGGCGCCCTGCCCGACGGAAAGCACCTTGGCGTCGGAGACCACAATCTCGGAGGTGACCGTCGAGCCGGCCGCACCTTGGGCGTTCTTGGATACCTCCTGGATGTCTCCCGCATCGCGCGTCAGGACGACGTCGACCCGGTCTCCCGGCGTGACGAAGCCGCCAACGCCGGCGATCTCGTCGGTGCGGATGGTGACGGCCCGCATGCCCGGCGACAGCATATTGGAAAGCGTGGCGCGACCGTTCGGTCCCGACAGTTTGGTGAGCAGCACCGGTTCGTTGACCTCGATCGGCGACAGCACCACGCGGCTGCCGTCGGCAAGCAGCTTATCGATCGTCGGGAAAGCGCCTTGCGGCAGCGAATCCTGCGGCCACGGGATCTCGGCGAGTTGTGACCGTCCGAGCTCCATGCCGTAACGGAGCGGCGCTTGAGCCACCACGATGGTCTTGAACTCGACCTTGGGCTGCTGCGGAGCTTCGACCGTGACCACCTTGACCTCGGACTGAGCGTTTGCCTGGCTCTTGACCCAGAAGTCCGCCGCAAAGATCGAGATCGCGCCAAAGACGGCTGCGATACCGATCATGGTTATGGCCCTGCCCCGCACAACGAAACCCCTGACGCCCGTGGTCTTTTGTTAGTTGGACCCCACGCTTAGGCGTTAATGTTAAAGAATCGGGAATCCGGCGACCCGCCGATCGCCCTATTTCAGCCGGCTTGGTTATCGAATGGTTTTGGAATAAGAGACAGTTTGAACCCCTGAACGGAACGGGAACTCGTTCGCCCGCCAAAAGCGTGGCAGTATCGAGCCGTGATTCGCATTACCGGACGCTAGGCCAAGCATGGACGACAGCAACGATCTCTTCGGCAAGATGGAAAAGCCCGTACAGCCGGTGCGCGCGCCCTCGCGCCCCGCCGATCCGCTGGTGCAGGCCGCGAAGCGCTCGACCACCGCCCGCGACGGCAGCGAAAGCTACAGCGCCGCCGACATCGAGGTGCTGGAGGGTCTCGAGCCGGTGCGGCGCCGTCCGGGCATGTATATCGGAGGCACCGACGACAAGGCGATGCACCACCTGTTCGCCGAGGTCATCGACAATTCGATGGACGAGGCGGTGGCCGGGCACGCCACCTTCATCGATGTCGAGCTTTCCGCCGACGGCTTCCTGACCGTCACCGACAATGGCCGCGGCATCCCGGTCGATCCGCATCCGAAATTCAAGAAGCCGGCGCTCGAAGTCATCATGACGACGCTGCATTCGGGCGGCAAGTTCGACTCCAAGGTCTATGAGACCTCCGGCGGCCTGCACGGCGTCGGTGTTTCGGTCGTCAACGCGCTGTCCGACCACCTCGAGGTAGAGGTCGCGCGCGGCCGCCAGCTCTACCGACAGCGTTTTTCCCGCGGCGTCCCGGTCAGCGGCCTCGAGCATCTGGGCGAGGTTCATAACCGCCGCGGCACGAGGACCCGCTTCCACCCCGACGAGCAGATCTTCGGCAAGGGCGCCGCCTTCGAGCCGGCGCGGCTTTATCGCATGGCGCGCTCGAAGGCCTATCTATTCGGCGGCGTCGAGATCCGCTGGACATGCGATCCGTCGCTGATCAAGGAGAAGGACCAGACGCCGGCCAAGGCCGAGTTTCATTTCCCCGGCGGCCTGAAGGATTATCTCAAGGCGACGCTGGGCGACGAGTTCCAGGTCACGCGCGAGGTTTTTGCCGGCAAGAGCGACAAGCAGGGTGGCCACGGTTCGCTGGAATGGGCGGTGACCTGGTTCGGCGGCGACGGATTCCTCAACTCCTACTGCAATACGATTCCAACTCCCGAAGGCGGCACGCATGAGGCCGGTTTCCGCAATGTGCTGGCGCGCGGACTGCGCGCCTATGCCGACCTGATCGGCAACAAGCGCGCCTCGATCATCACCACCGAGGACGTGATGATCTCGGCCGCCGGCATGCTGTCGGTGTTCATCCGCGAGCCGGAATTCGTCGGCCAGACCAAGGACAGGCTGGCGACCATCGAGGCGATGCGCATCGTCGAAAACGCCATCCGCGACCCGTTCGACCATTGGCTTGCCGACAATCCGCAGGAAGCCTCGAAGCTTCTCGAATGGGTCATCGCGCGCGCCGACGAGCGTGTGCGCCGCCGCCAGGAAAAGGAAGTCTCGCGCAAGAGCGCGGTGCGCAAGCTGCGCCTTCCGGGCAAGCTCGCCGATTGCACGCAAAATGCGGCCGCCGGCGCCGAGATCTTCATCGTCGAGGGCGACTCGGCCGGCGGCTCGGCCAAGCAGGCGCGCGACCGCGCCAGCCAGGCGGTGCTGCCACTGCGCGGCAAGATCCTCAATGTCGCCAGCGCCGGCAACGACAAGCTTGCCGCCAACCAGCAGATCTCCGACCTCATCCAGGCGCTCGGCTGCGGCACGCGCTCGAAGTACCGCGACGAGGACCTGCGCTACGACCGCGTGATCATCATGACCGACGCCGACGTCGACGGCGCGCATATTGCTTCCCTGTTGATCACCTTCTTCTATCAGGAGATGCCGAACCTGATCCGCGGCGGCCATCTCTACATGGCCGTGCCGCCGCTCTATTCGATCCGGCAGGGCGGCAAGGTCGGCTACGCCCGCGACGACGCGCATAAGGACGAATTGCTGCGCACCGAATTCACTGGACGCGGCAAGGTCGAGATCGGCCGCTTCAAGGGCTTGGGCGAGATGATGGCCTCGCAGCTCAAGGAGACCACGATGGATCCGAAGAAGCGCACGCTTCTGCGGGTCGACGTGATCGACGCCGAGCAGGCCACCAAGGATGCCGTCGACGCGCTGATGGGCACCAAGCCCGAAGCGCGTTTCCGCTTCATCCAGGAGCGCGCCGAATTCGCCGAGACGGACGTGCTGGATATCTGATCGCGGAAGGGTCCATAAAGACTCCTGTACGGAGACGAATGTGACCTGGACGCGTCTGAAAGAGCTTGTCGAGACATCGTTAAGCGGTCTGACGCAGCCGACCCGTTCGGACTGGATCTTTGCCTTGCGCACGGTTTCGGCCGGGCTTATCGCGCTGCTTGCCGCCTACGCGCTGAAGCTCGACCATCCGCAATGGGCGATGATGACGGTGTTCATCGTCGCCCAGCCGGTGGCCGGAATGGTGCTGGCGAAGGGCTTCTACCGGCTGCTCGGCACACTGGCCGGTGGCCTGGCCGCGATCGGCATAACATCCCTGTCCGGCACCAATCCCTGGCTGCTGGTCACACTCCTGGCGCTCTGGATCGGCATCTGCACGCTCGTATCCTCGCTGCTGCGCAACCCGGAGGCCTATGGCGCGGTGCTTGCCGGCTACACGGCGATGATCATCAGCCTGCCGGCGCTCGGCCAACCGATCGTCGTTGTCGACCTCGCCATCGCGCGCTGCGCCGAGATCGTGCTTGGTATCGTCTGCGCCGGCGTCACCAGCCGGCTGATCCTGCCCAAGCTCGCGGCCGACGCCATCATTTCCAGGCTGAAGCGCAGCATCCTCGACCTCGCCGAATATGCCGGCGGCGCCTTTTCCGACGGCGATCCGGCAAGCCTTGCCGCGCTCCAGCGCAAGCTGATCACCGACGCCCAGACGCTCGCGGAAATGCGCACCTACGCGCGCCTGGAAGCGCCGAGCTTCGCCCCCCGCGCCCACCCGGTGCGGCGCACCATCGGTCAGCTTCTGTGGGCCCTGTCGGCGGCGCGCACGCTGCACAGCCACCGCGCGCCAAAGAATGCGGCGCTCATCCCCATGCGACGCGACTTGAAAGCCTTTGTCAGCGAGCTGGCGGCGACACCCGGCGCCCTCGACGACACGGGCCCGTGGGTGGCGCGGCTCGATGCGATCGCGAGCAAGGCCAGAGAGGTGCCGGCTCCGTCCGACGATGCCGGTACAAACAATGCCGCCGAGGACAAGGTGGGCACCATCACTCGCCTCACCATTGCCGGCGATTTTGCCGAAGCGCTGAAACAGGTGTTGGATGGCCTCGATGCGCTTCGCTCGCCAGTGTCCCGGAAATCGAATGAGCGGAGCCAGCCGGCGCTGGTCGTCCACCGCGACTCTCAGGCCGCCTGGCGCAACGCCGTGCGCGCCGCGCTCGCGACGTTGCTCGTCGCCGTCTTCTGGCTGACGACCAAATGGTCGGAAGCGGCCGGCACCGTCATCCTCGTCGCGGTGGTCTCCAGCCTGTTCGCGACGCGTCCCGATCCCGTGCAGTCGGCCTGGGGCTTCTTCACCGGCACCCTGATCGCGCTGCCTTTTGCCTTTCTGATCGGCCAGGTCGCGCTGCCGGCGCTGCCGGGCTTCGGCTGGTTCACGCTCTTCGTCGTGCCGATCCTGGTGCCCGCGGCGCTCGGCATGGCCAATCCACGCCATGTCGGCGTCGCCACCGCCTTCGCCATCAACTTCCTCGCCTTCCTCAGCCCGCATCAGCAGATGACCTATGATCCCGGGCCGTTCTTCGCGGGCTCGGCCTCGATCCTGGTCGGCATCCTGATCGCCATCGGCGTCTTCATCCTCGTGCTGCCCGCCGACCCCTGGGTCACCGTGGAGCGTATCTCGCAGGCGATGCGCGAGGATCTGGCGCGGCTTTGCCTGCATGAGCGGATACCTCGGCGTTCGGCTTTCGAAAGCCTCGCCTATGACCGGATCAACCAGCTAATGCCGCAAGTGCAGCGAACGGGCCGCAGGGGCGACCCCATTCTTGGCGGCAGCATCGCCGCCGTCACCGTTGGATTGGAGGTGCTGCGGCTGCGCCATGCGCAACTGGACTCCGCCGTGCCGCGCGAGACAGTCGAATCCATCGGCAATTTTCTGCGCGGCCTGGCGCGCGAATTGTTGTTCCGTCGGCCGGGCGAGCCGCAGACCGCGACCGTCGCGGTGGCAAGGCAATATGCGGCCAGCATTGGCGAACGCAGCGATCGGCTCGAAATGCTGCGGATCGCCGCCTCGCTGCGCATCATCGCCGCGGCGATGGAGGATTATCCGGATTTTTTTGCCAAGGGCCGCGCTTGAACAATTCGGGGCGTGTCGCATTTCAAGTCGGACCGATTTGGAAATGGTTCCTTGTTGGATTGGTGGACACTTTTTGGCTTGGACACATGGCGCTCAAACGGATGGACAACATAGGGATCGTCGTCGAGGACCTCGACGCGACGGTTGATTTCTTTGGCGAGCTCGGCCTTGTACTCGAAGGGCGTGCCACGATCGAAGGGGAATGGGCCGGACGTGTCACCGGACTGGGCGACCAGCATGTCGAGATTGCCATGATGCGCACGCCGGACGGCCATAGCCGGCTGGAACTGTCCCGCTTCCTCAGGCCATCGGTCGTGGCGGATCACCGCAATGCCCCGGTGAACGCCCTGGGCTATCTCCGCGTCATGTTCGCCGTGGACGACATCGACGACACGCTGGAGAGGCTCCGCAAGCACGGTGCCGAGCTCGTTGGCGAGGTGGTCCGCTACAAGGACGTGTATCGGCTCTGCTACATCCGTGGGCCTGAAGGGCTTCTTGTCGGACTTGCCCAGGAGCTCAGCTGAGACCTTATATGCGCTAAAGCATGTCTCCCGAAAGTGGGAACCGGTTTCGGGAGAAAGACATGCGTAAAATCAAAAGCCTAATGCGCATGGAGCGAATCTGAACACAGTACACGACGCGCAAGGGTGAGGACGGCTTGGAGTGATTGAATAGAGGATTCTTCGCCAAAAGGATCCTGC
>SAJS01000015.1 GCA_004017535.1 Mesorhizobium sp.
GTTTTCCAGAAATTCGGCCGCGACAAGGGCTTCGATATCCCGACGCGCGCCGACTATGTGACGGCGCTGAAGCCGCTGCTCGACTGCGTCGGGCTGGAGCGCGACCTCACGATCATCCTGTTCACGCTGGACGAGTCGAGCTATGCGCGCGAGCTGGCGCCGCTCGCCGGCGTCTATCCGGCGCTGAAGCTGGGGCCGGCCTGGTGGTTCCACGACAGTCCGGAAGGGATGCGCCGCTTTCGCGAGATGACTACCGAGACGGCAGGCTTCTACAACACCGTCGGCTTCAACGACGACACGCGCGCTTTCCCGTCGATCCCGGCGCGCCACGACGTCGCGCGCCGCGTCGATTGCGCCTTCCTGGCGCGGCTGGTCGCCGAGCATCGGCTGCGCGAGGAGGAGGCGCATGAGCTGGCGCGCGACCTTGCCTACACGCTTGCCAAGAAAGCGTACCGCCTCTGAGCCGGTCGCTGGGATTTCAAACGGGAGGAAATCATGTTGCATTTTTGGAAATTAACGGCGGCCACATTCGCCTTCGGCTCGCTGTTGGTCGGAATCGCCAATGCCGAGACCGTGCTCCGCTCGTCGGACACGCATCCGGACGGCTACCCGACCGTCGAAGCCGTCAAATATATGGGCGAGCTTATCAAGCAGCGGACAAACGGCCGCTATTCGATCGAGGTCTATCATTCCGCGCAGCTCGGCGAGGAGAAGGACACGATCGAGCAGACGCAGTCCGGCGTCATCGACCTCGATCGCGTCTCGATGGGACCGTTCAACGGCATCGTGCCGGAAACCGCCGTGCCGTCGCTGCCTTACATCTTCCGTTCAGTCGATCACATGCGCCATGTCATGGACGGGCCGATCGGCGACCAAATCCTCAAGGCGTTCGAGGCGCACAATCTCGTTGGTCTCGCTTTCTACGACTCCGGCGCGCGTTCCTTCTACAACACCAAGAAGGACATCGCCTCGATCGCGGATCTCAAGGGCATGAAGTTCCGCGTCATCCAGTCGGATGTCTTCGTCGACATGGTCAATGCGCTCGGCGCCAATGCCACCCCCATGGCCTATGGCGAGGTTTACTCCGCGCTGCAGACCGGCGTCATCGATGGCGCCGAGAATAATTGGCCGAGCTTCGAATCCGCCAAGCATTACGAGGTCGCCAAGCACTACACGCTCGACCAGCACCAGATCGTCCCGGAAGTGTTGGTGATGTCGAAGGCAAGCTGGGACAAGCTCGCGCCGAAAGACCAGGCGATCGTGCGCCAGGCGGCCAAGGACAGTGTCATCAAGATGCGCGAGCTCTGGGACGCGCAGGAGAAGAAGTCGCGCGACATCGTCGAGAAGGCGGGCGTCAAGGTCAGTGAAATCGACAAGCAGCCGCTGATCGACGCTATGAAGCCGGTCTACGACAAATATCTGTCCACCCCGGAACTGAAAGACCTCGCCGCGCGCATCCAGGCCACGAAATGACCAGCGTGGACGACGGGTCGAACGGCGCGGACGCTCCCTCGCCGCCGATGGCGCAGCCGAGTTCGACCGCATTCTGGCTCCGCGCCGAACGGCTGTTGTCGGGCCTGGCGACGCTGGCGCTTTGGGTCAGCGGCGCCGGATTGACGTTGATGACGATCATCATCTTCTGGCAGGTGTTCTCGCGCTACGTGCTCAACCGGTCGCCGAGCTGGACCGAGGCCTTCTCGGTGCTGCTGATGGGCTGGTTCATCTTCCTTGGCGCTGCGGTCGGCGTGCGCGAGCGCACCCATCTTGGCTTTGACGTGCTGCTCTATTTTCTGCCCGCTTCGGCCAAGGCGGTGCTGCGCACCGTGTCCGACGTAGTCGTGCTGGCTTTCGGCGCCGGCATGATCGTCTATGGCACGCAACTGGCAAGGCTCACCTGGAACACCATAATGCCGTCACTGATGCTGCCTGGCGGCGTGGCCTTCCTGCCAGTCATCCTGGGGGGCGCGCTGGTCTGCCTGTTTTCACTCGAGCGGCTGGCAGGGCGCTTTGCCGGACTGCCCGTGGATGCCGACATCCATGCCACCGGCGAGGAGGCCTGAACCATGGCGCTGACCGTGCTTTTCGGCACCTTCGTCTTTCTGCTGATCATCGGCACGCCGATCGCTTTCTGCCTAGGAGTGGCAAGCTTCGCCACCATTATCGTGCTCGGCCTGCCGCCGGTGGTGGTGTTCCAGCGGCTGAACTCCGGCGTCAGCATCTTTTCGCTGATGGCAATACCGTTCTTCATCTTTGCCGGCGACCTGATGGTGCGCGGCGGCATCGCCGCCCGGCTGGTGGCGCTCGCCGGATCGGTGGTGGGGCATCTGCGCGGAGGCCTGGGGCAGGTAAACATCGCGGCATCGACCATGTTCGGCGGCATTTCCGGCTCGGCCGTGGCCGATGCGTCCGCTGTCGGCGGGCTGATGATCCCGCAGATGAAGGCGCGTGGCTACGGCATCGACTATGCCGTCAACATCACTTCGGTAGGCGCCATCATCGCGCTTTTGATCCCACCGTCGCATAACATGATCATCTACTCCATCTCGGCCGGCGGCCGCATCTCGATCGCCGATCTGTTCACGGCAGGCGTCATACCGGGCCTTCTTCTGGCGCTGGCCCTGATGATCACCGCCTATTGGGTAGCGAGCCGGCGGGGCTATCCGACCGAGCCGTTCGCTGGCCTCGGCCGGGCTCTGCAGCTGCTGTTCGCCGCAATTCCGGGCCTCATCCTCATTGCTATCATCTTCGGAGGCGTCCGCTCCGGCGTCTTCACGGCGACGGAAAGCTCCTGCATCGCCATCGTGTACGCCTTCCTGGTCACGCTCATCATCTATCGCTCGATGAGCTGGAGCGATTTCGTCGCCGCGACCAGCGCCGCGGTGCGCACGACCGCCATGGTTCTGATGATCATCGGCTGCGCCGCCGCGTTCGGCTGGCTGCTGGCCTATCTACGCGTGCCTGCGGCTCTGGTCGCCTTCCTGCAGTCAGTATCGAGCGATAAGCTGGTCATCCTGCTTCTGATCAACGTCGTCCTGCTCATTCTCGGCACCTTCATGGACATGTCGCCCTTGATCATCATCACGACGCCGATCTTCCTGCCTGTCGTGATGGCTTATGGCGTCGATCCGGTGCATTTCGGCGTGATCCTGATTCTCAATCTCGGCATCGGTCTTTGCACGCCGCCGGTTGGGGCGGTGCTGTTCGTCAGTTGCGCCATCGGCCGTATCCCCATCTGGACGGCGATGCGCTCGATCTGGCCGTTCTACGGGGCGGCCTTCGCGGTACTGATGCTTGTCACCTATGTGCCGGCCATATCATTGTGGCTGCCGAGCCTATTTCATTAGGAGCCAATCAGGTGGCCCATAGCGCAACGGATCTCAGGGTCGAACGCAAACCGAAACTGTCGGAGACGGTGGTCGCGGCGATCCGCAAGCAGCTTTTGGCGGGCGAGGTTCCGCCGGGACAGAAGCTGCCGACCGAGGGCCAACTGACCGAGACCTTCGGCGTCAGCCGCACGGTCATTCGCGAGGCGCTGGCCAAGCTTGCCGCCGACGGCCTGGTCGAAGCGCGGCAAGGCGCCGGCGTCTTCGTCACCGAGCACATCTCGACGACCTTCGGGGTCCTGGCCGCCGACATGGGCAGCAAGGATTCCATCGCGCTCAACGTGCTGGAGGTTCGTCTCGCGATCGAGATCGAATCGGCAGGCCTGGCCGCCATCCGCCGCAACGCTGCGCAGGAGGCTGCTATCCAGGAAGCATTCTTCGAGTTCGAGCGGCTGCTGCTCGCCAGCCAGCCGACCGGCCCGGCCGACCTCGCATTCCACCGGGCGATCGCCAGCGCCACAAACAACCCATTCTATGTCGAGATGCTCGATGTGCTCGGACGCCGCGCCATTCCCTGCGACGTGACCTCGCCCTGGTCGACCGAGATCGTCCAGTCGGACGAGTATCAGCGCGGCCTGCAGCGCGAGCACCTCGTCATCCTCAATGCGATCTCGGCGGGCGATGCCGATGCCGCGCGCGAGGCAATGCGCGCGCATCTGACCCGCAGCCAGCAGCGTTATCGCGAGCGGCTGCACGCAAGGCAGGCTTATTATGCCAAGTCGCTGAAAGCCGCATCGACCGCGTGACATCAGGCAAAGGGTAGAAATGGACCAGAGACACACCGCGTTTTCTTCGCGCTTCGCCGTCGATCCGGCCGCCGCCGCGGCCATGGGAACCGACGAGCTTCGCCGCCATTTTCACATCGACGGGCTTTTCCAGCCCGGTCTCGTCAGCCTGACCTACACGCATTACGACCGCATGGTCGTTGGGGGCGCCATGCCGGTCGACGAGATCCTGCGGCTCGAGCCGATCAAGCCGACCGGCACCAAAGCGTTCCTCGAGCGGCGCGAGCTGGTCGCCGTCAACATCGGCGGCGTCGGCACCATCACCGCCGACGGCCAGCCCTACAAGTTGGCGGCGCGCGACATGGCCTATCTCGGCTTGGGCACCGAGCAGGTTTCGTTCGCCTCGGCGGAGTCCGACAAGCCGGCAAAATTCTATCTGCTGAGCGCGCCCGCGCATCGGACCTATCCCGGCCAGCTGATCAGCATCGGGGACGCCCGGCGGCTAGATCTCGGCAGCCAAATGACGAGCAACGAGCGCTCGATCTTCCAGTTCATCCATGCCGGCGGCGTCAAGACTTGCCAGCTTGTGGTCGGCATGACGCAGCTCGCGCCAGGCTCGGTATGGAACACCATGCCTTGCCACGTGCATGACCGGCGCATCGAAGCCTATCTCTATTTCGACCTGGCCGAGGGTCAGCGCGTCTTCCATTTCATGGGCGAGCCGGACGAGACGCGCCACATCGTCATGCGCAACGAGGAGGCCGTGCTGTCGCCGGGCTGGTCGATCCATTCGGGCGCCGGCACTTCCAACTACGCCTTCATTTGGGCAATGGCCGGCGACAATGTCGACTACACCGACGTCGACCAGGTGGCGATGGATCAATTGCGGTGAGCGACCTTTCGGCCTTCAGCCTTGCCGGCAAGCGCATCCTGGTCACCGGCGCCAACACCGGCATCGGGCAAGGCATCGCCGTATCCGTCGCGCGCGCCGGCGGGACGGTCATCGGCGTTGGCCGCTCGGCGATGGACGACACCGCCGGCAAAGTCGCGGCGGCGGGAGGCGGCTTCGAGGTCGTCGAAGCCAATCTTGGCGATCCGGGCGAGGCCGCCGCCATGCTTGGCCGGGTCTGGGATCAAAACGGCCCGATCGACGGGCTGGTCAACAATGCCGGCATCATCCGGCGCGCCGATGCGGTCGACCTGAGCGAAGCCGATTGGGACGAGGTGATGGACGTCAATCTGAAGACGGTCTTTCGCCTCTGCCAGGTTTACGCAAGGCATGTGCTGGCAAAGCCGGAACGGTCCGGCAAGATCGTCAACATCGCCTCGGTGCTGAGTTTCCAGGGCGGCATCCGCGTCGCTTCCTACACGGCCTCGAAGCACGGGGTGCTTGGCCTCACAAGGCTACTCGCCTGCGAGTGGGCGGCGAAAGGCATCAACGTCAACGGCATCGCGCCGGGCTATATCGAGACCAACAACACCGAGGCCTTGCGCGCCGACCCCGAGCGAAGCGCGGCCATTCTCGGACGTATCCCCGCCGGACGCTGGGGACGGCCCGACGACATCGGCGACGCGGCCGTGTTCCTGCTGGCGCGGGCATCGGACTATATGCATGGGGCCGTGATGCCGGTCGACGGCGGCTGGCTGGCGCGCTAACCGTACCCCGTCAATTTCGAATGGATTTCGAGCGATGACCGAGTTGTTTACCCATGCGGGCGAAAAAGCCTGGGAGCCGACGCCGGACGGCAACAGGCGGCGCGTGCTGGTGCACACCGACGAACTGATGATGGTCGAGTTCGCCTTCGAGAAGGGCGGCGTCGGGGCGCTGCATTCGCATCCGCATGTCCAGGCCAGCTATGTCGCCGAGGGCCGCTTCGAGGTCACTGTCGACGGCCGGTCGGAGATGCTCGAAACGGGCGGCAGCTTCATCGTGCCGTCCAACCTGGTGCATGGCGTCAAGGCGCTCGAGGCCGGGCGACTGGTCGACAGCTTCACGCCGCACCGGGCCGATTTTCTGACGGTACACGAATGCACATAGTCTTGTCGCGGCTCGCACTTGCAGATGGTTCGACGATCTATAGCGGCCGCACCTCCACCACCGTGGTGGCATTGCTGCCGGTGTTCTCGGCATTTTCCTGAGCTCCAAGGATTACTGGCGGCGTGCCTGAGGGTACGGAGACCGTCCCATCCGGGCGAAGCCAAAGGTCGGGCATGGTGTTCGTGTAGGGACTTCGCGGCTGCCGGGCTGTGGGAGAGGATTGGGGTCTCTGTCCAGTCGCCGGCATTGCCGCCTTGCGGGCCGCCGATGCCTGTCGATCGTTCGCATGAGGTGGTCCATGCTTGCAGTCAGATGTTTTATTGGGTCGAGTCTCGCACTTCTGCAGCACCATGGGGTCATCGGCCGCGGCCCCGAATACCATGCATGAGTCCTTGTCGCAGTGTCCACCCCTCGCCTGTCGTTCCCAATGCAGCGAGCACGATGCGCGGCAGTGCGTTGACGTTGGGCGATAGACCCACCAGCCTTGCTGAAGCCTTGAGCCTTCTGGCGGCTCTACGCCGGAGCCTTGGATGCGCGCCTTAACGATTTGAAATCCAGCCGACGTCACCCGCCAGTCTTCTTCCAAGCGGGTCCTTTCCACCGAATGCGTCCATGACAGCGTGAAGGCGGCAAAGGCGAGCACGGTGATTTTGCAGGCAGCGAGGATGCAAACGCTCATCGCTCCACTTTCCCGACGCCTATGCGGGTACGACACCAGTTTTGACCGAACCAGGTCACGGCGAGCACAAATCCCAGCTGATCCGACATCGGTATCGCCGCCACCAGCGCAAAGGCCGCCGCCGTTGCAGCCAGTCTCTCCCACCAAGTGAGATGAGTTTTGAGGAAGCCCACAACTGCAGCGCCCCAAAGTGAGATAGCAAGGACTGCTTTGACCGCAATATAAGCAACGGTCTTGGCGCTCGGCTAGGAGACTCCCGAGCAATCCCCGTTCGCTTTGGAGCCGCAAAGGCTAGGGGCGGGCCACCGACGACACCACCACGGTCATAACGTCAGCTTCTAGGGGCGGGAGAGTGATGGCAGAATTTTTCCGGTCCTTATCCCTTGATTGCTCCAACAGTCAGTCCAACTGCCATGTAGCGTTTAAAGACAAAATAGATCGCGGCCGGCGGAAGTGCGTAGATCAGGCCCGTGGTCATCAACAGTTCCCAAGGCGAGTCATCGGCAGCCAGGAAATTGCCAAGAGCCACCGAAAGCGGAATAGCCGTGTCGCGCGACAGGAGCAGGAACGCGTAGAGATATTCATTCCAGGCAAGAATGAGCGCGTATGTGCCGACCGCCACGAGAGATGGCGCCATCAGCGGCAGATAGACCAGGCGAAAGAGCTGCATTTGCGATGCACCGTCGACGATCGCAGCCTCGTCGAGCTCATATGGCAGCTTGTCCGAAGCCTGCTTCAGCACCCAGATAGCGTAGGGTGACGCCAGGGCCACCATGGCAAGGATCAGCGACCATTGATTGTTCAGAAGGCCATAAACGCCCATCGTACGATACATCGGTACTGCCAGGAAAGCGGCGGGAATGAGATAGGTAAAAAGCGCGAGGTTCATCACCGCTCGACCACCGCGAACCCGCAAGCGGCTGATGGCAAAGGCCGCGAATGTGGCGACGAAGAGCGTCAGCACTCCCGTCGTGACCGCAATGAAGAACGAATTCCAGAGCTGGCGCCAGAAATGGCTGAGGTAGTAGTGCTCCTCGCCGAAGACCACTGCGAAATTGTGCAGGGTCGGATGCTCGGGCCAGAGCGCCCCGGAGAGCGCTGTGTCCTTGGGCGAAATCGCGAAAAGCACCATGTGGTAGATCGGCAGCAGTGTCCACAACAGAACCGGTATCCCGATCAGCAGCAACTTTGCTTCGGTGGCGACACCGCGGAGCGTGAGCAGCTTCATCGTGACAGCCTTTTTGTCATGAAGTAGACGAGCGGCAGGACGAAGGGCAGCGCGCACACGACGGCCGCCATGTAGAGGTCGACCTGATCGAGTCTGAGATAGCGGATGCCCAGCGTCGCCAGTACATGGGTGAGGTCGGCCGGCCCGCCGCCGGTCAGAAGGTACACCGAGTTGAAGTCGCCCAGCGTCCAGATGGTGGAGAGCAGCGTACAAGTGAGATACAGCGTCCGTGTCGAGGGCCAGGTGATAAAGCGGAACCTTTGCCAGGCGCTGGCGCCATCGATAGCAGCGGCCTCATAGAGTTCAGTTGGGATGGCCAGGCGCCCCGCGGTGAGGATGACTGTCCAGAATGGCAGCGCCTTCCAGATATGGACCAACATCGCCAGCGTAAGCGCGAGCCGTGGGTCGTTAAGCCAATTCGGTCCGTCCTCAAGGGTTAGGCGGAAGATCGTCGAATTAACTATCCCCCATTCCGGATTGAGCATGAAGCGGACCGACAGGATCGTCGGTATGGAAGGCAGCGCCCACGGTAGAATGAAGATGAGCGCCAACACCTTGATCCACCAGCGCGGCGTCATGAAAAAACCGGAGAGCAGCAGCGCCAGCACCATTTTTACGTTGATGGCGATGACTAGGAAGACAAGTGTGTTGACGACAGTGCGCAAAAAGATCGGATCGGCGATCAGCGTGGCGTAGCTTGCCGGATGCCGCGCCAGCCACAGGCCGTAGAGCACCGGATAGAGAACGAACGCCGCAAAGACGAGAATGTAGGGGACAAGCATGAGCATTCCCCCAAGTTCTCCGGGCCGCAGCCACGGCTTGCGCTCGCCCGTAGCCGCGATCACGACAGCTTCCTTTGCGACGGCCGGTGATGACATGTCGGATCTCCTTACCGGACAGCCTGCTCAGCACAAGGCGCCGATCCTACACGCGATGGGCGCGGACCCGTTGCTCATTCCGATTGCAATCGGAACGAGCAACCGACCGCTGCCTGGCCACGATCAATTCCGAAACTGCTTCGGGATGATCAGCTAGCCCGCGACCTGTTTGATACGGGCGATCAATTCATCCACCGCCTGGTCAACCGGTACTTTGTCGTTGACGATCCGGCTCATCGCCTTCGCCCAGACGTTCTCGTTGTTGAGAACAGTGAACTTGTAGTTCTTGGTGAACTCAAAATTCACAGTGCCGTTGGCAAACTGATCGCGAACCGACTTGCGGTGCTTGTCGCCATCCCAAAACGCGGAACTCTGCCCCTTTTTGGTCACCGGGAACCAGCGGCCCAGCGAACCCTCGACATAGGGCGTGAGGTTCTCGTCCTGAAGCAGGAATGCCACGAACTCCTTGGCGCGATCCTTGTGTTGCGCGCCGGCGAAAACCACGCCGGTCTTCACGGCCGCTCGGTAGACCATCTTCGAACCGTCCGGTTTGTTGGGAAAGCCGCCAGTCGCGATCAATTGCTCGTAGTTCTTCTTCGCCTGGTCACGCTGCGCCTGATCGAGCGTGGCATTATTGGCATCGTCGAGCCACTTGGCGGGAATCGAGATCGTGGCGTTGTGGGTCATGACGATGGTCTTGTTGTGGAAAGCCACGTTGTTGTCCGGATCCTTCCAACTCGTCGCAGACTGCGGCACGCATCCCTCGACATAGGGCTTGGTGTAGGAAGTGAGGGCGGCGACCAGGCCTTCCTTGACCTTCGGATCGTCGACAAGAAGTTTGCCGTCGTCGTCGACCAGCTTGACGTTGTATGCGTCCATGAAGGTCAGGAAGGAGTAGAATGAGTCACTGGAATCGACACCCATCGGTGCACCGATCGCGTAGATCTTCTTGCCTGTCGCCTTGCGAATGCCTGGCTGGACCTTGTTGCACCAAAACGACCAATAGTCGTCCCAGCCGGTTGGGATATCGGATGCCTTGAAGCCGGCCTGTTCCAGCATGTCGTTCCAGTACTGGATATGCATTGTCTGCTGCTTGAGCGGAAAGGCGTAGTAGGCGCGCTTCTTCTCCTTGTCATTCCACAGATATGTGGTCGAGACCGTGTTGAGAGCGAATTGGTCCTTGATGGGCTCTATCACACTTGAAAGATCCTCGAGCTTTCCGTCGAATGCCCATTTTCCGGTGACCTGGAAATCGTAGACGTCGGCATAGGCGACATCCGGCACGGTGCCCGAGTCGAGTGCCGCGACCGTTTTGGGGATCATGTCCTGGACAGGATATTGCGAGAGCTCGACCTTTACCCCAGACTTATCCTCAAACTTCTGGATAGCGGCGAGCAATGCATCGTCTTCGGACTTGTAGAAGCCCTTCACCCACCAAACGGTAAGCGACTCCTGAGCAATAACTGGCCCAGAACCAAGCATCGCGGTGGCAAGTGTAATTGCAAAAAGCCTCTTCATATATATCCTCCCATCTATTTTAATACCTGAGACACATCGCCGGGTGTTGATGAACTGGCGTCCCAAGCAAATCGTCGACGCCAGCCATGTCGAACTTCTTGCCTGACCGCCGGGTGTCAAGGCAATTCGTCCGATCGATGCTCGCCATCTCCATCTTATGTCGTTTTTTCCAGCCTCCTTTCTTCACCGAGCGTTTGATCCGGGTCGGCCCCTTCGATCCGCCGCCCGGTTTGACTGTCGAACAGGTGAACTTGAGCCGGATCCGGCGCAAGCCGGATCGCATCGCCGGAAGCGAAGCGATGGCGCTCCCGGAAAACGGCATTGATTTCTTCCCCTTTGATGCGGGCGAACACCTGGATCTCCGCACCGGTTGGCTCGACGACGACAACCTCCGCCGACACACCATCATTCGCAAGACCAATGTGTTCCGGGCGTATCCCGTAGACTGCCGCCCGTCCTGCGCTTCCTTGCGGGGCATGGGCAAGCGGCAACACCGCGCCAGCGCTCGTCACGAACGTCGCGCTTCCGTCTTGCGCGATGCGACCTTCCAGGACGTTCATGGCCGGCGAACCGATGAAACTGGCCACGAACAGGTTTTCCGGCCTGTCGTAGAGATCGAGCGGCGCCCCGACCTGTTCAACCACACCATCGCGCATGACGACGATCTTGTCGGCCATGGTCATCGCTTCCACCTGATCGTGCGTCACGTAAATGGTGGTGGTTTTCAGCCGCTGGTGCAGTTCCTTTATTTCGGTACGCATCTGGACGCGCAATTTAGCGTCGAGGTTCGACAGCGGCTCATCGAACAGAAACACCTGCGGGTTGCGCACGATGGCGCGGCCCATGGCGACGCGCTGGCGCTGTCCGCCCGACAGCTGGCGCGGGTAGCGATCGAGAAGCGGCAACAGCCCCAGTATTTCCGCCGCCGGCCGAACGCGCGTCTCGATTTCCTTTTTCGAAGCGCCGCGCAGCCTAAGCGAAAAGCCCATATTCTCCGCGACAGTCATGTGCGGGTAGAGAGCATAGTTCTGGAAAACCATGGCGATGTCACGCTGCTTCGGCGGCAGATCGTTCACCACCCGGTCGCCGATGGCGATTTCACCGCCGCTGATCTCTTCCAGCCCGGCGATCGTGCGCAACAGAGTGGACTTTCCGCATCCGGACGGTCCCACCAGAACGACGAACTCGCCGTCGGCAATGTCTATCGATACACCATGGATGACTTCGGCGGAGCCAAATTTCTTGCGCACTTCGCGTATGGCAACAACCGCCATGCTGTCTCCTCCTTCAGCGCGTATTGCACGTTAGCGAACTAGGTTGTCGGAGACTACCCTTAAGTTTCGATAGGCTGTCGCCTGAACCCTCGCCCCAGTGGGCCGGACTGTTGGGCTTCATCAGCGTCGCTCCGGATCATCATAGCCAGGCTCAACCAGATCCTCGGTGGGCGCCCACAATCTCGCCCTCTTCGCTCGCCTCCGGCCGAAATAACGCCATCGGGAAGCGCGCTTTGAGCACTGACGACCCCTGCGGAGACGGGCCGCGGCCTGGCCCAGCTCGACAGACAAGAAAACCGTCCGCCCGGGGATGTCACAGCGGGCGGCCGCTCCCAGTTTTTTTCAATCCAAGCCGGACTATCCGGTAACGGTCCGGAGGCGACATGGCGGCTCGTCGCCGCAATGGTGCTCTCCAGCGTCTGATTAAGGTAAATGTCCTCAGCCGAAGTAGCCAAGTTGACGGCCGGTTGTAGTCGCGTGGTCACATACGGCTAGGAGAGAGGAACCACCCGCTCTCCCCAGCTTCTTACGGACGAACGCGGATGACCGTCTTTCCCACGCGCCGCTCGGTCGAGTTGAAGGTAGCGACGGCATCCTCGAGAGATGACACCTTGCCGATGTTCGTCCGCAGTCTTCCGTCCCGCACCCTTTGGACTATCTCGGAAAGCTGGGCGCGGTCAGCCTCGACGACGAAGTCGATTGTCAGACCGTCGGCGGGTCGGACATCCGTCGGCGCGACGACGGTTACCAGCCTGCCGCCTGCGCGGATCAGGGCTGCCGACCGCTTCTGGATATCGCCGCCGATGACATCGAACACCAGGTCGACGACGCCGATGTCCTCCAGTGTATCGTTCCCGAGGTCGACGAACTCGTTTGCACCGAAATCGAGAGCCTTCTGGCGGTCGGCGGCGCGTCCGGTGCCTATGACATAGGCTCCGGCCTCCCGTGCGAGCTGCGTCACGACCGAACCGACGGCACCGGCCGCGCCATGCGCAAGCACGCTTTGTCCTGCCTGAAGGCGGCCGTGCTGAAACAAGCCCTGCCATGCGGTCAGGCCCGAGATCGGCAGACTAGCGCCAACCGCGAAGTCGACATCGCCGGGCAGCGGCGCGAGGTTGCGCGCTTCCATGGCGACGTACTCGGCGAGTGTGCCGTCGCGATACCAGTCCGAGAGGCCGAACACCCGCTGACCGATTGAAAGCCCGGTCGTCCCATAGCCGAGGGCAGTGACCACGCCGGCCAGCTCGTGGCCGAGGATCGACGGCGTCCGGTCACGGAAGGCCCGATCGGCCCAGGTCGAAGGCCACTCCAGTTCGGTGTTGACGAATCCCGCCGCGCGGACCTGAACGACGACGTCGTTTATCGCCGCCCGCGGCTCGGGCCGCTCTACCAGCTTCATTCCGGCTGCTCCCGTCGTCTGGTCCGTAACAACGATTGCTTTCATGGGAATTGTCTCCTCAGTCATTTGTTGGTTCGAAATATTGCAGGCGTGGACAGGGCTTCGCGCTCCCGCCACGGCGGCGATCGGTTCGGCGCCTTCCGCAACGAACCGTAACCAATTTACTGGGAAGACTGAAAATTTCGAGACCTAATTGGCTCAATATGATGCGCGAAAGGATCAACTCGGGCGAACGCTATACCGCGTCTTGCTTTCTTTTGTACGCCAGTCGCCGCCACTCTCCCGGCGTCATCCCTACCCTTTCGGCGAAGACATGCCGGAATGCTGAGACGGAGTGATACCCAACGGTCTCAGCCACAGCCTCAGTACTGATTGCTGGCTTCTTCAACTCGTTGGCGGCCAGGCTCATGCGAAGATCAGTCAGGAAGTCGAATGCAGAGCAACCCAACTTGTCCTGAAACTGGCGCATGAACGTTGCACGCGACATACCGCACAAATCGGCCAGTTCAGGCAGTTTCCAAGGCCGCGCCGGATCGGCGAACATCGCGGTCATGGCCGGAGCAAGGCGCGGTTGGCCGACCAACGCCAACAAACCCTGTGGCGCTTTCCCTGATCGGCTCGCGGCGCGCAATACCAATGTAAACAGGGCCGAGGAAAGCGCGTTAAGAATGGCGCGCCCTCCGAGCCGGTCGGTCGCTGACTCCATTCGCATCAGCCCGACAAGATCGGCAAGTTCGTTGGAAACGGTCCCTATGCCTTCTTCAGCCTGGCCATCCAGGCCCCGCGCCACGAAATTCGCCGGCATGCAATTTCGAATCAGTCGATCATGGGGCGGCGCCACAAAAAAACGCCCACACAACAGATCCAGTTGCTCGCCTTGGCTGTCGTTCTCGCTCAGCATCCATCCGGCGGAGCCGAGGGTCTCCCGCGTCCGGATGGGCCTTTGCCCGCTGCCATCGTGCAGCACATGCGCGGCACCGTGAGGCAGCAGCACGACATCTCCGCTCTGGAGTACCCGCGCTGTTTTCGACTCTGGATCCTCGAGAATGGCTCGACCCTTTACTATGACGTGATAGGGGATTTCGTTCGCCGCCGCTTGGCCCCAGGCGACACGCCACGGCGCACCGTATGCGCAGCGGACCTCGAGCTGGCCGCTGACGGTAATGATTTGCAACAGGTGGCT
Source organism: Mesorhizobium sp. (assembly GCA_004017535.1). GTDB lineage: Bacteria > Pseudomonadota > Alphaproteobacteria > Rhizobiales > Rhizobiaceae > Mesorhizobium. The sequence goes on from SAJS01000015.1 coordinate 14,306, forward strand.
AAGCCAGTCCACTCCAGACATTGGATCCCTAAACTGGAAACGATTGGCACCCTTTCGAGCCCAAGCCCGTATTTCTTCCCTTCAGTCAGTCGCCAGCGATCCAGACAAGCAGCGGCGCGTTTGAGGGATGCTCCTGAACCAAAATGACGGTCCGCGCTTTAGAGTATGGAGATGGCGATGCCATAGGACCCTCGAAAGAGCTTCCTTACAACAGGCAGAACATGGCAGGTCTTGGCAATCCAGCAAAGCTTCAGGCTGTCATGACCCGCTCTCGGGCTGATGTAACCGCATTGGAGCCTAGCGCATGACTGACCAGAGAAATCGTCGTAGCGCGCAAATCGACTGCTTGATAGTTGGCGGCGGCCCGGCTGGACTCGCGGCCGCGACGTATCTCGGTCGGTTTCGCCGTCGGGTGGTTGTTTTCGACGCCGGCGAAAGCCGGGCGCGGCTGATCCCGATGACCCGCAACTGTCCCGGCTTTCCCGACGGTATATCCGGGGCCGACCTGTTAAGCCGCTTGCGGCAACAGGCCTTGCTAAACGGGGCAGAACTTAGGGACGAAGCAATCCGAGACATTGAGCACGACGGGACCGAATTTCTTGTTGCCAGTCCAAGCTCGGTTCGAGCTCGTGCGGTGCTCCTTGCAACGGGCGTGGTCGACACGCTACCTGACATCCCATCGACGACCGACATGATCAGAAGTGGAACGATGCGTCTTTGCCCGATCTGCGATGGCTATGAAGTCATCGACAAGCGTGTCGGAGTAATGGGGCCTGTGAAAGAGGCCGCGAAGAAGGCGGTGTTCCTGCAGACCTACACCCGCAACGTAACGGTACTTGCTACCGATAGCGCGTCCGACATCGCTGGCGGTTCAGGCCCACTGATCCAGGAAGCTGGCATCCAGATCGAGACTTGCATCCCCCATTCACTTCGCCCGCTTGGCGAAAAGGCAGCCGTCCTGTTGTCCAACGGAACAACCTCCATATTCGATTCAGTTTATCCCGCGATGGGATGCACAACAGGCGCTAAGTTGGGGATCGATCTGGGGGCGACCTGCGATGACCTCGGATATCTCGTTGTGGATGCACATCAGCAAACCGCTGTGCCAGGCCTCTATGCCGCTGGTGATGTGGTGAACGAGATCAACCAGATCGCGGTAGCGTTCGGCCACGCTGCGATCGCGGCGACGGACATTCATAATCGACTGTCAGACGCCAACTGCTTTTGAGGTTGATCGTAATGAACCTTGTTCAGATATTGCTTCCCTGCATGGACAACTCCGGCCGGCCTTTCGCGAAAGAAGACTTCGAGAGCGTAAAGGAAGAGCTCGCAGGACGTTTCGAGGGCGTTACCGCCTATCTCCAGGCTCCTGCGGATGGACTGTGGAGGAAGGGCGGCGAGGCAAACGCCGACAAGATCGTGATCTTTGAGGTCATGACCGATGAGATCGACCTAGCTGAGTGGCGTGATCGCCGCACCGCACTCGAGCGACAATTCCGGCAGGAGAAGGTGATCATCCGCCATTTGCCGATCACATTGATCTAGGCGCCAAATGATCGCGTCCATAGTCCGGAAATACCGGACGGGCACTCGCTGCGTTCAGTCAAATCGGCTGTCGGCCGACGGCGGCTGACCAGGAAGGCGATCCGGTTCAACTCAATGACCTGCACAGCTAGCCGAAAGGCCCTAGCCGTCAGCATACGACTGCGCGAATTGCTCGGCTTCAAAGGAAAAGTGAGGGTCTTTCCATAGGAGGTCACGCGTACTGCCCGGAGGCAACGTTCGGGGCGGTCTTTTGGAAGCCGCTCGCGGCTGGCGCAGAATAGATTGTCCAAGATCAGAAATTGTTGTCCGTGGTTCTGCCCGCGTAATCCCAGCAAGTGGCCGCTCGGCCGAAGGGATCTTGCTTGCTGTGATCCAGGCCGACAATCGTAGGACGGATGCGCTATCACAGCAATGTCGCGCAGCTGGCCCTAGGACTGACTCAAACGGGAAGCCCGCCGATCACGCCCAATGGCGAAGAGCGGTTCTCCAGTAAGATCCTCGCCCGGACCGACGATTCAAGAGTCGCAACTGGGGACAGCGGCTACTCTGCAACCAAATTTGTATTCGGCTCGATTCTCGGCGCCCAGCCATCAGCGTTAGATAGGTCTTTAGCCAAGCCAACTCAACGCGGCGAGCGGGCGCTCCGCAGAGGGCGCCTATCAGAAATAGCAGGCCGGAATTGCATGCAGGCATCTCCTCGCGTCTCGACAGGCTCGATGGAGCGAATTGTCAAACAGGGAGTTAGGCTGCCGAGACGGAGACACAGAATGAATCCCAAATCGGCCCCCGTAGGCTACGCCACGCCAACCACCCCGGCGGCGGAAGGCCTGGCCCCTGCCCTGGCTCGGAACATAGAGGCACTGGTCGAGAGGCGGAAACGGGACGCCAAGACAGCATCCTTGGAGGAACGCACAGCTGCGGCCATAAGCAGATTCGCCGGCAGCATGGCATTCGTCTACATCCACCTTGCCTTCTTTGGGGCGTGGATTGCGATCAATCTCGGGGTCGTAAGCTTTATCAGGCCGTTCGATCCATCCCTGGTCGTTCTGGCCATGTTGGCTTCGGTCGAGGCGATTTTTCTTTCGACCTTCGTGCTGATCAACCAGAACCGGATGGCGGCGGAGGACGATGCCAGGGCGGACCTCGATCTGCAGGTCAGCCTTCTGAACGAACACGAGACGACTAAGCTCATCAAGCTGGTGGAAGAGATTGCCAAGCACCTGGACGTCAACACCGAAGCAGACGACGAACTCAAGGAGCTCAAGCGTGACGTGGCACCTGAAGCTGTTCTGGACAAGATCGAAGAGGTCGGCGAGCGCAAGACGCCGAGTTGACCCGGCGCAGAGCGACGTTGGCTCACCAATCGGGTGGCTCTAACTCCTATTTACCTTTTGTCTTACCGACGGGCTTTGACCCGACATTGTTCCTGCCGAGTTCAGGGGCGTTCCCTGCCTGCAAAAGCGGGAGATCCTGAGAAGGTGCTCGTCGCCCTTTCAAGTCTCGAAAATGGCGTTCGAAATGTCCCACGGAGATAGGCGATGACGCGGATCTCGACAATTCAATGTCAACGGCGTCAACGACGTGGTCTGCCCTCCCGAGTTGAAATGTTCGACGACAAATTTCCGGTCGAGCCATCCAGAAGGTGCCGCCTCTGGCGCTGTATAGCACGGCCAGAAAGCCCTAGAATGCGTGGCTATACTGGCGCGCGTGCAACCCAGTCGAAGATCGCCGCGCGCTGCCGGAGGATCCGGATGACACACGCGGAATGCAAAGAGTTCCCTTAGGGATTCCAATCACCAAAGCTGTGTCAGTTCGCTCCCCGAAGATCAGCGTCTGATCTGACAAGAACAGCGTCCCTCGGCTAAGGTTCTTTGCCCTGAGACCGTTTGAGGAGCCGGCGCGTAGGAGCATCAGCGTGGCAACCCGCGGCTGATATGGATGCCCCGACGAAGAGCGCCGATCGGGCGCAAGACAAATCAGAGCTTCGCATTCAGGCCGTTGACTTGTGACGTATTACAGCCGCTCTTTCACTACTCTCCTTCGCCCGCACACAAAGCGCGCGGAACTCTTCAACCTCGGCCTCCGTGAGGTGCTCGATACCGATGAAGTCGTTCTTGGCTGCGCCAGAACGGATTAACTCATCGAGTTTAGCCTGTATTGCGGCGCCGTCGCGATTCTGAGTGTTCTGAATAAGAAAGACCATTAGAAACGTTACGATCGTCGTTCCCGTATTGATGACCAGTTGCCACGTCTCGGAATAGTGGAAAACCGGGCCGCTCACGGCCCAAACCAGTACCGAAGCCAGGCATAAGGCAAAGGCCCAGGGGCGGCCGGAAGCATGCGCGACGACGGTCGCCACGCGATTAAATGTTTTTTCCATTGGGTATCCTGAAGTTGAAGTGTGAAGCGCTCGCAACAATGTGCAAAGCCGATTCTCGTTCCGCGCTCCTCGTCGGCGGCCGCGGGCCGGGCGGTAGAGTTGATAGCCCGCAGATTGAGGACGGGAAATGGAGCTCCCTGTGCAGAAGCTAGCCGGCTCAGGAATGGGCTTGCGTGAGCTGCTGTAGAAGCGCGTAATCCTCAAGGTCCTTGTATGGTGTTAGGTCCAGGTCGGCAGGGACTTTCTTCAATGTTTCTTCGTCGATCGCCTTCTCGTGACGCTTCATGAAGCGCTGATAGTCCATCCACCTTATCCCGCTCGTTCGAACGGCATCCCGTTCGATGCGCGAGGCAATTTGGTGCGCGTGAAGGTAATGCAGTTGCAACTCATCCAGGAGCGCTTTCTCGACTATCTCGTGACACACCAGGAAAGGCTCGATCCGAACGTCTTTGTTCTTCGCCTTCAGAGTGCGGGGAAGATGTCTGTCGATGTAGACCGTCTTGGCATCGATGCTGTAACCAGCAATGTAGGGGATGTCGAACTCGTGAGAGATGATAACTCTGCGGTTGAGGGCAGCCACGACGTCCGACAACACGCGGGCATCGACATCTTCTGAATCATGATGAATTTCGCTGTCAGCGAGCAATCATTCCTCCATCGCTGAATGGGCGTCGAGATGCCGAAGCGGCTGCCACAAAAATCAGGCGAGCGACAAAATGTTCCACGAGGCGCCGCTGGCTGCGCTGTTTCGGCCGTGTGTTCCGCATTGTGGTCTATCCCAAGGTGTTGGGCCGCTGGGTATGGCGGAGGAGCCGCCTTCAAATCTTCTCGACGCTGGAACTTCGCGACCAGAAGGAGGTTTGGCTGCGAAGGGACGCGGAGGCGACTCTTGACTGCGCTGCTGCAGGCCGGAGGCCTCGCACAGGAGACGGCCATGAAACACCAGACACTTGAAGAACTGAATGAGGTCGCGGAAGTCGAACCGTCGTTTCCGGCCATGACGCGAACTCAGCGCTTGGAACGTTGGGCCATGCTGCTCGAGCGGAAGCCGCAGCGGTGCCTCGCCGCCTTCCCAGGAACGGAATACATGATCCTGGACGTGCGCCACAAAACACAGTGCGTAGGCTCCGCGCTCAGCATCGCCTTCGGCGATCCGGTGTTGCGCGCGCAAGGTTTGAAGGACGACACGTATGGAGAAGCGAAGCGCTTCTTCGAGTTAGCGGATTGGCAGCTGCACGCCATCGTTTGCCACTGCCACGTGGGCGGGACAATGAAAGCCGGTTGGGCCGCCGTTCAAGTTCGTTCAGCCATCGACAAAGACAGCAAGCTTTTCAGCAGGCTTCGCGAGGCAGTTGCGGGCTGGCCCGTGTTGCGCATCTTAGCTCATTTGCGGAGGTAAAGCCCCGCAGCAGCCGAACCGCAGTGACCGGACGATTTCAAATACTGATTTGGAACTGCCGGTCTGAAATGTCCAAGACGGGCGGCGCCCAGGAAGATCGACCTCAGTGTCGCCCGTTCGCTTTTGAGCTCCGCCACTGGCCCCGAATCTTGCGTAGCACGTGCATGGTGTTTCCCGGCAAGCGGCGAGCCTGACCAGATCCTCTACTCACGCCGGCAACCAAATTGGAAAGAATGGACTTGCAGACGCCACAGAAGCTGGACCACGCGGCCGGCAGATAGCGCCGCATCGGGCAGCAGCCGACGATAGCGCGCTGGGCTTCTTCACGAAGATTCGCATGACGTTGCGTTTGGTGCGCTAACGCCGAGTCGTGCCAATCAGCGGGCTGACCGTCCTTGGCCGAACCAGACGGTCGCAACTTGCTCCTCCCGGCCTATCAAAAAGACGCCGGCGCTGGCCCCCGATCAATTGGCATCCGGATCTGGTGCTTCGGATCGAACCGTTGAACCGATCAACCGGCCACACGGTCGTGCGCCATTCGATCAAGTGGGCTGACGGACAAGCCTGATCTAAGCCTGCTCCTTCTTTGCTTTGGCAAAGCCGCGATCCGTCGCGATGAACCGTTCAAGCATGGGCGCGATCAAGCGCGAAGGACTGGCAGGTGGCTGCCCGGTCTCGCGGCCAAGGATCTCTCCATATGTCACCAAATCGCGATGCAGCGCCGCCGGCAGTTCCACCGTAACCTTGACCGGCTTGTCATCTGCGATCGTTGCCAGCTTCAACTTGGCCATCTCAATCCCCGTAAGGCTCAAGTGCAAGGTCGCGGGTGACGAGGACGCGAACGGGGAATCCCGGCCGGATCATAAGCGTCGGCGCTACAGTGAGCTGCCGTTGAACGACCTGCTGACCTACCTGGCTTACGCTATCGGAGGCGCCGCTGCGCAGAGCACGCACGATATCGCTGTCTTGATCGGAGGAACCGGCCTGCGCGCCAACACTCAGCACTGTCGACAAGGCCGCAGCCTTGAAAAGCTCGCCCCAGTGATAATCGACGCCGTCCTCGAGGCCAGCGTAGCCTTCCGCATCCGCGCCTGGCTGGCGTTCCAGAACGATGGAGCGTCCGTCGGGAAAAATCAGCCTGTTCCAGACAAGCAGCACGCGAGGCTGTCCCGGACCAATTCCACTGTCGTATTGCCCGATAACACGAGTGCCTTGCGGAATGAGCAGGAAGCGGCCGGTGGGACTGTCATAGACATTTTCGGTTACCTGGGCGCTGATCTGGCCGGGCAGGTCGGACCGGATGCCTGTGATGAGCGCGGCCGCGATCACGGCACCGGCTTGAAGCAGGTATGGTGAGACCGGAGGCATGATCCGATCCGGAGCAACGGTACGCCGGTCAGCGGCCGCGTTCAGGAAGGAAAGTTGGCGGTCCTGTGCGTTCGGCTGACCGTCCTGAATGGGAACCCCGTTGCCAGTGGTGGCGGACGTTTCGGCGGTCCTGGCATCTCCTGGCGCAGTCTGGAAGAAGACGCGCGAGGTTCTGGCCGCTTCCTCCTCGGTCCGCCGGCGTTGCTCGGCCTCGTCGATCGCAGGGCTCGCGACCGAGGGCGGTACGACGGCCTGCCCTTGGTTTTGGGCCTCGAGGATCGGCCTGCCGAGATCGCCAGGCAGCGGCGGCCCAAGGACCGGCCCGGTATAGTCGCGCGGAAGCCCTGCCAGTCCATCGGCGGGCGGCCGATTGGAGGTAGGGTAGAGCTCTTGGCCCTGCTTGAATTTGTCAGCGTCCTGGAAAGCGTAAATCAGCGCGCCGCCGATACCGAGCGAAGCGGCTAAGCCAATGCCTGCGAGCATCTTGCGCGACAGACGCGTCACGCGCGGTGGGTCGGCGCGAAGCCGCATGCGTTCGACCGCAATATCCTTCTCGTTCATGGCTGCAGCGCCCCCCTCGAGGTTGAGTTCGGCGCCTCCGACGCGGCGCTGTCGCTTGGCCTGCGCCACAACCGATTGGGTCTTCCCCCATCGATACGGACGATCCTTACCGTCTGCTGCCGTTTGCCGGCGCCAAGACGCAGTTCGGCCGCGCCGAAAAGGCGGTCGACGATCAGGACGTTTTGCCAGACACGGCTGTTGGTGATCTCAGCCTCGCCGTCCGGACCGATGACGAAGATCGGCGGCATCTCGCCTTGCACAATGCCGGGAGGAAAAACGACGTACACCCTCCGGCCATCGTCGAAGGCACTCACCGGCTTCCAGGGCGGGGTGTCGCCGGTAAAGCCGTAGCGATAGTTGCGCACCGTCAAGTCCGGTATGACGGGCGTCGTGGCGACGGCCTGCACGAGCCCTTCCTTTGGAGCCGGATAGGACCACGCCACGGCGGGCATGTATGGCTTCGCCCCTGACCGCAACTCAAGCATATAGCTGCGCCGGTCTGTGGCGATGATGAGGTTCGTCGTGATGTCGGCCCGTGAGGGTTTCACCAGGACGTGGACGCGTCGGGCTATGCCGGATCCGCTCTCGGTGTCGCCGATGATCCAGCGCGCGGTATCACCGGCCGCGATCGGCCCCTCTCCCGTCAGGCTTTCTCCGGGCTCAAGCGCGATGTCCGTTATCTGGCCAGGCGCGGCGTAGACCTGATAGAGCGCTCCTTCGCTCCAGGGGTAGATCTGGATCGCGTTGTAGTAGCCCTCGCGGCGCGGCTCCACTCGCGCCGCGGCGTTTGCGTTCTCGACGCGTGCGGCTGGCGTTTCGGCGCTGGCGCCGCCCCGCGCGGGATGCCAGCCTGGTGGCACGCGAAGCGGCTTCGGCCTTTGGTCTGTCGCGGCGGCCGGAGCCGGCGGCAACGGCGGAACAGAGGAATCGTAGCTGATTTTCGGGGGCTTCTTCAGCGGCATGGCGCAGCTCGCGAGCAGCGTCGTTCCCGAGACCAGTATCGCCGAGACCAGGTATCTTGCAGGAAGCGTAGCGACGACAAGACGTAAGGTCTGGCTCATTGGCTCAACTCCCGAGACCAGTTGATGGCGTTGACATAGATGCCGAGCGGATTTGCGCGCAGCCGTTCGGCGTCGCTCGGCGTCTGCATCACAATCGTCAGGATCGCCGTCCAACGCTCGGTGCCGGAAAGCTGGCCGTTTTCATACTGGCGCTCGATCCAGGCAACGCGAAAGGAGTTCGGCGAGGCCCGGATGACCGAGGAAATCTCCACCGCGACCTGTTGCTTGCTTATCCTGGAGAACGGGTCGTTGGCACGAGCATAGTCGTTGAGCGCCGCAGCGCCCTGGTCGGTGGTCCATTCATAGGCGCGGAGCCAATCCTGGCGCAGGATGACCGGATCAGCGGGAATGGAGCGCACCTGTTCGATGAAGCGGGCGAGATGCCAGGCGATCTGCGGGTCTGTCGGCTTATAGCCGGCGATCGCGGGCGCGGTCGCCTGGACCTCGCCCAATCTGTCGACCTGCACGACCCAGGGCACGACGGTGCCGCGGGCCAGTTGCCAGACGAGGGAAGCGGCAAGGCCCGCCGACAGGATCAGCGATCCGAACGCCATTAGGCGCCAGTTCCGGGCCTGGACGCGGGCGGAGCCGATGCGTTCATCCCAGATCTGCTCCGCCTTCTGATAGGGTGTCTCCGGTCGAGGGGTCTTGCCGTAGTGGACTGCGGGGCGCCTAAAGATGTTCATGGGTCATTCGCCTTCAGAAAGAGAAATCGAGGCTCCGCCGCCATGGCTGTCACCGGCGCGAACCGCATGGGCGGCGGTCTGGGCGCCATGGGAGAGACGCTGGGAGCGCTGCAGGCGTCTGGCCCATTCAGGCTGCCCTTGATTGCCGGATGGGTTGCCCGCGCCGGGCGCATGAGCCGCGGCCGACGCCGTGCCGCGTCCAATCGTTCCCATAGTCGAGGACCCGCCGGTGATTTCAGCGGCCGAATTGGCGCCGGTGGCAAAGCTGGACTGAAGCGATTGCCCCGCATTCGTTGCGGCGCGCTTCAGTGGCGAGACTGCCGCCGAAACGCCAGCGCGCGCAACGCCGCCCAGCCCGGAGGCAATACCTGCCGCACCCGGCTGACCGGCGGCGGCAAGTGTGTAAGCAGCCGAGCCGCCGCTAGCGAGCGACGCTCCGCCCCGCGCGGCCGAGGTCGCTCCCGAGAACAGAGCAGTCCCGCCTCGCGCCGCCAGGCCGGCCGCACCATAGCCTGCGACCGCCATGCCGCCCGCGGCAAGGCCAGTGCCGACGGCAGCACCTGCGCCAAGCTGCGGTCCACCCGCGACGAGGCCGTTGGCGATACCGGGCCCGAAGATGCCGAGGCCAAGCAGCGACAGCGCCGCCAGCACGATCGCCATGGCCTGGTCGATGGTTGGGTTCTCGCCGCCGAAGCCCTGGGTGAATTCGCCGAAGAGCGTCGATCCGATGCCGATCACCACGGCAAGCACCAGAACCTTGATGCCGGACGAAATGACGTTGCCCAGCACGCGTTCAGCCATGAAGGCCGTCTTGCCGAAGAGGCCGAAAGGGATCAGCACGAAGCCGGCCAGCGTCGCCAGCTTGAATTCGATAAGCGTCACGAAGAGCTGCACCGCCAGCACGAAGAAGGCGAGCAGCACGAGTGCCCAGGCAAAAAGCAGGCAAGCGATCTGGATGAAGTTCTCGAAGAAGGAGACGTAGCCCATCAACCCGGAGATCGCCTCAAGCAATGGCCGTCCCGCGTCGAGGCCGGTTTGAGCCACCTTGCCGGGGTGAAGCAGGTCTTGTGCCGAAAAGCCGGTTCCACTCGCCTTGAGACCAAGACCGGAGAAACTCTCGAAGACGATTCGCGCCAGGCTGTTCCAGTTCGAAATCAGGTAAGCGAAGACCCCGACGAACAGCGTCTTCCTGACGAGCCGCGCGATAATGTCCTCATCGGCGCCCCAGCTCCAGAAAAGTGCGGCGAGCGTCACGTCGATCGAGATGAGCGTGGTGGCGACGAAGGCGACCTCGCCGCCGAGCAGGCCGAAACCTGAGTCAATGTAGCGGGTGAAGGTGGCCAGGAACTGATCGATGACACCGGTATTGCCCATTTATCGGGCCTCGTGCAGCGACTGCGAAACGGCCGGCTCGCTTGTCGAACCTCCCGACGGTTTGTCGAGACCAAGGAAGCGATCGCGCTGTTTTGCCCATAGTCGCGCGCATCCATCGTCACGCAGAGCGGCCTCGCCGAGGGTCTGGCAGCGGCGCAGGCCGTCGCGAAGCGGATTTGGCATAGAGGCTTCCGTGCGTGCACGCCCTCCCCCAGCGGCTTGTCCTCCTTCCGGCTCATCTCGAGCGCGCTTGCAGTCACGGCAACCGCGACGAAGACGACGGCAACGATGCGAGCGAGAGCTTTGCCGTCCATGGCCATCATCCTCAGCGGTTGAACATCCGGACGTCGCCGGCCTGGTAGCCGGAGCCAGGGGCGAGGAAGCGCCGGCGCTGCTCGCGGCCCTGGTCGACGGCAGCGGCACGTTCGGCTTCGCTCAGCGCCTGGGCGCGACCGTTGGCGGCGATCACCGCGGTCAGATCGGCAAGTTGCTGGCCCTGAAGCGCGAGCAACTGATTGCCGGCTTGCGTCGCCTGCAGCGCGCCGGTGGCGGATTGGCTGGCGCCGACCAGCGCCGACATCTGCGCGCGGCCGCTCTCGATGTTTGCGACGACGCCCGCCTGGACGCGCATGGCGTCCTGGAGACCGCCGACCGTATTTTGCCAGCGCGAGCGTGCGTCCGTCACGAGCTGCTTGTCGGAAGCAGAGAGCGACACGTCGCCATATTGCTGCTGAAAGGCCTTGTCGATCTGCTGGACGTCGAAGGCGATGTTCTGTGCTTGCCCGAGAAGCTGCTGCGTGCGTTGCACCGACTGCTGCAGTTGCTTTAGCGTGGACAACGGCAGGCTCGCCAGATTGCGCGCCTGGTTGATCAGCATCTGGGCCTGGTTCTGAAGCGAGGTGATCTGGTTCGTGATCTGCTGCAGCGAACGCGCGGCCGTCAGGACATTCTGGGAATAGTTCGATGGGTCGAAGACGATGAGTGCATGGGCTGGCGCGGTCATCATCGGCGAGATCGCGACCGGCAGGGCGACCATTGCCGCGACCAGAAGACGGGCGCGCGGGCGGCTTTGGCAGGTAGTCATGGTTGGGGATCCTTTGCAGGTTTGGGAACAGTGAGATTTGGAATGACGTCGGCGGCCCAGCCGATGCCGCGGGCACGCAACCAGGCCGCCAGGAAGCCGTCGCGGCCGTGCTCGGCGACGAGGGTCTCTATCAAGGCCTGATCGCTCCTCGAGGATGCGGCGCAAAGGGCCAGCCCGACCTCGGACAGGCCGAGCTCGAAGAGGCGGTTGCCGCGGCGGGACTGGCAGTAATAATCGCGCTTGGGTGTCGCCCTCGCCAGGATCTCGATCTGGCGATCGTTCAGGCCGAAGCGGCGATAGATGGCGGTAATTTGCGGCTCAACTGCGCGCTCGTTGGGCAGCAGCAACCGGGTTGGACAGGTTTCGATGATCGCCGGAGCGATCGCCGAGTTGTCGATGTCGGCGAGCGACTGGGTGGCAAACACGACGCTGGCATTCTTCTTGCGCAGCGTCTTCAGCCACTCGCGCAGCTGGCCGGCGAACGCGTCATCGTCGAGCGCAAGCCAGCCTTCGTCGATGATGAGCAGCGTCGGACGGCCGTCGAGCCGATCGCCGATGCGGTGGAACAGATAGGACAGGACGGCCGGCGCGGCCTGCGTGCCGACCAGACCTTCTATTTCGAACGCCTGCACGAATGCCTGACCGAGCTGTTCGGACTCGGCGTCGAGCAGCCGGCCATGAGGGCCGCCAATACAGTAGGGACGAAGCGCCTGCTTCAGGTCATTGGCTTGCAAGAGCACGCCGAGCCCGGTGATGGTGCGCTCCTCGACGGGAGCCGAGGCGAGCGATGTCAGCGCCGCCCAGATATGCTCCTTGGCGTCCGGCGTGATCTGGCCCCCCTCGCGCATCAGGATCGCGACGATCCAGTCAGCCGCCCAGGCACGCTCGTATGTATCGTGGATGCGCGCGAGCGGCTGCAGCGAAACCGGGGCCTCCATGCCTTCGGCGAGGTGGCCGCCGAGATCGTGCCAGTCGCCGCCCATGGCGAGCATCGCGGCGCGGATCGAGCCGCCAAAGTCGAAGGCGAAGATCTGAGCGTTGCGGTAGCGGCAAAACTGCAGCGCCATCAGCGCCAGCAGTACCGATTTACCGGCCCCGGTTGGGCCAACGACCAGCGTATGCCCGACATCGCCGACATGAAGGACCAACCGGAACGGGGTCGAGCCTTCGGTCTTGCCGTAAAGCAAGGGAGGACCGACCAGATGCTCGTCCCGTTCCGGCCCCGCCCACACGGCAGACAGCGGTATCATGTGGGCGAGATTGAGCGTTGAGATGGGAGGCTGGCGGACATTGGCGTAGGCGTGCCCGGGCAAGGAGCCGAGCCACGCGTCGACGGCGTTGACGGTCTCGGCAATCGCCGTGAAGTCGCGGCCCTGGATAACCTTTTCAACGAGCCGCAATTTCTCGTCGGCCACGCGCGGGTCGGGGTCCCAGACCGCGACTGTCGCGCTGACATAAGCCATGCCCGCGACGTCGGCGCCGAGCTCCTGCAACGCGGTGTCGGCGTCGGCCGCCTTGTTGGCGGCGTCGGTGTCGAGGAGAGCCGACGCTTCGTTGGTCATCACCTCCTTCAGGATCGCGGCGATGCTCTTGCGCTTGGCGAACCATTGCCGCCGTATCCTGGTTAAGAGGCGGACAGCGTCGACCTTGTCGAGCAGGATCGCGCGCGTCGACCAGCGGTAGGGGAAGGCCAGCCGATTGAGATCATCAAGCAGGCCGGGGGTGGTGGCGGTGGGGAAGCCGACAATCGTCAGCACGCGCAGATGGTTTTCGCCAAGCCGGGGCTCGAGCCCGCCGGCGAGCGGCTCGTCGGCCAGCAGCGCGTCGAGATAGATCGGCGTCTCGGGGACGCGGACCGGATGGCGTTTGGTCGAGATCGTCGAATGCAGGTAGGTCAGCGTTTCGCCGTCATCGAGCCATTGGCACTCAGGCATGAACCCGTCAAGCAAGGCCAGCACGCGTTCTGTCCGGTCGACGAAGGCGCGCACGATCTCGCCCGGATCGGCTCCCGACCGATCGCGACCCTCATAAAGCCAACCCTCGGCGCGCGTGGCGTCTTCGGGCGGCGGCAGGAACAGGAATGTGATAAAGTAGCTCGATACGAAATGAACGCCTTCCTCATCGAAGTCGGCCTTGCGCTCGGCATCGAGCAGGCGGGAGGCCGCATCCGGAAACTGGCTCTCCGGGTAGGAAGCCGCTTCGTGCCGCTGCGCTTCAACGAAGATGCTCCAGCCGGAGCCCAGGCGGCGAAAGGCATTGTTGATGCGCGAGGCCACCGCGACGAGCTCCGCCGCGACGGCGGAGTCGAGATCCGGCCCGCGAAACCGCGCTGTGCGCTGGAAGCTGCCATCCTTGTTGAGCACGACGCCCGGCGCGACCAGTGCCGCCCAAGGAAGATAATCGGCAAGGCGAGCGGCGGTCCGGCGGTATTCGGCAAGGCTCATCATAGCTGCGCCCTCAAACCGACAGATGCGCGGGCAACCGCAGGTGACGGCGCCCAACCTCGACGAAAAGTGGATCGCGCCTGGCGGCCCACACCGCCGTGACATGTCCGATTGCCCACATGAGCAGACCGACGAGCCACAGCCGCAGCCCCAGGCCGACCGCGCCAGCCAGCGTGCCGTTCAGGATCGCAATTGCACGCGGCGCGCCCCCGAGCAGGATCTGCTCGGTCAGCGCCCGGTGGACAGGCACGGTCCAGCCTGGCACCGTGTCGAGCTGTTCGAAAACGGGGGCCATCAGATCAACGCTCCGCCGCCGAAGGAGAAGAACGACAGGAAGAAGCTCGAAGCCGCAAAGGCGATCGAAAGGCCAAAGACGATCTGGATCAGCCGGCGGAAACCGCCCGAACTGTCACCGAAGGCCAGCGTCAGGCCGGTGACGATGATGATGATGACGGCGATGATCTTGGAGACCGGGCCCTCGACCGACTGCAGGATCTTTTCGAGCGGCTGCTCCCACGGCATCGACGAACCCGACGCTTGGGCAGTCGACGCGACGATGACGTTGGAGGCAATAGCGGCGCCGGCGGCGGCCAGACTGGCGTGGCAGCGCGAAAGCAGACGGATCATGAAATTTCTCCTGTGTTGATTGGTGTGGGTTCAGCAATGCGGTAGTCGCCATCGGAACCGAGACCCTCGACCCTCACCAGTTCGACAAGCCGTCGCGCGGCGCCACGTCCGGCGAGCACGGCCACGAGGCCTATCGTGTCGGCGATCAACGCACGCGGGACAGTGACGACGGCCTCCTGGATCAGCTGCTCAAGCCGGCGCAGGGCGCCTATGCCGGAGCCGGCATGAAGGGTGCCGATGCCACCGGGATGCCCGGTACCCCATGCCTTCAAGAGGTCCAGGGCTTCGGGGCCGCGCACCTCCCCAATGGGAATGCGATCGGGCCGCAGCCGCAGGGACGAGCGAACCAGGTCGGAGAGCGTCGCGACGCCATCCTTGGTGCGCATCGCGACGAGGTTGGGCGCGGCGCACTGCAGTTCGCGGGTGTCCTCGATGATGACGACCCGATCCTTCCCTTTTGCCACTTCGGCAAGCAGGGCGTTGGTGAGCGTCGTCTTGCCTGTCGAGGTGCCGCCGGCGACCAGGACGTTCGCGCGCCGGGCAACCGCGTCGCGCAATATCGCGGCCTGGCCAGCCGACATGATGCCTGCCGCGACATAGTCATCGAGCGTGAACACGGCGACCGCGGGCTTGCGGATCGCGAAGGCCGGCGCGGCAACCACGGGCGGCAACAGGCCTTCGAAACGCTCGCCGGTTTGCGGCAACTCGGCCGACACGCGCGGGGTACGGGAATGCACCTCGACACCGACATGATGGGCGACCAGGCGGATAATGCGCTCGCCCGCGGCGGACGCCAGCAGTTCCCCCGTATCGGCCAAACCATCCGAAAGCCGATCCACCCAGATCCGGCCATCCGGGTTCAGCATAACCTCAACAATTGCGGGATCGTCGAGAAACCGGGCAATGGCCGGTCCAAGCGCGGTGCGCAGCATACGCGAGCTGCGCGCGCGTCCCTCGTTATTGTCGTGCGATATGACCATGCTGTCCCCGTTTGACCCGGAGCAGGTCGAACTGTTTCCGGTCGGGGACGATCAAAAGATCCTTGGCGCACTCGGATTCAACGCGGTTCAGATGTCGTCGTAGCCTAGCGTGCAAATACCGGCCACTGGCGGTGCCGAAGGCCCTGACGCTCTACTGCGAGCCATTGCGGCTTTCATCGCAGAGCGCCCGGTATGAAGTTTTGCAATATATTGTACATGTTTGTTGACACGCGATTCACGCCGGGTTTATGTGGGAGGCATCGATTGCCTGCCGGTCCAGGCGATCGGCACGAGGATTGCCATGATGAACGGCACGGACGGTGCGATTTCTCGGCGCAAAGGCGCCTTCCCGAGGCGCGTCGAGACGGTGCTGCCACTGTCGATACCGGCCCCGGCAAAGAGCGGAGCCACCGCGTGAGCATGTTCGAGATCTGGCTGGGCATCCTGCAAGGGCTGGGCATCACCGCACAGGTCACGGCCTATGCCCTGGTCTTTGCAGTCCCCTTCGCGCTCGTCCTCGGCGTCGCGCAGTTTCTTGCCACCGGTCCTACGCGCTTTCTGGTTACCGCCGTGATCGAATTCTGGCGCAGCTCCGCGGTCGTGGTCCTGCTGTTCGTCTTTTATTACGTGCTTCCGGTGATGGGGATCACTCTATCGGCGCTAACCGTCAGTGCATTGGTGCTTGGTCTCAACATCGGCGGCTATGCCAGCCAGGCGGTACGCGCCGGGCTGCAGTCGCTTCCCGCCGGCCAACGCGAGGCCGGCATGGCGCTCGGCCTCTCGCGCCCGACGATCCTGCTCCTGATCGAGCTGCCGCAGGCGCTAGTCGCCATGAGCCCCACCTTCGTCAACAACCTTATCCAGCTCGTCAAGGCGACCTCGCTTGTCTCGCTGGTCACACTGACGGACATGACCTTCCGCGCCAAGGAGATCGCGCAGACCGACTACGACCCGGTCGCTATCTATTCAGCGCTGCTGCTGGCCTTCTTCGTCGTATGTTATCCGATCGCGCTCGCCGGCCGCTGGCTGGAGGCGCGGGTCCACCCCGAGAAAGGAACGGCTCGTGGGATTTGACCTCCATTTCGCACTGTCGACCATTCCCACCATCATCGGCGCGATTGGAGCTACCCTGCTGGCGACAATCTTGAGCTGCCTCGGCGCATCAGCGCTTGGTTTCACTTTTGAAATGATCCGCCGCGGGGGCGGAGCGTCTGGTCTGGCCGTCCGCTTCCTGATCGACTTCATCCGCTCGACGCCGGTTCTGGCCTGGCTCTATTTCCTATATTTCGTCCTGCCTTTCTACGGGATCCGGCTAGGCGCCATGACGGTGGGCATATTGGGGCTGAGCCTCTACTACAGCGGTTATCTGGCGGAGGTGTTCAAAGCGGGCATCGACGCGATCCCGAAGGGCCAGCAGGAAGCAGCCCGGGCATTGTCGCTCACCCGCCGCGATACGATTGTTTTCGTCATCGCGCCACAGATGTTGCGCAACATCGCCGCACCGCTCGGCAACTACTTTGTCTCGATCCTCAAGGCGACGCCCTATCTCGCGGTCCTGGCCGTGCCCGAAATGCTCGGACGCGCCTTCGATATCGCCTCCGAGACGTATCGGTACGCGGAGCCGCTGACCGTCGCCGGCATCCTGTTCCTCGCGCTTGCACTCATCGTTGCTTACGGTGTGAAGCGCATCGAGCAGCGCCTGCTTGCAACTGGACGGCGCTGATGCTCGCGCAAGCTCCACACCCAGCCAGTGAAACCCTCCCCCTTGTGCGGATCGTCGGCCTTAACAAGTGGTTCGGCGCCCTGCAGGTTTTGAAAGACATCGATCTTACGGTACGAGCCGGCTCGCGCATGGTCGTTTGCGGGCCGTCCGGCTCGGGCAAATCGACCTTGATCCGCTGCATCAACGGTCTTGAGCACTTCCAAAAGGGCACGATCCAGCTGGAAGGGACTGCGCTGGGGAGAAATGCTCGCAATACGGCGACGGCGCGCCGGCAAACAGGCATGGTGTTCCAGGGCTTCAACCTCTTTCCGCACCTGACGGTGCTCGCCAACTGCACGCTGGCGCTGCGGCGGGTTCTAATGACGCCGGCCAGCGAGGCCGAAGAGATCGCCATGCGTCACCTGACGACAGTGCGCATCCCCGAAAAGGCGCAGGCCTACCCGGCCCAGCTCTCGGGCGGCCAACAACAAAGGGTGGCGATCGCGCGCGCGCTTTGCCTCAATCCTCGCGTCATGCTGTTCGACGAGCCGACCTCGGCGCTGGACCCGGAAATGATCAAGGAAGTCCTGGACGTCATGATCGCGCTCGCGGGAAGCGGCGTGACCATGGTTTGCGTGACCCATGAAATGGGCTTTGCACGCGAAGTGGCGGACGAGATCGTTTTCATGGACGAAGGTCGCATCGTTGAGCACGCCTCTACCGAAGACTTTTTCTCGGCAGCCGCTCACCCGCGCGCCCGGCTCTTCCTGGATACTATCCTGAGCCGTTGAGGGCAGAGGCGTCGCGGTCGCGCCCCCGCGGCCCATGACCGTCAATCCGGCAATTGGACTTGGTGCCGGAGCCCGCGCCGATCACCACTCCGGCGCGAACGCGTAGCCGGCCGAGCGGACGGTCCGTATAACATCGCTTCCCACTGATGCCCGAAGCCTTTTGCGCAACCTGGCGATATGAACGTCGACGCCGCGGACGTCAGTGGCGGCGGCATGCTCAGGCCATGCTGCCGCGACCAGCTCCTCGCGGCTGAAGACCTTGCCCGGCTTTGCCAAGAGGTTGCGCAAAAGCTTGAACTCGATCGGCGGCATGACAATCTCCTTTTGCTTGAAGAATGTCCTGTGGGTCTGTCGCTCCAGCCGTAAATCGCCGTGCACCAGGTCCCCCGATCCCGTTTCGCGCGATGAGTTCGCAAGATCCGCTTTGCCATGCAGCCACATCAGAAGCTGTTCGGGCGCAAACGGCCGCGAGAATATCTCGTCGACGCCAGCCTTGATCAAATCCAGGTGCAGCTTGCCGGAACGCGGCGCAACCAAACCTGCGAGGGGCGTTGCTTTTGTCGATTCGGACGACTTCAGCGCCACGCATTGCTTCGAAATTGCGCGGTCGCCTGGATGACAATCCAGGATAACGGCAAGCGGCGCCGCAGCCTTGATGGAGCTTGCGATCTGCTTGTCTGCGGTGAGCAGCCGGGTCTCGAAGCCCGCAACCGAGAGAATGTGCCCGAAAACCAGGAAAAAATCGGGGTCCTTCGAAAAGATGAGGACCAGCGGCTTCATGTGCTCATCCATCGAATCCAACGCATGATGCTACTGCGGTCCGTCTATGATTCTGATTTCTCGATTTTTTGTCCTTAACATCAATTCCAGTCGCGGTCATTGCACACTTTCCCACGCCAGTTGGCGACGGCTTCTGGCAATGTGCGCAGGCGCAGTCTGGACGCCGTCGCTGCCTGCCCGGCCAGCCAGAAAAAAGCGTTTGGTTCTGGCGTCCCAGCCGCCGGCGGCGCGTCTTGTTCTGGAAGAGGAACGCAAGCCCGCCAAGCTGTAAGATCCTGAACATCGGCGACCGGCAATCGATCTTCGGCAACCAGAGCCGATCTCGCATGAGATGCCCCGCTCGGTGCGTCTCGTCGATTCGTTCCGACCCATCTGCTGAACTGCCTGGCGCAAAAGCCGTCGGTCACTGGCGGTTGCCTGAGCATCAGCACCGGACGAATGTCCATGCGTGCAGAAGCTCAATTGGATAAAGTCTACATGCCGTTTTCGGGTCGGAACGTGGCTGTCATTGGCGCAGGCATTATCGGCATCAGTTCAGCGCTTTATCTGAAGCGAGCCGGCCTGGACGTGACGGTTGTCGATCCTCTGCCTCCCGGCAGCGCGACATCCTACGGCAACGCCGGAATGGTCAGGCACGACTGCAATGTGCCGGTCGCAATGCCAGGAATGCTGCGACAAGTGCCCGGCTGGCTGCTCAACCCGCTCGGGCCGCTTGTGCTGCGGCCAAGCTATGCGCTGAAAGCCGCGCCTTGGCTGCTTCAATGGATACGCGCCGGCAGGATGGACCGCGTCAACAGCGCGGCCGACGCCTTGTGCAAGCTGCATGAAGGCAATCTTGCTTGCTACCGAGATCTGATCGGCGGTGACACCTTCGAGACTCTCATCCGCGAAGTGGGCGGGATCCAGATCTGGGAGAGCGAAGCGTCCGGCCTTTCCGACCGTATCACGGCCGAGATCAACAGGCGGCAAGGCGTGGTCACCGAGCCTTTGTCCCGCCGGGATCTCGAGCGCATTCTTCCGGGCATCTCAGGCATCGCAAAACGCGGCTTGCTCTACCCCAACAACGCCCATACGACCAATCCGCATCGCCTGGTGACGGCGATTGCAGAACGGCTGCGGCAGGCCGGTGGCATTTTTGCGACAGAGCGGGTGCTGAAGATCATTCCCCGAGAAGGCGGTGGCTACACCCTGATGACGAACACCGCGAACCGCAAGGCAGACATCGTGGTGATCGCCGCGGGTGCCTGGTCCAACCGGTTGCTCGAACCCCTCGGCGCCGGCCTGCCTTTGGAGACCGAGCGCGGCTACCATCTGATGCTGCCGACGCCGTCCATCGAACTGCCGATGCCGTTGCAGATGAAGAACCGTGGCTTCGCGCTTTCGCCGATGGAACACGGCTTGCGGCTCGCTGGCACCGTCGAGATCGCCGGCCTCGAAGCTGCTCCTGACGAGCGACGCTCAGAAATCCTGCTCAAGCACGCCCGAGCGCTTTTTCCCGACCTCAAGGGTGGGCAGCCGACGATATGGATGGGCTATCGCCCGTCCTTGCCCGACAGCGTGCCCGCAATTGGCGAGGTGCCGAAATATCGTTGTCTCTACATAGCCACTGGACACGGCCATACCGGCATGATCGGCGGCGGCTCGACGGGACGTTTGCTGGCCGAACTGGTTATTGGCAACCGGCCTTATATCGACCCGGCTCCCTACTCGCCGACGCGATTCTAGCCGAGGGCCGGAACTCCGCGACAATGCGGCTACAGGTGTTTGCGCTATGCCGCCAGCGCCGACCGGCGCTCGCGAAGAAAGTCCATGCCTTGATAGGCCCAGTAGGTCAGTTGAGCGGCCGCGGTGCCAAACGGTCCGCCATTCCATACGAATCCGAAGGGGGCGAACAGGCGATGGCGATCACCCTCACCCGCTATCGCTTCGGCAACCACTCTTGCGCCGATTGCGGTCGTGTTGAGGCCGTGGCCTCCGAAGCCTGTGCAGGACCAGACATTCGGCATCAAAGGTCCGATCAGGGGCATTAAATGCCGGGCGTAAGCCATGAGCCCCGACCATGCTGTCTCGATCTTCAGAGCTTCCAGTTGCGGGTAGGTCGTTACGATCTCCCGGCGGATCACGGCGGCGATGTCGCGTGGACCGCTGGTGCGCGTGGTGATGCGGCCGCCCCACAGCAGCCTGCCGTCGACCACGCGGTAATAGTCCCCTGCGCGGCGCCCGTCGCTGACGCCGGCCCTTGTCCGGATCGCACTGGCAATCAGGTCGGGCGCCAGTTCGCTCAACACCACATATGTGGCGATCGGCAGGAAGGAACGGCGCATTGCCGGAAAAATGCTGTCGGTATAGCCGCCTCCGGCCAGAACCACCGTCGCTGCCTTCACTTCGCCTGAAGGCGTCCGCACGATGTGTTCCTGCCCGCGCAAATCGGCTTGTACCGCTGGGCTGTCTTCGTAGACGCAACCGCCCAGCCTGACGATCTCGCGCGCCAGCGCCCGCGAATAGTTCAGCGGGTGAAAATGAAACGACGCTTCATCGAGGAGGGCCTGATGATACTTCTTTGACAACAATAGGGCTTGAACTTCTTCTCGAACCAAAAGGCGCAAATGACGACCGAATTCCCTCTCCTGTTCATCTCGCAGCGTCTCGAGCGACCTGGTGTTTTCGTAGCGCGATACGCGCAGGATGCCCGGCGACACATTCGCGTCGGAAATGTTGAGGTCTCGGATGGCATCCTCGACCATGGTGACGCCTTCCATCGACAGGCGGAACAATGCCTTGGCATGGTCAGGGCCGACCCGTCTCAGGACCTGGCCAGCGCGTGCCGCCCAACCTGGCGACACGAACCCGCCGTTACGGCCAGACGCACCCCAGGCAACGCGGCGCGCCTCGAGCACCGCCACGCTTCGCCCGCGGCGGGCGAGTTCGAGGCCCGTTGTCAGTCCCGCAAGTCCACCGCCGACGATGCATATCTCGGCCGCCTGTTTTCCGCTCAAGGCGGGGTAGGCGGCATCCGGAGACAGTGTTCGCGTGTAATAGGTATCGACATAAGAAGGCATGATTGTCGGCGTCCGCTCAGGCTCAATCCAGGTTGACGACGCGCGTGCCGCCCACCTTATGCTCGGCCCAACGCGTGAAGCGCAGGACCGGATAACAATAGACGAAGTATACCAGAGCGATCACGCCATAGATGAACAGCACGTCACTCGGAAAGCGCAGGATCGAGATTTCGCCCTGGCGCGTGAGTTCGGAAATACCGATCACCGACAGGATGGCTGTGTTCTTGATGATATTGACATAAACGCCGCTCATTGGCGGGACTGTAAGCTTCAATGCCTGCGGCAGCACGACGAGGGCCAATATCGGCAAGCGTTTGAAACCGAGAGCGGTGGCCGCTTCCCACTGGCCTTTTGGCACCGTATCAATCGCCGCCATGACGATTTCGGCGACATAGCTTGACGTGTAGACCGACAGCGAGACGAATGCTGCTGTCTCGGAACTCCACTGCAAGGCTTCGATCCCGGTATTGGGCAGGACGAAATAGAAAATATAAAGCTGCACCAGAAATGGCGTGCCGCGCAGGACGTGGATGTAGAGGCCGAACAGCTGGTGCAGCAAAGGGACGCGTTGGCTGCGCACAACGCCGATCAGGAAGCCCAGCACCGACCCGGCGGCGATGGCGACGAGCGAGACCAGGAAGGTCTGTACAAAGCCCGCCCAGAGAAACGGCAGGATCGCGACGATCACGTCGAGATAATGTTGCACAGCTATTCCCCCGCGTTCCATGCCGGACCGGCAAGCCAGCGCCTGACTGCCCATGATAGGCCGAGCATCACGACATAGATCGCCAGGTAGCCGAGGGCGATCGTGAGGAAGCTTTCGTTCGGCCGCACCCTTTCGCTGTTGAGCAGAAGCCCGGCGCTGAGAAAATCGAACACTGCGATGATCGAGAGAAGCGAAGTGTCCTTGATCAGCACCGCGGTCTGGCCCAGCAAGGGCGGCAAGGTGTTGGCGAAAGCCTGCGGCAGGACTATGTAGCGCAGCCGCTGTATGTAAGACATGCCGACGGCTTTCCCACCCTCGATCTGCCCGCGCGGCACCGATGCGATGCCGCCGCGAACGATCTCGCTCATATAGGCTGCGTTGTGCAAAGAGAGCGCAATGATGCCGAGCGTCAGTTCGCTCCAGCGCCCCGTGGCCGGGAGCAGGCTCGGCAGGCCGTAATAGATCAGGTAGATCTGCACCAGAAGCGGCGTCGCGAGAACGAACGCGACATAGCCGGCCGCCGGACGCCACAGGATGGCACGGGCGGACATCCGGCAAAGCGCCACCATCGTTCCGAGTATCACAGCGGCCACGAGGCTTATAGCCGCGGCCATGAGGGTGTTTTCAAGACCCTCGGCAAAGCGATCGAGATACTGCTCGACGATGCGGTAGTTGTAGAAGTCGAGAGCCCAGTTCATCGGATCGAAGCTTTGATGAGTTCAGTCGCACAGGCCGTCAATCAGGCCCAGTTCAGGCGTGGATGCACACGCACAGGTTCGGTCGGCGCAGCGCGAGCGGGCAGCGCCGACCTACAAGACCGTTACTTGTGGTCTTTCTCCCAGGCGTCGGACGTCCACCAATAGGCAAGCAGCGACTGCAGCGAATTGTCGGCGGTCTTCAGCTCGACGTAGTTGTCAAGCCACATCTTGAGATGGAAGGCGTTGGGGCGAGTGGCGAAGGCCAGCGGCTCGCGGGTCATCGTCCCTTCGAGCGGCTTGAGGTTGCCAAACTGACGGACATAGGAATTGTAGTCCTGTCCGCCGACCATGGCATCGACGCGGCCCATGGTGAGGGTCTGCGCCACGGCAGGGCCACCGCCGGCGAAGACCTTGAGCGTCGCCTTCGGAAGATACTTGGTCACGGCATCGGCGTAGGTGCTGCCCTGCAGCGCGGCGACCGTCACGCCCTTGTTGTTGAGGTCCTGCCAGGCCTTGAACTTGGAATCCTTGGCAGCGAAGGCGATCGTGTCGTTGAAGAACATCGGCCGCGAGAACAGGAGTTGGGAAGCGCGCTGCGGCGTTGGCGTCATGTCGCCTGCGATCATGTCGGCCTTGCCGGCAAGCAGCGCCGGAATGAGACCCTTCCAATCATAATCCTGGAACACGACCTTGACGCCGAGATCGGTTGCCATCTGTTTGGCGATCTCCACCGCAAGGCCGGTGCGAACCCCATTTTTGTCGACGAAACTGACGGGCGGTCCCTGGGTCTGTACGGCGACGACCAGTTCGCCTTTTTTCAGGATGTCGTCCATTTCGTCGGCTCTCGCCATGCTGGCCGTGGCAAACCAGGCTGCGACCACGACGGCCAAACCCGCCGCGACCCCGCTCAGTCTATTGGTAAAACTGCTTTTCATTCGTCTCTCTCCCGTTGAGTTTTGGTTGTTTGCGGTCCTAACCATCCCCAAGCGTCACAATATCTGCCGGAGGAACTCCTTTGTTCGCTCTTGTCGTGGCGTTTGGAAGATCTGCTGCGGGCTGCCCTCCTCGACAATCAACCCGCCATCCATGAACAGCATCCGGTCGGCGATCTCGCGTGCAAAGCCCATTTCGTGTGTGACGACCGCCATCGTCATGCCTTCTGCCGCGAGGTCCTTCATGAGATCGAGAATACCGGTGACGGTTTCAGGATCCAGCGCCGAGGTCGGCTCGTCAAACAACATCACTTTCGGATCCATGGCCAAAGCGCGGGCAATTGCCACGCGCTGCTGCTGTCCTCCGGACAGTTGGCTGGGGTAATGACCCGCGCGATCGCTTATCCCAACCTTTTCGAGCAGTTCGCGGGCTCGTCGCAACGCTTCGGCCCGTGGCCTGCGACGCACCACGATTTGCGGCAGAATGACATTGTCGAGAGCGGTTCGGTGCTGAAAGAGGTTGAACAATTGGAAGACCATGCCGACTTCCGAGCGAAGCCTGTTGAGGTCGGCGCCTGGATCCGAGATCGAGACTCCGTCCACCACGATGCGCCCGGAGTCGATCTTTTCCAACGCATTCAACGTCCGAAGAAATGTGCTCTTGCCGGAACCGGAAGGTCCAAAGACGACGAGCACCTCGCCACGCCCGATTTGAGCGGTAACGCCAGCCAGGGCTAGATGCGAGCGGCCATCGCTGGACCGATAAGTCTTGCGAACGTGTTCAGCGACAATGATTGCTTTTCGGTCTGAGGCGGGCGTGCGTTTCACGAACCTAGGCGTGCCATTCCCTGCCGGCATCGCAATAAGCGTCCTAGAGGTTTGTTGGTCGACATTGCACGCTCTACCTTGGGCTTTCCGGTCATGAAAGCCGATCAAAACAACCAAGACAAGCAATTTCTGCGGCAATTGGCAGCCACCACCGGCGAGCCTAATGGTCCAACCGAGCGCCCGAATGATCCTCCAATTTGGCGGGTGGTTCGCTGCCGCCTTAGATCTTGTCCGCAAGTATGGCGCCGCTTATCCCGTACGCACGGCGCGTCTGCTCAATAGCCTCGGGCGTGACGTCGATCAGCAGCGCGATGATATCGCCATCCGGATGCTCGAGAGCGTTGCCGAGTTCGAAAAGCGTCCAGCCAAGCGCACGCAGGCGCTTCGGCCAGAATGTTTCGCATACCACGCTGATCTGTCGAATTCCCAGACTTTGCGCCGTCTCCAGAAGACCGCAAAGAACGAACCCAGCAACCGGCGACGAGGCTCCCTTCGTGCGAAAGGATGGCATGACAAAGAAGCGCGTCCATTCGAAAATTTCGGCCGCCCTCGGCGGTGTGCCGCCGGCGAGTATCGGAAAGACCTCGCTCATGAGATGCGGCTCCAGCGTGGGAACAAGACGGGAGCCGCCGACGATCTTGCCGTTGGCATCGAGCGCCAAAACATAACGTGCGTGCTCGTTGTCGAAGGCGTCGATCTCGATGTTGATCGGCCGGGCGACGGCGCGCCAGCGCCTCTGCTTGACGTAAATGTCGTATCTTATGCGAAAGTAGCGCTCCAGAACCTTCCTGTAGAGCTTCCTGTTTTCCCAGGTGACCAAATGTATACGGACCATGACGCCTCCAGGCGGAGGGTCGTAGGAAAACGGACTTGCGGTACGTATGACGGTATTCAGGTATTGCTAAATCTGGATTTCCTGCCGTCGCAGCGCTTTGACGATGGCATGTGACACGTTGATCGCATCGAGCTTTCCCCGGATGTTTCGCTGATGGCTTTCGACCGTGTTCCTGGTGACGCCGAGGATGCAGGCGATATCGTCGGTGGATTTGCCTTGCGCGCTCCACTCCAGGAGCTCGCGCTCGCGCGCCGTCAAGGGCGTGGGCTCATCGCCGCCGCCGTCGCCGGGTGTTCCCAGCCCTGCGAGGCTGCGAAAGGTATGAACGCAAAGCATCTCGATAAAGGGCAAGGTGCTTGGCGGAACTTCTATCCGGTCGCTCGCCACTGTGACGACACTTGGCCCCGCCAGCGGCACATGAATGGGAACACAAATACCGTCTTTCATCCCGAACTCGGCCGCCTCGTCCATCACCAATCTCGAGCGCTTAGACAGTCTCGCGGCCGGAAGCTCGCGCCACAGGAAGGGCTGCGGCGAGTGCCGGCACTGGGCAACGCAAGGATCGTGCAGAAAATGATCCTCGGAGACGTAGCGATTATACCAATCGACTGGCCAGCCATCGCCCAGAATTTCGCGTTGCCAGTCCGCATTGTGCGGCACCGGCAGGCCGGTGATCAGAAAATTGCGGAATCCGTAGCGCGCCAGGGCCGAGCGGAACTCTTCAAGGATTGCATTGGCCGTCCGCGCAATGTCGATCCTCGAGATAACCGCAAGCAGGTCAACAATAACTTCGTTCTCCATTGGCAGACCTCGACTGAAGTCAGGCTCTACCCCGCGGACAACCTATGCGTGTCCAGAAGCGATCTTCAATAGGACACGCGTCGAATGTACACTGAAGGAGTCATTTACAATCGAAAAGACCAGACAAGTGAAAATCTGGTCATTACTACAATGACGACGCTCGGCGTCAATCTGTCGACTTTGAAGGGGCCGGTTTGGTCGCCCGAATAGCTCGCCTGTTCGCCGGGCTGGCCGAAACCAAATCTTGCGGCTCGACATTCAGTGCCTTGGCCAGGATTTCGACTGTATCCAGCGTGGCGTTGCGACGTCCGGCTTCGACGCTGCTGATATAGGCGCGTGTGCGGCCCGATACGAAGGACAGCTGCTCCTGCGAGAGTTTTCTTTCTCTCCGAAGCCGCTGCACGTTCAGACCAAAAACGCCGCGAAGTTTCATCAGATAACGGATGCTACGGCGCGCACTATGGTGCGACACACTATAGTGCACATTCGGCATTGACAGCGATGCCGCTGGCTGTTTGAAACAACACGCGAATTCATCGTTTTGCGCACAAGGAAAAGCCATGGCGAGCCGGCCCTTTCGCGACCCCGCGCAGGCGATGTCCGCGCATTCCTCGGGCGAGATCCGCCGTGCCGGGATGGACAAGAGCCGCGTCCTGGAATTCGCCTGCATCCGATGCGGCGCCTCCTATCCCGCCGACGTCAGCATCGACTCCAAAGGGTGCCCGCGTTGTCAGGGAATCGCGCCGGCAAATCTTCGGCCGGTCTACTCAGACCCGAACCCTCATCCTCTGGAGAGCGCCACCACCTCGCGCTCGCTATGGCGTTTCGCGTCCATGCTGCCTTGCACGGAAGCCGAGGCAGTGAGTCTCGGCGAAGGCCTGACACCTTTGCTTGCCGCGCCGCGCGTCGGCGCGTTTCTTGGCGTGCCCAACCTTGCCATCAAGGACGAAGGCCGAAACCCGACCTGGTCGCATAAGGACCGCTTCTCAACCATCGCGGTCAGCGTGGCGCGGGCGCGTGGCGCAAAGATTGTCGCGACCGCCTCCTCGGGGAACGCCGGCGCTTCGCTTGCGGCCTACGCCGCCCGAGCCGGGCTGAAATGCGTCGTCACCACGTTCGCGGGCTCAGCCGGCGCGATGCTGGCGCAGATCCGAAAATATGGCGCGACGGTGCTGCCCCTGGTCAACAAGATGGACCGATGGTCGCTGCTGAAACAGGCCGCCGCCCGCTATGACTGGTTCATCGCCTCGCCCTATCACGGTCCGGTCGTCGGCAGCCATCCCCTCGGCATCGAGGGCTATAAGACCATCGCCTACGAGATCGTCGAGCAATCAGGTGGAACCGCGCCGGACTGGTGCGTCCTGCCGGTGTGCTATGGCGATGCCTTGTCCGGGGTGTGGGCGGGCTTTCGCGAGTTGTACGCGCAAGGGGCGATTTCGCGCCTGCCTCGCCTCGTCGCCGCCGAGGTGCACGGCTCGTTGACGGAGGCCCTTGCCAGCGGCGCCGAGGCCCTGAGCGAACGCAAGATCCTCTTCGATAGTCTTGCCGTGTCGATCGGCACGCCGCGCAGCACGTATCAAGCGCTGAAGGCTCTGCGCGAATCCGGCGGGCACGCCGTCCCCGTTCACAATCATGGCCTGATCGCGATGCAGGAACGCCTTGCGCGAGACGAAGGTATCTTTGCCGAACTGGCGTCGGTCACGCCGCTGATCGCAATATCGACGTTGAAAGATCGCGGTGTCATCGCAGCCACGGACCGTGTGGTGGCGGTGGTGACAGCCAGCGGTCTGAAGGACCTCGATCGGTCCGCCGGATCGAACCAACATGACCGGATCTTCCAGACGACGGACGAAGCCTGGCGCTGGCTTGACGAAAACGGGCCGGAGCTCAGTTCATAGATTTTCCGCAGCGCCAACGGCCGGCGGCACCTCGCTCGCCGACTGCGTTTTCAGCACATCGTCGAGACTGCGGCGCAGCCAAAGAAAGCGCGTCCATTGCGTCTCTGCTGCCGGCGCGATTGTCGTCAGCGTCCTTGGCTCCGACAGTTCCTTGCAAGGCCAGCCAGGCAGAGCCGCGAGCCAGTCGTCATTGTAGACTGTTTCGGCGTGGCGATGGCCTTCGTCAGGCATAATGACCGCCACCTGTGCGTCCGGAAGCGTCGATGCAACCCATTGCGCCACCAACGCGGCGGCACCGCTGGTCGGCCCCATGAAGATCCCGTGCTCGCGCAGCAAACGGTGCGCGGTCATATAGGCCGGAAAGGCGCCAACCCAATGGATCTCGTCGACAAGCTCGTGCCTGACGTTTTTCGGTAGAACGCTGTTGCCTAAGCCCCGCAGCATGCGTTTACCGACGGGTTGTCCGAACAGAATGCTCCGATGGGTATCGACGGCGAACACCGTCAGGTGGGGAAAGACCGTTCGCAGAAAGGACGCGGTGCCGCATAGCGAACCGCCCGTACCGACGCAGCCGACCAGGCAGTCAACCTTGCCCATTGCCCGGATGAAGAGTTCGGCCAGCCGCGCGTAAGCGAGCCAATTCCCTGGGCTGTCGTATTGACGGGTCCAGAAGCCGTCCCGCTCCTTGCCCAGGATTTCCTGAAGACGCGCAAGTCGGCCCGGCTGGTTGCCGTCGCCGCGCGGATCGTCAAGCGCGATGACCGTGGCGCCGATGCGCTCCAGGCGGGCTTTGTATTTGGCATCAATCAGCGTTGAAGCGGTGACGAGCGTAAGACGATAGCCACGCGCCGCCGAAAGCAGCGCCACCGCCATGCCGAACGTGCCGGACGTCGTCTCGACAATGTGGGAGCCGGCTTTCAGTTCGCCGTTCGAGGCCGCCCGATCCAGAATATAGCGGGCCGGCATCAGCTTCATCAGCGGAAAGGCGGCAGCCACCAGATTTGGCGCCAGGAGCGCAAGGCGCGGGGTCTCGAGGTCCCTGAAATAGTCCACGCTGAAGGTCACCATGTCCGACCCTCCGCATTGACCATATGGACCTCGACGTCATTGAAGCCGGCGCGTCTTATCTGCTGCGCGACGAGGGCTGCCCGCCGCTTCAGGTTCGCCGCGAAAAGATCGAAAATCAGACCGAACAACGAGCCGCTATGGGCGACCTGCACCCCGCACGCCCCGGCTCGCCTGGCGATTTCGGCGACCTCGTCGAAACCCTGTTTCGGCAAGTGCCGTTGACTGAGCACGGCGCTGGCCGAGGCGGCACGCCCGAGAAGATACGGATCCTGACGCCGGACCGCCCGCGCCACCAGCGCCCGAAGCACACCGAATTCCTGGATTTCGGCACTGTCGTAGCGCGCGGGTGGCAGCTGCAAAGTGTCGACGGGGACGCCGCCATTGGCCTTGAAGCCGATCAGAAGCAGCGGCGGCAGGGAGCCGCCGAAATTCTCGATCACCATGCCTTCGCGTTGCGCGAAAAGCACCGCGTGATCGTCGAAGGCGATCGCGTCGCTGGCGCGCTCGGCGGCAACGGCGAGACGCCCGATGCTGGAGGGCCGCAACTGGACCTTGAGGGCCGCGGCGACAGCGCGAATGGAAGCGACGACGTCCGCCGTCGATGAGCCGTAGCCGTGCCCCACGGGAATTGAGCTTCGAAGCGTCAGCACGCCGCCGCCGGTAACGTTCAGGAAATCGAGCGTGAGCCGCGCGGCTGCCGACGCCTTGATCTTGTGATCTGGGTGGACAAGGATCGCATCGTCGTCGCTCCTGGCGAAGGTCGCCTCCGATCTCAAGCCGGCAATCGGCAGCGTTACTAGCCCTCGGTGAAGGCGCCCGCCATCATCCTTGAAGACGCCCTGGATGAGTTCGCCGTGATGCGCGATCGCCGTTCCTGTCCCAACCGACGACCTCGAGACTTCATGACTCATAAGACCGCTGGCGCCAGCCATTTCCACCTCCCCCACGCTTACTCGCCGCGAGGAGAATGGCGCCGACGATTGCAAGCTGCCCTCAAGGAATTCCGGTATTGACGTGCCTTCTATCGAATAGCCGCCCGATTGGCGTTGTCAGGCGGCGAAGCCAAGATGCCTCAGCGGCCGGCCGGCCGACACCGATTGCGCCGCAGCCATGATGCCTTGCGCATCGATCCCGTAATGCCGGTAGAGATCTGCGATCGTACCGGTCTGGCCAAAATGCTCGACGCCGAGCGCCCGCGTGCGGTGGCCGTGCACCGAACCGAGCCACGCGAGCGTCGCCGGATGCCCGTCCAGCACCGTCACGATGGCGCAGGAGGCCGGAAGAGCAGCCAACAGGCGCTCCACATGACTGGTAGCGCGCGGATGACCATACTGGCGTGCCCGCGCCGCAGCCGACCATCCAGCGTTCAACCGATCGGCCGAGGTGACGGCCAAGAGCCCGACATCGCGCCGATCTCCGGCTATCAGCCCCACTGCCTGTACCGCCTCCGGCGCGACAGCCCCCGAATAGGCGATGACGATTTCAGCGTTAGGTCCGGGTTTGCGCAGCCAATAGGCCCCATCGACGATGTCGCGCCCCGGCGGATCCTTCGCCTGACGTGTCGGCTGCTCGATCGATCGCGTCGAGAGCCGGAGGTAGACCGAACCCCCCGTCCGATCCCGAAGCCAGGTGCGGTCGTCGGGCTCGGCCTCACCGGAACGCTGGATGTAGTCGAATGCCCAGCGCAGGATGACTGCCAGCTCATCGACATAGGCCGGCTCGAACGTCGCCAGCCCATCCTGCGCCATGCCGATCAGCGGCGTGGCGATTGATTGATGCGCTCCCCCCTCGGGCGCCAGCGTGACGCCGGACGGCGTCGCGGCCAGAATAAAGCGGGCATCCTGATAGCAGGCATAATTGAGCGCATCGAGGCCGCGCTCGATGAATGGATCATAGAGGGTTCCGACCGGGAGCAGCCGCTCGCCGTGAAGCGAGTGGGACAAACCAAACGCCGAAAGCATCGTGAAAAGGTTCATCTCGGAAATGCCCAATTCGAAATGCTGTCCCGACGGCGAAAAAGTCCAATTGAAGGTGGAAGGAATGCGTTCTTCCCGGAATACATCCGACTGATCGGCGCGCGCGAACAGACCTCGCCGGTTCACCCAAGCGCCCAGGTTGGTCGAGACCGTGACGTCGGGAGACGTCGTGACGACACGCTTCGCAAAATCGCTGTCTGATTTTGCAATGTCGTGCATCAAGAGTCCGAACCCCTGTTGTGTCGACATCGCCGCCTGGGAGGCAACATCGATCCGCGCCGGCACCGGAATTGCAGGGGCTGCGTGGCGGCGCGTAGCTGCCTTGGCGAAAGGAGCCGATGCCAGATAGGACCGGATCTCGGCCTCATCGTATGCGAGGCCCTCGAACCTGTCCCATTCGCGCCCTTCGCGAACGCCCATGACTTGCCGCAGCGCTTCGACTTGCGACGGTGTCATCAATCCGGCGTGATTGTCCTTGTGGCCGGCCAAGGGCAGGCCAAAGCCCTTGACCGTATAGGCGATGAAACAGGTCGGACGATCGTGACCGCGGGCTTCCTCGAAGGCATTGACGATGGCGGCCAGGTCGTGGCCGCCGAGGTTTGCCATCAAGGCGGCGAGCTCCTCGTCGCTGCGCTTCTCGATCAGGCGAGTGACCGGTCCCTGGTCGCCGAGATCGTCCAGAAGACGCCTGCGCCATGCGGCGCCACCCTGGAAGGTCAGGGCGGAATAGAGCTGATTGGGGCATGCATCGATCCAGGTCCGCAGCTTCTCGCCGCCCTCTTCGTCGAAGGCCGCCTGTTGCAATGTCCCATGTTTCAGGATCGCCACTTCCCAGCCGAAGTTGCGGAACAGCGATTCGAAGCGCTGCCACAGGCCCTCGCGCACCACCGCGTCGAGGCTCTGCCGGTTGTAGTCGACGACCCACCAGGTGTTGCGAAGGCCGTGCTTCCAGCCTTCTAGAAGGGCTTCGAAGATATTGCCTTCATCCATTTCGGCGTCGCCGAGAATGGCAACCATCCGGCCTTCCGGCCGGTCGGCATTCCAGCCCTTTGCCCTCACATAGTCCTGCGCAAGAGAAGAGAACAGGGTCTGCGCCACGCCCAATCCAACCGATCCAGTCGAGAAATCGACGTCGTCGATATCCTTGGTCCGGGACGGATAAGACTGCGCGCCGCGATAGCCGCGAAAATTCTGCAATTGCTCGAGCGTCTGCTTGCCGAACAGGTACTGGATGGCATGGAAGATGGGGCTGGCATGCGGCTTGACAGCAACGCGGTCCTCAGGCCTCAGGACCTGGAAGTAGAGTGCCGTCATCAAGGTCGAGGCGGACGCCGACGACGCCTGATGGCCGCCGATCTTGAGGCCGTCCTCCGACCCCCGAATATGATTGGCGTGATGGATCATCCAAACAGCCAGCCACAGAACCTTGCGTTCAAGCTCGGAAAGGATCGTCATCGTCGGCTCCCATGAAGTCGTGGGTTAACGATAGTCGGCCCGATCTTCCGAATGTGACTATTTTTGCCCAAGGTTATCGATGATATTAGCTCATCCAGCCAAGAACGATACCAAGACGATGGAAACATGCCAAATCCAACACTTGACGCAATCGACCTGAAGATCATCGCCGCGCTGCAGAAGAACGCTAAGGCGACGACGAATGACCTCGCTGAAGCCGTCGGTCTTTCGCCCTCGCCTTGCGCCCGACGCGTCAGGATCCTGGAGAGCGCCGGGGTTATCAAAGGCTACACCGTAGTGGTCGACCAGAAGAAGCTCGGCCTGCCGATCAGCGCTTTCGCATCAATCAAGCTCGAACGGCAACGCGAGGACGATCTCGATCGCTTCTCGCAAGCCGTGCTGCGCTGGCCCGAGGTGGTCGATTGTTATCTGATGACCGGCCAGCGGGACTACCTGATGCGCATCGTGGTGCGCGATCTCGAGGCCTATGAACGGTTCATCAAGGACAAGCTGACGCGGCTGGATAACATCGCTTCGATCGAAAGCAGCTTCGCGCTGGGCCAGGTCAAACGCTCGGAAGCCTTGCCTGTCTAACCGACCGCAGCGACCATCGCGGCGGCAATTGGGCGAGATTGGACGCGCGAGGCTAGTTCACACGCATGTTTGATTCCCTCGCGGGGAGCGACAGTGCTTTCCGTTCGCTTCTATGGCAACAGTATGTACATATTTTGTACATATAGATTGACGAGCTAGACCTCCGCAACGTAGCGTTGAGCGGCCAGGGCGGAACGCCTGCGCGAAAACTCAATCTGATGGGAGGACTGCATGATGAAATTTCGAGCCCGATCGGCCGCCATTGGCCTGGCCTGCATCGCCTATGCCGCACTTGTCGGATCTGTGCTGCCGGCCACTGCGGAAACCACAAAGGAACGGGTTCTGAGAGAAGGAAGGATCGTCATCGGCATCCATAATCGCGCGCCCTGGGGCTACAAGAAGGAGGGAACCGGCGAATTGCTGGGCTGGCACCCGGATCTTCTGAGAGCCGCTTTTGCGGATCTCGGCGTCAAGCAGGTCGATTTCGAGGTGACTGAGTTCGGCGCCTTGATTCCGGGCCTGATGGCCGGGCGTTTCGATGCCGTGGCGTCCGGCCTTTCGATCACACCGCCGCGCTGCCAGCAAGTCGCCTTCGGCGCGCCCGACCTGAGAACAGATGACGCGGCGGTCGTGCTGGCCGGCAACCCGAAGGCGATCCACAGCTATGCCGATCTTGCCAAGAAGTCCGACGCGATCATGGGCGGTGGCCGCGGCAGCAACGTGATCGGGAATGCCATCGCCGAGGGCGTGCCGGAGGACCGCATTCTGCAGTTCCCTGACATCGAGACCAATCTGGCGGCATTGCGCGCCGGCCGCATAGACGCCGCCGTGTTCTCTTCTCCGACAGTGATCGGGCTGCTTGCCGGCAACAAGAGCCCCGATTTGGAGCGTGCCAACCCGTTCACGACTAGCGACAAGTCCATCAGCTATATCGCGATCGCATTCAGGAAGAACGATGGCGATCTGCGTGACCTCTACAATCAGGGTCTGGCGAAGGTCATGTCGAGCGGGACTATCGCCACCATTATGGCGAAGTACGGTTTTGGTCCCACGGAAGATGTGCCGCCAGGATTGACGACCTCGCAGCTATGCGGCGCCGCCAACTGACCAGCGCTCGCCAGCCGAAGGCGCTGTCGACACAATTGGAGGGGTCGCGAGCACAGGCGGCGCGATCTCCGCCGATAGGTTAATCTTGTTCTGGCTTGATGGGCGAAGCGACGTCTTCGGGGATTTCCTGCCGCAGGTTCGGTCCCTTAGCCAGGCGCCTGCCGAGCGCGGAGACAAAACTGTCATAACGTTCGCTTGCCTTGGCACGCGCTGCCTGGGCCATCGGCTCCGGCAGAGCGGGCGTTGTCGCCAGCCAGAAGCGGATGAACACCGCCAGCGTTTCAATCGAGATGCAGAGATCGCGCTCCAGCCGCGCGATCCGGCGGTCGATCCGGTCGAGACGCTTGGAGATGGCCGCCTCGCGTTGCGCGTCGGCATCCGGAGAGAGGAAGGAGGCGATCGCCGCTTCGGCGATGAGCGACTGCGAGCGATCCCGCCTGGCAGCATACTCGACCAGCCCCTCCCTCACGGCAGGATCGAGATAGACGGAAATCTGCACCTTTTTCTTGGCTGCCGTCACCGCCGTCACAACTCCATGCCATCGTCCGGATCGAGCGCGATCTGCCGCGCCACGCCCCGCGCAAGGCGAGCCAACCGGCTGCTGCTCGCGGCGAGGTCATCCGTCTCGTCGGCCGCAACGGGCTCGAATGACGAGCGGCGGCTCCGTTGCAGCCGGAAGAAAGGGATCGAGCTCGGGCTGGCGCCGCCATTCGGAGTCGGTCGATTCCGCCTGGGCTTCCGCAACGAAAGTCGCGGCTGGTGTAACCGATGGAGAAAGCGGCAACGGAAGGTTCGTCCAATCGTCGGGCACCGGCTCGGATCGAGCCGCAAGAGTCGGAGGCGGCAGAATGCGCTCAAGCAACCGCGGGTCCTCGAAATAGCGCGCCTTCCTCGCCCGGATCGGCGGCGTGCCCGCCAGCATGATGATCTCATCGGCAGCCGGCAATTGCATGATCTCGCCGGGCGTCAGCAAAGGCCGTGCCGTCTCTGAGCGTGAAACCATGAGGTGACCGAGCCATGGCGAGAGCCGGTGACCGGCATAGTTCTTCATCGCCTTCAGCTCGGTTGCCGTGCCAAGGGCATCGGATACACGCTTGGCGGTGCGTTCGTCATTGGTTGCGAAGCTGACCCGCACATGGCAGTTGTCCAGAATGGAATTGTTGGGCCCGTAGGCCTTCTCGATCTGATTGAGGGACTGCGCGATCAGGAAGCTCTTCAGCCCATAGCCGGCCATGAAAGCGAGCGCGGACTCGAAGAAGTCGAGCCGTCCGAGCGCCGGAAACTCGTCAAGCATCAGCAGCAAGCGGTGACGATCCGTCCCGGCATCCAAATCCTCGGTTAGGCGGCGGCCGACCTGGTTGAGGACGAGACGGATCAGCGGCTTGGTGCGACTGATGTCGGAGGGCGGCACGACGAGATAGAGCGTCGCCGGACGAGTGTCGGTGACCAGATCGGCGATGCGCCAGCCGCATGCGCGGGTCACCTCGGCCACGACCGGATCGCGATAGAGCCCAAGAAAGGACATCGCAGTCGAGAGCACGCCGGAGCGTTCGTTGTCGGACTTGTTCAGCAACTCACGCGCCGCGCTGGCGATGACTGGGTGGGGACCGCCCTGCCCCAGATGCGGCGTCGTCATCATCGCTGCCAGGGTCGATTCAATCGGCCGCTTCGGATCGGACAGGAACGCCGCGACGCCGGCCAGTGTCTTTTCCGGCCCGGCATAGAGCACATGCAG
Source organism: Mesorhizobium sp. (assembly GCA_004017535.1). Lineage (GTDB taxonomy): Bacteria > Pseudomonadota > Alphaproteobacteria > Rhizobiales > Rhizobiaceae > Mesorhizobium. Next base: position 50,780 of record SAJS01000015.1, read on the forward strand.
GATCGCGCCGACCAGAAGCGCGTGGCTCGTCTTTTCCCAATGATTGCGCCGTTCAAGCGAGCCTTCGGGATCGACGAGTATGTCGGCGATGTTTTGCACGTCGCGGACCTCCCATTCACCGCGGCGGACCTCGAGCAATGGGTTGTAAGCGTCGGATCTGGCATTGGTTGGATCAAACAGCAGCACACGGCCGTGGCGGGCGCGGAAACCGGCGGTGAGGCGCCAGTTCTCGCCCTTGATGTCATGGACGATCGCCGAGGCAGGCCAGGTGAGCAGCGAAGGCACCACGAGGCCAACCCCCTTTCCCGAACGCGTCGGCGCAAAGCAAAGCACATGCTCCGGCCCATCGTGGCGCAGGTAGTCAAACCCATATCGCCCCAGCACCACGCCGTCCGGCGCGAGCAGGCCTGCCGCCTGCACCTCGCCCTTTGCAGCCCAGCGGGCGGAGCCGTAAGTCTCCACATTCGTGCCCTCGCGGGCACGCCACAGTGACATCCCGATCGCCACGCCGATAGCGATGAAGCCACCAGACGCGGCAATGAGACCACCGCGCAGGAAGATGCCAGGCGCATAGGCTCCGTAGAAATACCACCACCAGAAAATGGCGGGCGGATAATAGACTGGCATGCCGCCGATTACGAACCATGGCGTTCCCAACCCCACCTGGTAGCCTAATTGCCACGCCGACCATTGCGTGGATCCCCAGGTTGTGAAGAGCACGACCAGGAAGACAGCGACGATCTGCCCCCAAAGGACTTTCGTTCCCGACACTCGTTTCTCCTTATGCCGGCACTTCAGCGAGGTTGCGGCGAGATTCAACCGCCGCCTCGAGCCGAGGGCGCTGCGGCGCACTGTCGGCAAGGAAAACAAGCGATCGACGGCCATGATCCCGGCGCAATGGCGCGGATGCCAACGTCGTCAACGGCAGCCGAAGCCTAGCCCTTGATCCCAAAAGCGCCGCCTCGAGCTGGCCGGCCGATGCCGCAGCCGGTGGCGGCGCCACGGACCGGGCGGGCCGGCAGGCTTCCTTGCTGTCGAGCCGGCTCGCCCTGGTCAGCGCCGCTTTGGTGATCGGTGGTCTCGCCTATGGCTAGCTTGCCCGCCGCCAAGCGGCGCGCCTGGCGCTCGCCAAAGGCACGGCGGATCGACCCATGGAAAAGCCTCAAGGCATTTCCCGCCCAGGTGACTAGCTAGCTGAGGAGCGGTCGGCCCATCGGGTGTTAGCCGTTGGACTGCAAAAAGGTCGCAAGAAGCCCGTCCCTTACGCCCACGGCCATTTCATTAGAGATACCTAAAATTGTTAATGCGAACTTGTCACAACTGGCGCATAGTGTCGCTCTGCCCCGCACTTCAACCGGGGTAAGGGCCCGGCCTGTCTGCCCGAAGTCCCCCCGACTCCCCCGCAGGCCGGGCATCGTGTGTATGGGCTAGTTCAGCCTGGGTGCCTTGTCAGCAATGAACGGCGCCAGTGCCTCGGCAACGCGCTGTAGAAACGACGCCAGATCGAGCACCACGCCATTCGGCTCGACAAAGATATCCTCCTCGTCCTGCCTCTGGGGATGCTCAAGCGTCACGGTAAACGTATAGTCCGGCAAGGGCCGACAGAGCAGCCTCGATCTGAGCCCTATAGGCTGCGCTTTCGTAGCGGGCCTCCCTGGGCGGCACTACCAGAAATTCTCTGGCGGACATGCCCGCCGTCATGCGCTCAAGCCACTGCATGGTTTCGCCCCCGCGAACTTCCCCGGCTGAAAATCCAGCGGCCGACGATACGAGGATTTGAGGTCCGGTACATGAAAGCGTCGGCCGCCAGCGTTGGGCGGGGGCGCGTCTCAATTGACGCAAGGCCAGATTAGGCGGGCTGTTTGCGCCTTCAATCAGGATGCCCTGACATGGTGAACGAGGGGTTACTATCCACAGCCTTTCGCAGCAGCCGAGACAAATGCAGGCGGTGCAGAGCTTGCATGTCCTCTAACTGGTGGAGGAAATCGATCGCGGGGCGCGTCGGCAGATTATCCCGCTCCAGTTGGGCAATGAGTTCGTGTTGACGAAGCAGATGCTGCTCACCCATCCTCACATGGCCTTTCACCAGTTCGATCTCATCGGCCAGAACCATGGACAGCAACGCTCCTGTCCTTTTCTCGTTCCGCTCGACCGCGGGGACTACTTGTATGCGTATTTGTACACTGATCGGCTGCTTTCCTCGGTTACGCGAACCCATAGCCGCTCATCTCTGCGCGCCTGGACCTCTTTCTTGGTACCGATGCTCGCAGCTTCCCACGGCGAATTGGCGGTGACTGTTTGACGGGAAACCGGCGTCTCGCCGGCCATCTCTTCGACTTGGTAGGTCTTCATGCTTGGCCCCGGTTCGGTCAGCGATCCAACGATGAGCGCCAAGCCTTGTTCCGGCTCAGAGGCGCGATCGCGAGGTCGGCATTGGTTCGCCTTGTCAACCTCTTGGTAGGAACGTGGCTCGTCCTCGGCGCACAGTGGCCATGTTGACCCGTGATCCCGAGATGCTTTCAGCCGCTACATCAAATGCAATAGACAGTCTGGGCAGGAGCCGCCAAGGTGCGCTGGTCGGCGGCTATGTTATGGGCTCCGCTGCTTGAGAGCGACCAACGCACTCTCGCCCCCAACGGGAACAGAGAGATGCAACGGTACCTGCCGACTAATGCCTTTTATCCAGAAGATCTCGACTTGCTGAAGCGCGTGTTTGACGTCCTGTGCCGCGAGCGCGGTTGCCAACCGGGTTCGCCGGATGCCGAAGCTACTGCCTTGCTACTGGTCAACATGTTCGAGGGCGGCCGCAGAACCGAAGAAGAGCTGCTTGAGGCAGTTCAGACCACGCAGGCTTTCCGCCGGGCGAGCTAGGCCGCAGCGGCTTCGCGCTACCCGCCGCCTTTTGGTGAGCTGCTCGGCTTCCTGGAGTCATGGCAGCAGGCAGCCCCGGTGCAAGGCGAAACTCACGTCTTTCTGCTCGGCGCTAAGAGGTATCTCTCGGGGCTCAAAACTCAGCCGCTCCACCGTGGCAACAATCGCGACCGACAGTGCCTCGGCTTCGTCGAGCAGCGTCGGACCATACTGCCCGTTCACCTGGTCCTCGCTCAACAGCACGCCAGGCGGGCAATGCTCCTCGATCGTTGCGCGGATCATGCGCAGCGCGGCGCGGCACTCGGTGATGTCGATCATGACGAACAAACATTCGCTTTAGCTAAAATGTTCCGCAGCAACCTGGAACTGTTTTGAAGTTGGCGAGTTTCGACGATGAGCGGTTCATCTCCCCTCCGGGCCGCTCACCTTGTAGTCCCCTAATCGGCCCGTCGCTTGTGCATTGGCGACGGGCTTTCCCTATCAGGTGGATGTCTTGCGCTTCGGAGCGACATGGCTGATGACGAGCCGCACTGCGCTGCGCTTGACCGTAATACCGAGATCCTTGCCGCCGACGGTCACGCTGTCCCCATCCACCCTGGTGACTTCCCCCGTAAGCTCGATCTTCTGCCCGCTGCTGACGTTTGGGGTAGTGTCCACGATCGAGTGGGGCTGGTGATATGAGGGGATCAGCACGCTCACCCGATCCTCGGTCACGCGCTTGCGAATCGTTGCGGTGATCGCAACCGTATCCCCGACCTTGATGCTGCCCATCGCCATAAGCCGAGTCTGGTGCGGCTGCGCCGTTAGTCAAGCTTGTTCTAATGTACATAAAACTGTCTGCAACCAGACATGAGCTACCGAGTTGTGTTTTCGACGGTCGGTCCCAAGAGGGTGTTAGCCGTCATCAGGGAAATCGCAGGAAGCTCGTCGCTTACGCTCATTAGCTGCGACGGGCTTTCCCAATTTAGCGAAAGGCGCATCTTTTTTAAATGACACCCCAGCGCTGCTCGATCCAGATCGGCGGCCTAACTTCAGCAAAGGGGGATTCCTATGAAGCGCACCTATGAAAAGCCGACCCTGGTCAAGCGTGACCGCTTGTCCGCGGTTACCGCCGTGGTGGTCGTCTCGATCGTCAGTGGCTCGAATACCTGATCTCGAGAGAGTACCCGACGAGCCCATTGTGAAAACCACAGCGGGCTTTTTGTTGCCCTGCGTCTCCGCGGTGATGCCAGAGCAGCGGATGGGCTGGACGCCTTGCCCGTCATTCTTGTGAATCCCCCTCGCTGTTGCTGCAAAACTACAGCAGCCACGACCATGCGGCTCTATGACATTGCTTGTGCAGGGTTCCTGGGTCGGGCGGACCATCTAGGAAAAGGGGCGCACAAAATTTGAGGGAAGATGGCTCGTCGGCTTTGGCCGGCGGGCCTCTACCGTCAGGAGTGTGTAATGCGTAACCCGGACAAGGAATTCATCGGCCCTGATGATATGGCCATGCTTGACCGGGTGATGAGAGAGCTTCTCCCGGCTGACGCTGATGCTGCCGAGAGGGAGTGGCTGGCGTCGCTCCTGCTCCGCGCTTTTCACTCAGGCACCACCGACGAGGCAGCTCTGACGGCTTGCGTCGGGAAGAGCAAGCGCACCTAAAGCGCGTCGCGTCGAAACGGACGCGCGACGCGTGTCTTTGTTTTGATGCATTTCGTTCTCCCAAAACCGCTGCGCACTTTTGGGCAACATGCATTAGTCAGCAAGCGGACGCTAATGGAACATTCCGACGGACGCCTTGTTGGGATTTCGCTGCGCCGCTCGTGCCGAGGTCCGGCGCAGCCGGGGGGCAATTACCCCCGGAGCCCGCTCGACCTTCCCCAGGCGTGCGGGCTCATAAGCCTGGAACCTTGCAGTGGACGGGAACATTACTTGTCCATGTTCACTGACAAAGAAACCCTGATAGTCGAGACGTGCTTGATGGTAGCCGTGCCGGTTTCAGTCGGCTTGGCCGCTCTCGCGGCCGTCCTGTTCCACTGATTGCTGGGAATCTTTTGAGGACGGATCACCGATGAAACCGAGTTGTGGCAGACGCTGTCGAAGACGCACGGCGAAACGCTTAACCGGACAGTACATAACGCTGTCTGCAACCAATCGGGCGCTTGCTGGTTGTAGGCAAAGCGGTCGATCCGTTCCGAGCCGCTGAAATATTGCTGGGTCAGCCCGTCGCCATTTTCCTCCCAACTGGCGACGGGCTTTTTAATGAGTATCATACCCGGCCAGACCGCCTTCTCTCAGCTATGATATAGGCCTCGCGTAGCAGCGAGGGCCACTCAAAGCCCAAGACCCCAATCAAATCTTTCGCTTCCTCTACCGAAATCCTTCCATCAAGCGCTGGATGATGTAGGCCCTGGCGTTTTCTGGTCTGCCGGGCGTGTCAGGCACGGGAAAATCTCCTGCTGAGATTCAACCCACCGCCAAAACACGTGTTCCGCTTCACACGGCTCACGAAATCGCCCGCGCGCCACCAAGCTAGTTCGCATAGTGACCGGCGACGATTACGTTAATCCCAACATCGTCGAATGGATCATACGGAAGTGAATGCCGGCCCGGAACTTACCTATAGGTTCAGCGTTCGCGCGCAATGGACCTGTATAACGCCCACCCTGTTCGTTGTAGAACGCGCAGAAGCCTTGCTGCGAGAGAGCCGGGAACTGAGAGCGCAGGTGCGGGCGGAGGCAGAACGGTCTAGTACTCGGAACTGTTTGTTTCCTGTCCAAGGTCGCGGGTCGGCCCGGATCATCGCCCGCGCGATCGCCAGCTCTGCTTCAAGCTTGGCATTTTCCTTCTGCGTCATGTTGTCCGCTGCTATCAGTCGACGTAGGGATCGTTTGATCTCTTCGCGGTTCCAGGCTGCCTCGATCATGCAATCAATGATCGCCTGAAACCCAGGCTCCATCGCCTCCTGGCAGTCGACCTCGCGGTCGGGATAATCGCCGCTGCGTCGCGGCTTGCTGATCAAAGGCAGGCCTCCCCATCGCCGCGGTGCTCGTAGCAGAACCAGTGCGACGGCCTCTTCGGCTTGGCAAAGCCCCATCCGGCGTCCTTGCCGCATCCGGCATGCCCACAGAAATGCCCTAGCGGGCCTCGCGGGCGCTGCGCAATCGTCTCTCCGGGGCGCATCGGTTCGTCGCTCATGACGAAAAGATTCCACAGATCGGCTTGACGGGCAAGGAATTTGTTCTCATTTCGTTCTCATGGCGCACGAGAAGGTCGATACGCTGGGCAAAGCGACCCGGCACAACATGCTGCTGAAGGTCGAGTGCGCGTGCGGGAACGTGCGCTACTGCCGATCGGCCGACCTGATGATGGTTTACGGCGGCGGCGCCGACCCCTTCAAGCTGAAGTTCGACTGCAGCCGCTGCAAGCCCGACATAAAGCTGACGCTCCTCGAGCTGCACCCCGACCACCTGCCGAGCAAGCTCGTCATCCACAAGCCGATGAAGGTCGACGGCAAGATCATATGGCACACGGAGCGATTCCGGCCATGAAGGAGCGCTACGAGGTAGAGGAAAGTGAGAGCGGCGCGAGTGCTCGACCTGACGCGCCGACTGTCGCAACCGACGAGCGAAGGCCGCAGCTTTCCAGTTCGTCCGCAACCGCGGGGCCGGCCGCCTCCATGGCAAGGACCGTGATCGGGAACCAAACTGTGCCGCGCAGCAACGCACGGCGGTTTTGGAACGGGCGCGCTGCTCGAGGCCCTTATGCCGAGTTCATTGTCAATGCCAATTAATACTTGCGACCGCGTCCTCCATCCCTTTAGCGAGCCTGGTACTCCAATGAATCCGCTTCCATTGTTGGCTAAAAACCTAACAATCTTGATGCCGCTCACCTGCCACCGCTCGGCCAAGCGCTTGAAGTATGCTCCGTTCGCACTTCCAAGCACCGGATGAGAGCGCCGTCACAAGCCGAGACTTAGCTTGCGACCGAAATTCCAATCGGTGCCGCCGTCGCCGCGAATGACGCCGGAGACGTGCTTGCCAACATGGCGCTCCAACGATGGCGTCCAAGGCACGAGCTCGAAGCCAAATCCGTCATCGATCATCGCGAAACGGCCAGATGCGAGCGCGAAGCGCTGACTGTAAGTACCAGAGACGAATTGGCCTTTGCCGGCTCGGTTGAATGGCTGGCCAGTTTGGGCCGCGAGCCTGCTTCCCAGCGCATGGAGTTCCCTTCGGCGAAGCGTTTCGATCAAGTTGCCGGCAAAGACGGTCCCGGTCGGTTGGCGCTCAGCCAGCCCCAAGCCGACAAGCTGCTCAGCGCGCCGGTCGAGCGCCTGGCGCACCTCGGCACCAAAACCGCCATCGGAAAGACCCGCCGCAGGACGGGCGAGCGCCTGCCTGTCCAGCCAGGTCGCCCCCTCCGCAACGACCTGTCTGTCGATGTCGAGATCGGAGCGCACAGCGAGCGCCAGGCGTCGGCGCCCCTGAGCGTCCACAAATTTGCGCAGTTCAACGATCGAGCCCGGCGCTCCGTCGCCGGCCGCCTCAAGATCGGCGAGCCGGACGTGGTGACAACGGCCGTCAATGCCGTCGACGATCGCATAGGCGGTGCCCTTGAGTTCGTCATCCAGTCCGCGCTCTATCAGACGGCCGACAATCGTTCCATCGACGTTCTCGGCGGCCAGCACATAGCTGGAGCTCCCGCGTTCGATATCGCAGTCCGAGAATGCGCGATGCAGGCGTTTGATGATGTCGGCGCGCTCACCCATCTCGCGCAGCGTTGCCTCGGCCTTCTCGCCGACGAGCCATTGGCCTGGACCGAGCTGCTCGGCGAGGCCGAGCGTTTCCAGTTTGCGCAGCCGACCCAGCTTAGGCGCTGTGAATTCATCAGGCAGGCGATCGGCGTGCGGCGCGAGATCGATGACACCGTTGTCGCGCGCATCCCGCACCAACTGGCGATCGAGTCCGGTCCACCGCTCAGCCTCGACCTGGCGTTGGACATACCGGCGGATCTCAAGATCGGATCTCGGGCCGAGCTCCTGCGTGATGAGATCGCTGGCGCGATCGCGCATGCCGCGGCTGATGTAGTCGCGCGAAATCACCAGGTCCTGCCCGTCATCGGCCTGGCCGCGCAGGATGACATGGACATGCGGATTATCGGTGTTCCAATGATCGATCGCGATCCAGTCGAGCGACGTGCCAAGATCCTTCTGCATGAGACCCATGAGATCACGGGTGAAGGATTTCAGGTCGGCCATCTCGACAGCGTCCTCTGGCGAGACGATGAAGCGGAAATGATGCCGGTCGTCCTTGCAGCGCGCGACGAAATCCGTGGTCGACGCATCGTCGATCTCGGGTCCGAACATTCGGGCCTTCGCGTCGTCCCGCGTGACGCCCTCGCGGCTCAGATAATTGAGGTGGGTCGAAAGCGGCGCGCCATGCTTCGAATGGCGGACCACCCGGGTCTTGATCGTGGCGACGCGGGAGCGGCCAGTAAGCAAACGGTTGGCCTGAATGCTCGCCGAGCGGCCGCGTCCGAACTGCCAGCGCTTGCCTGAGCCGATGCGGCCGGAACGCGACACGCTGCTGCCAGCCTTTTGCGCCGCCGCAAGCGCCTGGGCGACGAAGGGCCGCGAGGATTGGGCTCGCGTCGAGCGAATGCGTCCCGGACGGACACGGAGTTCCCACTCATCGGACACGGCAAGCGCCCGCACATTTCGAAAATTGAAGCAAATACAAAGATTCAGATTCCATCAGCACATTGCGCCCACCAGCTGCAATGTGCGGAAAGCGTCAGAAAACCAAGCAAACACAACCGTCCGGCCGCAGCACAATGTGCGCCCTTTTATCTTGCCATCCCTCGGTTGTTGCCTCGCGCGCTCCCCTTCGCTACGCGCTGACGTCCAGAACAACGCCCAGGCACGATTTGCAGATTTGGCCGTCACCGCACCCATGTCCCGGCTTCGGACCCGACGAACAGCTCGCGCCGCTGCGAGCCAGCCGCGAAAACATCGCCCACGGAAGCTGCCGCCGAATGCGCGACGGAAGCACCTTGGCCGGGCGCAAGATCCGATCCAGGCCCGGAAGCCGACTGCGGCACGAAGAGAGGCGCGATCCGCCAACTCGCGGCCTTCGCATGGGCGGCGCGCGAGCCGGGCGCATCACCGCCGCCCCAGAAAGGGCGAAGCTTCGCAACATAGGCCCGCGTCTCAGCGGGCAGCGGGCGACCCTTCAAGGACGCTTCGTAACGCCCTGGCCCTGCATTGTAGGCGGCCAGGAAGCCCGGTGAGCCGTATCGATCAAAGAGCTCGCGAAGATAAGCCGCAGCGGCAAGGATGTTGTCGCGCGGATCATAGGGGTCGCGGCCGAGCTGGTGGCGAAGACGCAGCTCAGCCCAGGTATCGGGCATGATCTGCATCAAACCCACTGCCCCTTTTCGCGAGACCGCGCGTGGATCGCGGGCGCTTTCGAGATGCATGATTGCGCGTATCCAGCGCTGAGGTATGCGGAAGCGATGCGATGCCTCGGCGATATGCACGGCGTAAGGGTCGCCTGCGGATCTGCTGGAGATCGGCCGCGATTGCGCGAGCGCCCCCGTCATTGCGTGACAGAGGATCAGCGAGACAACGACAAGACAAAGTGCCTCACTCCGACCGGGCAACGAACGGACAGGGCGGCTTACGTCCGCGCAACGCGGCACCGATGACCCACTCATCGGACGCGCTCCGGCTTTGATTTCGGCCGGATCCAGCGCAGCGACCAGGAGCCGTCATCAGATCGGAAGAGACCGGCGCGGAAGCGCCGGCCAAACAGCGGATCCTCCAATCGGCACGACAGGTAGTCGCCAGCCGTCTGTCCGGTTTCCTTCCAGGCGGCGCCGACTTCTGGACCGCCGGCGGCACCGATGTGGATTCTGAAATCCGGCGACTTGCCGTCGGCTGTCGTCGTCGGGACGAGCACTAGCTCGGCATTCACGAGCAGAGTTCGAATGCGTCCTGAGTAACCGGATTCCGTTTTCTGGAAGACGCCGATCTCGGCCATGGTCTATCTCCTTCCTCTTGGTTGGCTGGGTGAATTTCAGGTCGCCGGAGCGAGCCAGACGAAGTGGCCATCGCCGCTCGTCGGTCCAAAGCGGCAGCGCGCGTCCGACGATCGAGGTCGCCGGGAACGGGCCGAAATAGCGGCCGTCGAGACTGTCTTGGACTAGTCGGTTCATGACGAAGATTTCGTCGCCCGCGATGATGCGGCAGCCTTGCCAGTCAGGCAGCGCGCGCCCTTTGCCGTCACGCTCCAATGCGATGCCAAGCGCACGCCCGTTGACCGTGATGAGGCGACCGAGGCGGCACACTTCCTGCCCAGGAAGCGCCTCGATGTGCTTCAGCATCGGCACACCGAGCGGAAGGTAGCCTCGCTCGGCGGCGAACAGCGCGACGGCCTCTGGCGGGTCGATGACGGCGAGCGCGCCTGCCGTTGGCAAGGACATTTTCGTGATTGCGTAGATCCCGATCGGCGCGCTGGCCGATGCGTTCCACAGCAAAAGCGGCGGCATCGGAATCGCAGCGGGAGCGACCGTCGCGGCGACGGCCAAGAGCGCTGCGGCCATCGAAGCGGCGCGGCTCATGATGTCGCTCGCTTGCGCAACAGAAAGGCCCGGTGCTGCTCGAGCGAATAGGTACGCGGCGTTCCGCCGGCGACCAGCCGGTTGTGGGTCTGACGCCAATAGTCGGGCGCTGTCTCGACCGGATCGAGGCCGATCGCCTCGACCGCGTCGATCAGTTGGAGAACGCGCTCAACCTTGTCCCACCCCGCGATCTTGAGAAGGATCTCGCCGCCTGGCCGGATGTAAGGCAGCGTCTGATGAGGTTCACCGGGAAAGACGGCGCGCACGATGTCGATGCGCGAAACGATAGTGCCAAAATCATTCGCCGCCCAGCGCGCGAACGCAAAGATACTGCCCGGCGCAAAAGCGACGACGCGGCGCCGCTTGTCGATGATCGTCTGATCGGCAGGACGTCCGAAGCGGATGCGGTGCTCGATCCGCTTCTCGATCCAGGTCAGTTCGACCGTCGTTAGGTCGCCGCGCCGCGTCGATCGAGTTGACGGCGTCATGCGTCGTCTCCCGCGCGCCGGCCAAGCCACCGCTGCTCACGGCCAGTCCGAGGCTTGGGCGCAAGACTGTTAGATTGAGAGTTAGACTCTAGGTTAGGAGCCCGATTTTGCGCGCCCGGTCCGCAGCTTAGCGCCGATCCCGGTTCCCGAAAGCACGAGGACATGGTTCCCGACGGCACGATAGTTCGGGTTCCCGATGGCACGACGTTATCAACAGGCGTCGGCGCCGGCTCGAAAGCCAGCAACACACGGCCGCCGGCTTCGACTTCCGTAAACAGAAGGTATCCCGGCAAAGGTTGGCGGCGCACGATGTCACGCAGCTCGAAGGCGAAGCGCTTGAGCGGCGAAAGGCTGCCGGACTTGCGATGAAGGTGGCCGATGTCGAAACGCCAGCCGGCGCGCTGGCGTCCGCCATGCTTACGCACCAGCCGGTAGAGCCAGCGCTCCAGACCACCCGTCAGGGCGAAGTATGAACGGTCAATCGTCAGGATCAGCGCATCGTCCATGACCGCGCGGTAGAACCAATCTGGCAAGATCAGTTCGACGCCGAGCGGGCGGCCGTTTCGACCGCAGCATTCCTGCCACTCGTTGATCCATGAGAAGCGATGGCGCCGACCCTCCGCCGGTTGACGAATGGAGGTGACGACGCTTGTCGCCTGAAGGCGGTCGAGGGCCGCCTTCAGGCGCTGGTAGTCTCGCTTCGAGACACCGCGGCCGATGAAGGTGAGTATTTCGTATGGCGTCGCGGCCATCAGGCGCGACGTGCGCAATCCGGCATCCCGCGCGTTGACGATCTGACTCGCGGCCCAGATCAGGATGTCGGCATCCCAGATCGTCGCCATGCCATGATCGGGCATCGCTTCGACACGGATCGCCACATCACCGGCGCGAAAATCGATCGGCGCGACGCGCCTGGATTTGGCAAGGGAAAAGAATGGATAGGCCATGAGATCCTGCGCATCGCGTGGTGCGACAACTCCTGGCAGCGCCCGGAACAGATCGAGCTGTCCGCGCTCCGATGATTGGCGTGGTCTTCGAGACATAAGGAGGGTCAGCGCCTCTCGCGCCCGGCATAGGGGATCAGGCGTTTCGCCGGAGGTTTAGCAGGCAGCACCGACCCACGTGGATCGGTTGTCGACGTCATGGCGCCCCGCTGAGCCCAGGCCTGAAGGTCGTCGACAGAATAGACGACGCGGCCGCCAAGTTTGCGATAAGCAGGCCCGGTCCCGTAGGTGCGGTGTTTCTCCAGCGTGCGCGCCGAAAGGCTGAGGAAGTGCGCAGCTTCCGAAGTGCGCAGGTAGCGCGGCGGCAATGGCGCGGCGTCGGCATTCATGAGGTGTCTCCTTCCGGCCGTTGCGGTTGAACGGCGATCGGTGGCCAGGATGGAGGAGCTTGGGGACGGTGATCAGGTGCGCAATTGAGGGGCGCTATTTCGCACCGCTCAGAAGGCTTTGGGCAGTGGCGCTGGCGGGCGCAGCAATTGGTTGTAGCCGCCGCTCAATTATGCCATTGCGGATCAACCAACGCGTCTGATGACAGGAGGCCCGGTCATGGCGGCCGGCGGCGCGAAGAGCTTCGACCATCAGCATGAGAAGAAGCCTCGCCCGGCATTGGCCGGGCGAGGCTTTTAATTCACTCGCCGTTGCGGCGGTTGGGGCGGGACCAGATGAGGCTGTGGCCCTCGCCTTCCTCGTCGGCGAAGAGGTTGGCGTAGATCGGAGCGGTGAAGCTCGGGTCGTCGAGCTTGAGCCCGAGATAGTCGCGGCCCTCGTTGGAGCGTTTCGACCAGGCGGCGCCGATCTCGGCCTTGCCGACGACGACGCGGTGGGTTGGAGCGTTCTCGCCGTTGGCCCTTGTGTCGCGGACGATGCGCACGCCCTTGGCGTGGACGCTGAGGGTGACGATCTCGCCGGTGAACTCGTTCGCATTGGTCTTCTTGAAAGTGCCGATGGTAGCCATTTTCAGTCTCCGTTTTTTTCGTTTCCGAGCCCGCACCATGCGACCTCGATGGCGATCATGAGGCCGAAGGCGAGTGCTGCCGCATCGCTTGGCGACCGCAGCTAAGCGGAGGATGGCGCAGGCGCGGGTTTCTTGGTTCGCGAGGAATGGGCTTTGCCCAGGGGAAGAAACTCGCGCCGCGCCGTTGCGGCAAAGGCGCTCGAGGCTTCAGCCGTCCTTCGGCCAGATCAGCCCGTTCGAGAGGTCGTTGATGCGCTCTGCAAACGGGGGAAGCAGGGGCATGGCGGTATCCGGGCCGACGAGGGCCTGAAGCGAACTATTCGCAGGTAGGGTGCCGACAACCTCTAAGTTTCCGGGATCACGGCTAAATCCCATCTGGCAAAGGGGCTCTGCTGGGGCGGACTTGGCGCCCAAATAATCACCAATGCCGGCCATCATTGCGGCCCGCATGGCGCCCCCGGACGTCAGCTGTCGCCATCAACCCGCGAGCTTAAGGAACTGTTCAAAGAGCTGCGGAAGAAAAGCTCTTATCCTCCCACCATCGACAGGCCCAATGAAGCAGCCTGAAAGAGCGTCGTGGCAGTCCACGCGGTCACCCGAGGGACTGGATGGGCCACCCTCGGTCTTCGGCTTGAGTAACGTTATCGCGACCTGGGTCTGGCTGAGGGAACAACCGGATCGAGCACCGGTTCGGGTTCGGCTCAAGGCCCAAGGCAAACACACTGACCAAGGGAGTATGCGATGCGATACATACGAAGAACGGCGGCGGTTGCCGCCGCCTTGATGATCGTCACCTTTCCTGCGCTCGCGCAGACAACCGGAACGCCGGCGCCCACCCCGACGACGGAGCCCTCCCCGGCGGGGCCGTTGCCGGACGCCAACGGACAAGCGAGCGGTCCAACGCGTGAAATGATCCGCCAGATGATAGAGCAAGCCGTGCAAGAGAGGATGCAACAGGAGCGCGATTCCGCCGTAGTCGGCCGCCAGGACGCTCAGGGAGATCGCTGGCAAAAGCATCGTGACCGCGGCCCTGATCAGGGGCGACGAATGGCGGAGCATCCAGGCGCTCGGATGATGCGTGGCGCCGGGATGCGATTGATGTTCGCTCTTCTGGATACCGATGGAGACGGAGCCCTGTCCGAAAACGAGGTGCAAGACACGGTCGGCAGGATTTTCAATGCCATCGACCAGAACGGCGATGGAAAGATAGACCTGGACGAAATCCAGGCGTTCTTGCATGGCTCGACCACCGACGAGATGCCCTGATAGCGATTGAGCGGCGAGCGGACTAGGCCTTAGGTCCCACTGCGACAACGAATTGGTCGCACGCCGAAGTTTCAGCGAAACATCGATCCCGTGTGGCCATTGGCTACATGGAGCGCTGAAAACGAGTCTTCTGCGTTCTGCTGGCCAAGAGCCCGCATTTGGGCGGGACGCATACCAAGGAGTAAAGACATGAAATCGCTGATCGCCAATTCCGTCGCTGGCCTGCTGCTCCTCTCAGGCGCAAGCGTTGCAATCGCGGATACCGTGGTCCTGGCACCCGATCAGGAAACCACCATCCGTGAGTATGTGAAGAAGGAGCCTCTCGCTTCGATCAAGCTGCCGGGCATCGAGCTGAAGGTGGGTTCGACCGTGCCCGAGAAGGTCGAACTGCACAAAGTCCCGAACGTTAAATACGAATACACGGTGATCGACAACCGTACCGTGGTCGTCGATCCAGAAACGCATACGGTCGTCAAGGTGCTCGACTGACGGCACTTTCCAGTGGGAGAGCCAAAGCGCTCTCCCCTGGGAGATCTTAGACTCCTGGCAAAGGTTGGATTCGGCTACCTTCGCTGCATCGGCTTAATCGTTTCGATCAACAGCGCGCTCCCGGGCGACTGGCCCTTCATTGAGTGTGCCAGGGACGCCACTTGCCCATTCGTCGCTCCAGCGCCAGATAGGTAAGTATCTCGTTGGACATCTGAGCCACATACCCCATGGCCCTGGAAATTGCGATCGGCCCGCCGCGCTTGGCGATCAATCAGGGCCTCAACTTTTTGGTGACGCAGCAAGATGGCCAAATCGCTTGGCCCACACATCAAGGTCTCTACGCTTCGGACACCCGTCTCGTCTCCACTTGGCAAATATACGCCAACGGAGAACCCTGGGATCTTCTCAACTCGGGCAACATTGCGCACTTCGCGGCCAAGATCTACCTCGTAAACCGCGCTTTCGCCACCGAGGCGGGTCCGGTGAGGTCTGGCGATTTAGGGCTGCTCATCGGACGCGCGTTGGATCAGGGAGGGCTTCATGAGGACCTGGACCTGGTCAACCACGGTCGCGACATCATCCAATTCAATCTGGAAGTCGGAATTCGCAGCGATTTTGCCGATCTGTTTGAGGTAAAAGCCGACGACATCGTCCGCCGGGGTCGCATCGTCACCGATTGGGACCAAAGAAATTCACGCCTCAGAACGACCTACGCTAACCAGGATTTTCGCCGGGCTATCACAGTCACGGTCCGTCGGACGCTGACCCGGCCTGTTTACGCCAATGGGCGGATCAGCTTCGATGTCAAGCTTGAGCCTGGCGCCACCTGGCACACGTGCCTCCTTTATGACTTTAGCCAGGATCATACGATCCGGCGGGCACAACGCGCCTGTGTCGACAAATGCCTCAACTCGAAAGCGGCCAAACGAGTAGCGGCCTGGCGCCGCGCCGGGTGCAAATTGAGCACCTCGAACGACCAATTCCGCCAGCTCTACAATCAGGCGATCGAAGACATGGCAGCGCTTCGTCTTCCTATCGAAGGCACGGACGAAATGGAGTATGTTCCAGCTGCGGGATTGCCGTGGTTCATAGGGCTGTTTGGCCGTGACAGCTTGATCGTCTCCCTTCAGAACGCCTTGGTCTATCCCGACTTCGCCCGCGGTGCCCTAGATGTCCTGGGTCGGTTTCAGGCTACATCGCGGGACGACTTTCGGGATGCCGAGCCAGGAAAGATTATGCACGAGCTCCGCACCGGCGAACTCGCTCATTTTCATCTCGTTCCCCATACGCCTTATTACGGCACTGCCGACGCAACGCCCCTTTATCTGATCGTTCTCCACAACGCCTGGCGGTGCACAGGCGACGACCGGCTACTCGATCGGCACATCGAAACCGCCGAGAAATGCCTGGACTGGATCGACCGCTATGGCGATCGCGACGGCGATGGTTTTCAGGAATATGAAACCCGTTCGAGGCTCGGTTACGAGAACCAGAGTTGGAAAGATGCGTCTGACGCAGTCGTGTACCCTGACGGCTCAGCGGTAAGGGGACCGAAGGCGCTTTGCGAGTTGCAAGGCTATGTCTATGACGCGTGGCAGCGCATGGCAGAGATCTATGACGCCAGAGGCAACAAACCTCGCGCCGAGCAGCTTAGGGGCAAGGCCAGGACGCTGTTCGAACGATTCAACGATGTGTTTTGGGATGAGGCTTCCGGGTTCTATGCTTTCGCCCTGGACAGTAACAAGAGTCCTGTTCTGAGCATAACCTCCAATCCCGGTCATTGTCTCTGGTCGGGCATTGTTCCGCAGGAACGCGCGGCAAAGGTGGTCCAACGGATGATGAGGCCGGATATGTGGAGCGGCTGGGGCATCCGGACCCTATCGGCCGATCACCCCGCCTACAATCCCAACTCCTATCAGACCGGCTCTGTCTGGCCACACGACAACGGCCTGATTGCGTTGGGGTTCAGACGCTACGGCTTCTTTGAGGAGGCTGCTCGCCTGGCCGGCGACGTCAGCGGCGCGGCAAGCTATTTCATGCAGCATAGAATGCCCGAACTCTATGCCGGGTCGCCTCGGACGCCCACCACCTTTCCAGTGCAATACAAGAGGGCCAATGTGCCTCAAGCTTGGGCAGCCGGGTCCTGCTTTGCTTTGCTGCAAGCCATCATCGGCTTCCAGCCCGACGGTCCCAATGGAAAACTCTACCTCGATCCCAAACTCCCGGATTGGATGCCGGAACTGGCGTTGAGGGACATGCGTGTCGGCAGGGAGCGGCTGGACATCCAGTTCTGGCGCGAGAAGGAGACGACTTGTTGGAAAGTCGTCGGTGGCGACCCCACGACGGTGGCGGCGCGAACTTGCGCGACCGGCCCTCGGTTGGCATGATGGCTCAAGAATAGGATTTACAATTTCAGTGTACGCAAATACCGGCGACGTGAAGACGCAATCCGTGGGGTCGTCGGGGGATGCGACGGTGAGATCGCCACCAGACCGCCTCCGAGCACATTATAGTGAAGCGACCGGTCCTCGACTCGATCAGGCGATCAATTCGCACTTCTTCCAAAGCGCACGACAGCGTTTCATTGCACAAAAGCCCCTCAAAAATGGCGCCGTCGCGCGCGCAGCAATTGGCGATAGCCGCGCTCGACCATTTTCAGGCCGTCGCGCAAGAGGCGATGCGTTTGGTAGCGGAAAGCCGAGTCGTGCCAATCGGCGACGCTGACCAGCCGCCGGCCGAACAGGGCGGTCGCGACTTCAAAGTGGGATGCCTGTTGGTCCCGGCCATCCAAGCATCGCAGCATGTTGCCCAGACGGCGGCGCTGGGCTGCGGTCAAGCGGGCGTCGGGAAGGTATTGCCTGTGTATCGCGCGGATGAACCGCTCGATCGCGTGAAGCCTGTCATGTGCCATTTCATCGAGGGGAATGATAGCTGCAAGCGGCTTGCCCGGCTGTGTCTCGCCGAGAAGTGCCAGCTGTCCGCCTGGCGGAGATCGCATATGACGGCCCATCTCGTCATGCCGGCCGCCGGCAAGTGGGACGTCGAAGGGGCTGCCCTCCCCTGCGCGCAGATCCGGCGGAACCTCGACAAGATTGACGATGCCAGGGTCGACCTGAGGTGCCCAATAGACGGGCTGTTCGACCGCGGACTTGTCAGGCCTGGCAGCGAAACTGTAACCCCCAACGTTTGCGCAGCGCGCGGATTGCCTTGGTTGAGCGGGAGGCGGCATAGTCCTGCTGATACTGCGGATTGCGTCGCAGAAACTCCCAGGCGATCGCATCGGCAGCCGCGCCTTTGACGAAGGCATATGCTTGTGGGTCACGCCACTGCGATGTATCCGGCTTCATCCGCGTCCTTCCCTTCTCAAGGATTTGATAGGAGGACGCGACGCGGAGCGAAATCCTTAGATTCCGGCATTGACGAGTGGAAGAGGAGAGACTCCAACCGCGCCGAGTAGTAGGTTATCGCGGCCTGGATGAGGCGCTGCAGGTCGTCCAATGCCGAGCGGCTTTGCAGCAGAGGGAATTCGAAGATGTCGGTGTTGTCGTTCGCTTCCCGAACCACGACCGCAAGCTTGGCGATCACGCTCGCCAACGATTGGGCAGGTGTCGCCGCAAGCTCGGTCAACAAGGCACCGGCCTTCCCGGTCACACTCCTCCTCCGCCGTCAGGGGCGTCGGGATGGCTGCTGCCGGTGCCAGTCGCTTCCCCGCGCCCGAAGGCTGGCATCGAAGTACTTCCCAGCAACGGGATTCAGTTGCGAAAGAGCAGTTGATCGCGGGCATCATCGCACAAAAGCTGGCTTCGTATCGAGCTCGCCCCACTGAGTCGGGTAGGCTCGCTTGACCCCCACTCAATGTTGCGGGCGGCGGGGCGGGACCAGATGAGGATGTGGCCCTCGTCTCCGTTCGATCGCCTCAAATTGGTGGAGCGCCCAATTCGTTCCCTTTTTGTTCTATTCACTGCTGCGGGTATCGGCTAAACTGACGCCTCAAGAAACCGATTCTTCCGAGGCGATTTCGATGACCGTTCAACCTGTCAGCAAGACTCTCCACGGCGACAAGATCTTCAGCGAGCCGACAATCACCTGCCCTAGTTGCAAAACTGATATCAAGCTCAACGAGTCGCTCGCCGGGCCGCTGATCGCTGCAACACGCGAGGAGTACGAGCAGCGTATCGCCCAAACGAATGCAGCGATTACCCTCAAGGAAGAAGAACTCGAGCGTCAGCGCCACGAGGTCGCGGCGGCGAAAGAAGGCGTCGAGAGCCTCGTTGCCGAGAAGCTCAGAATCGAGCGCGCTCACATTGCGGCCGACGAGGCTCGCAAGGCCAAACTTTTGCTATCAGCCGATTTGGACGAGCGCGACCGCAAGGTGGCAGAGTTGCAGGAGACGCTGAAGGCGCGCGATGACAAGCTCGAACAGGCGCAAAAGCAGCAGGCGGAATTTCTAGCGAAGCAACGGGCTCTGGAGGACGAGCGGAGAGAGCTAGCCCTCACAATCGAGCGAAAGGTTCAGGAAGGGCTGGACGCCGTTCGTGCAAAGGCCAAGTCCGATGCCGAGGACGGCCTCAGAACGAAAATCGTCGAGAAAGAGGAACAGATCGCCGGCATGCAGCGCCAGATCGAGGATCTGAAGCGCCGCGCTGAACAGGGCTCCCAACAGCTGCAAGGTGAAGCTCTTGAGTTGGAATTGGAAGGACTGATCAGCAGGCGCTTCCCAGTTGACGTGATCGAGCCGGTGGCGAAAGGCGAGTTCGGTGGGGACGTCCTTCAGCGAGTCATCGGTCCGGCTGGGCAGTCATGCGGGGCCATTCTTTGGGAGTCAAAGCGCACCAAAAATTGGAGTCAGGGCTGGCTCGCCAAGCTGAGGACCGATCAGCGAGCGGCGAAGGCTGACATCGCCTTACTGATTTCTGAAGCCCTTCCCCCGGGAATTGAGACATTCGACCTGGTCGACGGCGTTTATGTCGCCCATCCCAAATGTGCCATTCCTATCGCAGTCCTGCTCCGGCAGTCGCTGATCGAACTGTCCAACTCGATGTTGGTTCAAGTCGGGCAAGCCTCAAAGATGGAGCTGGTCTATGGTTATCTGACCGGGCCACGTTTTCGCCAGCGCATCGAGGCCATCGTCGAAAAGTTCTCTGACATGCAGGACGATCTTGCACGTGAGCGCAAAGCCACCATCCGACTGTGGGCCAAGCGAGAAGCTCAAATCCAAGGAGTAATTGAATCGACGGTGGGCATGTACGGCGACTTGCAAGGCATTGCCGGGAAGGTGATGCAAGAGATTGAAAGCCTTGAAGTACTGGCTGTCTCGGGCCCCCCCTCATGATCGGTTGTCTGCGATCTGATGTCCTTTACCGAAAGTAGGGCAAGCGCTGCTCTTTCTGGCGCTGCGTCACTCCCTTCATCGTCACGCCGCTCGGGTCTGCCGCGTTGTTGCTGTAGCCTCCCTCACGCGCCAGGACTTTCTCCAGCGAGGCCGGTTCAAGTGGAGCTGTCATAGGTGTTCCTTTCCCTTCGCAGAGCAGATTTTCAAAGTTGGAATTCAAGGCTGGAAACAAGTCCGCCCATCGGTTATGGACAGATGCTGTCGAGGCGGGCACCAGCGCACAGATGTCAAAATTATCTACATGGCTCCGGAAGAACGGCTGGTTCGGCCTGCAAATGAAATTGCCGGACTTCGCTACTGTCGGCCGCTACACGTACGGCGTGACTACGGAAAGCGCGTGGATGGCGTCAGCAGATGCCCCGCTCTCGGTCGGTTCCTATTGTTCCATCGCCAGTGGTGTTCAGTTCTATTGCAAAAGCGGCCACGTTCACGACTGCGCGACTTCTTTTCCGATCCACTTCAGCGTCCTTGGCCAGCCGATGCCGAATGCCAGCCTCGGCCACCGAAGGGGTATCAGTGTTGGCAATGATGTCTGGATCGGGCGCAACGCTGCCATAATGCCTGGGGTCACGATCGGCGATGGCGCCGTCATAGGCGCGCATGCGGTCGTTGCGAGGGACATTCCGCCCTATGCCGTTGCGGTGGGCAACCCAGCTCGGGTCGTCAGATATCGCTTTGACGACCAAACCATTTCCAAGTTGTTGGCGATCCGCTGGTGGGACTGGGACCTCGAGAAGGTCAAGGCCGAGGCGGACGCCCTGACTGGCCCGATTGATGACTTCATCGTCAGGCACTTTCAGATACCTGCCAGCGCACCGACGTGAAACTGCAATCGCAGGTCTCCACCTCGGCGGAGCCTTGCGAGTGGTACCAAGGCTCTTCTTCTTCCTAAAGCGTGGCAGCTCGGGTACCGGAGTCAGGGCGCTTACGGTTATCATTATGCCGCTGGGTGATCGCTGTCATGGCAGCAGTTGGCCTGTTCCGGAAGGCCGGGTTTCAAGGAGCCAGCGTACCGACATGCCGGAGGTTGCAACCTGTTTGCGTGACGTAGAAGCCGACCACGCCGCCACCCACGGACCACAAGTTGCGGCGGGCCGGGGCTTGTGCTTTGCGCGGGACGTTCAACTTGCCCGGGCCTCCAAGCTTCAACGGGATCAGGCATCCGTGAGCTGCCGGGTAGCGTCCTTTCCTCGCCAGACGCAGCCAAGTTGCGGTCGAGCACTTCCTCGATGTGGGGCACGTCGACACTAGAGGGTGATCTTGCCGGCCCGGCCGTGAGGGACCTTCTTAGAGCTTGGACCTTCGCCATCCCGCCGCAACAGCTTCGGCTTCCGAGCAGAACCACCTCTCGCCTTTGGCCTCGTTGATAATAGTGACGCTATAATATCTTTGCCCAGGCACGTGGTAGATCCGCACGCCTTCCGCCGAAATGTTGCCCTTGATGTTGCAGCCAGCGTTGCCGCTGCCGAGCGCGAAGGTCGGTGTCGATGGCGCTTGCACATCTTCGCTGTGTTGCGCTCGCCAGTTCCAAGGCGCCTGGAAGTCGCCCACCCATAGGCCGAGCTTTGCCGCCTGCGCCTTTGCCTGTTGCGCTGCATAGGCGCCGTTGCTGTATTTCGGCCAATCCAGCGCCTGCCCCTGCTCGACCATCCATGCGGCCACATCGGCTCCGTCAGCCCGGGTGCAATTGCCGACAAAGCGCCCGTAGCGGTCCCATGTCACGAAAGCACACTGCGCCGGCCTGGAGGCTGCCAGGAATTTGTCCAGCGCTTCGGCCGAGCGGCGGCCGCAGGGATATTCGAAGCCTTTTGCGTCGTCGCAATATTGCCGGCTCTCGGGCGCGTCAACACCGTTGAAGCGCACCCGCTGGCCGTGGATCTCGATCGTGTCGCCGTCGATCACCGAGGCGACGCCGGCGATCGACACCGGCCGCGGCTTGATGATGTTCTGCAGGTTGATCTCCGGCAACGGCCCGCTTTTGTGCAGAACGAATTGCGTGACCAGTGCGGAGACCGCGGCTACCGTCACGAGCACGAGACGAAGCGGCACGCCGGCCCATCGCCTGGAACGCGAGCGTTGCGCGCCAGTGCGCCGACGCCACTGGTCAGAGCGGTTGTCGAAGCGCGATTTGTCGATCCCGGTCACATTCCCCAGTCCCCTCGGAGGGGATAATGCGACTTTTGCACGTTTTGTCGAATCGAGTGATGCCGCCAGCCTCGAGCCGTTTGCCTCAGGTCCTGCGTCTCGTCGCATGGGCAAGCGGCGACGACTGACGGTCCTAATCAACGTCACGGCGCCAAGTCCTTGCGAAACCGGGCAAGGCGCATATTGTTTGTTGGTCGGGTCTGCAGTCCAAGAACCTGGACCCTGGACGCGGTGCTATTTGATCGAGGATGGCCGAACTTCAATAGAGCCATCCGTGGGACAGAGCCATGCAGCACGGGGCCGTGAGTAATGCGGGCATGGGGCGAGGCCAGCGTGGGCCGGCCGACGGCGATGTTGTCCGCGAGCAAGCCGCCCTCTTTCGTCTCACCGATCGACTTTACCGGGCCAATGGCCTTGACGAGATCTACGATGCGGCGCTGGACGCCATATGCGACGCCCTCGGTTCGTCGCGCGCCTCGATCCTGAGATTTGACAGCCACGGCGTCATGAGCTTTGTCGCCTGGCGCTCTCTCTCTGAAGACTATCGCAGGGCCGTCAACGGTCACACACCTTGGACCTGCAATGAGCACGACGCCGAGCCAATCTTTGTCGAGGATATTCGTCTCAGCGGTGAATCCCGGCAGCTCATCGACACGGTCCTCGGCGAGGGAATCCAGGCGCTGGCCTTTATCCCGCTTGCCAGCTCTCGCGAGCTCATCGGCAAGTTCATGGTCTACTACCCGGCACCCCACCGCTTCGGCGATCGTGAACGCGAATTGGCGTTGACCATCGCCCGTCAGCTCGGCTTTGCGATCGAGCGGGAGCGGGCGGAAACGACAGCAGCGCGACTGAGCGCACTGGTCGAATCCTCGGATGATGCCATCATCGCGACGGATATGGATGGCATCGTCACCGACTGGAACAGCGGCGCCGAGCGTCTCTACGGCTACGGCCGCGAGGAAATGGTCGGACGTCCGCTCATGGCGCTGATACCGCCCGATCGCCAGAATGAGGAGCGCGAGATTCTGGCGCGCATTCGCAATGGAGAGCATGTCGGGCATTTCGAGACCGTTCGAATGCACAAGGATGGCAGCAGCATTCCCATCTCGTTGACCGCTTCCCCGATCCCGGACGCGTCCGGCGCGATCGTCGGTGTCTCCAAGATAGGCCGTGACATTTCCGAACGGCTACGCGCGCAACAGCAGCGGGAACTACTGCTTCGCGAGATGGACCACCGCGTGAAGAATCTCTTTGCCATCGCATGCACCATCGTCAGTTTGAGCGCGCCAGCCGCTGAAACGCCGGCCGCGCTCGCCTCCACCGTGTCCGACCGCCTCGGCGCGCTCGCGCGGGCGCATGCGCTGACGATGCTCCCAGCGACCGGCCACTCAGTTCAGGCCGCGACCAGCCTGCATGCACTGGTCGCCGCAATCCTCGAGCCATACCGGCAGGGAACTGGCGAGCATCCCCGCTTCACGATCAGTGGCATCGATATGACGGTGCCTCCAGCGATGATCACGCCGCTTTCTCTGCTGCTCCACGAATTCGCCACCAACGCTGCCAAACACGGCAGCCTCTCGTCGGCCGCCGGCTCGATAGAGATTGCCTGCTCCAGCAGGGACGGTAAGGTGACTGTCAATTGGCGTGAGGTAGGAGGACCACCTCCAGTCGCAACCGAAGACGAAGGTTTCGGGAGCCGCTTGATCCGCGCCGCGGCGAGTGAGCTTGGCGGAGTGGTGCGAGGTTGGGACGCCGCCGGACTTGTCCTTGAGATCACGATCGATCTCGAAAGATTCCCCGCCTGATGTCCTAGCCGCTTGTCGGGGCAGCAGCTCCAGCGGGCGCTCAGCGAAATCGAGTTGGCGTTGGAACAAACGCGACAGCCTTCTGTTTGCCTCTGAGCACAATTCAGTGCGTTAGAGGACATCATCCATGAAGATTCATTTGGTATCGGCCGCGCTCTGCACGGCCGTCGCCTTGAGTTTTGCCCATCCGGCGCTCAGTGCCGAAAAGGCGCAGGATTTCGTCAACAAGGCCGCCGCAGGCGGGATCTTCGAGGTCGAGTCCAGCAAGATCGTCCAGGGCAAGGCGAAAGATCAGGCCGTCAACGACTTTGCCCAGAAAATGATTACCGATCACGGCGCGGCCAACGCCAAGCTGCAGTCGGTCGCCGGCGAGCAGAAACTGCAGGTTCCGGCCGAAACGGACGCCAAGCACAAGAGCGATCTCGAGGCGTTGAAATCGTCGAATGGTTCGGCCGACCAGTCCTACGTGAAAATGCAGCAAGATGCGCATGCCGATGCGGTCAAGCTGTTCCAGGACTATGCGGCCGACGGCGACAACGCGGATCTCAAGTCATTCGCGCAGCAGACGTTGCCGACGCTCAAGATGCACCAGGAGATGATCGAAAAGATCGCCTCCGGCAGAACCGACAATACCGCAACGACCAGCACCAAACCCGCGGCGACAGACACAGACCAGAATGCATCCGCTCCGGTGCCTGGTGCGAACAGCTTTACCGAAGCGCAGGCGAAATCGAGGATCCAGGATGCCGGCTTCGCCAATGTCAGCGCGCTGACGAAGGACGACCAGGGCATCTGGCGCGGCACCGCCGAGAAGGACGGAAAGCAGGTGGCCGTCGCCCTCGATTTCAAGGGCAACGTGGTTGCCGACGCTCAATAACCGAACTCACGAGATGGAGTGAAACATGACAACCGTCACCGGACTTTTCGATGATTATCAGGACGCCTCCGACGCCGTAAGTCAACTCGAAGCGATCGGCGTGCCGCGAGACGACATCAGCATCGTGGCCAACAATTCCGACAATTGGTATCGGGAGGATGAGGCCTCGGATGCCGGCGAAGATGCCGCCGCCGGGGCGGGCCTCGGGGCGCTCGTCGGCGGCGCTGGCGGCCTGCTTACGGGGCTCGGGATCATGGCGATCCCCGGTGTCGGGCCCGTCGTGGCGGCCGGCTGGCTGGCCGCTACGGCCGTCGGCGCGGTGAGCGGCGCCGTGGTCGGCGGAGCCGCGGGCGGAATCGTCGCAGCGCTGACGGAGTCCGGCGTTCCAGAGCGCGACGCTCATGTCTATGCCGAGGGCGTTCGCCGCGGCGGCAGCCTGGTGACTGCCAGGGTGGATGATCGGCTCGCCGGCGAAGCTGAGCGCATTCTGCGTGGAGAGCGTTCCGTCAATCTTGACGAGCGGCGTAGCGCCTACGAGTCCGGCGGATGGACAGGGTTCGACGCCACGGCAGAGCCCTATGATGACATCGAGAACGAACGCGACCGCGCTCGCCGAACCACACCGCTCTAAGAAATGCGGCCCCGTCGAACTCTCGGCGGGGCCTTCCCTTTCCCCCGCGGGAGCGACGCCTGGGCACGATTGTTTGGCGCCGGCGTGGGGCGCCTTCGACGACGCATCGATGGATCGATGTGCGTTGAAAAATCCAGGATCGTTTGAAACTGTGCTAAGCGTTGGGGAAAGTGTTGGGCAAGATATCTCACCACTTTGGCGCTCTCCATGAGCCGAAGGATATAGCCCCTGGCTGCCACAAGCTCGAGGTTCCAGATGCCGCTCCATTCCGCCGCCCGCTGAAACCTCCTGCTCAGATTGGCCAATTCGCTTTCCATGGCCGCCAATTGCGCGGCCTCGATCCCCGGGAACTGCTGCCGCGGCCTTGAACGATCGGTGATCTGCGATTGCGGCGTGAGGATTATGAAGACCCGTGCGGTATTGAGCTTCACCCTCCTCAGCGCAATCATCAGCTTCGTGATTTCGACTTGCCGATAAGGAACAACCTGTCGAAGCAGACCGAACATTTTGAGCGGCACGACGCAGTCGCTTAGCAGGTCGAGGACCTCCGGGCAGATTCCTCCCGCAAGCCGCCGGTCCATCTTATCGAAATCGTCGAGCCCTGCAGGCGCGATCCTGTTTTGCGGATGCTTGCCCGCAATCCGATCCATAAGAGCTTGTGGCAGAACGCCGAGCGATTCAGTCGTCAGCAAGACACGAAAGAAATCCACGGCGAGCAACTCACGGAACGCTTCCTCAGCGACCTCTAGCCGCTCCCTCGCTTCGTCGGCCTCGAGAATGAAAGCTCGCATCTCTTCATTCTGTTTTTTCAGACTCCTTAGGAAGACGTATTTGTGAAGCGGTCCGGCCGGCTCACACAGTCCGCCTGTCAGATGAATCGCATGTCGACTGCTCTTGAGCGTGTGAGCTTCGGTTTCCATCATGCTCCTTCAATCGATACTCGTCTTGCCATTGCGACCAACGGCTCTAGGGAGGGGAACAGGAAGGCGTCGAGGCGCACGCCATTATTCGGGGAAAGCATGGGTGGCGCCTGCTCCGCTATCCACGCGGGAGCGATGAAATAGTCACGAACAGTGACATTATCGGGCAGCACCCGGATCAGCACCGAAATGTCGGCCCCCAACAGCCGACGCTTGAGGAATGGCCAGTGGGAATAACCATAGGGCGAGGACCGGCCGCGGGCGATCCAAACCGCGACCGAGAATGACTCATTGATCGTCAAGAGCTGCGTCTTGGCGTCATAGATCGCAAGCCCGCCAGCCTGGCCAACGGCAGCAGCAAGACCTTCAACGATGCCCATTCGCCGGCGAAGAAGCTGGGTAATGACCCTGAAGTAGTGGTAGTTCGCCGAGGCTTCATACCCGACCAGGTTGTAGGCAGCCTGGAGCGTCCCGAACCGATGGATATACATGCTTTTCGTCGGGCCGCGGGGCCCTGCCGCATTGATTATCTTGCCAGAGAGCGATCCTTGCTCTTCGAGGAGTTTGGCGAGGTCCGCCAGCAACTGATTGTTGCTGATCCGGGTGGCACGGGCCCTTACTATCGTCTGGGCGCGCTCGAAGAGCTTTCGGTCGATCAGCGGCTCCGACACATTTTCGGCGCGAATCCAGGCGCTTGGCGGATTTCTGACCCGAGCGGTATGCAGCCTTTCTGATGTTCGGTTCCAGACGTTGTTGCCAATGTACTTTTCGTTCCTGAGAATCGAACGCACCGAAGCGGTTGTCCATGGCCGGTCAAGGTCGGTCACAAGGCCTTGCTCGTTGAGTTCTCGCGCGATCTGGACTTCCAGCTTGCCTTTCAAAAACTGCTTGAAGATCCAGCGGACGGTCGCGACCTCGGCCTCGGGTCCGGGTACGAGGATGACACGGTCGGATGCCAAGGCCTTCCATTCACGGTGTTTCAGGACCGCTTTGGGTTTCCCTGCCGCATCGACGAGCACACGCCGCAACCCATAGCCGGCCTGCCCGCCGCTGCGAAAACCCATCTTGACCACTCGGGTTTGACCAATGAAGGTTTTCTGCGAAAGCACTCGGCTCTGCTCTGCAGCCATGCTGCGTTTGATGGCTTTCAGGACATCCGATCCGACACTGCCGTCGTTCGCGAACTGTTCGGCGCAGTACTCGATCCTGACACCGGCCCGTTGACATCGGTATTCATACGAGGCGCTTTCATCTATGTTCTGGAAACGCCCCCAACGGCTGACGTCGTAAACGACGACGGCTTCGAAAGCGGCTTGTCCGCTTTCGATATCCGCCAATAGGCGACGTAGCGCCGGCCGCCTTTCGATGTTCAGCCCGCTTCTGCCGGCGTCCTCATAGGTTGCGACGATGTCGTAGCCCATGAGATCGGCGTAATCCCCGATAGCGTCCCGCTGATTTTCAATGGAGTAGGTTTGCCGATCAGTCGACATGCGCAGATATTGGGCCGCGCGAACCCTTCGCCTCCCCGTGGGGCTGTTGCGAGCCGTTGCAACCTTGTCCATCGTCTTGCACCGTCGTGCCGACGCTCTAAACTAGCGGTCGACGACCATGCGGCAAGGGACGGAAATGCGCCAGTATGTAGGGCTGATCCAGAAAGATGAGGGCAGCGATTTTGGTGTTTCCTTTCCCGACTTCCCCGGCGTCGTTACGGCCGGGAAAAGTCTGGGCGAGTCGCTTGAACTCGCTGAGGACGCTTTGACCTTCCATGTCGAGGGCATGATCGAAGACGGCCAAGCGATCCCCTACCCGACGTCGATCGAGGGCATTGAGGCGGATCCCAACCATGGCCACCAGACTGCCATCTTTGTTCGCGTGAAGATCGATTGACCGCGCCGCCGTTTACTCTCGCCGCGCCAACTTACCCGTTTGGCAATCATCCTGTTCAACTGCCCGGAAACCGTGATTCACTTCGTGAGCGGGCTCCGCCGCCGTTCCGCCGCAATGCGACCGCACTCGGACTCTGTTCGCCCCAGCAGTCCCCGGGGCTTCAGAGGAGTTCGAGTGATGTTTATCAAGAAGGCCATTCTGGCGGTGCTGATGACGGCGGCACTTGCCGGCTGCGAGACGCAGACCGAAGGCCAGCAGCGCGCTACCACCGGCGCATTGGTTGGCGGCGCAGGCGGCGCGCTTGTCGGCCAGGCAATCGGCGGCAACACCAAGTCGACGGTGATTGGTGCTGCGAGCGGCGCCCTGCTCGGCGCCGTCGTCGGCAGCGCCACCACCCCGCAGCGACGCGGCGACCAACTCTGCCGCTACCAGGATCGCTACGGCCGCATCTACACTGCGCCGTGCGACGACCGGTATTACAACGGCGATTATTGATCGTGCCGGTTCTTCCTTCTCCCCGTTAGCGGACCCCGTTACGGGGAGAAGGTGCCCTCTCGTTCCTGCAGGCCAGCGAACCGTGGTGGACACATTCCACTAGCGTGCGCCGCAAAAGTTTCTTGTGCGACGCAGCAATCAATGCGTAGATGAATTGGGCGACGTTGACGGGTTCGGAATAACCGGAGAGCGGTTTGAGACCTGAAACAACCCACTTCGACGCCTTGCACGGCTTAAGAGGCATCGCTGCCGTTCTCGTGATGCTTGGTCATTTCCGCGAGCTGACGGCGCAGCATCTTGATCTGGCCCCGTCAGGTTTCCTCGCAGTCGACTTGTTCTTTCTGCTGTCCGGCTTCGTGATTGCCCACGCCTATGACGAGAAGTTCCGAAAAGGGATGTCTTTCCGGGAGTTCGCGGAAGCGCGCATCGTCAGGCTCTACCCCTTATATTTCGCCGGCACCGGTATCGCCATGGCCGGCGTGGGCGCGGCCATCGCGATGCACGGACTAGGCTCCTACTCGCGGCTGGATTTGCTTGCGAGTCTTGCTTTTTCCCTGCTTTTCCTGCCGACGCCGCCAACGCTTTCGATCGTTCCAAGCGTGCTTTTTCCGCTGAACGGTCCGGCTTGGTCGCTTTTCTACGAACTCGTCGCCAACGCTTTCTTTGCGGCGCTGGCCTTGAGGCTTACCGGCCGCTCGCTCATCGCTATTTTCAGCCTTGCTTTTCTGGTGCTGGCGCTGATGGCCTGGGACGGCATGAATATCGGAGGGGGCGCCCATTGGCACAGCA
This sequence comes from Mesorhizobium sp., assembly GCA_004017535.1. Classification (GTDB taxonomy): domain Bacteria; phylum Pseudomonadota; class Alphaproteobacteria; order Rhizobiales; family Rhizobiaceae; genus Mesorhizobium. The sequence continues at coordinate 80,399 of SAJS01000015.1, forward strand.
CAATGGCTGGTCCCGCCCGGATCGCCTTTTCCTTCTTCCTTGGCGTTTATTTGCGGCGATACGCGACCGGGAAAAGCCGGGACGGCAATCTCTACATGCCGCTTCTCCTGGCGCTTTGCGCGGGGCTGATGATCTTTCGTCCCGACCAAAATGCGCAATTGTACGATCTGGCGATGATCGTGCTGGTCTGGCCCTGGCTTGTTCTCACGGCTTCCCGCTTGCGGCTCTCGGGACTCTGGCGCGCTATCGCCCTGTTCTCCGGCAACATCTCCTACGCCATCTATGCACTCCACACGCCGCTGACCTGGATGGTGAACGTCTTGGACGAGTCCATCACCGGAACCCCGTGGAATCAGCACGGCCTGCCGTTCATCGTGGGAACATCCATTCTCGTCATCGCTGTCGCGACTTTCGCGCATTATGTCTACGACAAGAATGTGCGGACCCTGCTGCGATATCTGCTTTCGCTGCGGCGCGCACGCGAGGAGTTGACGCAGTTCTAGCGGAGGTCATGCCGGCCTGGCCGGTGATTGGACGTTGCTGCTGCTACTCGGCGGGACTTGGCTGAAGCGCCGGCTTCCTCCATGCAAACCGGCGCAACACCACGCGTCCGAGCTGCTGCCCCGGCATCTCGATGAGCCTGTAGGTCACGAAGGACAGAAGACAAACCACGGGCAGCACGATCGCCAGCACGATGGCGAAGCGCAGCGGCGCGCCGAGCCCGTCGCCGTAATGCGTGATGACGAAGGCCGCCACGGGCTGCAGAACCAGAAGGTGGATCAGATAGATGCTGTAGGACAGCTCGCCCAGCACATGAAAGATGCCTCCGCCCAAGGCGACGGCGACTTTTCGCGCCATGGCGCCCGCCGCGCCGGGCAGCATCCGGTAGAGGACGAGGGCGAAGAACCCGAGCACCAGCGCTTCGCGTATTAGGAACTTCGAAAGGCCATGGCCATCGCCGAAGGGGATCGCCGCGAGCGCCATAGCCAAGGCCAGATGCAGCAGCGGTCGCGGTTGGCTTTGCCCCAGAACGCCCGCCAGAAGCATGCCGCACAGGAAAACCTGGATCTTCAGCGGCAGGAAGGACGGCATAGGGAAATGGACCGACATTAACTTCAGGACCGCCACCGCCAAGGCGCCGAGCGCCGCTATGACGATCGCGCTCCAGAGCCAGCCGAAACGGCGCACCAGAAGCATCAGCGCCGGGAAGACCGCGTAGAACTGCATTTCCAGCCCGAGGCTCCAGTCGGGCAAAGGCGTACGGTAGGCGAGGTTCGGCGAAAAGCCGAACAGGAATGTCAGGTGGGCGCCAATGTTCTTCAGGCTGCTGTCGAGGTAGCGCTCGGGCGCCTGCGGCGCGCGGCCCACGAACGCGTCGATGACTGTCCGCGACTCATAAACATACGGGCCGAGGGCCAGTGCGAAGAACAGCATGACGTAGAACAGCGGCGCGATCCGGAAATAGCGCCGCGTCCAGAATTTCAGCCAGGTTTTGGGCCTTTGCCAGGGCTCCTTGTCCTGGCGCAACTGATAGTGGAACACCATCAGGAAGCCGGAAAGCATGATGAAGAGGTCGACGCCGAGCGCCGGGTCGCCAAGCACCGGAAGATGCCAGCCGGTCAGAAGCAGGCAGTGGCCGACCAGCACCCACAATGCCGCGGCGGCACGGAGGCCATCCAGGCATTCGATGCGCAATGACTCGGTAGGGCTGCTATTCATGCTGCAATGCAGCATGAATAGCGAGCCCAGAATGTCAACCCGCGATGGCCTATCGGCTGAAATTTGATGCGGTCACTCGCGCTATATCGGCCGGCCCGGTCCGGCTCACTTCTCTTCTGGCGGGTTCGGCGAGATTTGCGGTAGCCGGCCGTCCTGCAGGTTGTCCCATTCCATAGGTCGCTATGACTCGGGGCGATGCAGCGGCAGCAGGGGCCGTTTCGTTCCGACTGTTCTTTCACGCGTTCGAGGCGGCGCGGCCGCCTTTCGAAAGCGGCGAGAGATGGTTGGAGCGAAGGAAAAGGGGCCGATCCTTATCAAGCTCTCAATAGCGGCATAGCCGCCGTTCAGCCTCTAGGACAATCGCGCGCTTCGTGCTGACGATCCGACAGGAGATATTCGCCGGAAAATCGATGTTCGAACCGGCTCTACGTCCCAAGTGTCCCGTCAGCCCGGCGATGGTAGCGCTGGTCTGTACGGCTGACATGGGCGTAAAGCAGCCAGCTGCAGGCTTTCCGGTTCATTGCTCGTGTGGATCGATTTCGCGGACGATCTGGGAGACCTCTCCTTCATATTCGTCGGCCCGCACGACCGTGAGCGTCCCGTCGCCGGCGCGGAAGATGACGATGCTGACCATCAGGCTGGTTGCGAGGCTGAAGGCAAAGGCGTTGGCTTCTACGAGGGACATCTTTCCTGCTCCTGTTCTGGAAGCGGGGGAATCGATCCCCGCGTGACAGGCGCCCGAAGTGTCCGACCGAGGGCCGCGATCACCGTGCAGGCAAGGCCGAACGGCGGCACGCTTTGCGTAGTACGACCCTTTATGGGTTGATGGCGTCAGGCCCTCGGACCGGATCAAGGAATTGCGCCGATAAACGCGGCGATCGGTTCGCTGTTCTCCATCCCAGGACCAGGCGAGATGTGAAGCTCGGATCGCCGCCTTGCATTCATCGACACCACATTGCCAGGAGCAGTCCCATCGACACGCCGGGAGCGGCGGTAATCAGAGCGAATGACTTTAGGCGGGACCTGGCGCTTTCAGGCGGCGCCGAACCTCATCACCGGAATGCCGAGCCTCCGCGCCTTGTCGGCGAGGTTGTCCTGAATGCCAGAACCGGGGAAATGAATGACGCCGATCGGCAAGCTGTCGAGCATGGCGTCGTTGCGCTTGAAGGGCGCTGCCTTGGCGTGCTTGGCCCAGTCCGGCTTGAAGGCGATCTGTGGCACCTTGCGGCTGTGAGCCCATTTGGCGGCGATCAACTCGGCTCCTTTTGGCGACCCGCCGTGCAGCAGGACCATGTCAGGATGCTTGCCATGGACCTGGTCGAGCTTGGCCCAGATCAGCCGATGATCGTTGAAATCGAGCCCGCCGGTGAAGGCGACTTTCGGTCCGGGTGGCAACAGCACCTGGCTGTCTGCATGCTTCCTCGCGGCAACGAAGTCCCGGCTGTCGATCATTGCCGCGGTGAGGTGGCGATGGTTGACGACGGAGCCCGAGCGTGGGCGCCAGATCGAGCGGGTGTGACGCTCGTAATGCTCGGCGGCCTGGTCGCGCATCAGTTCGAAGGCGCTGCGGCGTTCGAGCAGCGTCTGACCTAGGGCGATGAGGCGCTCGAGCTCGACCGACTTGACCTCGGATCCGTCCTGTTCGCGTTGCAGCCGGAGCTGGGCGAGCTCATTTTCATCGAGCTCGCGTTCGATCCGCATGGTGGCGCGATGGAACAGATTGACTGTACCCCACAGCAGTTCCTCGAGGTCGGGTTCAAGGCGCGTATCGGCCATCGCTACCAGGAGAGCGTCGAAGATGTCGGCAATGCTGGCCGCTACGACCCGGCCTTCCGGAAGCGGGCGCGGATCGGGTTCGTCGTCGAAGGGACGGTAGCCGTAGAGCTGAAGTTCCTGAAGGACATGATCGGTCGGAGATGATGAGGGGTACCGTTCGAAGTCGGTGTCGTGCTCGGTGCTCATGGCGGCTTGCCTTCGTCGTATCCGCCGCGCCCATCGCGGCCTTCACGGCGACGAAGGCGACGGCCGAACCGGACTTGCACCCGAAGCGCCAGCGCAGGGCCGGAACGCAAGTGGAGGATGGAGAAGCCCGGCTATTTTGCCTCGCGATGGAAAGGCCCGAAGACGAGGCCCCACGCGGCTGCGCCGCGAGGGGTGGCAAGGGCCGCCGGAAAATAGCCGGGCGCAGCCATTGCCTGTCCGGATCTGCCGGCGCCCGATCGCCCTCTTGAAGGCCCTGGGCCGGCCTTCGCCACAACGAAGTCTCCTGCGCACCCAAGCCACGCATCGCCGTCACGCCGCCCGCTCTTCCCGTTCCGGTCAGGCCGCCGGCGTCATGAAGCGTTCGACATCCTGCGGCGCGAGCTGTACCCGCAGCATCGCCCTCAGGGCATCGGCACCAAGCAGGCGGAGATCCTCGTTGAAGTCGCCCAGTTGCGGCGTCAGTACGATCGCCTCGATACCGGCTGCTTTGGTGCGTTCAAGGAGGGTTGCCGCTGCTGCGTCGCCTGCCGGATCATTGTCGCGGGTGATGTAGAGCCGCCGCAATGTGCCGGGGAACAAGATTGCGGACAGATGCGCCGCCGACAGGGCCGCAAGTGCGGGCATGGTCGGAAGGATCGAGCGTTGCGACAGCATGGTCTCGATGCCTTCGCCGGCGGCCATGACATCGCTGCAACAGCCGAAGCGGACAGCGTGACCAAGCAAGTCGCCCATGGCTCGTCTCGGTGTCTCGATCGGAGCGCGGCCGAGATAGGCCTCGGTGAATCCGCTCGGATCGAGCCAGGTGCGATGGGCGCCAGTCACGTTCCCGTTGAGATCGGTGACCGCTGCGATCATCGCGGGCCAAATCTCAGTCGGGCCATTATCTTCGGGACGGTGGTAGCAATGCGGGTGGAAGCGCAGACATTCCGTTTCGGGCAAAGCCGCAATGCCTCGTGCACGCAAGTAGGTCTCCACGAGCGTCCGTAAAATCGGCCGCGACATGGAGACCAGTCGACGCGCTGCCTCCGCAGAACCGGAAGGTGTTAGCACCCTGGTCGGATTTGATGCCGGCGGCTGCCGTTCGGAACGCGGCAAGCTCAGAAAGTTGCAGGCTTCTGCGCTGATATCGATAAAGTCAACAAGGCCGCAGCTCTCGCGAATCACGTCCAGCAGGTCACCGTGCTCGCCGGTGGCAGCATCAGTCCATTTGCCGGCGGCACCCTTGGGAGTGTCGTGCAGCCTAACATACATCGATCGCCCTGGCGTGTTTCGGGCGTCGCCTACCAGCCAATAGTTTCCCTTGCGCCGGCCGTTTGAAAGGTAGTTGCGACATACCGCCTCCGCCTCCCGGCTGAGGCGGAGCGCGAGGTCGTGTGGGCTCCTAGACACGATCGCCTCCAGAAGAAGGCCCGCCGTTTCCGGCGGGCAAGATGAAGACCTGCCGCTGATCATTCAGCAGCGATCGTGTGAGGCTCTTTCGCGGCTTCGTCATTTTCAGCGAAGCTCGCTGCCTCGGCCATGGACAATTCGCCGTCGTTCTTCGCCGTCGCTTCGACCGAGGCTTCCGAAGCTCCTGTCTCGTCCGTTTCTGTGTTTCCGTTTCCCGGGGTGCGCAGGGGCTCAGGCAACCAGCCGCTGCCCCCGATCAGCTTCTCCGCTTCACTTGCCATATCGCCCTTCTTGAGGTGCGCTATTCGGTCAGCCGCCTCCTGCCCCTTCGCTTCGGTGACTGCTTGGAGAATGCGCGCCTTTGTGACACGTCCGAGGAAGTTGTCGACAGACGGCCGCCAGCCGGCCGCGGTCATCTCGAGGTCGAGGGCCTGTGCCAGCCGGTCGGCATGGGCGAGAGCACGCGGGCGCCTATTCCATGCTTCATGCACAGCGTTGACCGACAAGCTGACGACATATGCGAAAAGCGCCGCCTGGCGATCGCGATCCCAGTCGCGAAGGGCATCCCAAAGGTCGGCAGCTTCCTTCGGCAGCGTGTTGGCCCACAGGTCGAGTCGCGCACGGATCGCCTGTGCGCAGGTGCTGTCGTTCAATCCCGGCGCTTGAGCGCCGAAACCGACGCTCTTCAAGTCCAACTCCAGGCAGCTATCCAATCCATATTGGTAAAAGATCTTCAGCGTTAGGGCGTGCAAGGCGGCGAGGAAGGCGACGTCTGGATTTTCGCCGAGCGCCTGGCGCAAGCCGAGCGTGCGATGTGCTGTCAGTTCCGTCATGAGCCGGTCAGAGATCGGCGAGATGCCATCGTCCTCCTCGGGCTCGGCCAGCGGCTCACTGTCGGCCGCGACGCCGGCCCCATCTCGGACGGCGGAAGCAGCCAGGGCTTCCTCCCCCTCTTCGCCTGGCTGTGTCTCGATGGGCAACTCGTCCTCGGGGCGGACGTAGCCGCGCTCGACGCGGAGACAACCGTCTGGCGCGATGCTGATGAAGGCACCGGCGCGGGCAACCTCGAATAGGTCGAAAGTGAGTGGCCGGGTTTCGAAGGACTGAAGCCCAGTCTCCAACTCAGCCAGACGCTGATCGATTTCGTCCGGAAGGTCCTCGACGCTGTCATATTCCTCCGACAGACGATCGAACTCGAGCTGCAAGGCCTTGCGCGTCGACTCCTCATCGGCACTAAGGGGCGACGGTTCTCCGCGCAGCTGGCGGAGACCGAAGGCGTGGCCGTAGGCAAAGTCGGCCGCGATTTCGATCCACTTCCAGCCTTCTGCCCGAACCGCCTCCGCCTGGCGTTCCAACTCGTCCGCGACCAGCCGATCTATCAGGACGACGTCCTGCAGCCAGCCGCCGTCGTCGCCCTGGAACAGGTCGCGCATGACTGTGCCACCGCCATCGACGTAGGCGTCGATGCCGATGAACTGCACCCGCTTGTCTGACGCACGCACCGCGCCCTCCGTCAGCATGCGCCGAATGGCATAGGGCTGCTTGTCATAGGAGGCCTTCAGGCGTTCGAACACCTGCCGCTGGCGTTCATGATCGCCGGACACGGTGAACGCCATGAGTTGATCGAGCGTCAGACCATCTTCGGCGTAAATCTCGAGCAGTGCCGGCGACACCGAGGCCAGCTTCAAGCGCTGCTTGACCACGCCGACCGAGACGAAGAACGCGGCAGCGATCTCCTCCTCCGGCTGGCCCTTCTCCCGCAGGGCGAGGAAGGCACGGAATTGATCGAGAGGATGAAGCGGCGCGCGCTGGACGTTTTCGGCTAGCGAGTCCTCCTCGGCTATGCCTTCCTCTCGCACGATGCAGGGAACCGGCGCGGTTTTGCTGAGGCGCTTCTGCTTCACCAGAAGGTCCAGCGCCCGATAGCGCCGGCCACCAGCCGGAATCTCGAACATGCCGGTTGCCACACCGGCTTCATCCTTGACCGGCCGGACGCTGAGACCCTGCAGCAGGCCGCGGCGGGCGACGTCCTCGGCCAGTTCCTCGACCGAGACACCGGCTTTGACGCGCCTGACATTGGCCTGACTGAGCACAAGCTTGTTGAAAGGGATGTCGCGCGAGGACGACAGGGTGATCTTTTTGGCAACAGCAGCCATCGATGTTACTCCGCGACGGGCGGCCGAAAGCCACTCTCTCGACCTCCAACCCGTCACGAACCGCAGCGCCGCCCTCTTACTCTTGAGGACGGCGCCGCAGGACGCGAAGGAAGAACAATGCGAGGCGGACAGAACTGGAGGCCGGCGCATCTCCTGACATCGAGGATGTCAGACCGCGTTGTCGAACAGCTTTTTCGCCCGCGCTTCCAAATCAAGCCGAGCATCCTGATGGACCTTGTCGCGGGCTACCGCTGTGATGCCCTGCACGAAATCAAAAACACTTTCAGGCTTGCGGCCTTCCTCGGTCAGCACTGTCTCAATGATCCTCGTCGTCTCCGCCTTCGAGAAGCCACGCTTGCGCAGAAAGTCGCCGCGGTCGTCGTCTGTACGGGCAACGATCCGCTCGCGCGCCGCCTTGATGCCGTTGACGAAGGGCATGGGCGACGAATTGGCAAAGCGTGCGAGCGCCGGCGCAGCCTCATGCGCGAAACGTGAGGCTGCGTATTTCGAATGACGAATGGTGATCTCCTCGAAATCCTCAACACCCCAGAGATTGCGATTCTGGCAAACGGCCCGGAGATAGAAGCTTGCGATGCCGAGCGTCTTGGCGCCGACCTCCGAATTCCAACAGTAGAAGCCGCGGAAATAGAGGTCGGGCGAACCGTCCCGTAGCCGGCCAGCCTCGATCGGGTTGAGGTCGTCGACCAGGAAAAGGAAGACATCGCGGTCGGAGGCATAGAGCGTCGTGGTGTCCTTCGTGATGTCGGCTCGCGGATTATAAAAGCTGGTCGACCAGTCAAGGACGCCCGGCACCTTCCACCGGGTGTCACCAGTGCCGTTGCCGGCGATGCGCTGCACGGCGGCGACGAGCTCGCGATCGAAGATGCGGCCGTAGTCCGGGCCAGTGGCTGCACGCAACTCAACGCGACCGTCCTCGATTTCAAGCGTCTTCACCTGTTCGGCGCGGTGAGACGTCAGACCATATTGTAGATTGATGCCGGCGAGCGGCGCTGGAAGCTGGCGCAAATAGGCCGCTGGCGCTCCAACAAGGCTCGCAAGTTGGCCAAAACTCCAATGGGTTGGGGCGATTGGAATGTCGCAACCCGGCAGCACCAGCGTCAGGCGCTCGGCGTCGTTGCGGCTTGCCTCTACACGAATGGCCGCGCTTTCCACCGTTCTCGTTCGGCTGCGCTCGGTCCGGATCTGCACCGCCTCGAATAGCTCCGACAGGGACAAGTAGCGCTCGTCGGCCGGTCGCGAAAACCATTCCGAGGACACGCGACCAATCCGCTTGCCGCGGCTCAGGTCCACCTTATAGCCGCCGGAACGATCACGGGTGGCGTCCAAAACCTGTGTCATGGGTCGTCTCCATGACGGGCGCCGAAGGCCTCTCCTTCCGCTATCAACCCGTCGCGAAAACCCGACACTCCTCTCACTCTCTGTCGGGAGAGCCCCGGCTCCCCCGACCAACACGAAAAAGGGCGTACAAGGCGGAAGCACCGAAATTTCCGTCAGAGGGAATAAGTCAGTTCGGTGCTGGAGCAGGTTCGTGGCCCTGAGACCGGTTCAACAGGGCGGCCGAAGGAGCATCAGCATAGCGCCGCCGTGAGGCGGGATGCGGGACCGACAGCCCCCGGCGAAGGGCGCCATATTTACTCGGTAGACTGACCGCAGGTCGGAAAAGCGATCCGTTAAGGAGCATTGGGTCGAGCACGTATCGTCGATCTGGGTCACGACGACCCCTCGCTAGCCGAAAAGGACGAAAACGCCGCCCCACGTACGCTTACTGGCTTTCGTCCTTTCCATCCTCGCCAGCTATCGGCTGCAATCGTTGTGCGACAAGATGAGAAGGAAGGCCGCTATGACTGACCCGCGGAAGGTTACAATAAAGCGGACGATCCGCCGTAAGGAGCTCCGTGAAATCGTACCTCTGGCCGACAGCACAATTTATGAAATGGAACAACGCGGGCAATTTCCGCGACGTTTCGCCCTTACGCCTCGGTGCGTGGTCTGGGATTTGGCCGAGGTCGAAGCCTGGCTCCAGGCTCGCAGAGCGGCGCCGGTTCCACGTGCCAGTCCTCCAGATGTGCGTTTGAGGAAAACCTCTCCTGTTAAAGCGCAGGATCGGGCTCGAAGATCGCAATCGCCGAAGGCATAAGGACGACGGAACGCTTTCTCCCCTCCGACCAGGCCTCCACTATGTCCGACCATTCTTGCATCATGTGGCGGCGCTGCGTTTCATATTCCGCCTTGTTGTAAACACCGCGGGAAGAGCGACCATCCTCATGGGCGAGGCATTTCTCGATCCAGTCGCTGTTGAACCCTAGTTCGTTCAATAGCGTGGAGCCGGTGCGCCGAAGGTCGTGGACGGTGAACGCCTCAAGCGGCAAACCTTCGTTCTTCGCCTGTTCGGCGACGGCATAAGTCACCCGATTGAAGGTTGCCCGCGACATTGGCGCGTCCGCGTCGTAGCGTGACGGCAACACGAAACGCGAGTTCCCGGAACAGGTCTTGAGCGCAATGAAGATGTCGAGTGCTTGGCGTGACAGATAGACGTTGTGGGCCTTCGATCGCTTCATTCGCTCCTTGGGGATGGTCCAGACCGCATTTTCGAAGTCAACCTCATCCCAGGTTGCATCCTGCAGTTCGCTCTTTCGCACCATGGTGAACAGGATAAGACGAAGGCCCAAGCGAATGGTGGGCAGCGTAGCGACCTTCTCCAGCATCTTCAGCATGACGCGGATTTCGGTTGGAGAGAGCGAGCGGTCTCTCGGCACGAAGTTGGCGATTGACGCCGGGCCGACGTCGTCGGCCGGATTCGACACCTTCTCGCCATGGAGAATGGCGAAGCCATAGATCTGTTTGAGAATGTCGCGGACGTGGATCGCGGTTGCCGGCGCTCCGCGCTCGACAATCTTGGCGCACTGCGCGCGAAGATCGTCTGGCGTAATTTCCGTCAGCAGCCGATTGTTCCAAATCGGCAGAAGCTCTCGTTCGAAGATCGATCGACGCATCGAGCGGGTGCTGTCCGCCATTGGAGCGGCCGTCAGCCACTTCTCGCCAAACTGACCAAAACTCTTGGCTTCCTTCAGTCGGCGCTTGTTGCGTTGCTTTTCGATGGCTGGAGACCGGCCTTCCCTTACTGCCCGACGGGCATCGAGGCATTTCTCTCTGGCCTGGAGGAGTGATATCCCATCGCGACCATATTTGCCAAGGTACACAGTCTCGCGACGGTTGTTCAGTCTGTAATCCAAGCGAAACGAGATCGCGCCACTGGGCATGACGCGAACATACATGCCGTCGCGGTCCGCGACTTTGTATATTTTCTGTTTTGGTTTCAATGCCTTGAGGGCGGCGTCCGTCAGCATCCCGACTGCCTTTCAAAAAGTACCGTCACTGGCTTTTGAGGGCTATCGACGAAAATTTCTATTTATTTTCAGCATGTTAAGCTGAAAAAGTACCGTCATGAGCCCTATAGATCGCGACGGTACTGTCGAAAATCCGGCTTGGCAATATGGCGGAGGTCCGGCAGCCGGTCCGGCAGGGCCAAACAATGCGGGTCGATAGCCAGCGAAAGCTGATGGCAGAAATAACTTTGATTTCAGCTAGTTAGATCGAATTCTGGCGTAGATTTGGCGACTTTCGGATAGGCCTGAATCATTCCCACTCGATTGTGCCGGGCGGCTTCGATGTCACGTCGTAGACGACGCGGTTGATGCCCTTGACCTCGTTGATGATGCGAGTGGCGGCGGCGCCGAGGAAGTTCATGTCGTAGTGATAGAAGTCGGCCGTCATGCCGTCGACGGAGGTCACGGCGCGCAGCGCGCAGACGAACTCGTAGGTGCGGCCGTCACCCATGACGCCGACCGTCTGGACCGGCAGAAGTACCGCGAAAGCCTGCCAGATGGCGTCGTAGAGGCCAGCCTTGCGGATCTCGTCGAGATAGATGGCGTCGGCCTCGCGCAGGATCTCCAGCTTCTCGCGCGTGATGCCACCAGGGCAGCGGATGGCGAGGCCGGGACCGGGGAACGGATGGCGGCCGATGAAGCTTTCGGGCAGGCCGAGCTCCTTGCCCAGCGCCCTCACCTCGTCCTTGAAGAGTTCGCGCAGCGGCTCGACCAGCTTCATGTTCATGCGCTCGGGCAGGCCGCCGACATTGTGGTGCGACTTGATCGTCACTGACGGGCCGCCTGAGAAGGAGACGCTCTCGATGACGTCGGGATAGAGCGTGCCCTGGGCCAGGAAATCGGCGCCGCCGAGCTTCTTCGCCTCTTCCTCGAACACCTCGATGAACAGGCGGCCGATGGTCTTGCGCTTCTTTTCTGGATCGGCCTCGCCTTCCAGCGCCGAGATGAAGCGGTCGGAGGCGTCGACCAGGATCAGCGGCAGGTTGTAGTGCTGGCGGAACATCTCCACCACGCTTTGCGCCTCGTCCTTGCGCATCAGGCCGTGGTCGACGAGGATGCAGGTCAGCTGGTCGCCGACCGCCTCGTGGATCAGAAGTGCGGCGACCGAGGAGTCGACGCCGCCCGAAAGCGCGCAGATCACCTTGCCCTTGCCGACCTGCTTGCGGATCGTTTCCACGGCGTGCTCGCGATAGGCGCGCATCGTCCAGTCGCCCTCGATGCCGGCGATGTTGTGGACGAAATTTCTCAAGAGCCTGGCGCCGTCCGGCGTGTGCACCACTTCCGGATGGAACATGATGCCGTACATCTTGCGCTCGATATCGCCGAAGATGGCGAAGGGCGAGCTTTCCGACTTGCCGAGCACCTGGAAGCCCGGCGGCAGGTCGATGACGCGGTCGCCATGGCTCATCCACACCTGGTGGCGCTGGCCGGGCGCCCACAGGCCTTCGAACAGCGGGCTCTCCTTCTCGATCTCGACGAAGGCGCGCCCGAACTCGCGATGATTGGAGCTCTCGGCGACGCCGCCCATCTGCACACACAGCGCCATCTGGCCGTAGCAGATGCCGAGCACCGGCACGCCGGCGTCGAAGACGATCTGGGGCGCGCGCGGGCTGCCGATGTCGGTGGTCGAGGCCGGACCGCCCGACAGGATCACCGCTTTGGGATTGATGCGCCTGAAGGCCGCTTCGGCAGATTGGAACGGCACGATCTCGGAAAAGACGCCGGCCTCGCGGATGCGGCGGGCGATGAGCTGCGTGAACTGGCTGCCGAAATCGATGATCAGGACAGTGTTGGGCAGAACGGTGTCGGGATGATTGGCTGTCGTCATGGCGAGCCTTTAGAGAAAGAAACGAGTCGGCGCAATGGGCTGCGCGCTGCGGTCTTCCGTCCTTTTGCGCCTATGCCAGCCGGATTGCGCCGGATTCGATCGCCTGTTCCAGCAAGCCGATGGCCGCGGCCAGCTTCTCATCGATGACGTGCAGGTATTCCGTCCAGTCGTTGACGTGCCTGAGATCGGCGGCGCCGTCGGAAATGCCCCGCAGCCCGATCAGCGGCACGCCGAAGAGCTGGCACGCGCGCAGGCAGGCGAAGGTCTCCATGTCGACCATGTCGGCATCGAGGGCGTCATAAGCGGCGCCGGAGATGATCGCGCCGCCAGTCGAGAGCGCGGCGCTCTTGATGCCTGGAATGACGAAAGGCAGCGGCACCGTCACCGGCAGGTCGAGGAAAGGCGTCGCCCCCTTCTCGAAACCGAGCGGCGAAGCGTCCATGTCGCGATAGCTCACCGACACGGCCTGGTAGATTTCGGCCTGCTCCAGCTTGCGGCTGCCGGCCGAGCCCAGCGAGACGATCAGGTCCGGCAGCGCTCCCTCGGCCTTCAACGCCGCGAGTTCGGCACTTAGCCGCACAGCGGCCTCGACCGGACCGACGCCGGTCATCAGCGGCGTGAACAGGTTTCTCAGGTGCGCCCCGTATTCAGCTTCGGCCGCCATGACGAAAAGAACGGACTTGTCTCCAATTGGCGTGGCGTTTGCCATGAGTCACCCCTCGATACCGTCGCGACCGACCACCGTCATCATCGTGCCGGTCATGGTGGCGATCAGCTTGGCCTCGCCGTCGGCAGCGAAGGCGTAGGCCTGCCCGTCGGCTACGATGATGGTGCGTCCGGGCTTTGTCACGGAACCGCGGAACAGGAAGCGCTCCCCCCTGCCCGGCGCCAGCAGGTTGACCTTGAACTCGATGGTCAGCACGCCGGAATTCTCCGGCATCAGCGAAAAGGCCGCATAGCCGCAGGCTGAGTCCAAGGCGGTGGATATGACGCCGGCATGCAGGAAACCATGCTGCTGGGTGAGCGAGGCGGAATACGGCATCTCGATTTCGATGATACCGGGTGTCACCAGGGTCAGCTCGGCGCCGATGGTGGCCATGGCCTTCTGCCGGGCGAAGGACGTCCTGACGCGTTCCTCGAAGTCGGGAGCGGGTACGATCTTGGCTGCTGCCATGGCGCTTCGCCTCATATTTGCTGGCGAAGCTTATTGCAGAGGCGGAAGCCTCGCGCAATGTCAATTGCTGCACTGCAGCAAAGCGATCAATTCAGCCAGAGGAGCGACGCGTTGAGCAAAGTGGCGAAAGCCACCCATACTGCATAGGGTATGAACAGCCAGGCGGAAAGCCTGTCGCGCTCCCAAACGCGGGTGATAAAGAGCAAAATGGTGGCGAGCAGCAACAGGATGACGACCAGCGCAAGCCCCATCATCTTAGCGCCGAAGAATGTCGGCGACCAAAGAAAATTCAGCACCAGCTGCGCTGCCCAGGCCCTCATCGCGCCACTGTCCGGTTGCAGCCGCCAAGTCCGCCAGCCGGCAATTGCGATCAAAATGTAAAGCAGCGTCCACACAGGACCGAAGACCCAGTCCGGCGGATTGAACGGCGGCTTGACCAGCGCTGCGTACCAGGCACCAGGAAGCGTGGCGTAGCCGATCAGCAGGCCGCCGCCAAGGACAATCGGCAAGAAGACAAGAAGCGACCGATATTTCTGCAAGCACGCCCCCGGATAGACCGGGATAGAATTGCGGCGGCTCAATGTTGCGTCAAGGTCAAGCAGCCCTGCGCAAGGCGTGGAAATAAAACCCGTCGGTGCCACTCAGCGCCGGCGACAGCGAGATGCCACCGTTGCCGGCAATGCGCGCGGCTCCTTCATGGCCGGGAAAGCGGCTGTCCCAGAGTTGGCGATGATCGACCGGCGCAAAGCCTTCATGGCGTTCGCGGAACGCCGCGACCTGCTCGCCGTTTTCGGCGTCGAACACCGAGCAGGTGATGTAGGCCAGCAAGCCGCCCGGCCTGACGAAGGCCTGGGCCGTATCGAGGATCGCCTGCTGCTCTGCCTTGCGGGCATCGAGCTGCCGCTCGGTCAATCGCCATTTGGCGTCCGGGCGGCGACGCCAGGTGCCGCTGCCGGTGCAGGGCGCGTCGATGAGGACGAGGTCCATATGACCTGAAAGGGGCGCAAGCTCCGCCGGCTTGCTGACGACCTGGACGTTGCGGTTGTGCGAGCGGCGGATGCGCTCGAAAATCGGCGCCAGCCGCACCTTCTCCGCGTCATGGGCAAAGAGCTGGCCGCGATTGTCCATCTCGGCCGACAGCGCCAGCGTCTTGCCGCCGGCCCCGGCGCAATAGTCGAGCACCTGCATGCCGGGCTCGGCGCCCGCAAGTGCGGCGGCAAGCTGCGAGCCCTCGTCCTGCACTTCGAACCAGCCTTTCTGGAAGGCGGGCTCGGCCTGGACGTTCGGGTGCCTGCCGTCGCCATCGATGGGCGGGATGCGGATGCCGTTCGGCGCGATCGCCGCGGGCGCCGCGCCGGTGCCCCGCAGCTCGGCCAGCACCTTGGCGCGATCGGCCTGGAGCGTATTGACCCTGAGATCCAGCGGAGGGCGCTGCGCCAGGGCGGTGCCTTCCTCGACCCATGCGTCGCCATAGGCTTGTTCGAGCAGCGGCGCGCACCAGTCCGGGACATCCGCCCGCACGACCTCCGGCGCATCGGCAAGCCTGCGCTCGGCCGCGACCTTCAGCTCTGCGGCGCTGAGCAGCGGCGGTGCGAACTTGTCGCCGTCCAGCGCATCGTTGAGCGACTGCGCCGTTTGCCCCCATTCCAGCAGCAGCGCGCCGAAGCCGATGGCGCGCGGCGTGTCGTCGTCGAACAGCCAGCCGGCCGAGCGTTTGCGGCGCAGCGCATCATAGACAATGTTGCCGATCGCGGCGCGATCGCCGCCGCCGGCGAAGCGATGCGACAGGCCCCAGTCGCGCAGTGCGTCGGCGACCGGCCGGTGACGCCGGCCGATGTCTTCAAGAACCTCTATGGCCGCCGCCAGCCTTCCGCCCAATCGCATACCGGTTTCCGTAGCTCCTGCAAATCGGTTCCAGCCGCTCTTAAAGCCTTTCAGGCCAGGATTGAAACAATTCTATTCGGCTTGCCGATGAAACAAGGTTTCAGCGCGACGCAATTTCTCCGAACGGTTTTTCCATCGCAAGCGGTGCTGCGAGGAAAACAAGAACAAGCGATCAGAATATGAAAGGTCCCTAATGTAATTACCAGACATACACAAGCAAGCCTGCCGGCTTAATCTCTCAGCTTTCCAGGTGTTTCCGGCAGGAATACTCTTCTGGCGGTGATTCGCGACGCGGGAAACGTGGTTTCGACGGATCCTATAAGGAGAGGGCAATGAAGACTTATCTGGCAGAAGTTCTCGGCACGTTTTTGTTAGTGTTCATCGGCACGGCCTCCGTGGTCACGGGCGGTTTCGGCGGCGCGCTGCCGCTCGGACAGGAAGGCATCGGCCTGGCGTTCGGCATCGGCCTCATCGCCGCGGCCTATGCGATCGGCCCGATCTCGGGCGCGCATCTCAATCCGGCAGTGACGCTGGGCGTGTTTCTGGCAGGGCGGATGCCGGCCAAGGACGTCGTTCCCTACTGGATCGCGCAGATCATCGGCGCCATCATCGCCTCGCTGGCGTTGTGGATCATCGTTTCCGGCCAGGCCGGCGGCCACACCGGCGGCTTCGGCGCCAATGGCTGGGACGAGGCGAAATGGGGCATGAGCTCGGCCTTCCTGTGGGAGCTGATCGGCACCTTCACCTTCGTCACGGTGATCCTCGGCGTCACCAACGCCAAGCACACCACCGCCTTTGCCGGCTTGGTGATCGGCCTGACACTGGCCGGCCTGCACTTCGCCATCATCCCGGTTACCGGCACGTCGCTCAATCCGGCGCGCTCGATCGGCCCGGCGCTGTTTTCGGGGGGTGCCGCGCTCAGCCAGCTCTGGCTGTTCATCGTCGCGCCGCTGATCGGCGGGGCGATTGGCGGCGTCGTCGCCAAGGCCGCCATCTTCGAAAAAGACTGACAGCCCCGGAGAAACGCAAAAAAGGCGCGGGCATGACCCGCGCCTTTTTTGCTTGAGAGGAACGACATTACTTCGCGAGGTCGAAGCGGTCGGCATTCATCACCTTCGTCCAGGCCTTGACGAAGTCCTTGACGAATTTCGCCTTGGCGTCGCTTGAACCATAGACCTCGGAGAGCGCGCGCAGCTGCGCGTGCGAGCCGAAGATCAGGTCCGCGCGGGTGCCGGTCCACTTCACTTCTCTGGACTTGCGGTCACGCGCTTCATAGACTTCATCGGAACCCGGTACGGAGCCGGCCGCCGGATCCCAGACGGTCGCCATCGAGAGCAGGTTGACGAAGAAGTCGTTGGTGAGCTGGCCCGGCCTGTCGGTGAAAACGCCGTGCTTCGATCCGCCAGCATTGGCGCCGAGCACGCGCAGGCCGCCGACCAGCACCGTCATCTCCGGCGCCGTCAGCGTCAGCAGCTGCGCGCGGTCGACCAGCATCGCCTCGACCGACATCGGCAGCCTGCCTCTGCTGTAATTGCGGAAGCCGTCGACTTTCGGCTCGAGCGGCGCGAAGGAGTGGACGTCCGTCTGCTCCTGCGAAGCGTCCATACGGCCCGGCGTGAAGGGCACCTTGACCTCGGTGCCGCCGTCCTTCGCCGCCTTCTCGACCGCGGCGGCGCCGCCAAGCACGATCAGGTCGGCGAGCGAGACCTTCTTCTCGCCGGTCTGGGCCGCGTTGAACTCCTTCTGAATGGCTTCCAGCTTGCCGAGCACCTTGGCGAGTTGGGCCGGCTCGTTGACTTCCCAGTCCTTCTGCGGCGCCAGACGGATGCGGCCGCCATTGGCGCCGCCGCGCTTGTCCGAGCCGCGGAAGGTCGAGGCCGAGGCCCAGGCGGTCGAGACCAGCTCGGAGACCGAAAGGCCGGACGCCAGGATCTTGGCCTTGAGCGATGCAATGTCGGCCTCGCTCACCAGCTCGTGGTCGATGGCGGGGATCGGATCCTGCCAGATCAGCTCTTCCTTCGGCACGAGCGGGCCGAGATACCGCACGACCGGACCCATGTCGCGGTGGGTGAGCTTGAACCAGGCGCGGGCGAAGGCATCGGCGAACTGTTCCGGATGCTCATGGAAGCGACGCGAGATCTTCTCATAGGCCGGGTCGAAACGCAGCGCGAGGTCGGTGGTGAGCATCGCCGGCGCCTGGCGCTTGGAGGGATTGTGCGCGTCCGGAACCGTGCCGGCGCCGGCGCCGCCCTTCGGCGTCCACTGATGGGCGCCGGCCGGGCTCTTCGTCAGCTCCCATTCATAGTTGAAGAGGTTGTCGAAGAAGTTGTTGCTCCACTTGGTCGGCGTCGTCGTCCAGGTGACCTCGAGACCGGAGGTGATGGCGTCGCCGGCGATGCCGGAGGCATATTTGCTAGACCAGCCGAGGCCCTGCGCCTCGATGCCGGCGCCTTCCGGCTCAGCGCCCACCAGCGAGGCATCGCCGGCACCATGCGTCTTGCCGAAGGTGTGGCCGCCGGCGATCAGCGCCACGGTCTCCTCATCGTTCATCGCCATGCGGCCGAAGGTCTCGCGGATGTCGCGCGCCGCGGCGACCGGGTCCGGCTTGCCGTTCGGGCCTTCCGGGTTGACGTAGATCAGGCCCATCTGCACGGCGCCGAGATGGCCGCGAAGCTCACGATCGCCCGAATAGCGCTCGTCGCCGAGCCACTTCGCTTCGGAGCCCCAGTCCACATCCTGCTCCGGTTCCCAGACATCGGCGCGGCCGCCGGCGAAGCCGAAGGTCTTGAAGCCCATCGATTCCAGCGCGACGTTGCCGGTGAGGATCAGAAGGTCGGCCCAGGAGATCTTACGGCCGTATTTCTGCTTGACCGGCCACAGCAACCGGCGCGCCTTGTCGAGATTGGCGTTGTCCGGCCAGCTGTTCAGCGGCGCGAAACGCTGCTGACCGGCACCGGCGCCGCCGCGGCCGTCGCCGATGCGATAGGTGCCGGCGCTGTGCCAGGCCATGCGGATGAAGAGGGGCCCATAATGGCCGAAGTCGGCCGGCCACCAGTCCTGCGAATCCGTCATGACCTTGTGCAGGTCTGCGATCACCGCGTCGAGGTCGAGGGTCGCGAACTCCTTGGCGTAGTCGAAGTCTTCGTCCATCGGGTCCGACAGGTTCGACTGCTGGTGGAGAACGGAAAGGTCGAGCTGGTTCGGCCACCAGTCGCGGTTGGTCCGTGCGGATCCATGCGCCACCGGGCATTTGCCAGCGCTGTTGTCGTCGGTTTTCGCGTCCATCTTGGGTCTCCCGATTCTGCCGAGGTTTTGCCGTGGTTGAATTCTGCCGAGGTTGATTTTCCCGGAATTTCCGGGGGCGGCCGCTGGCCGCATCACCCTGGAATGATTCCAGACTAGGCCGGCCAGCCGATAAAGACAAATTGCCTTTCCTGTTTCATTTGATAGGATTTTCTTATGATTGGTCTCACTGTCCGGCAGATGCAATATTTCGACGCGCTGGCGCAGACGCTGCATTTCGGCCGCGCCGCGAAGCTTGCCGGCGTCAGCCAGCCGGCGCTTTCCGCGCAGATCGCCGAGATGGAAGAGCGGCTGAACTGCCTTTTGTTCGAGCGCGGCGGCAAGACGGTTCGCATGACCGACGAGGCGCTTGCCCTGCAGCCGCGTATCGAGCGCATTCTGGCCGACATACGTGACGTCGAGGCGACTGCCCGGCGGGGCCGCCCGAGCATGGAAGGCCGCTTCCGGCTGGGCATCATCCCGACCGTCGCGCCCTATCTGTTGCCGCATGTGCTGCCGGAGCTGAAAAAGCACTACCCTTCCCTCCAGCTCGAGCTGCGCGAGGCGGTGACCGCGTCGCTGGTCGAGGAAGCGACGTCAGGCCGGCTCGACGCCTTCATCGCGGCCTTGCCGCTCGATCAGCCGGCGATCGTCACCGAAGGGCTCTTTCCCGACCGCTTCTTCCTCGCCGTTCCCGCCGGCGACCCGGCCTTCGCTTCACCGCCGGTGCCGCCCGAAAGCCCGGCGCTGGAGCGGCTGATGCTCTTGGAGGAAGGCCACTGCCTGCGCGAGCAGGCCTTGGCCGTCTGCGGCAATGTGCGGCCGGTGGCGATGGCAAGCTACGGCGCGACCAGCCTCACCACGCTGTTGCAGATGGTGGCGCATGGGCTCGGCGTCACGCTGGTGCCGGAAATGGCGGCAAGCGCCGCCAGCGTCATGCCCGACTTGCGGATCGTGCCGTTCCAGGAGCCGATGCCGCAGCGCATGATCTGCATGGCCTGGCGGAAGAACAAGGTGCGCCAGGACGAGTGCATGGAACTGGCGCGGATCATACGCGGGCTGGATCGGGCGGTGCTGGCGGCGTGAAGCAGGCTGGAACATGCCGCGGGATCGCCGTGAGCCCACAATCCGGGAAACAAGCAGCGTCACACAATCCGGCCGGCGCACCGATATTGGCGACACCGACTGCCCACTGGGTCCGTGATGGTCTTGCCGCACGTGGCCGCCTCTATCTCATCGCGAACAGTTCCTGGTGAAACCGCTCATCCACGGGCAATCCTTGTGCCGCAAAATCCTTCCGCAGCGCTTCACCGAAGCCTGCAGGACCGCAGAACCAGATGCTGGCGATGCGCCATTCCGGCACTTCAGCACGGATGCGGTCACCGGTCAGGCGCCCATCGCGAGCGTCGACAAAGACATGCAGGCGGATGTTCGCGGCCTCGGCGTCCGCCTTCAGCTTGGCAATCGCTTTCTCATCATAGTCCGCTGTCGTATGAAACAGGTCGACCGCCGGCAATAATTGCTCCCGCTTTGCCTGCCGCTCCAGCGCAATATGCTTCATGCCGGCAATAAAGGGCGTGATGCCGATGCCGCCGCCGATCCAGATTTGCCGGGGCTGACCATTCTCGAAGTCGAAACAGCCATATGGCCCTTCGATCCTCACATGTTGTCCGACGCTCAGCTTCTGGCGCAGCCGGCTGGTGTGATCTCCCAATTCCTTGGTGACAAACGTGATCTTGCGATCTCCGTCGTTCCAGCCGCAGGCGATTGTGTAGGGGTGCGCGCCTTCGGAGCTGTCCGATGTCGCGAAGGCGAACTGCCCTGGCTTGTGACCCGGCCACCCCTGCGGCACCTCGATCTCGGTCTCGAGGACTCGCACCCCGGGATAATAATGAAGCGAGATGATCGTGCCCTGCACCTCCCGCCCTGCGCCCACGCGGGGGAGCAGCACGATCGCCGCCCCATAAGTACCCGCCGCCAGGAGCAGCGCCAGGACCACGCCGATCGGCGAAGTCCAATAGTTGAACTGGGTCAGCACGACAGCGTGAAAGACCAGCACGAGATAAGCGACGGCGAGAAGACGATGCGTCTTATAGAAAAGCCGGTAGGGAAAATACCTGACCAATGCCAATGCGATCAGCAGCACCGCGACATAGAAGGCCCATTCGCCCACCCCTTCCGCCGAACCGCGCAAGCTCATGAAGAGCGCCTCGACCGGGTTTTCCACCGCCGGCCTTTCGCCGCGTGCCGGACGCTCGAGCAAGCCCCATCCCACCGCCCATTTCGGTGCTTGGCTCCAAAGCCAATGAGCCACGGAGACGACCAGGGCCGTGATGCCGAGCCACTTGTGCAAACGATACATCTTGTCCAACCCGCCGAACCAGCGCTCCGGCCAGCGCGGCCGCAGCGCCAGGATCATCGCGACGCTCATCACGCCCATGGCTACGACACCGCTGTACTGGACCATCGCATCGCGCAGAGCCATGAATCCCTCCGGCTGCAATGCCGAAGGTTCTGCCGCCAGCCACAGGATGCTCAGCAGGGCGAGCAGCCCCCACAATGCGATCTTGATGTGCCGCATGGTCTTCCCCGGAAAGTCAGGGCTTGTATCCAGCGCGGCGCCGCGCGGACGTCATTGACATCGATCAAGCGCCGCCACGATTTGTGCCGCAGCGCTCCGCGATTTGAGGCGAGCAGAAAGGAGGCGGCCACCCTGGCGCCAGATCGCACCGCCCCTCACGCGCCGGTGGAGGTGATCATTACCGTCGAGAAGACGGACTCGCACACCAGCGACGCGCCGGGCCAGCGCCTCGGCGTGATCGAGCACCACAAAGATAGTAATGAACATAACGGCGCTCGACAGCGCCCCCACGGTATCCTGGCGTTCAGCGCCCCTTCGTCAACCGAAACGCCGCTGGCCCTAACCGCGAGAGCCAGCGCCAGCGCGGCCAACGGCATCGTGTAGGACGGCACCGACCGGGCGAGTCATCCATCCCTGGGCGCACCGTTCAAAACATGATTGGGGACCAGGCGCCATTGTGGGCGTCGAATGTGTCGATGGCTCTGCGAACCGCCCCACAGAATTTTTCCAGAAGCTCCGGCTCGTTGCCCAGCCGGCGGCGCAGTGAGAAGGGCACTTCCAGCTGTGCGCCTTTTCCCGTCAATCCGCGATTGACGATGTTCGAATCCTGGATGCCCGGAAAGGGATGGTTGTCCATTTGCGTCTGGAAGCCCGCCTCCTGCAGGCGCCAGGCTATCTCCGAAACCAACGCGGCGTCCTTGCCGCCTAGGTAGACCGTCGCGAGATCGTCGCGATCCTGACGGCCGTGGATGGCGACGACGGTGGACTTCGTCCGCAACAGGTCCAGCGCAGTTGCCTCGTCAAAGTTCCTGGACGTTATGTGCAGCTCCCGGTTGCTTTCCGGCATCAGTCCTTCAAAGCAATACATGTCGAGATCGCCGCCGGCTATCGTATCGGTGATTAGGGAGGTGCGAGGCTCGATCTTGCCGCCATGCGGGGCCATGACGAGCGCACCGCCGGTTCGCGCGCCGCGCCCGACGACGATGCGATAATCCACGTTTTCGATCTTGGCGGCTCTCAGCGCAGCGAAATTGGGAAACTCGTTGTCCATAAATGCCGTTTCACGCCGTCTTCTGCGCCACCAACCCGAGTTCCTCCACCATCGCCTCGCGCATCAGGAATTTCTGCGGCTTGCCGGTCACCGTCATCGGCAATTCGGTGCGGAAACGGATGTGGCGCGGCACCTTGTAATGCGCGATCTGGCCGGCGCAGAAGGCCTTGATTTCCTCGGCGGTGGCGATCTGGCCGGGCTTCAGCACGATCCAGGCGCAGAGCTCCTCGCCATATTTGTCGTCCGGAATGCCGAAGACCTGCACTTCCTTGACCTTGGGATGGCGATAAAGGAATTCCTCGACCTCGCGCGGATAGACATTCTCGCCGCCGCGGATGACCATGTCCTTCACCCGGCCGACGATGTTGCAATAGCCCTCGGCGTCGATCGTTGCGAGGTCGCCGGTGTGCATCCAGCCCTCGGCATCGATCGCCTCGCGGGTTTTTTCGGCGTCGTCCCAATAGCCCTTCATCACCGAATAGCCGCGCGTGCAGAGTTCGCCAGGTTCGCCGACCGCGACGGTCGCGCCATCCGCGCCGATCGCCTTCACCTCGACATGCGGGTGGATGCGGCCGACCGTGGAGACGCGCTTTTCAAGCGGGTCATCGACACTGCTCTGGAAGGAGACCGGGCTGGTCTCGGTCATGCCATAGGCGATGGTCACCTCAGACATGTGCATGAGCGACACCACCTTCTTCATCACCTCGATCGGGCATGGCGAGCCGGCCATGATACCGGTGCGCAGGCTGGAGAGGTCGAAGCCGGCGAAATCGGCATGGTCGAGCATGGCGACGAACATGGTCGGCACGCCATAGAGCCCGGTGCAGCGCTCCTGCGCGACCGCCTCCAGCGTCGCGCCGGCATCGAAGCCCTCGCCCGGGAAAACCATGGTCGCGCCCTTCGACACGCAGCCCATCGTGCCCATCGACATGCCGAAGCAATGGTAGAGCGGCACCGGGATGCAGAGCCGGTCATCGACGGTGAGTTTTATGGCCGAGGTGACGAAATTGCCGTTGTTTACGATGTTGGTATGCGTCAGCGTCGCGCCCTTCGGCGCGCCGGTCGTGCCGCTGGTGAACTGGATGTTGATGGCATCTGCAGGCTTCAGGCTCTCCGAGATCCGATCGAGACTGTCGTGCTCGTCGCGGCAGGCCATGGCCAGCACGTCGCCGAAATTGAACATGCCTGG
The DNA here is from genome assembly GCA_004017535.1 of Mesorhizobium sp. Lineage (GTDB taxonomy): Bacteria > Pseudomonadota > Alphaproteobacteria > Rhizobiales > Rhizobiaceae > Mesorhizobium. Next base: position 104,042 of record SAJS01000015.1, read on the forward strand.
CGAGTTGTCATCGCCCATGCGGATGACGATCTTCAGCGCCGGCAGCTTCTTCGCCTTGAGCTTGCCGGGCTCCGCCTTAGCGATCTCCGGCGCCAGCGTCTCAATCATGCCGAGATAGTCGGATGTCTTGAACTGGGCCGCCGTGACCAGCGCCTTGCAGCCGACCTTGTTGAGCGCATATTCCAGCTCGGTCAGCCGATAGGCCGGGTTGATGTTGACCAGGATGAGGCCGATGCGGGCGGTGGCAAACTGCGTCACCAGCCATTCCCAGCGGTTCGGCGACCAGATGCCGACGCGGTCGCCTTTTTCCAGCCCAAGCGCCAGGAAACCGGCGGCCAGGGCGTCGACCGCATCCGAGAGCTCGCTCCAGGTGAAGCGCTTGTCCTGACCGACGAAGACGGCGGCGTCGAGCGTGGCGTATTTGCTCACCGTATCGGAGAACAGCTCCGGAATGGTCTTGTTGAGCAAAGGCACTGACCGGTCGCCCGAGACATGCGCCTTGCCGCCGGCCGGGGCAATAAAGGTGCCGCTCGCGCGATACCCGCGCAAATTGGTGGCGTTCATAAGCTCGTCGAGTTTGATCGCCATCGCCGTTTCCTCCCGGGATGATTGACCCTATCAGCCTGCAAAGGCGGTGGAAACCCGCCGAAGGTAGGGAGGGCTAACCAACCAAGGCGCCCATCTTTGCAGCGATTTCCCGCAACCGCGCCTCATCCTCCGCGCCGCGTTGCTTCTTCGAAGCGACCAAACAGGCCTGCGACTTCAGGATCGTACCATCGCCCAGCACCTTGAGGTGGTTGGCGCGCAGCGTCGAGCCGGTGGTGGTGATGTCGACGATGACGTCCGCCAGGCCGGCGGCCGGCGCGCCTTCGGTGGCGCCGAGACTTTCGACGATGCGGTAGACCTGGATGCCGTGCTTGAGCGAAAAGAACTGCTGCGTCAGCCGCCAGTATTTGGTGGCGATCCGCAGCCGCCGGCCGTGGCGCTGGCGGAAATCGGCGGCGACATCGTCGAGGTCGGCCATCGTGTCGACATCGAGCCAGATGTCGGGAACGGCAACGACGACATCGGCATGGCCGAAGCCGAGGCGGGCGACGATCTCGGCGCGCGCTTCCCAGTCGGCGAGGTTCTCGCGCAACAGGTCCTCGCCGGTGATGCCGAGATCGACCGACCCTTGCCCGATCTCGCCGGCGATCTCGAATGCGGACAGGAAGGCCACCTCGACATTGTCGAGGCCGTCGATACGCGCGCGGTATTTGCGGTCGTCCTCCGGCAGCTTGACGGCCAGGCCGGCCTTGGCCAGCACTTCGAGGGACTGCTCCTTGAGACGGCCTTTCGACGGGATCGCCAGCGTGATCATTTGGCGCTCTCCCGCAAGGCTTCGATGCGGTCGAGCCAGACCGAGAAGCCGACGCCGGGGATGGGCTTCTTGGCGCCAAGCAGCGTCAGCAACCGGTCGTAACGGCCGCCGCCGACAAGCGGACGATCGCCTCCCTGGACAGCGATCTCGAAGACGAGGCCGGTATAATAGTCGAGCGGACGGCCGAAGGCGGCGTCGTAACGGATGTGCGCCGCGGGCAGCCCATGCGCCTCGATCGCGTTGGCGCGGGCCGCGAAATTCTCCAGCGCCGGTCCCAGCGACAGGCCGGCATCGGCGGCGAATTTTTCAAGCGCCGCGGTCGCGCCGCTGAGCGCGACGTCGATCTCGAGAAAACCCTTCAGCGCCGAAAAGGCGTCATCGGACAGGCGCACACTGCGCAACTGCGCTTTCTCGATCAGCCGGCGCGCAATATCGGCCGGAGCCCGGCCGCCGGAAGCCGACAGACCGGCCTCCTCCATGCCTTCGGCAATGTGCGCGGCGAGGCCTTCCTGATCGCCGTCGAGCACCAGCAAGGCGACGGGACCGGAGAGCTGACTGTTGCGCGGCGGATTGGCGAGATCGGCAAGGGCCGCTTCCAGCATCGGCGCCGAACCGAAGGCACGGGCCAGCCGCATGCGCCAGCCGCGCGGCAGGCCGAGCGCCGCCAGCACAGCCTCGAACAAAGTCTGGTCGCCAAGCGTGATGGCGAGGGGCTGTCCAGGCAGCACCAGCGACAGCAGCGCATGCGCGTCGGCCAGCGAGCGGGCATCGGCGGCGGCGATATCACTGTCGCCGAGATCCTCGATGCCGGCCTGGAAGAACTCGTTTCCGCCGTCGCGGCGCTGGCGGAACACCTCGCCGAGATAGGAGTAGCGGCGCGGCGTGCCGGCCTGGCTGGCGATGTGGTCGAGGCAGACCGGAATGGTGAATTCGGGCCGCAGGCACAAAGTCTTGCCGGTCTCGCTTTCGGTCAGGAAGATGCGTCGGCGCAGGTCTTCGCCCGCCATATCGAGGAACGGATCGGCCGGCTGCAGCACGGCGACTTCGACCGCGTGCGTGTCGCGGACGGCGAAGAGTTTCGTGATGTCGGCGGCGATGGCGGGGCGGGAGGTCATGGATAAGTTGGGCGCGAGGCCCCCCTCTCTGTCCTGCCGGACATCTCCCCCTCAAGGAGGGAGATCGGCAGTTCGGGCGCCGCGCCTCCTCCTGCAACGGCGAAAATTGGCGAAAGCATGCGCGACATCCAATCTCCCCCCTTGAGGGGGAGATGGCCGGCAGGCCAGAGAGGGGGGCTCAAGCGCCACCCTTCGCGCGGTCAGCGGCGTGCGCCGCCAGGATCTTCTTCACCTCGCCAACCAGATCGCCTTCGGCCACCGTCACCTGCGCCGGCCGCGCGGCGCGCCATTCGGCGTTGTCGGTGATTTCCGCCGAAAGGCGCGCGCCTTCGATCAGGTCCTTGATCTGCACCTCGCCCTTGGCGCGCTCGTCGCCGCCCTGGATGATGGCGACCGGGCTGCCGCGGCGGTCGGCATATTTGAGCTGCGCCTTCATGCCGGCGCCGCCGAGATACATTTCCGAGCGGATGCCGGCGGCACGCAGGTCCGCAACCATCTTCTGGTAGCGGCCGAGGCTTTCCGTATCCTTGTCCATGACCAGCACGACGACCGGGGCGATGACATCGGAGGTATCCAGCTTGCCGAGGTTCTTCAGCGCCGTCATCAGCCGCGAGACGCCGATCGAAAAACCGGTCGCCGGCACCGGCTCGCCGCGGAAGCGCGAGACCAGCCCATCATAACGGCCGCCGCCGCCGACCGATCCGAAGCGCACGATCTGGCCTTCGTCGTTGGGGATTTCGGCCAGCAGTTCGGCCTCGAAGACAGGGCCGGTGTAGTATTCCAGGCCGCGCACGACGGAGGGGTCGATCAATATCTTAGTCTCGTCGTAGCCAGCGGCTGCACAGAGCAGTTGTATCTGATCAAGCTCGTCGCAACCCTGCATCACCAGAGGGGTCTGTTCGAAGCCGCGACGCAGATTGTCGACAGTAAGGCCGTTAGCAACCCCGCTGCTGCCCGATCCCTGGGCCTTCCAACCAGTGATGTTTAACAACTGCGAGATCTGACTGTCGGAAAGACCTGCGCCTTTGGTGAAATCTCCCTCGCCTTCCTTGCCGCCGTCCCAGCGGCCCTTTCCAAGCAAAAGTTGAATGTCCTCAAGTGCGAACTTGTCCAGCTTGTCGATGGCGCGCAGCACTGTCAGCCGGCGTCCGGCATTCTGGTCACCGCCAAGGCCGATCGCCTCCAGCACGCCGTCGAGCACCTTGCGGTTGTTGACGCGGATGACATAGTCGCCGCGCTTGATGCCGAGCGCTTCCATGACGTCGGCCATCATCATCGCCATCTCGGCGTCGGCGGCGACGCCTGGCGTGCCGATCGTGTCGGCGTCGAACTGCATGAACTGGCGGAAGCGGCCGGGGCCGGGCTTCTCGTTGCGGAACACCCAGCCGGAGCGATAACTGCGATAAGGCTTCGGCAGCTTGTCAAAGTTTTCGGCGACGAAGCGCGCCGTCGGGGCGGTCAGGTCGTAGCGTAGCGACAGCCACTGGTCGTCGTCGTCCTGGAAGGAGAACACGCCTTCGTTCGGCCGATCCTGGTCGGGCAGGAATTTTCCCAGAGCATCGGTGTATTCGATCATCGGCTGGTCGACCGGCTCGAAGCCGTAAAGCTCATAGACCGAGCGGATGGTCGCCATCATCTTTTCGACGGCGCGGATGTCTTCGGCGCTGCGGTCGGCAAAACCGCGCGGCAGCCGCGCTTTCGTCTTTTCGGATTTGTCGGCCATGGGGTCGGTCTTTTCGTTAAGTAAACACTGGCTTATCGGGAGCGGGCGTGTCCTAACCCATGCCAAGTGGTGCGGCAAGCGTTTGCAGACCTGCAGGAAACAGTTCGATAGTTTGCAAGCGCCGCGCCGCCCCTCATCCGCCTGCCGGCACCTTCTCCCCGTATAGTGACGGGGAGAAGGAGGAAGCTTCGGCGCCGGCGCGACAGCTCCAGCGTTGACGACTGGCGAAACCCGCGGCGCCAGCGTCCTTCTCCCCGTCACTATACGGGGAGAAGTGGCCGGCAGGGCGATGAGGGGCAGCGCGGAGCGAGCGAACATTAGCGTCGGTCTTGGCTTCGGATGTTTTGCGGTTCCAGCCCATATCTCGAAACAAACCACACCAAAACGAAACAATTCCGCCACCAGCGCGGCATGCTGCCGACACAATCGACGACGATAAAGCGCGTCGAAACAAGGGGTTCGGGGCCATGACGACGGCTGAAGATATCATCGAGGGCGAGACTGCAAGGCTGAGGCCTGCCGGGGTTCCGACACTGAAGCCGGCGCAGCATCCGGCAGGGCCTTTCGAGGCTGCGGCGGCCAAGCCGAGCGCTCGCGACGCGCTGGTGACCGGGCTTTTGGTGATCTACCCGGCTTTCGCGGCGGTCGCGGCAATCCTGGCCGGGCTGTTTTTGGCGGGCGCCGGCAGCGTTTGAATTAGAGTCTTTCCGCGAAATCTCGAAGGCCGGCGCTGCCCCTCATCCGCCCTTCGGGCACCTTCTCCCCGTGAACGAGGAGAAGGGAAAACCCTTCATCTCGGCCGCTTAAGTTTCCTGCGCTCTTTCTCCACCTCCGCCCTGCAATAGCAGCCCTCGAGGTGGTCGTTGACGAGGCCCATAGCCTGCATGAAGGCGTAGACCGTGGTGGGGCCGACGAAGCTCCAGCCTCGTTTCTTCAACTCCTTCGAGATCCTGACCGACACGGCCGTCGTCGGATTGGCGCGCAGATGCGCCAGGTCGACGATTTCCGGACGCTCGTCCGGGCTCGGTTCGAACTTCCAAAACCAGGCGGCTAAAGAGCCGAACTCGTCGACCACCTCGCGGGCGCGTTTGGCGTTGTTGACGGTCGAGACGATCTTGCCGCGATGGCGGATGATGCCCGCGTTGCCGAGCAGGCGCTCGACATCCTTGTCGGTGAAGAGCGCCACCTTGTCGAAGTCGAAGTCGGCGAAGGCCTCACGGAAATTCTCGCGCTTGCGCAGGATGGTGAGCCACGACAGGCCCGACTGGAATCCTTCGAGGCAGATCTTTTCGAACAGCCGGCGATCATCCGTTACCGGCCGGCCCCATTCATGATCATGATAGTGAAGATAGTCCGGCAAATTGCCATGCCAGAAGCAGCGCGCCTTGCCGTCAGGGCCGTCGAGAATGCCGGTATTTTCCGTTGCCATCGTCAGCAGATCCATTCGTTAATGCGCCTCGGCGCCGCTTTTACCGTGGCTTTACCAGATTCCTGAACCGGCCGGTAACCACACCAAAAGGTTTACTGACAAAGCGGCATTTTACGCATTCCGATTCATGTTTTGCTTGCCGCTTAGCGCCAAGGATCGCGAAACCGAGGGCGCCCTCTCCGCCCCGGATGAGTTCGATCAAGGTGCGTTCCGATGAAGACAGCGTTTTGTTCCCTGCTCGGTGCCGTGGCAATCCTTGCCGCCGGCGCCACGACTACCCTTGCCAATGACCGCTATGCGGATATGCCGCCGGTGACGGTGAGCCCCGACCTCTCGGCGCCATGGGTGCTACAGCTTGGCCGTGCGCCGGGCATCGTGCGCCCGGCCCGGCAGGCGGCGCAGCCGCTGCAGCGCCTGTTCCAGGCGCAGCCCGATCGGCAGAAGACGGCGGCCGTGCAGCAGCCGGCCAGGCGCATGGTAATGCGGCCGCAGATTAACCCGATCTATCTGCCGCAGGAAGTCGCTTATGACGGGCCGGCAAAGCCGGGCACCATCGTGATCGACACCCATCAGAACTTCCTTTTCCTGATCGAGAAGAACGGCAAGGCGCGCCGCTATGGCGTCGGCACCGGCAAGCCCGGCTTCGAATGGTCGGGCACGCACAAGATCACCAACAAGCGCGAGTGGCCGGACTGGCGGCCGCCGGCGGAGATGATCAAGCGTGAGGCAGCCAAGGGCCGTTACCTGCCGACCTATCTCGCCGGCGGCATCGAAAACCCGCTGGGCGCCCGCGCGCTCTATCTCGGCACCACCGAATACCGCATCCACGGCACCAACCAGCCCTGGACGATCGGCGGCGCGGTGTCTTCCGGCTGCATCCGCATGCGCAATGAGGACGTCGTCGACCTTTACGAGCGCGTCAATGTCGGAACCACGGTCGAGGTGATCTAGTTTCTGCGAGCCAGCCGGTTAGGCAGCGCAGCACTTTTAGTCCAGCTGTTGCCGCCAAGTCATAGTGCGATCCCGTGGGATGTGCTTAAACGGTGTCGAGTTTACGGGGGACGGGCCGTGTGGGGATACGGCCGGTCACGAAAGGGCAGCGCGGGCAACCGCGCTGCCCTTTTCGTTCTTGAGGCTTCTTTGACGCGTGGCGCGGCAAGTCGCGGCGCAAACAGACGGATTCGCTTTCGGGGCTGATTTCCCGGCGCTCCTCTGCTATTGCAGTGCACAAATCCTGATCGTCACGCAATTCTGGACGCAACGCTGCTTACGCGATTTCCTCGAATTGCCCAGAAGGCAGAGGTGCCGCCATGACCCGGACCGACGACAGCCGCTATCTGAAAGGCGGCCCGGTTGCCCAGCGCATCATCGCGTCGGTGCGCGAAGATGCCTTGATCGCCACGGCCGAAGGTTTTCCGCCGAAGCTGGTTTCGATCACCGTCGGCGACACCGCCGCGGTCGATGTCTACGTGCGCAACCAGCGTGCCAAGGCAGCCCTTGCCGGCATCGGCTTCGAGGAGCGGCGCTTTGCCGCCGACATCACGGCCGGCGAACTGGAAGCGGCGATCCACGGCCTCAACGCCGACCCGCGCGTCACCGGCATCATCATCCAGCGGCCGGTGCCGGCGCATATCCCGATCAAGACGCTGCAGGGCGCGGTGCATCCGCTGAAGGATGTCGAAGGCATGCACCCGGCCTCGATCGGCAACATCGTCTACAACCAGCTCGACCTGGCGCCCTGCACGGCGGCGGCCTCGGTCGAACTGCTGAAGGAGACCGGCCTCGATCTCAAGGGGCTCGAAGTGGTCGTCGTCGGCCATTCCGAGATCGTCGGCAAGCCGATCGCCTTCCTGCTCATGAGCGAAGGCGCCACGGTGACGGTGTGCCACCACATGACGCGCTCGGTGGCGGCGCATGCACGGCGTGCCGACGCGCTGTTCGTCGCGGTCGGCAAGCCGCGGCTGATCAAGGCAGACATGGTGAAGCCGGGCGCCGCCGTCATCGACATCGGCATCAATTCGGAGGTCGGGCCCGACGGCGAAACCCGCATCGTCGGCGACGTCGATGCCGAAAGCGTCAAGGAAGTGGCCTCCTGGATCACGCCGGTGCCGGGCGGCGTCGGTCCGCTCACCGTGGCGATCCTCCTGCGCAACACCATGGTGGCGCTCAACCGCCAGCGCGCGCTCTATCGCGCGACCTACGGCGTGGCGGATCAGCTCGCGGCGGAGTAGGCCGGCACACGCCCCCTCAGCCAGCCTCCGCTTCGCTCGGCCGACCATTCCGGGCGAGCCACGCGTCTCGCCCGTCCTTCGGCCCCCGCCGGGGAGAGGAGATCGTCCGCGGCGGCGCCAGTCTCTTCTCCCCTCGGGGAGAAGGTTGCCGCGAAGCGGTCGGATAAGAGGGCGCCGGCGACGAGGATTACTCTGCCGCCGCAAGCCTTCGCTCGGAAACACCTTCCGGCTTCGGGCCGCCATACGCCCAGTCGAGCAGCTTGATCGTGTGCACCACCGGCAGCTTGGCGGCGGACGCGATTTGCGTGATGCAACCGATATTGCCGGTGGCGACAATTTCGGCGCCGGTCGCCTCGATGTTTTTCACCTTGCGGTCGCGTAGCTTGGCTGAAATCTCCGGCTGTAGGATATTGTAGGTGCCGGCCGAGCCGCAGCACAAATGCCCTTCGCGCGGCTCGCGCACGACGAAGCCCGCCTTGGCGAGCAACTCCTTCGGCTGGCGCGTGATCTTCTGGCCGTGCTGCATCGAGCAGGCGGAATGGTATGCAACGACGGTGCCCGGTTTGCGCACCGGCTCGGGCAGGTCGAGCGCGGCGAGATATTCGGTGATGTCCTTGGCCAGCGACGATACCCGCGCCGCCTTTTGCGTATAGGCCGGATCGAGGCGCAGCATGAAGCCGTAGTCCTTGATCGTGGTGCCGCAGCCCGACGCGGTAATGATGATGGCATCGAGCCCGCCTTGGTCGATCGCGCGCGTCCAGGCGTCGATATTCCGTCTGGCCGAGGCAAGAGCCTGATCCTCGCGGCCCATGTGATGGACGAGCGCGCCGCAGCAGCCCTCGCCTTCGGGCACCACGACCTCGACGCCAAGCCTGGTCAGCAGCGAGATGGTAGTGTCGTTGATGGCGGGATCGAGCACCGACTGCGCGCAGCCGGTAAGGATGGCGACGCGGCCTCGCTTTGTGCCTTGCCCGGCATGCGTACCTGGTTTCCGCATCGGCGATGCCGGCGGGCTCGCGGACGGCACGAGCTTCAGCATGGCGGCGACCGGCTTCAGACCCGGCAGTTTGTCGAACAGGCCGATGAAGGGCCGGCCGAACCCTGCCAGTTTCAGCGCGGCGCGGAAGCGGCTGGGATGAGGCAGCACGAAGGCCAGCGTGGCGCGTATCAGCCGGTCGAACAGCGGCCGCTTGTAGGTCTGCTCGATATGGGCGCGGGCGTGGTCGACCAGATGCATGTAGTTCACGCCCGACGGACATGTCGTCATGCAGGCAAGGCAGGACAGACACCGGTCGATATGGGTGACGATCTCCTTATCCGCCGGGCGGCTGTTCTCCAGCATGTCCTTGATGAGGTAGATGCGGCCGCGCGGCGAATCGAGCTCGTTGCCAAGCGTCACATAGGTCGGACAGGTGGCGGTGCAGAAGCCGCAATGCACGCATTTGCGCAGGATCTTCTCCGATTCCGCGACATGCGGGTCGGCAAGCTGGGCAAGGGAGAAATTGGTCTGCACGCAAAAATCCTTACTGTCCCAGAAGCCAGCTCTGCGGGTTCCTGACGGGCTCGCCGCGCTGCAGCGCCTGGATGCCCAGAATGCAGCGGGCGATGAACCAGACGGCGACGGCCAACATCAGCACGAAGCCGATCACAAGCATCATCAGGACCACCGAGATCAGCGCGTAGAGAACGCCGATCCAGAACGTCCTGATCAGGAACGTGTAGTGGCTTTCGACGAAGCCGCCGGCCTTGCCGCGGTTGATGTAGGCAAGCACGATGCCGACAATGCCGGTGATGCCGATGACGAAGCTGGCGAGGTAGAGAATGTAGATGACCAGCGCGTTGGTCTGGCCCGGCTCCAGCCAGCGATCGGTCTGGCGTGGCGCGCTGCTCGGTCCTGGATCGGTATTGCTCATGATGCTGCTCCCTCCGTTGATTGGACGAGAGTAGCAGAGCCGGCGCCCGGCGCCATGCGGCCGGGGTTGAGGATATTCTTCGGGTCGAATTCGGCCTTGAGCCGCGCCGAGAGCGCCGCCAGATGCGGCGGCGGCGGCTCGAACACCGGCAGCGCCGCGCGATGCGGAGCAGAGGCGCGCACCAGTGTCGCGTGGCCGCCGCCATGCTTGCGGATCAGCCCGCGCAAGAGGTCGGCCTCCGGATCATCCTCGCGCATCGACAGCCACACCAGGCCGCCCTGCCAATCGTAGAACGCATCGACCGCCGCCTGCATGCGCAGCGCCATCACCATGTGATGCGCCTCGGATGGCGCCATCGAGACGCGCCAGACCGGCCGCGTGCCGCTGTCTGCGAACGGCCGGCAATCACGGATGTCGCGCCAGATCGTCTTCGACGCCTCGCCGGCGATCTCTTCCAGCGGCCCTGCCTTGCCGAGCAGCTTCCGCAGCGCCTCGATACGATAGACGACCGAGGGGCCAAACCCCTCGACGCGCAGCAGCGTGGCGGCGTCGCTGCCGTGCTTGCCGCCGGCGACACGGGCCGCGATGCGCTCCGGCAGATGCGCCGCGCTCGACACTTCGGCGCTGGAGCCCAGCGCCAGCGCCATGGCGGCGACCGCTGCCTCGTCGAGCAGGCCGCGGATGGCCAAAGTCACTTCCGTTTCGGCGGCCGGCAGCACCTTGAACGTGACATCGGTGAGCACGGCCAGCGTGCCCCAGCTGTTCGCCATCAGCTTGGAGAGATCGTAGCCGGTGACGTTCTTGACGACGCGCCCGCCCGACTTGAAGGCCTCGCCGCGGCCGGACACGGCGGCGACGCCAAGGATATGGTCGCGCGCGGCGCCTGCCTTGAGACGGCGCGGGCCGGACAGGTTCGAGGCCAGCACACCGCCGATGGTTCCGTTCTTGCCCCCTTGGCCTAGCTCGCCGCCGAGCAGCGGGCCGTAATCCATCGGCTCGAAGGCAAATTGCTGGCCGTTTTCCGCAAGCAGTTGTTCGATCTCGGCGAGCGGCGTGCCGGCCTTGGCCGACAGCACCAACTCGGCGGGCTCGTAGAGGGTTATGCCAGTGAGCTTGGACAGGTCGAGCGTGTGCTCGGTCTGCAGCGGACGACCGATGCCGCGCTTGGAGCCGTGGCCGAGGATTTCGAGGGGTGTTTCCTCGGCCGCTGCCCATTGGATGGTGGGGAGGGTTTCGGCGGAAGAGGATGGGGTGAAGGTGGTCATGGGTGCGCGACCATCCCAAATGAGGATATGTCGAGTTCCTTCACACCCCCCTCTGTCCTGCCGGACATCTCCCCCGCAAGGGGGGAGATCAGATGTCGCCTTGGCTTTCGCCAATCTGCAACGTCGCCAGAAAGGCGGGGCGCAGAAACTGCCAATCTCCCCCCTTGCGGGGGAGATGTCCGGCAGGACAGAGGGGGGTGTTCAAGCGCCAACATAGCCACTCAAAACCTCGGAATATCCGGAAACGCCACCTGCCCGCGATGCACATGCATCCTTCCCAGCTCCGCGCACCGGCGCAGCTGCGGAAACACTTTTCCCGGGTTGAGCAGGTGGTTGGGATCGAAGGCGCATTTGACGCGCATCTGCTGGTCGAGGTCGATCTGGTTGAACATTGCCGGCATCAGGTCGCGCTTCTCGACGCCGACGCCGTGCTCGCCGGTCAGCACGCCGCCGACTTCGACGCAAAGCCGCAGTATGTCGGCGCCGAAGCTTTCGGCCTTGTCGAGCTCGCCCGGCACGTTGGCGTCGTAGAGGATCAGCGGGTGCAGGTTGCCGTCGCCGGCGTGGAAGACATTGGCGACGCCGAGGCCGTATTTCTCGGAGAGATCACGCATGCCGGCGAGCACGCGCGGCAGCTCCTTGCGCGGGATAGTGCCGTCCATGCAGTAATAGTCGGGCGAGATGCGGCCGACCGCCGGAAACGCCGCCTTGCGCCCGGCCCAGAAGCTCAGCCGCTCCTGCTCCGACTGCGAGATGCGGCAGGTGGTCGAGCCGTTCCTATAGGCGATCGCCTCGACGAGGCCGATCAAATGGTCGACCTCGACGCTCGGTCCGTCCAACTCGACGATGAGCAGCGCCTCGACGTCGAGCGGATAGCCGGCATGGACGAAATCCTCCGCCGCATGAATCGCCGGGCGGTCCATCATCTCCATGCCGCCGGGGATGATGCCGGCGCCGATGATGTCGGCGACGCACTGGCCGCCCTGTTCGCTGGTTGGAAAGCCGATCAGCAGCGCGCGCGCCGTCTCCGGCTTCTTGAGGATGCGCACGGTGACCTCGGTGACGACGCCGAGCAACCCTTCCGATCCTGTCATGACGCCGAGCAGGTCGTAGCCCTCCTGGTCGAGATGGCTGCCGCCGAGCCTGATCACCTCACCATTCATCAGCACCATCTCGATGCCCAGCACATTGTTGGCGGTGAGACCGTATTTCAGGCAATGCACGCCGCCGGAATTCTCCGCGACGTTGCCGCCGATCGAGCAGGCGATCTGGGAGGATGGATCAGGGGCATAGTAGAAGCCCTCCTGCTCGACGGCGGTGGTGATGCCGAGATTGGTGACGCCCGGCTGGGCGACGACGGTGCGGTTGGGATAATCGATTTGAAGGATGCGGTTGAAGCGGCTCATCACCAGGAGCACTGCATCTTCCAACGGCAACGCGCCGCCGGACAGCGAGGTGCCGGAACCGCGCGGCACGACGCGGATGTTGCGCTCGTTGCAGTATTTCAGAACCCGCGAGACCTGAGCCACCGTTTCCGGCAGCACGACGACCAGCGGCAACTGCCGGTAGGCGGTCAGACCGTCACTTTCGAAGGCGCGCATTTCATTGGCCGCATCGACGACGCCCTCGCCCGGCACGATGATGCGCATGTCGGCGACGATCTCAGCGCGCCGGCGCAGCGGCTCGGCATCTGGCTTGGGCATGGCTAGGCCGGACATCGGTCATCTCGCTTGACTGGTCAAAATCTTTTACCAGCATGATCGTCTTGTTGCAAACGCTGCTTTGGTTGCAGGCCGCAACGAGCGTGATGCCAAGCTTCCGCAGCGGCAATCTGCCGCTGGCGCTCTCCTCTTCGAGAGATTACTCGCCCGGATGCTTCGCCGGCTCGGAATGCATCTTGCGCACCCGGCGCACGCCCCACCAGACCAGCAGGATGGCGACTGGGACGGAGGCGGCGGTGACGACTTCTGGCGCGAAGGCGTGACCGAAGATCGAGGCGCCCTTGGCGACATAGCCGATTAGGCCGACGACGTAGTATGACACAGCGGCCACGGACAGGCCTTCCACCGTTTGCTGCAGGCGCAGTTGCAGCCGGGCCCGGTTGTTCATCGACGCCAGCAGGTCGCGGTTCTGCTTCTCGACTTCGACGTCGACCCAGGTGCGCAGCAGCGTGGTGGCGCGGGTGAGTTTCCGCGACAAATTGGCCTGGCGCTCCTCGACCGAGCGGCAGGTGCGCATGGCCGGCGCCATGCGCCGCTGCAGGAAGCCCGCCCAGGTATCAAAACCCTGCACCGGCTCTTCATCCAGCGCCTCCAGCCTTTCGGTGACGATGCCGTCATAGGCGCGGCTGGCGCCGAAGCGGTAGAGGCTGGATGCGGCGTCGGCCTCGAGTTCGGCGGCGAGCTCGGTGAGGTCGGCGAGCAGCGTCTGGCTGTCGCGTGTTTCGACGGCCTTCATTTCCAGCGTGGTCTGCGCGAGGCGGTCCTCGATGCGGCGGGCCCGGCCGGACAGCGTCAAGGCCAGAGGCAGGCCGAGCATGGCCAGCGTCCGATAGGTCTCGATGTCGATCAGCCGCTGCGACAGGGCGCCGGTGCTGGCCGGCGTCAAACCGCGATCGAGCACCAGGATACGGGTCAGGCCGTCGCCGTCCTGGCGGAAATCGGTGATGATGGCGGCAGCGCCGCGTTCGACCAGCGAGTAGCAGAGGCTTGTTGGGTCGAAGCCGGCGATCAGCCTTTCGCTCGCCTGCGTCCATTTGCGGATTTCGAGGCGGATGGCGGAGATCACCGTGCCTGGGGGCGAGAAGCCGTTACCGAAGGGCGAATCTTCCTGCCCCCGGCCATTCTCGGCCAGCGGCCCCTCCCACAGATAGGTCGAGAATTCCGTATGTCGCTCCCAACGCAACGAGCCCTTGCCCCATTTCATGGCGTGGTGGCGCGCGTTGCGCTCAGGCGCTGCGATTCCCAGCCGCCTCGAAAGCTCCGAGAGCACGGCATGGTCGACCGCGGCGCCGGCCTCGGTCATGAAGGAAAGCTGGATCAGCACGCGCGGCTTTTCAATCAGCGGGTGCGGACGGGCATGAACCTCGCCAATCGCGCCGGGCCGCCCCTCATGCGCCGGAAAACCCATGACGCTGCCTTGGGCGCGCGGCTGGAATTCGAGACTGGACATCTCGTCGGACACGGCTGGTCCCCCTGTTTTCGACCCTTCGTGCAACCCGGTGGTCTTGCGGCAATCGGCGAGACGCGTAAACAGCAAATATTAGCATCCGGCGATGGCGGCGCGCGGCAGGCGATCCGACCGCATTGGGCGAATTGGATAAATAATTTGACCAGTTGGCGACAGACGCTTTAATCTGGGCGACATCCGTTCAATATCCAGGCGTCTCCGTTGAGCGACATTTTCTCCAGGATCGAGCATTCGCGCACCGCCGACGAGGTGGTTCAGCAGATCGAGAGCCTGATCCTCGAAGGCGTGCTGCGCACCGGCGACCGGCTGCCCGGCGAACGCGAGCTGGCGCGCCAGTTCGACGTGTCGCGGCCGATCCTGCGCGACGCGCTGAAGGCGCTGGAAGGACGCGGACTGCTGACGACGCGCCCCGGCGGCGGCACGCATGTCGCCGACGTCATCGGCCAGCTCTTCACCAAGCCGGTGACGGACCTGATCTCCACGCACCGCAAGGCGGTGACCGACTATCTCGAGTACCGGCGCGAGATCGAGGCGGTGGCGGCCGAATATGCGGCGCGGCGGGCGACGCCGGAGGACCTTGCGCTGCTCGACCGCATCATGGCGCGCATGGACGAGGCGCACCGGACCGGCGATTTCGACGACGAGGCTGAGATCGACGTCGAGTTCCACCATGCCGTCTGCGAATGCGCGCACAACATCATCCTGCTGCATACGCTGCGCTCCTGCTACCGGCTGCTGTCGGAAGGCGTATTCCAGAACCGGCTTCTGGTGTTCGGCGTGCCCGGCGCGCGCGAGGCGCTGCTCGAACAGCACCGAGCGATCCACACCGCGATCAAGGCCGGCGATCCGATCGCGGCGCGCAAGGCGGCGATGGACCACATCACCTATGTCGAGCGCTCGATGGCGGAAGCCGAGCGCAGCGGCGACTGGCAGCGCGTCTCCCGGCTGCGGCTGAGACAGCGCTCCGATGCCGGCGATATCGAACCCACACGTAAACGCTCCTAAGCACAGATTTAGCGGGGACCCATCATGAGTGAAATCCTCACCATCGCCGATCTCAAGGATCTGGCACGCCGCAGGGTGCCGAAGATGTTCTTCGACTATGCAGATTCCGGCGCCTGGACGGAGAGCACCTACCGCGCCAACGAAGAGGACTTCGGCAAGATAAAATTCCGTCAGCGCGTGCTGGTCGACATGAGCAACCGCTCGCTGGAATCGACCATGATCGGCCAGAAGGTGGCGATGCCGGTGGCGCTCGCGCCGACCGGATTGACCGGCATGCAGCATGCCGACGGCGAGATGCTGGCGGCACAGGCGGCGGAAGCGTTCGGGGTGCCGTTCACGCTGTCCACGATGAGCATCTGCTCGATCGAGGATGTCGCCTCGGTGACCAAGAAGCCGTTCTGGTTCCAGCTCTATGTGCTGCGCGACAAGGATTTCGTGCTCAACCTCATCGACCGCGCCAAGGCGGCAAAGTGTTCGGCGCTGGTACTGACGCTCGATCTGCAGATCCTGGGACAGCGTCACAAGGACGTGCGCAACGGGCTTTCGGCGCCGCCGAAGATGACGCTTGCCAACATCATCGACCTTGCGCTGAAGCCGCGCTGGTGCCTGGGCATCGCAGGAACCAAGCGCCGCACCTTCCGCAACATCGTCGGCCACGCCAAGGGCGTGGGCGACGTCTCCTCACTATCGTCCTGGACGACGGAGCAGTTCGATCCGCACCTGTCGTGGAAGGACGTCGCCTGGATCAAGGAACGCTGGGGCGGCAAGCTGATCCTGAAGGGCATCCTCGACAAGGAAGACGCGCTGATGGCGGCCGAGACCGGCGCCGATGCGATCGTCGTCTCCAATCATGGCGGGCGGCAGCTCGACGGCGCTCCCTCCTCGATCTCGGTGCTGGAAGAGATTGCGGATGCGGTCGGCGACAGGATCGAAGTCCATATGGACGGCGGCATCCGCTCGGGTCAGGACGTGCTCAAGGCGCTCTGCCTCGGCGCCAAGGGTACCTATATCGGCAGGCCGTTCCTTTACGGCCTCGGCGCGATGGGCAAGGACGGCGTCACCAAGGCGCTCGAAATCATCCGCAAGGAAATGGATGTCACGATGGCGCTTTGCGGCAAGCGCCTCGTCGCCGACATGGGCAAGGACCAGCTCCGGCGCTAGGACGCAATAGCGTCAAGATCGCAGGATCGGTTGCGTCGCTAGGGCGTTGTTCATCGATCGGCACTAGGCTTGGCTCCAACTGTGCCTCGGGAAGATGTTCACCTTGACCGGAACCGGTATCCACTATCTCGACGCGCGCGGGCCGGACGGCATGCGGCTTTACGCCATCGGCGACGTACATGGACGCCATGACCTGCTCGCCGCCATGCACCGGCGCATCGAAAGCCAACTGGAACATGCGCCCGCCTCCGACTGGCGCATCATCCATCTCGGCGACTATGTCGACCGCGGTCCGGATTCAAAGAGCGTCATCGACTTCCTGATCGAGGCGCGCAAGCGCGATCCGCGCAACATCATGCTCGCCGGCAACCACGATATCGGCATGCTCGAATTCCTGGCCGATGCCGAGCCGGACGGCCTGTTCATGAACTATGGCGGCGTGCAGACCGCGCAGTCCTATGGCGTGGACCTTGTCCGCGACGCCCATTGGTACGGCAAGGCGGAGGCCATCGCGCGAGGACACGCTACGCTGGTGAAAGCGGTGCCGCGCGGCCATGTCGATTTCCTGCAGTCGCTGACGTTTTCGGTCAGTTTCGGTGACTTCTTCTTCTGCCATGCCGGGATAAGGCCGGGCGTGCCGCTCGACCATCAGAACCAGCAGGACCTGATCTGGATCCGCGATGCCTTCCACGATCACCCGGGACTTTTTTCCAAGGTGATCGTGCATGGGCACACGCCCGTCTCGGAGGCCGAAGTTAAAGCCAACCGCGTCAACGTCGACACGCTCGCCTGGAAATCGGGGATGCTGAGCGCGCTCGCCGTCAATGGCGGCGACAAGCGTATCGTGACCGTGCAGGGAACAGCTTCCTAGGTGCCGTGAAGGGTCACCAAGCAAATGAAATCCGCCACCGGCCCGATAGAGCAAGCGCATTGCCGGGATCAGCTTCCCCGCGCCCAAGCGACACGCCGGCTTGAGATCGGGACACTGGCGGCGGATACTAAGCTGCCCTTTCCGCGTCTCCTGAACCATCATTCTCGGCATCGATTTGCACGGCAGTCATGATCGACCTGATTGAACTCATCTACGAGGCTGCCTTCGTTCCGGAGCGGTGGAACCAGGTGCTCCAGCGGGCCAGCGAACAGTCGAACTCGGCCAGCGCGCAGGTCTTCTTCTTCAGCGACGATGGCCCGCCGCGCGGAACGACGCTCGACAATCTGCGGCCGCTGTTCGACGAGTTCGTCAAGGGCGATTTCTGGAAGTTCTGCGACAGCGTCCAGAAGATGTGCAGTCTGCAGCCGGCGTCCTTCGTGCGTGTCGACGACTTCATGAGCGCCGAGGAGATCGAGCGCGACCCGGCCCGCATCATGCTGAGGCAATTCGGCATCGGCGCTCATCTATGCGCGGCCATCCCAATGCCGACCGGCGAGCTCGCGACATTCGTGTTCCAGAAATGGATCAAGGACGGCGGCTATGAGCATGGCGAGATCGACAGGCTCGACGGGCTGCGACCCCATCTTGCGCGGGCCAGCCTGGTCGCCGGGCGGTTGAGAGTTGAGCGCGCGGAAGCAACCGCTTCGGCACTCAGCCTGCTTGGCTTGCCGGCCGCCGTGCTTTCGTCGAATGGACACGTGATGGCGACCAACCCGCATCTCGATCGGCTGGACGCGACGTTCCTGCCAGTGGCCTATGGCGGACTGGCGATCGCCAACCGTGATGCCAATCGGCTGTTTCAGCAGGCCGTGACCGATATGAGCCGGCACGGCAATACGATCGGATCCATCCCTGTGCCGCCGATCAGAGGCCAGGTGCCGCTCGTCGTGCACCTTTTGCCGCTGCGGCGCGCCGCGCACGACATCTTCGGCAATGCCGATATTCTCGTGGTTGCGACGCCGGTGAAGCCAAGCGCGCTCGTGCCGTCGGCTAGCCTGCTCAATGCCTTGTTCGATCTGACCCCGGCGGAGGCGCGGCTCGCCACCGATCTGGCCGCCGGCCTCACGCTGGCGCAATCCGCAAGCCGCAACGGCGTTACCGTCAAGTCCGCCCGCACCTATCTGGAGCGTGTCTTCCAGAAAACCGGCACTCACCAGCAGAGTCAGCTCGTCGCCATGCTGAAAACGATGCAGCCGCTGGTCCAGTGAGCCGGACAGAAAACCGCTTTTACCCTTTTTCCTGGAATCCCTGCGGGAGATCCGCTCCGAAAGCGCGTCGCGATCTTTCAGATTCGCTCCATGCGCTTTAGGTTTTTGATTTTACGCATGTCTTTCCCGAAACCGGTTTCCACTTTCGAGAGACATGCTTAAAGCGCGTCGCTTCGAAACGGATTCGAGCGATGCACTTCTAGTCTTTGTTTTTATGCATGTAGTTTCCCCAAAGCCGCGCGCTTTGGGGGCGACATGCATTAACAGAGAGGGTCAGGCTTAGTTGAGCGAGGCGGTGACGCCGTAGCCGTCGACAGCCCGGTGGTTGGTCGCTGCATCGGCGGCGTAAATGCCGAGGCCGCACACGATGATGGCAGACAGCATGACAAAGGACAAAAGCGCTGCTTTCACGGACGTCATCTCTGGTTGAGCTTTCTGCATCTGTGCATGAGGCGGTTACCAATGCGTTGAAACGATAAAATGCGTCTCAATGTTTCGACGATTTCGCGCTTCTAAGCAGATTCTGTATCGCCGGTGTGTCGCTTGGATCACACAGAAGGTTCATCGCGGTTGCACGGACGATACAGAGCGCGCCTTCTAGGAGGGCGCGCGCGCACAAGCCAAGGACAAAGCAGGTTTTCCCCAGGCGGAACCGCCGTTGCGTGCCAAATATGCCACGCTTCGGGATCAGGCTGCCCATTTAACCCAGGGCAAACCTCGCCGAATCCATGCCCATAGGCCACGTCTGGCAATGAAATCCTGGTATTCGCGATAGGCCGGGTCGGCCGCGAGATGACGCTCCTCGGTGAGGGCGCGCAGCCAATAGACCGCGTTCACACCGGCAAGCAGCAGGCACGACTGCACGGCCACTGTCCAACCCGCGGTGCTGAGGAACGGCACCGAGATCATCCACCAGCTGATGTTTTTGCAGAGATAGGCGGGATGCTTGACCCAACGGTACGGTCCGTTGGTGATGATGCCGCGATTGGTCAGGTTCGAGAACCGTAGGCCGAAGGAGATGGTCGCCCAGACATAGACCAAGACCAGCGCCAGGATGATGCTGCCCCAGAGGCCGTACAGCAGCGGATAAGGCGCGAGGAGCTGGCCCCAATAGACGCCGTCCTGATCAAAGGTGAGATATTTGACCCCAACCGAGTTCCAGAAGGGAGGATAGCAGAACAGGCAGACCAACCAGCCACTGACAGCGGGCTCGGCCGAGCGCACATGGCTGTCGGTCAGGCGCAAGGTGAGCGTGTAGGCCACGGCGGCGAAAAGAACGTCGACCAGATATAGAAAGCCGATGCCGAAGGAGAAGAAATGCTCGAAATCGTCTATTCGGACCAGTGGTGGACCTGCCCAGAGCGCAGCGAGGTCATTGTTGGTGTAGACGATCATCAAGGGCAGGAAGAAGCCCTTGATGATCCAGCCCCGACCATGCGCGACAAGCATCGACCAGTCCCGTGGCCGTTCGCCGGCGATGAGGCGGCCGAGCTCGGCATAGGCATCCTCGGGCTGGTGCTGCAGGCGGTCGACGAAGGCGATGTAGACGGGTGAAAGCAACACCAGCGCAGGCAGCGCGTAGAGCGCCGCCAGTTTGAATGGACCATAGAACGGGTCCGCGTAGACGGGCAGCAGCCAGTAGAGGGCGGCGACCACGCCGACGGTGAGCCACAGCCCGGCCAGCTTGCGGATGGCGCGGCCGGCGTCGAACGGCCGCAGCGGCGCCGCCGACAAGCCGGACGAGGCATTGAGCTGGACCCGATAGAATTGCAGGTCGACCACCACCATGGCGAGCGCGACG
The DNA here is from genome assembly GCA_004017535.1 of Mesorhizobium sp. GTDB lineage: Bacteria > Pseudomonadota > Alphaproteobacteria > Rhizobiales > Rhizobiaceae > Mesorhizobium. The sequence continues at coordinate 124,373 of SAJS01000015.1, forward strand.
ACGGCAAGGACAGCGAGCGTCCTGACGTAGTCCGGCTGCTGCCAGGAGTGCAGCGCGATGACCGCCGCGATCATGGCGACAAGACCGGCGATGCCGCTCCACACCCCGGTTGCCGATCGCGGAGGCGCGTCCGAAGCGATCAATCGCAGCGGTTTCAGATCGTGCAGCAAGGCTCAGCCAGTGGTACCGCTGGTGCCGCCGGACGTATTGCCGCTGGTTCCGGACGTGCCGCTACTACTGGTTTCACCGGATGTGCCGCCGGACGTGCCGCCGCTGGTCCCGCCCGACGTGTTGCCGCTGGTTCCGGACGTGCCGCTACTACTGGTTTCACCGGATGTGCCGCCGGACGTGCCGCCGCTGGTCCCGCCCGACGTGTTGCCGCTGGTTCCGGACGTGCCGCTACTTCCCGATCCGCCGTTGTTCCTCCTCGCGGAACGATGCCCTGCATCATTACCGCCGGCGAACGCACATCGGCCGGGAAACACGCAAGAGGCCAGCTCGACTACAGGCGGTCCTGCCGCGGAGCTCATCAACTGCCGCAAATCGCTCGCGACATGCGCGGCCGCGGCGCAAGCGCCACCGGCAACGAGCGCGGATCCGACGACAAACCCCACAAGCCGCATGAACAAGCCCCCCGCCACAAGAGCGACACCAGGCAATGCCAGGGGGTCGGCTCGCGATGATCAAAAGACACCGGCCCCGGCACCGGGGCCGGATGTCTTCATACCCCTCGCGCACGGAATTCGTGTGCTCGATTGAACCCCGCAACCAATGAAAGGCAGGGTGACGGATTCCGCAGTCGTCAAATGACGACTGCGACGGGCTTTTTTCACACCGGCCAAATCCGGAGAGCGCCCCTCGATGCAACCCGGAACACGGCCTTCCGCTGCCGTTGCACGGCATCAGGTCATTTGCGGCATGGGCCTCGGCACGATTCCGGCCTCAGATCGTAGCCACCCAAGCGCGGGCGATCGCCAGGCCGGCGGCATCGGCTTCGGGGCCGTTACCGGCCAACTCGTCGTCGAGCCGGTCGTTCCAGTCGGGATGGCGCTCGGAGATCGTTGCCGCAAAGGAGGTGCTCCAGTGGCGCACCATCGGCGTGTCCGCCTCGAAATGGAACTGGAACCCGTAGACTGCGCGGCCGAGGCGGAAGGCCTGGTTTTCCGCGACCGCGCTGCCGGCAAGCCGCACGGCATTCTCAGGCAGTGCAAAAGTGTCGTCGTGCCATTCGAAGATCGGGAATTGTTCGGGCAGCGCCGCCAGCACCGGATCCGACTTCGCCGCCGGCGTCAGAGAGACCTTGTGCCAGCCGAACTCGGTGGCGCCGCCGATATGGTTGTCGCCACCAAACGCACGGGCAAGGAGCTGACTGCCGAGGCAGATGCCGAGCACCGAGCGGTCCTTCTCGGCGAAATCGCGTGTTAGATCAAGCAGCGCCGGAAAATAGGGATAGTCCTCGTCGGCCAGCGCATTCTGCCCACCCCCCAGCAAGACCATCGCATCGTGTCCGCCTGCGTCCTGCGGCAACGGATCGCCCTGGTATGGGCGCCGCAGGTCGACATCCGCGCCCGCTTCGGCCAGAGCGGCACCGACCTGACCGAGGCCGGTATTGTCGTAGTTCTGGACCACCAGCACGCGCATCGAAAATCCTGCTGACATGAAAATGCTGGGGCGAGCGATATCATGCGGCCCGTGTTTCAGCCAAGATGCGCGGCGGGAGAGAAAGCTATGCCACTGCAGAACCGGGTCGATCCCTTCGGCGCCATCCATGCCGTGCCGGAACGCGGCCTGTTCACCGGCAATCGCGGCATCATTCATGATCCGGAGACCAAGACTCTGCTGAGGAAGCGCTGGGCCTTGCCGGCCTGGATCATTTGTGTATGCGAGTTCCGCAGCGTGCGGCGCGAGCCGATGGGCCGCAACAGGCCGGGCGGCAAGGCCGGCTGGACGGAACTGTTCTTCCTCGACGAGGTGACGGCATTGGCCGCCGGCCACCGGCCCTGCTTCTTCTGCCGGCGCGAGTGGGCGACCGATTTCGTCGGCCGCTTCGGCAAGGCCTTCGGCTTCGCAGAGCCCCGCGCGCCGATGGTCGACAAACGGCTGCACAGGGAACGGCTGGCTTCGGGCGGACGGCCGCCTCCCCTACCCGTGCCGGAGCTTGGCGGCTTGCCTGATGGAGCGATGATCGCGGACGGCGACACCGCCTACGCGCTACGTGCCGGTACGGCACTTGAATGGTCCTTCGCGGGTTACGCCCGTCCAGTCGCCTTCGATCGCTTCACCGGCCGGTCGCTGCGCCTGCTGACGCCGGCAACCACCATTGCTGTTTTGCGGCAGGGCTTCGTGCCGACCTGGCATCCGACTGCCGACACTTGACGATATCCATCGCCTCGCCCATTGGTCGGCAGATATTCGCGGGATGGCCCGCAAAATATCTGCCTAGATTCCCTTGTTTTTCGCAGGTTCTGATCGCAAAACCGCGGGGACACTTTTGCGGAACCTGCTTGGCCATGCGCGCCAACTACAAAATGCAGCGGCTGTTCGTGCCGGACGATCTTGGACCCGGCCTCGAATTCGATGCCGGGCAGCAGCACAGCCATTATCTCGCCCATGTGCTGCGGCTCGGCGAAGGCGCCGAGGTGCTGCTTTTCAACGGCCGCGACGGCGAATGGTCGGCTGCGATCGCCGCCCGATCCAAGAAGGCTGTCCGGCTGAAAGTGCTGGAGCTGCAGCGGCCGCAGCCATCACTGCCCGACCTGGTCTATTGCTTCGCGCCGCTGAAGCAGGGCCGGCTCGACTATCTGGTGCAGAAGGCCGTCGAGATGGGCGCGGGCATCCTTCAGCCGGTCATCACCCAGCACACGCAGGTGACAAAGCCCGGCATCGAGCGGCTGCGCGCCAATGTCGTCGAGGCGGCCGAGCAATGCGGCATCCTCGCGGTGCCGCAGGTGCGCGAAGCGGAGAAGCTGGAGCGGCTGCTCGCCAATTGGGACAGGGAGCGGCGGCTGATCTTCTGCGACGAAGATGCCTCGACCAACAATCCGCTGCCGGCCCTGCAAGCGGTAAGCGAGAAGAAACTTGCGCTTCTGGTCGGTCCGGAAGGCGGATTTTCCGAGGACGAGCGCAAGATGCTGAGAGCCTTGCCTTTCGTGACCGCCATCCCGCTCGGGCCGCGGATCCTGCGCGCCGATACGGCGGCGGTGGCGGCACTGGCCGCGATCCAGATGACGATCGGCGACTGGTAATCAAATCCCATTGAGGCGTGGCTCAGGATTTTTTGCTTGATCGGCCGCGGGCATTTCGTCCATCTAGCGCCGGCGGCCGTCCGGCCTCTGCAGCACCGCGCCTCCTTTTCGTGGAGCAAAGGGCGCTGTAACACTTAAAAGACTTGCGCAGGACGTTCAGCGGACATCGGTCCCGGCTTTCGGAAATCATGCGCACGGAGGGGCGAGATGGCGCGCGACACAACCGATACCCAGCCCATCGGAGGCATCGACGAACTGGTCGGCTACCTGGCTGCCGGCAACAAGCCGCGCGACAAATGGCGCATCGGCACCGAGCACGAGAAATTTCCCTTCTATGTCGACGGCAACGCGCCGGTGCCTTACGGCGGCGAGCGCGGCATCCGCGCCATCCTCGAAGGCATGCAGCAAAAGCTTGGCTGGGACCCGATCATGGACGCCGGCCGCATCATCGGCCTCGTCGAGCCGACAGGACAGGGCGCGATCTCGCTGGAGCCAGGCGGCCAGTTCGAGCTTTCAGGCGCGCCCCTGGAATCGATCCACCAGACCTGTCGCGAGGGCAACGCGCACCTGGCGCAGGTGCGCGAGATCGCCGAGCCGCTCGGCATCCGCTTCCTCGGCCTCGGCGGCAGCCCGAAATGGTCGCTGGCCGATACGCCGAAAATGCCGAAGTCGCGCTACGAGATCATGACGCGCTACATGCCGAAGGTCGGCACCAAGGGTCTCGACATGATGTACCGCACCTGCACGATCCAGGTGAATCTCGACTTCGAGAGCGAGACCGACATGCGCCGCAAGATGCAGGTGTCGCTGAAGCTGCAGCCGCTGTCGACAGCACTGTTCGCCAACTCGCCCTTTACCGAGAGCCGGCCGAACGGGCTGCAGAGCTGGCGCGGCGACATCTGGCGCGACACCGACAACCAGCGCTCCGGCATGCTTGAATTCTGCTTCTCGCCCGATTTCGGCTTCGCCGACTATGTCGAATGGGCGCTCGACGTGCCGATGTATTTCGTCATCCGCGACGGCCACTATCACGACATGACGCGCTACACCTTCCGCCATTTCATGGCGGGTGCGGCGCGCAATGAAATCCCCGACGGCCTGCCGACGATGGGCGACTGGGCGAACCATCTCTCTACCTTGTTCCCCGACGTGCGCCTGAAGCGCTTCCTCGAAATGCGCGGCGCCGATGGCGGCCCGTGGCGCCGCATCTGCGCCCTGCCCGCCTTCTGGGTCGGGCTGCTCTATGACGAGCAGGCGCTGGACGCCGCCGAGGCGCTGACCGCAAGCTGGACCTATCAGGAAGCGCTGGCGATGCGCAATGCCGTGCCAGAGCTGGGCATTGCCGCGCCGTTCCGCAACGCCACCTTGCGCGACGTCGCCCGCGACGTGCTCGCCATCTCGCGCATGGGCCTGAAGAACCGGGCCAAGAAGAACCGAGACGGTTACGACGAGACGTCGTTCCTCAACACGCTGGACGAGGTCGTGTCGCGTGGCACGACCAGCGCTGAGGAGATGCTGTCGGCCTACCACACGCGCTGGGGCGGCTCGATCGAGCCGGTGTTCATGGAATATGCCTATTAACCGTCCGCTACCCGCTACGTGGTTGGTTGGCAAAAGCCGCTTCAATCGGTGATCGAAACGAACTAGTCTTTTCCCGCGAGAACACTGCCGGAGGAGACCCCCATGCCTTCCCTGTTCGACATTTTTGCCCAAGCCCAGAATGGCGCCGGCATGCAGGCGCTGGCCCAGCAATATGGGCTTTCGATGCAGCAGACGCAGGCTGCGGTCCAGGCGCTGCTGCCCGCCTTCTCGCAGGGGCTCCAGCGCAACACCGCCGATCCCTACGGGATGGGCGCCTTCATGACGGCGATGGCGAGTGGCCAACACGCCAAATATTTCGAGGACGCGACAAGAGCCTTTTCGCCGCAAGGGATCGATGAGGGTAATGGCATTCTCGGCCATCTGTTCGGCTCGAAGGAGCTGTCGCGCGCCGTGGCGAACCAGGCCGCGCAGGCGACGGGCCTCAGCCAGCAGGTGCTGCAGCAGATGCTGCCGGCCATGGCATCGATGATGATGGGCGGGCTGTTCAAGCAGACCAACAATCAGTTGACCGGGGGGCAGATGCAGGCCTTCGGCGGCAGTGGCAATCCACTCGGCGAGATCATCGAGCAGATGATGCGGCAGGGCGGCCTCGCGGCGGCGCCGCAAACGCGGCAGGAGCCGGCACCCAATCCCTACGCCGAGAATCCGCTCGGCAAGGTGCTGCAGGACATGTTCGGCGGCGGCGCGGCGCAGCCGCAAAGCCAGGCACAGCAAGCGCCCAGCCCCTACGGCGAGAACCCGCTTGGCAAGGTGCTGCAGGATATGTTCGGCGGCGGCGCGCAGCCGAAAGGCCAGCCCCAGCAGACGCAAAGCCCCTATGGCGACAATCCGCTCGGCAAGATGTTCGAGGAGATGCTGCGCCAGGGCGGTGGCGGCTTCGGCGCGCCCGGCGGGCAGCCGGCGCCGCAGCCGCAACAGCGCCAACCGCAGCAGAGCGCGGCGCAACAGCCGCAGACCAACCCGAGCGGCCGTCCGCGAAATCCCTTCGACGACATCTTCGGCAAGATGTTCGAGACGGGCGCGCAGCAGCGCGACGAATATGAGAAGAGTGTCGGCACGATCTTCGACCAGTTCAAGCGCGACATGGATCGGCGGTAGGTCGCGCGCCGACCGCGAGGTCGTCATCCACGGGCGGAGCGACGCGAAGCGGAGCGTAGACCCGAGGATCCATGCCGTTACCTTCCTTGAAGGGTGCCGCGGAGCAGAATTCTGCACAGTTGCAGCACGTCAAGGGTCACGGCATGCCTGCGCTGCGTCGCTTCGCTCCTTGCTCCGCCCTAAAACGACGAACCAAAAGAAAAATGCCCGGTCCTGGAGGGGAACCGGGCAAATGTGCAGGCTGGCCGGCGGGGAACCGGCAGGGAGTGTGGGAGCCTGCATGAAGCTTGGTCGCGCCGAGCCGTGAAAAGGTTCAACGCGACCGGAAATCCAGGGAAGCGCAGCCCGTCAGCCTACCTGACGAGCAAGGTCCTCGATCGTGTCGGCGCGCTCGCTGGCGATCAGGCGCAGCTTCGCGGTCGGATCGCGGCCGAAGGGGACGTCGATCGCGACATGGAGGTCGCCGCGCGTCAGGCCGATATCGGCAAGCTCGGCGTCCGACATCTCGCCGAGGCGATAGAAGGCGCGGCGGTTTTTCCAGGCGCGGTAGCTGTTGGCGACGGCATTGACCACAAGCCTCGCAACGGCCGGACGCGTGGTGATGCGCGGAGACTCGGAGGCGAATTCAATCGTGGTCATTTCAGTCTCTCCTTCCAGGAGTCGAGCGGACGTAACCAGTCAATCGGCGCCTTGGGAGAAGCGCCGGTCCGGTTTCCATTCATTGATGTGATGCATGTCGTTGTCCCCAGAACCGGGAACCACTTCTGGGCGACAGGCACTGTTCTCATGTGGACAATGACAATTTGCCATCGCGCGATTGATTAATCCAACGAATGTTTTTAATCTCTAGCATCAACATCAATGATAGGTTGGACCGATGAAAGCGCCGCTTGACCTCGATCAGTTGCAAACCTTCATCTCGATCGCCGATACAGGAAGCTTCACCCGCGCGGCCGAGGAGGTGCACCGGACGCAGTCGGCCGTGTCGATGCAGATGCGGCGGCTGGAGGAGCGGATCGGCAAACCGCTGTTCGAAAAGGACGGCCGCACCAACAAGCTGACCGAGGAGGGTGACCGGCTGCTTTCCTATGCGCGGCGGCTGATCTACCTAAACCGCGAGACCTTGGCGGCCTTCGACGACCAGCGCCTCGAAGGCACGATCCGCATCGGCACGCCGGACGACTATGCCGACCGCTTCCTGCCCGAGATCATGGCGCGCTTCTCGCGCTCCAATCCGCGTGTCGAGCTGACGGTCGTTTGCGAGCCGACGCCGGGGCTGGTCGAACACATCAAGCGCGGTAATCTCGACCTCGCGCTGGTCACGCATAACGACACGCGCGGCCAGTCGGAAGTGGTGCGTCGCGAGCCGCTTTTGTGGGTCACCTCGGCCAACCACGCCACGCATGAACAGGAAACCCTGCCGATGGCGTTCGGGCGGCCGAACTGCATCTGGCGGCGTGCGGCTGTCGACGTGCTCGACCGGCAGAATCGCGACTACCGCGTGCTGTTCTCCAGCTTCTCGGCCACCGTCATCACCGCGGCCGTGCTCTCCGGCCTGGCGGTCTCGGTGCTGCCGGAATGCGCGCTCAGGCCCGGCATGCGCGTGCTCGGCGAGGCAGACGGCTTCGGCCAGTTGCCGGACTGCCGCATCGGCATCATGCGCGGCCAGACCTCGCAGCCGGAGATCGTCGACGCCTTGGCCCGTCACATCGCCGAAAGCCTCGACAACATTTCCGTGCCGGTGAGCGAAGAGGCGGGAAGCTTCGACTTCGCGGCGCTCGCCTTCGCCAAGATGAAGCGGGTCAAGGCAAACCAGATCATGCCTGGGTGGTAGACAGAAGCAATTCCAGGAAAAGTGTGAATCGGTTTTCCGTCCGGAAGTGCGTCCAGACAAAGAGATAGCAGTTCGCCGTTTCCGTGAGACGACGAACTGCTCTAGGCACGAACGGCCGAACGTTCCTGGCCGGCTGACGAAACACCCGGCAGCGCAAGCAACTGGCCGGGCTCCAGCGGCGGCGACAGCAGATAGCCCTGCATCTGGTGACAACCCATGCCGACCAGCAAGGCCTTCTGCGCGTCGGTCTCGACGCCCTCGGCGGTCACCTCGACCTTGAGCGCCAGCGCCAACTCGATTAGCGTCTTGGCGATTGCGCGGGCGCTTTCGTCCTCGTCGAGCAGACGCACGAAGGAGCGGTCGATCTTCAGCTTGTCGATCGCGTGGCGACGCAGATAGCCGAGGGAAGAATAGCCGGTGCCGAAATCGTCGAGCACGATGCGCACGCCAGACTGGCGCAGCGCGGCAATCACGGCGTCGATCGTGTCGTTGTGCTCGAGCAGAACGCTCTCGGTGGTCTCGAGCTGCAGGCGAGATGGGTCGAGCCCGGTTTCCTTCAGGATGCCGGCGACCTGTTCGGCAAAGCTGGCATCACGCAGTTGCATCGGCGAGATGTTGACGGCGATCCAGGGCAATCCGGTCCTGGCGGCGAAGCGGCAGGCTTCGCTCAGCGCCCATTTTCCCAAATCACCGATGAGGCCGCGCTCTTCGGCAATCGCGATGAACTGCGCCGCGGGCAAGGCGCCGTGCACCTCATGCCTCCAGCGGATCAGCGCTTCGGCCCCCAAAATCCGGCGGCCGTCGGCCGCGAAAACCGGCTGATAGGCGAGCTTGATGCCGCCGTCGCCGTCCAGCGCCTTGCGGAGTTCCGCCTCGACCTTGCGCTTGCGCAACAACAGATCGTCCATGTCGCCAGCGAACACCTCGTAGCGGCCGCGGCCGTTCTTCTTGGCCTCGTAAAGCGCGATGTCGGCCTTGCGCAGCAGGTCGTCGGCATCCGTATCCGACCCAGACGAGAGCGCGATGCCGATGCTCGCGCCGACGAAGACCTGGTCGCCAATGAGCCTGAACGGCTCACGCAGCTTCATAAGCAGCCTTTCGGCGACATCTTCTGCGCTTCCGGCGTCGGGAATGTCGAGCAGGATCACAGCGAACTCGTCGCCGCCGAGCCGCGCGACAGTATCGACTTCGCGGATCGTATGCTTGAGCCGCGCCGCCGTCTGGCGCACGAGCTCGTCGCCGGCCGGATGGCCGAGCGTGTCGTTGATGTGCTTGAAGCGATCGAGGTCGAGGTAAAGCAGCGCCACGCGCGTTCCGTCCTGGCTGGCGAACAGCAGCGTGCGCCGGAGCCGGTCCTCGAACAGCGCCCGGTTGGGCAGGCCGGTGAGCGTGTCGTGGAAGGCGAGATATTGCGCCTGATCCTGGCTGGTCTGCAGCGCGGCCGAGGCGCGGCGCAATCGGCGCAGCAGGAACACCAGAACGCCACCCGCCACGAGCAGCGCGATCGCCAAGGCCGGAGCGATCTTTCGCACCAAGGTGAGGCCGGGTCGCAACTGGTCCCAGCCGATATAGCCGAGGATGACGCCACGCGAATCAACCAGCGGCACGGCGGCCGGGCCAACCGGCTCGGACAACGGCACCAGGCGCGCGCCATCGAGCAGGTATTTTGCCGCGATCTTGCCGATGACTGCATCGTTGATGAACTCGGCTGAGATATGCAGATATTCCGTGCCGGGCGCCTGGCTGACGCGATCCGTGCTCGGCACAAGCGGCATGACGCTCAAAAACGCGGGCTTCCCCTGGAGCGAGACAAGATCCTGCGCGACCATCTTGGCCGGCTGGCCGGAGGCGTCGACCTTTGGCGGCTCAGCCAACATGTGGCGCAGCTTGTCGATGGTCGGCCGCAATTCCGGCTCATCCTCGCCGAAGGCCGACGCCGCGACGATCTTGCCTTCCCGCATGGCGTGGATCGCATGGTTGGCGGCGTCGAGGATGTAGACCCGGTTGTGGCCGTAGTAGCTGTACATCCAGGTGCTGAGGTTTTCCTCGATCCAGGCCTGATTGCCCGCCCTCACATTGGTTACCGAATCATCCCAGACCGTCACGCTTTCCTGCTCGCGCTGGACCGTGGCAATCTGGTCGTTCAGGCCATGGGCGATGAAAATCTTCTGCCGTTCGAGCGAAGCCTTGTCAGCCTGGTTGGCGGCGTAGAAGCCGAAGCCGACGACAATCACCAAAGTGAAAGCGGCGAGCGTCAGCACGGTCAGCGTGACCTGGTGCGTCAACGGGCTACTGTTGTGGCGTGCGCTCATGCGTTCCCGGCCGGCTCTCCTGCCGCCTTCAAAGCAAATCGGGCTTAAAATCACGTTATAATATTGGCGGGGTTTCTCCCTGCTTGACGCGAGCCGATAAGCGTTCCCCAATCGCCAAATGAGTGAAACAGCAACAGAATCACGCAGCAACGCCACCGAATATACGGTGAGCGAGATTTCCGGCGCGCTGAAGCGCACTGTCGAGGACGCCTTCGGCAATGTGCGGGTGCGCGGCGAGATTTCCGGCTATCGCGGCCCGCATTCGTCCGGCCACGCTTACTTCGCGCTGAAGGACGACCGGGCGCGGATCGATGCCGTGGTCTGGAAGACCACCATGGCGCGCCTGAAATTCCGCCCCGAGGAAGGCATGGAGGTGATCGCCAGCGGCCGGCTGACGACCTACCCCGGCAAATCCAATTACCAGATCGTCATTGACAATCTGGAGCCGGCCGGCGCCGGCGCGCTAATGGCGCTGCTCGAAGAGCGCAAGCGCCGGCTGCAGGCCGAAGGCCTGTTCGACGCCGGCCGCAAGCGGCGGCTGCCGTTCATGCCCAAGGTCATCGGCGTCGTCACCTCGCCGACGGGCTCGGTGATCCGCGACATCATCCATCGCATCAAGGACCGGTTTCCGCTCCATGTGCTGGTCTGGCCGGTGCGGGTCCAGGGCGAGACGACGGCCAAGGAAGTCACCGCGGCCGTCAACGGCTTCAACGCGCTGACTTGGGACGGGCCCATCCGCCAGCCCGACGTTTTGATCGTGGCGCGCGGCGGCGGCAGCCTCGAAGACCTCTGGGGCTTCAACGACGAAGGGCTGGCGCGTGCCGTGGTGGCGTCCGGCATCCCGGTGATCTCGGCCGTCGGGCATGAGACCGATACGACTCTGATCGACTTCGTCGCCGACATGCGCGCGCCGACGCCGACGGGCGCGGCCGAGATCGCCGTGCCGGTCAGGGCGGACCTGGAGGCGACGCTCGCCAGCCTCGGCGCGCGGCTCAATGCCTGCGCTTCGCGGCATCTGGAGCGCAAGCGCCAGGCGGTGCGCGCGGCGGCGCGCGCGCTCCCCTCGCCCGACCAGTTGCTGGCGCTGCCGCGCCGCCGTTTCGACGACGCGACCAGCCGCCTCGTCCGTGGGCTGACGGTGAATATCGAGCGCAAGCGGGCGACGCTGGAGCGGCAAAGGCTGACGCCGTCGACCCTGTCGCGACGCCTCAACGAAGCGCGCACGCTGACCGGCCGCGACATCGCACGTGCCCGCGCGGCGTTCTTCGCCATCGTGCGCGAGCGACGCCAGCGCTTCCAGCGCAATTCGACGCGCCTGTCGCCGGCGTCGATCGTGCGGCGCCAGAAGCTGCAGGCCGACGCGCTGGCCGGACTGTCGCGCAGGCAGGACCAGGCGCTGGCGCGGCGGCTCGACCGGATTCGCGCGGCGCTGACCCAGGCCGACCGGCTTTTGTCGACACTGTCGCACAAGGCCGTGCTGGCGCGCGGCTTCGCGCTGGTCAAGGATGCCGACGGCTCGGTGATCAAGCGTGTCGCGGAGCTGGCGCCGGGCGCTGCGCTGCAGCTTGAATTCGCCGACGGCACTGCCGAGGCCATCGCCACCAGCGGCGGCGCGCGGCCGAAGCTGGCCGTGAAGCCGCTCGCCAAGGCCAAAGAGCCGGGCAATCAGGGCTCGCTGTTCTGAGGTCCGCATGAGCAAACACCACCCGCATCTTCGCACGCCTTCCGGTAAGCCGCGGCTGCGCTCCTTCGGCATCGCGCTCGACGGCACGCCAGGCAGATTCAACGCCATCACCGACGTTCCAGGCGTGTCGGTGGGCTACACGACGCTTATTTCCGGCGACGGTCCGCTGCGTGTCGGCAACGGACCGGTACGCACGGGCGTCACTGCGATCCTGCCGAGGCCGGTTCAGGAACTCGCAACGCCGGTTTTCGCCGGCGTGTTCAGCCAGAACGGCAATGGCGAGCTGACGGGCACGCATATCATCGAGGAGACCGGCGCCTTCAACTTCCCGGTCACCATCACCAACACGCATTCCTGCGGCGTCACCCGCGACGCCACGCTGCGCTGGATGCACAAGGTGCTGCCGGCCGCGCTCGACACAGGCTGGGGCCTGCCGGTGGCGGCCGAGACCTATGACGGCTTCCTCAACGACATCAACGGCCATCATGTGAGCGTGGAGCACGTCGCTGCCGCGCTCGACAATGCTGCCGGCGGCGCCATCGAGGAAGGCAGCGTCGGCGGCGGCACCGGCATGATCACCCTCGGCTTCAAGGCCGGATCCGGCACCGCCTCGCGCATCGTCGCGTGGCAGGACAAGCGCTACACACTGGGTGTCTTCGTGCAGTCGAATTTCGGCAAAAGGCACAATTTCACCATTCGCGGACGGCGCATCGGGCAGGAGCTTGTCGACCCGGCGATCCGCGAGGCGACGGCTCGCGCCGAAAAGGGTTCGATCATCGCCGTGGTCGCCACCGACGCGCCGTTCCTGCCGCATCAGATGAAGCGGCTCGCCCGGCGCGTGCCGCTCGGCATCGCCATGACCGGCGGCTACGGCTACCACAGTTCGGGCGATATCTTTCTGGCGTTCTCGACCGCCAATCCGGAGGCGGCGCTTGGCGCTTCGGGGCGCATCCGACGCGCGGAGTTCATCCCGGACGTCGACATCGATCCGTTCTTCGACGCGGTCGTGCAAGGGGTCGAGGAGGCGATCCTCAACGCGCTCACCGCCAACGAGGATATGACGGGACGTGACGGCAATTTCGTGCCGGCGCTGCCGAAGGACTGGTTAAAGCAGATGTTCGGCTAAGAGATGCCGCCCGCCCGCGCAAGGACGGGCTTTCACTCCGCCGGCTTGTCGGGCCTTGCTTCGCTGTTGCCCTCTTCGGCGGCTTCCTCGAGGCGCGACGCGATCAGTTCCTGGATGTCGCCGACCTCTTCCTGAATGTCCTCAAGCAGAATGCCTGCCTCGGCGGCTTTGGCGCAGCACTCCTTTGCGAGAGTCTCGGCCTGCTCGATCTGGATCGGCGAATGCTGGCATTGGACTTTCTCGCCAATCCATCCGCGCAAGAACTCGATCGCATGTTCACTCATACTGCTTCTTCCCTGGCGGCAAAGCCGGTTGGTAGCCATGAACGTCCGCACCCTGGAAAGGATGCATGCCCCATTCGAACCGAGTCGCCCCCGACCGGCAAGACATCTTGCCCATGGGACAAGACATCTTGCCCATGAGACGCAGAGCCGCAGGATTGGAAGGGTTCGAGGTGCACGTTCAGATCATTGAGAATGATGGAATGGTAGGCCGGGATCGACAGAACGCTGTCGTCGTTGTTTTTGCTTGCCTTTTTCTAACTTCGACAGCGCATTTGCATCACAAACCGTATCGCAGCTTCCCGGTCAACGCCTGCCCCGGCCCGAGCCGGAGCAGGCGCTATATAGTGACATCCTCTCGCAATGTCGACTCGGGGCTCGGTCATCCGCGTGGCTACCTCCCGGGCGGTTGCGCTCGACGGTCCTCAGATGCGTCAGCATGGCAGCGCTGGCGCCTTCGGAGTCGCGCGCCGGCAACGCATCCAGCACGAGCCGGTGCTCGCTGGAGATCGAGAGTGAAACCGGAGGATTATGTTGACGTGAACGGCCCGGAAAGATGATGGTTGCGCAGCAAGGTGGAGAGCCGGTTCGCCGCCTCGGCGAAGGCTTCGCCTCCGGAAGCGATCAACGCCTTTCGTTCCTGCTCGGGCGCAGCCAGAATGCGTTCCCAGAATCCAGCCATGACAGCGCCCGCACCGGCCAAGTCGGCGGCTACCGGCTTGTCCGCGGCGAGTGCCGCAAGGTGCCGAGGCGTAATGCCGCCGATACCGGGAGGGACTTTCGCCCCCATATCGACGAACCCCGGAGGCAACGAGCCTTTCAGATTGGTGACCTGACGCTCGGTGATGACCGCATGGATCTGATCGACCGCCTGCTTGGCGCCGGCGACGCGAGAGGGATGATCGGTGTCGGCCGCGGCATGAGGGAGAAGTTCCAGACGCGGGCCATAGGCTTCGACCAATTTGAGATAGGGCAGCATCGGCCCGGAGAGCGTGCCGCCGTCCCTGAACAGGTCCGCATCGATCGCCGCATGGGAAACGCGCCCTGACGCCAGCGCGCGCTCCAGCGCTGCAACATCGACCAGCTCGCCGCGATCATAGTTGATGAGCACGGCGCCGCGGTTGAGCAGAGAGAGGACTTCATCTCCGATCAGTCCGGCATTGGCGTATCGTTGCGCGCCGGGATCGAAGGCACCGAGGCCAAGATGGACCGAAAGCGCGTCAGCGCCGCGCGCCGCGTCTTCCATAGTTGCGGCGTAGTCGAAGCCTTCCAGCTCGATCCATTTTTGGTGACGGGGCCGCGCATGAATGGCGACCCGCATGCCGAAGGCCTGGCCGAGCCTGGCGAATTCCCGGCCGATATTGCCATAGCCGATCACCGCCAGCCTTTTGCCTTCGAGCTTCTCGGTCGGGTAATGGCGCAGGTCTTTTCCCGTATCGAACTGCCCGCTCGCGACCAGGGTGTTGAGTCGGTCCACGGGAAGATCCGGCCTGACTTTCAGCAGCGCCTTCATGGCCATCTGCGCGGTGGCGCGGCTGTTGATGCCGGGTGTGTTCATCAAAGGCGCTTCGCCGCCTTCTCCGCTGCCGCCGCCCCAGGATGCCGAGCCCATATTGCCGGTGCCGGCACCGATGCGCACGCCGCCAAGCCGGAACCGGGTCTCTGCCGGAATGAAGGTCGCGGCGGCGATGACGGCGTCGTAGCGGCCGTCGCCAGCCTCGGCCAGCAATTCGTCGCGCGTGCTCAATTGCGGCTGGTAGAAGAAATGCAGCTTGCCGGGGTCAAGCGCGCCCGCCTTGGCAATACCTGTCTGGTGGAACACGCCACCCTTGGCTTCGATATAGGCCTTGACCTCGCTATGGTCGGGATTGCCGTCGGCCCCAAAGCGGAGGCCGACAAAATCGCAGATCAGAATATTGGCCGATGTCATGAGGCTTGTTTCCCTGCAACTGCCTCTAGCTACTCCAATCCGTTATCCGGTGGAGCGACGTGAAGCGGCATATCCGGGTCGCAAGCGAGATTTGCAGCAGGGGTCTAGAATCTGTCGGCTTTGAACGGCGACAGATCGCTCATCGGCTTGGTCGGCCGGAAAGGCAGCCGGATTCCAGGTTCGATAATCTGGGGTTTGGCTGCGTCGAAGAACAGCCCCTCTTCGACTAGTGAAAGATTGCAATCGTTTCTACTTGGAGCGGTGCGCCTTCCATCCAGAACCGGCCACCCGCTCCAAGTCTTTCTGCTTCCTGCCAGTCCTAGCCGTGCCGGATTTCCGTGCCGAGCACTTTCAGGCATTCCCGAATGAAGGCGGCGAGAGCCGTCCAGCCTTTGGCCGAAACCATCGTGCCGTCGACATAGGCCTCCGTCGGAGACAGGTCGATATAGGTGCCGCCGGCGAGCGTCACTTCCGGCTCGCAGGCCGCCAGCGCACCGACCTTCTTGCCGCGTACGACGCCATCGACCGCGATAAGGATCTGCACGCCGTGGCAGATGGTGAAGATCGGTTTCTTCGTTTCGTGGAAATGACGCACCATCGCCTGAATGCGCTTGTCGGTGCGGATATATTCCGGTCCGCGGCCGCCGGCGCAATAGACGGCGTCGTACTGATCGAGCTGCTTCTCCGCGTCGGCGAACGTCTTGTTGATCAGGGCATAGTGGCCGGGCTTCTCGGTATAGGTCTGGTCGCCCTCGAAATCGTGCAGCGAGGTCTTGATCACGTCGCCGGCATTCTTGTCGGGGCAAACGACGTGGACGGTGTGACCAACGGCCTCCATCGCCTGCTGATAGACAAAGATTTCATATTCCTCGGTGAACTCACCGGTCAGCATCAGTATCTTCTTGGCTGGCATGACTTATCCTTTCGGTTACTCGAAGGCGGGCAGGAGGCGGTCCCGCGAATTCTCAATGTGCACGTGCATCGCCTTCTCGGCGGCATGCGCGTCGCCGGCCGCGAAAGCAGCGAGAATCGCCTCGTGCTCATCCAGCGCTTCTTCGGTGACGCGCGAGTGGTACATCAGGCGGAAAATGTGGAAGTGCGTATGCTGGTGGTTCAGCGTCTCGCGGATGAGCTCGTTCTGCGCGAACTCCATGATCTTGTCGTGGAAGATCGCGTCCTGCCGCGCGAAATTGGAATAGCGCAGGCGCTCGTCCTTTCCCACCCGCCGCGCCATCACGCCTGCCGCCTCCTGCAACACCGCGAGGCGCTCTTCATCCAGCGCCGCAGTGGCCTTGGCGGCGGCAGCGGGTTCCAACAAAAGGCGCAGTTCATAAAGTTCATCGAACCTATGCCGGGTGATTTGCGGGGCTGCGCGATAGCCGATCAGGTGGGTCTTGACCACCAGGCCCTCGCCTTCCAACCGCCCGAGCGCTTCGCGGATGGGCGTGTGCGAAACGTCGAATTCCCTGACAAGGTTATCGACGGTGATGCGCGATCCCGGCGGAATCTTCAGCGACATCAATTGCGCGAAGATTGCTTCGTAGACATCGCCCGCCAAGCTGTTGGCGCGCTGGATGCGGCCGCTTGGGCGAGTCTCGGTTTCCATCGTCAGGTCGGGACTTTCCATCGGTTACCTCTTGACAGGAGCAAGCCCTAACATGATGCTCCGGCCAATTCAATAGGATATCCTATACGATTTTATAGAGGATACGAACGGTTGAGCCAGGAACCTATCGCCCGCATTCAACGACGCGGGGCACAAAACCGACAAAAGCACCGGCCTGCGAAATTGAAGGCCCCTACCGACGAACACGAACTTCTCCATCAGTCTCCTTCGAAAGATCTCGATCCATGACCCTCTTTGCAGCCGCGCGCCTGCCGCGCGAAATCCTCTTCGGCAAGGGTCAGCGCCATGTGCTGCCGGCCATTGCCGGGCGATATGGCCGGCGCGCATTCATCTGCACCGACGAAAGGCTCGCCGGAACGTCCGAGTTCATCGAGATGCTCGATGGGCTGAAGGCTGCCCGGATCGACACGCTCGTCTACGATCGCACCTTGCCGGATGTGCCGCGCGACAGCGTCGGCGTCTGTATCGCGGAGGCGAAGGGATTCAGGCCGGACATGGTGATCGGGGTCGGAGGCGGCAGTTGCCTCGACATGGCCAAATGCGCCGGGCTACTCATCAGCCATGGCGGCAAGCTCCAGGATTACTATGGCGAGTTCAAGGTGCCGGGCCCCACCCTTCCCCTTATCGCTGTGCCGACCACGGCCGGCACGGGTTCCGAAGTCACTCCCGTCGCGGTGATCTCCGACCCAGAGCGGACGCTGAAGGTCGGCATCTCCAGCCCGCATCTCATCGCCGCGGTCGCTCTGTGCGACCCGGACCTGACGGCAAGTTGTCCCCCATCACTGACCGCCATCGCCGGCGCCGACGCGCTGACGCATGCGATCGAGGCTTTCACCGCGGCAAGACGCGGCGCCGATGCCGATCTGGCGCAACGCCATGTCTTCGTCGGCAAGAGCGCGCTGACCGATCACTTCGCCCTTCTGGCGATCAGGCTCCTCGGCCGCAGCCTCGAAGCAGCCTATCGCGACGGGTCGAACGAGAATGCACGGGCCGATGTCATGATGGGAGCGCTGGCCGCCGGCTGCGCCTTCGGCACGGCGGGAACCGCCGCCGCCCATGCGGTGCAGTATCCGGTCGGCGCGCTCACCCATACGCCGCATGGCCTGGGCGTCGCCACGATGCTCCCCTATGTGATGCGCTACAACCTGCCGGCGGCAACCTCGGATATCGCCGAAATCGGCATTGCGCTTGGCCTGCCGCGCCAGGACCGCGATGCCGGTCAGTTGGCCGACGCCACGATCACGGAAGTGGCGCGACTGTTCAGCGCCATCGGCATCACCCGGACGCTGGCTGATCTCGGCCTTGCCGAGGACAAGATCGACTGGACGGCGGAACAGGCGCTCGGCATCGACCGGCTGATCAAGAACAATCCCCGCCCCTTCGACCTGCCCGCGATGCAGCGCCTGGTCAGGGCTGCTTACAGCGGCGACACGTCGGCCGCGGCAATGTGAGGGAAGGAGCCCGATTGCAATGAACATCTCCCACCTAACAGTCGATCAGGATTCCGACATGTCCGAATACATCCCGTTCTCGCAAGGCCTTTACATCGGCGGGAAATGGCGACCCTCCTCCGACGGCCGTGTCATCGAAGTGGTCGACCCATCGACCGAGGCTGTGATCGCAGCGGTTCCGGACGCGACACTCGCCGACGCCGCTGCGGCGGTCGAGGCGGCGGCACAGGCGGCGGCCAGCTGGCGCGAGACCCCGCCGCGCAAGCGGTCGGAGATCCTGAGGCGCTGCTTCGAGCTGATGACCGAACGTGCCGAGACCTTGGCCGCGTTGATTTCGCTGGAGAACGGCAAGGCCCTGCGTGACGCGCGCGGCGAAGTCGCCTACGCGGCCGAGTTCTTCCGCTGGAACGCGGAGGAAGCGGTTCGCATCAGCGGCGAGTTCGGCCTTGCACCGTCGGGCGCGAACCGGATCGTGGTCGATTATCAGCCCATCGGCATTTGCGTACTGATAACGCCGTGGAATTTCCCGGCGGCGATGGCCACGCGCAAGATCGCGCCGGCGCTTGCCGCCGGCTGCACCGTCATCCTGAAGCCGGCCAGCGAGACGCCGCTGACGGCCTACGCGCTTGCGGCCCTCTACGAGGAGGCTGGCGTGCCGCCGGGCGTCGTCAACGTCATCACCACTTCGAATCCGGGGCCGGTGACTGCGGCCATGCTGGCCGACGCGCGGGTGCGGAAGCTCTCCTTCACAGGCTCGACGGGCATCGGTCGCATGCTTCTTGCCGAGGCGGCGAAACACGTCATTTCCTGCTCGATGGAACTCGGCGGCAATGCGCCGTTCATCGTCCTCGACGACGCCGACCTGGAAGCGGCGCTCGACGGCGCGATGATCGCCAAGATGCGCAATGCCGGCGAGGCCTGCACGGCGGCCAACAGGCTCTACGTCCAGGCGGGCATCCACGACGCATTCGCCGAAGGCCTGCGCAAGCGCATGGCGGCGCTCGCCATCGGCCCCGGCACGGATTCGGAAACCGAATGCGGGCCGATGATCACCAGGAAGGCCGTGGACAAGATCGATCGGCTCGTCCAGGACGCGGTCGCGCGCGGGGCGAAGGTCCTGTGCGGCGGCGCGGTCGCCGAGGGGCGAGGATTTTTCTATCCGCCCACGGTGCTGAGCGACGTGCCGGCCGACGCCGCCATGGCTTACGAGGAGATATTCGGTCCGGTGGCACCGATCAGCCGCTTCGAGGACGAGGCGGAGGTCATCGCAAGGGCGAACGACACCGAGTACGGCCTTGCCGCCTACATCTACACGCGCGATCTTGCCAAAGGCATGCGCATGGCGTCGAAGATCGAGTCCGGCATGATCGCGCTCAATCGCGGCCTGATGTCGGACCCTGCCGCGCCTTTCGGCGGCGTCAAGCAGAGCGGGCTTGGGCGCGAGGGCGGCCAGAAGCACGGCATCGCCGAGTTCATGGAGGCGAAATACATCGCCGTGACGATCTGATGAAACAGATGGCGAAAGATCCATTCCGTATTCGCGACCATGTCCCCGAGTTCGACGACATCGTCGCCGAGATCGTCAGGCGCAGCGCCGAGACCAGAGCCAAGAGTCCGATGGCCGCCGACGTGGCTTACGGACCGGACGGCACGGAGACCGTCGACCTGTTCTTCCCGCAGGGCAAACGCGATCGCCTGCCGGTGCACATGTTCATTCATGGCGGCTACTGGCGCATGTTCTCCAAGCGCGACTATTCCTACGTAGCGGACACCGTCACCGACGCCGGGGCGATTGCCGTCATCGTGGATTACGCGCTGATGCCGAGCGTGAGAATGGCGACGATCGTCGATCAAATACGCCGCGCGAGGCAATGGATACATGACCACATCGCGAGCTATGGCGGCGATCCCGGCCGACTAACGGTAAGCGGCCATTCCGCCGGGGCGCATCTCGCGACGATGCTCTTTGACGACAACACCCGGCCTTCAGGCATCAAAAGCGCGCTCCTGCTCGGCGGTATCTACGATCTAAGACCGTTGCAGGAGTCATTTCTCGCGGCCGAGATCGCGATCACCGACGACGAGGTTGAGCGGTTCTCGCCGATAAGTCATCGCTTCGATCGGGGCGTGGCGGTCGAGATATCCGTCGGTGCCGAGGAAACGCCGCCCTTCCACAGCCAGGCCGCCGCTTTCGCAGCGAATCTCGAACGGCAAGGGCTGGTCGTTTCACGCACAAGCCTCGCAGGGGCCAACCACATGAGCAGCGTCCGCGATCTTGGCATCGCCGGCACCGGGGCCGCATCATTCTTGGCTCGCCTGCTGTGCGTATGAAGGCCATATCTCCGCCAGCGATAAGAGAGCTTCACGAACGTGATCCGTCAACGTTATGACGCGTCCTGCTCGAGAACTTCCATGGACGGCGACGTGGAAATCCGGATCGAAAGGTGCGCGATCGCAGTAGGCCGCTATGATGGAGGAGGAAGCAGCGACCAGAGCGCGCTCTTCGCGCGTTCGTCCCTACCATCCGTTTGCGCCAAAATAGGGAGCACAATTTGTGGGGCAAAATCGCAAGCAGATGCGAAGCTTACGATCGAATCTTGCAATTTACATCGAAAAATCAGTTACTTACGCGATAAGGCGATGGTACCGTTGGCTGGGCTCGAACCAGCGACCCCCAGATCCACAATCTGGTGCTCTAACCAACTGAGCTACAACGGCACATTCCAGGCGAGCGCTATCCAGAAATCCTGGGGATGCGCTCCATCGTTGGCGATGCGTCCAATACGGGCTATCGGATTCTAATTCAAGGCCCTTAATAAGGCAAAGGACGGGTTGTCCTCGTCGCCCCTTCATAAGGCAAAAGAAAAGGCCGGCGGGAGGAGGTGCCGGCCTTTTCCTGTTACGAGCCAGCGGGAGGAGGTGCTGGCTGGTCACCCCGGAAACAGAGGGAGGAGGTTCCGCTTCCGGGTATCTGGTTGCTCAACTCTATCGCATAACTATTTGTCTGACGAAATGCGACGTTTTGATGCATCGCAGAGTTGTGCGCGAAAATTAGGCAGCCTTGGCGTCCTTCATCGCCTTCTCGAAGGCACTCTTGACCGGCTTGGCGACATCCTCGACCGCCTTGGTGGCAACGGCCTGGAACTCCTTGGCCTGCTCCACGGTCATTTCGGCGCGCTTGCGCAGGAAAGCGGTTTGCAGCTCGACGACTTCCGAAAGGGTCTTGGCACCGACCAGGGCCTCAAGGTGCGAGAAGCCAGCTTCGGCATTGGCGCGCAGCGCGGCGATCGCCTTGAGCGAAACGTCGCTGGATACGGCCTTGGCGGTCTCGTAGGTCGACTCGAGAACCTTCTGGGTCTCCTCGGCACCGGTCTTCAGCTTGGCATAGGCCTCTTTCGACTGCTCGACGCCCTTCTCGGCGAAGGCGCGGATCTGGTCAGTGGCCTTGGAGGCGTCGAAGCTCGGAAATTCCACGTTTTCGATGGCCTCGGCAGCGGTCTTAGCGGTGGTCTTGGACATTTTCCAACCTTTCGGGATAGCAGCTTTGACAGAAAGCCGTCTCGTTCATGTATAGTGGCAATATAAAGGATTTTTTGTGCATTGCAACATCTTTGTTGCACCGCACCATAAAATCTTCCCATACGTCAACCGTAGCGTCAGCGCTGGGCCGTTAACCAAGAGCCCAGAGATTTCGGCCTATGCAAGCCAGGGCTTGTGGACCTTCGAGCCGCGGGCTTTTATTAACAAAGTGTTAACTGAAATGCCCGCTCCGGAGGGTTGCCCAGCGCATGCCGCCTGAAAACTACTCCTTCCTCGACGTCGCCGTGCTCGACGCGGTGCGCCAGCGCTTTGCCGCCGGCGACGCCCTGGCCATCTTGTCGGCCGACCTCGAGCAGGTGATCTGGGCGAACGGACCGGGGGCGTCGGTGTTCGGCTATCCGGATATCGAGGCCATCATCGGCGCATCGGCGCGGCTGCCGCTGATCGCCAGGCGGCAGATCATGGCGACCAGCGGTTTTCCCGAGATTGGCAGCGACCGCGCCATCACGGTGAGGCTGGCCACGGGCATGGTGAGCCGCGCCGTGGGCTTCCTGGCCAGCGCCGTGACGATGCCGGACGGCGAGAAGGCAATCATGCTGGCGGTGCCGGCGGCGCAGACCAGCTCACGCAGCGCCGGCGAGATCGCCGGCCGCGCCATCGGCGGTTTCACCGAGGCCGGGCATTTCATCGCCTTCGTCGACGCGCAGGGCGATGTTGAGGCGGCTTCGGACGGCTTTGCGGCGCTCGGCATCGAGCCGCGGACCTTGGCTGCGCTGGTCGCGGATGTGGCAAGCAGCGGCGATCGCATCGTCAAGCGCCTTGTGCCTGGCAGCGGCACTTCCTACCCGGCCGGTTTCGCGCGGCTCACGGACACACGGCATCTGCTGGTGGTGATCGATGAAGACCAGCTCGACGGCGACCAAGGGGAACAGCCGACCGCCGGCCAGGGCGATCGGCCCGATGGTGAGCAAGTCGCGACGCCAGGAACCGTTGCGGCCACGCTGTCGGGTGAAAGCCTGGCCGCCGAGCCCGAACCCCGGCCGGTCCAGGACAACAGCCCCGCACCGGTCGCGACAGCCGGCGAACAAGCCAAGCTGGTCCCGAAGCCTGCTGAAGGCGATGCACCGACTGAGGCTGGAAGCCGGACCAATCATCACGTGAATGCCGCCGAGCCCAGCCAACAGGACGCGGACGCCGGTGCCGGTCAGCACGACCATTGGTATTTCAACGCCGGCGACGATGACGCCGGGCAGGCTCAACCGGCGGCGCCGGCCAAGGATGAGCCGAAGGAGGCCGTCGCGGCCGAAGGCCTGCGGCCAGGTATTGGCGAGACCGCTGTGCGCGAAACCGTCATGCCGTCGCGGCCAGCCCTGCCCCGCGGCATCGACCGTTCGGCGCCACCCTTGCGCTTCGTCTGGCGCACCGACGCCGAAGGCAAATTCAGCGCGTTGTCGCCCGAATTCGCAGACATCGTCGGCCAGCCCGCCGCCGATGTGATCGGCCGCCGCTTCAAGGACGTCGCCACCATTTTCGGCCTCGATACCTCGGGCGAGATCGCCGGTCTGCTCGAGCGGCGCGACACCTGGTCAGGCCGATCGGTGCTGTGGCCGGTGGCCGGAACCGATCTGAAGATACCGGTCGATCTGGCGGCGCTGCCCGTATACGGCCGCAGCCGCGCCTTCGAGGGTTTTCGCGGCTTCGGCGTCGCGCGCGCGGCCGACGCCGTGGTCGATCCCGAAGCGCTAGGCATGGCGCTGGTGCCTAATGCCGCGCCTGCCGGGAGCGGGCGGTCGGTCGAGCAGCCAGCCGCGGAGCAGGCGCAGCCGGAACAGCCAAAGTCCGAAGATCCGTTCCAAGGCGAAGTGCCGGCGCTGAGTATCGTGCCGAAGCCGGAGCGGCGCTTCGCCGACAAGGTGATAAGGCTGGCCGAGCACCGCCAGCCGGCCAACGACAAGCAGCCGGGGACCGACACGCCCGCAAGTCAGAAGACCCTGTCGATCCTCGAGCGCAGCGCGTTCCGCGAGATCGGCGAGCGGCTGCGCAAGGACAATTCCCTGCCTGCCGAGCCGGGCGCCGCCGAAGCCGGCAAGCAGGCCGATGCTGTTGTTGCCGGCAAGGACGAGGCAACAGCGAAAGAGCCCGCCGTCGGAACGAAAGCCGAGGCAAACCAGCCAACGACGCTTGAAGCGCCGGCGCACGAGAACCCCGCGCTGGAGGCGACGCCGGCACCCGCGCCGGAAGCCTCGGAAACGGCGGACGCGAAGGCCGACGCGGAGACCGCGGAAGCACAGACTGAGGCGGAAGACCAGGAAGACCTGGCGAGGCTTGACGGGATCGATGACGCCGCCGCGACGGCCGACGCCGGCAAGACCGTGACGCCGGCCGCTTCCGGCTCGCTGCTCAGCTACGCCGATGGTGAGAAATCCGGGGAAGAAGCCGGCGTCGAACCTGCTTCCGAGGACAGCCAGGCAGTGGTCGCCCGGCAGGCGGCCGAGCGTGCCTATGCCGAGCCGCGGCAGCCGGACGATCGGCCAGCGACCGAGCCGGTCGCCGAAAAGCCGGCTCGCGATTCGACGGCGGACGATGACAGCATGACCGCCGACGATTTCCGCGATGCGCAAGACAGCGAGGATTGGGCTGGCTCCGACGCCGGCGCGACGACGGCCGCGGAAGAACCGGAAACGGCAACGCCGGCGCGGCCACGCCTGGACGTGCCGCCACTCAAGCTCGCAGGCTTTGTGCCCTCCGCTTTTTCGACCGGAGAGGAAACCAAGGCGCCCGATACGTCCATCCTCGCCAGGCTGCCGGTGCCGCTGCTCATCCATTCGGGGGACGAGCTCCATTACGCCAATGACGCCTTCCTCGAGCTCACCGGCTACGATGCGCTGGACGACCTCGCGGATGCGGGCGGCCTGGGCGCGTTGTTTGCCGATCCCTATGCCGAGAATGCCGCCGCGGACGAAAGCGACCACTCGCTGAAGCTCAAGAGCCGCCAGGGCCAGGAATTTCCGATCGAAGCCCTGCTTCGCTCGGTGCCGTGGCGGGGCGGCAAGGCGCTGATGCTGGTGGTGCGGCGCTCCGGCGAGGACGATGCTGCGCATTTCACCGCCGCCAATGACGAACCGGCGCTGCAGCCCGACGTTCCGGAATTGAAGTCGCGTATCGCCGAGATGCGCACCATCATCGACACCGCCACGGATGGCGTCGTGCTGATCGGCCGCGACGGCAACATCCGCTCGATCAGCCGGCCGGCGGAAGCCCTTTTCGGTTTCGACAGCGACGAGGTCGCCGGCAAGCCCTTTGCCTCGCTGTTCGCCATCGAAAGCCAGCGGGCGGCGCGCGACTATCTCGCGGGCCTTTCGGAGCCAGGCGTGGCGAGCGTCTTGAATGACGGCCGCGAGGTCATCGGCCGCGAGGCGCAGGGACGTTTCATCCCGCTGTTCATGACCATCGGCAGGCTGCCGAACGACAGCGGCTTCTGCGCCGTGGTGCGCGACATCACCCAATGGAAGCGGGCCGAAGAAGACCTGACGCAGGCACGCGCGGTTGCCGAGCGCGCCTCTTCGCAGAAGACAGATTTCCTGGCCCGAATCAGCCATGAGATCCGCACGCCGCTCAACGCCATCATCGGCTTTTCCGAGCTGATGGTGGACGAGAAATTCGGTCCGATTGCCAACGACCGCTATCGCGACTATCTGCGCGACATCAACCGGTCAGGCAATCACGTGCTCGACCTCGTCAACGACCTGCTCGACATCTCGAAGATCGAGGCCGGGCAGCAGGAGATGGATTACGAGGCGGTGTCGCTCAACGACGCGCTGGCCGAGACGGTGGCGATGATGCAGCCGCAGGCCAATCGAGAGCGCGTCATCATCCGCTCCAGCTTCGCGTCACGGCTGCCGGAAGTGGTGGCTGATTTGCGAAGCGTGCGCCAGATCGCCCTCAACATCCTGTCAAACGCCATCCGCTACACCCAGGCCGGCGGCCAGGTGATCGTCTCGACCGCTTACGAAGCTTCGGGCGATGTCGTCATGCGCGTGCGCGATACCGGCATCGGCATGACCCCGGCCGAGATCGAACAGGCGCTGAAGCCGTTCAAGCAGATCAATGCGCTGAAGCGCGGGCGCGGCGACGGCACAGGGCTGGGTCTGCCCCTCACCAAGGCCATGGTGGAGGCGAACCGCGCCCGGTTCGCCATCACCTCAACGCCAGGCGAAGGAACCCTGGTCGAGGTCGCCTTCCCCTCGACCCGCGTGCTCGCCGAATAAGGCCGTGCTGGATCAGCCAAAGAAAAAGGCGTCCGGGAGGACGCCTTGAGAAATGGGATGCTGTCACAACGGGGGCTTGAGCTGAACCTCAGGGGACGAGGAACGGGATTTCTCCCTCAAGTTACACGCGACTATCGGGGTCGTCCCTTAACAAGTCCTTACCGGACCGCGGAAAAATTTACGAATGTGTACCACCCGTGAAATCTAGGTAAATTCGCCGTACCGATTTCGTTAACCATGCCTTCTGTCAGTCCGCCAGCTGCGGCAGGTCGCGGAACAGCTCCAGCGCTTCCGGGTTTGCAAGCGCTTCCTTGTTCTTCACGGCACGGCCGTGAACCACGTCGCGCACCGCGAGCTCGGTGATCTTGCCGGACTTGGTGCGCGGGATGTCGGTGACGGCGACGATCCTGGCCGGCACGTGACGCGGGCTGGCGCCGGTCCGTATCCTGGCACGGATGCGCTTTTCCAGGTCCTCGTCCAGGCTCATGCCGGAAGCCAGCCGCACGAACAGCACGACACGGACATCGTTGTCGAAATCCTGGCCGATGCAGAGCGCCTCGATAATTTCCGGCATCTGCTCGACCTGGTTGTAGATCTCGGCCGTGCCGATCCGGACCCCGCCCGGATTGAGCGTCGCATCCGAACGGCCATGGATGATCATGCCGCCATGCGCCGTCCATTCGGCGAAGTCGCCGTGGCACCAGACATTGTCGAAGCGCTCGAAATAAGCGGCGTGATACTTCTTGCCCTCGGGGTCGTTCCAGAAGCCGATCGGCATCGACGGGAAGGCCTTGGTGCAGACAAGCTCGCCCTTCTCCTGCCGGACAGGCTTGCCGTCGTCGTCCCAGACGTCGACCGCCAGTCCGAGGCCAGGTCCCTGGATTTCCCCGGTCCAGACCGGCTCGGTCGGCACGCCAAGCACGAAGCAGGACACGATGTCGGTGCCGCCCGAGATCGAGGCCAGATGCACGTCCTTCTTGATGCCGTCATAGACGAAGCGGAAATCCTCCGGCGACAGCGGCGAGCCGGTGGAGGAGATGGTGCGCACGCTGGACAGATCGTGGCTCGCGATCGGCTTGAGCCCTGCCTTGCGAACGGAATCGATGAACTTCGCCGAGGTGCCGAAATAGGTCATCTGCTCGGCGTCGGCGAAATCGAACAGCACATTGCCGTCGGGGTAGAATGGCGAGCCGTCATAGAGCAAAAGCGTAGCGCCTGAGGCGAGGCCGGAGATCAGCCAGTTCCACATCATCCAGCCGCAGGTGGTGAAATAGAACAGGCGATCGCCGTCGAGCAGGCCGGCATGCAGGCGATGCTCCTTGACATGCTGGATCAGCGTGCCGCCGGCCGAGTGCACGATGCATTTCGGGATGCCGGTCGTGCCCGAGGAAAACAGGATGTAGAGCGGATGTGCGAAGGGCAGCCGCTCGAAGCTGACCGTTCTGGCGGCGAATGGCGCGAGCGCTTCTTCGAACGCGGTGGCCTTGTCAATGGTGGCGGCGACGTCGGCCGAGGTGCCGAGATAATCGACGATCAGCACCTTTCGCAGCGTGGTGAGCTTCGCCGCCACGGCGCGCACCTTGTCGGCCACCTCGATCGCCTTGCCGTTGTACCAATAGCCATCCGGCGCGATGAAGACGACCGGTTCGATCTGGCCGAAGCGGTCGAGCACCCCCTGCTCGCCGAAATCAGGAGAGCATGACGACCAGACCGCGCCGATCGAGCTCGCCGCCAGCATCGCGGCGATGGTGTCGGGCATGTTCGGCATCATGGCGGCGATGCGGTCGCCGGCCTTGACGCCGAGCGACAGGAAAAGCTGCTGCAGCCGCGAGGTCAGCGCGTGAAGCTCGTTCCAGGATAGCCGGCGCTCGACCTTGTCCTCGCCGCGAAAGACGATGGCAGGGCCGCCGCCGGTCCTCTGCAAAAGGTTCTCGGCAAAGTTCAACTTGGCGTCAGGAAAGAAAGCCGCGCCGGGCATCCGCTCGCCGTCGATGAGGCCCCGCTCGCCTTTGTCGCCGACGATACCGCAGAAATCCCAGACCAGGCTCCAGAAAGCTTCGCGATCCTCTATCGACCAGCGGTGAAGGTCCGCATAGCTGGAGAAAGCCTCCCCGGCCTTCGCTGCCGCGGCCTTCATGAACGCGGTTAGAGGCGCTGCGTCGATCCGCTCCTGTGTCGGGGTCCACAAAGGTGTGTCGGCGGCCATGATCGCTCCTCCAAAGTGCGTCGCGTTCGAGCCAGTTAAGCTCAACATCGCCTATGCCATCGTCCCAAAAACGGCGCGCAACCGTGGACCGGGGTCGTGTGGTTCGCTTATGCATATCGCAGCGCAGCAGAGCAAGATTTTGTTCGGGCGACCCATGCCTGTCGCTACGCAAATGCCATCGCAAGGCCATAAAGACTTGAAAAGCGTCGGCGCTCGGTTACACCCGTCGGGCGATTTTGTCGGCACTAGAAGCATACGGGGCGAAATGCCATCATCTTTGATCCGGCGCGGGGTGTGGGCGATCGGCGTTGCCGTGCTCGTCATTGCGCTCGCGGTCGCGGCGCTGCCGCTGATTGCCTCGACCCGCATCGTGCGCGACCGCATCGCCTGGGAATTGAGCGCCTGGAGCGGCTTCAGGGTCACGATCGACGGCTCGCCGCGCATTGAGGTGTGGCCGAAGTTCCGGGCCGTTCTCAGCGACGTGACCCTGTCGCAATGGACAGAGACCAACGCGCCGCCGGTGGTCGAGGCCGATCGCGTGGAAGTCGATCTTTCGGCCATGGCAGCCCTGCAGGGCGACGTCGCCTTCTCGACCGCAAGGCTGGTGCGCCCGACGATCAGGGTGCAGCGCATGGCGAGCGGCTTCTATCTGCCGCCGCTTCCGACCGGGGGGCGCATCACGCGCTCCATCGATACCGCGCGCGGTGTGGTCACCGCCAACCCGCAGAAGCCAGACCTCGGCAGATTGCCTTCCGATCCGTTCGGCACCGTCGAGTTCCGCGATGGCCGCGTCGTGACCACGGCCGACGGCAAGGACGCCGAGATCCTGAGCAGCCTGAACGGCCAGGTGAACTGGGAAGCGATGAACAGCGATGCATCGCTGACCGCGACCGGGATCTGGCGCGGCGAGACCGTGCAGCTCGATTTGTCCTCCGCGAAACCGCTGGTGCTGTTTGCCGGGGGCGCCGCGCCCGTTACCCTCTCCTTCAAGGCGGCGCCAGCGACATTCTCCTTCGACGGAACGGCCTCGATGTCGGACAATGCCTATCTGGATGGCCAGGCGAAGTTCGTCGCGCCGTCGCTGCGGCGCGTGCTGGAGTGGTCGCAGGCCGGCCTCGCGCCGGGCGCCGCGATCGGGGCGGTCTCGGTCGCCAGCAAGGTGAACGCCTCGGCGGGGCGCGCGAAATTCGAGAACACAACCGTCACGCTGAACAACAATCCGGGCATGGGAGCGCTGGATTTCTCCTTCGCCGAAGGGCGCCCAGTGATCGCCGGCACGCTCGCCTTCGATACGCTGGATCTGAGATCTTTCCTGTCGGCCTTCACGCCCGTAGCGCCCACCGGCGAGGCCGGCCCAGGCGACATCGACACCAGCTTCGCCGACCGCATCAACCTCGACCTCAGGCTGTCGGCGGCGCATGCCATGGCGGGACCGGTGCAACTCGCCGACGTCGCGGCGACCGCCCAGGTCAAGAACGGCCTTGCCGTCTTCGACATATCCGACGCGTCGGCCTTCAACGGCAACATCCAGAGCAGCCTGCGCTTCGACCGCAAGCCAGAAGGCATGCAGGTGGAGCTGCGGCTCCTGGCGTCGGATGTGGATACGGGCGCCTTTGCCACGGCGGCGGGAATGACGCGGCTGGTGCCGGCCGGCACCGGCACTGTGTCAGTCATCCTCAAGGGACCGGGCAAGGCGTGGAATTCGATCTTCGAGAATGCCGACGGATCGTTCTCGGCGACCTTCGGGCCGGGCACGCTCAACGGGCTCGACCTGCCGGCCTTCCTCAAGCGCAACCAGCAAGGCGGCTTCTTCGCGCTTGACGACGTCGCCAATGGCTCGCTGCCGATCGACGGCGCCGAGATCAAGGCAAGCATCTCGAAGGGCGTGGCGCGCCTCGACAAGGCCGAGATCAATGCGCAGAAATACAAGATCTGGCTGTCGGGCATCGCCTCCTACGCCGGACGCGGGCTGGCGCTCTCGGGCGGCGTGGTGCCCAGCGGACAGCCGGCACAGCAGCCCCAGCAGGCCAACGGCCAAGCGGCCAGTCCGCCTCCCGCCGTGCCGAACCAGTCGCTGTTCTTCGTCGGCGGCAACTGGAGCGCGCCGTTCATCTCGCCGATCGCTGCCGGCGTTTCAGGCCAGTAAGGCGGGGCGCAAAGCGTCCCCGCCACTTAAAAGCGCGTCGCGCTGAAACGAATTCAGGCGACGCGCTTTGCGTCTTTGTTTTGATGCACGTCGTTGTCCCAGAACCGCTGCAGACTTCTTGGCGACATGCATTAACCGCGCTGCGCGGCCTGCTCGTCGAGCTGGCGCTGGATCTCGCGACGCTTGTTGGCGATCGAGGCGATGATGACGCCGACAGCCACGACCGCGATCAGGATTGTGCAGGCGGCATTGATTTCCGGCGTCACGCCGAGACGCACCTGGCTGTAGATTTTCATCGGCAGCGTGGTGGCGCCCGGACCCGAGGAGAAGCTCGCGATGACCAGATCGTCGAGCGAGAGCGTGAAAGCCAACATCCAGCCGGAGATGATCGCTGGCAGGATGACCGGCAAGGTGATCTGGAAGAAGGTCTTCACCGGCGGCGCGCCGAGATCCATCGCCGCCTCCTCGAGCGAGCGGTCGAACGAGACCAGCCGCGACTGCACGACGACGGCGACGAAGCACATGGTGAAGGTGATGTGCGCGAGCGTGACCGTGAAGAAGCCGCGGTCGAGCCCGACGGCGACGAAAAGCAAGAGCAGCGAGAGGCCCGTGATGACCTCCGGCATGACCAGCGGCGCGAAGACCATGCCCGAGAAAAGCACCCGGCCCCGGAAGCGCGTGTAGCGTGTCAGCGTGATGGCGGCGAGCGTGCCGAGCACGGTCGCAACCGTCGCTGAGATGACGCCGACGCGCGCCGTCACCCAGGTGGCGTCCATCAGGCCCTGATTGTGGAACAGTGACACGTACCACTTGGTCGAGAAGCCGCCCCAGACGGTAACGAGCTTGGACTCGTTGAAGGAAAAGACGATCAAAAGCACGATCGGCAGATAGAGGAAGGCAAAGCCCAGCACGATCGAGGTGATGTTGAAGCGGCTCCAGGTCGAGTTCATCTGCCCTGCTCCTGTGCCTTTGCCTGCGCCTGCTGGAAGAACATGATCGGGATGGTCAGAACCAGAAGCAGGATGACAGCCACCGCCGAGGAGACCGGCCAGTCGCGGTTGGAGAA
This sequence comes from Mesorhizobium sp., assembly GCA_004017535.1. GTDB lineage: Bacteria > Pseudomonadota > Alphaproteobacteria > Rhizobiales > Rhizobiaceae > Mesorhizobium. Next base: position 155,789 of record SAJS01000015.1, read on the forward strand.
GAATTCGTTCCAGAGCGTCTTGCCGATCATCAGCGTCTGCGAGCCGCCGAGAAGGTCGGGAATGACGAACTCGCCGACGGCCGGGATGAACACCAGCAGGCAGCCGGCGACGACGCCTGGCAGCGACAGCGGGAAGGTGATCTTCCAGAAGGCGCCGATCGGCGGACAGCCAAGATCCTCCGCGGCCTCGACCAGCGAATAGTCCATCTTCTCAAGCGACGAATAGAGCGGCAGCACCATGAAGGGCAGGTAGGAATAGACGATGCCGATGAAGATCGCCGTGTAAGTGTTCAAGATCACCAGCGGCTGGCTGATGATATGCAGCGACATCAGCAACTGATTGAGCAGCCCTTCGGGCTTGAGGATGCCGATCCAGGCATAGACGCGGATCAGGAAGGAGGTCCAGAAGGGCAGGATCACCAGCATCAGCAAGGTCGGACGGATCGTCGCCGGGGCTCGCGCCATGCCATAGGCGATCGGATAGCCGACGATCAGGGTGAGCATCGTCGAGATCGCCGCGATGATTAGGCTCGTCACATAGGCGTTGAAATAGAGCGCATCCTGGGTGAGCCAGGTGTAGTTGTCGAAGTTGAGCTCGCGGAAGCCGGCGAGGAATCCCGAGATGCCGTCGCTGAAGTCGAGCACCGGCGTATAGGGTGGCATCGAGATCGCCGTCTGCGACAGCGATATCTTGAAGACGATGATGAAGGGAATGAGGAAGAAGAACAGCAGCCAGAGATAGGGGATGATGATGACGAGGCGGTTGACGAAGCCCTTCGCCAGCCGCGCCGGCAGCGCGGCCGGGGGAGCGGATAATGGAGCGGCGGTAACTGCGATATTGGTCATGTCCGCCTCCTACCGTGTCAGCACGACGCCGGCATCGGGCCGGAAGGAGACCCAGGCGCGGTCATTCCAGGTCAGCGGATCCTCCGTGACACGCGAGGCATTCAGCGCGCTCGCCCGCACGATCTGCCCGTCATCGAGCTTGATGTGATAGACGGTCATGTCGCCGAGATAGGCGACGTCATAGACCTCGCCTTCCAGCGCATTGACGGCATCGGCGGGCTTTTTCGAGGAGACCTTGATCTTTTCCGGCCGGATCGCGAAGACGATGTCGGAGCCGGCAGCGGCTTTGCCGCCATTGTCGACGACGATCTCAGCCCCGGTCGCGCCGGTGATGCGCGTCGCGTTCGCCGTGTGCTCGGCAACCTTGCCCTCGAACATGTTTACGTTGCCGACAAAATGCGCCACGAAACGCGAAGTCGGCGCCTCGTAGATCTCGGCAGGCGTGGCGACCTGCATGACCTCGCCCTTGTCCATGATGGCGATGCGATCGGCCATGGTCATGGCTTCTTCCTGGTCGTGGGTGACGACGACGAAGGTGAGGCCGAGCTCCTGCTGCAGGTCCATCAGCTCGAACTGCGTCTCCTCGCGCAGCTTCTTGTCGAGCGCGCCGAGCGGTTCGTCGAGCAGCAGAACCTTGGGCCGCTTGGCGACCGAGCGCGCGAGCGCCACGCGCTGGCGCTGGCCGCCCGAGAGCTGATGCGGCTTGCGCTTGGCGAACTGCTCGAGCTTGACCAGCTTCAGCATCTCGGCGACGCGCTTTTCGATATCGGATCCCGGCATGCGTTCCTGCTTGAGGCCGAAGGCGATGTTCTTCTCCACCGTCATATGCGGGAACAGCGCGTAGGACTGGAACATCATGTTGACCGGCCGCTTGTAGGGCGGGATGCCGCGCAGGTCCTGCCCGTCAAGCAAGATACGGCCCGCCGTCGGTTCCTCGAAGCCGGCGAGCATCCTGAGCAGGGTCGACTTACCGCAACCGGAAGCGCCGAGCAGCGCGAAGAATTCGCGCTCGAAGATGGTCAGCGACAGATTGTTGACGGCGGTGAAGTCACCGAACTTCTTGGTGACCTTGTCGAATTGGATATATGGCTTGGCGTTCGGGTCGTTCCATGGCGCGAAATCCCTGCGGATGCTGCCAAGCGATTTCATGATCCCCACTCCGTTACTTTTTTAGTCCCCAAAAAAGAAAGCGACCCCGGCAGTTGGCTGCCGGGGTCGTGTGGCAATGTTTACTGACCGGTGACGATCTTGGTCCAGGTGCGCGTGATGACGCGCTGTGTCTTTGGATCATATGGCTTAACGGTGTAGAGCTTCTTGATCGTCTCGGCATCTGGATAGACCGAAGTATCTTCCAGGATCGCCTTGTCGATGAACTGCTGCGAAGCCTTGTTGCCGTTGGCGTAGAGCACGTAGTTCGACGACTTGGCGATGACTTCGGGTGTCATCATGTAGTTGATGAACTCGAGCGCTTCGGCGACATGCGGCGCGTCCGCCGGGATCGCCATCTGATCGAACCACATCTGGGCGCCTTCCTTCGGCACCGAATAGCCGATCTCGACGCCCTGCTTGGCTTCCTCGGCGCGGTTGCGCGCCTGGAAGACGTCACCCGACCAGCCGATCGCCAGGCAGATGTCGCCATTGGCCAAGGCGTTGATGTATTCGGACGAATGGAACTTGCGGATATAGGGGCGGACCTTGAGCAACGCTTCCTCGGCCTTGGCAATGTCATCCGGCGAGGTGCTGTTGGGATCGAGGCCGAGAAATTTCAGCGCCGCCGGAATGATGTCGGCGGGAGAGTCCAGCACATAGACGCCGCAATCCTTCAGCTTGGCCAGCTTGTCCGGATTGAAGAAAACATCCCAGCTGTCGATCTTGTCGGTGCCGAGCGCCGCAGTCACCTTCTTGACATTATAGCCCAGGCCGACGGTGCCCCACATGTAGTTGACCGAATATTCGTTGCCCGGATCGTATTTGGCGGTGCGCTCGGAGATGACGTCCCACATGTTGGAGATGTTCGGCAGCTTCGACTTGTCGAGCTTCTGGAACACGCCCGCCTGGATCTGGCGCGCCAGGAAGTTCGCGCTCGGCACGACGACGTCGTAGCCGCTGCCGCCGGCCAGCAGCTTCGTTTCGAGGATCTCGTTGGAATCGAAGGTGTCGTAGACGACCTTGATGCCGGTCTTCTTGGTGAAGTCATCGATGATCGAGCTGTCGATATAATCCGACCAGTTGTAGACGTTGACGACGCGGTCTTCGGCATGGCCGCCTGCTGTGAAAAGCGTCAGAAATACCGACGTCGCCGAAAGCCAGAGCGCTTTACGGATCATGATGTTCTCCTTTGGTGAGTGTTCCCTTGCCGGCTCGTCGCGATACGGCGGCGCGGCATTGATTTCAGACTATTGGGCTTTCCGGAGGGCAACAAGCGCGACCTGCCGGCGCTGCGCCGGGTTGCCGGTCGGCGGTCAAAGACCTCCCGCTGGGTGCCCTTGTAAGGTACCCGGGCGGCGTCAGCGGCGTTCGCCGTGGCGTGGGCAGAGATACGACGATGTGATCCGGCCTTGGTCAGGCCGGCAGAGACACTTGGCAAGATACGCCTGTCTTGTTGTTGCCGTGATCGCAGCCTGCCCGCCCGGCAGCGGGGTTGTCAATGGGGAAGGCTGCCTAAAGCGCGTCGCGTTGAGAGGGATTCAGGCGACGCGCTTTGGGTCTTTGTTTTGATGCATGTCGTTCTCCCAAAACCGCTGCGCACTTTGGGCGACCTGCTGTTGTCTTGATCGCATTGTCGTTGACCCAGAACCGCTGCACACTTCTGGGCGACATGCATTGGTCAATTGGGCGACGGCAGGCCGGTGACGCCGGGACGCGCCGGCCGCGCCTGACGTTTGAACTCCAGGCCAATATGGACGAGCAGCGCCGTGACCACGACCGCACCGCCGATGATGGTGCGCACCGACGGCACCTCGGAATGGACGAGCCAGACCCAGATGGGCCCGAGGATCGGCTCGAACGTGCCGAGCAGCGCCGCGATCGCCGCCGGCACCAGCCGGGCGCCCATGGCGAAAAAGGCGAGGCCGACGCCGAGGTTGACGACGCCGAAGGCGAAGAGGAAGCCCATGTCGCGTGCGGACACCGCAAACTGCGAGGCCTGGGCGGCGGCAAAGATACCGGCAAGCAGCGCGCCGAGACAGGTGGCCGGCACCATGCGCACATGAGCAAAGCGACGGGTGATCACCGTCGCGAACGAAAACATCACCGCAATCAGCAGCGCCAGGCCATCGCCGATTGGCGAGACGGCGCCGCCGAGGGATTCTGAGACCATGATGGCAACGCCAGCGATGACGGCGGCGATGGCAATCCAGGTGGCTTGGCTCACGCGCTCGCGAAATAGCAGCCAGGCGAGCAAGGCGGCCAGAAGCGGCACGCCAGCTTGCATCAGGAGAATGTTTGCAACCGTCGTATAGGCAAGCGCAACGATGAAGCTGGTCGAGGCCGTGGCAAAGCACAAGGCCACGCCGAGACCAGGCAGGCCCATATCGCGGAACAATCTCAACGTGCCGCGCCAACCGTCGCGCCAGACCATGAATGCGACGAGGAAGGCCACCGCCCAGAGCGAGCGCCAGAACACCACAGTCCAGCTGTCGTCGACATGGATGAAACGGGCGATGGTGCCGCCAAAGCTCCACATCAGCGCCGAGAGGAAGACCAGCAGCATGCCGATCCGCTCCTCGCGCGGCGAGACGTCTGGCAGGGCGACGCGAGGCGATGCGGTATCGGTCATGGACATGAGTGTCAGCGAGTTATGCGCGCTATGGTGCACCAAGGACAACAGGAACTCTGCGTCTCAAACGACAGAACTGTGTCTCAATCGCGTAACGCAAACTAGAAAGCCGTGCGTGATCCAGCACTCACTGAAATGTGGGACAACGTCGCCATGGTTTACTTCGACACGGGTCGAACCTGCACCGACGCGCAGGTCCGGGCGGCGTATATCATCCCTGAAAATCAAAGGCGCTGAGGCCCGTCACCATCTCGTCGAGACCGAGCGGGCGCGTCACCGGCGGCTCGGCGCGCGCCAGGCAGCCGGCGCGCTCGCAAAGCCTGCAGGCGGGGCCGACCGGGGTGGCGAAGCCTTGCCCGGACTTGCCGGAGGATCCGGCCGGCAGCGCCGCGCCATAGACGATCTCGTCGCGAAAGCCGATATCGCAACCGAGCAGGAGCGCGGTGCGGCGCTGCCGCTCGGAGAAGGCGCCTTGCGGGCCTTCCAGCGTGCGGGCGATGCACAGGAACTCGGCGCCATCGGGCATTTCCACCGCCTCGACCAGGATCTGGCCCGGCTGCGAGAAGGCCGCATGAATGGGAAGCTTGGGGCAGCCGCCGCCGAAGCGGCTTTGCGGATAACCCTGGCTGCCGGCCTTGCGGAAGCGGTTGCCGGCATTGTCGACCTCCAGCATGAAGAACGGCACGCCCGCCGCGCCCTGCCGCTGCAGCATGGTCAGGCGGTTGGCCGCCTGTTCGAAAGAGACGCCGAAGCGGGAACGCAGGACGTCGATATCATAGCAGGCGCGAACGGCGGCGGCATGGAAAGCCTGGTAGGGCATCATCAGGGCGTGCGCGGCATAGCGGCCGAGCTCGAAGCGGGCGAGCCGGCGGGCCTCGTCCGTACCGAGCTTGAGCCCCTGGATCTCGCCCGCGACGGCCACCGACATGCGCATCAGGCTCGCCTCCATGGCGACCTCACGCAGCTGATCGAAGGGCGACAGCCGCTCCGACAGGAACAGGCGTTGCGAATGGCGGTCATAGCGGCGGCGCCAGTTGGGCATGGTGGCGACCGGCAGCACCTTGACGACGATGCCATGCTCGCGCCTCAACCAGGCCTTCAGCGCGCCGAACAGATCGTCGCCGGGCTCGAGGAGCGATGTGAAAGCCTCCGCCTCCTCCTCCAGCGCGGCAAAGTGGTTCGGCCGGCGTTCGAACACTTCGTGGAGTTCGTCGGCGGGCAGGCGCGCGCCGGACAGCGCGGTCGCCCTGCCCTCCTTCGCCAGGAGCTGGTTTAGGTCGGACAGGCGCTCGGTCTGCTCGCGATAGGCGCGAAAGAGTTTTATCATCGCGGCCGAAGCGTTCGGCGCCGTTTCGGCGAGGTCAATCAACTCCTGATCGCCCGGAAGTTCACCGGTCAGCAGCGGATCGCCGAACACTTCCTTCAGCGCCGCGATCGATCCCTTGGCCTCTCTCTGCAATTCATGCGGATCGACCTTGTAGACGGAGGCCAGCTTGAGGATGAGCTGCACCGTCAGCGGCCGCTGGTTGCGCTCGATGAGGTTGAGGTAGGAGGGCGAGATGCCCAATCCCTCGGCCATCGCCGTCTGGGTCAGCCCCCTGGCGTTGCGCAACCGGCGCAGCCGAGGCCCGGCAAAGATCTTCTGGTCGGCCATCGCTTCCACCCTTGACAAGAATTTACAGGCGCATCGAACCCGACGTCCACCTTGCCGCTTTTACAATCATGACAAATTTACAGAGCGGACCTGTCAATAGCAACACAGCTTTTCCTTTATTTTCGGCGCTAAATGGCGGTTTCCCTGGCGTATTTCGCGCTGCAATGTAAACGATGTCACACGCAGACGTCGCGGGATATGCCTTTGCGATGCGGCGCTGAAGCAGTTTTCAAACGATCCGGAGTGACCAATGACCGATTTTTACAACCTCGTCCCGTCCGCGCCGGAAGGCCGTTTCGACGGCATCGAGCGCCCCTATTCGCCAGAGGATGTGAAGCGGCTGCGCGGCTCCGTGCAAATCCGCCAGACGCTGGCCGAGATGGGCGCGAACCGGCTGTGGAAGCTCATCCACGAGGAGGATTTCGTCAACGCGCTCGGCGCGATGTCCGGCAACCAGGCCATGCAGCAGGTTCGGGCCGGGCTGAAGGCGATCTATCTCTCGGGCTGGCAGGTGGCCGCGGACGCCAACACGGCTTCAGCCATGTATCCGGACCAGTCGCTTTATCCGGCCAATGCGGCGCCGGAACTCGTCAAGCGCATCAACCGCACCCTGCAGCGCGCCGACCAGATAGAGACATCCGAAGGCAACGGACTGTCGGTCGAGACTTGGTTCGCGCCGATCGTCGCCGACGCCGAAGCCGGCTTCGGCGGCCCGCTCAACGCCTTCGAGATCATGAAGGCCTTCATCGAGGCGGGTGCTGCCGGCGTCCACTATGAGGACCAGTTGGCGTCGGAAAAGAAGTGCGGCCATCTCGGCGGCAAGGTGCTGATCCCGACCGCGGCGCATATCCGCAACCTCAACGCGGCGCGCCTGGCGGCCGACGTGATGGGCACGCCGACGCTGGTCGTGGCGCGCACGGACGCGGAAGCGGCAAAGCTCTTGACCTCCGATATCGACGAGCGCGACCGGGCTTTCGTCGATTATGATGCCGGCCGCACGGTCGAGGGCTTCTACAATGTGAGGAACGGCATCGAGCCTTGCATCGCGCGCGCCGTGGCCTACGCGCCCCACGCCGACCTGATCTGGTGCGAAACCTCGAAGCCGGATCTGGCGCAAGCCAGGAAGTTCGCCGAGGGCGTGCACAAGCATCATCCGGGCAAGCTGCTCGCCTACAACTGCTCGCCGTCGTTCAACTGGAAGAAGAACCTCGACGACGCAACGATCGCGAAGTTCCAGAGGGAGCTTGGCGCGATGGGCTACAAGTTCCAGTTCATCACGCTGGCCGGCTTCCACCAGCTGAACTTCGGCATGTTCGAGCTGGCGCGCGGCTACAAGGACCGCCAGATGGCGGCCTATTCGGAACTGCAGCAGGCCGAATTCGCGGCAGAAGCCAACGGCTACACCGCGACCAAGCACCAGCGCGAGGTCGGCACCGGCTATTTCGACGCCGTGTCGATGGCGATCACCGGCGGCCAGTCTTCGACCACCGCCATGCATGAATCGACCGAGCACGCCCAGTTCAGGCCGGCGGCCGAGTAACGGATAACAACCAGAGGAAACGCCCGCAGGGCATCTACATCGAGGAGAAGACCAATGGCATCGATAAGCCGCGTCAAGGAAAGGGCGGAAGAGCAATCGAGCGCGATGAGCGTCGACCAGCAGGCGACGATCCGCATGCTTGCCAACGATCTGCACAGGCTCAACCAGTCGGTCATGAAGGCAGTCGAGGCCGGCGTCTCGGTGGAGCTGGTGCGCTCGGCCAGGCACCATGGCGGCGACGGCAACTGGGGTGACCTGCTGATCCCCGTCATCGTCACCCATCAGAGCCATACTTGACGTAACGTCAACAGTCTCGGCGACAGTCTCCCGTGCGTTATACGTTCGGGAGACTGTCGCATTTTTTCGATTTGCCTTCCTCGTCGGGAGGCACGACTTGCGCTGAATTCGGGATTTTCTTGCTATATTTTCGGCTTCGACCGTTTCAGCTTGACACCGGCCGCGATCTCACTCAATTCTGCCTCAGGTTTCAACCCTGCATTGAACCAGAGTGCCTCTCCGCCGATGTGTCCCGCCGACCGTGACGACCACTCCGAAAAACATCCAAGACCGGCTATCCGCGCCGGTGCGATGGCAGCGGACTTGTCGAAGGTGCTGGTCGTCGGAAAATCATCGATCAACAGGGTCGTGGTGTCGAAAATCGTCGAGAAATCGGGCCTTAAGCCGATCTCGGAATCGCCCGAGGCCGCCGAGAAGACGCTGGCAGGATATCTGCCCGGCGCGGTCATCCTCGATGGCGGCCCCGACAACAAGGATTGCGACCGGCTGATGTCGGCCATCGACGCGTTGCGGCGCGTCTCCGGCAAGCCGCTGCCCGCGGTGATCCTGCTTTCAACCAGGAATGGCACGCCGGAAAGCCTAGGCCTGTCGAGCGTGATCGACGCGGTGGTCGCCAAGCCGATCATGCCCGAGAGTCTGCAACCGGTGGTCGATCGCCTGACAGGGCGCGGTTAGACTCTAGAGCCTTCAACCGGCCTTTGCGATAGCCTCGACAAGGTTCGGCAACTCGCCGAGATGGGCAATCTGGCGGAAACGCGGCGCCTCGACAGGCGCCTCGGCATGTTCGATTGCCCAGGTCAATTCGTGCGGCACATGGATGCCCCAACCGCCGGCCTCGATCGCGGGAACCACGTCGGACTTGAGGGAATTGCCAACCATCATGCTGCTCTGCGGACCACGGCCATGGCGGCTGAAGATGCGGGCATAGGTGGCGGCGGTCTTGTCGCTGACAATCTCCACCGCGTCGAAGAGGTCACCCATTCCCGACTGCGCAAGCTTGCGCTCCTGATCGAAGAGGTCGCCCTTGGTGATCAGCACCAGATGATAGGAGCCCGCCAGCGCCTTGACCGTCTCGCGCGCATGCGGCAGCGGCTCGATCGGGTGGCTGAGCATCTCACGGCCGGCGGCCAGGATCTCGCCGATCATCGAACCAGGCACCTCACCACCGGTGATCTCGACCGCCGTCTCGATCATCGACAGGGTAAAACCCTTGATGCCGAAGCCGTAGAGGGCGAGGTTGCGCCTTTCCGCCTCGAGCAGCCTTGCCGCGATATGCTCATGGTCGCCGTGCTCCACCAGCATTTCGGCAAAGCGCTTCTCAGTCATGCGGAAGAACTGTTCATTCTGCCACAGCGTGTCGTCGGCATCGAAGCCGATCGTGGTCAAATGAGAGGCGGGCCCGTTCTTCATGACGGCCGGTGTACCTGCTGTTGCGGCGCGCCGCCAGCCTGAAGACGGATGCCTGGTTGTCCCGCCTCCCCTTCCCTTCCCCCGTGGCGCCCGGCTATAGTCCGAAATCCGCAACACAATCTGGTGAATGATGCCGCCTGAAAAAAAGGAAGTCCGTCCGTCAAGCCGGGGGGGACGCGCCCGCACGCCTGCCTTCCTGAAAAACGAACGCGGTGTGAAGAACTGGAAGGAAGCCAGCGCCTGGCTGGAGTGGCGCGGCATCGAGGACATCGAATGCATCACGCCGGACCAGGCCGGCGTCGCCCGCGGCAAGATGATGCCGTCGAAGAAATTCACCTCCAACACCTCGCTGGCGCTGCCTTCGGCCGTGTTCATGACGACGATCTCGGGCGGCTATCCGGAAGACGGCAACGGCTTCCACTACCCTGAGGACGACGGCGACCTGAAGCTCTTGCCCGATCTCTCGACGCTGACCGTGGTGCCGTGGGAAGAGGACCCGACGGCGGCGGTGATCTGCGACCTCGTGCACCAGGATGGCCGCTCGGTCGAGTTCACGCCGCGCAACGTGCTGAAGCGCGTGCTTGCGGCATATGACGAGCGCGGGCTCAAACCGGTCGTGGCGCCCGAGATCGAATTCTATCTGGTGCGCAAGAACCCCGATCCGGACTATCCGCTGACGCCGCCCGTCGGGCGTTCGGGGCGGCCGATCGGCGGCGGCGCTGGCTATTCGATCGCCGGCGTCAACGAGTTCGACGAGTTGATCGACGACATCTACCATTTCTCGGAACGGCAGGGCCTGGAGATCGACACGCTGATCCATGAGGAAGGTGCCGGCCAGCTCGAGATCAATTTGCGGCACGGCAACCCGATCGAGCTCGCCGACCAGGTGTTCATGTTCAAGCGCACCATCCGCGAGGCGGCGCTGAAGCACGAGATCTACGCCACCTTCATGGCAAAGCCGATTCAGGGACAGCCGGGCTCGGCCATGCACATCCACCAGTCCGTGGTCGACAAGAAGACCGGCAAGAACATCTTCTCGGCCGAGGACGGCTCCGAGACAGACGCTTTCTTCCACTTCATCGGCGGCATGCAAAAGCATGTGCCGAACGCGCTGGTGATGTTCGCGCCTTACGTCAACTCCTACCGCCGGCTGACGCAACAGGCCTCGGCTCCGGTCAACAACAAATGGGGCTACGACAACCGCACCACCGCCTTCCGCGTGCCGCGCTCGGACCCGGCGGCGCGGCGCGTCGAAAACCGCATCCCGTCGTCGGACGCCAACCCTTACCTCGCGCTTGCGGCCTCGCTGGCCTGCGGGCTGGTGGGCATGAACAACAAGATCAAGGCGGAACCGCCGGTGCTGACGACCGCCAACGCGGATGAAATCGACCTGCCGCGCGGCCTTCTGGAGGCGGTCGGCCTCTTCGAGGACGATACGGAGCTCGGCGCCATCCTCGGCAAATCCTTCGCCGCTACCTACACCGCGATCAAACGCGCCGAGTTCGAGACCTTCATGGAAGTGATCAGCCCGTGGGAGCGAGAGTATCTGTTGCTGAATGTCTAGGGGAGTAGGGGAGTAGGGGAGTAGGGGAGTAGGACGGGTGGCCGAAAAGACAGGTTCCTACAAGGATTTGGTAGTCTGGCAGCAGGCGATGGATTTGGCTGTGTCGGTCTACGGTGCGACAAAATCCTGGCCCAAGGAAGAACTCTATGGGCTGACCAGCCAAGTGCGCCGCTGCGCGACTTCGGTGCCGTCAAATATAGCCGAGGGTTACGGCAGAGAGTTACGGGGTCCCTATCAGCAGTTTCTCCGCATCGCTCAAGGGTCGCTGAAGGAATTAGAAACGCAGCTTTTGATCGCTGAACGCATCGGTATCGCGTCACAACAAACGACGGCTTCATTGCTAGCCAGTGCCGAAAGTGTGGGAAAGCTTCTTCGACTTTTGATTCGAAAATTAGCAGCCGACTAGCTTTCCCCTACTCCCCTACTCCCCTACTCCCCTACTCCCCTAC
>SAJS01000016.1 GCA_004017535.1 Mesorhizobium sp.
TTGTGCTTGACCATGGCGTTCTCGGTCCAGGAGGCGTTCGCATCCGGCACCGCCATCAGCGCCATCGCCATCGCCTTGATCACCATGTCGTTGACGGAGAGCTTGTAGGCCGGAACCTCGCCCTTGTCGGTCTTCCTCATCGGGGCGGCGGCATTCAACTGCGTGCGCAGCGCCAAGAGCGCGTCGAGCTCGCAATCCAGCGTCAGATAGAAATGCGGGATGGTGGACTTCGCCTCGACCAGGCGGCGCGCGATGGTCTTGCGCATGTTGTCATGCGGCACGAGCTCGTAGGAGCCTTCGGCGAACAGCTTCAGCACCTGGTCGTCCGACATCGGCTTCGGCGCGGGCGCCGGAGCGGACGGAGCGCCGGCCGGCGCTTTCGCGGCAGGCGCCGCCTTGGCGCCGCCGGAAGAGATCGCCGCTTCGACATCAGCTTTGACGACGCGGCCATGCGGGCCGGTGCCGGTCACGGCGGAAACATCCACGCCGGCATCCTTGGCGATGCGGCGGGCCAGCGGCGACGCGAAGACACGATCGCCGGCGGCGTGACCGTTGGCGACGGGAGCAGGCTCGGCCTTCGCCGGCGCCGTCGCCGCGGCTGCTGCTGCCGGCTTGGGTGCTTCCTTGGGGGCTTCGGCCTTCGGGGCATCCGCCTTCGGCGTGGCGCTGCTACCGCTCTTGGCCGCGGCGCCGGCATCCTCGCCCTCGCCGGCCAGGATGGCGATCAGCGCGTTGACCTTGACGCCTTCGGTGCCGGCTGGAACCACCAGCTTGGCGACTGTGCCTTCATCGACGGCTTCGACTTCCATCGTCGCCTTGTCGGTTTCGATCTCGGCGATCACGTCGCCCGGAGAAACCTTGTCGCCTTCCTTGACCAGCCATTTCGACAGGTTGCCCTCTTCCATCGTCGGAGAGAGCGCCGGCATGGTGATGTTGATTGGCATGATGTCCTCCCGACCGGCTTAGCGATAGGTAACGGCTTTGACGGCCTCGACGACCTCGCCGACGTTAGGCAGCGCCAGCTTTTCGAGGTTCGCCGCATAAGGCATCGGCACGTCCTTGCCGGCGATGGTGATCACCGGAGCGTCGAGGAAGTCGAAGGCGCGCTGCGAGACTTGGTTGGCGATGTGGTCGCCGACCGAGTTCTGCGGAAAACCTTCTTCCACCACAACGAGGCGGTTGGTCTTCTTCACCGAGGCGATGATCGTGTCGAAGTCGAGCGGCCGGATGGTCCTAAGATCGATGATCTCGGCATCGATGCCCATGCCACGCAGCTCGGCCTCCGCCTTGACGGCATAGGTCATGCCGATGCCGAAGGAGACGATGGTGACGTCCTTGCCTTGCTTGTGGATACGCGCCTTGCCGATCGGCAGCACGAAGTCGTCGAGCTTCGGCACATCGAAGGAGTGGCCGTAGAGGATCTCGTTCTCGAGGAAGATGACCGGGTTCGGGTCCCTGATCGCCGCCTTGAGCAGGCCCTTGGCGTCGGCGGCCGTGTAGGGCATCACCACCTTGAGGCCGGGGATATGGCTGTACCAGGCGGCATAGCATTGCGAGTGCTGCGCGGCAACGCGGGCAGCGGCGCCGTTCGGACCACGGAAGACGATCGGCGCGCCCATCTGACCGCCGGACATATAGAGCGTCTTGGCGGCCGAGTTGATGATCTGGTCGATCGCCTGCATGGCGAAGTTGAAGGTCATGAACTCGACGATCGGCTTCAGGCCGGCCATCGCAGCACCCACGCCGACGCCGGCAAAGCCGTGCTCGGTGATCGGCGTATCGACGACGCGGCGTGGCCCGAATTCCTGCAGCAGGCCTTGGGTGATCTTGTAGGCGCCTTGGTACTCGGCTACCTCCTCGCCCATGACGAAGACATCGCCGTCGCGGCGCATTTCCTCGGCCATGGCGTCGCGGAGCGCCTCGCGCACCGTGGTCGAAACCATCTCGGTGCCAGCAGGAATGTCCGGGTCGGCTGCGACTTCCGTCTTCGGCGCGGCGGCGACAGGGGCCGGTGCGTCGCTCTTGGCGGCAGCGGGCGCCGGCGCAGGCGCGGCTTCAGCCTTGGCGGCCTCCTCTTCGCCGATGCCTTCGCCGGCCTTGTCGACGTCTTCGCCGTCGACCGCGAGCACGGCGATCACCGCATTGACCTTGACGCCTTCGGTGCCGGCGGGAACGACGATCTTGGCCAGCGTGCCTTCGTCGACGGCTTCGACCTCCATCGTCGCCTTGTCGGTCTCGATCTCGGCGATCACGTCACCGGCGACGACCTTGTCGCCTTCGTTCTTCAGCCATTTGGAAAGATTGCCCTCTTCCATCGTCGGCGAGAGCGCGGGCATGAGAATTTCGATCGGCATGTCCTTGCCCTCCCCTTAGAGTACGATGTCGGTCCAGAGCTCGGACGGATCCGGCTCGGCGTCGTTCTGGGCGAATTCGGCGGCGTCGGCGACGATGTCGCGAACTTCCTTGTCGATGGCCTTGAGCTCGTCCTCGCTCGCCCATTTCTTGTCGAGCAGCCGCACCCGAACCTGCTCGATCGGGTCGTGCTCGGAGCGCATCTTCTGCACCTCCTCCTTGGAGCGGTACTTCGCCGGGTCGGACATCGAATGGCCGCGATAGCGGTAGGTCTGCATTTCGAGGATGAGCGGCCCATTGCCGGCGCGGCACCATTCGGTGGCGAGATCGGCGGCCGACTTCACGGCGCGGACGTCCATGCCATCGACCTGGATTCCCGGGATCTTGAAGGAAGCGCCGCGATGCGAGAAGTCGGTCTCTGCCGACGAGCGCGACACCGACGTGCCCATGGCGTAACGGTTGTTCTCGATGATGTAGATCACCGGCAGCTTCCACAGCGAGGCCATGTTGAAGCTCTCATAGACCTGGCCCTGGTTGGCGGCGCCGTCGCCGAAATAGGTCAGCGAGACGTTCTTGTTGTCGCGGTAGCGGTTGGCGAAGGCGAGACCGGTGCCGAGCGACACCTGGGCGCCGACGATACCGTGGCCGCCATAGAAATGCTTCTCCTTGGAGAACATGTGCATGGAGCCGCCCTTGCCTTTCGACAGGCCGCCGCGGCGCCCCGTCAGTTCGGCCATGACGCCGCGCGGCGACAGGTCCATCGCCAGCATGTGGCCGTGGTCGCGATAGGCGGTGATCATCTGGTCGCCTTCGACAAGCGCCATCTTCATGCCGGTGACGACGGCCTCCTGGCCGATATAGAGATGGCAGAAGCCGCCGATGAAGCCCATGCCGTAAAGCTGGCCAGCCTTCTCCTCGAAGCGGCGGATCAAGAGCATATGCCGGTAGGCGGAGAGCTCTTCCTCCTTGGTGAAATCAGCGGGCTTGGGCGCTGACAGATTGGGCTGCTTGTCGGATCTGGACTTGTTGTCGGATCTGGATTTGGCGGGCGCTTTTTTGGCGGCGGTGGCCATGCGTCACTCCCTGTTAGCGTCTCTTTGCGGACATTCAGGGAGATCGAAAAGTCTCCCCACCGATTTGCGCGAGGCTAACATGCAAGGATGCATTGCGCCATGCTGAAAAATGCATGGCTGGCATGCATCTAAGCGATTAGAATCATTGCAAATAACGGCGATTAACCGAAATTCGGTTATTTCGTCGCGGAAGGCAGCATGATGGTGATTTCGTCGGGCTGAGACAGATTGAGCGCCTTTCGGGCCTGCTCGTCAAGCATATCCTTCTCCAGCGTGCCTTCATGCATCAGCTGGATACGGCGCTCGAAGTCGACCCGGCGCGCCTTCACGGCATCAAGCTGCGCCTGCAGTTCGGCCGCCCGGGCCTCGAGTTGGTACTTGGAATAAATGCCGAACTCGCCGTGATAGGCATGGAAGCCGAAATAGGCCAGGAAGAGCACGCAGAGCGAAGGGATGATCAGCCTGCCGGTGTTTCTCTGCTTGTGCTGACGTGTCCACATAAACCCGAACCCTCGCGGCCGCGAACGCAAGCGGCCATGAGTCCTATTTCGCCCGATTGTGCTTAATGGACGGTTACGGGCGACCTGTTGCAGGACCGCGGGAAACGAAAAAGGGCGGGAATGCCCCGCCCTTTTCAAGCTGTTTCAACCAAGCTGGATCAGCCCTTGACCACCGACTTGCCGGCGTAACGCGCCTGCTTGCCGAGCTCTTCCTCAATGCGGATGAGCTGGTTGTACTTGGCCATGCGGTCCGAGCGCGACAGCGAGCCGGTCTTGATCTGTCCGCAATTGGTGGCGACCGCGAGGTCGGCGATGGTCGAATCCTCGGTCTCGCCCGAACGGTGCGACATGACAGCGGTGTAGCCGGCCTTGTGCGCGGTCTCGACGGCGTCAAGCGTCTCGGTCAGTGAGCCGATCTGGTTGACCTTGACCAGGATCGAATTGGCGACGCCCATGCGGATGCCGTCGCGCAGCCGCGCCGTGTTGGTGACGAAGAGGTCGTCGCCGACGAGCTGGGTCTTCTTGCCGATCAGGTCGGTCAGATACTTCCAGCCTTCCCAGTCGTCCTCGGCAAGGCCGTCCTCGATGGTGATGATCGGATAGTCGGACGCAAGCTTGGCAAGGTACTTGGCCTGCGCCTTTGGATCGCGGGTCTTCTTCTCGCCCTCATAGACGTAGTTGCCGTCCTTGAAGAATTCGGTCGCCGCGCAGTCAAGGCCAAGTGCGACATCCTCGCCGGGCTTGAAGCCGGCCTTCTCGATCGATTCCATGATGAAATCGAGCGCCGACGGCGCGCTCTTCAGGTTGGGAGCAAAACCGCCCTCGTCGCCGACATTGGTGTTGTGGCCGGCGTCCTTCAGCTTCTTGCGCAGCGTGTGGAAAATCTCCGAGCCCCAGCGCACGCCGTCACGCAGCGTCGGCGCGCCGACCGGCAGGATCATGAACTCCTGGAAGTCGATCGGGTTGTCGGCATGGGCGCCGCCATTGATGATGTTCATCATTGGCACCGGCAGGATATGCGCCTTGGCGCCGCCGACATAGCGGTAGAGCGGCAGGCCGGCGGCTTCGGCCGCGGCTTTGGCGACCGCCAGCGATACGCCGAGGATGGCGTTGGCGCCGAGGCGGCTCTTGTTCGGGGTGCCGTCGAGCTCGATCATCGTCTGGTCGATATGGATCTGGTTCTCGGCTTCCATGCCGCCGATCGCCTCGAACAGCTCGCCGTTCACGGCTTCGACGGCGCGCTGGACGCCCTTGCCGAGATAACGCGGCCCGCCGTCACGCAGCTCGACAGCCTCATGCGCGCCGGTCGATGCGCCCGACGGCACCGCGGCGCGGCCCATCGAGCCGTCCTCCAGCACCACGTCGACCTCGACGGTCGGATTGCCACGGCTGTCCAGGATCTCACGCCCGACAATGTCGATGATGGCGGTCATTTGCGATGTCCCCGATTGATCGATTGAAGCGTCGCGCCCCTCTTAGCCAAAGCGGCGCAAAAGGCAATCGGCGGCGCCGCAATTATTGCCGGGGGTCGGATTCACGAAGCGCAAATTTATGTCATCATAAGTCATGCGCATCGCGCGGCCTTCTGATCTATGGTCGCGTTCGCGCGGGGCGAAACAGGAGGAGTTTCGCCATGTCCCAGTTGAGCGGTATCGTGAGTTTGTTCCTGATCGCGGCGGCATTCCTGACGTCGTGCGACGACCAGAAACCCCAGCAGAGTTCAGTGGAACTATCGACGCTCCAAGCGGCGCAGTAGTTCAAATGCCAAAGGCCCCTGGGTTCTGCCCGGGGGCCTTTCGCTTTCAGAACACCTATCAGGCGGTCAATGCCAATAGGGCTTCACGTGATAATATTGGAATGAAGCGTCGCGTGCGGCTTCGCCGTCTGCGCCGGTCAGTTCCTCGATCGAATATGCGGGCGCGGCCTGCAGCTGCTCCTTGCTGAACGGGACGACGTAGCCGCCTTTGTCCTCGTCATAGTCGAGCGTCGCCCACGGAACGGCGTGATACTTCTCGCCCATGCCGAGAAAGCCGCCGAAACCGATCACTGCGAACATGATGCCGTTCGACATCTTGTCGAGCATGACGTCTTCAATGCTGCCGATGCTGTCGCCTGCGGTGTTGTAAACCGATGTGCCGATAACGCGCGAGGCGGCGATGGCTTCAGTGTGCCCGGACGGGGTGGTCATGGTGGTGCTCCTCTCGTTTGAATGCCTGCATTGACAATGAGAGGAGCGCGCTAAGGTTCCCGACGACCTTGCTCTGCCATCGATGAGGATGAAGGTGACCTTCATGTTACGCCGTAGGCGGCAATCTTGCCGTCCGAGACTAGTGCCCCTTGGCGATGCGGTCGAAGGCCATCAGCTTTTCCAGCAGCGCCGGCATGTCCTTCAACGGGACCATGTTCGGACCATCGGAGGATGTCGAGTTGTCCGGGTCCTGATGGGTCTCGATGAAGACACCGGCCACACCGACGGCAACGGCCGCACGCGCCAACGTTGCGACGAAGCGCCGTTCGCCGCCGGAGGAGCCGCCCTGCCCGCCCGGCTGCTGCACGGAGTGGGTCGCGTCGAAGATCACCGGAGCGCCGATCTCGGCCATGATGGGCAGCGCGCGCATGTCAGAGACCAGCGTGTTGTAGCCGAATGAGACGCCGCGCTCGGTGGTGAGCACGTTCGCATTGCCGGAGCCGGTGATCTTGGCGACGACATTCTTCATGTCCCAGGGCGCAAGGAATTGGCCCTTCTTCACATTGATAACCTTGCCGGTTCTGGCCGCGGCGACCAGCATGTCGGTCTGGCGCGACAGGAAGGCCGGGATCTGCAGGACATCGACGTGGGACGCGACGATGGCGCATTGTTCCTCGGTGTGGACGTCGGTCAGCACCGGTAGCCCAAACTCCTTGCGCAGATCGTCGAAGATCGGCATCGCCGTGTCGAGCCCGGCGCCGCGCGTCGCCGAAAGCGAGGTGCGGTTGGCCTTGTCGTAGCTGGTCTTGTAGACAAGGCCGATGCCCAGTTGGTCCGTCAGTTCCTTCAGCGCGCCGGCCATGTCGAAAGCGTGCTGGCGCGATTCGAGCTGGCACGGGCCGGCGATCAGCGACAGCGGCGCATCGTTGGCGAAGACGACCTTGCCGACGGTTACCGATGAATTGGGCGCCAGGGGCTTGCTCATGGGATCTCCCGGAGGATGAAGGCGGCGCCCTGCCCGGGCGCCGGCGGCACGACGATATCATTGCCGCTCATGTTGTGTCGGACTGCGTTGTCCGCAAGCAACTGCTTGGCGGCGGCCGTATCGCGAACCGAGAAAACGATGGCCGTAAAGCGCAGGTTCGGCGATGGCGCGACTTTCAGCCCAAAGCGCGAGCCATAGTCTTCGCACGAAAGAACGCAGAGGACCGCATTCGGCAGCCGCACCGCGTCGCCATCGCTCGCATCCGCTTCGGCGGCGGTCGCGATCAATCCGATCTGGGCTGCGGGCCTGTCACTGACGGCGATGATTTCGAGAATACCCGTCACGCCATTGGCGTGCGCCTGCAGCGCCGTGCGATCGATCCTGGGCGCGTTGATGCGCTGGCAGGCGAAGAGGAAGGCCTCGTCGGCCTCCTTGTCGGATACGAATGCCAGCTTGAAGGAAGCCATGTCGCTTTTGCCGTTTGCGTCGGTAAAGGCGCGCGAGAAGCTCAGCATCCCGCCGGCCGAAAGACCGGCCTCGACATAGCGCGCATGATCGGCATCGGCATTGGCCGTTCCGAAGACGACAGCGGAAAAACCTTCCTCGCGGAGGGTCTGACGGTAAAGGCGATCGCGCGCGACGAAGACATTGCCTTCGCTTATGGCGAGGTCCGCCGTCTGTTCATTTCCGACAGCCAGCGGCTCCAGATAGGTGCCGTCGGCGAAAAAGACGCAGGCATTCTCCGTGCCGAAGGGGTGGATGCCAGTGGGCGCGACGACAAAGCCGAGCGACGTCAGGCGCGAGCGAACGGCATCAAGGTTCTGCGCCGGCAGAACGAGATGGTCGAGCGGATGAGCGGTTTTTGAGGTCATGCCGGCGCGGTTTGCCCCATTCCGGCCCGCGGTTCAAGGGAGTCGGATCGAGAGTGCGCGCTATGCCGGTTCAGGCCGCGGCAACGACATCGGCCGAATAGCGCAGTTCGCGCAGCGGCTTCACCTTGCTGGTCGTATCGGCGTAAATCGGGTGCGCCTTGTAGGCGGCAAGTGCCGCCTCGTCCTCGAATTCGGCATAGACGACAACGTCGATCGCGTTGGAGAACAGATCGACCTTGGTGTTGAGCGTCACTTCGAAGTGCTTCGAGTGCGGAATATTGCCCAGCGTCAGCAGGCCCGAGCGCACAGCCTCTACATCTTCCTTGCGACGCACGCTGAAGAAAACGATGTGCCGGATCAAGCCAGCCTCCCATGGTCGTCGGTTCAGCGGTGTTTTGTGGGAGCGACGCATGAGCGTCAACCGGCAACGATGTCGCGCCTGCGATGTGCAACCGGCAAGGCCTATCCGGTGACTTGGCGCACGATGCGCGACATTTCCCGCACGGTCACGTCGAGATAGTGACCATGATTGTAGAGGCCATCCCAGATCAGGAAGAAGGCAATGGCTGCGATGACGATTACATAACGCATGGCTAAAACTAGCGCATGTGGACAACTGGAACCAGAGTGGAAGCGGCAGCGGTCCTTCGAGTTCACGGCTTTTTGCGCCCGGCCGCTTCTCCAGGCCGATCACCAAGCCCTCGCCAGCGGCGCCAAGGAAGTCAGCTCTTGTCGTCGTCACCCTGCGTGATCAGCCGGGCGCTGCGCTGGCCCGTGAGATAAATCCATAGCCAGCTAAGCGAGACCGCCAGGCGGTTGCGGAAATCGATCAGGAAGTAAATGTGGGCGATACCCCAGAGCCACCAGGCGAGCCAGCCGGTGAGCTTGATCCAGCCGAAATCGATCGCGGCAGCACGCTTGCCGATCGTCGCCAGATCGCCGGCATGCCTGTATCGAAAAGGGCGCGTCGCGCTGTCGCCGGCGAGCCGCGCCTTGATTGTCGCGGCGACGTGTTTGCCCTCCTGCTTGGCCGAGGGCGCCACACCCGGCACGGGCTTTCCATCCGGCCGCAACACATGCGCGGTGTCGCCGATCACGAAGATCTCCGAGCTGCCTGGCACGGTCAAATCGGGTTCGACCAGCACCCTTCCCGCCCGGTCGGCCGGCGCCCCGAGCCACTCGGCCGCCGGCGAAGCGGCAACGCCGGCTGCCCAGATGATCGTCCTTGCCGGCAGTTGCTTGTCTCCAAAGACGACGCCCTCGGCGTCGAGTCGGGTGACGGGGCGGCCGAGCTCGACGGTGACGCCGAGCCGCTCCAGCGCCTTGCGGGCGTAGTCGGAAAGCTGCGGCGCGAAATTGGCCAGGATGCGGTCGCCGGCCTCGATCAGCACGACGCGCGCCTGGCGCGTGTCGATGTTGCGGAATTCGCCGCGCAGCGTTTCGTGCGCGAGTTCGACAATGGTGCCGGCGAGCTCGACGCCCGTCGGGCCGCCGCCGACGATGACGAACGTCAGCAACGCCTGGCGCCTGGTGGGATCGGTTTCGCATTCGGCCTGCTCGAAGCCGAGCAGAATGCGGCGCCGGATGGTCGTGGCATCCTCGAGCGTTTTCAGGCCCGGCGCGAACGGTTCCCATTCATCATGGCCGAAATAGGCATGGCGCGCGCCGGTGGCAAGCACCAGCGTGTCGTAGGGAACCGAGCTGCCGTCTTGGAGCAGCACGCGCTTGCCGGCGCGGTCGACGCCGGTGACAGTGCCGAGAAGCGTCGTCACGTCCTTGCGCCTGCGTAAGAGATGACGGATCGGCCAGGCCACCTCCGAGGTCGCCAGCGACGTCGTCGCCACCTGGTAGAGCAGCGGCTGGAACAGGTGGTGATTGCGCTTGTCGATCATGGTGATGCGCACCGGCGCACCAGCCAGCGCGCGGGTGAGTTCGAGCCCGCCGAACCCGGCGCCGACGGCCACGACATGATGCCTGGTTTCGCTCATTTCATCCCACCTCGCGGCGTAAAACCACCACATAGAATGTAGGTATTTTGTGCGCTGCAACAACATCTTGCCGGCTCTGAAACATGCCCCAGAGTCGTCGCGCGGCGTCGCGAATGCATATGTAGCGCGTGCTGCCGCAGGTATAGCGTGAGACCCCATGAGAGGAGCCTGTCATGGCTGATAATCGCGACGACGAAGGGCCGGCCCAATACGCATCACCGCCCTGCTTCATGCATGAACTCGATCCGGAATATCGGGAGCCGCTGTCCGATTGGACAGATATCAGGCGATGGCGCAAGGCCGAGCGCGAGCGGCTCATCAATGCCCGCCTTGCCGTCTCAGCCGATGCGCGCGCCTCCATGTCGGCACGTATCGCGGACGGCCTCGACGCGCTGATCGGCGACATAGACGGCCGGATGGTCAGCCTCTATTGGCCGTTTCGCGGCGAGCCGGATCTGCGCGGCTGGATAGCCTCTATCAACGAGCGCGGTGGCCACACCGCGCTGCCTGTCGTCCTCGAGAAGGGACAGCCGCTGGTGTTTCGCGCCTACAGACCGGGCGACCGGCTGGAAAAGGGTGTCTGGAACATTCCGATCCCCGCCGAAGGCGACCCCGTCCTGCCCGATGTTGTGATCTCGCCGATCGTCGGCATCGACCCGGGCAAGTATCGGCTAGGCTATGGCGGCGGATTCTACGATCGCACGCTGGCCGCCATGCCGTTCAGGCCGCTGGTGATCGGCGTCGGCTACGAATTGCAGCGCATTGCGACCATCTACCCGCAGCCGCACGATATTCCGATGACGACTGTGGTGACGGAGGTCAGCGCCTAGGCCATTTCCGGCCGTAACCCGACCGCCGTGCGATCGACGATCTCGCGCAGCGCGAAGGACGAGTTGATCTTGGTCACATGCGGCATGGCCGACAGCCACTCTTTGTGGATACGCTCATAGTCGACGAGATCTTTCGCCGCGATGCGCAGGATGTAGTCGTATTCGCCCGACATCAGATGGCAGGAGAGCACGTTCGGGCAGCGCTTGATCGCCGCCTCGAAATCCGACAGCGTCTTTTCGAATTGCCCCGACAGCGATATATGCACGATCGCCGTCATCTGGTGGCCGAGCGCGCTGTTGGAAAGCCTGGCGTGATAGCCGCGGATGGTTCCGGACTTCTCCAGGTTGTCGAGCCGGCGCGAGCAGGCCGATTGCGAAAGGCCGACCTTCTCGGCAAGCGCCGCATTGGGTATCCGGCCATCCTTCTGCAAAGTCTCCAGAATGGCGATATCAATCCTGTCGAGCGGCATTTTTCGTAGTTCCTGCGAATTTCCGGGTATTTTGCGCAACGATTATCGAAGAGCGATCCTTGCCGCAAGTGCATTCGCAAACACATACGGAACGATTCGTGGTTGACTGCGATTATTGCGTGTCGCCTCCAAATCGCTTGGCGTTCCGGAGCTGATGGCATGCACCAATGACAGGGAGAGCGCCCCTGAAAGGGCGCGGACAGGAGAAGAAAGATGCGTGTCGGCTGCCCCAAGGAAATCAAGAATCATGAATATCGCGTCGGCCTGACGCCCGGCTCGGTCCGCGAATATGTCGCGCACGGCCACGAAGTGCTGGTCGAGACCGGTGCCGGCGCCGGCATCGGCGCCGACGACAACGCCTATCGCGCCGCTGGCGCCACCATCGCCAAGACGGCGGCCGACGTGTTCGCCAAGTCGGACATGATCGTCAAGGTCAAGGAACCGCAGCCCAATGAATGGTTGCAACTGCGCGACGGCCAGATCCTCTATACCTACCTGCACCTTGCCCCGGATCCGGAGCAAACCAAGGGTCTTCTCGCTTCGGGGGTAACCGCGATTGCCTATGAGACCGTGACTGATGATCGCGGTGGCCTGCCGCTGCTCGCGCCGATGTCGGAAGTCGCAGGACGCCTGTCGATCCAGGCCGGCGCGACGGCACTGCAGAAGGCCAATGGTGGCCGCGGCGTGCTGCTTGGCGGCGTGCCGGGCGTGCTGCCCGGCAAGGTCACCGTGCTCGGCGGCGGCGTCGTCGGCCTGCATGCGGCCAAGATGGCGGCCGGCCTCGGCGCCGACGTCACCATCATCGACCGCTCGATCCCGCGCCTGCGCCAGCTAGACGACATCTTTGGCGGCCGCGTCCATACGCGCTACTCCACCGTCGAGGCGCTGGAAGAGGAATGCTTCTCGGCGGACGTGGTCATCGGCGCAGTGCTGATTCCTGGCGCCGCTGCGCCCAAGCTCGTCACCCGCGAGATGCTTTCCGGCATGAAGAAGGGCTCGGTGCTGGTCGATGTCGCGATCGATCAGGGTGGCTGCTTCGAGACCTCGCATGCCACGACGCACGCCGATCCGACTTATGAGGTCGACGGCGTAATCCACTATTGCGTCGCCAACATGCCGGGCGCCGTGCCGGTCACTTCGGCGCACGCACTCAACAACGCGACGCTGCATTACGGCCTGCAGCTCGCCGACAAGGGCCTCAAGGCGCTGGTCGACGACCACCACCTGCGCAACGGCCTCAATGTCCATAAGGGCAAGATCACCAATCGCGCCGTCGCCGAGGCGCTCGGTTACGAAATGGTCGAGCCGAAGGCGGTGCTTGCCGCCTGACATCCGGCAAGATTCCTCCTGTCACGCCCGCCGGGTAACTCCGGCGGGCTTTTTCTTGCGCGCAAGCAAGGCTCTCAACGGGAGATTCGGGGAACAAAAAAGCGGAGCAAAAGCCCCGCTTCCTCGATGTTGCGATCTGTCGCCGGTCCATCCGCGGTCGACTGATCATCAACCATTGCTTTTTATCAAAGGAGTACGACGGGAATACGACAGTCTTGAAAGGTCCGGCTTCTACCTTCCAGGCTATTATGCCCCATATGTGGAATGCTTCACATTCGCACCGCGCCAATGACGCCTAGACACCTATCGTTACTGGCGGCCTGAGCTGTTTGCCGGGTCGGACTAGTTCCGGCCCGGACAGCACTTGCCGACAGCTTCTGTCACACCCTCCAACGGCCCGCCCGACCATCGGCGGGCTTCTTTTTTGGGGTTCATGCCGATGTGAGATCAGGCCCGCTCGATGCGGCATTGATAGCAATTGTTCCGCGCCGAGCGGACGTGGATGTAGGCGATGTCGTCGCGCTCAAGCAGTGTTGTCGCGCGGGCTGCGATATCGCCCGTCGGCGTGACGGCGCCGCTGCCATAGACGATGCGATCGTCCTTGCCATAGCCCCTGACGATATAGTCGCTGCTTGCCAGCATTTCCGGCGGCGCATCCCCGTCGGCGGCGCGCTCGCATTCCTCGGCATGCAGGAAGATTGGGCCGGTTTCGGCATAGGGCTGCAGTTCCGGGAACGGCCTGTATGCCACGATCAGATAGCCGTCACCCGCGGCGACATTCTTGAGGCAATGCCTGCATGGCACGCCGTCGCCGTCGGAAATCCTGTGCTCGGGGACGTGGCCGTAGGCGTCGTGCCCTCCCCGCTGCAAGGCGCGCACGGCTTCGGTCGGCAAGGCTTTGAACTTGATGCTCATGGCAAATCTCCGGTGACGATGCCCAGAAATTATGCCTTGGCTACAGTGCCTCCCACCCGATTCCGGACGAGGCGGCACGCATAGAGCCGGCTTCGAATCGGGATCGCCTTCGCACGGTCAACGACAACAAAAAGCCCGCCGGCCGAAGCCAACGGGCATAGTTTTGCTGGAGTAACCTGGGTGCGCCACAGGCAACTATGCGCAAGCAGGTAATCGTTCAAAGCGCGGACTGGCTCTATGTTCCACAGGATTCCCGGCCTTCGTCCTCCAGTCGGTGTCATTCTAGGACCATGGTCGAAGCAGCTAACTCATAAGTCCAAGCCGCGAAACTTGTTGCTCTCCTGGCAATTAGACACCGGCCGGCGAGCATAGTTCCTTCATCGCCGGTTCAATGGTGCCGCGGAGACTACCGGCGGGCATCCATCGGCAAAGGTGCGTAGTTGCCCATCCCTCAAGAACTAAACGATGAATATCTCACGTTTGAGTGTCCCCAATGCGGACATCAAATCATTCGAAAAGGGACTTGGTTTAAGACGATATCGTCTTTCAAATGCCCGTCGTGCAATGCTTCGTTGCGGATGGATACCCTGAAAAGTTGCGCCTTTTCGCGGCTCATAAACATCTAGTAGGCAGACCCGGAAATCTAGCGCCCGAGCGGTAGCTTTGAAGCCGCGAGCAGCTCATCCTCGTCCCGTAGGCCGGCCAAGTAATTTGCTAAGAGTCGAGACGCCAACACCTCGCGACGCTCCGGCGACTGATGTTCGTTCTTCAGTTTGTCGAATACGCGGCCAAGCAGAGCGACATCTGAAGAGCTGAATATCCCTGCCTCTTTCGCCCTCTTGTAAATAGGCATGACGCCTCCACACCTCAGTTTCCGCCGATGATCCGAGGATGTGCACAGCACACGGGGCCTACCTTGATATATATCAATGCCGGAAGGTTCAGCGCACCCTTGGCCCAAATAAAAAGCCCGCCGGCTGAAGCCAGCGGGCGAAGTTGCAGGTGGTCTCGGCCCCACCAGGGTCGAGCAGAAATAGAGCCATATCGCGGGGCGCGGCGCCCCCTCAAATGTTAAGTGCGTAAACCGCTCTAGCCTCGCATGACGCTGGCCGAACGCTCGGCGAAGGTCAGCGGGTGCACGACTTCCTTCTTCTGCGCCACAGGCGTGAAGCCGAGTTTCTGGTACAGCGGCAGTGCCGCCGGATGGTCGAGCGTGCAGGTCTGCACGGACACGAACTTTGGCCCATATGCCCAGGCCGCCGAGATCGCCGCGCCGAGGAACCAGCGGCCGAGGCCCTGGCCGTGCGCATGTTCCATCATGCCGAAATAGGCGAGTTCCACTTCGTCCGGAAGATGCGGCTTGAGGTCGAAGAAGCCGGCTGGAGCGCCGTCGAGGTAGAGCACCCTGACGTCGCGGTCCTCGCGGTGCAAGCCGGCGGCAAGCTCTTCGTCGCTCATCCTCAGCACATTGACCCAGTGCCATTTGCGCCCGACACGATCTATCAAATAGCGGTAGAAATGGAGCGGGATGTCCTTGGTCTTCAGCAGCGCGATCTGCCGGTTATAGGGGATTGGCGGCGAACCCGCGGGTGCGGCGTGCATCTCCAGGAACGTGACCGTGACATCGATTGCTTGCTGCGCGCCGTTTTCCATCATTCTTTCCCAGTCACCACCGGCGTGTCGCTGAGACCCCCCCATTCCGTCCACGAACCGTCGTAAAGCCGGTTGTCGGTATGGCCGAGCGTCTCCAGCGCCAGCGTGATCGCCGCCGCCGTGATGCCCGAGCCGCAGGAGGTGACGACCGGTTTCGACAAATCGATGCCGGCATCCTCGATCACCTTGCGCAAGCGGTCCTTGGGCAGCAGCTCGCCATTCTCGACAAGCGCCGTGATCGGGACATTATGCGCGCCCGGCATATGGCCCGAACGGACGCCAGGGCGCGGCTCCGGATCGGTTCCGGCAAAACGGCCGGCCGAGCGCGCATCGGCGATCTGGCTCTGGCGGCCCTCGACGATCCTGCGCATCTCGTCGAGGCCGACGACCCGGCCCGCATCGAAATCGGCATGGAAGACGCTCGGCGCGATCTTGGTCGGCTCGAAAGTCACGGGCCGCCCCTCGGCCTTCCAGCGGTCAAAGCCGCCGTTCAGGATGTAGACCTGGAAAACGCCCATGACCCGGAACATCCACCAGGCGCGCGGCGCCGAGAACAGGCCAGGCCCGTCATAGACGATGATTGTGTCATCAGCCGTAACGCCCATGGCGCCGACATACTGGGCAAAGTGCTGCGGCGAGGCCAGAGTGTGCGGTAGTCCGGAATCCGGATCGGAGACCGCATCCTGGTCCAGAAAGCGTGCACCTGGGATATGCGCGGCATCGTATTCGGCGCGGGCGTCTCGTTTTTGCGCCGGCAGATACCAGGAGGCATCGATGATGGTGAGGCCGGGCTCGCCAAGCTGCTTCTCCAGCCAATCGGCGTCGACGATGAAGGGACTGTCCTGCGGCATTTTGTTCTCCTGGCCTAGAGCATGATGCCGAAAAGTGTGAAGCGGTTTTCGGGCGACATCATGCTTCATCTCTTCGAGCGTCAATTCGCCGGCATTGGCCCGAAGCGGATGCGGAAGCGCCGGTTCTCGCGGCCCTTCTTCTCGATTTTGCCGATATGGATCTCGCCGACCTCGCCGGTCGACTTCACATGCGTTCCACCGCAAGGCTGACTGTCGACCGAGCCGTTGTCGCCAATGCAGACCAGGCGGATTTTTCCTGTGCCGACCGGCGGACGGACGTTCTTCGATTTGACCAGGCCGGGGTTGGCCGCGAGCTCGTCGTCGGTGATCAATCGGGTGAAGATCGGATGATCGGCGCGCACCAGCTCCATCAGCCGGGCAGTCACATCCTCCTTGGTGAAGCCGGTGTCGGGGATATCGAAATCGACACGGCTGTCGTCCTCGGCGACCGCCGCTCCAGTGATCGGAAACGGGCAAACGACCGTCAGCAGGTGGCAGGCGGTATGCATGCGCATCAGAAGGTGCCGCCGCTGCCAGTCGATCGAGAGCTTCAGCCTTTCGCCGACAGCGGGGAGCGGCTGCTCCGGCGGCGGCACGTGGATGATTTCGTCCTTGGTCTCGCCTGTGATGGTGGCGGCGATCGCGATGCGGCCGCCGTCCGCTCGTTCGAGCGTGCCGGTATCGCCCGGCTGTCCACCCGACGTGGCGTAGAAGATGGTGCGGTCTAGAAGGATGCCACCCCGATCGTTGACGGCGACAACCTCGGCCTCGGCCGTAGTCTGATAGGCGTCGTCGCGAAACAGCGCCTCTGTCTTTTGCGCCATCATGCTACCTTTTCGAACGGCACGGAAATGTCGGCCTTTTCTTCCATCCAGCCCGGCACCGGAAGATTCTTGCCGCGCAGGAACTCCGGATTGAAGAGCTTGGACTGGTAGCGCGTGCCGTAATCGGCAAGGATCGTCACGATGGTGTGGCCGGGTCCGAGCTCGCGCGCCAGCCGGATGGCGCCGGCGATGTTGATGCCGGTCGAACCGCCGACACAGAGGCCCTCTTCCTGGATCAGGTCGAAGATGATCGGCAGCGCTTCCTCGTCCGGGATCTGGTAGGAGAAGTCCGGCGTGAAGCCTTCCAGGTTGGCGGTGATGCGGCCTTGCCCGATGCCTTCGGTGATCGAGCTGCCGTCGGATTTCAACTCGCCGCTGGTGTAGAAACTATAGAGCGCAGCGCCCAGCGGATCGGCCAGCGCGATCTTGACGTCCTTGCTCTTGCCCTTGAGCCCGAGCGCGACACCGGCGAGCGTGCCGCCGGAACCGACCGCCGAGACGAAGCCATCGACCTTGCCTCCGGTTTGGGCCCAGATCTCCTGGGCCGTCGTGCGGACGTGACCGTCGCGGTTGGCGACATTGTCGAACTGGTTGGCCCAGATGGCGCCGTTCGGCTCGGAGCGCGCCAGTTGCTCGGCAAGGCGGCCCGACAGCTTCACGTAATTGTTCGGGTTCTTGTAAGGCACGGCTGGCACTTCGATGAGCTCCGCGCCCAGGATCTTGATCGTGTCCTTCTTTTCCTGGCTCTGCGTGTCGGGGATGACGATCACGGTGCGGTAGCCGAGCGCCTTGGCGACCAGTGTCAAGCCGATGCCCGTGTTGCCGGCAGTGCCCTCGACAATGAGCCCGCTGGGCTTGAGCAGGCCGCGCTGTTCGGCGTCGCGGATGATGAACAGGCCGGCCCGGTCCTTGACCGACTGGCCTGGGTTCATGAACTCGGCCTTGCCGAGGATCTCACAGCCTGTCGCTTCCGATGCTTTGTTGAGCCGGATCAGCGGCGTGTTGCCGATCGCTTCGATCACAGAACGTGGCATGCGGGATTCCTTCATGTGTGCGGCGAGACCCTAAAAACCGGACGCCGCGGTTTCAAGGCAAGATTTTGCCTGGTCCAGTCGCATTCCGGATCGTGCAACGCACGCGAGCAATTCAGTGCCAGGTGCAAAACCGCTCTTTTCAACCGATTTCTCCGCCGCTAGAGCAAACCGGAACATCGGCAGGACACCCCATGACACTCTACCGGGCCAATCCGAAAGACGGTGTCGCCTGGATCACGGGCGGCAGCAGCGGGCTTGGTCGCGCGCTGGCCAAAGACCTCGCCAATCAAGGCTACGCCGTGGCGGTGACGTCGCTGCCGGAAGATCCGGCCGACACGCTGATCGTCGAAACGGCGCAAATGTCGGGGCATGTGAGGTCCTTTCCATGCGACGTCACCGACGAGCAGGGCATGGCGCGCACGGCCGCCGCGATCGAGGAGAAGATGGGGCCGATCGTGCTCGCCGTCTTCAACGCCGGCAACTACATCGCCACCCCCGGAGAGAATCTGGTGGTGCGCGATTTCCAACGGTCCTTCGCCGTGAACTATTTCGGCATCGTCAACGGCGTGGTGCCTGTCGTCGAGCATATGCGCGTGCGCGGACGCGGCCATGTCGTTCTTGTCGGATCGGTCACCGCCTATTCCGGCTGGCCGACAACGGCGGCCTATGGCGGCACCAAGGCCGCGATCAACATCCTGGCGGAGTCGCTGAAATACGACTTCGACAAGATGAACATCCGCATCCAGGTCATCAATCCGGGGTTCATCGACACGCCTTTGACCGAAAAGAACAAGCTGCCGATGCCCGGTCTCATGCCTGTGCATCGCGCCTCGCGCCGCATGGCGCGCGGCATCAGGAAGGGCGGCTTCGAAGTCACCTTCCCGTATCACATAAGCTGGCCATTGAAGCTGCTCGGCCTGCTGCCGCGGCCGATCGGCCGCTTCGTCATCGGGCTCACCACTCACTGGTGGGGGCGGCCACTGCATTTCGATCGCAGGTCGGCGGGCGGAAAAGACCCATCCCGCGACAAGGCGACATAAGCCGGCGCAACATAAGCCAGCGAAACAGCGATTGCCTGCCTGTGGGGACGGCCATAGGTTGAGAATCATTGCTTGGAGACTGGAATGGGGCGGCGGATCGTGCTGGCGGTGCTTGGCCTTGCAGTCATCCTGGTCGCCGGCTTCTCCCTTGGCCCGCGCGTGCCGGCAGACACCACAATCCGCTTCGATCCATCGGTGATCGGCGACGATCCGCAGGCCTATCTGGCGCGGGAAGAGGCTGCCGTGCCCAACATCCGTGACGGGCTCGACAAGGAGATCATCTGGGCGAACCCGATGGTCCATGCCAAGACGCCTTTGGCCATCGTCTATATCCATGGCTTTTCCGCCTCAAAGGGAGAGGTTCGCCCGCTGCCGGACGATGTCGCGGACGAATTGGGCGCCAACCTTTATTTCACGCGCCTGACCGGTCACGGCCAGGACGGCGCGGCCATGGCGCAAGGAAGCGTCAATGCATGGATCAACGACTATGAGGAGGCTTTGGCCATCGGGCGCGAAATCGGCGACAAGGTGATCGTCATCGGAACCTCGACCGGCGGCTCGCTGGCGGCATGGGCAGCGACAGAGCCGAGTGCTTCCGACGGTGTCGCGGCCATCGCGTTCATATCGCCGAATTTCGGCGTCAAGGCCTCCGGCGCCGAGCTGCTGACGATGCCGTGGGGCGGACAGCTCGCCGAGTTTGTCGGCGGCAAGGAGCGCAGCTTCCCGGCGCGCAACGCGCTGCACGAAAAATTCTGGACCACAAGGTACCCGATGAAAGCGGTGCTGCCGATGGCCGCGCTCACCGAGCTTGCCTATGCCGCGCCGGTCGAGAAGGCAAAGATCCCTGCCCTGTTCATCTTCTCGGATTCCGACAAGGTGGTGCGGCCGGACCGGACGCGCGAGATCGCCGGGCGCTGGGGCGGTCCGCACGAGCTGGTGCCGGTCGACGATACCGGCGATCCGGACAATCACGTCATCGCCGGCGATGTGCTGTCGCCGCAGACCACACGCTTTCTTACGGAGCGTATCGTGGTCTGGGTGAAGGCGCTGATGCAGCAACAATCGGGCCAGTGAAACGAAAAACGGCCGGAGCATTCGCTCCGGCCGTTCCTCGATTAGATTTGATGGGCTCAGGCAGCCCGATTCGCCGGACGCTTGCCGCCGAAGCGGCGCTTGTTGTTGCCCTTGAAGCGCTTGAAACTGCCGGGCTTGCGCTCGCTGTTCGGCTGCGCGGCCGCCGGGCGTTCGCCCTGCGGCTTCGGTCCGCGCTCGCCATTGGGCTTGCCGGCGATGTGCTTCTTGCCACCGCCATTGCCCGGGCGGCGGCCATCGCGGCGGCCGCCATGATGCTCGCGGTCGTTGGCAGGCTCGAAATGGCGCTCGGTCTTTTCCCTGGGGTCGCGCTGCGGATCCGGGCTGCCGAGATGGTCGGCAATGACCGGCAGCTTCATGCGGATGATGCGCTCCACCTGCCGCAGCTTGGCGTTCTCGGAGGGATCGCAAAGCGTGATCGCGATGCCGTCCCTGCCGTTGCGGCCGGTGCGGCCGATGCGATGGACGTAGCTTTCAGCCTCGTCCGGCAGGTCGAAATTCACGACATGGCTGATGCCGGGCACGTCGATGCCGCGCGCCGCGATATCGGTCGCCACCAGGATGCGGACCGAGCCGTCGCGGAAATCGTTGAGCGCCTTCTGGCGGGCGTTCTGCGACTTGTTGCCGTGGATGACGGCGGCTTCAAAACCGTCGCGCACAAGGTCCTTGGTGACACGATCGGCGCCATGCTTTGTGCGCGAGAACACGATAACCGTGCGCATCGCCTCGTCGGCCAGCATCTTGGACAGCACCTGGCGTTTCTGCCTTGTGCGGGCAAGCACTACGCTCTGCACGATCTCGGCGGCGGTCGTGCTCTGCGGCGAGACCTCGACGCGGACCGGATCCTTCAGGAGGCCCTTGGCAAGCTCGGCGATCTCGTCGGGCATGGTGGCCGAGAACAGCGCCGTCTGGCGATCCGGCGCAGTCGCCTTGGCGATGCGCTTGACGTCGTTGATGAAACCCATGTCGAGCATGCGGTCGCCCTCGTCGAGGACGAGCCATTTGGTGTCGGCAAGGATGAGGTCGCCCTCACGCACCAGGTCGGTCAACCGTCCCGGCGTGGCGATGAGGATATCGACGCCGGGCGCGATCTTCTTCACCTGGCTGAAGCGCGAAACTCC
The DNA here is from genome assembly GCA_004017535.1 of Mesorhizobium sp. Classification (GTDB taxonomy): domain Bacteria; phylum Pseudomonadota; class Alphaproteobacteria; order Rhizobiales; family Rhizobiaceae; genus Mesorhizobium. The sequence continues at coordinate 21,118 of SAJS01000016.1, forward strand.
GCCGAGCACCAGCGCGGTCGAGATATGCGCGCCCTTGGCGAGCAGCTTGATGGTGTCCTCGATCTGCACGGCGAGCTCGCGCGTCGGCGCCAGGATCAGCGCGCGCGCCGTCTTTGGCCGGCGCTTGGTGCCGAGGCCGATGATCTTCGACAGGATCGGCAGCGCGAAGGCTGCCGTCTTGCCCGAACCGGTCTGGGCGATGCCGAATATGTCGCGGCCTTCGAGCTGCGGCGGGATGGCCTGCACCTGAATCGGCTTCGGCTCGGTGAAGCCGGCGGCCAGCGTGGCCTTCAGCAGCGCGCCGCCGATGCCAAGGGCCGCGAAACCGGAGAGTTCCCCAGCGTCGTTGTTGGGGAGAGTGTTTTCGTTGGTCAAATTCATCTTCTTTCAAGCGGCGCAATCGCCGCAACCGTCTATGGCGGCAGGGCGCAACCTGCCGTCGAAACAAATATAAGGAAACGACAAGGCGGCGGACCGGAAACGTCCGCGCGGCTGCGCTGTCGTGCCCGCGGACGTCATGCCCCGGGGCTTTTTCACCGTCTTGCCGATCGACCGAGGCCGATTTGAAAGAGGGAAAACAGACGCAACCAGTCTCATTCGTGGAGAAAGCCGGACAGGCCGGCCCAAGCGCCTATGCCGCCGCATATGGCCGAGTCCGGCCCGAAATGCAAGGGGCGTCATGTTGCGGTGCAACAAAACAAGGACCGCTACGATCACGGACTCAGATCTCGTCCGGCCATTTCCGCGCGCCGTGCTGGACGAACAGATCTCTATCTGAGTTTCCTTCATTCGATATGCAACGATATAGGGCGTACCGGGGATCACCAGTTCACGAGTCCCGTTGATCACGCCAACCCGCCCGATAAAGGGATTGGCTGATAACAGCCGAGCTGTCTTTGAATGGATATCGTTGACGACCCGGGCTGCCGCTCGTGGGTTGTGTTGGCCGATATAGTCGCCGATTGATGCGAGCTCGATCAGATGGTGTCGGGTCCAGACAATCCGCACGGATCGTTATGCTTGGCCGTATTTGTTCAAAACGACTGCTATCTCTTCCTCTTTCGCGAAGTCGCCACGATCGGCTGCTTCGATTCCCGCTTGGATGCCGGCGATCCACTTTTCCTGCCACGCGAGCGAGCGTCCGTGGGAGAGGGCATCTTCAATGATCTGATCGCGAGTGAGTGTCGAGCGCGATGTCAGCGTTTCGATCCGACGGCTCAAATCCTCGGATATTTCGACATGGTTTTTCATCGCTTTATTGTGCCATAGATGGATCCCGGCTGCCAAGATCGCTCGCTGCCGGTTGCGCAAGCCTCGAGAGCCGAATGAAATGGAGCGCTTGCGCTCTCCTGCCCTCGCCATTACCACAAACCACTTATCCGTTTTGGGGACCAGCGATGAAAGACGTGCTGAAGGAACTCGAACGCCGCCGCGAGATTGCCCGCATGGGCGGCGGCAAGGACCGTATCGAGGCGCAGCACAAGAAGGGCAAGCTGACCGCCCGCGAGCGTATCGAGGTCTTCCTCGATGAGGGCTCGTTCGAGGAGTTCGACATGTATGTCGAGCATCGCTCGACCGATTTCGGCATGGAGAAGACCAAGATCGCCGGCGACGGTGTCGTCACCGGCTGGGGCACGGTCAACGGCCGCCCGGTCTATATCTTCGCCAAGGATTTCACCGTGTTCGGCGGTTCGCTGTCGGAGGCGCATGCCGAGAAGGTCATCAAGGTGCAGGAGATGGCGCTGCGCAACCGGGCGCCGATCATCGGGCTCTATGACGCGGGCGGCGCACGTATCCAGGAAGGCGTGGCGGCGCTCGGCGGCTATGCCGAAATTTTTCAGCGCAATGTGCTGGCCTCAGGCGTGATCCCGCAGATATCGCTGATCATGGGCCCTTGCGCCGGCGGCGACGTCTATTCGCCTGCCATGACCGATTTCATCTTCATGGTGCGCGACACCTCCTACATGTTCGTCACCGGACCGGACGTGGTGAAGACGGTGACCAACGAGACGGTGACAGCCGAAAGCCTCGGCGGCGCTTCCGTCCACACGACCAAATCCTCGATTGCGGACGGCGCCTATGACAACGATGTCGAGGCGCTCTTGCAGATGCGCCGGCTGGTCGATCTGTTGCCGGCTTCGAACACCGCCGAGATCCCCGAGATCGAGTGCTACCAGTCGGTGACGGACCACGATCTGTCGCTCGATCGGCTGATCCCCGACAACGCCAACAAGCCCTATGACATCAAGGAACTGATCCTGAAGGTCGCCGACGAAGGCGACTTCTTCGAAATCCAGCAGAGTTTTGCGAGAAACATCGTCACCGGCTTCGGCCGCGTCGAGGGGCGCACGGTGGGCTTCGTCGCCAACCAGCCGATGGTGCTGGCCGGCGTTCTCGATTCCGACGCCAGCCGCAAGGCGGCGCGCTTCGTGCGCTTCTGCGACTGTTTTTCGATTCCCATCGTCACCTTCGTCGACGTGCCGGGCTTCCTGCCGGGCACCGCGCAGGAATATGGCGGGCTGATCAAGCATGGCGCCAAGCTGCTCTTCGCCTATGCCGAAGCGACCGTGCCGAAGATCACCGTCATCACCCGCAAGGCCTATGGCGGGGCCTATGACGTCATGGCGTCGAAGCATCTGCGCGGCGACATGAACTATGCCTGGCCGACGGCGCAGATCGCCGTGATGGGCGCCAGGGGCGCGGTCGAGATCATCTACCGCAAGGACATCGGCGATCCGGACAAAATTGCCGCTCATACAAAGACTTACGAAGATCGCTTCCTGTCGCCCTTCGTCGCCGCCGAACGCGGCTATGTCGATGAGGTGATCATGCCGCATTCGACGCGGCGCCGAGTGGCGCGCGCGTTGCGCATGCTGCGCAACAAGGACATGCAGAACCCCTGGAAGAAGCACGACAACATCCCGTTGTAAGAAGCCGCGCCGACAAGAAATGCGCATAACCCTTGCAGCTCAGAGCCTTATTCCGGCCAAGGGGTATGGCGGAACGCAGCGCCAGGTCGAATGGCTGGTCACCGAACTGGTCAGGCTCGGGCACCATGTCGTCCTGATCGCGGCGCCGGGATCGTCGCATCCGATGTGCGAGGTCAGGCATGCGGTCAGCGACGCCGAGTGCAGGGCGGCGATCCCCCGCGACACGCAGATCGTCAATCTCCACGCCTGGAAAGTCGAGGTCCCCTACCCGACGCTCAACACCGAGCACGGCCACCTTCCGGACTATCGGCGGCCGCAGCCCAACTGGAACTTCCTCAGCGCCCGTCATGCCGAGCTGCATGGCCGCAAGACCTTCGTCTACAACGGGTTTCCTGTGGACGCTTACCGACTGACGCCAACGAAGAACGATCATCTCTTCTTCATGGCGGCGATTGCGCGCGCCGGAAAGGGGCTGAACCGCGCGGTGGATCTTGCCAAGAAATTCGACTTCATCCTTGATATCGCCGGCGGCTCGCGCTGGAAGCTGCTCGGCCGCAGCAAGACGCGCCGCGAGGGCGTGTTCTTCAAGTGCCTTTCCGCCCGCTACCGTTTTCATGGCATGGTCGACGGCCAAGACAAGCTGCGCCTGCTTGGTGAATCAAAGGCATTTCTGAACCCGATCTCGTGGGAAGAGCCGTTCGGCATGGCGCAGGTCGAGGCGATGTTATGCGGCACTCCCGTGCTCACCACGCCACGCGGCGCGCTCGTGGAAACCGTCGATGCCGATACCGGACGCTTCTTCCAAACCGACGAGGAGTTCGGACGCGGTCTTGCTGAGATCGGAGGCCTGTCGGCGCAACGATGCCGCCAGTCGGCCGCTGACAGGTTCCCTATCGAGAAGACGGCGAAAGCCTATCTGGAACTCTATGAGCGCATCCTTGATGGCGAAGCGCTTCCGTGACAAATCACCGTCATATTAGCCATTGGTGGCGATTGTTCCGGATCTAAAGGTAGCGCCCGTTGCGTCCCATCCTCGTCTTCTGCTTGCCGGCGATCGGAGACTTCATCCGTTGCCATTCGGCAATCCAGATTCTGGCCGAGAAGTTTCCCGGGCATCCGATCGACGTCGCCACCTCGCCGCTTGCCGCGCCGCTGGCGCGGCTGATGCCGCATATCCGCAAGACATGGATTGTCGAGAAGCACTGGAAGCCCGGGCTGAAACAACGGGCAGGTCTGGCACGCGAAATCCGCAAGGAGAACTACCAGGCGGCCTATATGCTCACCAGCAGCACCAAGGCCGCGCTCGTGCCATGGCTGGCCGGCATACCGGAACGCATCGGTTATCCACGGGAATTCCAGTTCGGCATCATCAACCGCCTGCCTGCCGGCTGGCTGAAGAGCTTCGTGGCGTTCGGTCCGCGCAAGACCAGATTGTACGAACAGGTCTGCGCCATCGCGATGCTGGGTGAAAAGCCAGCCGACCGCATGCTGTTGCCTGCGCCGCAAATGGCTATTTCGGCTGGAGAGCTTTCCGATTGGCGCGCCCGACACGGGATCGATCCCGTGCGACCGGCGCTGGCGCTTTACACGTCCGCTTTCACCAACTTCCGCTCATGGCCGGCGGGGCATTTCATCTCGGTCGCGAAGGATCACGTTCGGCGCGGCTGGTCGGTTTGGCTCATCGGCGGCCCACGAGAACGCGAGGCCGCCGCGCAGATCCGGGCAGCGCTTCCGGAGGCGGTGGATTTCACGTCGACACCGCAACTGACCGACGCTATGTGCCAGATCGCCGCCTCGACCGTCTTCCTCGGCGTTGATGGGGGCCTCTGCCATGCGGCCGCAGCCTTGGGCGGACCATGCGTGCTTATCTTCGGATCAAATCGGTCTTATGAGACAGGACCTGTAAACGATCAGGTGCGTTATCTCGAGCCGCCGATTTCGACGCCGAGCTGGGTGCTTGATACACGCGGTGTCAGCGAGGAGCGGGTTCTCGCGGCCTTGGCCGACGCAGCATCTGGAAAATGAATCTGAGCCCCGTCCGAATCATCGGGCAGTGCCTTCCAGCAGGTCGCGAAGAACCGGGAGCATGGCCAGGGGCAGGTCTTCGGCTATCAAGCCGGGTCCGAAACGGCTGCCAGCCTCGGCATGGATCCAGACCCCAGCACAAGCCGCTTCGAAGGCCGGCATGCCTTGGGCAAGCAAGCCCGCGATGATGCCTGCCAGCACGTCGCCCGAACCGGCGGTGGCAAGCCAGGGCGCGCCATTGCCGTTGATTGCGGCGCGGCCGTCCGGCGCGGCGATCACGCTGTCGGCGCCCTTGTAGACGATCACGGCGTTGGCACGCTGCGCGGCTTCGCGCGCCTTGGCGAGCTTCGACAACGCCTTGTTACCCGCAATGTCCGCGAACAGCCTGCCGAACTCACCCTCATGCGGCGTCATGATCAACGCTGGCGCATCTGGTTTGCCGGCTGCCTCGAACAGCCTCGAGGTTGCATTGCGAAAGGACGTGATGCCGTCGGCGTCGAGCACGAGGCCCTCGACGCCGCCGTCCTGGCGGTTTTTGGCGAGCGCAGCGAGCGTGAAATTGCGCGCCTTGTCGCCGATGCCGAAGCCGGGACCGAGGACAAAGCTGGACGGCCGGCGATCGCCGATCAGGTCATGCACGTCCTCGATCGCGTCGACCTTGCGCAGCATGATGGAGGTCAGATGGGCCGCGTTGACCTGCATTGCGTTTGCCGGCGAGAGCACGGTGACGGCCCCTGCCCCGCTTCTTGCGGCCGCCAGCGCCGAAAGCCGCGCCGCGCCGGTCGCGGATGGTCCGCCCGAAAAGACGCTCGTATGGCCGCGCTTGTATTTGTGCGCGTCGAGCGCCGGCATTGGAAAGTTCGCGATCCAAAGCCCGGGCCGGTTCTCGAAAGCGCGGGGCGCCACCTTGTCGATAATCTCATCGCGAATGCCGATATCGGCCAACACGATCTCGCCGCATCGCTCGCGGCCCGGCATCAGCAGGTGCCCGGGCTTCTTTCGCGCGAAGGTCACCGTGAGGACCGCACGAAATGCCGAGCCGAGAACTTCGCCGCTATCGCCGGAAACGCCAGAAGGCAGGTCGATCGCGACGACCGGCAGGTTCATCCCTGTCACGATGTCGATCGCGGCCTTGGCGTCTCCGGATAGCGGTTTCGACAGGCCTGCGCCAAAGAGCGCGTCGACGACCAGCGAACCGGCTTCGGGAGTGAGGGCCGACAGCGGGCGCCGCTCCAGGGTGCAGGCGGCAGCCGCGAGCGCGGCGTCACTGCCTGCCCGCGGTTCGCCTAACGCCCACAGAGCCACATCGACGCCGGCCTCGGCCAACAGCCGCGCCACGACATAACCGTCGCCGCCATTGTTGCCGGGACCGCACAGCACATGCGCCCTCTTCGCGCCCGGGTGGCGCGCCAGAACCACGGTCGCGACCGCTTCGCCGGCGCGTTGCATCAAACCGTAACCGTCGAGCGGTCCCGCCGCGATCGCCAGTCTGTCCGCCTCGGCCATTTCGGCCGTCGATAGAAGTTCATTGCACATGGGATTGCCGATCTCCGTGCGATCAAGCATTGTCCAGTTTTCGGTTCGAAGCAAACCACCGCGGCCGCGCATCGTTTGCAGATGCGGCCGCATCCGAGAGGGGTCTGATTGCTATTTGCGCTTCCTGCCCATTTTTTATGCAGGATTGAGGAGGCGCGATGTATAGGGTTTGGGGCGGCCATGCCGCATCCGGCGCAGCGGATGACGCGAATTTGCATCCGGGCGCGATGCGGAATCGAAAACGCCCTGTACCGTCTCAGCTCCCCTGGATTGGCACGGTTCGTGCTAGATGGAGGCGCAAGCGGGGTACACAACCCGTCTTCTTGGCAGTGGAGGCCATTTTTTACATGAAAAAGATCGAAGCGATCATCAAGCCATTCAAGCTGGACGAAGTGAAGGAAGCGCTTCAAGAGGCCGGACTGCAAGGTATCACCGTCACCGAGGCCAAGGGTTTCGGCCGTCAGAAGGGGCATACCGAGCTTTATCGCGGCGCCGAATATGTTGTCGACTTCCTGCCCAAGGTGAAGATCGAAGTGGTGCTCGGCGACGAAGCCGTTGAAGGCGCCATCGAGGCCATCCGGAAAGCGGCGCAAACGGGCCGCATCGGCGATGGAAAAATCTTCGTTTCCAACATAGAGGAAGTCGTGCGCATCCGTACCGGCGAGACCGGCATCGACGCCATCTGACGTCCCCCATCTTTCTGCAACGTCATCATCAAAAACACGTCATCACACAGGGATACATGACATGACGACAGCCAAAGACATCATGAAGCAGATCAAGGACAACGATGTGAAATTCGTCGACCTGCGCTTCACCGATCCACGCGGCAAGCTGCAGCATGTGACGATGGATGTCGTCGAGGTCGAGGAAGACATGTTCGCCGATGGCGTCATGTTCGACGGCTCCTCGATCGCCGGCTGGAAAGCAATCAACGAGTCCGACATGGTTCTGATGCCCGACACGGATACCGTCCACATGGATCCGTTCTTCGCGCAGTCGACGATGGTCATCCTGTGCGACATCCTCGATCCGATCTCGGGCGAGGCCTATAACCGCGATCCGCGCGGCACCGCCAAGAAGGCGGAAGCCTACATGAAGTCGGAAGGCATCGGCGACACCATCTATGTCGGCCCCGAAGCCGAGTTCTTCGTGTTCGACGACGTGAAGTACAAGGCAGACCCCTACAACACCGGATTCCGCCTGGACTCCACCGAACTGCCGTCCAATGACGACACCGACTACGAGACCGGCAATCTCGGCCACCGTCCGCGCATCAAGGGCGGCTACTTCCCCGTGCCGCCGATCGATTCCGCCCAGGATATGCGATCCGAAATGCTGACCGTGCTGGCCGAGATGGGCGTGCGCGTCGAGAAGCACCACCACGAAGTCGCCGCCGCCCAGCATGAGCTCGGCATCAAGTTCGACACGCTGGTGCGCAACGCCGACAAGATGCTGATCTACAAGTATGTCGTGCACCAGGTGGCCAATGCCTACGGCAAGACGGCCACCTTCATGCCGAAGCCGGTGTTCGGTGACAACGGCTCGGGCATGCATGTGCACCAGTCGATCTGGAAGGGCGGCAAGCCGACCTTCGCCGGCAACGAATATGCCGGCCTCTCCGAAACCTGCCTCTACTACATCGGCGGCATCATCAAGCACGCCAAGGCGATCAACGCCTTCACCAACCCGCTCACCAACTCCTACAAGCGTCTGGTGCCGGGCTATGAAGCGCCGGTGCTGCTCGCCTATTCGGCGCGCAACCGCTCGGCTTCCTGCCGCATTCCGTTCGGCTCCTCGCCGAAGTCGAAGCGCGTCGAGGTCCGCTTCCCCGATCCGGGCGCGAACCCCTATCTCGGCTTCGCCGCCATGCTGATGGCCGGCCTCGACGGCATCAAGAACAAGATCCATCCGGGACAGCCGATGGACAAGGACCTCTACGACCTGCCGCCGAAGGAGTTGAAGAAGATCCCGACCGTCTGCGGCTCACTGCGCGAGGCGTTGCAGAACCTCGACAAGGATCGCGGATTCCTGAAGGCCGGCGGCGTCTTCGACGACGATCAGATCGACGCTTACATCGAGCTCAAGATGGCCGAGGTGATGCGCTTCGAAATGACCCCGCATCCGGTCGAGTACGACATGTACTACTCGGTCTGACCACAGAACTTATCCGCATCGGCGACAAAGACGGACCCCGGCGTTTCGCCGGGGTTTTCGTATGGCAGTCCATCGGCGGGCTGTCGCCTTTCCGCAAACCCATCGGAACCATGCAGCATCCGGCCGGTCCGCCGCTGCAGAAGCAGCCGTCATGGCTCAATCGCGTAGCGTTGCTGCCGGCTGACGGCGGCGGGCGAAACATTCCCGCCAGTGCCTGCCACGCAAAAAGCCCCGGCGAAGAACGCCGGGGCTTGCGAAATTGAAACTTAGAGGCGCAGGCGCGAGGCCTGCGCTTGGATAATCAGGCGGCAGCCGAAACAGCGGCGGTCGGAACCTGCGAGATCGTCTTCAGGACCTGCGAGGCGATCTGGTAGGGGTCACCCTGCGAGTTCGGGCGGCGATCTTCCAGATAGCCCTTGTAGTCGTTCTTGACGAAGGAGTGCGGCACGCGAATCGAAGCGCCGCGGTCGGCGACGCCATAGGAGAACTTGTTCCACGGCGCGGTCTCGTGCTTGCCGGTCAGGCGCTTGTCGTTATCCGGACCATAGACGGCGATGTGATCCATCAGGTTCTTGTCGAACTGCGCCATCAGCGCCTCGAAATAGGCCTTGCCGCCAACTTCGCGCATGTAGGCGGTCGAGAAGTTGCAGTGCATGCCCGAGCCGTTCCAGTCCGTGTCGCCGAGCGGCTTGCAGTGGAATTCGATGTCGATGCCGTATTTCTCGGTCAGGCGCAGCAGCAGGTAGCGTGCCATCCACATCTGGTCGGCGGCCTTCTTGGAGCCCTTGCCGAAGATCTGGAATTCCCACTGGCCCTTCGCCACTTCAGCGTTGATGCCTTCATGGTTGATGCCGGCCGCCAAGCAGAGGTCGAGATGTTCCTCGACGATCGTGCGCGCAATGTCGCCGACATTTTTGTAGCCGACGCCGGTATAGTACGGGCCCTGAGGCGCCGGGTAGCCGCTCTCCGGGAAGCCGAGCGGACGGCCGTCCTTATAGAAGAAATACTCCTGCTCGAAGCCGAACCAGGCGCCCTCGTCGTCGAGGATGGTGGCGCGCTTGTTGGAGACATGCGGTGTCACGCCATCGGGCATCATGACTTCGCACATGACCAGCACGCCATTTGTGCGGGCCGGATCCGGGTAGACGGCGACGGGCTTCAGCACGCAGTCGGAGCTGTGGCCCTCGGCCTGGTTGGTGGACGAGCCATCGAAGCCCCACAGCGGCAGCTGCTCGAGCGTCGGGAACTCGGCAAACTCCTTGATCTGGGTCTTGCCGCGCAGGCTGGGGGTCGGGACATATCCGTCGAGCCAGATATACTCGAGCTTGTATTTGGTCATTCCAGTGCCTCTCGTTGCTAGGACGCCGCAAGCGGCGTCAACGCATGGCCGGGCTTGCCGGCCTGCCGATGGTTAAAAAGCAATTCGTATGCCACTCCGCCGTAGGCGGGTGCGGCAAAATGGTCATGGCAACACGTGGGTTTGCTCAGCCGCCTCAATAATGCGCTCGGATCGCTCAATCGAGATGTCTGCACAAATAACGGGCAAACAATGATCTTTCTGTAGGCATATTGCCTAAACGAATCGCAGAACCTATCTTGCTGTCTAAGTTGAATCGGCAAGTCTCTAGACAAGCAAGGAGGTCGCCAATGCAGGTCATGCAACCGCGTCCGTCGGCCAAAATCCTGATGTTCCCGCTGGCGGGACGGAAGTCTGCCTCAAATTTAGGCGCCAAGGCGAAATTCGCGGCAGAGCTTGCTACGCTTCGCGGCGAGCACGCCGACTTTGACGGCTGGTATCACGAAGCAGCCGTCGAGGAGGAAAATCAGCGCAAGAGCTGATCGCCTCTTATCGATAAAAAAGCCCGGCGCGATCGCTCGCGCCGGGCTTTCTTTTCGAGCAGATGACCGAGGTCAGTCCTTGGCGTGCAAGTCGGTGCCGAGCGTATCCCTGACGAAGATCATGCCGATGATGAGTGACATCGCCGCGATGATCACCGGGTACCAGAGACCGTAGTAGATATCGCCCTTATAGGCGCTTAGCGCGAACACGGTCGCAGGCAGCAGACCGCCGAACCAGCCGTTGCCGATATGGTAAGGCAACGACATGCCGGTGTAGCGGATTCGGGTCGGGAACATCTCGACCAGGATCGCGGCGATTGGCCCATAGACCATGGTCACGAACAGCACCAGGATGAACAGGATGCCGATCGTCATCGGCCAGTTGATAGCTGCCGGATCGGCGAACATGGCGAACGCGCCGCCGCCCGGTATGTTGTAGACAGTGACTTCCGTCGCACCGGCCGCCTCGTCCTTGGTCAGCAGCTTGTCGGCGATCGCCTGTTCGGCCGGAACCGAGGCCTTCTCGCCACCACGGATCGTGGCCGCATCGAGCTTCAGCTCGGGATTGGCCGCGATGAAGGCATCGAGCTTCTGGTCGGGCACCTTGATCGCCGCGCGCTTCAGCGGATAGCCGCCGTCCTTCAGCGCCATGTTCACCGCCTTCTGGAAGATCCCCTCCTTGACCTTGGCCTGATCGCCGGCGGCAACGGCGTCATAAGACTCCACCGTCTCGTTGCCGATCTTGACCGTGGCCGCAGTTCCAGGCGCGGCCGTCGTGACGACGTCGTATGGCACCGAGTTCTTGGTCAGGAACGAGGTCGCGATATCGCAGGATGTCGTGAACTTCGCCGTGCCGACCGGGTTGAACTGGAACCTGCAGTCGCCGGGAGCCGCCGTCACCGTCGCGCGGGTGTTCTGCTGGGCGGTGGCCAGAGCCGGGTTGGCGGCCGATGTCAACGCCTTGAAAAGCGGGAAGGTGCAGACGATGCCGAGCGCAAGGCCGGCCATGATGATCGGCTTGCGCCCGATCTTGTCGGACAGCCAGCCGAACACGACGAAGAAGATCGAGCCGACGGCAAGCGCGATGGCGATCATGATGTTGACCGACTGCGCGTCGACCTTCAGCACGTTGGTGAGGAAGAACAGGGCGTAGAACTGGCCGTTGTACCAGATCACGGCCTGGCCGGCGGTGAGGCCAAGCAGCGCCAGAAGGGCGATTTTGGCGTTCTTCCACTGGCCGAAAGCCTCCGTCAGCGGCGCCTTGGAGCCCTTACCCTCGTCCTTCATACGCTGGAAGGTCGGCGACTCCGACAGCGACAGCCGGATCCAGACCGAAACGGCGAGCAGCAGGAAGGAAACGATGAATGGAATGCGCCAGCCCCAGCTGGCATAGGTTTCCTTGCTGAGCGAGGCCTGCACGATCAGGATGACGATGAGCGACAGGAACAGGCCGAGCGTCGCCGTCGTCTGGATCCATGACGTGTAGTAACCACGGCGATCGTCGGGAGCATGCTCGGCGACATAGGTCGCGGCGCCGCCATATTCGCCGCCGAGCGCCAGGCCCTGCAGCATGCGCAGTCCGATCAGGATCACCGGAGCGGCGATGCCCCAGCTCGCATAACCGGGCAGCAGGCCGACCAGGAAGGTCGACAGGCCCATGATCGTCATGGTGACGAGGAAGGTGTATTTGCGGCCGACGAGATCGCCGATGCGGCCGAACACGAGCGCGCCGAACGGGCGCACCAGGAAGCCGGCGGCAAAGGCCAGCAGCGCGAAGATGTTGCGCGTCGCCTCCGGGATCGCCGGGCTGAAGAAGGTCGAGCCGATGAAGGCGGCCAGCGAACCGTAGAGATAGAAATCATACCATTCGAAAACGGTGCCGAGCGATGAGGCGAAGATGACTTTCTTCTCCTCCCGCGTCATGCCGCGGCTGGTTCCGCCGGCGGCCGATGCCATTGCCATTTGAATATCCTCCCGTGAGATCCCGTCTGTCCTTTATTGGCTGCGCGCCACCGTTCGCGTTCCTCCGAAAGCGGACTCAAAACACAGCCAACGAAGCAAAAAATGACAGAAACGGCGGGCGAAAGGCACCGCGACGATGGGATTATGACTTTGGTATTAGGTGCACTGCGGGAGCGGCGCAGTGCTCAGCCCTGCAGCGCCTCGAGTAGGCGGACCGCCGCCATCATGTCGCGTTTGCGGGCCGAGCGGCGCGCGACTGCCTCCGCGTCCTGACCCCAATGCTCGATCTGCCAATCCTCGTCGACATGGGCCGCCGCCCAGGCTTCCTCGGCGTCCAACTCGCCGAAATCCACGGCCAGCGCCAGCAGCGCCGAACCGGTCAGCGCCGTCATGACATGGATGGCGGCCAGCCGCATCGGCTCCGAGCGTTGGCCAAGATGCGCGCCGAGGATCGAGATCGCTTCGCGCGGTTGCTCGACATGGATGACGCCTTCGGCAAGGTTGAAGCGCGCGCCGAGGCTGCTGCGCGCCCAGTCCAGCACCGGATCCCACAGCTTGTTCTGGCGATCGACCAAGCCTTGCGGACCGTCGGCGCGGTAGCAAAGCAGATCGGACGAGGCGAAGCGCAGCACATCCTCCAGCACCGCCTGCGGGTCCGAGGCGACCCCGTCGACGGCGGTGTTGACGAGGCGCATGACCGGCATGGTCACAGGGTCGATCACTTCGTCCTGCGCGCTGAATTCGCCCGCCACAAGTGCTGCGGCCTTTTCGGTCGGCAGCACCATCACGGCCTTGCCCGGCGTGCGCACCGGCCGGCCGTCGAGATGAACGGCAAAGCCGTTTTCAACCGGGACAACCGAAACCGCCTTGTAGAAACGCTTCGGCAGCGGCGTCTTCATCTGGATCTGGGCGCGGCGCACGGGATCGGGATCGGAAAGCAGTTTTCCGGCTTCGAGGTCTTCGAGGATGTCGCGCATGTCGAACTCCCTAAACTGTCGGCTGCCTGCGCGCCGGCCGGGTGACGATGATGAGGCCGGCGGCGATCAGGGCCAGAGCCAGGAATATCCTGGTCGTCGGCGCTTCACCAAGGACCACCGCGCCGCACAAGACGCCGAACACCGGCGACAGGAAGGCGAAGCTCGACAGACCGGACGCGGGGTAGCGCCGCAGCAACCAGAACCACAATACATAGGTGAAGGCCACGATATAGAAAGACTGGAAGAGCAGCGCCAGCGTCGGCAAGGTTGCAACCGCGCGAATGGGCGGCCCGGCCAAGGGCATCACCAGGACACCGACTATCGTCGCGCCGGCCAGTTGGTAGAGCAGCAGTTTCTCGGCGCTGGTCGCGACCAGTTTCGAGCGCTTGATGACGATGCTGGTCGCTGCCCAGAGAATGCCCGAGCCGAGACTGAGCAGATCGCCGGTCAGCGTTGCGTCGCTGCCCGCGACAATGCCGTCCTGGAACACGGCCACCAGGCCGCAGAAGGCCAGGACAAGCCCACCGAGCTTGCGCGCGTTGATGTGCTCGCCGAGCAGGAAATGACCGCCGATCAGCACCCAGAACGGCATGGTGTTGACGAGCAGCGTGTTGCGGGCGACGGTCGTGTATTCGAGGCCGATATAGAGACACAGGAACTCGACGCCGAAAAGCACGCCGACAGCGATGCCGGCGACCAGCGTTCCATCCGCTTCGAACAGCTTGATGCCGCGCAACCGGCACCAGCCAAGCACGCAGGCTCCCCCGATGAGCGAACGTGCGATCGAGACGAAGACGGGGTCGTAACCTGCGTAGGAGATCTTGGCGGCGACGTAGTTCAGTCCCCACGAGAAGGTCAGCCCGACCATGATGGCCGCTGCCGCCATGTCGACCGCGTCGCGGCGATCCAACTCCGCTGCCGTGGTCATTGCTTCGATTGGCTTTCGAGTTTTGCAAGCAGCGCTTTCAGCGCTTCGGTGTTCTGCCTGACCGCCTCGGTGTTCTCGCGGCCGACCTCGGCCATCGATCCCTGCCTTGTCGCGATCCGACGCGTATAGACAACCCACACGACAAAAATCAGGACGAACGGCAGCCACCCGATCAACTGGCTCGCGAGACTGTTCCCTTCCATGATCGGGGTCCCCTCCTTAGTCCTCGGCACTCTGCTCATCAAAACCGAGCAGGTTCCAGCTCTGGCGCATATGCGGCGGCATCGGCGCCGTAACATCGATGACGCCCTGGTCCGGATGCGGGATGACGATGCGGCGGGCATGCAGGTGCAGACGGTTCTGGATGCCGCCCGGGAATTCCCAATTAGTATCGGCCTCGAAATATTTCGGGTCGCCGATGATCGGGCAGCCGATAAAGGCGGCGTGGACGCGCAGTTGATGCGTGCGGCCGGTATAGGGCTCCATCTCCAGCCAGGACAGCGACTGCGCCGCCTGCTCGACGACGCGATAGTAGGAAACGGCATGGTCAGCGCCCTTCTCGCCGTGCTTGGCGACACGCACGCGGTCGCCGTCCGGCGTCGCCTCCTTGACCAGCCAGGTCGAGATCTTGTCCTCGCGCTTCGGCGGCACGCCCTTGACCAGCGCCCAGTAGGTTTTCTTGGTCTCGCGCGCCCGGAACGCCTCAGAAAGCTTCATCGCGGCAAGACGCGTGCGGGCAACGACCAGCACGCCGGAGGTGTCGCGGTCGAGGCGGTGGACGAGGCGCGGCTTCTCGCCCTTTTGGTTGCGCCAGGCCTCCAGCATGTCGTCGACATTGCGGGTGACGCCCGAGCCGCCCTGCACCGCCAGGCCAGCCGGCTTGTTGAAGACGAAGACCTTCGGGTCCTCGTGCAGGAGCATCTTGGCGAGCACGTCGGCATCGCCTTGGTTGCGGATCGAGTGGCCGGTGAGCGAGGCCTCACCCTTCTTGTCGACGTCGAGCGGCGGAACCCGGACGGACTGGCCCGGCTCGACGCGCGTGTCAGCCTTCACCCGGCCGCCATCGATGCGGATCTGGCCCGAGCGCAACAGCTTCTGCAGGTGGCCAAAGCCGAGGCCCGGATAATGGACCTTGAACCAACGGTCGAGCCGCATGCCCGCCTCGCCGGCCTCCACCGTGATCTGTTCTACACCTGCCATGGATACGCTTTTCCGTTTGAAAGCGGCGCCATAGCACTAAGGCGAACAGGTTGCGAGCCAAAGACCCAACAAAGCACGACGATTACCCCAATCGCGGCCGATGGCGGGCTAGTCTGCTCGCTCAGTCGGCGGAAGATGACGGTGATACCGCGCAGACCGTCGAACGCGTCAGGAAGCGCTTCTCGCGGCCATTGTCGAGCGAGAACATGCCGCCCCTGCCCTTCACCACGTCGATGATCAGGTCGGTGTGCTTCCAAACTTCATATTGCGAGGCGCTGATATAGACCGGCGTGTCGCCGATCTCGCCGAGCATCACGTCATTGTCGCCGATCATGAACTCGCCGCGCGCATAGCACATCGGCGAGGATCCGTCGCAGCAGCCGCCGGACTGGTGAAAGAGCACCGGCCCGTGGTCGGCGATGATCTCGGCCAGCAGCGCCTTGGCCGCAGCCGTGGCCGAGACTTTGCCCAATGAAGCCCTGTCCATGGCAATCCTCCTATGTTGAAGGGAGAGCACCGTCTGCGGCGCCCTCCCTTCCCCCTCGCCCTGGGAGGATCAGAAGAAGCCGAGCTTCTTCGGGCTGTAGCTGACCAGCATGTTCTTGGTCTGCTGGTAGTGGTCGAGCATCATCTTGTGCGTCTCGCGGCCGATGCCGGACTGCTTGTAGCCGCCGAAGGCGGCATGCGCCGGATAGGCGTGATAGCAGTTGGTCCAGACGCGGCCTGCCTGTATCGCGCGTCCGAAGCGGTAGCAGCGGTTCGCGTCGCGGCTCCAGATGCCGGCGCCGAGGCCGTATAGCGTGTCGTTGGCGATCGACAGCGCCTCGTCATCGTCCTTGAAGGTCGTCACCGACACCACCGGCCCGAAGATTTCTTCCTGGAAGATGCGCATCTTGTTGTGACCCTTGAAGACGGTCGGCTTCACGTAGTAACCGCCGGCCAGGTCGCCCGGCAGATGGTTCTGCTCGCCGCCGGTCAGCACCTGCGCTCCCTCCTGGCGACCGATGTCGAAGTAGGAGAGGATCTTTTCCAACTGCTCGCTCGAAGCCTGCGCGCCGATCATGGTGGCCGGATCGAGCGGATCGCCCTGCACGATCGCCTCGACGCGCTTCAGCGCGCGCTCCATGAACTTGTCGTAGATCTTCTCATGCACCAGCGCGCGGCTCGGGCACGTGCAGACCTCGCCCTGGTTGAGCGCGAACATGACGAAGCCCTCGATCGCCTTGTCGAAGAAGTCGTCATCCTCGGCAACGACGTCCTGGAAGAAGATGTTGGGCGATTTGCCGCCGAGTTCCAGCGTCACCGGGATGAGGTTCTGCGAGGCATACTGCATGATCAGGCGGCCGGTCGTCGTCTCGCCGGTGAAGGCGATCTTGGCGATGCGGTTCGACGATGCCAGAGGCTTGCCGGCCTCGAGGCCGAAGCCGTTGACGATGTTGAGCACGCCTTCCGGCAAAAGATCGCCGATAAGGTCGGCCCACAGCATGATGGTGGCGGGCGTCTGCTCGGCCGGCTTCAGCACCACGCAATTGCCGGCGGCGAGCGCGGGCGCCAGCTTCCAGCAGGCCATCAGCAACGGGAAGTTCCAGGGGATGATCTGGCCGACGACACCCAGCGGCTCATGGAAATGGTAGGCGACTGTGTCGTGGTCGATCTCGGAAAGGCTGCCCTCCTGGCTGCGAAGGACGCCGGCGAAATAGCGGAAGTGATCGATGGCCAGAGGCAGGTCCGCTGCCGTCGTCTCGCGGATCGGCTTGCCGTTGTCCCACGTTTCGGCGAGCGCCAGCAGGTCGAGATTGTCTTCCATGCGGTCCGCAATGCGATTGAGGATCAAGGCGCGGGCCGCCGGGCTGGTCTTCCCCCAGGCATCCTTTGCCTTGTGCGCGGCGTCGAGCGCGGCTTCGACGTCCTGTGCGTCGGACCTTGCGATCTCGCAAAGCGGCCGGCCGGTAACCGGCGAGATGTTGTCGAAGTATTTTCCGGCATGCGGGGCGACCCAGCGGCCACCGATAAAGTTGTCATAGCGCTTGGCGAAGGGGACCTTGGCCGCGCGTGAGAACTCAACCTTGTTCATTGTCTGCCTCCCAGCAAAAACGGCGTCACGGAATGTGGCGCGTCGCTGGAGACACTTGCGGATGCTCATCAGCCTGTCATCCCCAGGCAAACGGATCGCGGACGCCGAGTGTCGCAGAACTGCGACAGGTCAGGTTGCGTAAATCAATGCGGCCGGCGGATGCTGAAACGGGCGAGCTTGCGATGCAGCGTCGCGCGCGAGATGCCGAGGCTCTGCGCCGCTGCCGAAACATTGCCGCCGGTGCGCGCCATCGCGCGCTGCAGCACGCTGCGCTCGGCGTCGTCGAGGTCCTCCCGGGCCTTGGCCGGGTCCCCAAGGATGTCCGCGGCGAGCAGGCCCTTGGCCAGGCCCTCCGACGTTATGCCGAGAGCAAGCCGCGCCGAGCGTGTCGCGCCAATCACAAGGTCGTCGGCGTCGACGGCGATCAACGCGCCGGCGCTGCGCTCGGCAACCGGAGCAAGCAGGATGCGGGCATTGGAATAGACCATACGGAAATTCTCGGCCTCGATACGGCGCGCGGCGTCGCCCACCGCGACCGAGATAAGCTGGACGAAGCCTTCCGTCAGGTCAGAGCGGCAGGACGATACGTCGAGCGCGGCCGCCAGGTTGCCTTCATGGTCAAAGACGGGAGCCGTGGTGCAACTCATGAGCGTGTTGCGCGAAAAGAAATGCTGGTCGCGATGGATGGTCAGCGGCCGCTGATCGGCGAGACAGGTGCCGATGCCGTTGGTTCCCTCACTGTCTTCGCTCCAGACCGTGCCGGTCCACAGGCCCCATTCGTCGAAGGTCTCGTCGTCGGCGACCGCGCCGCGGCGCTCGACAGGGATGCCGTCGCGGTCGGCCAGCATCACACAGCAACCGACTCCGCCGACCGCCTGATAGAGCCGGTTGAGGCTTGTCTCGGCGGCGCGGATCATCCGTTCCATGCGCTGCCGTGCCTGCCGCAATTCGGCTTCGGTCAGCCGCCTTGGCGCCTTGCGCTCGGCCGGATCGAGGCGATGCAGTTGAAGGGAACGGCGCCACGAGGCGACCAACGCCGAATGGGCCGCGTCGCTTCTGGCGATCGAAGCCTGGACGAAATCCGCATGACCGGCTGCTTGCCGCCCGCTCAAACCTATCCTCCCAGCGAGCGGACCTCCTTCCGCCCGTCGTTATATCCTTGTGGATATATCCGATGGAAGAGTTGTAACGGTTGCAGCCGACCGGCGCTATAGGACGTTGGTTTAAGAGCATCAGAGGCCCGGCCGCGCAGGCCGAGCCAGGAGATTGAAGAGGCGCCAGAATCAGTTGGCAGCGGCCTTCGGCTTGGACGAGCCTATCATCTTCCAGTTCTTGTAGAAGACGGAATTGATGCGCTCCACGCTGACCGAGACGAGGGAGAGAAGGCCCGCGATCAGTTTTGGGAACGGAGACGGCCTGATGATGTCGACGAAGACGCAGTAGCGGCGGCCGTCATATTCGTTGACCGAGCGGTGGAACAGCGTGTCGTCGAAGATAAACAAAGGATTGTCGTACCAGTAGTTCTTCCTGCTGCCGCACTGGACGAAGATCTCCGCCTGCACCGGGATCAGATTGTAGAGGATGCGCAGGCTGAGGCGGAGCGGACCGAAATGCCAGGACGTGGATTCGCGCTTGCTGAAAACGGATACGGCTATCGTCTTGATGTATTTGTAATCCTTGTTGAATTCGGGAACGTTGTCGATCTTGTGCTTGCCGTACCACTGATAGACATACATGCCGCGCCGGCCGGCGCCGAAATTGGCGTCGATGTCGGCGATGATCTCGTCCTTGCGGGCCTTGAAGACGCCCAGGACCTCGTTGATTTCGCGCTGATAGTCTTCAGGGAATTGTTCAGGCTTCCAGACGCCGGGATTGCGATAGCAGAGAAGGTCGACAATCAGGTTGAACGGCGACAGCAGCCAGGTGAACAGGCCGTTGCCGAGGAAGTAGCGCTCGAACAGGTTTCGGTTCTTCTGATCGTTGCGCATGACGTCGATCAGGCCGCAGACGACCCATATCGTAGTCAGAATCGGGATGAAGTAGAAGGCGAGCGCGAGAACCACGACCGCGATGGCGGCCTTGCGGAGCGACTTGACGGTTTTCTTTTTCATTGCTTTTCGCGCGGGAGGCGCGATCCTGTTCCATGGGACAAAATCACGGCGACCCCCGTCAGCCGTGCGTCTTGATAGGATTTTTTGTTTCCCGGCACAATGCCGTCGCGCGGACCCGTCAGCCGGCCAACATAAATATTTGGAGTTACAACTCCACTTGCCCTCAACGCTCAGCCGACAGGCTCTGAGCGAGCCGACCGCCGGGCGGCGCAACTCAGCCGTTCCGTTCGCTGCGCAGCTTCGCCCAGTATTCCAGCCGCTTGCGGATGTCGCGCTCGAAGCCGCGTTCCGGCGGGTCGTAGAAAGTGTGCCGGCCCATCTTCTCCGGGAAATAGTCCTGGCCCGAAAAGGCGTCCGGCTCGTCATGGTCGTAGCGATAGCCGGCGCCGTAATCCTCCTGCTTCATCAGCTTGGTCGGCGCGTTGAGAATGTGCTTGGGCGGCAGCAGCGAGCCGAACTCCTTGGCGGCCGCAGTCGCAGCCTTGAAGGCGGTATAGACGGCATTCGATTTCGGCGCGGTGGCGAGATAGACGGTGGCCTGCGCGAAGGCGAGCTCGCCCTCGGGCGAGCCTAGATAGTCATAGGCGTCCTTGGCCGCGTTGGCGACGACAAGCGCCTGGGGATCGGCGAGCCCGATATCCTCCACCGCCATGCGCACCAGCCGGCGGCCGAGATAGAGCGGATCCTCGCCGGCATCGAACATTCGGGCGAGGTAATAAAGGGCGGCATCCGGATCGGAGCCCCGTACCGATTTATGCAGCGCCGAGATCAGGTTGTAATGACCGTCCTGGCCCTTGTCGTAGATCGGCGCGCGGCGCTGGATGACGCGCTGCAGGCCCTCCGGGCCGAACACTTCGCCTTTCTTGGCGGCGCGCCAGACTTCCTCGGCCAGCGTCAGCGAGGCGCGGCCGTCGCCGTCCGCCATGCGGATCAGCATCGCGCGCGCCTCGTCGTCAAGCGGCAGCGCCCTGCCCTCGGTTTCTTCCGCCCGCGCCAGAAGCTGGGCGATGCTTTCCTCGCCCAGCGAACGGAACACAAGCACGCGCGCTCGCGACAGAAGCGCCGCATTCAGCTCGAAGGACGGGTTCTCAGTCGTGGCGCCAACCAGCACCACGGTGCCGTCTTCCATCACCGGAAGGAAGCCGTCCTGCTGGGCGCGGTTGAAACGATGGATCTCGTCGACGAAGAGCAGCGTCTGGCGGCCGTTGGCGCGCCTGAGTTTCGCCGCCTCGAACACTTTCTTGAGGTCCGCGACGCCGGAAAACACCGCCGAGATCTGCTCGAAGGCGAGATTGGTCTCGCCGGCCAGCAGCCGGGCAACCGTCGTCTTGCCGGTGCCGGGCGGACCCCAGAAGATCATGGAGCCCAGCGAACCGGAATCGATCAGCCTGGTCAGCGCGCCGTCGGGGCCGGTCAGATGCTCCTGGCCGACGACCTCGCCGAGGTTTTTTGGGCGCAGCCGGTCGGCCAGCGGCCGCCCAGGCGGCGCTTTCTCCGGCTCATCGGAACTGAACAGATCGGCCATGCAAGTCTTTTGGTTGAAACGCGATCCAGCTCTCTTGAGAGCATGATGTTGTCCGAACACCGGTTCTCGCTTTTTGCCAAGCGGAGCTTCGGTTCGGGATCATGCCTTAAATGGGCAGACCGCCTCAATAACGCAACACCTGGCGCAGTATCTGCCCGCCGCGCTCGACGGTAAAGCGCCACCAGCGCGTATCCTGCTGGGCGACCTGTGCCAGCGTCGCCGCGGTGTCGATACTGGTGCCGTTCACCTCGCGCACGATATCGCCGGGCTGGAAGCCGAAATCGGCGGCCGGCGAATCGCGGCTGATATCGATGACGGTGACGCCCTTGAGGTCGGTGCGAAGGCCAAGCCGCTGGGCAAGCCTGGGCGACAGCTCGGCGACCTTGGCGCCGGCGAAGGGACTGCGGCCGCGCAAGGTGACCTCGCTGGGCTTGGCGCCTTCCGGCGCGCGCTCCAGCGGGATTTCCAGCGTCGCCTGCTGGCCCTTGCTCAGCACGACGAAGGTCGCCTTGGTGCCGATCGACAGCGTCGCCATGCGGTAGTCGAGAGCCTCGATGCTTTCGACCGGCGTGTTGTTGAGCGACAGGATGACGTCGCCCGGCTTCAGGCCGGCCTTGCCGGCGGGGCCGGAGCCCTCGACCGATGAAACCAGTGCGCCGGTGGGCTTCTCCATGCCGAGCGATTCGGCGATCTGCGGCGTCACCAGTTCGAATTCCGCGCCGATATAGGGCCGCTCGAAGAAGTCGAGCCCGGCCTTGGCGGCGTCGGCAAAGGCGCGCACCATGTTCGAGGGAATGGCGAAGCCGATGCCGATCGAGCCGCCGCTGCGGCTGTAGATCGCGGTGTTGATGCCGACCAGCTGGCCGCCCATGTTGATCAGCGCGCCGCCCGAATTGCCCGGATTGATGGCCGCGTCGGTCTGGATGAAATAGCCCGAATCCGAGACGCCGATATGGCTGCGGGCGAGAGCGGAGACAATGCCGCTGGTGGTGGTCTGGCCGACGCCGAACGGGTTGCCGATGGCGAGCACCAGGTCGCCGACCTCGAGCGCGTCGGAATCGCCGATGGCGATCACCGGGAATGGCTTGTCGGCCGAGATCTTGAGCACGGCGAGATCGAGCGTCTCATCCTTGAGCATGACCTTGGAGGTGAACTCGCGGCCGTCCGCGGTCGCGACCTTCACCTCGTCGGCGTCCTTGATGACGTGGAAATTGGTGACGATGACGCCGCTCGGATCGACCAGCACGCCGGAGCCCAGCGAGGACTGCGCGCGCGGCTGGGCGCGGCCGAAGAACTCCTCGAAGAAAGGATCGCCCTCGAAGGGCGAGGTCACCTTGGCGGTCTGCGAGGCATAGACGTTGACGACGGCCGGCGCCGTCTGCTTGACCAGCGGCGCGAAGGAGAGCTGCACCTCCTCGCGGCCGAACGGCACCCGCTTGTCGGGGCCGGACGTGCCATTCTCGCCTTCTACGCCATGCAGCAGATCCGTCAGCACGTCGGAGAGCCCCGGATCGGCCGGCTTGGCGGCATCCTCGGCTAAAGCCTGTCTTTCGGCCGGTGCCGCGGCGAAAACGGCCAGCGCGCAAACCGCGACAAGAAACAGTCGTTTGAGGTGCATTCCGAATCCTCCAGATCGGGCGCCATTGTCCCGACGATTGTGCAGAATGAAAGGCTAATGCGATGACATCGACTTATTTTCAGCCAGTAACCGGCTATAGCTACGTCCGCAATCGGCTACTGGTGTCCGTTTCATGAAAAAGCAGCTTGCTTCCTTCCGCGATTTCCTGGCGACCGGAACCTTGGGGCCGCTCTCCCCACAAATGAGCTTGATTGATGTTGCTAAGTTGCTCGGTTCGCCCGATGGCTGGAATACGAACGAGGATGCCCCCGTTCCGCTCTATTGGTTTTTCGGCAAGCTGGAGATTTCGTTCGCAGATGCTGCCCCCTATCGGATCAACTGGTTTCAGATCGAACAAGCGAAGCAACTCAAAGGCAAATTCGAGCCTGTGACGGGACGGCTAAAACTGTCGCTGGGCAAATTCAGCGGAAAGACAAAACCCTCGGCATTTCTTTCCGCAGGACTCTGGGATCTCAAACGGACAAAGGTCCACTACGCCGCACTGAGCGACAGCATCCTGCTGAACATTTGCGCCGGCTGCATCAAGGTGCACTTTCAGGTCGACACGTCATTCGTAGCTGATGGTGACGTGGTCAGGCATTTGGAAGGAGCAAAGCTGGGTCGGCTTTTGCGGGATATCGATCCTCGGACGAAGGTCGACAGCATTTACTCTTATCCGCAACCTGCCACCGAGGAGGTGCCAGGGGTCTTCAACTGGCGTGCACTGACTGGCAACGACTATTTGGATATTCTGGGATAGCGCCAGATACAAGAACGCAAAAGGGGCCCGAAGGCCCCTTGAAGTCATTGAGGAAAACGTAGGCCTCAGGCGGCCGCGGCTTCCTCATTGGCGCCCTCTGCCTCGAGGCGAGCGCGGTCGGCGGCGCCCTTGGCCGAGGTGTCGCGGTCGACGAATTCGATGACCGCCATGGCGGCGTTGTCGCCCTTGCGGAAGCCCGCCTTCATGATGCGCAGATAGCCGCCGTTGCGGGTGGCGTAGCGCGGGGCGAGAGTCTCGAACAGGCGCTTGACGACGCCTTCATTGCCGATCTGGGCGATGACCTGGCGACGGGCGTGCAGGTCGCCGCGCTTGCCGAGCGTCACCAGCTTCTCGACGATCGGACGCAGATCCTTCGCCTTCGGCAGGGTGGTGACGATCTGCTCGTGCTCGATCAGAGACACGGCGAGGTTGGCGAACATCGACTTGCGATGGCTGATGCTGCGGGCGAAACGACGGCCTTTGAAACCGTGGCGCATGGCTCTTTTCCTTTTTCAGTTGTTCAAGAGGCCACGGCCTCTGATGGTTTTCCGCATGACCGTCGGATCGAGCGGCTCGCGCCGCCGATCCTTGGAATTCATGCTCAATATTGGTCTTCGTAACGTTTTGCGAGGTCTTCGATGTTTTCCGGCGGCCAGTCCGGCACTTCCATGCCGAGATGCAGGCCCATGGCCGCCAGCACTTCCTTGATCTCGTTCAGCGACTTGCGGCCGAAGTTCGGGGTGCGCAGCATCTCGGCTTCGGTTTTCTGGATCAGGTCGCCGATATAGACGATGTTGTCGTTCTTCAGGCAGTTGGCCGAACGCACCGAAAGTTCGAGCTCGTCGACCTTCTTGAGCAGCGCCGGGTTGAAGGCGAGCTCGGTGACGGCTTCGGTCGCGACTTCCTTCTGCGGCTCGTCGAAGTTGACGAACAGCGCGAGCTGGTCCTGCAGGATGCGGGCGGCGAAAGCGACCGCGTCCTCGCCTGAGATCGAGCCGTTGGTCTCGATAGTCATGGTCAGCTTGTCATAGTCGAGCACCTGGCCCTCGCGGGTGTTCTCGACCTTGTAGGAGACCTTCTTGACCGGCGAGTAGAGCGAGTCGACCGGGATCAGGCCGATCGGCGCGTCCTCGGCGCGGTTGCGCTCGGCCGGCACATAGCCCTTGCCGGTGTCGACGGTGAACTCCATGCGGATCTCAGCGCCCTCGTCCAGCGTGCAGATGACGTGGTCGGGGTTGAGGATCTCGACGTCGCCGACCGTCTGGATGTCGCCGGCGAGCACCGCGCCCGGGCCCTGCTTGCGCACGACCATGCGCTTGGGACCATCGCCTTCCATGCGGATGGCGATTTCCTTGATGTTGAGCACGATGTCGGTCACGTCCTCGCGCACGCCGGCGATGGACGAGAATTCATGCAGCACGCCGTCGATCTGCACGGCGGTGACAGCCGCGCCGCGCAGCGAAGACAGAAGCACGCGCCGCAGCGCGTTGCCCAGCGTCAGGCCAAAGCCGCGTTCGAGCGGCTCGGCCACCAGCGTGGTCAGCGTCTTCTTCTTCGACGAGAACTCGATCTTGTTCGGCTTGATCAGTTCCTGCCAGTTTTTCTGGATCATAAATGTCTTCCTTCCTTTGCCCCGCCACCATCCAATCGTGGCGGGCGACACGGAAAACCGCGGAGGAACGCCGTGGCGTTCGCGCGGCGCTTAAAAATCAGACGCGGCGCTTCTTGCGCGGACGGCAACCATTGTGCGGGATCGGCGTCACGTCGCGGATCGAGGTGATGGTGAAGCCGGCAGCCTGCAGCGCGCGAAGGGCCGATTCACGGCCGGAGCCGGGTCCGCAGACCTCGACCTCGAGCATGCGCATGCCGTGTTCCTGGGCCTTCTTGGCGACGTCCTCGGCAGCCATCTGGGCGGCGAACGGGGTCGACTTGCGCGAACCCTTGAACCCTTGCGCACCGGCCGACGACCAGGCAATCGAATTGCCCTGTGCGTCGGTGATGGTGATCATGGTGTTGTTGAAGGTCGAATTGACGTGTGCAACGCCCGACGAGATGTTCTTGCGTTCGCGACGGCGAACACGAGCGGCTTCCTTGGCCATGGTAGTCCTTTCAGTTGATCTCTACACCGCCGTAATGCCAGCGGCTCCACCTTAGGGAGCGAGTAGGGAGTTAGTGAGTAGCGAATAGAACCCTACTCGCTAATGACTACTCGCTATTCGCTCAATTACTTCTTCTTGCCGGCGATCGCCTTGGCCGGGCCCTTGCGGGTGCGCGCATTGGTGTGCGTGCGCTGGCCGCGGACCGGCAACGAACGGCGGTGACGCAGGCCGCGATAGCAGCCGAGGTCCATGAGCCGCTTGATGTTCATCGAGACTTCGCGGCGCAGGTCGCCTTCGACCTGATAGTCGCGGTCGATCGTCTCGCGGATCTGCAGCACTTCCGCGTCGGTCAGCTGGTTGACACGGCGGTCCGCCGGGATGCCGACCTTGTCGACGATCTCCTGGGCAAACTTCTTGCCGATGCCGTGAATGTACTGAAGCGCAATGACGACGCGCTTGTTGGTCGGAATGTTGACGCCGGCTATACGAGCCATGTTCTTCTCTTTCTCCATGTAGGCCGGACGAGCCGGCGTTCAAGTTATCCCGCGTCCGGTGGAGGCCGGCCCTTGCGGGAGTTTCCTGGTTCAAAGCGGATGCCTTGCCCGCAAGGGCAAGCAAAGTCCATGCCTGATAGGAAGACGGGCCGCCATACCCCAACGGCCAGTTCCCGTCAAGCGCAATCTTCAATTGTCGGCGCGAGCTATTTCGCCGCGGCCGCGAGCACCTTGCCGATCTCGTCGGTCACGGCATCGATACTGGCCATGCCATCGACCGTCTTGAGCTTGCCTTTGGCGTAGTAGTAGCCGGTCAGCGGCGCCGTCTTCTTGTAATATTCGCGAAGGCGTTCCTCGAACACCGCCGGGTTGTCGTCCTTGCGCACCGGCTGGCCGGCGGCCTTGGCATCCTCGGCGCGCTTGACGATTCGGCCGACCAGCGCCTTGTCGTCAACGACAAGCTCGATGACGGTGTCGAGCGCGATGCCGCGCTCGGCAAGCATGGCCTCGACCGCATCGGCCTGGACCAGCGTGCGCGGATAGCCGTCGAGGATGAAACCCCTGGCGCAGTCCGGCTGATCGATGCGCTCGGCGACGATGGCGTTGACGATCGCGTCAGAGACCAGTTCGCCGGCATCCATCACCGCCTTGGCGCGCTTGCCGACCTCGGTTCCGGCCTGGACGGCGGCACGCAGCATGTCCCCCGTCGAGAGCTGTGGGATGCCGTGTTGTTCTACCAGTCTTTGTGCTTGCGTCCCCTTGCCCGCCCCTGGCGGCCCAAGCAATATCAACCTCATCTGCTCCTCTTCCCCCCGCGCAACTTCGACTTCTTGATCAGGCCCTCATACTGGTGCGCGATCAGGTGACCCTGAATCTGCGCCACCGTGTCGAGCGTGACACTGACCACGATCAGAAGCGATGTGCCACCGAGGTAGAAAGGTACGCCAGTCGCCGAAATCAGGAATTCCGGCAGCAGACAGACCAGCACCAGATAGATGGCGCCGATGACGGTGATACGCGTCAAAACATAGTCAATATATTCGGCGGTGCGTTCGCCTGGACGATAGCCCGGGATGAAGCCGGAATGCTTCTTGAGCTGGTCGGCCGTGTCCTTCGGGTTGAAAACGATCGCCGTGTAGAAGAAGGCGAAGAAGACGATCATGCCCGCATAGAATATCATGTAGAGCGGCTGGCCGTGGCCGAGCGAGGCGAGGATCGTGCTTGCCCAGGCCGGCAGGTTGGTCGCCTGCGAGAAGCCCGCGACCGTTGCCGGCAGAAGCAGCAGCGAGGATGCGAAGATCGGCGGGATGACGCCCGAGGTGTTGAGCTTCAGCGGCAAATGCGAGGTATCGCCCTGGAACATGCGGTTGCCGACCTGGCGCTTCGGATACTGGATGAGCAGGCGGCGCTGCGCGCGCTCGAAGAAGACGATCAGCGCGATGACGATGATGGCCAGCACGATGATCGCGAGGATTAGGCCCGTCGACAGCGCACCGGTGCGGCCGAGTTCCAGCGTGCCTGAGATCGCCCGCGGCAGGCCAGCGACGATGCCGGAGAAGATGATCAGCGAAATGCCGTTGCCGATGCCGCGCGCGGTGATCTGCTCGCCAAGCCACATCAGGAACATGGTGCCGCCGACCAGCGTGACGACGGTCGAGATGCGGAAGAACATGCCGGGATCGTTGACGATGCCGTTGCCGCCTTCAAGACCGATCGAAATGCCGTAGGCCTGGATCAGCGCCAGGAGCACGGTGCCGTAGCGCGTGTACTGGTTGATGATCTTGCGGCCCTGCTCACCTTCCTTCTTCAGTGCTTCCAGCGACGGGATGACCGAGGTCATCAGCTGCATGATGATGGAAGCGGAGATGTAGGGCATGATGCCCAGCGCGAAGATCGCCATGCGCTGCACGGCGCCGCCGGCGAACATATTGAACATGCCGAGCACGCCCTTGCTCTGCGAGGAGAAGGCCTGGGCGAAAGCGTCGGGGTTGATGCCGGGAAGCGGGATGTAGGTGCCGAGGCGGTAGACGAGCAACGCGCCGATGGTGAACCAGATGCGCTTCTTGAGATCCTCGGCCTTGGCGAAGGCCGCGAAATTCAGATTGGAGGCTAGTTGTTCAGCAGCCGAAGCCATGCCTGATTCTCCGCTAGAGCATGATGCCGAAAAGTGTGGAGCGGTTTTCGGACAACATCCTGCTCTACTTCATTGATTTCCGTGTCACGCTCGACGCCCCCAGCTCAGGCGGCGCGTGTCACCGAAGCTCACGAGATAAGCTCCGGACCTTAAACATGCAAGCGGCCGCGTTGACGCGGCCGCCCAATTCATCTGGTCAAAGCGCGGTTCGAGGGAAAATGCGAAGTCATCCCGGTCGGCCGCGCTTCAAATCGCCGTTACTCGGCGGCGGCCGCTTCCGGCAGCTTCACCGAACCGCCGGCCTTCTCGATCTTCTCGATCGCGGCCTTGGAAGCGCCGGCGACGTCGAAGGAGAGCTTGGCCTTGAGCTGGCCGTCGGACAGCACGCGCACGCCGTCCTTGGCGCGGCGGATGACGCCGGCGGCAACCAGGGCCTCGGCCGTCACGGCCGCCTTGGCGTCGAGCTTCTTGGCGTCGACAGCCGCCTGGATCTTGGCCAGCGACACGACCGCGAAGCTCTTGCCGAACAGGTTGTTGAAGCCGCGCTTCGGCAGGCGCCGATAGAGCGGCATCTGGCCGCCCTCGAAGCCGTTGATGGCAACGCCCGAACGGGCCTTCTGGCCCTTGACGCCGCGGCCGGCGGTCTTGCCCGAGCCGGAGCCGATGCCGCGACCGAGGCGCTTCCTGGAATGCGTGGCGCCGTCCTTGTCACGCAGATCGTTGAGTTTCATCATTCTTCTCCTGCGCTTCCGTTCACGCCTCGTCCACGACGCGGACGAGGTGCTGGACGGCGGCAATCATGCCGCGCACGGAAGGGGTGTCCTCCAGCGTGCGCCGCTTGTGCATCTTGTTCAGGCCGAGGCCAACCAGCGTCGCGCGCTGCTCCTTCGGCCGGCGGATCGGCGAGCCGATCTGCTCGACGGTGATGGTCTTGGTAGCTTTCTTGGCCATGGTCGAAATCCCTGGTCAGCGTCGACTATTCTTCAGCCGCAACGGCGGTGCCGCGGCGGGCCTGAAGAGTCGAGTACTTGATGCCGCGCGCGGCAGCCACATCCTTCGGATGCATCTGGCTCTTCAGCGCGTCGAAGGTGGCGCGAACCATGTTGTAGGGGTTCGACGAACCCATCGACTTGGCGACCACGTCATGCATGCCGAGCGTCTCGAAGACGGCGCGCATCGGACCGCCGGCGATGATGCCGGTACCTTGCTTGGCGGCGCGAAGCAGGACGCGTCCGGCGCCCCAGCGGCCCTCGACGTCGTGATGCAGCGTGCGGCCCGAACGCAGCGGCACGAAGATCATGTCGCGCTTGGCCGATTCGGTCGCCTTGCGGATGGCTTCCGGCACTTCGCGCGCCTTGCCGTGGCCGAAGCCGACGCGGCCCTTCTGGTCGCCGACGACGACGAGAGCGGCAAAACCGAAACGACGGCCACCCTTCACCACTTTTGCGACGCGGTTGATGTGGACGAGCTTGTCCACCATGCCGTCGTCACGCTCTTCGCGTTCACGCTCGCGGCCGCGGCCGCCTTCTCTACGTTCCTGTGCCATATCCTAGTCCTTGTTCTTTTCCGGAAGCACGGGTTGCTGTTTGCCGATGCCGCTTTGAGTCATCAGCGGCGAACTTTTTCCTTTGCATGATCTTGTCCGAAAAGTCTGCAACTTTTCGGGATCATGCATTAGAAGCTCAGCCCGCCTTCGCGGGCAGCCTCGGCCAGCGCCTTGACGCGGCCATGATAGATGTACGGGCCGCGGTCGAAGACGACTTCCTTGACGCCGGCTTTCGAAGCGCGCTCGGCGATCAGCTTGCCGACCGCAGCGGCGGCGGAGGTGTCGGCGCCGGTCTTGAGCGAACCCTTGAGGTCCTTCTCTAGCGTCGAGGCGGCAGCCAAAGTATGACCGTTCGCATCGTCGATGACCTGGACGTAGATGTTCTTCGAGGTGCGGTGCACCGAAAGCCGCGGACGCGCGCCGGCGACCTTCTTCAGTTGACGGCGGACGCGCTGCGCGCGGCGCTGGATGGTTTCCTTGGGGCTTGCCATGATGTCAGTTCCTTGCCTTCAGAAAACGGGGGCAACCCTGTGCGGTAGGCCAGGCCTCCCGCGGCCGCTCCCCGCGGCGTTACACTTCTCAAGCCTGGCCCCTTCCGAAAAGTCCGCGACTTTCCGGGGCCATGCCTATTACTTCTTCTTGCCTTCCTTGCGCACGATGCGCTCGTCGGCATAGCGCACGCCCTTGCCCTTGTACGGCTCCGGACCGCGATACTCGCGGATCTCGGCGGCGACCTGGCCGACCTGCTGCTTGTCGATGCCCGAGACCGTGATCTCGGTCGGCTTCGGCACCGTGATGGTGATGCCCTGAGGCGTCTCGTAGACGACATCGTGGCTGAAGCCAAGCGCGAGCTGCAGGTTCTTGCCCTGCAACGCCGCACGATAGCCGACGCCGGTGATCTCGAGCTTCTTCTCGAAGCCGTCCTTCACGCCCTGCAGGATGTTGACGATCTGCGTGCGCGACATGCCCCACTTGGAGCGGGCGTTCTTGGTCTGGTCGCGCGGCTCGACGGAGATCTCGTTGTTCTCCATCTTGACCAGCACTTCGTCGTTGACCACGAACTTCAGCTCGCCCTTCGGTCCCTTCGCCGTCACGGTCTGGCCGTTGACGGAAGCGGTCACGCCCTGCGGCAGCGAAACGGGTTTCTTTCCGATACGAGACATTTTTGTCTCCTTCTTTCCTTAACTGCTGTGAATGGTGAATGGTAAAATGGTGAATAGCGCGAACAAAGCTCCGTGCAGTTTCACCATTCACTATTCACCACTGACCATTCACCCTTAGAAGATCTGGCAGAGGATCTCGCCGCCGACATTCTGCTCACGCGCTTCATGATCGGCCATGACGCCCTTCGGCGTCGAAAGGATGGCGATGCCGAGGCCGTTTGCGACCTGCGGGATCGACTTGGCCGAGACATAGACGCGGCGGCCGGGCTTCGAGACGCGCTCGATTTCGCGCACGACCGGAGCGCCGTCGAAATACTTCAGCTCGATCTCGATTTCGGACTTGCCGTTTTCGAAATCGGTCTGGCTGTAGTCGCGGATATAGCCTTCCGACTTCAGCACTTCGAGCACGCGGGCGCGCAGACGCGAGGCCGGGGTCGAGACGCTCGACTTCTTGCGGCCATAAGCGTTGCGGATGCGGGTCAGCATATCGCCGAGAGGATCGCTCAATGACATCTCAGTGTCTCCTTACCAGCTCGACTTGACCAGGCCCGGGATCTGGCCGGTATTGCCCAGATCGCGAAGCGCGATACGCGAAAGCTTCAGCTTGCGATAGTAGGCACGCGGACGGCCCGTGACTTCGCAACGGTTGCGGATGCGAATCTTGGCCGAGTTGCGCGGCAGCGCCGACAGCTTCAACTGGGCGCGGAAACGCTCTTCCATCGGCTTGGACTGATCCATGATGATGGCCTTGAGCGCCGTGCGCTTGGCGGCGTACTGGTCGGCGAGCTTGCGGCGCCGGTTGTTCTTCTCGACTGAGCTGGTCTTTGCCATTTCAGATTTTTCCTTTTTCGCTGCCGTTACTGGCGGAAGGGGAAGTTGAAGGCCTTGAGCAGAGCCCTGGCCTCGTCATCCGTCTTCGCCGTCGTACAAACGATGACGTCCATGCCCCAGACCTGATCAACCTTGTCGTAGTTGATCTCCGGGAACACGATGTGCTCCTTGATGCCCATGGCGTAGTTGCCGCGGCCGTCAAAGCTCTTCGGGTTCAGTCCGCGGAAGTCGCGAACGCGCGGCAGCGCGATGTTCACGAGGCGGTCGAGGAACTCGTACATGCGTTCCTTGCGCAGCGTGACCTTGGCGCCGATCGGCATGTTCTCGCGCACCTTGAAGCCGGCAATCGAGTTGCGGGCGCGGGTGACGACGGCCTTCTGGCCGGCGATCAGCGCGAGATCCTCGGCCGCGACCGAGGGCTTCTTGGAATCGGCGGTTGCTTCGCCGACGCCCATGTTCAGCACGATCTTGTCGATGCGCGGAACCTGCATCTCGTTGTCGTAGCCGAACTGCTCCTGCAGCGCCTTGCGGATGGTCTCTTGATAGACCTTCTTGAGGCGCGGCTCGTTCTTGGCAGCCGCCTGCTTGGTTTCAGCCTTAGCCATTGATGACTTCTCCCGAACGCTTGGCGACGCGCACCTTCTTGCCGTCCTTCTGGATGGCGAAGCCGACGCGGGTCGGCTTGCCGTCCTTGGGGTCGGCCAGCGCGATGTTCGACAGGTGGATCGGCGCTTCCTTGGTGATGATCCCGCCCTCTTGGGACTGGGTCTGCTTCTGGTGACGGCGAATGAGGTTCACGCCGCGGACGACCGCGGTGTCTTCCTTCGGCTGCACCGACAGGACTTCGCCCGAACGGCCCTTGTCCTTGCCGGCAAGCACGACGACCTTGTCGCCTTTTCTGATCTTTTGCATTGGTCCGGCTCCTTACAGCACTTCAGGCGCGAGCGAGATGATCTTCATGTGGTTCTTGGCGCGCAGCTCGCGCGGAACCGGTCCGAAGATACGGGTGCCGATCGGCTCTTTCTTATTGTCGACGAGAACGGCCGCGTTCTTGTCGAAACGGATCACGCTGCCATCCGGGCGGCGGATGTCCTTGGCCGTGCGAACCACGACCGCCTTCATCACATCGCCCTTCTTAACGCGGCCGCGCGGAATGGCTTCCTTGATCGACACCACGATGATGTCGCCGACGGAGGCATACTTCCGCTTCGAGCCGCCCAGCACCTTGATGCACATGACACGACGGGCGCCGGAATTGTCCGCGACGTCGAGGTTTGTTTGCATCTGAATCATGACTGGCCGCCTTCTTCTTTTCTAACGGGACAGGCGCGCGACGCCCCTCCCCGGTCTGTCCAAAATTCGTTTGTTTACGCCCAAAGATCAGGCTTGGTCCGAGGTAACCACGACCCAGCGCTTGTCCTTCGAAATCGGCTTCGATTCCTGGATGAACACCTGGTCGCCGACCTTGTGGGCGTTGTTCTCGTCGTGCGCCTTGTACTTCTTGGTCATGCGCACGGTCTTCTTCATCACCGGATGCGTGAAGCGACGCTCGACCTTGACGACAACCGTCTTCTCGTTCTTGTCGCTGACGACGGTGCCCTGCAGGATACGCTTCGGCATGGTCTTAACCCTTCTTGGCCGCGGCTTTTTCCGCGGCGATGGTCTTGATGCGCGCGATGTCCTTGCGGACCTGCTTCACGCGCGCGGTCTTCTCGAGCTGGCCGGTGGCCTTCTGGAAGCGCAGGTTGAACTGCTCCTTCTTGAGGGCTGCCAGGTCGTCGGTCAGCTGATCCTGGGTCTTGGTCCGGATGTCTTCGGCTTTCATGATCGCCTGTCCTTATTCTGCGATGCGCTGCACGAAGCGCGTCTTGACCGAGAGCTTGGCTGCGCCGAGACGCAGCGCCTCGCGCGCGGTCTCCTCGCTGACGCCGTCGATCTCGAACATGATGCGGCCGGGCTTCACGCGCGCCGCCCAGTAGTCGACTGCACCCTTGCCCTTACCCATGCGGACTTCGGTCGGCTTCGAGGTGACCGGCAGGTCCGGGAACACCCGGATCCAGACGCGGCCGGCGCGCTTCATCTCGCGGGTGATCGCGCGGCGGGCCGCCTCGATCTCGCGCGCGGTGACGCGGTTCGGCTCAAGCGCCTTCAGCCCGAAACCGCCGAAATCCAGGTTGGTGCCGCCCTTGGCGGTACCGTGGATACGGCCCTTGAACTGCTTGCGGAACTTTGTGCGCTTTGGCTGCAGCATCGTTCTAACTCCAAATTCTCAAATGTCTCAGGCGTTCTCGCGACGACGGCCGCGTTCGCGCTCGCCACCAGCACCGCCGCCGCCATGCGCGGCATCGCCTTCGGTTGCACGGCGCTCGGAAGCCATCGGGTCGTGCTCGAGGATCTCGCCCTTGAACACCCACACCTTGACGCCGCAGATGCCGTAAGCCGTGTTCGCCTCCGCCGTGCCGTAGTCGACATCGGCGCGCAGCGTGTGCAGCGGCACGCGGCCCTCGCGGTACCACTCCATGCGCGCGATTTCGGCGCCGCCGAGACGGCCGGAGCAGTTGATGCGGATGCCTTCGGCGCCGAGACGCATGGCCGACTGAACGGCCCGCTTCATGGCGCGGCGGAACGCGATGCGGCGCTCGAGCTGCTGAGCGATCGACTGGGCGATCAACGTGGCGTCGATTTCGGGCTTGCGCACTTCAACGATGTTGAGGTGCGTCTCGGACTTCGTCATCTCGGTCAGCTTCTTGCGAAGCTTCTCGATGTCGGCGCCCTTCTTGCCGATGATCAGGCCTGGACGCGCCGCATGGATGGTGACGCGGCACTTCTTGTGCGGACGCTCGATCACGACCTTGGAGATCGCCGCCTGCTTGAGCTCCTTCTCGAGATACTTGCGGATCTTGAGGTCCTCATGCAGCAGCTGGCCGTATTCGCCGGTGTTCGCGAACCAGCGCGAATCCCAGGTGCGGTTGATGCCGAGACGCAGCCCGATCGGATTGACTTTCTGGCCCATTATGCGGCCTCCCCTTTTTCCTCGACTTCACGAACGACGATCGTGAGGTGCGAGAACGGCTTTTCGATACGGCTGGCGCGACCGCGGCCACGAGCGTGGAAACGCTTCATGACGATCGACTTGCCGACATAGGCTTCCGCCACGATCAGCGCGTCGACATCGAGGTCGTGATTGTTTTCCGCGTTGGCGATCGCCGATTCCAGCGTCTTCTTGACCGTGCCGGAAATCCGCTTGGCCGAGAATTCGAGGTCGGAGAGCGCTGTCGCGACCTTCTTGCCGCGGATCAGCGCGGCAACAAGGTTCAGCTTCTGCGGGCTGATACGGATCGTGCGCAGAACGGCACGCGCCTCGTTGTCAGCAAGCCTGCGCGGAGCTTTGGCCTTGCCCATGATTATTTCCTCTTCGCCTTTTTATCCGCGCCGTGACCGTAATAGGTCCGGGTCGGAGCGAATTCACCGAACTTATGGCCGACCATGTCCTCGTTCACCGAGACCGGGACATGCTTCTGGCCGTTGTAGACACCGAAGGTGAAGCCGACGAACTGCGGCAGGATGGTGGAGCGACGGCTCCACATCTTGATCACCTCATTGCGACCGCCTTCACGAACCTTGTCCACCTTCTTGAGAAGGTAGCCGTCGATGAAGGGGCCTTTCCAAATCGAACGAGTCACTTGGCGTTACCTCTTCTTAGCTCTTGCGCTGATGGCGCGAGCGCACGATGAACTTGTCGGTCGCCTTGTTGGACCGCGTCTTCTTGCCCTTGGTCGGCTTGCCCCAAGGCGAAACCGGATGACGGCCACCCGAGGTGCGGCCTTCGCCGCCGCCATGCGGATGGTCGACCGGGTTCATGGCCACGCCGCGATTGTGCGGACGCTTGCCGCGCCAAACGGTGCGACCGGCCTTGCCGTCGTTGATGTTGCCGTGGTCGGGGTTCGACACCGCGCCGACAGTGGCCATGCAGGAGCCGTGCACGACGCGCTGCTCGCCCGAGTTGAGGCGCAGGATCGCCATGCCCTGGTCGCGGCCGACTAGCTGGGCGTAACCGCCAGCCGAACGGGCAACCTGACCGCCCTTGCCCGGCTTCAGCTCGATGTTGTGGACGATCGTACCGACCGGCATCGCGGCCAGCGGCATCGCGTTGCCCGGCTTCACGTCGACCGCTTCGCCGGCCACGATCTTGTCGCCGGCAGCCAGGCGCTGCGGGGCCAGGATGTAGGACAGCTCGCCGTCGTCATACTTGATCAGCGCGATGAAGGCGGTGCGGTTCGGATCGTATTCGATACGTTCGACCGTGCCGACGACGTCGTACTTCTTACGCTTGAAGTCGATGATGCGGTACGAACGCTTGTGACCGCCGCCGATGAAGCGGGCCGTGATGCGGCCGTAATTGTTGCGGCCGCCCGACTTGGTCAGGCCTTCGGTCAGGCCCTTGACGGGCTTGCCCTTGTAGAGGCCCGAGCGGTCGACGATGACCAGCTGGCGGGTGCTCGGCGTTACCGGGTTGAATTTCTTAAGTGCCATTGTCCTGTCCTCGCGGCCTTGCTCAGAGACCCGTCGCGACGTCGATCGACTGGCCGTCGGCCAGCGTCACAACCGCCTTCTTGACGTCGCCCTGGCGGCCAACCGTGCCGCGGAAGCGCTTGATCTTGCCCTTGCGGACGAGCGTGTTCACAGCCGTCACCTTGACGCCGAAGAGAGCTTCCACGGCAGCCTTGATTTCCGGCTTCGACGCCTTCTTGGCGACGTTGAAGACGACCTGGTTCTGCTCGGAAGCCATGGTCGACTTTTCGGTGATCGCCGGCGAGACGATCACGTCGTAGTGACGGAGGTCGGTCATTTAAAGCGCTCCTCGAGAGCCTCGACGGCGGCCTTGGAAAGGACCAGCGTGCCGCGGCGCAGAATGTCGTAGACGTTGATGCCCTGGATGGGCAGCACGTCGATGTTGGGAATGTTGGTCGCGGCCAGCTTGAAATTCTGGTCAAGCTCGGCGCCGCCGATCACCAAGGCGTTGGTCAGCCCCAGCGTCTCGAGGTTCGCCACCAAGGCCTTGGTCTTGGCTTCGGCAAGCTTCAGCTCGTCGACGATGATGAGCGAAGCGCTCTTGGCCTTGGCCGAGAGAGCATGCTTCAGGCCCAGCGCGCGCACCTTCTTCGGCAGGTCGTGCTCATGGCTGCGCACGACCGGGCCGTGCGCCTTGCCGCCGCCGCGGAACTGCGGAGCGCGAGCCGAATGGTGACGGGCGCGGCCCGTACCCTTCTGCTTGTACATCTTGGCGCCGGTGCGCGCGATCTCGGCGCGGCCCTTGGCCTTGTGCGTGCCCTGCTGCTTCTTGGCGAGCTGCCAGCGCACGACGCGCTGCAGGATGTCCTCGCGCGGGTCGAGGCCGAAAATCTCTTCGGAGAGCTTCAGCTCGCCGGCGTCCTTGCCGCCCAGCGTTTTAATCTTGAGGTCCATTATTCCGCTCCCTCAGTGGCCGGGGCTTCGTTCTTGGCGGCAGCAGCGGCACGGATCGCGGCGGGCTTCGGCGCGTTTGCCGGCAGCGCAACCTTGGCGGCGTCGCGAACCAGGATCCAGGCGCCCTTGACGCCGGGAACCGCGCCGCGGATCAGGATCAGGCCCCGATCGACGTCCGTCGAGACGACCTCGACATTCTGCGTGGTCACGCGGGTGTCACCCATGTGGCCGGCCATCTTCTTGCCCTTGAACACCTTGCCAGGGTCCTGGCGCTGACCGGTCGAGCCGTGCGTGCGGTGCGAGACCGAGTTACCGTGGGTCGCGCGGCCACCACCCATGTTGTGCCTCTTGATAACGCCCTGGAAACCCTTACCGGTCGAGGTGCCGGTGACGTCGACCTTCTGGCCGGCGACGAAATGCTCGACGGTCAGCTCGGCGCCGACATCGATCATGTTGTCGGCGGAGACGCGGAACTCCGCGAGCTTCGCCTTCGGCTCGACGGAGGCGGCGGCGAAATGGCCGCGCAGCGCCTTCGACGTGTTCTTCACCTTGGCAAGGCCAACGCCGAGCTGGACGGCGGTGTAGCCGTTCTTCTCCTGCGTGCGCTGAGCCACGACCTGGCAGTTCTCCATCTGGAGAACGGTGACGGGAACGTGTTCGCCGGCATCGTTGTAGATGCGGGTCATTCCCACCTTCTTTGCAATCACACCTGAACGCATCGGTTCAATTCCTTTAGAGTTCCGGGCCAGGGGCAGCGCCCCTTACCGCGCTCTCGTTCCCTTAGAGCTTGATCTCGACGTCGACACCGGCGGCCAGATCGAGCTTCATCAAAGCATCGACCGTCTGCGGGGTCGGATCGACGATGTCGAGCAGCCGCTTGTGCGTGCGCATTTCGAACTGCTCGCGGCTCTTCTTGTCGACGTGGGGCGACCGGTTGACCGTGAATTTTTCGATCCGCGTCGGCAGCGGGATGGGGCCGCGGACGTTGGCGCCGGTGCGCTTGGCGGTCGACACGATTTCGCGGGTCGAGGCGTCGAGCACCCGGTGGTCAAACGCCTTAAGGCGGATGCGGATATTCTGTCCGTTCATGCGTCAATTCCTTGTTCTGGCGCGGCGCGGGCAGCTCCCGCGCCCGCGACAGATCCGTTTCAGTCCAATTATTCCTTGATGGTGACGACGATGCCTGCACCGACGGTGCGGCCGCCTTCACGGATGGCGAAGCGCAGCTTCTCTTCCATCGCGATCGGCACGATCAGCTCGACGTCGACGGTGATGTTGTCGCCGGGCATCACCATCTCGGTGCCGGCCGGCAGCGTCACGATGCCTGTCACGTCCGTCGTGCGGAAGTAGAACTGCGGACGATAGTTGGTGAAGAACGGCGTGTGACGGCCACCCTCGTCCTTGGTCAGGATGTAGGCTTCGGCCACGAACTTCTTGTGCGGCTTCACCGAGCCCGGCTTGGCCAGAACCTGGCCGCGCTCGACGCCCTCGCGATCGATGCCGCGCAGCAGCGCGC
The DNA here is from genome assembly GCA_004017535.1 of Mesorhizobium sp. GTDB lineage: Bacteria > Pseudomonadota > Alphaproteobacteria > Rhizobiales > Rhizobiaceae > Mesorhizobium. The sequence continues at coordinate 60,009 of SAJS01000016.1, forward strand.
CGATGTTGTCGCCCGCCTGGCCCTGGTCGAGCAGCTTGCGGAACATTTCCACGCCCGTGCAGGTCGTCTTGGCGGTCGGACGGATGCCGACGATCTCCAGTTCCTCGCCGACCTTGACCACGCCGCGCTCGACGCGGCCGGTCACGACCGTGCCGCGGCCCGAGATCGAGAACACATCCTCGATCGGCATCAGGAACGGCTTGTCCAACGGACGAACAGGCGTCGGGATATAGGCGTCGACCTGGGCCATCAGCTCGCGGATGGCGTCCTCGCCGATGGTCTTGTTCGAGTCTTCAAGAGCAGCCAGCGCCGAGCCCTTGACGATCGGAATGTCGTCGCCGGGGAACTCGTTCTTCGACAGAAGCTCGCGAACCTCGAGCTCGACCAGCTCGAGCAGCTCGGCGTCGTCGACCTGGTCGACCTTGTTGAGGAACACCACGATCGAGGGCACGCCGACCTGACGGGCAAGCAGGATGTGCTCGCGGGTCTGCGGCATCGGGCCGTCGGCGGCCGACACAACCAGGATCGCGCCGTCCATCTGCGCGGCACCGGTGATCATGTTCTTCACATAGTCAGCGTGGCCGGGGCAGTCGACGTGGGCATAGTGACGGTTGGCCGTCTCATACTCGACATGCGCCGTCGAGATCGTGATGCCGCGCGCCTTCTCTTCGGGTGCTGCGTCGATCTGGTCATAGCGCTTGTATTCGCCAAAATACTTCGTGATCGCCGCCGTCAGCGACGTCTTGCCATGATCGACGTGGCCGATCGTGCCAATGTTCACATGCGGCTTGGTGCGCTCGAATTTACCTTTTGCCATAGTCTCTTTCCTTGGACGGCCTTGACCTTCAGTTCAGTCGAATGCGGGGCGATTAGCGACAACGGCCGAAAAACACAAGTGCCTTGTGGCTGAGCGGATTCCCGCTCGACCCGAACCGACGGTCGATTTCAGGGGGTGTGGCTGGATATAGGGCTGCCGCGCGTAAAATCAAAGGCGCCTGACTGGCCCATTGCCGTCGCCGCGCCGCTCTGATCTTGTCGGCGGCATGCAGGTCATTCCATCCAATATCCGCGGCCCGCTGTTCATGGTCGTCTCGACGGGGTCCTACCTCGTCAACGACACGATGATGAAGCTCGCGACAACGGGACTGCCGCCCTATGAAGTGCTGCTGCTGCGCGGCGCTGCCGCGACGCTGTGGGGCGTGCCGCTGCTCCTGATGCTGGGTTACGCCCGGCAGATCCCGCTGCTCTTCGAGCGCAAGGTGTTGCGCCGCAACCTGTTCGAGCTCTTGGCGATCCTGTGCTATGTCGTCGCCCTGGCGAACATGCAGATTGCGGATTCCACCGCGCTCGGGCAGGTCACGCCGCTCATCGTGCTGGTCGGCTCCTCGATGCTGTTCGGCGAAAAGATCGGGGCCACGCGCATGGCGCTGATCGGCCTCGGCTTTGTCGGGGCGCTCATGGTCGCGCAGCCGACCATGCAGGGCATCTCGGTCTACGCGCTGCTGGCGCTCGGCAACGCCGCCTTTGCGGCGGTGCGCGATATAGCCGGCCGCAAGGTGGGCGCCGAGGTGCCCGGCATGATCGTCGCCATCTCCGCCGTCCTGGTGGTGCTGGTCGGCTCAGGCGCGGCGCATCTCGTATCCGAGCGATGGGTGATGCCGGAGGGTCGCCATCTGCTGCTTATCGCGGGTGCCGGCCTGTTCCTGATCTTCGGCCATTTCTTCATCTTCATGGCCTACCGGGTCGGGCCGACAAGTGCGGTCGCGCCCTTCTATTACTGCTTCACCGTATGGGCGGTGATTTCCGGCCTGCTGGTGTTCGGGCAGTTTCCCAATGCGCTCGCCGTCTGCGGCATCCTTTTGGTGATGGCCAGCGGCCTGGTGATCGTCTCGCTCGACGAGAGGCGCCGGCGAACGACAGTCATTGCCTGAGCTGCTCGCCGAGCGCCAACCGGCCTAGTGACCTACGCGCATCGCCAGCGGGCGTTTGGCGAGGAAATTCCTGAAGTTCCGGAGCGTGCGCGGATAGAGAAGGCGGCCGTCGCGGAACGCTGTCGGATCACCGTTGACATGCAAGGAGGATGTTTCGCCGGGTTCGCCGTCAGGTATGCCGCCCCATCTTGCCGGGTCGTAGTAGTCGACGAGGAACGCGTAGTCGTATCGGCAAAAGCGCATCGCTTTTGCGAGGGCCGCGGGCGACAGGTCGGACGGACTGACCTTCCTCCTTGCCGCCTGCAGCCTCGGTATGGCGATTTCCCTGCCGCTCACCGATGAGAGGAATGCCTCCACCTTGTTCATTTCTTCAAACCTGAAGACGCGCTCGAACAGGAAAAGGCTGGAGCCGACGAAATGACGCGGTGATGCGACATGGAATCGTATCTCCCACGAGGACGCGCTGTATTTTTCGACGTTGAGGATGAAAGTGTCGAGGTCAGGATCGGTCGGCAGCCCGAAAGCCTCGAGCATTTCGGCCTTGGTCGACGAGCGCATCAGAACATTGGTGTCCAATACCCTGCTGGAATAGGCGGAGAGAAGCCGCTCCAGCGGATCGCGAACAATGGTGAACTTGTGGCGTAGGCCGTCATAGACCGGAGCAAACGGATCAACCCAACTGGTGAACAGGTGGCTGTGCACTTCATTATCGGGGTCAGCCAAGGGCGCTTGCTTGCCGCGCAGCGACATCAGCGCGTATTTGATACTACTGGAGCCGCTTTTGGGGATGGGATAGTAGGTGACCGGGAGCTTCTCAGCCTGAATTGCCATCTCCGATCCTTTGCCGGCCAATGCCAATGTGTCGCCGTACGATCGCACGAACGCGATCGTCTCCGATTTCAACGTTATGGCCGCAGCCGATGGCTGCGGCTTGTCGGCCTTTACAGCGACCGGCTGCCGGTGATCTGGTGATAAGCCCACAGCACGACGATCGAGCCGATGACGGCCACGATCAGGCTCCAGATGTTGAGGCCGGTGACGCCCGCCGAGCCGAAAGCGCTGAAGATCAGCCCGCCGACGATGGCACCGACAATGCCGAGCACGATATCCATGATCATGCCCTGGCCGGTCTTGTTGACGATCTTGCTGCCGATGAAGCCAGCGATAAGGCCCAGGATGATCCAGCTGATGATGCCCATGATTCCCTCCAAATTCCCCGCCCCCGCCATCATGGTCACATGATTGTCAAAAGCTCAAGACAGCTTGAAATTCCGCCTGTTTGGGCCATTCTGGGGACGGGCGGACTTGGCTGGACAAGGAGATCCACGATGGGCCTTTTCGACAATGCCGTTCCCGGCGGGAATATCACCAAACCGCTGATGATCGCGCTCGGCGCGCTTTTGGTCGGCAAGATGCTCAGCGGCAAAAGTGAGGAACCGGCCGCGCCGCAAGTGCCGGCGCCGGCGCCTGCTGGGACCGGCGCGTCCGCCGATGGCGGCCTGCTCGGTGGGCTCGGCGGACTGCTCGACAAGCTCAGGGATGCCGGCCACGGCAATGTCGCCGACTCCTGGGTCGGCACCGGCCAGAACCAGCCGATTCACCCGAGCGATCTCGGCTCGGCGCTCGGGCCGGCGGTGATCCGCGAGATCGCCCAGCGCACCGGCATGAACGAGCAGGAGCTGCTGCAGCAACTCTCCACGGCGCTGCCCGGCATCGTCGACAAGCTGACACCGAACGGCCAGATCCCGCAGAACCATCAGGTCGCTTCGGCTTTCAACAGCTGAGTGGCTGGACGAAAGGCAATGCGCTGCGCGCTACGGCGCGCGGCGTTTTTGTGCGATTGGCGGCAGGGGCGGGAAATCTGGAGCGGGTAGCGGGAATCGAACCCGCATATTCAGCTTGGAAGGCTGCTGCTCTACCACTGAGCTATACCCGCGCCTTGCACTGAGGTACCGGATTCACCCGAAAAGCGCCATGCACTTTTCAGTCCGAGACTTTTCGTTTCAGGGCTTCCGGGCCGGCAGTGGTGGAGAGGGTTGGATTCGAACCAACGTAGGCTAAGCCAACGGATTTACAGTCCGTCCCCTTTAACCACTCGGGCACCTCTCCAGTCTGCCGCCGGAGCCATGCAACGAGGCATTCGCACCGATCCGGAACCCGAGTAAGATCTTCTCCGAAATCAGCGATGCGCCTTATGGCGGCAAGGCCGGTGGGTGTCAACCGGCGCGGCGCGGGTTTTTCGAGGATGTCCGGCATTCGTTTCTTGAGCCCATATCCTTAGCCGGGCGGGACGGCTATAGAAGCCCTCATGAGCGACGACAAAAGCAACAAGCCCGGCACGCGCAAGGACACCCATTACGCCAAGCTGAGGCGCGCGCATCGCGACCAGAAGGCGGGCGGCACGCCGGCATTGCGGCCGCGCCAGCCGGTGCCGCCGGGCGAAGGGCCTGGCGACGGGCTGGTGCGGCTTTACGGCCTTCACACGGTGCGGGCAGCGCTCGACAATCCGCGCCGCAAGATCAAAAGGATGCTGGTGACCCGCAACGCGGCCGAGCGGCTTTCGATCGGCGAGCTTGCCGCCCTGCCCTTCAAGGCCGAGTTGGTCGAGCCGAAGGAAATCGACAGGATCACCGGGTCGGACGCCGTGCATCAGGGCGTGCTGATCGAGGCCGAGCCGCTGAAGCCCAAGCGCCTCGACGCGTTCGGCGACACAAGGCTGGTGCTTGTGCTCGACCAGGTGACGGACCCGCACAATGTCGGCGCGATCCTGCGCTCCGCGGTCGCCTTCGGCGCCGGCGCGCTGATCACCACAGCCCGCCACAGCCCGCAGGAATCGGGCGTGCTGGCGAAATCCGCATCCGGCGCCCTGGAGCATATCGACCAGATTGAGGTGAAGAACCTCGCCGATGCGCTGGGGCAGCTGCACGAGGCCGGCTTCCAGACGATCGGGCTTGATTCCGGAGGACCGGCCGAGCTCGAAAAGACCTTCGACGGCGAAAAGATCGCGCTGGTGCTGGGCGCCGAGGGCAAGGGCCTGCGGCAAAAAACCCGCGAGACGGTGGCCGCGCTCGCCCGCCTCGACATGCCGGGCGCCATCCGTTCGCTCAACGTGTCGAATGCGGCGGCGGTGAGCCTTTATGCGGCAAGGAAATTCTTAGCGAATAGCGAATAGCGAATAGCGAATAGCGAATAGCGAATAGCGAATAGCGAATAGCGAATAGCGAATAGGCGGAACACGGCGCCCGTAGGCCTGCAACCCCTATTCGCTACTCCCTATTCGCTACTCGCTTCTAGGCCACTTCGTGTCCCGCCATCCGCTCCAGCGCCCTCACGAGCGCCGAGTGATCCTCCTTGGCGCCGCCATTGGCTGCGCAGGAATTGAACAGCTGCTGCGTCATCGAGGTGTTGGGCAGCGAGACGCCGAGCGCCTTCGCGCCTTCCAGCGCGAGGTTAAGATCCTTCTGGTGCAATTCGATGCGGAAGCCCGGTGCGAAGGTGCGCTTGATCATGCGCTCGCCATGCACTTCGAGGATGCGCGAGGCGGCGAGCCCGCCCATCAGCGCCTGCCTGACCTTGGCCGGATCGGCGCCCGCCTTCGAGGCAAACACAAGCGCTTCGCCGACGGCTTCGATGGTGAGCGCCACCACGATCTGGTTGGCGACCTTGGTGGTCTGGCCGACGCCGTTTGGGCCGACCAGCGTGATGTTCTTGCCCATCTTCTGGAAGACCGGCCTGGCGCGTTCGAAGGCCTTTTCCTCGCCGCCGACCATGATGGTGAGTGAGGCCGCCTTGGCGCCGACCTCGCCGCCCGACACCGGCGCGTCGAGATAATCGCAGCCGAGATCGTTGATCTTTTTGGCAAATTCCTTGGTCGCGATGGGCGAGATCGAGCTCATGTCGACGACGAGCTTACCCTTGGTCAGGCCCGAGGCGACGCCGTTTTCGCCGAAGAGAACATCCGCGACCTGCGGGGTGTCTGGCACCATGGTGATGATGATGTCGGCGACCTTGGCCACCGCATTGTGGCCGGTGACGGACTTCAGGCCCTTGGCGATAAGGTCGGCCGGCGGTTTGGAGCGGTGGTCGCTGGCAATGACCGTGTAGCCGGCGTCGAGGAGATGCCCCGCCATGGGCGCGCCCATGATGCCGAGGCCGATGAAACCGATGGTTTCCATTGTTTGCTCCTGAAATTCCTAGCTCGAATTGCCGAGAGGTCTGCGCAGCCCCTCATCCGCCTGCCGGCACCTTCTCCCCGTATAGTAACGGGGAGAAGGAAGCTCTTAAGCCGCCGCGCTTCCCTGTCCGGCGAACGCGCTGAACCAGCCGAGCCCGGCCTCAGTGCCGGCTTTCGGCTTGTATTCGGCGCCGATCCAGCCGGAATAGCCGAGACGGTCGATGTGGTCATAGAGGAAGGGATAGTTGATCTCGCCCGTCCCCGGCTCGTGACGGCCGGGATTGTCCGCAAGCTGGATATGCGCGATGCGGCTAAGGTTCGCCTCGATGGTACGGGCGAGATCCCCCTCCATGATCTGCATGTGATAGATGTCGTATTGCAAATAGAGGTTCTTCGCGCCGATGCGCTCGATCAGCGCCAAGGCTTGGTCAGAATAATTCAGGAAGAAGCCCGGGATGTCGCGGGTGTTGATCGGTTCGATCAGCAGCCTAATGCCGGCCTGCTCCAGCTTCTCCGCCGCGAAGGCGAGGTTCTCGGCAAAGACGTTTTCCAGCACCGCGCGATCGGCGCCCTGCGGCGCGATGCCGGCGAGGCAGTTGACCTGCTCGCAGCCCAGCGCATGCGCATAAGTGATCGCCTTGGCGACGCCCTGGCGGAATTCCGGCACGCGGTCGGGCAGCACGGCAATGCCGCGCTCGCCCTTGCCCCAGTCGCCGGCCGGTAGGTTGAACAGAACCTGGGTCAGGCCGTTCTTCTTCAGGCGCGCGGCGACCACGTCCGGCGCGTGATCATAGGGGCCGATATATTCGATGCCCTTGAAGCCCGCGCGGGCGGCGGCATCGAAGCGATCGAGGAAGTCATGCTCGCCGAAGAGCATCGAAAGATTGGCTGAAAAACGCGGCATTCTTTTCTCCTTCCTTCCGCCTGAACTCAATCCAACATCACGATGGCCGTCGGCGCATCCTCATGGCTCTCAGCAAGTTCCTCGAATTCCGTGATTTTGTCGATTTCCGTGCCCATAGAAATGTTGGTGACGCGCTCGAGGATGAATTCCAGCACCACCGGAACCTGATGCTGCTTCATCAGCCGCTGCGCTTCCTTGAAGGCGCCGGCGAATTCCTCGGGCTTCTTCACGCGGACCGCCTTGCAGCCCATCGCCTCGGCGACGGCGACATGATCGACGCCGTAGCCCGCCTCCGGATTGCCTGCGCGGTTGACGTTCTCGAAGGCGAGGCTCACCTCGTAATCCATCGAGAAACCGCGCTGCGCTTGCCGGATAAGGCCGAGATAGGCGTTGTTCACGACGACGTGGATGTAGGGGAGCCTGTGCTGCGCGCCGACGGCCAGTTCCTCGATCATGAACTGGAAATCATAGTCGCCGGAGAGCGCCACGATAGCGCGGTCCGGATCGGCGGCGCGCACGCCAAGGGCTGCCGGCAGCGTCCAGCCGAGCGGGCCGGCCTGGCCGCAATTGATCCAGTTGCGCGGCTTGTAGACATGCAGGAACTGCGCGCCGGCGATCTGCGACAGGCCGATGGTGGTGACGTAGGTGGTGTCGCGGCCAAAGGCCTTGTTCATCTCCTCATAGACGCGCTGCGGCTTCAGCGGCACCTGCTCGAAATGCGTCTTGCGCTTCATGGTCTTCTTGCGTTGCTGGCATTCCTTGGCCCAGCCCGACCAGTCGCGCAGCTTGCCGGCGGTGCGCCATTCGGTGGCGACGTCGAGCAGGATCTTCAGCGCGGCACCAGCATCCGAGACGAGGCCGAGATCCGGCGCGAAGACCCGCCCGATCTGGGTGGGCTCGATGTCGACATGGATGAATTTCTTGCCCTTGGTGTAGACATCGACGGAGCCGGTGTGGCGGTTGGCCCAGCGATTGCCGATGCCGAAGACGAAGTCTGACGCCAGCATCGTCGCATTGCCGTAACGGTGCGAGGTCTGCAGGCCGCACATGCCGGCCATCAGCCGATGGTCGTCGGGGATCGCGCCCCAGCCCATCAGCGTCGGGATGACCGGCACGCCGGTGACTTCGGCGAACTCGATCAGGAGGTCGGAGGCGTCAGCGTTGATGATGCCGCCGCCGGCGACGATCAGCGGCCTTTCCGCCTCGTTGAGCATCGAAAGCGCCTTCTCGGCCTGGGCGCGCGTCATCGCCGGCTTGAAGGGCGCGAGCGGCTCATAGGCGTCGATGTCGAACTCGATCTCCGCAAGCTGGACGTCGAGCGGCAGGTCGACCAGCACCGGCCCGGGCCGCGAGGAGCGCATCAGGTGGAACGCCTTCTGCAGCGCCATCGGCACCAGGTAAGGTTCCATGACGGTGACCGCCCATTTGGCGACGGGCGCGGCGATCGAGGCGATGTCGACGGCCTGGAAATCCTCCTTGTTGAGGCGCGCGCGCGGCGCCTGGCCGGTGATGCAGAGGATCGGGATAGAGTCCGCGGATGCCGAATAGAGGCCGGTGATCATGTCGGTGCCGGCCGGACCGGAGGTGCCGATGCAGATCCCGATATTGCCGGCCTTAGCCCGCGTATAGCCTTCGGCCATATGCGAGGCGCCCTCGACATGGCGGGCAAGCACATGGCGGATGGTGCCGCGCGCCTTCAGCGCCGAATAGAGCGGATTGATCGCCGCGCCCGGCACGCCGAAGGCATTGGTGATGCCTTCCTTTTCGAGAACGAGAACCGCCGCGTCGACAGCGCGCATCCTGGGCATGACAAGCCTCCATTTCGTTGGTTGGCTCGATAGTGACAGCGCACCTTCGATTTTTCAATTTTTTCAGAATATTTTTTCATTTCTAGAAAACGGCATTTACCTCTTGAATTCACGTAATTTTCGGTTTTCCAGAAATTCACTCTGCCGAAACGATGAAAAACTTTTCCATTGCACCTCGCGCGAATTCAGCCAGAATGCTAGCTCATGGAGACCACCGAAAAACGCCAGCGCGGCCGACCGCGCGCCTTCAATGGCGCTTCCGAAGCGGCGTCGGTGCAGTCGCTCGACCGGGCGCTGCGGATCCTCGCGATCGTCGCCGATGCGAGCGGCCTGTCGCTCAGCGAAATCGCCGCGCAAAGCGGCATTGCCGCGTCCACCGCCTATCGTATGCTGACGACCCTGGAAAACCACGGCATGGTCGAGTTCGATACAACCGACCAGCTCTGGTCGGTGGGGGTCGAGACCTACCGCATGGGCGCTGCCTTCCTGCGGCGGCGCAAGCTGGTCGACCGCGCCCGCATCGTCATGCAGGAACTGATGGAGAAGACCGGCGAGACGGCCAATCTGGGGGTCGCCGAGGATGATTGCGTCGTCTTCGTCAGCCAGGTCGAGACGCATCAGGCGATCCGCGCCTTCTTCCGGCCAGGCACGCGCAGCCCCTTCCATGCTTCGGGCATCGGTAAGGCGGTGCTGGCCCATCTCGAGCCGGAGCGGGTTGCCGCCATCCTGCGCAAAGCGGGCCTGCAGCGCTATACGGACAAGACGCTTTCCGACATCTCGGCCCTCGCCCACGATCTCGCCACCATCAAGCATCGCGGCTGGTCTGTGGACGACGAGGAGCGCCATCCCGGCATGCGCTGCGTCGCCGCCGCCATCTTCAACGAATATAGCGAGCCGATCGGCGGCGTTTCGGTATCCGGCCCGACGGTGCGGGTCACGCCCGAGCGGCTGGCCGAAATCGGCCCGCTGGTGCGCGACGCCGCGGTCGAGGTGACGAAGATGATCGGCGGCGTGAAAGCCTACTGACACCGAGCATAGCCAGGGCGGACCACCGGCTTGACCATCTTGCCGGGTGTCGGGATGCGTGCGAAAGGGCACGAATGCGGAAGACAATTTACCTCCTATCGGCCGCTTCGCTTTGCGGATGCGTGGCGGCGGCGCCGGCGCCGGTCGAGTCCGGCGCCGGCCCCAGCGGCAACCCGCTGGTCGATCCCGTTCCGATCTCGCTGGCGATGGAGGAGATCGTCACTGCCGGCGTCCGCCAGCATTTGAAGAACCCGCTCGCCGCCAAGTTCGGAACGATGCTTGCCGGCGAGCGCAGTTTGAACGGCCGCCACGAGATCGTGGTGTGCGGCTATGTCGACGACAAGGGTTCTTCCGGTGACAACGAGCCTTTCATCGGCAAGATCTATCCCGACGCCAGAAACAGTTTCGAACTCATCGCGATAAACGACACCTCGGTCAGCGGCACCTGCAACATGGCCGGGTTGGCGATGCCGGAGCTGAAGCCCAACTCCTGAAGCGGTCGAGGCGGGAAAGTTGTTCGCTTCAAATCCGGCCAATCAGGCGAATGTCTAACGCTCGAACGCAAGAAAAGGGGCTGCGCGCAGCCCCTCTTTCCTGGCCCGCCATCTCTTACAGATGGCAATAGTGCGGGTAACCGTCGTAGCCGATGTAGGTGTTCGTATCCGGGTCATAGCTACCGTAGCGGGCCATGCAGCGGCGAACGTGCCAGGAACCTTCATAGCCGCCTTCCTCGACATAGACCGGGCGCGGCTGCTGCTGGGAGAGCAGGCTGCCGAGGACGAAACCGCCGACGCCGGCGGCAATGCCGATGCCGAGCTCGCGATTGTGATGGTTGTGAGCAGCCGAAGGCTGGACGGTACCGACGAGCGAGCCGGCGGCGACGGTGGTGGCGATGAGGCCCGAAACGATGGTGCGCTTGAACATGACGATCTCCTGGGTTTCGTTGGAGAGGCGAACCATCCGCCTCTTGACCATGGGTCGCGGCGGGCCGCAAAAAGGTTCGAAGATTTTTCGCGATTTTTTCGCCGGCGATTTTGCCAGGCTTCAGCCGTGGCTTGGGCCGTTCCTCGGAATGCAAAAAAGGGCGGATCGAGCCGCCACTTTGAAGACGTCTCGCCAAAGGAAGATGATCATTTCGCCGTGGTGGTGGGTTCGAGGTAGGGAACTTGAAGCTCAGCTACTGCCTACTGCCTAGTCCCTGCTCACACCCCTCACCCCATTCCCGTGACATGCCTCAGCCAAAAGGCCAGCACGATGAAGCCGATGAAGGTGGCAACGCCGGTCCAGTCGATATTGGCCTTCTTCAGGTCGCTGACGACCTTCACCAGGAGAAGCCAGGTCACGACGATGAGCGGCAGGATGATGACGAATCTGATCATGCGGCACCCCGTTCGATGCGATTGCACGCTGGCGGGGATATAGGAAGCGGCGCGCCGCTTTTCAGCAGGTCGGCAAAGCCACGGCGTCCATCGGCAACCCAAAACGGAGTTTTGTCTTTACTGGCGCACGAAATATGCTACCGGAGCGCCGTGCCCTTGTAGCTCAGCTGGTAGAGCAGCGGTTTTGTAAACCGAAGGTCGCGGGTTCGATCCCTGCCGGGGGCACCATCCTTCGCTCTTCCAGCTTCGACGGATCACCCGAACGAGTGTCCACCGAAGCCTTGACGAAGGAGGACCGCCGGCACCCATGCGACGAGCCGAGCTCCTCGCTCCTCACTGAAAGGCAGTCGCGATCTCCGCAGTTGCCGCGGCCTTATCGAACGTGTTTCTCACCCGGATGGATCTGTAGACATAGGCGACCCAAATGCCCGTGAGGGCGAAGGATACTATGACCGCGACCAGCGCATCCGCTGCAAGGATCTGGCTGATTGGAATGCCAAGAACAGTCGAAGTCCAAACTGCGTCGAGGATGAACACGACGGGAATCGGAATCCACTGACAAAGGAACAGCCCCTTGAAACGCGGGCTGCACCGCAGCATTGCGAAAAGAACGACCACCTGAAGCCCTGCAAACGCCAGCAACAGCACGATCTCGCCACAGACGGCCAAAGGGCCGTTGGGCAGCGGTATCAGCTGCTTGTAACCCTCGCTCGAGGAGAACAGCTCAGCTAGCGTGCGAAAAGGCGACAAAACCTGCCCGATCGCCAAGAGCATCAGCCAACCGCCGAATCCAACCAAATCGCTCGGATTCTGCGACGGCTTGCTCGCCGAGCGAAGGGCAAAAAAGACAGGCACGCCGATCAGCAGCAGCACGATCGCCCAGTGCAAGATCGAAAACGACCCCATTTGTCCTCCCACCCCTTTGATGCCCTTAAAAGTTGTATCATATTTCAATCTCAACTCAAGAGCCAAGCAGGAGGCGGCCGCCTTGTTAATCCTTCAGGCGATAATGTCTCTTGCCTTCTGCTGACATCCTCACTCCCCAATCGCCGCCACCAGCACCCTGTTCTGCCTTCGTATCGCCGCGCGCAGTTCCGGTATCCTCGCCTCGTCGCGCTTCACGAACTCGATGAACATCATGTTCATGTTGTTGAAGATCAGCTCGCCCACTGCCGGCCCATCGATGTCCGGGCGCACGAGGCCAAGCTCCTGCAGCCGGGCGATCAGCGCGCTGATCTGCCTGGTCAGTTCCCGGTCGAGCGCGGTATAGGCCTGGCCGAAGGGGCTGTCGGGCAGTTGGGTGGAGATCGCCATCGCCTGGCGCCACATCTCCTTGCTCAGGTAATTCAGCGAGTGTTCGATATAGATGCCGATCAGCGTGTCCAGCGCATCGCCGACATTGGCCGGCGGGCTGGCGACCACGCCTCGCCCGGCATTCAGCACCTCGTTGACTTCCATCGACACGATGGCGCCGAGGATGTCGCCCTTGTTCTGGTAGTAATTGTAGATGGTGCCGATCGAGACCTCGGCTTGCGCGGCGATCGCCTCGATCTTGGCGCCTTCATAGCCGGCCTCGCGAAACAGCGCGGTGGCCGCATCGATGATGCGGCGGTGCCGGTCCGCCTTCTGCCGTTCGCGCAATCCGCTCATATCGGCCTCTCTGCCATAAAATCATAATTGACTCAATTTTAGAATTGGTTCAACTTTTCTTCCAACAAGCCAGCAAGGCAGGGAGAACACTCGATGACCACCACCGCTCGGTACCCGCTTTCCACCCTGAAGTCCCATCTCGCAGCCGCTTGCGCGGCCGCCGCGCTGCTTCTTGCGGCTGGAGGCGCTGAGGCCGCCGATCTCAATGCGCTGATCTGGTGCGACCACTCCGATCCGACGCTGCTCGAGCCTTTCGAGAAGGCCAACGACGTCAAGGTCAACGTCAAGGAGTTCGAGGGCACCGGCGCTGGTCTCGCCATAGTCGACCAGTCGCAGCCCGGCGACTGGGACGTGATGGTGATCGACAGCATCGACGTGCCGCGGGGCGTCGAAAAGGGCCTGTTCGAGCCGCTGCCCGAGGACAAATTGCCCTTTGCCGACCTCTTCCCCGAAGTGAAGATGGACAAGTCGACCATCGTCGACGGCAAGCGCTACGGCATTACCGAAAAGTTCGGCTACAACACGATCGGTTTCAACAAGACCAAGGTCGACCCGGCCGACATGCAGTCGCTGGCTTCGCTCACCAGCGACAAATACAAGGGCAAGGTCGCGATCTACGATTATTATCTGCCGGTGATCGGCATGGCGGCTCTCGCCATCGGCAAGAAGACAGCCGACCTCACCGAGGCCGACCTGCCGGCGCTGAAGGCCGAGCTGCTCAAGATGAAGGCCAATGCCAAGCTGGTCGGCGAGGTCACCGCCAGCCAGACCGCTCTCGCCACCGGCGAGGTCGATATTCTGGTCGGTGGCGGCGAGTGGGTCACAGCGGGCCTTGCCAAGGAAAACCCGGCGCTCGACTTCTCGATCCCGAAGGAGGGGGCTGTGCTCTGGTCGCAGTCGCTCGCCATGTTCAAGGATTCCAAGAACAAGGACATGGCGCTGAAGTTCATCCAGTACATCATGAGCCCGGAGGGCCAGGCGCGCCTTGCCACGTCCTCCTGCTATTGGGGCATGCCGGCGAACAAGACCGCTGCGCTCACCGACGAGCAGAAGAAGATCCTGCGTTTCGACGAGCAGCCCGGCTTCCTCGCCCGCGCCCAGGCCTATCCGGCGCCGAACGCCGACCTCGACAAGAAGATGCAGGACATGTGGACCGAGATGCTGCAGGCGCAGTAAATCGGCCGATGAGCGTTTCTGGAAGCAACTCGCGTGCCCTGCCCTGGGCGCTGGTCACGCCGGCGCTGGCGTGGACGCTGCTGTTCTTCGTGCTGCCCTTCATCGCCATGGGGTTTTCCAGCCTCACGGCGCATGAAGGCGGCGGTTTCACCTCGGCCAATTACAGCCAGTTCTTCATCGATCCGTCCTATTGGCGGGCGATGGTGAACTCGCTGGAGGTCACCGCCATCGTCACCGTCATCTCGATCCTGCTCGCCTATCCCTTCGCCTGGATCCTCGCGGAAATGGTCCCGGAGCGGTGGCAGCGGCTGGCGCTGATGCTGGCCGTTCTGCCGTTCTGGACCTCCTATGTCGTGCGCTCCTATTCCTGGCTGCTGGTGCTGGCGCAGAACGGCGTCATCAACCGGGCTCTGACCGGCATCGGCGTCATCGGCGAGCCGCTACAGCTCGCCAACACGCGCCTCGCCACCGTCACCGGCTTCGTGCATTTCTTCGTCATGCTGTTGACGCTGACGATCTTCGCCAATCTCAAGCAGCTCAGCCCGAGCTATCGCAAGGCCGCCGCCGATCTCGGCGCCGGGCCGGTGCGCACCTTCCTGCATGTCGTGCTGCCGCTGACCCTGCCCGGCATCATGGTCGGCGCCTTCCTCACCTTCGTGCTTTGCATCGGCGACTACATCACGCCGCAGATTCTCGGCGGCAACAATGAGCTGGTCATGCCGCAGCTTGTCATGATGCAGATCGGCCGGCGCGGCGATTTTCCGCTGGCCTCGGCGCTTTCGATCATCCTGATGGCCGTGGTGACCATCGCCTATCTCGCCTGCGCGCGTTGGCTGAAGATCGAGCGGGCCTGATCATGCGCGCCATTGTCCGCCTCGCCGCCTGGCTTTACGCCATCGCCATCTATGGCTTCATCTTCCTGCCGGTGGTCGTGCTGGTGCTCTTCTCGCTGCAGGCGACCTCCTTCCCGATTCCGCCCTTCACCGGCCCGTCGCTGCGCTGGTATCAGGCGGTGCTTTCCGACGCGCGGCTGACCTCCGCGCTGGTCAACTCGCTGCTGGTGGCGGTGCTTTCCTCGCTCGCTTCGGTCACGCTCGGCTTCCTCTCGGCTTGGGGTTTTGCCCGTTTCGTGCTGCCGGGCTCGGCCTTCCTGCGCGGTCTGATCACGCTGCCGCTCACCGTTAGCTACCTGATCATCGGCATGGGGCTTTTGGTGCTGTTCAACTGGGCCGGCGTGCCGAAATCGCTTGTAGCGGCCGGCATCGGCCATGTCGTGATCAACCTGCCGCTCTGCTTCGCCATCATCTACAGCCAGATGGGCGATCACCAGATCAACATCGAGCGCGCCGCGCGCGACCTGGGCGCCGCCGAATGGAAGGTGCTCTTGATGATCACCGTGCCGGTGATGGCGCCGGCGATCTTCGCCGGCTTCTTCCTGTCGATGACCTTTTCCTGGGACGAGTTCGTCATCTCCTTCCTGCTTACCCGCTTCGAGACGACGCTGCCCGTGGAAATCTGGAACCTCTTGCGCTCCGGCCTCAACCCCAAGACCAATGCCGTCGGCTCGCTGGTCTTTGCCGTCTCCATCGTGCTGGTGGTGTTTTTCGAACTGACGCTGTTGCGGAGAAAGCCGGCATGAGCGCGCCCCTCGTCGACATCCGCAACGTCTCGCACCAGTTCGGCCAGCTGCCGGTGCTGAAGAACGTCTCGCTGGCGATTGACCCCGGCAGCTACACGATCCTGCTTGGGCCGTCGGGTTCCGGCAAGACGACGCTGCTGTCGATCCTTGGCGGCTTCGTCACGCCCAGCGAAGGCAAGGTGTTCATCCGGGGCGCGGACTGCACCGCCGTGCCGCCGGCCAAGCGCCCGACCACCACCGTGTTCCAGGATTATGCGCTGTTTCCGCATATGAGCGTCGGCGGCAATGTAGGTTTCGGCTTGCGCATGCAGGGTGTCGACGGCGCGACCCGGGCGGCGAAGGCGCGCGATGCGCTGGCTCTCGTCGGCCTGGCGGCCGCCTTCGACAAGAAGCCGCATCAGCTCTCCGGCGGCCAGCGGCAGCGCGTGGCGCTGGCCCGGGCACTTGTCATCGAGCCCGCGGTGCTGTTGCTCGACGAGCCGCTCGGCGCACTCGACCTAAAACTGCGCCGGCAGATGCAGGACGAGTTGAAGGCGATCCAGAAGCGCGTCGGCACCGCCTTTATCCATGTCACCCACGACCAGGAGGAAGCGATGGCGCTGGCCGACCATTGCGTGGTGATGAATGACGGCCGCATCGAGGACGAAGGCCCGCCCGAGCGCGTCTATGCGCGGCCTAAGACGCGCTTTTCGGCCACCTTCATGGGCGAGAGCACGATCCTTGCCGGCACGGTCACTGGGGTGAAGAATGGGATCGTCACGGCTTCCACGGCGGTCGGGCCGATTTCATTGCCTGGCGCATCGCCCGCCGGTGCCACGGTTGCCCTCGCCATCCGGCCCGAGCACCTGGCCCTCGGCGAAGCGAAACGCGCTGTCGCGCTCGGCTCGGCCAAGGTCGGCGATGTCGTCTTCCAGGGCAGTTTCAAGCGCGTGCTGGCCACGTCGACGCTGGATCCGGCGCTGCAGTTCATCGCCAAGGCTTCCGCTTCCGCCACCGTGCAGGCAGGAGACACGATAGCGATTTCGTGCAACGCTCAAGACATGATCCTGCTGGCGGACTGATCCATGAGCACGCTTCCGGTCATCGAGGCTCCGGACTGGTACGAAACCATCCGCATGGGCGACGGTGTCACGCTCATCCACGAGCCGTGGATCAAGCCGTTCTTCCGCTGCAACATCTGGCATGTACGCGGGCGCGACCGCGACCTGTTGTTCGACACCGGCCTTGGCCATTTCAGCCTGAGAAGCCACGTGCCGCTAGTCAGCGAGCGCAAGCTCACCTGCGTCGCCAGCCACACGCATTTCGACCATATCGGCTGCCACCACGAGTTTCCGGACCGTTGCGTGCATTCGGCCGAGGCGGCAATCCTCGCCGATCCGCGCAACGAATGGACGGTCGCCGACCGCTACGCCAATGAGGAGATGTTCGACGGCGCACCGGAAGGGTGGGAGACGGCGCGCTATCGCATCCCGCCCGCGCCGGCCGACCGGTTGCTCGAACACGGCGACATCGTCGATCTCGGCGATCGCGCCTTCGAGGTCATCCACACGCCGGGTCACTCGCCGGGCGGCATCGCGCTTTACGAGAAGAAGACCGGCATCCTGCTGTCAGGCGACATCGTCTATGACGGGCCGCTGATCGACGACGTCTATCACTCAGACATTGAGGATTATGTCGCGACGCTGCTGGCCATACGCGACCTGGACGTGTCGGTCGTGCATGGCGGCCATTTCCCAAGCTTCGGCAGGGTGCGCTACCGGCAACTCATCGGCGAATATGTCGCGGGCAAACGCCAAGCGGGCTGCCACCTGCAGGGCGGTTGAGCGAGCGGAAACCGAAGCCTACAGCGCCCGTTGCGGGCAAGGCGTACCCGTGGCGTCGCCGCAACGGGAAACTGTCGGCTGCGGCCGCTGGCTCGTCTCTTCCGAATGACGCACGAGTTCGGCGAACATCAGCGCGAAACTTCCCATCATCAGGAAGACTATGATCAGACGCGTTACCGGCAATAGACAGGTCTCTCGACTGGCCAGCCCCCGCCAACCCATCCACTGTCGGCTAACATGATCGATCCGGCTTTACGAGTGTTTAAGCCTCCTCTTAACCATTGCGGCCATCACATTCATGTCGCTTCTGTCACGAAGTGCGATTGCGGGTGAGACCCGCCGGCCAGTGCTGCGCCCTTCACAGATATGTGCGGCGCATGCTACGCCGTCGCCGGCGCGGCCCCTGCAGACGGTCGCCCTCCGGGAGCCATGAGCAAAGCCGCCAGCCGTTTCGCCTTCGTCTCTTCCGACACCGACGACGCCCGGGCGGCGTTGCAGAGCCTGTCGTCGCGCTACGGGCAGATATCGGTTGCCGAGGCCGACATCATCGTCGCTTTGGGGGGCGACGGCTTCCTGCTGCAAACGCTGCGCGACACGATGAGCACCGGCAAGAAGGTCTACGGCATGAACCGTGGCACCATCGGCTTCCTGATGAACGAGTATCGCGCCGGTGGTCTCGAGGAACGTGTCGCCGCCGCGGTCGCCGAGACGATCCGGCCGCTGGAAATGGCCGCCGTGACGGATGGCGGCGAATCCATTACGGCGCTGGCCATTAACGAAGTGGCGCTGTGGCGCCAGTCCTACCAGACGGCGAAGATTCGCATCACCATCGACGGGCAGGTTCGGTTGGAGGAGCTGAATTGCGACGGCGTCATGATCGCCACTCCCGCCGGCTCCACAGCCTACAATCTATCGGCGCACGGGCCGATCCTGCCGCTCGATGCGCCGCTCCTGGCATTGACGCCGGTCAGCCCTTTCCGGCCGCGCCGTTGGCGCGGGGCGCTGCTGTCCAACAAGGCGACCGTGCGCTTCGACATTCTCGAAGCCGAAAAGCGTCCTGTGAATGCCGCCGCGGACCACACCGAGGTCAAGGCCGTGGCTTCCGTCACCGTGCGGGAATCGCCGACGGCTACGGCAACTTTGCTGTTCGATCCGAACCATTCCTGGAACGAACGCATCCTTGCCGAGCAGTTCCGCTACTGAGCCGGCGCAACGAAAACCCGTTCGATTAAGCATCGCGATTAAGGTTACGTCTTCACAATCACCGGGATTTCCGGCTGTTTGTGTTGACAAATCGCGGACTTGCGCCTAACTGCAACCGCGATCTTGCAGGCGCGCGGCACCTGCCGCAACACGCGTTGCGATTTCCCGAACCAGCCAAAGACAACAAACACTTGTCCTCAGACACCCAGACCGTTCAAGAAGCGTTGACATTTTCTGACCTTGGCCTTTCGCCCAAGGTCCTCTCCGCAGTCTCAGATGCCGGCTACACCAAGCCGACTCCGATCCAGGCCGGCGCCATCCCGCATGCGCTGCTCGGCAAGGATGTGTTGGGCATCGCCCAAACCGGCACCGGCAAGACCGCTTCCTTCGTGCTGCCGATGCTGACGCGATTGGAAAAGGGTCGCGCCCGCGCGCGCATGCCGCGCACGCTGATCCTCGAACCGACCCGTGAGCTCGCCGCGCAGGTCGAGGAAAACTTCATCAAATACGGCAAAAACCACAAGCTCAACATCGCGCTTCTGATCGGCGGCGTCTCCTTCGACGAGCAGGACAAAAAGCTCGAGCGCGGCGCCGACGTGCTGATCGCGACACCTGGCCGCCTGCTCGATCACCGCGAGCGCGGCAAGCTTCTGCTCAACGGCGTCGAGATCCTCGTCATCGACGAGGCCGACCGCATGCTCGACATGGGCTTCATCCCCGATATCGAGCGCATCTGCGAGATGATCCCGTTCACTAGGCAGACGCTGTTCTTCTCGGCGACGATGCCGCCTGAGATCACCAAGCTGACCGAGAAATTCCTGCATGCGCCGGTGCGCGTCGAAGTCTCGAAGGCCGCCTCCACCGCGACCAGCATCACGCAGCGCCTGGTGAAGTCCGGCAAAAAGCCCTGGGAGAAGCGCGAGACGCTGCGCAACCTGATCAAGGCCGAAGACGCCGATCTGAAGAACGCCATCATCTTCTGCAACCGCAAGGTCGAGGTGTCGGAGCTGTTCCGCTCGTTGCTCAAGCATGATTTCGACGCCGGCGCCCTGCATGGCGACATGGACCAGCGTGCGCGCATGCAGATGCTCAACAATTTCCGCGACGGCAAGCTGCGCTATCTCGTTGCCTCGGACGTCGCCGCGCGCGGCCTTGACATTCCCGATGTCAGCCATGTCTTCAACTACGACGTGCCGATCCATGCCGAGGACTATGTCCACCGCATCGGCCGCACCGGCCGGGCCGGGCGCGCGGGCAAGTCCTTCACCATCGCCACCCGCGCCGACACCAAATATGTCGACGCGATCGAGAGGCTGATCGGCACCAAGATCGAATGGCATGACGGCGACCTGTCGACCGTGACCGAAAGCGAAGGCGAGGAGCAGCCGCGCCGCGGCCGCGGCGCGCCGCGTCGCGCCGGCCGCAAGGACGACGACCGCAAGGACGATCGCAAAGAACGCGGCGAGCGCCGGAAGGACCGCCACGCCAAGCGCGACGAGACGCCCGAGACCGTGCGCGAAGAGCTGCCCGTCGCTGAAGTGGCCGACATCGCCGAACGCCGCGCCCGCAAGGACGCGATCCGTTCCGAGAACGAGCGCAAGGGCTCCGGCGAGCGTCATGAGCAGCGCGGCGACGCCCGTCCGCAACGCGATCGCCCCGGCCGCCATCGCGAGGAGGACGACGCGACCGTCGGCTTCGGCGATGATGTGCCGGCGTTCATGCGGATCGTCGCGAAGGTCTGAAGTTTTCCGCAAGTACGGGCCAGAAATGGAAACGGCCCCAAACGGGGCCGTTTCTCTTTAAGCTGCTTTGCTCGCCCTGCCCTACATCGGTCCAGGCATCATCTTGGTCGGTTTCTCCAGCATCGGGAATTCGGCCTTGGTGCATTTCACGTTCGGGTTCGTCGGAGTGAACATGCCGTTCGGATTATCCCTGAACAGCCAGGCATGCAGGTCATAGTGGACGAACTCCCTCGGGATGAGCGGGTAGTGTCCTTCCATCGGCCCCATGAATTTCTGGCCGAACAGCGTTGGAACTTCCTTCACGTCCGGGCTCAAGGGCACCAGCCATTCCACGCCCACCAGTTTCAAGCCTTTCTTGGTCGGCTCGTAGATCAGGACGTTGGGCTTCATCGGGTCGAGCGGCTTGCCGATGCTCGGGACATTGACGAAGTGGACGCCCATGGCCCCCTTAGGATAGTACATCGCGCCGTCAATCTTCTCGCCGGCATAGTAGACGCAGCCTTCGGTCGACAGATAGAGGTCTCGGATGGCGGCGGTGTAATCTTCATATTTGGCCAGGGATTTCTTCAGGGCTTCGATATCGGGCTTGTTGGTATCCTCGGCCCGAGCCGTGGCGGCTCCGAGCCATGCGCCAATAAGGCCAGTCAAAACGAGGACGCCGCAGCGCCCAAGGCGAGCTGTTCTTGTCATGCATTCCTCCCAGATTTCCTTGATCTGGCCGTGCAAGACCGGGGCGGCAGATGCTGATTGCGCGGCCGGTTTGACCGCCCCATCCCCTCTGGAACAGCGGAATGGTAGTCCTTTCCCTGGATTTGAAAAGTATCAATTAGAACAAGCTAATGTCCTAAGACCTTTGACCCATCTTGGACACGCCAACAAAAGACGGCCCCGTGCGGGACCGTTTTGCTTTGATGGCGCTGCGCTGTTAGCGCGGCCTACTCAGGTGAGCGGCGACAGCTGGATTTCGACGCGCCGATTCTGCTCGCGGCCGGCGGCCGTGGCATTGGATGCGATCGGGCGCGTCTTGCCGAACCCGGTGACGGCGAAGCGGCGCTGATCGACGCCCTGGCCGGCGAGATAATTGGCGACGGCGAGTGCGCGGCGCTGCGACAAGTCGAAATTGTGCTCGTCGCTGCCGGTCGAATCGGTGTGGCCGAACACGTCCACCGTCGTCTGGCGGAACTTCTTCAGCACCAGCGCGACCGAATTCAGCACCGGATAGAAGCCCGGCTTCACCGCGTCCTGGTCGACGTTGAAAGTGATGTCGGACGGCATGTTGAGGATGATCTGGTCGCCGCTGCGGGTGACGCTGACGCCGGTACCCTGCAGCTGGCGGCGAAGCTCGGCCTCGTTCTGGTCCATGGTCGCGCCGATCGCGCCTCCGGCCAGCGCGCCGATGCCGGCGCCGATCAACGCATTGCGGCGGTCATTGCCGCCGGCGAGCAAACCAAGGCTGGCACCTGCCAGCGCGCCAAGGCCGGCGCCGGCTGCCGTGTTGGAAATCTTCTGGTCGCCGGTGTACGGATCGGTGGTGGTGCAGGCGCTCACCAGCACAGCCGTCGCCACGACGACGAGCACGGTCTTCTTCATGAGATTGGTCCCTCTCCAGTTCGCGGCCCTTGCGACCGCGCCAAATCAGCCCTTCCGCAGCCTTGTAGCATGAAATGCGGCGAAAAACGGAACGGGAATGCAGCCGCAAAACCGGTCAGCCGTTCCCGCTTCCCTCTACCACAGATTCTTGCCGTCGATGACCACCACCTCGACCTTGTCCAGGTCGAAATCGTCGAACAGGCGCGAATTGACGCTGATCTTCGGGTTGTCGAAATCCGGCTTTCCGGTCGACCAGTCAGGCGTCTCGGTGAAGGTGCCGCAACCGCAAGTGGCGCAGAAACCATGCTTCACGGTCTTCGAGCCCCAGCGATAGAAGGAGACGTTCTCCGGCGGGCTCGTGAGCTTGAACTGCGACGGGACATAGTAGGCCCACAGCGACCCGCGTTTCGAGCAGAACGAACATGTGCATTGCGTCACCGTCTGCGGCGCCTCGGCAACCTCGAAGGTTGTCGCCTTGCAGTGGCAGCTGCCTTTGATGGTCATGAACGCACCTCTCCGTTGTCCGCCGCCACGCCGGAACCCAATGACGGCAGGGCAACATAAAGAAGCGGTCCTGACAACTGCCAGTCAGCAGCGTCGGCGGATATGCTGGCTCGCTCGAAGCCTCCCGCGCTTCGCCTTTTTCTCGCCAGGTCTAGTAAGAGGGCGGCGGCACGAACAGGCAGATGGTCTTGCCGGCGTCGAGTCCGGCCTGATGCGCGCACCAATGATATTCGCCGTCGGGCGAATTCTTGATCCGCTTGTCGCTATAGGCCACCACCTCGCCCGTGCCTTTTATGACATAGCCGTCGGGCCGCTCGCTGATCGATGACTGCGGCACCTCCTTGCAGTCGAAGTTGGCGCAGCAGGCAAAGGGGTATTTCCAGCCTTGCGGCATGGCCGCCGTGGGCTGGGCGTCGTGCGCGACGGCAGGCGGCGCCAGCACCGAGACGGCTCCAACAGCGAAGAGGGAGAACAAAAGTCGGCCAGCCGGTCGAACGGCTTGGGCCGATCTTGATATGGCAGCAGACATCGAAGCGTTCCTTTCGAGCATCAAGCGTTTCAGCTTGCCCGTTCCCGGAACGTGTCTTCCCAGTGGCCGGATCGTCGGTCGCAGTTTACGCCGCGTCCGGCCATAAATGCTTCTATCCCACAGCTCGGATGCTGAGCTGATTCCATAGCCAGAGCAAGAAGTGGGTGCGCCATGGCGACGCGCCGGTTTCAACCTTCGGCGACGGAAAGGATGCGCAAACCCGGCCGGCAAAAACCAGACGACGGCCTGCGCCCAGGGTGCCTAAGAACGAAGTTCCTCCAAAGGAAGTTCCGGCCTTCAGCCGTCGGCGTGTTCACGATGTTGCGGCAGGTCGTCTGTAATCGTGAACCACGGCGCCTTTGAACCGACGAAGATATGTGCGCTCGGGCGAATGCCTGGATCGTCCATCAGCGTCCCCATGGCGACATGGACATAGGCGCCTTCGCGGACCAACGAATAGACGAGCGAGCCGCAGCGGCCGCAATGCGCGTCATGGCCGCTCTCCTCGCCGAAGATCAGCAGCCTGTCGTCGCCGGCGGTGAGACGGAACTTGCCGCGCTCGATGCCGGCGAAGGGCTTGAACGCAGACCCTGTCGTGCGGCGGCAGTTGGAGCAGTGGCAGTTCGCGGCATAGACGAATTCGTCCGCCACTTCATAGTGAACGGCGCCGCAGAAGCATTTCCCGGTAAGTTTGCGCGTCACCGGCTCATCCATGCGGCGCCAAGTCTCCTAATCCAGGTCCGCCACCGCTTCGCCTGCGCCACCCTCGATGCGATGCGAGAGCGAGGCTTCCATGAACTCGTCGAGGTCGCCGTCGAGCACGCTCGACGGCGAGGTGCTTTCGACGCCGGTGCGCAGATCCTTCACGAGCTGATAGGGCTGCAGCACGTAGGAGCGGATCTGGTGGCCCCAGCCGATGTCGCTCTTCGAGGCTTCCGTGGCGTTGGCGACCGCCTCGCGCTTCTTCAGCTCTTCCTCGTAGAGGCGCGAGCGGAGCATTTCCCAAGCTTTGGCGCGGTTCTTGTGCTGCGAGCGCTCGGCCTGACAGGCAACCGCTATACCGGTCGCGAGATGGGTGATGCGCACCGCCGAGTCGGTGGTGTTGACATGCTGGCCGCCCGAACCCGAGGAACGATAGGTGTCGATGCGCACGTCGGATTCGGAAACGTTGATCTCGATCGAGTCGTCGATGACGGGATAGACCCAGACGCTGGCGAAGGAGGTGTGGCGCCGCGCGTTGCTATCGTAGGGCGAGATGCGCACCAGGCGATGGACGCCGGATTCCGTCTTCAGCCAGCCATAGGCGTTGTGGCCCTTGATCAGCACGGTGGCGGACTTGATGCCCGCCTCCTCCCCGTCATGGACTTCCAGCACCTCGACCTTGAAGCGGCGGCGCTCGGCCCAGCGCGTGTACATGCGCAGGAGCATCGAGGCCCAGTCCTGGCTTTCGGTGCCGCCCGCGCCGGCATGGATTTCGAGATAGGTGTCGTTGGCGTCGGCTTCGCCGGAGAGCAGCGTCTCGACTTGCCGAGCCTTCGCCTCGCCCTGCATCGAGCGCAGCGCCGCCTCCGCTTCCGCGATGATGCCGTCGTCGCCCTCTTCCTCGCCGAGCTCGATCAGGCCGATATTGTCTTCCAGAGCCTGGGTCAGCCCCTTGACGGCGGCTATGCCGTCCTCGAGCTCCTGGC
The DNA here is from genome assembly GCA_004017535.1 of Mesorhizobium sp. Classification (GTDB taxonomy): domain Bacteria; phylum Pseudomonadota; class Alphaproteobacteria; order Rhizobiales; family Rhizobiaceae; genus Mesorhizobium. The sequence goes on from SAJS01000016.1 coordinate 84,775, forward strand.
GCTCCCGCATCAGCTTCTGCGCTTCGATCGGATCATTCCAGAGGCTGGAATCCTCGGCGCGCGAATTCAGGTATTCAAGCCGCTTTACAGCCTGATCCCAGTCAAAGATGCCTCCTCAGCAGGGTTATCGCCTGCCTGATCTCGTCGACAATGTTGAGCGTTTCCGCGCGCATGGCTTTTCGTTCGGTCCTGTTCTTTTCGGTCTTTTCGGAATAGGCGCGATACATAGGCACGGCACCGCCGCCTGTAAAGCGAAATGGGCCGGCGGTTTCGCGCCGGCCCATTCCGGGATGCAGGAGATCAGTAGAGCCCGCCGCCGCCGTCCTGGATGGCCTGGTTGGCCTGCGGCGACAGCGCGCCGCCCGAACCGTTGGAGCCATCCGCGCCCATGCCGATCACCCAGTAGCTGTCGGCCGGACCGGTGCCGGGCTTGAACGCCTCGACGATGGTGTTCGGGTCGCCTTCGGCGGCGCGCATGCCGGTCTTGCGGTTGATGGCGATGAGCTTCATGCCGTCCGGTACCTGGAAGTCGGTGTTCGGCTTGCCGTCCAGCGCCACGCGCATGAAATCCTTGAAGATCGGCGCGGCCAGACCGCCGCCCGTGGCGCCCTTGCCGAGGCCGCGCGGCGTGTCGTAGCCCATGTAGAGACCGACGACGAGGTTAGGCGTGAAGCCGATGAACCAGGCGTCCTTTTCGTCATTGGTGGTGCCGGTCTTGCCGGCGATGTGGCGGCCGAGCTCGCCGATGGTAGCGCCGGTGCCGCGCTGGACCACGCCTTCCATCATCGAGGTGATCTGGTAGGCGGTCATCGGGTCGAGCACCTGCTCGGAATTGTCGACCAGCTCCGGCTCGGGCTGGTTCTTCCATTCGGCGGCGTTGCAGCCTTCGCAGCCGCGCTCATCCTGCTTGAACACCGTCTTGCCGTAGCGGTCCTGGATGCGGTCGATGAGCGAGGGTTTGATGGATTTGCCGCCATTGGCCATGATCGAATAGGCCGAGACCATGCGCATGACGGTCGTCTCACCGGAGCCCAGCGCCATCGGCAGATACGGCGCCAGATGATCGTAGACGCCGAAGCGCTCGGCATATTCCACGACCAGCTTCATGCCCATGTCGTTGGCGAGCCGGACCGTCATCAGGTTGCGCGACTTCTCGATGCCGGAGCGCAAGGTGGCCGGGCCAGCGACCGTGCCGTCATAGTTCTTCGGGGTCCAGGTGGTGTTGCCGCTCTGGATGGTGATCGGGCCATCCATGATCACCGAGGCCGGCGTATAGCCATTGTCGAGCGCCGCCGAATAGACGATCGGCTTGAACGAGGAGCCGGGCTGACGCATCGCCTGGGTCGCGCGGTTGAACTCGGACTGCGCGTAGGAGAATCCGCCGACCATGGCTAGCACTCGCCCGGTATGCGGATCCATGGCGACGAGACCGCCTTCGACCTCGGGCACCTGGCGCAGCATATAGGTGTTGTCGGAACCGTCATTCTTCTGCACGAAGACGACGTCGCCGGGCTCCAGCACCTCCGCCGGCGACTTCGCCCTGACGGATTTTCCGTTGACGAAATGGCGCATGGCGAAGCCCATATCGTCCTTGCTGACGGTGCCCTGGACGCGGTCCTTGACGAGCTCGCCGGAGACCTGCCGCGCCGGCTGGATGCCGATGGTCAGCCCGTCCGCCGAACTGTCGAGCACGACGGCAAGCGTCCATTCCGGCACGTCCTCGAGGCCTTTCACATTGCCGAGCGGCACGCCCCAGTCGCCCGAAATGTCAATATGCGTGACCGGACCGCGGTAGCCGCGCAGCATGTCGTATTTGAGCAGGCCGTTCTGCAGCGACTTGCGGGCGATAAGCTGGATGTTCGGATCGAGCGTGGTGCGCACCGACAGGCCGCCCTCATAGAGCGCGTTCTCGCCGTAGCGGGCGATGATCTGGCGGCGGACTTCCTCGGTGAAATACTCGCCGGCAAACAGATAGGAGCCATTGCGGCGCGGCGTCACGCCAAGCGGCTCGGCCTTGGCCTTGGCGCCCTCCTCGCGGGTGACGTAGCCATTCTCGACCATCTGGTCGATGACCCAGTTGCGGCGCTCGATCGCCCGGTCGGCATGCTTGAAGGGATGATAATTGTTCGGGCCCTTGGGCAGCGAGGCGAGATAGGCGGCTTCCGCGACCGTCAGCTCGTTGACCGACTTGTCGAAATAGGTGAGCGCGGCACCGGCGACGCCATAAGCGCCGAAGCCGAAGAAGATTTCGTTGAGGTAGAGTTCGAGGATGCGGTCCTTGGAATAGGCCTGCTCGATGCGGAAGGCCAGGATCATCTCCTTGATCTTGCGCTCGTAGGTCTGGTCCGAGGTGAGCAGGAAGTTCTTGGCCACCTGCTGGGTGATGGTCGAAGCGCCGACCTGGCGCCGGCCCGAGCCGAGATTCTGCAGGTTGACGATGATGGCGCGGCCGAGGCCGGTGACGTCGATGCCGGGGTGGTTGTAGAAGTTCTTGTCCTCAGCCGACATAAAAGCGGCCTTGACGCGGTCCGGGATGGCCTGGATCGGCAGATAGAGGCGCCGCTCGCGCGCATATTCCGCCATCAGCGAGCCGTCGGAGGCATGAATGCGCGTCGTCACCGGCGGTTCGTATTTGGCCAGAACCTCGTAGTCGGGCAGGTCCTTCGCCACATGGCTGATATAGATGGCAAGGCCGGCCGCCACCAGCAACGCCAGCGTCGTGCCGATGCCAAAGAAATAGCCGATGAGACGAATCATGCCCGCTCCAGTCCGAGGTTCGGGAATTTCCTAAACGAAGCCGGCAGTCGCGCAAGCTTCCCGGGGCGGTCCCAATCCGCAATCAAAAGACCCATGTCGCGACCATGTGGACAAAATACGGCAGCGCGAGATTTGAGGACTCGGTCGCCGAATAATAACGCCGGGTGTTGTCGCCATGCAACGCCGCTTGTGGTTGTAGACCTCGGGCGGTTGTGGGTGCGTGGGCGGATCAACCGCCCGTCGCCGTTCCGGCCTTGGCAGCGGCAAACAGGGCGACCGCGTTGGTTATGCTTTGCGCCGCCTTGCCGCGCCAATCGGCACTGAGCAATTGCGCCTCGTCCTTGCTGTTGGAGAGGTAGCCAAGCTCGACCAGAACGGACGGCACGTCCGGAGCCTTGAGCACCTTGAAGCCGGCCGAGCGTTGCGGATTGTTGATGAGGCCGACGCTGGTCGACAATTGGCCGACCAGCGTATGGGCGAAGGTCATCGAGAAGCCATGCGTTTCCCGGCGGATCAGGTCGATCAGGATGTCGGTAACTTCCTTGTTGTCGTCCTCGATCTTCATCCCCGCGAACTGATCGGACAGGTTCTCGCGATCGGCGAGCGCCTGGGCTTCCGGGTCGGAGGCTTTGTCCGAAAGCGTGTAGACCGTGGCGCCGCGAAGACCTTTGACGGCAATCGTGTCGGCGTGGATCGAGATCAGGAGATCGGCTTCGTGCTGGCGCGCGATGCGCACGCGCTCGTCAAGCGCCAGATAGACGTCGTCATCGCGGGTCATGAAGACATCGTATTTTCCGACCGCGGCCAGCTTATCGCGCAGTTCCTTGGCAAAAGCGAGCGTGACGTCCTTCTCGACCGTGCCGGCTGAGCTTTCGGCGCCGCCATCGACGCCGCCATGGCCAGGATCGATCACCACCGTGAAGCGATGACCGGGCGCCGAGACCGGCCCGGTGCCGACCCGCTCGCCTTTCTCGGTGGAGACCGTCGAACCGGTGGTCAGCGACTGGTTGGCCAGCGCCTCGTCGAACTCCCGCTCGGAGGCGGCCGACATGTCGATGGCGATGCGATAGCCGGTGCCGTCGTCATTCTTGAGCACGTCAAGCCTGTCGACGGCGAAAGGACCCTTGCCGGTGAGGATCAGGCGCGAACCATGTCCCTGATCGCCGTAGCGGACGGCCCGCACAAGGCCACGCGGCTTCACATCCTTGGCCTCAAGGGCGAATCGCGTTCGCGGCAGGTCGATGACCAGCCGATTGGGGCCGCGCAACAAGAACCATTTGACGTCCGGCTCGCGGTCGAAATTAACGACGATGCGCATCTTGGTGGCGTCGCCGGCCATCTTGTAGGCGGTCGCGCCAAGCAGGCCGTCGGCGCGCGCGGCGGCCGCGAAACAAAGCAGCAGCGCCAGCATCAAGGCGGCCCAGGCCATGCGCGCGACATGCGCCGCGGCCCCGCCCCTCTTGTCCGCGCTGCCCGCCGATCCCATCTCTTGTCCGTCGCTCCCGGTTTGACGCATTGCGCCCGGTCTTCTCGCAGAGTGCCCGTCAGGCCGCCAATTCGATTAACGATTGGTATTCAGAGAAGGTTAACCAAGCCTTTCCAGGGGCGCAGCGAAGATACCTTCCCCTACGGAAGCGCTTTTTGCCGGCATCCGAAATCGGGGTTGCCTTCCAACCCGCCAAATCATAAAAGCGACGTTGGATCACTGCAATCCTGGAACCGCTCGCCTCAGCAGTTTCCTGCCAATGGTCGGATGCAAAGGCGGCTCCTTTATCCTTCCAGGCTCAGGTGGTCGCGACGAATTTCGCAGGCGTGCTCCCGTGGCGGGGGAATCGCTTGCGTGAGGAAAACGGCCGGGTTTGCCCCGCGCCGGCTCTTCGTGAGCAAACAAGCTGGTCCGGCTCAGCCCGGGCTTTGGTTCAAAAGGTTCTGCTGGGTGCCGATGGCTTCAAGCGCAATCATGGAAAGGTCCGCATCAAACCGCGCCATATTGGCTGCGGGCGGCACCGCCATCGCGCTCAAGCGGCGGCTAGCGGACATTCAATTATCCGGCATGCACACAGATACAGGCGCACAGCGGCGGGCATTGCCACGCCAGCTGCGGCCGTCGGCTGCCGGCAGGAAACAAGATAATGCCCAACAAGATGCTGATAGACGCCTCCCACCCGGAGGAAACACGCGTTGTCGTCGTTCGCGGTAACCGCATCGAAGAATTCGACTTTGAATCCCAGGACAAGAAGCAGCTCAAAGGAAACATCTACCTCGCCCGCGTAACCCGCGTCGAACCTTCCCTCCAGGCAGCCTTTGTCGAGTATGGCGGCAACCGTCACGGTTTTCTCGCCTTCAGTGAAATCCATCCTGACTATTATCAGATCCCGGTCGCCGACCGTCAGGCTCTGCTGCGCGCCGAAGCGCAGGAGGCCGAGGACGAAGACGACGAGGAAACCGAGAACGGCGAAGAGCAGCAGGCGCGCGATCGCGGCGGCCGGCGCAACCGCAGGCGCGGCGGCAAGAACCGTGACCGCGGCGAGCACAGACACGCTTCTTCGGAAAACGAGGAAAGTCCGGCTGAGCCCGCAGCCATTGAAGAACCCGCCGGCGAGGCTGCCGGGAGCGAGGAAGCCGGCGGCGTGACCGCCGATGCCTCGCCAGAAGACGCATCGGATGCATCGATCGTCGCCGAAGCCGTCGAAGTCGAAACCGACCAGGAAACGGCTGAAGAGCCCGCCGCCGAGACCGGCGGTGGCGACGCAGCGGACAATGAGGACGACAAGCCGTCCGAAGGTGGCCCCACCTCGATTGCAGCGAGCGTCGAAGCCGATGTGATTTCCGAGGCGGTGCCGCAGGCGGATCAGCCCGAGCAGAGCGGCGAAGCCGCCAGCGACAACGATCGCGGCATGCTGGAGGACGTATCGGCCTCGCATTCGGACGAGCACGAGGTCGAATCGGTCGGCGCCGAGGACGCGCTCGAGGAAATCCGCAGCCGCCGCAAGCCGGTCCGCCGCCAGTACAAGATCCAGGAAGTCATCAAGCGCCGCCAGATCCTTCTGGTGCAGGTGGTCAAGGAAGAACGCGGCAACAAGGGCGCCGCGCTCACCACCTATCTTTCGCTTGCCGGCCGCTATTCGGTGCTGATGCCCAACACGGCGCGCGGCGGCGGCATCTCGCGCAAGATCACCAATGCGCAGGACCGCAAGCGGCTGAAGGAGGTCGTGACCGACCTCGACGTGCCGCAGGGCATGGGCGTCATCCTGCGCACCGCCGGCGAAAGCCGCACCAAGGCCGAGATCAAGCGCGACTACGAGTATCTGATGCGGCTGTGGGAGAATGTCCGCAGCCTCACGCTGCAATCCACGGCCCCTGCCCTCGTCTATGAGGAAGGCAGCCTGATCAAGCGGTCGGTGCGGGACCTCTACAACAAGGATATCGACGAGATCCTGGTCTCCGGCGAGGACGGTTATCGCGAGGCCAAGGACTTCATGCGCATGCTGATGCCGAGCCACGCCAAGGTGGTTCAGCCGTATCGCGACACCACGCCGATCTTCGTGCGCAACGGCATCGAAGCGCAGCTCGATCGCATGCTGCAGCCGCAGGTGACGCTGAAGAGCGGCGGCTACATCATCATCAACCAGACCGAGGCGCTGGTCTCGATCGACGTCAACTCCGGCCGTTCCACCAAGGAGCATTCGATCGAGGAGACAGCGCTCCACACCAATCTGGAAGCGGCCGAGGAAGTCGCGCGGCAACTCAGACTGCGCGACCTTGCCGGTCTCATCGTCATCGACTTCATCGACATGGAGGAGAACCGCAACAACCGCGCTGTCGAGAAGCGGCTGAAGGATCACCTGAAGAACGACCGCGCGCGTATCCAGGTCGGCCGCATCTCGCATTTCGGCCTGATGGAAATGTCGCGCCAGCGCATCCGCGCCAGCGTGCTGGAATCGACCATGAAGCCCTGCCCGCATTGCGGTGGCACCGGCCATGTGCGCTCCGATTCCTCCGTGGCGTTGATGGTGGTCCGGGCGATCGAGGAATTCCTGCTCAAGGATTCGCGCAGCCACATCATCGTGCGCACGCCGTCCGCGACGGCGCTTTATGTGCTGAACCACAAGCGCGCCAACCTTGTGGAACTCGAAGGCCGCTTCGGCCTGACGATCACAATCGAGGCTGACGAGACGCTCGGCACCCAGCATTACGCGATCTTCCGCGGCGCCATTGCCGAGAAGCCGGAAGGCTTTGTCGAGGTGCGCAGCCTGCCGGCCTATGTCGAGCCGGACGAGCCCGAGGACGAGATCGTCATCGAGGAAGAAGAAGAGGTCGCGGTGCAGGCCGAGCAGCCGCGCCATGCGCAGCCGCAAGGCCAGCACCAGCAGCGGTCCGAGGACGGCGAAGGCCGCGATCGCAAGCGTCGCAAGCGCCGGCGGCGGCGTGGCGGCAGGGACCGTGACCGCGAGCACAATGGGGATGTCACAGCGGCGCCGGCGGAAGCTGGCGAAACCAGCGACGATGCCGCGGATGCAACGGAAGAAGCAGCCCAGGAGGCGACCGCTGGCGGCGAAGCCGAGGCAACCGCTACCGATGATGCTTCCGGCAAGAAGCGCCGGCGCGGCAAGCGTGGCGGCAAGCGCAACCGCCGCGACGACGAGGCTTCAGAGGCCGTCATCGGCGATGTCGAGGACGAAGCGGCGGAAGATGAGGACGCCGCAGCCGAGCCAGCGGTAGCAGCCGCGCCCGAGCAGCCTGCTGCTCCCGCAGCCGCCAATGAGGATGCCGAGGCGGTCGAAAAGCCGAAGAAGCCCCGCCGTTCGCGCGCAAAGAAAGCCGCCGAGGAGGCTGTGGCAGAGACGGTGTCCGAACCTGTGGCGGAAGCTCAGGTCGCGCCAATGGCGGCTGAGCCGGAGCCGGCACCTGCCGCTCCCGCAGAGGCCGAGGCGGAGTCTGCCGCCAACCCGCATCCGACGCGGCGCAAGCCGCAATCGATCGATGCGCCGGTTGTTCCCGTCGTGTCTTCGAACGTGTCCGAAGAGGCCAAGGCCGAGGACAAGCCGAAGCGCGCAGGCTGGTGGCAGCGCAAGGGTTTCTTCTAAGCTTTTCAAATTGTTGGACTGATTTCTTTGCAAAAATCCCGCGCCGCCTGGCGCGGGATTTTTTTGTTTGCCGAAGCGCAAGGCAAATCGAGATTCAGGTCAGGCCGAGTCGAAAATGGTGGGTTCCGAGAACCGGAGGGAGCGTACTTAAAGTACGTGAGCACCGGAAGCGCAGGAAACCGCCATTTGCAGGCCGGCCTCACCTGAATATCGACTTGCCTATGGCGCGAAGATCGACCAGTTCATCATACGCGCGAGCTTCTCCAGGGCGATGGAGCCGAGCTTGGAGTTGCCGTTCTCGTTGAGGCCGGGCGACCAGACAGCCAGCGAAGCCACGCCAGGCACAATGCCTAAAATGCCGCCGCCGACGCCGCTTTTGCCGGGGATGCCGACGTGGAAGGCAAAATCGCCGGAACCGTCATAATGGCCGCAGGTCAGCATCAGCGCGCCGATACGGCGGGCCCGCTCGGCCGACACCACCGAATGCCCGGTCGCCGGATTCCTGCCGCCATTGGCGAGGAACCGGCCCGCCATGGCAAGCTGCTGGCAACTCATGGCGATGGCGCAGTGATGGAAATAAACGCCCAGCGCCAGCTCCGGTTCATGATGAAGATTGCCGAAGGATTTCATGTAGTTGGCTAAGGCGAAGTTGCGGTAGCCGGTGGCCCGCTCGGAGGCCGCCACTTCGCGGTCGATGATGATCGTCTCGTCATCGGCGAGGAACTGGATGAAGCGCAGGATCTCGCCGATCGCCTCGCGCGGCTGATGGCCGGCAAGCAGCACGTCGGAGACGACGATGGCGCCGGCATTGATGAACGGATTGCGCGGGATGCCGTTCTCATGCTCGAGCTGAACGATCGAGTTGAACGGATTGCCGGACGGTTCGCGGCCGACACGCCGCCAGAGCGCATCGCCGATCTTGCCCAGCGCCAGCGTGAGGGTGAAGACCTTCGAGACGCTCTGGATGGAAAAGGGCTGATCGGCATCGCCGGCAAGGATGACGCGGCCGTCATTGGTCACGGCGGCGATGCCGAATTTCTTCGGATCGACCTTGCCGAGCTGTGGGATATAGGTCGCCACCTTGCCGCGATCGGTGCGCTCAGCCATTTCGGCGGCGACTTCCGCCAATGCTTGCTCGAGTTCCGGCATGGCTTCTATTTCAGCCAGCGTTCGATGCGCGCCAGCGCCTCGACCATGTCGTCATGGCTGCCGGCATAGGAAAAGCGCATGGTGCGATGCCCCTGCTGCGGATCGAAATCGCGGCCTGGCGTCGCCGCGACATGCGCCTCGGCCAGCATTTTTCGCGCAAAGGCCATGCTGTCGTTGGTGTGGCGGGTGACATCGCAGAAGGCATAGAAGGCGCCGTCCATGGGTGCTGCCAGCGCAAAGCCGAGTTCGGGCAGACGCTTCATCAGAAGGTCGCGATTCAGGGCATAGCGCGCCTTCACCTTTTCGAGCTCCTCCGTGGCATTGAAGGCCTCGATCGCGGCAATCTGCGACAGTTCCGGCGGCGAGATATAGAGGCTCTGGGCGATACGCTCGACCGGCCGCACCAGTTGCTCGGGCAGCACCATCCAGCCGATGCGCCAGCCGGTCATGCAATAGTATTTCGAGAAGGAATTGATCACGGTCACGCCGGCGCCATGCGCCAGCGCGGTCACATCGGGCGCCGCATAGGCCAGCCGGTGGTAGATTTCGTCGGAGATGACGGCGATGCCGAGTTCCTCGGCCGTCTTCACCAGGGCCGCAAGTTCGTCCGCCGGGATCACCGCACCCGTTGGATTGGCGGGGCTGGCGAACAGCACACCCTTCAGCGGCCTCTCGCGATGCGCGCTCTTCAGGTGATCGGCATGCAGGTAGGCATCCGCGCCGAGCTCGATCTCGACGATCTCGATGCCGAGCGCGGCCATGATGTTGCGATAGGCCGGATAGCCTGGCGCGGCGATGGCGACGCGGTCGCCCGGATCGAACATCGCCAGGAAAGCGAGGTTGAAGGCGGCCGACGAGCCGGTCGTGACGGCAATGCGCGACGGCGCGACGTGGATTGCGTAATGCTCGCCATAGTGCTCGGCGATCGCCTTGCGCAGATCGGCCAGGCCCAAGGCATCGGTGTAGCCGATGCGGCCGTGCCTGAGGGCCGCGGTCGCCGCTTCGCGGACGCCGGCCGGCGCGGGATCCGACGGCTGGCCGACGGCCATCGACACCACAGGCACGCCGGTGGCCTTCAGCCGGTTGGCTTCGGCCAGGATGTCCATGGCGTGGAAGGGCTCGACTTCCCCCCGGCGCGAAAGCGAAACGACCATTTGACCTCTTCCAACTGCTCTATTTCGGTGAATTCCGGACGCAAGCAGCGCAGACTTGCCCTTGAACTGCCCTAGTTAAAGGAACAGCGCCGCACAAATGCCCGATTGATGTGGGGATCACAAGCGCGCAGGAAGTTGCCGGCGCCGACTTTTCATCTTTCGCCCGCTCGTCTACCAGTGGACCTATGTTGAGCCGACCCCGACCATCGATTGGCAGATCGACCTCTCTCAGCCGAACCGCGCGCGGCTTCGCGACAATAATGCTTGCCGCCGCCGTTGCCGTGTCGGGCTCGGTCAGCGCCTTCGCGCAGGGCGTGCCGGTGGTGCGCGACGCCGAGATCGAGGCGCTGGTGCGCGATTATGCCCGGCCGATCTTCAAGGCCGCGGGGCTTGCCAATGACGGCATCGACATTGTTCTGGTCAATGATCCGAGTTTCAACGCCTTCGTCACCGGGCGGCGCCTGTTCGTCAACACCGGCGCGCTGGTGACGGCTGAAACGCCGAACGAGATCATCGGCGTCATCGCACACGAGGCCGGCCATATTGCCGGCGGACATCAGCAGAAATTGCGCGACCAGCTCGACCGTGCCAAGACAATGGCCATCATCGCCACGCTGCTCGGCGCCGGCGCCATGGTTGCCGGCGCCACCACCAACAGCAAAGGGCTGGCGGGCGCCGGCATGGGCGTTGCCGCCGGCGGCGGCGAGATGGCGCAACGTTCGATCCTTGCCTATCAGCGCACCGAAGAGATCACCGCCGACCGTTCGGCGATCACCTATCTCAACGCCACCGGCCAGTCCGGCATGGGCATGCTGAAGACCTTCGGCCGCTTCCAGAGCGCGCTGTCGCTGGCCGGCACACAGGTTGATCCCTACCGGATCAGCCATCCGATGCCGCAGGAGCGCATCGCAAACCTTGAAGTGCTCGTCAAGCAGAGCCCCTTCGTCAATGTCGTCGACCCGCCGGCGCTGCAGCAGCGGCACGACATGATGCGCATCAAGATCGCCGCCTACATGCAGGGCCAGGCGGCCGTCGCGCGGCTGATGCGCAAGAACCCGACCAGCCTTGCCTCGCGCTATGGCGACGCGCAGCAGACCTATCTCTACGCCAATCCAGGCGCCGCGCTGACCAAGACGGCGGCGCTGATCAAGGAACAGCCGAAGAACCCCTATTTCCAGGAGCTGCGCGGCGATATCCTGATGAAGGCCAACAAGCCGAAGGACGCGGCGGACGCCTATGCCAAGGCGGTGAGCCTCGATCCCGCGCATTCCGGACTGCTGCTGGTCTCGCTCGGCCAGGCGCTGATGGCGGTGGGCACGCCCGATTCGCTGAAAAAGGCCGTGGTCCAGCTCAATAACGGCGTCGGGCGGGACAAGGAGAATGCCGATGCTTATCGCTTCCTGGCGCAGGCCTATGGAGAACAGGGCGACATTCCGGCCGCCGATCTCGCCACCGCGGAGGGCCATTACTATGCGGGCGACTACAAGAATGCGAAGATCTTCGCCATGCGCGCTCAACAGAAATTGAAGCGCGGCGAACCCCGCTGGGTCCGCGCTCAGGATATCATAAACTACACACCGTCTAACAAACTCAAATGAACCTCCCGGACGTCGGCAACGACGAAGGCGGACCGGAACAGGAAAAAGGACGACGATAATGAACAAGGCAATCCTGCTTGGCAGTGCCGGCGGCCTGGCGGTGGCGCTCGGCATGCTGGCCTTCGGTTTTGTGGCGGGAAATCCGCAGGCCGCGAAGGCCGACACCGTGCAGGTCGCCCAGGTCACGTCCTCCACCGACACCAAGGCGGCCGCCGATACCAAGATCGACCGCAAGGAGGTCGAGGGCATCATCCGCGACTACCTCCTGAAGAACCCGGAAGTGCTGCTCGAGGTGCAGGACGCGCTCGAAGCCAAGCAGAAGGAAGAGCAGCGGCTTGCCGCACTGGGTGTCATCAAGAATTCCAAGGACGAGATCTTCAACTCGACCTTCGACGGCGTCGTCGGCAACCCCAAGGGCAAGGTTACGATCGTCGAGTTCTACGACTACAATTGCGGCTTCTGCAAACGCGCCATCGAGGACATGAAGGCGCTGACCAAGGCCGACCCGGACCTGCGCTTCGTGCTCAAGGAGTTCCCGATCCTCAGCCCGGATTCGCAGAAGGCCAGTGTCGTCTCCATGGCGTTCCACTTGATGCACCCGGAGAAATACGGCGAATTCCATACCGCGCTGCTCGGCGGCCAGGGCCGCGCCACCGAAGCGACCGCTATCAAGGTGGCGCTTTCGCTCGGCGCCGACGAGGCGACGCTGCGCGAGAAGATGAAGGACCCGCGCATCGCCGAGACGCTTTCGCGCACCTATGACCTTGCGACGAAACTGTCGATCACCGGCACGCCGTCCTATGTGGTCGGCAACGAGGTGATCTTCGGAGCGCTCGGCCAGCAGGTTCTGGCGGAAAAGATCGAAGAGGCAAAAAGCGCCCTGTAAGCGCTTGCGAGGATAAAAGCCGGCCGCTGTGGACAGCGCAAGAACGCACTTGCGCTCTTTTCGCGGGCGGCTATGCCCATTATAGAGGCCCAGTGCGCCGGCTTGGGCTCGGCGTGAAACAAGGTCGGCATATTGAAAACGATTTTCGTCCTCAACGGTCCCAATCTCAATGCGCTCGGCAAACGCGAGCCGGGAATTTATGGCGGCAAGACGCTTGCGGCCATCGAAGAGGACTGCAAGGCGGCGGGCGCCGCACTCGGGCTCGATATCGATTTTCGCCAGTCCAATCATGAGGGCGATCTGGTCGACTGGATCCAGGAAGCCGGCGAGAAGGCTGCAGGCATCGTCATCAATCCCGGCGCCTACAGCCACACCTCGATCGCCATCCACGACGCCATCCGCTCTGTTGCGCCGCTGCCCGTCGCGGAAGTCCATCTTTCCAACATCCACGCGCGGGAGCCCTTCCGCCACGTCTCGATGGTCGCGCCGGTCGCTGTCGGCATGATCTGCGGGTTCGGGCCGCTCGGCTACACGCTCGCGCTGCAGGCACTGGCGGCACGCCTGTGACCGGCCCCCAAACAGAAGGCTCGAAAATGTCGATAAAAAAGAACGGTGTTGACCAGCAGCTGATCCGCGATCTGGCGGGCATCCTGAACGACACCAATCTGACGGAGATCGAGGTCGAGCTCGGCGACCTCAAAGTGCGCGTGTCGCGCCAGTCGCAGGCTGTCCATGCGGTTGCCGCGCCGCTGCCTGCGATCGCCGCTCCCGTCGCCGCCGTGGCTCAGCCGGCAGCGGCCGCCGCCGCGGCGCCTGCCGATCCGTCGAAGAACGCCGTGCCTTCGCCGATGGTCGGCACTGCCTATCTGGCGCCCTCGCCCGATGCCAAGCCGTTCGTCGAGATCGGCCAGAAGGTGAAGGAAGGCCAGACGCTGCTCATCATCGAGGCGATGAAGACGATGAACCAGATTCCTTCGCCGCGCGCCGGCACAGTGACGGCGATCCTCATCGAGGACGCCCAGCCGGTGGAGTACGGAATGCCGCTGGTGGTCCTCGAGTAGGAACAGCCAAGAGATGTTCCAGAAGATCCTCATCGCCAATCGCGGCGAAATCGCGCTCCGGGTGCTGCGCGCCTGCAAGGAGCTCGGCATCCAGACGGTGGTGGTCCACTCGACCGCGGATTCCGACGCCATGCATGTGCGGCTCGCCGACGAGAGCGTCTGCATCGGCCCGCCGCCGTCGCGCGAAAGCTACCTCAACATCCACCAGATCGTCGCCGCCTGCGAGATCACCGGCGCCGATGCCGTGCATCCGGGCTACGGCTTTCTGTCCGAAAACGCCAAATTCGCCGATATCCTCGCCGCCCACAACATCACCTTCATCGGCCCCTCCGGCGACCATATCCGCATCATGGGCGACAAGATCGAAGCCAAGCGCACGGCAAAGCGTCTCGGCATTCCCGTGGTGCCCGGCTCCGACGGCGCGATCAGCGACGAGAAGGAGGCCAAGCGCGTTGCGTCCGAGATCGGCTATCCGGTGATCATCAAGGCCTCCGCCGGCGGCGGCGGCCGCGGCATGAAGGTGGCGCACACCGAAGCGGATCTCGAAGTCGCATTGCAGACAGCAAAGTCGGAAGCGGGCGCGGCCTTTGGCGACGACGCCGTCTATATCGAGAAATATCTGGAGAAGCCGCGCCATATCGAGGTGCAGGTGTTCGGTGACGGCGCCGGCCGCGGCGTGCATTTCGGCGAACGCGACTGCTCGCTGCAGCGGCGCCACCAGAAGGTCTGGGAGGAAGCCAATTCGCCGGCGCTCAATGCCGAGGAACGTTCGCGCATTGGCAACATCTGCGCCAAGGCGATCGCCGATCTCGGCTATTCCGGCGCCGGCACGATCGAATTCCTCTATGAGAATGGCGAGTTCTATTTCATCGAGATGAACACGCGACTGCAGGTCGAGCATCCGGTGACCGAAGCGATCACCGGCATCGACCTCGTGCATGAGCAGATCCGCGTCGCTTCCGGCGGCGGGCTGTCGGTCAGGCAGGAGGACATCAAGTTCACCGGCCACGCCATCGAGTGCCGCATCAACGCCGAGGACCCGCGCACCTTCACGCCTTCGCCCGGCACGATCACGCATTTCCATACGCCGGGCGGCCTCGGCGTCCGCGTCGATTCGGGTGTCTATTCCGGCTACAAGATCCCGCCTTATTACGACAGCCTGATCGGCAAGCTGATCGTGCATGGCCGCAACCGCGTCGAATGCATGATGCGGCTGCGCCGCGCGCTTGATGAATTCGTCGTCGACGGCATCAAGACGACACTGCCGCTGTTTCGCGACCTTGTCGGCAATCCCGACATCGCCAATGGCGACTACGATATCCACTGGCTGGAAAAATACCTGGCCAACGGTGAATAGCACGGGGATGCGATGACCCGCCCCTACGCGCCAGGCTATCGCATCCCGACCGACCTGCTGCTCAGGGCTTACGCCTCGGGCGTATTCCCGATGGCCGAGAGCGCCGACGACCCGGAAGTGTTCTGGGTGCGGCCGGAGACGCGAGGCATCATTCCGCTGGAGGGGTTCCACACGCCGCGCAGCCTGAAGAAGACGATCCGCAAGCACCCGTTCGAGATCCGCTACGATTTCGATTTCGAGGCGACGATCGACGGCTGCGCCGAGAAGCGCGAAGAGCGCCGCTCGACCTGGATCAATGCGCCGATCCGCGAAGCCTATCTCGAGCTCCATCGCCTCGGCCACTGCCATTCGGTCGAAGCCTGGCGCGAGGACCGTCTGGTCGGCGGCCTTTACGGCGTCTCGCTGGGGCGCGTGTTCTTCGGCGAGAGCATGTTCGCCAGGGAGACCGATGCCTCGAAGACGTGCCTCTATTATCTCGTCGAGCGGCTGAAGGCGCGCGGCTTCGCGCTGCTCGACACGCAGTTTACCACCGAGCATCTGAAGCGCTTCGGCGCTATCGACGTGCCGCGCGGACAGTATGAGAAGCTGCTGGCCGAGGCGCTGAAGGGCGAGGCCGTCTTCTATCCCTGAGGTCAGTCCCGCGCCGTATCCATCGGCGTTTGCGCATGGAACATCATCTTCCAGCCGTCGGCGCGGTGAACATAGCCGGTGCTGACCAGCGCGGCATAGGATTCGCCGTTCTCACGCGTCGCGCGCGCTTCGTAAGTCAGCATGACGATATCGCTGCCCGGCTCGACCATGCCCTTCAGCTTGATGTCGAGGTCGCGCCAACGGTTGGGTTTGCTGGCTGTCGCTGCCAGTTCGGAGTTGGTCATCGCCTTGGCCATCTGCGGGAACGCCACCAGGCATTCCACATCGGCGTTGGCTTCATAATAGGCGGAATCGCCGGTCCAGAAGCCCTTCTCGATGTCGAGAAGTTCTTGCTTGTTGGCCATGATCGGCTTCGTAGCGGTCATCGCGGAATTCTCCTCGCCTTGCCGAGTTGGAACGGCTCAAAGGCGGGCAGGTTCCGGGATCAGTTGGTGCTGGAAGGATCGTCGCCGGCCGGCTCGGGAGCAGCGTCAGCCGGCTCGGTCGCCGACTCCGCCGCGGCCTTGGGCTTGGCGGCCTGGGTCTTCGGCTTGCCTGTCTCGGCCTTTGCCGCGGTCGGCGGCGGCACGTCCGACTTCTGCTTGCAGCCCTTGAGCCAGACGTCATAGACGGCGTGCTCGACAGCGTTGAGACCAGGGCTTTCGGCAAACATCCAGCCGGTGAAGATGCGACGGATCTTGCGGTCGAGCGTGATCTCGTCGACCTCGACGAAGGAATCGGTCTTCGGCTGCTCCGTGTCCGGCCGCGAATAGCAGACGCGAGGCGTCACCTGCAAAGCGCCGAACTGCACGGTCTCGTCGACATAGACGTCGAAAGTGATGATCCGGCCGGTGATCTTGTCTATGCCGGCGAACTCGGCCACCGGATTGGTGATACGCTCGGAGGTAGCCGGCGCAGGGGCCGGGGCCTGCGCGGCGGCGAAAGCGGCCGTCGAGGCAAGCAGAACGGACGCCGCAGCGATCAGCGCCTTAGAGATTTGCGCTGGAATACTGAGCCGCAATTCCGAATGGAAAACCGCCGCGCACTTTTCCTGGAATTGCTTAGGAGAGCTCATGCAAAACACCGGTGGTTGTGCCCGGGTGATTCTTCAATGCCCAAGGCTAATCATGGCTGCGCAGTCAGCAAGCAGCTAAACGCCAATTGTGGCGATAAAGGATCGAAGCGGCGCTTTGGATTGCGATCCGGAGGATTACGATCCCGGTGTCCAGGCATCGTAGTCGCCGGTCACTTGCGGACGATGCTGATTGGTCAGGATCGAACCTTGTGGCCGATAGGCGCCGGGCGTTCCCGTGAGGTTCGCCCGATGCGGCTTCTGCCACTCGCGCGCCTTGTAGCTCTCGCTCGGCGGAGGCGTGTCGACGCGGTGATGGATCCAGCCATGCCAGCCGGGCGGAATCTTCGAGGCTTCCGAATAGTCGCGATAGATGACCCAGCGGCGGGTGCGGCCTTCCGAATCGACGCCGCCCTCGTAATAGACGTTGCCGGCTTCGTCCTCGCCGACCCGCTTGCCGAAGCGCCAGGTGTGGAAGCGAGTGCCGAGCGTCTGGCTGTTCCACCAGGTGAAAAACTGCAGCAGGAAAGTTTTCATCCAGATCCTCGCGGCGGCAGCGGCTGCGCCATTCCCCTGCTTATGGCGTCACCCAAGCGCGAAGGCAAGGGTTTTGCCGCTTCCGGAACATAATGCTTCGTGCGCTAAATCGATGCAGCCGCTCCGCTGGCGGCAGCGCGGCTTGCAAAGCCTTGCCTGTCTTTCTAAAGCTCGACCCGCCCCGGTTCGGGGCGCCTTCAGGGAGGTGACGATTGACCCGGAAACCGTCCGCCGACAGCCGGATCAACGCCGAAGATATTCGCCGCCGCAAGGGCGGCGTGCCGATCGTCTGCCTCACCGCCTACACCTATCCCATCGCCCGCCTGCTCGATCCGCATGTCGACCTGCTCCTGGTCGGTGACAGCGTCGCCATGGTTCTGCACGGCCACGCCACCACGCTTGGCGCCTCGCTGGAGATGATGATCGCCCACGGCCAGGCCGTGATGCGCGGCTCGACCAGGGCCTGCGTCGTGGTCGACATGCCGGCGGGCAGCTATGAGGCCTCGCCGGAACAGGCCGCAGCATCGGCGAGGCGGATCGTCGGGGAAACCGGCTGCCAGGCCGTGAAGCTCGAAGGCGGCGTCGACATGGCCGCCCAGATCGCGGCCATCGTCGCCGAAGGCATACCGGTGATGGGTCATATCGGCCTGCAGCCGCAATCGGTCGAGAAGGACGGCGGCTACAGGATCAAGGGCCGGACGGAGGAGAACATCGCAGCGCTCTTTCGCGACGCGGAGGCGGTGGAAAAGGCCGGCGCCTTCTCCGTCGTTATCGAGGGCACCATGGAGGACGTGGCCGCGAAGTTGACCCGTCACATTTCCACACCGACAATCGGTATCGGCGCCAGCGCCGACTGTGACGGACAGATCCTGGTGATCGACGACATGGTCGGCATGACCGTCGATCGCGTGCCTAAATTCGTCAAGGAATACGCGGACTTGCGCAGCGTGATCGCCGATGCGGCGGCGCGCTACGCGGCCGAGGTGCGCAGCCGTGCCTTTCCCGGCTCCGACCACGTCTTCACGACGGCATCCAGCAAGGACGAGACATGAACGCTCCAATCGTCGTCGACAGCGTCACCGCCCTTCGCGCCCAGGTGCGCGAGTGGCGCCGGGCCGGACGGAGGGTCGCGATGGTGCCGACGATGGGCGCGCTGCATGACGGCCATATCTCGCTGGTCAGGATCGCGCTCGAGCGGGCCGATCGCTGCGTCGTCTCGATCTTCGTCAATCCGACGCAGTTCGCGCCGACGGAGGATCTCGACAAATACCCGCGCCAGCTGGCCCGCGATCTCGACCGGTTGCGGGAGGCAGGCGCGCATCTCGCCTTCACGCCGGGCGTAAGCGAAATGTACCCCGCCGGCTTCGCCACCAAGATCTCGGTGGGCGGCCCCTCGTCGGGCCTCGAAACAGACTTCAGGCCAAGCTTCTTTGACGGTGTCGCGACCGTGGTGGCCAAGCTCTTGCTGCAGGCGGCGCCTGATTGCGCCGTGTTTGGCGAGAAGGACTACCAGCAGCTTTGCGTTGTCAGGCAGCTCTGCCGCGATCTCGACCTGCCTGTCGAGATCATCGGCGCGCCGACGGTGCGTGACGCGCACGGCCTCGCCATGTCGTCACGCAATGCCTATCTGGGCGAAGCCGAGCTTGGCATCGCGCGCCAGCTCAACGTAATCCTGCGCCGCACGGCGGCGGCGCTTT
The DNA here is from genome assembly GCA_004017535.1 of Mesorhizobium sp. Classification (GTDB taxonomy): domain Bacteria; phylum Pseudomonadota; class Alphaproteobacteria; order Rhizobiales; family Rhizobiaceae; genus Mesorhizobium. The sequence goes on from SAJS01000016.1 coordinate 103,760, forward strand.
CAACCGGCACGGATGAAGCCGACGCCATCGAAGATGCCACGAAGGCTGTCATCTCATCAGGCTTCCGGAAGGTCGACTATGTCGCCGCCCGCGCGAGCGTCACGCTTGCGCCCTGGCGACGGGACCACGACGGCCGCCTGCTCGCGGCAGCCTGGCTCGGCACGACGCGGCTGATCGACAATGTGGAGATTGCCTCCGTCTGACCGCTGGCGATCCGATCGGCTGCCGATCCGCGGGCTGTCGCCGCCGTGACGCCTATTCTTCCGATGGCATATGCAGATACATCGACTGAATGCGCGCCGGCCGTCTAGCCGAGCCGCTTTTCCATGATGAGCGCGGGCAATCCCGAACTGCCGCCGCAATCGGCGGTCCTGCCCGCCTGGCGGAACCCGTTCGCCTTGTAGAAGGCGATCGCCACGGCATTTGCTTCCTCGACTTCGAGGCGCAGCGTATCCATCTCCGGAAAACTGGCCTCGACTTCGTCGAGCAGCGACTGGCCGATCCCCTGCCGCTGGCAAGCCGGATGCACGTAGAGCTGGTTCAGAAGGACGATCTTCGGGTCGGTGGTTGCGGCGGCGAATGCCATGCCGCCGAGCCGCTTGCCGTCGTCAGCCACCAGGAACTCGGAATTCGGCCGCGTCAGCCGCGCCTTGAGCGAGGCGATCGAATGCCAGTCGTCGGTGATCGCCGTAACCCGCTCGGCGCCGTAGGCGGAGTCATAGGTCGCATGCCAGGTCTCGACCAGCAGGGCGCGGACCGCAACAAGATCGCGCTCGCTGGCGGTTCGGACGAACATCGCCCTATTCGATGCCCAGCTTGGCCTTGACGAGGTCGTTGACCGCCTGCGGGTTGGCCTTGCCGCCCGTCGCCTTCATCACCTGGCCAACGAACCAGCCGGCCATGGTCGGCTTGGCCCGCGCCTGCTCGGCCTTGTCCGGGTTGGCGGCGATCACCTCGTCGACGGCCTTCTCGATGGCGCCGGTGTCGGTGACCTGCTTCATGCCGCGGCTCTCGACGAGCTGGCGCGGATCGCCACCCTCGTTCCAGACGATCTCGAACAGGTCCTTGGCGATCTTGCCGGAAATGGTGCCTTCCTTGATCAGGTCGAGCACGGCGCCCAGCTGCTCAGGCGAAACCGGAGCATTTTCAATGTCTTTTCCGGCCTTGTTCAGCTGCCCAAGGAGATCGTTGATCACCCAGTTGGCGGCGAGCTTGCCGTCGCGCCCGGCGGCAACCTTCTCGAAATAGTCGGCAATCGGTTTTTCGGAAACCAGCACCGAGGCGTCATAGGCCGAAAGGCCAAGCACATCCACCAGCCGCGCCTTCTTGTCGTCAGGCAGTTCCGGCAGGTCCTTGGCGAGCGCATCGACATAGGCTTGGTCGAATTCCAGCGGCAAAAGGTCGGGATCCGGGAAATAGCGATAATCATGCGCTTCTTCCTTGGAGCGCATCGAACGCGTCTCGCCCTTGTTCGGATCGAACAGGCGGGTCTCCTGCTCGATCTTGCCGCCGTCCTCCAGGATGGCAATCTGCCGGCGCGCCTCGTATTCGATGGCTTGGCCGATGAAGCGGATCGAGTTCATATTCTTGATCTCGCAGCGCGTGCCGAACGCGCCGCCCGGACGGCGCACCGAGACGTTGACGTCCGCGCGCAGCGAGCCTTCGTCCATGTTGCCGTCGCAGGTGCCAAGATAGCGCATGATCGAGCGCAGCTTGGTGACATAGGCCTTGGCCTCGTCGGCCGAGCGGATGTCCGGCTTGGAGACGATCTCCATCAGCGCGACGCCGGAGCGGTTGAGGTCGACATAGGACATGGTGGGGTGCTGGTCGTGCATCGACTTGCCTGCATCCTGTTCCAGGTGCAGGCGCTCGATGCCGACCTCGATATCCTCGAATTCGCCCTGGCGGTCGGGCCCGACGGAGACGATCACCTTGCCCTCGCCGACGATCGGCTGTTTGAACTGCGAGATCTGATAGCCCTGCGGCAGGTCCGGATAGAAATAGTTCTTCCGGTCGAAGACCGACTTGTGGTTGATCGCGGCTTTGAGGCCGAGCCCCGTGCGGATCGCCTGCTTGACGCATTCCTCGTTGATGACCGGCAGCATGCCGGGCATCGCCGCGTCGACCAGGCTGACATTGGCGTTGGGCGCGGCGCCGAACGAGGTCGAGGCGCCGGAGAATAGCTTGGCCTGCGAGATCACTTGCGCATGCACTTCGAGCCCGATGATGATTTCCCAGTCGCCGGTGGCGCCGGGGATCAGACGTTTCGCGTCGGGGGTGCGGGTGTCGATGATGCTCATGGAAGCCTGCGTATCTTAGAATTAGCGATATGCAAAACGCATATTTCGGTGCGCAACTTCGCTAGTGCAAACCGCTCTGCGAGACAAGCGTTAAGCCCACACGGTGGCCTTTTCGGTTACGTTCGCCTATAGGACACTTCTTCCAATGGAGAGTGGATGTCCACTTACGCTCAGTCCCGGTGAAGCCCTGACCTCGTAAGCGAGGCAGGGCAGAAAAACCTGAAAACCCCGTGCCGCAATGTCTCGCGGCGGCGGCTTTTGTTGTTTTTCCCGGGACTTTATCCAATGGACATTTCGCGCAACGAACAGCGCATCCTGCACCTGCTCGCGCAGGGCGGGCGTATCGAAATCGAAAAGAACGAGAGCAGGAAGATCGCCTCGGTCCAGTGCCTGACCCGCGACGGCTGGCGCTATCCGGGCTTCGACCTGGAACTCTTCCGAAAACTGAGGCGCAAGAAAGCGGTGTCCTCGACGGATGGTGGCCCCTACCGCATCACCCGGCGCGGGCTGCAGCTCGTCCGCGCCGAACTCGACAACCGATAGAACGCGCCCAAGCCGCCGGCTGGCAACAGCCGGCGGTTTTCACTCAAGATCAAGCGGTGGCGATGTAGGCCTTGATCTCCTCGGCCTCGCGCTCGACATCCTCGATGCGGCGCTTGACCACGTCGCCGATGGAGACGATGCCGTCGAGCAGGCCGTTTTTCTCCACCGGCAGATGGCGGAAGCGGCCCCTCGTCATGATCTCCATGACCTCGTTGACCGTGTGGTTTTCGTTGCAGATCTTCACCTTCGGCGTCATCGCCGAACGCACGGCGATATCGAGCGCGGCGGCGCCTTCCCTGGCCAGGACCTTGACGATATCGCGCTCCGAGAGGATGCCGACGATCTTCCGGTCGCCATTGGTGATGACGAGCGCGCCGATCCTGTGCTCGGCCAGCATGCGAATGGCCTCGCTGAGTTTCTCATTGGGACCGAGCGTGAACACGTCATGGCCCTTGCTTTCGAGAATTGCCTTAACCGTCATGGCGTCCTCCACTGCCTTTGACGCCGGCTCCCCGCCCCGACCGGCTTTTTCAGCCCCTGCGCCCCTAGGAAGACACCGGGTGCTTAGCAAACATCGTGCGCCGTGATTGGTTGCTTTTCAAGTGCGCCTAAGGACTAGGCTGCAGCCAGCGGGTGGTCGAAGAAACGCAATCCGAAGAAGCCGGCGATGAAGCCGCCAATATGGGCTTCCCAGGCGATCTGGCCATCGACGCCCGGCGCGAAGCCGAGCAGGCCGGTGGCCAGATTGATCACCATCCAGACGCCAAGAAAGGTCATGACGCCGCGCGAGCGCAACACGGCCGCGATAGGCAGGGGCTCGCCGGCGAAGGCCGCCCTGCCGGATGACCGGTCGATGCGGAAGCCATAGCGCGCGGCCGCGCCCATCATGCCGGAAATCGCCCCCGATGCGCCGACGAGCGGCACCTCGCCGTAGGGATGCAGCGCCCAGAACAGAACAACCGAAGCCAGCCCGGTCACCGCGTAGAATATGGCGAAACGGAGCGCGCCGAGACGATTGGCGAGCGGCGAGCCGAAGGCCGCAAGCCAGATCATGTTGATGGCGATGTGGGCAATGCCACCATGCATGAACGCATAGGTGAATGGACGCGTGAACAAGAACCAGTCGAAGCCATATTTGCCGGTGTAGAGCACCGGAATGAAGGCTCCGTCGTAGAGCAGTACTATGTTCTGCGCATCGTCCAGAACATATTGCTGCAACAGAAAGACGGCCGCGCAAATGGCGATCACGGCCAACACCACTGGCGGCAGGTTGAACACCGGTTCGCGGCGCCCCGGCTCGGGAGCCTCGTCCGGCGGCGGTTCGGTTTCAGCGGGGCTTGCCGGTTCGCTCATGCGCCTTCGCGGGTTTGGGAGTTGAGTTTCGGCGAGCATGTAGATCACGCCCGTTCGAATCACAAACGGCTAATCGCCACAGCGTCCCGGCCGAAGGGGCGAATCAGAACAGGGTCGAATCAAAAAAAGGCCGTCCAGGTGTCCCCCTGAACGGCCGGCCGAGTCCCCTGCTTCCCGTAAACTCGTGACTGAAGTGCTGTCGATCGCTGCTGAAACGACCGTTTTGGAGTGCCTTTTGTGTGCCACGGGTACTCGGCAGCGCGCAATGTAAACCAATTGTTAACCTTAACGACCCCGAGGCGTGAACAAACGTTAACGATACTGGCACGCATCCTGCTCCGCACCGCATGAAGGTCATCGGAGGGCGCCCTGTCTGTTCGCCGATGGGACATCAAAAGACAGATTGTGCGGAGCGGAATGGAAATGAAAGAAAAAGGATCGATCGCGCTGTTCCAATATTGGAACCAGTTGCGTGATGGCCGCCTCGCCCCGAAGCGATCGGAAGTGGAGCCGGCCGACATCAAGTCGCTTCTGGCCGACACCTTCATCCTCGAGCGCGACACGCGCGGCGAAGCGGTGTTCCGGCTGGCCGGCACGAGGCTCTGCGCCTATTACGGGCGCGAACTCAAGGGTTTCTCTTTTCCTTCGTTGTGGCGCGAGAAGGACCAGCGGCTGATATCGCGGCTCATGCAGGGCGTTTTCGACCAGAAATCGGTTCTGTTCATGACTTACGAGGGATTCAGCCGCAACGGCCGCAGCAACAAATTCGAGCTCCTGGCGCTGCCGTTGGACGGGGGTCATGAAAACCCGCGCTGCCTCGGCATTATCAGCACCGCCGAAAAGCCGTTCTGGCTTGGCGCCGACCCGCTCGCCGACGCGCTCATCGAAACCATCCGGGTGATAGATCCCGACAAGGAACCGATGTTCCTGAGGAACCGGCCGGCGATCGAGGTTCCCTCACTCGTCCCGTCCGAATTCGATCCCCCGGAAACCATTTCGGCGCTCGGGCGCGTGCGCCGCATCCGCCACCTCGTCGTCCTCGACGGCGGACGTCACGAATGAGCCCGGCCGCGCGGGATTTTCCCCTCACGCGCGGTTAATTTTTCCGCGTCGCGCGAGTCTCCTGGCCCGGGCTTCCGCGGCCGATTTTTCCCGTTTGTTAACCTGCTTCGCTGTAGTTTTCGGGCGAAATTCCACGCATCGTCGCGCGGAATGCCAATGGGGTGTAGGCAGTCATGAGGTCAGCGGCGGTAGAATTTGCACCGTCACGAGCTGAGCGGCGCAATTTTCAGCGTGTCCGGGTCAAGATTTACGGGCGCTTCATGCTGGAGGACCGCACCGAGCATCCATGCCAGGTGATCGATATGTCACCCGGCAATGTCGCGCTGCGCACCGACCGCATCGGCATGCCGGGCGAGAAGGTCATCGCCTATATCGACCATATCGGCCGCGTCGAGGGCATCGTGACGCGCACGTCGCCGGATGGCTTCGCCATGACTGTCATCGCCTCCGATCGCAAGAAGGACAAGCTCGCCGCGCAGCTCACCTGGCTTGCCAACAAGCATGAGCTGGACCTGCCCGAGGATCGTCGCCACGAGCGCGTGGCGCCGCGCAATCCGATGAGCGTCCTGCAGCTCACCGACGGGCGCCAGTATCAGTGCCGCATCATCGACCTGTCGCTCTCGGGCGCCGCGATCGAGATCGACGTCAAGCCGGCGATCGGCATACAGGTCATGCTTGGAACCATGCGCGGCCAGGTGGTGCGCCACTTCGAGGACGGCGTCGCTATCGAATTCGCTGTCATTCAGCGGCCGGAAACGCTCGACCAGGAATTCAACGCGCCGCGGTCCTGACGCAAGCCACCGCAAAGCGAAAACGAACCGGCCCTCGGCGGCCGGTTTTTTGTTGCCCGGTTTTCACCCGAAATAGGCCACCCGGCACCTACCAAATCTTCACAAATCTGAACAATCCAGGCCTACGATAGTTCAAATTTTATGCTTATTCTACTGGGGTTTTACTCAATGTCTACTTCGGGTTTTTGCGTCAAATAAATCCCAACGTGGCACAGTCTCCTCAAACGGGGAGACTACAAGAATGAAAATGACGAGGGGCAAGCTGTTGCTCTTGGCAATGGCGATGCAGCTTTCCGCCTGGGGCACGGCAAGCGCGGGACCTGTTTTCATGCATACGGGTGGCCGCACCACCCAGCCGGTCGGTCACTATGATTTCTGTCAGCGCATTCCGGTCGAATGCAACGAGCGGACGCCGAAGGGGGCGCCGGTCGAGCTGACGCGCAAGCTGTGGACGACGATCATCAACATCAACAATTCGGTGAACGCCCGCGTCAAGCCGCGCACCGACATGGAAATCTATGGTGTCGAGGAATACTGGGCCTATCCCGACAATGGCGTTGGCGATTGCGAGGACTACGCGCTGGAGAAGCGCCGCGAGCTGATGGCAGCGGGTGTCCCGGCCGGCAATCTGTTGATGACGGTGGTGCGCCAGCCGAATGGCGACGGCCATGCCGTGCTCACCGTGCGCACCAGCCTCGGCGAGTTCATCCTCGACAATCTCGAGCCGAAAGTGCTCGCCTGGAACGATACGGTCTACACCTACCTCAAGCGTCAATCGACTGAGAATTCAGGCGTTTGGGTGACGATCAACGACGGCCGCGAGGACGCGGTCGCCAGCGTCCGCTAAGGCGCCAGAGCGATCGGGCACGTCGCGGTGACACGGCGGCGTGCCCAGGAAGAAAGCCCGGTCGAGTCCCCACCCTCCCCGTCCCCAACGACCGGGTTTTAGGAGCCGGCCCCTGTCCCCGGGGCCGGCTCCGCTGTTTCGGGCCGGGGCCTCTTGAGGGCAAACGATCGGGGTTCAGCCGAGGGCCACAGGCCGGACCGGCCTTTCCGAGCGAGGCGCCGCCGCGTATGACGACCGGCGAAGCCACCGCCGCCGTCACACCGCCTTCAGCCCGGCCTTGAAGCGTTTGGCATTAGCCACATAATGCGCGGCCGAGGCGCGCAGCCGCTCGATCGCCGCTTCGTCCAGCGTCCTGATCACCTTGGCGGGCGAGCCGACGATCAGCGAATTGTCGGGAAAAACCTTGTTTTCCGTCACCAGCGCGCCGGCGCCGACGAGCGAGTTGTTGCCGATCCTGGCGCCGTTCAGCACGATGGCGCCCATGCCGATCAAGCTGTTGTCGCCGACCGTGCAGCCATGCAGCAGAGCTCTATGACCGATCGTGCAGCCTTCGCCGATGGTCAGTGGAAAGCCCGGATCGGTGTGCATGATCGTATGTTCCTGCACATTGGTGTCGGCTCCGATCGTAATGAGCTCGCCATCGCCGCGGATGGCGACGCCGAACCAGAAGCCGACATTGCGGCCGATCCGGACATTGCCGATCAGCGTGGCATCGGGCGCGATCCAGTTCGTATCGGCGTCCTCGAACTCGGGCGCCTTCCCATCGATCGCATAGACCGGCATCTTCGTCTCCGATTCGTCTCAACCAGCGAATTCGAAAGACCCTAAATTGGCGGTCGCCCAGGATGCAATGGCGATGAGCACGACGCCAAGCGCCAGCGCCCAGGCGATGGCCGTGCAGCCGCAGGACAACAGCGCCATCGTGCCGATGCGGCCTTCGCGGCGGGCCGTCAGGGCTTCATTGGTGAGCATGAACGGTCCGGCGCAGGCCGTTGCCGCGAGCGAGCGCAGGATATGGACGGGCGAAACATAGGGTTCGGCGAATGCCAGGGGTCGTCCGGAGAAAAGCTCCATGGCCGATCCGGACAGCCCGCAGGCCGTGATACCAACCGCAAACGCGTAAAGAACAAGCACAACGGCACCCATGTTTACCAACCGTTTACCATCAAAACGCACAGTCGTGCCAACGCGCTGCAAGGGCCATGCCGCGCAGGCTGTGCCGCCGAAGGACAGGTGGGCGGATCGGGAGCTTCGAATGAGACAGGCAAATGTCGCCGAGAGCCCGGACTTCGAGGTCGTCGATTCGACCCTGATGAAGCGGGTTTTCTATATTTTCGCGGCACTGGCGCTGCTTTCAGTGGCGATCAGCGTCGGCGGCAAATGGATCGGACGGTCGATCGCCATGGCCGGCTATTCGGATGACATCACGGTGCGCCAGATCGTCATGGGCAACAATCTGATCAGCGTGCCGGCAAACTTCATCCGCTTCGACCAGGCCAGGCGCGACGGCATCGCCTCGCGGCTCGATCTCTATCTGCGCTATCCCGAGATGGACGGCTACAGCGCGGCCGCGCGCGACGACTTCAACCACACGACGACCAGGAAGATCATCTTCCTGTCATTCGAGCCGCGCATGATGTCGCGCGACATGAGCGGCCGTTTCGCGCCGATCTACAGCGCCCTGATCGAAAAGCCCGGCACCCCCGGCCCGGGCGGCACGATGGTTTACGCTTTCAGCGAAAAATCAGGCTATCTCAACGAGGTGCTGGCCGTCGCCGAGCGCTCCGGCAAGGATCCGTTCGTCGCCCGCTGCCTCAGCGGGCCGAGCGCGGAGGAATCGCTGGCGCCTTGCGAGCGCGACATCCAGGTCGGCGACGATCTCAGCCTCACCTACCGCTTTCCGCGCGAGTTGCTGGCGAACTGGCCGGCGCTGGACGCGGCGATAGCCGGCAAGGTGGCGGGTATCCTGAAGACGGGACACTGACGGCTGGCTCAACGCTTCTCCGCCTCGGGCGCCAAGACATTATCTGGCATCGCGCTGACAAGGCGCGCTAAAGATCGACCATGATGCCAGCCTATCTCGCCTTCGACCCGACCCGTCGCCGCCTGCGTCTCGACCCGCACGAGCCAGCCTTCGTGCAAAATCCTTATGAGGCCTATGCCTTCCTGCATGGCACTGCCAACGCTTTCTTCTGGGAAGACTACGGCTTCTGGTGTTTTGGCGGCTTCGACGACGTCAACCGTCTTTTGCGCGACCGCCGTTTCGGCCGCCAGAACCCGGCCGGAATTCCCGACAGCCGCGGCATTGGCGACGACCGTTCGCATCTCGCGGCGTTCGACGCGATCGAGGCCAATTCTATGTTGGAACTCGAGCCGCCGGTGCACACGCGGCTCAGAACGCTGGTAAACCGCGCCTTCGTCTCGCGCCAGGTCGAGCGGCTCAGGCCACGGATCGAGGCCTTGGCCAACGAGTTGGTAGACCGCTTCCAGCCAAACGGCGTCGACCTTTTGCCGGCCTACGCCTCGCCCTTGCCGATCACCATCATCGCCGAGATGCTCGGCGTGCCGGTCGAGATGGGGCCGCAACTGCTCGACTGGTCGCATCAGATGGTCGCCATGTACATGCATGGCCGCACAAGCGAGGTCGAGGACACAGCCAACCGCGCCGCACGCGATTTTGCCGCGTTCCTGCGGGGCTATATCGCCGAGCGGCGCAAGAAGCCGGGCGACGATCTGCTGTCGCTGCTTATCGAGGCCCGGGACAACGGCCAGAGGCTGTCGGAGGACGAGCTGGTTTCCTCGGCGATCCTGCTTCTCAATGCCGGCCACGAGGCGACCGTGCACCAGACCGGCAATGCGGTGCGCTCGATCCTGGCCCAGGGCGGCGACCCGCGACGGTTCTTTGAAACGCCGGAGAAAAACGTCGCGACGGTCGAGGAATGCCTGCGCTACGACGCGCCGCTGCACATGTTCCTGCGCTATGCCTACGAGGAGATCGAAGTGTCACCAAGCATCGTGGTCAAGCCCGGCGAGATGGTCGCGCTTCTGCTCGGCATGGCCAATCACGATCCCCTGGCCTTTGCCGAGTCCAACACCTTCCATCCGGCCCGCGCGGACCAGAAGAACGTCTCCTTCGGGGCCGGCATCCATTTCTGCATCGGCGCGCCGCTGGCCAGGCTTGAGTTGCAGGTGTCGCTGAAGACGCTGTTCGACCGGTTGCCGAAGTTGCGTTTGGCCGAAGCGCCGCGCTTCCGCGACACTTATCATTTCCACGGGCTGGAACGGGTTGCCGTTACCTTTTGATAGGTGAACCGAACCCTGCCTCGAGCAGCTAAAATCGTCGTTCGGGAACCTAGACATGAAATTCGCCTACCTGCAGGAACCACCCTTCTGCTTCACCGACGCATCGGGCTTGGTCGTCGGCTGCGACGTGGAGCTCGCCAAACGGATATGCCAGATGCTCGGGCTGGGCGAGTTTTCTCCCGTCGAAGCCAAGTTCGCTGAACTGCTTCCCGGGCTGGTGGACAACCGATGGGACATGACGACGGGCCTGTTCATCTCGGACGAGCGCAAAAGGGTCGTGGAGTTTACGCGCCCGATCTGGTCGCTGCCTGACGGACTGATGGTGGCGAAGAATAATCCGTTGGGGCTGGAGGGCTACCGCTCGCTTGCCCGGCACCCTTCAGCGGTACTTGCCGTGATATCGGACCAGGTTCAGCATCGAACCGCGTTGCAGAACGGCGTTCCGCCCAATCGGATCAGGATATTTGCGACGCAGGCTCAGGCGGCGGAGGCCGTGGCGAAGGGTATGGCGCAGGCCTATGCCAGCGTCGCCATGGCGCATCGCGGCTACATTGCCCAGCGCCCCGACGAGCGGCTCGATGTCGTCGAGGTTCTCGCATCGGAGAAGCGGCCGGCCGCCGGCGCGTTCGCATTGGCCAAGGGCAATGCCGCGTTGCGCGAGCGGATAGATCGGTGCTTGAGCGATCTGCACGGAAGTCCGTGGCACCGGAAGATGATGAGCGAATATGGTTTTTCCGACGACGATGTCGACCGACTGTTGTGAGCCGGCCGAAACCGTCAAAGCTTGATCACATATTCCTTGCGCGTCGTCTCGAGCACTTCCCAGGTGCCCTTGAAGCCCGGCCTCAGCACGAAGCTGTCGCCGACCCGCACGGTGCGCGCCTCCCCGCCGTCCTCGGCGATCACTGAGACGCCGGACAGGATGTGGCAGAACTCCCATTCGTCGTAAGAGATGCGCCATTTGCCCGGCGTCGCTTCCCAGATCCCGGCATAGAGACCGCCGTCGCGCTCCTCGACATTCCAGGTGCGGAATTTCGGATCGCCCGAGATCACCCGGTCCGGGGCCGGCGCACCGGCCTCCGGCTCGACGGCTTCGACATTGACCGCAAGAAAGGCGGACATCTCAGACCTTGCTCAGCGCCTGCTCAAGATCGGCGACGATGTCGTTGACGTCTTCGATGCCGATCGACAGCCGCACCGTATCCGGCCCGGCGCCGGCCTTGACCTTCTGCTCGTCGGAGAGCTGGCGGTGCGTGGTCGAGGCCGGATGGATGACCAGCGACTTGGTGTCGCCGACATTGGCGAGATGCGAGAACAGCTCCAGCGCCTCGACGAATTTGACGCCGGCCTCGTAGCCGCCCTTGAGGCCGAATGTGAAGACCGCGCCCGCGCCCTGCGGCGAATATTTCTTCTGCAACGCGTTGTTCTTGTCGCTGGGCAGTCCAGGATAATTCACCCAGGCGACCTTGGGATGATTGGAGAGCCAGCCGGCGACGCTCGCGGCGTTGTCGCAATGGCGCTGCATCCTAAGCGGCAGCGTCTCCAGGCCGGTCAGGATCAGGAAAGCATTGAAGGGCGAGATTGCCGGGCCGAGGTCGCGCAGGCCAAGCACGCGCGCGGCGATGGCGAAAGCGAAGTTGCCGAAGGTCTCGTGCAGGACCAGCCCGCCATATTCGGGCCGCGGCTCCGACAGCATCGGATATTTGCCGGATTTCGACCAGTCGAACGTGCCGCCGTCGACGATGACGCCGCCGATCGAGTTGCCGTGACCGCCGATGAACTTTGTCAGCGAATGGACGACGATGTCGGCGCCGTGTTCGATCGGACGCACCAGATAGGGCGACGCCAGCGTGTTGTCGACGATCAACGGCAGGCCATGCTTGCGGGCAATGTCGCCGATCTTCTCAATGTCGACGAAAACGCCGCCCGGGTTGGCGAGGCTTTCGATGAAGATCGCCTTGGTCTTTTCGTCGATCTGGCTGTCGAAGGTCGCCGGATCATTCGCCTCGGCCCACCGAACTTCCCAGCCGAAGTTCTTGAAGGCGTGGCCGAACTGGTTGATCGAACCGCCATAGAGCTTGTTGGCGGCGATGAAATTGTCGCCCGGCTGCATCAGGTTGTGGAAGACGATTACCTGCGCAGCATGGCCGGAGGCGACGGCAAGTGCGGCGGTGCCGCCTTCCAGCGCGGCGACGCGCTCCTCGAGCACCGCCTGCGTCGGGTTCATGATGCGGGTGTAGATATTGCCGAAGGCCTTCAGCCCAAACAGCGAAGCGGCATGGTCGGCATCGTCGAAGACAAAGGAGGTGGTCTGATAGATCGGCGTGGCCCTGGCGCCGGTCGCCGGATCGGGCTTGGCGCCGGCATGAACGGCCAAGGTGTTGAAACCGGGCGTACGGGTCATCTAAATCTTCCTCTCCTGATCTTCGAAAAAACGCCGCGCATTCTTGGCGAAGCCCGGGTTGGAATGCAAAGAAGAAAATACCTTTCAGGGCGCGATCTGCGACGAACGCCCGAGAAAATCCGTTTCTTCCCGGAATAATTTTGCGCGCGCCGCCAGGCGCCTACTTCTGGCGCACGCCGAAGCTCTGAAACCCCTGGCGCATCAAGGGTTTCTTCGACGACAGAACGCCGGAGTTGACACCGGTCCAGCCGATCTCGCCCGACAGCTTGCCATATTCGATCTTCGGGCAGCGGTTCATCACCACCTTGATGCCGGCCGCCTCGGCGCGGGCGGCGGCCTCGTCATGGCGCACGCCAAGCTGCATCCAGACGACCTTGGGCAACGGGTCGAGCTTCAGCACCTGGTCGACGATTCCCGGCACCGCCGAGGAAGCGCGAAAGATGTCGATCATGTCGACCGGCTGTGGCAGGTCGGCCAGGCTGGCACAGACAGTGCGGCCCAGGATCTCCTTGCCGGCGTGGCCGGGGTTGATCGGGAACACCAAAAAGCCCTTGGCCAATAGATATTTCAACACGAAGTAGCTCGGCCGCACGTCGTTGGGCGACGCGCCGATCATGGCGATCGTCTTCACCGAGTTCAAAATGCCGGCGATGTAGGCGTTGTCGTAGCTATCGTGATTCATGCTGCGATGGTCTTCCTGCGGTAATGGTAGCGATAGAGTTCCCGGCTGAAGCCGAGCGAAGCGTAAAGCGCACGTGCGGGCGTGTTGTCGGCTACTACCTGCAGGCAGCCAGCCCCGGCACCTGCCCGCCGAGCCCAATCGATCAGCCCGCCGACCGTCCTGCGACCGAGCCCCTGCTGCCTGAATCTGGCGTCGGTTTCAACCGCCTCGACGACAAGCAACCCGTTGCGGATGACGCCGAAAGCAAACGCAACTACCTCTTCGGCGCGCTCGCACGACACGAAGGCTCTGTCGCCTGCAATAAGTCTCGTCATCTCGCGAAAGATGCGACGCTCGGCGTCATCATAGCCCCCTGCACGGAAGCGTGCCTCGAACCAGCGCTCGCTGAGTGTCCAGGAAACCGTCACGTCGTCATAGCTGCATCCCACCAGCGCATCGATGTCGGCATGGAGATGGATGGTCCCGCCTTCCCAACTGTAGCCGCGACGCTCAAGCTCGGGTTCCAGCTCCGCGGCGATATCGGGTATGCGAAACAGCGGAGCCTGACCGTGGCCGGCGTAGAAAGCTTCGGCAACGTCGATCACCCGCTCCGGCACGCCGCGTTTGCCCCGCAAGGGGTTGGCAGAATTGCTGCGCCGGATACGGCCGCCGGAGCGCCGCAGCACCCAGCCATCGGCAATGGTTTCGAGCGCCGATGGCCACGCCGAGCGGCACGCCTCTTCCATCCGCCAGTTGAGATCGTCCGACACCACGCGCCCACCGCTATTCATTGTCGTCCCGCAACGCCTCCTCCATAAACATCTGTGGGTCGCTGCAGAAGTCGCGCATCATGCGAAAATGGTCGGTGTCCTGAAAATCGATCAGGTCGAGGCCGAAGCGGCTGATGCGGAAGAGCTGCGCGTTCGGACAAGCCATCAACAGCGGCGAGTGCGTCGCCATGATGACATGCGCCGTGCCGGATTGCTCCATGCGTCGAAGCAATTTGAGCAGCTCGATCTGGCGCGTCGGCGACAGCGCGCTTTCTGGCTCGTCGAGGATGTAGATGCCTTGCCGTCGGCAGCGCTCCTCGAAGAAGCGGATGAAGCCTTCGCCATGCGACCATGAGAGGAAATCGGGCGGCGCACCGCCGGATTCCCGCGCCGCCTCGTCGAGATAGCGCGCAACCGAATAGAAGGACTCGGCGCGAAAGAACCAACCAGCGGTTACCTTTGGCAGCCAGTGGCACCGGAAACTGCTCGCCAGCCCTGCACCGCTCTTGTCGATGGCGCGAGAATGATCGACGGGCATATACCCCTTGCCGCCGCCCGCCTCGTCATAGCCCGCCAATGCTCCGATTGCCTCCAGCAGCGTCGATTTGCCGGTGCCGTTCTCGCCGACGATGATGGTGATGGCCGAGGCGAATTCGAACTCGAATTCGCGGTTGCGAAAAATCGGCAGGTTCCAGGGATATTGATCCCAGTCGGCAACCCGCGACGGCTCAAGCAGGATGCGCTTGAGATAGGGCGCTTTCAGCCGTGTCAGTTGCTTGCGGACAGCCACGTCGAACCTTCAGCGATGGAATGGCGCGGCTCCATTCAAACCGGCTACTCGTCGGACCATTCCGGCTTGCGCTTGCCGATGAAGGCGCCGATGCCTTCCTCGGCGTCGCGCGCCAGCATGTTTTCCACCATCACGCGGCCGGTATAGGCATAGGCGTCGGCCAACCCCATCTCAGCCTGGGCGTAGAAGGCTTCCTTGCCGGTCTTGACCACCAACGACGATTTTGAAGCAATGGTATGCGCGTATTTGTTGACAACCTGATTGAGATATTCACGCGGCACGATGCGGTTGACCAGGCCGAACTCCTTGGCGGTCGCGGCGTCGATCGTCTCGCCGGTGAGTAGCATTTCCATCGCCTGCTTGCGCGAGACATTGCGCGACAGCGCCACCATGGGCGTCGAGCAGAACAGCCCGATATTGACGCCCGGCGTGCAGAAGGTGGCCTCGTGCGAGGCGATGGCCAGGTCACAGCTCGCGACCAGCTGCAGGCCGGCGGCCGTCGCCAGGCCGTCGACCTCGGCGATCACCGGTTTCGGGTGGCGCACGATCGTCTGCATCAACGTCGCGCAGGCAGCGAAGGTTCTTTCGAAGAAGGCTTTGCCCCGGTCCGGCTCGGCGCGGTGCGCCGTCATCTCCTTGAGGTCATGACCGGCGCAGAACACTTTTCCCGAGGCCGCCAGGATGATCACGCGCACGGATTTCTCTTCTCTCACACGATCGAACCCGGCTTGCAGCGCTGCCATCGTCGCCAGCGACAGCGCATTGGCCGGCGGGCTGGCAAGCGTGAGGCGCAGGACGCCCTTGTCCTGGCTGACAAGAACGGGGCCGTCGGCGACGGCGGGCTTGATGGCAACAACTTCAGCCATGTCCAATCTCTCTGGTCAGCGCTTGCGGCGCATGGAGCAACAGAACTAGCACGCTGCCGGTTGAAGAACAGCCGCGAGGGGTGTTTTCTCCGTCGCACCGTTTGGTCCAGGCCATTTCGCCCGGAGCTTGTCATTCATATAGGACGCCGCCATGCCTGCCCAAAGCGATCTGAAACCGATGCTCAACGCGGCCGAAGTCAATGCGCTGATGGCAAGCGTCTATCCGCAGCTGAACGACAGTTTCACCTCCTATGAGGCGATCAACGTGTTTCCCGGCGGCTGCACGGTTCGGCTCAATGCCGACGAACGGCATCTGCGTCCGGGCGGCACGGTGTCCGGTCCGTCGCTGTTCACGCTGGCCGACATCGGCGGCTATGTCTGCGTGCTCAGCCACGCCGGACCGGACGCGCTGTCGGTGACGGTCAACCTCGACATCAACTTCATGCGCAAGGCCGAAGCCGGTCCCATCGACGGCCATTGCCGTATCCTGAAACTCGGCAAGAGCCTGATGGTGTTCGACATCGACATCGTGGCGGGCCAGGAGGGGCACACTGTGGCGCATGCCACGGGGACCTATTCCATTCCAAGGAAGCGCGAGAATGATGCGGTAAAATAGTACCGCCTTATCAAGGGATTGTTTTTTCTATATTTATTCGCCTGAACTCATTTCTCGTTGCCTTGACGTGTCAGGCACCCTCGCCTATAAGCCCACCCGAAGCAGCGGCCCGGAAAGGCCGCCGTTTTGTTATTGGCGGACTTTCCGTCAATCCAAGCAACAAGAAACGCCTTTCTGTCCTTCGGGTCTGAAAGGTCAACCTGAGAGCAAAACCATGGCTACCTTTTCGCAGAAGCCTGCGGATGTGGTGAAGAAGTGGGTGCTGATCGACGCCGAAGGTCTCGTCGTCGGTCGTCTGGCCACCGTCATCGCCAACCATCTGCGCGGCAAGCACAAGCCCACCTTCACCCCGCATGTCGATGATGGCGACAATGTCATCGTCATCAATGCCGACAAGGTGGTGTTCACCGGCAAGAAGTACACCGACAAGGTCTACTACTGGCACACCGGCCATCCCGGCGGCATCAAGGAGCGCACCGCGCGCCAGTTGCTCGAGGGCCGTTTCCCCGAGCGCGTCGTCGAGAAGGCCGTCGAGCGCATGATCCCGCGCGGCCCGCTTGGCCGCCGCCAGATGAAGAATCTCCGCGTCTATGCCGGCGCCGAGCATCCGCACACCGCCCAGCAGCCCGTCACGCTCGACGTGGCCAAGCTGAACTCCAAGAACAAGAGGGCTTCGTAATGGCTGAGCTTTCCTCGCTCGCAGAACTCGGCACCGTCGCCGCGCAGCCGGCCGCGCCCGTGCATGTCCAGAAGCTCGACAAGTCGGGCCGCGCCTATGCCACCGGCAAGCGCAAGAACGCCATCGCGCGCGTTTGGGTGAAGCCGGGCTCCGGCAAGATCACCGTCAACGACAAGGAATTCGCGACCTATTTCGCGCGTCCGGTGCTGCAGATGATCCTCAACCAGCCGATCGTCGCGGCCAACCGCGCTGGCCAGTACGACATCGTCGCCACCGTCATCGGCGGCGGCCTCTCCGGCCAGGCCGGTGCGGTGCGTCACGGCATCTCCAAGGCGCTGACCTACTATGAGCCGGGCCTGCGCTCGGTGCTCAAGAAGGGCGGCTTCCTGACCCGCGACAGCCGCGTGGTCGAGCGCAAGAAGTACGGCAAGGCCAAGGCCCGCCGCTCTTTCCAGTTCTCCAAGCGCTAAGAAGCGCTTGGGGCCAAGTTCTCGAAGCGCTAAGCGCTGGGAGATCCAAGCTTTCGAAAAGGCCGCCTCCGGGCGGCCTTTTTGTTTCCGTCACCAGCGCCCGGCCGGCGTCTTGATGTAGTCGATGAAGGCACGCAGCGGCGCCGGCACCAAGCGGCGCCCGGGATAGTAGAGAAACGGCCCCGAAAAGTTTTGCCACCACGGCTCCAGCACGGCCTCCAGCGCGCCGCTCTCGAAATGCGGGCGTACCCAGTCCTCGAACAGCCAGAGAATGCCGACGCCGGCGATCGCCGCATCGATGGCGAGATCGACGCCTCCGCCGATGCTGACGAGCAATGGTCCCGTGGTATCGACCCGCACCACCTCACCATCCCGCTCGAACTCCCAGGGTGTCATGACCCCGCTCGGGAAGCGACCGCGTATGCAGGAATGGCCAAGCAGGTCGCGCGGGTGCTGCGGCCGGCCGTGCCGGTCAAGATAGGCCGGCGCGGCGGAGGTGGTGAAGCGCTGCGTGCGCGGTCCGATCGGCACGGCGATCATGTCCTGCTCCAGCCGCTCGTCATAGCGGATGCCGGCATCGCAGCCGGCGACCAGCAGATCGATGAAGTTCTCCTCGGCGATCACCTCCAGGCGAATGGCAGGATAGGCCGCCAGAAATCCCGGAACGATCCTTGGCAGCACCAGCCGCGAGGCGCTTATCGGCACGTTGAGCCGCAGGGTTCCGGCGGGCCGGTCACGAAAGCCGTTCACCACATCGAGCGCGGCTTCCACCTCACCCAAAGCGGGGCCGAGCCGCGCCAGCAGGCCGGCGCCAGCCTCGGTCAAAGCGACGCTGCGCGTGGTGCGGTTGAAGAGCCGCACGCCAAGCTGGGTTTCCAGACGGCGGATGGCTTCACTAAGCGCGGATGCGCTGCCCGCCGTGGCGCGGGCGCCTTCGCGAAAGCCGCCGGCGCGCGCCACGGCCATGAACGCCTGAAGATCGTTCAGATCGGTCGCCATTGTTCTCAATCCCGCACAAGCCGTACCGGTTATATCCGGTTATCGGGACAGCGGCCATGCCCTATCTCCGTCGTCGACAGCGAAGGAGGCCACGATGTCCAGCGTAAACAAATCCGGCACCTATAAATTCGGCGACCGTCCGGTCCGGCGCCTCGGCTACGGCGCCATGCAGCTCGCAGGCAAAGGCGTGTTCGGTCCGCCGAAAGACCATGACGCGGCCATCGCCGTGCTCCGCGAAGCGGTGGCGCAAGGCGTGAACCATATCGACACCAGCGATTACTACGGTCCCTATGTCACCAACAAGCTGATCCGCGAGGCGCTGTCGCCCTACCCCGACGACCTCACCATCGTCACCAAGATCGGCGCCCGCCGTGGCGAAGACGCCTCCTGGCTGCCGGCCTTCACAGCCGATGAGCTCGAACAGGCCGTGCACGACAATCTCCGCAATCTTGGCCTCGAGGTGATGGACGTCGTCAATCTGCGCATCATGTTCGGGGTGCATGGTCCGGCCGAAGGTTCCATCGAGGCGCAGGTCACCAAGCTGGCCAAGTTGCAGCGCAAAGGCCTGGTGCGCCATATCGGCTTGAGCAACGTCACCCGCGCGCAGATCGCGGAAGGCCGCAAGATCTGCGACATCGTCTGCGTGCAGAACCAGTACAATCTGGCGCACCGCAACGATGACGCGCTGATCGACCAACTGGCGCGCGACGGCATCGCCTATGTGCCCTTCTTCCCACTCGGCGGCTTCAGTCCGTTGCAATCGTCGACGCTGTCCGACGTGGCCGAACGGCTCGGCGCGACGCCGATGCAGGTGGCGCTGGCGTGGCTGCTGCAGCGTTCGCCCAATATCCTTTTGATACCGGGCACGTCGTCGGTCGCGCATCTGCGGGAGAATCTGGCTGCGGCGGAGCTGGAGCTGTCGGCTGATGTGTTGAACGAGCTGGATGGCGTGGCGAAAGCAGCGTAGCTCGGCGCAGCGCCCGCGCCGCGCTTTATACTCGAACGCTGGCACGCTGGCATGGAGCGACTACAGTTGGCACCACGCGCTACCTTCCCTCGATGGGGAGGTCGGCGCGCGAAGCGCCGGGCGGGGTGAAGCGCCACGCCGGGTCCTAATTGATGCTCGCCGTGTGCGCCGGCTCGGCCTGCTTGATGTCCGTAGTGTAAGGCACCCGATACCCGTTCTCGGCCAGCCACTCAATAGCCGCTTTCGGCTCGTCGGTCTGGATGATCGTTGCGCCGCGGTCGACCCAGAAACCCCAAGCTTCGCGTGGCAGGCCGGCGGCGACGGCGAGTTCGTCGCCACGGCCGCCGGCGAGGAAGCCGCCCGGCTTGCGCACGATGGCGTAGGTGTCGGCCCAAAGGTGCCAATCGCCTCGGGCCGCTTCGGCGCGCATATGGTTGCTGAACAGCGGCCCGCCAGAGGCGGTCAGCGTCTCGGCGCCGTTGCGCCAGTTGATCAATTCGATGGCGCGCGGCGCGAACGCCTTGTCGACCTCATCGGCGAAGGCGGCGTCAAGCACGGCGTCGTCGGCGAGGATCGGCATGAACTGGAAGCCGCCGCCTGCCCTGGAAAGCGCGGCACTGGTGGCATCGATGCGCTGCCGGTTCCAGAGGTTCTCCTTGACGATCACCTGGTCGGCCATGCCGAGGTCGCGCGCCTCCGCGACCATTCCGGGTAGGTCGGTCACCTCCAGCTTGTTGTCCAGGTTTATCAGGATCCTGTCCCTGGTCGTCAGCAGCATCTCGCGCAGCGTCGACACCGTCTCGTTGGTGACGGCGCCCGTGCCCTCGATGACCAGCCGGCATTTCTTCAGCTCGGCAAGCGTGTAGTTCACAACCTCGCCCTTGCAGGTGGTGGTGCGGTCGAGCCAGCTGTCATGCATGATGACGAACTCGCCGTCCTTCGCGCGACGGACATCGACCTCGACGATCTCGGCGCCGATCGCGATCGACCGTTCGACCGCGGCCAACGAGTTCTCCGCGTAAAGTGTCTTGCCGGCCTGCATGCTGCCGGCGCGGTGCGCGGCGATCATCACATGATCGCGCCATTGGTTGGCGTGCTCGAAGCGATCGAGGATTTGGGCGGCGCGCGTCTGGCCGGCTAGACTTTGGCTAGGAATTGCACCAAGCGCGGCGGACAGAAAAAGGCTCAGCCAGAGTGTTCGCATCGGGGAATCGCTCCGTTCCGGGTCGGTATCCGGTTAGGCGTTTCCGATGACAAGGCGGTGAACGAAGCCGGCTAGTTTTTGGATCAAATCCTTTTGGAGAGCGCCGCCTCGTTTCCACAAGCTGTGACTGGCATGTTGGGTGCCGCTTCTGTAGTGGTGGCTGCCCCGATGCAAACCGAGGACCCGTAATGGCGAACCAAGAGATCGACCACGCCTTCACCGCCCGCTCCAAGACGGGCGCGTCGCTCGAGCCGACTTATGCCGGCGCGCTGTCGTTCATGCGGCGCAAATACACGAAGGACGTGAAGGGCGCGGACGCCGTCATATGGGGCATTCCTTTCGATGCCGCCGTCACCAACCGGCCTGGCGCCCGCTTCGGGCCGCAGGCGATCCGCCGCGCCTCAGCGATCCTCGACAACGATCCGCAGTATCCGTTCTCGCGCGATCTGTTCGAGCATCTTTCGGTGGTCGACTACGGCGATTGCCTGCTGGACAGCGGCAATCACCAGAAAACGCCGGGCACGATCGAGCGCGAAGCGGCCAAGATCCTGAAATCAGGCGCGTTCCTTTTGACGCTCGGCGGCGACCATTTCGTCACCTGGCCGCTGCTCAAGGCGCATGCCGCAATCCACGGGCCGCTGGCGCTCGTGCAGTTCGACGCGCATCAGGACACCTGGCCGGACGACGGCAAGCGTATCGACCACGGCTCCTTCGTCGCACGCGCGGTGAAGGAAGGCATCATCGACCCCGACCGCTCGATCCAGATCGGCATCCGCACCCATGCGCCGGATACATTCGGCATCAAGATCCTCTACGGCCACGAGGTTGAGGAAATGCGCGCCTCCGATATCGCCTATGCGATCGTCGAGCGCACCGGCGGCAAGAAGACCTATCTCACCTTCGACATCGACTGCCTCGATCCGGCCTTCGCGCCAGGTACTGGCACGCCGGTGGCAGGTGGCCCGTCATCGGCCAAGATGCTGTCGACGCTGCGCCAGCTCGGCCAGGTCGATGTCGTCGGCGCCGACATCGTCGAGGTTGCGCCGGCCTATGATCATGCCGATATAACGGCGATCGCCGGATCGATCATCGCCATGCACTATCTCGGCCTGTTGGCGGAACGAAAGGCACGGGCGGAAGAGTTGAACAACGGCAATCCTGCCGCGATAAATCATGCTCACGGCATATGATTTTGAAATCGCAGGGAATTTGGTAAGCGATGAAACCGAAAATCTTCATTGACGGCGAACACGGCACCACGGGTCTGCAGATCAGGGCGCTGCTGGCCGACCGCGGCGACCTGGAGATCATCTCCATCCCGACCGAGCGCCGCAAGGAGACCGCCGCCCGCGCCGAATTCCTCAACGCGGCCGATGTCGCGATCCTTTGCCTGCCGGATGCGGCCGCGAAGGAAAGCGTGTCGCTGATCACGAACGACACGACCAAGGTGATCGACGCCTCGACGGCGCATCGGGTTGCCGAGGGCTGGGAATATGGATTTGCCGAAATGGACAAGGGCCAGGCGAAGAAGATCGCCAGCGCGAAGCGCATCGCCAATCCGGGCTGCTGGCCGCAAGGGCCTATCGCGACGCTGCGGCCGCTGGTCTCCGCCGGCCTGTTGCCGGCCGATTTTCCGGTCACCGTCAACGGCATTTCCGGCTATTCCGGCGGCGGGCGGCCGATGATCGAGGACTATGTCGGCAAGGGCGAGGATGCGCCCGAGTTCCTGCCCTACGGGCTGACGCTGCAGCACAAGCATGTGCCGGAGCTCCGCACCTATGCGAAGCTGTCGCACGACCCGATCATGCAGCCGGCTGTGGGCAATTTCGCGCAGGGCATGATCACGGTGGTGCCGCTGCAGCTCGGCGGTCTCGACCGCGTGCCGACCGGCGCCGAGCTTCACGCGGCGATCGCCGACCATTATGCCTCGATCGACGGCGGCGTGGTCGAGGTCGCGCCCTACACTCATATGGAGCGCATCCCGGAGATCGATCCGGAAATCTACAACGGCACCAACCGGATGAAGGTCTATGTGTTCGCCAACGACGAGAGGGCGCAGGCGCTGCTGATGGCCGTCTACGACAATCTCGGCAAGGGCGCGTCGGGCGCCGCGGTGCAGAATCTCGACCTGATGCTCGGCATCAAGCACTGAACGGCAATGCAAGCGTTTCCTGGGTGCTGGACGGTCAGCGCTCCTGAGCTCATCGCCGGCCGTCAGCTTCTGACGCTTATATCGGTCGGCAGCGGATAGGCGCCCTTGGTGCCTCGCCAATGCGCGGTGGCGAAGCCGAGCAGGACCAGCGCGATCGCCTGATGCGTCAATGCCAGGTGCAGCGGCACCTGCATCAGCAGCGTGCCGATGCCGATCGAGGCCTGGACGAACACCAGCGCGAACAGAAGCGTGGCCCGGCGGGCATGGGTGGTGCCGGGCTGGCGCCGCCACGTGGCGATCATATGCCAGAGCGCCACGACAAAGACCGTATAGGCGCCCAGCCGGTGGACGAACTGCACCGTCTTCGGATTTTCAAAGAAGTTCAGCCAGGCGGGCTTCAGGAGAAGCAGATCGGAGGGGATCACCTTTCCGTCCATCAGCGGCCATGTGTTGTAGGAAAGACCGGCGTGAAGGCCGGCGACCAATCCGCCGAGATAGATCTGGATCAGTGTCAGGAACACGATGAAGCCGGCGAGCCGCTGCGTCGAGCGGTCGGCGGCAGACTCCGAATGCGGCGCCAAGCCTCGCGCGACCGCCATGGTGGCGGTGAAAATCAGCGCGGCAAGCGTCAGATGCGTCGCCAGCCGGTACTGGCTGACCGAAATGCGGTCGACAAGGCCGGAAGCCACCATCCACCAACCGATGGCGCCTTGCAGCCCACCGAGCAGAAGGATGCCGACGAGCTTCAGCCCGAGCCCGCGCTCGATGCGGCGCGTCGCCCAGAAGAACAGCAGCGGCAGGGCGAAGACCACGCCGACGCTGCGCGCCAGGATGCGGTGCGCCCACTCCCACCAGAAGATCGACTTGAAGTCGTCGAGGCTCATGCCCTTGTTGATCTCGGTATATTGCGGGATCTGCTGGTAGCGCTGGAACTCTTCCTGCCATTCGGCGTCGTTGAGCGGCGGGATGACGCCATGGATCGGCTGCCACTCGGTGATCGACAGCCCCGAGCCGGTGAGACGGGTGGAGCCGCCAACCAGCACCAGCGCGAACAGCACGAGCACCACGACGTAGAGCCAGCCGCGCACCAAAGCGCGGTTATGCAGGTCTCGGGCGCGTGCGGCATAGGGGGCCGTGGCGGTGATGGCAGCCATGGACGTTTTCCGGCAATTGAAACGCCGGAGTGGTGGACCAAGGCTCGCGCCGTGGCAAGGCTGGATAGCGCGGCACGCCGTCGCGCCGGGCCGCGGTGGTTGCGCGCGCACGCCATTCAGCCTAAGTGAGACGGGTCAACGAGACCGCGACATGCCCATTCGCCTGAAAAAGCTGATCGGAACCATCCTGCTTGTGGCGCTGGTCATCATCTATGCGCTGATCGCCTCCGCGGTCGCGGTCACCAGGCTCGCCGAATACGGGCCGACGGCGCACCTCCTGTTCTTCCTGCTCAGCGGCTTTCTCTGGGTTCTGCCGGCCATGGCCATCATCAAATGGCTGATCATCGAGCCGCGGCCGAAGGGCTGATCCTCGCTGACGCTGTGGGCGCGGGCCAGTCTAGATGGTCACCACCATCTTGCCGGCATTGGCGAGCGGCGTCGTGAAACCGGACAGCATCGTTTGGATATGCGCAACGCTCTGGTAGCGGCCGTTGACGGAGATGCGCGGCAGCGCGTGCAGGAAGCCGGCATGCTCGGCCCTCAGCACGCCGTGCCGCGTGGTCACCGCCGAGACGTAGCCCGCGTCGCGCGCGAAGCCCACTTCGCGGCAGCCGACAGCGCTGGCATAGCCGTAAGGGTAAGCGAAATGACGCGGCTCCTCGCCGAGCCTTTCTTCAAGGATGCGGCGCACGTCGCCGATCTCATGACGCGCATCGGCTTCGGACAGCCGCTTCAAATTTCGATGATTGACCGTGTGCGCGCCGATGGTCACCAGCGGGTGGGCGGCCGTGGCGCGGAGCTCATCCCAATTCATCAAGGTGCATGGGCTGCCTTTGCCAAGTTCATAGGCGTTCGATCGGGCAAGCTCGCGCAAGGCCGCACCCTGCTCCTCCTCGGGCACTTCCATGGTCAGCCAAGCGTTCAGCCGCGCGACGGCCTGGATCTTCCTTCCCCGTGTCGAGCAATCGATCACCCTGTGCTTGCCCGCCATCGTCAGCGTCAGGCGCGAGCTGGTGTCGACGATGTCCTCGATGACGTCCCACCACAGATCGACGGCGCCGTCGATCAGGCCGGGGGCGACGTAGATGGTGATCGGCGCGCCGTGCTTTTCCAACACCGGAAGCGCCTCGGTCATGTTGTCACGATAGGCGTCGTCGGCGGTGATGGTGGCGAACTGGCCGCCTTTCCCGCCCATCTTGATGCGCTCGATCGCTTCATCAAGCGAAACAAAGGCATAACCCCTTTCCTTCATGTCGGCTATCAGCCTGTCGAGGAAGGCGGGAGCGATGTTCAGATGGCGGTTGACGCTGTTCGGCTTCTCCGGCGTCGCGGTGACGCGGTGCAGCATCAGGATGGCGCCGATGCCGCCGACAAACGGCCGCGCCAAGGGTGCCAGACCGGAGTAGCGGGCAAGGTTCAACGCCAGTTTCCGGATTGCCTCGCCCCCGTCGATCATTCCTTCACCTTTTGCGCCTAGGCTCATCCAAGCACGACATTCGCCTATGCGAACCCCCCGCCTATGCGAACCCCCAAGTCGGAACCAATACGTCTTAAGGATTGAGGGATGGTTGACGCCGCCGCGTCATTTGACGGCAACCGGGTCGCGGCCAACGAGATTTCCGCGCACTCCATTCGAGCCGATCAGGGTCGATGGACCACTGCCGCAAGCGACGGTGTCGGCCTTGCCGACTACATTCAATTCTGCGCCTCGGCATTGTTCGCGCCGGCGCAAAGCGCATCCTGGGTCAACAACTGGGCAATCGCGACGGGCGCCGACATGGTTGTCGCGACGCTGGCTTATGACGCCCGCCCGGCGCTATCGCTGGCGCTGGAAGTCGTGCGGCGCGGCCCGTTCAAAATTGCCCGTTTCGCCGGCGGGCGTCACGCCAACGGCAATTTCGCCGCCGGCGATCCACGTTTCCTATCCACCATCGACGGCCCGGCGACCCGCTCGATGTTCAAGGCGATCGCCAGGGCGCGCCCGGACATCGACCTGATCTCGCTGGAAAGACTGCTGCCCAACCTCGATGGCGTCGTCAACCCGCTCGCAGCGCTGCCCAGCTTCCCCAGTCCCAACCTTGCTCTCGCCGTCGACCTCGACGGCGGGTTCGACGCGCTGCTGTCGCGCGCGAGCGGCAAGCGCAAGCGCAAGAAGCACCGCTCGCAGACGCGCAAGTTCGAAGCCGTCGGCGCCTTCCGGCGGATCGAAGCCCGCACCCGCGATGAAGTCGACAGGCTGCTCGACGCCTTTCTCGGGATGAAGGAAGCGCGTTTCGCCAAGATGGGCATCGCCAATGTCTTCGGCGACAGGCAGGTGCGCGACTTCTTCCGGGCGCTGTTTACCGATGCGCTGACCGAGGAAAAGCCCTCCTTCCTACTGCATGGCCTGGATGTGGCGGGAAAGCTGCGCGCGGTCACCGGCTCCAGCCGTTGCGGCAAACGGCTGATCTGCGAGTTCGGCGCCATCGCCGACGATGATCTCGCCTTCACCAGTCCCGGAGACTTCCTGTTCTTCGACAACATCCAGGAAGCCTGCGAGCTGGGTTTCGATGTCTACGATTTCTCGGTCGGCGACGAGGCTTACAAGCGGCTCTGGTGCGATATCGAAGTCCAGCATTTCGAGGTGCTTGCGCCACTCACGCTGAAGGGCCGTGCGCTGGCCGCGGCGATGCGGCAAGGCGCACGGGCGAAGGCCTTCATCAAGAACAACCCGACGGTCTGGAATCTAACCAAGATGCTGCGCCGCAAGGCGGCCGGACAGGCAGCTCCGGCCCCCGCCGAGGACGACAGCTAGGCTTGGCAGACGTCGCTGATTACGCCGCCTGAACGATCTCGACCAATTCAACGTCGAACACCAGGTCCTTTCCGGCCAACGGATGATTTCCGTCGAGCTTGACGCTGGCATCGTCGACGCCGATGACCGTCACTTGCATGGGACGACCCTCACGGGTGCGAGCCTGCAACCGGGTGCCAACATCGATGTTGATGTTTGCCGGCACGGCGGCGCGGTCGACGGTTACGACCGCCTCAGGGCGATGGGGACCATAAGCGGCGTCAGCGGGAACTGTGACGGTGCTTTTCGTGCCGACCTCCATGCCCTCGACATGGGTTTCCAGACCAGGAATTACCTGCCCTTCACCGAGCGTAAACTGCAACGGTTCATTGCCGGAAGAATCGAATTGGGTGCCGTCCACCAGACGCCCAGTGTAGTTGATACGTACGGTGTCGCCGTTCTTGGCCTGTGTCATGGCAGCCATCCTTTTGGGAATTTTGGGGCCGGCCTATGGATCGCGGTCCCGCTCTCGATCATCCACGCACCAGAATGCGCAGCGCGAAACATCCAAACTAGGAGCCTTGCCGCTGATGTAAAGTGCGGGAGCCGCCGAGAACTGCCGCGGCAACGCGGGACGGCCTTGTCGGCCTCCGGCCTTATGCGGCCGACCGGCGCCCGGGCAATGGATCTCCCGGCTCATGACCGACCGGAGTGACCAGCGTGACGTCGGGATAGCCGTTCTCGATCAGCTTCACCGCGGCCTGGGTCACCTGGTCGTCGGCTTCCAGCATCGACAGGAAGACTTCGGTGCCGTCGCCGACCAGGCGACTGATGCCCTGCGCGTCGGCAGGGCCGCATTCGACCACGACGAGATCGTAGGCCGTGGTCAGCGACTGCATGATGATGGGCAGCCGGTCGGCGGCGCGCATGGCGCGGACAGGGTCTGCGGTGCCGACCGGAATGACATGCGCATCCGAATAGAGATCGGGATGGATGACGTCGCTGAACTGCGCCTCGGAGGCTAGAAGATTGGTGATGCCGGGGAAAAGGCTCGAGTCCAGCATCGGCCGCGATGCCGCGCCCGACGCGGTCAGGTCGAGCAGCAACACACGCAGGCCAGCGTCGGAGACTTCGCGCGCCACCAGCACGGCGGACGCGGCGGCCTCATCGCCTTCGGGCGACACGAAGATCGCGCGCGCCGCGCCCGAAGCGATCAGCTTCTCCGCCGCCTTGTCGACATCGATCTCGCCGAGGCGGGATTGTCGCGGCTCGAGCGCCGATTTGCCGGGTTCAGAAGGCCCGACAACGGAGTCAGCGGGTCCGGCAGCGGGGGCATGAACCTCTACCGGCTCGCTCTCGGCCGGCCTTGGGAATTCCGCTTCCGCGATTGAATGTCCTGCCGCGGCTTCCTCGTAAGGAGCAAAAGCACGACGCTCGGCATCGATCGCCGGTTCCGTGCGCGCGACAGGCATCGCCACCTGCTCTATGTTCTCAAACCGGGCACCGGGGGCAGGACGCATGGCGCGGCCGGAGAACAGCTCGGCAATCAGCGTGCCAATCGCCATCAGCAGCAGAGCAGCGGCCGCGGCGGCCCCGGTGATCGGCCCGATCTTCGGGAAATAAGGCTGCGACGGCACTTGCGCCTGCGCGATCAGGCTAGCCGCGACGGGGGAGTATTTGCGGTCCTTGCGCGAGGCCGCCGCATTGTAACTTGCCATATAGGATTCAAGCTGTTGGCGCTGAACGTTCGCGTCGCGCTGCAAGGCATCCAACTGCACCTGCTGTTCGCCGGCGCGTGCCGAGGCGGCTTTCAGGGTGTTGACGTCCGCGAGCAGCTGATCCTCGCGGGCCTTGGCCGTCTGAGCCTGCGCCGACAGCCCGCGGATGATCTTTTGCGCCTCGTTGCGGATCTGGCCGTCGAGGTCGGCAAGCTGCGACTTCAGCGCCCGGATGCGCGGATGATTGTCCAACAGGGTCGTCGAAAGGTCGGCAATATTGGCCCGGAGTTCGACCTGCCGCTCGCGCAGGCGCTGGATCAGCTCGGAGGACAGCACTTCCGGCACGCTGTCCAGCGAACCGCCATTCTGCAGCGCCCGGCGCACGCTCTCGGCACTCGCCTCGGCGGCGGCGCGGCTGGCGCGCACGCGCGACAGCTCGCTCGACAGCTCGGCAAGCTGCTGAGTCGGCAGTACCGCATTGTTGCCGCCCATCAGAAGGTCGGACTGGGCGCGGAAGGCGGCGACCTTGGCCTCGGCGTCCCTCACGCGATTCTGCAGATCGGCAATTTCCGGCGCCAGGAAGTTGGTTGCGGCGGCGTTCGATTCGAGCTTGGCGTCACTCTTCGAGGCGATATAGGCAATGGCAATGCCGTTCGCGATATCGGCGGCAAGCTTCGGATCCTTCGAAGAGAACTCGATTGCAATCGCGCGTGTCTTTTCGACGGCGTAGACATTGAGCTTGTCGTGCATGGCATTCAGCACGCGCTCTTCCGGCGGAATATCGAAGGGGTCGCTTTTCAAGCCGACGAGAACGAGGATGCGTCCGAGCGCCGACATCTTCAGCGTTTCGTCGAACTCCGGCAGCTTGTCCAGATTGAGCTTGGTCGCGACCTGCTTGAGGATATCGGGCGAGGAAATGATCTGGACCTGAGTCGCCACGCCCTGTTCGTCGAGAATCGGCTTGTCGTCATCGTTGGTGCCCGGCGGCCGGGTGTATTCCGATTCGCGCGAGCCGATCTCCAGCTTGGCAGTCGCCTTGTAATAAGGCGTCGCGAGCCAGGCCAAAGCGAAGGCGAGCCCGGTGACCACAAGCGTGACGAGAACAATGCGCAGCCAGTTCCTCGCCAGGCTGGCGAACAGCCGTCTCAGGTCGACATCGACATCTGCGGCCGCGGATTGAACGGACATGCATCCTGCTCCGATCTTTGAGTCGAGGATGGACCGTAAACAACTATGGTAACTCACCCGTTAAGATCGGAATGCACACTTAATAGACAACCCTCAAAGAACATCCGGCGAAAGCAATAGAACAATTGGGCTTTTTACCGATCCGTACGCTGCCCGATCAACGATCCTTTACCGCCCATTAACCCTAACAGGATGATAACGGTCGCACTTTCCTGGGGTTGTGCCGCGGCTTGCGGCAAGAGCGATGAAGGTTCCTGGCCGGTCATGAAAAGCACTGCTTCTCTCTTTCGCGCTTTGCTTGCCCTGTCGCTGCTCACCGGCTGCTCGAGCTATCGCCCGACGCCCGCTGCCTTCCATGAAGTGCTCGACCAGCCCTACCGGCTCGGCGCCGGCGACCGGGTCCGTGTCACGGTGTTCGAGCAGGACGGGTTGACCAACACCTACAGCGTCGACCAGTCCGGCTACCTCTCCTTCCCGCTGGTCGGTGCCGTGCCGGCGCGCGGCCACACCGCGCAGCAGTTGGAAAAGGAGATCGCCGACAAATTGCGCCAGGGCTATCTGCGCGATCCCGACGTTTCGGTCGAGATTGATCGTTACCGGCCGATTTTCGTGATGGGCGAAGTGGGCGCTGCCGGCCAGTATTCCTATGTGCCGGGGCTCACCGTGCAAAAGGCGGTCGCCATTGCCGGCGGCTTTACCCCGCGGGCCAATCAGGAGAGCGTCGACATCACCCGTGATATCAACGGCAAGGTGATGACCGGACGGGTGCTGACATCCGATCCATTGCTGCCAGGCGACACCGTCTACGTTCGCGAACGCCTGTTCTGAAAAATCCGTCGTGACGGCGAATCTCAGAATCGTCCACTGCTTCCGCTCACCTGTCGGGGGAATCTTCCGGCATGTGCGCGACCTGACCGAGGCGCAGGTCGCCGCTGGCCATGCGGTGGGCATCGTCTGCGATTCGACGACCGGCGGCGACTACGAGGAGCGGCTGTTCGAGGCGATGAAGGACAGCCTCGCGCTCGGCATCCATCGCACGCCGATGCAGCGTCATGTAGGGCCGGGCGACCTCGCCTCGGCCTGGCGCACCTATCGAATCATCCAGGAATTGCGGCCGGACGTGCTGCATGGGCATGGCGCCAAGGGTGGCGCCTATGCCCGGCTGTTCGGCTCACTGTTGCGGGTTTCAAGGTCTCGCGTGGCCCGCCTTTATTCGCCGCATGGCGGCTCCCTCCACTATGACGAAACGACGGCGACGGGAAAGCTGTTCTTCGGCCTGGAGCGCTTCATGGCGCGCTTCACCGACTGCCTGCTGTTCGTTTCCGACTATGAGCGGAAAACCTATCGCCGCAAGGTCGGCGAGCCGCCCATACCCAACCGGCTCGTCTATAACGGCCTGCGCGCCGCGGAATTCGAATCGGTGGCGACGGCGGCAGGCGCCGCCGATTTTCTGTACATCGGCATGATGCGCGACCTGAAAGGTCCGGACATCTTCATCGATGCGCTGACCTTGGCCGGCAGCGAGCTTGAACGCCCATTGAGCGCCGTGATGGTCGGCGACGGCGACGACTTGCCGCGCTACCACGCGCAGGTCGAGCGGCTCGGCCTCAAGAACCGCGTTCGCTTTCTGCCGCCGATGCCGGCGAGGGAAGCTTTCGCCCTGGCCGAGCTGGTCGTGGTTCCGTCGCGCGCGGAGGCGATGCCCTATATCGTGCTCGAGGCCTTGGCCGCCGGCATGCCGATGATCGCGACCGCGGTCGGCGGCATTCCGGAAATCTTCGGCGAGGGCTCTCCTGCCCTGATCCGGCCGGATCCCGTCGAGCTTGCCGGCAAAATCGGCATGGCGATCAAAGACATGGAAGCGTACCGCAAGGCGATGCCGCAGGCCGACGAGCTGAAGGCGCGATTCGGCGCCGACGTGATGGCCGCCGAGATCGAGAACGCCTATTTCGCGACGCTGAACAAGTAGGCGCAACCGCACAACAGCTTCAAAACCACGGGTTGTTTCAAGCCTTTCTTAGCTCTCTTTTGCTAAGCAATTGCGCGAAGCTCGCGGACAGTTCCCATGAATGAGATCGACCCCGCACGCCGCTTTTCCATGGATGCGGTGCGCAACTACGATGCTCCCGCCGAAAGCGAAAAGCCCGGCGGCATCAACGATGTGGCGCGCCAGGTCGCCTCGCAATACCGGCGCGATACCATGTCCCCGATCATGGTCAGCGGCGTGCTGCGCATGGTCGAGTTCGCACTGCTGTTCCTGTCGGGGCTCGGCGTCTATTTCTACTATGTCGGCTTCTTCAATTATCTGGCATGGCAATACCCGCTGGCGATCGCGGCGACATCGTTCCTGGCCGTGGTGCTGCTCGACGTCACCGACTGCTACCAGATTGCGGCGCTGATGCGCCCGCTGGCCAATTTCGGCCGCGTGCTGCTCGTCTGGGCCGGCAGCTTCGCGCTGATGGCGCTGACCGCCTTTGCCATCAAGGCCTCGGAAGACTATTCGCGCCTGCTGTTCGGCACCTGGTTCGTGGTCGGCTTTGTGCTGATCTTCGGCTTGAGGCTGGTGATGTCCAGGCTCATCCGGCGCTGGGCGCGCGACGGCCGCATGGAGCGCCGCGCCCTGATCGTCGGCGGCGGCAAGGCGGCCGAGCAGCTGATCCGCTCGGTCGAGAAGCAGCCCTACAACGACATCCGCATCTGCGGCATCTTCGACGACCGCAACGACAAGCGTTCGCCGCCGATCGTCGCCGGCTATCCGAAGCTCGGCACGATCTCCGAGCTCATTGAATTCGCCCGCATCGCGCGCATCGACATGCTGATCGTGTCGCTGCCGCTGACCGCCGAATCGCGTGTCCTGCAGTTGCTCAAGAAACTCTGGGTGCTGCCGGTCGACATCCGGCTCTCGGCGCATTCCAACGCGCTGCAGTTCAGGCCCCGCGCCTACTCCTACATCGGCTCCGTGCCGATGCTCGACATCTTCGACAAGCCGATCAACGACTGGGACTCGGTTGCCAAGCGCGCCTTCGACATCGTCTTCTCGCTTGTCGGCATCATCGTCTTTTCACCGGTGATGCTCGCCACCGCGATCGCCATCAAGCTCGACAGCAAAGGCCCGGTGCTGTTCAAGCAGAAGCGGCACGGCTTCAACAACGAGATCATCGAGGTCTACAAGTTCCGCTCGATGTTCAGCGACCGGTCCGATCCGACCGCCAAGCAGACGGTGACCAAGAACGATCCGCGCGTCACCCGCGTCGGCCGTTTCATCCGCAAGACCTCGATCGACGAGCTGCCGCAGTTCTTCAACTCGCTCTTCGGGTCGCTGTCGCTGGTCGGGCCGCGCCCGCATGCGATTGCCGCCCAGTCGCACAACCTGCTCTACAACGAAGTGGTCGACGGCTATTTCGCCCGCCACAAGGTCAAGCCCGGCGTCACCGGCTGGGCGCAGATCAATGGCTGGCGCGGCGAGATGGACACCAATGAAAAGATCCGCATGCGCACCGAATACGACCTCTACTACATCGAGAACTGGTCGATGCTGTTCGACCTGCGCATCCTGTTCCTGACGCCGGTCCGCCTGCTCAACACGGAAAACGCCTATTGAGCGCCGTCGCCCATGAAGTGTCGGCGTCGGCGGTCAATGCGAAGCTGATTTCGCTGATCGCGTCGGCCGCGATCGGCATCGGCATCCTGCTCTCCGGCTTCGTCATCAGCGAGCCCGCGCCCTACGAGATCTACATGGCCGGGCTGATCGCGGTCTGGGCGCTGTTCGGCCTTCGAATCTCGCGCGCGATCGTTCCCTTGCTGGTGCTGCTGGTGGCGATGAACATCGGCGGCATGATCGCCATGACGCAGATGGCAGATCTCGCCAACACGCCGCTCTATCTCGCAGTCTCGCTGTTCCTGGCCTTCAGCGCGGTGTTCTTCGCCTCGGTGACCTCGGCCCAGCCCAGCCTCTACCGGCTGATCTTCATCGCCTATGCCGTCTCGGCGGTTGCGACATCGCTGCTCGGCATCGCCGGCTATTTCCATGCCTTTCCCGGCGCGGAAATGTTCACCAAATACGACCGCGCCGCGGGCGCCTTCCAGGACCCGAACGTGTTCGGGCCGTTCCTGGTGCTGCCCGGCACCTACCTGCTCTACCTGCTGCTCACCGGGCCGGTGTCGCGTATGCCGCTGCTTGCCGTGCCGCTACTCATCATCACCGCCGGCATCTTCTTTTCCTTCTCGCGCGGCGCCTGGGGCATGTTCGCGGTGTCGGCGGTGCTGCTTACCGGGTGCCTTTTCCTGCAGAGCGCCAGCGGCAAGTTCCGGCTGCGGGTGGTGGTGATGACGATTGCCGCCGTGGCGCTGCTGGTCATCGCATTCCTGGTCATCCTGCAACTGCCCGGCGTGTCGGACATGTTCACTCAGCGCGCGCAGCTCGAGCAAAGCTACGATTCGGCGCGGCTCGGCCGCTTCGCCCGCTACGCGATAGGTTTCCAGCTGGCGATGGAGCACCCCTTCGGCATCGGTCCGCTGGTCTTCGGCACGATCTATGGCGAGGACACGCACGACATATGGCTGAAGGCGCTGATGGATTATGGCTGGCTGGGCTTCGTGTCGTTCCTGACGCTGACCCTGTGGACGATCGGCGCCGGCTTTCGCATCCTTCTGCGCGACCGACCATGGCAGCCCTATCTGCTCTGCGCCTATGTCGCCTATCTCGGCAATATCGGGCTCGGCACCTTCATCGACATCGACCACTGGCGCCATCTCTATCTGCTGCTCGGGCTGGTCTGGGGCGCCATCGCGCTGGAATACCGGCATCAGCGGGACTTGCGGCTGGCGGGCCCCGCATCCCTTCCTGCAATTTCACCTGCGCGATAGGCACCGAATTCGGTTGACCGGCACAGGGTTATCACGATACATCGCCACCCGGTCCGGAGTGTAGCGCAGCCCGGTAGCGCACTTGACTGGGGGTCAAGGGGTCGTCGGTTCGAATCCGGCCACTCCGACCATTAAAATCAAAGGCTTAGTCATTTCCCCCAGAGGTGGCTATAATTTTTGGCCACCTTGCAGCCGGCCCTGGCTTACACACCGACTCGATACTCTTCGCGACATACGGAGCAATCGTACCTGCGTGAGTTCGCCGGATCGTCATCTTTGACGGCATATAGTTTCGACGCCCTTGTTACGCCTGTGATGTGGCACTTCGGGCACCACGGATGTCCGTCCTCTATCGGCTCGTAGGTAACTAGTCGCCGCCGCCGATCCGACGTCGTTGCCATTGGTTTCGCCAAGTCGACCAGAGCGGCATGTATTGGCAAGGTTGAAGTCATCATTTTGAGCGTCCTTTCCGATGAGGCGCGGCCAACGGTTCCGTCGAAGCACATCATAGGAGGTGCCGCCGAAAAAATGCTGTGCGCACGAAAAAGCCCGCCGAAGCGCCGCCTAGCCCCCATGCGCCGCCAGCATGCGGCGCGCGCTTTCCTCGTCGGTGATGAGCACGGTCGGCGCGATCAGGTTCATGGCGCCGAGCAACGCTTGCGTCTTCTCCGCGCCGCCGGAGGTCAGGATTCGGATCGGGGCCTTGCGCAGGCGATCGACATCCACCGACATCACATGACTGTTGACGGGATGGTCGACCAGGTCGCCCTTGCGGTCATAGAAATGGAACAGAAGGTCGCCGACGGCGCCACGCGCAAGCAGGGCCTCCCGGTCCGCTTCCTTGAGGAAGCCGCCGCGCGAGAAGGTGGTGGCCGACGCGATGCCGCCGACGCTGAGCAGCACAGCATCGAGCGCGTCGGCCATTGCAAAAATCTCCTGCAGGCCGCAGCGCTCGACCAGCGCGATCTTGGTCTCGACGCTGTCGACGACGGCCGGCGTCGGCATCAGATAGCCGTCGCCCTGAAAAATCTGGGCGAAGCGCCAGGCGAACTCGGCCGGGTTGACCCGTCGCGCGACGCCGACGCCGCCAAGCAGCGAGATCACGCTGAAGTCGGTCAGCGATTTGGCGCTGATGAACGGCAAGGTGTGGAACAGCGTCACGCCCCAGCCGACGCCGACCCGCATGCCGGATTTCATCGCGTCGGACAGGAACATGCCGGTCTTGGCGGCGATCGCCGGGATCGGATCGGCGTTGGGGTCGGAGAGCGGCGCCACCAGCGCCTGCTGCAGGCCGAAGGTCTTTTCCAGCGCGCGCTCCAGCCGCACGATCTCCAGGAGCTCGCTCTCGATGGTGATCTTCACCTCGTTACGCGCCCTCGCCTCCGCCAGCATGCGCACGATGGTGACCCGGCCGACGCCGAGCACGTCGGCGATCTCGTTCTGTGTCATCTGCTCGACGAAATACATCCAGGCGGCGCGGATCCTGAGCCGGTCGGTCCGGCTTTCATTGACGACCTGCTCGGCCGCCTCCGCTGTCGCCCTGCCGTTTTCAGCTTCGCCCTGCCGTCGCCTGCCCAAGTTCCCCTCCGCGATGCCGTCACCGATTCTGCGTGCTGGTTAAATATCGTCTATTGATCTACCAATCGACACGAACAATCTAGAGAGGGGCGACTGGCGCCCCCGAGCCGTTAGCGACTTCAGCATTTCGAGGCAATTGGCGATGCTGCGACAAATCTCCGAGGACGTTCGCGCCAACCTGAAGGACCGGCTTCGGGAACTGCGCGACGCCATTCGCCAGAGCCGCCACGACAGCGCCGGCGAGACCTCTCTGGATATTGCCGGCAATTTGCCTCCCTTTCCGGGCCGCAGCCTGCTCGGCCACGCCGCGAGCGCTGTCGACGACGCGCTGACGATCGCGGAATCCTTCGTTCCCCATTCCCGGCCGCTCAAGATCGACGGAACGACCGTGAAAAGCCTGCGCTCCTATTTCCCGAACGGCGATGAAGACCGGCAGATCGGCGGCGAACGTCAATTCAGGCGCGACATGTATTATCTGACCCGAGCGGTTCTGGCCGGTTACGGCGTCGACAATCCCCGCGTGCACGAGGCGAGTTTTTCCGCCGTGCACGCCGCGATGCGCAAGCGCCATGCCGATCTTCTGGCTGGGGCGACAGCGGACGCGGCCTCCACCGACCAGGTAGCGGCGGCCTGCGCGGCTCTGCTGGTCGAATGCCTCAACCACCGTCCGGTTCAGTCTGGCGAGATCGGCACAGGCCCGGCGATCGCGGGCGACCGGTCGCTCGACATAAGATGCCTTGCGCCTGTGGTGCTTGCCTGCGGACTGGCGACCAAGGCGGACGGCGGCACGCCGGAGCCCGACATTCTCGAGATCGCGGTGCTGGCGGCCGAAGTGCGGGAGGATCGCATCCGGCAGGCTTGCGCCAAGGCCAATGCCGTCCAGGAACTGACACCGGTTCTCGCCACGCTGCTCGCGCATCTGACGTAACCGCCGCGAGGAATCCGCTATCGTTCGGGCGCCATCGCCGCGATGGTCTTCTTGGCGCGCTGGATCGAGGCCGGGCTCATGCTGAGCTCGGTCAGGCCCATCCCGATGAAGGCCGGGATCAAGTCCGGACGGCCGGCGGCCTCGCCGCACATGCCCACCATGATGCCGGCCGCGACACCCGCCTTGGCTGTCAGTTCGATCGCCGACATCACCGCCGGATTGGTGACGTCATTGAGCTTGGCGACCGTCGGATTGAGGCGGTCCGCGGCCATGATGTACTGGGTGAGATCATTGGTGCCGATCGAAAAGAACGCCACTTCCTTCGCCAGCGCCGGCGCGATCAGCACGGCGGCCGGTGTCTCGATCATCACGCCGAGGTCAAAGCTTGCATGCGGCACGCCTTCGGCCTTCAACTCGGCCGCGCATTCATCGACAAGCGCGCGGGTCCGCGTCACCTCGGCGATTTCCGAGACCATCGGCAGCATCACCTTGATGTTGCCGTGAACCGCGGCCCTGAGCAGCGCCCGCAGCTGCCTCTTGAAGATGTCGGGACGATCCAGGCACATGCGAATGCCGCGCCAGCCGAGGAAGGGGTTTTCCTCCTCGGGGAATTCGATGCCGGCGATCGGTTTGTCGCCGCCGATGTCGAGCGTGCGCACGATAACCGAATGCGGCGCAAACGCCCTGGCCAAGGCGCTGTAGGTCTCGGCCTGCATGTCTTCCGAAGGCAGGTGCATGTGGCGCATGAAGAGCAGCTCGGTGCGAAACAGCCCGACCCCCATGGCACCGGCTTCCTGCGCCGCTTCGATCTCCTCTAGCGAGCCGATATTGGCCGCGACCTCGATCACCGTGCCGTCGGCGCGGGTCGGGGTCACGCTCTTGAACACTTTGAGGCCGCCATGCTCGCGGGCCGCCGCGTCGACACGCCGCATGAAATCGGCGCGTGTCGCCTCATCTGGATCGACGATTACATGGCCGGTATGGCCGTCTATGGCGACGACCTTTGCGCCGCGCAGATCATCGACCCTTCTGCCGAGGCCAAGCACAGCCGGGATGCCGTGCGAGCGGGCGATGATGGCGATGTGCGAGGTGGCGCCGCCATGGCCGCAGACCACGCCGCCGATGCGCTTCAGCGGCGCGCGCGCCAGATCCCAGGCACCGATATCGTCGGCAATCAGGATCGCGCCTTGCGGAATCGTCTCAAGGCTGACCTCGTCCTGGCCGAGCAGCACCAGGCAGATCTGCCGGCCGACGGCATGGACGTCGTCGGCCCGGGCGTTGAGATAGGGATCGTCGACCGCGCTGAAATCGGCGGCGATGGTGGACGCGGCCGCGATGACCGCGGAGATGGCATCGTCACCGCCTTTGATCAGTCTTTCGACCTCGCCGGTCAGGCTGTCGTCGGCGGCGATGTCGCGCAGCGCCGCGACGATGCCTCGGTCGCCGGCGGAGAGATTGTTCTCGGCAAGCGTGCGGTCCATGCGCGCCTGGACGCTGGCGACGGCGCCGCGGAAGCGCTCGAGTTCGCCTTCGATCTCACTGGCCTGCAGGTGCCTGCCCGGCCCCTCGATCTCCGGCGGGAAATGGGCGAAGGCCGGCCCGATCGCCACGCCCTCACTGGCGGCTACGCCCTGGAGTTTCGGCGTTCCTTCCGTCGGCGCGGCAGCCAGCGGCGCGGCCTCGGGAGCCGCGGCTGCGGTTTCCGGGCCACCTTCGCCCGCCTCGCCTTCGTCATCAAGGCCGGCGCGCGGATTCTCCAGATAGCCGATCAGCGCCTCGATCGCTTCGATGGCGTCGGCGCCGTTGGCGCGCACGGTGACTTCCTGGTTTTCCTTGACCGCCAGCAGCATCAGCTTGACCGAGCTCTTGGCGCTGACCGCCTTGCCGTCCTTAACCAGCTCGACTTCGGATTCAAAACCCTTGGCAAGTTTCACGAACCGCGTGGCGGGACGGGCGTGCAAGCCTTCGTGCACTCTGACGATGGTCGAGCGTTCCATGGCAATACTCTAGGTTTGGGCGCTTATCGACAGACAGCGCGGATATTATCAGGCGGCGATGATGATGACAGCGCCCGGTGTCAGGGCGGCCACGAGCGCTCCGGGGTCGACCTCGGATGCGCAAACCTCGCCTGGCCTTTCTGCCTCGGATGCTCCGTTGAAGGAGATCACGACATGACCCATCTCGCGGACCTTGCTCCAGGCCGTGGAGCCGACCGCCGTTATCGTCGCTGAGACCGGCCCGAGTGTGATGGAGGCGCCTCTTGCCGGCGCATCGTCGCTCGGGCCTTCCTCCGTGCTGTGCAGCACCGAGACCTCGGCCAGTTCGGGAGGCGAGCCATCCGCGAACAGGATGACCACGCCGCCCTCGGCGAGGTCCGCCACTTCGGGTCCAATTGCCGTGACCCGTGTCTTGAGAAGAACCGACATATGGCGAACCTCGTTTTTTACTGATGTTTTAGAACACGATCAGGGACACGACCCATGCGATCAGCACGGAGACCGGGCCCATGATCTGGCGGCTGATGAGCACCGCCGGCACGCCGATTTCGATCGTCTTCGGCTTGGCCTCACCGAGCGCCAGACCGACGGGAACGAAGTCGCAGCCCACCTGGGTGTTGTAAGCAAACAGCGCCGGCAGCGCCATTGCGGGCGAGATGGTGCCGTTGGCGATCTGGGGGCCGATGATCGCGACGCCGATGACCTGGGCGATGACCGCGCCCGGTCCCAGGATGGGCGACAGGAACGGCAAGCCGCAGATGGCCGAGATGATCAGCAGGCCGACGATGTTGTTGGCCAGCGGGCCCATCGGCTGTGCCAGCACGTCGCCGATACCGGTATAGAGGATCAGGCCGATCAGCATGGTCACGAAGGCCATGAAGGGCAGCACGTTGCGGACGACCTGATCGATGGTGCGGCGGCCGGAGTTGAAGAAGATGCCGACCACGCGGCCCATGACGCGGCCGATCGAGCTGATCAGGCCGATAAGCCCGCCTTCGCTCGGCAGCGGCTCGGCCGCCCTGGCAGTGGTGTTGTTGCTTGAACTCATCGATGCTGCTCCCCCCGCAGTGGTGACCGCTTCGGATCCGTCCGCCATTGCGACATTGGCCGGCTTCACGCCCGAAACGTAGATGTCTTCCGTGATGAACTGGGCGAGCGGACCCGCCTGGCCGACCGGCGTCAGATTGACGGTCGGGATACGCTTGCGCGGGTAGACGCCGCAGCGCGCGGTGCCGCCGCAGTCGACGACGACGACCGCCATCTCGCTTTCGATTGGCGGCGACTTGAAGCCGTCGACGGCCTGGGCGCCGGTCATGTCGGCAATGAGCTGCGCCACCGGATGGATGCCGCCGCCGGTTACCGACACGACCTTGTTGCGCTGCTCGGTCGGCTCGATGACCAGGGGGCCGCCCCAACCGGTGGAGCCCCTCGATATCTTTACTGCCTTGTATGTCTTGGCCATGGTGTCCTCCCGCCCTTAGAGCTCGACGCCCTGGCGGCGTGCCATGATGGCGGTGATGCGCTCGGTCAGGATGCCTTTCAGCAGGATGACGACGAGGCCGACGATGGCGTACCAGATAGCCACCTTGACGTGATAGCCGTTGGCGATGACGCCCCGCTTCTCGAGGTCGAGCAGCGCGACCAGCATGCCGCCCCAGACGAAATATTCGCCGGGGTTGATATGCGGGAAGAGGCCGAGCGGCGGATGCACATAGGACACTGCCGCGTCATAGAAGGCAGGCTTGTGCTTTTCTTCCAGGAAGGAGCCGAAGGTATAGGCCATCGGGTTGGTGAGGAAGAACACCGAGAGCACGGGGAGCACGGTATAGCGCGTCAGCGCGATGCGGCCGGCGCCGCGCGCCAGACCATGGACGCGCTCCTCGCCGACCAGCTCGGTGACGGCGTAGAAGGCTGTCATCAGCACGACCAGGGTCGGGATGATGCCGGTGACGAAGCCGGCGAACACCTCGCCGCCCTTCTGGAAGATGCCGATGAAGTACTTGCCAATGGCGGTGAGCCAGCCGAGCTGCTCTTCCTGCTGCACGTTCTTCAGCTGTTCCTTGAGCTGATCGGCGGTGACCGGCGCGTTGTCGGTCGTTGCCTGCGCCAGGACCACGAGATGATCGGTGGCATGCTCGACGCCGAGCTTGCCATGCCAGGCAGCATCCGAGACCATGGTGCCTGCGACATGCAGGTTGTGCACCGCCAAGTCGGCATGCTGCGCCAATAGTGTAATTACAGACATTTCTCCTCCTTATGACCCCTGCCGGTCATTCCCAGCCGGCTGCCGGCGTCGTTTAAGCCCTTGCTATGTTCAAGCCGGCCAGGCCCGGCTTCTTCCCCGGCTCCGACCGTGCGCGGTCGATCTGCTCGATCGCCCGTTTCACGGCCTCGGCCACACCGGGTTCCCCCTCCCCCATGATCGCAGGGTTGGACCGGAGTCGATCGAGGGGGATGCCCTCGAATTCTTCATGTCGCTTGAACTTGGTCAGCACCGAACGGCCGCTCATGACCATCATGCGGCGCACGATGAGATCCGGCGTCACGACGATGAGCGCGATGGTGCCCTTGGCAAGGCGTCCGCGGAAATTGCCCGCGCCGACGAAACCGTCCTTGTACTGCCTGGTGACGCCTTTGAAGACATCCGAATAATGCCGCATCTGCAGCCAGACGCCCAACGATTGCAGCGCCCAGACAACAAACAGCAGAAGCAGTGCCCACTGCCAGATTGCCATTTCGGTCTCCTCCCGAGTCTCATCCTCCGCGACATATTGAACGGAGGCGAGACGACCCGAAAGTGAGAACATTTGTTTCCTCGAATGTCAACATGTATTATATTAGCGGCCATAAAGCTCCACAGGCGACCGGCCGATTTCGGCATCGGCGGCGCTGTGCTAGCCTGTCGTCAAATGGGATGTGAGACATGGACCTGCCCTTCAGGCACGAACTGGCGCTTATGCCGGACCTTCGCCACCGGCTGCGGCAGCTGCGCTGGTTCCGCGCCACCTTCCGCAGCAGCGCGAAGGTGGTGTCGGAAACCTTCGGCGTGCGCTTCGAGATCGACGAGGCCAAGCTGACGCGCGCCTTCCTCGACTGGATCGAGGTCATGGAAGCGCAGAAGCGATTCGCGGCGGTCGACCGCGCGGACTTCATCGTCTTCGCCGCCGGGCTGGTGCTGCGTGAGCTGATCCGGGAGGCGCCGGCGCGGGAGGTCTCAGGTCTGAAGGAAATGATCGAGACGGAAGCCAATGCCGGCACGGCGGAAATCGTGCGCTTCTGGCCGGAAGGTTTCCTCTATACCAACTACTGCGTGTCGGCGATCCTGGCCGTGCACGAGCAGGAATTCGGCACCGCGCCCAGCATCGATAAATGCGCCGACGACCTGCGCACCTGGTGGTCCTACCGCGAGAACGCAACGGAAATGCCCGCTTATGCCGTGGCGTTCCTCGACCGCTTCCTCGGCGCCGAGCCCAACTGGATCACGCCCGACCGCGCCCAGTCGCGCCAGGCCATGCAGCGCGCGCTCGGATCCTCGCCGGTCAGCGAGGCGTTGCGCCAGCTTTGAGCCACTGGAGACGTAATCACCCGCTATTGAACATCTGACTTTTTATCGATAGCGATGTGCGCATTGGCAGAGGCCGGGAGAAGCGCGTGGCGCAAACCAGACTGATGATTTTCGATTGCGACGGCGTTCTCGTCGACAGCGAACCGTTGGCCGCCAAGGCTTACGAGCGCGTCTATGAGAAGCACGGCATGCCGGGCGTGCATGGCGGCATCATCGCGCAATGCATCGGCATGAAGCAGTCTGACATCATCGTGAAGATCAAGGAACTGACCGGCCACCAGTTCCC
The DNA here is from genome assembly GCA_004017535.1 of Mesorhizobium sp. Classification (GTDB taxonomy): domain Bacteria; phylum Pseudomonadota; class Alphaproteobacteria; order Rhizobiales; family Rhizobiaceae; genus Mesorhizobium. The sequence continues at coordinate 146,590 of SAJS01000016.1, forward strand.
CCCGGCGGCCGATGGCGACATCTGGGCCGAGACCAAGCTCCTCTTCTCCGAGGAGTTGAAGCCGACGCCGGGGATCGCGCCATTCCTCAGCGCGCTTGCCGGAAACCGTTGCGTCGCCTCGTCGTCCTCGGTCGAGCGCATCAACCACAGCCTGTCGGTGACGGGATTGTCGCGCTTCTTCAGCGAGGCGATCTTTTCCTCCTCGATGGTGAAGAACGGCAAGCCGGCGCCGGACATCTTCCTCTACGCCGCCGAGAAGATGGGTGCGAAGCCGAGCGACTGTATCGTGGTCGAGGATTCGCCCTTCGGCGTCCAGGGCGCGGTGGCTGCCGGCATGATCGCGATCGGCTATACCGGCGGCGGTCACACCTATCCCGAGCACGGCGCGCGGCTGAAGGCTGCCGGCGCCGATTTTGTCTGCGCCGATTGGCATGAGGTGGCCCGGCAGTTGGCGGATCTCGGCGTGCCGGCTTAAGCTAGCGGAGACTGGGGAAGCGACGCCGGGTCCAGTCCCCCGGCGGGACCAATCCCCCTACACGGAAGTTGAAGGATAGGACCCTCGTCGCATCGGCGTCGACCTCGCAGCGGAAGCTCAGATCGTACCATTGGGTTGTCGTGCTGAAGGCGGCCTGCGGAGGGTTGAGAACATTGCCCTGCTTCAGGGGGATGGTCGGCAGCCATTTCGGCGCGTAGTCGGCACTTTGCAATTCCTGGTTCAGGACGTTGGCGCAAAGATTGGCGATGCGCTGATCGCGCGGCACGTTCTCCATCGAGCTCGTAGCCTGCATATTGCCGGTCGCACCCGGCGAGTAAAGTTTCCTGACGCCCGGCAGGCCGGAATAGATCGGCGCTCCCGCAGCCGCGCTGTCGGCGGAGTTCGACCTTGCCGGGTTCCCGCTTGGCGCTCTCAAGGCTCTTGCGGATTTGAACTTCATCGCCTTGGAAGGTTTTGCCTTTTCGGCCATGGATGGAGGCGCGGGCTTGTCGGCTGACTCGGCCGTCAATGGCTTTAACGGCACGGCCGCTTGCTGCTCGGTGGTTTGCGGCGGCGTCTCTTGTTTGTCGGGCTGCTGCTTGTCGGCATCCTCAGTGGCTTGTTTCTCCTCGCTTTGCGCGGGTTTTTCGTCCGACGCTGCGGTTGCCGGCTTCTCTTGTGCTTTGTTGGAATCCGGCTGCTGCTGCTCGGGCGTTGCAGGCGAAGCGGGCTGGCCGGCTGCGGGCTTCGGCGCGACCGGAGGCTTCGCGGGCTCATTCTGGGTCGGCGATGGCGCGTTGGCCGGCGCGCTGCCCCCGTCGGGAGATTTCTGCGGGCCGGTATCCTTTTCGCCATACTGAAAAACGCGCTTCAGAACCGGGATGTCCTGCGGTTTCGGCGGCTGCGGAGGCGGCGGCTTTTGCACGGGCTGCTGAGGCGGCTTTTCTGCCTTCTTTTCAGGCTTCGGTTCCGGCGGCTTTGGCGCAGGTTTCGGCTTTGGCTGCTCCGGCGGCGGCACGATCGCGACGTTGACCGGCTGTTCCTGCTGATCCGGCTCTTGCTTGGGTCGCGGCAAGCCAAAGAACAGGAACGCAGCGATCAGGACATGCAGGAACAGCGATGCGGCCAAGGCCCATCGCCAATTCCGAAACCATTCCCGCATCTTGCCGTTCATTGCGCCCGATGTGGAACGAAATGACGGCGGCTTCAAGCACCGGGCCGGGATTTGCGCGAGCCGCCGGCCTGACAAGTCGGTGATCGCAGGTCCCGTGGCGTAAGATCAAGCCGGATCAAGGGCCTGCAGGAATTGGCTTACACCAGCATGCCCATCGGGTTTTCGATCATGCGCTTGAAGGCGCCGAGCAATTCCGCGCCGAGCGCGCCGTCGACGGCGCGATGGTCGGTCGAGAGGGTCACCGACATCACGGTGGCAATCTTGATCTCGCCCTTCTTCACCACCGCCCGCTCCTCGCCGGCGCCGACCGCCAG
>SAJS01000017.1 GCA_004017535.1 Mesorhizobium sp.
ATGACCTATATCGACGAGGTGCATGCGGTGGGCATGTACGGACCGCGCGGCGGCGGCATCACCGAGCGCGAAGGCCTGGCCGACCGCGTCGACATCATCCAGGGCACGCTGGCCAAGGCCTTCGGCACGCTGGGCGGCTACATCACCGGCACAAGTGCTGTGATCGACGCGGTGCGCTCCTACGCGCCGGGCTTCATCTTCACCACCGCGCTGCCGCCGGCGATCGCGGCCGCCACCACCGCCTCTATCCGCCACCTCAAGCGCTCGCAGGCCGAGCGCGACGCGCAGCAGCGCCAGGCGGCCAGGACCAAGCAGGTGCTTGCCGCGGCCGGCCTGCCGGTGATGGAATCGGCCACCCATATCGTGCCGGTGCTGGTCGGCGATCCCGAGCTCTGCAAGATGGCGAGCGACCGGCTGCTTGGCGTGCACGGCATCTACATCCAGCCGATCAACTATCCGACGGTGCCGCGCGGCACCGAGCGGCTGCGCATCACGCCCACACCGTTCCACTCCGACGCGCTGATCGCCGAACTGCAGGACGCGCTGGTCGAGACCTGGGAGGCGCTGGGCATCCCCTATGCCGGCTCCGGCCGCCCCGCCGTCGCCAAGACCGATCGGATCATTCCGCTCTTGGTGAACAAGGCAGGCGGCTGAAATGCGGGACGTTGAACTTATCCGGAGCAATGCGCCGTTCCCAGCACGGCAGAACCAAGACAGTCGAAGGATAACGAGGATGACACACGCAGTTTCACACACTTCGATCACACATGCCGCCGAGCAGGCGCAGCAATGGGTGAACGAGCTTGCCAGGGACCTGGACTGGAACGAGCAAAGCGCGTTTCGCCTGCTGAAAGCGGTCCTGCATACCTTGCGCGACTGGCTTTCGCCGGAGGAAATGGCCGACTTGTCGGCCCAGTTGCCGACGCTGATCAGAGGCATCTATTTCGAAGGATGGAACCCAGCCGAACCGACGTGGGAACGCAAAAAGAGCGACTTCGTCATTTGCGTCCGCAACAGCTTTGGCTACGAGCCGGAGATCGATACCGACAAGGCGATCGGAGCGGTGTTCAGGCTTCTCGACCGGCATATTTCCCACGGTGAGATCGTCCAGGTCCGAAACTCGATGAAGAAGTCACTGCGCCACCTGTGGCCGGAGGAATGACTATGTTTCGCGATCGCCAAGAGGCGGGGCAGAAGCTTGGGGCATCGCTGAACCTGCTTCAGCTGAAGGACCCGATTGTGCTCGCCTTGCCACGAGGCGGCGTCCCTGTGGCCGCCGAGGTGGCCAAGGCCCTCAAGGCGCCGCTGGACCTGGTGATCGTTCGAAAGGTCGGAGCGCCGGGCAATCCGGAACTGGCCGTGGCCGCCATCGTGGACGGCGAGCCTCCCGACGTCGTTCTCAACCGGGAAATCGTGGAGGCATACGCCCTCGATGACGGCGCGCTTCGTGTCCTGATCGCGCAGGAGCGCCCCGAACTGGAACGGCGACGGGCGGTATATCGTGGGAAAGACCTGCCCCTGTCGGTGACGGGCAAAACGGTGATCCTCGTTGACGACGGGGCTGCGACCGGAACGACGATGAAGGTCGCCGTTCGCGCGTTGAAGCGACGTTCGCCGCGAAAGATCATCGTCGCGCTTCCCGTGGCACCGGTGGACACCGCGGACGAGCTTGCGCAGGAAGCGGATTTGATCTGTCTCAATCAGCCTGCACGTTTTCGGGCGCTGAGCTATTATTACGGCAACTTTCCGCAGCTCTCCGACAACGAGGTTCTGGATATCATGGCCCTCGCCCGCGTAAATGCCGACGAAAGAAGGCGCTCCGGCCAGCACACCGCGAAGAGATCGCGGCGCGAGACCGGCAGCTAGGAGTCCCGCCGATGCAGATCCGCGCACTGTCCACTCTGGAATGCACCAAACTGCTGACGGCCAATCGCGTCGGCCGGCTGGCCTGTGCAAAGGACGGGCGGCCCTACGTGGTTCCGTTCCAATACGCCCATGCGGACAACCACCTCTATGCTTTCTCGATGCCGGGCAAGAAGATCGACTGGATGCGCGCCAATCCGCTCGTGTCCGTGCAGGTCGACGTCCCCGGCACGGGTCACGGTTGGAAAAGCGTCATCGTCACCGGCCGTTATGAGGAACTTCCCGGTCGGATCGGACACGAGGCGCAGCGTGACCATGCATGGTTCGTGCTGAGCAAGCACTTCGACTGGTGGGAGCCAGGCGCGCTCAAGCCGGCCGCCGCCTCGGACTTGCAGCATCTGCTCCACGTGTTCTTCCGCGTCTCCATCGCCGAAGTTTCGGGCCGCGAAGCGTTGGAGAGCTAGTCTTACATGGCGAGGCCATGCGGAAGCCGCGCCAAGCCGACCGTTGGCCGAAGCGGCTGGCAGCGTATGCAGCCAATCTGAGGTAACCGCCATGGACACGCTCATTGCCCGGCTCGGGGTCGCCTTGGCAATAGGCCTGCTCGTCGGGTTGGAACGCGGCTGGAGAGAACGCGATGCGCCCGACCGCAGCCGGACAGCCGGCATTCGCACGTTCGGCATCGCCGGGCTTCTCGGCGGCCTGGTTGCGGCATTGGCCGACGCGCTCAGCGCAATTTCGGTGTTGGTTGCAGGCTTCCTTGCCTTCGCTGGCATTTTCGCCTGGTATAAGGCACGCGAAGCCGCGCATGACGAGGATTTCAGTGTCACAACCGTTATCGCGGGCCTGGCCGTCTTTACGCTTGGCGCGCTCTGCGTGGCAGGCGACTTTCGCGTTGCCGCCGCGGGAGGCGCAGCACTCGCGGCGCTCCTCGCCAGCCGCGAAATCCTGCACGGGCTTCTGAAACGCCTGACCTGGATCGAGCTTCGCTCGGCACTGGTCCTGGCGGTGATGACCGCCATAATCCTGCCCCTGCTGCCGGACCGTCCATTTGACCCATGGGGCGGCTTCAACCCGCGGGAGATCTGGCTCCTGACGGTGCTGATGGCCTCGATTTCCTTCGCTGGTTATGTCGCGGCGCGCGTCCTCGGAAACGCCCGCGGTTTGATTGTGAGCGCGCTCGCCGGCGCCGTGGTCTCGTCGACCGCCGTCACCCTGTCACTGGCTCGCACGGCCAATCGGTCGGACAATTCCTTGTCCTTCGCCGGCGCGGCTTCGCTGGCCGCTATGATCTCGATCTTGCGTGTCTGCCTCGTGGTTTTGATACTGGCGCCGCCGGTGACCGCCTTCATCGCCATACCCGCGTTCGCAGCCGCGCTAACACTTGGCGTCTACGGAACGATTGCGCTGGCAATTCGCGGCAGCAAGCCGGAGAGCCCCGGCGCGACGCGCAATCCGTTCGAACTGGTGCCGTTGCTGATCTTTGCGCTGCTGTTCGCGGGCGCCTCGACAGCGAGCGCCGTGTTGGCCTTCCAATTCAAAGGACAAGGCCTGCTGGCGAGTTCCGCGATCGCCGGCGCGTTTGATGTCGACGCTTCGGTGCTCAGCGCCATACGGCTGGTCAAGCAGTCGATGCCGATCGAAACCGTTGGACATGCGGTGCTGACGGCGCTGGTGGCAAACGCAATCGGACGCCTGTTCCTGGCCGTATTCGCGGGCCCGGTGAGATTCTGGTTGCCCCTGGCCGGCATGACCTTGACCGCCGCTGCCGCGGGCTACTGCGCCATGCTGCTCCGGTAGGGTTGTCGCGGCCATGCCGCTGGCGCTGGGATTATTCTGATTTGACCCGTATCAAAGCTGCCGACCCGCTTTCCTGTTGAATGGCCTCCATCATTGCAAAGGTGGGAGGGCCTCATGGCCACAACAGACATCAACGTCCCTATCCGGGAAAAAATCGCGACCCCGGCTTCGGCGAAGCTCCGGCTGGGGTCGCTGACCGCGCTCGTCATCGGCTCAATGGTCGGCTCGGGCGTCTTCAGCCTGCCCCAGAACATGGCGGCCGGCGCCGGTCCGCTGGCGATCCTGATCGGTTGGGCCATCACGGCGGTCGGCATGCTTGCGCTGGTGTTTGTCTACCAGTCGCTGGCGGTGCGCCGTCCCGACCTCGACGCCGGCCCCTACGCCTATGCCAAGGCCGGCTTCGGTCCGTTCGTAGGCTTCAACAGCGCCTGGGGCTATTGGATCAGCGCATGGGTCGGCAACGTCTCCTACGCGGTGATCGTTTTCAGCGCGCTGTCCTATTTCTTCCCCGCCTTTGGTGACGGAAACACGTGGCAGGCGGTGCTCGGCGCATCGATCCTGCTGTGGCTCATCCACGTTCTGATCCTGGCGGGCATTCGTCAGGCGGCCGTCGTCAACACCATCGTGACCGTGGCCAAGATCGCGCCTGTCGTCCTGTTCGTCGGGGTCGTCGCCGTCGCGTTCAAGCTCAATGTCTGGACACTCGACTTCAGCGGGCTCGGCAACGCCTCGCTCGGCCCCATCGCCGCCCAGGTCAAGAGCACGATGCTGGTGACACTGTGGGTGTTCATCGGCATCGAAGGCGCCAGCGTTTTCTCCGCCCGGGCGGAGCGCCGCAAGGACATTGCCACAGCGACTGTGCTCGGCTTCTTCACCTGCCTCGCGCTCTATGCGCTTGTCTCGCTGCTTTCGCTCGGCATTCTGAGCCAGCCCGAACTTGCCGCCCTGAAGAACCCGTCGATGGCGGGCGTGCTGGAGGCGGTCGTCGGACCCTGGGGCGCCGTGCTCATCAATCTCGCGCTCGTCATCTCTGTCGTCGGCGCCTTCCTGAGCTGGACGCTGCTTGCGGCGGAGGTTCCGCATGTCGCCGGAAAGGATGGGACCATGCCGAAGTTCTTCGGCCGGGAAAGCGAGCGCGGCGTTCCTTCGACGTCGCTACTGATCACCAACCTGCTCGTCCAGGCCTTCCTGGTGATCACGCTCTTTGCCCAGAGCACCTACCAGGCGCTCTTCTACATCGCTTCGACCGCGATCCTCGTGCCTTACATTTTCTCCGGGGCCTTCGCCGCGAAACTGGCTTTGACCGGAGAAAGCTACCAAGGCGGCGAAAGGCGCACCGGACCGCTCGTCGCCGGCGTGCTGGCAACGATCTATGGGCTGTGGCTCGTCTATGCGGCGGGGCCTGCGTACCTCTTCATGTGCGCGATCCTCTATGCCCCGGGCATCATCTTCTACGTATGGGCTCGCCGCGAGGGCAACCAGCGTGTCTTCCACCCGGTGGAAGCCATCATCGCCGTCGCGCTCGTCGCGGTCGCGATCCTTGCCGTCTACGAGATGTGGACCGGCGCTGTCAGCGCGCTTTGAGAGGCCATACAATGACAAATCTGGGAGTGCATTCGGAGGTCGGCCGCCTGCGCGAGGTCATGGTCCACAGGCCGGATCTCAGCCTGCGCAGGCTAACGCCGGATAACTGCAAGGCGCTGCTGTTCGACGACGTGTTGTGGGTAAAGCGGGCGCGCCAGGAACACGACGTCTTCGTCGACGCATTGCGCGAGCGTGGCGTGGTGGTGCATTCGTTCGGTGAGCTGCTTGCCGAGACAATGGCCATCGGCAAGGCTCGCGACTGGCTTCTCGACCGCCGGGTGCATGCCGGCGTGGTCGGCCTCGACATGGTCGACGAGATGCGTGGCTGGCTGAACGAAATGTCGGCCGGCCTTTTGGCAACCTGTCTCGTCGGCGGTATTGCGCGCGCCGAACTGCCGTTCGAGCCCAAAGGCCTGACCGGAAGGACGCTCGCGCCGCAGGACTTCGTGCTGCCGCCGCTGCCCAACCAGCTGTTCACCCGTGACAGCTCCTGCTGGATCTACCGCTCCGTGTCGGCCAATCCGATGTATTGGCCGGCCAGGCGGCCGGAGGCGGCCAATGTCGAGGCTGTCTACCGCTTCCATCCAAGGTTCCGCGACAGCGGCATCCCGTTCGTCTCGCCCCAGGCCGGAACGGGCGTCAGCCTCGAAGGCGGCGACGTCATGCCGGTCGGCGGAGGTGTCGTTCTGGTCGGCATGGGCGAGCGCACCACGCCGCAAGCGGTCGGCGATCTCGCGCGAAGCCTGTTCGCCGCCGGAGAGGCCACGCGCGTGATCGCGGCTCTGATGCCGCGCGACCGTTCCTTCATGCATCTCGACACCGTCTTCACCTTCTGCGACCGCGACCTCGCGACCATGTATCCGCCCGTGGTCGAAAGGCTGCGCACCTTCTCGCTCCGGCCGGGAGACGGCGATGCGGCGGTCGAGGTCAGGGAGGAGAAGGAGCCCTTCATATCAGTCGTCGCGGAAGCTCTCGGGCTGAAATCGCTGCGGATCATCGCCACTGGCGGCGACCGTTACGAGGCCGAGCGCGAGCAGTGGGACGACGGCAACAACGTCGTCGCCGTCGAGCCGGGCGTCGTCATCGGCTACGACCGCAACGTCTACACCAACACGCTTCTGCGCCGGGCGGGAGTCGAGGTGATCACCGTCGAGGGTGCCGAGCTTAGCCGCGGGCGCGGCGGCGGCCATTGCATGACCTGTCCCATCGCCCGAGACCCGCTCTGAAAGGAACCCCCAATGTCGATCAACCTTCATGGACGCTCGGTGCTCTCGCTGGACGACCTTTCGGCGGACGAGATCCGCTTCCTGCTGAAGCTGGCCGCCGATCTGAAGGCAGCAAAGCAGGCCGGGCACGAGATACCGCGCCTCGTTCGCAAGAACATCGCGCTGATCTTCGAAAAGGACTCGACCCGCACCCGGACGGGATTCGAAGTGGCCGCCTACGACCAGGGCGCCCACGTCACCTATTTCGGCCCCAGCGGCAGCCATATCGGGCACAAGGAGTCCATGAAGGACACCGCGCGCGTGCTCGGCCGCATGTATGATGCGATCGAATATCGCGGCTTTGCGCAACATCAGGCAGAGCTGCTTGCCACGCATGCCGGCGTGCCCGTCTACAACGGCCTGACCAATGAAGCGCACCCGACGCAGATCCTCGCCGATTTCATGACCATGCGTGAATTCACGCACAAGCATCTGTCCGACATGACGGTCGCCTTCGTCGGCGAGGGTCGGGACAATGTCGCGCTATCCCTGGCGGTGGGCGCCGCCAAGGTCGGCATCGACATGCGTATCGCTTCACCCAAGCAGCTTTGGCCGGACGACGAGTTCTGCGCCCATGTCAGAACCCTGGCGGAGCGCAGCGGTGGCCGCTTCAGGCTGGACGAAGACGTGAAGAGCTGCGTCGAAGGCGCCGACTTCATCTACACCGACGTCTGGCTCTCCATGGGTGAGGACAAGTCGGCCTGGGCCGAGCGTATCCGCCTGCTGACGCCCTATCGGGTGACGAGCGAGGTGATGTCGGCCAGCGGCAATCCGCACGTGAAATTCATGCATTGCCTGCCGGCGTTCCACGATGCCGAGACCGAGGTCGGCGCCTCGGTCGCGCGGGAATTCGGCATCGACTGCATGGAGGTTACCGATCAGGTGTTCGAATCCGGCGCGTCGATCGTGTTCGACCAGGCGGAGAACCGCATGCACACGATCAAGGCGCTGCTCGTCGCCACGATCGGCAATTGAGATGCTGATTGTTGCGGCTCTCGGCGGGAACGCGCTGTTGCGGCGCGGCGAGCCCATGACCGCCGAAAATCAGCGCGGCAATGTCAAGCATGCGGCATCCGCCCTGGCGGCGCTTATCGACCAAGGCCATTCGCTCGTCATCACGCATGGCAACGGCCCCCAGGTCGGCCTGCTGGCGCTCCAGTCGGCGGTCTCGACCGACGGCGCTTTCCCGCTCGACGTGCTCGGCGCCGAGAGTGCCGGCATGATCGGCTACATGATCGAGCAGGAACTCGGCAACCTCCTCAGGAACAGGTTATTTGCAACCCTGCTGACGCAGGTGAAGGTGGACCCGCGCGATCCGGCCTTCGCGCGGCCGACGAAGCCGATAGGCCCGGTATACGATGAAGCAACCGCACGCCGGCTTGCCGCGGAACGCGGCTGGCAGGTCGCGCCCGACGGGGACAAATGGCGCCGCGTTGTGCCCTCCCCCAGGCCGCTGGAGATCCTGGAGGCTTCCGTGATCTCGTTCCTCACCGAACGGAAGGTTATCGTCATTTGCACCGGAGGCGGCGGCGTTCCGGTTGTGGAGGGCACCGACGGCGGCCTTTGCGGCGTCGAAGCCGTCATCGACAAGGATCTGGCAAGCTCGCTTCTGGCGCGTCAATTGAAGGCCGACATGCTGCTCATGCTGACGGATGTCGATGCGGTTTATGCCGGCTACGGCACGCCGGAGGCCCGCGCGCTCCGGCACGTTGCCACGACAGAGATATCCGGACGGAATTTTCCAGCCGGATCCATGGGGCCGAAGGTCGGTGCGGCGATCGAGTTCGCCGAAGCAACGGGCAAGCCTGCCGCGATCGGCAAGCTCGAAGATGCCCTGGCAATCGTCAGGGGCGAGCGCGGCACCTGGTTGGAAGCCCCGGCCAAGGAGCTGCAAAACAGCTGATCGCGGTGTACTTGCGCACCGCGAGTTCGCTATGTTGAACGGGCCCATTATCGGCGTGCCGAAGGGATCAATGAAGCAGCTCGAGACCGCGGAGACCACCCGCACCCGCCTTGGAACCATCCCCGCGGGGATTTGGGCGTTGGGCTTCGTGTCTCTGCTGATGGACGTCTCTTCGGAGATGATCCACGCCTTGCTGCCAGTCTACCTCGTCACCGTCATGGGAGCGTCGATGGTGACGGTCGGCACCATTGAGGGCATTGCCGAAGCGACGGCCGCCATCACCAAGGTGTTTTCGGGTGCGCTGTCCGATTGGCTGGGAAAACGCAAGCTGCTGGCGGTCATCGGCTACGGCCTCGCCGCTCTCACCAAGCCGGTGTTCCCGCTGGCTTCCTCGATTGGCTGGCTTGTGGCGGCGCGATTCGTCGACCGTGTGGGCAAGGGGATTCGCGGCGCCCCGCGCGATGCCCTGGTTGCGGACATCGCCCCCGCCGACGCGCGCGGCGCGAGTTTCGGGCTTCGCCAGGCACTCGACACGGTTGGCGCGTTTGTCGGGCCGCTGCTGGCGATCGGCCTCATGTGGCTGACCGCCAATCAGTTTCGGACCGTGTTCTGGGTCGCGGTTGTTCCAGGCCTTCTGGCGGTCGTGCTGCTGGTCACCGCCGTCCGCGAGCCGGCCCGGCCCACGGGGCTGCGCGAAGTGCGCGCTCCCTTGAGCCTGCAGGAACTCAAGCGCCTGGGTTCGTCCTTCTGGCTGGTTGTCTGCGTGGCCACCGTGTTCACCCTGGCCAGGTTCAGCGAAGCGTTTCTCATCCTGCGCGCGCAGGGCATGGGCCTGCCGATCGGGCTCGTCCCGCTGGTGCTGGTGGTCATGAACGTGGTCTACTCGCTCTCGGCCTATCCGGCCGGCGCGCTATCGGATCGCGTCAATCGCCTGACGATGCTCATTCTCGGCTTCCTGGTCCTGATTGCCTCGGACATCGTGCTGGCGTTCCCTGGAAATCTTGCAGGCGCAGCGCTCGGCGTGGGCCTGTGGGGCCTGCATCTGGGGCTTACGCAGGGCCTCCTGGCAACGCTCGTCGCCGATACGGCCCCGCCGGAACTGCGAGGCACCGCCTTCGGGATGTTCAACCTGTCGACTGGACTTGCGCTGCTGGCCGCCAGCCTGCTGGCGGGCACGCTCTGGGATTTTTTCGGACCGGGGATGACCTTCCTGGCGGGCGCGGGCTTCACGGCGCTGGCGCTCTTCGGCCTTGGCCTCGTCCGTTGGCTGGCGCCGACCCTTGGCCAAGACGCAAAGGCCCCCGCGGCGGTCGTCACGCCGACAATCACCGGTTCCGCAGGCTAATGGTTTGACGGGGTCAGGCCCGCGCCGGCCAGAAAGGTGCGGATTGCGGTGCGAACCTCCTGCGTCCGCCCGACGAGAAGATGTCCGCCGGTATCGTAGACCACCAGCTTGGCGCGGGGAATCCTGGCCGCCGCGAACTCGGCTGCCGGCAGCGTGTTGAACAGGTCGTCGCGCGCCGAGACGATCAATGTCGGTGCAGCGATTTCCGCCAGCGGCTGTTCATGCAGCTCCGGAGCGCTGTCGATATTGATGCCGGAGAAGCGCAGCGACAATGGTTCAACGCCTCTGACGAAGCTCATCACACGGTCCCTTTCGGCTTGGGGCGCGGCCGCTACCAGCGCCGGCCGAACGCCGAGGAAGCGAATGAGTACCGATGGCGCGATGTTCTCGGCTGCCCACCAGGCGAAATCGCCGCCGGCGTTGACAGCCCAGAACGCAAACCTGTTACCCGGATCCACGTCGACCGAGACCGGACTGGTGGGCGAATAAAGGGCCGGGACGACCAGAATGAGAGCGGCGACCTTGTCCGGGTGCCGAAGGCTCAGCTCGACCGCCGACCGCGCGCCAGCCGAAACGCCGACGACCACCGCCTTGGAAACGTCCAGTTTGGTGAGCAGCGCCGCGAGAGCATCGGCCTGAGCGGCCGGAGAAGGGTCTTGCGGAACAGGCGTGCGCAGATAGCCGTAGCGCGACGGCGCGATGATACGGAAGCCATCCCCCACAAGACCGGAAGCAAGGGCAAGGCCTTGATCAAAGCCGCCGCCGGAGCCGTGGATCGAAAGCAGCGGAATGCCCGCGCCGCTGTCGGCGTATTCAACCGGGCCGATGTCGAGCTCGGCGACCAGACTGCCTCGGCTGACGGCGTCGCGCAAGCGACCAAGCTCGTTCTTGTAAAGCACGAAAGCCACACCGGCCGCGGTCGCCATGGCGATAAGCATGACCAGCAGGAAACCGCCAATTCGACTCATGCAAGGGCTCCATCAGGGCGCATATTGACCTGCCTCGCTCGCACGCAAGTCCATCTATCCAAACTGACAGCGCGTTGCGTTGTGGGCTAGCCCACGGCCGCTACCCCAATGACGTAGTTCTTTCCGTAGGCTTCGGCGCATTTCGGGCAGGTCGTATAGAAGAAATAGACGTCGCCCGGTTCCGATTTCCGGTCACGCGCGAGCCGCAGCATCTCTTCGTGCCACTGCCTTGCCTGGCTGAAGGGGCCTTCGAACACTTTCGTTACGAAGTCGCCACTCAGCGTCGTCATCTCTTCCTCGGGGACAGATTTCGAAACCGAGAAGAGATGTTCGCTGGTCCAGGGCGAGAGATCGCGGCTGAGAACGATGGACTGGCCATCGGCCGAAGCGCCGGCATCGTCGATGTGCCGATTAACGCGCGTGAAAACGCTGCCCATGTTCACGGGGACATGCATGACGCTGTGCGTCACCGCTCTCACGAACGGCTTGTCACGAAAATGCAGCTCCTGATCGTCCCAACCGCCGGGGTTGAACTTCGGGCAGCAACCGGTCGTGTTCACGCTGGTATCGTAGTGTGGCGTCTCGTTCATTCGCATCGTCGTCTCCTGAACTGAGAGCCCGATCAGACCAGTTGGCGAGCCGGTCCTCATTGATTCCGGTCAACGCCGCCAGGAATGCACAATTGACGCGCGTCAAGGCTGGTCGGCGCCAACGCGGCTATGGGAATCGGTCGATAGTCTTGGAGACCACCATGGCCCACAAACAGGTATTGTTCCGCTCGGCGGCGCGCGAAAAAATCCTGCGCGGCGCGACCCAACTCGCCGACGCCGTGCGGGTGACGCTCGGTCCACGTTCCAAATCGGTTCTGATCGAGAAAAAATGGGGCGCGCCCATCGTCTGCAACGACGGTGTGACGATCGCCAAGGAATTCGACCTCAAGGATCCGGAGGAAAATCTCGGCGCCCGCATGCTGAGGCAGGCGGCCGAGAAGACCGGCGACATGGTCGGCGACGGAACGAGCACATCGACCATACTTGCCCACGCGATGTTCGCCGACGGCGTGCGCAACGTGGTCGCCGGCGCAAGCGCGATCGACATCAAGCGCGGCCTCGACCGCGCGACGAAGCGGGCAATCGAAACGCTCAAGCAGATATCGCGGCCGGTCTCGACCAGGCGCGAGAAGGAACAGGTGGCGACGATCTCCGCCCACAACGATCCGCTCATCGGCGAACTGATCGGCGAGGCCATGGAGAAGGTCGGTGGCGAAGGCGTCATCACGGTCGAGGAATCGAAGACCACCGAAACGGTCCTGGACGTGGTCGAAGGCATGCAATTCGACCGGGGCTTCCTCTCCCCCTATTTCGTGACCGATACCGAGAAGATGGAGGCGGTGCTGGAAGACGCGCTCGTGCTCATCGTTGAGAAGAAAATCTCCTCGCTCAACGACCTCATCAAGCTGCTCGAGGCGGTGGCCAAATCGGGTTCGCCTCTGCTGGTGATCGCGGAGGACGTCGAGGGCGAGGCGCTGGCCACGCTCATCGTCAACCAGATCCGCGGCACCTTCAAGAACTGCGCCGTGAAGGCGCCAGGCTTCGGCGACCGCCGCAAGGCGATGCTGCAGGACATCGCCGTCCTGACTGGCGGACAGGTCATTTCCGAGGATATCGGCCTCAAGATCGAGAATGTGACGATGGCTCAGCTGGGGCGCGCCAAGCGCGTGGTTGTCGACAAGGACAACACCACGATCATCGGCGGCAGCGGTGACCAGAAGGCCATCAAGGGGCGCGTCGAGCAGATCCGGCGAGAGATCAGCGACACGACCAGCGACTATGACCGGGAGAAGCTCCAGGAGCGGCTCGCCAAGCTCGCCGGCGGCGTGGCCGTCATCAAGGTGGGCGCGCCGACGGAAGCCGAGATGAAGTCCAAGAAGGAAGCGCTCGACGACGCCATCAGCGCTACCAAGGCGGCCGTCGCGGAGGGCATCGTGCCTGGTGGCGGGCTTGCCCTGTTGCGTTGCATCGGCGCGGTCACCGAGGAAGAAGCACAGTGCGAGGGCGATGAACGCACAGGCGTCCAGATCCTCAGGCGCGCGCTCGAAACACCTGTGCGCCAGATTGCCGAGAATTCGGCCGTCGACGGCGGCGTGGTCGTCGCCAGGATGATCGAGGGCAAGGGAAATTTCGGTTTCGACGCCGGCCGCAAGGAATATGTCGACCTGGTCGAAGCCGGCATCATCGACCCGACCAAGGTGGTCCGCATCGCCCTGGAAAACGCCGTCTCGGTCGCCAGCGTGCTGCTCCTGACGGAGGCGACCATGACAGAGATACCCGAGCCGGCAAAGGAGCGCGCGCTTGAGCCGGAAATGCCGATGTAGTCAGCGCGAAGGATGGTGAAAGGCGGAAATAGAGCGCTTCGCCGTTGCCGTCAAACGGGGAACGGCTCTAGCTACAGACGACTCTTCAGGCGTGCCCTGTATCAGCGCTCTGGCATCGGCTGACCCGGAGGCCCGCATGCAAACCAGCGAGCAAGAGGCGGAAGATTCAGCAGCACAGCCGCCAGTCCCGGTGTTCGTGGCCCGCGGGTTGAGCAAGGTCTATGGCTCGGGGGACTCGCAAGTGACAGCCCTGAAGAACGTGGATCTCGATATTCGGCAGGGCGAGTTCATCGTTCTTCTTGGGCCCTCCGGTTCGGGCAAATCGACCCTTCTCAATATCCTTGGTGGACTGGACGCTCCAACATCGGGCTCGGCAAAGTGGCGGGATCACCAACTGACGGGAGCTGGCGACGCTGAGCTAACGACATACAGGCGCGAGCATGTCGGCTTCGTCTTCCAGTTCTACAATCTGATACCGAGCCTCAGTGTTGAAGAGAACGTGAGGCTTGTCGCGCAGATAGCCAGCGATCCGATGGATCCCAAGGAAGCGCTCGAACTGGTCGGATTGTCACATCGCGCACGTCACTTCCCATCGCAGTTGTCGGGCGGAGAACAACAGCGCGTAGCCGTGGCTCGCGCGATCGTGAAACGTCCTGATATCTTGCTTTGCGACGAGCCGACCGGCGCGCTCGACGTGGATACCGGCCGGTTGGTTCTTGCCGCGATCGCCAAGGTGAACGCGCAGCTCGGCACGACCACTATCGTGATTACTCACAACTCTGCAATCGCCGGAATGGCCGACCGCGTCTTAAGGTTGAGCGGTGGGCGGATCGTCAAGGAAGAACCGAATCCGAATCGCGTCTCCGCCGAGGACGTGCAGTGGTGAACGTCCTCGACATCAAGGTGGTGCGCGATCTCTGGTCGATGCGGCTTCAGCTTCTCAGCATCGCAATGCTCGTCGCCGCGGGCGTGGCAGTCTTCGTGATGTCGGTGTCGAATTACCGGTCGCTTATTGGCGCCATGGAAAGCCACTACCGCAACGAGCGCTTCGCCGACCTCTTTGCCGGCACAACGCGCGCTCCGCTGGTCATCGCTGACCGACTGCGTGAGATCGATGGGATCGGGATCGTCGAGCCGCGGGTTGCGAAGCCAGTGCGGATAATACGCGAGGACACGAACCTGCCGATCTCGGGCCGCATCATCTCGCTGCCAGCCGATGGGCAGCCTCTGCTCAATCGTCTCCATCTGGTGCAAGGGCGCTGGCCCGATCCGTTGCATCCCGAAGAAGTCATCATCAACGCAGCGTATGCCGAGGCACGTGCCGTGCGAATGGGAGAACCCATTGAGGTCGTCCTCAACGGGCGCCTGCAGGATTTTCGCGTCGTCGGCTCCGCCTTGTCACCCGAGTTCGTCTTTGCCACGCGAAGCGCGGTGCCGCTTCCCGACGATCGCAACTTCGTCGTGCTGTGGGCAGGTGAGGATGCGGTGGCCAGTGCGTTCGACATGAAAGGCGCGTTCAACGACGTGGCGATGACGATAGCTCCGGGGTCAAGCGTGCGGCATGTGCTGGATGAGTTGGACCGCCTGCTGGCTCCATACGGCGGAACGGGAGCCTACGATCGCGGCGATCAGCCCTCGCACCGCTTTCTTGAGGATGAGCTGGCAGAGCAGGAAACCTTGAGCATCTTCATGCCGTCCGTCTTCTTCGGCATCGCGGCGTTTCTCCTTAACGTCGTCATCGGCAGAATGGTTGAAGCGCAACGCGGTCAGATCGCTTCGCTCAAGGCATTGGGATTCGCCAACGGCACGATCGCGCTTCATTACTTCAAATTGGTCACGGCCATCGCGCTGCTGGGATCGGCCGTAGGCCTCGTCCTCGGATGCTGGTTCGCCGTTGGCGTCGTGGGAAGCTATCGCGCCTTCTTCCGATTTCCTTCGCTCGACGCGCGGTTCGAGCCGTGGCTTCTCGTTGCCGCGACGCTGGTCAGTGTCGTCGCCGCGAACCTTGCGGCTGCGACATCGGTGTATCGAATAGCTGTGCTTCCACCCGCCGAAGCCATGCGACCCGCAACCCCGCCTGCTCTGCAGACCTTCGCCTGGCTCCAGACGATAGGGAGCCGCGTCATTCCGCTGCAGTATATCATTGCGGCCCGCACAACGCTGGGCAGGCCGATCAGGACGGTGCTGTCGACCATCGGCATCGCCCTTGCCATTCCACTTATCCTGTTTGGGCTCTACTGGTTCGATGCCATCGACTACATGATCGACGTCAGCTTCAGCCGGGTCGAGCGCGGCGACGCCTTTCTCACCTTCACCGAACCTGTTTCCACGGACACACTCCACGAGTTGAAGGCGCTTCCCGGAGTGCTGAATGCTGAACTCCAGAGAGTGGTTCCTGTGAGATTGCGAGTGGGGTACCGGACCTATCGCACGTCGGCCATTGGCCTGGACCCCGGCTCCGAGCTCAGAGTTCCCAGGGACAAGGCATTGCAGCCAATCTCCATTCCGGCAGACGGCATCATGCTGAGCCGGCAGATCGCGAGCCAACTCGATCTCCATGTGGGCGACACTGTGTCGATTGACGTACTTGAAGGCGCCAGAGCGGTAAGGGAACTCATCGTCCGCAGGATTTCCGACGACATCTTGGGATCGTCGGTGACCATGGACCGCAGTGCGCTCAATCACGTGATGAGGGAAGGTCCTGTAGCAAATGTCGCGGCTCTCAGGATTGACCCGGCTCAATCCGAACTGGTCTGGTCCAGGATAAAGTCGATGCCAAGGATAGAGGGAAGCTCGGTAAAGGCTCTGTGGCTGTCACTGTTCAACGACACGATCGGCGGAATGGTGCTGATCGGCGCGCTGATCCTGGCGGGGTTCGGAATGCTGATCGCGATAGGTGTCGTCTATAACAGCGCACGCATTGCCCTGCAGGAGCGCGCATGGGAACTGGCCGGTCTGCGCATTATCGGACTGACTCGGCGCGAAGTGTCGGCGGTCATTGTAAGCGAGCTTGTCGCCGAGCTTGTCGTGGCGATTCCATTGGGACTCCTGATCGGTCGCTACCTGATCGAGCTGATTGCCTCTGCCCGAGCGAGCCAATCGTTCCAAATTCCCGCTGTGATCGATCCGAGCAGTTACGTCATAGCCTCGCTCCTGGTGATCGCCGCGGCTTTCGCCAGTTTCATCATGGTCCGGCGAAGGATCGATACGCTCGATCTGGTAGCCGTCCTGAAGACCCGAGACTGATATGAAGCACCGGCCTGCCTCGATCGTTGGTGGACTGTTGCTGGTGGTGATCGCGGCGGCCGGCCTCTATTGGCTCCTCATGCCGCAACCGATTCTTGTCGAGACCGCCGACGTCGTGACGACGACATTTCAGGACACGATCGAAGAAGACGGCCGCACGCGCGTGCGGGATCGCTATACGGTGTCGGCGCCTTTATCGGGTCGCGTCCAGCGGCTGATGTTGAAGGCCGGTGATGTCGTGCACACCGGGCAAAAACTGGCGATCATCACGGCGCCTGTTTCGCCTTTGCTGGATTCACGAGTGCGGCAGGAGCTCGAGGCGCAGGTCGGCGCAGCCGAGGCTGGCGTCGAAGAGGCTGAAGCGCTTCACGAGCAGGCCAAGGTCCTCCTGGCTCAAGCCAGCGCCGATCGCGAGCGCACCAGGCAGCTTGCCCAGCGCAATGTGGCGGCCGTTGCGCAATTGGAAAGAGAGGAGGCGCTGTTTCAGTCCGCGGGCAGGCAGGCGAACGCCGCCGAGCGCCGCTCGCATGCCGCTTCTCATGTCCTGGAACAGGCCCGAGCAGCATTGCAGTCCGCCAGTAATCCCGATCCAAGCGAAGGCTTCCCGGTTCTGTCGCCCATAGACGGACGCGTTCTCAGGGTCGCGCTGGAAAGCGAGAGCGTGGTCTCGATGGCGGCCCCCTTGGTCGAACTGGGGGACCCGGGCGACCTCGAAGTCGCGGTGGATGTGTTGACGACCGATGCCGCCCGTATAAGTCAGGGCGACAAGGTGACCATCGCGCGATGGGGCGGGCCTTCGGATTTGCAGGGCGTCGTGCGTCGTGTCGAGCCTTCCGGCTTCACCAAGATCTCTGCGCTCGGCGTGGAAGAACAGCGCGTCTGGGTCGTCATCGACATAGTCTCGCCGCGGCAGACCTGGACCAGTCTCGGAGACGGTTACCGTGTCGAGGCCAATATCGTGGTCGATCAGATCGACAAGGCAATCGTCGTGCCGATGGGCGCGTTGTTCAGGCGAGGCGATGCCTGGAACGTCTTTGTCGTCGATGGCGGGCTCGCTCATCTCCGGCAGGTACAAATATCACACCTTTCGGCACGTGTTGCTGCAATAGCTCAGGGCGTACGTCCTGGCGAAACCGTCATCGCCTACCCGCCCGCTGCCCTTACCGAGGGTAGCAAGGTGAGATTCCAATAAGAGAGCCTCGTCACGCGCTCAGTCGCCCGCTCAGATATTTGAGAAACTCCAGCAAAGCGACCAACCCGATTGCGGCCGCCAGAACCGCGGCAAGATCGATCAATCTCGGCGATCCGAACTGGAAGAGGAGGTTCGCGGACGGCCACAGAAGCACCAGGGCGAGCACGACCGAGTCCAAGGCGATGACGGCAGCGAGGGCGCGATTGGGTCTTGATAGGGCTGAAATCAACGAGGCGCTGAAAGCGCGGTTGACCAGAACCAGGCCGATGATGCTCACCACCAGGGCGAAGAAAGTCAGGGCTCGAAGCTCATTTTCCGCAATTCCGGAGTTAAGGCCGAGCAGGAAGATCGCTGCGACGACCGCCAATGTGAGCAAGCCCTGAGCCAGGCTCCATGCCACCAATGGGCGGGTAAACAGCGCCTCTTCCGGATCGCGCGGCGCCCGCTTCATTATGTCCTCTTCCTCGCCTTCCGCTTCGAAGACGAGCGAGCAGACCGGGTCGATGACCATCTCCAGAAAGGCGATGTGGATCGGTCCGAACAGAATGGGCAGGCCGAGCAGCAGGGGCATCAGAGCCAATCCCGCGATCGGCACGTGCACGGCGATGATGAAACGCATCGCCTTTCGCAGATTGTCATAGATGCGCCGGCCAAGCCTGATTGTCTTGACGATCGAGCCAAAGTCGTCGTCGAGGAGGACGATGGAAGAGGCTTCGCGCGCAACGTCCGTGCCGCGCCCACCCATGGCGACGCCGATATCGGCAGCCTTCAGCGAGGGCGCATCATTGATCCCGTCGCCGGTCATAGCGACAACGTCGCCGTTCGCCTTCAGGGCATTCACGATCGCCAGCTTCTGGTCAGGCATGATCCGCGCGAAGACGGTCGTCGTCTTCACCGCTTGGGAAAGGCTCGCCGGCCCTAGTGCCCTCAGCTCTTCGCCGGTGGTGACGTCCCCGACATCCAACCCGGCCTCGCGCGCTATGGCTTTCGCCGTGGCGGGATAGTCGCCGGTGACCATAAGCACGCGAATACCCGCCGACCGGCAAGAGGCAACAGCGTCCTGAACCCCCGGCCGCAGCGGATCAGCCAACCCGAACAGGCCCACGAATTCGAAAGCAAAGCCAGTTTGCTCGTCGGCCAATCCGCTCTCGGCATGGCTCGCGCGCGCCACCCCCAGGACCCTTAGCCCCTCGGCCGCCATGGCATCGGCGTCTTTCCGGATCGAGACGGCCTGATCCGCGCCCAGGCGGCAAAGCTTCAGGATCGCCTCCGGCGAGCCTTTGGCGGCGACGAGGCAATCGCCATCGCCCGCGCTTGTCCGCCAGACATTCGACATCGCCAGCAGTTCCGGTCGGAGTCCGTAAGAGCGAATGAGCCGCCGGCCGCTCGCGCCCGGACGCCCCGGCAGTCTTTCAGCCGCCAGCTCGTAAAACGCCTTTTCCATTGGATCAAAAGGAACCTCGGCGCTTGCAAGCACGCCAAGCTCGACCAGTTCGCGGAATGCCTCGGGAACGACATCCGAGGTCTTCAGAAGCGAGAAGACGCCGCCTGGCGTTCTCAGCTCCGCAACGGCCATTTGGTTCCGGGTCAGCGTTCCGGTCTTGTCGGTGCAGAGCACGGTCGCGGACCCAAGCGTTTCGATTGCCGCGGCTCGACGGGTCAGCACCCGCACCTGGGATATGCGCCAGGCGCCCATTGCCATGAAGATCGTCAGCACCATCGGAAACTCTTCCGGCAGCATCGACATGCCGAGGGCAATGCCCGCCAATATCCCATCAAGCCATCCGCCTCGCAGCAAGCCATAGAGCAGCATCGCCAGCGCGCTGACGACAGCGCCGGCCAAGGCAAACAGTCTTACAAGATGCCTTGTCTGCTTTTGCAGACGAGGCGCCTCGCTCTCCAGACTGCTCAGCGCCTGCCCGATCGCCCCGATTTCCGTTCGTGCTCCGGTCGCCACCACCTCACCGATGCCCGAGCCGCGAACGACGAGCGATCCTGAAAATACAGCCGGAACGTCATCGCCGCCCGGTCGATGTTTCCCTGCCCGATCTGCCGGCGTGGCGGCTGCTTTCCTCACCGGAACGGATTCGCCGGTGAGCAAGGATTCATCGACCTGAAGATCACGACCCTGGACCAGCAGCAGATCGGCGGGGACACGATCTCCCTCGACAAGCAAGACGATGTCGCCGCGCACCACATCGCGGCCGGCAATCCGCCGGCGTTGGCCGTCGCGCACGACCAGGGCGCGAGGGCTTGTGAGATCGCGGAGCGCTTCCAGAACCCGCTCCGTGCGCGCCTCCTGGATAATGGTTATCGCAATCGACAAAGTGGCGAAGCACAGCAGGATCAACGCCTCCTGCAGATCGCCAAGCAGGAGATAGACCGCGCCGCCACCAAGCAGGAGCGCAAGCATCGGCTCGCGCATGACCTCGACGGCAATTCTCAAGGGTGTGCGACGCCCGGATCTGGGCAGCTCGTTCGGCCCCTCCGCCAGCAGTCTGGCTTGCGCTTCAGCCTCGCTCAGGCCGCAAGGGGGCGAGGCGCCCGGTCGACTCTCGATGGCTTGATGCCCGGTTACGGCCCTCGGCATTCGCTCAGGTCCAGATGTTCGAGGGTGGATCTGCCTGGCGCGCGTCGCGCCGCAGCCGATTCAGGCGACGCGCCGAAAGTGTCAGTCTTGCCGCATGCCGTTCCCCCAAACCAGTCGAATGCCTTCCGGGCGGCTTGCATCAATGCGACATCAAGACCGGCAGACGCAGATTCGACAAAATCCCCTCCGTTGCCCCGCCAAGCACAAAGTCCCTCAGGCGGGAGTGACCCCAGCCGCCCATGACCAGCAGGTTGCCGCCGACTTTAAGCGCATGCTCCTGCAGAGCGACGCCAATTTCACTGTCGCCGGTTTGAATGGACTGGGCCTTCGCACGCAGCCCGCGCGCCGCAAGTCCATGAGCAAGGCGTTCAGCAATATCCTTGCCCGGCAGCACCTTCTCATCGGTCACGCTCACGATCGATATAGCCGATGCCCGTTCCAGGAACGGCTTCGCGTCGGCCACCGCCCTTGCAGCCACGCGGCTGCCGTCCCAGGCGATCACCACGTTATCGAGCGCACCGACATCTTCGTCACCCGGGAGGATCAAGGCCGGCCGGCCGGAGCTGAAGACGACCTCCTCCGCGGTCATGCGGATGGACTCGGTATCCCTCGCCCATCCCACCATGCAGAGGTCGAAATAGCGACCCTCCCGGGCGGCGGCTTCCCCTATAAACGCCGGCTGCGCTTTCAACTCCTGAGTGGTCAGGGTAACTTTGCACCGCGCGGCTTCGGCCGCGACATTCTCCAGCAGGGCCCTGCCGCGATTCCTGCTGGCCGCCTCGACCTCACGGATCTTCGCAGGGAGGTCGAGCAGGAAGCTGGACAGCGCGTTGGAAACGTCCGGAATATCGACATTGATGACCGCCGCATCCAGCGTGGCGCCAAGCTGCTTGGCCACGGCCACCGCATTCGACGCGATCTTCGGGCCCGGCGGGTCCGGATAAGTCGGTAGGAACAGGGATGCCAGCATCTGCATAGCTTGTCTCCTTGGATCTTATGCCCGCCTGGCGGACATGGAATGCGGTGACTACTCAGTTCGACAGCAGCCTGTGGAACGAGCCCGATCCGAGCAGGGATCGCGTCGCGCCCCCGAACGCCCATTCGCGGAACCGGCTATGGCCATAACCACCGGCCACAATGAGATCGGCCCCGATTCGATCAGCCCCAGCGATAATCGAGTCGCCCACCGAGCTTCCCTGGCTTTCCAGCAGTTGGGACCGGGCTTTCACGCCATGCCTCATCAGGAAGCGCACCACGTCCGCCGCGCCATTCCGAGCGACGAGCGTTCCTTCCTCGGCCGCATTGAAAACGGTTACTTCCTTGGCGTTGCGCAGGAAAGGCATCGCGTCGACCACGGCCCGCCGCGCTTCGCGGCAATCCTTCCAGGCGACCATGATCCTCTCGCCCTTGAAGGAGGCGAGATCGTCGGCCGCAAACAGAACCGGCCTGCCCGCGGAAAGCACCAATGCCCCCGGATCCACGGTCCTTCGGAAATCACCGGCGGCAGCCGCGGCCGGCGCTCCGGTGATCACCAGATCGGCCGCCCGCGCGTGCAGCGCCACGGCGCGCGTAGGGTCGTCGAGTTCCGCACGCCAGGATGCGCGCTCGTTGTCACCGGCGACGGCGAGGAACTCCTCCTTGAGCTTGCTGATCCGGTCCTCGATCTCGAGCGTCCGGTGACGCAACACCTCGGCCACGGCCGGAGAAGACTCGCTCGGCGACACCAATGCGGAGGGCTCGGCAGCCGCCACCGCGATAAGATCCGCCTCAAACTGCCTTGCGACCTGCCGCGCGAAAATCAGGCGCGGCGTTGCCGGGGCGTCGATATCGAGCTGGACCAATATCGTCGTGTAGATCATATCCGGGCTCCATTAGAGGCGGGTAGATCAGCACGGCCGAACGCGTCCCGCTTTGATGTGCATCAACTTCGGTTCAGTCGGGACAGGACAGGCCGAGCGCGTCGAGTCCGGCCGCAAGGTGATCGCCCAACAGCGGGTTGCCGCAAAGATAGTCGGCCGTGTGCCTGTTGTGGGCGTAGGCGGCCTGCTGGCGAACCTCGTCCCAATCGGCCGCCTTGCCGTCATCCCTGCCGAGCCATGTCAACGCCACGAGGTCGATCTGCTCGTCGACGGAGAGATCCGAGATCAGCGACCCGAGCTCTTCGCGCACCGGGTCATCATCGTGGTCCTGAAGCACCGCGACTTCGCCGTCGTCCGTGGGATTGGAGCCCGCATCCGGCTCGGTGACGGCAACCTTGACGTCGAATCCATGCGCCTTGGCGATTATCAAACAGACCTTGCCGGCGGAGATCGCCAGCTCAGGAGCCTCGGTGTCCTCACTACCGATTCCACGTTTCATCCGATACCTCCTCTTGCGCCGTCAGCGCTCTCCTCCGCGGATCCCCGTCATCGGCCGAGGCTCCCGATATAGGCGATGATCGCCTCGATCTGATCCGGAGATGCCGCAAACTCGGGCATGTCCGGATGGCCCGTGGAGATTCCCTCGGCCAAGGCTTCCTGCAGGTCCTCGATGGGATAGCGGCGGTGCAATAGGCGAAAAGGCGGGGCATCGGGATGGGTGCTTTCGCCAGTCTGGCCGACTGCGTGGCATCGCGCGCAGTTTGTTTCGACCAGCCTTTTGCCATAGGCGACCTGCAGATTATCGCCCGCCCAAGCCGGCGATGCGAAGGCGATTGCAAACGGCAGAACCTTGAGCGCTGTACGACGTTTCATGGCTGCTGAATAGGCCTTGAGCGGCCGCCGCGCCTTGACCTCGCTCAAACGGCTGGAACGCAGCTACCGCTCGAGGACATACGTGCCGGGCGCTGCGCAAACCGTCTTCAAGGCGCCCAAGGCATCGCCCCGGTCGGCCGCGACCTCACGGCTGGAATGACCGGCCAGCCATTCGACCCAGCCCGGCCACCAGGAGCCATATGTCACGGCCGCCTCTTTTGCCCACTCGTCCGGACCGGGACGAATGGCGGCATGGCGGCAACTGAGCCTTTTATAGGAACGGTTCAGGTGTCCGGGCTCCGACACGATACCCGCATTGTGCCCGCCGGTGGTCAGGACGAAGTCGATGTCGGTGTCCAGGAGATAGGTCAGCTTGAATACCGAACGCCACGGCGCGACGTGGTCCGTCTCGGTGCCGACCGCAAACACCGGGGCTCGAATGTCTTCAAGATGAACAGGCCTTCCCTCGACGCGAAAGCGTCCCTCGACAAGATCGTTGTCCAGATAGAGCTGCCGCAAATATTCCGATTGCATGCGAAACGGCATACGGGTTGAATCGGCATTCCAGGCCGTGAGGTCGGTCATCGGAGCGCGCTCGCCGAGCAAATATTCGCGCACCATGCGTGACCAGATCAGATCCTGCGAGCGAAGCATCTGGAAAGCGCCAGCCATGCGGCGCTGGTCGAGGGTGCCTTCCACCCACATCACGTCCTCGAGCAGCGTGATCTGGCTCTCGTCGATGAACAGGCCGAGCTCGCCCGGTTCTTCGAAATCCACCTGCGCCGCGAAAAGCGACAGGCTGGCTAGGCGGTGGTCGCCGTCACGGGCCATTGCCGACGCCGCTATCGACAGCAGCGTCCCGCCAAGGCAGTAGCCCACCCCATGAATCCGGCTGCTTCCCGTCGCTGCCTCGACCGCGTCCATGGCCGCCATCGCGCCGAGCCGGCGATAGTCGTCCAGCGAGACTCCGGCCTGATCGCTGCCCGGATTGCGCCAGGAGATGCAGAAGACCGTATAGCCGCTCTGGACAAGATAGCGGACCAGCGAGTTCTCCGGTGAAAGATCGAGGATGTAGTATTTCATGATCCAGGCAGGGACGATGAGGATCGGCTCCTCCTTCACGGTCTCCGTCATCGGCGCATAACGGATCAGCTCGATCAGTTCATTGCGGAAGATCACCTCGCCCGGTGTTGCGGCGACCTCAATGCCCGGCCGGAAGTTTTCCACGCCAGCCGGCGGCTTGCCGTCGGCCAGACGCAGCAGGTCGTCGACCAGATTGTTGGCGCCGTTGACGAAATTGGCGCCATTTTTCCGCAAGGTCCTATCGATGACCTCCGGGTTGAGCGCCGGGAAATTGGAAGGAGAGACGATATCCAGGATCTGCCGGCTGTAGAACTCGACGAGTCGCTCATGCCTTCTGGTAACGCCTGGAAGTCCGCTGGTCGCGTTGTGCCACCATTGCTGGGAAAGCAGAAAAGCTTGCTGCGCGGCATTGAAGGGGAATGACTGCCACGCCTGATGCTGGAACCTTCTGTCTTGCGGCAGGGGCGTGATGGTTGCCGTGGCGGTCCCCATTCCAAGCCAGCAGCGAAAAAGAAAATCATTCAACCTCACGAGCTTCTCGACCGCCTTGGTGGAGACCTCCGCCTGCTTGCCCGGTGATGTGGACAAGTGCAGCAGCCAGTCCTGCCAAGCCTGCAGGAGGCTGATCGGCGAAATGCCCGCGGTGAAGGCCGCCACCAGAGCATGCGAGAGCCTGTCGACGTCGCGATAGACGCTTGCGCTTCCTTCGTCCGGCAATAGCGGCGCCGGGGTTGCGGCCACCAGCTCGGTGCCCTTGGAGCCCCGCGATGTCCCCGCATCTTCCGCCATGTCATGACTGCTCCAGGCGGAGGACCGATCGGCGGCTGGCATCCTGCTTTTCCCTGACGGCGACATTTCACGCGGGAAGCGTTGCCGCGGCCATGTCGTTCATTGCTGTTTCCGCCTCCTTGCGGACTTGACCGGCCGTCTCCGAAGCCAGCTTGGCGCCGATGGAAGCGAATTTGCCGGCCTCTTTCGCATAGTCGGATGTGGCGTTCTGGAGGAAGTTCACAAACACGTCGAACGCATCGACGAATTCGTCACCGCCGGTCAGTTTCTCCACGAGCTTCAGGTCATCCTCGAACCGCCGCTTGAGGAAGGATACGCCTTCAATCTGGTAGCGCAGCAGCGCGCGGACCGAATGCGCCTGCATCGCGGCGGTCGCCCGCATGAATTTCTGGCCGGTTTGAGCGAAAGGGAGCAGCTCGGGCGCCCGAAACTCTTCTGGATTCCACATCATGGTGTCTTTCCCTTCGCTTCTCGCTTCAATTTCCTGATTTTGGCTGATGCGGCCGTGAGCGGCGTCCAAAGCCGTGGCTTGCGGGCAAGCCTTTGCTTCGCCGGAACGACGCCCGCTCGAAATAGATCGCGGTTCCGGCGATGAAGCCGAGGCAGAGTACGGCGCCCCAGAGCAGGAAATCTTCAGTGACCATCAACGAGCCCCTTTGGCCGTCCTGCCCAAACATCGCAGGTGCCGCGCAAGCTGGCATTGATCATGATCAATCCGGCCCGGCATGCCGGCTTTGACCCTGATCAAGGCGAGTGACGGCAATGCCCGCGACAAGTCCGGGACAACAAGCCCACAAGCCCACCCGCAGACGCAAAGCGAGGGACGGATATGAAGGAATTGCCGCTTGCCGATGTCTACCGGCTGATTGAGCCCGGTCCGGTCGTCCTCCTTTCGACGCGGTCCAGGCAGGGCCGCTCGAACATCATGACGATGTCCTGGCACACGATGGTGGACGTCGCGCCGCCAACGATCGCCTGCGTGGTGTCAAGCAATGACCTCTCATTCTTCGCCTTGCGTCAAACCAGGGAATGCGTGATCGCGATCCCTGCCGTCGGCCTTGCGGAGAAGGTCGTGAAGGTCGGCAATTGCTCCGGAAGGGATACGGACAAGTTCGCGACCGCATGGTTCACGCCGCTTCCCGCCGAACAGGTGTCGGCGCCGCTGGTGGCCGAGTGTTTCGCCAACCTCGAGTGCCGCGTGGTCGATACGCGCCTGGTCAACAGATACAATCTCTTCCTGCTGGAAGTCGTAAAGGCGTGGATCGATCCGCAGCAGCCGACGCCAAAGACCATCCATCACATCGGGCATGGCACCTTCGTGGTCGATGGCGAGGTAATCCATTTCGAGTCCCGGATGCCTTGAAAGTCGGGCGCGCGGCTTAGAAACGACTTTGATCCACATCAAGGCGCGCAGGCTCTTGCGACATAGGGTTTGGTTCTTTGAGATGGATCAAATCGAAAGCGCGTACGATGAGCTACAAATCAATTCTCCTGAACCTCAACATCGACGGTCCGATCGAACCGATCACACGGATCGGCGTGAACCTCGCCAAGCGCTATGACGCCCGTTTGATAGGGTTATGCGCCGCGGATGCGCCGTTGCCGGTGACGATGGCGCCTGAGGGCGCGGCGATCGCCGCAGATATCTGGGAGCAGTCGCGGGATGAGATCCGACGCCGCCTGACCAGCCTGAACGGCGAGTTCGACGGCCTGGTGGCCGGAGCGGTCAAGACGGACTGGCATGGCGATATCGAAAATCCGAATCACGCCGTGGCCCGGAGAGCCCGCATGGCCGACATCGTCGTCACCAGCGCTTCCCAGGGCGCGTCGACGGGCGACCCCTACCGCACGGTCGATCCAGGATCGCTGGTGCTGCGCGCGGGCCGGCCGGTCCTGGTCGCGGCTCAGGGCGCGATGGATTTGCCGGCTCGCAGGATCGTGGTGTCCTGGAAGGACACGCGCGAGGCCAGGCGGGCGGTGGCGGACGCTGTGCCGCTCATGGCCATGGCCGAGGAAGTCACCATAGTCGCGGTCGATCGCAATCCGGACGACTGGACCAGGGACAGCGTCAAGGATGTGGCGGGCTTCCTGGCCGGTCACGGCATCAAGGCGCGCACCGAGATCATCAAGACGGCCGATGATGAAGGCAATCGCCTCGTCGATTTCTTCGCCTCGATGAATGCCGAGTTGATTGTGTCGGGCGCCTATGGGCATAGCCGGCTGAGGGAGTGGGTGTTCGGCGGCGTTACCCGCTCCTTGCTCGACGAGGTGTGGCTCAATCGGCTGATGTCGAACTGACGCCGTTGCCTAAGGGCACACCTGCATGAAGACGGCCGCAGGATAACAGCATGGTGATCGCGGCGCGGTCACCATAGCCATGCTCTTCACCCGCGAAAAGGTGCCAGTGCCGGGCGCACTGACACCTTGATCTCGACGAGCGGCAGGCGCTTTCCGCCCCGCCCGGTTGTCAACCGATGGTGATCCGGTCTTCGACCGTCTTCACGCCCGCGGCCGACCAGGCGGCGCGCTCGGCCGCCCGGCGTTCCGACCAGGCATGCACCCGGCCTTCCAGCCTGACGGCGCCGTTGCCGAGAACGTTGACCTTGATCTCCTGCGCCTCGAGCTCCGCATTGCGCTTCAGCGCGTTCTCGATACGCTGCTTGATGTCATGGGTCGACGGACGCGGCTTGATCTCGATCTGGTTGGTCACGCCAATGACGCCGGCGAGGTGACGCACGGCATCTTCCGCCGCGCTCTTCTGATATTGCCATTCGACCTTGCCGGTGAGCTTGATCCAACCGCTCTGCACGCTGATCTGAACCGCGCCGCCTGGAATGGAGGTGTGCCAGGCGATCGTGTTGACGGCGCGCTTGGCGATCTCGTCATCTGCGGTCTTGTGGGTGCCGAAGGGACGCACTTCTATCTCCTGGGCGATGGCTTTCACGCCCTTGACGTTCCGCACGACGTCTTCGACCTTGACCTTCTGAGCATAGGTCGGGACATGGCCAGTCAGCGTCACGATGCCATCGTCCACCGCCACGCCGATATCGGCGGCATCGATGCTGGGCTCGAAGTCCAGCTCATCGATGATGTCCTGCTTCAGGATGCTGTCACTCATTTTCCACCTCACTGTTTTCGGGAGCTACTTCATGCAATGTCCAAGTATGGCCCGTGCGCGCGCGGTGACGTTGATTGCCGTCAAATGCCGGGCGAATGCACAATGGATCCTGCCACGCAGCGATTGCCTGTCACGCCCGTACCCTAGGCGACCTTCCTCGCCGGGGCAGGAACCGAGGCCGCCCGACGCAGCGGCGGGAAATCGTCGGGCGTGATCGTCTCACGCTCGAGCAACAGGCTGGCCCCAGCCTTGAGTTCTCCAATCCGGGATCTGAGCAGTTCCTGCGCCGTGGCGAAGGCCTCGTCCAGCATCTGGCGGACGGCAACGTCGACCTCCCGCGCGGTGGCCTCCGAATAGTCGCGCTGGCGCAGCGACCCGTCTCCCAGCCATTGCTGCTTTTGTTCCTCGAGCACGGCCTGCCCCACGGCGGAACTCATGCCGAAGCGCGTAACGCTCTGGCGTGCGACGTCCGTCGCCTTGGCAAGATCGTCGGCTGCACCGGTCGAGACTTCGCCATAGACGATGTCCTCCGCTGCCCTGCCGGCCAGCAGCGCGACCATACGCTCCTTCAGTTCGCCTTCGGTGATCAGGAAGCGATCGTCGGTCGGACGCTGCATGGTGTAGCCGAGCGCGCCGATCGAGCGCGGGATGATCGATACCTTGTGCACGGGATCAGTCCTGAGAAGCGCGGCCGCGGCAAGCGCATGCCCCATCTCGTGATAGGCGACCCTCTCGCGCTCCGCCGGATTGAGCAGCCTGCTCTTGCGTTCGGAACCGGCTACGATGCGTTCCACCGCATTGGTGAAATCATCCATGGTCACCTTGTCGGCATTGCGCCGGGTGGCGAAGATCGCGGCTTCATTGACGAGATTGGCGAGGTCGGCGCCCGTGAACCCGGGCGTGATGGCCGCCACTTCACCGATGTCCACGCCCGGCGCCACCGCGACGCCGCGGACATGGACCTTGAGAATGGCCTCGCGTCCCTTCCGGTCGGGCCTGTCGATTACCACCTGGCGATCGAAGCGACCGGCGCGGGTAAGCGCCGGATCGAGGATCTCCGGCCGATTGGTGGCGGCCAGAAGCACAATGCCGACGCGAGGATCGAACCCGTCCAGCTCCGACAGAAGTTGGTTGAGCGTTTGCTCCTTCTCATCCGCGCCGCCATAACCCGCGAAGGGGCTGCGCGCTCGCCCGAGCGCGTCCAGCTCGTCGATGAAGATGATGCATGGCGCGGCCTGTCTTGCCTGCTCGAAGAGGTCACGAACGCGCGCCGCGCCCACGCCGACGAACATCTCGACGAACTCGGAGCCGGAGATCGAGAAGAAAGGCACGCCCGCCTCGCCGGCCACCGCGCGCGCCATCAGCGTCTTGCCGGTCCCCGGCGGGCCGACCAGGAGAATGCCCTTGGGGATGCGAGCGCCAAGACGCCCATATTTGTCCTTGTCCTTCAGGAAGGAGACGATCTCCTGCAGCTCGAGCTTTGCCTCGTCGACACCGGCGACATCGCCGAAGGTCACGCCCGTCTGCCTCTCCACATAGACCTTGGCCTTGGACTTGCCGATGTTGATCAGGCCGCCCATTCCTTGTCGTTCGGCGAAGCCGCGGAAAAGGAACATCCAGAGCCCGAAGAAAAGCAAGGCGGGCAGTATCCACGAAAGGATAGTGGTGATCCAGTTGCTGTCGGTGCCGCCCGACACCTTCACGCCGGCCTTCTCGAAGGCTTCGGCCGCGGCCGGATCGACGCGCGCGGCGACGAAAAGGCTTTTGCCGTCCTGCGGCTGCTTGAACTGACCCTGGATGGTTGTTTCAGTCAGCGTGACGGAGGCGATCTTGCCTTCCCCAAGCAGCCGCATGACGTCACTGTAGGAGAGCTGCGCGACGTCACGCCAGCCGAGCCACAGCTGGAACATGCCCATCAAGACCAGCGCGAGGATGAAGTAACCGATATTGAAACCCTGCTTCTTGTCCATAAACGTCTCCGCGGAAATCTTGCTCTCCTGGGGCAGTCACCGGGCACGCCGATTAGGCGGACCGGTTCGCCTCTCGTGAGCGGCAAAAGCGAGGCACCGGAAAGCTGCTTCGATGCGTCCTCCACACGCCTGTGGAACCCTCGCAGGGCCGAAACTTCAGCGCAGCCTATCCGCGTAGCGCCCTCCAGACTTTGAGCGAGATCAAGGAGTGCCCGCTCCGCAGTGCCTACAAGACGCGCGCTGTTGCCGGGTGACCTATGGACGCTTCTCCGCCACCGAAATCCGATCTGCTGATTGAAACCAAGCGGCTGTCGAGATCCTTCGCGGGCCGCGTGGTCTTGGACCAGGTCGACCTTCGGGTCCGCGCCGGGGAAATCTACGGCCTGATCGGGCCGAATGGCGCGGGTAAATCAACGCTGATCAAAATGCTGACGATGCTGCTGCCGCCAACCAGCGGCGACGCCTTCATCACTGCGCTTGCAGTGCGCATCCATCCGTGCTGTAGCCTCCCCCCCCCGCTGTGACTGACCGCACAGGGCCATGAACATCGTCGAGAAGAACGTCAACAAAGCCTCCGTTTCCTCACGATCACGGGATTTGATCGGGCGCCTGAAAGAACATCCTCTCGCTCGCGTTGGTCCAGGTCTGATCACCGGCGTGGCCGATGACGACCCGAGCGGGATCGCAACCTATTCGCAGGCCGGCGCGCAATTCGGCCTCAACATGCTTTGGACGATGCCGCTTTGCTTTCCGCTCATGGCGGCGGTCCAGTCGATGTGCGGACGCATCGGGCGCGTTACGGGCAAGGGGCTTGCCGCAAACATAAAGGCGTTTTTCCCGCCGATCGTGCTCAAATTCGTCATCGTCTTGCTCCTGATTGCGAACACACTGAACATCGCCGCCGACATAGCGGCCATGGGCGAGGTCGCGGAACTTGTCACCGGCATGAACAGGCATCTGGCCACGCTATTCTTCACCTTCGGCACGTTGGTCCTGCAGGTGCTTGTTCCATACCATCGCTATGTGAATTTCCTCAAATGGCTGACGCTTTCGCTGCTCGCCTATGCCGCCGTGCTGTTCACGGTCCACGTGCCGTGGAGCGAGGTGGCGCTTCGCACCGCATGGCCCAAGCTCGCGCTCAATTCCGACACCGCCACAATGGCGGTGGCAATCTTCGGCACGACGATCAGTCCCTATCTCTTCTTCTGGCAGGCCTCCGAGGAGGTCGAGGAGATGAAGGGCGCTCCTCCCCTGATCGAGGATGCCGCCAGATCGGGAACGGAACTGCGGCGGTTGCGCTGGGACACCTGGAGCGGCATGTTTTATTCGGACGTGACGTCCTACTTCATCATCCTGGCGACCGCGGTAACGCTGCATGTTGCCGGTGTCACGAACATCGAAACCGCGGCGCAGGCCGCCAGCGCGCTGCAGCCGCTGGCAGGCGATTTCGCCTTCGCGCTTTTTGCGACCGGCATACTGGGCGTCGGATTGATCGGCGTGCCCGTCCTGGCAGGCTCGGCGGCATACGCGCTGGCGGAGGCCATGGGATGGCAGGAGGGCCTCGAGCTCAAAGCCAGCGATGCCCGCGGCTTTTACGGCGTCATCGCCGTCAGCATCCTGGCCGCGCTGGTCATCCAGTATCTTCCCATCAGCCCGATGAAGGCGCTGTTCTGGAGCGCTGTCATAAACGGCGTTGTCGCGGTACCGCTCATGGTGGTGGTCATATTGCTGGCTTCAAGCCACACCGTGATGGGACCTTTCACATCCGGCCGGGCGATCGTCATTCTCGGTTGGATAGCAACGGCAGTCATGGTCGGAGCGTCGATCATGATGTTACTGCCCGGCTAACGCATGCCGCCGGGAAGCGCGGAGCGGTTCTAGGACGACCACATATGTCAAAACATAGACAGCGCGTCGGCTGAATTCGTTTCAGGCGGCGTCTGCGGGACGCCGAGGCGTCCTTGATCCAGATCAAAGTGCTCAGTCCGCCAGCCCCTATTGTCAAACGGAAGTAGCCAAATCCATTTGGTCCGAATTCTGGAGGTGCAACCGTGCCATATGCATCGATCGAGGACCTGCCCCCGCCAATCCGCGAATATCTCCCCTTGCATGCAAGACAGATTTACCGGTCCGCGTTCAACAACGCCTGGGATGAATATGTCGACCGCGGCGAGAAGCGCGAGGAAATCGCCCACCGGGTCGCATGGGCCGCGGTGAAGCATCGCTACCGCAAGCAAGGGGATGCGTGGGTGCCGCTGTAAGCGATTCTTTTTCGATGCATTGACCGAAATCAAATTTTTCGCATCGAAATCCTTCATACGTGGCGCAATCACCTACTTAAGGTACCGCCGCTCAATGAGAAATGCCGTCGCGAGGCTTGTCGACACCTGCAACGCTGAGAGAAGCAAGGGATCGGACTTTCCAACCATCTGGAGAGATGTGCTGAAGGCGCATCCCTGCGTGCTCGGACAGCCGGTGCAAGACAGCGGCGAGGACGGCCCCCTGTTGAGGATTCCCTTGATCACCGGCCAGTTCCTCGTGTTCCTGGGTTCGAATTTTTCTCTCTGGTGAGTTCCCCGCCGCGGGCGGACCTGGACGGTTTGGCCGCATCCTGTGCAACTTGACGAGGATCAAGGTCGTTGCGTCGCCGACCTGTCTTGATGCCGTCAGCAATCAGTTGGAGACGCCAAATGGTCGGCATTACCTTGAGCCCCGAGCAGATCCGAACCGCTCCGCCGGCGGTCCGGCAATGGCTGGAACATGAGATCGCGCATTCGCTGGGACTGGGTCCGTCAGCGGAACCAGCTCCGCCTGACGCGCCGCATCTAGTTGCCTGCAGTCCACAGGAAGCAGCGGCGATCTATGCCTCGATCCGCAGCATGCTCCCCGTCGTCGCCGTTTTCTTCGAGCTTGGCCGCGAGGGGACCATGATCGGTGATCAGGGCCTTGTCGCCTTCCGACTTTCCGACATGCTTCGCGACACGCGCCTGCCAGATGCGCGGCATCTCGCCACTTGCCTGGACGTGATCGACCGGGCCTTCCGCTTGGCGCGCCGCGACGATCACGCCGTGCTTTCGATCCTCGACGCCGGAGGCTACTGCATCGTCGCCGAGGCGACCCGGCGAAGCGTGCTCGCCGTGTGGTCGCAGGAAATGACGGTGCAGCAATTCCCGGACGGCGCGGCGCCTGAGGGCGCCGAGATTTCGCCGGCCGAACCCTTCTCGACTTCCGGCACGCTGCCGCCTCAATCCATTCACATGGGTCAGTCTCTCGCCGAGCAGGCTACACAGCCGAACGGCCGACGAAACTAGAGGGCGACCGCTTTAGGAGGCGCGCGACCGAAAGCAGGAATTCAACCCGGTCGCGAGACGCGGTCGATGGCCCGAATGCGTCGGTCGCCGGTCAGTCGGCCGTCGACCAGATCGATGATGCGATCGCATTGGGCCGCGAGCTCGTGGTTATGGGTGACGACCAGGAAAGTCGTGCCCCGTTGAAGGTTGAAGCGGCGCATCAACTCGAACACACCCT
The DNA here is from genome assembly GCA_004017535.1 of Mesorhizobium sp. GTDB lineage: Bacteria > Pseudomonadota > Alphaproteobacteria > Rhizobiales > Rhizobiaceae > Mesorhizobium. The sequence continues at coordinate 33,351 of SAJS01000017.1, forward strand.
GGGCAGAAGCCGTGTCCAGGTTTCCGGTCGGCTCGTCCGCCAGAACCAGGAGCGGATTCATGGCCAACGCACGCGCTATCGCCACTCGCTGCTGCTGGCCGCCAGACATGTTCATTGCGCGGGTATCGCGCCACTTGCCGAGGCCGACCTGATCCAGCAGTTCATCGGCGTGCCTTTCCATCGGAGCGTCCGGCCGGCCGTGATCGACGAGCATCGGCATGATGACATTCTCGCGGGCCGTGAAGGCCGAGATGAGGTGATGATACTGGAACACGAAGCCAATCGAGTGTCCGCGCAGCCTCGTCAGCGCTGCTTCCGCCAGCAACGTCGTATCCTCACCAGCGATGAACAAATGTCCTGACGTCGGGCGGTCGAGCAGACCAACAATGTTGAGAAGCGTGCTCTTGCCGCAACCCGACGGCCCCATCAGGGCTACGAATTCACCCGCCTTCAATACCAGGTCGATGCCATGCAACACCTCGGTTTCGACCGGGGTGCCGACATTATAGGACTTGCGGATTCCATCCAGGACGAGAAGGTCAGCCACGGATCGCCTCCACGGGGTCAAGCCTGGCGGCGCGAAGGGCCGGAACCATTCCCGCAAGCACTCCGGTGATCGTGGCCAGCAGCGCCGAGAACAGGAAGAGGCTGGGTTCGACAACCAGCGGGAAGAGCTCGGCCCCGTTGGCCTGGCGCGCGAGGCGATACCATGCGAACAGCGCGATGCCGCCCATGAAGCTTCCGAGAAGGGACCCAAGGAAGCCCAGGACGCCGCCCTGGATAAGGAAAATCCGCAAGATCTTGCCACGCGAACTACCCATGGCTCGCAGGATGCCGATGTCCTTGGAGCGCTGAAGCACGGAAACGATCAGGACCGCCGCTATGCCAAACGCCACCGAAAGCCCTACGAAGGAGCGAATGAGCAGGCTGGAGAGGGTCTGCGCCCAGATGGCCGTAAAGAACTGGGCATTGGTCACAATCCAACTTTCAGCTTTCACCGGTAGGACCGCGCCGATATCCTGGGCGACAGTCTCGGCCGCGTAGACATCGACGACCGTGAGGTCGATTTCTGTGACGCCGCCGATCAGATTCAGCAGGCTCTGTGCCGTCCGCAGCTGGACATAGGTATTGCGCTCGTTAGCCCCCCTGTTGCCGAGGTCGAAAATGCCCCGGATGGTGAGGATGCGGCTTCCTCCGGGCCCGGTCGTGATGTTGAGCTTGTCGCCAACCGTCGCGCCAAGATCATTGGCGAGGTCGATGCCGACGAGAATGTCGTCCGTCCCGAGGCTGGGTTCGCCCGCAATTATGTAGTCCGGCATGCGGACGATGCGGAAATAGTCGTCAGGCTCCATGCCCAGAATGCCGATGCTGCGGCTGGCGTCGCCGCGAACGGCGAGTGCCGAACCCGATACGGAAGGCGTTGCGACGACGATATCGGATCGACCCCGCATGCTTGAGAGGATCGTCTGCCACTGGTCGAGCGACAGTATCCGCTGCGTGGGGTGCTGCACTATGGCGGCCTCGACCACCCCGTCATGCCGCCGCAGCGGACGCGCGACCTCGTCCGGAGGCTTGAGCTGGATTTGCGGCTGCGACGTGAGGACCCGGTTGGTGAAGTTCGTCTGGACACTGGTAAGCATCGCCGACATGAAAACGATCACGCCCACACCGATGGCTATGCCGCCCAGGATGAACCCCGTCTGCATTCGCCCTTCGCTCAGGAAGCGCAGGGCGGCGATCCAGGCAAATGTCAGCCAGCGTCTCACGAATTCACCGGACGGATGCGTTGGCCGGCCCTCACGCCTGCCGCGACAGGCACGACGAGGTCACCCTGCGCCAAGCCACCCAGGATCTCGGCCTGATCGGCCGCGCGTAGACCCAACTGAACCGCCTGCTCGCGGACACGGCCATCCCGATACACCAGGACCCAAGGCGTCGCGGAAGTGGATTCGTGGATGACACGAGCAGGAACGATCAAGGTCGACGGCCTGCGGGCGACAGCGATGTCGACGGAGGTCGTCATGTCCTGGCGCAGATAGGCCGGCGGGTCAGAGACAGTGAGCTTCACCTCGACCGATGCGCGGGTAATGTCCACGGAGGGATTGATATAGGTCAGCCTGGCATCGAAACGCTTGTCCGGGTAGGCATCGGCGGAGGCCCGCGCGGACTGGCCCAATTCAAGCAGGCCGAGGTTCTTCTCGTCGATCTGCAACACCAGCTCCGTGTCGCCGCTTGGTGCAAGAACGAGCAGCGTCGTCCCTGGCTGGACTACGGCTCCACGCTCGACGTTGCGCGTGATGAGTACTCCATCGCGAGGGGATCTTATCGTTGCGTAGTCAAGACGAGCCTTGGCGGTGGCGAGGTTGGCTTCGGCCTGGTTGAGCGCGGTCTCCGCCATGACATAGTCGCTTCCGCCGGGCCGCGACGTGTAAACCTGCAATTCGGCCGTGCGAACCTGCGATTGCGCGACATCGAAGTTCTTGGTGGCTTCGTCCAGGGTTTGCTTGGTGCCGAAACCGGACCTGAACAGATCCTCGGCGCGCTGGTAGGCGGCCCGAGCGTCGACAAGACTAGCTTCAGCCTGTTTCTGCGCCTGCTCGGCCGCCGGCAGCGTGAGTTCCCGCATCTGACGGACTCGCGCCTCGGCTTCCGCCACCGCGCCTTCTGCGGCAACCACCGCCGCATTCAGTTCGCTAGGCTCGAGCACGACAAGAGGTTGACCCTGTTTGACGCTCTGGCCCTCGCTGACCAGGACATCCCGGACAGTGCCGGTGATCTGACTTGCAATGTTCACGCGGTATGGGGACTCCACATGGCCGCTGGCGACCACCGTTTTCACGAGGTCGCCGCGCACCACCGGATAAACAACCACCGCGGGGCCGACGAGCCAGCGAGCAAGGAGCCATACCGCTAGGGCGACCGCGACCAACAGCGCGGGGATAAGCCATTTGTTGGCGGATACAAATGCTAGGAAAGCCCGCCTTGAGGATCCTAAGGTACCGGGGTTGAACTGCGTGTTTGTCTGCAGCATCTGCATCTCGTCCAAATATTTCGTGGAATGCTAGGCCAGAGTCGCGTCGGGCGTTTTGCGTCAGATCAATTGCTTGGATCTGCTCCAACCGAGTGCCAGCGGCCAGAGCGCCGCGAGATCGTTCAGCGGGTTGTCAGGCTGGGGTTGCTAGACAGCGCTCGCGACCAATCATCTTTCCAGTCAGTCCGCCTTTGTGGTCGCCGGACGGCGGACAGGAGCACATTCGATGCAGTTTCTGAGAATTGGACTTGCGTTGGCCACTCTGGCCGTTGCGGCGCCGGCGTTCGCGGATGCCACGGTCAACGTGAAATTGGGGGACAAGAACGGCGACATGAACGCCGACGCCAAGATGGGGATGGGCATGCCGGCGAATATGAGCATGGCGATGATGAAGATTCTGATCGACAAGAAGGTGGTGCCGGCCGGCAAGGTGACCTTCGATGTGACCAATACCTCCAAGGCCACTGTCCATGAAATGATCGTCGTGCCAGTGGCGGACCCAAAAAAGACAACGCTTCCCTATATTTCGAACGAGAACCGTGTCGACGAGGATGCGGCCGGCCATCTGGGCGAGGTCTCGGAACTCGATCCAGGCAAGTCGGGTTCGCTGACGCTCGACCTCAAGCCCGGCTTCTACGCGGTCTTCTGCAACATCCCCGATCACTTCATGAACGGCATGTGGGCCACCATCAAGGTTCAGTAAGACAACAGCGAGCACGCCCGGCGACGACCGCGGCGTGCTCGGCCAGCCAATGTGGTTGTGCCAATCAAGGCGAACCGAGTGTCGATCGGCTCAGGCGGTTTCTATGGCGCTTTTGATCGACATCACCGAATGCTTGACGAAGTCCTTGGCGATCTCGCCGACGAGTTTGGCGCTCAATGACGGCTGATAATGCCTCCGCATCTCACCAAGCGTGCGCGGATCGGCGATCACCAGTATATGCTCGCAGGCTTTCTCGCCGGCCTTATGATTAAGATAGCTCGCGATCGATGCGGCAAAGTCGTCCTCGCCCAACCGGGACTCGTCCGGGTTGGCGGTTGAACTGCGATGCCGCCCGCCGGACCCAGCGTGGGCCACTTCAAGGACCGAGTCCTCGACTTCGATCAGGTCGAGATGAGGCTCGTGCCCCTTATTGTGAAACAGTCGCAGGCTCTCGCCATCCGTAACCGCGACGAGAGTGCCGTTATTCAGGATCATGTGTTTCTCCAAGGTCGGATCAGCCGACCTCTCCGGCGCCGTCCGATCATTTCACTGCTGTTGCAAGGCAGGTAAGCCCGGATCGCCTCGCATCGCTTTGACCTTGATCAAAGCCAGCCAAGGCGATGCAGTGACGGGCTAAGTCGGGCAGAAGGCGGAATGCAACGCCTCGATGACAGTCAGCACCTCCGGGCGGGTTATCCGGTAGTGAACCGTCGTCCCTTCGCGGCGGGCCTCGACCAGCCCGTCGGCCCTCAGTCGCATCAGCTGCTGAGACATCGGCACCTGATCGATGTCCAGGAGTTCCCTCAGCTCAGCCACGGAGCGCTCCTCATTGCCGAGTGCGCATAGCACCAGCAATCGCTGCGGGTGCGACAGGCTCCGAAGCAATTCCGCCGCCTTGTCCGAGGCCGGGATCATATCTTCTACATTCATACTCTTGAATTTATAATCTTTGAATGTTAGATGCAAGCTCGCCATCCGGGCTCCCTCGAAGCCATATCTTACAACCGCGCCGGCCCGTTTGGAAATTGAGCCTGATCAACGCAGAGCGCGGGCTCTCCAGCGCAGGATGCTGCGAAAGATCAACTAGCGGGAGGATCATCATGTCACACATCGTCGTCCTTGGAGCAGGTCTCGGCGGCACCATCATGGCATACGAAATGCGCGACAAGCTGCGCGGGGAAGACCAATTGACCGTCGTCACGCTCGGCACGTCCTATTCCTTCGTACCCTCCAATCCCTGGGTGGCCGTCGGGTGGCGGGAGCGCGACGACGTCACCGTCGATCTGGCGGATACCTTCAAGCGGCGCGGCATCGCTCTGCGCCCTGAAGGCGCGAAGAAGGTGCATCCGAAGGAAAACCGGATCGAGCTCAACGACGGCTCGTTCGTCGACTACGACTATCTGGTCATCGCGACCGGCCCCGACCTTGCCTTCGATGAGGTGCCGGGGCTCGGACCCTCGGGTCACACACAGTCGATCTGCCATATCGATCATGCCTTGGCGGCCAAGGGCAAATTCGACGAGCTGGTCAGAAAGCCCGGGCCGATCGTCGTCGGCGCGGTTCAAGGCGCCTCGTGCTACGGGCCCGCCTATGAATTCGCCTTCATCCTCGACACGGCGCTGCGCAAGGCCAGGGTGCGCGACCAGGTGCCGATGACCTTCGTGACGCCCGAGCCCTATATCGGCCATCTTGGCCTGGACGGCGTCGGCGACACCAAGGGTCTGCTCGAGAGCGCCATGCGCGAGCGGCACATCAAGTGGATCACCAATGCCAAGGTGACTTCGGTCGATGCCGGTACGATGCATGTCGAGGAAGTCAACGAGGATGGAACGACCAAGGCCAGGCACGATCTGCCTTTCGCCTTCTCCATGCTGCTGCCAGCCTTCCGAGGCGTTCCGGCGGTGACGGGCATCGAGGGGCTTGTCAATCCACGCGGCTTCGTGACCATCGACAAATACCAGCGCAACCAGGCCCATGCGAACATCTTTGCGATCGGCGTCTGCGTCGCCATACCGCCGGTCGGCAAGACACCGCTGCCGGTCGGCGTCCCGAAGACCGGCTTCATGATCGAATCCATGGTGACGGCCACGGCCGAGAACATCGCGGCATTGCTGCGCGGCAAGGAGCCCAAGGCGGTGGCCACGTGGAACGCGGTGTGCCTCGCCGACTTCGGTGACGAAGGCATCGCCTTCGTGGCGCAGCCGCAGATCCCCCCGCGCAACGTCAACTGGTCCTCGCAGGGCAAGTGGGTCCATGCGGCCAAGGTCGGCTTCGAAAAGTACTTCCTTCATAAGGTCCGGCAGGGAAAGAGCGAGACCTTCTACGAGGGGCTGGCGCTCGACATGCTCGGCATCAAGAAACTCAAGGCAATCCATATCGAGCCGGCGGAATAGCGAAGGCTCGCATCTCAGGAGACGTGAAATGACCATCGACAAGGCCGTGCTGATGTTTGCGGGGTTCGTCGTGCTGATCTCATTGGCGCTCGGCATCTATTATTCGCCCTACTGGTTCCTGCTGACCGCATTCGCCGGACTGAACATGGTCCAGGCCTCGATCACCGGTTTCTGCCCGGCGGCGATCGTGTTCAAAAAGCTCGGCTGCAAAGCTGGCATCGCGTTCAAGTAGCGGACGGCATTTCGGGGCCACCACCATCACCAACGGGAGGCGCGGACGCGCCTCCCGGACCAGTTCAACGACCGGAAACAGCGCAATGCGGACCAAGATATCGGCCCTCGCCACCATTCTGCTGATCGGCACCGCGGGTGCGGTATCGAATGCGAAGACTGCGGAATTCACGGTGAAGGCCACTACCGTGACCGAAATGAAGGCCGTCTACGGACAGGTCGAAAGCCGAACCGTGGTGCCGGCGCGGGCTCGCATATCGGGAACCATCAGCGAGGTCCGCGTCTCCGAGGGCCAAGAGGTGCATCAGGGTGATCTGATCGCAACCGTGGTCGACGACAAGCTCGCGCTCCAGCTTCGCGCCGCTGATGCCAAGATTGCGGCACTGAACTCGCAACTCGACAACGCCCGCGTCGACATGCAGCGCGCGCAGGATCTGCTGACCAAGGGTGTGGCCGCGCAGAGCCGGGTGGACGCCGCGCGGCTGCAACTCGACGTCACGACAAACCAGCTCGCGGCGGCAGTCGCGGACAAGGCCGTCATCGAACAGAGCGCCACGGAAGGACAGACGCTGGCGCCGGCCACCGGGCGGGTGCTCACCGTGCCGGTTACCGCCGGCTCGGTGATCATGGCCGGCGAACCGGTCGCACGCGTGGCTTCCGGCCAGTACTATCTTCGCCTGTCGCTGCCGGAACGCCATGCCGCCGAGATTGCGGAAGGCGCAGCCGTCGACATCGGCGAGCGCGGCACCGGGTCGAATGACGGCTTCGTCAAGGCTCGCGAGGGGCGCATCGCGAAGGTCTACCCGGAGATCGACAGCGGCCGCGTCATCGCCGACGTCGAGGTGGCCGATATCGGCACCTATTTCGTCAACGAGCGCACGCTGGTGTCGATTCCGGTCGGCAAGCGCGCCATGCTCGGGGTCCCGCCCCAGGCGGTGCGCACGATCCATGGGATAGATTATGTCACGGTCGAGACGGCGAACGGGCCGCTCGACGTTGCGGTGGTGCTCGGCGAGCGGTTCGACGACGCCGGCCAGGCGCGCATCGAGGTGCTGACGGGCCTCGCCGAAGGCGACAAGGTCGTCCTGCCATGAAGCTCGGCATTGCCGGCGGGCTCACCCGCTCCTTCATCGGCTCGCCGCTGACGCCGCTCTTCCTGCTGGCCGCGCTCGCCCTTGGCCTGGTGGCGCTGGTGACGCTGCCGCGCGAGGAGGAGCCGCAGATCTCCGTACCGATGGTGGACATCCACGTCCAAGCCAACGGGCTCAAGGCGGAGGACGCGGTCAAGCTCGTTACCGAGCCGCTGGAGACAATCGTCAAGAGCATCGACGGCGTCGAGCACGTCTATTCGCAAACCGTGGACGACGGCGCGCTGGTGACGGCCCGCTTCAAGGTGGGCACCAGCTCGGACGCCGCCGTGCTGCGCGTGCATGACAAGGTGCGCGCCAACATGGACCGCATCCCGGTGGGCATTCCGGAACCGCTGATCGTCGGGCGCGGCATCGACGACGTCGCCATCGTGGTGGTGACGATGACGCCGACGCCGGAGGCCGCCGGCCGCTATTCCGCGGCCGAGCTGACCAGGTTGGCGCGCGAGCTGCAGGTCGAGGTGGCGAAGCTCCCCGACATCGGACTGACCTACATCGTCGGCGAGCAGCCGGAGGAAATCCAGGTAGACCCCGATCCGGAGAGACTCTCGCTCTATGGAATCACGCTGCAGCAGCTGACCGCCAAGATTTCCGGCGCCAACCGCTCCTTCCAGCTCGGCACGGTGCGCGAGCAGGGCAAGCAGCAGGTGCTAGTCGCCGGCCAGACGCTGCAGGGGCTTTCCGACATCGGCAATCTGCTGCTGACCGCCCGCGACGGGCGGCCGGTCTATGTGCGGGATGTGGCCAGCATCGTGCTGGCGACGTCGCCGGCCGAAAATCGAGTGACGAACATCACCAAGACCGGCGACGGCCTGGAGCGCGCGCCGGCCGTCTCGCTTGCCGTCGCCAAGCGGCCCGGCACCAACGCCGTCGTCATCGCCGACACCATCGTCAAGCGCCTTGAGCAGGCGCGCGGACAGATCTTCCCCAAGGACGTCTCGATGACAGTCACTCGCGACTATGGCGAGACGGCGAACGAGAAGGCGAACGAACTTCTCTTCCACCTCGGCTTGGCGACGATCTCGATCGTCGTACTGGTCGCGATCGCCATCGGCTGGCGCGAGGCGCTGGTGGTGGCGGTCGTCATCCCGACGACGATCCTGCTCACGCTCTTTGCCTCCCGCATCATGGGCTATACGCTGAACCGCGTGAGCCTGTTCGCGCTTATCTTCTCGATCGGCATCCTGGTCGACGACGCCATCGTCGTCATCGAGAACATCGCCCGCCACTGGGCCATGGAGGACGGACGCTCGCGCAGCGCGGCCGCGGTCGACGCCGTCGCGGAGGTCGGCAATCCAACCATCGTCGCCACGCTGACCGTCGTCGCCGCCCTTCTGCCGATGCTTTTCGTGTCGGGCATGATGGGGCCGTATATGAGCCCGATCCCGGCCAATGCCTCGGCGGCGATGCTGTTCTCCTTCTTCGTCGCCGTGATGCTGACGCCCTGGCTGATGATGAAGCTTGGCCGCCGGCACGCGGCGGCCGGGGGACAGACCGGCCATGGCGGCGGACATATAGGGGCGCTCGGCCGCGCTTATGTCGCGGTCGCTCGGCCGATCCTGAAGTCACGCCTGCGCGCCTGGATGTTCCTGCTCGTCGTCGGCGTAGCCACACTGTCTTCCATGGCGCTGATCTACACCAGGCATGTGACGGTGAAGCTGCTTCCCTTCGACAACAAGACCGAGCTGCAGGTGGTCGTGGACCTGCCCAAGGGCTCATCCGTCGAAGACACGAACCGGCTGCTGCAGGCAGCGGTCGACCGCCTGGCCGGCGTGCCGGAGATCGTTTCGTTCCAGACCTATGCCGGCACCGCCGCCCCCTTCAACTTCAACGGGCTGGTGCGCCACTACTATCTGCGGTCCGGCCCCGAGCAGGGCGACGTCACCGTCAACCTGGTGCCGAAGGGCGAGCGTAGCCGAGCCAGCCACGCCATCGCGCTTGATTTGCGCGAACGCCTGAAGGGAATGGCTATGCCGGCGGGCACCGTCATCAAGGTGGTCGAGCCGCCGCCCGGCCCTCCGGTGCTGGGCACGCTGCTGGCCGAAATCTACGGGCCGGACGCCGAGACCCGCCGCGCCGTCGCGGCGAAGGTGCGCGAGACCTTCTCTAGCGTGCCGTTCATCGTCGACGTCGACGACAGTTTCCACAATCAGCCGCAAAGGCAAAGGCTGTCGATCGACCAGGACAATCTCGAATATTACAAGGTCGAGCAGTCGGACGTTTACGACACGCTGGGCTATCTCTTCGGCGGCACCACCGTCGGCTACTCGCACCGTGGCGGCGGGCGCTATCCGATCCCGATCCGCATCGCCCTGTCGAAGGGCGACGGCGTCGTCGACCAGCGCGCGCTGGCGACGCCAGTGCCGGCCAACGCCTTGCCCGGCGCCCGCGACGTGGTCGAGCTCGGCGACGTGGTGCGCCTGGGGAGCGAACCCGCCTCATACCCGATCTTTCGCCACAACGGCCGCCCCGCCGAGATGGTGACGGCGGAACTCGCCGGCGCTTTCGAGGCGCCCGTCTACGGCATGCTCGCCGTGAACGACGCCATCGCCAAGGCGGATTGGGGGACGCTGCCTAAGCCGACGATCGCGCTGCATGGCCAGCCGGACGACGAATCGAAGCCGACGCTGCTGTGGGACGGCGAGTGGGAGGTGACCTGGGTGACGTTCCGCGATATGGGCGCCGCCTTCATGGTCGCGATCCTCGGCATCTACATCCTGGTCGTCGCGCAGTTCGGTTCCTTCCGGCTGCCGCTGGTGATCCTGACCCCGATCCCGCTGACGCTGATCGGCATCATGCTCGGCCATTGGGCTTTCGCCGCGCCCTTCACAGCCACTTCGATGATCGGCTTCATCGCGCTGGCCGGCATCATCGTGCGCAACTCGATCCTGCTGGTCGATTTCATCCGCCACTCCGGCGGCACCGGGCGGCCGCTGGCCGACATCCTGCTCGAGGCCGGCGCGATCCGTTTCAAGCCGATCCTGCTCACCGCGCTCGCGGCTATGATCGGCGCGGCGGTGATCCTGACCGACCCCATTTTCCAGGGGCTGGCCATCTCGTTGCTGTTCGGGCTTGCTTCCTCGACGCTGCTGACGGTGCTGGTCATCCCGGCGATCTACGTGGCGTTGCGCGGCGGGCCGGCCGCCGACGCCAAGCGGATCGAATTCGTCGAAGCACCGCCCGCGGCGTAGATCGCGCCGGAGGGATCAAAGGCGGCGAAAGTCAGATGATGCCGGACGGCGGCGCTGTCGAACCTTGACCCGCCGCGGCAGGGTCCTATTCGAACGAGTAGGTAAATCCTTCCGCCGACGCACCCACGATGACTTTCCCCATCTTCTTGCCCTCGAGCGAGCGGTTGAGTACGCCGCGGCTGAGTTCCGGCAGCAGCGTGTTGGTCAGGATGGCGTCGATCATGCGCCCGCCGGATTCGATCTCCGTGCAGCGCGCCTTGACCAGATCCATCACGCCGTCGCCGATCACCAGCTCGGCGTCGTTGGTGGCCTTGAGGCGGCGCGCGATCTTGCCGAACTGGTGCCGGGCGATCGCCTCGATCATCGCATCCGACAGCGGATAATAGGGAATGGTGACGACGCGGCCGAGGAAAGCGGCCGGGAACACCTTCAGCAGCGGCGGGCGCAAGGCGGTGTCGAGATCGTCGATGCCGGTGCGCACTGTGCCGTTCCTGGTGCGGTCCATGATGACATCGGAACCGACATTCGAGGTCAGCAGGATCAGCGTGTTCTTGAAATCGATGCGACGGCCCTCGCTGTCGTCCATCATGCCCTTGTCGAAGACCTGGAAGAAGATCTCATGCACGTCCGGATGCGCTTTCTCGACCTCGTCGAGCAGGATCACCGAATACGGTTTCCTGCGCACCGCCTCGGTCAGGATGCCGCCCTTGCCGTAGCCGACATAGCCGGGCGGCGCGCCCTTGAGCGTCGAGACCGTGTGGGCCTCCTGGAATTCCGACATGTTGATCGAGATGAGGTTCTGCTCGCCGCCATAGAGCGTCTCGGCCAGCGCCAGCGCGGTCTCGGTCTTGCCAACCCCGGAGGGGCCGCAGAGCAGGAACACGCCGACTGGTTTTTCCGGCGCGCCGAGGCCGGCGCGGCTGGTCTGCACGCGCCTGGCTATCATTTCCATGGCATGGTCCTGACCGACCACGCGTTCGGACAGGGTGGTGGCGAGCCTGAGCGCTTTCTCGGTCTGGCTGGAGAGCATACGTCCGGTCGGAATTCCGGTCCAATCCTGCACCACGGCCGCGACTGCATTGCGGTCCACCGAGGGCAGGATCAGCGGCGTCTCGCCCTGCGCGGCCGCAAGTTCCGCCATCAACTCGCGCAGCCGCGCGAGAGCAGCGGCGGCTTCATCCGCCGGCTCGGCGGAAACTGTTTCGGCCTTTGCGGCCTTTGCCCCTTTGGCCTTCGAGGCCTTGGCCTTCTTGGGCTCGGCAGCCCTGCCGTCGCCAGTCTTTCTCTCGGGAGCCTTTTGCTCGGACGCCTTTGCCCCGCCCTCCGCAGTCTCGGTCCCGCCAGTCTCCTCAGCCGGCTCCTCGTCGAGCGGCACCCCCTCGCCGCGCAGTTTCGCACGCAGGTCGAGGATCTCGGCCACCAAAGCCTTCTCCCGATCCCACCGCGCCTGGGCGGCGGCTAAAGCAGTCTCGGTTTCCGCGAGCCCGGCATCGACACGGGCCTGCCGGTCGGCCACGTCGATGCCGATCGCCGCCTCGCGGCCGATGATGCCGCTCTCGACTTCCAGCGCCTGGCGACGGCGCAGCATATCCTCAACTTCGGCGGGCGTCGCATGCTGCGAGACCGCGACGCGGGCGCAGGCAGTATCGAGCAGGCTGACTGCCTTGTCGGGCAGTTGCCTGGCCGGGATGTAGCGATGCGAAAGCGAGACAGCCGCCTCGATCGCCTCGTCCAGGATCTGCACCTTGTGGTGCTGCTCCAGCACGCCGGCGACGCCGCGCAGCATCAGCACGGCCACGGCTTCCGACGGCTCGTCGATCTTGACCACCTGGAAGCGACGGGTCAGCGCCGGATCCTTCTCGATGTGCTGCTTGTATTCGGCCCAGGTCGTAGCGGCGATGGTGCGCAGCTCGCCCCGCGCCAGCGCCGGCTTCAGCAGATTGGCGGCATCGCCGGTTCCGGCGGCCCCGCCGGCGCCGATCAGCGTGTGCGCCTCGTCGATGAACAGGATGATCGGCGTCTCCGAGGCCTGGACCTCGTCGATAACCGCCTTCAGCCGCTTCTCGAACTCGCCCTTGACGCTGGCGCCGGCCTGCATCAACCCAACATCGAGCATGCGCACGGAAACATTCTGAAGCGTCGGCGGCACGTCGCCCTGGGCGATGCGCAGGGCAAATCCCTCGACCACCGCCGTCTTGCCGACGCCCGCCTCGCCGGTCAGGATCGGGTTGTTTTGCCGGCGTCGCATCAGGATATCGACGATCTGTCTTATTTCGGGATCGCGGCCGACGACCGGATCGATCTTGCCGTCCCGGGCGCGCTGGGTGAGGTCGGTGGCGTATTTGGCGAGCGCGGATTCCCCGCCCGGGCCGCGCTTGACCGGCGTCTCCGCGGCGGCCGCGACGGGCGGTGAGCCGGCTTCGAGCGAGCCTTCCGTGACATCGGCGAAGCGGGAAATGACGCCATCGGCGTCGATCTTGTCGAACTCGGCGCTGATCTTGGAGACCAGCCCTTCCAACGCCGGCGTCTTCAGGCAGGCGAGCAGGATATGGGCGCTGCGCACCTCCTCTACCCCGAACTCCAGCGTCGCCAGGTTCCAGCCCTCCTGGATGGCGTGGAAGATATGGTCGGAGAATTCCTCCACCGACGTGGCTCCATAGGGCAACTTGTCGATGGCGCGGGTCATGTCGGCCGTCAGCCGGCTGACATCCAATCCGGCATCGGCGACGATCATTTGCACATCCGAGCGCTCAGACAGCACCAGCTGCTGGATGAAATGGGCGAGCTCGACATAGGGATTGCCGCGCAGCTTGGCCGTGTCGGCCGCGGCCTTGAAGGCGCGCACCCCCGTGGCGTTGAGCTTGGCGACCAGTTCCTTACGCTTGAAGCTCTGCGATGACCGGCGCTGTTCCATCGAACCTGCTCCCGCAACCTGCCGACCCATACCCTGCCATATAAGCGGCTGCTTGACAAAGCCGTGCGGCGGATAGGGCCCTTGAATCTATCCGGGCGGCACCGCCCGGTTACACAAGCCTTGCAAACTCGTGGCAACAAACATGGATTGCCGTCCGGACTATGCGAGCCATTTCACATACCGGGTCCGACAATCGCGCAATGGGTTTCGCCGAGAAAGCGGCTGCGTTTAGCTTCCGTTAGTTTTTGCGCAGGTGCTCAATTGTCGTCGCGTGAGGCCAGTGATAACGTTACGTCACATGGGTCTCAGGGCCGCTGGCTGGGGGTTGGTGTGATTGATCTCGCACTCTGGCTGAATCCTCTGAACGGTGCGAATCCGTCGGGAGAGGACTTGCGCAACGACCCGGCTTTTCATGAGCTGGAGCGCCTGACCGAGCCTCAGGTCAAAGTCGTTCATGACGGCAACAGCAAGCCCACTTCGCAATCCAGTCCGGTCGACTGGACGGCCGTGCTGGAAAAAGCCGAGGAATTGCGCCCGCGCGGCCGGGATCTGCGCCTGCTGGTCATCGTTGCGCGGGCCCTGGCCAACGAGGAAGGGCTGGCCGGCCTTGCCCAGGGCCTGACGCTCATCGCCAGGACCTTCGAACAGTACTGGGACACGATGCACCCTGCGCTGCGAACAGGCACGCCGCGTGAGGCCGCCTTGCGCCGCATCAATGCGCTCCTCGATCTGCAAAACGGCCAGGAAGGCCTGCTGGCGAACCTCAGGCAGGCGGTATTCTTCTCGCCGCGCGCGATCGGGCCGATCAGTGGCCGGGACCTGGAACAGGCGGCGCTCGATGAACGCGTCATGCTCCAGGAGGCAGCCTCCGGCCTCGGGACCGCCGAAAAGGCGGCGCTGACGAGCGCCCACAACCAGCTGTTGAACCGTGTGCGCACAGGATGCGCGGCGCAGGTCGATCAAGCGGCGGACGCGATGGCGTCGCTGATGGCCGACGCGCGTGCCACGATCGCCGCTCTCGAGGCGGTGGATGTCGCGCTCAACGCCCGCATCGAAGGCAATGGCGCAACCATCCCGGAATTGAAGAAGTTCCTGCAGCGTTTGCTGACGACGCTGGAGCGGAATTCCAGCGCCGGCACGCAAGTTGCGAATGGCGCCGCGAAAGCCTCCCCACAGCCGGCGCAGCCGGCATCGACGCCCGCCCGAAACGGTCATGGAGCCGAGCCGATGGCAAGTGTGGCAAGCCCAGTGGAAGCGAGCGCCGGCCTGCCGGACCGGATCAACTCGCGCGACGAAGTCGTCAAATGCCTGGACCTCGTCGTCGCCTTCTACGACCGCACCGAGCCGTCCAGCCCCATCCCGCATCTCGCCCGGCGGGTGCGCCGGATGGTGCACATGGATTTCGTGGAACTGATGGAAGATCTCGCCCCGTCGGGGCTGAAGGAATTCCGGCTGCTTGCCGGTGTCCCGGATCCCAAGAAGCCGGCCCAGAAGGATGAAAGGTAACAAGCATGCCAGCAGAGAGCAAAGCGAAGGTCATCGAAAGAAACCGCGCGCCGCGCGTGCAGATCGCCTACGACGTCGAAACCTACGGCAGCCCGACAACGATCGAACTGCCGTTCGTCATGGCCGTGATGGCCGACCTTGCCGGCGCTTCACAGACCAAGGAAGCGTCGAAATCGGTCCTCGACCGCAACTTCGTCGAAACCGACGCCAACCGCTTCCCGAAATTCATGGAAGCGATGGGGCCGCGCGTGAAGGCGCGGGTGAAGAACACCTTGCCGCAGGCCGAGGGCCAGGAGCGGGACGAAGAGCTCGCCATCGACCTCACCTTCTCCAAGATGGGCGACTTCGCGCCGGACAAGATCGCCGAGCAGGTCCCGCAGCTGGCCGAGATCCTGAAGATGCGCCGTCAGCTCGAGGAGCTGCTGGGCTTCATGGACGGCCGCGTCGACGCCGAAAAGCGCATCGCGCAGCTTCTGAACAACGAGCCGCTGCTGAGCAAGATCGCCAGCCAGGCGATGGATGACGGCAAGGGCGAGGAGTAAGTCATGGCCGAACAGCAAAAGACCGCAGCCGCCACCGCCGAGGCGGAAGCCATCGATCTCGGCGAATTCAGCGGACTCCTTGAAAAGGATTTCAAGGTCAAGAAGGACGACAGCGAGAAGCTGCAGCAGTTGGTGCGCAACCTGGCGCTGGCGGCGCAATCGCGCTCCGAGACGACGACCATCTCGTCCAATGCGATCAAGTCGATCAAGTCGCTGATCGCCGGCATCGACAAGATGCTGACGACGCAGGTCAACGAGATCCTGCATGCGCCGGAAGTGCGCGAGATGGAAGGCACGTGGCGCGGCCTCTGGTACCTGATCAACAACACCGAGACGGATACCAAGCTGAAGATCCGGGTGATGAACATCTCCAAGGAGCAGCTGGCCGACACGCTGGAAGACTATGAAGGCCAGATGTGGGACCAGAGCCCGATCTTCAAGAAGGTCTACACAGACGAGTATTCGATGCTGGGCGGCGAACCGATCGGCTGCATCATCGGCGCCTATGAATTCTCCAACCACCCGCGTGACGTGGGCCTGTTGCGCAACATTTCGGGCGTCTGCGCCTCGGCCCATACGCCGTTCATCGCGGCCGCCTCGCCGCGGCTGTTCCGCATGGACAGCTGGCAGGAACTGCCGAACCCGCAGGACCTGCAGATGATCGTGAACAACCCAGCCTATGCCTCATGGCAGTCGCTGCGCGAGAGCGAGGACGCCCGCTATATCGGGCTCACCATGCCGCGCGTGCTGGCGCGCCTGCCCTATGGTTCGGAAACCGTTCCGGTGAAGGGCTTCACCTTCGAGGAGGAGGTGGGCGGCGACCACAACAAATATGTCTGGATGAACGCCGCCTTCCCGATGGGCGTCAACATCAACCGCAGCCACAAGCTCTATGGCTGGGGCACGCAGATCCGCGGCGTCGAGAACGGCGGCACGGTTATCAACCTGCCGGTGCACGCCTTTCCGACCGACGACGGCTCGATCGCGATGAAATGCCCGACCGAGGTCGCCATCGACGACCGGCGCGAGGCGGAATTGGCCAAGCTCGGCCTGATGCCGATCCTGCACCGCAAGAACACCGATCTTGCGGCCTTCATCGGCGCGCATTCGCTGCAGGACGACGAGACGCGCGCCGGGCGCCTGGTCGATCCGGACGCGCAGTCGAACGAGCGGCTTTCCGCCAACCTGCCCTACCTGTTCCCGGTCTCGCGCTTCGCGCACTACCTGAAGGCGATCGCGCGCGACAAGATCGGCTCGTTCAAGGAACGCACCGATATGGAGATCTGGTTGACCGAATGGATCAACCGGTACGTGCTGGCCAACCCTGCCTTCGCCGACGACAAGGCGCGCGCCAAGCGTCCGCTTGCCGCGGCCGAGGTGCAGGTCGACAGCGTCGAAGGCCGGCCCGGTTACTACAATGCCCGTTTCTATCTGCGTCCGCACTACCAGCTGGAAGGCATCAACGCCTCGCTCCGGCTGGTGTCGGAACTGCCGTCGGTGAAGGGCTGAACTCGTTAAGCAAAGTCATCTTGTTTCGTAGCGGTGGAGAAAGACAATGCCAGACAGAACCGATGCGCCTTCGATGAAGATCGACGGCTTCCTGAAAGTGCCGGACATCAAGGGCCCGAGCAAACGCGACGGCCATGAAGACGAGATCGAGATCCACGGTGTCGACTACAAGATGATCGCGCCCTACGACCCGAACTCGCTGTCGCGGCGCGGCCGCGTATCGATGGGAATGATCAAATTCTTCAAGCACTACGACAAGTCGTCGCCCTATCTGAAGAAGGCGCTGTTCGAGAACAAGGCGCTCGACGAGGTTGTGTTCTCGGCACGCCGCACCATCGACGGCGAGACCAGCGACTATCTGGTCGTGACGCTCACCGACGCCTCGATCATGGAATACGATATGCGGCAGGCGCACGACGAACCAGACCTGATCGAGGAAGAGGTCAGCTTCGCCTACAAGAAGATCAAGTTCGTCTACGACAAGGACGACGAGATCGAAATGGACGTCTATGTCGGCAAGTGAGGCCAAGCGGCCCGGCGGGAAGGCGCAGCTTGCCGGCAGCTCGCGGGCAAAGCGCGAGGCGGTCCAGCCCTCCCTCTGGGACCGCCTCGTCAACGATCTGCCCGGGCTGACGTCCGAGATCGACGGGCTGCGCCGTCTGCTGGAAGAAGAACTCGGCGCCGAGCGCGTCGAGGCTCTTCTTGCCGGCAGCGCCCGGGCCATCGATGCCGACCCCGAGCTTACGGCCGAGCAGAAACGGCGACTGCACAGGCTGATCTTCCAGACCGAGCATCGCGCCGAAATCGAAAGCCGCGGCGTGGTGGTGTCGGCGCGCGTGCTGCGCGAAGCCGTCCGGCGCGACATCGAGGCGCTGTTCAACACCGAGCGCTTCGAATCCGTGCCGATGCTGTCCGACGCCGAGCACGAACAGCCTTTGGACGAGTTGCCTCCGCTCGCCGATTTTCCGGAAGTCCGCCGCAGCGTCGTCAATTACGGCGTGCCGTCCTTCTCCGGCCGCTCCTCGCGGGATTTCGACCGCGATACCCTGGCGCGCGAGATCCGCGCGGTGCTCGCCACCTTCGAGCCGCGTCTCAAGGAAAGCGCCACGACCGTGAACGTCACGCTCGGCGACAAAAGCGTCGGCCTCAAGATCGAGATCGACGCCGTGCTGATCATGACGCCGACGCCGGAACGCATGCGGCTGCGCACCACGATCAATCTCGACAACGGCCTGGCGCGAACCGAATTCCGGGAGACCTGAGATGGATCGGGTCTTCGTGGAGTATTACGAAGAGGAACTGACCCACATCCGGGCGCTTGCCGCGGAATTCGCCGACATGCATCCTGCGGTCGCCCGCAACCTGTCCCTCGACACCGTCCCCTGCCCCGATCCCTATGTCGAAAGGCTGCTCGACGGCGTGGCCTTTCTGGCGGCGCGCACGCGGCTCAAGGTCGACGCGGAGCGCTCGCGCTTCTCGCGCGCCGTGCTCGACGTGCTCTATCCGGACCTGGTGACGCCGGCGCCGGCGACGGCAATGGCCGTGCTGAAGCCTGGACAGCAGGTGCAGTCGATGATCGCCGGCCACGCCGTGGCGCGGGGCACGAGGCTGGTCTCAGGCCTGCATCCGGGGCTGTCGACGCGCTCGACCTTCACCACCGCGCAAGAGGTCACGCTGTGGCCGATCGCGATCGCCTCGGTCAGCTACTTCCAGGACCGCAGCGCCCTTGCCGCCGCCGGCATCATGCCGGTCGACGGCGTGCGCGGCGAGGCGGCATTCCGCATCACGCTGGCGCGGACCGGAAAGGGCAAGCTCAGCGAGTTGTCGCTCGACCGCCTCGACCTCTATTTCGCCGGGCGCGCCAAGGCGCCGCTCATCTTCGACGCGATCTTCGGCGCCTGCTCGGCCGTCGGCGCGCGGGCGGAAGGCAAGATCAACCCACTCACCGCCTTGCCCGAGCCCGAGATGATCGGGATCCACGACGACGAAGCACTGATGCCGCGCACCCGCCCGACTTTCGAGGGATACCGGCTGCTGCGCGAATATTTCATGATCCCCGAGCGCTTCCACTATGTGCGGGTCGCCGGCCTGCAGCCGGTGATCCGCAAATGCGACGGGGCGATAGAGATCATCTTCGTGTTCCGGCGGCCGGTGCCGGAGCTCGCCGATGTGACGGCCGCCGATTTCGAGCTGTTCGCGACGCCGATCATCAATCTCTTCGAACGCGAGTGCAACGTCATCGAGATCGACCCGCGCCGGACGCGTCAGGTGCTGCATGCCGACCGTACCAGGGCGCGCGACTTCGAGATCTTCCGCGTCACCCGGGTGGAAGACGCCGACGCCGAAGGCAGCGAAGCGGTCATTCCCGAATTGTTCAGCCTGGGACAGAACCGCGGCAGCGGCTGGGTCTACTCGACCGAGCGGCGCCCGCGCCGGGCGACGGAGGACGAGCGGCGCGACGGCCTGACCCGCACCTCCTATACAGGCGACGATGTCTTCATCGCGGTCTCGCGCCCGGCGGGGAGCCCGGCGAACCGGCCGCTCAAGCGGCTCGACGTGATGGCGCTCTGCACCAATCGCGACCTGCCGATCCTGGATGACACGCCGACGCTGACACTGGAGACCGCCGATCCGGTGGAAGCGGTGCGGCTGCTCGGCGCGCTGCGGCCGCCGCAGCCGGCGATCCCGGCAGCACTGCCGGCCGGCGCCGAAGGCGAATCCCGGGCCGACAATCTCGCCTGGCGGCTGGTGGCGCAGCTCTCGCTCAACTTCCTCAGCCTGGCCAAGGAAGGCCGCGGCGTCGACCCGCTGCACGCGCTGCTCGACCTTTACGCCGATCGCGGCGATCCGAGCCTTGCCCGCAACGTGCATTCGATCACCCGCATCGACTCGCGACCGGTGATCGAGCGGCTCCAGATCGACGGGCCGATGTGTTTCGGGCGCGGCACGGAAGTGACGCTGCATGTCGACCAGTCGGTGCTGGCGGGTCAGAGCACGCTGCTGCTTTCGGCCCTGCTTGCGCGGCTGTTCGCCCGCCATGCGGGGATAAATGGTTTCGTGCGGACCCGCACGCGGTTGCTGCAGAAGCAGGAGGATGTGCCATGGCCGATGACGCCCGGCAATCGCTACCTGATCTAGCGCAATCGGCCCCAACCGAAGCGGAGCCGCTGTCGGAGGGGTACGATTTCTTCGAGCTGCTGCGCCGGCTGGAGCAGCGGCGCGGCCTGTTCGGCCATTCCGGAACCGCGGAGCGCGAGCCGGCAAGGCTCGGCCAGCATGTGCGCCTGAGCTTCTCGGCCAGGGACGTGGTCAAATTCCAGGATACGGGCGAAAAGGCTCCGGCGCGGGTGACCGTTGCCAATCTCGGCCTGCTCGGGCCGGAAGGGCCGATGCCGCTGCATCTGACGCGCTGGGTGCTCGACCGGCTGTCGCAACGCTGGTTCACCGGAGCCGACGCCGAGCAGACCAGCGACACGACCTTCGTCGACTTCGTCAACATCCTGCAGCACCGCATGATCGCGCTCTACTACCGCGCCTGGGCGGACGCGCATCCGGCGGTGCAGGTGGAACGTTCGGTCGGCGGGCGTGTGCGCGCCATGCTGGAAGCCATGGCCGGCATCGGCCTTCCCGGCACGCAGGACCCCGAGCTCGACACGGTGCGGCTGCTTCAGGCCGGATCGCTGGCCAACCAGGTCGACGGCGCCGAGCGGCTGACGCTGTTCCTCGCCACCGCCTTCATGGTGCCCGTTCAGATCAAGGAATTCGTCGCCGCCTGGATCAGCATTCCGAAGGCGCTGCAGAGTCAAGTCGGCAAGGTCTATGCGGCGCTGGGGCGCGGGGCCACGATCGGCCCGCGCGTCTTCAGCCGGCAGAGCCGCGTCGAATTGCGCATCGGTCCGCTCAGCCTCGACGACTTCAAGTCGTTCCTGCCTGGAGAACGGAGGCTTGCCCTGTTCAAGAAGGCGGTGCGCGACATGATCGGCGAAGCCCTTGATGTCGACCTCAGGATCGTGCTGGCGCGTGACGCCGTGCCGGCGCCGAAGATGGGAACGATCCAGCTCGGCCGAACCTCCTGGCTCTCACGCCCAGCCGAGAAGGGCGACGCCGACGATCTCAGGCTGCGCACCATCGTCGGCTGGCGGCCGGACATGGCGGAGGCAGCCTGATGAGCCTGCTTCTGACCCTGGAACAAGGCCCGCGCTCGCAACTGGTCAGGCAGACCCGGCTGGACGAAGGCGAGTTGGTGATCGGCCGCAGCGCCGATGCCGGCTGGCAGATCGACGACCCGGACATGTTCGTCTCGCGCGCCCATTGCAAGATCAGCGGCGGCCGCGACGGCTACTTCGTCACCGACACGTCGAGCAGCGGATTGTTCATAGACGATTCCGACAGCCCGCTCGGA
Organism: Mesorhizobium sp.; assembly: GCA_004017535.1. Taxonomy (GTDB): domain Bacteria; phylum Pseudomonadota; class Alphaproteobacteria; order Rhizobiales; family Rhizobiaceae; genus Mesorhizobium. The sequence continues at coordinate 54,921 of SAJS01000017.1, forward strand.
ACCGGCAGGTCGACCCGCTTGCAAAGCGGCATGCGGCTGCGCATGGGCGACTACGTACTCCATGTCGAGATCCAGTCGGGCGCCGGCCACACCTCGATCGGCCAGGCGCCGATCGCCAACGCTGCGCCGGCATGGCCGTCGCCACAGGCGCGGACGCCTGCCAGCATCGGCGGCGACGACTTCTTCTCGGCCAAGGCCGAGGAGGAACCGCAGCTGCCGCGCCCGGCCGGGCTGCCCGATCCGTTCGAGCAGCCTGTGCCCGGAGCTTACGATCGCGCTTCGAACCAGCGCAGTTCGCCGGCCTTCGACGACCCGTTCAGCCTCGATCCGGTGGCGACGCCGGCCTCGAACGACGAGCCCGCCACCGGCCGAGTGGACCCGTTCGGCTTTGGCGACATGCCCGCGCGCAACGACATGCCCGAGCCCGCGCCCAAGGCCGCCGGCTTCGACGATTTCAGCTTCGGGCCAGCTGCGACGCCTGCTTCCGTCACCACCGCCGATGCAACCGGTCGCGATGGGCGAGCCGCCGAGAAGTTGAAGGCGGCCCGCCCATGGGAAATACCGGCGAATGCGCCCGATCCGCCCGCCCCGCCACCTCGCGCTGCTCCCCCGCCGCGGCCGTCGCGTGCAGCGCAGCCTGCGCCGAGCGACATGGCACTGCGCGCCGCATTCCTGCGCGGTATGGGCGTCGAGGAGGCCGACTTTCCCGGGCGCGATCCGCTCGCCGAGATGGAGAAGTTCGGGCGCGAATACAGGCTGATGCTCGACGGCCTGATGCAGCTCCTGCGCAAGCGCGCCGAGGAGAAGGGGAGCGCGCGCGTCGCACAGACGGTGGTCGGTTCTTCGGAAGTCAACCCGCTCAAATTCCTGCCGACGGTCGAGGATGTCATCGTCACCATCATCGCTGAGCGCAGCCCCGGCTTTCTCTCCGGCGAGGCGGCGATCAGCGATGCTGTCAAGGATCTCGCGCATCATCACGTGCGCGCCTGGCGCGGCGTGCAAGCGGCGCTGCGGCGCATGATCGACCGTTTCGATCCGGCCGCGATCGAAGAAGAGCTCAAGTCCAATTCCGCGATCGGCAATCTGCTCGCCGGCGGGCGCAACGCCAAGCTGTGGGAGCTCTACCAGAAACGCCATCGCGACATCGCCCAGAGCGCGGAATCGAGCTTCCTGGGCGAGATCGGCGCAGACTTCAGGGATGCATACGAAGAGGAGTAGGGACATGATCGACAGACGCGAATTCATCGTTGCCATCGGCGCGACGGGGCTGCTTGCGGCTTGCCAGAGCGGCCCGCCGAAACCATCGGTGATCTCGGTCAACGTGACCGGCGGCGCCGGCATGAATCCGGGACCCGGGGGCGGCGATCGGCCGGTGACGGTTCTGGTGATGCGGCTTGCCAGCACCGGCAAGTTCAACTCGGCCGATTATTTCGCGCTGCAGGGCGACGCGGGCTCGGCGCTCGGCGCCGACCTGATCGGTTCGGATGCGATCTCGGTCGCGCCCGGCAAGACGGCGGCCAAGACCATCACGGTCGAGCCGAACGCGACGGCGCTCGGCTTCGTCGCGCTGATCCGCGAACCCGGCGGACGCAACTGGCGCACGACCAAGTCGGTTTCGCCGGGGTCGAAATTCACCATCAATGTCAGCCTCGGCAAAGGCGGCATATCCGCTTAGCGACGCGTCAACAGGGCAGTGCAGAGAGTGGCAGCATGAGCGACGCAAACAGGGTGCTGTGGTCCGAGGGGCTCTTCTTGAGGACCCAGCATTTCCAGCAGCAGGACCGGTTCTTCGAGGGGATGGTGCGCGGCGCCTTGCAGGCGGGCCAGCTCCATACGTTCGGCTTCCAGCAGCTGACGCTCGACCAGTCGCTGCTCGACGCCGGCCAGGTGTCGATCGTGTCCGCCCGGGGCATCTTCCCGGACGGCACGCCCTTCTCCATCCCGGAACTGATGGATGCGCCGAAGCCGCTGCCGGTCACGGCCGACACCGGCGCCGGGCCGGTGCTGGTGGCGCTGCCGCTGGAGCCGCCCGGCGGCGTCGGCTTCGATCCGGCGCATGCCCAATCGACCGGCGCGCGCTACCACGGCAAGATCGTCCCGGTGCGTGACGCCGTGCAGGGCGGCGCCGATCCGGAAGAAATCGAGATCGCCCGGCCGCAAGCGGTGCTGCTGGCGCCCGGCAAATCGGTCGGCGGCTATACCGCCTTGCCGATCGCCGATATCACGGGCGTGCGCGCCGATGGCGGCGTCTCGCTCGACCAGTCCTTCCTGCCGCCGACGCTGATCACCGGCGCCGTCCACTGGTACCGGCAATTGCTGCAGGAGGTCGTCACCGGCCTCGACCAGATCGCCGAAGCGCATGGCAAGATGGTGATGGGCGGGGCCGGGCGCAGCGTCGAGGACCTTTTGATGCTGCACCTCGCCAACGCCGCGCGGCCGCGGCTGGCGCATATGCTGGCGCAGGACGTCTTCCATCCGGCCGAGCTCTATCTCGAACTTGCCGGCCTCGCCGGCGAGATGGCCACCTACGGCTCCAGCTCGAGGCGGCTTGGCGAATTGCCGGCCTATGACCACATCGCGCCCGGCCCCGCCTATATGGCGCTGGCCGACGCCTTGCGTTCGCTGATCCTCAGCCTGCGCTACATCGAGCCGAAATCGCGCGCGCTGCCCGTCATGCGGCACGCCACCAATGTCTGGAAGGTGCGGATCGACAACCCGAAGCTGCTGGTCGCCAGCCGCATCGTCATCCGCGTCGGCTCCGAGCTGTCGGAAGACGCGCTGCGCAAGATCTTCGTCAACCAGGCGACGGTCGGCTCGGCCGACCAGTTCGAGGGCCTGTGGAAATCGCGCCTGCCCGGCATTCCGCTGAAGCCGCTGCATTCGCAGCCGCGCGAGATCCCCTATGACGGCGACCGCCTGTGCCTGGAGCTCGACCAGAAGAGCGAGCACTGGGCCTCGCTGCTCGACGCTCCAGGCTTCGTCATCGGCGTTTCCGGCGTGCTGCCGAGCGAGCCGCAGGTCGACTGCTATTCGGTGAACAGGTGAGGCCATGAGCCGGGATGATCCCTTCGGACTGTCGGAGGATCGCGAGCGCACACGCATCCGGCTGACCGGCGCGGCGCCCCGGCCGATGGCGCCGCTGGCGCCGGGCGCGCCGGTCAAGCGGGCGCGCGCCCATCCCAACACGCTCATCAACATCTTCGCGCCGCTGCTCGAATTCGCGCCCGAGCTCGAAAGCGCGCTGGCGCCGGAGAACCCGGAAGTGATGCGCACGCGCCTGCTCGACGAGCTGGTGCGGGCCCGCGACGCCGCTGTTGCCTCGGGCTCCTCGCTGGAGCGCGCAGACCAGGCGGCCTGGGCGGTGGCGGCGCTGCTCGATGATCTCGCGCTCAACACGCCCTGGGGCGGCGCCAGCGCCTGGCCGCGCCAGCCGCTTGTGGTGATGCTGCGCGGCGACGTTGATGCCGGCACGCAGTTCTTCACCCGGCTCGACGAGTTGGAGCGGCATCCAAACCGTGACCGCGAGATGCTGGAGCTGCAATATTACTGCCTGGCGCTGGGCTTCCGCGGCAAGTACCGGGTGCCTGGACGGGCCGGCGACCGTTCGCTCAATGCGGTGCGCGTTGCGGCGGCACGGTTCCTGCGCAATGCGGATGCCGAGGATTCGCCGCTGTCGCCGAACTGGAAAGGCGTGATCGCCTCCGACGAGCCGCAGCGCTTCATCGTGCCGATCTGGGTGATGGCGCTTGCCGCGATTGTCGCCGCCGCCGCCGCCTATGTCGGCCTGTCGATGGGTTTGAGCAGCCAGGCAGTCGAGCTTTCCGCGCTGGTGCGCACGCTGCCGCCGGCCTCGCGCGGCGACATCACCCGCGCCGCGCCCAAGCAGGATGCCCCTGAACCCGAAGCGCCACAGCCGGTCGATTTCGCGCTGCTGCCCGAGTTCAAGGCCGCGGCGCCGGATGACCTCAAGGGCGCGCTCAGCGGCACTGAGAGCGTCTCGCTGGCGAAGCTCATCATCCAGTCCTCCAATCCCGAGCTGTTCCAGTCGTCGCGGCCGACGCTGACCGAGGGTTACGAGCCGCTGATCGCGTCGATCGCCAAGGTGATCCTCGACAACAAGGAGCTGATCGGAAAGATCACCGTCGTCGGCCATACCGACAATGTGCGCCTGCAAAAGTCGAACCCGCTGGCCAGCAACCAGCGCCTGTCGGAAGCGCGCGCCGAGACCATAGCCAAGCTTCTGGTGCAGGCCGGCGTGCCGCCGGAGAGCATCTCATCCGAAGGCCGCGCCGAAACAGATCCGGTGGCCGACAATTCCACTCGGGAAGGCCGCGCGCTCAACCGGCGCGTCGAGGTCCTGGTCGAGAAGAGGCTCTGAGATGTTCATCCTGCGCTTCCTCTGGGCCGTCATCACCTCGCGTTTCCTGTGGACGCTGATCGGCATCGCGCTGCTTTCGCTGCTGATCTGGGTGTTCGGGCCGATCGTGCAGGTCGGCCCCTACGCGCCGTTCGAGTCCGACAATGTGCGCATCGCCATCATTGCCGGGCTGATCATCCTGTGGCTGATCTGGCTGATCATCGCGCAGCGCCGCGCGATCCGCGCCAACCGCATGTTCGTCGCCGAGATCGCGGCGCCTGTCCAGGAAAAGCAGCTCACGCCCGGCGAGGAGAGCGTCGCGGCTGTCGGCGCCAAGTTCGGCGAGGTGATGGCCGAGCTGAAGCGGCGCAAGCTCGGCGGCCGGAAATTCCTGCGCGAGATGCCCTGGTATGTGATCGTCGGTCCGCCGGCCACCGGCAAGACCACGGCCTTGCGCCAGTCGGGACTCAATTTCCCGATCGACCTGACCGACGACCTGCAGGGCGTCGGCGGCACGCGCAATTGCGACTGGTTCTTCTCCGAGAACGCGGTGCTGATCGACACCGCCGGCCGCTACGTCCAGCAGGAAAGCCAGCCGGATGTCGACGCGGCGGAGTGGCTTGGCTTCCTCGACCTGTTGAAGAAGCACCGGGGCCGCCGTGCGCTCAACGGCGTCATCATCGCACTGTCGATCGACGTGCTGTCGGAGGGCGACGAGGCGATCAAGGCGCATGGCCGAAAGATCCGCCGCCGGCTGGCGGAGCTCAACGATCGGCTGGAGATCCGCCTGCCCGTCTACCTGATGCTGACCAAGGCCGACCTGATCAAAGGTTTCGAAGCCTTCTTCGGCGGCCTGTCGACGACGGCGCGCGAGCAGGTGTGGGGAACCACTTTCCCGCTCGATGCCCGCGTCAACGCCGGCATGATCCAGACGGAACTTGCCAGGCTGGCCTCCGAGCTGGAGCGGCGGCTGGTGCCACGGCTGGAAGACGAGGACAAGCTTGGCCAGCGCGCCGAGATCTTCCGTTTCCCGGCGCAGCTCGCCAGCCTCTCCGAGCCGATCCAGGTGCTGGTCGAGGCGATGTTCGGCGAGAGCCGCTATGAGGAAGCCGCCTGGCTGCGCGGCCTCTATCTGACCTCGGCGACACAGGAAGGCGCGCCGATCGACCGGCTGACCGCGGCACTGTCGTCATCCTTCGGGCTGCCGCCGCGCCGCGCCATGCCGGCGGCGCGTGTCGAGAAGCGCAGCTTCTTCCTGCGCAATCTGCTCACCGAAGTGATCTTCAAGGAAGCCGGCCTCGGCACGTTCGATCCGCTGGCGCAGCGTCGCCGCGCCTGGATCTGGCGCGGAGCGGCAGCGGCCTGCGCGCTCGCGGCACTGTTGGCCGCCGGATTGTTCGCCTGGTCCTATCTCGACAACCGCAATGCGATCACCGAACAGGCCGGCCAGTTCGAGGCGCTGCAGCAGCCTCTGACCGACGTCGCCGCCATGCCGGCCGCGGTCGAGCAGCCGACCATGGACGGTGCGTTGGCGGCGATGGACGCGGTGGCGGCGGCCCGCACGGCGCCACCGGACGCGGTCCACAATTTGCTCGGCCCGACCGCCTCTGCGGAACTGGTACGCGCGCAGACCGACACTTACGACCATGCGCTGCGCAACGTGCTGGAGCCGCATATGGTCGCGCTGCTCGAAGCCACGATGTGGCGGCAGATCCGCGATCCGGATTTCATGCTCGGCGCGCTGAAGACCTACCGGATGATGACCGGCCTGTCGCAGATGGACACCGATTTCGTGCAGAACTGGTGGGTGAACAGCCTGCCGCAATTCGCGCCCGCGCCGCCCTTCCCCACCGCGGATGCCGAGGAGCACCAGCTTGCCGCGATCCGCCGCATGGCGGTCGACGACAGCTACATAGCGCCGGACAAGGAACTGGTCGCCGAGGCGCTGAAGACGGTGTGCACGATCTCGCTGCCGGAGCGCGCCTACAAGCAGCTTCTGGCCGACCCGGAAGTGGCGGCGGTCAAGGAATGGGTGCCGGCCAATTTCGCCGGACCGAACGGGGCCAAGGTGTTCGCGCGCCGCTCCGACAAGACGCTGCGCGTCGGCGTGCCGGGCCCCTATACCTATGCCGGCTTCCATGACGCAATTCTCGACCGCGTCGAGGACGTAGCCGGCCAGGCAGCGCTCGACCGCGCCGTGTTTGCCGGCGGCTGTTCGGAGAATTCGGAGACATCGGTGTCGGCGCTCTCCGAGGACATCCTGAAGCTTTATTACGACGACTATATCGCGCAGTGGGATTCCTTCCTGCGCGACATGCGGCTCGCGCCACTGACGGACCTCAACGTCGCCAGCGAGAACCTCAAGGACCTGTCCAGCGCCGACTCCGCATTGAAGCGCCTGTTGACGGCCGTGGTGCAGGAAACGGACCTGACCCGCTCCGACGACGCAGCGGCCAACGACAAGAACGCCGCCAACACTGGCTCGAAGCTTTTGAGCAAGCTCGGCAAATTGGGCAAGGTGGTGAAGACGGGAGCGAAACTGCTGCCGCGCGCGGGCTCGGCCGATCAGGTCGACATGACCGGCAGCCTGGTGGCCGAGCATTTCAAGCCGCTCAAGGGCACGATCGCGCAGGTCGACGGCCAGCCGCCGGCGCTCGACGCCGCCGTGGTGGCGCTGACGGCGCTGTCCAACGTGCTGCAGACCGTGACCGCCAACCCCGATCCGCAGGATGCCATCAAGAAGCAGGGCGGGCTGGCCGAACTGACGGGCGCGGTCGCAAGGCAGGCGCAGATCCTGCCCTCGCCGATCAACGACTGGCTGGGCGGCATTGCCGGCGACACAAGTGGCCTGTCGCAGAAGGCCGTCACCAACGAGCTCAACGCCATTTGGCGGGCGGACATCCTGCCCTTCTGCCAGGCGGCGCTCAACAACCGCTATCCGTTCAGCCCGGAGAGCGCGGTCGACGTCAACGTGCGCGACTTCCAGCGCCTGTTCGGGCCGACCGGCCTGATCGACGCCTTCACCAACGACCATCTCATCAACTATGTCGACACCGCCAGCGAGCCGTGGAAATGGCGCGCCGACTTCGGCCTCGACCCGGCGGCGCTGGCAGCCTTCGAGCAGGCGCGTCATATCCGCGACGACCTGTTCCCCGGCGGCACCGGGCCGGTGATGAATTTCACGCTGGAGCCGAAGGATCTGTCGCCCAACGTGGCGCGGGTGACGCTCAACCTCGATGGCCAGAATCTCGTCTACTACAACAACGCGACGAGGCCGCAGCCGATGACATGGCCAGGCAAGGACGGCACCGGCGTGATCTCGCTCGCCTTCCAGCCGGTCGACGGCTCGCCCGAAGTGATGCTCAACGAGACCGGCAGCTGGGCGTGGCTCAGAATGCTGCGCGGCGGCCGCTTCAACGCGACCAAGCTCACCGACGTCTACAGCCTGCGGCTCGGCACCAAGGGGATGTGGGCCGATTTCGAACTCAAGGCGGCCAGCGTCGAGAACCCGTACACGCTAGAGATGTTCAAGAAGTTCACATGTCCGCCGCAGATCTGATCCTGCCCGGCTTCTACGGCAAGATGCCCGCCGCCGGCGATTTCGTTACGCGGCGGCTGCCGGGCGATTTCGTGCGCGTGTGGGACCGCTGGCTGGCGCAACACATCGTGCCGCTGCTCGGGGTGGAGACCTGGCCGACAGGCACGGCGCTGCGTTTCCTCAGCGGCCCTGCTTCATTCGGTTGCGCGGCCGGCCTGGTGCTGCAAAGCGCCGACAGGGTGGGTCGGCAATTTCCATTGAGCGTCGTCGCCAGGCTCCCCGAGGCGCCACTCAAGCTGGCTTATGCCGACGCTTGGTTTGAAAGCATCGAAAATGCGGCGCTGGCCGCGCAACGCGGAGAGCTGACGCCCGACGAACTCGACTCGGCGCTGGCCGCCCTGCCCATTCCGCTTGTCGATGGCGAACTCGATGTAATCGACGATCTCGTGATGTGGACGGCGCATACGGATATTTTCGACGTCGATGCGCAGAGGCCGCAGCCGACGCTCGGGCAGATCTTCGCCGCGAGTTGGGAGACCAGCTGATGTTCGTCAGCCAGAACACCACCCCGTTTCTCGCTGAGACTTTTCCCTACCAGGACAAGCATTGCGTGAAGTTCTGCGTCGCGGTCGTGCGCGCGACATACGATGTCGATGAGCAAGGCAACTGCACGCCCAGCAAAGCGCAGTCGCCTTTCGTGTACGCCGATACGCATTACGGCGATCCGGAATCCACCTCCATCCGCGTCGAGACCGACTTCGCTCCCGTCAAGCCCACATGCGAGGTCCTGCTCGATGCGGTGGCGATGGCGCCGCCTGGACAACAGGCCGAATCGGTCGAAGTGCGCCTGGTCGGCCCGGGATTGGACAAGCGGGCGGTGGTTACCGGCCAGAGGCGCTGGTTCAGGGGCGGGCTTGGCATCCAGGCTTCCCGGCCGACACCCTTCGTTTCGATGCCCCTGGCATGGCACCTCACCTTCGGCGGCACTGATCGAACGGATCCAGACCCGGCAACGCATCGCAGCGACGCGGTCAACCCGATCGGCAGCGGCTATCTTGCCGGCCAGGGCAATATTGACGGCACACCTTTGCCGTGCGTCGAGCACCCCCAGTCGCGGATGCGCATCTGGAACGACCGGCCGCGCCCGATCGGCTTCGGCCCGGTGCCGCGCTTTGCCAAGGACCGTGCGCGCTATGCCGGCACCTACGACAAATACTGGATGGAGAACGTGTTGCCGTTTCTGCCGCAGGATTTCGACGACCGCTACTTTCAGGCCGCGCCGGAGGACCAGTGGCTCGACAAACTTTCCGAAGGCATGATGTTTGGCTGCGCCGGCATGAGCAGGAGCGGTATCTTCAAAGTCAGGCTGCCGGCGCTGTCAGTGCCGGTGCGGTTCATGTACGACGACAGGACCGAGCACAAGGTGGCGACGCCGGACACGCTGACCATCGTGCCGCATGAAGGCAGGATCGTGCTGGTGGGGCGGGTCGGCACGAAGCTGCCGCGCAAATTCGTACGGCTGCAGCAGGTCCAGGTGGGGCCGCCGCCCAAAGAGCCTGCAGTCAAGCCGCACTATGCCGGCCTTGGCGAGGCGGTCGCTGCGCTCTCCAAGCTGCGAGGCCGACGCCGATGACGGTCGTCAGCTGCGTCAGCCTCGTTTCGCCCGTCGGCTACAGCGCCGCCGCGACCTGCGCGGCGCTGCGGGCCGGCATCGCGACGTTCGAGGAACTCGATTATCGCGACCGCATGGCGGTACCGATCCGCGGCGCGCGCGTCGACGCCATCGCGCCGTCCAGACGCGGGCGTGAGCGGCTGCGCGCGCTAGCGCGTTTGGTGTTGGAACACGTCGAACCCGACATCAGAGCGGCGCTGCCCTGGGCGCAGATGCCGCTGATCCTTTGCACCCGCGAGAAGGAAACGCCCGGCGCGCGGCTGAACGGCATGTTCGCGGACCTACGTTTTCCCGACGGCTCCGCGGTGAACGAGCGGCGCACGGCGCATATCGCGGCCGGCCAGCCTGCCGCCTTCGCGGCGCTGATGCAGGCGCGCAAGATGCTCGACGAAGGGGCTGCGGCATGCCTTGTCCTCGCGATCGACAGCCTCATCGACGCGCGCACTCTGGCCTGGCTCGACCGCCATATGCGGCTGAAGACTAGCGTGACGACGGACGGGCTGATCCCCGGCGAGGCCGCATGCCTGGCGGTCGTCAGCCACCGTCCGCTGATGCCGCGCCATGTCGCGATACGCGGCCTGGGGCTTGGCGAAGAGACGGCGACGGCGATCAGCGAGGAGCCCTTCCGTGCCAACGGACTGGCAGGAGCCTTGAAGGCAGCGCTCGCCTCGGCGCGCACTGAAATGCACGAGGTGGCCTTCCGCCTCAGTGACGTGGCGGGTGAATCCTATGCCTTCGAGGAACTCGTCATCGCGCAGATGCGCAACATGCGCCAGTCGCGGCCGGAACAACCGGTGTGGCACGCCGCCGACTGCATCGGCGACACCGGGGCGGCCGCAGGGCTGATTCAGCTTGCATGGGCGGAGCAGGCTTTCAGCCGTAAATACGCCCCTGGCGCATTAGGTGCGCTACATGGCAGCTCAATGGCCTTCGGCGGGCGCGCCGCTGCGATAGTCTCTGCTTGAGGAGGGGAGATGACCAAGAACGTCTTCGCCGGAATGTGGGAAATTGCCGCCGAGAACGGGATGAACAAGTCTATCGCACGGTTTCCGGACGTGTGCATGTCGCCACCTTCGCCGCCGGCCGGCCCGATTCCGATCCCTTACCCGGATACGTCGTTCTCGAACAATCTGCAGTCTGCCTCAACCACGGTGAAGATCGGTGGCAAGGGGGCGGCACTGGCCCAGAAGTCTTACTACAAGGAGCCGGTGCTGGGCGACGAGGCAGCGACACGCACCTTTGGCGCAAACGTTGTGACGCATCAGATCACCGGTAAGACCTTCTTCCAGGCCTGGTGCATGGACGTGAAGTTCGAAAGCAAGAACGTCTGCAGGCATTTCGATATCACGACCAGCAATCATGCTTCCGCGGCGACCACGACCGCACCGCTTGTGTCGTTGGAAATGCAGAACCTCGCCGATTCGCAATATGCCATCGACAACGGTGTTTGCCCCTGCTGCGGCGATGCGTTGCACGAGTGGCAGCGCGATCCGGACAGCACTGAAACGCCCAAGAAGCCTTACAAGGCAGTCACATCAACGGAATTCTGGCAATCACGCGTCGATCGGCTGCCGGCAGGCGCAAACAAGACCAATATGGAGGCGAAATTCAAGGATTTCGTGATGGCGAAAAGCGCGGCACGCGCGAACAGTCGCGCCGGAGGCGCTGGCTGCAACAACGTCCATCCTAGTGAGACGAGTGGTTGCGCCATCCATTTCGAGATACCGCAAGGTAAACGACATCCAGACCCGGACAATCCTGGCGATGTTCTGACGACATCAGGGCTGTGCGCAAAGGATTTTGGACATGCCAAGAAGATGCGCATCGATGCAGTTTGGTCAGCGAGAACCGGAACTCCAGCGGTGGCCGGCACGTCGCGAAATCATATTACACCGAAACAGGCCGGCGGATGCAACGACCCGAACAATGTGGTCCCGGAAAACATGATGGGTGGCCCCGAATGCCAAGAGATCGAGGATCTGCAGAGCGATCTTGAGGTCGGAACCAACAGTCTGGTCTGAGAGCGAGGATTCGCGTTTGACACAAGAGAGTTTCGCTTCCGATCAGCCGTTCCGGCCCTTGGCTCTTGGATTCTTCATTGAAGAAAACAACGAATCGACTGACACCAAGCCGATCGTGCAGGGTTCCGACTGGCAGCGGATTTATGCCATAAATCTACTCTGCCGACAGGGTGACTTCTCCAAAACGCACCACGTCGCTCCAATTCTCATGCGCAATACCGAAAGCTTGATCTGGTCGGCGGGCGTTAACATCATCGCGTCTGCTAGCAGGTGGGAAGATGTGCAGAAAGCGCTGAATGTCTTTCAGGAACGCATCGACACACCGTGGGTTCGGTACAATATGTCGCTATTGCTCGGGCTGTCCTGCGACCTGCGCGCGGTCGACCCGCTGCTGATGATATACGGGCGCTGCACAGACCCCGAGGAGGATGGGGATCAGACACTGCGTGAGCTTTCCTATTTGCTGGAAGCCGCAAACAAGGAGATATTCGGTGGCGGCGGAGCCGAAATCGAGCATCAGCGCATCGTGAATCTCGCTGCGCCCCTGCGAGATGCGCTCTCCCATTCGGTTCAAGGGACTAAGGTATTCGAAAGCGAGACGTTCGATGTCGTAAGGCTCGCAACGCGTCTATTGGCGCAGGCGGAGAACGGAAATTTGCAGAGCGAGCGGTTTTATCGTGGCAGGCTGATATTCGAAGCAAATACAGGCGTGAATTGTTCTTCATTCTTTAATGAGCTGGGGCGTCCAGACCGTCTATCCATCATGGCCATTCTCGAGGAATTCTTCGACGGCAACCCGCGAGAAAAGTATAAGCCCGGGCAGCGCTACTTCTTTGGCCATCCGATCCTACCCTAGTCTAGGATCACGCCACGCGGTTTTGAGCCCGCCAGAACTCCACCCGATCCGGGACAGCGACGCCCACGACCTCGTCACCGAAAAACTCTGCAAACGCCGGTCCCAAATCCGTCGGATCGACCGTAAACAGCTTCGTCTCCTCCCGCGCTTCCGGAAAAAGCTCCAGAAAAGCCGCGCATGCCGCGACAGCCAGATAGGGCTCGCGCATGCGCTCGATGAGCCAGGCCAGAACGGATCTGTCGCCCAGCATGCCGATGCCGCGGACGGCAAGCGGCGCTGTCCGTTGCGACTTCATCAGCCCTCCCATCCAGGCGCGAACGTCCTTGTCCGGTCCGGCTTTTGCCAATGCGCGCATCGCAATCATTGCATCCGGGCCGGCGGTGGTAGCGATTTTCCTGAGTTCCCGCCGCGCGAGGTCCCCCGACCCCAATTCGACGAGCGCCCATGAGGCCCAAAGCCGGACGCGCTCATCCTCGTGGTCAAGCGCGGCATGGACATCGCGCGCCAGATCGAAGCGCCGCAGTTGACCGGCAAGACGCAGGGCCGCGGCGCGCACCCTGAAATCGTGATCCTTACCCAGCTTGGCCAAAGTGGTGCCTGGGTCGACTTTATGCTCGATACATGCCGAAATGCCGAGGAAGCGCAGGAAGGCATCCCGGTCGCCTATCCATTCGCGAACAAAGGGCCCGATGACCGCCGGCTTGTGCCATGCCAGCGCGCCAACCAAGCCCCTGGCATCGTCGCTTGTCACACGTCCCAATTCGACTGACTGCGCCACCTTCTTGCTGTCGGCCAGTTCAAGAGCCATCCACGCGAAAGCGAACAGCTCGCCCTTGTCCGGGAAGTCCTCGTGCTGCGCGATCAGAAACGGCCACGCGGGGGCGCCGGCGATGCGCAGGGCGTCCAGGTTTATCTCGAGTCGCTCGTCGATCTCGGCGATGACCTTGGCGTCGGGCGGATCCTCAGCTGACCAACTGTCACGCTGCGCCCACAGGAAGGCAGCAAGCTCCGCGTGCTGGCGTATGACTTCAGCCGCGACGCGGGCCGGCCGTGGCCCCTGTGCCTTCAACGGAGTCCGCATCAATTCAGGTTGATCGAGCCGCCGCGAATGCGCTGGGCACCACTGGCGTGGCTGGTGATATGAGCGCCGCGAATTGTGATGCGGCCGTCCGCCTCCATCAGGATGGTCGCCTTGCCACATCTCAGCTCCAAGCGTTCCTCAGCGATGATCTGCACACGCCGCCCGTCACGGATAACTTGCGGAGCCGTCTTCGCGCGGTTGGGATCGATGATCCGACCGACGATCAAAGGCCTGCGAGGGTTGCCTTCCTGGAACAGCAAGGCCACCTCACAGCCGATCATATCGGAAGACAACTCGCACAGGCTGCGCGCGGGCAACGCCGTTTTTTCCGGATTGCCGGGGAAAACGACGAGCGGCGCCTCCTCCCCGAAACCCAGGAAGGCACCGATCACCACTCCGTCAATCTTGGCCCTGACCTTGCTCATCGTCACCCTCAGTTCTCGTTGATCGAGGAGCCTTTGATGATCACGTCGCCCGAGGCCTTGATGTTGACCTTGCCTGAGCCCTTGACGGTTATATCCTTGCCCTCGATGATGATCGTCCCGTCCTTTTTCATCACAATCTGCGCGCTGCCTGTTTTCAAGGTGATGCTCTCCTTGGCATCTAGCGTAAAATTCTTGCCGACGTCGATGACGCCGCTCTCGCCGACATCGATCTTGCTGCCCTTGGCGATCTTGAGCATATGACCGCCACCGATGTCGGTGGCATCGTTGGAGGCGATGCTGGCACTGCGCGAGGCGCCTACGCTTGTCGCTTGCGATGCGCCGATCGCAACGGTTTGTCCGGCACCGATGTTGATATCTTGCCCCGCGCCAATGTCCCAGGAATCACCGGCGCCAATGGAATGGCTTTGACTGATGCCCACCGTCACGGAGCGCGTCGCGCCAATCGTGTTAGTCTGCGACGCGCCAACTGTCCTCGCCTCAGCCGCCCCCACCGTATCGACGCGCGCGACACCCACCGTGACCGTCTGGTTGAGCCCCACCGTCTGCGAATGGTTGGCGTCGATGTTCTCGGTTGAATTCGAAACGACATGGATCGTCTCATTCGCCATCACCGTCAGCGAGCGGTTCGCGCCCACCGTTTCGGTGTCATTGCTGCCGATATTCGTCGTCTGGTCGACGCCGATCTTGACCGTCTTGTTGTTGCCGACGTCCTCGTCGAGGTTGTGGCCGACGGAGTGCTTGGCGTCATGGTCGATGCGGTCGGACTGGTCGTGCTGGACCGTCTTGTTGCGGTCGTGCTTGATCAGCAGGTGGTGGTCTTTCTGGGCCTGGAAATTGACCAGCTCGGAGCCTGCCTTGTCCTCGAACATCAGCTCGTTGTAGCCGCCGCCGCCCTTCGAGGAATTCGACTTCCAGCCCGATTGCGTGGCGTTGCCCGGCAGGCCATAGGGCGGCATCTGCGAGGCGTTGTAGACGCGGCCGGTGATGATCGGCAGGTCCGGGTCGCCCTCGATGAAATCGACGATGACCTCCTGGCCGATGCGCGGGATCTGGATGAAACCCCAGTTGCTGCCGGCCCAGGTCTGCGAGACGCGCACGAAGCAGGATGAGTTCTGGTCCTTCTTGCCGAGGCGGTCCCAGTGGAACTGCACCTTCACGCGGGCATATTTGTCGGTGAATATCTCCTCGCCCGAAGGGCCGACGACGGTCGCGGTCTGCGGGCCGCGCATGATCGGCCGCGGCGTGATGCGCGGCGGGCGGTAGGGCAATTTGGTGGGCGCGACGCCCAGCACCACCTTGAAATTCTCGTTGTGGGCCTCATTCTGGGTGCGATAGCCCGGGTCGAACAACCGGTATTCGGCGCTGACCACAAGATAGTCCTGGTTCTGGTCGTCGCGCGGAAAGCTCTCCAGCGTGAACTTGCAGCCGGAAAAAAGGCCGCGCACCGTGCCAACCGCGGTGCTGTGCTGGTGCACGGCCTGAAGCTCCTCGCGGCGGATCCCGGCGATCTTGTCGCCGCGCCCGACATCGAGATGCGCGCCTGGCTGGCGATAGTTCTCGCCAGAGGCTTCCTTATGGGCGAAAGGCTGGGCGGATTTCGCCATCAGATCGGCGCCGGGCTTCTCGAAATCATAATCCGTATGCGCATAGGCGCCCGGCCGCACCGCGCTGCCCGGAATCCATTCGGTGATGTATTCGACATCGCGCCGCGAGGCTTGGCCCTCGAAATTGTAAAGCACCTTCTCGTAACCGGGGGCCGGCTTCAGCTTGCTCATCGCGTCGCAGAGGATGAGCGTGTGCTTGCCCTCGTCATGCTCGAAGAAATAGAAAATGCCTTCATGCTCGAGCAGCCGCTGCACGAAATCGAGATCGCTCTCGTCATACTGCACGCAATATTCGCGCTGGGGGTAGGAGCCCTGCAGCCGCTTCTCGAATTTGGCGATGCCATATTTCGAGAAGATCTTCTCGACGATCTCCACCGCCGTCATGTTCTGGAAGATGCGGCAATCCGTGGTGTTGCCGAGGAACCAGAGCCATGGCCTGACGGTCGCCTCGTAGAAGGCCAGCCGGTCCTCGATGCGGGTCAGCTTGAAATCCGACACGAGGCCGCTGAACCAGCGCTTCGGGTCGGATTCGCCCTCGACCGAAACGACGCCGCCCAGCATCTTCAGCGGGTCGATGTCGCGGTTCTTCGAGACGAAGCCGACCGTATAGGCGAAGCAGCGGCTGATCTCATCGCGGCCGATGAGATGGGTGAAGGTCAGGTCGGCGCCAGCCGGCGTCTGTACAACCGTGGCACGTTCGTTCGGCATGGGTCGTGCCCCTCCTCGACGCGGCCGCCAGTGTGATGGTTTGAAAACCCCGCTCTATTAACTGCATCACGTTCGGGAGCGTTCGAATTCACCGCACCGTATCCGCGTCAGCCTAGCACATGTTTGAGGGAGGCCAAATAATAGCGATGGCTGAAGCGTGCAGATGCGCCGGTGTGAAACGCTCCTCTCCCGCTCGGCTTGCAAGCTGCTAGAATAGCAGAGCAATTCCGGAAGGGCGCTCAACGGTTTTCCGCCCGGAATTGCGCGCAAGATAAGCATTTATTGACCAAGTTCGGCGACGCTTCCGGATGTTCATCTCTCTCCAGATCAGCAATGTCGACAGGCTGCCAGCCGGCACCGCCGCCAGCTATACCGCCCGCGACCGCAGCTTCGAGATCGGCCGCGAGAATTGCGACTGGACGCTGACCGATCCGGACAAATTCATCTCGGGCCGGCATTGCGAGGTCCGCTACCAGGCGGGTTCCTTCTGGCTGTACGACCTCTCGCGCAACGGCACTTTCGTCAACGGCTCCAGCCAGCGCATGGCCGGGCCGCATCGGCTGGCACAGGGCGACCGGCTGCTGATCGGCCGTTATGTCGTCGGCGTTTCGATCAATGACGAGAAAGCGGCGACCGGACATCCGCAGACCAGGACCGGTTCGACGCAGCGCGAGCTGCCGCCCTCGACCGGCCGCCCGCTGGAGCCCGGCCACGAGCCGTTCTTCAATTCGGCGGAGCAGCGACCGGCCGGGGCGGCGCCCGTCTCGACATCCTCGGCGTTGCAACAGCCGGGGCCGGCAGCCCCACCCAATCGGCCCGCGGAAGCGGATGCTATATTGCGCGAGATCGCCAGGGCGGCGGGTATCGCTCCCGACTTGCTGCAGTCGCGCGATCCGCATCAGGTCGCGGCTGAGATCGGCGCGGTGCTGAGAACCACCGTCGAGCAACTGTCCCTGCTGCTCAAGGCGCGCGCGGCAGCGAAGGTGCTCGCCAAGAGCGCGAACCGCACGATGATCGGCGCCGAGGACAACAACCCGCTGAAATTCGTGCCGGGCGCCGACGACATATTGGAGATCATGTTCGCCAGGCGCAGGGCGGGCTATCTCGATGCCAGGCGCAGTATCGAGGATGCGTTCCGCGACCTGAAAGCCCACGAAATCGCCACCTACGCCGCCATGCAGGCGGCGCTGTCGCGGCTGCTCGACGACCTGTCGCCGGAGGCGATCGCCAAGAAGATCCCGCCTGCGTCCTTCTCGTCCAGGAAGAGCCAGGCCTGGGATGCGCTCGTCGCGACATGGCGGACGATGGAAGACAAGCATGAGAACGGCATGCTGGATGTCTTCCTCGCCTATTTCACCGAAGCCTACGCCAAGGCCGACAAGCAGAAATAGCCGCACGGGCCCAAGCGCATTTCACCGTTTCACGGAAACGGTGAAATGCGCCGTCTTCTTATTTTCACGCAATTCCAGACGGAAAACCGCTCACACTTTCCTGGAATTGCTCTAACCACGCCGGCCGTATGTGACGGGTCTCATAGAAGAAGCCGCCGCTTCGAGCATCTTGCTTCCCGATTTCAATCGGCGGCCCGTTCCAATTGGATATCCGGGCGACTAGAATGCACAAGGACGCCAGCCCGGCGGGCAAGGCGGCGAGGCTTGGGGCGTGTGCAGCAATGTCATGTTTCGGCGAGATGAGCCTTTCCAAGCGGCCCGCCGCCGAGGTTCAGCCTGAAACGCGTTTCCCCGATCGAAAACATGCCCCTTGCAGCTTGACGGCGGGGCGTCGCCGATGAGCTCGAAGGACGATCCCTCCGGGCCGGCGGACAAGACCGTCATCCGCGCGCCGCGGCCGAAGCAGAGACCCCTTACGGCTGCCGAGGGATCCGGTCCGGAAAGCGTGCGGCCAGCCCTATCGCCTTCCCGCGAAGCGACGGTGTTCGATCCCGGTGGCGGCCGGCAGATGCCCACCGGCTGGTCGTCCGGAACCGTGCTCTTCCAAGGGCCAACTCCGGGAACAGCCGCGAATGCGTTGCCGGGCGTGCAGCAGGATGCCTTGCTCGACGCCGCCTCCGGCGTGAAATACGCTGCCGCCAATCCGATCCTTGCCGCGGCGGCACCGCTGTTGATGCTTCTCGGTCAATTGCGGCTGATGCCGGTCGACCGGCAAGCCGCACCCTTGGCGGAGCATATTGCCGACGCGATCGAGACCTTCGACCTTGCTATCGCAAAGGCAGTCGTGGCCGAGGAAGACGCACGGATCGCCAAATTCGCGCTTTGCGAAACCGCCGACGACCTTGTCGGCAATCTGCCATGGCCGAGCAAGGACAGTTGGCTTCAGCACAGCCTGGTGGCGCGGTTCTTTCACACCCAACCGACCGGAGCCGGTTTCTACGAAGCCCTCAACAACCTTCTCGCCACGCCGGAAGCGCATTACGACCTGCTCGAACTGATGCATGCCTGCCTGTCGCTGGGCTTCGAGGGCCAGTATCGCGGGCTGCCCAGGGAACGAGACACGCTCGAACGCGTCCGGCGCGACGTCTACGACACGCTGCGCTACTTCAAGCCGCGTGCCGGCGAAGACATCTCGCCGCGCTGGCAACACATGGCGGCGGCGCTGCCGAAGCCGAGGGCACGGCTGCCGCTCTGGGCGGTCGCTGCCGCCGCCGCGACGCTGGTCACGGCGGCTTTCTTCGGGCTGCGGGTGCTGATCACCGATGAAGGCGACGCGACCGCCGGCGAGTTGCTGGCGCTCAACCCCTCGACGCCCGTCACCATCGAGCGCGCCAGCGTGGCGGCGCCCACTGAGCCGGAGCAAGCCACCTCGCCGCCGCCCGCTGTTCCGGACACCGCCCAGATCGACCGCATCAGCGCCGCCCTTGCCAAGGAGATCGCCAGCGGCGGACTGAGCGTCGGCGAAAGGGGCGCGTTCATCGTCGTCGAGATCAACAATCAGCTTCTGTTCGCGCCCGGCCAGGCGGAGCCGAAGCCGCAGTTCCAGCCGATCGCGACCGACATCGCCACCACGCTTGACGCCGAATCCGGGCCGATCCAGATCGTCGGCCACACCGATAATGTGAAGCCGAAGAAATCGAGCCAGTTCAAATCGAATTTCGACCTCTCGGTCGCTCGCGCCAAGGCCGTGCAGTCGATAATTGCCAAGCAGGTGAAGGATCCGTCGCGGCTCAGTGCCGACGGCAAGGGCGAGGACGAACCGATCGCAGACAATGGCACGGCGGACGGCCGCGCCAAGAACCGCCGCGTCGACGTGATGATCCCGAAACAGGAGAGCTTGCAGACCAGTGCTGTGGAGAACGGCGGCTGATGCGCTGGATTCTGCGGATCTTCAGCCTGGCCGCGCTTGCCGGTTTCTCGGCGGCGGTCTGGTATGCAGGCCCGCTGATCCGCTTCGCCGAGACGCGCCCGCTCGGGCCCGTGTGGCTGAGGGCCACGATCATCGGTGTCACCGTTGCGGCGCTCGCGCTGTTCTACGGGATCCGCTTCTGGCAGCGGCGCAAGGCGCAAAAGGCGCTGGAAGCGGCCATCGCGCGCAGCGACGAGCGCAACGACGATTCCCAGGTGCTCGAAGCGCGCATGAGCGAAGCCATCGCAACGCTGAAGCGGACGAGCGGCAAGCGCAATTTCCTCTATGACATTCCCTGGTACATCATCATCGGCCCGCCAGGCGCCGGCAAGACGACCGCGCTGGTCAATTCCGGGCTGAAGTTCCCGCTTGCCGGCTCCGGCAGCGCGCAGCCGGTGGCCGGCGTCGGCGGCACGCGGTCCTGCGACTGGTGGTTCACCGACCAAGCGGTGCTGATCGATACGGCCGGCCGCTATACGACGCAGGAGTCCGACCGCGAGCGCGACAAGGCAAGCTGGCTGGCGTTCTTGGGATTGCTCAAGAAGCAGCGCACCAGGCAACCGATCAACGGTGTCATCCTCGCCATCAGCCTGTCGGACCTCATCGGCTTCGACGACCGGCAGCTCGAGGCACATGTCACCGAGATCAGGAGCCGCCTGCGTGAATTGCACGAGACGCTGAAGATCCAGTTCCCGGTCTATCTGCTCTTCACCAAGGCCGATCTCGTCGCCGGCTTCATGGATTATTTCGGCGCTTTTGACGAGGCGCGCCGGCGCAAGGTGTGGGGCGCGACATTCCAGACCGCCGACCGCACTAGGAACATGGCCAGCGAAGCGCCGGCGGAATTCAACGGGCTGGCGAAGCGGCTCGCCGAGGAGGTCACCGACCGCCTGCAGGAAGAGAACGACCCGGTGGCGCGGATCGCGCTGTTCGGCTTCCCGGCGCAGTTCGGCGCGCTGAAGACCCGGATAACGCAGTTCATCGGCAGCCTGTTCGACACATCGCGCAGCCAGGTCAATGTCAGCCTGCGCGGGCTCTATTTCTCGTCGGGCACGCAGGAAGGAACGCCCTTCGACCAGGTGCTGGGCGCGATCGGCCGCAGTTTCGGCAGCGCTTCGCAGGCGCACCTTTCCGGCGCCGGCAAGAGCTTCTTCCTGC
Organism: Mesorhizobium sp.; assembly: GCA_004017535.1. GTDB lineage: Bacteria > Pseudomonadota > Alphaproteobacteria > Rhizobiales > Rhizobiaceae > Mesorhizobium. Next base: position 75,722 of record SAJS01000017.1, read on the forward strand.
ATGATCTCCTGACCGAAGTGATTTTCCCGGAATCGGGGTGGGTGTCCTTCGACAGGGCGGCCGAGCGGCGCATCAGATTGGCCAGATTCGGCGGCCTTGCCGCGATCGCGCTAGCGGCCTCGGCGGCGCTCGGCGTGCTGGGCCTCAGCTTCTTCGCCAACAGAGAGCTGATCGCCTCCACCAGGCAAGCCATGGCGCATTATCGCGACAGCGCCGACAGCCTGTTGAAGAGCACGACGGTGACCGACGTCGACCTCGAAAACGTCATCGGTCCGCTCGACCAGTTGCGCAACCTGCCGGCGGGCGTCGAAAATGGCGACCAGGGCAGGCCGATCGAGGAGACGTTCGGGCTCAGCCAGCGCGAGCGGCTGCTGTCGGCCTCCAAGACCGCCTACCGGCAGGCGCTGGAGCGAAGCTTCCGCTCACGGCTGCTGGTGCAGGCCGAGCGGACGATCCAGGCCAGAATGGCCGATCCGATCGCGCTCTACGAGCCGCTCAAGATCTACCTGATGCTGGGCGGCAAGGCGCCGAAGGTGGACGACGAGCTGATCGTCTCCTGGATGAAGCAGGACTGGGAGGAGAACCGCTATCCAGGCGAGAACAACCGCGAGGGCCGCGCGCAGCTCGAAAAGCATCTTCGCGCCATGCTTGCGCTCGACGACGCCTATGATCCAACCTTCGCGCTCAACCAACCGCTGGTCGAGGCCGCGCAGCGCTCGCTCGGACGCATGAGCCTCGCCGACCGCGCCTCGGCGCAGATCAAGTCGGCGGTCTACGCAGCGAGGCTGCAGGATTTCTCCGTCGCCGCGAAAGCCGGTCCGGAAGCGCAGTTGCTGTTCGAGCGCACGGATGGCAGCGAGCTCGCCGATCTCAGCGTTCCCGGCCTTTACACGCGTGCCGGGTTCAGCCGCTTCTTCCTGCCGCAGCTGTCGCGCATCGCGCAGATGCTCGTCGACGACCAGTGGGTGCTCGGCGGGGGCGGCGAACAGGGCGGTATCGACCAGGATCTGCCCAAGCTCGGTCCCGAACTCATCGACCGCTACGGCAAGGAATTCGCCGCCGCCTGGAACGGCGTGCTCGACCAGCTGAAGCTCAAGGCGATGCTGAAGGACAAGCCGCAATATCTCGCGCTTTCCGCCCTCGCCGCGCCGGACTCGCCTCTCGATCAGCTGTTCACGGCGATCGCCGACGAGACCGCGTTGACCAAGGGCGACAGTGCCGGCGAGGGCGACACCGGGACGACTGAGCCGGATCCCGCGAGCTTGGCCAAGGGCCTCGCCCGCATAGGCCTGCAGATCGCCGGCGGCAAGTCGCAGAGCCGGGCGGGCGCAAGCTCGGCCGTTGCGCAGAACGCCGGCGCGAGCGTCGAGGCGCAGTTCCGCTCGTTCCAGGCATTGGTCAGCGGCAACCCCGGCCGCCGGCCGCTCGATGCGCTGACGCAGAATTTCCATGACATTTTTCAGAGCCTGAAGCTCGCCGCCGATGTCCCCACGCAGACCGAGCGCGTCAACGCCAATCTGCAGCTGCAGATCTCGACCTTGCGGGCCAATGTCTCGCGTCTGCCCAAGCCCCTGGCGCGCATGGTCAATGCGGCGGCGGACGAATTCGAGGGCAATGTCGCGGAGACCTCGGTCGCCAACCTCAACCAGACCCTCGACCAGACGGTGACGCGCCCTTGCGAGGAGGCGGTCAACGGCCGCTACCCCTTCGCCGCCGACAGCAGCGAGGACATCTCGATGGCGGATTTCGCCAAGCTGTTCGCGCCTGGCGGCCTAATGGACCGTTTCTTCGCGCAAAACCTTGCGCCGCTCATCGACATGACCGGGCAGGAATGGAGCTGGAAGCAGAATGCGCGCTCCAGCAAGGACCTTGCGAAATCGACCTTGAAGGCATTCCAGGCGGCGGCGGAAATCCGCGCCGCCTTCTTCCCGTCGGGCGGATCGACGCCGTTGGTGTCGATCACCTTCACGCCCACCTCGCTGAACAGCGAAGCCGACAGCGCAGTGCTCAACGTGGACGGGCAGACAGTGCAGAGCGCGCAGGCAGGCAGCGCGCCGAGCATCGTGACATGGCCGAGCGGCGCCGCGTCCGGATCGGCGAGCCTCAGCCTCATGCCGGAAATGCCCGGACGCGAGTCCGCGCTCAAATTCGAAGGGCCGTGGGCATTGAAGAGGCTTTTCGACAAGGCGACCATCAGCGGCGACGGCGCCAGCACCGAGGCGCGCTTCGTGATCGGCGGACGCGATGTCGCCTACACGATCCAGGCCGGCTCAGGGGCCAACCCGCTCATCCTGCCGGCCTTGTCAGGCTTCAGCTGCCCGAAGGCGTTCTGAGATGGCCGGATCGCGTCTTCATTTCGATACTCTAATGTACACGCTTATGGCAGAGTGGCGTGGGCACGCGGCCCATGGCTGGTCGCAGAGGACGCTCGCTGAGCGCTTGGTGGCAAATTGAGCACTGTCGCCCTTCCCATCGACAGCTTCGGCGTCAGCCACAAGGGCTGCGTGCGCGACCACAATGAGGACAATTACCTCATCGAACCGCAGACCGGGATTTGGGTGGTGGCCGACGGCATGGGCGGGCATGAGGCCGGCGAGGTCGCCTCGGCCAGTATCGTCGACCATCTGGCGACGATCGGCATTGCGAGCTCGGCCCCGGATCTTCGCGCCCGCTTCGAGGACCGGCTCAGCCGCGCCAATGCCGAGATCCGGGGCATATCGCGATCGCGTGGCATCACCATCGGCTCCACTTTCGCGGCCCTGCTTGCCATGGATGGGCGCTTCGCCTGCCTGTGGGCCGGCGACAGCCGCATCTATCTCGTGCGCAACGGCTCGATCTTCCAGGTCTCGAAGGATCACACCGAGGTGCAGGAACTGCTCGACCGCGGCATGATCAGCGCGGAGGAGGCGCGCAGCTGGCCGCGACGCAACGTGATCACCCATGCGGTCGGCGTCACCGACGAGCTCGAGATCGATTTCCAGCAAGGCGAGCTGATGCCGGGCGATGTTTTCGTCCTCGGCACCGACGGGCTGACGGCGCATGTCAGCGACGCCGAGATCGAGGCCGCGGCCAGGTCCGCCACGCCGCGGGCGGCATGCCAGGCCCTCCTGGATACGGTGCTGGCGCGCGGCGGTACCGACAATGTGACGATCGTACTTGTGAAGATCGGCGGCGGGCGCAACGGCGCGCCCCATCCGGATCGGTCCGCAGTGGAGGGCCTGGCCCGATGAGCGACGACGACAAGACCCGGATCTCGGCGAACGTCACCTATACCGGCGTCGGCACGCAGCTCAGCGGCATTTACGAGCTCGACGAGCGGATCGCCTCGGGCGGCATGGGCGAAGTCTATCGCGGCCACAACATCCAGACCGGCGACCACGTGGCGATCAAGATCGTGCTGCCCGAATTCGCCCGCGACCAGACGATCCTGTCGCTGTTCCGCAAGGAAGCGTCGATCCTCAATCATCTCTCGCATGACGCGGTGGTGCGCTACCACGTGTTCACCATCGACCCGGGGATCGGCCGCCCCTATCTCGCGATGGAGTTCGTGGACGGCCAGTCGCTGTTCGACATCATGCGGCGCGGGCCGATGCCAAGCGACGATGTGCGCCGGCTTTGCCACCGCCTCGCCTCGGGCTTGAGCGCCGTGCATCAGGCCGGCGCGGTGCACCGCGACCTCTCGCCGGACAACATCATCCTGCCCGGCGGCCGGGTCGAGCGCGCCAAGATCATCGATTTCGGCATTGCGCGCTCGGCGACCGTCGGGGGCGAAACGCTGATCGGCGGAAAATTCGCCGGAAAATACAATTATGTTTCGCCGGAACAACTCGGCCTCTATGGCGGGGAGGTCAGCGAGCAATCGGATATCTACAGCCTCGGCCTGGTGCTGGCTGCGGCGCTGCGCGGCAAGCCCCTCGACATGAGCGGCTCGCAATATGAGGTCATCGAGAAGCGCCGGACCGTGCCGGACTTGTCGGATATCGATCCCGATTTCCACGAATTGATCGAAGCCATGCTACAGCCGGATCCGCGCGACCGGCCGGCCAGCATGGCCGAGATCGCCCGGGCGACGCGCGGTGAGGATCTCGAGCCGACATTGCCCCCGCCGGTACCGTTCGGCGCGCGCGAACGCTCGGGCCTGCCGCGCGCCGGCTGGACGGCGCCGCCGGACTCCAAGCCCCAGACACCGGCTCCTTCCGGCGAGCCGCGTTTCGTCGAGCATGTGCGGCCCGCCTACCTTTCGGAGCCACGGCCCGCGCCGGCCGCCACCCCGGCCAGCGCGCCCGCACCGGCCGCGCCCAAAAAGCCTTCGCGCATGCCTGCTATCGCCGGTGGCGCCGCGGCGATCGCCGTCCTGGCGGCGGCGGGCCTCTATTTCAGTGGCGTCCTGGCGCCTATGCCGGTGGCGGAGACACCCAAGCCGCTGACTCCGAAACCGGCCGCCGAGACCGCCAAACCAGTGGCCGAGGCGCAGCAAGCGGAGACGCCGAAACCTCAGCCGCAGGCCCCGGCCACGGCTCAGCCGGAAGCACCGAAATCCGACACGGCGAAGCCATCCGCCCAATCTGAAGCGGAGGCCAAGACGCCCGTGGAGCAGCCAGCCACTCAGCCGGAGAGCGAGGCCAAAAGCCAGACGCCTCAGGTCGAGACCAAACCGGTGCAGCCCTCGGTGCAACAGTCGCCTGCGCCGGCTCCCGGGCCAACGGCCACCGAAGGCCAGAAACCGACGCGGCCGGCAAGCGAGCCGGCGGTGAAGGCGCCGGAACCGAGCCAGGCGGCTGAGAACAAGCCGGCGCAAGAGGCAAATCCGCCGGCAGCCAAGCCCAGCGTGAAAGACCTCGTGGACATGCTTTCCAAGCTGCCCAAGCCGAACGCATCCCCGCCCCCGGCTTCGCAAAGCCGGGCATCGACGCAGCCGACCCCCTCGCCGGCCGAGCCGAAGACCCCGACAGCCAGCCAGCCGGCAACGCCAACCCAGCCAGCCCAGCAGCCGCAACAGCCGGCGACAAAGCAGCCCGAGACCGACGTTGCCATCAATGTGCCGAAGCCGTCGCTTCCGTCACCGGAAGACGACATGGCCAAGTGGAACGAGCAGCGCTCCTGGGTGCGCGATTTCAGCGGCGGCAATTGCTTCTACGCCAACGTGACATCCGGACCCGGCGGCGCCCCCACGATCGAGGGCTACGGAACGGCGGTACAGCCCTTCGAACAATTGCTCGGCGATTTCCAGTCCAGGTTCCATATCGAGCCGGACATCAGCGTGCGCCTCATCACGCTTTCCCAGTGCGGCGTGCCGACCTTCCTTCGCTTCCTCGACCGAAGCTCGGCCGCAAAGCCGCAGCTTGTGCTCGACAAGACATCGATCCCGGATGGTGCGCCGGTCAGCGGCGCGCTCTATACGGGCGGCGGACTCGTCTCCAACATCATGCTGATCGACCACAAGGGCGTCGCCTTCAACCTTGACGACCGCATGGTGGCGCAAACCGACAAGGTGACCTTCAACATCCCGATCGGCCTTGCCGCCGCAGACAAGGCGGCCGGCAAGGCGGTGCCGCAGATCATGCTGGTGATCACCGGGCCCAAGGACATCCAGGCCGCCATGTTCTCAAGGCCGACGCCGGCCTCGGAGCTGTTGCCCAAGATCCTTGAAGAGATTGAGGCCGACGGCTCGCAGTTCTCTGCCACAGCCACCTATTTCCGGCTCGGCGGATAGCATGGACGCCGATGGATCTTCGCAGCCCGCGTTCCTTGTGCCCGCCCTCGCCACGCAAGCTGCGTAGCCGGCTTCGATTGCCGTTGCCGGGTCGCATCACGCTTGCCGCGCTGCTGGGCGCGGCGCTGCTCTCGATGCTTTCGCCCGGCAAGGCGCATGCCGAATTCACCGTCTGCAACCAGACGCTCGACGTGGTCAATCTCGCCGTCGGACAGAAGGTCGACAATGCCGACCAGACGGACGGCTGGTGGACGATCGGCGCCAATCAGTGCGTAAACGTCATCCGCGAGGAGCTGGCCAACCGCTACATCTATCTCTACGCCACGGACGTCTTCGGCCACGCGATCCTCAACGGGTCGACCGAGATGTGCATCGACCGGCGGCGCTTTTCCATCCGCGGCATCGAGGAGTGCTGGCAGCGCGGCCATATCGCGGCGCGCTTCGTCGAGGTCGATACGCAGGAGCAGGTGCGCTGGACCTATTTCCTGACCGGAAACAGCCCGTGACGCACGCGATCGACACGAGCTTCAAACAGAAGAAGCTGGCGCGGCTGGCCGAGCGGCGGCGCAGGCTGTGGCGCCGGGCTCTTGCCGGCCTTGCCACGCTCGCCGTCGTTGCTTCGGCCACCGGCTTCTATCTGACCAGGGACTATTGGTCGTTCGGCGACGAGGACGAGGAGCTGCATCCGGTCGAGGGCATGGAAGACGTCCCGCCCGACGCGTCAGTCTATGTGCCGGCGATCATCGACCTTGCCGGCGACCCGATGTGGATCACGCTGGCGCCCGATGCCGAGACCGCGACGAAGGGCAAGACCGTCGCGCGTCCGGCCGAGCTCGACAGCTCGGGGGCCTCGCCGCAGATCGAGATCCTCTCCGACGTGATGCTGAGCGCCAGCGAAAAGTTCATGACGACGATCCCTTCGACGCAGGAAGATTTCGCCTTCTTCCAGGCGCAGCGGCAGGCCGCTCCCAGGCCCTCGGCTACGGCGCCCGTCGACCAGCAACCGGCCCCGCCCGCCCCGGCCGCGGCGCCGGACGATCAACTGGGCGATCCGCAAGGCGACCTGCAGAACGATCTCCAGGCGGCACCGGACGACAGCGACGCCGGCTCGGCGCCCAAGGCGGACGCCGACGCCCCCGAGGCCGGCTGGGGCGAGACCATCGACCAGGGCGAGGCAGCACTCCCCGCCTTCAAGAAAACCGCGATCGAGAACAACACGACCGTCGCGACCGTCACCAGCGAGTATCAGCGCTTCGAGGCGACCGAGGACACGTTCGTGAAGATCCTCAACGACCGCAGCCTGGACAGCGTGGCGCTCGACGCGCATTTCTCCGCCGACGACGCCAAGCTTGCCGGCGAGGCGCTGAAGGCGCTGTTCAACCGCGACGGGCTGGAAGCCGGCTTTGTGGTGGCCATGCGCGGGTTCCGGCCGAACCGCGAGACGACGACCATGTCGCTGATGCAGGTCTCCGTCTACGCCAAGAATGTCTATGTCGGCACGCTGACGCGCAATGCGGCCGGCGCCTTCGTGTCGGGCGTCGACCCCTGGGTCCGCGAGGACCTGTTCAACTATTCCGGCGCCTCGGACCAAGGGGGCCCCAAGCGGCAGTACCGCCTGCTCGACGCGATATATTCGACCGCGGCGCGCAACAAGGTGCCGACCAACGTCATCGGCGAGGCGATCATGTACCTGTCCCGCGGGCAGGACCTCGACGCCTTCGCAAGCGAGGATCAGCGCCTGGTGCTGATCTATTCGCAGACGCCACGCGGACAGGGCCAGATTTCCGGAAGGGTGCTTTACGTCGGCGTCCAGGGTACAGACAGGAGTCTGGACTGTTTCGTCTTCCAGCAGAGCGACGGCCAATATGCCTGCGTGACCGGCGACGACCAGGTCCGCTCGCTGGCCGTCACCAACGGCATGGTCACGCCGGTGGCCGGAGTGATGACCTCGACCTTCGGCCCGCGCATGCACCCGATTCTCGGAACGGTTCGGATCCACAAGGGCGTCGACTGGGCGGCACCGGTCGGCACGCCGGTCATGGCCGCCTTCGACGGCGAGATCTCGTTCCAAGGCGATGGCGGCAGCTATGGCAATCTGGTGAAGATCACGCATGCCAACGGCCGCGAGACGCGCTATGCGCATATGCAGAAATTCGCCATTGCAAGCGGCGTCGGCACCAGGGTGAAGGCCGGCGACATCATCGGCTATATCGGCACCACCGGGCTTTCGACCGGGCCGCATCTGCATTTCGAGCTCTACCAGAACGGCGAGGCTATCGACCCGCTGGGGACGGTCACCACGGTGGCTACCGCCGTTGCCGTCAGCTCCGGCGGTTCCGGCGATACTGCCGTCGAAACGCTCACCGACCGGATCGTGCATGTCGAAAGTGGCGGCAGCGCGCGGGCCAAGAACCCGCTTTCCTCGGCGACCGGCGCCGGCCAGTTCATCTCCAAAACCTGGATCCGGATGATGAACACCTATCGGCCCGACCTTGCCCGCTCGCTTTCGACCGCCGACCTGCTCGCGCTTCGCTACGACGCGACACTGTCGCGCGAAATGGTGCGCAACCTGGCGCGCGAGGGCGAGGCCTATCTGCGCGCGCGCGGCCACCAGATCACCGCCGGTCGCCTCTATCTTTGCCATTTCCTCGGAATGGAAGGCGCGGCCCAGGTTCTGGCGGCGCCCGGCTCGACTCAGTTGAGCGCGGTGCTCGGGTCGGCCGTCATTCAGGCCAACCCGTTCCTCACCGGCAAGACCGCGAGCTACGTCGTGGACTGGGCCGAGCGGAAGATGGGGCAGAAAGTGCCGCGCGTGGCGACCGACCAGGGCCAGCCGACGACGACCACGACCGAGGTGCGGCAGACGTCGCCGGAATTCGAGAAATACAAGCAGGCGATCACCGCGCTGATAGGCTCCCTCCAGGAGACGCTGGAGCCCGGTTAGGTCCTTAACACAGAAGTTTTGACCGGTTGGCTATGTGTGCGTTGGCATGCCTTGGCGATTGGCCGGGACGCCTATCGCGATCGTCATCCACGGGCGGAGCAAGGAGCCTTCAGCTCATCGCCAGCGTTTGCGCTGGCTACCGCAACGTTGATGGCCTTGCCCGACAAGTCTGCAATCTTTCACTGTGTTGAGGAACTAGCCGGTTGACCAAACCTCGCGTTTTTGGATCGGCCGATTGGTTTTAGATACTCACGCAGGAATTTCGGGCCCCCCTCGTGAACCAAATCTGTGGTCGAGATCACAGACGCTCAAGAGACGATTTTGGCAGAAGCGACGTTGTCGCTTACGACACTCAGCATGCGCAGACATCGATAACGCGCCCCAAGGGGCGGAGGGCTGATCCCATGAAAGCGTTCGCCACCCTTCTGGGCGGGTTGATCCTGCTGTTCCACGCCGCGTTCGGCGCCCAGGCCGCCACGCGCGACGGCAAACGTGTCGCGCTGGTCATCGGCAACAGCAAATACGTCAATGCCGTCGCTTTGCCCAACCCGGCGAACGATGCCCGCCTTATCGCGTCCACGCTGCGCAACGCCGGCTTCGAGGTGATCGAAGGCGTCGACCAGGACAATGCCGGCATGCACAGCCTGATCAGCAAATTCACCGAAGAGTCCTACAATGCCGACCTCGCCGTCATCTACTATGCCGGGCACGGCATGCAGGTCGACGGCAGGAACTACCTTATCCCGGTCGATGCCGAGCTGACGTCGCCGGCCTATCTCAAGACCCGCACCGTCCAGATCGACGAGTTCATGACGGCGCCGCTGCCAGCGTGCGCGCCAGCGGGTTGTCGCGGCAGGCGTCGAGGATGATGATGCCGACAGCGGGGTCGGCCGGCAGCGCTGCCGAAGAGCCGCTCGCTCGGCGCCGGCCTGGCGCCGGTCGACGCAAAGGCCGACGGCATGGGCACGGGCGGCGTCCTGATCGCCTATGCGACCGATCCCGGCGCCATCGCCTTCGACGGCAACGGCGCCATCGCGCTCGACCGCAATGGCCGCATCGACCTGCAATTGCGTATCGAAGCGCTGGGCAACGAGCTCGGCCAGGTCGACGGCAATATCGGCCCGAGGACGCGCCAGGCGATCGGCGTCTGGCAAGGCAAGAACGGCCTGCCCTCAACCACCTATCTGACGCGCGAACAGCTGGCTCTGCTGGTGATCCAGACCGACCCGATGATGGATGCCGTGCGCGCCAGGAACGCCGCCGACCAGGCGCGCGCCGCGCCGACCAAGAAACAGGTCGCGCAGAAGACCCGCACGCTGGACCCGACGGCGCAGCAAAAGCCGCGCCGGAAACAGACGCAGGTCGTTCAGCGCCGCCGCAACAGCGACACCGTGGTTCGCGAGGACGCGCCGCCGCCGAGAGAAAACAACGACTTCCTGACCAGGCGCTGATCTTCGGCAGCGGCGTTGTGATCGGCAACGCGACCAAGAATTGATCGTTGAGCAATTCAAGGAAAGTGTGAAGCGGTTTACCGCCTAGAATTGCGTCCAAACAGACAGCAACAAAAGGGGAGCCGGCGTTTTGACCGAGCTCCCCTTGACCTGTTTCGCTGTTGACGGGTCGGCTTGCCTGCGGCCCGTCTATTCCGTCCTGATGCGCATTTCCACGCGGCGGTTCACCGGATCGTATGGATTGGCGACCCGCGGATGCGACTTGCCGAGGCCGATCGCTTCGAGCCGCGCCGATTCAACGCCGTTGGCTTCGAGGAAAGCGGCCACCGACTGCGCTCTCCGCTGCGAGAGGCCCTGGTTGTAGCTGTCCGTGCCGGTCGCGTCGGTGTGGCCTTCGACGACGAAGCTGAACGTGCTCAGCCTGTTGTCCTTCAGCGCCTTGGCGAACTCGTCCAGCTCCGTGCGAGCGGTCTGGTCGAGCTGGGCCGAATCCAGGGCGAAGTTGATCATCATGTCGAGGCCGGCCTTCTGGGGCGGCGCCTCGTTCTTCTCGGCCTTGCTCTTGCACTCTTCCTCGGTGCCGACGCAGATGCCGCGTGAGGCGCCAAGATTACCCTGGCCGGCGAAGAACTTTACGATGTCTTCCGATTTCTGAAGCGGATCGGCGTAGACGTGCGTTGAAAAAAGCACGGCCGCCAATGCCAAGGCTGAGCTGCCCCACCGCATGACCATCACTCCTGTTTTGACCTGTTTCGAGCGGGTTTCGCTGGCGCGGACTATATCAAATCCCAAAGCGATTGTCTGTGAACAAGCGCACGTTGCCGATGGCCGCCGCCTGATAAGGTTGAGGCTTGACCGGCGCTTGGCCGCGGGTTTCAGTGCTGTTTGTGCCAATGCTCTGGGTGTGGCAGCGATGGCCAATGAACTCGGATACAGAACGGCAAGGGATCTGTTTCTTGCCTGTCCCGCGATCGCCCGGGACATGAAGTCTCCGGCCGTGGCCCAAGCCCCGCTGGAATTCTGCCGCGCGCTGCTCGCCGGACGCGTGCCGGAGGAAGCCGTCACGTTCTGCGCCTATCTCCTGCCCGAGCGCGCCGCGGTCTGGTGGGGGCATGAATGCCTCAGCCATCTCGCCGAGCTGCTTGCCGAAAGGGATCTCGAATTGCTGGCGCTTGTCAGCGAATGGGTGGGCGAGCCTGGCAATCCTCGCCATCGGGCGGCGCTCAGCAGCGCTGTCGATCCGTCGCCGGCGACGCCTGCTGCCTGGATCGCCTTGTCGGCGGCGTGGCGCGACCCGGCCTTCGATATGCTGTCGACCGGGTTCCCCGCCGCCCACGCCGTCAATGCCGGGATCCTGGCGGGGCTGGCGCGCGTTTCGACCGCCGACCGCTTCGCCGTGCTTTCCGCCTTTGTCGAAATGGGCATCCAGATGGTGGAGATGGAAGCGCAGCGACAATCGGTCGACGCGTATTAGGGGCTTTTCGTCGGAGAGGATCGAGACGCTTCTAATCCAGGGTCATTTGCAGCCGCCTTGCGCCCACCTGGCGAGCGCAACCTTGAAGCGGGTGCCGAGCGGGTGTTGCAGGCGCAAGACGGAAACGTCGTTGGCGGCGAAATTCTTCGCCTGCTCGCAAAGGCGGGCCTCGTTCCACTCGTGACAGCCGTCGCAGTGCTTGCCTTGCCAGACCGATTTGTCGAGGCCTTCGACCGGGCTGAAAAGCGGCTCCCCCTTGATCAACTGGGCTATGCTCTTGCCGTCGATCGCCGGGTCGCCGAACTTGACCGGCCGATCGAAAAGGATCGGCCCGTCCGTCGCCAGTTTCGGGATCTTCTCGCGCAGCGCATTGAGGGCAAGCTGGTCGTCGGTCTGGGCCGATGCCGGGCCGGTGTTGCGCGTCTCGGAACCGGCTTCGGCCTGCGGCGCGCTTGCCTCGCCGACGATCAGCGGCGCATTGAGGTCGACCTTATGCAGCACGACCTCGGTGGTCAGCGAGACGTTGATCCAGGGGCGCTGCTTGCCGGCGGTCGCCTTGAAGACGTCGCTGGTCACCCTGTTCATGGCTTCGGTGACGGAGACGTTGGCTTCGCCGATATGCTGGAGCAGCGCGGTGGTGAAGGGTGAGTGGTCGCCGGACCCATCATAAGCCAGCTGGTTCGGGCTGGCGGCGAAAGCGACCAGCGTGCCGGCACCGCCATTCTCGATTGGGATCTCCGCAAGGCCGCTGCTTGCGCCTTTTATGCCGGCGCTCTTCGCCAGCACGTCGGCAAGCGGGTTGTCGCGGCACGCATCCAGGAACACCAGCCTTATGCTGGTCTCACGCGACATCTGACGCAGGACGAAATCGACCGACACGGCCTCGAAATCGAGCGAGGTCTCGTCCTCGAGGGCAGCATCGACCGGCAGCAGATAGTTCTTGCCTGCGACCTGCAGGCCATGGCCGGCGTAGAAGAAAAGCGCGATGTCGGCGCCGCGCACCTGCTTTGCAAACTGCGCGACCGTGGCCTGCGTCTGCTGCTTGGTAAGGTCGAATCCAGAGACCACCTCGAAGCCGAGGTCCTTGAGCCGATCGGCCATGGCCTGGCCATCCCGCGCCGGATTGGCGAGGGGCGCGGCATGCTGATATTGCGAGTTGCCGAGCACCAGAGCGACGCGCCGCTCGGCGCTCGCGGCCGTCAACGTCACCAGCAAGGCAAGCGCTGCAAGTCCGGCGATGCGAAACATGCCACCGCAAAAGGCGATCGGAGCGGAACTCACCGCCACCTCAGTTGGCGAGCTTCGTGGCGGAGAACTCGATCCGCCGGTTGAGCGCCTTGTTCTTGGGCGTGTCGTTGGCGGCGACCGGCTTGTCCTCGCCATAGCCGGCGGAACTGATCTGGCTGCGCGGAACACCGTCGGCGACCAACGCATCGGCGACCGCCTGGGCACGCCGCTCGGAGAGCGCCTTGTTCGCCTCGGGCGATCCGTCGGAATCGGTGTAGCCCGACACCTCGACCTTCAGGGTCGGGCATTTGCCGACGACGCCCTCGACCTCCGCCAGCAGCGGGCGGCTCTTCGCGTCCAGCCTTGCGCTTGCCTGGCGGAAATAGATGGCGCCGGTGCGCGAAAGCACGGCAAAGCGGTTGAGGCACTCCTCGTCGTTGAAATTGGACTTCGCCGCATCGGTGGCGACAGGCCCCACCTCGGTGGTCGAAGCGGCAACCGTCTGCACGGCGGCCGGCTTGGCGCCTTCGGCGTTGAAGACGAAATCGAAGGACACCGAGGCTGTGGGCACGATGTTGGTCACATTGGCGGCCTGCTGCAATTTGTCGATGTTGGGCAAGAGGCCGAAATCCTCGACATGGACAGCGACAGGCGCTTCCGAAGCGACGGAAACCTGCGTGTCGCTGATCATGGTGACGACGACACTCGCCTCGAGATCCTTGTCGACGCCATGCAGGCTGAGGCGGAACGGCAAGGTCGTCTTCACCCGGCGCTTGGTCGCGAGGTCCGCGAACGCCGCGGGGTCCACCTTGGCCGTCACCTCGGCCGTCGGATAGGTGAATGTCTCGAAGAACAGGAAGCGCATGCGCACATTGCGCAGGTCGACGCCCGTGTCGACGGAATTAAGGTCGAAGCTGATTTTGGCGTCGCCGGCCGAGCTCAGCGTGCCGGTGATGTTCCTGATCTTGTTGGTCTCGACGATCGTGTTCTTCTTGACCGACTGGTAGGTGAGCACGGAGGCCGAGGGATCAAGCGTCCAGTTCGGCGCGGCGCTTGCCGTTTGCGATCCGAAGATCAGCAGGCCCAGCAACGCGGCAAGGACAACGCCAAAAGCCGCGGCCTTGGCGCGCAGCTTTTGCCAGAATGCAACGATTTCGAACATGGAACGCCCCCGCCAGGACAACCCGATCTCGATACCGGCACGTGGCGGGAGCATAGAGCACTTGCCCCTGCTTGGCGAGCGGTTCTAGGTGAAGTGACAGCTGGATCAACCATCTAGAGAGATCCGGTGATCTCGGTCGACTCTCGCTACCAACTGTGCCCGCCTCCCGCACCTCCGCCCAAAGGCGTAATAACAGGCGGCGTATCATTCTGAACGGGTTTGATCAGTTTCTTAGCAGTCACCTTCTTCCGTTTGATGACCTTCGGCGCAGTAGTCGTACGAACGACCTTGGTTCGGTGCTTTGTAGCCGGTGCCGGCTCAACCTTAGGGGTTACGGTGGTGCATCCGGTGGTCGCCAAGACACCGGATAAGACCGTTGCGATGATTGCCTGTTTTAACGCCCTGCCCACCACCATTTCTCCTTATGCTCAGAACAAGTCTCGACGCGGGTTGGCTTGTTCCCAGACAGCTCTCGCCGTCTTGATCAATTGGTCGTCGACCGAACCACCCGCTGGGATTTTCGATTTGAGTTCCGACCGCAACTGCTTGAGGGCAGCCGTCTTTGGCTTTGCGCCAAACTGCGCCAGCATTGTCTTTGCACTCGGCAGCTCGTCACGAAGATCAAGTCCGACCGCAAATGCTAGATACCGGACAGCCACCGCCTGATCGGCCTTGTTGCCCTTCTGCATCTCAAGAGCCGCTCGATCGTATGCACCGGAATAATCACCACGAGCGGCTGCCAGTTCGAACAGCTTTTGCGCCTCGGCTAAATCCTTCGGGACTCCAACGCCATCCCGGTACATGCGCGCAAGACTGGCAGGAGCATAGGGCTGGCCAAGATCCATCGCCTCCTGGAAAAGCGCCTGCGCCTGTTTCGGGTCCTGTTCGATGCCCCTGCCGGTGAGATAGTTGCGGCCGAGAAGGTTCATCGAATACATGTCCTGCCGCTCAACGCCGGCCTTGAGAAAGGCCACGGCCCGGGCCGGGTCGGCCGGCACACCATTGCGACCATCCGTAAAGATCGAAGCAAGCTCGTTCATGGCATAGGTATGCCCCATCGCCGCGCCCTTGAGCAGCAAGTCCAATCCCTTGCTTGGGTCGCGCTGGACGCCGAAACCATTGAACAGAGCGCGGCCCCACGCGGTCATCCCGTAAGGATCTCCCTTGTCAGATGCAGCGGAATAGAAGGTGTTTGCTTTCGCGGGATCGACAGCCGTTCCGATTCCAGACGCGACGATATAACCGAGCTCGAACACAGCGCGGACATGTCCCTTGTCGGCGGCGTCCTGGATTGCCTTCTTCGCCTCATCGACCTTGCCGGCGGCGAGCATCGCGCGACCGAGTTCGTAGTGGAAACGCGCCACATCGGGATAGGCTTTCACCGCCGCCCGGCAGGCCTCCATCGCGTCTGCGCCGATCTCGTTCGGCAACAGGCCGGGGACGACGCCCTGCAGGTCCAAAGGCTCGCCTGCCTTCTGGTCGCACGGATCGACACTGGGCGACAGCTTCATCGTCGCCGGCTTTGACGGTGTGTTGTCGGCCGTGATTTCGACCCCGACGATCAATGGCTGGGCCGCGCCTATCTGCGGTTCGTAGCGCAGTTTATCGACTTCATCGGCCATCAGGCTCGATTGCGGCGCCAGGGTCCGGTCCGGCAGGGACAGCGTCCCGGTCGCCGGATAGCTCGCGAGCTTCACGCTGACCGCCGGATCCTTGGTCGGCAAATCCAGCTTCAGCGGAACCGGGCCGACACCAACCGGAACGTTCACGTCGTGGTTCTCGATCGCCTCGGCGGCGCCGGCGATGTGGATGCCGCGCTCCACCACCTGCTGCTTCTGCTCGGACTCCAGCGAGGCCACGAGCTGCTTGCCGGCGGCGCCGTTGCCGTTCTTGACCCGGAACACCAGTATGCCTTGCGATCCGCCGCCCCATTCGTCATGCGTGGCGTAGGCCAGCATATCGACCTGGTCCTCGGCGTCGACGCCCTTCGGCACATCCATCTGGAGACGCGGCAGATCCTTGCCCTCTATCGGCTGGCCCGTCGCGACCGGCTTGCCGTCCAGGATCAGACGCCCCAGCCCCGGCGGCCTTTCGATGCTGATGGTGACGGCGCCGCCGTCGACATCGACCGGCACAGGCAGATCGAGCGCGACAGGCCCGACGCCCGACGGCACGGTCTTTTCCAGCACCGGCGGCAAAGCCGGCCGGCTGGCGCGGCGCATCAGCACCACCTCGTCGATCAGCGAGGAATTCTCCCACGGGACCTGCGCCCCCTTGGTGGCCTCGACGACATCGCGGCGCACGGCCGCCATCACGGAGCGTATCTCCTGGTTCGGCGCCAGCGCGCGGCGTGAGAAGGCGGATGAGAACGGGCTGAGATCGCCGGAGCCGTCATAGGCGACGGCGCCCGGCTCGGTGGCGAAGGCGATCAGCGTGTTCAGCGAGCTCTTCACCTGCGCAAGGCCGGTGCCGCCGGCCGCGATCAACTGGTCGCGCAGCCAGTAGTCCTTGCGCGGGAACGGGTTGTTGCGGCAGGCGTCGAGGATGATCACCTGGATCTTCGATTTGGCGCGCAATTGCTGCAGGACATCGTCGAGCTTGACTGCCTGGACCTCGATGTCGGCCGCAGCCTTGAGCGACGCATCGACCGGGATCAGGAAATTCTCGCCGCCAATCTGAAAGCCGTGGCCCGAATAATAGACGACCGCCAGATCGGCGCCGTCCGCCGCCGCGAGGTAATTGCGGAACTCCTTCTCGAACTGGAGCTTGGTCAGGTCCTTGGCGACGAACACATCGAATCCGGCCAGCCGAAACGTGTTCGACACGTCCTCGGCATCCTTGTCGGGATTCTTGAGCGCCGGGATTTCGCGATATTCGGAATTGCCGATGACGAGCGCAACCCTGCGATCGGCCTTGGCCTGCACCGTCGCGAGGCCCACGAGGATCAAGGCTGCAATCAGCGCGCAGCATCGCAGCATGGCAAAATCCCTAACCGCTATGACCTGTCGGCCACAAGAATTCAGCTTGCGACGCGGAGGTCTGTTAAAGAGTTCACAATCCGACCGGGCAGGATGGAACCCTTGCACTAACGACAGGATGCATGCGTATCGTCCAATCGCGCTCAGATTACCGCAGCAGCTTCGGTACCGCAACGACGGAACGGATACGCAACAACGAATCGCGATCGCCGGCGTGTGCTCTCAGCCCGACCATTGCCTCCGCGCCGCACTGCGCGTTTATTAAAAGCGCCGAAGCAGCAGCCGAGAACCAGATGCTGATAGAGACGAAGCTCCAGCCGCCCCATTTGCGCGACGCCCTTGTTCAAAGACCGCGGCTGCTGCATACCCTGGACGCCGCGACGGCGCGAAAGCTGACGGTGGTGACGTCGCCCGCCGGCTTCGGCAAATCGACTCTCCTCTCGCAATGGGCCGCGGGCATATCCGGCGGCATCGCCCAGGTCGCGTGGCTGTCGATCGACCGGCTGGACAACGATCTTGCCCGCTTCCTCAAATATCTCGCCGCCGCCTTTCACCGCGTCGATCCCGACATCGCCGGCAACGCGGAATCGCTGATCGACTCCAGCCCGGTGACGCCGGTCGATTCCATCCTCACCGCCATCATCAACCAATTGTCGCGCCGCACCGCGCCGATCTACCTCGTTCTCGATGACGCCCATTTGATCGTCTCGGGCGAGACCGCCGCCTGCATCAACATGCTGGTCGCCTATGCGCCGCCCGCCTTGCGCATCGTGCTCGCAACCCGGGGCGAGCTGCCGCTCGAGCTTGCCCATATGAAGATGAAGGGGCATGTCGTCAGCCTGGGCGACAGCGACCTGCGCTTTTCACTCGAGGAGACCGAGGACTATTTTGCCGATATCTGCGGCCTCGACCTCGCCGTCTCGGCCGTGGTGGCGCTCCACCACAAGACCGAAGGCTGGCCAGCCGGCCTGCAGCTTGCCGCTTTAGCCTTGGCTCATGAGGGGTCGAGAGAAGCCTTTATCGCCGAATTTTCCGGCAGCCAGCGCGACGTGGCAATGTTCCTGACCCACGACGTGCTCGCCCGGCAGGCGCCCGAGATCCAGGATTTCCTGCTCAGGACCTCTATCCTCGACCGCTTCTGCCTGGGCCTGGTGGAGGCGGTCTGTCCGGGACAGGACTGCGCTGCGGCGCTGGCGACCATCGAGCACTCGAACCTTTTCCTCATCGCGCTCGATTCCTCGGGACAATGGTTCCGCTATCACCACCTGTTCTCGGAGTTCCTGCGCAACAAGCTGGATGGCTGGGCGCCCGGGGCACGCAGGGACCTGCATCGCTCAGCCGCCGCCTGGCTGGCAGCCCGAGGCTATATCTCCGACGCGGTCGACCATGCGCTTGCCAGCGGCGACGCCGACCATGCGGCGCGCCTGGTCGAGGAATGCGCCATGCCGCTGACCATGCAGGGCCATATCCCCAAGCTGACGGAGTGGCTGAACCAGCTTCCGGCGGACCTCATCGCCGCCCGCCCCCGCCTGCTCCTGGCGCGTGTCTGGGCGCAGTTCCACATGAGTCGGCCACGCCAGGCAGTCCGCATCCTCAAACAGGCCAAGACCCTGATCGGGCAGCTTGCCGAGCGCGGCGAGATCGACCGCGCGACCACCCGCTCGCTCAAGGCCGAACTGCAGACGCTGACGGCCGGCGTCATCAGCGCCACCGACCGTTCCCGCACGGCGACCCGGGTCGCCTCGCGCTGGCTTGCGGATTTTCCCGAAGACGAGCCTTTCGCGCGCGGCACGCTCGCCAATATCTGCGCCTTCAGCCACTATTCGCTCGGCGAGCTGGATGCCGCACGCTTGCGAAGCCTCGCGGCACGCGACCATCATGCCGCCGCCAACTCGGTCTTCGGCATCGTCTATTGCGACCTGTTGCTAGGCCTGGTCGAAATCTCCGCGGGCAACCTCGCCGAGGCGCACCAATTGCTCGACCGCGCCTGCCGGCTCGCCCGCGAGCGCCTGGGACCCGGCTCCTACACGGAAGCGATGACGGCGATCTTCCATGTCGAGCTCGCCTACGAATGGAACGACCTGCAGGGCGCCGAGCGCATCCTGCACCAGCACCGGCAGATCATCGAGGAATGCGGGCTGGTCGTGCACGAGATGGCCTGCAAGCTGCATCTGGCGCGGCTCTCCGCCGCGCATGGGCGACACGACGAGGCCATCGTCTTTCTCGAACGCGCCGAACGGCTGGGCATCGAGAAGCGCTACCGCCGGCTGACCGCGGCTGCGCTGAACGAGCGGGTGCGGCTGCTTTTGTCGCGCGGTGACGTCCGCGCCGCACGGCTGGCGCTGCGCTCGCGCGGCATCGAGCCTTCGGCCGAGAGCCGGCCCGCCCCTGTCCATCCGCTCGACGAATACGCCCATATCGGCGCCGCGCGCGTGCTGATCGCCGAGGGCCACCCGGCGAAGGCCATCGCCGTGCTCGACCGCATCGCCGAACGCATGCGCCGCGACGGCCGCCTGCGCGGTTTCATGCAGGTGCGGGCGCTTGTCGCGATCGCCGCGCACAGCGCGGGCGAAACGCTGCTGGCGCTGGCGGCGGCGGTCGACGTCGTCACGTTGGCGCTGCCGCAGAACGCATTGCGCTCCCTCATCGATGAGGACCTTCCCATGCGCGAGGTGCTGGAATTCGCACGCTCACGAATTCCGGCCTGGTCGCGCAATTCGAGCACAGCCACCTTTGTCGACACTCTTCTGCGCGAACTGGGCAAGACCGCGCCCGAACGCGCGCGCCCGATAGCGATCGCCGGGAGGAAGCAGATGCTGAGCAGCAAGGAAACCGATGTCGCTGCCCTGCTTCTGCGCGCCTACACCAACCGCCAGCTGGCGGAGTCGCTGTCCATGGCGCCCGACACGGTGAAGTGGCACCTGAAGAACATCTTCGGCAAGCTCGGCGTCTCAAGCCGGACGGAAGCCGTCCTCAAGCTGAAGGAAATCGGGCTCGACGCAGCCACCGAACGGCAGTTGGCCGGCTAAAGCAATCTTCGGTCCGCAATTGCGCGGCGACAAGAACCACCCGAATGGGTGGGCTCAAAAAACCACCCGTTACCCGAAGGTGTCGGGACAGCGCTAATGTAGCGGGCCATCATCCGGCCGAGATACGCTGGGTGGTGCCGCATGGCGACTGGTTTCGTTTTCCACGAACTTTATCTTTGGCACAACACCTGGAACTGGAACCAGGTCTTCCCGCCGAGCCTGACGGTCCAGCCTGGCACGCATGCCGAAAATCCCGAGACCAAGCGGCGCCTGCGCAACCTGCTGGAAGTGAGCGGCATCCTCGACCATCTGGTCACCATCAAGCCGCGGCGCGCCACCGTGGAGGAGCTGTCGCGGGTCCACACGCCGGCGCATATCGCCAAGATCAGGGAGATCAGCGATCGCGGCTATGGCGATGCCAGTTCGCTGACCCCCCTTGGCGCCGGCAGTTACGAGATCGCGCTTCTTGCCGCCGGCGGCGCCATCAAGGCGATGGAGGCCGTCATCACCGGCGAGGTCGACAATGCCTATGCGCTGATCCGTCCTCCGGGGCATCACGCCACCGCCGATGTCGGCATGGGCTTTTGCCTGTTCTCGAACGCGGCCATCGCCATCCGCCATGCACAGCAGTTGCACGGCCTCACGCGCATCGCGACCGTCGACTGGGACGTGCATCACGGCAACGGCACGCAGTCGATCTTCTACGACGATCCGAGCGTGCTTTCGATCTCGCTGCATCAGGACAATCTGTTCCCGGCCAATTCCGGTGCGATTGCTGAAAATGGCGAGGGCAAGGGCAAGGGCTTCAACATCAACGTCCCGCTGCCGCCGGGGTCCGGTCCCGGCGCCTATGCCGCGGCCTTCGAGCGCGTGGTGATCCCGGCGCTGACGCGCTTCAAGCCGGAGCTGATCGTGGTGCCCTCGGGCTTCGATGCTTCCGGAGTCGATCCGATGGGGCGCATGCTTATGAATTCCAGCGGTTACCGCAGGCTGGCGCGCATACTGCTCGACGCGGCGCGCGCGCTGTGCGGCGGGCGCCTGGTGATGACGCATGAGGGTGGCTACTCCGAAATGTACGTGCCCTATTGCGGCCTAGCGGTGATCGAGGAGCTCTGCGGGCACCGCACGGGCGTCGAGGACCCGTGGGACCAGTTGATGGGACAATGGGGTGGAATGTCGGCGCAGCCGCATCAGACGGCAATCATCGACCAGGCTGCCGAACTGGTCAAAAACATAAACTGACAAAAACAAGGGGAATCGAGATGAAGCGCAGTTCGAAACTGACCACTCCGAATGTGATTGCCGGCTCTCGCCGCAATTTCCTGATCAAGGGCGGCCTTGCGACCGCCGCGACGCTGACCGGCATGCCGGCCATGCTGTTTTCGATGAACAACGAGGCGCGCGCCGAAGGCGACCCGATCCCGGTCGGCCAGTGCGGGCCGACCACCGATTTCGCCGCGCCCGACGGCATCGAGTTCAAGAACGGCCTGACGCTTGCCTGCGAGGAGATCAACGCGCTGGGCGGCATCCTCGGCCGGCCGCTCGAGCCGTCCTTCGAGGACACCGCGCAGATGGGAGACGCCACCAACGTTCAGGCGGCGCAGCGACTCGTCGACCGGCACGGCGTGCACGCCATCCTCAACGGTTACAACATCGGCTCCGGCGCCGCGATCCAGGAGGTCGCCGCCGACAACGGCATCATCTACGTCCACTACGACACCACGATCGGCCACAACAATCTGGTGAAGTCCAACCCGGACCGCTACTGGGGTTCGTTCCAGGGCGATCCGGCCGAATACTGGTATGGCCCCGGCTTCCTGAAATTCCTGCAGGGACTGGAGGAGAACGGCGAGTGGAAGCGCAAGAACAACAAGATGGCGGTGATCCTGTCGGCCGGCGTCTATGCCTCCAACATCGCCAACGCCGTCAAGGAACAGGCCAAGAGCTACGGCTGGGACATCAGCCTGTTCGAGACCGTCAGCGTGCCTGCTTCCGAATGGGGACCGACGCTGGCCAAGATCCGCCAGGATCCGCCGGCGGTGATCTGCATCACGCACTTCCTGCCGGCCGATCTCGGGCAGTTCGCGCTGCAGTTCGCCTCGAACCCGACGCCGAGCCTGGTCTATATGCAATACGGCCCGTCGATCCCAGCCTTCCGCGACATCGCCAAGCAGGCCGCCAACGGCATCATCTACGCGACCGTCGTAGGCGCGCTGCAGGACGAGATCGGCACGGCCTTCGAGAAGCGCTACAAGGAAAAGTTCGGCCCGAACGCCGGCCATAATTCCGGTGCGCAGCCCTATGACGGCGCCTATGTCTGGGCGACAGCCGCCGCACTTGCCGGCGGCACGGGCGAACCCGGCAACAACGACCAGAACCGCAAGGTTGCAGCCCGGATGAGCTCGATGATATGGCGCGGCGTGACCGGCACGACCCGCTTCATGCCGCTCGAGAACGCAGCCTACACCTATCCCACGCAGGTCAACGATTCATCGCTCGGCATGCCGCATCAGTTCCTGCAGATCCAGGACTACACCAAGGGTCCCGGCCTGATCGCGCCGGCGCCATACGGCACGACCAAGTTCATGATGCCGCCATGGATCAAGGCCTAGCCGGATGACGCAAGACGCCGCCGCGACGCCATTGCTGTCGTGCAGGCATGTCGGCAAGTCATTCGGCGCGCTCGCGGCGGTCCGCGATCTGTCCTTCGATGTCGGGGCTGGAGAAATCCTCGGCATCGGCGGACCGAACGGTGCCGGCAAGACGACGCTGTTCGAGGTGATCTCGGGGCTGAATCCGGCCACCAAAGGCGCTATCGTGCTCGACGGCCAGGACATCACCGGGCATGCGCCCGAGCAGATCTGTCATGCCGGCGTTGCCCGCACGTTCCAGCTCAACGCCGGCTTCGACAGCATGACCGCGCGCGAGAACGTGCTGGTCGGCGCCTATTTTGGCCGCAACAACCGGGCCGTGCCGACGCTGCGCGCCGGCCGCGCGGCGCATGAGGCCGCCGATGCCGCGCTTGAGATGCTCGGCATCGCCGACCGCGCCGACAAAGTCACCGGCAAGCTGCCGGTGCTTGACCGCAAGCTCTTGATGATGGCCAGCGCCATGGCGACGAAGCCGAAACTGCTTCTGATGGACGAGCCCGTCGGCGGCCTTACGGCGCGCGAGGTCGATCGTGTGATGGATGCCGTGCGCGCCATCAAGGCGGCAGGCGTCACCATCATCCTCATCGAGCATGTGATGCGCTTCCTGGTGCGCCTCTCCGACCGCATCATGATCATGCATCACGGCGAAAAGATATTCGAAGGCCTGCCGACGAAGCTCCTCGACGACCGCACCGTTGTCGACGTCTATCTCGGCCAGGGTGCCTCCGAGCGGCTGCGCTCCTTCATGGAAAACACGCATGGCTGAGGCAACTCTCGAGATCGTAGACGCGAGCGCCGGCTATGCCGGCCGCATCGTGCTCGACGCCATCAAACTTTCGGCAAGGAAGGGCCAGCTCACCGCCATTGTCGGCCCCAACGGCCATGGCAAGAGCACCCTGCTCAAGGCGATTTCCGGGCTGGTGCCGGTGACGTCCGGCGAGATCCACCTGGATGGCCTCCGCATCGACCGCCTGCGCCCCGACCAGATCGTCGAACGCGGCGTCATCCAGGTTCCGCAGGGCGACCTGCTCTTTCCGGCGATGACCGTGCACGAGAACCTTTTGATGGGCGCATATGCAAACAGCGGCGGACTGGCCGAACGGCTCGATTTCGTCTTCACGCTGCTGCCCAAGCTGAAGGAGCGCCGCAACCAGACCGCCGGCACGCTTTCCGGCGGCGAGCGCCGCATGTGCGGCATCGGCCGCGGCCTAATGGCCGGCGGCGAGGTGCTGATGCTGGACGAGCCCTCGCTCGGACTGGCGCCAATCGTCATCGAGCAAATCTACGAGGTCATCTTCAATCTCAGGCGGGAGGGCCGGACCATCCTTCTGGTCGAGGAAAATGCGGAGCGGATCGCCGAACATGCCGACATGATCCACCTGCTCGACAATGGCCGCATCGCCTGGTCGGGCCTGGGCGCCGAACTGATGGCGCGCCCGGAAATCGTCGAAACCTATCTCGGAGTGTGAGCGATGGACGTCCTGATCCAGATCGTCGCTTCCGGCCTGACGCTCGGCGCCATGTACGCGGTTGCCACCATCGGCCTCTCGCTGGTCTACGGCTCGCTCAACATGCTCAACATGGCGCATGGCGCCATCCTGACGCTCGGCGGCTATATCTGCTACGCGGCCATCGTCCATGCCGGCCTGCATCCAGCACTGGCGCTGATCGCCGCCGCGTTCTTTTGCGCGCTGGTCGGCCTTATGATCTATTTCAGCGCGGCGCTGCCGCTGCTCAGGGCCGAGAATTTCGAGACCAACATCTTCATCGCCACGATCGGCATCGGCAGCGTCATAGAGAACCTGATGCTCAAGGGTTTTGGACCTTATCCGATCCCGCAGCCGCTCGCGGTCGACGGCCAGGTCGTCATCGGCAATGTGCACATCCCGCTGCAGAACGTCTTCATCCTCGGCGTCGCTATCGTGCTGATGGTTGGGGTCGCCATCCTCCTGCAGCGCACCAGCGCCGGCCGCGCCATCCGAGCCACTTCGATGAACCGCGAGGCGGCGCAGCTCATGGGCGTCAGGGTCGGCCGCGTCTACGCGCAGGTGCTGGCGCTCTCCGGGGCGCTCGCCGCGGTTTCCGGCATCATGATCAGCTCGATCGCCACGCTGACGCCGGTGATGGGCGGCGACCCCATGCTGAAGGCCTTCATCGTCTGCGTGGTTGCGGGCCTTGGCAATGTCTACGGCGCGGTGGTCGCGGCGATCGCGCTTGGGCTGCTCGAGGCCGCCACGCAATATGTGCTCGGCGTGCGCTGGAGCTTCGCCACCTTGCTGCTTCTCGTCATCCTCGTGCTTATCTGGCGGCCCTACGGCCTGTTCGGCAAACAGCAGGTGGTGCGCCTATGACATCGATCCGCCGCGACATCCTTATCGGCCTTGCCTGCCTAGTTCTCGCCATCGCGCTGCCGTTCGCCATGCCAGGGCGCTATGTCATCACGCAGTCGACGCTGTTCTTCATCTGGGCGATCGTGGTGGTGCAGTGGAACCTCGTACTCGGCATAGGCGGCATCTTCTCCCTGGCGCAGATGGCGCTGTTCGCCACCGGCGCCTACGCCACCGCGATGCTGGGCTTCTACTGGAAGGTGCCCATGCTTGCCGCCATCCCGATGGCCGGCCTGATCACCGTCGCGGTCGGCATGCTGATCGGCCTCGCCTGCCTGCGCCTGCGCGGCCCTTACGTGGCTCTGCTGACGCTGGCGATCGCGCAGGTCATGTATGTGCTCATCGTCAACGACACCGATTGCTTCACCACCACCGGCGGCTGCATGCCGCTGTTCGGCGGCGTGCGCGGCATCGGCCAGTTCGGCGACATCGGCCTGCGCGCGCTGTTCCCATCGAAATGGTACGTCGCCCACTATTATGTCGGGCTGACGCTGCTGGCGGTCGCGGTGACGATCTCGATCGTCGTCATCCGGGGGCCGCTCGGCCTCGCCTTCCGGGCGCTTCGAGACAATCCAGGCTACGCCATGTCGCGCGGCATCAGCCGTTTCAAATACCAGCTCTGGATCTTCGCCGTATCCGCCTTCTTCACCGGCATCGCAGGCGGCTTCTACGCCATCCATTTCCGCGTCGTCGGCCCGACGGTGTTTTCCTTCTCGACGCTGCTGTTCCTGATCGCGATGATCGTCATCGGCGGCCTCGGCTCGATATGGGGACCCCTGCTCGGCGCCGCCGTGCTGATGCTGGCCGACGAAGGGATGCGGGAGTTGTCCGACTACCGCAATATCGGCCTTGGGCTGCTGCTGGCGGTCTTCGTCATCGCATGGCCGAACGGACTGAACGGCTGGCTGCAGAGGAGCCGAACCAATCGCGGTTGACGACAGCTTCCATCGGCACTGCCTCCGGGTCAGGCGCCGCTCCACATCGCGTCCGGCACCACGACCAGCTTGCCGACGAAGTCCTTGGCCATGAAGTTCGTCTGGGCGCGGTGGAAGTCCGAGAGCTTGTAGACGCCGCCGACCAGCGGCTTGATCTTCTTTTCCTCGATGTAGCGGACGATGCGGCGGAAGTCGGCGCGCGTGCCCTGGCTGGAGCCGTGGAGCTGAAGCTGCTTCAGATACATGGTGCGCAGATCGAGCTGCACGACCGGACCGGCAATGGCGCCGGCCGTGGTGTAGCGGCCCTCGGGCCGCAGGATCCGCAAGAGGTCGTTGAAGATGGCGCCGCCCACGAGGTCGGCCACCACGTCGATGGGCTGGCCGCCGGTCGCTTCGTTGACGGCGGCGGGCAGGTCGGCCACGCCGCGCGTGATCACCTTTTCGGCGCCGATGTCGAGCACGGCCTGCTCCTTGCCCTTGCCGACGACGGCATAGGGAACGGCGCCGCGCGCCCTGGCCAGCTGCACGATGCCGGAGCCGACGCCGCCCGAGGCGCCGGTGACCAGCACCCGTTCGCCGGACTTCAGCGCGGCACGCTCCAGCATCTGCTCGCCGGTGAGATAGGCGCAGCAGAAAGTGGCGAGCTCGACATCGCTCAAGTCCGTGTCGACGACATGCGCGTTCTCGGCCGGCAGCGCCTGGTATTCGGCGTAACCGCCGTCGCGGCCATGGCCCATATAGTCGATGTCGGCCAGCGAATCGTCGTCGCGGTTGTAGATCGAGAAGTCGACCATGACGCGCTCACCGATGCGATTGGAGGACACGCCGTCGCCGACGGCGACGATGGTGCCCACGGTGTCAGTGCCCTGGATGCGCGGGAAGGTGAGCGTGTTGCCTTGCCGGCGCCAGGTCGATACCGCGGCCGCATCCTCCTCCGTGCCATAGGCGCCCTGGCGCACCCAGACATCGGTGTTGTTCATGCCGCAGGCGCTGACCTTGACCAGCACCTCGCCGGCGGCAGGTGCCGGCACTTTCACATCGGTGCGGTAGACGAGCTTCTCCAGGCCGCCATGGCCGGTAAGCTGCACGGCGGCCATGGTGGCGGGAACGGTTCTGGTCATGGCATTCATGTCGCTTCTCGGATATCGCTTCTCAGATGCTGGCGAGGACGCTGTTCACAGCGTCGGCGGTCTTTTCGACGACAATGTCGGCCTCCTCGCGCGTCAGGCAGAGCGGCGGCGCGAAGCCGAGGATGTCGCCCTGCGGCATGGCGCGGCCGATGACGCCGCTGGCGGCCAGCGCCGCGGCGATCTGCGGCCCCACTTTAAGCGTCGGATCGAAGAAAACGCGGTCGTCGCGGTCCTTGACGAACTCGATCGCAGCCAGCATGCCGTCGCCACGTACCTCCCCGACATTTTTGTGGCCGCCGACTGCCTTGGCGAGCTCTGCGCGGAAGTAAGCGCCGGTCTCGCCGGCATTCCGCACCAGGTCCATCTCGTCGATCAGTTCTAGATTGGCGACGCCCGCGGCAACGCAGATCGGGTGCGCCGAATAGGTCCAGCCATGGCCGAGCGAGCCAAGCTTGTCGGAGCCCTTGACCAGCACCTGCCAGAACTTGTCGGAAACGATGACGCCGGAGAGCGGCGCATAGGCCGAGGTCAGGCCCTTGGCGATGGTGATCAGGTCCGGCTTGATGCCGTAATGGTCGGAGCCGAACATGGTGCCGAGACGACCGAAGCCGGTCACCACCTCGTCGGCGACGAGCAGCACGTCGTATTTGTTCAGCACGGCCTGGATTTTCTGCCAGTAGCCGGCCGGCGGCGGCACGATGCCGCCGGTGCCGAGGATCGGCTCACCGATGAACGCGGCGACCGTGTCAGGGCCTTCGGCGAGGATCATTTCCTCGAGCTTGTCGGCGCAATGTTGCGAGAACTGCTCCTCGGTCATCGAGCGGTCGGCGCGGCGGAAATAATAGGGCGCCTCGGTGTGCAGAATCGGGGCGCGCGGCAGGTCGAAGGCGTTGTGGAACAGCTCGAGCCCAGTCAGCGACCCGGTCATCACGCCGGAACCGTGGTAGCCGCGCCAGCGCGAGATGATCTTCTTCTTTTCAGGACGGCCGAGGACGTTGTTGTAGTACCAGATCAGCTTGATGTTGGTCTCGTTGGCGTCTGAGCCGGAGAGGCCGAAATAGACACGGCTCATGCCCTTCGGCGCGCGGTCGATGATCATCTTGGCAAGCGTGATCGAGGCCTCCGTGGCGTGGCCGACATAGGCGTGATAATAGGCCAGGTTCTTCGCCTGCTCGGCGATTGCGTCGGCAATCTTCTGGCGGCCATAACCGACATTGACGCAATAGAGGCCGGCAAAGGCATCGATGCTCTTCTTGCCGGTGTTGTCCCAGACCGTGACGCCCTCGCCGCCGGCCATGATGCGCGCCGGTGACTCGCCGCGTGCGTGCGTGCCCATATGCGTCGAGGGATGGAAGAAGTGGTCGCGATCCCAGGCCGAAAGTTCGTTGGATTGTTCGAGCATTTTTTTCTCCTTGCAGGGAATTCTTCCGGCGTGCGCTAGGCCACGTCGAGACAAAGGTATTTCAGATCGGTGAAGGCTTCGAGCCCGTGTCGTGAGCCCTCGCGGCCAATGCCGGACTGCTTGACGCCGCCGAAGGGGATCGGCGCGCCGGTGATCTTGACGCGGTTGATCGCGACCATGCCGTAGTCCAGCGCACGCCCCATGCGCGCCTGCCGCGCGCCGTGCTCGGTGACGACATAGGCGACGAGGCCATATTCGGTGGCGTTGGCGCGGGCGACGACTTCAGCCTCGTCGTCGAACGATGTTACGGCGGCGACCGGGCCGAACGTTTCCTCATGCATGATCAGCGCTTTGTCCGGCACATCGACAAGCAGCGTCGGCTGGTAAAACAGTGGGCCGGCAGCGTGACGCTTGCCGCCGGTCAGGCAACGGGCGCCATGAGCAACGGCATCGGCCACCTGCTCCTCCACTTTCTTGACCGCGCGCTCATGCATCAACGGCCCGATCTCGGCGTCCGCGGATAGCCCGTTGCCGACGCGAAGCTTCTCGATGCGGCGCGCGAAAGCGGCGCAAAAGCGGTCATAGATCGGCCGCTGCACATAGATGCGGTTGGCGGCGAGGCAATCCTGGCCGGAGGTGGCGAATTTGGCGTCCAGCGCGATCGTGACGGCCTTGTCGATATCGGCGTCGTCGAAAATGATCAGCGGCGCATGGCCGCCAAGCTCCATGACCAGGCGCTTCATCGTCGCGGCACTCTGCGCGGCGATCAGCCGGCCGACTTCGGTCGATCCGGTGAAGCTCATGGCGCGGACCCGGGCATCGGCGCACATCGCGCCGACAATGGTGCGCGCGTCGCCGGTGACGACGTTGAAGACGCCGGCCGGCAGCCCGGCGCGCTCGCCGAGCTCGGCCAGAGCCAGCGCCGAGAGCGGTGTTTCGGAGGACGGATGCGCCACCACCGTGCAGCCAGCGGCAAGCGCGGCCGCGGCCTTGCGGGTGAGCATGGCCGACGGGAAATTCCAGGGCGTGACGACGCCGACCACGCCGAGCGGCTCGCGACGCACACTCATCTCGGCATTGGGCAGGTGGCTGGTGACGCTTTCGGCGTTGAGGCGTTTCGCCTCCTCGGCATACCATTCGACGAAGGAGGCGGCGTAGTCGATCTCGCCAAGCGATTCCTTCAGCGGCTTGCCCTGCTCGAGCGTCATCAGCAGCGCCAGATCGTCCTTGGCGGCGACGATCAGATCGTACCATTTTCGCAAAATTTTCGAGCGCTCCTGCGGCAGCAGTGCCCGCCACACAGGAAACGCACGGGATGCTGCGTTGATCGCCTTCGTCGTCTGGGCGGCATCGAGCGCAGCAACAAATGCGACGGTAGCGCCGGTTGCCGGATCGGTGACTTCAAAACTTGCCGCCGCCTCGCTTGCCGTCCAGTGGCCGTCGACATAGGCGAGCGCGCGCAGCAGGCGACGATCGGCGAGGCGGTCGAGCGCTTCATGGTGGTTGGTGCGGGCAAAATGCGCGGACATCAGTTGGGTTCTCCCGGTGCCGAGGCGATAGGGAGAGACTAGTCGCGCGATCGAGACAAAGAGGCTGTTTCGACGGTCCGATGTAGAGAGATTGTCTCTGTTTGTACGGGAGAGCAGGTCGATCTCTCTAGCTTGCCGGCTAGCGGGTGCCACCAAACGGTGAGAATTGGCCGAGGCTCCTCAGCTTCGTCATCCTAGGCGAAGCAGGAGCGCAGCTCCGTCGCGGATGACGAAGTGCGGACGTTTGGGCTAATCTCCACGCTGATCGCGAGCCCGCCTCACCCTTGCTCCGGCAGCAGGTCGGCCACCGGCAGAACGGTCTCGTCCTTGACCGTCTTGGTGACGATGTAGGTGAAGTAGCGATCGATGCCGATCTCGCGTTCGAGCAGCCCGTCGACCAGCCGCTGATAGGCATCGATGTCGCGCGCCATCACCTTCAGCACGTAATCGACGCCTCCGCCCACCGACCAGCAGGCGACGATCTCCGGAACATCGCGCACCACCCGCTCGAACCGGTCGAAGTCGGCCTGGCGGTGGTTGGCGAGGGTCACCTCCATCAGCACCGTCGCCACCGGCGCGATGACGCGCATGGCGATCGCGGCGTGATAGCCGGAGACGATGCCGGCTTTCTCCAGCTTGCGCAGCCGCATCCAGCACGGCGTTGGCGACAGGCCGACCTTCTCGGCCAGCGCCAGCTTGGTGATGCGCCCGTCGCGCTGGATGGCGTCGAGAATCCTGAGATCGATCGGGTCGAGCTTCGCTGCCGCCATGCGGTATCCGCCTTTCGTTCAGGACACCATGACGATGCATTATTTCGATTGTCAATTGCACTGATTTCGATCTCTAATAAGTCATGACATTATGGCAGCCAGATCCTGCTCTCATCCGCCGCCCGGCCTATCTCTCGCTGGCCGACCAGTTCGCCCGAGCGATCCATGACGGGCGGCTGGCCAACGGCACGCGGCTACCGACGCACCGCCGGCTGGCGGACGATCTGAAACTTTCGGTGCAGACGGTCAGCCGCGCTTATGAGGAATTGATCCGCCGCGGCCTGATTTCCGGCGAGGTCGGCCGCGGCAGCTTCGTCCAGACGCAGCGCCGAGAACCGGAGCCGCCCTACATCCCGGAGCGGCTGGGCGAGGTCATCGACCTTTCCATCCTGAAGCCGGTCTGCGAGCCGATGCATCTGGAGAAATTGAAGCAGGCCCTGGGCTGGCTCTCTGAGAACCTGCCGTCCAGCTCGGCGCTGTCGTTTCGGCCGAACATGGTTTTCCCGCGTCACCGCGCGGTGGCGGTCGAGTGGCTGAAGCTGTGCGGGCTCGAAGCATCGCCGCAGAACATCAGCCTCACCAATGGCGCCACCGCCGGCATGACGGTCGCGCTGATGAGCGTGGCGCCGCCCGGCTCGACCGTCGCCACCGAGGCGATCGGCCACCACACGCTGGTGCCACTTGCGCGCTATCTTGGCTTCAACCTCGAAGGGCTGCCGATCGACGCCAACGGGCTGATCCCCGAGGCGCTCGACGAGGCCTGCCGTCTTTCGGATATCCGCGCCGTCTTCGTCCAGCCTTCCGTGATCAACCCGACGGCGACCTTGATGGACGCCACCCGGCGCGAGCAGATCGCCGCGGTTGCCCGCAAGCACGACATCGCCATCATCGAGAACGACGTGCTCGGGCCGCTGGTCGAAGGCCGGCCGCCAGCGGTCGCCGCCTTTGCGCCGGAGCGGACGCTCTACGTCACCTCCTTCACCAAGATCACTGTGCCCGGCCTGCGCATCGGCTATCTGGCAGTGCCGGACCGCTATGTGGCCGCCGTCGCCAACCGCCACCTCGTCTCGAACTGGATGGCGACGCCGATGGTGGCGGAGATCGCCACGCGCTGGGTGAAAGACGGCACAGCCTTGGAGCTCGTGAATTGGCAGCGCGCGGCGCTGAGGCGACGCCAGGAGATCGCCGCGGAAGTCCTGGCAGGCGTCGACTATCGCGTCCATCGCGACGGGCTGCATCTGTGGCTGGAGCTGCCGGGCGACCGCGCCGAGGAGAGCTTTGTCTCTCAGGCGCGCCTGCGCGGGGTGGCGATCGCGCCGGGCACCTCGTTTCGCATCGCCGACACGACTTGGCATCCGGCCGTGCGCATCTCGCTCGGATCGACCACCGAGGGGGAACTGCGGGCAGGCTTGAGCGTTGTCGCCAAGCTGCTGCTCGGCGATCCGGAGCATCTCCTGCTCGCCATCTGATGCACAAATGGAGTTCAGATTGCCCTGAAATTGTGCCACGCCCGAAATATTGTCATGATATTATTTTCCCAATTGACATGATTTGACGCGTTTCGCATCGTTAAGGGCATAGGCTTCTCCAGAACGGGGAAATGGATTGCCCGCGCCCATCATCAAGGTCGATGCGATTTCGAAGAGCTTCGGCACCTTCAAGGTGCTGGACGGTTTGTCGATGCAAGTGATGCCGGGCGAGAAGCTGGCGCTGATCGGCCCGTCCGGCTCCGGCAAGACGACTATCCTGCGCATCCTGATGACGCTGGAGAAGATCGACGGGGGCCATATCCAGGTCGATGGCGAGCAGCTCTATCACATGGAGCGCAACGGCCAGCTGCTGCCAGCCGACGAGCGGCACCTGGCCAGGATGCGCCAGAAGATCGGCATGGTCTTCCAGCTCTTCAATCTCTTCCCGCACAAATGCGTCATGGACAATGTGACCCTGGCGCCCATGCTGACCAAGGGCGTCGCGCGCGCCGCCGCCGAGAAGCGGGCGATGGAACTGCTCGACATGGTCGGTCTCGCCGACAAGGCGAAAGCGATGCCGGCGCAGCTTTCCGGCGGCCAGAAGCAGCGCGTGGCGATCGCGCGCGCCCTGGCGCTGTCACCCAAGATCATGCTGTTCGACGAGGTCACTTCGGCGCTCGATCCTGAGCTCGTCGAGGAAGTGCTCAACGTCATGCGCAAGCTCGCGGCCGAGACCGACATGACGATGCTTCTGGTCACCCATGAGATGGGCTTCGCCCACGACTTCGCCGACCGCGTGCTGTTCTTCGACCGCGGCAGGATCGTCGAGGAAGGCAAGCCGGATGAGATTTTCCGCCATCCCAAACAGGAAAGAACGCAGAGCTTCCTGAAGAAGATCATCGCGGCCGGACATCGCGTCTGACCGTAATGCAAACGGGCGACGTGAGTCGTTCCGAAGGCGGCGGCGAGAGCCGTCAATCGAGCAAACCAAGAAGAGAAACAAGGAGTTGGGAACGATGAAGAAACTTGGCATTCTGGCTGGCGTCGCCGGCCTCGCAGTGAGCACGATGCTGCTCGCCTCCGGCGCGCGTTCGGCCGACGATGCAAAGCTGGAGCAGCTCAAGCAGCAGGGCTTTGCCCGCGTCGCCATCGCCAACGAGCCGCCCTATACGGCGGTGGCCGCCGACGGCAAGGTCTCGGGCGCGGCGCCGGACGTGGCGCGTGAGATTTTCAAGCGTCTCGGCGTCAACGACATCGTCGCCTCCATCTCCGAATATGGCGCCATGATCCCCGGCCTGCAGGCTGGACGCTTCGACGTCGTCACTGCCGGCCTGTTCATGAAGCCGGAGCGTTGCGCGGCGGTCGCCTATTCCGAACCGGTGCTGTGCGATGCCGAGGCGATGCTGGTGAAGAAGGGCAATCCGAAAGGCTTCAAGAGCTATGAGGATATCGCCAAGGACAGCTCCGCCACCGTCGGCGCGCCCGGCGGCGGCACCGAGGAGAAGCTGGCGCTCAATGCCGGCGTGCCGCGCGAGCGCGTCATCGTCGTGCCGGACGGCCAGAGCGGCCTGAAGATGGTGCAGGACGGCCGCATCGACGCCTATTCGCTGCCGGTCCTTTCGATCAACGACCTGATGAAGAAGGCCAATGATCCGAACCTCGAAGTGATCGCGCCGGTGCAGGGCGCTCCGGTCTATTGCGACGGCGCCGCCTTCAAGAAGGGCGACGAGGCGCTGCGCGACGCCTATGACGTCGAACTCGCCAAGCTGAAGAAGTCCGGCGAGTTCGCCAAGATCATCGAGCCCTACGGCTTCTCCGCCAAGGCGGCGATGTCGACGACACGCGAGAAGCTCTGCGCGGCGAAGTAAGGCGCTCTTTTGCCTTCTTCCCGCTTGCGGGGGAGAAGGTGTCACGAAGTGACGGATGAGGGGCGACGCCGAGTTCTGACAGGCTGGCTCTGCCCCGCATCTGCCTACCCATCCTACGCAGCAGTTGCGCTGCCGCCCGGGAGGGTGAACCGGCATCTCTGCCTCTCTGAGCGGGGCAGATCGCCAAGCCATCAATGTTGGGAAACTTCTAGTTTCATGACCCAGTGGTCCGGCTATCTCGGCCTGATATTGCAGGGAGCGCTTGTCACCATCGAGCTGACGCTGATGGGGTCGGTGCTGGCGCTGATCATGGCCTTCCTGGCCGGCATGGGGCGCGTGTCGCGCTTCTTCATCCTGCGCGCGATCGCCACGACTTATATCGAATTCTTCCGCGGCACCTCGATCTTCGTGCAGCTGTTCTGGGCCTATTTCGTGCTGCCTTTCGCCGGCCTGTCGCTGACGCCGCTGCAGGCCGGTGTGCTGGCGCTGGGCCTGAATGTCGGCGCCTATGCGGCGGAAGTGGTGCGCGGCGCCATCCTGTCGGTCGGCCGCGAGCAATATGAGGCCTGCACGGCGCTCAACCTCGGCCGCTGGCAAGGCATGCGCCATGTGATCCTGCCGCAGGCGCTGCTGGTCATGCTGCCGACCTTCGGCAACAACGCCATCGAACTGCTCAAGGCGACCTCGGTCGTCTCGCTGATCTCGCTCGCCGACCTGACCTTCCAGGCGCAGGTGGTGCGTTCGCAGACCGGCAGCACGCTGATGCCGTTCCTATCGGTGCTGATCATCTATTTCGCGCTGGCGCTGATCATCTCCTGGGGCGTGCGCACGCTTGAACGCCGCATGGCCCGCGGCCTTGATGGAGTGCGCGTCTGATGGACTGGGCCAAATAATGGATTGGGATTGGAACTTCGTCTGGGAGATCATGCCGACCCTGATCCAGGGCGTGAAGATCACCATTTTGGCGACCATTCTGGGCTCGATCCTGGCCGCGATCGTCGGGCTTGGGATTGCGCTTGCGCGGCGCTCGGAGAACCGGATCGTCGCGCGCAGCGTCGGCTGGTTCGCCGAGTTCATCCGCGGCACGCCGCTTCTGGTGCAGCTCTATTTCATCTTCTACGTGCTGCCCGATATCGGCATCCTTTTGCCGCCGCTGGTGGCCGGCGTCATCGGGCTCGGGCTGCACTACGGCACCTACACGGCCGAGGTCTACCGCGCCGGCATCGACAATGTGCCGCGCGGCCAGTGGGAAGCCGCCAAGGCCTGCAATCTGAATGGTCGCCACACCTGGACGCACATCATCCTGCCGCAGGCGATCCCGCCGATGATCCCTGCCCTGGCCAATTATTTCATCGCCATGTTCAAGGAAACGCCGCTGCTTTCGGCGATCACGGTGCTTGAGCTGATGAACCAGGCGAAGAGCGTCGCCAACACCTATTACCGCTACATCGAGCCGATGACGCTGGTCGGCGCCTTCTTCCTCGTCATCAGCCTCTGCTCCGTCGTGCTGCTGCGCTGGCTGGAGCATCGCTACGGCAGGATCGAAAGATGAAAGTCATGAAAGCATTGCCCGAGATCCGCCTCGAAACGGCGCGCCCCGCGCTTGACGCGCGTCCGCTGGAAAAGCGCGTCGGGCTGATCGCCTTGGCCACCGACCACACCAGCGAGGTGGACTTCCGCCGGATGGTGGCGAGCGAGCGGATCGGCGTCTATGTGGCGCGCATCCCTTACGCCAATCCGACGACGCCGGAAAATCTGCGCAAGATGCAGCCATCGTTATCGGCGGGCGCGGCGCTGATCCTGCCGGACGAGCCGCTCGATGCCGTCTGCTACTCCTGCACCTCAGCTTCGGTGGTGATCGGCGATGCCGAGATTGAAGCTGCGATCCAGGCGGCCAAGCCCGGCGTGCCCGTGGTCACGCCGCCGATGGCCGGAATGCGCGGCCTGAACGCCTTTGGGGTGAAGCGCATCAGCATTCTCACCCCCTACACCGTCGAGACAAGCCGGCCGATGGCTGCCTATTTCGCCGCGCACGGCTTCGACATCCAGAGCTTCACCTGCCTCGGCTTCGAGGATGACCGCGAGATGGCCCGAATCAGGCCGGCTTCCCTCATCGACATGGCGCGCAAAGTCACGCATCCGCAGGCCGATGCGCTGTTCGTCTCCTGCACCGCGTTGCGCGCCGCGCTTGCCGTCCCCGGCATGGAAGAGGCGATCGGGCGTCCGGTCGTCACCAGCAACCAGGCCAGCGCCTGGAACTGCCTGCGGCTCTGCGGCGACGAGACGCCGCGACCGGAGTTCGGCCGCTTGTGGACCAAGCCGCTGGCGCAGTGATCGTAATGCCGTGATCGAAATGCTTGTTACGCTTCAGCATATTCGCGCCGCGCGCGAACGCATTGCCGGCAAGGTCGAGCGGACACCCTGTGTGGTGTCGCAAAGCTTGTCGGAGCGCGTGGGGCATCCTGTTCATCTCAAGCTGGAGCACCACCAGACCACCGGCGCC
Organism: Mesorhizobium sp.; assembly: GCA_004017535.1. Taxonomy (GTDB): domain Bacteria; phylum Pseudomonadota; class Alphaproteobacteria; order Rhizobiales; family Rhizobiaceae; genus Mesorhizobium. Next base: position 112,344 of record SAJS01000017.1, read on the forward strand.
TTCAAGCTGCGCGGCGCTTCCAACGCGATTGCGGCGTTGAGCCCGGAAGAAAAATCGCGCGGCGTCGTCGCCGCCTCGACCGGCAATCACGGCCGCGCGCTGGCGCATGCGGCGAAGCTCGAAGGTATGCGCGCGGTGATCTGCATGTCGAAGCTGGTGCCGGAGAACAAGCTCGATGCCATCCGCCGCCTGGGCGCCGAAGTGCGCATTGTGGGCAACAGCCAGGACGACGCCCAGCAGCAGGTCGACAGGCTGGTTGCGGAGGAAGGGCTGGCCATGCTGCCGCCCTTCGATCATCCCGATGTCATCGCCGGGCAAGGCACGCTTGGGCTGGAAATCATGGAGCAGGTTCCGGGCGCAGCATGCGTGCTGGTGCCGGTCTCCGGCGGTGGGCTCGCGGCCGGCGTGGCGGCAGCCGTCAAAGGCGTGAGCCCGCGCACGAAAGTCATCGGCATCTCGATGGCGCGGGGCGCCGCGATGAAAGCCAGCATCGACGCAGGCCGGCCCGTGCAGGTCGAGGAACTGCCGACGCTGGCGGACTCGCTCGGCGGCGGCATCGGCCTCGACAACCGACTGACCTTCGCGATGTGCCGCGACCTGCTCGACGACGTGATCCTGCTTGCCGAGGACGAGATCGCCGCCGGCATTCGCCATGCCTATGAAAAGGAACGCGAGATCGTCGAGGGCGCGGGTGCCGTCGGCATCGGCGCGCTGCTTGCCAGCAAGGTCAAAGTGAGCGGCCCGACTGTGCTGATCCTCTCCGGGCGCAACATCGACATGAGCCTGCACCGCCGCATCGTCTGCGGCGAATCCTCCGTGAAGGAGCGCGCCGCATGAGCCGGATGACCATTCTCACCGAAGCAGAACTGCGCAAGATCGTGACGCTCGACCTGGAAGCCGTCGTCTGCGTCGAGAACGCCTTTCGCGCCCTGGCCACGCTGCCGGTGGCGATGCCGCCAATCTTGAGGCTCGACATTCCCGAGCATCGCGGCGAGGTCGATGTGAAGTCCGCCTATGTGCCGGGCATAGACGGCTTCGCCGTCAAGATCAGCTCCGGCTTCTTCGACAATCCGAAGCTCGGCCTTCCGAGCGGCGGCGGCATGATGGTGCTGCTTTCGGCCAAGACCGGCGTGGTCGAGGCGCTGCTGCTCGACAATGGCTATCTGACCGATATCCGCACGGCGGCCGCCGGCGCGGTCGCGGCCAGGCATCTGTCGCGCGAGGACTCCAAGGTCGCGGCGATCTTCGGCGCCGGTCTCCAGGCCGGCTTGCAGTTGGAAGCGCTGCGCCTGGTACGGCCTATCGAGGAAGCACGGATCTGGGCGCGAGATGCCGCCAAGGCCGAGGCAACCGCCGCCCGCCTGCGCGACAGGCTGGGCATCATGGTTCGCGCCGAGCCGGATGCCGCGAACGCGGCAGCCGGCGCCGACATCATCGTGACCACGACGCCATCGACCGAACCGCTGATCAAGCCCGGTTTCGTTTCCGCCGGACAACACATCACCGCGATGGGCTCGGATGCCGAGCACAAGAACGAGATCGCGCCAGCGATCCTGCGCATGGCAGATCTCTATGTAGCCGACAGCGCGAAGCAGACGCGGCGCCTCGGCGAGCTTCACCATGCCATCGACGCAGGCGTAATGGCTGCTGACGCCGAGGTCACCGAGCTTGGCCAGATCATCGCCGGCAGCAAGCACGGCCGGCGCTCGGCCAGCGACATCACCATCGCTGATCTCACCGGCACCGGCGTGCAGGACACCGCGATCGCCACGCTTGCGCGCGATCGCGCGCGGGCGGCGAACGCCGGAACGATTTTCGAGAGCTAGTACCGGCCGCAAGGCCCAACAAACGAGGACCAAGAACAATGCAGCCAAACTTGAAATTCTCGCGGAGCGAATTTGCCGATCGCCTCGCTAAGACGCGCAAAGCCATGGAGGCCAAGGGCGTCGATCTTTTGATCGTCAGCGATCCCTCCAACATGGCCTGGCTGACGGGTTATGACGGCTGGTCCTTCTACGTGCATCAGGCGGTCATCGTGCCGCCTACGGGCGAGCCGGTCTGGTACGGTCGCGGGCAGGACGCCAACGGCGCCAAGCGCACAGCCTATCTCGCGCATGACAACATCATCGGCTACGCCGACCATTATGTGCAGTCGACCGAGCGGCATCCGATGGATTATCTCGCCAGCGTGCTGGCCGAGCGCGGCTGGGACAAGCTCTCCATCGGCGTCGAGATGGACAATTACTGGTTCTCGGCGGCTGCCTTCGCAGCTCTTCAGAAGCATTTGCCCAATGCCCGTTTCGCCGACGCCACCGCGCTGGTGAACTGGCAGCGCGCAGTGAAGAGCCCGACCGAGATCGAGTATATGCGCAATGCCGCCCGCATCGTCGAGGCGATGCACCAGCGCATCGTCGACAGGATAGAAGTCGGCATGCGCAAATGCGATCTCGTCGCCGAGATCTACGATGCCGGCACGCGCGGCGTCGCCGGCATCGGCGGTGACTATCCGGCGATCGTGCCGTTGCTGCCGTCAGGGGCGGACGCCTCGGCGCCGCATCTCACTTGGGACGACAAGCCGATGAAGGCGAATGAAGGCACGTTCTTCGAGATCGCCGGCTGCTATAACCGCTATCATTGCCCGCTGTCGCGCACCGTCTTCCTTGGCAAGCCGACGCAGGCGTTCCTCGATGCCGAGAAGGCGACGCTGGAAGGCATGGAAGCGGGCCTGGCCGCCGCAAAACCAGGCAACACCTGCGAGGACATCGCCAATGCCTTCTTCGCCGTCCTGATGAAATACGGCATCGTCAAGGACAACCGCACCGGCTACCCAATCGGTATCTCCTATCCGCCGGACTGGGGCGAGCGCACCATGAGCCTGCGCCCCGGCGACCGCACCGAGCTCAGGCCTGGCATGACCTTCCATTTCATGACGGGACTGTGGCTGGAGACGATGGGGCTGGAGATCACCGAGTCGATCCTGATCACCGACACCGGCGTCGAATGCCTGGCCAATGTGCCGCGCAAGCTCTTCGTGAAGGACTGAGGCCGATGTCAGCTCTGCGTCCATCGCCGGTCGCGCCGACCGTCGACTTCGAGCGCGACGGCGTCCAGCACGGCTTCCTGCGCCTGCCCTACAGCCGCGACGATTCCGCCTGGGGATCGGTGATGATCCCGGTCTGCGTCATCCGCAATGGCAAGGGCTCGACGGCGCTGCTGACCGGCGGCAATCACGGCGACGAGTATGAGGGGCCATTGGCGCTTTACGAGCTCGCCCGCACGCTCGACCAGAGACAAGTCTCCGGCACGGTCATCATCGTCCCGGCGATGAACTATCCGGCGTTCCGGGCCGGCACCCGCACCTCGCCGATCGACAAGGGCAACATGAACCGCTCTTTTCCCGGCCGCCCCGACGGCACGGTGACGGAAAAGATCGCCGACTACTTTCAACGTGAATTGCTGCCGCGCGCGGACCTCGTCTTCGACTTCCACTCGGGTGGCAAAACACTGGACTTCGTCCCGTTCTGCGCCGCGCATACGCTGCCCGACAAGGCGCAGGAAAGGAAGGCCTTCGCCGCGGTCGAAGCGTTCTCGGCGCCGTTCTCGATGCGCATGACCGAGATCGATGCCGTCGGAATGTATGACACTGCGGCCGAGGAGATGGGCAAGGTCTTCGTCACCACCGAGCTCGGCGGCGGCGGGACGTCTCGTGCCGAGACGGTGCGGATTGCCCGGCGCGGTATCCTCAACGTGCTGCGCCACGCCGGCATCGTCAATGGTGCGGTCGAGAAGGGCAGAACGCAGTGGCTCGACATGCCGTCGGGCGATTGCTTCGCCTTCGCCGAGGAGGACGGGATGATCGAGACCACGATCGATCTCCGCGAGCCTGTCGAGCATGGCCAAGTGGTCGCCCGCATCCATCCGGTCGGCCGCACCGGCCAGGCGCCGCAAGAGATCAGGGCCCGGATGTCGGGGCTGCTCGCCGCGCGTCACTTCCCGGGCCTGGTCAAGGCGGGTGATTGCGTCTCAGTGCTGGCCGTGGCCGTCCAGGGATAACCTTGGTCTTACTGCACCACGCGCTTCTCGAGCTTGCGAGCAAGCGTGCGCCGGTGCAGGCCGAGGCGGCGAGCGGTTTCCGAGATGTTGAAGCCGGTCTCGACCAGCGTCTCGTGGATGCGCTCCCATTCGAGGTTCTTGATCGAGGTGGGACGGCTGGTGAGCGGCACCGACACATCGCCCTCGTCGCGGCCGAAGGCGGCTTCGATGTCGTCGGTGTTGGCGGGCTTGGCCAGATAGTGACAGGCGCCGAGCTTGATTGCCTCGACCGCCGTGGCGATGCTGGCAAAACCTGTCAGCACCACGATGCGCATCGACGGGTCGCGGGCGCTGAGAAGCTTGACGCATTCGAGGCCCGATCCCGCTCCGAGCTTGAGGTCGACGACGGCGTAGGCCGGAACGGCCCTCTCCAGCGCGGCCATCACGGCGTCGCGGTCGTGGCAGACCACGACGTCATAGTCGCGCTTCTCAAACGAGCGTTTGAGCGTGCGCGCGAAAGTCGCGTCGTCCTCGACGACGAACAGGGATCGATCAGGCTCTACGGTCGCCTCCATCGGTCAGCGCCGCCAGAGGCAGCGAAAGGGTAACGCAGGCGCCCTCGCCCATGTTGCGCGCCGAAACGTCGCCGCCGAGCTTGCGCACGACATTGAACACCAGGAAGAGGCCCAGGCCGCCGCCCGCACGCCCCTTGCTCGACATATAGGGCTGGCCGAGCCCGGCCAAAATATCCTTGTCGAAACCCGGTCCGCGATCCTCGACGGTGAACACCAGCTTCTCATCCTGCCGCTCGGCAGCGATGCCGACCCAATCGTGCGACGCTTCCAGCGCATTGTCGAGCACATTGAAGATCACTTGCCGCAGCGCCGTGTCGGACACGATCGGTTCGTCGGGTTCGAAACCGTTGCTGAAGTCCAGCCTCGAAGGCTGGCGGCTGACGCGCCACTCCTGGACGAGGTCGTCGAGGAAGTGGCGGATCGTGGTGCGAATCGTGCCCTCGCCCCGCGCCTGGCCGGAGGACATGAGGATGCCCGTGACGATGCTTTTGCAGCGCTCGATCTGCGCCTGCATCTCAGCCACGTCCTCGGAGAGCTCACGGTTGCGCTTGACGCCTTGCGTCTGGCGCCAGTCGGACAGGATGACAGATATGGTCGAGAGCGGGGTGCCCAGTTCATGCGCGGCGCCGGAGGCGAGCAGGCCCATGCGCACGATGTGGTCTTCCTCGGCCGAACGCTGGCGCAGGTCCGCGAGATAGGCATCGCGTTCGCGCAGGTTGCGGTTGATGCGCGTCATGAAGATGACGATCAGGCCGGCCGCCAGCACGAAGCAGATGAACATGCCGCGCAGATGCAGGTCGCTGCCGCCGTGATGCGAAAGCGCGATCGGCTGGAAGACGAAGATGAGGAAGACGAAGCAGGCCGAGGCGGCCACCACAAGGATCCAGGTCGACCATGGCGCCAGCAGCGCTGCGCCGAGGGTGATCTGCAGCAGATAGAGCGAGACGAACGGGTTCGAGGCGCCGCCGCTCAGATAAAGCTGCGTGGTCAGCGCCGCCATGTCGAAAATCAGCGCGACGAAAAGCTGCGCGTTGCTAATGCGGCGATTGCCGCGCAGGGCGAGCAGGCTGAAGATGTTCAACGCGACGAGGAAAAGCACCACGCCAGCCATCTCGGTAAGCGGCAGCGGGATGGCGAACCAGTATTGCGTCACCAGGATGGTCAGCACCTGCCCCGCCACCGCTAGCCAGCGCAAGTGGATGAGGAGCAGCAGGTTCTTCCTGTTCGTCACGTCGGCGTTCGAGGCGGCGCTCCCGTGGCCGGCAAGAGGAGTCGCTGGGAATGGCTTGCCGTGATGAAGCCGCGCGATCGAGATGTTCATCTTGCCGCGTCCCGCTTCCGACGCCGGGCAAAAATCGGCCTGGCGATGGCGATCGCCAGCATCGCCGCCAGGGCGAACCAGGTCAAAGCATAGACCAGATGGGCGTTGCGGAACGTGACGACAGTCAGGCCGCCGCGCGGCCAGCTGTCCGCGCCGGACGCCTCCGCATCGATGAAATAGGGCGCGACATCGGTCAGGCCGCGCGTCTTGGCGATTGCCGCGACGTCGCGCGAATACCAGCGATCGGCCGCCGGATCGTTGCTGCGCAGGAAACCGCCGCCGGGCTCGCTGATGCGCAACAGCCCGTCAATCGCCGTAGGCGACCTCGGGCCGCCGCTCTCTTGTTGAAATTCGGCCTTGCGTTCCTGCGGAACGAAGCCGCGGTTGACGAAGACCGTGAAGCCGCGGTCGTCGCGCATCGGCGTCAGCACCCAATAGCCGCCGCCAAGCTCGGTCACCGCCTGCACCAGCGTGTTGGCTCCGCCGGAGAAACTGCCGGTGAGGCGTACGTGGCGATATTCATGGCCGGCCGCGTTGATATCAGCCCATGTCGCGGGTGCTGGCGCTTCGACGACCGGAGCATGGACACGCTGGTCGACGCGGGCGATCAGGTCGAGTTTCCAGGCCCGTCTTTCCAGCTGCCAGATGCCGAGCCCAAGAAACACCAGAACGCCGACAAGTCCGAGCAGCGCAAGCAAGAACCGCGACGCGGAGCCTTTCGACGGCGCGGCGTGAGTGCCTGTATCTGCCCGGCCGACCGTGACTTTTGCCTTGAGATTGGCCCTCCCCACGCCCGAGACAGGGCTCATGGCATCTCCCGCATCTCGTGGAGCCCGGGCATCATGTTGGCGTTGAGATGGTACATCACCCAGAGCGAGCCGCTCAGCACGATGACGACGAGGATCACCGTGAAGATGAGCGCCAGCATCGACCATCCGCCCTCGGAGGCCGGGTTCATGTGCAGGAAGAAGATCATGTGGACGACGATCTGCACCGCGGCGAAGGCCATAATGATGACGGCCGTGGCCTGCTTGTTGTCGATGACGCCATCCATCACCAGCCAGAACGGAATGGCGGTGAGGATCACCGACAGGAAGAAGCCGATCAGATAGCCCTTCAGCGAACCGTGCGCGGCGCCGCCATGCGCGTGGTCATGGCCGGCATGATCATGAGCGCTCATCGCAAAGTCCCCATGAGATAGACGAAGGTGAAGACGCCGATCCAGACGACGTCGAGGAAGTGCCAGAACATCGAGAGGCACATCAGCCGGCGGCGGTTGGCCTCGATGAGGCCGTGTCTCGCGACCTGCACCATCAGCGTCACCATCCAGACGATGCCGAAGGTGACATGCAGGCCGTGCGTGCCAACCAGCGTGAAGAAGGACGACAGGAAGGCGCTGCGCTGCGGCGTCGCGCCCTCATGGATCATATGCGCGAACTCGTAGAGCTCGATGGACAGGAATGCGAGGCCGAACAGCATGGTCACCGCGAGCCAGCTTTGCGTCGCGCCGACACGGCCCTTGTCCATGGTCAGCATGGCAAAGCCATAGGTGATCGAGGAGAGCAGCAGCATGGTGGTGTTGACCGCCACCAGGCCGAGATCGAACAGGTCCTTCGGAGCAGGACCCGCCGCGTAATTGCCGCCGAGCACGCCAAAGGCCGCGAACAGCATGGCGAAGATCAGGCAGTCGCTCATCAGGTAGAGCCAGAAGCCGAGCATGGTGCTGCCGCCTTCGGCGTGCGCATGCTCTTCTTCCAGGTGGAAGACCGGCTCGGCGCCAGCCGTGATTGCCGTCGATGCCATGCTCAAGCCTTAGCCCCCTCAGCGGCGAGGAGCGCCGTCCTCGCCTCTTCCGTTTGCGCGACCTCGGCCGCCGGGATGTTAAAGTCGCGGTGATAATTGAAGGTATGGCCGATCGCGGTGGCGATGAGGCAGACGAAGCTCAGCGCCGCCAGCCACCACATGTACCAGATCAGGCCGAAGCCGAGGGCGACGCTGAAGATAGCCAGGATGACCCCGGTACCGGTGTTCTTCGGCATGTGGATCGGCTTGAAGCCGGTGAGCGGGCGCCGGTAGCCGGCCCTCTTCATGTCGAACCAGGCGTCGTTGTCGCGGATGACCGGCGTAAAAGCGAAATTATAGGCCGGCGGTGGCGAGGAGGTCGACCATTCGAGTGTGCGGCCGTCCCAGGGGTCGCCGGTGACGTCGGCCAGTTCGGCCCGCTTTCGGATCGAGACGAAGATCTGGACCAGGAAGGCGGCGATGCCGCAGGCGATCAGCGCCGCGCCGAAGGCGGCGATGACGAACCAGATCTGCAGCGAGGGGTCGTCGAAGACGCGCATGCGGCGCGTCACGCCCATCAGGCCGAGGATATAGAGCGGCATGAAGGCGAACCAGAAGCCGAGCACCCAGCACCAGAACGAGACCTTGCCCCAGAACGGATCGAGCCTGAAGCCGAAGGCCTTTGGCCACCAGTAGGCGATGCCGGCAAACAGGCCGAACAGCACGCCGCCGATGATGACGTTGTGGAAATGCGCGATCAGGAACAAGCTGTTGTGAAGCACGAAGTCGGCCGGCGGGACCGCAAGCAGCACGCCTGTCATGCCGCCGACGACGAAGGTGAGCATGAAGGCCACCGTCCACATCATAGGCAGTTCGAAGCGGATGCGGCCTCGATACATGGTGAACAGCCAGTTGAACATCTTTGCCCCGGTCGGGATCGAGATGATCATCGTGGTGATGCCGAAGAAGGAATTGACGCTGGCGCCGGAGCCCATGGTGAAGAAGTGGTGCAGCCAGACCAGATAGGACAAGATCGTGATGACCACCGTGGCGTAGACCATCGAGGTGTAGCCGAACAGGCGCTTGCCGGAGAAGGTCGAGGTGACCTCGGAGAATACGCCGAACAGCGGCAGGATAAGGATATAGACCTCCGGGTGGCCCCATATCCAGATGAGATTCACATACATCATCGGGTTGCCGCCGAAGTCGTTGGTGAAGAAGTTGGTGCCGACATAGCGGTCGAGCGCCAAGAGCGTGAGCACCGCCGTCAGCACCGGGAACGACGCCACGATCAGCACGTTGGTGCAGAGCGAGGTCCAGGTGAAGATGGGCATGCGCATCATGGTCATGCCGGGCGCGCGCATCTTGATGATGGTGCAGATCAGGTTGATGCCCGATAAGGTCGTGCCGACGCCGGCGACCTGCAGCGCCCATATGTAATAATCGACGCCGACGTCCGGACTGTAATTGATGCCCGAGAGCGGCGGATAGGCCAGCCAGCCGGTGCGGGCGAACTCGCCCACGAACAGCGAGGCCATGACCAGGATGGCGCCGCCCACCGTCATCCAGAAGCTGAAATTGTTGAGGAACGGGAAGGAGACATCGCGCGCGCCGATCTGCAGCGGCACGACGAAGTTCATCAGCCCGGTGACGAAGGGCATCGCCACGAAGAAGATCATGATCACGCCATGCGCGGTGAAGATCTGGTCGTAGTGATGGGCGTTGAGGTAGCCGTCCGAACCGTTGAAGGCGATCGCCTGCTGCAGGCGCATCATGATGGCGTCGGAGAAGCCGCGAAGCAGCATGACGAGACCGAGCACCATGTACATGATGCCGATCTTCTTGTGGTCGACGCTGGTGAACCACTCGCGCCAGAGATAGCCCCAGAGCTTGAAATAGGTGATGGCGCCAAGAACCGCGAAGCCGCCAAGCACCACCACGATGAAGGTGACGACGACGATCGGCTCGTGCAGCGGCAGCGACTCCAAAGTGAGGCGGCCGAAGATGAATTTGGTCAGCGTCTCAGGCATCCGCCATTCCTCACAATTCGAAGCGCAGCAGGCCGAACGACGGCGTCCCGGCGTCGGCGCGGCGGCTGCCGGCGCCTGGCGCAAGCAAGCCGACGCCGCGCAGCGGGGACAGGTCCCTGAGCGGCCAATCCCTGTCATCGTCATTGCGGGCCGCGCGCGAAGCGGCTGCCGCTTCTTCTGCGGTGCAGATGCTGGCTACATAGGACGGATCGCTGCCGAACACCGCCCCGCGCCGGGCAAGCTTGTCATATTGCAGCGGCAGGGTGTTCCGAACGCCGGCGAGCCCGAGGCCGCCCTTGGCATCGATCGACATCATCTCGTTCATGCACATCTTGCCAGGCTCGACGCACAGATTGAGGACGGCGCCGTAGAGCTCGGGATCAACGGAGGCATAGTGCCGGACCGGCTCGTTCTCGCTCGGGCGTTCAAGCTCGAGATAGGTTTCGCGGTTGAGCGTGGCCGGCGCGCTCTTGGCCTGCGCCACCCAATCGGCGAAGGCCAGGTCCGAGACGCCGTGGAAGGCGAAGCGCATGCCGGAGAATCCGGCGCCGCTGTAATTGGCCGAGAAGCCGGCATAGGTGCCTGGACGGTTAATGACGGCGTGCAGCTTCGTCTCCATGGCGGGCATGGCGTAGATCTGCCCGGCAAGGGCTGGAATGTAGAAGGAATTCATCACCGTCGACGAGGTGATGCGGAAGTCGATCGGCTGGTTGACCGGGGCCGCCAGCTCATTGACGGATGCGATGCCGTAGTCCGGATAGATGAAGAGCCATTTCCAGTCGAGCGCGACGACTTCGACCCTGAGCAGCTTATGGTTCTGCGTGACCGGCTGTCCGGGCTCGATGCGGTCGATGCGCCGGTAAGGATCGAGCAGATGCGTGCCGAGCCAGGTCAGCGCGCCGAGGCATATGATGATGAGCAGAGGCGCTGCCCAGATCACCAGCTCCAGCTTGGTCGAATGGTCCCAGTCGGGCGTGTAGGTCGCCGTCGTGCTGGACTGCCGGTAGCGCCAGGCGAACAGCACGGTCAGCGCCATGACGGGCACGATGATGAGCAGCATCAAAAGGGTAGAGACGACGAGGAGGTCACGCTGCTGTACTGCCACGTCGCCCGCAGGCGCCAGCACGACGAAGTCGCAGCCGCTGAGCAGCACGGCCAGGGGGAACAGAAGCAAGGCTCCGGATCGTTTCATCAAATGCTGCTCTCGATCATCCGGCGCAACAGGCCTATCATGTTGCAATGCGGTATCGACCAACGGCTACCGCTGACGGGCCTGAGACGACATTGGACAATTTGTCCAATGCCCAGTCGGCGCGGCTTTGGCGAAAGTGTGCAACGCACAATGAGATGACAATCGCGTCCTGCATATAACTCGGTGGCGGCGGAATAGATGGCTGAAACTTCGACTGCCGAAACTGACAGCAGGCTGATCGGCTCGCATCACGGCCAGGTCAGCGCTGGCGATATCGCTGTCGGCGTGATCATCGGCAGAACGTCGGAGTTCTTCGATTTCTTCGTCTACGCGATCGCTTCCGTGATCGTGTTCCCCAAGCTTGTCTTTCCGACGCACGATCCGCTGGTCGGAACGCTTTACTCTTTCGCCATCTTCGCGCTGGCCTTCATCGCGCGTCCGTTCGGCACGGTGCTGTTCATGGCGATCGACCGCGCCTATGGCCGTGGCGCCAAGCTGACAATCGCGCTGTTCCTGCTTGGCACCTCGACCGTCGCCATGGCGTTCCTGCCGTCCTATGAAGATGTCGGCGCTGTCGCCGCCTGGCTGCTGGCGCTTACCCGCTTCCTGCAGGGGCTGGCGCTCGGCGGAACATGGGATGGGCTGCCCTCGCTGCTGGCGCTGAACGCGCCGCAGAACCGGCGCGGCATCTATGCGATGATCCCGCAGCTCGGCGCACCGATCGGGCTTATCGTGGCAAGCTCGCTGTTCGCCTTCTTCGTCGCCAATCTCTCGGCCGACGATTTCTTCGCCTGGGGCTGGCGCTATCCGTTCTTCGTCGCTTTCGCCATCAATGTCGTGGCGCTGTTTGCCAGGCTGCGCATCGTCGTCACGCCCGAATTCTCGAAGCTCTACGAGAGCGGCGACCTGCAGCCGACCCGCATCAGGGACATGATCAGCACGGAAGGCCGCAACGTCGTCGTCGGCGCCTTCGCGCCGCTGGCGAGCTTCGCACTGTTCCATATGGTGACGGTGTTCCCGCTGTCATGGGTGTTCCTGTTCACCAATGAAGGGCCGGAGCGCTTCCTGGTCATCGAGGCGGTGAGCGCACTGTTCGGCATCGCCGCGATCGTCGCATCGGGCCCGCTGGCCGACCGCGTCGGACGCCGCGCCCTGCTCGGCGGCGGCGCCGTCGCCATCGCCGCTTTCAGCGGCTTTGCCCCGCAGCTTCTCAATGGCGGCACCGTCGGCGAGACCGTGTTCATGGTGCTGGGCTTCATCCTGCTGGGCCTGAGCTTCGGACAATCCTCGGGCGTCGTCGCGTCGAGCTTCTCGCGCCAGCATCGCTATACCGGCTCGGCGGTGACATCGGACCTCGCCTGGATGTTCGGCGCCGGCTTCGCGCCGCTTGCCGCGCTGCTGCTGGCCGGCACTTTCGGCCTCATCGCCGCCGGCGCTTATCTGCTTTCAGGCGCGGCCTGCACGCTGATCGCGCTGTGGATCGACAGGCAGGCGTCAACGACAGGCCGCTAGTACTCGGCCGCTAGCACGTTGTCGCGGGCACCCAATCAGACCTGGTAGAAATCCCGATACCATTCGACGAAGCGCGGGACGCCGACCTCGATCGGGATCCTGGGCTTGAAGCCGGTCACCTCCTCGAGCGAGGTGATGTCGGCGTAGGTCGCCAGCACGTCGCCTGGCTGGAGCGGCATCAGGTTGCGGATTGCCTTGCGCCCAAGCGCGTCTTCCAGCACGTCGATCAGCCGGCTTAGTTGGACGGGTGAGCTGTCGCCGATGTTGTGGATCCTGTACGGCGCATTGCTGGTCGCGGGATCCGGGGCAGCGCTTGTCCAATCGGGATTGGGCGCCGCGGGATGCTCCATGACGCGGATCATGCCCTCGACGATGTCGTCGATGTAGGTGAAGTCCCGCTGCATGTTGCCATGGTTGAAGACGTCGATCGGCTGGCCGGCGAGGATGGCCTTGGTGAAGATGAACAAGGCCATGTCGGGCCGGCCCCACGGACCGTAGACGGTGAAGAAACGCAAGCCAGTGGTCGGCAGCCCGAACAAATGGCTGTAGGTATGAGCCATCAGCTCGTTCGCCTTCTTGCTGGCGGCATAGAGGCTCAAGGGATGGTCGGCGGAATCATGGACCGAGAACGGCATGCGCGTGCTGCCGCCATAGATCGAGCTCGACGATGCATAGACGAGATGACCGACCGAGGCCTGACGGCACCCTTCCAGGACGTTGAGGAAGCCGTTGAGGTTGCTCCGCGCATAGACGTGCGGATTGATCAGCGAATAGCGGACCCCGGCCTGCGCGGCGAGATTGACGACGATCTCCGGCGCGGCGGAAGCAAAGACCGCCGAGACGCCATCGCGGTCGGCGAGGTCGACATGCTCGAAGCGAAAATTCGCGAACGCTTTCAGCCGCTCGAGCCGTGCCTGCTTCAGGGCAACGTCGTAGTACTCGTTCATGGAATCGAGGCCGACAACCTGCCGACCTTCGGCGAGCAGCCGGTGGCAGAGGTGAAAGCCGATGAAGCCGGCTGCGCCGGTGATCAGGATAGGTCTGCTCGACGTCAATCCATGCCCCCAAACGTTGTGGTCAGACCGGACCGATCTTTCGCCGACAGCCCGGGGTCACGTCCGGAATTCCTCAAGCCGGTCGAGAACTTGCGCCTTTTATGGCAGGCCGTCGACGAATTCAACGATACGCCTTTCTCCGCCGTCTCGATACGCTTACCGGCCATTGCGGCGCGAGCGCCTGCGAGGTTGGCACGGGCAGATGCGGCAGCAGCGCACCGAGCCCGTCGACTTCAGCCTGCGCGAACCCGTCACCCCACCGCTCCGGAACGAAGGCCGCCTCGTATATGGTTTCAATCAGGGTCGATCATGGTCGCCTGGAGACGATGTGACCGGGGCCGGCCCGGAAGGCCCCAGTATCCGCAGCGGAAATGCAATCTCAAGCCGATGCTGATATACGAACGCGGTCAGGGATCAGATCCATCCATACGGAATGAGATTCCGCGCATCGCCGCAATTGGGGATTTGGATTTCTTGGTGATCCTCCTTCCCTGAGGCAAAGTGCTAGCGGGCTGTCAGGAGGAGAAATGAGAGCACGCGCGGCGACGGTCGGAGACCTGGAAGATGTGTTCCACGGCCTGTCCAAGCGGATGTCGGACGAATATGTGGCTGCCGGCAAGGACAGCAAAAGCGCCTATGACAATCTGATGATGAATTTGAAGGAAGGCCGGGCGCACGCGCTTGTCGAGGGTGACAGGGCCGTCGCGATCATCGCCTGGCATGAGCATGCGGACGCCGCCGACACGCTGTTCGCGGCGCAGGAGGATTTCTTCAACGCCGCGACGGTCCGCTTCTGCAAGCGGCACATCCGCCATGTCCAGGCGCTTGCCGGCAACCTCCCCATACATTCGCGCAGCTGGCTGGACAGGCCGGACGTGGCGAAATGGTTTCGCGTGATCGGCTATATCGACCGAGGGCATGAGAACGGCGCGCACCTGTTCGAGCTGCCGCCAGCCGCCAATAGCTGACAAAGCAACACGCCCTGAAAAACCGGGCGCTTGCGCGAAAGCCCGATTGGAAAGATTGTACGCGCAGGCAGCCGGGCAACCTGGCACGCCGGATGGGGTATGGCTGCTGGAAATGGGGATGCTGCGTGTCTGCCTGGCCGTTGTCGCCATCGCCGCCTTGACGAGGCCGTCGGGGGCGGAGCCGCGTGCGTCCCATCTTTTCGACCAAGCTGACCTCGCGGCAGCCTATTCGGGGCAATCCGATCTCGTCACCGCATACACCACCGGCATGGCGCGCTATCGGCTTCAATATTCGGCCCCCGCGACCCAGGCCGGGTTGGCGGCGCCGCTCGAGCCCCGTCTGCTGCGACCCGAATTCCGGCTACGGACATGGCGCTCCGCCGATGGCAGCCTGCTGCAGGGCTTTGCCGGCAAGGGCGGCTTTCGGCTGACCACGGGAAACTGCGTCGCCCGCATCTGCACGGCCAGCGAATGCGGCGAAGCCGACTGGCCGCTCTATGCCTGCAGCGACGGGCGCAAGCGCAAGATGTCCGTCACAAGCTTCGTCACGGCAACATTCGACGGCGTCTCCTACCGGCGACTGAGCGCGCCGCAGGAGTGACATTGGCGACCCGGCCGAGGTAACGGAGCCGCTTGCGCCCATCTCGCCAAGCATGGCATCGGTTGCGGCGTTCTGAACAAATCCGAAGACAAGATGGTGGCACGCCAATCCGACCGACGATCCGCAACCCCAAAGGTCAGCCTCGCCCGGGCACTCTCCAAGCTTGGCTTCTGCTCGCGCACGCAGGCCGAGGGTCTGGTCGCCGAGGGACGCGTCCAGGTCGGCGGCAAGACGGTGCGCGATGCCTTGCTGCGCATCGACCCCGACCGCGACCGCATCACCGTCGACGGCGAGCGCGTCGTTGCCGAGCGCAAGGTCTATCTGATGCTCAACAAGCCGCGCGGGCTGGTCACGACCCGCGACGATCCCGAAGGCCGCGGCACCGTCTATGACTGCCTGGAAGGGCTCGACCTCCCCTTCGTGGCGCCGGTCGGCCGGCTCGACAAGGCAAGTGAAGGGCTGCTTTTGATGAGCAATGACACGCGCTGGGCGAACGGGCTGCTCGATCCGGCCTCGCATGTCGCCAAGACCTATCACGTGCAGATCGCTTCAGTGCCGGACGACGCGATGCTGGAACGCTTTCGCCAGGGCCCTGTCGTCGACGGCGAGTTGCTCACGGCAAGCTCGATTGCGCTGTTGCGCAGCGGCGGGCGCACAGCCTGGCTGGAGATCGTGCTCGACGAAGGGCGCAACCGGCAGATCCGCAGGCTGCTCGGCGCTTTCGACATCGAGGTGCTGCGGCTGATCAGGGTGGCGATCGGCAGCCTGCAGCTCGGTGAGCTTGCCAAAGGCAAGGCGCGGCATCTGACGAGCGAGGAGCTGGCGAGGCTTGCTGCCTAATGGCTGCCCCCGAACTTCGTCATCCACGGGCGGAGCGGGAGCGAAGCGGACGCGCAGACCCGAGGATCCATTCCGTGACCTGGCGCAAGGGGTAAAGGCGGTGCAAGACAGGGGTCGTTCTGCAGCGCTGCAACGCTCATTGGTAACGGAATGGCAACTGTGTTCATGCGAAGGCGGTTTTGTCGCGCATGATGGCGTTGAGGACGACCAAGAGCTTCCTTGCGACG
>SAJS01000018.1 GCA_004017535.1 Mesorhizobium sp.
AAATGCTTGTACTCGGTGATGCGGGTATAGGCTTCCGTCTGCGGATAGTTCACCACGGCTACCGGCTGAAATTGCTCACAGTCGAGGGTGACATGCTCGAAACGCAGCGAGCGATAGGGAAGACGGCCGAGCCTCCAGTCAAAGAATTCATCGACCGGTCCGGTAAAGATCAGCCGCCGAAAGGGAATTCGCTCTCGGACCTCGCGATAATCCGTCTGCAGCATGATCTTGATGTTGGGACGGTCCAGCATACGTTCGAACATGCGCGTGTAGCCCCCGGCCGGCATCTGCTGGAAGCTGTCGCCGAAATAGCGATCGTCGCGGTTCGTTCTCGTCGGGACGCGGGCCGTCACGGATTTGCTCAACTGGCTGGGATCGACACCCCACTGCTTTCTGGTGTAGCCGCGGAAGCATTTCTCATAGAGCTCTCTGCCGACCGTACTGACGACGACGTCTTCGGCGGTGTGGATTTCCTCGACCGTTTCCCGACGCGAGGCGAAGAACTCTTCCAGCTCTGCCGAGCTCAGCTCCAAACCGTAAAGACGGTTGATCGTATCGAGGTTGATCGGGATCGGCAGAAGCTTGCCGTCCACGAAAGCGAGCACACGGTGCTCGTACGGGCGCCAGGCGGTGAATTGCGAGAGATAATCAACAATCGACTGGGCGTTCGTGTGGAATATATGCGGCCCATAGCGATGGATGAGAATTCCGGCCCCGTTGTAGCAGTCATAGGCGTTTCCACCGATGTGGTTGCGACGGTCGATGAGGAGAACGCTTTCGCCCCTTTGCGAGGCGATCCGTTCCGCGAGCACACTGCCGGCAAAGCCAGCTCCGACGATCAGCCAGTCGAACATCATGCGCTCCTGCGGAAGGGCACGACCTTCTTGCTTGCACCGGCTTTCTTGATATGGGCGGCCATGGCGTCCCACGTCCGCTGCCAGGACATGTTGGCTAGGTAGGCGTCGACCGCCGGCAGGCGCGTATTGCGCGGTTGCGCCAGCGCGGAGCGCAGTTTGGCCTCGATGTCTTCGGCGTCCGCGATGTCGACGAGGCCGGCGGCAGCGTAGCTTCGCACCACATCGACAATCGCAGTCGAGACCACAGGGAGGCCGGCGGCAAGGAATTCGGGAGTTTTCGTAGGGCTGATGAAGCGTGTTGCTTCGTTGAGGGCGAACGGCATCCACCCGACATCCCAATGCCGGAGGTAGTCGGGCAGTTCCTTGTAGGCTTTGCTGCCGAGCCAGTGCAGGTTATTGGCTCTGGGCAGGCTGTCCGGATCGATCTTGACGACCGGACCAAGCATCACGAAGTGCACGTCTGGCATCGCATTGGAAGCCTGCGCCACGAGGTCGATATCGAGGCGCTCGTCGATGACTCCAAAGAAGCCAACCCGAGGATGCGGGATGTTGAGTTGATCCGCCGGCTCCTCGCGGGGCGACCTCGCCTTGTGGAAGTGGTTGACGTCAATGCTGCTGGGGAAGGGATAGATCGCGCGATGCTGGGAGCGCTTGGCTTCAAACAGGCTTAAGCCGCCCGTGAAGACCACATCGGCGCGTTCGAAGAGCGCCCGTTCCAGGAGCGCAAGCTGGGCCGGCGCATTCTTGAACGCAGAAAGCTCGTCCATGCAGTCATAGATGCATATGTCGAAGTTGACATGCGCGCTGAAGCGCAGCGCCATCGGGGTATAATACCAAGCGGTCAACTGAGCGTGCGGTGTCGACGCGATGATCCGGTCAAGATATCTGCGCTGGATAGCGTCGGCCCTGGCGGGGCTGGTTCCGATCGGGAGCACAGGGGTGGCAACCCGAATGCCCGGCGCAGCGTCGCAAAGCTGAATGGACGAGTGGGAGCATTCTTCGAAAATGGGTTCCTCGAAGTAGACAATCTGGTGCTCTCTCGAAGCACGCGTGAGAATGTGCTGCGGACGTTGATAGACAAAATTCCATCGCAAGTGGGAGAAGCATATCAATAAATCTCGGTCTTTTTTGGTTTTAACGGTAGCATGTATTTTTATCGCCGCGTCCATATAAGCTTTTCCCTGGTGACATTGCCGTTTAGACTGCGAATAACATTTGTTAATCGCGAGATGCAGGAAGCTATTCCTGCCGCATGTCTAACTGCCCGCTGAGTTAGTTGTTCCAGCCAGCATGCGATATGCAGGCGGGCGTGCCGGGCCAGAGCGTCTGGCATCTCTGGCTGCAGCTTTCTGGGGACGGCCGCTCGGATGCCGCATTTTCGTTGAATCAGCAGCTAAAATATTCGATGGCTTGAATTGATTCGTCGGACCGACGCCAGCGGCGTTTAGCGGCCGACAATCGCTGGGGCAGACAGATGAAGATCGATTTCGAGACGAATGTGTTCCCGTTGTTTCATCCGCAAGCGGTGGACGATCTCAAGGATCCGTGCCCGGTTTATGACGGCCGGCTTTGGCATGTGTTCGGATCGAGCGGCACGGTGACCAGCGAGACTTGGAAGATTCTTCACGCCACGGCGCCGCAGTTGCATGGACCGTGGACGGAGCACGCGCCGATTGAGCTCCCTGTCGCGGGGTCGGGCGTCGCGGCGCCTGGCGTCGTGCACGAAGACGGCGTCTTCCACATGTTCATCCAAACCGAGTTCATGAAATCCGGCGGTCGCTGCGAGCACGCGGTGTCAAATGACGGGTTCAACTGGGTTGTGCTCAATCCGGCAATTCTGTCCGTGCCGGACACGGATGAAGACGGCATCTACGACCCGCACCCGGCTCTCATCGGCGGCAAGCGCTACATCGTTTATTCCGCGATGCCGAAATTCACCCGCGTGCCGCAACCGGACATCTATCTGTCCCGGAGCCAGTCAGATTCATGGTTCGGACCCTGGAAGCGGCTGGGCAAGATCCTGGATCATAACGACCTTCCCCACCACAACACGCGGGAAGACCCTGACTATGAATGGGGGATTGAAGGCGCCCAACTGGTGCAGCTTCCGGATGGTCGCGTGCTTCTCAACGCCACCTGCTTCCTTCCCAATGGACCTCGGGGTAGCCGGCAGCGGGTGTTTTTCGCCCTCGCAGACACCGTCGCCGGACCTTATGTCTCGATCGGGCCGGTGCTCGATCCGGGCGGGCCTGGAGAAAACGGCCATTCGACCGTGATGATTGATGGCGGGCGGCTGACCCTTTTCTACCAGAGCCGCGTTGCCGCCACGAACCATCGCTGGCGCTACGGGTTGGCGAGTTTTGACGTGTCCCTGCTTTCGAAGGCGGCCTGAACAGCTCGTCGCGAGATCGCCGGCAGTCCCCGCAAGTTTAGCGCCGCTTAGAGCTGCGACCGGTCCGCGGAACGAGATCGCGGTCGGGAACAATGTCTCTCGGACATGGTTCGGTCGCGTCCATCAGAGAGCGGCCTTCTATGTACTTGCTGCAAAAAACCACGAAATTCCAGCGGGCGAGCAGGCTCGTTCTTGCTTGCTGTGCAGCCGTATCGTCCGGCAGGCCCGACCCACAAGCTGATGCGAGGATATCGTGCGCGCTCGTGTGAACATTCTGAATTTCGGGACTGAAAGCGCTGATCCCGACGTCCGGGATCCAAATCGCATTTCGACAAGTGATCCAGAGCAGCTCGCCTATTTCTCCGCTGTGAACGGCATCACAGAGCAACAGGCCCGAGAGTTGATCCGAAAACATGGAGACAATCTTGCCGTGCTCGTCAAGGAAGCTCGGAAGCTGCGCGAGCTCGAGTGACGTCGGCGAGGTCAAGCAAGGACAATGCAGATCGGTCCTAGGAACATTTTTAACGAATACTGGTTCGGTATCGCGGCACCCCGCTCCTTGCTATCCCCGGTGCCGAGTCGGAGCTCATCCCCGTTCTCCGGCACAGGCCCGCCCGACGCCCAAAGGGCGGGCCTGCTTGGACTAGAGAGTCACGGCCGCACGTAGGTGCCGTTCGCCTGGCGCCATCGACGGACGACCTTGGTAGGTGCGTTCAGTGAAGAAGACGGTGCCAACCACGAAAGATATGATGGGCGCGGTCATGCGCCAGAGCGAGGCCCTCGCATCGCGACCGATCGCACAATACACGGCTGGTAGGGGGGCGTTGGGGGATCTCTCGCATAAGTCGTTTGGCAGGTGAGTGTGGGTCTATTCGGAAAGAATGATAACCGTGTAGGTCGTGACCGGCCCGTTGTCGTCGGCGCCGCTGACCACCACCAATCCAGCAGCGGGGGGTATCGCGACCCGGTCCGGCAATGAGCGGCGATCCTCTCGTGGCGCTCGCAAACTCCATCAGGGAACGCGACGTCGTGCTTTTCGTGGGGGCGGGCGTCTCCATGAGCGTCGGCCTGCCGTCCTGGGAGAAACTGATCAAGCGAATGGCGGATGAACTCGGCCTGGAGGTGGACCTTGGCAAGCAGCGCGGTCGTTTTCAGACCCTGGCCGAGTATTACCGCATCAAGCATGGAAGCATCGGACCGCTTCGCAGTTGGATGGATCGGCACTGGACCGTTAGCCGCGATAAAATCGAGCAATCCGAATTGCACCGCCTCATCGTAGCGCTCAACTTTCCGGTGATCTATACCACGAATTACGATCGAAACCTCGAAGTTGCCTTTGAGATACATGGCGTCGAATACGTCAAAGTGGCCAATGCGCGGGATGTCTCGAAGGCTCGCAGGAATGTCCCCTACATCGTGAAATTCCATGGCGACTTTGATGACGATTCCTCCTTGGTTCTCACTGAAACCGACTACCTCGACCGGCTCTCATTCGACTCGCCGCTCGACGTGAGGTTTCGTTCGGACGCCTTGGGCAGCACGGTTTTGTTCATCGGCTACAGCCTTTCCGACCTGAACATCCGGTTGCTCCTACACCGGCTCTGGCAGACCTGGAGCCGGTCGGGCTACGAGGCGGATCGGCCTCCCTCCTTCATCTTCATGGCGCATCGTGATCCCGTCGAGGAAGCGGTACTCGCGCGTTGGGGCATCACAGTGGTGACGGGCGACGACGATGATCCTGAAAAAGGGCTGCTGGGTTTCCTTTCTCGCCTTGCTGCCCTTGTCGAGGCGAACGCAACGGATCGACCCAGGCTGCTGTCAGGAGACGAACCACCGTGATCGATTGACAGCGGCCCGCTGACCCGAGCTGAACAGCTTGCCGCTACGCAAGTTCGGTCTCGCATGGGATCGGCGCCCGGCAGCGTTGCTTCTGCTTTGCTTTGCCTGCGCTTCCCGACGGAGCCCGCATGACCCCAAGCAACAAATTGTTGGCGAGATTGCCTCGCGCAGAGCTGGAAGCAGTAGCTCCCGATCTTGACCCTGTCCCGCTGCCGTTGAAAACAGTGTTGCATGAGGCTCTCCAGCCAATTGAGTACGTCTATTTCGTCGAACGCGGCGTCGCATCGATGGTCAACGAGCCCGAGACCGGCGACATCGTCGAGTTCGCCACGATTGGTCCCGAGGGGATGGTCGGGTTCCCGGTGCTTCTCGGGACAGCTTCGGTCCCGAGTCGTGCCATGGTACAGATCCCAGGGCGTGCGCTTCGCATGAAGGTCCCGGACCTTGAACGGGCCTTGCGAAGCGCTCCGACGCTGCACAAGTTTCTGCTGCGATATTTGATGGCCCTGCTGAATCAGATCGCGCAGAACACGTCCTGCAACCGTCTGCATGAAGTGCAGGAGCGATGTGCTCGCTGGCTCCTCCAGACACACGATCGCGTTGACCGCGACGAATTTCCGCTCACCCAAGAGTTTCTTTCCCAGATGCTCGGTGTGCATCGCCCGAGCGTGAGTGTGGCCGCCGCAACCCTGCAGAGGGCAGGCCTGATCGACTATTCGCGGGGAAATATCAGGATTGCCGACCGCAAGGGCCTCGAGGCCGCCTCCTGCACCTGTTACCGGGTAATCAAGCGTGAATATACCCGCCTTCTTGATGGCGAGTGACTACGTCAGGAACGTTTTCGAATTCTCTGGTCCCATCGAGGGTTCCGTCGCCTTCGGACGCCGCCGAACTTCGCTAGCTGGTCCGTGTGCTCCCCGGGCCTCAAGCCCAATTAGCAAGGCATAGCTGGCGGCGATGGTCCGCCACATGTCGCGGAACTCCGGCCAGTCCGCTCCATCCGCCTTTGCCTGGCAGTATTCGTGCAACCGCAAATATTCGTTAAGCCTGCTCATTGTGGCGGTTTACCGGAACAAGGCCGAACTGTCTGTCGCCCGGAATACATAGCGCATTGCAACTCAATCTCGCTAACTGAGACCGACTGGGGTTTATCGGCCCTCCTTAAACTGAGCATGCCTCCAGACCTGGACCCGTCGGTCTTCGGACACCCACGATCGCAATTGGCCCAAACCGCCGAATCAAAGGACAGCTTCCTTGTAAACGTTTCGCAGCATTCGAGTCTGTCCCCTCACGGTCAGTGGAACATCACGGCATCAAGCTTCTTAGGCGCGATGAAAATCGTCCTGTTGTTTATGATTTTAACGTTGTTCCTCCTCATGAGGCGACGATCTCTTTCGATAAGAGCAAAGCTCGACGACGTTCACCGCGAGATAGCTCTTCGCGAGCGGAATAGCCGTGTTGGACGCAAGTTCGACGCCTGAGAGGCGGCCTCGAATTCGCATCGCCACCCGTTCGACGAGGCCTTAGCTGGATACGGCTGCTCAAATCCGACGACGGCGGCTCTATCGCCGCGATGGGTTCTTTTCCGTGAGTGCTTCGCCGATCGGTTTGTATTCCCCTGTAAAGAAGTCTGCCGACCGAGATCGCCTCAACAGATTTTCGGACTGGCTAACCAGCTTCCGGCTCGCTGCGATGATCTGTTGCATCTCCGCAGTGTTCTTTCGCACCCGAGACTGAAGCTCGTGGACGCTTCGCAAAAGTTGTTCGCAGGGATGTTTGCGGGCAGCCATCTGTCCAAACCTGTGAATCAAGGAATTGTTCAGCACGGAAGAACCCCAGGCAAAGGCGGTCAAAAAGGGCGCGCAGCTGACGGTTGACGCCTCCTTTGGCTAGATCTGCCCTGAATAGCAGATGCTCGCGCTCTCTTGCTCTGCCTCCGCGAAGCGTTGTTGAAGCCCAAGGCGGGCCGCAGTTCCAAGCCACGCTTGCCGGTCGGCAGGTTTTTCTGTGACGATCGGAACCAGAAGCGTCCAGGCGTAGTTTGAGCACGTCTGCGATGAGTTCCCCTCAAGCCTCGCAGATCGGTGTGCGACACCGGCCCGCGCCCTTGCCGAGGGGCGCGGGTTCCTCAGTTAGAGAGCGCAGGCTGGTCCATGCAATGCCGGCCCAATCCCGTTCACTGAAAGGCGTATTTGTAGACGACCCGATTCTGCTCGTCCGTCACCCTGACCCAAAGTTCTTCATTTGCTCGGATTCGCACTGCCCGCCCGGTTGCACGAGATGCCGCCGCAGCGGCGGTGTGCGCTTGGACCGACTGCTTGGATGTGACCACTTCCCCAGACGTCACTTCGACCACGTAGTTCTTCATCAAACATGGTTACGCCCGCGGCCGCCAATGGCGGAATAAGATTTGATGCAATTGCGGAAAAAAACCGCGTTATCTCGCCTCGTTGTATCGGTTTTTGCGCTTGGGGCTAGGGTGCCTTACTGAACGACGTACCGATATTTATGGGAGGACCACTCTCAGTTATACGCGTACTTGAACGTCGTTAGCGTCGCCTGATCCGTGACCCGTACCCAGAACGGCTCGTCACGCCGGCCATGGACAGCCTTGCCCGTGACTTTCGTCGCCGCGTCCCACGGCGTCTGCGCCTCAGCTACTTGACGCGACACGACTACGTGGCCGGCTATTTGTTCAACCCTGTAGATCTTCATTGTCTGCATCGCTCCGGGACCACTATCCTAACTTGGCCCGGGGACGGCTTGTTCCGGCGGGATCCTCGCGACCAGCGACTGCCACGTCGGGCCGGATTGACCTCATCGGCGTTGCGTCCTGCGGCACCAGGGTTGAAGAGAACGGTGCTGCCGGCGCTATAGCATTCCGGAGCTTGGAACACTCGGACGGGCACCAGGTTCGATAGACGACGCAGAAAGCGTTGAGAACCTTGGTTCGAACCGGGAGAAAGGCCCATGACCGAGACGAGAGAGAACCTGATGGATTAATTAAACCCATGATCGTTCTGGTCGTTGGCGCTTCGGGTCTGATCGGCGGGACTTTGTGCGCGCGCCTTGGGGCGGAGGGGCACGAGGTTGTCCGGGCTGTCCGTAGCCGCACATCGAACGGCCTGTTTAAGGGGCGAACCGTCATTATCGATATGGCGAAGGCGCTTGAGGCAGGAGTCTGGCTTCCACACCTTCATGGGGTCGACGCCGTCGTGAACTGCGCGGGTGTGTTGCAGGACAGTGCTCGGGACAATACGGACAAAGTTCATGCGGGCGGCGCCTCAGCCCTTTTTGCTGCCTGCGAGCGCGCCGGCGTTCGAAGAGTTATCCATTTCTCCGCGATCGGTGTTGACCGGGAACAGCCTTCAGCTTTCTCGGCCAGCAAACTGGCTGGAGATCATGCCTTAATGAAGCGTGATCTCGATTGGGTAATCCTGCGGCCTTCAGTGGTGCTCGGGCGGCCAGCCTTCGGCGCAAGCGCCCTCTTTCGCGGACTCGCCGCCCTGCCTCTGCTGCCGAGAATGCCGGGCACGGGCCTCCTCCAGGTCGTGCAGCTCGACGACGTCGTTTCCACTGTTTTGATCCTCCTTGGCAAGGAAAGCCCGTCCCGCCTGACGCTCGAGCTCGCAGGGCCGGAAGCATTGACCATGAGCGACGTTGTCGCCCGCTACCGCGAGTGGCTGGGGTGGGGGAGGGCGAGGGAGTTTGTCCTGCCCCGTTGGGTCGCCGCGATGCTTTACCGGTCCGGGGACCTGGCGGGCCTCCTCGGTTGGCGACCTCCAATGCGGACCAACGCCGCCAGGGAAATCGCACGCGGCGCGACCGGCGCCTTGGAATCATGGAAGCTTGCAACGGGAATCCAGCCGTCCAGTCTCGCGTCCGCCTTGGCCGCCAATCCTCCCACCGTGCAAGAGCGCTGGTTCGCCGGGCTCTACTTCGTGAAGCCCGCCATCTTCTTGGTGTTGCCGTTCTTCTGGATCGCGACCGGTATCATCTCCCTCACTACCGGTTGGCGCAGCGGTGTGGAACTTCTGCTCAACACCGCCTTCGAGCCCTTGGCAGGCCCTGCTGTTGTCGCAGGCGCGTTGGCCGACATGGTCGTCGGCGCAATGATCGCATGGCGTCCGGCCAGCCGGTTAGGGCTGTGGGGGGCGATCGCGGTCTCGTTCTTCTATGCGATTGCGGGAAGTATTCTGCGCCCGGACCTGTGGAATGAGCCCCTTGGGCCACTGATGAAAATCCTGCCTATCCTCGTCTTGCACTTCTGCGCGCTGGCGATCCTGGAGGAACGCTAATGCTCTACTTTGTGCTGAAATACTTGCACCTCATCGGCGCTGCTGTGCTGCTCGGCACCGGCGCGGGGATCGCATTCTTCATGCTCCTCGCCCACCGGACCGGCAGCGCCGCCACGATTGCCGCCGTAGCCCGCATCGTCGTCATTGCCGACTTCCTTTTCACCGCTACCGCGGTCATTGCGCAACCGATAACCGGGGCCGCATTGGCCTGGCAATCAGGCTATTCGCTCCGGGAGGGCTGGATCGTGCTGTCGATCCTGCTCTATGTCGTCACGGGCCTGTTCTGGCTACCTGTGGTATGGATGCAGATGCGCATGCGGGATCTTGCGGCGGAAGCCGCCATGGCGGGCATCCCGCCGCCCAAGCGATACAACCAGCTCTTTCGGCTTTGGTTCGCTTTCGGGTTTCCGGCGTTTGCATCCGTGGCCGCGATCTATTGGCTGATGATCACACGGCCTGCGATCCAGCTGTTCTGACGGAGTTCGCGACGCTGCACGCTACCGACAGGCAGCGGCCAAATCCGGCAGCCAACGGTGACCAAGATCCAGCTCGCGCAGGCCAGTTGCTCGACACATCGGCGAAGGTGGCAAAGAAGGCGGTTCCGCGGCTACCCGTCAAGACGCCGACGGGTAGCGGCAGAGCCGATCGGCCCTAACCCTGTTTTTTCTTGCGAGCAGTGGCTTCGGCCCGCGCAGGCGCCTCTTTGATGCTGGCAGCGCCGCCCATGTCGCCATTCCTGGTCCGTCCTGCTCCCGGCCCGGCACCCAGATCGGCACCTGTGGTCGGGTCGGCGGAGGGGTCAGAGAGCGTCCGCTCGCCCATCTTAGCTACGACCTTCATGTCCTTGGCCGCCAGTTTGACTGTTGCCGTCCCATCGCCATCGTCCGCCGGCATGACTTCCTCAAGATCGTCCACGCGATCCCATTCGTCCCCTGAGTTCCATGGCCCGTTCATGTCCCCTTCGCCTTGCGACGTGTTGACGTACATGCTTGCAAATTTCTCAATGCCGGGAAGCTTGCCTGTGGGGAAGTTGTTCTCGATAGCGTACAACGCTTTCTCGAACGATTTTTGATGCGCGATTTCGCGCGTCATGAGGAAGCCCAGCGCATCCTTGACGCCGGGATCGTCGGTAATATTGATCAGTCGCTCATAGACGATCTTGGCACGCGCCTCGGCGGCGATGTTGGACCTCAGGTCTACGGTGGGTTCGCCACGGGAATCGATGTAGGCGGCAGTCCACGGCACGCCGGCCGAGTCGCAGAGCGCAGGTGCGCCGCCGAACAGGATGGACTCCTTCGCCGTCGTGCCGCTGGCGCCGACCATCAGATAGAGCTCGGCTTCTTTCATCTGTCCCTCGGCCAGCTGCGCCTTCAGGCCTTTGTTGAGCATGGTGACGATCGAGCCAACGACCTTGAGATGGCTGAGCTCTTCGGTCGCTATATCGAGCAGTATGTCCTTGCGGCCGACATCGTCCTCACCCAGTCCCTGGGTGAAATAGCGCATAGCCGCGGCAAGCTCGCCGTCGGCGCCGCCGAACTGCTCCATGATCATGCACGCCAGCCGCGGGTTGGGCTCGGAAACTCGAACAGTGTATTGCAGTCGCTTGTTGTGCATGAACATGGGGGGCCTCCAGGGTTGGGCCCCCTAACAGCGCACCACCTGGATTGTTCCTTTGCAGAAGATCGAATAGCCTAGGGCGGGCGGGGCTTTCTGAATCGACCGTTCACGCTGACGTCGCGTTCTCGTCCTGACCATCCTGCATGGCGATGCGGCAAGATCACCTTATGCAAGAATCGAGCGACGGTCAGAGCGCGCCGACACGTCGCCGTGTCAGCCGGGCCTGCAGCAAGACTACCGTGAGCAGGAACAGCCCTCGGATCACTGACTGCCAGTAGGCTGAAAGCGAAATCCATCCCATTCCATTCTCAAAGTTGAGAACATTGAAAAGGATGCCGAGGAGGAGCACGCCGGCGAGCGTGGTCACGACCGAGCCCGAGCCGCCGGTAAGCAGCGTGCCTCCGACCACGACGCCTGCGATGGCGAACAATTCCCAACCGACTCCCTCAATGGGCTGTCCCGCCCCGAACTGCGAGGCAAGGATGACCCCGGCGAGCCCCGCCAGTCCTCCGCTTGCGACATAGACCAAAAACTTCACACGATCGGTACGCAGTCCCATGAGGCGCGAAGCATCCTCGCCGCCGCCGATTGCCAGCACTGCGCGTCCGGTGCCGGTGTAATTCAAGACCAGGGAACCGATGAGATATGCCACGACCGCGATGGTCGTAGGGATCGGAAACGTCCACAAGCTACCCTGGCCGATGGCGGTGAAGCCAGACTCATAGGAGACCGATACGGTCTGGTTGCCAGCAAGCAGAAGGGCTGAGCCACTGGCGGCCTGCATCGTGGCGAGAGTGGCTATGAACGGCATCAAATTGGCGCGTGTGACAAGAACCCCATTGATGAGCCCGGCGACCAGCCCAGCGCCTATTCCCGCGGCAAGACCGGGCACGATCCCATAGGGGCTCGCCAATGCCGAGGCTACACTGCCTAAGGCAGCGACGGAGCCCACGGATAGATCGATCCCCCCTGTCATGATGACGAAGCACATGCCAAGCGCCACCAGCGCGAACATGGAATTGTAGCGCAGGAGAGTCATCACATTGTAGTAGCTCAGAAACCGATCATAACGCAGGTACCCGAACAGAACGAGCGCAGCCAGCGCGATCAATACGCCGTAGGTGCCAATGATGCGGACGAGGCGGGCGCGATTCATGGGCTACCCGCGATGCTGTTGTTGCAGCCACACGGCGAGCGCGATGATTCCTGCCTTGACCACCAGAGCAGCTGCGTCAGGCACCCCGTTCGCCAGAAGGGTGTAGCGCACAAGTTGTATGGTAAGCGCGCCAAGCAAGGTACCGACGATGGTAGCCTTGCCGCCACTGAGGAGGGTGCCACCCACGGCAACCGCCGCAATTGCATCGAGCTCCATACCAAGGCCCACCAAGTTGGCGTCGCTGGAAGAGTTAATTGCGATCACGATCAGCCCGGCCAGCCCCGCGCAAAGGCCGCTTATGCCATAGACGGCAAGCTTGATCCTGGAGACGGCAATGCCGGCGAGTTCGGAAGCCCTTTCATTGCCGCCGACTGCCAATACGCACCGTCCGAACAGGGTTTTCTTCAAGACCCACGCAGCTGCCGCGACGATGACAGCCATGATGATGACTTGCGCTGGGATGTCCAAAGGCCGGGCAAGGCCGATCCATTGAAATTCCGGCACGCGAAAGGTCTGCAGGTTCCCATTTGTCATCACCTGAGCAATGCCGCGGCCGGCGATGAACAGGACCAGTGTCGCAACAATGGGCTGGATACGGAAGCGGGCGACCAACCAGCCATTGAAGAGCCCCAACAGTCCGGCCACCAATACCGACATTATCATCGCGGCAGCCACGCTCAGGTAGATGCTTCCGATCGGAAGGATCTTGCCCAGGAAGATCATCGGTGCCAACGCACCCGAAATAGCCATCAGAGAACCAACCGAGAGATCGATGCCGCCCGTGGCTATCACGAGCGTCATTCCGACGGCTACGACGACGATCGTGCAGACCTGGGTGAGGTTGACGTTGAGTGTCTGCATTGTCGCGAAATTGCGGGTGAAAGCCAGGTTGAACGCAACCAGCAAAACCAGCGCGATCACGGTTCCGTAGCGCGACAAAAAACCGAAGAGATCGAAGCTGCGCGCGACGGCATCCCGATCCGCGTATGATCTCGGCAGCTCGGTCACGCCGCGGCCTCCGACGAAGCGCTCGCTCCATGCGCCATCGCGGTCAGCACCTTTTCTTCATTGGCGTCTGCTGCTTGCAACTCAGTCACGCTGACGCCATCGCGCAGAACGAATATCCGATCCGCGCCTTCGATGATTTCCTCCAGCTCCGAGGAAATCATGAGCACCCCGAGGCCCTGGTCTGCAAGTCCACGGATCAGACGCTGGATCTCGCCCTTGGCACCCACGTCGATTCCCCTTGTAGGCTCGTCAAGTATGAGCAGCTTCGGGTTCATCGCCAGCCAACGGGCAAGCAGCACTTTCTGCTGGTTCCCGCCCGAGAGCTCTCGCACCTTTTGATGAGGGCCCGAACATTTTATGCCGAGCTCGCGGATGAACCGCTCGACGACTTCGCGCTGGCGCTGCTCGTCCAATACGCCGTTGCGGCTGATCTTAGGAAGCAACGCAAGGGTGAGGTTTTCCGCCACAGTCATCTCCGGCACGATGCCTTCGCTCTTCCGATCCTCGGTGCAAAACCCCATGCCGGCGACAATCCCGTCGGCGGGACTCTGAGGATTGTAGGCAGCGCCTTCCATCGTCATCTCGCCGGCGTTCGCGCGATCGGCTCCGAACACGAGCCTTGCGGTCTCTGTACGACCTGCGCCCAGCAGGCCGGCAAAGCCCGCGATCTCGCCGCGCCGGAGATTGAAGCTTACATCGCGGACGGCCTGCCCGGCTCTAAGCCCGCGGGCCGAAAACATCATATGCCCGATCCTAGAGCGGTCGCGCTCGCCGAAGGCTGTGGCGTGCCCCTCGACAGCCGCGACATCGCGGCCAAGCATAGCTGCGACAAGTTCCAGCTTGCCGATCTCTTCCATCGCGGCGCTGCGCACAGTGCGGCCGTCGCGCATGATCGTGACCTGGTCGCAAACTTCATACAGCTCATCGAGCTTGTGGCTTACAAAAATAAGCGATACCCCTTCAGCCTTCAGCTGACGGATGACGCTAAACAGCGCTCCCACTTCGCGTTCATCAAGGGACGAGGTCGGCTCGTCCATAATGACAAGGCGAGCGGAGAACCCTATGGCCCGGGCGATCGCCACCATCTGCTGTGTTGCGGTGTTGAATTCACCCAGCGGACGGCGAACATCGATGCCAATCGAGAATCGGCTCAGCAGGCGCTCGGCTTCCGCGTGCATGGCATTCCAGTCGAGCAGGCCGTAGCGGCGCTTTTCCCGACCCAGGCAAATGTTCTCCGTCACCGAACGCAGCGGGACCAGGTTGATCTCCTGGTAGATCGTGCTGATGCCGTTGACTTGTGCCTGGTGGGGCGAGTGGACCTCAAAAGGCTTGCCTTCGAACAGCACTTGCCCGGCATCCTTGCGGTGGTACCCGGTCAAGACCTTGATCAGCGTCGATTTGCCCGCGCCGTTCTGGCCGATCAGGGCATGGACCTCGCCTGAGCGCACGGAAAGCGACGCGTCCACCAGCGCGGGTATCCCGGCGAAGCGCTTTTGGATGTCGCGCATGTCGAGAAGCAGCGGGGAGGGCCCATCCGGCGGCCGCGTCATTGGCAAAGCTCCGAAAAGCCTCCCCGCCGAAGCCGGGGAGGCAGTTTTAACCAGACGACCTCAGAACGCCGTACCAATCTTATCCTTTGCGTTGGTGCCGTCGTAGAAGTCGTCGTCGTTCTTGATGAAAGGCGGGATTTGCTTCCCGGCGGCATAGTCGGCCATCGTGGCGAAAGCCTTCGGTCCGAAAAGCGGGCTGCAGCCGCAGATGGCGCCGATCTTGCCGTCGACGATTGCTTGCACGCCGTCCTTTTCGCCATCGATCGAGACAATCAGCACGTCTTTTCCCGGCGTCTTGCCGGCCGCCTCGAGAGCTGCGATCGCGCCGAGCGCCATCTCGTCATTATGGGCGTAGATGATGTCGGCTTCAGGATGCGCCTGTAGCAATGTCTCGGCTACCTGGCGGCCCTTGTCGCGGGCGAAGTCGCCCGACTGTGAGGCGACAATCTTGAACTCCGAGTGCTTGGCGATGATATCGTCGAAACCCTTCTTACGGTCGTTGGCTGGTGAGGAACCGGTGGTGCCTTCCAGCTCGATGATCTTCGATTTTCCATTGGCGTTCTTCACCACCCATTCGGCAATGCGGTTACCCTCATTGATGAAGTCGGAACCGA
Organism: Mesorhizobium sp.; assembly: GCA_004017535.1. Lineage (GTDB taxonomy): Bacteria > Pseudomonadota > Alphaproteobacteria > Rhizobiales > Rhizobiaceae > Mesorhizobium. Next base: position 15,332 of record SAJS01000018.1, read on the forward strand.
TGAAGGTGACGTAATCCTGTCCAGGCTTGGCCATGGTGTGGTCGACATCGCGGTCGATCAGGAAGACTGGGATTCCGGCATCACGCGCGGCCAGGATGACTGGCACCAGCGGCTTGTCCTCGCGCGGAGGCAGGAAAATGGCATCGACCCCCTGCGCGATCATGGAGTTTACGTCGGAAGCCTGCTTGGCCGAGGACCCGGCGGCATCAGTATAGACGAGCTGATGGCCGAGCTTTGCAGCCTCGTCCTGCATGCTCTTGGTTTCAGCCAGCCGCCATGGGTTGTTGCTCTCGGTTTGGGCAAAGCCGACCTTGTATTTGTCTTTCTTGGCTAGCGGCGGGAGCGCGGCGAAGGCGCGCGGAGCGAACGTAAGAGCGGCCACGCCGACGGCGGAACCTACCAACAATTTCCGACGGGTGATGATCATGCTTTTCCTCCTTGGTTGTCGCGTTTTGACGACGTTGAATTTTGCTAGCCTATGGCAGGTTAGGTCATCTCGCTTGCAGGCACCCCGTGCGATTGAGTCAGTGTGCCCCCTCCCAAAATGAAGTCCGCGCAGCGATCGCCCAGCATCATGGCGGGGGCAGCGGTGTTCCCGGCGTTGATGTTCGGGCAGGCCGACATGTCGGCGACGCGCAGGTTCTCTATCCCGCGCACCCGCATGGCCGCGTCCAGGACGGCCCTCCGATCGCTGTCCGGACCCATGCGGCACGTGCCGGCCGGATGGTAATTCGTTTTGACGAAGCGCTTGCAGTGCCTTTCCAGGGCCTCGTCGCTGAGGTCGTCTTCCCTGGGAACCGCCACAGCCTTGATACGGTCCGCCAGAGGCTTGGCGTGGAATGCCTTCAGGAAATAGCGCTGGCCGGCAATCATCTCCTTCATGTCATCTTGATGTTTGAGCAGATGCGGAGACACGACCGGCATGTCGTTCGGATCTGCCGAACGCAGCTTCACGAAGCCACGGGACTTCGGTTTGACAACCACTGTCGTCACGGTAAGCCCGTAGGTATTCTGCACCAACGTCAGGATATCGCGATCCAGGTAGACATGTGGGACGCAAAACGCCTGGATCGTCGGGTCGCCGTCCGGATCGGCCGGATTGACAAAAGCTCCAGCCTCGACTCCCGCTGACAGGATCGTGCCGGCGCCGAACAGCTTGAAATGCAAGCCGTTCTTGACCATCCGCCAACCCTGGCCCTGCTTAAAGTAGCCGTAGGGCCCGTTCATCGTGGCTATGATGGGCACTTCCGGATGGTCGATCAGATTCTGGCCTACGCCTGGAAGGTCGGCGATGCAGGCGATGTCATGTCTGGCAAGCTCGTCGGCCGGGCCAATACCTGACAGCATCAGAAGTTTCGGGGTGACAAGTGCGCCCGACGAGACGATCACATCGCCCTGGGCATAGGCCTGGTGTTCGGTTCCTGATTGATCGGTATAGCTTACACCCTTTGCGCGCTCGTTCTGGATCAGCAGGCGCCTCGCGGCGGAATTCAACCTGAGCGTCAGCCTGGGATCATTCGCCAATGGCTCGATGAAGGCATAAGCCGCGCTGCTGCGCTTCCCCCGCCGGTTCATGAACTGATAGAAGCCCACTCCGCGTTGCGACGGTCCGTTGAAGTCATGATTGTAGGGTAGTCCGAGGCGTTGTACCGCTTGCACGAACCAGCGCGAAACGTCGTCAATGTGACCGGCGTCAGAGACGAGCAGCGGTCCTTCGCTGCCATGCAAGTCGCCGCTAAGGCGATTGTTGTCTTCCATGCCCGTGAAGTGGGGCAGCACAGCCTGCCAATTCCAGCGGATGCCGGCATTGTTGCCGCGCAGCAACTCGTCCCATTCGTCGTAATCCGAGGCGCGGCCGCGCATGTAGACCTGAGCGTTGACCGAGGTGCCGCCGCCCAGCACGTTGCCCTGCGAGATTTCGTGTTGACGGCCATCCAGATGCTGTTGCGGTTCGGTGCGGTAATAGCGCATGAATTTCGAACCGTTGATCATCTTGAAAATGCCTGGCGGCATATCGAGCAGCGGGTGGTGATGCGAATGCCCCGCCTCGAGAAGCAGCACCCGCCGTCCTGCTCTCACCAGGCGTGCCGCGACCACGCAACCCGCTGCTCCGCCGCCCACCACGATATGATCGTAGGTCTGCGTCATTGTCGCCGGGCCTCAGGGCATTTCAAATGTGCCACGGACATACTCCCAGGCCGCGGAAAGATGATTAAGCAGAGCCCGCTCGGCGCCATCTGGATCTCGCTCGATGATCGCCGTGCAGATTTCGCGGTGGCTCAGGAAATTAATCCGGTTGCGCTCTGGTGATCGGGGCATGCGCAGCCAATGCGGCGACAGCCATGCAGTGAATGCCTTATGCACCGCGGGCATGACGGGGTTGCGCGTGATCTGGTAGAGCACGGCATGGAATCCTACGTCGGTGGCATAGAATTTTTCCGAATCCGGTATCGCCGCCTCGTTCATCTCGAGCGCTGATCTGAGCGTGGCCACGTCGTCCTTGCGCGCGTGGATGGCGGCGTTGCGCGCAAGGGCGGCTTCAAGAAAGACCCGGGTGTCGTAGAGGTTCTTCACTCCCGCCTGAGCGCTCAGCAGGTGGCCGACAACACCTTCCAAAGCGCCGAGCGCCGCGTCCAGCCCCGGTCGGCGCACCACCGGGCGAAAGCGCGGACGCGCTTCGACAAGACCGCGGCTTGCCAGGCGGGCGACCGCTTCCCGCACAACGCCGCGGCCGACGCCATACTCGGCCATTAATTCGCGCTCGGCCGGCAGGAAGCTGCCGTCACCGAGCTTGCCGGAGGCGATGTCCGCTTCGATTCCGGCCACCATGGCGTCCGCGGCGCGCGCAGCGCCGCGCGTGGCCCGCGTCCCAAGATGCTGCGCTGTACTTAACAAGGCGTCCTCCACGTGACTCATTCATTAAGGCGCAGATCAGACCAAAGCACAAGGTCCAGCGAGCTATCATCGGACCAAACGCTTCAAAATTGTTGAGCTAGTTGCGATCTGCTCTTCTGAGTGCAATTATGGTATGACAAAAAGTGGATCGAGCGACGAGAGCCTCGCAATGCGCGATACAGCAATCACGGACGTAATGGTTCGGCTTTTCCGGGTGCCGCTGCGTGAGGTCATGACCGACGCCAAGCATGGCGCCCACACGCATTTCGAGCTGGTGACCGTGACCCTCACGCTGGCCGACGGCAGCAAAGGGACGGGCTACACCTACACTGGCGGCAAAGGCGGGCATGCGATTGGAGCCATGATCGTTCACGATCTGACGCCGTTCCTGAAAGGACGTGACGCGACGGAGATCGAAGCGCTCTACGATGGGATGTTATGGCACATCCATTACGTTGGGCGCGGCGGCATCGCGTCGTTTGCAATTTCTGCACTCGACATAGCGCTTTGGGATCTCCAGGGCCGGCGCATCGGCCGGTCACTCTGGGAAATGGCCGGAGGCGCCGGAAAGACAACCAAGGCATATCGCGGCGGCATCGACCTGAACTTCTCCCTCGACGAGTTGCGGGCGAGCATCGACTCCTATCTCGCCGCCGGGTTCAATGCCGTGAAGATCAAGGTCGGCAAAGATGACCTCGCTGAGGATGTCGCCCGTATAAAGGCTATCCGCGAGCGCATCGGGCCGGAGACCCCGTTCATGGTGGACGCCAATTATGCGCTCGACGTTCATCGGGCGATCGAGGCGGCGAACGCATTCGCGCCTTACGATCTGCTGTGGTTCGAGGAGCCTATCATACCCGACGATTATGAGGGCTATGCTGCCATTGCCAAGGCGACGGGCATGCCTCTGGCCATGGGTGAGAACTTGCATATCATCGAAGAATTCGAGCATGCCTTCGCTTGGTCGAACCTCTCCTACATCCAGCCCGACGCTTCGAACTGTGGCGGCATCACAGGCTGGTTGCGGGTGGCCGAGCTTTCCCGCAAGGCTGGAATTCCAGTGTGCAGCCACGGGATGCAGGAATTGCATGTCAGTTTGGTCGCGGGTCAACCAAACTCTGGTTGGGTGGAGGCGCACAGTTTCGACATCGACCAGTATACCACTCGTCCCCTTAGGTTGCAGGATGGGCTAGCAGTCGCCCCAGACGAACCTGGCATTGGTATCAGCTTTGACTGGCGTAAGCTGGTTGCATATGAGGAGAAGGTCTAGCAGGTTGATGAAAAAGTCCGGAGATTCCCGTTTTGACTGTGATCTGTGTCGGGTTGATTGTCGGTGACAAAACAGTTTTTCAAACCTGCTAGCCCTGGGAGCATGGCGCGTAGCTAGGCGGTGACAATGGTATCGGCGCATCGACTAGCTCCTCAACTTCTCGTCATGGAGCCATGCAGGTGATGGACTTAGAAGCAAGTGGTCCGTGCGCAGGCCGGAGCTTCGGTCGTAGCCGGATGGGAGAGGTGGCAATAGGTGTAGATACCCTTTGCACGGCGGATCCGGCGCATCGCGTCTACCCAGCCCAGCCCCAGCTTGCGGGTGTACGTGTTCCTGCTGGCCGGCAATGAGACGGCCTCGCCCAGCGGGCACGGACTACGGCGCCGATCTCGGTGGGGGCGACAGGCGCAGATGGTGGTTCGAGCGCTATTCCGCGGGAGATCGGTTTTTCGGCTCCCGCAAAGCTAGGAAAGCAGCCGAGAGCAGGACCGTCATACCCGTAATTTCGGCCGGACCAATCTTCTCGCCACGGGTGACGATGCCGAGCAGCACCGCAATAACGGGCGAAACGAACGCGAAGGCGCCGGCGCGGGAGGCGCCGATGTCACGCAGAAGCTGCATGAATAGAGTGTAGCCGACGAGTGAACCGAACAGGACCAGAAAAAGCCAGCCAGCCCATGCCGGCCAGCCCCAGTCGCCCTGAAGCGCCGAAAGACTGCTGGGTTCGAGAACGAGGGAGCCTAGAATGAGCAGGAGGCCGCCGAGAAGCGTCGTCGAACCGGCTACGAAATCGGCCGGATAAGCGGCAAGAAGTGGCCTGGCGAGTACCGAACCATAGGCATACACGACAGCCGCCGACGCGACGGCACATGACCCGACCAACCTCATAAAGCTCGACTGGTCCGCCGCGGCCGCGGCGGTGCTATAGATCTCCGGCGCAAACAGCACGCACAGCCCCGCAACTCCCATGATGATCGCCAGTATCCTTCGGCCCTCGAAGGGCTCATCGCCGAGAAGCAATGCGAAGCCGAGCAAAGCCACGGGCGTAAGTGAAAGCTCAAGCACCGCGGCCGTTCCTGAATCGACATAGAGCATGCCCCAAAACAACGGGCCGTAGCAGAGCGGGATCATCAACAGCGAAACTATCAGCAGCCTCGGCGCGTCGCTGTGGGAAACCCTGGGCAACTTCCCTCGGCAATACGCTATGAAAAGTAAGATGGCGCCCGCCGCGGCAAAGCGCGTGCCGGCGAACAGCAGAGGCGGGACCGCATCGATGCCTTGTTTGATGGCAAGCCATGTCGTGCCCCAGATCACGCAAAGGACCAGGAACTTGATCGTGTCACGCGTCATGAGGTTTCGGTCATGTTGCGAGTGAAATTGGTTTTCCCCGTTACAAACCACCTATTGCCTCTTGGGTTCCGCAGACCAATCTTCAGGTGATGGAGCATGAGAAAACAGTCACCCGAATGCGCATGGTCGGCGGACATCCCTGCTTGGACTTCGTTAATACGGTTGATGCGCGAGTCGGCACCTGGGGGCCGGATCTGCTTCGCAACTATGACGATCTCCTCGCCTGGGCTGAGCGCGTCGAGGTGATAACGCCTACCGAGAGGAACGAGCTAATTGCCTTGGCAGTCGATAATCGGTTGCTCGCCACAAAGGCTCTGGAAAGAGCCAAGGTCTTGCGCGAGTCGCTTTATGCAATTTTGCGGGCCGAAGCTTTGCAGACCAATGTACCGCCGGACGAAGTCAACACTGTCCAGAAGGCCGTTGTGGAATCCTTGCGCAAGCGCGCGCTTTGCGAGGCCAATGGTTTGTTTTTCTGGGGGTGGACAAACGACGGTAGCCTTGAAGCCGTTTGGGTCCGCGTAGCGCTTAGCGCAGCCTCGTTTTTAGCGGGTCGGCACCTTCGCCGTAGCGTGCGCGAATGCCCGGGACCGAACTGCGGCTGGCTTTTTCTTGATACCTCCAAGGCAGGCCGCCGACGATGGTGTTCGGACGAGAGCTGTGGGTCGCGCAGTCGGGTAAGGCGCTTTAGGGCAAGAGTATGATTTAGAAGACGACCGGACGGTGAGCCCAAGGGCGTTTTTTGCGCGGAGTTAACTCGGCGTTTGGCGCTCGCCCACTTCTTCGATCTTGTCCAGAACAGCTTCAGGTGCCACGTCGCGCTTGAGCTCCTTCAACTCGTCGTCGGCGTCCGTGTTTACGTTCAGGCGCTTGGCAATCTCCTCTACCAGCTTGATGAGATGGGTCGTCTCATGTTCGTTCAAAAGGCTGACCTGCAGATCGAGGTCTGCCCTGGCGTCGTCCTCGGCCGCCATGCGGTTCTGGTTGATCAGCACGAAGGTCGACAGAAAGATTGCCTCGACCGAAGCAAACATGGCCAGGATTACCAAGGATGGATCAAACGGCTTGATAAACGTCACGACGCCGAGATTGAGTGCAATCCATGCTCCAAAGAAGGCGAGGTGGATGTAGACGAAGGCCATGCTGCCGGCGAACCTGCTGATGGCAGCGGCCGTGCGTTCCTCCAAGGACGCTGTCGCGGCGTCACGTTTTCGCCTCTCGACCAGTGCCTCGATGTTCCGCGCCAGGGCAGGCGCCAGGCCTTCCGCCGCCGGGGTGGTTGGCGTGGCGGAGTCCATGGTTGCAGGGTGGGGTTTGGGATTCATTCTGTGTCTCCCATCTAGGCAGCCTAACTCGCTGTTCGACAAATCGCTCCATCGGCGGCGCGGCACAGCCACGAGATGTGCATTCCAGTCGGGAGATCCTGCCACCTCGCAGGCCCCCTCAGCGCTGCCGCTCGCCGTGTTGAGTTAGGTTGGCCCGAGACCTACTTAACGCGGAGGCTGACGCCGAATAATCGAGCCGAATACAGAATTGATTGCAGAGTGGTCGCCCTCCGCGTGCCCGCTGCCAGCGGCGGCCGGATGGTTTGGATGCCTGTGTCGAAGCGGCAAGGGCGGCCTTTCAGACGCAGTGCAGGACGTCGAAGGACTTCGGTGACCCGCGCGAAGTGGAGGACATTCTTACAATGTCACCTGAGGAGCAGTACCGTTGGCCGAGCGGCGTTTGCTGAGGCTACGCGGGCAGAACCACAGACAACAACCTGATCTTGGATAATCTCTTCAGCGCCAGCCGCCGAGCCGCCTCCAAAGCCCCACCTCCGAACGCTTCGGCAACGAATGCCAGTGTCAGCATATCGATGAGAAAATCATCGACGGCGGCCGAAACCATTTCAGAGCCACGGCGATCGATTTCCGCCAACAGCGATCTGGCTTCCCCGACCGCCGCAGAGGCATCCTCTGCGTGGACCAGCGCTTCGAGCGTGTCGAATATTCGCAACCAACGTCCCCCCGTTTGGCTGGCTTAACTTCGCAGGCCGCCGAAAGTTCCGCTGACCGCCGCCAAGGAGAGGGCCAAACCAAAAACGAGCGGCTGCATTTAGCCTTCAAACACCAAGACGGCCATTTGCGGGGTAATCCGATTCTATGCAGGCTCGCAGCCCAGTGGAATTGTTAGCGCCTGTCTGATTGTTCGTACACAAATCATCTGTTATCCGCTACGTTACGACCTGCCGTAGGGGAAGAGAATGGCGTTACACGAACATCATGCAGTTGAGCTGATAAGGGAGAGGAAATGGGCGGTCCGTGTGACCTCCTATGGAGAGACTCTCACATTTCCCTTTGAAGCTGAGGACTATGCCCGTTCGTACGCCGATGGACAGGCCTTCCGCCTAGGGGTTCAGGTGACGGAATTGAAGCGGAGCGCCTAGTGGCTTCCGGCGAGGCAGCTGACGCCAGCGGCCAACCGTGAGTGCTCAGTAGTAACCCGTCCGCTGCTCTCGCTACGTCTAAGCTTCCCGGCAGCCTGGACTTTGGCGCGATCACTTGCCGGCTAGATCAACGTGATAGGCATATAGCGGATGATGACCTTCTCCTGTCGGAACCGCCGCTCGAGTGCAGTGCGGCGATCACGCCACTCGAGGAGGTCGACCTCATCGGTCATGACTTCGAAGATGACGATCTGGTCGGCATTCGCCTCGGCACCCTTCCTCCACAGACCATCTGCAGGAGCCTGGAGGTAAGCGGTAACGCCATTAAATCGGGCCGCGAGCTCTTCCTTTACCCTCTCGAAGTCTTCGTGGCCGAAGGGCTCCCCTTCGTTGTCCCTGCATGGGAGTAGAATCTGAACAAGGTGCATGGCGATCAACGGTGGAAGGCAGTGTTTGTTCAAGGTCATAGTGAATGTCGGGCGGCTGCCATGGCTGGTTGACCGTGAGGGTCTACTTCACCGCATAACACGAAACCGGCACCTTGATCCGAGCGGTAGACCATTCGGCAAGATAAGGCGTCAGTCGCTTGTCTCGACCTGCACGAGTGCCGTCCTCAATATCGTCAATCGCCAACGCAGGTGCCAGCGAACTCGCTGCGGATACGCCTAGCTAGGGCCTCTCATATTGTCGCCGGGTAGTGGGTCGGACCACTACCCGGTGGCCGTCTTTATTTATATCTGATCTTCTGATACATTAACCTTGAGTGACGAGTGCGGGGTCATATGTCGAATGAAATCCTGGTTGTCGATCCGCTCGAGCGGCTTGAACTGTTGAAAAGCCTCGCGAGCGAGGTCCGGGTCCGGATTCTCGATCTGCTGCACCGCAAGGGACCGAAAAACGTCAATCAGGTGGCCGAGGAACTCGGTCTTCCGCAATCGACGATCTCCGCCAACATCCAGGTTCTTGTCGATGTCGGTCTGATCGAGACGAAATCACAGAAGGCGCGCAAGGGAAGCCAGAAGGTTTGCTATTCGACCTTCTCCGAGCTGGTTGTCGTCTTTAAGGATCGCGCCCCGGGGCAGGATCTCGGCGTCATAGAAGTGGCGATGCCGCTTGGACTCTATACGAGATGCGAAGTCTCCGCTCCCTGCGGCCTGTGTTCAAAGGACGGCGTCATCGGACTTCTCGATGTGCCAGACACCTTCCTCGATCCTGGCCGCATGCGGGCGGGGCTGCTATGGTTCACGCGCGGCTTCGTCGAATACCAGTTCCCCAACAATGCGACGCTTGCCAATGCCAAAGTCGGTGGGTTGGAACTGGCGATGGAGCTTTCGTCGGAGGTGCCGGGCACGTCGCAGCATTGGCCGTCGGACATCACGATCGCGATCAATGGACACGAGATAGACACCTGGACGGCGCCGGCCGACTATGGCGACAAGCGCGGCAAGCATACGCCCGGCTGGTGGAAGCTGGCCGGATCGCAGTACGGCGACCTTACACACTGGCGCGTCACGAACGATGGCACCTATCGTAACAACGACAGGGTATCCAAATGCTCGCTGGATGATTTGGAACTCGACCGGCACCGCTCGATCCGGATGAGAATCGGCGTGAAGGAAGATGCGCGTCACCCCGGCGGCGTAAATATCTTCGGCAACGGCTTCGGCAACTACAGCAACGACATTGTTCTGCGCCTGCTGAAGGCTTGAGGGCATATCAGCCCCTTGACGGTCGGTGCGCCGCTTCGACCGACGGTGCGCTGGCCGTTTGCGGCTGCCGTGCTGGAAGTGACCTCGGAGAAGCCGGCTACATCTCTCGTCAGAAAAGTCGCGCTCTTACTTTTGCCTTATTCTCCCTTGCGCCTGCGTCCCGAAGCTCGCGGCAAATTGCCTTTGTCGATGTGCTTCGGAGCCCGCGCGATCGCCGATCCATGGAAAGGACAAATGCGTAAGACGCGACAGAGGAGGCTGGCCGCGGCCATTATCCTCGGCATCGACCCGCTGCGATGCCAGCCCTCATGGGAACTTAGCACCGCCGTCTAGGTTGATCTGGGATAAACTCCGGAGCACCGCCATGACCGATCCCACGAACAGAAAACCCGAAGACGCAACCCGCCTGCGCACCAGACCGGCAACACCCTCGCCGGCAACGGAGAAAGTCGCGGGGGCCGGCCCCGCGATCGCCGAGCATTCCAAGGATGCCAAGGCGCCCAAGGGCGGCCGTCAACCCGGCGCCTACGTCAAGGACAACTGATGAACGTCGCCAACCTACAGCTCGAGGGGCTGATGATGGCGCTGGCGGCCATCAACAATGCGCTTGTGCACCATGGCGTGCTCTCGATCGACGCCATTGACGATGCACTGCGCAAGGCCGAAGCATCAGTCACGGCTGACGAGCGCGTCTACCAAGATATGTCGACGGCCCACCGCGAAGCGATCTGCTTCCCCTTGCGGTTGCTGCAGCTTGCCAATCTGTCTCAGGATGAGACCGGCGTGCCGCCTTTTGCCGAACTCGCGCGCCAAGTCGGCCGGACCAAGGATGCTTCCGGCGATCTGGCATGACTGGATCCGGCAGGCGCCGCGCGAAAACGATTCCATGGATACACGCTTTGCCGCGCTGGAGAGCTGCCAAGCGACTTTGCCCACGCCCATCAGCGTCCCGTAGCGGCGGCCCATCTCGTAATGTTCAACCGCCTGCGCCGCACCGACGAGGCCGGCGTCGAGGGACAGCGAGCCTTTGTACTCTTCGATCGGCACGCAGGTCTTCCCGCGGGCCGGCTTGCCGACGATGCCGAAGATCGATCTGCTCAAGACGCTCCATTGGCCTTAGGTTTCGGCGCGGTTTTTCTCAAAGACCGCGCTGACCTCCTCACCTTCGGCGCCCCTTCGCCATCTTCGGCAAGGTTCTGAGGACTATCCTTCAGACCGTCGAGGGGCGGCGCAGACCGCCCCGGAACCAAATTCCGGCCTCTCCATTTCTGCAAAGTTTCCCCATTCCACCAGGACTTCCAATGGAAAAAACCTTCAATCGCCTTGCGACGGTCGTCGCACACGCTTCCGGCCGGCCATGGGCCTTTGCGTTGTGCCTGGCGTCGGTGTTGATCTGGGCCGTAACCGGGCCGGTCTTCCACTACTCCGAAACCTGGCAGCTGATCATAAATACGGGTACGACAATCGTCACATTCCTCATGGTCTTTTTAATCCAGAACACGCAGAACCGCGACGGCGCGGCCATCCAGGCCAAGCTTGATGAGTTGATCCGCTCCGGTGCCGCCAAGAATGCCTTCATTGGCATCGAGCACCTGACCGAGGCCGAGGTCGAAGAGTTCCGCGCTTTGTGCGCTCGAGCTAAGGAAAGCAACGAACGAGCAGGGGGGAAACGCCCTAGGCAGCGGCTTAACGCCCGGCAGGTTTGAATGCTTCATGCCTAGCCAGCACCGAACCTGCGGCTATTTGCAGTTGCGACAGATCAAGCCGAAGACTTCCCCTGGATTGCTCGATAGCATGCAGGACCTTCATCATCCATTTCGCGGGTACTGGAATACGCAAACGGCGGGCAAGTCGCTCCGGCTCGCGGAACCCGCCTGATATTCCGGCCCATCTTTTGGCCGTCTGGCATAGTGCTTGTTCTCAATCAGACGTGAATGTCTCCTGCCGGTCTCTTCAATTGTGACCTGCCACTGTCCGTTGACTTCCCTTATCGCAACTGCGCCGGACCGCTAACCAGGGGAGCGTCTGCGCCAAGACGGCTTCCGAGAACTATCAATGGAGCTGCTCTGCTCAGGGCGATGACGGTCCTGTCGTGGGACGACTGGTGCGCGCCGCCAATGAGGTCCTGAGACATGACTTTCTGTGGTCTATCGCAGACGGGAGTTCAGTCGGCGTCCTCTCAGCCGGCAGGTGCCTTCATCATAGCGCCGCGGGAACAAACCTAAGCGTGTCGCCGCTTTCTTCGGAGATGCTAAAATAGAGTTCGATTCGTCTGGAATGGGCGAGAGGTCTGATGCATCCGGATGTAAAGGTGGAGGACTTGCGGTTGGCGTCGGCGATGTTGAAGCAAATCCGCAAGAAGACAAGCGCAGCGGGCGAGGACCTGCTGAGCTATCTTATTGACATTGCTTCCGCTGAAGCTGACGAGCGCGTGCGGGCCATGCAATCCGAAATCAAGGGTCGGCTGTCGTGACGCCTTGACCCTGAAGGCGAAACCTATCGTGCGCCGCCGCGTTGAGGACGACAGCGGGATCGGAGAGAGATGGGCATGCGAGGCATCAAAGCGACCGGAATGGACTGGGAGAACGCTTACGATCCCGCCGAATTTGCGGAAAAACATGGCCTGACACTCGGCCAAGCCAAGATCGTGCTGAATTCGAACGGTCCATCTCGGCACAAATGCGATATGGCGGCGGTGGCGTTTCGGCGGGTGCTGGACTTAAAGCGCCAAAAGGCGGTCCTGCCCTCGCGTTCCGCGACGGAGGGATAGCGCTTAGCTCGCTCAGCTCGAGGGCGAGGAGCGTCACCAATCACCACCTTTAATCTTCGAGCGTGCCAGACCTCGCATCGTTGCTGCGCCTATCGCCGGCGAGCTTCAAAAGGTCCTCGCCGGCGCGGATGATGCGCCGGGAGCGACGTGTCAGGATGAAACCCGATTGCGGGGCAAAGACCTCGGTGCGGCCGCCGGCCTCGCCGGGCGCGTGCACGATCGTCGCTAGCCTGTCGCCCTTCTTGACGCGGTCGCCGGGCTTGACGTCGTAGAGGATCGCGCCGGCCCTGGGCGAGGGCATCATGTCGATATTTTCCAGCGGCACGACCAGTCCGGAAAACTTCTCGAATGTCGGCACGGATGGGTCCAGAACGACACCGCGCGTCACCAGCAGGCGGTAGAGTCCCTCGGCATCGCCCGCGGCCAGCGCCCCATCGACATCCAGCATGCCGCGATATTCGACCGTGGTGACGACGCGCCGGTCGAAACGCGCGATGCTCGCGGGCACGTTCTGGTAGGGCATGATGGAGGCTCCCTCGAAGGTGCCGGTGCTGTCCTCGCTCCACAAGAGGACAGCCTCGGCGCCCATGGCAGCCGCGCAGTCTGCCATTTGCGGCCACAGGCTTGTGTGGATGTAGAGATAGGCAAGGCCCTCGTCGTCGCAATGGAGGTCGAGCACGATATCCTGCCCAAGCGACAGCTGGACCAGCCGGTTCTTCAGCCGATGATCGGCGCCGCTGAGGCTGACATCCGGCAACAGCCTGGCATCGGGCGCCGCGAGCAGCGGAAAGGAGCGGTTGAAATTTGTCCTTGTGCTGAGGTTGAAGCGGCCCTGATGCTCGCCGAAATGATATTGCGCGCGGCCGATCGGATTGGCCCAGGGCACGACCGTGATCGGGCCTCTGATGCGGCCCTCGGCCTCCGCCTTGGTCAGCATCGGCATCAACGCGTCGATGGCGACGACGCCGGGCAACTCGCCGGCATGCAGGGCTGCCTGCAGATAGGCGGACGGCGCTGCATTGTCCTTGCCCTCGAAGCGGAAGACTGGGAATTCGTAGATGGTGCCTTCGGCGTCGCCGGCGATGCGTTCGGTGGTCTTCTGCATGGGGCCTCCAAATGGAGGCCCCCAAATGCCTGTGTGGGACTGGGATGTCGAGTGGTCCAGCCAAGCCGCGCCGTGGGCGCAGCACGGCTACGACGAACCGAGCCTAGCTGCGGCACACCGAGCTTTATTCAGCCGGCTGTGCCCGAGGATGGCGAGGCGGTCGAGCGCTTGCGTGCCCTGGCGAGCGTAGCGGCGAGGTTCGGCCGTTCGGCGGCAGCCTGGACGCACGGATCTGCAGCGGCGGCGCGACGATGAAGATCAGTGTGACCAAGCTATTGGGTCTCCAAAACCGCAGCTCCTAAGTGGCCTTCTCCTCAGTTGTGCACGACATAGCGTTCACCGCAGCCCGACGCGCCACTCCCCTGAATTAAGCAGCCCTCGCCGCGTGGATAGCGTGAAGCGTCTCGGGCTTCAGATGTGTGTAGCGGCGCAGCATCTTCCAATCTTTGTGCCCAGTAACCAACGCTACCTGTTCAATTGTGAACCCAGCTTCAAACAGGCGGCTCGTTCCTTCATGCCGCAAGTCGTGAAAATGAAGATCGTGTATGTCTAGGTCACCGCAACCTCGACGGAAGGCGGTGCCGACGGACTTATGATTGAACGGGAAAATTCGATCGTCATCATTGCTGCGCTTTGCCCGCTGCTCCTCGACGATGGCCCACGCGTCATATCCAGTGGCCGCGAACAGCGGTATGCGCTGATTGTTGCCGTTCTTGTTTCGAGGGTCCTTCCTGTCGCGGATCAGGAGCATCCGCGTGCGAGATTCCAGATCAGACCAACGCACCTTGCAGATCTCCTCCTGGCGCATCGCGGTCGCGACTGCGAAACGAATGATCTGGCCAATCGGCGCAGTTTGGCGAGGGTTCGCGTCGAAATGACTAATCAGCTTGTCGAGTTCATCCTGCGTCGGCCGTCTGTCGCGCTGCTGGCCTTTGCCAACCAGACCGAGCCTCTTTAGGGCGATACGCGCCAGATCAACCGGCTCGACCTTGACCGGTAGGCCGTGGACGGCCGCAGCATGAGACAGGATAAGCTTTATAAACCCGATATCGATGCCGAGCGTCATCGGTCCGGCACCTTGGGCGGCTCGCTCGCGACCAAAAAGGATGAGCCGTTCGCGATCGAGAGCCGCGATGTTGCATTTCCCCAGGTGTCGTTGGAGCATATCGAGCGCGGCGGCCTTGGAGCGGCGAGGGGACTTGCCTACATCGCACATGTCGTCGATATGGAGGTCGATGAGTTCGCCGAAAGTTTTAAGGCGCGCTACACGAGACTTGGTCGGTGTCTCGCCGCGGTCGACTTGGCGTTCGGTTTCGGTTGCCCATCGCCTTGCATCGTCTCGGCGCAAGAACGTCTCGCTGACATAGCGACCTTTGCGACGGACTTGCACGCGCCAGGAACCGGATGAGAGCTTTGTGTAGGTGGCCATTTTTTCGTGTGCGCTCCGTGTGCACTGAGAGATCGAAACGTGGCGAAAAGGGTCGTATTTTGGCGTAAATTCGTGTGCACTCGGCAGGTTCTAAGAATTTGATGTTAAACGAAAAATGCTGAAAAATCAAGAGCATAGAGTGGCCGTTGCGCCCATGATGGATTGGACGGATCGGCACTGCCGGTTCTTCCACCGCCAGTTGACGGGCCGCGGGCTGCTTTACACCGAGATGATTGTGGCCGACGCGGTGATCCACGGCGCACGCGAGCGACTGCTCGGTTTCGACGATGTCGAACACCCGGTTGCACTGCAGCTTGGCGGATCGGATCCGGCAAAACTTGCCGAGGCCGCGCGGATCGGCGAGGCCTTCGGTTATGACGAGATCAACCTCAATGTCGGCTGCCCGTCCGACCGCGTCCAGTCGGGGACGTTCGGCGCCTGCCTGATGAAGACGCCGGCCTTGGTCGCCGACTGCGTGGCGGCCATGAAAGCCTCGGTGAAAATTCCCGTCACGGTCAAATGCCGCATCGGCGTGGACGAGCAGGATCCCGAACCCGCGCTCGATACTCTTGCCGACGGCGTGCTTGCCGCTGGCGCCGACGCGATCTGGGTGCATGCCCGAAAGGCCTGGCTGGAAGGGCTGAGCCCCAAGGAGAATCGCGACATCCCGCCGCTCGACTATCCGCGCGTCTATCGGCTGAAGGCCAGAAAGCCGAATGAATTCATTGGCATCAACGGCGGCATTCAATCGCTTGCCGAAGCGTCGGCGCATCTCGGCCATGTTGACGGCGTGATGCTCGGCCGCGCCGCCTATCATACGCCCGGCATCTTGACCGGCGTCGATGCCGCATTCTACGGCGAATTGGCAACCGCCTTCGACTATCCGGGCCTGATCGACGCCATGGCCGGCTACGCCGCTCGCCACATCGAGCGGGGCGGGCGGCTCGGCCACATCACCCGCCATATGGTCGGGCTGTTCCACGGCCTGCCCGGCGCGCGCCGCTTCCGGCAGATTCTTTCCACGGATGCGAACAAACCCTGCGCCGGGCCGGAGGTGCTGAGGACCGCGTTCGCAGCGATTGATTTCACGGCCGCGGAGCCGAAGCGGCCTGACTTTCGGTCAATCTCGCAGGATCATGCGGTCGCCGCGCACGTCGAAGCCTGACAACGACCCGATGAAGTTCATGCCGAGCAGGCTTTGCTCAAGCATGCCCGGCGCGGCGACCATCACCGTCATGTCCTTGCGCACGATGCCGCCGATCGCCACCTCGTTGGTCCTGACCGTCGCTGCGCGCGCCATGCCGTTGGCGGTGGAGACGTCGACGCTGTAGCTGAGCGCCGCCGGGTTGAAACCCGCGGCCTGGGCGTCTTCCGATGTCAGCACGGTGCTGGTCGCGCCGGTGTCGACGACGGCGCGCACCGGCGCGCCGTTGACCAGGATGCGGGCCTCGAAATGGCCATTGTCGGCCTTGTCGAGCGTGACGGTCGGTCGGCCATTCTCCACACCGAGCGCCAGCGGGCTGCCCGGCACCAGGCCGGCGGTCACGCGGCTCACGACATCCTGCAGCTCGTAGCGATACTGATAGCCGGCGATCAGCACGAGGATCAGTGCGGCCCAGACACCGATATTGCGTGCCATGTCGCCAAGCGGCCGGCCTGAGCGGAGCAGGCTCGCGCCGATCACCATGACCAGCACGCCGACCCAGATCAGCCGGCCGAAATCATTGTTGTTCATGCCGAAAGTGTGGCCGGCCGAGTTGTTGAGCATCAGCAGCACCAGCCCGGCGCCGATCACCGCCATGACGATCCAGAACAGCCGGTTCATCAGTTTCTTCTCACAGAACGCCGCGTTCGCGCGCCATGCGGGCACGCCGGGTTTCGCGGCGCGGCCGGCGCTCCACCGTTTCGAGCCGCGCCGGCAGCTCGGCCATCACCGCCCGGCGCGTTTCGTGGGTCATCGTCAGCCAGCCGGAAATCTCGTCGCGCGTGCGTCCGCAACCGAAGCAGAACCCGGTTTTCATATCGATCGAACAGACCAGGATGCAGGGGGATTCGATGGCGTTCATAGTGTTCTCTTGCGTTCATTCCACATGGTGCAACCGCCGGAGCAATGCAAGCCCTTCGCAATGCGCCGCAAGGCAACGCGTTCGCGGCATCGTCAGGCGGTTGTGCCGGCTCGAGAAGGCGGCTATGCCGCTTGCGATTTCCGCAACGAACCGCGACCGACGCAAATGCCTGCTAAGCCTTTCGATGATTTCCGAAGCCTCCTGACGGCGCTGCCGCCTGCCGATGACGCGGCGGCCGCGCGTGTCCGCGCGCTGTTTGCCAAGGCGGACAAGCCGAACGAATCGCTGGGCAGGATCGAGGACGTCGCGGCCTGGATTGCCGCCTGGAGCGGGCGGGCGCCGCCGGCGATCAACCGGCCGCTGGTGGCGATCTTCGCCGCCAATCACGGCGCCGTCAGGCATGGCATTTCGCCGCGGCGTGTGGCGGCGACCGCCAATGAGGTCGAGCTCTGCGCCGCCGGCGGGGCCGCGATCAACCAGGTCTGCATCGCCAACGATCTCGGCCTGAAAGTCTTCGACCTGGCATTGGATATCCCCACAGGCGACATCACCGAGGAAGCCGCGCTCGACGAACGCGGCTGCGCCGCGACCATGGCCTTCGGCATGGAGGCGGTCGCCGGCGGCGCCGACCTGTTGTGCCTGGGTGATCTCGGGGTTGGCAATTCGACCATTGCGGCTGCGCTCTGCGCCGCGCTGTTCGGCGGCAATGGAGTGGATTGGGTGGGGCCGGGGTCTGGCGCCGATGCGGCGACGATGGCGCGAAAAGCCGAGGTCGTGGACCGGGCGCTGGCATTCCATGGTTCCGGTCTCGGCGATCCGCTGGAGGCTCTGCGACGGGTCGGCGGGCGCGAGTTCGCGGCGATCTGCGGCGCCATTCTTGCGGCCCGCATGGAGAAGATTCCCGTTTTGCTCGATGGATTCGTGGCGACCGCCGCGGCCGCTGTTCTGCACGCGGCCAACCCCGGCACGCTCGATCACTGTCTGCTTGCCGGTCTGTCGCCCGAGCCTGGCCATGCCAAGGCTGCCGAAAGGCTCGGACTGCGGCCGCTGCTCGACTTCGGCATCAGCCACGGCGAAGGGGTAGGGGCTGCGCTCGCTGCCGGCATCGTCAAGGCCGCGGCACTGACCAGCTCAGGCATGGCGATGGCTGTCCGGCTATAACGCCGCGGATGACTTCAGCGGCGGCCGCGCGTGGCGACCGTCTTGGTTGGCAGGGCAGGCAGTTCCTCCATTACCCGGCTCAGCGGGAAAATGGCGATCGCCTCGGTGCCTTCACGCAATTTGGAATGAAGCTCGAACGCGCCGCCATGCATGGCGAGCAGGCCCTGCACGATCGGCAGGCCGAGGCCAGTTCCCTGTTCGGCGCTCTTGATCGCGATGGAGCCCTGGCCGAAGGCGGACAGCACCACCGGGATTTCCTCTTCCGGTATGCCCGGTCCATTGTCCTTGACCGAAATGTACTGGCCGCCGCCGGCGGTCCAGCCGACGCGCACGCGCACTTCGCCGCCGGACGGGGTGAATTTGATCGAGTTGGACAGGAGGTTGAGCGTGATCTGACGCACCGCGCGCTCGTCGGCGAAGAGGCGCGGCAAGGTCTCCTCGAACTCCTGGACGATGCGGATGTCCTTGTTGCGGGCCCGCAATTCCATCATGTGGCAGCAGTCCTCGACGATGGTCACCAGCATCACCGGCTCCTCATTGAGCTGGTAGCGGCCGGCCTCGATGCGCGACAGGTCGAGGATCTCGTTGATCAGGTCGAGCAAATGCTGGCCGGACTCGTGCACGTCATGGGCATAGTCGCGATAGGTCGGATTGTTCATTGGACCCAGCACTTCATTGGCCATGACTTCGGAGAAGCCAAGGATGGCATTGAGGGGCGTCCTGAGCTCGTGGCTCATCGAGGCGAGAAAGCGCGATTTCGCAAGGTTGGCATCTTCGGCGCGCCGCCTTGCTTCGTCCGACATCGATTTCGCCGTCTCCACCTCGGCGATGAGCGCGTCCTTCTCCGAGCGGAAGGACAGCACCATCAACGAGGCCTGATTGAGGTTGCGCGCCAGATAGCCGAAGAACGGAAGCGCTGCGATGAGCAATGCCGCCATCGTGGCTTCGATCGGCGTCCACAGATGCATAATGGTGTAGACATAAACGGCAACAGGAATGGCGAAGGTCGCGAACAGGGCGCCGCCAAGCGAGGAGGCCAAGACCGCCGTCGTCGCCATGGCGACCAGGATCACCATGGCCTTGGCCACATGGAACTGATCGATCTGACATGTGTCGCAGCCGATCCAGGCGAACCACGACCAGCCGAGGCCGCACAGGAAATGGCCGATCAGGAAGTCGCGGCGCGTCTGCACCGGGTCGAGCTCGGCCGCTTCGGTCCGCTCCACGCGACGCGCCATGAAAGCGACGATGGTGTAGCAAAGCAGCGTCGCCAAAGCCCAGATGGTGACTTGGCCGTCCATGCCCGCCAGCCGGCCGATGGCCGCTACGGCGAGCACGAGCAGGGGAATCGCGACCGCGCTGACCACCATGGTGCGCGCATGCAGCTTCAGCAGTTCACGGTCGAAGTCGAGACTGCCCGCCTGCTGCGAAAGGCGGTCGCGCGTCTTGCGCACCGCGCGCGCCACATCGCTGTTGCGGTGCGGTTTACGGCGGTCCACAATGAATTTATCCGCTGTGTTCGAGCGTAGCAAAGGCATACGGATTTCAATTTCTGCGCGCAGCGATTTTCAGTTCGTTAAGCTACGTTCGAATGATTAAGAGACTGTTTGCCATATGAGCCGCTTCGGGCCGCGAGGACCGCGCCGGCGCTATGCGGCAAGCCCGCCGCGCAGCCTGTGGCGCAAGCTGCTGGACTATGGGCTGGCCTTCCTCTTGCTCGGGTTGCTGATCCTGGTGGCGGCGCGGCTCGATCGCTTCGAGACTCGCAAGGAGCAAGGCACGGCGATCGTCAATGACGGCGATTCGATCACGCTCGGGACCGAGCGCATCCGCATGCGCGGCATCGATGCTCCCGAGTACCAGCAGACCTGCCAGAAGGCCGGCGCCGACTATCCCTGCGGCAAGCTGGCGCGGCAATCGCTGGTACGGCTGATCGCCGGCAGGCCGGTTTCCTGCAGCGGCTGGCAGCGCGACCGCTACGGCCGGCTGCTTGGCGACTGCAGGGCAGGCGATACCGACCTCAACCGTGCCCAGGTGCGGGCCGGGTGGGCGGTTGCCTTTGGCGATTTCGAGACCGAGGAAGCGGCGGCGAGAGCGGCCAAGGTCGGCATCTGGGCAGGCGCCTTCGAGGAACCGCGGGACTGGCGCGACAGCCATCGTGACGCGCCGGTCGAGAGAAAGCACGGTGTGCTGGCCTCGGTCGGCGATGCGTTGCGTGAATTTGTTCGCTTCTGGTGATGGGCGGACCCAGGCCCTATGATCCGGTGCAGAAGCTGGAGGATTGAATGAAGCTGTTCGACGGCGGCCGCGCGCCCAATCCCCGACGTGTGCGTGTCTTCCTTGCCGAGAAGGGGCTGACGGTGCCGCTTGTGTCCGTCGACATGGTTGCGCTGGAGCATCGCGGCGAAGAGGTGGCGCAGCGCAATCCACTGCGGCGCCTGCCGGTGCTCGAGCTCGATGACGGCACGATCATCACCGAATCGATCGCGATCTGCCGCTATTTCGAGGAGTTGCACCCCGAGCCCGCGCTGTTCGGCACGGGCGCGCTCGGCAAAGCAATGGTCGAGATGTGGCAAAGGCGCCTGGAACTGAACCTGATGGCCAGCGTCGCCGCGGCATTTCGGCATGTCCATCCGGCGATGAAGGAATGGGAGGTGCCGCAAATCCCGGAATGGGGCGAGGCCAACAAGCCGAAGGCGATCGAGTTCCTGCATCTCCTCGACCGGGAACTGGCCGAGCGGGAATTCGCCGCGGGCGATGCCTATTCAGTTGCCGATATCACCGGAATGATCGCCATTGATTTCATGAAGCCGGCCCGCATCAAGGTGCCTGAGGAATGCACGAACGTGCTGCGCTGGTACGCGGCGCTGACGAGCCGGCCAAGCGCGACGGCCTGAGCGACGAAGATTGGATAACCCGCCCGATATGAGCCAAGCATTGGAGCGCCTCACCGCGAGGGCGCGGGCCTGCCGCATCTGCGTCGACCAGCCGCTTGGCCGGCCCTTGCCGCACGAGCCGCGTCCGGTATTGAGGCCGTCCTCGAGCGCCCGCATTCTGCTCGCCAGCCAGGCGCCGGGCACCAAGGTTCACATCTCGGGCATGCCCTTCACAGACGCTTCCGGAGATCGCCTCAGAAGCTGGCTCGGCGTCAGCAGCGAAGAGTTCTACGACACGGAAAAGTTCGCCATCGTGCCGATGGGCTTTTGTTTTCCCGGACAGGATGCAAAGGGCGGCGACCTGCCGCCGCGCCGCGAATGCGCGCCGGCCTGGCGCCGGGACCTGATGGCGCTAATGCCGCAGATCGATCTGGTGCTGACCATCGGCGGCTACGCGCAGGCCTGGCACATGGGCACGACGCGACTGCCGTCGCTGACCGAGACGGTCAGGAACTGGCGCGCCGTCTGGGATGCTCCGGCCAGCCCAAAAGTGTTGCCGCTGCCGCATCCGTCGTGGCGAAACACCGGCTGGCTGAAGAAGAATCCCTGGTTTGAAATGGATTTGCTGCCCTTCCTCAGGTCGGAAATCCGCTATCGCATTGGTTAGGCATTCCGCAAGATATCACTCGCTTTTGCCGCCTTCGGCAGAATTTCTTTCTTGTGAAAGGCTCCGATAAAAGGGATTATAGCCAAACTATTCCCCTGGAGCCTCCCCATGGATCGCCTCGACAGAAAAATTCTCCGCCTCCTGCAGGAGGACGCCACGCTTGCGGTGGCCGACGTCGCCAAGAAAGTTGGCCTGTCGACCACGCCGTGCTGGCGGCGTATCCAGAAGCTCGAGGAAGAGGGCGTCATCAAGCGGCGCGTCGCCATCCTCGACCATGAGAAGGTCAATGTGCGCGTCACCGTCTTCGTGTCGATCCGCACCAATTCGCACAGCCATGAATGGCTGCGGCGCTTCTCCGAGGTCATCCAGGAATTTCCGGAGGTGGTCGAGTTCTACCGCATGAGCGGCGACGTCGATTACTTGCTGCGCGTCGTGGTGCCCGACATCGCCGCCTATGACGCCTTCTACAAGCGCCTGATCGCCAAGATCGAGATCCGCGACGTGTCCTCGTCCTTCGCCATGGAGCAGATCAAGTACACGACGGAAATTCCGCTCGATTACATGGTACTGGACAAGGAATCGGGCGCTAACGCCGCGTGAGCGGCGGGCGCTGCCCGCCGGTTGTTATTGCGTGGGGCGGCGAGCTTAGTTCTTCTTCTTGTTGAGAAAACTCCACGGCGAGTTGACCGGCAGGGTGACTGCGTCCGGTACTCTGTCGACGCTCGCCACGTCCGCCTTGCGCACCGTGTAGCCGGACTGGACGACCGAGACGCCGTCGAGGATGAAGAGTTGGCTCTTTTCCATGCCAGGCTGCAACACGCCGGTGATGGCGACCGGGTCGTAAGCCTCTTTCATCTTGTAGGGATGCGCCGGCGTCACCAGCACGATCTGGTTGGGCGGCGGCGTCGGCATGTGGCTGCAGGCGCCTGTCCACGGCACCAGCAGGAACTGGTAGACGAGGTCGCCGTCGCGATCGACCGGCAACGCATAGCCGGCTAATTGTATGGCCTTGTCCTGCAGATTGAGCGACAGTGTCTCGCCGTGGTCGGGCAGTTTTGCCGCGATCATCGGCAGATTCGCGTCCTCGGCGACGGCTTGCGTGGCGGGGCGCAGATCCTTCCAGAGGATATGCGCGACATCGGTTGCCGCATCGGCTCCCGAAGCGGCGAGCGAAAGCACGGCGGCCAGCGTCGCGCATGATTTGAACCGCTTGCTCATCGCTGCCTCATTTTCAATTGCTGCAATTCCTAGTCAAAGTCAGGTCTTTGCGGCTGCGAGCCTGGCGAGCTGTTTGGCATCCGTCAGTTCCTTCACCGCATCTCTGCCGATCCAACGCGCCGTCCTGTCGGGCGATGCCGCCAGTTTTTGCGCCAGCGCAAGGGCAGGGGCGTGCAGGCTCATCGAGCGCTTGCCGATCTGCCGCAGCGCCCAATTCACCGCCTTGCGGACGAAATTGCGCGGATCGCGGGCATGCTTCTCGATCAGCGGCAGATAGGCAAGGAAGGTCGCGTCCGGCTCTTTCTTGAGATGCACTGCGCTCCAGGCTAGCATAGCAAAGGCGGTGCGGCGGACGAATTCGCGGTCGTCTTCGGCGAATTCGTCGATCAGGTCGCGCCAGAATGGCGTTTCGGCAAACAGGTCGGCGACGGTGTCGACAATCTCCCAGCTGTCGAAATCCGCGGCCCAGCGCCGGCACTGGTCGATGTCTACCTTCTTCGGCTCGCCGGTAAAGGCCGCCATCAGCCGAGCTTCCCGGACACCGCTGTCCCACAGCAGAAGCGACCGCTCGTGGTTCTTCTTCAGCTTGCGCGCCAGCGGCCGCAAGTCGGAATTGCCGATGCCAAGAGCGCTCGACGTGTTGATGCCGAAGCGCGCCATGCCTGCCAGGTTCGCCTGCGTGCCGATGGCGCGCAGGTGCGCGACGATGTCGTCGGCGCTCCAGCTCGAATCGGGCGGCGTCATGTCGCCTATTTTTCCAGGCGGGCAAGCAGCGAGGACGTATCCCAGCGCTTGCCGCCCATGTCCTGCACGTCCTTGTAGAATTGGTCGATAAGCGCCGTCACCGGCAGCTTGGCGCCATTGCGGTTGGCTTCGGCCAGGCAGATGCCGAGATCCTTGCGCATCCAGTCGATGGCGAAGCCGAAATCATATTTGCCGGCATTCATCGTCTTGTGGCGGTTCTCCATCTGCCAGGAGCCGGCTGCCCCCTTGGAGATCACCTCGACCACCTTTTCGATGTCGAGGCCGGCCCTCTTGCCGAAATGAATGCCTTCGGCCAAACCCTGGACGAGGCCAGCGATGCAGATCTGATTGATCATTTTTGTCAATTGGCCGGCGCCAGCCGAGCCCATCAGCCCAACCATGCGGGCGTAGCCATCAATGACCGGCTTGGCTTTGTCGAAGGCCGACTGCTCGCCGCCGACCATGACGGTCAGGACGCCGTTCTCGGCGCCGGCCTGGCCGCCTGACACGGGCGCGTCGAGGAAGGAGAAACCTGCCTTGCGCGCCGCTTCGTCCAGCTCGCGCGCGACCTCGGCCGAGGCGGTGGTGTTGTCGATGAAGACGGCCCCCTTCTTCATCGCGGCGAAGGCGCCGTTGGCACCGGTGGTGACCGAGCGCAGATCGTCGTCATTGCCGACGCAGGAGAAGACGAAGTCCTTGCCTTCGGCTGCTTCGGCCGGCGTCAGCGCCAGTTTGCCGCCATGCTGGGCCACCCACTGCTCGGCCTTTGCTTTGGTGCGGTTGTAGACGGTGACGTCGTGGCCGCCCTTGTTCCTTAGGTGCCCGGCCATGGGATAGCCCATGACGCCAAGACCGAGAAATGCAACCGATGCCATAGACCTGCCTTCCAACAAATAGAGGTTTCAGTGCCGGAACGTCTAGGCCATGCAGCGAATTCGTCAAGCCGCGGCAAGCCGCATCGACTGGCACAGACCTGCAACGGCTTAATCTATCGATGCAGGTGGATGGTGATGCGGCGCTCGATCCATTCGACACCGTGGCGCAGGATTTCGACCATCACAAGATAGACGATCGCCACCCAGATATAGGCCTGGATGTCGAAGGATTTCGCATAGGCGAGCTTGGCGTTGCCCATTAGGTCGTAAACGGTGATGATGGCAACGATCGCCGAGGCCTTGATCATCAGGATGAGCTCGTTGCCGTAGGGCCTGAGCGCGACGATGATCGCCTGCGGCAGGATAACCTTGCGCAGCGTCTGCAATGTGTGCAGGCCGAGCGAGGCCGCACCCTCCCATTGTCCGCGCGGCACGCTTTCGATGGCGCCGCGCAAGATTTCGGCTTGGTAGGCGGCGGTGTTGAGCGAGAAGGCAAAGACACCGCAATAGAAGGCCTCGCGGAAGAACCACCACAATCCTACCGTTTCCAGCTCCGGCCGGAAGGAACCGACGCCGTAATAGACGAGATAGGTCTGCACGAGCAGCGGCGTGCCGCGGAAGAAATAGACGTAGCAATAGGCAAGCCCGGACAGGATCCAGTTCTTCGACATGCGCCCATAGGCGACCGGCAGCGAGAAGATCGCTCCCAGCACCATCGAGATGGACACCAGCGACAGGGTCGTTCCGAGGCCCTGCAGATAGGCCGGCGCGTAACGGGCGAAGAACTCTGGATTCCAGGCGTAGACGAGGTAGGCGACGATGCCGAGACCGAAGAGGATCCATATGCCGACCAGTGAGTAGCCGACGATGCGGGCGCGCGGCCAACCGCGGGCCAGAGGGGGCGGCTTGTCGACGACGATGGCCTGGCTGACGCTCATCGCACCGCCCTCCGGCCGAGATGACGCAGAATATGGCCGGTGGCGATCGACGACAGGATGGCGAGAGCCAGGAAGATCAGTGCCGCCACGCTGTAGAACAGGAAGGCATGCTTGGTGACGCGCGCCGCGACGCCGGACTGGCGCAAGGTCTCGGCGAGATTGACCACCGAGACCAGCGAGGTGTCCTTCAGCAGGCTCAGCCAGCAATTCTCGAGGCCGGGAAAGGCAATGCGTATCAGCTGCGGCAGGATGATCAGCCGCATCGTCTGCCATTTTGATAAGCCGATGGCGTAGCCGCCCTCATACTGGCCTTTCGGAATGGCACGAAACGCGGAAAGGAAGACCTCGCTCGCATAGGACGAGAAGATCAGCGACAGCACGATCATGCCGGCGATGAAGCTGTTGACGTCGATCGTGGCATTCGGATTGAACAGCCGCACTATGTATTGCAACAGAAGCGGCATGCCGAAGAAGAACAGGAAGAGCGTGACCAGCTCCGGCAGGCCACGGAAAACCGTGGTGTAGATGTTGGCGGCGAGCCGCAGGGAAGGCTCTTCATGCTGCTTGGCGAAGGCGACGAAAAATCCGATCGTCAGGCCGATCGGCAGTGTGGCGAGCGCCAGCACGATGGTAACCAGAACGCCAGACGCAATGTCGTCACTCCAGCCATCCGGTCCCCAGCTGAGAAGTGTCCAAATGCTTTCGGCCGGCATTGACGGGTCGTGTCTCCGTGGCGATCCCGGGAGAAGAGATGGGCGGCGAGGGGTGCCTCACCGCCCTTGGTGTAACGATCAGGATTCGGCGCCGTAGACGTCGAACTTGAAGTACTTGTCGTTGATTTCCTTGTATTTTCCGTTCTTGCGGATGGTGTCGATCGCTTGGTTCAGCTTGTTGACCAGATCGGTCTCGCCCTTGCGCACGGCAATGCCGGCGCCCGGTCCGAAGATCTCGACCGGCTGCGGCGAGGGTTGGCCGAGGATCTTGCAGCAGGCGCCGTCCGGCGTATCCAGCCATTGCTGCAACACGACGATGTCGTCCTCTATCGCGTCGAGACGGCCATTGGCGAGGTCGGCCTGCTCCTCGGGGCTGCTCGGATAGCCCTTGATGGTGCTGTCCGTGTAGGTCTTGGAAGCGTAATTGTAGTGCGTTGTCGTGGTGGCGACGCCGATATTCTTGCCGGCGAGGTCTTCCTTGGTCACGCCCTTGAGCGGCGAATCCTTCGGCACGGCGATGGCCGACGGGGTGTTGTAGTATTTGTGGGTGAAGTCGACCTTTTCCTGGCGCTCGGGCGTGATCGACATCGAGGCGACGATGGCGTCGAACTTGCCGGCCTGGAGCGCCGGGATGATGCCGTCCCAGTCCTGCGCGACGAAGGTGCACTTCACCTTCATCTCGTCGCAGAGCGCCTTGGCGATATCGATGTCGAAGCCGACCAACTGGCCGTCCGAGGTCAGGTTGTTGAAGGGCGGGTACGCGCCTTCGGTGCCGATCCTCAGAGTCTTTTCCTGAGCCTGGGCGACGCCGAGTGTCAGCAGCGCGGCCGAAGCGGCAAGCGCGATACGCAGTGCAATACGCATGATAATCCTCTCATATTGTCATGGCCGCTGTCCCGTGCGGCTCTTGTGGGCGGAGCTTCTTTACCGCCCGCTGAGGCGGATACTCCCACTCTTTGCGAGAAAAAAGCAACTGCAAATCAACGGCAAGCGACAATCGGGAAGTGCCGCTGCGTTACTTGGTTCGAGCGCCGAGACCTGCGCTGCGCTCGACAAAGTCGGCTATCGATTTCGTGTCGTCGAGGTCGAAAACCGGCAGGTCTTCGCCTTCGACCGTAAAGTCGGCGGCGACCGCGACGATGTTGGGATCGTGGGCGGAAAGCGGCGTCCGGTCCTTGGCTTCGAGCCGCCTTGCCTCGATCTTCTTGTGCGCCTCGCGCTTGTAGCCCTCGACCAGCACGATGTCCGAGGGCGACAGCCGCGCCAGGATGTCGTCCAGCGTGGGTTCGTCCTCGCCGCGCAATTCGTGCATCAGCGCCCAGCGCCGGCCGGAGACGATGGCGACCTCGGTGGCGCCCGCCTGCCGATGGCGAAAGGAGTCAGCGCCCGGCTTGTCGATGTCGAAGTCATGGTGGGCATGCTTCACCGTCGAAACCGTCCAGCCGCGCGCCACCAGCTCGGTGACCAGCTTTTCCGTCAGGGTCGTCTTGCCGGAATTCTTCCAGCCGGTGATGCCGAATACGCGTCTCATGGCCTGAGGCTTTGCAACAGACGCTCCGCCACCGCAAGGTCGTCGGGCGTGTTGACGTTGAAGAACGGGTCGATCTTTTGGCCGCCCGCCTCGATCATCGGGAATTCGACCTCGACATGGCCATGGCGCTCCATGAAGGCGGAAACCCGGCGGTTCTCCTCGTCGATCAGGAAATGATGCAAGGCGTCGCGCAGGCCGAGCGGCCAGAGCGCGAAGGTCGGATGCCACCTGCCGCCCGAACTGGCGACGGCAATCGCGTCTGGCCGCTCGCGGGTTGCGGCGGCCAGGCGCCCGACGAGGTTGTCGGGGAAGAACGGCGTGTCGCCGGCGGCGCTCATCAGCCATCGGGAGCCTTTCTGCCCGGCCGCCCATTCGAGGCCGGCGAGGATGCCTGCCAGCGGTCCGGCATGGCCCGGCACCGTGTCCTCGATCACCGGCAGCCCCATACCGGCAAATCGCGCAGGATCGCCATTCGCGTTGACCCCAAGCATCGCGACCTGTGGCTTCAATCGCGCGGCGACATGGTCGATCAACCTGGCTTTGCCCAGTGAAAGCAGCGGCTTGTCGCCGCCGCCCATTCGGCGCGCCTGGCCTCCCGCCAGAATGATGCCCGCTACATTTCGGTCCATCGGCCTATATGCCGTCCGGCGCCATGTCGGGTCCAGCGCTTTCGGCGGCAGGTTGCTGCCTGCCGACGACGCGCTCGCGGTAGAGCGCATAGAGGCCGGAGCCGATGATGATGGCGGCGCCAATGATCATCGGCAGGTCGGGAACATCGCCGAAAATAACGAGGCCGAGCAGGATCGACCACAGCAGGGCGGTGTAGCGGAAGGGCGCGATGAAGGAGATGTCGCCCGAGCGCATCGCCATGATGATGAACTGATAGCCGATGAGCACCAGCACCGCCGCGAGCGCCAGAAGCATGGTCGACCGGCCGCTCATCGGCGTCCAGCCGCCCATCGGCGACAAAAGCAGCGCGCCCAGCACGGTCATGGCGAGCGCGGTCGCCGTCGACACGAGCATGGTCGGGATCGCGTGTGGGATGCGCTTGGTGGAAAGGTCGCGCACCGCGCAGCAGGCGACGCTGGCCAATGCCACCAGCGAATAGACGCTGAACCCTTCGAAACCCGGCCGCACGATGATGAGCACGCCGACGAAGCCGGCGGCAATGGCGGCCCAGCGTCGCCAGCCGACACTTTCGCCGAAGACCAAGGCCGCGCCCATGGTGACCGCCAGAGGCAATGCCTGCATGACGGCGGAGACATTGCCGATCGGCAGATGCGCAAGCGCGATCAGGAACGACACCGTTGCGCCGGCTTCGCCGGCGACGCGCATGGCCACCATCGGCTGCAGCATGGTGCCCGGATTGATCAGCGCGCCGCGCCGCCAGGCAAGCAGGCCGACGAAGAAGGACGCGAAGGCGCCGCGCACCAGCATGACCTGCGCCATGTTCATCGATTCGGAGGAAAATTTGGTGATCGCATCGTTCAAGGTGAAGCCGACCATGGCCACGATCATGAACAGCGCGCCGCGCAGGTTTGGCGAGAGAGGCAAAGGCGTTTCCGGATTCTATTTTGGATCGAACCTGTAGCAGGTCACCGCAAACAGCAACGCCAAAAGAAATGGGCCACGAATTCCTGCGTGGCCCATCGATTTGCCGAGGTTTCGAAGACTCACTTCGGCGTCAGCACTTCGGTGCCGTTGCCGTTTTGGCCGGCGATGGTCCAAAGCCCGTGCAGAGAGCCGTCCTTCTCGATCTTGTAGACGACGAGGCCGACTTCCTTGCCCATCGCATAGCCGGCGGAAAACGCATTGTCGTTCCGCATGCAGATGCCGTCCGAGGTCGAGCCGCCGGTTTCCCAGTGGATCGTGCAGGTGGTGTCGCTGGTCAGAGTAATGGTTGCCTCGCCACCATATTTCGAACCATCGAAATTGGTGCCGGCGACGGTGTAGGTGCCGCCGATCGACTGAGCGGCGGCCGGCATGGAAGCAATCCCAAACATTGCAAGTGAAAGCATGATTGTGCGCATGTGCACTCCCCCTAGAGCGAAAATCGCGCTTCGAAGGCTAGGCCGGAAAAGACCGGCGGTAAATCGGGCGGAGGGTGGTGGCGAGCGGTTTATTTCCAGTGTGGGCCGGACGCCTCGTGCAGGCTCGCAGCAATGGTGCCGACCAGCGGGTCGTATTTCGCCTTGAGCGCAGCCGGATACTCGATGAAGACGCTGTGGATCACGCCCTCCTTGCCGAACACGGACCGCCGATAGAAGATCTTGTCGCCCTTCGTACCCGACAGCACCGCCCAGTTCTTGCCGGCCTTGCCGTAGGTGACTTCTTCACCTGGCTCCGGGCTGGCTTTTTCGTTCTCGACGAGGCTCTTGGGCGTGTCGTCGAGCGCATTGTAGCTGCCGTAACAGGCCACGCTGGCGCCGTCGGCGCTGTGCCACTCCAGGCCGTCGCCGTTTTCCGGCCCGGGCATGCGCTGCGTGAAAATCTGGTCCGGGAAAGTGCACACGGTGCCGAAGCGCGCGTTGACATAGGTGAACGGCTTGGCCAGCGCCGTTGTCGTCAAGAACAGAAGCGCGGCAAACAAGCCGATGCGCCGAAGATTCAGCATGTTCCCCCCTTTGGCCTCTGACCAAAGGCGATCATGCATCAAGCCGTTGAAAAAATTAGCCGCCGGTGACGCTCATATGCCGGGACACCGAAGGACGGCTGGTGCGGCGGTCGATGATGAAATCATGGCCCTTGGGCTTGCGGCCGATGGCCTCGTCGATGGCCGCGTCGAGCAGTTCGTTGCCTTCGGAGGCGCGCAACGGTGCCCTCAGATCCGCAGCGTCCTCCTGGCCGAGGCACATATAGAGCGTGCCGGTGCAGGTCAGCCGCACGCGGTTGCAGCTCTCGCAGAAATTATGCGTCATCGGCGTTATGAAGCCGAGCCGGCCGCCGGTCTCGGCGACATGGACGTAGCGGGCAGGGCCGCCGGTCTTGTAGGGGATATCGGCGAGCGTGAACTGGCGCTCCAGCGAGGCGCGCAGCATCGACAGCGGCAGATACTGGTCGGTGCGGTCGGCCTCGATCTCGCCCATCGGCATCGTCTCGATGAGGGTGAGGTCCATGCCGCGGCCATGCGCCCAGCGCATCAGCTCGGGGATCTCGGCATCGTTGAAGTCGCGCAGCGCAACCGCGTTGAGCTTGATCTTCAGCCCGGCCTTCTGCGCGGCGTCGATGCCTTCCATCACCTTGCCGAGATTGCCCCAGCGCGTGATCTGGTGGAATTTTTCGGCATCGAGCGTATCGAGCGAGACATTGATGCGTTTGACGCCGCAGTCGGCGAGCTCGGCGGCGAAGCGCGACAACTGCGAGCCGTTGGTGGTCAGCGTCAGCTCTTCCAGCGCGCCGCTTTGGAGATGCCGCGACAGCTGGCGCACCAGATGCATGATGTTCTTGCGCACCAGCGGCTCGCCGCCGGTCAGCCTGAGCTTCTTCACGCCCTTTTCGACGAAGACGGTACAGAGCCGGTCGAGCTCTTCGAGCGACAGCAGATCCTTCTTCGGCAGGAAGGTCATGTCCTCGGCCATGCAATAGGTGCAGCGGAAATCGCAGCGGTCGGTGACCGATACGCGCAGATAGCTGACCGTGCGACCGAAGGGGTCGATCATGTCCATTGCAAGCTTTTCCCGTGGCCTGAGCGGCGTCGTTATATACGGCTATGTGATACGATCCAATGCCGCATTCAAGATAGAAGCTCTCGGTCTTTAGTAACATTCCCCGACCGACATCGTATGTCGGCTGGCCTCAAGTGGCTTTCCGCATCGCGCGAAGCGGCGTAGGGAAGGGCGCAACCCAGAGCATGATGCCGAAAAGTGTGAAGTGGTTTTCGGACGACATCATGCTCTATCTCTTTGACTTAGGGACGGATTCAGATTTCAGGTCGATTCGACCTGAAATCATCCGTCTCTAGACAGGACCAGTCATGACCGCGCCAAAGGAACTCAGGGTCTCGAAGGACCGCAAGCTCTTGACCGTGACCTTTCCGGGCCATCAGCCGTTCGAATTGCCGGCGGAGTTCCTGCGCGTGGCTTCGCCATCGGCGGAAGTGCAGGGTCATTCGCCGGAGCAGCGGGTGACGGTCCCCGGCAAGCGCAATGTCGCAATCCTCAAGATCGAGCCGGTCGGGAACTACGCGGTGCGCATCACCTTCGACGATTTCCATGACACCGGCATCTTCACCTGGTCCTATCTGCATACGCTCGGCCACGAGAAGGATGAGCGCTGGGACGCCTACCTTGCCGAACTGGCTAAGAAGGGACTGAGCCGGGAGCGCTAGCTCGGCGCCTGGCAACCCAATTCGGCAGCCGGCTGTCGTCAAGGCGTCATGGACATGGCGTAGCGCCGGCAAAAGGTCAGGAGGCAAAGAGGATGTCGCGCATCACATCGGTCGAACAGCTCGAGGCGCTTTACGGGCTGCCGGGCGAGGCTTCGGTCGTCAAGGAACTCGACCATGTGATTCCCGAATATGCCGCCTTCATCGAGGCCTCGCCCTTCGTGGCGCTGGCGACCAGCGGGCCGGAGGGGCTCGACTGCTCGCCGCGCGGGGATCTCGCCGGCTTCGTGCGCCTCGTCGACGACAAGACGCTGATGATGCCGGACAGGCGCGGCAACAACCGCGCCGATTCGCTGAGAAACATCATTCGCGATCCGCGCGTGGGACTGCTCTTCCTAGTGCCGGGCTCGGGCATCACGCTGCGCGTCAACGGCCGCGCGCATATCACCACTGATGCCGGGCTTTGCGCCTCCTTCATGGTCGACGGCAAGCCGGCCCGCTCGGTCACCGTCATCGCTGTCGACACGGTCTATTTCCAGTGCGCCCGGGCCATCGTGCGCTCGGAACTCTGGAACCCGGCCAGGCATGTCGACCCGAAGTCGCTGCCGACGCCCGGCCAGATCCTCGAGATCACCAGCCGCAAGAACATCGACGGCGAGAAGTACGACCAGGAATGGCCGGAAAGAGCAAAGAAAACGATGTGGTGACAGGTGCCCCGATATTTCGGTGAGGCCGGCCTGCAAATGGCGGGTTCCTGCGCTTCCGGTGCTCACGTACCTTGAGTACGCTCCGCTCCGGTTCTCGGAGCCCACCATTTTCGACTCGGCCTGACCGAAATCTCAGCGCACCTGAGCCAAGTCTTGGCAAACCTGTGCTCAGGCTTCCTTCAGCACGTCGGCGATCTTGCGCATCTGCTCGCCGATCATGTCGCACTGTTCCGGCGTCGACTGGCTCATCGCCTTCTCGATCAGCGCCATGTGAACCTTCAGCGCCTTCATCAGCAAGGCCTCGCCGGCCTCGGTGAGGTTCAGCCGCAGGACGCGCTTGTCCTTCTCGTCGCCTTCGCGCCGCAGCAGGCCGCGCCCCTCGAGCTGCGGCAACAGCATCGTGATGTTTGAGCGGCCGACCAGGAGCTTGCGGGCAAGGTCGTGCTGCGACATGCCGGGATGGCGGTAGAGGTTCATCAGCACGTCGAGCTGCGCCGGCTTGAGATCGAGCGGCGCCAGCTTCACCGCAAGCGTGCGCTCCAGCACATGGCAGGCGCGCGCAACCGCGACCCAGTTGCGAAAACGCGGGTTATCCCAGGGCAGCTCTTGCTTAATGTTCATGTTTGAACTATTATGTTCATGCTTGAACGAATGGATGGACTGCCAATATGGCATCATTTGGAATGAAGGTCATCCGGGGCGTTTTTGGCGCGGCCGAGCATGTCGCGCCGCGTCTCAGCGGACGCGCCGCGTTCGAATTGTTTTGCCGGACCCCCAGCGTAAAGGCGTTGAGCGACGGCGAACGCCGGGCCGTCGAACGCGCATCAGCCTTCATGGCCGAGGCGCGCCATCACCGGCTGAAGACAAGGATGGATTGCGTGGCCGTGCACGAATTCCGGCCGGAGCCGGGCAGGGAGCCGCGCGGCACCGTGCTCGTCATCCATGGCTGGCGCTCGCGCACGGAATATATGCGCGCTCTGATCGAAGGGTTCCGCGGCGCCGGCTACAAGGTCGTCTCGCTCGACCTGCCCGGGCATGGCCATTCGCTCGGCCGCCATCTCAACATGGTGAATGCGGTGGAAGCGGTGCGTGTCACAGGCGAATGGTTCGGTCCTTTCGCCGCCGTGGTCGGCCACTCCTTCGGCGGCGCGGTTGCCGCCAATGCCGCCGCCGCATCGGTCAAGGGCATGCCGCCGCTCAAGGTGCAAAAGCTGGTCTTGATTGCCGCGCCGAGCTCGCTGCCGGCAATCTTCGACGATTTCAGCCACAGGCTCAATGTCGGGCCGCGCTCTCGCGTCGCGATGGCGGACAGGGTGAAACACCTTTCGGGCCGGCCGCTCAGCGAATTCACCGGCGACCGCCAACTGGCCGAGGCGCCGGTGCCGACGCTGATCATCCACGCGCCGGACGATCGCGAGGTCCACGCCGACCATGCCAGGCGTTACGCGGGCGCCGGCGAGCACGTCCACCTGCACTGGGCCGAAGGGCTAGGCCACCGCCGTATCCTCGCCGACAGGAATGTCGTTGCACGCGCGGTTGGCTTCGTGACCGGGCAGCGGGAAGCGATCCTGCACTAGTCTAGGAGATTTGCGAGCCAGCGTTCGGCCTTGGGCTGCTATGGCCAAGGCGCGGCTCTGTCCGGGCGAGCAGCCGTTGAATATTGGCGCGATGGCGCACAATCACGTAGAGGCTGCCGGCGATCACCAGCAACCGATAGGGCAATGGTTGCTCCAAGCCGCAGATAAGAGTGACCGCCGTCAGTGCGGCCAACATCGAACTGAGGGAAACGATCCGGAAAAGAGCGAGTGAGGCCGCAAATGTAACCGCGGCGCCCACTCCTACGGGCCAGGACATCGCCAGCAACACGCCTAGCCCAGTCGCTGCGGATTTTCCGCCCGTGAAATTCAACCAGATCGATCGGCCGTGCCCAAGCAGCACGGCAAGTCCAGCCAAGCAAATGGCCCATGGCAGTAAGGCCAGCAGGCTAGGCGCGCTCGGCGGCTCGGCGGACGAGATCGTATAGCACCAGGGATAGAACCAGCGGGCAAAGACAACCGCCGCAACGCCTTTCAGCACATCGACTACGAGCACCGCCAGCGCGGGCCATTTTCCCAGGGTTCTCAGCACATTGGTCGCGCCGGTGGATTTGGAGCCGTGCTCGCGTATATCGGTGCCCTTGAGAAGTTTGCCGGCCAGATAGCCGGTGGGCGTGGAACCGAGCAGATAGGCAACTGCCGATACAACCGCACTCGCTATCCAGAAAACCATTGGCGTCGATTTGATCCCAGGCGTCGCAGAAGATTTTGTTCAGTCCGCCTTCATTTTCTGCCCCGGCTCGACCGGCAGGCCGGCCGCCTTCCAGGCGGTGTAGCCGCCGAGGATATGTTTGACCGGCGTCAGGCCCATGTCCTGCGCCGTCTTGGTGGCTAAAGCCGAGCGCCAGCCGCCGGCGCAGAAGAAGACGAAGGTCTTGCCCGAGGCGAAGAACGGCTTGTGGTAGGGGCTTTCGGGGTCGATCCAGAACTCCAGCATGCCGCGCGTCACATGCTTGGCGCCGGGGATCTTGCCGTCGCGCTCGACCTCGCGCGGGTCGCGCAGATCGACGAAGATCGTGTCGTCATCCTCCAGCAGCCCCGCGGCCTCCTCCGGCGACACAACCTCGATCTCGGCATTCGCCTCGTCGAGAAGCTGGCGATAGCCTTTCTTCACGGCAATCCTCCTAGCCACCTTTGCTGCGACCGCCGGAATCTCGATCACAAAGCCTGGCGTTTGTCACGCGGGTCAGGCGAGGACGCCGCCAACGCCTGATTGTTTTCGATGCCGGGGCGATCGCCGCTTCGGGTCTCACGATGATGTGAAACTGTTCTGCAACACGGCTTTGAAAATTTATGGAAGCTTAACGAAATCGGTATGAATCGGTATAGTCACGTCATACATCCGCCATGCGGAGGGCGGGACCGTCCAGCGGCGCGGAACGGGAACCGGCCACAACCGGTGCGGGTGAAGCATGAAAATCCTCGGAAACAAAAAAGCCGTCCTGCCGATCGCGATCGCGGCAACGATAGCTCTTGGGCAGCAGCCGGCCAGCGCGCAGGGGCTGTTCGACATGCTGTTCGGCGGCGGCATCCGGCACAACCCGCAAGGCGAATTTCCGCCGCCGCCGAAGCCACGCAAGATACGGCCAGGTCCGGACGGCGAGGGTGGCGGCGGCGCCCGAATCAGCAGCCCGACCTACAACACTTACAGGGCCGACAAGCTCGTGCGCGTCGACTTCAAGGCGCTGGTGCCTGCGACGCCGCCCGCAACGGCGCAGGATGCCGCCTTCGTGCCGTCAGTGACGAGCACCGCGTTCCGCGATGCCGTTGCCGGCCTGAGCGACTACGAGCTGTTCGCCGAGCCCGACATCGCCAAGGCGCTGATCGCCTATTACTCGGCCAATCCGGATTTTATCTGGGTGGGCGACAACGCCCCCAACAGCAGGGCGCAGGATGCGGTGCGCGTGCTGGGCGAGGCGGCGAGCTACGGTCTGACGCCGGCCGACTATTCCGTCGATATTCCGGCGGCCGCGACTTCCGCCGCGCCGGAAGAGCGGACCAGGGAACTGGTTCGGTTCGAGATGGCGCTGTCGGCGCGCGTGCTGCGCTACGCCCATGATGCCCAGAGCGGCCGTGTCGATCCCAACCGGATGACCGGCTACTATGATTTCCCCGCCAAGCCGTTCGATCTGGAAGGCGCGCTGAAGACACTGGCGCATACCCAGGAGGTCCGCACCTATCTGGAGTCGCGGCATCCGCAAAATCCGGAATACCAGGCGCTGCGCGTCGAACTGGAAGCGCTCGAGGCCAGCGAGGAAAACGAGATCGTCGTTGATCCCAAGCTGTTGCTCAAGCCGGGTGAGAGCAGCCCGGAACTGCCCAAGTTGCTGACGCTGATTGTCCGCAATCTCGATGACGAAATGGGCGGTAATTACGGCGAGGTTCTTGCAAGGCTTGGCAAGAGCGAAGTCTACGAACCCGAGCTGGTGCCGGTGATCAAGGCGGTGCAGCAGCGGGAAGGCATGAAGGGCGATGGCGTCATCGGGCCGCGGACGGTGGCTTCGCTTGCCGGCGCTTCGAAGGCCGACAGGATCGAGAAGGTCAAGGTGGCGCTTGAGGAGCTGCGCTGGCTGCCGTCCGATCTCGGCAGTCCGCGCGTCTTCATCAACCAGCCCGCCTTCACCGCCAGCTATATCGACAGTGGCGAGGAGAAGCTGAAGACCCGCGTCGTCATCGGCCGGGTTACCAACCAGACCGCCTTCTTCTACGACCAGATCAAGCAGGTCGACTTCCATCCCTATTGGGGCGTGCCGCAGTCGATCATCGTCAACGAGATGCTGCCGAGACTGCGCAGCGATCCCGGCTATCTCGATCGCGCCGGCTATGAGGTGACGGATTCGCGCGGCAGGCAGATCCCGTCGTCAGAGGTGGACTGGGGCGCCTATGGCTCTAAGATCCCATTCAGCGTGCGTCAGCAGCCGAGCGAGGCCAATGCGCTGGGCGAATTGAAGATACTCTTCCCCAACAAGCACGCCATCTACATGCATGACACGCCGCAGAAGTCTTTCTTCGCGCGCGACATGCGGGCGCTCAGCCATGGCTGCGTCCGGCTGCAGGATCCGCGCGGCATGGCCGCCGCAGTGCTTGGAACCTCTGTCGACGACATTGCCGAGAAGCTGAAGCACGGCCATTCGACCGAGAATGTCACGCGCGTCATTCCGGTCTATGTCGCCTATTTCACCGCCTGGCCCGATATGTCCGGCAAGGTCGAGTATTTCGACGACGTCTATGACCGCGATTCCAAGCTGATGCAGGCGCTGGACGCGACTGAAGCGGTGCGCACGCCGTCAAGCTGAGCCTGTAACTTCAAGCAATTCCGGACGGAAGGCTACGGCGATACCGCCCGGCCTGGCGGCTTCACACTTTTCCTGGAATTGCTTTGTTGAGCGGCCGGCGGAAGCCGGCGTCGCGCCCGGCAATCAGCCAGTAGATCAGGCCGGCCACGAGGCCGGCGCCCGCTATGATGCCCATGTCGGCCCAGCGTTCCGGTTCATCGGCAGCGTCAGGCCAGATCAGGATAAAGCCGGCCGCCGCGGCGGCGGCGCCGAAGACCATGTGCAGCCAAAAGCTGCGCAGCGAAAAGAACTCCGCGATCAAGGCGAAGACCAGCGTCTGCATCCCCGTCAGGATGATCGTCAGGAAATAGACGAACATGCCGAGCGGCGGCACGACCAGCACGGCGACGGGGGTGAATTCCATAAGTCCGAAGTAGCCCGGCGCATTGGGCAGCGAGCTCAATATGGCGTAGATCACCACCACCGCGATCAACCCGGCAAGCACCGCGACCAGATAGCCGACGAGCACCATGAGGATGCGCTTCAGGACGTGGCCGATCATTGCCATGCACCCCCGTGCCCGCAATCAGTAGGGGGCAGTCAGCCACCAAAGTTGTGACGATGCAAGGGCGGCCCATCGCGCTAGACTCCATGGCGGCGCCGAGGTCCTCAGGCGCCACCGCACATATGCTGCGAGTCCGGCAGGGCCCATGCGCCTTTGGTGGCGAGGTCGACAGCGTAGTAAACCCTGCCGCGCAGATCGTCTTTCGGACAGTCGCGTGGGATTGCGATCAGGCACATGACGACCGGATCGCCGACCTTGGAACTCGCCAGTCCCGGCTCGCGGTCATAGGAGACAGCCGTGCCGCCATTGGTGAACGTCGCCGCGCTGCCGGCATCCGGGCTGGCGGTTTCCAGCGGATCGTCGCCAAGCCTTCCCGTCAGCGTCTTGATGCGGGTGAAGCCGCAATTTCCGATCGACGCGGGCAGGGGCTGGTCGGTTGGCTTCGACGTCTTTGCCGCGAATTCGAGTGCCTTCCTGCCGATCAGCGCGATGTTGTAGTCCTGCACCCATGACGGCGCGCTGCCATATGTCTGCAACGCATTGTTCTGGGCGCTGACGATGCAGGCAACATCCGTCTTGCAGGCATTCCGGTCAGCGACCAACTCCCTGGCGATCTTGCGCTTGTCGCCGCCGAAAGCAGGTTCAAAACCGCCACAGGCCTTGGCGACCAAAGCGTCGATGGCTGAAATTTGCGGGTCGGCGCAGATCGCCTTTTCGGTGGGCAACCGCGCCTTTCGGCAATCGAAGGACGGGCCATCCGCCCGCGCCAAGCCGGACATCTCCACAATCGACGCGGTCACAATCAGGGCGCTCGCCCAGGTATGAAGCCGCATGTTCTCCTCAGGCGCTTGTTTCGACGATCGAGTCCTTGCCGGATGCCAAGCCCGCGGAAGGGCAGCGGGGCAAGCGATCGCGGCCTATTTGGGCTCGCCGGTCACCGGATCGTAGGTGATTTGGACCTTGGCCTTGTCTGTCGTGTAGTAGGTGATGGTGTAGCCGTCGCTATCCCAACCGACTTCCTTCACATAGCGGAAGTCGGTGCGGTGCTCGACCTTGGCGATGATCTCCGAGAGTTTCTTGGCATTTTGCGGCGGCAGTGGCTTGTCGTCCGCCGCAAGGGCCGATCCGCCGGCAAGGAAGGCCGCGAAACCGGTTGCTAAAACAATAGTGCGCATAGGAGCCCTCAAATCGCGTATGTGGCCAGGTTTCGTACGGGCCTGGGTGCCGTCAGAAACCAGCACGCGGCCAGGTTGGTTCCGTAGCGTGGAAATAACGCATTGTGAAGCGTCTGGCTCCACGTGACCGACCTTCGGCTGACAGCAGTCAAACTCGGCATTGTGTGACGACAAATAATCGCTCGATTTCAACGCGTGACGGCACGATGCGGATGTAACTTCCGATATAACGAATGACTAACCATGCGCCGGACAGGGCGTTCGCCATATTAGCTGTTCTTGGTAGAGCTTTCGGCAAGACCCTGATAGAATTCTAGCCATAACAGGGTGGCAACGGCGCGCCGGGCCTGCCGGGATATCCATCGGCAGACGGCGACGCGTTTCTTTTGAGCGCAGGTCGGTCGCCCGTTCTGGACTGGAAGCGGGGACTGGGGGCTCGATCATGGCTGAACGGAATTACACCCGTCAGCTTGCGACAATCATTTCGATCGACGCCGTAGGATTCTCGAGGCTGATGGGCATCGACGACGAGCTCGCCGTTGCCGCGTTCGAGGAGAGGCGCGACATCATCGCCGGCAGCTGCGGCGCATTTGGCGGGCGCACATTCGGCGATGCCGGCGACAGCATCATGGCCGAATTCGGCAATCCGATCGAAGCCTTGCTGGCGGCCTTCGATTTCCAGGCGCGGATCGCAGCGCTGAATGCCGCGGTTGCCGAGAACATGCGCATGCCGTTTCGCGCCGGAATCAATACCGGCGATGTGATTGTCCGCGAGGGTCGTCTCTACGGCGACGACGTGAACATCGCCGCCCGGCTTCAGGAATTCGCGCCCCACGACGGCGTCGCCATCTCGGCGACGACCTGGCATCACGTGAAGGACAAGACAGCAGCAGTCTTTACCGATCTCGGCGAGTTCAGCCTGAAAAACATTGCCTTGCCGGTGCGGGTCCTG
This sequence comes from Mesorhizobium sp., assembly GCA_004017535.1. Taxonomy (GTDB): domain Bacteria; phylum Pseudomonadota; class Alphaproteobacteria; order Rhizobiales; family Rhizobiaceae; genus Mesorhizobium. Next base: position 55,667 of record SAJS01000018.1, read on the forward strand.
ATCGCGGGCCGCGGCGGCAACGGGCCTGCCACGCCGGCCTCCTTCGCTTCTATCCCGGCCGCGCCCGGCCATTACAAACCCGTCCCCAAGGGGCCACCGGCAATCGCGGTGCTGCCGTTCCAGGGCAATGGGAGCGAACCGAACGTTGGCTATATGGCCGACGGTATCGCCGAGGACATCATCTACGGTCTTTCCAACACGCGCTGGCTTTCGGTCATCGCCAAGGGATCCAGCTTCCAGTTTCGCGACGATAGCCTGGGCACAAGGCTCATCGGCAATGCGCTTGGCGCGCGCTACATCGTCAGCGGCACGCTGGCGCGCCACGACAGGCATATCCGTCTCAACGCATCGCTCACAGACACTTCGAACGGGCGCCTGGTCTGGTCGCAACGCTTCGACCGCGACCTTGTCGACATCTTCAGCCTGCGCGACCAGATCGGCAGTGAGATCGTTTCCATCCTCGACAAGGAGGTCGATCGCGCCGAGCAGGCGCGCACCTTCCAGGTGCCGTGGGAGAGCCTCGAAACGTGGCAACTGGTCAGGCGCGGCCGCTGGCACATGAACAGGCGCACACGCCGCGACACCGACATCGCGCTCGACTTCTTCGACAGAGCCTATCGGGACGATCCGAACTCGAGCGCCGTGCTCAACGAGCTGGCCTGGTGGTATTTCTGGCGGGCGTGGCTGCGTTTCGGCGACAGCGACGACCTGGAAAAAGTAGAGGAGCTTGCGCGCAAGGCGCTGCTGATGGACAGCCTCGACGCGCGCCCGCATGCCTATCTCGGCGCGGCCGACATCATGCGCGGCCTGCCGGCATTGGCGGCCGAGCACCTTGCCGAGGCGATCCACATCAATCCGAGCTTTGCCTTCGCCCGCTCGGCCATGGGCAGCGCGCGCCTTTTGCTTGGCGACGCGGCCGGCGCGATCCCGTTCTTCCTCGATACCGAGCGGTTGAGCCCGTTCGACCTCTATCGCTTCCATAATCTGGGCGAACTGGCCGCCGCCTATTGCTTCGTCGAGGACTGGCCGGCCGCGATCGCCACAGCCGAGCGCTCGCTCAACTTGTCGCCAAGTTACTTCTACGCCAGGTTCCTGAAGATAGGCGCCCTGATCAGAAGCGGCAGGCATGACGAGGCAGAGCGCGAGCTTGCGATTTTTTTGACCCGGCATCCTGACTTTTCCGAGCAGAGGATACGCTGGATACCGTTCGTTGACCCGGCCAAGAACAATTTCCTGATCGCTAATTTCGATCGGGCCAAGTCAGCCGCATGATTGCCGGGCCGACAACAGATGACTGTGAGCGAATTCACATACGCCGGACCGATGCAAACCTAGGCCAGACTGTGCCGGCACCGCATTGACGTGGACAGCCGGGGGGCTTGAACGCGCATGATCACACTGAAGTACTTCGCCGCTGTCCGGGCCGCCCAGAAGTGCCAGCGCCCCGTTGCCGAAATGCCGCCGTTCGACATCTATCGGCTGCGTTCCAAGGGCGGCATTGCCTCGCGCATCGCCGGCTTTCTTCTCGGCGATCCGCGCTGGCTGCTGGCGCTGCTGCGCCGCTTCTGGCCAAATCTCGGCTTTGGCAATTTCCTGCTCGTCACCAAGGGCGCGGATGTGCGCGACATATTGGAGCGCGGCGACGAGTTCGAGACGCCTTACGGGCCGGAAATGGCCGAGCTGGCGAGGGGCTCGAATTTCATTCTCGGCATGCAGGACGGCGCCGCATACCGGCAGATGAAATCAGCCGTGTTGAGCGCGTTCCCGCCGGCGGAGGTCGAAGCCACCGTCAGGCCGATCGCCGAGCGCCATTCGCGCGAGATCATGACCCGCGCCAGCCCCGGCTTCGATTCCATTGCAGGCTTGATGAAGGTTGTGCCGGTGCGCATCTGCCGCGACTATTTCGGCCTTCAGATCGACGATGAGACAGAATTCGCCGACTGGTCGATCGCGCTCAGCGCGCTGTTCTTTTCCGATCCGACGGCAAATCCCACCACGCGCCAGCTTGCCGTGGTCGGGGGAGATCGCCTGATCAAAATTATCGACCGCTCGATCGCCGCGGTCCGGGAAAAGGCGGGCAAGGATGACAGGCCGCTGGCCCGCTTGGTCGCGCTGATGGACCAGGGACGCCTGTCGCTGCCCGACATTCATTCCATCATGCTCGGCATGGTCGCCGGCTTCGTGCCGACCAATGTGCTCGCCGGCAGCAATTGCCTGGATGTGATCCTGTCGCGAACCGATGCACGGCAGGCCGTGGATGAGGCCCTCGGCGCCGGCGACACCGGCAAGCTCGACCGGGCGATCATGGAAGCCATGCGCTTCAAGCCGATCTGGATCGGACCCTGGCGCTACACCAGGCGTGACGCGGTCATCGGCAAGGGCACCCGTCGCGAGCGCCTGGTCAAAGCCGGAACGGTCGTCATGCCGGCGACGCTTTCGGCGATGTTCGATCCGGAGATCGTGCAGCGGCCGAACCAGTTCGATACGTCGCGCCCGCATCGCGACTACATGGTTTTCGGTTACGGCATCCATTTGTGCATCGGCGCGGAAATCGCCCGCATTCAGATCGGTGAATGCATCCGCGCCCTGTTCAGCAAGCCGAAGCTGACCCGGGCGCGGGGCAGGGCCGGCAAGATGGTCAATGTCGGCGCCTACCCGGCAAGCCTGAAGGTCGATTTCGAGCGCTCGCCGCTTTGCCGCACCGCCGAGCAGTCGATGGTGACCGTGGTCTGCCCGATCACCCGACCGATCCCGCTCGATACGGTGCGCGACAAGGTCGCGGATCTCGGCAATCCGGCGATCGGCGAAATCAGCGCCGCGCTCGACAAGGTCGGCACCATCCATTTCACCAGCCTGGCCGTCGCTCCCACCGGCAAAGACGAAAAATCGGGGACCGAGACCGGCGCGCTGGTGTTGGAAATCTCCGGCGACGGCAGCACCGACGATGTCATTGCCGCCATAGCGCACGCGATCGGTAACCGGCTGCGGCCGATCTTCAGGGATGTCTGCGGCCTCCCGGATGGCGGTTCGCTGGAAGAGTTCTTGAAGAGGAAGCACATCGAGATATCGCCGTCTTTCGGCAGCGCCGCCGGGCTGGTTTTCTCCGGCACGCCGGGACATTCCGTGCGGCGGATCCTGGCCGAGGCCAAGCTCGCTGACAGCGTGCGTGAGATCGTCGAAAAGCCGCGCGCGGGCGCCGGCAATGCGATGGATGTGCTTGCCGAGGCGCGCCACCATGTCCGGTGCCTCGGGCAATTCGGCTGGGCATTCGAGCCCGCCGAAAGCCTGCTGGAAAGACCGCCCGGCCACTGGTCGCGGGCGCTGACGACGACGCTGCTGACGCCGGCGATGTTCGCCACCGTCGCGATCGTCATTCTGGCCTTCTGGCGCATGACTTATGTGCTCGTGTTCGGAAACCCGCATGGGATCACCTTCACCAACATCGCGATTGCGGGCACCTCGCTTCTGCTTTCAGTCCTCGGTCTGCTGGCCATTCTCGCCCTGTTCGTCGGGCTTTGCTTCCTGGCGTTGCGGCGGCTGGAGGACAAGGACCAGCCGGCGAGTACCCCTGTCGAGATCGGCGCGCTCGAAAAGATCCTCGCCCATGAGGACCACACCGCGCAGAACAATCTGACGGCGATCTCGACGATGAAGGCGGGCATCTTGCGGCGGCTGGCGCTGCGGCTCTCCTTCTATCTGATCTCGATATCGGCGCAGAAGGTGTTCAGGCCAGGCTTCCTCGCCACCATCAACACCATTCATTTCGCCCGCTGGGTGCTGTTGCCCGGCACCAACAGGCTGATGTTCTTCTCCAATTACGGAGGCAGTTGGGAAAGCTATCTCGAGGACTTTATCGCCAAGGCCTCGGCCGGCCTGACCGGTGTGTGGAGCAACACCGACGGCTATCCGCGCACGCGCTGGCTGTTCCTGGATGGCGCGCGCGACGGCGATCGCTTCAAGCGCTGGGCGCGGCGCCAGCAGGTGCCGACGCTGTTCTGGTACACCGCCTATCCGCACCTCAACACCACGCGTATCCGCATCAACTCCAGGATCAGGCGCGGCATCGCCTCGGCTACCGGCAATGAGGCGCGCGACTGGCTGAGCCTTTTCGGTTCGCTGGCGCGTCCGCAAGCGCGGCCGGCGGATGCGGGGAGCCTGCCGGAGCCCCCGTCCTCGCCCCTCGAAGAGCTGGAATCCGGCGAAATCCAGTCGATCTTCTTCGGGCCGTTCGGCGCGCTGGGCGACGCGCATATGCTTGGGATCAAGGTGCCGGACGGTCTGCCGGCGGCGAAGCGCAAGGCGTGGCTCGATTTCGTCATCGGCAAAACCAGCTTCGGCGACGGGTTGCCCGCGGGCCGCGCCATGACGGTGGCGTTCGGCCCCAACGGACTGCGCCGGCTTGGGCTCGAAGGCGGCGTCGACGACGAACCGCTGGACACGTTCCCGGTCGCCTTCCGGGAAGGCATGGGCACGCCCGAGCGCAGCCGCATCCTCAACGACACCGGCCCTGACGCGCCCGACAAGTGGCAGTGGGGGTCTTCCGCCAAGCCCGTCGATGTCGTCATCGTCTGCTATGCCGAGACGCCGGCCCTGCTGAAGGCCGAGATCACGGCCATGAAGCGACAGACGGCAGGCGCCGGGATGTCGGTGACCGCCGAACTGCCGCTGAAGGTGAAGCGCGAAGGCAAGCGGGCGGTCGAGCATTTCGGCTTCGTCGACGGCATCTCGCAACCGATCGTTCGGGGTACGGCGCGCGCCGCCAAGGGAGCCGCGCCCATGCATCTGCTAGCGCCGGGCGAGTTCCTGTTCGGTTATCGCGACGAGCATGGCTTCTACCCGTCTTCGCCCTCGGTCGAGGCGGCGCTGGATCGCGCCGGCATCCTGTCGCAGGTGCGGCGCAACCGCCAGATACCCGGGCAACCGCCTCCGCCGCGCGATTTCGGCCGCAACGGCACGTTCCTCGTCATGCGCCAGTTCGAGCAGCATGTCGAATTGTTCGACGATTATTGCAGGCGGGCGGCGACGCAGGCCGCAAATGAGACCGGCGATCCCGCCGTCGATCAACGCTGGGTGGCCGCGAAGATGCTCGGCCGCTGGCAGGACGGCAGCTCGCTCGTGCGCAATCCGAACGGGCGGCCGGGCCGCGGCGTCGACAATGATTTCGCGCTCGGCGCCGAGGATCCGCAGGGGCACGCCTGTCCACTCGGCTCCCACATACGCCGTTCCAACCCGCGCGATTCGCTCGGTGAGGACCGCGATACGCAGATCAGGATCGGCAAGCGCCATCGCATCCTGCGCGTCGGCCGCACCTACGAGAAAAAGGACAGAAGCGGGAAGACAGAGAAGGGACTGCTCTTCATGTGTCTCAACGCCGATATCGAGCGCCAATACGAGTTCATCCAGCAGACCTGGGTCTCGTCGAGCTCGTTCCAGGGTCTTGTCGGGGAGACGGATCCGACGATCGGGGCAAGGGGCGGCGGCGGCCGGTTCTCGATCCCGTCCTGGGAAAAGGTCACCGTGCTCAAGGATGTGCCGAAGTTCGTCACCACGAAAGGCGGCGGCTATTTCTTCATGCCGAGCCGCTCGGCGCTGCGCTACATGATCTCGCGGTTGTGATCAGGGGCGCTTAGGCTGTCTGCTGCTTGGGCGAAGTCGCCGAGCCTGCTCAGTCGTCGTCCTGCGATTCGGCGATGTGGGTCAGCGCCGCGGCGTTGATGATGCGCAGGCCGCCGCGCTTGATGGCGATCATCTGCCGGTTGCGCCAGTCGTTGAGCGTCTTGTTGACGGATTCGCGCGTCGCGCCGAGGAATTCGCCTAGCTCGGATTGCGAAATCGGAATCCAACCGGCGGAGTCGGCCATGACCCCGCTCAGGAACACCAGCCGCTTCGCCAGCCGGGCCTCGATGCCGAAAAAGGCCTGGTCGCCCAACTCGCCGCTGACCCAGCGCAGCCGCGTGCACAGCAATTCGATCATCGCTCGCGCGAGAGACGGGTTTTTCTCAATGCGGTCAAAGAGTTGTGTCCGGCTCAGCGAAACCAGCTCGCAGGCCGTGAGACAGCTCGCGGTGGCCGTGCGCGGGCGTCCGTCCAGTGCCCCGATCTCGCCGACAAGGCTGCGCGACAGCTCGATATTGGCCACCAGCTTCTGCCCGCCCGGCGAGTAGATCGAGATCTCGACCGTGCCGCTCATCACACCATAGATGCGGTCGGACGCATCCTCCTGGACGAACAAATGCTGGCCGGCGGCGTAGCGCTCCAGCTTGCAGCCGCCGAACAACAGGTCGAACTGGCGCGGATCGATGCGCGCCAGGCGCGGCAGGTTGCTGTCGTCCGCCCCATTTGTAGCCATGATACGATTCCGCCTCTGGTTAGACGGAAATTGTAGGACAAGTGCATGCTCGATCAAAGCGTCGTCTCCTTCTACGGGGGCTCTCCGAAATCGGCGGGTGGCTGACAGAAGTTTCAATGTCATGCCCGAGACGTCGAAACCGGATAAGCCGGCAAACTGTAAGGAGACCGGGCGCACTGGCGGTTACGTACCGATCCTTCGAGAACGCCGTCCGCGCGCTTGGGTGGGAGGTACCCAGCGCGCAGGCAGCAAATCTGAAAATGGCTAGGTGATCAAAATCCCTTCCTGCGGAACCGCATCCAGTTCGGAGGCCGTCTTCGAACCTTGCAAGTCGGTCAGGTCCTTGGTGCCGCCGTTGCCTTATCTGCGTGCAAAGCCTGCCGGACGTATGTGAAGGCGGTCACAGATCGCCACTGGGCCGATTGCGAAAAATCGAAAACCGCTCTATGGAGCGATCGGCCGAATTGAGGGCGGCCTGTCAACACATTGCACAAGGTCGCCCCATGCCCGATGCCTTCTCCCGCGTCATCGCCTTCCTTGCCGTGGTCACGGCCCTTTTGTTTGCCGGGCTGCACTTCCACCAGGGCCACATCATCGCCACGCTCTATTTCATGACCGGCGCAGTCCTGGTGACCGCCGTGACGCGCATGAATGTGAGACGGGGGCTGATTTAGGCGCCTGCGTGATCGAGGTTTGGTGGCCTTGAACGATCGTCGGCAGATCGCCTTGACTTCGAGAGCCTGCCTCCCTTATATCGCGGCTCGCTTGGCCTTCGGGCGACGAGCGGGCGATTAGCTCAGCGGGAGAGCACACCCTTCACACGGGTGGGGTCGTAGGTTCAATCCCTACATCGCCCACCATCCAACCTTATGAAAAGGCTGGATGATCCCACGAATTTTCATTGAGTACAGTTCGGCATCTAAGGCTCAGCCCGCCGCCGCGATCAGCCGTCCCGCCACGTCCGGCGTCAGTGTGTCGAAATGCGAGATCACCAGGGTTGGCTCGAATTCGCTCACATGACGGTCGGTGTAGCCGAAATCGACCGCGACCACGGGAATTCCGGCTGCCTTGGCGGTGTCGATGTCGGTCTGCGAATCGCCGACCATCACGGCGCTGTTCGGATCGCCACCGGCCAGCCGGATGGTCTCAGTGAGATGGCGCGGGTCGGGCTTGCGGAAGGCAAACGTATCCTGGCCGCAGATCGCGGCAAAATAGTCCGACATGCCAAGCGCGCCGATCAGCGTCGCGGAATTGGCTTCGTATTTGTTGGTGCACACCGCCATCAGGTATCCGGCGGCCTGGAAACGGTCGAGCGCGGCGATCACGCCGGGGTAGGGGCGCGACTTTCCGGGGATGTTCAGCGTGTAATGGTCGAGGAAGAGCTTCAGCAGCCGGTCGTGCTCTTCGGCCATCAGCGCCTTGTTCTGCGCGGCATGCGCGCGTTCGATCATGACGCGGCCGCCATGGCCGACGAAGCGCCTGAAACCGGCTTCGTCGACGGCGGCCAGATCACTCGCCGCCAGGCTGTGATTGAGGCTGTCGAGCAAGTCCGGCGCGGTGTCGACCAGCGTACCGTCGAGGTCGAAGACAATGATCGGGCGGGTCATGGGCGGTCCTGCGAAATTCTCGTTGCCGCAGCCGATACAGGCTGGCCAGGGTTCAAGCAAGAAGCCTCGATCGGTCCACAGAGCCTTTGACGAGGTAGCCTTTGACGGGACAGGCAAAAATGCTAGGAGGCGCGCGAAACCGGCGAAATCAGGGCTCCCCATGGATGCAAGGCAGTTGAAGGTCGAAGCCGCGCGGGCAGCACTCGCCCATGTCGGCGGCGGCATGCGGCTCGGCATCGGCACCGGCACCACGGCGGAAGAGTTCGTGCGGCTGCTGGCCGAGAAGGTTGCGACCGGCCTCAAGGTCATCGGCGTGCCGACTTCCGAGCGCACCGCGGCGCTCTGTCGCGAGCTGGGTGTGCCGCTGTCCACGCTTGAAGACACGCCGGAACTCGACCTTACCATCGATGGCGCCGACGAAATCGATCCGGACCTGACCTTGATCAAGGGCGGCGGCGGCGCGCTGCTGCGCGAGAAGATCGTCGCGGCCGCATCCGGGCGCATGATCGTGATCGCCGACAAGTCCAAGCTGGTCGGGACCCTCGGCCGCTTCCCGCTGCCGATCGAGGTCAACCAATTCGGCCTGCGCGCCACCGAGATCGCGGTTCGCGCCGCCGCGGCGAAGCTCGGCCTTTCCGGGCCGCTTACATTGAGGATGACGGGAAGCCAGCCATTTGTTACAGACGGCGGCCATTTTATCCTCGATGCATCTTTTGGCCGCATTCCGGATACAAGAGCGCTTTCGAATGCTCTCTTCGCCATTCCAGGCGTTGTCGAGCACGGTCTATTCATCGGGCTGGCGTCAACGGCCATCATCGCCGGCGGCGACGGTATCGAAACCGTCCATGTCGCCCGAAAACCAGGGAGTTCTATCGACCATGATGTTGCATAAACGGGTTCGCCGCCTTTCGATGTATCTGGCGGCCTCGGCCGTCCTCGCGCTGTCCTCGCCGGTGTTTGCGCAGGATGTCAGCGAATCGCATCTGAAGGCCGCGCGCGCGGCCGTCGCGGCGATCCATGCCACAGACTCGTTCGACAACATCCTGCCGCAGGCGGCCGCCGCGCTGGAGTCGCAGCTCATCCAGAAGAACCCCGACATGCAGGAGCTGATCGGCAAGACCGTGACCGAGAAGGCGCTCGGCATGGCATCGCGGCGCGCCGACCTCGAAAAGGAGGCAGCGCTTGCCTATGCCAAGGTGTTCTCCGAGAAGGACCTCAACGACATCGCCGCCTTCTACAGCTCGGAAGCCGGCAAGAAGCTGCTGGACAGCGGCCCCGCGGTGACGCGTGACCTCGTGAAGGCTGCCGACATCTGGCAGAACGGCGTTGCCCGCGATCTCGCCCAGCAGGTCGGCGAGACGCTCGCCGCCGCCGCCAAGGCCGCGGCGCCGGCAGCGCCGGCTCCGGACGCCACCGCGCCGGCCGACAATTCCGCTCCGGCCGATGGCTCGGCGCCCGCCGACAATTCGGCGAACTGATCGGCTTCAATTCGGCCGTCGGCCGCTGGACTTCACAGCCCGGCTTTGCCCGGGCTTTTCTTTTGCCGCTTGGCAGCCTACCTGTGACCCGTCTTTCTCATCCCCAGGAGCCCACGATGGCCGGTTATGACTATGATCTGTTCGTCATCGGCGGCGGCTCCGGTGGGGTCCGGGCGGCCCGGGTGGCGGCGGCCCTCGGCAAGCGCGTCGCCATCGCCGAGGAATACCGCTTCGGCGGCACCTGCGTCATCCGCGGCTGCGTGCCGAAGAAGCTCTATGTCTATGCCTCGCAATTTCCCGAGCATTTCGCCGACGCCGCAGGCTATGGCTGGACGGTGCCCGAGGCGAGCTTCGACTGGAAGACGCTGGTCGCCAACAAGGACAAGGAGATCGCGCGGCTCGAAGCGATCTACAAGAGGAATGTCGAGGGCTCAGGCGGCGAGACCTTCCACTCGCGCGCCGTGCTGGTCGACCCGCATTCCGTCTACCTGATTGCCGAAGACCGCACCGTCAGCGCCGACCAGATCCTGATCGCCACCGGCGGCAGGCCGGCGCCGCATCCGGCGCTTTCGGGCCATGAGTACTGCATTTTCTCCAACGAGGCCTTCGATCTCAAGGAACTGCCAAAGGCGATCATGATCGAGGGCGGCGGCTATATCGCCGTCGAGTTCGCCAACATTTTCCACGGCCTGGGCGTCGACACCACGCTGGTCTATCGCGGCCAGGAAATCCTCAGCCGCTTCGACATGGATCTGCGCCGCTCGCTGCATGAGACCATGGAGAAGAAGGGCATAAAGATCCTTTGTCCCGCGGTTTCGGAATGGGTGCGCAAGACCCGGGAAGGCAGGCTCGACGTGCTTTTGTCTTCCGGCCAGACCCTGACGGTCGACCAGCTGATGCTGGCGATCGGGCGTATTCCCAACACCGAGAATATGGGCCTGGAAGGCGTCGGCGTCGAACTCAGCAAGACGGGCGCAATCGTGGTCGACAGATATTCGCGCACTAACCTCGACAACATCTGGGCGATCGGCGACGTCACCCATCGCGTGCAACTGACGCCGGTCGCCATCCACGAGGCGATGTGCTTCATCGAGACCGCCTTCAAGGACAACCCGACCGCACCGGACCACGATACTATCCCGACCGCTGTATTCTCTCAGCCGGAGATTGGAACCGTCGGCCTGTCGGAGGACGACGCGGTCAAGCGCTTCCCCGATGTCGAGATCTATCGCGTGTCCTTCCGTCCGATGCGGCACACGCTGTCCGGCCGCGACGAGAAGATGCTGATGAAGCTGGTGGTCGACGGCGCGTCCAGGAAGGTGGTCGGCGCTCATATCCTGGGTCCTGATGCCGGCGAGATGGCGCAGCTTCTGGGCATCCCGCTGAAAGCCGGCCTCACCAAGGACGATTTCGACCGCACCATGGCCGTGCATCCGACCGCGGCCGAGGAACTGGTCACGATGTACAAGCCGACCTACCGCGTGAAGAACGGCGAACGCGTTTGATTGCAGCTTTGGGGCCGCTGGCGACGCCAGCGGCCCCAAGATTTCTACAGTAGCGTGCCGCGCAGGATCACCAGCGCCACCGAGAAGTAGATCACCAGCCCGGTGACGTCGACCAGCGTGGCGACGAACGGCGCCGAGGCGCTTGCCGGGTCGAAGCCGATCCGCTTCAGCGCGAAAGGCAGCATCGATCCCGACAGTGAGCCGAAGGTGACGATGCCGATCAGCGCCGCGCCCACCGTCGCCGCGATCAGCATCCAGTGCGGGCCGTAGTCGTAGAAGCCGAAATGCTGCCAGAGCGCGATGCGGCAGATGCCGACGATGCCAAGGATCGAGCCGAGCACCATCCCGGTCGGCAGCTCGCGCAGCGCCACCCGCCACCAGTCGCGCAGGCCGATCTGGCGCAGCGCCAGCGCGCGGATGACGAGCGAGGTCGCCTGCGAGCCGGAATTGCCGCCGGAGCTCATGATCAGTGGGATGAACAGCGTCAGCACGATCGCCTTCTCCAGTTCACCCTCGTAGCTCTGCATGGCGTTGGCTGTCAGCATCTCGCTGAGGAACAGCGCGCAGAGCCAGCCGGCGCGCTTCTGGATCATGGCGAGGAAGCCCATCTTCATATAGGGCTCGTCCAGCGCTTCCATGCCGCCGAAACGATGCACATCCTCGGTCGTTTCCTCGATCATCGTGTCGATGATGTCGTCGACGGTGACGATGCCGAGGATCCTGCCGTGGTCGACGACAGGCAGCGCGAGGAGGTCGTATTTCGAGATGGTCTGCGCCAGGTTCTCGCGATCGGTGAGCGGCGTCACGGTCACCGGCATGCGATCAGGCGCCACCGACAGGATCGAATCCTCCGGGTTGCCGGTGATCAATCGGCGCAACCCCGTCGAACGCAGCAGGAGCTGCGTCTCCGGATCGACGATGTAGATGGCGTAGATGGTTTCGCGCGTGCGCTCTACGCTGCGGATGTAGTCAAGCGTGCGGCCGACGGTCCAGTCGGAAGGCACACTGACGAATTCCGTCGTCATGATCGAGGCGGCGCTGCCTTCCGGGTATCCGAGGATGGACAGCAGCGTGGCGCGCAGCGGCGGGCCTAGCGCGCCGAGCAGCTCCGAGCGGGCTGGTTCATCCAGCTCGCGCAGAATGTCGGCCGCGCGGTCGACCGACATGGCGGTCAAAAGCTTGCTCGCCTTGGCGCGTTGCAGGGCTTCCGCGAGTTCGGGAGCGCTTTCGAGTTCCGGCTGATCGAAAATCTCGACCAGCCGCTCGAACGGCACGGCGCAGAGCAGCTCGATGGCTGTTTCGCGAGGCTCGTGGTTGAGGGCTTCGACGACGTCGGCGACGTGATCGTTGGCAAGAACGCGGGCGACGGCGACGGCTTCGTCGTCCGATACGGGTGCGAATTCGTTCATGGCTCACTCCTTGCCGTCCGGCAGGACGTGAGCCGTTCAGGTCACGTCAGGGCGGACGGCGATTGCGTTCGACTGTGACTGTCGCCAGGCATGGCGGGTTGACCTTTCTGCTCGCGGGGCTCGAGTTTGAATTCTGCGAGCGGGCGCAACATAGGAATGGTTGTTGCCGAGTCAATCGCAAGGGACCCTGAAAATAGAGGCGAAGAGGCCGGATCGCGACACTGTGATCGATGGCGGCCTAAGCCGGGCCGCGGCCGCCGGCCAAAAGCTTGTTATGACTGCTATTTCTGCTTCAGCCGGCGGAAGCGCAGCCATTTGTCCTCGGTCGGCCGCGCCGGCTGGGTGAGGATGGTGGTAAGCTCGCGCGGCAGGCTGGGTGCTATCGGCTTCTTGGTGGCGACGCCGTCGGCGATCGAAACCACGCTGTGATAGAATTCATCGCCGGAAAGCGAGCGCGGCGCCACCGCCTCGTGCATGACGCTGATGACGGTGACGTTCGGGCAATTGTCCTTGATCGCCTGGTGGAAGGCGATCTTGCCTTCGGGATCGAGCGCGCCGGTCGCTTCGTCGAGGAAGAGAAGCCCGGGCTGCCGCAGGATGATGCGAGCGACCACCAGCTTCTGCTTCTGGCCGCCGGAAAGCACTTGGTCCCAGATCTTGCCTTCACGACTCTCGTCGGCCAGATGTTCGATGAAGTCGCCGAGCCCAGCCTTGTGCAAGGCCGCCGCCACCTGCGTGTCGCTATGGTCGTTCTCTGAACCCGGCAGGCAGACGAGTTGCTTCAGCGACACCTGCTGCAGCTTGACCTCCTGGGCAGCATAGAAATTCGTCACCCCTTCCGGGAAGACGATGGTGCCGCGGCCATAAGGCCACAGGCCGTTGATCGCCTTGATCAGCGAAGTCTTGCCGCAGCCGGACTCGCCCTTGAGGAAGGTCCATTCGCCGCGGCGGAAACGAAGGTTCGCAGCGCTGAGGAAAGGTGTCGCGTCCTCGCCTTGATGGGCGAGTTCCAACTTCTGGATGGTGAGGCCGAAGACCGGATTCTGGCTCGCGTAGCTGAAGTCGGAGCGGCCGGTCTGCTGGTAGAATTCCTGCGGGCACTGGACGTTCTCGATCGCATTGGCGAGCTCGGTCACGCGCTGGCTGTTGGCTCTGAGCGTCGCGATCGCCGGCATGACATGGATGAACCACGAGCACTGGCTGATCAACTGGGCGACCATTTCGGAACCGGTGATGTAGCCTTTGTAGTCGAGGCGGTTGTGGATGAACGACAGGAGGCCCGGGGCGTAGGCAACGATACGGGCGCCGACGAAATTGTAGATCAGCTCGAACGACGTATAGCTCGTGTTGACGATATTGAGCCGCCCCCACGTCTTGTCGATATCGACATAGAGCCGGTCATGCATCGACTTCTGCACGCCTTCGCCATGCGAGGCGGCGACGTGGAAGCTGCGGCGTAGGAATGTAATGAGTTCGCTGCGGTAGCTGCCCTCCGCCTGCTGCATGCGGACATTGAGCCGCTCGAGGAGGCGCCCGAGCTTGACCGCGATCCAGGTGTTCAGCGGCACGTAGATGGCAACCGCAAGGAAAGCCAGCACGGCAGTACCATAGCCGCCCAGGAATTCCAGACCTTTGACCTCGACCGACGATCCGATCAGGTTTTCGCCGATGAAGTAGAGCGACGTCGCCACGCCAAGCACGCCCATGGCTAGCCCGATGGCTCCACCGGTCATGTCCTTGATCGATTCCTGAATGCGCTGGTCGATATTGTCGGGTGCGACGATGCCGCCGGCCGCTGAGCCGTGCTGGGCATGGAAATGGGTATGGTTGCCGTCGAGCAGGGCTTGGTTGAACTGGTTGTTCAACCAACCGCGCCATTTGCGGTGCAGGGTCGTTGAAACCAGGTTGCGCACGCCGGTGAAGCCGGCATCCTTCAGGATCACCAGCAGTACCAGTATGCCGGCGTTGGTCAGGATGGTCTGCAGCGGATGGGTGTTGGCGGCATCGTGGAGGAAGGCGATCGAATTGCCGAGTTCGCCCAACGCCACGGCAAACCAAACGCCGGCCTTGCTGGAGAGAGCGGTGAGGGCGGCGATAACGAGGGTGAGGGTCCAGGCTTCCTTCCACCGGTCCGAGCACCAGTAGGCTCGCATCAGCCCCCAGAATGTACGCATCGACGATACCGGCGTCAGGGACGAGGTCTTTGCCTCGCTGGATGTTTGCTCCGGTACTGTACGTTGCGGTCTACTGACCCCAGTCACGATCCCGCCCAAACCTTTCTTAGTTTTGTTACACAGGGTAACACCAATTGATCATTTTCCATTAATTTTCTGGCGGGGAATGTGAACAGGGTTACCCGCCGTGGCGCGAGGGCAACAGAAAGCCAACGCCGGTAGGTCATTCATCGGGCTGATTTCGGCTTTTATTCCAGTATGTTAAAGGCAATTGAGCCAACAGACGGAAAGCTTCCCTTAGGGAAGCAAAAAACACGGGTTTGTGAACGAAAAAGGGGCGCTGGTCAGCCGAAATGGCTACTGGACGGTGACCGGAATGCCCGAAAATTTACCGTCGGTGACCTCTTCGGGCTTGCCCGATTCGTCTTTTCCGGAGGCGCTGAAATGACCGGAAATGGTCTTTGCGGCTGCGTCGTATTTGTTGATGACGATCTCGCCGCTGCTGAAACGGACATGGCCAACCATGGCGCCGGAATCGAGAATGTTGAAGTTGGCGCTGTTGGCGGGGGAGCCCGTCTTGAGCAGATAGCCGCCGGAAAGGTCGTTCGGATCCTTCAGCTCGAGCATCGAATTGAAGGTCATGGTCGGCGACCCCTGTTCTGTTCCCGACAAGTTCAGCATCGGCTTGCCGCCCATCTGCATGGTCTGGGCCAAGGTGAAGGACGCCGTCCAGGGCTTGCCCTCGAAAGTCGCCGACATGACGGCTTCCTCGGCGGATACGCGCTGCAATGTCAGCGGAAGCCCAAGGGCGACAGGCAAGCACAACAGCGACAATGCGCGACTCCTGACCGCCATTCGGTGCCCCTTCAAATCAGCTGACCCTTGCCGTTCCTAGCTCAGCGCGGTGTTCGAGGCGATTCACCAGATCGTGTGTGGCGACCGACTTTTAAGTGGAAGCAATCCAGGAAAGAGCGCGCGACGGTTTCCACGCGGACTTGCATAGACGGAACACTCAGCCCACGACGGTTTCCAATTCGCCCCGCGCTTTGGCCTGGGCCACCTGGCGGATCGCGTCGGCAAGTGTGTCGGCGTCTTGTGCGCCCATCACGGCGTATTTGCCCTCGAGCAGGAAGCAGGGCACACCGGTGATGCCCATGCGCGACGCGGTGGCGATCTCGTTGCGGACTGCCACGACGTCGGCATCGGTCGGCAGCAGCGTCTCGACCACCGACGCATCCATGCCGGCGCCGCCGGCGGCCTTCACCAGCACGGCATGGTCGCCGATATTGGCGCCTTCCTCGAAGTTCAGCTGAAAGAGACGGCGCACCAGCCGGTTCTGCACATCCTCGCCCGCGGCGCCTGCCCAGCGGATGATGCGATGCGCGTCCAGAGTGTTGGCCGCGACCTTGATGGCGTCGAACGCGAAGTGGATTCCCTCCGCTTCGCCCAGCGGCTCGATGCGCGCATGGATCTGTTGAATGCGTTCCTCGCTGCCGAACTTGCCGAGCATGTATTGGCGGCGATCCATGCCTCCAGGCGGGATGGTCGGATCGAGCTGGAATGGTCGCCAACTGACACGCACATCGACATCGCTTGCGGCTGCAATGGCCTTGTCCAGCCGTTTCTGGCCGATGAAGCACCAGGGGCAGACGACATCGGACACAACATCGACAGTGATGGAGTTCTCGGAGCTCATGCTCGTCTCCTGTTTAGTCTCGACTGGGCTGGTCAGTTGGGCTTTCGCCACCAGGTCGGCAGCTGATAGCCGAATATGGGGGTCTTTTGCGGATGTTCCAGATAGCTCCAGTAAGCGAGCCATTGCTGGGTGTTGTATTGCATAGGCACGATATAGTTGCCCGAGATCAGAAGGCGATCGAGGACACGGACGGCAGCCACATAGTCTTCCTCGGTGCGGGCGTTCAGCATCGCGTCGATCGCGGCGTCGACGGCAGGATCGGCGACGCCAGCGAGATTGAACGACCCTTCCGTTTTCGCGGCAACCGATCCCCAGCGGCCGAGCTGCTCGCTGCCAGGCGACAAGGAGTTGTTGAAGCCGCTGGTGCCGATCAGCACCTCGAAATCATAGCGTTGCTTGCGCGACTGGATCTGGTCGCCGTCGAGCGAGCGGATGCCGACGTCGATGCCGATCTTCTCCAGCGTGCGCTGGTAGATCGCCGCCAGCCGCTCCTCATCCTGCGATGAGGTCAGGATCTCGAAGCCGAAAGGGTTTCCCTGCGGGTCGAGCATCCTGCCGTCCTGGACGCGAAATCCGGCGCTCTTCAGCAATTCGAAGGCGGCTTTGAGCACCTTGCGATCCTGGCCCGAGCCGTCCGTAACGGGCGGCCGCCAGGTACCGTCCATGACATCGGCAGGCACACGGCCGGGGTAGGGGGCAAGCAGCGCCTTTTCGCGATCGTCGGCCGGGTGACCGAGCGCGGACAGCTCGGAGTTCTGCCAATAGCTCATGGTGCGGTTGAACTTGCCGCCGAACAGGTTCTTGTTTGCCCATTCGAAGTCGTAGAGCATGCCAAGCGCGCGGCGGACCACGGGATCAGCAAACTTGGCCAGCCGGGTGTTGAACAGGAAGCCGGTCACTACCGGGGGAATGCCGGTGTTGAAATACTCTTCCTTCACATCGCCCTTTCGGAATGCCGGAAAGTCGATGTCGCGCTCACGCTTGACCGGATCGGTCTCGTCATCGAGGGCGCAGATCCCTTTCTTGAACGCCTCCGTCTTGGCATTAGCGTTGAGAAAATACTCTATGGTGACCTGATCGAAATTGTCGAAGCCGCGCTTGGACGGGACGTCCTTGCCCCAATAATCCGGATTGCGCTTGAAGACGATGCGCTGCCCGGGCAGTACCTTGTCCACGGTGTAGGGGCCGCTGCCGATCAGCGGCTTCAGCGTCGTCTTGTCGAACGTCTCTTTGTCGAAGGCGTGCTTCGGGACGATCGGCGTCAGCGCCACGATCAGCGGGAATTCGCGGTTGGCTTTGTCGTTGAAGGTGAATTTCACGCTGTGCTCGCCGGTCTTCTCCAGCTTGGCGATCATGCTCATGCGGTCGCTATAGGGCGGGCGGCCCTTGTCCTTGAAAACCTCGTAGGTGAACAGCACGTCCTCCGGCGTCACCGGCTGGCCGTCCGACCATTTTGCATTGGGATTGAGGTGGAACTCGATCGACTTGCGCTCCTGATCCATGTCGGCGCTCTCGGCAAGCAGGCCGTAAAGGCTGAAAGGCTCGTTGTAGTTGCGCTGCATCAGCGGCTCGAAGACGAGATTGCCGTAGACGGTATCGATCATGCCGCGCGCGGTGGTGCGCAGGCTCTTCAGGATGAAGGGGTTGAGGTTGTCGAAGGAGCCGACGACGCAATAGGTGACGCTTCCGCCTTTCGGCGCGTCCGGGTTGACGTAGTCGAAATGCTTATAATCGGGGGGCAGCGCCGGCTCACCCTGCATGGCAATGCCGTGCTTCGGCTCCGACTCCGCCGGAAGGAGCGAAAGAGCCAGAAACGAGGTCGCGGCGATCAGTTGGACGAGAACGCGGTCCATGACCGTCTCCTTGCCGGGCGGCTTTGTGATTCGCCATGCACCGTAGAGCATTTCGCCATTTGATTGAATCTGCGCGCCAACGGGAATCGGGTTCAGCCGCTCCATCGCCGATCGATGCTCGCTCCTGGGGACACGAAACCACCAAGAAATCGCGGAAACCGGGCTGGATTCGACGCCGCTGGCAGTGTAACACGCGCTCCGAAGTCATCCTGTTGCCTCATTTGGGCAACAGGTAGCTGGACCGCACGGCACGAAGAAGCCGGTCCCCGGGATCATTTGAGAGGAAAGTGCACCATATGACGATCAACGCGTACCGCCTTTCGGTGCTGGCCGCAGGCGTGGTCGGCGTTCTGGGCGCCGGGCTTTTCACCGCCTCGGCCCAACAGCAGCCGCAGATCCCGCAGGGCTGGTTCAAGGCCTGCACCAAGCAGGAAGACGTCGACATCTGCAATGTGCAGAACATCGTCACCGCCGGCAATGGCCAGCTCGTCACCGGCGTCAGCCTGATCGAGCTCAAGGGCAAGGTGAACCGCAAGGTCTTCCAGGTCACGGTGCCGACCGGCCGCCTCGTGCCTCCGGGCATTGCGCTCCAGATCGATTCCGGCAAGGCGCAGAAGCTCGATTATGTGATCTGTTTCCCGGATCGCTGCGTGGCGGAAGTGCCGCTGAGCGACCAGCTCGTCGCTTCCTTCAAGAAGGGGCAGGGCATCACGCTGACCTCGATCAACTTCCAGAACCAGCCGAACCCGATCAAGATCGCGCTCACCGGCTTCAGCGGCGCCTATGACGGCCCGCCGCTACAGCAGTCGGATATCGAGGACCGGCAGAAGAAGCTGCAGGACTTCGTTGCCAAGAACAACCAGGATTTCGCCAAGAAGCTCAAGGATGAGCAGGAAAAGGCCAAGACCGCGAACTGATAGCGCAAGCGCGTTTCTCGTGCAAAAAAGCGGGGCAAATGCCCCGCTTTTTTGTTGCCTCAAGGCCATTGGACTCAGTGCTTCGACTGGCGCTTAGGCTCGTAGCGGCCGTCCGGCAGCTTGTCGAACATCTCACCGATCTGCGGATGCCGCACCGGCTCGCCAGACCGGTCCTCAAGCAGGTTCTGCTCGGAAACATAGGCGATGTACTCGGTCTCTGAATTTTCCGCCAAAAGATGGTAGAAAGGCTGGTCCTTGCGCGGCCGCACGTCAGCGGGAATGGCTTCGTACCATTCGTCGGTGTTGGCGAATTCGGGATCGACGTCGAAGATCACGCCGCGGAACGGAAACAGCCTGTGGCGAACCACTTGCCCGATCGAGAATTTGGCCGTTTTCATCGCATTCACCACTCAGGTTCCGAGGCGCCTTTCGTGGCCGCGCACAGGGCGCCTAAGACCTTGAATTTACACGTCACGCAGCCAAAAATCGACTCCGACTTTCGGCTGGGCCTATTTGGCGCAGGCGCCGCCGCAATTCAATAGCCAAGTCCTTGACCTCGGACGAAGCAACGGGCTAGCCCGCGCGGGAGTTTTCCCGCCTGAGCGAAAAATGTCTGACGTCATCGGTCTCGTCCTTCCCTTCTTCGGCATGATCTTCATCGGTTTCCTGGTGGCGCGCATCACCCGGCAGCCGCTGGAGGCGCTCGGCTGGATGAACATTTTCATCGTCTATGTCGCGCTGCCGGCGCTGTTCTTCCAACTGCTCGCCAGGACGCCGTTCGAGCGGTTGACGGAATGGAGCTTCATCCTTGGCTCGCTCATCGCTACCTATGTCGTCTTCACGCTGATGTTCGCCTGGTCGATTTTCGTCTCCCGCGGCGGCGTGGCGCCCGCGACGATCACCGCCCTTGCCGCGGCGTACGGCAACATCGGCTATATGGGCCCGGGCCTTGCCTTGCTGGCGTTTGGCGAGCAGGCGGCGGTGCCCGTGGCACTGATCTTCTGCTTCGAGAACATCGTGCATTTCACGGTCGCGCCGATGATGATGGCGCTGTCGGGCAAAGAGAAGGCGCCGCCGCTTCAATTGGCGCTCGGCGTCGCGAAGAAGATCGTGCTGCACCCCTTCATCATTGCGACCGCCCTTGGTATCG
Organism: Mesorhizobium sp.; assembly: GCA_004017535.1. GTDB lineage: Bacteria > Pseudomonadota > Alphaproteobacteria > Rhizobiales > Rhizobiaceae > Mesorhizobium. The sequence goes on from SAJS01000018.1 coordinate 75,805, forward strand.
CCGCCGCTTATGTGGAGTTCCATCCGCCGCTGCCTGTCGATCATTTCCTCGACTATCTCGCACGCGCGGCAGCGCCTTGCGCCTTGTTCGCCATGGGTGTGACGCTGGCGCTAAGGCCGCTCAACCGGGTGCCGCACGAGCTGGCATTGATTGCCGGGTTGAAGCTGATCTTCCATCCGCTGCTCTGCTATGTCGTGCTGAGCTGGATCGGCAATTTCTCGCCGATCTGGGTCTTTTCAGCGATGCTGCTGGCGGCGCTGCCGACGGCGACCAATGTCTTCGTGATCGCGCAGCAGTACGACGTGTGGGTGCAGCGGGCCTCGGCCAGCGTGCTGATCACGACATGCTTTTCGGTGGTGACGGTGACCGCGCTGCTTTACGCGGTCCGCCACGGAGTCCTACCGGCCGACCTCTTTCCTTAGGCCGCCGGCAATGGCGCGAAAGCCGCTGCCCGGTCGCAATCCCTCGCGCATGAAGAAGGCCCGCAGGGGCGCGAAGCTGCCCAGCGCATTGAGGCCGGCGCTGCGCGCCAGCTGTGCGGGCAGCATGTCGGACAGCAGCGACATGTTGAGCAGGTTCACCGCGCCGCTGCGCGCCCATATGTCGGGCCGGCGCCTGGTATCATAGGCGGCAAGACTCCTGCTCGACCCCGGATCGCCGCGGTTTTCGCTGGCGATTCCAATCAGATCATCGATGTCCCTGATGCCGAGGTTGAGCCCTTGGGCGCCGATTGGCGGAAACACATGCGCTGCCTCGCCGACGAGCGCGACACGATTCTGCGCGAAGCGGGCGGGCGAAGCCGCCGACAAAGGATAGATTTGGCGACCCGGCTCGACCGAGACCCGGCCAAGCACCGATTGCATCTGTTGCTCGATCCGCTCCGACAGGGTTGCATCATCGAGCGCGGCAAGTTCTTGCGCCGTCTCCGGCTTCACGACCCAGACAAGGCTCGAGCGCCTGCCGGGCAGCGGCACCTGGGTGAACGGCCCTGTTTCGGTGTGGAACTCGGTCGACACGAAACCGTGGTCGCTGCGGTGGCCGAAATTGAGGACAAGCGCCGATTGCGGATAAGGCCGCGCGAAAGCGCGAATGCCGGCGGCTTCCCGCGCTGGAGACAGGCGCCCGTCGGCGGCGACAGCGAGCGATGCCGAGACTTCGCCGCCGTCGGCCAGCCTTGCACGGGCCTGGTCGGCGTCGAGCCTCCAGGATTCGACGGTGGATTTCAGCCAATGAATGCCGCCATGCGCTGAAGCCGCCTTGGCGAGGATCGGAATAAGGGCGTTGTTCGGCAGATTGAGGCCGAACTGCTCTTCGCCGATCTCGCTGGCGCGGAAGGTCACGGTCGGACTGCGGATCAGCCGCCTTGTCGCATCGACGATGCGCATCACCTTGAGCGCCGCGGCCTGCGGCTTGAGCTCGGCAAGGACGCCCAGCCGTTCAAGAACTTTCAGGGCGGGGTTCATCAGGGCAGTGGTGCGGCCATCGGTGGTGTTGGCTTCGGGACCGACCAGCGTCACCTGAAAGCCAGCCTGGGCAAAGCCGAGCGCCGCGATAAGGCCGGCCGGACCGCTGCCGGCAACCAGGATGCGGGCTCTGTCGTTATGATCCACGCCAAGCTTCCACGTTGGAAGGCGCCCCGTCGGGCCCTTATCCAAGATATAGGTCGGATCAGCCGGCTTGATCAACGCGGCGATTCAGCCCATTCGGTTGCCATGAGCGGGGAGCAGCAGGATTTCAACCATCTCGACCGCGCGGGACGCGCGACGGCCGGCGTGGCGCGCAGTCCGCGCTTTGCGGTGACGCTCACGGTGGGCGCCGCCATCGTCCTTGCATGGTCGCTTCTTGGCGCGATGGCGATCCGCGGCGCTGAAGGCAGCCTTGCCGGCAGGCCTGGCGATTTGCTGCTCAAGAATCTCCCGAGCCTGCCTTTGCCGGATTTTCTCGACCGGTTCTTTGCTCTATGCCTTGCGCCGGCGCCGCTTGCCGGCCCGGCTGGCCTGCAGGTACCGGCGCTTGTGCTGATGTGGTTCCTGATGGCGGTTGCCACGATGCTGCCTTCCGCCGCGCCGCTGATCCGCACCTATTGCGAAATTGCTGACACGGCGAGGATCAAGGGCGAGCCGGTTGTTCATCCGCTGGTGCTCGTTGTCGGATACCTCGCCACTTGGCTTGGCGCATCCGCGGCTTTCGCCGCGCTGACGCTCGCGGTCTACGCTTTTGCCGGTTCCGGCCGGATGCTCGATCCCGCAGTCGGTATTGCCGGCGCCGCGGCACTGCTTGTTGCAGGCCTTTATCAATTCAGCGGCTTGAAACAGGCGTGCCTGGAAAAATGCCGCAACCCGTTCTCGATCCTATTCGCCAACTGGAGCGCGAAACCGGGCCGCATCTTCCAACTAGGGGTGGAGCAGGGCGTTTGGTGCCTTGGCTGCTGCTGGGCGCTGATGCTGGTGATGTTCGCCGTCGGCGCGATGAACATCTTCTGGACGGCGCTGATCGGCCTGTTCACCCTGATCGAAAAACAGACCGCCGGCAGGGTGGCCAGCCGGGTTGCCGGTACGATACTGCTTGTGTGGGCGGCTGCCCTGCTATTAGTTTCGGCTTAAGGGGAGAATTCGATGACCGACCAAAGCTGGGCGATGAAAGGGGAGCTGGTACTCTCCTGCAATTGCACGGTTTTCTGCCCCTGCGTGCTGTCGCTCGGCAGCCACCCGCCGACGGAGGGCTACTGCCAGACCTGGGCCGGCTTCCGCATCGATGCCGGCCATTTCGGCGAGACCGACCTTTCGGGTCTCAATCTCGGCCTGGTCATGGAAATCCCCGGCTATATGAGCCGCGGCAACTGGAGCGCCGGACTGTTCATCGACAAACGGGCGTCGGTCTATGCGGTGAAAGCGCTGACCAAAATCTTCACCGGCAAGGCCGGCGGCACCACCTCGCTGCTGTCGATCCTTGTGGGGAAATTCCTCGGCGTCGAGCAGGTGCCGATCATTTATGAGACGCGTGACAGGACGCGCGTCTTCCAGATACCGAAGATCATCGACGGCGCGGTGACGCCGATCCCCGGCAAGGACCGTGAGAAGGATACGGTGATCAGCAATTCCGAATATTGGATCGCGCCGGAAATCATCGTGGCGAAGTCCGACAAGAGCAAGATGCGCGCGTTCGGCCGCAACTGGAATTTTGCCGGCCGATCGGCCGAAATCTGCAAGCTGGACTGGCGGGGACCGTGAGCAAGAACACAACGGCCAGGAAGGCGGCGAAGAAGATCGCGCAGCGGATTCCGTTGCCGAAGAAGAAGGTCACGTGGCCGCAGGCGCGCGCGTTCTCCGTTCATCTGCTGACCGCGTCGGGATCGTTCCTGGCCTTCCTGTCGCTGGTGGCGGCGAGCGAGGAACGCTGGACCGCGATGTTCTGGTGGCTGGGGCTGGCGCTGTTCGTCGACGGCATCGACGGCCCGATCGCCAGGAAGCTCGAGGTCAAGGACATCCTGCCGACATGGTCGGGAGAGCTCCTCGACAACATCATCGACTACGTCACCTACGTGCTCATCCCGGCCTTCGCTCTCTATCAGCGCGGCTTCATGGGCGAGAACCTGTCCTTCCTGTCGGCCGCCATCATCGTCGTTTCCAGCGCGATCTACTATGCCGATACCGGCATGAAGACGAAGGAGAACTTCTTCAAAGGCTTCCCTGTCGTCTGGAACATGGTGGTGTTCACGCTGTTCGTCATCGAGCCGGGGCAATGGGTATCGTTCGCCGTGGTGGTGGTTGCCGGTATTTTGACCTTCCTGCCGATCCACTTTATCCATCCGGTGCGCGTCGTGCGGCTGAGGCCGGTCAATCTCGGTATGACGCTTTTGTGGTGCGCCTTCGGCGCGCTGGCGCTGGCGCAGGCAGCGCTTGCCGCCTTCTATGACAAAATCGGCGTGCTGGGAGAGCAGGTCAGCGACTTCACCAAGATCGGCATCACCATCACCGGCCTCTATCTCGCCTGTATCGGGGGCATCATGCAGATGTTCCCCAGTCTGGGCGCCAGGAAGCCCTGATCCTGGATCAGGATTTTTTTGGTCGAGTGCTCATCCTGAGCTAGCTACCTATCGGCGCATGATCTTTCGAATTTCGGCTTTCCCCTTCGGGGTCATGCTCCAGTTTACTTACCCTTCAGAGAGTTGAGCGATGTCCAAGGCAATCCGCATCCACGCCAATGGCGGCCCCGAAGTCCTGGCTTACGAGGATGCCGACCCCGGCCAGCCGGGAGAAGGCCAGATCCTGATCCAGCACACGGCGATCGGCCTGAACTTCATCGACGTCTATTACCGCTCCGGGCTTTATCCGCCCCCCGGCGGTCTTCCGCTGATCCCCGGCAGCGAGGCGGCGGGCGTCGTGCTGGCGCTCGGCACCGGCGTTGACTGGCTGAAGCCCGGCGATCGCGTTGCTTATGCCGTCAACGTCGGGGCTTATGCCGAGCAGCGGGTGATCGCCGCCGACCGCGTGGTCAAGGTTCCGGACGGCATCAGCGACGAGCAGGCGGCGGCGATGATGCTGAAGGGCATGACGGCCGAATACCTCTTGCGTCGAACCTTCCCGGTCAAGGCCGGCGACACGATCCTCTACCATGCTGCCGCCGGCGGCGTCGGCCTGATCCTCGGCCAATGGGCAAAGCATCTCGGCGCGACCGTGATCGGCACCGCAAGCTCCGCCGACAAGATCGAGCTCGCGCGGGCGCATGGCTTCGATCATGTCATCAACTACAAGGAGCAGGATTTCGTCGCCGGCGTCGCGGCGCTCACCGGCGGGAGGAAATGCGACGTCGTCTACGATTCCGTCGGCGCCGATACTTTTCCCGCCTCGCTCGATTGCCTGCGGCCGCTCGGCATGTTCGTCAGCTTCGGCTCGTCGTCGGGACCGGTCCCGCCTTTCCCGATATCGCTTCTCGCCCAGAAAGGCTCGCTCTATGCGACCCGGCCGACGCTGTTCGTCTATAACGCCAAGCGTGAGGATCTGGTGAAGTCGGCAGAAGCGCTGTTCGATGTGGTCAAGAGCGGCGCCGTCGAGATCAAGATCAACCAGCGCTATGCGCTGAAGGACGCAGGAAAGGCGCAAGCCGATCTCGAAGCCCGCAAGACGACGGGAACGACCGTCCTCATTCCCTAGAGCATGATGTCGTCCGAAGACCGCTTCGCACTTTTCGGCATCATGCCTGAAGCCAACTGCCCTGTTTTTCAGCGGCTTGCCGTGCCGAAGGCACGGCTTGGCTGAAAAGCACTGCGGATTTGCCGTTGTTTTCAAGAGGTCTATCTTAGCCCTTGAGTTTCCGCTGAAATTCTTGAAGCTCTTTCAAGTTGGGTGCTGCTTTCCGTTGGGAGCCGGCCGCGCATACCATGCTTTCGGGAACACAGAACATATCCGGGAAGCCGGATGGGAGGCACTGTGAGTGCAAATCATGACAGGTCGAACCTGCTTGAGGTTCGTGGCCTTACCAAGATTTTCGGCACGTTGACGGCGTGCGATCACATCGATCTCAACATCGCAAAGGGCGAAATCCACGCGCTGCTCGGCGAGAACGGCGCCGGCAAATCGACGCTGGTCAAGATGCTGTTCGGCTCGCTGGAGCCGAACTCGGGCGAAATCTTCTGGGACGGCAAGGCGGTCAAGATCACCAGCCCGGGCGTGGCGAAGAAGCTCGGCATCGGCATGGTGTTCCAGCATTTCTCGCTGTTCGAGGCGCTGACAGCGGCCGAGAACATCGCGCTTTCGCTCAATGACGGTTCGCCGATCAGCACCATCGCGGCGAAGGCGAGGGCGCTGTCCTTCAGCTATGGGCTGCCGCTCGATCCGGATTCCCTGGTCGGCGACCTCTCCGTCGGCGAGCGCCAGCGCATCGAGATCATCCGCTGCCTCTTGCAGACGCCACAGCTCATCATCCTCGACGAGCCGACCTCGGTGCTGACGCCGCAGGAAGCCGACAAGCTGTTCGAGACGCTGGAGAGACTGCGCTCGGAGGGCAAATCGATCCTCTACATCTCGCACCGGCTGGAAGAGGTCAAACGCATCTGCGATCGCGCCACCGTGCTTCGCCACGGCAAGGTGGTCGGCCACTGCAATCCGCGCGAGGAGACAGCCGCATCGCTGGCCCGCATGATGGTCGGCAGCGAAGTCAAGGCCGTGGAGCGCGCGCCGGCCGAAGGCATCGAGACCGCGCCGGCGCTGCTGGAAATCCGTGGGCTGACGCGCAAGCCGGCGACGCCCTTCGCCATCCCGCTGAAGAACATCAATCTCACCGTGCGCGCCGGCGAAGTGATCGGCATTGCCGGCGTTGCTGGCAACGGCCAGGGCGAGTTCTTCGAATCCGTCTCCGGCGAAGTGCTACAGCAGGATGCGGGTTCGGTGCGCATCCGCGGCAAGGACGCCGGCGCGCTCTCCATCACCGGCCGGCGACTGATGGGCGCCGCCTTTGTGCCGGAAGAGCGCCTGGGACACGGCGCCGCTCCGCGCATGAAGCTATCGGAGAACCTGCTGCTGTCCCGTCACGCCACCGACGGCAAGGCTTTCGTCGGCTCCGGCGGCATGGTCAAGAACAGCGCCGTCTATAGCGCCGCCCAGCGCATCATCACCGCCATGGACGTGCGCAAGAGCGCGCCCGATCCGGAGGCGGCCGCGCTCTCGGGCGGCAATCTGCAGAAATTCATCGTCGGCCGCGAACTCGACCGCAAGCCGAGCGTCATGATCGTCAACCAGCCGACCTGGGGCGTGGATGCAGGTGCCGCCGCTCGCATTCGCCAGGCCCTGATCGAACTTGCCCGCAGCGGCTCCGCCGTCCTGGTCATCAGCCAGGACCTCGACGAATTGTTCGAGCTGTCGGATGCGATCGCGGTCATGCACAACGGAGAATTGTCGGCGCCGCTGCCGATCGCCGAGGCGACTTTCGAGAAGATCGGCCTCTTGATGGGCGGCGCCGAGCCCGGCCACGCAGAACACAGCCTGGAGATCGCATGATGCGCATTGAACTGGTCAAACGCCCGCAGCGCTCGGCGCTGTTTTCGGTGCTGTCGCCTTTCATTGCCTTCGCGCTGACGATGATCGCCGGCGCCGTCATGTTCGCCTTGCTCGGCGTCAATCCGCTGGATGCATTCAACATCTATTTCATCCAGCCGGTCAGCGAAGTCTGGCAGTTGCACGAGCTGGCCATCAAGGCGGCGCCCCTCATCCTGATCGCGGTCGGACTGTCGGTCTGCTACAAGGCCAACATCTGGAACATCGGCGCCGAAGGCCAGTTCATCTTCGGAGCGATCTTCGGCTCCATCATCCCGGTGCTGTTCCCGCAATTCGAAGGCCCGCTGGTGATCCCGCTGATGCTCTTGCTCGGCATGGTCGGCGGCGCCTTCTACGCGTCAATCCCGGCGTTTTTGAAGACCCGCTTCAGCACCAATGAGATCCTGACCAGCCTGATGCTGGTCTATGTCGCGCAGCTTTTCCTCGACTGGCTGGTGCGCGGGCCATGGCGTGACCCGCAAGGCCATGGCTTCCCGCAGACCATCCAGTTCAGCGATTCCGCGGTGCTGCCGGAGCTGATGCCCGATGCCGGCCGCGCCAATTGGGGCTTTGTCTTCGCCCTGGTCGCCGCCGTGGCGATCTGGCTGATGATGAGCCGCATGCTGAAAGGTTTCGAGGTGCGCGTTCTGGGTTCCAGCCCAAGGGCAGGGCGCTTTGCCGGCTTCGGCTTGAACCGGATGGTGTTCTTCACCTTCCTTCTGTCCGGCGCGCTGGCCGGTCTGGCGGGCATTTCGGAAGTCTCGGGCGCCATCGGCCAATTGCAGCCGGTGATCTCGCCCGGCTACGGCTTCACCGCCATCATCGTTGCCTTCCTCGGCAGGCTCAATCCGCTGGGCATCGTGGCCGCGGGTCTCGTCCTGGCGCTGACCTATCTCGGCGGCGAAGCGGTGCAGAGCGCGCTCGGCATTTCAGACAAGGTGGCGCGCGTCTTTCAGGGGATGCTTCTGTTCTTCGTGCTTGGCTGCGACACGCTCATCCACTACCGCATCCGCCTGATCGGCATGGCGCTGATGAAGCCGAACGCCGCGAAACTCGATGCAGCGCCCAAGCTCGAGGAGGCCCGCTGATGGACATCACCGTCAACATCCTTCTGACCATCGCGACCGCAGCGACGCCGCTGCTGATCGCCGCGATCGGCGAACTGGTCGTCGAGCGCTCCGGCGTGCTCAATCTCGGCGTCGAGGGGATGATGATCATGGGCGCTGTTGGTGGCTTCGGCGCCGGCTACCTCACCGGGTCCCCCTGGATAGGCCTGCTCGCCGCGATCATCGTCGGCGCGCTGTTCTCGCTGCTCTTCGCCGTCATGACCCTGTCGCTCGCGACCAACCAGGTGGCGACCGGCCTGTCGCTGACGCTGCTCGGCCTCGGGCTGTCGGGCATGATCGGTACCAGCTTCGTCGGCCAGCCGGGCGTGAGGCTGCCCAATCTCGATATTCCGGGGATCAGCTCGATACCGGTCGTCGGGAAGCTGATCTTCGGCCAGGATCCGGTCTTCTACATCTCGATCGCACTGACCGCGGCGGTCATGTGGTTCCTGTTCAGAACGCGTACCGGTCTTACGCTTCGCTCGATCGGCGACAGCCATACGTCGGCGCATGCGCTTGGCATCAAGGTGATTCGCTACCGCTATCTCGCCGTGATCTTCGGCGGCGCCTGCGCTGGCCTGGCCGGTGGGCACCTGTCGCTGGTCTATACCCCGCAATGGGTGGAGAACATGAGCGCGGGCCGCGGCTGGATCGCGCTGGCGCTGGTGGTGTTCGCATCCTGGCGTCCGTGGCGGGTGCTGGCCGGCGCCTATATCTTCGGTGCGGTGTGGATCGGCCAGCTTCATGCACAGGCTTTTGGCATTCCAGTGCCTTCACAGTTTCTTTCTTCGCTGCCCTATCTGGCAACCATCGTGGTTCTCGTTCTAATCTCTCGCAACAAGCGGCTGACGATGATGAACACGCCGGCTTCGTTGGGGCAGCCATTCGTTCCGGATCGTTGACGATAACAAAAAAACGGGAAGCTCCAAGGCTTAACTCAGAGAGGTAACACAATGAAAAAACTGCTTATTGCGTTGATGGCAACTGCCGCGGCCCTGTCGGTTGCGGCGACCGCCGAGGCGGCCGGCAAGCTGAAGGCGTGCTGGGTCTACACAGGCCCGATCGGCGACTTCGGCTATTCGTACCAGCACGACCAGGGCCGGCTCGAGGTCGAGAAGGCGCTCGGCGACAAGGTCGAGACCGCCTATCTCGAAAACGTGTCGGAAGGCCCGGACGCCGACCGCGCCTTCGAGCGCTTGGCGCGCGAGAATTGCAAGATCATCTTCGGCACGTCCTTCGGCTTCATGGACGCCGAGGTGAAGGTCGCCAAAAAATTTCCCAAGGTGATGTTCGAGCATGCCACCGGCTTCAAGACCGGCAAGAATCTCGGCATCTACAACGCCCGTTTCTATGAAGGCCGCTACGTGCTCGGCCAGATCGCGGCCAAGGAATCGAAGAAGGGCCTTGCCGGCTACATCGTGTCCTTCCCGATCCCGGAAGTGGTGATGGGCATCAATTCCTTCATGCTCGGCGCGCAGTCGGTCAATCCCGACTTCAAGGTCAAGATCGTGTGGGTGAATTCCTGGTTCGATCCGGGCAAGGAGGCCGATGCCGCCAAGGCGCTGTTTGACCAGGGCGCCGACATCATCGTGCAGCATACCGATTCCACCGCCGCGCTGCAGGTCGCCGAGGAGCGCAAGCTGCACGGCTTTGGCCAGTCGTCCGACATGATCAAGTTCGCGCCGAACGCGCAGCTCACCTCGCTCACGGACGAATGGGGTCCCTACTACATCAGCCGTGTGCAGGCAGCGCTTGACGGCACCTGGAAGCCGGACAATGTGTGGCTCGGAATCAAGGACGGCGCCGTCAAGCTCGCTCCCTTCACCAACATGCCTGACGACGTGAAGGCGATGGCGGAGGCGACCACGAAGAAGATCGCCGGCGGCTGGAATCCCTTCACCGGACCGGTCTCCAAGCAGGACGGTTCGCCCTGGCTGAAGGACGGCGAGGTTGCCGACGACGGCACGCTGCTCGGCATGAATTTCTACGTCAAGGGCGTCGACGACAAGCTGCCGCAGTAAGCAGCAAGTTGCTGATGTTAAAACAAAAGGGCGCCGCGGGGCGCCCTTTCTCGTTCGGTGTGGCTTCGCTTTGGAGGACGATCAGACGGCCGACCCGTAAAGATCGTAAGCGTCGGCGCGGTCGATCTTGACGGTGACGAACTCGCCGGCGCGCAGCGGCCGCCGCGACTGGATGTGGACCGAGCCGTCGATCTCCGGCGCGTCGTATTTGGTGCGGCCTTTGCCGGACGCGCCATGCGCCTCGTCGACCAGCACCGGCAGGCGCTTGCCGACTTTCTTGGCCAACTGCGCGGCGGAAATCTTCTGCTGGCGCTGCATGAAGCGGTGCCAGCGCGCTTCCTTGATCTCCTGCGGCACCTGTTCCAACTCCAGGTCGTTGGAGCGCGCGCCCTTGACAGGCTCGTATTTGAAGCAGCCGGCGCGGTCGATCTTGGCTTCGTCCAACCAGTCGAGCAGCATCTGGAAATCGTCCTCGGTCTCGCCGGGGAAACCGACGATGAAGGTGGAGCGGATGGCGAGATCCGGGCAGATCTCGCGCCAGCCGCGCATGCGGTCCAGCGTTTTTTCGCCATGCGCGGGGCGCCGCATGTTCTTCAGCACCTGCGGCGAGGCGTGCTGGAAGGGGACGTCGAGATAGGGCAGGATCTTTCCTTCCGCCATCAGCGGAATGACGTCGGCGACATGCGGGTAGGGGTACACATAATGCATGCGTATCCAGATGCCGAGCTTGCCGAGCTCCTCGGCAAGGTCAAGGAATTTCGCCCGCACCTCGCGGTCGCCGAATATCGACGTCTGGTATTTGATATCGATGCCGTAGGCGCTGGTGTCCTGCGAGATGACGAGGATTTCCTTGACGCCGGCCTTGGCGAGTTTTTCGGCTTCGCGCAGCACGTCCGCCGCCGGCCGCGAGACGAGATCGCCGCGAAGCGCCGGGATGATGCAGAAGGTGCAGCGGTTGTTGCAGCCCTCGGAGATCTTCAGATAGGCGTAGTGGCGCGGGGTGAGCTTCACGCCCTGCGGCGGCAAAAGGTCGACATAAGGATCGTGACTGGGGGGAGCAGCCTCATGCACCGCCGCCATCACGCTCTCATAGGCCTGCGGGCCGGTGATCGCCAGCACATTGGGATGCTTCTCTCGGATGACCTCCGGCTCGGCGCCGAGGCAGCCAGTGACGATGACGCGGCCATTTTCGGAAAGCGCGGAACCGATAGCGTTGAGCGACTCGTCGCGCGCGGAATCGAGGAAGCCGCAGGTGTTGACGACGACGAGGTCGGCGCCATCATGCTTGCGGGCGATCTCATAACCTTCGGCGCGGAGCCGCGTGATGATGCGCTCGGAATCGACGAGCGCTTTCGGACATCCAAGACTGACGAAACTGACGCGTGGGGCGGACATAAACTTTGTTTTCCAAGAGGTGAAGGCGAGATCGAGGATTGAGCTTTTGGCTCCGAAGGTCGATCTACGGCGCGGCTTTTAGCCATTTCGCGCGGCGCAATAGCACGCTTCGGCATAGAAGCAAACCTGCCGCCGGCCTGAACAACAGGGGTGCGTCAGGCATTCGCCCATCTTTCAGATTCGCTTCATACGCTTAGTTTTTTGATTTTACGCATGTCTTTATCCCGAAACCGGTTCCCACTTTCGGGAGACATGCTTTAAGAGCGCTAGTGACCGTCCGATCCGAACCAGGGCGCCAGGAAGGCAAAATGATCGGGGAACTGCTGCACGGCGCCGCCGAGAAGCATGTTGATCGCCACGTACAAGATGATCAGCAGGCCGATATAGGCGATCCAGCGATATCGATGCAGCAGCCGGGCGACAAAGGAAGCGGCAAAACCCATCAGCGCGATCGATAGGGCCAGCCCGATGATCAGCACCGTCGGATGCTTCATGGCGGCGCCCGCGACGGCAAGCACATTGTCGAGCGACATCGAGACGTCGGCGATGACGATCTGCCAGGCGGCCTGCGAGAAGGTCTTGCGTGCTCCCTTGCAGGCGACGGATCCGTCCTTGTTGTAGTCGCTGTTCGACAGCGCTTCGGTCGCGTCGCGCTCGTCGTCGTGGCTGACGCGCAATTCGCGCCACATCTTCCAGCAGACCCACAGAAGCAGAAGCCCGCCGGCGATGAGCAGCATCGGGCCGATGCTCAGCAGCCATTGCGTGATGAGGGCGAAGCCGATGCGCAGGACCGTGGCCGCGGCGATGCCGACAATGATGGCGCGCTTGCGCTGATCCGCGGGAAGGCCGGCCGCCGCGAGGCCGATCACAATTGCATTGTCGCCGGCGAGCGCGAGATCGATTGCGACGACCTGGAGGAGAGCTGAAAGGCCTGCGGCAGTGAATATTTCCATCGACTAGAAATCCTTGCCTGAAATGAACATGGCCCTTTATCCGGACGGGCCTAAAGGCATGGTCCATCGGCGTCAAGACGCAGGCTTGGACATCGCCGGAAAACGGCGACGCCAGCGCAAGCGCTCAATCATTTCGGGTGTTCGCCGGTCAGGCGGACGGGCGGAAACTAGTCGTAGAGGTTGTATTTGGCCCAGTCGGATTCGGGGATTTCATCACCGATCTTGTAGCGGAACTGCAGCACCTGCATATGGTCCGGCGCGGTCTGGCACTTGAACTTCAGCCGGTACCATTGGCCCTTGCTGCGGAAGGCGGCGCCCGAGCTTTTGATGGCATCGGCGCTCATCTGCGGCGTGGCGAAGGCGTAGGCCACGACCCGGTCGGCCTTGTAGTTGCGATCGTCGTGACTGATCCGGTCGAGCACTTCGGCGTCGCAGCGCTGCTCTAGGCGGGTTTCGGGATCGAGTTTCATCAGGCCGGCGCGCAACGCATTGTCCATCGCCTTGGCCGGCAATACCGGCGCCAGCGACGCCAGAACCATCAGGCAGAGCTTTTTCATGGGCGCGACAAGCAGCATATTTTGTCTGAGAAATCAAATAACGGTGTTTTATCGGTCGTTGACTGCAAGGGCTGCAAGCGGCGCGCTCGAGTTGCGGCCGAATTCGCCGCCAGGCAACCATTGGCGGCCGCGGTTTACAGAATCGCTTGGAATGCCCGTCCCCTCGTCAGGGTCGCCACGTCTACAAGATCACCGTGAAGGCGGTGGATTCGTGAGCCAAAGTTCTGGCCGGCGGTTCTGCCCCCCGGCCATTTTCCTCGAAATAGAAGGCGGTTGTCCGCCCAGAGAAATCCAGGAAAGTGTGCGGTTTTTCCGTCCGAAATTGCGCAAAAACACGGAGTTAGAGCGGCGATCCTGTCGAACGCTGCACCGCTCTAAGACGCCGATGCTTCAGAGACGACACACGTTTCTAATGCGCCCGGTCTGCTTGCCCAGCGATGGGGGACGTGGCGATGATTGCTGCTACCGCAGATATAGTTCGCAAAGTTTTGCCCTTGCCGATTTACCCGGACGGGAGATTGTCACGACTGGGGCTGAAATGGCAAGCGGTGGCCAGGTCCCGCACGCCGCTCATCAATCAGGGACAATCTCAATACCCATTTTTGGCAAAACGGGCTTCCTCTCCCGGTATTGCTCTATTTCAATATGAGGCATGTGTTGATGAAAGAGGTGGTCAAAAGCCTCGTTGTATTCGCGTTGAGCTTCCTCCAGTGAAATCCCTCCAATGTCGGGGCGAACACCAGGCTGGTTCTTCATCGCAGCATCCACCGCGTCATTGGCGGCCTTGGCAGCTCTCATTCCATCGAGCACGCCGATGTAATAGCTCGCGGCTGTCTCGTTATTCAGCACGAGCGCCGGCAATTCGTGCGTCTCGTTAGGTGCGTTATAGCCATCCGTGAAACCCTTTGCCCACCAGTCAGCTGCGGTCGTCGGATTCGACTTGGGATCACCGTAAATGGTGATTTCAGGTAGCGTATTGACCAATTTTTCCTCCATTAGTCGGTTGTCATCGTCACTTTGACAGTTGAGCCCTGCAACACATTGGCGCCAGGCAGAGGGGATTGGGCCTGCACAACGCCGTAGTTGAACCAGCCGCTCGAAAACGGGGTAACGCTTCCGTCTTTGAACAGCTTGTAACTCGCGCCAGAGTTCGCGAGCGCTAGTGTAAGGCCAGACTTCTCGCAGACCGCACTAGCCCCGAAAAAGTCTAATCCAGTCAAATCAGGCACTCGTGCATAGCCTCGACGAACGGAAGGGGTGAACTGGCTTCGGGTAAACACCGGAGGAACGTCGGGAGGATTTGCTACATACACAGCTGGTGGCTGCATTTCGCCCTTGGCGACCTTTATCGCGTGCGCCATCAGCTTGTTCAGGGAAGCGCGATAATTTTCTCGCATTTGCGCCAATTCAGCTGTGGAAGGAAGATTGTCGAATATCAATCTGCCATCATCACTCATCGCGAGATCTACGTCTGCAATAAATTGGAGAAGCCGCTTCTTCTGGCTATAACAGTCATCCAGTACGAGCTTTAGGTCCTCAGTTTCCTCTTCCGTGGGAAAAACAATAGGAATCGTGTTGTAGTTAGCGATTTCAGCTTCGAACCCAATCGGGGCGCGGTGCGCAATAGCAGGAAGTTGATCTAATTTTTCCAGCACCTTCGTTGCGTCGCTACCTGTGAACTTTAGATCCTTTCCCACTCCACCTGCTTGGTACATGAATACCGAAACCGACGTTCGCCCTGAAGTTTCCTGAAGTGCGCGTTCGAACGTCGCCTTGAAATCAGCTGCGGTCACCAGACCATTGAAAGCAGCGTGCAAGGATGCAGAAATCTTGCTTTGGTGCTCTTCGCTAATTGAATTGATACTGGAGACTACGTTGAATTCGCCGCCTGTGCGGAGCGCTCTGACGAACATGTTCCCGAAGGCTGTCCGGAACAATTTGTCACCGCCGGGCTGGTGCAGGATGGCTTCGGCTGCGGCAGTCAGTTTAAAGTCCTGACCGAGGTACCATGCATTCTGAACCTGGCAGCTGCCGGCTACGAACGTGGAATAAGAATTTACTGAGTTGCTGTTCGCGAAGTTGAATTTCGCATCGCCCGAAAATAGGCCGTAGCGAGCATCGATGGACGCAGAAATCCCCAGAGCTTCCACTAGACTTTCTTGGGTAGAAACCTGATCGAATCTGCTTGTGACGGCTTGGCCCGATGTAGGGCCTGGGGCAGGCGGGCTCCAACTTAATGCTGTTCCGATGCTTTCGGCAGTCTTGGAGTTGTAACCTTGACCGATTTGTTGACCGTCGAACGGTACTCGGATCACTTGAAGCATTGCATTTTCCTTCACATGGGAAGTTCAAACGCGCCTAGAGCTTGTGTGTCTCCGTTTATAAGAATAGCTCACACGTGAATGTGACGGCTCTCACAGTGGCAGCCACCAGTCGCCGAAAAATGGCTTCGCGGGCCGGATTCGAACCAGCGACCAACCAAGTTAACAGAAGTTGTTCATTGACTTTTCTTGTTTCGTATTGCGACGCGTGAAACATCATCGGAGGCCTTTGTCTCACCCCGTTATGTGCGGTACGAATCAATGCCATTTCGATTGATGGCCATTTTGGCAGGGTATAAGTTTTAAATCAGGATTATCAAACAAAATCAATTACATCTGGCGGAGGGAGTGGGATTCGAACCCACGGTGAACTTGCGCCCACGCCGGTTTTCAAGACCGGTGCCTTAAACCGCTCGGCCATCCCTCCAACTAGCTGCTTTTGCATTGCTTTTTCGTTCTGGCCGGTTTGCTAAAACAGCCGGTTGCTACGCAAATTGCTACTATTTGGCGTTCCGTGTGCCTTCTATAGCGGCCTGCAACACCGCGTCAACTTGCTCGGCGGCGTCGGCCTGCATTCCGGGCATGACGTGTGAACAAAGGTCGAGCGTGATGCCGATGGTCGAATGGCCCAGCCGCTCGCTCGCGACCTTCGGGTGGACGCCGGCCGCCACCATTTGGGAGGCATGGTTAATGGCTAATCTATCGGAGATGAAATTCCGGTGGCGACTTCGTTTACGACCGGCTCCACCTCTCCGCATACCAATTCTCTGGTCCCAAATGCGACCAATCTAATGTTTGCATTCGCAAACGGCCCCAACCCTGTGTTCACCACGACCAATCCGTCGAACTTCGCACAGGCGCAGCTCACAAATTCCAGATGGAAGCTTGTTTTGAGGGCGTGCGCCTAGGCGAGGCTGCATCATCCCCAATCTAGGTTGATGGTCTGGATTCCTTCTCGCGCTATCCGATCGCGCAGCAGCCCAATTCTCTCGTCCAGTTCTGGCGAAAATCTTTCATGGGTCTCCACGAAAATCTTGCCGAGAGACTGATGTACGCCCGCGTCCAGGATGGCTTCCAGGCATTCGGCTTCGGCGCCCTCGATGTCCATCTTGATCGCTACGATTGGCTCGCTGATCCCTACGAGGAATTCAACGATGTCGATAACCTCAACGTCAAAGGTTGACCCGCCGGCATGGAAAGAGCTTTGAACGAGAGAGGAGCCGATGGTTACGCCGACGTCCTCAATGCCCGGAGACTGATGAAACGTAGCAGTTCGCGCGGACCCGCCGACTGCCTTAGGGATGACAGTTAGTCGAATGTCGCTCCCCAACCTGGCCAGCAAAACCCGTCTGGCCACGGGGTCAGGCTCAAAAGCGATGACCCTCATGCCATACTTGAGCGCGCGTGCGGCGACATCTCCGACGTTCGCCCCCAGATCGATGAAAAGCCCGCCAGCCGGAGCTGATCGCAGCGTTCGGAGGAACTCGTATTCTGCTTTGTGCCGGTTGCGTCGAGGCGACTTTCGCCACCTTCGATCTGCGTGCCAACGCAGGGCAACTTCAAAATAGCTTCCGCTAAGCATCTAATCTCCTAGACTATCTCAATAGAGGCCTGAGAAATAGAGATCGGGACAAGCTCGGAGGGAAGGGGACATCCCTTCGCCGGTTTTCAAGACCGGTGCCTTAAACCGCTCGGCCATCCCTCCATCGTGATTTCCACGAGGCGCCGTCTCGTTGGCCGCGAGGGCCATGTCGGTAGGACTGCGAGCCATGCTCTAGTGCCTCGCGCAAAGACCTGTCAATCGCCAGGACTCAATCAGGCGCTTGGAACATTGAATCGGACCGCCGGGGACCGCGGGCCTATCCATCGACCAGGGTTGGGTCCTTACAAAGCGCGAGATCCTGTCGCGCGCGACGGCCCAGCAGATTTCGTCCGTACCGCCGCCCCCAGGGCCGCCGGCATAAGGCAACTTCCAGCCGCTTCTTACCTTAAGAGTCCGGCGGGCCGGAGCTCCTTCAGTCGTGCTGATGTCGCCGGAAAAACGCGGTGTGGACCCGGCGCATCTGGCCTCCAGGGCACGTGGTTTGCACGTTCGCCACAATCTCGCCCAGTTGCGGCCATAATCGATTAACATCGTGATAAGCAATTCCTGTGCAAAAAAGGAATTGGGGAACAAGGTTTTGGCCTAACGGGCGACTTCTGGCTCCGTCGGGTGCAGCACGGTAGGGGACAATCGAAAACATGCAGACTCCGGCGCGCCCGCGTCTTCGTCGCGCTTCTGCTTTCGCCCTGTGCGCCCTTTCGGGCCTGCTGCTGGCTGCCTGCGCCTCACAGCCCGAGCCGAAGGGGATGGTCTACAAGAAGGCCCGTCCCAAGGAATATTTCGCCGAATCCGAATATGGCGTGAAGGCAAGCCCGCGCGTCCAGTTCATGCGTCGGGGCGGCGGCCGCGACCAGCTCGGCAAGCCGTACCAGGTTCGCGGCAAGTGGTATTATCCGAAGGAGGACAGGAAGGGCTTCACCAAGGTCGGGCTGGCCTCCTGGTATGGCGATGCCTTCCACGGGCGTTTGACCGCCAATGGCGAAGTCTATGACATGACGCATCTGACGGCGGCGCATCCGACGATGCCACTGCCGAGCTATGCCCGCGTCACCAATCTGGAGACCGGCAGTTCTGTGATCGTTCGCGTCAACGATCGGGGTCCCTATCATGAAGGCCGCATCATCGACGTCTCAGAACGCGCGGCGCAGATGCTCGACTATGACAAGGTCGGCACGGCCCGGGTCAAAGTCGAATATGTCGGCCGCGCGCCGCTCGATGGCGACGACGACCAGTATCTGGTGGCGTCCTACCGCCCCGGCAACAACCGGCCGGATCCGTCGGACGGCCTGCCGACCGGTGTGATGGTGGCCATGAATGGCCCGTCGCCGAGCCTGTCGGTGGGCGCGCCGCCGGCCGCCGTGCCGTTCCCTGGACAGTTGACCAATTCGGGGCAGGCCTTTGCCGCGCAGCCGGGCCTGTCGGAGCAGCCGACCGTGCAGCCGGCAGCGTTCTCGGCGCAAGATGCCAGCGATGTCGTGCTGCCCGATTTCGGACCGGTCGTCCCCGAACGGCCGGATTTCGCCTTGCCGCCGAACTCGCCCTTCGCCATGGCTTCGCTGTCCTATGCGGATGAGCGGGTGAAGCGCGCCGATGTCTTTGCCGCGCTTGATGCCGGCGGCATGTCGCCGGCAGATATCCTGCAATTGTGGAAGAAATCGAACCGCCAGGAACAGGCGCCTGGATCCGACTACATCGCCGCCGGTTCCTTCGACGAAGCCGCCGAGGCCAAGCGTGTGGCCGCGGCGCTCGAGCCGTTCGGCCGGACCGAGATCCAGCGCACCGAGCTCGAGGGCAATGATTGGTACGCGGTCAATGTCTATCCGGATGGGCACGGCAGCATTGACGACCTGCTCCAGGCAGCTTGGTCGCATGGCGCGCCGGACGCGCTGGTTGTGCGTAACTGATCAAATTTGCACTGCACGTTGATCCGGCCGAAAGAACCCTGCTAGCTTGGCCGCGGGGTAGTCTTGGCGCAATTCCGGGCGACTCTCCGGTTTTGCTCAGATTGGGTCGACATTTCATGCAATTGCGCATTCTTCCGCCTTTCGCCAGCCTTCTGGGATTGGTGCTGGCGCTGTTGTGCGCCGCCCCGGCGGGCGCGCAGCTGTTCGAGACCAAGGCGACGCAGGCGTTCATGATCGATGCCGACACCGGCACGGTGCTCTTCGCCAAGGACCCCGACAAGCCGATCCCACCGGCCTCGATGGCCAAGCTGATGACGATGGAGGTGGTCTTCAACGCTCTCAAGGCGAAGCGGATCACGCTCGACGACACGTTCGTCGTCAGCGAAAACGCCTGGCGCACCGGCGGCGCGCCGTCCGGGACCTCGACCATGTTCGCCAAGCTCAAATCCGAGGTCCGCGTCGAGGACCTGATCCAGGGTGTCACCGTGCAGGCCGCCAATGACGGCTGCATCGTGCTTGCCGAGGGCATGGCCGGCTCGGAAGCGAATTTCGCCGCGCAGATGACGGATCGCGCCCGCCAGCTCGGTCTGTCGAAATCGACCTTCGTCAACTCGACCGGCCTGCCTGCCGACGGCCAGCAGACGACGGTGCGCGAGCTGACGATGCTGGCGCTGCATCTGTGGCGCGACTACCCGGAGTTCTTCCGCTATTACGGCCAGCCGGACTTCACCTGGAACAAGATCGCACAAAGGAACCGCAATCCGCTGATCGCCATGGGCATCGAAGCCGACGGCTTCGTCGCCGGCGCCAGCGAACAGGCGGGCTTCGGCCTGGTCGGCACCGTCAGTCACAACGGCATTCGCGTGATCGCCGCGCTCACCGGGCTGGCGAATGACCGCGAACGCTCCGAAGAGGCACGCAAGCTACTCGACTGGGGCTCGCGGTCCTTCCAGAAGACCGAGATCTTCGCCAAGGGCGAGGTGGTCGGCGAAGCGCAGGTCTTCGGCGGCGCCAAATCCGGCCTGGCCTTGAAAGCCAAGGGCCCCGTGGACATCTTTCTGCCGATAGCCAACCGCGACAAGCTGACCGCCAGGATCGTCTATCAGGGTCCGGTGTCGGCGCCGGTCGAGGAAGGGCAACCGGTCGGTGAGCTGCGCGTTTGGATAGGCGATACGCTCAGCCAGCAGACGCCGCTCTATGCCGCCGAATCGGTGAAGGTGGGCACGCTGCCGCAGCGTGCGCTCGACGCGGCCAAGGAACTCGCTGTCGGCTGGCTGCGTCAGAAACATTTGTGATCGGGTAAGTTCGTGGACCTTTTGACGGACGGGAGCTATGACAGCGGCCAGCACGGGCAAAGGCAGTCTCGATTGGCGAGCGGATTTTTCATCACCTTCGAGGGCGGCGAAGGAGCAGGCAAGTCGACGCAGATCGAGCGGCTGGCGCGGCGCATGCGCGCCAAGAAATACGAGGTGCTGGTCAGCCGCGAGCCGGGTGGATCGCCTGGCGCCGAGGCGGTAAGGCACGTTCTTCTGTCCGGCGCGGCCGAGCCGTTTGGCCCGAAGATGGAGGCAATCCTGTTCGCCGCCGCGCGCTCCGACCATGTCGAGCAGGTCATCCGGCCGGCGGTCGAGCGCGGCTCGATCGTGCTGTGCGACCGCTTCATCGATTCCTCGCGTGTCTATCAGGGTGTCACGGGCGGGCTCGACGCGGACTTCATGAAGGCGCTGGAGGCGGTAGCCATCAACGGCTTGATGCCGGACATGACGCTGATCTTCGACATCGATCCGGCTGAAGGCCTGAAGCGGGCGGCCGCGCGGCGCGGCGCGGGTGACGCCGCTGACCGCTTCGAGAAAGAGACCTTGGCCATCCACCAGCGGCGGCGCGAGGCTTTCCTGGCCATCGCCGCGGCGGAGCCGGAGCGCTGCATCGTCATCGACGCGGCCGCCGATCCCGATACGGTGGAAAATGTCGTCACCGCCGCCGTCTTCGCGGCGCTGGAAGAGAGGATGCCGGCGCAAAGGATCGAGACGGCGCCGGCATGATCTTCGAACGCATCGCCCCAGAGCAGCACGACACGCTGGACGGCGTGCCCGAGCCGGCTGAAACGCCGCGGCTGATCGGCCACGCGACGGCGGCCGGGATGCTCGCTGGCGCCTACCGCGCGGGCAAGCTGCCTCATGCGCTGATCTTTGCCGGGCCGCTCGGCATCGGCAAGGCGACGCTGGCGTTCCATCTGGCGCACCATCTTCTGAAATATCCGGATTACAGGAAGGCGCCCGACACGCTTGCCGTTCCCGATCCGGCGTCCCCGCTGTTTCGCCAGATCGCCACCGGCGCGCATCCGGGCGTGCTGCATCTGACGCGCCCCGCCAACGACAAGACCAAGAGCTTCAAGACGGTGCTGACCGTGGACGAAATCCGCAGGGTCAGCCGCTTCCTGTCGATGACCTCGCATGACGGCAGCTACCGCGTCGTCATCGTCGACCCGGCCGACGACATGAACACCAACGCCGCCAATGCCTTGCTCAAGAATCTCGAGGAGCCGCCGGCCCGCACCTTGTTCATTCTGGTCGTGCACGCGCCGGGCAGCATGCTGCCGACGATCCGCTCGCGTTGCCAGATGGTGCGGCTGGCGCCGCTCGCGGCCGACGAGCTGATGGCCGTGCTGGAGAATGTCGAACCGCAGCCGCCGGATGATGCGGCCGCACGTTCAGCGCTCGCCGAGCGGGCAGGGGGCAGCGCACGCAACGCCATCCTGCTCACCCAATATGGCGGGCTGGAGATCGCCGGCGCGCTCGACGCATTGGTGACTGCCCGAAAGCCCGACATTGCCGGCGCCCACCGCCTCGCCGAGGCCGTGGCGGGACGCGACCAGGCGATCCAGTTCGACATATTCAACCGCCGCGCGCTCGATCTGCTTTCGGCCGCCGCCAGCGATGCGGCGCTGTCCGGCGACCTCGCCAGAGCCAAAACGCTGTCCGAGGCTTGGCAGGAGGCGCTTAACACGATATCTGAGGCCGAGACCTACAACCTCGACAAGAAGCAGCACGCCCTGACCATGATCGACCGCCTGAATTCTGCGATGCGAATGTGACGGCTCGTTCGATGCATGCCGTTGACCCACTTTCGGGCGGCATGCATTGGCCTCGGGATGGCAATCGACGTTCCGATGCGATATCCACCGCCACAACTCACATTCAGATATTCATGACGGTTCATTCATGTCACGCGACACATTCTACATCACGACCGCGATCTCCTATCCGAACGGCAAGCCGCATATCGGCCATGCCTATGAGCTGATCGCCACCGACGCGCTTGCCCGCTTCCAGCGGCTCGACGGCAAGGACGTGTTCTTCCTGACCGGCACCGACGAGCACGGTATCAAGATGCTGCAAACGGCGCGCAAGGAAGGCATCGCGGCGCGCGAGCTCGCCGACCGCAATTCGGCCGAGTTCAAGCGCATGGCGAGCGCGCTGAACGCTTCCAACGACGATTTCATCCGCACCACCGAGGAACGGCATTATGCGTCCTCCCAGGCGATCTGGAAGGCGATGGCCGCCAATGGCGACATCTACAAGGGTGGCTATGCCGGCTGGTATTCGGTGCGCGACGAGGCCTATTACGGCGAGGAGGAAACCGAGGTCCGCGCCGACAATGTGCGCTACGGGCCGCAGGGAACGCCTGTCGAATGGGTCGAGGAGGAAAGCTATTTCTTCCGCCTGTCGGCCTATCAGGACAAGCTCATCGCGCTCTACGAGAGCCAGCCCGATTTCATCGGTCCGGCCGAGCGTCGCAACGAGGTGATGAGCTTCGTCAAATCCGGGCTGAAGGACCTGTCGGTCTCGCGCACCACCTTCGACTGGGGCGTGCCGGTGCCTGGTGACGAGAAGCATGTGATGTATGTGTGGGTCGACGCCTTGACCAACTACATCACCGGCGTCGGCTATCCCAATGAAAACGATGAGAAATGGCGTTTTTGGCCAGCCGACGCGCACATCATCGGCAAGGACATCGTGCGCTTCCACGCGGTCTATTGGCCGGCCTTCCTGATGTCGGCGGGAATTCCGCTGCCGAAGCGCGTCTTCGGCCATGGCTTCCTGTTCAACCGCGGCGAGAAGATGTCGAAGTCGGTCGGCAACGTCATCGACCCGTTCACGATGGTGGACCATTACGGCGTTGACCAGGTGCGCTATTTCTTCCTGCGCGAGGTGCCGTTCGGTCAGGACGGCAACTACAGCCATGAGGCGATCGTCAACCGCACCAACGCGGATCTCGCCAATGGCCTTGGCAATCTGGCGCAGCGGTCGCTGTCTATGATCGCCAAGAATTGCGGCGGCGCGGTGCCGAAGCGCGGCGAGCTGACGGAGGCCGATACGGCGATCCTCGACCAGGCGATCGAAGCGCTGGCCGTTTCTCGCCGGGCGATGGCGGAGCAGGGAATCCATCTGGCGCTGGCGGCGATCTTCGGCGTGGTGGCGGAAGCGGACCGCTATTTCGCTTCCCAGGAGCCGTGGGCACTGAAGAAGACCAATCCGGAGCGGATGGAAACGGTCTTGTGGACAACGGCCGAACTGGTGCGACGCGTGGCACTCCTTTGCCAGCCCTTCATTCCTGGATCGGCGGCCAAGCTGCTCGACCTGCTGGCTGTGCCTGCGGACAAGCGTGCTTTCGAGCACGTCCATGCCGACCACGCGCTGGTGCCCGGCGCCGCCTTGCCGGCGCCGGAGGGCGTGTTCCCGCGCTATGTCGAGCAGGACGCCTGATGCTGGTCGACAGCCATTGCCATCTCGACTTTCCGGACTTCGCCGAGGAGCGGGCGGCTATCGTCGCCCGCGCTCTCGCCGCCGGAGTCGGCCGCATGGTCACGATCTCGACGCGCGTGAGGCGCTTCCAGCAGATCCTTGAAATCGCTGAAACTTTCAACGAAGTCTATTGCTCGGTCGGCACCCATCCGCACAATGCGGCGGAAGAACTCGACGTCACCGCCGACGAGCTGGTGCAGCTTTCCGGTCACCCAAAAGTGGTGGCGATCGGCGAGGCCGGGCTGGATTACCATTATGACAAGGCGCCGCGCGATATGCAGGCGCAAGGTTTTCGCACCCATATCGCCGCCGCGCGCCGGACCGGCCTGCCGCTGGTCATCCATGCGCGCAATGCCGACGACGACATGGCGTCGATCCTCGAGGACGAGACAGGGAAGGGCGCCTTCCCTTTCATCCTGCATTGTTTTTCGTCTGGACGCAGGCTGGCCGAAGTCGGCGTGGCGCTGGGCGGCTATGTCTCCTTCTCCGGCATCCTGACCTTCAAGAATTCCCCCGAGTTGCGTGGCATCGCGGCCGATGTTCCGCGTGACCGGCTGCTGGTCGAGACCGACGCGCCCTACCTCGCGCCGATCCCGCATCGGGGAAAACGCAACGAGCCGGCCTATGTCACGAACACGGCGAAGGTTCTTGCCGAGACCATCGGTGTCAGCGAAACCGAGATCGCCGATATCACCACCGGCAACTTCTTCAGGCTGTTCACCAAGATGCCGCGCCCGGATATGGCGCGGACATGAGCGACCGGCTGCGCTTCACCATCCTTGGCTGCGGCTCATCGCCCGGCACGCCGCGCATCACCGGCGATTGGGGCAATTGCGATCCCGCGAACCCGAAAAACCGGCGCATGCGCACTGCAGCCTTGGTCGAGCGCATTGCCGCCAATGGCGCCCGCACCACGGTCGTCATCGACACCGGGCCGGATTTCCGCCAGCAGATGCTGATGGCTTCGGTCAGGCGTATCGACGCCGTCGTCTATACCCATCCGCATGCCGACCATATCCATGGCATCGACGATCTGCGTGGCTTTGTGCACGACCAGCGGCACAGGATCGACATCCACGCCGACGAACCGACGATGGAGCGGCTGCGCCAGGCCTTCGGCTATTGCTTCGAGACGCCCCCCGGCAGCTCGTATCCGCCGATTGTCAAAGCCCATATCATCGACCGCGCGAGACCGGTCGTGATCGAAGGCGAGGGGGGCGCCCTCACCTTTGAGCCACTGCCGCAGATCCATGGCGACATCATTTCGCTGGGCTTCCGCATTGGCGGGCTTGCCTACTGTCCGGATATCAGCGATTTCCCGGCCGCCACGGCCGAGCGGTTGCTGGGCCTCGACATGCTGGTGATCGACGCGCTGCAGTACAAGACCCATCCCAGCCATCTGTCGCTCGGTCAGGCTCTGGGCTGGATCGAGAAGCTGGGTCCGAAGAAGGCCGTGCTGACGCATATGCACGTGCCGCTGGACTACGCCGTGGTGATGGCCGAGACGCCGGAGCGCGTGGTGCCCGGCTATGACGGCATGGTAATCGAAATTCCCTACGAGTCAGAGCGATAGCGGCAACCGCTCAGTCGGTGTCGCAGCCCGTCATTCGTGCGGTTGGCAGCCGGAATTCGCGAGCTGGCGCACGCAGCCAGTCCGCAGAGTTTGTCGCCAATGGCGAAAGCCGCTGCAATTCTCGGATAAACGCCTAACACGCAAGTTCCATAATCTATCTTATGCGACTTATGTTCCGATGGCGCGGTAATCTCACCCGGCCGCCCTTCCTCGTGGCCCAATCACTGCAGATCCGACAGCTCATTATCGAGGATCAGCGCCTGCCGGGCCGTCGCGTCGAGCGCGCAGCTGACCATGATGTTGCTCTGGCGATCGGTGTTGACGGTTTCGGCGGACGCTTCCGCCGCGCATCGCGCGTCGCGGTAGGCGATCCAGGCGCGCTGCATCTTGCGGTAGCCGCCCCGAGTCTTGGGCGCGGCCTTGGCCATCAGCGCCGCATAGGTCGTGTTGAGGCGATCCTCCCACACGCTGACCTCGCGGTTCGCGCAATCGATCAATCCGAGCTGCGAGCGGCCGTCATCGCTCTCGAAGGAGCACAGCTCGGTCACGTAATCGATGCACGAGGCGGGCTCGTGTCCGGCGAGCTTGATGGCGTTGTCGATGTGGACAGCCGGTGTCGGCGTATCGTTCACGCCGGGAACGCCACCTTGAAAATCGCCGACATATTTCAGGCATTCGGCAAGCGCCGCCTTGTCCGAAGCGCGCAGTTTCTCCTCAGCCATTGTCGGCGACAAGACGGAAAGCAGCAAACCAGCACCAGCCAGCATTAGAACACTCTTCATCGCCGTAGCCCCATCTTGTTGCCTAAAACGCGAATTGTCGCAAAACTCCCAGCCGAAGCAACTACCCCGCCCCAGACTGTCGCGCGCTGCGGCGCAACAACGAAAGCATCCAGAAAATGACCGCTTCCTTTCTCGGCTTTCCCGATCACCTCTCCGACGGGCACTTGCCCAGGGCGGTAATTTTCGGGGCCGATCACTGCACCGCTTATCCCGGCGGGCACAATGGTGGCCATGCCTCGGCAGCCGACGCTATCCGCCGAGCGAGCCAGGAGGATGCCCCGCTCGTCGAGCACTGGGATTTCGATCTCGGTGGTCCGCTGTTCGCCGGCCGGCCGGTCTGCTCTGTCGATGTTGGCAATGTCGCAACAGCCATGAATGACAATGCCGGCAACAGGAGCCGGATCGAGGCGAAGACGCGCGAGGTGCTGTTGATGCCGGCCGTGCCGATCCTGCTCGGCAGCGATTGTTCCGCCACCATTCCTTTCCTTTCCGGTTTTGGCGAACACGGGCCGGTCTGGGTCCTGCAGATCGACGCCCACATCGACTGGCGCGACGAGGTGAATGGCGAACGCTACGGCTATTCGAGCCCGATGCGCCGGGCGAGCGAGATGCCGCATGTCGCCGGCATGGTGCAAGTCGGCCTGCGCAGCGTCGGTAGCGCACGCCATGCCGAAATCGAAGCGGCGCGGCGCTACGGCAGCCGGTTCGTCACAGCGCGCGAGGTTCACGCTCAAGGCGTGGAGGCCGCTCTGCGGCATATTCCGGAAGGAGCGCGTGTCGTCGTCACCCTCGACTGCGATAGCCTCGATCCCTCGATCATGCCGGACGTGGCGGCGCGCACGCCTGGCGGCCTCACCTATACAGAAACGATCGACCTGATCTCGGGGCTCGGCAAGTGGGCCATGATCGCGGGGTTCGATCTCGTCGAGCTCTATCCGCCAGCCGACATTGACGGCCTCTCCGCCCTCACCGCTTCACGACTTCTCGTCAACGCGATCGGCGCTGTAGTCCGGCAAATGTAGAAGCTCGGCAACCGCCTATTTCGGTTCGTCAGGAGAGCTGAGTTTGCCTCAATTATATTAGCAAGTACTGTTTTGCGGGTCGCCCTCACGCATCCTACTGATTTCTAGGCAGTGCGGCTAATTCATCACACTTTATTTTCAAATATTGGTCTATGCTCAAGCACCGATGGGATTAGGGTGGATCGGAGGGATTCAGTGAAGAGACTTATCGCAATTGCCGCGATGGCTGGGCTCAGCGCGACCGCTGCCTCGGCCGCGGATATGGCTGGCCCGGTTGCCGGATCGGCCTATGATTGGAGCGGCTTCTATGCCGGCGGGCATATCGGTATCGCCAATGGCCACATCAAGGCGACGGATGTACAGCAGCCGAGCGGCGGCTTCTTTACAGATCTGGTTCCTGCCGGAACCGAGGGTTTCGATTTCAGCGATACCAACATAGCCGGCGGGGTGCATGTCGGAGCCCAATATCAGTGGAACCAATTCGTGCTGGGCGGCGAAGCCTCGTGGACTGCCACGGGAATCAGGAAGACGATCGTCAGCCCCTATTTCCCGGACAGCGATACCGAGACCGGTCGAATCCAGCATTATGCAACAGTGGTAGGCCGGATCGGCTATGCCTTCGACCGTGTTCTGATCTACGCCAAGGGCGGCTATGCCGGCGGCGAGGTCGGGTTCAAGGCGCGCGACAATGACGCTCTCGTCACTTACGAGCAGAACGACTGGCACAACGGCTATGCTATCGGTGCAGGCATCGATTATGCCCTGACCGACAAGCTGAGCCTCGGCGTGGACTACACGCATATCGATCTCGGCTCCAAGACCAGCACGGGACCTAATGTGTTCGACAACGGTTCGCTCGGAGACAATCCGGAGACGTACAAGGTAAAGGCCAGGGCCGATGTCGTCATGGCGAGGTTGAGCTACAAGTTCGGCAACTGACCGATCGATAGTGCCGATTTGGATTGGCCCGGCCCCGCGCCGGGCTTTCCTTTTTGCGGTCCTTTCAGCGGTCAAGGCTGCTAGAAAAACCCTTCGAGAAACGCCGCCGTCGCGTCCGAGATGCCGACGATCTTGTTCGTCGCCTGGCGGTAGAATTTGAAGTTGAGCTCGGTCTCGGGCCGGCGGCCGTCATTCCAATCCCTGAAGCGCTTGAGTTCATAGCGGCCTAGCCGCTTCGTCGCCAGGGCGGTGCGGCGAACGGTGATGCTGACACGCGGCGTCTGCCGTTCGAGATCGGGACGCCTCGGGATGGCCTTCGATGAGGTCACGATGCCGCGTGCGACAAGCCCCTGCCCGCCTTCGTTCTCGCTGGCGAACAGGAAGACGATGTCGCCTTCGGCAATGCGCTTGCCGCCATACATGGTTTTCTGGGCGGCGAAGACGAATGTCTCTGCCGGCGGATCCTGGATCTCGGCCTTGATGGCGTATGCCATGCCCTACCTTTCCCGGCTGAGGCCGACCCGGTAGCTCAGGACGCGCCGGGCGCCCGGTTCGATCAGCATGACACCCGGCTTGTCGGCGAACTCGCCGTCGAAATCGGCGGGACTGGCAATACCGTGCCAGGGCTCGATGCACAGGAACGGCGCGCCGCTGGGCTTGGACCAGATGCCCAGCTCGTTGAAGCCCTGCCACGACATCTCGATCGCCGGGCCGCGGCCGGCGGTGTAGCGCACGCTGTTGCTGGCCGGCTGGTCGAGGATGACGGCGTCGTCGACGAACAATTTTTCGGACAGCGGCAGCGTCTTTCCCTGGATGGGCGTCGGTAGCGGGTTCGGCAGCAGCAGGCCGTCCTTCAGGCGGCGGATCGGCGCAGGCTCATCCTTGGCGAAGGTCAGCCGATAGGCTTCCTTGGGCAGTTCCGGCAGCAACGGCCAGTTGAACGCCGGATGCGCGCCGATCGAGGCCGGCAGCGGCTCGTCGCCGGTATTAGTGATCTCGAAGGTCACGCCGAGCTGCCGGGGTTTCAGCTCGTAGCCGATGGCGAGGCGGAAGGCGAAGGGGTAGTGCACCTTGGTCTCGGTGTCATCCGACAGGAGCAATGTGCATGAGGCGGGCCCCTGCTCCGCCCAGGCAAAGCGTCGGTCGCGGGCAAAGCCGTGCTGCGTCATCGGATAGGTTTGGCCGCGATGGCGCAGCTCATCGCCCTTCAGCCGGCCCACGATCGGGAACAGGACCGGCGAGTGGCGCCGCCAGGTGGAGCCTGCCTGCCACAGAAGCTCGGTGCCGTCGCCATCGCGTAGCGAGACCAGCTCGGCCCCCTGCCCGACGATGGTCGCCGAGATCCCGTCAGCGTGAAGCGTCAGCTGTTCCATTGCGTCCTCGCGGCTGGCTGGTCTGGCCGGCAGGCTAGCAAAAGGCCGCGCGTGAACTCAAGCGCCGCAGGCAGATCCCACCTTGGTCGTGGACGCTTTGGGCGCGGTCGACAAAATGGCCGGAGGTTTCCCTCCGGCCGCGCCGAGGTCAGCAGTGTTGCCTGCTACGGCCCGGACTATTCGCGCTCGCCGGTGAAATTCAGGAGCAGCTGGAAGATGTTGATGAAGTTCAGATAGAGCGAGAAGGCGCCGAAGACGGCGAGCTTCTGCTGCGATTCGGCATCGAAATTCTCAGCATACTGCTCCTTGATCGTCTGCGTATCCCAGGCGGTGAGGCCGACGAAGACGGCGATGCCGATCACCGAGATGGCGAATTGCAGCGCGGTCGAGCCGAGGAACAGGTTGACCAGGCTTGCGATCACCACGCCGATCAGGCCCATGATCAGGAAGGACGAGAACTGCGTCAGGTCGCGCCTGGTCGTGTAGCCGTAGAGGCTGGTGGCCCCGAACATCGTGGCGGCGATGAAGAAGGTGCGCGCGATGCTGGTTGAGGTGAAGACCAGGAACACCGAGGCGAGCGACAGGCCCATCACGGCGCAGAAGGCCCAGAACATCGTCTGCGCGCTCGCGGCCGACATGGTCTGCATCTTGAACGAGAAGAGCATGACGAAGGCGAGCGGAGCCAGCATCACCACCCATTTCAAAGGGCTGGAGAAGATCGGCACGTAGAGCGCCGGCGTCGAGGCCACGAAGAAGGCGACGAGGCCGGTGACGACCAGGCCGAGGCCCATATAGTTGTAGACGCGCAGCATGTGCTTGCGCAGGCCCTCGTCATAGACGGCTCCGGCCTGGATGCCGGTGCCCATTGGGTATCCCAGATTGGGGCTGTTCATTTGGTTCTCCTTGGTTCTCAGTAGAGAGTTCTGGCGAGTTTCTCGGCGGCACGGTCGAGGTTGCCGGCGTCGCCGCGCCCGACCACCGCATAGGCGACCTCGCCGATCTGGAAATAGGCGGTTGAGATGTCGTCGGCGGGCGCGACCGTCGGCTTCACGACGTCGAACGTGCCCGGCCTGATGGCGAACAAAGAGACGAGGCCCAGGTCCCTGGTATCGACCGCCATCTCGACGCTCGGCCCGAATTGCGAGGGATAGACCTGGACGTCGCGGATCTTCCAATCGTCGGGCAGCGACGGCATGACGATCGCGGTGGCGGCGCGGATCTCGTCGGCATCATAGCCCGGCGCCTCCCGCTGCGACGGCATCGTCTCGCGCATCAAGGTCGTCCGGTGCGCTCTCACCGCATCCTCGACATAGGCTGGCGGTTGCGTCGAGGCGACCACCTTGGTGACCGCGATCGGCCCAAAGATGCCGTTGGCAAGCCAGCCTGCCGCGACCAGCACGGCCGCGGCGGCGGCGCGCTGCAGCACGGCAAGCATACGCCCCCTGGCAAGCGCCCTTTCCAGCCGCCGCGCGGCTTCGGTCGTGGCCGGACGCGCCGTGCCGACAGGTCCGGCAAGCGCGACACGCAGTTCGTCGCGCGTCCTCAGGTCCGACATCACGCGCGCCGCCGCTTCCGGGCGCGCGGCGAGGTGCGCCTCGACCTCGATGCGGCGGGCGACATCCAGCTGGTCGTCGACATAGGCGTCGAGATCGGCATCGGTTACGGGGTCGACAATGACGGTCATTGATCGTCTCCCACGATCCTGAGATGCGGCTTGGCTTTCTGCGGCGCGCCCTCCTCCATCTCGCGCAGCGCGGCGCGCGCGCGGCCGATGCGCGACATCAATGTTCCGAGCGGCACGCCGATGACCTCCGCCGCCTGCTGATAGGACAGCCCTTCGATGGCGACGAGATGGAGGGCGGAGCGCTGTTCCTCGGGGAGCGAAAGAAACGCTTCCCGGACCTGCGACAGGCGCACGGAATGGTCCTGCGAGGCCGGCACGCTCCGGTCGGCGACGAGGCCGGCCTGTTCGATGCGCGCCGTCTCGGAGCGGCGCGAGCGCATGCGGTCGATGAAGATGTTGTGCACGATCGCCAAGAGCCAGGCGCGCAGATTGCCGCCCGAGCGAAACGTCGCGCGCCGCTCGTAGGCGCGCACCAGCGCGTCATGGACGAGATCCTCGGCATCAGTGCCATCGCGCGTCAGTGAGCGCGCGTAAC
Source organism: Mesorhizobium sp. (assembly GCA_004017535.1). GTDB lineage: Bacteria > Pseudomonadota > Alphaproteobacteria > Rhizobiales > Rhizobiaceae > Mesorhizobium. The sequence goes on from SAJS01000018.1 coordinate 107,349, forward strand.
GCCGCAGCGATCCCAACTGCCCGACAATATCGAAGCGTGCCATAGACCGTTTCATGCCCTGTTTACGGAGCATGTAGGGAATTTAATCCCCTGCCCGGCATTTTCTTTAGGCATCGGCGGCGCGTTGAGGAAACCGCTGGCGCGGCGGGATCGATTTGCGTATCACTCCGCCGCCATTGGAGTCCTTTTCGATGTTCGAGACCCTGCAGCCCGCGCCCGCCGACAAGATCCTTGCCCTGATCGACCTCTACCGCAACGATCCACGCCCGGGCAAAGTCGACCTCGGCGTCGGCGTCTACAAGGACATCGACGGCAAGACGCCGGTAATGCGCGCCGTGCGCGAGGCCGAGAAGCGGCTGCTGGCAAGCCAGGACACCAAGACCTATCTCGGCCTTGCCGGCGACACCGGCTTCAATGCTGCCATGATCAAGCTCGCCTTCGGCGAAAAAGCTGACCATTCGCGCATACGCGCGGCTCAGGCGCCGGGCGGATCCGGCGCGCTCAGGCTGGTGGCCGAGCTTCTGCAGCGCACGCGTCCCGGCGCGACGGTCTGGCTGTCCGATCCGACCTGGCCGAACCATCCGCCGGTGATGCGGGCCGCCGGCCTTGAGGTTCGCAACTATCCCTATTTCGATGCCGCCTCCGGCGCTGTGCGCTTCGACGAGATGCTGGCAACGCTCAGGACGACCAACAGCGGCGACGTCGTGCTGCTGCATGGCTGTTGCCACAACCCGACCGGCGCCAATCTCGACGCCGCGCAGTGGGCGAAGGTCGCGGACGTTCTCCTGGAGCGCGGCCTGCTGCCTTTCGTCGACATCGCCTATCAGGGATTTGGCGAGGGCCTGGACGCCGATGCCGCCGGTCTGCGGCTGCTCGCCGGCAAGGTTCCGGAGATGGTCGTCGCCTCCAGTTGCTCGAAGAATTTCGCCGTCTATCGCGACCGCGTGGGTGCTGCGATGATCATGGCCAAGGACGGCGCGCAGGCCGATGTGGCGATGAGCCAGATGCTGGCGGCAGCACGCGCGCTCTATTCGATGCCGCCGGATCATGGCGCTGCGGCGGTGCGCATGGTGCTTGAAGACGCCGCCCTGAGGAAGGATTGGGAGACGGAGCTCGAGGAGATGCGGCTGCGCATGCTGAGGTTGCGCGTCGCCTTTGCCGACGCGTTGCGCCGGCAGTCCAACTCCGATCGCTTCGATTTCGTCGCCAGCCATCGCGGCATGTTTTCCAGGCTTGGACTGACGGAGGCACAGGTCGAGCGCCTGCGCACCGAGCACGCCGTCTACATGGTCGGCGACAGCCGCATCAACGTGGCCGGCCTGCCCGAGGACGGCATGGACGATCTCGCCAAGGCGATTGTCTCTGTGCTCGACTGAAGCCCGCGACAGCTGTGGACAAGTCACGCCGGCCAGCCGCCGGGATGGCCGGCTTGCTGGCCGCGCGCTAGCTTGAGGCCATGAAACCATCGAAAGACATTTCCCGGCTGATTGAGATCATGGCCGCGCTGCGCGCGCCCAAGACCGGCTGCCCGTGGGATATCGAGCAGAACTTTTCGACCATCGCGCCCTACACGATCGAGGAAGCCTATGAAGTGGCCGACGCGATCGCGCGCGGCGATTTCGACGATTTGCGCGAGGAACTGGGCGACTTGCTGCTGCAGGTCGTCTATCACGCGCAGATGGCCGAAGAGATCGGCGAGTTCGCTTTCGGCGATGTCGTCGAGGCCATCACCACCAAGATGATCCGCCGCCATCCGCACGTCTTCGGCGACGAGAAGGCGCGCAGCGCCGGCATGGCCAAGGGCATGTGGGAGAAGATCAAGGCTGAGGAGAAAGCTGAAAAGCGCAGTGCCCGCATCGCGCGCGGGCTCGATCCGGAAGATCACGGCAAGGGCTATCTCGACAGTGTGCCGGTGGCGCTCCCTGCCCTGACACGCGCGCTCAAGCTGCAGGAGAAGGCAGCGCGCGTCGGCTTCGATTGGAGCGAGGCAGCCCCCATCCTCGACAAGATCGAGGAGGAAATCGGCGAATTGCGCGAAGCACTCACCACGGGGGATGCCGCGCCGATCAAGGACGAGTTCGGCGACATGCTGTTTGCCGTCGTCAATCTCGGCCGCCATCTCAAGCTCGATTCGGAAGCGGCGCTCAGCGGCACCAATGAAAAGTTTCGCTCGCGCTTCCACTATGTCGAGCAGGCCCTGGCGGCTTCGGGCGGCTCGCTGGAGAAGGCCACGCTCGACGAGATGGAAGCGCTGTGGCAGCAGGCAAAAAGCGCCAAGTAAACAGCCGGTTAGCTGCCGCTCTTGCGATGCAGGCGGCTCTCGATCTCCTGCCGGGCGCTATGCGTGGCCGTGAGCGACAGGGTGACGCTGCCGTCCTCATTGTCGGTGCGCGAAACGACATCGCCATTGCGGTAGAGCCAGTCGACCTGGCCGAGCTGGGCCGGGCTCAACGTCACCGTCATCGTTTCCAGCTCGCCCGACACGCGCGTCTCGATGAGCGCCTTCAGCGTGTCCAGTCCCTCGCCGGTCACCGCCGAAATCGCGATCGGTGGAGACTTGCCGCTCGCGCCCACCGCAAGCAGCCGCTCGCGATTGCCTTCGTCGAGCAGGTCGATCTTGTTCCAGACCTCGATCACGCGGTTCGTGTCGGCGGCGTCGACGCCGAGATCGGCAAGGATGCGTTCGACATCGTCAGCCTGGGCCGCCGTGTCCGGATCGGAGATGTCGCGCAAATGCAGCACCAGATCGGCTTCGACGACCTCTTCCAGCGTCGCCCGAAAGGCGGCCACAAGATGAGTCGGCAGGTCGGAGATGAAGCCGACCGTATCCGACAGGATGATCGGCGTGCCGTGCGGCAGCCGCACGCGCCGCAAGGTGGGGTCGAGCGTGGCGAACAGCATGTCCTCGGCCAGCACCCCCGCCCCGGTCAGCCGGTTGAACAGCGTCGACTTGCCGGCATTGGTGTAGCCGACGATCGCCATCACCGGAAAAGGCACCTTCTTGCGCTTGGCGCGGTGCAGGTCGCGCGTGCGCCGCACTGTTTCCAGCTCGTGCTTCAGCTTGGTGATCTTGTCCTGCAGGATGCGGCGGTCGGATTCGATCTGGGTTTCGCCGGGGCCGCCGAGGAAACCGGCGCCGCCGCGCTGCCGTTCGAGATGGGTCCAGCTGCGCACCAGCCGGCCCTTCTGGTAGTTGAGATGCGCGAGCTCAACCTGCAGCGTGCCTTCCTTGGTGCGCGCCCGCTCGCCGAAGATCTCCAGGATGAGCCCGGTGCGATCGAGCACCTTGGCGTTCAGTTCCTTTTCGAGATTGCGCTGCTGAACCGGCGTCAGCGGATGGTCGACAATGACCAGCTCCGCCTTGCGTTCTTTCACGATGTCGGCGAACTCGGCTACCTTGCCGCTGCCGAGCAGCGTGGCCGGACGCGGATCGGCGACCGTCACCACCGCGGTGTGGACTGGGTTGAGATCGATGGCGCTGGCAAGCCCGACCGCCTCGTCATGGCGGGCATCGGCCGAGCGGGTCAGACGCGGCCGGCTGGTTTCCTCGTCGCCACGAGGCTGGCGGGTAAGCACCGGCACAATGACAACAGCCCGGGTCGGATCCTTGGCTTCCGGCCCGAGTTGATGTCCTTGTTTTCCGCGAACGCTGCGGTCCGCGTCCTTATCTCGTGCCAATCAGGCGCCCTGGCTTTCCTCGCCATCGAACATCTGAACCGGCTGGCTCGGCATGATCGTGGAAATGGCGTGCTTGTAGACGAGCTGGGAGTGCCCGTCGCGCCGCAACAACACACAAAAATTGTCGAACGAAGTGACGACGCCGGTCAGCTTCACGCCGTTGATGAGGAAGATGGTAAGTGGATTTTTGCTCTTGCGAACTGAATTCAGGAACAGGTCCTGAAGGTTTTGCGATCGTTCCGCCATTGTTTTTGTCTTTCGCCGATCCCCTTCGGTCTGCGGGCCAGTGCGCCAAATTACGCGGCACCTGTCAAGCGCGCAAACCCCCTCTTGCCGTTTAAACGACAAGCAGAACGAGATAGTTGAGGTTTATTCCACCTTTGCGGTTATCAGGCTGGACTTTTTTCCGCAACGTCAAAAAAAGCCTGCCGCAACGAAAGTGTCATAGAACCAGGGTGGCCGTTTGCTATCGGCGCGCCGTCGATTTCGACCACCGGCATGGCGATCGTGGTCGCCGAACTGATGAACGCTTCCCTGGCCGCCTTGGCCTCAGTGACCGAAAAACCGCGCTCCTCTATCTTGAGGCCGAGCTTGGCGGCGACATCGAAAAGCGTCGTGCGAGTGATGCCGCGCAGGATGCCGTGCTCGGCCGGCCGGGTCACCAGGACGCCGTCCGTTGTGACAATCCAGGCATTGGAAGAGCCGCCTTCCTTGACGTTGCCATCGGCGTCGACGAACCAGGCTTCCTGGGCGCCGGCTTCCTTGGCCTTCTGCTTGGCAAGCACATTGGGCAAAAGGCCCGTGCTTTTGATGTCGACGCGGTCCCAGCGATTCTCAGGCACGGTGATGACCTTGATGCCGGTCTCCACCCGCTTCGCATTCGCCGCCGGATCGGCTTTCCTGGCGGTTATGACCAGGGAAGATTGCGTGCCTGCCGGCGGAAAAACGAACTCGCGGCTGGCGACGCCGCGCGTCACCTGCACATAGACGAGGCCGTTGACCACGCCATTGCGGTTGACCACCTCGCGCAGCAGCAGCGGCAGGACGCCTTCCGATACGGGCCAGGCGATCGACAGTTCGTTCAGCGAGCGCTTGAGCCGGGTAAGATGGCGCGGCATGTCGACGATATGGCCGCGCGCCACCTCGCAGACCTCATAGACGCCGTCGGCGAACTGGTAGCCGCGGTCCTCGATATGGACGCTGGCTTGGGCATGGACGACATAGCGCCCGTTGACATAGGCAATGCGCGGCATGGGCATCCTCAGCGAAATATCCGGCTTTCTTAGGCGATTCCGCCCCGGCCGTAATGAACAATCGCGTGGGCCAAGCCAGCCCTGGGAGTCTTAAGCAATTCCGGACGGAAGACCGCTACGCACTTTTCCTGGAATTGCTTCTACACACCCAGCGACTTCAGCTTGCGATGCAGAGCCGAACGCTCCATGCCGATGAACTCGGCCGTTTTCGAAATGTTGCCGCCGAAGCGGTTTATCTGGGCAATCAGATAGTCCTTCTCGAACTGCTCGCGCGCCTCGCGCAACGGCAGCGCCATGATGTGCTGGTCCGACTGGTTGGGTGTGCGTGGCATCACATCGCCGATCTCGGAGGGCAGAAGGTCGGCGGTGATCGGCGCATCGGCCTCTTCACCGCGCGCCAGAATCATCAGCCGTTCGACATTGTTGCGCAGTTGGCGAACGTTGCCAGGCCAGTTGTGGGCCTGCAGCACGGCCAGCGCATCGTCGCCGATGCGGCGCGGCTTGATGCCGGCCTGGCGTGCGATCTGCTTCATGAAATTGTCGACGAGATAGGGAATGTCCTCGCGCCGCTCGGCAAGGCCCGGCACCATGACCGGAACCACCGCCAGGCGGTGGTAGAGGTCCTCGCGGAAGCGGCCGTCGGCGATCATCGCCTCGAGGTTTTGCGAGGTGGACGAGATGATGCGGACATCGACCTTGACGCGCTTGGTGCCGCCTACCCGCTCGAATTGCTGCTCGACCAGCACGCGCAGGATTTTGTTTTGCGTTTCGCGCGGCATGTCGGCGACTTCGTCGATATAGAGGATGCCGCGATGTGCTTCCTCCAGCGCGCCGACCTTGCGCTCGGTGCCGTTCGATTCGGTGCCGAACAGCTCGATCTCCATGCGCTCGGGGGTGATTGTGGCCGCGCTCAGCGTCACGAACGGACCAGCCTTGCGCGACGACAGGGCGTGGATGGCGCGCGCCGTCAGCTCCTTGCCGGAGCCGGACGGGCCGACGATCATGACGCGGCTGTTGGTGGGCGCGACGCGCTCGATGGTCTGCCGCAGCTGGCTCATGGCCGACGACATTCCGATCAGATCGAAGGTCTCGCCGCTGCGCTGCTTGAGGTCGGAGACCTCGCGCCGCAGCTTGGACGTCTCCAGAGCGCGCTCGGCGATCAGGATGAGGCGATCGGCCTTGAACGGCTTCTCGATGAAGTCGTAGGCGCCGCGCCGGATGGCCGACACCGCCGTTTCGATGTTCCCGTGACCGGAGATCATCACCACCGGCATGTTGGGGTGCATGGTCTTGATCTCGTCGAGCAGCGCCAGACCGTCGAGGCGTGAGCCCTGCAGCCAGATGTCGAGAAAAATCAGCCGCGGCGCGCGGTCGGCGATCGCCGCAAGCGCGCTGTCGGCGTCATGCGCCGTACGAGTTTCATGACCCTCGTCGCTCAGGATACCGGCGACAAGTTCGCGGATGTCTTCCTCGTCATCGACGATGAGAATGTCAGACGCCATTACCGACCTTTTCAGTTTCTCGTTCGTGTTCGTTTCGACCTTCACCGCGTGGCGGCGCGGCTACGACCGTCGCCGGCGGCAGGATGATCGAGATCATCGCGCCCCGGCCACCATGGAAATCCGCTGGCGCGTCGTGCAATTCGAGACGGCCGCCATGGTCTTCCACGATCTTCTTGACGATAGCGAGGCCAAGCCCAGTGCCCTTCTCGCGCGTCGTCATATAGGGCTCGAGAAGCCTTTGGCGATTCTCGCGCGGCAGCCCCTTGCCGTTGTCGATAACGTCGATTCGTATGGTGCCATCTTGGCGCCCCGCTTGAATCCGGATTGTGCCGTCCGAACGGTCCTCCGGATCAAGCCCGTCGATCGCCTCGGCGGCGTTCTTGATGACGTTGCCGAAGGCCTGCGCCATCAGACGGCTGTCGAAAGTGCCCTTCAACGGCTCGCTGCCGAAATCGCGCTCGAAGGCGATGTCGGGGCGGCTGACCTCGACCAGGAAGGAGGCCTCGCGCAGCGACTCACGCAGATCGATCGCCTTCATCTCCGGCTTCGGCATGCGGGCGAAGGCCGAGAATTCGTCGACCATGCGGCCGATGTCCTCGACCTGGCGGATGATGGTGTCGGTGCACTGGTCGAAGACCTCGCGATCCTCGGTGATGACCTTGCCGTAGCGGCGCCTGATGCGCTCGGCCGAAAGCTGGATCGGGGTCAGCGGGTTCTTGATCTCATGCGCGATGCGCCGCGCCACATCAGCCCAGGCCGAAGAACGCTGCGCCTGGACGAGATCGGTGATGTCGTCGACCGTGACCACGTAGGATTTCTCTTCCTCGCCGTCGTCGCCGGACTCGACGGTGACCTGGACGTTGAAAGTGCGCTCCAGGCCGGTGCGGAAGAAGGTCACCTGCTCGCGGTAGACCGGCTTGCCCGACTGGCGTCCGATCTCGAAAACCCGGCCGACAAGGGGCAGGACCGCCGAAAGATTCTGGCCGAGCGTCGCGCTTGCCGAAATCGCCAGCATGGTTTCGGCCGAGCGATTGACGATGGTGATGATGCCGTAGGGATCGACGCCTATGACACCGGCGGTGACGCCGGCCAGCACCGCCTCCGAGAAACGCCGGCGCTCGTCGATCAGATCCTTGGCCGAGAGGAGCTCGTTGCGCTGCGATTTGAGCTCGAGGATCATGTTGTTGAAGGTATCGCCGAGCGAGGCGACGTCGCCGTCGGACTGGCGCACGGGGACAGCGACGTCGAGATTGCCGGTGGCCACCTCGTCGGCGGCGCCGATCAGCTGGCGGATCGGCCGCACGATCCGGTCGGCGACGGCGATGCCGGTCCAGATAGCCGACAGGATGATGATCAGCGTGAGCGACAGGTAAGGCAGTGCAAAGGCGACCTGCGAGGTCCGGCGGTTGTCCTCCAGATTGCGGTATTCGTCGGTGTTGGCCTTGACGATCTGGCGCGCCTTGATGACGTCGGGATCGACCAGCCGGATCGTATAGAGGTAAAGCCCTTCGATCTCGCGCAGCTTGATGATGGCGCCCATGATGTTGCGGGTGCGCGGCTCTATAAGAACCGGCTTGCCGTCGGACGCCGTGTCGACGGCGCCGGAGGGCGGCTCCGGCATCGGGAAATCGGCATCGGTCTTGGCGTTCATGACGAACGAGCCGTCTGGCTTGATCAAGGCCGCATGCGCCAGTCCGCGTCCAACGGCTTCCTTGTTCAGCAAATCGAGGAAACCACCCCGGTCGAGGCCGTAGAGCGTGCGCGAGGCATCGAGATCGTATGCCATCGACAGTGTCGTGCCCTGCAGGTTGCGCGCGTTCTCCTGCACATAGGCGTCGGCGATCGACAGCGACGAGTTGACGATCGTCTTGGTGCGGATCTCGAACCAGCGGTCGAGGCCGATGTCGAGCGTGATCGAGGCGATGATCGCCACCATGATGGCCGGGATGGCAGCGACAAGGGCGAACATGGCGACGATGCGCACATGCAGCCGCGAGGCGGCCCTGCCGTGGCGCCGCGCCAGAACGATGCGGCGCACCTCGCGGGCGATCAGCGCGATCAGGAACAGGACGAAGACGGCATTAGCCGCGACCAGCGCCCAGGTCGTGTCGGCGGTCGGCGCGATGGGCGTTGCGCCGACCAGGATCGCAAACGAGATCGCCGCCGTGATCACCGCGCCGGCGATGGCGACCACGCCGGGCAGCGCCAGCAGCCGTCGGCCGTCACGCGTGCCGGTCTGGCTGAAAAGCGGTTGGTTCAGGGTCGGAGCCTCAGCTGCCATGTCGCGGTACAGAGTCGGTCATTGCGTCGGATGTATGCAACGCATTGTGGCGATTATGCAACAAGTGTGGCCGAGGACGAAATCTTTCCCCCGTCAACTCGCCGATTGCCGCAAGCACGAGGCGGGATTACGGCTGCCTGGACGATTTGTAGACATTGACGCCAAGCTCGCGGATCTTCTTGCGCAACGTGTTGCGGTTGAGCCCCAAAAGCTCCGCAGCCTTGATCTGGTTGCCGCGTGTCGCCGTCATCGAAGCCAGCACCAGCGGATATTCGACCTCGGCGAGAATGCGCTGGTAAAGCCCCGACGGGGGCAATTCGCCGGCAAAAGAGGCGAAATAGCGCTGCAGGAAATGCTCGACCGCCTGCCCGATCGACAGATCGTCGGGGATGAGCGCGCCGCCGTCCGGCACGACCGGCCTTTCGCCGGTCTTGAGCTCGGCCTCGATGATCTCCGACGAAATCTCGTCCTGCGAATAGAGCGCAGCCAGCCGGCGCACCAGGTTTTCCAATTCGCGCACATTGCCCGGCCAGGGATAGCGCTTCATCAGCTCGATGCCGCCGGACGAAATGCGCTTGGTCTGCAGGCCCTCGCTGGCGCCCTGCTTGAAGAAATGCCGCACCAGGTCGGGAATGTCCTCGGAACGCTCGCGCAGCGCCGGCAGCCTCAGCGGCACGACATTGAGGCGATAGAACAGGTCTTCGCGAAAGAGGCCCTGGTTGATCAGCGTGCGCAGGTCCTTGTTGGTGGCCGCGACGATGCGCACGTCGGTCTTGATCGGGGTGCGGCCGCCGACCGTCGTGTACTCACCCTGTTGCAGCACGCGCAGCAGCCGGGTCTGCGCTTCCATCGGCATGTCGCCGATCTCGTCGAGGAACAGCGTGCCGCCCTCCGCCTGCTCGAAGCGGCCGCTGGAACGGTTCTGCGCGCCGGTGAAGGCGCCCTTCTCGTGGCCGAACAGTTCCGATTCGATGAGGTCACGCGGGATTGCCGCCATGTTGATGGCCACGAACGGGCCGCCGCGGCGGCGGCCATATTCGTGCAGCGCGCGCGCCACCAGCTCCTTGCCGGTGCCGGATTCGCCGCTGATCATGACCGTGAGGTCGGTCTGCATCATGCGCGCCAGCATGCGGTAGATGTCCTGCATGGCGGCGGAGCGGCCGACCAGCGGCATCGTTTCCGGCTGGTCCTCCGCGCGGGCGTCGAGCTTCGGCCGCTTCGGCTCGGACAGCGCCCGGTTGACGATGTTGAGCAGCTCGGTGAGATCGAACGGCTTCGGCAGATACTCGTAGGCGCCCGTCTCGGACGCGCGGATGGCGGTCATGAAGGTGTTCTGCGCGCTCATGACGATGACCGGCAGCTCGGGTCGCGCCTTCTTGATGCGCGGCAGCATGTCGAAGGCGTTTTCGTCCGGCATCACCACGTCGGTGATCACGAGATCGCCTTCGCCAGCCGCCACCCAGCGCCATAGGGTCGAGGCGTTCGAGGTGACGCGCACCTCGTGGCCAACGCGCGACAGAGCCTGGTTGAGCACGGTGCGAATGGCCGCATCGTCGTCGGCGACCAGAATATTGCCGCGAACGCTCATTTGCGGTCTCCTTCTGCTTCATCGCCTGAGCCGGGCGAAGTCTCCTTCCAGGCCGGCATCAGGACGCGGAACGTGGTGCCCCGCGGCGTCGAATCGCATTCGATGATGCCGCCATGCTCGCCGACGATCTTGGCGACCAGTGCCAGCCCGAGGCCGGAGCCATTCGGCTTGGTGGTGATGAACGGATCGAAGAGGATCGGCAGGATGTCTTCCGATACGCCCGGACCGTTGTCGTGCACGCAGAATTCCAGCGGCAGCGAGACGCGGTCCTGCGTTCCAGGTACGGAAACGCGGATGCCCGGACGAAAGGCCGTCGACAGCACGATCTCACCCTGCGGATCCGATCCGATCGCCTCGGCGGCATTCTTCACCAGGTTGAGAAAGACCTGGATCAGCTGGTCGCGGTTGGCGAAGACCGGAGGCAATGATGGATCATATTCCTCCAAGATCTTGATTCGCCTGGCAAAGCCGTTCTTGGCGATCGCCTTCACGTGATCGAGCACGACGTGAATGTTGACGGGGTAGCGCTCGATCGGCCGCTCATCAGAAAACACTTCCATGCGGTCGACCAACGATACGATGCGGTCGGTTTCGTCCGTGATCAGGCGGGTGAGCGCCCGGTCCTCGTCGGAAGCCGACAGTTCGAGCAACTGCGCCGCGCCCCTGATGCCGGAGAGCGGGTTCTTGATCTCGTGCGCCAGCATGGCGGCCAGGCCGGTGACGGAGCGCGCAGCACCGCGATGCGTCATCTGGCGGTCGATCTTGTCGGCCATCGACCGTTCCTGGAACATGACGACGACGGAACCCGGAAACTCGGGCACCGGCGCGACATAGAGATCGACCATCTTCTCGATGCCGAGGCGCGGCGACGAGACGTCGACGCGGTATTCGTTGACCGGCGCGCGGCGCTCGCGCACTTGGTCGACAAGCGTCAGCAGCGGGCTGCCGAACGGCACCAGCTTGGACAGCGTGTTGCGGGCAAGCATGGTCGCGCTGGAGCGGAAGAAATCCTCGGCATCCGCATTGGCGAAAGTGATGAAGCCGTCGGGATCGACCATGATCACCGGGCGGCGGATGGTGTTGAGCACGATGTTGGCGGCGTCCGCCACCTGCTGCGGGGCATTGGCCTTCATGCCGCCCTCCGCAGGCTATCCGACGGCAAGCTGTCGGTGAATACGCGGCGCAATTCGGAGACGATCCCCGCCGGTTCGAACGATGTGAGGATACGTTTGCGTTGTTCGGCGCAAACACCTGGAGCATAGCGGTCAAGATACCAGCTGAGATGCTTGCGCGCCTGGCGCAGCCCGCTTTCGACGCCGTAGAACGCCAGCATGTCCTCGTAATGCGAGACGACGTAATCGGTTAACTCATGCGGCGTCAGTGGAATACCCTGTGTCTTTGCGCCGCCCGCGGCTGCCGCAATGCCGCCGGCGACCCACGGCGCGCCGTAATGCGCGCGGCCGATCATCACCGCGTCGGCGCCGGATTGATCGAGGATCGCCGCTGCTTCCTCAGGCGAGCCGACATCGCCATTGGCCACCACGGGAATCGACACGGCCTGCTTGACGCGCGCGATGGCGCGCCAGTCGGCCTTGCCCTGATAGAATTGGCAGCGCGTGCGGCCATGCACGGTCACCATGCTTACGCCGGCCTGTTCGGCGCGCCGCGCCAGCATTGGAGCGTTGAGCGCGCTTTCGTCCCAGCCCAGCCGCATCTTGACCGTCACCGGCACCGAAACGGCGCCGACCACCGCCTCGATCAGCGACAGCGCGTGGTCGAGGTCGCGCATCAACGCCGAGCCGGCATAGCCGCCGGTCACCTTCTTCGCAGGGCAGCCCATGTTGATGTCGATGATATCGGCGCCCTCACCCGCCGCGATTCGCGCGGCCTCGCCCATATGGGCGGCCTCGCGGCCGGCCAGTTGCACCATATGAACCGGCAGGCCGGAATGACGTATACGAAGGTCGCAGCCCGCCCTGCCTTTGGCCAGTTCGCCGCTCGCCACCATTTCCGACACAACCAGCCCCGCGCCATGCGCGTGGGCGCGCTGCCGGAACGGCTCGTCGGTGATGCCCGACATCGGCGCGAGGAAAACCCGATTGCGGATTTTTGCCCCGCCGACATCAAGTGGCGATGCCAAAGTGGTCAGTTCAGCCATGCACAAAAACCAAGCATGTTCGATCGTTGCACATTCTCTAGCCAGAAGTGCCGCGCTGTGCAACGCGCAATGACGTCACATTAAGGCGCATTTTGGAAAATGCTGGCCATCGGCCATCACCCCGACTAGAGCATGATGCCGAAAAGTGTGAGCGGTTTTCGGCCGACATCATGCTCTACTTCTTTGATTTGGAGACGGATTCAGATTTCAGGTCGAATCGACCTGAAATCATCCGGCTCTAGGACCGATCGGAATGAGCGAGGCAAGCGAAAAGCAAGCGGCGTCCCCAGGCGGCGGGATCGGAGTGGTGATCGTGGCCGCCGGCCGTGGCGCGCGCGCCGGACAGGCCGACGGTCCGAAACAATATCAGCGCATCGGCGGCCGGGCCGTTATCGCCCATACGCTGGATATCTTTCTTTCGCATCCGTTGATCGGCCCGGTTGTTGTCGCCATCCACGCCGACGATGCCGAGCTTTTGCAACGCGCCGCCGGGGTGCACGCCGAACGTCTCATCACCGTCATCGGTGGCCCGTCGCGCCAGGCCTCCGTCCGGCTCGGCCTCCTCGCGCTGAGGGACCAGGCACCCGAAAAGGTGCTTGTGCATGACGCCGTGCGCCCGTTCGTCGATGCCGGCCTGATCGATCGCACCATCGAGGCCATCGGGGAGCGCCACGGCGCCCTGCCGGCACTCCCCGTCGCCGACACGTTGAAGCGGGAATCGGCCACCGGCATGATCGACGAGACGGTGTCGAGGGCGGGCCTCCACGCGGCGCAGACGCCGCAGGGTTTTCCATTCTGGCCGCTGCTTGCGGCGCATGAGAAGGCCCATCATCTGGGCAAGACAGAATTCACCGACGACGCGGCGATCGCCGAATGGGCACAGATACCTGTCAAGATCGTTCCCGGATCCCCGGACAACGTCAAACTCACCTGGGCAAGGGACATTGCATTGGCCGACCAGCGGCTCTCCAGCGCGCAGGAGCGCTTCCCCGATATTCGCACCGGCAATGGCTACGATGTGCATGCGTTCGAGCCCGGCGACCATGTCACGCTCTGCGGCGTCGCCATTCCCTATGACCGCAAGCTCTCCGGCCATTCGGATGCCGATGTCGGGCTTCACGCGCTGACCGACGCGCTGCTTGCCACCTGCGGCGCCGGCGACATCGGCACGCATTTCCCGCCATCGGACCCGCAATGGAAGGGTGCGGCCTCAAAAATCTTCGTCGAGCACGCGGCCAAGCTGGTGCGCGAGCGCGGCGGCCGCATCGCCAACGCCGACATCACGCTGATCTGCGAGGCGCCGCGCGTCGGGCCGCATCGCGCGGCGATGACGGAGGCGCTTTCGGCCATGCTCGGCATCGCGCCCGAGCGCATTTCGATCAAGGCGACGACCAATGAGAAGCTCGGCTTTGTCGGGCGCGGCGAAGGCATCGCGGCGATCGCCACGGCCTCCGTCGTCTATCCGGGAGAGGTTCCGGCATGAGCAACGCCGAACTTGCCATCGCTCTGCTCCAGGCCTGTCAGCAGCGCGGCATCATGCTGGCGACGGCCGAAAGCTGCACCGGCGGCCTAATCATCGCCGCGCTGACCGACATTGCCGGATCGTCCGCCGTGGTCGATCGTGGCTTCATCACCTATTCCAACGAAGCCAAGATGGAGATGCTCGGCGTTTCCGCCGCCACGCTGAACGCGCATGGCGCCGTCTCGCGCGAGACAGTGCTGGAGATGGCGGCCGGCGCTCTGGCGCATTCGCGGGCAAACCTGTCGCTCGCCGTCACGGGCATTGCCGGTCCCAGCGGCGGCTCGGCGGACAAGCCGGTGGGCCTTGTCTGGTTCGGGATCGGATTGGCCGGACAGCCGGTTGTCGCCGAACAGCAGCTGTTCGGCCAAAAGGGCCGTGAATTCATCCGGCACGAGACGGTGCGGCACGCGCTGCAACTCGGCTTGCGCGCGCTCGGCTAAAGTTAGGCCGGCTTCGCGCCATAGATGACATCGGCGCGCTTCTCGAAGGCTTCCGAGAACATGCGGAAGGCGCGGTCGAACATCGTGCCCATCAGCGCGCCGAGAATGCGGCTCTTGAATTCGTAGTCGATGAAGAAATGCACCTCGCAGCCGCCATCGGCTGGGTCGAAGCGCCAGATGTTGCTGAGATATTTGAACGGGCCGTCGATGTATTTGACGTCGATGGCGTTCTCGTCGGGCTTCAGCAGCACCTGTGTCGTGAAGGTCTCGCGGATCGCCTTATAGCCGATGCTCATGTCGGCAACCAGGATGGTGCGGCCGTCCCGCTCCTTGCGCGAGCGCACGGTGAGCGATTCACAGAGCGGCAGGAATTGCGGGTAGGCCTCGATGTCCGCCACCAACGCGAACATTTCTTGCGGTGTATGCGCGACGCGGCGTGTCGCCTCGAATTTCGGCATTGAAAGTCAGCTGGCCTTCGCGAGCTGCGCCTCGCGCGCCGCGCGCAGCCTGGCGAAATCGTCGCCGGCGTGGTGCGAGGAACGCGTCAGCGGGCTCGATGCCACGAGCAGGAAACCCTTGGTCTTGCCGATCGTCTCGTAGGACTTGAACTCGTCCGGCGGGATGAAGCGGATCACCGGATGGTGCTTCTTCGAGGGCTGCAGGTACTGGCCGATGGTCATGAAGTCGACATTGGCCGACCGCAGATCGTCCATCAGCTGCAGCACCTCGTTCCGCTCCTCGCCGAGACCGACCATGATGCCGGATTTGGTGAAGATCGACGGGTCGAGTTCCTTCACCCGCTGCAAGAGCCGGATCGAGTGGAAGTAACGTGCGCCCGGTCGGACCGTCAGGTAGTTCGACGGTACGGTTTCGAGATTGTGGTTGAAGACGTCGGGCTTGGCGGCAACGACGATCTCCAGCGCGCCGTCCTTGCGCAGGAAGTCGGGCGTCAGGATCTCGATTGTCGTCGACGGCGCCTCGGCGCGGATGGCGTGGATGACGTCGGCGAAATGCTGCGCGCCGCCATCGGCGAGATCGTCGCGGTCGACCGAGGTGATGACGACGTGGCTCAGCCCCATCTGTTTCACGGCGTGGGCCACGCGCGCGGGCTCGTCCGGATCGAGCGCTGTCGGAATGCCTGTGGCGACATTGCAGAAGGCGCAGGCGCGCGTGCAGATCTCGCCCATGATCATGAAGGTGGCGTGCTTCTTGTCCCAGCACTCGCCGATATTCGGGCAGCCGGCCTCCTCGCACACCGTCACCAGCTTGTGCGACTTCACGATCTCGCGCGTCTCGGAATAGCCCTTGGAAGCCGGCGCCTTGACGCGGATCCAGTCGGGCTTGCGCAGCACCTCCTGGTCGGGCCGGTGCGCCTTCTCGGGATGCCGCGGGCGCGGCCGGTTGGCGATCGTGTCTACGACTGTGACCATCTCAAACCCTTCGCGGCCGCGATTTCGCCAGCCGCCTGTCTTTCGTCATCTAGGACTTTTCGCGGCAAAGAAAAAGGCCGGGGCAGCGCATGCCGCCTCGGCCTTTTTCGCATAGCAGGCTTCGTTCAGCGACGCATTCGCGCGCCTTAGCGGCGAACGAGCCGTCCAACAAAGATCAGCAGGCATGCGCCGATGAAGCCGGTGATCAGATAGGCGACCCAGCCGACGCCGAAAGACTGGACGTTGAGGGCCTGCAGGATCGCGTTCAGCACCACCGCGCCCACGATGCCCATGATGATGTTCATGAAGATGCCAGTGTTGCTCTTCATGACCATCTCGGCGAACCAGCCCGCCAGACCGCCGACGATGATGGCCGTGATCCAGCCGACGCCATTCATATGCATGTGCCAATTCCTCCTCGATCAGGTGAAAATGCATCCGGATACGAACTGCCTTGCCGGCAGCTTTCTCCGGCTGCCGCGTGTGAGTCTCACCCGACCAATCTAGCACGAATCGGCCATCTATCGCCGGTCGACGATTTATCACCGGTTGGTGACCCATCATGCGTTCAAAGCGCGGCCATAGGCGTCGAGCACGCTCTCCTTCATCATCTCCGACAGGGTCGGATGCGGGAAGATCGTGTGCATCAGCTCTTCCTCGGTCGTCTCCAGGTTCATCGCCACCACAAAACCCTGGATGAGCTCGGTCACCTCGGCGCCGACCATATGCGCGCCAAGAAGCTGGCCGGTCTTCTTGTCGAAGATGGTCTTGACGAAGCCCTGGTCCTCGCCGAGCGCGATGGCCTTGCCGTTGGCGCTGAAGGGGAAGCGGCCGACGCGGATGTCCTTGCCTTCGGCCTTGGCCCTGGCTTCGGTCAGGCCGACGGATGCAACCTGCGGGCTGCAATAGGTGCAGCCGGGGATCTTCAATTTTTCGATGGCGTGCACGCCCGGGAAGTTGGCGATCTTCTCGATGCAGACGACGCCCTCATGCTCGGCCTTGTGGGCGAGCATCGGCGGTCCGGCGACGTCGCCGATGGCGTAGATGCCCGGCACATTGGTCTTGCCGTAGCCGTCGACGACGACGCAGCCGCGGTCGGTCTTCACGCCGAGCGTTTCGAGGCCGAGGTTTTCGATGTTGCCCTGCACGCCGACGGCCGAGATCATGCGATCGGCGGTGATCTTCTCGACCTTGCCGTCCTTCATCTCGACATGCGCGGTGACCGAGTTGGCGCCCTTTTCGACCTTGGTCACCTTGGCTTCGAGGATGATCTTCATCCCCTGCTTCTCGAACTGCTTTTGCGCGAATTTGGAGACTTCGGCATCCTCGACGGGCATGACCTGCGGCAGCAGCTCGACCACCGTCACGTCGGCGCCCATGGTGCGGTAGAAGGAGGCGAATTCGATGCCGATGGCGCCCGAGCCCATCACCAGCAGCGACTTCGGCATCTCCTTCGGCACCATCGCCTCGAAATAGGTCCAGATCAGCTTGCCGTCCGGCTCGATGCCGGGCAGCGCGCGCGGCCTGGCGCCGGTCGCCAGGATGATGTGCTTGGCGGTATAGGTGCCCTCGCTCTTGACGCCTTTCGGCACCGGCGGCTGCGGCTCCATCGCCTTCTTAGCCGTCTTCGAAACGACGACCTCGCCGGGTTTGGACAGCTTCGCCTCGCCCCAGATGACATCGACCTTGTTCTTCTTCATCAGGAAGCCGACGCCAGTGTTCAGCCTGAGCGACACTTTTCGCGAACGATCGACCACGGCGGCGGTGTCGGGGCTGACCTTGCCGCCTTCGAGCTTCAGGCCGTAGTCCGTGAGGTGATCTGAATAATGCATGATCTCGGCCGAGCGCAGCAGCGCCTTGGTCGGGATGCAGCCCCAGTTGAGGCAGATGCCACCCAGATGCTCGCGCTCGACGATGGCCGTCTTGAAGCCAAGCTGGGCGGAACGCACCGCCGTGACATAGCCGCCGGGGCCTGAGCCGATGATGATGACGTCGTAGGATTCAGCCACGGGGTTTTCTCCCTGATCTTTCTGAAGGTTAGAGTGAGAGCATCACGCGCACGAGCGGCGCCAGCGCCTGGCCGACACGCCGCGTGTTCTCGGCATCGAGATGGACGCCGTCGAGCGGCGCGGTGACGGCCACCGTGCCTGCGTCGAAGAAGCCGCAGCCGGCTTCGTCGGCCAGTGCTGAATATTGCGGCGCCAGACGCTTGGAGGCGTCGTCGCCGCCGGCGAACATTTCCTTGAACTCGGCATTGTCGGTGCGCGTCACCACCGGCGGCGCGACGATGAGGATCTGCGGCGCCGGCCAGTCGAACGGATAGTCATGGCCGCGCACGATGTCGATCAGGCGCTGGATGCCCTGCTTGGCTGCGACCGGATTGCCGTGGATCCAGGGCTTCATGTCGTTGGCGCCGAGCATGATGATGATCAGGTCGAGCGGCGCGTGGCTGGTCAGGATCGTCGGCAGCACACGGGCGCCATTGCGGTCCGCGCCGGCCAGATGGTCGTCGAAGGCTGTGGTGCGGCCGTTAAGGCCTTCGGCGATGACTTGGCTATCGTCGCCGAGCTCAGCTCCGAGCACGCTCGGCCAGCGGTCCTCGAGCGCATGGCGCCCGAGACTCGCTGCGTCGTAGCCCCAAGTGAGAGAGTCGCCGTAGCAGAGAATCGTCTTCATGCCTTTGCCCACACCCCTGCCGTCAACGGTCGACCAGGCCGCCAGCGCGCGATCCGCCCGACGGCAAGAACAAGGCGAAAAGGCCGGTGAAGAATTTCCGCACCGCCTTTTCCCGTCCTACACCAGCATGCCCATCGGGTTTTCGATCATGCGCTTGAAGGCGCCGAGCAATTCCGCGCCGAGCGCGCCATCGACGGCGCGGTGATCGGTCGAGAGCGTCACCGACATCACGGTGGCAATCTTGATCTCGCCCTTCTTCACCACCGCCCGCTCCTCGCCGGCGCCGACCGCCAG
>SAJS01000019.1 GCA_004017535.1 Mesorhizobium sp.
TCGTAGTCCGAGGTGGTCTCCTCGATCTGCTGCTTGATCTGGGCGACGCGGCCCTGGATCTCGGCCTTCTTGCCGGCACCGTCGACGATGGTGGTGTTCTCCTTGGAGATCGACACCTTCTTGGCGCGGCCGAGCATGTTGAGGCCAACATTCTCAAGCTTGATGCCGAGGTCTTCGGAAATGACCTGGCCACCGGTGAGGATGGCGATGTCTTCCAGCATGGCCTTGCGGCGATCACCGAAGCCCGGCGCCTTGACGGCGGCGATCTTCAGGCCGCCACGCAGCTTGTTGACGACGAGCGTGGCCAGAGCCTCGCCTTCGACGTCTTCCGAGATGATGAGCAGCGGCTTCGAGGTCTGCACGACGGCTTCGAGAACCGGCAGCATGGCCTGGAGGTTGGAGAGCTTCTTCTCGTGCAGGAGGATGTAGACGTCCTCGAGCTCGGCAACCATCTTGTCGGCGTTGGTGACGAAGTAGGGCGAGAGATAGCCGCGGTCGAACTGCATGCCTTCGACGACTTCGAGTTCGGTCTCGGCGGTCTTGGCTTCTTCAACCGTGATGACGCCTTCGTTGCCGACCTTCAGCATCGCTTCGGCGATCATCGAGCCGACCGAAGCATCGCCGTTGCCGGCGATGGTGCCGACCTGGGCAACCTCTTCCGAGGTCTTGATCTTCTTGGCGTTCTTGATCAGCGTCGCGACGACGTCGGTCACGGCCAGATCGATGCCGCGCTTCAGGTCCATCGGGTTCATGCCGGCGGCAACGGCCTTGTGGCCTTCCTGGACGATCGACTGCGCCAGAACGGTCGCGGTCGTGGTGCCGTCGCCGGCGATGTCGTTGGTCTTCGAAGCAACTTCGCGGACCATCTGTGCGCCCATGTTCTCGAACTTGTCTTCAAGCTCGATTTCCTTGGCGACGGTGACGCCGTCCTTGGTGATGCGCGGTGCGCCGAACGACTTGTCGATGACGACGTTGCGGCCCTTGGGACCGAGCGTGACCTTCACTGCGTCGGCGAGGATGTTGACGCCGCGCAGCATGCGCTCACGGGCATCGCGGGAAAATTTTACGTCTTTGGCAGCCATTTTTTAGCTCCTGGCAGGGGCTTGAATCGAGCCCGGGAATTCAGTTGACGAAAGGGCCTGATATGAGCCGATGATACCCATGATGTCGGATTCCTTCATGATCAGAAGGTCTTCGCCATTGAGCTTGACTTCGGTGCCCGACCACTTGCCGAACAGGATGCGGTCGCCAGCCTTGACGTCCAGCGGGACGAGCTTGCCAGCTTCGTCGCGGGCGCCGGAGCCGACGGCGATGATCTCGCCTTCCTGCGGCTTTTCCTTTGCCGTATCCGGGATGATGATCCCGCCCGCGGTCTTCGATTCGGATTCGACCCGGCGAACGACCACGCGGTCATGCAGCGGGCGGAACTTCGACTTTGCCATTTTCGGATTTTTCCCTGGTGCGGATGTTGAGGGGTTTTGTTAGCACTCGCGATAGACGAGTGCTAACGCGATAGTGAGGTAGGACGTAAGCGGGCACTCGTCAAGACGGACGAGGGCAGGCGAGGAGCTCTGGCCCCCTCCCCGGTGAAACCCAACGCATACGCGGCATCCGCGTTGATGGCTGCGAGCCCCACATTTCCATTGAATTCGGCGTCATGACGCCAACTTGCGCGCGCCGCTTCCAAGTCGTCAGTCGTGCTGCCGTCAGCACGAACATAGGGCTGCGCTTCACTTCCCGTCGAAGCCGCGGCAAGCAGCGCCGCCGTCAGCACGCTCCTTTGCAGATGCTTGCCAAAGGTGGACAGTGAGCGCACCTGCGCCGGGCTGTTGGTGCGAACGTAAGACGTCATTGACAACTCCTTTTTGCAAGTCGAGCCCTTCTCCACCTTCGGCCGCCGTCGACGCGAAGAAGTCCGCATCGCGCTGAAGACGAGCGCTGCGAAAAAGAGAAAGATGTGTTTGATGGCTGCGGCCCCAACGGTGCCTTCAGATTTGAGATCACTTCCGCCGCGAGCGGCTGAAGCTCCTCGCAACGTCACAATCGAATCTGCTGCCAAGCCTCCAGGAAAGGAGAGCATTGCTCATCTCGCGCTTGTGCATGCAGTCAACCCTCGATCCGTGTTGCCACATCTCAAGTGCAAATGCCGTGCCAAAGCTCACTGGGTAGTGAACGCATGGCTCTCCCTGAAAACCTCACAAATCCAGCATGGTCAATTGTGCGGAACCCGACATGCGTCTTCTGCCACTGTCAGCTTTCGGACAGGCATGACGCGTTTCGCGCCGACCACCGGTCGGTCGGTTTTGGGGCCGGTCTGTTCGCCTCATAAGAGCGCGTCACGTTGCGTAGCGGTTTCCCGAGCGCCGCCACATGACACTGGACCTGCAGGTAGCACCGGCTTCTCATCCAGCCTTGCTTTGGCCCCTTCGCGTATCAAATTCCCGCTGGCGAGCCCTGCTTTCATAGATCGCACCATGCAGGATGTCTGCTCTGGCGCCCGACCCGCTGGCACGATCTCGATCCGGCATAAGGGCGCAGCATCTTTGCAGGCCGTTTCATCCCGGCGTCCTGCTTGGCTGAAAGACCGCACTTGGCGAGCGGTCTCCATGCTCTCTCCAAGGACCATCCCTGCGGCTGGCTTGTCGACCTATGGGCGGGTCCGGCCGCCCGAAACCCTCGCCATCAGCTTTTTTCCCCGCCGCCTGCGGCGGCTTCCTCGCGCCGCTTCGCTCACAAAAAAGCTGCCCGCTCGGATCCTTCGCTGTCGCTGCGGCCCTGTCGGATTCAGGCGGTCCTGACGCGCCCATTACGGTGCGCCATCGCAGGGGATGGTCCCCGGCGAAACCACAAAAGGAGACTTCGAAATGACCGCGATCGGTTACGTCAACAAGCAGGAAAACGGCGCCTACAAGGGCCAGCTCAAGACGCTCAGCGTCCGCGCTGACATCGATATCGTCCCCAACCAGGCCAAGAGCGCCGACAACCATCCCGACTTCCGGGTGCTTACGCAAGGGGTCGAAGTTGGCGCCGGCTGGATCCGCACCGGCGAGACTTCCGGCAAGGATTATGTGAGCCTGTCGATTGCAGCGCCGGAGTTCGGACCGCGCAAGCTCTACGCCAATCTCGGCCGCGCCGCCGGCCAGGACGATCACGACACCTACGCCATCATCTGGAACCCGGCCGACTGACCGGGCGAGATAGAGCCTCGCGCCGCAGCCCCGGCGCGGGGCTCATTCCCAGGAGTTCCACCCAAACCCCGTCCGCCCTAAAGGGCGGCGAAAACTCTCCCCCGACTCTTCGCCCGTCCCCGAGACGATCTCCCTCGCCCATCCTCGCCCTCGCTTGTCCGAAGCGAAACGAGGATCATCATGGACGACGAAAACGAACGCGCGGCCCGCGCGAAAAAGGGCAGCCCGTTTCTCAGCACAGCCCAAGCCGCCTTCTATATCGGGCTCTCCCAGCGCACGCTCGAAAAGATGCGGCTCAAGGGCGGCGGCCCGAAATTCCGCAAGCACGGCCGCTATGTCCGCTATCACATCGACGAACTCGACCATTGGTCGAAAGGACACCCGCAGCACTCCACCGCCGGCGATGGCAAGGCCGGTTCCGGCCAGGGCGGCACGGGAGGCCGTTCATGAGGCGGCGCCCTTCCATCCATCTGATCGGCAGCCGCCTGAGGCGTGTTCGAGCCCGTAAGACGGTCGCCTTGGCCGCGGCCGGTCTCGGTCTTTTGGGCTTCACGGCGCTGGGAAAGCCCACCCCTTGGCTGGTCTGGAACGCCTCGGCCAGCGCGCCGATCGGCCTTTACCGCATCGCTGCGGGAGCGCTGGCGCGTGGCGATCTCGTGCTCGTGCGCCCGCCTGAATACGCGGCGTATCTCGCCGCCGAGCGCAGCTATCTGCCTCGCAATGTGCCGCTGGCAAAACGTCTTGCAGCGCTGCCGGACGATAATGTCTGCGCCTTCAATGACGCCATCATCATCGGCGGCGACATCGTCGCGCGCCGGCTCAAAATCGACGCCGAAGGCCGACCTTTGCCATGGTGGAACGGCTGCCGAGCGCTCGGGGATAACGAGGTTTTCCTGCTCGGCAGCGACAAAAACCGCTCCTTCGACAGCCGCTATTTCGGGCCTGTTCCCACTCAAAATGTCATCGGGAGGCTCGTACCGCTATGGACCGAGTGACCCTCCTCTTGTTGGGCATGATCGCCATTGCGCCATGCGCCTGTTCCGCCTCGACCGGCGCTGAGCCGGTCGCCATCTCCCAAAGTCCGCAGCTGCGAAAGTGGCAGACGTTGGTATCGGAAGCAAGCCGGCGCTTCCATATTCCCCAAGCCTGGATCTATGCCGTCATGGCTGCCGAAAGCGGCGGCAAGACAATGCGCGGCGGCCGCCCCATCACCTCCCCCGCTGGCGCCATGGGCCTCATGCAGGTGATGCCCGGCACCTATGAGGAGATGCGGGTCGAACACGGCCTTGGGCCTAACCCCCACGATCCGCGCGACAATATCCTGGCCGGCACGGCCTATCTCAGCGCCATGTATGACCGCTTCGGATTTCCTGGCCTGTTTGGCGCCTACAATGCCGGTCCCGAGCGCTACGACGAGCATTTGAAGCGTGGCAAACCGCTGCCAGAAGAGACCGTCGAGTACCTCGACCAACTCAAGGCGGCCGGAGTTTCGGCGGCCGACATCGAGGCGTTCGAAAGCCAATCTGTCGCTCCAAAGGCGCAAATCGCTCCTCTCGGACGGTCGCTGTTCTTCATTCATGACGGTGTTCACTCAGGCGTGCGAAACGGCGATCTCTTCGTGCCGCTCGGCAAGGACGGCGCGCAGCCGAAGGAGCCGATGCGTTAGCCATGGGCGGACGGGGGCGCGTCTGGCGGGGCTGGGCGCGTAAGGCAAGATAAAGGTACCGCCTCCAGGAGGCGGTTAAATCTTTGTCTGCACATCGTTTTTCCAGGAGGCTGCCGCCGGTGCCAAGAGGGTTGGACGTGTAAGTGTCTGATTTTGCTTGATATGTCTGGGAGGCTCGCATGAAGGATGACGAGTTCAGGCCGAAGCTCGGCAAAATCGGGTCGCGCGGCTCGAAGGCAGGCAAACGCTATGCCGGTCAAGTCCGGGCAGCCGTCAACCGAGCCGGCGGCCAGCCCCAGCCCGGCGGTCGCTTCACGGGCAGCCGGACAGGGCGCGGCGGGGCGGCTGCGGCGCTGCTGAAATCGCGCGACCGGTATGCCGCCTTCCGCCAGCGCCGGGTGATCGTCAAGGCGCGGATCGTCAAGCTCGCCGGCAAGGGCGCGGACGGGGCGCGTGCCCATCTACGCTATCTTCAGCGCGACGGCGTCACCCGAGAAGGTGCGCCTGGCGAGCTCTACGGCGCCGACAGCGACCGCGTCGACGGCAAGGCGTTCATCGATCGCGCGGACGGCGACCGCCACCAATTCCGCTTCATCGTCGCTGCCGAAGACGGCATCGAGTATGAAGACCTGAAGGCGCTGACGCGGCGGCTCATGGCGCAGATGCAGGAAGACCTCGGCACGAAGCTCGACTGGGTCGCGGTTGATCATTTCAACACCGGCCACCCGCACAGCCACATCATCGTCCGAGGCAGGGACGACCGTGGCGAGAACCTGGTCATCGCGCGCGAATATATCTCATCTGGCATCCGCGAGCGGGCGGCCGAGCTGGTCAGCCTCGATCTCGGTCCGCGAACCGACCGCGAGATTGAGCTTCGCCTGCGCCGGGAAATGGAGCAGGAACGCTTCACCAGCATCGACCGTCGGCTGCTCAGCATGCGTGATGATGACGGGCTGGTCTCGCCGGGCGGTCCCGACGCCATTCGCCAGACGCTGCACCAGGGACGGCTGCGCAAGCTCGAGCGGATGGGTCTGGCCGCGGAGGTCGGCGCTGGCTCCTGTCGCCTCGACGATGAGCTCGAAGCCACGCTGCGCCGCACCGGCGAACGCGGCGACATCATCAAGACCATGCACCGCGAACTGGCCGGCAAGGGGCTTGCACGCAGTGCCGCCGACTGGGTGATCCACGATCGAGCCGGCGAGCCCGTCCAGTCTCTCGTCGGTCGCGTTGTCGCGCGTGGACTGGCCGACGAGATCAATGACCGCCACTACATGATCGTCGACGCCGTCGACGGTAAGAGCCATTGGATCGACATCGGTAGAGGCGAGGCGATGGAAACGATGCCTAATGGCTGCATCGTGCGTGTCGCGCCAAGGAACACCGAGCCGAGGCGGGTCGATCGTACCATCGCCGAAATCGCCGCCGTGAATGGCGGCCGTTACGACGTCGATATCCACCTGAAGCATGACCCATCCGCCACCGAGAGCTTTGCGCGAACGCATGTGCGGCGGCTGGAGGCGATCCGCCGCGCGATCGGCGGCGTTGAGCGAGAGCCGAACGGCACCTGGCTCATCGCGCCGGACCATCTCGATCGCGTCGCGAATTATGAGGGCCAGCGGGCCAGGGCCGAGCCTGTCGTTGTCGACAAGCTCTCCTCAATGGCGCTGGAGCGACAGGTCAGCTTCAACGGCGCCACCTGGCTCGACCGGGAGCTGGTTGCCGATAGACCCGAGCCTTTGCACGGATCCGGCTTCGGCTGCGACGTGAGAGAGGCGCAAGCTCGCCGGCGGGAGTGGCTGATCGCGCAAGGCCTCGCGCATGAAGAACAGGATCGGATCGTCTATCGAGCCAACATGCTTTCGATCCTGCGCCAGCGAGAACTGAACCGTGTTGCTGGCCAACTGTCGGAGGAACTTGGCCTGCCCTATGCCGAAGCGCGATCCGGAGGACGAGTAGAGGGTACGCTCCGCCGCTCCGTCGAGCTTGCCAGCGGAAAATATGCCGTCGTTGAGAAGTCGCGCGAGTTCACGCTGGTGCCATGGCGGCCGGTGCTTGAGCGCCATGTGGGCAAGGAGGTCTCCGGTGTCGTGAGTGGGGAGGGGATTTCATGGACCGTCGGCCGGCAAAGGAGCGGACCTGGTGTTTCGTGAGATGGTGTACAGCTTTTTTAGCCAGCGGCGCGGGCAGCCATGCGAGCCCGCGTAGACCTTATGGCCGCACGCCCGCAATCGGTCGCATGGACCTGCCAGGCGGGGCGGCTTTGGAGCGTTCGGACCCGACACGCTGCGTGAGTGGCCAGACTTCGAGCGCTCGAAGATGCGGACTGTTGTCTGCTGGCCGGCGTTATTCCGGCTGGCCTATGACCGCGGCGCAACAGTTCACCGCTGAAGTTGCCACGGGCAAACATCGACAAGAGAAAAAACACCATTGCGCGATACAAATCGCCGTTGAAAGCGTTTAGGTTGCATGCGCTTCGCCAAGTAAACGGATACCCCAGAAGAGAGCCATGACCACGGCCCGCCATATCGTGACCCTGCTTAAAAGCCACATTGCCGGCGACGAGGATCGTTTCCTCTCTATCGCGATGCAGCTTGCTGCGCATGAGGCACGTCAAGGCCATGGCAAGCTTGCTCAGGAGCTCAAGGATCTGGTCGACGCAGCCAAGAGCAGGGACGCCCGGATTGCCAAGAGCAGTCGGCCGGTTCCCCTTTTTCAGCCAAAGGGCGAGCTCGCAGGGCTCCTGCATGTGCGCTATCCGGACCTGCGACTGACCGACATGATTTTGCCGGACAGTCTGCGCTCGCGCCTGCACCGCGTGCTGGGAGAGCAGCGCCAACAAGCAAGCTTGCGCGAGCACGGGCTTGTTCCCCGTCGCAAACTGCTTCTGGTCGGCCCGCCAGGATCAGGCAAGACGATGACCGCATCGGCATTGGCCGGGGAGCTTCATCTGCCCCTTTTCACGATCGTCCTCGATGGTTTGATCACCAAGTTCATGGGAGAGACTGCCGGAAAGCTGCGGCTTGTTTTTGATGCAATGCAGGCGACGCGGGGCGTCTACTTCTTTGACGAATTCGATGCCATCGGCGCGCGTCGAGGCGAACGCCAGGATGTTGGCGAGATTCGGCGCGTGCTGAATTCGTTTCTGCAGTTTCTCGAGCAAGACGACAGCCACAGCCTGATTATTGCGGCAACAAATCATCCCGAGCTGCTCGACAGAGCTTTGTTCCGCCGTTTCGACGATGTCATCGAATACGCCGTGCCCGATCGGCCGATTATCGAGGCGCTGCTTCGGGCTCGACTCGACCGCTTCGACACCAGAGGGCTTGCCTGGAACGAGGCGATCTCTCAGGCAGAGAGACTGTCGCAGGCCGAGATCACCCGCGCGGCCGACGACGCTGCAAAAACCATCATATTGCGGGGGGGGAAGCGGATCACCTCGGAAGCGCTCATCGACGCTCTGAAGGAACGCCGGCAGGCTTCGCTGTCTGAGTAGCGACAGCACAGATCATAATGGCAGACGATTTTCCGCGCGACCGCGCCCATATCCACCTTCGCAACAACGGCATTCGGGAAGCCTATCGGCGGCCCAACCAACTTATACATGCACCGCCGCTGCCGGCGCGTGATCGGGCGTCGCATGCTGCGGCCTTGACGCAATCCATCGAACAAGCGGTCGAAAGTGCACGCCAGCAGATTGCGGCGCGTGACCCCCAGCTGTCGGTCGGCACGCCTGGCTTTTATCTCGAGATCGATCTGCCCATGTCCGGACGGGCGGCCCTCGACCAGTTGGCCGATCGTCGCCAGCACATGGAGCTGGTCGCCGTCCATGAGCCAACTCAACCCGGTGCTCCCATCACAGCGTCGGTGTTCCTGCCGCAAAGCGCGCAAGCCTATTATTTGCGGAAAGTCGAGGCGTATCGAGACGTTGACACTGACCGCGGCAGACCGCGCAACGAGCCGCTCGTCTCCCGCATGGAGACAGTCAGGCTGGCGACTGCACGATCGTTGTTTACCGACCACGACGACCTCTTCCCCCAGGCCGCTGACGAGCAGGTGTGGTGGGAAGTCTGGCTGCGCGAAGGTCGCCGCGAGAACTTCGAGCACATTGCCGAAGCCCTGAACATCACTTTGCGCACGCATGCGGTCAGGTTTCCGGAGCGGGTGGTCATGCTGGCACTCGCCAGCACGGCAATGCTCGACCGCATGATTGCGCACAGCGATGTCGTCGCCGAGCTGCGGCGCGCGAAGGATACGCCGTCCTTCTTCATGGGCCTTGGCGGCGCGGAGCAAAGGGACTGGAGCGACGAGCTTCTCGGGCGCGTCAGACCGCCTCAAACCGATATTGCGGTCTGCATTCTCGACAGCGGCGTGCGTCGCACCCACCCGTTGATCGAACCCGCACTTGCCGTTGAAGACTGGCACACCGTCAAACCGGCATGGGGCAGCGACGACACACCTGCGTGGAGCGGCCACGGGACGCGAATGGCAGGTGTCTGCCTGTACGGTGATCTGGTCCCGCTCCTGGTCGGAGGCGATCCAGTTCCATTGCCCTTTCGGCTGGAGAGTGTTCGTATCCTTCCGCCAGAAGACGAGGCAAACGATCCAGAACTCTATGGCGCGATCACCGCGGAAGCGATCGCCCGCGCCGAGGTGCAGGCGCCGGAGCGCCGCCGCGCGATCGCAATGGCTGTGACAAGCGCCAGTCCGGCGCGTGGAAGGCCCACATCGTGGTCTGCCGCTATCGACCAACTCTGTTTCGAAGAGGAACAGCGACGCTTGATCGTTCTCTCTGCCGGCAACATCGGCGATGACCTCATGCCGGCCGAGCATTTGACGCGCAACGATCTGGAAGCAGTCGATGATCCTTCTCAGGCCTGGAATGCGCTGACGGTCGGCGCTTTCACAGAAAAGGTCGATATCATTGACACCGACTTTGCGGGCTACGCTCCGATCGCGCCGGTCGGCGAGCTCTCGCCGCGCAGTCGCACTTCGGTCGTTTGGGACAGGCAGTGGCCGGTGAAGCCCGAGGTCGTCTTCGAAGGCGGCAATCTCGCCCATGACGGTGTGTTGCCTGGCGAGTCGATCGACGATCTGCAGATATTGACCACTTTCTATCGACCCGAACTGCGCCACTTCACCACCCTCGGAGATACGAGCGCGGCAACGGCCCATGCCGCACGGATGGCGGGACTAATTCTATCAGCGCGCCCCGAGCTGTGGCCTGAAACGGTTCGCGCCCTGATCGTCCACTCGGCCGAATGGACTCCGGCGATGCGCGCACGCATCGATGCGTGCAACGGAGCGAAGGGCGAGATCCAGGCGCTCGTGCGGCGCTATGGTTATGGCGTGCCAGATCTTGGGCGCGCGCTTCTGTCAACGGTGAACGACCTCACGCTTATCGTTGAAGATGAGCTTCAGCCTTTCCAGCGCGAGGGCGGCGCGGCTGCCAAAACGCGTGACATGAAGCTGCATCGCCTGCCTTGGCCGAAGGAGCAGCTCGCGGCGCTCGGCGCTGCCCAGGTCGAGCTCCGCGTCACGCTGTCCTATTTCATCGAACCCAACCCCGGTGAACGCGGATGGACCCGCCGGCATCGTTACGCGTCCCATGGTCTTCGGTTCAGAGTAAAGTCAGCGACCGAGACAGTCGACGAATTCCGAGCCCGCATCAATCAGGCCGCTCGGGACGAGGAGGAAGGGGCGCCTGCTGGAGGCGGAGAAGAGTGGCTGCTCGGCACCTTCCGCGATCGCGGCTCGTTGCACGCCGATTTCTGGTCGGGCAGCGCCGCCGATCTCGCCGAGCGTGACGCGATCGGCGTGTTCCCGGTCGGGGGCTGGTGGAAGGAGAAGCCTTACCTGGAACGCGTCGACGCTCTGGCTCGGTACGCCCTGATTGTGACGATTCGGGCGCCTGGGGTCGATGTTGACATCTTCACACCCGTCGAAGCAGCCCTGACTGTCGAGACGTCGGTCGAGACCTGATGCAGCACTGTCCAAACCGGCCAACAACGGAGGTTTGACCAGCCTCTGGTGCCATGGCGGCTGGTGCTGGATCATCACGTCGGCAAGGAGGTGTCAGGGATCATGCGCGGAGGACGATAGGCGGGCAAAGGAGCGGGCCAAGCGTGTCATAATGGCGCCCATGGTCACGCCCACAAGCCGCGCCCCCTGCGTCCACGGAGAGGTGCGCGTCTGCTTAGGCGGCCGAGACATCGCTTACCTGATCAACGGGCTCGCCGTATTTGCGCCTGTAAGCGGCAATGAAATCGTCGTCGCTACAGATGCAGCGGCCGCTGGAGTCCTTGGCCTTCGGATCGTGCAAGTGAGAGCCAAGGGGGCGCAGAAGATTCACCCGAGTGCTCGTCGTCGGGCTCATGGGAAACCCCGCACTATGTTTGACCAAATCCGCGGCAAGCATAATCCCGGCAAGCACCGACTGAAAGGCCATCGGAACGACAGTTCGAACGCGGCGACTTCCTTCGCTAAGCTGGAACACCAGACCGCCGCAGATAGCCTGCTGATAAAAGGAGCGCAGGGGCTGGCCGACAAACGGGGCTAGCGGTTCAAACGGCACAGCCATCGCTGTAGCCACGCGAACTACAAAGTCGTTGGGAACTCCGGCATTGGTCTGCAGGAGCGTTTTCACCTGCTCGTGTGCTTCCGGTATTCCGAGTTCCTCGGCAATCAGCTGGTGCTCGTCCTTGGATTTTCCGGATGGCAGGTACATGCAACAAAGGCAAGCCTGGCCGTCATCGAAACCATGCCGGGAGATACCGAGATCGTGCTCCTGCGTCCAAGCGTTTGCGATCCATCGCGGCAGTGCACCTTGGACAGCCAGACGGTCGGCGGCGGTGTCAAGCGCCACACCCACTTGGTCGAAGACCCAATTGCCCCGGCGCGCAACATATTCTGCCCACGTCAGAGGGTGCGCCTCGACCTCAAGGCCAGTCGATCTAAGGGCGGTGGCTGCAAGAACCGCCTTGGACATACCAATCTCCGCCTGGCCGGCCAATGCGTAGCGCTGCAGGTTTGAGAGTTCGATCGCTTCGTGATCGATTACATGCAGACGACCCTTGAGATCGGGTTGTCTCGCTAGCGCCCAAAGCGAGCCATGGCCTATCGCACCGAGCCCAACGAGGTGGGTTTCGCCAAGGTCGACTGGAAAGTCGATCGGGCCAGCCTCCCCGGCTTTGGTCTTGTCGTAGCTGCATAGCGAGAGGTCGATGGTTTCGTCCAACTCGGCGCCGGTCAACTGGGCGGCGAAGATAGTTCGAAAGACGTTGGCGGCGCCGAAGCAACTGGCGGCGCCAGCTCCATAAGGCAGCAGACTTGGGCCAGAGCCCACCGGGTCCGTACGCGACAGCTTTGCCGCCCAACCGTCCGATCCCACGAAAAAGATCGGGCACCGGAGTGATGGGCGCGTTACCCCTGCAACGACGCAGACGGTGGCAGACTTGCCGGAACGCCGGATGCCGACTTTTGGATTGATCGACTTTGCCAAGCGCTCCAGCGCTTGGGCTTGAGAGCTCGCCGCGCTGTCCAGCGGGAGTATCGCCAGAACCGGGTAGAGCCTAGCGAGCAATCTCACCGCAAGATCTAATGTCGCCTGGCCTTCGGCGCAGGAAGCGGCCTGATGGTCGAAGGCGACTGCCACGACCTGCTTTTCAAGAGCTGCTTTGAAGTCTCCCAGATGAAAATCGGCCAGGACCTGAGATGCCGCCGTGGCGGCACGATCGATGAAGTTAGCGAATGCCATTGTTCAACTCGATATCATGATCATTCGCGACAGTGCCGCGGGAGGGAGCGCATTCCATTTGGCCTTTTCGTCAAGCCGATAGGCGGCGACCCGAGCAAAATCGAAAGGCTCGCGGGCGAAATTCGGCACTACCAGCGACAGACACCCAACCGTGGTAGCAACCGCATAAGCGTCGTCCGTCGTCGAATGGTAGGCGCGGCCCGGATGGCTGTGAATCTGGGCCAAGAGTTTCAGGCCGCTTTTGTAGAGCCAGACATTGAGCCGGTGCAGTTCTTCGGCCGCAACGATCACGCAAACGCCATCGTTTGTCCGAATGTGACGCTGCGCCGGGATAACCGTCTCTGTTACGGCAAAGTGCCGGTCTTGCTGAACGCCGACCCAGAGCGCCATCCCCTCATTGCCTTCGCGACCAACTGAGCGCAGATGCCCATGCGTGGTCGAGATGCAGCCGCGCGGGAGAGTCACGATCGTTACATCTCTCAAACCAGTCATTCTTGTATCGCCTGAGGGGATACCACCATTCCTACGATTGCCGGTGGGAGTTGAATCTGCAACTGCTCTATAGGAATGATTCCGTACTTGATGATCTTGTCCAGGATGAAGGCCAAACAGCCTTCGCCAGAACCCCGATGAAGTAGCCATGGATCACCTGAATGGGCTGGATTGTCGTGGTATTCCCGGACGCCCGCCATGCACAGGAATGGTTCGTCCTCGGGACTGTTGGCCTGGATGAAGTCCGTCAGCGGCACGGCGTTCTGCTGGATGAGAGCTCCTATCATCTCCGGCGGCGTTCCGGGCAGCGGCGGACGTCTAAGCATTTTCAGGTATAGATCTTTCCGGGCAATCGGATGACGCGTAAACGGATCGACGAAGACCACGGACGGTGGTCTTAAGTCGTAGTCGGTGAAGTCGACCTCGCTCGCTGCGCTGATCACCCGTGGTTTTAACTTGAGGCTTGCGAAAATGAAGAAAGCGCGCGGAAAGGTCGCCTCGATCAAGAAGCAGCCCTGAGCCCGATAGACATCAGCATATGGCCGGAACCGGCCGATCTCCCGATCAAACTTCGCTCGGGAGACCTCCGGATCCACACTTTGGGGTTTAGGCACCTGCGACGCCCGCCTTCAGGCTGAGGAACAGGGTCACAGTATTCGGGAAACCGAAATCGCCAAGCTTCTTGTCGACGTCGAGCAAGTTGCCGGCCTCATCCTTCAATTCCCAATTCTCGGCTGGTTGGGCGACATTCTGCGTGTTCTCAAGGGCTTTGGTACGAATGACGTGAAGCGGCTGGTTGGGATTGGCTTCGACCTGCGTGGGCTGGCCGTTCACCACCATCGTGATCTCGATCTTGCCCGGCCCGCCGCCGTGATTATCGCCCTTACCCGAATCCTTCGACATTGTCCTACTCCTGTGGCTTGCCAACCGTCCCACGCCCTGGCGCCCACCTGCGAGTGAGACCGGCGGTCTTCAATCGTTCACCCGGCGCCACGGCCGCGAGTACGCGAAAGACAGGGGATAAGCTACCGAATCGGTGCTTGCCTTCTTTTATGGGTGACTTGAGCCGCAAGTAAATGGTCTCAAATTGCTCCTCACAACTATAATCGATTATAGCAATGCGAAAATATTGGCGACACGCCTATTCATCTGCTCTCTCACTCGCCTGCTCCGTGCTTGGCAAGGGGAGCTTTGACTGCGTCACGCGTCCCCCAATCCTGCAACGCATTCACCCGAGCCTGCGCGACACCAGCGCCCGCACCGGCCGTGATCCGCAGAACGAAACGCTGATCGTGGCGTTCTATCGCGAACTGGCGCTGCTGTTCTGGCTAGACGATTGCAACGACGTTGGCCTGATCGCGCCGGAGCAGCTCGCCGCCGTGGAGCAGGCGCTGGGGCACGGCGTACCGTGCGTTCTCTCCGGATTCGAGGGCTGCGCTCAGCTGCGCGCTTCGCTGGTGCTGGATCGGCGAACGGCGCCGGCCACGGTGGCCGCTGGCTGGGAGTACATCCATTTCGAACACTGCGCACTGCCCGAGTTGGACCTGACGCAGATCGACCTGCGCGCCTCGCTGCTGGGCAAGGCTATGCGCGCGCCGCTGCTGATCAGCTCTATGGCCGGCGGCATGCCACGGGCCGAGGCCATCAACCGGCATTTGAGCGAGGCAGCGCAAGCCTTGCGGATCGCCATGTGCGGTTCGCAGCGTGTGAGCCTGCAATCCCGTAACTCCCAGGGGCTAACGCGCGCGCTGCGCCGCCTGGCGCCAGACATTCCCTTGCTGGCCAATATCGGCGCCGCGCAACTGCGGGAGGCCGACGGCCTGGACCTGGCGCGTCGCGCGGTGGACGCGCTGGAGGCCGATGGGCTCATCGTCCATCTCAATCCGCTGCAGGAAGCGGTACAGCCGGGAGGGCGACCGCGACTGGCGCGGCGTCCTGGCGCTGATCGCTGGCGCCGCGCGCATCGTGGGCGTGCCGATCGTGGCCAAGGAAGTGGGGGCGGCCTGTCCGCCTCGGTGGCCTGTGCGCTCGTCGAGGCGGGCGTGGCGGTAATCGATGTCGCCGGCGCCGGCGGCACCAGTTGGGCCGCAGTGGAGGGCGAGCGCGCCCGCAATGCCGCCGACCGTGCAGTGGCGATGTCATTCGCCAATTGGGGGATTCCCACCCTGACCAGCGTGCAGGCGGTGCGTCGGGCGCTGCCAACGGTGAAGCTGATCGCGTCGGGCGGGATCCGCGATGGCGTCGACGTGGCCAAGGCCATCCGCCTGGGCGCGGACATCGCCGGGCAGGCGGCCAGCGTGCTGGGCGCGGCGACAGTGTCCACCGAGGCCGTTGTCGCGCATTTCGAGATCGTCATCCGCCAGTTGTTGGGTCACCATCAAACCAATTTGACGCCCCGGGACAATATCGTCCGGCATTGTCCGGTGTGCGACGATGTTGGGGATGCGACATAGGCGGATTGCCGTGTATTAAACCGCTTTTCCTTTGGCACGCATATTGCGCCCTATCGGTAAACCTCGTCATGGGCCGGCGGCAATCGCTCGGAGATTGTCGAAATAGCACAATCTGCCGGGGTGACATCCGGCCCGACTAGAGCAGGACCTTTCAGATGATGCAGAAAAGCAAGCGGCCATACTCGCGGGGAAATAGTCGCGTCAGGGCTGCATGGACGCTCTTTCCTGGTTGTTTCGGCGACGGACGCCAACTCTTCAATCGGCACCCGAACCAGTGCCTGGATGTCCAAGGAGCGCCCCTGTTGCGCGTGCCTGGCTGCACCCGCGTGCTGGCTCTCCTCCAAGGCGACGCTCGGCGCTGCTGCAGACCGGCGACGAGAACCCAACTTCAAAATTAGCATTCCGAAAACCGAAAGAAGTGAACAGGTATGTCCAGGATCGGCGCTTTGACGCGCGCGGCATGGCGATCGGCAACTCAGACGCTGGCCAAGGGTTCGAAAAGTTTACACCCGACGCTAGCGCCGGCCGATTTCAAGCGCGCACTTACGATCAACGATCGATATGGCGGGCTCACTGTCAATGTCCCCAAAATGCCTTTCTGGCTGACCGGGGGTGAAGCCTTCGTCTACCGCCGGACTAGCCACGGCGAGCAGCAGTTCATGCAGGTCGATGCTGCCACGGGTTTCAAGCGGCCCGCTTTCGATCAGGCGCGTCTGGCGGCAGCGCTAAACAAGGTGAGCCATGAGAGCTATCAAGCCGGCAATCTTCCGTTCGACCGTTTCGAACTGAGTGAGGATGGTCGCAGGCTCGACTTCCAGATTGAAGACACCCGGTGGAGCTGCGACCTTGCAAGCTATGACTGTACCAGCACCACATTCGATGCAAGGAAAGGGGACCGTAGGGAGCTCAGCCACCGCTACACGCCGCCAGCGGAGAACAACCCCGACAAGAGCAACGCGTCGCCCGACGGCAAATGGATCGCCTATATCAAGAACTGCAACGTTTTCCTGCGCAGCGAGGACGGATTGCAGGATGTTCCTCTGAGCCGGGACGGAGCCGAAGGCAATTGCTACGTCTTTTCGACGCTGAGCTGGTCGCCGGACTCGCGCCACCTCGCCGCTTACCTTGTTCGCCCCGGCTATAGGCGAGAGGTCCGCTACCTCAATTCATCGACGGACCAGTTGGAGCGGGAATATTCAACAATATTCTATCCCAGGCCGGGCGATGTCCTTCCGCTGCCCCAACCAGTCCTGTTCGACATTGCCGGCCGGCGCCAGATCGTGATTGACGGTGCCCTCTTCTCGAACGTCTTCGAACTTTCCCCTCTCCGGTGGTGGGCGGACAGCCGCGGCTTCACTTTCGAATATAACCAGCGCGGGCATCAGCTCTATCGCTTGGTCGAGGTAGACGCCGCCTCGGGCCGCGGGCGCTCCCTGATCGATGAGACCAGCGAGACATTCGTGGATTATTTGCCGCTGGGGCATGGCCAGGAGGATGCCGGAAAAATCTTCCGTTACGATGTCGATGACGGGAAGGAGATCATCTGGGCATCAGAGCGCGACGGGTATGAGCATTTGTATCTTTTCAACGGCCGGACAGGCGCGCTCGAAAACCAGATCACCCGAGGTGAGTGGGTCGTCCGGAGGGTCAACCATGTCGATCCGGTGAAGCGTCAGATCTGGTTCGAGGCGAGCGGGATGAACTCGCAGGAGGACCCCTATTGGGTCCATGCTTACCGCATCGGCTTTGACGGCAAGGGACTGACTGCACTGACGCCCGAACCGGCCAACCACCATATCGAGTTCTCGCCTGACAGGCGCTATTATGTCGATCTCTGGTCACGCATCGATCTGCCCCCGCGCATGGCACTCTACCGCGCCAGCGACAATGCCAAGCTCCAGCAGATCGAGACGGCCGACATTTCCGAGCTCGTCGCCGCAGGCTGGCAGCCGCCGCTCAGTTTCCATTCCAAGGGGCGCGACGGCAAAACTGACATCTGGGGTGTGCTCCACCTGCCAGCCAACTTCGACCCGACGAAGAAATACCCGGTTGTGGAGAATATCTATGCTGGACCCCACGGCTCCTTCGTCCCAAAATCCTTCTCGCGGTGGACAGAGCCGCTCACGCAGCTGGGCTTCGTCGTTGCTCAGATCGACGGCATGGGCACCAACAACCGCTCCCGCGCCTTCCATGATGTTGCTTGGAAGAATCTGAAGGACGCAGGATTTCCCGATCGCATTCTGTGGCACAAGGCGGCGGCCGCGCAATATCCATGGTACGACATATCCAACGTCGGCATTTTTGGCGCATCCGCCGGCGGCCAGAGTGCAGTCAGCGCGCTGCTCTTTCACCCCGATTTCTACAAGGTCGCCGTCGCCAAAAACGGCTGCTTCGACAACAGGATAGACAAGACCTGGTGGAATGAACTGTGGATGGGGTGGCCGGTCGGCATTGAATATTCGCAATCCTCCGCCGTTGACAATGCTCACAGGCTGCAGGGCAAGCTGATGATCGCGGTCGGCGAAATGGATGATAATGTCGATCCGTTTTGCTCGTTCCAGCTTGCCGATCGACTCATCAAGGCAGGAAAAGATTTTGACATTGTCTACGTTCCTGGTGCCAATCACCATACTCTAGGCACCTACACCGAGCGCAAACTCCTAGACTTCTTCGTTCGCAACATTCTCGGTCAGACCCCGCCCGACTGGAACAGCAAACCGATCGAGCTGGAGTAGCTTGTGGCTCTTGCAATTGTTAGCTCGCCTTATCGGCTGTAATCAGGGCGAGGCGCGAGCAAATCTGCACCGAAGGACGATCGTGGAGTCTAGGACTTGCGCTGCGTATTGAGGATAGGCTCGCCGCGACGTTGGTCTGAGCAAACTGCTTGATAGGCACGCCTGCAGACCGCGTGTGTGCGATTGCAAGATCCCCTATCAGCCTGGTGTGAAGCGTTCAGGGGAAAAGCCGCACCCAACGCCGCTTCCGCTCGCCGTAACGCTACGGCGGTGCGGCCCACCCGATCCGCTCGACGAGCATAGGAACACATAGGTCCCCGAACGGACGATTACCTTGGCAATAGAAGACCCTCGTCGGTCATCGCCGCTGTGGGTGGCAGCCCGTCGGTCTGGAGCTGCCACGATTCTCATCCTCGCGTCACATATGAGCTGAAGCTTTCCGGATCGGGTATCCAATCGGCATCCAGTTGCTCGGCGATATGGTTGAATTCTACCTCAGGACAAGAGTGAGTAGAGCAGCCCCGCTACGAAAATCCTATCCTGGTTCGTTTGACGCATCGACTATTCAGATTGATTGGCGTGATACCCGGCGCGGCCGCAACACGCTAGGCCGTCAACCGCTGAGCAGAAAACCAGCCTTCGCCTTCCGCGGCGGCGGACCTCGTCAGCCTTTCGAAAGCTTGCCTGAGTAGGTTGCTCATGTGATCTGTGGAAGTGAGGCTAGCGTGCACCCGTACAAACTGGACATTCATCGTAGCAGCTTGGCTGCAGGTGCAGCACGCCGTACCGCACGAGCAAGCGGACAAGCCGGCCAAGCCGGTTTTGAGCAGCACTTGGGCGAATTGCAGGCGGCGGATGAGTTGATGAGTGCACCAGGCGAGGATGTCCTCGTCAATGGCTCGCATGGCAAAGGTGAGTTGAGACCAACGAAGAGGCAGAGGATCCAAAGCAATCTGCAGCATGCTGTCACTGAGCGGCAACCAGGTCAGGTTGGTGACTCAGGCGCTCGCGCGATGATGCAACTCCCTGCCCATCAGGTGGGTACATCGGAACGGGAGGCGCAGCTCGCGATGCAGGGGGATGAGCACGAATACACCCCAGCGCCGCATCTCGATGGGTCGATGCCCTCGACAGTGCAGCCGGATCGTCCAATTGTGGCCCCCGACGGTGCCGACAAGCGTCCTGTTTATTCCAACGATGCCACCGCCATCGAAGGGCTGAAGTCTGCACTCCTTGCGGGTAAAGCCAGGCCGGACACGGTCACTCGCAGCGCAAATTCTCTTTTCGGCTTTAGTCGTTGGCTCTTTCAAAACAAAAAGCCAGGGTTTGCTGCTCGGCTTTACCATCCGTCGCTGAGCCAGGATCTCGAGGAGTACGAGAGTAGGGGTGGTTCCTCCACAGTGGCTGGCGCACTGCGTCAACTGATGAAGCCGATAGGCGGAGCCGCCCCGATTGTGGGTCGCGCTGTCCTGAACCCCCATCCTGACGACGCCGCGCTCACTAGACATTTCAGATCCGCGAGCGGCTACGCAACTGCTCTTAACCATTTCAGTCATTACCTACGTCAAAATGACAAGCTCGGGATTGCGGGCCGGATTTACGATGAATCGCTGGATAAAGATGTTGAGAGCTACAAGGCCGCCTCCTCTACTCGTGGAGCTCCGATCGAATCTGCACTGGTTTATATCCGCAAGCACCCGCCGCGCGTTATACTCGGGAGTCATCTGGAAAACGCGGTCAGCATGGAGGCTCGTCCCCGTGGCGACGCTGCTCAGCATACCGCACCACAGCAGGGATTCGATTGGCCAGAGGAGCTCCTGCCGGTAGGTTATAAGGAGGGCACCGATCTACCATTGTCTCTCGCCCCAACCGCGCACCAACACCAAGCACCCGACTTTGGAGAGGCCGTCCCTCACTTGAACTGGCGCCACGGCGACCAGGGCGCCCCGGAGGGGCTGGTAGCTGCACGGGACAGGAGCAGCCCGCTGCCAAGCGAGGCGGTGCCACATAAATCTGGACGGGGACTCGCTACGCAGCCCAGATTGTGGGCGGAGAAATCCGCCTCGCCAGAGCTCTTTCGACGGCGGGCGGAGCAGGCTCTGCCGGCGTCCGCCAGAGGTGTGGAGACATCCTCCGCGGTTGATGAAGCCGCCGCTCGCCAAGCTTTGGCTTGGTTGCAGCAGGAGATGGAGGGGATCGAACCGATGCAGGATCCTCATAAGGTGGCTACACCGGAATCTGAGGCGCAGCTCGTCAGGCAGAGGGATGAACACGAATCCACCCCAGCACCGCATCCCGGAGGTGGTGGTTCGATGTCCTCGACAGTGCAGCCGGATCGTCCAATTGTAGTCCCCAACGGTTCCGACAAGCGTCCTGTCTATTCCAACGATGCGACCGCTATCGAAGGGCTGAGGGCAGCATTCCACGCGGGTAAGGCCAGCGCGAACACGGTCACTTTCAATGTAAATTCTCTTTTCGGCTTTAGTCGGTGGCTCCTTCAAAACAACAAGCCAGGGTTTGCTGCTCGGCTTTACCATTCGTCGCTGGATCAGGATCTCAAGGAGTACGAGAGTACGGGTGGTTCCTCCACCGTGGCTGGCGCACTGCGTTACCTCAAGAAGTCGACAAGCGGAGCCCCGATTATGGGTCGCCCTCTCGTGATCCCCTATCCTGACGATGCCGAGCTCATTAGAGATTACAGAGCCGCTTCGACCAAGGAGTACCTGGCAGCGCCTGCGACCGGACGGAATCCAGATACCGTGGGCGGCTATACAAATTTTCTTAGACATTTTAGCCAGTATCTGCGTCAAAATAACAAGCCTGGGATTGCCGCTCGGATTCACGACAAATCGCTGGATAAAGATGTTGAGAGCTTCAAGGCTGTCTCCTATGGTAATAGACTAAGTATCGGTTCTGCATTGGCTCACCTCCGGGATATCCTGCCGCGCATTGTGCTCGGGCGCGAAACTGTCCTTGCTGCTCATCCGGCAGACGCAGTCACCAGGCGCGTTGGGGCCGCTGCTGAAGCTGGGCCAGCGGCACCGGCAAGAGCTCCCCAACCCGCCTCGCCAGCAACCGCTAAGCTGCCAGGCACCTACCGCGGCCTTCCACTGGTTGATGTGACCACACTGACGACCAGTTCCTCTGGGGCTCAGATCGGGGCGCTCGATCCGACAGCCCCGTCCAACGTTGCAACGGGGCGGGTGCTCGGCGCCGCCGAATGGCTGAGCGACGCCCATGTCCAGAGAGATTACAATTTGCTGGAGCGGCAACTGCAGGGGATCAATCCGGCGCTCGCTGCCCGGACTCGGCTGGTGGATCCTTCCGTATCCCATCTACTGCGACACACGTCGCCGCAAGACGCTCGAGGCATATTGCAGTCCATCTATAATCAAAACAACGCCACAGCCGACTTCCTGTTCTTGCCAGTGAATAATGGCACGGCTACTAGCCCCGGCACCCATTGGTCGCTGCTGCTCGTTGATCGCCGCGACCCCGAAAGGCGGTTCGCCTATCACTACGACTCCCTCCAGCGAGAGGGATATAACGACGTGCCTGCAAAACAGCTCGCAGGACTGCTGAATGCTACCTTGGCGCCAGCCCCCATGGCCAGACAGACGAACCATTATGATTGCGGCGTATTTGTCCTGGAGGGCACGTGGGCGCTGGTTGAACGATTGGTGAAAGGGCAGCGGCCAGACCACGAGCCGCTGCCCCTCGACAACCTCGTTGCCGATCGGCAGGCGCTGCAAGACCGGCTAAGGAGGCGCTTGCCGCACGAGGAAGAGCCGCGGCAGCTGCTGGAGGATGAACCCGCCTCCCCACCGATGATGGCATTCGAGCCAGGGGAACTGCGGCAACTGTTGGAAGACGAGCCTGACTCCCCACCAATGATGGCGTTCGAGTCAGGGGAACTGCGGCAACTGTTGGAAGACGAGCCTGCCTCCCCACCAATGATGGCGTTCGAGTCAGGGGAACTGCGGCAACTGTTGGAGGACGAGCCTGCCTCCCCACCAATGATGGCGTTCGAGCCAGGGGAACTGCGGCAGCTGTTGGAGGATGAACCCGCTTCCCCACCGATGATGGCGTTCGAGCCAGGGGAACTGCGGCAACTGTTGGAAGACGAGCCTGCCTCCCCACCAATGATGGCGTTCGAGCCAGGGGAACTGCGGCAACTGTTGAATGATGAGCCTGCCTCCACTTGGGCACAAATCAATTCGACCCCACATGCGCGAGCGGACGGTGTTCATCAGCCAGCCCAGGCGCCCTGGCTCCCTGAACGCAGAAGATAACTTTGCGGAGGAGCGGTCACGCAACTGTCGGCGGCGCCGGGCCTCAGGGTGAATGGAGAGGATGGTGTCGCGTGAAGGCGCAACACGCGTGCTGACCGACCTGCATAGTAGGAAGTCGTTC
The DNA here is from genome assembly GCA_004017535.1 of Mesorhizobium sp. Classification (GTDB taxonomy): domain Bacteria; phylum Pseudomonadota; class Alphaproteobacteria; order Rhizobiales; family Rhizobiaceae; genus Mesorhizobium. The sequence goes on from SAJS01000019.1 coordinate 22,701, forward strand.
ATTGCTCCCAAATCGTATGTGAGGAACATTCCTGTCCCGGCTGCACCGCGCGATGCTAGGTCGCGTTGTTCAGCGGGCCAAGCCGATGACACCTACGAAGCTACTGATCGGGCAGATCGCCGTTGTGTGCGCAATTGTCATTATCGGCGTATGGACGGCAACCCAATGGTGCGCTCAAATGCTGACCTACCAGACGCCTCTCGGCGCACCATGGTTTCTCTTCGCCGGCTGGCCAATCTACAAGCCGTGGAAGCTGTTTGAATGGTGGTTCCACTTCGATGCTTATGCGCCGGAGGTCTTCGACAAAGCCGGTACGCTTGCAGGCGCCAGCGGATTCCTGGGCTGTGCCGCCGCAATCGCAGGCTCGCTTTTGCGCGCGCGACAGCGCGGGTCGGTTACGACCTATGGGTCTTCACGGTGGGCCACGACTCATGAGGTCGAGACGGCAGGGTTGTTACGGCCGGCGGGCGTTTTCCTCGGTAGGCTGAACGATCGCTATCTGCGCCATGACGGCCCGGAGCACGTCATGGCATTTGCGCCGACGCGTTCGGGCAAGGGCGTGGGGCTGGTTGTTCCAACGCTACTTTCCTGGACCGGGTCTGCCATCATTCATGATATAAAAGGCGAAAATTGGCAGTTGACCTCCGGCTGGCGGTCGAAATTCTCGTACTGCCTTCTGTTCAATCCGACCGACCCGAGATCGGCACGCTACAACCCGCTGCTGGAGGTGCGCAAAGGCCCAGATGAGATCCGGGACGTTCAAAACATCGCCGACATCCTCGTCGATCCCGAGGGCGCGCTGGAGCGACGGAATCACTGGGAGAAGACCAGCCATTCACTCCTAGTTGGCGCCATTTTGCACGTGCTCTACGCTGAAGAGGACAAGACGCTAGCCCGCGTCGCCACCTTCCTGTCGGACCCGCAACGCTCGTTTGCCGCAACGCTACGGCGGATGATGACGACAAACCATCTCGGGACGGGGCATAACCCTCAGGTCCATCCCGTAGTGGCCTCGGCGGCTCGCGAACTCCTGAACAAGTCGGAAAACGAGCGCTCAGGCGTCCTCTCGACCGCCATGTCCTTTCTTGGGCTTTATCGTGATCCAACGGTCGCGGCGGCCACTTCGTCCTGCGACTGGCGCATCGCTGACCTAGTGGATGGAGAGCGACCGCTGTCGCTCTATCTGGTCGTGCCGCCTTCGGATATCTCGCGCACCAAGCCTTTGGTGCGACTGATCTTGAACCAGATCGGCAGGCGGTTGACGGAGCGTCTGGAGGGGGACCCGAAGAAGAGCCGTAAGCATCAGCTGCTCATGATGCTGGACGAGTTTCCGGCGCTCGGTCGCCTCGACTTCTTCGAAACGGCGCTCGCCTTCATGGCAGGTTATGGCATTCGCTCCTATCTGATCGCACAATCTTTGAACCAGGTTTCAAAGGCCTATGGCGAGAACAATGCTATTCTCGACAATTGCCACGTGCGAATTGCCTTTTCCTCCAATGACGAACGCACGGCCAAGCGCATCTCGGATGCCCTCGGCACCGCAACCGAACTTAGGTCGATGCGCAACTATGCGGGCCATCGGCTTGCGCCCTGGCTTTCACATGTCATGGTGAGCCGCCAGGAAACCGCGCGCCCGCTCCTGACGCCAGGCGAGGTGATGCAATTGCCGCCGTCAGACGAATTGGTCCTGGTTTCTGGGTTGCCGCCGATCCGCGCCAAGAAGCTGCGCTATTATCAGGATCAGAATTTCACAGATCGGGTGCTGCCTGCGCCGGTGCTGCACGACGGACCCTATGCGGACTGCCCTGCATCACGCCCGGACGGCTGGACTGGACAAGTGTGCAGCGTCGATAGCCGACTTGCTGCGGACGAGGAAAGCGCCGACGCGCCAGTTGAAGACGAGGGAGGCGTTCAGCAGCAACGCCATCCAAGCCTGCCCGAAGAAGACGTTGTTGTCTCTCAAGAGCCCGATCAGGCCGATCTGTACAAGCCCGCAGACGATGACAGCGAAGCGCTCGCGGACAAGCGTGTCATGGATCGGATTTCCACTGCGGCCCGCGCCTACGGTATCAACGAGGGCAGGGGCGACGATGTCATTCCCGGCTTCTGAAGTCCGCTGAGTTGCAGAGCGCACCTCAGCGTAGATAACGGCCATAAGCAATTTTGAGCGTCTGGCCGATGCTTCTCCCGTCGCCGGCGCAACGCCGGGCCGTCGGAACGAGCCGCATGAAGCCGCACCGCATTCGCCATCAGTTTCTGCTTGAGCCGGAGCTCAGCGAGAAACTGGACAACCTCAGTCGCGATCCGTCAACGACCAAATCAGCGATCGTGGCGAAGGCGATCGAGGCGTTCATCGAGCGGCGTGGCGAGAGCGAGTTCGATCGGCGCTACGGCGTAAGGCTTGACCGGCTCTCCCGCGATCTTGCCCACGTCAGGCGCGATTCCGAGGTGATCCTGGAGAGCCTGGCGCTCTTCATCCGCTTTTCGATCACCCTTCACGCCCACACGCCGGTCCCGGATCGGGCAACGCAGGCTATTGCCCAAGAGCGTTTCGAGAAATTCGTTGAGAAGGTCGGCCGCCAGATCGCTTCCGGCAAAAAGTCGCTTAGCAAAGACAATGGTGGGGGAGGGGAAGGATGAGCTCTCATCCCGAGGCCGACCACCGGCGGCGTGTCATGCTGCGCACCGCCATGGGTCCGGCAATCACCGAAGCCCTGGCCGATCCGTCCGTCATCGAGGTGATGGTCAATCCCGACGGCGCGCTGCGACTCGACCGGTTAGGCGAAGGTCGGGTCGATACCGACGTTCACATGCACCCGTCCGAGGCAGAACGTATCATCCGCCTGGTTGCTTCGCACGTGCGCGCCGAGGCGCACGCCGACAACCCGATCGTCAGTGCCGAATTGCCGTCTGGCGAACGCTTCGAAGGCCTGCTGCCACCTGTGGTGTTGGCGCCATGTTTTGCCATCCGCAAGCCCGCCGCGAAAGTCTACACCCTGGCCGACTATGTTGCCGAACGCATCATGCTGCCGCTGCAGGCCGATGCGCTGAAAAAGGCCGTCCGCGAGCGGCGCAACATGCTGATCGCCGGCGGCACTTCCTCGGGGAAGACAACACTCGCCAACGCTCTGCTGGCTGAAGTCGCCGAATGCGACGATCGGGTGATCCTGATCGAGGACACACGCGAACTGCAGTGCGCGGCCAGGGACTGCGTTGCCCTGAGAACAAGGCGGGGCTCGGTCACCCTTGCCGATCTCGTGCGCTCGACGCTGAGGCTCAGGCCGGACCGCATCATCGTGGGCGAGGTGAGGGGCGCGGAAGCGCTCGACATGCTGAAGGCATGGAACACCGGGCACCCAGGCGGCATCGCTACCGTACACGCCAATTCCGCGCGCTCGGCTCTCTATCGCATTGAGCAACTCGCCCAGGAAGCGGTGGTCACCGTTCCCCGCCGGCTCATCGCTGAGGCGATAGATCTGATCGTCTTCATAGCGGGACGCGGCTCGTCGCGCCACATCGACGCAATCGCCGAGGTCACCGGTCTCGACGGCAGCGGCGATTACGCCGTTGCCCCGCTCACGCTTTCGCAACTCCAGCAGCTTTGAAAGGCCTTCCTCATGCGCAAGAAGCTTCGCTTTCTTTCGTCCACAGCGCTCGCGTTTCTTAACACGGCCCCGGTTTATGCCGCCGGCTCCGGCATGCCGTGGGAGCAGCCGCTGCAGCAGATCCTGGAGTCCGTGCAGGGACCGGTCGCCAAGATCGTTGCGGTGATCATCATTATCACCACCGGCCTGACGCTTGCCTTCGGCGACACCGCCGGTGGTTTTCGGCGCCTGATTCAGATCGTCTTCGGTCTGTCAATCGCCTTCGCGGCATCGAGCTTCTTCCTCTCCTTCTTCTCCTTCGGTGGTGGGGCGCTCGTCTGATGGCCGCCGGGGAGCAGCATATCGAGGGCTTCGCAGTACCGGTCCACCGGGCGCTGACCGAGCCGATCCTGCTCGGCGGGGCTCCGCGCGCGGTGGCGATCCTCAACGGTACAGTGGCCGCGGCCATTGGCTTCGGCTTGCAGCAATGGATTGCTGGTCTGGTGCTTTGGATCGCAGGCCACTCGTTAGCGGTGTTTGCCGCAAGACGCGATCCGGACTTCGCCAGCGTGCTTGTGCGCCACCTACGTCTGAAGGGGTGGCTTGCATGCTGAACCTTTCGGAATATCGAAGCAAAGCCGACCGGCTTGCCGACCATCTACCCTGGGCTGCCTTGGTGGCGCCCGGCATCGTGCTCAACAAGGACGGCAGCTTTCAGCGGACGTTGCGGTTCCGCGGCCCGGATCTCGAAAGTGCGACGGAGGCTGAACTCGTCGGCATTTGCGCCCGGGCGAACAATGCTCTCAGACGCCTTGGCTCTGGCTGGGCATTGTTCTTTGAGGCCGAGCGCACAGAAGCGCTGGGCTATCCGAACTCGCATTTTCCTGACGCCGCGTCGTGGCTGGTCGACGAAGAACGCCGCGCTGCTTTCGAGGGGAAGGTAGCGCACTACGAGAGCCGCTATCATCTGACCTTGGTGTTTATGCCACCGCCGGACGCCCAGGCGCGCGCAGAAAGCGCGCTCGTCGACTCTCATTATTCCCGAGGAGAAAGAGACTGGCGCCAGGATCTGGCGAGGTTCCGTGACGAGACCAACCGCGTGCTCGATCTCTTCTCGGGTTTCATGTCCGAAGTACGCGTCCTCGATGATGCTCAGACGTTGACCTACCTCCACGGCACGATTTCGCCTCGTCGCCATCCTATCATGGCCCCGGAAACGCCGATATATCTGGATGCAATCCTGGTCGATGCGCCGCTTACCGGTGGCCTGGAGCCGATGCTGGGTGAGCAGCATCTTCGCACACTGACCATCCTCGGCTTTCCGAACCTCACCCGGCCCGGAATCCTCGATACCCTCAATCATCAGGATTTCGCCTATCGCTGGATGACGCGCTTCATTCCGCTCGAGAAAACGGAAGCCACGAAGACGCTGACGCGATTGCGCCGGCAGTGGTTTGCCAAGCGCAAATCGATCGTGGCAATCCTACGCGAGGTCATTACCAACGAGCCGGTCCCGCTTGTCGATAACGATGCCGACAACAAGGCGCTCGATGCCGACGAAGCCCTTCAGGCATTGGGCGGTGATCATGTGAGTTTCGGCTATCTCACCACCACCGTGACGGTGTGGGGCGAGGATCGCCAAGCCGCTGCAGAGAAGCTTCGCGCGGTCGAGCGCATCATCAATGGGCTCGGCTTCACCACGATCCGAGAAGGCGTCAATGCGGTCGAGGCTTGGCTCGGCTCATTGCCTGGCCATGTCTACGCTAACGTTCGCCAACCGCTCGTTCATACATTGAACCTTGCCCATCTCATGCCGCTGTCGTCGGTTTGGGCCGGTCCTGCGACAAACGAGCATCTCGCGAAAGTCACCCAAACCGAAGCGCCACCGCTTTTCGTTGCCGAGACCAGTGGGTCGACACCGTTTCGGCTTTCCACCCACGTCGAAGATGTCGGCCACATGCTGGTTGTTGGTCCGACCGGCGCCGGCAAGTCGGTTCTGCTTGCTCTGATTGCTCTGCAGTTCAGGCGCTATGCCGGCGCCCAGGTTTATGTCTTCGACAAAGGCAATTCGGCCCGTGCTGCAACACTTGCCATGGGTGGAGAACACCACGCGCTAGGAGCGGACGGTTCCCTTGCCTTTCAGCCACTGCGCAGCATCAACGACCAGGCTAGCCGAAGCTGGGCGGCCGAATGGATCGCCAGCCTTGTTGCCCACGAGAACGTCACCGTCACGCCGGAGGTGAAGGAGGCTATTTGGTCAGCGCTGGCCAGCCTTGCCACCGCGCCGGCGCAGGAACGCACACTGACCGGTCTTTCGGTCCTGCTTCAATCCAATGCGCTGAAGACCGCATTGATGCCCTACACGCTCGACGGTCCCTTCGGCCGCCTGCTCGATGCCGATCATGATGGGCTGGCCTTGTCGGATGTGCAGTGTTTCGAGACCGAGGAGTTAATGCACAGCCAAGGCGCTTTGCTGCCGGTGCTTACCTATCTGTTCCAGCGACTTGAGGAACGGTTCGACGGACGGCCCACGCTGATCATGCTCGACGAGGCGTGGGTCTATCTCGACAATCCGCTGTTCGCCGCCCGCATCCGCGAATGGCTGAAGGTGCTGCGAAAGAAGAACGTGTCGGTTGTCTTCGCTACGCAGTCGCTGGCTGATATCGCGGGCTCTGGCATAGCGCCGGCAATCATCGAAAGCTGCCCGCAGCGCATTTTCCTTCCCAATGATCGTGCCGTGGAACCCCAGGCGCGCACAGCCTACGAGCGCTTCGGTTTAAGCGAGCGGCAGATCGAATTGATCGCCCGCGCCACGCCGAAGCGTCAGTATTATCTGCAATCGCGCCGCGGCAACCGTCTGTTCGAGCTCGAGCTTGGCCCCATCGCTCTTGCGCTTTGCGGTGCTTCCGATCCGGCCACGCAGACTCTGATCGACAGGATCATGTCCGAAGACGGGCAAGGCAGCTTTGCCTCGCAGTTCCTGATCGCGCGCGGCCTCGATTGGGCCGGCGAACTTCTCAAGCAATTCCCTCAACCAGACAAGGAGCAATTCTCATGATGCGGCGACGCCTTCTCTCCGGCCTGATCACCGTTTCCCTGATCGCCAAGCCTATGGCCGACTATGTGCAGCCCGCGTACGCCCTTATCGTGTTCGATCCGTCCAATTATGCGCAGAACGTGCTGACGGCCGCGCGCGCATTGGAGCAGATCAACAACCAAATCCAGTCGCTGCAGAATCAGGCGACCATGCTGCAGAACATGGCGCGCAATCTTCAGCGTCTGGATTTCTCTTCCGTTGGCCAACTCACCGGTTCGCTCCATCGCATCGACGGCTTGATGGACCAGGCGAGTGGCCTCAGCTTTGATCTGGGCAAGCTTCAAGACCAGTGGCGCAGCCAATATCCGGAAAGCTACGACGCCACGATCAAAGTCAGCGATGTGGCGAGTGCTGCGCGGGAGCGTTGGCAAACCGCCATGCAGGCGTTCCGCCAGACCATGGGTGTCCAGTCGCAAATCGTCGAGAACGTCCGCGCCGACGGCGATCTGCTCGCCGATCTCGTCAACCGCAGCCAAGGGGCGGCCGGTGCGCTTCAGGCAAGCCAGGCCACCAACCAGCTGATGGCGCTTTCGACAAAACAGCAGATGCAGATCCAGACGCTGCTCGCAACGCAGTTTCGAGCTGAGGCCGAGGATGCCGCCCGCAAGGCCCAGTCAGACGAAGCCGCCCGCGAGATGACGAAGCGGTTCTTGGGTACCGGCTCGGCTTATCCCGGCAATTAATCACGAGTTCATCACGACGAGAAAGGCAGCGGCATGAACGACCTTGGCGTCATCGATCGCTTCATGGAGACCTTCATCCGCTACATCGACAGCGGGTTCGGTCTGCTATCGGGCGACCTCGCCTTCCTCACTACCATTCTGATCGGCATTGACATCACACTTGCCGGCCTGGCGTGGGCGCTCGGCGACGAAACCAGCGTTCTCGGCCGGCTTGTCCGCAAGGTGCTCTATGTTGGCGTCTTCGCCTTCATTCTGAACAATTTCAAGAACCTCGCCGATATCGTTTATCGTTCTTTTGCCGGTCTCGGGATTAAGGCGTCGGCCGGCAATCTGTCGGCAGACAATCTCTTGCGCCCGGGCCGCATTGCCGCGACCGGTTTCGAAGGTGCTTGGCCAATGCTTGACCAAGCCAGTCAGCTCCTGGGCTTCCCGGAAATCTTCGGCAACGCACTGACCATCTTCGTGCTGCTGATGGCCTGGTTCCTGGTTATCATCGCCTTCTTCATCCTTTCCATCCAGCTTTTCATCACCATCCTAGAGTTCAAGCTCACCACGCTGGCAGGTTTTGTTTTGGTTCCATTCGCACTTTGGAACCGTTCAGCGTTCCTGGCCGAACGCGTGCTCGGCCATGTTATCTCGTCAGGCATCAAGGTGATGGTGCTCGCCGTCATTGTCGGTATCGGCTCCACGCTCTTCGGGGAGTTCGCTTCCGCATTGCAAGGCAAGGAGCCGGATCTTGCCGGTGCCATGTCCCAGGTACTGGGCGCACTGGCACTGCTTGGCCTTGGCATTTTTGGGCCGGGGATCGCGTCGGGTCTTGTCTCAGGCGCACCGCAGCTTGGGGCGGGCGCCGCCCTCGGCACGACCGCGGCGGCAGCGGGTGTATCACTCGTTGCTGGAGGCACAGCATTTGCTGGCGCGCGTATGGCAACCAGCGGCGGTCTCGCCGCCATCCGAGCCGGCACAACAATGGGATCGGCTGCTTCCACGTCATGGCAGATCGGGCGCGCAACCTCGCCCGACGCTGGCCTCTCCGGTGTGGCTGCTGGAATGCATGGTGTAACCAGTGCAGCTGGCGGCGCCGCTATACGCATAGCGCGATCCGCCACTGCAAGTGTTGGGCGCAACGCCGATGCCGGGCGCGATGCCGCGTGGACCGCGACCGGCGGCGCGCCGACAGCGTCAATGACCGAACGCTCTGCCGGTTCGGCCACTGTTTCGGCGCCGACGTGGGCAAGGCGCCTACGTTCTGAACAGACCGCCCGGGCAAATCGCCACGCTGCCATGCAAGCTGTCCGAGACGGAGACCGGCCGGGAGGCAGCGCCAACCCCTCTCTCAACGACAAGGATGACTAGATGCTCTTCAAGCGACCCGTGCACCGTTACGGCAAAACACCCGAACCGGTCACGCCGTATCAAAAAGCCGCCCAACTGTGGGACGAGCGCATCGGCTCATCTCGACTGCAGGCCAGGAACTGGCGGATCATGGCCCTTGGCTGCCTGGCCTTGGCGACCGGGCTTTCCGGCGGACTCGTATGGCAGTCGATGCAAAGCCGTGTCGTGCCTTATGTCGTCGAGGTCGATGGCTTCGGCGAGACGCGCGCCGTCGCGCCGGCGGTCCGGAATTATGAGCCCTCGGATGCTCAGATCGCCTGGCATCTCGGCCGCTTCATCCAGAATGTCCGTTCCGTTTCCACCGATCCGGTTTTGGTTCGGCAGAACTGGTTGGCAGCGTACGACTTTGCTAGCGATCGCGCAGCGCTCTTCCTCAACGAATACGCCAAGGCGAACGACCCCTTCGGTCAGATCGGAACGCGCAGTGTTTCGGTACAGGTCACCAGCGTGGTCAGAGCCTCCGAAAGTTCATTCCAGGTCAAATGGACCGAGCAGGTGTTTGAGCGCGGAAGCCTTGCCAGCACGATGCGCTGGACTGCGATCCTCACGATCGTGATCCGCTCGCCAAGCAATACGGATCAGCTGCGCAAGAATCCGCTCGGCGTCTTCATCAATGCCATTGACTGGTCACGCGAGCTCGACAGCGCCGTCCCAGCCCCCCTTTCTCCGACGGAGTCCACCAATGAAAGGTAAAATGTCACCGATTCGTGCCGTGCTGATCCTATCGGTGTCGGCAGCGGTCGTTTCCGCTTGTGCATCGAAGAAGGTGCCGCCGCCTGAGATTTCCTATGACGCTGCCGACTTCAAACCGGCCGCGATCGAAAAAGCGCCGGAGAGGCCGATTAGAATTGTCGAGGTGCCAAAACCACTGCCGCTGCCTGGCCAAATGCAGCCCGAGCCCGGCAAGGCCGAGGACAAGCGCCCTCCTGAAGAACGCGTCGCTGATGCCAACAAAGCCGCGACCCAGCAACCCACCAAGTACGGGTATGTTAATGCAGTGCAAGTCTACCCCTTCACCGATGGCGCGCTTTATCAACTCTATGCCGCGCCGGAGCGCGTGACCGACATCGCTCTGCAGCCGGGCGAGAAACTAACCGCCGTGTCGGCTGGCGACACCGTGCGCTGGGTCATTGGCGATACCGCAAGCGGCACCGGTGACAATCAGCGCACCCATGTTCTGGTAAAACCCTTCGCGCCGGGTCTTGCCACCAATGTCGTCATTACGACGGACCGGCGGACCTATCATTTGCAGCTTCAAAGCACCGAGAAGACCGCAATGGCGGCAATCTCCTGGACCTACAGCCAAGACCAGATCATCGCGCTTCGCCAGCGCAATGCTCAAGCCGAGGCAGTTACACCGGTCGCGTCGAACATCGCGCTCGAAAACCTTCGCTTTCGCTACTCAATCAGTGGCGACACACCGCCCTGGAGACCGACGCGAGCCTTCGACGACGGCAGCAAGGTCTATATTGAGTTCCCTCGTCGCATAGATCAGGGCGAGGCGCCACCACTCTTCATCGTCGGCGCAGATGGGAGCAGCGAGCTCGTCAACTATCGCGTGCGCGGCAACTATTACATCGTCGATCGGCTCTTCGCCGCGGCCGAACTTCGCCTCGGCACCAAGCGGCAGCAGGTGATCCGCATCAGCAGGATTGACGGCAGGCAACCGCAACGGCGGATCTCGCTCTTTCGCGGCAGCCGGCGAGGTGAGGGCTCATGATCGAAAATTCCCGCTCTGGCATCCCGCCGAAACTGGATCCCGAGGAACTGCAGCTTCGGGCCTCTCCCCGCCGCGTGGTGCGGTTCAGGCGCGGTGTGATCATCGCTATCGCAGCGCTCGGATCCGGCGCTGTCTTCGGCGTTACCATGATCGCCCTCCAGGGGCCGGCCCTTCGCATCAGGGATCAGGCGGAAGATCTCTACAACACTGAGCGCAAACCAACCGCCGAGGGACTCGATACGCTTCCCCATGACTATTCCGGCATGAAGCCAAAGCCTCCCGTCCTTGGGCTACCTTTGCCGGGCGACCTCGGCCGCCCCATCCTCGAGCGGCAGCGCCAGCTCGGCATCGTGCCGGGCCAAGACATCTCGGCCGAGGAGCAGCGTCTAGCGCAGCAGGCGATCGAAGCGCGTGAATCGCGGGTGCTTTTCCGCGTCGAAAATCGAGCTCAACAGACAGATGTCGGAGAGAGCGTGCAAACTGCTCAGCATCCATTTGAGGCGCTTCCCCAATCCGAAGCAGGACGCGCGTCAGCCTCGGTGGCGGCGGCGGAAGGCGACCAGAACAATCAGCAGCGAAAGCTTGATTTTCTCAGCCAGCGGAGCACTGGCGGGATCTACAATCCGCATGCGCTTCAGACGCCGATCTCGCCATATCAACTGATGGCTGGCAGCGTGATTGCCGCCAGCCTGATCACCGGCATCAATTCCGATTTGCCGGGCCTTGTCGTCGCGCAAGTCACCGAAAATGTGCACGACACGGTCACGGGCAACATATTGCTGATTCCGCAGGGCTCACGTCTTATCGGCGTCTACGACAGCGTCGTCGCGTTCGGGCAAAAGCGAGCGCTGCTGGTCTGGCAGCGCATTCTGCTGCCCGACGGCTCGTCGGCCGAAATCGACAATCTGCCCGCGAGCGACACCGCCGGCTACGCAGGGCTGGAAGACAAAGTCGATTTCCACACTTGGCAGATGATCAAGGGAGTGGCGCTTGCCACATTGCTCGGTGTCGGCACAGAATTCAGCCTCGGCGAAAACGAGAGCGATCTGGTCAAGGCGATCCGGGAATCAGCCCAGCAGAACGCCAGTCGAGCCGGCCAGCGCATCACCGAAAAAAACCTCAATATCCAGCCCACCATCGTCGTCCGCCCAGGTTGGCCACTGCGCGTCATCGTGCACAAGGACATCGTGCTGCGGCCATACGCCAGTTGAGCAGGAGTTATCATGGCTGACCTGAAACTTGGAAAACTTCCGGACCGAACAGCTTCGAAGATCACCATTACCGTCAGCGCGGAGCTGAGCCAAACACTCAAGGAGTATGCTGCACTTTACCGTCAGACCTATGGTCAGTCTGAAACCGTGGCAGAACTCATCCCTTTCATGCTGGCGGCGTTTCTGGAAGGCGACCGAGCCTTTGCCAGGGCCAGAAAAGAACGTCTGCCGACGGAGCTTGCCGGAAAATCGTGACTCCTCCGCTAGGGCAGCTGGAACATTGCCTAGCTGTCGCGACCTACCTGCTCCTCGCGAAGCATAGGATCAAACCCCTTGGAATGTAGGTATGCGCAAGAGAGGATGTGGAAGGAGATACCGCGCAACAGCCTAAGTTTGCATTTTCGATTTGATGCGGTAGTCGCCTATGAGCGGTCAAAACGAACGCAGCTGGTTCGCCGATCGACCAAACGGCGAGCGCACTGTGCTTTGCTCAGACCGCCACCGAGTGCCTCGCCGTTCCCCCTTTGAAATATGTATCGAACTTGGCCGCGATGGTTCGAATGAAGGGGCGACTTTCAGTCCGTACGAGGAAACTGTCACCATCGAATTCAAGCGCTCGGGCAGGATCGTGGAGTGCGATGGACCTCGAGCGATGAAGGAGCTGCTCGCCGGCTTTGCCGAACCGCTCCACCAGATCGACTGCCGAGAAGGCAAAATCACACATCAGCCGCTCGATGATCCAGCCACGGACGCGATCGTCGTCGGAAAGGGCAACGCCGCGGACGGCAGCCAACCCGCCATCCGCAACCATGCGCCCGTACCCGGCAGTCGAAGCCATGTTTTGCACGTAGCCTTGGCGAAAACGACCGATGGACGAAGGGCCAAGTCCGATCAGTGTCGGGCAGCGATCCTCAGTGTAGCCCTGAAAATTGCGATGCAAAACCCCTGCGCGGGCCGCTATGGCCAGCGCATCGTCGGGCTTCGCGAAATGATCGAGTCCTATTGCCTCATATCCCTTGGCGACAATTGCCCGCGCCGCGAGTTGAGATTGGGCGAAACGCTCAGTGGGACTCGGCAGCCATGCCTCGTCGATCATCGTCTGATGCTTCTTGAACCAGGGCACATGTGCGTAGCCGAACAGGGCCATCCGGTCTGGCTCCAAGGTCAGTGCCTGCGCCACCGTGGAACAGATCGTCTCGCGTGTCTGATTCGGGAGCCCGTAGAGCAGGTCCAGATTGACCGATTCGACGCCCCGCGAACGAACCCCGTCGACGACTGCCTTGGTCTGCAAAAAACTCTGCTCACGATTAATTGCTTTTTGCACTTGCGGATCGAAATCCTGCACGCCGAGGCTCGCCCGGGTTACGCCGATTTGAGCAAGTGCATCAAGGCGCGCCTTGTCCATGTCGTTGGTTTCGATTTCGATGCTGACCGTAGCATCCGGGAGAAAGTCGAAGCTGTCCCGCAAGGCCGCTCCAAGAGCAACCATATCATCGGGCCTCAGAATAGTTGGCGAACCGCCACCGAAGTGGATTGCACGGACATGTGCCTTGCCGCTCAGCAGACCGGCAATCGTGACGATTTCGGCATTCAGCGAGCGCAGATAAGCGGCCACCGGCTCATATTGGTGCGTCTGCTTGGTGTGGCAGGCGCAGAACCAGCAGAGCTTGTCGCAGTAAGGAATGTGCAGGTACAGCGAGATTTCGTCGCCGCTTTCCAGCGTCTCCAACCAGCCACGGTAAATGGCAGCATCGATCCCCGAATGGAAATGCGGCGCCGTCGGATAGCTGGTGTAGCGTGGGACGTTCTCGCTGAGTTTGACAGCTATTTCCGATTGCATCTCGCGTTCACCGTGTTGCCCGCCGGAACACTGCACGCATCGCTGAAGCAGACCCTGATCTCGATCAGCCGCGCTCATGGACAAACCGCCGCAGGATTTCTCTACCCTGGATGGGTATCCTGCCGGCAGTTAGGATCGGGTAAGGCGAACGCATGACCTTTCGGCAAGACATTCATAGTTCCGGCATTCCTGTTCTTTGCTTCCCTTGCGAGGCACGGCGTCGCGGTGTCTGCGGTGCGCTCGATCCAGACAATTTGGTTGGGCTCGCCAAGACTTGCTCGCGTCGCCGGATCGAGTCAGGAATGGAGTTGACCGGCGAGGCACAGAACGTCGACAGCTACTCCAACGTGCTTTCAGGCGTTGTAAAGCTATCAAAGAGCCTGTCGGATGGGCGCCAGCAGATCGTCGGTCTCCAGTTTGCACCGGATTTTCTGGGACGTCCTTTCAAGGTGGAAAGCTCGATCAATGCGGAAGCGGCAACAGCAGTCACGCTGTGTTCGTTTCCGCGAGCGGCCGTCGAACGGATGATGAAGGCGTCACGGGAATTCGAGCATCGCCTGCTCAAACAGACGCTGAATGAACTCGATGAGGCGCGCGAGTGGATGGTGACGCTGGGGCGCAAGACAGCTCCGGAAAAGGTAGCGACTTTTCTCCTCATGATGGCCCGGAATATCGATTCCAGTCTCGATGCGGCTTCCGGGTCGGCGTCCTTCGATCTGCCGCTGACGCGTGTCGAAATGTCTGATTTCCTTGGAATCACCAACGAGACCGTGAGCCGCCAACTGACGCGATTGCGGGCTGACGGGGTGATTCGGATTGAGAACGCACGCCATGTGACGGTGGACAGCATAAGCCGTCTGGAGAAGCGCTGTGGCGGCGGACGCGAGCGGCCCTAAGCGGCGAGGCCATGTCGCATGACTCCGGGGCGGGCCGTGTTTGCCTTTTAATGCGATGTTGCCGCGCCTTCGACGAAGCGGCGTCACGGTCGAGACAAACAGCTTTCGGGCTTTGATAGGAACGTGACCAATCGCCAGGTGTGTTTCGGCACATACCGGCGAAGCATGGTCCTTAATCTGCCACGGCTCGGCGGAACGATCGCGTTCGTTTCCAATGGGATCCGAACAACGTTTGGCAGGGCATCGGCAATAGCATCCAACGCGCGCAGGGCCTCAGCTTTCGCCTCAGCGATCGCGTCTGCGCCCGCCCAACCCAGGGAACGCCTTCCATGAGGGGGGTGAGCCCGCGCTGCGTTCCTCGTTCATTCGCCACCTGCTGATTGCGCCGCCGACACAAAATCTTGCGGCCTGACATAGATCAGGGCGAGGGGGCGGCGGCTGCGCGATTAGTGCGCTGCGGATTTGGCATCCACCAGATTCGAGATCGGGATCTGCAATGAAATTCGGCACAGAGATCGTCCTTCTAAGCGTGTTCGCTTTTGCGGCCCTGGTGGCCGCCGGCTTCGGCGTGGATGAACCTTTCCGCCGACACATGTGGGTGTTGTTCTTCGCAGTGGCTGGTTTCACTGCGATCCTGTTGCGCAACACGGAGTTCAAGCCAGCAGCTCCGATTGACCCATCCGCTTACATGGATGGTCCGATCCGCTACGGCGCGATCGCCACCGTGTTCTGGGGTGTCGTCGGCATGCTGGTCGGCGTGGTGATCGCGCTGCAGCTCGCCTACCCCGATCTCAACATCCAGCCCTGGTTCAATTTCGGTCGTTTGCGGCCGTTGCACACATCCGGTGTCGTCTTCGCCTTCGGCGGCAACGCGCTGCTTTGCACGTCTCTGTATGTCGTGCAGCGCACCTGCCGCGCCCGCCTCTTCGGCCGTGATCTGGCCTGGTTCGTCTTCTGGGGCTACCAGCTGTTCATCGTCATGGCCGCGACCGGCTACCTGCTCGGCATCACCGAGGGCCGCGAGTACGCCGAACCCGAATGGTATGTGGATGTCTGGCTGACCATCGTCTGGGTCGCCTACCTCATTCTGTTCCTTGGCACGATCCTGAAGCGCAAGGAACCGCATATCTACGTGGCCAACTGGTTCTACCTGTCGTTCATCGTCACCATCGCGATGCTGCATGTGGTCAACAACCTGTCCATACCAGTCTCGTTCCTGGGCTCCAAGAGCTACTCCGCCTTTTCAGGGGTCCAGGACGCCTTGACGCAATGGTGGTACGGCCACAACGCGGTCGGCTTCTTTCTCACCGCCGGCTTCCTCGGCATGATGTATTATTTCGTGCCCAAGCAGGCGAACCGGCCAGTCTATTCGTACCGGCTGTCGATCGTCCATTTCTGGGCGATCATCTTTCTCTACATCTGGGCCGGGCCGCATCACCTGCACTACACCGCCTTGCCCGATTGGGCGCAGACGCTCGGCATGGTGTTCTCGATCATGCTGTGGATGCCGTCCTGGGGCGGCATGATCAACGGCCTGATGACGCTGTCCGGCGCCTGGGACAAGCTGCGCACCGATCCGATCATACGCATGATGGTGATGGCCGTCGCCTTCTATGGCATGTCGACCTTCGAAGGCCCCATCATGGCGATCCGGGCGGTCAATTCGCTGTCGCATTATACCGACTGGACGATCGGCCACGTCCATTCGGGCGCGCTCGGCTGGGTTGGCATGATCTCGTTCGGCGCAATCTACTACATGGTGCCGAAGCTCTGGAACCGGCAACGGCTCTACTCGTTGCGGCTGGTCACCTGGCATTTCTGGCTGGCGACACTTGGTATCGTTGTCTACGCCGCGGTGATGTGGGTATCCGGCGTCATGCAGGGCCTGATGTGGCGCGAATACGACGAGCAGGGCTTCCTGGTCTACTCCTTCGCCGAGACCGTCGCCGCCATGCACCCCTACTATGTCATGCGCGCCATCGGTGGGGCCATGTACCTCTCCGGCGCGCTGATCATGGCCTGGAACATCACCAGGACCATCCTCGGCCACCAGCGCGAGGAGGAGCCGATGCCGAGCCCCGTCGCCATCCGACCTGCGCGATCAGGAGCCAGGTAATGGGCTTGATGGACAAACACGCAATCATCGAGAAGAACGCCACGCTTCTTCTCGTTGGCTCGCTGCTCGTGGTGACGGTCGGCGGCATCGTCGAGATCGCGCCTCTCTTCTATCTCGACAATACGATCGAGAAGGTGGAAGGCATGCGCCCCTATTCGCCGCTCGAACTTGTCGGGCGCAACATCTATATGCGCGAGGGCTGCTACCTCTGTCATAGCCAGATGATCAGGCCGTTCCGCGACGAAGTTGAGCGCTATGGCCACTACAGCCTAGCTGCCGAGTCCATGTACGATCACCCCTTCCAGTGGGGATCGAAGCGCACCGGGCCGGATCTCGCCAGAGTTGGCGACCGCTACTCGAATGCATGGCATGTCGCGCATCTTACCGACCCGCGCTCGGTGGTGCCGGAATCGATCATGCCGAGCTATGGGTTCCTGAAAGACACGCCGATCGACGTGAAGGATTTCTCAACGCATCTGGTCGCCAACAGGCTTGTAGCCGTCCCTTACACCGATGACATGATCGTCCACGCCAATGCGGATCTGGCGGCGCAGGCCGATCCCAATGCCGACACATCAGGCCTTGAGGCGCGTTACCCAAAAGCCAAGATCGGCGACTTCGACGGCAACCCGCAACAGGTCACCGAAATGGATGCCCTGCTCGCCTACCTGCAGATGCTTGGCACACTGGTCGACTTCAAAAATTACGACGAAGCCGCCGGCTACCGCTGAGGAGAACGCTGATGACCTACAATTTGATGCGGGCGTTTGCCGACAGCTGGGGCCTGGTTGCGATGGCGCTGTTCTTCGTGGGGTGCATCGCCTTTGCCCTACGCCCCGGCAGCCGAAGGCTGGCCGACGAAGCGGCCCGCATTCCGCTCGAGGACGAGTGATCATGAGCGACGAGCATATCGATGAAATCTCTGGCGTCTCGACCACCGGCCACGAATGGGATGGCATCCGGGAGCTGAACAACCCGCTTCCCAGATGGTGGGTTATCACCTTTTACGTCACCATTGTCTGGGCGATAGGCTACACCATCGCCTATCCAGCATGGCCTCTGTTGCACTCGGCGACGAAGGGTGTGCTCGGCTATTCCAGCCGCAACGAGGTCAGGAACGAGCTGACTGCGGCTGAGGCCGCCAAGGGCAAATATATCTCGGCGGTGGAGTCCAAGAGCGTCTCGGAGATCTCCGCGGACGACGGCCTGCGCGAATTCGCAATCGCCGCCGGTGGCGCCGCTTTCAAGGTCAATTGCGTACAATGTCACGGCTCCGGCGCCCAAGGTTCCAAGGGCTTTCCCAATCTCAACGACGACGACTGGCTATGGGGCGGCAAGGCCGAGCAGATCCAGCAGACGATTACGCACGGCATCCGCTTCGCATCCGATCCGGACACGCGCCTGTCGGAAATGCCGGCCTTCGGCGACATCATTACCGCCGACCAGATCGCACAAGTCAGCGCCTACGTGGCCAGCCTTTCCGGCAAGGTCCGCGATGCAAGTCTGATCCAACCCGGCGCCAAGGTCTTTGCCGAGAACTGCGTCGCCTGTCACGGCGACAATGCAAAAGGCAACAGGGAATTCGGCGCCCCCGACCTGACCGATGCGATCTGGCTCTATGGATCCGGTGAGACAGCCATCGCCGCACAGGTCCGTGCGCCAAAACAGGGCGTCATGCCGGCCTGGGTTGGCCGTCTCGGCGAGATCAAGGTCAAGGAACTTGCAGTTTATGTCCATTCGCTTGGCGGCGGAGAATAGGAATGGAAGTCCTATTCTTCGGTCCCCCCTGCCAAGCGGACGAGGCCCGGCGTGAGCCGGGCCTCGACACCATCCCTAATGCGATCTGCACAACCCGGCAAGGCTATCCTACCGCGAGGCTTTACGACAGGTGCCCCTGACATTGGCTGGGAAAGTGGAGTTGCACATGCGTGATAAGACGCAGTTGACACGGCTCGAAACAGAAACTGTCAATTCCGCCAAAACCCGCAAGCCGCTTTATGCCGCGCGTCAAAAGATCTTTCCGAAGCGCGCCTCGGGCAACTTTCGTCGCTTCAAATGGCTGGTGATGACGATCACACTTGGCATCTACTACCTGGCTGCGTGGCTGCCTTGGGCTCGCGGTCCATTTGCCCCGGACCAGGCAGTCCTGCTCGATCTCGCGAACCGGCGCTTCTACTTCTTCTTCATCGAGATATGGCCCCAGGAATTCTTCTATGTGGCCGGCCTCCTGGTCATGGCGGGCGTCGGTCTTTTCCTGATCACCTCGACTGTCGGCCGTGCCTGGTGCGGCTATGCATGCCCTCAGACGGTGTGGGTCGATCTGTTCCTCGTCGTCGAACGTGCGATCGAGGGGGACCGCAACGCCCGCATGAAACTTGACGCAGGTCCCTGGACCGCGCGCAAGCTCATGCTGCGTGTGTCCAAGCACACCATCTGGCTGGTCATAGGGGCGGCGACTGGCGGCGCCTGGATCTTCTACTTTGCCGATGCACCGACGCTGCTCGGCGAGCTCTTCACCGGCACTGCGGCGCCCGTCGCCTACATCACTGTCGCCGTCCTGACGGCTACCACCTACACGTTCGGCGGTCTGATGCGCGAACAGGTCTGCACCTATATGTGCCCGTGGCCCCGCATCCAGGCGGCCATGCTCGATGAAAATTCCCTCACTGTCACCTACAATGACTGGCGCGGCGAACCGCGTTCGCGCCACGCCAAGAAGGTGCTGGCCGCAGGCCAGCCCGTGGGCGACTGCGTCGACTGCAATGCCTGTGTCGCGGTCTGCCCGATGGGGATAGACATTCGCGACGGCCAGCAGCTCGAATGCATCACTTGCGCGCTCTGCATCGACGCCTGTGACGGCGTCATGGACAAGCTCGGCAAGGAGCGTGGGCTGATCGCCTATGCGACGCTCTCCGACTACAACGCCAACATGATGCTGGCGACTGCAGGCGGGTCCAGCTCAGTCAATCCATCGCTGATCAGGACCGCTGATGGCCTGTTCTCCGACAAGGTGGCGCATTTTCACATCCGCAAGATCTTTCGGCCGCGCACCTACGTCTACATGGGCTTGTGGTCGCTGATCGGCCTCGGCCTGCTCTATTCGCTGCTGACGCGCGATCGGCTCGAACTGAACGTATTGCATGATCGCAATCCCCAGTTCGTCACGCTGACCGACGGATCCATCCGCAATGGCTATACCGTCAAGCTGCTCAACATGATCCCCGAGCCGAGGACGATAGTCGTAACCATGCAGGGCCTTGAAGGCGCTGACATGGTCGTCGTCGGCGACGACATCCCCGCAGGCCGTTCCTTCGCCATTCCGGTCGAACCCGACCGCCTGAAAATGCTGAGGGTCTTCGTTCGCCAGCCGGCGGACCAGATCCGCGCTCCGGCACAGACCTTCAAGTTCCGCGTCGAGGACAGAGCCAGCTTTGAGTCGAACGAGTACACCGCCACCTTCAACGCGCCGGAGCCCCTCAGATGACTGCCAATGTACAAAAGCCTCGTGAATTCACCGGCAGGCACATGCTGGTCATCATCCTGGCCTTTTTCGGCGTGGTCATCGCAGTCAATCTGACCATGGCAACGCTCGCCAGCACAAGCTGGACTGGCCTCGTCGTCGAAAACACCTATGTGGCGAGCCAGCAATTCAACAAGAAGGCCGAGGAAGGACGGGCGCAGGCAGCACTTGGCTGGACCGGCAAGCTGACCATCGCATGGGGCGAAGTTCGCTATGGCCTCGCCGACGTCGCCGGCAAGCCGGTTCCCTTGCACGGCGTCAAGGTGCTGTTTCGCCATCCCGCGTACGAGAAGGAGGACAAGTCGGTCACCCTCGCACCCGCCTCGGGCCAGGAATTCGCAGCCCAGCACATGCCGAAGGACGGCGTCTGGATTGTCGAAGTCGACGCCGACGCCGGTCTGGACAAACCGTATCGCGACGTCCGCCGGATCATGATTTCCAATGGAGCGCTGCAATGAGTTGTTGTGCACCGGGCGCCGAAATGGCGCTTGATCTGGTCAACACCGGATCGGTCCTGCCGTCCAGCCAGGAGATCAGGCTGGCGAGCCGATCGCTTGGCGATGATCTTCACCAGACCGATCTTTCAGTACCGACGGTTCATTGCGCAGGCTGCATCCAGACGATCGAGACGGCGCTGGGAAAGCTCGATCGCGTCGAGAGCGCCCGCGTCAACCTGTCGACGAAACGGGTCTCTGTCCGGTGGCGTGGTGACGAGGTCCCACCGTTCGTCGTCGCGCTTGGGCGGCTAGGCTACCAGGCGCATCTCTTCCCTTCCGAGGTCGGCGACAAGGACAGGACGTTATCGGATTTGATCCGCGCGGTCGCGGTTGCCGGCTTTGCGGCGGGCAACATCATGCTGCTTTCGGTCTCGGTCTGGTCCGGCGCCGAAGGTGCTACCCGCGACCTGTTTCACTGGGTCTCGGCGCTGATCGCCATTCCTGCCCTCGCCTTCGCCGGCGGCATCTTCTTCCGTTCGGCCTGGAATGCTTTGCGCCATGGCCGCATGAATATGGACGTGCCGATCGCGGTCGGTGTTTCGCTCGCCTACGCCATGAGCCTCTACGAGACGATCAACCATGGCGATCACGCCTATTTTGACGCGTCGGTATCGCTGCTGTTCTTCCTGTTGATCGGCCGCACGTTGGATCACGTGATGCGCGAACGTGCCCGGACCGCTGTGAAAGGCCTGTCCCAGTTGGCCGCACATGGCGCCATGGTGCTGCGCAGCGACGGCGCGCGCGACTATTTGCCGGTCGGCGAGATCGAACCAGGCATGCGGTTGTTGATCGCAGCCGGTGAGAGGATCCCCGTCGACGGCAAGATCATCCAGGGAACGTCGGATCTCGACTGCTCGCTGGCCTCAGGCGAAAGCACGCCGAAAAACGTGGCGCCGGGCGAAGCAGTTCAGGCCGGCGTGCTCAATCTTACCGGCCCGCTGACGATTGAGGCGACAGCCGCCGCGAAGGATTCGTTTCTGGCGGAAATGGTTCGTCTTATGGAAGCCGCAGAGGGCGGCCGCGCGCATTATCGCCGGATCGCCGATCGCGTTTCAGCGCTCTATGCCCCGGTGGTTCATCTCACAGCCTTCGCGACGTTCCTTGGCTGGATGGCGGTGACCGGCGACTGGCACCGGGCGATAACCATCGCCATTGCCGTTCTGATCATCACCTGCCCGTGCGCGCTCGGCCTCGCCGTACCGATCGTTCAGGTGGTCGCCGCGCGGCGCCTGTTTGAGAACGGCATCATGGTAAAGGACGGTTCTGCCATGGAGCGCCTGGCGACGATTGATACAGCGGTGTTCGACAAGACCGGAACGCTCACGCTCGGCCAGCCCCGGCTGGTCAATGCATCGTCGATCGATCCGGCCATGCTGGCAGTCGCGGGAGACATGGCTACGCATTCCCGCCATCCTTTTTCAAAGGCCATAGCCGGTTTTGCCCATCCCGGCGGGCAGTACAAATTTGATGCCGTCACCGAGCATCCAGGGTTTGGAATCGAAGCCACTGGAGCCGGAAGCACCTGGCGGCTAGGCCGACGCGGATGGGCTGGATGGAGAGCCCGGACCGGTGGTGAAGGCAAACATGGCGGAACCGTGCTGACAAAAGACGGGTTCATTGTCGCGACCTTCGATTTTGAGGACGCGCTGCGCGCAGACGCCAAGGCGGCGATCGGGCAATTGAGCCATGCCGGGGTGTCAGTGGAAATGCTGTCGGGCGATACTGCGGGTGCCTGCGGTGAAGTCGCAGAAATGCTGGGTGTCAAGGACTTCGTTCCGTGCCTGCTGCCATCCGGCAAGGTCGAGCGCATCGAGACCCTGGCGAAAGACGGACACAAGGTTCTGATGGTTGGCGACGGCCTCAACGACACGCCGGCGCTCAGCGCGGCGCATGTCTCGATCGCTCCAGCTACCGCCGCCGACATTGGCCGCAATGCCGCCGACTTCGTATTCCTGCGCGAAAGCCTTCTGGCAGTGCCTCTCGCGCTGGACGTCTCGCGCAAGGCGGGACACCTGATCCGCCAGAACATCGCGATTGCGATCGTCTACAATGCGGTGGCAGTACCAATCGCCATCCTCGGGCACGCCACGCCTTTGTTAGCGGCGATTGCCATGTCTGCCTCATCGGTGCTTGTTATTGGAAACGCATTGCGCTTGCACGGCTTCGGGGCGAATGCGACGCTGCAAGTTATTCAAAAAGTCGGACGCTCCGCAGTCAGCTATTCGGCATAATCCTCGTGACGACGTTGCTCTATCTCATACCAGTGGCCCTTTTTCTGGGTGCACTGGGTGTGTCCGGCTTCGTCTGGGCATTGCGAAGCGG
Organism: Mesorhizobium sp.; assembly: GCA_004017535.1. GTDB lineage: Bacteria > Pseudomonadota > Alphaproteobacteria > Rhizobiales > Rhizobiaceae > Mesorhizobium. The sequence continues at coordinate 45,582 of SAJS01000019.1, forward strand.
TCAATACGAAGATCTCGACGGAGCCGCCGAGCGGATACTAATTGATCGGGACGACAAACCGGAACGCTGATTTCAATCCGCTGTGCATAAGATGCGCGGATCGCGCTCGTCAGTCGAGCCGGCTCGGTCGGGAACAAGCTGTCCATGCTCCATGCTCCATGCTCCATGACCATCTTGACCTAAGCTGCACACTACATTTGTGAAAAGCCTCTGTCGTGCGAAGGACTGCCTCCCATTGCACCCAGTATGAGGCGGCTGATGCCACGAGAGTACCTCGCGTGGCCGGACGAGAGCTTGGCCATGTGCGCACGGGTTCCAAAGTGGAACGTCACGGTCGATCACCTGACCGTGAACCGCCAGTGCCGATTGGTCATGTCTGGCTGATCCAGATCAGGGTCATACTCATCGGTGTGTTCTATTGACCAGTCTTCGACGGAGAAATGCATGACTTACGGAAAGATTGGTCGTCATTATCAGCACCTTCACGGTTCTGGGTTTTCTGTCGTGTGGTCGGCCATGCCTTGTGCTTACGGCGCAGCCATTAGCTGACCGGCGTCGTGTGTATCTCGCTTGCTGGCTGACCATCCGCGTGGCTGCGCGGACACGGGGGCCGATCAACAGCTTTCGCCTTTGATGGGTTGTGTGCGTCGAAAGTGGCCTTCTTTGGGCTGACTTCGTAGAAATGTTCCAGGGCTCGCATCCAGCGCCGAAGATCCTCGTGATGTCAACGTGCTGCGGAGCATCATCGGGGTTGGGACGTGCGTTTTCGAGATCGATCAACCGTCCGAAGTTGATCATTGGTTCGAGTGACGCGCGCTATTTCGACGACTATGTCGCCGCGTGGGCTTTGCTCTATCGGCGACTGAATTGCAAGGACATCGACATCGAAGCCATGCAGCAGGTTCTTGATGAGATATGCGCGGTCGTGGATAAAAGTTTCCGCTACCTTGGCTGGGATGACGAGAGAGAGCGCTACGTTCGATACCCTCGCAAGAGAGCCCGCTTCGACGTCGTGGAGCGTGAGTAGTATGCGCAAGGGTTCCAGGTGGAATGTGGCGATCGATGCGGCGCGGCCGTGGCTGACCAGCGTCGCGAGTGTCTCGCTTGCTGGCGGCGATCTGCGCGGCTGCGCGGCCAAAGGGCGGGATCGGTTAGCCGCATCCACCTCTGAGCGCTTTGAGTGCTTCGTTGCCGATCGATGCGAATCTCCCGGCCCAGCGCCTTTAGGCAATGCGGCGGCCACGGAGCTCATGTCACTCGGCTCAGTTCCACCGTTACACGAGGATAGGCGACCGGATGGCGGCACGCTGATGGGCTCTGACGATAATTTTGACATCGTTGTCGTTGGAGCCGGCCCGGTCGGCCTTTCGTTCGCTGCGTCGCTTGCCCAAAGCGAACTCAAGGTGGCAGTTGTTGAACAGAACACATTCGATAGTCTGGCGAATCCGGCTTTCGATGGTCGCGAAATCGCGCTGACCAACGCTTCGATCAGAACCCTTCGCGAGCTCGGCGCCTGGGATGTCATCCCGGCTTCGGACAAATCAGCACTTCAAGGCGCGCGCGTGCTCAACGGCTCGAGCGCATTCGCTCTTCGTTTCGATCCTCCCAGCAACTCTGGAGAACCGCTGGGGGTTTTGGTTCCAAATTGCCGGATCCGCGAGGCGCTGTTCAAAATCGTCCGCTTGCAGGATCGCGCCCGGCTGTTGTGCGGCCACTCGGTCGTCGATGCAACAAACAGCCAAGAAGGAGCAGTCGTAACGCTCTCTAATGGCGCGCGTTTAACTGCTCGGCTGGTTGTTGCCGCGGATTCGCGTTTGTCCGCCACGCGTGATCTGCTAGGCATCGGCGCCGATATCAACCGGCTTGGCCACTCGATGCTGATTTGCCGAGTGAGGCACGAGCGCGCCCACCACCAGATCGCCATCGAATGGTTCGATCACCATCAGACGATAGCGATGTTGCCCCTCGCGGAGGGCATGTCGTCGCTGCTGCTCACATTGCGCTCAAACGAGGCCTATAGACTGCTTGCCTTCGATGATGATTTGTTCCTGTCGGAGTTGACGAAACGGTGTCGAGGGCGCCTTGGAAAAATGACCTTGGCAAGCAAGCGCCACACCTATCCGCTGGTCACGACCTGGGCGCACAAATTCCGGGCGCCGAGCGCCGCACTCATCGGCGACGCTGCCATCGGCATGCACCCGGTGACCGCTCACGGATTCAACATCGGTCTCAGCAGCCAGAAGCAACTCGCCCGTGGAATCATGACTGCGTGCCGCGACGGCCGCAATGTTGGCGACCCCGACATGCTGCATATATACGAAAGGCGGCTGCGCCTGTCGGCGGCGCCGCTCTACCATGCAACGAACATATTGATTGGACTCTACTCCAGAGACCACCTGGCGGCACGGCTTGCAAGGCATCTGGGGCTTCGCTTTGCCCAACATGTTCCCCTTGTCCGGCATGGGATATCGGCGGAGCTCCAGCGGTGATACTGCACCAGCAGTCGCATTTTTGCGCGTGCTGGGCGAGCGATGGGAGAGAGTGCATGATGCACCGGAGTAATCCTGCTCCCCGACGCTGATCTCCGATTGAAGAATTAACCCGTCCTTCAGGGGGGCTGCATAGGCTGCGGACAAGCAGGAGTAAGCAAGCTGACCCGTCCAGCCTTGGAAAAGAAGATCCGCTGGAGGCGAGAATCCTTCAGGACCAGCTCGCTGATCTGAGGGCAGGCCTTTTCGTCTCAATGCCGATAAGCATTGTGCTGTCCGGGCTGATTTTGACCGTGCAGGCCCTTTCCGGGAACGGTCTTGCTGGCGCGGCCTGGTTTTCGGTCGTTAATGCGATAAATGCCGCCCGCCTTGCACTCGCCCGTCATCAGCTGAAGGAACCCGGAGTCCAGGATGATCTGACACGGGTTTGGCTGCGGCTTCGCTGGTTTGGCAGGCTTGCTCTTCTGGCGGGATTCACCTGGTCATTCCTTGCCATCCTAACGGCTGGATACACGACGTCTCAAGCATCGCTGCATCTAATAATTCTGGCGGGCATTTCAGCTGGCGCGGTCACGTACGGCAGCTCATATGCTGCGGCAGCGATATGCTTCATCACACCGCCACTCCTCATTGCCGCCGCATGTTTGCTGACGAAGGGAGCCCCGGAAAACTACATTCTGGCTTTTGCCGTCCTGCTTTTCGAGGGCGGCCTGGTTCGATCCTCGTTCGTTGGACAAGCGCGCTTCCGTGACGCGAGCCGCCTGAGACATCAAGCCGAGCGGCTTGCCGCGGAAATGGAGCGCAATTCCAGGGAGGACCATCTTACCGCGCTCCTCAACAGGCGGGGCCTCGAACATGCAATCGATCAGTTTGAGAACACCGATGGACCCTTTGTGGCCATGCTGATTGATCTGGACGGGTTCAAATCTGTCAACGGTACCTACGGTCACAGAACGGGTGACGAGCTGCTTGCCAGGATCGCCCGCCGAATAGAGGAAGAAGCACCGGAGGGCTCAACGCTCGCCCGCATCGGTGGGGATGAATTCGTGCTGGTTTTTTCTTCGCGAAAGAATTCTCCTTCTCCCACCAATCTCGCGTCCAATCTCATAGCCAAGCTTGCTCGCCCCTATCCTGGGATCGCATCCGTCCGCATTGGAGCGTCTATAGGAATCTACTTGGCTGAAAACCCCGGACTGACGGAAATGTTGTTGCGGGCCGACATCGCCCTTTACACAGCTAAGCGCCGCGGCAGGAATGAATTTTGTCTGTTCGGTGCCGAGCTAGCCCGGGAACTGCAACGCCGCCAGTCAATCGAACGCGATCTTCATTCGGCGATAACGATGAGAAGCTTGGTCGCTTGGTTTCAGCCAATCGTAAGACTCGAAACTGAAGCGTCGTCGGTTTTGAAGCCTTGCTAAGATGGTCTCACCCGCTTCACGGTCCCATTTCTCCGCCCGAGATCATGACAGCGGCACGCGAAACTGGAATGCTTCAGCTGCTAACTCAAACGGTATTCGCCGACTGTTGCGCTCTTATCGAGGGCTTGGTCAAAGCTGACCGTCGTGATGTTCGTGTGGCGATGAATGTTTCACCGCGCGAGTTGGAAGCTGGCGATATTGACGAGATGATTCTTAATGGTCTGGCGGCAAAAGACCTCCCTGCAACGATGTTCGACATCGAGATTACCGAAGAAGCCCCAGTGGATCCGGACAGAGTGGATGAAAAGCTCGGCCAGCTTTCACATGCTGGCATTTCTATCGCGCTCGAGGACTTCGGCACCGGTTTTTCGACGTTGGCATCGCTCAAGGACAGTCGGATCAGGAAAGTGAAAATAGATCAGGGCTTCATTCGCGGCTTAGCCAAGTCCCGGGAGAATCGGCTGCTTGTCAAAGCGGTGATTGACCTTGGTAGGACGCTCGGGATCGAGGTCATGGCCGAGGGCGTTGAAACAGAGGCAGATCGGCAAACTCTGTACAAGCTTGGCTGCAGAACCGCGCAGGGCTTCCTGTTCTCTAAGGCAGTGCCTCTCCATTTGGCACTTGATTCGGTAGTAAAAGAGCACGCGAAGGAGTTGTGACCGGCCTCTCCGTCCGTGCTGCTCGCGGAACTTTCATGTGGGGTGGACCTGACGCGCGAAAGCCGTTTCGGACGGTAGAGTTATTACGGGGGCGAAACTGAGCACGTGGTTTGGATAGCAGCAATCCGGTCCACCGGCGCACATGCAGCGGCTTCATACAAGCGTTCAAGTTGCGAGATGAGCTTGAGTGAACGACGTCGGAGAATTGCGTCCCTTGGACGCTGGTTTCGCGGTTCCCGTAGGATTCGATTACGGGAAGCGTTCTTGGCTGCTTCTCGGCTCAGCGCTCATCTGGATGAACAACGTACCCGCGGTCAAGGTTTTCGCGACCTCAACCCAGTCACCATCCCGCAACAGCAGCGGTCGGGTCCTGATCAAGCGCTCAGCCTCAGCACAGGTGCTGGAGCAACGGTAGAGCGCGGAAAACGTGTATCGGAATGCGCTGGCTCACCATAGGAAGCTGCCACGGCATGTCGAATGTCCCCAGGGGGCGGGACCGTTCCCTTGCATTTGTCTCGATGACGGGCTCTCAAAGCTAAAGCCAAGAGAGCTTTATAAAAATCGCACCCGATCGGCTGCGCAACGACGACCAGCTGAGGCCCGATCGGGTGCTAAGGTCGTGCCAAAAAAGGCGCGTCACTGTCGCATTTCTAGCCGGCTTGCGATCGGACGTCATCTCTTGGCGATCGTTGCCCCTTCTCTCAAATGCGCTTAGCGGCGCCGACGGCGAATAGCGCAAGCTTTTCCACCCGTTTCTACTCCACTACCGAGACTCGTCACCAACCTCCTTTTATTCGCTTCCATATGGCCCATCCTGTCTCCAATCGAGGAGGAGCGCGAACATGGGCCAAGCCGTAGAACGTCTCAGTCTCGGGAATTCTTCTGCTCGCCAAACTGCCGTTGTCACCGGCACCATATTTGGCAGGGTGACAGTGAACGACAAGATATCAGGCGTTCTTGTCTGGGCTGAACTATGCTTGCAAGCCATAACCCAAAAATCGCCGATCCCTTTGAATTCGAGCCGGATGAATGGGTGTTTCAAAATTTTTGGCGGTTTTAGGCAGAACCCTCCGATGGCCCGCGTACCGGTCAAGCTTCGTGAGCACTTTAGGTTCGTCGATCAGGCATAGGTTTGTATCCCATGCCACATGCTGGCCGTTTGCCTAGTTCGGAAGCCCTCGAGAGGCGTTGCTCGTCTTGGTATGGCGTCGCCCCTTTTTCCGATCCATCGGCCACGGAGCTAGAATGCTGTCTAGCTGTTGCCGCCTACTTGGTCATCCGGCATGGAGATGCCTATATACCGACCTTCGAAAGGCTGGAATACGAGGTCGAACAAATGCGGCGGAAGCTCGGAAATCGCGAGCGAGCGCAGCGCGTGCTGGCCACGCTCAACCTAAATGGCTCGGACAGCTGGAGCCGTGAGGTTGGTTCTCAAGGCCTGGATGGCGCCGCAATCACATTCGCCCGGGCGGGGTAAAAGCGATTTTTTGAAGCCACTCGCGCTTTTGCGCTAACGAAGGTCCCGCGCCGTATTTGGGCCGGATCCATTTGTGGCCCATCAGAGAAGCAATTACCTTCTCCGGCGCCTCAACTGCCGTCAGCCGGTCCTCGAAAGTGTGTCGCAGGCTATAAAGACTATGCTCGGAAGTCGGCAGAAGTTCCTTGCTGGCGAGCACCTTGTTGACGAGCGCTGAAAGTGACGCGGCCTTGTCGCGATAACGAGGAAAGCCGTCCGGATGGAGCTTGATGGCTGCAAGTGCGCCGCCAACCAAGGGAATGTCACGGGCTGAATGACCGGTCTTCAAGCGACGGCCATTGGGGCGCACCCGCACATGCGGGATTTCTTGATCGAGGTGGATTGTTTCGGTGGTGAGGTTTGCCGCTTCAGAAAGCCTGAGTCCGGTATCGGCAATCACATAGATTAGATGGCGGGCTTCGTCATTGAGTCCGTCGAGCGCGCCTTCAGCGAGTATCTTCTCCTGAATGAACTCCGCTGTGAACGCAGCGCGTTGCCCGGGGACGGCGCCGGAAAGACGCAGGTTTCGAAAAACCGGCTCCAGCTTGAGCTGGTGAGTCAGATCGACGACGCGCAGCATTTTCGAAACATGGCCGATGTCCTTGTTGGCCGTACCGATATCAAGTCCATCCTCAACGATCCGCTTTTGCCACCACTCGCGGAACGCGATTGCGTCGTCCCGAGTGAGGCTTGCGATCTCCTTGTCGCCAATGACTCCAACCAGATTGGCAACTGCGCGCTTTTTGGGGTTACGCCATTTCTTGATTTGGTTAGGCGACATGGTCAGCAAGTTCTGTTGCTCGATCGTCTCGAATTCCTTGATAAGACCGCTCAGGCGGACCGCTGGCCGCTTCTCCCCACCCATGACGGCCGAGACGTCCTGCGCGTCCTCGATCGATTTTTTGTCGAGGAGCAGCTTGATACGGGCCATGAGTTCGTCGAGCGGCCCCGCTGCTAGTTCCTCGTTAGAGCGATAGGCCAATCCAAATGACCGCGCGCGCTTCCTCGCGGCTTCGAAACGCAGCCCCGCCTCGGCGGATTGGCCTTCCCGCAGTCTACGCCAATACGCCTCCAGCCCCGCGCCGAGGCTTTGCACTGCATCTCGCGCCCGTACACCGCGGGGATCGTCAGCCACGGCGACGCCCGTGGAAATGCGTACTAGGCAGCGGCGATCAAACGCCGCGAATTCCTTCGGCACCCTGCGGACGAGATACCAGATGCCTTCACGTTTATGCGGCTTTGGCGCTGCGGAACGTCGCATTATCTTTCTCTAATGTTACACAGTTTGTTACACAGTCTAAGATAAGTTTCGCTTCGCGCTGGTCAAGCGCAACAAGGAAGCTTTTGAAAGGAAACGATTATTATGGAAGCTAAATGGCGGAGAGGGAGGGATTCGAACCCCCGATACCCTTGCGAGTATGCCGCATTTCGAGTGCGGTGCATTCGACCACTCTGCCACCTCTCCGCGAGGTCATGGTCGGCCGTTGCCGGCGCGGCGCACTAGATAACGGCTGACTGCTGGAGTTACAAGGCCCTATTCGAGCGAATTCCAGCTTCCGCGAAAAGCAGCGGCGACGGCGCGCCCGCCTCCTTTGCCTGCGGCATGGCTCGGCGTCTCGTCTGGGGCAGGCCTGTTCGCCTTGACTCCAACGCAACCTTCGGTTAGGGACAGCCCGCATTCGGCGTGGAGGCTCTTCCGCGCCGCTTGTTTTTTGAACCCGCAGACTGACAAAAAGACGGCCGAACCGCCCGAGGCGGTTCATCGAGGCCGACCGAACAGCGAAAGGCAAAAAATGTTCGCAGTCATCAAAACGGGCGGCAAGCAGTATCGCGTCGCCGCCAACGATCTCCTGAAGATCGAGAAACTCGAAGCCAAGGTCGGCGATATCGTCGAGATCGGCAATGTGCTCGCGCATGGCGAGGGCGAGAATGTCACCTTCGGCGCGCCGTTCGTCGATGGCGCCATGGTCACGGCGGAAGTCGTCGAGCAGGGCAAGAACCGCACCGTCATCGCTTTCAAGAAGCGCCGCCGCCAGAATTCGCGCCGCAAGATCGGCCATCGCCAGCTTTTGACCACCGTCCGGATCGCCGAGATCCTGCTGGGTGGCGCCAAGCCGTCGAAGAAGGCTGCCGCGAAGCCGGAAGCCAAGGCAGAGGCGAAGGCTGAAGTCGCCGCCGAGGCGAAGGCCGATGTGGCTGGCAAGGAGCCGAAGGCCAAGAAGGAAACCAAGGCCGAGGCCGCTTCCGGCGAAGAGGCCAAGGCCGCGCCGCTGTTCAAGGCGCCGAAAGGCGAGCCGGACGACCTGACCGTGATCAAGGGCATCGGCCCGGTCGCGGCGAAGGACCTCGCCGAGCAGGGCATCATCACCTTCGCTCAGCTCGCCAAGCTCACCGACAAGGATGTCGCCAAGATCGACGAGCACATGCCGTTCAGCGCCGACCAGATCAAGGACTGGCGCGAGCAGGCCAAGGAACTGGCGAAGAAGTAATTTTTCCGGCGACGATCGTCGCCGGTACGGACTTGAAACGGAACGCGAACGCGTTCATAAGACCATTCAAGCGCCTCAGGGCGCATCGGAGTTAGTCAAATGGCACACAAGAAAGCTGGCGGTTCGTCGCGCAATGGTCGCGATTCGCACTCCAAGCGTCTGGGCGTGAAGAAGTTCGGCGGCGAAGCCGTCATCGCCGGCAACATCATCATTCGTCAGCGCGGCACGCAATGGCATCCGGGCACCAACGTTGGCATGGGCACGGACCACACCCTTTTTGCTCTCGAAGCCGGCGCAGTCACCTTCAACAAGAAAGCCAACGGCCGAACCTACGTATCGGTGAACCCGATTACCAAAGCAGCGGAGTAGCCGGTTCCGCACCATAACACCGGCGCCCATCTCGGGAACCGGTGTCTGGCCAGGCCAGGAAAAGGATCAGGAGAGATGGGCTCGCCCTCTCTCCTTTTTCATTTTTTCTTGCCCTGGAGGACTAAAATGGTTGCCGAAGCGGAAGACACCGAAGACGAAAGTTACGCGATCGATTGCCCGGCGCTGGCCACCGAGCGGCTGGTCATGCGCGCTCCGCGCGAAAACGATCTCGAGCAACTCGTCACGCTTGCCGACAACCGACATGTCGCCGAAATGCTGGCCCGCATGCCGCACCCCTATGGCGAGGCCGAGGGCCGCACCTTCCTTGCCATGGCGGCGTCGCGGCGCGCCGGCATCGTCTATGCGCTGACGCTCAGGGACAGCGATACTTTCGTTGGCTGCGCCGGCCTGAACACGACCGACCGCGGCCTGGAGCTCGGCTACTGGATCGGCGAGCCCTATTGGAAGCGCGGCTACGCCACCGAGGCCGCGCATGCGCTGGTCGACCTCGCCTTCCAGCGGACCTCGATCCAGGTGCTGCACGCCTCGACCCGGGTGATCAATCCGGCCTCGCGGCGAGTGATCCACAAATGCGGCTTCCAGTATGCCGGCCAGGGCATGCTGAATTCGATCGTCGCTGGCCAGGTGCCGGTCGAGCGCTATCGGCTCGACAGGAAGACATGGAACAGTCTCCGCAACTGGATCCACTATTGATGGATGACGCCGGTCAAGCCAAATGGTCGATGACAGCAACGACATTGAAACGATCGCGATCGCGCCGATAGCGCCGAGTCACATCGAAAGCTTTCATCGCGCTCTCGATCTCGTTGCGCGTGAGCGGAAGTATTTGTCGTTCCTCGAAGCGCCGCCACTCGATCAAACCCGGCGCTTCGTCTTGGACCGTATCGCGGCGGGCGATCCTGGCTTCGTTGCCGTCGTTCGCGGCGAGGTCGTCGGCTGGTGCGATATCTCACGCCTTGAACGGCCCATCCATGCCCATCGCGGCACGCTCGGAATGGGGATCGTTGCAGCCCATCGCGGGCGTGGGCTTGGACTGCGGCTTATAAATGCGACCTTGGCACAGGCACGCAAGGTCGGCTTTGTCCGCGTCGAGCTGTGGGTGCATGCCGACAATCCCCGCGCCATCGCTCTTTACGACAAGGTCGGGTTTGTCAGGGAGGGCGTTCAGCGCGACGCCATTTGTATCGACGGACAATACGGCGATACGATCATGATGGCGATCGTCGAACGCGAAAACACAGCCGGATAAGGATCCGTCAGCCCAGTTCGGCCCAGAGCGGAAGGTGGTCGGAGCCGACGGCGACCCTATCGGACCACAGGCGCTGCAGCGATCTGGCGAGCGAGGCGCTGGTGAAGATGTAGTCGATGCATTTGTGGCGGCTTTTGTCGGCGGGCCGTTCAGGATCGACCCAGGTGATGAGGTCGGCGACGGCCAGACGCTGGGCGACGTCGACGGCGAGATCGGCGGTCAGCGGCATGCCGAACTCATGATCCGGGCGGCCGGCAAGCTCGACATATTCGGACGAGCCCGGCAGCATGTTGAAGTCGCCCATGACGATGAAGGCTTCCGGGTAGGGCAGGTCCGGCAGGCCGATCTCGGGAATGCCCGACAGGCCGCCGCCTTCCAGCGCATAGTTCAGGAGGCGCTGGCGCAGGAAGCGGATCTGGCCCTGGCGCTCGACCGGGCTGCGGTGGTCGAGGTGGGTGGAGTAGAAGCGGATGAAGCCGAGCGGCGTTTCGATAAGCGCTTCCAATGCGCCGCGCTGGAAGTTCATGGTCTCGAGGCTCCGGCTGCGCGGCAAAAGGAGATTGCGCGACAGATGAATGGGCGTCGTCGACAGCACCATGTTGCCGAGCTGGAAACTGGTCGAGATGGCCCGGCCGTTCTCCAGCCGCGAGCCGATATTGACCTCGAAATTGCTGGCATAGGCGGCGAAATATTCGGGCAGCGCCTCGCTGATCTCGGCCACCATGTCGCGACCGCCGTTGCGCGGATTGTTGCGGGTCACTTCCTGCAGCGCGATCACATCGGCGCCGCGCACGGCATCGGCGATGCGGCCGACATCGTATTTGCCGTCGAGGCCGATGCCGTACTGGATGTTGTAGGTGACGATCTTCATCTCAGCGCCCCTCCAATCACGCCCCGCAACAAGTGCTACCGCGTCCCCGGCCAAAGGGCCATCCGGCGCTTTAGTCGCAAATTGGCCTCGCGCTAAAGCGTTTTACCGTTTCAAGGAAACGGCGAACCGCCCTATCTCTTTGTTTTTACGCAATTCCGGGCGGAAAACCGCTCACACTTTTCCTGGAATTGCTCTAGGCCCCGCCTTGGTTTAGAGCAATCCCGCAAGCGCAATAGCGGAAACTTGAAAATCCGATGAAATTCCTCGATCAGGCCAAGGTTTACATACGTTCCGGCGACGGCGGCGCCGGATCGGTGTCGTTCCGGCGCGAGAAATTCATCGAGTTCGGCGGCCCGGACGGCGGCGACGGCGGGCGAGGCGGCGATGTCTGGGCGGAGGCGGTCGACGGGCTGAACACGCTGATCGACTATCGCTACCAGCAGCATTTCAAGGCCAAGACCGGCATGCACGGCATGGGCCGGAATATGACTGGCGCCAAGGGCGCCGACATCACGCTGAAAGTGCCGGCCGGCACCCAGATCTTCGCCGAGGACAATGAGACGCTGATCTGCGACCTGACCGTGGTCGGCCAGCGCTTCCTGCTGGCCAAGGGTGGCAATGGCGGCTTCGGCAACCAGCATTTCAAGACCTCGACCAACCAGGCGCCACGCCGCGCCAATCCCGGCCAGCCTGGCGAGGAGCTCAGCATCTGGCTCCGGCTCAAGCTGATCGCAGATGCCGGCCTGGTCGGGCTGCCCAATGCCGGCAAGTCGACTTTCCTGGCCGCCGTCACCGCGGCCAAGCCGAAGATCGCCGACTATCCGTTCACCACGCTCTATCCCGGCCTTGGCGTCGCCCGCATCGACGGCCGCGAATTCGTGCTGGCCGACATTCCAGGCCTGATCGAGGGCGCGCATGAGGGCGTCGGCATCGGCGACCGTTTCCTCGGCCATGTCGAGCGCACGCGCGTGCTGCTCCACTTGGTGTCGGCGCAGGAGGAAAGCCCGGGCAAGGCCTACAAGACGGTGCGCGCCGAACTCGAAGCCTATGGTCATGGGTTGACCGACAAGGTCGAGATCGTCGCGCTTTCCCAGGTCGACATCCTCGACCCGGACACCCGCAAGAAGAAGGCGGCCTCGCTGAAGCGCGCCGCCGGCCGCGCGCCGATGCTTCTGTCGGCCGTCACCGGCGAAGGCGTGGAGGCGGTGCTGCGCGCGCTGATTGCGGTGGTCGCCGAATCGCGCGACGCCGTTCCGGCTCCCGTCGATACGCGTTGGCAAAACCCATGAAATCGCTGAAATCGTACCGGCGCATCACCGTGAAGATCGGTTCGGCGCTGCTCGTCGACCGCGCGACGGGCTTGAAGCGCGACTGGCTGACCTCATTGGCCCACGACATCGCGGTGCTGGCCAATGCGGGAGCGGAAGTGCTCGTCGTCTCCTCGGGCGCCATCGCCCTCGGCCGCACCATTCTCGGCCTCGGCAAGCGCGCGCTGAAGCTCGAGGAGAGCCAGGCCGCCGCCGCCGTCGGCCAGATCGCGCTTGCCGGCGCCTGGTCGGACGCGCTCGGCAAGGACGGGCTGAAATCGGGCCAGATTCTTCTGACGCTTGGCGACACCGAGGAACGCCGCCGCTACCTCAACGCGCGCGCGACGATCTCGACGCTGCTCAAGATGAAGGCGGTGCCGGTCATCAACGAGAACGACACGGTGGCGACCTCGGAAATCCGCTACGGCGACAATGACCGGCTGGCGGCGCGGGTGGCGACGATGATGGGCGCCGATCTGCTGGTGCTGCTCTCCGACATCGACGGGCTCTATACGGCGCCTCCGGCCAAGGACCCGCAGGCAAAATTCATTCCGGTGGTCGACCGGATCACGCCCGATATCGAGGCGATGGCGGGGGCGGCGGCCTCGGAGCTGTCGCGCGGCGGCATGCGGACAAAACTCGACGCCGGCAAGATCGCCAATGCCGCCGGAACGGCGATGGTCATCACCTCGGGCACCAGACTGTCGCCGCTGATGGCGATCGAGCGCGGCGAGCGCTCGACCTTCTTCAAGCCGAGCGCCAATCCGGTGAAGGGTTACAAGACCTGGATCGCCGGACAGCTCGAGCCGGCCGGCCGGCTCACCGTCGATGCCGGCGCCATCGGCGCGCTGAAATCGGGCAAGTCGCTGCTGCCGGCCGGCGTGAAACTGGTCAGCGGCAATTTCTCGCGCGGCGACACGGTGGCGATCCTGTCGCCCGAGGGTCGCGAGATCGCGCGCGGCCTGGTTGCGTATGACGCCGCGGATGCCGTAAGGATCGCGGGTCTGAAGACGGCCGAGATCGAAAATGTGCTCGGCTATGAGGCGCGTTCGGCGATGATCCATCGCGACGACCTTGTGGTAAGCGTCGCCGGCGACCACGTATTGGCCGACGACTGAGCATTGAAGACGACGAGGCGGAGGATGACCATGCTGAAGCTGCATGAAAAATCCGGCGAAGACACGATTGTGCTGATGGCCGATATCGGCCGACGCGCCCGCGCTGCCGCCCGACCGCTTGCCGTTGCTTCCACCAAGGCCAAGAATGCCGCGCTCGCCGCCATGGCCGACGCCGTCCTGCGCAACGAGCAGGCGATCCTCGATGCCAACGCCATCGACATGTCGAATGGCGAGGAGGCCGGTTTGTCGGGATCCTTCATGGACCGGCTGAAGCTTGACACCTCGCGTATCAAGGCAATGGCCGACGGCATTCGCGAGATCGCCGCGCTCAAGGATCCGGTCGGCGATGTCATCGCCGAATGGGACCGGCCGAACGGGCTGCATATCGAGCGCGTGCGCACGCCGCTCGGCGTGATCGGCGTCATCTATGAGAGCCGACCGAATGTGACGGCGGACGCTGGCGCGCTCTCCCTCAAGGCCGGCAATCCGGTGATTTTGCGCGGCGGCTCGGATTCGCTCAATTCTTCCTCGGCGATCCATGCCTGCATGGTCGAAGGCCTGAAGGCCGCCGGCCTGCCCGAGGATGCCATACAGCTGGTGCCGACCACGGACCGCGCCGCCGTTGGCGAAATGCTGAAGGGCTTGAGCGGCAATCTCGACGTCATCATCCCGCGCGGCGGCAAAAGCCTGGTCGGGCGCGTGCAGACCGAGGCTCGGGTGCCGGTCTTCGCGCATCTGGAAGGCATCTGCCATCTCTATATCGACCGTTCGGCCGATCTCGACATGGCGGTGAAGATCGCGGTCAACGCCAAGATGCGGCGCACGGGCGTCTGCGGCGCGGCCGAGACGCTTCTAGTCGACCGCGCTGTGGCCTCCACGCATCTGGTGCCGATCCTGGAAGCGCTACGCGCCGCCGGCTGCGAGATCCATGCCGATGCTGAGGTGATGAAAGCCTTCGCCGACGCCAGTCCGGCGACTGATGCCGACTGGGTGACGGAATATCTCGACGCCATCATCGCGGTGAAGCTGGTCGACGGCGTCGGCGGCGCAATCGAGCATATCGAAACCTTCTCGTCGCACCACACCGAGGCGATCATCGCCGAGGACGCAAAGGCTGTGGAACGCTTCTTCAACGAGATCGACTCGGCGATCCTGCTGCACAACGCCTCGACGCAGTTCGCCGATGGCGGCGAGTTCGGCATGGGCGCCGAGATCGGCATCGCCACCGGCAAGATGCATGCGCGCGGGCCGGTCGGCGTCGAGCAGCTGACCTCGTTCAAATACCGCGTACGCGGATCGGGACAGGTGAGGCCTTGATATCGCTTGCCTTAAGAGGCTGACGCTTGCGCCCAGGCCCCCCTCTCTGGCCTGCCGGCCATCTCCCCCTCAAGGGGGGAGATCAGCAGTTGCGCCGACGGCGCCCAACCTTGAATGTCGGCGATTGGCGAAAGCCAAGGCGACAGCCAATCTCCCCCCTTGAGGGGGAGATGTCCGGCAGGACAGAGAGGGGGGCCTAGCACCGTGCTTTTCCTTCCCGAACCCGCCGTTCCTTCGCGCTATCTCCGCATGCCGCACGCCGCCAGGGGCTTGACGGTCGGGCTGTTCGGCGGCTCGTTCAACCCGCCGCATGCCGGCCATGCGCTGGTCGCCGAGATCGCGCTGAGAAGGCTGGCGCTCGACCAGCTGTGGTGGATGGTGACGCCGGGCAATCCGCTGAAAAGCGCGCGGGAACTCGCGCCGCTCACCGAGCGCATCGAGCTGTCCGAAAAGATCGCCAGGAATCCCAGGATCAAGGTCACCGCCTTCGAGGCAGCGCAGCATGTACGCTACACCGCCGACACGCTGGCCCTGGTCAAGGCGCGCAATCCGGGTGTCGATTTCGTCTGGATCATGGGCGCGGACTCTTTGCGCGACTTCCATCGCTGGCAGCGCTGGCGCGAGATCGTGCTGACCTTCCCGATCGCGGTCATCGACCGGCCGGGCGCGACGCTCTCCTTCCTGTCGTCGGTCGTCGCCAAGACCTTCGACTACGCCCGCATCGACGAGGGCGACGCGCCGCTGCTCGCCCGCATGCAGGCGCCGGCCTGGACCTTCATCCATGGGCCGCGCTCGTCGCTGTCCTCCACGGCGATCCGCAAGGCCGCGAAGGGCTGAGCGCCCTCCTTCCCCCCACAAGGACCACAAGGGGGAAGGGAAGTTCGGCCATGTCGCTTTTGCGGCGGCCTTTTGCTTCCCGGTAAGCGATGGTGACAGAGCATGCTGGAGAAGAACCCCGCCACGACCGACGCCGTCCGCGCCGAACAACCGGCGCCGCTGATCGCCATTGCCAGCGTCATCGTGTCGATGGCGCTGATCGCGATCGGCAATGGGCTGATGTTCGCCTATATCCCGGTGCGGCTCGGCGCCGATGGCTTCGACCCGACCTGGGCCGGGCTGATCGTCACCGGGCTTTCGGCGGGCGGGCTGGCCGGCTGCATCCTGACCGGGCCGCTGGTCAGACGGGTCGGGCACGCCCGCGCCTTCATGGTGCTTTCGGCGCTGATCGCGCTATCCAATGCCGCGATCGGCGCTGGGCCGATCCCGCTTTTGTGGATCGCCGCGCGGGCGCTTTACGGCTTCGCCATCTGCGGGCTGTTCATCGTCGCGCAGAGCTGGCTGAACGATGCCTTGCCGAATTCGATCCGCGGCCGGGTGATGGCGGTGTTCTATGTCGCCTATATTGCCGGGCTAGGCGTGGGTTACGCGACGCTCGCCCTGGTCGACATCCACACGGCCGCCGCGTCGCTGATCGGCATCACCTTCACCGCGCTTTCCATCCTGCCGGTCGGCATGACCAGGCTTGCGCAGCCGCCGGCGCCGCAGGCGGCGTCGGTGGCGCTTCGGCGCGCCTGGCGCATCTCGCCGGTCGGCGTTGCCGGCATGCTGGCGGTCGGCGGCCTGTCGATGATCGTTTCCGGCTTCGCGCCGATCCACGCCACCGCCAAGGGCTACAGCCAGGCCGATGTGGCGCTGCTGTTGTCGGCGATGCCGGTCGGCACGCTGATCCTGCAGATTCCGCTCGGCTGGATTTCGGACCGCACCGACCGGCGCTACGTGCTGGCCGGGGCAGCGGCGTTGGCGGTCGTCGCCAGCACCTTGGCCATCGTCTTCGACGGCGGCGCGCTGATGGCGCTGGTGGTGATCTATCTGATCTGGGACGGGGCGTCGGAATCGATCTACGCGCTGTCCAGCGCGCATGCCGCCGACCGCGCCGCCAAGGACGAGCTTCTGGCGCTGTCGAGCTCGATGCTGTTTGCCTGGTCGCTGGCCGGTTTCATCGTGCCCGGCATCGTGACGGCGCTTTCCGCCGTCTTCGGCACAGCGACCTTCATCTATGTCGGGATCGTGATTGCGTCGGCCTTCTGTCTGTTCGTGCTGTGGCGCGTGACGGCGGGCCGGCCGACACCCGCGGCCACAAGCGGCAGTTTCGCGCCGATGTCGGCGCAGACGCCGCTGCCGGTGGAGCTCGCCTTCACGCCGGACGATAAGCCCCGCCAGGATTGAGCCGGCTACTGCTTGCGCGCTTCCGGCGCAGGCACTTCCGGCGGCGGCAGCGGGATCGAGATGCCTTCGCTGTCGAAGGCCTGCTTGGCGCGCTTGGTCATGTCGATCTGGGTCGAAAAATAGTCGGCGGCCGATGTCCAGTAGCGCAAGGTGAGCGCAACCGTCGCGTCGCCGACACTCGCGATGAAGGCGATCGGAGGCGGTTCGCGCCGGATGCGCCTTTCGGCGCCGGCGATGGCAAGCAGCGTCTTCTGCCCGCGGTCTATATCGTTCCAGGAGCCGATGCTCAAGGTCACGTCGGTGCGGCGCACGCCGTTGCGAGTGAAGTTGCGCACCGGCTGGTTCCACAAGGTAGAGTTGGGCGCCAGTATGTAGACGCCCTCGGCGGTGCGCAGCTTGGTGGCGAAGAGGCCGATCTCCTCGACGGTGCCCGCGATCGCGCCAACCTCGACATTCTCGCCGATGCGGAAGGGCCTAAGCGCCAGAAGCATGATGCCGGCGGCGATGTTCTGCAGCGTGCCCTGCAATGCCAGCCCGATAGCGAGGCCAGCGGCGCCGATCGCGGCGATGATGGAGGCCGTCTGCACGCCGAACTGACCAAGCACCATGATGACGACGAGGATCAGGATGGCGTAGCGCACGACCTGCGAGAAGAAATGCCGCAAGGTCTCGTCGAAGCCGTGGATATGGCCGAGGCCGGCATAGATCGAGCGTTCGGCAAGCCCGGCGACCAGATAGCCGACAACCAAAAGGATCACGGCGCCGATGGCCGAGAAGGAATAGGAAACGATCAGGGTGCTGAGCTGCGCGAGCCCGGCCTGGATGGTGATGAGGGCGCTTTGCGGGTCGGTGGGCATGGCGGGGATCCCCTTGGTCGGTGCGCCGATAACCCACGCATCCGCGATCAGTTCCCGCTTTTCAGGCACTGCTAAAACAGCGATCCGGACCGGGCGCGGCCAAGGCAAAAGAGGCCGTCGTCTTGAAACTGCAATGGAACTCTGCCTATCTAAGTGGTGTCACCTGATTTGCATGGTGATTTGGTTGTTCTTGTTGGGAAAGGAAACACACTGAGAACAGCACTGCGGAAGAAGGCTGATATCATGCCTTCGCCGGCCGGGATCAGCGGCAACGCCGCCGCGACCCTCGGCCTCGACACAGTCCTTGCCAGTCTGGAAGACTCCAAGGCCGAAAACATCGTCTCAATCGACATCCAGGGAAAATCGAGCCTCGGCGACTATATGGTCATCGCCTCGGGCCGATCGCACCGTCATGTCTCGGCTGTCGCCGATCATCTCCTCAAGGCGCTGAAAGATGCCGGTCTCGGCAATGCGCGCGTCGAGGGGCTGGCCAGCGCCGACTGGGTCCTGATCGATTCGGGCGACATCATCGTCCATGTCTTCCGCCCCGAAGTCCGCGAATTCTACAATCTCGAAAAGATGTGGCAGGCGCCGGACCTCGAGGAAGAGACCTTGCACTGAGCCTTGATCCGCGAGCCGTGAACCATCACGGTATGCGCTAGACAAGCTCGCCGGGGCGAGGATGAAGATCACCGTTCATGCCGTGGGCCGGATGAAGACCGGCCCCGAGAGAGAACTCGCCGACCGCTATTTCGAGCGCTTTTCGAAGAGCGGGCCCCCGGTCGGGCTGGAATTTGCCGGCATTGTCGAGGTCCCCGAAAGCCGCGGACAGAGCGCCGACGAGCGCCGCCGCGAGGAAGCCCAGAAGCTGCAGGCCCAGTTGCAGGCCGGAACCGTCCTCATCCTGCTTGATGAGCGCGGCAGGTCGCTTTCGTCGGAGGATCTTGCCGCCCGCATCGGCCAATTGCGCGACGGCGGCCGCAAGGCGCTGGTCATCGCCATCGGCGGCGCCGACGGCCATGACAAATCCTTACGCGAACAGGCTAACCTTGTGCTGTCGTTTGGCGCGCTGACCTGGCCGCACCAGCTGGTGCGCGTGATGCTGGGCGAGCAGCTCTATCGGATCGCCACCATCCTGGCGGGTCATCCCTATCATCGGTCGTGAATGGCGGTGACAATATTTGTGGCGTTTTCGTATTTTCAACGAACACAGTGGGATTGGATCATGGCAGCAGATAAAAGCAATCATGTCCCCGCCAGCGAGCATACCGGTTCCCCGGTTCGTCGCGATTTGCAGGGCAGCAACGAAGTGTGGGAGCGGCTGAAGAGCCAGCTTGAGCCGGGTCTTAGATCTGAAGAGAGCGAATTTCGCGCTGTATCGGCCCAGGATGTTATTCAGCGCAATCAAGGGCGAAGCCTCTAGTGGTTCTGCACAGGATTTTTGAAAGGTTGCCGTTTGCCGACGGGCACGACTTTCGCCGTTGCTTTCCGTGAAATCAGTGCAACGCTGGGGAGTGGCCGAAGCCGCCCGAGCCTCGTCATTCCAGGGCGGAGCAGCCGCGAAGCGGCGTCGCGGAGACCCTGGAATCCATTCCGTGATCTTAATCAAAGAGTGCAGCGGAACAGAATTCTGCACCGCAGCAGCGCTCGGAAGTCACGGAATGGATCCTCGGGTCTGCGCGCGTCGCTTCGCTCCTTGCTCCGCCCGTGGATGACGACTGATGGGCGTTTCGGCTAATCTCCAAGGCGTGTCACCTGCCAACACAAATAGCCGACCAGTCAAAATCCCTTTGCTGGAAATAACAGACACGTAGCTATCCGGATTTCCGCCTCAATAACTCGACATTACGATCTCAGCGGGCGCTTCCAACATGGTTGATGGTTCGTTAACGAAGCGGCGGGTAGGTTAGAGGCCTGATGTCTGAAGGGTGGTACCCGATCATGCGCACCTGGCGCAGCCGCTGCGGCTTGACCCTTGTCGCCGCCGTGGTTGCGCTCGGTCCGGTACGGGCGGCCGAGAACACGCTCGACACGGCGCCCGACCCCGATCAGAGTCGGGCCGAATACGAGCAGGTTTCCAAGGAGATCACGCTGTCGTCGGAGCGGCTGGCCAAGCTTGCCGCCGACATCGCCTCGGTGCGCAAGGATTATGCCTCGATCACCGCGGCGCTGATCCAGTCGGCGATGACCGAGCAGAAGCTCGGCCAGGACATCGAGGACATCGGCGCCAAGCTCGAAGGGCTGAAGGACGAAGAGCAGAAGCTGCGTGCCTCGCTCATGGCGCGGCGCGACGTGCTGGCCGAAGTGCTCGGCGCGCTGCAGCGCATGGGGCTCAATCCGCCGCCGGCGATCCTGGTCAAGCCGGAAGACGCGCTGTCGTCGGTGCGCAGCGCCATTCTGCTCGGCGCCGTGGTGCCGGAACTGCGACAGCAGACCGACCGGCTGATGGCCGATCTCAAGGAGCAGACCAGGGTGACGGCCTCGATCGAGGCGGAACGGGCACGGCTCTCCGCCGCCGTCACCGACCAGACGGCGGAGAAGAAGCGGCTCACCATGCTGCTCGAGGCCAAGAAGAAGCTGCAGGCCGATACCCAGACCGCGATCGCGGCCGAGCAGCGGCACTCGCAGGAACTGGCGGCGAAGGCGAGCAGCCTCAAGGACCTGATCGCCTCGCTCGAAGCCGACAAGGCCCGCAAGGCGCAGGACCAGGCCAAGGCGGGCGAACGGAAATCGACCGACAGCGACACGACGGCCTCGACGACCGAGCTTGCCGCGCTGCCGGTGCCCGAGGCCAACCGCCTCACGGGATCGGCGCCGTTTTCAGCCTTGCAAGGCCAGATCGCGCTGCCGGTCATCGGCAAGATCAAGCGGCGTTTCGGCACCGATGATGGCAATGGCGCGGCGATGCAGGGCGACATGGTTGCGACACAATCGGGGGCCATCGTCACCGCACCGGCGGATGGAAACGTGCTTTATGCGGGACCGTTTCGCAGCTACGGTCAACTCTTGATCCTCAATGCGGGCGATGGGTATCATGTCGTCCTGGCGGGGATGAGCAGAATCAGCGTCGCGACGGGACAGTCGGTGCTCGCGGGAGAGCCGATCGGCGCGATGGGAGAGGCCCGGGTGGCAAGCACCTCGGCCTCGCGGAATGAAAATTCGACGTCGGAACTCTATGTCGAGTTCCGCAAGGATGGAAAACCCGTCGATCCGGCCCCATGGTGGGCGGTTCGATTCTCTGGAAGGACGTGAAATGATGCGGAAACTGTCGCTTCTGTTTGCCGGCGCGCTGATGGGCGCATCGGCAATGAGCCTGGTCTATGGCGCACCGGGCTCGGCGGCGAACGCTGCGGGTTCGGAAACCTACAAGCAGCTGGCGATCTTCGGCGACATCTTCGAGCGCGTGCGCGCGAATTATGTGACGCCGCCGGACGACAAGTCGCTGGTCGAGAACGCCATCAACGGAATGCTGGCCTCGCTTGACCCGCACTCCTCCTACATGAATGCCGAGCAGGCGCAGGACATGCGCGTGCAGACCAAGGGCGAGTTCGGCGGCCTCGGCATCGAGGTCACGATGGAAAACGACCTCGTCAAGGTGATCACGCCGATCGACGACACGCCGGCCGCCAAGGCGGGCGTGCTTGCCGGCGACTACATCGCCAAGATCGACGGCGAGGAGGTTCGCGGCCTCACCCTCAACGACGCGGTCGAGAAGATGCGCGGCCCGGTCAACACGCCGATCAAGCTCACCATCCTGCGCCAGGGCGCCGACAAGCCGATCGAGCTGACGGTGGTGCGCGACATCATCAAGGTCAAGGCGGTGAAGTACCGGGTCGAGAACGACATCGGCTACATGAAGATCACCTCCTTCACCGAGAAGACCTATGACGATCTCGAGAACGCCATCGAGAACATCAAGAAGCAGGTGCCGAACGACAAGTTGAAGGGCTATGTGCTCGATCTGCGCCTCAATCCGGGCGGCCTGCTCGACCAGGCGGTGAGCGTCTCGGACGCCTTCCTCAAGCGCGGCGAGATCGTTTCGACGCGCGGCCGCGATCCGAAGGACGTCACCCGCTTCGACGCCAAGCCGAAGCAGGTCGACGACATCAACGGCAAGCCGATGATCGTGCTGGTCAATGGCGGTTCGGCGAGCGCCTCGGAAATCGTCGCCGGCGCGTTGCAGGATCTGCGCCGCGTCACGGTGGTCGGCACGCAGTCCTTCGGCAAGGGCTCGGTGCAGACCATCATCCCGCTCGGCGAGAATGGCGCGCTCCGGCTGACGACGGCGCTCTATTACACGCCGTCGGGCAAGTCGATCCAGGGCAAGGGCATCACGCCCGACATCAAGGTCGACCAGCCGCTGCCGCCGGATCTGCAGGGCCGCGATCTGACCCGCGGCGAATCCGATCTCAAGGGCCACATCAAGGGCGCCGACGAGAGCAAGACCGGCTCGGGGTCGGCCGCCTATGTGCCGCCGGATCCGAAGGACGACCTGCAGCTGATCTATGCCGAGCAGCTGCTGCGCGGCGAGAAGACCGACCCGGCCTTCCCGCCGAACCCGGACAAGGCCGTGCTGAACCAGTAAGGCCGTCACGGCCGGAGGCAAGGCTCTGGCCGGCTGAGCGAAGCAATGCGATGCTGCCGGGACCGCGAGGTTCCGGCAGTTTGATTCGGGGACCGCGGGTCGGGCGCCACGCGTCTGGGGTATCGCGCCGAGGATTGCGCAGGATTTCACGTCCAGCGTGACATTCACGGGCGGCGTGTTGGGAACTTAACTTGGCAGACATCGGCAAGGACATCGAACGCCCGCTTGGACAGAAGCTCCAGCCCAAGCGGCGTGCTTCGCGCGGCATTAGCGGCGGCACGCTTGTCGCTGTGCTGGCCGTGCTTGCCGTGATCGGCGTTTCCGGCGCGATCGCGTTGCGCGACAAGCCGTTCCGTAAACCGCAAGATGTGGCGGTTTCCACGCCGAAGGTTGTCGCTGCTCCCGCCACACCCGCACCGGCGCCGGCTCCTGCCCCGGTTGCGGCCGCGACGCCGCAGGCCAGCACGCCGATGAAGAGCGGCGGGCCGCAGATCATCCACGTCCAGACCGAGGAAGGCGACAGCCCGCCGAAAGCGGCGATCGTCATCCGCGATCCCTCGACGCTCGGCCAGAACCTCAAGGTCGCGCATATCCCGGACAGGGCGCTGATCGAGGCCAGCGAGACCGGTCCGCTGCCGATCCGTTCCGCCGACGGCAGGCGGCCCTTCGACGTCTATGCGCGGCCGTGGTCGGGCGCGCGCGGCGCGCGGGTGGCGATCGTCATTGGCGGGCTCGCCGTCTCGCAGACCGGCACGCAGGCGGCGATCGCCAAGCTGCCGGCCGAGGTGACGCTGGCCTTTGCGCCGCAAGGCAACAGCATCGGCCGCTGGATGCAGGCGGCCAGGCAGAGCGGGCATGAGATCGTCATGCAGGTGCCGCTCGAGCCGTTCGATTATCCCAACATCAATCCCGGCCGCAACACGCTGACGGTCTCGGCCAGCCCGGACGAGAACCTGAAAAGCCTGCACTGGGCGTTGTCCAGGACCACGAACTATACCGGGGTCATGAACTATATGGGGGCGCGCTTCTCGGCCGACGCCTCGGCGATGGAGCCTTTCATGGCCGAGCTCGGCAAGCGCGGCCTTGCCTATATCGACGACGGCTCATCCTCGCGCAGCGTCGCTCCTGACCTAGCGTTGAAGGACGGCGTGCCGTTCGTCGCCGGCGACATGGCGATCGATGCCGTGCAGGATCGCGGCGAGATCCTGAAGAAGCTGGACAGTCTCGAAGCCACGGCGCGGGCCAAGGGCAGCGCGGTCGGCATCGGTTCGGCCTTCGACATCACCGTCGACACGGTGACGTCCTGGATTGCCGAAGCGAAGAAGCGTGGCATCGAGATCGTGCCGATCTCGGCGGTGGCCCTTGATCCGCAAAAGGGCTAACGCTACCCGCCTCGCTGCATGCAATCCTCAGGACCGCTGGAACGCCGACTCATGGCCAAGACGATCGATCCCGAAACGCTGCCTTACCGTCCCTGCGTCGGGCTGATGATCCTCAACAGAGCCGGCCTGGTCTGGGTCGGCCACCGCATCGCCGAACCGGACAGCGAGTTTGCCGGCACCACGCAGCTTTGGCAGATGCCGCAAGGCGGCATCGACAAGGGCGAAGAGCCGATCGAGGCCGCCGGGCGCGAACTCTATGAGGAAACCGGCATGCGCAGCGTTTCGCTGCTTGCCGAGGCGCCGCGCTGGATCAATTACGACCTGCCGCCGCATCTGGTCGGCGTCGCCTTCAAGGGCCGTTATCGCGGCCAGACGCAGAAATGGTTCGCCTACCGCTTCGAGGGCGATGAGAGCGAGATCGCGATCAATCCGCCGCCCGGCGGCCACACGGCCGAATTCGACGAATGGGCCTGGCGGCCGATGCGCGAGCTGCCCGAGCTGATCGTGCCGTTCAAGCGCGAGGTCTATGAGCAGGTTGTGGCGGCATTCCAGCATCTGGCTCCCTGAGCTGTCGATATTCAGGTGAGGCCGGCCTGCAAATGGCGGCTTCCTGCGCTTCCGGTGCTCACGTTCTTCAAGTACGCTGCGCTCCGGTTCTCGGAACCCACCATTTTCAACTCGGCCTGACCTGAATCTCGACAACCCCAGGCGGTTGCTGCATCGATGACAGAATTCTATTGCTTGCCGATGCAATGAGCGGGGGTCGCCATGGACGACGACACCGGACGCGGGTTTCCGGGGAAAGATACAGGCAGTGGTTCTACGGTGAGCGAGGCTGCGGCCGGCGCGATCCTGACGATCGACCTTGGCGCCATCCGCGAAAACTACCGCCGGCTGAAGGCGCGGCTGGGCGGCGCCCGCTGCGCCGGCGTGCTCAAAGCCGACGGCTATGGACTTGGCGCCGCCCAAGTGGCCTCGGCGCTGGCGAAAGAGGGCTGCGACATCTTCTTTGTCGCGCTGCCCGGCGAGGGCATCGCGCTGCGCAACGCGATCGGGCCCGGATCTGACATCTTCGTGCTGAACGGCCTGCCGCCGGGTTCGGAGCCGGAAGCTCTGGCGGCCGGACTTTGCCCGGTCATCAACAGCGTTATGCAACTGGAGGCTTGGCGCCAGGCCGCGCGGGGCGCGGGCCGGGGCCTGCCCGCCGCCATCCAGGTCGACAGCGGCATGGCGAGGCTCGGCATGGCGCCGGCGGAGGTCGAGGCGGTCGCGGGCGAGGGCGGCGCCTTCGACGGCATCGACATCCGTTTCGTGATGAGCCATCTCGCCCGCGCCGACGAGCCCCAACAGGCGGCAAACGAGAAGCAGCGGCACGAATTCGACCGGTTGCGCAACATGTTGCCCGCGGCGCCCGCCTCCCTGGCCAACTCGTCCGGCATCTTTCTCGGGCCGGCCTACCATTACGATCTCGCCCGTCCTGGGGCCGCGCTCTACGGCGTCAACCCGACGCCCAACGAAGCCAACCCGATGCTGCCGGTGATAAGGCTGCAAGCCAAGGTGGCGCAAACGCGTGGGATCGGCGCCGGCACAGGCATCGGCTATGGCCACACCCACCAGGCGGACGGGCCGCTCAGGCTGGCGACCATTTCCCTGGGCTATGGCGACGGCTGGCCCCGACGCGCCGCGTCGGCCGCCTGGTTCGAGGGCGTGCGTTTGCCCTTCGTCGGGCGCGTGTCGATGGATTCGATCATCCTCGACATTTCTGCGCTTCCGGCAGGCAGGCTCGGCGAAGGAAACCTCGTCGAGCTCATCGGCCCCTCGCAAAGCGTCGACGACGCGGCCGGCCACGCCGGCACCATCGGCTACGAGATATTGACCAGCCTAGGCACGCGCTTTCACCGCCGCTACGTCGGCGCCTGACCACGCCCCTTGGCGGGCGCCGCAAAATCCGGCACACAGATGAACGAGCCAAAGCGCCTCGGCGCGCCGGCCTTCGAGGGAGATAGAATGAAAGTCATCGTGCTGGGCGGCGGCGTGATCGGGGTCACCACCGCCTACTTCCTCACCGAGGCCGGCCATGAAGTGACCGTCTATGATCGCCAGTCGGGGCCGGCCCTCGAAACCAGCTTCGCCAATGCCGGCGAAGTGTCGCCTGGCTATGCCTCGCCCTGGGCCGGGCCGGGCATCCCGGTCAAGGCCATCAAATGGCTGTTGATGAAATACGGTCCGCTGGTGGTGCGGCCGGCGTTCGACCCGAATATGTGGACCTGGCTGCTGAAGATGCTGCGCAACTGCACGGCCGAACGCTATGCGCTCAACAAGTCGCGCATGGTGCCGCTTGCCGAATACAGTCGCGACACGCTGAAGGCGCTGCGCGAGGCGACTGGCATCACGTACGACGAACGGGCCAAAGGCACGCTGCAGCTCTTCCGCAAACAGAAGCAGCTCGACGGCACCGGCGGCGACGTCGAGGTGCTGAAGAAATACGGCGTGCCCTACGAGATCCTCGACCGCGACGGCTGTGTCGCCGCCGAGCCGGCGCTTGCGGCGGTGCGCGACAAATTCGTCGGCGGCCTCAGGCTTCCCGGCGACGAGACCGGCGACTGCAAGATGTTCACTGACAAGCTCGCGGAACTCTGTGTGGCGCGGGGCGTGACCTTCGAATACGGCTCTACCGTCCGGAAAGTCGTCAGGAACCGCAACCGCCTCACCAATGTGCTCACCGACAGCGGATGGAAATCCGCCGACGCCTTCGTGATGGCGATGGGCAGCTATTCGGCGCAATTCATGCGCGCGCTGGGGCGGCCGATTCCGGTCTATCCGGTCAAGGGCTATTCGATCACCGTGCCGATCACCAATGCCGACGCCGCGCCGGTGTCGACCGTGATGGATGAGACCTACAAGGTGGCGATCACCAGGCTCGGCGACCGAATCCGCGTCGGCGGCACGGCTGAGATTTCAGGCTATGACCTTCGCCTGCATGAATCGCGCCGTCGCACGCTCGAACACTCGGTCGGCGATCTCTTCCCCGGCGGCGGCGATCTCAAGGCGGCGAGCTTCTGGTGCGGCTTGCGGCCGATGACGCCGGACGGGCCGCCCTTGGTCGGACTGAGCGAGGTTGCCAATCTCTACCTCAACACCGGCCACGGAACGCTCGGCTGGACCATGGCCTGCGGCTCGGCCAAGGTGCTGGCCGACATCATCTCGAACCGGGTGCCGGAGATCAACGCGCGCGACCTCAGCCCAGAGCGGTATCTGAAACCTATTTAAGCGCTCGGCTCGGTATGGAATCGAGACGGCGCGCTTCAATCCCTCAGAACGCCTCTCTGACCCAATTGTCGCTGAACAGCAGGCGGTAGGCCCAGCCGATCGTGACATTGGTAGCAACTGGGCGTGAATGCGCAACGTAGTCCTGGTAGATCGGCTTCATCCTGGCATAGAAGGCCGGATCGAGCACGACTATGCCGTTCTCCGAGTCATGGAAGAAGCTGCGGTTGTTGAGGTTGACCGAGGAGATGGCGACCAGCCTTTGGTCGATCATCATGATCTTGGAATGCAGCACGACGTCCGGCGCCTTGAACTCGCGGATGTTGATACGGTCGCCATATTTCTCGACGAACAGCTTGTTGAGCGCGGTGAGGAACCGGCCGCCGATATCGCCCTTAAGGTCAATGCGGCCGACGACGTCGATCTTCACGCCCCTGGCCAGCGCCCGGTCGAAAGCGCGGGCGATATCGGGCGTCAGGTTGAGGTAGGGATTGACGATCTCGATGCGATGCTCGGCGGTGTCGATCAGCTCGACGAAATAGGCCTCCAGCGCGTGCCCATCCTCATAGGGCACGGAAATGAAATGCCGCGCCACGCCGCGCGGGGCAGCTATGGAACGGACCGGAATGGAAAACGGCCGCGACAGATTGGTGTCGGCGTCGCGCAGCCAGATGGTCGAGAGATGCGCGGCCAGCGTCTCGACGGTCGCCTGGTCGGCGATCTCCATGTCGAAGTCGCTCCAGTTGGAATAGTAGTTCAGCGAGAAGCCGTCGGTCTTGCCGTATTGCTCGAGGTCCGGATAGCGGATCAGGTCGACCGGCCAGTGGAACAGAAAGCCGTCATGGATGTTGCGGCCGCCGATGATGACGCGGGAGCGCCCCGGCTCCTCGGCCAGAGTCGCCAGCATCTTGATGTGATGGGTCTTGTGCAGTTGCGATATCTGCTCGTCGAACGGCGCGCCGTGATCGGCCTGCCAGCGATACTCCTGCAATTCGACATTGGGGAATTCCGATGCCAGCCGGTGCAGCATCGCGTCGTCCTTCTCCCGCTCCAGCACGTCGGTGACCAGGATGCGCACCTTGGTGCCAAGTGCTGCGTGATGGCGGATCAGCCGCTCCATCACGCGGCCGGAGAAATCCGCCTTGAACTCCAGCGACGACAGATAGATCAGCCTGAGCTTCGGCGCGTTGGAGAAATCGAGCGGCAGTTCGGGATCGGCCTTGTCGAATGCGCTGTCGGGCAGCGTCCTGCCGAGCAGGGCCTCGACCTTGGCGTTGAAGCCGTCGCGCGATTTGCGCAGCAGGGTCGGCGACCCCAGCGGCAGCGCGCAGGTCTGCGATAGCCAGCGGCTCGCATAAAAGACGCGGTCGAGTTCCTCCATCCCCGCCGGATCGGGCACCGGGCAGCGATCGTAGCGGCTGTCCAGAGCCGTGATCCAGGGATCTGCGGTCTCCTCGCGCAGCAAGGTCAATGGCGCGCCGGCCGGCGCCAGGGTGGAGCCGACGCGCAGATCGCAGCGGGTCAGCGCCTGGTCCGGAAACAGGCTGACGGAGGTTTCGGCGACCGGCAGGCTCAAATGGAATGGCGAGGCCGCGGCGACGGCGGTGGATCGGCCCGATGCGCGGATCGCGAGCGGGCCGTTGCAGGTGCCGCCGATGTCGACAGTCTGCTGGCCTGCCTGGCGCAGCACGATCTCGACCGAGCGCGCCTGCAGGCCGGAGAAGCTGAAGGTCTTGGGCGCCGAGGGCCGCGCGGCGGCATCGAGATAGAGGGTCTGGCGGGACATGCGCCAGCGCCCCGCGAAATGGCCTTGGCCCGGCTTGCCTGGCGTGGGCGCGAGTTCCGTGTCGTCGAGCGGTCTGGCCAGCCGTTGCAGCGCCGGATAGGTTGCGTGGAAGCCGCTGTTTCGGACATCGCGCCAGTCGCGGCCGAAGCGGCCGGTGCCGTTGGCGCGGTCGAGCGCATCGAGGCGGTTTTGGGCGAGCAGCGCCTGGAATTCCCTTTCGTAGGCGCTGTTGCCGTCGCTGGCGAAGTAATCTGCCATGGCGATGCCGTCGCCGCCGCTGTCCGCCGAGATGGGCAGGCGGCCGCAGGCGTCGTCGCCCGGAAAGAAGGCGCAGGCCGAATGTCCGGGCATGCCGGCGCAGCCGGCCAGCGCCGTCAGCGCTAGCCCAAGCAATGCCTTGGCGACGGCAGACCCGAGGCTCATCCGGCTGCCCCGTTCACGGCTTTGAGCTGGGCAGGGTCGCGCGGCGGCAGGAAGCCTTGCGGAAAGATCCGGCAGACGGGAAAGGCGAATGTGGCGATCAGAAGTTCGGCTTCGTTGCGCATCTTGCGCGGGGCCGTGCGGTCGTCGCGGATCTTCCTGGCGGAAGCGACGAGCGCGCCGTCGCAGTCGCAGTGATTGTGCCTTGCAATGTAGCACCCATCATGAACCCG
Source organism: Mesorhizobium sp. (assembly GCA_004017535.1). Taxonomy (GTDB): domain Bacteria; phylum Pseudomonadota; class Alphaproteobacteria; order Rhizobiales; family Rhizobiaceae; genus Mesorhizobium. The sequence goes on from SAJS01000019.1 coordinate 75,161, forward strand.
GCAGGCGGCATCGAGGCGGTCGACGGGCCTTGCCGACAGATCGCCGGTGCGCGTGCCCGGGCCGCAATAATTGCCGATGACGAAAGGCGAGGGCCGCGACATGGCATAGCGTACCGGCTTCGGCAATTGTGCTTCCGGAACCTTCGCCCAGGGATTGGCGCAGTCCGACAGGAAAAGCAGCGGCAGAATGGCAAGAACGGCTCGCATTTCCCCGCCGGCGTTTCGAAGATTGTTTCCCCAGAGCGTTTCACCGTTTCACGGCGAACCGCTCTATCTCTTTATTCTGACGCAATTCCTAGAATTGCGTGGCGTCCGGTCACGGCATGGCCAGGCGCGCTGGTGCCACAGTGGCTGAATTTGTGGCGCAGGCAAGGCGGCAAGGACCAACTGCCTGTGATAAGATCGGTAGCAGCGAGGGGACTTTGGGATGCGTCTTTTTCTAGTGGCGGCGACCGCATATCTGGCCTGCGCCGCGGCGGCGCTTGCCGCGGACAAGACCATTCACGACAAGGAGAATGGCTTTTCGCTGACCTATCCCGAGGAATGGGCGAGCGAAACCGCCTTTGACAATACCATCCGGCTCAAGATCAAATCCGGCGAAAAAGGCCTGACCTGCAGGGTGTCGCAAAATGCCTACGACCCGACCGCTCCAGACAATCCGCCTGATGTCAGGGCGTTCATGGAGAAAGACTGGCAGATGAGCAACTGGCAGACCACGGTCGGCGTCGCCTATCAGTCTGCCAGCTTCAGCCAGGACAGGCTGGCGCATTTCCCGGACGGTTATCCGGTGCGGATCGCCGACATGGATTTCCACTATGCCGATGACAATGTCAGCTTCTACGGCCATTCCCGCATCGCGCTGACGTTGCGCAGCTCGCATTACGGCTTCATCGATTGCGGGGTCACCGGCGACAGCGCCGACGAGGCGACGCGCAAATGGGCGCCGCTTGCGGATCAGGCCGACAAGATCGTGAGATCGTTCGTGCTCGACGCGGATTAGACGAAAAGGCCGCGCTCGCGTTCCACCGCCTTGGTGATGAAGTTGGCGACCAGCTGGACGCGGCGCAGCGGCCGCACCGATTCATGATAGACCAGCCAGTAGGCGCGGCGGATCGGCGCGACGATATCGACCGGCACCAGCTCCGGCATCGAACGGGCGACGAATGTGTGCAGGATGCCGATGCCGGCGCCGGAGCGCACCGCTTCGGCCTGGCCGAGCGCCGAGGAGATCGCGAAGCTGGTGCGCCATTCTGGGCTGAACTCGGCGGCATAGTCGAGCGAGGGGCTGACGATGAGGTCCGGCACATAGCCGATCAGCGTGTGCCGGGCGAGCTCGGCCGGCGTTTTCGGCAGGCCGTTGGCTTCAGCATAGGCCCGCGAGGCGAAGAGGCCGAGCGTGTAGTCGACAAGCTTGCCCGCCACCAGCCGGCCTTCGGTGGGCCGTTCGACGGTGATCGCGATATCGGCTTCGCGCCTGGACAGCGAGAAGGAGCGCGGCACCGGCACAAGCTGGATGGTGAGCTCGCGGTGCAGCGCGGTGATCTCACCCAGCCGTTTTGCCAGGAAGGCGACGCCAAATCCGTCGGGCGCGCCGATGCGCACGGTTCCCGAAACGTCGTCGCCCTCGCCGGCGATTGTCGAGCGCGCGGCGATCATGTCTCCTTCCATGCGCTCGGCGATGTCGAGGAAGCGTTCGCCGGCCGGCGTCAGCTCGCTGCCGGTGGTGAGGCGGCGGAAGAGCTTTGTCCTTAATGCTTCCTCGAGCGCGGCGATGCGGCGCGAGACGGTGGCGTGGTTGAGCTCCAGTCGCTTGGCCGCGCCAAGGATCTGGCCGGCACGCGCCACCGCGAGGAAGATGCGGACGTCATCCCAGTTCACGGGGGTGGTCCTGGTGATAACGATCAAGGCCGCGTTCTGTCGCGCCCCCCTCTGACCTGCCGGACATCTCCCCCACGAGGGGGGAGATTGGATGCCGCGCCGGCTTTTGCCAATCACCAGCGTTGCAGGAGATGGCGCCGGCGGCAAAGCTGCTAGTCTTCCCCCAGGTCGGGGAGATGTCCGGCAGGACAGAGGGGGGCGCGAAGGAACTCAACCTGTTGTCCTTTGGGGATATCTTTGCGACGCCGTCATTTGCGACAATTAATGCACACTCCACTGCCGCTGTCTATTTTCCGCACAACGGTTGCGATCTTCCTCGCGTTGCCATCGCCGCCGCAAAGGCGGACAATGGCAACATCACCAGGACAGGGAGAGAAACATGATCGAATACGGTCATTTCATCGGCGGCAAGCGTGTCGCCGGCACCAGCGGGCGCAAGCAGGATGTGATGCAGCCGATGGACGGCTCCGTGCGCGGCACGGTGGCGCTGGCCTCGCAGGCGGAACTGCGCGCCGCGGTCGAGAACGCCAAGGCGGCGCAGCCGAAATGGGCCGCCACCAACCCGCAACGCCGCGTGCGCGTGCTGATGAAGTTTCTGGAGCTGGTCCAGCGCGACTATGACGAGCTGGCCGAGATCCTGGCGCGCGAGCACGGCAAGACCATCGCCGACGCGCGCGGCGACATCCAGCGCGGCCTCGAAGTGGTCGAGGTCTGCATCGGCGCGCCGCACATGATGAAGGGCGAGTACACCGACGGCGCCGGCCCAGGCATCGACGTCTATTCGATGCGCCAGCCGCTCGGCGTCGTCGCCGGCATCACCCCGTTCAACTTCCCGGCCATGATCCCGTTGTGGAAGATCGCGCCGGCCATCGCCTGCGGCAACGCCTTCATCCTCAAGCCGTCCGAACGCGACCCGGGCGTGCCGCTGCGTATCGCCGAGCTCTTCATCGAGGCCGGCCTGCCCGAGGGCGTCCTCAACGTCGTCAACGGCGACAAGGAAGTGGTCGACGCCATCCTCGACGATCCGGACATCAAGGCCATCGGCTTCGTCGGCTCGACACCGATCGCGCACTACATCTATTCGCGCGGCACCGCCTCGGGCAAGCGCGTGCAGTGCTTCGGCGGCGCCAAGAACCACATGATCATCATGCCCGACGCCGACATGGACCAGACGGTCGATGCCCTCATCGGCGCCGGCTACGGCTCGGCCGGCGAGCGCTGCATGGCGATCTCGGTGGCGGTCCCGGTTGGCAACGACACCGCCAACCGGCTCATGGAAAAGCTCGTGCCGCGCGTCGAAAGCCTGAAGGTCGGCCCCTCGACGGATTCTTCCGCCGATTTCGGCCCGCTGGTGACGGCCCAGGCGCTGGAGCGCGTGAAGGGTTACGTCGATATCGGCGTCAAGGAAGGCGCCAAGCTCGTCGTCGATGGCCGCGGCTTCAAGATGCAGGGCTATGAGAACGGCTACTATATGGGCGGCTGCCTATTCGACAACGTCACCGCCGACATGCGCATCTACAAGGAAGAAATTTTTGGGCCGGTGCTCTCGGTGGTGCGCGCGCCGCGCTACGAGGATGCCATCAAGCTCGCCAACGACCATGAGATGGGCAATGGCGTCGCCATCTTCACCCGCGACGGCGACGCCGCGCGTGACTTCGCCAGCCGCGTTCAGGTCGGCATGGTCGGCGTCAACGTGCCGATCCCGGTTCCGATCGCCTATTACACGTTCGGCGGCTGGAAGGCGTCGTCCTTCGGCGACCTCAACCAGCACGGCCCGGACGCGTTCCGCTTCTACACCAAGACCAAGACGGTCACCTCGCGCTGGCCGTCCGGCATCAAGGACGGCGCCGAGTTCGTCATCCCGACGATGAACTAGCCAGACGGTTTTCTAAGAGACTTCAAGGAAGCGCGGTGTAGACCGCGCTTTCTCTTTATCTGCATCGACCCTCTCGCTTTTCGGTTCCGTGTCCAACCCCAAGGTACATGATTCCAGGAACGGCACGTCGAGAGCGTATCGGCACCTTCTAAGATTCCATTGCCGTGTGATGGAACCAACAGACCGGTATCCGCCTTAGCCTGTATTCCTGCCATGCGTGCAGGCAACCGAACAGCGCCGGTGGCAGCCGGGGTTCTCGTCTGGCGCGAGGAGGTGTCAGATGACACGATTTGTTGTGGCGGCGATGTTGACGACGGCGGCGATCACCCTTGGAGCCGCCCCGGCAAGCGCGGCGGCGCAATGCGCGGCCCGCGCGGACATCATCAAGGCGCTGGGCGACAAGTTCCACGAAACCGAGGCCGGGCGCGGGCTGATCAATCCGAACGTCGTGCTGGAGATCTTCGTTTCCGATCAGGGCAGCTGGACGGTTCTTGCCTCCGACACCAAGGGGCAAAGCTGCGTTCTGTCGGTCGGCGAGGGCTGGGACAGCTCGACCATCAGGGCGGCGATGCCGGGCGCCTGAACGAAGGCCGTGCCGCAGCGGGCCTGGCGGCAGGATGCCGCTTAGACCGTCGGTATCGTACCGCCGTCAATGACATATTCGGCGCCGTGGATCGCCGATGCGCGATCCGAAACCAGGAAGGCGACCAACTCGGCGATCTCTCGCGGCCATGCCGGCCGGCCGATCGGGATGCCGCCCAGCGCATCCATGATGCCCTGACGCGCGGTTTCTTCGTCCGACCCGGCATGGGCGGCCAAACGCTTGACCATGGCTTCCGATGCGGTGGTGTGAATCCAGTCTGGCGCCACGGCGTTGACGCGAATGCCTTTGGGGCCGAGCTCCTTGGATAGTGCCTTGCTGTAGGTCGAGAGCGCGGCCTTTGCCGCCGCATAGGCGATGGTGGATTCGTGCAAGGGCAGGCGGCGCTGGATCGACGAGATATGAACGATCGCGCCCGATCCCTGCTTGATCATCTCGGGAACCAGCAGTCGGTCGAGCCTCACCGCCGCAAGCAGATTGAGGTTGAGTTCGTCCTGCCAGATCCGGTCGGACAGCGCCGCGAAACCGCCGCCTGGGCTTTTCGACCCGCCAACGCTGTGAATGATGATGTCGATTCCGCCAAGTCCGTCGATAGTGGCGGCGGCAACGTTTGCCGCACCGTCGAGAGCGGCGACGTCAGCTTGCACGAAGAGTTCCGCCGGTGATCCGGCGTCGGGCGAACGGGCCGTCGTCGCGACCCTTGCGCCTGCCGCGACAAGCCGGTGAACGATAGCCTCGCCTGCGCCTTTAGTGCCGCCGGTCACCAGCACGCGCTTGCCCCGGAACTCCTGGTCATCGATCGCGAATGTCTGCCGGATGGTCATAGGCCGATCTCCAGTTTCGCGATCCGGTCGCCGCCCAGCGTGAAACTGTAGTGGAGCGTTATCGGACTGCCGGGGAAATCTCCGGAGACGATACCGGCGATCCGCCATGCGTTGGCTATGACACCGGCCTCCTTCACCTCGACTTTCGCGTGATATTTGTCGGTCGTGCTTTGCATCCACTGACGGATCGCTTCGGTTCCGCGATGGGTCTCGCCTTCGTCCTTGACGATGGCCTCCGGTGCGAAAGGCACGAGCATCGCGTCGATGTCGTGGCGGTTGTTGGCGGCGAAATAATCCGCCAGCGGCGGAGGAAGGGTCACGGTCACGGTTTGTCTCCAATTGGACGCCGCGTCTGTAGGAGGGGGCGGCTGTTGTCGGCCGCTAACATGAGGTATACTGCGAAAATGACAATAACCGACGAAAAAGTAAGGTACTTACCTGAAAGTGAGCCCGAGCCTCTGACGCCTTCGTCTGCGGCGATCGGCGTCGAGAACGTGCTGCGCATTCTCGAAGGCCGGTGGAAGCTGGTGATCCTGTTTCACTTGTTCGGCGGCAAGGTGCTGCGCTTCTCCGACCTCGAGCGGGCCATTCCCGCGATCTCGCAAAAGATGCTGATCCAGCAACTCAGGCAGATGGAAGCCGACGGCATCGTGCGCCGCATCGTCCATCACCAGGTGCCGCCGAAGGTCGAATACTGTCTGACCGACTGGGGTCAGGCGCTGTGCCCGGCTCTTGATGCCTTGCTGAAGTGGGCGGCGGAAAAAGAGCCGGCTGAGAACTGACGGGATTAACGCGTCGCGGCGACCTCGGCGTGGCCGCGCAGCAGGGCCATCAGTTTCTTGGCGTCCTTGGCGGCGCCTTCCTCGTCGCCGTCGAGGATCGAGCGGATCAGCGCGACGTGGTGCTCGGCTGATTCGGCAAGACCGGTGTCGGCCTTGTAGCGGAACCAGAAGCGGCGGCTGTGGCTCTGCAGGGGGGCGGCCACTCGCGCCGCGAAGGGGTTGTCGGCGGCGATGGCCAGCGCCTCGTCGAGCGCCTTGTCGGCCTGGATGAAGGCAAGCACGTTGCCCGAGATCACCGCCTTCTGCATGGCCAAAGCCGCCTCGTGAAACAGGTCGGCGGCCTCGCGGGTGACGAAGCGGGCGGCCGAGCGGGCGAGCACGACCTCGATGCCGCGCCGCGCATCAAGCACCCGCAGCCAGTCGCCGGCGTGAAGCGGCGCGACCGCGATGCCAGCGCGGGGCCTTATGTCAAGAAGCCCTTCCCAGGCCAGCCGCTGGATCGCCTCGCGCACCGGCGTGCGTCCGAGACCGAGGCGATCGATCAGCGCGCCTTCGGTGACGAAGCTCGACGGCGCCAGCTCGAGCGTGACGATCATGTGCTCCAGCGCGCGATAGGCTTTGGCCGCCGCCGGCTCGAAGGGGGCGTTCGCATCAGCGGATATCAGTGGGGAGATCAATGGCAGGCTCCTGATATATTTTTCGTATATCATAACGGATTCAGCGTTGACACGCCAATTCTTAATAGATATACGACTGATATATCAGAGGAGAGACAAGCCATGTGGACCGGAGTTTTCCCAGCAGTCACGACGAAATTCACCGCCGACGACCGCCTCGACCATGCCGAGATGGAGCGTTGCTACTCCCTGCAGATGGAGGCCGGCTGCGACGGCATCATCGTCTGCGGATCGCTCGGCGAAGGGCCGATGCTGGCGCCTGACGAGAAGATCGAAGTGCTGAAGACGGCGCAGAAGGTCGCCGGCAAGAAGCCGGTGCTGCTGACCGTCAATGAGCCCGGCACGCGTGAGGCGGCGAGCATCGCGAAGCGCGCCGCCAGGGAAGGCGCCGACGGCCTTATGGTGGTGCCGAGCCCGATCTACCACACCAATCCGGAGGAGACCGTCGCCGCCCTTCGTGCGGTTGCGGAAGCCGGCGACCTGCCGGTGATGATCTATTCCAACCGGCTCGCCTATCGCGTCGATGTCACCGTCGACCTGATGGAGGAACTGGCGACCGACAAGCGCTTCGTCGCCATCAAGGAATCCTCCGACGACATCCGCCGCTCGACCGAGATCATCAATCGGCTCGGCGACCGCTACGACCTCTTCACCGGCGTCGACAATCTCGCCTTCGAGGCGCTCTCGGTGGGCGCCATCGGCTGGGTCGCCGGCCTAGTCACCGCCTTCCCGCGCGAGACCGTCGCGATCTACCAGCTGATGCGGCAGGGCCGCCGCGACGAGGCGCTGGCGATCTACCGCTGGTTCCGGCCCCTGCTCGACCTCGATGTCTCGACCTATCTGGTCCAAAACATCAAGCTTGCCGAAGTGCTGGCGATCGGTACGAATGACCGCGTGCGCATGCCGCGCCAGCCGCTGTCGGGCGAACGCCGCAAGGCGGTCGAGAAGATCGTGCGGGACGCGCTGGCGGCGCGGCCGACGCTGCCGTCGCTCCAGACGTCTTCTCGGTCGACGGACAGGCTGGTGGCGGCCGAATAAGGGACAGCCTTCACGTGCAGGAAAATTCCGAGGACGGGCACCGCCCCTCATCCGCCCTTCGGGCGTCTTCTCACCGTGAACGGGGAGAAGGGGAAGACATTGCCGTCATCGGCGGCGGCATCATCGGCATCTGCGCCGCGACCCTGCTCTCGGAAGCCGGGTGCGGCGTCACCGTCTTCGACCGTACCGGCATCTGCGAGGAGACGAGTTCCGGCAATGCCGCCGCCTTCGCCTTCTCCGACGTGCTGCCGCTGGCGCATAAGGGGATGATCCGGCACTTGCCGAAATGGCTCGCCGATCCGCTCGGGCCGTTGGCCATTCCGCCGGCTTATCTGCCGAAACTCCTGCCCTGGCTGATCCGCTTCTGGCGGGCCGGCGCGGCGAAGCACTACGAGACGAGCCTCGCAACGCAGGCCGGCATGATGAAGCTTGCCGAGACCGAGTGGATGGACCTGCTCGATCGCTCCGGCACGCGGCCGATGCTGCGCGAGGATGGCTCGCTGGAATTCTATGAGAGCGAGGCGGAATTCCGCGCCTCGCTGCCCGGCTGGGCCGAGCGCCAGCGGTTTGGCATCGGCTTCCGCCATGTCGAGGGCGAGGAGATGGCCGCGCTGCAGCCGGGTCTTTCGCCGCGCTTCGTCAAGGGCACCTTCGTGCCGGGCTGGAAGACGGTCGCCGATCCGAAGCTGCTCGGCAAGGCGGTCTGGGCCTATGCGGAAAGGCTTGGCGCCCGTTTCGAGCATGCGCGGGTCGAGCGCGTGGAAGCGGGGGCGAACGGCGTGACGATCGTTCTGGCCGATGGCACAAGGCGCAAGGCAACCAAGCTTGTGATCGCCGCCGGCGCCTGGTCACATCTGCTGGCGAAAAATCTCGGCGATCGCATCCCGCTCGAAACCGAGCGCGGCTACAACACGACGCTGCCAGCATCGGCCTTCGACGTGAAGCGGCAGCTGATCTTTTCCGGGCACGGCTTCGTCATCACGCCGCTGCAAACGGGCCTGCGCGTCGGCGGGGCCGTCGAGCTCGGCGGGATCGACCGGCCGCCCAACTTCGCCCGTTCCAAGGCGATGCTGGAAAAAGCAAAACGTTTCCTGCCCGGGCTCGATCCCTCGGGCGGCCGCGAGTGGATGGGCTTTCGCCCGTCGCTGCCGGATTCGCTGCCGGTGATCGGCGCGGCGCGCGCGCCAAATGTCTACTACGCTTTCGGCCACGGCCATCTCGGCCTGACCCAGTCGGCGGCGACCGGCCGCTTGATCCGCGATCTCATCCTCGGGCAGACTTCGCCGCTCGACCTCACCCGTTTCCGTGCGCAACGGTTCTGAGTTTAACGCAATTCCGGACGGAAACCGCTTCACACTTTTCCTGAAATTGCTCTAGGAGAGCAACCATGGCCAAGAAATCCTTCTTCTGCATCGACGGCCACACCTGCGGCAATCCGGTGCGTCTGGTCGCCGGGGGCGGTCCACTGCTCCAAGGCTCGACAATGATGGAGCGGCGGGCGCATTTCCTCGCCGAATATGACTGGATCCGCACCGGGCTGATGTTCGAGCCGCGCGGCCATGACGTGATGTCGGGCTCTATCCTCTATCCGCCGACGCGCGAGGATTGCGACATCGCCATCCTGTTTATCGAGACGTCGGGCTGCCTGCCGATGTGCGGCCACGGCACCATCGGCACGGTCACGATGGCAATCGAGCATGGGCTGGTGAAGCCGAAGACGCCGGGCGTGCTCAGGCTCGACACGCCGGCCGGCCTGGTCATTGCCGAATACAAGCAGGTCGGCGAATATGTCGAGGAGGTGCGCATCACCAACGTGCCCTCCTTTCTCTATGCCGAAGGCCTGACCGTCGAATGCCCGGTGCTCGGCGAGATCAGCGTCGACGTGGCCTATGGCGGCAATTTCTACGCCATCGTCGAGCCGCAGAAGAATTACCGGGACATGGCCGACTACACGGCGGGCGACCTCATCGCCTGGAGTCCGGTGGTGCGGCAGCGTCTCAATGAGAAATATTCCTTCGTGCATCCGGAGAATCCCGGCATCAACCGGCTGTCGCACATGCTGTGGACGGGCAAGCCGAGGAATGCCGAGGCCGATGCGCGCAATGCCGTGTTCTATGGCGACAAGGCGATCGACCGCTCGCCTTGCGGCACCGGCACCTCGGCGCGGATGGCGCAGCTTCATGCCAAGGGCAAGCTCAAGGAAGGCGACAGTTTTGTCCACGAATCGATCATCGGCTCGCTGTTCAAGGGCAGGGTCGAAAAAGAGGTTTCCGTTGCCGGCAAGCCGGCGATCACTCCCTCGATCGGCGGCTGGGCACGGATGACGGGGTTGAACACCATCTTCATCGACGACCGCGATCCGTTCGCGCACGGCTTCATCGTGACGTGATCGTCAGCCGGAATATCCAGCCGGCTTGCGGTCAGGCCTCGACCTTGACCGAAACCTGATCGCGGAACCATTCGGCGAACTTGGCCTCGGCAGAGGAGGGCTGCGCCGACATTGTCAGGAAATAACCCTTGTCGTCGTCGGTCGAAATATCGGAGAGGACGACGAGGTCGCCGCGCCTGAGCTCCTCGCGAAAAACCTCGACCGGGCACAATGCCACGCCGTGGCCGGCGATTACCGCGGTCGCCAGTATGTTGAAATCGGCAAAAACCGGGCCGCTCCCGACATCGCGCTCTTCGACCCCGGCCTTGGAAAACCATTGCTGCCAGCCTTGGCGGGTCTCGTCATGCAACAGGTCCGCCGCCGCGATGGCCGCCGCCGTTTCCAGCCGCCCCTTGCGCGCAAGATAGTGCGGACTGCAAGCAGGCCGGCTTATGCGGGAAAACAGCTTGAGGCTCGTGACATGCGGCGAGGGATCGGCGCCGAGCGTGATGAGGATGTCGTTGTCGTCCTCGAGCCGATCCTCGGCCTTGGCGTAAGCTACACGGATCGCGATCTCGGGATGGCGCGCCGTGAAATCCGACAGGCGCGGCACCAGCCAGCGGCTGGCGATCGAGGGAATGCAACCCACCGACAGCGATGCCTGGGCGGCGCTTCTGCGAATGCGGCGACAGGTCGCGCCCAGCTCCGACAGCGCCGCGCTCGCTGACGCCTGCAGGATCAGCCCGGCCTCCGTCAGGCGCACCTTGCGGGCGTCGCGATGAAACAATGCGACGCCAAGCCATTCCTCCAAGCGCCTTATCTGGTGGCTGATGGCCGGGTGGGTAACATGCAGTTCCTCGCCGGCGGCGGAGAAACTGAGATGGCGGGCGGTCGCCTCGAAGGCGCGGATCGCATTCAGCGGCAGATAGTCCATCTGTAAAATTCTCTAACAGAAAGGGCCAAAATCCATCATTTGAAGCAGGGCGCAACCTGAGTCATTGATCTGGGCCGACGGTGCAAGATCTAACCGGGCGAGATCAAAAAGTCGATGCTTGCCGCTGAATTCGAAGCGCGCCGTCGCTTCTCAAACCTGGTTTCTTGGAAAGACGACGATGTTCACCAGACAATTGGCTGATGTAGAAAAAACTGACTTCTTCGTCGATTGGGGCAACGGCACCAGCCATCGGCTGCTGACAAGCCAAGACGGCATGGGCTTCACCATATGTCACACGGTGGTGCGCGCCGGCAGCCAATCGCGACTGCAGTACCGGCGGCACCTGGAGGCCTGCTACTGCATCTCCGGCAGTGGAGAGGTCGAGGACATGAGCGGCACCGTCCATCGCGTCGAGCCGGGCACGGTCTATGTGCTCGATGCCCATGACGACCATTTCCTGCGCGCCGACAGCGCCGGCGACATGGTGCTGGTGAGCGTTTTCAATCCGCCGCTCAAAGGCACTGAAAGGCACAGTCTCAATGGGGAGGGAGGCTCTGCTTACTGAGACGTCGCTTCGAGCTTTCTGTTTGCTCGGCGCCCTCGGCGGAAGGGCGCCGCACCGTCACATGCCCGTCACAGATGACGGAATCTGACCTAGCGGAAGGTGTGGTGACGGGAAACCGGGCGCTTCGGTTGGCGCAAGGATTCTTCTCATCAACTTATTTTGACGCTGGTTTCTTCGACACGAGGCCCATCATAAGGTCGAATCGTCAAAGACATTGCGTTGTGCCAATGCTAGGGTCCGCGATAGTCCAGGGGTCGGGTGTGAAAAAACGGGCAGTCGGACCGCGTGCTTCCAAACCACGCAGAGCGATTGAAAAATCACGTTGCAATCCGGGCTCGAAACTTTACGACTAGGGGAAATACGACAAGGAGTGCGATCCGAAAACGGGCGACATTCCAGGGGAGCCGCGTAAATATGCAGTACTTCGTCCAGCAGCTTATCAATGGGCTGACGCTGGGATCTATCTATGGGCTGATCGCGATCGGCTATACGATGGTCTACGGCATCATCGGCATGATCAATTTCGCCCATGGCGACATTTTCATGGTCGGCGCCTTCACGGCGCTCATCGTTTTCCTGATCCTCGGCGCATTGTTCTATTCGGTGCCGGTCGTGGTGGCGCTTCTGATCATGATGATCGTGGCGATGCTTCTGACCAGCCTCTACAACTGGACGATCGAGAAGGTGGCCTACCGGCCGCTGCGCGGTTCGTTCCGGCTGGCGCCGCTGATCACCGCCATCGGCATGTCGATCGCGCTCTCCAACTTCGTGCAGGTCACGCAGGGTCCGCGCAACAAGCCGATCCCGCCGCTGGTCAGCCAAGTCTACACGATCGACGGCATCAGCATCTCGCTGAAGCAGATCATCATAGTGATCGTCACCATCGCGCTGCTCGCGGTCTTCTGGTACCTGGTCAACAGGACTGCGCTCGGTCGCGCCCAGCGCGCCTGCGAGCAGGATCGCAAGATGGCGGCGCTTCTCGGCATCGACGTCGACCGCACCATCTCCATCACCTTCATCATGGGCGCCGCCCTTGCCGCCGTCGCGGGCACGCTGTTCCTGATGTATTACGGCGTCGTGGTGTTCTCCGACGGCTTCGTGCCGGGCGTTAAGGCCTTCACCGCGGCCGTGCTCGGCGGCATCGGCTCGCTGCCCGGCGCGGTGCTCGGCGGGCTCTTGATCGGCTTCATCGAGAGCATGTGGTCGGCCTATTTCTCCATCGACTACAAGGACGTGGCCGCGTTCTCGATCCTGGCGATCGTGCTCATCTTCCTGCCCTCCGGCATTCTCGGCCGGCCTGAAGTCGAAAAGGTCTGACCCTCATGGCCGTTACCGTGTCCTCGGAGCGCGACACCGTCGCCACTCCCATCCAGCGCGCTTTTCGCGAAGCGTTCTATGCCGGCGCCATTTCGCTCGGCCTGTTCGTGCTGTTCATCGGTCTCAGGACAGACCAGAACATCAGCAACGAACTGATCCTGGTGCAGCGCTGGGTCCTGCTCGCCATCGTGGTCATTGCCGTTACACTCGGCCGCTTTGTCTATGTGGCGTATGCGCTCCCGGCGATGGCGCGGTCGAAGGCCGAGAAGGCGACGGCGCCCGCCATCGTCGCCGAACCCGGGTTCTTGAAGCGGAACTTCAACAGGATCGGGCTTGTCGTCCTGCTGCTCTATCCAATCGCGATGGTGCTGCTGTTCGGCTTCCAGGGCTCCCTCAAATGGGTCGACAATTTCGGTATTCAGATCCTGATCTATGTGATGCTGGCCTGGGGCCTGAATATCGTCATCGGGCTCGCCGGTCTGCTCGATCTGGGCTACGTCGCCTTCTATGCCGTCGGCGCTTATGCCTACGCGCTGCTTGGCACGCATTTCGGCCTGTCATTCTGGATCCTGCTCCCGGCAGCTGGCTGCATGGCCGCTTTCTGGGGCGTCATGCTCGGCTTCCCGGTGCTGAGGCTGCGCGGCGATTATCTGGCGATCGTCACTCTTGCCTTCGGTGAGATCATCCGCCTGGTGCTCATCAACTGGCGTGAAGTCACCAATGGTTCGGCAGGCATCTCGGGCATTCCGAAAGTGTCGTTCTTCGGCCTGATGTCTTTTAACGTCTCCGACCCGAACTACATCGCCAAGGTTCTGCACATTGCCCAATCAGGGGCCTACTACAAGATCTTCCTCTACTATCTCGCCCTGGCGCTCTGCCTGCTCACCGCCTTCGTCACCATCAGGCTTCGTCGCCTGCCGGTGGGACGCGCCTGGGAAGCGTTGCGCGAAGACGAGATCGCCTGTCGTTCGCTCGGCATCAACACCACCACGACCAAGCTGACGGCGTTCGCCACGGGCGCCATGTTCGGCGGCTTTGCCGGCTCGTTCTTCGCGGCCCGCCAGGGTTTCGTCAGCCCTGAATCCTTCGTCTTCCTGGAATCCGCGATCATCCTTGCCATCGTCGTGCTCGGCGGCATGGGTTCGCTGGGGGGCATTGCCGTGGCGGCTCTGGTGATGATCGGCGGCACCGAGATCCTGCGCGAACTCGACTTCCTCAAGGCCGTGTTCGGACCCGACTTCACACCGGAACTCTACCGTATGCTGCTGTTCGGCATGGCCATGGTCATCGTCATGCTGTGGAAGCCGCGCGGCTTCGTCGGCAGTCGAGAACCGACGGCCTTCCTGAAAGAACGAAGAGCGGTCTCGGCGTCCTTCACCAAGGAGGGGCACGGCTGATGAACGCGCAAGCTTCCGCAAACGACTTCATCCTGCAGGTCGAGCATTTGTCGATGAAGTTCGGAGGCCTGGTCGCCATCGGCGACCTGTCCTTCCAGGCCAGGCGCGGCGAGATCACCGCGTTGATCGGACCGAACGGCGCCGGCAAGACAACCGTGTTCAACTGCATCACCGGCTTCTACAAGCCGTCGGAAGGCATGCTGACGCTGAATAGGCGCGACGGCACGACCTATCTGCTCGAGCGCCTGCCCAACCACGAGATCCCGGCGCGCGCCAAGGTGGCGCGTACTTTCCAGAACATCCGCCTGTTCTCCGGCATGACGCTCTTGGAAAACCTTCTGGTCGCGCAGCACAACAAGCTGATGAAGGCTTCGGGCTATACTTTCCTTGGCCTGTTCGGCTTCCCGAGCTATCGACAGGCGTCCGCCGAGTCGATCGACCTTGCCAGGCACTGGCTGGAAAAGGCCGACCTCATCGATCGCGCCGACGATCCGGCCGGCGATCTGCCCTATGGCGCGCAGCGGCGCCTGGAAATCGCGCGCGCCATGTGCACGGGGCCGGAGCTTTTGTGCCTGGACGAGCCGGCCGCCGGACTCAACCCGAAGGAATCGGCGGCGCTCAACGACCTCTTGATGGACATCAAGAACAACACCGGCACATCTATCCTGCTCATCGAGCACGACATGTCGGTGGTCATGCAGATTTCCGATCACGTCGTGGTGCTCGAATACGGCCGCAAGATTTCCGACGGCAATCCGCAATCGGTCCGTACCGACCCGCGCGTCATCGCCGCCTATCTCGGCGTCGACGACGAAGAGGTCGAGACGGTGCTGACCGAAGTCGGCGACGAGGACGTCATCGAGCAGCTCGATACGGGTCCCGACTCCGCGCATGGCCCAGGCAACTCCGCTTCGATGATGGCGGGTCCGGTTTCCGACAGTGTCGAACACGCGGACGAGGGCGAGCGGGTCACCGTGTCAAAGGGCGCGTCGAAAGCGGCGCAGGTCGACGCCCGCGCCGCCTCGGTCGCCAGCAAGCCCCGATCGGCAGCCAAGCCGGCCGCGAAATCCAGCACTGCGAAAGCGGCGCCTAAAAAGCCGGCCGCCAAGGCTTCAGCTACGAAAGCCGGCAGCGCTTCGAAAGGCAAGGAAACAGCGGCCAAGCCCACAGCGGGCAAGCCTGGAGGGCGCAAATGATGGCCGGCACAACGCTGCTCGACATCAAGGGGATCGAGACCTACTACGGCAACATCCGGGCGCTGAACGGCGTCGATGTCAGCGTCAACCAGGGTGAGATCGTGGCGCTGATCGGCGCCAACGGCGCCGGCAAGTCGACGCTGATGATGACCATCTTCGGGGCACCGCGCGCCCGCGCCGGCACCATCACCTTCGCCGGCACCGATATCACCAAGATGCCGACGCATGAAATCGCGCGGCTGCGCATAGCGCAATCACCGGAAGGCAGACGCATCTTCCCGCGCATGACGGTGATGGAAAATCTGCAGATGGGCGCCAGCCTCGACAATCTCAAGCATTACGACGAGGACGTCGAGAAGGTGTTCACGCTGTTCCCGCGCCTGAAGGAGCGCATCGGCCAGCGCGGCGGCACGCTATCGGGCGGCGAGCAGCAGATGCTGTCGATCGGTCGCGCGCTGATGGCGCGGCCGAAGCTCCTGCTGCTCGACGAGCCGTCGCTGGGTCTCGCGCCGCTGATCGTCAAGCAGATCTTCGACGCCATCCGCGAGCTCAACAAGACGCAGGGGCTGACCGTGTTCCTGGTCGAGCAGAATGCCTTCGGCGCCCTGAAGCTCGCCGACCGCGGCTATGTCATGGTCAACGGCAATGTGACCATGAGCGGCTCCGGCAAGGAACTGCTCGCCAATCCGGAAGTGCGTGCCGCCTATCTCGAAGGCGGTCATCACTAAGAGAGGTCTTCATCATGCAAGGTATTCTCTACGAAGAAGCCTCGGTCTGGCAGTTCCTGTTCGTCACCTGCCTGCTTGGCGGCTGGGCGGCGTGGATGACCGGCAAGGCGGCGGCGCAGACCTGGAGCAGCCACGTTCAGCTGTTCTTCTATATGCTCGGTCTCGGTATCGGCATCCGGTTCATCCATCACGCGCTGTTCGGCGGCACGATGTTCTCGCTGCATTACTATATCGTCGACACCATCGTGCTGATGATCCTTGGCTTCCTGGGCTATCAATACACGCGGACCAACCAGATGGTGACGCAGTATAACTGGCTCTATGAAAGAGCTTCCTTATTAAGCTGGAAGCCGAAGGTTTGACGTTTATGATTAACGCCTTTTCGGGGATGAATTGGCGTGACAAGTGCCTGAAAATCGGCATTCTATGCTTTCTGCGATAAGGGTGGGCATCGCATGAAAGTATCATCCACGCCCACTCCGTAAATGGGAGCGTTTCAATGAAAAAATCACTCTTGTCCGCCGTTGCGCTGACCGCGTTCATCGCGTTCAGCGGCAGCGCGTGGGCCGATATCCTGATCGGCGTCGCCGGTCCGATCACCGGCCCGAACGCGGCCTTCGGCGCACAGCTGCAGAAGGGCGCGGAACAGGCTGTCGCCGACATCAACGCGGCGGGCGGCGTCAATGGCCAGCAGCTCAAGCTCGAGATCGGCGACGACGTCTCCGATCCCAAGCAGGGCATCTCGGTCGCCAACAAGTTCGTCGCCGACGGCGTCAAGTTCGTCGACGGTCACTTCAACTCGGGCGTGACCATCCCCGCGTCGGAAGTCTATGCCGAGAACGGCATCCTCGTCATGACCCCGGCCGCGACCAATCCGAAGCTCACCGAGCGTGGCCTGTGGAACACCTTCCGTACCTGCGGTCGCGACGACCAGCAGGGCAAGGTGGCGGGCGACTACATCGCCAAGAACTTCAAAGACGCCAAGATCGCCATCATCCACGACAAGACGCCTTACGGCCAGGGCCTCGCGGATGAGACCAAGAAGAACCTCAACGCCAACGGCATCACCGAAGTGCTGTATGAAGGCGTGAATGTCGGCGACAAGGACTTCTCGGCCCTCATCGCCAAGATGAAGGAAAGCGGCGTCACCCTGATCTACTGGGGCGGCCTGCACACGGAAGCCGGCCTGATCATCCGTCAGTCGGCCGACCAGGGCCTGAAGGCGCCGCTGTTCTCGGGCGACGGCATCGTTTCCAACGAACTGGCCTCGATCGCGGGTGACGCGGTTGCCGGCACGCTCAACACCTTCGCTCCGGATCCGCGCAAGAATCCGGCCGCCAAGGAAGTGGTGGAGAAGTTCCGCGCCGCCGGCTTCGAGCCGGAAGCCTACACGCTCTACTCCTACGCCGCCGTGCAGATCATCACGCAGGCCATCGCCAAGGCCGGTTCGGCCGACGATGCGCAGAAGGTTGCCGAGATCATCAAGTCCGGCGGTCCGTGGAAGACGGCCATCGGCGAGATCGGCTACGACTCCAAGGGCGACATCACCCGTCCCGACTACGTCATCTACGAATGGAAGAAGGGTGACGACGGCAAGTACAGCTACTTCGAGAAATAAGCCGGCAAACAGAAGCCGACCGCAACGGATGCCCGGCGCTTGCGCCGGGCATTTTTTTGCGCGGCCGCGGCCGGCCGGAAGCCTCGCCGGGCTGGCTCGGAACGCGCCCTGGCCGCCCGCGGCAGGCCAGTGGAGGAGCAACAACGGCGCGCCTGCCGCAAACGAGCGATTTAAATCGTTTTAGCTGTCGCGCAAATTTGTTTGCGCTGCAGCATTTTCACGCTAATCATTGCGCCGTTCACCTCCTTTACGCTGCTGGAGCCCAGTTCCTTGGCAATCACGAAGATCCTCGTCGCCAACCGGTCCGAAATTGCCATCCGCGTGTTCCGCGCGGCCAATGAGCTAGGTCTCAAAACCGTGGCGATCTGGGCGGAGGAGGACAAATATTCGCTGCATCGCTTCAAGGCCGATGAAAGCTACCAGGTCGGACGCGGGCCGCATCTCGCCAAGGACATGGGCCCGATCGAGAGCTACCTGTCGATCGAGGAGGTGATCCGGGTCGCCAGGCTGTCGGGCGCCGATGCCATCCATCCCGGTTACGGCCTGCTGTCGGAAAGCCCGGAATTCGCCGAGGCCTGCGCCGAAGCCGGCATCACCTTCATCGGCCCGAAGCCGGAAACGATGCGCCGGCTGGGCAACAAGGTCGCCGCGCGCAACCTGGCGATCGAGGTCGGCGTGCCGGTCGTGCCGGCAACCGATCCGCTTCCCGACGACATGGACGAGGTCAAGAAGCTCGCCGCGCAGATCGGCTATCCGGTGATGCTGAAGGCCTCATGGGGCGGCGGCGGCCGCGGCATGCGGGCCATCCGCGCCGAGGCAGACCTGGCGCGCGAGGTGATGGAAGGCAAGCGCGAAGCCAAGGCCGCTTTCGGCAAGGACGAGGTCTATCTCGAAAAGCTGATCGAGCGCGCCCGCCATGTCGAGGTGCAGGTGCTGGGCGACACCCACGGCAACGCGGTGCATCTGTTCGAGCGCGACTGCTCGATCCAGCGCCGCAACCAGAAGGTCGTCGAGCGCGCGCCGGCGCCTTACTTGAGCGAGGAGCTGCGCCATGAGCTTTGCGGCTATGCGCTCAAGATCGCGCGCGAGACCAGCTATATCGGCGCCGGCACGGTCGAGTTCCTGCAGGACGCCGACACCGGCAAGTTCTACTTCATCGAAGTCAATCCGCGCATCCAGGTCGAGCACACCGTCACCGAGCAGGTGACCGGCATCGACATCGTCAAGGCGCAGATCCATATCCTCGACGGCTTCGCCATCGGCACGAAGGAATCGGGCGTGCCGGCGCAAAAGGACATCAGGCTCAACGGCCACGCGCTGCAGTGCCGCATCACCACCGAGGATCCGGAGCACAATTTCATCCCGGACTATGGCCGTATCACCGCCTATCGCGAGGCGGCCGGCTTCGGCATCCGGCTCGACGGCGGCACCGCCTATTCGGGCGCGGTCATCACCCGGTTCTACGATCCGCTGCTCGAAAAGGTGACGGCCTGGGCGCCGACGCCCGGCGAGGCGATCTCGCGCATGAACCGGGCGCTGCGCGAGTTCCGCATCCGGGGCGTCGCCACCAACCTCACCTTCCTCGAAGCGATCATCAACCACCCGCGCTTCGCCGACAATTCCTACACGACCAAGTTCATCGACACGACGCCGGAACTGTTCGAGCAGGTGAAGCGGCAGGACCGCGCCACCAAGCTGCTCACCTATCTGGCCGACGTCAGCGTCAACGGCCACCCCGAGACGCGCGGCCGGCCGGCGCCGAAGGCGAATGCGGCCGCACCCGTGGTGCCCTATCTCAACGGCCATATCCCGGAGGGCAGCAAGCAGAGGCTCGATGCGCTCGGCCCGGAGAAATTCGCGGCCTGGATGCGGGCGCAGCGCCAGGTGCTGGTCACCGACACGACTATGCGCGACGGCCATCAGTCGCTGCTCGCCACGCGCATGCGCACCTATGACATCGTCGGAATCGCCGGCACCTATGCGCGCGCCCTGCCGCAACTCTTGTCGCTGGAATGCTGGGGCGGCGCGACGTTCGACGTCGCCATGCGCTTCCTCACCGAGGATCCGTGGGAGCGGCTGGGCAAGGTGCGCGAGGCCGCGCCCAATCTTCTGCTGCAGATGCTTTTGCGCGGCGCCAACGGCGTCGGCTACACCAACTATCCCGACAATGTCGTGCAGCATTTCGTCAAGCAGGCGGCCAGCGGCGGCGTCGACCTGTTCCGCGTCTTCGATTGCCTGAACTGGGTCGAGAACATGCGCGTCGCCATGGACGCGGTCGGCGCCGAAGGCAAGCTGGTCGAAGCGGCAATGTGCTACACCGGCGACATCCTCGATCCGGCGCGGGCGAAATACGACCTCAAATATTATGTCGGGCTGGCCAAGGAGCTGGAAGCGGCCGGCGCCCACATCATTGCCGTCAAGGACATGGCCGGGCTGCTCAAGCCGGCCGCGGCGCGCGTGTTGTTCAAGGCGCTGCGAGAGGCGACCGACCTGCCGATCCATTTCCACACGCACGACACGTCGGGCCTCTCGGCGGCGACGGTTCTGGCGGCGGTGGAGAGCGGCGCCGACGCCATCGACGCGGCGATGGATTCCTTCTCCGGCAACACCTCGCAGCCCTGCCTCGGCTCGATCGTTGAGGCGCTGAAGGGGACCGAACGCGACCCCGGTCTCGACCCGCAATGGATCCGCCACATCTCCTTCTACTGGGAGGCGGTGCGCAACCAGTACGCGGCCTTCGAGAGCGATCTCAAGGGGCCCGCCTCGGAAGTCTATCTGCACGAAATGCCGGGCGGCCAGTTCACCAACCTCAAGGAGCAGGCACGTTCGCTCGGGCTGGAGACGCGCTGGCATGAGGTGGCGCAGGCCTATCACGACGTCAACCTGATGTTCGGCGACATCGTCAAGGTCACGCCGTCGTCCAAGGTGGTCGGCGACATGGCGCTGATGATGGTCAGCCAGGACCTCACCGTCGCCGACGTCGAGAACCCTGCCAAGGACATCGCTTTCCCGGATTCGGTCGTGTCGATGCTGCGCGGCGATCTCGGCCAGTCGCCCGGCGGATGGCCGGCGGCGCTGCAGAAGAAGGCGCTGAAGGGCGAGAAGCCGATTACCGTTCGGCCCGGCTCGCTGCTGAAGCCCGCCGACCTCAAGGCCAGCCGCAAGGACATCGAGACCAAGCTCGAGCGCAAGCTCTCGGAATACGAGTTCGCTTCCTGGCTGATGTATCCGAAGGTGTTCACCGACTTCGCCACCGCGCAGGAGACCTACGGGCCGGTGAGCGTGCTGCCGACGCCGACCTATTTCTACGGCATGAAGTCGGAGGACGAGATCTTCCTCGACATCGAGAAGGGCAAGACCCTGGTGGTTCGCTGCCAGGCGTTCGGCGATGTCGACGACAAGGGCATGGTCACGGTCTTCTTCGAGCTCAACGGCCAGCCGCGCCGCATCAAGGTGCCGGACAGGGCGCATGGCGCCTCCGCCGCCAAGGCGCGCCGCAAGGCCGAGCCCGGCAACGAGGGGCATGTCGGCGCGCCGATGCCCGGCGTCGTGTCGGCGCTTGCCGTCGCGGCCGGACAGGCGGTCAAGGCGGGCGACGTGCTCTTGTCGATCGAGGCCATGAAGATGGAAACCGCGCTGCACGCCGAACGCGACGGCGAGATCGCCGAGGTGCTGGTCAAGGCCGGCGACCAGATCGATGCGAAGGATCTGCTCATAGCCTTTAAGTAACGGTCGGATCGTCATGCGTGGCAGGCGGCTGACAGCAGCCTTCCACAGCCGCTCGACAAGTGTCTTGACCCGCCGCGCCCGCTCGGGCAGGGAACCCGCTCCAATTCGCCGTGGCGGGAATCGCCATGGCTTCAAGAAGACGCGGAGAGAAAAATGGCCGACGAAATCACCGAGACCAGCCAGACTGTAGCCGCCGGCCAGCTGCGCACCATCATCGAGCGCATCGAGCGGCTCGAGGAAGAGAAGAAGACGATCTCCGACGACATCAAGGACGTCTATGCCGAGGCCAAAGGCACCGGTTTCGACACCAAGGCGATCCGCACCATCGTGCGGCTGCGCAAGAAGGACCAGGCGGAGCGGCAGGAAGAGGAGTCCATCCTCGACCTCTACAAGGCCGCTCTCGGGATGGTCTGAGGAGACTGTTTGGAAATTCTACTCCGACGGCCATCTGATGGCGTTTTCTGCGCTTCCGTTGCTCACGGACCCAAATGTCCGCTGCGCTACGGTTCTCGAAACCGCCACCATATGACTCGCCAGAGCGAATTTCGAAACAGTCTCGGCCAGCGGGGCAGCCGGCCATGAACGAATTCGACTTCGGCGGCCGCCGCGCCTCGGAGTTCCGCCATCGCGGCTTCTGGGCCCTGTTCGCCGAACGGCATCCGGAAGAAAGGCCAAGGATGGCGCGGCGCGGACCCTGGTTCTGGCAGCGCGGGCTGCCGGATTTCGCCTTGGTCCTTTCGATGTATGTCGCGCCGGCGCAGAACCATGTTGGTGTCTTCTTCGGTCGCAACGAGAAGTTCGGCGCCACGGAATCCTGGTCTCGGCTGAACCCGTCCCGGCCGGCGATCGAGGCGAGGCTGAAGCTCAGGCCTGAGCAGAGCGCGCCAGGTCTCGGCATCAATTCGCTTTGGCATGTGAACTGCTATGCCGAGGACAACTGGCCGGCCATGACCGACTGGCTGGTGAGGGAATGCTCGCGCTTCGAAGAAGCCGTGACCGAAGTCCTCGGGCAGAAATAGGTCGCCGGCGATGACGGATTTTTTCCGCACGCGCTGGAGGGGTGAAGCGCCGCTCGACCGGCTGTTCTGGCGCGACATGCTGCTCGTCGCGACGATCCTGAGCATCGCCTCTTCGGCGCTTGCGCTGATCCTGCTTGGATTGAAGCTGCCGCTCTGGCTGGTGCTGGCGGTGCATTTGCTCCCCGTTCCCTACAACATCTTCCTGACCATCGCCGTCTGGCAAACGGCGGAGAAGAGCGGCGGGTTCAAGGCGCAGCTGATGATGCTGGGTTCGGCGCTCTGGCTGATCGCGACGGTCGTGGCATGATGACCTTTCCCAGAGCAATTCCGGGCGGAAAATCGCGTCACACTTTTCCTGGAATTGATCCAAACGAAAAAGGGCGGCCGAAGCCGCCCTTTGCGAACTCATTTTAGACGATCAAGCCGATGGTTCGAAGCGCAGCGCCACGCCGTTGATGCAATAGCGCAGGCCGGTCGGCGGCGGGCCGTCCTCGAAGACATGGCCGAGATGGCTGCCGCAGCGCGAGCAGTGGCATTCGGTGCGGACCATGCCGTAACTGCGGTCGACGGTGGTCTCGATCGAGCCCGGGACCGGATCGTTGAAGCTCGGCCAGCCAGTGCCGCTCTCGAATTTCAGCTTGGACTCGAACAGCGGCTGGTCGCAGCCGACGCAATAGAAAGTGCCGGCGCGCTTCTCATAGAGCAGGGCGCAGCTGCCGGGGCGCTCGGTGCCGTGATTGCGCATGACGGCATACTGCTCCGGCGTCAGCCGGGCGCGCCACTCGGCATCGGTGCGGGTGACGGGATAGGCGTGGGTGTCCATGAAATCTCCTCGGCCTTGGCGGCTCGTTGTTGCTTGCAACGGGTATTCGTCGGAACATAGGCGTTTGTTACAGGTGCCGCCAGTGAAAGCGGGCTAGTGCTTGCGCGACAGCTGCCTGGTCGCAGCTTCCAGCCCGGCCAGTGTCAGCGGGAACATGCGGCCGCCGAAAATCTCGCTGATCATGGCGATCGAGTGCGTGTAGCGCCAGTTCTTCTCGGCTTCCGGGTTCAGCCAGATCGCGTTCGGCCATTGTTGCAAGAGCCGCGCCAGCCAAACGCTGCCGGCCTCCGGGTTCCAGTGCTCGACCGAGCCGCCGGGATGCGCGATCTCGTACGGGCTCATCGAGGCATCGCCAACGACGATCACCTTATAGTCCGGCCCGTATTTGTGGATGAGGTCGAAGGTCGGGATCGTCTCGGCCAATCGCCGCCGATTGTCCTTCCAGACGCGCTCGTAGAGGCAGTTGTGGAAGTAGAAATATTCGAGCTGCCGGAACTCGGCGCGCGCGGCGGAAAACAATTCCTCGACGCCGCGTATATGGTCGTCCATCGAGCCGCCGACATCGAAGAACATCAAAAGCTTCACCGCGTTGCGCCGCTCGGGCCGGGTTTTGACGTCGAGATAGCCGTGCTCGGCGGTGGCGTGGATGGTGCCTGGCAGGTCGAACTCCTCCTCGGCGCCCTCGCGCACCCAGCGGCGCAGCCGCTTCAGCGCCACCTTGATGTTGCGGGTGCCGAGCTCGACGGTGTCGTCGAAATTCCTGAACTCGCGCTTGTCCCAGACTTTCACCGCGCGGCGATGCTGGCTTTCATGCTGGCCGATGCGCACGCCTTCGGGGTTGTAACCATAGGCGCCGAACGGCGAGGTGCCGCCGGTGCCTATCCATTTCGAGCCGCCCTGGTGCTGGCCTTTTTGCTCCTCGAGCCGCTGCTTCAAGGTTTCCATCAGCTTGTCGAAGCCGCCCAAAGCCTCCACCAGCTTTTTCTCCTCCTCAGTCAGGTGCTTTTCGGCCAGCCGGCGCAGCCATTCCTCGGGGATGTTGGCGACATCGACGGCATCAGGACCGCCAAGCGCCTCGACGCCCTTGAAGACATGCGCGAAGACCTGGTCGAAGCGGTCGATATGGCGCTCGTCCTTCACCAGGGCGGCGCGGGCGAGATAGTAAAAACCTTCGACGTCATAATCGACCAGCCCGGCTTCCAGCCCTTCCAGCAGCGACAGATATTCCCGGAGCGAAACGGGAACCCGCGCGGCCTTCAGTTCGAGGAAGAAGGGGATGAACATCAGCCCCTTATAGCAGATCGTACTCGATGAAGCCCGTGCGGCGCGCGACATGATCATAGAGCCGGCGCGCCGTGGCGTTGGTCTCGTGCGTCATCCAGTAGACGTTCTTCACGCCGATCTTGCCGGCCTCGTCCTGCACCGCTTTGATCAGCGCGGCGCCCACGCCTTTGCCGCGCACCTCCGGGTCGGCGAACAGGTCCTGCAAATAGCAGTTGTTGACCAGCGACCAGCAGGAGCGGTGGTACAGATAGTGGGTGAGGCCGACGGCCTTACCATTGAGCGTGGCTATGAAACCCTTGGGCTCGAACTCGCCTGCCGTGAACAGCCGCTTCCAGGTGATCGCGTAGACCTCTTCCGGGAGCTTCGTCTCGTAGAAGGTCAGATAGTCGGTCCAAAGCCGGCGCCATTCGGCGTGATCGGACTGCGCGAGCGGGCGGATGGTGATCTCGGACATTTTTTCCTCCAATATTTGGGCCGAAGCTGCGGCAGCAGCTGTTCCCCGGCAACGGTCCACAGAAGGGGAAAGCGCTATTGCTGGCGGCTTATTGCTGCCGTCTGGCCATGAACGCGAGCCGCTCGAACAAATGCACGTCCTGCTCGTTCTTGAGCAGCGCGCCGTGCAGTTTCGGCAACATGTTCTTCGGATCGGCGCGCAAATCCTCTGGTGCGATGTCGTCGGCGACCAGCAGGCGGATCCAGTCGAGCGCTTCGGAGGTCGAGGGCTTCTTCTTTAGGCCCGGCACCTCGCGGATCTCGTAGAACTGGGTTAGAGCCGCGCGCACCAGGTTCTGCTTGATGCCGGGGTAATGCACGTCGACGATGCGGT
This sequence comes from Mesorhizobium sp., assembly GCA_004017535.1. GTDB lineage: Bacteria > Pseudomonadota > Alphaproteobacteria > Rhizobiales > Rhizobiaceae > Mesorhizobium. The sequence goes on from SAJS01000019.1 coordinate 100,641, forward strand.
GCAGCGTGTCGATGTCGGGGAAGCGGATATAGTGGAAGAAGCAGCGGCGCAGGAAGGCGTCGGGCAGTTCCTTCTCATTGTTCGAGGTGATGATGACGATGGGCCTGAATTCGGCGCGGATCGTTTCGCCCGTCTCGTAGACGAAAAACTCCATCCGGTCGAGCTCCTGCAGGAGGTCGTTGGGGAATTCGATGTCGGCCTTGTCGATCTCGTCGATCAAAAGCACGACCTTCTTTTGCGCCGCGAAGGCGTCCCATAGCTTGCCGCGCTTGATGTAGTTGGCGATGTCGTTGAAGCGCTCGTCGCCGAGCTGGCTGTCGCGCAGCCGTGACACGGCGTCATATTCATAAAGGCCTTGCTGCGCCTTGGTGGTCGACTTGACGTTCCATTCGATAAACTCGAGCCCAAGCGCCGACGCCACCTGGCGGGCGAGCTCGGTCTTGCCGGTGCCGGGCTCGCCCTTGACCAGCAAGGGCCGTTCCAGCGCGATCGCGGCGTTGACCGCGACCATCAGATCCTTGTCGGCGACGTAAGCCGCGGTGCCTTCGAAACGCATTTTTTCTCCTGGCGATTTGCGGCGACCGTAAGGAGCCACGCGCATGCGCGCAAGCTTCGAAGCCAAAGTGGTCCGCCTTGGCGATAGCCGACCAAGCAAATAACGCTCAAACGCCCATCCGTTTCTCTGGCGCTCGACCACCCACCGGCCTATATTTGCTCTCGGCGGTCTGCGCTTCCCGGCAGGAGAAACTTATCCCCGGGGCCTTATCGATCCTTAGGGAGCTGTCCCTGGGAAGACCCGTGGGTTTTCTCACACGGCGCCCACCTACTTTGTAGGCACCCGGGATCGACCTCTCCACCGGTTGTGTGGATCGTCACTCTCCCGATTTTGGGAGACATGCGCTAGAAAACGTCGTTCCTAAGACTCCATACAATCCCGGCCCTTTCTAGCGTCTGAGCATGACCTCACCGAAAGACCTGAAGAAACAGCTTCGCAAGGAAGCGCTGGCGCGCCGCGATGCGCTGGACGAATTCTGGCGCGTCGAGATCGCGCTCGAAATGGCCGAGACGGCGAAGGAGGAAATCGACTTCGAGCCCGGCCGCATCGTCTCCGGCTTCTGGCCGATGCGATCGGAGGTCGATGTGCGGCCGCTGATGTTCGCGCTGCGCGAGAAGGGCGCCAGGCTCTGCCTGCCGGCGATCCTGGACAAGACCACGATCGTCTTTCGCGAGCTGGTACGGGGCGCGCCGATGGTCGAGATGGGCTTCGGCACGGTCGGGCCGCATGAAGAGGCGGAAGTGCTCGACCCGACGCTGATGCTGGTGCCGCTCGCTGCCTTCGATGCCCGCGGCCACCGCATCGGCTACGGCGCCGGCTATTACGACCGGGCGATCGCCAGGCTGGCCGACAAGGGCATCACGCCGAGGCTGATCGGCATCGCCTTCGACTGCCAGGAAGTCGAGCGGGTGCCGGAAGAGAACCATGACGTCATCATTCCGGAAATACTGACCGAGAGCGGGTTGCGCCGCTTCGATGTCGCTTAAAATATCGCGATCCGCTTAACGCGTTTCAAAGAACCGTCGGGTGATATTCCTGCGCTATAGTTCGAACCGGCGGGGGTCGTGGTGTTTATCTTCGCGCGTTACTTGCTGATGCCTTTCGCTCTGATCGCTGCGGTGCTGTTTGCGATGGCAGCGCACATCATCGGCACAAGCTTGCATCACCAGGCCGCCTGGCAGCGCACGGTCGCCACCGTGACGGATGTCAGCCCCTACAGCGAAACGCGGGCGAACGGTCTCACCACGGACGGCATCAATGTCGTCGTCAGCTATGTTGCCAATGACGCGCCGATGACATGGTCCGGCAAGGACAAGGACATCGGTCTCTACAAGGCGGCCAAAGGCGACAGGATAGAGTTTTACTACGACCCTGCCGATCCTCGAGCCTCGACACGGCCGCGATGAAGGGCTGGCGCGGCGGGCTGCTGCTGCTCGCCGTCACCGGTGGGTTCACCTTGTTCTACATCTGGTTCTTCTGGTTGCGAGGAAGCCATGCCACGGCTTGACGTTGGCGTTCGTCTGGCGAATACTACTGAAATCCAGTAGGCCGCAATGCTTGAGTTCGAGTGGGATGACGGCAAAGCAGCGAGCAATCTTGCCAAGCACGGTGTGGTATTTGCGGATGCCAAGCGCCTGTTCGACGACATCCATGCCCAGCATTATTCGGATCGCTCCATGGACTACGAAGAGGAGCGCTTCATCGGCATGGTATCGTCAATGGGTGCTGACAGTGGTTTACACCGAGCGCGGCGACCGAATAAGACTGATCTCCGCCAGAAAGGCGACGCGCCATGAGCAGGAAGCATATGACCAAGCACGCCGGGACTGAATCCGATTGGGATCGTCTGCGCGCCATGAGCGACGCGGAGGCGGAGGCTGGCGCTTTGGCGGACAAGGACAACCCTCCGCTCGACACGAATCGGCCGGGAGTGGCATCTGTCGCGCGTGTCAAAGTGATCCGTCGGGCTTTGCATCTCACCCAGGAGGAATTTTCCATCCTGTATCGCATTCCGCTCGGCACGCTTAGAGACTGGGAGCAGGGCAGGACCGAGCCGGACCAAGCGGCACAGGCCTATTTGCAGGTCATCGCCAAGGAGCCGGAAACGGTGTCGCGGGCGCTCGGTACGCGTAGCGCCGCATGAGACTCCTCTTCCTTGGCGACATGGTTGGCAAAACAGGGCGCACGGCAGTCTGGGAACAGCTGCCGGGGCTGATTTCCGATTTCAGGCTCGACTTCGTCATCGTCAATGGCGAGAACGCCGCCGGCGGCTTCGGCATTACCGAGGAGATCTTTCGCGAGACGCTCGCTGCCGGCGCGGATGTCGTCACCACCGGCAACCATGTTTGGGACCAGCGCGACGCGCTGATCTTCGCGCCTCGCGAGGAGCGTTTCCTGCGGCCCTCCAATTTTCCCAAGGGCACGCCAGGGCGCGGCTCTGGCGTCTACATCGCCCGCAACGGCGCGCGCGTGCTGGTCGCCAACATCATGGGCCGCGTCTTCATGCACCCGGAGCTGGACGATCCGTTCCAGGCCGGCGAGCGCGAACTGGCTGCCTGTCCGCTCGGCGAGCAGGCCGATGCGGCGATCGTCGATTTCCATGCCGAGGCGACCTCGGAGAAAATGTGCTTCGCGCATTTCGTCGACGGTCGCGCCAGTCTCGTGGTCGGAACGCATACGCATCAGCCGACAGCCGACCATCAGATCCTCAACGGCGGCACCGCCTATATCTCGGATGCCGGCATGTGTGGCGATTACGATTCCTCGCTGGGCATGGACAAGGAAGAGCCGCTCAACCGCTTCCTGTCGAAAGTGCCGAAAGGCCGCTTCGAGGCGGCGTCGGGGCCGGCGACTCTCTGCGGGGTCGGCGTCGATATTTCCGATCGCACCGGACTTGCCGACAGGATCGCGCCGTTTCGTCGCGGGCCTCGGCTGGAAGAAACGGCGCCGTCTTTCTGGTCGTGACATTGATATAGGCGAGGTCAGTGCCTAACTGGCGACGAAACTGCTCTAGATCGTAGAGGGGACGACCTCCATGCAGCTTGTCGAATTCCTGGCGCCGCACTTTGCCTTTGTTTCCGACCCGACCGCCTGGGTTGCGCTTTTGACACTGGTGGTGCTCGAGATCGTGCTCGGCATCGACAATCTGATCTTCATTTCGATCCTGACCAACAAGCTGCCGGAAGCGCAGCGCGCCCGCGCCCGCCGGCTGGGCATCTCGGCGGCGCTGGTCATGCGCCTCATCCTGCTCGCCACGATCTCGATCATCGTGCAGTTGACGACGCCGGTGTTCACCGCCTTCGGCCACGGATTTTCCTGGCGAGACCTGATCCTGATCGCCGGCGGCCTGTTCCTGGTCTGGAAGGCGACCAAGGAAATCCATCACACGGTCGACCCGCAGGACCACCAGGACACGATGGTGGGTACGCTGCAGCTGAGCCTTGCCGGCGCGATCTTCCAGATCCTGCTGCTCGACCTCGTCTTCTCGATCGATTCCATCATCACCGCCGTCGGCATGACCGACGAGATCGCCATCATGTATATCGCCGTGATCGTGGCGGTGAGCGTGATGATGCTGGCGGCGACGCCGCTCGCCAATTTCATCGCCAGGAACCCCTCCATCGTCATGCTGGCGCTGGGCTTCCTGCTGATGATCGGCATGACGCTGATCGCCGACGGCATGGGCTATCACGTGCCCAAGGGCTACATCTACGCGGCCATGGGTTTCTCGGCGCTGGTCGAGGGCCTCAACATGCTGGCGCGGAATCGCAAGAAGCAGGGGCCGAGCGGCGGGCATTGATGGTGGCAACGAGGGCGGCAGCGTGCGGCTGTCGCTCCCGCCGCAGGATCATTTGCCTTCCGCCGTCGGCAGTTCACCGCGCATTTCGCTGGGGTAGAACCCTTCACGCAAATTGATGCCGTACTCGACGTAAGCTTTCATGCAAGACAGCATCTGCGACCAGCCCTCGCAATTGCCGTAGGATGATTTGCGGCCGGCCTCGTCCTCGCGCCATCCGCTTTCGGCAATGGTGACGAAGGTGCCACCGTCATCCAGGGCTTCGAAGCTCATTTCGATCGTGGTCTTGTAAGCCGGTACAACGCCGGGGCCGCTGCCATCCCAGCGAAGCACGATGCGCTCGTTGGGCACTACTTCATCGACTTCGACGGGCACGGTCTTCCACCATGTGACCGTGGTGCCGGGGACCAGCGGCGCCGAGGCGCCGCCAAGCGTCGTAAAATACCCGCTGAGTTTCGTCGGATTGACCACCGCATCGAAGACCTCGCTGACCGGTTTGCCGATGCGTCCGGAGACCCTGAATCCAAGGGACATATCCACAGCTCCTTCCTTGCTCAGTGGAACAATATGTTATATAAAGATAACATGTCAAGTCAGACTGCGGACGACCATGTTTTCAAGGCCTTGGCGCATCCACGCCGTCGCGAGTTGCTGGATCGCCTTAAAGATCAGCCGCAGACCACCGGCGCGCTTTGCGAGGCGTTCCCGGACATGGACCGCTGCACGGTGATGATGCATCTGAAAGTGCTGGAGGAGGCCGATCTGGTGGTTGCGAGGCGCGAGGGACGCGAGCGCTGGAACCATCTCAATGCCTTGCCGATCAAGCAGATCCACGATCGCTGGATCAGCCAGTATGCCGGCCACGCGATCAGCATTCTCGACCGGCTGAAGTCCCATTTCGAGGGCTGAGCGGCTTCTCCGGCGCCGGAGTTACGGCGCGTCTGGACGAATTGAGCCGATTTATCTATAAGCCGGCCATTCCGACAGAGAGCGCCGTGTGCCTTCGCAGGCATGCCTGGAGCGTTCTGAAAATTTGAATTCGAGCAATTTGCGGATGGCGAGGTGATCTCATTTCGCTCCGCGGTGCTCTAGCCTTACACGACAGGGGTGCCATGGCTGGCCATTCGCAATTTAAGAACATCATGCACCGCAAGGGCCGTCAGGACGCGGTGCGGTCGAAAATGTTTTCCAAGCTGGCGCGCGAAATCACCGTCGCGGCCAAGACAGGCACGCCGGACCCGGCAATGAATCCGCGCCTGCGCCTTGCGGTGCAGAACGCCAAGGCCGTGTCGATGCCGAAGGACAACATCCAGCGCGCCATCAACAAGGCGTCCGCGGGCGACGGCGAGAACTACGAAGCCGTGCGCTACGAGGGCTATGGCCCGGGCGGCGTGGCGCTGATCGTCGAGGCGCTGACCGACAACCGCAACCGCTCCGCATCCAATGTGCGCGCCGCCTTCACCAAGGCTGGCGGAGCGCTCGGCGAAACCGGCTCGGTGTCCTTCATGTGGAACCGCGTCGGCGAAATCTACTATCCGGCTTCGGCCGGCAGCGCCGATAAGGTGATGGAAGCCGCGATCGAGGCGGGCGCCGATGACGTCGAGTCCGACGAGGAAGGCCACACCATCTATTGCGGTTTCGAAAATATGGGCGAAGTTTCGAAGTCTCTGGAAGCGGCTCTCGGCGAGGCGGAATCGGTGAAGCCGATCTGGCAGCCGCAGAACAATGTCCCGGTCGACGAAGAGCGCGCGCAGTCGCTGATGAAGCTGGTCGCCACCCTCGAGGACGATGACGACGTGCAGAGCGTCTACGCCAATTTCGAGGTCGACGACGAGACGATGGCCAAGCTCAGCGCGGCCTGACCGGCAACGTGATCTGATATGAGCGAAAAGCCGCTGCCCGTCATCCGCATCACCTATTGCACGCAATGCCAATGGCTGTTGCGCGCCGGCTGGATGGCGCAGGAGCTGCTGTCCACCTTCGGCACCGATCTCGGCGAGGTGACGCTGGTGCCGGGCACCGGAGGCATTTTTACGATCTCCTGCAACGAGGCGCTTGTGTGGGATCGCAAGCGTGACGGCGGCTTTCCGGATGCAGCGAAGCTGAAGCAGCTGGTCCGGGATGTCATCGACCCGGAGCGGGATCTCGGCCATGCCGACAGCAAAACCCACAAGAAGACAGACTCCGCCTGAGGCGGGGGCCTTTTGCATCGAGGCTGCGTATCCTTAGATCAATGCCATGATGAAGCAGGCCATCGCCACGATGGCAGTGACAGTGCGCACGTGGTTCCACATCACCCATTGGCTGAGATGATTCGCCCACACCGCGGCGCCGTTGGTGCTCGCTGGATCCACGGCGGCTAAAGCGTCATTGAGCGGCACGTTGAAGACCATGGTCACGATCGGATTGCCGACGAAATAGATCACCGCGCCGGCAAGCAGCCAGTATGAGCCGGACTGGCTCCAGCCGAAGAGAACGGCGGCAATCAACACCAGGCAGATGAGACCGGTGCCGAACAGCGCCGTCATGAAGGTCGGCGTGATCACCGTGACGTTGATCGAATTCATCGCCGCGATGCCGCTTGGAACGGGCAATCGGGCAAGGGCCGCCATGACGAAATTGGAAAAGGCGAAGAAAACGCCGCCGACCACGCCGGAGCCGATCGCGGCGATGAAGGTGAGGGTGGGGAGAAGTTTCATCATCTCAGTTGCTCCAGAGCGGGTTTCGTTCAAAACATGAGTAATCCTCACATTTGCGAAACGTGATAAACCCTCGTATTTTGCGAGTCAAGCCGGTTTTCGAAAAACCGTCCGGAGAGAGCCATGGATGAAAAAGTCACCGCCAAGCCGGACCAAGCGGCCATCGCTTCGCCGCGCCGGTCGCCGAGCCAGCAGCGCAGCCGCGAGCGGGTCGAGCGCATGCTTGCCGCCGCCTCGGCGCTAATCGCCGAGCAGGGCAGCGATGCCATGCGCATGGGCGAGGTGGCGGAAAGGGCAGGGGTGTCGATCGGCTCGCTATACCAGTTCTTTCCGGACAAGCGGTCGATCGTCTGGGCGCTGGCCGAGCGCTACACCGCCGAAAGCCAGGCCTGCATCTCCGGGGCGCTGAAAGATGTCAGGGACGCCGAAGGGCTGAAGCAGGCGTTTTCAGAACTGGTCGACATCTATTACCAGCTGTTCCTGGCCGAGCCGGTGATACGCGACGTCTGGTCGGGCACGCAGGCGGACAAGGCCCTGCGCTCGCTCGAGCTCGCCGACAGCCGCGCCAATGCCGAATTTCTGGTCGCGGTGCTGAAGCGGCTGAGGCCCGATGTCGATCCGGTCGAACTGGAGACGACGGCCTTCCTCGTCTGGCAGATGGGCGAGGCGGCCGTGCGACTGGCGACCTCGGTCGACCGGGAAGAGGGCGACAGGCTGGTTGAGGCCTACAAGCGCATGGCGCTGCGGGAGTTGGTGGGGGAGTAGGAAGCCCACCCTCCCCCTTGTGGGCAGGGCCGCTGCGCAGCAGCCGGGAGGGGGCAGCGCAAGTCCCCCACCGGAACTTTGGTCCGATCTCCGCACAAGGGGAGGTAGGGGCAGGTGCAGCCAACAAAAAACCCGCCTCGAAGGCGGGTTTTTCAAAATCTGCCGATGTATCCGGCTCAGAGGCCGAAGCCTTCGAAGCGCTTCTTGAACTTCGACAGACGGCCGCCGCGGTCGAGCAGGGTCTGCTGACCGCCGGTCCAGGCCGGGTGCGTTGTCGGGTCGATGTCGAGGTTCATCGTGTCGCCTTCCTTGCCCCAGGTCGAACGGGTCAGGTATTCGGTGCCGTCGGTCATGACGACCTTGATGGTGTGGTAGTCGGGATGGATATCGGCCTTCATTGTCTTATGTCCTGGCTTGCCGGCGCCGGTGACGGGCCAATGGCCTGCGTCGATGCGCCCCTTTTTAAAACTCGAAGCCGCAGCTAATGAAAAGCCACGGCTTCTAAAACGGTCGGCGAGCCTATACATCAGCCGGAATTGAATCACAAGGCCGCGGCAAGCGCATATTGAAGCGCGGTGTTGACCAGCGGCCAGAGGAAACGCTCATGGCGGATATCGGTGCCAGTGGAGACCAGCGCAGGCGCTCGGTTCGGCCGCTGAGGAACCTTTTCCCCTATATCACGCGCTACCGGAAGCTGGCGGTCGGCGCCATCATCTCGCTGGTCGTGGCGGCGGTGACGACGCTCGCCCTGCCGATGGCCGTGCGGCGCATGATCGACCATGGCTTCCAGGCCTCGGGCTCGACCTTCATCGCCGAATATTTCGCCGCGCTGGTGGCGATGGCGGCGCTGCTCGCGGGGGCTTCGGCCAGCCGCTATTATTTCGTCATCACGCTGGGCGAGCGGGTCGTGGCCGACATCCGCCGCGACGTTTTTTCCCATGTCACGACGCTGTCGCCTGCCTTTTTCGATCGCGCGCATTCGGGCGAGATCGTGTCGCGGCTCGCCGCCGACACCACGCAGGTGAAGTCGGCTGTAGGCGCCACCGCCTCGGTCGCGCTGCGCAATGTCATCCTTGGCCTCGGCGCGGTGGCGATGATGGTCGTCACCAGCCCGAAACTGTCCGGCCTGGTGATCGCGGCCATTCCGCTGATCGTGCTGCCGCTGGTCGCCTTCGGCCGCTCGGTGCGGCGCAAGTCCCGGCAAGCGCAGGATACGCTCGCCGAGGCCACCGCCTACGCCAGCGAGCAGATCGGCGCGGTGCGCACGCTGCAGGCTTTCACCAACGAGAAGCTGGTCACCGGCCGTTTTGCGGACGCCGTCGACGCCGCCTTCGAAGCGGCGCGCGCCTCGGTGTTCGCGCGCTCGTTCCTGACCTTCTTCGCCATCTTCATGATCTTTTCCTCGGTGGTTGCGGTGCTGTGGTTCGGCTCGCGCGACGTGCTTGCCGGCACGCTGTCGCCCGGCACGCTCAGCCAGTTCCTGCTCTATTCGGTGTTTGCCGCCGGCGCGCTCGGCGCGCTGTCGGAGGTGTGGAGCGAGCTGTCGCAGGCGGCGGGCGCCGCCGAGCGGCTGACCGAGATCCTGGCCGAGACGCCGACGATCCAGCGGCCGGTCGATCCCGTCGCGCTGCCGGCCACGGCCAAAGGCGCGATCAGCTTCGACGGCGTCTCCTTCTCCTATCCGGCGCGGCCGGACCGCGCGGCCGTGCACGGCCTGAGCTTCCAGGTGAAGCCCGGCGAGACGGTGGCGATCGTCGGGCCTTCGGGTGCCGGCAAAAGCACCGTCTTCTCGCTGATCCTGCGCTTCTACGATCCCGAGTCCGGCCGCGTCGCCATCGACGGCGTCGATCTGCGCGAGGCTGATCCGGCCGCTATCCGCCAGCGCATTGCGATCGTGCCACAGGACGTCACAATCTTCGCGGCAAGCGTGCGCGACAATATCGGCTTCGGCCGGCAGGGCGCCGGCGACGCCGAGATCGAGGCCGCGGCCAAGGCGGCGCTTGCCGATGAATTCATCGCCAGGCTGGACAAGGGCTATGACAGCCAGGTCGGCGAGCGCGGCGTGACGCTGTCGGGCGGCCAGCGCCAGCGCATCGCCATTGCCCGCGCCATCCTGCGCGACGCGCCGATCCTGCTGCTCGACGAGGCGACCTCGGCGCTCGACGCCGAGAGCGAGACGCTGGTGCAACGGGCGCTGGAGCGGCTGATGCGCGGCCGCACCACCATCGTCATCGCCCACCGTCTGGCGACAGTGCTCAAGGCCGACCGTATCCTCGTCATGGAGGGCGGGCGCATCGTCGAGGAAGGCACGCATCAGAGCCTGGTCGCCAAGGGTGGCACCTATGCGCGGCTCGCCAAACTGCAGTTCGAGGCAGGCGCCGACGCCTTCAAAGGCGCGGCGGAGTAGCCGCATCCGGCTGGTTTCGAACTGTCTCGCGTCAGCCGCCGTAACGCCGGCGCAGATGCTCCGTGAAATACGCTGCGTTCAGCCTCTCGCCGGTGGCGCGCTCGAGCAGCTCGGGCGTCGACCAGCGCGAGCCCTGCGACCAGATTTTTGCGCGACGCCACTCGTTAATGGCGCTGAAATCGCCCTTGACAAGGTCCTCGTCGGCGGACGGGTGCTCCCTGGTCAAAGCCGCCCATTGCTGCGCTGCCATCATGGCGCCCAGCGTGTAGGACGGGAAATAGCCGAAAGCGGCGCCCGGCCAGTGCACGTCCTGCATCGGCCCGTCGGCCGGGTTGTCGATGGTCGAGAGGCCTAGATAGTCGCGCATCTTGGCGTCCCATGCCTCGGGGAGGTCGGCGGCTTCCAGCCGGCCGGACACCAGCTCCTGCTCGAGTTCGTAGCGCAGGATGACATGCAGCGGATAGGTGACCTCGTCGGCGTCGACGCGGATCAGACCGCGCTCGACATGGTGGACATGCGGCAGGATGTCGTCGAGCGACCAGGCTTCGCCGAGATGTCTTTCGACCACCGGCACAGCCCAGCGCCAGAAGGCGGGGTTGCGGCCGATCTGTTTCTCCACGAACAGGCTCTGGCTCTCATGCACAGCCATGCCGCGCGCCTTGCCGAGCGGCCAGTGCGACCAGCCCTTCGGCAGGTTCTGCTCGTAGAGCGCATGACCGGTCTCGTGCAGCACGCCCATCAGCGCCGACAGGAAATCGGAGGTCTTGTAGCGGGTGGTGATGCGCACGTCGGTCGGCACGCCGCCGCAGAAGGGATGATGCGACACCGACAGCGAACCATGGGTGAGATCGAAGCCGACCGCCGCCATCATGGCAAGGCCGAGCTCGCGCTGTTTCTCAACGGCATAGCTGCCTGACAGCGGCTTCAACGGATGTTTTGCAAGCCGCGCATCCTGAACCGCCAGCGCATGCGGCAAAAAATCCTTGAGAAAGGTCTTCAGCTCGGCAAATACCGGCGTGATGTCGGCGGTTCGGTTGCCGGGATCGTACTGCTCTATCAGCGCGTCATAGGGGGCGAGGCCGAGCGCGTCGGCACGCAGCGCCGCCTCTTCCCGCACCAGGGCGACGACCCCTTCCAGTGCCGGCAGAAAGCCCGCCCAGTCGTTCCTGGCGCGCAAGCTCCGCCAGAGCTGCTCGGAACGCATGCGCGCCACCGTCTGGCGCTCGACAAACTCGGCCGGCAGGCAGGTGAGGTTGGTGTATTGCCGGCGCAGTTCCCGGACCGCCGCTTGCTGTTCCTCGCTCAGCGGCTCGGCTTCAGCGGCGGCGATCCAGTCGCCGATCTCCGGCGCGGTCGCCTGGCGGTGCAACATGCCGGCCAGCGAGGACATCGCCTCGGCGCGCTTCTCGCCGCCGCCGACCGCCATATGCGTCGCCTCGTCCGCGCCGAGGATGGCCAAAGCATGCTCGAGCGCTTCGAGCTTGTGGCCGAGGTCGTCGAGTTTCTGGAAGGACATGGATTATACCCAGCTTCAATGTGGCTGGCGCGAAAAGATACCAACGCACCGCGCTTGGCAACCCCGATCGGCCGGGATGGAACCAGCAGTCTTGCCTTGTGAGGCGACTGCGTGATCAATGCCGGGAACAAGCTGCTGGAGGGGACGATGGTCGGCAATATCCTGGTCGGGCTGGTGGCGCTGATCCATTGCTACATCGTCTATCTGGAGATGGTGTTGTGGGATACGCCGCGCGGCCGCAAGGCGTTCGGACTGACGCCGGAATTCGCCAGCGCCTCGAAGGTGCTCGCCGCCAACCAGGGACTCTATAACGGCTTCCTGGCTGCCGGGCTGTTCTGGGGACTCTATCTCGGCGCCGCAGGCTTTCAGGTCAAGATGTTCTTCCTGCTCTGCGTCGCGACAGCCGGCCTCTACGGCGCGGCGACCGTCGGCCGCAAGACCCTCTTCGTTCAGACGGTTCCGGCAGTGCTTGCGATTCTCGCGCTTTGGCTCGGCCTATAACCAAAACGAGACGCGACCAAAAAAGGACGCCCTCGGGGCCAGGTCCCTCGGGCGCCAAGTGGTCCCTTCCCTGGTGGTCAACCGTTCGGGTAATTCCCGCCGTCGTCGCCGTCGCCCATCATGAAGCCGCTGCCGGTGTCGTTCATCAGCCTCTGGTCGACATTGTCGAGGCGGCGCAGCAGCTCGTAATATTGCGCTGACGGGATCCGGCCGTGATCAGAAGCCGCGACGTGCTCCGCGGCCTGGCTGATGCGCGCGGCGCGCATGTGCAGTTGCTGCGCTTCGGAAGCCGAAATGTTGTTTGCCTGCCGGGCATCGGTGATGCCCTGATCCACGCCCTGGACCTGATCGATAAGACCGGCCGCGCGCGGGCCGATGAAATCGGCCTCAGGGGTCGCGTCGAGAGCCCCCTTATGGTGCCCAGCCGCATAGGCGCCGGCAAGCGGGGCCGCGATCAACGCGGCAGCCAGGGTCATAGTCCTGAGAGATGTTGAAGCGCGCATGGCGGCGCATCCTCCGATAGGGAAGGCGGCGGCCCTGCCGCATTGCCTTCCGAGCTTTGCGGGCCGTCCGGTTCCGTCGCGTCGCGATGGGAGGCATCGCCGGCGGTTCCCGGCCCTGCGCGGCAAATTAGGTGCGTCGATTTGCGAAGTGTAATTAAAAAAAGATAATGTTTTCATGCCTTGCCGCCGGAACTTGGCGCGCTAAGTATTGAGGGGACAAACAACTTCCCGTGACTTGGTGTGATAATGGATCACCGTTCGGTGAGCTTCAGTTCAATGCGGCGGTTCTTGCTGCGCGCCTCGTCGGTGTCGGCTGGGTCGAGTGGCTGGAACTCGCCGAAGCCGGCGGCCACCAGGCGGTTGGCCGGCACGCCGTTCTCGATCAGGAACTTCACCACCGAGGTGGCGCGCGCGGTCGACAGTTCCCAGTTGTCGCGATAGCGGCCGGTGCCGGACAGCGGTTTGTTGTCGGTGTGGCCGTCGACGCGCAGCACCCAGCTGATCTCCGGCGGGATTTCCTTCTGCAATTCAATGATGGCGTCGGCGAGCTTCTTCATCTCGACCTTGCCGGCGTCGTTGATCACGTCGGAACCGGTCGGAAACAGCACCTCCGACTGGAAAACGAAACGGTCGCCGACGATGCGGATGTTCTCGCGGTCGGCGAGGATCTCGCGCAGCCGGCCGAAGAAGTCGGAGCGGTAGCGGTTGAGCTCCTGGACGCGCTGCGCCAGCGCGACATTCAGACGGCGGCCGAGATCGGCGATCTTGGTGTTGGAGTCGCGGTCGCGCTGTTCGGAGACGTTGAGCGCGTCTTCCAGCGCGCCGATCTGCTTGCGCAGCGCCGCGATCTGCTGGTTGAGGATTTCGACCTGGCTCAGCGCCTGCTGGCTGATCTGGCGCTGGTTGCTGAGCTCGCCGGAAAGCTGGTCCGCCCGCTTGTTGGCCGCGTCGCCGGCGCCGGCGCCCTGCGCCAGCAGCTGCTCGAGGCGGCTCTTTTCGGCCTGCGCCGCCGACAGAGAGGCCTGCAGGTTGGCGAGCGAATCCTCCTTGTCCTGGCTGTTCGTGCGCTCCAGTGCGAGCAGCTGGGTCAGCTCGTTGATCTGCGAGTTGAGGCGATTGAGAACCGCATCCTTGCCGGAGATCTCGCGGCTGAGCAGGAACTGCGCCAACACGAAGACGGTGAGCAGGAACATGATCGCCAGAAGCAGCGTCGACAAGGCGTCGACGAAACCCGGCCAGTAGTCGATGCGGCGGTCGGCGCGCCGTCTTGCCAGCGCCACTTCAGTGGACCCCTTGCTTCTTCAGCGCGTCCGCGATCTTTTCCAGCGTGTTGCGCATGGCCTTCTGCTCGTCCGACTGGGCCTCGACCCAGTCGCGCATGATCTGCTGCTCGGAGCGCATGTTCTTGACCAGCCCCGAAATGCCGTCGGCGAGATTGGCCATGGCGGTGGCGACGCGTGGATTGGAGCCGCCGCCATTCTCCTGCAGGCTGCGCAGCCGCTCGGACAGCAGGCGGATGTCCTCGGAGGACTCGGTCTTGGCCGTGTCGGAGACGACGATGTCGGACGAAAGATCGGTGACCGAGGACAGCCAGTTCTCGAGCTCGGTGTAGAAGCGGGTCTGGGCGCGGCCGGCCTGCAGGTCGAGGAAGCCGAGCACGAGCGAGCCGGAAAGGCCGAACAGCGAGGACGAGAAGGCGGTGCCCATGCCGGCGAGCGGTGCCGACAGGCCCTGCTTCAGCGCGTCGAGCACGGCGGCGGCATCGCCGGTGCCGGGATCCAGCGCCTCGATCGTCTCGCGGATCGAAGCGATGGTGTTGAGCAGGCCCCAGAAGGTGCCGAGCAGGCCGAGGAACACCAGCAGGCCGACCAGATAGCGCGAGGTGTCGCGGCTCTCGTCGAGGCGGGTGGCGATGGAATCCAGCATCGTGCGCATCGATGAGGTGGAGAAGGCGATCGTCGACGAGCGGCCGATCATCGCCTTCATCGGCGCCAAAAGAACCGGCTCGGTGGTTTCGGAGCCGGCGCGGAAGGAATTGACCCAGCGCACCTCACGGAACAGGCGCCCGACCTGGACGAAGGCTAGCAGGATGCCGACCGCCAGCACGCCGACGATCAATCCGTTGAGGCCCGGATTGCTGGAGAAGGCGGTCGAGATCTGGCGGGTGAGGATGGCGGCGATGAAAGCGACGATGATCAGGAAGATCACCATGGTGAGCAGGAAGACCTGCGGGCTCGACAGCTTGTGCGGATCGTAGACCAGGACATCCGAGCGCCTGCCGAAGGATCTGAGAAAAGCCATCCGTGCCCCGTTTTCGATGCCAACCGCCGCAGAATTGCCGCGACTCTAAACGGAATTGTGACCAAATTGAATGGCGCTTGGCAATATAAGCCTATGACCCGAGCCTAGAACCGGTTGATGACCAGGCAGTCGACCATGGCGGCCAGATGCAGGCCGGCGCCGGTGACGACGAAGCCGTGCCAGACGGCATTGTGGAAGCGCAGGCCTTTCCAGGCGAAGAAGATGACGCCGCAGGAATAGACGGTGCCGCCGGCGACAAGCAGCGCGACCGAGGCGGTCGGCAGCGTCTGGACCAGCGGTCCGGCCAGCACCACGCCGCTCCAGCCGATGGCCAGGTAGAAGACGATGGCCAGCCGGTCGTAGCGGCCGGGCAGGAACATCTTGATGGCGATGCCGGCCGCTGCTGCGCCCCACACGACGACGATCATGGGCAGCGCCAGCGGCGAGTTGTCGAGCTGGGCGAGGAAGGGCGTGTAGGTGGCGGCGATCAAAAGATAGATCGCGGCATGATCGAAGCGGCGCAGGATCCATTTCGCCGGCCAGGAGACCGGCCACAGATTGTAGGCAAGTGACACCGAGAGCACGGTGAGCAGCGACACGACGTAGAAGACGGCGGCGACATACTCGCCAGGCCCAGAATGGAAAGCCGCCAGGGCCAGGAAAGCCGAACCGGCGGCGATCGCCAGCACGATGCCGACAGCATGGACGATGCCGTCGGCGATCATCTCGGCGCGCGAATAGTGCCAGCGCCCCACGAAGGGGATCTCAAGTCTCGTATCTGCGCGCGCGTCGTTCATGAATGATCCTGCATTGCCCTAATCTGGGCGCTTGCGGACCATTATTTCAAGCTTCGGTTGCGGTTTTGCGACCAAAGGCGCGCGTCCTTTCGACGCGTAAAGTTTTTCAGCGAGGCGCCAACGGCTTCTTCACGGTCTTAAGCAGCGCGCGCTGGATGATCTCGTTGCCGGCGACGACCTCGCCGTTGTCCAGCATGTCCTGCGCGCCGCCCATGTCGGAGACGAAGCCGCCGGCTTCGCGCACCAGAAGGATGCCGGCCGCGATATCCCAGGACGACAGGCCGGTTTCCCAGAAGCCGTCCATGCGTCCGGCCGCGACATAGGCGAGGTCGAGCGCGGCGGAACCGAGGCGTCGGACGCCGGAGACCTCGGCCATGACGTTGCGCAGCTCTATCAGGAAGTTGCCGTGCTGGCCGCGGCCGAGATGCGGCATGCCGCAGCCGATCACCGCGTCGGTCAGCTTGGAGCGGCCGGCAACACGCAGCCGGCGGTCGTTCATGAAGGCGCCGCCGCCGCGCTCGGCGGTGTAGAGCTCGTCCATCGCCGGATTGTAGACGACGCCGGCGACGACCTGGCCCTGACGCTCGAGCGCGATCGAGACCGAGAAGAGCGGGATGCCGTGCAGGAAGTTGGTGGTGCCGTCGAGCGGATCGACGATCCAGCGGTGCTGGGCGTCCTCGCCCTCCACGGCGCCGCGCTCCTCCATCAGGAAGGCGTAGCCCGGCCGCGCCTTCGACAGCTCGGCGTAGACGATCTCTTCGGCTTTGCGGTCGGCCTGGCTGACATAGTCGCCCGGTCCCTTCATCGAGACCTGCAGGTTCTGCACCTCGCCGAAGTCGCGCGACAGCGAGCGGCCGGCCTTCATCGCGGCCTGCA
Source organism: Mesorhizobium sp. (assembly GCA_004017535.1). Taxonomy (GTDB): domain Bacteria; phylum Pseudomonadota; class Alphaproteobacteria; order Rhizobiales; family Rhizobiaceae; genus Mesorhizobium. The sequence goes on from SAJS01000019.1 coordinate 117,358, forward strand.
CCATGACGTTGAGGAGAGCGGAACGCGCCATTTTTTCTTCCTGCTTTCGGCCGGTTAATCTGCGCGGCGCATGTAGGTGATTTCGTTGGTGTCGACGATGATGCGCTCGCCGGCCGAGATGAAGGGCGGCACCAGCACGCGGATGCCGTTCTCCAGCACCGCCGGCTTGTAGGAAGAGGCGGCCGTCTGGCCGCGCACCACCGGATCGGCCTCGGTGACGGTCAGCGTCACCTGGTCGGGCAGCGAAATGCCGATCGGCCGCTCTTCATAGAGCTGCACCGTCACCATCATGCCGTCCTGCAGGAAGGCGGCGCGCTCGCCGACGAAGTCCTTCGCCAGCTCGAGCTGCTCGTAGCTTTCAGTGTCCATGAACACCAGCGCATCGCCCTGCTCGTAGAGGAACGAGAAGTCCTTAAGGTCGAGCCTTATCTGCTCAACGGTCTCGGCCGAGCGGAAGCGCTCGTTGAGCTTGGTGCCGTTGATCAGGTTCTTCAGCTCGACCTGGTTGTAGGCGCCGCCCTTGCCGGGCTTGACGGTGTTGGTCTTGACCGCGACCCACAGGCCGCCATCGTGCTCGATGACATAGCCGGGACGGATTTCGCTGCCACTGATCTTGGCCATGATGAAGTGATCCGGAATGAGATTTTCTGGCGCGGGTCGCGCTTTGGCGCCTCCAAGACCACAAATTGCCAAGGTAGGCAAGGGAGGGAACCCGAGCGGTTGCCGCGGCGACGCCTCAAGGCAGGCGATTTGCTTTTTGCAGCGCCTGCTTGGTCTGGTCGTCGTCGAGGCCCTGCAGGAAATCGTCCATCTGCGGGTCGATCAGTCCGGCGCGGCGGGCGACGATATACCAGGCGCCGGCGAGGATCAGGTCCGGGTCGGTGCCTATGCCGCCCATATAGAGCTTGGCAAGGCGGTTCTGGGCGGCGACATTGCCACCTTGCGCCGCCCGCCTCATCCAGGCAAAGCCCGATTTCAGGTCGCGTTCGCCACCGCGCCCCTCGATCATCCAGGCGGCGAGGTCGATCTGCGCCGTGTCGTAGTTTTGGCGCGCGGCTTGCGTCAGGAGGATACGCGCCTGAGCGTCGTCATGTGGCTTGCCGCCGGCGCCGTTGGCGTAGAGTTGCGCCATCGCGTATTGCGCGTCGGCAAGGCCGGTGGCGGCCGCGCGCTCATAGTAGACGGCCGCTTTCACAAGCCCGGCATCGCCGGGATCCTGCTGGACAAGCAACTGCGCGAAGTTGAACTGCGCAAGCCGGTTGCCGGCCTCGGCCGAGGCCTGCATCAGCGCGAAGGCGCCCTTTTCGTCCTTCTTCACATAACGGCCGTCGAGCAGCATCAGCGCATATTGGAACTGCGCCTCCGGCACGCCCTGTTCGGCGGCCAGCCCATACCATTTTGCAGCCTCGGCCGGATTGAGCGGCACGCCCAGTCCGCGCGACAGGATTTCGGCCACCAGCGTCTCGGCCGCCGGATCCCCATTCTTGGCTCGCTCCATGGCGAGATTGTAGGCGGTCTTATAGAGGCCGCGCTGGAAGGCGCCATAGGCGGCGTCCGGCTGCTTGGCGCCGAAACGGTCGGGATTGACGGTGTCGGCCGATGGCGGAGTCGTGGTGGCCGGCTGCGGCAAGGTATTCTGGATCGGCTTGTCGAAATGCGGATCGCCGCCGAACCGGCTCGCATCCGGCGCGACTGTGTCCGGCGTGGCTGTGTCCGGTTTGCCCTCATCCGGCGTGCCCGTGTCCGGCGAGCCTGCATCCGGCTTGGCCGCGTCGGGCGCGCCCTCGTCCGGCGCACTCGTCTCCGGGCGGGGCTGGGGCAAAGGCACGGTCTCGGTCGCGCTCGCCGCTCCGCTCAGCCAGCAAGCCGGAACCAGCAAGCCGGCCAGGACGGCCAGAGGAAGCACACGCAAGCGCATCTCAGTCCTCGAAACGCGGCGCGGTTTCATCGAGCAGCGCGTTGGCGGCTGCGATCGCCGCCGCGGGATCGCGGCCATCAGCGAAGACGGCGCTCGACAGCGCGACGAACTCGGCTCCGGTCGCGGCCACCGTCTCGACGGAAGCAAGCTCGGAGCCGCCCATGACGATGCAGGGAATCGAGATCATCTCAGCCCACCATTCGCCGAGGGCGAGGTTGCGGTGATGCGGCTCCGGCTTGTTGTCGTAGCCGAAGCGGCCGAAGAACATGTAGTCGGGCCGTTCCTCGCCGAGTTCCAGCGCCTCGTCGCGCGTCTTGGCGCCGCCGGCGCCGACCATCATCTTGCCGGCCAGGCGCTCGATCGTCTCGCCGAGTTCCCGTGGCTTTGCCTCGACATGGATGCCGTCGGCATGGATGCGCCCGGCGATGCGGCTGTCGCCGGCGATGATGACGGCGATGCCGGCGCTTTGAGCGATCGGCACGATCCTTTCCGCGAAGGCCTGGAAAGAGGCGTCGTCCATGCCGTTGTCGGGCAGGATAAGCGAGGCGATGTCGCCGCCCTCGAAGGCCGCGCAGATATGCTCGGCCGGCACGAGCGGCGGCGCGATCAGCACGATGCGGCAGCGATTGGGCGGGGTTAAATCGTTCATTGGCCTTAGATCCCGGTTTCGCCTATGCCGGGCGAAGATGGTTGCATTGCGGCATAGAGCAAAGGGAGCGGCTTGAACAGTCGGCCGCGGGACCGCGGCCAAAATGCTTAAACAGGGCTGCAGCTTGCGTCGCCCTTTCGGATTTCGCCGACGGCGTTGGAAGCCGAGGAGAGGTCCGCTAAATACCGGCAAAAGCAGGAGCAGACCCATGGCGCAGAACATCTACGACCGCCCCGACTTCTTCGAAGGCTATAGCCGCCTCGGCCGCTCGGTCGAGGGGCTGGACGGCGCGCCCGAATGGCCGGCGCTGCGCGCCATGCTGCCAGACGTCGAAGGCTTGAGCATCGTCGATCTCGGCTGCGGCTTCGGCTGGTTCTGCCGCTGGGCGCGCTCCCATGGCGCGAGCGAAGTCCTCGGCCTCGACCTGTCGGAAAAGATGCTTGCCCGGGCACGTGCCGCCGGCGCCGACGATGCCATCACCTATCAGCGCGCCGACCTTGATGAGCTCAGCCTGCCGAAGGCGCGCTTCAATCTTGCCTACAGCTCACTCGCCTTACACTATGTCGGCGATGCCGCGCGCCTGTTCGCGACCGTCCACCGGGCTCTGGTTCCCGGCGGAGAGTTCGTGTTCTCGACGGAGCATCCGATCTATATGGCGCCGAGCAATCCGGGCTGGTCCGTCGATGCCGCGGGCAGGAAGACATGGCCGGTCGACCGGTACCTGGTCGAGGGACCGCGCACCACCGACTGGTTCACCAAGGGCGTGGTCAAACACCACCGCACCATCGGCACGACGCTCAATTTGCTGATCCAGGCCGGATTCAGCATCGGGCATGTCGAGGAATTCCGCCCGACGGACGAGCAGATCGCCGCCCGGCCGGAACTTGTCGAAGAGCTCGAGCGGCCGATGTTCCTGCTGGTCCAGGCGCGGCGGTGAACGGCCGAAAACTGGCCCATTCTAAAGCTCCAGCTTGTAGCCGATATGGCTGGCCTTGAAGCCAAGGCGCTCATAGAAGCGATGCGCATCCGTCCGGCTCTTATTGGTCGTCAGCTGCACGACTCGGCAGCCGCGCTCGCGGCATTTGTCGATCGCCCATTCCAAGAGGCGCTGTCCCAACCCCTCGCCGCGCCGGCTCGACGCGACGCGCACGGCCTCGATCTGGCCGCGCCACGCGCCGCGCTGCGATAGGCCGGCGAGAAAGGTGATCTGCAGCGTGCCGATGACGCCGTCGCCATCGGCCATCACCGCGAGCAACTGGTTCGGATCGCGGTCTATCGCCGCGAAGGCGTCCAGATACGGTTGCGCCAGCGGCAGGCTTGCGTCCTCACGGGCCCGGCCCAGCGCATCGTCGGCAAGCATCGCGACGATGACCGCCACGTCCGCTTCACGTGCACGGCGAATGCTGATGGCGTTCATTTTTCACACTCCGAGATGGCGGGCCGGCCGACTGCAGACCCGGCGGAGCGGTCGGTCGTCCTGATTGGGCGGCAATAGCGGATGCCGGCATTAATGACTATCCCGCCGGCGCCGTTCTGCGCTATGGCTTGGTTCCCCGCCTTCTTCCAGCCATTCCTTGCCCATGTCAGGCCTGCTCAGCGATCCGTGGTTCTATGCCGCCGCCATTCCGGCGGTGATCCTTGTCGGCCTGTCGAAAGGCGGCTTCGGCGGCGCCGTCGGCTTTGTCGGCGTGCCGTTGATGGCGCTGACCATCCCGCCGGTCCAGGCGGCCGCCATCCTGCTGCCGATCCTGTGCCTGATGGACATCGTTTCGGTGTGGACCTGGTGGGGTGTCTATGACCGCAAGATGCTGGTCGACATGATGCCCGGCGCCGTCATCGGCATCGGGCTCGGCTGGCTGACCGCGGCTTTGGTGACCGAGGAGATGGTGCGGCTGATCGTCGGCGCCGTCGCGCTGGTGTTCGTGCTGCGCTGGCTCTACCTGCAGTTCCGCCATGGCGCCGATCATGCGGCCGAGCCGAACCGCATCGCCGCCGCCTTCTGGGGCACGGTCGCCGGCTTCACCAGCTTCGTCGCCCATGTCGGCGGTCCGCCCTTCCAGGTCTATGCGCTGCCGATCCGGCTTGATCCCAAAGTGCTGTCGGGGACGGCCGCGATCTTCTTTGCCGCCACCAACGCGCTGAAGCTCATCCCCTATTTTGCGCTCGGCCAGTTCGACACCGCCAACCTCACGGCCTCGGCGGTGCTGATGCCGCTGGCGCCGCTCTCCACCATCGCCGGCGCCTGGCTGGTGCGCCGCATGCGGCCGGAGATCTTCTATCCGTTCACCTACGCCACCGTCGCGGTGGTCGCCGTCAAGCTGCTGTGGGATGGCATAGTCGGCTTGATGTAGAAACAAGGCGGCCTTCCAACCGCCTCGCTCCAAAAAATGTAACGCTCAGGCGGCGCTCGGCACCAGCTGCCGGCCGCCGCCGAAGGCGAGCCCGGCGCCGAGCGCAATCACCATCGCCATGCCGGCAAGGATGCCGATGTCGTGCAGAGTGGGCTTCAGCACCATGTCGGCGATGATCACCAGCATCACCGCATAATCGAGGCGCGCCCATTTCATCATGCGCTGGCCGATGGCGAGGACGGCTGGCGTCACACCCTGCTCGGCGATCATGGCGCCCATGCGCTCGCCGGTCGGTTTGAAGATCAGCATGCCGATCGAGAAGGTCGTGGCGTAACCGGCCAGGCCGATGACGACCCACAATTCGGTGAAGCCGACCCAAAAGCCGCACATGACGAGACCGAAGATCAGCGTCAGCATCGACATCGGCGCGAAGAATCTGCCGCCGAGCTGTCCGCTGGCGCGCATGGCCTGCAGCTTGTCCTCGATGTTGCCGGCGCGCTCGGCAAGCACGCCGAGCAGGAACAGCACGAAGCCGCCGCCGACCCACAAAATAGCCGAAACGACGTGAAGGAATTTGACGATCGAATACCAATCCATGGTTTGCTCCCGGAGATCCTGCCTGGTTTCAAGCGGCGCGGATTTGTGCGCCGCTTCAGAGGAGCGGCCTTTTGCGTGGCGCGTGTATCGGAACGATGCCGCGGCGGCAGTCAACATGTTACCGGCGGCCAGAAATCGGCATTCGAAAATCCGGTTAAGACGATCCCCAGCGGCGGAGTCGCTGTCCTGTTCCGAGGACTTTGCACGGGAGGCGGAGTCGGGCTCGGTGTGTTAATGGAGCTTTTCAAAAGGCCCGCAGAAGGGTTTTCG
>SAJS01000001.1 GCA_004017535.1 Mesorhizobium sp.
GCGTCGAATGATCGGGCGTGCGATCCGAAAGGCTGAAGCCGGCAAAGCGGCGGAACGACAGCCGGTCCCGAATTTGCGCCTCAAGTGCGGGATCGCTCAGCCCATGCCACACGCCCAGCAGCAAACAACGCAGCAGCGGTTCGGCCGGATAGCTGGTGTTGCCAGAGCCAGGACCGCTGCGCTGACCCAGCAATACCCGGATCGGCCGCCAATCCAATTCCTTGGCTACCAGGTCGAAGATCGTCTCATCCGCAGACGCAAGACCGTCCGCCAGGCTTAACTGACCAAGCACTCGATCGACCATCGCGAATCCTCCTTGCCGGATATCCGCATGGAATCACTGATCCGATTCTGTGCAAAGCCCTCACAAGGGGAGAAGGTGAAAGCACTACGCCGGCAGCGCCCGTTTCTCCTTCGCCGCCTTTGCTCCGGCATCCCGCGGGTGCGGTCCGATCGGCATGATCGCGGGAAAGGGCGTCGCGCCGAAGGCGAAGGTCCATTTGTAGCCGGTGAGCTGGTCCTCAGGCGTGGTGTGCTGGTCGTGATGGGCAAGCAGCCGGGCGCGTTCGGCGAGCTCCTCGGCCTCGCGGCGCAGCATCTCCGCCGTTTGCGGCCGCATGCGCCGGGAAAAGCTGATGAAGGCCGCGCCGTGCTCCATATGGCCGAGCGCCCAGCCGACAAAATTCTTGTTGGTCATCTCGAAATGCGGCTTCAGCGGCCCCTCGAAATCCCACTGGATCGGGGTGTCGACGAGCAGCCTTGCCGACAGGCCGCGTCCCAGCGCCACCAACCCGAGCTCCTCGAGGTCGCGCAGATAGAGGAACATCGAAACCTCGCTCAGGCCCTGCGAGCGCATGATGCCTTCGGGCGTGAATTTCTCCGACAGCATGATGAAGACGAAGAGCAGCGCCGGCCGCGCCGCCAGCCTGCGTTCGATCTCCGGCGAAACGCGGTTGGCCGGACCCGGTCCGCGATTCATCGCGCCGAGCACGTTCTCCAGCTCGACATCCGCCGCGGCGCAGATCTCCATCAGCCGGTCGAGCTTGCAGTTCCGCTCATGGAAGATCCGCTTCACCGTCGGTTCGGAAATGCCCATGCGTTCGGCCAGCGTGCGATAGGTCAGGCCCTTGGCCTTCAGCGTCCGTTTCAGCGCCTCGAAGATCGGACCGTTCATGGAATGCGCCTCATTCGTGCGAATTCGTATCGACCTTCGATACTAGCGTCAAACCGTCTTTCCGAAAAGTATCGAAAAGTCTAGCTCTCCCCCGTCACCACAGGAGAGCACCATGAAGACCCTCATCGCTTCGACAGTCATCGCCGTCGCCGGCATCGCGGCGGCTCCGGCTGCGCAGGCCGGCGAGCTCTGGCGCGCCACCGGCTTCGAGCAGCCGGAATCGGCGCTTGCCGACACCGCCCACAACCGCATCGTCGTCTCCAACATCGTCGGCGATCCCGGCGCGGCGGACGGCAATGGCTATTTGTCGCTGCTGTCGATGGACGGCAAGGTCATCGCGCGCCACTGGGTGGACGGCATGGACGCGCCCAAGGGCATGGCGATTTCCGGCGGCAGGCTCTACGCCGCCGACATCACCAAGGTGCGCGTCGTCGATCTCGCCAGCGGCAGGCTGGTCGAGACCATCGACGTGCCTAGCGCCGTGTTTCTCAATGATATGACGCAGGACGGCGCCGGCAAGGTCTATGTCAGCGACATGCTGGCCGACACGATCTACCGCATCGACGGCGACAAGCCGAAGCTGTTCGTCAAGGATCCGCTGCTGGCCTCGCCCAATGGCGTGTTCGCCGATGGCGACAGGCTGATCGTCGCGTCGTGGGGCAAGGGCATCAACAAGGCCGATTTCAGCACCGCCGAGCCCGGCGGCCTGCTGTCCGTTGACCTCGCCACGAAGACGATCACGCCGCTCCCCGGCGCTCAAAACTTCGCCGACCTCGACGGCGTCATCGCCATCGGCGACACCATCTACGCCACCGCCTACATGACCGGCACGCTTTACAGCTACAAGCCCGGCGGCAAGCCGGAAGCGGTAATGCAGTTCAAGCCGGGCAGCGCCGATGTCGGCACCGATGGCAAGGCGACCATCTATGTGCCGCTGATGGGCGAGGGCGAGGTCGCGGCGCTCGGTCTCGACTGAGGGCCTCGTGGCGAAAACGACGCCGAATCGGATTGGACCGGCCATATCGGCGGCGCTGCCATCTGGTTGCGCTGTCGGCTCCGGGATATCCGGCTGCCATGAGCCAAGCCGTGAAGACATCCAGCCTGACCGGCACCGTTTCGCCGACGATCCCGGTGCTCATATGCGCGCTGGCGATATTTCTTTTGTCCGGCATGGATGCGGCCATGAAATCCCTGACCATCGCGGTCGGTGTTTACAACACGCTGCTGTGGCGCAGCGTGGTTGCCACTTTGGTCGCCGGCGCTGCCTGGTCGGCTGGCTCGCGTTCGAAGCCGCGCCTTCCAGTGGTGGGTCTGCATGCGCTGCGCGCCGCGATTGTCGGCATCGTCCTGGTCTCGTTCTTCTGGGGCCTGGCCAGGCTGCCGATGGCCGAAGCGATTGGGCTCAGCTTCGTCGCGCCCCTCTTCGCGCTTTTCCTTGCGGCATTGTTGCTGGGCGAGCGCATAAGGCGGCAGGCGGTCTGGGCGTCGCTGGCCGGCATGGCGGGCGTCGCGATCATATTGACCGGCCAGTTCGGGGCGGCAAGCCATTCGCAGGATGCCCTGCTCGGCACGGCCGCGGTGCTCGTATCGACGGTGTTCTATGCCTACAATCTGATCCTCTTCCGGCAGCAGGCCCTATTGGCCAAGCCGGTTGAGATCATGCTGTTCCAAAACCTCTTCGTTGGGATCACCTTGGTTGCGCAGCACCCTGGCTCGCGGTTGCGCTGCCGCGCGGTCTCTGGCTTCCCTTGGCCGGGGTGGCGCTGCTGTCGCTCGCCGGGCAATTCCTGATGAGCTGGTCCTACGCCCGTGCCGAAGCGCAATATCTGATCCCGACCGAATACTCGGCCTTCATCTGGGCGATCGCGCTTGGCTGGTTCTTCTTCGGCGAGAAGCTGGCCTGGACCACGCTAGCGGGCGCATGCCTCATCGTCGCCGGCTGCCTGATCGCCGCGCGCGCCAATCCGAAGCTTGCCGAGCCGATCGAAGCGGCGATGTGAGGCGGTCTTTCAGGCCGGCGGCCTAACTTTGCGCGTTCTGCGCCGCGGCCGCCCTGAGGCGCACGCCCCTGCCGCCGGGCTCGCTGGCCTGGTTCTCGCCAATCAGCTCCACGCCGACCTCGTCGAGCGCCTGGATGACCTTCATCAGCGTGTCGACCACGCCCCTGACCACGCCCTCGCTCGCTTCCATGCGCTGGATCGTCGGCAACGAGACGCCGGCAAGCTCGGCGAGCGTCTTCTGGTCGATACCGGTCAACGCCCGCGCGGCGCGCATCTGTGCGGCAGTGATCATCGCCAGAACCTGTCCTGAAATATATGAAAGATGTGTATTTTAAAGATTACAATGGCTCAAGCATCATTTTAAATGCTTCAACCATCGATATCGCTGTCGGCCACCACTTTGCGCCGCTGCAGCAGGCGTGCCGCGAGCCAGCACAGCATGGCCCAGGCGAAGCCCGCGCACCAGCCGGCAAGCACGTCGGACGGCCAGTGCACGCCGAGATAGACGCGGCTGGTGCCGACCAGCACGGTGATCAGCACGGCAAGGCAAAGCACGAAGATTTTCGTCCGGCGATCCGGAAGGAAGCGTGCGGCCAAAGAGCCGAGCGTCAGATAGGTCACCGCCGACAGCATGGCGTGGCCGCTTGGAAAGGACAGCGACGTCTCGGCGGCCAGGTGCGAGACGAGATCGGGCCGGGGCCGGTCGACTTCGTGCTTGAGCAACGTGGAAAGCACTTGCCCGCCCGCCACCGCCGCGAACACGAACAGCGCGGTCGAAGGCCTGCGGATCAATATGAGATAGACGATCGTGGCGGTCGTGATCAGCACCAGCACGACGGTGCTGCCGAGTGCGGTGATGTCGCGCATCGCGCCCTGCAGCCAAAGCGGACCGATCGGGCTGTCCGGTTGTCCGGCATGGCGGAAGGCAAGCAGGATCTCGGTGTCGAAGGCATGCGGCGCTGTGGCACGCGCCACCTCCATCAATTCTTCAAAACCCCACAGCCCGCCGGCGATGACCAGTCCGGCCAGCAGCAGGGGGAATTCGATCTTTGCAAGCAGCGCGCCGACGAATGGCTTCATGAGAGCCTCGAGGGTTAGAGCTTCTGCATATAGGGCCCGAGCGTGATCAGGGCGACGGCGGCGATCGCAAGCACCATGCCGGTCGCCTGGAAAGCATTGAGCCGTTCGCCGAAAAAGGCGATGGCCACGACATTGACCGCGACAAGCTGGATCACCGCCGACAGGCTGAACGCCACCGACATGCCGAACTCGCGCACCAGCCTCAGCATGATCAGGTTGCCGGCGGTATAGAGCGCCAGCGTCACAAGGAGCTTGGCCAGGCTCGGCGCCAATCCCCACTGCTTGGCGGCCATCGCCGCCAGCAGGAACATCGCGGTCGAAATACCGAGCTGCGCCAGTCCCCAGAAACTCACTTTCGCCATCCCCTTTGCAGGTTGTCGCCGGCGCTCTTGTTCCCGAAGCGCGCCATACCGTCAAGCCAATCCGGCAGCGAACAAGCTGCGGCGACCGGCGGCGCCTTGACCGGCCGGCAGACAATTGTCCACGATCGATCACGGCCGATGTCACGAAAATGTGATCGGCGCGCTTTAGGGCTCGAAAGGTCCAAGCTCAAGCCACCTCAAGAAGCCAGAGGAACACTATGACCGCGACCCCTGAGACCCGCTTCCGCACCAGCCAGCTCGAGGAGAATGACGGCCCGCCCGTCAACCCGACCGACAACCGCACCATGGGCGAGATCATCGCCGCGCGTTTCTCGCGCCGCGGTTTCCTCATGGGCTCGCTGGCCGTTTCGGCCATTGCTGCCACCGTCAGCCCGCTGGCGCTTGTCGCCGCCGAAGAGGCTCGCGCCGCCGAGGCCTCGGCCTTCAAGTTCGACGAGCTCGAAGCCGGCATCGACGACAAGCACCATGTCGCGCCGGGCTATGATGCCGATGTGCTGTTGCGCTGGGGCGATCCGCTGTTTGCCGATTCGCCGGAGTTCGATCCGCTGAAGCAGTCGGCCGAGGCTCAGGCAAAACAGTTCGGATACAATAACGACTATGTCGGCTACATCGCGATCGACGGCTCGGCGGAGCACGGGCTTCTGGTCGTCAACCACGAATACACCAATCCGCATCTGATGTTCCCCGGCATCGTTTCGATCGTCGAGAAGGACGGCAAGAAGGCCGCCGAAGTGGCGCCGCTCTCTAAGGCGCAGGTCGACGTCGAGATGGCCGCGCATGGCGGCACCATCGTCGAGATCCGCAAGGAAGGCGGCAAATGGCAGGTGGTGCGCGACGGCAAGCTCAACCGCCGCATCATGTCGACCACCGAGATGGCGCTCTCCGGCCCGGTCGCCGGCCACGACCGCGTCAAGACCAATGCCGACCCCTCCGGCACGAAGGTCATCGGCACGCTCAACAATTGCGCCGGCGGCGTCACGCCCTGGGGTACCTATGTGATGGCCGAGGAGAACATCCATGGCTATTTCTCCGGCGAATTGCCGGAAGGCCACAGGGAAGCCGCCAATTACAAGCGCCTCGGCATTCCGGAAGGCGCCTATGAATGGGGCGCGCATTACGACCGCTTCAACCTCGCCAAGGAGCCGAACGAGCCCAATCGTTTCGGCTGGATGGTCGAGGTCGACGTCAACGACCCGATCTCCACCCCGAGGAAGCGCACCGCCATGGGCCGCTTCAAGCATGAGGGCGCGGAGTCGATCGTCGCCAAGGACGGCCGCGTCGTCTTCTATCTCGGTGACGACGAGCGCTTCGACTATGTCTACAAATTCGTCACCGCCGGTACGTTCAACCCCAATGACCGCGCCGCCAACATGAACCTGCTCGACGACGGCACGCTCTATGTGGCGAAATTCGCCGAGGACGGTTCGGTCGAGTGGATGCCGATCGTCTTTGGCCAAGGCCCGCTGACGGCGGAGAACGGCTTTGCGGCCCAGGCCGACGTTCTGATCGAGACGCGGCGCGCCGCTGACCTGCTCGGCGCCACCAAGATGGACCGGCCGGAGGACATCCAGCCCAATGCCGGCAACGGCAAGGTCTATGTCATGCTGACCAACAATTCCAAGCGCAAGGCCGAGCAGGTCGACGCCGCCAACCCGCGTGCCGCCAACGCCTTCGGCCATATCATCGAGATCGTCGAGGATGGCGGCGACTTCGCCGCCAGCAAGGGCAAGTGGGAAGTGCTGCTGAAATGCGGCGATCCGTCCGTCGCCGATGTCGGCGCCACCTTCTCGACCGCGACCACCGCGCATGGCTGGTTTGGCATGCCGGACAATTGCGCCGTCGATTCCGCCGGGCGCCTGTGGGTCGCCACCGACGGCCAGGGCCCGAAAGCCACCGGCCGCACCGACGGTCTGTGGGCGGTCGACACGGAAGGAGCAGCGCGGGCGACCTCAAAACTGTTCTTCCGCGTGCCGATCGGCGCCGAAATGTGCGGCCCGCTCTTCGCGCCGGACGACCAGACCGCCTTCGTCGCCGTCCAGCATCCGGGCGACGGCGGCGAGGACTGGGAGGGCTTTGGCCGCCCATCCTATTACGAGGATCCGTCGACCCGCTGGCCGGACTTCAAGCCGGACATGCCGGTGCGGCCGTCCGTCGTTGCGATCACGAAGCAGGGCGGCGGCAAGATCGCGGTGTGAGGACACTATCTCTTTGTTTCTATGCAATTCCGGATGGAAAACCGCTCACCCTCTTCCTGGAGTTGATCTGAGCGCCCTACATGGCGGGGCTCGGCAGGATCCGAGCCCCTATTTTGGTTGAAGTCGATCAAGCCTCAGGAAAGATTGATCTTTTATAGTTGGCGCCCTAGCTCCTCGCCAGGAGATCGCCATGCCGAAGTCCATTTATGACCGTGGCCTGCTGAAACCCGCCCAGGTCGCCACCTTGCAACGCGTCTTCGATGAAGCCTGCCGAAGTCGCGAGGCGCATCCCGAATCGGCCGAGGCGCGGGAGATCGCGCTGACTGTGCTCGCGCTCCACAATGCAGGCATGGTCGATGAAGAGATGCTGATGGAGACGGTTTGCTTCCGTCGGCCGAAGTCGAAAACCGCCTGATCCAGACAGCCGCTATCCCGCTATCCCGCCCGCTGAACCACCGCGATGTTCATCGCGCTGCGCAGCCGGAAGCCGATCGACTCGTAGAGCTTTATCGCCGCTGCATTGTTGGCAAAGGCGTGCAGGTATGGCACCTCGCCACGCGCCATGATGCGGTTGGCCACGAACAGCGACAACAGCCTGGCGAGGCCGCCGCCGCGAAAATCCGGATGCGAACACACGCCGCTGAGTTCCGAATAGCCGGGCTGTTTCATGCGCTCGCCGGCCATCGCGGCCAGCCTGCCGTCGATCTTCACGCCCCAGAATTCGCCGAGGCTCAAGGCTTCCAGCGTGAACGGCCCAGGCTTCGTCAGCGAGGCGAGCGCAAGCATCTCGGACGCGTCCTGTCGCGTCAATTGCTGGATCCGAGGGTCGGCGACCGCCTGAAAGGCTTGCCCGGTAATCATCTGCACGGCATCGGCGGTCATCGTCGCGACAAGCGCCGGCGGCAGGACAATGTTCTCGGCTTGAGCCAGGATGACGGTCTCGCCAGCGGGAACGAGCCTTCCGAGCGCGTGCAGGTTTTCCGGATCGTCCGTCGCCGTGGCGGCGAACGGGATGATCGATGGCCGGTACCGGCGCGCGAGATCGTCACCCTCGGCGAAAGTCCTTTGTCGCGTTTCGAGCGCGCTCCAGACAGGGCGATCGAGCATGTGCTTCATGGCGTGGCGATCCTTTCGGCGCGACGGTGGAGCGGCGTCTCGGCCAACCGGTCCTCGATGGCGGCAAGCTGGCCGAGCAGCGGCCCGGAAAGATCGGCGCATAGGTCCGCGACGGCATTCTCGATGCACGGCCAGATGTCCTGTTTCGCCCGGTCGACCAGCCGCCTGCCGTTGCCGGTCAGCGAGACGATCCTGCGCCGCTGATCGTCGACCGCATGATTGACCTCGACCAGCCCCAACTCGGCAAGCAGCGCCACGCTTCGCGTTACGCCCGGCTGCGCGACGCCCAGCGATTGTGCCAGCTCGCCGACCGGCAGCGGCCCCAGCCTGTCGAGCGCGGCGAGCAGCGGGTACTGGCTCGACTGGATGCGCATGTCGAGGCGGTCGAGCACGCGCTGCGTGTCGGCCTGCAACAGCTCGCCTATGCGTTTCATCCGGCTGCCGAGGCAGAGAAAGCCGAGAGATCGCAGAATGTCTTCCATAGCGCGCTCGCCAGATATCGATAACTTGATATATAACATTGCATGGAAAAGTCAAGCCGATGCTCACAGGACGTTCCGGTGGCCGACCGCCGATGCAGGAGGCTTTCGGAATTTGCCCTTCATTCGCCGTCAATTGCATCCTATATCGCTGACGCGACGTGGCCGGCAGCGGTCGCCAGCGATTCGCGACCTGAGGGCGGCAGGTCATCCATTCTTGGCACGCGGAGCTCATGGCGCCCCTGCGCATCTATCTCGACAGGCTTCTCGACGCCGTGGCACCCAAGGTTCCGCGGCGCGAATTGAGCGATGAGGAGCGCCTGGCGCTGGTGCGCCGCCACGGCGATTTCTCGCTCGCCTACTCCACGGCCGTGCAGAAGAAGCTGTCCTATTTCAGCGACGGCGACGGCTACATCGCCTTTGGCACCAAGATGAGCCGTCATTTCGCGCTGGGCGATCCGGTGGCCGACCCGGCTGACCGCTCGGCCTATATCAAGCGCTTCGTCGAGGCGGCCGGCGGCCCCTGGTTCGTGCAGATCGGCGCCGACACGGCCAAGGTGCTCGCCGGTCTCGGCTACCAGATCAACCGGCTAGGCGTCGACACCAGGCTGCTTTTGCCGGAGCATGATTTTTCCGGCAAGCGCAACGAGACGGTGCGCTATTCCGAGCGCTGGCTGGCGAAGAAGGGCTTTGTCCTCGCCGAGGGCACGGGCGATATGCTGCAGGAAGAGATCAAGCAGCTTTCCGCGGACTGGCGCAAAAAGCGCATCATCAAGCGCTGGGAGATGGGTTTCCTCAACCGCCGCTTCTCCGAGGAGCTCGGCGCCGGCATGCGCCGCTTCCTCCTGCACAGCCCCCAAGGCCGGCTTCTCGCCATCCTGGATTTCGATCCGCTGTTTCGCGACGGCAAGGTGATCGGCTACACCACCGCCTTCAAGCGCAAGCAGACCGACGCGACGCCGCATGCCGAAATCGGCTTGACCAAATTCGCCGTCGACCGGTTCCGCGAGGAAGGTATCCCGCAGGTGACGCTCGGCCTCTCGCCGCTGCTCGACATCGAGCCCAGCGGCTTCGCCGAATCGGATTTCTGGCGCAACGCCTTCCAGCGCGCCTACAACTCGCCCTGGGTCAACCGCTCGCGCTTCAACCTGCAGGGCCAGGCGGCCTTCAAGCGCCGCTTCCATGGCCTCGAGGAGCCGACCTATATCGCCTTCCGCAAAGGGACATTCGTGGAGATGCTGGGGCTGCTGCGCCTGACCAAGGCGATCTGAGCGGACGCTCTTTCCTCGCCTCACAAGGGCTACGCTATGCACACATCTTCTGTGAGTGGCGAGACTGATCAGGCCTCGGCTTGATTGCCACGTGGTTCCCCCAATCCGTCGCTGCTTCGCAGCGCCACCTTTCCCCCCTCCGGAGGGAAAGGAAGGGCGCCTTTCCTCTACCCCGTCGATCGGGGGAGAGGTGGCTCGGCGAAGCCGAGACGGAGTGGGGGTCGACCAGCGCTACATTGGACAATGCATGCGCCAAGCTGCCATGCACACCATCGCCAAGACCAGCCGCTTGCAAATGTGTGAATGCCGTAAGCCACTTCGTGGGGCGAGGAAGTCGAGTTCGTCAGTTCCTCAGCCGATATCCCGTCTTGAATATCCACGCCACGATCGCGATGCAGATGGCCAGGAACACCAGCGTCATGCCGAGGCTGACGCCGACCGAGACGTCGGCCTTGCCGTAAAAACTCCAGCGGAACCCGCTGATCAGGTAGACGACCGGGTTGAACAGGGTGACCGTCTTCCAGATGCCGGGAAGCATGTGGATGGAATAGAAGCTGCCGCCGAGGAAGGTGAGCGGCGTGACGATGAGCAGCGGCACAAGCTGCAGCTGCTCGAAGGTTTTCGCCCAGATGCCGATGATGAAGCCGAACAGGCTGAAGGTCACCGCCGTCAGCACCAGGAAGGCGATCATCCAGAACGGATGCTCGATCCTCAGCGGCACGAACAGCGCCGCGGTGGCGAGGATGATCAGGCCGAGCATGATCGATTTGGTCGCCGCGCCCCCGACATAGGCGATAATGATTTCCAGATAGGAAACCGGCGCCGACAAAAGTTCATAGATCGAGCCGACGAATTTCGGGAAATAGATGGCGAAGGAGGCATTCGAGATCGACTGCGTCAGGAGCGACAGCATCATCAATCCGGGCACGATGAAGGCGCCGTAGGCAATGCCGTCGATCTCGTTGATGCGCGAACCGATGGCCGAGCCGAAGACGACGAAATAGAGCGATGTCGAGATGACCGGCGAGATGATGCTCTGCAGCACAGTGCGGAAGGCGCGCGCCATCTCCACCCGGTAGATCGCCCACACTGCGCGCAGATTCATGGCTCTTGCCTCAGAAGATTGACGAAGATCTCTTCAAGCGAGCTGTTCTTGGTGTCGAGATCGCGGAACTGGACGCCGGCCGTCTCGAGGTCGCGGATCAGCGAGGCAACGCCCGGACGATCGCTCTGGTTGTCATAGGTGTAGATGAGCTGGCTGCCGTCGGCGGACAGCTCCAACGAATAGTGGGAGAGCCCGTCCGGGACGGCGGCGAGGGGGGCGCGCAGCTCCAGCGTCATCTGCTTGCGGCCAAGCTTGCGCATCAGCTCGGCCTTGCCTTCGACCAGGATGATCTCGCCCTTGTTGATGACGCCGACGCGGTCGGCCATCGCCTCGGCTTCCTCGATGTAATGCGTGGTCAGGATGATGGTGACGCCGTCCTCGCGCAGGCGCCTGACCATGGCCCACATGTCCTGGCGCAGCTCGACGTCAACGCCGGCCGTCGGTTCGTCGAGGAAAAGCACGCGTGGCTCGTGCGACAGCGCCTTGGCGATCATCAGCCGGCGCTTCATGCCGCCCGACAGCGTGATCGCCTTGGAATCCTTCTTCTCCCAGAGCGACAGGTCGCGCAGAACCTTCTCGACGAAATCCTTGTTCGGCGGCTTGCCGAACAGGCCGCGGCTGTAGTTCACCGTCGCCCAGACCGTCTCGAAGGCGTCGATGGTGAGTTCCTGCGGCACCAGCCCGATCAGGCTGCGCGCGGCGCGGTAATCCCGGCTGATGTCGTGGCCGTCGACCGTGACGCTGCCCGACGAGCGGTTGACGATGCCGCAGACGATCGAGATCAGCGTCGTCTTGCCAGCGCCGTTCGGCCCGAGCAGCGCGAAGATCTCGCCGCGCTCGATGTCGAGATTGATTTCCTTCAATGCCTTGAAGCCGGTGGCATAGGTTTTCGTGACACCGGAGATCGAGATGATGGATGACATGCTGAAAAGGCCGGCTGGAAATTGTGACCTGATATAGGCCGGTTGCCGTTTTATGCAAACCGGCATTCGATGCCGCTCCTGACAGTTCTGGACAGTCGCATCGCAGCCGATGGTCCTGCCCGACCTGTATTCGAATCCCGGCGGCTGGAGAGCCGGCGCTGGCGGCAGCTTCTTTCTCCCGGCGGCATAGGCCCTAAGATAGCTTTGGCATGGCTTGAAACTTGCGTTTTCGTGGTGGCTTATGCCAACGATGTCGCCGGGCATGGAGATTTCGGCGCAGGGTCGCCAGGGGCGGCTGAGCAAGGATCGCAGCGATCAGCGAGGCGACGATCTGGCGGCCAGCGCGCCACAGCAGCGGGCGCCCTCGCTCAAGGGGAGCGCGGGAGATCAGCCGGCACTCCCCTTTCGCCAATCTCCTAACGGTCGCTATTGTAAGGCTGCCCATCCTCCCAGCTTGACGCCCTTCGCTCCCGCACCCTAAGCCTGGTCTCCAACCCCAACAGGAGACCCACCCAAATGGCAGGCACGGTCGAAGGCGAGAAGATCGACGTTTCCTTCAGCGGCAAGCGCTGCATCCATTCGCGCAATTGCGTGCTCGGCAACCCGCATGTCTTCGTGCCCAACGCGCCGGGCGAGTGGATCCATCCGGAAGCGGCTGATGTCGAGCAGGTGGTGGCGCTGGCGCAGAACTGCCCGTCGGGCGCCATCACCTACACCAGAAAGGATGGCGGGCCGCAGGAGAAGCCGCCGGTGGTCAACACGGTGCGCGTCCGCGAGAACGGCCCGCTGGCGGTGCATGCCGAGATCGTGCTGGGTGATGAGACGTTCTTGCGCGCCACGCTCTGCCGGTGCGGCGCCTCGCAGAACAAGCCGTTCTGCGACAACAGCCACATCAAGGCCGGCTTCATCGCCACCGGCGAGCCGCCGCTGAAGGAAGCGCAGGTGCCGGAGGCTCGGGACGGTCCGCTGACCGTAACCCCGACCAGCAACGGCCCGCTGAAGGTCGAAGGCAATGCCGAGATCGTCACAGGCACGGGGCATACGATCGCCCGCACGACCAAGGTGTTTCTGTGCCGCTGCGGGCATTCGGCCAACAAGCCCTTCTGCGATGGGAGCCATAAAAGGGTGGGGTTTGTGGGATGACAAGCGCCGCGCCGGCGTTAGTTAAGGATGAGGTCTCGCGCTCGGGAGGATTTCCATCATGCGCACCATGCTCGTTCTTGCTTTGCTTGCCTTCGCCATGCCCGCCTATGCCGCCAACCACGCGGTCCAGATCAAGGGCATGAAGTTCAGCCCGTCGAAGATCAGCGTCGCGGTCGGCGACACCATCACCTTCACCAACGCCGATCCGATGACGCACACCGCGACGGCCGAGGACGGCTCCTTCGACACCGGCCAGCTCGCCAAGGGCAAAAGCGCCAAGGTCAAGATAACCAAAGCCGGCGCTCACTCGTTCCACTGTGCGATCCATAGCTCGATGACGGGCACCGTCACGGCGAAATAGAGGGCGCCAGCGGCGGAGCGCCAATCTCGCGCCGAAGGTCGATCTGGAGGCAGAGAGGCTGGCGCGAGGCCCCGGGCCTCGCGCCGGCATATCAGCAGATACCCCACGCGCCCTGACTTTCTTGGCCCATCCCTCCAACCTTTATCCGGCAGCCCGTATCGGCTAAGGGCTTCGCCACCAAGCCCTCGACCCCGGACTGCCCGCAAAAAATGACTGCCAAGCCTCACCCTCTCTTCCTCGGCATCGACACCGGCGGCACCTATACCGATGCGGTGCTGTGGTCGGAGGAGGGCGGACCCAAGGGCAAGGTTCTGGCCAAGGCGAAATCGCTGACCACGCGTCACGATCTCGCCGTCGGCATTGCCGGCGCGGTCGACGCGGTGCTTCAGCAATCCGGCACCGATCCGGCCGCGATCAAGCTGGTCTCGATGTCCACGACGCTTGCCACCAACGCGCTGGTCGAGGGCCAGGGCGGGCGCGTGGCGCTGGTCATGATCGGCTTTTCCGAGGCGGACCTCGCCCGCGACGGGCTGAAGACGGCGCTCGGCACCGACCCGGTGGTGTTTTGCCCCGGCGGCCATGACGTGCATGGCAATGCGGCGAAACTCGACCTTTCCGGCCTCGAGGCGGCGCTGCCGGAATTGGGCGGCTCGGTTTCGGGCTTCGCCGTCTGCGCCTATTTCGCCACCCGCAATCCGGCGCATGAGCTTGCGGCCCGCGACCTGATCTGCGAGAGGACCGGCCTGCCGGTTACCGCCAGCCATGAATTGTCGGCCAAGCTCGGCGGCCCGCGCCGCGCGCTCACCACCCTGCTCAACGCCCGCCTGATCTCGATGATCGACCGGCTGGTCGCGGCGACCGAAGGGTTTCTGGCCAAGCGCGGCATCGCGGCACCCCTGATGGTGGTGCGCGGCGACGGCGCGCTGGTATCGGCGGCGTTCGCGCGCCAGCGGCCGATCGAGACGATCCTCTCCGGCCCGGCTGCCTCTCTTGTCGGCGCCCGCCACATGACCGGGCTGGACGACGCCATGGTGTCGGATATCGGCGGCACCACCACGGACGTCGCCGTGCTCGACGGCGGCCGCCCGCGCCTCGATCCGGAAGGCGCCACCGTCGGCGGCTTCCGCACCATGGTCGAGGCGGTCGCCATGCGCACCTTCGGCCTCGGCGGCGACTCGGAGATCACGCTGGAAGACGGCGCGCTCGACCCGAAAATCCTGCTCGGGCCGCGCCGCCTGGTGCCGCTGGCGCTGGCCGGCATGGTGCATGGCGAGGCAGCGAGGTCGGAACTGGAACGGCAGCTGCGGGCGCCGAACCCCGGCCGCATGGACGGGCGCTTTGCCCTGCGCACCGGCGTGCCGGACAGGCTCGCCGCGGGGCTGACCGCGCCGGAAGCGAAGCTCTACGAGGCGATCGGCGCCACCCCGCTGGCGCTCGACCGGCTGCTCTCGTCAAACGCGCAGAACGCCACGCTGAACCGTCTGGTCGCGCGCGGGCTGGTGCACATCTGCGGCTTCACGCCGTCCGACGCCGCCCATGTGCTGGGCAAGCAGGCCAACTGGGACGCCGCCACTGCCCGTTTGGGCGCCGAGCTGTTCGCGCGCCGCCGCGACGGCCGCGGCCAAGCGATCGCGGCGACGCCGGAGGAGATTTCTCAGCGCGTGCTGGTCACGCTCACCCGCTGGTCGGCCGAATACATCCTCGAAACAGCCTTCGCCGAGGATGGCCTGGACGGCGCGGCGACCGTCGCGCACGCGCTGGTGCAGCGCGCGGTCGATGGCCATCCCGGCATCGCCCGCTTCACCGTCGCGCTCGACCGTCCGGTGATCGGCCTCGGCGCTTCCGCGCCGCTGCATTATGCGGGCCTGCCGCCGCTTGTCGGCAATGGCTGCATCGTCCCGGAGGACACCGACGTCGCCAACGCGCTCGGCGCCGTGGTCGGCCAGGTGCGCGTCTCGGCCGAAGCCCGCGTCAGCCAGCCCAAGGAAGGCCTTTTCCGGCTGGCATCGGGCCAGACCGTACGCGACTTCACCGACGAGGCGAAGGCGATCGAGGCGGCTGAAGCCGATGTGCGGGCGATCGCGGCGGAGCGCGCGAAGGACGCCGGCACCGACAGCGCCGAGATCGACGTCGCCACCGAGTTCAAGGTCTCGATCGTCGAGGGCCAGCGTATGTTCATCGAGGCGCATGTGGTCGCGGTGGCGTCAGGACGGCCGCGGATCGCGGTGTGAGGGAGAGGGGGAGACCGCGTACCCCTACACCCTAAGCCGAATTGACCCCGCAACCCCAAACATGCCAAAGGGCCGACAAAGCCCACCATTTGGAGAACTCCTGATGACCGACCGCATCGAGATCGCCGGGTTGCGGATTGCCCGGGAGCTCCATGACTTCGTGGCCGAGGAGGCCACGCCCGGCACCGGCATCGATCCGGAAAAATTCTGGGAAAGCTTTTCGGCCATCCTCCATGATCTCGCGCCGAAGAACCGCGCGCTGCTGGCCAAGCGCGACGCCATGCAGGAGAAGCTCGACGGCTGGTATCGCGCCAACGGCGCGCCGATCGACATGGAGGCTTACAAGACCTTCCTGAAGGAGATCGGCTATCTGGTGCCGGAAGGGCCGGCCTTCAGCGTCTCGACGGAGCATGTCGACCCCGAGATCGCCGTCGTCGCCGGGCCGCAGCTCGTCGTGCCGGTGATGAACGCGCGCTATGCGCTCAACGCCGCCAATGCGCGCTGGGGCTCGCTCTATGACGCGCTCTACGGCACCGATGCCATTCCCGAGACCGGCGGCGCCGAGAAGGGCAAGGGTTTCAATCCGGTGCGCGGCGCCAAGGTGATCGCCTGGGCGAAGGATTTCCTTGACCAATCGGTGCCGCTGACCACGGGCAAATGGGCCGGCGTCAACGGGCTGTCGGTGGCGAATGGCGCGCTGAAAGCCGGCGAGGGCGCCGGCGCCACCACGCTCGCCGACCCAAAACAGTTCGCCGGCTATCGCGGCGATGCCGAGAATCCCGAAGCGGTGCTCCTGGTCAAGAACGGCCTGCATATCGAGATCGTGATCGACCACGCCAATCAGATCGGCAAGACCGATCCGGCCGGCATCGCCGACGTCATCCTGGAATCGGCTCTCACGACGATCCAGGACTGCGAGGATTCGGTCGCGGCCGTCGATGCCGAGGACAAGGTCGTGGTCTACCGCAACTGGCTCGGCCTAATGAAGGGCGACCTCGCCGAAGAGATCAGCAAGGGCGGCAAGACCTTTGTCCGCAAGCTCAACCCGGACCGCCGCTATACGGCGCCCAACGGCGGCCAGCTGCTTTTGCCTGGGCGCTCGCTGATGCTGGTCAGGAATGTCGGCCACCTGATGACCAATCCGGCAATCACCGACCGCGACGGCCACGAGGTGCCGGAAGGCATCATGGACGCCGCCATCACCGCGCTGGTCGCGCTGCACGATGTCGGCGAGAACGGCCGCCGCGCCAACTCCCGCGCCGGTTCGATGTATGTGGTGAAGCCCAAGATGCACGGGCCGGAGGAGGTTGCATTCGCGGTGGAAATCTTCGACCGCGTCGAGGCGCTGCTCGGCATGCCGAAGAACACCATCAAGATGGGCATCATGGACGAGGAGCGTCGCACCACCGTCAACCTCAAGGAAGCGATCCGCGCGGCCAAGGAGCGCGTGGTGTTCATCAACACCGGCTTCCTCGACCGCACCGGCGACGAGATCCACACCTCGATGGAAGCCGGCCCGATGATCCGCAAGGGCGACATGAAGCAGGCCGCCTGGATCTCTGCCTATGAGGCCTGGAATGTCGATACGGGGCTCGAATGCGGGCTCGCCGGCCACGCCCAGATCGGCAAGGGCATGTGGGCGATGCCGGACCTGATGGCGGCGATGCTGGTTGAGAAGATCGCGCATCCTAAGGCCGGCGCCAACACCGCCTGGGTGCCGTCGCCGACGGCCGCGACCCTGCACGCCACGCATTATCACACGGTCGATGTGCACGCAGTCCAAGCGGCGCTGAAGAGTCGGCCGAAGGCCAAGCTCGACGACATATTGTCGGTACCGGTCGCGGTGCGGCCGAACTGGACTCCGGACGAGATCCAGCGCGAGCTCGACAACAATGCGCAAGGCATCCTGGGCTATGTCGTGCGCTGGATCGACCAGGGCGTCGGCTGCTCGAAAGTGCCCGATATCAACGATGTCGGCCTGATGGAGGACCGCGCCACGCTACGCATCTCCTCGCAGCACATCGCCAACTGGCTGCGCCACAAGGTGTGCTCGGAAATCCAGGTCAGGGACTCGTTGCAGCGCATGGCGGCGATCGTCGACCGCCAGAATGTCGGCGACCCGCTCTACCGCCCGATGGCGCCGGACTTCGACAATTCGATCGCCTTCCAGGCCGCCTGCGACCTGGTGTTCAAGGGCGCGGCCCAGCCCAACGGCTATACCGAGCCGGTGCTGCATGCGCGGCGGCTGGAGCTGAAGGCGAAGGACCGGTAGCGGCCCGCCTTACGTTCCCTTCTGGGGGCGATCGCACAAGTCTCCGCTCCGCTGAGCCATCCCTCGCCCTCACGCGAGCGAACGACGCCGGGAAAGGACTGGCTTTCAAGGGAACCCTAGGATCTGCCCGGAGCAGCCGTCGTCCTGGTCGTCGAACCCGATCGAGAATCACGCGCCGATCACCCGAACGAGATGACAAGTTGATCAGAGCGGCATTGACGGTATTGTACCTACCTACTAGTTGGTAGTCACGCGGGAATGGACGAAAGAAAGGTATCCGTCATGTCTGCGCAAACGAGCGGCCAGGACCGCCTCCAGTCCTCAAACGGCTGGCTCAAAAGCTACTACTATCTGCGCTTTGCCGTATCCGCGGCCTGGGTCCTGGCGGCCTTCATCGTCGCGAAGATGGTGCCGCCGCTGGCCGCCGTCATGCTGGTCGCCTACCCCCTGTGGGACGCGCTTGCGAATTATGTCGACGCGCAATGCAGCGGCGGCCTCGGCCGCAACAGGTCGCAGCTGCTCAACTTCGTCGTCAGCATCGCCACCGCGATTGCGGTTGCCATCACGCTTGGCCACAGCATGAACGCGGTGCTCACGGTCTATGGCGTCTGGGCCGTTTTTTCCGGCGCGTTTCAGCTCCTGACGGCGGCTCGTCGCTGGAAAACCAATGGCGCGCAGTGGGCCATGATCCTGAGCGGCGCCCAGTCGGCTCTGGCTGGTCTCTTCTTCGTGAAGATGGCGGGCGGCGCGGAGGCCATCGGCATCGCCAATGTCGCGCCCTATGCCGCTTTCGGCGCCTTCTATTTCCTGGTGTCCGCCGTGTGGCTTTCGGTCAGCGATATGCTTCGCAAGTCGCCGCAGGCCGCGCGTTGAGATTTTCGCCTCCGGAGGTTAGAGCAATTCCGGGAAAAGTGTGCGCGGTTAGGCTCGGCGTCTTTGCCGTAGCCTTCCGGCAGGAATTGCGTCAAAAACAAGGATATAGAGCGTTTCGCCGTTTCCGTGAAACGATGAAACGCTCTAGGCATGCCTATGGACAGGCCCTCGAACACCGCCGATGACATCCTAGCCGCCGCGCGACGCTTCATCGTCGCCGGCGGCTATAACGGCTTCAGCTACGCCGATATCGCCGAGGTGGTCGGCATCCGCAAGGCGAGCATCCATCATCATTTCCCGAGCAAGGTCGACCTGGTGCAGACCTTGGTCAGGCGCTACCGCGAGGAGGCCGTGGCGGGCATGACCGAGCTCGAGCGCAATGTGCTTGAGCCGCCCGAGCTGCTGCGGATCTATGCCGGCTTCTGGGCGCAGTGCATCGAGGACGCGAGCAGGCCGTTTTGCGTATGCGCGTTGCTGGCGAGCGAGCTTCCGGTCCTGCCGCCGGAGGTTGCCGTGGAAGTCCGGGCCTATTTCCAGTTTCTCTCGGGCTGGCTGACAGGCGTGATCGAGCGCGGCGCCCGGCAAGGCACATTGACGATCGCCGCCGCGCCGCGCGTCGAGGCCGAGGCCTTCATGGCGACCGTGCACGGCGCGATGCTTTCCGCCCGTGCCTATGGCGATGTCCTGACCTTCGGCATGATCCTGGCGCCGACGCTGCAGAAGCTGATCCCCGAGGCCGATTGAAGAGGAACTCAGGAGCGAAGAAACCGACTCGGCCTCCTTGCGAGTTCCTTGACTACGCCGCCTGTGCCATCCGCTCGGCGCTCATGCGATAGGAAATCGCTTCGGCGAGATGGATACGGCCAACCGTCTCGCTGGCGTCGAGGTCGGCCAGCGTGCGCGCCACCTTGAGCACGCGGTGATAGGCCCGCGCCGAAAAGCCGAGCTTCTCGCTGGCGTCCTTGAGCAGCGTCAATCCTGTGGGATCGGGCTTGGCGATCTCCTCGATGATCGAAGGCGGGCAGTGCGCGTTGGTGGTGGCGCCGGCGCCTAGCCGTTCCAGCCGTTCGCGCTGCATGGCCCGCGCACGCGCCACGCGCTGCGCCACCGCAGCGCTTGTCTCGGCCTTGTCCGGCCGGATCAGGTCGCTCGCCGACACCGCCGGCACTTCGATCCGAAGGTCGATGCGGTCGAGCAGCGGGCCGGAAATGCGCGCCTGGTATTCGGTGCGGCAGCGGTCGCCGCGCAGGCAGCGATAGCCGGGCTCCCCCGACATGCCGCAGCGGCACGGATTCATCGCCGCCACCAGCTGGATACGCGCTGGGTAGGTGACGCGATGGTTGGCGCGCGCGATCATGCAGTCGCCGGTCTCCAGCGGCTGGCGCAGAGCATCCAGCGTCTGCGGCGTGAACTCCGGCAGCTCGTCGAGGAACAGCACACCGTGATGGGCGAGCGACACCTCGCCGGGGCGTGCGCGCAGTCCGCCGCCCACCATCGCGGCCATCGAGGCGGAGTGATGCGGGGCACGGAACGGCCGCCGGTCGGTCAGCTTGCCCTCGCCGAGCTCGCCGGCGACGGAAGCGATCATCGAGACTTCGAGCAGCTCCTTCGGCGCCAGCGGCGGCAGGATCGAGGGCAGCCTTTGCGCCAGCATCGACTTGCCCGAGCCCGGCGGCCCGACCATCAAGAGGTTGTGCCCGCCGGCGGCAGCCACTTCGACTGCCCGTTTGGCGCTCTCCTGACCCTTGATGTCGGCGAGGTCCGGCAGGTCGCGCGCCGCGAGCTGGATGCCGGCCTCGGGCCGCGACAAGACCTGTGTGCCGCGAAAATGGTTGGCGACCGCGATCAGGCTGCGCGGCGCCAGGATATCGAAATCCTTGCCGGCCCAGGCCGCCTCCGGTCCGCAGGCGAAGGGACAGATCAGGCCCTTGCCTTCGGCATTGGCGCCGATCGCCGCCGGCAGCGCGCCGGCCACCCCGGCGATCGTGCCGTCGAGCGACAATTCGCCCAGCACCACATAGCCGGTGAGCATGTCGCCCGGGATAGCGCCCAGCGCCGCCATCAGGCCGAGCGCGATCGGCAGGTCGTAATGGCTGCCTTCCTTGGGCAGATCCGCCGGCGCGAGGTTCACCGTCACCTTCTTCGACGGCATCGACAGTCCCGATGCATGCAGCGCGGCCTGCACGCGCTCGCGGCTCTCGGCCACCGCCTTGTCCGGCAACCCGACGATCTGCATGCCGACCTTGCCCGGCCCGACCATCACCTGGACATCGACCGGTAAGGCCTCGATGCCCTGGAAAGCCACCGTGCGAACCCGCGCCACCATCTTAAGCCCCCGGCCGCAACCCCTGCGATTGTCCAAGACTGAACCTCGGGCGAGACAATCACAATTCCTCGGCCAAAGCAAGAACGTTACGAGAACAAGCAAACGCTGTGGTTGCAGGCGGATTGTGCCCCGGGTGCAAAAGCGGAACATGGTTAGGACAAAATGAAAACGGCTGTCGCCGCGGGCTCTCGACCCGCGGAAAAGGCGAGCAGTCCCTCCGGCAATCCGGGGCTGTCGCCGTCTAATGCATGTCTCCGTTTCACGGAAAACGGCGAATCGCCCTATCTCTTTGTTTGTCGCAACTTCCAGGCGGGAAACCGCTCACACTTCCTGAAATTGCTCTACGCGGTGATGAAGGCATCGACCGTACCTGAAAGCGATCGATCGATTGCGATGTGGGGTGGAAGCCACTCCATGACAGGATATCGGAAAGGCCAAGGCATGGCGATCCGGCGCAAGGAGCCGCTTTCCAGAAAAATCGCATTTACAAGGTCTATGAACCGCACGCGGTCCCGTTCAACTCGTTTCAAGGTTTGCGAACGAATATAAGCCCGGGGGATTCGTCGCGCCTTCAGCGCTAGGACAGCCTCTGCGATGGATCGAGGATCGGGTGGAGCTGTAAGCGAATAATCGTCATCCAGATAAAGGTCTCGGCCACCCTGGTTCGGGGTCGTGACGACCGGTAGTCCCGCGAGCAGATATTCTGTGCTGGCGAACATTGGTCCCTCCATTTCAGAGAGACAAATTCCCACGGCCGCACGATTTAGATGCATGTTCACCTGAGCCGGCGCCAGTCGGACAGGCTTGCCGGTGCTGTCAAACTCATTGATGAACACGTGACCCGGCGCGAGCTCCCTATGCCGATTTATCCGCGCCCTTTCAGTCTCCGTCGTGGATGATCCGGATGAATCGCGATAAAAGACAAATGCGCAACGCTCGATGCCAAGGGACAAGTCGTGGCGTTTCCACGGAGCCAGTTGCGCATTGTAGATTGCATCAAATTCTACAGGGACGTCCTCGAGGGGCCTGAATGTGTATTCGGAGGTTGTTGAAGTCTTGTTGTGCAGGACGGCGGCCTCACCGGACTGATTCAAGAGATCAGCCTCGGCCTGTGTGTTGGACAGGAAGATCAGCGCGTGACGGGGGTTCCTAAGCCTATGCAGAACGGCATAGGTCCGGATCGTTTTGACGCTGGAATTGTTTTCGATGGACCAAGTTGGCGAGATGAGAAACCAGGCGCGGTGGCTGCGTGGAAGGAGAGGCATGTGACTTGCCAGTCCGAGCGGCGTGCCGGACATTCCCGAATAGGATATGAAGGGATCGTCCGACAGCAAACTTGCCTGAAGAGCAGGTTGTGACTTCGCGGTAGGATACCCTTTCCGGAGATAGCGGCGATGGCGCAACATTGCCGCGACAATCTCGGATACGGTAGGAGGGCGATAGCCGTGCTGTCGCGTCAACATGCGGCACTTACGCGGCCGACCTCAGCCGCTTCCCCTCCACGCAATCCCAGAACAGGGCCGCGATATCCGCCCCGCCAAAGCGTTTGACTTCGCGGATGCCGGTCGGCGAGGTGACGTTGATCTCGGTCATCCAGTCGCCGATCACGTCGATGCCGACGAGGATGAAGCCGCGTTCTTTCAGGGAAGGCCCGATGCGGGCGCAGATCTCGCGCTCGCGCTCCGTCAGCTCCGTCTTCTCGGCGCGGCCGCCGACATGCATGTTGGAGCGGGAATCGTGCTCGGCCGGCACGCGGTTGATGGCGCCCACCGGCTCGCCGTCGATCAGGATGATGCGCTTGTCGCCCTTGCGCACGTCCTTGAGGTAGCGCTGCACGATATAGGGCTCGCGGAACAGCTGGCCGAACATCTCGAGCAGCGAGGCAAGATTGCGGTCCGCCTCGTGCAGGTGGAAGATGCCGGCGCCGCCATTGCCGTAGAGCGGCTTGACGATGATGTCGCCGAATTCCTTGCGGAAGGCAGCCACTTCCTGAGGATCCTTGGTGATCAGCGTCTCCGGCATCAGGTCCGGGAATTCGGTGACGAATATCTTCTCCGGGCTGTTGCGCACCCAGGCCGGGTCGTTGACCACCAGCGTCTTCGGATGGATGCGCTCCAATACATGCGTGGTCGTGATGTAGTTCATGTCGAAGGGCGGGTCTTGCCTCAACAGCACCACGTCCATCTCCGAGAGATCGGTGAGCACCTTCTCGCCCAGCCAATAATGGTTGCCCTTCTCATCGCGCACCTGCATCTCCTCGAGGCGCGCGAACACCTTGCCGTCCCGCATCGACAGCCGGTCGGGCGTGTAGTGGAAAAGCTTGTGGCCGCGCCGCTGCGCTTCCAGCGACAGCGCGAAGCTGGTGTCGCCGGCGATCGACACGGTGGAGACATGGTCCATCTGGACGGCGATCTTGAGCGGCATCTCGGGTCTCCCAGGAACTCAGCCGTCGATATAAGGAAATCGGCGGCGTCTGCCAATCGCGCTTGCTTGGTGCAGACGCTCAGAGACCGTTTCGAAATTCGCTCTGGCGAGTCATATGGTGGTGGTTTCGAGAACCGGAGCGGAGCCGGACATTTGGGTCCGTGAGCACCGGAAGCGCAGAAAACGCCATCAGATGGCCGCCAGAGTAGAATCCCCAAACGGTCTCAGCGGTCGAAGACCAGCCTCGAATAGCCGAGGAAGGACAGCGCCATGGCGACGAGCGAGCCGATGGCGAGCGCGGCCAACGGCGGCAGGGCCGGCAGCGCGAGCAGGATGGCGCAATAGACCAGGTAATTGACGATGCTGGTGGCGAAGCCGACGCCGCCATAGCGCGCCCCTTCCGCAGCAATGCCACGGCTCGACGGCGAGAATGTCAGGTGGCGGTTGATCTGCCAGGTGACGCAGAGCGCGAAGCCGATCGACAGCACGCGCGCCGAGAGCGCCCCGAGCGGCGTGACGGCAAGCAGCAGCCAGAGTGCTGCCGCATCTGCGGCGAAACCGATGCCGCCGGCAAGACCGAAGCGGAAGAGGCGGCCCACTATGCCCTCCACTAGGCTGCCCTTGGGGCCTTGCCCGGCTCGCTTTTTGGCGAGGCCTGCGCCGGTACCCCGCGCTCTGCCCGGCCTGAGGAAATTGACAGATAGAAGATGCGCTTCTGCTCGGCGCGGCCGCGCGAGACCGAATCGAGGATGAGGCCGGTCATCATCGAAAGCATGGCCAGAAGCAGCATGCCGATCGACAGCACCCAGGTCGGCATGCGCGGCACCAGCCCCGTCTCGGCGAATTCGATGACAACAGGGATCATCAGGCCGATGCTGGCCGCCAGGAAGAACAGAGCGAAGGTGCCGAAGAAGCGCAGCGGCTGCGTCTCCTTCACCAGCATGGCGAACATCCACAGGATCCTGGCGCCGTCGCCGAAGGTCGACAGTTTCGACGACGAGCCCTCTGGACGGCGGCCGTAATCCAGCGCCATCTCGCTCACCGGCAGCTTCAGCTGCGAGGCATGCACCGACATCTCGGTCTCGATCTCGAAGCCGCCGGACACGGCGGGGAAGCTTTTGACGAAGCGGCGCGAAAACACCCGGTAGCCGGAGAAGATGTCGGTGAAATCGGCCCCGAACAGGCCCTTGTAGAGTCGGTTGAAGATGCGGTTGCCGAAGGCATGGCCGTTGCGGCCGGCATCGTCGGTAACGCCGCGCCTGGTGCCCACCACCATGTCCGAGCGCTCGGTCTGCAGCACGTTGATCAGCTGCGGCGCGTCCTCCGGCGCATAGGTGCCGTCGCCGTCGGCCATCACATAGATGTCGGCATCGATGTCGGCGAACATGCGCCGCACCACATTGCCTTTGCCCTGGCGCGGCTCGCGCACGACGATGGCGCCGGCGGCACGGGCCTTCAGCGCCGTGAGGTCCTTGGAATTGTTGTCGTAGACATAGATAGCGGCCGACGGCAGGGTCTCGCGGAAGCGCCGCACGACCTCGCCGATCGTGAGCTCCTCGTTGTAGCAAGGCAGGAGCACGGCGATGACCGGCTCGTGGCGGACTGCATGCGGCATGTCTGTCTCCGGGCGCCCGACCAGCCTCCGACCGGCCTGATGCCGGTCCCGTCGAGCCGTTTTACTATTTATTGAAGCCGTTAAGGCTAGGTTTAAACCGTTCTTCTCCCCGTCAAAGGTCACGGCAATGGGCACAGCCGAGAACGGCGCCGCCGCGTGGAAATCCGACCTCTTGCTGGCGCTGCTCGCCGCCCTGCTCGCGCTCGCCGCCGATGCGTGGACCGGCTTTGGCCAACTGACTGATGCCGGCGGCGACAACGACAATCTGCTGCGCCTCGTCGAGGTCCGCGACCTGCTTGCCGGTCAGGGCTGGTTCGACCTGCACCAGTATCGCATGGGGTTGGAAGGCGGCTTCGTCATGCACTGGTCCAGGCTGGTGGATGCGCCGGTCGCCGCGATCGTGCTTGCCGCCTCGGCGCTGACCGGCAGCAGGCCGCTTGCCGAGGACGTGGCGCAGGTGCTGTGGCCGGCGCTGCTCTTCTGGTCGACTCTGTTCTTCACCGCTCGCGCCGCGCGCAGCTTCGGCGGCGCCGGCGCGGTGCTGCCCGCCATCCTGGTCGGCGGCGCCGGCTACTATTTCCTCGGCATCTACGACCCCGGCGCGCTCGATCACCATAACATCCAGTTGATGCTCACCATGGCGAGCCTCGCTTTGCTGCTCGAGGCGCCTGCCTGGCGCTGGGCCGCGCTGTTGTCCGGCCTCTGCGCGGCGCTGACGCTCGCCGTCGGCATGGAAACCGTGCCTTACGTCGCCACCATCGGCGTCTGCGTGTCGCTGCTGTTCGTCGCCGATCCGAGCGGCGAGCGGACAATCGCTCGCGATTTTGGCCTCGGCTTCGCCGGCGTCTCGGCGCTTGTCTTCGTCGCCACCATCCCGCGCTCCGCCTGGGGCGTGGCTGAGTGCGATGCCTTCTCCGTCGCGCAGTTCGTCGTCGCCGCCATCGCCGGCGTCGGGCTGGCGGCGATCGCCTCAGTCCGGGCCACAGCCAGCAGCCGGCAGCGCGGGCTGGCGTCGCTTGCCGCGCTGAGCGTCGTCCTCGGCGTGCTCGTGGCGGCGCTGTTCCCGCAATGCCTCTCGGCCCCCTATGCCAATCTCGACCCGCGCCTGAAGGAACTGTGGCTCGACCATATCGACGAGGCCCAGTCGCTGTTCACGCTGCTCGTCCATGATCCGGCGCGCGTTGCGGCGCGTTATGCGACGCCGCTGGTCGCGATCATCCTGATGGCGCTGCGCTTCCGCCGTGGCGGCTGGCGGCGGCAGGACAGCCTCGTCGCGGCGCTACTTGCCGTCTCCTTCGTGGTCGGCGCCTGGCAGCTGCGCGGCACCACCTTCTCGATCGCCTTCGCGGTCATTCCGCTGTCGGCCTGGATCGCCAAATGGCGGGCGCGGGCCGAAGCCGGCTCGTCGCCCGGCGTGGCGCTGCGCCTCGCGGCCGTCTGGCTGGTCTCGATCAACCCGGTCTGGATCGGCGTTGCCGCCGCCGCCTCGGTGGCATTCGAAAAAGGCTCGGCTGTCGCGGACCGCGGCGCGACGGACAAGGCCTGCGAGAGGAAGGCCACCTTCGCGCCGCTTGGCGGCATGACTGGCACGACCGTGCTTGCGATCTCCAATCTCGGCGCGCCGGTCATCGTCTATAGCGGCCACAAGGTGTTCGCTGGCCCCTATCATCGCAATGTCGCCGGAAACCTCCTGGCGCTGGACGCCTTTCTCGGCTCGGCCGATGACGCGCGGCAGATCGTGGAGGCGCATCGTGTCGGCCTCGTCGCCATCTGCCCCGGCAATGTCGAGAGCCGGACCCTGACCCAAAAGGCGCCGCAGGGCTTCCTGGCCGGGCTGCTGCGCGGCAGCGTGCCGGACTGGCTTGAGCCGGTCAACGAAACCAAGGGCAGCCCGATCGAGCTCTATCGCGTCAGGCAAGCCGGTTAAAGGAAAGCGCGAGCGGCGTGCGCGATCGCACGGCCGGAAGCCAACCCGGAAAAAGTATTCGATATTTATATTAGAGGGTTCGAATAGACGAATATTTCGGAACGGGGCGGAAGTCCTTGTCCAAGGCTGAACCGTTGCCGGCGGCGCAAGCAACTCTTGGACGAAGGAAATCGATTTTCCGATACTTTTCCTAAACGCTTTGGTGCCAG
This sequence comes from Mesorhizobium sp., assembly GCA_004017535.1. Classification (GTDB taxonomy): domain Bacteria; phylum Pseudomonadota; class Alphaproteobacteria; order Rhizobiales; family Rhizobiaceae; genus Mesorhizobium. Next base: position 27,108 of record SAJS01000001.1, read on the forward strand.
TCTGATGAGAAATACCGACATCAGAACAGGGACATGATGCAAACGACGTTTGGCACCGGTCAGCCAGGCAGGGAAAACACGGATCTGGCCTTCACGGATTCGTTGACCGGGCTCGGCAACCATCGTCGCTTCTTCGACAAGGTCGATCGCCTGATCAGCGACCGCGCTGACGACCCCGCGCCCTTCACCGTCGGCATCCTCGACCTCGACGGCTTCAAGCCGATCAACGACCTGTTCGGCCACAAGGCCGGCGACGACATCCTGATCCAGGTGGCGATGCGGCTGCGCGCCTCGATGGATGGTTACTCCACCGTCTGCCGCATTGGCGCCGACGAGTTCGCCTATCTCTACCCGATGGTGTTCTCAGAGGAGCAGGCGGCCGAAAAGTCGCGCATGCTGATTGAGATATTGTCGGCGCCCTATGATGTCGGCGAGCGGACCGCCAGGCTTTCCGCCTCGGTCGGCTGCTCGCTCTTCTATTCCGGCGACGAGACGACCGAGATCCTTGTCAACAAGGCCGAGACGGCGCTTTACCACGCCAAGCGCTCGGGCCGCGGCCGCGTCGTCGTCTACACCCGCGAGATGGAGGAGGCGGCCAAGCGCGTCACCCGCATCGAGCAGGCGCTGCGCCGCGCCGTCTCCGCCGGCGAGGTCGAGCCGCATTTCCAGCCGATCGTCGATTTGAACAGCCGCCGCACCATCGGCTTCGAGACGCTGGCGCGCTGGACCGACCGCGACCTCGGTGTCGTGCCGCCATCCGTCTTCATCCCGATCGCCGAGGAACGCGGCATCATCGGCCCGCTGTCGCAGCTGGTGCTGCGCAAGGCCACGGAAGCGGCGCGCAGCTGGCCGAAGGATCTGTTCCTGTCCTTCAACCTGTCGCCCTCGCAGCTCGTCGACCAGAATACTGGCCTGCATATCCTCGCCATCCTCGAGCGCACCGGCTTCGACCCGCGCCGCCTGGAGATCGAGATCACCGAGACCGGCCTGATGAACGATCCGGCCTCGGCCGAGAAGATCGTGGAGGATTTGCGCCGCGTCGGCATCCGCGTCTCGCTCGACGATTTCGGCACCGGCCAGTCCTCGCTCGGCCGCCTGCGCGAATTCCATTTCGACAAGCTCAAGATCGACCGTGCCTTCGTCTCCTCCATCCTCGACGACCGGCCCTCGGAACACATCATCCGCGCGATCCTGGCCATGTGCGAGGGGCTCGGCATGGATGTCGTGGCCGAAGGCATCGAGGACGAGGCGCAGGCCGACCGCCTCGTCCAGTTCGGCTGCGCCGGCGGTCAGGGCTACCTGTTCGGCAAGCCGGCCGATGCCGACGCCACCCTCGGCTATCTGCGCGATTCCTATCGAGGCGCGCTGCGTGCCAAGGCGATCTGACCGAGTTCGAATGACCTGACCTGCGCCGCCCTGCGGAGCGGCGATCATTTGTCAGACATTAAGCCGCAAATCCGACGTTTCTCCCTTGCTCCTGCGCTTTGTCTGGCTAGGATGCGCGCCGGCCAAAGGGAGAAGAAATCATGATGCCATCGGCACGTTTCGCCGACCTCGACGGCGCCTCGGTGCTGATTACCGGCGGTGGCTCCGGCATCGGCGCGGCGCTGACCGAAGGTTTTTTGCGGCAGGGCGCCAAGGTTGCGTTCATCGACATCGCCGACAAGCCAAGCATTGCCCTTGCCGACCGGCTGGAAAAGGAGCTTGGCCGCCGCCCGCTCTATCTCAAGGCCGACCTGCGCGACATCGCGGCGCTGCGCGCCGCCGCGGCAAAAGCGGCCGAAGCGCATGGCGATGTCACCGTTTTGGTCAACAACGCCGCGCTCGACGACCGCCACGCCGTGGAAGACGTCACGGTCGAGTTCTGGGACAACAATCTCGCCATCAACCTGCGGCCGCATTTCTTCACCGCCCAGGCCGTGGCGCCCGGCATGAAACGCGCCGGCGGCGGCTCGATCATCAACTTCACCTCCACCTCCTATCTGATCAACCATCCCGATATGCCGGCCTATACCGCGGCCAAGGCAGGCATACTCGGCCTGACGAAAGGCCTCGCCGGCAAGCTTGGGCAAGACCGCATCCGCGTCAACGCGGTGGCGCCGGGCTGGGTCATCACCGAGCGCCAGCGCGAGCTCTGGGTCACCGACGCGGGCCTCGCCGCCCATGTCGCCAAGCAATGCATCAAGGACGTCATGCAGCCCGACGACATGGTGGGCACGGTGCTGTTCCTGGCGTCCGACGCCTCGCGCATGCTGACCGCCCAGATGCTGATCGTCGACGGAGGCTTCCTGTGAGTTCGGCACCCGCGTTTGCCGCGCTCGACTGGGGCACCACCAGGCTGCGGGCCTGGCTGCTCGACAATACCGGCAACGTGCTTGCCGAGCGGCGCGGCGACGACGGGCTGATCACCGCCCGCGAAAAAGGTTTTGCCAAGGTGCTGGAAGGCCACCTTGCCGCCATGGGCGCGCCGGAGGCGCTGCCGGTCATCATCTGCGGCATGGCCGGCTCCCGGCAGGGCTGGATTGAGGCGCCTTATGTCACCGTGCCGGCGCCGATCGGCGCGATCCTGCGCGGCGCCGCCCGCATAGAGGGCTCGCGCCGCGACATCCGCATCGTGCCCGGCCTCGCGCAGCGCGTGGCCGACGCGCCGGATGTCATGCGCGGCGAGGAGACCCAGCTCGCCGGCGCCGGTCTGCCGGCAAAGGGGCGCCAGCTCGTCTGCATGCCGGGCACGCATTCGAAATGGGTCGCGGTCGCGAACGGCGCCGTCGCAGGCTTCGGCACCTGGCCGACCGGCGAACTGTTTTCCGTCTTGGCCACGCACTCGATCCTGAAACATTCGCTTGGCGAGCACCCCGCTCCGGTCGCGGCAGGCAGTCCGTTTTTCCGGCAATGGTGCGAGCGGGCCCTTGGCGAGGGCGGCGACGTGACCTCGAAACTGTTCGCCATCCGCGCCGCCGGGCTTCTGCAGGATCTGCAGCCCGCCGACGCGGCGGCCTGCCTGTCCGGGCTTTTGATCGGCGGCGAGATCGCCTCGGCGAGGCGCCGCTATGGCGCCAGCGAAGAGCCGGTGGTGCTGGTCGCCTCGGGCGCGCTGGCCACGCTTTATGGCACGGCGCTCGGCTTTGCCGGCCTTGCCTTCCGCAGCGTCGACGCCGATGAAGCGGTGCGCGCCGGCCTCTTGGAGGCCGCGCGCGAGAACGGCATGATTGGAGGCGCTTGATGAGCCAGACCGCACCCTTCCCGAAACTCAGGCGCGGCCTTGTCGCCATCCTGCGGGGCCTGAAGCCGTCCGAGGCGGTGGCGATCGGCAAGGCGATCCACGACGCCGGCATCGAGGCCATCGAAGTGCCGCTCAATTCGCCGGAGCCGTTCGTCTCCATCGCCGATCTGGTCAAGGCGCTGCCGCAAAGCGCGCTGGTCGGCGCCGGCACTGTGCTGACCGCCGCCGATGTCGACGCCTTGCACAGGGCCGGCGGGCGCCTGCTGGTCAGCCCCAACATCGATGCCGAGGTCATGGGCCGCGCCATGCATCATGGCATGGTGACGATGCCCGGCGTGTTCACGCCTACGGAAGCTTTCCAGGCGATCCGGCTCGGCGCTTCGGCGCTGAAATTCTTCCCGGCGAGCGTGCTTGGAGCGAGCGGCATCGCGGCGATCCGCGCTGTGCTGCCGGCAACGACGCTGATCGGCGCCGTGGGCGGCGTCTCGGACAAGGACTTTGCCGGCTACAAGGCGGTCGGCGTCAGCGTCTTCGGTCTGGGGTCGAGTCTCTATAAGCCAGGCGCGACGGTCGAGGATGTGGCGCGGCGCGCCAGGGCCGCGGTCGCCGCCTGGGACGAAGCTTTCGGAGGATGACGATGGATGGCGTTTCGGTTTTTTCCGACCACATCTGCGAGCTCGGCGAAGGGCCGAGCTACGATCCCGCCACCGACACGCTGTTCTGGTTCGACATCGTCAACGGCAAGCTGCTGGAGAAGCCGCTCGGCGGCGCGTTGAAGGTGCATGACCTCGGCGTCATGGCCAGCGCCATCGCCGTCATCGACGCCGACCGCCAGCTCATCGCCACCGAGATCGGCCTGCAGGTCCGGGACGTGAAAACCGGCAGGCTGACGCTGCACACGCCGATCGAAGCCGATAATCCGCTGACACGCTCCAACGATTCCCGCGTCCATCCCTGCGGCGCGCTGTGGACAGGCACGATGGGGAAGGGCGAGGAGAAGGGCGCGGGCTCGATCTACTGGTTCTTCAAGGGCGAATTGCGCCGGCTGTTTTCCGGCATCACTGTCTCGAACTCGATCTGTTTTTCCGAGGACGGCACGATTGCCTACTACACCGACACCGCGACCGGGCTGCTGATGCGCGTCGCCTGTGATCCGGCGACCGGCCTGCCGGCCGGCGAAGTGAAAGTGTTCGTCGATCATCGCTCCTCGAAAGGCTATATCGACGGCTCGGTCGTTGACCGCGACGGCGTGCTGTGGAACGCCGTCTGGGGCGGCAGCGCGGTGAAGGCCTATGCGCCGGACGGCACGCTGCTGCGCGAGATCGCCATGCCGGTTACGCAGGCTTCCTGTCCGGCTTTCGTCGGCGCCAAGGGCGACCGCCTGGCGGTGACCTCGGCCTGGAGCGGCAAGGACGAAAAACAGCGCGCGCTGGATCCGCAAGCCGGCATGACCTTCCTGCTCGATATCCCGGTCAACGGCCGCTTCGAGCCGCGCGTGCTGATCGCATAAGGCGGGTGAACACTATCAGGCAATCGCCTTAGTCCGGTCGGTTTCCCGCAAGCCGGCCGTTGCGGCCATGCGATGGTAGCGCCTGATTTCGCCCGGAGCATTCGATGCCGCAGCCGACCCTCATCCTCGTCTACGAGCCGGAAAAGGCCTGTCTCGCCCGCCTGTCCGCCGACGGATACCCGGCGGATCGTGCCTTGGAAATTTCGTCCTATCTGGCGCAGTCGACCGACCTTGCGCCCGAATTCGACCTGCTCGCCGCCGCCTGCGAGAAGCGCGGTCTCGATTTCAAGCCTGTCGAGCTCGACGACGCGGCGCCCGTTATGGCGATGGCCGATCCCGCAACAACGCTGGTCTGGACGCTGACCGACGGCATTGCCTATTTCCGTGGCGGCGCTTCGCCGGCGCTGGCGCGGCTGAACGGGTTGCGCACCATCGGCGCCGACGATTCGCTGTTCGCGCTCTGCCAGGACAAGTTCCGTTGCGGCGCCGTGCTTGGCGCGCTAGGTCTTCCGGTGCCGCAAGCTGGCCTGGCGCGAAACGGCGCATGGCTGATCGAGCCGCCGGCCTCGCCCAAGGGCTGGTTCGTCAAGCCGAACCGGCTCGGCGCCAAGATCGGCATCTGGCCGGATTCGCGCGTCGCCGATCTCGGCCATGCGCTGGAGCTCAGCCGGCGCGTCTTTTCCCATTATCGCGACGACGTCGTCGTCCAGCCCTATGTCGCAGGCCGCAATGTGCGCGCGAGCTTCCTTGGGATGAAGCTCGAAACCGGCATCGAGGCGCTTGGCATCTTCTTCGCCGATTCCGGCGGCGATTTTCAGACCATGGCCGACTCGATGGCGCTCTATGGCGACACCGGCCAGGCCGCGAAGGATGCGGGCACCTATGTCGAGCCGGAGCTGGAGGCTGTCGGCGCCAGCCAGCCGGAGGCGGATCGAAAAATCCGCGCCATCGCCCGAAAACTGATAAGCGGTCTCGGCCTGAAAGATGTCTTTTCCGTCGACTTCAGGGTAGAGGCCGACGGCGCCGTCCATCTCATCGAGTTCGAAGTCTGCCCCGGCCTGCCCTGCTTCGATTTCCGCGACTATTGTCGCAGGGAGTGGGGCATGAACCTTGCCGACGCGATGGCGCAGACAGCGGCCAATAGGCTCTTTCGCTAAACGCCCTCCACCAGCACGATCTCGCCGTCGGCGACTTTCTGGCGGATGGCGACGGCGCGCTGGTATTCCGGCGAATGGTAGCAATCATGGGCCGACGCCAGTGAATCGAACTCGATGATGACGTTGCGGGCGCGGCCCGGCCCTTCGGCCTTTTCGTGCTCGCCGCCGCGCGCCAGGAATTTCGCGCCGAAGCGATCGAAGGCGAGCTTCGCGGCGGCGACATAATCCTTGTATCCCTCGGCGTCGCGCACTTCGACGCGAGCGATCCAATATCCTTTGGGCATGCGTTTCTCCTGTCTGTTTTTCGCGAGCGAGGACCCGTTCCGAAAGTCGCTCCGGTGAGGCAGCTGGTGGTGTTTTCGAGAACCGGAGCGAAGCGTACTTAAAGTACGTGACCACCGGAAGCGCAGAAAACGCCGCCGGATGACCGCCGGAGTAGAGTTTCGGAACCAGTCCTCAGGCCGACTGCATCTCGGCGATTATCGCCTCGGCCGCGGCGCGGCGGTCGGGCGCCTTGACGATCGGCCGGCCGACGACGAGATGGCTGGCGCCGTTGCGGATCGCCTGCGCCGGCGTCACCACGCGTTTCTGGTCGCCATGGTCGCTGCCTGACGGGCGGATGCCCGGCGTCACCACCGCCAGGTCGGGGCCGACGACGCGGCGCACCGCTTCGGCCTCCTCCGCCGAGCAGACGATGCCGCCCATGCCGGCATGCAGCGCCTGTTCCGAGCGCCTGAGCACCAGCGTGTGCGGGTCGTATTCATAGCCGGCGTCGATCATGTCCTGCTCGTCCATCGAGGTCAGCACCGTCACCCCAAGCAGGCAGAGCTCGCTGCCCTTGGCCGCCTCGACAGCCGCTCTCATGGTTTTGGGATAGGCATGCAGCGTCAACATCGTCACGCCCATCTTGACGATGTTCTCGACGCCCTTGGCCACCGTGTTGTCGATGTCGAGCAGCTTCATGTCGAGGAACACTTTGGTGCCGCCGCTGGCGAGCTCCCGCGCGAAGTCCAGCCCGCCGGCAAAGGCAAGCTGGTAGCCGATCTTGTAGAAGGAAACGGCGCCTTCGAGCTCGCGCACCGTCTTCTCGGCCTCGCTCAGCGTCGGCAGGTCGAGCCCGACGATCAAACGGTCCCGCATCGTGTCGGCCTCCGCGAAATTGATCACGCCTCGATCCGGGTGGACAGCATGCGCGAGGTTTCCATCAGTGTACGGCATAGGCGCTCCATCGATTGGTGTAGTCCGGCGTCCCTGAATTGTCCGTCCTCGGCGAAGGCTTCGTCGGCCTCGGAGACCGAGCATTCCGGTGTGATCACCTCCATCTGGCAGCGCACCAGCACCGCGCGCAGATGGTTGATGCAGCGTATGCCGGCGAACTTGCCCTCCGACGACGAGCACAGCCCAACCGGCTTGCCGGCCAAAGGCCTGGACGTACGCCCGCCATCGCGCCGTATACGACTCACCCAGTCGATCGCGTTCTTGAGCAATGGCGGGATCGAGCCGTTATATTCGGGCGTCGCGATCAAAAGCCCATCATGCGCAGCGATCTGACGCCCGAGCCGGAGCGCGTTCTCGGGGATGCCTTTTTCCTTTTCGAGGTCCTCGTCCATGATCGGCAGCGGATAGTCGCCGAGCGAGATGCGCGTCACCTCCGCGCCCTGCATGGCCAGTTCCTTCTGCGCCACATCGGCCGTCCGGCCGCTATAGGCGCCGGTCCGGACCGAGCCGGCGAAGACGAGGATTCGTGGGATCACTGCCATTGGCCTGCTTCGCTAAGGGAGTAGGGGAGTAAGGGAATAGGGCAGCAGGGAAAGTGCGGAAGCTGAACGTTCATTCCCCTACTCCCCTACTGCCTTACTCCCCTACTCCCTTATCCCTAATGCGCCGCGCGCCGATAGATCCACAGCTGCGTCGGCGGGATGTTGCGGAAGATGAAATCGAAATGCTCGACCGTGTAGTCGCCGCGCCCGGCCGGGATCGGCGACAGCGGGCCGTAAGTCAGCTGCACGATCGGCCGTCCGGCGGGAATGCGGTCGAGCAGGCTTTCGATATAGGCGATGCGCTGGGCGACCGCGAAATTGAGCAGCGGCACGCCGGAGACCACCGAATCGAACACCATGTCGCGCTTGTCGCCGAGCGTGGCGTTGAGATTGAAGGCGTCTCCCTCGATCACGTTGACGCCGGGATAGAGCCCGCGCAGATGGCGCACGAAGTCGGTCGAATATTCGACTGCGTAGAGATTTTCCGGCTTCACGCCCTGGGCGAGGATGGCGCGGGTGATGACGCCGGTGCCGGGCCCCACTTCAAGCACGGGCAGGCCAGATCTCGGATTGACGATCGAGGCCATCTTGCGGGCGGTGATGGAACTGGTCGGAACGATCGAGCCGACTGTTTTCGGCTTATCGATCCAGCCTTTGAAGAACTTCAGCTCGTCGTCGAATTTTTCCGCCAGCGCTTTGCGCAATCCGGGACCACGTGCCATCAGAGCTCTCCTCAATGCTCGCCCCCCGATCCGCTACTTAGCAGGTGGGTGGGACAAGGCAAGGCGTCAAGCTGGCATAAGGTGTTGATGACGCTTGGGAAGCGGATCGCGCTCCCAAGCCGTGCGAATGCGGGGCGTGACGATCAGTTTTCGCCAAAAGACTCGAAGAAGTCCTTCATGCGGGCGAAGAAGCCGCTCGACTGAGGCGAGTTGTCCTTCGAGGAGAGCTGCTCGAACTCTTCCAGCAATTCGCGCTGGCGGCGCGAAAGATTCTGCGGCGTCTCGACCGCCGTCTGGATATAGAGATCGCCGACATTGGGCTGGCGCAGCACCGGCATGCCCTTGCCCTTGAGGCGGAACTGGCGGCCGTTCTGCGTGCCTTCCGGCACCTTCACCTTGGTCTGCGTGCCGTCGAGCGTGGTGACCTCGAAGGAGCCGCCAAGGGCGGCTGTCGTCATCGAGATCGGCACCTTGCAATAGAGGTCGGCGCCGTCGCGCTGGAAGAATTCGTGCGGCTTCACCGCCAGGAAAATGTAAAGGTCGCCCGACGGTCCGCCGCGCAGGCCGGCCTCGCCCTCATTGGCAAGCCGGATGCGGGTGCCGTCCTCGATGCCGGCCGGGATGTTGACTGACAGCGAGCGTTCCTCGGTCACGCGGCCCTGTCCGGCGCATTTCGGGCAAGGGTCCTTGATCGTCTGGCCGCGGCCCTGGCATTGCGGGCAGGTGCGCTCGATCGAGAAGAAACCTTGCGTGGCGCGCACCTTGCCGTGGCCGTGGCACATCGAGCAGGTCACCGGCTGCGTGCCGGGCTTGGCGCCGCTGCCGGAGCATTCCGAGCAGGAGATCGAAGCCGGCACGTGGATTTGCGCGGTCTTGCCGGAAAAAGCCTCTTCCAGCGTGATTTCCATGTTGTAGCGCAAGTCGGCGCCGCGCTCGCGGCCGCCCGACGAGCGGCGCTGCCGACCGCCCATCATGTCACCGAAGATGTCCTCGAAGATGTCCGCGAAGCCGCCGGCGCCGAAGCCGTGCGCAGCGCCGTTCATGCCGCCCTCGAAGGCGGCGTGGCCGAAGCGATCATAGGCGGCGCGCTTCTGCGGGTCCTTCAGCGTCTCGTAAGCCTCGTTGATTTCCTTGAATTTGTGCTCGCAGGCATGGTCGCCGGGGTTGCGGTCGGGATGGAACTGCATGGCGAGCTTGCGGAAAGCGCTCTTGAGTTCCTTCTCGTCGGCGCCTTTTTGCACGCCCAGCGTTTCGTAGAAATCAGCTTTCATTTTTTCCCGCTGTCCGGATGCTCAATGTCTTCAAGCATTGTTGGCGACGTCTGCCGGCATGGCCTTGGATTTAGGAGCGATGTTCCCCGGATGCTAGTACCAAGCCGGGGCCCCTCTGGGTTTTTCGTCACTTTTTCGATTGGGGTTGCAAAAAAGCCCGGCTTGCGCCGGGCTTTTTGCATGATCTGCCGTCAGTGGGCTCAAGCCGACTTCTTCTTGTCGTCGTCTTCGTCGATTTCCTCGAAGTCGGCGTCGACCACGTCCGAATCCTTGGCGGCATCCGCCTTGGCATCGGCTTCGGCCGCTTCCTTCTGCGAGGCCTCGTACATGGCCTGGCCGAGCTTCATCGACACTTCGGCGAGTGACTGCGACTTGGCCTCGATAGCGGCCGGGTCGTCGCCTTCGGCGGCGGTCTTCAGCGCGGCGATGGCGTCGGAGATCGCGGTGCGGTCAGCCTCCGAGACCTTCTCGCCATAATCCTTCAGCGACTTCTCGGATGAATGCACCAGCGCCTCGGCCTGGTTGCGGGCCTCGACGAGGGCACGGCGCTTCTTGTCGGCGTCGGCATTGGCCTCGGCGTCCTTCACCATCTTCTCGATGTCGGCGTCGGACAGGCCGCCCGAAGCCTGGATGCGGATCTGGTGCTCCTTGCCGGTGCCCTTGTCCTTGGCCGAGACGTTGACGATGCCGTTGGCGTCGATGTCGAAGGTGACTTCGATCTGCGGCACGCCGCGCGGGGCCGGCGGGATGCCGACCAAGTCGAACTGGCCGAGCAGCTTGTTGTCCGCCGCCATTTCCCGCTCGCCCTGGAAGACGCGGATCGTCACAGCCGACTGAGAATCCTCGGCGGTCGAGAAGGTCTGGCTCTTCTTGGTCGGGATCGTCGTGTTGCGCTCGATCAGTCGGGTGAACACGCCACCCAGCGTCTCGATGCCCAGCGACAGCGGCGTCACGTCGAGCAACAGCACGTCCTTGACGTCGCCCTGCAGCACGCCGGCCTGGATGGCGGCGCCGAGCGCGACGACCTCATCCGGGTTGACGCCCTTGTGCGGCTCCTTGCCGAAGAACTGCTTCACGATCTCCTGAATCTTGGGCATGCGGGTCATGCCGCCGACCAGCACCACTTCGTCGATCTCGCCGGCCTTCAGGCCGGCGTCCTTGAGCGCCGCCTTGCAGGGCTCGATCGTGCGCTGCACGAGATCCTCGACCAGGCTTTCGAACTTCGCCCGCGTGAGCTTCATCGTCAGGTGCTTCGGGCCGGTGGCGTCGGCGGTGATGAAGGGCAGATTGATCTCGGTCTGCGTCGTCGACGACAGCTCGATCTTGGCCTTTTCGGCCGCTTCCTTCAGGCGCTGCAGCGCGAGCTTGTCGGCCTTGAGGTCGATGCCCTGTTCCTTCTTGAACTCGGCCGCCAGATATTCGACGAGCCGCATGTCGAAGTCCTCGCCGCCGAGGAAGGTGTCGCCATTGGTCGACTTCACCTCGAAGACGCCGTCGCCGATTTCCAGGACCGAAATATCGAAGGTGCCGCCGCCAAGGTCATAGACGGCGATGGTCTTGCCGTCCTTCTTTTCCAGGCCGTAGGCAAGCGCGGCAGCCGTCGGCTCGTTGATGATGCGCAGCACCTCGAGGCCGGCGATCCTGCCGGCGTCCTTGGTCGCCTGGCGCTGGGCGTCGTTGAAATAGGCCGGGACGGTGATGACCGCCTTCTCGACCTTCTCACCGAGATAGGCTTCCGCCGTCTCCTTCATCTTCTGCAGGATCATGGCCGAGATCTGGCTGGGCGACTGCTTCTTGCCGCCGGCCTCGACCCATGCGTCGCCATTGTCGCCCTTGACGATCTTGTACGGGACAAGCTTCTTGTCCTTCTCCGTCACCGGGTCGTCATAGCGGCGGCCGATCAGGCGCTTGACCGCGAAGATGGTGTTTTCAGGATTGGTGACCGCCTGGCGCTTGGCCGGCTGGCCGACGAGACGTTCGCCGTCATTCGAGATGGCGACGATGGAAGGCGTCGTGCGCGCGCCCTCAGCATTCTCGATCACCTTGGGGTCCTTGCCATCCATGATGGCGATACAGGAATTGGTGGTGCCGAGATCGATACCGATAACTTTTGCCATTGATCTAGTCTCTCCTCTAAGCAGGCTTTCAGGACCCTTCAAAAGGCGTTCCGACGAAAGCCCCTGTTCACAAGAAATCCCGTCCAGGTCACCGGTTCTCGGGGACCGGGACGGCTGGGGCGTATATAAGAACAGCCGATACGGGGCGCAAGCATTCTGCGCAAGCTGTTCATTGTCTCCGCAAGGCCTTGGCAGCGATCCGCCGCGCGTTGCGGGCGCGCTCGGCGCGAGCTCGCGCTATCGCATTGTTCCGAATGGCTTTTTCAGACATGGCGCCGCTGACGGCGCTTGGAGCCGTCGTCCGGCGAGGTCAACGCTCGCCTCGGCAGGCGTGACTTTCGGTCGCGAAAGGCCGGAAAATCTGCGCCGCGGCGACACTATGCGCATCCGGCGGCAAGGAATGGGGAGCGCCTCGCGTTCGGGCAGAACCCTGCCGGGCGCGTGGCCCGGCAGGGTGTCCTGAGCTTAGAGCCCGTTGTCCTTGAGGATCTTGGCGGCGTTCTCCTTGGTGATCCTTTCCGTCGGCAGCGTGATGGTCTTCTCGACCTTCTCGCCGTTGAGGAACTTGATCGCTTGGCGCAGGCCCTCGGCGCCCGGCGTGACATAGGTGAAGGTCGCGGTCAGCTCGCCCTTGTTCACCATCTGCACGCCTTCGTTGGGCAGGCCGTCGATGCCGATGAACTTGATGTCCTTCTCGCGCCCGACATCCTTGGCCGCGAGATAGGCGCCATAGGCCATCGGATCGTTGTGGCCGTAGACGAGGTCGATCTTCTCGTTGGTCTTCAGCGCGTTGGCCATGATGTTGTAGGCCTGGTCCTGCTTCCAGTCGCCCGACTGCTGGTCGAGCAGGTACTTGATGCCCGGCTCCTTGTCGGTGAATTCATGGAAGCCGTCATGGCGGTCGTGCGCCGGCTGGGTGCCCATGCCGCCCCAGATCTCGACGACATTGCCGGCGGCCTTGCCCTTGCCGCCCAGGAGCTCGACGGCATATTCGCCGGCAGCCCGGCCGATCAGCTTGTTGTCGCCGCCGACGAACTGCGTATAGTCCTTGGTGTCGACGTTGCGGTCGAGCACGAAGACCGGGATCTTGGCGTCGATCGCCTGCTGCACCACGCCGGTGAGGCCGGCCGATTCCTTCGGCGACACCAGCAACGCGTCGACCTCCTGCCGGATCAGGTTCTCGACGTCGGCGACCTGCTTCTCTGTCTTGTCCTCGCCATCGGTGATGATCAGCTCGACCTCGGGATGCTTGGCGGCCTCGGCGATGATGTCCTTGTTGAACTGGGCGCGCCAGGGTTCGATGGTCGTCACCTGCGAGAAGCCGATCTTCCACTTCTTGTCCTGGGCAAAGGCATGGTTGCCGGACAGAAGAGCGGTGGTCGTCAGAAGTGCCGCCGCGAAAGTGGCGAGCTTCAGCATTTCACGTCGTGTCATGGTCCTGTTTCCTCCGGATTATAGAGACGAGGTCTCCTGTGACGGCCGCTTGGCCGCGGCCGTTTCCTTTTGCGCCGCCCGTCCGCCGGGCAGGCGCAGATAGCTTAAGATGTCGCCGGCGTTGCGCTCCTGAACGAGCACCGTGCCGATGATGATCGCCCCCTTCAGCACCAGCTGAAGGTTCGAGTTGATGTTGTGCAGCTGCAGGATGTTGGACAGCAGTCCGAAGATCAGCACGCCGCAGAAGGTGCCGATCAGGCTGCCGCGCCCGCCCATCAGGCTGGTGCCGCCGATGACCACGGCGGCGATGGCATCGAGCTCCAGCCCCGCGCCGGCATCCGGCTTGCCTTGCCGGTATTGCGCCACGTAGAGCACCGCCGCGATGCCGGCGAGCAGGCCGGACACCGCATAGGTGGCGATCTTGACGCGTCCCGCCGCGATGCCGGAAAGCCGCGCGGCCTCCTCATTGCCGCCGATGGCGTAGACATAGCGGCCGAAGGGCGTGAAGCGCAGCACCGCGCCATAGATCACGACCGCGCCGAGGAAGAACAGGCCTGGCATCGGCACGACGCCGAACACCAGCGAACGCAGGATCTCGAACTCTTCGGTGGCGTTTGAGCCGGTATAGACCGGCAGCACGGCATTGTTCTGGCCGGCGGTCAGCCTGGCGATGCCGAGCGCCGTCACCATCATCGCCAGCGTCACGATGAAGGGCTGCAGGCGGCCGGCGACGATAATGAAACCGTTGATGGTGCCGAACAGCAGGCCGACGCAGGGCGCCACCAGAAGCACGCCGAGAACGCCGAACTTGGTCTCGACCTGCGGCAGCAGGTACCACAGCGAGAGGCAGCACAGGATCACGCCGACGATCCCCGGGACGATCAGGCCGCGCGTCGTGTCCAGCCGCGCGTCGCGCGCGGCGTCCCCGCCGGCGCGGGATTTCTGGATGTTGAGCAGGATGAAGCGGGTGAAGAGCGCGCCGAGGCAGAGAGCCACCAGCGCGGTTGTCGGCACGCCAAGCGCCGCCGACGGCGTGACGCCCGGCACGGTGAGCAGCATGGCGCAGACGACCGAGCAGATCGCCATCAGCGAGCCGACGGACAGATCGATGCCGCCGGTCAGGATCACCGCCGTCATCCCTGTGGCGATGAGGCCGGTGGTCGACACTTGGCGCAGCACGTCGAGCAGGTTGCCATAGGACAGGAAGATGTTGTTGCCCTTGGAACTGATCGGCGAGCCGAACACGCCGATCAGGAAGATGGCGATCAGCCCCCAGTAAAGCTTGGTGCGGGAGACAAGGCTGATGAGATTCATGCGGCAGGTCTCGCAGTCCTTCTGGGCGCGGCAAGCCGCATGATCGCCTCCTCGCTGGCCTCAGTGCGGGGCAGGATGCCGCGCTGGCGGCCCTCCGCCATGACCAGGATGCGGTCGGCCAGATGCAGGAGCTCGGGCAGTTCCGAGCTGATCACGACGATCGCCAGCCCGTCGCCGGCGAGCTTGAAGATGAGGTCGTAGATCTCGCGCTTGGCGCCGACATCGATGCCGCGCGTCGGCTCGTCGAGCAGGAGCACGCGCGGCCGTGTCGCCAGCCATTTGCCGATCACCACCTTCTGCTGGTTGCCGCCCGACAGCGTGCCGGCGGCCTGCTCGATGCTCTCGCAGCGTATGCCGAGCGCGCTCACCGCCTCGCGCGCCAGGCCTTGCTCGCCCGAGCGCGAGCGCAGGCCGAAGCGGGCCAGCGCGCCGACCAGCGGCAGCGCGACATTGTCGGTGATCGAGGCCGTGAGATGCAGGCCTTGCGTCTTGCGGTCCTCGGTGACCAAGGCAATGCCCAGCCGGCGCGCCTCGCGCGGCGAGCCGATCTCTACCGGCGCGCCGTCGAGCTTGATCTCGCCGCCCGTGCGGCCGTCGCCGGAGCCGAAGATCGCTTCCAGGATTTCGGTGCGGCCGGAACCCAGCAGCCCCCCTATGCCGAGGATTTCGCCCGCCGAAAGATCGAAGCTCACGCCCTCGATCACGCTGCGCCAGCCATGCCGGTCCGGCTTCGACAGCGACAGGTCGCTGACCGACAGCACCGCCTTGCCGCCGGCGCCGCGCTGATGATCGGAGGACGCCATAAGATCGCGGCCGACCATGGCCGAGATGATGGCGTCTTCGTTCAGCGCCGCCATATCGTTGGTCAGCACGTGACGCCCGTCGCGCAGCACCGTCACCCGGCTTGCCAGATGCATGACCTCGTCGATGCGGTGCGAGATGTAGACGATGGCGACGCCGCTTGCGGCGAGCTGGCGAATGATGCGGAACAGTCGCTCGCACTCGACCGGTGACAGCGCCGAGGTCGGTTCGTCCATGATCAGGATGCGCGCCGATTTCGACAGCGCCTTGGCGATCTCCACCAGCTGCTGCTCGCCGACCCTGAGCCGGCCGACGCGCGCTTCAGGATCGAGCTCGATGCCGAGACGCTGCAACAGCGCTTTTGCCGCGCGGCTGCTCGTCTTGCGGTCGACGACCAGCCCGACGATCAGCTTTTCGCGGCCGAGGAAGATGTTGTCGGCGACGCTGAGCTCGGGGACGAGGTTGAGTTCCTGGTGGATGATGGCGATGCCGGCGTCCTCGGCGTCGCGCACACCGGAGAAACGGACCGCCTGGCCGTCGATGGCGACAGTGCCTTCGTAGTCGGTATAGACGCCCGAGAGGATCTTCATCAGCGTCGACTTGCCGGCGCCGTTCTCGCCCATCAGCGCATGCACCTCGCCCGCCCTAAGGTCCAGCCTGACATCGGACAGCGCGGTGATGCCGCCGAACCGCTTGGAAATGCCGGTCGCGCTCAGGACGACGGCGGGACCGGCGGTGGCCGCATTGCCAGCCGTTATGGAATCCGCGCGCTGCTGCATGGCAAAGGACGGCCTCCCTCCGTCGTCTTCGATGCTCGAACGCTAATCTAAACGTTTCGAACGTGTCAAGCGCCTATCTGGCCACTGAGGATTGATGCATTTCAATTCTTGCGAAAAAGGCCGGGTTTACGTAGGTTTGGCCAAATAACGGAGGCTAAACGTTTCGAAAATGACGGCGTCAGGACGGAAGAAGCAGCGGAAATCCACGGCGCCGACCATGCTGCACGTAGCCGAGGCGGCGCGTGTGTCGATTGCCACCGTGTCGGCATTGCTGAACGGCACGGCCACCGTCAGTCCCGAGCTCACGCAACGCATCGAGCAGGCGATCCGCGACATCGGCTACAAGCGCAACGCCATCGCCCGCAGCCTGAAGATGGGCACAACGCGCACCATCGGCCTCACCGTGCCGCACATCACCAACCCGTTCTTCACCGATGTCGTCTCGGTCATCCAGCAGGCCTTCGACCGCGCCGGCTATGCCGTCATGCTGTGCTGCACCGACGAGGATCTGAACACGCAGGACGAGCAGATACGTCTTTTGCTCGACCGCATGGTCGACGGGCTGATCGTGGCGCGCGTCGGCGATGGCGGCATCCTGAAGAGCATCGTCGAGGATGCCAATGTGCCGGTGGTGCTGCTCGACCGTCTCTGCGAAGGCGTCGACACCGACGCGGTGGTGCTGGACAACCAGCGCGCCGTGTTCGACGCCGTCACCTATCTGATCCATCTCGGCCATCGCCGCATCGGCTACATCACCGGCACCTCCGACATATCCCCCATGCATGATCGCATGATCGGCTACCGCGAGGCGCTGCAGGCGGCCGGCCTGCCGGTGGCGGAGGAGCTCATACGCTCCGGCAATTTCCACGAGATCGACGGCTACAACGCCACCATGCAGCTCTTGTCGCTGCACGACAGGCCGAGCGCGATCTTCTCGGCCAACAACCCGATGGTGATCGGCACGATGAAGGCGATCCGCGACATCGGCCTCTCTTGCCCGGAGGACATTTCGGTCGCCTGCTTCGACGACTTTCCCTGGTCCGACGTGTTCGTGCCGCAGCTGACCACCGTGGCGCAGCCGGTGCAGGCGATCGGCGAGCAGGCGGCGAACCTCCTGCTCGACCGGCTGGCCGGCAACCGCGACGCGCCGCCGCGTAAGCTGGTGCTGAAGGGCCGGCTGATGATCCGCAATTCCTGCCGGCCGCTGGGCGCGATCGCGCAGAGCGTCAGTGCGTAGGTTCGAAGGCCTCCGCGCACAGCGCCTGCAATCTCGGGAAGATGCGGCTGCCGCCGGTGATCACCTGCGTGCCCTGGTCGAGCGCCGTCTTCGGATCCGCTCTGAGCACCGTGCCGCCGGCCTCTTCGACCAGCAGCATGCCGGCGAGGCAGTCCCAGGCGTTCATGTGCTCCTCGGCATAGCCGAGCAGCCGGCCGGACGCCGCATAGGCAAGCATCAGCGCTCCGGAAGCATTGCGGTAGAAGACGCCGCCCTCCGCCACGATCAGGCTGATCAGAATGACGACGTTCTTGGTCGAGGTGCGGTTGGAAAGCCCGGTGCCGACCGCGCCCTCGGAAAGCGACGCCGCATTGCTGGCCTTGATCGGCTTGCCGTTGAGGAAGGCGCCGCCGCCCAGCCGGCCGTAAAACGTCTCGTCGGTCGAGGGTTCATGGATGACGCCGACCACCGTCTCGCCGTCCCTGGCGCAGGCGATCACCACGCACCAGGCGGGAATGCCGCGCACGAAATTGGCGGTACCGTCGATCGGGTCGATCACCCAGACATGGCCGGTCATTCCGATCACTGCCGCGTGCTCTTCGCCGACGATGCCGTCTTGCGGGTAGGCCTCGGCGATCGCCGCGCGGATGAACAGCTCGACCTCGCGGTCGGCTTCCGAAACCAGGTCCTGGTGGCCCTTGCTCTCGACGGTCAGATTGTCGAGGTCGCGGAAATATTTGAGCCCCAGCTCGCCGGCGCGCCGCGCCAGGTCGATGGCAAAATGCATACGGTCGTCAAGATCTTTGGTCACCGGGGACTCTTGGCTGGGAGGGACATCTGCGCGCCCTTAACAGACCAATGTGTCAGGCAAAAGTGACTGCGCGATCATGCCGCCTTCGACATCGATTTGTGTACATCGGCGAGAATCTCGTAGGAGCGGACGCGTGCCGCGTGATCGAAGATCTGCGCCGTCACCATCAATTCGTCTGCGCCGGTGCGGCGGATGAAGGCGTCGATTCCCTGGCGCACCGTCTCCGGCGAACCGACGACGGCGCAGGACAGCGCCTGGGCAAGCATGCTCTTCGCCATGGGGTCGAGATCGCGGTCGTAATTCTCGACCGGCGGTGGCAATTGCCCGGGCCTGCCGCTGCGCAGATTGACGAAGGCCTGCTGCAGCGAGCTGAACAACAGCTTCGCCTCGGCGTCCGTCGGCGCGGCGGAGACATTGAGGCCGAGCATGACATAGGGCTTGTCGAGCTGCGCGGAGGGCTGGAAGCGTGTTCGATAAACCTCCAGCGCGTGGTCGAGCTCGGCCGGCGCGAAATGCGAGGCGAAGGCGTAGGGCAGGCCGAGAAGTGCTGCGAGCTGCGCGCCATAAAGGCTGGAGCCGAGGATCCAGACCGGCACCGTCTGGCCTTCGCCCGGCACGGCGCGGATGCGCTGGCCTTCCTCGGCCGGGTGGAAGTAGCCCATCAGCTCGACCACGTCCTGCGGGAAATTGTCGGCGGACTCCAGGTTGCGGCGCAGCGCCCGCGCGGTCAGCATGTCGGTGCCCGGCGCGCGGCCGAGGCCGAGGTCGATGCGGCCGGGAAAAAGTGCCGCCAGCGTGCCGAACTGCTCGGCGATCACCAGCGGCGCATGGTTGGGCAGCATGATGCCGCCAGCGCCGACGCGGATCGATTTGGTGCCGCCGGCGACATGCGCGATCACGACGGATGTCGCGGCGCTCGCGATGCCCGGCATGTTGTGGTGCTCGGCCAGCCAGTAGCGCTTGTAGCCCAGGCGCTCGGCATGGCGGGCAAGGTCGAGCGAATTGGCGAGCGACTGCGAAGCGGTGCTGCCTTGCGTGATCGGCGACAGGTCGAGAACCGAAAGGGCGGTCATTGGTCAGGTCTCCACGATGCGTTTTTCCCTGAGCCTCGCCTCCAAGGCGGCGCGGTCGGGAATGACTATGGCGAGCTGGTTCTCCAGCGCGTCGGCGAGCTCGGCGGCCGTCGCGATCTCGCGCTGCTCGCTGCGGCCGCCGGCATGATGCGTCGACAGCCGGTTGTTGCGCAGCGCGTAGCGCCGGTCGGGCAAAGCGAGCGCGGCGACAAGCGTCGACAGGAAATGAGAGCTCGGATGCGTCGACAGGAATTGGCTGGCGACCCGGTAGTCGACCTCATAGGCTTGGCTCAGGTCGAAGCGGTAGAGCGTGCGCCAGTTGTCGGCAGTGGTGGCGCTGCCGATATCGGCCTGCAGGCGGAATTGTCCGCCGGTCTCGACGAGGCGGAAGGTTTCGTTCGGCGTCGGCTGCTCCAGTCCTGGTTCCACAAGCAGCGGCGCCGTCAGCGTCAGGCCGCCGAAGCCGACATCGGCGATATAAGTGCGGCCGCCAAGCTCGATGCGCAGCAGCATGTGGCTGCGCGCGGTGACCGCGTCCTCCGGCTGGCCCCACAGCACGCGGGCGGCAAGCCCGCTGACCGTGAAGCCCAGCGCGTCAAGCGCGCGCATGAAGATCAGATTGTGCTCGAAGCAATAGCCGCCGCGGCCCTCGCGAAAAATCTTGTCCTGCAGTGAAGCGAGGTCGAGGCCGACGGAAACGCCCATCAAGGCATCGATGTTCTCGAACGGGATCGCACGCGGATGCGCTGCGTGCAGCGCTTGCAGCGTGGCGAGCGAAGCGTCGGCCGGTCCGCCGTAACCGATGCGGGCGAAATAGCCACCGAGATCGAAGTCGCTCATTCAGGACGGGTCCGGCTTGACCGGTCCGATATAGGCACTGGGCACCGGCGTCGCAAACAATGACCGGGATTTGAGATTGGGCCAGCCTCAGGCTGCTTGATTGTGGTTGTTCTCGGCCGGCTCGTCATCGACGACAGTTGCTTGCTGCGCCGCCAGGAAATTGCCGAATGGGCTCAGGCTTTCGAAGTGGTCGCAGAAGACCTTGATGACGACCAGCAGCGGCACCGCCATCAGCGCGCCGACGAAGCCCCACAGCCATGACCAGAAGGCGATGGCGATGAAGATCGCCACGGCGTTGATCTCAAGACGCCGCCCGACCACCATCGGCGTCACGAACTGGCCTTCGATAATGTCGCACAGCACAACGAAGGCCGGCGCCAGCAGCGCGTAGGCGATCGTGTCGAAGCTGATCAGCGCAATGACGGCGACGATCAGGACGGTCATCAGCGCGCCGACATAGGGCAGGAAATTGAGCAATGCCGCCATCGCCCCCCAAACGAGCGGGTTGGGCATGCCGAGCCCCCAGAGGCCCAGCCCGATCACCGTGCCGAGACTGACATTGATGATGGAGACCGTGAGCAGATAGTGCGAAATCTCGCGCTCGACGTCATAGACGACGCGCAGCGCCCGCTTCTTCTGCGTCATGCTGGCGAAGGATTGGACGATCTTCTCGTAGAACAATGTGCCGGAGGCGAGCAGGAACAGCGACAGCACGAAGACGATGGTGATCGCGGTGCCTGCTTCCAGGATGTTGCTGGCCGCGGTGGAGAGGATGCCGGAAGGCGCCACCGCGACCCGCTGCAGGCCGGGTTCCTGCGAGGTCTCGGTCAACGCTTCCAGTTGATGGGCGAGATCCATCATTCGTTCGAGCGGCCGCTTGAACGGCGCCAGCCGTTCCGTCAACTGCTGGCCGATCGAATAGGAGTTGTTGATGAGCTCGATGACCGGTCCGCTGAGCAGATAACCGGCGGCGGCGAAGATGAAGATCGACAGCAGCACCAAAAGCGTTGCCGAGACCACCTCCGGAATCCCGTGCTTTCTCAGAAGGCGCACGATCGGCGTCAGTGTCAGCGCCAGCAGGAAGGCAAGCATCACCGGCATGAAGAAGGCGCGGGCGAAGTAAAGCGCCGCCGCCGTCATCAGAATGAAGATCCCGATCACCAGCGACCGCATGAGGCGCATGTCTGCCCTGGCATCGGCACGCGGATCAGGGCTTTCGGCAGCGCTTGCGCCCGAAGCGATCTGTTCGGCTTCCATCGGTTCCCTTGCAAGCCGCCAGCCGACAATGAATGCATGGCGGGCCTGTGCCCGAAACGCGGGAGTTCCGGGCAAGGTTCCAAGAACCGGCTTTCCCGGCATCCGCAGGCCGGTTTCGAGCGGGCCGCTGTCAGGCAGCCGGCGCTGGCGCCGCCTTGGCCGTCTCCTTGCGCACGATCGGCGCCACCTTGGTGCCGTAAAGCTCGATCGCCTTCATGATCTTGGGGTGCGGCATGGTGCCGATCGCCATCTGCAGAAGGAAGCGGTCGTTGTTGAAGATCCTGTGCTGGACGACGATCTTTTCAGCCACCTGCTCGGGGTTGCCGACGAAGAGCGCCCCATTGGGACCCCGCCCCTGGTCGAAATGCGCCCGCGAGGTCGGGCCCCAGCCGCGCTCGCGCCCGATGCGGTTCATCACCTCGGCCTGCGGTCCGTAGAAGTCGTCGGCCGCCTGTTCGGTCGTTTCGGCAATGAAGCCGTGCACGTTGATGCTGGTCGCAAGCGTTGCAGTATCGGAGCCGGCGCGGCGCGCCGCCTCGCGATAGATATCGAACAGCGGCGCGAAACGCGCCGGCTCGCCGCCGATGATGGCCAAAGCCAGCGGCAGGCCGAGCACGCCGGCGCGGGCGGCGGATTGCGGCGTGCCGCCGATGGCGATCCAGATCGGGAGCTTTTCTTGGAACGGACGCGGGTAGACGCCCCGGCCATTGATCGGCGCGCGCAGCTTGCCCTGCCACGTCACCGTCACCTGGTCGCGGATGGCGAGCAACAGGTCGAGCTTCTCGGCGAAAAGCTCGTCATAGTCTTCCAACTTGTAGCCGAACAGCGGGAAGGATTCGATGAAGGAGCCGCGCCCGGCCATGATCTCGGCGCGGCCGTTGGACAGAAGGTCGAGCGTGGCGAATTGCTGGAAGACGCGCACCGGATCGTCGGAGGAGAGCACCGTGACCGCGCTGGTAAGGCGGATCCGCTTGGTGCGCTCGGCCGCGGCGGCAAGCGCCACGACCGGCGCGGAGGCGGCATAGTCGGGGCGGTGATGCTCGCCGAGCCCGAACACGTCGAGGCCGACCTGGGCGGCCAGCTCGATTTCCTCGATGAGGTTGCGCAGCCGCTCATGCGGGCCGATGGCGCCGGGGCCCGGCTCCGGGCTGACATCAGCGAAAGTGTAGAGACCGAGTTCCATCTGGTTGTGTCCTAAAGCATGTCTCCCGAAAGTGGGAACCGGTTTCGGGATAAAGACATGCGTAAAATCGAAACCCTAAAGCGCATGGAGCGAATCTGAAAGATCGCGACGCGCTTTAAGGGCGTTCATATCGATGTTGCTTGTCGGCGCTAGAGGTAACGATCTGCCTTGCGGCCCGCCAGAGCCGCGATCGGTGAACAGTGCATCGCATGGTGCCGGGCCGTATCCCTGCGGCAACAAGCCCGTTTTTTCATGGCTGGCATACCGTTTTGGCGCTTGAACTCGCCGCTTTCACGCGTATGTAAGCGTCGCGAATAGACTGCAGGGAAGTACACTTGGCTATCTACAGGGAAAAAGACATTTTCGAGCGGCGCAATGCCGCGAACGAGGCAAAGAAGGCGCTGCTCGCGCGCTTCAAGGCAAAGCCGGCGGCGGATGATCCCGCTGTGCTGGCGCGCCAAGCCGAACGCAAGGCGATCCTCGAGGCCCGCGCCATCCGCGAAGCGGAGAAGGCAAGGCTGAAGCAGGAAAAGTTGGCGCGCGAAGCGGCCGAGAAGGCCGAACGCGAAGCCGCAGCCGAAGCGGCACGAATCGCCGCCGAAGAGGCCGCTGCGGCCGAGGCCAAAATCCGCGAAGCCGAGGAAGCAGAGCGCATCGCGCTCGAGCTTGCCGACGAGGCCGCGCGCAAGGCCAAGCGTGATGCACGCTACGCCGCCCGCAAGGCGCGCGTCGGCAGGACGCCTCCGGGCTTCTCCGCCCGCTAAGTTTGGGTTCGTCGGAAAATAAGGTCAGGGTCGCCGAAAGCGGCCCTGAACGCGTTTGCGCTAAGCGACGAGCTTCAGCCCAACGATGCCGCAGACGATCAGGGCGATGCACGCGAGCCGGACAATTGTCGCTGGTTCGCCGAGCAGCCAGATGCCGAGCAGCGCCGTGCCGACGGTGCCGATGCCGGTCCACACCGCATAGGCCGTGCCGACAGGCAGTGTCTTCAGCGCCAGGCCGAGCAGGCCGAGGCTGACGATCATCGAGGCGATGGTGAGGAGGGTCGGCAGCGGCCTGGAGAAGCCGTCGGTATATTTGAGGCCGATCGCCCAGCCGATCTCGAACAGGCCGGCGAAGAAAAGAAAAACCCAGGACATCGAAAACGCTCCGTCATTCCAGCATCGCCTGAGATGCTTGGTGGCGGGTCGTCCCGGCCAGTTTTTCGGGGAAGCGAGGTCGTCCTCGCTCCTTGAATATAGGATGGCCTGTTTTCCGATCAACAAAACACCAGCGGCATTGCCATGCCGCCGGTTCAAGCCTGCATCGAGTCCATCGACCGAATTCGGCCGCTTACTTTTCCTTGATGCGCATCGCCTTGACCGGCGGCGCCTTCGGAGCCGGGGCCGCTGCGGGCTTCTTGGCGTCCTTCTTCGGCTTGCGGGCTTCCTTGCCCGCCTTCATCGCGCCTTTTGCCATGATTCGCTCCTCCGATTGTGGGCAATCCGAGTGAAACAAGAGAAATGACGGACTGCAAGAGGCAGTGCGGCTTTGCTAAGCCGGCCAGCCGGCTGTCAACCGATTTTGCGGTCGCGACGCCAGTTCGAAACCTCGCATGGACTGGCGCATTGTCTGTAGAGCTTTGCCGGGTGGGCCGCTAAGCTCGCGCGCAGGGCAAGCCGGGGATCGCATGGCAGGACATAGCGGATCGAGACGGGTGATCTACGCCGCGCTTGCCGGCAATCTGGCGATCGCGGTCACCAAATTCGCGGCGGCAGCCTTCACCGGTTCCTCAGCCATGCTGTCGGAAGGCGTGCATTCGCTGGTCGACACCGGCAATGGCACGCTGCTCCTCTACGGCATGCATCGCGCCGCGCGGCCGCCGGACCAAACGCATCCGCTCGGCCACGGACGCGAGCTCTATTTCTGGAGCTTCATCGTCGCGCTTCTGGTGTTCGCGCTCGGTTCCGGCGTTTCCTTCTATGAGGGCGTCATCCACATCATGGCGCCGGAACCGGTCGTCAACGCCAGGGTCAACTATATCGTGCTCGGCCTTTCGTTCTTGTTCGAGGGTAGCTCGTGGCTGGTGGCGCTGAGGGAGTTCCGCCAGCAGAAGGGCCGACAGGGCTGGTTCGAAGCGGTGCAGTCGAGCAAGGATCCGAGCGTCTACACCGTGCTGTTCGAGGACAGCGCCGCGCTGCTTGGCCTCGTCGTCGCCTTCGCCGGCATACTGTCGGCGCAACTCCTGGAAAGGCCGGAGCTCGACGGCGTCGGCTCTCTCGGCATCGCCATCATCCTGGGCGCCACGGCGATCTTCCTGGCTCGCGAGAGCAAGGGCCTGCTAATCGGCGAACCTGCATCGCCCGAGGTCCAAAAGAAGGTCCTGGCGATCGTCCAGCAGGATCCGGCCGTGCAGCGGGCGAACGGCATATTGAGCGTCCATGTCGGTCCGGAGGAGATCGTCGCGGGCTTGAGCATCGAATTCGAGGATCACCTCGCCGCGCCCGAGATCGAAGCCTGCGTCGAGCGCCTGGAGGCAAGGCTCAAGAAGGAAATGCCGCAAATCTCCAGGCTCTTCGTCAAGCCGCAGGCGACTGGCACATGGGAGCGGCGGCGCAAGGCCATGGCCGAGGCTTCGGAGGAGAGTTAGGTTCAACACGACAATAAATTCTTCGAGGAGCAAGCCAATGAAGATCGACGGCGGGTGCCATTGCGGCGCGATCACCTATGAGGCGGAGGTCGACCCGGAAAAGACCTCGATCTGCCACTGCACCGACTGCCAGCAACTGACCGGCACGGCCTTTCGAGTCACCGTTCCGGCGCCGGAAAGCGACTACAGGATCACCAGGGGCGCGCCGAAAATCTACATCAAGGTCGTGGCAAGCGGCGCCAGGCGCGCCCAGGCTTTTTGCGCCGACTGCGGCTCGCATCTTTATGCAACCTCTGTCGGCGATGGTCCGAAGGTCTACGGCGTCAGGGTCGGCACCGCCCGGCAGCGTCAGGACCTGGCTCCCAGACAACAGAAATGGCACCGGTCGGCGTTGCACTGGCTGCCGGAATTCGAAGGCATGACGACTCTCGAAGAGCAGTAGGCTATTCGCCGTCCTCGACGACCCTGAGCCTCAACTGGCCCGTCTTGGAGTCCGCCACACGCGTGCCGCCTTCGGCCTTCGCCGGGCGTGGTGCTTCAGTCTCACCCTCGGCGAACTCCAGCGCCTCGATCTTCTGGCCGCGCTTGGTGACCTTCGACGTCGAGACCAGAATGTCGTCGATGTCCTTGGCCGCTTGGCCGAAATGCGTCTGCAGCCGGCGCACCCGCTCGTCGACCCGTGCCACATCCTCCATCAGCCGGATGACCTCACCCTGGATCAGATGCGCCTGCTCGCGCATCCGGGCGTCCTTGAGGATCGCCTGGATCACCTGGATCGACAGCATGAGCAGGGAGGGCGAGACGATGACGACGCGGGCGCGGTGCGCCTTCTGCACCACCGCCTCGAAATTCTCGTGGATCTCGGCGAACACCGATTCCGACGGCACGAACATGAAGGCGGTGTCCTGCGTCTCGCCCTGGATCAGGTATTTTTCCGCGATATCGCGGATATGCACCTCGATGTCGCGCCGAAAGGCCTGCGCCGCCACCTTCTGCATGTCGGCGCCCTCGGCGGCGCGGATAGCGTTCCACGCTTCCAGCGGGAACTTGGCGTCGATGGCCAGCATCGGCGCGCCGTTGGGCATTCGCACCAGGCAGTCGGGCCGGCTGCCATTGCTGAGGCTGGCCTGGAACTCATAGGCGCAGTGCGGCAGCCCGTCGGCGACGATCGCTTCCATCCGCGACTGGCCGAAAGCGCCGCGCGTCTGCTTGTTGGAGAGGATCGCCTGCAACTGCACGACCTGGCCGGCGAGCGACTGGATATTGCCCTGCGCGGTGTCGATCACCGCCAGCCGCTCCTGCAGCTTGGCTAGGCTTTCATGCGTCGACTTGGTCTGCTCGGCCATGGTCTGGCCGATGCGGCCGGTCATGGCGTCGAGCCGCTGCCCGAGCGATTGCGTAAGCTCCGCCTGCCTGGCGCCGAACACGTCGGCGATCGCGCCCATGCGCCCTTGCATCTCGGCCTGCGCCTGCATGATGTCGGCCATTCGCGCCTCGGTGTCACGGGCATGGTCGGCCGCTTCCGCCGCGGCGACCGCGCGCGCCTTGGCGGCGCGCCACAGGGCGATGACGAGCGCGGCGAACAGCACGACGAACAGGACAGCGGCGATACCAAGCGCCTGGCCGAGCGTGATCGTGGTGGCGCCGAGCCGCGCGACCGGTTGCGAAAGGATGGAGGTCATGTCGTTCATGGGCGCAGCATAACCGATTCGCATCGCCGGCACAGATCAAAACGTGAACAGGGAAAAGCTGCCCCCGTTGACGCTTCTCCAGCGAAGTCTTAGGTGAGACGCCATGTCGATCAAGCCGCTCATCATTCTTCCCGATCCCGTCCTGCGCCAGGTTTCCAAGCCGGTGGAGCGCGTCGACGCCGATCTGCGCAAGCTCGCCGACGACATGCTGGAAACCATGTATGACGCGCCGGGCATCGGCCTTGCGGCGATCCAGATCGGCGAGCCGCGGCGGCTGCTGGTGATCGACCTCGCCAAGGAAGGTGAGGAGCCTCAGCCGCATGTCTTCATCAATCCCGAAGTGCTCGAGAGTTCCGACCAGCGTTCCGTCTATGAGGAAGGCTGCCTGTCGATCCCCGACTATTATGCCGAGGTCGAACGTCCGGCTTCGGTGCGGGTGAAATATCTCGACCGCGACGGCAAATTGCAGGAGATACAGGCTGAAGGTCTGATGGCCACCTGCCTGCAGCACGAGATCGATCATCTCAACGGCGTGCTGTTCATCGACCACATCTCGAAGCTGAAGCGCGACATGGTGGTCCGGAAATTCAAGAAGCTCGCCAAGGACAAGGCGCCGGGCAAGATGGTGGGCTGAGGGCCGTTCCGGCCGCGCGAGCACCTGAGCCTACCGCAAGACAGGATCGCAGGACCTCATGCCGCTTCGCGTCATCTTCATGGGCACGCCGGATTTTTCCGTGCCGACCTTGCGCGCCATCGCCGAGGCCGGTCACGAGATCGCCGCCGTCTACACGCAGCCGCCGCGTGCCGCCGGTCGGCGCGGGCTGGAACTGACGCCGTCGCCGGTGCAGCGCGAGGCCGAGCGGCTGGGCCTGGAGGTGCGGACGCCCACATCGCTGAAGGGCGAAGCCGAGCAGGTGGCTTTCGCCGCCCTTCGTGCCGATGTCGCCGTCGTCGTCGCCTATGGATTGCTGCTGCCAAAAGCCATTTTGGACGCGCCGAGACTCGGCTGTCTCAACGGCCATGCCTCGCTTTTGCCACGCTGGCGTGGTGCTGCTCCCATCCAGCGCGCCATCATGGCTGGCGATAGCGAAACCGGCATGATGGTCATGAAGATGGAAGAGGGTCTGGACACCGGGCCGGTGGCTTTGGTTGAAAAAGTCGCCATCGCACCCGATATGACGGCCGGCGAATTGCATGACCGCCTGATGGTTCAGGGCGCTTCGCTGATGGTCGAGGCGCTCGCGCAGTTGGGGATAAATTGTCTGACATTTACCCCGCAGGCGGCGGAAGGGGTGACCTACGCCCGAAAGATCGATAAATCGGAGACACGCGTAGACTGGACGCGGCCTTCTGGCGAAGTCCACAATCACATTCGCGGCCTCTCGCCCTTCCCGGGCGCGTGGTGCGAGGTCGAAATTGGCGGCCGCATGGAGCGGCTGAAACTGCTTCGCTCGGCGCTCTCGGATGGCGTCGGCGAGTCGGGAGGAATTCTCGATGACCGGCTGACGGTCGCCTGCGGATCGGGCGCGGTCAGGCTGGTCGAAGTTCAACGGGCGGGCGGAAGGCCTGCCGCCGCGCAGGAGTTCTTGCGCGGAGCCAAGATCGCAAAAGGAACGAAACTGACATGAGCATGATGTCGATACGCGCGGCGACGCCGCGGGATCGCGAGGCGATCCGCCTCGTCGAAGAACATGCCTTTGGCCAGCAGGCGGAAGCCGGGCTGGTCGATGCCCTGGTCACCGGCGGCGACGCCGTTGTCGAGCTGGTGGCCGAGGAAGACGGCCAGGTCGTCGGCCACATCCTGTTTTCCAGGCTTTACGTGCAGAATGGCGGCAAGCGCTTTGCGGCCGTCGCGCTGGCGCCGCTGGCGGTCGAACCCTCCTTCCACGGCACCGGCATCGGCGGCGCGCTGATCCGAGAGGCGCATATCCGCCTCAAGGAAGCCGGCGAGACGCTTGCCGTGGTTCTGGGCGATCCGACCTATTACGGCCGCTTCGGCTACACCCATGGCCGCGCCGCAAAATTCGACAGCGAGTATCAGGGTGAGGCGCTGCAGGCGCTGGCCTGGGGCGACGGGCCCGATACCGGCAGGCTGGTATACGCTTCGGCTTTCACCGCTTTGGCCGCTTAGAGCATGATCCCGAAAAGTGGGAACCGGTTTTCGGGTAAGATCATGCTCCACCGAGAAAACAAGGTCTCGTCTCAGACATCGGTAATTGTCTGAACATGCCGCGTTTTCGGCTCGATATCGAATATGACGGCAGCCAGTTCGCGGGCTGGCAGCATCAGGCCGACCAGCCCTCGGTGCAGCAGGCGATCGAGCAGGCGATCGAGAAGTTCTGCGGCGAAGAGGTAAGAATACGGGCCGCCGGCCGCACCGATGCCGGCGTGCACGCCACCGCCCAGGTGGCGCATGTCGATCTTGCCAAAGCGTGGTCGGGCGACAAGGTGCGCGATGCGGTGAATGCCCATCTGCAGGCCGCCGGCGCGCGCGTCGCCATCCTCAAGGCGGCGGTCGTCGCCGACGATTTCGACGCGCGCTTTTCCGCCACCGGCCGCCACTATCTCTACCGCATCCTCAACCGCCGGGCGCCGGCGGCGCTGGAAAAGGGCAAGGTCTGGTGGGTCCCGAAGCGGCTCGACGCCGACGCCATGCATGAGGCGGCGAAAGTGCTGCTTGGAAAGCACGACTTCACCACCTTCCGCTCCACCCAGTGCCAGGCCGAAAGCCCGGTCCGCACGCTTGACCGCCTTGATGTCGGCCGCAATGGCGATTTCATCGAGGTGCGAACCTCGGCGCGCTCCTTCCTGCACAACCAGGTTCGCTCGATGGTGGGCTCTTTGCGGCGCGTCGGCGACGGTTCCTGGCGCGCGGCCGATCTCAAGGCGGCGCTCGAAGCGCGCGATCGCGCCGCTTGCGGCCAGGTGGCTCCGTCGGACGGGCTTTTTCTTGTCGGCGTCGATTATCCGGAGGAGAGCCGCACATGATCCCGAGCCGTCGGTCCGGAACAGCTTGGCCCTGAGCAGGGCACTCGACGGAAGGCACCAGTCGGCCGAACCAAGCGGGACGCTGGCCATCAGAGGCCCAAGAATGTCATCCCGTCGTCCCGTGCAGGCGGTCGAGCCGACGCAACAACTCCGTTGGCACCTGCTCGGCGGTGCGCCACGCGCCAGCGAAGATCGTGCCGCTGTTGCCGTCCAGCGTGATCACCGCCCCGGGGTCCAGCCATTCCTCGCCGAAACCGATCCGCCCGCCGGGCTCGTCAATGCGCATGGCCTCGCAGCCGACGAGACAGACCTTGCCGAGCTGCCGCGCGACCACGGCCGCGTGGGACGTGCGCGCGCCGTGCCGGGTGAGCAGGCCCCGCACGCGGTCGATCAGCGCGACGTCGTGCGTCTCGGCGTTCTCCCGTGCCAGGATCGCCGGTTTTCCCGCCGCCTCGGCCGCCGCGACCTGCTCCTCGTTGAGCGCGACCACACCGCTGGCGACGCCGCTAGAGGCGGTCGCGGCATGGCCGAGCGTCGCCGCCGCCGCGCCGTCCTCGGCCACGATGACGCGCGTGGTCAGCGCGGCCGCGTCGAGGCCGGCGGTACGGCTGCGCGCGGTGTCGCGGTCGATCAGTCCCTCGTCCGCCATGTCGAGAGCGATGCGGGCCGCCGCCTGGGGCGTGCGCTTGCCCTCGCGGGTCTGCAGCAGGAAGAGCTTGCCGTCCTCGACGGTGAACTCGAAATCCTGCATGTCGCCGAAATGCCGCTCGAGCGCCTTGGTCGCCTCGACCAGCTCCTCCCAGACGCGCGGGGCGATCGCGGCCAGCCGGTCGTGGCCCTGCGCGCTGCGTCGGCCGCTGACCACGTCCTCGCCCTGCGCGTTGAACAGGAAATCGACCCAAGGGGCAGGATCCCCGTCGCTGGGGTTGCGGGTGAAGCCGACCCCGGCCCCGGACAGTCCTCCCGCGTTGCCGAACACCATGCGCTGGACCGTCACCGCCGTGCCCATGCAATGGCTCAATCCGCGCATCTCGCGATAGGCGGCTGCCTTGGCGCTCGACCAGGAGCGGAACACCGCCGCGATCGCCGCCTGCAACTGCGCGACGGCGTCCTGTGGAAAGGCCTCCTGCGTCAGCCGCCGGTAGGTTTCCAGATGCCGCTGCGCGAGATCGCGCAGCGCGGCGAAGTCCAGCGCGCGCTCATCCTCGCCCATGCGCACCTGGTCGAGATCAGCCTCGAACGCGGCCGCTTCGATGCCCGCCACCACCTCGCCATAGCCGGCTATCAGGCGGCGATAGGCATCCCAGGCCAGCCGCGGATTGCCGGTTGATCGGATCAGCCCCGGCAGCGTCGCGTCGGTGAGGCCGATATTGAGCAGTGTCTCCATCATCCCCGGCATCGACACCGGCGCCCCGGAGCGGACGGACAGGAGAAGCGGCCGGCGCGGATCGCCGAAGCGCAGCCCGGCCGCGGCTTCGAGCCGCGTCAACGCATCGCGCCAGAGCGCGGGCGTGACTGCTTCCGGATGGGCGCAGAGGCTGGTGCCCAGCACGAAAGCCGGCGGCACATTCAGCCCAAGCGCCGCCATCCGCGCGAGATTGTAGGCCTTGAAGCCCATCGTCTCGGGCGAGGCCGCCTTGGCGAGCGGCGCGCCGGGCACGATGAGGCCAGCCGCTCCTTGTGCCGGAATGCCCATCGACGCGTCGTTCACGCCCGTCTCCCCTGATGGTCCGCACCGACCCGCGTGAAGACCAGGCCGCGCATTGCGTAGCCGGTGCGCAGCAGCGCGTCGGTGGATGCCTCCAGCGCGGCCGCGAAATCGGTGCCGAGGCTGAGCGCGGCGGCGTCCGATACGTGGCGCACGAACAGCCGCCTGACATCGCGGGTCAGCGCGTCGCAAAGCTTCTCGGCATTGACCACCCGCCAGCAGGCGGCCAGGAATTCATCCTGATCCTCCGCAAGGCTCGCTTCGTTGAGCGTGCGCGCCACGGCAAGCGCCTTGACGTGATCCTGCGCCGCGTCGAGCACCTTGTCGGCCAGCCGGCGCAGCGCGGCGCGCAATTCCTCGCTCCAGCCATGATGGTTGTGCTCGGCGATCAGCGACAGGACGAAAACGGCCTCCTCGAGCTCGTCCGCCGCATCGTCGGCGCATTCGATCAGCCGCAGGAAGGGCAGCCAGCGCGCGTTGCCCGCGGCCTGGTCGCGCAGGCGCATCACCAGATGATCGGCCTTGCGTTCCCAGACCTTGGCGCGCTCCGAGAGCTTTCGCGCCGCCTTGACGTCCGTTTCATGACCATGGGCCAACGCATCGCGAACGCCCTCCGCCAGCGCCTGGCAAAAGGCGGCGTGCTCACCGAGCAGGGCGAATTCGTCCCGGTGGCGGCCGACATGGCGCGACAGAAGCAGCCGGATCTGGTCGGCGACCAGGGCGGCAGTCTGGCCCGCCTGCATGGCATTGGAGGAAAGCACCAGCGCTTCGGTCAGGAAATCCCGCGCCTCGGCCTCGCCCAGGACGCCGTCCAGCCGGTCGCCGACGCGAAAGTGGTCCGGCGACAGCGCTTCCATCGCGTCGAAGACCAACTGCTCGGCCCCGGCCATGAGCCAGCCCATATGGCCTGCCTCGCGATGGGCCGCCTCGGTCAGCACCGCGACGGAGAGCGGCTTGGCCACCAGCCGGTTCAGCCGCTTGCGCGCCCGGTTCCAGTCGATCAGGAAGACGATGCGCGCGCCCAGCCCCTCAAGGACGGCGTCCGCCGCCCCGGCATCGGCGCAATCGAAACGTGCCGTGCCGACGACATAGTCGGCGCCTGCGTTCAGCCCGGCGCTGCGCCGCGCGCCGACGCCCGACCATTGCGCACCGATTTCCGACAAGAGTTCCTGGAAGAAAGCGAAGCGCCGCTCGTGCAGATCCGAATAGGTGAGCGTGATCGAAAGGCCTTCCATCTGGACGACCAGCACATGCGCGTCGTTGGTGCCGATGTCGTTCTGGATGAGCAGCCGCGCTCCGTCGCGGGTCGCCGCGGTGTCGAGGCCGGGATGGTCGAATTTGAGCTTCCGCGTGCGGTTCAGCCCGCGCATGAACGCGGCGACCCGAGGGCGGTCGCCGGCATCGAGCTGCCAGACATGGGCGCCGTCGACAGTGTCGTCGGACATGTCGGCCGCCATCCGGTTCAGGCTCTTGTGCAGATCCATCACCAGAATGTGGAATGTATCGTCATCGCCGCGACTCCCGCCGGTCAGCGCGACCATCTGGGCGTCGTCGAGCACGCCCGCGTTCAACCGGTCCAGCCAATCGCACCAGTGGCCGACTCGCGCCAGCAGTGCCAGGTGGGCGGCATCCGCGCTGCCCTCCAGCGGGCGGGCCATCAGGCGGATGTCGTCGCCGAGCAGCTTGCCCAGTCGAGGCAGGTCGGGAAGATGCAGCTTCCCGCCCTCCGACCAGGCCGCTTCCTGCATCTCCAGCATCCAGGGCGCGTTGGCATGCGCGGCGGCATAGTCGCGGCGCAGATCGGCCAGCGGGGCTGAGCCATCGGCGGCATGGGCAGCGGCAGCCTGGAGGGCGGTCAGCGCGAATTTCAGCCGGTCATTGGCCGCGAGCGCGCTCTTTATCCGGGCCGGCAGGAGCAGTTTCGATTGACCGAGCGCGGCGACGACATCCACCTTTTCCATCTGTCAGCCATCCATCCTGTCGTGAGGCCTTGCGGTCCCGCTCATTGCCGGTTCATCCTTGTTCGATAGTTCTGCGAAATCATGAGCCGACTCATGAAAGGACTTCGAAGAATTGTGACAATCTTGTCATGATGAATTTACTCCGGGACCAAGGCTCGACCATTGATCTGGCGCAAATGACTTGAAGAAGATTGTCAGGCGCGCGATTGCGCCGCTAAAGAGGCTGCGATGATGAATAGCGCCCGGGAGCAATGCGCTTCGGTTCATCGGTTGGATTTGTGAAAGGGGCTGCCGGTACGAGCCGGGGCAGGCGGCGGCGCCAGGACAGGATCGCGGGAGCGCGATAAGCCCCTGTCTCTCTGATCTGGCTGACCTGCGCAATCCGGCCGGAAGGTTACTGCGAAGGCGCGGCGAACGTCATTGCTCTGATTTAGGTTCCGGCGTCGCCGGGTATGTCGATGCCGAGCAGCGCCTGCAGGCCGAACAGGACGAGCAGCGAGGCGATGAACATGCCGACAAAGACGGCGGTGCCCACGGCGGCGCCCTTGCCGATCGACGCGTTGGTCATGCGCCAGGTCAGCAGCGCCGACAGCGCGAACAGGAACAGCGAGACAAGGCTGTTGACGTCGTTGTTGGAAGGCAGGAACAGCCTGAGCAGCGCCGAGGGCAGCATCAGCCAGGCGATGATCGCCGACGCCCAGTTGGAGGCGACGACATAGTGGACGAAGCGGCCGCCGATGCCGGCGCGCGGCGCGACCACCGCCAGCGCCACCAGCGGCAGCACCCAGGAGCCGATATCCACCGTCGCCAGCCTGATCAGCATGCCGAGGCGCCCGGCGAAGGCCTCCGGATCTCCGATCTCATTGGCGATCCCTACCCAGCCGACGATCAGCGCCGGCGCCGCCACGACGATGGCGAAGAAGGAATTCCAGAAACCGTCCGCCGAAAGGTCGAGCAGGCGCAGCCCGTCGGCCTTGCCGAACATCAGCCGCCAGGCGCCGGCCAGCGAAGCGTAGGTTTCGTCCGCCGATAGCATGGTCACGAAAGGCCTTTTGCGAACCAGTCTTCGATGAAGCGTTCGTAGATTTGCGTCAGCGTCTCGAGGTCGGCAAGCGCGACGCGCTCGTCCACCATATGCATGGTCTTGCCGACCAGCCCGAACTCGACCACCGGGCAATAATCCTTGATGAAGCGCGCGTCCGACGTGCCGCCGGAGGTGGAGAGCGCCGGCGTCCTGCCGACCACCGCCTTGACGGAGCTGCTCAGGGTGTCGATCAGCCTGTCGTCGCGGGTGAGGAAGACGTGGCTCGGCCGGTCGCGCCAGACAAGCTCGTAGTCGACCGGCGTCTTCTTGCCCGGCCGGTATTTCCTGCGGCCGGCCGCCTGGTCGAGCCGGTTGTGGATCTGGGCCTGTATCGTCTCCGAGTCCCATGTGTCGTTGAAGCGGATGTTGAACGTCGCCGTCGCCTTGGCCGGGATGACGTTGGTCGCCGGATTGCCGACATCGATCGACGTCACTTCGAGATTGGTCGGCTGGAAATCCTTCGTTCCCTTGTCGAAAACGGGATGGAGCAGCGCGTCGACCAGGCTCATCAGGCCGCGCACCGGATTGTCGGCAAGCTGCGGATAGGCGGCATGGCCCTGGCGTCCGTTGACGGTCACGGTGCCAGACAGCGAGCCGCGCCTCCCGATCTTGATCATGTCGCCAAGCGCATCCGGATTGGTCGGCTCGCCGACGATCGAGGCGTCCCACTTCTCGCCCTTGGCGGCCGCCCAGTCGAGCAGCTTGGTGGTGCCGTTGATCGCCGGCCCTTCCTCGTCGCCGGTGATGAGCAGCGAGACCGAGCCTTTCGGGCCGCCGTTTTTCCCCACGTGGCGCGCCACCGCGGCGATGAAGCAGGCGATGCCGCCCTTCATGTCGACGGCGCCGCGGCCATACATCTCGCCTTTGGCGATCTCGGCGGCGAAGGGGGGATGCGTCCACGCTGATTCGTCGCCCACCGGCACGACATCGGTATGGCCGGCAAACATCAGATGCGGGCCGTTGCCCGAGCGCCGCGCATAGAGGTTTTCGATGTCCGGCGTGCCGTCTTCCGAGAAGACTGGACGCTCGACCGAAAAGCCGAGCGGCTTCAGCATGTCCTCCAGCGCGGCGAGCGCCCCACCTTCTGCGGGTGTCACGGACGGACAGCGGATCAGGACGGCAAGATTCGCGGCGGGATCGGTCGGCAATGTCATGGGCAAAGCGATAGTCGAAAGCGTTTGTCGTGTCACGGTGGCAGATCATCGCCGGTCATGCCGCCGACAATATGGTTTTCATCACGTATAAATGCATGTTGCGAGCCAGATGAGGACAATGCGTGGCCAGCGAAACAAGCACCATCGCGATAGCCGGCGCCGGCAGCATCGGCTGCTATGTCGGCGGCTGCCTGGCGCTCGCCGGGCGCAAGGTCGTCTTCCTGGGCCGCGGCCGCGTCGTCGAGGCCATGCGAGAAAGCGGATTGCGGATCAGCGATCTTGACGGCCGCGACCGCAGCCTCGACGCGCAGGCGATTTCAGCCACCGACGATCCGGCGATCGCTCTGCGCGAGGCGGACGTCATCCTGGTGACGGTGAAGAGCGGCGCGACAGAGGAGATGGCCGGGCTGATCGGCACTCATGGGCGCCCGGATGCCGTGGTGGTCAGCCTGCAGAACGGCGTCGACAATGCCGACCGGCTGCGCGACGCACTCCCTGGCCGGCGGGTGCTGACCGGCATGGTGATGTTCAACGTCGTCCAGTCGCCGGACGGCGAGCTGCCGTTCAGCATCCATCGCGCCAGCCAGGGCGAGGTGATGATCGACCATGGCGTCGGTGGCCTTGCCGAGCTGCTCGATGTCGACGGGCTTGCCGTCGAGGCGCGCGCCGACATGAAGGCGGTGCAGTGGAGCAAATTGCTGATGAACCTCAACAATGCCCTGGTGGCGCTCTCCGACCTGCCGCTGGCAAGCCAACTGGCCGACCGGAGCTGGCGCGTGATCCTGGCCGCCCAGGTCGACGAGGCGCTGGCCGCGATGAGGGCGGCGGGGATAGCGCCGGCGCGCATCACCGGCCTTCCGCCGGCGCTGCTGCCGAAAGTGCTGCGGCTGCCCGATTGGCTGTTCGGCCTCCTGGCGCGCCGCATGCTGGCGATCGACCCTCAGGCGCGTTCGTCGATGTGGGATGATCTCAAACGCGGCCGTCCGACGGAGATCGGCGAATTGCAGGGCGCGGTCATTCGCCTGGCCAGGCAGGCCGGCATCCCGACGCCGATGAACGAACGGGTCACGGCTCTGGTGCGTCAGGCCGAGGCGGAAAAGCGCGGTCCCCCAGGCCTCGGGCCAGATGCGGTCAGCGCAGTTCCAGGAAAAGTGTGAGCGGTTTTCCGTCCGGAATTGCGCAAAAACAAAAGGATAGACCGGTTCGCCGTGTCCTTGAAACGGTGAACCGCTCTAGCGGCGGCCCTCGATCAGCGTGATCTTCTGCCAGATCTTGCGAGAGAGGTTGGAACTCAGGTTCTCGATGTCATTGACCCCGTCAATGACGACATCGTCATTGACCGACTGCGCGAACAGCGCCGCGACCTTGCCGGTGATCGACAGCATCTCCGAGCAATAGTCGAGATAGCGCGCAAGGTCCGCGCCGTTGGTAAGGCGGGCGGGCGAGTGCGCGGTCGGCCTGAACTCGGCCGACAGCGCCGCCGGGTCCTTGGTCAGCTGGTGCATGTCGATGACATGGATCAGCGAGCGCAGCCCGTGCAATTGGCGGAAGACCTTCTTGCGCTTGATCCGCTCCTCGGTGCGGACCAGCGCCAGCAGCCCGAGCACGGCCAGGATGACGGTGTTGATGGTCGCTTCGATGCCTTGCATCGACTGCACGGCGTCGTCGGCGCCCGAGATGCGGTCGAGCGGCAGGATCGTGCCGACGAACAGGAACACCGCCACGCCGGCGATGAAGGCCGCGATGATGACGCCGCGCAGCCACCAGATCGGCGTCTCCAGTTCCCTGGCCGCTTTGGCGAGGTCCCGCGACAGCGACACCAGCTCGGCGGCGACGCCGCGCAGGCCGGCATCCGGAAAACGCTCGCCGATCCGCCCCTCCAGCCTTTCGGCAGTCTCGATGATCAGTTGCGGATCGAGCGCGCGGTAGCGCATGACAGCCTCACGAATCGGCCGGCGCGTTGGTGCGCCTGCCGTAACGGTTCGGTCCGGGATCGCTGCGGAAACAGGAGAGGATGATGAGCAGGATGGGACCGATGATGAGCGAGATCAGCGCAAAATAGGTCGGCTTGCCGAAATCATGAAAGCGCTTTGCCGTCACCGCGAAGGTGGCCCAGGCCGAGATCAAGAGCACGCCCCAGCAGATCATGGCCCAGTTCTGGCTGGCGCTGGTGTTCAACTCCACCCGCGCGAATTGGTAGAACGGGAAAAACTGGACGAGCACCAGCAAGACCCCGGCAAGCGCATAGGCGACCGGGCTCAGCCGCCCCGAAAGGCTGAAGAACAGCCAGAGGAATTGCGATCTTTCAGACAATCGCGTCCGCTCCGTCAAAGCATGTCTCCCGAAAGTGGGAGCCGGTTTCGGGACAAAGACATGCGCAAGATCAAAAACCTAAAGCGCAGTGAGCGAATCTGAAAGATCGCGAGGCGCTTTAGGCAGCATCAATCGCGCAGCAACTCGTTGATCGAGGTCTTCGAACGCGTCTTGGCGTCGACGCGCTTGACGATGACGGCGCAGTAGAGGCTCGGACCCGGCTCGCCATTGGGCAGCGGCTTGCCCGGCAGCGAGCCGGCGACCACCACCGAATTCGCCGGCACCTCGCCGTAGAACACTTCGCCGGTGGCGCGGTCGACGATCTTGGTCGACTGGCCGATGAACACGCCCATGCCGAGCACTGAGCCTTCGCGCACGATGCAGCCTTCCACAACTTCGGAGCGCGCGCCGATGAAGCAATTGTCCTCGATGATGGTCGGCCCGGCCTGCATCGGCTCCAGTACGCCGCCGATGCCGACGCCGCCGGAAAGATGCACGTTCTTGCCGATCTGGGCGCAGGAGCCGACCGACGCCCAGGTGTCGACCATGGTGCCCGAATCGACATAGGCGCCGACATTGACGAAGGACGGCATCAGCACGGCGCCCGGCGCGACATAGGCCGAGCGGCGCACGATCGAGGACGGCACGGCGCGGAAGCCGGCCTTCTCGAAATCGACGGCGCTCCAGCCGTCGAACTTCGACGGCACCTTGTCCCACCACACGGCATGGCCGGGACCGCCCTTGATGATCTCCATCGGGTTCAGCCGGAAGGAGAGCAGCACCGCCTTCTTCAGCCACTGGTTGACATGCCACGTGCCGTCGTCCTGCCGCTCCGCGACGCGGGCGACACCGCGGTCGAGCAGCTCGAGCGCCGCCTGGATGGCCTCGCGCGTCTCGCCGCGCGTGGCGCTCGAAATCGTGTCGCGCTCCTCGAAGGCCTTTTCGATGGTCGTTTCGAGGCTCGCCAGATCGGGCTTCGACATGATTTCGCTCCATTACCAAGCTGTTAAGGGGCTCAGCCTTAACCTGTTTAAAAATCGCGCGGACCCTATGTTAAGGCTGAATGAGGGTCAATCGCGCCAGCGTCACGGGACGGCGCAAGTAAGGGAATTGGACGGGTGGATTCGATGACTCCCATGGAAAAGGCGGGGTGGACGCCGCTGCCGCATTCGGACGAGGACCTGGAGCGCGCGAAAAGCGTGCCGGACACCCCGCAGACTCGTGCCGAAACCTACCGGCTGGCCTGGAACGACCCGGACTTCATGACGCGGCGCGAATTGCGCGCCGTGCGGCTGCAACTCGAGCTCCTGAAGCCGGAAATGATCCTAGCCGAACGCGGCATCCGCTCGACTGTGATCCTGTTCGGAGGTGCCCGCCTGCCCGAGCCGGGCGGCGAAGCCTGGGCGGCGAAGAACGAGACGCAGAAGAAGAACCTCGAGGCGAACAGCAAATATTACGAGGAGGCGCGCAAATTCGCCCGTCTGTGCTCGCAGCAATCGGCCACCTCCTATTATCGTGAATATGTCGTTGCCACGGGCGGCGGGCCTGGCGTCATGGAGGCCGGCAATCGCGGCGCCGACGACGTCGGCGCGCCGTCGATCGGCTTGAACATCGTGCTGCCGCATGAGCAGGCGCCGAATGCCTATGTGACGCCGGAGCTCTGCTTCAACTTCCACTATTTCGCCATCCGCAAGATGCATTTCGTCATGCGCGCCAAGGCGGTCGCCGTCTTTCCGGGCGGCTTCGGCACGATGGACGAGTTCTTCGAAGCCCTGACCCTGATCCAGACCGGGCGTATGGAGCGCGTGCCGGTGATCCTGTTCGGCAAGGCCTTCTGGCGAAGGGTGATCGACCTCGATTTCCTCGCCGAGCAGGGCACGATCTCGCCCGGCGATCAGGATATCATCGACTTCGTCGACACCGCCGAGGAAGCCTGGGACATCATCCGACGCTTCTACAAGTTGGGGGAGTAGGAATTGAAGAATTGAGGAAAAAGGACGTCCGGGTCGTTCGTCTGTTCTCCAGTTCTTCAATTCCTCTACCCGGGATGGCCTCCCGACCCGTCTGCTTATATCGGCAACTCGGCCAGCCAGCCATTCGAGTGCGCGAAGCACACAATGGCCGCCCGCGAGCGGAATTCGAGCTTCTCGGACGCCCTGGTGCGATAGGTTTCGATCGTCTTGATGCTGAGGTTGAGGCGGGACGAGATTTCCTTGTTGCTGTAGCCGAGCGCCACCAGCCGGATAACCGACCGCTCCCGTTCGCTGAGATTGCCCGGATCGCCCTGCGGGGCGCTGCGCGGGCTCAACATGCGCGCCGCGAGTGCGGGATCGACATAATTGTCACCGGCCAGCACGCATCGGATGGCCTGCAGCAGGTCCGTCGCGGTCGAGCGCTTGACCACGAAGCCGCGGGCCACCGGCCGCAAGCACCTGGCGCAGGCAGCCGCGGTTCTCATGCGCCGTCAATGCTATGCAGCTGACCTCGGGAAAACGCTCGCCGAGCCTCTGCCGGTTCTTGAAGGAGCTGACCGGCCGGCTGGGACTACCGCCCGGCACGATTCCGGATTTCGACTAGAGCACATCGCCAGAAGTGAGCAGCGGCCTTGCTCCGCCCGTGGATGACGATCGCGATGGGCGTTTCGGCCAATCGCCAAGGCATGCCTATGCAAACATCCTTCAAGCCACCACGTCGACGATCGCGGTCAGGAAGCCGGCGAGGTCATCGGTGACGAAATCGACGTCGTCATCATTCGCCGGGTCGCGTTCCCAGATTTCCGAGAAGGTCGGTTCGAAATTGCGCGGCACCACCAGCACGGTCGTCATGCCGAGCGATTTCGGCACGGCCAGATTGCGCGCCAGGTCCTCGAACATCACCGCATTGTGCCCAGTCACCGAGTGCAGTTCGGCGAAGCGTTCATAGGTCTGGCGCTCCGGCTTGGGGTTCAGCCCCGCCGCGACGATGTCGAAGATGGCGTCGAAATGCTCCAATATGCCGAGTTGGCGCGCGGTGCGCTCGGCATGCCTGCGGTCGCCATTGGTGAAGATGAATTTGCGTCCGGGAAGCTGGCGGATCGCCGCGCCCAGCACCGGATCCGGCACCAACCTCGAATAGTCGATATCGTGCACCTTCTCGAGGAAATCGTCGGGATCGATGCCGTGCCGCTTCATCAGCCCGTTCAGCGTCGTGCCATATTCCAGGTAAAGCTCCTTCTGCAGCTTGCGCGCGTCGTCGCGCGAAAGCGTCAGCAGCTCGCCGACATAGGCGGTCATCTTGACGTCGATCTGCGCGAACAGGTTCGAGTGATGCGGATAGAGCGTGTTGTCGAGGTCGAACACCCAGTCCGTGACATGGGCGAAGCGGGAGGGATCGGGTGTCATTGTCATGATTTCTTATGGCACGCTGGCGCTGACTTTATCCACAACTTATGCGCGACACGAAATGTGAAAATGGGCTCTCGGTTCAAATTTTAAAAGTTCCGGAAAGGTCACCTTTAGCGCTTGCTGGCACAGAGGCTATCCCTTGGGAGCAAGTGATGAGCCGCATATTTCTAAAGGCCGCTACCGTGGCATTCGCTTCGGTCGCCGTCTCGCTGTTGTTGACGATGATTGTGGTTCCGGCGATGGGCTTTCCGATGAGCCGCACCGTCTGGCTGGCGTCGACCGTCTGCCCGCTCGTGCTCGCCTGGGCCGCCAGCGCCGGCAGCTTCTGGCACAGCGACCGGTTGCAGAACGCCCATCGCGAGCTTGCCCGTGCACACGCGCAGCTCGCCGCAGCGCACAGGCGCCTCTCCGAAAAGGCAAGCCGCGACGACATGACCGGCATGCTCAATCGCGAAACCTTCTTTGCCGCGCTCGATGGATCGCGGCGCAAGAGCGATCGCGGTGCGCTGCTCATCATCGATGCCGATCACTTCAAGAGGATCAATGACGGCTACGGTCATTTGACGGGAGACGAAGCGCTGCTTCTGATCGCCGGAGCCATCGAACGTGGCGTCCGCAACGGCGACGTGCTCGGCCGCATCGGTGGCGAGGAGTTCGCGGCTTTCCTGGTCGGCGCCAGCGAGCGTGAGGCCAAGCATGTCGCCGAACGCATCCGCCGCGAGGTCGAGCTGATCCGTTTCCGCCCTAACGACGGGCGCACCGTGCCGCTCACGGTCTCGATCGGAGGCATAAGCTGCGGCGAGGGTGCAACCGTTTCTGATTTGATGCGCGCGGCCGACCGCAGGCTCTATGAGGCGAAGAACCGCGGCCGCAACCTTTCGATACTCGATAGCGAGCTTCCCGAAGCGGCTTGAGGACGCGTCGCGGGCGCACCGCGCTCGCCTGTCGCCTGGGCGAGCATCTCGGCAAGGTGATCGCCGTCTGACACAGGATGCGTGCGGCAGCTCAAGCGGCTCAGCCACCTTCCGGCAACTGAACCGCCGTGAATGTCGGTTGGGCGAAAACCGACCTCACACCGTAGCCGGGTCGAGCGCCGGCTGACCCTTGAACCGTGAGACGATGCCGGCAAGGTCGCCATTGGCGAAGGCATCGCGCAGCGCATCGAAGGACGGCAGCACGAAATAGGCGCGCTGGAACTTGTCGATCTCGTAGCCGGTGCGCATCACCGTCTCGAGGTCGAACGGCACATGGTGGGCGTCCTTGCTTTCAACCGCGAATTGCAGCTCGGTGAAGGACGACATCAAGCCGGCGCCGAAGGCCTTGACGGGCTGGCCGGGTTCCTGGATGAGGCCGTATTCGGCGCTGTACCAGTATAGCCTGGTGATCATCTCGTCGCCGCCGAGCGCGATCATGTCCTCGGCCTTCTCGCCATACATCTGCATGAAATCGGCAAACACCGGCTGGGTCAGGATTGGGACATGGCCGAAGAAATCGTGGAACATGTCCGGCTCGACGATATAGTCGAGCTCCTTCTTCGTCCGCAGCCAGTTGGTCACCGGAAAGCGCCGGTTGGCGAGGTGATCGAAGAACGGGCCGGCCGGAATGAGGCCGGGCACCGCGACGATCTCCCATCCGGTCAGCCTGGTGAGCTTATCGCTGACCGCGTCGAAATCCGGAATCCTGTCGAGCAGCCCGAGCGCTGCGACGCCGTCCAGATAGGAACGGTGCGCGAGCTTCTGGGTCAGCTTCGTCTGG
Organism: Mesorhizobium sp.; assembly: GCA_004017535.1. GTDB lineage: Bacteria > Pseudomonadota > Alphaproteobacteria > Rhizobiales > Rhizobiaceae > Mesorhizobium. The sequence goes on from SAJS01000001.1 coordinate 70,242, forward strand.
CGGTCGCACAGCGTGCGCCACACCGCCTGTTCCCCGGGGGAATAGTCGTAGCCTTGCGCCACGGTGAAATCGCTGCGGCAAACCGAATAGTCGCCGCGAAGGCCTTGCGCCGCGCATTCGGCGGCGTAATCGGCAACGCTGATCGTCATCGTTTCCTCCTCTAAGATCGTGATCCGTGGATCGTGAGGCGGAGTTTAGAGGCGGCTGATGAGGCAAATCAGCCTTGTTTGTAGCTTGCCGGGGGATTTTGAGGTAAAACCACTCCGATCAACGAGAGATCGAGAAGACATGCCTCAATTCGACGACTTTGAGATCAAGATGCTCGACATCCTGCAGCGCGACGGCCGCAAGCCCGTTTCGGAACTGGCGCAGGAGATCGGACTGTCGACAACGCCTTGCGCGCGCCGCTTCGAGGCCTTGCAGGAAACCGGCATCATCAAGGGCTTTGCCGCCGTGCTCAGCCGCCGCGCCGTCGGCCTGACCGTCGAGGTGTTCATCCAGGTGCGGCTGGTCAGCCACAGCGACGGCTCGCCCGAAAGTTTTATAGCCGCCGTGCAGCGCATGGACGAGGTGTCGTCCTGCTGGACGATGACCGGCGACCACGATTTCCTGCTGCATGTCATGGTGCCGTCGGTGGACGATCTGAACGCCTTCGTCATGCACCGGCTGATGCGGCTGCCCGGCGTGCGCGACGTCCACACGCAACTGGTGCTGCAGAACATCAAGGGCCCCGGCCACGTGCCGCTCAGCCATTTGCGGCGCTGACCCGGTCAAATCTGGCGAAAAGCTGCTTGGAAACTGCTGAACCGCGCCAAGGCGGCTTCGGCATCGGCAATTAGGACAAGCGGACCAACATGGAGGTCCGCCTTGAACATCGTGCTGATCAATCCGCCGCACACGGCCATCGGCAGCCGCGTGCCCGACGACCATCTGCCGCCGCTTGGGCTGCTTGCGATCGGCGGCCCGCTGATCGATTCAGGCCATCAGGTACGCCTCGTCGATGCCGAGTTCGGGCCGATGCCGCTTGCGGTGCTGATGGAGGAGGCCTTGCGCGATGATCCCGATTTCATCCTGATCGGCCATTCCGGTTCGACCTCGGCGCATCCGACCGCCTTGAAGATCGCCGAAATGATCAAGGCCCGCGCGCCGGTCGTCGTCGTCATCTATGGCGGCGTGTTTCCGACCTATCACTGGCGCGACATCCTCGCCGCGACCGACGTCTTCGACTTCATCGTGCGCGGCGAGGGCGAGGCGACCGCGACGGCGCTGGTCGAGGCCGTCGAAATGCGCCAGCCGGTGGGAAGTGTCGCAGGCATCGCCTATCGCGACGATCTCGGCCGCCCGGTCGCGACGCAGGCGGCCATGACGATCGCCGATCTCGACGCTTATCGCATCGGCTGGGAGCTGATCGATCATCGCCGCTACTCCTATTGGGGCGGCAAGCGCGCGGTGGTCATGCAGTTCTCGCGCGGCTGCCCGCATCTGTGCAACTATTGCGGCCAGCGCGGCTTCTGGACCCGCTGGCGGCATCGCGACCCGGTGAAATTCGCTAAGGAGATCGGCTGGCTCTATCGCGAGCACGGCGTCGAGCTGGTCAATCTGGCGGATGAGAATCCGACCTCCTCGAAGAAGGCTTGGCGCGCCTTTCTCGACGCCATGATCGCCGAGAACGTGCCGGTGCTGATCGTCGGCTCGACCCGCGCCGACGACATCGTGCGTGACGCCGATATTCTGCACCTTTACCGCAAGGCCGGTGTCATTCGCTGGCTACTCGGCATGGAGAACACCGATGAGGAGACACTGTCATTGATCCGCAAGGGCGGCAGCACCAAGTCGGACCGCGAAGCGATCCGGCTGCTTCGCCGGCACGGGATATTGTCGATGGCGACCTGGGTCGCGGGCTTCGAGGACGAGACGTTTAGCGATCTCTGGCGCGGCTTCCGCCAGCTCATCGCTTATGATCCCGACCAGATCCAGGCGCTCTATGTCACGCCGCATCGCTGGACGCCGTTCTTCCGCATCGCCCGCGACCGCAACGTGATCCAGAAGGACGTCCGCCTCTGGGATTACAAGCATCAGGTTCTGCATATGACCCGGCTGAAGCCGTGGATGCTGTTCTTCGCCGTCAAGCTGATCGAGGTCGCCGTGCAGTCGCGGCCGAAGGCGCTGGCGCGGATTCTTTTCCACCCCGATCCCGAGCAGCGACATTCGATGCGCTGGTACACCAAGATGGGCCGCCGCGTCTGGTTCCGCGAGGTCTGGGGCTTTCTCGCCCGCGACCGCCGCGTCACGGACGGGCCGACATTAGCCGAATTCTGGGGCGCGCCGCAGGACGCCGAGGAGGAATCGATGATCGTCAGGCGGCCGGTCCGCAGACCTGCCGTCGAGAGCCGGCCTCTGCCGGAAGGACGAAGATTAGCCGGCTGAATATGGCAGTTCACGAGACGGTGAACTTGCCCCTTTTACGGAACGATCAGCGTGCCGGCGCCGTGCTCGGTGAAGAGCTCCAGCAGCACCGAATGCGGCGTCTTGCCGTTGAGGATGACGACGCCTTCGACTCCGCGCTCGATCGCCTCGATGCAGGTCTCGACCTTCGGGATCATGCCGCCCGACACCGTGCCGTCCTTGATCAGCACCTTGGCCTCGGCGACCGTCAGCTCGTCGATCAGCTTCTTGTTCTTGTCGAGCACGCCGGGCACGTCGGTGAGGAAGAGCAGGCGCGAGGCGCGGCAGGCGCCGGCGATGGCGCCCGCGAACGTGTCGGCGTTGATGTTGTAGGTGTGGCCGTCGCGGCCGGGCGCCACGGGCGCCAGCACCGGGATCATCTCCGAGCGGGCAAGCAGATCGAGCAGCGTGCGGTCGACCTCGACCGGCTCGCCCACGAAGCCGAGATCCAGCACCCGCTCGATGTTGGAGTCGGGGTCGATCATGGTCTTGCGCGCCTTTTCGGCGAACACCATGTTGCCGTCCTTGCCGCAAAGCCCGATCGCCCACTCGCCCTCGGCGTTGATCAGCGCCACGATTTCCTTGTTGATCGAGCCCGCCAGCACCATCTCGACGATCTCGACCGTCTTCTGGTCGGTGACACGCAGCCCGCCCTCGAACTTGGATTCGATGCCCATCTTGGTCAGCATCGCGCCGATCTGCGGCCCGCCGCCATGCACGACGATCGGGTTTACGCCGGACTGTTTCAAGAGCGCGATGTCGCGAGCGAAGGCCTTGCCGAGCTCGGTATCGCCCATGGCATGGCCGCCATATTTCACCACCACCGTCTTGTTCTCGTAGCGCTGCATGTAAGGCAGCGCGCGTGAGAGCAGCGCGGCCTGCATTTCGGCGTTGGCGGCGACGTCCGTCATAGGTATCGATCCCAGCTGAGCATGTCTCCCGAAAATGGGTACCGGTTTCGGGATGAAGACATGCTTGAAATCAGAGTTAAGCTTGATTGGCGGCCTCTTAGCGGGAATTGCCGCGGGCCGCAAACGGCTTTGCGGTCACAATGATGAAATCACTTGGTTCCCCGCACTGGGATTTGATCAGGCCGGCAATGTTTATGCTGTCAGGCGGCATGCCTGGAGATTGGCCGAAACGCCTATCGCGATTGTAATCCACGGGCGGAGCAAGGAGCGAAGCGACGCGAGCAGACCCGAGGATCCATTCCATGACTTCGACGCGCCTCAGCGGTCCAGAATTCTGCTCCGCTGCATCTCTCGTCTGAGGTAACGGCATAGATTCCAGGGTCCCCGCGACGCAGCTTCGCGGCGGCTCCGTCCTGGAAAGACGAGGTTGGAAGATTTCAGCCAATTCCCGGCCATCGGCGCCTGATTTGCTTTGCAACGGCCCATGCCCACAAGCGCCGGATCGGCCCGCGGCCGCCGGTGAACAAGGCTCTCGCGCCCGTTGCAATTAGATTGCAATCTTCTAATTTGCCGCCATGGCGCCGCAGGACATCAGCAAGCTGATCGTCCGGACTTCGATGAAGGACCGGGCCGCGTTCGATCTGCTCTACAAGCAGACGAGCGCGAAACTTTTCGGCGTTTGCCTTCGTATCTTGAGGGACAGAGGAGATGCGGAAGAAGCGCTGCAGGAGGTCTTCGTCAAGATATGGACGAAGGCGGACCGCTTCGCGGTTTCCGATCTGAGCCCGATTTCCTGGCTGGTGGCCATCGCGCGCAACCATGCGATCGATCGCATCCGGGCGCGGCGCAGTCCTCCCGCCAATATCGACGCAGCTCTTGACGTCGCCGATCCGACGCCGGGACCTGAGGCCACGGCGGTGGCGGGCGGCGAGACCGAACGCATCCACCATTGCCTCGAAGAGTTGGAGAAGGACCGGGCAGCGGCCGTCCGGGGCGCCTATCTAAGTGGCGAAAGCTATGCCGAGCTGGCGGAGCGCTTCAAGGTTCCGCTGAACACGATGCGGACCTGGCTGCGGCGAAGCCTGCTTAAACTGAGAGAATGCCTGGAAAGATGACGCTGGCGGAAGACAACGGACCGGAACGTGGAGGCGACGACCTGCTCGCCGCCGAATACGTTCTCGGCGTGCTGGCAGCCGACGACCGCCAGATCGCGTCCCGCCGCGTCGATACCGAGGCGGCCTTCGCCCGGCTGGTCGATGCCTGGGAGGTCCATTTCGCCCCGATGGCCGCCACCTATGCCGCAGTCGAGCCGCCGGCTTCTGTCAAGGTGGCGATCGACAGGCGGCTGTTCGCATCGTCCGCCTCCAACTCAACGGCGCCCAGCGGTGGCCTATGGCGCAGCCTCGCCTTCTGGCGCGGCCTTGCCGCCGCGGCCATTGCGGCTTTGGCCCTCTATGTCGCCCTGCCTTATGTCAATCCGCCGGTTCCGCCGCCCGGGACCAGGCTTGTCGCGTCGCTCGCCGCCGACAACAGCAACGTCAAATACCTTGCCGTCTACGACGCCGCCCGCCATGAGGTCGGCCTGTCGCTGGTCTCCGGCGATCATGGCGCCGGCAAGGACTTCGAGCTGTGGATGATCGAGGGCAAGAACGCGCCGGTCTCGATGGGCGTCATCCCGGCCGGCCAGACCGCGCGCATGGCCGTTACCCCGGCCGTCCAGCAGAAGCTGGCGCAAGGCGCCGTGCTCGCCGTCAGCCTAGAGCCTTCGGGCGGTTCGCCGACCGGCCAACCGACCGGCCCTGTCGTGGCCGCGGGTGACCTGAAGGGCATCTGACCGCCGCTTCGGCATAGTCACGCCCATAAAGACCAATCGAAGTCTATTTTCTGTCAGTAGATGGCAGGAGAACTCTGTTGTCGTTGTAGGTAGGGCATATGAAATAAATCGCGCTAAGGAAAAATTTTGTAACAGTCGTGAAACTAGCTTTTCGACCGCCCCGTATCTCCTCGCGTTCCCAAGGACGGGAAAAACAACCCGAGGAGACTGACACAATGCGTAAACTCGCCACCCTTTTGCTCGCCTCCACGCTCGGCCTTTCCGCGCTCGGCGCCGTTGCCTATGCCAATCCGATGGTCGGCGGCGCTCCGATGTATGCCAAGAAGAACATCATCGAGAACGCCGTCAATTCGAAGGACCACACCACGCTGGTCGCCGCCGTCAAGGCCGCCGGTCTTGTCGACACGCTGCAGGGCGCCGGTCCGTTCACTGTGTTTGCGCCGACCAACGAAGCCTTCGCGGCGCTGCCCGCCGGCACGGTCGACACGCTGCTCAAGCCCGAGAACAAGGATAAGCTGACCAAGGTGCTGACCTGCCATGTCGTCGCCGCCAAGGCGCTGGCCGCCGATGTTGCCAAGATGGCCAAGGCCGATGGCGGCGCCCACCAAGTCAAGACGGTCGGCGGCTGCGAGCTGACGCTGAAGGCTGAGAAGGGCAAGCTCACCGTCACCGACGAGAACGGCAATGTCGCCCATGTCACTATCGCCGATGTCCGCCAATCGAACGGCGTCATCCACGTCATCGACAAGGTTCTCTTGCCCAAGATGTAACAAAGCGGGCCGAAGATGTAACAAAGCGGACCTGGCCGGCGAAGACATGGCTGAGCGCCGGCCGCGACATCCAAGATCCGCGCCGCCGGCAAGGGTCTGCTCCGTGTCGCGCCGCAAGGGCGGCGCGGAGCTGCGTGCTCAAGCAATAACGGATAGGGCGTCACCGGTTTTTGATTTCCGGGCGGTGCTCTATCTTGGCAAAATATCGCAGGAGGAACGGCAATGAACCGTCGCGATTTTCTCTGGAGCGGGGCTGCCGCCACCGCTCTCATCGTCGGATCCGGGGCGATGCTGCGCGCCGGCGGACCGAAACCCGCTCTCGCCGCCGAGACCTTCGAAGTCACCAAGACCGATGCCGAATGGCATGCCATTCTCTCGGACGAAGCTTTCGAAGTGCTGCGCAAGCAGGGCACCGAATATCCCGGCACCAGCCCGCTGCTCAACGAGCACCGCAAAGGCATCTTCGCCTGCGCCGGCTGCGACCTGCCGGTCTATTCGTCGGAGACGAAATTCGATTCCGGCACCGGCTGGCCGAGCTTCTGGCAGGAGATCGCCAACTCCATCGGCAAGACCGTGGACAATTCGCTCGGCATGACCCGTACCGAGGTGCATTGCCGGCGTTGCGGCGGCCATCTCGGCCATGTCTTCGACGACGGTCCACCGCCCACCGGCCTGCGCCATTGCATCAACGGCGTGGCGCTGAGCTTCAAGCCAGCGTCTGCCTGATCACTTTCGACTGCTGGAAATGAATGACCCCGGAAATCGTCGCCGATTTCCGGGGTCACGTGTTGAGGAGACCAGGCGGGGGTTCCGGCTCCTCAATGGCCTCCGCCGCCACCGCCACCCTGCTGGGCGGGCTTGTTGATGAACAGCACGAAGAATCCGAGCGAGGCGAACAGCACCGTCAGCATCATGAAGACGTCCATGAAGGACAAAAGCGCCGCCTGCTGCTGCACGATGCCCGACAATTTCGAGATCGCCGCGCTCGTAGCGTCGAGCCCTGCGGTCTGCTGGAAAGTCAGCTCCATGTTCTGCAGCTTGGTCTGTGCGGCCTGGCTGCCCCACTGCACATGCTCAGCAAGCCGCGCATAGTGGAAAGCGTTGCGGTCGATCAGCACCGTGTTGATCAGCGCCAGGCCGACGGCGCCGCCGAGATTGCGGGTCAGGTTGAACAGGCCCGACGCATTCTTCAGCCGTTCCGGCGGCAAAGTGCCGAGCGCGATGTTGTTGATCGGCACCATGCACAGCATCATTGAGCAGCCGCGCAGGATCTGCGGGATCAAGAGCTCGTAAAAATCCCAGTCGGCGGTGAGATGCGTCATCCACCACGTACCGGCGGCGAAGCCGACGAAGCCGATCATCATCATCAGCCTGAGGTCGATCTTGTTCGACAGGATGCCGGCGACCGGCGCGGTGAAGAACATCGCCAGGCCGCTGACAAACAGCGCCTCGCCGATCATCATAGAATCGTAGCCGCGGATGCGTCCCAGGAACACCGGATAGAGGTAGGTGAGCCCGTAAAGGCCGATGCCGACGACGAAGGAGAACAGCGAACCGAAGGCGAAGTTGATGTTGCTGAACGCCCTCAGGTCGACGATCGGCTCCTCGGCGGTGAAGACGCGCCAGAAGAAGATGACGCCGCCTATGGTCATGATGATGGCGCAGGCAAAGACGGCCGGCTCCTGCAGCCAGTCATGGTTCGGGCCTTCCTCCAGCACATATTCCATGCAGCCGAGGAAGGCGGCCATGCCGGCCAAGCCCCACCAGTCGAACTTGGAGAACAGTTTCAGGTTGGGCTTGTCGAAATCGATCAGCGCCCAGGCGGCAGTCGCCACCAAAATGCCGGGCACGACATTGATCAGGAACAGCCAGTGCCAGGACATGGCATGGCTGATATAGCCGCCCACAGTCGGGCCGATCGTCGGCGCCAGCGTCGCCACCAGGCCGATCATCGGCGAGACGACGGCACGCTTGGAGGGCGGAAAGATGGTGAAGGCGGCCGCAAACACGCTGGGGATCATGCCGCCGCCGATAAAACCCTGGATGGCGCGGTAGACGATCATCTGGTCGATGTTGGTTGCGGTGGCGGCGAGTGCGCTGGCCGCGGTGAAGCCGGCGGCCGCCGTGGTGAACAGCACGCGCGTCGACAGCATGCGGCTAAGGAAGCCCGACAGCGGGATCATCACCACCTCGGCGATCAGATAGGCGGTCTGCACCCACGGGATCTCATCGGAGCTGGCGCTGAGGCCCGCCTGGATTTCCGACAGCGAGGCCGAGACGATCTGGATGTCGAGGATCGCCATGAACATGCCGAACACCATCGCCAGAAAGGCAACGACGCGGCGCACGGGCATATGGTCCGTGGGCAGCGCCGGCGCGGCAGCGGCCGGACGTGTGGGCATTGATCCTGCGGTGATGGTTGCGGTTGCCATGTCATGGCCTCCTTAAGCAATTCCCCAGGACAAGCGCGTGGCGGTCCGGAATTGCGTCGAAACGGATAAAGCAGGCTGGGCGGCTCGGCGCTCGATTGGCCACCGAACCGCCCCCCAATCAGTTGGCCGTCGAGGCCGGCGCGGTGCGGCTGTCGACCGCGACGACGACGCTCAGGCCGGCGCGCAGCTTGCCGGTCTTCAAGACGTCGGCCGGCACGTCGATGCGCACGGGCACGCGCTGCACCACCTTGGTGAAGTTGCCGGTGGCGTTCTCCGGCGGCAGCAGCGAGAACACCGCGCCCGAAGCCGGCGCCAGCGAGGAGACCGTGCCTTCGAAGCTCTGGCCGTCGATCGCGTCGACGGTGATGCGGACCTTCTCGCCGGGCACCATGCGGCCGAGCTGCGTCTCCTTGAAGTTGCCGACGATGTAGAGCTTGTCCATCGGCACGACGACGGCGAGCTTTTGGCCGGGGCTGACGAGGTCGCCCTGCTCGACCGAGCGGTTGCCGACGACGCCGTCATAGGGCGCCTTCAGCACGGTGAAGGAGAGGTCGCGCTGAGCCTTGTCGCGGGTGAGCTGCAGCGACGCGAGCGTCGAGGCCGATTCCGCGCGCTGGGCTTCCAGAACGCCGATATTGGCCTGCGCCGCGGCGATCTGCGCGTCGGCGCCGACAAGCGCCGCCTTGGCCTGGTCGAGCGCGGTCTGGGCGTCGTCGAGCTGCGCCTGGGTGCCGACATGGGTCTTGAGCAGCTGCGCGGCGCGATCCTGGGCGCGCGCCGCGTTGTCGGCGGCGGCCTGGTCGGCGACCTTCTGCGCCTGAGCCTGCGACAGCGAGGCCTGGGCTGCCTTGGTCTGCGCGTCGATGCGGTCGAGCGTCTTCGCCAGCGTGGCGATCTGCGCTTCGGCCTGGGCGACGGCTATTCTGTAGTCGCCATTGTCGATGACGAACAGCGGATCGCCGGCCTTGACCTGCTGGTTCTCGCTCACCAGCACCTTATCGATATAACCGGATATTTTCGGCGACACGAACGACATGTCGGCCTGGACATAGGCGTCGTCGGTGGAGATCATGAACCGGCCGTCGGTCCAGTAGTTATAGCCATAGTAGGAACCGGCGCCGAGCAGGGCGAGGCCGATGACCGGCAAAAGGAAAGAACGCGCCGAACGCTTCTTCTTGGCGGGCGCTTCAGCCGCGGGCGCGGCAACCGGAGCGGCGGGCTGGACAGGGATTTCCGGAGCCTCGGTCGACGGTTGGACCTTGGCGTTGGGAAACGTGCGGACTTCGGCGGTGGCGGGCGCGTTGGAGGACATGGGTATCTCTCTGGATGTCAGTCAGACTGAACCGTTCGGTTCGAATTGGCGATTGACATAGCGCGGAAAGAGGACCATATCAAGAGGAAATCGAACCGAGCGGTTCGAATATTTTCAAGGAATGACTTCCATGGTCGACACGACAGCCGATAGCGATCTGCTCGACTTACGCAAGGGCCGCCCGGCCGCCGGGCAGGACCCGGTCAAGCGCGCCCAGATCATCGAAGGCGCCCGCCGCGTCTTCATAGACAAAGGCTTCGAGGCCGCCTCGATGAACGACATCACGCGCGAGGCCGGCGTCTCCAAGGGCACGATCTACGTCTATTTCGAAAACAAGGAAGAGCTGTTCGAGGCTCTCATCGAGGAAGAGCGCGGCACCATCTTCAAGAACATGTATGAGGTGCTCGATCATTTCGACGACCTGCGCAGCACGCTGGTGAAGTTCGGCATGGGGCTCTCCGCCAAGATCACCTCGGCCAAGGTCATCCAGGCACAGCGCACCGTGGTCGGAGCCGCCGACCGGATTCCCGAGCTCGGCGCGCGTTTCTACGAGCGCGGCCCGAAGCGCGGCCATGACAAGGTCATGGCTTTCCTAAATGAAGCCATAGAGCGCGGCCTGCTCAAGATCGACGATGTCGACCTCGCCGCCTATCAGTTCACCGAGCTCTGCCTCGCCGGCCTGTTCCGCCAGTGCATCTTTTCCTACCGCACCAAGGCGCCGACCCAGGCCGAGATCGAGCGTATCGTGAAATCCGGCGTCGACGTCTTCCTGAAGGCCTACGGCACGGAAAAATTCCTCGCCGAGCAAAAGGCGCTGCAATCGGCCTGACTTCCCCCCGAGGCGAGTGAATCCCAAAGCGTGCGAAGCAAGGATGGGAGGCCTCTCCGCGTCTTGTGACGCTCGTCGCGATCGTCCGCCGATCCCCTCTGAAAATATCGGTAGGCATCCCTCCGGCAGGCGCTTTCGGAAGGACCTGTTAACCATCGCTTCCTATGTCTCGGGAGACGTTCCATCGGCGAGTCTCGAGAATGACATCCATGCGTTTTCCCCGTGCCAATCTTTCCGGCGCTTCAGCTTATCAGGGCGACGACGATCAGGGCGCGGACGGGCGCCGGGGCGGGGTTCCGCAGACGCATACCGCGCAGGTGGTCGCGTTGCGCGTCGCGCCGGCGAGCGAATCGGACGCGGCCCGCAACGCGCCGCTCGATTCGGCCAATAGCGGCGAGTTCAGCCGGCCGGCCTGGCAGGACTATTTCTTCCTTGCGCCGAATGTGCGGTTCACGCGCACGCCGGACACCGATCTCAGGCGAACCGCCCCGCAGGAAGATGCCGCGCCGGCCAGGACGCCGCCACACGAGCCCGTCCGGCCTGCGCCGCCGGCAGCCAATTCAGTTCGGACGATTCCCGCGGCTCCCGCCGCTCGAGTCGCGGCGCCGGCGCAAGCCAAACCGGTCGTCGCGCCTTCCGCCGTCACGCCGGTGGCTCCCGCCGCGCCACTCCAGCCCACCGTCGCTCCGGCACAAAAGCCGCGCTCGAGCGGGCTGCGCTGGTCCTATCTTTCCGATCACGCCTTCTTCGAATTCGGCATGCCTTTCCTTGCCGAGCGCCTGGCGCGGGCGCGCCTGAATGAAGCGGGCGAGGCGCCCGCGGCTCCGGCGCCGCCGCCCGTCAGGCCGATGCCGGCGCCGGCGGCGCAACCGATACCGCCCCGCGCTGCCTTCATGGGCGAGGCCACATCATTCTACCGGGTCATCGAGTGGCGCTCCAACGCGACAGATATAAGCCCTGCTCCGGTGCAGGCGCTGTCTCAGGTGGCTGCCCGGCCGGCACCTGCCGAGACCATGCCGGTTCCCGCGCCGGCAAGGACCGCAAGGCAGGCACCCTCCTTGCCCATTGCCGGCGAGGTCGTGCCCTTGCCGACTTCCGTGGGCTACGAGCTTCCCTCCGAGGAGCTCCTGCAGATGCCACCGGAAGGCCAGGGCTTCTACATGTCGCAGGAGCGGATGGAGCAGAATGCCGACCTGCTCGAAAGCGTGCTGGAGGATTTTGGCGTCAAGGGCGAGATCATCCATGTCCGCCCCGGTCCGGTCGTCACGCTTTATGAGTTCGAGCCGGCGCCGGGCGTGAAATCCAGCCGCGTCATTGGCCTCGCCGACGACATCGCCCGCTCGATGTCGGCCATCTCGGCCCGCGTTGCCGTGGTGCCGGGCCGCAACGTCATCGGCATCGAGCTGCCCAATGAGACACGCGAGACGGTCTATTTCCGTGAGCTGATCGGATCGGCCGGTTTCCGCAACACCTCCTGCAAGCTGGCGCTCGGCCTCGGCAAGACGATCGGCGGCGAGCCGGTCATCGCCGAGCTCGCCAAGATGCCGCATCTGCTGGTCGCGGGCACCACCGGTTCCGGCAAGTCGGTCGCCATCAACACCATGATCCTGTCGCTACTCTACCGGATGAAGCCGGAGGAATGCCGCCTCATCATGGTCGACCCCAAGATGCTGGAGCTCTCCGTCTATGACGGCATCCCGCATCTTCTGACGCCGGTCGTCACCGATCCGAAGAAGGCGGTGACCGCTCTGAAATGGGCGGTGCGCGAGATGGAGGACCGCTATCGCAAGATGGCGCGCCTCGGCGTGCGCAACATCGATGGTTACAACCAGCGCGCCGCAAGCGCCCGCGACAAGGGCGAGGTCGTGACCATGCAGGTGCAGGCGGGCTTCGAGAAGGGCACCGGCGAGCCGCTGTTCGAGGAACGCGTGATCGACCTCACGCCGATGCCCTATATCGTCATCATCGTCGACGAGATGGCCGACCTGATGATGGTGGCCGGCAAGGAGATCGAAGGCGCCATCCAGCGCCTGGCGCAGATGGCGCGCGCTGCCGGCATCCATCTGATCATGGCGACCCAACGCCCGTCGGTCGACGTCATCACCGGTACGATCAAGGCCAATTTCCCCACCCGCATATCCTTCCAGGTGACGTCCAAGATCGACAGCCGCACGATCCTGGGCGAGCAGGGCGCCGAGCAGCTGCTCGGCCAGGGCGACATGCTGCATATGGCCGGCGGCGGACGCATCTCGCGCGTGCACGGCCCCTTCGTTTCCGATCTCGAGGTCGAGCATGTCGTGGCGCATCTGAAGGCGCAGGGACGTCCCGAATATCTCGACACCGTCACCGCCGACGAGGAGGAGGCTGAAGAGGCGGCCGATACCGGCCCGGTCTTCGACAAGGGCTCGATCGCCGAGGAGGATGGCGACGCGCTGTTTGAGGAAGCGGTCAAGGTGGTCAAGCGCGACAAGAAATGCTCGACCTCCTACATCCAGCGCCGCCTCGGCGTCGGCTACAATCGCGCAGCCTCGCTGGTCGAGCGCATGGAAAAGGAAGGCCTGGTCGGCGCCCCCAACCATGTCGGCAAGCGCGAGATCCTCACCGGCCGGCGCGATCGCGAGCCGGAACGCGAAGAGACGGATTGATCCTGGCTGATCGGCCTCAGGCGGACGGCGTCAGCCGCCGTTCGCCATCACTCTCGCGGCCGGCGCCCACCAGATTCCGCCCCCCGATTTGAATCTCCGGACGACGGTGAGCGGCTGTTTTGCCGAACACCAGCTTGACCTGACGGTCCCGAGGTTCAAACATTTAAGGTGGTTTTTGACGGATCATTGGGCGCCAAGGGAGATGGGCTCGGCGTGACAGGCAGGTCGGGGATGGGCGATACGAAGCTCCAGGACCAGATGCGGCGCATCGTGGCGGACTTCAACGCCGGCCGCCACGACCAAGCGCGCCTGCTTTGCGAAGAGGGCCTTCGCCAGACGCCGGACGAACCGGCGCTCAACCATCTTTTGGCGGCCGTCCTGTTTGCAAAGGGAGAGGTGGCGAAAGCCCGCGCCCACATTCGTGCAAGTCTGTCGATCAGGGCCGACAACGCATCCGCTCATCTGCTCGCTGGGCGAATAGCGCGGGCGGCGAAGGATTTTGAGCCGGCACTTCACCATTTCGGGCGCGCGGCGGAATTGGCCCCCGGCATTACCGTGCTCATCGAGCGGGCGCGCACGCTCGATCAGGCAGGCGACCGAAGCCAAGCATATCAGGCGTGGCGGGCAGTGACACGTGCCGATCCTTCATCTGCCGAAGCTGCCGCGCGCCTGGGCCGCATTCTGTTCGAGGACGGCATGCCAGCCGAAGCAGCGCCCTTGCTGGAGCGCGCCGTCAAGGGCGACGCGCCCGCCTCGGCATGGTTCGATCTCGGCCTTGTCAGGCAGGATCTGCATGACCACGCGGCCGCCGCCGCCGCTTATCGCAAGGCGCTGGAAAAGCGCCCGGACGATGCCGAGGCCGCGATCAATCTAGGGATCGCGCTTCAGGAAACAGGCGACATGGACGCCGCGATCCAGGCCTATCGAACGGCCTACCAGAAGCGCCCCGCAACATTCGGCACCATTGCGATGGCGCTGACGTCGGCGCCGCATGGACGGCTTTGGCTCGATCGTGAAGCGCAGAGGGGACTGCTCGGCGAGCCAGGAAAAGTGTGAGCGGTTAGGCTCGGCGTCTTCGCCGTAGCCGTCCGGCCGGAACTAAGTAAAAACAAAGAGATAGAGCACTTCACCGCTTCCGTGAAACGGTGGAACGCACCTAGCGGACACGCTTGTCGCGAAACTGCTTCCGGTAGACGCCGGGTCTAGCTAGGACATCGGCGACGGTTCTCGCATAGGCGATCTCGCGGGCGGCATCGAAGCTTTCGAAGACGAGTTCGGGTGCCGCGCGCGGTACGGGAAAACATTGCGCAACCGGCGTGCCCTTCGGCAGAACGCCGCGGAAATCCCGGTCCGTCCAGATGGCCGGGAAATTGATGCCGGCGTCCTGGAAATGATCAGAATCGACAACACCCGTCACCAGGCGGAAAGGAAGTTCGTCGCGGTTGACCGGGTGGGTGGCGAACAGGGACCAGCCTTCCTCCAGCTCGATTGTCCAGAAGCTGTTGAATTTTATCGCCGCCAGCCCGTTGGCGAATGGCGCTCCGGCGAGTTGTTCAGCGACGTGGAAGCTGAGTGGAGACCGTGGGTGGCCCTTCGTTGAAGGCTCCGCGATGTCCCAATGCCACTCGAAGGCGCCGTTCTCCACCGTAATGTCGCACGGCAGCAGGATCATGAAGCCATGTGTCATGGCATCGACGAAGGGCGGACACTGTTTTACCGTTCGGATATCGCGGCCGTGGATCTCAGAATAGGCTTTTGCCGGCATTTTGCGCAGCCAGTCAGGCAGGACCGTGCGTGCCGGCACGGGTTGCGGCAGCGTCTCGGCAAGTGCGGGGTCGCAACGGAAAACAATGCGCATGGCGTAACCTAGGGCAATTCCAGGAAAAGTGTGAGCGGTTTTCCGTCCGGAATTGCTTCAAAAACAAAGAGATAGAGCGGTTCGCCGTTTCCGTGAAACGGAGAAACGCTCTTGCAGGTCGTGCAATTTTGACGGTTTGCCGAGGCGTGGTCAACGTCGCTCCTGCTGTCAGCCGCCGTTCGCCACCAGCACAATCGCGGCGCGCAGCTCGTCTAGACCCGAGGCTTTTTCCGATGATGTCGCCAGGACCACGGGGAAAGCCGCCGGCCGCTTCTTGATCTTGGCTAGCGTCTCCTCGATCAGCCTCGGCACGCCGGCGGCCTTGATCTTGTCGGTCTTGGTCAGCACCACCTGGTAGGACACCGCCGCCTTGTCGAGCAGGGTCAGCACTTCCTCGTCCTTGGCCTTGATGCCGTGGCGGGCGTCGATCAGCACATAGACGCGCTTCAGCGTCACGCGGCCCTGCAGATATTCATAGATCAGCTTCGTCCACTCATCGACCTTGTCCTTCGGCGCGCTGGCGTAGCCGTAGCCCGGCATGTCGACCAGCGCCATCGGCGGCAGGTCGGCGCCTTCGCCGGAGAATCCGTCCGGCACGAAATAGTTGAGCTCCTGCGTGCGCCCCGGTGTGTTGGAGGTCCGCGCCAGCCCCTTGTGGCCAACCAGCGCGTTGATCAGCGATGATTTGCCGACATTGGAGCGGCCGGCGAAGGCGATCTCCGGCGGGCCTTCCGGCGGCAGGAACTTCATCGACGGCACGCCGCGGATGAAGATCCAGCCGCGGGTGAACAGCTCCGGATCGACCGCCATCTTGTCGCTTTTCATGTCGGGCGCGTTCAAACCGCTGCCTCCAGCCTGGAAATGTCGGCGCCGCGAATGGCGTCGAGGTTGCGGCTGATCTTGTCGACCGGCCAGTCCCACCAGGCCGCCTTCAAAAGCCGCCGCACCGTGAATTCGTCGAAGCGCATCTTCACTATCCTTGCCGGATTGCCGGCGACGATCGCATAAGGCGGCACGTCGTGCGTGACAACCGATTTTGCCGCAACGATGGCGCCATTGCCGATCCTGACGCCCGGCATGGTCACCGCATCCATGCCGATCCACACGTCGTTTTCGATGATGGTGTCGCCGCGGATCTCCTTCGACCAGGTCTCAGGGTCAAAACCTTCCTCCCAGCCATGGCCGAAGATGTTGAACGGATAGGTCGAGAAGCCGGACATGGCGTGATTGGCGCCGTTCATGATGAAGCGCGCGCCTTCCGCGATGGCGCAGAACTTGCCGATCACCAGCCGGTCGCCGATGAAGTTGTAGTGGTGCAGCACGCATTTCTCGGCGAATTTGTCGGGACCGTCGGGATCGTCATAGTAGGTGAAGTCGCCGATCTCGATGTTGGGCGACGTCACCAGCCCCTTCAGGAAGCCGACGCGCGGATGCGTCGCGATCGGATGCTTGATGTTGGGATTGGGTCCGGTCATCGCGGTCCCTCCGTGGCTAGAGCAATTCCAGGAAAAGTGTGAGCGGTAAAAACAGAGAGACAGTGCGTTCCGGCGCGGTCGACGTCCGATCAAACTAACGTGATCCGGCCGCGGCACCAACCGTTCAGTGGCTGCCGCGGCAGATCACGATCGGGTTGGAGAGGGCGCTGTCGAATCCACTGCCCTGATAGACCTGGACGTTCGACGCGCCGGGCGGCAGCGAGAAGCTGCCTTCGACGATCTTCTGCTCGCCGGCCATCGTGTGCAGCGCCCAGCTGAAGGTGCAGAATTGCGGCGGCGCCTTGGGTTGCACGTGGCTGCAGTTGAGCTGCGCGCCGCCCAGCATCGCCGCCCCGCCGCAGCTCACCGCGTCCTTCGCCGCGGCGGGAAAAGCGTATCCCATGAGCAGCGCCAGCATGGTGATCTTGAGCCGGTTCATCGTCTTGTCCTTGCCGTGACCCCAAGCCGATCGGGCCGGGTCCTGGCCTATGCGATATTTTTGCCAAGCGCCTTAGTCGGTCTTGCGCTCCGCGTCCAGCGGGATTATGTGCATGATGATAATAAGCATGCTCACGAAAGTTTGTCCACGGCCTCCGAAGTTCTCCCATGCCCTCCTCGCCCAATATTAGCTTCGTGCTGCACGACGTCGCGCGCCTGCTCAGGAAGCGGTTCGAGCAGCGCTCGCGCGCCTTTGGGCTGACCCGCGCGCAATGGCAGGTGCTGGCCTATCTTTCGGTGCATGAGGGCATCCACCAGAACAAGCTGGCCGACCTCATCGAGATCATGCCGATCACGCTCGCAAGGTTGCTCGACAAGATGGAAGCGCGCGGCTTCATCGAGCGCCGGCCCGATCCGGCCGACCGCCGGGCGTGGCTCCTCTATCTGACCCCGCAGGCGCATCCGCTGATTGAAGTGATGCGCAGCAACGGCCGGAAAACGCGCGACGAAGCCTTCGCCGGCCTGTCCGCGGACGCGCAGCAGCAACTGCTGCAAACCCTTTGCCTGATCAAATCCAATCTGCTCGAGGCCTGCACCCAGCCGGCCGTCGACCGGGAGAAAGTCCATGTCTGAAGGAACCTCACCCAGAAAGCCCGCCGACGGAGAAAATGCTGGCGAAAGAGCAAGCGACCAGGTCATTCGACTGGACAGCCAGCGCGAGCAGAGGCGCGGCAACAATCCGCCTGTCGTCGACGACGATGAGTTGGAAGCGCCCGTGGCGCCGGAGCCGGCGACGCTGGAGGCTCCCTCGGCGCAGCCGAAGCCGGCTTCCGTCACTGTAGCTCCGCCCGCTCCCGTCAAGCCGCGCCGCAGCCTGACGCGGCCGATCATGTTCGCGCTGCTGCCCGTCGCTCTGGTGGCCGGCGGCTACTACTATGTCGTCGGCGGCCAGATTATGACCACCGACAATGCCTATATCCAGGCGCAGTCGCTCGGCGTCTCGACCGACGTCTCCGGCACCGTCGACGAGATCGATGTGCACGACAACCAGGCGGTGAAGAAGGGCGATGTGCTCTTCCGGCTGCGGCCCGCCTCGTTCGAGACCGCGCTCGCCGGCGCCAAGGCGCAGCTCGGCACCGTGCGCAACCAGGTGCTGACGCTGCAGGCGAGCTACCAGCAGTCGCTGGCCTCGATCGACCAGGCTGAAGCTGACATTCCCTATTACGAGTCGGCCTTCCAGCGTCAGCAGGACCTGCTCAAGACCTCGACCGCTTCCAAGGCGACCTTCGACAGCGCCCAGCACGATCTGATCGCGGCCCGCCAGAAGGTGACCGTCGCCAAGGCGCAGGCGCAGGCAATGCTTGCCCAGCTCGGCGGCGACGCCAGCCAGCCGGTCGAGCAGAACCCGTTCTACCTGCAGGCCCAGTCGGCGGTGGACGACGCGCAGCGCAACCTCAACGATTCCGTCGTCAAGGCGCCGTTCGACGGCATCGTCACCAATGTCGACGCGCTGCAGGTCGGCAAGTATCTGCCGGCCTCGCAGCCGGCCTTCAGCCTGGTATCATCGACCGACATCTGGATCGCGGCCGAGCCGAAGGAAACCGAGCTCACCTATGTCCGGCCGGGACAGAAGGCGACGATCAGCATCGACGGCTATCCGGGCGAGGTCTGGCACGGCACCGTCGGCTCGATCAGCCCTGCATCGTCGTCCAGCTTCTCGCTATTGCCTGCGCAGAACACCTCGGGCAATTGGGTCAAGGTCGTGCAGCGCATCCCGATGCGGGTGACGATCGACGATCCGGATGGCAAGCCGCCGCTGCGCGGCGGCATGAGCGCGGTCGTCAGCATCGACACCGGTCACGCCCGCGGCCTGCCCGATTTCATCGCCAACCTCTTCAACCAATCCGGGTCAAAGTCATGACAACGGCTTCCGCGACAGGCGCGCCCCTGGTCGCCAATCGCGGCGCCATCACCGCCTGCGTCATCCTGGCGGTCATCATGCAGGCGCTGGACACCACCATCGCCAACGTCGCGCTGCCCTATATCCAGGGCAGCGTCTCGGCGAGCGCCGACCAGATCAACTGGGTGCTGACCTCCTATATCGTCGCCGCCGCCGTGATGACGCCGCCGTCCGGCTATCTCGCCAATCGCTTCGGCCGCAAGCGCATCCTTCTGGTGGCGATCACCGGCTTCGTCGTCGCTTCGGTGCTGTGCGGCTTTGCCCAGTCGCTGCCGCAGATCGTCGGCTTCCGCCTGCTGCAGGGCCTGTTCGGCGCAGCTCTCGTGCCGCTGTCGCAGTCGATCCTGCTCGACATCTACAGCGTCGAGGAGCGCGGCTCGGCCATGGCGCTGTTCGGCGTCTCGGTCATGGTCGGCCCTGTGCTGGGGCCGGTCATCGGCGGCTGGCTTACCGAGAATGTCTCCTGGCGTTGGGTCTTCTACATCAACGTGCCGATCGGCGCGCTGGCGTTTATCGGCGTCTCGATGTTCGTCCAGGAAACGAAGCTCGACTTGAAGGCAAGGCTCGACTGGCTGGGCTTCGGCATGCTCTCGATCGCCATCGCCTCGCTGCAGATGTTCCTCGACCGCGGCGAGCAGCTCAACTGGTTCTCCTCGGCCGAGATCATCGTCGAGGCGCTGGTCTGCGCGTCGGCCTTCTACATCTTCATCGTCCACACCTTCACCGCGCGCGACACCTTCGTGAACCCGCGGCTGTTCCTCGACCGCAACTTCGCCGTCGGTATGATCTTCATCTTCATCATCGGTATCACCTATCTCGCCTCGCTGGCGCTGATGACGCCCTACCTGCAGACGCTGATGGGCTATCCGGTGGTGACCGCCGGCATCGTCATGGGTCCGCGCGGCCTCGGCACCATGGCCTGCATGTTCCTGGTCGGCCGCCTGGTCGGCAAGGTGGACACACGCTGGCTGCTGTTCATCGGCCTCGCCATCACCGCCTGGGCGATGTACGACATGACCGGCTGGACGCCTGACGTCTCGCAATGGACGATCATCAGCACCGGCTTCATCCAGGGTGCGGGTCTCGGCTTCCTGTTCGTGCCGCTCACCACCATCACCTTCGCCACGCTGGCGCCGGAGCGGCGGGCGGAAGGCACCGGCCTCTACAATCTGTCGCGCAACATCGGCTCCAGCGTCGGCATCTCGGTGGTCTCGGCGCTTTTGACGCAGAACCAGCAGATCAACCACGCCGATATCGCCACCTATGTGACGCCCTACAATCCGGCCTTCGGCGATCCGGCGGTCTCGCAGGCGCTGAGCCCTTACACCGCCGCCGGCCGCGCCGCGCTCGACGGTCTGGTCACGCTGCAGGCCACGATCATCTCCTATATCGACGACTTCAAGCTGATGATGATTCTGTCGCTCGCCGCCATCCCGCTGGTGCTTCTGCTGCGCAAGCCGTCCACGCCGGCCAGGGTCGATCACAGCGCAGCCATCGAATAAAAGGACCGGGATCCCGCCGCCCGCGGGACCCCGGCCTGCCCGGACGACCTCCCAAACACGGGCGTCGCTGCGCCGGAAGCCGCCCGGTCCTTTTGGGGAGGAATGGAATCATACGAAGCGGTGGCGGGCGGAGTTTCACCAGCCTCCTGCAATTTGCCGAAGTTGTTTCGCCTCGGCATTATCGGGCGGGCAACAAAAAACCCCGGCCGAGGCCGGGGTTCTGACTGGAAAGCGCGGGGTCCGGCTATTCCGCCGGCGATGGTTTCTTGCGGAACATCGCCGCCAGATTGTCCCACAATTCGATCTTGGCGCCCTGGCGCTTCATGATCACGCCCTGCTGCAGGATCGACAGCGTGTTGTTCCAGGCCCAGTAGATGACGAGGCCGGCCGGGAACGAGCCCATCATGAAGGTGAAGATCACCGGCATCCAGGTGAAGATCGCGGCCTGCGTGGGGTCCGGGGGTGCCGGGTTCATGCGCATCTGCAGGAACATGGTGATGCCCATCACCACCGCCCAGGCGCCCATATGCGGCAGGAAGGCGGGCGCAGCGAAGGGCAGCAGGCCAAACAGGTTGAAGATCGACGTCGGATCGGGCGCCGCAAGATCGTGGATCCAGCCGAAGAACGGCGCGTGCCGCATCTCGATGGTGATGTAGAGCACCTTGTAGAGCGAGAAGAAGACCGGGATCTGCAGCGCCACCGGCCAGCAGCCGGCCAGCGGATTGATCTTCTCTGTCTTGTACAGCTCCATCATCGCCTGCTGCTGCTTCATCTTGTCGTCCGCGTATTTCTCGCGGATCTCGACCATCTTCGGCTGCACCTTCTTCATGTTCGCCATCGAGGCGTATGACTTGTTGGCCAGGGGGAAGAAGATCGCCTTGACGATAACGGTGGTGGCGAGGATCGCCAGGCCGAAATTGCCGAAGAATTTGTAGAGCGTGTCGATGAGCCAGAACATCGGCTTGGTGATGAAATAGAACCAGCCCCAGTCGATCAGCAGGTCGAACTGGCGGATGTGCCGGTCCTTTTCATAGGCGTTGATGGTCGAGACTTCCTTCGCGCCGGCGAAGATTTCAGACTCGATCGTCGTCGACTGTCCAGGCGCGACGCTGATCGCGTCGGACAGGAAGTCGGACTGATAGCTGTGGCTGTGCGGCCCGTCCTTGAATTCGAAATAGGAGAATTTCGGCTGGAAGGGCTGCTTCTCCGTAGGGATAAGCGTCACGGCCCAGTATTTGTCGGTGATGCCGAGCCAGCCATCGGTGGATTTGCCGGGCTTGACTTCCTTGTCCTTCTCGATGGCCGCGTATTTGTACTCCGTCAGCCCTTCACTGCCGGTCACGCCGATCAGGCCTTCATGCAGCACATAAGTGCTGGCCACGGCCGGTTTGTCGAAGCGGGTGACGCGCCCGTAATTGTAGAGCGAGACGGCGGCCGTTCCCGAATTCTGCACCGCGTCGGAAACGGTGAACATATATTCGTTGTCGATCGAGATGGTGCGCTTGAACGTCAGGCCCTTGTCGTTGGTGAAGGTCAGCGTCACCGGCGTCGAGGGCGTCAGCGTCGGATTGCCTTCGACGCTCCACACCGTATCCGCGCCCGGGACAGCGCCAGTCGCATCGTTGCCGACGAAGCCGATCTCGGCGAAATAGCCGTTGGGCAGCGACGATGGGTTGAGCAGCTCGATCTCGGGCGAGTTCTTGTCGACCGTCTCGGTATAGTGCTTGAGCTTCAGGTCATCGAGGCGCGCGCCCGTCAGGTTGATCGAGCCCTCAAGGCTGGGCGTGTCGATCTTGACGCGCTTGGTCGCGGCAATGGCCTGGTCGCGGCTGGCGGCGGTCACCGCTTCACCGCCGGGTGCGCCGGGAACGCTGCCGGCCGCCGGGGCCGGCGTTCCGGTCGCGCCGGAATTGGCGCCGCCGCCCGCTTCCTTCTTCTGCGCCTCGACGCGCTGCTGCTCGATGCGGGCTTGCTCGCGCTGCTGCTCCATCTTCGGGTTCATGTAGAACACCTGCCAGAGCGTCAGGATCAGCACCGACAACGCGATGGTGATGAAGAAATTGCGGTTGTTTTCCATCGAAAGCCTTTGGCCTATCGTGCGCCGCGTAGCCGGCGGGAAAGCTCGGCCTTCAACTGGCCGAACGGAGTGGCGAGCACGTCTTCACGCCCGACGATGACATAGTCATTGCCGGGCGCCATGTCATCGGCGGCGTGAACGCGCACGGCTTCCCTCAGCCGCCGCCGGACGCGGTTGCGCACCACGGCGTTGCCGACCTTCTTGGTGACGGTGTAGCCGACACGCGGCGCAAGGTCGTCGCCGCGGTCGAGAACTTCAACGAGAAAAAGCCGTCCGCGGCGTTTCTCGCCGCCGCGCACAGCCAGGAAGTCCGCGCGTTTCAGAAGCCGCCCGGGAGTTTTCCCCTTTGGCTTGCCGGTTGCGGGCAACGATCTCGTCTTTCGTTCAGGCGCTGAGCCGCTTGCGACCGCGATTACGGCGGGCAGCAACGACGCCACGACCACCCTTGGTGGCCATGCGGGCACGGAAACCATGCCGGCGCTTCCGGACGAGCTTGGACGGTTGGTATGTACGCTTCATTTGTTTTAATACCGCGGGGTGCGGCCCTTCTTGATTCTGTCACTCTGTAACAGGAGCTTTGCCGGGCCGGCTTAGGCGCGATCGAAACCGCGCCGGGACGAATGGCCCGAGCGTGAGCGGGCTTATAGAAAGAAGGTTTTTGGAAGTCAATCCGCCGTCGTCCCCGGGCATATTTTCGCTGGACCAAGGTTGAAATTGGCAAAAAAGCCGCAAATCGCATATCTTGCCGATCAAGCCTTTGTGAATGCGCGTCAATGACGAGTGAAACTCAGTCCACGAACGATAAGGCAACCCCGGCGGCAAACCCGACGCGCCGGGTGCCGCTGTCGCGCGGCCTGTCGACAAAGCTTCTTCTGCTCACCATCGCCTTCGTGCTCTTGGCCGAAATCCTGATCTTCCTGCCCTGGATCGCCAGCTACCGGGTGAACTGGCTCAAGGAGCGGTTGAGCACCGCCGCCGCCGTGTCGATCGTTTTGTTGCAGGGCGAGCCCAACGCGCTGTCGCACAACGCTCAGAACGATGTGCTGATGGCGATCGGGGCCAAGGCGATCGCCGTTCGCGACGGCGGCGTCTCGCGGCTGCTCGTCGTTTCCGACATGCCGCCGCAGGTCGACGAGCATATCGACATCGCCAATGTCGGCCTGGTCAACGGCATGACCGGCGCGCTCGACACTTTGTTCTTCGGCGGCAAGCGCATGCTGCGCGTCTTCGGCCCGGTCGGCGACAGCGACAAGGAATTCGAGCTGATCATGCCGGATTACCGCCTGCGCGACGCTATGCTCAGATACTCGCGCAATGTCGCCGTCGTCTCGCTGCTCATCTCGCTCTTCACCGCAATGCTGGTCTATGCGGCGATCGACCTGATCATGATCGGGCCGATCCGCACCATGACGCGCTCGATCCTGTCCTTCTCCGAGGCGCCCGACGATCCCGGGCGCATAATCTGCCCGACCGAGCGCGCCGACGAGATCGGCGTGGCCGAGCGCGAGCTGGCGCAGATGCAGGGCCGGCTGCAGAAGATGCTGTCGGAGCAGAAGCACCTCGCCGACCTCGGCCTTGCCGTGTCGAAGATCAACCACGACATGCGCAACATCCTGGCTTCCGCGCAGCTGATGTCGGACCGCCTGCGCCAGGTAAAGGATCCGACCGTGCAGTCCTTCGCGCCGAAGCTCTTGCGCGCGCTCGACCGCGCCGTCTCCTATTCCGAAGGCGTGCTTCACTATGGGCGCACCCAGGAGCCGGCGCCCTCACGCCGGCGCCTGCGGCTGCGCCAGCTGGTCGACGACGTGCACGGCCTGCTCGACATCGAGGAAGGCATCGAGTTCATCAATGGCGTCGAGCATGCCTTCGAGGTCGATGCCGATTCCGACCATCTCTTCCGCGTGCTCACGAATCTGTGCCGTAATTCCATTCAGGCGATGGCAGCCGATACGGAGAGGACGGTTGTGCGCCGGCTGGCGGTCGCCGCCGAGCGCCACGGCAGCGTCAGCCGCATCACCGTCACCGACACCGGCCCCGGCCTCCCGCCCAAGGCGCGCGAGAATCTGTTCGCCGCCTTCCGGGGCTCGGCGCGCAGCGGCGGCACCGGTCTCGGCCTGGCGATCGCGCATGAACTGATCCGCGCCCATGGCGGCTCGGTCGAACTTGTCGAATCGATCGGTGGCCGCACCGTCTTCGCCGTCACCATCCCCGACCAGCCGGTGCGGCTCGATCAAGCGCGCAGCGGCCTGCGCCGCCCGGCTTGAGGTGTACCGATATTCAGGTGATGCCGGCCTGCAAATGGCGCCTTCCTGTGCTTCCGGTGCTCACGTACTTTAAGTACGTTCCGCTCCGGTTCTCGGAATCCACCATTTTCGTCTCTGCCTGACCTGAATCTCGGCACACCTCCACATCGGGGAACCGCCTGCGACAAAACTTTTGCCGGATCGGCTTGCAATTCTCAAATTCAGTCGTTAGGGAACACTCCACATCGCGGCCGGCCGTCTCGACCGGATCGCGGGGCTTGTGTCACACACGGCCTGTTGCGCGCCCGTAGCTCAGCTGGATAGAGCACCAGACTACGAATCTGGGGGTCAGGAGTTCGAATCTCTTCGGGCGCGCCAATCATTCTGCAAATCGCATTTGATTGTGAGGCTAGGCAATAGAGCGTCTGACGATCTTTTCACTTCTGCGTTTCGTCTCCGCCCTCGCGTCCTCATAGGCTTTTCTCAGGCCAATAAATTCAGGTTCTCGTCCTGCCCTCCTTGCAACGGTGTAGAGCCAATCGAGGTTGTTCAGCGCGCTTACGGTCTCAGATGGCTTGCGCCCAGCGCGTCGGGCCTTCCGTAGATGCTCAATGTTTAGCTTGGCAATGCCCAGCCGGTGCATTTCTCGCAATTCTACAGTAGCGGGCTTGGTAGCATAGTCTGCAAAATGAGCGTCCACGAGATCATCAACGATGGCAAGCAAGCGCGTAGAAATTTCAAGCTCAGCCTCATAGGCCTCTTTGTACGATTGCTCCGACGCGTTGTTCGTCATCGTGCCGTAGCTGCTAAAGCTCCACTCGTTGGAGCAGCGCTGACAATCTGTGCCATAAGAGATTTGCACGGAACTCCAAGGGTTGTCCTGTGACGTGACGTATTTGAACAGCTTGCCTTGGCTGCACGGACACGGACCCAATGCAATGTCGACTGTCTCAGATGTGCTCATATTTCCACTCCTCATAGCTTCCGTATACTGCGAGTGACCACGGTCATCCAGGGTTGAGGGTGTGTCCGAAAAAACGGCACGGTCGCCCATTTGCCTGGAGGGTTGCCTCGACTCTGGACGGAGCATAGAGTTCGGATCGGCGGGGGTAATCATGCATGTCGGCGAAGAATGAGCCAAAAAGTCTCCAGGAATTTAAGGCGGCAATTCTAAAAGATGGCGTGGAAGCTGCCGCATCTACGCATCTGATGGACCGTATCCCTTTTGTGTTTAAGAACGACTGGGGTCTTTACCGAAATTGGAAACGGAAGCTTGGAAAGCTCATAGAGGTTGATCCCCTAAATATAACCATTATTGGAAGTGGGTGCACTGGTTTTAGCTTGAATCCCTATAAAGGATTCCGAGCCTTCTCCTCCCAATCCGATATCGATGTGGCGGTCGTTTCTGACTATCATTTTACGCTGTCTTGGCGTGCGCTTAGATCCATCAAACTTCCAGATGTGCGCTCTGCGCGCGATCGGGAAGCGATATTGGCTCATCGATCGAACTACATCTATTGGGGCTGCATAGCGACCGATCGGGTGCTTCGTTATTTACCTTTCGTGCGTCAGTGGACGGAAGCTACGTCCGCAATGGCTGGCGAGAGACCGACGGAAGAACGAGACGTAAAGATTCGTCTGTATAGGGACTACGACGCTCTGCGCTCCTACCACATGAATGGTCTGGAGACGATCGTCACAACATTGATGGCAAGCTGATGGACAAGAACCTTTTATCGTCGACAACTCACAACGTGGCGTGGCTTAACAAGCGCTATTTGTCAGAAGAATTGCAGTTAAAGCCACCTTTCCAGAGAAACCCAGTATGGACCGAGAAGCAGAAATCGTATTTAATTGATACAATATTGCACGGATACCCAATTCCGGAGTTATATATGCAGGAGTATACGGATCAAAACGGCAATGATGCGTATATTGTTGTCGACGGGCAGCAGCGCGTAAGGGCATGTCTCGAATATATTCGAGGGGAATTTCCTCTTTCCTCGAAAGACAGTCCCGACTGGGCAGACATGTTCTTTGACGAACTTAGCGACGATGATAAGAAAAAAGTATACAATTACAATTTCATAGTCCGGGTATTGCCGGACCTTCCCGACGCTGAACTTAGGGCTATCTTTAGCAGGCTGAACCGCCATGTCGTGGCACTCAATAGGCAGGAGCTTAGACATGCTACATACTGGGGTGAATTCATTGAATCAGTTGAGAAGATTTCAGACATGGAAGGATGGTCCGAGGTTGGTCTTTTCACGCCGAACGACGTGCGGCGAATGTTGGATATCGAATATGTTAGCGAACTAGCAGTTGGGTATCTTCATGGCCTTCAAAATAAAAAGGAGAGTTTGGACAAGTGGTATGAGGCCTATGAAAATGAGTTTCCAGACAGGCGTCGAATGGAGAGAGCGTTTTATATCACACTACAGGAAATTATCATGGTGCTGCCAAATATCACGAAGACGAGATGGAGAAAGAAGTCGGACTTCTACACGTTATTCCTTTTGCTTGCGGAGAACTCGTCAAAGTTTCCGCTGGCAAGCGATCTAAGAGAGAAATTGGGAAATAATCTTACCGAGTTCGCGGACCAAGTTGATTTGTACCTTCGCGATCCAAACAGCGATGGCCATAATGATAAGTCGGTTCGAGACTATGCTGCAGCGGTTGAGCGTGCAGCGTCCGATTTAGCACGTCGCCGCGCCAGAAGGACTGAGGTCGCAAAGGTTGTCGACGCAGTGATTGGCTAGCTGAGGGCAGCCTGTCGTTTCTTGCAGTCGATACAGGCTGCCATCCGAAACCGCTATTTCAACGGCAGAAACAGATCCACGATGATCTCGGGCACAGGCCTGTCCGGGGCGAAGGACAGCCGTCGCTGGCAATAGAGCGGGAAGTCGCGCGCTTCCTCGCCGCTGGCCGGAAGCCAGTCGCGATAAAGATAGAGACCGGCTGGCTCAAGATTGTTGGTGTTGCCGGGGTAACGCAGTACTGCGCAGCGTCCGCCGGGGATGACGCCGGCCTTCATCTGCTTGTCGTCCGCCGCGATCGGCTGGTCGGTCCCGACGCAAATATCCATGCTGTAATCGGCCGCGACCGCCGGACATCTCTCGGAACGGAAGATGTTGAAGGTCGGGCTTGTTTCCGGCGACAGGCCGGCGGCCTTGCGCCAGGCGATGAAGCGCTGGATGGTATCGCCGAGCGTCGCCCGGTCCCCCCGATGCTCCATGATAGCCACCGGCGTGGGCGGCACGTCGCGGATCGTCACGTCGTCTTGGGTAAAGATGATCTGCATGAGCTTTCTCCTGGCATTGTCGAGCGGCCCGAAGGCCATAAGCCACGCTCCCCAGTTGGGAGATTTACGGAATGACGAGGGCGATTGTCCGAACCGTTGCCGAAAGGCGCGGGCGAAGGCGTCCGGCGCTTCGTAACCGATATCCATCGCTATGTCCGTGACGCTCTCCCTGTCGGCCAGCCGGTACGAGGCGCGCTTCATGCGGGTGAGTTGGACATAGCGATGCACGGACAACCCGAAGGTCGCCGTGAACTGCCGGTGGAAATGGAACTTGGAGAAGGCCGCGACGCGGCTCACCGTTTCCAGGTCCAGGTTGCCGTCGAGGTGCTGGTCTATGTAGTCCAGCGCCCGCTGCATTCGGGCATGGTAGTTCTGAAACGCCGCTTTCATCGTTCCTTGCTCTGTGGCCGCATCACTTAGCCGCCAGGGGCTGAAATGTTCTCGACCGATCTTGCGGTTTGGAAACGTTCATGCGCGCGCCAAAAACCAATTGCAAAATAAAACCGGTCGGCCTAACCTGAACCGATTGCACAATTCAATCGGATCGCGCGAATGCCATGTGAGGAACAGGCAATGGCCAAGCTCGTCTTCGGAATGAACCAGTCGCTGGACGGGTATGTCGATCACACGGCGTTCGGGCCAAGCCCCACGCTCTTCCGCCACTTCATCGAGGAGGCCGAGCGGCAGTCGGGCAGCATCTACGGTCGCCGCATGTATGAGATCATGCGCTACTGGGACGACGAGCATCCTGAATGGGATTCCGATCGGCTTGCCTACGCGGCGGCGTGGCGGCGCCAGCCGAAATGGGTCGTCTCGCGCTCGTTGCAGTCGGTCGGCCCCAACGCCAGCCTCGTCGGGGATGACCTTGAGGGCGAGATGCGCGAGCTGAAGGCCGAGTACGACGGTGAGATCGAAGTCGCCGGCCCGGACTTGGCGCGAAGCCTCACCGAACTGGGCTTGATCGATGAGTATCGGATCTACCTGCACCCGGTCGTGCTTGGCCGCGGCAAGCCTTATTTCGCCGGACCCCGGCCGCCGCTTCGCCTGATCGCGCATGACCGGATCGGCGAGGATGTGATCAGGTTGAGCTACGCTCCGGCATGATCTCGCGATGGTCTCCCGTGATCAGGTGAGCCGGACGATCTTGAAACCCTCGACCTCCTTGACGACCGGATGGTCCTTCCAGCGCTCGACATCATGCAGCACGACGAGCTTCGACAGGTCGCCGCCGAGCTCGTCGTTCATCTTGTCGATGGTCTTCAGCTGCTCCCAGACGCTGCCCACCGCATTGTTGAGCGGGACATAGACGCCGTCGTGATTGTGCCCGGTGAACTGGCGGCGCGAATAGACGCAATCGCCGGAGATGACCCGGCGACCGGCATCGGTGTCGACGAGCACGAATTGCTGGCCGATTGTGTGGCCGCTGCCGAGCCGCGCATGGATGCCGGGCAGGATGTTGTCCTTGTCGCCGTCGATGAGCGTCACGCGATGCTCGATCGAGGCTTCGAGGGCGGTGCGCAAATTGTCGGGATCGATGATGGCGGTCAGATGCGCGAAGCGTTTCGGCAGCGCGATCGCCTCTTACCACGAAAGCAGTTCGCTCTTCTGGATGTGGATATGCGCCCGCGGGAATTCGGCGATCGAGCCCATATGGTCGAAATGCGCATGGGTGACCACGATGTCGCTGATCTGATCGGGCGCGATGTCGAGCGCCGCCAGCATCCGCACCGGCGAAATCCATGTCGGGATGCCGAACTTCTGCGAGAAGCTGTGGTCGTCCTGCATGAAGCCGGTATCGATCAGCACGTTGCGTTCGCCGTTGCGCGCGAGCACGAAGGAGAAGGGCAAGTCGACCACGCCGTCATTGTACATGCCGCTGATGAGATCGACCCAGGGCTGCTCCTTGGAGCGCGCATATTCCAGCACGAAGACTTGCCATTTCGCGGATTGCGGAACGGTCATCGGTATCCTCCTCCAATTCAGCTTTCGGCAAGCGAGCGGCCAAGGCTGGCGAGCCCGACCGCGACGATCAGGATGGCGCCCTGGAAAACGAATTGCGAGAAGGTCGGCGCGCCGAAGATGTTGAGCCCGTTGAAGCCGAGCACGATGATGAGCGTGCCGATGAGCGTGCCCAATATGTGGAATTCGCCGTCGCGCAGCGTGGCCGATCCGAGGAAGACGGCTGCGAAGGCGGTCAGCAGATAGGAATCGGCGGCATTGGTCGTGCCGCTGCCGAGCCGGGCGGCAAGCAAGGTGCCGGTGAGAGCCGCGCACATGCCGGAAAGCACGAAGCCGAGGATCTTGATGCGGTCGACATTGATGCCGGCGAGCCTGGCAGCGGCGGGGTTGCCGCCGACCGCCTGGATCTCCTGGCCGACCGCCGTGCGCTCGACCAGCAACCACAGGCCGCCGAACACCAGCGCCATGAAGATGATCGGGTTGGGGATGCCGAACAGCCAGCGTCCCAGCGCCAGCTGCAGGAAGGATTCCGGCACGCCGGAGACGATCGGCACGCCGGCCGAATAGGCAAAGGAGAGGCCGACCAGCACGGTGCCGACGCCAAGCGTGGCGATCACCGAATTGACCTTGAGCTTGGTGACGATCACGCCGTTGACGACGCCGATGACGGCCCCCAGCGCGAGCTCGATCAGAACCGCCACCGGGATCGGCAGATGGTTTGCCACGATCAGCCCCGTGACGAGCACGCCGTGCAGGCTGGCGGCATAGCCGACCGAGAGGTCGAGCTCGCCGACGATCACGGCCATGGTCAGCCCGCCGGCGATGATCATGGCGAGGGATGCCTGGCTCAGCACGTTGATGAAATTATTGTAGGTCGGAAAGGCGTGCGGCGACAGGAACGAGAAGACCAGGATCATCACGAGCAGGCCGATGATCGTGCCATAGCGCGCGAAAACACCGAGCGCGGCCCTGGTGCCGGGCGAGAGGCGTCGCGTGTAACCGGCGTCACTCATGCGGAAACCCTTTCCTCGGTTAAGGCATAGCTTGCCTCGATGATGGCGCTGCGGGTGAGGTCGGTGCCGGCGAGCTCGCGCACGATCCGTCCTTCCGCCATCACCAGGACCCGGTCGCACAGATCGGGGAGCTCGTCCGGTTCGGACGAGATGACGAGCACGGCCATGCCGTGTCCGGCGAGCTCGCGGATGAGCCGATGGATTTCCCCGCGAGCGCCGATATCGACCCCGCGCGTCGGCTCGTCGAGGATGAGGACCTTCGGCTTCGAGCGCAGCCAGCGGCCGATGACGACCTTCTGCTGGTTGCCGCCGGAAAGCCGCCCGACCGGCTGTTCCGGCGAGCTGGCCTTGATTGAGAGGTCGCGAATCGTAGCCTGCGCCAGCCGCGCCCGCTTGCGCAGGCTGATGAAGGGCAGGACCGGACTGGCGAGGAGAGGCGTGAGATTGCCGAGGCTGAGGTTGAAGGCGACGGATTTGCCGAGCAGCAGCCCCTCCGTGCGGCGCTCTTCGGGAACAAGGCCCAGCCCGGCGCGCACCGCGCCAGCCGGTGTGCGCGGAGCGAAAGGCCTTCCCTCTATCGTCATGCTGCCGGCGTCAGGCCGGTCGGCGCCATAGAGCAGCCGCGCAAGCTCGCTGCGCCCGGCGCCGACAAGGCCGCCGAGCCCAAGCACCTCGCCGCGGTGGAGGTCGAAGCTCGCCTCCGTCACCCGCGGCAGGCGGCACAGGCCCCGCACCGACAGCACGACCTCGCCCCGCGCCGCGCCGCGGGACTTGGGCAGGTGCTCGACCGCCCCGCCGACGATTGCCTGGACCAGCCCGCGCCGGGTCAGGTCGGGGCCGCCGAGGACCGCCACCGATCGGCCGTCGCGCAAGACGGTGACGCGGCTGCACAGATCGAGGATCTCATCCAGCCGGTGCGATACGTAGAGTACCGCCACGCCCGACGTCGAAAGCCCCCGGATGATGGAAAAGAGCTTGCGGCATTCGCCCGCCGACAGCGAAGCGGTCGGCTCGTCCATGACGATGAGGCGCGCCTTCCACACCAGCGCCCGGGCGATGCTGATCAGCCAGTTCTCAGCCGTCGACAGGCTCTTGGCCGCGGCATCGAGCGGTGCTGTTATGCCGACGCGCTCGATGATCGGCGCGACGTCGCGCTGGATCGCGCTCCAGTCGACCAGGCCAAGCCTCGTCGTCTTCTTGGGCAGGCCGAGCATGATGTTCTCGAGCACCGTCATGTCGGGCACGAAGGCGAGCTCCTGATGGATGAAGCTCATGCCAAGCCCGCTCGCCGCGTGCGGCGACACGATCGCCACCGGCCTGCCCTCGATGGCGATCTCGCCCGTGTCCGGCTGGGTCACGCCGGGCAGGATGCGGATCAATGTCGACTTGCCGGCACCGTTGGCGCCGACCAGCCCATGCACTTCGCCGGGCAGCACGGAGAGCGACGCGTCGCGCAGCGCCTGCGCTCCTCCGTAGGATTTGCTGATCGCATTCGCCGCCACGAACGGCACCGCCGGCGGCGCCGCCATCGCTGTCGGGACTGGGTTCATGGGTGAAGCGTTGAGGTTCCTATTTCATGGCGTCGGGATGCTTGGCGATGAAGTCGTCGATAGTGTCCTTGGTGACGAGCACCGCGGGCACCTCCACCGCCTTCGGCGTCCAGTCCGCGCCGGCCTTGCGGATTTCCGGCAGCAGTTTGATCATATTGTAGCCTTCCGTATAGCTATCCTGCCAGGCGGTCGCGGTCATGAAGCCGTTCTTGATGTTCTCCAGCGCCTGCGCGTTGCCGTTGACGC
This sequence comes from Mesorhizobium sp., assembly GCA_004017535.1. Taxonomy (GTDB): domain Bacteria; phylum Pseudomonadota; class Alphaproteobacteria; order Rhizobiales; family Rhizobiaceae; genus Mesorhizobium. The sequence continues at coordinate 103,042 of SAJS01000001.1, forward strand.
CGTAAACCTTGACGTCGTCGCGGCTCTGCGCCCTGAGCGAGCCGATGGCGCCGATCGCCGGATCGTCCCAGCAGCCCCAGATGGCGAGATTCTCCTGGCCTGCCGGATGCGAGGCCAGCCAGGCGTTGGCATATTGCGCGCCATCCTCGAAATAGCCGGGGATGCGCACCTCGTTCTTCGTGACCTTGATGTCGGGATTGGCCGCAACCGCCTTGTCCAGCTCGACCTCGCGGTTCCGGCAGACCTCGCCTGTGTGATAGGTCAGCGCCAGGATGGAGCCCTTGCGGCCCATCGTCTTCAGCATCAGCTCATTGACCGGCACCACCATCGGCCCGCCCGAGCCATTGGTGGCGGCAACCGAGCTTCCCAGCCCGCCGCCCCAGGTCACGACCGGGATATTGGCCGACTTGGCCGCCTGCAGCCCGGCCCCGATCGAGGAATAGGGAAACACCATGTCGACGATGGCCGCCGAGCCGCGCTGCGCGAAATTCTGGATCGCGGCATTGGCCTGGTCGGCGCTGCCCGCCGCATCGATGACCGAAACATCCCAGCCGATCTCCTTGGCGGCGGCCTTGGCGCCGACGATATAGCGGGCGTTGTTCGCCTCCGTCGCCGAGATCGAGACGATGCCGACCAGCGGCGTGTCCGCCCTAGCGGGAACCGCTGCGGCCGCGGCCGCCAACGCAGCCCCAATGACTATCCACTTCATGATCTCCTCCCTTGACGTTGCGGCGCCTACCTCGCCGAACCGTTTCGCTAGATTATGCGGATAGCAACAGCAATCAAGCAAATTTTCGTTGATTTAGCCTAGACAAAGGTCGTTCTGATGACCAAAACTCACCTAATCGATTAGCTGGGTTCGCTATGGCCACCATCAAGGACGTCGCTCGCAAGGCAGAGGTATCGACGGCAACGGTGTCGGCGGTGATCAACGATTCCGCCTATGTGAGCCCGGAATTGCGGGCCCGCGTCCTGGCCGCCGTCCGTGACCTCAGCTATGCGCCCTCGCTCGCCGCGCGGAACCTGAAGCGCGGGCGCAGCCAGTTGATCGCTCTGGTCGTCGCCGATCTCGCCAACCCCTTCTTCTCGCGTGTCGTATGGGCCGCGGAAGCGGCGGTCGCCGCCTGGGGCTATTCGCTGCTGATCTTCAACAGCGACGAGAAGCCGGAGGTCGAGCGTCGCATCCTCGCCCGCGTGCGAACACTCTCCTGCGACGGGGTGATCCTGGTTCCGGTCGGCGACTCGACGGAGCATCTGCAGAGCGATCCCGACGGCAAACCGATCCCGACCGTGCTGTTTGGCCGTACCGTCGCCGGTGACAGGTCGGACACGGTGACGATCGACAACATATCGGCCAGCAGGCAGGCGACGGAATATCTGCTCGATCTCGGCCATACCCGCCTCGGCACGGTCACCGGCCCGCTGCATCTCACCACCGGGCGTGGTCGCCTCGACGGGATGCTGGCGGCCATGCGGTCGCGAGGCCTGGCGCTTGAATCGCGCTATATACGCTCGGGTGAGTTCCGTGAGGATGCCGCCTATTCGGTGGCGCGCAGCCTGTTGGAACAGCCATCGCGGCCAACGGCGCTCTATGTCGCGAGCGGTCTGATGGCGCTCGGCGTGATGCGGGCAGTCGCGGATCTCGGGCTGCGTTGTCCGGGCGACATCTCCATCGCTTCCACCGATACCATCCCTGGCATCGGAGGCTTGCGTCCGCGCTTGACGCGCACCGAGCATCCGCTTGTCGACATGACCAACGAGGCGGTGCGGCTTCTCGTCGATCAGATCAGGCGTGGCGGTCCTGCCGAGCCGCGAAACGTCGTCTTCCAGCCCTCACTGGTGGTCGGCGACAGCTGCGCGCCGGTCGTGGCGCGATCCGTGGCGTCGCCGCTCTCATCCTCCGGTTCTGGTCAGTAGCCGCTCCACTTCAAGGCAGCGGACATGCGGCACTTTGCTCACACCTTGGCGGTGGGCGCCTTCCCGTTCGCGCCGTCGAGCAGGGCGATCAATCCCTTGAGGATATCGATCGGCGGCGGCGGGCAGCCCGGGATGTGCAGGTCGACCGGCACCACGTCCGACACGCCGCCGACGACAGCGTAGCTGCCGGCGAAGCAGCCGCCGTCCTTGGCGCAGTCGCCTAATGCAACCACCCATTTCGGGTTGGGCGTCGCCTCAAAGGTGCGCTTCAACGCCTCGCGCATGTTCTTGGTCACCGGTCCGGTGACCATCAGCACGTCGGCATGGCGCGGCGAGGCGACGAAGCGGAAGCCGAAACGCTCGATGTCGTAGAAGGCATTGTTGAGCGCGTGCATCTCGAGCTCGCAGCCGTTGCAGGAGCCGGCGTCGACGGCACGGATCGACAGGCTCCGGCCGAGTTTCCGGCGCGCCATGCCGTCAAGCGCGCGCGCCAGCTCGTCGACGGCAGCATCGCTGGCTTGCGGCGCGCGTTCCGTCAGAGGCGGCCGGATCAGGCTTTCGAAGAGCAGTTTTCGCATGGTTCTACAGGTCGTGGCCGGAATAGGAGCAGTTGAACGATTTGTTGCAGAGCGGGAAATCGGCGACGATGTTGCCTTCGATCGCCGCTTCCAAGAGCGGCCACTGGAACCATGAGGGGTCGCGCAGGTGGCAGCGCTCGATCAGGCCGTCCTCGCCGATGCGCAGCCAGGCAAGGATGTCGCCGCGAAAACCCTCGACCAGTGCCATGCCTTCGCGCGGCCCTTCCGGGGCAGCGAGGTCGACGAGGGTCGGACCGGCGGGCAGCCGCCCGAGAATCTGCTCGGCCAGCGACAGGCTCTGCTCGACCTCCCGCACGCGGATCCAGACGCGCGCGTTGACGTCGCCCTCCTGCAGCACCGGCACATCGAAGGCGAGCTCGTCATAGGGCGCGTAGCCCGGCATGCGCCGCGCGTCGAAATCTCGGCCCGAGGCGCGCCCGACATAGCCGCCTGCGGCATATTGCCGGGCAAGCTCGCCCTTGAGCCGGCCGGTCGCCACCGTGCGGTCCTGCAGCGAGGCCGTGTTGTCGTAGAGCTCGACCAGATGCGGGAAGCGGCGCCTGATTTCCGCGACCAGCGATCGGATGGCGCTGGTGCCGGCCTCATCCAGGTCGCTCGCCGTGCCGCCGGGCACGATGCGGTCGCGCATCAGGCGGTGGCCGAAGGCCGCGTCGGCGGCGCGCAGCACGCGTTCGCGCAGCACGCCGCAATGCGCGTGCATGATCGCGAAGGCGGCGTCGTTGCAGATTGCGCCGATGTCGCCGAGATGGTTGGCCAGGCGCTCCAATTCGGCCATCAGCGCCCGCAGCCAGATCGCGCGCCCCGGCGGCGTAATGCCGAGCGCCGCCTCCACCGCGCGGGCGAAGGCGAGCGAATAGGCGACAGTGCTGTCGCCTGAAGTCCGGCCCGCGAGTTTCGCGGCACGATCGATCGATGCGCCCTGCATCAATCCTTCGATGCCCTTGTGCACATAGCCCAGCCGCTCCTCCAGCCGCACCACGGTTTCGCCGCCTGCCGTGAAGCGGAAATGCCCCGGTTCGATGATGCCGGCATGAACCGGCCCGACAGGAATCTGATGGAGGCTCTCGCCCTCGGCCGCCAGGAACCGGTAGGACGACGCGGCCGCCGGCCCGCCGGGCCGCGCCGCCAGCGGGTGGCTGATGCCCCACTGGCCATGATCGAGCCAGCGGCGGGTGTCCGGGAGGCCTTGCGGCGCCAGCCCGAAAAGATCCGCCGCGGCGCGTTCGAGCCGGAGCGCCGGTGGATGGTGCTGGCCGACCGACGGGTAACGGCCGCCACGGCAATCCAGGCTGATCACGCCGATGGTCTGCGCCTCGTCGAGAAGCGCCATGTGCACCTTGTCAGGCTCCCCCCACAGGCCGAGCAGGCTCCAGCGTCCGGCGGCGAGCTGCTCGACGGCGAGGTTCCAGGTCTTCGGAGCGACGACAGCTCGCCGCCAGGGCGCGTGATGTTCGACCTGGCGGTCGGCCTCGATGAGATCGGCAAGCGCGGGTATGTTTTTCCTGCTCATGCGTCTACCCCAGGATACCGGCGACATGCTGGAACCACGCCACCAGCGGCGCCGGCAGATAGATGCCGGCGGCAAACACCAAAGCGAGGTGCGAGTACATCGGCACATAGGACGCCTCGACCGGCGCCATGCCGCCGCGCGGCTCGCCGAAGGCGACGCCGGTCAGCCGCAGCAGCAGCGCGCCGATGGCGATGAGCAGCCCGAACACCAGCGGGATCGCCAGCCACGGATGCCTGGCGAAAGTCGAGCTGACGACCAGGAATTCGCTCATGAAGATGCCGAGCGGCGGCAGGCCGGCAATGGCCACGACGCCGATCACCAGCGCCCAGCCAAGTCCGGGATGGCTTTCGGTCAGCCCCCTGATCTCCGAAATCTTCTGCGTGCCCTTGACCTGCGCGATATGGCCGACGGCGAAGAAAATCGCCGATTTGGTCAGGCTGTGCATGACCATGTGCAGCAGGCCGGCGAAATTGGCGAGCGGGCCGCCCATGCCGAAGGCAAAGACGATGATGCCCATATGCTCGATCGAGGAATAGGCGAACAGGCGTTTGATGTCGCGGCGGCGGTAGAGCATGAAGGCCGCGAAGATCAGCGAGGTCAGTCCCATCGTGACCATCAGCGGCCCGGGTCCGATCGCCTGCGGGCTCGCCGCGAGCAACAGCTTGAAGCGCAGCACGGCATAGAGCGCGACATTGAGCAGCAGGCCCGACAGCACCGCCGAGATCGGCGTCGGGCCCTCGGCATGGGCGTCGGGCAGCCAGGCGTGCAAGGGGGCAAGGCCAACCTTGGTGCCGTAGCCGAGCAGCAGGAAGATGAAGGCGACGCTGAGCAGCGCGGGATCGAAACGCGCCGCCTTTTCGATGAGCACCGACCAGACCATGGCGTTGGTGCCTTCACCGACGATCGGCTGCGCGGCCATGTAGACGAGGATCGTTCCGAACAGCGCGAGCGCGATGCCGACGCTGCCGAGGATGAAATATTTCCACGCCGCTTCCAGCGCCTCATGCGTGCGGTAGATGCCGACCATCAGCACGGTGGTCAGTGTGGCAAGCTCCACCGCGACCCACATCAGGCCGATATTGTTTGACACGAAGGCGAGGTTCATGCCGAACATCATGATCTGGTACATGGCGTGGTAGAAGCGCAGGTTAGGCGCGGTCAGCCGGCCGGTCTCCAGCTCATGCGCGATGTAGGACGCGCTGAACACGCTGGTGGTGAAGCCGACGAATGTGTTGAGCACGATGAAGACGATGTTGAGGTCGTCGACCAGCAGATACTGTCCCGGGGCCGGCCGGTCGGTGACGAACAGCGACAGCGCCGCGAGCAAGGTGAACAGGCTGGCGATGACGTTCACGAGGGCCGTCATCTTGTAGTTCGGCATTGCCGCCAGGATGGCCGCGGCACCCGCCGGGATGAAAAGGATCGCGGTCACGGCGTCGAAGGAAAACCCACTCACCGGCGTTCTCCCCGGTAGTCGTCGAGCGCGCCGATATCGACCGAATCGAACCGTTCGCGGATGCGGAACAGGAAGACGCCGATGACGATGAAGGCGATCAGGATCGAGAAGGCGACGCTGATCTCGACGACCAGCGGCATGCCCTTGGCGCCGGTGGCGGCCAGCACCAGCCCGTTCTCCAGCGACATGAAGCCGACGACCTGGCTGACGGCGTTGCGCCTGGTGACCATCACCAGCAGGCCCAGCAGGATGATCGACAGCGCGAAGGCGAGGTCCTCGCGGGCGAGCGGATCGGCCTCGGGCGTCACCCGCAGCATCAGCACCATGGAGAGCGTCACCAGCCCAATGCCGGCAAGCATGGTCGGGCCGATGCCGACCGCGGTCTCGATGTCGCGGTGGATGCCGAGCCGCTGGATGATGCGATGCAGCCCGACCGGAATGACGATCGCCTTGAAGACCAGCGCGATTGCCGCGGTGATGTAGAGATGATGCGCGTCCTGGATGTAAGCCTGCCAGGCCACTGAAAGCGCGAGCACGACGGCATGCAGCGCAAAGACGTTGATCAGCGCGAACAGGCGGTCCTGGTAGAGCATCATGAAGGAGATCAGCACCAGGCTGCCGGCGAGCACATGGGCGATGTCGAAGGTGAGACCGTTCATCACAGGCTCCGCGAGACGAACAGCAACAGCGTGCCGAGCAGCGCCAGCATCAGCGCGGCGCCCAGGAAGTCCGGCACGCGGAAGACACGCATCTTGGCGACCGCCGTCTCGAACACGGCAAGCAGGATGGCGAGCACCGTGAGCTTGCAGAGATAGGCGGCCACGCCGATGGCCAGCGATTTCGGGCCGGTCCCCCCGCTGTCCAGCCCCCAGGGCAGGAAGACGCAGGAGATCAGCGACATGTAGAGCAGCAGCTTGAGGAAGGTGGCCAGCTCGATCATCGCCAGATGGCGGCCGGAATACTCTAGGATCATCGCCTCATGCACCATGGTGAGCTCCAGATGCGTGGCCGGATTGTCGACCGGTATGCGCGCATTCTCGGCTATCGCCACCATCACGAGCGCAATCAGCGACATGCCGAGCGACACCCGCAGTCCGACCTCGGGAGAGCCCATGAAGGCGGCGACCGTCGAGAGCTGCGTGGCCCCGGCCAGCAGCGCCAGGCTGAACACGATGAGCAGCATCGCCGGTTCGGCCAGCGACGCGATCATCACCTCGCGGCTGGCGCCGAGGCCGCCGAAGCTGGTGCCGACATCCATTCCCGCCAGCGCCTGGAAGAAGCGCGCGCTGCCGAGCAGCGCCACGATGACGATGAGGTCGGCGGTCCAGCTGAATTCGAGGCCGGTGGCGAATGTCGGGACGAGCGCCGCCGCAACCCAGGTGGCGGCGAAGATCAAATAAGGCGTCACCCGGAACAGCCAGGATGCATTTTCAGCCAGCACGACCTCCTTGCGCATCAGCCTGACGAGATCGCGATAGGGCTGGATCAGCGAGGGTCCCTGCCGCCTGACCAGCCTTGCCTTCGCCTTGCGCACGAAGCCGATCAGCAGCGGCGCCAGCAAAAGCACGACCAGCATCTGCGCGCCCTGCACGGCCAGCTGCGAGATCATGGCCATAGCGCGAGCACCAGAAGCAGGATGATGAGGTAGAGGAAGACCAGCGTCAGGTAGCGGCGGATGGTCAGGAACTGCAGGTGGTTCAGCCGCTCCGTGGTGAAATCGATCGCGCCGGTGATCGGCTGGTAGAAGGTCTCCCAGGCCACATCGTGCATCTCCACCTTGAGTCGCGCCGGCTCCAGCGCGCCGGGAGCCGGCATGTCCACCGTCTCGCGCGAGCGGAAAGCGAAGCCGCCAAAGACGCGGCGAATGGGCTGAGCGAAGCTGACGGCCGTGTATTGCGCGGCCGGCACCGCATCCGGGAAGCCGCATCCCCACGCAATGCCCCGGCGCAGCGCATGCGAGGCGAATCGGTGGATGAAGAAGGCCGCGAGCGACGCCGAGATGGTGATGAAGACGAAGACCAGCAGGCCGTTATAAGAGCTGCGGCTTTCGGCGATAGGCACGATCGACAGCCAGGGCTGCGCCATCTGAACCGGCATGCGCTCGCCGACGAGCGGAAGCGTCACCGTCGACAGGCTGTCGATGACGAAGCCTGGCAGGATGCCGGCGAGCAGGCAAAGGGCGGCAAGCACGGCCATCGCCGCCAGCGACCAGCGATCGACTTCGTGCGCGCGTTCCGCCGCCGCCGACCGCGCCCGGCCAAGGAAGGTGATGCCGAATGCCTTGACGAAGCAGGCCGCGGCAAGTGCGGCCGACAGCGCCAGCATGCCGCCGACCGCGGGCACGATGACCTTCAGCCCCCATTGCGGCAGCTCGGGGCTACGCAATATGGCCTGGAAGACCAGCCATTCGGAGGCAAAGCCGTTGAAGGGTGGCAGCGCCGAGATCGAGACGCAGCCGATGAGGAAGACAAAGCTGGTCACCGGCAGGCGATGGATGAGGCCGCCGAGCTTTTCCATGTCGCGTTCGCCGGTTGCCGAGAGCACGGCGCCGGCGCCGAAGAAAAGCAGGCTCTTGAAGAAGGAATGGTTGAGCACATGGAAGAGCGCCGCGGTGAAGGCCAGCGCGGCCGCAGACGGCATGCCGTGCGCCTTGAAGGCCAGCGCAAGGCCGAGGCTGGTGAAGATGACGCCGATATTCTCGATGGTGGAGTAGGCAAGCAGCCGCTTCAGGTCCCTTTCCATCAGCGCGTGCAGGATGCCCAGCACCGCCGTCACGCCGCCGATGAGAAGCACCGCGACGCCCGACCACCATGCCGGCTCGCCAAGCAGGTCGAACACTACGCGGACGAAGCCATAGACGGCGACCTTCGTCATGATGCCGCTCATCAGCGCCGAGACGTGGCTGGGTGCCGCCGGATGGGCAAGCGGAAGCCAGGCATGCAGCGGCACGAGGCCGGCCTTGGAGCCGGCGCCGAGCAGCATGAGCACCAGCACCGCGCCGGCGGCGAACGGGCCGGGATGCGCCGTCCGCATCGCGTCGAACGCATAGGTTCCCGCCGGCCCGGCCAGCAGGCCGAACGCAAGCAGCAGCGCCATCGTGCCGAAGCTTGCCATCACCAGGTAGATATAGCCGGCCCGCCGGTTGGCCTCGTCGCGGTGATGCGCCATGACCAGCGCCCAGGAGGCGAGCGACATGAATTCCCAGGACAACAGGAAGCTGAAGGCGTCGTTGGCCAGCACCACGAGGTTCATGCCGGCGAGGAAGGCGGGATAGAATGGCAGAACCCGATGCGGCTGGGATTCATGCCGGCCATAGCCGAGGCCGTAGAGGCTGGTGATCGTGCCGCCCAAATTGACGACGACGAGAAAGAACGCCGACAGGCCGTCGAGGCGGAACCGGGCGCCGGTCCAGGGCAGGCCGAGCGGCAAGGTGGCGGAGACCTCGCCGGGGTTGCCGGCGAGATGGCCGGCAGCAGTCGTGAGCATCACGGCTGAAATGACAAGCGTCGCGCCATAGACCAGTCGCGTCGCGGCGGCGAGCCGGCTGGCGGCCGCGGCCATTATGGCCGTTGCCAAAAACGCGGCAGGACCGCACAGCAGAAGGGCGACGGTCGAATTCACGGCTGGCTCCCGCCCGATTCGACCTGGCCGCCATCGGGTTCGGGCGCCTTGGCGGGATCGAAACCGCTCTTCAGCCGCACCCCGCGCCCGCCGCCTGGGCTCGGCGCGCCTTCCCCGATCAGTTCGATGCCGGAGATCTCGAGCGCCGCGATCAGCTTCATCAGCGAATCGACATTGCCCCGGATGATCGAGCCGCTGGCTTCCATCCGCTGGATCGTCGGCACCGATAGGCCGGACAATTCGGCAAGCCGGCGCTGATCGATGCCGAGCAGCGATCTTGCGGCGCGCAATTGCGGTGCGGTTATCACCGAGGACTCACTCGTTCACTTCTGAGATATGAGGTATCGGTGCTGTAGCCTACATTAAAATGTTCTATCGTCAAGGATTGATGTTTAGGACATCTATGTTGATGGCGCGACAGTGTGGGCCAAAGCGCGGCAGCCCTTTGGTCAGTACGGCCCCCGATGTATGAGCCGGTATCATGGTGCCGCGATACGGAAGGGCTTCTCAGCGCTCCGCGGCCGCATAAACCAGCGCCAGGATGCATGGAGAGGTGGCAAAACGGACGGCCAGGCGACGGCCCGGCGAAGTGACTGCTTCACCTTTTTCGAAATCGACGGCGATGTCCTCGAAACCCAACACGCGACCGTCGAGCGGGAACGATGCCTTGTAGGCCGCTTCCTTGACCGCGAACAGGATACGGCCGCCCAGCTTCGGATCGAGATCAACCAGGCGATCCTTCGGTGCGGCAACCATGGTCCGGAGGTCGGCGGGCAATGGCAAGGCGGGTTCTATGTCGACGCCGACGCTTCGCAGCGCGTCGGATCGTGCGACGACTGCCACGGCCATCGTCCCGTCATGCGCGATCGAGCCGACAATGCCGGCCGGCCAGATCGGGCTTCCCGATCGGCCGCGCAATATCGCGGGGTTCACGCATCCCAGACGCCGCAGCAATTCATGCGCGATGTGGCGGCCTGCCCCCGTGGCGGCGCGCGCGCCGGGTTCGCGCGTCGCCATGGAAGCGCTTTCCACGGGCAGGATGTATTGGTCGTCGCCGGCGAGGATATGACGGCAACCGACGCTCAGGCCGGGCGGCGCGAGGCCGGCCAATGCCTGCTCGACGCTGTGTTGGATGCTTGCCGACATGCCTTGCGGCCGGGTGTTCAACGCTCTATCCGCCCAGTTCGAGCACGGCGATCATCTCGTCGTCTTCGTCCAGTCCTTGCTCGACGAAACTGAAGCCGGCGTAAAGCCGGCGCGCCGCCTCGTTCTCCGGTTCATAGCAGATCGCAACTCGGCGGATGTGGCCGAGCTTCGCAATCTCTTCCAGCGCCTTGCCGACAGCGGCGCGGCCAAGGCCCCTGCCTTGCTCCCGGCGGTCGATCATAAAGCGATAGATGATCGCTTCGTCATCGTCCTCGGGCGCGCTGTACATGAGGAATCCGACCACGCGCCCGGCGCAGACCACGGCGCGGGCGATCGCCACGTCATCCTGCTTGGCCTCCGCCAGCGATTCAGCGTTGGAGGCGACGTACTCCTGCTGCTCCGGCAACAGTTCGAGCGCCAGTATCGCCGCCCGGTTGCCCTTGCCGACAGGCTCCAGGGCAACCGGCCGGTCGCTGGTGCCGGCGCGGCGCGTCACGCGGCGTGCCCGGCTTCCATCGCGCGGGCGTCGATCGGCGTCACCACGCCATAGAGCTTCGCCGGGTTGCCGCGCCAGACCGTGTTCGGCTCCAGCACCTCGCCCTTCATGACAAAGCAGTCGACGTCGGCCACCGACCCCTCGCCCATCGTCACCGCGTAATGAACGAAAGCGGATGGTGCCAGCGTGCAGCCATTGCCGATGCGGATGTAGTCCGACTTGAACGCGCCTTCCTCCAGCGAGTGCGGCTGGATCACGCAGCCTTCGTTGAGCGTGACGTCGTCGCCGATCTCCACCAGCGACCGCTCGGTGATGATGCAGCCGCCGTCATAGAGGCGCAGCCCCACCTTCACGCCCAGCATGCGCAGGATCAGCGGCCGGAACGGGGTGCCGGTGAACAGGCCCATGATCGGCGAGTCGGACAGCTTCCAGTGACGTTCGTGCCGCCAGAAAACCGGGTCGTAGATCGTCGCCATCCTGGGCTTCAGACGACGGAAGCCGAGGCTGGCGCGCTCGAGGAAGATATAGAACGGGATACCGATCGCTGTGGTAAGCATCACCGCCACGAACAGTGCCGTCTGCCCCCACTCGGTATAGTAGTTGAGCGCGCGGTCCCAGATTGCGAGCGTCAGGAACAGGATCAGCCACTGCGCGGCCACGAACATCAGCGCGGTGACCAGATTGTGCAGGTTCTTCAGCGGCAGGCGGCGACTGCGCTCCTTGTCGGAGATCAATCCGAGAAGCTCCTTGTCGCGATTGACCATGCGCGGAATTTCGAAGGGTGGCGAGCCCAGGAGCCCGACATTCTCGCGCACGGGGCCGTCCACCGGCACGTGAACCTTGGTCCCGAGCAGGCAATTGTCGCCGACGCGGGAATCCGGTGAATAGATGATGTTGTTGCCGAAGAAGTTGCGTTCGCCAACCCGCGTATGCTCGAGCCGGAAGGAGTTGGCCGACTTCTGCATGTTGACCATGAACAGACCGTCCGACACCATCGTGTGCGAGCCGATCTCGCTCAGCTGCGGGTTTTCATGCCGCTGGTTGGTGCCGAAATTCGATCCGGTCTGATCCACCTTGTTCAGCTTCCAGCCGATGGCGCGCAGATAATAGACGACGGCGGAACTGTCGCCGAACAGCACGTTCAGCAGCCGCACATTGCTGACCAGCTCCAGCATCGTTTGCAGCCAGTAGTGGAAGCCGTAGAGCGAATAGTTCCGGCCGGGCTTGAGCAAGAGGTTGAACAGCCGCGGCACGATGGCGGCCAGCAGCACTCCGCCGATGATGAAGCCGGCCACCGTGACCGTGGTGCCGATCGCCACGACGCCGATGGTCTCATCATAGTCGTCGCCGACATTTTCCCAGTAGCTGTGGAACAGAAGCGGGAACGGCGTGACGATGGCAAAAAGGATGAAGAGCTGGATCGCCTCGTAGATGACGCGGCGCACCCGCGACAACGGGACGTTGGGCACGTTGCAGTAGTCCGCCTCGGTCGGGATCGCAGGCGAGCCGTGCCAGTGCTCTCCGGCCGGAATGGTCTGTCCGCGATGCAGCGACGAAGCGTGGCCGAGCTGGGTGCCTTCGCCCATGCGCGTGTCGATGTCGAGCGTCGATCCGACGCCGACAAAGGCGTTGTTGCCGATATTGACCGGCCCGGTATGGATATAGCCCGCCTGCGCGCGGAACCCGAGGATCGTCGAGTCCTTGCGCAGGATCGAGTTGTCGCCGATGGCGATCAGATCGGTGCAGACCGGAACGGCCCGGCACTCGACGACGGTGCGGTTGCCGAGCCGCGCGCCGAGCAGGCGCAGATAGAAGCTATAGAGCGGACTGCCGCGGAACAGCACGACCGGAGCGCTGCGGACCAGCGTCTTGACGATCCAGAATCGATAGTAGCGCCAGCCCCAGATCGGAAAGGTCTCGGCCTTCCAGCGGCCGACCAGCAGCCATTTGGCGGCGACGGCGAAGCCGCTCAATCCAAAGAACACGCAGGCGGACAGAAGAACGCAACGCAGATAGAGAGACACCGGGTCGTCCAGGGCGTCATAGACCCAATTGAGGCCGTCATTGATCGTCCACAACGCCGCATAGCTGTAGGCCGCGTAGAACAGCAGCTGGCCGAGTCCCGTTGCCCAGATGGCAAGATTGGAGGCCCTGTGCGTCAGCATTGGCTCGCGCGCGGCAACCGCGGCCGTCTGGGGTTCCCGCAGATGCTCGGCAAGCTTCGCCACCGTCGGGTGCAGGTAGATGTCGCGCATCGAAGTCGTCGACCAGGCTTTGCGCGAGCGGATGCGCGCGCAGAACCGCGCCATCAGCAGCGAGTTCGCGCCGAGGTCGTCGAAGAAGTGATCTTCGATGGAGATGTCCTCGAATTTCAGCACGTCCGCCAGCGTCTCCACGAGGAACTTCTCGTCCTCGTTGCGCGGGTCGATCATCGCATGGCCGGCGGCGACACGCGCGCTCGTCGGCTTTGGCAATTTCCTGAGGTCGACCTTGTTGGAAACGGTCATCGGGATCGCGGGCAACTGCTCGAGATAGGCCGGAACCATGTAATCGGGCAGCCGTCGCTTCAGCTCCTGCACGAGAGCGGTGCGGTCCACACCGTCGCCGCCGCTTTTGGGCGCATAGTAGCCGACCAGCTCGGTACGCTCGGGTTCGATCTCCCAGGTCGTGACCGCCGCCTGCGCGATGCGGGGCTGGTCCAGCAGCACGGCCTCGATCTCGCCCAGCTCGATGCGATAACCGCGGATCTTGACCTGCGTGTCGATGCGTCCGTGGTATTCGATCTCGCCCTTGTCGTTGATCCGGCCAAGGTCTCCCGTCCGATAGATGCGGTCGCCTGGGTTGTTCGGCAGGCCGATGAAATCATGGATGAATTTCTCATCGTTGAGTTCCGGCCGGTTGAGATAGCCGACCGCGACGCCCATGCCGCCGATGCAGATCTCGCCCAACGCGTCGCCGCTCAGCACCTGTGGCTTTTTCGGGTCGAGGATGGCGATCGAATAGGTCGGCAGCGGCCTGCCGATCGTCACCGGTTCGTCCGGCGTCAGCAAAGCCATGGTGGCTGTGACAGTCGCCTCCGTCGGGCCGTAGGTGTTCAGGATCTGGCGGCCGGGCTTCGCCCACCGCACCACGAGCTTGTGAGAGCAGGCCTCGCCGCCGACAAGGATCGCGCGCAGGCTTGGCGCATCGCTCTCGATCGACGACAGCAGCGTCGGGCTGCAGGCCATGCAGGTGATGTTGTGCTCGCGCAGGAAACTGGCCAGCTCCTCGCCCACCAACGGCTGCTGGCCGGGCGCCGGCACGACGGTCGCGCCCGCGGCGAACGGCACCCAGATCTCCTCCGAGGAGAAATCGAAGGCAATGGTCATGCCTTGATAGACGCGGTCGCCCGGCTGGTAGCCATAGGACGCCGCCGCGACACGGATGAAATTGCAGAAACTCTGATGGGTGATGACCACGCCCTTGGGCTTGCCTGTGGTGCCCGACGTGTACAGGATGTAGCAGGTCTGATCCTGGACGCCGTCCGGCAGGGGCGCCGTTTCCGGCTGGAGCGCGATTTCGGACTCCGCCAAATCAATCGAGATATGCGGAACAGGCAGGCGCGCCACGCGCGCGGCATAACCGGAAACGCTGATCACCATCGTAACGTTGGCATCCTCGATGATCATCACCATGCGGTCTTCGGGAAACGCGGTGGCCAAGGGCACGAATGCCGCCCCGGCGTTCATCACGGCAAGCACCGCGATGTAGGTTTCCGCGGAGCGGTCGAGCAAAAGGCCGATCCTGTCGCCTGGCTTGACACCGCGCTCGATCAACAGATGAGCGAACTGGTTGGCGCGGCTGTTCAGCTCGCGATACGACCAGGGCCGACCGCCGGAGATGACCGCCGGCGCTGCATCGAAGCGGCCTGCCAGATCGGCGAAGAACCGGTCGAGCCGCTCATGCGGCTCGCCTTTCTGGACGAAATCGGGGCCGATCAGGATCTGCTCGCGCGGCGGCGCCGCGGTAGCCGCTTTGGCCTTGCGGGAATCCTGCTTGGCGGGCTTGGTGGCTTCGGTAAGAGACATCAGAGAACCCCGCGGGCTCCTATACGCCCGCATTATGTGATTGGTGAAATGACAAAAAACTAACGACGGCCGGCCAGGCGCCTTCTTCGCGGACGGTGAAATGATCGTGCCGTGGCGCGTATGGGACAGAGGACTGGCCGACTTCGAGCAGGCCTATGCTGCTGCGCTGATGGCCGATCCGTGACGATTGTGCGACTTCACGATGATTTGATGAAGCAGTGCCTCACGCGACGATCAAACCGCGACGGAACGAATCTGGGCATTCTCGAGGCAGTAGGGTGCATGGCGAAAATCGCGGATGCGCACAATCTCTTCGCCGCGCCAATGGACCAGCACGAAGCCGCGCACGGCATCGTCCGCCTGCGGGTTGCGGATGAGGATCGCCGGCAGGTCATCGACGAAGCCGAGCGACAGTGCCCAGTCGCCGAGGCGGTCGTAATTGCCGAAATAGGTTGAGGCTTCCTTCTTGCCCTTGAGGCGGGTGCGGTTGACGACGTCGACCTGGACGTCCTCGGCGATCAGCGCCCTGACCCCGTCGAAATCGCGCGCGTTGAACAGGTCGATGTAGCGGCGCAGCCGGCGCTCTTCTTCCGGTTCGAGTTTCGGCATCGCGACGTCGGCCGGCGCCGAAGCGAGCGCCTTCAACTCCGCCCGGCCGCGATGCAGCGCCGCCTTGGTGGCGGCGAGCGTCGCGCCCGTCACCTCGCAGGTCTCATGCAAGGTAAGGCCGAGCACGTCGACGAGGATCACGGCGCTGCGCTGCGCCAGCGTGAGCTGCATGAAACTGCGCAGGCTTGCCGCCGCCGCGAGCCTCGCCTCGGCATTGGCCGAGAGATCCTCGATCGTCGTCATGTCGGCCTCGGTGACGCGGGAGCGCTCCCGCTGGCGGCGGCGCAGATGATCCTGCGCCGCGTTGTGGGCGATGCGAAACAGCCACCGCTCGGGGCGTTCGACGAGAGCGCCGCCATCATATGCGGCAAGCGCCTTGACCACCGCCTCCTGCACGATGTCCTCGCCCTCGACGGCGGAGCCCGCCATGCGCGCGGCATAGCGATACAGTTTCGGCCGCAGGCCGACGAGCATGGCCCCAAGTTCCGCGCGGCCGAACCCTGCCAAGCTCATCGTCCTCCTTCTCGCCTCGCCGATGGGAAGGTCAGGCAGGCACAGCCTCATCGACCTGGGCCAGCATACGATAATTACCGACGATCTTCGCCGGCGACCTCACCAGCGGCGTCGAACGTCGAGCGGCGTGATCGGCGCCGAACACCTTGAAGGCGTCGAGTTCGGTCAGCGCCGAGCTGTCCTTGTCGTAGCCGACGACGTGGACGAACTCGCCGGTATCGAGTTCGAGCACCAGATAGCGCACCGATCGCGGCTGCGTTTCGTCCAGCGCCTCGAACACTTTTTCCACCAGCGCCCGGTTCTCGGCGATGTTGGCGTCCTTCACGCCGTAGCGGATTAGATTGTAGGTCATGGGAGTCTCCTGTTTGCGGTTCTGCATGAGGAAGACGTTCCATCGGCTCGAAAGGATTCTCAGGCGGGTTGCTGTCTTTCGATTTGCTCGTGCGATCAGCCGGCTCCGCCGATCATGGAGGCGATCGTGTCGTTGCCGGCCGATTGCGGTCGCATCCGGCCGCTGGCCAGCGCGATCGACAGTCTGCATAGGGCTGCGTTGACGGGCGTCGCCATGCCGTGCAGCCGCCCGAGCAGCACGATCTCGCCGTTGAGGAAGTCGGTTTCGAGGGAGCCGGTCCCGCGCACGATGCTCTGCAGCGTCGAGGAGCCGACGCGCGTTCGGCCGGGAATGGCGGTTATGGTCAGTTCCTGGCGGGCCATGGCGTCGGTCTCGTCCCACGCTATTCCAGCGGCGGTCAGCACCGCCTCCGCCTCGGCGAGCGCCCTGGCATACCATTTCCGCTGAAGCTCGGTGTCGCCAAGCGCCGCGTCGATGATGTTACGAAGATTGGCCAGCAGCTTGCGGTATTTGCTGTCCATCACATTGTCCCTGGCCTCGACGATGAAGCCGGATGTGCTCAGGACCCCGCACAGATTCTCGACCGCGTCGTCGGTTCCGGAAGGATAGCGGCCGATGTCGAAGGCGCCGATCTTGGGCGCGAAATAGGCCGCGACCTCGCCGGGCGTATCGTAATCAGCCGGCAGCATCACCGTTGCGCCATAGACATTGGGGAAGAAACGCAAGGCCAGCGCCTCGTTGGCGACGCCGTTCTGGAAACAGAATACGGGCTGCGCCGCCAGGCCGGCGGCGTTGAGCCGTTGCAGTGCGCCGAGCGTATCTGGCGTTTTCATCGTCAGCAGCACGACATCGTCCGGCTCGAAGGAAATCTCCGACGCGTCGGCGTGGACGGGAAAGCGCGCGGTCCTGGTGCCCTGCGGAGTGGAAAGCGACAGTCCCGAGGCGCGGATGGCGTCAAGCTGTCTGCCGCGGGCGATGCCGAGGACCGTATGGCCGGAAAAACTCAGCTGGGCCGCGATGGCGCCGCCGATCGCGCCGATGCCATAGACGATAATGCGCATGCTCTTCCCGCTGATTGGAGTTCGGTCTGTTACTGAAAAGCCTACAGCGTTGTCGCTGACCCGGCGATCACCTGCGCCATCCCGTTCACGCAATCGTGGCCGCGGCCGCCCGGCCCGCGCTGCGTCCGGAAAAGATGCAGCCGCCGAGGAAGGTGCCTTCCAGCGCCGCGTAGCCATGCACGCCGCCGCCGCCGAAGCCGGCTACTTCGCCGACCGCGTAGAGCCCTGGAACCGGCTGTCCGGCGGCATCGAGCACGCGGCTGTCGAGGTCGGTCTCAAGTCCGCCCAACGTCTTGCGGGTGAGGATGTTGAGGCGCACTGCTATCAGCGGACCGTTTGCCGGATCGAGCATCTTGTGCGGCCTGGCCGTGCGGATCAGTCTGTCGCCGAGATAGGCGCGCGCGCCGCGCAGCGCCGTGATCTGCGCATCCTTGGAGAACGGGTTGTCGAGCTGCCTGTCGCGGGCGCGGATCTCGCGCTCGACCTGGGCGAGGTCCAGCAGCGGCTCGCCGCCGGCCAGCGCATTCATGCGCGCCACCAGCTTCGAAAGATCGGCCTCGACGATGAAGTCTTCACCCTTCTCCATGAAGGCTTTCACCGGGCCGGGAATGCCCGATGTGGCGCGGCCCAGCACCTGCCGCCAGCTCTTGCCGGTGAGGTCCGGGTTCTGCTCGGAGCCCGACAGCGCGAACTCCTTCTGGATGATCTTCCTGGTCAGGATGAACCAGGAATAGTCGAAGCCGGTGCCCATGATGTGGCTGAGCGTGGCCAGCGTATCGAAGCCCGGATAGAGCGGCACCGGCAGCCTCTTGCCGCGCGCGTCGAGCCAGAGCGAGGAGGGGCCGGGCAGGATGCGGATCGCATGCTCCGTCCAGATCGGCGCCCAGTTCTTGATGCCCTCGACATAGTGCCACATGCGGTCGCGGTTGATGATCCTTCCGCCCGCGGCCTCGGTGATCGCCAGCATGTGCCCGTCGACATGGTCCGGCACGCCGGTGATCATGCGCTTGGGCGGCGCGCCCAGGCGCTCGGGCCAATTCTTGCGCACCAGCTCGTGATTGCCGCCAATGCCGCCGGAAGCGACGATCACCGCCTGCGCATGGAGCTCGAAGTCTCCCGTCACCGCGCGCGAACTCTTGCGGCCACGTTCGACGCTGCTTGGCTCCAGCACGTCGCCGCGCACGCCGGTGACGGTATCGCCGGTGCGGATGATTTCGTTGACCCGGTGACGGAACCTGAATTGGACGAGCCCGCGCTTCTGCGCTTCGCGAACGCGCAGGACGAATGGTTCGAGCACGCCGGGCCCGGTGCCCCAGGTGACGTGGAAGCGCGGCACCGAATTGCCGTGGCCGACAGCATTGCCGCCGCCGCGTTCCGCCCACCCCACGACGGGGAAGAATTTCAAGCCGCGCTCGATCAGCCAGGACCGCTTCTCGCCGGCGGCGAAGCCGACATAGGCCTCGGCCCATTTGCGCGGCCAGAAATCCTCCGGACGGTCGAAGGCGGCCGTGCCCATCCAGTCCTCGAGCGCGAGGTCGTGCGAATCGCGGATGCGCATGCGCCGCTGCTCCGGCGAATCGACCAGGAACAGCCCGCCGAAAGACCAGAAGGCCTGGCCGCCCAGCGACTGCTCCGGCTCCTGGTCGACGATGATGATTTTCTTGCCGGCCTCCGCCAGCTCGGCCGCGGCGACGAGGCCTGCCAGCCCCGCGCCGACAATGATCACGTCCGCGTCGCTAGCCATCTTCGTCCCCCCAAAGCGTGTTCCGACGATTCTCAGACCGGCTCCCAGCCGTCCTTCTCGCCTGCGCGGAAGATGGCGTCGATGACCTTCTGGTTGAGCACCGATTCCTCCAGGGTGAAGACGCGGTCCTTGCCGCCCTGGGCGGCGCGCACGAAGGCTTCGCATTCCAGCCGGTATTGCTGCGTGCCGGGGAAGCGGAACACCTGCGCCTCGGTGTGGTTCTGGTTATGCAGCTCGATGCGGTGGTGCTCGTAGAGCCCGGCATTGAACGGGCCGAAGACCTCGATGAAGCCTTTCTCGCCGTGGAACACCATCACCTGTCGCGCCGCCATCTGCGTCGAGAGATAGAAGGACAATTCGAAGTCGCCGAAATCGGCGCGGATCGAGGAATAGATGTCGGTGCCGAAGGTCTTGTCGCGCTCGATCGTCGCCTGCACGCGGATCGGCTCCTTGCCGGTCGAGAAGCGCGTCGACACCGTCGGATAGACGCCGATATCGGGTAGCGCGCCGCCGCCGAGGTCGAGCTTGTTGCGCATGTTGTTGGGGTCGACATTGTAGTAGGAGAAAGCGCCCTGCACGTGCCGCAGCCGGCCGATGGCGCCGCTGGCGATGAGATCGCGCACCTTGATCCATTGCGGGTGGTAGACGACCATGAAGGCCTCGCAGACCAGCACCTTCTTTTGGTCGCGCAGCTTGATCAACGGCGGGATGTCCTTGGCGTCGAGCGCCAGAGGTTTTTCCACCAGCACATGCTTTCCGGCCTCGATCGCCTTCGCCGTCCATTCGACATGCTGCGAAGTCGGCAGCGGGATGTAGACACCGTCGACGTCCGGGGAGGCAAGCAGTTCCTCATAGGAGCCGAAAGCATGGCGGGCGCCGAAACGCTCGCCCAGCGCCTTGGCCTTCGACAGGTCGCGACTGGCGATCGCCGACAGGACGCCGTTCTCCGAATCCACGATTGCCGGCAAAAGCTGCTCGCGGCCGATCTTCGCCGTCGACAGAACACCCCATCGGAACATTACGCTTCTCCATGTCGGTTACATCGATGGAGGTGTGCCCCAATTCTGGAGAAAAGCCAATCGCAGACGCGGATCACAAAGCGCCTTCGTCATCCTCGGGCTTGACCCGAGGATCCATTCCGTGACCTATGACGTAAAGTGCAGCGGTGCAGAATTCTGCAACTGCTGCAACGCCTTAGCGGCACGGCATGGATCGTAGGGTCTGCGCGCGTCGCTTCGCTCCTTGCTTCGCCCTAGGATGACGAACTCGAGGAGGCGGGGCTTGGAATTACCCCCTCTTCCCCGTCAGCGTCATGTCGAAATCGACGACATTGGAATAGAGCGGCGTGCCGACATCCATGCCGTAGCGCGACCGCAGCACCTTGCCGGTGACGTGGAATTTGATCGTGCCGGATTTCAGCCCGCCGAGCTCGGCGGTGAATTTCTCCGGGAACGTCTTGCCGCGCGCCGTCAGCCGGCCAGTGACCAGCGCCGTCGTGTCGCCGGTGCGGGTCACGCTGGTCGAGCGGAACTGGATCTCCGGGTTGTTGGCGGCGTCGAACACCGCGTCGGAGCGCAGGAAGGCGTCGATGCGGCCCTGCCCCGTGCCGACGCTTTCGGGATAGATGGTGAGGTCGACCTTGGAGCGGCCGACATCACCATTGTCGATGCGGATCGTGCCCTTGAAGCGGCCGAAGGCGCCGTCGAAACCGCCGCCGCCGGCCTTGCCGATGGTGAAGCGGATCGAGGAGCCCGACGGGCTGATCGTGTAGCTGCCGGCGGCGTCGCTGAGCGCCACAGCGGCAACGGCAGGCACGGCAAGGCAAGCGGCAAAGGCCGCCAATCCGAGGATACGCGCGTTCATGGGTTTCTTCCTTCCGCAGATACGCAGTTTCTGCGTTCTTGCCCCACCAACGAATGATGGCGCGGTTCTATTCCCTGTCTGACGAAGGTGTGATCATGCGAGTCAGCACCGAGTCGCGCAGCAGGAAATGGTGGCGCAGCGCCGCCGCGATGTGCAGCGCCACCAGCCCGATGCCGGCATAGGCGAGATACCAATGGGCGGAAGCCCAAAAGCTCTCTGAGGCGTCCGATTCGGCCAAGGGCAGGTTGGGCATCACGAAGAGATCGAACGGCATGGTCGGGATTTCCAGCGTCGACACCGACACCAGCGCCCAGCCGGAGAGCGGCAGCGCGATCTGGAAGGCATAGAGCGCGAAATGCGCCAGCGGCGCGGACCTGCGCTCCAGCGTTCCGACCGAAGCCGGCAGCGCCGGCGCAGCATTGCCGAGCCGCCAGGCGATGCGCAGGATGATCAGGCCGAGCAGCAGGAAGCCGAAGGATTTGTGCAGCTGGATCAGCTCGAAGGACGTCCGCTGGCTTGTCGTTCGCACCATGACGACGCCGAGCACGAACTGGCCGATGAAGACGACGCCGATCAGCCAGTGCAGGACGATCATCGCCCAGCCGTAGCGGGTGGAAGTGTTGGTGAGGGATTGCATGCGAGGCGAACGAAGCCGGCGCCGGCTTTCTTCCGAAGCCTTACCCTCCCAACAGGGGGGTGGGCTCACCCGCTCACCTTGAAGAAATCCACAAACGCCCGCAGCGCCGGCCGCATCTGCCGGCGGCTGGGATAATAGACGAAGAAACCTTCGA
Source organism: Mesorhizobium sp. (assembly GCA_004017535.1). Classification (GTDB taxonomy): domain Bacteria; phylum Pseudomonadota; class Alphaproteobacteria; order Rhizobiales; family Rhizobiaceae; genus Mesorhizobium. The sequence continues at coordinate 124,787 of SAJS01000001.1, forward strand.
AGGACGGGCACCAGTCCTCCAGCGCGCGGATCAGCCGGCCGTCGGCGAGCGGTGCCCTCACATACGGCTCGAAGACGAAGGCGAGCCCGGCCCCGTCGATCGCCGCCTGGGCGATCAGGTGGTCCTCGTCGAGGATCAGCGGCCCTTGCACAGCGATCTCAATCTCCTCGCCGTCCTTCTCGAATTCCCAGCGGTAGAGGATGCCGCTGGAGAAACGGAAGCGGATGCAGCGGTGGTCGGCGAGGTCGCGCGGGTGGCGCGGTTTGGGCATCGCCGCGAAGTAGGAGGGCGCGCCGACCACCGCGCCCCGGATGTTCGGCCCGATGCGCACCGCGATCATGTCGCGCTGCAGGCTTTCGCCGAGCCGCACGCCGGCGTCGAAGCCGCCTTCGACCACGTCGGTGAAGCGGTCCTCGATGACGATCTCCAGCACGATATCGGGATAGGCCGTGGCAAAGGCGCCGAGCCTGGGCGTGAGCGTCAGGTGGGCGGCCGTGCGCGGCACCGTGAGCCGCAGATTGCCGGCCGGCCGGTCGCGCGCCTCGACCACCGTCTCCAGCGCAAGATCGATCTCGGACAGCGCCGGCCGCAGCCGTTCGAGCAACTGCGCGCCTTCCTCGGTCGGCGCGACGCTGCGCGTGCTGCGCGCCAGGAGCCGCACGCCGAGCCGCGCTTCCAGGCTCGATACCGCGTGGCTCACGGCCGAGGGCGCGATGCCAAGCTCGCGCGCGGCGCCGCGAAAGCTGGCGCATTGGGCGACGGTGGCAAGCACGGCGAGCTGCGAGAGGTTGGTTCGGTTCATTGAACTATATTTTAGAACAAGCCGTGCAAAGGAGAGCCGATTATCGAACGGACTGCAAGGCCTTATTTCCTGCCCATCGCAATAAGGAGATGCGCCATGCAAACCCGCAAACTCGGAACTGAACTCGAAGTCTTTCCCGTCGGCCTCGGCTGCATGGGCATGAGCTTCGGCTATGGCGGCCAGCCGGAGGCCGAGGCCATCGCCACGCTGCGCCGCGCCGTCGAAATCGGCGTGACCTTCTTCGACACCGCCGAAGTCTATGGGCCGTTCGAGAACGAAATCCTGCTCGGCAAGGCGCTGAAGCCGGTGCGCGACAAGGTCACCATCGCCACAAAGTTCGGTTTCAAGATTTCCGAGCACGGCTCGGGCACCGACCGCATGATCGGCGTCGATAGCCGGCCCGAACACGTCAAGGCGGTGGCGGAAGCTTCGCTGAAGCGGCTCGATACCGACGTCATCGACCTCTATTACCAGCATCGTGTCGATCCCAATGTGCCGATCGAGGACACGGTCGGCGCCATGGCCGAGCTGGTGCGCGAGGGCAAGGTGAGGGCACTGGGCCTGTCGGAGGTGAGCGGCGCGACGTTGCGCCGGGCGCATGCCGTGCACCCGATCGCCGCGGTGCAGAGCGAGTATTCGCTGTGGAGCCGCGATCCCGAGGACGAGGTCTTCCCCGTCTGCCGCGAGCTCGGAATCGGTTTCGTGCCCTACAGCCCTTTAGGCCGCGGCCTGCTCACCGGCACGATCGCCAAGCCGGACGCGCTCGGCGCCGGCGACTGGCGCCTCACCTTGCCGCGCTTCCAGGCCGAGGCGATGGAAGCCAACAACGCCGTCATCGCGATGCTGGAGAAGATGGCGGCCGAGAAGGGCGTGACACCGGCGCAGCTGGCGCTCGCCTGGGTGCTGCACCAGGGCGATTTCATCGTGCCGATCCCCGGGGCAAGGAAGATCCGCCACTTGGAGCAGAACACCGCGGCGGCGGGGATTGAGTTGAGCGCGGCCGAGGTCGCGGCCATCGGCGATGCACTGTCGCCCGACAAGGTGGTCGGCAAGCGCTATACGGAGGAACTGCTGGCGCTGGTGAATGGGTGAGCGCGAGGCGCGTTGAAATCATGTAGGGGCGCCTCTCTTGTCGAAAGACAGGTGCGAGGCCCCCCTCTCTGGCCTGCCGGCCATCTCCCCCTCAAGGGGGGAGATTGGCAGTGTCGGCGCCGGCGCTCCCTTTGCAACGTTGGCGATTGGCGAAGGCCGGCGTGACATCTAATCTCCCCCCCTGAGGGGGAGATGCCCGGCAGGGCAGAGAGGGGGGCCTCGCGCCGACTTATTTTATTCTGCGCCCTTACCAAGGCACGACTTCAATCTCGGGCCAGCACTCCCTGGCCCTTCTCCCCTTCTCCTCATGCGTTCGCTGATTATCCGTCACCCGGTTCGGCGTTATACGGAACGAGAAAAGATCGTCCAACCCGAACGGCGCCACCAGCTCCAGCTGCCCGTCAGTGTCGTATCGCACTCCCACCGCATGCGTCTTCGAGGCAAAATTGCTGATGGGTTCGCTTGCACTCATATAGCGCGGGCACGTCTGCCCGAACTTCTGCGGATACCACAGATGCACCCGCGCCTGGTTGCGCACCTCGACAGGGAGCGCCAATCCGTCGAAATGCTGCGCCGCCCGGCGAATAACGACATCCTCGGCCTCGTAAGAGAGGTCGCTGTCATCGAAATAGAACAGGTCGACATCCTTGATGCCGTAGCCCGGCGGCTTCCCGGTCAAATGATTCCAGACGCTGTTGTAGAGCGCGCCGGAAACCACCAGCCAATCCGGCAGCGCAAGCGCCCGCACCCGCGCCAGCGTCTCGGCCAACAGCGGATCGGCCGCGACGATCGCGAGAAACGCCGCGCGCTGCTCTTCGAACGGAAGGCCGGAATAGCGGAGGTGGTCCATCGCCCTTTGGAAGGCGATTCGCCACCTGCCGGCAATGCCTTATGCTCTCAACACGCCGCCCGTCTGCTTGTTGACGTTCTCGACGATGCGCTTGGCCAGCGCCTCGAAATCGTCGTCGGTCAGCGTCTTTTCGACCGGCTGGATCGACACCTCGATGGCGATCGACTTCTTGGCTTCGCCGAGCGTGGCACCCTCGAAGACGTCGAACACCGAAACGCCGGTGACCAGCTTCTTGTCGGCGGCAAGTGCCGCCCGCACCAGCGTGCCGGCCTCGACCGTCCTGTCGACGACGAAGGCGAAGTCGCGCTTCACCGCCTGAAAGGGTGACAGCTCCAGCTTCGGCTTGGTGCGCGTCGGCTTGGCCTTCGGCTCCGGCACGGCGTCGACGAAGACCTCGAAGCCGCAGATCGGGCCCGACGCGTCGAGCCCGTCCAGCGTCTTCGGATGGAACTCGCCGAAAGTGCCGAGCACCGTCTTCGGGCCGAGCTTGATCGTGCCGGAGCGGCCGGGATGGTACCAGGCGGCGCCGCCGGGCTCGATCTGCAGCCGGTCGACCGGCGCGCCGCAGGCTTCCAGTGCCGCGATCGCGTCCGCCTTGGCGTCGAACACGCCGACCGGACCGGCATTGCCTGCCCAACTGCGGCCCGAACCTTCGAGCTTGGCCGTGCCGCGCCGGACGCCGGCAGCGACGCGCCGCTGCTGTTCGGGCGCGTCGCCTTCATAGGTGCCGGAGACCTCGAACAGCGCCACGTCGCCGATGCCGCGGTCGGCATTGCGCTGCGCCGCGGAGATCAGTCCGGGCAGAAGCGAGGGCCGCATGTCGGACATGTCTGCGGCGATCGGGTTGGCGAGCTTCAGCGCCGTCTGCCCGCCGCCGAACAGCTCGGCGTGCTTGGCCGGGATGAACGACCAAGTGACCGCTTCCATCATGCCGCGCACGGCGAGCGCCCGCTTGGCGGCGCGGGTGCGCACCTGCAGCGTGGTCAGGATCTTGCCGTTGACGGCATCATGCGAGGTGAGCGGCTGGGCCAAGATGTTGTCGACGCCGTGGATGCGCATCACCTCCTCGACCAAGTCTGCCTTGCCGTCGATATCCGGCCGCCACGACGGCACCGTCACCTCGACGACGTCGCCTGAGCCCTGCGGCTCGAAGCCGAGACGGTCCAGGATTCCGAGGGTTTCTTCTTTTGGCACCTCGATGCCCGTCAGCCGCTTCACTTCCGACAGCGGGAAGGACACGACCATCGGCTTGTGTCCGGCATAGCCGGCAACCTCGATCTCGGAAGCCGTGCCGCCGCAGAAATCGAGCACCAGCCTGGTCGCGAGCTCCACGCCCGGCACCATGAATTCGGGATCGACGCCGCGCTCGAACCGATAGCGCGCGTCGGTGATGATGCCGAGCGCGCGGCCGGTGCGGGCCGTGGTGATCGGATCCCAGAGCGCCGATTCGATCAGCACGTCGGTGGTGTTCTCGTCGCAGCCCGAATGCTCGCCGCCCATGATGCCGGCGATCGATTCCACGCCATTGTCGTCGGCGATCACGCACATTTCCGGCGTCAGCGTGTATTCGCGTCCGTCGAGCGCCAGCACCCTCTCGCCGTCCCTGGCGCGGCGCACCACGAGGTTACCGGCGACTTTCTTGGCGTCGAACACATGCAGCGGCCGGCCGCGGTCGAATGTGACGTAGTTGGTGATGTCGACCAGCGCGCTGATCGGGCGAAGCCCGATGGCGATCAGCCGCTGCTGCAGCCATTTCGGCGACGGTCCGTTCTTGACGCCCTTGACCAGCCTGAGCGCGAAGCCCGGGCAGAGCTCCGGCGCCTCGATCGTGACCTTGACCGGGCATAGGCCCTGGCCGGCATGCGGCATGATCGCTCCGCCGGTGAGCCGCCCAAGCCCGCTCGCCGCGAGATCGCGGGCGATGCCGTAGACGCTGGTCGCATCCGGCCGGTTCGGCGTCAAATTGATCTCGATGACCGGATCGTCGAGATGCGCGTAAGCGGCGAAGCTGGTGCCGACCGGCGCGTCCTCAGGCAAATCGATGATGCCGCTGTGCTCGTCCGACAGTTCCAGCTCGCGTTCCGAGCACATCATGCCATGGCTTTCGACGCCGCGGATCTTGCCGACCGAGAGCGTCACGTCGATGCCCGGGATGTAGGTACCGGGCGCGGCGAAGGCGCCGATCATTCCCGCGCGGGCATTCGGCGCACCGCACACCACCTGCACCGGCGGCTTGCCGTCGCCGGTGTCGACGGTGAGCACCCGCAGCCGGTCGGCATCGGGATGCTGCACCGCCGTCAGCACCTTGGCGATAACGAAGGGCTTCAAGCCTGCCTTGTCGTCGACATGTTCGACTTCGAGGCCGATGGCGGTCAGCCGCTCGACGATCTCGGCAAGCGAGGCGTCGGTCTCGAGATGGTCCTTGAGCCAGGAGAGCGTGAATTTCATGGTTCTGTTCCGTTTTGTCCTTGCCCTTCTGGTCGGGGCACGCTGGTCTTCAGATGCCTGGGCAGATCGTCCGGCATGTGCAGGAAGGGCAGTTGCTCGCGCACATAGGCATGCAGCGTCGGCTTGAAATAGGCCGGCATATCCATGGCGCCGAGCATGAAATAGATCCGGTTGTCGAGCCGCTTATCGACATAGGCGATCGGCGAGCCGCAGATGCCGCAGAAGGAGCGCTCCACCGGGCCGTTGCGATAGCTCTTCAACGATTTGCCTTCGAGCGCGACCTGGTCGGCCATGAAGCCGACAAAGGCCGACACCGGCGCGCCCGTGGCGCGCCGACAGTCGCCGCAATGGCAATAGCTGATGTGGTGCGGCTCGGCCGAGGCCTCGAACCGCACCGCGCCGCACCGGCACCCCCCGGTGTGGGGAGTAGTCATGTCGACAATCCCCCGAACAGCGTCGGCAGGTCGAGCGGCCGGAAGCCGTAATGCGTGAGCCACCGCACGTCGGCGTCGAAGAAGGCGCGCAGGTCCGGCATGCCGTATTTCAGCATGGCGATGCGGTCGATGCCCATGCCCCAGGCAAAGCCCTGATATTCGTCGGGATTGAGCCCGCCGTAACGCAGCACGTTGGGATGCACCATGCCGCACCCCAGAATCTCCATCCAGTCCGAGCCTTCGCCGAAGCGCACTTCGCCGGGACGCGAGCGGTCGCACTGGATGTCGACCTCGAGGCTGGGCTCGGTGAACGGGAAGAAGGACGGGCGGAAGCGCATCTTGACGCTCGGCACCTCGAAGAAGGCCTTGCAGAACTCCTCCAGCACCCACTTCATGTTGGCGATGTTAGCGGTCTTGTCGATCACCAGCCCTTCGACCTGGTGGAACATCGGCGAATGCGTGGCGTCGGAATCCTGGCGGTAGGTCTTGCCGGGGATGACGATGCGGATCGGCGGCTTCTGCCGCTCCATGGTGCGGATCTGCACGGGCGAGGTGTGCGTGCGCAACAGCTTGCGCTCGCCCTTTTCGTCCGGCTGGAAGAAGAACGTGTCATGCATCTCGCGCGCCGGATGTCCCTCGGGGAAGTTCAGCGCGGTGAAATTGTAGTGGTCGGTCTCGATATCCGGACCTTCGGCGATCGAGAAGCCGAGATCGCCGAAGATCGCCGCGATCTCGTCGATCACCTGGCTGATCGGATGGATGCGGCCGCGCTCGGCCGGCGACTGGCGAACGGGGAGCGTGACATCGACCTTCTCGGCCTCGAGCCGGGCGGCGATCGCCACGTCCTTCAGCTCCGCCTTGCGCTGGCTGAGCGCTTCGGTGACGCGGTTCTTGAGGCCGTTGATCGCCGGGCCCTTCACCTGCCGTTCCTCGGCGCTCATCGCGCCCAGCGTCTTCAGCATTTCGGACACCGAGCCCTTCTTGCCCAGCGCCGAGACGCGCACCGCCTCGATCGCGGCCTCGTCCGAGGCGGCCGCGATCTCGGTGAGCAACGAAGCTTCCAGGGCTTCAAGATTTCCAGCGGTGGCGTTCACGGCGAAACTCTCTTCGTTCGGGCGGACAGCACCCATGTGGTGCGTCACCAACTTGGTTTGATCAGGCATAAGAAAAACCCGCGCCAGCCGTGCCAGCGCGGGTTCCCCAAATCAGTACTAGAAATGCTTGGGAAGCGCTGGCTTAGGCGACAGCGCTCTCAAAAGCATTCGGCGTGGTGTTCTTCAGGTATTCGAGCGCGACCTTGGCCTTGGCCACCAGCGCGGCGAAAGCCTGCGGCTCATGGATGGCCATGTCCGAAAGGACCTTGCGGTCGATCTCGATGCCGGCCTTGTTGAGGCCGTCGATGAAGCGGCCATAGGTCAGGCCGTGCTCATGGGTCGCCGCGTTGATGCGCTGGATCCACAGCGCGCGGAACGAGCGCTTGCGGTTCTTGCGGTCGCGGTAGGCATACTGCAGCGACTTCTCCACCGCCTGCTTGGCGATGCGGATGGTGTTCTTGCGGCGGCCGTAGAAGCCCTTGGCGGCTTTCAGGACCTTCTTGTGCTTGGCGTGGGCGGTGACGCCTCTCTTTACGCGTGCCATGTCATGATCTCCTTAAAACGTAACCAGACCGAAATGCTCAGAGGCCGTTCGGCAGAAAATTCTTGATGACCTTCTTGCCGTCCGGTTCAGCCAGAACCATCGTGCCGCGGGCATCGCGAATGAACTTGTTGGAACGCTTGATCATGCCGTGGCGCTTGCCGGCGGCAGCCGACAGCACCTTGCCGGTGGCAGTAATCTTGAACCGCTTCTTGGCGGCCGATTTGGTCTTCATCTTGGGCATTTTGCTACTCCGTATTGGTGGCGCACCATCGCGCTTCTTTTTTCGCTTCGGGCCGACCAAAGCCCGAAAAGCAAATGAAACCGCCACGGCATGCCCTGCCGGGCGGTTTTCTGGAACCGCGGTCCTATAGATCAAAGACGGCCTGTGTGCAACACCTCGAGCCATGCGACGTGCTGTCCTCGCCGTGCACCGGCGGGAACGGTTCAGATTCAGGTCAGGCCGGCCTCACCTGAAGATCACCGTTCCTAGGGCAGCGTGAACCACACCGGCAAGACCCCCGACTGCTGCATTCCGTCGATCAACTCGAAGGCCGGCAGCGCCACCAGGAACACCAGCCCGTCGAGCAGCGTGTTCAATAAGAGGCGCGGCTTGAAGCTGCCGGTATCGCCTTCCTGGTAGAGCCGGAGGTTCGGAAAGAAGCGCGGCACCTTCGCCAGATAAGCTTGGTAGGGCGCGCCGAGCACCTCCTTCAGATACCGCTCCTCGCGCAGGATGACGATTTGGAACGCGCCGGCGCACAGCAATGCAAAAAGAATGATGCCTGAAAACGAGCCGATCTGCGCGCCGACGCCAGCGGCGGCCACGGTCGAGAACAGATAGAGCGGGTTGCGGGTGATCGAATAGGGCCCGCCGGTGACCACTTCGGAGGATTTGCGCCCCCCGATATAAAGCGTCGACCACAACCGGCCGACGATGCCGAGGAAGATCAAGAGCACGCCGAACATCTCGATCGACTCATGCATCGGCGTGTTCGGCGGAAAAGTCGACTGTCCGAACAGAAGCGCGGCAAACAGCACCACGATCAGAACAGCCAGCACGAGGCGGCGCATATGCTGATAGCCGCCAAGACCTGGCGTTTGCCTGGCAGGCTTGGACTTCACTTCATCGGCCATGAGGAAAACCCGATCGTCTGATCGCGATCGCGAAGCGATCGTCAAGATTTGCTCGCGACCGAGGGCACTCGGTCGTCGATTTGCCCGCGATCGGATAGAAAACAGGCGTCCCGCCGATCGTCGGGACGCCCTGCACCATGATTTTGGCGGGATTTAGCGCGGCGCCAGAACCATCATCATTTGTCGGCCTTCGAGCTTCGGCTCCGCCTCGACCTTGGCGATCGTAGCTACTTCCTCTCGCACCTTGTTCAGAAGCTGCATGCCGAGCTCCATATGCGCCATCTCGCGGCCGCGGAAGCGCAGCGTCAGCTTGACCTTGTCGCCTTCCTCGAAGAAGCGCCGCACGGCCTTCATCTTGGTCTCGTAGTCGTGGCTGTCGATGTTCGGGCGCATCTTGATCTCCTTGATCTCGATGACCTTCTGGTTCTTGCGCGCTTCGGCCGCCTTCTTCTGGTTGGCGTATTTCAGCTTGCCGAGATCGAGGATCTTGACGACGGGCGGCACAGCATTGGGCGATATCTCGACGAGATCGAGCCCGGCCTCCTCGGCCAGCAGCAATGCGTCGTTGATGGAAACATCGCCGCGGTTCTGGCCTTCGGCGTCGATAAGCTGGACTCGGGGAACCCGGATGTCTCGGTTGGAGCGCGGCCCGTCCTTGGTGGGTGCCGCTGCTTTGAAAGGTCTGCGAATGGTCGTGGTCTCCTCGGCCGTTTCGTTCAGGGTTTCTTTGGTTTCGAATAGGTGGACGCGCCTATGTGGGGAGCGCGGGGCGTGAGTCAATAGCATAGGCTCGTGGGAAAATCACCTGTCCGCTTGCCCTTACCTGCACTAAGCAAAGAAATGCCGCGAGCACTTTTCGTTGAACCACCGCCTGTGCCAAAAGACCGGCGGAAAGGACAAGCCCATGGCCGCCAGCGTTCCGGTTTTCATCGATGTGGACGAATCGAGCATCGCCGTCAGGCCGGCGCCCGGCGCGGCGCCAGGCGTGGTGTGGCTCGGCGGCTACAAGTCCGACATGCTGGGCACGAAGGCGGAGATGCTTGCCGCCTGGGCCGCTCGCGAGGGCCGCGCCTATCTGCGCCACGACTATTCCGGCCACGGCGAGTCGGGCGGCAAATTCACCGATGGCACGATCTCAAGATGGCTGGCCGAGAGCCTCGCCGTCTTCCGGCGCTTCAGCAAAGGCAAGCAGATCCTGGTCGGCTCCTCGATGGGGGCGTGGATTGCGCTACGCATGGTGCAGGAATTGCGCCGGGCGGGCGACGACCGCGTGGCCGGTCTCGTGCTGCTTGCTCCGGCGCCTGACTTCACGATCGAGTTGATCGAACCGGTGCTGACCAAGTCACAGAAGCGCGATCTTTCGAAAAAGGGATTTTTTGCCGAGCCGTCTGACTATTCGGACGAGCCTTATATCTACACCCGGGCGCTGATCGAGGACGGCCGCGCCAACCGGGTCATGACCGGACCGATCGACACGCACTGTCCGGTGCACATATTGCAGGGCCTGGCCGATCCGGATGTGCCGTCCAGCCATGCCTTGAAGCTCGCATCGATGCTGCCCGCCGACGATGTGACGCTGTCGCTGATCCCCGACGGCGATCATCGCCTGTCACGTCCCGAGGATCTCGATATGCTGAAGCGCGCCGTGGCCGACATGGTCAGGCGGGCCGCCTGACCATGCGCATCTCCATCCCGATATCCGCCTTCGTCGCCGCGATCGTCGGCTTCGGCGGCACGCTGGCCCTCGTCATCGCCGCCGCCAAGGCGGTCGGCGCCACCCAGATCGAGACCGCCAGCGGCGTGACGGCGATCTGCCTGGCCATGACGATCGAATGCCTGTGGCTGTCCTGGCGCACGAAGATGCCGGTCATCACCGCCTGGTCGACGCCGGGTCTCGCGCTGATCGCGGCCTCCAGCGGGTTCACGATGCCGCAGGCCGTGGGCGCCTTCATGGTCACCGGTGTCCTTCTGGTCGCCACCGGCCTGTTCAAGCCGCTGACCCGGCTGATCGCGCAGATCCCGGCCTCCGTCGCGTCCGGCATGCTGGCCGGCATCCTGGTCAGTTTCGCCGTCAACGCGGTGAAGGCCATTCCCGCCGATCCCTGGCTGATCCTGCCGCTGATCGCCGCCTTCTTCATCATCCGCCTGTTCAATCCGGCTTTATCAGTGCTGGTGGTGCTGATCGGCGGCGGCCTTGCTGCTTTCCTCACCGGCCGCGTCGGCAGCCTGCCGGTGCCGGAACTGTCGACATTGACGTTCATTGCGCCGCAATTCACTGCATCGGCGACCATCGGCCTTGCCTTGCCGCTCTATCTCGTCACCATGGCCTCGCAGAACCTTTCCGGCCTCGCGGTGCTGCGTGCCGCCGGCTATCATCCGGAGCCTGGCCCGCTGATCGGCGTCACCGGCCTGTTCTCGCTGCTCTCGGCGCCGTTCGGCGCCGCGACGACCAATCTTGCGGCGATCTCTGCCGCCATCTGCACCGGCCCCGATGTCCATCCCGATCCGGCCGAGCGGTGGAAGACCGGGCCGTTCTACGCGCTCGCCTATCTCATCTTCGCCATCTTCGGCGCCTCGCTCGTGGCGATCTTCGCCGTCCTGCCGCAAAGCCTCATCGTGCTGGTCGCGGGACTTGCCCTGACGGCGCCCCTGGCCAACGCGCTGTCGATAGCCCTTCATGACGCTGGCGACCGCATGCCGGCCACCGTCACCTTCGCCGTGACGGCTTCGGGCCTCACGCTCTTCGGCGTCGGCGCCGCATTCTGGGGGCTTGTCGCCGGCATGGCAGTGCTTTTTCTCGAAAAACTCAAAAAGCGATAATCATTTCAGAAGCTTCGCCGGTTTTGGCCGGATTTGTCTTGAATAGCCCATTTCGCCTTCCCATTTCGATTCCACGCAGCCGGTTTGGCTGTCTCCAACGGAAGGATTGGGAGAAATGAATACGAGTGCATTGATCCGTCCGGCCTGGACGCCGGCTACCATCGCGCTGATGGTGATCGGCTTCATGGTGTTCTGGCCGCTCGGCTTCGCCATGCTCGCCTACATCATCTGGGGCGACCGGCTGGAAGGCTTCAAGCGCGACGTCAACCGCGCGACCGACGGCATCTTCGCCGGCTGCCGCCGCGGCTCCGACAAGGCGGCCCGCTGGGGTCACGGCTCCGCCCGCACCGGCAACGTCGCCTTCGACGACTGGCGTGAAAAGGAGCTCGAGCGCCTGGCCGAGGAGCGCCGCAAGCTTGACGAGATGCTGACCGAGTTCGACGACTACGCCCGCGAACTGCGCCGCGCCAAGGACCAGGACGAGTTCGACCGCTTCATGGCCCAGCGCAACAAGCATACCGCGCCGACCACCACCGACTCGGCCGACAAGCCCGCTTCCAAGCGCGGTAAGGGCACGAACCTGCTCGACGACTGAAGCCGCGCGACAGGCTCCGGTATGATATGTGGCGTCGCGTTCAGCGGCGCCGTTTCTTTTTTGTTCTCTTTGTAGCTTCCCTCCACTGGCCGTTTTTTTCGAATCGCGTATCGTCCAGCCATGACCCTCGGCTTCTTTCGCAATCTGACCAAGCCAAAGCCCACCCCTGTGGTGGAGCGCGAACATTGCGTCGCCGGCCGAACGCTGCCGCTGAAGATCGTCGAAAGCGCCAGGGCCAGGCGGCTCACCTTGCGCATCGATTCCGGCGGCCAGGGTCTTCGCGTCACCGTGCCGCCCGGCCTGCGCCGCGGCGAAGTGGAGAAATTCCTCGACCGTCACCAGGATTGGCTGGAGCAGCGCCTGGCCAAGGTGCCGACCCGCCCGCAAGTGCGGCCCGGCATCAAAATCCCGATCCGCGGCGTGCCGCACCGAGTCGTGCATGAGCCTTCGAAGCGCGGCACCGTCACCGTCTCGCGCGACGAGCGCGGCCCGCTTCTGGTCGTCCATGGCGAGCGCATCCATCTGCCGCGCCGTGTCGCCGACCATCTCAAGCGCGAGGCCAAGAAGGAGATCGAGAGGCTGGTGGTCAAGCACACCGAGGCTATCGGCAAACGCGCCAAGGCCATACGGTACAAGGATACCTCCAGCCGCTGGGGATCATGCACCTCGGAGGGCAACCTCTCCTTCTCCTGGCGCATCCTGATGGCGCCGCCGGCGGTGATAAACTATCTGGTGGCGCATGAGGTGGCGCATCTCAAGGAGATGAACCACGGTCCGAAATTCTGGAAGCTGTGCGAGAAGCTTTGCCCGGACACCGACCGCTGCAAGGACTGGCTGAAGCGCAACGGCGGGGCGCTGCAGGCGATTGTGTTTGAGTAGCTCCCCGCTGTTGCGCATATGCGCGCAACGTTTAAGACGCCGGAGTTCCTTCGCGCCCCCCAGCCTTTCTGCTATCCGCCCGAACGCATCAGACGCTCAATCGTCATTCGCCGCGTTCAATTCCTCCGGCCGCAGCCCTTCCTCGATATGCGGCCACGGCAGGAAATCCCGGTCGAAAGCATCGCTGCCGAAATAGTCCAGCGCCCGGTGCGCCTCGGCGCCGTTGACGGCGGCCTTATCGATCAGATGCGCGATCACCTCGCGCGCCTGCGCGATCTTTTGTCTGAGTTCGGCGACGGTCCGGTCGGCCATGATTATCCTGCTCCCCCCTGTGGTTCCACTATGAAGGTAGCGTTTTCCGCCGTGGCGGCAACAGCATGCTTTTTCTCGACTCTTTTCCCGTTTCGTGCCAAGCCCGGTCCATGACGCTCGACATTAAGATCTGCGGATTGAAGACCGACGCCGCGATGGCTGCCGCCCTTGCCGGCGGCGCCAGCCATGTCGGCTTTATTTTCTTCCCCAAGAGCCCGCGTTATGTCGAGCCGGCCGAGGCAGGCCGCCTGCGCGAAGCGGCGCGCGGCAAGGCCATGGCGGTTGCCGTCACGGTCGATGCCGATGATGCTTTCCTGGACGAGATCGTCGGCAAGATGCAGCCGGACATGCTGCAGTTGCATGGTTCCGAAATCCCCCGGCGCGTGGCGGAACTCAAGGCCCGTTACGGCCTGCCGGTCATGAAGGTGTTTTCCGTCAGCGAGGCAGCCGATCTCGAGCGGATAAAGCCGTTCGTCGGAATTGCCGATCGCTTCATGTTCGACGCCAAGCCGCCGAAGGGATCGCAGCTTCCGGGCGGCAACGGCGTCGCCTTCGACTGGCGCATCCTTGCCGGCCTTGACGCCGGGCTCGATTACATGCTTTCCGGTGGGCTCAACGCCGCCAATATCGGCGATGCCCTGAGACTGGCCAACCCTCCCGGAATAGACGTCTCCTCCGGTGTGGAAAGCGCTCCGGGCGTCAAGGATCCGGCGCTGATCGAGCAGTTTTTCCGGGCCGTCAGGGCCGCGCGCGACGACCGCGCCGCCTGAGCACAACCAAAATCAGGAGATCGGCGATGAACAAGCCGGCTATGCCCAATTCCTTCCGCACCGGACCCGACGAGCAGGGCATGTTCGGCATTTTCGGCGGCCGTTTCGTCGCCGAGACGCTGATGCCGCTGATCCTCGACCTCGAAGAGCAGTGGAACCACGCCAAGAATGATCCGGAGTTCAAGGCCGAGCTGCAGAACCTGTCGACCCACTATGCCGGGCGGCCCTCAAAACTCTATTTCGCTGAAGGCCTGACGAAGCATCTCGGCGGCGCCAAGGTCTATTTCAAGCGCGAGGATTTGAACCACACCGGCTCGCACAAGATCAACAATTGCCTCGGCCAAATCCTGCTCGCCAAGCGCATGGGCAAGAAGCGCATCATCGCCGAGACCGGCGCCGGCCAGCATGGCGTCGCCTCGGCAACCGTCGCGGCGCGCTTCGGCTACCCTTGCGTGGTCTATATGGGCGCCACCGACGTCGCCCGCCAGAGCCCCAACGTCTTCCGCATGAAGCTGCTCGGTGCCGAGGTGCGGCCGGTCACCGCCGGCCACGGCACGCTGAAGGACGCCATGAACGAAGCCCTGCGCGACTGGGTCACCAATGTCGAGGACACCTATTACCTGATCGGCACCGCCGCCGGCCCGCATCCCTATCCGGAGATGGTGCGTGACTTCCAGTCGGTGATCGGCTCGGAGGCCCGCGCGCAGATTCTGGAACAGGAAGGCCGGCTGCCGGACGTCATCATCGCCGCAGTCGGCGGCGGCTCCAACGCCATCGGCCTCTTCCATCCCTTCCTCGACGACAAGGAAGTCCGCATCATCGGCATCGAAGCCGGTGGGCGCGGCCTCGACGGCGTCGAGCATTGCGCCTCGATGAATGCCGGCAGGCCCGGCGTGCTGCATGGCAACCGCACCTATCTCTTGCAGAATGCCGACGGCCAAATCCTCGACGGCCACTCGATCTCGGCCGGCCTCGATTATCCCGGTGTCGGCCCCGAGCACTCCTGGCTGCGCGATTCCGGCCGCGTCCAGTATGAGCCGATCCTCGACGACGAGGCGCTGGAGGCCTTCCAGCTCACCACCCGGGTCGAAGGCATCATCCCGGCGCTGGAATCGGCGCATGCCATCGCCCATGCGATGAAGATCGTGCCCAAGATGGACAAGGACCAGCTCGTCATCGTCAATCTGTCCGGCCGCGGCGACAAGGACGTGCATACGGTGGCCAAGATGCTGGGCATGGAGATCTGACAATGACCACCCGCATCGACCGCCGCATGGCGAAGCTCAAATCCGAAGGCCGTCCGGCTCTGGTCACCTACATCATGGGCGGCGACCCCGATTACGAGACCTCGCTGTCGATCATGAAGGCGCTGCCTGTCTCCGGCAGCGACGTCATCGAGCTCGGCATGCCTTTCTCCGATCCGATGGCCGACGGCCCGGCCATCCAGGCGGCGGGTCTTCGGGCGCTGAAGGGCGGCCAGACGCTGGCCAGGACGCTGAAGATGGCGTCCGAGTTCCGCGCCGGCGACGACGAGACGCCGATCGTGCTGATGGGCTATTACAATCCGATCTATATTTACGGCGTTGACCGCTTCCTCGCCGACGCCAAGGCCAGCGGCATCGACGGCCTGATCGTCGTCGACCTGCCGCCGGAAATGGATGAAGAGCTCTGCATTCCGGCGTTGAAAGCCGGCGTCAACTTCATCCGTCTGGCGACGCCGACCACAGATGACAAGCGCCTGCCCAAGGTGCTCGAAAACACCTCCGGCTTCGTCTATTACGTCTCGATGACCGGCATCACCGGCTCGGCGCTTGCCGACACCGCCAAGGTCTCCGCGGCGGTCACCCGCATCAAGGGCCACACCGCGCTGCCGGTCTGCGTCGGCTTCGGCGTCAAGACCGCCGAGCAGGCGCGCGTCATCGGCGCTTCGGCCGACGGCGTCGTGGTCGGCACGGCGATCGTCAACGCGATCGCCAATGTGCTGGGACCGAAGGGCGAGAAGACAGCCGATCCGGCCGAAGCCGTCGCCACGCTGGTCAGCGGCCTCGCCCAGGGCGTCCGTTCGGCCCGCCTTGCTGCCGCCGAATAGCCTGACTATTCCTCTACAAACCGTTCCGGACGGAAAATCGCCACAGATTTTTCCTGGAATTGCGTGAAGTCCTTTCCAGGACGGGAGCCGAAGCCATGAACTGGATCACCAATTACGTCCGCCCGAAGATCAATTCGATGCTCGGCCGGCGCACCGACATGCCGGAAAACCTCTGGATCAAGGATCCCGAGACCGGCGAGATGATCTTCCACAAGGACCTCGAATCCAACCAGTTCGTCATCCCGGCCTCTGGGCACCACATGAAGATCTCGGCCAAGGAGCGGCTGAAATACTTCTTCGACGACGGCAAATACGAGGTGCTGGAAAATCCCAAGGTCGTCCAGGACCCGCTGAAGTTCCGCGACGAGAAGCGCTACACCGATCGCCTCAAGGAGGCGAAGGCCAAGACCAGCCTCGAGGATGCGATCCTCAACGGCGCCGGCACCATCGATGGGCTGCCGGTCATCGTCACCGTGCAGGATTTCGCCTTCATGGGCGGCTCGCTCGGCATGGCCGCCGGTGAGGCCATCGTGCATGCCTTCGAGGTCGCGCTGCAGCGCAGGCGGCCGCTGATCCTTTTCGCCGCCTCCGGCGGCGCCCGCATGCAGGAGGGCATCCTGTCGCTGATGCAGTTGCCGCGCACCACGGTCGGTGTCGACCGGCTGAAGGAAGCCGGCCTGCCCTATATCGTCGTGCTGACCAACCCCACCACCGGCGGCGTCACCGCCTCCTACGCCATGCTGGGCGATGTCCATATCGCCGAGCCCGGCGCGCTCATCGGCTTTGCCGGCCCACGCGTCATCGAGCAGACCATTCGCGAAAAGCTGCCCGACGGTTTTCAGCGCGCTGAATATCTGATGGAACACGGCATGGTCGACATGGTCGTCTCGCGCCTCGAAATGCGCCAGACCATTGCGCGGCTCCTGAAGATGCTGCTCAAGACTCCGCAAGCCGAGAAGCCGTTGGAGCCGGAGATCCTGCCGCCGGCGGTGGTCAACGCCGAGGCTAGGCCGCAAGCCTGATACTGTATCGGTCCGACGCGACATCGTTCGCCGCGAACCGCGATTTGCGCTGCCCGTCGTGTGCTGTAGCCTCTGATTTGCGCACGGCCGTATCGAAACCGATTCCCGGTTTCGGTAGCATGCGCTAGGATTCCATCATGACAACGCTTTCCGCCGATCGCGAAATCGAACATCTGATGACGCTGCATCCGAAAGGCTTCGACCTTTCGCTGGACCGCGTCACCCGGCTTCTCGAACGTCTCGGCAATCCGCAGGACCGGCTGCCCCCGGTCATCCACATCGCCGGCACCAACGGCAAGGGTTCCTGCGCCGCCTTCTCGCGCGCGCTGCTGGAGGCGGCCGGCCATCTCGTCCACGTCCATACCTCGCCGCATCTGGTGAACTGGCACGAACGCTACCGGCTGGCGGCCGAAGGCGGCGGCAAGCTCGTCGAGGACGATGTATTCGCCGAGGCCATCGCGCGCGTCGCCGAGGCCAATCAGGGCCAGAAGATCACCGTCTTCGAGATACTCACGGCCGTCACCTTCGTCCTGTTCTCGGAGCATCCGGCGGAGGCGGCGATCATCGAGGTCGGCCTTGGCGGCCGTTTCGACGCCACCAACGTCATCAAGCGGCCCGCGGTTTCGGTGATCATGCCGATCTCGATGGACCACGAAGCCTATCTCGGCGACCGCGTCGAGCTGATCGCCGCCGAGAAAGCGGGCATCATGAAGCGCGGCTGCCCGGTGGTGATCGGCGCCCAGGAAAGCGCGACGGCGCTTCAGGTGCTGATCGAGACGGCCGAGAGGCTGGATTGCCCGACCGTGGTCTACGGCCAGGATTTCCTCGCCTTCGAGGAAAACGGCCGCATGGTCTACCAGGACGAGGGCGGGCTGATGGACCTGCCCTTGCCGCGCCTGCCTGGGCGGCACCAGTACGCGAATGCCGCCGCCGCGATCGCCGCCGTCAAGGCGGCCGGCTTCGAGATCGGCCATCGCGCCGCCGAGCGGGCGATGACCCATGTCGCCTGGCCGGGGCGCATGCAGAAGCTGACGCAGGGCAAGCTGGTGGATCTGGCTCCGAAGGGCGCGGAGATCTGGCTGGACGGCGGCCACAATCCCGGCGCCGGCATCGTCATCGCCGAGGCGCTGGCCGAGCAGGAGGAGAAGAATCCGAGACAGCTGGTGCTGATCTCCGGCATGATCAACACCAAAGACCAGACCGGCTATTTCAGCGCCTTCAAGGGCCTTGCCCGCCATGTCTACACCGTGCCGGTGACCAACAGCGATGCCGGCGTTCCCAACGACGAGCTGGCATTGCGGGCGGAAGAGGCGGGCCTGTCGGCCGAGCCGGTCAGCTCCGTCGCCAGCGCGCTGATGCTGTTGCGCGACAGCTGGGACGGCCCGGCGCCGCGCATTCTCATCGGCGGCTCGCTCTATTTCGCCGGCGCCGTGCTGGCCGAAAACGGCACGCCGCCGACCTAAACGGAAATCAGGATAGTGCGGATTTCGGCGGGGGCCGAAAGGAACCGGCCATGATCAAAGTCAGGCAGCTCGCCCATGTCTGCATCTTCGCGCATGACCTGGAGGCGACGCGCTCCTTCTACCGCGACGTGCTCGGCACGGACACAAGGTTCAATTTCCTGCGCGACGGCAGGATCTTCGGCTTCTATCTCGACTGCGGCGGCCGCAGCCATGTCGAGGTCTTTGAAATGAACGAGGCCAGCTACAGCGACCGCAACCAGATCAACCATCTCTGCCTTGAAGTGGAAGACATCGATGCGGCCATCGCCCATATCCGGTCGAAAGGTGTCGCGGTGACGCCGAAGAAGCTCGCCTGCGACGACACTTACCAAGCCTGGATCGCCGATCCCAACGGCGTGAGGATCGAGCTGTTCGAATACACCGGCAAAAGCGCGCAGTTCGCCGGCGGCGATCGCGTCGCCGACTGGTGACCGCCGCAACCGACTTGGTCTGGAATTCTACAGGCCGCACCTCCTGCTACGCGGCAATATGCATGGCGGCCGGCAGCGCCAGCGACAGACCCGACAGGAAAAGCAGCACAAAGACGCTCCTGCGCACCGTCCGTTGCGACAGCGCAGGCGGCCAGCGGCGCGCGGCATAGGTTGACAATATTACAATCGGTATCGCCAATATAAGCGCCACAGGCGATAAGGCAGGTAGGTTGCCGCCCGCCACGACCAAGACAATCCGGACCGCTTGCGCGGCGCCGAAGGCGGTAACCAGCGTTTCGCGAATGCGCTCATGCGGCATCGGCTGGCGAAAGAGATGATAGACCAGCGGCGGGCCGCCGGTCGCGAACAGTCCGCTCATCAGCCCCGAGATGACGCCGAAACCGACAAAACTCGCGCCCGGCGAAGGTTTTGCCAAACCGGAGGGCCTGATCGCCAGTTGCAGGCTCGACAGCATGATGACCAGGCCGAGTCCGATTTTCAGCAGATCGGCCCGGGTATCCGCCATCCACTCCAGCACGGCATAGCCTACGAACAGCGAAGGTAGGCTTGAGACCAAGATCAGTCGCAACTCGCGGCGTGCGACTTCGCGCCAGCCACCATGGATAAGCATTTGCGTCGCGTTGACCAGGGTGAGCATGCCGACCATCGCGGCGGCGTCCGGCAACGGCAGGAGACCGACAAGGGCGATCGAATCCATCATGATCAGACCGAAGGCGAAACCCGTCAGGGTCTGGACATAGGCGCCAATCGCCGCGAAAGCGACAAAGGCAGCGAGCGGACCTAAGGCCATATCGTCGTGTTCAGCGCTGCGGTGGGCGGTCGCAGGCTGACTACCGAGATCATGGCACGCCTACCTCAGCTCGATCTCGATAAAAGCGTATTCGCCATCATTGGCATTGATGACGTCGTGCTCGACGCCCTCCCTGCGGAAATAAGGCGCGCCTTTCTTCATTTCGGCGAAGGATTCGCCGTCCTTGGTCACCAGCTTCACCTTGCCATCCATCAGCGGCACGACGACATAGTCGTGACCATGGCGGTGCCAGCCGGTGTTGGCGCCCGGCGCGAAGCGGTACTCGGTGACGATCACCCGCTCATTGTCGACATGGACTGTGGCCTTGGCTGTTCCGGTCATGGCATTCTCCTTTTCCTGTAGAAGAGGAGATGGCGGGCGCGAACGTCAGGGCCAGGGCGCCATGAGCGATGGCGCCAAAGAAAAGCCCGGCGCGATGGCCGGGCTTGATCTTGAACCTTTCGGATTGACTCAGGCGATGGCGCCGTTGATCCAGTGCGACAGCGCCGTCTTCGGCGCGGCGCCCACCTTCATGTCGGCCACTTCGCCGCCCTTGAAGATCATCAGCGTCGGGATCGAGCGCACGCCGAACTGCGCGGCAAGCTCGGGATTCTCATCGATGTTGAGCTTGGCGATCTTCACCTTGGAGCCGAGCTCCTTGGCGATCTCTTCCAGCGACGGGCCGATCATCTTGCACGGGCCGCACCACTCGGCCCAGAAATCCACCACGACCGGCTCCTTGGCGTTGAGCACATCGGCCTGGAAATTGCCATTGTCGACCTTGACGGTGGCCATGCTGAAATCCTTTCGAAAACTCGGGTTGCACCAAATGTGGTGGTTGTGGCGGCGATGTTCAAGCAGTTCTTGTGTCACGCTCCCGTGAGTCGGGCAAGGGCGTCGTCCATGGCCCTGGCCGGCAGCTCGATCAGCCGCGGTGCCTCGGTGAAGAGCAGCGCGGCCGTCACCGCGCGTCCCGGATAGAGCGGCTCAAGCAGCGCGCGATAGAGCGCAAGCTGCAGCACATAGGCCGGCGGCACTTCGGCCAGGTCTTTGGCGGCCGGCCGGTTGGTCTTGTAGTCGACGATCGACACCTTTTGCGGGGTGACAGCCAGCCGGTCGATCTTGCCGGAGATGGAACGCAGCCTGCCCTTCACCTCCAGGCTGCCCATGATCGCGACCTCCGCGCGGGACGACGGCGAGAACAGCGCGCCGAAGCGGTCGTCGGACAGGATGGAGAGCACCGCGTCCATCGCCCTGTCGCGCTCACCATCTGGCCAATCTGCGCCGGCGCGCGCGAGGTAGCGCTCGGCCGCGCCCTGTCGCTCCGCCTCGGCGATGCCTGGCAACATCTGCAGCAGTTTGTGCAGGGCCAGACCGCGCACCACCGCGAAGCCGGGCTCGGCGGCAGCGTCGAGCACCGGCGAGCGCGTATCGGGAATAGCGTCGTACGCTTCCTCGATCAGCGCCGAGGCGCCGGAGGGCGAAAGCGGACGCGGCAGCTCCTCATAAGGCGGCAATGGTCGGAACAGGGTGTCCGGCAGCGGCGCAGGATGCTCGATTGGATGCTCGGCTTCGCCCTCCGCCAGTGCCACCGGCGGTAGTTTCGTCATATGGAAGCGATGCACCGCCACATCGGCCGTCGCCGGATGCCGCCGCTCGGAACTCTCGGGCGCGCCTACTAGCGTCCGGCTGACGATCGAATGCCAGGTGCCGGGGCTGGGCTGCCGCTTGCCGTGGTAGCCACAGACGATCAGCCGGTCCTCGGCGCGCGTCATGCCGACATAGAGCAGCCGCCGGTATTCGTCGTCCGCCAGCTCGCGCGCCCGCACCGAGGCTGCCTTCGAGACACCGTTGGCGACATCGCTGGCCGAGCGCCACAGATAGCCCTTGCCTTCCCATTGCGTCCCCGAGCTCGCGAACGGCATCAGCCGCGGCAGATGCTGGTCGCTGAACGGCGCCGAGCCGCCGTCGACCAGGAAGACGACCGGCGCCTCCAGGCCCTTGGCGGCGTGCACGGTCATGACGCGCACCTCATCGCGCGTCTGGTCCATCTCGCGCTTGATCTCGGGGCCCGCATTCTCCAGTGTCGACAGGAAGGATTCCAGCCCCGGCAGTCCGGTCCGTTCCTCGGCCAGGCAAAAGCTCAGGAATTCGTCGAGGATGTCGCCGGCTTCGGGTCCAAGCCGTGCTGTCATCTTGCGGCGCAGCCCGTCGCGCGCCAGCGCCGCGGCGTAGAATTCGAACACCGGCTTGAACGCCACCTCGGTTGCCCAGCCATCGAGCCGGCTAACCACAGCGGCGAGCGAAACATCCTCGGCCGCATGTTGCCTGAGCGAGGCGATCAGCGACTGGCCCTTCGGCCTTTGGCCGGCAAGCGCCAGCAAGGTCTCCTCGGAGACCTCGAAGATTGGGCTGCGCAGCACCGCGGCCAGGGAAAGATCGTCTTCCGGCTGGATCAGGAAATGCCCGAGCGCGATCAGGTCCTGCACCGCGATATGGCCGGGCAGGCTGAGCCGATCTGCGCCGGCGACCGGGATCTGCCGGTTCTTCAGACTGCGCGACAGCGCATGGACGAAGCGGTCGCGCTTGCGCACCAGCACCAGGATGTCGCCGGCGGTCAGTTTCCGGCCCTTGCCCTCGATGATCTCGCCTTGCTTGAGCCAGGTCTGGATGGTCGTCGCGACATGCTCGGCGACGCGCACCGCAGGCGCGCTGGCATGGTTGACCGGCAGCGTCCAGTCGTCCGGTTCCTCGACCATCTCGGCGCCGACCGAAGGCCACACCTCGACATAGCCCGGCGCGTCGTTGCGGATCGCCTTATGGCTGAGCGGATCGGGATCGTGGCTGATGCCGCGCCGCACGCCGGGTTCCGCGAAGACGCGGTCGACCGCGGCCAGCACGTCGTCGCTCGACCGGAACGACCAGGTGAGCTTCAGATTGGCGAAGGCGGCTTCGGCGTCGCGCACGCGCCCGGCGAACAACTGCCGGCTTTCGGCAAAGGAATCGGGCGCCGAGCCCTGGAAGGAGTAGATCGATTGCTTTTCGTCGCCCACGGCAAAGATCGTGCGCGTGACCGCCTCGCGCTGGCCGAGCCCGGCGAAGAACTCTTCCGTCAGCTTCTTCACCACCTCCCACTGGTCCGGGCTGGTGTCCTGCGCCTCGTCGAGCAGGATATGATCGATGCCCTGGTCGAGCTTGAACTGCACCCATGGTCCGGCATCGGGCCGTGACAGGAGGCTGACGGTGCGGGTGATGAGATCGTTGAAGTCGAGGAAGCCGCGCCCGCGCTTCAGCTGCTCGTAGCGCGCGATCAGCCAGCCGGCGACGGTGAGCGCCGCTGCCGTGCCTTCCAGCATGCGGAACAGCGCCAGCCGGTCCGACACGTCGAGGATCGCCTTGGCCGTGGCCAGATAGCGATCGGCCAAGTCCGGCAGCCGGTCGACCAGCGCCTTCTTGAAGATCTTGGCCGGCTCATAGGCGTCGCCGTCGGCCTTGAGAAAGGCCTTTGCCAGCAGCCGCAGCCGCCGGATCGGGTCGGCTTCGGCGAAGGCGCCCCGCGCATAGGGAACGACATTGTTCAGCACCTGCCGCGCGTCTGCGGCTTCGGCGGCCTGCGCGAATTCGGCGAACTGGCCGGGATCGAAGCCGGGCAGCGGCCAAAGCGAAGCGGCGATGCCCTCGGCCGTCTGTCCCGGCCTGAAGCCGAATTCGGCGAAGAGTGGCCTGAAATCCCGATCCCTGCCGAGCTTGGCGATGAAATCGCGCAGCTCGTCGCGCTTGCCGACGATCTCGGCAAGCAGGGAATCGAGACCGAACTCGCCGCCGCGCTCCAGCACCGTGGCGAAGGCTTCCGCCAGGCCCTCGACGCCGGCGCCAGCGCCCGAGATCATGTCGCGCCGGGCATCGGCGAACAGCGAGGCCTCCATCTGCGGATCGAGCATCTCGAAATGCGCCGGAATGTTGGCTTCGAGCGGGAACTGGTGCAGCACGGATTCGCAGAAGGCGTGGATGGTCTGGATCTTCAGCCCGCCCGGCGTCTCCAGCGCCTCGGCGAACAGCCGGCGCGCGCGCCGCATCATGTCGCGGTCGGCGCCGCGGCCGTCCAGCGCCGCGATCCTGACCGCCAGCTCCGCATCGGGCAGCGCCGTCCATTCGGACAGGGTCGAGAACACGCGGTTCGACATGTTGGCGGCGGCCGCGCGCGTGTAGGTCAGGCACAGGATCTTCGACGGATCCGTGCCGTTGAGCAGGAGCCTAATCACGCGCTGCGCCAGGACATGCGTCTTGCCGGAGCCGGCATTGGCCGACACCCAGGCGGAATAGGCCGGATCCGAGGCGCGCGCCTGGCTGGCGGCGGTATCGGAGGGGATCGGATATTTCATCCTTCCGCCTCGTCTTCGCTGGCGCCGCCCGCCGACCATTCCAGCACGCGCGCCAGATGGTCGTAATCGCCGTCCGCCTCGCCCTCGCGGAAGGGAAGGGCGCGCGACAGATAGCCGGTGGTCGGGTCGGCATAGTGGAAAAGCAGCCGCTCTAGCCGCGCCCAGGCTTCCTCGGAAAGGTCGTTGGCGGTGCGGGGCTTGCGGTTGTATTCGAGGATCGATTCCTCGAACATCTCGCCATTCGGCTTCAGCCGCACGAAGGCAAGCTGCGAGGGCTCGCGAATGCCGAGTTCCCTGAACGCGCCGCGCCTGAGCAGCGCGCCCTCCAGCGCGAGCTGGGGCGACAGCAGCGTGTGCGCCTGCGCTTTCGAGGGCGAGGAGCCGGTCTTGTAGTCGAGTATGTCGGCCATGCCGCCGGCGAGCAGGTCGACGCGGTCGGCGTAGCCCGACAGCGTCACCCCGGTGCGGCCGACCAGCGTCTTGTCGGCGCGTTCCTCGGCATAGCGCCTCGCGACGGCATCGGCGCGGGTGTGCTCCCATTCGATGATGTTCTCGGCGAGCTTTTCGAAACGCGGCCACCAGATGGCCTCGATGTCCGGCGGAAGCTTTGCCTCGGCAAAGCAGAGACGGCCGGCTTCGATGAGGCTCGAGAGCGCATTCGGCACCCTTGGATCCTCCACCCGCCGCGAGAACAGATGCAGGATCTGGTGGAACAGCGTGCCGCGTTCGGCGGCGCCCGGATCGCGGATCAACGGCTCGAGCGGCGAGAGCCCAAGGATGCGCCGCGCATAGACCGCGTAGGGGTCACGGCGCAGCGTCTCGATCTCGGTGACCGAGAAATGCTGCGGGCGCGTGCTGAGCGGCGGCCTGGGCTGCGGGCGTGCGGCAAAATCCTTCTTCTCGCCGGCATCGAGCGCCCGCGCCCAGGCAAGCAGCGCGTCGCCCCGCCCGCGAAGCGCCGCCGCCGGCTCCTTGCCGATGAAGGTCAGGATGCGCTGCAGCCAGCGCGACGGCACCGCCGGCGCGTCGCCCGATCGCGCCGACCGCGTCAGCACGACCTCTTTCGCGCCCATCGCCATCTGGAAATCATGCGCGGCAAGGCCGATCCGTCGCTCCGGCGGTTCGAGGTCGATGCCGGTCTTCATCAGCCGCGACATGAAGCGATCGCTCTCGGGCTTGCGCGGCCAGACCCCTTCATTGAGCCCGCCGATGACCAGCGTGTCGACATTCTGCAGCCGCGCTTCCAGCGCGCCCCAGATGGCGATGTTGCGGTCAGTGCCTTGCGCCGGCTTCACCATCTCCGGCGCGATCAGCGCTTCCATCACGTCGGGCCATTCCGAGGCGGCGAAGGTGAAGGGCGAGGACGCCGCCACCAGTCCGCGCAGCAGATCGGCGAGTTTTTCGCCGGCGTCGCCGGCATAGAGTTCCGCCAGGCTGCCATCGGCGGCGCGGCCCAGATCCTCCAGCGCGACGACACTTGCGCGTGTCAGCGTCGCGATATCGGCGTCTTTCTCGTCGCGCAAAGCGGTGAGCGGCGAGAGCGCCTTGGTAAGGTGGCCAAGCATGCCGTGCGCCTGCTCGATGCCGCGCACGGTCAGCCGCGAAAACCAGAAAGGCTGCCTTGTGTCTCCGCTCAGCTCCGCGAGCCGCGTCTCGAAAAGCGCGCCGAGCGACGCGACATCCGGCCGGCCCGTGCCGCCGCGCAAGGCGACCAGCTCGACCAGCTCGGCCGCCTTGCGCACGACCTGGCGTTCGAGGCCGAGCCCGAGCAGCGGATGCTTGAGCAAGGAGAGCAGGCTTACCGGATCGCCGGGCCGGAAGGCGGCGCTCAGCGCGAGCCTGAGCAGGCTGGCAGCCGGCGTGTTGATGAGCGGCGCGCCGCCAGAATCGTCGGCGACGACGCCGAAGCGCAGAAGCTCGGCCGAAACGCGCCGCGCCAGCGCGCGGTCGCCGGTGACGAGCGCCGCGCGCTTGCCTGGTGCCTCGACGGCAAGTTTGAGTGCAATGGCGATTGCCGCCGCCTCGTCGCGTTCGTTCGCCGCCTCCACCAGCGTCACGCCGGCCAGCGCCTGTTCGACATCGCCTGTCGTGAAGCGCGGCCGCGTCTCGGTCCAATATTCGGTTGTTTCGGCCGGCCGCAACGCCTCGCCGACAAGGGCCGCTCGCAGCGCCAGCGGCGGTGGCGCGGCGACGACATCCTCGACATCGCGGCGCGGGATGCCGATGCCGCCGATCAGCTTGGCGAGGCCGTATTGCGGGTGGCCGAGCGTTGCCGGACGCGCGCCGGGCGCCTTGATCGCCGCGAAGGATGCGTCGTCCAGTTCGCGGTCGAGCCCGGGCAGCACGACGGCGCCATTCGGCAGCCCGGCGATCACGCCAAGCAATTCGGCGGTAGCGGGAATGGAGCCGGTCGAACCGGCGGCGATCACCGGACCGGAAGGCGGATTGCGCTTCAGCCGCGCCGCCTCCAGCCGGATCAGCGCGCTGCGATGCGCGGCCGGATTGGAGCGGTCGCGCTCCTTGAGCAATTCAGGCCAGTTGTCGGTAACGATGCCGAGGAAATCGAGCGTCACCTGCCACCAGCCGGCGAGATTGCCGGTGACCAGCGTGGCGAGCTTCGCCCAGTCCGTGCCCTCGGTCTCGATCTCGTCCATCAGCCGGGCAAGGTCGCGCGCCAGCCAGATGGCGTCGGCGGCCGAGGTAGGCACGACAAATTCCTCATTGAACCGCTCCCGCACATGCGCCGGCAGGCTTTCCTTCCAGGCGCGCACCAGCGGCGCCAGCAAAAGCAGCCGCTCCTGCGCCGCGATCGGCGGCGCGAGGTCTATCGCCGGCGCCGCCTCGGCGTTGAAGGCCGCCTCGTCCTCGTCGAACTCGCCGAGCGGCCGCACCGTCGGCAGGATGGCCGAGCGTTGACCGAGAATATCGACGAAGGCGCCGCGCAGGGCCCGCGCCGCGCGCCGGGTCGGCACATAGATGGTAACGTCGGCCAGCGCCAGCGGCTCGCCGTCGAAGCGGAAGTCGGGAATCAATCGCCCGTCGAGCAACGCCTCCGCCAGCGTCGGCAGGAACGGCGCTCCGGGCGGGATGGAAAGGACGCGGCGCGCGCCGCTCATATCGCTTTCGCGAGCGCGCCGGCCACAGCCGCTTCAGCGGCAGGTATCGCGTCCGGCGTGCCGACGGTGATCCAGCGCCCGTTCATCTTCATGCCGAACAGGCGCCCGGCGGCGATCGCCTTGTCGAAATAGACATTGAGCGAATGCGAGCCTGTGGGCGCGTCCTTGAAGATACGCGGATGGATGATGGCGGCGCCGGCATAGATCAGCCCCGCGGGATCACCCTTCGAGCGCGTGAGCGCGCCATCAGGAGCAACCAGGAAATCGGTGCCGACGCAATGCCCGGTCGCTGAGTCGAGATCGGTAAGCATCAGCAGAATATCCATTCTGGCGGCGTCCCATGCAAGGGCGAGACCGTCGAGGCTGGGCTTGCCGCTGTCGATCCAGAAGGTATCGGCGTTGATGATGTAGAAGGGCTCGTTGCCCAAGAGCGGCAGCGCCTTGACGATGCCGCCCGCCGATTCCAGCAGGGCCTCGCGCTCGTCGGAGATGACGATCTT
This sequence comes from Mesorhizobium sp., assembly GCA_004017535.1. GTDB lineage: Bacteria > Pseudomonadota > Alphaproteobacteria > Rhizobiales > Rhizobiaceae > Mesorhizobium. The sequence goes on from SAJS01000001.1 coordinate 152,414, forward strand.
AGGCGCGCTGCGTCCGGCGACATGGGCGACGATCTGCTCGGGCAGATAGTGCACATTGACCACCGCCTTGGCGATGCCGGCGGCCTCCAGGCTGTCCAGCCCCCAGTCGAGCAAGGTCTTGCCGGCGATCTTCACCAGCGGCTTCGGCATCGTGTCGGTGATCGGCCGCATGCGCTTGCCGAGCCCGGCCGCCAGCACCATCGCGGTCGTCGGTTTCATGGGACCCGATCCTCGAGCAGGCCGTGCGCCATATAGAATTCCTTCAGGCCCGCCAGCGCCGGATGCGCCATCGCCCGCCTCAGATAATCGCGGATGCGCGGCAGGTGTTTCAGATAGTAAGGCTTGCCGTCGCGCTTTTCGAGCCGCACGAAGATGCCGAGGATTTTTGAATTGCGTTGCGCCGCCATGATCGCGTAGGCCTCGGCGAAGCCGGCCTCGTCGAAGGCGCCGGCGGCGCACCTAGCCGCGACATAAGCCGCCACCGTCCGGCGCTCGATCTCGGGCGAGACGGTGACGCGCGCATCCATCGCCAAGGAGGCGACGTCATAGGCGGCAGGCCCGATCAGCGCGTCCTGAACGTCGACGATGCCGAGCCGGTCGAAGCCCGATCGCTCTGCGCGCCAGATGATGTTGGGCGAATGGAAATCGCGCAGCATCAGCGTGTATTCGCTGCCCGCCAGGCGGTTGAGCACCGCGTTCCATTCCTTGTGATAGCCGGCTCGCAAGTCCTCGCTCGCAGGGCCGCCGGTGATCCAAGGCACATACCAGTCGACCAGCAGATCGGCCTCGATCAGCATGGCGTCGCGATCGAAAGGCGGCACGTCGTGGACCACGCCGGGCGCCGCCTCCATGCGCGTGGGCCAAGCCTTGCCATGCATCATGGCGAGCAGCTCGGCAGCCGCCTCGTAACGCTCTGCAATAGGCTGGCCGGTGCCGCTTAAGAAGCTTTCCGATCCGAGATGTTCGATGAGCAGAAAGCCCTGGTCGAGGTCCTGGGCATGGATCACCGGCACGCTGACGCCGTTCACGAGCAGCGCCTTGTCGATGGCGACGAAGGCGGCGACGGATTGCGCCGTGTGAGCGATCACCGCATAGGGCTTGCCGTCGCGCACGGGCGGCCCGAGCACGAGGCGCGGCGAGTTCATAAGCACGCGCGGCGCCTGGCCAGGCAGCGACACGATTTCGTAGGAGCGGGCGGAAGCGTCGCCCACGAAATGGCGGCGGCTGGCCTCGCCCCATCCGGCCGAGGCCAGGAAATCGCGCATGGCCATCGATCGCGCCACGCGCTCAAAGACGGGTCCCGGGCTCGACAACCGCGCCACGCGACCTTCGCCGTGCTCGGCGAGGTCGACCCATAGCGCGTTTGCCGGCAAGCGGTCTGCGGCCCGTTCCGGCCACTCGATCAGCGCCGCGCCTTGGCCGAGAGCATCGTCGAGGCCGAGTTCGTCGAGCTCGTCCGGCGCGGAAAGCCGATAGAGGTCGAAATGGTGGACGGGGACGCGCGTCTCGTAGCTCTGTACCAGCGTGAAGGTCGGGCTGGGCACTTCGAGATTGGCATCGTCGGCAAGCGCCCGGATCAGCGCGCGGGCCAGCGTCGACTTGCCGGCGCCGAGATCGCCTTTGAGCGCGATCGCGTCGCCGGCGCGCAATGTCATGGCGAGATCCTCGCCAAGCCTTGCCGTTGCCGCCTCGTCGGCGAGAAAACGCTCCAGCACCATCCCTGTCATATAGGCCGCGCTACTCGGCCGCGTCGCGGATGCCGGCCGGCGTATCCGGGATTCCGGACGGCTTGTCAGGGAAGGTGCAGATCACCGTGGTGCCCCTGTCCTGGCCGGTCTCGATGCGCACGGTTCCGCCATGCAGCTCGACGAAGCTCTTGACGATCGAGAGTCCCAGCCCGGCGCCGCGCCGCCGTCCGCCATTGGCGCGCGGCTCGAAGCGACGGAAGACGGATTCCAGCACGTCCGGCGGCATGCCGGGGCCGTCATCGTGCACCGAGAACTCGACGCTGTCGGCCAGCCGCCGGCACGTCAGCGTGATCGTGCTTGCCTCCGGCGCATAATTCGCCGCGTTGCTGAGCAGGTTGTAGAGTATCTGGCGGATGCGTATCTCGTCGCCGTGGAAGCTCGCCGGCGCCTGCGCCGCATCGATCGCGAGCTTGATCCGGTGCTCGTCCAGCCGGTCGGCGACCAGTTCGGCGGCCGCGGCGATCGTCCGGTCGATGTTCATCTCGGAAATGTCGAGTTGCATGATGCCAGCGTCGACGGTGGCCAGGTCGAGAATGTCGTTGACGATGGTCAGCAGCACCGATGACGACGAACCGACATGCTCGACATATTCGCGCTGCTTCGGCGTCAGCGGCCCGGTCGCGGGCAGCGACAGAAGCTCGGTGAAGCCGATGATGTTGGTCAGCGGCGAGCGCAGCTCGTAGGACACGTGCTGCACGAATTCGTTCTTCAGCTGGTCGGACTTCTCCAGCGCCTCGTTCCTGTCCTTCAGCGCCCGCTCGACATTGACGGTGTCGGTGACGTCGACGAAGGTGATCATCACTTGGCCGTTGGGCAGGTGGATCACCGCGTAGCTCAGCACGTTGCCGTTGATCAGCTCGATCTGGCCGCGCCGGTCGCGGCGCTCGTCGTCGAAGCCGGTGACCGCGGCGACGAAGCCGCCCCAGGGGCTGTTCGCGGCGCGCTGGTCGCAGAGGTCGCGGATCGCCGAGACATGGACATTTGGCTTGACCGCTTCTCCCGTCAGCCCCCACAGCGCGACGAAGGCCGGATTGGACAGACGCAGTCGCCCGTCCGGACCGAACACGACCACGCCTTCGGCGAGGTTGTCCAGCGTCTCGCCCTGCACCCGCACGGCGGTCTGGTAGCGGCTTTCGAGATCCATCTTCTCGGTCAGGTTCTCGAACACCCAGGTGACGCCGCCCTTCGGCTGCGGGTTCGCCACCACGCGGATCGTCTTGCCGTCCGGCAGGTGCCACCAATGCTCCTGCGATTCGACGGCGCGGTAGGCGCTGAGCAGGTTTTCCTTCCAGCGCCGCCATTCCGGTTGCTCGGCGATCCTGCCTTCCGAGCGCAGGCGGTCGAGCAGCAGCGTGTTGGAGGGCGCGCTGAGCAGGAAGCCCGAATCCAGGCCCCAGAGTTTTTGGAAGGCCTGGTTGAAGAAGCGCAGCTTTTCCTCTGTGTCGAAGATCGCCACCGCGGTGTTCAACTGGTCGAGCGTGTCGGCATGGCTGCGCACGGTCCGCTCATATTCGGCGCGGATCGTCTCGGCCGCGCTTGTGTCGCAGGCAAGTCCCGCCGAGCCGTCGGCGCCGGCGAAGTCGGTGACCGCGAACATACGGCGGTCGCCTTCGATCACGGTGGAAAGCGTCTGTTCGAAGACCGGTCGCGTCTTGTGCTGCTCGGCGATCTGCTCGCGCGCCTGGCCGCCGAGGAACTCCCTGGCGTCGCGCACGGCCGCGGCTGGGCTTTCTGCCTCCACCGCCTCGGCATAGGCGCGGTTGACCCATTGCAACCGGCCGTCCGCTGACCGCAGCCATGCCGGCATCTTCAACGCGTCGAGCAGGCCGATCATGGTGTCGTGGTCGGCGCTGAGCCGCTGGTTCTCGATCTTCAGCCTGGCCTGGTTGCGCAGCGTCTCCGACAGCGAGACGAAGCGCACCAAGACATGCGCCGCGCTTTTGCGGCCATGCACTTCCAGCGGCACGCCAGCCTGCGTTTCGATGACCAGATCGAAGGCCTTTGCCTGCTCGCGCAGCGCGGCGATCGCGTGTTCCAGCGCCGCTGCCGAGCGCGGCATCAGCCAGCGGCCGAAGGCGAGGAAGGCGGACCTGTCGTCGGGCGCGCCGCTTTCCAACGGCAGGCTGCCGATGAGCTCGGGTTTCTTGTTGTCCGTGGCCCAGACGATCAGCCGCTGGTCGCGCAGGTTGAGCAGCGCCTCGGAACGCTGCAGCGCCGCGTTGACGTCGGCGATGCGGGCCCTGAGCTGGACATTCTGCGCGGCGGTGCGCCCCCGTTCGCGGATCAGGAAGATGGCCGAGACAAGTGCCGCGCCCATCACACCGACGAACATGGCGAGCTGCATGACCTCGACGGTGCTGACCGGCGCCGCGGCTCTTCCCGGAAGACTTGTGTCGGCGCGCGCGGCAAAGGCGAGCAGCGGGCTGGCAAGCGCCGAGGTGGCAAGAAGCAAGGCCTGCCGCGCACCGGCGCGAAAACCGCCGCCGTTCACGGCGGGGCCGGCTTCGTTCGACTCCTCATGGCCGCCGGAAACGGCCTTTCCCGCGCTTGGCGGGTAATCCCCCGGCATGTCTTGGTCCTCTTCGCCGCTTGAATGCAAGACCGCCCTGAATGCGTCCCCGGCCCAACATGTCCCCGGACCGCGAATCACAACAATAACGCCTGCCGGAATCGGCGTGAAGAATCATTGGCGCAAAAAATGAAGCCGGGCGGAAAGTCAACCACCCGGCTTCAATATCTGGTAGATAATTTCGCTTTGGTTAATAGCGGTAGTGTTCCGGCTTATACGGGCCCTGCGGCGTCACGCCGATATAGGCGGCCTGCTCGCCGGAGAGCTCGGTCAGCTTGGCGCCGAGCTTGTCGAGATGCAGCCGCGCCACCTTCTCGTCGAGATGCTTGGGCAGCACATAGACCTGGTTCTGGTACTGGCCGTGCTTGGTGAACAGCTCGATCTGCGCCAGCACCTGGTTGGTGAACGAGGCCGACATGACGAAGCTCGGATGTCCGGTGGCGTTGCCGAGGTTGAGCAGGCGTCCCTCGGAGAGAAGGATGATCCGCTTGCCGTCCGGGAAGGTGATCAGGTCGACCTGCGGCTTGACGTTGGTCCATTTCAGGTTGCGCAGCGACGCCACCTGGATCTCGTTGTCGAAGTGGCCAATGTTGCCGACGATCACCATGTCCTTCATCGCCCGCATGTGGTCGAGCGTGACGACATCCTTGTTGCCGGTGGTGGTGATGACGATGTCGGCGGTCGGGGCCGCGTCTTCCAGTGTCACCACCTCGAAGCCGTCCATCGCCGCCTGCAGCGCGCAGATCGGGTCGACCTCGGTGACCTTGACGCGGGCGCCGGCGCCGCGCAGCGAGGCCGACGAGCCCTTGCCGACGTCGCCATAGCCGCACACCACCGCGACCTTGCCGGCCATCATCGTGTCGGTGCCGCGGCGGATGCCGTCGACCAGCGATTCCTTGCAGCCATATTTGTTGTCGAACTTCGACTTGGTGACGGAATCGTTGACGTTGATCGCCGGGAAGGGCAGCAGGCCCTTCTTCTGCAGCTGGTAGAGGCGGTTGACGCCGGTGGTGGTTTCCTCGGTGACGCCGCGGATCGCTTCGCGCTGCTTCGTGAAAAAGCCCGGAGAGGCCTTCAGGCGCTTCTTGATCTGCGCGAACAGAATCTCTTCCTCTTCGCTGCCGGGATTGGACAGCACGTCCTCGCCGGCCTCGGCGCGCGCGCCGAGCAGGATGTACATGGTGGCGTCGCCGCCGTCGTCCAGGATCATGTTGGAGGTGCCGCCGTCGGTCCACTGAAAGATGCGGTCGGTGTAATCCCAATAGTCCTGGAGCGACTCGCCCTTGATGGCGAACACCGGGATGCCGGCTTCGGCGATCGCCGCGGCCGCATGGTCCTGCGTCGAGAAGATGTTGCACGATGCCCAGCGGATGTCGGCGCCTAGCGCCTTCAGCGTCTCGATCAGCACCGCCGTCTGGATGGTCATATGCAGCGAGCCGGTGATGCGCGCGCCCTTCAGCGGCTTCTTGGCGCCGAACTCCTCGCGGCAGGCCATCAGGCCCGGCATTTCGGTTTCGGCGATCTCGATCTCCTTGCGGCCCCAGCCGGCAAGCGAGATGTCGGCGACCACATAATCCTTGCTACCCGTCATGGCAGTGCTCCGGTGTGATTTTTTTCTCAATGCGCGCCGGCGCCGGGAGGCGCGTGGAAGGGCGCGGTTGCCGGCCTGACTAGCAGATCGGTCGCCATACGACAATGGGACATAAAGAAATCTTTATGCGCGCATGTCCTCGAGGCGCGAAATGTGAGGCCGGGGACTAGATTTCCTCGCCGAAGCGAGAGGCGACCAGCTGCTCCAGCGCGTCCATGGCCGGCACGGCTTCCGGGCCGCTGGCGATCACGCGGATTGAATAGCCCGGGCTCGCCGCCAGCATCATCAGGCCCATGATCGAGGTGCCGCCGACCTTCACGCCGTCCTTCTCGACATGGATGGTGGCATTGAATCCGGAGGCGACCTGGACGAATTTCGCTGAAGCGCGCGCGTGCAGGCCGCGCTGATTGATGATCGGGAACTCCCGTACAACCTCGTCCGTCTGCGGCGCCGATGCGTTCATTTGCTGCTCAGGAGCTGGCTGGCGACATTGATGTATTTGCGGCCTGCCGCCTGCGCTTCGTCGAGCGCGGCGGCCATGTTGTCGCCCTTGCGGATCGAGGAGAGCTTGATCAGCATCGGCAGGTTCATGCCGGCGATGACCTCGGTGCGGCCGGATTCCATGACAGAGATGGCGAGGTTGGAGGGCGTGCCGCCGAACATGTCGGTGAGCACGATGACGCCGGCGCCGCTATCGACGCGCGCCACCGCATCGACGATGTCGGCCCGGCGCTGCTCCATGTCGTCGTCGGCGCCGATCGCCACTGTTTCGAAATTGTCTTGCGGCCCGACGACATGTTCTACGGCATGCCGGAACTCGGTGGCGAGTTGACCGTGCGTCACGAGCACGAGTCCGATCATTCTCTGGTGGCTCCCGTCATCGCCGCTTCACAGGCGTATATTATGTTCGCCAGCCATTCCAGGCGGCGGGAGCGCTATCTTGTCGACGCACGGCCGGTTGACAAGCCCAAAATTGCGGCGGCTTGGGCCATTTTGACGCATCGCAGCAAAAAACCCGGCCCGGATCATGAAAAAGGCTGGATCGCCAGCCGCGCCATCAGCATGGGGAGCGCGGCGGTGACATTTTGCCGGGCGATGTCGATGCGGGGCAGCCGGCAACCCTCGATCGTCTCGGTGGCTTCGTCCTGCAGCCGCGCCATGGCGGCCGGCTCGACAAGCCGAACGACGAGGTCGATCACGGCGGCCGGCTCGAAGGCCAACGGCCGCGGCCCGATGCCGTGCACCTCGCAGAGGCCCGCGATGCTTGCCGGCGCGCGGCACACCAGCCGCCCGCCATGCGCGGCGGCGAACAGCTGGTCATCGCCGACCAGCCGGGAAAACATGCCGTGGGTTCGGCAATGATCGAGGAGCGCCAGCGCCAGCGTCGTCTTGCCGGCGCCGGACGGCCCGGTGATCAGCACGCAGCGCTCGCCCATCAGGAGGGCCGTCCCGTGGATATTCAGGGGCTTCGCGGCGGTCTCCGGCATGTTCGGCTAGCGTCAGCCTTCCGCCGGCAGCGTCACAACGAAACGCGCGCCCTTGATCTCGCCGGGCTTGGTGCCGGGGATGTTTTCGGCCGTCAGCGTGCCGCCATGCGCCTCGACGATCTGGCGGCTGATCGACAGCCCGAGGCCGGAGTTCTGGCCGAACGCCTCGCCGGCCGGCCGGTCGGTGTAGAAGCGCTCGAATATGCGGTCGATGTTCTCCGCCCGGATACCCGGGCCGTTGTCGTCGACGGTGATGATGTTGAACTTGCCGGCGCGCGCCAACGAGATCGCGATATGGCCGTGCTCGTCGGGCACGAAGGAGCGCGCGTTCTCGATCAGGTTGGTGATGACCTGGCCGATCCTCAGATCATGGCCGACAACGAAATAGCCCTTGGCCCCGGCCGGCAGCTTGGCCACCTTGAGCTCGATCTCGACGGCCTTCTTGTTGCGCGTGGTCTCGCGCGAGACCGCGACCAGATCGGTGATGAACTTCTTCAGGTCCACGGTTCCGGCGTCCTCCCGCGCCAACTCCGCGTCGAGACGGGAGGCGTCGGAGATGTCGGTGATCAATCGGTCGAGCCGCTTCACGTCGTGCTGGATGATCTCCATCAGACGCGCGCGAGACGTGTCGTTCTTCGCCAAGGGCAGCGTCTCGACGGCGCTGCGCAGCGATGTCAGCGGGTTCTTCAATTCGTGCGACACGTCGGCGGCGAAGCTTTCGATCGCCTCGATGCGCGCGTAGAGCGCATTGGTCATGTCGCGCACGGCGATGGACAAATTGCCGATCTCGTCCTGCCGGTCGGAAAAGTCCGGGATTTCCTCGCGGTTCTTGACGCCGCGCCGCACCCTGACGGCCGCGGCGGAAAGCCGCCGCAGCGGATTGGCGATGGTGGACGCCAGAAGCATCGACAGGATCGCGGTGACCAGCGCCGCGACGCCGAACACGCGCAGGATCGCCTTGCGCTCGGCCGCGACGATCTTGTCGATATCGCCGCCCTCCGTGGAAAGCATCAGTACACCCAGCACGGCGCGAAAACGCTGGATCGGCACCGCGACGGAGACGATCTGCTCGCCCTGCTCGCTAACCCGCACGATGGTCGAAGGGCTGCCGGTCAGCGCCTTGACCACCTCTGGGAAGGCCGCGCCATTGCCGCCGGGCTGCTCGTGATAGACGGGCAGGTCCTTGTTGCGGAAGAAGTCGAAGATGAACTTCTCGACCCGCTCCACGAGGCCGGGCTGTTCGTCGTCGACGGGCGGCAGGTCGTAGCGCAGGATCTGGCCGCGCGAATAGAGATGCCGGGAATCGAGCAGGAGGTTCGCGTCGCGGTCATAGATGCGGGCGCGGGTGCGCGTCGGCGAGATCAGCCGTCTCAGCACCGGCGCGACGCGTTCGGGGTTGATCGGGAAGTCCAGATTGTCGAGCTGGTCCGATCCGGGCCCCAGGCTCTCGCCGGCCTGCAGCTCGAGCAGCTTTTCCGGGTCGATGCTGATCGAATCGGTTTCCACCGTCGCCGAGGCGGCGATCGCGCCCGCGATGATTTCGCCCTGCGTCATCAGGCTCTCGACGCGGGCGTCGATCAGTCCGTCGCGGAAGGTATTGAGGTAGAGGATGCCGGTCACCAGCACGGCAAGGCCGGCCAGGTTGAGGAACAGGATGCGCCGCGTCAGGCTGGAGAAGATGTGATGGCCGAGAAACCGGCGCATCGGCACCGTGATTCTCGACACGAAGGCGGGCACGATCCGCGACGGGCGCCTTGCCGCGCCCGCCCTTCTGCCTCGCTCTACCTGCACTGCCATCGACTAGCAGCTCCCGGTCCGTTCCTGTGCATGCCCACCCGTTTGGGCGACATGCATTACCTCAAGCTTCGCGGAACCGGTACCCGACTCCGTAAAGAGTTTCGATCATCTCGAAGTCGTCGTCGACGGCCTTGAACTTCTTGCGCAGCCGCTTGATGTGGCTGTCGATGGTGCGGTCGTCGACATAGACCTGCTCATCATAGGCCGAATCCATCAGTGCATCACGGCTTTTCACCACGCCGGGGCGCTGCGCCAGCGAATGCAGGATGAGGAATTCCGTCACCGTCAGCGTCACCGGCTCGCCCTTCCAGGTGCAGGTATGGCGTTCCTGGTCCATCACCAGCTGGCCCCGTTCGAGCGAGCGGGCCTGCTGGGCGGGCGCCTTGGCCGCCGCCTCGCGGGCGCTGGTCCGGCGCAGCACCGCCCGCACGCGCTCGACCAGGAGCCGCTGCGAGAAGGGTTTGCGGATGAAATCGTCGGCGCCCATCTTGAGGCCGAACAATTCGTCGATCTCGTCGTCCTTCGACGTCAGGAAGATCACCGGCAGGTCCGATTTCTGGCGCATGCGGCGCAACAGCTCCATGCCGTCCATGCGCGGCATCTTGATGTCCAGGATGGCGAGGTTCGGCGGACGCGCCGCCAGGCCTTCCAGCGCCGACGCGCCGTCGGTGTAGGTTTCGACCCGGTAGCCCTCGGATTCGAGCGCGATCGACACCGAGGTCAGGATGTTGCGGTCGTCGTCGACAAGCGCGATTGTTGCCATTTCAAGCGGCTCCCTCATGAGCTGTCCCTTCTGTCGTCGAGAAGGGGCTTTTGCAGGACAAATTGGGTACAAAATGTGGCACGGACCCTGTCCGAAGTCACGGGCGGTCTGCCGCTACACACCATCGCACCTATGACGGGATTGGACGATTGAAGTCTGCCAATCCTTTGGGCAACTTCCGCGACTTTTTGCACATATAAACGATTTAAACAACTTTCAAATTTTTTAAATCGATTAATGATTTGATATCATTTGGCTTTTCTGGTTCTGAACCTGACAGCCCCGGCGCGGGCTCCGGGAAATCCCCGTCACATGCGGCCAAATCCAGAGAGGAAATTTGATGTCGGAAGCCGGCAAACGCAACCCCGACTGCGCTATTGACGCGATCGGTCTGAAGACCACCGGCATGGTGCGCTACAATTTCGGCGCGGCCGATCTCTACGAGGAAGCGATGCGGCGAGGCGAGGCGAGGCTGACTGCGCAGGGCGCGCTGGTCGCCGAGACCGGCCAGCACACCGGCCGCTCACCGAAGGACAAATTCATCGTGCGCGACGATGCGACCGAGCCGCATGTCTGGTGGGATAACAACAAGGCGATCTCGCCCGCCCAGTTCGAGGCGCTGCTTTCCGACTTCCGCGCCCACGCGGCGGACAAGGATCTCTACGTCCAGGACCTGGTCGGCGGCGCCGACGCCGACCTCAAGCTGCCGACCCGGGTCGTCACCGAATTTGCCTGGCACTCGCTTTTCATCCGCAACCTTTTGATCCGCCCGCAAGCCGCCGAGCTCGAGCGCTTCCTCCCCGACATGACGATCATCGATTTGCCGTCCTTCCGCGCCGATCCGGCGCGCCACGGCACCCGCACCGAAACCGTGATCGCGGTCGACCTGATCCGCAAGATCGTGCTGATCGGCGGCACGTCCTATGCCGGCGAGATGAAGAAGTCGGTATTCACCATGCTGAACTACCTGCTGCCGCAAAAGAGCGTGATGCCCATGCACTGTTCTGCCAATGAAGGCCCGGCCGGCGACGCGGCAGTGTTCTTCGGCCTGTCCGGCACCGGCAAGACGACGCTGTCGGCGGATCCGTCGCGCACGCTGATCGGAGACGACGAGCATGGCTGGGGCCCGCACGGCGTCTTCAATTTCGAGGGCGGCTGCTACGCCAAGACGATCCGGCTGTCGGCCGAGGCCGAGCCGGAGATCTTCGCCACCACGCAGCGCTTCGGCACGGTGTTGGAGAATGTCGTCCTCGATGCCGGCCGCGTGCCGGATTTCAACGACGGCAGCCTCACCGAGAACACGCGCTGCGCCTATCCGCTGGACTTCATCCCCAACGCCTCGAAGACCGGCCGCGCCGGCCATCCGAAGAACATCATCATGCTGACCGCCGACGCTTTCGGCGTGATGCCGCCGATCGCGAAATTGACCCCGGCGCAGGCGATGTACCACTTCCTGTCCGGCTACACAGCCAAGGTCGCCGGCACGGAAAAGGGCGTCACCGAGCCGGAGGCGACCTTCTCGACCTGCTTCGGCGCGCCCTTTATGCCGCGCCATCCCTCGGAATACGGCAATTTGCTGCGCGAGCTGATCGCCGAGCACAAGGTCGATTGTTGGCTCGTCAACACCGGCTGGACCGGCGGCGCCTACGGCACTGGGCGCCGCATGCCGATCAAGGTGACGCGCGCTCTTCTGGGCGCCGCGCTCGACGGTTCGCTGAAGTCGGCCGAGTTCCGCACCGACGCCAATTTCGGCTTCGAAGTGCCGGTGGCGGTTCCGGGTGTCGACGGCGCCGTTCTCGACCCGCGCTCGACCTGGGCGGACAAGGCCACCTATGATCGCCAGGCGGCGAAGCTGGTCAACATGTTCGCGACTAATTTCGAGAAGTTCGAGCGTCACGTCGACGCCACCATCCTGGGCGCAGCGCCGCGCCTGCAGGAGGCGGCGGAATAATCGCTGCCTCGAGCACCTTCAACTTTAGGGCCCGGCTCACACCGGGCTTTTCTTTTTGCGGCCGCCGCGTCATGAGTGCGTGCATGGCGAGCGACGACGACATCATTATCTCGGGCGAAGCGGTCATCCGCGCAGGCGACCTGCATGAGGACTTCATCCGCTCGTCCGGCCCGGGCGGCCAGAACGTCAACAAGGTGGCCACCGCCGTGCAGTTGCGCTTCGACGCGGCGAACGCTTCGGGCCTTAGCGAGCGGGTCCGCGCCCGCGCGATCAAGCTTGCCGGCCAGCGCGCCACCAAGGACGGCGTAATCGTCATCGAGGCCGGCCGGTTCCGCACCCAGGAGCAGAACCGCGCCGATGCGCGGGCGCGCCTGACCGCATTGATCGCCAAGGCGGCCGAGCCGCCACCGCCGCCGCGCAAGAAGACCAGGCCGTCCAAAGGCGCCGTGGAGCGCCGCCTCAAGAGCAAGGCAGGCCGGTCGACGGTGAAGAAGCTGCGCGGTCGCGTCGACAGCGACTGAGAACGGCCGTTTTCGGGTCGCGGAACTGTTCCTTCGGTGGCATGCTCTCGGGCCAATTGATCGGATCGATCCATGCTCGTTCTGCCCAAAGGCGTCCGCCATATGCCGGGCTATATCGCTCGCCCCGCTCAGGAGGCGCTGGTCGAGAAAATAAGGCGCGTGGTGCAGGCCGCACCCCTCTACGTGCCTGCCATGCCGCGCACCGGCAAGGAGATGAGCGTGCGCATGACCAATTGCGGCGCGCTCGGCTGGGTGACCGACAAGGAGCGCGGCTATCGCTACCAGCCGACGCATCCGGTGACCGGCGAGCCTTGGCCGCCGATCCCCGAGGCGCTGCTGCAATTATGGCGCGAAGTCTCGGGCTACCCGAATCCGCCCGAGGCCTGTCTTGTCAACTTCTATGCGGCCGACGCCAGGATGGGCCTGCACCAGGACCGCGACGAGCAGGATTTTGACGCGCCCGTCGTGTCGGTCTCGCTGGGCGACGACTGCCTGTTCCGGGTCGGCCAGAACACTCGCGAAGGCGGCACCAAGTCGTTCAGGCTGAAGAGCGGCGACGTCGTCGTGCTCGGCGGCGAGGGGCGCCTCGCCTTCCATGGCGTCGACCGTATCTATCCCGCGACATCGGCGCTGTTGAAGAATGGCGGCCGCATCAATCTGACGCTGCGGCGGGTGACGGTGCCGACAGAGGCAGCTCAGCCCGCTGGCGGCGGGTTGGGCCGAACATAGTCGTTGCGCAGATAGATGCGCAGGCGCCCCCGTTCGAGGAGCACGCGATAGCCGGCCAGTAGGCGGTCGAAACCGAAATGCCCGATCAACTGGCGCGTCCAGGGGCCATCGTCGATCTTCATGACGATGAGGTCCGGACGGAGGCGCTCAAATTCCTGGCGCTTGCCTTCGGCGTAGCGCGTCATGATCGTTTGGTAATGGGCGGCGCGGATGGCGTCACCGCCAAGGGCGGCCTCCTCGTAGCGGGCCGCGGCAACCTGTCCAATCCAGTCATGAGCTTCGGCCGAAACAAATCGACCGCCGATCATGCCGGTCAGCGGATGTGCGGTGTCCAGATCCGGGGTGATGATGGCGACGGTCGGTTCAAAGGTCGCCGCGCGGATGGTGGCCACCACTGCGCTGTTCGGCTTCTGAGTCGGCCAGTTCAAGACAAAGGCGACCATGATTGCCAGCGATATCAATCCCGGCGGTGGAACCGCCAGATAGGAGAGCAGTCCCGCTGACTGACGTTTCATCCTCGGCAAGGCAAGCAGGCAGAAATTGGCTGCAACAGCCAGGGAAAGTGCGGGATAGGCGTGATAGGGCCAGCCTTTGGCTTGATAGAACAGCGGCACCAGGGCAGCCGCGGACGCTGCCAGCGCTACCGCGGCCAGTTCCGGAAACCGCCCGACCGGCCAGGACCACAGCGCCAGGAACGCCAGAAAAAGCCAGGCGCAGCCGTAATACGCCATGACATGCGCGGAGGCGCCACCCTTCCCATAAAGCTCCACCAGCAGCGGATAGACATCGCGCAGGAACTCCGGATGGGTCCGGATGACCGCGGCCAGATAGGCGACGCAAATGCCGGCGATGACCCAGTGCTCCAGCGCGAAGATCGGTTTCAGGCTGCGCCGGCGCCCTGCGACGAGCAAAGCCGACGCCAACACCATCACCGCATAGTAGGGTTTGACCAGCAGCAGGACGCTTCCGCAAAGCCCGGCAAGCACAGCAATGCCGGGGCTGGGCTCGGCCTCCGCGTCGTTGCGCGCGCGCCAGGCATGCAGCGCCAGCAGCGGCAGGAACAGCGCGACACCGATGTGCTCGCGCTGGCTGAAGACGTTGCCAGGGAAGATCACCAGTACCGCGAAGAAGGCCGGACCCAGCGCGAAGAGGGTGGGCCTTTCCGGGAACCCCGCCCGCCTCACGATCGTGCCGGAAAACCACACGCCGATCAGTCCGGCCAGGTAAGTCCAGGCCTGCGCGAGGATTTCCGGCGCCATGCCGAAAATTCTGGCCGCGGCCACCGGCGGCAGGTAGAGCCATACGCTGAACGGCGGATTGACCTCGTGCACCTGCGTATAGAGCCGCTCGCCGGAAAGCATCCGCTCGCACACGATGATCAGCCAGCTCGTGTCGGGGATCGTTCCCCACCGCACCTGCCATAGAACCGCAACGGCCAGGAGGAGCAGGAAAGTGGCGACGGACCCGGCATGCTCCGTTTGCGCCGGCGGAGCGGAGACGCCCGCCATTGCATGGTCCTGCGTCGCGCTCGAGAGCTGCTCGGACACACTCATCGGCTGGCCGCCACGAAGACGAAGTTTCGAAGAATGACGAAATTCAGCGCCGGCACCAGGATGGAGGACAGCGCCACCGGCATCGAGGCTGAAAATCCGGCAATGTCGGTCAGGCCGGCGGCCAGAGCCAGCGAGAGCAGGAACCCGAAGCTGGTTGCGACGGCGAAGCGGGGGATTTCGAACCCGACCGCTCCATCCGACATGAACGTCACGAACCGATGCCCGCAATAAGAGAACACCGCGCCGGCGCCATAGCCGGCCATCGAGGCGATCGTCGCCGGCACGCCTGGGCCATGTCGAGCCGAAAGCGCCAACGTCAGCGCCGCGTAGATTAATGTCGACAGCCCGCCGATCGCGGCGAACCGCAGGATGCGCGTAGGCTCCGAACGGCCCGTGGCCCAGGCCATGAGCGGAACGCCGGCGAAAGGCGAAGCTTCGGCCCTGTCGAAGGTCATTTCGGGATCGGCGGCTTGCCGCATGGTCAGCCGAACCGGCGGTCGCGCGGCGCCGGCAACCTTCCCCTCGTCGCCTCGTCGCCGCTCATTGCGGCGATTGCTTCCTCGAAGCCGGTCAGCCGATCGATGACATAGAGCGGCCGCCGTTTCACTTCTGCATGGATGCCACCGACATAGAGGCCGATCACACCGGTCATGAAGAGGTTGATGCCCGATAGGAAGGAGATGATCACCACCGTCGACGTCCAGCCGTGGACGGTGCCGCTGACGAACAGCCAGGAGAACAGGGCGTAGAAGCCGAGCAGTGCCGCAACGCCGGAAATGGCGATGCCGGCCCACAAGGCCATTCGCAGCGGCTTGTCGGAAAAGCTGACGATGCCATGCACGGCCAGCCGCGCCATCTTCCAGAACGGGTATTTGGTCTCACCCGCGGCCCGCGCCGGCCGTTCGAAAGCGACCGCGGCCTGCTTGAAGCCCATCCAGCCGAACATGCCGCGCACGAAGCGGTCGCGCTCCGGCATGCGCTTGAACGTGTCCAGCGCCCTGCGCCCGACGAGCCGGAAGTCGCCGACATCACGCGGGATGGTGACGGAGGTCATCTGCTCCAGCACGCGATAGAACAGGCTTGCGGTCAGCCGTTTGATCAGAGACTCGCCTTCGCGCTTGACGCGCCGGGCATAGACGATCTCGTAGCCTTCCTTCCACTTGGCAATGAGGTCGAGCACCACCTCAGGCGGGTCCTGCAGGTCGGCATCCATGACGATGACGGCGTCGCCGGCTGCGGCGTCCATGCCGGCGGTGATCGCTATCTGGTGACCGAAATTGCGCGACAGCTCGATCAGCCTGAAGCGCGGATCCTTGGCGGCCAAGCCACGCAGGAAGATGGCGCTGGTGTCCCTGCTGCCATCGTCGACGAAGATGGCTTCGGCGCTGGAGTCCAGCGCGTTGAGCAAGGCTGTGATCCGCCGGACCAGCAGCGGCAGCACCGCCTCTTCGTCGAAGATCGGAATGACCAGTGAATAGACCGGGGCTCCGCGGCCGTCGGCATTGCTCTTATCAATCACCGGTTGCCTCCCGACGCCTGCTGGAGTTGCAGCAGAAAGTTAATGGGGATTGCCTAAGGTGCCGTTAACTCGACGGTCGCGGCAAGGGGCTGCGGCCGAGACTGAGAACCCTGCGGCAACGCGATTTTAAGGACACCCGCGCTACAAGCGCGGTTGCCAAATCGAGATCGCCATGGAACCGAGCTGGATCAGGACCCGAAGCCTCTTGGACGTGGCTATCGTCACGGTCGTATCGTTCATCGTGCTGTGGATGAGCGAAGTCTACCTGACCGATTTGTGGAATTTGAACAGCAAGGGTTTTTCCGAGCTATCGCACAGGCTGCCCTACTGGGATTTCACCAATCTCTGGGCCGGCTCACGCCTGGCCATCGACGGCCATGTTGCCCTGCTCTTCGATGTGGACGCCTACCGCGCAGCGTTGCGCGGCATGTTCTCGCCCGACCTTCCAAATCAGGAATGGAGCTATCCCCCGAACATCCTCTTGCTCGGCGTCCCGCTCGCGACCCTGCCGATCCTGCCTGCCTATCTTGTCTGGACGTTCGGGACCGTTCTGTGTCTGTGGCTGGCAATCCGGCCGCTGAAACTCGGAGCGCTGGTGGAACTGGCGGTCGTCCTTAGTCCCGCCGTTATTTGGAACTCGATATTCGGTCAGAACGGCGCGCTGACGACGGCTTTGTTGATCGGAGGCCTCGCCGTGGCCCCAAGGCGCCCGTTGCTGGCCGGAGTTCTGTTCGGCCTTCTGACCATCAAGCCGCATCTTGGTATTCTCGTGCCTTTCTGCCTGCTCGCCAGCGGCAACTGGCGAGCCATCTCCGCCGCTATAGTCACCACGGTGGCGGTCGTCCTCGCCACCGGCCTGTTCTTTGGCTTCGATGTCTGGTGGCTGTTCCTGACCGAAACTCGTCCCTTGATGACGGCGATCATGGAGGCGCCTTATCCGCAGCCTTATCAGTATAATGCGATAACGGTGTTTTTCACGGCGAGGGCAATCGGCTTCGGACTGACCGCCGCCTATGGCGCCCAGGCGGTCGCGACCATCATTTCCATCGCCCTAGCGGTCTGGCTTTGGCGGCCGGGTCGCCAGGTCTCGCATCAGGAACGCGTGGCGCTGACCGCTGTCCTTGCGATCCTTGCCACGCCCTACGGCTATACCTACGACACGATCGGTCTGGCCGTCGCGGTCGCCATGCTGGCCGCGATGACGTCAAGGCCGCCCCGGCTGATCCTCGCGATTTGCTGGCTCTGGCCTTTCGTCACGCATTACTTCACTTGGCGCGGATACTGCGTTGCCGTCCTGGTGCCATTGTTTCTCGCCGCGTGGATGCTGTTTACGATATGGACGGGAAGCCGGAAGGCTGAAATCTCCGCAAGACCTTCGCTGGCATAGCGGCTCAGGGCACAACCGATCTGGGCAATTGCTCCGACGATCTTCCGTTCGGCATAGGAAGAGGCCTGCCGCGTCGCGAATTTGCAGCGATCCAGATTGGATCGTGGCGCGAACGAGCAGCCTCGCAGATGTGAGGAATGGCGATCCGGCCTCGGGCGCGGCCTCACAGCTTCCTCAGCGCCACTTCCTCGATCAGGTGGTTCGCGCCTTTGCGCAGGATGAGGTCGGCCCGCGCCCTGGTCGGCAGGATGTTCTCGCGCAGGTTCTTCAGGTTGATGTTGGCCCACAGCCCCTCGGCGATGGCGCGCGCGGCGTCCTCGGAAAGCTGCGAGTAGCGGTGGAAGAAGGAGTCCGGATTGCGGAATGCCGTCTCGCGCAGTCGCATGAAGCGCTGGATGTACCACTGGTGGATCAGCTTCTCGTCGGCATCGATATAGATGGCGAAATCGAAGAAGTCGGACAGGAACGGGACGATCTTGCCGTCCTTCGGCAGCTTGCCCGGCTGCAGCACGTTGATGCCTTCGAAGATCAGGATGTCGGGACGGTCGATGGTGACGAATTCGCCCGGAATGACGTCATAGGTCAGGTGCGAATAGACCGGCGCGCGGACGCTGCCTTGCGCCGATTTGATGCCGGAAAGGAACCTCAGCAGCGCGCCGACATCGTAGCTCTCGGGAAATCCCTTGCGCTCCATGAGGTTCTCGCGGCGCAGGATCTCGTTGGGCAGCAGGAAGCCGTCGGTGGTGATGAGATCGACCTTGGGGCTCGATGGCCAGCGCGCCAGAAGCTCCTTCAGCACGCGCGCCGTGGTCGACTTGCCGACCGCGACCGAACCGGCGATGCCGATGATGAAAGGCGTCTTGACGATGTCCTGCGCCTTGAAGAAGGCTTGGCGCTGCCTGAACAGCAACTGGCTCGCCTCGACATGCGCCGAGAGCAGGCGGGAAAGCGATAGGTAGATCCGCTTGACCTCCTCGAGGTCGACCGGGTCGTTGAGCGAGCGCAGCCGGTCGATCTCGTCCTCGGTCAGCGTCAGCGGCGTGTCGGCGCGGAACTGCGACCATTGCTCGGCGGAGAAGAAACGATAAGGGGAATACTTCTCGGTCGGAGTCAGCTGGTCCATCGGGTTTCCTGCCCTCCTCGCCGTCTGCCCCGGGCGTCAATCCCGGGGACGGGACGCCTTTTCGGCAACCCCCGAGCGGCCGGTGCGGCCCTCGAGCTCCTTGAGCACGTCGTCCAAGGGAACGCCCGCGATGCCGAGCACGACCAGCCAATGATACAGAAGATCCGCGCTTTCCGAAACGAGGGCCTGCTTGTCGCCGCGGACGGCGGCGATCACGGCTTCCACAGCCTCTTCGCCGAGCTTCTGAGCCGCCTTGTCCATGCCCCTGGCGAACAGCTTCGCCGTCCATGAGTCTGGGTCGCCGGAATGGGCGCGCTGGTGGATGATCGTTTCCAGCTCGGCGAGCGAAAATTGAGCCATGTCGGTCATCTATCTGCTTGTTTAAGCATGATCTTTTCCGAAAATCGGTCCCCACCTTGCGGGATCATGCTTTAAGCCCGATGGGCGGCCGAGTCCAGCCGCATCGGCAGGCCGGCCTTGGCCATGTATGCCTTGGCCTCGGCGATCGAGTAGGTCCCGAAATGGAAGATCGAGGCGGCAAGCACAGCGCCAGCGTGGCCGTCGCGGATGCCTTCGACCAGGTGATCGAGCGTTCCGACGCCGCCCGAAGCGATGACCGGCGCGCGCACCGCGTCGGCGACGGCGCGGGTCAGCGCGATGTCGTAGCCGGCCTTGGTGCCGTCGCGGTCCATCGAGGTCAGCAGGATCTCGCCGGCGCCGCGATCAACCATGCGTGCGGCGAAGTCGACGGCGTCGATGCCCGTCTTCTCGCGCCCGCCATGTGTGAAGATCTCCCAGCGGTCGGCCTCGCCGGCCGCCGAAACCTTCTTGGCATCGATGGCCACGACAATGCACTGGTTGCCGAACTTATCGGCGGCTTCCGTGACGAAATCCGGGTTCTTCACCGCCGCCGTGTTGATCGACACCTTGTCGGCGCCGGCCAGAAGCAGCTTGCGGATATCGGCCACCTGGCGCACGCCGCCGCCGACGGTGAGCGGCATGAAGCATTGCTCGGCCGTCCGGGCGACCACGTCGAAGATCGTCTCGCGATTGTCCGACGAGGCGGTGATGTCGAGGAAGCACAGCTCATCGGCGCCCGCGGCATCATAAGCCTTGGCGGCTTCGACCGGATCGCCGGCGTCGATGAGGTCGACGAAATTGACGCCCTTGACCACGCGGCCGTTCTTGACGTCCAGACAGGGGATGACGCGGGCTTTCAGCATCACTTGCCTTCCAGGGTGGACAGCAGGTCGACCACCAGCTCGCCGACCAGCGGCGGCACGTCGCCCTTGGGGTCGAAGGCCGGATCATAGGCGGTAATGGTCAGCCCCGCGATGGTGAGCGGGCCTGCCAGGCCGCACATCGCCATGCGCACCTGCTCCGGCGCCGGGCCGCCGGGTGTGGTGTAGCGGTTGGCCTGCAGCTTCTCGGGGTCATGCACGTCGAGATCGACATGCATGTGGACCTGGCGTGCGCCGTCAGCCTTCAGCCTCTGTGCCGCGCTCTTCCAGTCGGGGCATTCGGTGCGGATGACCGGCAGCTTTTCCAGCAGTTCCTTTTCGGCGGCGTCAAGGTCGCGCGCGTTGACCAGGACGCTGCGCGACGGATCGACCGGCTTGAAGCCGGGGATCTGCGCCGCCATCGACCGCCAGCAGAGGCCGAGCACGGTGGCCAGCGCCATGCCGTCGAGGAAGCCCGTTGTGGTGGTTTCCGGCGTGTTGAGGTCGCCATGCTGATCGGCCCAGATGATGGCGTCGGCGCCGGCGCCCGCCACGGCGCCAGCGGCGGTCAGGCAGTTGCCGGCCAGCACGATCGGAAACCGCTTCTTGTCCAGCGCCATGCGGACTTCGCCTGAAACGGCGTTGCAGATGGCAAAGCCGGTACCGATCTCGCGCTCTTCCTCGTCCTCGACTACCTTGCCGATGTCGTTCACCTCGACGTCGTGGCCGGCAAGCTTCAGCGCATCGGCCAATCCGCCGGAAATCAGCGCGTCCGGACCCTGGCCGCATCCGCTGTGGAAATGGCCGCTGTCATAGGACGCCAGGATGATCGAGATGTTCACGCTCTTGCCTCCGCCCGCTCGCCGCGCAGGATCGCCAGCGCCTCGGCCGGTTCGATACGTCCGTCATATAGGGCGCGGCCGGAGATCGCGCCTTCGAGTTTTTGCGCATCGGGCATGGTCATGCGCACGATGTCGGCAATCGAGGCGAGGCCGCCGGATGCGATCACGGGAATGGAAACCGCCTCTGCGAGGTCGATGGTCGAATCCCAGTTGATGCCGGTCAGCACGCCGTCGCGGTCGATGTCGGTGTAGATGATGGCGGCAACGCCGGCGCCCTCGAATTTCCTGGCTAGCTCGACGACCCCAAGCTCGGACGCCTCCGCCCAGCCTTCGACGGCGACCTTGCCGCCCTTGGCATCGATGCCGACAGCGATCTTGCCTGGAAAAGCCTTGCACGCTTCCTTGACGAGTTCGGGTTCGCGCACCGCCACGGTGCCGAGGATGACGCGCGTCAGGCCGCGGTCCAGCCAGTCTTCGATCTGCGGCAAGGTGCGGATGCCGCCGCCGAGCTGCACCGGGTTCTTCGTCGCCCTGAGGATGGCCCCGACCGCGGCGCTGTTGACGCTCTGGCCCTTGAAGGCGCCGTTGAGGTCGACGACATGCAGCCACTCGAAGCCCTGGTCCTCGAACGCCTTTGCCTGCGCGGCGGGATCGTCATTGTAGATGGTGGCGGTGGCCATGTCGCCGTGTTTCAGACGCACGCATTTGCCGTCCTTGAGGTCTATTGCCGGAAACAGGATCATGGATCAGGCACCCTCGACGATGACGAAATGACCGGTCGAAGCGGCGAGCCGGAATTTCGAGGCGTGCTGATATTCAGGCGAATGATAGCATTCGATTGCCTTGTCGTAGGACTCGAACTCCACCAGCACGTGACGGTTGCCGGTCGGTCCTTCCGGGCTCTCGTAGCGCCCCGCGCGGACCGCGAATTTCGCGCCGTATTTCGCGAAGGCGACGGCATTCGCTTCGATATACTGCTTGTAGACGTCCGGATCGCCGACATCGATCATCGCCATCCAATAGCCCTTCTTGCTCATTTTCAGGGCCTCCATTTCAGGAAATTGGTGATCAGCGCCAGGCCGAGCGCCTGGCTTTTCTCGGGATGGAACTGCGTGCCGGCGAGGTTGTCGCGGGCGACCGCCGCCGTCACCGGGCCGCCATAGTCGGCTGTCGCCAGCACCTCGTCCGGATTCTTCGCTTCCAGGTGGTAGGAATGCACGAAATAGGCGTGCAGCCCCTTGGGACCGGTCTCGATGCCGGAAAAGAGCGGATGCGGGCGGACAAGCTCGATCGTGTTCCAGCCGATCTGCGGGATTTTCAGCGTTGGGTCGGTGGGCTGGATCTCCTTGACGTCGCCGGCGATCCAGCCGAGGCCCTTGGTGATCGTCTTTTCCAACCCGCGTTGCGACATCAACTGCATGCCGACGCAGATGCCGAGGAACGGCCGCCCCTTACGAAGCGCCGATTCCTCCACCGCCTCCCACATGCCTGGCACCGCGTGCAGCCCTGCGGCGCAGTCGGCATAGGCGCCGACGCCCGGCAGCACGATGCGGTCGGCGGAACGCACCCGCCCGGCATCGGCCGTCAGCTCGATCGTCGCGGCGATGCCTCCCTCGCGCGCCGCGCGCTCGAAGGCCTTGGTGGCCGAGCGCAGATTGCCCGAGCCGTAGTCGATGATGGCTACCCGCATGTCAGGGCCTTCCAGGCGTATGGGTCAGGCCGAGCGCCATGCCGGTTTGCGGCGGGCGCGCCAGCGATGCGTCCGGCACGATGCGCGGCAGGGCTGGCTGCTCCTCGCTCTCCTCGCCGGCGTCCAGCGCATGACGCGTCTCGGCATCGGCGAGATTGCTGGCCTCGACCACGCCCCATTCGCGCCAGCCGCGCCGGCGCAGCGAAGCGATGCGCAGGTCCTGTCCTTCGAAGCCGATGTAAAGCGAGACCAGCAGCGACAGCATCGATCCGGCCCATTCGAGCCCCAGCTTCTCACCGGTCGCCGACAGGAGCGCCATGACGATGAAGGCCAGCACGGCCCCGATCCACAGCCGATGCCAGGCAAGCCAGAGCGGCGAGAACAGGAAGCCGAGCCATGTGAAGCTGTCGCGCACGAAACGGATGTCCTCGGCGTTGTTGCCCGCCGGCGGCGTCATCACGACATAGACCGCCATAGCCTATCCTTTCAGGGATCCCTTGGTGGACGGCACCGCGTCGGGCTGGCGCGGATCGGGCTCCAGAGCCGCGCGCAGCGCCCTGGCCACAGCCTTGAAGCAGGTCTCGGCGATGTGATGGTTGTTGGCGCCGTAATGGTTGGTCACATGCAGGGTGATGCCGGCATTCTGCGCCAGGGCCTGGAAGAACTCGCGCACCAGCTCGGTGTCGAACGTGCCGATCTTCGGCGACGAGAAGCCGACGTTCCAGACCAGGAAGGGCCGGCCGGACACGTCGATCGCCGCCCTGGTCAGCGTCTCGTCCATGGCGAGGTCGATCGAGGCGTAGCGCATGATGCCGCGCCGCTCGCCCAAAGCCTTGCTCAGCGCCTGGCCGATCGCGATGCCGGTATCCTCGACCGTGTGGTGGTCGTCGATATGCAGGTCGCCCTTGGCCTTGATGGTCATGTCGATCAGCGAATGCCGCGACAGCTGGTCGAGCATATGGTCGAAGAAGCCGACGCCGGTCGAAATGTCGGCCTTGCCCTTGCCGTCGACATGGACGGAGACCGAAATCTCGGTTTCCCGGGTCTTGCGGCTGACTTCGGCCGAACGCGTCATCACTTTGTCCTTGTTGCCCCGTTGGGAGGCGCCGGGGCTTGAAAACGAAAGCCTTCTATCAGCATGATCCGGCGATTGCCAGTTGCCATTCCGGCCAGTATCGGCCTTCGCCGCGGGCGGTTTGCAATCATTGGCCTTGTGCATACATATGGCCGATCCAACTCACTCGTACCGCGCCAATCGCCTTCAAGGGATAGCGCGATCGGAGCTCAAAATGTCGAATGAACTCACCATGCACGCCACGACCATCATCAGCGTGCGCAAGGGCAACAAGGTCGTGATCGCCGGCGACGGGCAGGTCAGCCTTGGCCAGACCATCATGAAGGGCAACGCCCGCAAGGTGCGCCGCATCGGCAAGGGCGGCAGCGTCATTGCCGGCTTCGCAGGCGCCACTGCCGACGCCTTCACCCTCTTGGAGCGGCTCGAAGCCAAGCTCGAGCAATATCCCGACCAGCTGACGCGCGCCTGCGTCGAGCTGGCCAAGGACTGGCGCACCGACCGTTACCTGCGCCGCCTGGAAGCCATGATGCTGGTCGCCGACAAGTCGGTCTCGCTGGCGCTGACCGGCAATGGCGACGTGCTGGAGCCCGAACATGGCGTGATGGCCATCGGCTCCGGCGGCAATTACGCCCTGGCCGCGGCCCGCGCGCTGATCGACACCGACAAGGACGCCGAGGAGATCGCCCGCAAGGCCATGCAGATCGCGTCCGACATCTGCGTCTACACCAACAACAATTTCGTCGTCGAAACGCTCGATGCCGCTTGAGCTGGCGGACCATGATCCCAAAAAAGTGGGAACCGGTTTTTGGATAAGATCATGGTCACTCAGCAGCATAGCTACGATTTTCGGCCGGTCACCGGAAAGGATTTGCCGTTGATCGCCAGGTGGCTGCGCGAGCCGCATGTCGCTGAGTGGTGGGACGATCCGGACAAGGAGATCGCCGAGATCCGCGAGCATATGGATTCGGTCTCGGTGGAGCCGCTGATCGTCGAATTGGACGGCAGGCCGATCGCGTATCTGCAGAGCTATGACCCGCATCTGGAGGACGGCCATCCCTATGCGGACCAGCCCTTCGGCACGCTAGGCGTCGATCTCACGATCGGCCCGCCGGAGCTGGTCGGGGTCGGCCATGGCTCGGCCATCGTGCGCCAGTTCGTCGAGGAACTGTTCGAGGAAGGCGCGCCGCGCGTCATCATCGATCCGCATCCCGACAACGGCCGCGCCATTCGCGCCTATGAGAAGGCCGGCTTCAGGCGGATCGGCCGCAGGCATTCGCAATATGGCGACGTCGTGCTGATGGCCGTCGATGCGGACGTAGACGACGAACATCTGGGGGACTGAAGCAATGACCACATCCGGAGAGGACAAGACGCTTTCAGCTTATGAAGACAGCTGGCGCATGGGCCTTCTGCTCGTGCTCGCCTTGATCGTCTTCCAGGCGGGCACCTTGTACGGCATGGGGCATCCGCCGATCTGCACCTGCGGCTACGTCAAGCTCTGGCACGGCGTGGTCAACAGCTCGGAGAATTCCCAGCACATCGCCGACTGGTACACCTTCTCGCACATCATCCACGGCTTCCTGTTTTATGCGCTGGCCTGGGTGCTGTTCCCGCGCTCTCCGGTAGGGTTGAGGCTCGCCTTCGCCGTCCTCATCGAAGGCGGCTGGGAGATACTGGAAAACAGCCCGTTCATCATCGAGCGCTACCGCGCCGGCACCATCTCGCTCAACTATTACGGCGACTCGATCATCAACTCGGTGTCCGACACGCTGTTCATGGTGCTGGGATTTGTGATGGCGCGAAAGCTACCTATATGGGTGATCGTGGCCCTGGCGCTCATCTTCGAGCTCGGCACGGGTTACATCATCCGGGACAATCTGACGCTCAACGTGATCATGCTGCTGCATCCGTTCGAGTCCATCAGGCAGTGGCAAAGTGGAATTTGAGTAATATGAGCACCTTTTCTCCCCGCGAAATCGTTTCGGAACTCGACCGCTTCATCATCGGCCAGAAGGATGCCAAGCGCGCCGTGGCCATCGCCTTGCGCAACCGCTGGCGTCGCCAGCAGCTGGAAGGCCAGATGCGCGAAGAGGTGATGCCGAAGAACATCCTGATGATCGGCCCGACCGGCGTCGGCAAGACCGAGATCTCGCGCCGCCTGGCGCGGCTCGCCGGCGCCCCCTTCGTCAAGGTCGAGGCGACCAAGTTCACCGAGGTCGGCTATGTCGGCCGTGATGTCGAGCAGATCGTGCGCGACCTAGTCGAGGTCGCCATCGGCCTGACACGCGAAAAGATGAGAGAGGATGTCGCCGCGCGCGCCCAGATCAACGCCGAGGAGCGCGTGCTGGAAGCCCTCGTCGGCAAGACGGCTAGCCCGGCCACGCGCGATTCCTTCCGCAAGAAGCTGCGCGACGGAGAGCTCGACGACAAGGAGATCGAGATCGAGGTGGCCGACACCGGCAATGGCGGCATGCCAGGCTTCGAGATCCCCGGCATGCCCGGCGGCAATGTCGGCGTGCTCAACATCAACGACATGCTGTCGAAGGCGATGGGCGGCCGCAGGACCAAGACCCGAAAGACGACGGTGCGTGATTCCTACGCTCTGCTCGTCAACGACGAGTCCGACAAGCTGCTCGACCAGGATGAAGTGGTGCGCCGGGCGCTGGAATCGGCCGAGAACGACGGCATCGTCTTCCTCGACGAGATCGATAAGATCGCCGCCAGGA
The DNA here is from genome assembly GCA_004017535.1 of Mesorhizobium sp. Lineage (GTDB taxonomy): Bacteria > Pseudomonadota > Alphaproteobacteria > Rhizobiales > Rhizobiaceae > Mesorhizobium. The sequence goes on from SAJS01000001.1 coordinate 178,705, forward strand.
GCGACATTTCGGGCGGCCCGTCCCGCGAGGGCGTGCAGCGCGACCTGCTCCCGCTGGTCGAAGGCACCACGGTCGCGACCAAATACGGGCCGATCAAGACCGACCACATCCTGTTCATCGCTTCCGGTGCCTTCCACGTGTCCAAGCCGTCCGACCTGCTGCCGGAGCTGCAGGGCCGTCTGCCGATCCGCGTCGAGCTGCGCGCGCTGGAGAAGGCGGATTTCGTCCGCATCCTGACCGAGACCGAGGCGAGCCTCATCAAGCAGTATATCGCGCTGATGAAGACCGAGGGCGTCGAGCTGACCTTCACCGACGACGCCATCGATTCGCTGGCCGGCATCGCGGTCGACCTCAACGCCAGCGTCGAGAACATCGGCGCACGGCGCCTGCAGACGGTGATGGAGCGCGTGCTGGACGAGATCTCCTACGACGCGCCGGACCGCAACGGCACGACGGTCACCATCGACGCCGCCTATGTCGAGAAGCATGTCGGCGACCTGTCACGCAACACCGACTTGTCGCGCTTCATCCTGTAGGCTCCGCTGCTGGCGGCAGCTATCCTTCCTCTCGCTCGTTACGCGCACGGGACGTATATCTGCCGCGCCCGGCGCAGGTATTGATTGGATGCTGGCCCAATGCTATCATTGGGCTCAATGAGAGCATAAAGAGCGCATGGCCGGAAATCTGCACGTCCGCAATCTGGATGACGATTTGATCGCCAAGCTGAAGATGCGTGCCGCCCGGCATGGGCGCTCGGCTGAGGCCGAGCACCGTGAAATCCTTAAGCAGGCGCTGGAAAATGAGATCGAGCCCTCGTTCGATGAACTGGCGGCCCGGCTGCGGCTGCTCACTGCGCAGCGAAAGCAAACACCCTCCGAAGTGCTGCTGCGCGAAGGACGTGACGAACGGTGACGGAAACGCTCGTCGTCGACGCCAGCATCGCTGTCAAATGGGTGGTCGAGGAGGAGGGTACGCCTCTGGCGATAGGCCTGCGGCATGGTCGACGCTTCGCGGCGCCGGAACTGCTGATCGTCGAATGCGCCAACATTCTCTGGAAGAAGGTCCAGCGCGGTGAAGTCAGTCTCGAAGAGGCGAAGATGGCCGCAAGCTTGCTGGCGCGTAGCGATATCGAATTGTTCGGCATGCGGGGATTGCTCGCCAAAGCGACCGAACTGGCGACGGTTATCGGTCATCCGGCCTATGATTGCATGTATGTCTGCCTTGCGATGAGCCGAAACTGTCGCTTTGTGACCGCGGATGAACGCCTTGTGCGAGTGCTGCACCAGAAGGCTACCCGCGAAATCGCCAATCTCTGCGTGACCTTGGAGCAGCTCTCAGCCGGTTCGAATTAATGCCGTCGATCCATACCCGCCGGTTCTTGTCAGGCGGCAACGCAACGGTGCCTCACCACGGTCCTTTACCTCAAACCGGCAGTGTGGCCAGATGGTACCATCTGGCCGCCTTTCGATCCGGTTTGACCGCGCCTTCTCTCGACTCTGTCGTGCGCTTTTCTTAGTTTGCCGCGAATTCAAAGGCGGCGGCATGAAGAAATATATCCTGCTTTTTCTGGGCATCGCTTTGGCGGCGGCGGTGACGATCGCCGATGCCGCCACCATGGTGCCTCCGGGCAATCGCAACGCCGTGCAGCCGGACATTCCGGGCGCGTCCAGCCGGCGCACCCAGGCAACCAACACTACCTTCCAGGCCAAGTACCGTAAAGTCTACGCTTTGCTGCAGAACGATGCCGAGCTGCGCGGCAAGATCAGGAAGGTGGCGGCGGCTTACGGCATCGATCCGATGCATATCGTCGGCGCCATCGTCGGCGAGCATACCTACAATGTCGACGCCTATGACCGGCTGCAGACCTACTACGTCAAGGCGATGTCCTATCTGTCGAGCAAGCTGACCTTCGCCTATGAGGGCGAGGATGTCAGCGATTTCGTTCAGCGGCCGGAATTCAAGAAATGCGCTGGCATGGACGACAGCTACGATCTGTGGGAATGCCGCGAGCAGGTGTGGAACCATGCCTTCCGCGGCAAGACCATCGGCGGCACAAGCTTCCCCAACGACCGCTTCGGCGCCACCTTCTTCCAGCCCTATTATGCCGGCCAGACCTTCGGTCTCGGCCAGTTGAACCCGCTGACCGCGCTGCAGATGAGCGATCTGGTGCACAAGGTCTCGGGCCTGCCGAAGCTCGATGTCGAGGATCCCAATGCGGTCTACAAGACCATCATGGATCCGGACCTGACGCTGCCTTACGTGGCAGCGACCATCAAGAAGTCGATCGACGCCTATCGCGCCATCGCCGGCTTCGACATCTCCCACAATCCGGGGCTTACCGCCACGCTCTACAACGTCGGCAACCCCGAGCAGCGCGCCTATGCGCTGAAGGCCGAGAACGACAGACGCCGCGCCGCCGGCGAACCGGAAAAGCTGCCGGAGGAGAACTATTACGGCTGGCTGGTCAATGACAAGCTGGATGAGCTGAAGGCGCTTTTCTAACCAGACCTACGCCGCCGGCAGCGATTTCAGCTTGACCGATTGCGAGCCGAGCGCCTCCGGCGCCGGGCTCGCCCGTTTGGCGATCAGCATCTCCGCCAGGCGGATATCGCGCGCCACTGCGTTGCCGGGGCCGATGCCGCTGGCGGCGACCAGCCTGCCGTCCTCGGCCAGATAGAACAGGATGAAGGCGCCGTCGTCGAGGTCGCGCCGCACGATGCTCTTGCCCTCATCCGAAAGCCCGGCGATCTGCAAAGTCAGCCCGTACTGATCCGACCAGAACCACGGCACGGCCGCATGTGCCTCACCGGCGCCCAGCATGTTCCTGGCGGCGAGCGCGCCTTGCTCCTGCGCGTTGCGCCACGCTTCCAGCCGCACGCGCCGGCCGCCATAGATGGCGAGCGGGAAAGAGCAGCAATCCCCGGCGGCGAAGATATCCGGGTCGGCGGTGCGCAAATGCTCGTCCACCGCGATGCCGTTGTCGATCGCAAGGCCCGCCTCGGCGGCAAGCGCCGTAACCGCCACGGCGCCGATGCCGATCACCACGAGATCGGCGACGATCCTCTGTCCGCCGGCCAGCGTGATGGCGACTTCCTTGCCGTCATCGGCAATCGCAGCTAACCCCTGGCCGGTGTGGATCGCGACGCCCTCGGCCTCATGCGCCTTGTGGATGATTTCGGCGATCTCGGCCGGCACGCCGCGCATCAGGATGCGCGGCTGCGCCTCGATGACAGTGACCGTGGCGCCGAGCTTGCACGCCGAGGCGGCAAGCTCCAGCCCGATGAACCCACCGCCGATGACGGCGACGCGATTTCCCGCGCTGAGATGGGCGCGGATGGCAAGCGCATCGTTGAAGGTCCTGAGATAGACGCAGCACGGCCCCAGCCCCGGCATCGGCAGCTGGCGCGGCACCGAGCCGGTGGCCAGCAGCAGCTTGTCGTAGGTAAGCGAAGAGCCGTCCGACAGCTGCACGATATGGGCCGCGCGGTCGATCGCGACCGCCCGGACGGAATGGATATGTCGGATGGAGCGCTCGGCAAAGAGCGCGTCGCTGGCGATCGCCTTGATGGAGGGAGCCTCTCCGGTCATCGCGTCCTTCGACAGCGGCGGCCGCTCATAGGGCAGATGCGGCTCGTCGCCGATCAGTGTCACCGGCCCATCATAGCCGAGATCGCGGAGCGCAAGCGCCGCGCGCCCGCCGCACTCGCCCGCACCGATGATCACCATCCCGGCCATCGCCGTCATCCGACCTGGATCAGGACCTTTCCGGCATCGATCTTGACCGGATAAGTCCTGAGGTTGACGCAGACCGGCGCGCCGCGCGCGTCGCCGGTCTTGTAGTTGAAGCGGCCATTGTGCTTGGGGCATTCGATGATGTCGTCCATCACCAGCCCGTCGGCCAGATGCACCTTTTCATGCGTGCACAGGCCGTCGGTGGCGAAATATTCGTCGTCCGGGCTGCGGTAGATGGCGAAGGTGCGTCCGGCATGGTCGAACCGCATCACGTCCTCTTCCTCGATATCTCCGGCCGCGCAGGCCTCGACCCAGTCGCTCATCTCGTCCTCGTGAATTCCTAAACAGCCTTCGGCAACTCACTCACCCGCGGCCGCCACCGGATTGTGGTTGTGCAGGTCTTCCCGGTAGGGCTTCGCCGTCGGCGGCAGCGCGCGCTTGAGGAAATAATCCTCGTTGCGCAGCTGGCGCAGGAAGGCAGGGATCATCTCGCGATAGCCGGCCAGGATCGACGGCGTCGGCGCCGGCAGGTCGTGTTTGATCATCTCGTGCAGCTTGGGCAGCGCGTGATAGGGCACCATCGGGAACATGTGGTGCTCCACATGGTAGTTCATGTTCCAGTAGATGAACCGGCTGATCGGATTCATGTAGACGGTGCGGCTGTTGAGCCGGTGGTCGATGACATTTTCGGCGAGCCCGCCATGCTGCAGCAGCCCGGTCATCACGTGATGCCAGGCGCCGTAGAGCCGAGGCAGGCCGACAAGCATAAGCGGCAGCCATGAATGCAGATAAAACGCCGGCGCGATGGTGGCGACGTAGATGGCGAGCCATATGCGCGCGACTCGGATCGCCTTCGGCTGCTCCTGTTCGGGAATGAAGGTCTTTTCGGCGGGGCTGATGATTCCGGCGGCATTGCGCAGCATGTCGGTCATCGCATGCCAGGCGTCGAGGATGCCGAAGAAGTTCAGCACCACACGCAGCAGGTCCGGCGGGCGCATGACGGCGATCTCCGGGTCGCGGCCGACGATGATGGTATCGGTGTGGTGGCGCGTATGACTCCAGCGCCAGGTCACCGGATTGCGCATGATCATGAAGCAGGCGAGCTGGTAGACGGCGTCGTTCATCCACTGCGTGCGAAAGGCCGTGCCGTGGCCGCATTCGTGCCAGCGGGAGTCGGTCGAGGAGCCGTAAAGCGTGCCGTAGACGAAGAAGAACGGCACGCACCACCAGCTGCCCCAGAACCAGATCCCGCCCGCGGCGCTGATGACGAATGCGGCCAGCCAGATGATGGTGTCGCGGATCGCCGGCTGGTCGGAGCGCTGCATGAGCTCCTTCATCTGCTTGCGCGGGATCTCGGTGTGGTACCACTCCGCCGCCGCGAGCCCGTTCTCGACCGCAAGCCTGGCGTTCCGGCCGGTCAGGCTGTAGTCACGTGGCGACGCCGCCGAAGACGTGATTGCCGTCATTGGGGTTCCTCCGCCAGCGCTTGGCGAACCGCCCTGACCATGCAGGGCTCGCGCATCGCCGACTTTTGACTTCAGCATAGCCGCAAGGTCTGATAGTCTCAACATCACAAAGATAGTTTCTATCATTTCCTATCAGAATGAGTTATCTTGAACTGGATATTCAGGGTGGGACACAAGCGAGGAAGCATTCATGGCAAAGCGCCCGACCATTACCGATCTCGCGCGCGTCTCCGGCGTCAGCGTCGCCACCGTCGACAGGGTGCTGAACAGCCGCCTGCCGGTGCGCGAGGAGACGGCGCGCCGGGTCTATGACGCCGCCACCGAGATCGGCTATCACGCCGCCGGGCTGATCAAGCAGCGCATGCGCCAGGAATTGCCGGAATATCGGCTCGGCTTCCTGCTGCTCAGGGGCAATGACGTCTTCTATGGCGATTTCGCCAGGGAGCTCGAGCTGGCGGTCGCGCAGTCGCAGCGTTTTCGCGGCGTTGCAACCATCGATTTCGCCGCTTCGCTGGCGCCCGATGAGATCGCCGCCCAGATGCGTGGGCTGGCGGCGAAATCCAGGGCCATCGCCGTCGTCGGCCCGGACCATCCGACACTGACGGCGGTCGTGGAGACACTGAAGGCGAGGGGGCAGCCGGTCTTCTCGCTGCTGTCGGATTTTGCCGCCGGCATCCGCGAGGGCTATGTCGGGCTCGACAACCGCAAGGTCGGGCGCAGCGCGGCCTGGATGATCGCCAAGGCCGCCAGGAAGCCGGGCAAGGTCGCGCTCTTCGTCGGCAGCCATCGCTTCCATGGCCATGAATTGCGCGAGATCGGCTTCCGCTCTTTCTTCCGCGAGCACGCGCCCGACTTCACCGTGATGGAGACGCTGGTCAACCTCGAGGCCAACGACGTGACGCATGACGCCATGCTCGACCTCCTGGCCCGCCATCCCGATCTCGCCGGCTGCTACGTCGCCGGCGGCGGCATGGAGGGCGCGGTTTCGGCGCTGCGGACGGCGCGCCCGGTCGAGATGCCGGTCGTGATCTGCAACGAGATCAACGCTGTCTCACGCGCCGCACTTGCCGACAACATCCTCACCATGGTGATCTCGACGCCACTCGCCGCGCTCTGCCGGGAACTCGTAGGGTTGATGGCACATGCCATCGAAAGCGGCGCGGCCAATGCGCCGGGACAGACCTTCCTGCCTTTCGACATCTATCTGCCGGAAAATATCTAAGAGGCGAGCGCGATGTAGCCGATGTGATGCAATCCATCAGCCTGATGGATTCTTTCATCGTGGTTCACCCGGGCTCGGGCGCAATTTTCGACGAATTTGGTCCTCGCCCCCGCCCATAGTGATCGAAAAACCGGCCGCCCCGGTCGGAATCGCCCTTGACCTTTTCAAAACGAAATGGAATAAATATTTCACCAAATAGGCTTTTTGGTCCTTTCGTTCCGTAACGGCTGTTCGAACGGAAGAAGAGGCGTCCAGTCGAATTGGCGACGCCTCATTGGCCGCAGGGAGAGATTCCCCGGGCAAACCGGGGATTCCGGTTCAATAGGTGCAGCCGGACACCAAGTGGAGGAGAAAATGAAGAAACTTCTTTTGGGCGTCGCGCTTTCGGCGCTGATGTGTTCATCCGCCTTCGCCGCCAAGATCGGCGTTTCGATGGCTCTTTTCGACGACAACTTCCTCACCGTGCTGCGCAACGGCATGATTGCGCAGGCCAAGGGCATGGATGGCGTCGAGCTGCAGGTCGAGGACGCGCAGAACGACGTTGCCAAGCAGCTCGACCAGATCAAGAACTTCGCCGCCTCGGGCGTCGACGCTATCATCGTCAACCCGGTCGACACCTCGGCCACGCAGGCGATGTCGGACGCGGCCGCCGCGGCCAAGATCCCGCTGGTTTATGTCAACCGCGAGCCGGTCAATGTCGACAAACTGCCCGACAACCAGGCTTTCGTCGCTTCCAACGAAGCCGATTCCGGCACGCTCGAGACCAAGGAAGCCTGCCGCCTGTTCAAGGAAGCCGGCAAGAAGGAGGCCAATGTCTATGTGATCATGGGCGAGCTTTCGAACCAGGCCGCGGTGCAGCGTACCAAGGACATCGAGGAAGTCATTGCCACCCCGGATTGCAACTTCATCAAGATCATCGACAAGCAGACATCGAACTGGAAGCGTGACGAGGCGCAGAACCTGATGACCAACTGGCTGTCGTCGGGCAAGGCCTTCGACGGCGTCATCGCCAACAACGACGAAAGCGCCATCGGCGCCATCCAGGCGATGAAGGCCGCCAATGTCGACATGAAGTCGGTGGTGGTCACCGGCGTCGACGCCACCCAGGACGCGCTGGTGGCGATGCAGGCGGGCGATCTCGACGCGACGGTCTTCCAGGACGCGGCCGGCCAGGGCGCCGGCGCGCTCGACGCCGCGCTGAAGCTCTCCAAGGGCGAGAAGGTGGACAAGAAGGTCTACATCCCGTTCCAGCTCGTGACGCCGGCGAACATCGACAAGTTCTTGAAGAAGAACTGAGGCGCCTCGATACGGGGCGGCGCGTCCAACCGGAACAAGCGCGCCGCTCCGCCCTTCCTCCCGCCGCGCGGGAGGCCGGATAGCTGCGCCCGACGGAGGAAGAAGACGTGTCACAGACATCGCATGGCATTGGCGGGCTGAGCTATGACGCCAGGAAGCGTCCGTGGCCTGCCGAGTTCAACGTGTTCCTGGCGCTTGTCATCCTGGTCGCGGCTTTCGAGCTGGTCGGCCGCGTCTTCCTTGGCGACAGTTTCCTGTTCAACACCCGCGAGAACGTCTCCGGGCTCTTCAACGAGCAGCGCCTGCAGATCATCATCCTGCAGGTCTCGATCGTCGGCATCATCGCCATCGGCGTCACCCAGGTCATCATCTGCGGCGGCATCGACCTGTCCTCGGGCTCGATCGTCGGTGCCACCGCCATGATCGCCATGAGCTTCGCCCAGGTCGCGACGGTCAACGGCAATCCCAATCCCAAGGCGATGTTCATCGATTATGGCTGGACCGACCTGCCGGTCATCGTGCCGCTGCTGGTCGCGATCGGCTGCGGCCTGATCGCCGGCCTGATCAACGGCCTCTTGATCGCCTACACGCGCATCCCGCCCTTCATCGCCACGCTGGGCATGATGGTCACCGCCCGCGGCATCGCCAAATGGTGGTCGAAGGGTCAGCCGATCTCGTTCCCGACCGACAGCTTCGCGGCGATCGGCAAGGGGCTGATGCCGGTCGTCATCTTCATCTCGCTGGCGATCCTGTTCCAGCTCATCCTGACCTACACGAAATACGGCAAGCACTGCTACGCAATCGGCTCCAACGAGGATGCCGCGCGCATGTCCGGCATCAAGATCGCCAACCACAAGGTGCTGGTCTATGCCATTGCCGGCATCCTCGCCTCGATCGCCGCGGTGGTGCTGTCCTCCAAGAACCTCACCGCACAGGCCGGCATGGGCGTGATGTATGAGCTCGACGCTATCGCGATGGCGGTCATCGGCGGCGTCTCGCTGTCGGGCGGCCGCGGCTCGATCATCGGTACCGTGATCGGCTCGCTGATCTTCGGCGTCATCATTTCCGGCTTCACCTTCCTGCGCCTCGACGCCTACTATCAGGAGATGGTGAAGGGCGTGATCATCGTCGGCGCGGTCGTTCTCGATCAATGGCGCCAGCGCCGCCGCGCGATAGGAGCTTGACCATGTCAGATATCGTTCTGAAGACCGAGAACCTGACCAAGCATTATGGCGGCGTGCACGCGCTGCAGGAGGCGAATTTCGAGCTGCGCAAGGGCGAGCATGTCGCCATCATGGGCGACAACGGCGCCGGCAAGTCGACCTTCGTGCGCCAGATCACCGGTGTCGAGCAGCGCACCGAGGGCAAGATCTGGTTCGACGGCAAGGAGGTGAATTTCGCCGGCCCGATCGAGGCGCGCGAGGCGGGCATCGAAACCGTGTTCCAGAACCTGGCTTTGGCCGATGATCTCGACGTGCCGTCGAACCTGTTCCTCGGTCGCGAGAAGGTGCTGTTCAACCTCGGCCCCTTCTCGATCCTCGACCGCAAGGCGATGCGCAAGGCGACGGAGGCAGCACTTGTCCGCACGGCGGTGAAGATCCCGAACCTGTCCAGCACCATCCGCCACATGTCGGGCGGCCAGCGCCAGTGCGTGGCGATCGCCAGGACCGCGACCTTCGCCTCCAAGCTCATCATCATGGACGAGCCGACCGCGGCGCTCGGCGTGCAGGAAACGGCTCAAGTCGAAAACATCATCCGCACGCTGAAGGAAAACGGCGAGCCGCTGATCCTGGTCAGCCACAACATGCGCCAGGTGTTCGACCTGGTCGACCGCATCGTCGTCTTCCGCCGCGGCCGCATCGTCGCCAATTTGCGCAAGCAGGATACTGACGGCAACGACATTGTCGCCTACATCACCGGCGCCAAGACCGGACAGGCGGAGCTGCAGGCTGCCTGACGGCGCGCCACGACAGGATTAAACAATCATCCGCGCCGCCTGGTGCGAATATGCCTACAAACCCACCCTCGAAGGACATTCCATGACACTCCGCTTCGCTCTCCTCGGTGCCGGCCGCATCGGCAAGGTGCATGCCCGCGCCGTCGGCTCAAATCCGCAGGCCAAACTTGTGGCCGTGGCCGATGCCTTCGAGAAGGCCGCGACGGAGCTGGCCTCCGCCTATGGCGCGGAAGTCCGCACCATCGACGCGATAGAGAAGGCCAAGGACATCGACGCCGTCATCATCTGCACGCCGACCGACACCCATGCCGACCTGATCGAGCGCTTCGCCAGGGCCGGCAAGGCGATCTTCTGCGAGAAGCCGATCGACCTCTCCGTCGAGCGCGTCGAAAAATGCCTGGCCGTTGTCGAGAAGACCGGCGCCACGCTGATGGTCGGCTTCAACCGCCGCTTCGACCCGCATTTCGCCGCCGTGCGCAAGGCGATCGACGACGGCGCCATCGGCACGGTCGAGATGGTTACCATCACGTCGCGCGATCCGGGCGCTCCGCCGCTCGATTACATCGCCCGCTCGGGAGGCATTTTCCGCGATATGACCATCCACGATTTCGACATGGCGCGTTTCCTGCTCGGCGAGGAGCCCGTGGCCGTCAGCGCACACGCTTCGGTGCTGGTCGACAAGAAGATCGGCGATGCGGGCGATTTCGACTCGGTCAGCGTCATCCTGGAAACCGCGTCCGGCAAGCAGGCCGTCATCTCCAACTCGCGCCGCGCCACCTATGGCTACGACCAGCGCATCGAAGTGCATGGCTCCAAGGGCATGGTCGCGGCCGAGAACCAGCGGCCGGTCTCGATCGAGCTCGCCAACGACAAGGGCTATACGCGCCCGCCGCTGCACGACTTCTTCATGACCCGCTACATCGACGCCTATGCCAATGAGATCGCGTCCTTCATCGCCGCGGCGACTGCCGGCAAGAAGGCGGCGCCGAGCGGCAAGGATGGTCTCGTTGCGCTGAAGCTGGCCGACGCGGCTTTGGAGTCGGCGAAGACGGGGAAGACTGTCCGCGTCGATTGACCGTTTGAACGTAGATTACAGGAGCACAGCGATGAGCGGTTTGGCCGGTCGCAATTCTGAAACACGCGCCATCGTCACCGGCGGCGCGCAGGGCATCGGCTTCGCCGTTGCCGAGGCCCTGGCCGACGAGGGCTGCCGCGCGCTGGCGCTGATCGGTCGCTCGCAGGAGAAGGGCGACAAGGCGGTGGCAGTGCTGAAGAAGAACGGCGTCGACGCCATCTTCATCAGCGCCGACGTCGCCAAGGTCGCCGACTGCAAGCGCGCGGTCGCAACGGCGCTTGAGCATTTCGGAGCCTTGAACGCGCTGGTCAACGCCGCCGCCACGTCCGCGCGAGGGTCGTTGGTGGAGACCACCCAAGAGCTCTTCGACCAGATCTTCGACACCAATGTCCGCGGCCCCTTCTTCCTGATGCAGGGCCTCGTCGCGCATCTGCTCGAACGCAAGGCCCCGGGCTCGATCGTCAACGTGCTGTCAATGTCGGCGCATGCCGGCCAGTCCTTCCTCACGCCCTATTCGACCAGCAAAGGCGCGCTGATGACGCTGACCAAGAATGTTGCCAGCGCCTACCGGAAGAACCGCATCCGCTGCAACGCCGTGCTGCCTGGATGGATGGACACCGAGGGCGAGGCGATCGTGCAGAAGAAATGGCACGGAGCGTCGGATGACTGGCTGGAGAAGGCCGAGGCCGCGCAGCCGATGGGCCAGCTGGTCAAGCCGGCGCAGCTCGCCCGGCTGATCACCTATATGCTGAGCCCGCAGGCCGGCGTCATGACCGGTTCTTTGGTGGACTACGATCAGAATATAGCCGGCGTCATAAGCGAGTGAGGCGCGGCCGAAGTCCTGTTGCAGCAGCATCGCCATTCCCATATAGTCATAATGGTCAGACTAGTCACGAGGGATACGATGCTAACGTCACCCAAAGATGCCAACTGGACGGTCGCCGGGGCAAAAGCCCGCCTATCCGAGGTCATCGAGCGCGCACAGTCTTCACCGCAGACAATCACCAAAAACGGCAAGCCAAGCGTGGTCGTCGTCTCAGCGGAGGAATGGCAGCGAAAGACAGTGCGTAAAGGCACGCTTGCGGAGTTCCTGCTGGACTCGCCGCTGCGTGGCGCCGATATCGACCTGGACCGGCAACGCGACCAACCGCGCGATCTGCCGCTGTGAGGCTGCTACTCGATACGAATGTGCTATCCGAGGTGACGAGGCCAGCGCCGGATACACGCGTTCTGGAGTGGCTGAACGAGCTCGATGAGGACCGCTCCTTCATCAGCGTCGTATCAATCGCCGAGATCCGGCGGGGCGTTGCCCTCATGGACGAGGGCCGCAAACGCGAGGCACTGGCCGAATGGCTCGCACGCGACCTACCGCAGCGCTTTGACCAGAGGGTATTGCCGGTAGACGAAGCCGTTGCCTTGGCCTGGGGCGACCTGATGGGTCTTGCCAAGCGCCGTGGCCGCGGTCCGTCGTCTATGGATGGCATGATCGCGGCTACTGCGATTGCGCGGCAGCTCACCTTGGCGACGCGCAATACGAAGGATTTCGAGGGCTTTAGAATAGAGCTCTTCGATCCTTGGAACGCATGAATCCGGGCCGTATGTCGAGTGTAAAGAGCGTCCCCATTTGCTCCGTCACAAGAGAATTGAGACGATCTGTAGCTTCAAAGACAGGTGACAAGCGCCCTCCCATCGACTATATGACCCGCATGATCCACCTGACCGCCTCGTTTTGGTACTTTAGCTACGGTAGCTCGCTGGCGGCGGGAGGATTGCGCTCGATCTGAAAACTCCAGATCAAAATCCGACAAGCCGCCAGACCTGGCGGCTTTTTTATTTCAGCCGGCAGGTCTCCTAAACCAGGAGCAGAAAGCCGTGTTGACCACCACAGACGACCTTCGGGTCACCGAAATCAGAGCCTTGAGCACGCCGGACGAGGTGATGCGCGAGATACCGCGCTCGCTTACGGCGACGCGCACCGTTGCTGCCTCGCGCAACGCCATCCATTCCATCCTGACCGGGGCCGACGATCGACTGCTTGTCATCGTCGGCCCTTGCTCCATCCACGATCCGGTCGCGGCCGTTGACTATGCCAGCCGTCTGGCGGCGCTGCGCGAGACCCTGGCCGACCGGCTCGAGATCGTCATGCGCGTCTATTTCGAGAAGCCGCGCACCACGGTCGGCTGGAAGGGTCTCATCAACGATCCCGATCTCGACGGCAGCTTCAACATCGAGAAGGGCCTGCGCATGGCGCGCAATGTGCTCTCGGCCGTCAACAATCTCGGCCTGCCGGCGGCGACTGAGTTCCTCGACATGACCATCCCGCAATATATCGCCGACCTCGTCGCCTGGGGTGCCATCGGCGCGCGCACCACCGAAAGCCAGATCCATCGCGAGCTGGCGTCGGGCCTCTCCTGCCCGGTCGGCTTCAAGAACGGCACCGACGGAAATCTCAGGATTGCCGGCGAAGCAGTGAAGTCGGCGGCGCAGCCGCACCATTTCATGGCAGTGACCAAGGGCGGCCGCAGCGCGATCGCGGCGACGACGGGCAATGAGGACTGTCATGTCATCCTGCGTGGCGGCATTCAGCCGAACTACGATGCCGCAAGCGTCGATGCCGCCGCCGCCGAGCTCGGCCGCATCGGCGTGGCGCCGCGGCTGATGATCGACGTCAGCCACGCCAACAGTGCGAAAAAGCCGGAGAACCAGCCGAAGGTTGCGCATGATGTGGCGGGCCAGGTAGCGGCGGGCGACGAGCGCATCATCGGCGTCATGATCGAGAGCAATCTCGTCGCCGGTCGGCAGGACGTCGCGCCCGGCAAGCCGCTTACCTACGGCCAGAGCATCACCGACGGCTGCATCGATTGGGCGACCACCGAGACGGTCCTGCACGGCCTCGCCGGCGCCGTCGAGTGGCGCCGGTCGGTGAAGCGCGAGATGCTCGCGACCCGTCAGGGCGCGGCGTGACCCAAAAGGCGAGGGCGGCGATCACGCCGCCCTCAACCCTTCCAAGGCAGTGAATAGCGAAACGGCAAACAGCAGCAGTCCCGCTGCTCTGCCGGCAAATATGGTCGCTCGCGGATTGTCGACCAGCAGCCCGCGGCTGCGGCCCGCGGTGACGGCGAGCCCGCCATAGATCGCCGCCTGCGTCGCAACCGTCAGCAATCCCATGATCGTCGCCTGCATCCAGATCGGACCGTAAGCCGGCTTAAGGAATTGCGGATAGACGGCGAGGATGAAGAGATAGGCCTTTGGATTGATTAGGCAGGTGACCAGTCCCTGGCGGAACGCCTTCCAGGCCGAGCGGCTGCCGGCTGGCCCGCCATCGCCAACGGTGATCGAACTGCGCATCAGCGAAATACCGATATAGGCCATATAGGCGGCGCCGGCGATCAGCAGCGGCGTGAACAGGATCGGCACGAAATGCATGAGCAGGCCGACGCCGATCGCGCCATTCAGCGTGTGCACCGCGCCGCCCAGCATGATGCCGGCCGTGGCCGCCAGGCCTCGATTGCTGCCGCCGGTCAGCGCATTGGCCAGCACGAACAGCATGTCCATGCCTGGAACGGCAATGATGCCGAACAGAAGCACGAAGAACAGCCAGAGGTTTTCGCCATAACTCATGTCAGTTGCCTGTCGCTCGCCCGCACGGGCGAAAAGGAATCTGTTGATTTTCAACCGGGTAGGCCGCCCTATAGGTCACGCCAACTGACGGGGGTGTGTCAGTTGCGTTTCTATCGGGTGGAAAAATGCGCAAGGCCTCGCGCCTGTTCGAGATCATCCAGATCCTGCGTCTGGCCAGAAAACCGGTGACCGCAGCTGCGATGGCCGGCCAACTGGAAGTGACGGTGCGCTCGGTCTATCGCGACATTGCCGCGCTCCAGGCGATGCGCGTGCCGATCGAGGGCGGGCGCGGTATCGGCTACATATTGCGCCCGGGCTTCGACCTGCCGCCGCTGATGTTCTCCATCGAGGAGATGGAAGCGATCGTGCTGTCGCTGGCGCTGCTCGAACGCACGGGCGACGACGAGCTGAAGCAGGCGGCAAAACGCGTCGGCGCCAAGATCGCCGGCGCCGTGCCGCCGCCCTTGCGGCAAACCCTCGACGCCAATGCGCTTCATGCCTGGGGTTTTGCGGCGCCTTCAGTCTCCGCCGTCGACCTTGCGCAGGTCCGCCGCGCCATCCGCGACGAAGAGAAGCTCGCTCTCTCCTACCGCGACGAGGCGGGGCGGGCGACCGAGCGCATCATCCGTCCGGTCGCGCTGATCTATTATGCCGAGACCGCCAACATCGTCGCCTGGTGCGAATTGCGCCAGGCGATCCGCAATTTCCGCAGCGATCGCATCGAGGATTGCCGGCCAACGAACCTGTGGTTCAAGGGCGAGGGCGACCGGCTGCGGCAGGTCTGGGTAGACGGCTGGGAGATCAATGCCGCGGCCGCCGGCAACTGAGGCGCTGCCCCGGCTTCAGGGCACGATGCCGCGGCAGGCCCAGGCGACATTGGCGAAGGATCGCGGGCCGTCGGGCCGGCCGGCCTGATAGGCATCGCGGACGGCGGCCTCGACGCGCTCCCGCTCGGCCTTATCCAGCGTGGTCATGTATTTGCCGAGCGGACCTTCTCCGGCGCGGATCGGCGCCCAGAGGTCGTTGAAATCGGCGTAGTCCATCCGGATCATCAGCTCCGCTTCCGTGACGTCGGCGAGACCCTGCTCCACAAAGGTCCGCTTCATCTCGCCCGGCTGCATCATCGGCTGGAAGCAGTAGCGGCTGCGCATCTGTCGGCCGCTTTCGCTGAGCGCGGCAATCGTGTCGATCATCATGCGCATCCCGGTCATGCCGCCGTAATGGTCCCAGACCACTGCTGCGACTATGCCGCCTGGTCGCACCACGCGGCGCATCTCGGCCACCGCCTTGCCGGCCTCCGGCACGAAATGCAGCACCAGCAGCGCCAGCGCGCGGTCGAACGCATCATCGGCGAATGGCAAGGCGGTCGCATCGGCCTGGCTGATGGTGATGCGCGGATCGGTGTTTTTCTCCTTCGCCGCCGCGACGAAGACCGGGGAAAAATCGATGGCCTGGATCTCGGCAAGATCGGTGGATTTTGCCAGCTCGAAGGTCAGGCTCCCGGTGCCGCAGCCGACATCGAGGATTGTCTCGCCGGAGGCAAGCCCGGCGAAATCGATGAATTTTGGCGCGAGCCTGCAGCTCCAGCGCCCCATGAGTTGCTCGTAACCGGATGCGGCATGGACGGTGAAGGTTGATGTCATCGGAGCCTCCCATTCATGAGCTTAAGCTAAACGACGGCGCAACTCCGGGCAATCTGCAACATCGGCAGCAAAGATAGCGGAATGAGTTGGCGCTTTATGTGGGTGATTTCACGCGCGCCACACTCTCCCGCTCCACCAGCGGGCATTCCAGCTTGGTGATCGGATAGCGGCCGCGGCCGGGCGTCGGCGGGGTTTCGAGCTGCTCGATCGCCCATTGGCCCATCGCCAGATGCGGCAGGATCGAAGTGGTCAGCGGCGGGAAGAGATGGCGGGCGATCTCCTCGTCGTCATAGCCCACCACGGAAATGTCCTGCGGGATATGCAGGCCGGCTTCCTTCAGCGCCTCGTAGCAGCCGATCGCCGTGCGGTCGTTCTGGCAGAAGATCGCGGTGGGACGCTCCTTGAGCCCGAGCAGCTTCACCGTCGCGGCATATCCGGCGCTGGCTGACCAGTCGCCCTCGACCACCAGCTCGGGATCGAAGGGGATGTCGGCGGTGGCCAAAGCGCGGCGGTAGCCCTTGAGCCGGTCCTGCGCAGCCTGCATCCACGGCTCGCCGGTGATCGTGGCGATACGCCGATGGCCGTGCGCGATCAGATGCCTTGTCGCGCTCTGGCCGCCGGCGATCTCGGAGGGAACCACGGCCGGGAAGGCATAGTCGGCGGTGTAGCAGTTGAGCAGGATGACCGGAATGTCGAGGCTATAGAGGAAATCCGGCGCCGTGATCTCGCGCGTGAAGATGGTCATGTAGATCAGCGCCGAGATGCCGCGTCGCGTCAGCGCTGAAATCGCGCGCGGCTCCATCACCGCGTCGCCCATGGTCTGGGCCACCAGGAGCACGTTGCCAGCGTTCCACGAGGCCTGCCGCGCGCCCTCGATGGCGACCACCGCCTCGGGGCTGGTGGCGAGCTGGTCGACCGCGAAGCCGATGACGCCGTCCAGGCCCTCGAACGGCGTGACCGGCGGCCTGAGCGCCGAGAAGACCGGCGGCGAATAGCCCAGCGCCCGCGCCGCCTCGATCACCCGGTCGCGTGTCTGCTGCGACAGCCTTATGCCCGGCGAATCGTTAAGCACGAACGAGACCGTCGCCTGCGAGCAGCCGGCGGCGCGCGCAATGTCGGTCATGGTCACACGCCCCTTCGGCTTGGCCGCCGGCTTGCGGCGCCTGGAAGCCCCGGGAGGATCGTGCAGGTCCGTCGGTTCGCTCATGGTCGTTTCCCAAACCCAGCCGGCTCTAAATCAAAGGTGGCGGCAACGGCAAGATGGTCGAGGCCGCTGCGTTCATCGAGGTGCGAAACTAATACATATTAGTAGGCATCACATGCAAGTCGCCGGCTACGCCGCTTCACGACGAACCCAGTCAGACAAGGTCATCAATGCTGACAATTCTGTCATTTTCCGCGCGGCTGCAGACTTTGTGGCGCTCGCTCTCCTCACTCCCGGCGCGTCTTTCGACCAGCATCTCCTCCGCGTCGAAAGCGCGCCTCGCGCTATCGTAACTAATAGTCTTTACTAATACCCGTAAGCATTCTACTGTCAACTCGCCGCGGCCGTCCGGGCGCCCGTTCGGTGCCGGCAGACGAGAGGGGCGCTCGCCCGAAATCCGGCTTTATCGCCGGTTTGGGCCCGCATCCATTCTCACGAAAATGTCAGACAAATCGGACTATTTACGAATGCCACATGAGTGTCTAGTGTCTCGACCGCGGCCCGATCGGCACCGTTCTTAAGTCGGCGGACCTTCGCGCCAGACCCTTGAGGAGGAGGGTTGTGCGGACCGCGGCCGAGACATCGGCGACGAGTTCTACAGTCAGGTTCTACAAGGGAGGTTGAACTATGAAATCCATTATCCGTAACGCATCTGTCGCCGCGGCGGCCCTGCTCATCGGGCTTGCGGCCACGGCGGTTACCCGCGCGGACGACAAGCCGACGCTGGCCTTCGTCGTCAACGGCGCGTCAGACTTCTGGAAGGCGGCGGAAGCCGGCGTGAAGAAGGCGCAGGGCGAACTGCCCGACTACAATCTCGAGCTGAAGTATCCGGAACAGTCCTCGGTCGCCATCCAGCAGCGGCTGATGGATGACCTGGTGACGGCAGGCGTCAAGGGCATCATGGTCTCGGCCGTCGATCCCAAGACCTCGACCGATGGCCTGAACAAGATCGCCTCGGAAACCGCGCTGTTCACCACCGACTCCGATGCGCCGCAGACCAAGCGCGTCGCCTATATCGGCTCGTCCAACGTCGATGCCGGCAAGCAGGCGGCCGAGATCGCCAAGAAGGCGATGCCGAATGGCGGCAAGTGCCTGGGCTTCGTCGGCCTGCTCGGCGCCGACAACGCCAAGGAGCGCATCCAGGGCATGAAGGACGGGCTCGCCGGCAGCAAGATCGAGCTGGTCGACGTGCGCGGCGACGATATCGACCAGGCGCGCGCCAAGAAGAATGTCGAGGACGCGCTGGTCGCCAGCCCCGACATCACCTGCATGGTCGGCTTCTACTCCTACAACACGCCGCGCATCTATGAAGCGCTGCGCGACGCCGGTAAGCTCGGCCAGATCACCGTCGTCGGCTTCGACGACGATCCGATCACGCTGGGCGGCGTCAAGGAAGGCACGGTTGCCGCCACCGTGGTGCAGCAGCCCTTCGAATGGGCCTATCAGGGCATGAAGCTGATGGCCGCCTATCTCAAGGGCGACAAGTCGGGCATCCCGGCCAACGGGTTGATCATCATCCCGACCAAGATCATCGGCAAGGATGACGTCGACGCTTATGCCGCCAACCTCAAGGCGATGCAGGGCAAGTAAGCCCGGCACAGTTGCGCCGGCTCAAGGGGTTTCCTTGAGCCGGCGTTCGTATTGACGGACCCGCCAAGGCCGGTCAGTCTGTGGCCCACCGGCTGCTGTCAGGCGCGATGACCTCTACCGAGACCACTCACCCAAACACCGCTCCGTTCCTGAGCCTCGAGGCCGTGCGCAAGACCTATCCGGGCGTTGTCGCCCTGGACAGGTTCTCGATGGAGGTCCGGCCTGGCGAGGTCATCGGCCTTGTCGGCGAAAACGGCGCTGGCAAATCGACGCTGATGAAGATCCTCGGCGGCGTGACGCGGCCGGACAGCGGCACCATCACTGTCGATGGCATCGCGCATGACGGGCTGACCGTCGAGCAGAGCATCGGCTCCGGCATCGCTTTCGTGCACCAGGAATTGAACCTCTTCGAAAACCTCGACGTCGCCGCCAACATCTTCTTCGGCCGCGAGCCGCTTCGCGCCGGGCCGTTGAGCCTGGTCGACCGCGCCAGGCTGCGTGAAATGGTGGCGCCGCTCCTGAAGCGCGTCGGCGCCAATTTTTCTGCGGACGCGCCGGTCGCGTCGCTGTCGCTCGCCCAGCAGCAGATGGTCGAGATCGCCAAGGCGCTGTCGATCAGGGCCCGCCTTGTGATCCTCGACGAGCCGACCTCCAGCCTGCCCATGGCGGAAACCGAAAAGCTCCTCGACGTCATCAAGGGGCTGAAGGCGCAAGGCATCAGCGTCATCTTCATTTCGCACCGTCTGCATGAGATCGAGCGCGTCGCCGACCGCGTCGTGGTGCTGCGCGACGGCACCCTGGCCGGCACGCTGGCGAAAGAGCGGATCAATCACGACGAGATGGTCAGGCTGATGATCGGCCGCATGCTGAAGGAGCGGGAGAAGGCGGGCGAAGCCGCGCGCGCGCCGGGCACCGTCGCGCTGTCTGCCGAGGCGATCCGCACCAGCACCTATCCAGATAGGCCGGTCAGCATCGAGCTGAGGCGCGCGGAGATCCTCGGCCTCGCGGGCCTGGTCGGCTCCGGCCGCACCGAGCTCGCGCGCGTGCTGTTCGGCATCGACGAGCGTTTGGCCGGCAGCGTCACGCTCGACGGCAAGCCGCTCAATGTCGGCTCGGCCGCTGACGCGGTGGCGAACGGCATCTTCCTCGTGCCGGAAGACCGCAAGCTCACCGGCATATTGCTCGATCTCTCGATCGCGCAGAACATTACGCTGCCCAACCTGCCGGCGCACGCCAGGCGCTCGCTGGTCGCGACCGGCGCGGAGCTCGCGACGGCCGAAAAGCAGAAGAAGAACCTCGGCATCAAGGCGCCGTCGGTGCTCACCCGCACCGGCACGCTGTCGGGCGGCAACCAGCAGAAGGTGGTTCTCGCCAAATGGCTGGCGATGGACCCCAAGGTGATGATCCTGGACGAGCCGACGCGCGGCATCGACATCGGCGCCAAGGCCGAAATCTACGGGCTGATGCGGGCGCTGGCCGATGCCGGCGTCGCCGTGCTGATGATCTCCAGCGACATGGAAGAGGTGATCGGCGTCTCGGACCGCATCGCGGTCATGCATGAGGGGCAGATCTCCGGCATTCTCGACAAGGACGATTTCAGCCAGGAGAACGTGCTCTTGCTGGCGGTCGGCAAGAAGCCGAAACTGCTGCAAGCGGCGGGAGGACTTGAATGAGCAAGAAAGATCTCGGCCTGCTGATCCTGATCCTGGTGGTCGGGGCGGTGGTGACGGCCATCAATCCGCGCTTCCTGTCGGCGATCAATCTCGCCAACACCTCCAACCTCGTCGCCCTGTTCGGCATCCTGTCGATCGGCCAGGCCTTCGTCATCATCACCGGCGGCATCGAATTGTCCGTCGGCTCGCTGATCGCGCTGCTCGGCACGCTGTTCATCGACTTCATCGCGGTGCGCGAGCTGGACTGGCCGCTGGCCTTCGTGGTGATCATCGTGCTTGGCGCCGTCATCGGCTTCGTGCATGGCTGGCTGATCACAAGGCTGAAATTGCAGCCCTTCGTGGTGACGCTGTGCGGCCTCTTGATCTATCGCGGCGTGGCGCGTTTCTACACCGCCGACGGCACGGCGGGCTTCGCCTTCGGGCAGAATTTCCCGACGCTCGAATTCCTGACCGCGGGCCGTTCCTACGGCCTGCCGAACTCCTTCATCGCGCTGATCGTCATCGCCATAGTCATGTGGGTGGTGCTGCACCGCTCGGTGTTCGGCCGCTATCTCTACGCCATCGGCAAGAATGAGGAAGCCGCGAAATATTCCGGCATCCGCACCGGCAGGATCATCATCGCGGCCTATGTCATCTGCGGCGTGCTGACGGCGCTGTCGGCGATCTATTTCGCCATGTACACGCGCTCGATCTCGCCGGCGAGCCACGGCCAGTTCTATGAGCTCTACGCCATCGCCGCGGCGGTGCTCGGCGGCTTCTCGCTGCGCGGCGGCGAGGGCTCGCTGGTCGGCGTGATCCTCGGCACCGTGCTGCTGCAGGAATTGCAGAACCTCGTCAACCTGCTCGGCATCCCCTCATCGCTCAATTTCGCGGTGATGGGCGGCGTCATCCTGATCGGCGTGCTGGTCGACCAGCAATGGGGCGTCTTCCGCGCCCGGCGCCGCATGATCGAGGCGACGCGCCAGAACGTTGCGGGCGCGCCGGCGGAGTAACCTCGCTCTTCCGCTCACGGCCTGATTGGATCGATGCTCGCGGATGAGCCGCCGGGCGCGTGCGGATTCGTCGACGAATTGCAACAACCCGTGAACCGGAAAACAGCCCTTGTCGGCGAATCGGGGCTGGGCTAAGCAGTTGGTATCTGAGGGCTCCAAGAACAAAAATGGGAGTAACTACCGTGACATCATCACGTTGGATCGCGCTCGCGGCGCTGGCGTTGACCTGCTCGACCCCGGCACTGGCCAAGGACTGGAAGACCGTCTCCGTCGCCATGGAGGGCTCCTACGCCCCGTGGAACCAGACGGACGCCAGCGGCAAGATCGTCGGCTTCGAGGTGGATATCCTCAACGACGTCTGCGCCCGCGCCAAGCTCGAATGCAACATCGTGGCGCAGGATTGGGACGGCGTCATTCCCGGCCTTACCGCGGGCAAATTCGACATCGTCATGGACGGCATGTCGATCACCGAGGAGCGCATGAAGACGATCGACTTCTCGATTCCCTATGCCTCTTCGCCGGTGGCCTTCCTGGCCGACAAGAACGGTCCGCTGGCCAACCTGTCCAACAAAGGCAAGATGATCGATCTGTCGAAAGACGACGCCGAATCCAAGGCGGCGCTCGACACGCTGCGCAAGGAGCTCACCGGGAAGAATGTCGGCCTGCAGGTCTCGACCACCGAAGCGACCTTCGCCGACAAATATCTGAAGGACGTCGCCAACGTCCATGAATACAAGACCACCGACGAGCACGACCTCGACCTGATGGCGGGCCGCATCGACGTGGCCTTCGCCGACACCACCTATTTCCTCGGCACGCTGGCCAAGCCCGATGCCAAGGACCTCGAATTCGTCGGCCCGCAATTCAAGGGAGGTCCGATCCTCGGGCCGGGCATCGGCGCCGCCTTCCGCAAGACCGACAAGGACCTGCAGGACATCTACAACAAGGCGCTCAAGGCTGCGCTCGATGACGGCTCGGTGTCGAAATACTCCATGCAATGGTTCAAGATCGACATTACCAAGTAATGTCGCAGCGGGAGCAGCCAAGGCTGCTCCCGTTTTGCATTGAGACAAGCAACCGTCGCCGGGAGGGAAGGCGTAGGTGGAGTTTCTCAACGATCTCAAGGACCAGGTGTCGACGGCCTATGAGCTGCTGGCCGCCGGCTGGGGCGTGCAACTGCTCTGGGGCATCGGCTGGACGCTCGCCGTCACGGTCGTCTCGATGCTGATTGGTGCTGCGCTGGGTTCGCTGGTCGCGGCGGCAAAGCTCTCGCATCGCGGCGGCTTGAGGTTCATCGGCGAGAGCTACACCACCGTCTTCCGCGGCGAACCGGAACTTCTGATCATCTATCTCTTCTACTATGGCGGCACGCAGGTGCTGACCGGCGTGGCGCGGTCGACCGGGTCGATCGGCTCGACCGACATCTTGAACATGCCGAGCTTCCTCGGCGGCGTGCTCGCGGTCGGCATCATTTCCGGCGCCTATCAGGCCGAGGTTTTTCGCGGCTCGTTCCTGGCGATCCATCGCGGCGAGCTGGAGGCGGCGCGCGCCTACGGCATGTCGGCCTGGCTGCGGTTTCGCCTCGTCATCGTGCCGCAGGTGCTGCGCCTCGCGGTGCCGGGGCTGGGCAATGTCTGGCAACTGACCATCAAGGATTCGGCGCTGATCTCGGTCACCGGCGTCGCCGAGCTGATGCTCACCGCCAACAAGGCCGCGCGTTCGACGCATCATTCGCTGCTTTTCTACACGGTCGCCGGCATCCTTTATTTGGTGATGACCTCGATCTCGACGCCGATCTTCGAAAAGGCCGAGCGTTACACCTCGCGCAGTTTCACGCGGCCGAAGTGAGGTGGCGGTGGATTTCAATTTCTACCTTTCCACCATGTGGAGCGTGCTCAAGGCGCTGCCGCTGACGCTCGAGATCTGGTTCTTCGGCATCGCCTTCGGGCTCGTCATCGCCACCGGCCTGACCTGGCTGCGGGCTTCCGACTACAAATTGGGCGAATATTTCACCCGCGCCTATGTCTTCATCTTCCGCGGCTCGCCGCTCCTGGTGCAGCTCTATCTGATCTATTTTGGCCTCTCCCAGTTCGACTTCGTCCGCCACAGCCCGATCCTGTGGCCGATCCTGCGCGATCCGATGTATTGCACCATCGTCGCCATGGCCTTGAACACGGCCGCCTATGAGAGCGAGATTTTCCGCGGCGCGCTGCGGGCGGTGCCGGTCGGGCAGATCGAGGCGGCCAAGGCGTTCGGCATGTCGGCCTTCACCCGTTTCCGTCTCGTCACGCTGCCGATTGCACTGCGGCTCGCTCTGCCGGCCTATTCGACGGAGATCATCCTGATGACCAAGGCGACCGCGCTCGCCTCGGTGGTCACGATCATGGAGATGATGGGAACGGCGCAGAAGATCCAGCACGACACGTTCCGGCCGATCGAGGTGCTGACCTGCGCCGGCGTGATCTACCTGCTGCTCAACCTGTCGATCGCTCGGATCTTCGCCTGGGTCGAATACCGGCTTTCCCCGCATCTGCGGCCGCCGCCGGAACAGAGGCAGCAAATCAAACCCGTACCGGAGGTGTTGTGATGTCGGCAAATGTCGCCGCTGCCGCGAAAGCAGCACCGTCCTCCGGAGAGACGCCCGCCATCAGCGTCAAGGACCTGCGCAAGTGCTTTGGCGATCACGAGGTGCTCAAGGGCATTTCGCTGGAAGCCCACAAGGGCGACGTGATTTCCATCCTCGGCTCCTCCGGGTCCGGCAAGAGCACGATGCTGCGCTGCATCAACCTCCTGGAGACCCCTGACTCGGGCGAGGTGCGGGTCGACGGCGAGCTGATCAAGATGAAGCGAAGCCGCGACGGCCATCAGATGCCGGCCGACATCCGCCAAGTGGAACGGATCCGCGCCAACCTCGCCATGGTTTTCCAGAGCTTCAATCTCTGGTCGCACATGACCGTGCTCGAAAACCTCGTCGCCGCGCCGACGCATGTGCTGAAGCGCCCGCGCGCGGAATGCCTCGAGCAGGCCGAGGCGCTGCTGAAGCGCGTCGGCATATGGGAGCGCCGCAACTACTTTCCGCCGCATATGTCGGGCGGCCAGCAGCAGCGCGCGGCAATTGCCCGCGCCCTGGCGATGAACCCCAAGGTGATGCTGTTCGACGAGCCGACATCGGCGCTCGATCCGGAACTGGTCGGCGAGGTGCTGCGCGTCATGCGCTCGCTTGCCGAAGAAGGACGCACCATGCTGGTCGTCACGCATGAGATGAGTTTTGCCCGCGACGTGTCGAGCAAGGTGATGTTCCTGCACAAGGGCGAGGTGGATTCGGTCGGCGAACCGAAGGAAATGTTCGCCAGACCGCCGACGCCTCAATTCAAGCAGTTCATCGCCAACTTCAACAAGTGAAGACAGACCTCGCTCGGCGCAAGATGTGCTGAGAATCAGGTCAGGCCGAACCGAAAGTGGTGGCTTCCGAGAACCGGAGCGGAGCGTACTGAAGTACGTGAGCACCGGAAGCGCAGGGAGCCGCTACTTGCAGGCCGGCCTGACCGGAATATCAGCGCATCTTAGATCATGTCCGACAGATCGGAGAACGCCATCGCCTTGCGCAGCACCTCGGCGAATCGTTCGCCGGCGAGCTCCTTGTCGCCGCTGTTGTCGATCGAGGTGACGTCCGGCCCGGCCAGCTTGACGCTGGCGCTGCGCGCCAGGCGGGCAAGCACTTCGCCGCGCGATTCGCGGCCGCGCGCTGCCAGCCGTTCGGCGAGGATCTCCGGCGTGGCGGTGATCTCGACCACGGCCAGATTGGCGTAGCGCTCGCGCAGCGCCGGGATGACCGCGCGCGACACGTTGGCGACCGCGACATGGCCGTTCGCCACGGCCCAGTCGACATCGGCCGGCAGACCGTAGCGCAGGCCGTGCGCATCCCAGCACAGCGAGAAGGCGCCGTCGGCCTCGGCTTCGGCGAAGGCGGCGTCCGCCAGCGTGTCGTGGTCCTCGCTTGCCGAATCGCTCGGCCTCGTGATGACGCGGCGCACGAATTCCAGCCGCGTCTCGCCGGCAAAGCGCTGCTTGGCGTAGCCGATCACCGTATCCTTGCCGGCGCCGCTCGGACCGACCACCGCGACGAAAACGCCATTGCGGATCGGCAGGCTCCCGGCCAGCTCGCGCTCGATGAGGGCCGAGACCATCATGCGACCCGGCGGCCCTGGCGCCACACGGTGCGCACGACCGGCACATGGTCGTCGACGCGCACGCGTACCAGGTCGGCCCGGCGGCCGAGCTCGATGACGCCGCGATCGGAGAGGCCGACCGCTTCGGCCGGGTTCTTCGAGACCATCGCCACAGCCTGCGGCAGCGAGATCCCGTCGACGACATCGCCGAGGAAGAAGGCCGACTGGATGAGGCTGAAAGGAATGTAGTCCGACGACAGGATGTCGAGCAGGCCGTCGGCGGCAAGCGTGCGCGCCGAGACATTGCCGGAATGCGAGGCGCCGCGCATGACGTTCGGCGCGCCCATCAGCACGCCGAGACCCGCCGCCTTCGAGGCCTTGGCCGCTTCTTCCGTCGTTGGGAACTCGGCGACGCGCACGCCCTGCTCGATGGCTTCGTCGACATGGCCCGCGGTCGCATCATCATGGCTGGCCAGCACGATGCCGCGCTCGCGGCAGGCGGCCGAGATGAAAACCCGGTTCGGGCCGGAATTGCTGGCCGATTCCGCCATCCGCTTCTCGCAGAATTTCTGGAAGTCACGGTCGGTCAGCTTCAGCTTGCGCTGGTAGTAATAGGCATAGGTCTCAAGGTTGATGAACTGGCGCTGTCCGGGCGCGTGATCCATCAGCGAGGCGAGCTTCACCCTGTCGTCAGCCTCGAAATTGGCGAAGGCCTCGAGGCAGTCCGGCGCCGAGACCTCGCAGCGCAAATGGATGAAATGGTCGGCCCTGAGCCGATCCTGGCGCACGCTGTCCTCGATCGCGTCGGCCAGCTTGCGGACATCGTCGGATTTCAGGTCGGCGTCCTCGTCCATGCCGACGCGCAAGGCGTCGAGCACGGTGGTGATGCCGGCGGTCGCCACCTGGGCGTCATGGGCAAGCACGGCGGCGATCGGGTTCCAGCGCACTTTCGGCCGCGGCGCGTAATGACCTTCAAGGTGATCGGTGTGCAGCTCGACAAGGCCCGGGATGATGTAGTCGCCGCCCATATCCTCGCCGGCGCGGGCGGCGCCCGGCGCGACGGCGGCGATCAGGCCGTCGCGCAACAGAAGCGAGCCCTCGAGGATTTCGTCGGGCAGCACGATGCGTGCATTGGTGAGAACGGTTTCGGTGATCATCTCAGGCGGTCCTGTCTCGAGCGGTCGGCAATCAAATCAAGCTGTCTTGCGGGCCGGGCCACGGCCAAGCGCATGGTGGGAAAGCACCATGAACGGGGCGCCGGGCTCACTTTCGACGAACAAGGTCAGCGCATCCACCGGCACCGGCTGGCGCAGCACGTCGGCGAACAGGCCGTCGATCGCCGCGCGAAGACGCGGGCTTTCCTCGGGCCCGACGCGCCCGGACAGCGTCATGTGGAAACGGAACGTGTCGAAGACGTAAGGATAGCCCCATTGGCAGAGGTTGCGGAACTCGTCCGGCTTCAGCGCATCGGGGCTGCGGCGCTCGATCTCGGCCTCGGTGAGCGGCGCGCGGAAATTGTCGAAGGCGCGCACGACCTCGCCGGCAAAATCATTGAGCGGCGCGAACCGCGTTTCCGGCACCAGCGCGAAGAAGCCGTCGATCTGACCGACGACAAGGCGCGGAATGACGACCGGTGGCGTCGCTTCGGCGAAAGCGTCGATCGCGGCGCGCAGCGAGGCTTCGGTCTCATTCGGCGCCAACCGGAAAGGCGCCTTCAGCGTCGCGTGGAATCCGTAACGCCTGGCCGAGGCGGTGTGGAAGGCGACTTCCGCGGCAGACAGATCGCCGACGGCCTCGACCGGCCGCGTCGCCGCCCCGAACGGGTCGCGGCCCAGCCAGTTGGCGGCAATGCGCGCCAGCTTCTCGTCCTGTCCCGGTGTGTAGTAGATGGCGTATCGCATCGGCGTTCCTCGTCAAGCGCGCCGCGCCCGAAGGATCATGCGCCGCGCTTCAAGTCCTGGTTCTTGGCAAGTCGTGTCCCAAAAAACGCCAAGGCGTTTGCGGCGACATGCACCGGAACCGCTGCCATAGGTGATTTCCATGACGGATTGACGAAGCTTTCATGCGTTTTCGAAGGCAAGTCCAGCCGCAAGCTCGTTAGCCGACGATTTCTCCGGGCTGGACCAATGCGCGGTCAGGCCTTCATCAGCCACTCGTGCTCGGCCGCGTTGTGGAATTTCCACGTCCGCTTCGGTCCAGCCATGACATTGAGGTAATAGAGGTCGTAGCCGTGGCAGGCCGCGCAGGGGTGATAGCCCTTTGGCACCAGCACGACGTCGCCGTCCTCGATCGCCATCGCCTCGTCCAGCTCGCGCACGCCGTTCCGGTCGGCATCGGTGTAGACGCGCTGGAAGGCAAAGCCCTGCGGCGGGTTGAGGCGGTGATAGTAGGTCTCTTCCAGGTAGGATTCGGCCGGCAGATTGTCCTGGTCGTGCTTGTGCGGCGGGTAGCTGGACGTGTGGCCGCCGGGCGTGATCACCTCGACCACCAGCAGCGAATCCGCCGGCTTGCCCTCGGGGAGGATGTTGGTGACGTAGCGCGTGTTGGTGCCCTTGCCGCGCACCTCCTGGCCGAGATCGTCCGGTCCGATGACGCGCACCGGCAGGCCGCCGCCGAGGCCCGGCGCCGAGCAGACGGCGAGCTCCAGCTCGGTGTCGGCGGTAATCGACCAGTCCGTGCCTTGCGGCACATAGACCGACCAGGGCTTGCCTTCGAAGGGCGACATGCGCTCGCCGAGCAGGCCGAGATCCTTGCCGCCGGCTGATGCCTTGCCCTTGCCGGTGACGAAGACGAGGCAGACCTCGCGGTCGCCCGTCTTGCCGGACGCCGTCTCGCCCGCCTTCAGCCTGTGCAGGTCGAACCCGACATAGGTCCAGCCGGCGCTTTGCGGCGTGACATGGGCGACATGGCCGTGGCCCTTGTCGGCCTTGACGATGAGTTTCGACATGCGGGGCTCCTTTGGATCATTCCTTCGGCTCGGCCGGAGGCTTCGCCTCCTCGACCGGCTTGTAGAGATAGAAAAACTGCCACACCGCATAGCCGGCGAAGCCGAGCGCGATGACGCCCCAGAACGGCGTGCCGGAGGCGAACTCGATCAGCGACCAGATCAGGCAAACCGCCACGACGGCGATGCGACGCCACAGCGGCCGGAAGAAGGGATGCTCATAGTCTTTCATTGCGCCAATCCAGGATTTGCCCAAAGCGCAACGGATAGACCGGGCGCCCCGACTAATCCACCGCTCAGGCCGGAAAACCCTGCGTCTCCACCGTATAGCCGGCCGCCGTCATCACCCGCATCAGCTCCTTGTGGCCGACTTGCGCCATCTTGAGCGGCGGGTTCTTTTTCGGATCCTGTTCGGCTTCCACGACGAACCAGCCTTCATAGCCATAATCGGCGAAACGCTGCACGATGGCGCCGAAATCGAGCGAGCCGTCGCCCGGCACGGTGAAGGCCCCGAGCGCCACCGCATCGAGGAAGGACTGTTTGGAGCGGTCGAGCCCGTCGATCACGCCCATGCGTACGTCCTTCACATGGACATGGTTGATGCGCTTGTGATGGTTGTCGATGGCGCGCAGCACATCGCCGCCGGCAAAGGCGAGATGGCCGGCGTCGAGCAAAAGCGGGATGCCTTCGCCGGAGTTGCGCATGAAGGAATCGAGCTCCGGCTCGGTTTCGACCACCGCCGCCATGTGGTGGTGGTAGGAAAGCGGCATGCCCTGGTCCGCGCACCATTCGCCGAATTCCGTGACGCGCCGTGCATAGGCCTTCATCTCGTCGTCCGCGAGTTTCGGCTTGGTGGCCAGAGGCTTGGAGCGATCGCCCTGGATGGAGCGGCCGACCTCGCCATAAACGATGCAGGGCGCGTCGACCGCCTTGAACAGGTCGATCATCGGCTGGATGCGATCCTTGTTCTTCGCGAGATCCTCATCGACCAGCGTGCCTGAGAACCAGCCGCCGCAAAGCGTGACGTCGGCTGCTTTCAGGATCGGCAGCATCACCTTGGGATCGTTGGGGAAGCGGCGGCCCATCTCCATGCCGGTGAAGCCGGCCGAGCGCGACTGGCGCAAGCACTCCTCCAGCGACACGTCGTCGCTCAATTCCACGAGATCGTCATTCCACCATGCGATGGGGGACATGCCCAGTTTGGCTTTCAAGTCGTCACTCCAAATGTCGCTTCGTTGCGAAGGCCGTTCAGCTCTGACGGCTGCCCACGGCTTCCTCGTATTTCTTGCGCGCGGCGTTCACCTGTGGCCGCGACGAGACTTCCGGCACGGCGACGTCCCACCAGTGGCCGCCGGCCTCGGTCGAGATCAGCGGATCGGTGTCGATGACCAGCACCGTCGTCCTGTCGTTCTTCTTCGCCTTGGCCAGCGCCGTCTCCAGCTCGGCGATCGAGGCCACCTTCTCGGCGACGGCGCCCATGCTTGCCGCGTGTGCGGCGAAGTCGACGTCGGGCAGCACCTCGTGGCGCGCGTCCTTCAAGAGATTGTTGAAGTTGGCGCCGCCGGTCGCCATCTGCAGCCGGTTGATGCAGCCATAGCCGCGATTGTCGAGCAGCACGACGGTGAGCTTCAGGCCAAGCATCACCGAGGTGGCGATCTCGGAATTGAGCATCAGATAGGAGCCGTCGCCGACCATGACGACCACTTCCTGGTCGGGCTTGGCCATCTTGACGCCGAGGCCGCCTGCGATCTCGTAGCCCATGGTCGAGAAGCCGTATTCGGCATGGTAGGAGCCGGGCGCGCCGGCCTGCCAGAGTTTGTGCAATTCGCCCGGCAGCCCGCCCGCGGCATTCAGCAGCGTGACGCCGGAACCCATGGCGCGCTGCACGGCGCCAATCACCTGCGCATCGGAAGGATAGGCGGCATTGGTCGAGGCCGTTACCTTGGCGGCGGCGGCCTGCCACTCCGTCTTGCCCCTCAGCGCATTGTCGGTCCAAGCGGTCGGTGCCTTCCAGCCCTTCAGCGCGGCGGCAAGCTCGGAGAGCCCTTCGGCCGCGTCGCAAACCAGCGGCAGCGCCCAATGCTTGCCGGCATCGAAACCTTGCGTGTTCAGCCCGATGATGGTGCGGCCGGCATTCTTGAACAGCGCCCAGGATCCGGTGGTGAAATCCTGCAGCCTGGTGCCGACGGCGAGCACGACATCGGCCTCCTCCGCCAGCCGATTGGCGGCCGACGTGCCGGTCACGCCAACCGCGGCCATGTTGAGCGGATGATCATCAGGAAGCGAGGATTTGCCGCCCTGGGTCTCGCAGACCGGGATACCGGCACCCTGCACCAGCTTCGCCAGTTCACCGGAAGCCTGCGAATAGAGCACGCCGCCGCCGGCGATCACCAGCGGCTTCTTGGCATTCTTCAGCGCTGCGACGGCTGCCGCCAGCTCATTGCGGTCCGGGCGCAATCTGCGCGGTGTCCAGATGCGCTCCGCAAACAGGCTTTCCGGGTAGTCATAGGCCTCGGCCTGCACGTCCTGGCAGAGCGAAAGCGTCACCGGACCGCATTCGGCGGGATCGGTCAGAACCTGCATGGCGCGGTTGAGCGCCGGGATGATCTGCTCCGGCCGGGTGATGCGGTCGAAATAGCGCGATACGGGGCGGAAGCAGTCATTGACGCTCGCCGTGCCGTCGGAAAAATCCTCCGCCTGCTGCAGCACCGGGTCGGGCAGGCGGTTGGCAAACACATCGCCCGGCAAGAATAGGACGGGCAACCGGTTCACATGAGCGAGTGCCGCCGCCGTCACCATGTTCAGCGCGCCGGGGCCGATCGAAGAGGTCGCGACCATGAAGCGGCGGCGGAAATTCGCCTTGCCATAGGCAATCGCCGCATGCGCCATCGCCTGCTCGTTATGGGCGCGGAAGGTCGGCAGCTCGTCGCGCACCTGATAGAGCGCCTCGCCGATCCCGGCGACATTACCGTGGCCGAAGATTGCCCACACGCCGCCGAATATCGGCACCGTCTTGCCGTCGATCACGGTCATCTGCCGGCTAAGAAAGCGGGTCAGTGCCTGCGCCATCGTCAGGCGAACGGTCTTGCTCATTGGTCGTTTCCTCCGGCTTTCGTTGACGCCGTTTTCTTATGCTGCCCGTGTTCTTATGCTGCTTTACGGCCGCGCGCGGCAAGCCACGCCTCGGTCAACTGTTCGAAGCGGGACGCCATGTCGGCGATGGCCTCGTCATCCGACATCTTGCCGGCCAGCCATTGTTCGGCGGCGTTGATGAAGATGGTGCGACCGACGGCAAAGCCCTTGACGATTGGCGCGTTGGCAGTGGCGGCAAACGCCGCGACCAGCTCGTCCTGCGGCGCTTCGAGCCCCAGCAGCACGACGCCGCGGCACCATGGATCGTTCTTGACGATCACCTGTTCGATCTTTGCCCAGGCGCCTGCCGAAGCCTGCGGCTCGAGCTTCCACCAGTCCGGCTTGATGCCCAGCGCATAGAGTTCCTCCAGCGCGCGCGGAATGGTGGTGTCGTCGAGCTTGCCGTGCTTGCCGGCGATGATCTCGACCAGTAGCTCCCGGCCGACCTTCCGCGCGGCTTCGAACAAAGCGCGCAGCTTCTGCTGCTGCTCGCTCTTCAGCGCTTCCGTGTCGTCCGGGTGGTAGAAGCACAGGCATTTGATGCAGTGGTCGACCGGCCATTCGGTGAGCTGCGAGCCGATATCCTGCGAGAACTCGAAGCGCAGCGGCCGCGATCCAGGCAGTTCGACCGGGCGGCCGAGCCAGGCGAAAGGATGGCGCGCGAACTCGAACATGGCGTCGCGGCCATATTTCTCGTCGATCAGCATGCCGTAGCCATCGCGGCCGGCGGCGACCTTTGCCGCCGCCTTGACGGTCAGCACCTTGAAATCTGGAATGCGCGAAACGTCGGCGCCGACTCTCGCCGCGACATCTTCCAACTGGACGCGATGGTCGCAGGCAAGAGCCATCAGCGATGGGATGTCGCGCCGGCGCGTCGTCGCCCAGTGGATGTGGTTGATCGCCTCGTCCTTGCGCAGCGCCAGATGCTTGCTGCCGTTCTTCAGGAAGAACTGCAGCTCCTCGAAGGTCGGATATTCCGGCGCGCAAAGCAGGCGCGACACGGCAAAGGCGCCGCAGGCATTGGCCCAGGTCGCGGCGGTGGCAAAGCTTTCGCCACCGAGCCAGCCGCGCAGGAAGCCCGACATGAAAGCGTCGCCGGCGCCGAGCACATTGTAGATCTCGATCGGGAAACCCTTGCCGACGATGCCATCCTCGAGATCGTCGCTGATCGGCCCGTCATAGACGATGCAGCCCTTGGCGCCGCGCTTCAGCACGATGGTGGCCGCGGACAGCGCGCGGATCGTCTTCAGCGCGCTCAGGCAATCGTCGGCTCCGGAAGCGATCATGATCTCTTCCTCGGTGCCGACGATGAGATCGCAGTCCGGCAGCACAGTCTTCAGCTGCGCCGAGACGCGGTCGGATTTGACATAGCGCTCGAAACCCTCGGCATGGCCGGCAAGGCCCCAGAGGTTCGGGCGATAGTCGATGTCGAAGACAACCTTGCCGCCTCGGGCCTTCATCAGCCGGATCGCCTTGCGCTGCGCGGCATCCGAGTTGGGCCGGGAGAAATGCGTGCCGGTGACGACCACTGAGCGCGCCGAGGCGACAAAGGCCTCGTCAATATCCTCTTCGGCCAGCGCCATGTCGGCGCAGTCGGAGCGGTAGAAGATCATCGGCGAGACGCCTTCGCTCTCGACCGAGAGCAGCACCAGCGCCGTCAGCCGATTCTTGTCGGTCTTCAGGCCGTCAACGGAGACGCCTTCGCGCCGAAGTTGCTCGCGGATGAAGCGGCCCATCTGCTCGTCGCCAACGCGCGTCAGCAGCGCCGAGCGCAACCCGAGCCTTGCCGTGCCGACGGAAATATTGGCCGGACAGCCGCCGACCGACTTGGCGAAAGAGGTGATGTCCTCCAGCCGCGAGCCGATCTGCTGGCCGTAGAGATCGACCGAGGCGCGGCCGATGGTGATGACGTCGAGCGGCGGGTATTTCCCTTCCACGGCTTCGCCCATTCGAACCTCCCATCGGCCTTGTTGTGCAGAGCAGCGTCGTTTTGGACAGCGCGCGCCAGCGCCGGCGTGGTGTCGTCAATATGAAATATTAATTCCAATCCGTAGTCAATATGGAATGAGCGTTCCCGCGCCGAAAAGCGCTCGCTCGCAAGGCTCAACCCTTGCGCCGCCGACCGGCTTCGCGGCGCTTTTCGCCCACGGCAACGGTCAGTGCCATCGCCAGCGCCATGGTCGCCGAGATCGAGCGGAAGCCGCCGAAATCGGCCTCAGCGACCTCGAACCAGACCTTGGCGAACTGCGCCAGCGGCGAGAAGGACGAGTCGGTGATGGCCACGATCGGCACGCCCTGTTCCGCGATCGCGCGCGTCTCCTCGATGGTCGCGGGCGCGTAGGGCGAGAAGCTGATGGCGATGACGGCGTCGCGCGGCGTGGCGAAGCCGATCATCTCGGCGTTCAGTCCGGCGGCCGATTCCACCAGCTGGTTGCGGATCTTGAGCTTGCCCAACGCGTAGGCGATGTAGGAGGCGACCGGATAGGAGCGGCGCTTGGCCAGCACATAGATGGTCTCGGCTTTCGCCAGGAGCGCGATCGCCTCCTCGAAATGCGCATCGTTGAGCGAACGCGAAATGTCGCTGAGCGAGGTGCTGGCGGCGGCGACGAAGCCGTCGAAGATCGCCCGGTGGCCGGCGCCTTCCTCGGCCTTGGCGCGCAGCGCCGCCAGCCTTTCGTCATAGGAGGAATTGCGCTCGCGCAGGCGCTCGCGAAAAACCTGCTGCAGGCTGGTGAAGCCGTCGAAGCCGAGCTGCTGGGCAAAACGGATCAGCGTCGAAGGCTGCACGCCGGCCGAGGCGGCGATGCTCGCCGCCGTGCCGAAGGCGATGTCGTCGGGATTGTCGAGCGCGTAGGCGGCGATCTGCGCGATGCGCTTGGGCAGGCTGGCGCGCCTGTCCAGGATCGTCGCGCGCAGCGTTTCGAAATCGCGAGGCACCCGTTCGTCCATCGTCGCTCCGTCCGCGCCCATAAGCTTTTCCCTCTCCTGCCCCATCATAGCGAGTTAGCGCAAGAACACCATAAAAAATGATTTGTATGTTCCATTCTTTCCCAAAATGGACTAATTCATCCACATCAATTCTTTCCTTATCCTGGAGACAATCGACATGGTCGGAGTGGGCCTCATCGGCACGGGCTTCATGGGCAAGTGCCACGCCATTGCCTGGAGCGCGGTGGGCACGGTCTTTCCCGATGTCGACAAGCCGAGACTGGTGCATCTGGGCGAGGTGAATGACGAGCTGGCCAGGAGCAAGGCCGGCGAGTTCGGCTTCGCCAAGGGTTCCGGCGACTGGCGCGCCGTGGTCAACGATCCGGAGGTCGACGTGGTCTCGCTGACCACGCCGAACCAGTTCCATCCCGAGATGGCGATCGCCATCCTCGAAGCCGGCAAGCATCTGTGGTGCGAGAAGCCGATGGCGCCGAGTTTCACCGAGGCCGAGACCATGGCGGCCGCGGCCAGGAGATCCGGCAAGGTCGCCGGGCTCGGCTACAACTACATCCAGAACCCCGCCATCCGCCACATCGGCGCGCTGCTCGAGGAAAAGATCATTGGCGACGTCAACCTTGTGCGTATCGAGATGGACGAGGACTTCATGGCCGACCCGGAAGCGCTGTTCTTCTGGAAGCATGAGGCGTCGTCCGGTTACGGCGCGCTCGACGATTTCGCCGTCCATCCGCTGTCGCTGATCAAGGTGCTGTTCGGCCGCGTTTCGCGCGTCATGTGCGACATGGCCAAACCTTACGCCGACCGAAAGACCGCTTCGGGCGCCCGCCGCGCGGTCGAGACCTATGACATCGCCAGCGTCTTGCTGCATCTCGAAAACGGCGTAGCCGGCACGCTCCTGGTCAACCGCTCGGCCTGGGGCCGCAAGGGCCGCATCGCCATCCAGATATTCGGCTCGAAAGGCTCGATCCTCTACGACCAGGAGCGGATGAACGAGTTCCAGCTCTACCTCACCGCCGACCGGCCGACCGAGCAGGGCTACCGCACCATCCTGGTGGCGCCGCACCACAAGCCCTACGATTCCTTCCTGCCCGCGCCCGGCCACGGCCTCGGCTTCAATGACCTCAAGATGATCGAATGCCGCGAGCTTCTGATGCGCATCGCCGGTAAGCCTGCCCGCATCATCGACTTCGACGAGGGGCTGGAGATCGAGCGCACCGTGCATGCCATGGCGCGCTCCTTCCAGGAGCAGCGCTGGGTCGATGTGAGGTGATCGAGCCGAGCGCCGGGACTGGTTTGGCGGCCCATGGCGACCGGCCAATGCAATAATGGATCTGAGCATCAGGCCAGGTTAATGGCGACGTTGCGCAGCAGGGCCACGGATTTGCGCATGCCTTCCATCGGCGACAGCATCATGTCCTCGTGCTCGATCGACAGCACGTCGTCGTAGCCGGCCTGCTTCAGCGCCGTGCAGAACTGCCGCCACCAGGTCTCGCCGTGGCCGTAGCCCAGCGTGATGTAGTTCCAGGCCCTTTCGGCGAAAAGCGTTGGCGGTCGCGCATCGAGCACCCCGTCGATGCCGACCGGCACCGGCTCGACGCGCGTATCCTTGGCGTGGACATAGTAGATCGCCGAGCCAAGCTTGCGCACGGCGGCGATGGGATCGGCGCCCATCCACATCGGATGGCTCGGATCGTAGTTCGCGCCGACCGTTTCGCCGACAGCATCGCGCAGCCGGAACAGCGTCTGGACGTTGTAGACGGCCTGATGACCGTGCAGTTCCAGGCAAAGCTTCCTGATGCCCAGATTGTTCGCAAATCCGACGAGATCGCGCCAATAAGGGATGATGCAGTCGTCCCACTGGTAGCGCTGGATGTCGGCGCATTCGGGCGGCCAGTCGGTGATGATCCAGTTGGGGTTGGCGTCGCCCGGCCCGCCGGGCAGCCCCGACATCATCACCACGCGGTCGATGCCCATCAGGCTAGCAAGCCGGATCGTGTCCTCGGTCACCTGGCGGTGCTGCTTGCCCTGCGGCCCCGGATGCAGCGGGTTGCCCGAGCAGTTGAGCGCCGCGATCGTCAGCCCGTGGTCGCGGACCTTGGCGACGAATTCGGCGCGGGTCGCAGGACTTTCCAGCATGGCCGCCAGGTCGATATGCGGCGCCGACGACCAGTTGCCGCAGGCGAATTCCAGCGTCTCGAGCCCCAATTCGGCCGAGGCGCGCAGCATCTCGTCGAACGACAGGTTGCCCAGGCTGTCGGTGATCATGCCAATCTTCATGTCGGTGACTCCCGCTTGCCTTCAGACCATCCGCTCAGAGCTTTACCGGTTCGAACCTGCCGGACCGCGCCGACGCAAGCGCCGCCTCGCAGAGGATCATGGCCTTGCGACCGTCGTTGGCCGTGACCGCCGGGCTGCTGCCGGTTTCGACGCAGGTGATGAAGTGATCGATCTCGGCGGCGTAGGATTCCGCATAGCGTTCGACGAAGAAGTAATAGGGCTTGTCGCGCGATATACCCTTGCCGCCGTACATCTCCACAGAGGTCGGCAAGCGGTTGCCGGCCTGCAGCATGCCGTCGGCGCCGTGCACCTCGATGCGCTGGTCATAGCCGTAGGCCGCCCTGACGCTGTTGTTGATGTGGCACTGCCGGCCTGACGCCGTGCGCAGGATGAACATCGCGGTGTCGTAGTCGCCGAGCTTCCTGTATTGCGGCGCCACCAGCGAGGAGCCGGTCGCGAACAGCTCGACCGGTTCCTCGCCGAGCATGTTCCGCGCCATGTCGAAATCGTGGATGGTCATCTCGCGAAAGACGCCCCCGCCTCCGGCCAGCGCTTCCTCGGTTTCGGGTTCGGGGTCGCGGCTGGTAATGATGACCTGCTCGACGGCGCCGATCTCGCCGCCGTCGAGGCGCTCCTTCAGCGAGCGGAAGCTCGGATCGAAGCGACGGTTGAAACCGATCTGGAACGGCACGCCGGCCTCTGCGACCGCCGCCAGGCACTCGTCGGTGCGCTTGAGGTCGAGATCGATCGGCTTCTCGCAGAAGATCGCCTTGCCCTTTGCCGCCGCTGCCATGGCGAGGTCGGCGTGGGTGCGCGTGGCGGATGCGATGAATACCATCTTCACCGCCGGATCGTTCATCACGGTCTCTGTGTCGGCGATCTCGGCGCCGGTCGCGGCCGCGACCTTGGCGGCGGCTTCGCGGTTGGGATCGACGATATAGCGCAGCCGCACCTTCGGGTGACGCGCGAGATTGCCGGCATGCACCCTTCCGATCAGTCCCACCCCGAACAGACAAACATCCATCATTGCGTTCAACTTTCCTGTGCGGCCGTCCGCGACGGCGAGTTCAACATGCCCGGCCGGCGGTCACTTCACGGCGCCCATGGTCAGGCCGCGAACCAGGTGCCGCTGCACCAGCAGCGCGAAGAAGACGATCGGCAGCGCTCCGATGACCCCGGCTGCGGCCATCGAGGCCCAGTCGGTATCGATGCGCCCGATGAGCGTGGCGGTGCCGCGCGGCATGGTCATCGCTCGCGGGGTCGCGGTCAGCGCCAGCGCGAAAAGGAATTCGTTGAAGGTGACCAGCACGGCGAAGATGGCGGTAGCTGCCAACCCAGGTGCTGCCAGCGGCAGCGTGATGCGGCGGAAGGCGCCAAAGCGTGAATCGCCATCCACCATGGCCGCCTCCTCGAGGTCGACCGGGATCTCGCGGAAGAAGCTCTCCATCATCCAGACGCAGAAGGTGACGTTGAAGGCGGTGTAGGTGGCGATCAGGCCGAGCCAGCTGTCGAGCAGTCCGAGGCTGAGCATCAGGAGATAGACGGGGATCAGGATAACGACCGGCGGGATGATGCGCAGCGTAAGCAGGAAAAGGCCGACCTTGCGCTCCGCGGCGAAGGGCAGACGAAACCTGGCGATCGCGTAGGCGCCCATCGCGCCGAAGACCAGCGCTATCGCGACCGAGAAGAATGTGACCACCAGCGAGTTCGTCAGGTAGGAGCCGAACTGCTTTTCGGTGAACAGCCTGACGTAATTGTCGAGCGTCGGCACATGCGGATAGAGCGTGCCTTCCTGGGTGATCTCGCGATT
This sequence comes from Mesorhizobium sp., assembly GCA_004017535.1. Lineage (GTDB taxonomy): Bacteria > Pseudomonadota > Alphaproteobacteria > Rhizobiales > Rhizobiaceae > Mesorhizobium. Next base: position 217,454 of record SAJS01000001.1, read on the forward strand.
GGACTTGAGCGAGGTGGAGACCAGCCAGTAGATCGGCAGCAGCACGATTGCCAGCACGAAGATGGTGGTAAGGATGCGCGCCAGACGGGTGCTCATGACGCGTCGATCCTGCGCAGGAGCCTGATGGCGCTGAAGGCGAGGGCGAGCACGACGAGGCCGATCGTCACGAACAGCGCCGCCGCGTATCCGGTCTGCTGGAACTTGAACGCGGTGTCATAGCCATAGATCGAGATCAGCCTCGTCGCTTCGCCCGGCCCGCCTCGGGTCAAGACGAAGACCTGGTCGAAGGTGCCGAAGGCGTCGATGGTGCGCAGCACGATGGCGATCGCCAGCACCGGCCGCATCATCGGGAAGGTGAGATCGGCAAAGACTCGCCAGGACCCTGCACCGTCGACGCGCGCCGCCTCGAACGGCTCGTGCGGCAGCGACTGCAGGCCGGCCAGCAGGATCAGGAACATCAGCGGCGTCCACTCCCACACGTCGAGCACGACAAGGCCGATGAAGGCGTTGAGCGGGTTGCCGAGGATCTGGACGCCGCCGCCGCCCATGGCCTCCGAGAGCGCCGTCAGCATGCCGGCATCGCTGGCGTAGATCAGTCGGAACAGAATGGCGACGACGACGGGCGTGATCACCATGGGAATGATCAGCACCGTCCTCAGCAGCCTTATGCCGCGGAATTCGTGCAGGCAGAACAAGGCCAGCGCGAAACCCAGCACCGCCTCGATCGACACCGAAAGCGCGACGAACTTGACCGTGACCCACAGCGAATTCAGGAACTGCGCGTCGCTCCAAAGCTGCACATAGTTATGGAAGCCGACATCTGCGACCGGCGAGCCATAGCGGTAAGCCCTGGTGCTGGCGCGCAGCCCATCCCAGAGCGGATAGACCAGCACGCCGAGCACGACCATCAGACCCGGCGCCAGCATGAGATAGGGGAGGGCGAGGTCGAGCCCCGCCCCCTGCAGGCGATATTTGCGTGCCTGCATGCCGGTTTGCATCAGTAGTACCCGGCCGTGGTCAGATAGTCCTTGACCTGCTTGGCCGCCGTATCCAAAGCGGCGCCGCCGCCGGAGCCGGCCTGCAAGGCCTTGTTGAGCTCGATGCCGAGCAGTTCCTCGACCTTCGCCCAGTCGGGCGTGCGCGGCCGCGGCAGCGCGCCTGCGTCGAGCTGCTGGAGCGCGACCGGTATAAGCCGGTTGCCGGGCTTGGCGATGCCGAAGGCGCTGCGCTTGACCGGAATAGAGCCGGCCTCCGAGAGCTTGGCCTGGGTTTCCGCGCTGACATACCACTTCAGGAACTCGATGGAGTTCGCCTTGTTGGGAGCCGACTTCGGCACGCCGGCGATGAAGATGCCCATCTGGGCGATCGCCTTTTCCTGTTTCGGCACGACGCCGAAATCGAGCTTGCCGGCCACCTTCGTCTGGGCGGGGTCATCAGCCTTCAGCGCATTGCCCGAGTACTGGATGATGGCGCCGGCGTCCCCGCCGAGGATCGCCGCGCCCTCCTGGTCGGAATCGAACTCGACCACGCCGCTCGCCGTGTTCTGCTTCATCGTGCCGACGAAGAAATCGGCCGAGGCCTTGCCTTCGGCCGAATTGAAGATCGGGTTCCACTTGTCGTCGAAGAAGGAACCGCCGAACGACAGGAAGACCGGATACCAGCTGGTGACGATCGGGTTGCCGGAAACGCCGCGGAAGACGACCGGATATTTGATCTTGCCGGCCGCGACACCTTCCTTGCCCTTCGCGATCACCTCGTCCCAGGTCTTCGGCGCGCCGCCGGTGAAGACGTCGTTGCGATAGGTGAGCGTCTGCAGGTCGCCGACGAAGGGCACGCAGATCAGCGTCGGCTTGGCGTTCTCGAAGCCCTTGACGCGCGGCCCCTTCTGCGGCGGCCAGTAGCCCATGTCGATCATCGAGCCGATCCAGTCCTTGTCCGACCCGTCGATGCCGCCGGCGCCAAGGTCCTCGAGCACGTTGGCGGCGCCGAACTGCGGCACCCACGGATCGTCGAGCAGATAGAGGTCGTACTGGCCGGCGCCGCTTTGGGCGTCGGCGAACCACTTTTCGAGCGTCACCCCGTATTCGTCCTCGAGGAACTGGATGTCGAAGCCCTGTTCCTTGGCCAGCGGGATGATCTTTTCCTTGAACGGCGTCAGGCCGCCGTCGGCGAAGGCGCCGATGATCACTTTCTTGCCGGCTGCCCTAGCCGGCATCGGCAGCCCGAGCGTGGTCAGCGCGGTGGTCGCCAGGGCAAGGCCAAGCCCGCCCTTGATGACGGAACGGCGAGTAAGTCTGCTGGAATGCATCATGTCACTCTCCCATTGTTGTTGACCCTGTGGACGGCTGTCAGGCCGGCCGAATTGAAGAAACAGGCGTTCGCCGGGTCGAAGGCGACGCCGATGCTTTCACCCACCGCACCCCGGAATTCGCGGCCGGCCCGGACAGAGACGTTGCCGCCTTCCAGGCGGACATTGACCAGCGTCTCGTTGCCCATCGGTTCGACGACGTAGATTTCTCCGGGCAGCGCATCGGGCGTATCGGCGGCGGCAGCGCTGCAATCTTCCGGCCGCAGCCCGATTTCGGCGATCGAGGCGGCGCGGCAGGCGGCGAGCCGCGCGGCGTCCAGCGGGACGGCCTTGCCGGCCACGATAACGCCTTTCTCCGAAAGCGCTGCCGGCAGGATGTTCATCGGCGGGTTGCCGACGAAGGTGGCGACGAAGCGGTTTGCCGGGCGGTCGTATATCTCGATGGGCGGCGCCATCTGCTGCAGCTCGCCGCCATGCATGACGGCGACGAAGTCGGCCATGGTGAGCGCCTCGACCTGATCGTGGGTGACGTAGATGGTGGTGGCGCTGAGGCGCTGGCAGAGCCGCTTGATCTCGCCGCGCATGGTGAGCCGCAGCCGCGCGTCGAGATTGGAGAGCGGCTCGTCCATGAGGAAGGCCGCCGGGTCGCGCACGATGGCGCGTGCGAGCGCCACGCGCTGGCGCTGTCCGCCCGATAGCTGGCGTGGCCGGCGGTCGAGCAGGTGGCCGATCTCGAGAATGGCGGCGACCTCGCCGATCTTCGCCTTTCGCCCGGCATCCGGTGTGCCGCGGATCCACAACGGATAGCCGATGTTTTCGGCGACCGTCATCTGCGGGTAGAGCGCGTAGCTCTGGAAGACCATGGCGATGTCGCGGTCGCGCGGCTGCAGCCGCGTGACGTCGCGCTCGCCGATGAAGACCTTGCCCGCGCTCGGCATGTCGAGCCCGGCCAGGATGCGCAGCGCCGTCGTCTTGCCGCAGCCCGACGGACCGAGCAAAGCGAGGAATTTATGATCCGGCACGGCAAGGTCGAGCGACCGCAGCACATTGAGCGCGCCGAAGCTCTTGACCACCTTCTGGTACAGAACCGAACTCATCTCCCTCCCCGGCGCCCCATGCTTTCTTCAGGCCTTGCGCTCGTGGACGTAGAAGCCCGCGCCCTCGGCCAGCTTCTTGAGATTGCGATACCCCATCGTGGCATAGGTCAAGGGGTGCGCCTTGGCCGGGTCCTGCTCGGCCTCCACCACCAGCCAGCCGGAATAGCCTTGGTCGGCGAGGATCTTGAGCAGCGTCGGATAGTCGATCGCGCCGTCGCCGGGCACGGTGAAGATGCCTTCCATCACCGCGCCCATGAAGCTCATGTCGGTCTCGCGCGCCTTCTTCAGCATGGCCGGGCGCACGTCCTTGCAATGCACATGCACGACGCGCTCCACATGCCGGCGCAGCAATTGCTCCGGGTCGCCGCCGGAAAAGGCGCAATGCCCGGTGTCGTAGAGCAGGCCGACCGCCTCGCCGGTGCTGTGCATCAGCTGGTCGATCTCCTGGTCGGTCTCGACGATCGTGCCCATGTGATGGTGGAAGGCCATGCCGACGCCGAAATCGGAGAACCGCTCGGCGAGCCTGGTGATCTTTTCGCCATAGGCCTTCCATTCGCCGTCCATCAGCTTCGGCCGCTGCGAGATCGGATCGTAGATCGCGCCATGCCGGCCGCGCGAGGTGTCGGCATAGACGACATGCCGGGCGCCGAGATCGCGAAGCAGCGTCAGATGCGGCCGGATCGCCTCGAATTCCTCGTCGACCTCCTTCTCGCAGATGCGCCCGTCATACCAGCCGGAGACCAGCGCCAGCCCGTAATGGTCGAGGATGGGCCGAAGCGCGCGGCTGTCGCGCGGGAACTTGCCGCCAAGCTCGGTGCCGGCATAGCCCGCTTCCGCGGTTTCGCTGAGGCAGGTCTCGAGCGGCGTGTCGCCGCCCAGTTCCGGCACGTCGTCATTGGTCCAGGTGATCGGGTTGATGCCAAGTCGAACGGTTGTCATTGCTCGCTTTCCGCCCTGCGGCCGGGATGGCTGCGGGGTTCATGGTCTCGGGAGGGAAATGGCTTCATGCCTGCGGCGGGCGATGCGTCGCCCTGCCTTGCCTGTCCGGCCGGCAGCCTCCCAGTTGCCTTGCCCGGACCTGTGTTCCCCGTCTTGCGTCGACGTCTTTTTCCCCAACGTCTATGAGCGAAGTCTACGCCGCTCTGTCTCCATCGCGAGGGCCAGTTTTCCGGAAAATGAAGGAACCAGTTTGTGACGGGAGGCGGCTGTGGCAGGATGGGGGATGGACAGTCTCGAAATCATCGATCGTCGGCGCGAGGCCCCCCTCTCTGCCCTGCCGGGCATCTCCCCCTCGAGGGGGGAGATTGGCAGCTTCAGCTCCGGCGCTCCTTTTGCAACGTTGGCGATTGGCGAAAGCCGACGGGACATCCGATCTCCCCCCTTGAGGGGGAGATGTCCGGCAGGACAGAGAGGGGGGCGAAGGAACTCGACGTCGGAAGCCAAGCGTGCCGCGGCTCACCAGCGCACCTGCGGGTGGGCATAAACCCATGCGCCCGCACCCCAAACCCCAACCCTTCCCCCTCGACACGCTCACCGTGAACCGCGCCGGCCCCGAGCACCTCTCGCGCCAGCTCTATCACGGCCTCGTCGCCATCATCCGCAGCCGCGCGCTTCCCCCCGGCTCGGAGCTGCCGTCCACCCGCGCCTTGGCCGCCGAGCTCGGCCTTGGCCGCAACACCATCGTCGCCGCTTACGACCAGCTCGTCACCGAAGGCTATCTCGCCAACCGCCAGGGCGCGCGGCCGGTGATCGTCGACCTGCCCGAAGGTCCGCGAGAAATACCGACCGAGGAACATCCTGTCCCGCTGCGCCAACCCTCGCTGCGCGGCCAGCTTCTGCTCAGCCAGCCCTATCATCACGGCAGGCCGGGGCATGTCGCCTTCCACCCCGGCATGCCGGATGCGGGCAGCTTTCCCTTCGGCGTCTGGGGCCGGCTGGTGGCGCGCCGCGCCAGCCATGGCGGCGAGACGCTGTTCGGCACCTATGACGTAACCGGCCACCCGGCGCTGAAGGAGGCGATCGCCGGCTATCTCTTCTCCGCGCGCGGCGTGCGCTGCCGTCCGGAGCAGATCGTCGTCACCACCGGCGCGCAGGCCGCCTTCGATCTGCTGGCGCGCCTGCTGCTCGATCCCGACGACACGGTATGGATGGAGGAGCCCGGCTATTACGGCGCCAAGGCCGCCTTCACCGTGGCCGGCGCAAGGGTCCTGCCCATTCCGGTCGACCAGGAGCGCGGCTGGTCTCTCGAGCCGCCGGACCCGTTGCCCCGCCTCATCTATGTGACGCCGGCCTGCCAGCATCCGCTCGGCATCACCATGCGCATGGAGGAGCGGCTGCGCCTGCTCGACATCGCCGAGACCGCCAATTCATGGGTGATCGAGGACGATTTCGACGGCGAATACCGCTTTCAAGGGAGGCCCGTGCCGGCGATCCAGAGCATGGACCGCTCCGGCCGCGTCATCTATGTCGGCACTTTCGCCAAGCTCCTGTTCCCGGCCCTGCGCCTCGGCTTCATGGTGCTGCCGCCGGAGCTCGCCGGCCGCATCGTCAACGCGCTCTCCACAACCGGCCAGTTCGCGCCGCTGCTGCTGCAGGCCGCGCTCGCCGATTTCATCACCGAAGGCCATATGAGCCGGCATCTGAAGCGCATGCGCCGCATCTACGCCCAGCGCCGCCAGCTCTTCCGCGACATCGTGACCGAGCGCCTGCGCGACGAGATCACGCTCTCCCCCGCCGAGGCCGGCATCCAGGTGGTGGGCTATCTGAGGGACGGCATCGACGACATCAAGGTCAGCCAGGCCGCGGCGAAAAGGGCCATCAACGTCTCGCCGCTGTCGAAATATTTCCAGAACACGGCGCCGACCCAAGGCCTGGTGCTGGGCTACGCGGCGTGTGACGCGGCGCAGACGCGGGACGGGGTGGAGAGGCTGGCGGCGGCGATAGGGGAGGTGCTGCGGTGAATATACCGGCCCAACAGTTGAACATCTACGATGACATTGAAGAGCGCTGGCGTGCGGCTTACAGCGAAATGGGCCGTGATCCGTCCTCTCGACATGGGTTCAACGAACTTTTACTAAAAGCTGAGGCCGAGGCACGAGCCAAAACGAGCATTGCCTTTCAGCCGCACCTCGCGATTTTCGAATTTGGTCTAGAATTTCTATCCTATGTGCATGTGGCGCTTAGTTCCGTCGAGGGGTTCGGTCCATCTAATGAAAATGTGCGTGCAGCGTGGGCGCTGGTAGGTTCGGCAGTGTCATTCGGCGTGTCGATCCGGTCTCTTGTGATCTCGGGACTGGATACACCAGCTAAGGCTCTTCTACGCACATACGTCGAGACGCTGCTTCTTTGCATTGCAGTGTTACATGACCGTCCACTGGGCCTGGCCTACATCGCCGCTGACACAGACGCCCAGATCAAAGATTTCTGGCACTCCGTGGTCTCACCAAAGAAGCTGCACGAGAAGGTCATTTCTATCGAAAGGAAGATAGGTCTGGACAACGAGATCGTCGAAGGAATGGCAAGCTGGCGTCGCGAAGAATACGAGATACTTTCCCAGTCATCGCATCTGTCTTACCTGGCTGCGGCGCTAACAAGCTTGAGCCCTGAGCTTGGCGATGAAGACATGTTTGCAACGGCCATATTCGGTCGCGCGACGAAGAATTCGTATCGCACAATTTTCTACGCTGCGGCAACTACTTGGTATTTTTCGCGACTGAGCAACCAAGTTCTATTAGGGAAGGATGCAGATGTGCAATCCTCCTCGACAAGGAGAACGATTGGCACCAGCGGATGGTGGCGGCACGCGACACCTTATCTCATATGATGCTTAAATTCTGGGATACCCAGCCCGGCGACGAGCAGGTCAAAGGCATAGTGCCGGGCGACTAAGTTTTAATTTCATCGGCAGATTTGGCGCACCCGACAAGATTCGAACTTGTGACCTCTGCCTTCGGAGGGCAGCGCTCTATCCAGCTGAGCTACGGGTGCTTCCCGGGGACCGGAAAACGAACCGACCGGTGAGCCGGCCAGCCACGGCTTCTTAGCGGAAGCCGCTGCGGGCTTCAACGGGCAATTGGCGATTGTGCGGTGGGCTGGTGGGGAGATTGGCTGACCGATGGGCTGTCGGATAGGGCGCTCCCATCTCCGTCTCGGCTTCGCCGAGACACCTCTCCCCACTGCGTCCCACTGCGTGGGGTGAGGAAACGCGCTCAGCCCTCCACCCCCACCTTCGCAGTCTTGCGCCGTACCGCCCGTGTCGCGCGTTTCACCTTCTTCGCCGCGGTCAGCTCGTGCATCGCATCGAGCTGCATCTGCTGCATTTCGGCCAGGCGCTGCCATTGGCGCGAGATCAGGTAGTCGAGCTTTTCGTGCAGGTGCCGCACTTCCAGCTCGGCCTTCAGGTTCACCCGGTAGTCGTTGAAGGAGCGCAGCCGGTCTTTGGCTTCCTGGCGCTTCTGGCTCATCATGATCACCGGCGCCTGGATGGCGGCGATGCAGGAGAGCATCAGGTTGAGCAGGATGAACGGGTAGGGGTCGAAGGCGTTGGTCGTGCCGGCGACCAGGTTGACGCCGATCCACAGCAAAAGCACCGCCGCGAACGAGATCAGGAACCACCAGCTGCCGCCGAACTCGGCCATGGTGTCGGAGACGCGGTCGGGGAAGGAGCGGTGCTCCTCATATTCCTCTTCCGAGTTTTCCGAGATCGTGTCCTGCTTGGCGATCGATTCCACCACCTGGCGGTCGAGCTCGGAGAATTCGCCGTGCTCCTGCTGCAGCAGCTCCTCCATGTAGCGCATGCGGTAGCGGCCGAGCTCCTCGCGGCTGATACGGGCGCCGCGCGGCAGGTCGGGATGGTCGGAGCGGATGCGGTCGGCGAGGCTGGGCCTCAGATCGTCGATGCGCACCAGGTCGCGCTTGCGGAATTTGCGCCCCGATATCGCCGAGGGTTTCTTCTTCGCCTTGATCCGGGCAGTGCCCGGAACATGCGGTTCGGCGTGCGGCTCGGAATCCGGCACCTCCGGCGCTTCGAGGATCTCGTCGGCTGCTGCCTGGGCATCCTCCGGCACGGTTTCCGCCTCGAGATATTCGCCGGCGACGTCGTTCTCGTCGTCGGCCTGGATTTGCGCGGATGCCTTCGGGTCGCCTGCCATGGTCGGTGCTCCTGTTCGAGGCTTTGCGGCTACGATACGCCAAGCCGGCGCGGCATATCCATGGTCAGTATGAAGAGCATGTGACGGAACAAGTTCTTGTGATTGGGCAGGACGGGCTATTGGGGCAATCGCATAGGTCGGCGCAGCCCCCTCTCCGTCTCGGCGCTGCGCGCCGATCCACCTCTCCCCCACTTTGTACCCACTTTGTGGGGGCGAGGAAACGCCAGTCGCCGTTGCTGCGCCGCTTGCAAGCCTGGGTTCCTCGCCCCGCACAGCGGGGCGAGGTGGCTCGGCGACGCCGAGACGGAGAGGGAGCGTCGCCCGCGATTTCACGCCCTGGCGCAATCGTCTCCGCCGCCTGGCCTTGAGCCACATCAAACTGGCCCTGTGGCGGGCCTGATAGGCCGACTATATCGAAACCAGGCCTGAGCGTTCAGGCTCCCGCCACTGGGGCATCGCCCCGAGAAATGAGGGATCGCCGCCATGTACAAGAAAATCCTCGTCGCCACCGACGGCTCCGAACTCGCCCAGAAGGGCGTCGCCCACGGGCTGGAGCTGGCCAAGGGTCTGGGCGCCAGCGTCGCCTTCGTCACCGTCTCCGAGCCGTTCCCGGCGCTCGCCTGGGGCGGCGCCATGGCCGGCTATGTCGCGGCCGACGAGCTGGTCAATTACGAGGAAAGCGCGCGCAAATACGCAAGCGAGCTGCTCGGCAAATGCAAGGCCGACGCGGATGCGAAGGGCGTCGGCGCGAAAACCCTGCATATCGAGAACCGCACCCCCGCCGAGGCGATCCTCGAAGTCGCCGCCAGCGAAGGCAGCGACATCATCGTCATGGCCTCGCACGGCCGCCGCGGGCTGGGCCGCCTGGTGCTGGGCAGCCAGACGGCGGAAGTGGTGTCGCTGACGCAGATCCCGGTGCTGGTGGTGAGATAGGCAACGGCAGCGCGGCCTGAGAAAGAGAAGCGCCGCATTCCTTCGCCCCCCTCTCTGTCCTGCCGGACATCTCCCCCTCAAGGGGGGAGATCAGCCGTCGCGACCGCCTTCGCCAATCACAGACGTTTGCAGACGAGCGCCGTCGCCAAAGCTGCCAATCTCCCCCAAGTGGGGAGATGGCCGGCAGGCCAGAGGGGGGCGCTGTCCCGCCGGCGTCTAAAACTTTCGCCCGCCTACTGCGTCGGCAGCAGCGGCGCGCCGGGTGATGCCAGATCCGGCGACGGAAAATCGGATGCCGACTGGTTTGGCGCGGTCGACGCAGGCGCGGCCTGCGGCGGCAACCCTGGCAGCGCCGAGTCCGCCGGTGGAAGCAGCGGCGGCGAGGCCGGCTGCTGGCCGGAATACATCAGCCTGGGCTGGCTTGCATCTGCGATCGCCGGCCCAAGGCTGCGCTGGATCAGCGCCTCGGCATGATCGTTGCGCTGGCGCGCTGTGTCGGCGCCCATCACCACCACGATCAGATGCCGCCCGTCGGCATTGTAGGAGGTGACGATGTTGTAGCCGGAAGCCCGTATGTAGCCGGTCTTGATGCCGTCGACGCCGCGCACGCGGCCCAGCATGTCGTTGTGGCCACGCACCAGCCTGCCGCGGAACATGAAGTCGCTTTCGGAGAAATAGTGGAAATGCTGCGGGAAGCGCTTTTCCAGCGCCATGCCCAGCACCGCCATGTCGCGCGCCGTGGTCACCTGGCCGTCATCCGGCAGGCCGCAGGCGTTGCGGAAATTGGTGCCGCTCATGCCGAGCGAGCGCGCCTTGGCGGTCATCATGGCGGCGAACTGATCCTCCGAGCCGCCGCCCAGATATTCGCCCACCGCCACCGCAACGTCGTTTGCCGACTTCACCACCATGGCGCGGATGGCGGAATCGACGTCGATCGTCTCGCCGCGCCTAAAGCGCAGCTTTGTCGGCGGTTGCGAGGCGGCATGATCGGAAACCGGGATCCGCGTTTCCTTGGTCACCCGGCCGCTCTCCAGCGCCTCGAACAGCATGTAGAGCGTCATCATCTTGGTCAGCGACGCCGGATAGCGCTGCGACCGCGAATTGACCTCGAACAATGTCTTGCCGGTCGAGGCGTCGACCACGATCGCCGCATATTTCTGCGGCTGCGCCGGCACGGGAAGCACGCTTTCAGGCGGTGCGGCCGTCGTGCAGCCGGCGACCAGCGCGAGCAATGCCAATACGGCGATGAGTTTTTGCAGGATAGGGAAGGTAGGGGGCAAGATTGTTCTAGAACTGTTGCTGAGATGCGGCGAAGCTAACGTAACCCATATGCCGCGTCCAACTGGTTAACGGGGGTAAGAAGGCATTTGCCCAGGTTTCGGAGGTTCGCGCCGCCGCCGAAGCTGCCAATCTCCCCCCTTGAGGGGGGAGATGCCCGGCAGGGCAGAGGGGGGTGCTGTCCCGCCGGCGTGGCCGCCAGATCCTGCGACGCACCTTGATGGGACATCGTTCATGCTCCAGGGCAGCATTCCTTCACACCCCTCTCTGTCCTGCCGGACATCTCCCCCGCAAGGTGGGAGATCAGATGTCGCGCAGGCTTTCGCCAATCGCCAGCATTGCTTTGCCATCCCCGCCTCCTTTCCGCTAATATGTCGCGGCTTGGATTTGGGGGGATCGGCATGTCGGAAATCGCCACGGGTACGACCTCGTTGCTTAGGGCGTCGCTCAGCCGCACAGGCAAATGGGCGGCGAGCTTCGCTTTCATCAGCGGCGCGGTCGGCGACGTGCTCAACCCGCTCGGACCCTTCGCCGCCTACATTGCCCTGGTCGCGGCCGTGGCAGCCATCATCATCGCCATCGCCATGGTGCTGCGGCTGGTGCTGGCGGCGAAAGCCATGCCGGCGCTGATCTTCGCCACCAGTGCGGCGGCGATCGCCGGCGGCGTCTATGGCATTCAGCAGGAAACGAATTCGCAGAACGGCGTGATCGCCAATCTCGTGCCGGCGGTCGCCGAGCTGCAGCAATCGCTGGGCATCGTCTCGCAGCAGGTGGCGAAGATCGAGCAGAGGGTCACCGAGACGCAGAAAACGGTCGAGGAGGTCAAGAAATCGACCGATACGGTCGCCAAGACCACTGAGCAGATCGCTTCCGCCCAACAGCAGCAGTCGGCGCAAGGCGCCGAGACGCAGAAGACTGTCGAGGCGGTCAAGCAGACGACCGATACCCTGGCCGCCGGCCAGCAACAGCAGCAGGCGCAGGCTGAAAAACTGCAGGCGACCACCGAGCAGATCGCCGCTTCCATCGACACGATCGCCAAGGGTTTTGCCCAGCTCTCGGCGCAGGGCGGCGCGATCGTCGATCCGAAGCGTCCGGACGAGTTCTACCACAATGCCCGCGTCTATGAGCTCGCCGGCGACATGCTCAACGCCCGCCGTTCCTATCTCGCCTTTGCCGGCTTCGACGTCGACGCGATCGATCGCTACACGCGCTTTGCCACGCTGCTCAGGGTCCAGGACGGCAAGGCCGGCGCCCGCGAAGTGTTCGGCACGCTGGCGGAAAAGGCCAAGGCGCCCTCGATCAAGCTCGTGCATCTGTTGCAGTTCGACGACGCCCAGCGGCTCGACAAGCTCAACGCCTTCATTGCGGCCAATCCGGATTACGCGCCGGCTTACTTTCTCCTGGCGCAGGAATTTTCCGAGGATCGCCTCGGCAGCCAGACGCTGGCCGACAAGCGCAGCGAGGCGCAGGCGCTGGGCAAATTCGTCTCCTACGAGAAGGACGGCGGCCTGCTCAAATATTTCGTCGACCAGACGCAACTGGCCGATTGGCTGGACCGCAGCCGCAGCCGGCTGACCGCGCTTGGCGATATGCTGGACCCGTCGCGCTTCGTGCCGACGCTGACGCCGATGCGCTCGAACGCCGGCTGGTCGATGATGATCTCACTGCCCGAGCCGGCGACGGCGATTTCCTGGCGTCTCGGCGATTCCGGCCCGTTCACCGACACCGGTGTTATGGCGATGAACGACCAGCGCACCGGCAAGCCGATGCCCAATCCGAGCTTCGAATTGCCGGGCAGCACCGCCGCCACCACCATCGCGATAAAATATCTCGACATCAGGGGGCGCGAGACCGGCCCGTTCGACATCCGTTTCGACCCCGACGGCGCGCTCCAGCAGGAAAACAAGCAGATCCTCGACCAGTTCTGGACCTCATGGATCGCCTTCGATTCCGGCGGCAATCGCGGCCTGGTCTATTTCACCCAGATGCTCTCCTACCGCTGCGCCATCAAGGAAGTCCGTTACAGCCTCAACGGCGCCGCGCTCGACAAGGAGATCAAGATGCCGCCCTGCGACGCCAAGGACCCCTACGCCATTCCCTCCGACTACCAGCCCTATTTCAAGGTCAAGGATGACGTGAAATCGATGGCGGTGCAGGTGACTTATACGGATGGCACGAAGTCGCCGGTGCGGGAGTATAAAAGGCAGTAGTGAGGCTTTTTTCCCGTGCACGGGGAGAAATGCCCGGCAGGGCAATGAGGGGCAGCGCCTGCGGCTACAGGTTAAGCGACTCCGACCACGCCTGATGCAAAATGCCGATCGCGTTGCTTGCACAGGAGGCATTCGACGGGCTTTGCTCCCCGCGAGAAAAGATTCGCGGGAGGCATTCATGAACACGGTCACGATCGGCGCAAAAGGCATCTCCGTCTCGCTCGATCTTGCCGTCGGCCATATCGCTGCCATGGAGGTCGAGTCCGATGGCCGCATCCTGAAGCCGCTGCATCGCGCGCCCTGGGTCGGCGCGCCGCGCGAGACATTGCCCGCGAACCTGCCTGAAGGCACGGTGCGCCTCTCCGGCGATTTCCTCTGCGCGCCCTTCTCCGCCAGCGACGTCGAGGCGGCACCTCTGCATGGCTGGCCGGCCAACAGCGAATGGGACATCGTCGAGAACGCTGCCATCGCCGGCGGCTGGCGGGCCGTGTTCCGGCTGCGCCGCAAGGTGATGGGCGCCACCATCGACAAGGTCTTCACCCTGCGCGACGGCCACCCTTTCCTGTACCAGGAGCACGTCCTTTCCGACGGCTCCGGCGCCATTTCCATCGCCCATCATCCGATGACGGTCATGCAGGGCGGCGGCCGGCTCGCCTTCTCGCCCAAGCGCGTCGCTGTCACGCTCCCAACGCCGCTGGAGCCAGACCCGGCGCGCGGTCGCTTCATGCTGGCCTATCCGGCCCGCGCCGCCGACCTGACGCAGTTTCCGCTCGCCGCCGGCGGCACCACCGACCTCACCGACTACCGCGTGGAGGACAAGCGCGAGGATTTCATCACCCTGGTCGAGGCCGATCACGGCGGCCCGGGCTGGACGGCGATTGCGCGGCGCGCCGAGCAGGACCTGGTTCTGGTGCTGAAGAACCCGACCGAACTGCCGGTGACGATGCTTTGGTTCTCCAATGGCGGCCGCGACTACGCGCCCTGGAGCGGCCGCCATCGCGGCGTGCTCGGCATCGAGGACGGCCGCACCGCGATCGGCCATGCCGCCTCGCTCGGCGACAACTGGCTGAAGCATGAAGGCGTGGCGACGGCCTTCGCGCTGGCCGAGGGGCGGTCGGTCTCGTTCCGCCATGTCATAGGTGCGGTTCCGTTCGCCAAGGCAGAGGCGCCGGCCGAGATTGAGGCAGTGGCCGATCGTTTGCGCATTCTTGCGCCGAACGGCGCGGTGAAGGAGGCGCCGTTCGACCGCGACTTCCTGCGCATCGGGCGTTCGGCTCCGGCGTAGGGGTTCAGGCGGGGGCGCCTGGGAGTTCGTCATTCCAGGGCGGAGCCCGTGGATGACGAAGGGGACAGACGTTCCGGCCAATTTCGAAAGCGGGAGGCTGCCGAACAAGCGGTCGAGTCTCAGTCACCAAGAGCAGGTTTGAAATTTCCACCGACACCCGCCAAAATACCGGCCGCAACCTTACCGAAGAGGCGCCGATGTCCGAGATCGCCCATATCACAGCCGCCATCTTCAAGCGCGCCGGCAAGGCCAAGCGCTTCGTCGTCGCCATTGCCGGTCCGCCGGGCTCCGGCAAGTCGACGCTGTCGGCGAACCTGCATGAGCTTCTGCCCGAAGGCACATCAGAGGTCGTGCCGATGGACGGCTTCCACTATGACGACATCATCCTCAACCGCCGCGGCCTGCGTCCGCGCAAGGGGGCGCCGGAAACCTTCGATTTCGCCGGCTTCGAGACGCTGCTGAAGCGCATCCGCTCCGGCGAACCCGACATCGCTATCCCGGTCTTCGACCGCAGCATCGAACTGTCGCGTGCGGCGGCCGAGATCGTTTCCGCCGACACCAAGTTCATCCTGGTGGAGGGCAACTACCTGCTGCTCGACGAGGAGCCGTGGTCGCGGCTGGCGCCATTGTTCGATTTCACCATCTTCGTCGATGTGCCGCGGGCAGAGCTTGAGCGTCGGCTGATGGAGCGCTGGCGCGAACATGGCAAGTCAGACGAGGATGCCCGCGCCTGGATCGCCTCCAACGACATGCCCAACATCGAGCGGGTGCTGGCGCGGCGCCGGCCGGCCGACATGGTGATTGGTCAATGACCGCGGTGATTGGTTAACCCGCTCAATTCTCAATATTTTCGGGCGGGAACTTTAAGGTTTTCTCGCCGTTATCAACCTGTCCCGAATTGTCCGGCGCCGGAGCAATTCCTGGAAGCGTGCAATCGCTTTCCGTCCGGAATTGTGAAAAGAACAGAGCAGGAGCCGTCAGATGGCAACCAACAGCAGAAAGCCCGTGGCCAAAAAAGCCAGGGCCACCCAATCCAGGACGACGCAGGCCAAGGCGGGCGCCGGCCCGGCGATCGCCGAGCGGTCGAAAGACGCCAAGCCGGCTTTCGGCAAGGCGGCGCCGAAGAAAGTGACGCCCGGCGTGGCCCACAAGGTCGCGCCCAAGGCGCATAAGCCGCACAAGCCGGCAACGAAGACGTCGGGCCCGATCCGCACCGTTGCAAGCGTTGCGACCGGCGCGGTGGTAGCGACGGCAAGGCTGGCTGCGTCCGTGCTTGGCCGTGGTGGTGGAAAGGCCAAGGCGAAATAGCTTCTTTTTACGCGATTCCGGACGGCGAAGTCGCCGAGCCGGACCTTCGCGATTGGCCGTCAAGACAGCTCGGTCGTCATTCCAGGGCGGAGCAAGGAGCGAAGCGACGCGCGCAGACCCTGGAATCCATGCCGTGACGCTAAAGCGTTGCTGCGGTTACAGAATTCTGCAGCGTTGCACTCTACGGCAGCGGCCACGGCATGGATACTCGGGTCAAGCCCGAGTATGACGACGTCATGGGGTTTTCGGCTAATCTCCAATGTGGGCGCTAGCCGCGCCCGCTTAGCCCACTGCTACCTTCAGCCAAAGCGCCGAGCGGCGAAACCAGCCCGGCATGGGCGCTCCCGCAGGACTTTTTTGTGCCGCACGCGTTTACCGGAACCGTCTTCAGCCCTTTGCCGGAATGGTAAGGCCCCGTTTCACCGCCGGCCGCGCCAAGCCGCGCTCCAGCCATTCGGCGACGGTCGCGAAATCATCGAAGCCGACCAGGTCGCGCGCTTCGTAGAAGCCGATCAGATTGCGCACCCAGCCCAGCATCGACACATCGGCGATGGTGTAGTCGTCGTCCATGATCCACTTGCGGCCCTTCAGGCGCGTTTCGAGCACGCCGATCAGCCGCCGCGATTCGTCGCGGTAGCGCTCGAGCGGCCGCTTGTCGGCGATCTCGCGCCCGGCGAATTTGTGGAAGAAGCCGACCTGCCCGAAGATCGGGCCGATCGCCGCCATCTGGAAGAACACCCACTGGATCGTCTCGTAGCGCCGTGCCGGATCGGCGGGAATGAGCTTGCCGGTCTTGTCGGCCAGATAGAGCAGGATGGCGCCGGACTCGAACAGGCCGATCGGCTTGCCGCCCGGGCCGTCCGGGTCGACGATGGCCGGTATCTTGCCGTTCGGGTTGAGCGACAGGAACTCCGGCGTCCAGCTCTCGTTCTTGCCGATATCGACATAATGCGGCTCATAGGGAAGGCCGATCTCCTCCAGCGCGATCGAGACCTTCACGCCATTGGGCGTCGTGGCGGAATAGAGCTGCAGGCGCTCGGGGTGCTTGGCCGGCCAGCGCTTGGCGATCGGAAAGGCGGACAGGTCGGTCATCGGAAACTCCGGTTAGGGCTGGCGCCGGGCGGCGCTCACAATGGGTGGCGAAGAATGCGGCGGGGTGAGCAAGAATTAGGTCCCCGGCCGGCCGGGATCAATACACCGGCCACCGGCGGCCGATGCACATACAGTCAACCGGGATTGTCTTCAGACCGCCTTGAAGGCCAACACCGCGTTGGTTCCGCCAAAGGCGAAACTGTTGCTGAGCGCGGCGCGCACCTTGCGTTCGCGCGCGACGTTGGGCGTCACATCAAGATCGCATTCCGGGTCCGGCTCGCGATAATTGGCGGTCGGCGGCACGATGCCGTCGCGGATCGCCATCACACAGGCGATCATCTCCAGCCCGCCGGAAGCGCCAAGGCAATGCGCATGCATCGACTTGGTCGAGGACACTGAGAGCGAAGGGGCGTGGTTGCCGAAGACGCGCTTGATCGCGGCGGTTTCGATCTGGTCATTGGCCTTGGTGCCGGTGCCATGCGCGTTGAGGTAGTCGACGTCTTCCGGATTGAGCCCGGCATCCGCCAGGCAGAAGCGCATCGCCGCTTCCGGCCCCTCGACGGTCGGCGCGACGATGTCGGAGGCATCGGCCGAAAGCCCGACGCCGGCGATCTCCGCCAAAATCGTGGCGCCGCGCGCCATCGCATGATCGTAGCTTTCCAGCACCGCCATGCCGGCGCCTTCGCCAAGCACAAGCCCCGCGCGGTCGGCCGAGAACGGCCGGCACGTGTCGGGCGAAAGCACTCTCAGCGCCTCCCAGCCCTTGAGCACGCCCCACACCAGGGGCGCTTCGGTGCCGCCGGCGACCATCACGTCGGCGCGGCCGAGTCTGATCTGGTCGACCGCCGTGGAGATTGCATGGTTGGCCGACGAGCAGGCCGAGGTGGCGCCGAACACAGGGCCGCGCAGGCCGAGCGCCATGCTCACCTGGCCGGCGGCCGCGCCCGGCATCACTTTCGGCACGGTGAAGATGGCGGCGCGATTGCGCCCCTCGAGCAGGATCGCGCGGTAATTCTCCTCGATGGTCTCGAAGCCCGCGACGCCGATGCCGACGATTGCGCCCATCCGGTAGGTGTTGTCGGCATGCGCCGTCAGTCCGGACTGCCGCATCGCTTCCCGCGCGGCGATCACCGCCAGGAGGCTGAAACGGTCCATCGACACGACCTGCTTGCGGTCGATGCCATGTTCGGGCAGTTCCTTGATTTCGCAGCCGGTCTTGACCTTCAGGTCATGCAGCGACGGATTGTCGATCGGGCCGATGGCCGAGCGGCCGGCGCGCATGGCGTCCCACATCGCCGGCGCATCGTTGCCGAGCCCGCAAATCCCGCCGATACCGGTGATGACTACGCGTTTTTGCATGCAGTCAGGCTTTTTTCGCGATCAGTTCGCGAACCGCCTCGACCATGTCGCCGACGTTCTTCAGGTTGCTCCAGGCATCGACCGTGTTCATTTCGATCTCGATGCCGTACTTCTCCTCCAGATCGAAAATGATCTCGGTCAATTCCAGCGAATGGATGCCGAGCGTTCCGAGATCGGTGCTGGCCGTGATTTCCTCACCACCGGTGTCGGCATGCGCTTTGATCTTTTCGATGATCTCGGTCGTCAGTTGGTCAGCCATTCGGTTCCTTCCCTGTCGTTTCCCGACGCCAACTGATCAGCGCCCTTTTTGGTCCCCGGATCCAACAACGCCGTTGCCCTTACCTCGCCAGACACCGCGCGACCGCTCCAGGGTGGCTTCCCTCTATAGAAACCAAAACGATGTCAAGCAACAAGCGATATATCGACAAAGCCGCCGGAGTGCTTAACCTGGAAACGTGGACACGATCGACAACGCCCTGACACCCGCCTTGCCTTCGGCCGGCGCTCCTTTGCCTGCCGCGCAACGTGTTGCCGGGCGAGCCAGGCTTTTCTGCGGCAAGAGCGACGGCCGGACGCGCCTGCAGCGGCTCTACCAGGACGGATCGGCCAAGATCCGCCTGCCGGCGGTGCAGGGCGATCCGCTCGAGGCGGTGCTCATCAACACGGCCGGCGGGATGACCGGCGGCGACCGCCTCGGCTGGACGATCGAAGTCGGCGCCGGGGCCTCAGCCTCCATCACCACCCAGGCCTGCGAGAAGGTCTATCGCGCCGCCGCCGACAGGGCCGAGACAAATGTCGGCCTGCGGGTCGGGCCGGGCGGGCGCCTCGCCTGGCTGCCGCAGGAAACCATCGTTTTCGATCGTGCCGCCTTCGCCCGCACGCTGGATGTCGATCTCGCCGGGGATGCCGAAGCGCTGGTGCTCGAAGCCACGCTGTTCGGCCGGCTGGCGATGGGCGAGCGGACGGTTCGAGGCAGCTTCCACGACCGCTGGCGGGTCCGCCAGGGCGGCGTGCTGGTCCATGCGGAGGATTTCCGGATCGGTCCCGATATCGCGGCAACGTTGCGGCGGCCGGCGGCGACCGGCGGCGCGCTTGCCGTCGCGACGCTGCTGCTCGTTTCGCCGCAAGCGGAAAGCCTGCTCGAGCCGGCCCGCGCCATCATCGGCGAAGCCGGCACTGGCAGCTGGGGCGGCGCCAGCTTCTGGAGCGTCGGCCGATCTGGCAAGCTTCTTGCGAGGCTCACCGCCGGCGACGGCTACCAGCTCCGCAAGCGGTTGGTTCCGCTCGTCGAACTGCTCAACGGACGGGCGGGCCTGCCTAAATTGTGGTCACTCTGATCTGAAATACCGGGTCATTGCATGAATCTTACGCCGCGTGAAAAAGACAAGCTGCTGATCGCCATGGCGGCGATGGTGGCGCGCAAGCGCCTGGAGCGCGGCGTCAAGCTCAACCACCCCGAAGCCATCGCCCTGATCACCGACTTTGTCGTCGAAGGCGCCCGCGACGGCCGTCCCGTCGCGGAACTCATGGAGGCCGGCGCCCATGTCGTCACGCGCGCCCAGGTCATGGACGGCATCGCCGAGATGATCCACGACGTCCAGGTCGAGGCGACGTTTCCCGACGGCACCAAGCTGGTGACCGTGCACGAGCCGATCAGGTAAAGGGCCGGTCCGGTGAGGAGGAAGACCGATGCTGGAGCTTAGGCCAAATTGCGAATGCTGCGACAAGGATCTGCCGCCGGAGGCCACGGATGCGCTGATCTGCACCTTCGAATGCACCTTCTGCGCCGACTGCGTCGATAATGTGCTGGGCGGTGTCTGCCCGAATTGCGGCGGCAATTTCGCGCCGCGGCCGATCCGGCCGGCAGGCAAGCTGACGAAATATCCGCCGTCGACCAGGCGCGTGCTCAAGGCCGAAGGCTGCGGCCCGCGCAGGGCCGCTTAACCGGGTCAATTGGAAAGGGCAGAAAGATGATCCCCGCCTCGACGAAACGAACCACACTTGCCGCGATCCTTTTCCTGGCGGCCGCCATGCCGGCTGAAGCCCATGTCGGCGCAGGCTCCACCTCTTCCTTCGCCGCCGGTCTGGCGCATCCGCTGTCCGGCCTCGACCACATGACGGTCATGATCGCCGTCGGCCTCTGGGCGGCGCTGAAGGGCGGCAAGGCGCTCTGGGCCTGGCCACTTGCCTTCCTCGGCGTGATGCTGGCCGGCAGCGCGCTCGGCATGCTGCATGTGCCGGTGCCTTTCGTCGAGCCGGGCATCCTCGCTTCCGTCGTGGCGCTCGGCCTCCTGGTGGCGCTGGCGATCGACCTGCCTGTTCCGGCCGGGGTCGCCATCATCGGCCTGTTCGCTCTCTTCCACGGTCACGCCCATGGCGCCGAGGTGCCGGAAAACGCTGCCGGCCTCGAATATATGGCTGGCTTTGCCGCCGTCACCGCGCTGCTCCACGGTGTCGGCATGGCAGCCGGCCTTCGGCTTGGGTGGCGCTTCCGCGGCCTGGCGCGCGCCGCCGGCGCCGCTTGCGCGGCGATCGGCGTCGGCCTTTCCTTCGGCATGGTGTGAGGGCGCGATGATCCCCGGTGAAGTTATTGCGGCCAAAGGCGAGATCGACCTCAACAAGGGCCGGCCGACCGTCACCCTCAAGGTCGCCAACAGCGGCGACCGGCCGATCCAGGTCGGCAGCCATTATCATTTCTTCGAGACCAATGAGGGCCTGAAATTCGACCGCGAGCGCGCGCACGGCATGCGGCTGGACATTGCCGCCGGCACCGCCATGCGCTTCGAGCCGGGCCAGGAACGCGACGTCACGCTGGTGCCGCTGGGGGGAAAACGCGAGGTCTATGGCTTCCAGCAGAAGGTGATGGGCAAGCTGTGAGGTCCGCCGCCGCGCTCAAATCACTTCGGAGGCCATCACTTCGGGGGCTTGGCGGCCGCGTAGATGACGACCTGCCCCGGATTGTCGAACTCCACGGCGAGCACGTCCTCGGCCTGCACGCGCCGGGAATCGATCGCGTTGAAGAACAGGGCGTTCGCCTCGATCTCCTGGCGCAGCTCGGCGACATCGTCCTGATGCTGCTTCATTTTGTTCTCGATGGCCGGCGGCGGCCCGCCTTCGCTGCGCGCCGCATCGGTCAAGAACACGATGTCGACCCTGTCGAGCTTGGTGGTCTTGCGCACCGTGCCGATATTGTCGCGGGTCCGGTCAATGGCAGTGATGACTTTTCCGGCCTCCGTCCTGGAGAGCGCCTCTTCCTGGCGGACATCGGAATCGACGATCGCGGCGGCAGGCTTGTCGCTGCCCAACGGCTGGGCAGCGGACGCGGCATGGGGCGCGGCGACCGCGAAAAGCGAGGCGGCAACCACGGAACTCCATCTTGCAAAACGCAGGCCATTCGCCATTGCTCGCTCCTGACTGACCTCGTGGCGGGGCGAAAACAGCGAAACGGTCTGGCCTGGCCGCAGGTTCCCTTCGAAGGCCTGACGGCGGACCGAGAGGCGGCCCGCATTCCCTTCAAAATATGGGCGGCGGACCGCAAGACGGTCCGCATTCTTTTCAAAATATGGGCGGCGGACCGCAAGACGGTCCGCCCGGGCGCGCGATCAGCTCGCCTTCTTGGTGATCAGCGTCAGCGCGCCATTGGGCTGCATGCTGGCGGCAATCACCTGCGCCGAGCTCATGCCCTTGGCTTCGAGCGCGGATTTCACCTTGGGCGTCGCGTCGATCGACTTGCGCAAGGTCTGCAGGCCGGCGTCGCCGCGCTGCGCCACGATTTGGTTCACCTGCGTCTGCGCATCCTTGGGCAGTTCGGTGATGTCGACAACGTTGACGCGCTGGATCGCTGGCGCCGCGGACTGGGCTTTCGGCGCGGCGGGGGCGGTCGGTGCCGGGCTGGGTTGTTGCGTCGGCTGCTGTTGGGCGCCGGCACTACCCGCCATCATCAAGGTAGCGGCTGCGGCGACAAGGATCGCGTTGCGCATGGATATTCCTTCCATCGGATTGGGAGTGATTCCGCCCGCCTCAACGGCCCGATGGGAACGCTGAAATGGGCGCTCAAAGTGTCGGCGAGCGGGTCATTGCGTGACCATTGGGTGGCGTCAATGTGTGCCCCGCGCACAAACAATTGGAATTTCGGGAGCAATTGCTGATGGCCAGGATTAGTCGCGCCGCCTATGCGCAGATGTATGGACCGACGGTCGGCGACAAGGTGCGGCTCGCCGACACCGAGCTGTTCGTCGAGGTCGAGAAGGACCTCACCGTCTACGGCGAGGAAGTGAAATTCGGCGGCGGCAAGGTTATCCGCGATGGCATGGGCCAGAGCCAGGTGACGCGGGCAGAGGGCGCCGTCGACACCGTCATCACCAATGCGCTGGTCGTCGACGCGCTTGCCGGCATCGTCAAGGCCGATATTGGCCTGAAGGATGGCCGTATCGCCGCGATCGGCAAGGCCGGTAATCCGGATACGCAGGATGGCGTCACCATCATCATCGGCCCTGGGACCGAGATCATCGCCGGCGAAGGCAAGATCCTCACCGCCGGCGGCTTCGACGCGCATATCCATTTCATCTGCCCGCAGCAGATCGAGGAAGCGCTGATGAGCGGCATCACCACCATGCTCGGCGGCGGCACAGGCCCGGCGCATGGCACCTTGGCCACCACCTGCACGCCCGGCCCCTGGCATATGGCGCGCATGATCCAGTCCTTCGACGCCTTCCCGATGAATATCGGCCTGTCGGGTAAGGGTAATGCGTCAAAGCCGGCGGCGCTGGAAGAGATGGTGCTGGCTGGCGCCTGCTCGCTGAAGCTGCATGAGGATTGGGGCACGACGCCGGGCGCCATCGATTGCTGCCTGTCGGTCGCCGACGCTTACGACGTGCAGGTGATGATCCACACCGACACGCTGAACGAATCGGGCTTCGTCGAGAACACGGTGGCGGCCATCAAGGGCCGCACCATCCATGCCTTCCACACCGAGGGCGCCGGCGGCGGCCATGCGCCCGACATCATCAAGGTCTGCGGCCTGCCCAACGTCATCCCGTCCTCGACCAACCCGACCCGGCCTTACACGCTCAACACATTGGCAGAGCACCTCGACATGCTGATGGTCTGCCATCATCTGTCGCCGTCGATCCCCGAGGACATCGCCTTCGCCGAAAGCCGCATCCGCAAGGAGACGATCGCGGCGGAGGATATCCTGCACGACATAGGCGCCTTCTCGATCATCTCCTCCGACAGCCAGGCCATGGGCCGCGTCGGCGAGGTGGCGATCCGCTGCTGGCAGACCGCGGACAAGATGAAGCGCCAGCGCGGCGCGCTGCCCGATGAAACCGGCGACAACGACAATTTCCGCGTCCGCCGCTACATCGCCAAATACACCATCAATCCGGCCATCGCGCACGGCCTGTCGAAGGAGATCGGCTCGATAACGGTCGGCAAGCGCGCCGATCTCGTGCTGTGGAATCCGGCCTTCTTCGGCGTCAAGCCGGAGATGGTGCTGGTCGGCGGCTCGATCGCCGCTGCCCCCATGGGTGATCCGAACGCCTCGATCCCGACGCCGCAGCCGATGCACTACCGGCCGATGTTCGGCGCCTATGGCAAGGCGCTGACCAACTCCTCGGTGACCTTCGTCTCGAAGGCGGCGCTCGACGCCGGCCTGCGGGACAAGCTTGGCGTCGACAAGGCGATGGTCGCGGTCGAAAACACACGCGGCGGCATCAGCAAGCATTCCATGGTGCTCAACGACGCCACGCCGTATGTCGAGGTCGATCCGGAAACCTATGAGGTGCGCGCCGACGGCGAGCTCTTGACCTGTGAGCCGGCCACCGTGCTCCCGATGGCGCAGCGGTATTTTCTGTTTTGACGGGCGGCTGGTCCGATTAACGGGCAAATGGCGTTGCGGCTCGCGCGCGCAGATCGCAATATGCTGCAAAGCAGCAGCTTGTGATCAGGTATGGCCACCGAAATCGCCTCCCAGCACGACATCTTCCCGCATATTCGCATCGTCATGGGCATGGTGATCGGCCTCGGCGTCACCCGGCTGCTTTCGGGAACCGCCCGCATCGTCCAGCATCCCGGCCAATACCGGCTCTATGCGGTGCATCTCGCCTGGGTCGCCTCGGTGCTGTTGATGCTGGTGCATTTCTGGTGGTGGGAGTTCGGCCTCTACGCCATCGAGAACTGGACCTTCGGCAAATATCTTTTCATCATCTTCTACGCCATCACGCTGTTCCTACTCTGCGCGCTGCTCTTTCCGGATTCGATGCTCGATTACACCAGCTACGAGGACTATTTCTATTCGCGCCGCGCCTGGTTCTTCGGCCTGCTCGGCTTCACCTATCTGCTTGATGTGATCGACACGCTGCTCAAGGGTTCGGAGCATTTCGCCCGCTTCGGCAACGAATATCTGTTCCGCACCCCGGTCTTCGTGGCGCTCTGCATCGTCGCGATCCTGGTGCGCGACAAACGTTTCCACATCGCCTTCGTCGCGGCCGCGCTGATCTATCAGATATCCTTCATCCTGCGGCTGTTCGACACCATCGTCTGAGCGTTCGCGATGCGGTAGGGTTCTCGGAAAGGCAAGGGTTCAACCATGTACAAGGCTGTCGGATCGCGCGGCTCCCGCGTCAGCCGGGTGCTCTGGATGCTCGAGGAACTCGGGCAGCCCTACGCGTTCGTCGAGGTGAAGCTGCGCTCGCCGGAAGCCTATGCGCTCAACCCCTCAGGCAAGGTGCCGATCCTGATCGACGGCGACCTGAAAATCACGGATTCGGCGGCGATCTGCGTCTATCTGGCCGACAAGCATGCCGATAGAGGCATGGGCGCTGATCCGGGTGTCGCCGGCCGTGCCGAGATGGATTCCTGGATGCATTTCGCCCAGAGCGAGCTGGAAGCCCCGCTATGGAACAAGCTGCGCCACCGCTTTCTCTTGCCCAAGGATGTCCGGGTCGATGTCGGCCCGGCCGCGGCCTATGATTTCGCATCCGAAATAAAGGCCTTGGGCCGCCGGCTTGGCGATAAGCCCTATGCCTTGGGCGACCGCTTCTCGGCCGTTGACGTCTTGCTCGGCGATATGGGCGGCTGGGCCCGCGCCGGCCGTTTCCCTATCGAATCCGAACGCGTGAACGCCTATTTCGACCGTGTCCTTCAGCGCCCCGCCCGTGCCAGGGCGCAGGCCAATGGCGGAGCCATGAAATGAAGCTCAACATCACCACCGATTTCACCAAGTTTCCACGCGCTGTCTCGGTGCTTGTCGCCGGCGATCCCGGATTGACGACGCCCTACGACAAGGCCGTGCTGCCGCATGACGAGCGCCATCTGCGCCGCCGCGCCATCGAGACCGCGACCGGCGACAAGGTGCTGGTCGACCTGCCTGAACCCGTCGCCCTCGCCAATGGCGACCGGCTGGTGCTGGAAGACGGGCGGCAGCTCGAAATCGTCGCGGCGCCCGAGGAGGTCTACGACATCCGCGCCCGCGATGCCGTTCATCTCACCGAGCTCGCCTGGCACATCGGCAACCGCCACCTCGCGGCGGCGATCGAGGCGGACCGCATCCTCATCCTGCGCGACCATGTCATCAAGGCGATGCTAGAAGGCCTCGGCGCCACGGTGCATGAGGTTTCGCAGCCGTTCAGCCCCGTGCGCGGCGCCTATTCCGGCCACGACCATGGCCATTCGCATGACCATCACGATCATGACCACCATGACCATGATCATCACGATCACGACCATCACCACCACGGCCACCACCATCACCATGACTGAGCAGCTTTCCACCGTCACGCTTTTGCGGCTGATGGCCTGGCTGTCGCCGGCCTTTCCGGTCGGCGGCTTCTCCTACAGCCACGGGCTCGAGCGCGCCGCGCATGACGGGCTGATCGCAAATCGCGACGATCTCGCCGGCTGGCTCGAGACTCTGGTCGAGATCGGCTCGGGCTGGAACGACGCCGTGCTGTTCGCCGAAGCCTGGCGCCGCGCTCGCGATGATAGCGATCTCAACGAAGTCGCCGCGCTGGCGGAGGCGCTTGCCGGATCGCGGGAGCGTCATATGGAGACAATGCTCCAAGGCGCGGCCTTCCTCAAAGCGGCATCTGCCTGGCCGTCTCCGGTGTTTGAACGACTGCCCGCTGATTGCCCCTATTGCGTTGCGGTCGGCGCCGTTGCCGGCAGCAGCGGCATCGGCCTTTCGGATGCGCTTTCCGCCTTCCTGCAGGCTTTCTTCTCCAATCTTGCGCAAGCGGCGATCAGGCTCGGCGCTGTTGGCCAGGTCGGCGCCGTTGCATTGTTAGCCGGCTTCGAATCTCGGGCGCTGGCGGTTGCGTCGCGTGCCGCCGCTTCCAGCCTGGACGATCTTGGCGGCGCGGCCTTCATGTCCGACATAGCCGCGATGCAGCACGAAACGCAATATTCCAGGCTGTTTCGCTCATGACCGTGCTTGCCGTCATCCTCTCCTTCGTGCTGCTTTTGATCACCACGCTGCATGTCTATTGGGGCATAGGCGGCATCTGGCCGGGGACTGACCAGGCGTCATGCGCCCGCGCCGTCGTCGGCTTCCGCGGCATCGATGAGATGCCGTCGTCCTTCGCGAGTTTCGCCGTCGCCGCTTGCCTCGCGCTGGCGACGCTCTGGCCGCTGGCGCTGGCCGGCGTCTTTGCGACGCCCTTTCCACGGCAAGGCCTGGCTGCCACGGCATTGATGATAGGCCTCGTCTTACTCGGCCGCGGCATAGCCGGCTTCACGCCCTGGTGGCGCAGGCTTACGCCGGAGCAACCTTTCGCGCGGCTCGACCAAAGTCTCTATTCGCCGCTCTGTCTGTTGATCGGGCTGGGCTTTGTCATTCTCTCTATCTCGGAGTTCCCGGCATGACGTCGAAAAACGGTCCTCTTCGCATTGGCATTGGTGGCCCCGTCGGCTCCGGCAAGACGACGCTCACCGAAAAGCTCTGCAAGGCGTTGCGCGACGACTTTTCAATCGCCGTCGTCACCAATGACATCTACACCAAGGAAGACGCGATGATGCTCGCGCGGCTGCAGGCATTGCCCGAAGAGCGCATCGTCGGCGTCGAGACCGGCGGCTGTCCGCACACTGCCATCCGCGAGGATGCCTCGATCAACCTGCGGGCGATCGCGGAATTGAACAAGAAATTCCCCGACCTCGACATCATCTTCATCGAATCCGGCGGCGACAATCTCGCCGCAACCTTCTCGCCCGACCTCGCCGACCTGACGCTCTATGTCATCTCGGTCTGCCAGGGCGAGGAGATCCCGAGGAAGGGCGGCCCGGCCATCACCCGCTCGGATTTCCTCATCATCAACAAGAGCGATCTGGCGCCCTATGTGAACGTCAACCTTGACGTGATGGAGAGAGATGCCGGCCGCATGCGTGGCAAGCGGCCCTTCGGCTTCACCGACCTGTCGCGCGGCAAGGGGTTGCAGGACGTGATCAACTTCATCGTCGAGCAGGGCGGGTTGCAGTCGGCGCGTCCGGCGGCTTGAGCCGCTGACCCACCGATTATCGGTTGCTGGCAGCGGCGTCGCACGGCATTCTCACCCAAACTGGAGGATTTTCGATGAGCCTTGCCCGTCTGCACAAGGAACCGCTGAGCAACCTGCCTTATTACGAGGAGCGGGTCGACCTTGCTGCCGCCTTCCGCTGGACAGCGCGGCTCAACATGCATGAGGCGGTGGCCAATCACTTCTCGCTGTCCGTCAACGAGGACGGCACGAAGTTCCTGATGAACCCGAACCAGGTGCATTTCTCGCGCATCAAGGCGAGCGACCTGCTGCTGATCGACGCCAACGATCCCGACACGCTGTCCGGTCCCAACGCGCCGGACCCGACCGCCTGGGGCCTGCATGGCGCCATCCATCGCAACGTCCCGCACGCGCGCTGCGCCATGCATGTCCATTCGATCCACGCAACGGTGCTTGCCTCGCTCGCCGATTCGACGCTGCCGCCGGTCGACCAGAACTCGGCCATGTTCTTCAACCGCCATGTCGTCGACGCCAATTATGGCGGGCTGGCTTTCGAGGAAGAGGGCGAGCGCTGCTCGCAGCTTCTCACCGACCCCAAGGTCAAGGTGATGGTCATGGGCAATCATGGCGTCATGGTCATCGGCGACACCGTCGCCGACACCTTCAACCGCATGTTCTATTTCGAGCGCGCCGCCGAGACCTACATCAAGGCGCTGTGGACCGGCCGCCCGCTGCGCACGCTCTCCGACGAGATCGCCGAGAAGACCGCGCGCGAGATGGACGACTACCCCGGCCAGGCCGAGCGCCATCTGGCCGAGCTGAAAGCGATCCTCGACGAGGAAGAGCCGGTTTATCGGAATTGATGCCCGGACTCCTTCCTCCGGTTACGCTACGCCTGTGACTGGCGTGACTGATTAGGCCTCGGCTTGATTGCCACGTGGTTCCCCCAATCCGTCGCTGCTTCGCAGCGCCACCTTTCCCTCTCCGGAGGGAAAGGAAGGGAGCGTTGCTGGACGAGCGTTGGCGGGCAAGAAGCTTGGCGCCTTTCCTCTACCCCGTCGGTCGGGGGAGAGGTGGCTCGGCGAAGCCGAGACGGAGTGGGGGTCGACCAGCGCCTCCGTTGGCGATTTTCTCAGAGCCCCAACTGCGCCCGCAATTCCTCGGCGCTGTTGATCACAATCGCCCCGGCCGGACCCTCCATCGGCGCTTCCGGCCAGAAGAGCGTCTTCATGCCGGCAGCCAGTCCGGCCATGGCGCCCGTCAGGCTGTCGTCGACGGCGAAAGCATCCGCCGGGTCGACGCCGGCGAGATAAGCGGCGCGCAGGAAGGGTTCGGGCAGCGGCTTGCCGTCGATCACGTCGTTGCGGCTGACCGTCATCATGCCCGGATAGGTGAGGCCGACGGCGCGCAGATTGGCATCGACGATCAGCCGGTCGGAATTGGACACCACAGCCTGCTCGACACCGAGCACCCGCAATTCGTTGAAAACCTGGATCGCGCCGGGGCGTGGCTTCAGCGTTTCCGCCAGCGGCAGGTAGTGATCGTATTTGCGCACGATCCAGTCGTCGAAGGGCAGCGATAGGCCGAATTCGTCGCGCAGCATCTCGTAGACCGGCCATGCGGCGATGCCCAGCACGCGCTCGTGCAGGTCGTGCGGCGGGGCGATGCCGACGCTGCGCAGCGCCGCCACAAGTGCTGCCTCATGCAACGGCTCGCTGTCGACCAGCGTCCCGTCCATATCCCAGAAAACGGCTTTCGGCGTCATGCGCGGCTCCCTTCGCCGATCCCCTTAATTGGTTTCCAAGTGGAGATAAACCATCCCGCCGGCAAATGGTCGCAAGCGCGACGAATTGATCCTTCGTAGCCCGCAGGGCGCCCAAGCAATTGCTCTTTCGATAGACAATTGCGCGCCGGCATATTCGCTGTAAGCTATGGCGCCCGTTTCAGCGTTGCGCGGGTTGGGAGGCAGGACGTGAGTTTGCGACAGGAAACCGGCAGCACCAGGTTGGATGATGCCGCGCGCGCCGGCTGGCTTTATTATGTTGCCGGCAACACGCAGGACCAGATCGCCGCCAAGCTCGGCATCTCCAGACAGACGGCGCAGCGGCTGGTGTCGCTGGCTATGTCCGAAGGGCTGATCAAGGTGCGCGTCGATCACCCGATCGCCAACTGCCTCGACCTAGCCGCCCGGCTGAAATCGCGTTTCGCGCTCGACCTCGTCGAGGTGGTGCCGAGCGATCCGACGTCGAACTCGACGACGATCGGCATCGCCGAGGCGGCCGCGGCCGAGATCGAACGCCGTCTGCGCTCTGAAGCCCCCATCGTCATGGCGATCGGCACCGGGCGCACGCTGAAGGCTGCGATCGAGCAGCTGCCGCCGATGGACTGCCCGCAGCACAAGGTCGTGTCCTTGACCGGCAACATCTCGCCCGACGGCTCAGCCGCCTTCTACAACGTCATCTTCACCATGGCCGACCGCGTCAAGGCGCGGTCCTTCCCGATGCCGCTGCCGGTCATCGCCTCCTCGCCGGCAGAGCGCGAGATGCTGCTTAAACAGCCGATGATCCAGCCGACGCTGGCGCTGGCCGCGGAAGCCGACGTCACCTTCGTCGGCATCGGCGATCTCGGACCCAAGGCCCCGCTTTACGAGGATGGCTTCATTTCCGAAAGCGAATTGAAGGCGCTGCAGAAGGCCGGCGGCATCGCCGAGATCGTCGGCTGGGTGTTCGATCGCGAAGGCCGCATGATCGAGGGCATCACCAACGACCGCGTGTCGTCCGCCGCGCTGCCGTCGCGGGAAAAGTCGCTGGTCATCGCCTTGGCCATGGGCGAGCGCAAGCTGCCGGGCATCCTCGCCGCCGTCAATCGCCGGCTGGTCAACGGCCTCATCACCGATGAGCGGACGGCCGACGCCCTGCTTGCAAGCTGATTGCCCATAAAAGGAGCCGGCTATTGAGAGGGTCCGCGCGGATCATTGCCGTCGAGAAAACCCATGTCGCGCTGCAGATGCTCGGATAGTTCCCGAACATCGATGTAGCCGCGCCTGCGACCCGAAAACCTTGCAAATTCCCGTACCAGCGTGAAAAACCAGCCGCGTGCGGGAGTGGAAACGAGTTTTTCCTGAACCGTGACCATGATCGTCAGCCTTGAACTGGATTGATCGTTGATCCCAAATATCGGTGTGGCTGGTTCGTGCTTCCAATTAAACCTCGATCATGACCCATAAGGAGGCCTTATGCCCGATCTGAGTTCTCCGCAGCTTGCGCCGCTGCCGCCGCTGCAGGCGGTCCGGGTGTTCGAAGCGGTGGCAAGGCACCTGTCCTTCACCAAGGCGGCGCAGGAATTGGGCATGACCCAGGCGGCCGCGAGCTACCAGATCAAGCTGCTGGAGGAACGCATCGGCGCGCCGCTGTTCCTGCGCCGGCCGAAGCAGATCGAGTTGACCGGACCCGGCCAGCGCCTGGCGCCCGCCGTCAGCGAAGCCTTTTCCATCCTGGGTCAGGCCTATGCCGCGGCGCGCGGCGGCGCCGAGGGGCTGCTTTGCGTTACTACCGTGCTGACCTTCGCCTCGAACTGGCTGGCCCAGCATCTGGGCTCATTCCAGATTGCCCATCCGGCCCTTGCCGTGCGGCTCGACACGTCGAGCCGCCTGACCGATTTCGCGCGCGAGGATGTCGACCTCGCCATCCGTTCTGGCGGCGGCAAGTGGCCGGGCCTGGAGGCGCACAAACTGCTCGACGCCGACTTCACGCCGATGCTGAGCCCCAAGCTCGCGGCGAGCATAGGCGGCGTCAAGGAGCCGGCGGACCTTTTGCGCCTGCCCATCCTCGACCCCGGGGACGTCTGGTGGTCGCAATGGTTCGAGGCCGCCGGTGTGACTGGCCATGATCTCGCCAAGCGGCCGGGTTCCAGCATGGGCGCGCAGGCCTATGAGGCGAATGCGGCGATGGCCGGCCATGGCGTGGCGATCCTGACCAGGGCGCTGTTCAAGAACGAGATCGCCGACGGCCGCCTGATCCAGCCCTTCGATCTCGTCGGCGATGACGGCCATGCCTATTGGCTGGTCTATCCGACGGCGCGTCGCAACGTGCCGAAGATACGCGCCTTCCGCGACTGGATCCTCGCCGAGATCGCCTGCGCATGAGCTGACTGCTCTCAGCCTTCCTCGCCAAGATCCAGGCGGCGTCGCCGGGTCGGGGTCACGTTTCTGCTGCGCTGCAGCATCGATTCCGCCTTGACATAAATCACTCCAAGTGAGTAATTGCTCAAAGCCAAGGCAAATGCTCATCTTGGTTTATGGGAGGAATTTGATGAAACTTCGCACGCTCACCCTGGGCTTGTTGTCGGCCAGCGCCCTCGCTTTCGCCGCGCATGCCGAATCCATCACCATCGCCACCGTCAACAATGGCGACATGGTCCGCATGCAGAAGCTGACGGACGACTTCACCAAGGCCAACCCCGACATCCAGCTCAACTGGGTCACGCTTGAAGAGAATGTGCTGCGCGAGCGCGTGACCACTGATATCGCCACCAAGGGCGGCCAGTACGACGTCATGACCATCGGCACCTACGAGGTTCCGATCTGGGCCAAGCAGAGCTGGCTGCTGCCGCTCGACAAGCTCGGCGACGACTATGACGTCAAGGACATCATCCCGGCCATCGCCGGCGGCCTTTCGGTCGACGGCAAGCTCTATGCCGCGCCCTTCTACGGCGAAAGCTCTTTCGTCATGTACCGCAAGGACCTGATGGAGAAGGCGGGCCTGAAGATGCCCGACGCGCCGACCTGGGAATTCATCAAGCAGGCCGCCGACAAGATGACCGACCGCGCCAATGGCGTGAACGGCGTCTGCCTGCGCGGCAAGGCCGGCTGGGGCGAGAACATGGCCTTCCTCACCGCCATGTCGAACTCCTTCGGCGCCCGCTGGTTCGACGAGAACTGGAAGCCGCAATTCGATCAGCCCGAGTGGAAGAACACGCTGCAGTTCTATGTCGACCTGATGAAGGCCGACGGCCCTGAAGGCGCTTCGTCAAACGGCTTCAACGAGAACCTGGCGCTGTTCCAGCAGGGCAAGTGCGGCATGTGGATCGACGCCACCGTCGCAGCCTCCTTCGTCTCCGACCCGAAGGCCTCGCAGGTCGCCGACAAGGTCGGCTATGCGCTGGCGCCCGACAATGGTCTCGGCAAGCGCGGCAACTGGCTGTGGGCCTGGTCGCTGGCGATCCCCGCCGGCACCCAGAAGGCCGATGCCGCCGAGAAGTTTGTCTCCTGGGCAACCAGCAAGCACTATGCCGAGCTGGTCGCCTCGAAGGAAGGCTGGGCCAATGTTCCGCCTGGAACGCGCTCCTCGCTCTATGCCAACCCGGAGTACCAGAAGGCGGCGCCCTTCGCGAAGATGACGCTGGACTCCATCAACGCCGCCGACCCGACGCATCCGACCGTCAAGCCGGTGCCCTATGTCGGCGTGCAGTTCGTCGCCATTCCTGAATTCCAGGGTCTCGGCACCACCGTCGGCCAGCTCTTCTCGGCCGCCCTGGCCGGCCAGTCGAGCGTCGACGACGCCCTCAAGCAGGCCCAGGACGCAGCCACCGCGGCGATGACCGAAGGCGGCTACATCAAGTAAGGCTCCTCCCGGTGCCGAACGCCGGTCGCCCATCATGGCCGGCAAGGGGCCGCCCGAAACCCAGTTCGGGCGGCCACCCTTCCAAACCGGGAAGATTCTGGGCGCAACTCTGAAAATCCGGCTGACTTTGGGAGGGTGACCGTCATGGCTACTCAGCAAACCCGTTCGCTTGCCCGCTTCATGATGGCGCCATCGGTGATCCTGCTGTTCGTCTGGATGATCGTGCCGCTGCTGTTCACGCTCTGGTTCTCGTTTCAGCAATACAATCCGCTGAACCCGATGCGTGACGGCTTCGTCGGCTTCTCCAACTACGCGCTGTTCTATTCCAATCCGGCCTTTCTCTATTCGATCCTCAACACGCTGATCATCGTCGTCAGCGTGCTGGTCATCACGGTGGTCGGCGGCATCCTTCTGGCGATGCTGCTCGATCAGCCGATCTGGGGCCAGGGCATCGTGCGCATCCTGGTCATCTCGCCGTTCTTCGTCATGCCGCCGGTCGCGGCACTTGTCTGGAAGAACATGATTATGCACCCGCAATATGGCGTCTTCGCCGATATCGCGCGCTTCTTCGGCGCCCAGCCGATCGACTGGTTCGGCCAGCATCCGCTGACTGCCGTCATCCTGATCGTCGCCTGGCAGTGGCTGCCCTTCGCCACGCTGATCCTGCTCACCTCTTTGCAGTCGCTCGACGGCGAGCAGAAGGAGGCGGCCGAGATGGACGGCGCCGGCTTCCTCAGCCGCTTCTGGTATCTGACGCTGCCGCATATGTCGCGCGCCATCACCGTCGTCATCCTGATCCAGACGATCTTCCTGCTCTCGATCTACGCCGAGATCCTGGTCACCACCAATGGCGGCCCGGGCTACGCCTCCACCAACCTGCCTTTCCTCGTCTACCAGAAGGCGCTCCTGGAGTTCAAAATCGGCCAGGCATCCGCCGGTGGCGTGATCGCCGTCATTCTCGCCAACATCGTTGCCTTCTTCGCCATGCGCGCCGTCGGCAAGAACCTGGACAAGTGAGGGAGGACCTGACATGGCCCGCGCAGTCACCACCCAGCACAAGACCATCGCCACGGCCGCGGCCTGGGTCGTCGCCCTGCTGATCTTCTTTCCGATCCTCTACACGATCATCACCTCGTTTAAGTCGGAGCAGGAGGCGATCCAGGGCTTCAACCTGATACCCTCCGGTACCTTCGAGAGCTACTCGGAGGTTCAGCAGCAGAGCGGCTACTTCAAGTTCTTCTTCAATTCGGTGCTGCTCTCGGTCGGCTCGACCATCCTCGCCCTCATCGTCGCCATCCCGGCGGCCTGGTCGATGGCGTTCTCGCCGACCAAGCGCACCAAGGACATCCTGATGTGGATGCTGTCCACCAAGATGATGCCGGCGGTCGCGGTGCTGTTCCCGATCTACCTGATCTTCCGCGACTCAGGGCTTCTCGACAGCCGCATCGGCCTCACCGTCATGCTGATGCTGATCAACCTGCCGATCGTCGTCTGGATGCTCTACACCTATTTCCGCGAGATCCCGGGTGAGATCCTGGAAGCCGCGCGCATGGACGGCGCCTCGCTGTGGAACGAGATCATCTATGTTCTGACGCCGATGGCCGTTCCCGGCATCGCCTCGACGATGCTCTTGAACATCATCCTCGCCTGGAACGAGGCGTTCTGGACCATCCGGCTCACCACCACCAACGCCGCGCCGCTGACGGCTTTCATCAGCTCCTTCTCCAGTCCGCAAGGCCTGTTTTGGGCAAAGCTCTCGGCCGCATCGACCCTGGCGATCGCACCGATCCTGATCATGGGCTGGTTCAGCCAGAAGCAATTGGTGCGCGGCCTGACCTTTGGCGCCGTGAAGTAGGAACGCCCAAGCGGCGGACGACGAAGACCATCCCCGGGAGGAAACCATGGGAAACATCACGCTCAAGAACGTCTCCAAGTCCTTCGGGTCGACGATGATCATTCCGAACATCGACCTCAACATCGAGGACGGCGAGTTCGTGGTGTTCGTCGGCCCGTCGGGGTGCGGCAAGTCCACGCTGCTCAGGCTGATCGCCGGGCTGGAGGATACCAGCGGCGGCACCATCTCGATCGATGGCCGCGACGTCACCCGCGAGGCGCCGGCCAAGCGCAAGCTCGCCATGGTCTTCCAGTCCTACGCGCTCTACCCGCACATGACGGTCGCCAAGAACATCGCCTTCCCGCTGAAGATGGCCGGCGAGGACCAGGCGACAATCGACAAGAAGGTGAAGGACGCGGCACGCATCCTCAACCTCACCAATTATCTCGAGCGCCGCCCTGGCCAGCTCTCCGGCGGCCAGCGCCAGCGCGTCGCCATCGGCCGCGCCATCGTGCGCCAGCCCTCGGCCTTCCTGTTCGACGAGCCGCTGTCCAACCTCGACGCCGCGCTTCGCGGCACCATGCGGCTGGAGATCAGCGAGCTGCACCAGCAGCTGAAGACGACGATGATCTACGTCACCCACGACCAGGTCGAGGCCATGACCATGGCCGACAAGATCGTCGTGCTCAACGCCGGCAACATCGAGCAGGTCGGCTCGCCGATGGAGCTCTACAAGACGCCGAAGAACCTCTTCGTCGCCGGCTTCATCGGCTCGCCCAAGATGAACATGATCGAAGGCGCGCCGGCGGAGAAATACGGCGCCAAGACCATCGGCATCCGGCCCGAACATCTCAACATCTCGACCTCGTCCGGCGACTGGAAGGCGACGGTCGGCGTCGCCGAGCACCTCGGCTCCGACACCTTCTTGCACGTCCAGGCGGACGGCATCGGCACCATCAACGTGCGCGCCGACGGCGAGGTAGCGGTCAGGCATGGCGACACCGTCTACCTGACGCCCGACAAGACCAAGCTTCACCGCTTCGGCGCCGACGGCAAGGCGCTGGCCCAGTGAGGACGGGACGGTGAGGTTGAAAGGCAAATCGGCGCTGATCACCGGATCGGCGCGCGGCATCGGCAGGGCCTTCGCCGAAGCCTATGCGCGCGAAGGCGCGACGGTGGCGATTGCCGACATCGACCTCGAAGCGGCGCAAGCGACGGCGAAAGCGATCGGCTCCGCCGCTTACGCGCTGCGGCTCGACGTCACCGATCAGTCCTCGATCGAGGCGGCGGTGAAGGCGGTCGAGGAGAAGACCGGCGGTCTCGACGTGCTGATCAACAACGCAGCGATCTTCGACCTGGCGCCGATCGTCGAGATAACCAGGGCGAGCTATGAAAAGCTGTTCGCGGTCAATGTCGCCGGCACGCTGTTCATGCTGCAGGCCGCCGCCCGCTCGATGATCGCGCGTGGCAAGGGCGGCAGGATCATCAACATGGCGAGCCAGGCAGGCCGGCGCGGCGAGCCGCTGGTCGCGGTCTATTGCGCCACCAAGGCCGCCGTCATCTCGCTGACGCAGTCGGCGGGGCTCGATCTGATCAAGCATCGCATCAACGTCAACGGCATCGCGCCGGGCGTCGTCGACAGCGACATGTGGGACCAGGTCGACGCGCTGTTCGCCAAATATGAGAACCGGCCGAAGGGCGAGAAGAAGCGCCTGGTCGGCGAGGGCGTTCCCTATGGCCGCATGGGCAAGCCCGAGGATCTCGCCGGCATGGCCGTGTTCCTAGCCAGCGACGAGGCCGACTACATCGTCGCCCAGACCTACAATGTCGATGGCGGCCAATGGATGAGCTGACGGCATGAGTTGAGGGGGGAAGCGCTTCTCTCTTTTCCTCCGGAGAAGGCGTCACGGGGCAGGTGAGGGGCAGCATGCCGGACACCGGGTGCTGCCCCCCATCCTCGCTCTCCTCAGGAGGCGTAAACAGTCGGGCTGCAGATCGGCCAAAGGGTAAATGAGATGACCGTGAAACTCTCTTCCTCGAACCTCGCCAGGCTCCCGGCCAAGGTCGCCGGTCCGAAATATGACCGCTCGGCCCTGAAGGCCGGCATCGTCCATTTCGGCGTCGGCAATTTCCACCGCTCGCACCAGGCGGTCTATCTCGACGACCTGTTCGCCGCCGGCGAGGGCCATGACTGGGCGTTGATCGGCGCCGGCGTGTTCGAAGGCGAGAAGATCGGCCGGTCCAAGCTCGAGGAGCAGGACTGGCTGACCACCGTCGTCGAGCAGGATCAGGGCCATATGAGCGCCCGCGTCACCGGCGCCATGATCGATTTCCTGACGCCTGGCGACGCGGCGGCGATCATCGAGCGGCTTGCCGATCCTGCGATCAAGATCGTCTCGCTGACCATCACCGAAGGCGGCTATTTCATCGACCCGGCTTCCGGCAAGTTCAACCCGGCTCATCCCGACATCGTCGCCGACGCGCAGCCTGGCGCCGTGCCGAAAACCGTGTTCGGCATCATCCTTGCCGGCCTGCTGCGCCGGCGTGCCGACGGCATCGTGCCGTTCACCGTCATGTCCTGCGACAACATTCCCCATAACGGCCACGTCACCTCGGACGGCGTCATCGGCCTTGCCCGGCTGATCGACGAGGACCTGGCGACATGGGTGGAGGACAAGGTCGCCTTTCCGAACGGCATGGTCGATCGCATCACGCCGGCCACGACCGACCGCGAGCGCCGGATCCTCGCCGACGATTTCGGCCTGGAGGACAATTGGCCGGTGTTCTGCGAGCCGTTCAAGCAATGGGTGCTGGAGGACCATTTCACCGCCGGCCGTCCGGCGCTGGAAAAAGTCGGCGTGCAGTTCGTCAAGGATGTCTCGCCCTACGAGCTGATGAAGATCCGCATCCTCAATGGCGGCCATGCGACAATAGCCTATCCGGCCGGCCTGATGGACATCCATTTCGTCCATGAAGGCATGCAGGAGCCGCTGGTGCGCGCCTTCCTGTCGAAGCTCGAGCATGACGAGATCATTCCGACCGTGCCGCCGGTGCCCGACACCGATCTGGAGGACTATTACCAGCTCATCGAGCGCCGCTTCTCAAATCCCAAGATCGGCGACACTATTCGCCGGCTGTGCCTCGACGGATCCAACCGCCAGCCGAAATTCATCATCCCGACCATCGCCGACCGGCTGAAGGCGGGCGAAGGTGTCGGCGGCCTCGCGCTGGAATCGGCCTTGTGGTGTCGTTACTGCTTCGGCACCACCGACAGCGGTGCCGTCATCGAGCCCAACGACCCGAGCTGGGACCGCATGCAGGCCACCGCCAAGGCGGCGAAGGACGACCCCAAGGCCTGGCTGGCGATGGAGGACATCTATGGCGATGTCGGCCGCTCGCCAGTCTTCGCCGAGGCCTTCGCCCACGCTCTGAAGGTGCTGTGGGCCAACGGCGCGCGCGAAACCCTGGCGCGCTATCTCGCTGGCAAGCTCTGAGGTCAGCGGAAGCCTGCCCGATGACGCCTGAGCTGGTCATCTTCGACTGTGACGGCGTGCTGGTCGACAGCGAGGCGCTTTCGGTCTCGGCGCTGCTCGGCATGATCGAGCTCGCCGGCGGCACGGTCAGCGAGGACGCCGCCTACGAGCATTTCCTGGGCAAGAGCATGAAAAGCGTGCGCGAGATCCTCGGCCAAGAGTTCGGGCTGGAGATCAGCGACCAGCACCTGACCGCCATGCGCGTCGACCTGATGCGCAAGTTCCGCGAGGAGTTGAAGCCGATCCCCGGCATCAAGGAGGTGCTGCCGAAGCTCGGTCTGCCTTGCTGCGTCGCATCGTCCGGTACGCTGGAACGCATCCGCTACGCGCTCGACGTCACCGGCCTGCTGCCGGCTCTGGAGCCGCATATCTTCAGCGCCACCATGGTCAAGCGCGGCAAGCCGGCGCCCGACCTTTTCCTCCATGCCGCTGCCTCCATGCGGGCGCATCCGCGCAATTGCCTGGTCGTCGAGGACAGTCCGGCAGGTATTGCCGCGGCGCGGGCGGCGGGCATGCGGGTCTTCGCCTTTACCGGGGGCTCGCACGCGTCCAACCCGGGACTCAAGGCGCGGCTTGCGTCGACCGAACCGGACTCTATATTCGCTGACATGCTGCAATTGCCCGATCTGATTGCAGGCCTGGGAGCGAGAGTAAAAGCATCTTGACGAAGAGTTTCGTTTGCGCGGTCGATGTCGGCACCGGGAGCGCTCGCGCGGGCATTCTCGATGCTGAAGGCAACCTGCTTGCCCGTGCCGATCATCCGATCGCCATGCACCAGCCCAAGCCCGATCATGCCGAGCACGATTCGGAGGATATCTGGTCGGCGGTGTGCAAATCGGTGCGGTCCGCCCTCGAAAAGTCTGGCGTTGCCGCCGGCGATATCGCCGGCATCTCTTTCGACGCGACCTGCTCGCTGGTCGCGCGCGACAGGCAAGGCGGCCAGATCAGCGTCTCGGTCACCGGCGAGAAGCGCTGGGACACGGTCGTCTGGCTCGATCACCGCGCCATCGCCGAGGCCGATGAATGCACGGCAAGCGGCCACGCCGTGCTCGACTATATCGGCGGCGTGATGTCGCCGGAGATGGCGACGCCGAAGCTGATGTGGCTGAAGCGCCATCTGCCGAAGACATGGAATGAAGCCGGCTATCTGTTCGACCTCGCCGACTTCCTGACCTGGAAGGCATCAGGCTCGCTCGCCCGCTCGCAATGCACGCTGACGGCCAAATGGACCTATCTCGCGCATGAGGAAGAAAGCTGGCGGCGCGACTTCTTCGAGCTCGTCGGCCTCGGCGATCTTTTCGAACATGGCAATCTGCCGGAAAAGGCGAGCCCGGTCGGCACCGATATCGGTCCGCTGACGGCCAAGGCCGCCGCCGAGCTCGGCCTGACTGAGAAATGCCGGGTTGGCGCCGGCGTCATCGATGCCTATGCCGGCGCGCTGGGTGTTCTGGGCGGCTTCGCCGGCGACGAGAAGAACATCAGCCGGCACCTAGCGCTGATTGCCGGCACATCGTCCTGCGTCATGGCGATGTCGCATGACCCGCAGCCTTTCGCCGGCGTCTGGGGCCCCTATTTCGGCGCGGCCTTGCCGACGTTGTGGCTGTCGGAAGGCGGCCAATCGGCCACCGGCGCCCTGCTCGACCACATCATCCGCTGGCATGGCGCGGGCGGCGAGCCGGACGCGGCCATGCATATGAAGATCGCCAGGCGCGTCGCCGAATTGCGTGCCGAGGAGGGCGATGCGCTGGCGGCCAGGCTGCATGTGCTGCCGGACTTCCATGGCAACCGCTCGCCGCTTGCCGACCCGCATGCGGTCGGCGTCATCAGCGGCCTGACGCTTGATTCCTCCTTCGACAGCCTGTGCAAGCTCTACTGGCGCACCGCCGTCGGCATCGCGCTCGGCGTGCGCCATGTGCTCGAGGCGCTGAACGAGAACGGCTACCTGATCGACACGCTGCATGTCACCGGCGGCCACACCAAGAACCCGCTGTTGATGGAGCTCTATGCCGACGCCACCGGCTGCACGGTGGTCGAGCCGCTGGCCGACGAGGCGGTGCTGCTCGGCACCGGCATGGTGGCGGCGACCGCCGCCGGGCTCTACCCCGACCTCAAGGCGGCCTGTGTCGCCATGCAGCAGGGCGGCAGGACGCGCGCGCCCAACAAGGAAGCCGGCGCCCGCTTCGACCGCGACTACCGGATCTTCCTCGAGATGCATCGCCAGCGGCAGATGCTCGACGCGATCAGCTGACCTGTTGCCTGCGCAGCGACTTGCCGGTCTCCGCGTCGAACAAATGGATGCTTTCTTCCTCGAAGCTGTAGCGAACCGGCGCGCGCAACTCCGGGCATTCGCGGGCCGGCACTAGCGCGCTGATCTCCTTGCCGCCGGAGCCGAACGTCACCAGCGCGTCATTGCCATGGAATTCGATGAGGTCGGCGGTGCCTTGCAGGATGTTGCCTGCGCCTCCGTTTGCCGTCTTCAGATCTGGAGGCCGGATGCCGAGCACGACCCGATCGCCGTGCTGAAGGTGGAAGTCGATGCCCTCCAGCGACAGCACCGTTCCGGCGCCGGTCAGAGTCCAGCCATCGCCTTTTCCGGCGACTGTCGCTTCGATGAAGTTCATGTTCGGCGTGCCGATGAAGCCGGCTACAAACAGATTGCCGGGACGCCGATAGATCTCCGCCGGCGAGCCGATCTGCTCGATCACGCCGTCCTTCAGAAGCACGATGCGGTCGGCCAGCGTCATCGCTTCCAGCTGATCATGCGTGACATAGACGGTGGTCGTCTTCAGCGACTGGTGCAATCTCGCGATCTCGACCCGCATATGGTTGCGCAGCTTGGCGTCGAGATTGGAGAGCGGCTCGTCGAAGAGAAAGACTTTCGGCGTCTTGATCATGGCGCGCGCGATCGCCACGCGCTGCTGCTGGCCGCCGGAAAGCTCGGTCGGCTTGCGGCCGAGATAGGGTTCCAGCCCAAGCGTCCTGGAGACCGCCTCGACCCGCTTCTTGATCTCGGCCGCCGGCACCTTCTGGCGCTTAAGCCCGAAGGCGATGTTGTCGAAGATCGTCATATGCGGATAGAGCGCATAATTCTGGAACACCATGGCGATGCCGCGGTCGCCAGGGTCGAGATCGTTCACCACCTTGCCGCCGATCGACACCTCGCCGCCGCTGATGTCTTCCAGTCCGGCAAGCATCCTGAGCAGCGTGGATTTGCCGCAGCCGGAAGGGCCCAGGAACACGACGAATTCATGTTCCTCGATCGCGAGGTTGAGATCGCGGATGACGGTCGTGGCGCCATAGGCCTTGTCGACATGGGAGCAAACGATGGCGGACATGCCTTATCCCTTCTCGCCGGTCAGCAGGATCTGCAGCTTGACGTCCTGCGGCCTGCCTTGCGCTGCGCGCTCGAACGCCTTGATGCTTTCGGAGAAATCATAGGTGCCGGTGATCAGCGGCTTGAGGTCGACCTTGCCGGAGGCGATCAGCTGCAAGGCGCGGTCGAAAATGTTCGCATAGCGGAACACGGTCTCGATGCGCACTTCCTTGGAGATCGCGGCCGGAACGTTGAGCTCGACCGTCTCCACCGGCAGCCCGACCAGCACCACCGCGCCGCCCGGCCGCACGATGTCGAACAGGTTGGCGAAGGCCTTTGGGCTGCCGCTCGCCTCGAACACGATATCGGCGCCCCAATTGTCCGTCGCGCTCCGCACCGCGTCGACCAGCGACTGCTCGCCGACATTGACCGGCACGATGCCCGGATACTGGCCGGCGATCTCAAGCTTGGGCGCGGAAAAATCGGAGATCAGCACCTTGGAACAGCCGCCAGCCAGCGCGGCGAGCGCGATCATGATGCCGATCGGGCCGCAGCCGACGACGACGGCGACGTCGCCCGGCACGATGCGGGCGCGCGCCGCCGCTTGCATGCCGATGGCGAAAGGCTCGACCATCGCGCCTTCGGCGAAGGAGACATTGTCCGGCAGCTTGTAGGTGAAGGCCGCCGGATGAACGGCGTATGGCGCGAGCACGCCGTGCACCGGCGGCGTCGCCCAGAAGCGGACGTCCGGGTCGACATTGTAGATGCCGAGCTTC
Source organism: Mesorhizobium sp. (assembly GCA_004017535.1). Lineage (GTDB taxonomy): Bacteria > Pseudomonadota > Alphaproteobacteria > Rhizobiales > Rhizobiaceae > Mesorhizobium. The sequence continues at coordinate 260,021 of SAJS01000001.1, forward strand.
GTCGCGCGCGATGAAAGATTCGGCACGCCCGGCTCCATGCAGACGCGGTCGCCGACCTTCAGGTTCGTGACGTTGGCGCCGACTTCGACGATGGTTCCCGAGGCCTCATGGCCGAGCACCATGGGCTGGCGCACGATATAGCTGCCGATGGCGCCATGCGTGTAGTAATGCACGTCGCTGCCGCAGACGCCGACCGTGTGGATAGCGATCCGAACATCGTCCGGTCCGACGTCTTGCGGCAGCGCGATCTCGCGCAGCGACAGTTCGCCTTTTTTCTCAAGCACCAGTGCCCGCATCGGATATCCTCACTTCAACTTTTCTTTTGCCGGAAAACGGAATTCAGGAAGCCGCTCAAAACGCCGAGGAAGAGCAGCGGCGGCAGCGACAGGAGCACCACCGAGGCGTTGAGGATGCCCCACGGCACGTTCATGCCTTGCTGCGACAGCTCGGAAGCGACGATCGGCAGCGTCTTGGCGTTGGAACTCGACAGCATCAGCGCGATCAGGAACTCGTTCCAGACCAGCACGAAGCTGAAGGCGATGGCGCCGATCAGCGAGCGCGCCGCGACGGGAAGCGCGATCCGCCAGAACACCGAATAGGCGCCGTAGCCGTCGACGAAGGCGGCTTCCTCGATCTCCTTCGGCACGCCCTGGAAGGCGGGAATGGCAAGCCACATGATGACGGAAATGGTGAGCAGCGAGTAGGTGACGATCAACGCGGGAAGCGTGTCGTAAAGGCCGATCTGCAGCCAGATCACCATCAGCGGGATGGCGACCGCCACCGGCGGCAGGAAGCGCAGTGAAAGCACGAAGAACTGGATGTCGCCGGCGAAGCGGTTGGGATAGCGCGCCACGGCATAGGCCGCCGGCAGGCCGAGCACGATGCCGATCAGCACCGCCGCGCCGCAGGCGACCGCGGAATTGTAGAGCCCGGTCAGCACGCTGTCGCGGCCGAGGATGTAGCTGATATTGGCGAGCGTCGGCGTGAAGATCACCTTTGGCACGCGCGTGATGATGTCGACGTTGTTCTTCAGCGCGTTGAGCGCGGTCCACACCAGCGGGAACACGGCCAGGAACCCGGCTAGCGCCAGGACGGCCTTGGCGATCAGGCGGCCCGGTCTCATCGTGTTCATGCCTGCACCCGCTTCCACAGCATGGTGAAGGTGATGACCGTCGCGATCATCATCAGCACCGCCATGGCCGAGGCGTAGGAGACCTTGCCGGACTCGATGAAACCTTGCGAGAAGGCGTACATGTCGAGCGTTTCGGTCGCCACGCCCGGCCCGCCGCGCGTCATCACATAGATCAGGTCGAAGGAGCGCAGCGACTCGATCATCTTGACGAACATCAGGCTGATCAGCGGCGCCTTCAGCATTGGCAGCGTCACATACGCATGGATCTGCCAGCGCTTGGCGTGGTCGAGCCTGGCCGCCTCGATCGGCTGCGGCGGTAAGGTTTCGAGCAGCTTCAGCACGATGACGGCGAAGAACAGCCCCCATTGCCAGACATCGACCGAAGCGACGGCGAAGAGCGCTGAGCCGGGCTTGGACAGCGGATCGAAGATCAGCCCGCCGGTGATCAGCCGGTAGGGATAGGTGGCGATGCCGTAGAGCGGGTGATAGGCGAACTTCCAGACGAAGGCCGCCGAGACGCGCGGCAAAAGCACCGGGATGATGAACAGCAGGCAGTAGAAATTGCGCAGGCGTGGGCCGGCGACCTCGAACATCAGCACGCCAAGCCCGATCGCCACCACCATCGTCGCCACCACGGTGACGATCTCCCATTTCACCGAGACCCAGACGGCGTTGAGGAAACGGCGGTCGCTAAAGAGATCGGCGAAGTTCGAGAACCACACCCAGGAATAGCCCGGCGCGCTCAGCTCGCGGTTCTGCAGCGCGATCACGATGGCGTAGAGCGTCGGCACCATCGACAGCACCAGCAGGATGGCGAGGGTGGGAACCAGAAATGTGACCGGCAGGGAAGAGCGTCGGCGCATTGCCTCTCCTCGGGTTTTTGCTGCTGTCTGGTGAAGGTCCCGCGGCGCGGAGCCCGGCATTCCTTCGAATGCCGCGAGCCGCGCGCCGCGGGCGGGAGGATTACTTCTTCTTCACCAGATCGTTGGCATAGGCCTCGAGCTCGTCGAGGCCGCCCTTGATGTCGGTGCGCGTGCCGGTGACCAGTTCTTCCAGGATGATGCCCCAGCGGTCGCCGAGATCCGGCCAGCGCGGATCCTGCCAGAAGTTCACCGCCGTCACCTTGCCGGTTTCGGCCAGCGCCTGGCCGAGATCGGCGCCGTAGATGTCGGCGAATTCCTTGCTGGAGAGCACGCTGGTGCGGTTGAGCTCGCCGAACTGATGCGCATCGAGCCGGCGCTTCTCGTTCTCCTTTGACGTCGCCCAGGCGATGAACAGGCCGGCGCACTTCTTCGCCGCCTCATCCACATTGGCCTTGGTGCCGATGGCAAGCCCATGGCCGTAGCCGCCGCCCGGCAGCGGCGACGGCGGCGGCAGGAAGCCGACCTTGTCGACCACCTGCGAGGTCTTCGGGTCGACCGCCATGCCCGACAGCGGTGTCGATTCGACGAGGATGGCGACCTGGCCGGAGAGGAAGGCGCCGGTCGATTCATCCCAGCTGCCGGTCTGCGTGCCGGGCGCCGAGTCCTTGAACAGCTTCAGATAGGTCTCCGTCGCCTTCACGGCGGCGTCCGAATTGAAAGCCGGCTTGTCGCCGTCGAACCACTTGCCGCCATAGGCCCTGAAGAACGGCATCCAGCGCCAGACATTGGCGCCCGAGCCGCGAGCGCCGCGCAGCGCGATGCCGTATATGCCCTTGTCGGCATTGGTCAACTTCGGCACGTCGGCGATCAGCTCGTCCAACGTCTTCGGCGGCTGGATACCGGCGGCCTCCAGCACATCCTTGCGATAGACCATCAGGTCGCCGCCGCCGGTCAGCGGCGCGAACCAGACCTTGCCGTCATAGGTGGCGACCTTCTGGCGACCCGGATCGAAATCGGCATAGTCGTAGTCAGCCGGGTAATAATCGGTCAGCGGCACGATCCAGCCCGAGGAGGCGAACAGCGCCACATTGGCCTCGTCGACATAGTAGACGTTGTAATTGCCGACGGTGGAGGCATCGGCCCGCGACTTGGCGCGGCGATCGTTTTCGTTGAGGTAGTCGATCTGGAACGAGGCGCCGGAGAGCTTCTTGAACTCGTCCTTGGAGTCCTCCAGAAGCGTCAGGCCGTCGCGCGGCTGCGCCAGCACCTTGACCGGCGCCGAGCACACCGGTGCCTGGGCAAGCGCTGCGGTTGATACGGAAGCGGTAAGCACGAACGCTGCGCCGAGGCTGGCAGCGAGCCGATATGAATTCATTGATTTTTCTCCTCCAGGAACACTCGCGGAAGCGGCAGATCATTGGCCAAGCGACCCTCACCGTCGCCCGTCTGACCTGTCACCCGTCGCCAAAATGAGCAGTTGGGAAGAGTGAGACTAGAAGCCTCGTTGCAGCAGACTTGTACTTTTATGCATTGTGCGCCGCAAAAAATGTCACCGGCAGAGTCTGCCCGTCACACGAGTATCAGTGCAATCGGAAGTGGGCGGCTATCGGCTGTGTCACGCCCTTAGTGTCAGCCGCTGCCGCGACAGCTTGCGGTAGGATGACGGCGTCATCTTGTGCTTGCGCAGGAAGGCGCGGTTGAAGTTCGAGATGTTCATATAGCCGACCTGGAAGCAGATGTCGGTGATCGGGATCTCGGTGTCCGCGAGCAGCTTGCAGGCCTGCCAGAGCCTGAGTTTGGCGAGGTGGTCGCTGAAGGAATTGCCGGTGTTCTTCTGGAAGAAGCGGGAGAAGGTGCTTTCGCTCATTCCGGCCAGTTGAGCCACGTCCGGCAGCTTCAGGTCCTCGGCGAAATGCTGGAACAGATAGGTCAGCGAGCGCTGGATGATGTCGAGCGACTCCGCGTCGAGCAGCGGGGAGAAATCCGGCGACGACAACAGCGCGTATTCGTCGGTGGTGGCCAGAAGGCCGAGCAGCTCGAGGAACATGCGGAACCGCGCCAGGCCATGCACTTCGCCCATTCTCTCCATCAGCTCGGCGCCGTCGAGGGCCGTCTGGCCGTGGAAGACCATGCCGCGCAGCGAGCGTTCCAGGAACGGTTCCAGCTCGCGCAGTTCCGGCAGCAGCCCGGATGAGCCGCGCAGCCGCTCGGGATCGAACTGCAGCACGATATCGCGGCCCTCGATCAGCTCGCCGGGCTGCACCGCCGTTACCCAGTCATGCGGCAGCCCGCCGCCGACGATGGTCAAGTAGCCCGGCCCGAACTCGCCGATATGGTCGCCGACCAGCACCACGCCGGATGATTTCCGCAGAAGATGGATTTCGTATTCCGGATGGAAATTCCAGACATTGCGCTCCCACGGATAATCGTCCAGCCGCCACAGGAAACTTTCGCTCGCCTCGGTCACGATGTGCTCGAAGGCGGGCGCCGTGCGCGGGATCGCGGCCGTGTTCTTTCTGCGCCTGAACGGCATCCATTCCTCCCGGCATGGCGCGCCGGCTGCGCATGCCCGGGGGCATCCGTAGCAGCCTACGGGCGGCAAATGAAAGAGGCGCCGCGGAATCCGGGCTCCGCCTGGATCAATCGCTAACGCGGCCTCCTCCCTTGCCAACATGTCGCGCTTGGTTCACAAGGCGACGCAAATGGCGCCATTTTGCGCCATTGTGTACGGCTTCCGGCCCTTTTTTGCCGATGCGCCGTGTTCAGAAAGAGCGGAACAATGTCTGCGATCGAAACCGGCGCCCTCGCGCCGGAAAACCTTTGGCGTCAGGAAATCAGGGCGACGATCGCGCTTGCCTGGCCGATGGTGCTGACCAATCTCGGGCAGACGGCCATGACCGCGACCGACGTCATGATGATGGGCCGCCTCGGGTCCGATACGCTCGCCGCCGGCGCGCTTGGCTCCAATCTCTATTTCATGCCGCTGATCTTCGGCTTGGGCCTCATGCTGGCGACTTCGCCGATGATGGCGACCGAACTCGGCCGCCGCCGCCACTCTGTGCGCGACCTGCGCCGCACCGTGCGCCAGGGCCTGTGGCTGGCGATCCTGATCTCTCTCCCGATCTGGCTTTTCCTCTCGCATGGCGAAGAGGTGCTGCTGGCCATGGGCCAGAAGCCGGAGTTGGCGCATCAGGCCGGCATCTATCTGCACTGGCTGCAATGGGCGGTGCTGCCCTTCTATGGCTATATCGTGCTGCGCTCCTTCATCTCGGCGCTGGAGCGGCCGGGCTGGGCGCTGGTCATCGTTTTCGTCGCGGTCGCTTGCAACGCCTTCTTCAACTGGGTGTTCATGTTCGGCAATCTCGGCGTCAAATCGATGGGCATCGCCGGCTCCGGCCTCGCCACCACTCTGTCCAGCACGCTGATGTTCATCGGCCTGGCGGCGGTGGTGATGCTCGAGAAGAAATTCCGCCGCTACCGGCTGTTCGGCCGCTTCTGGCGCTCCGACTGGCCGCGCTTCCGCGGCCTGCTCAAGCTCGGCCTGCCGATCGCCGGCATCCTCGCCTTCGAGGTGACGATCTTCAATGCGGCGGCCCTGCTCATGGGTCTGATTGATGCGGACTCGCTCGCCGCCCACGCCATCGCCATCCAGATCGCCTCGATCTCCTTCATGGTGCCGCTCGGCCTCAACCAGGCGGTCACGGTCCGCGTCGGCCTTGCGCATGGCGCCGGCAATCCGGAAGGCGTCTCGCGGGCCGGCTGGACAGCCTTCGTCATCGGCGTGTCCTTCATGGCGCTGATGGGCCTGGTGATGATTGTCTGGCCGCACGCGCTGATCAGCGCCTTCATCGACCTTGCCGATCCGGCCAATGCGAGGGTGATCACGCTTGCCGTATCGTTCCTGGTGTTCGCCGCGCTGTTCCAGATCTTCGACGGCGCCCAGGCGGTGGCCGCCGGCATGCTGCGCGGGTTGCACGACACCAAGGTGCCGATGATCTATGCCGCGATCGGCTATTGGGGCGTCGGCCTGCCGCTCGGCGTGCTGCTCGCATTCCATTTCGGCCTGAACGGCGTCGGCATCTGGATCGGCCTGGCCTCCGGGCTGGCCGTGGTGGCGGCGCTGCTGCTCGCGCGCTGGCTGCGGCGCGACCGCATCGCGCCGGCGCTGTCGTTCAGCCACTGAGAATACGGCCGCCGGGGAGTGCCCTGCGGCTGTATTGGCCGTTAGCCTCTCTTGATCGCCGGGCTGAACACCATCAGGCTGAGAATCTCGAACAGCACCTGCGCGCCGACATGGGCGGTGTTGGTGGTGGAGTCGTATTGCGGCGCCACCTCGACGACGTCGCCGCCGACGATGTTGAGGCCCTTCATGCCGCGCAGCAGCTCCAGCACCTCGCGCGTCGTCAGCCCGCCGACTTCCGGCGTGCCGGTGCCCGGCGCGAAGGCCGGGTCGATGCTGTCGACGTCGAAAGAGATGTAGGTCGGTCCATCGCCGACGATTTTGCGCGCCTTCTCGATGATGGCGGGGATGCCGAGCCCCGTCACCTCCTCGGCATGCACTACCGTCATGCCGGATTCGTAGGTGAACTCCCACAGATATTCGGCCGAGCCGCGGATGCCGATCTGGATCGTGCGCGAGGGATCGAGCACGCCGTCCAGCACCGCGTTGCGGAACGGCCCGCCATGGTGGAACTTGGTCATGTCGAACAGCCCGCTGGTGTCGCAATGGGCGTCGATATGGATCATGCCAACCGGAGCCTTCTTGCCGACCGCTTTCAGGATCGGATGGCTGATCGAGTGGTCGCCGCCGACCGAGAGCGGCAGCACGCCGGCATCGACGATCTGGTTGGTGCGTTTTTCGATGTCCTCGTGGCTGATCTCCAGCCGGTAGCGGCTGCGGAACGGCGTGTCGCCGATGTCGGCGACGCGCAGCTCATGCGTCGGCGCGCATTCCAGCACGTGATTGTAGGGCCCGATGCGTTCGATGGCGCGCAGCGCGCGCGGCCCGAAGCGGGAGCCTGGCCGGTTGGTGACGCCGAGATCCATCGGCACGCCGATCATCGCCACCTGCAGGTCACCGAAATCCGGGTTCTCGGCTGCGATTTCGCGGTAGGGCGCGGCGAGGAAGGTCGGGATGCCGGAATAGGGCGCGAGCCGCGTGCCCGACTTGTTGAAGATCTTGTCGGCCACCTTGCGGAATTTAGGGTCGAACATCTCGCCGCCATGGCTCTCGCCATATTTGCGGCGCAACGCTTCGAGCTTACCGCGATCGTAACCCATATCCGGATACTCCTGTCTCTTGTCACCCAGAGTGTCCGGTAGCGCATCTGAAAAATCAAATCCATTCGGCCTCGCCGCTGGCTGGACGATAGTTCTTTTTGTCGGACCAGCTTGCAAAGCGGGGAGCGCGTTCGAAAATACAATGCTAAGAGGCAGTTGGCTGAGGCAATTCCAGGAAAACCGCGCGACGGTCTTCCAAGCGGAGTTGCTCGAACAAGGACTTGAAGCGTGGCGCCCGCGTTTGAATGCGTCGTGCTTCATGGGTGAGGAAGCATGGCAAAGACAGACATAGCGCGGCGCGTCTACAACCACACCTGGAAGCTGGACCCGATCGTCCGCAGCCTGCTGGACACCGATTTCTACAAGCTTCTGATGCTGCAGATGATCTGGGGCATGTATCCCAAGGTCGACGCCACCTTCACCTTGATCAACCGCACAACCTCGGTGCGTCTGGCCGACGAGATCGACGAAGGTGAACTGCGCGAGCAGCTCGACCATGCTCGCACCTTGCGTTTCTCCAAGAAGGAAATGATCTGGCTGGGCGGCAACACCTTCTACGGCCGCAAGCAGATCTTCGAGCCCGAATTCCTCGCGTGGCTCGAGGATTTCCGCTTGCCCGCCTACGAGCTTTCCAGGCGCGACGGCCAGTACGTGCTCTCCTTCCCCGGCCCCTGGATGTACACGACGCTCTGGGAAATCCCGGCCTTGGCCATCATCAACGAGCTGCGCTCCCGCGCGGCGATGCGCTCCTATGGGCCTTTCGCGCTCGATGTGCTCTACGCTCGCGCCAAGGCCAAGATGTGGGCCAAGACGGAGCGGCTGAAGGCGCTGCCCGGCATCCGCATTTCCGACTTCGGCACAAGACGCCGTCACTCTTTCCTCTGGCAGCGCTGGTGCGTCGAGGCGTTGAAGGAAGGCATCGGCGACGCCTTCACCGGTACCTCGAACGTGCTTCTGGCCATGGACAACGACCTCGAGGCTTTGGGCACCAACGCGCATGAGCTGCCGATGGTGTTCGGGGCTCTCGCCAATTCCGAGGAGGAGTTGCGGCAGTCGCCCTACAAGGTGCTGCGGGACTGGCAGCGCTATTATGGCGGCAATCTCCTGATCGTGCTGCCCGACGCCTTCGGCACGGACTCCTTCCTGCGCGATGCGCCGGACTGGGTCGCCGACTGGACCGGCTTCCGCCCCGACAGCGCGCCGCCGATCGAAGGCGGCGAGAAGATCATCGACTGGTGGCGCAAGAGGGGCAAGGATCCCAAGCAGAAGCTGCTGATCTTCTCCGACGGCCTTGAGGTCGAGACCATCGAGGAGACCTACAGGCACTTCCGCGGCAAGGTGCGCATGTCCTTTGGCTGGGGCACTAACCTCACCAATGATTTCGAAGGCTGCGCGCCGACGGAGACGGACAGCCTCGACGCCATCTCGCTGGTCTGCAAGGTGACGGAAGCCAATGGGCGGCCGGCGGTGAAGCTGTCGGACAACCCCGCCAAGGCGACAGGGGATGAGAAGGAGATCAAGCGGTATCTGCGCATCTTTGGCGAGAAGGGCAGGGTGGAGCATCTGGTGAAGGTGTAGAGGAATCTGACTCACCCGAGCTGACCATGGATGGAATTCGGATAAGTTGAATTCCCGCCCACCCCCCTCTGTCCTGCCGGACATCTCCCCCGCAAGGGGGAAGATTGGCAGCTTCGGGCACCTCGCCTCTTCCTGCGAAGTCGAAAATTGGCGAAAGCCAGGGCGACATCCGATCTGCCCCCTTGCGGGGGAGATGTCCGGCAGGACAGAGGGGGGTGTGAAGGATCGCGGCGCTGGCGTTGTTCTCGCATTAGCAACTGCATTTGCCTCGTCTCTCCCCACCCCCGCCTTCGCCCACGCCTCCGATCGCGGCCACGTCCTGCTTCTCCCGACCGGCTACTACATCGCCGGCGGCGCGCTGGCTGTCGCCGTCAGCTTTCTCGTCCTGGCGCTGCTGCCGCCCACTGCCCTTGACCGCCTCTGGCGCCGGCGCTTGACCCTATTCACCTTCGGCGATGCTCCGCGCACCCTCTTCAGCTTGATTTCTTTTGCCGGCTTCTTACTTCTTGTCGCCGCCGGCTTTCTCGGCAGCCGCGACCCGCTCTCCAACCCGCTGCCGCTGGTGATCTGGACGCTGCTCTGGGCAGGCTTCACGCTGCTGCAGGGCGTGCTCGGCAATCTCTGGTCATGGCTCAACCCATTGTACGGGCCGTGGCGTGTCGCCTCTCGCGTCTTCGGCCTTCGCGGGGACGATGGAAGGCGGTCACGCCTGCCCAACTGGCTCGGCTACTGGCCGGCCTTCGTGCTGTTCTTCGCCTTCGCTTGGTTCGAGCTGATCGATCCCGCCCCCGACGATCCGGCCCGCCTCGCCGTTGCCAACGGCCTCTACTGGCTGGTGAGCTTCATCGCCATGCTTGTGTTCGGCTACGACGCCTGGAGCAAGCGCGGCGAATTTCTCACGGTCTTCTTTTCCATGGTCGCCCGCTTCGCGCCGGTCGAACGCGTCGAAGGCCGGCTGAAACTCTGCTGGCCCGGCGCCAAGCTCCTCACCGCCGAGCCGCTGCCTCTGAGCGGCACGGCTTTCCTCCTGCTGACGCTGTCGTCAGTGTCCTTCGATGGCCTGTCGAAAACCTTCTTCTGGCTCGGCCTCTTCGGCGTCAATCCGCTGGAATATCCCGGCCGCACCGCGCTTATCGGCATCGGCAGTTTTGGCTTGGTGCTCACCTTTGTCCTGCTGGCGGCGGTGTTCGCCCTGGCCGTCTTTCTCGGCCAAGGCCAAGCCGGCGACAAACATTCTTTCGGCGAAGCGGCCGGCCTGCTGGTCTGGTCGATCGTGCCCATCGCGCTTGCCTATCACGTCGCGCATTACCTCACCGTGCTTCTGGTCGACGGCCAGTATGCGCTGGTCGCGCTCTCCGATCCGTTCGCGCTTGGCTGGAACCTGTTCGGCACCGCCAACAGGATGGTCGAAGCAGGCGTCGTGGCCGGCGCTGAGTCGGCTTGGTGGCTGTGGAATCTGCAGGCCGGCGTCATCATCGCCGGCCATGTGCTGGCGGTGCTCGTCGCGCATGGCCTTGCCTGGCGCCTCCATCGGCAGCCATCGCGCGCAGCGCTCAGTCAATTGCCACTCACCTTGCTGATGATCGCCTACACGATCTTCGGCCTTTGGCTGCTTGCCACGCCGACCGCCGGATGAAACAACGCGTGCCAACGATGCCGTCGGGTAAAGCTCGCTTGCCAGGCCAAAGCTTTGGTGATTTAGTTTGTACACATGCAATTTTTCCATCCTTCGGAACGGGATGGATTAGCCGCCTTATTGCTGGTCAAGACTGAAAAAACAGGGGAACGGACATGGCTGACAAGAACGGATTTTTCGACCTCTCCAAGACGACGCTGTCGCGCCGCACCGCGCTGAAAGGCATCGCCGCCGGTGCCGGCCTTGCGCTGGCGCCCGGCTTCGTCCGCTATAGCCAGGCGCAGAGCTCGGCGCCGATCAGAATAGGCTTCCAGTCGCACCGCACCGGCATCGGGGCCGCCTATGGCCGCTGGTACGAGAAGACGAGTGCTGCCGCCGTCAAGGCGATCAACGATGCCGGCGGCATCAGCGGCCGCAAGGTCGAGCTGGTGATCGAGGATGACGGCACCGATCCGGCGCGCGGCGCCGAGGTGGTCAACAAATTCGCCAAGCAGCACAAGACCGACATCGTCTTCGGCACTTTGTTCTCGCATGTCGTGATCGGCTCGGCGCCGGCGGCGGGTGAGAACAAGATCCCCTATTTCGTGGTCAGCGAAGGCCACCACGTCGCCTCCACCAAGCTCAACCGCTATGTCTTCCAGCCAGGCATCACCGACGTGAAGAGCCAGATCCAGTCCATGGCGCCGTGGATCGCGGCGAACGCCGGCAAGAAGGTGACGCAGATCTTCCCCGACTTCGCTTTCGGCTACGACCATCGCGACTACCTGCCGCCGGCGCTGAAGGCGCAAGGCGCCGACGTCATCGCCCAGATCGCTATCCCGCCAACGGAATCGTCCTTCACGAAGTACTTCCCGCAGATCCCGGCCGAGACCGAGGTGATCTACCACGTCATGGTCGGCCCTGCGGTGCTCACCTTCGTCAAGGAGCTCGGCGAGTTCTACGGTTCGCAAAGGCCGCAGCTCTTCGGCTTCATGGACTCGCTCGAAGCCGTCGACATCAACAGCCCCGGCCTCGAATTCCTTGATGGCAGCCATTTCTGGGAAGGCTCGCCGCGCTACGCGCAGCCCGATGATTCCGCCGCGCAGAAGGCCTACCGCGCCGCCGTCGGCATCGACGACAATGGCGCCGCGGTCGGCGATCCCAAGGACATCTCCACCGCATCGCACATGTTCGGCTGCTGGGAAACGCTCTACGTCGTCAAGAAGGCGATGGAAGATGCCGGCTACAAGGGACCCGAAGACCGCGCCAAGCTGGTCGAGGCGACCGAGGCGCTGAAGGAATTCGCCGAGGGACCGGAACATCCGCAGGGCCCGAAGACCTTCAACGGCAAGATCCACCAGTGCTTCGGCATCCAGAACATCTCCAAGGTCGAAGGCGGCAAGCTCAAGGTCGTGCACAAGACCAAGATCGAGGACGGCCTTTACGAGCCGGAAGGGGATTATACGACGCAGGCGCTGTGAGTTTAGCTGCTCCTGCAAACGTGAGCGCCAAGGCACCTCCCTCTGGCCTGCCGGCCATCTCCCCTGCAAGGGGGGAGATCAGCAGTTCACGCGGCGCCTGTCTGCCGACGTTGGCGATTGGCGAAGCCCCCGATGATATCCAATCTCCCCCCTTGCGGGGGAAATGCCCGGCAGGGCAGAGGGGGGTGCCTCGCGCATCCGTTCGCGTGTAATGCATTTCGGACCCCATCTCCTCCTCGCCGCCCTTGAAGGCCTGGTCACCTCGGCCGTGCTGGCACTGACGGCGCTCGGCCTGTCGCTGGTGTTCGGCGTCATGCGCATCGTCAATGTCGCCCACGGCGAGTTCTTCATGCTGGGCGCGGTGCTCGCCTGGGCGGTCTCGACTGCGATTTCCGGCCATCCGGCGGTAGGCTTCGTCGCAGCACTCGTGATCGCGCCCTCGCTCGTCGGGCTGGTCGCGTTTCTCGCCGAATGGCTGGTGCTGCGGCGGCTGAACTACAACCCCGAAAGCACCATCGTCGCCACCATCGGCATGCTCTACATCATCCAGCAGCTGGCGCTGACCTTCTACGGTCCAGAGGCGCGGCCGGTTGAGCCGCCCTTCAGCTACCGCATCCTTCTGCCCTGGTTTGGCTATTCCGGCTACAAGCTCTCGGTGGTCGCCGCCTCCGCTATCCTGCTCGTGATCACCTGGCTGGTGCTGACGCGCACGAAGATCGGTCTGATCATGCGCGCCACCCAATATGACCGCGAGACGGCGCAGGCCTTCGGCATTCCGGTCGAGCGCGTCTATGCCGGCGTCTTCGCCATAGGCGCCATGCTGGCGGCGATCGCCGCGGTGCTGATCGTGCCGATCAGCCAGGCGCATTATCTGATGGGGCAGGACCCGCTGCTTCTGTCCTTCATCGTCGTGATCATCGGTGGCCTGGGATCGCTGCGCGGAACCGTGGTCGCCGCCGTGCTGATCGGCCTCTCCGACGGCATCATCTCGATGTTCTTCTCGCCGACGCTCGCCAAGATCATCGCCACCCTGGTGGTCGCCATGGTGCTGGTGTTCCGGCCGCAGGGCCTGTTCGGAACCGCGCCGCGATGAGGGATGCTTCGCCGGCAAAGACCTACGCCCTGCATATCGGCGTCATCGTGCTTTTGTTCGCGCTGAACTTCGTCCTGCCGGATTACCATCAGGGCCTGTTTGCCCGCATCATGGCGCTGGCGGTCTTTGCCATGGGCTACAATCTGCTCTTCGGCTATGTCGGCCTGCTCAGCCTCGGCCACGCCATGTTCTTCTCGGCTGGCCTCTATGGCGCGGGCCTGACCGTTTACCACCTCGGCTGGGGCGTGCCGGAAGCCTTCCTTGCCGGCGTCGCTTGCGGCGCGCTGCTCGCCCTGGTCATCGGCCTGCTGGCGCTGCGCACCTCGGGCGTGGCGTTCATGATCGTCACCATGATGTTCGCCCAGGTCTTCTACCTGATGATCCTCTATTTCGCCGGCTGGACCGGCGGCGACCAGGGGCTGGTCATCCAGCAGGCATCCCGGGTGATCGCGATCGGCGGCGTCTCGCTCGACCTGACCAACCCGACGGTGCGCTACATGGGCGCGCTGGCGCTGTTCTCGGTCGTGCTGCTCACCACGCTTGCCCTTGTCCGCTCCCGCTTCGGCCGCGTGCTGGTCGCCATCCGAGAAAACGAAGAGCGCACGAAGATGCTCGGCTATGACACTGTGGCCAACAAGCTCATCGCTGTTGTCGCCTCCGGCGTCATCTGCGCGGCGTCGGGCGCCGCCTATGCGCTGCTGTTCGGCTATGTCGGATCGAATTTCGCGTCGATCCAGTATTCCATCCTGCCGCTGCTCTGGGTGCTGCTCGGCGGCGCCGCGACCACGCTCGGGCCGTTCATAGGCACCCTGTTCATGTATTATGTCACCGACATCACCAGCGGCTTCACCTCGGCCTATCTGCTGATCGTCGGCGTCGCGCTCATCCTGCTCGTCCTGTTTGCCCCGAAGGGCATCATGGGCAGCATCCGCGAGCGCTGGCTGGGGTGGCTGCCATGACTCCGCTGCTCACCACCAAGGGCCTTTCGCGCCAGTTCGGCGGCCTGCGCGCCGTCGACGGCGTCGACTTCGCGCTGATGCCGGGCGAGATCCGCGCTGTCATCGGCCCCAACGGCGCTGGCAAGACGACGTTCGTCAGCCTGCTCTCGGGCCGCATCCGGCCATCGTCGGGTGCCGTTGTCTTCGACGGCGTCGACATCACCGCCATGCCGGCCTACCAACGGGTCAGGCTCGGCGTCGCCTACACGTTCCAGATCACCAGCGTCTTCGCCAACCTCACGGTCTTCGACAATGTCGCGCTGCCGGTGCAGCGCACGCTGACGGACGGCCGCACCAAGGGGCAGGTCAGGACCGGCGTCATGGCGGCGCTCGAGCGCACCGGACTTGCCGACCGCGCCGGCACGCTGGCCGCGCACCTTTCCTACGGCCATCAGCGTCTGCTGGAAGTGGCCATGGGCCTGGCGCTGAAGCCGCGCCTGCTGATCCTCGATGAGCCGACACAGGGCCTGGCCGACAGCGAGATCGACAATTTCATCACGCTGGTGCGCGGGATCGCCAGGGACGCGACGGTGCTTCTGATCGAGCACAACATGCCGGTCGTCATGGGACTCGCCGACCGCATCACCGTCTTCAATTCGGGCAAGATCCTCGCAGAGGGCACGCCGGGCGAGATCCGCGCCAACACGCAAGTCCAGGACGCCTATCTTGGAGCGACCCATGGCTGACTCCGTTGGAATCAGTGGCGGATTGCTCGCCATTGCCGGCCTCGACTGCTTCTATGGCGAGGTGCAGGTGCTCTACGGCCTCGACTTGGCCTTGAACAAGGGCGAGGTGCTGTGCCTGTTCGGCCGCAACGGCGCCGGCAAGACGACGACGCTGAAGGCCATCATGGGGCTGGTGCCGGCGGCCGCCGGCTCGATCAAGCTGGACGGCAAGGAACTGACCGGGCTCGCCGCGCATGACGTGCCGAAGGCAGGCGTCGCCTATGTGCCGCAGGGCAGGCGCCTGTTCGCCGAGATGAGCGTGGCGGAAAACATAGAGATCGGCCTCATGGCGCGCGGTAAGGGCAAGCAGACGCGCGAGAACGTCCTCGATCTCTTCCCGCTGCTACGCGAGCGGCTGAAGCAGCGTTCAGGCACGCTCTCCGGCGGCGAGCAGCAGATGCTGGCCATGGCCCGCGCGCTCTGCCTCGAGCCGCAGGTGCTGTTGCTGGACGAGCCGACCGAGGGCCTGATGCCGTCGATGATCGCCAGGATCCGCGAGACGGTGGCCAAGCTGCGCGAGCTCGGCGTCTCCACCATCCTGGTCGAGCAGCGCGTTGACGCCGTGCTGTCGGTCGCCGATCGGGTTTGCTTCATCGAGAACGGCCGCAACCGCGAGACGGTCGACGTCGAGGCGCTGCGGGCGGATCCCTCGGCGGTGCGAAGATATGTTGGAGTGGGCTGAGGATTACCTCCCCCTTTGTGGGGAGGGTCGCTGCGCGCAGCGGGGAGGGGCAGCGCTGACCTCCAAGCCGGACCTGCGGTCCGACCTCCCCACAAAGGGGAAGTAACGCTCCGCGCCGCTTCAGAAAAACAAAAACCCGGCAATCAGAAACGTCGGGATCAGCACAAGGCCGGACCATGCCATGTAGCCGAAGAAGCCCGGCATCTTGAAGCCGCGATGCCTGGCGATGGCGAAGACCATGAAGTTCGGCGCGTTGCCGATATAGGTGTTGGCGCCCATGAACACCGCGCCGGCCGAGATCGCGGCCAGCGTCGAGGCTGCCTCAGTCATCAGGTGCTGGGCATCGCCGCCGGCGAGCTCGAAGAACACCAGATAGGTCGGGGCGTTGTCAAGGAAGGAAGACAGCGCGCCGGTCAGCCAGAAATAGGCGAGATCGTTGGGCTGGCCGTCAGACGACGTGACAAGTGCCACCAGCGGCGCCAGCGCGCCGTCATGGCCGGCCCGCAGGATGGCGATGACCGGCACTATGCAGATGAAGATGCCGGCAAACAATTTCGCCACCTCGGCGATCGGCCCCCAGGTGAAGCCGTTGGCCTCGCGGTGGCTCTTGTACGAGACCTTCAGCGACAGGAAGGCCAGCACCAGGATGACGGCGTCGCGCACCAGGTTCTGGAGCCCCAAGCCGACGCCGAGAACCGGGATGCTGACGCCCGGCTTCCAGCTCGCCGAAAGCAGGATCGCGCCGATCACGCCGGCGAGCAGCGGCAGGTTGGCCAGCCCGCGCAGGCGCACCTTTGTGTCGGGTGTCGGATCCTTGATCTTGGGCATGCCAGCCTCACGGCGGTGCAGGATGATGTCGATCGCGAGAAAGACAGCCAACACCAGGCCGCCGACGAAGAGCGTGTCGGGCAGGATGTGCACCGTCGTCCAGAAGAAATCGACGCCGCGCAGAAAGCCGACGAACAGCGGCGGGTCGCCGAGCGGCGTCAGTGAGCCGCCGATGTTGGAGACCAGGAAGATGAAGAAGATGACCACATGGGCATTGAACGGCCGGTTGTCGTTGGCGCGCAGCATCGGCCGGATCAGGATCATCGAGGCGCCGGTCGTGCCGATGACCGAGGCAAGCAGCGCGCCAATGAGCAGCAACCCGGCATTGGTGAGCGGCGTGCCATGGATGTTGCCGGCAAGCAGGATGCCGCCCGAGATGGTGTAGAGCGCGAACAACAGGATGATGAAGGACATGTATTCGGTGAGCAGCGTGTGCAGCACGGCCTCGCCTGCCGTCGGAATGCCGAAAGCGACGGCAAGCGGGACCACCGCCAGCGCCGCCCAGCCGGCGGCGATCTTGCCGTAATGATGTTCCCACAGGTGATGAAAGAGCAGCGGTCCGGTCGCGATCGACAAGAGCAGGCCGGCAAAGGGCAGTCCCCACCAGAGCGACATGGCGGCCCCGGGCAATTCGTGGATTTCGGCGGCGAAAGCCGATTCCGGACAGCCGAGAATGAGTGCGGCAGCCATGCCTGCCGCCAGCACTTTTGCAAATGTTGTGAAGCCCCGTCGCTGCCTCACCGTGGCGTCAATCCGCCGAGTGATCTTCGAGCGTCACGCCGGCTTCGCGCATGCGCTTCAGCATAGCCTCGACCGAGCCGTTGAGGTCGATGCCGCGGCAGGCGTCGAGCCGGACCGTCGTCTTGAAACCCTGCTTCACCGCGTCGAGTGCGGAAAAGGCAACGCAGAAATCAGTGGCGAGCCCGACCAGCGTGATCGTGTCGATGCCGCGTTCCTTGAGATAGCCGCCAAGGCCGGTCGGTGTCTTATGGTCGTTCTCGAAGAACGCCGAATAGGAGTCGATCGCCGTGCGGAACCCCTTGCGGAGCACCAGCTCGGCTTTGGTCCAGGCAAGCCCGGAATGGAAATCGGAACCGAGGCTGCCCTGGATGCAATGGTCCGGCCACAAGGTCTGCGGCCCATAGGGCATATCTATGGTTTCGAAGGGCTGTTTGCCCGGATGGCTGGAGGCGAAGCTCGAATGGCCGGCCGGGTGCCAGTCCTGCGTCAGGATCACGTGGTCGGTCCGCCGGATCAGGTCGTTGACCAAAGGCACGATCTCGTCGCCGCCTGCCACCGCCAGCGCGCCGCCTGGACAAAAATCGTTCTGCAGGTCGATGACGATCAGCGCTTCGTCGGCCATGCGGCTTTCCTCTCGTTTAGGCCCCTTCGTATCGGCCTGAGGCTCCAGTCCAAAGCCGCTGACGCGACCGGACACGGAACCTTGACCAGATGGGCGGCGGCGTCAACCTCCGGCACCATAACAATCGCGTTCAGGTCTTTGCCGCGCCAACTCCGGCTTTGACAATTCCGACCGGCCTGATATCATTTGCATACGAATGAATTTGACCGGTCTGGATACCGGCGGAAAGTCCCAGGGCAAGGCGCTTTGGGCGGGCCAATCGGGGACGGCTCGTTTTCTGGGAAGGTTCTGGAAGGCAGAGCGTGATCCGTTACGCGAAACCCACCAAGGTTGACGAGGCGCTCGCTCTGCTTGGCGAGGATCGCTGGCGCATTCTCGCCGGCGGCACCGATTTCTACCCCGCCCAGGGCGCAAAACCCTTCCGCGACAACATCCTCGACATCAACGGCCTCGCCGACCTGCGCGGCGTCGAAGAGACGGACGAATGCTGGCGAATCGGTGCGCGAACGACGTGGACCGACATCGTGCGCCTGCCGCTCCCGCCCGCCTTCGACGCGCTGAAATCGGCCGCGCGCGAGGTCGGCTCGGTCCAGATCCAAAACGTCGCCTCGATTGCCGGCAATCTCTGCAACGCCTCGCCCGCCGCCGACGGCGTGCCGGCGCTGCTTGCGCTCGACGCCGATGTTGAATTGCGCTCGGCGAAAGCCATCCGCCATCTGCCGCTCGACGCGTTCATACTTGGCAATCGCCGCACGGCGCTGCAGCCGGGCGAGATGGTCACCGCCATCCGCGTGCCGAAGCGTTCCGCGGTCGGCAGCTCGGCCTTCGTCAAGCTCGGCGCCCGTCGCTATCTCGTCATCTCGATCGCCATGACTGCGGCGCGGCTTGTGGTCGAGAATGGCGTCGTCGCCGAAGCGGCGATCGCGGTCGGTTCCTGCTCGGCGGTCGCCCGCCGCCTCGCAGGCGTCGAGACGGTCCTGCGCGGGCATCGGATCGATGAGGGGCTTGCCGACGCGGTGCTGTCGGCGCCCATCGATGAATTGTCGCCGATCGCCGATGTGCGTGGCAGCGCCGAGTATCGGGAGCAAGCGGCGCGCGAGATCGTTGCGCGCGCGGTGCGTGCCGCAATCGGCGTCGACCAAGACAAGGTGGCCGCATGAGCATGGTCCGACCCGGCATGGCCCAATCCGGCATCGAGCGCGCCGACATTGCTTTCGAGGTCAACGGCGCCGCCGTCCGGGTATCCGTGCCGCCGGTGCGGCGCCTGTCGCAGGTGTTGCGCGACGAGTTGCGGCTGACCGGCACCAAGGTCGGCTGCGATGCCGGCGATTGCGGCGCCTGCACGGTGCTGGTCGACGGCGATCCGGTCTGCGCCTGCCTGGTGCCTGCGGCCTCGGTGCTAGGGGCTTCCGTCACCACGGTCGAGGGCCTTGCCAATGGCAGGCTCTCCGCCCTCCAGGCCTCCTTCCTCGAACATGGCGCCGCGCAATGCGGCATCTGCACGCCCGGCCTGCTGGTCGCGGCCACCGCGCTTTTGGAGCGCAATCCCACCCCCAGCGAAGCCGAGACGCAGGAGGCGCTGGGCGGCGTGCTCTGCCGCTGCACCGGCTATCGAAAAATCGTCGCGGCGGTGATGCAAGCCTCGCGGCATATGAACGGCATAGACCTTCGCCTCCCGGACGTGGGCCACGCGGTCGGCGCCTCGCCGATCCGGCTCGACGGCGTGCCGAAGGTCAATGGCACCGAGAAATTCGGCGGTGACTCCTTTCCTGCCGATGCGCTGTCGGTGCTGGTGGTCCGCTCGCCGCATTATCATGCTCGTTTCAGCTTCGGCGATCTCGATGCCTGGGTCAAAGCGCATCCCGGCATCGCCGGTGTTTTCACCGCCGCGGATATTCCCGGCAGGAACTGCTTCGGCGTCATCGGCCCCTTTGCCGACCAGCCGGCGCTGGCCGAAGGCTTTGTCCGCCTGCGCGGCGAGGCTGTGGCGCTGGTGGCGGGAGAGCGTGAGGCAATCCTCGATCTCGACCTGACGGATTTTCCGATCACCTGGACCGAGCTGCCGCACGTGCTGCAGCCGCGCGAGGCGAAGGCTGAAGGCGCCGCGCTGATCCACGGCCACCGCCCGGCGAACCTGCTTACCTCCGGCTATGTCGAGCGCGGCGATCCCGACGGCGCGCTCGCGGGCGCGACGGTCACGGCCTCCGGCGCCATCGAAACCTCTTTCGTCGAGCACGCCTATATCGAGCCGGAAGCCGGCTACGCCTACATGGATGGGGACACGCTGGTCGTCGTCGCCTGCACGCAGGCGCCTTATATGGACCGCGACGACACCGCCAAGGTGCTCGGGCTTCCCGTCGAGAAGGTCCGCATCGTGCCGACCGCCACTGGCGGCGGCTTCGGCTCGAAGCTCGATGTCTCGCTGCAGCCGCTCATCGGCCTTGTGGCGATGAAGACCGGGCGGCCGGCGGCGCTTGCCTACACCCGCAATGAATCGATGATGTCGACCACCAAACGCCATCCCGCCGAAATGAAGGCGACCATCGGCGCCGATGCCGATGGCCGCATCACCGGCATGGTGTTCGAGGGGGACTTCAACACCGGCGCTTATGCCAGCTGGGGGCCGACCGTCGCGAACCGCGTTCCGGTGCATGCCTCCGGCCCCTATGCCACGCCGAACTATCGCGCCACCGGCTACGCCATTCACACCAACGGCCCGATCGCCGGCGCCTTCCGCGGCTTCGGCGTGCCGCAGGCCACCATCATGCAGGAAACGCTCTATGACGAGCTCGCCGGCAAGCTCGGTATGGATCGGCTCGACTTCCGCCTGAAAAACTGCCTTCATAACGGATCCGAAACGGTGACCGGCCAGCGCCTGGAGTCGGGTGTCGGCATCGGTGAATGCCTGGAGCGGCTCGGGCCGCATTGGGCGCGCGCACTTGCCGAAGCCGAAGCTTTCAACGCCGCCGCCACGGGGAAAAAACGCGGCGTCGGCGTCGCCTCCTGCTGGTATGGCTGCGGCAACACCTCGCTGCCCAATCCCTCGACCATCAAGGTCGGCATCTCGGTCTCGGGCGACGTCGTGCTGCATCAGGGCGCGGTCGATATCGGCCAGGGCTCGAACACCGTCATCACCCAGATCTGCGCCGACGCGCTCGGCCTGCCGCTGGGCAAGTTCAAGCTGAAGAGCGCCGACACCGCCATCACGCCCGACGCCGGCAAGACATCCGCCTCGCGCCAGACTTTTGTAACGGGCAAGGCGGCGGAGAAGGCAGGCCGCGCCTTGCGCGAAAAAATCCTGCGCTTCGCCAACGTCTCGGAACAGGCGACGATTGCGCTCGACGGCGCGAACCTTTCCATTCGCGAAGGCGATGCCGCGCGGCGCATTGATCTGGCGGGGTTGAAGGCCGATGCCGACGGCCTGGTGTTCGTCGCGGAAGAAACCTACGACCCGCCCACACTGCCGCTCGATGCCAAGGGACAAGGCAAACCTTACGCGGTCTATGGTTATGGCGCGCAGATCGCCGAGCTCGAGGTCGATCTCAAGCTGGGCACCGTGAAACTCATCAAGATCACCGCCGCGCACGATGTCGGCAGGGCAATCAACCCGGTGCTGGTCGAGGGCCAGATCGAGGGCGGCATCGCGCAGGGCATCGGCATGGCGCTGATGGAGGAATACATCCCCGGCCGCACCGAGAACCTGCACGACTATCTCATCCCGACGATCGGCGACGTGCCGCCGGTGGAGCACATACTCGTCGAGGTTCCCGACCCCGAAGGACCCTTCGGCGCCAAGGGCCTGGGCGAGCATGTGCTGATCCCCACCGCGCCGGCGATCCTCAACGCCATCCGCCATGCAACGGGCGTCCTGGTCACCAAGGTGCCGGCGACGCCGAGCCGCATCCTGGCGGCGATCCGCGAGAAGGAGGCGCGCCGATGAGCGAGCTTGCCGAACGTTTCGAAACCCATGACCCCGGCGAGAAGCAGGTGGCGGAGAAGATCCGCTGCGATGCCTGCCCGGTCATGTGCTACATCGCCGACGGCCGCACCGGCGCCTGCGACCGCTACGGCAATGTCGGCGGCCGCATCGTGCGCATGGATCCGCTGACCATTCTCGACCATGCCGCCGAGACCGGCGGCGCGGTCGTGCCTTTCGTTGCCGAGGGCGAGGCCTGGAACGGCGAGCTGGTCAACACCGGAAGGCGCTTCGTCACCGCGATCGGCGCCGGAACCACCTATCCGGACTACAAGCCGGCGCCCTTCATTGTCAGCCAGGAGGTCGAGGGCGTCGATCTCGTCACTGTCGTCACCGAAGGGATATTCTCCTACTGCGGCGTCAAGGTGAAGATCGACACCGACCGCCATATCGGCGACGAGACGGCAATCGTGCGCTCGCAAGGCGAGGCGATCGGCCATGTCACCACAGGCGAATACGGCTCGCAGATGCTGTCGCTCGGCGGCGTCCATCATTTGACCGGCGGCTCCAAGCAGGAAGGCCGCGCCACTTGCGACGCGCTGCTTAACCTCTGCAACCGCAAGCCGGTCGAGCTCACCATCGACGGCGGCGCCACCGTGATCGTCGAAGCCGGCAAACCGCCGGTCATCGACGGAAAGGTCGAGCACCGCATGCGCGTCGGCTGCGGCTCGGCCACCATCGGCATGTTCGCCACGCAATGGCGCGGGCTGGTCGACGAGGTGGTGGTGGTCGACGACCACATCACCGGCGTCGTCTCGGAGCATCAGGCCGGCAAGGTGCTGGGCTGGGAAGACACCGGCATAAAGATCATCGGCCGCCGTTCGACGCCGGGCCGTTATTTCAAGGTGTCTGAGCCCGGCCTCGGCTGGGGCGGCACGACGATTTCCGACCCGCTGTCGATCCTCGGCGACTGGAACGTCAAGAAGGGCGCGCGCCCCGGCCTGTCGCTGCTGATGGTGTCGACCACCGGCGAGCAGTTCGCCTATTACGAACTCGACGACGAGCTGAAGCCGGTACAAAAACCGTTTCCGGAGCGGCTGCAGAAGTCGGTCGGCCTGATCGAAGACAATTGCGAGCCGGCTTTGTGCACCGTGCTGTTCGTCGGCGGCGCCGGCGGCTCGCTGCGCGCCGGCGTCACCGAAAACCCGGTCAACCTCACCCGCTCTGTTCAGGGCCTGAAGACCTACGTGACGGTGGGCGGCGCGCCGGTCTATGTCTGGCCGGGCGGCGGCATCACGCTCATGGTCGACGTCACCCGCGTGCCGGAAGGCGCCTTCGGCTATGTGCCGACGCCGGCTCTGGTCGCGCCGATCGAGTTCACCATGCGCCGCGATGACTATGTCCGGCTCGGCGGCTATGAGAATGAGATCCGCAGCGTCGAGGATATCCTCGCCAAGGGCGGTGAGTATCTCAACCCGCGCCGTGGCACCGGGGCGCCGGTCAACAACCCCTGGCCGCCGCTGGCGCAGCTGCGGCGCGCGGCGGCAAACGGTGCCGGCTGATGAACGGCCCGCAGGCGCATTGGCTTGCCGACGGCCGACGGCTCCATCTCAACCATGGGCCGATCGATCTCATTATCGAAGCCTTCGGCTCTGACGACGAGCGTCGCGCCGCCTACCAGCAGGCGGTCACGCGCTTCCAGACGGTCCTGATCGAGTTGGTCGAGGAGCTGCCCGAGTTGCGCCTGCCAGCCTTCTTCCTGGCGCCGCGCGATTTCGCCGGCCCGACGGCGCGCCGCATGGAAGCGGCCGTCATGCCGCTGGCGGAATGCTTCATCACGCCGATGGCCGCCGTTGCCGGTTCGGTAGCCGACGAAATTCTTGCCGCGATGCTCGCCGGCCGCCGGCTCGACCGCGCTTACGTCAACAATGGCGGCGATTGCGCCCTCTATCTCGGCAGGGACCAGTCGATGACGGTGGCGATTGCCGGCACCGGCAATGGCATAGCCGATCGCGTCGGCATCCGCGCCGAGGATGGCGTGCGCGGTGTTGCCACCAGCGGCTGGCGCGGCCGCTCGTTTTCGTTCGGCATCGCCGATGCCGTCACCGTTCTCGCGCCGACCGGCGCCGAGGCCGATGCGGCGGCGACGCTGATTGCCAACGCCGTCGACCTGCCCGGTCACCCTGCCATCGCGCGCGTGCCGGCGCGCGACCTTGCGCCCGACAGCGATCTCGGAGAGCAACTGGTGACGCGGAGCGTCGGCGCGCTTTCGCCGGGTGACATTGCCCGGGCGCTGGACAAGGGCCTCGCCGTCGCCGAAGATTTTCGCCGGCGCGGCCTGGTCGCCGCCTCGGCGCTGTTTCTGGCGGGCGAGGCCCGCATCAGCGGCGCGATAGCGCTCGCTGCGCCCAACAAGCATGCACAGGAGGAATTTGCCGATGCCTGAGTTTCCGATCCGCAAGGTCGCGGTGCTGACCGAGGAGATTTTCCACGACGGCGGGCCCGTCGCCCAACAGCCGCGCCTTCGCGCGGCGGCTCTCGCAGTGGTCAAGAACCCTTTCGCCGGCCGTTATGTGGAAGAGCTGCAGGGCGCGATGGAGGACTTGAAGCCGCTGGGCCTTCTGCTCTCCGACAGGCTGATTGCGGCGCTCGGCGGCGACGTGAAGAAGATCGACGGCTATGGCAAGGGCGCCATCGTCGGCACGGCAGGAGAGCTTGAGCACGGCGCTCTGTGGCACGTGCCTGGCGGCTACGCCATGCGCGAGCGGCTCGGCGACGCCAAGGCGATCGTGCCCTCGGCCAAGAAGGTCGGCGCTTTCGGCTCGAGGCTCGACGTGCCGCTCGGCCACATCAACGCCGCCTATGTGCGCAGCCATTTCGATGCCATGGAGGTCGGCATCAGCGACGGCCCGCGCCCCGACGAGATCCTGTTTTGCCTCGCCATGACCTGCGGCCCGCGCGTCCACAACCGCATGGGCGGGCTGGCGGCCGAGGACATCAAGGCATGGGATGGCCTCAGGTGAGCGGCGAGGACAATCTGCTGCGGCTGGTCGAGGCTGAAGACGGCGACGAGAACAACTACCATCTGCAGGATCAGGTCGGCTTCATCCTGCGCAAGGCGCATCAGCGCCATGTCTCGATCTTCGCTTCGCAAATCGGCGACCTGACGCCGCCGCAATTCGCCGCTTTGGCCAAGCTCTACGACATCGGCGAGACCTCGCAGAACCAGCTGGGAACGCTCATCGCCATGGACGCCGCCACTGTGAAAGGCGTCATCGACCGGCTGAAAGCGCGGGGGCTGGTCGAGGTCTCCAAGCACGAGGTCGACAAAAGGCGGCTGCTGGTCAATCTGACGCCGGAAGGCCGCGAGGCGATCGAGCGGCTGATCCCACTTGCCCGCGCCATCACCGAGGAAACGCTGGCGCCGCTGACGGCGAAGGAGGCCGCGACGTTTTTGCGGCTGCTGGCGAAGCTGGCGTAACTCCAGCGGGCTCGATTTGGCGGAGTCCCCCCAACGTCGTCATCCCTGGGCGTAGCGACCCGAAGCGGAGCGAAGACCCAAGGATCCATGCCGTGATTTCGCGCGAAGAGTGCGGCGGTGCAGAATTCCGCACCGTGAGCGGCGCTGCTCTGTAATGGCATGGATCCTATGGTCTGCGCTGCGTCGCTTCGCTCCTTGCTCCGCCACAGGATGACGAAGCGATACGCATTGCGGCCAATCTCCAAACCGCCTGATCCAGCGACACAAGCAGCGCGCTCTACAAATCCACCCCGAACATCTCCCTGGCCTGCTCGGCCGTGTAGTACCCAAGCCTGACATCGTCGGCGACCTGCTTCGGGTCCCGCTCGCGCGGATCGCCGTAACCGCCGCCGCCCGGCGTGCCTACGCGCACGCGGTCGCCGGCCTTGAGCGCGATGTCCTGTTCCTTGGAAAGATGCGGCGGCACATGCGCCTCGCCGCCCCGGAAGACGGTCACGCTGTTCGGCGCGCCGTCCTTGCCGCCGAGCGCGCCCTGCGGCCCGAAGCGGCCGTGATCCATGACGAAGGACGCGCGGGCCTCGCCGCGCAAGATCTCGACCTCATAGGCGAGCCCGAAGCCGCCGCGATGTTTTCCAGCGCCGCCGGAGCCCTCGCGCAGCGCGTAATGCCGGTAGAGCACCGGAAAAGCCTGCTCCATGATCTCCACCGGCGGCGACTTCGAAATGCCGATGGTCGAGCAGCCATTGCTCAAGCCGTCATGGCCGGCATTGCCGCCATACCCGCCGCCGGAGATCTGGTACATCACATAGTCGCGGCCGCGCGCCGGATCGTTGCCGCCGAGCGCGAAATTGCCGCTGGAGCCGGCGGGCGCCGCCGTCACCTTCTCCGGCAATGCCTGCACCATCGCCGCGAACACCGCCTCGGCGATGCGCTGCGATACCTCTGCCGCGCAGCCCGACACCGGGCGCGGATATTTTGCATCGAGGAACGTGCCCTCAGGCCGCCTGACGTTCAGCGGTTCGAACGCCCCGGCGCTGATCGGCACCTCGGGGAAAATGTGGCGCATGGCGAGATAGACCGACGACAAGGTGGTAGCCAGCACGCTGTTCATCGGCCCGGCGCAGGGTTTCGACGAGCCAACGAAATCGAAAGTCAGCGTATCGCCTTTCTTCTCGACGGCGAGATTGATGGTCAGCGGCTCGTTCACCACCCCATCGGAATCGACGAAGGCCTGCGAGCGATAGATACCGTCGGGGATCACGGCGATCGAGGCGCGCATCTGCTCGGCGGCCCGGCGCCGCAGTTCCGCAATCGCCTCGACGACGGTTTCGCCACCGTAACGATCGAGGATTTCGTTGAGCCTGTCCTGGCCGATCAGCAGCGCCGCGGCCTGCGCTCGGATATCGCCGATCCGCTGGTCGGCGACGCGGATGTTCGAGCAGATGATGGCGTAGATCTCGGGGTCGAGCACGCCCCTCTTGAACAGTTTCACCGGCGGCAGCCGCAACCCTTCCTGCTCGACCGCGGTGGCCGAGGCTGAAAAACCGCCCGGGACCGAGCCGCCGATATCCGGCCAATGTCCAGTGTTGGACAGCCAGCAAAAGATCTTGCCGCCCCGATAGACCGGCATGACGAAGCGCACATCCATCAGATGCGTGCCGCCGAGATAGGGGTCGTTGACGATGTAGATGTCGCCGGGTTCGGGGGCCAGACAGCGGCCGTCGGCGATCATCTCGATCACCGTCCTGGTCGAATACTGCATCACGCCGACGAACACCGGCAGGCCCTGGCTGCCTTGCGCGATCAGTGAACCGTCGACCGCCGAATAGATGCCGTCCGAGCGGTCATTGGCCTCGGCGATGACCGGCGAGAAAGCCGCGCGCGAGAAGGTCAGGTCCATCTCGTCGCAGACCTGCTGCAGGGCCGCCTGCAGCACCGAAAGCGTGATCGTGTCGAGCGTGCTCATCTCAGGCCTCGCCGATGTCGATAATGATGTTGCCGTCCGCATCCGAGCGCGCCCGGTCGCCGGGTTCGAGCACCGTGGTGGCGTCCATCTGCTCCAGGATAGCCGGCCCATCGATCACGGCATCGAGCGGCAGCTTTTCGCGGGCATAGACCGGCGTTTCGTGCCAGGTGCCGTGATACCAGACCGGGCGGATCTCGCGCCGCGCCTCCTCGAGCGTCGCCGCGCGGCCCGCGGGGTCGATCAGCCGCGACAGGTCGATTTGCGGTCGTACCCCGGTGACCGACGTGTTGAGGTTGACGAGGTTGGCGCGGATTTCCGGCAACTCGACCTTGAAGCGGGCGAAATAAGCCTTCTCGAACAAGTGCTGCAGCGTTTCTCGTGAAACCGAAGAGGAGGGCAGCGGCACGTTGATGATATGCGTCTGGCCGACGAACTGCATGTCGGCGGAATGCGTCACGCGGATCGCGTCCGGCTTCACCGCTTCCTTGGCGATCAGCGCCTCGCCTTCGTAACGGTGCCGTTCCAATACCTTGCGAAGCGCAGCTTCGTCGAGCAGCTTCACCGGCTGGTTGATCGTGTTGACGAAGTCGTGCCGCAAATCCGCGACGACGCAGCCGAGCGCATTGGTGATGCCCGGGCGCGCGGGTACCAGCACGCGCGGCAGGCCGAGCTCGCGGGCAAGCGCCGTCGCATGCAGTGGCCCGGCGCCGCCGAAGGCGAACAGCGCGAAATCGCGCGGGTCGTGACCGCGCGAGACCGACACCATGCGGATCGCGCCGGCCATCTTCATGTTGCCGAGCCTGAGCACGGCGCCGGCTGCTTCAACGCCGGAAAGGCCGGTGCGCTTGCCGATCTTGTCCTCGAAAATGCCGGTGACGCGCTCGACGGTGACCGGATTGTCGACCGCGAGCAGCTTTTTCGGCGCCAGGCGGCCGAGCACCAGATTGGCGTCGGTGATGGTCGGCTCCTCGCCGCCGCGCCCGTAGCAGATCGGGCCGGGATTGGCGCCGGCACTTTCCGGGCCGATCTGGATCAGCCCGGCCGCATCGACGCGCGCGATCGAGCCGCCGCCGGCGCCGACCGTATGCACCGCCACCATCGGTACATGGATCGGCATCGCATATTCGATCTCGATCTCGTTCGACACGGCGGGCTCGGCATTGCGGATCAGCGCCACATCGGTCGAGGTGCCGCCCATGTCGTAGGTGACCAGATTGCCGAAGCCGGCGCGCTTGCCCGTATAGGCGGCGGCGATGACGCCGGAAGCCGGGCCGGACATCACCGTTTTGGCCGATTCCAGCGTGACGAAGCGCGCCGAGATCATGCCGCCATTGCCGTTCATGATCAGGAAGTCGCGGGCGTAGCCCTTTGCCGCCAGCTCCTTGCGCAGCCGTTCGACATAACGCTCCAGGATCGGCTGCACCGAGGCGTTGACCGCCGCCGTCACGCCTCGTTCGAACTCGCGCGCTTCCGACAGCAGCGCATGTCCGGTGGTGATGTGCCCGTTTGGCCAAAGCTCCGCCGCGATCTCGGCCGCGCGCCGCTCATGCGACGGGTTGGCGTAGGAGTGCAGGAAGTGGATGACGAGCGACTCGCAGCCGGCGTCGAGCAGCTTCTTCACCGCATCGCGCATCTCGGCTTCATCGAGCGCAATGCGTACCGCGCCCGAAGCCTCGATCCGCTCCGACACTTCGAGCCGAAGGTCGCGGGGAATGACGGGGACAAAAGTGCCGGTCATGCCATAGGCCTGCGGCCTGGTGCGGCGGCCAAGCTCGATCACGTCGCGAAAGCCGCGCGTGGTGATCATGCCGGTCCGCGCCAGGCGACGCTCCAGCACGGCGTTGGTGGTAGTCGTCGTGCCATGCACGATGAGGTCGATGCCGTCGATCGGAAAGCCGGTGGCGCCAAGCGCGGCGACCACGCCGAAGGCCTGGTTTTCCACCGTGGTCGGCGTCTTGGCGATATGCACCTTGCCGCCTGCCTTGCCGTCGATCAAAAGCAGGTCGGTGAAGGTCCCGCCGACATCGATGCCTGCGACAACATTTCCCGCCGACGCCGAAAATTTCTCATCCATTGTCGAAACCCGAAATGCTAAAACTACGGACATGTCCCAGTTTGGAAAGGCGTTTTACGCCTCGATCTTGACCGCAAGATCGTTTGTATACTAATAACTTTCCAACACAAGGGCCTACTGTTGGCAGTGTGCGGTAAGCGCGTCGGAACCGACCGTTCGGAGGCGCAGAGAGCAATTTGGCGCCAGGGCCTCGCGTCTGGGCCGGAAAGTTGGGTTTGATGAACACGACATCCGCGTTGAACACCGCCGGCGCAAGGCCGCTGCAGTTCCCGATCCCGGCCAATGTCTACGCCGAGACGGTGGTGTCGGTGAAGCATTACACCGACCGGCTCTTCTCGTTCCGCATTACCCGCCCGCAGTCGCTGCGCTTCCGCTCCGGCGAGTTCGTCATGATCGGCTTGCCCAATGCCGAGAAGCCGATCTTCCGCGCCTACTCGGTCGCCAGCCCCGCCTGGGACGACGAGCTGGAATTCTTCTCGATCAAGGTGCCGGACGGCCCGCTCACTTCCGAGCTGCAGAAGATCCAGGTCGGCGACACCATCATCATGCGCAAGAAGGCGACCGGCACGCTGGTGCTCGACGCACTGACGCCCGCCAAGCGCCTGTTCATGATCTCGACCGGCACCGGCATCGCGCCTTTCGCCAGCCTGCTGCGCGATCCCGACACCTATGAGAAGTTCGACCAGGTGATCCTCACCCACACCTGCCGCGACATTGCCGAGCTCACTTACGGCCAGGAACTGGTGGCGGCGCTCGAAAGCGATCCTCTGATCGGCGAGCTGACCGCCGGCCGCGTCACGCTCTACAATTCGACGACGCGCGAGGAATCGGCTCGCATGGGCCGCATCACCGCGCTGATCGGCTCGGGCAAGTTCTATTCGGATCTCGGCATCGAGAAGCTCAATTCCGAGACCGACCGCATCATGATCTGCGGCTCGATGCATATGCTGAAGGACGTCAAGGAACTCGCCGAAAGCCTCGGCTTCCAGGAGGGCTCCTTGAGCAATCCAGCGAGCTTCGTCGTCGAGCGCGCCTTCGTCGGCTGAGGCGCCGCCGTTTCAATTTGACCATACGGTCAAAAATCTACTGCCTCGGCTGCCTTTTTCCGCTATGAGCCTTTGAAAGACTCGTGAAGCATCGCTTCACGGGCTATCCTTCGGCGTAAGCAGCTGAATGAAAGGGCAGGAGATGAGCACGATCCGCGAAGCAGGCGCTGGCGCGTCCAAGGTGATGCCGCTGCCGGCGCGCGCCGCCGCCAACACGCCGCTCCCGCTGGAACATGGCATTGCCCGCAACCCCGGCATGAAGCTCGATCTCGGCTTCCTGGAATCGGTGCGCAGCGTCAACCGCTCGGCGCTGGAGCGCCGCGTCGCGACGCTGACCAAGCGGCGCTCGATCAAGGCTGACAACCAGGCCGCCTGGCTCCTGCGCGCCATCGCCTGCATGGACCTGACAACGCTGAATTCCAATGACACGGACGAGCGCGTGCGCCGGCTCTGCGCCAAGGCGATCAATCCGCTGCGCCGCGACATCGTCGAGGGTCTCGGCATCTCGGGCGAAACCATCCGTCCGGCGGCGGTCTGCGTCTATCATCCCTTTGTCGCCACCGCGGTCGACGCGCTGCGCGGCACCGGCATCCATGTCGCCGCGGTCTCCACCGCCTTCCCGCACGGCCTTGCGCCGCTGTCGACCCGCCTGCAGGAGATCGAGGCTTCGGTGAAGGACGGCGCCGACGAGATCGACGTCGTCATTCCGCGCGGCCTGGTCTACGGCGCCAAATGGCGCGAGCTGTTCAACGAGATCGTCGCCATGCGCGCCGCCTGCGGCGATGCGCATCTGAAAGTCATCCTCGGCACCGGCGATCTCGCCACTTTGCGCAATGTCATGCTCGCCTCCATGGTGGCGATGATGGCGGGCGCCGATTTCATCAAGACCTCGACCGGCAAGGAGAGCGTCAACGCCACGCTCCCCGTTGGCCTCACCATGGTGCGCGCCATCCGCGCCTATTTCGAGGAGACCGGCTATCTCATCGGCTTCAAGCCGGCCGGCGGTATTTCCACTGCCAAGGTCGCGCTCGACTGGCTGGTGCTGATGAAGGAGGAACTCGGCCGGCCGTGGCTGGAGCCGGACCTGTTCCGCTTCGGCGCGTCGAGCCTACTCACCGACATCGAACGCCAGCTCGAGCATCATTTGACCGGCCATTACTCGGCCAACCATCGCCACGCGATGGCGTGAGGCGAGTGAAGGCCTTGAACGCCGAGTTCCTTCGCGCCCCCCTCCGTCCTGCCGGACATCTCCCCCACAAGGGGGGAGATCCGCTTGCGCCTTTGTCCGCTTCAGTCCTGCACCGCTGGCGATTGGCGAAATCGCCGATGACGGCCAATCTCACCACAAGTGGGGGAGATGTCCGGCAGGACAGAGGGGGGCGCCGTAGAGCGCCTACTTGTCCTGAAATCTCCTCCGAAAGGAGCGCCCCGTGAATATCCTCGAACGCTATCACGCCATGGAATACGGCCCGGCGCCGGAAGCCCGCAACGAGGCCGATGCTTGGCTCGCCGGGCGCGATTTCTCAAAGAGCCTGTTCATCGACGGCGCCTGGAAAGCGGCGGCCGGCGGCAAGATTTTCGAGACCAGCGAGCCGTCCTCCGGTGAGCTTCTGGCCAACATATCGGATGCCGGCTCGGCCGACATCGATGCCGCGGTCGCGGCGGCCGCCAAGGCGCTGCCGAAATGGAGCGCCAGCTCGGGCTACGCCCGCGCGAAAGTCCTCTACGCCATCGGCCGCGCCATGCAGCGCCACCAGCGCCTGTTCGCGGTGCTGGAATCGATCGACAATGGCAAGCCGATCCGCGAAAGCCGCGACATCGACGTGCCGTTGGCGATCCGTCATTTCATCCACCACGCCGGCTGGGCGCAAACACTTGAAAAGGATTTTGCCGACCACAAGCCGGTCGGCGTCGTCGGCCAGGTCATCCCTTGGAACTTCCCGCTGCTGATGCTGGCCTGGAAGATTGCGCCGGCGCTGGCCGCCGGCTGCACCGTGGTGCTGAAGCCCGCCGAATTCACGCCGCTCACCGCCATCCTGTTCGCCGAGATCTGCGAAGGGGCCGGCGTACCGAAGGGTGTCGTCAACATCGTCCAGGGCGGGCCTGAGGCGGGCGCAGCCATCGTCAATCATCCGGGCGTGCAGAAGATCGCCTTCACCGGCTCTTCGGAAGTGGGCAAGATCATCCGCAAGGCGACGGCCGGGTCCGGGAAAAAACTGTCGCTGGAGCTCGGCGGCAAGTCGGCCTTCATCGTCTTCGAGGATGCCGATCTCGACAGCGCCGTCGAAGGACTGGTCGACGGCATCTGGTTCAACCAGGGTCAGGTCTGCTGCGCCGGCTCGCGGCTTTTGGTGCAGGAGGGCATCGCCGAGGCCTTCATCGCCAAGGTCAAGGTCAGGATGAGCCGGCTGCGCGTCGGCAACCCACTCGACAAGAACACCGATATCGGCCCGCTGGTCGACCGCACCCAGCTCGACCGCGTCAAGGGCTTGATCGCCGAGGGCGCGAAACAGGGCGCCGTCTGCTGGCAGCCGGACGCCGCTTTGCCGTCCTCCGGCTATTATCACCTGCCGACGCTGGCGACTTCTGTGTCGCCGGCTAACATTCTCGCGCAGGAAGAGGTGTTCGGCCCGGTGCTGGCGACCATGACCTTCCGCAACACCGAGGAAGCGATCGAGCTTGCCAACAACACGCGCTACGGCCTTGCCGCTTCCGCGTGGAGCGAGAACGTCAATCTGGCGCTGCATGTCGCGCCGCAGCTGAAAGCCGGCGTCGTCTGGGTCAACGGCACCAATATGTTCGACGCCGGCTGCGGCTTCGGCGGCTATCGCGAAAGCGGTTTCGGCCGCGAGGGCGGTCGCGAGGGCATGTTCGAGTATTTGGCGGCAAAGCTGCCTGTTGGGGCTGTCGTCAAGCCAGCCGCGGCCGGCTCGGCGCAGCCGGTCGAACAGGCCGACGGCACGGCCATCGACCGCACGGCAAAACTTTTCATCGGCGGCAAGCAGGTCAGGCCGGACGGCAACTATTCTCTGGCCGTCGCCACCGCCAAGGGCAAGCTTGCCGGCGAAGTCGGTCTCGGCAACCGCAAGGATATCCGCGATGCCGTGGCTGCAGCCCGCGCCTGCAAGGCCTGGCCGGACGCGACCGCCTATAACCGCAGCCAGGTTCTCTATTATTTCGCCGAGAACCTGTCCGGCCGCGCCGACGAGTTCGCCGCGCGCCTTGTTCAGCTGACGGGCGTTACGGCCAAGGCTGCGCGCGAGGAGGTCGAGCAGTCGATCGAGCGGCTGTTCCTCTATGCCGGCCTCGCCGACAAGTTCGAGGGCCGTGTCCATCAGCCGCCGGCCCGTGTCGTGACGCTTGCGCTGCATGAGCCGGTCGGCGTCGTCGGCATCGTCGCGCCGGACAACCAGCCGCTGCTCAACTTCATCTCGCTGGCGGCGCCGGCGCTCGCCATGGGCAACACGGTGGTCGCGGTTCCGTCGGAGCGGCATCCGCTTTTGGCCACCGACCTTTATCAGGTGATAGAATATTCCGACTTGCCGGCCGGCGCCATCAACATCGTCACCGGCCGCAGCGCCGAGCTTGCCGGCGTTCTAGCCAAGCATGACGATGTCGACGGACTCTGGCTGTTCGCCGATGCTGACACCTGCGCCAAGGCGGAGGCCGATTCCATCGGCAATCTCAAACGCGTCTGGACCGGCAATGGCCGCACGCTCGATTGGACGTCGAACGAGGCGGCCGGCGAGCCCTTCCTGCGCCGCGCCATAGAGGTCAAGAACGTCTGGGTGCCTTACGGCGACTGAGGCCTCCCGCCTGAGGCGCGCCGTGCGCCGGAGCCATTCGGGCGCTGTCGCGAAGGTGATCGCCGTCGGGCTTGACGCTTGTTCGCGTGTTCTTTAACGAGAAAAAACATCTTTATCTGTGAAGCGGAAATCTGACCGCACGATGCCGACTGTCTGGCACATGACGCCCGGGCCGGCCATCGACAGAGGCGGACCGCATCGGTCAGGCAGGAGAAAAAACATGGCGGATCTGGCGGGTAAGGTGGTTGTGATCACCGCGGCGGCGCAAGGTATCGGTCGGGCGAGCGCGCTGGCCTTCGCCAAGACAGGCGCGACCGTCCACGCCACCGATATCAACGAGCCTCTTCTTGCCGAACTAGCCAAGACTGCCGGCATCAAGACCCGCAAGCTCGATGTGCTGAACGACGCGGCCGTCGCTTCTGCCTTCGCCGAGATCGGCCGCGTCGATGTGCTGTTCAACTGCGCCGGCTTCGTCCATGGCGGCTCGGTCCTGGAGATGAAGGACGAGGATCTCGACTTCGCGCTCAACCTCAATGTCCGTTCGATGATCCGTACCATCCGCGCGGTGCTGCCGGGCATGCTGGAGCGCGGCGACGGCTCGATCATCAACATGGCCTCGCTGGCAAGCTCGCAGAAGGGCGTGCCGAACCGCTTCGTCTACGGTCTTACCAAGGCCGCTGTGGTCGGCCTGACCAAGGCGGTCGCCGCCGACTATGTCTCCAAGGGCATTCGCTGCAACGCCATCTGCCCGGGCACGGTCGAAAGCCCGTCGCTGCAGGATCGCATGCATGCGCAGGGCGACTATGAAGCAGCGCGCGCGGCCTTCATAGCCCGCCAGCCGATGGGTCGGCTGGGCACGCCCGAGGAGATCGCCGATCTCGCCGTTTATCTGGCCGGCGCCACCTACACGTCGGGGCAGGCCTACAACATCGACGGCGGCTGGTCGATCTGACGAAAGGCTCGGATGTCGGCGAGGCGGTCGGATCGAAACGTCTGAAAATCTCGACGATTTGGCCGGCGTAGCAGCAAGCTCGCTTGCCGCCGGTATGGTCGGCGACTAGGGTCCGCTGGCTTTGACGGGAATTTGTGAAACGGCCGCTGGCCGCAAGGTGGAGAACGTTGAGATGAAATTGTTGCGCTATGGCGAAGCTGGTAGCGAGAAGCCGGGCCTGCTCGATGCGGATGGGAATATCCGCGACCTTTCCGCTCATGTCGCCGATATCGCCGGCACGGCGCTTCATCCGGCCTCGCTGGAGATGCTTTCCAAGCTCGATCCCAAGACGCTGCCGGTGGTCTCCGGCAAGCCGCGCCTGGGCGCCTGCGTCGCCGGAACGGGCAAGTTCATCTGCATCGGCCTCAACTATTCCGATCACGCCGCCGAGACCGGCGCCACCGTGCCGCCGGAGCCGATCATCTTCATGAAGGCAAGCTCGGCGATCGTCGGGCCGGATGACGACGTGCTGATCCCGCGCGGTTCGGAAAAGACCGACTGGGAAGTCGAGCTCGCCGTCATCATCGGCAAGACGGCGAAATATGTCTCGGAGGACGACGCGCTGGATTATGTCGCCGGCTACGCCGTCGCGCATGATGTGTCGGAGCGCGCCTTCCAGGCCGAGCGCCAGGGCCAGTGGACCAAGGGCAAATCCTGCGACACCTTCGGCCCGACCGGCCCGTGGCTGGTCACCAAGGACGAGGTCGCCGATCCGCAGAACCTGAAGATGTGGCTGACCGTCAACGGCAAGACCATGCAGAACGGCTCGACCAAGACCATGGTCTATGGCGTGAAGTATCTGGTCTCCTATCTCAGCCAGTTCATGTCGCTGCACCCGGGAGACATCATCTCCACCGGCACGCCACCCGGCGTCGGGCTCGGCATGAAGCCGCCGGTGTTCCTGAAGGCCGGCGACATCGTGGAGCTCGGCATCGAAGGGCTCGGCCAGCAGAAGCAGACGTTCAAGGCGGACGAGTAAGCTCGACCTCCACCTTCCCCCCTTGTGGGAGAAGGTGGATCGGCGCGCAGCGCCGAGACGGATGAGGGGTGTTGGAAGAAATGAGGCGCGGGAAGATAACGCGCTTTGAGCACCCTATTGTGCCGCGTCGCGATCCTTCCAACACCCCTCATCCGGCCGCTTCGCGGCCACCTTCTCCCACAAGGGGAGAAGGGAGCGCCGGCGCTATTTCAACACCTTCCCATCCGCCCCGAACCGGTACGTCTTCGCCGCATCCGGCGTCGCGTAGAGCACTGAACCCGGCTCGGCATTGTAGACGCCGAAGATGCGCACGGTGATCAGCCCCGCCTTCTCGCAGTCGAGATAAAGATTGGTGTCGGCGCCGAGATGCTCGGCATGCACCACCGTGCCCTTCCAGGCGCCGGAATTCGCATCGACGGTCAGATGCTCCGGCCGCACCCCGACGGTCTTCGCCGTCTCGCCCAGCTTGGCGCCGTCGATGAAATTCATCTTCGGCGAGCCGATGAAGCCGGCGACGAATTCGTTTGCCGGCGAATTGTAGAGATCCATCGGGCTGCCGATCTGCTCGATGCGGCCGGCATTGAGCACGACGATCTTGTCGGCCAGCGTCATCGCCTCGACCTGGTCGTGCGTGACGTAGATCATCGTCGCCTTCAGCCGCCGGTGCAGCTGCGCGATCTCAAGCCTTGTATTGACGCGTAGCGCCGCATCGAGGTTCGACAGCGGCTCGTCAAAGAGGAAAAGCTTCGGCTCGCGCACCACGGCGCGGCCGATGGCGACGCGCTGGCGCTGGCCGCCCGACAGTTCCGCCGGCCGGCGTTCGAGATAGGGCTCGAGCGACAGCATGGCGGAGGCGATCTTGATGCGCCGCTCGATCTCGGCGGCCGGCGTGCCGGCCTGCTTGAGGCCCAGCGCCATGTTGTTCTTCACCGTCAGATGCGGATAGAGCGCGTAGGTCTGGAATACCATGGCGATGCCGCGTTTCGCCGGCGGCGTGACCGAGACATCGGCGCCGTCGATCAGCACGCGGCCGGAAGTCGAGTCCTCCAGGCCGGCGATCACGCGCAGCAGCGTCGACTTTCCGCAGCCGGACGGGCCGACGAAGACGACGAACTCGCCGTCCGTCACCTCGAGGTCGATGCCCTTCAGCACCTCGACGGGCCCGAAAGCCTTCTTCACATTCTCGATCTTCAGCGAGCCCACGGCTTCGTTCCTGTTCTAGAGTTTGACGGCGTTGCCGCTGCGCACGCTCTCGTCGGCGGCGAGGCAGACGGCGAGCGACTTCACGGCATCGTCCATGTGGCGGGTGAGGTCGATATTTTCGCGGATGGCCTTGAGCAGGAAGGCCTGCTCCAGATCGCAGAGCTCCTGGTGGCCCGGCTCGCCTTCCATCGACAGCAACTGGTCTTCCTTGGCGAAGCTGCCGTCGGGTCCGGTCGCCGCACTATGCAGCCGGATGGTCGAGGTCTTGGTGTGGGTGTCGATGTCGTTGGACTTCACGCCTTCCTTCATGACGATCGAGACGCAGCCCTTGGGCGAGATCACGTCCTTCACGAAGAAGGCTGTCTCGGAGATCATCGGCCCCCAGCCGGCTTCATACCAGCCGACCGAGCCGTCCTCGAACAGCACTTGCAGGTGGCCGTAATTGTACATCGACGGCGCCACCTCGTCGCTGAGCCGCACGCCCATGCCGCGCACCTCGACGGGCTTCGCGTCGGTGATCTGCAGCATGACGTCGAGATAATGCACGCCGCAGTCGACGATCGGCGAGGTCGTCCGCATCAGCTGCTTGTGCGTCTCCCAGGTGTGGCCGGAAGACTGCTGGTTGAGGTTCATGCGAAAGACATACGGACCGCCGAGCTTGCGCGCCTCGGCGATCAGCCGGATCCAGGACGGATGGTGGCGCAATATATAGCCGATCACCAGTTTCCTGCCGTTGGCCCTGGCAGCATCGACGACGCGCTGCGCGTCGGCAACCGTCGTCGCCAGCGGCTTCTCGACGAAGACATGGCAGCCTGCCTCGAAGGCCCGCACCGCATAGTCGGCATGGCTGTCGGAATAGGTGGCGATCGCGGCCACATCCGGCTTCTCGTCGCGCAGCGCGTCCTCGAAGGAGCGGCGG
Organism: Mesorhizobium sp.; assembly: GCA_004017535.1. Lineage (GTDB taxonomy): Bacteria > Pseudomonadota > Alphaproteobacteria > Rhizobiales > Rhizobiaceae > Mesorhizobium. The sequence goes on from SAJS01000001.1 coordinate 298,040, forward strand.
ATGCCGTACCGCTCAAGCCCGTTGGACAGCGGCACGTCGGAACGGTTGATCAGCGCCGCGATCTCGAAGCCTGGATTGGTGTGATAGGCCAGCGCATGGCTGCGGCCCATATTGCCTAGCCCGGCGACGACGACGCGTAGAGGTTGAGCCATCCTTCAGTTTACCTTTTCTTGCATGCGAGCTTTCAAAGCCACCGCTACAAGTGGCCCAGCCTCATCCGCGACGCGCAAAGCTTCTTGTTCGGTCTCGCAACGGGACAAAAGCGCAAAACCGTATCCGTCGGCCCCGGCCTCGATCAGCGAATGTCTCGAATCGGCAGCCAGTGGATGTTCAAGGTCGAGAGCCTGTGTAAACGCCTTCGATTGATCGCCTTCCATAGGCGAGCCGATGCGCCAGCGAATTTGGCACTTGTATTCTTTTGGCCGTCGCTCTGGTCCGAACCGCCTAAACCAGACCGCGGCATTGAGATAGAACTGCGGCCCCCAAGCAGATCTCTGAATGTTGACCAAGCAGATTGTCTCGGGCCACTCGCGGTAGAAATTCGTCGCGCGAACACCTCGAAATCCATAACGGCTCGCTGCCTCGGCAACAGCTTGAGCAATGATGTCCCGACCGTGGCTCACTTGACGGCTCCCGAGGTGATGCCGCGGATCAGCTGCCGCGAGAAGATGACATAGAGGATCAGCACCGGCAGGATCGCCAGCGAGAGTGCGGCCAGGATCGCGTTCCAATTGGTCACGAACTGGCCGAGGAAGAGCTGCGCGCCGAGCGTCACCGTCTTGGTCTCTTCCGACGGCGCCAGGATCAGCGGGAACCACAGATCGTTCCAGATCGGGATCATGGTGAAGACGGCGACCGTCGCCATTGCCGGCCGCACCAGCGGCAGCACCAGCCGGAAGAAAATTGTGTATTCCGAAAGCCCGTCGATGCGTCCCGCGTTCTTCAGGTCATTGGACACCTGCTTCATGAATTCCGACAGGATGAAGATCGCCAGCGGCAGGCCTTGCGCGGTGTAGACCAGGATCAGCGCCGTCAGCGTGTTGACCAGCCCGCTCGCCACCATCAGCTGCAGGATGGCGACGGTGCCGAGGCGGATCGGGATCATGATGCCGAGCGCCAGGTAAAGCCCCATCAGCGTGTTGCCGCGGAAGCGGTATTCCGACAGCGCGAAAGCCGCCATCGCCCCGAACAAAAGCACAAAGAACAGCGACGCGACGGTGACGACCAGGCTGTTCTGGAAATAGTGGAAGAAATCGCCCTGGCCGAACACGGTGGTGTAGCCGATCAGATCGAAGGTATTGGCCGTCGGCGGCGTCAGCGGCGCGCCGAAGATGCCCGCGCGCGACTTGAACGAATTCATCACCACCAGGATCACCGGGAACAGCGCGATCACCGTGTAGGTGACAAGGATCGCGTGCGCGCCGATGGTCCGGGGCAGGGAACGGGTGGCTGTGCTCATGGCGCGCCTCAGAACTGGTAGCGACGCAGGCGCGTCTGCACGAGGAACAGGTAGACGCAGACGCCGGCGAGGATGATCAGGAACATGATCGTGGCGATGGCCGCGCCCATATTGGGGTCGCCGACCTGCAACTGGAAGCCGAAGAAGGCGCGGTAGAGGAAAGTGCCGAGGATGTCGGTCGAATAGTTCGGCCCGGCGAGCGCGCCCTGCGCGGTGTAGATCAGGTCGAAGGCATTGAAATTACCGACGAAGGTCAGGATCGAGATGATGCCGATCGAGGGCAGGATCAGCGGCAGCTTGATCTTCCAGAACTGCGCCATGCCGGTGACGCCGTCGCATTCGGCCGCCTCGATCACCTCGTCGGGAATCGACAGCAGCGCCGCATAGATCAGCATCATCGGGATGCCGACGAACTGCCACACCGAGACCAGGCTGAGCGCGGTCAGCGCATACTGCTCCTTGCCAAGCCATGGCGTGAAGAAGCTCTTCAGTCCGACGAAATCCATCAGATGCGGCGCCACGCCCCAGATCGGCGACAGGATCAGCTTCCAGGCGAAACCGACGATGACGAAGGACAGGATCGTCGGCACGAAGATCGCCGTGCGGTAGAAGGCGGTGAACCGCAACCTGGGGCTGGAAAGCAGCGCCGCCAGAAGGATGCCGATCGGGTTCTGCACCAGCATGTGGATGATGAAGAACCAGACATTGTTCCTCAGCGCATTCCAGAAATTCACCGACCAGTTCGGGTCGCCGAACAGCGTGCGGAAATTACCGAGTCCGACAAAGACCTGGGACTGTTCGATGTTGCGGAACAGCGAGAGCTGCAGCGTGCCGAACAGCGGCAGGATCATGAAGGCGGTGTAGACCAGCACCGCCGGCGCTAGGAAGACGCCGACATGCCAGCGGATCGGTCTTTTCGCTCGCGTTTCTGCAGCCATGGTTTCGGTGTCCATGAGTTCGGTTCCCCGCCGTCTCTGGGGTCCAGTTCAGGTGATGCTAGCTGATGCCTCGATGCACGGCCTGACTGTCCCCTCTTCGGGGAAGACAGGCAAGACAGATCGGCTCCGTCTTCCCCGCGGGATCGAGGGTAAGACCGGGAGGCTGTGCCGACAATCGCTATCTGGACCTGTTTGAATGCCGGCCGGGCAAGCGCCCGGCCGGCATCGCAATCGATCTGCTTACTTTGCCGGCTTGTACCAGCTGTCGAGGCCGTCCTGCAGCTTTTTGGCCGCGGCTTCGGGCGTGTCGGTGCCGTTGATCACATTGGCCGATTCAACCCAGGTCTCGTTTTCGAGGTTCGGCGTGCCGCGCGACAGGATCTGGTAGGTCGAGCGGATCGTCGACTTGCACTTTCCGCGCCAGGAGACGAATTCCTGCGCCAGCGGGTCTTCCATCTTCACCGGCGTCGAGTTCAGGCTGAAGAAGCCCGGCAGCGCGTTGGCATAGATGGTGGCGAAGTCCGGCGAAGCGACCCAGGACAGGAACTTCTTGGCCTCTTCCGGATGCTTCGATGCCGCGTTCAGGCCCATGCCGATATCGGTATGGTCGGAGATGTAGCAGGTGTCGCCGGCCTTCTGCACCGGCGGCGGGAAGGCGCCCATCTTGAACTGCGCCTGCGTGTTGAACAGGCCGATCTCCCACGAGCCGGCCGGGTAGATGGCGGCGCGGCCGAGCGTGAACAGGTTCTGGCTATCCGGATAGGTCTGCGCCTCGAAGCCGTCGCCCAGATAGGGCTTCCACTTGGCCAGTTCCTTGTAGGGCTCGACCCACTGCGGATCGGTCAGCTTCTGCTCGCCCTTGATTAGCGCCGCGCGGCCTTCCTCGCCCTTCCAGTAGTTCGGGCCGATATTCTGGTAGCCCATGGTCGCTGCTTCCCAGAGATCCTTGGTGCCCATCGCCATCGGGATGTAGGTGCCGTCGGCCTTGATCTTGTCGAGCACGGCGTAGAACTCTTCGTTGGTGGTCGGCACCTTGAGGCCGAGCTTGTCGAAGGCGTCCTTGTTGTAGATGAAGCCGTGGATGACCGAAGCCATCGGCACGCAGAAGCTCGACTTGCCGTCGTCGGTCTGCCAGGCGGCCTTGGCGACCGGCGAGAAGTTGTCCATGCCGGGCAGCGAGGAGATGTCGGCAAGGTTGCCCTTCTTGAACAGCTCGAGCGACTTGTCGAAGGGGCGGCAGGTGATCAGGTCGCCGGCCGAGCCGGCGGCGAGCTTGGCGCCGAGCGCTGCGTCATACTCGGTCGGAGCCGAAGGCGCGAAGACCACCTTGATGCCGGGGTTCTTGGCTTCGAAGGCCGGGATCAGCTTGTCCTTCCAGATGGTCAGGTCGTCGCCGCGCCAGCTTTCTATGTTGAGGGTCACGTCCTCGGCCAGAGCCATCCCGGTGGTGCCAAGGATGCTTGTGCCGAGCAGAAGGGCCGTCAGTAGTTTGGTCTTCATCTTCAGTCTCCCTGTTGACCTTTTTCAGGTTCGGTTTTGATGAGAACAGAGGCTCAGCGCCCCTTGCTCCCCTCGATCTCGGAAAGCGCCGGCCGAAGCTTCTGGCCGGTTCCTTCCAGTATCTTCTCGGCCGCATCGGCGTTTGCCGCGCCCGCGGCGAGCAGAATGGCGGTCTTGATCACGCCGCCGCTCTCCTCGAGCAGGCGGATGGCGTCGTCGCGGCTCTTGCCGCTGATGGCGGCGACCATACGCACGGCGCGGTCGCGCAGCTTGATGTTGTCGGCGGTGAGATTGACCATGTAGCCGTCATGGACATGGCCGAGATGGATGGCGGTCAGCGTCGACAGCATGTTGAGCGCGATCTTCTGCGCGGTGCCCGCGCCCATGCGCGTCGAGCCGGCGATCAGCTCGGGCGGCGTTTCGAGCAGGATGGCGACATCGGCCTGTTTGAACAGCGCGGCGCCCCGGTTGTTGGCGATGGCGATGGTCGCCGCGCCGCGGCTGCGTGCGTCCTGCAGCGCCTGGACCGCATAGGGGGTCGAGCCGCTGGCGGAGATTGCGATCAGGCAGTCGCCCTTGCCGATAGCGGCCGCGGCAACAGCCGCAGAAGCTTCGTCGGTGTCATCCTCCGGTCCGCCTGCCAGCGTGCGGAAGGCATTGTCGCCGCCAGCGATCAGGATGGCGATGCGGTCGCGGGCGATGCCGAAGGTGCCAGGCAATTCCAGCGCGTCGGCCACCGCCATCAGGCCGGAACTGCCGGCCGCCGCATAGGCAAGTTTCCCGCCACTCTTCAACTGCTTCGCGATGAGTTCGGCGGAGGCGGCGATCGCCGGAATGGCGCCCTGCACGGCCTTGGCGGCCTCGATCTGGGCGTTGGCCAGGAATGACAGAATGGCTTCCGGGGCCTGGACGTCCAGCCCCTCGGCATTCTGGTGGAGCGCTTCCGTGCGCGTCTCGGCCATCCATTTTCCTCCGACCTGATCGAACAATACCAAAAAAATACCACTTGTCCACACGCATTAACGAATTTCAGGACGCGCAGCGCGCTTACCGGGGAATTGACGTGAGTTTTCAATAAAAATACGGCTTAATCTTTTTTGAACCGAAATTAACTCTTGGCTATTGGTATTTTATTGGTATTATCCGGCCCCGAGGAGAAATCGCGTGAAATTCGTGCTTGGCATCGATGGCGGCGGCACCAGCTGCAGGGCGGCCCTTGCGACCGTTGACGGCACCGTCGTCGGCCGCGCCAAGAGCGGCGCCGCCAACATCCGCACCGATCTGACCGGCGCCCGCGCCAACATCGTCGAAGCGGCCAGGCAGGCTTTCCTTGCCGCTGGCGCGAATCCGGAGCTGATCCCGCAAACACCGGCCATTCTCGGCCTCGCTGGCGCCAATGTCGGCACCTACCGGCAGCAGCTCGAGGCGATCCTGCCGTTCAGCCTCAGTCGCGTCGAAACCGATGCCGAGATCGCGCTCGAGGGCGCGGTCGGTTCCGGTGACGGCGCCATGGCCATCCTGGGCACCGGCACCGCCTATATGGCCCGCAAGGGCGGAAAATCGCGCGCCATCGGCGGCTGGGGTTTCCAGGTCGGCGACCAGGGCAGCGGCGCCCGCATCGGCCGGGACTTGCTGGAGCAGACGCTGCTTGCCTATGACGGCATCCGTCCGGGCTCGCCCCTGACCGACGCAATGCTTGCCGTCTTCCGCAACAATCCGGAAGACGTGGTCGAATTCACCACCAACGCCAAGCCCGGCGATTTCGGCGGCTTCGCGCCAAAAGTCTTCGAGCATGCCGAAAAGGGCGATCTCGTCGCCAATTTCATCCTCGCCAAGGCGGTGGCCGATGTCGAGGCCTCGCTCGGCGCGCTCGATCTTGCCGACGGCGCTCCGCTCTGCCTGCTCGGCGGCTTGGCGCCGCTTTACGCGCCGCGCTTGTCGGCGCGCTATCAGGCGCTGCTCAAAGCGCCGCTCGACGATGCGCTGGGTGGCGCCGTGCAGATGGCCGTGCGCGTCTTCGCCAGCGGTTCGGAGGCGCCGCGATGAGCGCCGCCGACCAGATCTTCGCGATGCTGAAACAATCCTCGCAAAGCGGCGCGCCGCTTTATCTGCAGCTGCGGAAAAGCATCGAGGAAGCGGTCAATCGTGGCCTGATCGGTCCAGGCGACGCGCTGCCCTCCGAGCGCGATATCGCCAGCAAGGCTGATATCTCGCGCGTCACCGTGCGCAAGGCGGTGCAGGATCTGGTCAAGGGTGGCATCCTCGTCCAGCGCCACGGCTCCGGCACTTTCGTGGCGCCGCGCATGGAGCGCGTCGAGCAGTCGCTGTCGCGGCTCACCTCCTTCACCGAGGACATGGCGCGCCGCGGCATGACGGTGCGCTCGGTCTGGCTCGACCGTGGCCTCTATGCGCCGTCGCCGGACGAGATGATGGTGCTGGGGCTGTCCTCGACCGAACTGGTGGCGCGCGTCGCGCGCCTGCGCATCGCCAACGACACGCCGCTGGCGATCGAGCGCGCGGCGCTCTCTGCCAGTGTCCTCCCCGATCCCGAAGCGATCGGTTCCTCGCTCTACGCCGCGCTTGGCATGACCGGCAATCGCCCGGTGCGCGCCGTGCAGCGCATCTCGGCCACCAATCTCGGCGATGCCGACGCGCGCCTCCTGGAAGTACCGCCGGGGGTTGCCGGACTGCAGATCGAGCGCATTTCCTATCTGGCGAGCGGCAAGGTGATCGAGTTCACCCGCTCGGTCTACAGGGGCGACGCCTATGATTTCGTCGCTGAACTCCGGCTGACCGGGCCGGGAGAGGAGATCCGGCCATGAGCGCCAACGCCACCCATATGCGGCGCGAGATCGACGAGATCCCGGAAGCCGCCGCCCGCCTTCTCGACGGCTCGGCTTCGGCTTTGGCCGAGGCCGGTCGCGGCCTGCGCGAGCGTGACCCGCAATTCGTCGTCACCGTGGCGCGCGGCTCGTCCGATCATGCCGCGACCTTCATGAAATACGCCGTCGAGCTAACGGCCGGCCTCGCGGTCGCTTCCGTCGGGCCGTCGATCGCTTCGATCTACGGCGCCAAGTTGAGACTCCGCGGCTCCGCCTGTCTGGCGGTGTCGCAGTCGGGCAAGAGCCCCGACATCGTCGCGATGGCGGAAACGGCAAGGGCCGGCGGCGCGCTCACCGTCGCCATCACCAACACGGCCGACTCGCCGCTCGCGCGGGCTTCCGATTACGCTATCGATATCCTCGCCGGGCCCGAACGCTCCGTCGCGGCCACCAAGACCTTCGTCAATTCCGCCGTCGCCGGCCTGGCGCTCATGGCGCATGCGACCGATGACAAGCCGTTGCTGAAGGCGCTCGCCGGCCTGCCGGCTCATTTTGAGAAGGCGATCGCCTGCGACTGGATGGCGCTCGCCGGCGCCCTAGAGGATCCGCAGTCGCTCTTCATCCTTGGCCGTGGCCCATCCTTCGCGATCGCCAGCGAAGCGGCGCTGAAATTCAAGGAGACCTGCGCCATGCATGCCGAGGCCTACAGCGCGGCCGAGGTCATGCATGGCCCGCTGGCGCTGGTCGGGCCTGGTTTTCCGGTCCTGGCGCTCGCCGCCCGTGATGCGTCCGAACCCTCGGTCGCCGAGGCGGCCGACAGCCTGACGGTCAAGGGCGCCGCCGCCTTCGTCACCTCCGACAAGGCCAAGGCCGCGAGGCTTCTGCCGCATGTGGCCACCGGCCATCCGCTGACCGATCCGCTGCCGCTGATCGTGTCCTTCTACGGCTTCGTCGAGGCCTTCGCGCGCCATCGCGGCCTCGACCCGGATACGCCGCGCAACCTGCGCAAGGTGACGGAAACCGTATGAGCAGCCGTTTCGCACTCACCGGCGCGCGCATCTTCGACGGCGCCGACTGGCATGACAACGCCGCCCTTGTCGTCAAGTGCGACGTGGTCGAGGCCATCCTGCCCGCCGGTGCCATTCCGTCCGGCGTTCCGGCGGTCGAGACCGGCGGCGGCCTGCTGGTGCCCGGCTTCGTCGACATCCAGGTCAATGGCGGCGGCGGCGTCATGCTCAACGACCATCCCGACGTCGCCTCGATCGAGACCATCTGCCGGGCGCATGCGTCTTTCGGCACCACGGCGCTGCTGGTGACGCTGATCACCGACACGCCGGCGATCACCGCGGCTGCGGTCGCTGCCGGCGCCGAGGCCGCGCGGGAAGAGGTGCCGGGCTTCCTCGGCCTGCATCTGGAGGGGCCGCATCTTTCCCTGGCCCGCAAGGGCGCGCATGATCCGGCGCTGATCCGGGCGATGACCGACGCCGACCAGGCGGCGCTTATCTCGGCGCGCAAGGACCTGCCGGTGCTGCTCACCACGATCGCGCCGGAATCGGTCGAGCCGGCCCGTGTCACCGCGCTGGCCAAGGCCGGCGTTATCGTGAGCCTCGGCCATAGCGATACAAATTACGCGACGGCCAGCGCCTACGCCGCCGCCGGCGCCACGGTGGTCACGCATCTGTTCAATGCCATGAGCCAGATCGGCAACCGCGAGCCGGGCCTTGCGGGCGCGGCGATCGACACCGGCGGCCTATACGCCGGCATCATCGCCGACGGCATCCATGTCCATCCGGCGACGATGATCCTTGCGCTGCGCGGCAAGCAGCGGCCCGGCAAGATCGTGCTCGTCACCGACGCCATGGCAACGATCGGCACCGACATGACGTCGTTCACCCTGAACGGCCGCACCATCTACCGCAAGGACGGAAGTCTGCGGCTCGCCGATGGCACGCTGGCCGGCGCCGACCTTGACATGATCTCCGCCATCCGCTTCGTCCATCGCGTCATCGGGCTCGATCTCGACGAGGCCCTGCGCATGGCCTCGCTTTATCCCGCCGAGGCAATCGGCCAGGCGCATAGGCTCGGCCGCTTCGCCAACGGGACGGCTGCCGACATTGTTGGGCTGTCGGAGGGACTGGATGTGAAGGGCGTCTGGATCGGTGGCGAGAAGGTGTTTGGCGCGTAGGCTGCTCGATCCCGCCGTCAATGAGGAAACGCATGCAAACGTTCGCGATTGGCCGGGGCCCCTCTCGCGTCGTCATCCTCGGGCTGACCCGAGGATCCATTCCGTGACCTGTGACGTAAAGTGCTACGGTGCAGAATTCTGCAACGTTAGCAGCGCGTTAGCGTCACGGCATGGATCCTAGGGTCTACGCTGCGTCGCTTCGCTCCTTGCTTCGCCCTAGGATGACGAACGCACGCGATCTTCCCCCGGCAAACCAGCCGAGGTTCGGCCAACGGGCCATCCATTAGCCCGCTTTGGCATAGATATCCTTATACGCCTCGCGCAGCGCGTTCTTCTGCACCTTGCCCATCGTGTTGCGCGGCAGTTCTTCGACGAAGATCACCTGCTTCGGGTGCTTGTATTTCGCCAGCCGTCCGGCAATGGCGCCGGCAATGTCGGCGGCGTTGATCGCCGATCCCGGCTTGCGCACCACCACAGCCGTGACGCCCTCGCCGAAATCCGGATGCGCGACGCCGATCACCGCGCTTTCTGCCACGCCGTCAAGCGCGTCGATCTCGCTCTCGATTTCCTTCGGATAGACATTGTAGCCGCCTGAGATGATCAGGTCCTTGCCGCGTCCGACGATGTGGACATAGCCGTCGGCGTCGATCAGGCCGAGGTCGCCGGTGATGAAGAAGCCGTCGTCGCGGAACTCGGCCTTGGTCTTCTCGGGCATGCGCCAATAGCCGGCAAAGACGTTCGGCCCCTTGACCTCGATCATGCCGATCTCGCCCTGTGCCAGCGGCCTGGCGGTCTCGGGATCGGTGATACGCAGCGAAACGCCGGCCAAGGGGAAGCCTACCGTGCCGGCGCGCCGCTCTCCGTCATAGGGGTTGGAGGTGTTCATGTTGGTCTCGGTCATGCCGTAGCGCTCGAGGATGGCGTGACCGGTCCTTTCGCGCCAGGCCTTGTGAGTCTCGGCGAGCAGTGGCGCCGAGCCGGAGATAAACACCCGGATCGTCTTCGCAGCCTCGCGTGTCAGCCCCTCCTGCTGCAACAGCCGCACATAGAAGGTCGGCACGCCCATCAAGGCCGTCGCGCGCGGCATAAGCGACAGGATGCGCGCCGGGTCGAATTTCTGCTCGAACAACATTGTCGCGCCGGCCATCAGAATGACGTTGGTGGCGACGAACAGGCCGTGCGTGTGGAAGATCGGCAGCGCGTGGATGAGCACGTCGTCGGCGACGAAGCGCCACTGCTCGACCAGCACGCGGGCATTGGACGCAAGATTCTCGTGGCTGAGCATCGCGCCCTTCGAACGACCAGTGGTGCCGGATGTGTAGAGGATGGCGGCGAGGTCGTCTGGCCCGCGCGCAACGTCGCTGAATTCCGTCGCCTGCCGCGAAGCCTGCCTAGTCAAGGTCCCTTGTCCGTCGCGGCCAAGCGTGAGCACCGTGGCGCCGGTCGACGCGGCAAGCGGCTCGACGCCGCCAAGACGGTCCGGATCGCATATAATCAGCCTCGGCTCGGCGTCGCGGAAGAAATAGTCGAGCTCGGGCAGCGTGTAGGCGGTGTTGAGCGGCAGGAAGATCGCGCCGGCGCGCAGACATGCGAGATAGAGCAGCGCCGCCTCCGGACTCTTCTCGACCTGGACCGCGACGCGGTCGCCCGGCTCGACGCCGGCCTGCGCCAGGGCATGCGCCAGTTGCGCCGACTTCGCCAACATGTCGCCATAGGTGATCGAACGGCCGTCATCCGTCTCCATCAGCAGCCGGTCGGGAGCCGGCATGCGGGAACGGAAGGCGTCGAACAGATGGTTGGTCATGCAGGGTTCCTCAGGCGCGGACGCCGAATGGACATGCGTCGCGCTCGCCTGAGCGAATAGCAGATTTGGCCGCTGTAGCAAAAAGACCGCGTCGGTTTTCCGTCGCTATCTGCGGCGCGCCTTCGCAACGCCGGCCCTCGGATCACAGCCTTGGGCGAAGCGTTCCATGCACATCGCGGCGGTGAGGCGGTAGTGATTGAGAAGCGCCTCGACCGCGCCGTCGGCATCGCCGTCCAGGGTGCGCTCGGCAATGATGCGGTGCTCGCCGAGATCGTCGCGCCCAATTCCTGGCGCGTCTTGCGAGATCAGCCGGTAGCGCGAGGCCTGGTCGGAAAGCTGGTCGCAAAAGCCGATCAGCCAGTGTGACCTGCATGCCGAGATCAGTGCCCGGTGGAAAGCCCGGTGCAGCTTCTCCCATTCCGGATCGTTGGTCGAGGGATTCTCCGGCAGGCGACGCTCGGCGCGAGCCAGGCGGTGGAGGGCCAGCACCAGCTGTTCCTCCCATTCGGCCGTTCGGTGCGCAATGGATTCGCGCAGCGCCCGTTCTTCCAGCCAGCAGCGCGTCCGCGTCAATTCCTCCAGTTCCGCGGCGCTCACCGGCATGAGGAAGAAGCCGCGCTGGTCATGCCGCCCGAGCAAGCCTTCGGCGGCAAGGCGGTTGAGGGCCTCGCGCACCGGTGACGCGCCCGCGCCGTAGCGCGAAACGACCCACTCAACACGCAGCTTGCTCTCGGCCTCCAGCGCGCCGCGCAAAAGATCATCGCGGAGTTGCTGGTAAACCGCGCTGGCAAGCGTGCTTTTGGCGCCCTTGGTGGCGCTTGGCTCGATGTTTCCGCTTGTCAATCGAACTCCTTGCCCCTGGCGTGCCAGGTCCCGCGGCGAAGCAATTCTCGCAAATACATCATACAGCGAGGCAACGACGCCTCAAGCGGAAGATGATGATATTGGACTTAAAGGCGAGGCAAACTGTCTATTTATTGGATAAAGTACAATTCGCAGGAAAGCGGATGTTTCTGCACAGCCTCATCTATTCAACAGCCGCTCAACCGCTGGCGCGATTGTGCAACTCTCGCGAGAGGTCTGACGGGCATAGGTTTAACTGGCGGCCTTGTCGCCGGCCCTCCTGATTGCTTCGATGTTTGCCCTATAGGCTTCGACGCTGCCGCCCTTGAACACGGCGGCGCCAGCCACCAGCACATTGGCGCCGGCCGCGGTCACCAGCGGCGCCGTCTCGGCCGAGACGCCGCCGTCGATCTCGATATGGATCGGCCGGTTGCCGATCAGCGCCTTCACCCGCCTCACCTTGTCGACGATCGCCGGGATGAAGGCCTGCCCGCCGAAACCCGGATTGACGGTCATGATCAGGATCAGGTCGAGCCGGTCGAGCACATATTCGATCGCCGTCTCCGGCGTCGCCGGGTTCAGCGAGACGCCGGCTTTCTTGCCGAGGCTCTTGATGGTCTGCAGCGAGCGGTCGAGATGCGGCCCGGCCTCGGCGTGCACCGTCATGCCGTCGCAGCCGGCTTCGGCGAATGCCGCCAGGTAAGGATCGGCCGGCGCTATCATCAGATGGCAGTCGAAGAAGGCCTTGGTGCGGTTGCGGATCGCCTTGATCACCGGTGGGCCGAAGGTGATGTTGGGCACGAAATGGCCGTCCATCACGTCGAGATGAATCCAGTCGGCGCCGGCCGCCGCGACGGCCTCGACCTCATCGCCCAGCTTCGAAAAATCCGATGCCAGCACCGAAGGCGCGATCAGGGTCTTCTTGCTCATGGCGCAAATTCTCCCGGCAGTGCTGCGCGCGGCCGCGCGCCTGTCAGGGCGATTGCCTAGACCATGAACCGGCCAAGGGGAAGCATGTTTTAAGACGGGCGCATCGCTCGCCTGCTGTGATGTGGAAAAGAAACCCGCCGGATCGCTCCGGCGGGTTCTTCTTCAGCCGGCAATTTGCGGCTTGATGCTACTGGATGTTCGCGCCGCTCGGGTCCTGAATGATCCGCCGCGGCTGGCGCTGCGGCACCAGTTGCTGCAGCACGTTCGGATTGAGCAGGATGCCGGGGTTGATCTCGATACCCGGCTGCCTGCGGATCGGCGTGCAGTCAGGGAACCGCCCGGTCGTGCCGGCCGGGCAGCGCCGCCGGGTGAAGACTGGCTGGCACTGTCCGTCGATGAACTCCGCACCCGGCGCGCATTCCACCTGCGGCTTGCGGCAGGCGCCGTTGCGAACCTCGGTCTCGCGCGGGCAGATGCAGTCGCCCCGTTTGTTGTGGACCTGGCCGCGAATAGTGCACTGCTCCTGGCTCGGCTTCGGCCGCTGGCAGGCCTTGCCGCGCACTTCCAGGCCGTCCGGGCAGGCGCAATTGCCGTTGGCGTCACGCACCTGGCCGCGGATCGGGCATTGCTTCGATACGATCGGCCGGCAGGCACCGTCGCGCACCTCCGTACCGCTCGGGCAGACGCAATCGCCGTCGCCGTTGCGGACCTGACCGCGAATGCGGCACTGGGCAGGCGGCTGCCGGTCAGGCACGCAAGCCTTGGCCGCGCGGTCGACATGCGTGCCGTCCGGACAGGTGCAGCCGTTCGACGTTGGCACCGCGCCACGGATCGTGCACTTCGGCGGGACGACCTGACACACGCCGTTCACCAGCTGGCCGCGGCGGCACACGCAATTGCCGTTCTCGTCGCGGTATTGGCCAGGACGCAGCGTGCATTGCGGCTCCTGCGGCTCTCCGCCCTTGACGCACTTGCCGTTTTCCAGCTCCGTGCCGCGCGGGCAGACGCAGCGTCCATCCTCGGTCCGGATTTGGCCCTGCAGCAGGACACAGCGCGGCGGTGGCGGCAGTGGCAGGAGCTTGGTGCCGCCGCCTGTGTCCCCGCTGCCCGAACACTGGCCATTGCGGAAGGTGGTGCCCTCCGGGCAGACGCAACGGCCGGCCGAGTTCATCACCAGTCCATACAAGCACTGGTTCTTCACCTCGTGCCGGATGGTGAAGGGATGGCACGCATAAGCCTTGCCGCGATCGCCCTGGACGTTGCTCAAGTCGCGCGACAGCACGTCGCCGCCGCCTTGCACCGGCGTGTTCGGAGGAAGCACGCCGACGCAGTTCTGTCCGCTGACCGTGCCCTGCAGAGCGGCAAGACGCCCATCCGCGGGAAGGATCACGGTGACCTGGTGGCTGTGGCTTTCGCCGGCGCCCAGCGTCAGATTGGCGATGCAGGACGCCGGCAGCGTCTTCGGCTCCGGCGAGCAGCCGAAAGGCGGATCGATCGAGGTGACCTGAACGCCTTCCAGCCGGCCGAGACCCTCCACGCCGATCGCGTCGCCGATGCGGACCGGACCGGAGAAGGGATTCGGCCCGTCGTTCGTGATGGTGATCTCGAACGAGCATGGTTCTCCCGGCTGGCATTCGGCATCGCCGGTCTTCTCGACGCGGATGGTGGAGGCGCCGCCCCCGTTCGCGCAGGCCTGCCCGATCGGGTAGACGATGTCGTCGCCCGGCGCCGGCCCAAAACTGCCGCGCGCGCAGTTCTCGAACGCGCCATTGCCGCTCACCGTCACGTCGAAGTGCCGGCTGGTTCCGGGCGTCATCACGGCGCCGGGAATCTGACACGACAGCGTGTTTGCAGGCACCGGGCCGCAGGTCCATTCCGCACCGTCAGGGGTGACGGTTTGAATCTGGACAGGCGCTCCGCCCGACACCAGCGTGGCGGCGTCGTTCACCCGCACCGGACCTGTGGGCGCCGCGGTGCCGGCATTGCTGACGGTGATGCGGCAGGAAACAGCCGCGGCACCGGCCAGCGAACCGCCGCAGGTCTTGGTGATGCGCAGGCCAGGCTGGCCGCCATTCGGATGGCGGATGCGCTCGGTCGCGCAGGCCTTGTTGTCGGCGAGGTGGACCTCGCCGGGGATGCCTTTCACCTCGGCGCAGTTCTCGACCGTGTCCGGCCGGTAGCTTGCCGGCATTAGCGCCTTGACGACGATCGGCGTCGAGGCACCCGGAGGCAGCGAGATGCCGGCATTGTCGCAGCGGAACTGTCCGGGCCCGTTCGGTCCGCATGTCCATGGCGGGCTCGGCCCGAAGGTCGACGAGGTCGGCGCGCCGCCGGGATAGGTGTCGATCACCGTCAGCGGCCCGTTATAGGTGCCGGTGCCGTTGTTGATGATGTCGATCACGAAAGTGCAGACGCCGTCCGGCGTGCAGACCGGGGTGCGGGCGCGCTTCTTCAGGATCAGGTCGACCTTCTTCTCGACCGGCGGATTGCACTGCGGATCGCGATCACCACGGCGGCAGATCGGGATCGAAGCGCAGCCGCGGTCGTTCTGTTGGCTGCCGAACAGCGGCTTGCCGCTGGCCTGGTAGTCATAGGCGGCGCAGTTGCGCAGCGCGCCGCCCTGCCAGCCGCCCGCCGGCTTGAAGCCGAGCTTGAGATTGACCGAAGCGCCGGGGTTGAGCGTCGTTGCCGGATGGGTGCAGGTCATCGGCGTCGTGCCGGGCACGCAGACCCAGGGCGCATTCGGCCCCGAGGTCAGCACCGAGCCTGCCGGCAACGTCACCTCGTCGAGCACGATCTTGCCGTTATAGGGCGCGTCGCCGACATTGGTGACGGTGATGGTGAAGTCGCAGCCGCCGGCCATTGTGCAGCGCGGCACGTCGGCAAGCTTCTCGACCTTGAGGTCGGGCTCCTTGTCCTTCGGCGGGCATCTCAGGTCACGCGGGATGACGATGTCGATGACCTGCGTGCAGCAGAGCCCCCAACCCTCCTTCGGGCCGGCATAGGTCTCGATGCCGGTGACGATGAGGTGGATGGTCTCGCCCGGGGAGGCGCCGATGATCTTCCAGTTCAGCACGCCGCCGCCGACCGGAACCTTCTGCGTGTCGGGAACGATGCTGATGCCGGGAGTGGTCGTCGCCACCTGCACCCATTTGCCGCCCATCTCGGGTCCGACCGGCATGTGGTAGATGAAGGCGCCGCCGCCGGGCACGCAATCGACCGTGCCGCGTTCGACCTTGAAGCATTCCTTGCCGGGAGGCGGAGGCGGCGGGTTGCATTTGGTCGGGTCGATCCTGATCGAGGTTTTCACCCCGGTGAGGAAATCGCCGTCGTCGGGTTTGTCCGGATCCTGCGAGGGGATGGTCGTTGCCGGCCCGCCCCGCAGCGAAACCTTGATCTCTCCCTGGTTGTCGACCGTCGCCGGCACGGGAAAGGTCGCATGGTCTATCTTGGCGGTGATCCGGAAGGTGATGACGCGCTCGTTCGCAGCACCCTCGCCATCGAGGTTGGCAGCGCTGATGCGGAAGTTGGAAACGCTCGCCGTGTCGTTCGCGCCGGCCGACGTGCTGATTGAGGCGACTGGCAGTGGTCCGCCGGAGGCGCTGGTGCCGTCGCCGGCCACATCGACGCTGACGATCTGCAGGCCGTGCGGCAGCTGGTCCCTGAAATCGAGCCTTGTCGCCTTGAGCAAGGCAGCCACGCTTGGCCGGTCGAAGTCCTGCGGGTCGCCATGGATGCCGAAGCTCAGGACATATTCGACCGTATCGCAGCTTCTCTGGCCGCCTTTCTTGGTGAAGTACGGCACGATCCGCGCGAGTTCCGCGTTGATGCCGCGTGAGGCTGGACTAGCGGCCTGGTTGGTCGCGGTCGGTGTCTGATCCTGGGCGAGCGCCGGCAGAGCCGGCATCATGGCGACCGCGATACCGGCCGCCATCAGCCAGCGCGCGCCGCGCCTGGCATATGACAGGGGTTTCATGATCGTCTCCATGACGGTTTTCGTTTCGCGCGGAGCGAGGCGGGAAAGGGCGAGATCGCTCATCTTTCCCTCCTAGGCGCTTCGCAGTCGACGGCTGGCGTTCTGAGCGGCAGCGTCATCTTGCAGCAAGGATAGTAGCCACCCTTGTCCTGGTCGGACTTGCGATAGAAGCAGAGCCCGACATTGACGGTGTCGCCAGGGTCATGGCCGGTGATGTCGACCGTATAGGGCTTGCCCGGGACATGCGACATGGGGGTTGTCACCCCGACGCCGGGCGTCCTGGACTGCGCGTTGATCGAATCGCCGCCGAAGCCGGCATGATCATGGAGAGTGAGTTCGGCCCGCAGCCCGCGCGGCGTGCAGTAATAATGCACGTCCTCGACATCGACGCAGGGCGGCAGATTGCCGGGCGGCGGGAAGTCGGGCGGGTAGAACGGAGGCAGATAGCCGCCGGGGATTTCCTCGTAATAGCCGGCGCGGCCCTCGCAAGGGCGCCAGACCCTGACGTCGCCTACATGGCCTTGCACGTCCGGGTCCTCGAAATAGCCGTCGAAGTCGACGAACCACGAGCCGAAGGGCGGCACATTGGCCGGCTTGACCAGCGCGCTCGGCGTCAGCTGCACGCCATGCACGGCAAGCGGTCCGCCGGCGGCGAGCCGCTCGGCAAGTTCGGGATTGTCGCGCAACTTGTCGCCGGTGTTGACGACGGTGTCGGCGCAGACGGACGTGTCGAGATTGCCTTCGGCGTCGTAACGGTACTGCAAATCGACGCCGCCGGCCGACTGGCGGTTACCCTCTGGGAAGCCGACTGCATATTCCTCTGGAACCGCGACCCAGACCGATTCCGTTGCCGGATCATCCGGGTCCTCGCGCCAGTAGCGGATCAGCTCACCTTTGCCGGAGGAGGCGAAACGGCTGTAATCATAGCGGTTTTCGACAGGGCCGCGCTGGGCGAGATACATGAAGCCCTTGTTGTCGAAGGCGATGTCGGTGACGGCATAATCCTGGTCCGCCTTGACCGTCAGCTCCCAGCGCGGATCGCCGGCGAAGCTTCCGTCGCTCGCAATGCCGACCGACCAGATCTCGGCCTTCTCGCCGACGGAATAGTAGAGCCGGCCGCCATGATAGGAGACGGCCCAGACCCGGCGCGCATCCTGCGTGTAGCCCCAGGTTTCGGGGTCTTCCGCGTCGAAAGCGGCAGTCTGGATGTCCATCAGGGCGCCGTCATCGGCGACCGGGGCAAGCCCATGCGCCGGGCGACCGGCGACGCCATGGTCGAAGCTGTCGATCGGATTGCCCTCGATATCGATGCGGTGAATAAGCCCCGTGTCGAGATCCGAAGCGAAGAACTCGCGATGGGTCGGATCGAAGGTGAGGTTGCCGATGCCGGGGCCGCTGTTGGTGTCGATATCGGCGAATTTGGAGACAGCACCCGTGATGCCGTCGATCTTCCAGATCGTGCCCGGGCCGCCGCCATTCTCGGTGCCGAACTGGCCGTCCATGAAGACCGCGCCGGCGGCGCCGCGGCGCTGCCGTTCCGGCCTTCCATCACTGTCCGCGTCCGGGGTGACGATCTCGACGCCGTGCAGCGAGGTCGCGGCCGCATAGAGGTTGGGAACGCCCGACGGCACGCCGTCGCGCACGCCATCGTCATAGGCGAGGCCGAACACCTCGCCGATCTGGCCGGCCGTCACCTCGAAGGGCGGCGGCGTGAAGACAAGCTGGCCGGAGGCCGGTCCGCCGAGAGGCGAAACGTCGAAAATGCGCAAGGATGCGCGCGACGTGTCGATGAAGGTCTCGTCGACCGGGTCGACGCCGGGCGGCAGACCCTGATCGAAATCAGGAATGATGGTGCCCGGGAAGCCGGTGACCGCCATCGATCCGGGATAGATGATCTCCTGCGCCTTCGCCACGCCGCCGATCCACAGGCCGGCGGACAGCGCCAAAGCGAGAATTCCGCTGCCTGTCGTGATTGCGCGGCGCAAACGGCCGCCACGGGAACGCAGGAACGAGCCGCGAACGCCAGACATTGAACTCCCCCCGAAGCCGCTGGGAGAAACGTCCGTTCTTGCCGCGCCAACCAGGGCAAGGCGCGGCGTTGCGGCACGTTCTTCCCCGATCAAATTGTCTGTTTTCCTCTTTGCGACGATACGCCGGCTGCCGGGCAGGGTCAACGGAATCAGCCGGAAGCCTAGCGCGTCGACCCCATCCCGAAGGCGGTGATCGCGCCGGACTCCCGCTGTTCCCGGAGACCGCGAAGTCTCTGGGTTTCTTGTCATGGCGGCTTTCCTTTCCGGGCCGCACCATCGCGGCGCCTGGCCGTCAGTCGCCGGCCGGCGGGGAAAGGTTCATGTCAGGATAGCGGAGCGGAAAGCGCCCTGGGATGTCACCAGATCCAGTCGCCGCGCCCGAGCACCGAAAGCGCCTCGACGATGCGGGTGAAGCTGGTTCGCGCACGGCCAACCATGTGCCGGGCCCTGAGGTATCCGTGCACAAGGCCGGGCTCCTCGAACCAGAAGGCGCGTCCGCCGGCCGCGATGACGCGGTCGCGATAGGCTTCGCCGTCGGAGGACAGCGGATCGCATTGAGCGGTGATCAGCACGGTCGGCGGCAGGTTCGCGAAATCCGCATCGGCGAGCGGGTAGAGCGTGATGTCGCCGGTCATGTCCACGCCGCCGGTGCGGACATGCTTGTAGAAGTCGAGGTCGCGCACGGTCAGCATCGGCGCCTCGGCATGCGTAACGTAAGATCCCTTCGAGTGGTCGCCGCCGAGGCCGGGGTAGATCAGCACCTGGCCGGCCGGCTTCTTGGCGTGGCCGCGCGTCGCATGCGCAACCGCCGCGCAAAGATTGCCGCCGGCGCTGTCGCCGCAGAGCAGGACCGGGCAGTCATAGGTCTTGGCGGCCCATTCGAAGGCGTCCATGGCGTCGTCGAAGGCGGCCGGGTGCAGATTCTCCGGCGCCAGCCGGTAGTCGAGCGAGACCACCTCGAAGCCGGTGCGGGCGCAAAGCTCGGCGCAGACATCGTCATGGCTGTCCAATCCGCCAAGGATGAAGCCGCCGCCATGAATATAGAGCACCATGGCGGTTTTGTCCGGAACGGCGTTGCGGTAGATGCGGATCGAGATGCTGTCGGTTGGTGCGGCAACGGCAACCGTCTCCGCCGACACGCCTTGCGGATAGCCGACAAAGAACTCCCGGCACATCCGGTCGTAGATCGCGCGCTGCTCACCGATCGTGTAGTCGATCGTATCAGGCGGATAATAGGAGTTGGTCTTCTCGATGAAGGCCCAGGTCTCGGCATCGATGAGGGTTTTGTACTCGGTCATGATGGATGACGCCGTCATCGCCGTAGATTCACCTGCCCTTCCACACCGGGTCGCGCTTTTCCGCGAACGCCCGGAACCCCTCCATATTGTCTTCCGACCCGTAGAGGATATCGACGGTCCGAAGCTGCCTTTTCGTCACCTTGTTCATGGCGTCCTGGAAGGTCAGCGCCTCAGCCACCCGCGCCGTCTCCTTGATCGAGGCGAAGACCAGCGGCGGGCCGCTGGCGAGCAACCTTGCGATCTCCCAGACGCGCTCTTCCAGCTTGTCCTTGGGCAGCACCTCGTTGACCAGGCCCCAGCGATGCGCCTCGGCGACATCCATCCAGCGGCCGGTGAACAGGAGATCCATGGCGATGTGGTAGGGGATGCGCTTCGGCAGCTTGATCGTCGCGGCATCCGCGAGCGTGCCGGCGCGGATCTCGGGCAGCGCGAAGGAGGAATGGTCCGAGGCGTAGATGAGGTCGCAGGACAGCGCCAGCTCGAAGCCGCCGCCCACCGCCATGCCATTGACGCAGGCGATCACCGGCTTGTTGAGGTCGCGCAGTTCCTGGAGGCCGGCAAAACCGCCGACGCCATAGTCGCCGTCCACCGCATCGCCGGCGGCGGCCGCCTTCAGATCCCAGCCGGCGCTGAAGAACTTGTCGCCAGCCGTCTTGACGATGGCGACCCGCAGCTCCGGATCGTCGCGGAACGCCTTGAAGGTCTCGCCCATCAGCCGCGACGTCTTGAGGTCGATGGCATTGGCCTTCGGCCGGTCGAGCCTGACTTCGAGGATCGCGCCTTCGCGGCGGGTGGTGATGACGTCAGCCATTCTTCTTTTCTCCAAGCACCAAGAGGGCGTCCGCGATCCAGGCGCCCTTGCCTTCGGCGCAGACGATCAGCGGGTTGATGTCGAGTTCCTCGATCTCGCCTTCGTTCTTCTGCACGAAGTCGGCAATGCCGGCGATGGCGTCGATGGCAGCGTTGACGTCGGCCTTCGGCCGGCCGCGATAGCCCTCGAGCAGCGGATAGAGCTTCAATCCACGCAATGCCGCCTCGATGTCGTCGCGCGTCGCCGGCAGCATCAGCGTCACGCTGTCGCGCAGCAGCTCCACCAGCACGCCGCCGGTGCCGAGCGTCATCACCACGCCGAACATCGGGTCGCGGGTGAAGCCGACGATCAGCTCGGCAACGCCGTCGCGCACCATGCGCTCGGCATAGAGCCCGGTGCCGAGCGGCAGAAGGTCGTGAGCGGCGGCGCTGACGGATTCGGCATCCTTGAGGTTCAGCCTGACGGCGCCGACCTCCGACTTGTGCGTGACGCCGAGCGCCTTGAGAGCAACCGGGAAGCCCAGCGTCATGGAGGAGATCACAGCCTCCACCGCGTTGGAGGCCCGCTCGCCCTTCGGCACCGGCAGGCCGGCCTTGATCAGCCTTTCCTTGGCTTCGGCCTCGTCCGGCGTCACGCGCTTGGCCTCGGATGCGCCTGCCGCCGTGGTGTCGACCGGCTGCGCCTGCGGCTCGCGCCAGGCCCAGCCGATGAAAGCGGCAGCCTGGGCGGCGTCCATGGCTTCGGAAATGCCAAACAACGGCACCATGCCACGCGCCATCAGGCCTGCAGTGTATTCCTCCGGCAGGTTCTCCGGCAGCGAGGAGACGATCGCGCCTTGCGCCTTGTTGGTCTTCAGCGCCGCTTCGAAGGCGCGCAGCGTCGCCCACCAGTCGACGTCGGAGCAGCGGTCCGGGCGCGGGAAGTCGAGCACCAGCATGTTCAAGTCGAAACCGCCCGACACCATCGCGGTGAAGGTCGCGGTCATTGCCGGCTCGTTGTTCCAGATGAAAGTGTGGTAGTCGAGCGGATTGGCGACCGCCACCAGCGGGCCGAGCGTGGATTTGACATGGGCGCGATGTTTGGCCGTCAGGGCCGGGAAATGCACCCAGCGCCCCTCGGCGCTGTCGGCCATCACCGAAGCCTCGCCGCCGGAGCAGCTCATCGAGGACAGCTTGTAGCCGGGCAAGGGCCCGGTGATGTGCAAAAGCTTCAGCGCCTCAATGAAGGCGGGAATGGAATCAATGCGCGCGATGCCGAGCCGCTTGAGGAAAGCGCCGGAGGCGGCGTCGGAGCCGGCCAACGATGCGGTGTGCGACACGGTCGCCTGCCTTGCCTGTTCGGAGCGGCCGACCTTCATGGCGATGATCGGCTTCTTCAATTCGCGCGCCCGCGCCGCCAGCCTCTCGAAGCCGGCGACCGAATCGAAGGCCTCGATATGCAGGCCGAGCGAAGTGACGCGCTCGTCCTCGATGAGGCCGAGCGCCATTTCCGAAAGGCCGGTCTGCGCCTGGTTGCCCGCCGTCATCAGAAAGGCGATCGGCAGGCCGCGCTTCTGCATCGTCATGTTGATGGCGATGTTGGACGACTGCGTGATGATGGCGACGCCCTTGCCGCCCTCGGCTAGCCGAATGCCGCCATGCTGGTCGGGCCACAGCAGCGCGCCGTCGGCATAGTTGATCAGGCCGTAGCAGTTCGGCCCGATGATCGGCATCTGGCCGGCGGCGGCGACGAGCTCGGCCTGCAGCCGCTCGCCATCCTCGTCATAGGCCTCGGTCTCCAGGAAGCCCGCGGCGAAGCAGACGGCGCCGCCGGCGCCGCGCTCGGCCAGCGCCTTGATCACCTCGATGGTGAGATGCCGGTTGACGCCGACAAAGGCCGCATCCGGCGCGCCAGGCAGGTCGGCGACGGAGCGGTAGGCTTTGCGGCCGGCGACCTCCTCCTTGGTCGGATGCACCGGCCAGATCTCGCCGGCAAAACCCATCTTGATCGATTGCGCCACGACGGCGGCGGCCTGCGCCCCGCCGAACACGGCGATCGATTTGGGGCGCAGGAGACGTTCGAGTTTATGCATGGTCATCTTTTCGTTTGAGCATGTTCCCGGCCAAAGCCGTATCCCGGCTTTGGCGCATCATGCTCTAAGCTCCGAACGGACGCAGCAGCGCCCGCGAAATAATATGTCGCTGAATCTCCGACGTGCCTTCCCAGATGCGCTCGACGCGCGCGTCGCGCCAGATGCGCTCCAGCGGCAGGTCGTCCATCAGCCCCATGCCGCCATGGATCTGGATGGCTTCGTCGGCGACGAAAGCGAGCATCTCGGTGGCCTTGAGCTTGGCCATCGCCATGTCCTGGTCGGTGACGGTGCCCTGATCGTACTTCCAGCCGGCTTCGAACACCATCAGGTCGGCAGCCTTCAATTCCGTCGCCATGTCGGCGAGCTTGAACGAGACGCCCTGGAACTTGCCGATCTGCTGGCCGAACTGCTGGCGCTGCGCGGCATACTCGATCGCATGCGAAAGCGCGCGCTCGGCACGGCCGAGACAGGTGGCGCCGACCTGCAGGCGCGTGGCGCCGAGCCAGGAGTTGGCGACATCAAAACCCTTGTGCACTTCGCCAAGAACCTGGCCTGCCGGCAGCCGGCAGTCGTCGAATTCGAGGATCGAGTTGGTGTAGCCGCGATGCGAGACGTTGCGGTAGCCGTCGCGCACCGTGAAACCCTTGGTGCCCTTGTCGACAAAGAAGGCGGTGATCTTCTTGCGCTTGCCGCGCGGCGAATCCTCCTCGCCCGAGGCCATGAAGACGATGGCGAAATCGGCGATGTCGGCGTGGCTGATGAAGTGCTTGGTGCCGTTGAGCACCCAGTCCGAGCCGTCCTGCACGGCGGTCGCCTTCATGCCGCGCAGGTCGGAGCCGGCGCCCGGCTCGGTCATCGCCAGGCAGTCCCATTTCTCGCCGCGTATGCAGGGGAAGAGGTATTTCTCGCGCTGCTCCGGCGTGCCGGCGAGCAGGATGTTGGAGGGGCGCGCCACGCAGGTCCAGTGCAGCGCGTAATTGGCGCGGCCGAGCTCCTTCTCGTAGAGCAGCCAGCTCACCGTATCGAGGCCGGCGCCGCCGACATCGGCCGGCATGTTGGCGGCGTAGAGCCCTGCATCGATCGCCTTCGCCTTCAATTCGTCGATCAGTTCGCGGCGCAGCACGCCGGTGCGCTCCACCTCGCGCTCATGCGGGTAGAGCTCGTTCTCGACGAAGGCACGCGTCGTCTCGACGATGAGCTTCTGTTCTTCCGAAAGACCGAACTGCATCGCCTCAGCCCTTCTTCTTGCCGCTCTTCTTCGTCGGCTTTTCGGTCTTCACCGCCTTTGCCGGCTTCGCGGCCTTCTTCGCCGGCTTGGCCGCTTCGGCCTTGGCCGTAACCTTGGCGGAAGCCTTCTTCGCCGCCAGCTTGGCGAGCTGCCTGGTATAGTCCTTGTGCAGCGCGCCGGCGCCCCAGCCCTTGCCCTTGTTCTGCTTCGACAGCGCGTCCATGATCGCGACCAGATTGTCGTCGCGGATCTTCTCCAGTTCGCGGATCGACAGCCCGTGCGCCTGCTCGTCCGACTGGGTGGCGATCAGGTCGACCAGCTCGTCGTTGAATTCCGGCACATCCATCAGCTTGGTCCAGGGCCATTTCAGGCACGGCCCGAACTGCGCCATGAAGTGGCGCATGCCCGCCTCGCCGCCGGCGACGCGGTAGACCTGGAACATGCCCATCTGCGCCCAGCGCAGGCCGAAGGAATAGCGCATGATGTCGTCGAGTTCCTCGACGGTGCAGATGCCGTCCTTGACCAGCCACAGCGCCTCGCGCCACGCGGCTTCGAGCAGGCGGTCGCCGACGAAGGCCTCGATCTCCTTGCGCACCACAACCGGCTTCATGCCGATAGAGGCGTAGAGCTCCTTGGCAACCTCGATCGCCTCGGGGAAAGTCTGCTCGCCGCCGACGATCTCGACCAGCGGCAGAAGGTAGACCGGGTTGAACGGATGGCCGACGACCAGCCGCTCCGGGTGCTTCTTCATCGCCACCTGCATGTCGGTCGGCTTGATGCCGGAGGTCGACGAGCCGACGATGGCATTGGCCGGCGCATGCGCGTCGATCTCGGCCAGCACCCTGTGCTTGAGGTCGAGCCGTTCCGGCACGCTTTCCTGGATGAAATCGGCATCGGCCACCGCTTCGGCGATGGTCTTGGCGAAGGTGAGCTTGCCCTCCTTGGGCAGGCCGCCGGGCAGCATCTGCTTATAGGCGCGGCGCGCGCCCTTCATCACTTCGCCCACCTTGCGTGACGCTTCCGGATCCGGATCGAAGATCGACACGTCGATGCCGTTCAAGAGCAGCCGCGCCACCCAGCCGGCGCCGATGACGCCGCCGCCGATGGCGGCCGCCTTGTTGATGATGCTCATGGTCAGGCTCCGGTTCTCGTCTTGGCTGTATCGGGGTTGGTGAGAGCGACGCGCACGCCGGCGCGGATCACTGTCGGGTCGTAGGCCTTGCGAGCGAACACTTCGAGCACGAAGGGCCGGAAGAACTCGATCGGCAGCGTCTCATAGTCGGGGTCGAAGCTCGACTGGTCCCAGCGCTCGCAGAATTGGTCGCAGTCGTCGAAATAAAGGTGGCCGGCGAAGCGGTCGCGGGCGTGCCGGTTGCCGCCCAGGTGATGCGCGTAATAGAGGCGCTGGAAATCGCCGTGCTTTTCCACAACCCAGGTGCATTGCTCGCGCACGAACGGCTTCAGGATCGCAGCCGCATATTCGTCGTGGTTGTAGGGCGCGTAGATGTCGCCGATGTCGTGCAGCAGCGCCGAGACGATCCAGTCGGTGTCGGCGCCATCCTTCCAGGCGCGCGTCGCCGCCTGCAGCGAATGGCCGAGCCGGGTGATCTTGTAGCCCGAAAGTCCCTCGTCGAGCTGCACCAGCGCATCGAGCAGCCGGTCGCCCGTCTTGGCGGCATAGTCGATCTCATGGGCGTTCAGGAATTCGTAATCTTCCTTGTCGCCGTCCTTCATCGCGGTGAATTTGACGGTATCAGTCATCGCAAATTCCCGCCTCAAGCTGCGGCAGCTAGGGGCGCCCGCTTGGTGAGATTGAGCTTCTTGCGCACCTCCTCCGGCCCGAGGATCCGCGCGCCGAGATTGGTGACGATGCTCGCCGCGCGCTCGACCAGCTGCGCGTTGGTGGCCAGAACGCCCTTGTCGAGCCAGAGATTGTCTTCCAACCCGACGCGGACATTGCCGCCGGCAAGCACGGCCGCAGCCGCATAGGCCATCTGGTTGCGGCCGATCGAGAACGCCGACCAGTTCCAGGTCGAGGGCACATTGTTGACCATCGCCATGAAGGTGTTGAGGTCGTCCGGCGCGCCCCATGGCACGCCCATGCAGAGCTGCACCAGCGCATCCGGGTTGAGGACCTTTTCCTCGACCAGCTGCTTGGCGAACCACAGGTGTCCGGTATCAAAGGCCTCGATCTCGGGCTTGACGCCCAGCGCCGTCATCATGCCGCCCATGGCGCGCAGCATGCCGGGCGTGTTGGTCATGACATAGTCGGCCTCGGCGAAGTTCATCGTGCCGCAATCCAGCGTGCAGATCTCCGGCAGGCACTGGCGCACATGCTCCATGCGGTTGGTGGCGCCGCCCATGTCCGTGCCTTTTTCGTTGAGCGGCAACGGCGCCTCGGGCGAGCCGAACACCATGTCGCCGCCCATGCCGGCGGTGAGGTTCAGCACCACGTCGACATTGGCTTCGCGGATGCGCTCGGTCACTTCGCGGTAGAGGTGGACGTCGCGGCGCGGCTTGCCGGTCTCGGGGTCGCGCACATGGCAGTGGACGATCGCCGCACCTGCCTTGGCCGCGTCGATCGCCGAATCGGCGATCTGCTTGGGCGAGCGCGGCACATGCGGCGAGCGGTCCTGCGTGCCGCCGGAGCCGGTCACGGCACAGGTAATGAAGACCTCACGGTTCATCGCAAGCGGCATCTTGATCCTCCCAGGGTCGATCGGCCATGCGTGCCGCCAAAAGCGGAAGCCTTTTGGGCTGTGCACGGGATGGATACAGAATGACCGACTTGCCGGAAACTGTTTTGCGTTTTACGAAGCTCTCATGATCAAAAGCGAAAAACCGTCCATCTTTCGGCCCGAGCGCGAGACGCTCAAGGTGACGTTCGTTGTGTTCTCGGGCTCGTCGATCATGTGCGTCGCTTCGGCCGTCGATCCGCTGCGCGCCGCAAACCGCATTTCAGGCGAGACGCTATTCGATTTCAAGCTGGTCTCGGTCACCGGCGAGGCGCCGGTCACCACTTGCGGCCTCCCGGTGGCCGTCAGTGGCCGCTTCGACGCCGCCGAGCCGACCGACATGCTGGTCGTCGTCGCCGGCTTCGGCACGCAGAATTATGCCACCTCGGCCCTGCTTGCCGGCCTGCGGCGCGCGGCGCGCGCCGCGCGCGCCTGTGGCGGCGTCGAGGCCGGCACATGGCTGGTGGCGCGGGCCGGCCTGCTCGAGGGCCGCAGCGCCACCACGCATTGGGAGGACATGGAGGATTTCTCAGCCGCCTTTCCCGGCGTCGACGTGCGGCCGGACCGCTACGTCATCGACGGACCGGTGTTCACCTCCGGCGGCGCTTCGCCGACCTTCGACCTGATGCTGCATCTGGTCCGCACAAGGCTCGGCATGGCCGCGGCGCTCGATGTGGCGAGCGTCTTCATCTACGACCAGGCGCGCGCCGCGACCGACGCGCAGCCGCTGGTCTCGCTCGGCCGGCTCGACGGCTATGACCCGAGGCTCGCCCAGGCGATCCGGCTGATGGAAGCGCATGTCGACCAGCCGCTCACCATCGACGCCGTGGCCAAACGCGCCGGCGTGACGGCACGGACGCTGGAAAGCATTTTTCGCAAATCGATCGGCGAGACGCCCGGCGCCTATTATCTGAGGCTGCGCCTCAGCGCCGCCCGCCGCCTGGTGGTCGACACGCGCATTGCCATGGCGGACATCGCCGGGCGGACCGGCTTCTCGTCCGCCGCGGCATTCTCCAGGGCATTTTCAAGAGCTTTCGGCGAGGCGCCGGTCAGGCTTCGCCGGGGGTAGGGCTTTCCAGTTGAGCGGCGGTCTGCCGCTCAGGCGGCGCTCTTGCGCTCGCCGGCGCCGTCGATCTGTGAGCGCATCTGTCTCGCCAGACGGATTTCAAAGCGGTTGCTGACGGCGCGATCCCATTCGGTCTTCGCGTCGTCGGTCGGCCGCGGCAGTGCCATCAGCCGGTCGATGATCGATCCGGTTTCGCCGGACGAGAGCAGGGCGTCGATTTCGCTTTCGTGCTGCATATCGGTTCGCCTCCTTCTTCTTCACCCGCCACGGGAGCCACGTTTATACGAGTTCCGTGACGGCTGTTTGAAGGCAAGAACGAGGTGATTGAGGGGCAGCGCGGGGCAAAGTTTTGTCGCGTGATTCCGCCCTCGCGAATGCAGTTTTCAGGCCTGCCCAGCGTCCCGACAGCTGGGAAGCGAGGCAGGCTGCCGTTCTTTAGACATACCTGTTGACGATATTTTCCAGCAGCTCCTGCCGGCCGGAGCGCGGCTGCGGCTCGATCTTCTTCTTCACCACGCGTTCTGCGATCTCTTCCAGCGTGCGCTTGCCGGAAAGCATGGCCTTGCCTTCGGCGGTGTTCCAGCCGGCATAGCGCTCGGCGAGCGGGCCGGACAGCGCCTTGTCCTCGATCATCTTCGCCGCCGCTTTCAGGCCGCGCGCGCAGGCATCCATGCCGCCGATATGGCCGATCAGGAGGTCGTCCGGATCGAGCGACTGGCGCCGGAGCTTGGCGTCGAAATTGGTGCCGCCGGTCTTGAAGCCGCCGCCCTGCAGCACCTGGTAATAGGCCAGGGCCATTTCCGGCACATTGTTGGGGAACTGGTCGGTGTCCCAGCCCGACTGATAGTCGTTGCGGTTCATGTCGATCGAACCGAAGACGCCCAGCGCATTGGCCAGCGCAAGCTCGTGCTCGAAGGAATGGCCGGCCAGGATCGCATGGCCCTGCTCGATGTTGAGCTTGACCTCCTTCTCCAGCCCGAAACGCTTGAGGAAGCCGTACACCGTGGCGACGTCGTAGTCGTACTGGTGCTTGGTCGGCTCTTGCGGCTTCGGCTCGATCAGGATCGTGCCCTTGAAGCCGATCTTGTGCTTGTAATCGACGACGAGGTTGAGGAAGCGGCCGGCCTGCTCCTGCTCACGGGCAAGGTCGGTGTTGAGCAAGGTCTCATAGCCCTCGCGTCCGCCCCACAGCACGTAGTTCTCGCCCTTCAGCTTCTTCGTCACGTCAATGCATTTCTTCACCGTCGCCGCCGCATAGGCGAACACATCCGGATCGGGGTTGGTGGCCGCGCCCGACATGAAGCGGCGGTGCGAGAACAGGTTCGCCGTGCCCCAGAGCAGCTTGACGCCGGTCTTCTTCATCTTGTCGGCGAAATAGTCGGTGATCTCGTCGAGGCGCGCCGCGCTCTCGGAGAAATCCTTGCCTTCCGGGCGCACATCGGCGTCGTGGAAGCAGAAATAGGGCGCGCCGAGCAGCGAGAACATCTCGAAGGCGACGTCGGCCTTGAGCCTGGCCAGCTCCATCGTGTCGATGCCGCCCGGCCTGGCGAACCAGGGCCGGTCGAAGGTCTGGCCGCCGAACGGGTCGCCGCCCGGCCAGGCGAAGGAATGCCAATAGGCGACGGCGAAGCGCAGATGGTCTTCCAGCCGCTTGCCGGCCACCACCTCGTCCGGGTTGTAGAAGCGATAGGCCAGCGGATTGGTCGAATCCGGTCCCTCATATTTGATCTTCTTGATGTCGCCGAAAAATCCGCTGCTCATGGTTTCCTTCCTCTCCGGGTGCATCCGCCCGATTACCTCAGGCGTAATTGGTTTCGCTTCTGTGGGGCGCCAAAAAGGTCATGTCGAAACGATCCAACGAAGGAGCATGACAATGACCGACCTCAACATGATCGCCCGCAACTACATCGCCGCATGGAACGAGAGCGATGCGGCCTGCCGCAAGGCGCTGCTCGAAGCTGCCTTCACCGAGGATGTCAGCTATCGCGACCCGGTCATGCAGGGCGACGGCCATGACGGCATTGCGGCCTTGATCGACGGCGTCCAGCAACGCTTCGCCGGCTTCCGCTTTTCGCTGAAGGGCGAGCCCGACGGTTTCGCAGACCGCATCCGCTTTTCGTGGAATCTCGGGCCGGAAGGCACCGAGTCGGTCATCGAAGGCACCGACATCGGCGTCATCGAGAACGGCCGCCTGAAGAGCGTCACCGGGTTTTTGGACAAGGTCCCGGCGCAGTGAGGCTAGCCGGGCAAGGGAGGCGCGAGGCACCCCCCTCTGGCCTGCCGGCTCCGGCCCTTCGCTGTCGCTCCGGGCGTTCGTCGTTCGGAAAGCCAAGCAATTGGCTTCCCGTCCGCTGCGCGGACCACTCCTCACCCCCCTCAAGGGGGGAGATTGATCGTCACGCGGACCATCGCCAACCACCAACGCCGAAAGAAAAGAGCCAGCGCGGACACTGCCAATCTCCCCCCTTGCGGGGGAGATGCCCGGCAGGGCAGAGAGGGGGGCCTCGCGCCCACTCACGCAGTTACAGCCCTTATCGCCGGGTAAAGCGCGCGATACCTCTGATAGGCATCCGCGAAAGCCCCGCCAAGCCCTGCATCCGGCTCAACCGTCGCGTCCGTGGCCGGCGCCGTGCACACTGCCAGCGGATCGGCGCCTGTCGCGGCAATCAACCCCAGCCTTGCCGCCCCAAACGCCGCGCCGAAATCGCCATCGGCCGGGATGTCGACCGGCATCTGCAGCGCGGTGGCGATCGCCTTCAGCCAGTAGCGCGAGCGCGAGCCGCCGCCGATCGCGGTCACCCGGCTCAATGTCGTGCCGGCCGTCTTCAGCGCTTCGAGGCTGTCGCGGAAGGCGAAGGCGACGCCTTCCAGCACCGCCTGCGTCAGCACGGCCCGGCTCGATTGATGCGCAAGCCCCATGAAAGAGCCGCGAATGGCGGAATCATTGTGCGGTGTGCGCTCGCCCGACAGATAAGGCAGGAAGGTGACACCCGTCGGCGCCTTCAGCGTGTCGCCGAGCTCGCCGGTCAGGTCGCCGGCGCTCTTGCCGGTGATCTCCGACAGCCAGTTGAGCGAATCGGTGGCCGACAGGATCACGCCCATCTGATGCCAGGTGTTGGGCAGCGCGTGGCAGAAGGTGTGCACCGCGCTTTCCGGATTGGGCAGATAGGAGGCGTTGGCCGCAAACAGCACGCCCGACGTCCCGAGCGACACGAAAGCGTGATCGGCGCCGACCGTGCCCATGCCGCAGGCCGAGGCCGCATTGTCGCCGGCGCCGCCGGCAACCGGGATGCCCGACGCGATGCCCCATTTGGAGGCGAGCTCGGTGCGCAAGGCGCCGGCCTTGGCCGTGCCCTCGACCAGCGACGGCATCTGTTTTTCGTCGAGCGATGTCGCAGCCAGCAATTCGGGCGCCCAGCGACGCTCGCCGACATCGAGCCAGGACGTGCCGGCTGAGTCCGACATTTCCGAGATGTGTTCGCCGGTCAGCCAGAGCCGCAGATAGTCCTTGGGCAGCAGCACCTTGGCGACCTTGGCAAAGATTGCCGGCTCGTTGTTCTTCACCCAGGCAAGCTTCGGCGCCGTGAAGCCCGGGAAAACGATATTGCCGGTGAGCTTGCGGTAGCGCGGATCGGCATCGAGCGCCGCCGCCTCGACATGGCTGCGCGTGTCGTTCCACAGGATGCAGGGGCGCAGCACCTTGTCCGATTGATCAAGCAGGGTGGCGCCATGCATCTGGCCGGAAAGGCCGATTCCCTTGACCGCTGCCAGCTCTTTCGGATGCGAAGCCTTGAGTTCGGCAATCGCCGTCTCGCTGGCCTCGATCCAATGCGCCGGATCCTGCTCCGACCAGCCGGGATGCGGCCGCGAGACGTCGAGCGAGCCATGGCCGGCGCCGATGACCTTCTGACCGTCATCGATCAGCAGCGCCTTGACGCCCGAAGTGCCCAGGTCGAGGCCGAGATACATGATTTCCTCCCATTGCCATTAATTTTTTCGGATCTCGAAAAAATCTGGCTTGGCCAGTTTTTAGGGCAAGATCCATCCCGGGTCAATTCTCAGACAAATCGAATGCGCGCCGCGAGAACAACGCCGACAACGGGCTGTCCGGCCGCGCCAGCTGCCGTTCGGCGGCAAGCGCTCGCGCCAGCCCCCTATCGCCGGCGCGCAGCGCGGCCTCGATCAGCGTCAGGTCAATGACGTCGCGCTGCGCGTGGCTGCCGCCGAAGCGGTGCGCGGTCGAGCGGATCGGCCGGATCAGCCGCACGGCCTCATCGTAGCGGCCCTCGCCGAAGGCCTTGATGGCAAGCGTCAACGGGTGGCCGACATCGTGCGTGAAGGCGGCATTGTCGTCGCTGCCGCGCATCGCTTCGCGCTGCGCCTCGAGCAGCGTCTTCGCCGGCGCCTCCAGCCCGGCGCCGACAAAGGCCATCATCGCATGCGCGTCATTGAAGGCGTAATTGCCGGCGGCGGCTTTCGGGATCCAGTTGGCGGCAAGCGTCGCCCAGCGGTCGCCGACATCGACGCCGCCGAGATGGAGACGCCACAGGATAGCCGACGCATCGACCATGTTGAGCGCCAATGTCGAGCGCGCACCGTAGATCGGTCCGTCATAGAGCCTGAGCACCTCGTCGGTTTCGCCGAGATCGTAGTGGAACAGCGCCAGGTGCCACCAATTGTGGATCTGGAGAAAACTCTCTTTCGACCAGGCCTCCGGGTTGGCATTCATCCAGGCGATGCCGTCTCTTTGCCGGCTCTGCATCTCCATGACATGCGCCACCGCGTGCTGCGCCCAGCCATCACGCGGTTCGATCTCGATGGCCCGCCGGCCGAAGGATTCGGCGCGGGCATAGTCGCCCATTTCCTCCAGTCCGAAAGCCTGCATGCCGAGAATGGCGTGGTATCCCGGCATGTCCTTCCGCCAGGCCGGCAGTGCCCGGCCAATGCGGTCGCGCAGCATGCGCGCATTGCCGGTGAAGAAATCGATCTGGTGTCCCACTTGCAGCGCCAGCGCATCGCGCGGATTGTCGATCGCGATATCCTCGAGGATGCGCGCGGCTTCATGCCAGCGCCCGTCGGCGAGATGGCCAAGCGCGGCGACATGCGCCACTTCGCGCGCGGTGGCGGCAAGGGGCAGCGCCGACTGATGGCTTGACCTGGCGATCGCCGTCGCGTCCCGCTCCGTGGCGAGGCCGAACAGATAGCCTTTAAAGACATGCGCCATGACGAAGGCCGGGTCGTCCGCAATGGCACGGTCGATCGAGCCGACCGGATCGCCGATGAAGCATTGCAGCTCGTGCATGGCGCGGGCGTAGGATGAAAACCCAGCTTCGGTCGCCCCGGAGTGAGCCAGGCCGAATACGTCCTTCAGCGCCATTGGGTGTCCTTCGATGCTAGCAAATCGGCTCTCCGGAGCCCAATCTTAAGGCATCGCCATCAAAGCCGCCAACCCGTGGTCGGTAGTGCTACCGGCCTGCCGGGCTGTGCGCCGCCTCAATTCCCCGACCGCATCGCCACCGTGGCGATGCCGGCGCCGACCAGCAGCGTGCCGCCGGTGCGGTTGAAGAGGCGGATCGCCTTCGGGTTGCGCACGATGGCGCGCGCCCTGGACGCGATCAGCGCGTAGCCGAAGGCATTGGCGAAGGCCAAGGTCAGGAAGGTCGTCTCGAAGATCAGCATCTGCGTCCAGAAGTCGGCGTGCCGGTCGAGGAACTGCGGCAGGAAGGCGACGAAGAAGGTGATGCTCTTCGGGTTCAGCGCCGTCACCAGCCAGGCATGCGCCATCATCCGTGCCGCCGACACGGCGTCGGTGCGCGGTTCCGCCTTCAGCGCGCCGCCGGCGCGGAACAGTTTTATGCCGAGATAGATCAGATAGCCGGCGCCGATCACCTTGAGCACGGTGAACACGGTGGCCGAAGCCGCGAGCAGCGCGCCGATACCCAGCATCGACAGCGTCATCGCGGTGAAGTCGCCAAGCGCCACGCCCACCGCCATCGGCAGCGCGGTGCGCCAGCCCTGGCCAAGCGCATAGGAGACGACCAGAAGGATCGTCGGGCCTGGAATGACGAGGAGGATGGAAGAGGCGGCGGCGAAGGCGGCCCAGTTTTCGAAGGACATTTCCCTGCTCCTTGAGCGCAAAGAAAAGGATAAATCCTGGGGCCGTCAGGAATGTAAAGAGGCCGTTGGAAAATCTTCGGCGAAAATCTTAGGCGCCTCGACCGGTAGTCCCATAAGCCGGCGCCACGATCCGTTAGGGTTAAGCCGGACCAGCGGCCTTTCACGCTTTTTCAACCATGAGTGCCGAAAATGCCCTTATCCGGCCGGACCGTGTTTCCCGCCGGCAGCGTAGGGTTTGGTGTATGCGCGAGTTGCCGCAAAGTCTGACGCCGCCTTCCAAGGGCGCAATCGATACCGAAATTCAGCTTTCCCGCCGCGCCGTGCTTTCCGGCGCCGGCGCCATGGCGCTGCTGGGCCTTGCCGGCTGCAGCACCACCGACACGCTCGACGTGCCGCAAATGCAGCTCGACAATACGGTCACCGGTTCCGTGCCGCCGATGCGCCCGGCGATCAGCGTCGACAAGAACATCACCGGCCCGGACGTGATGTACGCCTCGCTCACCGACGGCGGCTTCGAGGTGCCTGCGGTGCCATGGCAG
Source organism: Mesorhizobium sp. (assembly GCA_004017535.1). Taxonomy (GTDB): domain Bacteria; phylum Pseudomonadota; class Alphaproteobacteria; order Rhizobiales; family Rhizobiaceae; genus Mesorhizobium. The sequence goes on from SAJS01000001.1 coordinate 332,392, forward strand.
AAGGTCAAGCCGCAGTTCCGCCGCCAGATCGTCGTCGACAAGACGGGCGAGGCGCCCGGCACCATCGTCGTGCATCTCGAGGAGCGCATGCTCTATCTGGTCCAGCCGGGTGGCGATGCCATCCGCTACGGCGTCGGCATCGGCAAGGACGGCTTCCGCTGGTCGGGCCGCGCCAATATCCAGTACGGCCGCGCATGGCCGGCCTGGACGCCGCCGCCGGAGATGATCCAGCGCAAGCCGGAGCTGGTGAAATGGCAGGGCGGCCAGCCCGGCGGCCTCACCAATCCGCTCGGCGCCCGGGCGCTCTACATCTACCAGAATGGCAAGGATACCGGCTACCGCATCCACGGCTCGCCCGAATGGTGGAGCATCGGCCAGGCCATGTCCTCGGGCTGCGTGCGCCTGATCAACCAGGACATCATCGACCTCTACAGCCGCGTTTCCAAGAAGAACCCGGTCGTCGTGGTCTGATCGGGTCCGTCGGCCCACTCTTCCGTTGCACGATGCCGCAAGACAGGCGAAGGTGCCCTGAAAACCTTCGCCTCGGGAGAGAACGAGCATGGCTGGAACCTTCGTCATCGCGCAGGGCGGCGGCCCGACCGCCGTCATCAACCAGACGGTCGTCGGCGCCACGCTGGAAATCCGCAAGCGCCATCCCGGAGCCAGGGTGCTTGGCTCGATCCATGGCGTGCGCGGCATCCGCGACGGCAAGTATGTCGATCTCTCCGTCATCCCCGAAGACCGGCTGCGGCTGGTCGCCGGCACGCCGAGCGCGGCGCTGGGTTCGACCCGCGACAAGCCGGACGCCGCCTATTGCGAGGTCATCCTCAACGGCCTGAAGAAGGTCGGCGCCGATGCCTTCATCTATATCGGCGGCAACGACACCTCGGGCACGCAGCAGATCCTGACCGATGCCGCCGGCGGCTCGATCGCTTTCGTGCATGCGCCGAAGACCATCGACAACGACCTCGAGGAGAACGACCACACGCCGGGCTTCATCTCGGCGGCCGAGTTCGTCGCCGGCGCCTTTCTCTCCGTCGACCTCGATTTCCGCGCCTTGCCCGGCATCTATGTCGGCATCGTCATGGGCCGGCATGCGGGCTTCCTCACCGCCGCAGCGGCCGCCTGGCAGCTCGATCCCGACAGCGGTCCGCATCTGGTCTATGTGCCGGAGCGCGCCTTCTCGGCCGAGCGCTTCATCGATGAGGTGCGCGAAAAGCTGGATCGCCACAAACGCTGCATCGTCGCGGTCTCGGAAGGCGTCAGCACCGCCGACGGCAAGGCGCTGGTCGAAAGCCTGGTGCCGCCGGAAAAGCTTGAGCGCGACCAGCACGGCAACGTCAAGCTGTCGGGCAGCGACCTGCCGGCGGCGCTGGAACGGGCTCTGGCCGAAGGCCTGCCCGGCAAGCGCGCACGCGTCGATGCCTTAGGCTACATGCCGCGCGGCTATGTCGGCGCCATCAGCGCCGTCGACGCCCAGGAGGCCTTCGACGCAGGCGCCTTCGCGGTCGCCGTCGCCGATGAAGGCGGTGGCTCGGTGGCGATCCAGTATGACGGGTCGAAGACCGTGCTGAAAAAGGTGCCGCTGAAGGCGGTGGCCGGCAAGACCCGCCATATGCCCGACGATTTCATGCAGCCGGACGCCAACCAGCTTTCGGAAGTCGGCATGGCCTATCTGAAGCGTCTCGTGCCGGAAAAGTACAAGGTCGGGAAGCCGTTCGTCTGATGGGCGGTCCGATGCCAGAGCTTGAGGTCGGCGACTGGTTCGGCAAGGCGACAGTCGATGCCGGCACGACGATGCTGACCGAGCCCTTCGTGCATGATTTCGTGCGCGCCAACATCTGGCATTTGAAGGGCCGCGACGCGGACCTTCTGGTAGACACCGGCATGGGCATCCGTCCGCTGGCGCCTGAGTTCGAAACGCCGCCCGGCAAGCCGCTCATCGTCGTCGCCACGCATATCCATCTCGACCATGTCGGCTCGCTGCACGAATTTCCTCTCAGGATGGGACCGAAGGTCAGCGCGGGGCAGTTCGCCAGCATGGATGATGCCGTCACCTACGCTTACATGTTCCACAATCTCGACGGCGCCGTCTCGAAACTGCCGGCGCCGGACTGGAAGGCGGCTGACTACCGCATTCCTTCCGCGCCGCTGACCCGCGCGCTCGACGAGGGCGACGTCGTCGATCTCGGCGACCGGCAATTCCGCGTGCTGCATCTGCCCGGGCATTCGCCGGACTCCATCGCGCTCTTCGATGAGGCCGATGGCCTATTCTTTGCCGGCGACGCCATCTATGACGGCATGCTGATCGACGACCTGCCGGATTCCGACCGCACGGCCTATTGCCGCACCATGCAGCGCCTGCTCGACCTGCCGATCCGCATCGGCCATGGCGGCCACGGCCCGAGTTTCGACCGCGGCAGAATGCACGAAATCGCTTCCTCTTATCTGCGCAGGCGGGAGCGGTTCGTAAGCGGCCTCTGAATTAAATCTTTGTAAGGTCACCCAAAGGCCCTGATTCGGGCCATTCCGCGTCCTAAATCTTGATTGTCGATCCGGCCGGCTGCCATGCGCGGCGAGGCAGGCATTTCCCGGTCGCCGACACGTCGACGGGCGCTTCTCTGGAAGCGCCTGCGGCGCTGGATCAACCTCTCGCCCGGACAGAACGACCATGTCACCATCAAGCATTCTTCGCAGACATCGCGTCGCCGCCCTGCTGGGCGCCGCGCTGATCATTTCTCCCGTCGTCGTCTCCTTTGCCCAGAGCAATGCAAGCCTCAGCACCGTGGCCGCGACGACCCAGACTCCCGCCGCCGGCATCACGGCACCGAACGGCTCCTTCGCCCCGGTCATCGCCGTCACCAAGCCGGCGGTCGTCACGATCACCTCCATCATGAAGGCGCAGCCACAGGCGGGTGATGACGGTTCGCCCCTCGGCGGCAATGTGCCGTTCGACCAGTTCTTCCAGCAGTTCTTCGGTGACCAGGGCATGCCGATGCCGCGCACGCCGCCGCAGCAGCAGGGGCAGCGCGCCGAGGCGCTCGGCTCCGGCTTCATCGTCGGCGCGGACGGCACCATCGTCACCAACAATCACGTCATTGATGGAGCCAGCTCGATCAAGGTGACGCTCGACGACGGCACCGAGCTTCCCGCCAAGCTCGTCGGCCACGACGCCAAGAACGATCTCGCAGTGCTCAAGATCAAGGCCGACAAGCCGCTGCCGACCGTCAAATGGGGCGATTCCAGCAAGCTGATGACCGGCGACCAGGTGCTGGCGATCGGCAATCCGTTCGGCATCGGCACCACCGTCACCGCCGGCATCGTCTCGGCGCGCGGGCGTGACTTGCATAGCGGGCCGTTCGACGATTTCATCCAGATCGACGCGCCGATCAACCACGGCAATTCCGGCGGTCCGCTGGTCGACGTCAACGGCAATGTCATCGGCATCAACACCGCCATCTATTCGCCCAATGGCGGCAGCGTCGGCGTCGGCTTTGCCATCCCGTCGGATCAGGCTGAGAAGGTCGTCGCCAAGCTGATGAAGGGCGGCGACATCGAATACGGCTATCTCGGCGTGCAGATCCAGCCGGTCACGCCGGATGTCGCCGGCGCCATCGGCCTCGACCATCCGGGCGGCGCGCTGGTTTCCCAGGTCACCGACGGGTCGCCGGCGGCCAAGGCAGGCATTGAAACCGGCGATGTCATCACCGGCTTCGGCGGCCAGGAGATCAAGGATCCCAAGGACCTGTCGCGCGCCGTCGCCGACGTGTCGCCCGGCGCCAAGGAGACCGTCAATATCTGGCGCAAGGGCAAGGCGATGCAGATCTCCGCCGATGTCGGCCGCAACGCCGAAGATCAGAAGACGGCGTCGAGCGGCAATGAAGGCCGCAGCCCGTCGGCCGAACAGGGCTTGCACGTTCCCTCGCTCGGCCTCGGCCTGACCGACCTCACGCCCGATATCCGCGACCAGCTCAACCTTGCCGGCAACCAGCGCGGCGCGGTGGTCGAGCGGGTCAATCCGGACAAGGCGGCTTCGGCCGCCGGCATCCAGCCGGGCGACGTCATCGTCGGCGTCGACCAGACGCCGGTGAAGACGGCCAGGCAGGCCAATCAGGCGATCGCCGAGGCCGGCAAGTCCGGCAAGAAGTCGGTTCTCCTGCTGATCGATCGCGGCGACGCGCAGATCTTCGTCGCCGTGCCTTTCGCCGCCGGCTGAGAAGCGCTTCGACAGGGCCTGCCGGTATCTCCGGCGGGCCCTGCCTCAAGATTTCTGTTGCCCCCCGAGGCGTATTCGAGAACACTCCCTACGGTCGATCAGTTCCGGCACGAGAGATGTCTTGATGGTCACGCGCGGCTTCTTTTCCGGACGGCGTCCCCCTTCCGACACCGATGCGCGCATTCCGCCCGGCCAGTATCTGGAGCAGGGTTTTCCCGTGCTTTCGGCCGGGCCGACGCCGCGCGTGCGCACGGAGGATTGGTCTTTCACCCTCAAGCAGGGGCCGAAGCCGATCAAGAAATGGAACTGGGCAGAATTCAACGCGCTGCCGCAGAGCAAGATGACGCGCGACATCCATTGCGTGACGGCCTGGACAAAATTCAACACGCCCTGGCAGGGCGTCATGATCGACGATATCCTCGCCGACGCCGGCATCGAGCCGCCGACGGCCTACACGCTGGCTCTGTCCTTTGACGGCTATTCCACCAATGTGCCGACCAAGGACCTTGTCACCGGCAAGGCGATGGTGGCGCTGCTCTATGAGGGCAAGCCGATCACGCCGGATCATGGCGGGCCGGCACGGCTATTGGTGCCGCACCTCTATTTCTGGAAGTCGGCCAAATGGGTGAACGGGCTGCAGTTCACCGAGCGCGACGAACCAGGCTTCTGGGAGCTTCGCGGCTATCACATGTATGGCGATCCCTGGCGCGAGCAGCGCTATTCCAGTGACCTGTGAGGGGCGATCCGTGAGCAGCAATCGATGAGCGCCGAGCCGTCGCCGCAATCGCCCTGGCAGGCAGCCACGATCACCCGCATCGAAAAGCGCACGCCGCGCGTCACCAGCTTCTGGTTCCAGCCGTCGCGGCCTTTTGCTCACCTTGCCGGACAGCATGTCGACATCAGGCTGACGGCGCCGGATGGCTATCAGGCGCGCCGCTCCTATTCCATCGCCTCGGCGCCGGAAGCAGGCGGCGGCGTCGAGCTGGCGATCGAGCGGCTCGACGACGGCGAGGTCTCGCCCTTCTTCCACGACGTCGCCGCCGTCGGCGACGAGATCGAGCTGCGCGGGCCGCTGGGCGGCCATTTCATCTGGGAGGAGGGTGACGGCGGCCCGATCCTCCTGGTCGGCGGCGGCTCGGGCGTCGTGCCGCTGATGGCGATGGTGCGTCATCGCACGCTGCGCAACAAGGCGGTGCCCGTCGCGCTGGTGTTCTCGGTGCGGATCTGGGACGAGGTGATTTTTCGCGACGAGCTGATCGGCCTCGACGACCGCCGCGACGGGTTCGATCTGGTTTTGACGCTGACCCGCGAGCCGGCGAGGCGGCCCTCCGACTATTCCCGGCGCGTCGACGCCCGCATGATGGCACAGGCCGTCGAGCGCTTGCCCAAGGCGCCGAAGCTCACCTATCTCTGCGGCTCGAATGCGTTCGTCTCGGCCGCCGCCGACGCCTTGATCGGCGTCGGCGTTCCGTCGGAAATCATCCGCACCGAGCGCTACGGGGTTTAGAAGCATGATCCCGAAAAGTGGGTACCGGTTTTCGGCAGGGATCATGCTCCGGGCCCTGAACTCCTGTTCGGCAGGACAGCGGTCGGCGAGGGTGATACCGCAACGATCCCTGCCTCGACCGACCAGCCTTCAGGCCTCGATGTCCAGCGCCGACAACGGCCTCGAACAGCAGGCCAGGATATAACCGTCATCGATCTCGTGATCGAGAATGCCGCCATTGTGGCTCATCGAGACCTCGCCCGAGACCTTCTTCACCTTGCAGGTCCCCCAGAGACCGAACTCGCAGGCTGCCGGGATCCTGACGCCCGAAGCGCGCGCCGTCTGCAGCACGGTCTGTCCGGCGACGCATTCCGCATCGACGTTTGAAAGCGAAAAGCGGACCGGCGTCACCGCCTCGGCGAGCGGCTTGGCGTCGTCGCCGGCCGGCACCGCGAACGGCGCCGGGACTTCTTCCACGGCCGGCGCGGCGAAGCTCTCCTGATGGTAGCGGCTCATGTCGAAGCCGGCTGCCTCCAGCATCTGCCGCACGGCGCGCATGAAGGGGTCCGGCCCGCAGCAGAAGATTTCCCGCTCGCGGAAATCGGGTGCAAGAAGCGGCAGCCGGATCGCGTCGATGCGGCCCATATGGCCGAACCAGCCCTCGCGGCTCGACCGCTCCTCGATCATGAAGCCGAGCGACAGGCCGGGCATGCGGCTGCCGAGCAGTTCGAGCTCCTTGCGGAAGATGATCTCTTCCGGCCGCCGCGCGCAATTGACGAAGCCGACATCGGTCCAGGGCGCGCAGTCGTTCAGCCAGCGCAGCATCGACATCATCGGCGTGACGCCGGATCCGGCCGAAATGAACAGATATTTGGCCGCCGGATGGCTGTGCAGCGAGAAATCGCCGGCCGGCCCGTAGGCTTTCACATGGACGCCGGGCTTCAGATTGTCGAACATCCAGCGCGTGCCGACGCTTCCGGCCTGCGCTTTCACCGTCACAGCGATCGAGAACGGCCGCGACGGCGAGGACGACAGCGTGTAGGTGCGCATCAGCGGCCCGTCGGCCGTCGGCAATTCCAGCGTCACGAACTGCCCGGGTTTGTAGCGGAACCAAGTCTGATTGTCGGAGCGGAAGGTGAACGTCTTCACCTGCGGCGCCTCGTCGCTGACGCCGATCGCTTCCAGCACCTGCAGCCTGTCGTTCCAGGGCGCCATCTCGTCGAGGTGGCGATAGAGTCCGAGATCCGTCATCGCGTTCATCTCCTCAGCCTTCAGGCGACGCTGCGCAGCGCCGGGCGACCGCCTTCGGCAAGGCGCGGACCGATGAAGGAGGCGTACCACTCGACGAACTGGATGACGCCGCCCTCATGCAGCTCGGAATAGGGACCGGGCTCGTAAGCCGGCGACAGGATGCCGAGCGCGTTTTCCTCCACGATGCGGCGGTCCTGATCGTTGGTCTCGGTCCAGACATGGGTGAGCTCCGCCAGATCGTAGTCAACGCCTTCCACCGCATCCTTGTGGACTAGCCATTTCGTCGTCACAGCGGTCTCGGTGGCGCTGATCGGCAGCACACGGAAGGTGACGGCGTGATCGATGAGGATGTGGTTCCACGTGGTCGGGTAATGGTAGTGCATCAACGTGCCAATGCGGTCGGCGGCGACGCCGGCGGACAGGTTCTTCGTCACGGCGCGTTTGCCGCTCATCGTGTAGCTGACGGCGTCGCGCAGCAGCGGCGCGCGTGTCGCGCGGTATTGCCCGGTCGGCGCCTTGCACACCTGTCACCGTCGGCGCTTCCGGGAAAGTCTTGCACAGTTCCGGATGGTTGCCGGCGCAATGATAGCACTCGCGGTTGTTTTCCCAGACGAGCTTCCAGTTGCCTTTTTCGACGATCGTCGATTCGAATGCGACCTTCGCCTCGCTCAACCGGTGCGGCAAAAGATAGGGTTCGATCATGGCGCGCATCGGCGCGAAGTCGGCCGGATCCTTTGCCAAACAAATGAAGATGTAGCCGCCGACGATTTCGCAGGCGACCGGCTTCAGTCCGAACTGGCTCTTGTCGAAGCCGTCCGCCATCTGGCGCGCGAACAGCAGCCGCCCGTCGAGCTCGTAAGTCCACTGATGGTAGGGACAGACCAGCTTGGCGGCGGTGCCCTTGTCGGTGTTGCACACGCGGCTGCCGCGATGCCGGCAGGAGTTGTGGAAAGCGTTGATCCTTCCCTTCTGGTCGCGGACCAGCACCACCGGATAATCGCCGATCTGAACGGTGACGTAGCTACCTGGTTTCGGCAGCTCGCAATCATGGCCGATGAACAACCAGTCACGATACCAGATCAGCTCCATGTCGAGCTTGAAATAGTCGGGATCGGTGTAAAAGGGCTGCTCAAGCGAGTAGCCCGGCTTGCGGCTCTGCAGGAGCCTCAGCATGTCGTCGCGCGCATCCATGTCCTGTCCTCGCATCAAGGACTGAACTGGTGGTGATGGAGAAGAACGGCCGCCATCGGCAGGGCCGGGCACGCACCGTCCGCCTCTTGACCGCCCACCGCGATCAGTCGAGTTCAAAAATGTCTCTGGCTGGTTTCCGGGCTTTGGAGTTGCCCTCGCGGGCGGTCGCAACACCTTCCCAGGCCCATGGCCCAGTGGTCTCCCGTTGCGACCTCACTCCACCACCGTTGCGGGGGCAGCGCCGGATTTCGACCGGCTTCCCAATTCTCCGCCTCGTCGCGACGATGCGGCACCTGAGATGGCCTGATCTAACCACGGCAGCCGGCTTCGCGTCGGCATGAAAACGACATCGCATCCATGCGGCGCGACAATGGGCGCCGTATCCACGGTGCCGATTCTCGTCGTTCTCGCCATGCCCTCCGAATTCCGGGGGGTGCTCCCGGACGAGGTTCGGGAGGGTCGTTGATGGTTAACAGTATCAAAAAGTGACTATTAGCAGATTCTAAAATCGAACCGAACGGTTCGTTTCTGTTGACGGTGCGTGCAGAACGCTGTGAACGTTGGCGCTCCGACACACTTGGTGAGCCAGCGGCATAAATCGCATAACAAGTTGATTAAATTGAATAAAAATATGGTTGTAGGCATGCTTATGAAAACTTCAAGAGGCGGATTCATGGTCCAGGCGAAAAAACTTCGTGATTGGAATCCGGCAGTCGGCTCACCCAAATGAGCGGTGTCCGAACGACGCGATTTCATTCCCAAGACACGCCGCTAGACGGACTGACTAAAGATACTGGAGTAGAAAAAATGAAAAAGATTGTTCTCACTGCCGCGGCCCTTGTGGCGATTTCCGGCAGCGCCTTTGCCGGTAGCGACAATTATGGTTCGCAGGCTGCCAATCCGCCGGCCGCCACGGTCGACTCTTCTTACACGGCCTCGGTCCGCAAGTCCGAACCGGCTGAACAGAAGCCTGTCACCACGGGTGCCGACCACAACCTTTTCGGTAACAACTAACAGCCGACTTCGATCGGCGACGGGTTCGCCCGTCGCCTCGGTCGGACCAGGAAATTCAGGAGCACGAAAATGAAGAAGATTGTTCTTGCCACCGTCGCCCTTCTGGCGATTTCCGGCAGCGCCTTTGCCGGTAGCGATAATTACGGTTCCAACGGCGCCAACCAGCCGGCCGTCGCGGTCGACTCGTCCTACACGGCGTCTGTGAACAAGCCGAACCCGGCTGCCGCGCAGAAGCCGGTCACCACGGGCGCCGACCACAACCTTTTCGGCAACAACTAACAGCCGATTTCGAACCGGCGACGGGCTTGCCCGTCGTCTCGGTCGGATCAAGAAATTCAGGAGTACCTAAGATGAAAAAGATCATTCTTGCCACCGCGGCTCTCATGGCCGTTTCCTCGGCTGCTTTTGCGGGCAGCGACAATTACGGCAACAGCGGCGTCAACCAGCCGGCTCCCGCCGTGGATACGACCCGCACCTCGTCGATCGGCAACGACTCGCCGGTCTACAAGCTGTTGAATTCGTCGCGCGACGCGCAGAAGTCGGCTCCGCAGGGCGCCGATCGCGACCACTTCGGCAATCATTAACAGCCGACCGTGATTTGAAAACAGGAGCGGCGGGCCAAGGCCCGCCGCTTCTTTCTTTGCCGCAGCGACTCTGCGCGCTCAGGCCGCCTTCGCTTCTTCGCGATGCAGCGTGAAGGAATGGCCGTCGGCGTCGAAAATATGCAGATCGCCGGCGCTTGCGTTGAGCCGCAGTGTCTCACCGCGCTTGACCTCGACATTTCCCGGCAGCTTGGCGACCAGCGGCAGGTCTGCGCGGCCGATATCGATATAGACGAGCTGAACCTCGCCGAGTTGCTCGATATAGTCGACCTTGCCCTCAAAGAGGTAATCGGAACCGGTTGCGATCGCGAGATCCTCCGGCCGCACGCCGAAGCTGACTGCCGCGCCATTCGCCGAGACGGGCGTCGCGATCGGCACCGTCGCCTTGCGGTCGCCGACATGGCTGACCACGGTCGGATTGCCGGCCTTCTCGATCTTTGCCGGCAATATGTTCATCGCCGGCGAGCCGATGAACTGGGCCACGAACAGGTTACCGGGACGCTTGTAGAGCTCCATCGGCGTGCCGACCTGCTCGACGACGCCGTCTTTCAACACCACGATGCGGTCCGCCAGCGTCATAGCCTCCACCTGGTCGTGCGTGACGTAGATCATGGTGGTGTTCGGCATCGATTCCTTGAGCTTGGCGATTTCGATGCGGGTGGCGACGCGAAGTGCGGCGTCGAGGTTCGACAGCGGCTCGTCGAACAGGAACACCTTCGGGTTGCGCACGATGGCGCGGCCGATCGCGACGCGCTGGCGCTGGCCGCCCGACATCGCCTTGGGCAGGCGGTCGAGATATTTGGTCAGCTGCAGGATCTCAGCCGCCTGGCGCACCCGCTTGTCGATCTCGGCCTTGCTTTCCTTGCCGATCTTCATCGAGAAGGCCATGTTGTCGTAGACCGTCATATGCGGATAGAGCGCGTAGGACTGGAACACCATGGCGATGCCGCGCTTCGACGGCGGCACGTCGTTCACCACCTCGCCGTCGATCTTCAGCTCGCCCGAGGTAATCTCCTCGAGGCCGGCGATCGACCTGAGCAAGGTCGACTTGCCGCAACCCGACGGTCCGACGAAGACGATGAACTCGCCCGATTTGATGTCGAGGTCGATGCCGTGGAGAATGTTGAGGTTGCCGTATGATTTCTTCACCTGGTTCAGCGTGACATCGGCCATGTTTGTCCTCTCCCGTTGATCTCTGTCTTAGAAGTTCAGTCGACGCGCCCGAACCAGGCACCGTATCCGCCGAGGCGGACCGGCCCGCTGCCAGTCTGTCCCGAAAAGCCATGTCCGGGCAAGGGCTGCAGCGAGCCTTGGCCAAGATCGACCTCGGCGGGCTTGCTGCCGAGGTTGAAGGCGCAGACGATCCGCTCATTGCCCTCGCGGCGGGTGAAGGCGACGGTGTCGCCATCGCTTTCGATGAAGTTGATATCGCCCTTGCCCAGCGCCGGATGCTGGCGCCGGAAAGCGAGGAAGCGACGGTAATGCTCGAGTAGCGAGCTTGCGTCGCCCTGCTGCACGTTGACGGCCTGCGACAGGTGCCTGCCCGGCACCGGCAGCCAGGGCTTGGCGGTCGAGAACCCGCCATTCTCGGCGGCGGCATCCCACACCATCGGCGTCCGGCAGCCGTCGCGGCCCTTGAACTCAGGCCAGAAGCGGATGCCGTAGGGGTCCTGCAGGTCCTCGAATTTCAGCTCGGCCTCGCCGAGGCCGAGTTCCTCGCCCTGGTAGATGCAGACGGAGCCGCGCAGCGACATCAGAAGCGCCGAGATCACCTTCAGATAGGCCGTCGGATCCGCCTCGTTGGCGGCCCAGCGCGAGGCGACCCGCATCACGTCATGGTTGGAGAAGGCCCAGCACGACCAGCCATCGCTGGCGACCCGGCCGAAGGCTTCCAGCACCGCGCGCACATTCGCCGCGCTGATCTTCTCCGGCGCCAGGAAGTCGAAGGAATAGCACATGTGCACGCGCTTGCCGTCGGCGGTGTAGGCGGCGACCACTTCCAGGCCGCGCTGGGAGTCGCCGACCTCGCCGACGGCGGCCTGTGCCGGATATTCGTCCAGAAGCGCGCGGAAGCGCTCGAGGAAGCCGAGATTCTCCGGCCGGCTCTTGTCGTAGATATGGTCCTGGTAGTTGTAGGGATTGACCGCGGGTGCGGTCTGGTCGTTGCGCTGTTCCGGCGGCAGCGGCGGATTGTCCTCCAGCGCCTGGCTGTGGAAATAGAAATTGATCGTATCCAGCCGAAAACCGTCGACCCCGCGCTCAAGCCAGAAGCGGGTGATGTCGAGCAGCGCGTCCTGGACTTCTCCATTGTGGAAGTTGAGGTCGGGCTGCTCGGCCAGGAAATTATGCATGTAATATTGCTGGCGGCTGGTGTCCCACTGCCAGGCCGAGCCACCGAAGATCGATAGCCAGTTGTTGGGCGGCGTGCCATCCGGCTTGGCGTCGGCCCACACATACCAGTCAGCCTTTGGATTGCTGCGGCTGGAGCGGCTTTCCTTGAACCACGGGTGGATGTCGGCGGTGTGCGACAGCACCTCGTCGATCATCACCTTGAGGCCCAGGCGGTGCGCCTCCGCCACCAGCGCGTCGAAATCGGCGAGCGTGCCGAACATCGGGTCGACGTCGCAATAATCCGAGACGTCATAGCCGAAATCCTTCATCGGCGATTTGAAGAAGGGCGAGATCCAGATGGCGTCGACGCCGAGCGAAGCGATGTAGGGCAGACGCTGAACGATGCCCTTCAGGTCGCCGATGCCGTCGTCGTTGGAGTCTTGGTAGGAGCGCGGATAGATCTGGTAGATCACCGCGCCCCGCCACCAGTCGCGGTCGATCGCAGGGTCTGGTCTCGAAGTCGCCTTCAAAGCCGATTGCATATCTTCAACCTCCTTTCACCGAGCCGGCAAGCAGCCCGCGGACGAAATAGCGCTGCAGCGAGAAGAACACGATCAGCGGCACGATGATGGTGATGAATGCCGAAGTCGTGAGGATCTCCCAATTGCCGCCGCGTGAGCCGAGCAGCGCGTTGAGCTTGGCCGTCAGCACGATCTGATCGGGCGCCGTGCCGAGGAAAACCATCGCCACCAGCAGATCGTTCCATACCCACAGGAACTGGAAGATGGCGAAGGAGGCAAGCACCGGGAACGACAGCGGCAGCACGATCTTGACGAAGATCTCGAAATCGCTGGCGCCGTCGATGCGCGCCGATTCCATGATCTCGCGCGGCAGGCCGGCGATATAGCTCCTCAGCAGATAGATGGCGAAAGGCAGGCCGAAGCCGGTATGCGCCAGCCAGATGCCGAGATAGGTCTTGGACGGCACGCCGAAGAAGGTGCCGACGCCGTTGTACAGCTTGAGCAGCGGGATGAGCGACATCTGCAGCGGCACGACCAGCAGGCCGATGATGACGGCGATCAGCAGCGCCCGGCCGGGAAAGCGCATCCAGGCAAGCGCATAAGCCGCGAAGGCCGCGATCAGGATGGGGATGATCGTTGCCGGAATGGTCACCGTCAGCGAGTTCATGAACGAGCGGCCGATGCCTTCGGAAAACAGCACGGCATCGTAGTTCGCGGTGGTGAATTTCGGCGGCGCCGAGGAGGCGTAATAGACGCGCTGACCGCGGTCGCCTTCAAATGCCTTCGGCGAGGCGAGCACGAAATTGCCATCCGCGTTCACCTGCAAGGTGACGCCGTCGCCGAGATCGGCCGCCGTGCCGGCCTTGTATTGCGTCGGCGCCGCCGCCTTGACGCCAAAGGCGCTGATGGCGCGCTTGGCGCCGTCGCCGAAGACGTTGCCCTCGATGACATATTTGCCGTCCTTCTGCGTCTGCGCCGCGGCGGCCGGCAGCCGCCCGGCTTCGGTCTGGCTGGAGCTGGCGAAGGAATTCCACCAGCCCGATGCGATGATCTGGTCCTTGTCGCGCAGCGACGATACGAGAATGCCGAGCGTGGGGATGGTCCAGATGACGACGAAGACCAGCACCGCGATATGAACGCCGAAGCGGCTGACGAAGGACTTTCCGGTGGACGCGGCCATCTCAATGCCCTCCCGTCTCTTTGTTGGCCTGGCGGATGTTCCAGACCATGATCGGGATGACCGCGATCATGATGATGATGGCGATGGTCGCGCCGCGGCCGAAATCGCCGCCGCCACGGAACATCCAGTCGAACATCAGATTGGCCAGCACCTGGCTGTTCCATTGGCCGTTCGTCATGGTCAGCACGATGTCGAACACTTTCAGCACCAGGATGGTGATGGTGGTCCACACCACCGCGATCGTGCCCCAGATCTGCGGCACCATGATTTTCCAGAAGATCTGGAACGGGTTGGCGCCGTCGATCACGGCGGCCTCGAGCGTCTCTTCAGGAATGCCGCGCAGCGCCGACGACAGGATGACCATCGCAAAACCTGTCTGGATCCAGATCAGGATCACCATGAGGAAGAAATTGTTCCAGAACGGCAGCGATATCCACACCTGAGGCTGGCCGCCGAAATACTGGATGATGGCATTGAGCAGGCCGATCTGCACCTGGCCCTCGCCGCGATACTCGTAGATGAACTTCCAGATCACGCTGGCGCCGACGAAGGAGATGGCCAGCGGCAGGAAGATCAGGCTCTTGGCGATCGTGCCCCACCAGATCTTGTCGGTGAGCACGGCGATGATCAGCCCCAGGAAGGTGCAGGCCGCGGGTACCACCGCCAGCCACAGGATGTTGTTGAGGATCGAGTTGCGGAAATCGTGATCGCCGAACGCCCATTCGTAATTGGCGAGGCCGACGAAATTCGCGCCGCCGCGATCGAGGAAGGAGAGCCGCAGCGTCTCGATGACCGGATAGATCAGATAGATGGTGAGGATGATCATCGCCGGGCCGACGAACAGCCAGGGCCGCACAAGGCCCTGACGGCGCAGATTGTCAACGGCTGCCGTGCCCGAGACGCCGCGCGACGGGAAAACGAGATCGAGCAGTTTGTTGGCGCCCCAGAAATAGGCGACACAGCCGCCGACGCCGATGATGATGACGAATATGGCCGAGAAAATCTGAGCCGCCATGGGTCCCTCTCCCTGCGCATGACCGGCCAGCTGGGGCTGGCGGTCGGATGCACCGACTTTCGGTTATTCGGAACGATCGAAACGCGAAGGCTTCCGGCGTGGACCGCCGGTCGGACCCGGGCCGCAGCCCGGATCCTGGTGGAGGATGAGGAAAAATATCAGGCCGCGCGCGGCGGCCTGATTGCCGGATCGCTACTTGATTGCATCCCAGCTTTTCTGGATGTCGGCGGCGACGTCCTGCGCGGACTTGCCGCCGACCAGGTCGATCATGCCGGTCCAGAACGAGCCCGCGCCGACCTTGCCGGGCATCAGGTCCGAGCCGTCGAACCGCACCGTCGTTGCTCCAACGAGGATCTCGCCCTGCTTCTTCAGCGCGTCGCTGCCATAGGCGTCCTTGTTGGCGGCCTTGAACGGGGTGACGAAGCTCTTCTGCGCCATCCACAATTCATGCGCGAGCGGCATCTGCAGGAACTTGATGAACTCGCGCGAAGCCTTGGAGTCCTTGGTGATCATCACCAGCGTTCCGGCCACTTCCAGCGGCGTGCCAAGCTCCGGCTTAGAGGCGTAGGGCGGATAGGGGAAGAAGTCCGCATCCTGGCCGAGCTTCACGTTCTCCGGGAAGAAGGAAGGAATGAACGACGCCTGATGATGCATGTAGCATTTGGGCGGGACGGTGAAGAGGCCCTTCGGACTGTCGCGGAAGTCCGTCGCCGCGACCGCCTTGGCGCCGCCGTCCACCATCTTGTCGTCGGTGGCGATCTTGCCGAAGATGTCGATGGCGTTGACCACGGCCGGGTCGGTGAACGGGATCTCGTTCTTCGTCCACTTGTCGTAGACTTCCGGCGGCTGCGTGCGCAGCATGATGTCCTCGACCCAGTCGGTCGCCGGCCAGCCGGTGGCGCCGCCCGAACCCAGCCCGATGCACCATGGCTTGCCGCCATCGGCGACGATCTTCTTCTCGAGATCGGCCAGTTCTTCCTGGGTCTTCGGCACTTTGTAGCCGGCCTCCTCGAAATTATCCGGCGAGTACCAGACCAGACCCTTCACGTCGATCTTGTAGGGGAAGGCGTAGAAGCCGGGCTTGCCGTCCTTGCCCGTATAGGTGCCGAGCTTGGCCCAGGAGTCGCCGGCGGCATAGTTTTCCTTGATCCAGGCGGCGACGTCGTCGCCCAGCGGGGTCAGCACGCCCTTGGAAGCAAGATCCTGGATCAGGCCGGGCTGCGGCAGCACGGCGATGTTGGGCGGGCTGCCGGCCTGGGTGTCGATGACGATCTGCTGCTCATAATTCTCGGAGGAGGAATATTTCACCTCGGCGCCGGTCGCTTCCTGGAAATAGTCGAGGACCGAACGCACAAGCGTCTCGTCCTCGCCGCGCCACGGCCCGAAGATCGTCAGCGTCTCGCCCTTGAGGTCGACCTTCTTGAGGTCGTCGTAGTTCGCCCAATGAAATTTCGAATCCTCGCCCGGCTTGAACTTCAGTTCGGCATGGGCCGGCAGGCCAAGGGTGAGCGCAGCGAACGCGGCACCCAAGAGAAGCATTTTCTTCATCGCAGTCCTCCCAGTGTTGAGACAGTTCGGACGAAACCTCCATTTCGTCCGCCGACGCCCGCGGAACTGTGACTCAGCGAGAAGGCAACCGCAACCTTTCGAAGAGCGTTCCAAAGCGCTTTGGCTGACTTGATCTCGCCATTGAATCGTCATGAAGTCAAGGGGCTCATGCTGCTAATCGATTTAAAAAGGGCCGAATGCTTAAGAAAGTGCAGTGCAGCAAGCTTTTTTGGCGCTGCAGCAGCAATTTTGGCTTCAAACACGGTCGATGCGCCTCTAAGGTCATCTCGTCTGGCAATTGCGCCAGCCATCATCGGATCGAACAAAATTGAAAGCGCTTTGAGGCTGGAGGCCTCCGATGAACCTCAAGCAACTGTCGCACATGCTGTCGCTTTCGCAGACCACGGTCAGTCGGGCATTGAACGGCTACCCCGAGGTCAGCGAGGAAACCCGGCGCCGGGTGATGGACGCCGCCAAGCGCCATGGTTATCGGCCGAACCCCAGTGCGCGCCGGCTCGCCACCGGGAAGTCGGGCATGATCGGCTATGTGCTGCCGACGGGCGCCGCCGTCGATATCGATCCGCATTTCGTCGAATTCCTCTCCGGCCTCGGCGACTATGCCCGGTCGCACGAGCTCGACCTAGTGCTGTCGCCCGCCGATGCGGACGATGAGGAGACCACCTACCGCCGCATCGTCGCCAACCGGCAGGTCGACGCCGTCTACATCTCCTCGCCGCGTCCGGCTGACCGGCGGCTGGCCCTGGTCAATACGCTGGGCATACCTTTCATCGCCCATGGCCGCAGCGAAGGTTTGGATTTCGATTATCCCTATCTCGACATCGACAATGAGGGCGCCTTCCACGAGGCGGCGCGGCTGCTGCTTCAACTCGGCCACAAGCGCCTGGCGCTGATCAACGGCAATGAGCGCGAGACCTTCGCCATCCACCGCGAGCGCGGCGTGCGCCGGGCGCTTGCCGCGAGCGGGATGACACTCGGCGAGCGCCACATCCGCTCGGTGACCATGACGGAGGAAAACGGCTATCGCGCCGCCCGCCGCCTGCTTGAGGACGGTGAGCCGCCGACGGCGATCGTCTGCTCCAGCCTGATCATGGCGCTGGGCGTCGTGCGCGCCGTGCGCGATCTTGGCCTGACCATCCCCGGCGACCTGTCGCTAATCGCCCATGACGACGTCTTCCCCTGGCTGCGGCCGGAAAATTTCCCGGTGCCGCTGTCGACGACGCGCTCCTCGATCCGCCTCGCCGGCGCCCGCGTCGCCGAGCGCCTGGCCGCGCGGATTTCCGGGCTGGAGGAGGGAGCGCGCGGCGAGGTCTGGCCGGTCGATCTGGTGGTGAGGGGATCGGTGGCGGGTGCGCCGGTGTAAATCGAGGCCCGGCTGCTGAGAAGCGATTGAAGTCGACCTCAAGAGATGTTTCAGGGTGGGCCAAATTCTCTGTCCAGCAGCCCCATGATGATGTCATCCTGCCAGCTTCCACTGACCAATGCGGCTTCGCGCTCGCGCCCCTCTTCCACAAATCCACATTTGCGATAGCAGGCGATCGCGCGGGAGTTGCTCGACAACACGCGCAGGGACACACGGTGCAGACCCCGACCGAACGCGTAACCGAGGACGAGCCTGATCGCCTCGGCACCATATCCCCTGCCGAGATATGCCGGATCGTCGATCCCGATGGCCAAGGCTGCTCTCTTATCGTGCCAGTCTATGCCGTGAAGGCGCACATGGCCGACAAAACAGCCTGCGTCGATCACCCATGCATGATCCTGTTGCTCGATGAAGCGAATGGCTGCCTCGGCATCGACTCGGTTAAAGCTTGCATTTGGGTCGAATGTCCCACCGTAGGCTTCAACGATTTCTCGATGCCGTCCAAGTGCAAGCCGCGTTTCCACGTCCACGGGCGTCGGCCTCCGAAGGATGACGCGAGCGGCCCGGAGTTCGGGAAGATCGGCTTTCATTTGCAAGAACTAGGATGTTCGCGCCAATTTGTCGAATGACCCAAGCCCGGCGTGCCGGGGAGGGCGAGGTCTGGCCGGTCGATCAGGTGGCGGAGGGTCGATCGCAGGAGCGCCGGGGTCCGGTCAGATACGGCAGGTTCGCCGACGTCGTGGGACAATGATCCGCCTTCGCCTGCTCCTGATCTTGGACGGCGACAACCGGTAAGCCAGGACTGTCAACCGGTCCTCCAGGGTACGCCATTTTGCCCACATTCCCGTTCACCGAAGCGGATCCAATCCAGCATCCCGGTCCTCCGCCGAAGACTTCGGAGGTGGTGATTGTCGGTGGCGGCGTTATCGGCGTAACGACGGCGCTGTTCCTCGCGGCCCGCAACATCCCGGTGACGCTGCTGGAGAAAGGCCGCGTCGCGGCGGAACAGTCGTCGCGAAATTGGGGCTGGATCAGAAAGCAGGGACGCGACGCGGATGAACTGCCGATCGTCATCGAGGCCATCCGCCTGTGGCGGCAACTGGCCGAGGAAAGCGGCGAGGACATCGGGCTCACCCGGACAGGCGTGACCTATCTGGCCAACACCGACAAGGACATGGCCGGCTTCGAAGCGTTCATCAAGATCGCCGCGGCCCATGACCTCGACACGCGTCTCCTGGATGCGGACGAAACCGCAAAGCTCATCACCGGCATGTCGCGCAGGTTCAAAGGTGCTATGACGACGCCCTCCGATATGCGCGCGGAACCCTGGCTGGCGGTGCCTGCGCTGGCCAGGCTTGCCGTGCGAAAAGGGGCCAGGATCGTTGAGAATTGCGCGGCGCGAACCCTCGACGTCGCGGCCGGCAGGATCAAGGGCGTGTGGACCGAGGCGGGATATATCGACGCCTCCACCGTGCTGGTCGCGGGCGGCGCATGGTCCTCCCTGTTCCTGGCGCGGCACGGCGTGTCCATCCCCCAGCTCAGCGTCCGCGTCACTGTAGCCGCGACCGAGCCCTTGCCTGAGATCTATGCGGGCGCGGCCGCCGACGATCACATCGCTTTCAGGCGCAGGCAGGACGGCGGATACACGCTCGCCGGGGGCGGCAGCCATTTGCTCTACCTTGGCCCCGACGCGTTCCGGCACGCCACCAAATATATCCCCGCCCTCAGGAACGATCCGTTCGGGGCGCGCTATTTCCCGTTCGCGCCGTCAGGCTACCCGGACAGCTGGTCGACGCCGCGCGATTGGGCACCGGATGAAGAGAGTCCCTTCGAGAGAATGCGGGTGCTCAACCCGGCCCCCGAACCGGCCCGGCTGCGCGCGATAGAGCGCAATTTCAAACAACTTTTTCCCCGGTTCGAGAAAGCGCGCTTGAAGGTCGGCTGGGGCGGCATGATCGACGCCATGCCCGACGTCGTCCCTGTCGTGGATCGGGTCCAGGCGATCGGCGGTCTTTTCGTCGCGACCGGAATGAGCGGCCACGGCTTCGGCATCGGGCCTGGAATGGGCCGCGTCGTCTGCGACCTGATCCAGGGAAATGACACCGGGCACGATCTCAGCCGCTTCCGGCTGCCGCGCTTCTATGATGGCAGCCCGGTACGGTTGGGTCCGGCGCTTTGAAGCTGCTGATCTCCCCCCTTGCGGGGGAGATGGCCGGCAGGCCAGAGGGGGGTGCTGTCCCGCCAACACAACAGATATGAGCAGCGACTACTTCGCCGCTCCCGCCGCCTTCGTATCGATCAACCCATAACCAAAGTCATTGTCCCGCCCCTTTGGCCCGAGATCCTTGGCCGTTGCGGCCAGCGCCTTCTCGATGTCGTCGGCCGAGCGGTCCGGCGAAGCATGGATCAGGTTGGCGATGGCGCCGGACACGATGGCTGCGGCGAAGGAGGTGCCGGTCACCACGTCCGAGCCGGCGCCGCTCGGCGCGACCATTTCCACACCCGGCGCCGAGATGAAGACATAGGCGCCGCGATTGGCCTGCGGCATCAGCCCATCCTTGGCGTCGGTCGCGGTCACCGCGATGACGCCGTCGAAGGCGGCCGGATAGCCATAGGGCGCCTTCGGGCCGTTGTTGCCGGCGGCCGCCACCAGCACCATGCCCAGTGCCCGCGCATTGCGGCAGGCGGTGCCGAGCAGGTCGTTCTTCGGACCGACGAAGCTCATATTGATGATGCGCACATTCTGCTCGGCCGCCCAATCGAGCGCCGACAGGATGACGTCCATTGTCGACTTGCCGCCCTCGAAGGCGCGCGCGTGATAGATCTTGGCGCCCGGCGCCATGCCTTCCAGCGGCCCGACGCCGGCGATCAGCCCGTCGACCGAGGTGCCGTGGTCGCGCTTCTCGATCGGCACGTTGGGCATGGCGTCATATTGGTCGGCAATGACGCCGGCGAGCGCTGGGTTGGTGTCGTCGATGCCGGTGTCGATGACGGCGACGCGCACATTCTCGCCGCTCGCCTGTTTCGAATCGAGTGCGATGCGGTCGAAGGCATAGTTCACGATGCCGGCCGCCTGTTGCAGCGTGTAAATGTGATTGGGCTCGCGCCGCTGCGTGCGGCCGTCGGCGGCAAGCTGCGCCAGCACCACGCCGACGGGCCGCCCGTCGGTGATGCCAAAGCGCACCAGCGTCGAGCCCAGCAGCCGCGACTGGCGCTGCGAGCGCACCTGCAGGCCGAAGGAATTGGCGATCTGCTGCACCACGCCGGCATCGCCGTCGACCGTCACCAGCACCTCGTCGGGCACGAAATCGCCGGCGATCGCGCGCGGCGGCTCGGCGAGGTTGAGGCCTTGCGGCACGGTGACCGGACCGCTCGGCGCCGGTGCGGGCGGCGGCGTGTTGCCGGAACCGTTCGATGACGATGCGCCGTTGGACGGCGCCGGTGTCTGCGGGGCAGCGCCTACCGGTGGGTTCGGAAAGAGATCGACGATCAGCGCCGGCAGGAACACCGCGCCGCCCGCAGTGCCTGGCGTTCCTTCGCCATTCTTGGCGCCGCCGTCCTTGTCGCAACCGGCACCGGCCGCCGTCGTGCGGTTCAGGCAGTCGACCTGCTTTTGCGTCAGGTTCGGATCATTGGTCTGCGCGAACGCAGGCGCGGCGGTAAAGGCCGCCGCCGCAAGGAGCGCCGCGCGAAGAATGATCCTTGGTCCCGACGCAATTCCGGACGGAAAACCGCGGCGCACTTTTCCTGGAATTGCGTTAGCCGCCATCGGCCGGTTTCCTTCCCTGGATCACAGTATCCGCGAAAGGCTGGGCGGCAACAAGGCCGACGAGCCTGTCGTAATCGGCCGCCGTGCCGGCCGGGATCGTCAGGTGGAACACGCCGTCGGCGGTCGGGCCGCCGGCGATCTTCAACCCGTTCTGGCCGAGGAAGACGGCGATATCAGCCATCTTGGCATCCGGCTTGAACTTGACCAGCGCGAAAGGCAGCTTCGCCAGATCGTCCTCGGTGCCGGCCACCTCGAAATCGTTGCCCTTGCCGCCCGGCCGTTCGAAGGACTGCACGACGACCAGCGCCAGCAGCGCAGCGGCCGCCGCCCAGGCGACGCCGGCCGGTATTGCCGTCACCCGGCCGAACACTTTCGCCAGCCAGGATTGGCCGGGCGCGCGCACCGGGCCGGCCTCGGCGTCGAGCGCCCTGGTAAAACGGCTGAGCGCATCGGCCGGCGGGCGGATCGCCTCGTTGGCGGCGGCAGTACCGGAGAATTCGGCTTCCGCTTCGCCAAGCGCGGCCATCGCCGCCGGATCGGTGGCCAGCCACTCCTCGACGGCCTCCAGCTCAGCGCCTTCCAGCGAGCCGTTCAGGTAGAACGGCAGCAGCGTCTCCATCTCGTCGCGGCGCGACATCTTTTCAGCGGCGCTCATGGCCACCCCCTGTCGTAACCGGCGGCCTTGAGGGCTTCGCCGAGTTTCTTGCGGGCGTAGAACATCCTGGTCTTGACGGTCGCGACCGGAATGCCGAGCACCTCGCCGATCTCGGTCACCGACTGGCAATGGTAGTAGGCAAGGTCGATCACCGTGCGGTGTTCTTCCGGCAAGGCATCGACGAAACGGCGCAAGGCGGCGGCCTTGTCTTCCTTCATGGTGACGACTTCCGGCGTGTCGGCGCTGTCGGGGACCTGCGCCGCGTCATCGTCGTCGATCCAGTCTTCCTTCTTCTTGCGCAGCGAAGACAGCGCCTTGAAGCGGGCGATGCCGAGCAGCCAGGTCGAAACTTCAGAGCGGCCCTCGAAGCCGGGCGCCTGCTTCCACAGCTCCAGAAAAACCTCGTTTGCGATATCGTCGGCCATCATTTCCGATCCCGTCTGGCGCGCCACGAAGCGGTAGATCCGCGCATGGTGACGCATGAACAGGAGCCGAACGGCGGCCCGGTCGCCCTTCGCGACCCGGTCTACAAGCGCGCGATCGGTTTCCGTCGCCGCATTCATGGCCGGTCGAGCCGCCTGGCTCCTCGAAGGTTCGTCGCTGATCGGTCCAAAAAGGTTCACCCTCCGCCAAGGATTTTTCGGAGGCTAACCGAAGAGCGGGGAGGTTGCCAGAGTGTCACCTTCTCCCCGTCACTATACGAGGAGAAGGTGCCGGCAGGCGGATGAGGGGCGGCGCCGACGTTCGCATTTGTCGATGTTAGCGCTACCCTCTCCCCGTACAGTGACGAGAGAGGAGGCGCGAGTGCCGTGCCCGCCGTCTTATTCGAGGAAAGGCTTCGCCTTCATCGTCGACGGTATCGCCACGCCAAGCCGGCTCAGCACCGTCGGCGCGAGCTGCAGCTGGTCGAGCAGCGTATCGGCTTCGGGGCCTTTCGCGGGCCCGAAATAATAGAGCGCGAAATCCTGCATCTCGTCGTCATGGCCGCCATGGTGGCCGCGGTCGGTCTGGCCATGGTCGGCCGTCACGATCACTTCATAGCCGGCTTCGCGCCATTGCGGCAGGAAGGCGGCGAGCATCCCGTCCATGGCGTAGCAGGCATGGTCCATCTCGATGCAGTCATGGCCGAAGCGATGGCCCATCGAATCCAGCGTGCAGGTGTGCAGGATGCCGTAGTCGATGCGGTGGCGCTTCATCAGCATGGTCAGCGTCGCGAACAGGTCGACGTCGCTCGGCGTCATCTGGTTCTTGAGATTGTAGCCGGTCATGGTGTGGAAGCGGCCATGCGTGATCGGCCCGCCTGGGTCGTCGAACTCCATGTCCTCGACAAGGTCGAACGGATACGAGCGGAAGAATTCCGACCAATAGGAATGGGTCACCGCGCCAGTCTTGCCGCCGGCCTCCCTGACCTCCGAAAAGATGTCCGGCCGCCTGACGCGAAAGCGGTTCTCGTTGGAAAGGATGCCATGCACCTGCGGCGTGACGCCGGTGTGGATCGAGGCGTAGCAGCAGGCCGAAGTCGACGGCAGCACCGAGCGCATCTTCCACACCTGCGCCTCGCCCGATTGCACCCAGCCCTCGAGATTGCCCATCAGCCGGCGCCAGTTTCGGTAGGGCACGCCGTCGAGGATGATGAGCAGCAGTTTGGAATTGAGCGGCACGGAACGTCCCTGTGATTGTTCTTCGAAACAAAAGCGCCGCGTGTCGCGCGGACAGGCGGCACGCTTGTCTAGGATTAGCCCCAGATGAAGCGTTCAGCCAGCACTGGTTGGGGGCGCAGCCGGCCGCATTGCAGCCGCATGACAATGGCCGGCCGGGTGCCGCTTTTGAGGTGGGCCTCTCTTTGTTTTGACGCAATTCCGGACGGAAGTCGCTTCACACGTTCTTGGAATTGCTTCAGTTTCCGGCGCTCTCCATGCGCCGGCCCTTGATCGCCTTCTCCAGCCAGCCGATCTCCATCTCCGGCACGGAGGAGAGCAGCAGGTCCGTATAGGCGTCGAAAGGCGGCGTCAGCACCTTGCTCTTGGAGCCGTAGCGCACCACCTCGCCGCGATACATGACAGCGATCGAATCGGCGATCGACTTCACCGTCGCCAGGTCATGGGTGATGAACAGATAGGCGACCTTTTCGTGCTGCTGCAGGTTGAGCAGCAGCTTGAGGATGCCGTGAGCGACCAGCGGATCCAGCGCCGAGGTCACCTCGTCGCAAATAATCAGCTTCGGCTTGGCGGCAAGCGAACGGGCGATGCAGACGCGCTGCTTCTGGCCGCCGGAAAGCTCGGCCGGATAGCGATCGACGAAACCCTTGCCCATCTCGATCTCGTCGAGCAGTTCGGCGACACGCTTGTCGCGCTCGCGGCCCTTCATGCCGAAATAGAACTCCAGCGGCCGGCCGATGATGGTGCCCACCGTCTGGCGCGGGTTCATCGCCACGTCGGCCATCTGGTAGATCATCTGCAGCTGGCGCAGATCCTCCTTCGGCCGGTCGGCCAGCCTGTTGGCGAGCGGCCTGCCGTCGAAGGTGACGGTGCCCTCCTCGGGCGGCAGAAGGCCAGTGATGGCACGTGCCAGCGTCGACTTGCCGGAGCCGCTCTCGCCGACCACCGCCAGCGTCTGCCCCGGATAGATGTCGACAGAGACGTTCTTCAGCACCTTCACATGGCCGCCGCCATAGGCGGCCGTGACATTCTTCACCGACAGAAAGGGCGTCGTGCCGGGCTGCTGTTCCTTGTGCTCGATCTCATGCACCGAAACCAGCGCGTTGGTGTATTCCTGGCGCGGCTCCTTGATGATCTGCCGCGTGCCGCCCCATTCCACCAGACGGCCATGGCGCAGCACCATGATCTCGTCCGACACCTGGGCGACGACCGCAAGGTCATGCGTGATGTAGAGGGCCGCCACATGCGTGTCGCGGATGGCGTCCTTGATCGCCGCCAGCACGTCGATCTGCGTCGTCACGTCGAGCGCCGTGGTCGGCTCGTCGAAGACGATGAGGTCCGGCTCCGAGCACAGCGCCATGGCCGTCATCACGCGCTGCAGCTGACCGCCGGAAACCTGGTGCGGGTAGCGCTCGCCGATCGTCTCGGGATTAGGCAGGCTGAGCTTCTTGAACAGCGCGACGGCGCGTTTCTCGGCTTCGGCGCGGGTCGCGGTGCCGTGCAGCATGGCCGCCTCGACCACCTGGTCGATCAGCTTGTGCGCCGGGTTGAAGGCGGCGGCAGCCGACTGCGCGACATAGCACACCTCGCGTCCGCGCAGCGCCCGCACGCCTTTCGGTCCGACTTTCAGTATGTCGCGTCCATTGAGGATCACCTCGCCGCCGGTGATGCGCACGCCGCCGCGCCCATAGGCCATGGACGACAGGCCAATGGTCGATTTGCCGGCGCCGGATTCGCCGATCAGCCCCAGCACCTTGCCCTTCTCAAGCGTCAGCGAGACATCGTGGACCAGCGTGATCGTCTTTGGCGCTTCGCCCGGCGGGTAGACCGTCGCCTCGATGCGCAGGTTGCGGATATCGAGGAGCTTGCCTGAATTTGCCTTGGTGTCGGCCATCAGCCGCGCCCTCCCTTCAGGCTCGTCGTGCGGTTGAGCACCCAGTCGGCGACGAGGTTGACCGAGATTGCCAGCACCGCGATCGCCGCGGCTGGGATCAGCGCCGCCGGAATGCCGAAGACGATTCCGTCCTTGTTCTCCTTGACCATGCCTCCCCAATCCGAATCCGGCGGCTGCACGCCGAGGCCGAGGAAGGACAGCGCCGACAGGAAGAGCACCGCAAAGATGAAGCGCACCCCGAGCTCCGCCACCAGCGGCGACAGCGCATTGGGCAGGATTTCACGAAAGATGATCCAGGCCTTGCCTTCGCCGCGCAGCTTCGCCGCCTCGACGAAGTCCATGACGTTGATGTCGACGGCGACGGCGCGCGACAGGCGGTAGACGCGTGTGGAATCCAGGATGCCCATGACCAGGATCAGCGTCAGCGTGTTGGTCGGCAGCACCGACAGCACGACGAGGCCGAAGATCAGCGTCGGGATCGACATCAGAAGGTCGACGAAGCGCGACAGCAGCGTGTCGAACCAGCCGCCGAAGACAGCCGCCGTGAAGCCGAGGATCGAGCCCAGCGAGAAGGACAGCGCGGTCGCCGCCACCGCGATCTCCATGGTGATGCGCGCGCCATAGATCATGCGCGAGATGAGGTCGCGGCCGAGATTGTCGGTGCCCAGCCAATGAGCGGCCGACATCGGCTC
Source organism: Mesorhizobium sp. (assembly GCA_004017535.1). Lineage (GTDB taxonomy): Bacteria > Pseudomonadota > Alphaproteobacteria > Rhizobiales > Rhizobiaceae > Mesorhizobium. Next base: position 358,796 of record SAJS01000001.1, read on the forward strand.
CCAAACGTCACCCACGATCTCGCCATTGCCGTGCGGCGCAACCCAGGGCGCGAAGATAGCGCAGAACGCGAAAGCGCCGGTCAGGATCAGTCCGATCCAGGCGGTGACTGGGATTTGTCGTAGCGCCATTCGCTTCAGTTCCCCCTCTGGTCGTCTTGCATCCGGCCCGTCATTTCGGATGCCTCAGCCGCGGATTGGCCACGATGGCGGCGATGTCAGCGATGATGTTGAGCGTGATGTAGACCGCGGCGAAGATCAGGCCGACCGCCTGCACCACGGGCACGTCGCGTTTGGCGACATGGTCGACCAGATATTGTCCCATGCCCGGATAGACGAAGATCACCTCCACCACGACGACGCCGACGATGAGATAGGCGAGGTTGAGCATGACGACGTTGACGACGGGCGCGATCGCGTTCGGAAAAGCATGCTTGCGGATGATGTCGAAGGGTTTCAGCCCCTTGAGCTCGGCCGTCTCGATATAGGCCGACTGCATGACGTTGAGGATCGCTGCGCGCGTCATGCGCATCATATGGGCGAGCACCACCAGGGTGAGCGCGGTGGCCGGCAGCACCACGGCCTGCAGCCTTTCGAGGAAAGGGGTGGAATCATCCACCGTCGAGATGCTCGGGAAGATCTGCCAGTGCACCGCAAACACGAAGATCAGCACATAGCCGATGAAGAATTCCGGGAACGATGTCGAGGCCAGCGCCAGGCCGGAAATCAGCTTGTCGACGAAGCCGTTGCGGTAGCGTACCGCGATCAGCCCGAGGACGACCGCCAGCGGCACCGCGACGATCGCCGCGCAGGCGGCCAGGAAAAGCGTGTTCTTCAGCCGGGTGCCGATCGAGCTTGCAATGTCGAGCCCGCTCGACTGTGCCGTGCCGAAATCGCCATGCAGGATGCCCCACAGCCAGTGCATGTAGCGCAGCCATGCCGGGTCGTTGAGCCCGAGTTGCTCGCGCAGGTTCGCCAGCGCCTCCGGCGTCGCCGACTGGCCGAGGATCGCTTGGGCGACGTCGCCCGGCAGAATCTGCGTGCCGGCGAAGATCAGCACCGAAACGGCGAACAGAAGAACCAGGCCCAGCAAGATGCGCTGAGCGACCAGTCTCAGGATCGGAGACGACATCGGCTACCTGCAATGGTGAAGAAAGGACGGTGCCCGCCTTTCAGGCAGGCCATGAAAGCCGGAAGGGCCGGCTCGCGCCGGCCCTTCCTTATCCTTCGTCAAGCTTGCAGCCAGCACTCGATCAGCGCGTGGCCGTTGCTGAGTTCCTGCGCCGGGTTGTCGACCCAGCCTTCGACGCCCTTGCCGGTCGCGTCGACGAACTGGTTGAAGAACGGCACGATCAGGCCGCCTTCGTCGCGCATGATCTCGCCCATGTCGCGGTAGATCTTCTTGCGCTTGGCTTCGTCGAGCTCGCCGCGCGCCGCAAGTACCATCTTGTCGAAGTCCGGCCGCTTGAAGCGCGTGTCGTTCCAGTCGGCGGTCGACAGATAGGCGGTCGAATACATCTGGTCCTGGGTCGGACGGCCGCCCCAGTAGGAGAGCGAGAAGGGCTGCTTGTTCCAGACTTCCGTCCAATAGCCGTCGCCCGGCTCGCGCTTGATCTCGATCTTGATGCCGGCCTTGGCGCAGCTCTGCTGGTAAAGCTGGGCGGCGTCAACGGCGCCGGGGAAGGCAACGTCGGAGGTGCGCAGCAGGATCGAGCCGCTATGGCCGGACTTCTTGTAGTGCGCGGCCGCCTTCTCCGGATCGAACTTGCGCTGCTCGAAATCGCCTGCGAAGAGCGGATAGGCCTTGTTGACCGGCATGTCGTTGCCGACCTCGCCGTAGCCGCGCAGGATCTTGGTCAGCATCTCCTCGCGGTCCATGGCGAGCTTCAGCGCCATCCTGAGGTCGTTGTTGTCGAAGGGCGCGGTGTCGCAGAACATGTTGAAGGGATAGAAGCCGCGCCCCGAGGCGGCGCGGATCTTCACGCCGGGCAGCCGCTTGACCAGGTCGACGATCTTCGGCTCGACGCGGTTGATCATGTTGACCTGGCCGCCCTGCAGCGCGGCCATGCGGGCGGTCGGGTCGTTGACGACGATGATCTCCACCTGGTCGGCATGGCCGTATTTGTCGGCCTGCCAGTAATTGGCGAAGCGCTCGCCGCCATGCTTCACGCCGGGCTGGTTGACGGTGACCTTGTAGGGGCCGGTGCCGATGCCGGCATCCGGCTTGTCGTTGCCGCCATTCGGCTGGATGATCAGGTGATAGTCCGCCATCAAATAGGGCAGGTCGGCGTTAGGGTCCTTCAGCGTGACCACGACATTGCCGCCATCGGCCTTGACGGTGTCGATGCTCTTCAGGACGCCCAGCGCGCCCGACTTGGATTTTTCGTCGCTATGGCGCTTCAGCGTCGCCACCACGTCGTCCGGCGTCACTTCCTTGCCATTGTGGAACTGGACCCCCTTGCGGATCTTCATCGTCCAGGTCTTGGCGTCCTTGGAGCTGCCGATCTCCTCGGCGATGAGATATTCGACGCCGCCGCCCGGCGCGAGCTCGACCAGCGTTTCGCCCCAGCACTTGCCGAAGGCGAACGGAACCTGGCTGAGGAAGGTCGCGGGATCGAGGCTGTTGGTGGATTCACCGCCCTGAAGGCCGGCCTTCAACGTGCCGCCCTTGACCGGGCCGGCGGCGCGCACGGCGCTGGAGAGCAGCGAGTTGGCGAAAGTGGCGGTGACGCCGAGCGCGGCGGCGCGACCGAGAAAGTCGCGACGGCTTAGCTTTCCGGCCGCGACTCGCCGGCTGAGATAGTCGAGTTCGTTTGACATTATGGTTCCTCACTCTGGGTATGCGACCTTATGGTCGTTTCTTTCTATTGGAGGAGATAATGACCGTAAGGGAAAGCGGCAGGCAAGACCGAATGCGACATGCGGTGGCGTAAATCGCACGTTGCATTTGGACCAATCTCGCCTTGGCTCAAACCAGGGAGCGGGGAATCGTCTGCTCAAAATCGCGTTCGAAGATCAGCTTTTCGCCCTCATAGGCTTCGATTCTGGCGCTGACGATGAAGCTCTCTGCGTCCGATCGCATGTCGGCAAAGGTTTCGGTCCGCACCGACCATTCATCGCGCGACAATGTCTGGGTCCAATGCGTGGCTCCGGTGGCCGACAGCGGATCGTCGGGATGGATCGCCCATGTCTCGCGCACGATGCTGCCATTGACCAGCCCGTGGTCGAGATCGCGCACCTCGCCGAAATCGTCTGAAATGGAAAGCGTGACCAAGCCGGTCTTCTCGTCGCGGTCGACATGTCGCTCCGAGTTCGCCGGCCGGATGGTCTCGGTCGCCCAGGGCGTCGCGCCTTCGGGCTCAGCAAACGAAACCTCATTCCCTTTCGCCAGCGGCCGCAACGGCAGCCTCAACGTCGCCTGCGCCAGATCAAGCCGCACCGGCTCCGGCGAGGGCCAGATCATCGGCCAATAGGCGGTCGAAACGGCGACGCGCAACTTATGGCCGGCCGGCACCCGATAGGCGCATTGGTCGAGCACGACGCGCGCCGAAACGGCCTCGCCGGGAACCAAGGGCTGCGGGAACTCATGCGAGTCGCGGTGCGTGAGATTGAGCACGCCGTAGGAGATAAGCTCCGAGGCGCCGTCGGGATGCACGTCGCAGAGCCGCACCGCGATGTTGGCCTGGGGCCGGTCGGAGCCGACCCGGACCACGAGTTCCGGCGCGCCGACGATGTCGATCGCCTCACCGAGCTCCGGCTGGTCGAAGCAGACCGACAGCGCGTCGTCGGAGCGCTGGTCGCCCGGCAGTTCCGGCCCGAAGGTGAAGGGAAAATATTCGCCGCCGGCAAGTCCGCAGGTCTGCGGCGAGGCGACGATCGAGGGCTTGGTGCCTTCGGGCATAAGCTCGAGCGCCTCGACCTTGATGTTTGACGACGGCCATTCCTGCTCCGCGATCCAGCGGCCCGGCCGCTCCGGGTGCCAGCGCGCCGGGCGCACGCTGTCCATCACATAGGCGCGGTAGTCCGGGTCGTTCTCGACGCCGGTCGCCGCGCCCTTCAGCCAGCGGTCCCACCAGCGCAGCGCCTCCTGCAGGAAGCCGATGGCCGGATTGGGTCCGGCGTAATGCGGATATTTGTGGATCCAGGGGCCGACGATGCCCTTGACCGGCGACTGGATGTCGGTGACGAGATTGGAGATGGTGTTGCGGTAGCCGTCATGCCAGCCGCCGATCGACAGCACGGCGGCTTTGACGGCCGAGAAATCCTCGCAGATCGAGCCGCGCTTCCAATAGGCGTCGCGATGCTGGTGGCTGAGCCAGAGCGGCAGCAGGAAGGGCTGGTTCTCCAGCCGGCTGAGCCATAAGTCGCGCCAGCGGTTGCCGCCGGCGATCGCCGGATCCGGCGGCCGCGACGAATAGGACAGCATCGTCGAAGCCCAGCCGAAATTTTCCAAGAGCAGGCAGCCGCCCTTGTAATGGATGTCGTCGGCATAGCGGTCGACGGTCGAGCACAGGCTGATCACCGCCTTCAGCGCCGGCGGCTGTTTCGCCGCCGTCTGCAGGCAGTTGAAGCCGCCCCAGGAGATGCCCATCATGCCGACATTGCCGTTGCACCAGGGCTGCGCCGCCGCCCAGGCGATCACGTCGCAGGCATCCTGCAGTTCCTGCTCGGAATATTCATCGTCCATCAGCCCTTCGGAATCGCCATTGCCGCGCATGTCGACGCGGATCGAGGCATAGCCGTGCCCGGCGAAATAGGGATGGGTGAGCTGGTCGCGAAAAATGGTGCCGTCGCGCTTGCGGTAGGGCAGATGCTCCAGGATCGCGGGCACGGGATTGTCGGCCGCATCCTCGGGCATCCAGATGCGCGCCGACAGCCGGCAGCCATCCGGCATAACGATACCCATATCGGGAAATTCAACGACTTTGCGGGGGAATTCTGTGACGGTTTTCATGGCAGGGCACATGATGAAGGCCGCGCCGCTCCGTCGTGGGCCAGCCGGCGAAATCGGCTGGTCAATCCGCGTCAGTTCAAGGGAATGTCGTTCTCTGCCTTGTCCGCCTGATAGGCCTCGGAGAGCTCGTCATAGCGCTCCGAAATCCTGCCGATCCTTGCCTCCAGCCGCTTGCGCTCGCCCTCGGGCAGCTCACGCACCAGTCGGCGGATCGAGAAGCTCTTCCAATAGGCGTTCTCGGCATTGTAGCCGCCGGGATCGAGGGTGAAGACCTCTTTCAGGATTTTCAGATCGTGCGGAATGGCGAAGCTGTCGCGCGAATCCTCGTGGCTGAAGAGGTAGTAGAAATTGTCGAAGCCGGTCCAGGTGATCGCCGACAAACACAGCGAGCAAGGTTCATGCGTGGCGAGAAACAACGCATCCTGGGTGTCGACGCGCTCAGCCTTGGGCATCTCATAAAAACGCTTCAGGCAATGCACCTCGCCATGCCAGAGTGGGTTTTCCATCTCATTGTTGGTTTCGGCCAACACAAGCGAGCGGTCGTTTTTCCGCAGGATCGCGGCGCCGAACAGCTTGTTGCCATGGGCAACGCCTTGCGCCGTCTTGGGCACGATGTCGTGCTCGATCACGTCGAGCAGGCGGTCGATCAGCGAAACGTCGGTCATGGGTAAGCTTTCAGGGGAGGTGGATCTCGTATGGATGCGAGAAATAGAACTCTTCGAGATTGGAGCCGTCGCCGCCGCGGTCGACGATGATAAAATCCTGTTCCTCCCCGATCGGCGTCAGCACGCTGTGCCATAGGTTGCGGCGGTAGTTGATGCCTTGTCCGGGACCAGCGAGGAAGGCGTGGGGCTCACCCGGCCCGTCCTTGGTGTCGTGGCAGACGACCACCAGAAAGGGTCGCGGCGACAGCGGAATGAAAGCCTGGCTGCCGAGCGGATGGCGCTCGACCATTGTGAGCTTCAGCGGCATCTCGTAGGGCGTGCCGCGTACCATCGAGATCAGCACCTTGGCATTCGGCCCGGTGACCTCGGCTGTGGCGAGGTCGTGATAGCGCATCGCCTTGCCGCCATTGATCGGGTAGCGGTTGTCGCCGCCCATGTCGATGACATCGCCGAACGGCGCGAAGGTCTCGCGGGTCAGCGGCTGGGCGACGATTCGGCTCACCGCGCCTTGCCTCCAAGATAGCCGCCCCCAAGATAACCGTTAAGCCTGGCGTGGCGGTTGACGTCCTTGTAGAGCAGATAGCGGAAATTGCCGGGGCCGCCGGCATAGCAGGCCTGCGGGCAGAAGGCGCGCAGCCACATAAAGTCGCCGGCCTCGACCTCGACCCAGTCCTGGTTGAGCCGGTAGACCGCCTTGCCTTCCAGCACATAGAGCCCGTGCTCCATGACATGGGTCTCGGCGAAGGGGATGACTGCGCCGGGCTTCAGCGTGACGATGGTAACATGCATGTCATGGCGCATGTCGGCGGGGTCGACGAAGCGGGTCGTTGCCCAGCGCCCTTCCGTGCCCGGCATCGGGCTCGGCGCGACGTCCTGGTCGCTCGAGAAGAAAGCTTCCGGCACGTCGAGGCCGTCGACCGCCTCATAGGCCTTGCGGATCCAGTGGAAGCGGGCGGCGGCGGCGCTATCGTTTCGCACCGTCCAGCCGCTCCCCGGCGGCAGGAAGGCAAAGCCGCCGGGGGCAAGCACATGCTTTTTGCCGGCAAGCGAAACGGTGATCTCGCCCTCGACGACGAACAGCACGCCCTCGGCGCCGGCGTCGAGTTCGGGCCGGTCGCTGCCGCCGCCGGGCAGGACCTCGACGATATATTGTGAGAACGTTTCGGCGAAGCCCGAGAGCGGCCTTGCGATGATCCAGGCCCTCGTCTCGTTCCAGAAGGGCAGCGGGCTGGTGACGATGTCCTGCATCACGCCTTTGGGAATGACCGCATACGCCTCGGTGAAGACGGCGCGGCCGGTCAAAAGCTCGTTCTGGCCGGGATGGCCACCCTGCGGCGCATAATAGGTTCGCTCGGCAGTCTTCATCATATCCATGGGGTCCTGACCCTCAGAGCGATTCCAGTGTGAAGAGGTTGGGTTCGGCGACTTCGCCGCAGCCTTCCGTCCGGAATTGCGCAAAAACAAACATCAGAGTGGGAGCATGTCTTTCAGGCGAAGCAACGCGATCCGTTCGACCTGTTTGCAGGCGGTTTCCAACTCGGTGCCGCGGCTGTTGCCGATCCGCGCCTCGAACTCCGCCAGGATTTCGTCCTTGGTCTTGCCCTTGACCGCGATGATGAAGGGGAAGCCGAAGGTGGTGACATAGGCGGCGTTGAGTTTCGAGAACAGCTCGCGCTCCTTGTCGGTCAGCGCGTCGAGCCCGGCGGAGGCCTGCTCCCTGGCCGATTCTGGCGTCAGCCGCTTGGCCGCCGCCAGCTTGCCCGCAAGGTCCGGGTGGGCGTTGAGCACGGAAAGACGCTCGGCCTCCGTCGCCGCGCGGAAGACCCGGCAGAGCGCGTTGTGCAGGCCGCCCGCGCTGTCATGCGCGGGCCCAAGCTCCAGCTCGTAGGCGCGCTCGGCGATCCAGGGCGAATGCTCGAACACGCCGCCAAAGGCGTGCACGAATTCCTCGAATTCCATCCTGGACGGCCGCAGTGCCGGGACCTGGTAGGGATGCGTTTCGCGCCAGTGCCTGGCGATGTCGATGCGCCGCGTCAGCCAGACCTTATCGTGCGACTTCACATAGTCGACGAAGCGCTTCAGCGCCGCCACCCGACCGGGGCGGCCGACCAACCGGCAATGCAGGCCGATATTCATCATGCGCGGCCGCCCTGCCTTGCCCTCGGCATAGAGCGTGTCGAAACTGTCCTTCAGATAGGCGAAGAACTGGTCGCCGGAGTTGAAGCCTTGCGGCGTCGCGAAGCGCATGTCGTTGGCGTCGAGCGTGTAGGGGATGATGAGCTGCGGCGTCTCCAGCCCGTCGCGGTCGAACCAGTAGGGCAGCTCGTCGTCATAGGTGTCGGAGACATAGTCAAAGCCGCCTTCCTCTGCGACGAGCCGCACCGTGTTCACCGAGGTGCGCCCGGTATACCAGCCCGTCGGCCGCGCGCCGGTCACCTCGTAATGCAGCCGAATTGCCTCATCGAGGTCGCGCTTCTCATCCTCGGCCGCATGGTCGCGATAGTCGATCCATTTCAGGCCGTGCGAGGCGATCTCCCAGCCGGCTTCCTGCATGGCGACGACCTGGTCCGGCGAGCGTGCGAGCGCCGTGGCGACGCCGTAGCAGGTCACCGGCACCTGCGCTTCGGTGAACAGCCGGTAGAGCCGCCAGAAGCCGGCCCGGGCGCCGTATTCATAGATCGATTCCATGTTCCAGTGGCGCTGGCCGACCCACGGCGCGGCGCCGACGATTTCGGACAGGAAGGCTTCCGAGGCCTTGTCGCCGTGCAGCACGCAGTTCTCGCCGCCTTCCTCATAGTTGACGACGAACTGCACCGCGACATGCGCGCCGCCAGGCCATTTCGGGTCCGGCGGATTGGCCCCGTAACCGCGCATGTCCCTATCGTAACGCATTGCCGCTCCTGCCCGATGGTCGGAATGAAGATATCGAAAGGAGCGCCCATGCATTCCCCCGAAAATTTTTGAAAGTGCTTTTTGTCGCGCTCCGCTCGACCCGGGCTTATCCATCGCCTTTAATTGGCGCACAATTGACCTGAAAACGTAAGTTGTAACGACACGGGAGGCGGCCAGTGGCAGAAACGTCGAAAGCCGATGGCGGGCGCCTGACCACCCATGTGCTGGACACGGCGACCGGCCGACCGGCAAAGGGCCTGTCGATCGGGCTTTTCCGCATCGAAGGCCAGAACCGCACGCACCTCAAGACGGTCGCCACCAACGATGACGGCCGCTGCGACGCGCCGCTGCTGGCCGATGCCGATTTCCGCACCGGCGAATATGAGCTGGTCTTTGCCGCCGGCGACTATCTGCGCGGCCAGGGCATCAAGCTGCCTGAACCCGCTTTTCTCGACATCGTGCCGATCCGCTTCGGCATGGCGGAAGAGCGGCATTACCACGTCCCGCTCTTGATTTCGCCCTATGGCTACTCGACCTATCGGGGGAGCTGAGACATGGCCGATACCAAGATCCGCAACGAGATACGCTTCATCCTGAACGGCGGCGACGTGGCCCTGAAAGACGTCGCGCCCGATGCGACGCTGCTCGACTGGCTGCGACTCAACCGCTCGCTGCGCGGCACCAAGGAAGGCTGCGCCGAGGGCGACTGCGGCGCCTGCACGGTGCTGGTCGGCAAGCTTGCCGGCGACGGCGTGGTCTATGAAAGCGTCAATGCCTGCATCCGCTTCATGGGCTCGCTCGACGGCACCCATGTCGTCACGGTGGAACATCTGCGCGGCGAGGCTGGTACGTTGCATCCCGTCCAGCAGGCGATGGTCGATTTCCACGGCTCGCAATGCGGCTTCTGCACGCCGGGCTTCGTCATGTCGCTCTACGGGCTGTGGATGAAGACGCCCGATCCGTCCAACGCCGCGATCGAAAAGGCGCTGCAGGGCAATCTTTGCCGCTGCACCGGCTATGAGGCGATCATGCGCGCCGCGCATGCCATTTCGAGCTACGGCAAGGCGGCGAAGGATCCGCTGGCGGTGGAGCGCAAGGACATCACCGCGCGGCTGAAGGCATTGCGCGATGGCGCGAGAGTCGAGATCGGGTCGGGCAAGGCGCGGCTGATCGTGCCGGCCGGCGTCGACGACTTCGCCGCCGTGCTCGAGAAGGACCCGGGCGCCACCATCGTCGCCGGCTCGACCGATGTCGGCCTCTGGGTCACCAAGCATATGCGCGACATCTCGCCGGCGATCTTCATCGGCGGTCTCGAAGGCCTGCGCACGATGTCGGAGAAGGATGGCGTCATCACCATCGGCGCCGGCGTCACCTACACCGAAGCCTTCGAGACGCTGACGAAGCGCATTCCGGCGCTCGGACCGCTGGTCGACCGCATCGGCGGCGAGCAGGTGCGCAACATGGGCACGATCGGCGGCAACATCGCCAACGGCTCGCCGATCGGCGACACGCCGCCGCCGCTGATCGCGCTCGGCGCTCGGCTCACCTTGCGCAAGGGCAAGAAGCGCCGCACGATCCCGCTCGAAACCTTCTTCATCGCCTATGGCAAGCAGGACCGTCAGCCCGGCGAGTTCGTCGAGGCAGTGCATGTTCCGGTGCCGACGAGCGGCGAAAAATTTGCCGTCTACAAGGTCACCAAGCGCCGGGACGAGGACATCACGGCGACGCTCGGGGCTTTTTACCTGACGTTGGCCGAGGACGGCACCGTGGCCGAAATCCGCATCGCCTATGGCGGCATGGCGGCGACGCCGAAGCGCGCCGCGGCGGTTGAGAAGGCATTGATAGGCAAGGTCTGGAACGAAGCGACCGTGGAGGCGGCTATGGCCGAGTACGCCAGTGACTTCACGCCGCTAACCGACATGCGGGCAAGCGCCCAATATCGGGCGCTGGCGGCGAAGAACCTTCTGCTGCGCTTTTATGTCGAGACGACCGGCACCAAGGCGCCGCTCCAGGTTTCGCGCGGCGAGGCGGCCTGATGACCAAGCATGTCCCCAATCTGAAGGCGCAGAAGATCTCGGGCGGCGTCGCCAGCGACCAGCGGCACGATTCCGCGCACAAGCATGTCAGCGGCACGGCGGTTTATATCGACGACATGCCGGAGCCGGCCGGCACGCTGCATGGCTGTCTTGGCCTGTCGACCGCGACGCATGCGACGATCACGAAGATGGACCTCTCGGCCGTGCGCGCCGCGCCTGGCGTCGTCGACGTGCTGACGGCAAAGGACGTGCCGGGCGAGAACGACATTTCGCCCACCGGCCGTCATGACGAGCCGGTGCTCGCCGACGGCAAGGTCGAGTTCTACGGCCAGCCGATCTTCTGCGTTATCGCCGAAACGCGCGAGCAGGCCCGCCGCGCCACCAGGCTGGCCAAGGTCGAGTACGAGCAACTGCCCTTCGTCACCGACATAGGCGCGCTCGACCCGCGCAACGACAAGCTTGTCACGCCGCCGCTCACATTGAGGCGCGGCGACGCGGCGGCGGCGATCGAGGCAGCGCCCCGCAGGCTCAAGGGCAAGATGCGTCTCGGCGGCCAGGAACACTTCTATCTCGAAGGCCACATCGCCATGGCCGTCCCCGGCGAGGACCACGACGTCACCATCTATTCCTCGACCCAGCATCCGAGCGAAGTCCAGCATATGGTGAGCCATGCGCTGGGTATCCCGAGCAATGCCGTCACGGTGGAAATCCGCCGCATGGGCGGCGGCTTCGGCGGCAAGGAAACGCAGGGCAATCTGTTCGCGGCACTTGCGGCAATTGCCGCCAAGCGCCACCATCGCGCGGTCAAGATCCGGCCCGACCGCGACGACGACATGACCGCGACCGGCAAGCGGCATGATTTCCTGATCGACTACGAGGTCGGCTTCGACGACGACGGCAACATCCTCGGCGTCGACTTCATGTTCGCCGCCCGCTGCGGCTTCTCCTCGGATCTCTCCGGTCCGGTCACCGACCGCGCCCTGTTCCACTGCGACAACACCTATTTCTGGCCGGCGGTGCACGCTCAGTCAGCGCCGCTTTATACCAACACGGTCTCCAACACCGCGTTTCGCGGCTTCGGCGGCCCACAAGGCATGATTGGCGCCGAGCGGGTCATCGACGAGGTGGCCTTTGCTCTCGGCAAGGATCCGCTGGAGATCCGCAAGAAGAACTTCTATGGGACCAGCGACCGCAACGTCACGCCTTATCACCAGACGGTCGAGGACAATGTCATCCAGCGCATCATCGCCGAGCTGGAGGCGAGCTCGAACTATGCGCGGCGCCGGCGCGAGATCAGCGCCTTCAACGCCAACAGCCGCTTCATCAAGCGTGGGCTGGCGCTGACGCCGGTCAAGTTCGGCATTTCCTTCACCGCAACGCACTACAACCAGGCCGGCGCGCTGGTGCATGTCTACACCGACGGCTCGGTTCACCTGAACCATGGCGGCACCGAGATGGGGCAGGGCCTCTATCTCAAGGTGGCGCAGGTGGTGGCCGAGGAGTTCCAGATCGACCTCGATCAGGTGAAGATCACCGCCACAACCACAGGCAAGGTGCCCAACACGTCAGCGACGGCCGCTTCGTCCGGGTCCGATCTCAACGGCATGGCGGCGCAGAATGCCGCCCGCCAGATCAAGGACCGGCTGACCAACTTCGCCTCGGAAAAGTACCAGGTGCCGCGCGACCAGGTGCTGTTCCTGCCCAACCGCGTCCGCATCGGCAACCAGGAGATACCCTTCGGCGATCTGGTCAAGCAGGCCTATATGGCCCGCATCCAGCTGTCGGCGGCCGGCTTCTACAAGACGCCGAAAATCCACTGGAACCGCGACAAGGGCGAGGGCCGCCCCTTCTATTACTTCGCCTATGGCGCTTCCTGCTCGGAGGTCTCGGTCGACACGCTGACCGGAGAATATGTGGTCGAACGCACCGATATCCTGCATGAGACCGGCCGCTCGCTGAACCGCGCCATCGACCTCGGTCAGGTCGAGGGCGGCTTCATCCAGGGCATGGGCTGGCTGACCACCGAGGAATTGTGGTGGGACGAAAAGGGCCGCCTGCGCACCCATGCGCCGTCGACCTACAAGATCCCGCTCGCCTCCGACCGGCCGAAGATCTTCAACGTCACGCTGGCCGACTGGTCCGAGGCGAACGAGCCGACGGTGCATCGCTCCAAGGCCGTCGGCGAGCCGCCTTTCCCGCTCGGCATGTCGGTTCTGCACGCGCTTTCCGACGCCGTCGCGAGCGTCGCGGACCACAGGATCTGTCCCCGCCTCGACGCGCCGGCGACACCGGAGCGTGTCTTGATGGCGATCGAGAGGCTGAAGCGGGAGGCTACGCAGACGGCCTGAATCCGCCTAGACGTGCAAATCGAGGCGCAGAACGCTATATTTCCAGGATGGAAATGCAGACGATGAACTCCAAAGTGCAAGGTCTGAAGGCGTTCCTCGGCCAAACCGGCCGTGTTGCGCTCGTCGAGGTCGCGGTCACCAAGGGCTCGACCCCGCGCGAGGCCGGCGCCTTCATGCTTGTCTCGGCATCGGCCATTTTCGGCACGATCGGGGGCGGTCAGCTCGAATATATGGCGATGGACAAGGCGCGGCAGATGCTTGGCGCAGCTGCGCGATCGCTTGCCAATGAAGCCCGCATTGAGGTCGATGAGGTCTGCGCCACGCTCGACGTGCCGCTCGGGCCGGAGATCGGCCAATGCTGCGGCGGCCGCGTCGAGGTGTCGATCCGCCTCGTCGACGGTTCGCTGGAACAGCAACTGATCGCCAGGGCTGAAGCGGACGAGGCGCAGCTGCCGCATGTCTATCTCTTCGGCGGCGGCCATGTCGGCCAGGCGCTGGCCGCGTCGCTGGCGCTGCTGCCGATCCACGTCGTCGTCGTCGAGACCCGAACCGAGGCATTTGATGGCATGCCGGAAACGGTCGAGACCCGGCTGGCGCCGATGCCCGAAGCCGTGGTGCGCGAAGCGCCGGCCGGATCGGCCTTCGCCATCCTCACCCATGACCATGCGTTGGATTTCCTGATCGTCGCCGAGGCGCTGAAGCGCGACGATACCGCCTATGTCGGCATGATCGGCTCCAGGACCAAGAAGGCCACTTTCAGGAGCTGGTTCCTGAAGTCCGCCGAGGGCAGCGAAGCCCAGTTCGACCGCCTTGTATCGCCGATCGGCGGCAGCGCCGTGAAGGATAAGCGCCCGCCGGTAATTGCCGCGCTCGCCGCCGCCGAGATCATGACGGCGTTGGTGGCGCATGCGGCGCAAATATCTGGCGCGACTGCCGTCGAAAAGGCGATGGCCGGCTGACGTCCCGACTGCAATTCTCGGGGGTAGCGCCGAAGCTGACAGCTATGACTGCCGCTCACAGCTGCTCGTCGCTTTCTTCGTTTCCCAAACCGAGCTGAACCGTGTTTTCTGCGCGCCTGACCAATACGAGGCGAGAGACATGGACGTTTTGCGCATAGCAGCCTTTTCGGACGGCAACACCGGCGGCAATCCCGCCGGCGTGGTGATCGGCGAGGCTTTGCCGGACGCGGCCGATATGCAGCGCATCGCGGCCGAAGTCGGCTTTTCCGAAACCGCCTTCGCGGCGCCCGACGGCGATAGCTGGCGCGTCCGCTACTTTTCGCCGGAGTCGGAAGTGCCGTTCTGCGGCCATGCCACCATTGCGCTCGGCGCGGCGCTGGTCAGGAAGTTTGGCAACGGGGTCTTCGCGCTGATCCTCAATCAGGCGAACATCACCGTCGAAGGTTTTTGCGACGGCGCCAACTTCGCCGCGGCGCTGCAATCGCCGCCGACGCGCAGCCGGCCGGCTTCATCGGAAAAGGCAGGCGAAGCGCTCGCCTTGTTCGGCTATGAGCCGGGCGATCTCGACCCAGCCCTCCCGCCGGCCCTCATCCATGGCGGCGCCGATCATCTCTTGCTGGCGCTGAACTCTCGTGATGCCTTGGCCGCCATGGCTTACGACTTGAAGCAAGGCCAGTCATTCATGCGGCGCGAAGGCTTGGTCACGATCCTGCTCGCCTATGCCGAGACGCCTCGCCTCTTCCACACGCGTAATCCCTTCGCTTCCGGCGGCATCTATGAGGACCCGGCGACGGGTGCAGCGACCGCTGCCTTTGCCGGCTATCTGCGCGACCTCGGCTGGCCGCATGGCGGCGCCATCGACATCGTCCAGGGCGAGGATATGGGCATGCGCTCGCGCCTCCATGCCGATATTCCGGCGGCGCCAGGCAGCTCGATCCGGGTGTCCGGAACGGCACGGCTAATGGACTGAGCTGAAGCAATTCCAGGAAAAGTGCGCCGCGGTTTTCCGTCCGGAATTGCGAAACCAAGAATCTTAGACCGGCCGCTTCAGACCGAGATGGCCGCGCAGCGTACTGCCTTCATAGTCCTTGCGGAACAGGCCGCGCCGCTGCAGTTCCGGCACGACCAGTGTCGCAAAGGCGTCGAGCTCGCCCGGGAACCAGCACGGCATGACGTTGAATCCGTCAGCTGCGCCCCCTTCGAAGCGCGCCTGCAATTCGTCGGCGATCTCTCCGGCCGTGCCGACCATGCGCCAATGGCCCCGCGCGCCGGCAAAGTAACGCGCCAGCTCCCGGATCGAGAGACCGTCGCGGCGCGCCTGCTCGATCACCAGCGCTTGCCGGCTCTTCATGCCTTCGCTCTCTGGCAGTTCGGGCAGCGGCCCTTCGATCGGGTAGCGGCCGAGGTCGGAGATGCTGAGATAGCTGGAGAGCAGCGCCACGCCGACATCGTCGGGAATCAATTCCTGCAGCGCATCGTATTTCGCCTGCGCCTCGGCTTTCGTGGCGGCGACGATCGGCGCTACGCCGGGCATGATCTTCACATCGTCCGGCTGGCGGCCGTAAGCGGCGACCCGCCCTTTGAGATCGTCATAGAAGGCCTTGGCTTCCTCGAAAGTCTGCGCCGCCGAGAACACGACATCGGCGGTGCGCGCGGCCAAATCCTTGCCGTCGTCCGAGGCGCCCGCCTGCACCATCACCGGCGCGCCTTGCGGCGAGGGCGGTATGTCGAGCGGGTCTCGCACCGTGAAGCTTTCGCCATCTGGGCCGGCAGGCTTGCGGTGCCAGAGCCCGGTCGTCACGGTGGCGAACTCGCGCGCCCGCGCATAGCGGTCGGCATGCGGCCGCAAACCCGTCGCGCCGAAATTCGCGGCCTCGATCGGGCTCGCCGACGTGACGAGATTCCAGCCGGCGCGGCCGCCGCTCAGATTGTCGAGCGAGGCGAACATGCGCGCCAGGCCGTAGGGCTCGTTGTAGCTGGTCGACGCCGTGGAAACCAACCCGATGCGCTCGGTCCGCGCGGCTAGCGCCGACAACAGGCTGATCGGCTCGAAGCCGATCGAGCGCGACGTCTGGCTGGCAATGTTGACATTGGCCTCACGCAGGCCGGCGGCATCCTCGCAGAACACCATGTCGAACTTCGCCGCTTCAGCCGTGCGGGCAAGTTGAATGTAGTGGTCGATGTCGATGCCGGCGGTGACATGCGCGTCCGGATGGCGCCAGGCGGCGATGTGGTGTCCGGTCGCCCACAAGAACAGGCCGAGCTTCATCTGGCGCGCGCTCATTTTGCGCCTCCTGTACCGAGGCCAAGACGGGCGCGCATCGTCGCGCCCTGTTGGCCCCGGCCCGAGAGGCCGTGGCGCTGGAGCTCCGGCAAAATACGGTCGGTGAAACTCTGAAGTGCAAGGACATCAGCCGGCAAAACAAAATTGAAGTTGTCACAGCCACTCGAGCCCAGCAAGCCTCGAAGCCTGTCGATGGGAGGCTCGGATCCAATGGCGACCGTCAGCAGCACCTTCGGGGCTTCCGATTTGCGGCCTGCGGCAAGCGCCCGGCGCCTCAAGTCTGCGGTCACAGCATTGGCAGCGTCGGCCGACTGTTCCGCGATCAGGATGACGTCGGCGACACGGCTTGCGAAATCTCGATCGATTTCGTTCAAACCGGACATGACCAGCACCGGCGTGTCCTGCGGCGAGCGCGCCACATTGAGCGGCCCGCGCACCGAGAAGAACTCGCCTTTATGGTCGAGCACATGCATCCTGTCGGGATCGTGGAACCGCCCGCCCGCCTTATCGAACAGCAGGGCATCAGCGTCCCAGCCCTGCCATAACCCCTGTACGACCCCGATATATTCTTTCGCGCGACGGCGAAAATCGTCATCGGAGAACCCTTCCGGGCGGCTGAAATTCGCCGCCTCGCGCGGGTTTTGCCGCAGCGTGGCATTCCAGCCGATGCGACCATGGCTGATGATGTCGAGCGACGCAAACCGTCGCGCCAGATTGTAGGGCTGGTGCGCGAGCATCGAGGCGCCGGCCACCAGCCCGATCCTGTCGGTCACCGCTGCCAGAGCCGCCAGCAGCGTCGTCGCTTCGAATGGGCTGGTTGACGGCTCCCCGGCGGAGTCGGAAATGATGACCATGTCGACGCCCGCCGCTTCCGCCTTCCCAACGAAGGCACTGATCTGGCCGAAGTCCAGGATGTCTTGTCCTGTAGCTGCGATGTTGAGCGAAACGGCGAAATGCATGTGGCGGCCCTTCGGTTGCCTTTAAGATCGGGCAGCCTGGCCACCAACCTAGGCCCGTCTTCGCGCAAGACAACCGGGCCGGATGGGCCACGAGCCCGTCACGTGCCGGCCAGCATCCTACTTCCCCGCCAAAATATCCTTGATCAGCCGCTGGCAGCGCTCGGCCATGAAGTCGAGCAGCAGCCGCACCTTCGGGTCCTGCAGCTTCTTGTGCGGATAGACGGCGGCGAATTGCACCGGCGTCGGCGGCGTCTGGGGCAGGATCACCTTCAGCCGGCGGTCGCGGATGAAGGGCTCGACCTCGAAACGCGGCTTATTGATGATGCCGCGCCCCGACAGCGCCCAGCCGGTCAGAACGTCGCCGTCGTCTGTGTCGTAGGGGCCGTGCACCTCGAACTTCTGCGGGCCGCTCGGCGTCTGCAGCGTCCAGACATATTCGCGCGCGCCGGCATAGCGCAGCATCAGACAGTCGTGTTTCCTGCCGATCAGATCCTGCGGCTCGGCGGGCTCGCCGCGCGCCTCCAGATATTTCGGCGCCGCCACCAGCACGCGTTCGCATTCCATGATGCCGCGCATCCGAAGGCTCGAATCCTCGATAATGCCGAGCCGGAAAGCGACGTCGATGCCTTCCTTCATGATGTCGACATTGTGGTCGGAGAGCCTGAGTCGCACCTCGATGTCGGGATATTTGTCGTGGAAATCCGGGATGCCGGAAGCGACCAGCCGCCGTCCGAGGCCGAGCGGCGCCGTCACCCTGATCGTGCCGCGCGGCTGGCCGGAAAGCGCTGCGACCGCGGCTTCCGCCTCGGTGATGGCATCCAGCACCTGCTTGGCGCCGGTGTAAAACACCGTGCCGTGCTCGGTCGGCATCAATTGACGAGTCGTGCGGTTGAACAGCCGCACCCCCAGATGCTTTTCCAGCTCCTTGATGCGGTTGGAGGCGACGGCGGGAGAAATACGCATGTCGCGCCCAGCCGCCGAAAGATTGCCGAGCTCGACGACGCGGACGAAGACGGCGATGTTGTCGAGATAGGCCATGCGTGGCTCTCAAACGGCTACGAGGGGTAAGCCTAGTATTTTCCATTTTTTTTTGAAAGTCATCGCGCACCTCGCCTCTTTTCGTTTGCGCTGCACACCGTAAAGTCGCTCTCATCGGCAGGGACGATTTCAATGATGGATTTCGCGATTTTCTGGGACTGGCTGAGCTTCGCCGTCCGCTGGCTGCATGTCATCACCGGCATCGCCTGGATCGGCTCATCCTTCTATTTCGTCGCCCTCGATCTCGGGCTGCGCCAGCGTCCCGGCCTGCCTGCCGGCGCCTTCGGCGAGGAATGGCAGGTGCATGGCGGCGGCTTCTACCACATCCAGAAATACCTCGTGGCGCCGGCCGAAATGCCGGAGCATCTCACCTGGTTCAAATGGGAATCCTATGCCACCTGGCTGTCGGGCTTCGCCATGCTCTGCGTGGTCTACTATGCCGGCGCGGATCTCTTCCTGATCGATCCCAACGTGCTCAACATCTCGGCGCCGGTCGGCATCCTCTTGTCGATGGCCACCATCGGCGTCGGCTGGATTGTCTACGATCTCCTCTGCCGCTCGCCGCTGGGCAAAAGCGACACCGGGCTGATGCTGGTGCTTTACTGCGTGCTGGTGTTCATCGCCTGGGGGCTCACCCATCTCTTCACCGGCCGCGCCGCCTTCCTGCATCTCGGCGCCATCACCGCCACGATCATGTCGGCCAACGTCTTCATGGTCATCATCCCCAACCAGAAGATCGTCGTCGCCGACCTGATCGCCGGCCGCAAGCCGGATCCGAAATACGGCAAGATCGCCAAGCAGCGCTCGCTGCACAACAACTACCTGACCTTGCCGGTCCTGTTCCTGATGCTGTCGAACCACTACCCGCTGGCCTTCGGCACGCAGTTCAACTGGGTCATCGCCTCGCTGGTCTTCATCATCGGCGTGCTGATCCGGCACTATTTCAACACGGTCCACGCGCGCAAAGGCAACCCGACCTGGACCTGGCTGGGCGCCGCCGTGCTGTTCATGATCATCATCTGGCTGTCGACCGTGCCGAAGGTGCTGACCGGCGAGCCGAAGAAGTCCGCCGCCTCCGCCGCCGCTCAGGTCTACATCGCCTCGGCCCATTTCCCGGCGGTGCGCGACACCGTGCTCGGCCGCTGCTCCATGTGCCACACGGAAGAGCCGGTCTATGAAGGCATCTACCATGCGCCGAAGGGCGTGCTGCTCGACACCGACGAGCGCATCGCCGAGCATGCGCGCGAGATCTATATCCAGGCCGGCCGGGCGCATGCCATGCCGCCCGCCAACGTCACCCAGATCACCGACCAGGAACGGGCCCTTCTGGTCGCCTGGTTCGAGGGCGCCGGAAAGTAAGCATGACAGCGAAAATTCTGCGCGGCCGCACGCTCTCCTTCCTGCGCTGGCCCGAAACGATCGACGACCATTCCGCTTGGCGCTACGAGGAGGATGGCGCCCTGCTGATTGACAATGGCAGGATCGTCGCCGCCGGCGCCTATGCGGATGTCTCGAAGAAGGCGGATGCGGGCGTCGAGACGATCGACCATCGTCCGCATCTGATCCTGCCGGGCTTCCTCGACGCCCACGTGCATGTGCCGCAGATGCAGATCATCGCCTCCTACGGCGCCGAGCTGCTCGACTGGCTGAACAAATACACCTTTCCCGAAGAGTCGAAGTTCCAGAACGCGCAGCATGGCCGCCGCATCGCGCGGCTGTTCCTCGACGAGATGCTGCGGCACGGCACGACCACGGTCGCCGCCTATTGCTCGGTGCACAAATCATCGGCGGAAGCCTTCTTCGCCGAGTCGCATGAGCGCAACATGCTCAACATCGCCGGCAAGGTGATGATGGACCGGAACGCGCCGGATGGCGTGCTCGACACGCCGCAGACGGGCTACGACGATACAAAGGCGCTGATTGCCGACTGGCACGGCAAGGGCCGCCAACTCTATGCCATCACGCCGCGCTTCGCCATCACCTCGACGCCCGAGCAGATGGAGATGGCCGGCGCGCTCTGCCGCGAGCATCCCGACCTGCACATGCAGACGCATCTGTCGGAGAACCACGCCGAGATCGCCTTCACCCAGGAGCTTTACCCCTGGTCGCGCGACTACACCGACGTCTATGAGCATTACGGCCTGCTCGGCAAGAAGAGCCTGTTCGGCCACTGCATCCATCTGTCGGAGCGCGAGGCGGATGCGCTGTCGCACTCGGGCTCGGTCGCGGTGTTCTGCCCGACCTCCAATCTTTTCCTCGGTTCCGGCCTGTTCGACTTCCAGCGCTATCGCCGGCGCGAGAAGCCGCTCCGGATTGCGGCCGCCACCGATGTCGGCGGCGGCACCAACTATTCGATGCTGCGCACCATGGACGAGGGCTACAAGGTGATCGCGCTGAACGGCGAGAAGCTGAACCCGTTCCAGTCCTTCTGGCAATTGACGCGCGGCAACGCCGAGGCGCTGTCGGTGGCCGACAAGGTCGGCACGCTGGAGGAGGGCACCGATGCCGACATCGTCGTGCTCGATGCCCATGCCACGCCGGCGATGCGGCTCAGGATGGAGACGGTGGAAACGCTGGCCGAGGAGCTCTTCCTCTTGCAGACGCTGGGCGACGACCGTGTTTTGCGCGAGGTCTATGTTGCGGGCCGTCCGGCCAAGAGCGCGATTGTCGCATAGATTAAATACGCTGGTCGCTTGACCCCGCGTCAGCCATCGGCCAAAGCGTGCGTCGACATTGACAGGGGAAACGCCATGGCCACCGCCGACGACATCGCTCTGATCAAGAAACAGGAAGCCACGCTGGTTTTCCCGGCCTTCGACGAGGCCGTCGCCTTCAAGATCGGTTCCGCCATCAGGGATCAGGCGCTGAACGAAGACCTGCCGATCATCGTCGACATCAGGACCTTCGACCGGCCGCTCTTCTATGCCGCCATGCCGGGCTCCAACGCCTCCAATCAAGACTGGGCGCGGCGCAAGATCAATGTTGTGAAGCGCTATCTGAGAAGCACCTATCGCCTTGTGCTGGAGCAGCAGCGTCCCGACCGCACCTTCAAGATCGGCGAAGCGCTCGACATCGCCGATTACGTGCTCGCGGGCGGCGGCTTTCCGGTCACGGTCAAGGGAGCCGGGGTCATTGGCGTCATCGCCGTCTCGGGCCTGCCGGAGCGCGAGGATCATGGTGTCGTGGTCGATGCGATCTGCGCGCATCTGGGCGTCGATGCGAGCAAGCTCAGATTGCCGCCGGAAGACAAATGACCGATCCAAAAACCTTCCTCACCTCGATCTTCAACGCTGCCGTCGCCGCCGCCGACCCGGAAAAGACGATCCGCAATCATTTGCCGGCGAAGCCCAAGGGCCGCACCATCGTCATCGGCGCGGGAAAGGGCTCGGCGCAGATGGCGGCGGCCTTCGAGAAGGTCTGGGACGGCCCGATCGACGGCCTTGTCGTCACGCGCTACGGCTATGGCGCAAGATGCGAGCGCATCGAGATCATCGAGGCGGCGCATCCGGTGCCGGACGCCGCTGGCCTCGAAGCCTCGCGCCGGCTGCTGGAGAAGGTGCGGGGTCTGACCGCAGACGATCTGGTGGTGGCGCTGATTTCCGGCGGCGGCTCGGCCCTGCTGCCGTCGCCTGCTCCCGGCCTGACCCTGGCCGACGAGATTGCCGTCAACGAGGCGCTGCTTGCCTCCGGCGCGCCGATCGCGGCGATGAACACCATCCGCAAGCATGTCTCGACCATCAAGGGCGGACGCCTGGCTGCTGCCGCTCACCCGGCGCGGGTCGTGTCGCTGGTCGTCTCCGACATCCCCGGCGACAATCCGGCGCTGGTCGCCTCGGGCCCGACCGTTCCCGACACCGGCAGCCGTCAGGATGCTCTGACCTCGATCGCCGCTTATGGCATGAAGCTGCCGGCCTCGGTCATGGCCCATATCAATTCGTCTGCGGCCGATGCGCCACGCCCCGACGATCCGCGCTTTGCCGGCAATGAAGTGCATCTGACCGCCTCGGCTGGGGTCTCGCTGGAAGCTGCCGCCGCCGAGGCCAAGCGGCAAGGCATTGAGGCCGTCATCCTGTCGGATGCGATCGAGGGCGAGGCCCGCGAGGTCGGCGGCGTCCACGCCGCGATCGCGCGCGAAGTGGCGACGCGCAACCGGCCTTTCGCCAAGCCCGTGCTGATCCTGTCCGGCGGCGAGACGACCGTCACCTTGCGGGCCAAGGGTAAGGGCGGCCGCAACTCGGAATTCCTCCTCGCCTTTGCCATCGGCATCGATGGCGTCGACGGCATTCATGCCCTTGCTGCCGACACCGACGGAATAGACGGTTCGGAGAACAATGCCGGGGCCTTCGCCGACGGCTCGACCGTGTCGCGCATGCGCGCGGCAGGCGTCGATGCCAAGGCAATGCTCGCCGGCAACAACGCCTGGACGGCATTTAATGCGGTTGGAGATTTGTTCGTGCCGGGGCCGACCGGCACGAATGTGAATGATCTGAGGGCAATCCTGGTTAGGTAGCGCGGAGCCCCACAGAGGTCGTCATTCTAGGGCGGAGCAAGGAGCGAAGCGACGCGCGCAGACCCTAGAATCCATTCCGTGACCTTGGCCGAAAAGTGCAGCGGAGCAGAATTCTGGACCGTTGCGGCGCGTTCAAGTCACGGCATGGATCCTCGGGTCTGCGCTGCGTCGCTTCGCTCCTTGCTCCGCCCGTGGATGACGAAGTGATGGAGGTTTCGGCTAATCTCAAAGGTCCCCGACCGTGCGACAGTATCCGCGTGCGAACTCCCCTAAATCGATCAAGCGCCCATCAGCTGCTTGACCTTCCGCATATCCTGCAAGAACCGCTCCCGCTCGGCCTCCTTGTCCTCCTGCTCCCGGATGCGCAGGATGAAGGACGGGTGGATGGTCAGGAACACCCGCAAGCCATCCTCGAGCTCGACCACGTCGCCGCGCATCTTGGTGATCGGCACCGCCTTGCCGAGCAGCGATTGCGCCGCCGTCGCTCCGAGCGCCACAACGAGGTTGGGCTTGACCAAGTCAAGCTCCTTGTCCAGCCACCAGCGGCAGGCCTGGATCTCGCCGGCATTGGGCTTGGAGTGGATGCGCCTTTTGCCGCGCGGCTCGAATTTGAAGTGCTTCACCGCATTGGTCACATAGACCTTGCGTCGATCGATCGCGGCGTCGTCCAGGATGCTGTCGAACACCTTGCCCGCCGGCCCGACGAACGGCTTGCCGGCCAGATCCTCTTGGTCGCCAGGCTGCTCGCCGACGAAGATCACGTCGGCATTCTCCGGCCCTTCGCCGAAGACGGTCTGCGTCGCGTCGCGCCAGAGCGGGCAGCGGCGGCAGGCTTTCGCCTCCTCGCGCAGCTCCGGAATATCGTCGGCCTCTGGCGCCACCACATCGGACCGCTCGGGCGTAGGCCAGTGCTTGGCCTTCACCTTGGCATGATGCGGTGCTGGGCTGGTTGGCATCCGGGCGATCATGTCTGACGCGGCTTTGTCCGCTCCTGCTATCAGATCTGGAATGAGCGAGGCCTCGGGAAGGTTCCGCCAATATTTCTTCGGCATCTCCTTCTGCATCGCCTTCACCTTGAGGCGCGCCGGGTTGAAGACGTTTTCGAAATAGGTCCGCCACAACGCCTCGGCATCGTCTTCCGCCGGCGCGTCGCGCTTGGCCGCACCCGGCCCCACCGCCAGCCTCTCGCCGTCCCAGTCGGCCGAGGCATGCGGGGTGAGGATCGTCCAGCGCATGCCAGTGAAACGACGCACGAAGAAATCGGCATTGCGCTCGACGATGTAATGGTCGGGCTCGAACCACGCGACATAGCGCTCGTCCGCGCCTTCGCCGATCTTCCGGAAACGCACGAAGGCGCGCATCTTGTGGATGTCGCGGTGCACGGCCTTCTCCATCGCCTCCAGCCGCCGGATGTCGGGATCGGTCGCGATCGAAAGCAGCTTCGGCTCCGAACGCAAACGCCAGAGCAGCCGGTAAAGAAAGCCGAAGCGCTCGGGGTCGCAATGGCAGATCACCGTCTCGGCGCGCTCGATGAAGTCGCGCGGTACGACCAGTCGCGCATCGGCTTGCGCGGCCGGCAATTCGCTGGCGCCATCTTCGCGATCCGGCTCGACCTGCCACGCGACATCTTCCGGCGGAATGTCGTTCGTCGCCAGCCGCCGCGCCGCGTCGCGCCAGCCGGCGAAATCCGTCTGGCTTTCGAGCCGGACGACATGAGCGGCGAGGTTGAGCTGGGTTCTTGCCATGGTCAGAACAAGGAAAGCTGCTCGCAGGAGCGGGTGATCGCCTGGCGCAAGCCGGCCTTGTCGGTCAGCGCGCCCGGCGACCAGTCTTCCGCGACGATGAAAGGCCGCACCTTGGCGACCGAATGGCAGAGCCGGCCGACATCCTCGAGCCGCAGCCGGCGATGGCGGCGGGTCTCGACGATCCTGTCGGTGACCTTGGTGCCGAGCCCTGGAACGCGCAGCAGCGCTTCCCGCTCGGCGCGGTTGATGTCGACCGGGAACCGGCCCCGGTTGCGCAGCGCCCAGGCGAGTTTTGGGTCGATTGCCAGGTCGAGCATCCCGTCATTGCTGCCGGCCAGGATTTCCGGCTGCGAGAAACCGTAGAACCGCATCAGCCAGTCCGCCTGGTAGAGCCGGTGCTCGCGCATCAACGGCGGCTTCTGCGAGGGCAGCGAAGATGATGAATCGGGGATCGGGCTGAAGGCGGAGTAATAAACGCGGCGCAGGTGATAGCTGCCATAAAGCCGGGCGCTTGCGCGCAGAATGCCATCGTCGGAGGTCTTGTCGGCACCCACGATCATCTGCGTCGACTGGCCGCCCGGCGCGAAGCGCTCGCGCCTGCGGCTCTGCAATGTCGGCTCGGCCTTCTCCTCGATCTTGCGGCGCAGCTTGGCCATCGAAAGCCGGATCGTTTCCGGCTTCTTTTCCGGCGCCAGCTTCTTGACGCCTTCGTCCGTCGGCAGCTCGACATTGATCGACAGACGGTCGGCATAGAGGCCGGCCTTCTCGATCAGCTCGGCCGATGCCTCCGGAATTGTTTTCAGATGAATGTAGCCGCCGAACTTCTCCTCGATCCTGAGCCTGCGCGCCACCTCGACCATCTCGCCCATCGTCTCGTCGGGCGAGTGGATGACGCCCGACGACAGGAACAGTCCCTCGATGTAGTTGCGGCGATAGAAATCCATGGTGAGCTTCACCACCTCATCGACGCTGAAGCGGGCGCGCCGCACATTCGAGGACGAGCGGTTGATGCAATAGCTGCAGTCATAGATGCAGAAATTGGTGAGCAGGATTTTCAAGAGCGAGATGCGGCGCCCGTCCGGCGCGTAGGAATGGCAGATGCCGGAACCCTCCGTCGAGCCGATGCCGCCCGATCTCAGCGAGTCGCGCTTCGCCGAGCCGGATGACGCGCAGGAAGCGTCGTATTTGGCGGCGTCGGAAAGGATCGCCAGTTTCTCGCGGACGGAAAGCGTAGCCATTTGTTCATGATATGTTCCAGAAATGCAATTGGCTATAACTTTTGATTGTCCGCGGCAAAACGTGATCGCCGCGCGCGTGTCGGTCCGCCTTACACCTCGTGCAGATAAAGGTGATAGTCTAATTCGCTGACCGTGCGCGCGACGCGCAGGTACTCGGCTTGCTTGATCGCCACGAAGGTCCGGTGCAGGTCTGGGCCCAGCGCCGATTTCAGGAAATCGGAGCCCCTGGCCGCCTCGATCGCGGCGCGCCAGTCAGCCGGCATGGTCGATCTCTCGCTCGCCTGCTCGTAACCGTTCCCAGTGGTCTCTGGCCCCGGATCCAGCCCCTCGTCGAGCCCTTTGACGATGCCGGCCAGCACCGTCGCCGCCACCAGATAGGGATTGGCGTCGACGCCCGACGGCCTGTGCTCGATCCGGCGGTTCCTGGCCTCGCCCGCCGGCACGCGCAGCGCCACCGAGCGGTTGTTGACTCCCCATGTCGGCGCCACCGGCGCGTAGGATTGCGAGACGAAGCGCCGCCATGAATTGGCGTGCGGCGCGAACACCAGCATCGATTCCGCCATGGTGTGGATCAGGCCGCCAAGCGCGTTGAGCAGCGCCGGTGACCATTTCTCGCCGGCGGCCTCGGTGAAGACGTTGCGGCCGGCATCGTCCTGCAGCGAGACGTGGAAATGCATGCCGGAGCCCGCATAGGCCTCGATGGGCTTGGCCATGAAGCAGGCGGTGACGCCGTGCCGCCGCGCCTGCGCCCTGACAAGCCGCTTCAGCATGACGAGATCGTCGGCTGCCCGCATCACGTCCTTGCGGTAGTTCAGCGTCAGCTCGTACTGGCCGGGCGCATATTCGGAAATGACGGTCTCGGCCGGAATGCCTTGCGCCTTGGCCGCGGCGTAGATGTCGGAAAACAGCGGTTCCATGCCGTGCAGATGGTCGACCGAATAGACTTCCGTCTTCGCCGAACGGCGGCCGTCGAGCACCGCGCGGGCAGGCTGCACTTTGCCATCCGCGTCGCGCTCATTGGACAGCAGGAAGAACTCCAGCTCGAAGGCGCCAGCAGGATGCAGGCCGCGCGCCGCCAGCAATTCCACCTGCCTTGCCAGCACCAGGCGCGGATCGGAGGTCATCGGCTGGCCGTCGAGATGATACATCGACATCAGCACCTGGCCGCGCGCCGGGCTGGTGCCGTAGAGCGGCACCAGCGTGCCCGGAATCGGCCATGCCCTGAGGTCGCCGTCGCCTGTATCCCACACCAGTCCGGTCTCGTGCACATCCTCGCCGGTGATGTCGAGGCCGAGGATCGAGATCGGCAGGTGCCTACCATTCTCGAAAATGCCCAACAGCTCATGCCGGCGCACGATCTTGCCGCGGCCGATGCCGTTGGCGTCGGTGAGCACGATGTCGAACGCCTCGATCTCGGGATGCGCGTCGAGAAAGGCCTTCGCCTCGACGGGCGTCGAGCCGGAAGGGGACGTGGTAACGGCGTTCGGATTGTCCATGGCCGCTTTTCTCACGCCGTAAGCCTGGCCGCAACCGCGGCGAAGGCGGCGATCAGCCGGCTCACTTGCGCTGAAGTCGTCACCGGCGAGATCAGCATCATGTTGTGGAACGGCGCGATCAGCACGCCGCGATTGACCAGCGCGACATGGATGGCGGCTTCGAGCTCGGGCGCATGCGCCTTCTCGGCCTCGGCGCCATCATGCAGCGGTCCGGGCGCGCAGATGAATTCGACGCGCGCGCCGACCCGCGCGACATGCCAGGGCAGCTTGTTGCGCTGGATGACGGCGGTCAGCCCCGCATCGAGCCGGCGCGCCAGCCGGTCCATATGCGCGTAGGCTTGCTCCGTCATCACCACTTCCAGCGTCGCGCGCATGGCCGCGAATTGCAGCGGGTTGGCCGACAGCGTCGTGCCCATGCCGGAATAGCCGGGCTCCTTGGTCCGGTTACAGGCGGCGTAACGCGTGGCGACCTCCTCGCGCATCCCCCAGATGCTTGCCGGCACGCCGCCGGCCACTGGCTTGCCGAGCACGAACAGGTCCGGCTCCAGCCCGTGCTTCTTGGTATAGCCGCCCGGGCCGGTGGAGATCGTGTGCGTTTCGTCGATCAAAAGCAGCGTGCCGGCCGCGCGGGTCAGCCGCCGCAGCGCGTCATGGAAGCCGGCATCCGGCAACACCATGCAGGAATTGGTCAGCACCGGCTCGGTGATGACGCAGGCTACGTCGCGGTCCGCGAGCGCTGCTTCCAATGCGGCAACATCGTTGAACTCGACGATCTTGGTCGCCCGCGTGAGATCGCGGAATTCGCCGGCCAATCCAGGCCGGTTCACCGGCTTGCCGTCGATCAGCCGCACCATCGTCTCATCGACCGAGCCGTGATAGCAGCCGTTGAACACCAGGATCTTTTCACGGCCCGTCACGGCGCGGGCGACGCGCAGCGCGAAGCGGTTGGCGTCGGTGGCGGTGGTGGCGATCTGCCAGTATGGCAGACCGAAGCGCTGCTGCAGGAGCGGGCCGATAGCCAGCGCATCCTCGCTGGGCAGCATGTAGGTCAGGCCGCGCGCTGCCTGCCTGCGGATCGCGCGGGCGACCGCCGGCGGTGAATGGCCGAGCATCGAGCCGGTGTCGCCCAGGCAGAAATCGTCGAGCCTGTTGCCGTCGATGTCGGTGATGGTAGCGCCCTTCGCACCGTCGACCAGGATCGGAAACGGCGTCGGCCAGTCTGTCATCCAGTGCATCGGCACGCCGCCGAGGAAACCGGCGATGCCGTTGCCGAGCTTCGCCTCGGATTTCGGCCGCGCCTTGCGGAAGGCGGCCGCCTCCGCCTCGCGCATCTCGGCGATGCGTGCGATGTCGATGCCGCCGATGTAAGTCCGGTCGATTGAATGCATGAGTCCCCCTCGGCAGTAGGCAGTAGGCAGTAGGCAGCAGGTGCCGTCGTCCCTAAGCCCTACTGCCTACTGCCTATGCTGTGATATCAATCACGCCGCAATCGCCGGCTGCACTTCCGAAGACGATGCGGCGCTCTTCCTTGTCCCACATCATCGACGTGATGGCGCCCTTGCCGGGGCGGCGCAGCAGCACCTCCTTGGCGTCGGCGAAGCGCGCCGCGATCACCATACCGTCCTCGTAGCCGATGGCCACGACATCTTGGCTCGGATGGCAGGCGACGCAGGTCACCATCGTGTTGCCGCGCGTGCCGAGCTCCAGCGGCGCCTTGCCCATCGGCCCGTCCTTGGCTTGAAACGGCCAGACGATCGCCGCCGGCGCGCCGGAGCTCGCCAGCCATTTGCCCTTGACGCTCCACGACAGGCTCTTCACCTTGCCGGGATAGCCTGACATGCGCATGTGCTTGCCGTCGACGAGCTTCCAGCCATGCAGCGCGTTTTCCTGCATGGTGGTGATGAGGAAGGCGCCGTCCGGTGAAAAGGTGATGCCGGTGTGGGCGCCGGCCCATTCGAGTTCCACCGGCTTGCCCTCAGCCGCTGGAAAATGCAGCGTCGCGCCATTGTAACGGGCGGCGGCAAAACGCATGCCCTTGGGCGAGAAGGCTAGTCCTTCCACCGAGCGCGGGTGGGTGAATTCCTTGGTTTTGCCGTCGGCGAAACGCACAAAGGCGGTCTTGCCGGAAGCATAGGCGATCGCGCCCTGCGGACCCGCGGCGACGCTGGTGATCCATTTTTTTCCAGCGCTTGCGAGTTCATTCACCTCGCCGCCGGCCTTCACGGCAAACACCTTGCCGTCCTCGCCTCCGGTGATCAGCCGGTCGTTGGCCGAATCATGAAAGGCGGCAAGCAGACCGTCATTGGCCTGCACCGTCTTCTGCCCATTGTCCAACCGATGGATCGCGCCGTCGGCCAGCGCGAAATGCGGCACGTCGTTGAGGAAGACGGCGGCGACGCAATGGCCTTCAAGATCAAGCGGGGCGACTGTGGGCATAGGGCGGTCCATTCGGGCTTCTGTGCACGAAGCCGGTGCGGCTAGGTGCGACCTTGCCTTCTCCCCTTGTGGGAGAAGGTGGATCGGCGCGCAGCGCCGAGACGGTTGAGGGGTGTTGGACGGATCGCCGTCATCGCCAAGCTGGAGCACCCCTCATCCGACCTCGCTTCGCGAGGCCACCTTCTCCCACAAGGGGAGAAGGGAAGAACGGGCAGCGCTAGCGCCTGAAGGTGAGGAAATCAAGCCGCCTGGCAGGCTTCAAAACTCTTCCTGAGCCGCTCCGCATCGAGATCCCGGCCGATGAAGACCAGCCGGCTCTCATGCTTCTCGCCGTCCTTCCAGGCGCGCTGGTGGTCGCCCTCGAGGATCATGTGCACGCCCTGCAGCACATAGCGGTCCTCGTCGCCCTTGAGCGCGATGATGCCCTTCAGCCGCAGGATGTTCGGCCCCTCCATCTGGGTCACCTTCTCGATCCAGGGGAAGAACTTCTTGGGATCCATCTCGCCGCCGCGCAGCGACACCGACTTCACCGTCACGTCATGGATGTCGGAAGCATGGTGGTGATGGTGATCGTGGCCGTCATGATGATGGTGGTCGTGGTCGCAGTCCGGGCCGCATTCATGGTCGTGATCGTGGTCATGCGCCTCGAGGAAGTGCGGATCGTTCTCCAGCGCGCGCGACAGGTCGAAGGCGCCGCGGTCGAGCACTTCGTCGAGCGCCACGCCGGACCGCTGCGTACGATGGATCTTTGCCGCCGGATTGATGGCGCGGATCGTCGCCTCGACCTTTTCCAGCTCTTCCGGCGTGACGAGGTCGGTCTTGTTCAGCACCACCACGTCGGCGAAGGCGATCTGGTCCTCGGCCTCCTTGGAATCCTTCAAGCGCAGCGGCAGGTGCTTGGCGTCGACCAGCGCCACCACCGCGTCGAGCTTGGTCTTGGTGCGCACGTCGTCATCCATGAAGAAGGTCTGCGCCACCGGCACCGGGTCGGCGAGGCCGGTGGTCTCCACGACGATGGCGTCGAAGCGGCCGGGCCGGCGCATCAGGCCCTCGACGACCCGGATCAGGTCGCCGCGCACCGTGCAGCACACGCAGCCATTGTTCATCTCGTAGATTTCCTCGTCGGATTCCACGATCAGGTCGTTGTCGATGCCGATCTCACCGAACTCGTTGACGATGACGGCGTAGCGCTTGCCGTGGTTCTCCGACAGGATGCGGTTGAGCAGCGTCGTCTTGCCCGCGCCGAGATAACCGGTGAGAACGGTTACGGGGATTTGCGTCTGTGCATCGCTCATGGCTTGCCTCGAAATCTTGGTCTCGAAAAATCTGGATTGTCGGCCTCATATAGGATGGGCGTCGCGCTTTTGCACGCGTCAAACCGATGGGCCAGGCGGACCCTCTGACGGGGATGGCGGCGAGGAGGGATTTGGTGGCGGTCGAGGCCGACCAAAGGGGGAGCCGCGTGCGCTGCCAACGGCCATTCCCCGTTGCCGCTGTGAATCTCCGCTCCTCAAAAGTCGTTTGTCATCTAACTGAAATAAACATCTGGCATCACCTGCGCGGGCACCGCAATGCTTGCCGGCAAAGCGTTCCGCAAGCCGGGTTCTTAGAGATCGTCATTTGCCAACCGTCGGGCAGCCTCTATGCTGGCCGCGCCGGTTCGGCCGAAGAGGGAATGGCCATGGCCAAGGCGGACAAGACAGCGACAATGAGCCGGCTGCATTCGGCGGCGAGGCTGGCGCGCACGGCGCTGGCGGCGCGGCTTCTGGCGCATGGCTTTTACGCCGGCCAGGACCAGATCATGCTGGCGCTCGACCGCGAGGACGGCCAGACCCCCGGCAACCTCGCCGGCAAGCTCGGCGTGCGGCCGCCCACCATCACCAAGACCATCAACCGGTTGCAGGCCCAGGGTTTCCTCGAAAAGCGCGCCTCCAACGCCGATGCCCGCCAGGCCCATATCTTCCTAACCGAATCCGGCCGCGAAACCATCCGCGCCATCGAGAAGTCGGTCAAGAAGACCGAGAAGCAGGCGCTGAGAGGCCTCGACAAGAAGGACCAGAAGGCGCTGTTCAAGCTGCTCGCCCGTATCGAGGCGAATTTGTCGAACGAAGATCTGGTCCTGATCGACGACGACGCGGAGATGGATGAGGCGTGACGCGCAGCGTCATCGCTCAGGCGCGACGCGCAGCGTCGTCGCTCAACCGCGAGACGTTCCCGTTAACGAGCGACGCGCAAGCGTCGTCTCGCGAGCGCGATGCCAAGCATCGTCGCGCAACCGTGGACCTGCATCGTGGGTTTAGAAAAAAGGGCGACGACGCTACGCGTCACGCCTGAGCGCCATCATCGGGCGTCTCGCGGTTAGCGACGATGCTGCGCATCGCGCCTACGCGTCGCGCCTCACCAGCGCCGCCCAACGCCCCGGCGTCAAGCCGAACGCCTTCTTGAAATGCCGGTTGAAATGGCTCTGGTCGCTGAAGCCGGCGCCGGCGGCGATCTCCGCCAGCGGTTCTCCCTCGGCGATCATGCGTCGCGCCTTTTGCAGCCGGCGCATCAACAGGAAGCGATGCGGGCTGGTCGAATAGGTGGCGCGAAAATGGCGCGACAGCGCGTAGCGGTCGAGGCCGGTGACAGCTTCCAACTCATCAGAGCGCACCGGCCGTTCGGCATTCTCTGCAAGATAGTCTCGGGCAAGTGCTGCCGCGCGCCATGCGGCCTTGGCCGTCGACTTTGCTGGCTTCCCGGCGTGGCGTCTCAGCTGTTGCGCCAACTGCGCGACGAAGTCCGCCACGAACAGGTCGTCGAGCTCTTCGTCCAGCGGCGCCAGTGCCGAGAGCAGCGTGTCCCGTAGCGCCGGATCGTCGACCACGGCGTCACGGACAAAAGGCAGCGGCTCGCCGTCAAGGCAGTCAAGCAGCAGGGAGGGCTCCAGGTAGAGGATCCGGTAGCGCAGACCGTCTTCCGTGCCGGCGCCGCCATCATGCAATTCGTCCGGATGCAGCACGATCGCCTGGCCGGGCAGGCTGTGTTGCAGCGCGCCGCGATAATGGAAGCGCTGCACGCCATCGAGCGTCACGCCGATGGCATAGGTGTCATGCCGGTGCGGCTCGAAGGCGTTGCCGTGGAAGCGCGCCTCGATGCGTTCGAGGCCAACACCGCCCGGCGCCGATACGATGCGATCGCCGTTGGCCACGTTGGCGCACGAACGTTCAAGACCTTGCTTCGCTTCTGCGCCTAGAGCCTGCGCCATCGCCCTGTTCCGCCCGTCGCGGGCTATTCCGGAGTCTCAATCTTGGTGTTCGATACGAAAATTGCAATTGTTCTCAGAGAGGATCTTCCCGTGTGGCAGAAGCTTAACGTCACCGCCTTCCTCACCAGCGGCATCGTCGCGCAATTCTCCGAGATCATCGGCGAGCCGTATCGCGACCGTGCCGGCAACCTCTATAATCCGATGTCGGTCCAGCCGGTCATCGTCCTGTCGGCCGACGCGGCGACGCTGGGCACGATCCATCGCCGGTCATTGGAGCGCGGTGTGACGACATCCGCCTATGTCGAGGAGATGTTTTCGACCGGCCACGACGTCGCCAACCGCGCCGTCTTCGCAGAATTCGCCCCGGACGATGCCAAGGTCGTCGGCATCGCCCTGCGCGGCGAGAAGAAGCTGGTCGACAAGATCACAAAGGGCGCCCGCATGCATGGCTGATTTTTATACCGTCTTGAACGTTCGGGATTAGCAGCGACCTCGCCAACTTCGTCATCCTTGGGCGTAGCGACGCGAAGCGGAGCGAAGACCCATGGATCCTTGCCGTGACCTTCGCCGAGGTTCGCAACGGAGCAGAATTTTGCACCGTTGGTGGAGCGTCGATGTAACGGCATCGATCCTCTGGTCTGAGCGCGTCGCTTCGCTCCTTGCTCCGCCCGTGGATGACGGCCCGCGAGAACCGTTCAAGCCAATCGCCGACAGCGATGCGCCCTAATCCTGTCCGAAGCGCTTGTTGGGCCAGTCGCTTTTGGCTTGCCGGCCAGCGGCGATTGCCGCAGAAGGGGACGTCTATCCTCCCTTCGGCCCGACCTTGAGCGTTCCCAAAAACAACGACGACAGCGCAACGCCGCCCGTGGCGATGCTTCTGATGCTTTGCGTCTATGTCTGCTTCACCTTTCTCGACACCTCCAGCAAATATCTGGTGCTTGC
The DNA here is from genome assembly GCA_004017535.1 of Mesorhizobium sp. Lineage (GTDB taxonomy): Bacteria > Pseudomonadota > Alphaproteobacteria > Rhizobiales > Rhizobiaceae > Mesorhizobium. The sequence continues at coordinate 392,542 of SAJS01000001.1, forward strand.
CGGCGTCTCGGCGCTGATCGTCGCCTGGGCCCGCTTCACCGTTCATGTCTTGCTCGTCGGTGTCTTCCTGCGCGGCTGGCGCGAGCCGGCGCGCTTTCGCGCCAACAACCTGCCGGCGCATATATTGCGCGGCTGCATGCTCTTCGGCTCGACCATGTTCAACATCCTGGCGCTGAAGACGCTGCAACTGGCCGAGACGACGTCGATCTATTTCTTCGGCCCGATGGTCATCACCGCCCTTGCCGGGCCGCTGCTCGGCGAATGGGCCGGCTGGCGGCGCTGGCTGGCGATCCTCACCGGCTTTGTCGGTGTCCTGATCATCACCCGCCCGGGCGTGGGCGTGTTCGGCATCGGCCATCTCTTCGCGCTCGGCTCGATGCTGTCGAACAGCTTCTATGTCCTCATGACGCGGCGCATGTCTTCGACCGAAACATCGGAGAGCCTGATACTGTTCTCGGCACTGGCGCCTTCGGTGCTGCTGGCTCCAATGCTCTTACTGTCGCCAGCGCTGCCCCATGGCGGCTTTCAATGGTTCGTCGTCCTGATGCTGGGCGTCTTCGGCGCCGGCGGCCACTATCTGCTGGTCCGGGCCTATCGTCTGGCGACCACAACGCAACTGGCGCCTTTCCCTTATTCGCAGATGGTGTGGATGATCATTTCCGGCTGGTTGATCTTCCACCAGTTCCCCGACCGCTGGACGTTGCTTGGTGCTGCCATCATCGTTGCCAGCGGCCTCTACATCATCCACCGCGAGCACCGGCTTCGCGTCCGCAACTCCGCCTCGCTCGACACCGAGGCCGAGGCGCTGGCGAAAAAACTTTGATTTGCCCCCGATCGATGGCATAAGGCCGATTTTAAACAGTTTAAAGACCCTGGGGAGCGAAGGGCGCTGGCACAGAAGATCAAGCTTTCGACAATCGCGGATGCGCTCGGCGTCTCCACGGCGACCGTATCGCTGGCGCTGCGCGATAGCCCGCTGGTGGCCGGCGCCACGCGTGAGCGCATCAAGGAGCACGCGCGCGCCATCGGATATATCTACAACCGCCGCGCCGCCTCGCTGCGCACCTCGCGCTCCGGCATCGTCGGCGTCGTCGTGCACGACATCATGAATCCGTTCTTCGCCGAGATCCTGCGTTCGATCGAAAGCGAGCTGGACCGCAGCCGCCAGACCTTCATCCTGTCCAATCACTACGACCAGTTGGAAAAGCAGCGCACCTTCATCGACACGCTGCTGCAGCTCGGCGCCGACGGCGTGATCATGTCGCCGGCCATAGGCACGCCGGCCGAGGACATCACCATGGCCGAGGAAAACGGCCTGCCGGCGGTGCTGATCGCGCGCAGCGTCGCCGGCGCCGACGTGCCGGTGTTCCGCGGCGACGATGCCTATGGCACAGCACTTGCCACCAATCATCTGATCTCGCTCGGCCACAAGCGCATCGCCATGGTCGGCGGCACCGACCAGACCTCGACAGGCCGCGACCGTTACCAGGGCTATCTCAACGCCATGGAGGCGGCCGGCCTGGAGGTGAAGCCGTCCTGGCGCATTCCCGGCCCCCGCACCAAGCAGGCCGGCTTCGAAGCCGCGGGGCAGTTCCTGGCGCTGAAGGACAAGCCCACCGCCGCCTGCTGCTGGAACGACTTGGTCGCGATCGGGCTGATGAACGGCATCGCGCGCGCCGGCCTCGTTCCCGGCGTCGATATCTCGGTCACCGGCTATGACGATCTCGAGGAGGCGGCAATCGCGACGCCGGCCCTGACCACGGTCTGGAACGGCCAGCGCGAGGTCGGCCGCCGCGCCGCGAGCGCCTTGCTCGACAAATTGAACGGGCAGGCGGTGCGGCCATCGCAGGAACTGATCAAGCCGGAACTGCATGTGCGGCAGTCGACCGGCAAGCCGGTGGAGCGTGCATGACCAGTGCAGAAGGAAATTTGCCGGTCGCCATCCTGGTGCCTGGCGATTTCAACGACCATGCCGTCAGCCGCATAGACAAGGCATTCAGGCTTGTGCGCGTCGAACGCGCCGACCCTTCGCTGGTCACGCATGAGATGCGCGCCACTGTGCGCGGCATAGCCTCCTATGCGGGTATCAACGCGGCAATGATCGACGCGCTGCCCAACCTTGAGATCATCGCCAGTTTCGGAGTCGGCTACGATTCGGTCGACGCCAATCACGCGGCCAAGTGCGGCGTCATGGTCACCAACACGCCCGACGTCCTGACCGAGGAGGTCGCCGACACCGCCATCGGCCTGTTGATCAACACCGTGCGCGAGTTCTACGCCGCCGAGAAGTGGCTGCGCGACGGCGACTGGGTGAAGAAGGGCAATTATCGCCTTAGCCGGCTTACCTTGCGCGGCCGCAGCGTCGGCATTTTCGGCATGGGCCGCATCGGCCGCGCCGTCGCCCGCCGCCTTGAAGCCTTCGGCCTGCCGATCGCCTACCACAATCGCCGCAAGGTCGAAGGCCTGGCTTACGACTATCATGCCACTTTGAAAGGCCTTGCCGAGGCCGTCGACACGCTGATCTGCATTGCCCCGGGCGGCGCCGCCACAGAGAAAGCGATCAACGCCGAAATCTTGTCGGCGCTGGGTTCGAAGGGCGTCTTCGTCAATATCGGCCGCGGCTCGGCGGTGGACGAGGCAGCACTGGCCGCCGCCCTGAAGAGCGGTACCATCGCCGCCGCGGGGCTCGACGTCTTTGCCGACGAACCGAACGTGCCGCGGGCCCTGCTCGACGCTACCAATGCCTCGCTTCTGCCGCATGTCGGCTCGGCGTCCGTCCACACCCGCCGCGCCATGGCGGATCTCTGCGTCGACAATCTGTTGTCCTGGTTTGCCGAGCGCCGGCCGCTGACGCCCGTGCCGGAGACGATCAACGTCAAGGCGCGCCGGTAGAGCAATTCCAGGGAAGCTGTGAAATGCTTTTCCGTCCAGGAACCTCGGCGCTTTCGCCACACGTGTTAATGCTTTGGTGGCGCGTTAACGCCTGCTTAACGCTTTGAAATCATTTTCCATACTGATCGAGTGTGGAGAAGCGGCGTGAAGCTGGTTGCCGGGTTGATTGTGTCGGCTGCGTTGTTCGGGGGCGCGCATGTCCTGTATGACGGCCAAGGTCCAAGCACGGCTGTCGAGACGGTCTCCTCCAGCACCTATCGATTGACGGCCAATGGCGACGAAGCTGCCTGCGCCGTGCAGCGGGGCGCCGCCGTCTCGGACGGCCTGTCGCGACTCAAGATCGCCCCGGATTGCCGCCAGCTGATGCCCGGCATCGAGCGGGCAAAATTCTGGCGTGAGCAGGCGGATGGCTCGGTCGCCTTCAGCGCCGATGGCGTGGATCCGATCGTTACGTTCAGCGTTGCCGACGGCGACGGCTACGAATCCTACGCGCCGTCCGCGCCGCTTCTGGCTTTGGACAGCGACAGCAGCAACTGAACTCAAGCCAGTCCAGGAAACAGCGGATTATTCCGCTGCGGCGCGCACGCCCGTCTTGGCCGCCGCGTGCAGACGCACGGCATCGCCGAAAGCGCGAAAGATCTTGGCGGAATTGCTGTCCGACTTCACCCAATATTCGGGGTGCCACTGCACCCCGACCGCGAAGGCGTGGGCGTCCTTGACCGAAACCGCTTCGATCGTGCCGTCGGTGGCCAAAGCCTCGATTTGCAGTTTCGAGCCGAGCCGGTCGATCCCCTGCCGGTGCAGCGAGTTCACCTTGATGTCGCCGGCGCCGAACACGCCGGCTAAGCAACTGCCCGGCTTGATCGAGACCGTCTGATGGATGGCGAAGCGCTCGTCCTGATTCTCGCTCACCGGCGCGCGATGGTCGAGCGAGCCTTCGCGCTCCTGGATCTCTGTGCCCAGCGAGCCGCCCAGCGCCACGTTCAATTCCTGGATGCCGCGGCAGATCGCAAGCACCGGCACGCCGCGCTCCAGCGCCTTGCGGATCAGCGGCAGCGTCGTGGCATCGCGCGCCGGATCGTAGGGACCGTTGGCCTCGCTCGGGTCGCCGTCATATAGCGAGGGATGCACATTGGATTTAGAACCCGTCAGCATGACGCCGTCGACCGAGGACAGCAATTCGTCAAGATCGAGCCGATCGCCGAAGGACGGCACCAGCAGCGGGAACACGCCGGCGCCGGCCACCGCCGCTTCCAGATACTGCTGGGGCGCGGCGTGCCAGGTGTAGTTGTCGAACTGGCGGACGTCGGTTGAGACGGCGACGAGCGGTTGCTGCATTTTGAGTTTGGTTTCCATTCAGGCCAAGGAATTGTTCTGCCTATAAAATAAGCGATCCGTCGCGGCTTTTCCATGGCAAGTTTGGTCGCCTCGCATGGGCCAGGGAACTGAGCGTTAGACTATAGTTGCAGATGGTGGCCGAATGGCCGCCAGCTGGGTCGCGGCGCTGGACTCGACTTCTTGCCTGTGTATGTTTCTCCCTCAACCGGTCCGGACACCGAGAATGTCCCGGCGTCGGTCAGCTGATCCGCAAGGGAGGAAACTTAATGGATCGTCGTTCATTCATTCGCAAGGCCGGGGCCTCCGGCGTGGGCGCCGCCGCAGCGGCCGCGGCGCTCGCCACGCCGGCGATAGCCCAGTCCAACCCGAAAGTGACCTGGCGGCTTGCGTCGTCCTTCCCAAAGTCACTCGACACGATCTATGGCGGCGCAGAAGTCTTCTCCAAGATGCTGTCTGAAGCGACCGACGGCAATTTCCAGGTCCAGGTTTTCGCCTCCGGCGAGCTGGTGCCCGGTCTGCAGGCGGCGGACGCCACCGCGGCCGGCACGGTCGAGGCCTGTCACACGGTGGCATACTATTACTGGGGCAAGGATCCCACCTGGGCGCTGGGCGCGGCCGTGCCGTTCTCGCTCAATGCGCGCGGCATGAATGCCTGGCACTACCATGGTGGCGGCATCGACCTGTTCAACGAGTTCCTGGCCACGCAGGGCCTTTTCGGCCTGCCGGGCGGCAACACCGGCGTGCAGATGGGCGGCTGGTTCCGCAAGCAGATCAACACGGTCGCCGACCTGTCCGGCCTGAAGATGCGCATCGGCGGTTTTGCCGGCAAGGTTGTGCAGAAGCTCGGCGTCGTGCCGCAGCAGATCGCCGGCGGCGACATCTACCCGGCGCTGGAAAAGGGCACGATCGATGCGGCCGAATGGGTCGGCCCCTATGACGACGAGAAGCTCGGCTTCTACAAGGTCGCGCCCTATTACTACTATCCCGGCTGGTGGGAAGGCGGCCCGACCGTGCACCTGCTCTTCAACAAGGCCAAGTATGAAGAGCTGTCGCCGGCTTACAAGTCGCTGGTGCACACGGCCGCCCAGGCGGCGGACGCCAACATGCTGCAGAAATACGACTTCCTCAATCCGGCCGCGGTGAAGCGGCTGGTGGCCGGCGGCGCCAAGCTGGCTCCTTTCAGCCAGGAGATCATGGCGGCCTGCTTCGAGAAGGCCAACGAGGTCTATGCCGAGATGGAAGCCTCGAACGCGCCGTTCAAGAAGATCTGGGAATCGATCAAGGGCTTCCGCAAGGAGCACTATCTCTGGGCCCAGGTCGCCGAATACAATTACGACACCTTCATGATGGTGCAGCAGCGCAACGGCAAGCTGTAGGCCTGGCCTTCGCTTCTCCCCTTGTGGGGTCCGAAGGACGGGGCGAGACGCGTGGCTCGCCCCCGGGCGGTGGCGCGCAGCGCCGAGACGGATGAGGGGTGTTGGACGGACCGCGCCAAGCTGGAGCACCCCTCATCCGTCGCCTTCGGCCACACCTTCTCCCACAATGGGAGAAGGGAGAACTGTGTCTCCACCTCAGCCTGGCACCACCAGCACCTTGACCTCGCCCGGCGCCGGCGGATTGGCGATGACGTCGGGCGCCTCCTCCAGGCTGACCTGCTTGGAAATCAGCTTGTCGATCTCGATCGCGCCGGAGGCGATCATCTGCGCCGCCCGGCCATGCGTGAACGGGTTGAGGAAGGAGCTCAGCACTTTTAACTCGCGGAACAAAAGATCGAACGGCTCGATCTCCACCTTCATGCCTTGCGGCACCACGCCGACGATCACGACCGTGCCGCCGGCCTTGGCAATCCGCATCGACTGTTCGACCGTGTCGCGCACGCCGGCGCATTCCAGCACCACGTCGACGCCGCCGGGCGTCAGACCATTCGGCCCGGCGATGGCTGCTATAAGATCGCCGGCGCTTGGATCGACCGTTGCCGTCGCGCCGAGCTCCTCGGCAAGCGCGCGCCGCGAGGCCTGCCTGGTCGACAGGATGATGGTCGCAGCACCGGCGAGCCTCGCCAACTGCACGACGAGCAGGCCGATGACGCCGCCGCCGAGCACCGCGACCGACGCGCCCGGCCGGATCGCGGCAAGGTCCGCGCCGTGCAGGCAGCAGGCCAATGGCTCGCAGAAGGCGCCATGCGTCGGCTTGAGATCTGCGGGCAGCCGGAAGGCCTGCTTGTGCGGCATCAGCACATAGTCGGCAAAGCCGCCGTCGCGGTGGATGCCGATGGCGCTCAGATTGCTGCACAGGTTGACGCGGCCGGCATGGCAGTGGGCGCAGCGCCCGCAGGCGATGTTGGGATCTCCGGTGACGCGGTCGCCGATGGCAATGCCGGACACTGCCGCGCCGACGGCTTCCACGATGCCGGAGAATTCATGGCCGAGCGTCACCGGCGGCGTGCAGGGGAACTCGCCGTGGAAAAGGTGCCGGTCGGTGCCGCAGACGCCGCAGGCCTCGATGCGCACGAGAACGTCCTCGAGCCCGGGAACGGGCTTGGGAATCTCGCGCAACCCGATCTTGCCTACCGCTTCCAACCGCACGGCTCTCATGGTCCACCTCAGAGCAATTTCAGGAAAAGTGTGAAGCGGTTTTCCGTCCGAAATTGCGTCAAAACAAAGAGATAGGACATTTCGGCGTTTCTATGAAACGGTGAAATGTCCTAGTTGAATTTGGGCGGCTGCGAGAGATCGGGCGCCGGTGCCGCCGGCTTGGCCGGCGCGTCGCCGAAGCTGGGCGGCTGCGACAGGTCGGGCGTGCCGGGCGCCGCCGGCGCGCCGCCATTGGCCGGTGCCGCGCCGTTATTGGCGGGCGGGGTGCCGAGCGGCGACAGCGAAGGCATGTCGGGCAGCTTCAGGTCTATCGTGCTGGGCTCCACCCCCGCTCCCTTGTAGCGCATGACCATTTGCGGGAAGGCGATGGTGAGGCCGATCATGATCACCTGGATGCAGACGAACGGCACGGCGCCCCAATAGATCTGCCCGGTAGAGACCGGCGCGATCTGCTTGCCGGTGATCCTGTCCAGGTAAGGCACGCGGGCCGCGACCGAGCGCAGGTAGAACAGCGCGAAGCCGAAGGGCGGATGCATGAAGCTGGTCTGCATGTTGACGCCAAGCAGCACGCCGAACCAGATCAGGTCGATGCCGAGCTTGTCGGCGGCGGGCGCCAGCAGCGGCACGATGATGAAGGCGAGCTCGAAGAAATCGAGGAAGAAGGCAAGCAGGAAGACCAGGATGTTGACGCCGATCAGGAAGCCAGTCTCGCCGCCGGGCAGCGAGGTTAACAGATGCTCGACCCAGATGTGACCGTTGACGCCGTAGAAGGTCAGCGAGAAGACGCGCGCGCCGATCAGGATGAACAGCACGAAGGAGGAAAGCCTGGTCGTCGAGGCGAGCGCCTGTTTGACGACGTCGAGCGACAGCCGCCCCTTGGCCGCCGCCATGATCAGTGCTCCGACGGAGCCCATTGCGCCGCCCTCGGTCGGCGTGGCGATGCCGAGGAAGATCGTGCCCAGCACCAGGAAGATCAGCGCCAGCGGCGGGATCAGCACGATCACCACCTGCTGCGCCAGCTTGGACATCATGTTGATGCGCAGCCGCTGGTCGACAATGGCGGCGACATAGATGACGATGACGCCGACGGCGAAGCCGAGGATGTCGGCATTGTCGCCCTGCGTCGGCGCAAGATAGCGATAGGCGCCGTAGGAGATCGCGCCGGTGGCCAGCAGCGCCACGATAAGCGACAGCACGCCGCGACCGAGCGTTCGGGCTTCGAGCGGCAGCGCCGGCATCGAGTTCGGCCGGACGATCGACATGATCAGGATGTAGAGCATGTAGATGCCGGTCAGTACGATGCCCGGGATCAAGGCACCGGCATACATGTCGCCGACCGAGCGGCCGAGCTGGTCGGCAAGCACGATCAGCACCAGCGAGGGCGGGATGATCTGGGCAAGCGTGCCTGAGGCCGCGATGACGCCGGAGGCAACCCTGCGGTCATAGCCGTAGCGCAGCATGATCGGCAGCGAGATCAGGCCCATGGCGATGACCGAGGCCGCCACCACGCCGGTCGTTGCAGCCAACAGCGCGCCGACGAAGATGACCGCATAGGCAAGGCCGCCGCGGATCGGCCCGAACAACTGGCCGATCGTGTCGAGAAGGTCTTCGGCCATGCCGGATCGTTCGAGCACGATGCCCATGAAGGTGAAGAACGGTATCGCCAGCAGCGTGTCGTTGGACATCACCCTGGTGCCGTAGAAATTGTCCGGCAGCGCATGCAGCAGCGGCCAGGCGAGATTGATCGACCCGCCGGAATAGGGCGAGACCAGCACGCCGATGAAGAAGAACAGCAGGCCGTTGGCGGCGAGCGAGAAGGCGACGGGATAGCCGATCAAAAGGAAAATGATCAGCGAGGCGAACATGATCGGCGCCATGTTCTGCGCGATGAACTCGATCATGGGCGAACCTCGCCGGCGATGGCTTTGGCTTCCTTGGCCAGCGCCTCCGCCTCGAGCCTGGCCTGCTCATGCGCCGATATGAAGGGATTGGGATCGTCCATGTCGCCGCGCATGATGGCGATCTTCTTGATGATCTCGGAAATGCCCTGCAAGGCCAGCAGGAAGAAGCCGACGAGCAGGATGGCCTTGGCCGGCCAGACGATCAGGCCGCCGGCGTTGGTCGACATCTCGCCGCTGTGGAAGGACAGCGATACATAGGGCACGAAATAGATCACCATCAGCACGACGAATGGCATCAGGAAGAATAGGTGGCCGAAGAGGTCGATCCAGTGCTGCACGCGCCGCGAGAACATGCCGTAGACGATGTCGATGCGGATATGGTCGTTCTGCTTCAGCGTGTAGGCCGCGGCCAGCATGAAGGCGGCGCCGAACAGATACCATTGCAGCTCAAGCCAGGCATTAGAGGAGGTGTCGAACACCTTGCGAATGACGGCATTGCCGGCGCTCACGAGGATAGCGAGCAGGATCAGCCATGACACCCAGCGCCCGATGAACTCGTTGATGCGGTCGATCGTCCTGGATAGAGCGAGCAGCCCTGCCATGCATATCCTCCCTCGCGCATCGGCCCGAAAATCGGTTGCGATTTTCGGAAAGCACGATGCGCAGACTCAAAGTGCCATGCGGCGCGCCCGATTCCCCCTCCGGTGTCGCGTCGCTTGGCCCAACGGTATGCAGTGCGTGGTCCGGCAGGTCAACATGCCAAAGCCGCGCCGAACAGATCGATGAGCCGCGCAGAGGGCGCAATGCCGCCGCCTGACGATGCGTCATGCAACGAAAGTCTGTGGCCAGCAAAAGTCCGGAGAGAACGGAGGTCTGGGGCTCAGGCGATCTTGGCCTGGTCGCGCCCGGCGCCGATCAGCACCAGCATGGCGACGAGGAAGAGATAGATCCAGGCATCGCGCCATTCGAGCGGGAAGTAGCCGGCCCAGAGCGATTCAGCCATGCCGAAGGCCGCGGCGCCAAGGGCCGCTCGAAGCGGCGACAAGTAGCCGCCGACTGCCGTCACGAACAGGATCTTCAGGCCGTAGACCAGCCCGGTGCCGAAGGAGACATTGCCATAATAGAGGCCGGCAAGCACCCCGGCCAGGGCCGCGCAGAAACCCCCGAACAGCACGGCGCGGCGGAACACCGCGCGCACATCGACCCCGCACATCGCCGCTGCTTTCGGATCGTCGGAGACGGCACGCCAGGCGCGGCCGAAGCGCGAATGCGAAAACAGCCAGGCCGCCAGCGCCACCAGCGCGACGACCCCCGCGCAGTCGAGCAGCTGGATGACGGTGAGCGTGACCTTGAAACCCTCGCCCTGGGCAAAGACGACCGGAGTGGCAAGCATCGGCGGCAGCCAGAGGTCATGCGTGTCAGCCGCGATGCGGCTCGCCTCCGACAGGAAGATCAAGATGCCGAGCGTCGTCACCACGATGGCGTTGGGCGAGCGGTCGGCGAGCCTCTCGAACACGCTGCGCGACAGGATGTGGCTGATCAGCGCGGCGTAGAGCAGGGCCGCGGCGACGCCGAGCGCCACCGCGGCGGCCAGCGTCAGCCACAGCGCCTGATAACCGAAGGCGGCGGCCAGGATCATTGTCTGGCCGCAAAAGGCGAACAGCGCGCCATAGGCCAGGTTTGTGCGGTGCAGGATGCCGTTGGTCAGCACATAGCCGAAGGCCAGCAGCGCGTAGAGCGCGCCTGAATGCAGCCCGTTCAGCACCTGCTGGAAGAAATAGAGCATGCGGCGTCCTTGGGGCCGCATGACGCGACCCTGCAGGGAGCGTTACATTCAGAATCTAACTTGTCAAACACGTTTTATAGGTTAGATTTCTGCTATGACGGTTTCCTGGACCCCGCACCGCTTCACCGGCGGCATCCTTGCGCTCGATACGGCGAACACCGTGGTGCTGCGCAACGATCCGCAAAGGTCCTTCGACCGTTTCGACGACCCGGCCGAGATCGCCCGCTTCGCCGAGGCGGCCAGCGGCTTCCGCGCCGCCGAGCTCGGCGGTCGGCGGCTGCGGGCGCCGGAGCCGGGCGAGATCAAACCGACCGTCATCTCGATCCGCGAGGCGACCGATCGTCTGTTTCGCCATGCCGTGTCGAATGGCGCGGTGGCGACCAACCACCTGCCGGATTTCCTCACGGCCTGCGCCAGGGGGCTGTCCGGCAGCGCGACCGAGATCGGAACGCCTGGCCAGCCTTTCGGCGACCCGCGAACGCCCATCGCGTTCGAGGCGGCTTTGGCCGTCTCGGCGCTGTCGCTGCTGCGCGACGAAACAGTGGCGAGGCTCAGAATCTGTCCCAATTGCAGCTGGCTGTTCGTCGACCGCAGCCGCAACGCCAGCCGCTTGTGGTGCGACATGGCCGTTTGCGGCAACCGCCAGAAGGCAAACCGCTACTACCGCCGCCGCACGGCGGCGAGGGAGGTTCCCAATGCTTAGAAAACTATCGCGTTCGGCTTTGATCGGCGCCGCCCTTGTCGCCGCTGTCGCGCTCGGCGCCTGCCGCGACAGCGGCAAGGAGCAGCTCTTCGCCATTTCCGGCAAGCTGTTCGAATTCAATTACCGGCTGGCCATCGCCACCTATGTCATCACGTTGAAGCCGCTGCGGCCCATGGTCGACGGCCAGGTCGCGGTGGTGAGCTTTCAGAATCCCGCCGGCGGCGACCCGCTCATCGTCAACCAGAAGATCTGGCCGAAGCTGCCGCACATCACGCTCACCAGCCCGCCGCTCACCTGCGTGGTCAAAGATAAACCCTATTCCGTCTCGATCCGCATCGAGGATGCGAGCGGCACGCTGCTGCAGAGCATCGATACCACGATGACCTCGTCCGAGGACCAGACGATGCTGCCGGACCGGCCACTGGTGATCGGGCCGAAATACGAGCTCAACCCGGACCTTGCCGGCCATCCCGACGGCAAGCTGCCCGGCGAGCAGAAGCCGGATTGCTCGAGAGCGACCTGAAACGCACAGCACTCACGAAATTTTTGTTCTTGGGGAAGCGGTTAGCATGATCTTGCATGCGCCGCCGGCCACTCGCCAGATCGTTTGTTGCGTGCTATCTGGCCTCTGCGATTTTGTTTGACCTCACCGCCAAGGGACGAAAGACTGCGGCGTCCCACTCCGACGTTGGCTGCCTGATTTGAGGCGCCTCCGCAGAGGAAATACCTGATGACGCTGCACGACGTCGCGCTCGACGACAAGTTCGACCTTGGCAAGGAGCGCGTCTTCCTATCGGGTGCGCAAGCGGTTGTGCGCATGCTTCTGATGCAGCGCGAGCGCGACCGCCGCGCCGGCCTCAACACCGCGGGCTTCGTCTCCGGCTATCGCGGCTCGCCCTTGGGCGGTCTCGACATGCAGCTGTGGCGGGCGAAGAAGCAGCTTGCGCAGGCCGACATCGTCTTTCAGCCGGGCCTCAACGAGGAACTCGCCGCCACCGCCTGCTGGGGTTCGCAGCAGACCGAATTGCTGGGCGAGGGCACGCATGACGGCGTCTTTTCCGTCTGGTACGGCAAGGGGCCGGGCGTCGACCGGTCCGGCGACGTCTTCCGCCACGCCAATCTTGCCGGCTCCTCGAAGCATGGCGGCGTGCTTGCCCTGATGGGCGACGACCATATGGCCGAATCCTCGACCAACGCGCATGCCACCGAATTCCTCTTCGTCGACACCATGGTGCCGATCCTCAACCCGGCCGGCGTCCAGGAGATCATCGACTACGGCCTCTACGGCTTTGCCATGTCGCGCTTCGCCGGCACCTGGGCGGCGATCAAATGCGTCAAGGACAATATCGAATCGACGGCCTCGGTCGACGCCTCGATCGAGCGTCTGGGCATCGTCATTCCCGAATTCGACATGCCGCCGGGCGGCTTGAACATCCGCCACGAGATCGACATGCTCGGCCAGGAAGAGAGGCTGCATGAATACAAGCGCGCCGCCGCCTCGGCCTTCATCCAGGCCAATGGGTTGAATCGCATCGTCTATTCCGGCGGCCGCAATCCCAAGCTCGGCGTCATCACCATCGGCAAGAGCTATCTCGACGTCCGCCAGGCGCTGGAGGATATCGGCATCGACGAGGCGGCCGCCAACCGCATCGGCATCCGCCTGTTCAAGGTAGGCTGCCCATGGCCGCTCGATTTTCAGCATATCGCCGAGTTCGCGCGCGGCCTCGACACCATCGTCGTCGTCGAGGAAAAGCGCTCGCTGATCGAGGTGCAACTGCGCGAGAACCTCTACGGCACCGCCACACAGCCGATGATCGTCGGCAAGAAGGACGAGCGCGGCGACTGGCTGTTTCCGGCCAAGGGCGCGCTCGACCCGAACGAGATCGCGATTGCGCTCGGCGAGCGGATCCTGCGCACCATCGGCCCCTCGGAAGAAATCGGGGCGCGGGTGGCGAAGCTGCGCCAGTTCCAGGCGATGCTCGCCGACACGGTCGATATCGGTTCGCGCACGCCCTTCTTCTGCTCAGGCTGCCCGCATAATTCCTCGACCAAGGTGCCGGACGGCTCGCTCGCCGCCGCCGGTATCGGCTGCCATTTCATGGCGCTGTGGATGGACAGGAACACCGTCGGCTTCACCGCTATGGGCGGCGAGGGCGCGCAATGGGTCGGACAGGCGCCGTTCTCCAAACGCGACCACATCTTCCAGAATCTGGGTGACGGCACTTACAACCATTCCGGCGTGCTGGCGATCCGCTTCGCGCTGTCCTCCGGCGCCAACATCACCTACAAGATCCTCTACAACGATGCCGTGGCGATGACCGGCGGCCAGCCGCATGAGGGCGGCCTGACCGTCGACATGATCGCCAGGCAAGTGCGCGCCGAGGGCGTCGAGCGCATCGCCGTCGTCACCGACGAGCCCAGCAAATATGCCGGGAAGGCCGATTTCCCGGCCGGCATAACCATCCACCACCGCGACGATCTCGATCTCGTTCAGCGCGAGTTGCGTGGGTTCAAAGGCGTTTCCGTTCTCATATACGATCAGACCTGCGCCGCGGAAAAGCGCCGTCGCCGCAAGCGCGGCACCTTCCCCGATCCGGACAAACGCGTCTTCATCAACGAGCTGGTCTGCGAAGGCTGCGGCGATTGCGGCGTGCAGTCCAACTGCGTCTCTATCCAGCCGGTCGAGACCGAATTCGGCCGCAAGCGCCGCATCGACCAATCGAGCTGCAACAAGGATTTTTCCTGCCTCAACGGTTTCTGCCCGTCCTTCGTCACCGTGCATGGCGGCAAGATCAGGAAGGGCGAAGGCATTGCCGGCAAGGCCGATCCGCTGGACGGCGTGCCCGTGCCGGCTGAATTCAGCATGGGCAATCAGGGCTGGGCGGCGATCATCGATGGGGTCGGCGGCACCGGCGTCGTCACCATCGGCGCGGTGCTTGGCATGGCCGCGCATCTGGAAGGAAAGGGCTGCGGCATGATCGACATGGCCGGCCTCGCCCAGAAGGGCGGCTCGGTCTTCACCCATGTCCGCATCGCCCCGACACCCGAGGACATCCACGCCATTCGCGTCTCGGCCGGCAAGGCCGACCTTGTGCTCGGCTGCGACCTCGTCGTCTCCGGCGCCAAGAAGGTGCTGGGCGCGGTGCGCGAGGGTCATACGATCTTCCTCGCCAACACTGCCGAGATCATGCCCGGCGAATTCACCCGTTCCGCCGACTTCTCGCTGCCTGTCGAGCGGCTGAAGAAGGCGATCCGGGCGGCGGCGGGCGACGACAAGGCGCATTTCTTCGACGCCACCCGCACCGCGACCGCTTTGTTCGGCAATTCGCTTGGCGCCAACATGTTCATGCTGGGCTTCGCCTTCCAGCATGGCGGCCTGCCGCTTTCGGCTGAAGCCGTTGAAAAGGCGATAGAATTGAACGGCGAAGCGGTGGCGATGAATATCGCGGCTTTCCGCTGGGGCCGTCGTGCCGCACATCAGCCCGATTTCGTGCGTGGTCTGGTCGCCCAAACCGGCAAGCCTGCGTCACAACCGGCCGAGACGCTGGACGATGTCATCGCCCGCCGCGTCGCCTTCCTCACCGCCTACCAGAACGCCGCCTATTCCAGGCGCTACGCCGACCGCGTGGCGGCGTTGCGCGCCACTGAAGCCAAGGCCGTGCCGGGTTCGACCGCGGTGACCGAGGCTGTCGCCAGGAACCTCTTCAAGCTGATGGCGATCAAGGATGAGTATGAGGTGGCGCGGCTCTACACCGACGGCACTTTCGCCGCCGACCTCGCCAAGCAGTTCCAGAGCTACGAGAGGCTTGAATTCCACCTCGCGCCGCCGATCCTCGGCCGCCGCGGCAATGACGGCAAGCCCAGGAAATCGAGCTTCGGCCCGTGGATGATGAAGGGCTTTCGGCTGCTGGCGGCGATGAAGGGCCTGCGCGGCACCACCTTCGACCTCTTCGGCTACACAGCCGAGCGGCGCATGGAGCGGCAATTGCTGAGCGAGTACGAGGCCGATCTCGACTTCATCGCCGGCGCGTTGGCGCCCGGCAGGGTGGAGGCGGCGACGGCCCTGGCCTCCGTCCCGGCGCTGATCCGCGGCTACGGTCATGTCCGGCAGGCCAGCGCCGCGAAGGCGGCGGGCGAGCGCTCGCGGCTGATCGAGCGTTTGAAGCAAGCCCCCGCGGAGCCATCTCTTCGGGCGGCTGAGTGATCGCGCCGGCGCGTTGATGGCGCTCCGGTATCCCCTGAATTTCCTGACCTGTCCCGCGGATCCAACCCTCTGCAACCGGCATGGAGCGCCGTTCTAAGCCTTTCTTAAGGCGGGTGTGGCATGACAAGGCGTAGCGTTGGGCCAGCGGCATGGGTAGAACAAAGACCGAGAACATCCCGGCGGATGTCTATATCCAGTTCGTGCGGGCATTGTTCGACAACGCCGGCATGGTCGCGATCGGCGGCGTATGCTACTGGATTCTCGGCTTCATGGTCTACCTGCGTACGCAGGATCTGCTTTATCTGACGTTGGCTTTCGTTCTGCTATCGGCCAGCCTCTGGCGGTACTTCAGCATCCGAGGCTTCCATAGAGCGGGCGGCACTATAGCAAGTGTCGCAGAGGCAGAAGCGATAGAGCGCAATTACATTCTCAAAGGCAGCGCGCAGGGCCTCGCATTGGGGTCATTCTGCTTCGTGTCGATCTACCTGCGTCCTGATCAATTTGCTGAACTGGCGTCGGTGTCGTTGTCGTTGACGACCTTGGTAACGGTTGTCGGACGAAGCTACGGGTCCATGCGCATGGTCCAGATTTTTTCCTTGACCCTCGTCGGGCCCGCGGCGCTTGCGCTCATTCTGCGCATGGATATGGCTTCTGTCGTCCTCGGCTTGATGATCTTCCCATTGACGTTCGTCACCATCAACAGCGCCGACCATGTCCGCAACGTGCTCTTCTCCGCGGTCATCGGCCACAAGGAGGCCAGGAAACTGACGCGCCGGTTCGATCGCGCGCTCAACACCATGTCGCATGGCCTGGTCATGCTGGGGCCCGACGGGCGCGTCGCGGTGGCCAATGCAGAGGCCGCCCGCCTGATGTCGCTGAGATCGGGCGATGCCTTGCTCGGACGCTCGATCCACGGCCTTTTGATGCGCGGCGTCGCCGGCGGCATGCTGGCGCCGAAAGACTGCCGCTACATCGAGGCGCAGCTGACGCGCGCCCTGCGTGAAGGCCGTGACCGCAAGGTGCTCGTTTCGCTGGCCAACGGTCAGCATTACGAATTCTCCGCCCGCGAAGGCAGCCAGGAATTGGGCGTCATCACCTTCGAGGACGTGACGGTGCGCGTCGAGGCGGAGGAAAAGATACGCTTCATGGCGCGCTACGACAATCTGACGGGCCTGCCGAACCGCGCCTATTTCCACGAGCTGGTCCGTGAGGCCATGGCTTCCGGCGAGGAGGATCGGCTCTGCGGCCTCGCGGTGCTCGATCTCGACGACTTCAAGAGCGTCAACGACACGCTCGGCCATCCGGTCGGCGACGGGCTGATCTACGCCGTGGCCGAGCGTCTCGCGGCGATCGCCGGACCTGGTATCACCGTCAGCCGCTTCGGCGGCGACGAGTTCATGATCTTCTTCGATCGCGTCGAGGACGAGAGCCACCTCAGCACCCTGCTCGACCAGATCTTCGCGGACCTGCAGGGCGAAGTCGACGTCGCCGGCCACGGGTTGCGCATCCAGGCCAGCGGCGGCGCGGTGCTGTCCAAAGTGAAGGATACCGACGCGGACGCCATGATCGTCAAGGCAGACCTTGCCCTCTACAAGGCCAAGGAACTCGGCAAGAACAGCTGGCGGCTGTTCGAGGCGGCCATGGATGCCGCTTTCCGCAATCGCCAGTTGATGAAGGCCGATCTGCGCAACGCCGTGCAGGCCAGGGACTTGCGCGTCGTCTATCAGCCGATCGTGGCCGTCAGCACCATGCGCATCGCCAGTTGCGAGGCGCTCTGCCGTTGGAACCATCCCGACCTCGGTCCGATCTCGCCCAGCGTCTTCATTCCGCTCGCCGAGGAGATGGGCATCGTTTCGGACATAAGCACGTTCGTGCTGGAGGCCGCGTGCGCCGAATGCGCCAAATGGCCGGCCCAGACCAGCGTGTCGGTCAACCTCTCGGCCAAGGATTTCCGCAGCCGCGATATCGTCCAGAAGGTCAGGGAAGCCTTGGCGAAGTCGGGCCTTGCGGCGCACCGGCTCGAGATCGAGGTCACCGAGACCGCCTTGCTCGATGACAAGTCGCTGACGCGCGAATCGATCGAGGACTTGAAGGCGCTTGGCGTGCGCATCGCGCTTGACGATTTCGGGACCGGCTATTCCAGCCTGAGCTATCTCCACAAACTGCCGCTCGACAAGATCAAGATCGACCGCTCTTTCCTGGTCGATATGAACCAGAACCGGCAGTCGCTCGATCTGCTGAAGGGCATCGTCGGCCTGTCGCGGACATTGGGCCTTTTGGTGACCATCGAAGGCGTCGAGACCTTCGAGCAGCTGAAGACGCTGGTTCATCTGGTCAAGCCGGACTTCGTGCAGGGCTTCCTCTTCGGCGCCGCGCTCAGCGCGTCGGGCATCGAGACGATGTCGAGCGTCACATGGCCATTTGCCGCAGACCTGCATATCGCCGGCAAACGAACGGCCAGCTGACCGAATTTCCGGGGAAAGCGCAAAACGGCTTCCACTTCGCAGAATTGCGACCCGTATTGAGGGCCCGCCAAATATATTGGCCGCTACAGGGCAAGTGTAGGCTGGGCATGCCTCGGCGCTTTCGTAGCTCTGACTTCGAAACGACTTCGTCAATTATAACCGGTTGGCATTAGACGGTCACTCGCGTCGGGATTTGCTTTTTTTCGCGCATGATCAGCGAAATTGGGCGCCCGGCATTAAGGTTAACAAGAGGTAAATCAGCAATATCGAATTTTCAGCTTGTGTCTCATTTCAACTCGAATAGCCTTAGTCGCAGGCGGAATTCGAGGACTGACGATGGATGTTGCGAGGAAGAGTGCGTCGGCTGACGCCAGCGCTAGGATGGACTCGGCACTCAACCGATCCATGATGGAACTGCTGGATCATGTCGAATATCGTCTCATCACGGGGGGTGAAGATCAGGAGGCGATCTATCGGCTCCGCTACAACTCCTATCGGCGCTCAGGTATGTGTGGTCCGATCGCCAGTGGGATGTTCGAGGATCGCTGGGATAATCTACCCAACGCCTATCGGTTCGGTGTCTATTGCTATGACCAATTGGTCAGCACACTGCGTTTCCATTATATCACCAGTGCGCAGCCATACTCGCCTTCGGTCGATGCCTATCCCGAAGTCTTGCTTCCACGGCTCGCCCGCGGCGAAACCTTCATTGACGGAACCCGCTTCGCAGCCGACCCTGACAGCGCGCCGGCGCCGGGGGTGCTGCCTTTCCTGACTCTCAGGATCGCCATGGTCGCCTCCTGCTACTTCGGTCAGGACTCGGTGCTGACGCCGGTCAAGATGGAGCATTCCGCTTTTTACGTTCGTTACTTTCAAGCCGTGCAGAGGACAGAGGGTAAAGCATTTCCGGGCGTTCTTCCCCCGCTCGCACTGTTCGAAATACCGGCCGGCGAAAACATGCGCCTGACGCTCAAACGATTGCCGTTCTTCAGATCGACGCCGATGGAGCAGCGGCTGATGTTCGGCAATCCGGCCATCAACCGGCTGACGCCCCTCTCGATCGTGCCGACGGCGAAATACTATCGCGCCGCTGCCTGAACGCGGGCCATGAACCTTCTGCCGGCGGCGGCGTTAGCAAGCAATTCCGGCAAAGTGTGAGCGGTTTTCCGCCCGGATTTGCCATCACGACAAGCTCCGCAGCCGCCTGAGAGGCGATCGTCTGTCAAATGAAGGGATTGCGACATGACCATCCATTCGCTCGCGCTGACGCCGCTGATCTCGCTGATCGCCGGCGTGCTGATCCTGGCGATGCCGCGGCTCCTCAACTACATCGTCGCACTTTACCTGATCGTCGTCGGCCTGCTCGGCCCGTTTCCCCAACTCGCCGGCTGAAGTCCCCCTTGCCGCGGGCGAGGGCGCGCCGTTCAATTTCAACTTTCATTTGAGGCTGTTGTCGCAGGCTGTGCGGCAATAGCGCCATTGCTCTTGGTTCGGCTTTTCGCTATGTGCCTCAAAGGCTTTTTCGAAGGGGTACTTCCATGGCTGATCACACGCCCGCCGGTCCGGTCGAGCTTGGCGCGCAGATGGACTATGCCGAGCACGACCGCACCTACAAGGCCTTCCTCGGCCTTGCCAAATACGGCTCGCTGGTCTGCGCCGCCATCCTCATCGCCATGGCCTTTGGCTTCTTCGTCGGCGGCTTCTTCTCGGGTCTCATCGTGTTCATCCTGATCACGGCCATCGGCACTCTCATTCTGCGGTAGACTTCCCAAGCCCATCCCCTCGACGTCGCCGGACGTCCGGCCGACGCCTTGCGTGATCAAGGTTCCAGCCGAAAGGATCGTCCGGTGGGACAAATAGTGTTCATCCCTCGTGAGCTTGACCCGAACGAGCCGCGCGTCGCGGCCTCGCCGGAAACTGTCAAACGTCTGGCGGGTCTCGGCTTCGACGTCATCGTCGAGAAGGGCGCCGGCCTCGGCTCCCGCATCCCCGACCAGGATTTTGCTGCGGTAGGTGCCGCGATCGGCAAGGCGACCGATGCGTCGAAGGCCGACGTGGTGCTGAAAGTGCGCCGGCCGACGGATGCCGAGCTGAAGGGCTACAAATCCGGCGCCGCCGTGATCGCCATCATGGACCCCTATGGCAACGATGCCGCGGTGGCCGCCATGGCCAAGGCCGGCATCACCGCCTTCTCCATGGAATTCATGCCGCGCATCACCCGCGCGCAGGTGATGGACGTGCTGTCCTCGCAGGCCAACCTTGCCGGCTACCAGGCGGTGATCGACGCGGCCGCCGAATATGATCGCGCATTGCCGATGATGATGACGGCGGCTGGCACCGTGCCGGCGGCCAAGACCTTCATTATGGGCGTCGGCGTCGCCGGCCTGCAGGCGATCGCCACGGCGCGCCGTCTCGGGGCGGTCGTCACAGCCACCGACGTGCGCCCGGCGGTGAAGGAGCAGGTGCAGTCGCTTGGCGCCAAGTTCCTGGCGGTCGAGGACGAGGAGTTCAAGGCGGCCGAGACCGCCGGCGGCTACGCCAAGGAAATGTCGAAGGAATACCAGGCCAAGCAGGCGGCGCTGACCGCCGAGCACATCGCCAAGCAGGACATCGTCATCACCACCGCGCTTATCCCAGGACGCCCTGCGCCGAAGCTGGTCTCGGCCGCCATGGTCGCCTCGATGAAGCCGGGCTCCGTGATCGTCGACCTTGCGGTGGAACGCGGCGGCAATGTCGAGGGTGCGGTTCCAGGCAGGGTCGTGACGACCGAGAACGGCGTCAAGATCGTCGGCCACCTCAACGTGCCGGGCCGTGTCGCGGCCTCGGCCTCGCTGCTCTACGCCAAGAACCTCTACGCCTTCCTCGAGACGATGGTCGACAAGACGACCAAGACGCTCGCCATCAAGCGCGACGACGAACTGGTCAAGGCGACGATGCTGACTGACGCTGGCCAAGTCGTGCATCCTGCCTTCGCCAAGGCAGGGGAGGAGCCGCGCACTGAGCCGGCGGCCATTCCGGCGACGACCTTGGTCGCCGATGCCGCCGACGCGAAGCCGGCGGCAAAGAAGAAGGCCGCAGCCAAGCCTAAGGGGACCGCGTGATGGACGCCTTGCAGAAAGCCCTCGACCAACTCGACCAGGCGACCGCCGCCGTGCGGCTGGCGGTGCAGGATCTTGCCAACGCGCCTGCCGGCGCCGAGGCCGCCGGCAACGCCGCGCATGCGCTCTCGGGCGGCGCCATCGATCCCTTCGTCTTCCGCTTTGCCATCTTTGTGCTGGCGATCTTCGTCGGCTATTATGTCGTGTGGTCGGTGACGCCGGCGCTGCACACGCCGCTGATGGCTGTCACCAACGCCATCTCTTCCGTCATCGTCGTCGGCGCGCTGCTTGCCGTCGGCATTGCCGCTTCCGGCCTTGCCGCGGGCTTCGGCTTCGTCGCCCTGGTGCTGGTCTCGGTCAACATCTTCGGCGGCTTCCTGGTGACCCAGCGCATGCTCGCCATGTACAAGAAGAAGGAAAAGTGACGTGACCGTCAATCTCGCTTCCTTCCTCTATCTCGTCTCCGGCATCCTGTTCATCCTGGCGCTGCGCGGCCTCTCGCATCCGACCACCAGCCGCCAGGGCAATCTCTACGGCATGATCGGCATGGCCATTGCCATCGCCACCACGCTGGCCCTGGCGACACCCTCGGCCGGCCGCTTCGGCCTGATCGTGCTCGGCCTCGCGATCGGCGGCGGTATCGGCGCCGTCACCGCGCGCCGCATCGCCATGACCTCGATGCCGCAGTTGGTCGCCGCCTTCCACTCGCTCGTCGGCTTCGCCGCCGTCATGGTGGCCGCGGCCGCCATCTATGCGCCGGAAAGCTTCGGCATCGGCACGGCGGGCGATATCCATGCCCAGGCGCTGGTCGAGATGAGCCTGGGCGTCGCCATCGGCGCCATCACCTTCACCGGCTCGGTCATCGCCTTCCTGAAGCTCGACGGCCGCATGTCCGGCAAGCCGATCATGATTGGCGGCCGCCACCTCATCAACATCGCGCTCGGCGTCGCCCTGGTGGTGCTGATCGTGCTTCTGGTCACAACCGAATCCAAGCTCGTCTTCTGGCTGATCGTCGCCGCCTCGCTGGTGCTCGGCGTGCTCCTGATCATCCCGATCGGCGGCGCCGACATGCCGGTCGTAGTGTCGATGCTGAATTCCTATTCCGGCTGGGCGGCGGCGGCGCTTGGCTTCACGCTCGGCAATCTGGCCCTGATCATCACCGGCGCGCTGGTCGGCTCGTCCGGCGCGATCCTGTCCTACATCATGTGCAAGGGCATGAACCGGTCCTTCATCTCGGTCATCCTAGGCGGCTTCGGCGGCGAGACGGCCGTGGCGGCGGACGACGGCATCGAGCGCACGGTCAAGCAGGGCTCGGCCGACGACGCGGCCTATCTGATGATGAACGCGCAGAAGGTCATCATCGTGCCCGGCTACGGCATGGCGGTCGCCCAGGCTCAGCATGCGCTTCGCGAAATGGCCGACAAGCTCAAGGCCAACGGCGTAGAGGTGAAATACGCCATCCATCCGGTCGCCGGCCGCATGCCCGGCCACATGAACGTGCTCTTGGCTGAAGCCAACGTGCCCTATGACGAGGTGTTCGAGCTCGAGGACATCAACTCGGAGTTCGCGCAGGCCGACGTCGCCTATGTCATCGGCGCCAACGACGTCACCAACCCATCCGCGCGGGATGACAAGAGCAGCCCGATCTACGGCATGCCGATCCTCGACGTCGACAAGGCCCGCACCTGCCTCTTCGTCAAGCGCTCGCTCGGCTCCGGCTACGCCGGCATCGACAACACGCTGTTCTACAAGGACGGCACCATGATGCTGCTCGGCGACGCCAAGAAGATGACCGAGGAAATCGTCAAGGCGATGGACCACTGAGCTTGATTGAAGGCGCAAAAAGAAAGGCCCGGCAGACGTCGGGCCTTTCTCTTTTTGGCGTGTGTGGCTTGCGCTCAGATGTCGAGATTGGCCACCGACAGCGCATTGTCCTGGATGAACTCGCGCCGCGGCTCCACCTCGTCGCCCATCAGCCGCGAGAACAGCGAGTCGGCGTCGGTCGCGTCGTTGACCTTGACCTGCAGCAGCGAGCGCACATTCGGGTCCAGCGTGGTTTCCCAGAGCTGTTCCGCATTCATCTCGCCGAGGCCCTTGTAGCGCTGCATGGTGAGGCCCTTGCGGCCGGAAGCGAACACCGCGTTGAGCAGCGCCAGCGGTCCCGAAACAAGCTCCGAGGTCTCCTTGCGGCGCAGCGTCGGCTGCTCGCCATAGACTTCCGAAAGCCGCGGCGCGTAGCGGTCGAGCTGGCGCGCGTCGGCCGAAGCGATCAGCCCGGCATCGAGCTGCACCACATCCTTCACGCCGCGCACCGTGCGCTCGAAGACATAGCCGCCCGAGCCGTCATTGGAGGTCGACAGCCGGCCGGTCCAGCCGCGCTCGGTCTCCTCCGCGATCATGTCCAGCCGACGCGCGACGCGCTCGGCCATGGCGTTGGCGCGGCCGAGATCGGCAAGCACGTCGGGATTGAGCGCGCCGGCGATCGCCGCCTGCTCCACGACACTGCGGTTGTAGCGCGTGTGCAACCCGTTGATCAGCTGGCGCACCGCCAGCGCGTCGTCGACGGAGCTGCGCAGATCCTGCCCGGTCCGCACCTCGCCGGAGGCGAGCACGAGCGAGGCCTCGTCCAGCCCGGAGCCGATCAGATATTCCTCATATGCGCTTTCGTCCTTGAGATATTGCGAGCTCTTGCCCCGCGTTACCTTATAGAGCGGCGGCTGGGCGATGTAGAGGTGGCCGCGCTCGATCAGCTCCGGCATCTGTCGGAAGAAGAAGGTGAGCAGCAGCGTGCGGATATGTGCGCCGTCGACGTCGGCGTCCGTCATGAGGATGATCTTGTGATAGCGCAGCTTGTCGGCGTTGAACTCGTCCTTGCCGATCGAGGTGCCGAGCGCGGTGATCAGCGTGCCGATCATGTCGGAGGAGAGCATGCGGTCGAAGCGGGCGCGCTCGACATTGAGGATCTTGCCGCGCAGCGGCAGGATCGCCTGGTTCTGCCGCGAGCGCCCGCCCTTGGCCGAGCCGCCTGCGGAGTCACCCTCGACGATGAAGATTTCCGACTTGGCCGGGTCGCGCTCCTGGCAGTCGGCGAGCTTGCCGGGCAGCGAGGTGACGCCGAGCGTGCTCTTGCGCGTGATGTCGCGCGCCTTGCGCGCGGCTTCGCGCGCCGCGGCCGCCTGGATCACCTTCTCGACCACGACCCTGCCTTCGCTCGGATGCTCTTCCAGCCAGGTGCCCAGCGCCTCGTTGACCAGGCTCTCCACCACCGGGCGAACCTCGGACGAGACCAGCTTGTCCTTGGTCTGCGAGGAGAATTTCGGGTCGGGCACCTTGACCGAGAGCACAGCGGTCAGGCCTTCGCGGCAGTCGTCGCCGGTCAGCGAGACCTTTTCCTTCTTGGTCTGGCCGGAAGACTCGCCATAGCCGGTGATCTGCCTGGTCAGCGCCGCGCGGAAGCCGGCCAGATGCGTGCCGCCGTCGCGCTGCGGGATGTTGTTGGTGAAGGCCAGCACATTCTCGTGGTAGCTGTCGTTCCACCACATCGCCACTTCGACGGTGATGCCGTCGCGCTCGGCGCGGATGGCGATTGGCGCCTCGATCAGCGGCTTTTTCACCCGGTCGAGATATTTGACGAACTCTTCCAGGCCGCCGTCATAATGCAGCTCATGGCGCACGAGGTCGGCATGGCGCGCGTCGGTCAGCACGATACGCACGCCGGAATTGAGGAAGGCGAGCTCGCGCAGCCGGTGCTCCAGCGTGTTGTAGTCGAACTCGACCATGGTGAAGGTCTCGGCCGACGGGAAGAAGGTGATCTCGCTGCCGCTGCGGCCTTCATAGGTGCCGGGCTGTTTGTCCTGCATGTAGCTGCCGGTCACCTTCAGCGGCGCGTCGGCATTGCCATGCGTGAAGCTCATCTCGAAGATTTCGCCGTTGCGGCGGATCTTGAGCTTGAGCCAAGCTGAAAGCGCGTTGACCACCGAGACGCCGACGCCATGCAGGCCGCCTGAGACCTTGTAGGAGTTCTGGTCGAATTTGCCGCCGGCATGCAGCTGCGTCATGATCACTTCGGCCGCCGAAACACCCTCCGAGGGATGGATATCGGTAGGAATCCCGCGGCCATTGTCGATGACGGTGACGGAACCGTCGGGATTGAGCGTCACCGAGACGAGGTCGGCATGGCCGGCCAGCGCCTCGTCGATGGCGTTGTCCACCACCTCATAGACCATGTGATGCAGGCCCGAGCCGTCGTCGGTGTCGCCGATATACATGCCCGGCCGCTTGCGCACCGCGTCCAACCCCTTCAAAACCTTGATGGAATCGGCGCCGTACTCGGCTTCCGCGCCATTGGCGCTTTCGGTCTGATCGCTCATGAAAACCTGTCTGATTGATGTCGCTGGTCCGGCACGGAAAAATGGCCGCGAATCGCGCCGTTTTGATGTCCTAGATATAGGCGCAAACGGTTGCTTTTCCAAGGTTTGCGGCCATTTTGCCGGCTTGGCGAGCGGTCTTTCCACGCCTGCATGAGATGCTGGCCTTATCAGGCGAGCGTCCGACCGCGAAAGCAGCGCCGAAACGCGGCTCGCGAGTGCCTCACCGGAGAATTTCTTGCTTATGCGGCGGCGCGCAATGCCTTCAACGCTTCGCTCCAGCGCAACAGTTCATCGAGCATGGTCTTAGCTCCTCCCTGCACCTGCTCGCTCGGGTGGAAAGCCCGGTCCTTATCGAGCAACGTCGCATAGGCCGGAAGCGCCACCCCCTCCGGGATCGGCATGATGCCGACCGATGTGAGCAGCGGCTTCAGCGATTGCGCGGCGCGCAATCCGCCGGACACGCCGCCATAGCTGAAGATCGCCGCCGGCTTATAGCGCCATTCATGCAGCAGATAGTCGATGGCGTTCACGATCGCGGGCGCCACGAAGTAGTTGTACTCGGGCGCCACGAACACGAAGGCATCGGCGGCGTCGATCGCCTTTGACCACGCCTTGGTGTGGTCGTTCTCATATTTGCGCAGGCGCGGATGGTGCGGCTCGTCGAGCATCGGCAGGTGGAACGCCGCGATGTCGGTCAGCGCCGGCTCGAACTTGCCGTGCTCGCGCGCGAAGCTTTCGAGCCATTCGCCGAAGATCGGGCCGGCGCGTCCCGGCCGTGTGCTGCCGATGATGATGTTCAGACGATGTTTCACGTGAGGGGTCCTTGCTTGGCGGTATCCATTGGTGACTAACGCAGGCTGCCGCCGGCAACAAGCAGCTATTGGCTGATGCCGGTCACATTCCGGCGAGATGGCGCGACAGTGCGCTGCCGTCCGGTCACATGGACGCCGGCCTTGTCGGGCACTACATTCGGCGATGACAGCGGAGCATCTTCATGGACACCAAGCCCGCCCCTTTCGTGCCGCCGGCGCCCAAGCCGCGCACCGAGCCGCCCTCGACGCTGGAGATGATGCGCATCGTCTACCGCAACCCGCTCGAATTGTGGGGCGAGCACACTTACAACGAACCCTGGGTTTCGGCCAATGGCGTCGGCGGACACCTGATCGTCGCCAACGATCCCGGCCTCATCCGACACGTGCTGATCGACAACGCAAGGAACTACAAGATGGCGACGGTGCGCCAGCTGATCCTGCGGCCGATCCTGCGCGACGGGCTGCTGACCGCCGAGGGCGAGGTCTGGAAACGTTCGCGCAAGGCGATGGCGCCGGTTTTCACGCCGCGCCACATTTTCGGCTTCGCCGGGCCGATGCTGAGGCGCACGCTGGAATTTGTCACCCGCTATGAAGCGGGCGGCATGACGGATGTCGCGCATGACATGACGCTGCTCACTTACGACATCCTGGCCGAGACGCTGTTTTCCGGCGAGATCGCCGGCGAGCCGGGCAGCTTCGCCAAGGAGATCGACCGCCTGTTCGAGACCATGGGCCGCGTCGACCCGCTCGACCTGCTGCGCGCGCCCGAATGGCTGCCGCGCCTTACCCGCATCCGCGGTCGCAAGACCATGGCCTATTTCCGCAACATCGTCGCCGGCACGGTGAGGATGCGCGAGGAGCGGATGAAGCGCGATCCGGGTGGCGTGCCGCAGGATTTCCTCACGCTTCTGCTGCGCGCCGAGGGGCCGGACGGGCTGACCCGCGCCGAAGTCGAGGACAACATCATCACCTTCATCGGCGCCGGCCACGAGACGACGGCGCGGGCGCTGGGCTGGACGATCTATTGCCTGGCCGAGGCGCCCTGGGAACGCGACAGGGTCGAGCAGGAGATCGACGCCGTGCTGGCGCGCGAGCCCGATCCGACCAAGTGGCTGGACGCCATGCCGCTCACTCGCGCCGCCTTCGAGGAGGCGCTCAGGCTCTATCCGCCGGCGCCTTCGATCAACCGCGAGCCGATCGAGCCGGAGACCTGGAACGGCCTTTATATTCCGAAATACGCCGCCGTGCTGGTGATGCCCTGGGTCGTGCACCGCCACAGAAAACTCTGGGACAGGCCGAATGCGTTCATGCCGGAGCGCTTCCATCCGGAAAACCGCGACAAGATCGACCGCTTCCAGTACCTGCCCTTCGGCGCCGGCCCGCGCGTGTGCATAGGCGCCAGCTTCGCCATGCAGGAGGCGATCATCGCTTTAGCGATCCTGTTGTCGCGCTTCCGCTTCGATGCGACGCCCGAGACCCGGCCATGGCCGGTGCAGAAGCTGACCACGCAGCCGCAGGGCGGCCTGCCGATGCAGGTCTCCCGGCGCGGCTGAGGCTGCCTGATCACCGGTCGGCGATCGGCCGGCGCTGCTGGAACTGGCCGGCGGCGCGGAAGCGCCAGAGATAGCTGGGCAGGATGGTGGCGATCGCCTGCGGCTGGATGCCCAGCCCCACAAGCGTCCTGGCGGCCTTGGCGGCTTCGTCCGAGACCACATTGTGCTCGCGCAGCTGCAGCACTTGGTCCTTGGTCAGGAGCGGATTGGGCAGCAGCTGGAGGATCGAGGCCTGGATGTTCGCCACCCAGAACGGCACCGGCACCAGCAGCCGACGGCGCTCGATGACCGTCAGCAGCTCTTCCATGCATTCCTTGAAGGTCAGCACCTGCGGGCCGCCGAGCTCATAGACCTGGCCACCTTTGACATTGCCGTCGACCGAGCGCGCCACCGCTTCGGCGACATCGCCGACATAGACCGGCTGCAGTTTGTTCTGTCCACCGCCGATCAGTGGCAGCACCGGAGAGTAGCGCGCCATGTTGGCGAAGCGGTTGAAGAAGGAGTCCTCCGGCCCGAAATTGATCGACGGCCGGAAGATGACGGCGTCCGCGATCGTATCGAACACCGCCTTTTCGCCGAGCGCCTTGGTGCGGGCATAGCTGGACGGGGAATTCGGGTCGGCTCCGAGCGCGGAGATGTGGGTGAGGCCGGCGCCGACCGATCGTGCGGCCTCGGCGACGGCGCGCGCGCCGAAATCGTGCACCGCGCCGAATTTCTGGCGGCCGGTCTCATGCAGGATGGCGACGAGGTTGACGACGTGATCTGCGCCCTGCACGGCGCGGTCGACCGACCAGCGCACGCGCACATTGGCCTGCACCGGCTGGATCTGGCCGACATTGCCGAGCGGCTGCACATGGCCGGCAAGATCGGGCCGCCGGCAGGCGACACGGATGCGGTAGCCGCGCTTGGCAAGGGCACGGACGACATGGCGACCGACGAAGCCCGAGCCGCCGAAGACGACGACGAGCTTGGGGGTCTGCAGGATTTCGGTCATGACTGGCTCCGCGCGCGTGCTTGGCTGAAGCCGTTTCTTAATCCGTTTCTCGCCAAAGGCAAAGAGCGACCGGAAGTCGCCATCGGCTTGCTTTCTGACTGCCCGGAATGCCGCTCCGCCGCGTTTGGAGAAAACAGAAAACCCCGCCGAAGCGGGGTTCTCCGGGCAGTTCCACGCCGAAGCAGGGTCCAACGAGGCGGCCTGACCTGAGACGGCATCAAGGTGGCGTGAAGCAAGCACGCCCGCCCCCGCCCTGAACGCCCGGCGCGGCCCCACCAACCGCGAGCCGAACAAAGCAACCAGGCGGTGCGCGGCGAGGGTGCCGCAGATGGGTCGCAGCAGGGCGAGAAAAGGTTCAATCGCTGGGGGAAATCAGGCCGAGTAACGCTCGGCGAATTCCGAAATGCGCTGCACCACCGCCCTGGAAGTGGTGATGCCGCGCGCCCTTGCCTTCTCCGCGGCTTCGGCGCGGGAGCGTCCAGGAATATGCACGCCATAACGCCGCCGCAGCCGGTCGAGCTGGTCCTTCATGCGCAGCTCGAAATCCGGATCGAGCAGCTTGGGCTCGATGGCGAGAACGAAGAGGCCTGTGCCGGGGCTGTCTTGGCCACCGGTGAATGAGGGCGCATCGAGCGACCAGTTGGCGCCGGAAATGCCGGCGGCCAGCACCTCGACCATCAAAGCGATGTTGGCGCCACGCTGGCCGCCGAAGGCAAGCATCGCGCCCTTCATCGCCGCTGCCGGGTCGGTGGTCGGGTTGCCGCTGGCATCAAGCGCCCAGCCTTCGGGGATCTTCTTGCCGTCCTCGGCCGCCTTGCGGATGTTGACGAAGGCGGTAGCGCTCGACGACTGATCGATGACCAGCGGCGGCCCGTCGGCGGCAGGCGAGGCGAAGGACAGCGGGTTCGTGCAATAGACCGGCTTGACCGAGCCTGAGCCGGCAAGCAGGGCCGGCCCGTTGGTGGCGGCGAGGGACACCAGCCCCTGCTCGGCCAGCCGCCCGGTGAAATAGCCGAGCGCGCCGCATGTATAGGCGTTCTTCTGCGAGAAGATCGACACGCCGAACAATCTCGCAGCCTTGACCAGGTCATCGATCGTGCGGTCGAAGCCGGTATGGGCAAGCCCGCCGCGCGCATCCGAAAGATAGACGGCGAGCGCCGGCCTGGTGATTGCCGGATCGGCATTGCCGTCGATGCGGCCGGCTTCGAGCGCCTCCAGATAATCGATGAAATGCGACAGCCCGACCGTCGACAGGCCTTCGGTCTCGGCCGCGATGATGGAAGCGGTCAGCGACTGCGCCGCCTCCTCACTGGCGCCGGCGCCGAGCGCCGCCATCCGGCATAGGCCTGTTGCCTGGTCGAGGGTGAGTTGCATCAAAGTTGCCCTGCAGCGAGTAGCGAATAGGGAATAGCGAGCAGGGGAGATAAAGGAACTACTCGCTATTCGCTACTCTCTATTCGCTACCCGATCTTCACCGGAATCCTCGCCTCGATGCGGCTGAACGCAAAGACCAGGATGCCGGTGATCGTCATATAGATCAGTGCCAGAAGCAGCAAAGGCTCGTAGGTCAGGTAAGTGTCCTGCCGCACCTTGGAGGAGACGGCGAAGATGTCGATAACGCTGATCGTCGCCACCAGCGGCGTCGACTTCAGCTGCAGCACGGTCTCGCCGGTCAAGGTCGGCAGCGCCCGGTAGAAGGCCTGCGGCAGCCAGATGCGGCGGAAGATCTTCCAGCGGCTCATGCCGAAGGCGCGGGCGGCCTCCAGCTGTCCGTGCGGCACGCCGGCAAAGGCGCCGCGCATCACTTCGCCCTCATAGCCGGCGAAGGAGAAGGTCAGCGCCACCACGGCATAGGGCCAGGCCTGCCTGAGATACGGCCAGAGCCAGGATTCGCGGATCCACGGATATTGCGGAAAGATCGAGCCGAGGCCGTAATAGAGCAGCCAGAGCTGCAGGAGCAGCGGCGTTCCGCGGATGATGGTGCAGAAGACCTTGGCCGGTGCCGAGAACCAGATCGGTCCGCCGGCCTGGGCAAGCCCGAGCGGCACCGCAAGCGCAAAGCCCAGCGCGCTGGTGACGGCCAGGATCCAGAGCGCCCGCCAGATGCCCATCAGGCCCATCTCCCAATATTGCGGCAGCCAGTCCCAGCGCATGAAGAGGGCCGCGCAGAGCACCAGCGCAAAGGCGATCAGGATAAGCACGATGCGATGCGGCTTGAGCCAGATCGAGGCCCGCGCAGCCATGTTGATCGCGGTGGCTTCGGCCGACATCAGCGGGCCTCCTTGACGGAGGGCATGCCGCGCCGCGACCAGGCCTCGACGCGGCCGATGATCAGGTTGGAGAAGAGTGTCACCGCCAGGTAAAGCACGCCGGCGGCGACGTAGAAGAGCAGATAGGCCTTGGTGACACCGGCTGCCTGGCGCGTCGCCAGCGTCAGCTCGAAGAAGCCGACGACGGCAAGCAGCGCCGTGTCCTTGGTGGCGATGAGCCAGAGATTGGCAAGGCCGGGAATGGCGAAGGGCAGCATGGCCGGCAGGGTTATGCGCCGCAGCATAAGGCCGGGCGGCATGCCATAGGCGCGGGCGGCCTCGATCTGGCCTTGCGGGATGGCGAGGATGGCGCCGCGGATGACTTCGGTCGAATAGGCTCCCTGGACGAAACCCAGAACGAAAATGCCGGCCGCCAGTCCGCTGATGTCGACACGGCTGTATCCCATCGCCGCCAGCACCTGGTTGATGAGGTCGGTGCCGGCATAATAGAGCAGCAGGATCAGCACCAGTTCCGGCACCGCGCGGACCACGGTGGTGTAGACGGCCAGAAGGTCGCGCGTCACTGGCCCGCCATAGAGCTTGCCGAAGGCGCCGGCGGTACCGATCAGCAGGCCAAGGCAGGTGGCGCCAATGGCGATCTCGAGCGAATGCAGCAACCCGACCAGCAGCGTGCCGCCCCAGCCGGGCGCCACGGGTGACAGGAGCTCGAAAATGCCGGCCGCGGAGGCCGGAAGAAAGGCGTCGATCAGCTTCGCCCCCGGATTGCTGGCTACAGTGGTTCACCGTTTCACGGAAACGGCGAACCGCTCTATTTCTTTGTTTCACGCAAATTCCGGACGGAAAACCGCTCACACTTTTCCTGGAATTGCTCTAGCCGCTGACGTCGAGGTCAGCGACTTGCATGCGTGGCAAGGTTGGGCATGGCGCGTGCGCAATGCCCTCACTCATCGGCGAGAGGCTCAGTTCGACTGCGTGGCGCCGCCATAGATGTCGAAGTCGAAATACTTCTTCGAGATCTCGTCATATTTGCCGTTGGCGCGGATCGCCTTGATGCCGGCGTTGAACTTTTCCTTGAGCGCGGTGTCTTCCTTGCGGATGCCGGCGCCGACACCCGGTCCCAGCACCTCGTCGTCCGGGGCCACCATGCCCTTCAGGTCGCAGCAGGCCTTGCCCTGGTCGGATTTCAGGAATTCGCCGAGCGCGATCGAGTCGGCCTGCACCGCGTCGATGCGGCCGGCGGCCAGGTCGTTGTTGGCTTCATCCTGCGTCTGGTATTCCTTGATCTCCTGCGCGCCGGTGAAGTGCTTCTTGGCGTAGACGGCATGCACCGTGGACACCTGGACGCCGATCACCTTGCCCTTGAGATCGTCCGGCGTGGCGCCGAACTTCTGGTCCTTCGGCCCGATGATGGCGGTCGGGGTGTTATAGTACTTGTCCGAGAAGTCGATCGTCTTCTCGCGCTCGGCGGTGATCGACATCGAGGAGACGATGGCGTCGATCTTCTTGGTGGTCAGCGCCGGGATGATACCGTCCCAGGCAACCGGCGTGATGACGCAGTCGAGCTTCTCTTCGGCGCAGACCGCGTCGACGAAATCGATCTCCCAGCCCACCCATTTGCCGCTGGCGTCGGGCGAGGTGAAAGGCGGGTAAGGTTCGGCGGCGACGCCGATCTTGACCTGCTCGGCCTTGGCCACGCCGCCCATCGCCGCGACGCCGAGAAGCAGCGCGGCGGCGAAGGTCTTGAGAACAGTCTTCATGTCAGGACTCCCAGTTTGTTGTTGTTCCCGGTTTTCACTCCGCTTGATGCCGGCCCCTAGCCGACATTGCGGAGGAATTGTTTGAGCCTTTCGGATTTGGGCGCGCCGAACAGCTGTTCGGGCGGACCCTCTTCCTCGACCAGCCCGTTGTAGAGGTAGACGACATGCGTCGCGACCTCGCGGGCAAACTTCATTTCATGCGTCACCAGCACCATGGTGCGCCCCTCGCGCGCCAGATCGCCGATCACTTTCAGCACCTCGCCGACCAGTTCCGGATCGAGCGCCGACGTCGGCTCGTCGAACAGCATCACGCGGGGATTGATCGCCAGCGCCCGCGCGATCGCGGCGCGCTGCTGCTGGCCACCGGACAGGAATGCCGGATAGACGTCGCGCTTTTCCGCCAGCCCGACGCGGGCGAGCAGCTTCTCCGCCTGGGCTATCGCCGCGTCGCGCTTGACGCCGAGCACATGCACCGGAACCTCGATGACGTTCTCGATCAGCGTCATGTGGCTCCACAGGTTGAAATTCTGGAACACCATGCCGAGCCTCGAGCGGATGCGCTCGATCTGCCGGCGGTCGGCCGGAACGGTGTGGCCGTGACTGTCGGCCTTGAGCTTGATCTCCTCGCCATTGACCCGGATGATGCCGCTGGTCGGGTTTTCCAGGCAGTTGATGCAGCGCAACAGCGTCGATTTGCCGGAGCCGGAGCCGCCGATGATAGCAACCACCTCGCCGTCTCGCGCCGACAGCGAAACGCCCTTCAGCACATGCAATTGGCCGAATTTCTTGTGCAGATTCTCGACATGAATGGCTTCGGCGGCGGCGCTTTGCGCCTTGCCGGATTGGACTGGGGCGGCATCCGCCACGCTCACCGGGCGACCTCTCTATGGTCGAAGGAAGGTCGTCGAACGTCCATCCGGCTAATCAACATACGCTGTACTGCCCACTCCAGACCTCAGCATGGACCCGACAGCGCGAGCCCGTCAATCCCGCTCATTACGGCACTTGCGGCGTTGTTGTGCAAGTGTATAAATAGTCTTTCATGAAATTTTTTCGCTTTTTTTCATCTTAGAAGGGCATCGATGAGCGCTTTCGGATCACAGTCCATGGCGGCGCCGTTGCGGCGCGTGCTGATGCGTTCGGCGGCCAACGCCATGCGCGGCGCCGACAGGGCTGCCTGGCACTATGGCCCGGGTTTCGACCCGGCGAAAGCAGCAATGCAGCATGCGCTCCTTGCCGAACTGGTGGCGGTTTCGGGTGCCGAGATCGAGTGGATCGAGGACAAGGCCGACGGTCTCGCGGATTCGGTGTTCACGCATGACCCGTCGCTGATGACCGATCGCGGCGCGCTGATCCTGTCCATGGGCAAACCGTTGCGCGCCAAGGAGCCTTCGCTGCATGAGGAGACCTATGGAAGGCTGGGCATTCCGGTCCTCGGCCGCGTCGAGGCGCCCGGTCAGGTCGAGGGTGGCGACTGCGTATGGGTGGATGCCCGCACGCTGGCGATCGGGCGCGGCGTGCGCACCAATCAGGAAGGCATCCAGCAGGTCGCCAACCTGCTGACGCCGCTCGGCATTTCCGTCTACGGTTTCGACCTGCCGCTGTGGCAGGGCGAGGAGGCCTGCCTGCATCTGATGTCGGTGATCAGCCCGCTGGCCGACGACCTCGCGCTGGTCTATTCGCCGCTTCTGCCGGCCCCGTTCTATCAGATGCTGAAGGCGCGTGGCATCCGCTTGGTCGAAGGCGATCCGCAAGAGTTCGCCGCGTCCAACGGCCTCAGCCTGAACGTGCTGCCGACCAGCCCGTTGAAGGTCATTGCCGTTGCCGGCTTTCCCAAGACCAAAGCAGCGATGGAAGCCGCCGGCTGCGCGGTCGAGATCTTCGAGGCGGATGCGCTTTGCATCGCCTGCGAAGGCGGACCGACATGCCTGACGCGGCCGATCCTTCGCCAATGAATGCGCCGTCCCGTCGCAAGTTCCGCCGCGAGGGCGAGGAGCGGCGGCGGCAGGACCTGATCGACGCGACCCTGGACAGCGTTGCCGAACATGGCCTTGAGCGCGCCACTGTGCGCACCATCGCCTTGCGCGCCGGCGTCACCGCCGGGCTGATCCGCCACTATTTCCCCGGCAAGGAAGATTTGCTGCGGGAAGCCTATGCGGCGTTGATGGGCCGCATGACCGAGCAGGCGAAAGCGGCATTGCTCATGGAAGATGCCTCGCCGCGCCGGCGACTTGCCGCCTTCATCACCGCCAATCTCAACGCGCCGATCATCGACCAGCGGGTGTTTTCGCTCTGGGCGACCTTCATCGGCCGCGCCGGCGCCGATCCGACGCTCGCCCGCGCCCACCGGGAGGGCTATCTCGGCTTTCGCAACGAGGTGGAAGCGGTCGTGGCCGAAGTGCTCGCCGCCGAAAGGCGCAAGCCGGACGCAAGCGAACTGCGCCACCATGCCATCGCCATCAACGCCATCATCGACGGGCTCTGGATCGAAGGCTGCCTGGCCGGCGAGATGTTCTCGCCTGGCGAATTGGCGGCGATCGGCATCAAAGCCATAGAGGCCGAGCTCGGCCTTGCGCCGGAAT
Source organism: Mesorhizobium sp. (assembly GCA_004017535.1). Lineage (GTDB taxonomy): Bacteria > Pseudomonadota > Alphaproteobacteria > Rhizobiales > Rhizobiaceae > Mesorhizobium. The sequence continues at coordinate 427,861 of SAJS01000001.1, forward strand.
AGGAGGAAATTGATGACCACCGTTGGCGAAGCGCTGATCACCTTGCTTGAGGCGCATGGCGTCGATACCGTCTTCGGCATTCCGGGCGTGCATACGGTCGAGCTCTATCGGGGCCTGGCGCGCTCGAAGATCCGCCATGTCACGCCGCGCCACGAGCAGGGCGCCGGCTTCATGGCGGACGGCTATGCGCGCGCCGGCGGCCGGCCGGGCGTCGCCTTCGTCATCACCGGACCGGGGCTGACCAACACCATCACCGCCATGGGCCAGGCGCGCGCCGATTCGGTGCCGATGCTGGTCATCTCCGGCGTCAATGCCACCGATACGCTGGGCAAGGGTCTGGGCTACCTGCATGAGTTGCCCGACCAGCGCGGCATGATGGAAAAGGTCGCGCTGTCTTCCGAGCGCATCACCGAGGCCGGACAATTGCCGGGCGCGCTCGCCCGCGCCTTCGCGCTATTTTCGTCGGATCGGCCGGGGCCGGTCCATATCGAGATTCCCACCGACGTCATGGTCAAGCCCGCCGACGGCATCGCGGCGGCGCTGAGCAACGCCGCGCCGCCGGCGCCGGACGCGGCGGCGATCGCCGAGGCGGCGAAGTTGATCAGGGCCGCCAGCCGCCCGCTGATCCTCGCTGGCGGCGGCGCCAGGAAAGCCGACGCGGCGTTGCGGCGCTTCGCCGAGACGCTCGGCGCTCCGGTCGTCGAGACCGCCAATGCGCGCGGCCTGCTGCATGGCCATCCGCTCTGCGTGCCGGCGAGCCCCAGCCTCAAGGCGGTGCGCGCGCTGGTGGCGGACGCCGATCTGGTGATCGCCGCCGGCACCGAATTCGGCCCGACTGACTATGACGGCTATGGCGACGGCGGCTTTGTGCTGCCGAACAACCTGATCCGCATCGACATCGGCGCCGACCAGATCGCGCGCCGGCCGGTGACGGTCGGCATCCAGGCAGATTGCGCAGAGGGGATCGAGGCTCTGCTGTCGGCAATCGGGCCCGGTCACCCTGCGGCCAAGGACGGCGAAGCCCGTGCGGCCGCCGCACGGAAAGCAGCGCTGGCGGAGCTGAAGCCCGAATGCCTGGCGCAGATGCGCGCGGTGGAGATGATCCGCGACGCGCTGCCGGGCGCCATCATCGTCGGCGATTCGACCCAGCCGATCTATGCCGCCAACCTCTACTACGACCATGATCGTCCCGGCGGCTGGTTCAACGCCGCGACCGGCTTCGGCGCGCTGGGCTACGGTCCGCCGGCGGCGATCGGCGCGGCACTTGCCGTTCCGCAAGCGCCCGTGGTGTGCCTCACCGGCGATGGCGGCTTCCAGTTCACGTTGCCGGAGATCGGCGCCGCGCTCGATGCCGACACGCCGGTCATCTTCGTCGTCTGGAACAATCGCGGCTATCGCGAGATCGAGACCTCGATGCTCGATGTCGGTGTCGAGCCGGTCGGCGTCTCGCCGGCGCCGCCGGATTTCTGCAAGCTCGCCGAGGCCTATGGCATCGCGGCCGAGCGGTTAACAGGGACCGCTGATCTGGCCGGGGCGCTGAAGCGCGCGCGGGCGGCCGGCAAGCCGCGCGTCATCGAAATCACCGTCGACTGAAAGGCTGGTGCGGCCGTCGCCCGGACGGTGCCGGCAGGTCGGCAATTGTCGTCACCGGCCACGACCCCCCACACATGCAAAGACGCTGCGCCAGCCATGTCGATATTTCAATTGAGTGACAGAGCGAAAGGCGCGACGTTCGAGCCTGGGGCGGCATAACCCAAGATATAATTATAAAAATGACAGGAGCGGTCAAAGGATGACGGAAACGCTTAACGGCAGGCATGTCGTGATCACCGGCGGCACTGGGGCGCTCGGCGGCGCGGTTGTCGGCAGATTGCTGGAGCAAGGCGCGATCTGCCACGTGCCCAATGCCCACGCGGCGGCCCCGCCGCATTTTCCCTACACGGCCCACGCCAGCGTGCATCTGGCGCACAATGTCGACCTGTCGGATTCGGCCAAGGTCGAAGCTTTCTACCATCAGGTGCCCGGGCTCTGGGCCTCGATCCATCTTGCCGGCGGCTTCGCCATGGCGCCGGTCGAAAAGATCGAGTCGGCCTCCTTCGCCGAAATGATGGACACCAACGCCCGCACGACCTTCCTGTGCAGCCGCGCCGCGGTGCGCTCGATGCTGGCGTCCGACACGGCCGGCCGCATCGTCAACGTCACCGCGCGCGCCGGCCTGGAACCGCGCAAAGGGTCGGGCATGGTCGCTTATGCTGCGAGCAAGGCGGCGGTCGCGGCAATGACGGTGGCGATGGCCGAGGAGTTGAAGGGCAAGGGCATACTGGTCAACGCCGTGGCCCCCTCGACGCTCGACACGCAGGCCAACCGCGAAGCCATGCCAGACGCCGATTTCGCCAAATGGGTCAGCCTTGAAGCAGCTGCGGAAGCGATAGCTTACCTGGCCTCGCCCGCAAACCAGGCCATGAGCGGCACGCTGGTCCCGCTCTACGGCAGGGCCTGAGCTCTATCTCTTTGTTTTACGCAATTCCGGACGGAAAACCGCTAACACTTTTCCAGGAATTGCTCTGATATCCCGACAAAAGAAAGCCCCGCCGGATCGCTCCGGCGGGGTTTTGTTATTCGCGAGGCGAAAGGGCTTAGTTGCCCTGCTTCTTCAGCGCCGCGCCAAGAATGTCGCCAAGCGAGGCGCCGGAGTCGGTCGAGCCGTACTGGGCGACCGCTTCCTTTTCCTCGGCGATTTCCAGCGCCTTGATCGAGACCTGCAGCTTGCGGGTCTTCTTGTCGAAGGCGATGACGCGGGCGTCGACCTTCTGGCCGACGGTGAAGCGCTCGGGGCGCTGCTCGTCGCGGTCTCGCGAAAGGTCGGAGCGCTTGATGAAGGTCTCGATGCCGCTGTCGACCAGCCGCACGTCCAGACCGCCATCCTTCACGCCGATGACCTCGCAGGTGACGACGGCGTTCTTGCGCAGCTCGCCGCTGGTGGCCGCTTCGCCGACCGTGTCACGCGCCAGCTGCTTGATGCCGAGCGAGATGCGCTCCTTCTCGATGTCGACGTCGAGCACCTGCGCCTTGACCATGTCGCCGCGATTGTACTCTTCGATGACCTGCTCGCCCGGACGGGTCCAGTCGAGGTCGGAGAGGTGCACCATGCCGTCCACGTCGCCTTCCAGGCCGATGAACAGGCCGAACTCGGTCTTGTTCTTGACCTCGCCCTCGACCTGGCTGCCGACCGGATGGCTCGAGGCAAAAGCCTGCCATGGGTTCTCCAGCGTCTGCTTCAGGCCGAGCGAGATGCGGCGCTTGGCCGGATCGACCTCGAGCACGACCACGTCGACTTCCTGCGTCGTCGACAGGATCTTGCCGGGGTGCACGTTCTTCTTCGTCCACGACATTTCCGAAACGTGGATGAGGCCCTCGATGCCCGGCTCCAGCTCGACGAACGCGCCGTAGTCGGTGATGTTGGTGACAGTGCCCTTGATCTTCTTGCCGATCGGGAACTTGGTGCCGATATCCGACCACGGATCCGACTCGAGCTGCTTCATGCCGAGCGAGATGCGGTGGGTTTCCTGGTTGATGCGGATGATCTGCACCTTGACCGTCTGGCCGATGTTGAGGATCTCGGTCGGATGGTTGACGCGGCGCCATGCCATGTCGGTGACATGCAGCAGGCCGTCGATGCCGCCGAGGTCGACGAACGCACCGTAATCGGTGATGTTCTTGACCACGCCTTCGACCACCTGGCCTTCCTCGAGGTTCTGCACGATTTCCGAACGCTGTTCGGCGCGGCTCTCCTCGAGCACGGTGCGGCGCGACACCACGATGTTGCCGCGGCGGCGATCCATCTTGAGGATCTCGAAGGGCTGCGGGTTGTGCATCAGCGGGGTGACGTCGCGGATCGGGCGGATGTCGACCTGGCTGCGCGGCAGGAACGCCACGGCGCCGTCGAGGTCGACGGTGAAGCCGCCCTTGACCTGGTTGAAGATGACGCCTTCGACGCGCTCACCCTTGGTGAACTTCTCCTCGAGACGCACCCAGCTCTCCTCGCGGCGAGCCTTCTCGCGCGACAGCATGGCTTCGCCAAGCGCGTTCTCAATGCGCTCGACATAGACCTCGACGGTGTCGCCGACCTTGAGGGAGGAGTCCTTGCCCTTGGCGCCGAATTCCTTCAGCGGCACGCGGCCTTCGACCTTGAGGCCGACATCGATGATGGCCATGTCCTTTTCGATCGCGGTGATCGTGCCCCGGACAACCTGGCCCTCGCCGGAATGGCCGGCGGTGAATGATTCTTCGAGCATGCTCGCGAAATCGTCGCGAGACGGATTAGCTACTGACATTGTTTCTCCTGGAATGCTCCGCGCTGGCGGAGCGGGCGCCGTGGGTTAGCGTTGCGTTGAGCCTGCCGGCGTTCCGGGCTAAAGAGCCCTTGGCCGCTGTTTGAGCGGCAAGTCCGGCGCATGAAGAATGCTGGCAGGCTGGTTCGTGCCCGATATGGGTATTTTCGCCGCTCAAGGCAACCGAAAAAGCCCGATCAAGCCCTGTTTCTCTTGGCAAGGGCCTCGTCAACGATCGCCATCGCCGCCAGAAACGCGGCTTCTATAGCCATTTCGCTGGTATCAAGCAAGTGCGCGTCCGCCGCCGGCTTGAGCGGCGAGTCGGCGCGGCCCATGTCGCGCTCGTCGCGGCGCTCGATGTCGGCGAGGATGGTGGCGAGATCGGCGCTGCCGCCCATGCTCTCGATCTCGGCCAGCCGGCGCTTCGCCCGCACCTCGGCGCTTGCCGTGACATAGAGCTTGATGTCGGCATCCGGGCACACGACCGTGCCGATGTCGCGGCCGTCGAGCACGGCACCCGGCGGTGCCTTGGCGAAGGCCCGCTGCTTTTCCACCAGGATGCGCCGGACGGTAGGAATGACGGCAACCTTGGAGGCCGCTTCGCCAACCGCATGTGCAGAAAGCACCGTGCGGTCAAGATTGGAGAGATCGACCTGCCGCGCCGCGGTTTCCGCCGCCGAGACATTGTCGAGCGGCAGGCCGAGCCCGAGCAGCTTGTGCGCGACGGCGCGATAGGTGAGGCCGGTGTCGAGCAGGTTCAGCCGGTAGTGGTCGGCGAGACGGCGGGCCAGCGTGCCCTTGCCCGCGCCCGCGGGGCCGTCGATGGCGATGGTGAAGGTGTGGGTCATGGATGGAGCGTCGCTTCGTTGGCGCGGCGACAAACCCTCACGCCTTCGTCATCCCAGGGCGAAGCGAAGCGGAGACCCTCGGATCCATGCCGTGACATCAGCCGAAGAATGCCACGGACCAAAATTCTGCACCGCTGCAGCGCGTTGGCGTCACGGCATGGATCCTGGGGTCTGCGCCGCGTCGCGTCGCTCCTTGCTCCGCCCCAGGATGACGGGACGGATGTTGGGTGCCAATCTCGAAAGTTTGCGATTTCCATCGCCGTCACTCGATCTCCGCGCCCAGCCCCTTCATCAGCCCCATGAATTCCGGAAAGCTCGTCGCAATCATATTGGCGTCGTCGATGGTCACCGGCTTCTCGGTGGCCAGCCCCATGATCAGGAAGCTCATCGCGATGCGGTGGTCGAGATGCGTCTTCACCGCCGTGTCCGGTCCATTGGGGTGAGCGCCCAGCCCTTTGCCGCCCGGCTTGCCGCTCACGGCGAGCGTTGCCTCGCCCTCGGTGCAGTCGACGCCGTTGAGCTTGAGCCCGTTGGCGACCGCCGACAGCCGGTCGGATTCCTTGACGCGCAATTCCTCCAGCCCCTGCATCAGCGTCTCGCCTTCGGCGAAGCTCGCGGCCACGGCCAGCACTGGATATTCGTCGATCATCGATGGCGCACGTTCCGGTGGCACAACAACGCCCTTGAGTTCGGAGGAGCGCACGCGCAAATCCGCCACGTCCTCGCCGCCGGCATTGCGCGGGTTGAGGATGTCGATCCGGCCGCCCATTTCCTGCAATGTGAGAAGCAGGCCGGTGCGCGTCGGGTTCATCAGCACATTCTCGATGACAATGTCCGAACCCGGCACGATGAGCGCCGCCACCAGCGGGAAGCCGGCCGAGGACGGGTCGCCGGGCACGGCGATCGTCTGTCCGGTGAGCTTGCCCTGACCCTCGATGAAGATGTGGCGCACGCCGCGCTCATCGGTCTCGACGGTCAGATTGGCGCCAAAGCCTTTGAGCATCTTTTCGGTGTGATCGCGCGTCATGACCGGCTCGATCACCGTGGTGATGCCGGGCGTGTTCAAGCCGGCAAGCAGCACCGCCGATTTCACCTGGGCCGACGCCATCGGCACGCGATAAGTGATCGGCGCGGCATGTTTCGGGCCGCGCAATGTTATCGGCATGCGGTCGCCGGGCGCAGCCTTCAGCACCTGCACGCCCATCTGGCGCAGAGGGTCGAGCACGCGGCCCATCGGCCGGCCCGACAGCGAGGCGTCGCCGATGAAGGTGGTCTCCATGTCATAGGTGCCGACGAGGCCCATGGTGAGCCGCGAGCCGGTGCCGGCATTGCCGAAATCGAGCGGGCCTTCCGGCTGCAGCAGCGCGCCGTTGCCGGTGCCGCGGATCACCCATTCGGCGCCGTTCTTCTCGATATGCGCGCCCATCGCCTTCATGGCCGCGCCCGTGCGCATCACGTCCTCGCCCTCGAGCAGGCCGGTGATGCGCGTCTCGCCCGAGGCAAGGCCGCCGAACATGAAGGAGCGGTGCGAGATCGACTTGTCGCCCGGCACGCGCGCGGTGCCGGCAAGTGCCGGGGATTTGCGGGCCGTGGCTGGTTTAGCGGCGGCGGAATGAGACATTTTGTCTTCCAAATGAAAGGCCGGTTGGCCGGCCCGGTTCGTCGTGATGCGGCGGTCTCGTATCACGGCGCGCGGCAATGGTCATCCCCTTGCGCGAGGCCTTCGAATACAGGCTTTTACGACGCCGGCTTTTAGCTTTGACAGCGCCTCAAACTGCGGTTAAGGGGACCATTCTTTTTTTGACGAGGCCTGACGTGGCAAAAGCTGAACTTGGCACCAAACGTATCGACCCCGAAACGGGTCGGAAATTCTACGATCTGAACAAGGACCCGATCGTCTCGCCCTATACCGGCAAGAGCTATCCGCGCTCCTATTTCGACGAAGGCAAGATTTCCGCCCTCGAGGAAGATGAGGAAGTTGCCGACAAGGAACTAGACGGCGACGAGGAAGAAGGCGCCGAAGTCGTCTCGCTCGAGGAAGCCGATGACGAGGCCAAGGGCGGCGGCGACGATCTTCCCGATCTCGGCGATGACGAGGACGATGTCGATCTCGGCGATGATGAAGACGACACCTTCCTTGCCGACGAAGAGGAAGAGGACGACGACGTCTCCGATATGATCGGCGTCGGCGATGACGAGGACGAGGTCTGATTTTAGACCTCGGCGCGATTGTTTGCCGGCGATTTTCGCCTGTTACGAAAAAGCGGTCTTTGAAGGCTTGATCTTGACCGAAGGCGGCGCTAGAAGCCGCCAGCACTAAACGACGGCGCGGTTCCCAACCGCGTCGGATCTCTTCGCCGGAAACGGCGCCGGCTGACTGCCGGGAGTGGGGCCATAGCTCAGTTGGGAGAGCGCTTGAATGGCATTCAAGAGGTCGTCGGTTCGATTCCGATTGGCTCCACCAAACAGTCTTTCCTGAGCAGATTTTTTAGCGGCAGAAATCGTCCCCCCTGTTCACTCTTGTCTGCGCGGCGCTCGGGCCCGTATGGGTGGCCTGGGACGCAATGCGGCGAGAGCAATTCCAGGAGAAGTGTGACACGGTTTTCCGTTCGGAATTGCGTAAAGACAAAGAGATAGAGCGGTTCGCCGTTTCCATGAAACTGTGAAACGCTCTAACCGCGCTCGGCGCGGGTTCTGGCTGCCTTGCGCGCAGCCGCTGATCGTCCGGCGGCGCCTTTGGTGTGCGCGGCTTTCCTGGCCGCAGCCGACCGCTCTGCGGCCGTGCGGCCGGATGCGGCGCTCTTGGCCTGCCGCGACAGGGCATTGTGCGAGGCGGTGCTTTTCGGCTCGCCCTCGAGCACTTTCGACACCGCCTTCGAGACCTTCGGCTGGCGCTTCGGCTTGCGTTCGCCCTGGCCTGCCTCGTAGGCATATTCGGCGCTCTTGCGCGTGGTCTCCTTCACGTCGCCTTTTTTGGGCGGCGGCAGGTCGACGCCCGCGCGGCGCGCTTCCGATAGGCCGATGGCGATCGCCTGCTTGGTGGAACGGGCGCCGTGCTTGCTTTGGCGGACTTTGTCGATTTCCGCGTGAACGAATTCACCGGCCTGCGTGCTTGCCGATTTGCCTTCGCGCTTGTCCTTGCGCGCCTTTTCGATGGTTTTCTTGTCCGGCATCGTTTTTCTCCTTGTTCCAACGGGGCACGATCGAACGCCGACAGGCCGCTTCGGATCGCGCGTCAGCGGCTTTCATAGGTGCCGACAAGCTCGGCGGTGGCGATCATGTGCGGTCCCGCATGGGCCAGAAGGTCGGCGATTGCCGTTTCTCCGCTGGATTCCAGCGTCTCCACGTCGAGTGCTGAAAGGCGGAAGTGATAGTGATGGACGCCATGCCCCTTTGGCGGCTGGGGTCCGTCATAATGGGCGTTGCCGAAGTCGTTCACGCCTTGGCGGAAACTCTCCGGCCCGGCAGTGCCTTCTGGCAGGCGATCCCGCCCGGCGGGGATGTCGTAGACAGCCCAATGGCGAAACATGCCGCGCGGCGCATCGGGATCCTCGACGACAAGCAGGAAGCTTCTGGTCCCGGCCGGCGGGTTCTTCCATTGCAGGGGAGGAGACAAGTTGCCTCCGTTGCGGACATAGGGCTCGGGAATGGTCTGCCCGGGGTCAAAGGCTGGACTCTCAAGCGTGAAAGCCATGCTGGAACTCCCTGCTTTATCGCGTTCTTCTCGAAGGAAATCGACAAACGATCTCGGATCGGTGGAGCGCAATCGCGGCTGGTTTCTTGGGAACGCGGGGCGTCGGCGGGAGTTCCAGCATTGCGACCCGCCGACGGCGCTCGATGAATGCTCGCAAGTGGAGCTATCGCCCCTTGAAAAGCCGCCCGGACGGAAGCGACGCAGGCCGTATCCGGCGAAAGAGTTGGCAGGTCGGCATAAGAGCCATTGACGCGGAACCGCAGGTCTCGAAGATTTGCGGACCGCATTTTCGGTATATTGAATGCGGAAGGTGTCGGCGCAACAGGTAACAACGTCATGCGCGTTCTGGTCCGGATTGCGGTAATCGTCGCGATATTGTTGGCGTTGCTGTATCTGGGATTGTGGTATTCGACTGGCGAACAGGGCTTTCTGCTGCTCCCTGGCGGCGCGCCGTCTCAATAGATGGAGTGTCCGTCTCGCGGGCCCGACATTCCTGCGATGAATTTCCCGTTGAGCCACGGCGTCCCTGCGATGACCTGCTCGCCCGATCGTTTGGCCCGGGTACAAAGGAAAGTGCCCGAGGAAACCCCTATGCCGGCGACGGCAACTAGGCTAAGGGGCTTCCTGTCAGAGGGATGCTTATGAGAATTCCGGTTTTGGGTGGGAAACTGGCGCAGGGACGGGTTCGATCTGGATTGCTTGCGCGATCAAGCAGCCTCTTGCCGATGCTGGGCGTTGTGGCCACGCTTGCCGCTTGCCAGTCGACTCCAGACACACAGCCTGTTACTGGTTCGCAACCTGTTGCCGACCCGCAACCCGCTCCCGCCGCTACACCCGCTCCGGCCTTGCCGAATTCGGCGGTGCTGGATCCGACGGTCGCGGTCGTTCCGCCCGCCAAGGGCGTTCCGGCGAGATATGCCGCCTTCTCCGGCATATGGGCGGGGCAACTCAACGGCATGTATGACGGCAAGCTGGCGGTGCTGACCGTGTCCTCGGGCGGACAGGTGACGGTGAGCTACGCATGGGGCGACCTGGCCGACAACAAGCCGGGCGTCGCCGACGGTTCCGGCAGGATTTCCGGCAATACGTTGAAGCTCGGGCGCCTGCCGAACGGCGCCGACATCACTGCAACGATGCCGTCGCCGGGAACACTCAACGTCACCTATGCGCTCGCCGGCCAGACCTATGCCGGCACGTTCGCCCGGGTCAGCCAGTAGGGCAACGCCAGCCGTTAGAGCAATTCCAGGAAAAGTGTGAGCAGTTTTCCGTCCGGAATTGCGTAAAAACAAGGAGATAGAGCAGTTCGCCGTTTCCGTGAAACGGCGAAACGCTCTAGAATTGAGCCGTATCCCGCGTGATCCGTACGCACATCGGCGTTCCGATCCCGATGGCCTGCCCGGTGTCGGTCAGCCGGCCGCTTTGCTCGTCGCGTGCGAAGATCGAGATGCGGTCGGCGTTCTGGTTGGCCGAAAACAGGTGTCGCCCCGACGGCGTCAGCGCCAGGTTGCGCGGAGTCGCGCCGCCGCATGGCGTGAAGTCCACCGTTTGGAGCTTTCCTGTCTGCTGGTCGACGGCGAAGATGGCGACGCTGTCGTGGCCGCGGTTGGAGCCGTAGAGGAAGCGCCCGTCGGGCGAGATCTGGATGTCGGCGCAATGGTTGCGCGCGCGAGCCTCTCCGGGAACTGCCGGCTTGGTGTCGATGAGTTCAAGCCTGCCGGAAGATGGCTCAAGCGCCAGCGACACGACCGTCGAGTCCAGCTCGTTCATGACGAAGACGAAGCGTCCGTTCGGATGCAGCGCGACATGGCGCGGACCGGCGCCGGGCGCGAGCGCCGAGGACGCGAGCTTCACCAGCGCGCCGTCTAGCTCGATCCGGTAGGAGACCAGCTGGTCGATGCCGAGATCGGCGACGATGGCGATGCCACCCTGGATGGTCTCGGTGACGCTGTGGGCATGCGAGCGCTCCTGCCGCTCTGCATTGGGGCCGGCGCCGGAATGCGCGACGCTCGCCAGCGGCGCCGTCAGGCCGCCATCGGCCGTAAAGCCGAACACGGCGACCGCCTTGTCGGGGCCGCCGCTGCCCATGCCGTAATTCGCGACCAGAAGCTTGCTGCCGTCGTGGGTGATCATGTTGTGGGCGGTGATGCTGCCAAGCGATGGCTGCTTGTTGATATAGGCGAGCGAGTTGGTGGCGCGGTCGAAGCGATAGGCCGTGACCGTTCCCTCGCGCCAGGCGAAGACTTCCGAATTGGCATAGATCAGCGTCCCGTCCGGCGTCACCGACAGGAAGGTCGGATTGTCGACCTCATTGGTCTCGGCAAGTTTTTGAATGGCAAGCGTTGCCTCGTCGAAGGCGTAGACGCCGAGGCCGACGCCGCGCGCGCCCTGGAAATAGGGCGCCTCGCGGTTGAGGCTACCGACAAAGACAAGACAGGCGCTCTGCATCGATCTTCCTCCCTAAGCAGATTCCGCAAAAGTGTCTTACGGTTTTGCGAAGAGAACCTGCGAAACAACAATGCCGGCGGCCCCTCCGCCTGTGCCGGCCTTACAAAAATTTCGCCGATCGTCGCTTGCAAGGCAATCCCATATGTGAAAATATTATTCACAAAAGAAAATTGACGGGAGGAAGCGATCATGTGTCTCGCCATCCGGCATCGTGCCCGGAACCGCCTTGCAGGCCGCGCCGGAAGCTCCCGGAGAGGATCATGAGCGCGTTCTCGCCGACCGTCGGTATCGCCTCGACGCATCCGGCCGACATGCCTGAGGCGCATGCCGACATCCCCGTCTGGAATTCGGAAAACTGGTTCTACGAGGACTGGCAGCCCGGCCACAAAATCCGTTCGCTTCGTCGCACCATTGCCGAGGGCGAAAGCCATATGTTCAATGCGCTGGTGCTGGATATCCACCCTTACGTTCAGGACCAGATGTTCGCCGAGCGGGAAGGCATTTTCGGCAAGCGCCTGGTGGCCGGCGCCTTCGTCTTTTCGGCTGGGCTCGGCCTCGTCGCCACCAACTGCGTCAATGCCTTTTCCTATGGCTATGACAAGCTCCGCTTCATCAAGCCGGTCTTCATCGGCGACACTATCTATTCGATCCGCACCAACCTCGACAAAAAGTCGCGCTATCACGACATGGGCCTCATCCGCGCCAGCTATGAAGTCTTCAAGGGTGAAGGAGAGCTCGTGCTCTACTGCGAGCATCTGCAGACGGTGAAATACAAGAATCCGGCCGATTTCGTCGGCAAGACAGAGAAGTGAACCGTGGCCGCTGACGCTGAACTTCCGCTGACCGGCCTCGTGGTCGTCGACATGAGCCAGTTCCTGTCGGGGCCTTACTGTTCGCTGCGCCTGCTCGACCTCGGCGCGCGCGTCATCAAGATCGAGCGGCCTGATGGCGGGGATCTCTCGCGCCGGCTCTATCTCAGCGACACCGAGATCGGCGGCGATTCCACCATCTTCCATGCCATCAACCGCGGCAAGGAGAGCCTGGCCATTGACCTCAAGAACGAGGCCGACCTCGCCGCGCTGCGCGGCCTGATCGCCAAGGCCGACGTGCTGATCCAGAATTTTCGGCCGGGCGTCATCGAGCGGCTCGGCCTCGACTACGAGCATGTCAGCACCATCAACCCGCGGCTCGTCTACGCATCGATCAGCGGCTATGGCGACGACGGTCCCTGGGTGAAGCGCCCGGGGCAGGATCTGCTTGCCCAGGCGCGCTCCGGCGTGATGTGGCTGAACGGCGACGAGGAGCAGGGGCCGGTGCCGTTCGGGCTGGCGATCGCCGACATGCTGGCGGGCGCGGCCTGCGCGCAAGGCATCCTCGCCAAACTGGTGCGGCGCGGCATCACGGGCGAGGGTGGCCATGTCGAGACCAGCCTGCTCGAGGCGCTGGTCGATTTCCAGTTCGAGGTGCTGACCACGCATCTCAATGACGGCCGCCGCCTGCCGAAGCGCTCGTCCTTTCGCAGCGCCCATGCCTATCTCTCGGCGCCTTACGGCGTCTATCCGGCCAAGGACGGTTACCTGGCGATCGCCATGACGCCGATCCCGAAGATTGCCGATCTGCTCGAATTGGCCGAGCTCGACCCGTTCCGCGACAAGCCCGCGACCTGGTTCACCGCCCGCGACGAGATCAAGGCGATCATCGCCAGACGCATCGCCGAAAAAACCACCGACGAGTGGCTGGCCATTCTCGAGCCCGCCGACATCTGGTGCGCCAAGGTGCTGACCTGGCCGGAGCTGATGGAAAACGACGGCTTCAAGGCACTCGACATGCTGCAGACCGTGACGCGCGAGGACAATGTCTCGATCCTCACCACGCGTTCGCCGCTGCGCGTCGATGGCGCCCGCGCTAAGGTGGATCGGGCCGCTCCGCGCATCGGCGAGCACAGCGACAAGATCCGCGCGGAGTTCGGCCTGTGAGCGGTGTTTTTCTGAAAGGCATGACCTGGAGCCATCCGCGCGGCTACGACCCGATGGTGGCTTGCTCGGCGCTGTGGCAGGAAAAGACCGGCGTATCGATCGAATGGGAGAAACGCTCGCTGCAGGATTTCGAGTCCTTCCCGGTGGAAGAGCTGGCGCGGGCCTATGATCTGATCGTCATCGACCATCCGCATGTCGGCCAGATCACCGCCGAAAAGTGCCTGGCGCCGCTCGATGTAGCCGGACGCGAGGCGGAACGCGAGGCTCTGGCCAGGGGCAGTGTCGGCAAATCCTACCCGAGCTACAATTGGCAGGGCCGGCAATGGGCTTTCCCGATCGATGCCGCCACCCAGGTGCAGGCCTGGCGGCCGGATCTGATCGAAGCCGCGCCGGTGATCTGGACCGAAGTGCTGGCGCTTGCCGAGCAGGGCCGCGTTCTCTTGCCGCTCAGGCCGCCGCATTCGCTGATGTGCTTCTACACTTTGGCCGCCGAACTCGGCCGGCCCTGCACGATCGACGGCTCGGTTGACCTCGTCGATGGCGAAACCGGCGAAACCGCCTTTGAGATGCTGAGCGAGATCGCGGCGCTCGTCGATCCCGCATGCCTGACGATGGACCCTATCGCGGTTTTCGAGAAAATGGCCGAGCCCGGTTCACGCATCGCCTGCGCGCCGCTGATCTATGGCTATGTTCCCTATGCGGTGGCGGACTTCCGGCCGCATCGCATCGCCTTTGCCGACATGCCGGTCGTCGGCGGCAATGGGCCGGTCGGCTCGGCGCTCGGCGGAACCGGCATTGCCGTCTCCGCCTTTTCCGGTGCGCGCGAGGCGGCCATCGACTTCGCCTACTGGATCGCCAGCGGCGACGTGCAGCGCGGGCCTTACGCCGCTGCCGGCGGCCAGCCCGGCCATGCCGCGGCTTGGGAAGACGACGCCGTCAACGCCGCGACCGGCAATTTCTATCGCGACACGAGGGCAACGCTCGAAGGCGCCTGGGTGCGTCCGCGCCATGACGGCTACATGGCGTTCCAGCAGCAGGCTTCCGACCGCATCAACGAAGGCCTCGCCGGCAGACAGGACGCCCGCCGCGTCGTCGCCGACATCAACCGCCTGTTCCGGGAGAGTTTCGCGCCGGCCGCCGCCGGCTAGTTTCACTGCACCAAGGGAGGAAAATAATGACCAGCCTGATACGCGGCCTGCTCGCCGCAACCGCCATAATCTCGATCCCATTCGCCGCTCACGCCGCCGATGCGAAGTCGGTGATCGACGGCCTGCCCGCCGATCTCAAGGCGCAATATGACGGCGCGCCGCAGAAAGTGCTGCCCTCGGCCTGGGATAATTTCACGCCGCCGGCGAAGCCCTGGAAGTGGTGCCATTCGGAAAGCTACCAGGGCAATCCGTGGCGCGTCTCGGTCACCAAGGAGCTGAAGCGGCTGGTCGATGGCCTCATCGCCGACGGCACGGTGTCGAGCTTCGAGGTCTCGGATTCGAACAACGATCCCAGCCAGCAGATCAACCAGATCCGCGCCTTCATCGACAAGAAATGCTCGATCATCACCTCGATCCCTGGCTCGGCGACGGCGCTCGACGACGCCGTGGATGCCGCGGCCAAGGCGGGCATTCCGTTCATCACGGCGGCGGGTTCGATCACCAGCCCCAACGCCATCAATGTCGATTCCAACTATGCCCGCTGGGGCTATGACATGATGACGGCGATCGGCAAGGCGAAGCCCGACGCCAGCGTGCTGGTGGTGGAAGGCATCGCCGGACATCCGATCGTGGTCCAGGAGAAGCAGGGCGCCGACAAGGCGCTTGCCGAGAACAAGGGCCTCAAGGTTGCGCGCACCGTCAACGGCAATTGGACGGCCAACGTCACCAAGACGGTGGTTCTGCAGGCGATCGCCACCAATCCGGCGCCGATCGACGCGGTGTGGACGACCGGCAGCGAAAGCCGGGTCGTTGCCGAGGCTTTTGCCGAGGCCGGCCGCCCCGCGCCGCTGATCACCGGCTCGATAACCGGCGACGCGCTCGGCTACTGGAAGGCCAATCCCGACAAGTACCGCTTCGAGGGCCATGCGGTGCTGCCGGGCTGGACGGCGCAGACGCTGTTTCGTGTCGGCGAACGCATGCTCGACGGCCAAAAGCCGAAGCTCAACACGCTGCTGATCCCGATCCCGCCGGTGCACGCCGCCGAGCTCGACAAATGGTACAAGGACTGCATGACGCCGGATACCGTGTCGGTCTTCCCGGTGCCGCCGACCGACCCGATGCCCGAAAACGTGCTCGACGCCTATTTCAGCAATCCCGCGCCGACCAAGGGCTGGGATTACTCCAAGGTGCCGGACGCCTGCGCCAAGTGATGTTCTGTGGAGCCGGCTCTTCTTGAGGGCCGGCTTCTCCATTTCGGAAAGACACATGCTGGAAGTCCAACGCGTCTCCAAACGCTATGGCGAAACCGTCGCGCTGGCCGAGGCGTCGATCGCCTTTCGTCCAGGCACGATCCATACGATCCTGGGCGAGAACGGCTCGGGCAAGAGCACGCTGGTGAAGCTCTTGTCCGGCATCGTGCAGCCGGATGGCGGCGCGATCCTGCTCGATGGCACGCCGTTTTCCGGCACACATCCCGCCGCCTTCCAGGCTGCGGGCTTTGCCACCGTTTTCCAGGAGGTGCTGGTCGCGCCTGAACGTTCGGTGACCGACAACATCCTTCTCGGCCTCGACGGCCTGTGGCGACGAGGCGTGCCGCGCGGCGAGCGGCGCGCCCGGGCGCAGGCCGCGCTCGGCCGATTCGCGGTGACGCCGATCGATCTCGATAGGCCATGCGGCGAGCTGCCGCTTGCCGCAAGGCAGCTTGTGGTGCTCGCCCGCGCGGTCATCCGCAACCCGCGTGTCCTGATCCTCGACGAGGTGACGGCGGCGCTCGACTTCGCCGACCGCGAGTCGGTCTTTTCGCTGATGCGCGCCATGGCCGGGGCGGGCACGCTGATCCTGTTCATCACGCACCGCATGGACGAGGTGATGGCTTTGTCCGACCGCATATCCATCCTGCGCGCCGGCCGCGTGGTGAAGACCGAGGAGCGCGGCGCCTCGACGCCGGCCGAGCTTCTGGCGGCGATGGCGCCGCAAACGGCAGCGGAGCTGGCGCATGGCTGAGACAAAGGCGCTTCATGTGCGTGGGCTGGTCATCGCGCCCGGTGTCAATCCGATCAGCCAGACCATCGCGCCGGGCGAGATCGTCGGCCTTGCCGGGCTGGACGGCCATGGCCAGGAACGCTTCCTGCGCGCGCTGGCCGGGCTTGAGCGGCCGGTGGCTGGCGAGATTTCCGTCGACGGCAAGGCCGGATCGATCACCAGCTTTCGCAAGGCCGTCGCTGGCGGCATCGCCTATCTGCCGCGCGACCGCCGTTCGACCGGTATTTTCCCGACGCAGTCGGTGCTCGATAATTTCGCCATTTCAACCGTGTCGAACGACCGCCGCTTCGGCCTCTTGAGCTTCGCGGCGCGTCGCCGTCGCTACGAGACGTACAGGCAAAGGCTTAGCATCGTGGCGCCGCGTCCCGATGCAGCGATCACCACGCTGTCCGGCGGCAACCAGCAGAAGGTGCTGCTCGCGCGGGCCCTTGCTTTGCAGCCGAACGTCCTCTTGCTCAACGATCCGACGCGCGGTGTCGACGTGGCGACCCGGCACGTGCTCTACGACGTCTTCCGCGGCCTTGCCGCCGAGGGCATGGTCTTGGTGATCCTGTCCAGCGAGATTGAGGAGATATTGCTTCTGTGCCACCGCGTGCTGGTGTTCCGCGAACAGCGCGTGTCGGCCGAGTTCTCGGGCGCGGAAATGACCACCGACGCGGTGATCGCCGCCATGTTCGGACGCGCCGCATGAGCCCGGTCCTTCGCAAATTGCGCGGCGTCGGCTTTGCGATGGTGATGCTCGTCGTCCTGCTCGTGCTCAACATCGCGCTCAATCCGGCGCGCTTTCAGCCTTCGTCCTGGGGCACTCTGCTGGGGTTGGCCGCCCCGCTGATCGGCGCGGCTGTCGCCTCGGCGCCGGTCATCCTGGCGGGGCGCGGCGGCATCGACATCTCGGTCGGCCCGCTGATGGGCTTCGTCAACGCTTTGGTTATCCAGGTGCTGTTCCTCAATCTCGGCATCTCGTCGCCGCTGGTCATCGTTCCGTCCGCGCTGCTGGTCGGGGCGGCGGTCGGCGCCGCGAACGGCGCGCTTGCCACAATCGTCCGCATCCAGCCGATCGTGGCGACGCTCGGCACCTATCTGATCCTCACTGGCGTCACGCTCACCATCCTGCCGGCGCCGATCGGTCCGGCGCCGGACTGGCTGAAGGCCATGGCGGGACCGCTCTCAATCGTGCCGCTGGCGCTCATCGGCCTGTGCTGGTTCCTGGTGCGCCGCACGCCCTATTACGACCTGCTGATGGCCGTCGGCAGCGACGACCGCGCCGCCTACACGGCCGGCGTGCCGGTGACGAAGGTGCGGCTCATCGCCTATGTCCTCACCGGGATCTTCGCGGCCGCCGCCGGGCTGATGCTCACCTCGCTGATCGGCTCGGCCGACCCCAATATCGGCCCGACCTACACGCTGATGGCGATTGCTGCGGTGGCGCTCGGTGGCGTCAGCCTCGCCGGCGGGCGCGGCGGTCTCGGCGGCGCCGCGATCGGCGCCATCGATATCTTCCTGCTGCAGAGCCTGCTCACCACCTTCAACGTTTCAACCTATGTGTTGCAGATCGCCTATGGCCTGATCCTCGTCGTCGCCGTGGTGCTGACGGCGTTGCAGGAACGGCTGTCGCGGCGGAAAGGCTGACCGGATGACAAGCAACTGGTTCCAGTCCACCAACGCCCGCATCGCCGGCGCCTTCGCGATGGCGCTGCTGTTGCAGATCGTCGGCACGCTGCTCATTCCCGGCTATTCGGCGCCTTTCGCCATCCGCGCGCTGCTGGTCATCGCCTCGCTGCTCGCGGTCGCCTCCATCGGCCAGACGCTGGTCGTCATCCTGGGCGGCATCGATCTGTCGATTCCCTTCGTCATCGGCTTTGCCAATGTCGTCGCGGCGCAGCTTTATGGCCAGGGCTGGAACTTCGCCCTCGTCTGCGGTCTCGTCGGTGTGCTTGCGATAGCGATCGGCGCGCTCAATGGACTGATCTCGCGCGGGCTCAACATCCATCCGCTCATCGTCACGCTCGGCATCGGGATGATCGTCCAGGGCGCCGTGCTGTTGTGGACTGGCGGCTTTCCCTCCGGCTCGGCGCCGCAAGCCGTGTCCAGCTTCGTCTCGATCGGCGGCTCGGTCGGGCCCTTGCCGGTGCCCCTGCTGGTGCCCAGCCTCGTCGTGCTGACGGCGCTGATCGTGCTGGTGCTCGCCCGCACGCCCTATGGGCGCCGCCTCTATGCGGTCGGCAGCAACCCCGAAGCAGCCCCGTTGGCGCTGATCGATCCGCTGCGCATGTGGATCGTCACCTATGCTGCGAGCGCCTTCTTCGCGGCGGTCGCCGGCGTGCTTTTGCTCGGCTTCACCGGCTCGGCCTATGGCGATGTCGGCCAGCCCTATCTCTTCCAGACGATCGCAGCCGTCGTGGTCGGCGGCGCAGCACTTGTCGGCGGGCGCGGCAGCTATCTCGGCACCATCGCCGGCGTCCTCGTGCTGACCGAAATCAACACGCTGCTGATCGGCCTCGGCTTCCGGCCGTCGACGGTGCAGGCCGCCCTTGGCCTGGTCATCCTGCTTCTGGTCTCGCTCTACGGACGCGAGCGCCACGTAAGCACGACGATCTAGATCGAGCGATTAGCCAAGCCGCCACAGCCGGCGCGCATTGCCCGAAAGCAGCCGCGCGCGCCCCGACTCGCTCGTGCCGGCGAGCAGCGCGTGCGTGGCGGCAATCCAGGTTGTCAGGCCGCCGCCCAGCGTGCAGACCGGCCAGTCGCTGCCCCAGATCACCCGGTCCCAGCCGAACGAGCCGATCGTGTGCTCGACATAGGGCCGGAGCGTCTCGACCGTCCAGGTCGCCGGGTCGGCATAGGCGACGACGCCGGAGATTTTGCCGACGACATTCGGACGCTTGGCGATGGCTTCCATATGCTCGCGCCACGGATGGTCCGCATTGCCCTTGATGTCGGGCACGCCGCAATGGTCGAGGACGAACTGGACGTCGGGCGCGAGATCGGCAAGCGCCATCGCCTTCGGGATCTGATGCGGCAGTACAACAAGGTCGAAGGTCAGCCCGGTGCTGGCCAGCCGCTTGATGTTCTGGCGAAACAGAGCTCCTTCCGAGACATCGTCGGGCACGACATGCAGCACGCGGCGGAAACCCTTGATGAACGGGTCTGCCTTGACCGTCTCCAGATAGGCCTCGAAACCGGCCTCCTCCGGCCGGCAGGCGGCGATCGCTCCGCGAAGCAGGCTCCCGGCCCGGCCGGCCAGCGACTTCACGTAAGCGGTCTCGGCTGCGATGTCGGCAGGGTCGACATCGACCTCCATATGCAGGACGCCTTCGATGCCGGAACGCAACGCGTCGGTGGCGTATTCCTGATAGGAGAAATCGCGATTCAGCGCTGGCACGCCGGCCAGCCACGGGTAGCGAAGCGCGGCCTGGTCGATGATGTGCAGATGCGTGTCGATGATCATGGCGACGTCTCCTCCCTTTGTGCCAGACACTATCCCGCCTAAAAATCCATTATTCAAATAAGAAATTACGACGATTGCGGCACATCCGACCCTGCGAGCTGCGACAACCGTGCGGCAGCGTCCTGTAGGTGCCGAATCGTCAGCGTGATGTCGGGGGCCGTGGGGGCGTTGACGAGGGTGATGTAGGGGATGGTCAGCGCCGCGATGGCTCTGCCGTCGGGTCCGAGCACCGGCGTCGAAAGATTGTAGACGCCGGCGGTCTGCAGCGATGCCATCATCTCGTAGCCGCGGTCGCGCACCTGGTCGAGGCGGGCGAAGAACTCGGGTGTCAAATTGAGTTGTTCGGTGCTCTGCAGATGCTCGGCGATCATCATCTTACGCTCCTCCGGCGAGCGGAAGGCGAGCAGCACATGGCCGGAACCGGTGTCGAACAGGCTGATATGCGACCCGACGCGAATCGAGATCCCCCAGTAGCGCGGCGCTTCCTGCTGGGCGATGACAACGGCGGCGCCGCGGTCGAACACCACCAATTGATTGGCCTGCCATGAGGTTTCGGCGAGTTCGCGCATGATCGGCGTCGCATAGGACACCAGCCGGCGCACCGGCGCGTGCAATTGCGCCAGCCCGAAAAGCTTGAGCGTCAGCGAATAGCGGTCGCCGTCGTTCTTGGTGACATAGCCGCGCCGCACCAGGCGGTCGAGCATGCGGTAGAACTCGTTCGGGCTGCGGTCGAGCCGCTTGGCGATCTCCGCCTGGGTCAGCCCGCCGTCCACGCTCGCCAGCAGCTCGAGAATGTCCAGTCCTTTGTCCAGCGCCGGCGCGCGGTAGCGGTCCCCGTCTTCTTCCTCGGCCACCTGCCCCTCCAGTGAATTTTCTCCTGCATATATGCATGAAGTTCGTGTCGCTGGAAGCATAATCGGCTTGACCCGCGAATGAAAATGCTATTTGCATATGAATGAAACTTAAGCGATCGGCTGCGCATCCGGCCGGCCGTCGCCGCGAGCTCATGGGAGGAGAGAACATGACGAGACTGCTTTTAGGCGTTTCCGCCGGCCTGGCCGGCTTGCTGCTGAGCGGCACGGCGTTTTCAGCCGATCTGCCCGGCAAATTTCCGGGCGTGACGATCGACGCGAAGCTGATCGGCGGCCAGCAATATGAAAAGCTCTACGAGCGCATTCCCGAATGGGAGAAGCTGACCGGCGCCAAGGTCAACATCCTGTCGAAGAAGAACCACTTCGACCTCGACAAGGAGATCAAGTCGGACATTGCCTCCAACTCGATCACCTGGTGCGTCGGCTCCAACCACACCTCGTTCGCGCCGCAATATCCGGGCATCTACACCGATCTCGCCAAGCTGCTGCCGAAGGAAGAGATCGACGCCTTCGTGCCGGCCAACATCGCCGCCGGCACGCTGGACGGCAAATTGGTCATGCTGCCGCGCGCCCAGTTCGACGTCTCGGCGCTCTACTATCAGAAGAGCCTCTACAAGGACGAAGCCAAGAAGAAGGCCTACAAGGACAAATACGGCGAGGAGCTTGCTCCGCCGGACACGTTCGATGAGATGGCGCAGCAGGCCGAATTCTTCGCCAGCCCGCCTGACTTCTACGGCACCCAATATGCCGGCAAGGAAGAGGCGATCAACGGCCGCTTCTACGAGATGGTGGTCGCCGATGGCGGCGAATATCTCGACAAGGACGGCAAGCCCGCCTTCAACTCCGAGGCTGGCGTCAAGGCGCTCGACTGGTTCGTCAACCTCTACAAGGCCAAGGCGGTTCCGGCCGGCACCACCAACTATCTGTGGGACGATCTTGGACAGGGCTTTGCTTCCGGCACCGTGGCGATCAACCTCGACTGGCCGGGCTGGGCCGGTTTCTTCAACGACCCCAAGTCGTCCAAGGTTGCCGGCAATGTCGGCGTCAAGGTCCAGCCCAAGGGCTCGTCCGGCAAGCGTTCCGGCTGGTCCGGCGCGCATGGCTTCTCGGTGGCCGAGAACTGCGCCAACAAGGAAGCCGCCGCTTCGCTGGTCTGGTGGCTGACCAATGAGGACAGCCAGAAGCTGGAGGCCGCGGCCGGCCCGCTGCCCACCCGAACCAAGGTTTGGGAATGGGATCTCGAGCAGGCGAAGTCCGATCCGTACAAGACCGAAGTGCTGCAGGCCTTCCAGGAAGCCGCCAAGAACGCTTTCCCGGTGCCTCAGACGCCGGAATGGATCGAGATATCCAACGCCGTCTATCCCGAGCTGCAGGCCGCCATCCTTGGCGACAAGTCGTCGAAGCAGGCGCTCGACGACGCTGCCGCCAAGGCAACGCAGATCCTCCAGGACGCGGGTAAGCTCTAGGCACCCGCATCCCGCAACCGCCTCCCTGTCAACCGGGGAGGCGGCCGCGTAGCCTTGCCATCCTCGGTATCGACCGGGGCTGGATCATTTCACCTCGCTGATAGGATCCCGATGAAGGGCTTCAAGCCATCCGCGCCGATTCTCCTGCTGCTGCCGGCCTTCGTCGTGTTGGCGGCGGTGGTGCTCGTGCCGCTGCTCTTATCGCTCTATTCCAGTTTCACGCCCTTCCGCTTGACCCGGCCCGAGACCTTCTTCGTGCTGATCGGCTTCCGGAACTATGTCTCGATCCTGAGCAATCCGGACTTCTGGTGGGCCTTCGGTCGCACCGTTCTGTTGCTCACCATCGCGCTCAACCTCGAAATGCTGCTCGGCCTCGGCTTGGCCATGCTGGTCGAGAAGGCAACGCGCGGCCAGCGCATCCTGCGCACGCTGATGATGTTCCCGATGATGTTCTCGCCGATCCTGGTCGGCTTTCAGTTCAAATTCATGTTCAACGACAATATCGGCCTGGTGAACAACGCGCTGCAGTCGCTGGGCATCACCCAGAACGCCATCCCGTGGCTGATCGAGAGCCACCTCGCCTTCACCGCCATCACCATAGCGGAAGTCTGGTCGTCGACCTCGATCTTCGCCATCCTGATCCTGGCCGGTCTGCTCGCCATGCCCAAGGAGCCGATCGAGGCGGCCCGCGTCGATGGCTGCACGCCCTGGCAGACCTTCCGCTATGTGACCTGGCCCTTCGTCATGCCTTTCGCCTACATCGCCATGACGATCCGCTCGCTCGACGTCGCGCGCGCCTATGACATCGTCAAGATCATGACCGATGGCGGTCCGGCCGGCCGCACCGAGCTGTTGTGGACGCTGGTCGGGCGCACCGCCTACAGCGACGCCCGCATGGGGCTGGCCAACGCCATGGCCTATTTCTCGATCCTGCTGTCGATCGCCTTCACCGTCTATTTCTACAACAAGCTCGCCGCGGCGCGCGCGCAGATCGGTGCGGAGTGGTGATGATAGACGAGAACGCCTCCGCCCGCCTCACGCGCCGCGCGCTGACATTCGCGCATCGCGTCGGCCTCTTCCTCGCCATGCTCGTCATCTGCCTGCCGGGCATCTGGATCGTGCTGTCGTCGCTCAGGCCCACGGTCGAGATCATGGCCAAGCCGCCGGTCTGGATCCCGCAAGAGCTGTCCCTCGATGCCTATGTCGCTATGTTCAGCGGTATCGGCAAAGGCGGCATTCCGGTGCTCGACTATTTCCGCAACTCGCTGATCATCTCGGTCACCTCGACGGTGATCGCGGTCGCCATCGGCATGGCCGGCGGCTACGCCTTCGCCCGCTACCGCTTCCGTGGCAAGTCGGGCATGTTCCTCGGCCTGATGCTGACCCGTACCGTGCCGGGCATCGCCATGTCGCTGCCGCTCTTCTTCGTGTATGCGCGGCTCGGCATCATCGACACGCATTTCGGCATGATCCTCGCCTATGTGGCGCTGAACATCCCCTTCACCATCTGGCTGATCGACGGGTTTTTTCGCCAGGTGCCGAAGGACCTCGCCGAAGCAGCCCAGATCGACGGCTGCACGCGCTGGCAGGCCTTCTGGCAGGTCGAGTTTCCGCTGGCGCGTCCCGGCATCGCCTCGGCCGCGATCTTCGCCTTCCTCACCTGCTGGAACGAGTTCGCGCTGGCCTCGCAGCTGACCCGTTCCGTCAACTCCAAGACGCTGCCCGTCGGGCTGCTCGACTACACGGCCGAGTTCACCATCGACTGGCGCGGCATGTGCGCGCTGGCCGTGGTGATGATCATCCCGGCGCTGACCCTCACGTACATCGTCCAGAAACACCTCGTCGGCGGCCTCACCTCCGGCGCGGTGAAAGGTTGAACTTCATGGCAACGGTTTCGCTGAAAAAGCTCACCAAGCGTTATGGCAATATGGAGATCGTGCATGGCATCGATCTCGATATCGCAGACCGCGAATTCATCGCGCTGGTCGGCCCGTCGGGCTGCGGCAAGTCGACGACCTTGCGCATGATCGCCGGCCTCGAGGACATCAGCGGCGGCAACATCGACATTGGCGGCCGCGTGGTCAACGACCTGCCGCCGCGCTCGCGCAACATCTCGATGGTGTTCCAGTCCTACGCGCTCTATCCGCATATGACGGTGCGCGAGAATCTCGGCTTCTCGCTGAAGATCGCAGGCGCCGCCAGGGACGACATGGACCGGCGCGTGGCGGAAGCCTCCGCCATCCTCGGCCTGGACGAACTGCTTGACCGTCGGCCTTCGCAGCTTTCCGGCGGCCAGCGCCAGCGCGTCGCCATGGGCCGCGCCATCGTGCGCGATCCCGACGTGTTCCTGTTCGACGAGCCGCTCTCCAACCTCGACGCCAAGCTGCGCACGCAGATGCGCACCGAGATCAAGAAGCTGCATGCCAAGGTGAAGTCGACGGTGATCTATGTCACCCACGACCAGGTCGAGGCGATGACGCTTGCCGACCGCATCGTCATCATGCGCTCCGGCCATATCGAGCAGGTCGGCACGCCGGACGAGGTGTTCAGCCGTCCCGCCACCCGTTTCGTCGCCGGCTTCATCGGCTCGCCGCCGATGAATTTGCACGACGCGACCGTAAGCGACGGCAGGCTTGTCTTCGGCGGCGGCGACAGCCTGCCGCTGCCTGGGCAGTTCAAGTCGAAGACAGCGGCCGGCGACAAGGTCGTGTTCGGCATCCGCCCCGACGATTTCTACCCCACCGGCCACCGCCTGAGCTCGGGCGGCGAAACCGAGGTTCACCGCGTCGAGCTGCCGGTCAGCATCACCGAGCCGCTCGGCAACGAGACGCTGGTCTTCGCCGAGTTCAACGGCGCCGACTGGGTCTCGCGCATGCTCAATCCCAAGCCGCTGAAAGCCGGCGACAGGATCGGCATGAGCTTCGATCTGAGCCGCGCGCATCTGTTCTCCGCCGAAACCGGCAAGTCGCTGAGGAACTGACATGGCGAAAATCGAGAAGATCGAACTGCGCATGGTCGACCTCGTGCCGAAGGTGAAGCGCACGGACGCGATCCAGAGCTTCGTCAGCCAGGAGACGCCGATCGTCACCATCACCGATGCCGACGGCGCGACGGGTACCGGGTACAGCTACACGATCGGCACCGGCGGCTCGTCGGTGATGCGGCTTCTGGCCGATCATCTGGCGCCGCGCCTGATCGGCCGCGATGCCGACCAGATCGAAGCGATCTGGCACGATCTCGAATTCGCCACCCACGCCACCACCATCGGCGCCATCACCGCGATCGCGCTCGCCGCGATCGACACGGCTTTGTGGGATTTGCGCGCGAGAAAACAGAACCTGCCGCTCTGGAAGCTCGCCGGCGGCGCCAAGGACCGCTGTCCGCTCTACACGACAGAAGGCGGCTGGCTGCATATCGAGACGCAGGCTTTGGTCGACGACGCGCTGGAGGCGAAGGCCAAGGGTTTCACCGGCTCGAAGGTCAAGATCGGCAAGCCGCATGGCTCGGAGGATTATTCGCGGCTGTCGGCGGTGCGCAAGGCGGTCGGCGACGGCTACGAGATCATGACCGACTGCAACCAGGGTTTTTCCGTCGACGAGGCGATCCGCCGCGCCGAGCGGCTGCGCGATCTCGATCTCGCCTGGATCGAGGAGCCGCTGCCGGCCGACGACATAGACGGCCATGTGCGGCTGTCGAAGTCGACGGCGACGCCGATCGCCGTCGGCGAGTCGCTCTATTCGATCAGGCACTTCCGCGAGTACATGCAGAAAGGCGGCGCCAACATCATCCAGGTCGATGTCGGCCGCATCGGCGGCATCACGCCCTGGCTGAAAGTCGCCCATGCCGCGGAGGCCTTCGACATGCCGGTCTGCCCGCATTTCCTGATGGAGTTGCATGTCAGCCTGGTCTGCGCCATCCAGAACGGCAAATATGTCGAGTATATTCCGCAGCTCGATGAGTTGACGGGCGCCAAGATGCGCATCGAGGATGGCCATGCGCTGGCGCCCGGCGAGTCCGGCATCGGCATCGACTGGGACTGGGACGCGGTCAAGGCAAGAAGCATCGCCGAATTCACCACGGCGATCGTGAAATAGGGAGACGAAGATGCAGCGCATGGGCATGGTGCTCGGCTTGAAACCCGAGAAGGTCGAGGAATATGTCCGCCTTCACGCCGCCGTCTGGCCGGACGTGCTGACCATGATCTCGGCCTGCAACATCAAGAACTATTCGATCTACCTGAAGCGGCCGGAGAACTTGCTTTTCTCCTATTTCGAATATTACGGCACCGACTACGCCGCCGACATGGCCAAGATGGCGGCCGATCCCAAGACCCAGGAATGGTGGTCGGTATGCATGCCCTGCCAGGAGCCACTCGAAACCCGCAAGGAAGGCGAGTGGTGGGCCTCGATGGACGAGGTCTTCCATCATGACTGACGCCTTCGATCCAGCGTCACTGGCCCAGTCCTGGCCGAAGCCGTCGAAGCCGCGCCCGATCGTCACCTTCGGCGCCGGTTCGATCGTCGGCGACGCGCATTTTCCTGCCTACCGCAAGGGCGGCTTCCCGATTTCCGGGTTGTACGATCCGGACCAGGCGAAGGCGCAGAAGCTCGCCGACAAGTGGGGCGTGACGGCGTTTCGTTCGGTCGAGGAGGCAGCGGCGGTGAAGGACGCGATCTTCGATCTCGCCACGCCGCCGGGCCGGCACGCCGAGGTGCTGAAGGCGCTGCCCGACGGCGCGGTGGCGCTGATCCAGAAGCCGATGGGCAACTATCTCGGCGAGGCGTCAGAAATCCTCGAAATCTGCCGCGCCAAACAACTGAAGGCTGCGGTCAACTTCCAGCTCCGTTTCGCGCCGATGATGCTGGCGCTGAAGGACGCCATCGCCCACGGATGGCTGGGCGAGGTCGTCGATTTCGACGCGCTTCTCGCGCTCGACACGCCCTGGCAGCTCTGGGAGTTCCTGCTCAAGGCGCCGCGCGTCGAGATCGCCATGCATTCGATCCATTATCTCGACCTGATCCGCCAGCTTCTCGGCGATCCGCTGGGCGTGCACGCCAAGACGCTCGGCCATCCCAACCACAAGGTCGCGCAGACTCGCACCAGCGCGATCCTCGACTATGGCGATAAGGTGCGTTGCGGGCTGTCGATCAACCACGACCACAAATTTGGCCGGCGCCACCAGGCCTGCGAGTTCCGCATCTGCGGCACCGAGGGCGCGGCCTATGTCAAGCTCGGCCTCAACCTCGACTATCCGCGCGGCGAGCCGGACATCCTGGAAATCCATCCCAAGGGCGGATCGGACTGGGTCACCGTCCCGCTTGCCGGCGAATGGTTCCCCGATGCCTTTGTCGGCCGCATGGCCAATGTCCAGCGCTTCGCGTCCGGCGAGGACGCGGAACTCGTCAGCTCCGTCGAGGATGCCTGGCACACCATGGCGCTGGTCGAGGCCGCCTATAAATCGAGCGCCACGCCGGCAACGCCGCTGGCCGCGAAGCCGTAAGGCCGGACATGGAACAGACCACCTATTTCGAGGACTATGAGATCGGCGCGTCGCGCCTCACCAGCGGCCGCACTATCACCGAGACCGATTTCGTCGTCCATGCCGGCCACACCGGCGATTTCTTCCCGCATCACATGGATGCCGAGTTCATGAAGACGACGCCCTTCGGCCAGCGCATCGCGCATGGCACGCTGGTCTTCTCGGTCGGCGTCGGCCTGACGGCGAGCGTCATCAACCCCGTCGCCTTCTCCTATGGCTACGACCGGCTGCGCTTCATCAAGCCGGTCTTCATCGGAGACACGATCCGCACCCGCACCACCATCGCGGCCAAGGAAGACGACCCGAAACGACCAAACGCCGGACGCGTCATCGAGCGTGTCGAGGTTTTGAACCAGCGCGACGAGGTCGTGCTGGCGGCGGATCACATCTACATCGTCGAGCGACGGCCCGGCTGAAGGACGGAGACAGAAGAATGGCTGACATCACAGGCAAGGTCGCGGTCGTCACGGCGGCCGCGCAAGGCATCGGGCGGGCAAGCGCGCTGGCATTCGCCAAGGCCGGCGCCATCGTCCACGCCACCGACATCAACGAGACGGCCCTGGCCGAGCTGGCCAGTACGCCCGGCATCACGACGCGAAAACTCGATGTGCTGAACGACGAGGCGGTGAAGGCCGCCTTTGCCGAGATCGGCCACGTCGACGTGCTGTTCAACTGCGCCGGCTTCGTCCATGCCGGCTCGATCCTGGAGATGAAGGACGAGGATCTCGACTTCGCCTTCAATCTCAATGTGCGCGCCATGATCCGCACCATCCGCGCCGTGCTGCCCGGCATGCTGGAGCGCGGCGACGGCTCGATCATCAACATGGCGTCCGTCGCCGGCGCCCCGAAAGGGGTGCCGAACCGTTTTGCTTACGGCGTGACCAAGGCGGCCGTCATCGGCCTGACAAAATCGATTGCCTCCGACTATGTTGCCAAGGGTATCCGCTGCAACGCCATCTGCCCGGGCACCGTCGAGAGCCCTTCGCTTCAGGGCCGCATGCAGGCGCAGGGTGACTATGAGGCGGCGCGCGCGGCCTTCATTGCCCGCCAGCCGATGGGCAGGATCGGAACGCCGGAGGAGATCGCCGATCTTGCCGTCTATCTCGCTGGCGCCACCTACACGACTGGGCAGGCCTATAACATCGACGGCGGCTGGTCGATCTGAGGCCGTTCCGGCGATCGGATGACGAGGCAGGCCAGCTAAGAGGCAGCAATGACGAAAATCACGGACCTCAGAACCTTCGACCTGCGTTTCCCGACATCGCAAAGCCTGGACGGCTCGGACGCGATGAACCCGGATCCGGACTACTCGGCCGCCTATGTCATCCTCGACACTGACGTGCCGTCGCTGAAGGGCCATGGCCTGACCTTCACCATCGGTCGCGGCAACGAGATCTGCTGCGCGGCGATCGAGGCGCTGCGCCATCTCGTCGTCGGTCTCGATCTCGACTGGGTGAAAGAGGACCCCGGCCGCTTCTGGCACCATGTGACCGGCGACAGCCAGTTGCGCTGGATCGGGCCGGACAAGGGCGCCATGCATTTGGCGGTCGGCGCGGTGGTCAACGCGGTCTGGGACCTCTGGGCCAAGGAAGCCGGCAAACCGGTCTGGCGCCTGGTCGCCGAGATGAGCCCGGAAGAGATCCTGCGCATCGTCGACTTCCGCTACCTCACCGATGCGATCACGCCCGCCGAGGCTCTGGCGATTTTGAAGAAAGCCGAGGCCGGCAAGGCCGGGCGCATCGCCACGCTCGAGCGCGAAGGCTATGCCTGCTACACCACCTCGGCCGGCTGGCTCGGCTATCCCGACGACAAGCTCAGACGCCTCTGCCAGGAAGCGGTCGACGATGGCTTCAACCACATCAAGCTCAAGGTCGGCGGCGATCGCGCCGACGACATCCGGCGCCTCAGGATCGCCCGCGAGGTGATCGGTCCGGACCGTTACCTGATGATCGACGCCAACCAGGTCTGGGAGGTCGACCAGGCGATCGACTGGCTGAAGGACCTCGCCTTCGCAAAGCCCTTCTTCATCGAGGAGCCGACCAGCCCGGACGATGTCGCCGGCCACGCCAAGATTCGCAAGGCTATCGCGCCGATCAAGGTCGCGACCGGCGAGATGTGCCAGAACCGCATCATGTTCAAGCAGTTCATCGCCGGCGGCGCGATCGACGTGGTGCAGATCGATTCCTGCCGCATGGGCGGCCTGAACGAGGTGCTGGCGGTGCTGCTGATCGCCGCCAAGTTCGGCCTGCCGGTCTGGCCGCATGCCGGCGGCGTCGGCCTGTGCGAATATGTCCAGCATCTGTCGATGATCGACTATGTCGCCGTGTCAGGTACTAAGGATGGGCGGGTGATCGAATATGTCGACCACCTGCACGAGCATTTTATCGAACCCTGCGTCATCCGCGACGCCGCCTATATGCCGCCCCAGGCGCCCGGCTTCTCGATCGAGATGAAGGCGAAGTCGATCGAGGATTACCTGCATCGCGCCTGAGACAGTGCGCGGCCGTGACCGCGATGGTGCCGCTGGGCCGACTGGCCGCGAATCGGCTATGCCTCTTCCATGCAGGAGACTTCCCTCTACGAGCCGGTGAAGCGGTTTCTCGAGAGCATGGATTTCGCCGTCAAGGGCGAGGTCGGCGGCTGCGACGTGGTCGGCGTGCGCGCCGGCGAGCCGCCGGTCGTCGTCATTTGCGAGCTCAAGCTGCAATTCAACCTCGAGCTTGTCCTGCAAGCCGTCGACCGCGCGGCGGCCTGCGACGAGGTCTGGCTCGCCGCCTATATGTCGGCGCGCGGCAAGGGCCGTGAGCACGACCGACGCTTTCGAGCGCTTTGCCGCCGCCTCGGCTTCGGCCTGCTCGGCGTCGGCAGGAAGGGCGAGGTGGAGCTGTTGCTCAGCCCCGCCGCCCTGCCGCCGCGTCGCGATCCCCGGCGGCGCTCGCGCCTGGTCGAGGAGCACCATCGCCGCAAGGGCGATCCGTCCATCGGCGGCAGCACGCGCAAGAAACCGATCATGACCGCCTATCGGCAGGAGGCGCTCGCCTGCGCCGCCGCCATGGCCGACGGTCCGAAGCGGCCGCGTGATCTGAAGGCGCTTTCGCCACGCGCCGCGAGCATCCTGCAGCATAATTACTATGGCTGGTTCGCCCGCGCGGAGCGCGGCGTCTACGCGCTGACCGAAGCCGGCCTTACGGCAATCACACCTGCGGCGGTGTCGCTATAAACTCAAACACAGACTTGAGGTCCCAGCGGCTGTAGAGCCTATTTGCGGCGACCTCCTTCAGCGCCTCGCGATTTTCGCTGAGCACCGGCTCCTCGATGAACATCAGCCGGCATGGCTCCAGTTCCTTGACCAGAATGCACGCCATCCCCGGAAGAATCCAAGTCGCCCGGTTGACTTCTTGCTTCGATCATGCAGAAATTGGTTGGACCATTGAACCATTTTAGGCGCAGCCGGCTTGACCGATCACTTGCCCCCGATCCAGACGACGGCTCGCGATGACGCGGTGCTGAAGGCGTTGGCGGGGTTCGTGCGGCAGGAGGCTCTGGGTCCGGGCGAAAAGCTGCCGACCGAGCGCATCCTCGCCGAACGGCTCAAGGTCAGCCGCAACACGGTGCGCGAGGCGCTGACGCGCTGGGAAGGGCTGGGCCTAGTCGAACGGCGGCAGGGCTCGGGCACCTATCTCAAGGCCGCTGTCTCGCCCGACATGCTGCACATGCCGCTGACGCTCGCCGGCGGCAATGATTTCGCCGGCCTCATGGCGACGCTGGAAATCCGTCGCGCTCTGGAGGCGGAGGCGGCCGCCCTTTGCGCCATTCGCGCCGGCAAGGCCGAGCTCGCCGAGATCGAGCGCAAGCTCGACCTCATGGAGGAGGCGTTCCAGACTCGCGCCGGCATGTCCTCGGACGAGGATTGGGAGTTCCACCAGGCGGTCTTCCGTGCTTCGGGCAATCCGCTGTTCGAGCAGATCATCGCCGCCATGTACGAGATGTTCCACCGCTTCTGGGAACATCCGCTCGGCGTGCGCGATTTTGGCCATGCCAGCTTTCCCTATCACCGCACCATTTTCGAACGCATCGCCGCGCATGACCCTGAGGGCGCCCGCGCCGAGGCGCTGAAGCTCATCGCCACCGTCGAGGACGATCTGAAGCGCGGCGCCGCCAATCTCAAACTTTCGGACCGCAGATGAACGAGCAGCCCAATACCTTCGACCCGGCCTCCCTGGCCAGCGACTATCTCGGCGAGGCGGCGACGCTGCTGGCGCATGACGATCCGTTCCCGGGCGGCGCCGTGGTTCCACCGATCTACCAGACCTCGCTCTTCACCTTCGCCAATTACGCCGACATGGCCGACACCTTTGCCGGCCGGAGGAAGCAGCCGATCTATTCGCGCGGCGACAACCCGACGGTGATGGAGTTCGAGGCGCGCGTGGCGGCGCTCGAAGGCGCCGAAGCCGCGCGCGGCTTCTCCAGCGGCATGGCGGCGATCAGCGCCACGGTGCTCGCCTTCGTCGGCGCCGGCGAGCGCATGGTCGCCGTGCGCAACTGCTATGGCGATGCCTACCGGCTGTTCGAGCGGCTGTTCCCGCGCCTCCATATCAAGGTCGACTATGTCGACGGCTCGGATCCGGACGCGGTTGCGGCGGCGCTTCCCGGTGCCAAGCTGCTCTATCTCGAAAGCCCGACCTCGATGATGTTCGAGCTGCAGGATCTCGAGCATCTGACGCGGCTGGCGAAGGAGCAGGGCATTGTCACAACGATAGACAATTCCTGGGCGACGCCCGTCTTCCAGAAGCCGATCTCGCACGGCGTCGACCTGGTGCTGCATTCGGCCTCGAAATATCTGAGCGGCCACAGCGACACCGTCGCGGGCGTGGTGGCGGGCTCGGCCGCCCACATAAAGCACATCAACGAGCAGACCTATTCCCAGCTTGGCGGCAAGCTGTCGCCCTTTGAAGGCTGGCTCTTGCTGCGCGGGCTGCGCACGCTGCCGCTGCGCCTGCCGCATCACATGAAGAGCGGGCTCACCATCGCCGAGCGGCTGAAGGCACATGGCAAGGTCGAGCGGGTCAACCATCCCGCCTACTCCAACCATCCCGGCAAGAAGACCTTAGCCGGCTATGCCGGCCTGTTCTCCTTCGAGGTCACCGAGGATGTCGACATCCCGGCCTTCGTCGATGCACTGAAATATTTCCGCATCGGCGTCAGCTGGGGCGGCCATGAAAGCCTGGTCGTGCCGGCAAAGGCCTCGCTCGAGCAGACGCCGGGCATCAATTCGATGGCGCGCTTCGACGTCAGCCCCCGAACCATCCGCTTCAATGTCGGATTGGAAAATGTCGAGGACCTCTGGGCCGACATTGCCCAGGCCTTCGACAAGTCAAAAAAATAACGAGTGTTCCAAATGGGAGTCCTGAACATGAAAAGACTGACCTTCATGCTTGCCGCCGTCGCCGGCCTGGCGATCTCCGCCAGCGGCGCGCTGGCCGACACCACCATCAAGCTGGTCGAAGTCATCACCAGCCCGCCGCGCACCGAATTCCTGAAGAAGCAGATCGCCGAATTCGAGAGCGCCAATCCGGGCATCAAGGTGGAGGTGGTATCGCTGCCTTGGGGCCAGGCCTTCGAAAAATTCCTCACCATGGTGCAGGCCGGCGACACGCCAGACGTCGTCGAGATGCCGGAGCGCTGGATGGGCCTTTATGCCAACAACGGCCAGCTCGAGGATCTTGGCCCCTACATGGCCAAATGGGACGACGCCAAGACGCTGGGCGAGCGCGCCAAGCAGTTCGGCTCGACCGTCAACAACACCCAGTTCATGATTCCCTACGGCTATTATGTGAACGCGCTGTTCTGGAACAAGAAGCTGTTCAAGGAGGCCGGCCTCGACCGGCCGCCGGCAACGCTGGACGAGTTCGTCGACTTCTCCAAGAAGATATCCGCGATCCCCGGCAAATACGGCTACTGCCTGCGCGGCGGTCCCGGCGCCTTCAACGGCATGCACATGTTCATGAACATCGCCGACGGCAAGGGCGGCTATTTCACCGACGACGGCGTCTCGACAATCAATGACGAGGGCTCGGTGAAAGGCCTGCAGATGCTGGCCGACATGTACAAGAATGGCCTGGCGCCCAAGGACGCCGTGAGCTGGGGCTTCAACGAAACCGTCACCGGCTTCTACTCCGGCACCTGCGCCATGCTCAACCAGGATCCCGACGCGCTGCTCGGCATCGCCGACAAGATGAGCGCCGACGACTTCGCCGTCGCGCCGCTTCCGGTGGGCCCGAGCGGCAAATCCTATCCGACGCTGGGCTATGCCGGCTGGGCGATGTTCGCCAACTCCCAGCACAAGGACGAGGCGTGGAAGCTGATGGCCACACTGCTGTCGCCCAAGGACAATCTGGAATGGGCCAAGGAAGTCGGCGTCGTCCCGATCCACAACGGCGCCGACCAGGACGCGCATTTCAAGACCGAGCAGTTCAAGGGCTGGTTCACCGAACTCAGCGACAGCTCCAAATATGAAATGGTGACGCCGCCGACCCATCTGGAAAACCTCGGCAATTTCGTCGACCAGGTGGCGATCAAGAATTTTCAGGAAGTGCTGCTCGGCCAGAAGCCGGCCAAGGACGTGGCCGACGAATGGGCCAAGTTCCTGACCAAGGAGCAGCAGGACTGGCTGGCCAAGAATAAGAAGTGACATTCCCTTTCCTTCTCCCCGTTCCCGGGGAGAAGGTGTCACGCGATGCATGTCGCCCAAAAGTGCGAAGCGGTTTTGGGATAACGACATGCACAAAAATGCCCGGATGAGGGGCAGCGCCAAGGTCTGAAAAGCTAGCGCCGCCCCTCATCTGCCTGCCGGCTTTCGTCCGCAGCGCGGACCGCTCCTCAACTCCCCGTAGACGGGGAGAAGGACGCTATTGCCGATGCCGGCGCTCACACCTCACCGTAGAGCCAAAGTCATGACCTACGCAGTGTCCGAAATCCGATCCGCCGCCCGGCCGCGAAAGCAACGGCTGAGTAAGGCCGCGATCGAGCCGTGGCTCTATCTATCGCCCGCTATCGTCCTCTTGGTTCTGGTGCTGTTGGTGCCATTGATCATCGGCATCAGCTATTCCTTCCGCAAATTCTCGGCCTTCAAGTCGCAATATGTCGGCCTTGCCCAGTATCAGGCGATGTTCTCCGACCAGGTGCTCGGCCAGGCGCTGATCAACACGCTGTGGTGGACCGTCGCCAGCCTGTTCTTCCAGTTCTTCCTGGGGTTGGGCCTGGCGCTGCTGCTCGACAAGCCGTTCTACGGCCGCAAGGTCGTGCAAGCAGTTGTCTTCCTGCCCTGGGCGGTGCCGTCTTTTCTCTCGGGCCTCACCTGGGCGTGGCTGTTCAACCCGATCATCGGACCGCTGCCGCACTGGCTGTTCGCACTCGGCCTCAAGGCCGAACCGACCAATGTGCTGTCCGACCCCGCCACCGCCATGTGGGGGCCGATCGTCGCCAACATCTGGTTCGGCATCCCCTTCTTTGCCATCACGCTGCTCGCTGCGCTGAAGTCGATCCCGTCCGAATTGCATGAGGCCGCGGCCATCGACGGCGCCTCGCCCTGGCAGCGCTTCACCAAGGTGACGCTGCCCTTCCTGGCGCCCACGATCGTCATCACCGTCATGCTGCGCACCATCTGGATCGCCACCTTCGCCGATTTGATCTTCGTCATGACCGAAGGCGGGCCCGCCGGCTCGACCAGCACGGTGCCGGTCTACATCTATGTCAGCGCCTTCAAGTCGCTCGACAAAGGCTACGCGTCCGCCGTGGCGGTACTGCTGCTGGTGCTGCTCATCGCCTATGCCATCGGGCTGATCGCCATCCGCCGCACGCTTGTGAGGCACGTCTGATGATCGCCGGTCGCTCCAGCTCCTCGCGCATTTTCGGCGGCATCGGCCTCTACGCGGCCATTGCGGCTTACGTGATCTTCGCGCTGTTCCCGATCTTCTGGACTCTGAAGATCTCGGTGACGCCGGAGCGCCTGCTCTACTCCGAAGGCATCACCTTCTGGCCGTCTGAAACCACGCTCAAGAACTTCGCCACCGTGCTCGAGGCCTCCGACTTCCCGCGCTATTTCCTGAACAGCGTCATCGTCTCGGTGTCGACGGCCGCGTTCGTCACGGTGATCGCCACGCTTGCCGGCTACGCCATGTCGCGCTTCACCTTCCGCGGCAAGGCGACTTTGGCGATCCTGTTGCTGCTCACCCAGACCTTCCCGCTGGTCATGGTCATCCCGCCGATCTACCGCATCATGGGCGACCTCGGCCTCACCAACAGCCTGATCGGGCTGATCATCATCTACACCGCCTTCAACACAGCCTTCGCCACCTTCCTGATGCAGTCTTTCTTCGACGGCATTCCGAAGGATCTGGAGGAGGCGGCGATGATCGACGGCTGCACCCGCGCCCAGGCGATGCGCCGGGTGATCGTGCCGCTGACCTTGCCCGGCATGGGCGCGACGCTCGGCTTCGTCTTCACCGCCGCCTGGAGCGAATTGCTGTTCGCGCTGATGCTGATCTCCAGCGACGAGCAGAAGACTTTTGCCGTCGGCCTGCTCACCTTCATCGGCAAGTTCGCCGTCGACTGGGGGCAGATGATGGCGGCCTCCATCCTGGCGCTGATCCCGGTCTGCGTCTTCTTCGCCTTCCTGCAACGCTATCTCGTCACCGGCCTCACCGCTGGCGCGGTCAAAGGATAAAAGATGGCTTCCGTCACGCTGCAAAATGTCGAGAAGGATTACGGCTCGCTGCGCATCCTGCATGGCGTCGATCTGGAGATCGCCGACGGCGAGTTCGTCGTGCTGGTTGGCCCATCCGGCTGCGGCAAGTCCACGCTTTTGCGCATGATCGCCGGCCTCGAAGAGGTCACCGGCGGTGAGATCCATATAGGCGAGCGGCTGGTCAACGACGTCGCGCCGAAGGACCGCGACATCGCCATGGTGTTCCAGTCCTACGCGCTCTATCCGCATATGGATGTCTCGTCGAACATGGGCTTCAGCCTGATGCTGAAGAAGGCCGAGAAGACGACGATCGAGGGCAGGGTAGGCGCCGCCGCCAAGCGGCTCGGCCTCGACTCCTATTTAGGCCGCCTGCCGCGCCAGCTCTCCGGCGGACAGCGCCAGCGCGTCGCCATGGGCCGCGCCATCGTGCGCGACCCGAAAGTGTTCCTGTTCGACGAGCCGCTTTCCAATCTCGACGCCAAGCTGCGCGTCCATATGCGCGCCGAGATCAAGGCACTGCACCAGCAGCTCAAGACCACGTCCGTCTACGTCACCCACGACCAGGTCGAGGCCATGACCATGGCCGACCGCATCGTCGTCATGCATGACGGCTATGTCCAGCAGGTTGGCCGCCCGCTCGAGCTTTACGACCGGCCGGCCAACACCTTCGTGGCCGGCTTCATCGGCTCGCCCGGCATGAACTTCTTGCCGGCTAAGGTCGCCAAGAGCGGCAAGGTCGATGCCGTGCTCGCCGACGGCCAGAAGCTTCGGCTGCCGGATGGCCTGCCACTTAAGGACGGCGACGCTCTTACCATCGGTCTGCGGCCGGAGCACATCAAGCTGGTCGACGACGGCGCGCTGAAGGCCGAGGTCGAGGTGGTCGAGCCGCTGGGTCTCTCGACGCAATTCTATGTCAGGCTGGCCAACCAGCAGATCTGCGTGTTCGTCATGGGCCGCAGCGATGTCAGGCCCGGCGACACGAGTCGGCTGGCCGCCGATCCCGCGGCGCTGCATCTCTTCGATCCGGCGAGCGGAAACCGGATCAATTAAGTCCGCACATCAACGCCAGAGAAAAGCGTCCAGGGTATAGTCTGGATGCGCATCGAGCCTGTCGAAAAGTCCGGCAAGGTCGCTGCGGTGGGCCAATATACCGGACAGAACCAGCGCCGTCGCCACGCCGGCGGATTGTCCGCCGGCGATATCGTGCTCGACGCTGTCGCCGACACACACCACGGCGTGACGATCCGGATTTCCCGCAAGCGCGAGCGCCGCTTCGTAGATCGCCGGATAGGGTTTGCCGATACGGGTGACGCTGCCGCCGAGCCGTTCGTAAAGGTCGGCGATCTCGCCGGCACCGAAGCGCTGTCCGACCGCGGTCAGCATGATCCGATCCGGATTGGTGCAGAAGCACGGCACCTGCCGCGCCGCCGCCGGGCCGAGAAGTCCGCGGTAGTGATCGAGGCCGTAGCGGTCGCCTTCGCTGGCCGCGATCAGCACCAGTTCGGCATCGTCGACGCCCTCGGTCAAAACAAGCGGCAGGCCCTCGATCGCAGAGCGGTCGCCATCGCGGCTGATCAGCAGGCACCTTGTGCCGGAACGCAGCGTGCCTTCGCGCACCATGTCCGTGAAGATGCGCCACGCCACTTCGCCGGATGATACGAAATGGTCCCAGCTTCCCGCCTCGAAACCAAGCTTCAGCAGCCGCCTCTCATTGGGCTCCGCCCGCTTGCCGGAATTGGAGATCAGCGCCACCGTTTTGCCGGCCCGCTTCAGCGCCGACAGGGCTTCGACCGCGCCGGGGTAAGGCTGCTGCCCGTCATGCAGCACGCCGAACTGGTCGAGTAGGAACACGTCGTAGCGTTCGGCGAGCGCTGCGACCCCGTCGAGATGCATGGCGTGCTTCGCGCTCACAACAGCCCCGCCTCTCTTGCTCCCATCAGCGCCAGCCGTGCAGCGCCGGCGGCTGCTTCGTCCGACAGCGCAGGCCGGAATTCGACGCCGAGCTTTCGTTGCCGGATCGCGGTCCAGGCGGCATTGGCGGCGCCGCCGCCGACGCTCCGCACCGATGTCAGCGGTGGCGCGCCGAGCTCGGCAAGCCTCCGGTAGCCCAGCGCCTCGATGGCCGCGATCCCTTCCAGCATCGCTTTCAGATAGTCGGCATCGGATCGCGGCCGGGGCAGAAGCCGCGACTGCAGCGTCGGATCGGCGATGGGAAAGCGCTCGCCGGCCGGTCCCAACGGATAATAGTCGAGGCCGGTCTCCGTCGCGGGATCGATCGAGGCGCTGAGCTCGACGATGCGCGCGAGCGAAAAATGCTGCGTCAGCACCTTGCCGCCCGTGTTCGACGCGCCGCCGGCCAGCCAGGCGTCGCCGAGCCGGTGGCTGTAGATGCCGTAGCGCGGCGCAAAGATCGGCCGGTCGGACAGGATCTTGATGGTCAGCGACGATCCGAGCGCGGTCACGCCGTCGCCGGCTGCCGCCGCGCCCGTCGCCAGGAACGAGGCGCAGCCATCCGTGGTGCCGGCAACCACCGCGACGTCGCGCGGCAGGCCGAGCAGGCCGGCGGCGGCTGCCGTAACCCTGCCGGTCACGCTGCCCGGACTGACGACGGCAGGCAGAAGCTCCATGCGCATGCCGGTCGCCGCGATCCACTCCGGCCAGCGGCGCGCCTCGGCGTCGTAGCCGGTCTTCAGGCTGTTGTTCTGGTCGCTGACGTCGAAGCGGCCGGACAATTGTCCGGCGATCCAGTCGGCTTGGTGCAGCACGGCATGGATGCCCGGCAGGCGCTGGAACCAGAGCGCCTTGGCAAGGCCGGAGGTCGCCCCATGCGCGGCGCTTGCTTCCGGCGCCGCGCCGTCGATCGCGGCAAGGATGGCCGCATCCGGAACCTTGTCGTTGTACATCAGCGGCTCGGCCAGAGGCCGACCGGCGGCGTCGATCGGCAGCAAGGTGCCGGACGTGCCGTCCACCGCGATTGTCCGCACCGCTGCACGGTCGATCTGCGAGAAAAGCTCCTGCAGCGTCGCCTTGACCGCAGCCCACCAGACGGCAGGATCGCGGCCGTTCGCGCCGAACCGATCGAGCGGCATGGCGGCGGTCGCGGCGATGAAGAAGTCCGGACGCATCGCGACGGCGCGCGACCCGGACGTGCCGATGTCGATGCCTATTCCAAGCGGCACCATTCACCTAACCCGCGGCGTTGAGTTTCTGGCGATACTGCTCGGCATCCCAGTTGACCAGCTCGTCGTTCTCGGCGGCGGTGAGATAGTTCAATCGCG
Organism: Mesorhizobium sp.; assembly: GCA_004017535.1. Taxonomy (GTDB): domain Bacteria; phylum Pseudomonadota; class Alphaproteobacteria; order Rhizobiales; family Rhizobiaceae; genus Mesorhizobium. Next base: position 467,695 of record SAJS01000001.1, read on the forward strand.
CCGCGATGTCGACCCGCGCCGTCACGTCGGCGAGGCAGCGCTGCATGGCGTCAGCGCCGGAGCTGGCGTCGCCGCGCATCAGCACGCCGGCGCCTGGAAAGAGGATCGCGACCGGGTTTGCGCCCAGCCGGGCGGCGACGTCGGCGACCTGCTCGCCGGGCCTTGCCACCACGGAGCCCCGGCCAAGGAAGATGACATGGTCCGGATAGAGGCTGCCTGCTTCTGCGATGCGGCAACTGTCCGGGTCGAGCGCCACCGCATGCGCCTCGACATCCGCCGGCAATCGGTAGCCGCCGCCGCTGGCAAGCGTCGTCAGCGCCGCGATATCCGGAGCCGCCGTCTGCCGCGCCGGGCGGGCCAGGAGCGATCTCACCCGATGCAGCAGACGCTCCGCCTCGGCCACGGTCTCCGCCGCGACGACCAGGCCGTGATTGCCGAGGATCAGCACGTCGACCCCCGGCCGGAGGCGTTCGGCAATGCCCTGGGCAAGCGGCAGGCCCGGCCGGCGATAGGGGACATACGCCCACGCGATCCCCTGAAGACGTCGCCCGGCCTCGGCCTCGCAATCGGCCTGGACGGCAAGTGAGATCGTCTCGACGCAGTGGACATGCAGCACGACCCGTTGCGGCATCAGCGCATGCACGGTGGTCTCGATCGATGGCCGCAGGCCGCGCGGGTTGAGGGCATCGATGGCGAAGGCCTGCGGCTTGTCGGCGCTCGGATCGCGTCGTTCCACCGCCTCGATGAGCGGACCCATCGCCACCGGCACCATGATGTGGTCGGTCAGGGCGTCCTTCAGCCATTTGCCGGAGGCCTTGATCCACAGCGTGTCGCCTGCCTTCAGCGATGTGTTGCCGCCGGCTGCCTGGGTCAGGTGCGGATCGGCGCCGATGGCGGCCGAAAGCGCCCGCAAGGCAGCCAGCTCCTGCGCATCAACTGTGGTCGCCATGGCGATCTTCCTCCAACGGCTCGGTCGGTCTCGCACGATCTCCGTCAAGGGAGAACGATTGGTGCTGATATCGCAGATGCGAGCGATCTACGTCAACTGTGATCTACTATCATCAAAACTGGCTTGCAATCCGCCCGATGTTGAGTAAGTTGCACCAAATGCCGTGCAAATGGCATTGTCGGGAGGAAAAGATTGAGCGACTCCGGCCGCCAGCGTCAGATCGTCGAGCTATTGCGGGACCGGCCGTTCGCCTCGGTGCGCGAGCTGCAGGAGCGGCTCGGCGTCTCGGCCGCGACGGTCAGGCGCGACATCGACAAGATCGACGAGGCTGGCGAGGCCAGGAAGGTCTATGGCGGCATCTCGGCGCTCGACGGCGCCTCGCAAGCCGGCATCGCCTATGCCAGGCCGTATGACGAGAACCGAGATCTGGCGGTCGATGCCAAACGGCAGATCGCCGCTGTCGCCGCCACCATGGTGCGCGACGGCGATGCGGTCATCGTCCATGGCGGCTCGACCTGTTTCCATCTCGGCGTCAAGCTGGCCGACCGCAACATCCGCCTCTTCACCAATTCCATGCCGCTCGCCGCCTATCTCAGCGACCATGGCCATTGCAGCCTGACCATCGCCGGCGGCGATCTGCACCGCGAGCCCGGCATCATCCATTCGCTCACGCAGGCCACGCTCTTCTATGCCTCGAAGTTCTTTCTCGGCGCACAGGGGCTTGGCCATGACGGCGTGCTGGAATCGCATCCGCTGCTGGTGCGCTCGATCGTCGATCTCAGTCTCTGCGCCGACCAGATCGTAGTGCTGGCCGACAGCCGCAAGCTGTCGATCCATGCCCGCAACGTCGCGCTGCCGCTGTCGCGCATCGGCACGTTGGTGACCGACGACGGCCTGTCCGACGCCGATGCGCGCATGCTGGAAGATGCCGGCGTCGCCGTGCGTATCGCCTCGCCTTCGGGAGCCGTCCAGTGAAGGTGGCGGTGCTTGATTTCGGAAAGACCAACTCGAAGCTGTTCGTCTTCGGGCAGGATGGGCGCATCGTCAACGAACGGCGCACGAAACCCGACTGGATACGCAAGGGCGGCCTCAGTGTGCTTGACGAAGCGGCGCTGCATGACTGGGCGCTGGAAGCCGTCGACGAAGCCGCTGATGCCCACGGCATCGAAGGTCTGATGGTGTCCGGCCACGGCTGCACCTTTGCGCTGGTCGACGATACGGCGCTGACGCATCCGATCCTCGACTATGAGCAGGAGCCGCCGGCCCATATCGCGGCGCGGATCGATCGCCGCATTCCCGATTTCGCCGAGACCTTCTCGCCGCGCCTGCCGCTCGGCTTCAACTATGGCCGCCACATGCTGTGGCTGAAGGAAGTGGAGCCCAGCGCCTTCTCGTCGGCGAAGGCGATCCTCGGCTATCCGCAATATTGGAGCTGGCGCTTCGGCGGGCGCGCCGTTTCGGAAGTGTCCTATCTCGGCTGCCACTCGCATCTTTGGGCGCCGCGCAAGCGTGACTTCTCCTCGCTGGTCGACGCCGAGGGCTGGCGTGGTCAAATGCCCGCCTTCGCGCGCGCCGGCGCCGTGACCGGCGAGCGGCGCTTTGGCCGGGCCGGCAAGCCGGTCGCTATTCACAACGGCGTCCATGACAGCAACGCCGCGCTTCACGCCTATCGGCGGCAGGATCTCGGACCAGTCACTGTGGTGTCGACGGGCACCTGGGTGATCGTGCTCAACCCGGACTGCCCGCTCGAGGCGCTCGACCGCGAACGCGACATGCTGGTCAATGTCGATGTCGACGGCGGCCCGGTGCCCACGATCCGCTTCATGGGTGGGCGCGAATTCGCAGCGATCAGCGGCAACTGGCAGGGCGCGATTGCGCCGGCCTCGATACAGCGCGCGATCGACGCCGGCACCGTGGCCCTGCCGAGCTTTGCCCCGGGCGGACCGCTGCCGGGCCGGACGGGCGAAATCGTCGGACCGGTTTCGGATGCCGAGGAGCGCGCGGCCGTGGCACTGCTCTACGTGGCATTGATGATCGATCTGTCGCTCGATCTGATCCGTTCAAGCAACACCGTCGTCGTCGATGGCGGACTGAATACGGATGGACTGCTTGCCGCCCTGCTGGCCGCGCTGCGGCCGGGCCAGCCCTTCATGCAGGGCGCCACGCTGGAAGGCAGCGCCACGGGCGCCGCGGCGCTTGCATTCGAGAGCGTCGGCCGCGAGTTCGCCGCCGAGACTCCGGAGCCGGTACGCGCCCCGGACTTCAAGGGTCTGGACCGCTACCGCGACGACTGGCGCGACATTATTGCCGGACGCCACATCGCCGGCGCGGCGGCAGGAGCTGCGCAATGACCGCCGCCGCCCATGTCGAAGCGCCGCAAAGGCCGGTGCTGGAGATGCGCCACATCTCCAAGACCTTCGGTCCCGTCCGCGCCCTGCAGGACGTATCGCTCACCGTCGATGCCGGCGAGCTGCATGCGTTGATGGGCGAGAACGGCGCCGGCAAATCGACGCTCATGAAGGTGCTGTCCGGCGCCTATCGGCCGGATGCCGGCGGCGAGATCCTGATCGAGGGCACGCCGGTCGCCACGGGCGATCCGATCAAGGCCCGCGCCCAAGGTATCGCCGTCATCTACCAGGAACTTTCGCTGGCGCCGAACCTGACGGTGGCGCAGAACATCTTCCTCGGCAACGAGCCGCGCAGGTTCGGCATCGTCGATCGCGACCAGTGCAACCGCCGCGCCAAGGAGATCATCGAGCGGCTCGGCGTTTCCTTTTCGACGCGCGCACTGGTCTCCAGCCTGTCGCTTGGTGAGCGCCAGCTGGTCGAGATCGCCCGCGCGCTGTCGACCAGCGCCCGCATCATCGTCATGGACGAGCCGACCACCTCGCTGACCTCGCGCGAGACCGACCGCCTGTTCGAGGTGATCGCGACGCTGAAGGCGCAGGGCATCGCCATCATCTACATCAGCCATCGCATGGAAGAAGTGTACCAGCTCGCCGATCGGGTCAGCGTATTGCGCGACAGCGGCTATGTCGGCACCCTCGAGCGTGCCGACCTCAACGCATCGCGCCTGGTCTCGATGATGGTCGGCCGCGATCTCTCGGCCTTCTACAAGAAGGATCACCGGCCGCCGGACAGCCAGCGCCGCGTGGCGCTGTCGGTGCGCGGCATGTCGGACGGCGGATTGCTGAAGGACTGCTCGTTCGATCTTTACCACGGTGAGGTGCTAGCGCTGGCAGGGCTGGTCGGCTCCGGCCGCACCGAGCTTGCCAGGCTGATTTTCGGCGCCGACCGCCGCACGGCGGGCGAGGTGGAACTCGACGGCAAGCCCCTTATCATTGCTTCGCCGCGCGAGGCGCTGGAGGCCGGCATTGCCTACCTCACCGAGGACCGCAAGGAACTCGGCCTGTTCCTCGACATGTCGATCGCGGACAACATCAATATGGGCGTGCTTGCGAAGGACGCGCGCACCGGCGGTTTTCGCGATTTCACCGCCGCCGACAGGCGCGCGGCAAAGGCTATTGCGGACCTCTCGATCCGCACGCGCTCGGCGCAGGCCAATGCCGGCTCGCTGTCGGGCGGCAACCAGCAGAAGGTGCTGCTCGCCCGCTTGCTGGAGACCGAGCCCAAGGTCGTCATCCTCGACGAGCCGACGCGCGGTGTCGACGTCGGCGCCAAGTCGGAGATCTACCGGCTGATCGACAGACTTGCCGGCAGGGGCATCGCCATCCTGATGATCTCCAGCGAGCTGCCCGAAGTGATCGGCGTGGCCGACCGCGTGCTGGTCATGCGCGACGGCGCCATCGCCGGCCAGGTGACGGCGTCGGAGGGCAGACCGCTGCGTCAGGAAGAGATCATGGAACTTGCGACGGGAGCGGCCCAGGAAGGACCGACAAGATGACCGACAGCTCAACAGTGGCGAAAGCGGCGGATCAGGCAGTGGTCAGGAGCCGGCGGCTGCGCACGGCCTTCGCCGCGCTCGGCATGCTGCCGGTTCTGGTGCTGCTTGCCGTCGGCTTCCAGTTCATCAACCCGCGCTTCCTTACCGGCACCAACCTGCTCATCGTCAGCCAGCAGTCGTCGATCAATATCGTGCTCGCCGCCGGCATGACCTTCGTCATCCTCACCGGCGGCATCGACCTCTCCGTCGGCTCGATCCTCGCCGCCTCGGCGATGGTCGCGGTGCTGGTGTCGCTGGTGCCGGACTGGGGCATGCTCGGCATTCCGGCCGCCATTCTGCTCGGCCTCGGCTTCGGCGTCATCAACGGGCTGCTTGTCGCCTATATCAAGCTGCCGCCCTTCATCGTCACGCTGGGCTCGCTCACCGCCGTGCGCGGCGTCGCCCGCCTGCTCGGCGAGGACACGACGGTGTTCAATTCCGACCTGCCTTTCGATTTCATCGGCAACGGCTCGCTGTTCGGCATTCCGTGGCTCGTCATCATCGCGCTGACGGTGGTGGTGCTGTCCTGGCTGGTGCTCAAGCGCACCGTGCTCGGCACCTGGATCTATGCCGTGGGCGGCAATGCCGAGGCGGCGCGCCTCACCGGCATCAAGGTGCCGCTGGTGCTGCTCTTCGTCTATGGCGTGTCGGGCCTGCTTGCGGGTCTCGGCGGCGTCATGTCGGCGGCCAGGCTCTACGCCGCCAACGGCCTGCAACTCGGCCAGTCCTACGAGCTCGACGCCATCGCCGCCGTCATTCTCGGCGGCACCAGCTTCGTCGGCGGCGTCGGCTCGATCTGGGGCACGCTGATCGGCGGGCTGATCATCGCCGTTCTTTCCAACGGGCTCATTTTGGCCGGTGTCTCGGACATCTGGCAGTACATCATCAAGGGTTTGGTCATCATCGTGGCGGTCGCCCTCGACCGTTACCGGCTCCAGGCCGGAGCAAGAACGTGATTGACCTTGGTCGCCGGCCAAGATGAGCCGGATTGTGTGTAACGCACCGTGAGAGGCGCGGGGCAATCGGAGGAAGCAAGTAAATGAAGACCATCGCCAAACTTCTCTGCGGCGCGGCCCTCGCGGCCCTCGCCATCGCGCCGGCATCGGCCAAGGACCTCAACAAGGTCGGCATCTCGGTCGGCCTGCTCGGCAACCCCTTCTTCGTCGCCACCATCAAGGGCATCGAGGACGCGGCCAAGAAGATCAATCCGAAGGTCGAGGTGACGTCGGTGTCGGCAGACTACGACCTCAACAAGCAGGTCTCGCAGATCGATTCCTTCATCGCCGCCGGCGTCGACGTCATCATGCTCAACGCCGTCGACGCCAAGGCGATCGCGCCCGCGGTCAAGAAGGCGCAGGCGGCCGGCATCGTCGTCGCCGCCTTCGACGTTTCGGCGCCGGGCGCCGACGTCACCGTGATGACCAACAACGTCAAGGCCGGCGAGGAAGCCTGCCAGTATCTGGTCGACCACACCGGCGGCAAAGGCAACTACGTCATCCTCAACGGCCCGGCCTCGTCGTCGATCCTGGAGCGCGTCAAGGGCTGCAAGAATGTTCTCTCGCAGCATCCGGACATCAAGATCCTGTCCGACGACCAGAACGCCGAGGGCTCGCGCGACGGCGGCCTGAAAGTGTTCCAGTCGCTGCTCACCCGCTTCGACAAGATCGACGCGGTGTTCGCCATCAACGATCCGACGGCGATCGGCGCGCAACTCGCCGCCAAGCAGCTCAATCGCTCGGAATTCATCATCACCGCGGTCGACGGCGCCCCCGACATCGAGAAGGAGTTCGCCTCCGGCACCTCGATGATCAAGGCTTCCGCCTCGCAAGATCCCTATGTCATGGCCGGCCAGTCGCTGACGATGGCGGCGGATGTGCTTGCCGGCAAGAAGCCGGCCGAGCCGACCGTGCTGCTCGATCCGAAGCTGATCACCGCCGAGAACCTGAAGGACTACAAGGGCTGGACGGCCGCCCGCTAAAAAGCCTGCTCCCAAGGCTGGCGCGGCCGGATCGGTCCGGCCGCGCCTCATTTATCGGACGGAGATGACTCATGTCGCGCATTGGAATCCACTCTTTCGTCTGGTCTGCGAGCTCGGCGCAGGCGGATCTCGAACGCACGCTCGCCAACACCAAGGAAGCCGGCTTCGACCTGATCGAGTTCTCCTATCTCGATCCGGCCGATGTCGATATCGGCAGGCTCGCCAAGAGCATCGCCGATCTCGGCCTGGGCGTTGCGATCAGCATCGGCCTGCCGGCCGATGGCGACATCTCCAGCCCCGACAAGGCGGTCGCCGCGCGTGGCGTCGAGATCTTGAACCGTACCATCGCCCTCACGCGCGATCTCGGCGGTCAAAAGGTCGGCGGCATCCTCTCGACCAGTCATGGACTGCAGACCGAAGCACCGACGCGAGACCAGTGGAACCGCAGCGCGGGAACACTTGCCAAGGTTGCCGAGACCGCCAAAGCCGCCGGGGTCACGCTCAATCTCGAAATCGTCAACCGCTTCGAGAGCAACCTGCTCAACACCGCCGCGCAAGGGTTGGCCTTCATCGAGGACACCGGCTCCGACAACATCTTCCTGCATCTGGACACTTTCCATATGAACATCGAGGAGGCCGATGTCGGGCTGGCCATCCGCCACGCCGCGAAGAAGATCGGCTATGTCCATATCGGCGAGAGCCATCGCGGCTTCCTCGGCACCGGCAGCATCGACTTCGCCGCGATCTTCAATGCGCTGACGGCGATCGGCTACAGCGACGACCTCAGCTTCGAGTCCTTCTCCTCGGAGATCGTCGACGAGAACCTGTCGCGGAAGACGGCGATCTGGCGCAATCTGTGGACCGACAATATGGAGCTCGCCCGCCATGCGCGCCGCTTCATCGCGGTCGGTCTGGAGACGGCGCGGCGCAAGGCCGATCTCGTCTCGGCTTCGCAGAGGCCCTAAGAGTCTCCGAACTTGATGCCGATTCGCTTGAAAAGCCTGACCCTACTGTCGCCTTGGTTCCGTTCCCTCTGCCAAGCGGTCCAGGTAGGCTTGATACGCAAACACGCGATGCCGTTGTTTGCCTGTCACTTCGCGAACGATACCGATCGAGATCAGGTGGCGAAGTGCTGAATTGATCGTCGGTTCGGACAAGGATAGGTCCTGCGCGGCCTTTTGGATGGTTACGAGGGCGCGGCGTTGGAGAAGGCCGTGCACCATGCCGGCGGACGCGGCAGCCCTGCCCAAGTCCTGAATCCTACGGGCGTCTGTCTCGAACAGGCGTAGCAAATCCTGGGCAGTTCTGGCCGCCTGGTCGGCGGTCTCTGTAACCCCTTCGAGGAAGAACGACAGCCAGCCTTCCCAGTCGCCGACCATTCGCACACGCTGCAGCAGGTCGTAGTAGGCGCCGCGGTGGGCCTTGAAATACAGGCTGAGATAGAGCGTGGCTCCCTGAGCACGTTGTTAGAGCAGAGGAACAGCGTGATTAGAAGCCGTCCCAGGCGACCATTGCCATCGAGAAACGGATGAATCGTTTCGAACTGGACATGTGCCAGGGCCGCCTTGACAACATTCGGCATGCGGTCGTCGTTGTGCAAGAATTTCTCGAAGCTATCGAGACATTGCATCAGTTGGTCGGGAGGTGGAGGGACGAACATGGCATTACCTGGCCGTGTGCCGCCGATCCAATTCTGCGAGTGCCTAAATTCGCCAGCCTGGGATGAGGCCCCACGCCCCGCTTTGAGAAGGATGCTGTGGATCTCGCGGATGAGCCTGAGCGACAGCGGAAATCCCTTCCGCATGCGGTCAAGGCCATATTCAAGAGCGGCGATGTAGTTGGAGACCTCCTCGACATCGTCCAGAGGCACCATTGGCAATTCGTCCGCCTCAAACAACAACAGGTCGGAGAGCGAGGATTGGGTTCCTTCGATCTGGGACGATAGCAGAGCCTCTTTGCGCACGTACATGAAGATGAACAATGGGGGAGCCGGAAGAATGGACGTGACGCCATCCAAACGGCCCAGAGCCAGGTTCGCGCGTTCTATAAGTTCGGAAAACGTGCCAAGATCGACGGGAGGTATCGGTGGCAGCGGTGGCGGTACGAATGGACGGACTTTCTCGCCCGCGACCGATGTCTCAACCCAAAGGCCAAGGCGGGTGTCCTGGTGGGGCATTGGGCAGGGATTCTTTCGTTAGCTTTTGGCTAACGAAAGGATAAGGCCTTTTCCTTGTCTTAGGAAGCGATATGTATACGGTTCGTTCTGCTTCTGCCGGAAAATTCAGTTCACAAGACGAATTCTTGCTGACCCGAGCACAGGCTACCAGACCAGTCCGAATTGGTTCGCTTCGTAGTTCTAGAACTCGCCGGTACGCCAGCAGGCTATGAGGTGGCCGTCGCCGTACGGCCTGAGGGCCGGCTCCGCATTACGGCAGTCGGCGAGAGCCATCGGGCAGCGATCGGCGAAGGCGCATCCCTTGTTTGGAAGCGCGTCCGCCGCAGTGCCCGCCTGAGCGGCAATCTCCGGCCCGGTTTCGTCCGAAGACGCCGCCAAAAGCTGCTTCGTGTAGGGGTGGTTGGGTCCGCGAAAGACCTGTTCGGACGTGCCGGTCTCGACCAGCCGGCCGCGATAGAGCACGCCGATCCTGTCGGCCATGTAGCGCACCACCCTGAGATCGTGGCCGATGAACAGATAGGTCGTGTTCCTGTCGCGCTGCAGATCGTTGAGCAGGTTGAGCACCGTCGCCTGCACCGAGACGTCGAGCGCCGAGGTCGGCTCGTCCAGCACCACCACTTTCGGCGCGCCGGCGAAGGCGCGAGCGATCGCCGCCCTCTGCCGCTGGCCGCCGGACAGCGAGCGTGGTTTCTGTTCCGCGGTTGTGTCCGCCAGCCGGACGGAGCGGAGAAGCTCGGCAACGCGGTTCTTCGCATCGCTGCGGCCAAGCCCGGCAAGCCGCCGCAGCGGCCGGCTGATAATCCGCCCGATCCGGTGGCGCGGATTGAGCGTGCGGTCGGGCGACTGGAAAACCATCTGCACGTCGCGCCGTTCGCCTGGCGCCCGCTTTTCGGCGCGTGGCGCCACCGTCCTGCCGAACAGCTCGACCGATCCTTGGCTGGGCGTCTGCAGCCCGGTGACGATCCGCGCCAGCGTCGATTTGCCGGAGCCGGATTCACCGATCAGGCCGAAGGTTTCGCCCTGCTCGATGCGGAGCTCGACCTTGTGCAGCACCGCCTGGTCGCCAAAGGAATGACTGATGTTCTTGCACGCGATGGCGACCTGTCTGTCTCTTGGAGCGGCAGGAGCGGGGATCGTCCCTGTACGACCACGAACGGTCGTAACGGTCTCGGCCAGGCGGCCGTCCCGCTTGGTGAAATTGAGCGCCGGGATCGAGGCGATGAGCGCCTTGGTATAGGCATGGGCCGGGTTCTCGAAGACATCCGCGGCGCCGCCGCTCTCGACCACGGCGCCCGACTGCATCACCGCGACGCGGTCGCAGGAACGGCGGATCAGGTCGATGTCGTGGCTGATCAGGAGGATGCTGGTTTTGTGGTCGCGGCGCAGGTCGTCGAGGATCGCGATGACCTCCGACTGCACGCTTGCGTCGAGCGCCGTGGTCGGCTCGTCCAGCACCAGCAGCGCCGGGTCGAGCGCGATGGCAATCGCGATGTTGGCGCGCTGCTGCATGCCGCCGGAAAGCTCATGCGGGTAGAGATCGAGCACCCGCTCGGGATTGGCGACGCGCACCCGCCGGAGCAACTCGGCGGAGCGCCAGCGCGCTTCCTCGTGGCGCACCGGGCGATGGCGCATGATCGTCTCGCCGATCTGTCTTCCGATCGTCATGGCCGGACTGAGCGCGGCGCCCGGATGTTGGTAGACAGCCGCGATGCGATCGCCGCGCAGGCCGCGCAACTCCTCGCCGGAAAGCCCGCTGATTTCCCGGCCCTGGAACTCCAACGCCGAGGCCGCCACTCGCGCGTTCGCCGGCAGGTAGCGCAGGATCGCCATGGCCACCGAACTCTTGCCCGAACCGGACTCGCCGACCAGTCCCAACGCTTCGCCCTGGTCTATTGCGAGCGACACGCCATTGACGGCGGATTGCCATCCTCTTTTCCCGCCATAGGCGATGGAAAGTTTCTCCACATTCAGGACCGAAGGGGACATCGAGACCTCGAAATCGCTTTCTGCCGGTGCCCTAATCGAGGGCAATCGCTTCCGCTTGCATAGTATATTATCTCGATAAAATTACTCGAATTAGAGCCAAGCGCAATCTAGGCTTTTGCAAATTGGAGATCGCGGGTCGCACCGACCCACGCGGCGCCCGCGTCTCCCAGCGATTGCAAGGAGTCCGGCATGGCGCGAAATCAGTTGATCCTCAGCGCGTTCTTCTTCAACCCGCAGGGCGACCATCGCATGTCGTGGCGCCATCCGCGCGCGCCCGGCCGGGAAGTGCTCTCCTTCGATTACTATCGCGAGCTGGTCCAGGCGGCCGAGCGCGCCAGAATCGACACCATCTTCGTCGCCGACCACGTATCGATCTGGGATTCGGTGAGCAGCGGCGTCGCGCACTACGCCAATGCCCGCCTCGAGCCGCTGACGCTTTTGTCGGCGCTGGCCGGCGTGACGAAACATATCGGCCTCATCACCACCGCTTCGAGCTCCTACAGCGAGCCCTACAATGTGGCGCGCCTGTTCGCCTCGCTCGACCATATCAGCGGCGGCAGAGCGTCGTGGAACGTCGTCACCTCGGCCATGGACGAGGAGGCGCGCAATTTCGGCCGCGACGGCAATATCGAGCACGCCTTCCGCTACCAGCGCGCCGCCGAATTCCTCGATATCGTCAAGGGGCTGTGGGACAGCTGGGAGGACGAGGCCCTGCTGTTCGACAAGGAAACCGGCTATTTCGCCGATCCGGACAAGGTCCATGTGCTCGACCATCGCGGCTCGCATTTCAAGGTGCGCGGGCCGCTCAACGTGTCGCGGCCGCCGCAGGGCCATCCGCTGATCGTCCAGGCCGGTTCCTCGGAGGACGGCAAGAACTTCGCCACCGCCCATGCCGATGCGCATTTCGCCATCTACAGCACCAGGGAAGATGGCATCCGGTATCGCGAGGACATCAACGAGCGCCTCGCCCGTCATGGCCGGCGTCCCGAGAGCTTCAAGATCCTGCCCGGCATATTGCCGATCGTCGCCGCTTCCGAGGCCGAGGCGCGCGACAGGCAGGAACATCTCCAGACGCTGCTGCCGGATCGCGTCGGCATCGACCTTCTCTCGAGCTGGAGCGGCATCGATCTTTCGGCCTACCCGCCGGACGGCCCGCTGCCGCAGCTGCCGGATGAAAGCACCTTCAACGGCGGGCGCACCTCGCTCAACCGCGTCAAGCAGTGGGCGACGCAGAACCTGACGCTGCGCGAGATCGCCCGCAAGCTGGCGAACAGCGGCTCGGTGCCGACCGTCGCCGGCACGCCGAAGCAGATCGCCGACCAGCTGCAGGATTGGTTCGAGGCGGGCGCCGCCGATGGCTTCAACCTGATGTTCCCGCTGCTGCCGGAAGACTGGATCAACTTCGCCGAGCAGGTCGTGCCCGAGCTGCAGCGCCGTGGCGTCTTCCCGACCGAATACGCGGCCGGAACGCTGCGCGACCGCTTCGGTCTCGCCCGTCCCGCAAACCGCTTCGCCGAGCAGCGCGCCAGCCAGCGCGCCGTGTCCTGAGGAGAGCCGCCATGACCGCCGCACCGAGATTGCAGCCGCGCGAGGCGACCGCGCCGCAACTGATCAACGTCCTGCACAGCCACAAGCGCATCCGCGTCAAATTCGCCGGCCGTATCATCGCCGACAGCCGCAATGTGCTGGTGCTGCGCTCCAACCATTTCCTGCCGATCTATTTCTTCCCGTTGGCCGCCGTCGACCAGTCGGTGCTGAAACCCTCGAAGGAGGGTCAGCAGCATCCCGTCGGCGGCGAGACCAAATACTGGGATATCGAAGCCGGCGACCGGCGCGCTGCCGATGCCGCCTGGTCGTTCACCGCGCCGCCCGACGAGAATCTCGCGCCGCTCGCCGGCCGCGTCGCCTTCACCTGGAACCTCATCGACCAATGGTTCGAGGAAGACGAAGAGGTCTTCGTCCATGCCCGCGATCCCTATGCGCGCATCGACGTGCTGCAGAGCTCCAGTCATGTCGAGATCTGGTTCGAGGGTGAGCCGATTGCCGACAGCCGCCGTCCGGTGCTGCTGTTCGAAATGCATCTGCCGACGCGCTTCTACCTGCCGCCGGAGGATGTTCGTCTCGACCGGCTGAGGGCCTCGTTGACGAGGACCCGATGTCCCTACAAGGGCATCGCCTCCTACTGGTCGGGCGTGCTCAAGGACGGTTCGCTGCGCGAGGACATCGCCTGGGCCTACCGCGATCCGATCGCCGAGATGCCGAAGATCAAGGGGCTGATCGCCTTCTATCCGCAAGCAGTCGACCGCATCCATCTCGACGGCCAGCCGGTCTGATCCAGCCCGTCGTCTCCATTTCATTTCAACACCACGATCTTCACAGAGGCAAAAATGACCAAGCGCAACGAAATCGACGGCCTTCGCAACCTCTCCGGCGACATCTGGAACGTCGCCGTCGACGAATATGCCAAGGGCTACCTCAAGCGTCGCGACCTGTTGAAATACGCCGCACTCATCGGCCTGACCGGCTTTGCCGCTTCGCAAGGGCTGGGCTTCTCCGGTCAGGCCCGCGCCGCTGCCGCCGGCGGCACGGTTCGCGTCGGGCTCGGCCAGCCGACCAAGGCGATCGATCCGGTCACGGTCACCGATCCGGCCAGCATCGGCGTTCTCAGCCAGGTCGGCGAATATCTGATCCTCGACGATCCCAAGGACGGGCTGCAGCCGAAGCTGGCGCTTTCCTGGGAAGCCGACGAGACGGCCAAGCGCTGGACCTTCAAGCTGCGTCCGGGCGTGAAATTCCATGACGGCCGCACCGTCACCGCCAAGGACGTGGTGGCGAGCTTCGAGCGTCTGGTCGATCCGAACAGCGGCTCCTCGGCGCTCTCCGCCTACAAGGGCATCCTGTCCAAAGGCGGCGCCAAGATCGTCGACGACGAGACGGTCGCCTTCGATCTCGACCAGTCGAACTCGAATTTCCCCTTCTATGTCTCCTCCGACGTCTACAACGCGGTGGTCCTGCCGGCCGACTATGCCGGCGACTTCGAGAAGAATTTCAACGGCACCGGCCCGTTCAAGCTGGAATCCTTTCGTCCGAAGCAAGGCGCCAGCTTTGTGCGCAATCCCGACTATTGGGGCGACAAGGCGCTGCCCGATCGGGTCGAGATCAAATTCTTCGATGACGAGCAGGCGCAGGTCGTGGCGTTGCAGGCCGGCCAGCTCGACGTCATCCCCAGCACCACGCGCCTTGAGCTGGCGATCGAGGGCAATGCCAACTTCAAGCTGCTGAGCGTCCAGGCAAGCTCGCACGACGCCGTGCATCTCAGGACCGACCAGGCGCCGTTCACCGACAAGCGCGTCCGCCGCGCCCTGGCGCTCACCCTCGACCGCGAAGCCATCGTCAAGGGTCTGCTCAAGGGTCGCGCGATCGTCGGCAACGACACCCCGTTCGCGCCGATCTTCCCCTCGGCCGATCCGTCGGTGCCGCAGCGCAAGCAGGACATCGCCGAGGCCAAGCGTCTACTCGCCGAAGCCGGCGTGCCCAACGGCTTCGAGGTGACGCTGACCACCGAGCGCGCCTACGACATCCCCGACTACGCTGTGATCATCCAGAACTTCGCCAAGAAGGCCGGCATCGACATCAAGCTCAATGTCCTGCCGCAGGATGCCTATTACGGCTCGGCGACCTTCGGCAGCTCGCCATGGCTCGATTCCAATCTCGGCATCACCGATTTCGGCCATCGCGGCACGCCCGACATCTTCCTCAACGCGACGCTGAAGAGCGACGGCGCGTGGAACGCCGCGCATTTCAAGAATGCGGACTATGACGCCTTGCTGGTCGAATACGGCAAGGCCCGGGACCTGCAGACGCAGCGCATCGCGGCCGGCAAGATCCAGACCTTGCTGCTCGACGAGACGCCGGAGATCATCTCCTACTTCTCGCAATACAGCCGGATCGCCAGCGCGAAGGTCGAGGGCGTGCGCTTCACGGCGATCTCGCATCTCCTGCTCGATCGCGTTTCCTTCGTCCAGGCATGATGCCCAAACGTCAATCCGGCCGGGGCATCGGATGCTGACCGGCCGCGCCTTGTCGGCGCGCGCGGCCTCGCTGCTCCTTACCTTGTGGCTGGTCAGCGCGCTGGTCTTTCTCGCCGGGCAGGTCCTGCCCGGCGATGTTGCGCGCGTCATGCTCGGTCCCTTCGCCGATGCGCAGGCCGTCGCGGCGCTGAACAGGCAGCTCGGCGCCGACCAGCCGGTGCTTGTCCAGTACTGGCGCTGGTTCAGCGCGGCGCTTGGCGGCGATTTCGGCACGTCGCTGTCGATGCGCGCGCCGGTCGCGCCCTTCGTGCTGGCAAGCCTCGGCCGCTCGGCGGCCCTTGCTGGCATCATCCTTTTGTTTCTTGTGCCGCTGGGCGTCGGCGCAGGCATCGTCGCCGGCCTCAATCAGGGCCGGCTCGCCGATCGGCTGATCGTGCTCGCCGGCATCTCCTTCGGTATCGTCCCGGATTTCGTCTCCGGCCTGCTCCTGCTCCTGGTCTTCGGCCTGTGGCTGAACTGGCTGCCGATCACAGGTGCCGCGCCCGACGGCGCGGGGCCCTGGACGAGCGGCTACTATCTCATTCTGCCGGCGCTGCCGCTCGTGCTCAACCTTGCGGGCTATCTGGCCCGCATGACGCGGGCCGGTGTCATCGAGGCGCTGGCCGCCGACTATACGCGCACCGCCATCCTGAAAGGGCTGGATCGCCGGCAGGTCATTATCCGCCACGTGCTGCCCAACGCGCTGACGCCGACGATCGCGGTGCTGGCGACGCAGAGCGGCTATATGCTCGGCGGGCTGGTGGTGATCGAGGCGCTGTTCGGCATCCAGGGTCTCGGCAATCTTGTGCTCAATGCCGCCAAGTCGCGCGATTTCCCGATGCTCGAGGCAGGCGCGCTGGTGATGGCGACGATCTTCGTCCTGTCAGCCGCGATCGGCGATCTCATCCAGGCGCTGCTCGACCCGCGGCAACGGCGGCGGGCGTCGTTATGATGGATCTCCTGGAATTCCCAGCGCCGTCGCATGCGCCCGCTGTCCTGCGGGTCGCCGGCAGGCTGGGCCGCGCCGTTCGCGGCCTTCCTGTCTCCGTCATCATCGGATCGCTCATCCTCGCCTTCTGGATCGCCTGCGCCCTGTTCGGCGACCGGCTGGTGCCCTACGATCCCTATGCCGAGGATTTCCTCGCCACGCTGGCGCCGCCGGATGCCGCGCACTGGTTCGGCACCGATCATCTCGGCCGTGACGTGCTGTCCCGCATCATCGTCGGATCGCGCGACATCCTGCTGGTCGCGCCGCTCGCCACGCTTGGCGGCGTCGCCTCCGGCACCATTATCGGCCTGGTGCTCGGCTATTTCGATGGGCTGGTCGATGCGATCGGCGCCAGGCTGCTCGACACGCTGATGGCCTTCCCCTTCATCGTGTTGGTCACCATGACGCTGGTGGCGCTAGGGCCTTCGAACCCGACCGTCATCCTGGTGATCGCCATCGCCTATGCGCCGCTGGTGGCAAGGACCGTTCGCGCCGCCGTGCGCGAGCAGAAGGAACGCGAATATGTCAGCGCGGCCCGCCTCGGCGGCGAGAATGCCTTCGCCATCATGGTGCTGGAGATCCTGCCCAACATCAGGGAGACGATCCTGATCGAGCTCGTCACCAGACTGGGCTACGCCTTCTTCTCGATCGCCACGCTGAGCTTTCTCGGCCTCGGCATCCAGCCGCCCTCTGCCGACTGGGGCCTGGCGGTCGCGGAAGGCTACGGCTTCCTCACCGGCGGCAAATGGTGGGTGGTGGTGTTCAATTCGGCGGCGATCGTCTCGCTGGTCATGGCGACCAACCTCATCGCTCAAGGCGTCGGCGCCTTCGAGAATATCGAGAGGTGAATTGCGGCTTTGATTGCTAGACTCCGTTGATTCGTCTCGACAGGGAACGGCATGAGCAAGGCCCTCGGTACATTCGCACTGATAACGGTTCTGAGCGCCTTGCTGATGGCGCTCTCTTTGGCGGTTGCCAGGCACGGCTATCCCTACGGCGCGTTCGGCGTGAAGCGTCTCGACGGCATCGCCGACGCCGGCTCCTTCCTGGCCATGGCCGCCATCTATTTCTTCGGCGCCATGCTGATGATGATCCTGCCGATCCGCGCCGCCGGCGTCGTGCTGACCCATGCCGCCGACGCGATCTTCTGGGCGACGATCATGCTGTTCGCGACCATCGTGGGCGCGCTGATCGCCAGATGGGCCTTCGGCCAGCATGAGGTGCTTTGGGCGCTCTTCAATTGGCGCTTCCTGTTCGTCGCGGCGATCGTGGCGGCGCATCTCACCATGAACGAGCTTCGCCGCAACGTCCTGCTCAGAAGCCTGTTCTTTGTCGTCTTCGGCGCGGCCACACTCGCTTGCCTGTTCTGGTCGTTTTCGGCCTGAGTCCTAGCTTTGTCGCTTATGCCGGGTAGACCTCTGTCCGGACAGTGGCTATATCATTTGTCTGACAATTGACCCGGCCGAAGACCGCCGCGACCAAAACCCAAGGAAAACAAGATGACCCTGCACCGCAAGAACCTGATCGACGGCGAGTGGCTTGGTGAGGCCGGCTCGCGCAACATCAACCCCTCGAACACCAACGACGTCGTCGGCGAATACGCGTCGGCCGGGCCGGAGGAGGCAAAGCAGGCCATCGCCGCCGCCAAGGCCGCCTTTCCGGCCTGGTCGCGCTCCGGCCCGCTGGCCCGCCACGCCGTGCTGAAGAAGACCTCGGACGAGATCATGGCGCGCAAGGACGAGATCGGCCGCTCGCTCGCGCGCGAGGAAGGAAAGACATTGGCCGAGGGCGTCGGCGAGACGATCCGCGCCGCGCAGATCTTCGACTTCTTCGCCGGCGAGACGCTGCGCCTTTCGGGCGAGATGGTGCCGAGTGTGCGGCCGGGCGTCGGCGTCGAGATGACTCGCGAGGGCGTCGGCGTCGTCGGCATCATCACGCCGTGGAATTTCCCCATCGCCATTCCTGCCTGGAAGATCGCGCCGGCGTTGGCCTACGGCAACACCATCGTCTTCAAGCCGGCCGAGCTCGTCCCTGAAAGCGCCTGGACCATCGTCGACATCCTGCATCGCGCCGGCCTGCCCAAGGGCGTGCTCAACCTCGTCATGGGCAAGGGCTCGGTGGTCGGCCAGGCGATGCTCGACAGCCCCGACATCAATGCCATCTCCTTCACCGGCTCGGTCGGCACGGGCAAGCGCGTCGCAGCGGCAAGCGTGGAGTATATGCGCAAGTTCCAGCTCGAGATGGGCGGCAAGAACCCGCTGGTCGTGCTCGACGATGCCGACCTCGCGGTGGCCGTCGACTGCGCCGTCAATGGCGCCTATTTCTCGACCGGGCAGCGCTGCACGGCGTCCTCGCGCCTTATCGTCACCGACGGCATCCACGATCGCTTCGTCGACGCCGTGAAGGAGCGGCTGGACAAGCTCGTCATCGGCGATGCGCTGGATGCCAAGACGCAGATCGGTCCGGTCGTCGACCAGACCCAGCTCAAGCAGGATGAGGATTACATTGCCATCGGCCGCCAGGAAGGCGCCGAGCTTGCTTTCGGCGGCGACCGGCTGGAGCGCGGCACGCCGGGCTTCTATCTGCAGCCGGCGCTGTTCGTCGGCTCAACCAATGCCATGCGCATCTCGCGCGAGGAGATTTTCGGCCCGGTCGCCAATGTCATCCGCGTCAAGGATTATGACGAGGCGCTGTCAGTCGCCAACGACACGCCGTTCGGCCTCACCTCCGGCATCTGCACCACCAGCCTGAAGCATGCGACGCATTTCAAGCGCAATTCCGAAGCCGGCATGGTTATGGTCAACCTGCCGACGGCGGGCGTCGACTTCCACGTGCCGTTCGGCGGCCGCAAGGGCTCGAGCTACGGTCCGCGCGAGCAGGGCCGTTACGCCATGGAGTTCTACACCACGGTAAAGACCGCCTATACGTTCGCCGGCTGATCCAATTCGGGAGGACATCGATGAGCGTGGCCGACATGACATGGCTCAACCCGCCGCCGCACCACGTGTTCGGCGACGGCACGCTCACCGTCCGCACCGGCAAGGACACGGATTTCTGGCGCGAGACTTTTTACGGCTTCTGGCGCGACAACGGTCATTTCCTCTATCGGCCCGTCGAAGGTGACTTCAGCGCCGAGGTCACCGTCAAGGGCGACTACAAGGTGCTCTACGATCAGGCGGGGCTGATGCTGCGCCTCTGCGAAACGCACTGGATCAAGGCCGGCATCGAATACACCGACGGCCTGGCTTACTTCTCCGTCGTCGTCACCAACGACACGTCCGACTGGTCGCTGGTCGCCATCGCCGCCGGCAAGGACGGCGTCCGCATCCGCCTGACCCGTCACGCCGAGGCGATCCGCATCCAATATCTGGATACCGCCGACGGCCATTGGAAGCCGGTGCGGCTGGCCTATTTCCCGGTCTCGAAATCGGTCGATGTCGGCATGATGTGCTGCTCGCCGCAGCGCGAGGGCTTCGAGGCGACATTTTCGGGCTTCACCGTCGGGCCGGCGATTTCGCGGGATCTGCACGACTGAGCCCACGGCAAAGGCAGCTGTGCTTTCCCAATCGTCGGGAAAGGCGTAAGACAGTGCGTCGTCTGATCCGAAGAGCCTGATGCCGTCAAACGCCCCGCTGATCCTCTTCTGGACGCGCTACTTCAACAAGCCTGTCGACGTCGCGGCCATCCCGCGATGCTCCGTGCCCGTCGAATGGACCAACGACCGGCGGCGGCTTGCCGAGTCCGACGCGGTGGTCTTCCATCTGCCAAATTTTCGCGAAGCCGGCGATGCCCACAAATATCCTGGCCAGCTCTGGGTCGCATGGTCGATGGAGAGTGTCGTCAACTATCCAGTCATGGCGGACGCCGCCTTCATGCGGCACTTCGATGTCGTCATGACCTACGAAACCGGATCGGACGTCTGGAGGCCTTATCTGCCGCAAGCAAGCTGGTGGGAAGGCGCCCGCCACGCGCCTATACCGCCTAAGACCGAGCGCGCCCCGGCGGTGCATTTCCAGTCATCGAGCTTTAACAAGAGCGGGCGTGATACATTCATCGCCGAACTGTCCCGGCACATCGCGGTCGACTGCTACGGCCGCTACCGGCCCAACCGCGAGATCATAGGCCCTGATCTCGGCCGGCAGACCAAGCTCGAGACCGTTGGCCGCTATCACTTCTGCCTGGCGCTGGAGAATTCGATCGCGCTCGACTACGTCACCGAAAAGATGTTCGATCCGCTCGCCGCCGGCACCGTGCCGGTCTATCTCGGCGCGCCCAATGCCGCCGCGTTCGTTCCCGACAATTCCTTTATCGACGCTGCATCTTTCAGCACACCGGCCGAACTCGCGACCTATCTTCGCCAACTCATCGAAACACCGCCAGCCTATGAAGCTTATCTGGCCTGGCGATCGAACCCGCTGCCCGAGAAACTGGCAGCCCAGATTGCCAGCCTTGACACGCCTCCGCTCTGCCGGCTCGCTCGGCTCGTCACTCACCGCCTGACACAGCACGGCGCGGGCCAGCCGCCTGGCAAACCCTCGCTGCCGTTTGGTGGCAAGGCGTTTCTGCGCACCAGGTGGCGCCGTTGGCTGGCTGCCCGCCGCGGCAGGTCGATGTAAGACGGGCGTTACCACGGCACGTGGAGGATTTCGAGCTTGGGCAGGCCCACCGGCCGGATACCAAGATCGTTGGCCAGCATACCGAAGGCCTCAGTCTCGATCAGGTCGCGATAGGGGATCTCCGGAAAGCGAAGTCCGCCGCGATGTAGGGCCGCGTCGACGAGAAGCATGGTGCCGCCGACCGCGTCGAGGCCGATGCTGTCGAGATGCCTGACGTCGCTAAGATGCAGGCGGCCGTAGGAATGGGCCGGCGGTTGATAGATGCCGCCGCGTATCTGGCGATAGTAGTGATAGTCTTTCTGCTTGCGCACGCTGATGAAGTTGTTCAGGTCGAAGCTGCCCCCGCCGGCGATCTTGACGCAGTTTGGGACCACGATGCGATTCCTGCTTTCGATAAGCCGGATCAAGACATCGCGGGGAAATCGCCACACGTCGATATCGACCCACAGTGCCCAATCGTCGCTCGCGTCGAGGCCGTGGTCGATGAGGTGGTTTCGCACCTTCGCGATGGCGCCGCGCCTCATGCGCTGCAGGCCTCGCTTGGCGCGCTTCGTCCGGTCGAGCTGGACGCCTGTCCGCTTCTGCAGCAGAATCACGTCCCGATAAATGCGGGCCAGCGGCGCGACGGCTTGCCGCAATCGCTCCCAGCTCCCGTCCTCGCTGTCGCCCTCACAAAAGACCAGCTTGATCCTGTCCTTCGGGTAATCGAGCGCGCCGACGGCATCGAGGAAGGGCTGGATATGATCGGCCGCGTCGCGCAGCGGCACCAGGATGGCGACGTTGCGGCCTGACGGGGCCGGCGCCGCGAGGGCCGCCTGGCTCACGCCCTGCCTGGCGGCTGCTTCGCTTAGATGGGCGCCGCGTGTCAGATAGTGCCAGGACCGATAGGCATGCGTGCGAATCTTGTCTCGCCATCCCGGCGCCGGAGCGCGTGTCCACCATGTGCCGGCCCAATGGTGGATGGAAAGCGTCGCGGCCCCATCGTCGCTACTGCGCCCAGCCGAGTCGACCGGTGCGAACAGCGCCGAAGGATGGATGGCGAAGGCGGATTGGTCGGCGTAGCTGAGCTGGGCTGAAGTCATCACGCAGGGGCCTGTCGCGTCTATGGTTTCCTTGGCGCGGGCGAGCCCCGGCAGGAAGGACAGGAGGTGAAGCCAGAAGGGATGGCCGGCCGGGCTGGCGATCGTGCCGTTGAACAGAAGATAGGGCAGCCGGCGGAAATCGGCCTGCACCCGTGCATGCGTGTCCGGTTCCTTGCAGACAACGATCCGGTCCTCGCTTGCCAGCGGATCGAACGGCGCCACGCATTCGCAGTCGATATCGGCGTATACCCCGCCGAAATGATGCAGGAGCAGGTACCGTCCGGCATCCGCCCTCAGCACGCCGCTCTGGTAACTGCAAAAGGTCGGCAGGAAGTCGGGATAATGCCGCGCGACGAACTCGAGCAACTGACGATCGTTCCAGAACATCATCGTCCAGTCCGGATGGTGCCACTTCCAGCTCTCGACATAAGCCTGGAACCGGGTCGGGATCTGGCCGGTCTTCCAGGTCTGGTGCAGGATCTTGGGGATCATGTAAGGCTCGTTGTGCGGCGGTTCATCGGCTGGTTCCGTACAGTCCCAGGCCGTGGCGAACAGCGTCGCGGATTGCCTGAGGTCCGAAACGGGACCAAGCGGTATCGTGAGCCCGGGCGCGCAGTCTCGCCATGCGGGCGGGGTCGGAACAGAGTGCGACCGCCAGGTCGGCCAATCCTTCGTCGGTGTCGGACAGAAGCAGGTCTTGGCCGCCGGTGAGGTCGAGCCCCTCCGCCGCCAATGGCGTCGCGATCACCGGCACGCCCGAGGCCATCGCTTCCAGGATCTTGATGCGCGTGCCGCCCCCGATCCTGAGCGGGACGATGCAGAGATGCGCTGCCGACAGCAGGGGACCCACATCGTCAGGGTTTTCGATCAGGACCACGCCGTCGAGTTTGGCCAGGATGCGGACGGCCGGATCGGGCGAACGACCGGCTAGGATAAGCCGCGCGGCTGGCAAGGCCCGCCGGATCCGCGGCAGGATGATACCGGCCAGGCGTTCCGCGGCATCGATGTTGGGGTGGTAGCCGAGGTGGCCTGCAAAAAGGATCACGGGAAATCCGTCGGACGTGCCGGGCGATACAGGCAGCTCGGACGTCCCTTTGGCCCGCGGTATCCCGTTCGGCACGATGTCGATCGGTGTTGCGTGCTCGACGATTGCCTTGAGCCGCTCGCGGTCCAGCTTCGAGCAGACCCAGATGCGGTCGACGATCGCAGCCGCCCTCCGCTCCAGCTGCCTTATCTCGGGCGACACGGCCGATGGCGCATTACCGGGGGTCTGGGCGGCGAGATCGGACTCGACATTGTGCATGTCGAGAATGAGCTGCCTGGTCAGCGGCCGCAGAGGCTGCAGCAGCTTGAACAGCGGAATGCTTTCGACGACGATCGTGTCCGGACGGAACTCGCGCGCCAAGGCCTTGAGGCGGGCGAGCGCCGGACGCGGAATCCGGTTCTCGCCCTTGACCCGCCGCCAGCCGAGCGAATGCGATCGTTTGTCGGCTTCCGTGGTCAGTGAGACTACGCGGATGTCGCGGCCGCGTGGTCGCGTCGAGCCGGCAGGCCTGATCGAGGCAAGGCGGACCGGACCGACTTCGGCGGCCGCGACGGCATTGCCGAAGGTCCTTAGGTCGGCGCCAGAGGTGGGCGGGTAGGCCGGGTCGAAGCTGACGATCAGCGTGCGCCGTGGCGCAGCCAAGCTGGCGGCCGGCCTGATCCCGGCCAGCCGCCCGATCCAGATCCTGGTCAGGTATTGGGCCGCTTTCCAGCTTTGGCCGAGCTCCTTGTGCGCCAGGACCGCGCGCATCATGCCGGCGGCGTCCGTGAACAACCGGTGCTTGATGAGCTGGCGCGCAATGCGTTGCGCTATCCAGGCCTTTCGCCATTGCAGCGCGTCCCGCTCGACTCCGGCGGCTTCGAGGCTGTCGAGCTCGCGTGCAATGGCGAGGAACGTCTTGCGTGGCGCGGTGATGAAGCGGCGCGCCATTCGCTCTTCATTGTGGTGATAGAGGAGCACCGGCGTCTCGATCGCGACGACTTCGGCGCGCGCCAGCAGCGCCGCCCAGTAGCAGGTGTCCTCGTCGAGGCCGATCGTTTCGGGAAAGCGAATGCCGGCTGTCGCCCAATTGGCCATCAGCGCGCTTCCCATCGCGATCGGCCACAACTCGTTGCGCAGATATCGGCGCGTGTTCTGCCGCCTGTCGGGGCCATAGCCATGTGGCGTCTTGAGCTTGTCCGACCGGCCCTTCGCGCGCCGTATGCTGGCCCCGACGGCAAGGCCGGCGCGAGGCTGGCCTGCGAGCGCCGAACCCAGCTGCGACAGGCTGCCGGGCATCACCTCGTCATCGGCGTCAAGAAAGAAGATGGAAGTGCCGCTTGCCCGCTCGATGCCGACATTGCGCGCGGCGCCCGCGCTGCCCTGCCGAACGCTCACCACATCCAGCGGCAAGCCAAGGCGGCGCGCGCTTTCCATCGCCACCTCGGCCGTGCGGTCATCCGAGCCGTCGTCTATTACCAGGATCTCGCGGATAACCGGCCTGTCGGCGGCCAGGCTGCCGAGCGCCGCGTCCAGCGTCGCGGCCGCATTCCTTGCCGGGATGACGACGGTTATGGCGGCCATGCGCTCAATGGCTCATTGCCGTTCGAAGAAGCCGCGCTTGAGCAGGCGGTCGTAATAATGCTTGAGCAGCGACACCGGGCGCAGCGAGAGGCTGCCAAGGTCATCAACGAGTTGCGGCTCGACGTCGAACGGCGACTGGCTTTCGAGCCAGCCGTAGGAAGAGCCGTCCCTGAGCACCGAAGGAGAGCCCACCACATAGCCGCCGAGCGCCTTGACGTGGCCGACCCGTCGCAGGCCGAAATGCAGGCTGGAAGAGATCATTGGTTCGCGCGTCCTCAGATAGACATGAAACCCGCTCGGCGACTTTGCGATCGGCGTGCTGTTGGCAATTGCCTTGTGATCGGCCTGCCAGGCACGGTAGCCGGCCGCGTCATCGAAATCGAGGATCATCAGGTTGGAAAATCCTCCCAATATGCCGACATTGCCGGCAAAGCCGCCAAACCAGCGTGCAATGTCGCTACCGTCCGGCGGCTTCTGCGCCAAGTGGAAGGTGATGGAATTGAAAGCCAGTTCCTTCAGATCCTTGCGCAACGCCCGCAGATGCAGCGGATCATACCCCATCGCCGCCAGGTCGAGATGCTTGCCGCCGGCACGAAGCGGCAGGCATATATAGCCGCGCCCCAGCAGCCTCAAAGCATAATCCGTCAGCACCCGAGGCTGCATGCGCCAGTTTAGCCCTATCGAACCCACGGCCGATCTTCGTTAGCCAACGGCGCCGTCGTCAAGCCATTCGTTGGGATACCATCCCAGCCCGACGCGTTGTTGTGCAGGCTAGCTTTCCATCCGGTGCTGGAAGAATTGCAGGAACAGTTCGCGCTCGGTGGTGATGTCGAGCTTTTCATAGATGCGGCGGCGGTGGTTCTTCACCGTGCCGACGGTGATCCAGATCACCGGCGGCGCTTTGTGGGAGCGTGCAAAGCAATTCTGAAAAAAGCGCAGCGGTTTCCGCGCGGATTTGCGCTTGGCTATTCTGATCAGACCGGCGCCGGGATGCGGCCGTTGGCAGGCCTCTCGTCCTCGGCCGGAATGGCCACCCTGCGGCGCCGGAAAGCCGGCAACGGGGTCAGCCTGAACAGGCCGTAATAGACGATGAAGGACGCCATGAAGTAGGGGCCGAGCATCTCGACCTCGAAGAACGAGCGGATCAGCATCAGTCCGATCGCGCCGGCAAGCACCACCGAATCGGCGCTCCAGTCGCCGAACACCACTTTCGACACATGGCCATAGAAAGCGCGCAGGATGACCAGCGCCAGCAGGGTGACGCCGATGAAGCCGATTTCCACCAGCGTCTCGACATAGGTGTTGTGGAAGTGGAAGCCCGAGCGGGTCGAGATATAGAATTCCGCCCACAGCCGCTCCGGATCGGCAAAACCCTGCACCCAGTAGGCGGCGTAGCCATAGCCGAGCAGCGGATGCTGCTGCGCCGCCTCCCAGCCCTGCTCCCACAGATAGGTGCGGCCGGTCAGCGTCGAATCCTTGCCGAAGATGCCGAGCACGACATCCAGTAGGCCGAGATTGAGCGCTGCCACGACAGCCGTCACCAGCGCGCCGGCGCCGACAACGAACAGCACGCGGCGATAACGCAGCGACAGCACCTTGCTCATGGTGAGCAGCGACACGACGCCGATCACGGCCGGCAGCGAGGCCACGGACGTCGCCGAATGAGCGATTGCCAGCATGTAGACCGACAACAGCATGATCGGCGCGGTCCAGGCGAAGCCCAGCCAATTGCGCCGATAGAAGACCAGGAACGCAAGGCAAAAGAAGATGCCGAGCGATGCGAAGAAGCCGACCTGGTTCTTGGAACCGAAGGCGCCGACGAAATTGACCGTGCCGTCCATGATGTCGAGCGCATAAGCGCCGACTTTCATTGAATAGAGCAGAACGACGAAGATACCGATCAGCGAGCCCACCACCAGCGTGCGCACGCTGATGGTGCGCGCCGCGACATAGGCGCAGACGATATGCGAGGAATATTGCACCGCCGCGCGCGCGCTGATGCCCGCCGCCTGGGACCAGAACACCGACAGGCAGACATAGAGTGCAAGCGTGATCGGCAGCCACGCCGTGGAAAGCCTCCAGGTGAAGCGCCGGTAATCGACGAACAGCAGCGGCAGCCAGACAGCATAATAGGCGAGGATCAGGATCTGGCCGAAATTGGGCGAATAGGCGAAGGCGATCACGGAAACCGCGACCGCGAAGGCGCCGTAGGTCTCGTTGCGATCGGGATCGATCAGAATGGATTTCGGGATCTTCATGCCGGATTTTGTCCGTTAGGCCCTTCTTGAGTGAGCGGCGCTAAGCCACGGCTCGCGCGCGCTGCATCTGCCGCTGCAGGAAGCGCCGTACCGGCTCGTCGTAAGCGCGCGTGGCGATATCCGCGATCACGACGACCGAGACCGCCATGACGATACCGAACCAGGGATGGTGCGCGAAAGGATCGATCGAGAAAGCCTTGCCGGCTCCGGCGATGATCATGAGCATCGGCGTGTGGATGATATAGATCGGGTAGGAGATCCGCCCGAGCCAGCCATAGAAGCCTGACAGAAGCGGCGCGGTCGGCGCCACCGCGCCGGTCGCCACCATGATCGGAAAGACGATGGCGATTGCGGCAAGGTCGTAGACAACGCGTGCGCCGCCGGCCGGTGCGAAGGCGAAAACGGCAAGGGTGAGCAGGATCGCGCCTTCGACCCACAAGCCGCGCCGTAGGAAGCCGAGACTGCCCTGCCAGTTCGTCATCGAGCGGCAGAGCAGCACGCCGAGGAAGAACGAGAAGGTGACGCGCGGCAGCCCGCTGACGATGGTCTTGCCTGTCATGCCGAAATCCAGCGTGCCGGCGAAAACCGAGGCCGCGACGAGCAGGACCAGGCTGACGAAGACGATCCCAGTCAGCACGCGCCGCGACAAAACGACGAACACCGCGACATAGGCGATGTTGACGATCAGCTCGAAGAACAGCGACCACGACGCCGGGTTGAGCGGGAAGATCGTGTGATAGGCGTCGCTGACCAGCGGGATGAAGAACATGCCTGTCGTCAGCTGCAGGCCGATCTCGGACAACGGCATGTACTCGGCTGGCATCAGCCTGTTCTTGACCAGCAGATAGAAGAAGCCGAGCAGCGTGCCGGCGAGATAAAGCGGATAAAGCCGGATCAGGCGGATCGCCACGAACGAGCCGAAGCCCATGCCGTTCTCGATCTTGCGGTCATAGGCATGCGCGATGACGAAGCCGCTCAGCAGAAAGAAAAGGTCGACCGCGAGATAGCTCGACGGCAGCACCTTGCCGTCGGCCAGGAACGGCGAGAAGTGATAGAGCATGACGCTGATCGCCGCCACGCCGCGGATGGCGTCGAGGTTCAGATACACGTGACGCGGAGCTGCGGGCTGCATGTTATGCCTTCAAGCGGTCCAAACCGATCGCCCGCTCGCGTTGTGCGCGAACGAGCCTGACGTGTTCCTCCCGCCTCCGTTCCTCGGTTCGCTGCGGGGCAAGCTCGGGCCGGCGCGCGCTACTGGCTGGCTGTCGGCGCGAGCTTCACCTTGATCACGTCGCCCGGCAGCACAGGCGTGTCTTCCTTGGCTTCGATCTCGCTCGTCTTGCCGTCGGCAACCCGCACCAGCGAATAGAGCAGGGGCGGTTCTTGGCTGCCGGTGAGGGCGGCAGTCGTTGCCGGGTCCGATGCCTGAGCGATCAAGCCCTTCTGCATGCCGACCCTCAAGGCTGCCTCGTTGAGGTTCGCCTCCGTTTGCTGCCGATCGGCAGTGAGGCTCGAACTCAGTGTGTTACGGGCATCGATGGCATCCTGCTCTGCCTTGCTGATCGACTGCTTGGCGGTGAGGATGGCCGTCTCATAGTCCAGGATCTTGCCCTGCAGGTCGGTGACCGTCTGCTGCGAGGAAAGCAATCGCGCATTGGCAATCAACCCTTTCTGCGCCAGCGGGCCGATGCTGTTTGCCTGCTGCTCCGCCAGGTCGACCTGCTTCTGCTGGTTGGCGATCTTCTTTTGCAGCGATTCGATTTCCGACTGCAGAACACCCTTCAACTGGTCGAGCGCATCGAGCTTCAGCTTCAGCGACTTCTGATCGGAAACCAGGATCGCCGTTTCGTCGGCGACGATGGTCGGCAATCTCGGATCGCCCTGGATTTCCTGAGGCACCTCGAAAGTCGTCTTCCCGGCCAGGTCGGCGTCGATGCGGGCTCGCTTGACCATCAGCCGTAAGCGCTGGTCGTCATAGATGTCATAGCTGCCCTTGGCGGTGATTAGATCCTTTTCGATCTGCGGACCATAGTCGGCATTGCGCCTTATGCCGCCGGCGATGCTGATTGCCTTGAGCACCGTCAGATCGGGCACGAAGGGAAACTGGCCGGGGTTCTGGACTTCGCCTGAAATATAGAACGGCCGGAACTGCGCCATCTCGACCGAGGCTTCCGGCTTGTCGGGCAGCGCTAGCTTACGCTGCAGCGCGAGTCCGATCGCCGAAGCGATCTCCGCCGTCGTCTTGCCGGCGGCCTGCATGTCGCCGACGAACGGCACCGAGAGCGTTCCCGCCGGGCCAACCGAATATTCGCCATTGATGGCCGACCAGTCGCGGAACGTGCCGTCGACGGTCTGCCATTCGGCGACGCGGATGTTGAGCTTGTCCTGCGGGCCGAGCTGATAGTCGCCGGCGGCGGCGAATTGCGGCATGGCCAGTGACGCCGCAAGCAAGAAGCCCGCGACGCGGGCTGGTGTCCGAGATATGAGACTGCAGGCGAAAGACAGTCC
This sequence comes from Mesorhizobium sp., assembly GCA_004017535.1. Taxonomy (GTDB): domain Bacteria; phylum Pseudomonadota; class Alphaproteobacteria; order Rhizobiales; family Rhizobiaceae; genus Mesorhizobium. The sequence continues at coordinate 496,857 of SAJS01000001.1, forward strand.
GAAGAGGTCTTTTGTCAAATGAACGTTTCCGATCCGCTTTGGCCCCATCCGCCCGAATGAGATCACTGCCGGATGCCTGCCCCAGTTGCCGCGGGGCAGGCCTGTTGGTCGATAGTTCCGTTCAGTAGCTGCCGCGCGACATCCACACGGCAGGAACTGTCTTGAAGATGATGCGAATGTCCTCGATCAATGACCAGTTCTCGACATAGTGGCGATCGAAGGCGACCCGCGTGTCATAGGATACGTCGTTGCGGCCGCTCACCTGCCACAGCCCGGTGAGACCCGGACGTGACTTCAGGTAATAGACAGCGGCGCTGCCATAGATTTCCAGCTCGTCGCGCACGACGGGGCGCGGGCCGACAAGGCTCATGTCACCCTGCAGGATGTTGAGGATCTGCGGCAGCTCGTCGAGGCTGAGCTTGCGAAGCACCGCGCCGACGCGGGTGACGCGCGGATCGTTCTTCAGCTTGCGCGTCGCGATCCATTCGGCGTTGGCCTCCGGATTGGCCGCCAGATAGGCGGCAAGCACACGCTCGCCGTCCGGCACCATGGTGCGGAATTTCAGGCAGGAGAAAATCCTGCCGCCACGGCCGATTCGCTTGTGGCCGTAGAAGATCGGACCGTTGTCCGAAAGCTTGACCAGCAAGGCGACCATCAGGAAAAGCGGGCTGAGCAGAATCAGCCCGGACAGGGAACCGACGATATCGAAACTGCGTTTGATTAGACCGCCGATGGGGGGTGGAAAATCAACGCCGACCTGCGCAAAACCCGCATTAGCCGACTTGGCGACATCCCTCATGCAGAAGCTCCATACGTTGAACGGATGGTTTACGGCAAGATATCAAAAAAATGCTGCAGCGCAACACACAATTTCCCCTCACGCTGAAATGTTCACGTCATGAATTGATTAAATAATAAACCTCCCCTGCCCAAATTTTCACCTTTGTGGCGTGTTTATGACAAGGTGACAGAAAACCATGAAAATGTAGTCCGCCTTTCGGGCCTTTTTTGGACATTTCGTTCTTTGCTGCAGACGAAGCGCGGTTGCATGGCGCCAGAAGCACTCGCAACGGTAAGTTATTCAGGTAAAATACTATTCAAAGTCGCGGGTTTTACTGAAGCGAGAGGAGCGGCATTGAATAGCCGCTCAAGCCCCAGTGTGCGACGCAGCATGGCAGAGTCGATCTCGTAAAATCATTGGAAACCATACCTGCCGGGCCTTGCTCCGATCAAGCGGCCTTAATAGAGTCGCAAATTGTTCCTGTCATTGTCTGCATGGGTAAGGAAGGCCGGAAGCAACCGGCCGGATTGGGCAGCCAGAAAGAGCTCTTTGGCGCAACGGGGAGTTACGCGGGTGGGTAAGTCGCAGCTTCTGCATGCTCGTCTCGGTTGAGAGGCCGGCGAACATGTCTCTGCCAAAATTCGTCACAGGCATGATGTTCGCGCTGGCGATCGTCATCGGCTGGTCTTATTTCGACGGCGCGTCGGCGGGCACCATCCTCTTGCGTGCCATTGTCTGCGCCGTGATTATCCAGGCAGGCTATTTCCTTCTGGTCTTCGCCATGATCGGCAGGGCCACGCCGACATCGGCCGACAAGATCCGCGAAGCCGACCGCGGGGCAATCCTGAACAAGGTCGCCGACGGCGAAAAGCTAAGCGCCAGGCGCAGCCTCCACTGACCGTTCGACCGGCGCCGCGACCAGCCCGGCATCGACCGGGGGCGCGGTTTCTCGCTCGGCCTGCTCGCCGGATAGCATCTTGGCCAGCCGGCTGCCGGCTTTTGCCTTCAGCCGCCGATATCGTCCGACCTCGACGATGCGCCCGTTCTCGATGGCCACGACCCAGTCGGCGAAGGCGATCATCGATGGCCTGTGCGCGATGGTCAGGATCGTCATCCGGCCGCGCAAAGACTCGATCGATTGCGCGATCAGCGACTGGTTCTGCCAGTCGAGCGCGCTCGTCGCCTCGTCGAGGATGAGCAGCGATGGCTTGCGCAGCAGCGCCCGCGCCAAGGCGATGCGCTGCCGCTCGCCGCCGGAAAGTCGGACACCGCGGTCGCCCACCACCGTCTCCAGTCGCGATACCAGTCGTTCCACGAAATCGGCCGCATGGGCGCTGCGCAGGGCCGCCCATAGCTCCTCGTCGCTGGCCTCAGGCGCGGCAAGACGAAGATTGGCTGCGATCGTGTCATGCAGCAGGAACACATCCTGCGGTACATAGGCAACCTGATCGCGCCACGCCCTGCGATTTTGCGCGGTGATCTCCACGCCGTCGGCCAGGATCCGGCCGCTGGTGGGTTCGAGCAAGCCGAGCAGCATGTCGGCGATCGTGCTCTTGCCGGAACCGGAAGGGCCGATCAGCGCCGTCACCTTGCCGGCAGGCAGGTCGAAGTTGATATTGCTGACCACCGGTCTTGCGTCACCCTCGCCATAGGCGAATGATACGTCGCGGATGCTGAGGCCGGTCTCGAGCGAAAGTCTCGCGCCTCGTTCGGCCATGCTTTGGGTCGGTTCGCGCTCGGCGTCGAAGCGGGCGTGAAGGGCTTGCATCGACGCGTAGGCCGGCAGGTTGATCAGCACCTGCTGGGTTTGAAGCTGCATGTCCATGAAGCGCGGCGAGACCCGCATGAAGACCAGGAGCAGCACAACGATCTCGGCAAGCGACAGTTGGAAGCGGACCAGCGCGATGTAGATGAAGAGGCTGAGCCCGATCACGCTCGCCATCTGGAATAGGGCGGTGCCGAGCGAAGAGTTGCGGACAAAGGCGATGTTGTCGGCCTTCATCCTGTCCAGCGTGGCGCCGAGCTCGGCGAAATAGCTCGCTTCGACATTGAGGCTCTTGGCGACCTTGATGCCGCCGAGGAACTCGGAAACCGTGCGATACTGGTCCTGGCGATTGCCGGTCAGCATGCGGCCATAGGCGCTGGCGCGTGCCCGGAACGGCTGCAGCGCGATCAGCAGCACCAGGCCGATGAGGATGGCGAAGGACGTCATCACCGGCGAGATGAACAGCGAGACCACGAGATAGCCGACGAGAAGCAATGTCGCCTGGGTGAGCATCAGCAGCGAGAAGGCGGCAACCTGCACGCGGTCGACGTCACCGTTCAGGGCGTGGTCGAGGTCGGAGCTGCGGATGCGGGTGAAAACGCCCCAGCGCGCCCGACCGATGCTTTCGAACAGGTTCATGCGCACGCGGTTGACGAAATCGTAGAGCAGCCGCGCCATGTAGACCGACTTGAAGCGGTTGAAAATCGCCTGCAGCGCCACCAGCGCGACAAGCAGGCAGAGCACGGTGGCCAGCGACAGCGTTCCGCCGGGTACCAGCCAATGCAAGGCTTCCGGCACTCGAACTGCGTAATCCTGTTCGGCCCTGCCGATCAGGCGCAGCAGCGGGACGAGCAGCAGGATCGAGATGCCCTCGGTGAGGCTGCCCAGGATCAGGAAGGTCAGCGCCGTCGCCGTGCGTCGCCCGCCGACATGGGCCATCATGGCGCCGAAGCCGGTGATGTCCCGCAACAGCGACAGGCGAAACTTCGAGGACCAGCCCATGTCCCGGCTCATCCTGTCCCGGACGCCAGATCGGCTTCGATCACGGCGACCGCCTCATCGATGCGGGCGAGCCCAGCCGGCACTTCCAGCCGGCTGACTCCGGTTCGCCCGGCGATCTGCGCGCATTGGCGCAGGTGAAGGGCGGCGAAGCCGCCCGGCAACGCCTGCCGGCCGAAGCGCGTGGCATAGGAGAATTTGATGATTGCCGGCAGCGCGGCCGCACCCGTCAGTGGGGAGATCGCCGCTCGCACGCCCCGCTCGAGCACATAGATGCGCGATACCGGCACCGCCTCGGCAGCAAATCCCTCACGCAGGCGATGCTGCGCCTTGTCGATCTGCGGATGAACCTGCGGGCGCACCTCCGCCTGTTCGAGGCGAATGGCGCTGGCCGCGTCCGCTGCAAGCTTGAGCTGCGGAAATCCGGGAAGGATCATCGGCCGGTCCGGGTCGGACAAATCCAGCGCCACGACATCGTCGGTGAGCAGTCGATGGCCGGCGCCGATCATGGCGCCGGCCGTCGTCGATTTGCCGGCGCCCTTGTCGCCCATGAAGATCACGCTTTTGCCGTTGACGGCAATGGCGCTGGCATGCAGGACGAGCAGTCCGCGTTGGTGCAGGGCGAGCGCCATCACCGGCCCGAGCAGCGGAAAGGCGAGCAGCGGATCTTCGACCCCTGGCGCCGGATCGACATCGATGCGGTTGGCGCTGCTGATCATGAACGTGCCGACCGCCTGCCAGGAAAGATACTGGCGCGTCGGCTCGAACCGGAAGGCGGCGGCCTGGGATGCCGTGCCGGGAAAATCGACCCGCCCGACCGCGATCTCCAGATCCGGGGTCGCCGGAGCCGTCGGTTCCAGCTCCGGCAAGACCACTTCGGAGCGGATCACCAGTCCGTAGGCCTTGTAGAAACGGCGGACACGCTTGCTCGCCGCCGCCATTTGCGGCTCGGGCCGCGCAAGGGAAGCGATCGGAAGGTTCATGCGGGGCTTCCTCGAATTTGCCGCAGCCACAGCGACAGCGAAACCGCGCGCCAGACATGCTGGACATCCGGCAGGGTCGCCCGCTCGGGCTGGCGCAGCATCCGGTCATAGACCGCGGCCACTGCAGGCAGGTTCACATAGGGCGCGATCCGCTCGCTGTCGGATATCAGCAGCCTGTCCAGAAGCTCTCGGTGGTTGCCGAGCATGCCATTGACCAGGTTGGCGGTGAAATCGATCTTGTCGCGCCGCCATTGCACCGCCGTCGGCAGAACGCCTTGCATGGCCCGGCGCAGCACATGGCGGCCGAAACCGTCCTTGAGCTTTTCCTCGCCGGGCATCGCCAGGCAGAATTCGACGAGCGGCTTGTCCCAGAACGGATAGCGCGGCTCGACGCCGAAATTGGCGGCGGCCTTGTCGAGCACTTCGAAAGCGTGCGGCACTAGCCCGGTCGACAGAAGCCAGCGATGCGTCAGCGCTTCGCTGGCGCTGACGGCGGCGGGCATGTGGCCGCTGCGATGAAAGCGCTCGGCAAGATCGGTGCGCCCGGCAAGATCCGGATTGACCAGACCCGCCCAGGCGGCGCGCGGCGCCTGCGCCGGCCCGCGCCGCACTTTGCGGACAAGGCGTTTGGCCGCAGCCCTCATCCTGGCGATCCGCCAGGCCGGCCCATAGATGGTCAGGAATTTGAAATAGAGGGGAAGCATGCCGTCGCCATAGGTGTTGGCCGCACTGCGCAACTCGCGCCAAAGCTCCAGCCACCTGCCGGCATTGGCGAGCTCGTGGAGGTGTCCGTGGCCCTGCGAGACGACCTCGTCGCCGCCGTGCCCGTCGAGCAGCACCTTGACGCCCTTTGCGCCTGCCGTCCGGTAGAGATCGCGCGTCAAGGACAGGCCGGGCGCCAGGAACGTGCCTTCCTGCTCCTCCAGGATGCGCTCGAACTCGGCGAAGGGCGCGTAATTGCCGACGGCAATAAGCGTGGCGTCGAGCGGATTGCCGTCGAGCACCGCGTCGATGAACGGCTTCTCGTCCATGGACGAGCCCTTGTCGAACACCAGCGAGAAGGTCTTGAGCTTCGGGTTGCCTGTCGCCGCTGCCCTGAGGCTTGCAAGGCAGGTGATCGAGGATGAATCGAGGCCGCCGCTCAGCATGGCGCCGACAGCCGGCGTGCCGCGCATCCGGTTCGCCACCGATTGCGCGAAGAGATGCCTGAATTCTTCGGCCGCGTCAGGCGGCGGCGGTCGCTGTGACGGCTCGATCTGCCAGTAGCGCCGCAGCGCAATACCGTGGTCCGCCACCATCATGCTGTGTCGCGCCGGCAAGCGGAAGATTTCGGCGTAGGGCGTGGCCTGCGGATCATCCGGCAGGCCGGCGAGAAAACCGGAAATCTGGTGCTCGCTGAGGCGCCTGCCGACGCCGTCCAGCGCCAGGATCGGCCCGATCTCGGAGGCGAAAGCAAAGCGCCTTGCGGTCGAATGATAGTAGAAGGGTTTGACGCCGAAATGGTCGCGCGCGCAAAACAGCGCCTGGCGCTCGCGGTCCCATATCGCGAAGGCGAAGTCGCCTTGCAGGTAGGTCGGGCAAGCCTCGCCCCATGTCAGGTAGGCGTGCATGATGAGCATCGCGTCGGCAATCGACCGGTCGCGCAGGCCCAGCCGCGCCATAAGCTCGTCGCGATTGTCCAGCCGGCAATCGGCGGTGATGGCGAGCTTGCCGCCGGCCAACGCCAGCGGACCGGGCCCGTCGTCCCCGGTCGTGTCGAGCCAGGCGTGGCCGAGCGCGACGCTGCCCTCCGTCCGCCATGAGCTGCCGTCGCGGGCACGATGGCGCATGCGCGAAAGCATCTGCTGGATATCGTTGGCCGCCGCGGGCCTGCCGTTGTCGATATGCAGGATGCCGGCCACGCCGCTCATCGGTCACGACCCATGGTCGACAAGGTGGGTAAATCCGTTGATCGAGCCGCCAAGCACGATGTGATTGCCGCTCATCAACCAGGCATGCGCCTTGAGCTCGCTGCCTGTCTCCCTTTCGATGCCGATGCTGATCCTCGAGGCCTTGCCCTGGCGGGCAAGCAGATATTGCCCGGCCAGCGCCTGGGTGAGGCAACTGGCGCCAGGCACCAGCCGCGCGGCGGCGGCAACGCCCCAGGCGACGCGCCGCAGGTCGGCGATGCCGGCGTCGTGCCTCGCATCAAGCCGCGTGATCAGGCCGCGGACGCGGTTGTAGGAGGAAAGCGTCAGCGCGAGCCGCACCACGCTCACCATCGCCAGGCAGCGCGCCAGAAACAGCACCTCCCGGCCGCTCAGCCAGCGGAGCCTAAAACGCGTCGCGATCCTTCGGGTTCGCTCCATGCGCCTTAGGTCATTGATTTTACGCATGTCTTTATCCCGAAACCGGTCCCCACTTTCGGGAGACATGCTTTAGACCAGTTCCTCACTGTGGAGCCTCGCAAGCCCTGCTTCAGTCAGCCCCTTCAGCAAGCCCTCGACATCGGCCTTGCAGCGCTCGGCATCGACATTGTAGCGCGCTAGCACAGCGCCGCGGATATCGAGGACCGATCGCGGCTCCTGGATCTGCTCCCAGACGAAGGCGCCGACGCTGTTCAGACTGTAATAGACATTGGATTTGAGGTGGAGCAGCGCCAGTCCGGCGCCGAATTCACAAGCCACCGCCTCGCTTGTCGCGACCACGCGGTCATGGTCCGAAGGGTTCCAGTGCATCCTAAAACCTCGTTGCTGGCCCGCCGCGCCCTTGGACCCTGGTCGGGGATCGGTTGCCTGCGATCCTCGGCCGGAAGCCGGGGGACAAAAGCCCCCCGGCTCGCCTGTTGGTAGTATCCGGAGCCCCAACTTAGACTCCCGGGTGCCTGCAAGCTTACGAGAAAGTCAGCTCACCGACCGGCGTGTGTGCGGGAAAGCTCACGTCGAGCGCCGTCGAGCCAGCGCCACCCTGCGTGATGGATTCGATCGAACCATGAACCGTCAAGCTAGGGGTTTCGTACTCATGCTTCTCAACATTCTGTTCCATTTTACTCTCCAATTAAGGACTGGAAGCGGCCGCAGAATGCCGCCAGCATATGGCCATGCTGCGATGCGATTGCTGCATGGCAACATTCATGAGTCAAGCGTGATTTACCAAGCATTTATCAATTCTCGGTTGCGCCTGCCTTCCTTGGTGATGAAGCCGCGAGCATTGTCATCGTAGTCCTTAACTGCCCGGGAATTCAACCGCCTGTTCTCGCCGATCATATAAGCAATTGATTTATTTAAATTAATTTTTGAGCGATAAATCCGTCCTGCGGAGGTGAAGAACTTGCTGGAAAAAGCCGTCGCTTTTCGGCACGCAGCATCGTCCCGGAGGCTTGTCTTCAAAAGTGATTAAGTGTGTGCGATTTTAAACGCTTAGGTTGTGCAACTGAAGCGGTCATTACCGCCTCTTGAACCGTCTAGGTAAATTTCCCGGTGTTTTTCTTCGCAAGTGCGGTATAGATCGGGCGGGCGGCATTTTGCGGAGAGCGACATCGGGCATGGCGATGCAGGATGGCTCCTATGAAAGGCTGCGTGCCGCCGGCTGTGCCGATGAAGTCGCCTATGTGCAGGCCTGTCTGAGGCTGTTTTTCACACCCGGCGTCGACGCCCCCGACGGCCGGGCCGATATGCCCGCGCCGACGATCTCGGCGGCCCATGTCGCCGACATCGCAAGGCTGAACAAGGTCGCCGTGTTCATGCTCAAGGCGCTCGCGCGTGCTGCCGCCGGCGGAACGCCTCCCGGGTTGCCTGGCTGGCTCGACGGCTATCGGCGGCGCACCATGTCGATGAACGCCGCCTGCATCGGCGATTCGGTGGCTATCGATCGCGTGCTTCGCGACAGGCGGGTCGATTTTGTCTTCCTCAAGGGACCGCTCCAGCAGCACGGGCTCTATGGCGACCATTTCATGAAGCCTTCCGGGGATGTCGACATACTGGTTTCGCCGGCGAGCTTCGCCGAGGCGCGCGCGGCTTTGCGGACCATCGGCTACGAGGTTGCCGGCAAGTCGCGCTCGGTCTGGTGGGTGCGCTTCCTCGGCGAGCAGCACATGGTCCGCGAGGATGGCGCGAGAGCGTCGACGGTCGACCTCCATCATCGGTTGCAGCAGCCGGGTTCGCCAAGCCCGCGCGACATAGACGGCTTCCTGCGCCGCAAGCGCGAGGTCGAGGTGGCCGGCGCGGTCATGCCGATCATCTCGGCGGCCGACACCTTGCTTTTGTCGTCGATCAGCGTCGCCAAGGCCTTTTTCAACCGCGAGCCTTGCGCCGGCTATGTCTGCGATGTCAGGGCCAGCGCCAGCCGGCTGAGTGAGGCCGAGCAGCAGATGGTGCTCGATCACGCCGCCGAGCAGGGCCTTGCGGATACGCTGCTTCTGGGGCTGCGCGCCGCCGACGTGCTGCTTGGCGCCAGCGGCACGCTGCTGTCGGATCGCGCCGCCCGCATCCTGGCGCGCATCGGCAACGCCGACCTCTTCCACATGGTGATCGCGCCCTGGCTCGCGTCGCTGCGCTGGCCGCAGCGACGCCATGTCCTGTGGGAACTGTGCGGCCACGAGCCCGTCCGTTACCTGGCAGAGGCCGGCTGGGCAGCCTCCGCCGACCTCAGCCGGCGCATCTTCGAGCGGCCGGCCGCTGTCGCGCCGGCGCCGGGCGGCACGATCAAGATCGCGGGCGGGACAGCCACTCATGCAAGCGAAAGGTGAACCCATGCCCCTGACGACGCCTGTGACGAGCCCGGCGGTTTGCGTCATCATTGCCGCGCGCAACGCGGCGCGGACGATTCCCGTCGCCATCGCCTCGGCGCTGCGCGAGACGGAAGTCGCCGAAGTCGTCGTGGTCGACGACGCTTCCACCGACAACACCCGCGATGTGGCCTTGGCCGCCGACGACGGCAGTGGCCGGCTTGCGGTCATCCGCCTCGACGTCAATCGCGGTCCTTCCTCCGCGCGCAACGTCGCCATCCAAGCCTCCATCTCGCCCTTCATCAGCATCCTCGACGCCGACGATTTCTTCCTCGAAGGCCGCTTTCGCCGGCTTTTCGCCGCCGCCGACTGGGATTTCGCCGCCGACAACATCATGCTGATCCGCGACGACGCGGCGCCCGACCTCGCCAGGGTCGCCGCGCCGCCTTTCGCCGCCGATCCGGAATTCCTCGATTTCGAGCGATTCATCGACGGCAACATCTCGCGGCGCCGCGTCCTGCGCGGCGAGCTCGGCTTCCTCAAGCCGGTGATCAGCCGGGCTTTCCTCGAACGGCACGGGCTGACTTACGATGAAAACCTGCGTCTTGGCGAAGACTACGAGCTCTATGCGCGCGCTGTCGCCAGCGGGGCGCGGTTCAAGATCATCAAGTCCTGCGGCTATGGCGCGATCGTGCGCGCCGATTCGCTGAGCGGCCGCCACAAGACGCAGGATCTGAAGCGCCTTGCCGATGCCGATCTGGCATTGCTTCAGATCGACAACCTTCCCGAACGCTCGAAGGCGGCATTGCGGCGCCATGAGCGTCATGTCCGCGACAAATACCGGCTGCGGAACTTCCTCGACGTGAAAGCCGAGCGCGGCTTGGTGTCGGCCGCGGCTTACGCCTTCGCCAGCCAGTCGAATCTGATCCCGATCGTCCGCGGCGTCGCCACCGACAAGCTCGACGCGCTGTTCCGCCGCACCGGCATTGCGGCAAGGCAACAAGTGCCGCCGATGCGCTTCCTGATGGCGGCAAGCAGCGCCGCTGAGTGATTCCGTATCGTCCCTGAAGCCGCCGGCCCTCAAAAAATCCGCAATCGCAAAACTATGATGTTGCCTAGTCGCCGCGGGGGTGGCAGTCTATGCTGCAATGCAGCAATTTCGAAAGGCCGGCAAGATGGCTTCGATATTTGGCTTCAGATCCCGGGATCCGGCTCGCGACCGGCAGACCGATTTCCAGCGTTTCGACCGGCTGGCGAAGCTGTTCGATCAGATCGCGGCCGAGATCGAGACGGAGAAAACGGGTCTGGAGAATCGCTACAGGTCGACGGCGGCTAACGCGGCCTTCCTGGTCGAGGCGATGGAGAATGGTTCGGCATCAGGCAGCAAGGGATCGGATGTCAGAGTGATGACCAACTCGATCCTGAACTGCGAGCGGCGCATTGCGGAGCTCGCTCGCCAGAAAGGCCTGATGAAGGAACTGCGCCGCTCGCTCGACGCGATAGTCGAGGATGGCGCCGATCGGTCTGCTTCGCAGTCCGCGGCAAGAGGCTGACGGCGCTCTTAAGCGCCGTCATGGGTACGAGACATTAGAGGAGTTCAAAGGGCAGAGGATCAGAAGCGGCTCGCTCATGCGAACCGAGGATGACTTGGGTTGGGCGGACAACACAAGGTGAGTTTGTTATGAACGCAGATCTGGACAATACCTCCACCGTGGCGGCTCGCGCGATGCCGCAGGCGCTAAGGGGCGGATTAACCAGCCTACGACTCGGCGCGGTCGGCGCCCTGTTTGCAGTTACAGTGGCCATTGCGGCAGGCCTGCATTCCGCGCATGCGCAAGCGACCCAACCAGAGCTGAAAAGCGCGCCGTCCTTCGTCGACAATTTCTCGAATTTCAATCAGTCCCGCTGGTTCGTCTCGGACGGCTGGACCAATGGCGCCCATCAGAACTGCACCTGGTCGAAGGATCTCGTGCGGCTTTCCGATGGCGTGCTGTCGCTGAGCTTCGAAAAGCGCAAGCTGAAGGACCGCGAATTCGCCTGCGCCGAAATCCAGACCAAGCAGCGCTACGGCTACGGCGTCTACGAGGCGCGGATGAAGACCGGCACCGGCTCCGGCCTCAACGCCGCCTTCTTCTCCTATATCGGCCCGCAGGACAAACAGCCCTGGGACGAGATCGATTTCGAGGTCCTCACCAAGGATCCGTCGAAAGTGCAGGTCAACAGCTACATCCAGGGCAAGCCGAAGAACGGCAAGCTGGTCGATGTCGAGGGCGGCGCCGACAAGGGCTTCAACGATTACGGCTTCGTCTGGGAGAAGGACAGGCTGCGTTGGTACGTCAACGGCAAGCTCGTCCATGAGGTCACCAACCCGGACGAGCTGCCTACCCACTCGCAGAAAATCTTCTTCAGCCTCTGGGGCAGCGACAAGCTGACCAATTGGATGGGCGCCTTCGTCGACCCCGGCAGCAAGGTCACCATGCAGGTCAAGCGCGTCGCTTTCACCGCTTTGGGGCAGCCATGCCAGTTTCCGGAATCGCTGGCATGCAGCATAAGTAACAGCAACTAGGCCATTGGGGCCTGGGGACATCTAAACCGGCCGGGCCGCTTTTGTGGCCCGGCCTTTGACAGGAATAGAACCAAATGAATTTGACGGTGTTTGGGATTGGCTATGTCGGTCTCGTCCAGGCCGCTGTGCTGGCCGAGGTCGGCCACGAGGTGGTGTGCGTCGACGTCGACGAGAAGAAGGTGGAGCGCCTGAACCAGGGCCTGATCCCGATTTTCGAACCGGGCCTCGAAAGCCTCGTCAAGGAAAACCACGCGGCCGGCCGCATCCGCTTCACCACGGATGCGGCAGCGGCGGTCAGGCATGGGCAGATCCAGATGATCGCGGTCGGCACGCCGCCCGGCGAGGATGGCTCGGCCGATCTGAAATATGTGCTGGCCGTCTCCGAGACCATCGGCCGCGAGATGGACAGCGCCAAGATTGTCGTCGGCAAGTCGACCGTCCCGGTCGGCACTTGCGAAAAGGTGAAGGCCAGGATCGCCGAAACGCTGAAGAAACGCGGCCGCGAGGACCTCGCCTTCGACGTCGCCTCGAATCCCGAATTCCTCAAGGAGGGCTCGGCGGTCGCCGACTGCATGAAGCCGGACCGCATCATCGTCGGCACGTCCAGCGAGGACACCGAGATGGTGATGCGCGAGCTCTATGCGCCGTTCAACCGCAACCACGAGAAGATGATCGTGATGGACGTGCGCAGCGCCGAATTCACCAAATACGCCGCCAACTGCATGCTGGCGACCAAGATCAGCTTCATGAACGAGATGGCCAACCTCGCCGAACAGCTGGGGGCCGACATCGAGGAGGTGCGCAAGGGCATCGGCTCGGACCCGCGCATCGGCTACCACTTCATCTATCCCGGCCTCGGCTATGGCGGCTCGTGCTTCCCGAAGGACGTGCGCGCGCTGATCAAAACCGCCGAGGGCGTCAAGTTCGACGCCAAGCTGCTGCGCGCCGTCGAGGAGCGCAACAATGCGCAAAAGTCGGTGCTGTTCGACAAGGTCAACCACTATTTCAAGGGCGCGCTCAGGGGCAAGACGTTCGCCGTCTGGGGGCTCGCCTTCAAGCCCAACACCGACGACATGCGCGAGGCGCCGTCGCGCACGCTGATGGAAGCGCTGTGGGCGGCCGGCGCCAGGGTGCAGGCCTATGATCCCGAGGCGATGCAGGAGTGCCAGGCCATCTACGGCCTGCGCGACGATCTGCTGCTCTGCGGCACCAAGGAGGCGGCGCTGCGCGGCGCCGACGCGCTTTTGATCTGCACCGAGTGGAAGAGCTTCCGCGCGCCGTCATTCGACGCGCTCAAGGATGCGCTGACGACGCCGGTCATTTTCGACGGCCGCAACCTCTACGATCCCAAGGTGATCGCGCGCTACGGCATCGAATATTTCTCGATCGGCAGGATGGCGGCATGACGGCTGTTTGCCTCAAGGACAATGGCCGTCGCCATGGCTGCGGAATTACGCCGGCCAACGGCGCATCGGCAACAATATGAGGTCACCAATGGCTGCCCGGGAGAAACCGACGGTCACCGTCATCGTCCCCACCTTCAATCGCGAAAAATTCCTGCCCGAAGCCATCGACAGCCTGCTCCGGCAGACCGTGGCCCCGGACCAGATCCTGATCGTCGACGACGGCTCGACGGACGGCACGGGCACGGTGGCGAGCTCCTTCCCGCCGCCGGTGGAATATTACCGCAAGGATAATGGCGGGAAGTCGACCGCGCTGAACTTCGCCCTGAAGCACTGCACGGGCGATTTCGTCTGGATATTCGACGACGACGATGTCGCGCATCCGACGGCGCTGGAACGGTTTCTCGCCGCCTTCGAGCGGGAGCCGGAAGCCGATTTCGCTTTCGGCGAATATGCGCGTTTCCAGCAGTCGGCTGAGATCGAAGAGCAGAACTACGAAATCGTCGCATTCGGCCATGTCAGCCAGGACAATTTCTTCCCGTCCCATCTCGAATATTGCCACGTCCATCAGCCGGGTCTCCTGGTGCGCCGCGAATGCTACGAGAAGGTAGGAGGCTTCAACGAAACGCTGGTCCGGTCGCAGGACTATGAAATGATGCTTAGGCTCGCGCGTCGGTTCAAGGGCATCAGGGTCGACGGCCTCATGTTCTTCCAGCGCCAGCACGACATGGTCCGCGGCAGCACCAAGGTCGTCATTTCCTATGCCAACAGGATTAAGGCATGGGGCTCGTACGACCGCGCGATCATGGAAGAGATCTACAAGTCGGTCGATCTGCATGAGTATCTCGACCGCTCGGAACAGGCCTTGCCGAAGACGGCCGATCTCGAGATGCAGGCACTGCTGCAGCGTTCGAGCATCATGGCCAGGAAGGGGTTGTGGCATTACGCGGCCGAAGACATCCGCCGCTACGCCCAGCTTGCCGAACGGGCCGGAAAGACGTCGCTCAGCGACAAGGAACGCGCCATCGTGCGGCGCACGTTCGAAGCCTACGATACGGGGTTGTCATCGGCCCCGGCCGACGAATTCGTCTCGGCGGTGAAGGCATGGAAATCGGGACCGCTGAAGGCCGACATCGTCAGGGAATACATGCATTCGTTCCCCCACTATCTGGCGCGGGACCTGAAGGCGGGAAAGGTGATCCCGGCGTCGAAGCTGTTGCGGGAGTATTCGACGTTGTCGCTCTCGGCCTCGGTCAGCCGCTTGTGCCAGGCAATGACGTCGAAGCTTCCATTGGCGCGCAGCGCAAGCTGACGAGCCATGGGTTGCGCATGCAAGCCCGCCGGGCCGGATTAGGAGCCGAACGATGAAAGTGCTTTTTGCAAGCGGCAACGGATATATTCCCGAGTTCACCGGCGGCGTGCAGTCCAACACCCACCATCTGGTCGAACAACTAATCGAGCACGGCCACCAGGCATCGGTGCTTGCCTCGCTGTTCGGCGATGGCATGTTCGGCTTCAAGGCGCGCGCCAAGATGAAGCTGCTGCGGCAGCCCGCGGTGGTCGACAATTTTCCCGGCTATCCGGTGATGCGCGCCTGGTTCCCCTGGGAGGCTGCCGGCTTCGCCGTCGGGAAAACCAGGCCAGACGTCGCCGTCGTGCAGTGCCACAAATCCGTCCTGCTCGGAAAGGCGCTTCTCGCCGAAGGGGTGCCGCTGGTCGTCTATCTTCACAATGTCGAATTCCATGAGCTCGCCGGCGATCCGCGCGACCTCAATTCGGCGCTCTACATCGCCAATTCGGAGTTCACGGCGCACACCTACAAGGAAAAGTTCGGCATCGATTCCATCGTGCTGCCGCCGACCATCAACGACGCCCTCTACTGCACCCACACGACCGGCGAATTCGTCACCATGATCAACCCCTATGAGGAGAAGGGTTTCGATCTTGCGGTGAAGATTGCGGCGGCCTGCCCGGAGATCCCGTTCCTGTTCGTGGAAAGCTGGAAGCTCGAAGACGACCATCGCGCACGAATAGAGAAGACCATCGCGCCGCTCTCGAATGTCACGCTCGAGAACCGCACCAACGACATGAAGACGGTCTATGGCCGCACCAGGATCCTGCTTGCGCCAAGCAAATGGGAAGAAGCCTGGGGCCGCGTCGCGTCCGAGGCGCATTGCAGCGGCATCCCGGTCGTCGGATCGCGGCGTGGCGGCCTGCCCGAAGCCATCGGTCCCGGCGGCGTGGTGCTCGACTATGATGCCCCGGTCGAGGAATGGGCCGCGGCGCTGAGGCGCCTGTGGAACGACCGCCAGGAATACGACCGGCTTTCGGCCGCGGCGCTCGCCTTCTCCAAGCGTCCGGAGCTCGATCCGGCGCGGCAATTGGTGGTGTTTCTCCAGTTGCTCGAAAGAGCGGCCCGGCAGGGCGTTCGCCGCGCTGCCTAGCTTGCTGAGTTGGGTCGGAGCAGATTTGCTGCGGTGCACCTAAAATATTGCGATGCAGCAATTCCTACATTAGTTTGCGTCGACAGGAGTCAAAGTTCATGCCGCATGTGTCAGGCCTTGCCGACGTTTCCAGCCTGATCCGGGCGAGAACATCCTGCCGATGAGGATTTGTTTCGTCGTCGATAAATTCCCCACTCTGTCCGAGACATTCGTGCTCGATCAGATTGCCGGGTGCCTTGAAAGAGGGATGGAAGTCGGTGTTGTGTGCAACGAGATGGCCTTCGGCAAGGACAGCAATGTCGACGATGCACGTTGGCGGTCATTGCCTGGGCCGGTCGTTTCCTGGTGGGGCGGCCTCGGCGGCTACCGTTCGCTGCTGATGAAATTGTCGGGCAGGTTTTGGGACAAGCTCTCGACCGCTATCGACCTGGCCAACGCGCACAAGCTGCGGAACGCCGATGTGATCGTGGCGCATTTTGGCCATAACGGCCTGCGCGTCGCCCGCGCCATGAAGCGGCGCAGGATTTCCGCGCCTTTGGTGACCATATTCCACGGCACCGATGTCGGCAGGCCGATGCACGACAACACACTCGGCTACTACAGGCCCGTTTTCGAGAAAGGGGCTCTCCAGCTGCCGGTGAACGCATTCTTCCGCCAGGCCCTAATCGATGCCGGTGCCGAGCCGGCGCAGGTCGCGGTCCACCACATGGGCATTCGCCCTGGCGAGATCGAATATCGCTGGCGCTCCTGGCAGGGACGTACGCTGTCTTTCATCTCGGTGTGCCGGCTGACCGAGAAGAAGGGGACCGAATATGCGCTTCGCGCGCTCGCCGGCCTGCCGCACCGCGACTGGATCTATTCGGTGATCGGCGGCGGAGAATTGTTGGAGCCGTTGAAGCGTACCGCCGTTGACCTCGGTATTGCCGACAGGGTGACTTTCCTTGGACCGCGCCCGCACGGCGAGGTCAAGCAGCGCCTGCGTGACGCCGATGTCTTTCTTCTGCCGAGCGTCGCCGGGCGGGACGGCGATCTGGAAGGAATCCCGGTTGCGCTCATGGAGGCGATGGCCGGCGGCCTGATCGCCGTGAGCACCTATCATTCGGGGATTCCCGAGCTGATCGAGGATCACAAAACTGGCTTCCTTGTGCCCGAACGCGACGTCGCCGCGCTTGCCGGCAAGCTCGCCTGGATCGCCGAGAACCCGGGCCTGTGCGAGCCGATAGCGCTTGCCGCCCGCAGGAAGGTCGAGGCGGATTTCAATGCCGATATCTTGAATGAACGCTTCGCGCAGATCGTCGCGCGGCTGGGGGAGACCGGATCCGTCACATGAATGCCAATCCGCCGCCTCCTCAATTCGGTCGCGTTGCCCTGCGCGGCGGTCTGGTCACGGCCGGCGCGCAAGGCTTCAAGATAGCGATCCAGTTCCTTTCGGTCGTCATCCTTGCCCGGCTGCTTGTTCCCGAGGATTTCGGCCTGGTGGCTTCCGTGGGACCGATCGTGGCCTTCGTCGGCCTGCTCCAGGATCTCGGCCTCCAGCAGGCGGTCATCCAGCGCAAGGAGATCGATCAACGGCAGCTCAACCAGGTTTTCTGGCTGAGCGCGGTTGTCGGCCTTTGCGCCGGCGCGGTCGTGGCTTGCCTGGCCCCCGCCATTGTCGCCTTCTACGGCGACCAGCGAATGTGGGGAATAACACTTGCTTCCGCCGTGCCGCTGCTTTTCGGCAGTCTGGCCGCTGTGCCGCTTGCCTTGATGAATCGCCATCTGCAATTCGGCCAGCTTGCGCTCAACGACACAATCACCGCGGCCGTCGGGCTGCTCGCCACCGCAACCGCGGCCTATTGGGGGCTTGGCTATTGGTCGCTGGTTTTGGGTCCGGCTGTTTCAGCCGTCGTGGCGCTGGCTGCCGGCTGGTTGGTGACGCGCTGGACGCCATCCTGGCCGAATCTGAAGATCGACGGCGACATATTCAGGTTCGGCGCGAATCTCACGGGCTTCAACCTTGTCAACTTTCTCTCTCGCAACCTCGACAACATTCTCATCGGAAAATATTCCGGCGCGGTCGAGCTGGGCTATTATGACCGCGCCTACAAGCTGCTGCTCTTTCCGCTGCAGAACATCAACCAGCCGCTGACGCGCATCATGGTGCCGCTGCTCAGCCGCATCCATGAGGACAAGCAGCGCTTTCGAGACATCTATGTCCGGACAAACTGGCTGCTGGCCGTCATCACCATGCCCGGTATTGCGACGCTGACACTGACTTCGGAGCAGGTGGTCAGGCTTCTCTTCGGCGAGCGTTGGATGGCTGTGGCGCCGATTTTCGCCTGGCTGGGCATCGCCGGCCTGATGCAGTCCGTATCGAGCACCACCGGGTGGATATTCATCTGCCAGGGCAAGACCAAGACGATGTTCCATTGGGGCATCTATTCGTCGCTGACGACCGTCGCCTCCTTCATCGTCGGCCTGCACTGGGGCGCCATCGGCGTCGCGGCTGCCTATGCCATCAGCGGCTATGCGCTCCGCGTCCCGGTGCTTGCCGCCCTGATCCATCGCGTCGGCCCGGTGACCGCCGGCGATTTCCTGGGCATACAGGGGCTTTTCATCGTCTCGTCCCTGCTCGCCTGGCTCTCGTATCTTTCGCTGCCGGCGTTGCTGACCAGCCAGTCGGATCTGCTCACGATCCTTGTGGCGATCGCCCTAAATTACGGGTTCGCCCTGGCCATTATGCTTGCTGTTCCGCAGTCGCGCAGGGCGTTGCTCGCCACTCTTGCCAACGTCGCCAGCAACATTGGGTGAGCGCCCGCCTATCAAGGACGACAACGGCCCGGTTGCCGACATTGCCGATTCATGCTCCTCCAGCACGGCCTCGAGGCTTGCCCGGCGATAGTCGTCAAGGCCGCCGATGAATCTGCCGAGTTTTTCGGCCGCTTCCGGGGGCGTCACGGTATCGATATCGAGCAGAAGCTCGGCGACGCCGATATGCTTGGCGACTTCTTTGGTTTTGAATTCGTAGGCGATCGGCAGCACCGGCGTGCCGACGCAAAGCGACATGATCATCATATGCATGCGCGTCGCGACGACGAAGTCGCAATCCTTCACCAGCGCCATCAGTTGGTCGGGCGTATGAAATGTGGCGTCGACATTGACGTGTTCGGCGATTTCCGGGTCGAGTTCGGCCACGATCGCCCGCGCGGTTTTGGCGTCGTCATGGGCATATTCCGGCACGCCCTGGCAGGTTGAAACGAAGGTCACCTCCTTGGCATGGTCCCTGACAAGAATTGTGGCGATCTCGCGGATCGAATCGAGATAGCGGCGCATGCCGTCCTCACCGTCGCTGACGAAGCTCCAGTGACGGACGGAAATAGCGACGCGGCCCGTCGGCGCCGGCGCGCTGCCGAGATGCTTTTTGATCCTGTCGGTATCGGCCAGGGCAAACACGGCATCGGCGACCACATGGCATTTGCCCGGGTCCTTCACCAGATCCAGTATGTGATTTCTGGATCGCTCGTCGCGCAGCAAGATGAGCGGGGCGCGATCGAAGATCGGACCGAGCTCCTGGCGATTGTAGCTTTTCTTGAACGGGCCGAGCGATTGCGTGAAGAAGATCGGGTCCTTGCCCAGGATCGCGTCGATGCGGAATTGATTGAGCCGCTTTTCGAGATCGTAATTCTCGACGAGATAGGTTCCGCCTGTCGTCACCACCAGGTCGGCGCTCGCATAGGCTGCAAGGCCGCGACGGTCGCTCTCGCTGAAGAAAACGCTGTTGGCGGCGCCGTTTTGCGCGAAGCGCCGCAACGCGCGCCAGACTGCCCGGTTGTAGATCGACTTGAGCCGGCCCTTTATCCCGCCGCCCGGCCGATCCTTGAACAGCGATTCCGACAGCAGCTTATGAAATTCGAGATCCGGATAATCTTTCTTCGGGTAAAGCCTGGCCGCGACGTCAGGCTGACTGTCGAAAACCAGGAACCGCACATCGCCGGCGACGACCGATCTGAGAATATGGCGGATAGCCAAAAGGATCGCGGCATCGCCAGTGTTCAGACACACCGTGTTTTCGATCACGACTTTCATGGGGAAACCTCGTTTCGCGTCCGTGGCCAGGCCAGCGGCGGTTAAAACGGCATGTTTTGCCGAAGTGCTGCCACGCGATCCGTCGCGATCCTGGCGTGCCGTACCACGCTGGTAACCAACGTCGAACTCGATCGACGCCAGGCAGCGTTGAGAGTAGCGTATGATTTTTGCAGTGCAACAAAAAACGTGTGGGCGTCTGCTACGCCGCACCAAAATTGTTGCGATGCAGCAAAAGCTGTACTAGCATCCCCGATGGGTGGGCCGAACATCGGTCGAGTTTCATGCTGCATGTCTTGTACCTTGTGCATGACGTATCCGATCCGGCAGTGCGCCGGAGGGTCCAGATGCTCAAGGCAGGCGGCGCCAGGGTCAGCCTGGCGGGTTTCCGCCGCACCACCAGTCCGGTCGTCGAGATCGAGGGTATCAGGCCTGTCGACCTCGGCGCGACACGCGACGGCCGATTCGCGCAGCGCCTCGGGGCGGTCGCCAAGGCAGCCATGTCGATCGGCGCGAAGCTGGGCGCCATGCCCAGGCCCGATCTCATCATCGCGCGCAATCTCGAAATGCTGGCGCTTGCCCGCCGCGCCAATGCCGCTCTCGGTGCGAACGTGCCGATCGTCTATGAATGCCTCGATATCCATCGCCTGGTGCTGCGCGACGATTT
The DNA here is from genome assembly GCA_004017535.1 of Mesorhizobium sp. Lineage (GTDB taxonomy): Bacteria > Pseudomonadota > Alphaproteobacteria > Rhizobiales > Rhizobiaceae > Mesorhizobium. Next base: position 517,235 of record SAJS01000001.1, read on the forward strand.
TGTCGGCCGGACACTGCGCGGCGCCGAGCGTCATCTCGCCCGCGACGTGAAGCTTCTGGTGACCAGCTCGCCGGCCTTCATCGCCAATTATTTCGAGCCCTTCAGGCAGATCGGCGCGCCTGTCGAGCTGATCGAGAACAAATACTTCGAGGCGGCCTCCGATGTCGCCGCGCATTATTTCGAGGACGACGGCCCGGCGATGCCGCCATGGCGGATCGGCTGGTTCGGCGCGCTGCGCTGCCGCCGCTCTCTGGAGCTGCTGGCCGACTTCACCCGCCGGCAGGCGGGGCGTTTCGAGGTCGTGCTCAGAGGCCGTCCGGCGCTGTCCGAATTTCCGGATTTTCATGGTTTCGTCGGGGCCGAGCCCTGGCTTTCCTTCGGTGGCCCTTACCGCAATCCCGAGGACATGGCAGCAATCTACGGGGAGGTGCACTTCTCCTGGGCGATCGATTTCTTCGAAGCCGGCCAGAATTCCGAATGGCTGCTTCCCAACCGTCTCTACGAGGGCTGCCGCTTCGGCGCCGTGCCGATCTCGATGGCCGGTACCGAGACCGGCAGGTTCCTCAAAGGGCAGGACATAGGTGTGCTTCTGTCCGAGGCGACGCCCGAAGGTCTCGAGGCGATGCTCGGCCGAATGGATCAGGACAGATACCGCGCCCTGAAGTCGCGCGTGTTGGCTCGCAATCCACGGACCTGGAGCTACGACCGCAGCGACTGCGCGGCATTCGTCGAAAAGCTGCGCGGCCTCACCGTCATGCCTTCCACTTTTGCGGCGGCGGCATGATGGCAAAGGACGCGCAAAGACCGATGACGCAGGCAAATCCATCGATCCTGATTGTCATTCCCTGCCTCAACGAGGCGGCCCATATAGGCGGCCTGCTCGACCAGTTGCGGCCTGCGGCGGCACGGCTCGGCGGCCGTATCGTCGTCGCGGACGGCGGCAGCAGCGACGGCACGCAGGCCATCGTCGAAAAGATCGTGGCGAAGGATCCCCGGGTCATCCTGCTCGCCAATCCGAAGCGCCTGCAAAGCGCTGCCATCAATCTGGCGGTGGCGACCCTCGGCGAAGGCGCCGACTATCTCATCCGCATCGACGCGCATGGCGGCTATCCGGACGACTACTGCGACCGGCTGGTCGAGGAAGCTTTGGCCACCGGCGCCGATTCGGTCGTCGTTTCGATGCTGACCGCCGGCACCGGGGCCGTGCAGAAGGCGGTCGCGGCGGCGCAGAATTCCAAGCTTGGCACCGGCGGCTCGAAGCACCGGCATATGTCCGAGGGCGAATGGGTCGACCACGGACATCACGCGCTGATGCGCATCGCCGCCTTCAGGCATGTCGGCGGCTATGACGAGAGCTTCAGCCACAACGAGGACGCCGAGCTCGACTACCGCCTTCGCAAGGCCGGCTACCGCATCTGGATGAGCGGCAGGACGCAGATGGTCTACTATCCGCGCTCGACGCTGAAGAGCCTCTATTTCCAGTACCTCGGCTACGGCCGCGGCCGCGCCAGGAATGTGCTCAAGCACCGCATGGTGCCGAAGGTCCGGCAGATGATCCCGCTGCTGGTGGCGCCCTTGGTGTTGTTGGCCCTGTTCTCCTTCGTCCACTGGGTTGCGGCGGTGCCGTTCCTTTTGTGGGCGGCGGTGTGCCTCGGCTACGGCCTGGCGGCGGCGGTGCGCCAGCGCAACGCCAGCATCGCTCTGGCCGGTGTCTCGGCCATGGTCATGCATTTCGGCTGGTCCGTCGGCTTCTGGCAGCAGCTTTTGACGCCGCGCTCGCAGCGCAAGGTGGCGTGATGGCCGGCCGCTCGATCGACATCTGCATCTGCACTTTCCGCCGGCCTGAACTGGCCGACACGCTGCGCTCCGTCGCCGCTCTGGAGAAGCCTGAAGGTTTGGAGATCGGCATCGTTGTTGCCGATAATGACGACGAACCAAGCGCCCAAAAGCTGGTGAAGGCGCTGGCCGAGGAATTGAAGCTGCCGATCCGCTATCGCCACGCGCCGGCGCGCAATATCTCGATTGCCCGCAACGCCTGCCTCGACGCCAGCGTGTCGGACTTCGCCGCCTTCATCGACGATGACGAGACGGCATCGCCCGGCTGGCTGGTCGAGTTGATGGCAACGGCCGATGCCACCGGCGCTGCGGCGGTGCTTGGGCCGGTGCGGGCGCATTATCGCCAGGACGCGCCGGAGTGGATGCAAAAGGGCGACTTTCACTCGACCTTGCCGGTCTGGGTTCGCGGCGAGATCCGCACCGGTTACACATGCAACGTCCTGCTCAGAACGACCGACGCGAGCTTGCGCGGCCGGCGCTTCAGCCTGGCGCGCGGCCAGACCGGCGGCGAGGATACTGAGTTCTTCGATGCCATGGTCAAAGCCGGCGGCCGCATCGCCTTTGCGCCCCAAGCCTTCGTCGACGAGGTCGTGCCGCGCGCCAGGGCCGCGTTCGACTGGCTGCGCCGCCGCCGCTTCCGCTTCGGCCAGACCCACGGCCATTTGATCGGGCACGGCGCCGGCGGCATCCGCCGCGCCGGCCAGGTCGGACTGGCTTCGGCCAAGGCCGCCTACTGCTTCGGCATGGCTGTTTTGACCGCGATCAGCCCGGTGCGACGGAACCGCAGCGTGCTGCGCGGCATTATGCACGTTGGTGTCGTCTCCGGTTTGGTCGGCGTCCGTGAAATCCGCCAGTACGGCCTCACTTCGCCAGAACAAGGGAACAAGCGTGCAGCCTGACGTCAGCTTCGTCATCGCCGCCTACAATGCGGAGGCCACCCTCGACCGCGCCATCGCCGGCGCGATCGCGCAACTCGGCGTGACCGTCGAGGTCATCGTCGTCGACGACCAGTCGCGCGACGGCACGCTGGATGTGGCGCGCGCCTACCCCGAAGACATCGTCAAGGTGGTGGCGCTGCCCGAGAATCGCGGCCCAGGCGGCGCCAGGAACGCTGGTCTCGATTTCGCGCGCGGCCGCTGGGTGGCGGTGCTCGATTCCGACGATGCAGTCCTTCCTGGCCGTATGGCGGCGATGATCGCGCGGGCGGAAGCGGCCGGCGCCCATATCGCCGTCGACAATGTACAGGTCGTGCGCGAGGACGGCACGCCCGACGACACCATGTTCCCGGCAGGCTATCTGGAGGGCTTAAGCGAAATCTCGCTGGCCGACTACATCGAGGGCAATCTGGTCTTCGAATCACGCTTCAATCTCGGCTATCTCAAGCCGGTCTTCCTGCGGCGGTTCCTCGATGAGAACAGGCTGCGCTACGACGAGAAGCTGCGCATCGGCGAGGACTACATTCTGCTTGCCAGCGCGCTGGCCAGCGGTGGCCGTTGCGCTGTCGAGCCGACCGTCGGTTATGTCTACCATATCCGCACCGGCTCGATCTCGCGCGTGCTCGAATTGCACCACGTCGAGGCAATGACGCTGGCCGACGCCGCCTTCGCTGCGGCATATCCCATGGACAGCACCGCGAAGGCGGCCTTCGCCCGGCGCGGCCGCAGCCTGCGCAAGGCGGCGTCGTTCCTGTCCCTGGTCCAGCACATCAAGGCGCGCGCGCCGCTCAAGGCGATCGGCGCGGCGCTCAGGGATCCGGCCGCGATCGGGCATTTGAGCATGCCGATCGCGGTCCGGCTGAGAAGGGTTGCGGCGCAGGTTCGCCGTGGGGGCGGGGAGATGAAGCATGCGGGCGATTTGATAGCCGGCGATAGGTAGAAATCTTTTTCTCTCAGAAGGAAGACCAGATGCAGAAAGTCAGGAAGGCAGTCATCCCGGTGGCGGGGCTCGGAACACGGTTCCTGCCGGCGACCAAGTCCATGCCGAAGGAGATGCTTCCCGTCGTCGACAAGCCCGTCGTGCAATATGCCGTCGACGAGGCGTTCGAGGCCGGCATCGAGCACATCGTCTTCGTCACCGGTCGCAACAAGGCGGTTATCGAGGACTATTTCGACCTGCATCCTGAACTGATCGGCACGCTGGAGCAGACCGGCAAGAAGGCGCAGCTCGAATCGCTGGAAAGCCTGCTGCCGGTCGCCGGCGCCACCTCCTTCATCCGCCAGCAGTCGCCGCAGGGCCTCGGCCATGCTGTCTGGTGCGCGCGCGACGTGATCGGCAACGAGCCCTTCGCGCTGCTGCTTCCCGACATGGTGTCCTTCGGCGCGCGCGGCTGCCTTGCCGAGACCGTCGATCTTTATCAAAGGACCGGCGGCAATGTGATCGCCGTCGAGCGCTGCGATCCCGCCGAAACGAGCAAATATGGCATTGTCGGCCGTGGCGACGAGGTCGGCTCCGGCTTCCAGGTCACGGAGATGGTTGAAAAGCCCGCGCCCGCCAAGGCGCCGTCGAATTTCTACATCAATGGCCGCTATGTGCTGCAGCCGGAAATCTTCGCGCTGCTCGGCAATCAGCAGCGCGGCGCCGGCAACGAGATCCAGCTGACCGACGCCATGGTGCGCCTCGCCCAGAGCCAGCCCTTCTACGCCCAGCCTTTCGACGGCCGCATGTTCGACTGCGGCTCCAAGGAAGGCTTCATCGAGGCCACCATCGCCTTTGCTTTGGCTCGCGACGACATGAAAGGCCCTGTCCTCGAAATGCTGCAGCAATTCGTCCGGTCGCATGAGCGCCGGGAAGTAGCCGCATAATGCCCATCTTTCGGGTGCATATGCGGTTTCGCGATGGCGCGACAGCCACTCAGGCGCCCGGGCCTTCAGGCCCGGCGCATCCTGGCAACAACGTTGCGCGGTCTTTTCTGGTCACGACGCCGATCTACCAAGGCCGATAGCGCCTGCAACCTGGAATTGGACCGAACATGAACTATGCCAACTTCCCTATCGACAAGAGGGTGCCGTTGCCCAGTGCCGACCAGGAAAAGGGTGAAGACTTCATCGACGTCGAGCGTCTGCTTGGCATGGCCGCTCGTCAGGCCAAGGTGGTGGCGGTCTGCGCCGCCATCGGCCTGTTCCTGGGCGTGATCTATCTGCAGACCACGCCCAAGCAATATATGTCCGTGGCGAGCGTCCTCATCGACGAGGGCGTGAACAAGGTGATGGACGACATCTCGGCTGCCAGCGCCACGCAGCAGACCGATGCGACGATCCTCAGCCAGATCGAGATCCTCAACTCGGCGCGGCTGGCGTCGGAGGTGGTCGACAAGTTGAAGCTCGACCAGAACCAGGACTTCATGAGCCCGCCTCAATCGGCTCTGGCCAAGGGCATCGGGTTCCTGCGCGGCATCGTCGCCTATTTCCGCGGCAATGCCGCCGATCAAATCCCCGGCATCCAGAATGTCGATGCCGCTACGCGCGAAGCCATGATCAAGACCGCGACTCACGACTACGCGGTTCTTATGCTGCAGACTGGATTGTTGGCCGATCGCGTCAGCCGCTCCAATGTCATCAGCATCGGCTACCAGGCGACAAACCCGGCACTCGCCACCGCCATCACCAAGGCCTATGCGGATGCCTATCTCGCCGACCAGCTCAACGCCAGCTTCGACGCCACCGAGCGCGCGGCCGTATGGCTGCAGGGCCGACTGACCGAGTTGCGCGAAAGCTCGCAGGCCGCTTCGCTGGCGGTCGAGAAGTTCAGGGCCGAGCACGGCCTTTCCGCCAACAGCGACGGCCAATTGCTGAGCGATAAGCAACTCGCCGACCTTAACGCCCAGCTCATCGTCGCGCAGGCCGATACGGCTCGCGCCAGCGCGCGCTACCAGCAGTACAAGGCGATCGTCGACAGCGGCTCGGAAACCGCCTTCAACGATTCGGCCATAGCGGCTGACCAGCCGAGCAGCTCGGTCATCATCGGGCTCAAGACCCGCTATCTGGCCATTGCCAAGCGCCTGCAGGACGTCGAGAACAATTTCGGCAAGGATCACCCGCAGGCGGTCGCGCTGGCCAAGGAGAAGGCCGATGTCTCGGCGCAGATCTTCGGGCAGCTGAAGCAGATCACCGAAAGCTACCGCAACGACTTCGAAGTGGCGCAGACTCGCGAACAGGCGTTGCGCGACAAGATTTCCACAGCCGCCGGCAAGAGCTCGATAGACAACCAGTCGCAGGTGAAACTGAAGGAGCTCGAGCAGCAGGCGCAGGCGCTGACCACGCTCTACCAGACCTTCCTCAGCCGCTATGAGGAAGCCTCGCAGCAGCAGTCCTTCCCGGTCGGCAAGGTTCGCATCATTTCCGACGCGACGATGCCGCTGGCGGCCTCGGGCCCTCGCACCATGCGTGTGCTGGCGCTGTCGCTGGTGCTCGGCCTGATGCTCGGCGCCGGCTTCGGCGGCCTCAACGAGTTCAACGAGCGCTTCTTCAGGACGGGCGAGGATATTCGTGATCGCGCCGGCCTGAAATTCCTCGGCTATCTGCCGACGATCGGCGGCGGCAGGGCCAAGGATTCCAAGGCCGACGACCTGCCGACCGACGGCAAGGTGGCCAGCCTCTCCTCGGCCGAGAGGCGCGCGCGCATGCGCGTCAGCATCGATGCCCCGGCTTCGATGTTCGCCGAGACGCTGCGCAACGCCAAGATCGCCTTCGACGTCGTGATGGAGGACCGCGGCAGCCGGGTCATCGGCGTCATTTCGGTGCTGCCGGGCGAAGGCAAATCGACGGTGGCCGCGAACCTCGCCGGCCTGCTTGCCGCAAACGGCGCCAAGACCTTGCTCGTCGACGGCGACCTGCGCAATCCTGGCTTGAGCCGCAGCCTTGGCATGGAGGCCGAGCAGGGCCTGATGGAAGCGGTGGTCAATGGCCAGACCTGGCAATCGGTCGGCAAGGTCGACCGCCAGACCAAGCTCGCGATCATCCCAGCCGTGCTGCGTGGCCAGTTCTCGCATACCAGCGAGCTGCTGGGTTCCGCCGGCATGCGGCGCTTCATCGAGAACGCCAAGGAGACGTTCGAGTACATCATCGTCGACCTGCCGCCGCTCGGCCCCGTGGTCGACGCCAAGGCCTTCGCGCCGCTGGTCGACGGCTTCGTGCTGGTCACCGAATGGGGCCGCACGCCGCGCAACATGGTGCGCTCGATGCTGGAATCGGAGCCCTATATCGCCCACAAGGTGATTGGGGCGGTGCTCAACAAGGTCGATTTGAAGAAGCTCGCCAAATACGGCTCGCTCGGCGGCTCGGAACGGTTCTTCGATCGCTACTCGAGCTACTATCTGGAAAAGTCGGAAGCGCGCGCCAAGCAGGCTGCTTGAGGCGGAGACAGGATCTGGCGGTTCAGCCCAAATGCCGAACCGCCTAATCCCGTGACGACAGCAGCCGGCCGTATTTGCCGACGATCCTGAGCGCGGTCAGCCGCCCCGTCTGGAAGGCGCCGGTGTCGATGTCGAGACGGCGCCCGTCGAGCGTCGGGACGTCGACGATCGTGTGCCCGTGCACCACCCAGCGGTCGAGCTGGTGCGCCGCCTCGAAGAACTCCTCGCGGATGTTGAGGAGATCGCCCTCGTCCTGCGCCTCCAGCGCGACACCAGGCCGGATGCCGGCATGCACGAAGACGAATTGGTCGGAGCAGACCATGGCCGGCAGAGTGCGCAGGAAGTCGACATGGCTGGCGGGAATGGCCTCGCGTATGCGCGCGTCCGCCTCGGCGCTCGAACCGTAGAGGCTTATCAGCCGGTCGGGGTCGACGCCATAGGAGAACAGGGTCTCGCGGCCGCCATAGCCGAGCCAGGTTTCACGCGACAGATGACCGTCCAGATAGAGGAGCAGCGCGACTTCATGGTTTCCCACGAGACAGACGCGCTGAAAACCCCTCGGCGGCGGCGCCATCAGATGGTCGACCACGCGCCGCGAATGCGGCCCGCGATCGATATAGTCGCCCAGCATGATGATGATCTTGCGGCCGCGGAACTGCTGCGCGTCGACCTCGATTTTTTGTTCCAGCGCGCGCAACTCGTCATGACAGCCATGCACGTCGCCGATCGCATAGACGATCGTGTCGCGCATATCCATCACAAGGCGCTCGCGTGGCGAGGGTCTAGGGCGTTTCGATCGTTGGAACAGGCTCACGGATTGCGGCTCGGCTCTCTGCATTGATTTGCGCCTCGATATCATGCCGGATGCGAACAATTCCACACCGGCGCTCCAGGCGGCCAGACGAGCGATTTTCCGCTTCCACGAAACGGTGAACCCCTCTCGGCGGGCTTCAACGGATGACGGAACAGGGTGGGACCGAGCGACGGCAGGGTGCGCGGCTCGCCGCCGGCCGCTACCGACCGCTTGACCGCGACGGTAGCAGGGCATCGCGGTATGTCGACGCCGCCGAATATCGCCTCTTGTTGAGCCATGCCGTGCCTTTGGTATGGCCCCCCAATCGCAAACTTTAAAGTCCAATGCTGCGCTGCACAACAAGCGATTGCACGGCAGGACAAATTGGTGAATCTGTCGTTAACGCGGCCGTCTGCCGGGCCGCTACACTCCGATGCCGCGGCCCTTCAGCGCCGCCTTGATCTCATCGAGGATCGCGGGGTCGTCGATGGTAGCTGGCATCGCCCATTCCTCCTTGTCGGCGATCTTCTGCATCGTGCCGCGCAGGATCTTGCCGGAACGGGTCTTGGGCAGCCGCTTGATCGTCACCACCGTCTTGAAGGCGGCGACAGGGCCGATCCGCTCGCGCACCAGCCTCACCACCTCGCTTTCGATCGCGCCGCTGTCGCGCGCCACGCCGGCATTGAGCACGACGAAGCCCAGCGGCACCTGGCCTTTCATGGCATCGGCGACGCCGATGACGGCGCATTCGGCGACGTCGGGGTGGGCGGCCAGCACTTCTTCCATGGCACCGGTCGAAAGCCGGTGGCCGGCGACGTTGATGATGTCGTCGGTGCGGGCCATTACATAGAGATAGCCGTCCTCGTCCATCATGCCGGCATCGGCCGTCTTGTAGTAGCCTGGGAACTCCTCGAGATAGGCCTGGCGGAAGCGGCCGTCGGCATTCCACAGCGTCGGCAGGCAGCCGGCGGGCAGCGGCAGCTTGACCACGACATTGCCGAGCGTGCCGCGCGGCACCTCGTGCCCGGCATCGTCGAGGATGCGGATGTCATAGCCCGGCATCGGCACGCCGGGCGAGCCGTATTTCACCGGCAGCAGCCCGAGACCCGCCGGATTGATCGTCATCGGCGAGCCGGTCTCGGTCTGCCACCAATGGTCGACCACCGGCCGGTTGAGCTTCTGTTCCGCCCATTTGATGGTCTCGGGGTCGGCGCGCTCGCCGGCGAGGAACAAAGTGCGGAATTTCGACAAATCGTAATTTGGCACGAACTCGCCCTTGGGGTCCTGCCCCTTGATGGCGCGGAACGCCGTCGGCGCGGTGAACAGCGCCACAACCCCATGCTCGGAGATCACTCGCCAATAGGTGCCGGCGTCCGGCGTGCCGATCGGCTTGCCTTCGAACAGCACGCTGGTGCAGCCATGCAGAAGCGGCCCGTAGACGATGTAGGAATGGCCGACCACCCAGCCGACGTCGGAAGCCGCCCAGAACACTTCGCCGGGCTTGACGCCGAACTCATTGTCCATGGTCCATTTCAGCGCGACCATATGGCCGCCATTGTCGCGCACGATGCCTTTCGGCTGGCCGGTCGTGCCGGAGGTGTAGATGATATAGAGCGGGTCGGTGGCCAGCACCGGCACGCAGTCGACATTGGCGCCGGCTGCGCGCTCGCGGGCGACCGCATCGGCATAGTCGATGTCGTAATTGTCCTTCATCTCGCAGCGCAGCTGCTCGCGTTGCAGGATGAGGCAGGCGTCGGGCTTGTGCTTCGACATCTCGATCGCCTTGTCGAGTAGCGGCTTGTAGGCGACGATGCGACCGGGCTCGAGGCCGCAGGAAGCGCTGACGATCAGCTTCGGCTTGGCGTCGTCGATACGGGTGGCGAGCTCATGCGAGGCAAAGCCCCCGAACACCACCGAATGCACGGCGCCGATGCGGGCGCAGGCCAGCATCGCAGTCGCCGCTTCCGCCACCATCGGCATGTAGATGATGACGCGGTCGCCCTTGCCGACGCCGCGGTGCCGCATCACCGAGGCCAGCGCGACCACCTCGCGCTTCAGTTCGGCATAGGTGAATTTCCGGATCGTGCCGGTGATCGCGCTGTCATGGATCAGCGCCAGCTGGTCGGCGCGGCCGCCCGCGACATGGCGGTCGATCGCATTGTAGCAGGTGTTGCAGGAAGCGCCGACGAACCAGCGGCCATATACGCCTTGCGCCGGATCGAAGACCTTCTCGGCCGGCTTGTACCAGTCGATCGCCTTCGCCGCTTCGGCCCAGAACCCTTCGGGGTCGCGTTTCCAGCCCTCATAGACTTCGTGATAGCGTGAGGCCATCCGCCTTCCTCCCAAGAACGTTCTGCCGCTTGCCATAGACTAAGCCGCGCGTGGCGGCCATGTCTTCCTGCATTTTGGTCGACATTGCCGGCACACGTCTCTGTTCGGCGCCTGCGGTGAGGCGTCGCTGTCACTGTCCGTGATAATAAGCCGGCTTAAAGCGGCAGCGCCGCCAGCATCAGCCCGACGCCGCCGGCGATCAGGATAGCCGCTGCAAGCGCCTTCCGATGGCGTTCGAACGCGGTCGGAGCCCGTTCCCAATTGTAACGCATATAGATCACTCCCCCAAAGCCGGGCGGACTCATAGCTTACGCAGGGGCAGGAAGGCAAGACCTCGCTAATATTCGCCCTACGACGGGCCGCCCGGCACGGCCGGTCGTTCCCTCCGCCATCCTAAGGTGATGGACAGCCTCGCGGTGCCGCGCTATTTGCTCCCGGGCGAAGGGGAGCGGGCGCATGGCCGAGATTGGTTCCAAAACGGTGCTTCGGATGGCGGACGATGCGTCCGTCCAGCATGTCGGCGATGGCGCCGTCGTGCTGTTGGCGCGCAGCGGCCAGCTTTACACCTGCAACGACACGACCGAGGCCTTTCTCGACAAAGTTGATGGCGCGCGCAGCCTCGACCAGATCATCGACCTGTTGTCGGACGAATTCGAGGTCGACAAGGCAACGCTTGACGAGGATATGGCCGAATTGGCCGCCGAGCTGGTGGCCGAAGGCATCCTCGCCGACCCGGGCATGTGATGACCGACGGGCCGGTCCTGCGCGCCCTGTTCCGCGCCCATTTGTGGCTCAGCGCCAGGCTGCTTCCGGTGCTGGTCGGCCGGCGCGATTTCGAAAGCGTGTTGAAACTGGCGCCGCTGCGCTTGCCCGCGCCCTATCGTGACTTGCCCTGGACCTATATCGTGCAGCGCGTCAACCGAACGGTGCGGCGGCCCTGGTTCATGCGCGACCGCAGATGTCTTCGCGAGGGTCTGCTCGGCTTCCGCTTTCTGCGCATGGCCGGTCTCGACCCGGAGCTGCGTTTCGGCGTCGATGCCAAATCGATGCACGAGCCGCGCCTCTCGGCGCATTGCTGGGTCTGCCTCGACGGCAAGCCGGTGGTCAGCGACAGTCAGCCCGGCATGGTGGAGATCTACCGCCATCCGCCCAGCGTGAAGGCGTCCGCTGCTTGAGCGACCGGACAATGACCTTCTGCTACGACCTCAAAGGGCAGGTCATAAGCGTCACCGCCACCCGCGCCGACCTCTGGCCGAGCTTCGACCTGATGCTCGGCGCCCTGCGCGTGGAGGAGGCTGCCCAGCCCGGCTTTCGTGTCGACATCATCGAAATGATTGATCTGCAGGAAAACCCTGAAGGGAAATTGGCTTTCGATGGCGAAGTGCCCTTCGATGGCCATTGCCGGATGATCGACGCCGGAGACGTCTTCCACCTCGTCTTTCCAGGTCAGCAGACGCTGTCGATCCGCGACGAGGAGGGCAGGGCCGAAATCCGCGTCCATCCGGACAGCAAGATCAAATGGACGCTGCTGATGATGGTGCTGGATGCCGCGCTCGATGCCGGAGGGCAGCACATGCTGCACACGGCCGGCCTGACGCTGCCGGGCAGCGACGCGCTTGTGCTGATCCATGCGCCGAGCGGCACCGGCAAGTCGACGACGTCGCTGGCGCTCGCCTCGCAGGGCTTCGGCCTCTGTTCCGACGACGTCATGATCCTCAGGGTGACACAGGACGGCGTCACGGCCTGGGGCATGCCGCGTAAAGTGAAGATCCATCGCAACACCGCGGCGATGCTGCCTTTCGTGTCGCCCTGCCTCGGCGAGACATGGGATGCCGAAGGCGAGCAGGCCGTGTCGCTCGATCGCCTTGGCGAGATCATCCGTGTCGAGGATGCACGCGCCAGGCCGATCGCGGCTCTTCTTCATCTCGCCCGCTCGGCCGATGGCGAGACAAGGCTGGTGCCTATGGCCAGGACCGATGCTATGGTGGCTTTGGCGGCTGACAATGTGAGGACGGGCATGACCGGGCTTTTGCCGCTGCAGAAAAGGCGGATGGCGACGATCGCGGCCCTGGTCAAGACGGTGCCGACCTTCTCGCTGGAAGCGGGCGCGCGGCCCGTCGAAGCGACGCAACTGATCCGCGCCGCGCTGCGTCAGGCCGGATAGGGCCGCGCCCGCGCCAGCCGCTGCACCCAGCGGAAAGCGTCGCGGCTGAGGCGCGAGCGCAGCTTTTCGCGCGAGTTGACCCGCAGCAGCATGTTGCCGGTGATCAGCCATTTCGCCAGCCTTATCGAGAGGTCCGGCTTGATGCGGTCGGCAAGCTCGATCGCGCGCGGCGCGCCGAACAGGCGCCCGGTCACGTTGAGGACCGTCGCCAGCTCGAGCTCGATGCCGGTCATGCGGGCGGCCTCCAGCAGGCGCGCTTCGTCTTCCGGCGATTTCAACGCCCGTACGCCTTGCAGCACGTCGACGCAGAGCTGCAGCCGATGGAACTTGTGGCCGCCGGCCGCGTGAACGATGGCGATGGTGAGCAGCGCCGCCGGCGTGTCGGTCGCGCCATTGTCGATCGCTTGCAGCTCGCGAAAGCCGAGCGACAGGCGCCGGCGCATGCCGGTGTCGTGCACCAGGTTGCCGTGCAATTCGATCAGCAGGCTGGAATTCTCTTTCTCCAGCCATTTGAATTCCTGCAGCGCGTGAGACTCGGTCTCGCCGCTGCCGAGCTCGAAGCCGCATTCGGCGATCGTCCTGTTGGCTTCCTCGATGCCGGCCGGGTCGACGAGAATGTCGATGTCGGTGAACGGCCGGTCGGCAAGCTGGCTATAGAGCCTGCGTGCGAACACCGGCCCCTTCACGATCCGGGCCGGAACGCCTTTCGCCGCCAGCGCCTTCATGATGCGGTCGCCATGATATTGCAGCAGCATCGATTGCCCGGTCGCCATCGTCATCTGGTCGCGCAACTCGGCAAGCTTTTGCCGCAGACCCGCTTCTTTCGGCAGATTGGCGTCGCCGCGTTCCCGGAGCTTGCGCAGCACGATCGGCAACACGCCGTGGAACTCTGCATTGGCCAGCAGCGCCAACAGCCCGGCGGGCGGAACGTCCTTGTCCCAATCGGCGGGCGCCTCGGGGTCGGCAAGGGTGATCAGCAGTTTTTCCTGGGCAGGCGAAAGCTCGGGCAGCATCGTTCAGGCAACAGCGACAAGGTTCCGCGCATGCTTGCCAGAAAAGTACCGGTGAAGCCAGCTACGGCTAGAGCGGTTCACCGTTCCAGGGAAACGCAGAACCGCTCTATATCTTTGTTTTGGCGCAATTCCGGAGGGAAAACCGCTTCACACTTTTCCTGGAATTGCGCTACATCCCCCAGCGTAGCGCAGCCGTGTGCACCGGAGCATCCCACAGCGCCGTCATGTCATCTTCAAGCATGGTCAGCGTGATCGAGCACCCTGCCATGTCGAGCGAGGTCACGTAGGAGCCGACGAGCGAGCGGATCACCGTCACGCCCTGTTTCTCGAATATCCTGCGGGCGCTGTTGTACATCAGATAGAGCTCCATCGAGGGCGTGCCGCCGAAGCCGTTGACGAACAGCAGCGCCGGCCCCTTGGCGCGGTCGCCCAGATCGCCGGCTATCGCCGCGCAGACCTCCTCGGCGATGGCGTCGGCGCTCTTCAGCGCGTCGCGCCGCCGGCCCGGCTCGCCATGGATGCCGATACCGAACTCCATCTCGCCGTCGCCGATCTCGAAGGTCGGCTTGCCGGCGGCGGGCACCGTGCCGCTGGTCAACGCCACGCCCATCGAGCGCGTCGCGGCGTTGACACGGTCGCCCAGCGCCTTGAGCGCGGGCAGCGCCATGCCCTGCTCAGCCGCGGCGCCGACGATCTTTTCCACCACAAGCGTGCCGGCAACGCCGCGCCTTCCGGTTGTGTAGGACGAGTTCTCGACCGCGACGTCGTCATTGGTCACGACCTGCAGCACGCCGTCCGCCATCTCGGCCGCCATGTCGAAATTCATCACGTCGCCTTCGTAATTCTTTACGATGAACAGGCAGCCCGCGCCCGTGTCGACGGCCTGAACGGCCGCGAGCATCTGGTCCGGCGTCGGCGAGGTGAAGACCTGGCCGGGACAGGCGGCGTCCAGCATGCCGTGACCGACCAGCCCGCCATGCAGCGGCTCATGGCCGGAGCCGCCGCCCGAAATCAGCGCCACCTTGCCCGGCTTCAGCTCCTTGCGGCGGATGAATTTGTGGCCGTCGCCAAGCATGAGGATATCGGCATGAGCCGCCGCAAAGCCGTCGAGGCTTTCGGTCAGCACCGTGTCCACCGAATTGATGAATTTCTTCATGGCAGTCCTCCCATGCTCCCGCTTTAGCCGCTGCCCTTGCCGGCGATGCTGGTTATTTTCTGGATGAAGTCGTTGATCGCCCGATCGAGCGCCGCGTTCTGCTTGTCGTCGCCGAAATCCGGCACGATGAGCGAGACATGTCGCGTCCTGCGCGACCCTGACGCCGCGGGCGCCTTGCCAGGATGCGCCTGGTGATAGGCGGCCATGAACTGGTCGCGCTCGGCCTGGCTGAAATGGCAGACGGAAAAGATCGACGGCAGATGCTTTGACGGGATCGGGATTGAATAGGCGGGGCTGGAAATCTGCGTGACGAAGCTGCGGTGCTTGCCGAGCGCGTCGGCCAGGCGCTGGCGCATGCCCGATGGCCGCTGATCGATGACCTGCGACAGGATCGTCTTGTAGGCGCGGATCGCCTCTTCCGAGCCTGCTTCCGGTATCCGTTCCGTTTTGGCCATGCGCCTATGCCGCCACGTCCGCGATGGCCGCCTTGGCCATCGCCAGTTGAGCAGGGGCGACCGAGAGGTCGCGCAAGCCGGCCTCGAGCAGCGCCGGGATGGTTGCAGGGTCGCCGCCGGCATCGCCGCAGAGGCTGACCGGCACTCCCTTCTCCAGTCCGAACGCGGCAACCGCCGCGATCAGCCGCAGCACAGCCGGCTGGCGAGCGGAATTGAGATGCGCCACGGTTGCGTTGTCCCGCGCCGCCGCCATCACATATTGCGTCAGGTCGTTGGAGCCGATCGAGAAGAAGGCGACGTCGGCGAAATCCTCCGGCGCCAGCGCAACCGACGGCACCTCGACCATGATGCCGAGCGGCGGCAGCTTGTGCGCTACGCCCTGCGCGGCAAGCGCGGCCTGTTCCTGCGCGAACAGCGCGGCAGCTTGGCTGTATTCGTCAGGCGTGGCGATCATCGGGAACATCACCCTGAGATTGCCGTGGATGGCGGCGCGCAGCAATGCCCGGATCTGCACGCGGAAGATATCGACCCGCTTGAGTGACAGCCTGATGCCACGCAGGCCGAGAAACGGATTTGTCTCCTCGACGGTGAAACCCGGCACCGGCTTGTCGCCGCCGGCATCGACGGTGCGGATCGTCACCGGCTTGCCGCCGGCCCATTCCAGCACCTTGCGGTAGGCGTGGTATTGCGTCTCCTCGTCCGGCAGTGTCTTGCCGAACAGGAATTCCGTTCGCATCAGGCCGACGCCGTCGCAGGTCTCGATATCGATGCCTTCGACATCGGAAGGGTAGGCGATGTTGACCTGCACGCGCACCGCGGTGCCGGCTTTGGTCATCGCCGGCTCCGTCAGGAATGTCCGCGCCGCGCCCTGGCGGTCGGCGAAGGAGGAGGCCGATTGGCGGAAGGTTTCGACATCGGCAGGCGACGGTGAGAAAATGATCGCGCCATGCTCGGCATCGAGCAGCGCGTCACCCGTGGGCGGTGCGGCCAGGGCACCGAGACCGACGACCATAGGCACGCCGCGCGAGCGCGCCAGCATGGCGACATGGCTGGCCGTGCTGCCGCGCTTGAGCGCGATGCCGCCACCCTTGCTCCAGTCGGTTTCGAGGAAGCGCGTCGGAGCGATGTCCTCGCCATGGAGGATCGCGCCCGGGGGCGCAGCGGCCTCGCCTTCCTCGCTCAGCGCCCGCAGCACCTGGTCACGGATGTCGCGCAGATCGGCGGCGCGGGCGCGGAAATAATCCTGGTCCGACGCTTCGTAGCCGGCAATTTCGCTGTCCAGCGCCGCGCGCCATGCGGCGTCAGCGGGCTGCCCGGCACCGATCGCCGCCAGGGCCGGACCGCTCAAGGCATCGTCCTCCAGCATGGCGATGTGGAATTCGAGGATACCAGCGGCTTCGCCATCGGCGGTTTCGACCAGAACCGCCAGCCGACCGACGGCCTTGCCGATTGCGCTCACCAGTGCGGCTTGTTCTTCCCCGGCGCTCCCCTTGGCCTTGTAGCTGACCGGAGGCTGGTCGAGGTCGAACAGCGGACCTTCGGCATAACCGGGAGAGGCGGGGATACCCTCAATCCGCATGACCCGGTTTCCCACGGACATGCGGATCCGTTTCAAGCGGACCGGGCATGATCCGCATCCTCGTCGAAATCGCGCTGCACCAGATCGACCAGCGCTTTCACCGCCTGAGTCGCGCCGTCACCCTTGGCGCGGATATGCAGCATGGTCCCTTTCGGCGCCTTGGCCGCCATCACCTTGACGATGCTCTTGGCGTCGAACCAGGGGCCGTTCGCGGCCACCGCCACCTCCACCTCGGCCGCGAACGTCTTGGCGAGCTTGGTGAACTTCACCGAAGGGCGCGCATGCAGGCCCACCGCGTGGGTGATCAGGACCGTTGCTTCGGCGGATGCGGACATTCAGTCGGTTCCCGTTCGTTCACGACGGCGACAATTCATGCGCCGTCGCCACCACTTCCTTGAGCGAGGCGCCGCCGGAGGATTCGGTCGCGGCCATTACCGCGCCTTCGACGATCGGCGCGTTGCAGACGACGATCTTGTGCGAGCGCGGCTCGCCGATCATCTCGACCGCCATCTCCGAGTTGGTCTCGGCGCCGCCGAGATCGACCAGGATGGCGACGCCCGCTTCAGACCAGGCCTTCTCGATCGCGCCCATGATCGCCTCGACGCTGGTGCCGAGCCCGCCATGGCCGTTTCCGCCGCACCATGCAAGCGGCACTTCGTCGCCCACCATCTGGCGCACCATGTCGGCAGTGCCCTCGGCGACGAGGGGCGAATGCGACACGATGACGATACCGACATTGCTCATCAATTGCCCTCTATCGCTTCCGCGACCGCGCGCACCAGAAGCGCGGTCGAGCGCGCTCCGGCGTCCATATGCCCGATCGAGCGCTCTCCCAAGAATGAAGCGCGCCCGCGCAGGGCCTTCATCGGCACCGTGGCCTCCGCCGCCTTGTCGGCTGCGTCGGCGATTTCGCCGGCCGTCTTGCCCTGCGCCAGCGCCTCATACACCGGCTGCAGCACGTCGAGCATGGTTTTTTGGCCAACCTGCGATTTACCGCGCGCGGCCACCGCCTCGATCGCCTTGCCGAACGCCGCTGTCAGCCCGTCTCTATCGGGTGCCGCCGGCAGGTCCTTGCCGAGCGCCATGAACAACGTGCCGAACAGAGGGCCGGAGGCGCCGCCCACGGTCATCACCAGCTTGGTACCCACCGCTTTCAGCGCCTCGGGCAGCGGCTTCGCTGAAAAGGCGTCCGCCTCGGCGCGCACCGCCTCGAAGCCGCGCTTCATGTTCAGCCCGTGGTCGCCGTCGCCGATCGCCTGGTCGAGCGCGGTCAATTCCTCGGCATGCGCCGCGATCGTATCGGCTGCCGCCGCGATCAGTCTGGAGAAATCGGCTGCGGCCATTGTCCGTCCTTCATGCCGGGGCGAACAGCGCCGCCACGGCAGCGAAAACTTCGGCGACCGCGAAGGCGCCCGGATCCGCTGTGTCTAGCTGCCTGCCGATATAGGCGGAGCGGCCGGCTTTTGCCTTCTGCATCGCGGCGGTTGCCTCGGCGCCCTGCCGCGCCGCTTCTGCCGCGGCTTCCAGCCCGCTCGCGTCAAGAGCTTTCAGCGCCGGCTCGAGTGCGTCGAGCATGGTGCGGTCGCCGATCCTGGCGCCGCCATAGAAGGCCATCCGGTCGAGTCCGGCGACCAAGGCCCTGCTGAGCGACGTGCCGCTGCCGAGCGCTTGCGAGGCCGCGGTGAAGAAGATCGACAACAGCACGCCGCTGGAGCCGCCCATCGAGGTGCCGAGCGTATCGCCGATCGCGGCGGCGGTTGCGGCATTGTCGGCAAGCGGCAGCGTGTCGATACGCTCGAGAATGCTGCGCGCCCCGGTCGCCACGGTCGAGCCGGTGTCGCCGTCGCCAGCCTTGGCGTCGAGCGCGTTGAGCGGCTCTTCGAGCGAGATCAGCTTCTGGCAAACGGCTTTGATCAGCCGCTCCGCGGCCGCATCGCGGCTGGCGGGCTTTGTGGCTGTGCCGGTGACAGGCTTGGCCATCGCCACCACGACCGGTGCGCGAACCGGCTTTGCCGGCAGCCAGGCATGCAGGCCGACGGGCGCCAGCAGCGCTTTCTCGCGTTCCGCATCCAGCTTGATCAGCGACAGCGAGAAGCCGTTCATGTTGAGCGCGGTCATCAAGTGCCCGGGCCCGATCGTCAGCGCCACCGCCTTTGCCAGCGACGAAGACAGCACGGCATTCGCGATCAGCGACATTTCGAGCGGCGGCACCGATCCGAGATTGTTGATCAAAAGCGCATAGCGGCTGTGCGGATCGAGCCGCGCCGCGAGGCGCTCCGCCATGATGGCGACCAGCTTGCTGGCGGCCTCCAGGGCGATGCGCTCGACGCCGGGCTCGCCATGGATGCCGAGGCCGAGCTCGCCATCGTCGGCGCCGAAACGCTCCTCATGCGCCTGTCCCGGGATCGAGCAGGAGGAAAGCGAGATGCCGAGCGAAACGATGTCCTTGGCCGCCGCACGCGCCGCCGCGGCCACCGATGCCAGGTCATGGCCGGATTCCGACAGGTGCCCGGCGATCTTGTGCACGAACAGCGTGCCGGCGACGCCGCGCGGCTGCGCGATGTCCGGCAAGGCGATGTCGTCGGCGACGATCACCATCTCGATCGCGAGACCCTCGGCACGCGCCTTCTCCGCCGCCAGTCCGAAATTGAGCCGGTCGCCGGTATAGTTTTTCACGATCAGCAGGCAGCCGGCGGGGCCGGTCGTGGCGCGGATCGCCGCCAGCACCGCCTCGACGCTCGGCGAGGCGAAGATCTCGCCGGAGATGGCCGCCGTCAGCATGCCGGCGCCGACGAAGCCGGCATGCGAGGGCTCATGCCCGGCGCCGCCGCCCGAAACCACGGCCACCTTCGTCTTGTCCCAGTCGGCGCGCAGCACCACCTTGATCTCGGGATAGCCGTCGAGGCGGGCCAGCGCGCCCGATCCCGCCGTGGCGAGGAAGCCGTCGAGTGCCTCGGTGACGATCGTGTCCTTGCGGTTGAAAAAGTGCTTCATGGATTTCGTCCAGTCCGTATCTGCGGCAGTCAATCAATGTGCGAAAATATGGGGCGTCGCGGCTACATCAGTCCCCCGCTACATCAATCTCTGCCCGTCCGAGCCGAAATAGAGCGGCGCGATGTAGCGGATCGTCACCTTGTCCCCCTTGGCTAAAGGCGTCTCTGGATCGGTCAGCGTCACCAGCTTCTTCGCCCCCACCGTCACATGCAGGTGGTTCTGGTCGCCGAGATGCTCGACCCAGTCCACGACGCCGTCGGCATGGCCGTTCGTTGCCTTCTCGATCGCCAGATGCTCGGTGCGGGCGCCGATCGTCGTCGTGCCTGTCGGCGCGCCGCCATCGGGCAGCAATCCGGCCGGCAGGAGGTTGATCGCCGGCTGACCGAGGCGGGCCGCGACATGAAGGTCTGCCGGCTCGGAATAAATCGCGCGCGGCGTACCAATCTGCACCAGCACGCCATCGGCGAGGATGCCGATGCGGTCAGCCATTGTCATCGCCTCGATCTGATCATGCGTGACATAGAGCATGGTGGCGCCGAGCTCGGATTGGATGCGCTTCAGCTCGAGCCGGAGATCGGCGCGCAGCTTGGCGTCGAGCGAGGACAGCGGCTCGTCCATCAGGTAGATCGCCGGCTTGCGCACCAAAGCGCGGCCGATGGCGACGCGCTGCATCTCGCCGCCCGACAATTTCGTCGAGCGGTTGTCGAGCTTGTGGTCGATGCGCACCATGCGCGCGACTTCCTCGACGCGGCGGCGCACCGCCTCCTCCGGAAAGCGCCGCGCCGGCGAGCGCAGCGGGAAGGCGAGGTTGTCGAACACCGACAGATGCGGATAGAGCGAATATTGCTGGAAGACGAAAGCGGTGTCACGTTCGGCCGGCGACAGCGTCGTCGCATCATGGCCGCCGATATGGATCGTGCCGCTGTCCGGCCGCTCCAGCCCGGCAATCAGCCTCAGCGTCGTCGTCTTGCCGGCGCCGGTCGGCCCGAGCAGCACGACGAACTCGCCGTCCTTGATCGTGAGGTCGAGATCGTCGATCGCGACAGTGTCGCCGAAACTCTTGGTCACGCCCTGGATACGGACATCAGCCATGGCGCGCCTCCGCTGCCTGATCATGTATGGCGGTCCTGACCGCGCGCCCGGAACCCTTTTCGAACAGCGACAGCCGCGCGCTGCTCAGCGTCAGCCCGACCTGCTCTCCGGGGCTGAGATGGATGCCTGCCGGCACCCGCGCCTTGATGATGCCGTCGGCCGTCTCAACAGCGACGATCTGCGTGGTGCCGAGATATTCGGTGCCGTAGATCGCGCCGCGCAGCTTGGAGCCGTCGTCGAAGCGGATGTGCTCGGGCCGGATGCCGAGCGCCATGTCTGCGGGCGCGACGTCCTCGCGCACTTCCGGCACCGCCACCTTGGCGCCCTGCACGACGATCTCCTTCACGCCCTTGGCGAGCCCGCCGCCGAATTTCAGGAAATTCATCGGCGGCGAGCCGATGAAATCGGCGACGAACATTGTCGCCGGCCGGTCGTAGATCTCGCGCGGCGTGCCGAACTGCTCGATGACGCCGTGGTTCATCACCGCGATCTTGTCGGCCATCGACATCGCTTCCATCTGGTCATGCGTGACATAGACGGTCGTTGCGTGGATGCGGTTGTGCAGCTCGCGCAGCTCATGCACCATCAGATCGCGGAATTCCGTGTCGAGGGTCCCCAGCGGCTCGTCCATGAGAAAACATTTCGGCCGCCGCACGATGGCGCGGCCGAGCGCGACGCGCTGGCGGTCTCCGCCGGCAAGACCGGAGACGGATTTCTCGAGCAGGTGGTCGATGCGCAACAGCTTCGCGGTCTCCTCGACGCGGCTGCGGATCTCGGCTGCCGGCATGCCCTGCGCCAGCAGCGGAAAGCCGATATTCTTGCGCACATTCATGTGCGGATAGAGCGCGAAGAGCTGGAAGACGAAGGCGATGTCGCGCTCGCGCGCCCGGCGCATGGTGACGTCCTCGCCGCCGAGCAGGATCTTGCCGCCCGTGGGCAGCTCGAGGCCGGCGATCATGCGCAGCGTCGTCGTCTTGCCGCAGCCGGACGGTCCGAGCATGACGAAGAACTCGCCGTCCTCGACGACGAAATTGGAATCCTGCACGGCGACGAATGCGCCGAAGGCTTTCCTCAGGTTCTGAACACGAATCTCGGCCATCTCTATTCCGGGAATTTCGAGACGATGATGAACATGACCGTGCCGGCGAGCATGGTGATGAAGGAATAGGTGTAGAGCGACAGCGCGAATGGCTGGAACAGCATCAGGAAGCCTATCGCGATGATTGCCGTGGCGATGTTCTCCATCAGCCCGCGCCTTGCCCAGACAGGCCAGCGCGATTTGCGTTTTGCAGTCTGGATCGTGCTCATTTGCGCACCGCGCCGAAGGTGATGCCGCGCAGCAATTGCTTGCGCAGCAGGATGGTGAAGACCAGGATCGGCACCAGGAAGATGGTCGTGCCGGCGGCGACCGCCGGCCAGTCCTGGCCGCCCTCGCCGATGATGGTCGGGATGAAGGGCGGCGCGGTCTGCGCCGTGCCTGAGGTCAGGAGCGCTGCGAACGCATATTCGTTCCAGGCAAAGATCAGGCAGAAGATCGCAGTCGCGGCGATGCCGGTCGTCGCCTGCGGCAGCACGGTGCGCCAGAACGCCTGAAGCCGCGTGTAGCCGTCGATCATCGCCGCCTCTTCATATTCGCGCGGGATCTCGTCGATGAAGCCCTTGAGCAGCCAGACAGCCAGCGAGACGTTGACCGCCGTGTAGAGCAGGATCATGCCGAGCGCGGTGTCGGAGAGGCCGAGCTCGCGATACATCAGGTAGATCGGGATCGCCACCGCGATCGGCGGCATGAAGCGCGTCGACAGGATGAAGAACAGGAGGTCGTCGGCCAGCGGCACCTTGAAGCGCGAGAAGCCATAGGCCGACAGCGTGCCGAGGAACACCGCGCAGAAGGTCGAGCCGAAGGCGATGATCAGCGAGTTGACGAAGCGCGGCAGGAAGTTCGACGGCCCGGCGATCACCATGTTGCGCTTGCGCACGGTCTCGTCGCAGAAGCCCGTCGCCGGTCCGAGCGAGTTGATATATTCCGGCGTCTGCCTTGTGCGCGTAGTGAACAGGTTGCAATAGCCCTCGATGCTCGGCTGGAAGACGATCTTGGGCGGATAGGCGATCGAGTCCGGCGGCGTCTTGAAGCTGGTGGCGAAGATCCACAACAGCGGCACGATCGAGATCAGCGCATAGGCTATGATGATCGTGCCGGCGATCAGCTTCGCGTTCGACGAGGGTGCTACGACGGAATGGGCGGTGGTCAGGCTCATCTCTGCTTCACCTTGTTGAGCGCCTTGACGTAGATGTTGGCCAGCCCGAACACCGCGACGAACAGGATGATGGCGAAGGCCGAAGAATAGCCGGTGCGCCAGCTTTCGAAGGCCTGCCGCTTCAGCGTGATCGAGGCGACCTCCGTGGTCGAGCCAGGTCCGCCGCCGGTCAAAAGGTTGACCATGTCGAACATCTTGAAGTTCTCGATGCCGCGGAACAGCACCGCCAGCATGATGAAGGGCAGCGCCATCGGCAGCGTGATCGACCAGAACTGCCGCCAGTTCGAGGCGCGATCCACCTCGGCCGCCTCATAGATGTATTCGGGGATCGAGCGCAGGCCGGCGAGGCAGATCAGCATCACGTAAGGCGTCCACATCCAGGTGTCGACGATGATGATCGCCCACGGCGCTAGCTCGACATTCGACAGCATCTGCACATTCGTCGGCGGAATGCCGGTAACGAAGGAGATGACATAGGAGAAGAGCCCGATCTGCGGCTCGTAGAGGAAGCGCCAGAAATTGCCGACCACCGCCGGCGACAGCATCATCGGCACCAGGATGATTGTGGTCCAGAAGGCATGGCCGCGGAACTTGCGGTCGATCAGCCAGGCCAGCGTGAAGCCGATCACCGTCTGCAGCAGGATCGTCCAGAACACGAAATGCGCCGTCGTCTGCATGGCGATCCAGATGTCATGGTCGCCGAGGATGCGCTGGTAATTGGCGAGCCCGAGGTTCTTCACCACCTCATTGGGGCGGTTGGCGCGGTAGTTGGTGAACGACAGATAGATCGCCCAGAACAGCGGGAAGATGTTGATGGCAAGCAACAGAAGGATCGTCGGCGAGATGAACAGCCAGGCGAGGCCCTTGTCGCTGATGCCCCGGATCCTCTTGGCCAACGGCTCCGGGGTCGCCCGGGCAACGTTGTCCGCAGTCCGATTGAGCATGGTAAGTCCTGCTTCGGTCACGGGTCAGTCTCGGCTATGGAATTTATCTGAACTGCGTCCCGTGCCAAGGGCGGCACGGGACCAGAGCATGATGCCGAAAAGTGGTTCGCGGTTTTCGGACGACATCATTGCTCTACTCTGATTTCTAGAGCCGGAGATTTCAGGTAGATTAGACCTGAAATCTCCGGCGGGGTCGGGCTCGGGAGGAGCCTTACATCTTGCCGTCGTCCTGGAAGACCTGCGTCCAGTCCTTGACCAGGCCGTCGAGTGCTTCCTTGGCCGAGCCCTGGCCGGCCACGACATAGTCATGGAAGCGCTTCTGCGAGGCCTGCAGCAGCGGCGCGTAGCTCGGTTCGGCCCAGAAGTCCTTCACGATGGCCATCGAGTCGAGGAAGGCCTGCGCATAGGGCTGGCTGGACGGGAACTTCGGGTCCTTGACCACGGAGTTCAGGCAGGAATAGCCGCCGAGCGACCACCACTTGGCCTGCACGTCCTTGTTGGCGAACCACTTGATGTATTTCAGCGCCGATTCCTGCTTGTCGGAATAGGACACTACCGAGATGCCCTGGCCGCCGAGCTGCGCGAACTGGTCGCCATCGGGTCCCTTCGGATTGACGAAGTAGCCGATCTTGTCGCCGCCGACATTCTCGTCCTTCTGCAGGCCGGGCCAGGTGAAGGCGAAGTTCATATGCATCGCCACCTGTCCGGATTTGAAGGCGTCGACACCTTCGCCCATGTAGGCATTGGAGGAACCAGGAGGCGTGCAGCAGTCATAGAGCGCCTTGTAGAATTCCAGCCCCTTCACCGATTTCTCGGAGTTGACGAAGCCTTCCATTTCATAGGGCTTCTTCGGGTTCTCATACTGGAAGCCGTAGCTGTAGAGCACGTCCATGGCGCCCATGGTGATGCCTTCCGAGCCGCGCTCGGTGTAGATCGAGGCGCCATAGACGGTCTTGCCGTCGATCTGCCGCTTCTGGAAGAATTCGGCGATCTGCTTCAGCTGGTCGAAGGTGGTCGGCGCGGCGAGGTCCCAGCCATACTTGTCCTTGAATTCCTTCTGCAGCTCGGGCCGCGAGAACCAGTCCTTGCGATAGGTCCAGCCGACGACGTCGCCCATGGCCGGCAGCGCCCAGTAATTCGGCGTGTTCTTCGGCCATTCCGAATAGCCGACAACGGTCGCCGGCACGAAGTCGTCCATGCTGATCTTCTCCTTGTCGAAGAAGTCGTTCAGCTTGACGTAATGGCCGTTCTCCGCGGCGCCGCCGATCCACTGGCTGTCGCCGATGATCAGGTCACAGAGCTTGCCATGCGAGTTGAGCTCGTTGAGGAAGCGGTCGGCGTAGTTCGTCCACGGCACGAACTCGAACTTCATGCCGATGCCGGTTTCCTTGGTGAAGTCCTTGGACAGTTCCACGAGCGCGTTGGCCGGATCCCAGGCCGCCCAGCACAGCGTCAGGTCTTCCGCATGCGCGACGTTCGAGACGGCTGTCGACGCAAAGATCGCCGAGGCCAGTCCCAACGCCAGTTTCAAGGTCGATTTCATGCCTTACCTCCCATTTGCGAAACGCGTCCGGATGACGGTTTCAAGAGCCCCTCAACCCTCGCTCCTCCGAGGGCCTAAACACGCGCGCTATGCGTCGCCACGAAGCGCGATGCGCTGCCGATGTTTAGTAATTTGTTTAGTGATGCTCTTTTTACTAAACAACGCAAGCGAATTCGTTGCTGCGCCGCAGCATGGCGAAACGGGTGCTTTAAATCGTTGGGAAATGATCACCGGACCTGTGTCCGCCGCGGTCAGCTGGCCCCGGCGGCAGGGCTGGGGCTCGCCGTCACCGGCCGGATCGCCGGCGCCGGCGGCAACAGCGCGCGTATGTCGGCGAAGGGGAAAATCGGCTCGAAGCGGAAGGCCTCGGCCAGCGCGCCGGAGGCGCCGTTGCACTGGCCGGCGCGGAACTCGTTCTGGAGGCGCGCCCGGTGCACATAATGCTCGGGGCCTTGCGACTGGTGCGCGCGGATCGCCTCAGCCTTGATCTCCCAATGCTGCGAGATCTCGACATAATGCGTCGGCGAAAAACCGGTGCCGCCTAACGTGTCGGCATGCAGCACCGGCACCGCGAAGGACGCCGCGATGCGCACGCCGTCGGACAGCGCGCGGTGGTCGCCGTGATAGTCATAGGGCGCATGGGTGATCGCGAGGTCGGGCTTCACCTCGCCGATCAGCTCCCTCAGCGCCGCAATGAACGCCGCATCAGCGACGAGCGCACCATCGGGAAAGCCGAGGAAGCGCGGCTCGACGCCGAGCAGCCCTGCCGCCTTGGCCGCTTCCTTGCGCCGCAAGCGGGCGAGCGCCGCCGGGTCGCCCGTGCCGCCCCTGGCACCATCGGTGGCTATCGCAAAATTGAGCTCTGCGCCTTGCGCGGCATAGGCGGCCAGCGTACCGAACATGAATATCTCGATGTCGTCGGGATGGGCGCCCAGCGCCAGTATCTTCACATCTTCTCTCCCGGAAATGACATGCCGAACGGAATTCTGCTCGCCCTGATCGCCTATGCAAGCTATTCGTTCAGCGACGCCGTCATCAAGAGCCTGGGCGGGCAGTTCACCGTCTTCGAGATCGGCTTCTTCTCGACCCTGTTTGCCGGCTGCTTCCTGTTTTTCACCAAGCCCGGAGACGAGCGCTGGCGCGATTTCTGGCGCACCAAAAGGCCATGGGCGGTGCAGGCGCGCGCTCTGGCCGGCATCGCCTCGGGCGTGCTCAGCGTCTTTGCCTTCACCACCATTCCGCTGGCGGAAGTCTACGCGCTGATCTTCCTTGCGCCCTTGCTGGTCACCATCCTGTCGACGGTAATGCTCAAGGAGAAGGTCGGTCCCTGGCGGTGGCTGGCCGTCGTCGCCGGCTTTGCCGGCGTCATGCTGGTGGTGCGGCCGGGCTTTCGCGAATTGCATCTCGGCCATCTCGCCGCCTTCGCCAACGCCTTCCTCGCCGCCATCAGCGTCATCCTGCTGCGCTCGCTCGCCCCGCAGGAGAAGCGCACGACGATCCTCGGCGCGCTGGTCGGCTATGGCCTTGTCTTCAACGGCGTCGGCGCGGCCGCCACGTCGTTCGCGCTCCCCAGTGTCGGGCAACTGGTCTGGCTGATGATGGCCGGCCTCTTCACCGCCGGCGGGCAGCTGCTGCAGTTGCTGGCGGTCAAATACGCGCCCGCAAACCGCATCGCGCCGACGCATTATTCGCAGATCGTCTGGGCGGTCATCCTCGGCGCGCTGTTCTTCCAGGAATATCCCGACTGGCTGTCGCTGGCCGGCCTGGCGGTGGTCGGCGCATCCGGCCTGCTGACGATGGTGCGCGAAGAGGTCAGGCTCGGCACCGTGCGCTGGAACCCGTTTTCACGCACCAGGCTCTGAGCGCATACGTTGCATGGCGACCGCGACCGCTGATATGCGGGCGACATGATGACGAAACCCTTGCCGGAGCTTCCGGTCACAGCCGCTCTGCCGGCACTCGGCGAAGCGCTTTCGCGACGCAACAGCGCCGTGCTGGTGGCGCCGCCCGGGGCCGGCAAGACGACGCTGGTGCCGCTGTCGCTGCTCGACGCGCCATGGTTGGGCGAGGGCAGGATCGTGCTGCTCGAACCGCGGCGGCTCGCCGCCCGCGCCGCCGCCCGCCGCATGGCCGAGTTGCTGGGCGAGGAGCCGGGCGGTGCGGTCGGCTACGCCATGCGCATGGAGAACCGCATCTCGGCGCGGACAAAGATCCTGGTCGTCACCGAAGGCGTGCTCTCGCGCATGATCCTCGACGATCCGGAGCTGCCGGGCGTCTCGGCGGTGATCTTCGACGAATTCCATGAGCGCTCGCTCGACGGCGATTTCGGCCTGGCGCTGGCGCTCGACGTGCAGGGCGCGCTGCGGCCGGACCTGCGTCTGCTGGTCATGTCGGCGACGCTCGACGGCGCGCGCGTCGCGAAGCTTTTGTCGGAAGCGCCGGTGATCGAAAGCGAGGGCCGCGCCTTTCCGGTCGAGATCCGCTATGACGAGCGGTCGGCCGGCACGGCGATCGAGGACGCCATGGCCAAGTCCGTGCGCGCGGCCCTGGCCACCGAGCAGGGCAGCGTGCTCGCCTTCCTGCCTGGACAGCGCGAGATCGAGCGCACCGCCGAGCGGCTTCAGGGTAACGTCGCGGCCGACACCGATATCGTTCCGCTCTACGGGCAGCTCGACAACAAGGCGCAGGACCAGGCGATAAAGCCGGCGCCGGCCGGCCGCCGCAAGGTGGTGCTGGCCACCTCGATCGCCGAGACCTCGATCACCATCGACGGCGTGCGCGTCGTCATCGATTCCGGCCTGTCGCGGCTGCCGCGCTACGAGCCGGCGAGCGGCCTGACCAGGCCGGAGACGGTGCGCGTCAGCAGGGCCTCGGCCGACCAGCGCGCCGGCCGCGCCGGGCGCACGCAAGCCGGCGTGGCGGTGCGCCTGTGGCGGGCCGAGCAGACCGCGTCGCTTCCCGCCTTCACGCCGCCCGAAATCCTCGAGGCCGATCTGTCCGGCCTGCTGCTCGACTGCGCCGCCTTCGGTGTCGCCGATCCGTCGAGCCTCTCCTTACTCGATCCGCCGCCGGCCCCGGCGCTCAACGAGGCAAGGGTTCTGCTCAAGGCGCTGCACGCCATCGATGAGGCAGGGCGGCTTACGGAAGCTGGCGCCGCCATGCGCAAGCTGGCGCTGCCGGTGCGGCTGGCGCATATGGTGGCCGAAGCGGCGAAGACCGGCCATGCGCTCGAAGCGGCGACGCTTGCCGTGCTTTTGACCGAGCGCGGGCTGGGCGGCGACAGCGCCGATCTGGAGCGGCGCCTGATCCGGTTTCGCGGCGAGAAATCGCCGCGCGCCCACGCCGCCAGGCAGCTCGCCGAGCGTTTGGCCAGGCAGGCCGGTGGCGGGCAGGGCAGCGAGGCGGCCTCTGCCGGCCCCCTTTTGATCCATGCCTGGCCGGATCGCGTGGCGAAGGCGCGCGGCGAGCGCGGCCGCTTCGTGCTCGCCAATGGTTCGGGCGCCATGGTCTATGCCGCCGATCCGCTCGCCAACGAAACCTGGCTCGTCGTCGCCGACTTGCAGGGCAAGGCGCAGAACGCCCGCATCACTGCGGCCGCGCCGGTCGGCGAAGCCGACATCCGCGCTGCTCTTGCCGATCGCATCGAGACGAAGCGCGAGACGAGCTTCGACCGCGAGCGCCGCGCCGTGCGCATGCGCGAGACCGCCAGGCTCGGCGCCATCACGCTTTCCGAGCGCATGCTGCCCGCGCCGTCCGGCGCCGATGCCGACCGCGCCATTCTCGACGCCCTGCGCGAGCACGGCCTGTCGCTGCTCGACTGGGGCAAGGAGGCCGAAACCCTGCGGCTGCGGCTTGGCTGGCTGCATCGCGGCCTCGGCGCGCCCTGGCCCGACGTTTCGGACGAAGCGCTTGTCGAGGGCCTCGACCACTGGCTCTTGCCATTTCTCTCCGGCGACGCCTCCTTCGCGGCCATCAAGCCGGCGACTTTGTCGTCGGCGCTCATGGCGCTGGTCCCGCACGACCAGCAGCGCAAGGTCGACGCGCTGGCGCCGACCCATTTCGACGCGCCGTCCGGCAGCCATGTGCCGATCCGCTATGACGGCGAATGGCCGGTGCTGGCGATCCGCGTGCAGGAACTCTTCGGCTTCGACCGGCATCCTTCCATCGCCAACGGCACCGTGCCGCTGACGCTGGAGCTTCTGTCGCCGGCGCATCGTCCCATCCAGACGACGCGGGACTTGCCCGGCTTCTGGCGCGGCTCCTGGGCGGATGTGCGCACCGACATGCGCGGCCGCTACCCAAAGCATGTCTGGCCGGAAAACCCGCTGCTGGCCATCGCCACCAGCCGCGCCAAGCCGCGTGGGACATAGGCTTGCGACCGAAGCTTTGGCGGCCTCGCGTTACCGGACGGCGTATGTTGGCGGTTGGCGCAAACGCCCCGTCACGTCGTCATCCACGGGCGGAGCAAGGAGCGAAGCGACGCGCGTAGACCCGAGGATCCATTCCGCGACTTCCAAGCGTCGCGACGATCCAGAATTCTGCTCCGTCGCATTCCACAGTCGAGGTAACGGAATGGATCCTCGGGTCTGCGCTCCGCTTCGCGTCGCTCCGCCGTGGATGACGAAGTCGCGAGGAGGGGTCTCAGCTAATGCGAATCGCGCAAGGCGCTTTTACAGCACTACTAGCGCTTACTCTCCCGCGGTTATAATCGTAAGTCGATGATCAACATCCTGCGCGCGCCTGATTCCCAGCCAAGCCAGCGGTTGCGGCTCAACACGCTGGTCCGCCTGCGCTGGCTGGCCATCGTCGGCCAGAGTCTGACCGTGCTTGTCGTCGCCTATGGGCTGAAATTCCCGCTGCCGGTCTCGATGTGCTTCGCGCTCATCGCCTTGTCGGCGTGGATGAATCTGTGGCTCACCTTCCGCTATCCGGCCGCGCATCGGCTCACGCCGCTCTCGGCCTTCGCCATCCTGACCTTCGACGGCCTGCAGCTGAGCGGATTGCTTTACATGACCGGAGGCCTGACCAACCCGTTCTCGGTGCTGCTTTCCGTGCCTGTTGTCATTTCGGCCGCGTCGCTGCCGCTGCGGTTCACCGCGATCCTCGGCGCGCTGGTCATGGTGACCGCGACGTTGCTGGTGTTCTTCCACCTGCCACTGCCCTGGTACCAAGACGCGCCGTTGCCGATGCCCTTCATCTATGTCGCCGGCATGTGGATGGCGGTCTTCGCCTCGATCGCCTTCACCGCGATCTATGCTTTCCGCGTCGCGGCGGAAGCGCGCCTGCTCGCCAATGCGCTTGCCGCCACCGAGCTGGTGCTGCAGCGCGAGCAGCATCTTTCGGCGCTGGACGGGCTGGCTGCCGCCGCCGCGCATGAGCTCGGCACGCCGCTGGCCACCATCACCGTCGTCGCCAAGGAGATGGAAAAGGCGCTCGGCAAGGACCCGAAATACGGCGAGGACGTCAAGCTCCTGCGCTCGCAGAGCGAGCGTTGCCGCGAGATCCTGAAGCGGCTGACCAGCCTGTCCTCGGAAGGCGAAGCGCATCTGTCGCGCATGCCGCTCACCTCGCTGATCGAGGAGGTGACGGCGCCGCATCGCGATTTCGGCATCTCGATCCGGCTGCGGCCCGGCGAGCGCATCGGCCCCGAGCCCGTCGGCCAGCGCAACCCAGGCGTCATCTACGGGCTCGGCAATCTGGTCGAGAACGCCGTCGATTTCGCCCGCAAATCGGTCACCGTGAGCTGGAGCTGGGACAATGAGACGGTCACCTTCTCCATCACCGATGACGGGCCGGGCTTCCCGGCCGAGATCATCGACCGCATCGGCGAACCCTATATGTCGACGCGCCAGGGCACCGAGGCGGGCGGCGGACTGGGGCTCGGGCTGTTCATCGCCAAGACCTTGCTGGAACGGTCCGGCGCCACCATCGATTTCCGCAATTCGAGCGGGCTCGGCGAAGGCGCGGTGGTGCAGGTCGTCTGGCCGCGTGGCGTCTTCCTCAACCAGGATCAGGCTTCGGCCACCATGTTCGACAATGCCTGAAACCTGCAGTGTCGCGCGGCAGCTCTGTTGCCGGCTCTAAAAATTGGACATTGCCCTTGCGGGACTGTATCTGCGTAAAAGTGAAGCATGTCGCCCGAAATTGTGTCTGGAAAAGCGGCATGCCCGAAAAACATGGACTTGGAGCGCCTTCGCCGGAATTCGTTTCGACGGGTGCGCTTTTGGTCAATAGGGTGCCGATAAGATGAACGGAGACGAGACGGCTGGCGCAATGGTCGAGGGCGAGGACACCTCGCTGCTCATCGTCGAGGACGACAAGCCCTTTCTCACCCGGCTCGCCCGGGCCATGGAAACCAGGGGCTTCGTGGTCGAGACGGCGGAAAGCGTCGAAGAGGCCGTCGCCAAGGCGCGCGCCCATCCGCCGGCCTATGCGGTGGTCGACATGCGTCTCGGCGACGGCAACGGCCTCGATGTCGTCGCAGCCATCCGCGAAAAGCGCGACGACGCCCGCGCCATCATCCTGACCGGCTACGGCAACATCGCCACCGCGGTGACGGCGGTGAAGCTCGGCGCCATCGACTATCTTTCCAAGCCCGCCGATGCCGACGACGTCTTCGCCGCGCTCACCCGCACCTCCGGCGAACGTGCCGCGCCGCCGGAAAACCCGATGTCGGCCGATCGCGTGCGCTGGGAGCACATTCAGCGCGTCTACGAAATGTGCGACCGCAACGTGTCCGAGACGGCGCGCCGCCTCAACATGCATCGCCGCACCCTGCAGCGGATTCTCGCAAAGCGGGCGCCGCGTTAGGCGGAGGTTCGTCATCCTCGGGTTTGCGCCGCGTCGCTTCGCTCCTTGCTTCGCCGTGGATGAAGAAGGGACGCGCGTTTCAGCCAATTTTCGAAGCATGCGCTACCGGGTAACTTGTAGCCTTGCATCATCGCTGGCACTGCGCATCATGGAATACAGACTCCCGACCGACAGGCTAGGTTAGCGAGGCACCATGCAAGAGGAACGGCCGAAATCGATCCTGCGCGAGTTCCTCGACAGCGAGGCCGCAGGCGGCATCGTCCTGATGGTGGCCGCGGCCCTTGCGCTGATCGTTGCCAACTCGCCTTTGGCCGAAACCTATTTCGCCGTGCTCCACGCTTATCTCGGGCCGCTCAGCATCTCGCACTGGATCAATGACGGGCTGATGGCGGTGTTCTTCCTGCTGGTCGGGCTGGAGATCAAGCGCGAGATGCTGGACGGGCAGCTCTCGACCTGGCCGCGCCGCACGCTGCCCGGCATTGCCGCCGCCGGCGGCATGGTGGTGCCGGCGCTGGTCTATGTCCTGATCAACCGCGACAGTCAGGCGGCACTCTCCGGCTGGGCGATCCCCACCGCCACCGACATCGCCTTTGCGCTCGGCGTGCTCTCACTGCTCGGCAGCCGCGTGCCGGCCTCGCTGAAGGTCTTCCTAACCGCTTTGGCCATCATCGACGATCTCGGCGCCGTCATCATCATCGCGCTGTTCTACACCAGTGGCCTGTCGCTCGCTTATCTGGCCGCCGCCTTCGCCGTCATCGCCCTGCTGGTCGTGCTCAACCGCATGCGGGCGATGAAGCTCTGGCCTTACCTCCTGCTTGGCGTCGTTTTGTGGGTGCTGGTGCTGAAGTCGGGCGTGCATGCCACGCTGGCCGGCGTCGCGCTGGCGCTCACCATCCCGCTGGAGCGCTCTCCCGGCATCAGCCACCATACAGAACATTCGCCGCTGCACCGGCTGGAGCATGGCCTGCACAAGCTGGTGCCCTTTCTCGTCATCCCGATCTTCGGCTTTGCCAATGCCGGCGTCTCGCTCGGCGGCTTAAGCTTCGCGGCCCTTGTCGAGCCGCTGACGCTCGGCGTCGCCGCCGGGCTGGTTCTGGGCAAGCTGGTCGGCGTTTTCGGCTCCTCGGCGCTCGCCATCCGCTTCGGCCTTGCCGACCTGCCGGTCAATGCCGGCTGGCTGCACATGCTCGGCATTTCGCTGCTCTGCGGCATCGGCTTCACCATGAGCCTGTTCATCGGCCTGCTCGCCTTCGCCGCCGACCCGGCGCTCCAGGACGCGGTGAAGGTCGGCATCCTCGCCGGCTCGCTGGTTGCCGCGCTGCTGGGCGCCGCCGTGCTGCTGACAGCGCCCGCGGCCGGCGGAGTGGAAGAGGTGGAGTAGGCGGTGCCGTAGCGCCCATTTCCTCGCCCCCGCGAAGGCGGGGGAGAGGTGGCCCGGCGAAGCCGGGACGGAGAGGGGACGCCCTTCGCCAAGCCAGAACCGATTCAGGAAGGGACGCAAGGCCAGCGCGGTATGGAACCATCGCGGTATGGAACCATATAGAGGCGCCTTAAGTCCCAAACGCCGCGCGGGCCCCTCTCCGACCCGGCTTCGCCGGGCCCACTCCGTGGGGCGAGGAACCCAAGTCCCGCGAAGCCGCCGCACCTGATCCGTCGAAGATTACTCGCTCTCGCCATCCAGCGCCGGCACCGCGACGCCGGCAAGCTCGGCTGCCAAGAGCCGCGCGGCGCCGGCGCGGGCAATCCGCAGCATCAGCGCCTTGCGCGTCGCAGCCGCCATGCGGTGCTCCGGCGCATCGCGCAGGATCTCCGCGCCATAGCCGTCGGAAAGGATGAAGCCGCATTCCTCGGGAAAGATATCCTGCGGAACGCCGGGATGGGTGGCGAAGAAGAAGCGGTCGGAGTGCAGCCGGTAGTCCGGCCATTTGCGGTCGACGCGAAAATCCTCGATCGAGGATTTGATCTCGATGATCCAGATGTCGCCTTGTCTTGTCAGCGCGACGAGATCGGCGCGCCGGCCGGTGGCCAAAGACAGCTCCGGCAGCACATGCGCGCCCATTTCTCTGAGTAGCCGCTGCACGCCGCGCCGCACCAGCATGGCGCGCTCCGACTGGCGGCCGTCGATCAAGGGGTTGAGGGGAATCGGGGAAACGATGGGCATGACAGGCACCATGCCAGATTTTGTTCACCGTTTGAACCCGCTTTAGGCGGGTGATTCTATATTTGACAGACCAAGCCGTGCGCGCGGATGGATAGGATCCTTACCAGCGGTGCACTCCAATGGCAGGTGCTAGGTGAGATCCAGCTCTTGCTAATCATATGCCTCGGCAGCAATCTCGCCGTGAGAGGATTTCCCCATGACCCGTGATCAGATGCTCGCCCACCTCCGCTCCGCCGATGCCGTCGCGCGCGAGGCGGCGGCGCATGGACATCATCCGTTCGGCTCCGTGCTGGTCGGGCCGGACGATCGGGTGCTGATGCGGCAGGGCAATCTCGACACGGTGCGCCATGCCGAGACCGAGCTCGCCCGCCGCGCGGCGGCCGCCTATGAGCCGGAGTTCCTGTGGCAATGCACGCTGGTCACGACCGGCGAGCCCTGCGCGATGTGCGCCGGCACGATGTATTGGGCCAATATCGGGCGGCTGGTCTATGGCTTCGAGGAGACCGATCTCCTCGCGCTCACCGGTGATCACGAGGAGAATCCGACGATGAACCTCGCTTCGCGCACCGTATTCGCTTCCGGCCAGAAGAAGATCGAGGTCTTCGGTCCTTTCCCGGAAATCGCGGACGAGTTGCTCGCACCGCACCGCGATTTCTGGAAGCGCTGACAGACCTTCGACTCAGGCCGCGCCAGCCATGTCGTCCAGGATCGGGCAGTCCGGCCGGTCGTCGCCGTGGCAGGCGTGGATCAGCTTTTGCAGCGTCGAGCGCATCGACTGCAATTCACGCAGCTTTTCCTCGATCGCCCTGACATGGGCGGCGGCGATCTCGCGCACGTCATGGCTGGCGCGGTCGCGATCCTGATAGAGCGCCATAAGCTGCCTGCAATCGTCGATTGAGAAGCCGAGATTGCGCGCACGGCGCAGGAAGGCGAGCCGGTGGACGTCGTCGCTGGAGTAGTCGCGATAGCCGTTCTCGGCCCGCGCCGGACGGATCAGGCCGATCTCCTCATAGTAGCGGATGGTCTTGGCCGGCAGGCCGGAACGTTCGGCGGCGTCTCCGACATTCATGGCGCTCTCCTCGAGTCCCTGGCGGCCCTTGAAGCCGCCCCTTTGATTTTGTTTCACAATCCTGTGAAGCCTGTTGCGAAAATGCCGCAGTTGGGCACTTACCGGCACGCAAGGTCTTGCATATAGGCAGTGCGCGCTTGGCAAGCAAAAGAAATGCCAGCATGAATGATGGCAAGAAAGCGGCCGACTCGTGCCGCTGCACCGAGACGGGGCGTCGGACCTTTTCATGCGCTTGAAGTCGTTTGCAATCCTCGCCGCCCTTGCGCTGTCGACCGCGATCAGCGGATGCAGCACCATCGGCGGGCAGTTGTTCACCAACAACTATGGCGCGATGACCGATGCCGGCTATCAGCTGCCGCGCATTCCGATCGAGAAGGTGCCCGCCAGGTACCACCGGCAGGAAGTGCGCTACGACACTTCTGAGAAGCCGGGCACCATCATTGTCGATACCCAGAACAAGTTCCTCTACTTCATCGAGGGCGACGGCATGGCGATGCGTTACGGCATCGGTGTCGGCCGCGAGGGATTCGAGTGGCACGGCACCGCCCATATCGCGCTGAAGCGCGAATGGCCGACCTGGACGCCACCTTCGCAGATGATCAAGCGCCAGCCTGAGCTCGCCAAGTTCGCCGGCGGCATGGAACCGGGCTTGAAGAACCCGCTCGGCGCGCGCGCCATGTATCTCTTCAACAAGGGCGGCGACATGGGTTACCGCCTGCATGGCAGCCCGGAATGGTTCTCGATCGGCAAGGCGATGTCGTCGGGCTGCATCCGGCTGATGAACCAGGACATTATCGACCTCTACGACCGCACGTCGGTCGGCGCCAAGGTCATCGTGATGTAAGGACCATGATCCCGAAAAGTGGAAGCCGGTTTTCGGAAAAGGTCATGGTCAACTAGAAAGTTTCGCAGGCGGACCGTCTAGGCAACAACAAGACGTCCTGAAAACAGAAAACCGGGCTGTTGGGGCCCGGTTTTTTGTTTTTGGATTAGGAAGAATTCCCTCCGCCGAGTGGCCGACGGGGTGGAACTGTCAGGCGACTTGCTCGACCTGCTGCACTTCCGGCACGAAGTGGCGAAGCAGGTTCTGAATGCCGTGCTTCAGCGTCGCGGTCGACGACGGGCAGCCGGCGCAGGCGCCCTTCATGTGCAGGAACACGGTGCCGCTCTCAAAACCGCGGAAAGTGATATCGCCGCCGTCCTGCGCAACCGCGGGGCGCACGCGCGTGTCGAGCAGTTCCTTGATGGTCAGCACCAGCTCCTCGTCGGCCTTGTCGTAGAACTCGCCGCTCTCGCTAGCTTCGCTCGCCGGAGCGACCGCAGCCATGACGGGCGCGCCGGACATGAAGTGCTCCATGATGGCGCCGAGGATGGCCGGCTTCAGATGCTGCCAGTCCGGGCCGTCCTTGGTCACGGTGATGAAATCATAACCGAAGAAAACGCCGGTGACGCCCGGGATCTCGAACAGACGGCCGGCCAGCGGCGAGGCCTCCGCGGCTGCCTCGGCGTTGCGGAAATCGGCTGTGCCTTCGCGCAGCACTTCCTTGCCCGGCAGGAATTTCAGCGTCGCCGGGTTCGGCGTCGATTCGGTCTGGATGAACATGGGTATCTCCAGGCCCTTCCCGGGCCGATAGTTTGGAATAATTCTAAATAGGCTCTATCGGCTGGACATTCAAGCGAAACGCGTCGCTGGAACGGCTGGCTGGCGGAATGTTTTCGACCCTCATCCACTTGAGATGTGTTGAGATTCACGTCAGGTCGAGTCGAGAACGGTGGTTTTCGCGAACCGGAGCGGAGCGAACTTCAGGTACGTGAGCACCGGAAGCGCAGAAAACCGCCGTTAGAAGACCGGCCCCACCTGAATATCAGCACATCTCAGGCGAGGCTGTCGATCTCCTCGTCCGACAGATTCTGCGGCACCACCGTGACAGGAATCGGGAACGCCGCCCCCCGGCCGGCAACCGCGCTGACCAGCGGCCCAGGTCCTTCCTTGCCGGCGCCGGCCGCCAGCACCAGGATGGCAATGTCCTGGTCGTCCTCGATCAGCTTGTGAATCTCGTCGGTTGGCTTGCCCTCGCGCACCACCAGTTCCGGCTCGATGCCGACGCTCTGGCGCACCTTGTTGGCGTGGCCGTCGAGGGCTCCGCGCGCCGTCGCGTTTGCTTCCTCGCGCATGATCTTTTCCACGCCCAGCCAGTGCTGGAAGTCGTCAGGCTCGATGACATAGAGCAGCACCAGCACGCCGTTGGTGTGCTGCGCCCGCTTCGAGGCGTAGGCGACCGCACGCTCGCATTCGGGCGTGTCGTCGATGATCGCCAGGAATTTGCGGCGATGGCCGGCTTCGCGGCTGAGGCGTTTGGAAACCATGTCTATCTGCTCGGTATCAATTCGGCCGCAATCTGCCACCGCCGCGAACCGGCGGCAAGCCGCCGGCCGGCGTGGCGATGGTCCTGGAGCAATTCCAGGAAAAGTGTGAAGCGGTTTTCCGTCCGGGATCGCGTCGAAACAACTACTTAGACCAGGTCGGTCAGTCCTGCAGCAGGCCGATGATGTCGCGAACCGTCTTCATCGTGCCTTCGGCGATTGCGCGGGCCCGGTCACCGCCATCCTTGAGCACGGCGTCGACATAGGCGCGGTCGCCCTGGATGCGGCGCATCTCCGAAGCGATCGGCCCAAGCTTTTCCACGGCAAGGTCGGCCAGCGCCGGCTTGAACACGGAAAACTGCTGCCCGCCATATTCCTTCAGCACGTCTTCCTTCGAGATCTCGGCGAGGCCGGCATAGATGCCGACGAGATTTTCGGCCTCGGGCCGGCTTTCCAGCCCATCGATCTCGCTCGGCAAGGCTTCGGGGTCGGTCTTGGCCTTGCGGATCTTCTTCGAGATGGTGTCGGCATCGTCGGTCAGGTTGATGCGCGACAGGTCCGACGGGTCCGACTTCGACATCTTCTTCGAACCGTCGCGCAGGCTCATGATGCGCGCCGCCGGACCGCCGATGACCGGTTCGGTGATCGGGAAATAGCCGTTCACGGTCTCCTCGCCGACCTGCATTTCGACGCCGACGCCGAGCGCCGCGATCTTCTCGGAGAAGTCGTTGTTGAACTTCTGCGCGATGTCGCGGGTGAGTTCCAGATGCTGCTTCTGGTCCTCGCCCACCGGCACATGGGTGGCGCGGTAGAGCAGGATGTCGGCGGCCATCAGGCTCGGATAGGCGAGCAGGCCGAGCGAGGCGTTCTCACGGTCCTTGCCGGCTTTGTCCTTGAACTGCGTCATCCGGTACATCCAGCCTATGCGCGCCACGCAGTTGAAGATCCAGGCAAGCTCGGCGTGCTGGATGACCCGCGACTGGTTGAAGACGATGTGCTTCATGGGATCGATGCCGGAGGCCAGGAACGCAGCGGTGATCGAGCGCGTCTGGTCGCCGAGATCCTGATGGACGAGCTGCGCCGTCAGCGAATGCATGTCGACGACGCAATAGATGCAGTCGGACTGTTCCTGGAGGGCGACGAATTTCTTGATGGCGCCGAGATAGTTGCCGAGATGCAGATTGCCGGTCGGCTGGACGCCCGAAAAGACGAGTGGCTTGAAGGCGGTCATGATGTCCTCATGGCTTGTGGAGGGCCGTTTCGCGCGCGGCGAAAGTCTTTCGACGGCGCGCTTATGGACGAAGGGCGCGACGGGATCAAGACTGGTGTTGCTGCAAGCCAGCTCGGGTTATTCGTCCAGGCCGGTCTTCGGTTCGGGCGGCGCAGATTTTGCCTCGCCCCGCTTCACGTTCCTGCGGATCATGCCGAAATCGGCGCCGCCGGTGCCGAAAGCGGCGATGAAATAGAGCGCCGCGCCCCCGCCGACCAGCGCGAACAGCGTCGTCGCCTTCACCACCAGCGGCGAGCCGGGCCCGAGCCTTGCGGCGAAGTAGTGCTCGGCGAAGTAAAGCGCGGTCGCCATGATCACCGCCGACAGCACCAGCCTTGGAATGCGCTTCAAGAGCGGGATGTCGCGGCCCCAATGTCCCCGCCGGATCAGCATGGCGAGCAGCATCAGCGCGTTGACCCAGCCGGCGACGGCCGAGGCCACCGCGATGCCCGGCGCCCCCATGGACGGGAACAGGGTGAGCGCCGTGGCGACGTTCACGCCGACCGAGATGGCTGCGAAGATCATCGGCGTGCGCGTGTCCTCGCGCGCGAAATAGCCCGGCGTGAAGGCCTTGATCAGTACGAAGGCGGGCAGGCCGAGGCCGAAGATCGCCAGGATCGAGGCGACGATCGGCGTCGAGTGGTTGGCGGCAAACGCCCCGCGCTCATAGACCAGCCGCACGATCGGCTCCGACATGACCCAGAGCGCCGCCGCCGCCGGCAAGGTCATGAACAGCGTGAACTCGACCGAGCGGTTCTGCAGGTTTGCGGCCTCGACCAGGTTGCCCGATTTCAGCGCTCGCGACAGTTCCGGCAACAGCACGATCGCCACCGCCACGCCGACGACGCCGAGCGGCAGTTGGTAGATGCGGTCGGCATACGCGAGCGACGACACCGCGCTGTTCTGCGCCGAGGCGATCGCCGTGCCGATCAGCTGGTTGATCTGGGTGATGCCGCCGGTGATCGCCGCCGGCAGCGCCAGGATCAGCAGCCGCTTGACGTTGGGCGTCATCTTCGGCCGACGGAAGCCGATCGAGATGCCGGCATGGCGCACCGCGATCCAGACGATGGCGAGCTGCACGATGCCCGCCGCCAGCACGCCCCAGGACAGGCCAAAGCCGACATCATGCGCGTCCAGCCCGTGATACCAGGCGTAACCCAGCACGGCGATCAGGATGATGTTGAGGAAGGCGGGCGCGATCGCAGCCGCGAAATAGCGGCGCAGCGAGTTCAGCATGCCGGCCATCATGGCGCCGAGCGACATGCAGATGAGATACGGGAACATGATCGTCGCGAGCGTGACGGTCGTCTCGAACTTGCCTGGAATGTCGGCAAAGCCCGGCGCCACGAGGTAGCGCACGATTAGCGGCATCGCCAGTTCCATGGCGATGGTCAGCGCAAGCAGCGCCGAGAACAGCACGCCGAACACTTCCTCCGAGAAGCGCTTGGCGCCCTCATTGCCATGCTGCTCGATCTCCTTGGCGAAGAGCGGTACGAAAGCGGCGTTGAAGGCGCCTTCGGCGAACAGCCGGCGGAAAGTGTTGGGGAACTGGAAGGCGGCGTTGAAGGCGTCGGCGACCGGCCCGGTGCCGAGCGCGGCCGCCATCAGCATCTCGCGGCCGAAACCCAGCGCGCGGCTCATCAGCGTGCCGGAAGCGACGGTGGCGAATTTCTTGACGAGGCTCATGCCGGGAAGGACTGCCAGGGAAATTGCGTCAAATGGATGGTCACTCGGCCGCCGCCTTGGCCTTGCCGTTGCGTTCCGGCGAATTGCCTTCCAGCGTATCGATCAGCCGCTTGTGGATGGTGGCCGTGCGCGTCGGACTGTCGATCTTCTGTCCGGTCAGGTCGGTGACGTAGAATGTGTCGATGACCTTCTCGCCGAAGGTGGTGATATGCGCCGAGGCGATGTCGAGCGAAAGGTCGGAGAGCGTGCCGGTGATCTCGGACAGCAGCCCCGGCCGGTCCAGCCCCTCGACCTCGATCACCGAAAATCGGTTCGACAGCGTGTTGCGGATCTCGGCGCGCGGCGGAATGCGGAACACCTTGGCGCCGCGCTTCGGCTTGGTGCGCTTCTCGATCATCTCGGGCAACCAGCTCTTGCCGGAAAGCACGTCCTCGATCAGCCGGCCGACGCGCTCGGCGCGTCGGCGCTCGTCCTCGTCGAGATCGAACTCCCGGGAAATCAGGATGGTGTCCAGCGCGCGCCCGTCGGAAGTGGTGAAGATCTGCGCGTCGACGATGTTGCCGCCGGCCGCGGCGCAAGCCCC
Organism: Mesorhizobium sp.; assembly: GCA_004017535.1. Classification (GTDB taxonomy): domain Bacteria; phylum Pseudomonadota; class Alphaproteobacteria; order Rhizobiales; family Rhizobiaceae; genus Mesorhizobium. Next base: position 558,683 of record SAJS01000001.1, read on the forward strand.
GGCGATGATCGACAGCAGGCGCGGATGGTCCGGCGCCAGCACGGTGATCTCGGTCACCGCCTCGAATTCATGGGTCTTGACCATGGTCGCGAGCTTCTTGCCCGCCGCATCCGCCTCACGGATGAATTCGGCGTGGCGCAGCTGGTCGTTGAGGTCGACCGTCAGCAGATAGTTCTCATAATGCTGCGCGACATAGCGCTTGCGCTCCTTGGCCGGCCAGGCCGAGAGCGCCTCGGCCAGGCGCTCGCGTGCGGCGGCGGTGCGTTGCGCACGCGACACTTCCGAGAAGCCGCCGGTCAGCAGCAACTCGGTCTCGTAATAGAGCGTGCGCAGCAACTGGCCCTTCCAGCCGTTCCAAACGCCCGGCCCGACGCCGCGTATGTCGCAGACGGTGAGGACCAAAAGCAGCTTCAGCCGCTCGACCGACTGCACGATCGAGGCGAAATCCTCGATCGTCTTGCGGTCGTTGAGGTCGCGCGTCTGCGCCGTCATCGACATCACGAGGTGGTTTTCGACCAGCCAGGCGACCGTCTCGGTATCGGCCGCCGACAGCCCCATATGCGGACAGATGCGTCGCGCGATCCTGGCGCCGGCTTCCGAATGGTCTTCCGGCCGGCCCTTGGCGATGTCGTGCAGCAGCACCGCGACGTAAAGCGCTTCGCGGCTCTTCTTCAGCCCCGGCATCAGCGAATGCGCCAGCGGGTGAATCTTCTCGCCATCGCCACGCTCGATCTCTGCCAGCACGCCGATGCAGCGGATCAGATGCTCGTCCACCGTATAGTGGTGGTACATCGAGAACTGCATCATGGCGACGATCTTGCCGAAGTCGGGGATTAGCCTGCCGAGCAGCCCGGCCTCGTTCATGCGCCTGAGATTGAGCTCGGCGTTGCGGTCCGAGGTCAATATGTCGAGGAACAGCCGGTTGGCCTCCTCGTCGCGCCGGAGCGACTTGTTGACCAAGCCGAGCGAGCGGGTGAGCAGCTTCAGCGCGTCGGGATGGAACTCCAGCCCATGCTTGTCGGCAAACCAGAACAACCTCAGCAGGTTGACCGGGTCGCGTTCGAACACGCCGTCGTCGGCGATGTTGATGCGGTGGTTGTCGACAATGAAATCGGACGTGCCGGCAAGCTTGCGCTTGCGCCGCTGGAAGGTGAGGAAGATGCGGTTGAAGCCAGGCACATGCTTGGCCTGCTCTTCCTCGAGGGCCGCGCAGAAGATGCGGGTGAGGTCGCCGACATCCTTGGCGACGAGGAAATAGTGCTTCATGAAACGCTCGACCGCCGACAGGCCGGGATGCGTCGTGTAACCCAGACGTTCGGCGATCTCGCGCTGGATGTCGAAATGCAGCCGCTCCTCCGCCTTGCCGGTGAGGAAGTGCATGTGGCAGCGCACCGCCCAGAGGAAATCCTCGGCCTTCTGGAACTCGCGGTATTCGGCTTGGGTGAAGACGCCCTTCTCGACCAGCTCCTCGCCGGTGCGCACGCGGTAGAAATATTTGCCGATCCAGAACAGTGTCTGCAGGTCGCGCAACCCGCCCTTGCCGTCCTTGACATTGGGCTCGACCAGATAGCGGCTTTCGCCGGCCTTGGCGTGGCGCTCGTCGCGCTCGGCAAGCTTGGCCTGCACATATTCCGGCCCGGTCGTGCGCACCACCTCGTGGTCGAAGCGGGTGAGCAGCTCTTCATAGAGCTTCTGTTCGCCCCACAGGAAACGCGCCTCGAGGATCGAGGTGCGGATGGTGATGTCGCTGCGGGAGAGCCGCAAGCAGTCCTCGATGTTGCGGGTGGCGTGGCCGACCTTCAGCCCCATGTCCCACAGCATGTAGAGCATATACTCCACGATCTGCTCGCCCCATGGCGTCTGCTTGTAGGGCAGCAGGAACAGGAGGTCGATGTCGGAGCCCGGCGCCAGCGTGCCGCGGCCGTAGCCGCCGACCGCCACGACCGCCATGCGCTCGGCCACCGAACGGTTCTTGACCCGGTAGACATGGGTGGCGGCGAAATCATAGAGCGCCCGGATCAGCTCATCCATCAGATGCGAGATTCGCTCGGCGCAGGCATTGCCGCCGCCATCCTCCTTGAGCATGGCCTCGGCGATCTTGCGCCCCTCCGCCAGCCTGGCTTTGAGCAATTGGAGCACGGCGGTGCGAACCGCCGGTCCCGAACCGTCGCCGGCGCTTGCCGACGTCAGCGCGGTCAATTCGCGGCGCAAGGCGTCGCCATCGATGATTTCGTTGAGTTTCAGGGAGATCTTTGCCATTCGGCGGCGTCTATAGCCTGTTTTCTTCGCGCTGTGTATGGGCCTGGCGTCCGCGTTTCCGATGGCGCGCGATTGATGCAGTGCAAGGCCAAACGACCAGAATTTCCGAAAGTCGAAACTGGCCCTTGACCTTCCAGTAGCTGGAAGGACTACCTCAGCCTCAATTCGAGAATTCCGAGGTATTGCTGATGACCCATTCCGACCACAACCATCATCACTCGCATGGCGCGTCCTGCTGCTCCGGGAAAACTGCAGGGACCGCGGCCGAAGCGGTGATTCGCGATCCTGTCTGCGGCATGATGGTCGATCCGGCGGCCGGCAAGCCGACGGCCGAGCATGACGGACGAACCTTCCATTTCTGCAGCGAGCGCTGCCGCACGAAATTCGTTGTCGAGCCGGAGAGCTACCTGACCGCCACCGATCCTGTCTGTGGCATGAGCGTCGACCGCGCCAGCGCCAGGCACTTTGTGCGCCATGATGGCCAGGGCTTCTATTTCTGCTCCGCCGTTTGCCGGGGCAAGTTCGAGGCGGAGCCGGCAAAATACCTTGCCGGCCGGCCCGAGCCGCAGCCGATGCCGAAGGGCACGCGGTACACCTGCCCGATGCACCCTGAAATCATCCGCGACAAGCCCGGCTCCTGCCCGATCTGCGGCATGGCGCTGGAGCCGATGGGCGTGCCGACCGGCGATGAAGGCCCGAATCCCGAGCTGGTCGATTTCACGCGCCGGTTCTGGATCAGCGCGGCGCTTTCCGCTCCTCTCCTGATCTTCGCCATGGCGCCGATGCTGGGCCTCAGCTTCGAAAGTCTCATCGACGGCCGGACGAAGACATGGGTAGAGCTGGCGCTGGCGAGCCCGGTGGTGCTTTGGGCGGCGTTTCCGTTTTTCCATCGCGGTTGGGAGTCGGTTGTCAACCGCAGCCCCAATATGTGGACGCTGATTTCGCTGGGCGTCGGCGCGGCCTATCTCTACAGCGTGGTCGCCGCCCTTTTCCCGGACATCTTCCCGCATGAGTTCCGCGGCCATGACGGTGCCGTGCCGGTCTATTTCGAAGCTGCTGCCGTCATCGTCGCGCTTGTCTTCCTCGGCCAGGTGCTGGAACTCAGAGCCCGCGAGCGCACCGGCTCGGCCATTCGCGCGCTCCTCGACCTTGCCCCGAAGACGGCGCGCCTGATCGGCGCCGACGGTTCCGAGAAGGATGTGCCGCTCGACAGCGTCCAGACCGACGACCGGCTGCGCATTCGTCCGGGCGACGCCGTTCCGGTCGACGGCATCGTGCTGGAAGGTCGCTCGGCGGTCGATGAATCGATGATCACGGGCGAGCCGCTGCCAGTCGAGAAGACGGAAGGCTCCGCGCTTACCGGCGGCACGCTGAACAAGAACGGCTCGCTGGTCATGCGCGCCGAGAAGGTCGGTGCCGAGACGACGCTGTCGCGCATCGTCGAGATGGTCGCCAAGGCGCAGCGCTCGCGCGCGCCGATCCAGGGGCTGGCCGACCGCGTGTCCTACTATTTCGTCCCGGCCGTGGTGCTGGTCGCCACTATCGCCTTCATCGCCTGGGCGCTCCTCGGTCCTCAGCCGAGCCTGATCTTCGCCATCGTCTCGGCTGTATCGGTGCTGATCATCGCCTGTCCCTGCGCGCTTGGTCTGGCGACGCCGATGTCGATCATGACGGCGACCGGACGCGGCGCGCATGCCGGCGTGCTCATCAAGGAAGCGGCGGCGCTGGAGCGTTTCGCCTCGGTCGACACGCTGATTGTCGACAAGACCGGCACGCTGACCGAAGGTAAGCCGAGGCTCACCGATGTCGTGCCGGCCGGAGATATCGATGAGAATGAGCTGCTGGGCCTTGCAGCCGCACTTGAAAAGGGTTCGGAGCATCCATTGGCCGAGGCGATCGTCGAGGGCGCCGTCGCGCGCGGCATGAAGCTGGCCGAAGCCGGCGATTTCGAAGCTGTCACCGGCAAGGGCGTCTCGGGCACGGTTTCGGGCAGGAAGGTCGCTCTCGGCAATGCGGCGATGATGGCGGACCTCGGCGTCGAAACATCGGCGGCCAATGCCGAGGCGATGCAGGCCGAAGGCAAGACGGCCATGTTCGTGGCCGTCGATGGCGGCTTCGCCGGCATCGTCGCCGTGGCCGATCCCGTCAAGGCAACGACGGCCGAGGCGATCAAGGCCCTGCACGACAGGGGCCTGAGGATCATCATGGCAACCGGCGACAACGAGCGCACGGCAAAAGCGATCGCCGGCAAGCTCGGCATCGACGAGGTCCGCGCCGGCCTGCTGCCGGATGAGAAGGGCGCGCTGGTCGAGCAACTGCGTGCGGGCGGCGCTGGCGTGGCCATGGCCGGCGACGGCGTCAACGATGCGCCGGCGTTGGCCGGCGCCGATGTCGGCATCGCCATGGGGACCGGCGCCGATGTCGCTGTCGAAAGCGCGGGCATCACGCTGGTCAAGGGTGACCTTAACGGCATCGTCAGGGCGCGCACGCTGGCCCAGGCGACGATACGCAACATCCGTCAGAACCTGTTCTTCGCCTTCCTCTACAACGTGCTCGGCGTGCCCGTTGCGGCCGGCGTGCTCTATCCACTCACCGGCACGCTTCTGTCGCCGATGATAGCGGCGGCGGCGATGAGCCTGTCGTCGGTGTCGGTCATTAGCAATGCTTTGCGGCTGAGGACGTTGAAACTCTGAACGAAGCTCCCAGATACGAACCTCAACCACAAGGAGACCTTGAATGACCCTGGCCAAGAAAATCGTGCTGCTTTTGATGGCGGCGGGAATGCTGCTCGCCGTCTTCCTCGAAAGCGTGCCGGCCTCGTCGGAGGAGATGAAGCACGACATGTCCAAGATGGCGATGGGCGCCCAGAGCCCGGCCACGGCGGGCTATGAGGCGGCGATGAAAAAGATGCACAAGGACATGGCGATCAAATACACCGGCAATGCCGATGTCGATTTCGTCCGTGGCATGATCCCGCATCATCAGGGCGCCATCGACATGGCCAAGGTGGTGATCGCCAACGGCAAGGATCCGGAAATCCGCAAGCTCGCCGAAGGCGTGGTGAAGGCGCAGGAAGCCGAGATCAAGCAGATGCAGGACTGGCTCGCCAAACACCCGGCGAAGTAGCGGCTCCCGGGAAATGCAGGCGGCCAGGCGGCTTTGGTCTGGATTTCCGGTTTTGGCTGTGCTGCGATCCGGCCCCACGCGGAGAAAGCCCATGCCGTCAACAGTCAGAACCCTCAAGCTGCCGTCCGGCGAGGCCGTTCCGGTGCTGGGCCAGGGCACCTGGAAGATGGGCGAGGACCGCCGCCGCCGCGCAGATGAGGTGGCGGCGCTGAAGCTCGGGCTCGATCTCGGCATCACCCTCATCGACACCGCCGAAATGTATGCCAGCGGCGGCGCCGAGGAGGTGGTGGCGGAGGCGATCGCCGGGCGCCGCGACGAGACCTTCGTGGTCTCCAAGGTGCTGCCCTCCAACGCTTCGCGCGCCGGCGTCAAACGCGCCTGCGAGGCCAGCCTGAAGCGGCTTTCCACCGACTGCATCGATCTCTATCTGCTGCATTGGCCTGGCAGCGTGCCGCTGTCCGAAACGGTGGAAGCGTTCGAGGCGCTGAAGGCTGAAGGCAAGATCCGTTACTGGGGCGTCAGCAATTTCGATACCGACGAAATGGAGGACCTTGTCGGTCTAACGTCCGGCGGCAATGTCCAGACCAACCAGGTGCTCTACAACCTGTCGCGGCGCGGCCCGGAATTCGACCTTGCGCCCTGGTGCGCGGAGCGCGGGATCCCGCTGATGGCCTATTCGCCGGTCGAGCAGGGCGCGCTGGCGCGCAATGCGCTGCTGGAGGCCATTGCTGCCCGGCACAACGCCACGGCCGCGCAGATCGCGCTCGCCTGGGCGATGGCACAGCCGGGCGTCATCGCCATCCCGAAGGCCAGCCGTCAGGAGCATGTCCGCCAGAATGCCGCCGCGCTCGACATCAAGCTGACGCCTGAGGATTTCGCCGATCTCGACCGCGCCTTCCCGCCGCCGACGCGCAAGCGCGGCCTGGAGATGATCTAGCCACAACCTCGATCCGGATTTTGCGAGAGCCGGGAGCAGGCATTGGAACGAATTTCAGCCGGACCCTATCACACGCCCTATAAGATCGGCGACTTGACCGTCACCTCGCTGCGCGACGGTTATGTCGACATGCCCGTCCGGCGATTGCGCCAGCCGGGAGACAAGCCCTTCGGTGACGATCTCCCCTCGCAGGTGCCGCTCTTCGAAGGCGCGCTCCGATTGTCGGTCAATACCTTTGCCATCGACGACGGCCGCGAAATCACACTAATCGATACGGGCTCCTCGAACGCCTGGCACCCGACGATGGGCTTTCTGCCGCAGGCGCTGAGCGAGGCGAAGATCGCCGTCGGCCGGATACGCACAGTTGCCTTTACCCATACGCATCTCGACCATATCCACGGGCTGGTCCGTTCGGATGGCCGGGACGGCTTCCCGCAACTGTCCCGCCTGCTTGTCCCTCGAGCAGAGCTCGACATGTTCCGGTCCGTAGCAAGGTTGAGCCGTTTCCATGATCGAGCACGGCCTTTGGATCCGGGACAGCGTCTGAGCGCGAATATCGAGGCGATCGCCGCGCCGGGCCACGAAATCGGCCACACCGGCTTTCGTGTCACGAGCGGCGGCGAGACGTTGCTGGTCTGGGGCGACCTCGTGCATGCGCCGTCGCTTCAGTTCGAGCGACCGGAGATAGCATGGGAATTCGACGCCGATCAGGACCAGGCGCGCGAGACCCGGCTGCGCATTTTGGCGCTTGCCGCCGACAATGCCTGGTGCGTTGCCGGAGCGCATCTCGATTCACCGGGCGTCGGTCGGGTTTCGCGAACCGAAGCTGCCTTTCGCTTCGAACCCCTGTAGGAGCCGGGCTAAATCTTCGCCGGCAGTCCAAGCCGCATCCGCGATCGCCGCAATGCCCTTGACAACACGTCGAGGTCGCTGGCGGCGCGGGCAAGCGTGAGCGCGCCCTGAATGGCGGCGACGGCCTCCTCGGCCAGCTCGCTGGCCTCGTCCGGCCGGCGCCCGGATCGCACGAGCGCACCGGCAAGATGCGTCACCCAGCGGCCGAAATAATCCCTTATCTGGCCGGCGAAGAGATCGCGCGAGTCATCCAGCGCGAAAGCGCCAATCAGGCAAACGCGCCGTCCCGAGCGGAAATAGCTGTCCGTCGCCTCGAGCATCTGCTCGATCCCTGCCAGCGGATCGCCGCTGTCGCGCAACGGCGCGAAGACATTGTCCGCGAACCATCCGTCGATATGGGTGATGACGGCCCTCGCCATCTCTTCCTTGCCGCCGGGAAAGAAGTGGTAGAGGCTTCCTTTGCCCAACCCCGTCGCTCCGCCGATCAGGGCCAGGCTGGCGCCCTCATAGCCATGCTCGCGGAAAACCTCGGCAACGGTTCCCAGCAACTGGTCGCGATCCGGGGCGATGCGCCGCATCGACCCGCCCCTAGAGCCCGAGCTCCGAAAGACCGGGATGGTCGTCCGGCCGGCGGCCGAGCGGCCAATGATACTTCCGCTCGCTCTCGGTGATCGGCAGGTCGTTGATGCTCGCCACGCGCCGGCGCATCAGCCCTACCTCGTCGAATTCCCAGTTCTCGTTGCCATAGGAGCGGAACCAATGACCGCTGTCGTCTCGCCATTCATAGGCGAAGCGCACCGCGATGCGGTTCTCGTTCCAGGTCCACACCTCCTTGATGAGGCGATAGTCCAGCTCGCGCGCCCATTTGCGCTTGAGGAAGCCGACGATCTCACCGCGCCCTGAAATGAACTCGGTCCGGTTCCGCCAGACGCTGTCCTCGGTATAGGCGAGCGAAACCCGTTTCGGGTCGCGGCTGTTCCAGGCATCCTCCGCAAGGCGCGCCTTTTGCGCCGCTGTCTCGGCCGTGAAGGGCGGCAAGGGCGGACGGCTCATGAATATCTCCTGTCGGCTCGGATCATCGCTTACCCGAAATTGTACCGAACGGTACAATGAGTCAATGGCGGCCCTCCAGCTTACAGTCTCGTCGCCAGCCCCTTCAGCCGGTAGAGCGCTTCCAGCGCCTCGCGTGGCGTCATCTCGTCGGGATTGATCGCGCCGAGCGCTTCGCCCAGCGCATCGCTCTTGACCGGCTTCGGCGCTTCGCGTTTCACCGCCACCGAAAACAGGGGCAAATCGTCGACCAGCCGGTTGGTTTTGCCCGAAACCTCGCCCTCTTCCAGCTGATGCAGGACTTCCCTGGCCCGGGCGACGACCGCTTCCGGAAGGCCGGCCAGCCGCGCCACCTGCACGCCGTAGGAGCGGTCGGCGGCCCCTTTGCCGACCTCGTGCAGGAAGACGACGTCGCCTTCCCATTCCTTGACCCGCATGGTGACGTTGTGGAGCCGGGGGAGCTTGCCCGCCAGCGCCGTCATCTCGTGGAAATGCGTGGCGAAAATCGCCCGGCAGCGGTTCTTTTCGTGCAGGTATTCGACCGCCGCCCAGGCGATCGACAACCCGTCGAAAGTGGCCGTGCCGCGGCCGATCTCGTCCAGAATCACCAGCGCCCGCTCGCCCGCCTGGTTGAGGATCGCCGCCGTCTCGACCATCTCGACCATGAAGGTCGAGCGGCCGCGCGCGAGATCGTCCGAGGCGCCGACGCGCGAGAACAGGCGGTCGACGACGCCGATATGTGCGCTTTGCGCCGGCACGAAGGAGCCGGTCTGGGCCAGGATGGCGATCAGTGCGTTTTGCCTGAGGAATGTCGATTTGCCGCCCATATTGGGGCCGGTGAGCAGCCAGATGGCGCCAGCCTTGGCGCCGCCCTCGGGCGAGAGGTCGCAATCATTGGCGACGAACGGCCCTTCGCCGGAACGCCTGAGCGCCTGCTCGACCACCGGGTGGCGCCCGCCGACAATCTCGAAAGCGAGGCCGGCATCGACTACCGGCCGGCACCAGCCCTCGCTTTCGGAAAGAAGCGCCAATGCCGCCGACACGTCCAGAGCGGCAAGCGCCTCGGCGCCGGCGCGGATGCTGTCCGCTTCACCCACCACTTCCGCCGTCAGCTGGTCGAAGGCGGCGAACTCGATGCTCAGCGCCCGGTCGGCGGCGTTGGCGATCTTCGATTCCAGCTCCGCCAGCTCCGTCGTGGTGAAGCGCATGGCATTGGCCATGGTCTGGCGATGGATGAAGCGCGCTTTGGCCGCGTCGCTGCCGGTCATGATCGCGTGATGGTTGGCCGTCACCTCGATGTAATAGCCGAGCACATTGTTGTGCCGGATCTTCAGCGAGCGGATGCCGGTTTCCTCGATGAGCGAGCGCTCCAGCCCGGCGATCACTTTTCGCGATTCGTCGCGCAGCGCCCGCATCTCGTCGAGCTCGGCGTGATAGCCGGTGCGCACGAAACCGCCGTCGCGCTTGATCAGCGGCAGCTCGTCGTCGAGCGCTTCGCTCAGATGGCGAGCGAGCGCCTCGGGCAAGGCCTTGATCGCCGCCAGCGCTGAGGCGAGCTCAGCGGGAAGGGCGGTTGCCGCGAACAACTCGGCGATCGCTCTCGCCGCCTCGAAGCCGGCCCGCAGCGCCCCCAGATCGCGCGGTCCGCCCCGGTTAAGCGCCAGCCTGGACAGTGCCCTCGGCATGTCGGCGACGCTTTTGAGGCTCGCCCGCAAACCTTGGCAAAGCCGCGCCTCGGAGCGGAAAAAGGAGACCGAATCCAACCTTGCCGCGATCGCGGCCGGGTCGGTCAGCGGCGCCATCAGCCGATCGGCGAGCAATCTCGCCCCGCCGCCGGTCACGGTGCGGTCGATCGCCTTGAACAGCGAGCCGTCGCGGCTGCCGGAGAGCGTGCGCAAAAGTTCCAGATTGGCGCGCGTCGCCGGGTCGATGAACAGCGTCGAGCCCTGCTCCTCGCGCTCGGGCCGCGACAGCGGCGGGCGTTCGGCTTTTTGCGTCTTTTCGACATAGGCGATGGCGCCGGAAATCGCCGACAGCTCGGCGCGCGAGAAGGTGCCGAAACTGTCCGGCGTCGCGACCTCGAAGAAGCGCGCGATGCGGCCCGTGGCCGAGGCCGAATCGAACAACGACGGCGGCTGCGGATTGGCGACCCGGCCAAGCACATCGAAGACCGGCCTGAGCTCCGGATCGTGGAAAACCGGCTCGGCGACGATCAATTCGCGCGGATCGACGCGAAAGATGTCGGCAAGCAGCCGCTCGGCGCTCGTCTCGGCGACGCGGAAGGCGCCGGTCGAAATGTCGATCCAGGCCAGGGCGAAGCTCGCCTGGCTGGCAGCGGCGCCGCCAGCCTTGACGCGGCCGAGCGCCATCAGGAAACTCGATTCCGAGGGCGCGAGCAGCTTGTCCTCGGTGATGGTGCCCGGCGTGACCAGCCGCACCACGTCGCGGCGCACCACCGATTTCGAGCCGCGTTTCTTGGCTTCGGCCGGATCCTCGATCTGCTCGCAGACGGCGACGCGAAAACCCTGCGCGATCAGCTTCTGCAGATAGTCGTCTGCCGCATGCACCGGCACGCCGCACATCGGAATGTCGTGGCCCTGGTGCTTGCCGCGCTTGGTCAGAACGATGCCGAGGGCCTGGCTCGCCTTCTCCGCGTCGTCGAAGAACAGCTCGTAGAAATCGCCCATGCGGTAGAACAAAAGCGAGTCAGGGTTCGCCGCCTTGATCTCGATATATTGCTCCATCATCGGCGTGACGCCGCCGGTGGCGGGCGCAGGCGTCGTCGTCTCCTGGGCGTCGTTGTCTGTCGGCATGTGGATGTTCATGCCCGGACGCTAGCAGAACTGGCAGCCCGGTTTAATGCCGTCGGCGCGAAAAGCAGGGGAAGACTGGGCGGTTGCGCCATCAGCAGGACAGGGTGCGCAAGGCATGTTGCCTCATGAGCTCGGCCGACATATGGATCGTCCGGACCCATGAGAACATGGTGGGGCGATGAAGCAGGACGGACGCGAGACGTTCGAGGAGATGGTCGGCCCCGCCGGCTCGCTCGGCCGCATTCGGCTTCTTGCCGCTAACCGAGCCAACTGAACCAGAACAAAAATCAAGGCGTGGACGCGGATACGGCTGCCCTTCATCCTTCCGGCGCGCGGGCCGCTTTCGGGCCTTGATGGCGGCATCGACATGCCTCTCCACATCTTCAGTCACGATCCGCTGATCCTCTATGTACCTGTCGGCGGCAGGGCGCCCGCTCTACGCGCTCGCCGCCTTCTGCCGACGCCTTGCGCCACGGCGCGCTACCTTCCTTCTGATGCCGAACGGGACGCTGGAAAGGGCCTGCCGTCGTCGAGCAGATACGCAAGGATCTCGCCTGGTTCGCCAAGGTTTGCCCCAAGCACGAGTTGATCTTTCTCTGCAACACAGAGGAAGAGCGACGCCTGATTGCAAGCGTTGGCGGCAATGCAATCTTCTCCAATCACAATCTGATGATCTCGGAAGACGTCTTCCGGCCGCTGCCGGAACTGCCGGTCGAGTATGATGCCGTCTACAACGGTCGCATCTCGCACACCAAGCGGCACCATCTCGCCTTCCAGATCGAAAGACTGGTCCATGTGACGTCCTCGATCGGCGAATTGCCGCCGGCCGGCGATTGCGCCTTCATCCGCCGCCTGCAGGCGCAATCGCCGCTTCACAGCATCGCCAATCCGCTCGTTGATGGCTTGCCTGGCCGGCTGACCTCCGCCGAGGTCAACCGCGTCTACAATCAGGCTGCGGTCGGGCTCTGCCTGTCGGCGGTGGAAGGGGCGATGTATTCAAGCATGGAGTATCTGCTGGCCGGGTTGCCGATCGTCTCGACACCGAGCGTCGGCGGCCGCGACGTCTATTTCGATCCAGACTACTGCATTATCGCCGAGCCGGAGCCGGCCGCGATCCGCCGCGCGGTCGAGCGACTTCGCGACCGCGCCATACCGCGGGAGGAGATTCGCGGCCGCACGCTTGAAAGGGTAAGACGGAACGGTTGTAACTGATGGCGTATCTCTCGGCACTTAAGCGACGCATGGGAAGCGATGATCCGCCCTTCTCGGAATGGCCGTTCGCCGGCACCTCTGGGCTGACGCGCTGGGCCCCGGTGCGCGAGCACCTGCGCGAGATTGCCGCGATCTCATCGGGCAATATTTGACTGTCGCCGTTACCGCGGAGGACCGCCGTCGCTTGATGGCTTGGCGGTTTACAGCGGCCGAGTATGGCCTTAAGCGGTAGTTCAAAAGAATGCGCTCGCCTCAAGAGCGCGAATTGGTGAGGAAAACGTCAGGCGTCATGGCTAGGAAAACCGAAAGCAGCGGCCCCTCCGTCAGTCCCGAAGAGGCGCTGGAATTCCACGCCATGGGGCGGCCCGGCAAGCTGGAGATCGTCGCCACCAAGCCGATGGCGACGCAGCGCGATCTGAGCCTCGCCTATTCGCCGGGCGTCGCCGTTCCCGTGCGCGCCATCGCCGAGGATCCGAGCCGCGCCTTCGACTACACGACGCGCGGCAACATGGTCGCCGTCATCTCGAACGGCACCGCCATCCTCGGACTCGGCAATCTCGGCGCTCTGGCCTCCAAGCCGGTGATGGAAGGCAAGTCCGTGCTGTTCAAGCGCTTCGCCGATGTCGATTCCGTCGACCTTGAAGTCGATACCGAGGATGCAGACGAATTCGTCAACTGCGTGCGCTTCCTCGGGCCTTCCTTCGGCGGCATCAATCTCGAGGACATCAAGGCGCCGGAATGCTTCATCATCGAGCAGCGCCTGCGCGAGCTGATGGACATTCCCGTCTTCCATGACGACCAGCACGGCACGGCAATCATCTCGTCCGCCGGGCTGATCAACGCGCTGGAGATCACCGGCCGCGACATGAAGACCACCAGGATGGTCTGCAATGGCGCGGGCGCGGCCGGCATCGCCTGTATCGAACTGATGAAGGCGATGGGCTTTTCGCCGGAAAACATCATTCTGTGCGACACCAAGGGCGTGGTCTTCCAGGGCCGCACCGAAGGCATGAACCAGTGGAAGTCGGCGCATGCTGTCAAGACCGAGGCGCGCAGCCTTGCCGAGGCGCTGGACGGCGCCGACGTTTTCCTCGGCCTGTCCGCCAAGGGCGCGCTAACACCTGCCATGGTGCAGTCGATGGCAAAGAACCCGATCATCTTCGCCATGGCCAACCCCGATCCGGAGATCACGCCGGAGGAAGTGGCCGAGATCCGCACCGACGCCATCATGGCCACGGGCCGCTCGGACTACCCCAATCAGGTCAATAACGTTCTGGGCTTCCCCTATATTTTCCGTGGCGCGCTGGATGTGCGCGCCACCACCATCAATGACGCGATGAAGATCGCGGCGGCCCGCGCGCTGGCCGAGCTGGCGCGCCAGGACGTGCCGGACGATGTCGCCGCCGCCTATCAGGGCAACCGGCCGAAATTCGGTCCCAACTACATCATTCCGGTGCCGTTCGATCCGCGCCTGATCTCGGCGATCCCGCTGGCGGTGGCCAAGGCCGCGATGGAATCGGGCGTCGCCCGCAAGCCGATTCTCGACCTCGACCGCTATGCGCAGGAACTGTCCGCCCGCCGCGACCCGATCGCTTCGACCCTGCAGCGCATCTACGACCGCGTGCGTCGCCAGCCCAAGCGCATCGTCTTCGCCGAGGGCGAGGAGGAGCAGGTGATGCGCGCCGCCGTCTCCTATGTGAACCAGAAGCTCGGTACTGCGATCCTGCTCGGCCGCGACGACGTCATCAAGGACAATGCCAGGAATGCCGGCATCGATCTTAACAAGCAGGGCCTCGAGATCATCAACGCCAGGCTGTCGCGCCGCAACGGTATCTACACCGACTATCTCTACGAGCGCATGCAGCGGAAAGGCTTCCTGTTCCGCGACTGCCAGCGGCTGATCAACAACGACCGCAACCATTTCGCCGCCTGCATGGTGGCGCTGGGCGACGCCGACGGCATAGTCACTGGCGTCACCCGCAACTATTCGACGGCACTCGACGACGTGCGCCGCATCATCGACGCCAAGCCCGGCCATCGCGTCATCGGCGTGTCGATCGTGCTCGCGCGAGGCCGTACCGTTCTTGTCGCCGATACCGCGGTGCACGACATGCCGAACGCCGAGCAGATCGCCGACATCGCCGAGGAGGCCGCCGGTTTCGCCCGCCGCATGGGCTACGAGCCCAGGATTGCCATGCTCGCCTATTCCACCTTCGGCCATCCGCAGGGCGAGCGCTCCGAACGCGTGCAGGAGGCGGTGCGCATCCTCGACAAGCGCCGTGTCGACTTCGAGTATGATGGCGAGATGGCGGCCGACGTGGCGCTGAACCCGCGCGCCATGGCGCAATATCCGTTCATCCGGCTGACCGGCCCGGCCAATGTGCTGATCATGCCGGCCTTCCACTCGGCCTCGATCTCGACCAAGATGCTGCAGGAGCTCGGCGGCTCCACCGTCATCGGCCCGCTGCTGGTCGGCTTGAACAAGCCGGTGCAGATCGTGTCGCTCAATGCCAAGGACTCAGACATCGTCAACATGGCGGCGATCGCGGCTTATACCGCCGGGAACTGAGACTCGGCCGGCGAACCGGCTTTCGCAAACTCTGAAAAGCAAAAGGCCCGCGGCGTCGCCGCGGGCCTTTCCTTTAAATTGTTAGGCTCGATCAGAAATTGCGCTGGAAGCGGAGAATGCCACCGAGGCTACTCTTCTTGTTGGCCTTGGTCCAATTGTTGAAGTCAGCGTCGTCGAATTTTCCAGCATTGAGATAATCGACTTCAGCCGTGACCGTAAAACCAGGTACAACGGTGTAGGCGACATTAGCGGCGACGGCGAGGTTCTTCCACTCATCATAGGAAATCTGGGCGTTGAACGCGGTCTTGTCGTTGAACTTGTAGGTGCCGCCGCCCCAGATTGCCCAGTTGCCGCCCCACTGCTTGTAGAAGCCGCGACCGCTGGCATCGATGACGTTGCTCGCATTGTCATTGAGGTTGTCGTCGGTGCCGTAGCCGCCCATGACGAACAGCGTCAGTTCCTTGCTGACATTGACGTCCAGGCGAACCTTGCCGGCCACTTCCTCGTAGTTGCTGTCATACGCGACAACGCCCGTGACCGCACCCCAATCACCCTTGTACTTCAAGCCGCCGACGACATGCGGAACATAGCTGTCGATGGTGCCAACCTTGCCGGCACCTTCTTCGAGAGAGATCAAGCCCGAGAAGCCGCTGCCCGCGTCGAAGTAATACTGGACGACGTTGCTCTCCTGCCCGCCGTAAGGAACCAACGTGTCCTGGATAACGTTGCCAGCATAGCCGATGAACGTGTCGAAAGCGGTGTCATCCTTACCTACGCGGAGGCCGCCGAGCTGAATCCAAGCGAAACGCAGCGAGAGTGACTTGTTGCGCCCCTGCCAATCGTCCCTACTGGAATTGGAGGCATCTTGATTAAGAAAGTCACCGCTGCTGTTGCCGTAGTTGAAGCGGGTCTCGGTGTAGGTCTTGAGGGTACCCAGCTCTGTCTCCTGACCGGTCCAGGTCTTCAGGGTGAAGCGGGTGTTCTTGTAGTAAGTCGAATGGGTGCCGTCGCCCTGATGGTCCGGGACATGGTTGACACCGTCGAATGACCCTGCATCGCCGACGCCTATGTCGTAACGGACATAGCCGCCGATGCGCAGGCAGGTCTCGGTGCCGGGGATGTAGAAGTAACCCGCGCCATAGACGTCGCAGATCTTGACGTATTCGGCCGGTTCCGGCTCGGCGACGGTCACCGCGTCGGCGGCGCGGGCGCCCGAAACTGCGATCAGGGCCGCAGCGGAGCCGAGAAGAAGGCTCTTGATGTTCATTTTCTTGAATCTCCAGTCAAAGGTTCAAGACAGGCCTGACATGCCGTTCGGCTTTTGCCACCCCTGTCCCCATCGTTGAAAAAGTGCGCGCACCGGCGCCGCTTCTTCGCTCTGGACATGGCCCAATCGGTGGTCGCGCACAACAGAGATTGTGTCGGAAAGGCGGCTTTTTGAATCTTATAAAGGTCTTGTTGCCCAAATATCACGTCATATATTTGTAAAATTGGCACAAACTGAACAATTTATACAATCGAACACCAATGAATCCCGGTAATGTTCCAAATGTGCCAATTATTACAGTTATATGACACTTGATTATCCGGCTAAACTATGCCGCGCGGTTGCGCGGACACCGTATCGCCGAGCCAGATCAGGACACGGTGCGCGCGGCGCGGACCACGTCCGCGACCATGTCTTCCCTCAACATCTCGATAGGGACGCGGCCGACAAGCTCGGGAGCGGGGCGGGTCAGCCAGAACCAGGCAAGCCTCGGATTGGCGATCGCCGACAGCACATCGCTCATTCCGAGGACCGGCCTGCCGTCGACGAACTGGGCCAGTGGGAAGACATGTTTGCGGCCGCCCTTGCGCAACGCGACGACCTCGCCGCGCCTTTGCCAGCGGTGCAGGGTCGAGCGTGGGATGCGCAGCTTCTCTTCCAGATAGGTCGAACCGGCGACTTCGCCCGCCCAATCCTCAAGCAGCATCGATTGAAGACCGGCCGCGCGTTCCGCGATATTTTGAAGCCTTACCGTCTCAGGCGGCACGCGGCTGGAAGCCTGATCGGATACCGTCGGACCTCCGGTTGCGATTTTCTCCGCTGCCATGCGGAAGAACTCGGAGATGAGCGCGGTCCAATCGCCCTTGAAGGAATCGATTGCATGGCGCTGCGCCGGCGGCAGGAAGGGGAGGGCGGCCGCCACGCTGCCGGCGAGCGCGCTGGCAGAAACCAGGGCCTGCGCGTCCAGCAGGACACCGTGCTGCACCAATGTCTGCTGCACGGCTTCGGTCACTAGGCCTGCCAAGGTCTCTTGCGAAATCCCCTCGGGCGGGGTCTGAAGTCTGGTCATGCGTTCGTCTTGTGGCCCGCGCTCCTCCCAAGGCGCCGCCGGCTGCTGAAATTCTAGCGCGGAAAGCACAGATTGCGGCGGCAATGGACGCCGCGGCCCGGCAGGTTGCTGGCTTGCATCTTCACACCCCTGGTCTGGCGTGCCGAATGTCAGTCGCGGAACGCCCTATCTTTGCGTGTAGGAGCGCTCTGTGACAGGGGCGCGACAGACAGGCCGGTTCCGAGCCTGCCCGCGATGACGCAACGGTACGGCGTCCTTATGCAATTTGCCTCGCTGGGCCGTTTAGAGCAGCCCTGCCTGCTCGGCCTCTCGACGCAGGTTCTGGCGCGGGCGCGGGCCGATCTGCTGGATCACCAAGCCGGCGGCCAGCGAGCCGAGGTCGCCGCAATCCTTGAGGCTGCGTCCGGTCGTGTAGCCGTAAAGGAAGCCGGCGGCATAGAGGTCGCCGGCGCCGGTCGTGTCGACCAGTTCCTTGATCCTTGTCGCCTGGATGGTGACGGTCTCGTCGCCGCGCACGATCACCGAACCTTTTTCGGAACGGGTGACGGCAGCTATCTTGCAGTCCTTGCGGATGGCGTCGAGCGCCTCCTCGAAGGAAGCGGTCTGGTAAAGCGACTTGATCTCGTGGCTGTTGGCAAAGACGATGTCCACGGTGCCGGAGCGCATCAGCTCGAGGAACTCGTCGCGGTAGCGGTCGACGCAAAAGGAATCCGACAGCGTCATCGACACTTCGCGGCCCGCGGCGTGCGCCAGCTTGGCCGTCTGGCGGATGGCCTCCTTGGCGCGCGGCGGATCCCACAGATAGCCCTCGAAATAGGTTACCTTGGCGCCGGACGCCTTGTCGGCCTCGACATCCTCGGGCCCAAGCTCGATGCAGGCGCCGAGATAGGTGTTCATCGAACGCTCGCCGTCGGGCGTGACGAAGATCATCGAGCGCGCCGTCGGCGGTTCGCCCGCGAGCGGCCTGGTGTCGAAGGCCACGCCCTGGGCGTGGATGTCGTGCGTGTAGATTTCGCCCAGCGCGTCGTTCGACACCTTGCCGAAGAAGGCGGCCCGTCCGCCGAGGCTGGCGACGCCGGCCGCCGTGTTGCCGGCGCTGCCGCCGGAAGCTTCGATCGCCGGTCCCATGCGGCTGTAGAGCAATTCGGCGCGCCTGGCGTCGATGAGGTTCATCGCCCCCTTGATGATGCCGTTCGTCTCGAGAAAAGCCTCGTCGCACTGCGCGATGATGTCGACAATGGCATTGCCGATGCAAAGCACGTCATATTCCGGCATCAAAATCTCCGCCAAGAACCCACCCCGGCTATCTGGCATGCCGGCCGGGCGCGGGTCTAGCGAGTTGCCGCTGCTTTGCCTACCCCGAAAATCGCCGTCGCCTTCCATGGTACCGGCTGCGGCGCCGATTGTTCGCCGGCTGCGGCAGCGCTCGCATCGAACTAGCCCATATCGACCACGGCCTTCGCCGTTATGGTTTCACGGCGATCGAAACATTTCCGCGTCGCCATGGGCTAGAGCACTCCAGGAGAGGTGCGCGGCGGATTCCGTCCGGAAATGCGTAAATCAAAGTAGATCGTTCCCGCAACGGAAGGCGCAGACATGTCCGAGAAGACCGAGATGTCCACCGACCTGGCGCTGCTTGGCGTCCTGGCGGTGCTGTGGGGCGCCTCCTACACCTTCATCAAGATCGGCGTCGAGACCATCCCGCCTGTCACCTTCATCGCCGCCCGGACGCTGATCGCCGGGGCCATTCTGCTCACCGTCATTCGCTGGCGCGGCCTTGCCATGCCTGCCGATGCGGCAACATGGCGCCGGTTCGCTTTCCAGGCCTGCCTCAACAGCGTCGTGCCCTTCACTTTGATCGCCGCCGCCGAGCGTTCGGTCGATGCCGGCCTTGCCACCATCCTCAACGCGACATCACCAATCTTCACCTTCCTGCTGACGGCATTGATCACGCGCCATGAGCCAGTCACGGCACGCAAGCTCGTTGGTGTCGGCGCTGGCATCGTCGGCATCTGCCTCATCATCGGCACGGAGGCGCTTGGCGGGCTTGGCCGTCAAATGTGGGCGCAGCTTGCGATCGTCGTCGCGACGGTCTCCTATGCCGGCGCGGCGATCTTCGGCCGCGGCTTCAAGGGCCTCGATCCGATGATACCCGCCGCGGGTTCGATGCTTTGCGGCGCGGTGATGCTCGTGCCGCTCAGCCTGATTGTCGACCGGCCATGGACGCTTGCGCCGTCGGCGGCATCCATTCTGACCCTGCTCGGCCTGTCGGTCTTCTCGACGGCGCTGGCCTTCGTCATCTATTTTCGCCTGATCCACACGTTGGGCTCGGTCGGCACCACCTCGCAGGCCTATTTGCGCGTGCCGATCGGAGTCGGTATCGGCGCCGTCTTCCTGGGCGAAAGCCTGGGGCCTGCCGCCTGGGTCGGCATGGGTTTCGTCGTCGCTGGCGTTGCGGCAATGACCATTTCCTCCAGGCGGGCACGAGCGATCCCGGGAAAAGCGTGAAGGTCGGGCGACGGTCTCGCTCTGCAGTTGCGCCGCTTCCCCTCGCCGCCTATCTCGGGGGCGTCGTTTCTCGATGAGGGCCTGCACCCGCCGTGATCCTAGATGCTGCCCGCGCCGCCGCCAGCCGGCTGTTCTCGCCTGAATTCCGTTCGGTCTTCCTGAAGACGCTGGGGCTGACGCTGCTCGCTCTGCTGGCGCTTTGGGTCGGCCTGGAGAGCCTGCTCGAATGGCTGGCCTGGCCATGGCTGCAAACGCTGCTGCCGGGCCTGCCGTCCTGGGCCGGGTGGCTCAGCGCCATCATTGCCGGCATCGTGCTGGCGGTGGGGATGGCTTTGCTCATTGCCCCGGTCACGGCGATCGTCGCCGGTCTGTTCCTCGACGATATCGCCGAAGTGGTCGAGCGCACCGATTATCCCCACGATCCGCCCGGTCGTGCCGTGCCGGCCTTGCACTCGCTTGCGCTGGCGATCAAATTCTTCGGCGTGGTGGTCCTCGGCAACATCGTGGCGCTGCTCTTGCTTCTGGTGCCGGGCGTCAATATTGCCGCTTTCTTCATCGTCAACGGCTATCTGCTCGGCCGCGAATTCTTCGAATTCGCCGCCATGCGTTTTCGCCCCGAGGCAGAGGCCAAGGCGCTGCGCCGCAAATATGCCGGCACGGTGTTCCTGGCTGGACTGGTCATCGCCGTGTTCCTCGCCGTGCCGCTGCTCAACCTTCTGACGCCGCTTTTCGCGGCCGCCATGATGGTGCATCTGCACAAGGCGGTTTCGGCGCGGGGCCCGGTCTAGTCCTGCTCGGCCGCGCCGCCGCGGAACAGCGCCTGCAGCTTGCCGAACGGCATCGCCGCCCGGGTGAAGCCGAAAGTGCCGTCCTGCTGGATTTCGCGCGCCGCCGTCTCCAGCATGCCATAGGCGAAATTGGTCAGCCACGGCCCGAGCGAGATGCGCTTGACGCCGGCCAGGGCGAGGTCGGCGACGGTGAAACCGGGGCGGGCCATCACATTGACGGGCCGACTCAGCGACGAGCAGATGGTGCGCACCATGTCGACGTCGCCGATTCCCGGCGCATAAAGCACGTCGGCACCGGCTTTCTCGAAGGCCTGCAGCCGCTTGATGGTGTCGTCGAGGTCGGTTTTGCCCCACAGGAAATTCTCGGCCCGCGCGGTGAAGACGAAATCGTGCTTGAGCGCCCGCGCCGCCTCGACGGCGGCCGCGACGCGTTCGGTCGCATGAGAGAAATCGTAGATCGGGCTGGCGGGGTCGCCCGTGTGGTCCTCGATCGAGCAGCCGGCGAGCCCGGCGGCTTCCGCCGCGAAGATGGTTTCGGCGGCCTGCTCGGGGCTGTCGCCCTTGCCGCGTTCGAGATCGGCCGAAACCGGCAGGTCGGTCGCCGCCGTCACCTCGCGGCAATGGTGGATCATGGCTTCGAAGGTCACGGCGCCGTCCGGCAGGCCGCGCGAGAAGGCGAAGCCGGCGCTGGTGGTCGCCAGCGCCTTGAAGCCGAAGGAAGCCAGAAGCTTGGTCGTGCCTACGTCCCAGGGATTGGGCATGACGAAGGTGGATGCATGCAGATCGCGAAAAATCTTGCCCTTGTCCACGGCGAGTCCTCAATCATGAGCGGGGTTGTGCGAGGAATTTATCGCGGCCGTTCGACCCGGGCAAACGAATGCGCTTGGATCAGAAGCGTTTGGCGTTTTCTGCTGACAATTTCTCAAATGCGTCGGAATTCCGAACGTATCGCGATCCGGTCTTGTCCCAGTGATAGATGACGGAAATGTCGTGGGAGACTGCCTTGGGCGCCGGCTCCTCGCAGCTTTCACCGCTGGGCTTCGTGGCGTCGGTCACGGTCACCTTGATCGCAGCATATGGCTTTTCACTTCCGCGCGCCTGGAAGGAAAGGTCCTGGGCGCGTTTGTAGGCGCAGACATTCTCGTCGAATGTGTTGATCTGGTCGATCGGTTCGAAGCGGTCGTTGCGGACCAGGATCAGGATCGTGCCGACATAGCCCTGGTTCGAATTGAAATGCGTGCTCATGGTAATGAGCGCGTCGTCGCCGGGACCGATCGCGAGCTTTCCCGGATCGCGAAAATAAGTGCTCTGGTCGGTTCCGACATTGACGGCGTCGAGCAGCTTCGGCTTGCCGGTGAGGTCGTAGAGCGCCAGCACGGCAAATCCTTCGGCGCTGTCTTGCGCCTGGCCGAGGTCGAGAAGCATCGCCAGCCGCTCCTTGCCGCCGGCCTTGATGGCCAGCACCGCAGCATTCGGCAGGTTGATGGTTTCGGGCGGCGATCCGCCATCGTTGCCGCCGAGGATGTCACGCATCTCGATCGGCGCGCTGCCTTTATAGAAACCGTCATCGCCGGCCTGGAGGTCAGGCACGATCATTTTGGCAAGGTCGAAATGGGTGACGTCCTGATGTCCGGGAATGGCGCTGCTTAGTTCCGGAAAACTGACGGCCTGGGCGCGCGCGACCGTCCATATGGAAGGCAGCAGCAGGCAGGCGAGCATGAGACGGGATAGAATGGAAATCATCGAAAACATCCCCGGGGCCGCACGCTAGCACGGAGTCCTGAAGCGTACAGCCGGATCAGCGGATCGGCACCAGCTTGGCTAATTCGCGCATGTCGTCGAACAGGATGCCGCCCGCCGCCGCCAGGCCCTCGCGATCCGAGAACGGGTCGGCGTAATAGGAGAACACCCGCATGCCGGCGGCAATGCCGGCTTGCGTTCCCGCGACGCTGTCCTCGATGACGATGCAGTCGGCCGGCGCGAAGCCGGTAGTCCTTGCCGCATGCAGGAAGAGGTCCGGGAACGGCTTGCCGCGCCCGACACATGGTGGAGGAGAACATAGCATGCTCGAACAGCGGCAAAAGCCCGGTTTGGCCGAGGGTGATGTGCATCTTCGACACCCGGGCCGAGGAAGCGACGCAATAGGCGATGCCGGCCGCGCGGACGGCTTCGACGAACTCACGTACATAAGGGATCGCCTCGACGCCGTGCGAAAAAAGATCCGGCAGGCCGGCATTCCAGCGCTCGACGAAGTCGGCGCCAAGCCTAACCGCGGTCGCCTCTTCGATTTCTTTCTGCACCGAAACCATGCTGCGGCCAGAAAAATTCTTGCGGCAATATTCGAAGTCCGTCGTGAAGCCAGCGGCGGTCAGCCATTCGGCGAGGCGCCGATTGGCAAGGTTTTCGGTATCGACCAAGACCCCGTCGCAGTCGAAAATGACCAGTTTTGGAACTTGCATTAGGCGGTTCCGGTGGACCCGAAACCGCCGGCGCCGCGCGTCGTGCCGCCGGCGAGTGCCCGCTCCTCGACCGTGATCTGGGTCACGGCGCCGAAGACGATCTGGGCGATGCGCATGCCGCGCGTCACCGCGAAATCCTCATCGCCGAGATTGACCAGCAGCACCTTCACCTCGCCGCGATAGTCGCTGTCGACGGTGCCGGGCGAGTTGAGGACCGTGAGGCCATGCTTGAAGGCAAGGCCCGAGCGTGGCCGCACCTGGCCTTCCATGCCTTCCGGGATTTCCAGGACAAGCCCCGTCGGTACCAGCGCGCGTTTCCCCGGCAGGATAAGCAGCGGCCGGTCTTCCGGCACCGCGGCCCGCAAATCCATGCCGGCGGCGCCCGCGCTCTCATAGGCCGGCAGAGGCAGGCCTTCGCCATGCGGAAGCCTGACGAAACCGACGGTGGGGCCGATGACGGAGGAAGGATGGACAGCCGTGCGCATGAGCCCATTCCTATCGGCGCGAATGGCGATTCGGTCAACTCGGCCGCGAAGCTATCCAAGGCTTTCTTTGAGGCGTCATGATGACTTCGCTTTCCGGCGAAAACGTCAACAGGGTGTTGCGCTGGGTGGAATGCTCACCTGGCAATTGGCGCAAACGCCCATCACGTCGTCCTCGGGTCTGCGCTCCGCTACGCGTCGCTCCGCCCGTGGATGACGAAGAGGCCTTGGCTACCTCAACGCAGTTCCACCGGCACCACGGTCGTCTCCTTGATCTCCTCCATGACGAAGGAGGCCGAGACGTCCGACAATGCCACCTTGGCGATCAGCCGCTGATAAAGGCGGTCATAGGCCTTCACGTCGGCGACGCGGGCCCTCAGCACATAGTCGAGGTCGCCCGACATTCGATAGACGCCGGTGATCTCGGGAAAGCCGGTCACCGCCGCGCGGAATTTCTGCAGCCACTCCGGGTCATGATTGGAGGTGCGGACCAGGATGAAGACGGAGAGCCCGAGCCCCAGCTTCTCGGCATCGACCAGCGCGACGCGGCCGGTGATGATGCCGTCCTCTTCAAGCCGTTTGACGCGACGCCAGCAGGCGTTGCGCGACAGCGCCACCCGCTCCGACAACTGGTCCACGGAAAGCGTGCCGTCGCGCTGCAGTTCCGCCAGCAATCTTCGATCGATTGCATCTAGCTCGTGGGGCATGTTGGGATAACTGTCCCAAAATTGTCCAATGTTCAAGGACAATTTGAGATCGATGAACCTTTGCCGCGTGGCAGGTTACCCAGAATGGGGCTCATCCCGTCAGGAGGGACCATCATGACGACACGGTTTACGGCACTGTTCACCGCTCACCCGGCCAAGGTCGGCGAGAGCTATTTCGGCCACATGGCCTTCGCCGCCTGGTTCTGCTCGCGCCTGTCGATGGCGGCGTGCGCCGCGCTCGTTCACGCTTTCTTGCCATTTCTGTTCGAAACTACGGCGAGCCGAATCGTTCGCGAGCTGTATGAGCGCACGCACAACAGAGGCTCACATGCGGTCAAGGAGCCGGCGGCTCTGATGGACCGCGCCTAGGAATGGTGGAAAGCGATGTGCCGGTGGGCGGCCTATCTTGGTGAAGCGGTCTTTCTCGAAGACATCATCACCGCGCCCTGCCATTCGCTGATCGCCCAGAGCCACTGCGCGCAGGAAGCCAAGTCGCCGACCAATGGCGACGGTTTTGGCCTCGCCTGGTATGGCGACCGGCCCGAGCCCGGCCTCTATCGCGACATCCTGCCCGCATGGTCCGACCCCAACCTGAAGAGCCTCTGCCGGCAGATCAAATCCGGCCTGTTCCTCGCCCATGTCCGTGCCTCGACCGGCGGCGCCACCAGCCGCATGAACTGCCACCCCTTCATCTCCGGCCGGTGGTCTTTCATGCATAACGGCCAGATCGGCGGCTTCGAGAAGATCCGCCGTGCGCTGGAGAATTCGCTTTCCGACGAGGTCTTCGACCAGCGCGAAGGCACCACCGATTCCGAGCTCTTTTTCCTGCTGATGATCGACCAGGGGCTGGCGACGGACCCGCAAGGCGCGGTGTCGCGGGCAACCGGCCGCGTCGTCGAAGCCTCGCGCCGTGCCGGCATCGAGCCGGCCCTGAAACTGACGGCCGCCTTTTCCGATGGCGAGGCGCTGTACGCCGTTCGCTATGCCACCGACAACCATGCGCCGACGCTCTATACCGGCGCCTTCGCCAGGCGCGCCGGCCATTGCATCGTCTCCGAACCCTTCGACCGCGACGGCGGCGACTGGCAGGCGATCCCGCCATCGAGTTTCGTCACCATGACGAGGAGCGGCACCAGCATCCGGCCGTTTGCGCCGGGGGCCGGGCAACTGGCTCTGGTCGGCTGAGCTTCGGCGGCGCTGGTCGCCACGTTATCGCGCGCAGCGTTCCAGCCCATAAGGCGCCAGCAGCACATCGCGCTCGCCCTCCAGGATCTCGCGGGCGGCGAACAGGCCGACGGCCGCCGCCAGCGTGATGCCCGAATGCATGACGGCGATGTAGAGGCCGCCGACGCCATCGGCGCGGCTGACGATCGGGAAGCCGTCGGCCGGGGTTGGACGGTAGCCGACGGTGTGGAAATCAAGCTCCAGTCCATCCGCGCCGCGCAAGGCCGCCTTGGTGACCGCAAACAACTCCCGCGCGGTGGCTTCCGCATTTTCGCCCGGATCGCCGCCGGCGAAATCCGAGCCGGCGATGATGCGGCCCTCGGCCGTCTGGCGCATATGCAGTCTCTCGGCATGAACCAGCCCGTTGAGCAATTTCCTGTGAGGCCGGGAATGCACGATGAGGCCAGGCGGCGTTTCGAGCGGCAGCTCGATCCCGGCGCTCGCGGCAATGGCCGGGGAACCCGCGCCCGCCGCGACGACAATTTCTTCGGCACTGATGGTTTCGCCCGAAACAACCGCGCCTGTCACCTTGCCATTCGATAGGGCCAGCCTGTCGACGGCGCCAACAATTACCCGCGCGCCGAGCCGTTCAGTGTCCGCCAGAAGCGCCTTGGCGGTCGGTACCGGCTCGGCGACGCCCTCCTCCGCGACGTAGACCGCGAAATCGGGAGGCGCGACAAGGTTGGGTTCGATCTCTCCCGCCCGCCTGGCATCAACGCGCTCGATGCCATATCCCCATGACGAGTGTTCGGCGGCATAGGCTTCTAGCCTGTCCGGCGGCAGGTCGAAGCACAGGCCGCCGCACCACGACAGCGGCAGTCCGGGCACGTCCTTTGCCAGCCTTTTCCACTCGGCCATGGCGCGGATGCGCAGCCGGAAATATATTTCTGGATTGCCCCAGCTGGCATTGATCCAGGCGAAGGAGTTAGGCGTCGCGACACCGCCGGCTCCGCTGTCGGAAACGACCGTCACCCGCGCGCCGGCTTTCGCCAGATGCCAAGCGATCGAAGCGCCGATTATCCCGGCGCCGATGACGATGATGTCTTTCGCCACGCTGCTCTCCCTCCCTGTTCGCGGTGAGTTCCCCACCTGGCATTTGCAGGAGCTTTTGCCAACGCAAACTTCGCGCTTGACTTCAATACGGACGTACGTATTATAGCGGCATGGCTAGACAATCACTCCGCGAAAACCTTCTCCAGGCCGGTTTCCAGATCATCTGGAACTCCGGCTATACCGCAGCCGGCGTCCGCGACATCGTCGCGGCGGCAGGGGCCCGTCCGGGCTCGTTCACCAACCATTTTGCCTCGAAGGAAGACTTCGCCGGCGAGGTGCTGGAGCGCTACTTCGCCTATGTCAGCGGCTTGGTGGAAAGTGCGCTGGCGAATGACGGGACGCCGCCTGTCGGCAGGCTTCGCCGCTATCTCGACGTTATCACCTCGAAGCTTGAGGCGCATGACTGGGCGCGCGGCTGCATGATCGGCAATCTCAGCCTGGAAACGGCTGTCCACAGCGAGCCGCTTCGGCTCAGGCTGGTCGACATCTTCGAGCGCTGGCGCCGACCGTTCGCGGCCTGCATCGCCGAGGGCCAGGCGGCGGGCGAGATCACCAAGGCCTTCGATGCCGAGGACCTCGCGGATTTCCTGTTGTCGTCCTGGCAGGGAGCCATGCTGCGCATGAAGGTCGAGCGCAGCCCGGAGCCGCTCGAGCGGTTCAAGAAAATCATCTTCAGCACTGTGTTTGGGAAGGAGACAGCGTGATGAGCTCGAAAACCGGTGGACAAGAGGCCGCTCTGCGGCGTTTGCATGTGGATGTGCTGGACTCCAGCATGTCCTACCTGGAGGCCGGGTCGGCCGGACCGACCGTCCTGTTCCTGCACGGCAACCCGACTTCTTCCTACATATGGCGCAACATCATCCCCCATGTCGCGCCGTTCGGCCGCTGCATCGCGCCCGACCTGATCGGCTATGGCCAGTCGGGTAAGCCGGACATCGACTATCGCTTCTTCGATCAGGTCCGCTATCTCGACGCCTTCATCGAGGCGCTCGATCTCAAGGACCTGGCGATCGTCGCCCAGGATTGGGGCACGGCGCTGGCCTTCCATTTCGCCGCGCGGCGGCCGCGGCGTGTCCTCGGCCTTGCCTTCATGGAATTCATCCGGCCTTTCGAGCGCTGGGAGGATTTCCACCAGCGCCCCCAGGCGCGCGAAATGTTCAAGGCGCTGCGCACGCCCGGCGCCGGCGAGAAGCTGGTGCTGGAGGAGAACGTCTTCGTCGAAAAGATCCTGCCTGCATCCATCCTGCGCAAGATGAGCGAGGAGGAAATGGACGCTTATCGTGCGCCTTTCCCGACGCCACAGTCGCGCAAGCCGGCGTTGCGCCTGCCGCGCGAACTGCCGATCGAGAACCAGCCGGCCGATGTCGCCGCGATCAGCGCGCACGATCACCGGGCGCTGCGGCTCTCCTCCTATCCGAAGCTGCTGTTCGCCGGCGATCCAGGCGCCCTTATTTCGGCGCCGGCGGCAAAGGAGTTCGCGGCCGGGCTGAAGAACTGCCGATTCATTGATCTGGGGCCGGGTGCCCATTATCTGCAGGAAGACCATCCCGACACGATCGGCAAGGCGATTGCCGGCTGGCTGCCGGAGACCGTCCCGGCGGAAAGCGCGGCCGAGCCGGCTTGAGCCGGAGCGTCAGGCACGAGGCGTGCTACCCATGTCGACAGGCCGGCGCTGCGCTGATAGAAGCGCCGCCTGTCACACGGAACGCCTTAAGATATGCCTGAAACCATACCCGAAGAGGTTGCGCGCCGCCGCACCTTCGCGATCATCGCTCACCCCGACGCCGGCAAGACCACGCTCACCGAAAAGCTGCTTTTGTTCGGCGGCGCCATTCAGCTTGCCGGCGAGGTCAAGGCCAAGAAGGACCGCATCCAGACGCGGTCCGACTGGATGAAGATCGAGCGCGAGCGCGGCATCTCGGTCGTTACGTCGGTGATGACTTTCGAGTATGACGACAATGTCTTCAACCTGCTCGACACGCCCGGCCACGAGGATTTCGCCGACGACACCTACCGCACGCTGTCGGCGGTGGATTCGGCTGTCATGGTCATCGACGCCGCCAAGGGCATCGAGCCGCGCACGCTGAAACTGTTCGAGGTCTGCCGGCTGCGCGACATCCCGATCATCACCTTCGTCAACAAGATGGACCGCGAGAGCCGCGATCCGTTCGAGATTTTGGATGAGATCGAGCAGAAACTGGCGCTCGACACCGCGCCCGTCACCTGGCCGATCGGCCGCGGCAAGACCTTCTCGGGCACCTACCATTTGGCGCAGAACGCGGTGCGCAGGAGCGACGACGAGAAGGAGCGCACGCCGGTCAACGGTCCGGATTCCAACCGCGTCGCCGGGCTTTTGCCGGAGAACGAGCGCAACGACTTCATCGAGGAGCTGGAGTTGGCGCGCGAGGCCTGCCGGCCTCTCGATATCGACGCTTTCCGCGAAGGTCATCTGACGCCCGTCTATTTCGGCTCGGCGCTGCGCAACTATGGCGTGCGCGACCTGATCGAGGCGCTCGGCGCATATGGCCCGCCGCCGCGCGCTCAGGAGGCCGATGAGCGTACGGTCGAGGCGACGGAGGACAAGATGACGTCCTTCGTCTTCAAGATCCAGGCCAACATGGACCCCAATCATCGCGACCGCATCGCTTTCGTACGCGTGTGCTCGGGCAAGCTGGAGCGCGGCATGAAGGCCAAGCTGGTGCGCACCGGCAAGCCGATGAGCCTGTCCGCGCCGCAATTCTTCTTCGCCCGCACCCGCGTCACCGCCGACGAGGCCTTTGCCGGTGATGTCGTCGGCATCCCCAACCACGGCACGCTGCGCATCGGCGATACGCTGACCGAGGGCGAGGAGATCCTGTTCCGCGGCGTGCCGAACTTCGCGCCGGAAATCCTGCGCCGCGTGCGCCTCGGCGACGCCATGAAGGCCAAGAAGCTGAAGGAAGCTCTGCACCAGATGGCCGAGGAGGGCGTCGTGCAGCTGTTCTCGCCGGAGGACGGTTCGCCGGCCATCGTCGGCGTCGTCGGCGCCCTGCAACTCGACGTGCTGAAGGAACGGCTGAACATCGAATACACGCTGCCGGTGGATTTCGAGATGTCGCGCTTCTCGGTCTGCCGCTGGATCTCGGCTGACGACAAGGCGGAGGTGCAGCGTTTCATCGAATCGCATCGCGGCGACATCGCGCGCGACCTCGACAACGATCCGGTGTTTCTGGCCCAGCACGCCTTCTCGCTGAACTACGAAGCCGAGCGCTGGAAGGCGATCCGCTTCACCGCGGTGAAAGACTATCAGGTCCGCGACAAGGCGGCGTGAAACGCGGCTTTTCCTTCTCCCCTTGTGAGAGAAGGTGGATCGGCGCGCAGCGCCGAGACGGTTGAGGGGTGTTCCAGCGGAGTGAGGCGTTGGCGTTCCCTGGAACACCCCTCATCCGTCGCCTTCGGCGACACTTGCTCCCACAAGGGGAGAAGGAAAGCCCTCACCCCTTCGCCGCTTCCTCGATCTTGGCGATATCGATCTTGCCCATCTTCATCATCGCCGACATCACGCGGCCGGCCTTCGCCCTGTCCGGATCCAGAAGCAGTTTCGGCAACTGCTCTGGCACGACCTGCCAGGAGACGCCGAACTTGTCTTTCAGCCAGCTGCACTGTCCAGGCTCGCCGCCCTCGGTGAGCTTTTCCCAGAAATAGTCGACCTCTTCCTGCGTCTTGCAGTCGATCGACTGAGACATCGCTTCGTTGAACTTGAAATACGGACCGCCATTGAGGGCCTGGAACGGCACGCCGTCGAGCTCGAACGTCGTCATCAGCACCTTGCCCTCATCGGGGTGGCCCTCGGGCCAGCGCAAAACGCTCAGCACCTTCGAGTTCTTGAAGATGGAGATGTAGTGGTTCATCGCCTCCTCGGCCTGGCCGTCGAACCACAGGCAGGTGGTGATCTTTTGCATGTCTTGCTCCTCGGATTTATTCGGAGTGGTTCCATCTTCAACGGCGGGTCGGCGATCTGTGCCGTTCATACCGTCTGCCTCAAGGACGGATCGACAAGGCGCGATCCGACAGCGATCTCAAATTTTCCTGAAGAATCCTGGCGCAGCGCAAAATTGTGGCAAGGCCAGATCATGGCCGCTATAACCGCTGCCGACCAAATTTGAGCGCCGCCCGCCGCGCATCGGCGTGGCCAGCCAGCAAGGACAATGCAATGCCTGCCTATCGTTCCCGCACCACCACCCATGGCCGCAACATGGCCGGCGCACGCGGCCTGTGGCGCGCCACCGGCATGAAGGACAGTGATTTCGGCAAACCGATCATCGCGGTGGTCAATTCCTTCACCCAGTTCGTGCCCGGCCACGTGCACCTGAAGGATCTCGGCCAGCTGGTCGCGCGCGAGATCGAGAAGGCCGGCGGCGTCGCCAAGGAGTTCAACACCATCGCCGTCGACGACGGCATCGCCATGGGCCATGACGGGATGCTCTATTCGCTGCCGTCGCGCGAGCTGATTGCCGACTCGGTCGAATACATGGTCAACGCCCATTGCGCCGACGCCATGGTCTGCATCTCCAATTGCGACAAGATCACTCCCGGCATGCTGATGGCCTCGCTGCGCCTCAACATCCCGACCGTCTTTGTCTCGGGCGGGCCAATGGAGGCCGGCAAGGTGGTGTTGGCCGGCAAGGCGCAGGCGCTCGACCTGGTCGACGCCATGGTCGCTGCCGCCGACGACAAGATATCCGACGAGGATGTCAAGGTCATCGAGCGCTCGGCCTGCCCG
The DNA here is from genome assembly GCA_004017535.1 of Mesorhizobium sp. GTDB lineage: Bacteria > Pseudomonadota > Alphaproteobacteria > Rhizobiales > Rhizobiaceae > Mesorhizobium. The sequence goes on from SAJS01000001.1 coordinate 589,820, forward strand.
ACCTGCGGCTCGTGCTCGGGCATGTTCACCGCCAATTCGATGAACTGCCTGACCGAGGCGCTAGGCCTCTCGCTGCCCGGCAACGGTTCTACGCTTGCCACTCATGCCGACCGCAAGCGCCTGTTCGTCGAGGCCGGCCATCTCGCCGTCGATCTCGCCCAGCGCTATTACGAGCAGGACGATGAAAGCGCGCTGCCCCGCAGCATCGCCTCCAAGGGCGCTTTCGAGAACGCCATGGCGCTCGATATCGCCATGGGCGGCTCGACCAACACGGTGCTGCACATCCTCGCCGCCGCCCATGAGGGCGAGGTCGACTTCACCATGGAAGACATCGACCGGCTGTCGCGCAAGGTGCCGGTGCTCTGCAAGGTGGCACCGGCCAAGTCCGACGTCCACATGGAGGACGTCCATCGCGCCGGCGGCATCATGGCCATCCTCGGCCAGCTCGACCAGGCAGGCCTGATCAACCGCGACCTGCCGACGGTCCATACCGCTACGCTCGGCGAGGCGCTAGACCATTGGGACATTGCCCGTACCTCGGCCGAGAATGTCCGCGACTTCTTCCGCGCCGCCCCCGGCGGCGTGCCGACGCAGGTCGCCTTCAGCCAGGACCGCCGCTGGGACGAGCTCGACCTCGACCGCGAGAAGGGCGTGATCCGCTCGGCAAAGACGCCGTTCTCGAAGGATGGCGGCCTTGCCGTGCTCAAGGGCAACTTGGCGCTCGACGGCTGCATCGTGAAGACCGCCGGCGTCGACGAGTCGATCCTGAAATTCACCGGCCCGGCCCGCGTCTTCGAAAGCCAGGACGCTTCCGTCAAGGCGATCCTCGGCAACGAGATCAAGGCCGGCGACATCGTCGTCATCCGCTATGAGGGGCCGCGTGGCGGCCCCGGCATGCAGGAGATGCTCTATCCGACCAGCTACCTGAAGTCGAAGGGCCTTGGCAAAGCCTGCGCGCTGATCACCGACGGCCGCTTCTCCGGCGGCACGTCGGGCCTGTCGATCGGCCACGTCTCGCCGGAGGCCGCCGAGGGCGGCGCGATCGGCCTGGTCCAGGAAGGCGACACGATCGAGATCGACATCCCCAACCGCACCATCCGGCTTGCCATCAGCGATGCCGAGCTCGAAGCGCGCCGCGCGGCGATGAACGCCAAGGGCGCCGACGCCTGGAAGCCGGCCGAAAAGCGCAAGCGCAAGGTGACGACGGCGCTGCGCGCCTACGCCGCCTTCGCCACCAGCGCCGACAAGGGCGCTGTCAGGAAAGTCCCGGAGTAAGTTGGGCTCCACTTCCCCACAGGGGGGAGGAAAAGGCACCCTACGGCATCAACTGATACTCGTAGAGTTTCTGGTAGAGCCCGCCCTGCTTGAGCAGCGTCTTGTGCGGGCCGCTTTCCAGCACCTTGCCCTTTTCCAGGACCACGATCGTGTCGGCCTGGTGCACGGTCGACAGCCGGTGCGCGATGACGATCGTCGTGCGTCCGACCGTCAGTTGCTGCAGCGCGTCGCGGAACAGCGCTTCCGATTCGGCATCGAGCGCGCTGGTCGCTTCGTCGAGCAGCAAGATCTCGGCATTGCGCAGCATGGCGCGCGCGATCGAGATGCGCTGGCGCTGGCCGCCGGACAAAAGCGATCCGTTCTCGCCGACCTCCGTCTCGTAGCCCTTGGCCATGGCGCTGATGAAGTCATGCGCGTTGGCGGCCTTGGCGGCGGCGATCACCTCTTCATCGGTCGCGTCCTCGCGGCCGAGGCGGATGTTGTGCATGATCGTGCCGGCGAACAGGAACGTGTCCTGGCTGACATAGGCGATCTTCTTCCGGAGCGAATCGAGCGTCGCGAAGGAGATGTCCTGGCCGTCGAACATCACCCTGCCGGTCTGCGGGTCGTACATGCGCATGATCAGGTTGAGGATCGTCGACTTGCCGCTGCCCGACGGCCCGACCAGCGCCGTCATCTTGCCGGCCGCGAGCGTCAGGTTGAAGTCCTCGAACACCGGCGGGCTTTCCGGATAGGCGAAGCTGACATTGTCGAAGCGGATTTCGCCCGGTCCGGGTTGCAGCGGCTTCGCGCCAGGTTTTTCCGCGAGCGTCAGCGGCCGGTCGGCGAGCTGGAACATCATGCGCACGCCGACGATGCCCGTCTCGAGCGAGATGCGAACGCGGGCCAGGCGCTTAGCCGGCTCGTAGGCGAGCAGCAGCGATGCGATGAAGGCCATGATGTTGCCCGGCATCTGCCCACCCTGCAGCACCAGGAACCCGCTGATGAACACCGCGCCGGCGATCGCCAGGCCGGCAATGGTTTCCATCACCGGGCTGGTGGCCGCCTCCAGCGTGGCGATGTTGTTGGCGCGGTTCTCGACGTCGGAGACGGCCTGGTACATGCGTTTGCGCATCGCGCCTTCAAGGTTGAAGGACTTGACGACGCGCACGCCGATCGCCGTTTCCTGCATGACATGAACGATCTGCCCAAGCGAGCGGAATTCCATGGCGGCGATGCTGCGGACGCGCTTCAGAATGCGGTTGACGCCGTAGATCGCCACCGGCCCGACGACGAAGCAGATCAGCGACAGCGCCGGCTGTTGCCAGATCATGACCCCGACCAGCACGGCCAGCGTCACCAGGTCGCGCACGTACGACGTTACGACGAGATCGAGCACGCTGCGCGCCGCCTGCGCGTTGTTGGTCATGCGGGCGATCAGGTCGGCCGACGAGGTCGAATGGTAGAACTCAATGCCTTGTTCCAGGATGCGATCGTAGATCTTGCGCTGCCGGTCGGCGATGATGGCGTTGCCGACGCGGCTCATGAAATAGGCCTGGACGAAGGTGGCGAGGCCCTTGAGCAGGAAGATCCCCGCGACCCCGGCCGCGATCAGGTTGACGCGGTCGAGCCTCTTGAAGACGACGAATTCGTTGGTGATCTCACGCAGGATCCAGGCGCTGGCGCCGGTCATGGCGGCCACCACCAGCATCGACGCGATGGCGGCGCCATAGCCGAATTTGTGCTCTTGGAAGGATTCCCTCACAAGCCTCGCGACAAGGCGCTGGTTCTCCGTGGAGCGGAAGAAGCGAAACAACGGCCGATCCTGTGTCTGACTTGCAAAGAATTTCGGATTCGCCACGAGGGCGCGAGGCGGCTTATAGAGCGAGTTGCGGCGCGATGGAACCTTTCGGCTGCCGGGGAAAGAAAAGGCTGTGCGAGGCTGTCTTTTCGGCCACGTTGATCGCCAGGTCTTGAGAGGGGTGACGACAGATGGATTTCGACCTCATCGTGCGCGGTGGCACGCTGCCGGACGGCAGGATTGCCGATATCGGCATCGCCGACGAAACCATCCGCGCGATCGAGCAGAAGCTGACAGGATCGGCGCCGACCGAGATCGACGCGCGCGGCAACCTTGTTTCGCCGCCCTTCGTCGATCCGCATTTCCACATGGACGCCACCCTCTCCTACGGCATTCCGCGCATCAACACGTCTGGCACGCTGCTCGAGGGCATCGCGCTTTGGGGCGAGCTGAAGCCGCTGCTGACGCATGAGGCCGTGCGCGAGCGCGCGCTCGCCTATTGCGACTGGGCGGTGTCGATGGGCCTGCTCGCCATCCGCAGCCATGTCGATGTCTGCGACGACCGGCTGCTCGCGGTGGAAGCCCTGCTCGACGTCAAGAAAACGGTCGCGCCCTATATCGACCTGCAACTGGTGGCGTTTCCGCAGGACGGCCTCTATCGCTCGCCGACTGCGCTCAAGAACACCGTCCGGGCGCTCGATATGGGCGTCGACATCGTCGGCGGCATCCCGCATTTCGAGCGCACCATGGCCGACGGCACCCGCTCGGTGACGGAGCTATGCGAGATCGCGGCGAAACGCGGCCTGATGGTCGACATGCACTGCGACGAGACCGACGATCCGCTGTCGCGCCATATCGAGCAACTCGCTTATGAAACGCAGCGTCTCGGCCTGCAGGGCAGGGTGGCCGGTTCGCATCTCACCTCCATGCATTCGATGGACAATTACTACGTCTCGAAGCTTTTGCCGCTGATCGCCGAAGCCGGTGTCTCGGCCATTCCCAACCCGCTGATCAACATCATGCTGCAGGGGCGCCATGACACTTTCCCGAAGCGGCGCGGCCTGACCCGGGTGAAGGAGATGCTGGCGCTCGGCATCCGCGTCGGCTGGGGCCAGGATTGCGTGCTCGACCCCTGGTATTCGCTGGGCACCGCCGACATGCTCGACGTCGCCTTCATGGGTCTGCATGTCGCGCAGATGTCGAGCCCGGCCGACATGGCGCGCTGCTTCGACATGGTCACCAACGTCAATGCCGCCATCATGGGGCTGGACCATCTCGGCCTCGCCGTCGGCAAGCGCGCCAGCCTTGTCGTGCTCGACGCCGGCAACGCGATCGAGGCCGTTCGTTTGCGCCCCGAACGTCTCTGCGTCATCGCCAGGGGCAAGGTCGTCGCCGAGCGGACCAGGCAGGAGACGCGGCTGTCGATCGCCGGACGTCCGGCGCAGGTGAACCGGCGGCACGAGGCAGCGTAGGTCACGTACCCCCGGCTGACAGCGCGCGTCCGCCAATCGCCAAAGTCAGCGATTTACCTCGCCCAGGGCAAAGCACCATTAACCGTTCGCGATTGGCCGGAACGCTTCTAACTTCGTCATTCTATGGCGAAGCAAGGAGCGAAGCGACGCGCGCAGACCATAGAATCCATGCCGTTACTTCTAAGCCCCGCAGCGATGCAAAAGACCTTTGTCTTGCGCCGCCTTCGCTCTTTGCGGGAGGTCACGGCATGGATCCTCGGGTCTGCGCGCGTCGCTTCGCTCCTTGCTCCGCCCGTGGGTGACGAAATTCCGGCGCTTCCGCCAACCTCGATTCCCGGCGCTGGTCTTACCGATTTCGCTCGTCAAACCGACGGCTTGGAGCTAGGGAGCCGCATGGCTCAGACCATCGCCCGCAATTTCACGATCCGGAACGTGTTGCTCGCCGGGATCCTTTTGATGCTGGCCGGCGACTTCATGTTCGCGCTGAACGATGCGATGGGCAAGTGGCTGGTCGCGAGCTTCTCCGTCGGCCAGGTTGTGCTGATCCGCTCGATCGGCGCTTTCATCGTGCTGGGGCCCATGATCGCCAACCAGGGCGCGGGCAAGCTGTTCCAGATGGAAAGACCGGTGCTGCAGCTCTCGCGCGTTGTGGCGACGACGCTCGACACCGGGCTTTTCTATGCCGCCGTCGTCCACCTGCCGCTCGCCGACGTGATGAGCTTCTACATGGCCGGGCCTATCTATGTCGCCGCGCTTTCGCACCTCTTGCTCGGCGAGAAGGTCGGCTGGCGCCGCTGGCTGGCGATCCTCGTCGGCTTCTGCGGCGTGCTGATCATCCTGAAGCCGTCCTCGGCGGCTTTCTCGCTGTCGTCGACCTATGCGCTGATCGGCAGCGTGGCCTTTGGCTTCGCCATCATCCTCGGCCGGCGTCTGCGTGGAACGAGCGACACGACACTCGTTACCTGGCAGACCATCGGCACGCTGATTGTCGGCGGCGTGCTCGCCATCGGCGCCTGGCGCACCCCCTCGGCGCTCGATTTCGGCGCCATGCTGTTGCTCGGCATCGTTTCCTGCGCGGCCCATCTGATGATCACAAGGGCTCTGAAGCTGGCGCCGGCCTCGACGCTGGCGCCGCTGCATTACAGCCTGCTTCTGTGGGCCATTGTCTTTGGCCTGGTTTTCTTCGGTGATGTGCCAAGCCCGCGCATCCTGGCCGGCGCGGCGATCGTCGTGCTTGCCGGCATCTTCATTTTCCATCGCCAGAAGGTGGTGGAAACCGCGGTGCCGCCCGAAAACGTGCCGAAGGGCGTGAATTAGACTCGGCGACCTCGCCCTGCCCTTGCGGCCGGAAAGTATTTGCGGTGCAAATCGCCTCCGGGCGCAATCTGCGATTGATTCCGGCGGGACAGGCACGATATCCATTGCCGTGAAGATTGGGATATTGGGGGGAAAGTAATGGGCAGCTTCTCGATATGGCATTGGCTCATAATTCTGATCATTATCGGCTTGCCATTGTTGTTTGTCTTGAGGGCGCCGCCGGGTGGCGTCAATCGTTTCGGTGACACGCCGCCGTCGATGAACTTTGGTGAAGCGATTGCAAGCTTTTTCCGAAATTATGTGAACTTTTCCGGCAGGGCCAGTCGCTCGGAGTTCTGGTATTCCTACCTCTTCATAATCATCGTCGCCGTTCTTATGGGGATAGTCGATATCTTTGTGGGAAACGAAGCCGTTTCGTCGCTTTGGAATCTTGCCGTTCTTCTGCCGACACTTGCCATGACCGCACGCCGGCTGCATGACATCAACAGAAGCGGCTGGCATCAGCTGCTTGCGGGATTCTTCCCCATCGGCACCATCGCGCTGCTCATCTGGTATTGCAAAAAGTCCGACGAAACAGGGTCGTTGAACGAGATACAAAGGGTTTTCAGGTAACCCGCTGGGATGGCTCTAGCCCAGGCGCACGGCGGCGAGGTGTCGCGAAAACTCCGCCGTCTCCATCAGCGCCTTGCAGCGGGCGAAGCGGCCGTCGGCATAGGCGCGGAAATCGTCGGCCGGATTGTCGTTGGCAAGCTGAATCAACCCCCACAGCGTCCACAAAAGGTCGCACATCGCCTTGTAGATGACGACGCGGCCGCGCTCCGCCGGCCGCGCCTCGCCGCCGAAATAAGCGCGCATCAGTTCCTCGTCCTGGGCGGCGTCGAACCTGCCCTCGACCGAGAGGTCGCCGAGGTCCCAGAGCGGATCGTTCATGCCGGAATATTCCCAGTCGACGATCCACATCCGCTCGCCCGTATCGAGGAAGTTCTCGCACAGCGGATCGCAATGGCATGCGGCAAGCGGGATGGCGTGCGCGGCAAGCGCCGCGCGCACCGCGCCCGCCTCGCGCACCACGTCGTGATAGCCGGCGGGCAGCGCCGCGTCCTTGGTCGACAGGACCTTGAGATAGTCGTCGATCATCGCGAACAGCTCGAAGCGGAAGGGAAACACCGCACCCGAAGAGTGGAGCTTTCGGAAGGCCAGGCCAGCCCGCGCGGGGCTGCCCGGCCGCGCCTTGAATTTTTCGGGGGACATAGTCTCGGCGCCGGCGATGAAGCGCGTCGCCATCACACCGGACGCCGGATCGGCATAAAGCACTTCGGGGCTGACGCCGGCCCTGGCCGCTTCGCGCGCCGCCACCGCCTCGTTGGCGCGGTTGATGTACTCTTCCGTGCCCTTGCCGGGGATGCGCAGGCAGACCTCGCCTGCCCTGTAGACCCTGTTGGTCAGGCCGCCGAGCCGCTCCAGCGGCCCATCATAGCCCGCCAGCACCGGAACGGCCGCCAGCGCAGCGCGCAGCTCGTCGGTCATGTCGTGGCCCCTTCACGCCATTGTTGTCGCTCGGACGGTTCCACAGTTTTGGCGGCTTGGCTATGATCCTTTGCACATGAATCGGCTTCAAGGGGCGACGATGACGGACGGCAAGCACAGCGGCTCGCTAAGCGCGGCCTACGCGGCGAAGCGGCCGGATGAGGTCGCCGCGGTCTATGACAGTTGGGCCGAGACCTACGACGCCGACATGTCGGCCGCCGGCTATCGCCATCCCACGATCTGCCTGGCGCTGCTTGCCCGCCACCTGCCGCGCGGCGCCGAACCCTTGCTCGATGCCGGCGCCGGCACCGGCCTGATCGGTGAGTGGCTCGCCATCACCGGCTATCCGCGGGTCGAGGCGCTCGACATCTCGCAAGGCATGCTGGACAAGGCCGGCGCCAAGGGCGTCTACAGGGCGCTGCATCGCCTGGCGATGGGCGACACGCTGCCCTTTGCCAACGGGGCCTATGCCGGCATCATTTCGGCGGGCGTCTTCACCTCGGGCCATGTAGGCGTCGAAGGCCTGGACGAGCTGATCCGCATCTGCCATCCAGGCGGCGTCATCGTGCTGACCGTCAAAAACACGCTGTGGGATGCCGGCTTTGCGGAGCGGATCGCCGGGCTGGAAGCGCGCGGCGCGATAAGCCGGCTCGAAGAGACGCGGCCCTACGCCTCGATGCCCGGCGAAACCGATACCGTTCCGAGCCGGGGCTTGGTGCTGCGCGTCAACTGACAGGCCAGGCGGTCAAGCCTTTATCTTCGCGCCGGCCGGGTCATACAGCGGCTCGAGATGGATTTTCGCCGGCGTGCGTTCCATCGCCACCACCAGCTCGTAGTCGCCGGAGGCGAGGAACTCGTCGCCGACGCCGTCGGCATTGCGCACATAGCCGTAGCCGATGTTCTTCTCGACCGTGTAGCCGTAGCCGCCGCAGGTGAGGTAGCCCACCGGCTCGCCATTGCGCAGGATCGTCTCGCGCCCGACCAGCACGACCTCCGGGTTGTCCACCGTGAAGCCGGCAAAGCGCTTCGTCGGCGCCTTGCCGGTCGCTTTCTCCAGCGCCTTGCGTCCGACGAAGTCGGTGTTCTTGCGAAGCTTCACCGCCCAGCCGAGCCCCGCTTCCAGCGGCGAGTCGTTCGGCGTGATGTCGGAACCCCAGGCGCGATAACCTTTTTCCAGCCGCAGCGACTCCAGCGCCCGGTAGCCGACCGGCCGAACGCCGTGTGCCTTGCCTGCCGCCATCAGCGCATCGAAAACCTCGCCGGTGGCGGCGATCGGCACATGCAACTCCCAGCCAAGCTCGCCGACATAGGTGACGCGCAGCGCCTTCACACTATGGCCGGCAATTGCGATCTCGCGGGCATGACCGAAGGGGAAGGCGGCATTCGAGACGTCGGCATCGGTCACCGCCTGCAGCACGTCGCGGGCGCGGGGTCCCATCAGCGACAACGTGCCGAAATCCTCGGTGACGTCGGTCAGCCTGGCGTCGAGGCCGGGGCCGATGTGGTCGCTTATCCAGGACAGGTCATGTGTGCGGAAGCCGGTGCCGGTGACGATGTAGAACCGCTCCTCGCCAAGCCGCGACACGGTGAGGTCCGCCTCGATGCCGCCGCGCGTGTTGAGGAGCTGCGTGTAGGTCAGCCGTCCCACCGGCCTGTTGACGTCGTTGGCGCAGATCCAGTCGAGCGCCTTCAACGCGTCGCTTCCGGTCAGCTCATATTTGGCGAAGGAGGACTGATCGAAGATGCCGACCTTCTCTCGCACATGCCGATGCTCGTCGCCGACCGGGCCGAACCAGTTCTGGCGGCCCATCGAATAGACGTCCTCGGCGGCTGCGCCATCCGGCGCGAACCAGTTCGGCCGCTCCCAGCCAAGCTTGGAGCCGAACACGGCGCGGTGCGTCTTCAGCCGCTCATAGAGCGGCGAGACGATGCGCGGCCGGCCGGAGAGATACTCTTCGTGCGGGAAGCCGACCGTGTAGTGCTTGCCATAGGCTTCCAGCGTGCGGTCCCGCACCCAGTCGCGGTCGCGATGCAGGCTTGAAAAACGCCTTATGTCGACCACCCAGAGATCGAGCGGCGCCTCGCCGTCGATCACCCATTGCGCCAGCACCCAGCCGGCGCCGCCGCCCGACGCGATGCCAAAGGCGTTGAAGCCGGCGCCGACGAACATGTTGGCGCATTCCGGCGCCACGCCGAGGATGAAATTGCCGTCCGGCGTGAAGCTTTCCGGCCCGTTGATCATCTGCTTGACGCCGACATGGGCGAGCGCCGGCACGCGCGCGATCGCCTGACTCATATGCTGCTCGAAATGATCGTAATCGTCGTCGAAAAGGCGGAACTCCCAATCATTGGGCACGTCGCCGCCGGGAAGCCCGGTTGCCCAGGCCTGCGGGTTGGGCTCATAGCCGCCCATCACCAGTCCGCCGACCTCCTCCTTGAAATAGGTGCGGCGGTCGGGGTCGCGGATCGTCGGCGCGTCGTTGGCCAGCCCTTCAATCCTCTCGGTGATGATGTACTGGTGCTTGACCGGCTGCAGCGGCACGTTGATGCCGGCCATCGCGCCGACCTGCCTTGCCCACTGCCCGGCGCAGTTCACCACCTTGTCGCAGGTGATGTCGCCCTTGGAAGTCTTCACCGCCGTGATGCGGCCGTCCTTCATCGTAAAGCCGGTGACGCGCACGTCCTCGAACAGTTTCGCCCCATGCATGCGCGCGCCCTTGGCGAGCGACTGGGCGATGTCGGAAGGGCTTGCCTGCCCGTCGGTCTGCAGCCACGAGGCGCCAACCAGGTCGCCCGTCTCCATCAGCGGCCACATGCGCTTCACTTCGGCTGGCGACAGAAGCTGCATGTCCATGCCGAAGCTTTTGGCCGTGGTCGCCAGCCGCTTGAACTCGGTCCAGCGGTCGGTGTTCGTCGCCAGCCGCAGGCAGCCGGTCATTTTCCAGCCGGTCGCCAGGCCGGTCTCGGCCTCAAGACCCTTGTAGAGCTCGACCGAATATTTGAGCACGCGCGTGATCGAGGCCGACGAGCGCAACTGCCCGACCAGGCCGGCGGCGTGCCAGGTCGAGCCCGAGGTCAGCTTGCCCTGCTCGAGCAGCACCACATCGGCCTTGTGGTCGCGCGCCAGATGATAGGCCGTGGAACAGCCGATGATGCCGCCGCCGATGACGACGATTTCGGCATGGCTGGGCAAGGTCATGGCTTGGTTCCGTATTTCGTCCGGTAGTTGTCCAGCGCGGCGTCGAGCCGGACGAGGTTTTCCTCGGTATAGGCGACATAGTCGATGCCGGGCGCGTCGAGATAAAGCTCGGAGACCATGCTCCACATCGCCTCGCGCAGCAGCGAGGCGCATTGCATGGCGGCATGCGAGCGGCGGATCTCGCTGTCCGGCTCCTTCATGAAATAGGCGGTCAGGAAGGCGAAGGATTCCTCATCGCTCAGGCCGGCGTTGGAGGCTGCGCCCGCGAGATCGAACATCGCCGTGTTGAAGCCGGCATATTCGAAATCGATCAGCCACAGCCGCCTGCCGTCGTCCAGGATATTGGCCGGCAAAAGATCGTTGTGACCGAAGACGATCGGCAGCAGTTTTTGTGCCCGCTCAAGTTCGTCGGCCAGGGCCAGGTAGCGCGGCAACTCGCCTCTCTTGCGGCTGCCGCCTTCGTCCAGCGTGCGCGCATAGTCGCGGATGACGTGGAACACCCAGAACATGAAGCCGGCGCCGGAGACATGCTTCGGCATCTCGCGATGGAACGAGCGCAGCAGCGCCGCCACGCGGCCGAGATTGGCCCGCACATCCTCGGCGAGAAAGGTCTTCGCCCCGAGAAACGCCGTCACCAGGATGCCGGGCTCGGCATAATGCACGGCCGGCGCGAATCCAGCCGCATGCGCGGCCCGCGCCGTCATCACCTCGCGCTCACGAAAGACGTGGTGGAACGCAAAATCCTGGCCGAAACGCACGACATGCCGCCCCGCGGCATCCGTGACGACAAAATTGGCGTTGCTGAGGCCGCCCGGCAACGGCTCGATCTCGATGCTGCCGTTCCAGCACGACAAGGCGCGGATGCGGTCTTCGGCACTCACGGCTTCGCTCCGGCCTCAACCGGTCCCACGCAAAACGACGATGGGACGAAATAAATGAGCCTCGTCGGTGCGAGACGCCAGGATCGGTATCCCGCACCGCACCGACGAGCCCCTTGGCCAGGTTCAGGATCCCGGCATCCGCCCCCGCGGATTCGATAAAAGCTCAAATCTGGCTGGTTCCAGACGATCTGGTCACTAAGTTGCGGCTCCGCCATTACCCTCTCTTAGCAGTTGCGAGCCCTTGTGACTTGCAACCACTCTCGTCTCCATGTGGCAGAGCTGTCAATCAAAAGCTGTGACTTTTTTTGGGTGTTTTGCCCGAAACTATAAGCGACTTCTTTCAAAGCGTTGTCAAAGCCTTAAATTCGGTCAAAACCCCGGACATCCACATGATCCATTCTAAACGGCATGGCGAAATCCTGCGGCTCCTCGGCGAGGAGGGCACGATCAGCATAGCCCGCCTTGCCGAACGTCTCGGCGTCTCGCAGGAAACGGTGCGACGCGACGTCAAGCCCCTCGCCGATGACGGGTCGGTGCTGAAGATGCACGGCGCCGTCGGCCTTGCCTCGATGGTGGGCGAGGCGCCGTTCGAGCGGCGCATGCGCGAGAATGCCGAAGCCAAGCGCCTGATCGCCAGGATGGTCGCGGCCACTATCCGCGATGGCGAGGCGATCATGCTCGACACCGGCACGACCACATCCTTCCTTGCGCGAGAGCTGCTCGGTCACCGCCGGCTGACGGTGGTCACCAATTCCTCCGACATTGCCCGCACGCTGGCGACGGTGAACGGCAACAAGGTCTATATGGCCGGCGGCGAGCTACGCAGCGATTCAGGCGCCGCTTTCGGCATTTCGGCAATCGAGTTTGTCAGCCGCTTTTCGGTTGATCACGCGGTGATCTCGATCGGCGCCGTCGATGCTGACGCCGGCCTCACCGACTATGAGCTGGAGGAGGCGGAGTTCGCCCGCATGGTGCTGTCGCGCGGCCAGCGGTCGCTGGTCGTCACCGACCATACCAAGTTCGGCCGCCACGGGCTGGTCAGGGTGTGCGGCTTCGACGGCTTTTCCGAGCTCGCTACCGACCAGCCGCCGCCGCCCGACATAGCCGCCGCGCTGAGCCGGGCCGGCGCGCGCCTGACCATTGCGGCGGCCTGACGTTAGCCAAGGAAATAAGGCTAGCCGAACACCAGCGACTGGTGCGCCGCGACACCGGCCATCGCGCCGCCGGACACCGCGAAGGCGATGTTGTGCATCATCCGCGCGGCGTCCCCGGCCGCGAACACGCCGGGCACCGATGTCTGCTGCTTGTCGTCCACGACGATCGCCCGGCCAAGCGGGCCTTCGTTGAAGGCGCAGCCCAGCTGCTCGGCCAGCGGGCTTGCCATTTCGTTGCGCGGCGCGGTGAACAGCGCACGCACGCTCGCGCTGCGATTGCCGTCGAGCCTGACGAGCAGGCCGTCGGAGCCGGTGTCTCGCACTTCGTTAACCTTGCCTGGCTCGAAGCGGATACTGCGCTTCTCGAGGACCCGCGCCTGGTCCGCGTCCGGCTCGAACAGGCCGTCGGCGAACAGCGTGACGTCACCCCAGTCGGAGATCAACTCGGCCTGGTGCAGCGACATCGGCCCAGTCGCCAGCACGCCCAGCGGTCCGCCGGCCACCTCGTAGCCGTGGCAATAGGGGCAATGCAGCACCGTCTTGCCCCACTGCCCGGCCAGTCCGCGGACGTCGGGCAGGATGTCCCGAACGCCGGTAGCGAGCACCAGCCGCGTCGCGCCGAACCCCTCGCCATTTTCCATCTCGACCTCGAAGCCGGAGCCGGCGACGGTCGCCCGCTCGGCGCGCCCCTCGATCGCCGTGACAGTGGGATAGGCAAGCAGCTGTGCCCTGGCTTCGTCGAGAATGTCTGATGGCGCCCGCCCGTCCTGGCCGAAGAAGCCATGCGAATGATCGGCGAAGCGGTTCCGCGGCTGCCCGGCGTCGATCACCAGCACCTTGCGACGCCCGCGCGCCGCATACATGGCGGCGGACAGGCCGGCAAAGCTGCCGCCGACGATGATGACATCATACTGCATGGCTGGATACTCCAATCAGGTCATAACGGCGGCGGAAGTCGGCCGTCAGGTCGGCCAGCGTGATATGGCTGAGCCGCTCGGCGAGCAGCCTTTCCGCCTCCAGGCGAAAGTCGTCGAGCACGGCGATCACTGCCTGCTCGACCAGGCATCCGGGGCTTTCCGGCTCTGTGCTGAACGGCAACAGCGTCTCGCCGAGCGCGGCGCTGATCTCGGACAGCGAGATCCTGTCCGGCGCTCGGCCGAGCTGCCAGCCGCCGCCATGGCCGCGCGACGAGGTGACGATGCCCGCCTCGCGTAAGCCGGCGATGGTGCGGCGCACCACCACCGGATTGGTGTGGATGAAGCCGGCAAGCTCTTCGGAGGTCAGCGCCCGGTCGGGCGCCTCGGCCATGTGGACGAGGATGTGCAGGGTCGAGGACAGTCGGCTGTTGCGCTTCATGTAACTTAGTTAGTTACGAATCTAAGATCCGTCAAGTTTTGGGCCTGACCCACTTCCAGCACCGCATTAGCCGGTGTTTAGTTCTGCCATGGCCTTCACCATCCGCCAATTGCAGTTCTTTGTCGCCGTCGCCGAGCAGGGCACCGTCTCGGGCGCAGCGCAGAATCTCTCGATCTCGCAGTCTTCGGTCACCGAGGCGATCAAGGAACTGGAGAGCGATCTCGGCGTCGAGCTCTTCGAGCGCCATCCGCGTGGCTTGAACATCACCCACAAAGGCCACCAGTTCCTGCGCCACGCGACCAAGATCCTGGCTGATGTTTCGGACGCGCGCCGTTCTTTCTCAAGCGAGCAAGCCGCCGTGGGCGGGCGCCTGCAGCTCGGCGTCACCTCGCTCGTCGCCGGCTATGTTCTGTCCGATCTGCTCGCCCGCTACCGTCGCGCCTATCCCGGCGTCGAGGTTTCGGCGATCGAGGACAATGGCGACTATCTCGAGCACCTTCTGGTCGGCGGCAAGCTCGACATTGCCGTCATGGTCACGTCCAACCTGCGCGACCGCACCGCTCTGCAGTCGGAAATCCTGGAAGTCTCGGCTTACCGGCTGTGGATCCCGCTCAGCCACAGGCTCGCCAGCGCCGACATCATCTCGATCGGCGATATCGCGTCCGAGCCCTTGATCATGCTCACCGTCGACGAGATCGAGGAGAACACCGGCAAGCTGCTGTCGGCGATCGGTGCGAGACCCCATGTCGCCTTCCGCACGCGTTCGGTGGAAGCGGTGCGAAGCCTTGTCGCCACCGGCGCCGGCGTGGCGCTGTTGCCCGACCTCGTCTACCGGCCCTGGTCTCTGGAAGGCGACCGCATCGAATCGCGCGACATTTCCGGCTCGTTGCCGGTGGTCCAGGTCGGCACCGTCTGGCGCCGCGGCTCCGGCCTGCCCCAGGCCGCGCGCGACTTCATCGGTCTTGCGCAGTTGCAGCGCATGGTCCGGCGCTGAAGCAATTCCAGGAAATGCGTGAAACGGCCAGCCTGAACTCGTAGAGTGCCGGCAGCGATCGAGGAGGGCAACTGAAAGCGAGGTCCGCTATGCCGCAATCCGTGCAGCCGAACACACAGCAAGCCGCTCTCTGGAACGATGCCAGCGGAAAGGCCTGGGTCGAGATGCAGCCAATCCTTGACGGCGTGCTGGCGCCGTTGGCGAGCCTGGTGGTGGCTGCCGGTGATCCCGGCAAAGGGGGCGACGTCCTGGACATCGGCTGCGGCGCCGGCGCCACGACCTTGGCGATGGCGCGCTGCGTCGGCAATGGCGGCCGATGTGTCGGACTCGACATCTCGCGGCCGCTGGTCGCCCGGGCAACGGAGCGCGCGCGGGTGGAAGCGGTGGCGAACGCAAGTTTCGAAGTCGGCGACGCCCAGGCATATGCGTTCGCCACCGAACGCTTCGATGCCATTGTCTCGCGCTTTGGCGTCATGTTCTTCGACGATCCCGTGGCGGCGTTCGCCAACATAAGACAGGCCGCAAGGCGCGGCGGCAAACTCGCCTTTGTCGCCTGGCGCGGTCCACGTGAGAATGATTTCATGACGACCGCAGCGCGAGCGGCCGCGCCCTTCCTGCCGCAGGCACCCGTGCCAGACCCCGATGCGCCGGGACAGTTTGCCTTTGCCGACGGCGCCAGGGTAAGGCGGATTCTTGAGGCGAGCGGTTGGTCGTCAGTCAAAGTCGAACAGGCGGACGTGCCGTGTCAGATCGCCGAGGATCATCTGATGACATATGCCACCCGGCTGGGGCCGGTCGGCGCTGCGTTGCGCGAGGTTGACCAGGCGACGGCCGAAAAGATCACCGCGGCCTTGCCTGTTGCATTCAAGCCTTTCGTGGCGGACGGAAAGGCTCGTTTCATTGCCGCCTGCTGGCTGGTCACCGCGCTGGGCTGAAGGTGGTTTGATATCGGAAAAATCGATATCGGCTTTCTGATAAATGAATTTGCGAAACCGGATTTTTCACAGCAGTTTTCGCCCAGGGAACAAAGCCGCGCCCTGAGAGCGCTGCCCCTAGCAATGGGAGATCGATGATGAATGCATTCCTGAAGTCGTGCACGGCGCTGACTGTCGCGCTGACTTTTTCCGGTCAGGCCATGGCCCAGGTCAAGGAACTCGGCAAGGGCGAGGGCGAAGTCAACATCGTCGCCTGGCCGGGCTATATCGAGCGCGGCGAGACCGACAAGGGTTACGACTGGGTCACGGCCTTCGAGAAGGAAAGCGGCTGCAAGGTCAATGTCAAGACCGCCAACACCTCGGACGAGATGGTCTCGCTGATGAACGAGGGCGGCTTCGATCTGGTCACCGCTTCGGGCGATGCCTCGCTGCGCCTCGTCGCCGGCAAGCGCGTGCAGCCGATCAACACCGATCTGATCCCGAGCTGGAAGACTGTCGACGACCGCCTGAAGGATGCGCCCTGGTTCACCGTCGACAAGGTGCATTACGGCGTACCCTACCAGTGGGGCCCGAACATCCTGATGTACAACACCGAGGTCTTCAAGGAAGCGCCCAAGAGCTGGAATGTCGTCTTCGAGGAAATGAAGCTGCCCGACGGCAAGTCGAACAAGGGCCGCGTCCAGGCATATGACGGCCCGATCCACATCGCCGACGCTGCCAACTATTTGATGTTCCATAAGCCGGAACTCGGCATCAAGGACCCTTATGAACTGAACGAGGACCAATACAAGGCGGCGCTCGCTCTCCTTCGCACCCAGCGCACGCTGGTCGGCCGCTACTGGCATGATGCCGCGATCCAGGTCGATGATTTCCAGAACGAAGGCGTGGTCGCTTCAGGCTCCTGGCCGTATCAGGTCAACACACTGGTCGCCGCCAAGAAGCCTGTTGCCTCGACTGTGCCGGAAGAAGGCGTCACCGGTTGGGCCGACACCACCATGATGGAGGCCGACGCCGCCCATCCGAACTGCGCTTATATGTGGCTCGAGCATTCCTTGTCGCCGAAGGTCCAGGGCGACGTCTCCGCCTGGTTCGGCTCGCTGCCGGTCGTGCCCGCTGCCTGCAAGGGCAATGAGCTGCTCGGCGACGAAGGCTGCAAGACCAACGGCTACGACAATTTCGACAAGATCAAGTTCTGGAAGACGCCGGTGTCGAAATGCGCCAGCCAGAACGACCAGTGCGTGCCCTACTACCGCTGGGTGTCGGACTATATCGGCGTCATCGGAGGGCGGTGATTCCGCTTACCCTCCCTTGGGGGGGAGGGTCGATGCGTAGCGTCGGGTGGGGTTCCCCACCCGCGACTTTGCCGCGGCCTCGCAGAAAAGGAGGCAGCGCGTCGCGCGAACTCGTCCTCGTTTGACCCCGCAACTGAACTGACAAGCCCATGACCTCTGCCGTTTCCTTCAAACAAGTCTCACGCCATTTCGGCAGTGTGCGCGCCGTCGACGCGGTCGATCTCGAGATCGCGCCGGGCGAATTCTTCGCCATGCTCGGGCCGTCCGGTTCCGGCAAGACGACGTGTCTCAGGCTGATCGCAGGCTTCGAGCAGCCGACGGCCGGCTCGATCTCCATCTTCGGCGAACGCGCCGAAGGCGTTCCGCCCTATCGCCGCAACGTCAACACCGTCTTCCAGGACTACGCCCTGTTCCCGCATCTCAACGTGCTCGACAACGTCGCCTACGGCCTGATGGTCAAGGGCGTCGGCAAGGCCTCGCGGCTGAAGGCTGCCGAGGAAGCGCTGTCGCTGGTGCGCCTGCCGGGCTATGGCGCGCGCCGCCCCGGCCAGCTCTCCGGCGGCCAGCGCCAGCGCGTCGCGCTCGCCCGGGCGCTGGTCAACCAGCCCAAGGTCCTGCTCCTCGACGAGCCGCTCGGCGCGCTCGACCTCAAGCTGCGCGAGAACATGCAGGAGGAATTGAAATCGCTGCAGAAGGCGCTCGGCATCACCTTCGTCTTCGTCACCCACGACCAGGGCGAGGCGCTTTCGATGGCCGACCGCGTCGCCGTCTTCAACGACGGCAGAATCATGCAGGTTGGCACGCCGGAAGATATCTACCAGCGCCCGAACACCCGCTTCGTCGCCGATTTCGTCGGCTCGTCCAACGTGCTGCCGCCGGATTTCGTCCAGCGCTATTCCGGCCAGCATCGCTGGGGCAGCCTCCGCCCGGAGTCCATCCGCGTCTCCAGCGCGACGAGCGGCGACGGCGTAGCCGCGCGCCTGGTCGGCACCAATTATCTCGGCGCCACCACAAGGCTGGCGTTCGATGCCGAGGGGTTGAGGCTGCACGCGGTGGTGCCGGCGGGAACGGCGCTGCCGGCCGAAGGCGGGGCGGTGATGCTGACCTTCAACCGCGACAGCCTGCATCTGATGGATGAGCCGGCATGAGCCTCGATGCCGCCATCTCGCGCGCGCCTACCCCCGCCATCCTGCCAGGCAGCGGCGGCATGCGCGGCGCGCTCTCCGACCTCTTCTGGCGCCGGCCTAAATTCCTGCTCACACTGATGCTCGCCCCGCCGCTTCTGTGGCTGGGCATCGTCTATATCGGATCGCTCTTCGCGCTGCTGGCACAGAGCTTCTTCTCGATCGACGAATTCTCCGGCCTCATCAACCGCGAGTTCACGCTTAAGACCTATGGCGACCTGTTCCAGGCCGCCAATCTCGACATCATCCTGCGCACCGTCACGATGGCGGCGCTCGTCACGCTTGCCTCCGCGGTCATCGCTTTCCCCATCGCCTATTACGCGGCGCGGTACGCACGCGGCCGCTGGAAGGCGCTGTTCTATCTCGGCGTCATGCTGCCGCTGTGGTCCAGCTACCTGGTCAAGATTTACGCCTGGAAGCTGATCCTCGCCAAGGAAGGCATCCTCACCTGGCTGCTGGCCAAGCTGAACCTGCTCCGGCTGCTTGACGCCTGGCTGTCGCTGCCGATCGTCGGCGGCAACTCGCTGTCGGTCTCCTTCACCGGCACCTTCATCGTCTTCGTCTATGTCTGGCTGCCTTTCATGATCTTGCCCGTGCAGGCAGCGCTCGAGCGCGTGCCCGGCAATCTGGTCGAGGCCTCGTCCGATCTCGGCGCTTCGCCCGGGCAGACCTTCCGCAACGTGCTGTTCCCGCTGGCGCTGCCCGGCATCGTCGCGGGCTCGATCTTCACCTTCTCGCTGACCTTGGGCGACTACATCATCCCGCAGATCATCGGCACGTCGCGGCTGTTCATCGGCCAGGCCGTCTATTCGCAGCAGGGCACCGCCGGCAACATTCCGTTGGCCGCCGCCTTCACCGTGGTGCCGATCGTCATCATGGGCTTCTATCTCTGGGGCGCCAAGCGCATGGGGGCCTTCGATGCGCTCTGACCGTGGCCAACGGGCTCCGCTCGGCCTGAAGATCGCCGCCGCCTGCGGCCTGCTCTTCCTGCACCTGCCGATCCTTTTGATCTTCGTCTACGCCTTCACGACCGAAGAGAAGAGCTTCGTTTGGCCGCCGCCGGGGCTCACCACGCAATGGTTCGCCGTCACCTGGAACCGGCCGGACGTCTGGGATGCGCTGTCGCTGTCGGTCCGTGTCGCCGCCATCTCGACAGCGATCGCGCTGGTGCTGGGCACGCTCTGCGCCGCCGCCGTCTCGCAGACGCGCTTCTTCGGCCGCGAGGCCATCTCGCTCTTGGTCATCCTGCCGATCGCGCTGCCCGGCATCATCACCGGCATCGCGCTGCGCTCGGCCTTTTCGCTGGCCGACATTCCCTTCTCGTTCTGGACGATCGTGCTCGGCCACGCCACCTTCTGCGTGGTCGTCGTCTACAACAACGCCGTCGCCCGCTTCCGCCGCACCTCGGGATCGATGATCGAGGCTTCGATGGATCTCGGCGCCGACGGTTTCCAGACGTTTCGGCATGTCGTGCTGCCGAACATCGCGACCGCTCTGCTCGCCGGCGGCATGCTCGCCTTCGCGCTGTCCTTCGACGAGGTCATCGTCACCACCTTCACCGCCGGCCAGCAGCAGACGGTGCCGATCTGGATGCTGGAGGAACTGATCCGCCCGCGCCAGCGCCCGGTCACCAATGTCGTTGCCATGGTCGTCGTGCTGGTGACGCTGCTGCCGATCCTCTTTGCCTACTACCTGACCCGCGATGGCGACCAGATCGCGGGGAGTGGAAAATGAAACAGCGAGTAGCGAATAGCGAGTAGCGAATAGGGTTCAGCTGTCGATCTCCC
Organism: Mesorhizobium sp.; assembly: GCA_004017535.1. GTDB lineage: Bacteria > Pseudomonadota > Alphaproteobacteria > Rhizobiales > Rhizobiaceae > Mesorhizobium. The sequence goes on from SAJS01000001.1 coordinate 609,973, forward strand.
TATTCGCTACTCCCTATTCGCTCCTGATCAGGGAGAAACCCATGGACACCCAGATGCTCATCGGCTCGAAATTCGAGAAGGGCACCGAGACCGAGGAGCCGATCCTCAATCCGAAGACCGGGGCAACCATCCTCAACCTGCCGGAAGCAAGCCCGGCGCAGATCGAAGCGGCCGTGGCAGCCGCCGAGCGAGCGTTCGTCAGTTGGTCGCGCACGACGCCGGCGCAGCGCTCCGGCTATCTGCTCAAGATCGCCGATCGGATCGAGGCGGAAGCCAAGGAGTTCGCGGCGCTCGAGGCGCTGAATTGCGGCAAGCCGATCAATGCCGTGCTCAATGACGAGATCCCGGCGATCGTCGACTGCTACCGCTTCTTCGCCGGCGCGGTGCGCTCGATGCCCGGTCAGGTGGCCGGCGAATATATTGCTGGCCACACCTCGATGGTGCGGCGCGACCCTATCGGCATCGTCGCTTCGATCGCGCCCTGGAACTATCCGCTGATGATGATGGCCTGGAAGCTGGCGCCCGCGATCGGCGGCGGCAACACGGTTGTCTTCAAGCCCTCGGAACAGACGCCGCTGACTTCGCTGAAGCTGGCGAAGATCCTCGCCGAAATCCTGCCCGAGGGCGTCGTCAACGTCGTGCTCGGCCGCGGCGACAGCGTCGGCAACACGCTGATCAACCATCCGAAGGTCAAAATGATCTCGATCACCGGCGATGTCGCCACCGGCAAGAAGGTGCTGCAGGCGGCCGCCAAATCGGTCAAGCGCACGCATCTGGAGCTTGGCGGCAAGGCGCCGGTGATCGTCTTCGACGACGCCGATCTCGGCCCCGTGGTCAACGGGTTGCGCGCCTTCGGCTATTACAATGCCGGCCAGGACTGCACCGCCGCCTGCCGCATCTATGCCGGCAAGAAGATCTACGACAAGCTGGTCGCCGATCTCTCTTCCGCCGTCTCGACCATCAAGTACAACCAGCCGGACGACACCGAGAACGAGATCGGCCCCCTGATCTCGCGCCGCCAGCGCGACCGTGTGTCGAGCTTCGTCGAGCGCGCCTCCGAGCTGAAGCACATCCAGATCACCACCGGCGGCAAGCCGGGGGAGGGCTCCGGTTTCTACTACCAGCCGACGGTCGTCGCCGGCGCGCTGCAGGAAGACGAGATCGTGCGCCGCGAGGTGTTCGGCCCGGTCGTCTCCATCACCCGCTTCTCGGATGTCGACGAAGCGGTGAATTGGGCGAACGACAGCGACTACGGCCTTGCCTCGTCGGTGTGGACCAAGGACGTCGCGCGCGCCATGGCGACCGCCGCCCGCTTGCAATATGGCTGCACCTGGATCAACACCCACTTCATGCTGACCAACGAAATGCCGCATGGCGGCCTGAAGCAGTCCGGCTACGGCAAGGACATGTCGCTTTACGCGCTGGAGGACTACACCGCCGTCCGCCACGTGATGGTGGCGCACGGTTAACATGAAAAAGGATGGCGGCTCGCCGCCATCCCTGCAATATTCGCTGCGCCGTCGTCGGCACATCAAGCTCTGCGCTACGCCATGCCCTAAGCGGCCGTCCTTCCCTGCATCTCTGACGCCGCGGGCTTGATGTTCTGGTTGACCCTAAAGATGTTGAACGGGTCGTAGATGCGCTTCACCTGGCTAAGCCGCTCGTAGTTCGCGCCATAGCTCGCCTGCACGCGTGCTTCTCCTTCGTCCTCCATCATGAAATTCACGTAGCCGCCTTCGCCGTTATGGGGATGGATGCTCGCCCAGTAGGTCTTGGCCCATTTGGTGAGGTCGGCGGCCTTGCCTGGATCGGGATCGATGGCGGCGATGACCATCGACCAGGTCGCGTCGCGCGCGTTCCATGCGGTCTCGTCCTTGCCGACGCGGCGAACGGCGCCGTCGATCGGGTAAAGATGCATGAGCGACAATTCGCTCGGCGCCGCGGCGGCCTGCGCGATATGGGTCGCGATGGCTTCGTCGGGAAGCGACCTGACGAAATCGCCCTTCCAATACCATTGCAGGCCTTTCGGAAGCAGCGGGTCGAACATTGCCTGCAAGGCCGGGAACGGCATCACGCTCATCCAGTTGAAGATTGGCGGCGGCAGGTTGTCGAGCAGCGGCGCCATGGCCTTGCGCCCGTCCTCCTCGGTGCCGTTGTAGCAGGAGATGATCGCGCAGGCGCGCTTGCCCCAATATTCGCGCGGGAAGGGGTCGGTCGACGGGACGGTCTTCAGGCCGACAAAGGCGCCGAGATCCTCCGGTGCCTCCGGCAGATAGTCGCGATAGGTCTGCATGACAGCCATGGCATCCTTGGCCTCCCAGAACACCGGGCCGCCGAAGATCATGTTCACGGGATGGGCCTGGAACAGGAAGCTGGTTACGACGCCGAAATTCCCGCCGCCGCCCCGCAGCGCCCAGAACAGGTCGGGGTTCTCGTTTTTGCTGGCGGTCACCACTCTGCCATCGGCCAGCACCAGATCGGCCTCGACCAGATTGTCGACGGTGAGACCGTATCTGCGCGTGAGATAGCCTGTACCGCCGCCGAGGGTCAGGCCGGCAACACCGGTTGTCGAGACGATGCCGGCCGGAACCGCGAGCCCGAAGGGATGGGTGGCATGGTCCACGTCGCCCGAATTGCAGCCCGGCCCGACCCTCACAGTCCGCGTTTTCGGATCGACATGGACCCCCTTCATCATCGACAGGTCGATGACGAGGCCATTGTCGCAAATCCCCAGCCCGGCGCCGTTGTGTCCGCCACCGCGCACGGCGATCAAGAGGTCATTGTCGCGGGCAAATTTCACGGCGGCGATCACGTCGGCGACATCGGCGCAGCGCGCAATCAGCAGCGGACGCTTATCGATCATGCCGTTATACACCTTGCGGGCGTCGTCATAGCCGGCATCGTCGCGCAGGATCACCTCCCCGCGCAGGCTTAGTCTTGCATGGGCTTCGTCGGTCATCGGTTTGCTCCCTTGATTGCGCCAGCGCGCCATAGCGCGCCGACGCGACGCATGTGTTGCTTCGTTTGCTCGCCTCATCGGGCGGATGCGTTGGATGGTGCAGGAAGAGCACATTGCACCAATCCGGCCCCCGCCGCTTCGCCCGAAAGGACCACCGGGGCATGGCCCGGGAGAGCCATGGCACGGCAGCCAAAGCGGCTGCCGTGAATGACCGACGGGCCGGTTCCTGCTTTGGGTCGATCCGGTGACGTCGAGTGACCGCCTGCCTCGCAGCCACTCTTGCTGTCATGTTCGCCGCTGCCTCTTCGGCCTTCGGCTATTTCGCAATCAACTAATCCACGATCCGGAAGATCTGCCACTGGCTGGTGCCCGACACCACATAAGGTTCCAGCTCCTTGCCCCATTTGGCGTGCGCTTCGATCTTCGCGATCTTGGCGAAGAACGCTTCCAGCTGGGCCAGGCTTTCGACTTCGTGATGGGATTCGATCGTCGCCTCGCGGGCCCCGATCGAGCCGGTCATGAGGCGGAAATTCAAGTCGGCGAGGCCGGCCTGCGAGCCGATCTCGCGTTCCCATTTCCGCATCAGCTCAAGTGCGGTCTGCTTGTGGCCGAATATGGCGTCGATCTGCCATCTGGCGCTGAACATGTTTGCTCTCCCTCACAGTTGCGGTCCAAGTCCGCTATTGATTTCGTCCGATTGACTATTCGTCCCAGGCCTGCACGACAGTCTGCCGCGCGATCAGGCCGTTCTTCAGCTCCAGCATTGCCGCGGCGAACACCTTCGTGCCGTCCGGATAAGCGCAGGCCTGCATGAAGGCGAGGTTGTCGCCCTCGGCGATGGTGGTGTCGACCTTGTGGGTCATCGCCCGGCTGCAGATATCGTCCCAGAAGGTGCTGATCGCCGCGCGGCCGCGGATTTCGCGCGGCTTGCTCGGCGGGTTGTTGCGGTCGACGACCCGCACCAGCGCATCGTCGGTGTAGAAGCTGGACAGGAGCTTGCCGTCACGACCTTCGATCGCCTTCTTGATCGCCGCGCCGTCCACTGTCTTTGTCTTGGTCAACATTCTTGTCTCCATTGCCCGTCTGATTGGGCGTTCCGTTGCTGGGAACGCGGCCCGGCGTGACTGCCGGGACGCGGCTCTTTCACTGCGACTTGGCCTTGACTGCCGCGAACAGGTCGTCGGTCTGCTTCTTGAACGTGGCGAGGTCGACCTGGCTGCCGTTGAGCATCGTCGACCAGTGGCGCACGATCGCCGCCATCGCGATGGCCTCCTTGATCTCCTCGTCGCTCGCGCCATTCGCCTTGGCCGCCAGCGTGTGGAAATAGATGCAGTACTGGCAGGGGATCTGCGAGGCGACCGCGAGGCCCATCAGTTCCTTGGTCTTGCCGTTGAGGGCAGTATTCGGATTGAGCTGCACGCCCTTGATCTCGGCCCAGGCGCCCGCCACCGCGACATCCGGCAGCGTCTTGAACATATCCGGCACCGTGCCGAGCGTGGCCTGGATGTCCTTGTAGGCGGCGGTCGCCGAAGCGTCTTCAGCCCGCGCCGGGGTGATGGCCAGCAATGCGCCCGCGGCAAAGGCTAGCAATCCGATCTTGCGATTGAGTTTCAGCATTTCATCCTCCATTAGCAGCGCCTTCCTGGCTGCCTGCACGGGGAGAATTGATACCTCCTAAGGCTTTCCCACCGCTTCGCCCGAAAGCGCCATGGCACTCATGGCCCGTCCGGGCCAGCATGCCTGGCCGAGAATGCCGCTGCCGCCGCTCGCGACGGCAGGTCGAGCTTGAGCAATATGTTGGCGACATGGCGCTTGACCGTGTGCTCGCTGAGGTCGAGCTCGGCGGCGATCGCGGCGTTGCTCTTGCCGTCGGCGATCAGGCTCACCACCTCGCTCTCGCGAGCCGTCAGCGTTGCCGGTTCGGCCGGCTTGGGCTTGGGACGGCAGGCCGGCTCCAGATGCTGTTCGGCCGTCACCTGCACCAGCGCCAGCGGCTCGTCCAATTCGTCGAGGCTGATGCGGCCGGCATCGGTGAAATGTAGCCCCGAACCCGCGGCGAGGTCGGCGACCAGCCTTGAGCAGAGGATGTGGCCGCGTTCGGCATGGGCGGCAAGCTGCATGGCCACACGCGCTGTCAGCCCCGTCGGCGGTCCGCGTATTTCGATCTCGCCGACATGCACCCCTTGCGCGCTTGCCACGCCGATTTCCTGGGCCGCCTCACGCAGCAGCGCCGCGCAGCGCACGGCACGCGCCGGGCCATCGAAGCGCGAGATCATCAGCTCTCCATGCGTGCCGGCGACGCGCCCGCCATGGCGGCCGACCAGAACGCGCCAGTTCTCCTGGAAGCGCAGGCTGCGTTCGCTCCACAACCGATCGCCAAGCCGCGCGGTGTCGTAGATGCGTGTCACCAGAAGTGCCGCGAGCACGCGTTCCACATCGGCCACCGCCGGTTCTCCAGTCAGGAACTCCTCGATCAGGTCAGCCACGCGGTCGACGTCGCCGGTCCAGATCGGGTGGTCGCGCCCCGAAATCTCGACCAGTCGCGCGCCTGAGATCTTTCTGGCCAGGAAGCGGCTGGCGTCGGGATCGACTCGGGCGTCGTTGCGGCGATGGATCAGGTATGTCGGCACGCTGATCGTCCCGAGCATGTCGCGCACGTCTATGCCGGCATTCATGCGGGCAAGCGCCGCCGCGGCCGTCGGGCTGGCCGACAGTCGTTCGAACCGGGCCCACCACTGAGTGAAGTGGGTATCGTCGATCCGGCCCGGCGCGAAATTGGGTAAGGTGGCGCCGGTGCCCCAGGATGTTTCCGCGGTTTCGATGAAGGCTTCCAGGCGCTCCGGCGGCATCACCCATTTGTGGAAATGCGCATAGCCGCCGTAAAGCACCAGCGCCCGCGTCCGCTCCGGATAGGTCGCGGCGAACAGCATCGCCATCGGCGCGCCTTCCGAGGCCCCGAGGATCGCCGCGCGGCCGCTGCCGGTGGCGTCCATCACCGCCCGGACATCGTCCATGCGCGTCTCAAGGCTGGGCAGGTGGCGGGTGTCGACACGGTCGGAAAGACCGGTGCCGCGCTTGTCGAAGAGGATCAGCCGTGAGAAGGCGGAGAGCCGTTTCAAGAGGCGACTGTAGCCCTCGTCTTCCCAATGCAGGTCGAGATTGGAGATGAAGCCCGGCACGAAGACGAGATCGAAAGAGCCCTGGCCGATCACCTGATAGGCGATCCGCACATCCCCGCTACGGGCGTATCTGGTCTCGATCGGCCTCACGCGAACTACCCCGCCCGGCCAGACGACTTTCTGCAGCCAACCATAGCAGAGCCGTGCCGATAGCGGCAGCTTAAACTTTAGCGGAAAGGAATATAACGCCGTCCGGTCGCTACATCATTCCTGCGAAGCGGCGATATCGGCCGGAAAGGCTGTGACCCCAAGCTTCCTGTCGGCCTCCGCAGGGGAGATCGGGCGCTTGATCCTGGCCGAAGCCGCGGTCACCAGCTCGTCGAAATCCTCAGCGTCGCCGTCGAGCAGCTCGAAAAGCTGCCGCCGCATCCGTGGCTCCCAGAACCTATTGATGTGCTCGGCCAGCCCGGCAATGCCTTCCTCGCGCGGCTTAGAATGGAAGAAGGTCGCGATCTGGTTGGCCATGCGCACCAGCTTTTCCCTGGTGCTGGCGATGTGGTCTTCGTCATGCGACATGCTTGGCAACTCCGGAAGCCACCCGTTCCGGGTGGGTGAAAATATCGAAATCGTCGCCGCGCACCAGCGCCACCAGCGTCATCCCGGCGGTATCCGCCGTGCGGATGGCAAGCGCCGTCGGCGCCGAAACCGCCATGATGATCGAAGCGCCGATGGCGGCCGTCTTCTGCACCATCTCGACCGAGACGCGCGAGGTCACCACGACCGCGCCGCTCGCGCCATCGATGCCGGCTTTGGCCAGCGCGCCGGCGAGTTTGTCCAGCGCATTGTGGCGGCCGACATCCTCGCGCGCCATCACGATGCCCTTGCCGGGGACGTAGAAGCCCGCGGCATGCACCGCGCCGGTCTCTGCGTGCAACGGCTGCTGCTTCGACAGCAGGCGGACGGCGCTTGTTATATCTTCCGCTTGAAGCGTAAGTCGTAACGCACCAACAGCGTCGACCGAGCGCATTGCCTCCTCGATGGATTCGATGCCGCACAAGCCGCAGCCGACCGGTCCCGCCAGCCGCCGACGCCTTGCCTGGAAGCGCGTGTTGGCCTGGTCCTTCAGCCTGATCTGGATGTCGATGCCGGCGCCGAGATCCTCGACCTCGATCGCCTCGATCTCTTTCGGGTCGGCGATGATGCCTTCTGTCAGCGAGAAGCCGAGCGCGAAATCCTCGAAATCGGCGGGGCTCGCCATCATGACCGCATGCGTGGTGCCGGCAAAGGAGAACGCCACCGGCGTCTCTTCCGGCACCATGCGATTCGCGGCAGCGGTACCGCCGGCGCGATGCGCGAGCCGCGTAATTTGCGTCGTCGCTTTGCGGCGCGCGCCCAAGGACTACTCCGCCGCCGCCAGCGGGGCGATACGCCGGCTCTGCCGGGCCTGCTCGTTGTAGTCCTTCTGCCAGTCGGTCGGGCCGTTGGACGGCGCCACCTGCACGGCGGTGACCTTGTATTCCGGACAGTTCGTCGCCCAGTCCGAGAAGTCGGTCGTGATCACGTTCGCCTGCGTGTCCGGATGGTGGAAGGTCGTGTAGACGACGCCCGGCGACACGCGGTCGGTGATCAGAGCGCGAAGCGTGGTTTCGCCGGAGCGGCTCGCCAGCCGCACCCAGTCGCCGTCACGGACACCGCGAACCTCGGCGTCATGCGGATGGATCTCCAGCCGGTCCTCGGCATGCCACGCGACGTTCTCGGTGCGCCTGGTCTGCGCGCCGACATTGTACTGCGACAGGATACGGCCGGTGGTGAGCAGCAGCGGATAGCGCGGGCCGGTCCGCTCGTCCGTCGCGACATATTCGGTGCGGATGAACTTGCCCTTGCCGCGGACGAAGCCGTCGACATGCATGATCGGCGTGCCGAGCGGGGCTTTCTCGTTGCAGGGCCACTGCACCGAGCCGACGCGGTCCAGCAGCTCGAACGAGACGCCGGCGAAGCTCGGCGTCGTCTTGGCGATCTCGTCCATGATCTCAGACGGATGGGTATAGTTCCAGTCGAGCCCGATGGCGCGGGCAAGCTCCTGCGTCGCCTCCCAGTCGGCGTAGCGCGCCTTCGGCTCGATCACCTTGCGCACCATGTTGATGCGGCGCTCGGCATTGGTGAAGGTGCCGTCCTTCTCGAGGAAGGTCGAACCCGGCAGGAAGACATGCGCGTAGTTCGCCGTCTCGTTGAGGAAAAGGTCGTGCACGACGACGCATTCCATAGCGGCGAGGCCGCCGGCGACATGCTTGGTGTCGGGATCGGACTGCAGGATGTCCTCGCCCTGGATGTAGATGCCCTTGAACGAGCCGTCGACGGCGGCATCCAGCATGTTGGGGATGCGCAGGCCCGGCTCGTCGTCCAACTTCACGCCCCACAGGCTCTCATAGATGTCGCGCACGGCTTCGCCCGAGATGTGGCGGTAGCCCGGCAATTCGTGCGGGAAGGAGCCCATGTCGCACGAGCCCTGCACGTTATTCTGGCCGCGCAGCGGATTCACGCCGACACCCGGACGGCCGATATTGCCGGTTGCCATGGCGAGGTTGGCGATCGCCATCACCGTGGTCGAGCCTTGGCTGTGCTCGGTGACTCCGAGGCCGTAATAAATCGCGCCATTGCCGCCCTTCGCATAGAGACGCGCGGCACCCCGGATGGCCTCCGGGTCGACGCCGGAGAGCTTGCCGACGGTCTCCGGGCTGTTTTCCGGGAGCGCAACGAAAGACGCCCAGTCCTGGAACTCGGCCCAGTCGCAGCGCTCGCGCACGAAGGCTTCGTTGTAGAGGCCCTCGATGACGATGACATGCGCCAGCGCCGTCAGCACCGCCACGTTGGTGCCGGGCTTCAAGGGCAGGTGATAGTCCGCCTCGATATGCGCCGATTTCACCATCTCGGTACGGCGCGGATCGATCACGATCAGCTTGGCGCCTTGGCGCAGCCGCTTCTTCAGCCGCGAGGCGAACACCGGATGAGCGGAAGCCGGATTGGCGCCGATGATCACGGCGACATCGGTAAATTCGACCGAGTCGAAATCCTGCGTGCCGGCCGAGGTGCCGTAGGTCTGGCCAAGCCCGTAGCCGGTCGGCGAATGGCAGACGCGGGCGCAGGTGTCGACATTGTTGTTGCGAAAGCCCTGCCGCACCAGCTTCTGGACGAGATAGGTCTCCTCGTTCGTGCAGCGCGAGGAGGTGATGCCGCCGATCGCGGTGCGTCCATATTGATACTGGATGCGGCGGAATTCCTTTGCCGTGTGCGCGATCGCCTCTTCCCAGCTCACCTCGCGCCAGGGATCCGTGATCTTCTCGCGGATCATCGGCGACAGGATGCGGTCCTTGTGTGTAGCGTAGCCATAGGCGAACCGGCCCTTGACGCAGGAATGGCCGTGGTTCGCCTTGCCGTCCTTGTAAGGCATCATGCGAATGACCTCGTCGTCCTTCACTTCGGCCTTGAACGAGCAGCCGACGCCGCAATAGGCGCAGGTGGTGACGGCCGAGCGCTCCGGCATGCCTTTTTCCAGCACCGTCTTCTCGCGCAGCGCGTCGGTCGGGCAGGCCTGCACGCAGGCGCCGCAGGAGACGCATTCCGAAGCGATGAAATCCTCATGCATGCCGGCGACCATGCGCGATTCGAAGCCGCGGCCCTCGATGGTCAGCGCGAAGGTGCCCTGCACCTCTTCGCAGGCGCGCACGCAGCGCGAGCAGACGATGCACTGCGCCGGGTCATAAGTGAAATAGGGGTTGGATTCGTCGCGGGCGATATAGTCGACCGCCAGCGAGCCATGGCCGGGCGCGACGCCGCCCTCTTCCTTGACGTGATTGCGGCCTTCGACGCCATAGCGGTTCTCGGTCAGACCGACCGACTTCGCCACCGCGTCGAACTCGCTGGCGCCGGTTCCGGCCTTCTCGTTCCAGCCGGTCGGATGATCGGAGACATAGAGTTCCATGACGCCGCGGCGGATGGCGTCGAGCCGGTCCGACTGCGTGCGCACCACCATGCCATCGCCGACCGGCGTCGTGCACGAGGCGGGCGTGCCGCCGCGGCCTTCGATCTCGACCAGGCAGACGCGGCAGGAGCCGAAGGAGTCCAGCATGTCGGTGGCGCAGAGCTTCGGGATCTCGACCCCGCCTTCCATCGCCGCGCGCATGATCGAGGTGCCTTCCGGCACGGTGATGCTTTGCCCGTCGACCGTCAGCGTGACCTGCTTCGTCGCTTTCGACTCCGGCGTTCCGTAGTCGATCTCCTGGATGAGTGTCGGGAAGTCGGCCTTGATGTTCATCTGCCAGCTCCTATTCAGCCGCCACGCGCGCCGGCGCGGGCTTGAAATCCTCGGGGAAATGCGTGATCGAGCTCATCACCGGATAAGGCGTGAAGCCGCCCAGCGCGCATAGCGATCCGAACTTCATCGTGTTGCAAAGGTCGGTGACCAAAGCGAGGTTCTTCTCCGCCTCGATGCCGGCGGCTAGCCTGTCCAGAACCTCCACGCCGCGCGTCGAGCCGATGCGGCAGGGGGTGCACTTGCCGCAGCTTTCCACGGCGCAGAATTCCATGGCGAAGCGCGCCTGCTTCAGCATGTCGGCCGTGTCGTCGAACACGGTGATGCCGGCATGGCCGATGAGTCCGTCGCGCTTGGCGAATTCCTCATAGTCGAAGGGCGTGTCGAACAGCGCGCGAGGGAAATAGGCGCCGAGCGGCCCGCCGACCTGCACCGCCTTCACCGGACGCCCGGAAGCCGTGCCGCCGCCGATGTCGTCGACGATTTCGCCCAGTGTCAGGCCGAAGGCGGTCTCGAACAGCCCGCCATGCTTGACGTTACCCGCGATCTGGATCGGGATCGTGCCGCGCGAGCGGCCCATGCCGAAATCCTTGTAGTAGGTGGCGCCCTTGTCCATGATGATCGGCACCGAGGCCAGGCTGATCACATTGTTGATCACCGTAGGCTTGCCGAACAACCCTTGAATGGCCGGCAGCGGCGGCTTGGCGCGCACCACGCCGCGCTTACCCTCGAGGCTGTTGAGCAGCGAGGTTTCCTCGCCGCAGACATAGGCGCCGGCGCCGACGCGGATTTCCATGTCGAAGGCGTTGGGCGAGCCCAGCACGTTGAGGCCCAGCACGCCGGCCTTGCGGGCGATCGCGACGGCCTTGTTCATCGTCGCCACCGCATGCGGATATTCCGAGCGGATATAGACGAAACCCTTGGTGGCGCCGGTGGCAATGCCGGCGATCGCCATGCCTTCGATCAGCACGAAGGGGTCGCCTTCCATGATCATGCGGTCGGCAAAAGTGGCGCTGTCGCCTTCGTCGGCATTGCAGACGATGTATTTCTGCGCGCCAGCCGTATCCAGCACCGTCTTCCACTTGATGCCGGTCGGGAAGCCGGCGCCGCCGCGGCCGCGCAGGCCGGACTCGGTCACTTGGCTGACGACATCGGCCGGCGCCATCGCGACGGCGTTCTGCAGGCCGCGCAAGCCGCCTAGCGACTTGTAGGCATCGAGCGACAGCGGATCGTTGATGCCGCAGCGCGCGAAGGTCAGCCGCGTCTGCTTGGCGAAGAAGGGGATCTTGTCGGGCGCGCCCAGCCAGCGCTTGTGGTGACCGCCGGTGAGGAAGCCGCTGTCGAACAGGCTCTTCACGTCGGACGGCTTGACCGGCCCGTAGGCGACGCGACCCTTGTCGGTCGCAACTTCGACCATGGGCTCCAGGAAATAGGCGCCGCGCGAGCCGTTGCGCACGATCTTGGCCTCGACGCCGCGCTCCTTGAGCTCCTTCTCGATCGCCCTGGCGACCTTCTCGGCGCCGAGCGCCAGCGCGCCGGAGTCTGCGGGGATATAGATGCGCGGGATCATGAACGCACCTCCGCGACGATCTCTTCGATCTTCTCGTCATCGAGCCGGCCGATGACCTCGCCGTCGAGCATCGCCGACGGCGAGCAGGCGCAAAGCCCGAGGCAGTAGACCGGCTCCAGTGTAACCGATCCGTCGCGCGTGGTCTCGTGGAAATCGATGCCGAGCAACTGCTTGACCTTGGCGGCGACCGCATCCGAGCCCATCGACTGGCAGGCTTCCGCCTGGCAGAGCTTAAGCACGTGCCGGCCGGCGGGCTTGGCGCGGAAATCGTGATAAAAGCTGACCACGCCATGCACTTCCGCGCGGGAAAGGTTCAGCCCGTCGGCGATCACCGGCAGCGAGTCCTTCGGAAGGTATCCGAACTCTTCCTGTAGGCTGTGCAGGATCGGCAGCAGCGGGCCTTCGAGGCCCTTCATCTCGTCAATGATCGCCGCCGTGCGCGACGCGATCTCGGTACTTGCGGCCTGCATGGTCACGCAGCGCCCTCCCTGGTCGTGGCGGCCAATGTATGTCACCCCGGGATATAGAGCGGTTTCGGGGCAACGACATGCATAGGGCGCAATATCGCTAAGTCCTTACGAAATCAGAGGAAACCTCCGAAATCAATAAAGCGCTCCCGTTGATCGATAGAAATTTTCTATCGAAAAGCGGTAGCTCGCATTCTCTAGCCTAGCGATGACGACGGAAATCGTCTGCCAGCGCCATCGCCTCGTCCAGCAGCGCCTGCACCAGCGGCGTGTGCGGCTCGCGGGGTGCTGCCACCAGACCGACCGTGTGGCTGGCGTCCGGCTCGACGATCGGAATGGCGCGGATCGGCTCGGAAAAGCCGAATGTTTCCGCGAGGTTGAGCGGCATGATCGACGACCATTTGCCGGTCCTTATATGCGAGAACAGCACGATCATCGAGTTGGATTCCAGCGTCGGCCGCACCTGCACGCCGGCTTCCGCCAGATGCTGGTCGATGATGCGACGGTTCTGCATGTCAGGCGTCAGCAGGCAGAGCGGCAGCTGGCTGATCTCGGCCCACGTCACTTTGTCGCGATCGGAATAGGGGTTCCCGATCGCGGTGATGAGTTGGTAGCGCTCGTCATAGAGCGGCACGCTGGTGACGCGACCGAGCGGCTCGTTGTCGAGATAGGTGATGCCGGCATCGACGTCGAAATTGCCGAGCAGCGACAGCACCTCGATCGAGGTCCGCGACAGGATGGAGAAGGTGACGCCCGGATGCTTTTCGCGAAACGGCGTCGTCAGCCGCGCCACCATGGCCAGGGCCGTGGGAACGGCGGCGATGCGGATACGACCGGCAAGGCCGTGGCGCGCCGCCCGCATCTCCTCGCGCATCGTCCTTGTGTCGCCGACGATGCGACGCGCCCAGCCCAGTACCTGCCTGCCTTCCGGCGTCAGCCCCTGGAAGCGCGACCCGCGCAGCACCAGCATGACGCCGAGCTGCTCCTCAAGCTGCTTGATCCCGGCCGACAGCGTCGGCTGGGTGACGCCGCACACCTCCGCCGCCCGGCCGAAATGCTCCTCCTTGGCCAGCGCCAGGAAGAACTCCAGTTTGTCGATCATGCCATCCGATCCAACGCGGTTTAGCCCAGGGTCGGGGAAATCGCATCGCTTCGCAATACGCACGCACAATCGGACCTCGTCCACATTTTTGAGCCGGCTATCTGTTTTCCCGCGCCGCACATGGCGCTATGTGGGGGTAGGGCGGATTGAGGAGGACGACATGCTGGGCTGGTTTCGCAAGCTGTTGCCGCGCGAGGATCGCTTCTTCGAGCTGTTCGAGCGGCATTCGCGCACCGTGGTCGGCGGGGCCGAAGCCCTTCAGCATCTTCTCAACGGCGATGACATCGACCGCTGGTGCCAGACGATCGTCGATCTCGAAAACGAGGCTGACGGCATCACTGCCGAGGTCCTGCTTGCGGTCAGACGCTCCTTCATCACCCCTTTCGATCGCGGCGACATCAAGGACCTGATCCAGTCGATGGATGACGCGATCGACATGATGCACAAGACTGTCAAGACGGTGAAGCTGTTCGAGGTGAGGGAGTTCGATCCGCTGATGCGGGAAATGGGCGGCGTCATCGTCCAGGCTGCCCGGCTGGTAGCTGAGGCGATCCCGCTGCTCGGCAAGGTCGGCGCCAACACAGCGCGCCTCAACGCCATCGCCGAAGAGGTCATGCGCGTCGAAGGCCGCGCCGACGACCTGCACGAGCAGGGCCTCAAGGATCTCTTCAGGCATCACGGCCGCAGCGACCCGATGGCTTACCTGATCGGCTCGGAGATCTATAGCCAGCTGGAAAAGGTGGTCGACCGCTTCGAGGACGTCGCCAACGAGATCAGCGGCATCGTGATCGAGAACGTTTAGGCGATGGACGCCACGATCGCTTTTCCGCTCCTGATCGGCCTCGTCGCCGTGGCCCTGTTCTTCGATTTCCTCAACGGCCTGCACGATGCCGCGAATTCGATCGCGACCATCGTTTCCACCCGGGTGCTCAGACCGCATTACGCGGTGTTCTGGGCGGCTTTCTTCAATTTCATCGCCTTCCTGTTCTTCGGCCTGCATGTTGCCGAGACGGTGGGCAAAGGCATTGTCGACGCCAGCATCGTCACGCCGGCGGTGATTTTCTCGGCACTTGTCGGCGCCATCGTCTGGAACATCGTCACCTGGGTCGCCGGCATTCCGTCGAGCAGCTCGCATGCGCTGATCGGCGGGCTGGTCGGCGCCGGCGTCGCCAAGGCCGGTACCGGCGCCATCGTCTGGTCCGGGCTCGGCAAGACGGTCGCGGCGATCGTGCTCTCGCCGGCGACCGGATTCGTGCTGGCGCTCGTCCTGGTTCTCGTCGTCTCCTGGCTGTTCGTGCGCCAGACGCCGTTCGCGGTCGACAACACGTTTCGCGTGCTGCAGTTCTTTTCCGCGTCGCTCTATTCGCTGGGACATGGCGGCAACGACGCGCAGAAGACCATGGGCATCATCGCCGTGCTGCTCTATTCGCAAGGCATGCTCGGCCAGAGCTTCTACGTGCCGCTGTGGGTGGTCCTCACCTGCCAGTCGGCGCTGGCGCTGGGCACGCTGCTTGGCGGCTGGCGCATCGTGCACACGATGGGATCGAAGATCACGCGGCTGAATCCGATGCAGGGTTTTTGCGCCGAGACCGGCGGCGCCATCACGCTTTTCGCCGCCACCTGGCTCGGTGTTCCGGTCTCGACCACCCACACCATCACCGGCGCCATCATCGGCGTGGGCGCCGCCCGCCGCGTCTCCGCCGTGCGCTGGGGCATCGCAGGCAACATCGTCGTCGCCTGGGTGATCACCCTGCCGGCGACGGCGGCGATTTCGGCGCTCACCTATCTCGCGACGCGACTGGCCGGATGATCGCCGGCGGTCAACCTAGTAGCAGGGCTACTTGTCCACCAGGTTCAGGATGTTGCCGTCGGGATCCCTGAACCAGGCGACTTTCATGCCTTGGCCGACATGCATGTCGCCCTCGAGCGTCAGCCCCGGCATGTCGTAATGTTCGAAAGTGACGCCCTTCGATTTCAGCGATTCGACGATCGGCTCGATCTGGTCGCCGACTGCCCAGGTTACGGCCGTCGCCTTATTGGTGCCGGCGAATTGCGAATGGTAGACGTTGATGAGCGTGTCCCCGCTCTTGTAGACGACGAGCTCGCCGCCCATGTCGTCGACCTGGCGAAGGCCCAGCGTTCCAGCATAGAAAGCCTTGGCCTTTTCCTGATCTTTGACCGCGAGATTGGCGGTGGCGTTGCTGTTTGCGAGCATGGATTTCTCCTTTCTCTGTCGGCTGCTCCGTTTTGGCGGCCGCGCCGGAAACCGGGAAGATAGGGTTGCGTCGTCTTCCGGCGACTGCAGCTGCGCAGTCGGATGCCTCTGTCTGGAAGACGAAAGGCGCCCGCGAAACCCGACAGGTGCGTGCAAGTTTTTTGAAGGCATGTCGCCGCACATGTCGTTCCGAAGCTTGGTTCTCGCCCGGAACTGCATTATCTGACCCGGCAAACGCTCGGGAAAAAGCTCATGTCCATTACCAAGGAATCCGTCATCGAGCGCCTGAAGACGGTGAATGGGCCGGACTTCACCGGCAACATCGTCGATCTCGGCATGGTCTCGGAGATATTCATCGCCGATTCCAAGGTCTTCTTCTCGATCACCGTTCCCGCCGCGCGCGCCCAGGAGCTGGAGCCGCTGCGCGCTGCCGCCGAGCGCGCGGTGAAGGGCATACCGGGCGTCGCCAGCGCCGTCGTCGCGCTCACGGCTGAGAAGAAGGGCGGCGGCATGGAAGCGCCGGTTCCGGCGCGCCCAGCAGCGCCGAGGCCCGCAGCCCCGCAGTCGTCACAGCGTCCCACGCCGCAGGCACCGGCTTCGCACAGCCACGGCAAGCGCGGGGTGCCCGGCATCGACTCCATCATCGCGGTCGCTTCCGGCAAGGGCGGCGTCGGCAAGTCGACTACCGCCGTCAACCTGGCGCTTGGCCTTGCGGCCAACGGGCTGAAGGTCGGCGTGCTCGATGCCGATATTTACGGCCCGTCTATGCCGCGGCTGCTCAACATCCATGGCCGGCCACAGACGGTCGACGGCAAGATCCTGAAGCCGATGCAGAATTACGGCCTCAAGGTGATGTCGATGGGCTTCCTTGTCGATGAGGAGACGCCGATGATCTGGCGCGGCCCGATGGTGATGTCGGCGCTGACGCAGATGCTGCGCGAGGTCGAATGGGGCCCGCTCGACGTGCTGGTGGTCGACATGCCGCCCGGCACCGGCGACGCCCAGCTCACCATGGCGCAGCAGGTGCCGCTCGCCGGCGCCGTCATCGTCTCGACGCCGCAGGACTTGGCGCTGATCGACGCCCGCAAGGGCCTCAACATGTTCAAGAAGGTCGACGTGCCGCTGCTCGGCATCGTCGAGAACATGAGCTACTTCCTCGCGCCCGACACCGGCAAGCACTACGACATCTTCGGTCACGGCGGCGCGCGGCGCGAGGCCGAGCGCCTTGGCGTCACCTTCCTCGGCGAGGTGCCGCTGGAAATGGGCATCCGCGAAAGCTCGGACGCCGGCGCGCCGGTCGTCGCCTCCAAGCCGGAGGGCGCGGAGGCGAAAATCTATCGCGACATCGCCTCGAAGGTCTGGGGTCGGGTCCAGGAAGAGCGCGGCGCGGCCGAAGCCGCCGTGCCGAGCATCGTGTTCGAATAACCCTCGAAGGAAGGGTCAGGCGCCGACCTTGTCCCCGAACGTCGAGAAGAACTGCCCCGCAAGCTTCTTCGATGTCGACTGGATCAGCCGGCTGCCGAGCTGCGCGATCTTGCCGCCGACCTCGGCCTTGGCGGCGTATTTGAGCACCGTCGCATCCGGCCCGTCCTCGGTCAGCGTCACGTCGGCGCCTCCCTTGGCGAAACCGGCAATGCCGCCCTTTCCTTCGCCCTGGATGGTGTAGGAATGAGGCGGCTTGAGGTTCTTCAGCGTCACTTCGCCGTTGAAGGTTGCCTTGATCGGCCCGATCTTCAGCACCACGGTCGCCGCCATCTCGGTGTCCGAATTCTTCTCGAGGCTCTGGCAGCCGGGAATCGCCTCTTTCAAGATTTCCGGGTCGTTGAGGGCCTCCCACACTTTTTTGACGGGTGCGGCGATCCGCTCCTCGCCTTCGATCACCAAAGCCATCAAACCCTCCCGGATTGCTGTTATCGATTGGTCGTAGCGCGCGGTCCGTTACAAGTCTATCGCACCAAAGTCCGGTCCCGGCAGCGTCTGCCTCTTGCTTGCGCTCGCGCGTTGTCCTATCGATTTGTCATACAAATACGGAGACCACCATGGCAGGCGCCCCCACCAGGAAGAAGAAATTTCGCTCGCAGGAGTGGTTCGACAACCCCGACAATCCGGGCATGACCGCGCTCTATCTCGAGCGTTATCTGAACTATGGCCTGACCCGCGCCGAGCTGATGTCGGGCAAGCCGCTGATCGGCATCGCGCAGACCGGCTCCGATCTTTCGCCCTGCAACCGCCACCATCTCGAGCTTGCCAAGCGCGTGCGCGAAGGCATCGTCTCTATGGGCGGCATCCCCTTCGAGTTCCCGTGCCATCCGATCCAGGAGACCGGCAAGCGCCCTACCGCCGCGCTCGACCGCAACCTCGCCTATCTCAGCCTCGTCGAGGTGCTCTACGGCTATCCGCTCGACGGCGTCGTGCTCACCATCGGCTGCGACAAGACCACGCCCGCGCTGCTGATGGCGGCGGCCACCGTCAACATTCCGGCCATCGCGCTGTCGGTTGGCCCGATGCTCAATGGCTGGCACAAAGGCAAGCGCACCGGCTCCGGCACCATCGTCTGGGAATCGCGCCAGCGCCTGTCTGCCGGCGAGATCAACTATGACGAGTTCATGGATATCGTCGCTTCCTCGGCGCCGTCGACCGGCTATTGCAACACCATGGGCACCGCCACCACGATGAACTCGCTGGCCGAGGCGCTCGGCATGCAGCTCCCCGGTTCGGCCGCCATTCCGGCGCCCTATCGCGAGCGGGGCCAGATCGCCTACGAGACCGGCAAGCGCATCGTCGACATGGTGCATGAGGACCTGAAGCCCTCCGACATCATGACGCGCCAGGCCTTCGAGAACGCCATCGTCGTCAACTCGGCCATCGGCGGCTCCACCAATGCGCCGATCCACCTCAACGCCATCGCCCGCCATCTCGGCGTGCCGCTCGACAATGACGACTGGCAGAAGATCGGCCTCGACGTGCCGCTGCTCGTCAACCTGCAGCCGACCGGCGAATATCTCGGCGAGGACTATCACCATGCCGGCGGCGTGCCGGCGGTCGTCGCCGAACTGATGAAGGGTGGCCTGCTGCCGCATCCCGAAGCGATCACCGTCAACGGCAAGTCGATGGGCGACAATTGCCGGGATGCCGTCAACGAGAACCACGAGGTCATCCGCAGCGCCGACCAGCCGCTCAAGGCCAATGCCGGCTTCATCAATCTCAAGGGCAATCTGTTCGATTCCGCCATCATGAAGACCAGCGGCATCTCGCCCGAATTCCGTGAGCGTTATCTCTCCAATCCGAACGATCCGGAGGCCTTCGAGGGCAACGCTATGGTCTTCGACGGGCCGGAGGATTACCACGCCCGCATTGACGATCCGGCGCAGGGCATCGACGAGCACACGATCCTGTTCATGCGCGGCGCCGGTCCGGTCGGCTATCCGGGCGGCGCCGAGGTGGTCAACATGCAGCCGCCGGCCTACCTCATCAAGAAAGGCATCCATTCTCTGGCCTGCATCGGCGACGGTCGCCAGTCCGGCACGTCCGGCTCGCCGTCGATCCTCAACGCCTCACCGGAAGCCGCGATCGGCGGCGGCCTCGCCCTGCTCAAGACCGGCGACCGCGTCCGCATCGACCTGAAGAAGGGCACGGCCAACATTCTCGTCAGCGACGAGGAGATCGCCAAGCGCCGCGCCGCGCTGCAGGCCAATGGCGGCTATCACTATCCCAAGCACCAGACGCCGTGGCAGGAGATCCAGCGCGGCATGGTCGACCAATTCTCGGCCGGCATGGTGCTCAAGCCGGCGGTCAAGTACCAGGACGTCGCCCACACCAGCGGCGTGCCGCGCGACAATCACTGATCTTGCAGTCGACTAAATCGTAAGGACGGCTCGCCTCCGGCGAGCCGTCCTTTTTCGTGCCCTTGTTTCGGCCACGCCCAGCCCACAGATAAGGTCGATATCGGCAGACCGTGAAGGGGAGAGATCATCGTGGCAAAACGGCGTTCTTCCCTCGGCTTCCTCGGCGTGTTCGGCCGCTCGGGCGACCTGCGGCAGTTGGATGAGGCATTGCGCAAGGCCGACCTGCATCCGGCCCTGGTGCCGGAAGGCGTGAAACTCACCATCGTCAATCTGATGAACGACCGCTGGCCGGACGAGCCGCCGGCCGATGCCTATACTTCGGTGGCGCAGCTTTGCGGCTATTGCGTCGCCGGGCCGCAGGTGTTCGAGCAGGCCAATGGCCGTGAGCCGACCTTGGCGGTCGAGCGACGCATCGAGGCGGCGCTGGAGGCCGGCGACAGTTTCGATGCGCAGATCGTGCTGATGACGCTGCACGCCAAGCTGATCAACCCCGAAGTGGTTGAGCGCTACGGACTGAGCGCCGAGTAGGATCCGTTGAGATTCAGGTCAGGCCGAGTCGAAGACGGGATCTTTCGAGAACCGGAGCGCAGCGTACTCAAAGTACGTGAGCACCGGAAGGGCAGGAAGATCCCGTTTGCAGACCGGCCTCACCTGAATATTAGCCGCCCATGCCGCTGCGCGGCAGCTTGATCATCTCGCCGAAGCGGGCGCGCAATTTGTCGTCGAGCAGGCGCGAGACATGGCGCGGGAAGCGTTCTGCAAGCACGCGCTTTTTCTCCGCAATCGCCCGCGACAGGATGTCGGGCCGGCCCTTTTCGTTCCATTCCTTTGGTGAGAAGCGATCGCCGACGGCGGGATAGAAATATTCGGTCTGCATCAGCTTCAGCGTCTGGTCGTTGCCGAGATAATGCCCTGGACCCTTCAGGCAAACCTCGGCAATGGTGTCGATCGACAGCGCGTCGTCGGTCACCTCGATGCCGCGCACGCAGCGCAGGCAATGTCCCAGCATGTCGTTGTCGATGATCAGGCTTTCCAGGCAGAAGCCGAGCAGCGAGGCGTGCATGCCGGCCGATTCATAGACCAGGTTGAGGCCGGACAGCCCCGCCATCACATTGGTGATGCCCTTCTCGTAGCCGGCCTGGATGTCGGGCAGCTTGGAGTCCGACATGCCGGCGGCCGAGCCGCCGGGCAGGTCGTAATATTGCGCCATCTGCGCGCAGGCAGCGGTCAGCACCGCCTGCTCGGCCGAGCCGCCGGACATGGCTCCTGTCCTGAGGTCCGAGACGAACGGCCAGGTGCCGAAGATCGCAGGATGTCCGGGCTTGATCGCGTTGACATAGACCAGGCCCATCAGCACTTCCGCCACTGCCTGGACCACGGCGCCGGCAATCGCGGCGGGTGCCGTGGCGCCGGCCTGGCCGGCCGACAGAAGCAGGATCGGAATGCCGCCTTCCACGCAGGCTTCGAGCACACCGCAGGCGTCCTCAGCGAACTTCATCGGCGGCACGACGAAGCAGTTCGAGTTGGACACGAAAGGCCGCGCCCGGAAATTCTCCTCGCCGCCGGCGATCGCATAGAGCATCTCCAGCGCCGGCTTGACGTTCTCGCGCACGGTGAACGAGGTGCCGACATGCTTGGATGTCCCCGTCACGCAGGCATAGAGCGTGTTGAAATCCATATCGAGCGGGTCGGGAATGTCGCGCGGCACCATGGTGCGCTGGAAGAAATGGATGTTGTCCAGCCCGTCGACGAGACGGGCGGCGTCATAGAGGTCCTGCAGCAGCGATTCGCGATATTCGCGCTTCTCGACATCGACCAGATGCACCGCCGCGCCCGCCGTGCCGTAATGCACGCGTTTGCCCTGGATCAGCATGTCGTGCTTGGGATCCTGGCCGTAGAGGGTGAAGTTGCGCGCTGCCCTTTTGATCGTGTCCAGCACCAGCGCGCGCGGCAGCCGGATGCGGCCGTCGTCGCCATAAACGCCGCCGACCCCGGTCAGCGCTTCAATGCAGGACGGGATGGCATTGGCGAAGCCGACCGTCTCCAGCAGCGTCAGCACCGCTTCGTGGATGCGTTCCTGGTCGTTCTGGCTCAACGGCCCGTAGCTGCCGCCTTCAAGCCCTGGCCGCACCGGGCGGATATCGTCGGCCAAGGGCGCTGCCCGCATCGCGCGGCGCGCTTCGCGCCCGCCGGAACGCCGCGAACGCTGGTCCGACGACGCTTCCTGCTTCTCGAGAGCCACTGACATGGAAGCACTCCACCTTTTGTCTTTATTTGCGACGCGGCCCGCGGCGGTTGGTCCACCATCGGCCTGCCTCGTCCCCTTATGGCCCCGACTATGCCGCCGGCATTGGTACAGCCTATGAGCCAAGCAATCCCGTCGAATATGCCAGAGTGCTAAAGCGGCTAGCATGCGTGCAAACAAAAAGAGCCGGCGCTGGGCCGGCCCTTTCTTGAAAGTCGGTGGCGATCAGGCCGCCGCGGGCCTGCGCCCGGCAGCGGTGGCGAGCTCGCGGATGCCCGGCTCGATATGCTGCAGGGAGATCGAGGAGATGCCCAAGCGCATGAAACGCGAAGGCTTTTCGCTGCGATCGAAGAACCGGTCGCCGGGTTCGATGATGACGCTGCGCGAAGCTGCCGCTTCCGCCAGGCCGCGTGAATCGGTGCCCCGCGGCCCTTCCAGCCAGAGCGATGTGCCGCCCGCCGAGTCAGTCGAGCGCCATTCTGGCAGGAAAGCGGAAATCGCATGGACCAGCCGCTTGCGCCGCTCGTCGAAGGCGGCGGAAAGCCTGCGCACCAGCGCCTCGTGATGGCCGAGCGACAGGAACAGCGCGACAGCGCGCTGGTTGTTCGCCGGCGGGTGCCTCAGCATGAAGCGGCGCAGCGCGCGCAGCTCCGCGATCAGCCCGGCCGAGGCCACGATGTAGCCAAGCCTGAGGCCCGGAGCCAGCGTCTTCGACATCGAGCCGACATAGATGACGCGGCCCGAGCGGTCGAGGCTCTTCAGCGCCTGCTGAGGCGCCTCGTCGAGCAGCTGGCTGTCATAGCCGTCCTCGATGATGATCTGGTTGTTGCGATTGGCGCGCGCCAAAAGGTCCTGCCGACGTTCCGCCGATAGCGGCACCATGGTCGGGCAGTGGTGGCTGGGCGTGACGAAGACGAAGCCGGAATCGCTGGGGATCGCCGAGGTGACGATGCCCTGCTGGTCGACCGGGACCGGCTGGATGTCGGCGCCGGCCAGCCGGAAGATCGAGCGGGCGTCGGGATAGCCGGGATCTTCCATCGCCACTTTCGAACCCTTGGTCATCAGCAGCGAGGCCAGCATATAGAGCGCGTTCTGCGCGCCCAGCGTCACGATGATCTCGTCCGGATTGGCGAAGATGCCGCGCCGCGGCAGGAGCCTGGCCTGGATCTGCTCGATCAGCAGCGGATCGTCGCGGTCCACCATGTCGGAGGCCCAGTTGCGGATCTCGAGCACGGCCAGCGCCATGCGGTTGCACTCGCGCCATTCGGCGGTCGGAAACAGCGCGGGATCGAACTGGCCGTAGACGAACGGGTAGGAGGACTTGATCCAGTTGTCGTGCTTGGCGGGCGGCGGCATATCGCTTGCGGCGATCTGCCGGCGCGCCTTCCAGTCGATCTCGTTCTGCTGGTCGGGCGCCTTCTGATGCGGCTTGGCCGGGGTGGCCAGCACGTCAGGGTTGACGAAATGGCCGCGCCGCTCGCGCGCCACCAGGAAGCCCTGGTCGACCAACTGCTGGAAGGCCAGCACCACCGTGCCGCGGGCAACCCCAAGTTTTTCGGCGAGAATCCGGCAAGACGGCAACGGCATCGAAGCGGCGATCTGTCGGTCCAGAATGGCCGCGACGATCGCCTGGCGTATCTGCGCCTGGAGGGTTTGGCCGGATTCGGCCGAAATCCGGAACAGGCCGGACCATATGGCCGTGTCATTGCGCTGTGGCATGGGAAATCATCCTCGGATGGCCAGCTGTTTTCACTTGGCTGGACCAGTGGAGTGTATGGGTGGCATAAGGGGTTGCGCCAATCAATTTTTCTGATCGCTGGGATTTATGCCAGTGATCTATTGGCCGCGTAAGCGGTTCATCTAGCGGTCGGCAAAAACAATGCTGCAGTGCATCATAAAGGCGTGATGCACTGCGGCAATGCCGCGCTTGAATGAAATGGAAATCGGCTCAATAGAATGATGCGAATATGACCCGACGACACGCGCCGGAAACATCCGGCCTGTTAAGATAAATCTAAAAACCCGCCAGGAGCCCGCCAGTGGATCAGTCATCTTTCGACAAGCAACTTGCCGCCCTGCGTGATCAGCGCGCGGCGGCCAAGGGTACGATGCGCGAGGCCTTCGCCGCCGATCCCAAGCGCTTCGAGACGTTCTCCGCCACCGACGGCGACCTCCTCCTCGACTGGTCGAAATGCGCGGTCGACGCAAATACCATGACGATGCTGGAGAGGCTCGCCGGCGCCGCCGATCTCGCGGGACGACGCGCCGCGATGTTCGAAGGCAAGAAGGTCAACATCACTGAGAACCGCGCCGTTCTGCACACCGCGCTGCGCAACCTGACCGGCAAGAGCGTCGTGGTCGATGGCCAGGACACCAAGGCCGATGTGATTGCCGTGCTCGACGCCATGGGCGCCTTCGCCGACGCCATCCGCTCCGGCAAGGCGCTAGGTGCCACCGGCAAGAAGATCACCGACATCGTCAATATCGGCATCGGCGGCTCGGACCTCGGCCCGGCGATGGTGACGCTTGCGCTGGCGCCCTACCATGACGGGCCGCGCGCGCACTACGTTTCCAATGTCGACGGCGCCCATATCCACGACACGCTGAAGGGCCTGTCCGCCGAGACGACTTTATTCATTGTCGCCTCCAAGACCTTCACCACAGTCGAGACGATGACGAATGCTGAGACGGCGCGCGAATGGGTGCAGAAGGCGCTTGGCAAGGAGGCGGTCGGCAAGCATTTCGCAGCTGTGTCGACCGCCCTCGATCTGGTGGCGAAGTTCGGCATCGAGCAGGACCGCGTCTTCGGCTTCTGGGACTGGGTCGGCGGCCGCTACTCGGTGTGGAGCGCCATCGGCCTGCCGGTGATGATCGCCGTCGGCCCGCGCAACTTCCGCGCCTTCCTGGACGGCGCGCATGAGATGGACGAGCATTTCCGCTCAGCACCCTTGCAGAAGAATCTGCCGGTGCTGCTGGGGCTGATCGGCTGGTGGCACCGGGTCGTCTGCAAATATCCGGCCCGCGCCGTCATCCCCTACGACCAGCGCCTGTCGCGCCTGCCGGCCTATCTGCAGCAGCTCGACATGGAATCGAATGGCAAGAGCGTCACGCTGGACGGCACCGCGGTCGCCACGCCGACCGGCCCGCTGGTCTGGGGCGAGCCTGGCACCAACGGCCAGCATGCCTTCTTCCAGCTTCTGCATCAGGGCACCGACTTCATCCCGGTCGAATTCCTCGCCGCCGCCGTCGGTCACGAGCCCGAACTGAAGCACCAGCACGATCTTCTGCTCGCCAACTGCCTGGCGCAATCGGAGGCCTTCATGAAGGGACGCACGCTGGAAGAAGCGCGCGCGCAGATGCTGGCCAAGGGCATGAAACCGGCTGATGTCGACCGCATCGCGCCGCACCGCGTCTTCTCGGGCAACCGCCCCTCGCTCACCATCCTCTACCGAAAGCTCGATCCGCGCACGTTAGGCCGCATAATCGCGCTCTATGAGCATCGCGTCTTCGTCGAGGGCACGCTCTTCAACATCAATTCCTTCGATCAATGGGGCGTCGAGCTCGGCAAGGAACTGGCGACGGGCCTGCTGCCTGTCGTTGAGGGCAAGGAGACTGCCGCAAACCGCGACGCCTCGACTGCCGGACTGGTGGCTCATATCCACCAATTGCGCGGCAAGGAGTAAAAGGATTGGCGGATATCAAGGGAATATTGTTCGACAAGGACGGCACGCTTGTCGACTTCAATGCAACCTGGCTCGGTGTCGCGGACTTCATGGCGATGGACGCCGCTGAAGGCGATCGCTGGAAGGCCGATCGCCTGCTCGCCGCCGCCGGCTTCGACTTCGTCACGAAACGCTTCAAGCCCGATTCGATCTTCGCCTCCGGCTCGAATATGGACGTCGTCGAACTGTGGTTTCCGCGCCTGTCCGACGAGGACCAGATGCATGCCGTTTCCCGCTTCAACGAGATCACCTCGGTGCAGGGCTCGTCGATGGCGGTGGCGCTTCCCGGCGTTCTCGATTCACTGCGGGCGCTGCACACGCGATCCTACCGCATGGGCGTCGCCACCAATGATTCCACCAGCGGCGCCGAGAAGACGCTCGCCACCCTCGGTGTCGCGCAGCTCTTCGACGCCGCCTTCGGCTATGATGCCGTGGCCAACCCGAAGCCCGCGCCGGACACCGTCATTGCCTTCTGCGATCTGACCGGGCTGAAGCCGGGCGAGATCGCCATGGTTGGCGACAACCGCCATGATCTCGAAATGGCGCGTGCTGGCGGCTGCGGCCTGGCGGTAGGCGTGCTTTCCGGCACAGGCACGCGCGACTCGTTGGCGCCGATGGCCGATGTCATCCTGGACTCGGTCGCCGACCTGCCGGATTTTCTCGCCGCGCGGGTGAACGTGCCTGCGGGCTAACCGGGTTCGGCCACAAGCGCGAACACCGCGCTTGGCTTCGGCTCGCCGCCGCCGTTTCCGCCGACATCCGGCACCTGATATTCGCCGAGCAGGCAAAGCCGCGACCGGGGCAGCCAGGCGCGCCCGGGATCGCCGACCAGAACGTCGATGCCGGCGGCGAGGCAGCGCTCGAGGAACGGCATCATCCGCTGCCCGACATCCTGCGCGTAGAAGATGTCGCCCGCGAGCACCAGCTCGACCGCCGGCGGCGGACCGGCTGTGACATCCCCCTCGCATATCTCGATGGCGACGCCATTGGCTTCCGCGTTGAGGCGGAGCGCCACCACACCATTGCGGTCGATTTCCGCCGCGATCACCGCGCGCGCCCCGGCTTTTGCCGCCGCGATGCCGACGAGCCCCGAGCCGGCGCCGAGATCGAGCACGCGTTTGCCGGCGACGATCGATGGGCGGTCCAAGACATAGCGGGCCAGCACCGCGCCGCCGGCCCAGGCATAGGCCCAGTAGGGCGGCTGGGGCTCTGCCTCGCCTTCGTCACCGTCATCCGGTTCGAGCAGCCGCCGCAGGCCGCTGCCGGGATGCGCCAGATAGAGCCGGATCTCCCGCAGCGCCGGTACCGGCGCCAGCCGCATGTTCGCCTTGATGAACTCCGCCGGATCGAGCGCTTTCGCCTGCTCTCGCCTCAGGTTGGCCGTGTTATCGCTCAAGCCTGGTCCCGCAGCGCCCGACGCAGGATCTTGCCGACCGGCGTCTTCGGCAGTTCGGTGCGGAACTCGATGTATCTCGGCCGCTTGTAGCCGGTCAGGTTCTCGCGGCAATAAGCCATCAGCGCCTCGACGGTCAGCGCCGGATCCTTCTTGACCACGAACAATTTAGGCACTTCGCCGGAATGCTCGTCCGGCACGCCGACCGCGGCCGCTTCCAGCACGCCAGGGTGATGCGCCACCACTTCTTCCAGTTCGTTCGGATAGACGTTGAAGCCGGAGACCAGGATCATGTCCTTCTTGCGGTCGACGATCTTGGTGTAGCCGCGCTCGTCCATGAAGCCCATGTCGCCGGATTTGAAGAAGCCGTCCTTGGTCATCACCTTGGCGGTCTCGTCGGGCCGGTTCCAGTAGCCGGCCATCACCTGCGGGCCGCGGATGCATATCTCGCCCACCTCGCCGAGCGGCACGTTGTTGCCGTCGTCGTCGCGGATGGCGATCTCGGTCGAAGGTAGCGGCAGCCCGATCGTGCCGGTGAAGTCGCTGGAGCTGAACTTGTTGGCGGTTGCCACCGGCGATGTTTCGGACAGTCCGTAACCTTCGCTCACCGGGCAGCCGGTCAGCGCCTTCCAGCGTTCGGCGACGCCCTTCTGCACCGCCATGCCGCCGCCCAGCGTCAGGATCAGCGGCTTGAAGTCCAGCTTGCGGAACTCCTCATTGTTGAGCAGCGCGTTGAACAGCGTGTTGAGGCCCGGGAAGATGTGCATCGGGTATTTCGCCAGTTCCTTGACGAAGCCCGGAATGTCGCGCGGGTTGGGGATCAGCACGTTCTGCGCGCCCTGCTGCATGCCCATCAGCGCGTTCACCGTCAGCGCGAAGATGTGGTAGAGCGGCAGCGCGCAGATGAAGTTTTGATGCGCCGGCTTGGGCTTCACCGTATAGGCGTCCTCCACCCAAAGCGAGTTCTGCGCGACGTTCGAAAGCACGTTGCGATGCAGCAGCACGGCGCCCTTCGAGACGCCGGTGGTGCCGCCCGTATATTGCAGGAAGGCGATGTCGTCGCCGGAGACCGTCGGCGGCTTGAAGGCGATGGACGCGCCGGTCTTGAGCACGGCGTTGAACTTCACATGACCGGGCAGCGACCATGCCGGCACCATCTTCTTCACCCGCCGCACGACGAGGTTGACGATGGCGCCCTTGAGGCCGCCCAGCATGTCGCCCATCGACGCCACGATGACATGCTTCACAGGCGTCCTGGCGATGACCGCCTGCAGTGTGCCGGCGAAGTTTTCCAGGATGACAATCGCCTGCGCGCCGGAATCCTTCAACTGATGTTCCAGTTCGCGCGGCGTGTAGAGCGGATTGATATTCACCACCGTGTAGCCGGCGCGGAGCACCGCCATCATCGCCACCGGATATTGAAGCACGTTCGGCATCATCAGCGCCACGCGCGCGCCCTTCTCCAGGCCTCTTGCCTGCAGGTAGGCGCCGAACGCGGCCGACAGCCGCTCGAGCTCGGCATAGGTGATCGACTTGCCCATGCACACGAAGGCCGGCTGCCCGGCGAATTGCTTGCAGGCGCCGACCAGGAACTCGCCGATGGACTTGTAGGGTAGGGCGCCGATCTCTGCCGGCATGTTCTTGGGATAGCTTTTCAGCCACGGCTTTTCCGGCAGGCCTACCGTGAGTTCGGTGATCGCCTTAGGCAAGCCCTTCGAGGCAGATTTGGCGGTGGCCGGCTCTGTGGCTTTCGCGGCTGCCGCCTTGGCCTTTGGCGCTGCGGGTTTGGCGGCGGCCGGCTTTGCCGCTTTGGCGGGCGCTGCCTTCGCGGCCGTCTTCAGCTTCGGCGCGGCGGCAGCCTTGGCAGCCTTGGGCGCATCGCTTTCAGCGGCCTTGGCTTTTGCTTTCGCCGGGCCTGTCGTCTTGGCTGCTTTTGCCACCTGTCTCTCCCTGTCGCCTTCGATATGGGCGCCCGCTTCCGCAAGAAGCGTCCTCCACGCCGGTTCGGATTTTCCGGGAAATCCCCCCACCATCTATGTATTGCCTCTATCTGCGACCGTGCAAGCCTTGCCCCAGCGGCAGGGCGGGGAAAGATTTGCCGTCGAAATCCACTCCTCGACGGCCTCCCGCATCATGCCTGGAGGGCAGGCGGACCTCCGGCGGCGCGGCCTCACCGGCCCGTTTCCCAAGGCGGCCGATCAATAAAAAAAATGCCGTCGTTAATAATGTTGTGAGCGGAAAAGAATGCTCATTTTTTCTATTGTTGGAGCACAATCTAGATTTTTTTCCTGCTTCCCATGGGGTACGCACGCGAGGTGTTCCAAAGGCGAAGAAACGGTGCTTATATGCGCGCTTCGCGAGCCTGATAGAGGGGCTTGAGAGAACATCAGGGAGTGCTCAATGAAAAAGACAATGACTTTTGCAGCCGCGTTGCTGGCTGCAAGCGTCCTCAGCGGCATGGCCAGTGCCAAGACGCTCGTTTATTGCTCGGAAGCGTCGCCGGCCAATTTCGATCCCGGCACGACGACCGGCGGCAACGACTTCGACGCTTCGTCGCGCACGGTCTATTCGCGACTGGTCGAGTTCAAGCATGGCGGCACGGAGATCGAGCCGGGTCTTGCCGACAAGTGGGAGATTTCCGACGACGGCCTTGTCTACACTTTCCATCTGCATCCGGGTGTGAAGTTCCAGACCACCGATTATTTCAAGCCGACGCGCGACCTCAACGCCGATGACGTCGTCTTCTCCTTCGATCGCCAGTTCAATAAGCAGAATCCGTGGAACGGCGACAAGTATCTGCCGAACCTCACCTGGGACTATTACACCGGCATGGACATGCCGAAATATGTCGCCAAGTGGGAGAAGGTCGACGACCTCACCGTCAAGCTGACGCTGACCGAGCCGAACGCGCCGATGCTGGCCAATCTCGGCATGGACTTCGCGTCCATCGTGTCGAAGGAATATGCCGATCAGCTCGAGAAGGACGGCAAGATGGCCGACTTTTCGACCAAGCCGATCGGCACCGGTCCGTTCCAGTTCGTCGACTACCAACTGGATGCCGTCATCCGCTATGCGGCCAACCCGGACTATTTCAAGGGCAAGGAAAAGATCGACGACCTGGTCTTCGCCATCACGCCTGACGCGACCGCCCGCATCCAGAAGGTGCTGGCCGGCGAGTGCGACGTGGCCCCGTATCCGAACCCGGCCGACATCGCCACCATCAAGGCCAACAAGGACGTGACCTTGATGGATCAGGCCGGTCTCAACATCGGCTATATGAGCTACAACACCACGATCCCGCCGCTCGACAAGCCTGAAGTGCGTCATGCGCTCAACCAGGCGATCGACCGGGAAGCGCTGATCAAGTCGCTGTTCCAGGATGCCGGCGCCACGCCCGCCGAAAACCTGATCCCGCCGACCATGTGGTCGTGGGACAAGGACGTGAAGACCGACGCCTACAATCCGGATGAGGCCAAGAAGGTGCTCGAGGCTGCCGGCTTGAAGGAAATCCAGCTTTGGGCTTCCGACCGCGTTCGTCCGTATAACCCGAACTTCCAGCGAGCGGCCGAGCTGATCCAGGCGGACTGGGCCAAGGTGGGCGTCAAGGCGACCATCGTCAACTACGAGTGGACGAAGTATCGCGAGGAAGGCAAGAAGAAGGACCGTCCCGGCGCCTTCCAGATCGGCTGGACCGGCGACAATGGCGATCCGGACAACTTCTTCGCCACTCTCTTCGCCTGCTCCGCCATCGGCGTCTCGAACTACTCCAGCTGGTGCGACAAGGACTTCGAGGACCTGATCCAGAAGGCCAAGAAGACCAGCGACCAGGCCGAGCGCACCAAGCTCTATGAGCAGGCGCAGGTGATCTTCGCCAAGCAGGCTCCGGCTTTCCTGCTGGCTCACAGCCAGGTTTATGCGGTCGTTCGCAACAATGTCAGCGGCTTCAAGATGGACCCGCTCGGCATTCATCGCTTCGACGGCGTTGACAAGGCCGAATAATATTGCGAACGGGGCGGCGCCAATTCCAGCGCCGCCCCATTCCATTTGACGATGCTCCGATATCTTCTCAACAAGATCGCCCTCCTGATCCCGACTTTGGTCGGCATCACCATCTGCGCCTTCGCGTTCGTGCGCCTGCTGCCGGGCGACCCGATCCTGGCCATGGCCGGCGAGCATGGCGTCGCCCCCGCCCGCTACGAAGAGCTCAAGCAGCAATTCGGCTACAATTTGCCGATCTGGGAGCAGTACGCGCGCTATGTCGGTGAGGTCGCCACCGGCGATTTCGGCGTCTCCATTTCGTCCAAACGGCCGGTTCTCGAGGAGTTCAAGACGCTCTTCCCGGCGACGCTGGAACTCTCCTTCTTCGCCATGATCTTCGCCATGGTCATCGGCATCCCCGCCGGCATCTTCGCCGCCGTCAAGCGCGGCTCATGGTTCGACCAGTCGCTGATGGGCACGGCCCTTGTCGGCTATTCGATGCCGATCTTCTGGTGGGGCCTCCTGCTCATCATATTCTTTTCCGGCTATCTCGGCTGGACGCCGGTCTCGGGCCGCATCGGCCTGCAGTTCTTCTTCAAGCCGATCACCGGCTTCATGACCATCGACAGCCTGCTCCACGGCAAATGGGACGCGTTCCGTTCCGCGCTCAGCCATCTCGTCCTGCCGGCGATCGTGCTCGGCACCATTCCGCTGGCGGTGATCGCGCGCCAGACGCGCTCGGCCATGCTCGAGGTGCTGGGCGAGGACTATGTCCGCACCGCGCGCGCCAAAGGTCTGTCGGGGGCGCGCGTCATCGGCGTGCATGCGCTGCGCAACGCGCTGATCCCGGTCGTCACCACCATCGGCCTGCAGGTCGGCACGCTGCTCGCCGGCGCCATCCTCACCGAGACCATATTCGCCTGGCCGGGCATCGGCAAATGGATGGTCGATTCCATCTTCAAGCGCGACTACGTCGTCGTGCAGTCGGGTCTGCTGTTGATCGCGCTCATCGTCATGGCGGTGAACCTCATCGTCGATGTGCTTTACGCCGTCATCAACCCGCGCATCAGGGCGGCATAAATGACCCAGACCGAAATCGCCCCGATGGCCGCCGGCAGCCCGGATCGTCTCACCGGGCTGAAAACCTTCTGGCACTATTTTTCGGTGAACCGCGGCGCGGTCATCGGCCTGTTCGTCTTCATCCTGCTGGTGCTGGCCGCGCTTTTCGCGCCGCTGCTCGCGCCCTACGCGCCCGACATCCAGGACAAGACCGCGTTCCTGCGGCCTCCGGCATGGCAGGAGGGCGGCTCGACGCAATATCTGCTCGGCACCGATCCGGTCGGCCGCGACATCCTCTCGCGCCTGCTCTATGGCGCACGCTTCTCGCTGCTGATCGGCGCGGTCGTGGTCACGCTGGCGCTCACCGGCGGCATCACGCTCGGCCTCTTGGCAGGCTATTTCCGCGGCTGGGTCGACGTCGCGATCATGCGCGTCATGGACCTGATCCTGGCCTTCCCGTCGCTGCTGCTGGCGCTGGTGCTGGTGACGATCCTCGGGCCAGGCCTGTTCAACGCCATGCTGGCGATCGCGCTTGTCCTGCAGCCGCATTTCGCCCGCCTGGTGCGCGCCGCCGTGATGGCGGAGAAGAGCCGCGAATATGTCGTGGCGGCGAAGGTCGCGGGCGCCGGCCATCTCAGGCTGATGCTCGCCACCATCCTGCCCAACTGCCTGGCGCCGCTCATCGTCCAGGGCACGCTGTCCTTCTCCAACGCCATCCTCGAAGCGGCCGCGCTCGGCTTCCTTGGTCTCGGCGCGCAGCCGCCGACGCCGGAATGGGGCACCATGCTTGCCTCGGCGCGAGAGTTCATCCTGCGCGCCTGGTGGGTGGTGACGTTCCCGGGTCTCGCCATCCTCATAACCGTGCTTGCCATCAACCTGATCGGCGACGGCCTGCGCGATGCGCTCGATCCCAAGCTCAGGAGGTCGTGATGGCGCTGCTCGACATCCAGAACCTCGTCGTAGAATTCCAGACCGCG
Organism: Mesorhizobium sp.; assembly: GCA_004017535.1. Taxonomy (GTDB): domain Bacteria; phylum Pseudomonadota; class Alphaproteobacteria; order Rhizobiales; family Rhizobiaceae; genus Mesorhizobium. The sequence continues at coordinate 642,933 of SAJS01000001.1, forward strand.
TCGGGCCCGTTCCGCGCCGTCGACGGCGTCTCGCTTCATGTCGACGAGCGCGAGGTGCTCGCCATCGTCGGCGAATCCGGTTCCGGCAAGTCGGTGTCGATGCTGGCCGTGATGGGGCTCCTGCCATGGACGGCCGCCGTCACCGCCGACCGCATGACCTTCAACGGCCGCGACCTGTTGAAGATCAGCCCGGCCGACCGCCGCAAGATCATCGGCAAGGACATCGCCATGATCTTCCAGGAACCGATCGCCAGCCTCAATCCCTGCTTCACCGTCGGCTTCCAGATCGAGGAAGTGCTGCGCTTCCATATGGGCATGGACAAGGCCCAGCGCCGCGCGCGCGCCATCGAGCTCTTCAAGCAGGTCGGCATTCCGGATCCCGCCGACCGGCTGAACTCCTTCCCGCATCAGATGTCGGGCGGCCAATGCCAGCGCGTCATGATCGCGATGGCGATCGCCTGCAATCCGAAGCTGCTGATCGCCGACGAGCCGACCACCGCGCTCGACGTCACCATCCAGAAGCAGATCCTCGATCTGCTGGTCTCGCTACAGGCCAAGTACGGCATGGGCCTGATCATGATCACTCACAATATGGGCGTGGTGGCCGAAACCGCTGATCGCGTCATCGTCCAGTACAAGGGCCGCAAGATGGAAGAGGCCGACGTGCTGTCGCTGTTTGAATCGCCGAAGAGCAACTACACGCGCGCGCTGCTCTCGGCACTGCCGGAAAACGCCGTCGGCGACCGGCTGCCGACCGTCACGGACATGCTGTTCGAGGCCGCGCCTTCAGGAGCCGGCGCATGACCAAGGTCGTCGAAGGCAAGGACATCAAGCGCGACTACCATGTCGGCGGCGGCCTGTTCCGCGGCGCGCGCACCGTGCATGCGGTGAAGGGCGTCTCCTTCAGTGTCGAGAAGGGCAAGACGCTGGCGATCGTCGGCGAGTCCGGTTGCGGCAAGTCCACGCTCGCCCGCATCATCACGCTCATCGATCCGGCCACCTCCGGCGAGCTCTTCATCGACGGCAACAAGGTCGACATCGCCAGGGACGGGCTCACCAAGGAAATGCGCCGCAAGGTGCAGATCGTGTTCCAGAACCCTTACGGCTCGCTCAACCCGCGCCAGAAGATCGGCGATGTGCTGGGCGAGCCGCTCCTCATCAACACCGACAAGCCGGCCGAGGAGCGCCGCGACCTTGCGATGAAGATGCTGAAGAAGGTCGGCCTCGGACCCGAGCACTACAACCGCTACCCGCACATGTTCTCGGGCGGCCAGCGCCAGCGCATTGCCATTGCTCGCGCGCTGATGCTGAACCCGAGCCTGCTGGTGCTCGACGAACCGGTCTCGGCGCTCGACCTGTCGGTGCAGGCGCAGGTGCTCAACCTGCTCGCCGACCTGCAGGACGAGTTCCAGCTGACCTACGTCTTCATCAGTCATGACCTCTCGGTGGTGCGCTACATCGCCGACGACGTGATGGTGATGTATTTCGGCGAAGCGGTCGAATACGGTCCGCGCGACGAGGTCTTCTCCGACCCCAAGCATGCCTATACCAAGACGCTGTTCGCCGCGACGCCCCGCGCCGACATCGCCAGCATCAAGGCGAGGCTGGCGAAGAAGAAGGCGGCTTAGTCCAGCACGTGTGGCGCTCCCGGCACGAAGGCGCGCCGGGAGCGGGATCGTCACTTCACCAGCGTGGCCTTTTCAATCACCGCGGCGACTTCCTTCGCGTGGACGACGAGGGAGGCGTGGCTGCCGGCGACCTCCGTCGTCCGGGCTTTCATATTGTTGGCGAATATCTTCTGAACCTTGGGTGCGATGACCTTGTCCTTCGTGCTGATCACGTAGAACGTCGGCTTGTCGTGCCAGGCTGCTGTATCGACCGGAGCCTCGAACGCTGCGTGGTTCAACGGGAGTTGATGGTTTGCCAAGGATTGAGCGATTTCCGGAGGAAGGTCAGCCGCGACCGCCGAAGGAAACACTTTGGGATCGATGTAGAGATTGCCCTTGTCATCGGGATGAATCGCCGCGGCGCCTTCGGTTGCCGGACCGCTCTTGGCTAAGATCGCCAGAGATTGTCCCACGTCGGGAGCGAACGCCGAGACATACACCAGCGCCGAGACGTTGGGGTCGTCACCTACTTGCGTGATGACGACCCCACCCCAGGAGTGGCCAACGAGAACGGTCTTCCCGTTCTGTTTCGCAAGCGCCTGTTTGGTTGCATCGACGTCCGCCGCCAGGGAGGTGAGCGGGTTTTCGACAAGCGTCACGTTGTAGCCCTTCTTCGTGAGGATATCGGCAACCGGCTTCCAACTCGTCTCGTCGACGAAAGCACCATGGACAAGGACAATATTGTGAGCCGCCCCCTTGGGCAGTTGAGCTGATTGGGCCGGGGCGGCAAGTGTGGCTCCGGCCATGAGGACGGTGGCGACGGAGAGTAGAAGATTTCGCATTTATTGCTCCTGTTGAGATCACGGACGACTCGGGTCCGGGGAAGGCGTGTCGGCAGAGTTGCGGTTCTTCCATCTGCCGATTTGCGAAATGGTCCGCCGCGCAGCCCGGCGGCTCGCCTTGAGATGACGTATTGCGCGGAGCCTTCGGACGTTAGGCCTCAATCGTCCGAATATTGTGTCCTACCGTCCATCAGTGTTAACATCGCGAAGATGGACATTCTCGCCCAAGTGCTCGATCGCGTTCGTCTCGGCGGAACTCTGCTCTTCCACTTCGAGTTGGGCCATCCATGGAACTTGGCATTGCCGGCGCGCCCCTACGCCCTATTCCATTATCTCAGCCGTGGCTCAGCGACTCTCGCGCTCGATCAGGAACGAGAACTCCACATGACGGCCGGCGACTTTGTCGTCATCACACGCGGCGAGTCTCATCTGATTTATTCTGATCGGCGGACGGAGCCGTTACCGATTCTGAATCTGGATCGGCTACCCGGACGTCTTGGCGTCGTTCATCATGGAGGCAACGCGCAGCCACTCTCAACGATGATCTGTGGCAATTTCACCGTCGAGCGGCCCTCGCGCGGCAGCGTGTTGGAATTGCTTCCGCCCTTGCTTCACCTGAAGCCCGCGGAAGACGGCGGATGGCTCGAGGCGATTCTGCAACGCATGGTGAGCGAGTCGGCGCTTGCGCGTCCCGGCCAGGACGTGGCGCTCTCGCGACTGACAGAGGTGCTCTTCGTCGAGGTGTTGCGAAGCTGGATCAAGTCTCTCAAATCCGGAGAAGGCGGTTGGCTGGGAGCTATGGCGGACCCGCACATAGGACCGGCCCTTCAGTTGATCCACGAACGACCGGATCAGCCCTGGACCCTCGGCGACCTGGGGCAGCGCGTAGGGCTCGGTCGCTCGGCGTTCTCGGCTCGTTTCACCAATCTCGTCGGCCAGCCCATGTACCGCTATTTGATCGCACGCCGGATGTCGGAGGCTGCGTTTCTACTCGAAGCAACAGACGAGGCAATTGCACGGATTGCGACCCGTGTAGGCTACGAGACCACGGCCGCGTTTTCGAAACTGTTTCATCGACATCATGGCCTATCGCCTGGCCGTTATCGAGCGGTTCGCCGGTCTGACGGTGGTCGAACCCCAAGGGGCGTTTTGGAAACAGAAGCCGCTGATTGACCTTGGCAACGCAGTAGGCCAGGCCAAGATCACGACAGCTTCGCGATGATCGCCCGCAGCGCCTCACCGAATTTGTGCACTTCCTCCACCGTGTTGTAGTGCACCAGCGAGGCGCGGATCGCGCCGCTGTCCATCGACAGGTTGAGCCGCTTCATCAGCCGCGGCGCATACATGTGGCCGTCGCGGATGCCGATCTGCAGGGCCGCCATCTCCTCGACGACCCGCTGCGGCGAAAGCTTGCCAATATTGAAGCAGAAGGTCGGCACGCGCTCGTGGATGCGCGTCTCGTCCGAGACGCCGTAGATGGTCGCGCCGCAATCCTTCAGCACCTTCATCATCTCGCGCGCCAGCATCAGCTCGTAGTCGCGGATGGCGCTCATGCCGGCGACGATGTTGTCGCGGCGTGAGCGGTTGTTCTCGGGCAGGAAATTGCGGCCCACCGATTCCAGGTAGCGCACCGCCGCGTCCATGCCCGACACGTTCTCGTAGATGAAGGTGCCGGCCTCGACCTTGTAGGGCGGCTCGTCCGGAATGAAATCCTCGCGGAAGGTCGGCAGCCGCTTCAGCGTGTCGAAGCGGCCCCAGAGGAAGCCCATATGCGGCGAGAAATTCTTGTAGCCGGAGCAGACGAGGTAGTCGCAGTCCCAGGCTCGCACGTCCATCAGCCCGTGCGGGCCGTAATGCACGCAGTCGAGGAACACTTCGGCGCCTGCCGCATGCGCGATCCTGGCCACCGAGGCGACGTCGACGATCGAGCCGATCGAATGCGCCGTTACCGTGCAGGCCACGAGGCGGGTGCGCTCCGACACCAGCGGCTTGAGGTCGTCGACATGCAGGTTGCCGTCCTCGCGCATGCGCCACCATTTGAACTTCGCGCCGGCCGGCTCCAGTGCCAGCCAGGTGGCGATATTGGCGTCGTGATCCATGTCGGTGACGATGATCTCGTCGCGTCCCCCATCCGCGTCCTTGGCGAGCATCTGGCCGATGCCGAGGCTGACCAGGCGGATGAACGAGGTCGCGTTCATGCCGAAGCAGATTTCGGACGGGCTGTAGGCGTTGATCAGGAGCGCGACGCTCTCGCGCGCCGTCGCGACCGACTGGTCGACGGTGACGCTGCGGCCATAGCGGCCGCCGCGCTGCACATTGTGCGCCACCAGATGGTTGGTCACCGCATCGAGCACGCTCTGCGGAATCTGGGCGCCCGCGGCATTGTCCATGAAGATGAAGTCGCCGGCCCGCTGCAAGGCGGGAAACATGGCGCGGATCTTTTCGACCGGGAAGGCGGCGCTGGTGCTGTCGGTCTGATGCTTGTTCACGGGGCAGGCTCCTGCGAGGGGCTTGGGCGGGGATGGGTATCGATGGCGGTCAGCGCGCTTTCTCGTCCTTGAAGCGGCGCTCGAGCAGGCTGACGAGGCGCACCATCGGCCAGAGGAAGATGAGGTAGACCAACGCGGCGCCGATCAGCGGCGAGGGGTTGGCGTAGAGCGACTGCGCGTTGGTCGCTTCCTTCAGAAGTTCCGGCAGCGCCACGGTCGAGGCAAGCGAGGTATCCTTGAACATCGAGACGCAGTTGCTGGTCATCGGCGGGATGACGACGCGGATCGCTTGCGGCAGCACCACCTTGCGCAAGGTGAGCATGAAGGGCAGGCCGAGCGCCTGCGCCGCCTCGAACTGGCCCTTCGGGATGCTTTCGATGCCGGAGCGGAACACTTCGGCCGAATAGGCCGACATGATGATGGCGAAAGCGGTCACGGCCGATGCCCAGGACGACAGACGGATGCCGAGGAAGGGCAGCGCGTAATAGATCAGGATCAGCACCACCAGCACCGGCAGGGCGCGGAAGATGTCGGTATAGCCGATGGCGAGCCAGCGCAGCGGCTTCGGCGCATAGAGCCGCACCAGGCTGATCGCCAGCCCAACCGCGATGCCGATGACGATGCTCATGATCCCCAGCAGTAGCGTGTTGAGGAAGCCGCGCAGCAGCGCCGGCAAACTCGACGCAATGACCTCGGGATTGAAGAAGGTGTCGATCAGCGACATGGGAGCATTCCCGGACCGTGTTGCGTCATGCGATGTCCTGACAAGACCCGGACTACCCAAATCGGATTGGCCGAAAGCGTGGCGGTCCGGGGACGTCACGCGTCAAACAAGATGTGCCGGCCTTTGGAGCCGGCACGTCGCTCGTTTTGCCCCTGGCCGCTCAGGCCTTGGGCAGCGGCATTTCCTTGACCGTCGAGGAATCTGCCGGCGCGTCGGTGCCGAACCACTTCTTGTGGATCGCGGCCAGAGTGCCGTCCTTCTTCATCGCCGTCAGCGCGTCGTTGAGCTTGCCGAGCAGCGGATGGTCCTTGCTCATCATCAGGCCGTACTGCTCGCCGGTCTTGATGCGTTCCTTGACGACGAGGTCCTTCATCTTCTGGAACGAATACTGCATGCCGGGGATGTCGCTGACGGCGGCATCGACGCGACCGGCGCTGAGGTCGAGCAACAGGTTCTGCTGCGTGTCATAGCCCTTCACGTCGCTGAAGCCGTCGGCAGCCTGATGGTTCTTGACCCAGGTCTCGCCGGTCGACCCGGAGAGCACGCCGACGACCTTGCCCTTTAGATCGGCTTCCTTGCTGATCGCGCTGTCGGTCTTGGTGGCGATGCCCATGTCGGAATCATAGTAGGGCTGGGTGAAGGAGAGCGTTTTCAACCGCTCCGGGGTGATGGTGATCGACGAGATCGCGACATCGATGCGGTTGGAACCGACAGCCGCGAACAGCGCCTGGAAGCCGAGATCGGCGATATCGGTGGTCATGCCGATGCGCTTGGCCGCTTCATTGACGATGTCGACCTCGAAGCCTTCGAAAGTGCCGCTCTCGTTCTTGTATTCGAAAGGCGGATTGGTCGGGTAGGCGCCGACATTGAGCACATCGGCGGCATAGGCCGTGGCGGGACCGGTGGCGATGCCGATGGCGGCGGCCAGAACAAGCAGATTGCGACGCGTAAAGCTCATTTGGTTTCCCTCTGGGTCTTCCCTCTGTTGTCGATCGGGCGGGGCTTGCCCCGCACGGTTTGTTGCCGTCCCGCCTCCCAGCGGGGCGTCAATTCATGGCGGCGACCATGCGCTCGAGCGCCGTTTCTATCTGACCGCTGTCGCGGCACACACACATGCGCAGGAATGCCGCCGCCGAATTTCCAAACAGGTGGCCGGGCGCCAGCCCGACGCGCGCTGTCTCCAGTATCCTGGCGCAGACCTGCCGCGCATCGGCTTCGCCTTCCATGGCGAAGAATGCGTACATGCCGCCGCGTGGCTTGGTCGGCAGGATGACGCCGGGGATCCGGGCCAGCCGGTCATAGGCGAGGTCGAGCCCGGTCCTGATCCGTTGCCTGATGTCTTCGACCAGCGGCTCGCCCTGGCGGATCGCCGCCACGGCGCCGGCCTGGATCGGCGCGGCGGTGCCGCTGTTGATGTACTGGGTCATGGCGCCGAGCTGGTCGGCAACGCCCGACGGATGCGTCAGCCAGCCTATGCGCCAGCCGGTCATCGCCCAGGCTTTCGAAAAACTGTTGACCGACAGCACCCGGTCGCCGTCCTCGGCGATCTGCAGGATCGAGGGTGCGACGTCGCCGTCGAAATAGAGCCGGCCATAGACCTCGTCGGAAATGATCCAGATGCCGGTGCGCCGGCTGAAATCAAGCAGCGCCTGCATCTCCTCGCGCGACGCGGTCCAGCCGGTCGGGTTGGACGGCGTCGACAGGAAGATCGCGCGGGTGCGCGCGTCGCAGGCGGCGAACAGCCGGTCGAGGTCGAGCCGCCAATCATCCTTGAAGTCGAGCGGGAGCGGCCGCGGCTCGCCGCCGATCAGGTGGATGGCGTTGTGGATGTTGGGCCATTGCGGCGCGACATAGACGACATTGGTGCCGGTATCGACCAGCAGCTCCAGGGCAAGATAAAGCGCCTGCATGCCGCCCGGCGTGACCGTGGTGCGTGCGATCGGGATCGGGCGGCCATGGATGCGCGTCTGGTATTCCGACAGCGCTTCATTCAGCGGGCCATGCCCGCGCATGTTGGGGACGTAGAAGGTCAGGCCTTCGTCGAAGGCCGCCTTTGCCGCGTCGCGGATGAAGGCCGGCGTCACCACGTCGCCTTCGCCGTACCAGAGCGCGATGACATCGCCGAGCTCGCGCGCGCGGACCGCGAGGTTGGCGATGTTTTCCGTGTGCAGGTCGCGGATCTGGGCGCGCACGCCATCGAAGGCATAGCGCGCGCTGGACGACGACTGGGGCAACACAAACGACAAGGACTGAAACCCCTTCCACCCGGGCGACGACGGACCGACAGGAAAACCGCTCTGCCGCGGCAGCCGCCATCCGGATGCTATCCAAAGTGCCGCGCTTTTCAAGGCAAAAGTTTTAAGCTTAAAAAATTTGGCGCCCCTGCTGCCCAACGGATGCGGGTCGCGTCCCTTTTACGCCAGCTCGTCGCGCGCCGCTGCAGAATTGGCCGCCGCGCCGGCGCCAAGGAACATCGTGTCGCTGGCCAGCACGAAGAAGCTGGCGCCGAGGGCGCCCCAGCGGCCGACATTCTGCGGGCTGGCGCAGAATATGCCGGTCGTCCTGCCGCGCGCGAGCGCTGCGCCGATGATGCTCTTGATCGCCGCATTGAGCTTGTCCGCGCCGGCAGGCCCGGCCGCGTCGATCGACACCGAGAGATCGCCCGGGCCGACGAAGATCAGGTCGACGCCGTCGACGGCGGCGATTGCTTCGATGTTGGCGAGACCTTCCGCCGTCTCGACCTGGACCGCGACGACGATCCGCTCATTGGCGGCGGCAAGATATTCGGGAATGCGATAGCCATAGCCGGCGGCGCGACCGGGACCGACCCCGCGTTCGCCGAGCGGCGGATAGCGCGAGGCCTTCACGGCAAATGCGGCCTGCTCTGCGGTCGAGACACGCGGCACAAGCACGCCCTGCGCGCCGCTGTCCAGCGCCGCCTGGATCGCCTCCGGCGCATGGCCGGGAACGCGCACCATGGCCGGCACGCGATGCACGTCGGCTGCCCGCACCATGGCCTCGATCGTCTCGCGCGAGATCTGGGCGTGTTCCCAGTCTATGCAGAGGAAATCGAGCCCGGACGATGCCATGACTTCGACGGCAACCGGATGGGGGACAGCGGAAAAGGACCCGACGAGGTTGGTCCTGCTGATGCATTTCTGGCGGAACTCGCTCATGCCGATCCCCTTTTCATATTGCCCAATCCATATCCGCAAACGACGACGAGGCGAAGCTATTTCAGGCTTGAAATATTTTCACGCCGGCCTAGCGTGTGGCGTTCCGCCCGAGAGTTTCCAAGATGATCAAAGCGCATCCCCTGCATGGCCTGAACAGACTGAAGCTTGGCGTGTTCTCGACCAACGCGGATGGCGGGCTTGCCATCACCGACGTGCCGGAGCGCTGGACGGCAAGCTGGCAGGACAATCTGACGGCGGCCCAGATCGCCGACCGCGCCGGGCTGGAATTCATGCTGCCGATCGCGCGCTGGCGCGGTTTCGGCGGCCGCAACAAGGTGCGCGAATTCTCGTTCGAGACTTTCACCTGGGCGGCAGCCCTTGCCGCGGCCACGGAGCAGATCGGCCTGTTCATGACGGTGCATGTGCCGCTCGTGCATCCGCTCTACGCCGCCAAGGCGCTGGCGACGGTCGACCATATCAGCCAGGGCCGCGCGGGGCTCAACATCGTCTGCGGCTGGAACCCGAAGGAATTCGGAATGTTCGGCACGCCGCTGGTCGAGAAGGGGTACGACCAGGCGGCCGAATGGATCGAGATCCTGGAGCGGCTTTACGCGTCGAGCGAGCCGCTCGATTATGAGGGCGCCTATTATCGCCTGAAGGAGGCGGTGAGCCGGCCGGCCAGTCTACAGGTGCCGCGTCCGGTGACCATGAACGCCGCTTTCGGCGGCCCGGGCCGCGACTTCGCCGCCGCCCGATGTGATTATCTGTTCACGACCTTCTCCGAGATGAGCGATGCCGGCAAGCATGTCGCCGATATCGGCGAGCGCGCCGCCAAGGTCGGTCGTGACGTCGGCGTCTACACCGTGGCGCATGTCGTCTGCCGCGCGACGATGGAAGAAGCGCAAGCCTATTACACGCGCTACGCCGTCGCGATGGCCGACCACGAAGCCGTCGACGCCCACATGGCCGGCAAGAAGGAATTCTCGCAGTCGCATGACCCGCACGCCTATGACCGCTACCGCCAGCGCTTCGCCGGCGGTGCCGGCACCTATCCGCTGGTTGGAACCCCCGAAACGATTGCCGCCGACATGGCCGAAATAGCCGGGCATGGCTACCAGGGAATCGCGCTGTCCTTCGTCAACTACACGCAGGAGCTGCCCTATTTCTGCGATCACGTTCTGCCGCTCCTGAAGCAGGCCGGGCTGCGTCAGTAGTCAGTCAGGTATGACTGCGGTCGCCTGGATCTCGACCTTGGCGCGGTCCTCGACCAGCGCCACCACCTGCATGGCCGCCATCGCCGGAAAGTGCCGGCCGATAATGGCGCGATAGGCCTCGCCTATGCCTTTGAGGTTACCGACATATTCGGCCTTGTCGGTGAAGTACCAGGTCATCGAGGTGATGTGCCGCGGCTCGCCGCCGGCTTCGGCCAGCACTGCGACGACGTTGGCGAGCGTCTGGCGCACCTGGCCGACGAAGTCGTCGGTCTCGAATTTGCACTCGGCGTTCCAGCCGACCTGGCCGCCGATAAAGACAAGCCGGCCACGCGCGGCCACGCCGTTGGCATAGCCGACCGGCTTGGCCCAGCCCTCAGGCTGCAGGATGGTGTGCATGTCTCCCCCCATTTCAGATGCGGTTGGCATAGGTTTCACGCCGCGCCCATGACCTGTCTGGCGATCACCACCTTCTGCACGTCGGAGGCGCCCTCATAGATGCGCAGCGCCCGGATCTCGCGATAAAGACTCTCGACGATATGGCCCTTGCGCACGCCGTCGCCGCCATGCAGCTGCACCGCCTTGTCGATCACCTCTTGCGCCTTGTCGGTGGCGAAGAGCTTCGCCATGGCCGCCTCGCGCGTTACCCGCGGTGCGCCCATGTCCTTGGTCCAGGCGGCGCGGTAGATGAGCAGCGCGGCCGCGTCGACATCGAGGGCCATGTCGGCGATGTGGCCCTGCACCATCTGCAGCTCCGCCATCGGCGCGCCGAAGAGCCTGCGCTCGGCCGCTCTGCTGACGCTCTCGTCCAGCGCGCGCCGCGCGAAGCCAAGAGCCGCCGCGCCAACAGTCGAGCGGAACACGTCGAGCACCGACATGGCGATGCGGAAACCGTCGCCGGGTTTGCCGATCAGCGCGGAAGCCGGGATGCGGACATTGTCGAAGGAGAGCTGCGCCAGGGGATGCGGCGCGATCACTTCGAGCCGCTCGGCGATGCCGAGACCCATCGTGTCGGCCGGCACGATGAAAGCGGAAATCCCCTTGGCACCGGGCGCCTCGCCGGTGCGGGCGAACACGACATAGAGGTCGGCGATGCCGGCATTGGAAATCCAGGTCTTTTCGCCCGAGAGGATGTAGTTGTCGCCGTCGCGCGTGGCCGTCATTTCCATGTTGGCGACGTCCGATCCCGAGCGCGGCTCCGACAATGCGAAGGCCGAGATCGCTTCGCCGGCTCGGGTCTTCGCAAGCCAGCGCTGCTGCTCCGGCGTGCCGAACAGCGAGATCGCGCCGGTGCCCAGGCCCTGCATGGCGAAGGCGAAGTCGGCGAGGCCATCGTGGCGTGCCAGCGTCTCACGGGTGATGCAGAGCGTGCGCACGTCGAGCGGTCCGGGGTTGGCCAGGTCGAGCGCCGTCGGCTTCAGCCAGCCATCGCGGCCGAGTTTCGCGACGAGGTCGCGGCAGGCAGCATCGACGTCGTGGTGATCGACGGGGAGATTCTTGGCGCACCAGGCGTCGAGGCGTTCGGCGAGTTCGCGGTGACGGTCCTCGAAGAAGGGCCAGTTGAGGAAAGAGCGGTCAGGCATTTGCGCCTCCGCAGTTCTGCGAGGTCTGTGCACCCATCCTCAATTCCCCTCGAACACCGGCTTTTCCTTGGCGACGAACGCCTTGTAGGCCCGCTCGAAATCGCCGGTCTGCATGCAGATCGCCTGCGCTTGCGCTTCCGCCTCGATCGCCTGGTCGAGACCCATCGACCATTCCTGGTTGAGCTGCGTCTTGGTGATGCCATGCGCGAAGGTCGGGCCTGAAACGATGCGCGCCGCCATGTCGAGCGCGTCGGCTTCGAGCGCTGCCGCAGCGACCAGGCGGTTGTAGAACCCCCAGCGCTCGCCTTCGGCAGCGCTCATGGTTCGGCCGGTATAGAGCAGCTCGGCGGCGCGGCCCTGGCCGATGATGCGCGGCAGGATCGCGCAGGCGCCCATGTCGCATCCGGCGAGCCCGACACGGGTGAACAGGAAGGCTGTCTTTGCTTCAGGGGTGGCGATGCGGATGTCGGAGGCCATGGCGATGATGGCGCCGGCGCCGACCGCCACGCCGTCGACGGCGGAGATGATGGGCTTGCCGCAATTCAGCATCGCCTTGACGAAATCGCCCGTCATGCGCGTGAAGGCCAGCAGCGCCTTCATGTCCATCTTGACCAGCGGCCCGATGATGTCATGGACATCGCCGCCAGAGCAGAAATTGCCGCCATTGGGCAGGAACACGACGGCGTCGACATCGTCGGCATAGACGAGGTCGCGAAACGTGTCGCGCAGCTCGGCATAGCTGTCGAAGGTCAGCGGGTTCTTGCGCTCCGGCCGGTCGAGCCGGATCTTCGCGATCCGGCCTTCGACCTCCCAGAGAAAGTGCTTCGGCTTGAGCTTTGCCATGGCGCTCATTCGCGTCCCTCCCAATTGCTGCGGAACGATTTCAGCATGCCGGTGAGCCGCTTCGCTTCCTCCTCGCTGACACCGCCGAGCAGCTCGCCGACCCAGCCCTCATGGACGGCCGCGATCTTCGCGAAAGCTTTGCTGCCTTCCTCGGTCAGCCGCACCATCGATGTGCGGCGGTCGCCGTTGCGGCGCGCGCGCGTCACCAGCCCTTCCGAAACCAGCCGGTCGACGATGCCCGTCACATTGCCGTTCGACACCAGAAGGAAGCGCGACAGGTCGCTCATCAGCATCCCTTCCGGTACGCGGTAGAGCGCCGCCATCACGTCGAAGCGCGGCAGCGTGGTGTCGAATTCCTTCTTCAGCCGTTCGCGCAGCTCCGCCTCGATGGTGCGCGAGGCGCGCAGCAGGCGGATCCACAACCGCAGCCTCTCCTTGCCCGGCCCGGTGGAGGTCGGTCCCGCTACCATGTCTCGCCTCCGGAAATGGAGATTGCCTGTCCGGTGATCGATCGCGCCGCATCGCTGCACAGCCACAGCACCGCGTCTGCCACCTCGTCCGGCTGGATGAAACGTCCCTGCGGGTTCACGGCCGACAGGCTCTGCCTTGCTTCCGCTGCCGAGCGGCCGGTCTTTTCGACGATGCGTTGGACGGACTCCTCCAGCATGTTGGTCTCGACAAAGCCTGGGCAGACGGCGTTGACCGTCACGCCCGACTTGGCGGTTTCGGCGGCCAAGGCGCGCATCAGCCCGACGACGCCATGCTTGGCGGCGACGTAAGGCGCGACATAGGCATAGCCTTTCAGACCGGCGGTCGAGGCGACGAAGACGATATGGCCTGCCTTCCGCGCGAGCATGCCGGCCAGCGCCGGCTTCACCGTCAGGAAGGCGCCAGTGAGGTTGACGTCGAGCGTGCGCTGCCAGCCGGCCAAAGACGTCTTGTGCGCCGGCGCGCTGCCGGCCGTTCCGGCATTGGCGACGACGATGTCGAACGGTCCGCGCGCCGCCTCGGCCTGCTGATAAAGGCCCGCCATCGACGCCTCATCGGTGACGTCGGCGGCAATGCCGAGGATGCGGTCGCTTGCGCGAGCCACCTTGGCAAGCTCCGCCTCGCGCCGCCCGCAGATCGTTACGTTCACGCCGGCTTCCGCCAGCGCCAGCGCGATGGCCTTGCCGACGCCGGAGCCGCCGCCGGTGACCAGCGCATGCTTCCCGGCAATTGCCCGCGCGGCGCTCATACTTTCAGCCCCGCTGCCGCTTCGCGCTCGGCCAGCCGGTAGATCTGGTCGCGTCCCGGCAGATAGGGATCGGGCCATTTGACGCCGCGGTCGCCGAGCGTCACCGCCGCATGCAGCGTCCAGTAGGGGTCGGCAAGATGCGGCCTTGCCAGCGCCACAAGATCGGCGCGGCCGGCCATCAGGATCGAGTTGGCATGGTCCGGCTCGTAGATGTTGCCGACCGCCATCGTCGCCATGCCGACCTCGTTGCGGATGCGGTCGGAGAACGGCGTCTGGAACATGCGGCCATAGACCGGCTTGGCGGCGATCGAGGTCTGTCCGGCCGAGACGTCGCAGAGATCGACGCCGGCTTCGCGCAGCAGCTTTGCGATCTCGACGGCGTCCGCCGGCGTCACGCCTTCGATGCCGACCCAGTCATTGGCCGAGATGCGCATCGAGATCGGCTTTTCCGCCGGCCACACCGCGCGCACCGCGTGGAAAATCTCCAGCGGATAGCGCATGCGGTTTTCCAGCGAGCCGCCATACTCGTCGGTGCGGCGATTGGTCAGCGGTGTGATGAAGGCCGACAGCAGATAGCCATGCGCGGCATGGATCTCCAGCATGTCGAAGCCGCAACGCCCGGCCATCTCAGCCGAGGCGACGAATTGGTCGCGAACCATGTCCATGTCGGCGCGGCCCATCGCCTTCGGCACCTGGTTCTGCGGCGACCACGCCACCGCCGACGGCGCCATCACCGGCCAGTTGCCGGAAGGCAACGGCACGTCGGTTCCTTCCCAGCCGACGCGGGTCGAGCCCTTGGCGCCGGAGTGGCCGATCTGCGCGCAGATCTTGGCCTCCGTTTCGGCATGGACGAAATCGACCAGCCGTTTCCAGGCGACCTCATGCTCCGGCTTGTAGAAGCCGGGGCATCCGGGCGTGATGCGCCCTTCCGGGCTGACGCAGGTCATCTCGATATAGAGCAGCCCGGCGCCACCCTTGGCGCGCTCGGCATAGTGGGCAAAATGCCAGTCGGTCGGGCAGCCGTCGACCGCCTTGTACTGCGCCATCGGCGAGACGACGACGCGGTTGGTGAGCGTCATGTCGCGCAGCTTGAACGGCGCGAACATCGGCGCGCGGCGCAGCATGTTGCCGCCGGCGCCGGCCTTGCGCTGGAACCATTCCTCGGCCCCCGCCAGCCATTCGGCATCGCGCAGGCGCAGGTTCTCGTGGCTGATGCGCTGAGAACGGGTGAGCAGCGAATAGTTGAACTGAACTGGATCAAGTCCGAGATATCGTTCGACTTCCTCGAACCATTCGAGAGAGTTGCGCGCCGCCGATTGCAGTTTCAGCACCTCGGTACGCCGCGCGTCTTCGTATTTGCGGAAGGCCGCCTCGAGGTCCGGCTCCGACTCGACATAGTCGGCCAGCGCGACGGCGCTCTCCAGCGCCAGCTTGGTGCCTGAGCCGATCGAGAAATGCGCCGATGCCGCCGCGTCGCCCATCAGTGCCAGGTTCTTGTAAGACCAGCGTTCGCACAGCACGCGGGGGAAGTTGATCCAGGCCGAACCCCTGATGTGGTTGGCGTTGGTCATCAGCGGGTGGCCGCCGAGATGCTTTGCAAAAATGCGCTCGCAGGCTGCGATCGATTCCTGCTGCGTCATCTGGCCGAAGCCGAAGGCGTTCCAGGTCTGCTCGCTGCATTCGACGATGAAGGTCGCCGTCTCGCTGTCGAACTGGTAGGCATGTGCCCACACCCAGCCATGTTCCGTCTTCTCGAAGATGAAGGTGAAGGCGTCGTCGAATTTCTGCGTCGTGCCGAGCCAGACGAACTTGCATTTGCGTGTGTCGATGTCAGGCTTGAACACGTCGGCGAAAGTGGCGCGGGATTTGGAGTTCAGCCCATCCGAAGCAACCACCAGGTCATGCGTTTCCATGAAGGGTCGCGGATCGGAAATCTCGGTCTCGAACTGCAGCTTGATGCCGAGCTCGCGAGCGCGGCGCTGCAGGAGGATCAGCAGCCGCTTGCGGCCGATGCCGCAGAAGCCGTGGCCAGAGGAGACGGTGCGCACGCCGTCATGGATGACCGCGATGTCGTCCCAATAGGCAAAGTGCTTCCTGATCCAGACGGCGCTGACCGGGTCGTTCCTGGTCAGGTTATCGAGCGTCTCCGCCGAGAGCACCACGCCCCAGCCGAACGTATCGTCCGGGCGGTTGCGCTCATAGACCGTCACCTCATGCGCGGCGTCGCGCAGCTTCAGCGAGATGGCAAAGTAGAGGCCGGCCGGTCCGCCGCCGAGAACCGCAACCTTCATGTCTTGCGATCTCCTCTAGAGCAATTCCAGGAAAAGTGCGAAGCGGTTTTCCGTCCGGAATTGCGTGAACTCTATAAGATGTCCGGAACCGCCGGATGGACCAGCGGTTCCGACTGTCAGTATTGCGCCAGGGGTCAATTATTTCAAGCTTGAAGTTTTATAATTGAACGATGGGTTGGGCGCGGGCGGTTGAAGTCATTTGCTCGGATCCTTCGGGCTCCACAACACGGTCTCCGCCCCCTTCTCATAGGCCATGCCCTGCGGGTAGCTGATCGCTTCCAGCTGCAGTCCCCACGGCGCCTGGAAATAGAGGATGGTCTGGCCGGCGGCGGGGCCTTCCTTCACCGGAAGCGGTCCCAGCCTGGTCTTCACGCCCTTGCCGTCGAGATAGGCCTTCGCGGCGGCGACGTCGTCGACATAGAAGGCGATATGGAAGCCGCCGATATCGCTGTTCTTCGGCGTCAAATCCTTCTGGTCGGGCGCGGTGTATTTGAACAACTCGATGTTGGAACCGTTGCCGCAGCGGACCATGGTGATCTCCTGGATCACCGCCTTCGGATCGACGCCGAGCAGATCCTGCATAAAGGTGCCTTTGTCGTCGGCAAACGGGCCGAACGACATCGCCTTCTTGCAGCCGACGACATCGGTGAAGAAGTCGACGGCCTGTTTCATGTCGGGCACGGTGATGCCGGTATGGTCGTGCCCGCGCATGCCGGGAATCGAATCCGCCGATGCCGCTCCCATTGCGCCGAACAAGGAGGCCGCGAGGACCGCTGCCTGGATTGCGTATTTCATGTCACCCTCCGTTGGCGGGCCGGCTTGTCCTTGCGCACATCCGAGGCCCGCTGGTCGGCGTGCGGATATCGAAGCTCAATTCATCCCGGCGCCTTGGGCCGCAGCCAGTCCGGATCGATCTCCGGCAGCGGAATGGCGGCGAGCAGGTCGCGCGTGTAGGCCTCCTGCGGATCGTCGAACAGCGCGTCCGTGGCGCTCGCCTCGACGATCCTGCCTTCGCGCATGACGATGACCTGCTGGCAGAGCCGCCGGATCACCGACAGATCATGGCTGATGAAGGCGACCGTCAGCCCCATCTCGGCCGCCAGCTTTTCCAGCAGCGTCAGGATCTGCGCCTGGGTCGAGACGTCGAGGCCGGAGACGATCTCGTCGGCCAGCACGAATTTCGGCGAGAGCGCGAGCGCCCGCGCGATGCCGACGCGCTGCCGCTGGCCCCCGGACAATTCGTGGCGGTAGCGGCTGGCAAAATTCTGCGGCAGGCCGACGCGCTGCAGCGCTTCCGCGACGCGTTCCTTCAGCCGGTCGCCGAGGCCGTTCTGCCGCAAGGGCGCCGCGATGATGTTGAAGATCGTGTGCCGCGGATTGAGCGACGACATCGGGTCCTGGAAGATCATTTGCAGGTCGCGGCGCAGCGGCCTGAGCTCAGCCTCCGAAAGATGGCTGATGTCGCGCCCCTCGAGGCTGATCGCGCCGGCGCTCGGCTCGAGCAGCCGCACCAGCGCGCGCCCGAGCGTCGACTTGCCGGAGCCGGACTCGCCGACGATGCCGGTGACTGAGCCTTTCGGAAGATCGAAGTCGAGCCCTTTCAGGATTTCGGCCAGCGGCGCGCGGCCGATCAGCGGCTTGCGCGTCATGTCGGGCAGCGCCACCTTCAGCCCGCGCACGGAAAACAGCGGCTCAGCCATGGCTGGGCCTCCAATCCTTGTCGGCGGCTGCGATTTCGGCCGTGAGCCCGGCAAGCACGCTTTCATCCACTGGCTTCAGCGAGGCATAGGGATCGGTGTAGCGCGGCGTCGCAGCGATCAGCGCCCGCGTGTAGGGATGCTGCGGAGCGGCGAAGAGCTGCGCGGTCTCGGCCTCCTCCACCACCTTGCCGGCATAGAGCACCGACACTTTCTGGCTGATCTTGGCGACGACGCCGAGATCGTGGGTCACGAACAGTATTGCCGTGCCGTGGTCGCGCTGCAACTGCGCGATCAGCCGCAGGATCTGCTTCTGCACGGTGACGTCAAGCGCCGTCGTCGGCTCATCGGCAACGATCAGCCTCGGTTCCGCGGCGAAGGCGGCCGCGATCAGCACGCGCTGGCGCATGCCTCCTGAAAGCTCGTGCGGATAGCTTTTCAGCACGCGCTCCGGGTCGCGGATCTGCACCTCGTCGAGCAATTGCCGGATGCGTGCGTCGGCCCGCTCGCCGCTCCAGCCGAGGATGCGGACCAGACGGTCGGTCATCTGCGCGCCGATGCGGCGCGACGGGTTGAGCGCGGTCAGCGGATCCTGCGGGATCAGCGCCGTGCGCGCACCGATCAGGGTCCGCCGCGCCTTGGCATCGAGGCGTCCGAGGTCCTCGCCCTCGATCAGCATCTCGCCTTCGACGACGCGCACGCTTTTCGGCAGCACGCCGAGCACCGCCTTGCCGATCATCGTCTTGCCGGCGCCGCTCTCGCCGACCAGCGCGCGCACCTCGCCCGGCTGCACGCTGAGCGACACTGAGCGCAGCACGCGCTGGCCGTTAGGCAGCACGGCGCTCAGGCCGCGGATGTCCAGACATGGTTCCATATTGGCGCTCATCGCAGCACCGGATCGAAGCGCGCCTTCAGCGCTTCGCCGAACTGGCTGAAGGAGAGCACTGTGAGGATTAGCGTGATCAGCGGGAACACCAGCACCCACCAGGCCTGGTGGATCGATAGCCGGCCCTCGGCGATGATGCTGCCCCAGGTCGGGTCGTCGGTCGAGATCGACAGATTGACGAAGGACAGGATCGCCTCGACGATCACGGCGATGCCCATTTCGAGCGACAAAAGCGCCACCACCGACGGCAGCACATTGGGCAGCACTTCGCGCAGCATGATGCCGATGCGGCCATAGCCGGCGATGCGCGCACTCTCGACATAGTCCATCCGCGCCTGGCTCATCGCCTCGGCGCGGATGACCCGGCAGAAGCGCGTCCAGTCGATGATCGCAATCGCAAGGATGACGGAGCTCAGGCCCGTGCCCAGCACCGCGACCAGCAGGATCGCGAACAGGACCGGCGGGAACGCCATCCAGACATCGACGACGCGCGAGATGATGCGCTCGGGCCAGCCACCGAAATAGCCGGCGATCAGCCCGAGCGCCGAACCGAGAAGGCAGGCGGACGTCGCCGCGGCAAAGGCGACGATGAAGGCAATGCGGCCGCCGAAGATCAGCCGCGACAGCAGATCACGTCCCAAGCTGTCGGTGCCCAGCCAATAGCCGGGCTCGGCCCCGTCCAGCCAGAAGGGCGGCAGCCGCTCCAGCATCAGATCCTGCGCCAGCGGGTCCTGCGGCGCAATCAGCGGCGCGAAGATGGCCGCCAGTAGCGCCATGAGCAGCCAGCAGCCGGCCAGCCACAGCCGTGGGCTTACCGGCCGTCGGGAGATGCGCGCCTCATCCATGGCGCAGCCTCGGATTGAGCAACGCATACATCATGTCGACGGCAAGGTTGATCAGCACAAAGAGCAGCGCGAAGACCAGCACGATGCCCTGGATCAGCGGCAGGTCGCGGTTGATGACGGCGTCGATCGCCATGTTGCCGAGGCCTTCATAGGAAAACAGCCGCTCGACGATGACGGTGCCGCCGATGAGGAAGGTGAATTGCACGCCGACCAGCGTCAGCGTCGGCAGGGCCGCGTTCTTCAGCGCCTCGCGCAGGATCACCTGTGTCTCAGAAAAGCCTTTGACACGCGCCAGCACGACATAGTCGAGGTCGAGCACTTCCTTCAGCGACTGTTTGAGCAATTGCGCGATGATCGCCGCCAGCGGCAACGCCAGCGCAACGGCCGGCATGAGCATGTGCTTGAGCAGGTCCCAGGTCAGGTCGAAACGCAGCCTGAGAATGCTCTCGACAAGATAGAACTGGGTGACGAAAGGCAGATCGAGCTGCGGCGACACCCGGCCGGAAATGTCGAATACCGGCACCAGCACGCCAAACAAAAGGATCAGCACCAGACCCCACAAGAAGTCGGGGATGGAGAGCGTCGCGCCGCTGGCGATGTCGATGCCGGCCTCGATGGCCGTGCCGCGCGAGCGCGCGCCGAGGATCGCGGCGGTGACGCCGAGCGCGATCGCCATCAGCAGGGCCACGGTCGCCAGCTCCAGCGTCGCCGGCAGCCGGTCGAAGACAAGGCCGAGCACGTCCTGGCGCAACGAGATCGACGTGCCGAAATCGCCTTGCAGCACGCCGCCGAGCCAGATGAAGAATTGCTGCACGATTGACTTGTCGAGCCCGTAGAGCGCGCGCAGCCGGGCGATGTCGTCATCGCTGGCGCCGGGCGGCAGCATCATGGCGATCGGGTCGCCGGGGGCGACGCGGATGACGACGAAGACGACGATGGCGACGCCAAACAGCGTCACCAGCATCGTCAACAGACGAACGAGGAATCTCTGCAGCAGCATGCGTGCGTAATCACTCTGAACGGACTCCCCCCTCATCCGGCCCTTCGCGGCCACCTTCTCCCCGAGGGGAGAAGAGGTCGCGGAGGCTGAGCTGGTCTCCTCTCCCTCGGGGAGAAGGTGGCCGCGAAGCGGCCGGATGAGGGGGCCCTGCCGGGCGAAGACCGGCAGGGTGCAAGGCCGATGATCAGGCCGGGGTCATCAGCGCCGGCAGCAACGCGCCGGACACGTGCTGCACGACATTGACCTTCTTCGAATGCACGATCGGCTGCGCATACTGCATCAGCGGCAGCACATAGGCCTGCTCGGCGATATATTTGTCGACCGCCTTCCAGCCGGCGATGCGCTTGGCCTCGTCCTTCTCGCCCCAGAGCGGGTTGATCATGTCGACAAGGTCCTTGCTGTCCCACACCGAATGCGGGCTCGGGCCGTACATGGCGAAGCCGGTCGAGGTGGTCGGGTCGCCGATGGAATTGCCCCAATTGTAGAAGGCGGCCGGCGCCAGCTTGTCGGCAGCGCGCAGCTCGTAATGCTTGGCGATCTCGTAGACCTCGATCTTGGCCTCGATGCCGACCTTGCGCCACATGCCGACGATCGCCTGGATCATCTCATAGTCCTTGGGTTTGAAGCCCTTGGTGGTCTGTATGGTGAACTTGACCGGCTTCTTGGGCGAATAGCCGGAGGCGGCTAGCAATTCCTTGGCTTTCTCCGGGTTGTGCTCGACCTTGATCGAGGGATCGAAGGCCGTGTATTCCGGCGTCTCCAGCGTCGCGATCGGCTGGCCGTAGCCGCGCAGCAGGCGCTTGACCAGGAGTTCCTTGTCGACCGCCATCACGGCCGCCTGGCGGACGTTCTTGTCCAGCATCGCCTCGATGTCGTTGAAGAAGATCATGCCGATGTCGGAGACGTTCTTGATTGAGCCGGCAAGCCCGTCCTTGGCGATCAGCCGGTCATACTCCTCATAGGGGATTTCGAGCGTCACCTGCGAGGAGCCGGACTCGATCTCGGCGACACGGCTCGCCGCGTCGGTGACGAACTTGATCGTCACATTTTCGAAGGCCGGCTTCGTGCCCCAATAATGCGGATTGGCCTTCAGCCGCAGGAAGGCGTTGCGCTCGAACTTGTCGACCATATAGGGGCCGGTGCCGATCGGCGCCTTCTCGAAGCCTTCGGCCCCGACCTTCTCGTAATAGGCTTTCGGCAGGATGTAGCCGGTCAGGAACGACATCCACTTGAAATAGACCGGATCGAACTGGACGACGTCGCCGGTGATCTTGTTGCCGTCGATCTTGAAGTTGTTGACGTTCTTCCAGACGAACTGGATCGGGTTGCCGGTCTTCTCGTCGCCGGCGCGGGTCAGCGACCACACGACGTCTTCCGGCGTGAAAGGCGAGCCGTCATGCCATTTGACGCCCTCGCGCACCGTCATCGTCACCTTGGTGCGGTCGTCGTTCCAGCCCCATTCGGTGAGCAGCCCGGGCGTGAAGGAGAGGTCCGGCTTCTGACCTATGATCTGGTCGAACACCGACTGGTAGAGGCCCTGGATGGTCGGGTTGACAGCCGAGGGCCCGGTGGTCGGGTCCCAGGAGGGCAGGTTGACGTTGTAGGCGATGGTGAGCTCATCGGCCGCCTTGGCCGCCCTCGGCAGGCCAAGCGTCGCCGCGCCGATCGCGGCGGCGCCATATCCAAGCAAGTCGCGTCTGTTGATGGTCATGGTCGTTCCCCTTGTTGGTTGTCATTGTACGCGCGGCGTTTTCATTCGGTGGTGGGCAACCGCGCCTTGTCCATCCCGGAATTCTAGTTCCCTCCCAGCTGTTGGGCGAGCATGTAGCCGGAGCCCGCGCCTGTGCCGGCGCCCGGCCATGTGGCAGCGCCGGTGAGGTAGAGGTTCGAGACCGGCGTGTTCCAGCGCGCGAAGCCGCGCGCCGGGCGGAAGAGAAAATTCTGCGCCAGATGGTGGCTGCCGCAGATCTGGTCGCCGCCGACCAGGTTCGGGTTTTCGCGCTCGAGATCGAGCGGCGAGAAGATCGCGCGGCCAAGGATTTTTTGGCGCAGCCCAGGCGCGTAGCTCTCGATGATGTCGAGCACGCGCTCGGCATAGGCTTCCTTGACCGCATCCCACTTCGCCGGCGCGATCTTGCCCGCGGCATCACCGAGGATCTCGGCCGGCAACATGCGCACCTGCACCCACAGCACATGCTTGCCTTGCGGCGCGCGCGACGGGTCGACGGCCGTCGGCTGGCCGACCACGAGCACGGGCTGATCGGGCAACTGGCCGGCGATCGCCTGCTGGTAGGTGCGCGACATGGCATCGAGCGACGGCGCCAGATGCACATAGGCGAACTGGCGAAGCTCGGCGCCGGCGCTCCAGTCCGGCAACTCGTCCATCGCCAGATGGATCATCATGGTGCCCGGCGCATGGCGGAATTTCCGCATTGCCGCATCGAAGCCGGCGTTGCCCGACCCGTTGGGCAGCAGCTTGCCCGGCAGCGCTTTCGGCGCGACACCGGCGATGACGGCCTTGGTCGCGACATGGGTTTCGCCGGATGCCAGCCGCACCCCAGTCGCCTTGCCGTTGGAAACCATGATCTCGGCGACATCCGCGCCGGTCGTGATCTGGCCGCCGGCCGCCTTCACCATGCCGGCGAGCGCGAGGATGATGGTGTCGGCGCCGCCTTTGCCCAGCACCATGCCGAAGCTCTGGTTGGCCATCGACTCCAGATAGGGGAAGACGGCGCCCCCGGCGATGTCGGGCGCGAAGTCGAGATGCATGCCCCAGGCGGCGAGCGTCGTCCGCACATGCGGCGTCTCGAAATTTTCATCCAGCCACGCGCGCGGCGATGACAGCAGCAATCGGGCCGTATCCAGCGCGCCGGCAAGGCCCTTCTTGCGCCAGAGATTCCAGCCCGTGCCTGCCAGCGCCCTTGCGCTCATCGGAGACCCCAGCAGCCGGAACAGATGCTCGGCCTCGCCCGGAAAAGCGCCCACCAGTTTCCGCCATGTGGCCGCGTCTGCCGCGGAGAAGGCGGCCAGCCGAGAGGCGGTCTTTTCAAGGTCGTTGCTGACGCCGAACCATTTCCCATCCGGGAAGGCGCTGGCGAAACAATCGGCCACGGGCGCAAACTCCAACCCTTGGCTTTTCAATTCATTTGCATATTTCCGGTGGAAGGCGGAGCCGGCGAAAAGGCTCAGATTCATCGCGCCGAAATCGTGGCGGAAGCCGGGAAGCGTGTATTCGGCGGTCCGCACCGCGCCGCCAATCGTCTGGCTGCGCTCGAAAACCGCTATTTTCCAGCCTTTGAGCGCCAGATGCGCGGCGCATGCCAGACTGTTGTGGCCCGCCCCGACAAAGATGGCGTCGAACTCGCTCACGCCCCGCCCCAAAATGCTTTATGCTTAAAGATAATTGCAGATGCATATGTTTTCGTCTAGTAGGTATATTAAGGGCCG
This sequence comes from Mesorhizobium sp., assembly GCA_004017535.1. GTDB lineage: Bacteria > Pseudomonadota > Alphaproteobacteria > Rhizobiales > Rhizobiaceae > Mesorhizobium. The sequence continues at coordinate 666,811 of SAJS01000001.1, forward strand.
CAACGAGCCTTGATCATCAGAGACAAGAGGGAACAAAGACCATGGACACGCAGAAACTCCTCGGCGAGGTCGCCGGCCAGCTGCTCTCGGGCGCCATCAAGGTGGTCGACCTGACGGCGCCGCTCGGGCCGAACACGCCACTGATCAAGCTGCCGCCGGAGCTTGCCGTCGACACGCCGAAGGTCGAGATCCACGAGATTTCCAAATACGACAAGAACGGTCCGTGGTGGGCCTGGAACTGGCTGAAGCTCGGCGAGCATTCGGGCACGCATTTCGACGCGCCGCAGCACTGGATCACTGGCAAGGACTATCCGGACGGCGCCACCGACACCATTCCGGCGCAGAATTTTATCGGCCCGGTCAACGTGATCGACTGCTCCAAGGAAGCGGCTGAAGACCACGACTTCCTGCTCACCGTCGACCACATCAAGGCCTGGGAGGCCAAGCATGGCGCCATCAATGCCGGCGAGTGGGTGGTGATGCGCACCGACTGGTACAAGCGCAACGGCTCGGAAGCCGAGTTCCTCAACGCCAACGAGACCGGCCCGCACACGCCCGGCCCGACGGCCGAGGCCATCCAGTTCCTGATCAGCAAGGACATCAAGGGCTGGGGCTCGGAGACGATCGGCACCGATGCTGGTAAAGCAGGAGGAATGGAGCCGCCGTTCCCGGCGCACACGCTGATGCACAAGGCCAATCGCTATGGCCTCGCCAGCCTCTGCAATCTCGACCAGCTGCCGCCGAAGGGCGCTATCCTGATCGCGGCCCCGCTCAAGATCGAGCGCGGCACCGGCAGCCCGATCCGCGCGCTGGCGCTGGTGCCGGGCAAATAGGGCGAGGCGGCGGTCTTCGGGAGAAGATCATGCTCGAGGGCAATGGAGTGATGGAGGCGATGCGACCGTCCTGGAGCGTCAGCGCTCTACTGCGCGAAGGAACTCGGCTTTGCGCGATTGACGTCCATTTCTTGACCGCGAGCACCCCTCAATGACCGCCGCCGATCACATCATCGTCGGCAGCGGCATCAACGCCCTGGTCTGCGCGGCGATGCTTGGCGCCAAGGGCGCCAAGGTGCTCGTGCTCGAGCGCAACGACCGCATCGGCGGCTGCATGCGGACCGAGGAGATCACCGCGCCGGGCTTCGTTCATGACGTGATGGCCACGACCTTCGTCCTGTTCGTCACGTCGCCGGCCTTTGCAGCACTCGGCAAGGACCTCGCGCGGCATGGGCTGGAGTTCTGCCATACGGCCACGCCCACCGGCGTGCTCACGCCCGACGGCAGCCATGCCGTGCTCACCACCGACCGCGCCGCCAACATTGCGGCGTTGAACCGGATCGCCTCGGGCGACGGCGACCGCCATGGCGGCGATGTCGGCGGCATCGAGCGCGATGCCGGGCTGCTGTTCGGCCTGCTCGGCGGCGCGCTCTGGTCCTATCCGACCACGAAGCTGCTTGCCGGCGAAGCCTGGCGGCGCGGCTCGCGCAACCTCGCCGCCTTCATGGGCGAGGCGCTGGTGCCCGCGCGCGGCTGGCTGGAAACGAGCTACACCTCCGATATTGTCCGCGCGCTCTGGGCGCCCTGGGTGCTGCATGCCGGGCTTGGACCGGAAGACGCCTTCTCCGGCCAGATCGCCAAGGTCATCGCCTTCGCGCTGGAGGCCGCCGGTGCCCCCATTGTGAAGGGCGGCGCGAAAAACCTGCTCGCCGCCTTGGAAGCGCTGATCAAGGAACGAGGCGGCGAGATCCGCGTCAGTGCCGATGTCGCCTCGGTCGTCCAGAGCGGCGGCCGTGCCACCGGTGTGCGGCTCGCCTCCGGCGAGACGTTGAGCGCCACGAAGAGCGTCATCTGCTCGGTCACGCCGACGCAGCTCTATGGCCGCCTGCTCGACAAGGATGCGCCGGAAGCAGCCACCAAGGCCACGCAGTCCTATCGCTACGGAAAGGGCAATTTCCAGATCCACTACGCGCTGAACAAGCCGCCCGCATGGCGAGGCGAGGGCCTCGACAAGGTGGCGCTGCTGCATTTGACGCCGGGGCTCGACGGCGTCTCCAAAGCCTGCAACGAAGCGGTGCGGGGCATGCTGCCTGAGGTGCCGACCATCTGCGTCGGCCAGCCGCACGCGCTCGATCCCTCGCGCTGCCCGGAAGGCAAGGCGATCCTGTGGCTGCAGCTTCCGGAAGCGCCGCGCCACATCAAGGGCGATGCCGCCGGCAAGCTGGAGGCGTCGGCTGACGGGCGCTGGACCGAGGCACTGCGCGAGGCCTATGCCGACCGGGTCGAGGCGATCCTCGCCAACCACATCGATGGTTTCCGCGACACGGTCATCGCGCGCCGTGCCTATTCGCCGGCTGATCTCGAGGCGATGAACATCAATCTGGTCGGCGGCGATCCGTATGGAGGCTCGTCCACCATCGACCAGTCCTTCCTGTGGCGGCCGTTCAAGGCGAGCCGCAACCACGAGACCGGCGTCAAAGGCCTCTACCATATCGGCGCTTCGACCCATCCGGGAGCCGGCCTAGGCGGCGGCTCCGGCTTCCTTCTGGCGGGGAGGCTCTGATGGAACAGAAGCTCGCCGAAAAGCGCCAGCGCATCTCGACCCTCGGCCAGATCGGCCTGCAGCAGTTCGCGCCCTATCTGATGAACCGTATCATGGGCCGCTACAACGCCACTTTGCGCGAGGATTTCCGTAAGCAGGGTCTTACCATTCCGCAGGTGCGGACGCTCGCCGTGCTCTCGGTCACCGACGGCGTCACCGTCAACGACCTCTCGGTCTACACGGTGATCGAGCAGTCGACCTTGAGCCGTACGCTCGACACGCTGGAGGGCCAGGGCCTTGTGCGGCGCGAGCAAGGCGTCACCGACAGCCGGATCCGCCATGTGTTCCTGACCGATGACGGACGCGCGCTGTTCACCCGCGCCTGGCCGGCCATGCACGACGCTTTCGAGGCGATGTTCGAGGATGTCGACGATGCCGAATACGCCGCGCTGATCGCGATCCTGCAGAAGATGCTGAGGAACATCCGCAAGCACGACATCTGAGTTGACATACGCGCCGCCTGACTGCGGCAACGGAAGGAGGCAGAGATGGCCGAACGGTCTTTTGCCAAGGAAGTCGAAAAGCTGAGGCTGGGCGCCGGCCAGGAATTCGCCGGCGAGGGCATCCTCGCCATCACCAAGGCGCTGCTGCAATGCGGCGTCGGCTACGTCGGCGGCTACCAGGGCGCGCCGATCAGCCACCTGATGGACGTGCTCGCCGACGCGCAGGACATTCTGGGCGAGCTCGGCGTGCATTTCGAGGCAAGCGCCTCGGAAGCGACCGCCACAGCCATGCTTGCCGCTTCGGTGCACTACCCGATCCGCGGTGCGGCCACCTTCAAGTCGACCGTCGGCACCAACGTCGCTTCCGATGCGCTCGCCAATCTGGCGTCCGGCGGCGTCACCGGCGGCGCGCTCATCATTGTCGGCGAGGACTATGGCGAGGGCTCCTCCATCATGCAGGAGCGCAGCCATGCCTTCGCCATGAAGAGCCAGGTCTGGCTGCTCGACCCGCGCCCGAACCTGCCCTCGATCGTCAAGGCGGTCGAGGACGGCTTCGAATTGTCGGAGGTCTCCAACACGCCGGTAATGCTGCAGGTGCGCATCCGCTGCTGCCACGTCCATGGCCACTTCACCGCCAAGGACAACAAGCGCCCGCCAATGTCGGTCGCCGATGCGCTTGCCGCGCCGCGCCGCGACACCGGCCGCATCGTGCTGCCGCCCGCTTCCTTCCTGCATGAGAAGGAGAAGGTCGCCAAGCGCTGGCCGGCCGCGGTGGATTTCATCAAGAGCCGCAAGATCAATGAGATGTTCGGGTCGGCCCATGGCTCGGTCGGCATCGTCATGCAGGGCGGCATGTACAATTCCGTCATCCGCGCACTGCAGCGGCTCGGCCTTGCCGACACCTATGGCGAAACCGACGTGCCGCTTTATGTGCTGAACGCCGTCTACCCGTTGATTGACGACGAGTTCCTCGCCTTCTGCGAAGGCAAGCAGGCGGTGCTGGTCGTCGAGGAAGGCCAGCCGAACTATATCGAGCAGGCGTTCGCGGCCATGCTGCACAAGGCCGGCCGCGGCACGAAGCTCGTCGGCAAGGAGCATCTGCCGATGGCCGGCGAATATACTGGACAGATCATGCTTGACGGCATCGGCTCCTTTCTGCGCGCCAACGCCCCGCATCTCTTGCCTGGCGAGGTGCGCGCGCCGAACAAGCTGGGCGAGGGCGTCGACACGGCGGACCTCATCAATGTCGTGCCTGGACGTCCGCCGGGCTTCTGCGTCGGCTGTCCGGAGCGGCCGATCTTCGCCGCGACCAAGCTGGTCGAGCAGGAGCTCGGCAAGCACCACATCGCCTCCGACATCGGCTGCCACCTGTTCTCGATCATGCCGCCCTTCGAGCTCGGCGCCACCACCATGGGCTACGGGCTGGGGCCCGCCTCGGCCTCCGCCTTCAACTCGCCGGAAGCGAAACGCCGCTCGATCTCCTTCGTCGGCGACGGCGGTTTCTGGCACAACGGCCTCACCTCCTCGATCGGCAACGCCGTCTTCAACCGGAATGACGGCGTCATCGTCATCGTCGACAACTTTTACTCCGCAGCCACCGGCGGCCAGGACATCCTGTCATCGCGCGCCAACAACCGCACCAAGTCGACCAAGCATCCGATCGACGAGGCGGTGAAGGGCATGGGGGTCAAATGGCTGCGCCACATCGACCGCACCTATGATGTCGGCAAGATGCGCGCTGCATTGCGCGACGCGCTGACGACCGAGGAGAAGGGGCCGAAGGTCATCGTTGCCTCATCCGAATGCATGCTCAACCGCCAGCGCCGCGAAAAACCGCTGGTCGACAAGGCGATCAAGGGCGGTGAGCGCGTGGTGAAGCCGAAATTCGGGGTCGACGAGGACATCTGCACCGGCGACCATGCCTGCATGCGGCTCTCCGGCTGTCCGTCGCTGTCGGTGAAGTCGCTCGACGATCCGCTGCGTGACGATCCGGTCGCCTCGATCGACCAGAACTGCGTCGGCTGCGGCAATTGCGGCGAGGTGGCGGATGCCGCGGTGCTCTGCCCCTCCTTCTACCGCGCTGATGTCGTGCACAATCCTAGCCGCTGGGACCGCTTCCTCGAAAGCGCGCGCCGCGCCGTGATCGGCCGTTTGCAGCGCCGCCGCGAGAGCCGCCGTTTGATGTTCGCCGATGCTTGATCACAACGCAGCGCTGCGCCCGAAGACGGGCGCCTCTGATGACGAGCGGGTGATAAAACTCGCCGTTCTCGCCGTCGGCGGCCAGGGCGGCGGCGTGTTGGCCGATTGGATCACCGACGTCGCCGAGCGCAACGGCTACATCGCGCAATCGACCTCCGTGGCCGGCGTCGCCCAGCGCACCGGTGCGACGATCTACTACATCGAGATGGCCCGCGACATCGGCCGGCTGCCCGTCTTCGCGTTGTCGCCCTCGCAGGGCGATGTCGACATCCTGATCGCCGCCGAGCTGATGGAAGCCGGCCGCGCCATCATCCGCGGCTTCGTCACGCCCGAGCGCACCACGCTGATCACCTCCTCGCACCGCATCGCCGCCGTCTCGGAAAAGATCGAGCCGGGCGACGGGCGCGCCTCGTCGGAAAAGGTGCACGCGACGGCTGAGGCCGCGGCGAAGCGCTTCATCGCCTTCGACATGGAAAAGATCGCTGCCGATAACGGCACCATGATCTCGGCCAGCCTGCTCGGCGCGCTGGCCGGGTCCGGCGCGTTGCCCTTCACCCGCGAAAGCTATGAGCAGGCGATCGGCGCCGGCGGTCGTGGTGTGAAAGCCAGCCTCGCCGCCTTCGGCGCGGGTTGTGACCGCGCACGCGGCATCGCGGCCGCGCCAACAAGCGAGAAGGTGGCGAAGCCTGCCGCCGAACCCAACTCGACGGCGAAGGTCAGCGGACCGGAAACCCTGCTGAAGGGCTGGCAGCAGCTTGCCGCCCGCGTCGCGGCGCTGCCGGAGCCGCTGCGCGACATGGCCGACCGCGGCCTGAAAAAGGTGGTCGACTACCAGGACATCGCCTATGGCGGCGAATATCTCGACCGGCTGGACAAGGCGGTCCCGCTGGACAATGCGGAGCGCGGCTATGCGCTGTCGATCGCCGCGGCAAAGCATCTCGCCAACGCCATGTGCTACGACGACATGATCCGCGTCGCCGATCTGAAGACGCGTTCGACCCGCGACAAGCGCGTGCGCAAGGAGGTCGGGGTCAAGGAAGGTTCGGTCCTGCAGGTCACCGAATATTTCCATCCGCGCATCGAGGAATTCTGCGGCACAATGCCGGCAGGGCTCGGCAGCTACATCGAGAGCCGGCCGAAACTCGCCGCCTTCCTCGACCGCCGCATCAATCGCGGCCGCCACATTCGCACCGACAGTCTTTCAGGCTTCGCCATGCTGTGGTTCATCGGCGGTCTGCGCCGCTGGCGCCGCCGCCTGCTGCGTCACAAAGTCGAAGTCGAGCATCTTGAGCAGTGGTACCAACTGGCGCTCAGCAATGCGCGCCAGGACTACGCTCTAGCCACCGAAATCCTGAACTGCCGCCGGCTGATCAAGGGCTACAGCGACACCCATGCCCGCGCCCAGTCGAAATTCGACCGCGTGCTCTCGGCCCTGCCCATGCTCAAGGGCCGCGACGACGCCGCCGACTGGCTCCGTCGGCTGCGCGAGGCGGCGCTGAAGGACGAAAAGGGCGACATGCTCGACGGCGCGCTGAAGACGGTGGCGACGCTGGGCCGATAGCCGCTCTCCGTGGTGTTTGAGTTGGCACCTTTGACGATGCCGGATGCGCGAAGCACCGGCAATGGCGCTTCATCATGAGAGCCCGGCTCGCGCCGAGTTGATTATTCGCTCGCTTCCCGTCCTGAAATCTGCTCGACGAGGATCCGGAAAAAAACGTGCGGAATGGTGTCCGATGTGGGGGGCGTGACGGGCCTGAGCGCGCCTGGCTCCCACCAATCGGTGTGCTTGCTCAAGACGGACCAGGCGTGGTCGCGCTCTACCTTATGGCCGACTCGGTCGGGCAGTTCCTCAAAGCGGCCGTCCACAACAACGCTTCTCCATCCGCGTCCTTGCGTATGTTCCTGTACCTGGGCGCACACCAGGGGATTGGCCCGCATCCAGTCGATCTTTTTACCCTCCAAGGAGAATGCATAGAGATGGCTGTCGGCGTAGGCATAGTTGAAGCATACGACGTAAGGTTGACCATCCTTCACGCATGCCAGATGGCCGATGCGGTTTGCCGCCAGCAATTTCGTGCATTCCAAAGTGGAGAGCGTGCGGATCATCATCGCTATGAACTCCCGTCTTCGACCAGCCTTCGGCCGGTCTTCGCCGATTGGCCTTAATCAATCTAAAGCCTAGAGCGGGGCACGTCCTGGCTCATTGATGTGGATCAATTTGATGCCGGGCGACGGCCGTGGCAATGCCATTTCAACGGCGCAACCGCGAGGCGCCGCGTGCCGAACCGCCGCGGGGCGGCACCGTCGATGGGCTAACGAAGATGTGATCCGCACCGCTCCGACGGAATTCGGCCCTGTCCTCCGTTTCACGGGGGTAGGGACGAATTACGGAGACAACGCATGTTCACAAGATACTTTCTGCCTATCGCTCTGGCCGCCGGCACATTGACGCTTTCCGCCGTCGGCTCGCAGGCCATGCCGCTTGTCAAGCCAAGCGCATCTTCGCTGCCGATCGAGACCGTCGGCTGGCGCTGCGGCCCCGGCTGGCACATGAACCGCTGGGGTAGATGCGTGGCGAACGGCCGGGTGATCATCCGCCCGATGCATGTGCGCCACTGGCACCCCGGCTTCTGGTATCACGGCCGCTGGCATCGCGGTTTTTGGAGCTGATGATCGCTCCGGATCGCCGTTGATGCCCGCTCCGGCAACGGCGCGGGCGTTTTGGCTAAGACCCCACGCACCTCCGCGCCAGCGTTCGTGATTGGCCGCGGCCCCTCAGCCTCGTCATCCACGGGCGGAGCAAGGAGCGAAGCGACGCGGCGCAGACCCGAGGATCCATTCCGTTACGTTGAGGCGTTGCGACGGTTCAGAATTCCGCTCCGCCGCGCCCTTCGGTGAATGTAACGGAATGGATCCTCGGGTCTCCGCGTCCGCTTCGCTCCCGCTCGGCCCATGGATGACGAACTGAGAGGGCGCCGAAGCCATCTCTGACCGGCAAACCCAGGCTTCACGCCACCAGATCCCGCATCGGCTTCACGCCCGCTGAGTCCGGAAACACCTTGTCGCCAAGCACCGCCGCCGAAAGCCCGAACTGATCCGCCAGCAGCCCCTTCAGCACCGCGCGCACATCGCTGGTCGGCGCAAGGTCGCGGCCTTCATAGAGCTGCGCCGGCTTCAGGCCCGGCCAGTCGGCGATGACGCGGCCGCCCTTGATCGCGCCGCCGGCCAAAAGCACCACCGTGCCGGTGCCGTGGTCGGTGCCGACGGTGCCGTTGATGCGCGCCGTGCGGCCGAACTCGGTGATCGCGACGACCGCCGTGTCCTTCCAGCGCGCGCCGAGCCCTTTCTCGAATTCCTCGAAGGCGCCGTCGAGGCCGCCGAGCAGGTTGGCGAGCCGCCCCGTCGCGCCGCCTTCGTTGACATGTGTGTCCCAGCCGTCGAAGGCCAAAGCCGCGATGCGCGGCCCGTCGTCGGCAGCCATCAGCCTTGCAGCACCTTGCGCCGACTGGCGCATGCCGACGGCATTGTCGAGGCCGCCCTTCGGCTTCATCGTCTTGCCGTCGAGCTGATCGCCCATCGCCATGCGATCGGCGTCGAGACCTTTCTGCAGGGCTGCGGCCAGAATCGGGTCACGATGGTTGTAGAGGTCGAGCACGCGCTCGGCCAAGGCGTCGCCGGGGGTCGGCAGCGCCTGTGGCGCCCAGCCGAGCACGGGCGCGGCGCCGCGGATCACCAGCGGCGTCGACGGCCCGACCGCGAGTCCGCCGAGCTTCGCCACGCGTTCGCCCGCCGGCAGGCTGGCCAAGCCCCGGTTGAGCCAGCCGGTGGTGGGGTTGCCGGGACCGGGAAGGCCGCTTTCCAGCACGTCCTGGCCGTCGAAATGCGAGCGGTCGCGATAGCCGGTGGCGGCGGCATGCACCACCGCCGCCTGGCCGGCCTTGAACAGGCGCGCAAACACCGGCATTGCCGGGTTGACGGCGAAGAAACCGTCGAGCGGCAATGCCGGGTTGGCGCCTGAAAGCGAAAGCGCGATATCGCCATGCAGGCCGGCATAGTCCGCGTCGCCGACCGGCCCGACCGTCGACAGCCCGTCCAGCGCGCCGCGCAGCACAATGACGATCAGGCGCGGGTCGCGCTTGTCGGCGGCGCGGGCGAAGCGCGGTAGATAGGCCCAGGCAAACAGCGCCCCGCCGGTCATCAGCATCGCGCGCCGGGACAGGGTTGGGGTTTCGCAAAGAAGGCTCATGGCCGCATCTCCATTGCTGTCAGCGACGTTGGAACTCGGGCGCCATCAACAGCAGCGCCAGGCCCTGCTGCTTGGATTCGGCGCGCGAAATCGCTTGCCTTGTCTCGGCCGAGACGGATGCGCCGATCAGCGACGCCAGCATCTCGTCGGGATCGCCGATGTCGTCCGCCTGCTTCGCGGCCTGCCAGGCGATGTCGAGACGCGTCTTGAGCCCCTCCGCCGAAGCCCAGGCGTCGGTGCTGTCTGAAAAGCCGTTCGGTCCCGGCGACTGCCACAGCGGCTCGCCGAGCACGCTTAGCCAGCGAAGCGACCGTTGCGGTTCGTTGCCGGCGGTCGCGCCGACCGCGCGGCGCAAGGCTACGACATAATCCAAGGGCGAGCGCAGCTTCGTGAGCGGCGTCGACCAGGCTTCGGGCATGTCGATCAGCGTCAAGGCGATCGAGCGCAGGTCGCCGTCGGTCTTGGTGAAGACCGAGGCCAGGCGGGCGACAGCCTCCGGCGGCGGATCGTCCGCGATGAAATGGCGGGCAAGCTTGGTGGCGATGTGCCGCGCGGTGGCCGGATGGCGGGCAACGTCGTTGAGCGCGGCCTCCGCCTGGCCCATGCCGCCGTCGGGATAGGTCTTGCCGAGCAGCGCCGCCTTGCCCGGCTGATGCGCGTTGGCGTTGAAGACGAAGCTTCCCGGCTCTCCCAGCCGCCCCTCGCGGCCCGCCATGGTCCAGCCGGTCAGCATGGCGGCGAAACTGGTGACGTCGGTCTGGGCATAGCCGCTGCCGACGCCGAGCGTATGCAATTCCAGGATCTCGCGGGCGAGGTTCTCGTTGAGGCCGCGGCCGCGCCTTTTGCCTGCGCGCGAATCAGGCCCGATCGACTGCTGGTTGTCGAGATAGAACAGCATGGCCGGATGATGCTCGACCGCAAGCAGCATGTCGGCAAAGCGGCCGAGCACGAAGGGGCGGATCGCCTCGCGCTCGAAGGCGCCGGCGCTTGCCCGCACGACCGGCGCCTTGGCGACGGAAACGCAGAAATGGTTCGACCAGAAGCCGACCAGCCGCTCCACGAAGCCGGGCGCAGCGGCAAGCGCCTTGTCGAACCGGGCTTGTGCCTCGTCGCGATAGATATCGGCCCCGACGCGCGGCACCGCGGGTTTGGCTTTTGCATTGGCCGGGCCGGCTGGATCATCCGCCGCCATCGGCTGCATGGTGGCCGCCGCCTTTTCATCCCGCGCCGCCTTGCGCTCCATGGCTGCCGCCATGCTGGCCTGGATCGCCGCGGTGCTGTCCAGCAGCCCGGCATTCCTCGGATCGTCGGGGGAAATCAGCGCGATGTCCTGCTGCTTGAGCTCGGCCCTGAGATAGCCGCGCGGATCGGCGGCGATCTTGCCGAGCTCGTCGCCCGGTCTTGCGCCGAGACCGAAGCGGTGGAGCGCCACCAGCGCCGGATCTGGTCGGACGGAATTGGAAACGGGTGCGGCCAATGAAGCCTCCGTCTGGAGCCGGCGCCGATCGTGCCGGCCGACATGTTCGATGGTTCGCAAGAGCGCTCACGACGCCGGCCGCAGCACCGGCGCCATGAGCGGGCCGTTACCAGCGGCGCCGGTGATGCCAGCGATGGTACGGATGCCAGACCGGACCGACATAGACGCGCGGTCCGCCCCAGTAATAATAGCCGGGATAGAGCACGCGACGGTTGGGAACGCAGCGGCCCCAGTAGTTGGGATGCCAGCCCGGACCGCAGCCCCAGGCGACATGCTCTATAATTGCGTGCGCCGGCGCGGCCGGTGCGATCGGCATGGCCGAAGCCGCGCTTGCCGCGGCCGTGCCGCCGATGACGAGCGCTGCCGCGAGCGAATATTTCGTCAGACTGTTCATGGGGTACTCCCGAAGTTCCGAGGTTGAAGAGAACCTGCCGGCATCGACTGACGGCAGGCCTGTCCCTCTTCCCCTTGAACGGAGCACACCCGCCCTCTCCGTCGCCGCCTATGGCGATTTTTTTGCGGGCGGCGGCTGCCGACCCGCACGCCGCAGCAGGCCATCCGCCAGCAGCTGGCGGTCCTCCAGCGAGCCCGATGCGGCAAATTTGATGATGCGCTGTTCCAGCCGCGCCCGCACGGTGACGTCCGCATTGCGCGCCCGCTCCAGGGCGGCGGCAAGCGCGTTGCTGTCGAGGGTCGGCTGCTGCAGGAGGTTCGCCGCTTCGCGCCTTGCGGCCTGTCCATCAAGGATCACGTCGCGGGACTCTCGGCGCACCTCGCGCAGCGCCTGGCGGAAAATCTTGCGGTCGGCGGCGGGCAGCCGGCCGCCTGCCGATTCCAGCGAATAGCCCGAATTGGACTTGCCGATCAGCCAGCCCGCGCCGCCCGCGACCGCGCCGATCAGAAAGACGTTGAGCACCAGGGATGCCGCGACAAGACGGGGGTTCATAGATCCTCCTCCGCCTGGTCGGCATCGGGTCCGGCGTCGCCGAACGACGTCGCGTTGGTGTCCATCACATAATGGTCGGACTGGATATCCGGGCTGACGACGGTCACCAGCGCCAGCCCTGCCACGGCGCCAGCGAGCCCGACGCCCGCAAGCCCGAAGCCCAGCCACCAGAACCGCCGGCGCCGCTCCTGCCTGACCTTGGTCGTTGCCCGGGCGACGATGGCGCGATGCAGCGCCGGGCTGGGTGTTTCGACCCGATGCCGGTCGAGCATGACGTCGAGCCTGCCGGCGCGCGCCAGGATGGCGCGGCCTTGCTCGGTTTCGGCAAACAGTGTCGCGGCGGCCTGCTCGGCCGGCGGCCAGCGGTGCAACGCGCTGCCATAGGCATCCGCCAGCGCGGCGAAGCGTCCGGCATCCATAGGCCCTTCTCTAGACCTCTCAGACATATCGTTCCCCCTTCCACCGTTTTGACGTGGCCCCCCACGCCCTCATCCGCGCAGCCGGCAACTCCCTTGCTGTCTCAGTCATCGCCATCATCTCCGATAAGCATCGCCTGCAGGGCGCGGCGACCCCGCGCGAGCAGGCTTTCCAGCGCATCGACGCTGACCTGCATGGCGCCGGCGGCCTCGATGTTGGACAGCTCCTGATAATAGACCAGCACGATCGCCTCGCGCTGGCGTGGCGCGAGGCGCTGCAGCGCCTGGTTGACCCTGCGCTCTTCGTCGCCCGGCATGGCATCGGGAAGCGGTGCGTCATCGGCCAGCTCCGGCAGCTCGTCCGTTACCCATTCGCGCCGGCGCCGCAGCCGGTCGTAGCAGAGGTTGAGCGCGACGCGATGGATCCAGGTGTCGAATCGCGCGTGCCCCTGGCGCCAGCCTGAGGCGTGGCGCCAGATGCGCACGAAAGTCTCCTGCGCGACATCCTCGGCCTCCGCAGGATCGCCGAGCATCCGCGCCGCCAGAGCCAGGATGCGCGGCAGCTTGCGCGCCACCATCGCCTGCATTGCGGCGGGGTCGCCGGCGCCGATGCGGCGTACCAGTTCCTCGTCCGGATCGGCGCCCATCAACAGGGGCGCTCGCATGTGTCATTGCGCGGCATAACCTCTTGGTCATTGCTCCTGCTTGGGAGCGGATTTGTGGCTCGGCCGCTCGTCGGCGCCGAGCACCCCGTCGCCGTTCTTGTCCAGCTTGGCGAAGCGCTTGGCCAGGAAGGCGTCGAGTTCACCCTTGTCGACGAAGCCGTCCTTGTTGGTGTCCATGCGCGCGAAGGGTTTGGCCGGATCGCCCTTGGCCTTGCGCGCGGTCTGGAAAGCGGTCCATTCGGCGAGGCTGACCTTGCCGTCATTGTCGGTGTCGACCCGCATGAACGCCTTTTCCCGGCGCGCCTCGAACTTTTCCAGCGTCAGGCCGGACTTGGTTTGGTCAGGCTGGGCGGCAGCCGCAGTGTCCGGCGTCGTCTGGGCGGGCGCAGACGTCGTCGTCTGGGCGACCGCGACAGCGGTCTGCAGGCCAAGGGCAAAGGCGAATAGGCGGACCATGCTCTCGTCTCCGGTTGGCGCGGCCATTGGCGGCCACGCTACAGCCGTTGAACGCGGCGACGAGCAAAATCCGTCGGTCCTCTCGGCCGGACACCAATCCATCCGATCCGGCTGCGCCGGACCGGAATACGCCCGAACGGAAGCGGCGACTATCTCTGGTTGTCAAGCACCACCAGCTGGTCCGGCTTGAAGCCGGCATGTTGCGGCGTCCAGACGTCGCCTTCGCGGTTGAACCAGTGGCACAGATACGTGCCGGAAGCAGCACCGTCGCTGACGGTCATTTCCGGCCCTCCGGATTTCAGCCTGACGACGTCTCCGGTCTTGAAACTATTTGGCATTTTGACCTCCCACGCTGACCGGCCGAGTTTCCCACCAACAGCTACTCCCGACAATGGTCGAGATGCGCCGATGACGTGGTACAGGATTGGGAAGGTGTCGATGCCGCTTGCCTGGCGCGCCGGGCAGCGCTCCATATGTGGCCGGATCGTGTCGGGGCTTCGCAGGCGAAGCGAGACCTGATCGCTACGTGTCTTCAATCGCTGTCTTGCTGAGGACCCGGCGGCTGCGCCGACTGGCTGTCTTGTCCGGCCGGGCGGACGGTCATGGACCTTTCATCGGGCCACAATGCCTGTGCCTTCATAACCGCTGCCAGGAGGTTCTCTGCTTCAACGCTTCCGATCTCGGTGAGAAGCGGGCTGTTGCCGCCTGCTGCGAAATCGACGTGATAGACAGTCCAACTCCTCATTGCATTTCCGGCAATTTGCGTCTCGGCGGGGGCACGCGGATGAAGCCCGGCTCGCTTTTGTGGTTAGGATTTTGAGGTCCGCGAGCCGGGCATGCGCCAACCGATGGGCGGGGGGCTTGGGGTTATCAGCCGGCGCGATGGCGAGACTGTCTGATTTGCCCGCCGGTCCACAATCGACCGAGGTCCATCCTGCCGGACGCATTGGTCCCAAAGGACCAAAGATATAGCCCCTTATTCCGTTGGGGCAGATTGCCCTGTGCCGGTGATCTGTCAGGATGGGCTTGGCAAAAATCTGCGGGCGCCAGCAGATACCTGTCCCAGGTCGCGGGCATCGGGCGCGGATCGAGTCAGGTCAAAAAGCAACAAAGACGCCGCTCTGGAGAGCCGGCAACCCGCGCTGGATCACGTTTCTCCCGGATGGAGGCGAACTCTTCCTCCGCAGGCTGAAGCTACTCGGAAAGCAAAGCGGATCGCCGCAGGCCAAGGTCCAGCAGCATCAGCGACTAGATCAAAGTTCGAGAGATTGGGTCGTCGCCACACCCCCCGGTCATTTCATTTGAGCAAGAGCCGCGACGCGCCCCTGTCGAAGGCGGCATCAAACGGCCGTCGGTGCACATTCATCGCGATGGCGTTCGCAGGGTTCTGACGCTCCTTCACACGCTCGCGCACGAATTAGAACCGGCAGGCATGACCTTCGTCAGCACAGACGACAGCATGTGATTTATTCGCGGAGCGTCGAAAATTCACTTTGTCCGCAGGCGCAAACCGCGCCACCTCAGGGCCTGACCCCTGGCGATCGAACCGGCGCATTCGGAGAGGCTTGTGCGGAAGAGCGAAAAACACTAAGCCAGCCCGCGTGGGGCCTGTAGCTCAATGGTTAGAGCCGGCGGCTCATAACCGCTTGGTTGGGGGTTCGAGTCCCTCCGGGCCCACCAGAAATTACCGCACTGCAATGGATAACATTCGCATATTCGCCATCGCGGCGACCCGCTCTTGAAAGCGGCGTCCATCGTCGCTGCAGATGCTGGAAGAGAACTACGGTCACCACCACCCGGATTGGCAGAGGAAAGCGGTCGAGGGTTTAGGGTTGCCCTTGCACTTCTGCGCGCTGTCGGCAATCGGCGTTAAGTTGAAGCGAAACATCAGGAGGTTTCTGTGGTTCGGGATCGATCTTCCCCTGAGCGTAAGCCGGTCTGTAGAAGCACGTAGATCGTGCGAGGCGATCGGCTAAGTGCTTGAATTTTGGTGCCGCTTGCGTGACTCGAACACGCGACCCCATCATTACGAATGATGTGCTCTACCAACTGAGCTAAAGCGGCCCGGGAAGCGTCAGGCTTCCAGAATGGGCTGCGTGATAGACTCAACCGCTCGCTAATTCAAGATGGGGAGCGGCGAATTCCGGCCTCTTTGCCGGCAATTCCCATCTACGGTTACCGCGCCACGGGCGCGGCCATGGCGCGCGGTGCCGTCCAAGCCGGCTGCTCCACGGCCGCATCGTCCGGAGTGTTCGCGACGAAAAATGTTGATTCTCCAGCAAAAAACGCCGAAATGCTTGGATACGCCGGCAAGGCAGCCGCTCGCCCGTTGATCGATTGGCCGCCTGCGGCTAACGATCAGGGAACTGTGAGCGAACGCGCAGAGGGAGCTCGCTTGGACCCCATCGAGAAAGCTATCCGCAATGCCTTCGAGAAAGGCAATGCCGAGGACCGGGCGTTCCGAGAGAAGGTCTATCGATCGGCATTTGCCGCGCTGGACCGCGTCCTGCAGGCCAATCCGAACATCACGGTCGAGGCCGCCATCGGCCGCCGCAAGGCGGTGCAAGCCAAGATCACCGAAATCGAATCAGAGTTCCTGCCGGCCGTCCCCGATGTGACGTTGCCGCCGGAAAATGTCGTGCCGGCCGGCAATGGCGCGCCGGCGCCCCGCGTCGATGCGCCGGCCGTTTCGGCCGCGCCTTCGATCGACGCGCCGCTGCCGCCGTCGCAATCAGCACGATCGCCCTCGATCACCGTCGACGGGCCGGTGCAGCCAGATGCCTCGGACCAGCCGCGTTCGCGCGTGCTGCCGCGTGTGCCCGACATCATGCCGGACGAGACGGCGCTGCCCGATGCGCCGTCGCTCGACGATTCGCCGGGTGCCCCCGTCGGCAACGGCGCCGAGGTCGCGCCCGATCGTGACGAGCGGCGGGTAAGGGGCCGGCGCCTGCCGCTGACCGCGATCTTCGTCGTCGCGACATTGCTCGCCGCCGCCGGCATCGGTCTCTACTTCGCCAAGCAGACCGGCGTCTTCAAGACGGCGGCCGAGCTCGACACCGGCCCGCCGGAACCGACGCCGACCCTTGACAGCGAGGACTCCTCGCAGCCGGGGGACACCGGCTCGCCGCAGAAGCCGGGCGAGGCGGACCAGTCGAAGAACTGGATCAACGTCTTCTCGCCCGCCGACCCGACCCATGTCAGCACGCCGTCCGACGCCGGCGCCGAGGTGATGAAGGACGACACCGGCCAGTTCCTGCGCATCCGCTCCGGCGCTTCCGGTTCGGCCATTGCCTTCGATGTCGGCCAGGGCGTGCTGGAGAAGCTTGTCGGCAAGCACGCCATGTTCGACGTCGTCGCCCGTTCGGAAGAGGGCAAGGAGACGCAGATATCGGTCGACTGCAATTTCGGCGATCTCGGCGATTGCGGCCGCAAGCGCTACGCCGTCGGCCATGAACGCAACGAATATCTGTTCGACGTGCAGTTCCCGGACAAGCATCCGGGCGCCGCCGGCACCATCGCCATCAACTCCGACATCGACCAGAAGGGCAAATCGGTCGATATCTACGAGATACGCGTTTCGATCGCGCAGTGATCGCGTCTGTGTAGTTATCGACGCAGGCTCAGCGGGGTGACAGCGCCGACGTCGAATTCTGCCAACTGTCAGTCCAGCAGCGCTTGCAGCGTCTCGATGCGGTCGGCCTCGGCCGCCGGCTTGTCCCAGCGCAGCCGCGAGATGCGGGGAAAGCGCATCGCGACACCCGATTTATGCCGGGTCGAGCGGTTAAGGCCTTCGAACGCCACCTCCAGCACCAGGCCGTTCCTGCGGTCGGCGCGCACCGAGCGCACCGGTCCGAAACGCTCGATCGTGTTGTCGCGCACATATTTGTCGATCTCTTTCAGCTCCTCGTCGGTGAAGCCGAAATAGGCCTTGCCGACCGGCACCAGCTCTTCCGAACCCTCGGGGCCGGACCACACACCGAACGTGTAGTCTGAATAGAAGCTTGAACGCTTGCCGTGGCCACGCTGCGCATACATCAGCACCGCGTCGATCGTGTGCGGATCGCGCTTCCATTTGAACCACGGGCCCCTCGGCCGGCCGGCAAGGTAGGGCGAATCCCAGCGCTTCAGCATCACCCCTTCGATGATCGGATGCGGCGGCGCCTGGCGCAGCCGTTCCAGCGCCTCCCAATCGGGGAACTCGACCAGCGGCGAGAGATCGAAGCGGCTGGGATCGAGGGTTTGCACGAATGCTTCGAGACGCCTGCGGCGCTCCGTGAAGGCAAGTGCGCGCAGATCCTCGCCGTCGATCTGCAGCGCGTCGTAGCAGCGCATGAAGGCCGGATAGCGCTGCTGGATCTTTGGCGAGACGCTCTTGCGGTTGAGCCGCTGCTGCAGGTCGGAGAAGGTTCCGGTCGCCTCGCGCGGATCGCCGACCAAAAGCTCGCCGTCGAGCGCCGCTTCGAAAGTCATCGCGGCGGCAAGGTCCGGGAAGGCGCCGGACACATCGTCGCCGGTGCGCGAATAGAGCCGGCGCACGCCCCCCTCGCATACCGCCTGCACGCGGATGCCGTCCCACTTCCACTCCGCCGCATAAGCGCTGTGGTCGAGCTTTTCGAGGTCGCCATCGTCGACGGCGTTGGAGAGCATCACCGGCCGGAACAGCGCAAGTGCCGCGCTCCTCGGCTTTTCCGCCCGGCCTTCCAGCCAGGCGAACAGCTCGGTGTAAGGCGGCGTCAGCCCGTGCCAGAGCTCCTCGATCCCGCTGACATCGACCTTGCCAAGATCGGCCAGAGCCTGTTTGGCGAGCCGCGCCGACACACCGATGCGCAGGCCCCCGGTCACCAGCTTGATGATGGCGAAGCGCGCCGAGATGTTGGCGTCGTCGAGCAGCCGCGCCAGCACCTTGGGGCCGTCCGAGCGGCTTGCCGCCTGCAGCCTGCCGACCACCTCGGCAAGCGTCGGCATATTGTTGGGGATGTGGCCTTGCGGCTGCGGCCAGACCAGCGACACGGTCTCGGCGAGGTCGCCGACGTAGTCGTAGGAATAGCCGAACAGCACCGGATCCATGCGCTCCACCACCAGAGCGCGCAGCATCGCCGGCTTCACCGCCGCGATGTTGAGATCGCCCGTGATCGCCGCCAGCGCCAGCCCGCGATCGGGGTCCTCGACGCTGTGGAAATAGTCTCTGAGCAACGTCAACTTGCCGTTGCGCGACGGCGTCAGCACCAGACGGTCGAGGAGCTCGGCGAAGCGGTTCATGCGCGCCACGCCAGGGGCAAAAGCCGGCGCGAGGCCCTCCTCTCTGGCCTGCCGGCCATCTCCCCCTCAAGAGAGGAGATCAGATGTCGCCACGGCTTTCGCCAATCTCCACTGTCGCGGGAGATGCGCCGGCGCCGAAACTGCCAATCTCCCCCCTTGAGGGGGAGATGCCCGGCAGGGCAGAGAGGGGGGCCGTAGAGCGCGGCGGTGACGATTGGCGAACCCTGCATCATCAATCGCCCTCGTCCTCATACCCGACGAGATGCAACGGCCTTGCCGCGATGCCCTCCAGCTCGCACCAGCGCACCAGCGCTTCCTCGCGGCCATGCGTGACCCAGATTTCCGCAGCACCCGTTTCCTTGATGGTGATGATCAGCTCGTCCCAGTCGGCGTGATCGGAAATGATCAGCGGCAGCTCGACGCCGCCCTGCTTTGCCCGCTGGCGGATGCGCATCCAGCCCGAGGCGAAACAGGAGATCGGGTCCGGGAAACGCCGCGCCCAGCGATCGGCGAAGGCCGAGGGCGGGCCGACGACGATCGCGCCGGCGAAATCGGCCTTGGCGCCGCTTTCGACCGTCGCCGGCTCGAGCTGGCCGAGATCGATCCCCTGGCTCTGATAAAATTCGCTGAGCCTGGCCAGCGCGCCGTGGATATAGATCGGCTTGTCGTAGCCGGCGTCGCGCAACAGCCGCATCACACGCTGCGCCTTGCCGAGCGCGTAGGCGCCGATCAGGTGCGAGCGCTCGGGAAACTGCTCCGCCGATTTCAGCACGCGCGCGATCTCCTCATGGTCCGGCGGATGCCGGAACACCGGCAGGCCGAAGGTCGCCTCGGTGATGAAGACATCGCACCGGATCGGCTCGAACGGCAGGCAGGTGGCGTCCTTCTGCCGCTTGTAGTCGCCGGAAGCGACGATGCGCATGCCCCCATGCTCGACGCAGATCTGGGCCGAGCCCAGCACATGCCCGGCCGGGTGGAAGGTGACGGCGACGCCGTTTATGTCGAGTGTTTCGCCAGGCACTGCCGCCTGCGTCGTTCCGGCGAAATCCTCGCCATAGCGCAGCCCCATGATGTCGAGCGTCTCTTGGGTGGCGAGCACCGAGCGGTGGCCGGAGCGCGCATGGTCCGAATGGCCATGCGTGATCAGCGCCCGCTCGACGGGCCGCACCGGATCGATGAAGAAATCGCCGGGCGGGCAATAGAGGCCTTCCGGCCGGGGTTTGAGCAGGTCGCTGGGGCGCATGGCTCCAAGATAGTGGCTAAATTCAGCGTGGGAAGCCCGTTGCAGGAGACTGCTGACTCATCTTAAAGCCAGCCGCCGGCTCCGCACCCCCGGTGGGATTCTTCACGAATGAAACCGCTCCAGGCCTCGTCGGGCGATTTGACTGCCGACCGTCGCGCCGATTTCGCCGAGATGCTGCTCGCTTCGGGCGAGCCGGCGCAAGCGGCGGAGCTCCTGCTCGCCGCGCTGGAACTGGCGCCGCGATGGGCCGCCGGCTGGTTTCGCCTCGGCGAGATGCAGGAGGCGGCTGGCCGGCTCGATCAGGCCGCGCAGGCCTGGGCCACGGCGCTGAAGCTGGACCCCGTGGATCGCCTTGGCGCCGCCCTCAAGCTGCAACTGATCGGCAAGGCGTCCGCGGCGCCGGCGCCTCCCAGCGCCTTTGTCGAGACCTTGTTCGATCACTACGCCGACAGTTTCGAGGACTCGCTTGTCGGGAAGCTCGGCTATCGGCTGCCGGACTTCCTCGGCAAGGCCATTCGCAAGGCAAGGCCCGGCCGGTTCCGGCTGGCCATCGACCTCGGCTGCGGCACCGGCCTGATGGGCGAAAGGCTGCGCCCGTTCGTCGACCGGCTGGAGGGCTACGACATCTCGGCCGCCATGCTGAGGAAAGCGAAAGCCAAGGGCATCTATGACCTGCTGGCCAAGGCCGACCTTCAGCGTTTTTCTCATCCCGGAGCGGGGGCCGACCTTGTGGTCGCGGCCGATGTATTCATCTATCTGGGCGCCCTCGAACGGATCGTCGGCGCGGTGGCCGGCACGCTTGCCGAGGATGGCCTGTTCGCCTTTTCGCTCGAGACGCTTGCCAGCGGCAGTGATTTCGCCCTTTTGCCCTCGCGGCGCTACGCCCATTCCGAGGCGTATGCGCAGCGCGTGCTCTCCGCCAACGGGCTTGCGGTCCTCTCTCTGGAAAGCATGGTTATCCGGCACGACCGGCGCGATCCGGTCGAGGGTCTGGCCATCGTGGCCGGCTTCCCTGCCACATCTGCCGGATGAGCAATCCGGCACCCGCATGAGCCCGGCCTTGCTGCGAAAAAGCCTGAATGGCATGGTCGGGGTAGCGCGGGGCAGACATCACGAGGAGAAATCCATGCGCTGGACCATGGTTGTGTTGGCGTCCTGCCTGACGGTCGCCGGCTGTGTCGGCGGCACGTCGATGGCCGAGCGCCAGGACGAGGACGTCCAATCCTCACTGCAATATGACGATGTGCCTTGCGATCAATTGCTGGCACAGCGCAATCAGCTGGCGCAGCAGAACAGTCTGCCGATCACGGCCAAGCCGAGCTTCTCCAATCCGGCGATGGGCTTCGGCCCGTTCACGCCGGACATGCGCTCCAAGGCGCAGCGCGCCAGCAACAAGGCGAGCGGCGAGATCGACGCCATGAACCGCTCGATCGAGCGCCGCGACTGCGGCAAGCCGAAGAAGAAGGAGACGTTCGGGCTGCCCGGCTCGCAGCCTTCCTGAGCGTTCGCGGCAGGCGATCAGGCGGCGATTTTCGGGCCGGGTTGACCCTGAACTAATATCCGGCCTTGCGGTCCACCAGGTTTTCGAGCTTCTCGCCGCGCTCGAACGCATCCATCTGCCGCAGCATGGCCGGCACCAGATGAGCCGGGTCCGAGGTCGCCGCCGCATGCGGCGTGATAAAGACTTTCGGATGGCTCCACAGCGGGCTGGTCTTGGGCAGCGGTTCGACCTCGAACACGTCGAGGCTCGCTTCCTTCAGCGTGCCGTCATCCAGCGCGCGCACGATGTCGGCGTCCTTCTGCAGGCGTCCGCGACCGGCGTTGATCAGGACCGCGCCGCCAAGCCCGTTGCGCCGACGCAGTTCCTTCAGCAGGCCGTGGTTTATGATCCCTTGCGTTTGCGGCGTCAGCGGCAACAGCACGACGAGAATATCGGTGGCGTTGAGGAAGGGGATCAGCCCCGCCTCGCCGGCATAGGTCGAAACACCTTTCATCGGCCGGTCGGTGCGCGACCAGCCATTGACGGCAAAGCCGAGCGACAAAAGCACCGAGGCCGCCGCGCGGCCGAGATGGCCGAGGCCCATGATGCCGACGGAAATGTCGCCGGCCGGGCGCTGCGGCGGCTCGTGCCAGATCTTCTTCGGCTGCTGCGCCCGGTAGAGCAGGCCGTGCCGATGGTGATCGAGTACCCGCCACACGACATATTCGGTCATGTATTGGGTGAGATTGTCGGCGACGACCCTGACGATCGGCACGTCGGGCAGGCCAGGATCGGCGAAGATATGGTCGACCCCGGCGCCGACCGAGAAGATGGCTCGCAGGTTGGGAAGCCCGGAGAGCAGGTTCGGCTTATGCTTCCATACCACCGCGTAGGCGATCGAGGGATCGTTGGCGCCTGCCGGCTCCAGCACCACCTCGCGCTCGGCCGCCAGCAGCTGATGCCAGCGCTGCGGATGAAAGGCCGTGACGGCAAGCAGGATTTTGCCTTTTTCCATTTGCGGATTCAGTCCTTGTTATGTCAATCCGGCCAAGCCTATTCGCTGACGACGCCGGTCGGCGCCGTCTCGATCTTGAAGGCCGCCGCCATCAGCGCCCGCGTGTAGTCGGTCTGCGGGTGGCTGAAAATCTGCTCGGAAGGTCCCGCTTCGACGACCTTGCCATTGCGCATGACGATGACGTCATTGGCAAGGGCGCGGACGACCTTGAGGTCGTGGCTGATGAAGAGATAGGCAAGATTGTGCTTGGCCTGCAGGTTCCGCAAAAGATCGACCACCTGCGCCTGCACGCTCATGTCGAGCGCCGAGGTCGGCTCGTCGAGCATGACGAAGCGCGGATTGAGCACCATGGCGCGCGCGATGGCGACGCGCTGGCGCTGACCGCCGGAAAATTCATGGGGGTAGCGATGGCGCGTTTCGGGATCGAGGCCGACCTCCTTCAGCACGGCGACCACCTTGTCGTCGCGCTGGTCGGCCGAGAGCTTGGGCTCGTGGATCTTCAGCCCTTCCTCGATGATCTCGGAAACCGAAAGGCGCGGGCTGAGCGATCCGAACGGATCCTGGAAGACGATCTGCAATTCGCGCCTGAGCGGCCGCATGGCGCCGAAGGAAAGCTGGTTGATGTCGCGTCCGTTGAAGTTGATCGTGCCGGTAGAGGAGATCATCCGCGCGAGCGCCAGCCCGAGCGTCGTCTTGCCCGAGCCGGATTCGCCGACCACGCCCAGCGTCTGGCCGGCGCGCACCGTGACGTCGATACCGTCCACGGCCTTCACATGGTCGACGGTCTTGCGGAAGAAGCCCCTTTTGATCGGGAACCAGACCTTCATGTCCTTGCCCGTCATGACGGCCTTGGCGCCCGGGTCTGCCGCAGGCGGCTTGCCCTTCGGCTCGGCGGCCAAGAGATGCTTGGTGTAAGGATGTTGCGGGTTGGCGAAGATCTCCTTGGTCGGTCCGGTCTCGACGATCTTGCCCTTGGTCATCACGCAGACACGGTCGGCGATCTTCCTGACGATGCCGAGGTCATGGGTGATGAACAGCATCGACATGCCCTTGCGGCTTTTCAACTCCGCGAGCAGTTGGAGGATCTGCGCCTGCACGGTGACGTCGAGCGCCGTCGTCGGCTCGTCGGCGATCAAAAGCTCCGGCTCGTTGGCGAGCGCCATGGCGATCATGATGCGCTGGCGCTGGCCGCCGGAGAGTTGGTGCGGGTAGGCGTCGAGACGTTTTTCCGGCTCGCGGATGCCGACCTCGTTGAGCAGCTCCAGCGTGCGCGCCCTGGCCGGAGCATCGCGCAGGCCTTGATGCAGTTGCAGCACCTCGACGATCTGCTGCTCGACCGTGTGCAGCGGGTTGAGCGAGGTCATAGGCTCCTGGAAGATCATGGTGATCTTGTTGCCGCGCACGCCGCGCAAGGCCTTCTCGTTCATGGCGAGCAGGTCGGCGCCGCTGAACAGGATTCTGCCCGAGGGATGGCTGGCGGCGGGATAGGGTAGGAGCTTCAGCACCGACAGCGCCGACACCGATTTGCCCGAGCCGGATTCCCCGACCAGGGCAACCGTCTCGCCCTTGCCGATGTCGAATGAGATATGGTCGACGGCGATGGACTGCTTGCCGCCCTGCGCGAAGGCGACGCTCAGATCTTGTACGGACAGCAGGGCTTCGCTCATTTGAACGTCTTGCGCGGATCGAAGGCGTCGCGCGTCGCCTCGCCGATGAAGACCAGCAGCGACAGCATCAGCGAGATCACGATGAAGCCGGAAATGCCGAGCCAGGGCGCGTTGAGGTTGCGTTGCGCCTGTTTCAGCAATTCGCCGAGCGAGGCCGAGCCTGGCGGCAGGCCGAAGCCGAGATAGTCGAGCGAGGTCAGCGTCGAGATCGAGCCACTGAGCAGGAAGGGCAGGAAGGTCAGCGTCGCCACCATGGCGTTGGGCAACAGGTGCCGGAACATGATGGTGAGGTTTGGCACGCCGAGCGCGCGCGCCGCGTTGACATATTCGAAGTTACGGGCGCGCAGGAATTCGGCCCGCACCACGCCGACCAGCGCCACCCAGGAAAACAGCAGCATCAGGCCGAGCAGGATGAAGAAGCCGGGCGGCAGGATGGCCGAGACGATAAGCAGCAGGTAGAGCACCGGGATCGCCGACCAGATCTCGATGAAACGCTGGAAGAGAAGGTCGGTCCAGCCGCCGAAATAGCCTTGCACCGCGCCGGCCGCGACGCCGATCAGCGATGATCCGAGCGTCAGGATCAGCCCGAATAGAACCGAGATGCGGAAGCCGTAAAGCACGCGCGCCAGCACGTCGCGGGCCTGGTCGTCGGTGCCCAGCCAGTTCCAGTTGCCGACAACGCAGTTCTCGTCGGCCTCTCCCTTCGGGTATTGGCCGCAGCGCTTGTTCTTGTCGTAAAGCCAGGATGGTTTTGCCGGCGCCGGCTCCGGAATGGCGTTGTTGACGGTCTGATAGGAGTAGCGGACCGGCGGCCAGATCATCCAGCCATTGGCATTGATTTCGTCTTGGATGACCGGATCGCGATAATCGGTGACGGCGTAGAAACCGCCGAACTTTTCCTCCGGATAGGCGACCAGGACCGGAAACAGGATCTCGCCCTTGTAGGAGGCGATAATCGGCTTGTCGTTGGCGATCAGCTCGGAAAATAGCGATAGCACGAACAGGAGCAGGAAGATCCAGAGCGACCAGTAGCCCCGCCGGTTGGCCTTGAAATTCTGCAGCCGCCTCTCGTTGAGCGGCGACAGAAATGGCCTGCGAGGCCTGGCGGGCGCGCTTTCGATCGCAGCCTCGGCCATCAGATGTCTCTCCGCTCGAAGTCGATGCGCGGATCGACCCAGGTGTAGATCAGGTCGGACAACAGGCCGACGAACAGGCCAAGCAGCGAGAAGATGTAGAGGGTGGCGAACACCACCGGATAGTCGCGGTCGATCACCGACTTGAAGCCGAGCAGGCCGAGGCCGTCGAGCGAGAAGATGTTCTCGATCAGCAGCGAGCCGGTGAAGAAGGCCGAGATGAAGGCGCCGGGGAAGCCGGCGATGACGATCAGCATGGCGTTTCGGAAGATGTGGCCGTAGAGCACCTTGTGCTCCGA
Organism: Mesorhizobium sp.; assembly: GCA_004017535.1. Taxonomy (GTDB): domain Bacteria; phylum Pseudomonadota; class Alphaproteobacteria; order Rhizobiales; family Rhizobiaceae; genus Mesorhizobium. The sequence continues at coordinate 692,350 of SAJS01000001.1, forward strand.
CAGGCCCTTGGCGCGCGCCGTCACGACATATTGCTTGCGGATCTCCTCCAGGAAGGAGTTCTTGGTCAGCAGCGTCGTCGTGGCGAAGGCCGACAGCACCAGCGCCGTCAACGGCAGCGTCATATGCCAGAAATAGTCGGCGATCTTGGCGGGCCAGGACAGCTGATCCCAATTGTCGGAAACGATGCCGCGCAATGGAAACCAGTCCCAGAACGAACCGCCGGCGAACAGCACCATCAAAAGGATGCCGAACAGGAAGCCGGGAATGGCATAGCCGACGATGACGACGCCGCTGGTCCATACGTCGAAGGTCGAGCCATCCTTCACGGCCTTGCGGATGCCGAGCGGGATCGAGATCAAATAGGACAAAAGCGTGATCCACAGGCCGATGGAGATGGAGACCGGCATCTTCTCCAGGATCAGGTTCAGCACCGAGATGTCGCGGAAATAGCTGTCGCCGAAATCGAAGCGGATATAATTCCACAGCATCATGCCGAAGCGCTCGAGCGGCGGCTTGTCGAAGCCGAACTGCTTTTCCAGCTTCTTGATGAATTCAGGATCGAGCCCCTGCGCGCCGCGATATTTCGAGCCGACATCGCCGGCAGCGTCGAGATTGCCGCCGCCGACGTCGCCGCCGCCGCTGCCCAGGCGATCGTTGCCGCCCTGGTTGGTCAGCTTGGCGATCACCTGCTCGACCGGGCCGCCCGGCGCGAACTGGATGACCGCGAAGGAGATCGCCATGATGCCGAACAGCGTCGGGATCATGAGAAGAATGCGGCGCAGGATATAGGCGCCCATCAGGCCTCCGGCCTCACGCAAAGGTTCATGTCAGGCTTTGCCAATCTTTGCCGCCTTGCCCTTGTCGACCCACCACAGCGCCTCGACCGGAAAGCCGAAATCGGGTTTCTGCTCTGGAAAGCCGAACATGTCCCAATAGGCGCTTCGGTGATTCGCCAGATACCAACTTGGAATCCAATCGCGCCGCGCGCGCAAGGCCCGGTCCAGTGCGCGCATGGCGGTGGTCAGGCTTTCACGGTCCTTGGCGGCGCCGACGGCATCGATCAGCGCATCGATCGCCGGGTTTGCAATGCCCGACAGGTTGCGCGAGCCCGACACCGCGGCGCTGCGCGAGTGGAAGAAGATCTCCAGATCGTCGCGGGTCGGCGTGGCGCTGAAATTGAAGGCGGCCGAGAGCAGGTCGAAATCGAATGTTGATTGCCTCAGCTGGTACTGCGCCGAATCCACCAGGCGGATCGAGGCGTCGATGCCGATGGCCTTCATGTTGGCGACCCAGGGCGAATAGACCTGCACGAAGGTCTCGTCGTCGACCAGAAATTCAGCCGCGAGCCGGCCGCCCTTGTCATTGAGCACGAAATCGCCTGAGCGTCTCCAGCCAGCCTGTGCGAGCAATTTCAGCGCAGCGCTCAGTTGCTTGCGGTCTCGTCCGGACCCATCCGATGGCGGTTGCGTCACCGCCTCGCCGAAGGTCTCCGGCGGCAGCTGGTCGCGCAGCGGCTCCAGCAGCGCCAGCTCCTGCGGCGACGGCATGCCCGCGGCCCGGAAGTCGGATCTTTCGAAGCAGGATTGCGAGCGCTCATAGGAGCCGTAGAAAAAGTTGCGCCGCGTCCATTCGAAATCGAAGCAGAGCGCGATCGCCTGCCGCACGCGCGGATCCTTGAATTGCTCACGCCGCTGGTTGACGGCGGTGGCCTGCATGGACGGCGTCGTCTCGGCCGGGAACTCATGCTTGATCACCTTGCCGCTGGTGAAGGCCGGAAAGTCGTAGGCCGTGGCCCAGACGCGCGAGGTGGCCTCTTCCCGATAGAGGATTTCACCTTTCTTGAAGGCCTCGAAGCCGGCCGTGCGATCCTGGTAGAATTCGATTCGGATACGCTCGAAATTGTTTTGCCCGCGGTTGACCGGCAGGCCGTTGCCCCAATAGTCGGCCACACGCTCATATTCGATCCAGGCGCCCGCTGACCAGGGTCCGACCTTGTAGGCGCTTGAGCCGAGCGGCGGGTTGAGCTGGGAGGAATCGAACGGGTTGGCCGTGAAGAAGGCCTTCGAAAGGATTGGAAAACTGACCACGTTGAGGATGGTGCGGGCCGACTGCTTGCCTGAGAATTTGAGCTGCAGCGTGTGAGCGTCGACGGCTGCCGCGTCGTCGAGGTGGGTCAGCGACAGCGCGTAGTCGGGATGCCCCTTGTCCTTCAGCAGCTTGAAGGTGAAGGCGGCGTCTTCCGCAGTCAGCGGGGAACCATCGTGGAACCGTGCCTGCGGGCGCAGCGAGAAGGTGAAACTGTTGCGGTCCTCAGAAATCGTCACGCTTTCGGCGATCAGCCCGTAAACAGCATCAGGCTCGTCGAGCGCCCTCGCCATCAGCGTATCGAAGCACATCTCAATGCGCTGCGGGGAATCGCCCTTGGGGACGAAGGAATTCAGCGTGTTGAAGGTCTGCGGACTCTGGTTGGCGCCCCAATTGGGCGGCGAGAAATTGAAGGTGCCGCCCTTCGGCGCATCGACATTGACATAGTCGAAATGCGTAAAGTCGGGCTTGTATTTCAGGTCGCCGAAGGCTGACAGTCCATGCAGCTTGACGCCGGTCGGAGTGTCGGCGAAGGCCCGGCCCGGCAACAGCGCTGCGGCAGTGGCTGCGGCGCCGAGCGCCAGGAAGTCGCGGCGAGGAAGCATTGTCTGCCGCCTCATCAATTGAGGCCCTTGTATTTGGCGGCCAGCGCCTTTTCCTTCGCGGGGTCGATCCACCAGGAATCGATGTCGGCGCCGAGATACGCCGGCTGCTTTTCCGGCATGCCGAACTTGTTCCAATAGGCATACCAGACAGCCGATCGATAGTACTGCGGCAGAACGTAGAAGTTCCACAAAAGCACCCGGTCAAGGGCATGGGTGGCGGCGACAAGGTCGGCGCGATCGGTGGCGAAAATGATCCGATCGATCAGGGCGTCGACGACCGGGTCCTGGATGCCCATCAGATTACGCGATCCCGGGGTTTGTGCTGCCTTAGAACTCCAGAATTCGCGCTGCTCGTTGCCGGGCGATTCAGATTGCTGAAGCACCGTCGTCACCACGTCGAAGTCGAAATGATTGATACGGCTGATATATTGGGTCTGGTCGATGATGCGTAGGGTGGCGTCAACCCCAATCTTGCGCAGGTTGGCGATGTAAGGGCTGGAGATGATCTGGTCGGTATCGTTCGAACCCAGTATCTCGAACTTAAGCGGCGCGCCGGTCTTCGCGTTGACCATCTTGCCGCCTTTTATCTGCCAGCCGGCCTGAGCAAGAAGATCAACTGCCTGTTTGAGGTATTTCCGCTCAGCCTGAGGCGAGTCGTAGACAGGCAGCTTGAACTCTTGCGTAAACAGTTCGGGGGGCAGCTTATCGCGATACTTCTCCAGGATATCCAGCTCCTTGCCTTGCGGCAGCCCGCTTGACGCCAGTTCGGTGCCCTGGAAATAGCTCGATGTTCTGGTGTTGAAACCGAAAAATAACGTCCTGTTCATCGTCTCGAAGTCGAAGGGCAGGGTCAGCGCCTCACGCACCCTGCGGTCCTGGAAAAGCGGTCGCCGCTGGTTGAATACGAAGCCCTGCATGGGCTGCGCATGCTCGCTCTCGAAGGTTTTCTTGATCACGTCCCCAGCCTTGAAGGCCGGGAAGTTGTAGAACGTTGCCCATCTGCGCGAGCTCATCTCGCGATGAGTGTCGTCAAGTCCACCTTTGGTGAAGGCCTGCCAAGCGGCGTTGTCGTCGAGGATGTAAGTGAAGTGCTGCGTGTCGAAATTCTCGCGGCCGATCTTCACCGGCAGCTTGGCCCCCCAATAGTCAGGCACCCGCTGCCAGACGATCTCCGAACCGGGCTTGAAGCTGGCGATCTTATAGGCGGCGGAGCCCAGCGGCGGCTCCAACGTCGGCCTGGTGATGTCGCGCTTCTTGCCGCTTGCGTCGGTGCCTTCCCACCAATGCTTCGGCAAAACCACGAGATCGCCGAGGATCTTGGGCAGCTCCCGATTGCCCTTCTGGTTGAAATGGAACTCGACCTCGCGATCCGAGATCGCGACCGCCTCGGCCACGTTCTCGAAATAACGGTTGTATCTGGGGCTGTTGGCCTTCAGCACCTGGAATGACCAGACCACGTCGTCGACGGTGATCGGCTTGCCGTCATGCCATTTGGCGCGCGGATCGAGCCGGTAGGTGGCCGAGGAAAAATCGGCAGGGTACCTAAAGGCGTCTGCGATCAGCGGGTGGCTGACGCTGCCTTCGTCGGTGGCCTGTTCCATCAGCGTGTCGTAAAGCAGGCCGCCACCAAAATCGGCGAAGCCGGCGGCGGGCGACCCTTGCACTATATACGGGTTGAAGCTGTCGAAGGTCCCTATAGCGACGGCATTGTAGGTGCCGCCCTTCGGCGCATCCGGATTGACGTAATCGTAATGCTGGAAGTTCTCGCCGTATTTGGAAGGTTCGATCAGTGACGACGTCGTGTGCCACTCGTCGGCGAAGCTGGCCTGCAGGCTCGAGGCGAAGGCGAGCGCCAGCGCCGATGCGAAAAGCGTGCCGAAGCGGCCGACCGTCATGCGTTCTCCTCGTCGCTAGTTCCAACCACCCGCAATCTAGATCATTTGACGCCGGTGGAAACCGCAAGTGCCGGCTTTGTAGCGGTCCATGCAGGTTTCCTAACAGAAAAGCCGGGACGAACCCGGCTTTTCTGAGGATATCTCGATTACAAATTGTTTATTGAGCAGGCGCCGCGGGCTTGGCCGGGGCGGTTCCCTCAGCCGGCTTGGCAGCGCCATCGGCGGGCTTGGCGGCTTCGGCCGGCTTTGCCGAGGCGTCGGCGGCGGCGCCCGGCTGCGGCAGCGGCTTCGGATTGTCCGACAGCGTGCGCAGATAGGCGATCACATTGGCGCGGTCTTCTTCCTTCGGCAGGCCGGCGAAACCCATCGCCGTGCCCTTCACGAACTTCTTCGGCGAGGTGATGAAGTGATTGAGGTTGTCGTAGGTCCAGTGCTCCTGGCCGCCCTTGGAGAAATCCTTCATGCCGGACGAATAGGCAAAGCCCTGATGCTCGGCGACGGGGCGGTCGACGATGTCCCAGAGATCCGGACCGACCTTGTTCGGACCGCCCTTTTCGCCGGAATGGCAGGCCTGGCACTTTTTGAAGATGGCGGCGCCCGCCTCGGCATTGGCGGTGGCGAGCAGGTCGGCGATTGGCTTTTCGGCCGCGGCCGGCGCGGCCGCGCCGCCTTCGGTCGGCTCCTGCGCTTCGATGGCGAAGCCGGGCTTTTCGGGGGCGGGCGAGGCGAACAGCGCGTCAGAGACGAGGCCTATCGAAAAGACGATGAAGCAGGTTCCCAGAAATCCGCCGAGCAGCTTGTTGACTTCGTTGGAATCCATACGCCCCTTGCTCCCTTTTCCGGCGGACCGTCCCGTCCACTCCGTCCGTCGGTATCGCCAACTGCCCTGAAAGGCCAGTCAAATCGGGCGGAAACTAGGTCTTTTGCTCTGGCGTTGCAACACCTATAAGGGCGCTTCCAGTGAGACCTTTTGCCACTTTTCCATCCCTGTTTTTCGACCGCTCCAAAATCCGATGTCAACCTTGATCCTGATCCCCGCCCGCATGGCCTCGACGCGTCTGCCGGGCAAGCCGCTGGCCGACATCGCGGGCGCACCGATGATCGTCCATGTCGCCCGCCGCGCAGCCGAGGCCGGGCTTGGCCGCGTCGTGGTGGCGACCGACACCCAAGCGGTCGCGGAGGCCGTGCGGGCGCATGGCTTCGAGGCGGTCATGACCCGCATGGATCACGAATCGGGTTCCGACCGCATCTTCGAGGCGCTGACGGCCCTCGACCCTGAAAAGCAGGTGGAAACGATCGTCAATGTCCAGGGCGACCTGCCGACCATCGATCCCGAGATCATCGGCGCGTCGCTGCGGCCTTTTGAGGACAGATCGGTCGACATCGCCACGCTCGGCGTCGAGATCGTGCGCGACGAGGAGAAGACCAACCCGAATGTGGTCAAGATCGTCGGCTCGCCGCGGTCCGCGACACGGCTGAAAGCACTTTATTTCACCCGCGCCACCGCGCCCTGGGGCGAGGGGCCGCTCTACCATCACATCGGCCTCTACGCCTACCGCCGCGCCGCGCTCGAACGCTTCGTGGCGCTCAAGCCGTCGCCGCTGGAGCGCCGCGAGCGGCTGGAGCAATTGCGCGCGCTGGAAGCCGGCATGCGCATCGACGCCGAGATCGTCAAATCGCTGCCGCTTGGCGTCGACACGCCGCACGACCTGGAACGCGCCAGGCAGATCCTTTCAAGCTGAGACCATCCGCATGACCGCAAAGACCAACAGAATCTCCTTCCAGGGCGAACCCGGCGCCAATTCCGACACGGCCTGCCGCAACATGTTCCCCACCATGGACCCTTTGCCCTGCCCGACCTTCGAGGACGCTTTCAATGCGGTCGAGACCGGCAAGGCCGAGCTCGCCATGATTCCGATCGAGAACACGATCGCCGGCCGGGTCGCCGACATCCATCACCTGTTGCCGGAATCGAAGCTGCACATCGTCGGCGAGTATTTCCTGCCGATCCACTTCCAACTGATGGTGCTGCCCGGGGTGAAGCGCGAAGAGATCAAGACAGTGCACAGCCACATCCACGCGCTGGGACAGTGCCGCAAATACATTCGCAAGAACGGCTGGAAGCCTGTGATCGCCGGTGACACGGCGGGTTCGGCCAAGATGGTATCGGAGATCAAGGACCGCACCATGGCCTCGCTGGCGCCGGCTCTGGCCGCCGAGCTCTATGGGCTCGACATCATCGAGAAGAATGTCGAGGACACTGATTCCAACGTCACCCGCTTCGTCGTGCTGACCAAGAACAAGCAATGGGTGGAGCGGCCCACTCCGGACGCCAAGATGATGACGACCTTCATCTTCCGCGTCCGCAATGTGCCGGCCGCGCTCTACAAGGCGATGGGCGGCTTTGCCACCAACGGCATCAACATGACCAAGCTCGAGAGCTATCAGCTCGGCGCCTTCACCGCGACGCTGTTCTACGCCGACATCGAAGGCCATCCGGACGATCCGCTGGTCAAGCTGGCACTGGACGAGCTGCGCTTCTTCTCGCGCGAGATGCGCATCCTCGGCGTCTATCCGGCAAGCGCCTCGCGCGAGCAGTGGAAGGTGGCGGATTAGAGTTTACTGCTTACAGTTCCGTTGTATCTCACTAAGGAAAAGTGCAAATTTCCCTCGCACAAATTCTGATTTAGCTTTTCTTGTTTGAAAAGCATAGTAATTGTATGATTTATTATTTATTAAGTCCTGTATCATCTTGACAGTTAGGTTTACGTCTCGTGCATGTAAAAAAATATCGAGAATTTTGTCGTTATCTTCCAAAAAATTAGATATACGAATGGCGCAGCTGCAATAAGCTTCAGACTCTGTGTTTGTGCATATGGCGTACCGAGGGTCTTTCGTGTAGTCCGCGAGGATGTAGTTGGCCTGCGGTATCTGAAGACCGATATACAAAAGCGACCAAAAAATCTTTAGAGGCATATCGGTCTCCACCATCCCTTTGTGAGCAATAACATCCGTATCACGCCCGTTGTTCGTCGGAAAACCGCGTGTCAGATGGAAAGCTCTACTTGCTGCTTCGGGTAGGCGGACCTAGATCACCGCGCCCAGCGGCACGTAGTCGATCTCCAAAAAAGTCTCGACCTCCGGCACCCAGCGATCGCGCACGAAGGCGACGTGGTCGGGATGCTCGTTGTAGCGCGTGTAGGCCGCCTGGTCGGCGAACTCCATCGAGAAGCCGAACTGATAGTCGTTCTTGGGGCTCACCTGCCGCAATTGCTCGAAATGCGTGACGCCTTTGATCCCGGTCAGGATCTTCTTGGCGTCGTGGAGGAAGCGCTTCGTCTCCAGCGAATGCGGCTCGTGCTTCAAGGTGAACACCACGGTATGACGGATCATTCTTGCGCTCCTATTCGCTGTCGACCCAGGCGCGGATGAGGTGATGGGCGATTGCCCCTTTCGGCGGCGTGATCAGGCCGCCGGCATGCGTTCTGTCCAGCATCGTTCGCACCTCGTCGCGGTTAAACCAGCGGCAGTCCTCCAACTCGTTGAGATCGGCCTGGATATCCTCATTCAGCGGCTCGCCGAAGCAGCCGATCATCAGCGAATAGGGGAACGGCCAGGGCTGGCTGGCGTGGTAGACGACGCGGCCGAGCCTAATGCCGGCCTCTTCCAGCGTCTCGCGCCGCACCGCCGCCTCGATCGTCTCGCCCGGCTCGATGAAGCCGGCAAGCGCCGAATACATGCCCGGCGCGAAATGCCGGCCGCGCCCCAGCAGGCATTTCTCGTGGGTGGCCGTCAGCATGATCGCCACCGGGTCGGTGCGCGGGAAATGGTCGGTGCCGCAGGCCGGGCAGTGGCGCCTGTAGCCGCCGGCGCGCATCTCAGAGCGGTTGCCGCATTTCGAGCAGAAGGCGTGGCTGGCGTGCCAGGCGAGCAGCGCCGCCCCTTGCGCCAGCGCGCCGGCCGCCGCCTCGTCGATCAGCCCCTGCATATAGACGGAACGATAGTCGATCGCCTTGACCGTCTCGGGGAGATTTTCCGGCTCAATGCCCGCCGGCACGGCCAGCACCGGGCCTTCCTCGGAGAAGCCGAGCAGCACGCCACGGTCGAGCGAGACATCGAAGGCCTCGCTCTCGGCCACGTTGAACCAGGGGTCGAATTTGCCGTCATCGAGTTTGAGGTAAAGTCGGCCGGCATGCATCAGCATCAGCCGCGTAGTCTGGTCGGCAAGCGCCTTTTCGACCGCGTCGTCGGCACGGTTCTCGGATTGCCGGTCGATCCGGTTGCCGGCGAAACCGACAAACTGGCTCGGCTCGCGCAAGGGCGCGTCAAACAGGCGGAAGCTCATGGGGAACTCAGGTATGCTGGTGGACACTGGTCAGCTTATAGCGCCGCCTTGATCGTTTCGGCAAACCGCCTGATGTCGGAGCGCTGATAGGGTTCGCGTATGCCGTGCCCCCAGACCGGACCCGGCCAGCCGGCATCGCCCTCGGAGCGGGCGACGACATGGACATGCAGCTGGCGCACGATGTTGCCCAAAGCGCCGGTGTTTATCTTGGTGCAGCCGGTCACCCGCTTCAGCGCCTGCGCTACCATATTGGTCTCGAAGGTCAGCATCGCCTGGTCGAGCGGCGTCATCTCGTGCAGTTCCTCGATGCCCGGACGCTGCGGCACCAGCACCAGCCACGGCCAGCGGCGATCATTCATCAATCTGAGTTCGCAGAGGCCAAGCCACATAAGCTGCTCGCTGTCCGCCTCCAGACGGGCGTCCAGCGTGAAACCGGCCTTGAGGCCAGGCAGCATGGGCGTTTCCTTTGTTTCTTGTAGCATTCTTCAAACCAACGAACGCTAGAGCGGTGGCAAGGTGGCTGCAAGCGATTCATTGACCGCTCTTGGCGATTTGAAGGACTTTCCGGTCTCCATATGGCCGCAGGCTGCGGCTCTGCCCTTGCATTTCGCCGCTGAATTGCCGATATGGAGCGCGGGAGGTTGGTGGTGGACGATCCACTCGCCAACCGGGTCAGGTCCGGAAGGAAGCAGCCCTAACGAGCCCGGAACGGGTCATTGTTCCAGCCTCCCACCTCTTCGCCTTTCTCCCGCGACATTGACGGCGCCAAGCCGTGCGGGCGAGACTATGCGCAGGAATCGGCCGCCTTCCGTCGCGGTCCTGGGAGCTTTTGACGGCGAATGAGCGAAGCCGGAAATTGGGGGACGAAAAGCCTGGAGACCGGTAAGGCCGGCGCCTATCGCGTCCTGGCGCGCAAATATCGTCCCTCGAATTTCTCCGAGTTGATCGGCCAGGAGCCGATGGTCCGCACGCTGACCAATGCCTTTGCCACCGGCCGCATCGCCCAGGCCTGGATGCTGACCGGCGTGCGCGGTGTCGGCAAGACGACGACAGCGCGCATCCTCGCGCGTGCCCTCAACTACAAGACCGCGACCGTCGACCAGCCCTCCGTCGACCTTTCGGTCCCCGGCGAGCATTGCCAGGCGATCATGGAAGGCCGCCATGTCGACGTCATCGAGATGGACGCCGCCTCCCACACCGGCATCGATGACATCAGGGACATCATCGACCGAGTTCGCTATGCGCCGGTCTCGGCCCGCTACAAGGTCTATATCATCGACGAAGTGCACATGCTCTCCACCCAGGCCTTCAACGGCCTGTTGAAGACGCTGGAAGAGCCGCCGCCGCACGTCAAATTCATCTTCGCCACCACCGAGATCCGCAAGGTGCCGATCACGGTCCTGTCGCGCTGCCAGCGCTTCGATTTGAGGCGCATCGATGCCGGCGCGCTGGTCGGCCATCTGTTCTCGATTGCCGCCAAGGAAGGCATTTCCGTCGACGATGAGGCGCTCGCCATGATCGCGCGGGCCGCCGAGGGCTCGGCGCGCGATTCGCTCTCCATCCTCGATCAGGCGATCGCCCATGGCAGCGGCACCGTCAGCGCCGATGCGGTGCGCGCAATGCTCGGCCTCGCTGATCGCGCCCGCATCATCGACCTGTTCGAGCATGTCATGAAGGGCGACGTGGCGGCGGCGCTTGCCGAATTCCGCGCGCAATACGACACCGGCGCCGATCCGGCCGCCGTGCTCACCGACCTTGCCGAGTTCAACCACCTCGTCACCCGCCTGCGCTTCGTGCCGGCCGCGGCCGACGACGCGTCGCTTTCCGAGGACGAGCGCCGGCGCGGCGCCGAATTCGCCGGCACGCTTTCGGTGCGCGTGCTGTCGCGAACCTGGCAGATGCTGCTCAAGGGCATTCCCGAGGTGCAGTCCTCCAACCGGCCGGTCAGTGCCGCTGAGATGGTGCTGATCAGGCTGGCGCATGCCGCCGATCTGCCGACGCTGGACGAGGCGCTGAAATCGCTGGAAGGCGCAGGCCCGCTGCCGAACGGCGCGCCGCGCGCCAATGGCGCATCGGCAAGTCCAGGCAATGGCGGCGGCGCCAGTGCCGTGGCGCAGGCGCGGATGCCAAGTTCAAATGGCGGCGCCCAGACCATGCGGCTGGTCGAGGCGCAGCCTGTGCCGGAGGCCTACGTTCCGCAACCGGCGCCGGTCGCCGAAGCGCCTGTCGTTCCGGTGAAATCGCTGGCCGACATCGTCGCGCTCGCCGACGCCAATCGCGACATCGCTTTCAAGGTGCTGCTGAAACGCTGCGTGCGGCCGGTGCGCATCGAGCCTGGCCGCCTCGACGTCACCCTGACCGACGACGCGCCGAAGATGCTGCTCAACGACCTGACCGCCAAGCTGCGCGCCTGGACCGCCCGCAACTGGCTGGTGTCGCTTTCGAAGGAGGAGGGCGGCCAGACACTGGCCGAGATGGAAACGACGAAGCGCGAGAATGCCTTCTCCGACGCCAAGGCGGATCCGACTGTCGCGGCAATCCTCGCTCGCTTCCCCGGCGCCAAGATCATCGACGTGCGCATTCCGGATGTGCCGGACGTGGAAGAGGCCGAGGCCGAAGTGCCGGTCGAGCCCGTATCCGACGACGACGAAATCTGAAACAATCGTAGAGGACCACCCGATGAAAGATCTTCTCGGCTTGATGGGCAAGGCGAAGGAAATGCAGGCCAAGTTCCAGGCCATGCAGGACGAGATCGCCACGCTTGAAGCCACCGGCCAGGCCGGCGGCGGCCTCGTCAGCATCACGCTCACCGGCAAGTTCGAGATGAAGGCGCTGAAGATCGATCCGTCGCTGATCAAGGCCGATGAAGCCGAGATCCTCGAGGACCTCATCCTTGCCGCCCACAATGACGCCAAAAGTAAGGTGGAGCAGGTGATGCAGGAGAAGACCAAGGCGTTGACGGCGGGCCTGCCGATTCCCCCCGGAATGAAATTCCCGTTCTGAGGCGGCCTCCGCCAGTTAATTGATTATGAACGGAAATCGAGCCCGGACGGCAATATTAACCATTTTGCCGGCAATGCTCACGGGCTCATTTCGCGGCTTTCATAAAGTTTTACCCAAGTCCAGAAGTCGCTAACCATCTAGCCATCTTTTTGCCCGAAAGAGTCTCATTCTTGCCACATCTCGGGGCGGGCTGGCATCTTGGACATGAGGCTTTTTTGGTGATCGCGACGCGATGGAAGACGCCGCTGCTGCTTATCGGCATCGTCACTTCCCCCTTGCTCCTGGCCGGCTGCAGCCAGACCACTTCCTCCCATGGCATGTCGGTGTCGGGACTGACCGACGCGCTGACGCCGAGCTTCCTCACGCGTTCCTCCAGCCACTCGCTGAAGGACAAGGAATGCCTGCAAAGGGCGATGTTCTTCGAGTCCAACCGGTCGAGCCGCGACGGCATGATCGCCGTGGGCACGGTGGTGATGAACCGTCTGCGCTCGGGGCAGCATGGCAACACCATCTGCGAGGTCGTCGGCGAGAAAGGCCAGTTCGCACCGGGCGTGCTGACGCGGCCGATGAATTCCAGGGCGCTGCCCGATGTCGAGGAAGCCGCCGACGCCGTGCTGAGAGGCGAGCGCAAGGCCAAGCTCAAGAACACGATGTATTTCCACACCGCCGGCCTGCGCTTCCCCTACAAGAACATGCATTACACGATGGTGGCCGGCGGCAACGCCTTCTATGAGAAGCGCGGCCGCAACTGGCAGCCGCTGCCGGATGAGCCGATGGTGGCCATGGCCTCCGGCAAACAGCAGAAGATCGACCCAACCGCGCCCGTGCTGGTGGCTTCCGCCGAGCCGGTGGTCAAGACGATCGTGCGGCCTGATCCTGCCAAGCAGGCCGTCATGGCCGCTGCCGAACCGCCGCTTCCGGCCAAGGCGGCAATCGTTCCGGCCGAAGAGACCTATGTGACGGCCGCTGCTGCGCCGTCGCAGAAATCCGGCCGCCTCGTGCAGAAGCCGACGGTTGTGGCGATGCAGGAGTCGATGGCCGAGCCGGACGCCTCGCGTTTCGGCGGCACGCTCAAGGGCCGCTACATTACATCGGTGCCCAAAGCGACGCAGGAAGCGGCGATGGGCTTCCAGTCGACGCCTGAGAACACCGACGCCATAGGCGCGATGATCGCCAGCCAGGACCGGCCGCTGGAAACCAACTGAACCCGATTGCATCCGACGCAGGGCCCGTCATGGCAGCATGGCGGGCCCTGTGTTGTTGCGGCTGTTCCAAACCGCTCGGAAAAATCCTAGATCAAGGCGATGTCGAAGAGAATCGCCGGTCCGGAAATCGAACGCCTGATCCAGCTCCTGGCCAAGGTGCCGGGGCTTGGGCCGCGCTCGGCCAGGCGCGCCGCGCTTCATCTCATCAAGAAGAAGGAGCAGCTGCTCGAGCCTTTGGCCGCCGCCATGGGCGAGGCGGTCGACAAGGTGCGCATCTGCTCGACCTGCGGCAATGTCGACACCTCCGACCCTTGCATGATCTGCACCGATCCGCGCCGCGACGCAGGCACGCTGATCGTCGTCGAGGATGTCTCCGACCTCTGGGCGCTGGAGCGCGCGGCCGCCATGAACGCGCGCTACCATGTGCTCGGCGGCACGCTGTCGCCGCTCGACGGCATCGGTCCCGACCAGCTCAACATCCGCTCGCTGGTTGACCGGGTCGCCGGCGGCGAGGTGAAGGAAGTCATCCTTGCAGTCAACGCCACCGTCGAGGGGCAGACAACTGCGCATTATTTGACGGATCAGTTGTCGGGCTTCGATGTGAAGGTGACGAGGCTGGCGCATGGCGTGCCGGTCGGCGGCGAGCTGGATTATCTCGACGAAGGCACGCTGGCCGCGGCGCTGCGATCGAGGACGGCGTTCTGAGGGAATTGGGGGTAGCATGGAAATGACGGCATTCCTTCGCGGCTTTTCCAACTTCGCATTTCTTCTGCTCACGCTTCTCCCTCTCTTCCTCGCCATCCCCTCTCGCGCCGCCCCCATCGACGACCAGTTCCAGGCCTGGCTGCAGACCGATCTCTGGCCCGAAGCCAAATCCAAAGGCATCTCGAAAAAGACCTTCGACGAGGCCTTTCTCGGCGTGAAGCCGAACCTCGAGCTGCCAGATCTCGTCCTGCCCGGCGAAAAGCCCACGACACCTGAGAAGCAGCATCAGGCCGAGTTCGGCCCGCCAGCCAACTATTTCGCCGAAAAGATCATCCGCGCCGTCACCACGGGCGGGCGGGCGCGCGAGAGCACCAATTCAAGAGTGCTCCGGCTGATCGAGAAGCGCTACGGCGTTCCGGGCGAGATCGTTCTGGCGATCTGGGGCCGCGAGACCGGCTTCGGCGCGGCCAAGATGCCTTACGATGCCTTCGAGGTGCTGGGCACCAAGGCGTTCATGTCGACCAAGAAAGACTTCTTCCGCACCGAGGTGCTGGCGGCGCTCGACATCGTCGAGCGCGGGCTGGCGCCGGTCAACGCGATGAAGTCGTCCTGGGCCGGCGCGCTCGGCCAGCCGCAATTCATGCCGAGCTCTTTCTTGAAGCACGCCGTCGACTTCGACGGCGACGGCCGGCCCGACATCTGGAATTCGACGCCCGACGTGCTCGCCTCGATCGCCAACTACCTCGTCCACTATGGCTGGGTGAGGGGGCGCGGCTGGGGCGTCGAGGTGACGGTGCCGGCAAACGTTTCCTGTGCGCTCGAAGGCCCCGACCAGGGCAAGAAGATATCCGACTGGGTGGCGATGGGCATCAGGCGCGCCGACAACAAGGCGTTTCAGGCAGGCGAATTGAAGGCCGAGGGCCTTCTGCTGATGCCGGCCGGGCGCAGCGGACCTGCCTTCATCGTCACGCCGAACTTCTATGTCATCAAGCAATACAACAACAGCGATCTCTACGGCCTGTTCATCGGCCATGCCGCCGACCGCATCGCCAAGGGCGACGCCGGCTTTGCCGGCAGTTGGGGGCCGGTCGGCGATCTGCACCGCTCCGACATAGCCGCCTTGCAGCGGGCGCTGGAAGCCAAGGGCTACGACGTTGGCAGCGCCGACGGCCTGCCCGGCTTCAAGACGCGCCGCTCGATCGGCATCTGGCAGGCCAAGAACGGCAAGCCCGCCACCTGCTTTCCAGATGACGGCCTGGTCGCGCAGTTGAAATAGCGGCGACTTCCAGGGCTCGAACAAGGGCAGATTTTTCTCGATCGGCGGCTGCAATTAGCCGGCGCATGAGTCGACGGATCGCCGCCCATTTGGTCCGATATGCGTCTGGCAAAAATTCCATGCGGCCGAGCGGACGGCAACGAATAGGGAGTTGACCAACTGGACAAAAAACACGACGGTAAGCGGTCAGGGCCGTTGCCGGCCTTGCAAAGAACAATACGCCCTGAGCCGGGAACTCGGGTCAGACAAGAACAGGGAACGATCACCATGATGCTGGAAAAGTTTGCCGTCCGTAGCTTGCTTGCAGGTGTAGCGATGACCGCGCTGCTCGCGACACCTGCCTTCGCCGTCACCCCCGCCGATACGCTGGTCGAGGGCTTCGCCATCGACGACATCATCTCGATGGATCCGGGCGAGGCGTTCGAGCTGTCGACCGCTGAGGTCACCGGCAACACCTATGATCTGCTGGTCCGTCTCGATCTCAGCGACACCTCGAAGGTCAGGCCCGACCTCGCCGATAGCTGGACGGTGTCCGACGACGGCCTGACCTACACCTTCAAGCTCAAGCCAGGGATGAAGTTCGCGTCCGGCAATCCAATCACCGCCGCCGATGTCGCCTATTCTTTCGAACGCGCCATCAAGCTCGACAAGAGCCCGGCCTTCATCATCAACCAGTTCGGCATCAGCGGCGACAATGTCACCGAGAAAGCCAAGGCGGTCGATGACACCACCTTCCAGTTCGTCGTCGACAAGGCATACGCACCGAGCTTCGTGCTCAACTGCCTGTCCGCCACCGTGGCCTCCGTCGTCGACTCGAAGCTGGTGAAGGAGCATGTCGCCGCCGTCACGCCGAGCGCCGACTACAAATGGGACAACGACTTCGGCAACGCCTGGCTGAAGACCGGCTATGCCGGTTCGGGCCAGTACAAGCTGCGCGAATGGCGCGCGAATGAAGCCGTCGTTCTGGAGCGCAACGACAATTACAACGGCGAGAAGGCCAAGCTCGCCCGCGTCATCTACCGCAACATGAAGGAAAGCTCGGCCCAGCGCCTGGCGCTGGAGGCGGGCGATATCGACGTCGCCCGCAACCTCGAGCCGAACGACCTCGACGCCATCGCCAAGAACGCCGACCTCACCACCACAAGCGCGCCGAAGGGCACGGTCTATTACATCAGCCTCAACCAGAAGAACCCGAATCTCGCCAAGCCGGAAGTTCGCCAGGCGTTCAAATATCTGGTCGACTATGACGCGCTGAGCACCACCATTCTCAAGGGCATCGGCGAGATACATCAGTCCTTCCTGCCCAAGGGCGACCTTGGCGCCATCGACGACAATCCCTTCAAACTCGACGTCGCCAAGGCCAAGGAATTGCTTGCCAAGGCCGGCCTGGCGGATGGTTTCAAGGTGACGATGGACGTTCGCACCGGCCAGCCGACCACCGGGATGGCGGAATCGATCCAGCAGACGCTCGGCCAGGCCGGCATCCAGTTGGAGATCATCCCAGGCGATGGTAAGCAGACGCTTACCAAATATCGCGCCCGCAACCACGACATCTATATCGGCAACTGGGGCCAGGACTATTTCGATCCCAATTCGAACGCCCAGACCTTCGCCTCGAATCCGGACAATTCCGACGCCGCCAAGATCAAGACATTGGCCTGGCGCAACGCCTGGGACATCCCGGACCTGACCAAGCAGACCGAGGCGGCGCTTCTGGAAAAGGATTCGGGCAAGCGCGCCGATATGTACAAGGATCTGCAGAAGAAGATCCTCGACACCAGCCCCTTCGTCATCATCCACCAGCAGCTGGAAGTGGCGGGCCTGCGCAAGAACCTCAAGGGCTTTAAGCTCGGCCCCAGCTTCGACACCAACTTCGTCGGCCCGGTCTCGAAGGAATAGCGTTCTCGGACGCCCCGCGTGAGCGTAGCTGAAAACCAGGCGGCGGCCGGGCGCGGCAGCACTCGCACCGTCGCCATTCTATCCTCGCTCGGCCGCTTCCTGGTCGTTGCCGTGACGACTTATCTCGGCCTGCTCGCGGTGACCTTCTTCATCGGCCGCGTCATCCCGATCGATCCGGTGCTGGCCGTGCTGGGCGACAGGGCTCCCACCGCCGTCGTCGAGCGCACGCGCCGCGAGATGGGGCTCGATCTGCCCTGGATCGAGCAATTCTACCTCTATGTCAAAGCAGCGTTGAGGGGCGACTTCGGCACCTCGGTGCTGACCACCAATCCGGTGATGTCCGATATCCGCCGCGTCTTTCCGGCGACCATCGAGCTGGCGACGCTGGGCACGATCATCGGTGCCGTCATCGGCGTGCCGCTAGGCGTGCTGGCCGCCGTCAAGCGCGGCAGCCTGATCGACCAGATCGCCCGCGTCGTCGGCCTGATCGGCTATTCCGTGCCGATCTTCTGGCTGGGACTGCTCGGCCTGGTGCTGTTCTACGCTAAGCTGCAATGGATCGCTTTCCCGGCGCGGCTCGACGTCGTCTACGAGTACACCTTCACGCCGATTACCGGCTTCTATCTGCTCGATGCCGCGATCCAGGGCCAGTGGGACGTTTTCCACGACGCCTGGCGTCATATCGTCCTGCCGGCCGCGCTGCTCGGCTATCTGTCGCTCGCCTATATCAGCCGCATGACCCGCTCCTTCATGCTGAACGAGCTGGCGCAGGAATATATCGTCGCGGCGCGTGCCAAGGGCCTGTCGGAGACGCGCGTCATCTGGGGCCATGCGCTGCGCAACGCCGCCGTGCCGATGGTGACGGTGATCGCGCTTTCCTATGCCAACCTGCTCGAAGGCTCGGTGCTGACCGAGACCGTCTTCTCCTGGCCGGGCATAGGCCTCTACATCACCAATTCGCTGCAGAATGCCGACATGAATGCCGTGCTCGGCGGCACCATCGCCATCGGCTCGGTCTTCATCGCCATCAACCTCCTGTCCGATCTGCTCTACCGGCTGCTCGATCCCAGGACGAAGATCGGATGAGCGCTGAAACCATCCAATCCAGGCGCGAATGGCTGCTCAGCGACCAGCCGGCCTCGCGCCTGCAGGCAAGGCTCGGCCGCGCCTATGTGTCCTGGCGGCGCTTTTCCGCCAACCGGCTGGCCCTGGTCGGCATGCTCATCATCATTGCGCTGTTGGTGGTCGCGGCTTTCGCCGATGTGCTGGCGCCCTATTCGCCGACCGTGGGCGACCTGAAGAACGCCCGCCTGCTGGCACCAAGCGCCGCGCATTGGTTCGGGACCGACGACCTTGGCCGCGACATCTATTCGCGCATCGTCTACGGCGCGCGCTGGACGCTTTATGTGGTCATCCTCGTCGCCATCATCGCCGCGCCCATCGGGCTGCTGGTCGGCACTGTCGCCGGTTACGCCGGCGGCTGGACCGACACTATCCTGATGCGCGTCACCGACATCTTCCTTGCCTTTCCGAAGCTGGTGCTGGCGCTCGCCTTCGTGGCCGCGCTCGGTCCCGGCATCGAGAACGCGGTGCTGGCGATCGCCATCACCTCCTGGCCGCCCTATGCGCGCATCGCCCGCGCCGAAACGCTGACGGTGCGCAACTCCGATTACATCAAGGCGGTGCAACTGATGGGTGCCTCGCCTGTCCGCATCGTGCTGCGCCACATCATGCCGCTCTGCATCTCCTCGTTGATCATCCGCGTGACGCTGGACATGGCGGGCATCATCCTGACCGCCGCCGGCCTCGGCTTCCTAGGTCTCGGGGCGCAGCCGCCGCTGCCCGAATGGGGCGCGATGATCGCGTCCGGCCGTCGCTTCATCCTCGACCAGTGGTGGGTGGCCGCGGCCCCAGGTGCCGCGATCCTTATCGTCAGCCTCGGCTTCAACCTCCTCGGCGACGGCCTGCGCGACGCGCTCGATCCACGGAGCGGCGACCAATGAGCGGTGACCAATGAACGACACGCTCCTTGAAGTCGACGACCTGCGCGTCACCTTCCCGACCCGCACAGGTCTTGTGCAGGCCGTGCGGGGCGTTTCCTTCTCGCTCGGCCGCGAGCGGTTGGGCATTGTCGGCGAGAGCGGCTCCGGCAAATCGCAGACCGGCCGCGCCATCATGGGGCTGACCCCGCCGCAGGCCGAGGTGTCGGCGAAGAAGCTCGCCTTCGATGGCATCGACCTGCTCTCGATCTCGCCTCGCCAGCGCCGGTCGCTGCGAGGAAACCGTATCGCGATGATCCTGCAAGACCCGAAATATTCGCTGGATCCGGTCATGACCATCGGCCGCCAGATCATCGAAACGTTGCGCACCCACGAAAAAGTCTGCAAGGCCGAGGCGCGCGAACGGGCTCTGGCCATGCTGCAGGCGGTGCAGATCCGCGACCCGGCCCGCGTCTTCGACCTTTATCCCCATGAGGTCTCGGGCGGCATGGGCCAGCGCGCCATGATCGCCATGATGCTGGTCACCGGACCCGAGCTAATGATCGCCGATGAGCCGACCTCGGCGCTCGACGTCACCGTGCAGCTCGACGTGCTCAAGATACTCGACAAGCTGGTCGCCGAGCGCGGCATGGGCCTGATCTTCATCTCGCATGATCTGCGCCTGGTCTCGTCCTTCTGCGACCGTGTCGTCGTCATGTATGCCGGCAAGGTTGTCGAGCAGATCAAGGCTTCCGAACTGCGTGATGCCCAGCACCCCTATACGCGCGGTCTGCTCAACTGCATGCCGAGGATCGGCTTCGAGCGCCATCCGCTGCCGGTGCTCGACCGCAAGCCGGAGTGGGCGGCATGACGGCCAAAATCGCCATCCAAGGGCTGGAAGTGGTCTTCGACCGTTTTCGCGCGCTGAAGGGCGTGGATCTCGACGTGAGGGAAGGCGAATCCTATGGCTTGGTCGGCGAAAGCGGTTCCGGCAAGTCGACGCTGCTGAGGGCCATCACCGGCCTTGCGCCTGCCGCCTCGGGCACCATCACCGTCAACGGCAAGCCCCTCGGCAAAACCCGCGACAAGGCCTTCTACCGCGAAGTGCAGATGGTGTTCCAGGATCCCTACGGCTCGCTGCATCCGCGCCAGACCGTCGACCGCCTGCTGCAGGAGCCCCTCGCGATCCATGGCATTGCCGATGGCGAGAAGCGTATCGAGCGCGCGCTGGACGAGGTCGGCCTCGGCAAGGGCTTCCGCTTCCGCTATGCGCACCAGCTCTCCGGCGGCCAACGCCAGCGCGTCGCCATCGCGCGTGCGCTGATCCTCGAACCCTCGATCCTTCTGCTCGACGAGCCGACCTCGGCGCTCGACGCCTCTGTGCAGGCCGAAGTGCTGAACCTTCTGGAAGAGGTCCGTCGCCGCCGCAAGCTCACCTTCCTGATGGTCAGCCACGACCTCGCCATCATCACCCATATGTGCGAGCGGCTGATGGTGATGCAGAATGGCGAGGCGGTGGAGACGCTGACCGCGAGCCAGCTGATCGGCCATCGGGTGAGCGAGGATTATACGCGCAATCTGCTGAGGGCGAGCGAGGGGTTCTTGCGGACAGCTTGATATGGTCCTGTTGACGCATGGCCAATTTAGGAGATTTCGCATGGAGCGATGGGACTTTGAAGACCCACCGAACGTCGCGGTCTTATCGGCCAAGGACATATTCAGCCACGGCGACTGGATCGCATACGTTGTGCACGAAAATGACGATGACGACGACGATAATGATGAAGGGGGCAGTTGGCAGTTCTACAGCAGCGACACGCGGGATCGGAATGAAAGCGACATGATGCTCGTAGGCTTGCAAGAGGTGGTTGACCGGGACAAAAGCATCCTGGAATTGGCCGATTTGCCAAAGGGTTGGCACGCTTGGCGCAGCTCAAGGTCATCACCGTGGCAGCGCGCCAAGTCGCGTCCTCTCGGCCTTCGCGATGACGAATGACGGCCTTAGGTTGGGGTGGCCTGCGCCAGATCTCCGGTCTCTGAAACAGCCACGCTTTCCCTATCTTTCGGCTCCTTGATCCTGAACCACGTCACGTAAAGTGCCGGCAGGAACAGCAGCGTGATCGCCGTGCCGGCGATGATGCCGCCCATCATGGCGTAGGCCATCGGCCCCCAGAACACTTCGCGCGCGATCGGGATCAGCGCGAGACTTGCCGCCGCGGCCGTCAGCGCGATGGGCCGCATGCGGTGCTCGGTCGCTTCGATCACGGCCGCCCAGCGGTCCTTGCCTTCGGCGACGAGGTCCTCGATCTGCACGATCAGGATAACCGAGTTGCGGATCAGGATGCCGATCAGCGCCAGCACGCCGAGTATGGCGACGAAGCCCAACGGCGCGCCGCTGGGAACGAGCGCCGCCACCACGCCGATCAGGCCGAGCGGCGCCACCGCCACCACCAGGAACAGGCGCTGGAAGCTCTGCAACTGCACCATCAGGATGGTCGCCATGATGAACAGCATCAACGGCACCACGGCCGCGATCGGGCCCTGGCTCTTGGCGCTTTCCTCGACCGAACCCGCCGTCTCGACCGAATAGCCGGGCGGCAGCTTGGCGATGAAGGCATCGACCGACGGCTTCAGCTCGTTGACGACGGTCGCCGGCAGCACGTCGCCGACCAGGCCGGCGCGCACCGTGATCGTCGGCGTGCGGTTGCGCCGCCAGACCGTCGGCTGTTCAAGGTCGTAGCGGAAATTGGCGACCGCGGCGAGCGGGATCGACTCGCCGTTTCCGGTCGGCAGTTGCATGTTCTGCAGCGTCTCGATCGAGCCGCGCTCGGCCTCGCGCGACCGCGCCACGACGTCGATGAGATAGATCGCGTCGCGCACCTGCGTGATCGTCGAGCCGCCCACCGTGCTGTTCAGCGCGCTGGCGATTTCGGAAGAGGTGATGCCGAGCTGGCGCGCCTTGTCCTGCAGCACGTCGACCCTCAGCACGCGCTGCGGTTCGTTCCAGTCGAAGGTGGGGGCGGCGAGCTTCGGATTGGCCGAGATCACGCCGGCAAACTGCTGCGCCAGTTCCCGCACCGCCTGGATATCGGGACCGCCGACGCGGTACTGCACCGGCCTGCCGACCGGCGGGCCGAGCTCCAGCAATTTGACGAACGCGTCGGTGCCGACGAATTCCTCGCGCAGCAGCTTCTCCAGCGCCGGCTTCACCCGGTTGCGCGCCTCGATGTTCTTGGTGACGATGACGGTCTGGCCGAAATAGGGATTGGCCGGCTGCACGTCATAGGCCAGCACGAAGCGCACGGCACCCTCGCCGATATAGGAGGAGAAGTGGTCGATGTCGGGATTGCCGGCCAGCGCCCGCTGCTCGAAGCGCTCCATCTGGTCGCGCGTCTCGGTGATCGAGGAATTCTGCGGCAGGTTCCAGTCGACGATCAGCTCCGGCCGGTCGGAGGGCGGGAAGAACTGCTGCTGCACGAGGCCGAAGCCGGCGACCGAGGCGGCGAACACAAGCACCGTCACGATGATCGTCAGCCAGTGCCGGCGCACGGAGAAGACAAGCACGCGCCGGAACAGCGAGGTGAAGCGTCCTGGCTGGTCGTGATGCTTCTCCTTCATCGTCGCCGGCAGGATGGTGACGCCGAGCAGCGGCGCGAACAGCACCGCCACGATCCATGACACCAGCAGCGACACCGCGATGACGACGAACAGCGTGAAGGTGTACTCGCCCGCCGCGCTGGAGTTGAGGCCGATCGGGATGAAGCCGGCGACCGTCACCAGCGTGCCGGTCAGCATCGGAAAGGCGGTCGAGGTGTAGACGTAGGTTGCCGCCTTGCGCAGATTGTCGCCGACTTCCAGCCGCGCCACCATCATCTCGACCGCGATCATTGCGTCGTCGACCAAAAGGCCGAGTGCGATGATCAGCGCGCCAAGCGAAATGCGCTGCAGCGAGATGCCGAGATAGGCCATCACCGTGAAGGTGATGGCCAGCACCAGCGGGATCGACAGCGCGACGACGAAGCCGGCGCGCAGGCCGAGGCTGATGAAGGACACCGCAAGCACGATGGCCACCGCCTCGAACAGCGCCCGCGTGAAGCCTGAGACCGCCTCCTCGACGATCACAGGCTGGTCGGCCACCAGATGCACGCCGACGCCAACCGGCAGGTCGGCCAGCACCTTCTGCATCTCCTCGTGCACCGCCTCGCCGAATTTCAGCAGATTGGCGTTGGGCTTCATGCCGATGGCAAGCCCGATCGCGTCCTGCCCGTTGAAGCGGAACAGGGCCGTCGGCGGGTCCACATAGCCGCGCCGGATCGTCGCTACGTCGCTCAGCCGGAAGAAGCGATCGTTGACGCGCAAATTGATGGCCTGCAGGCTTTCCTCGGAGGTGAACTGGCCGCCGACGCGCACGCTGATCCGCTCCGGGCCGGACTGGATGACGCCGGACGGCGTGATCGCGTTCTGCGCCTGCAGGCTGGCCACGATTTGCTGCTGATTGAGGCCGAGCGCCGCGATCTGGCGCGTCGAGAACTCGAGATAGATGGCCTCGTCCTGCGCGCCGACCAGATCGACCTTGCCGGCATTCGGCACGGTCAGGATCTTGGTGCGGACATCCTCCACGTAATCGCGCAATTGGCGCGGCGTCAGCCCCTCGGCGGTGAAGGCATAGATGTTGCCGTAGACGTCGCCGAAGCGGTCGTTGAAGAACGGTCCCTGCACGCCCTGCGGAAGCTGCGCCTTGATGTCGTTGACCATGTTGCGCACCTGAAGCCAGTTCGGCACGACGTCGCGCGCCTTGGTGGTGTCCTTCAGGTTGACGAAGACGACCGTTTGGCCGGCAGTGGTGACCGATTTGGTGTAGTCGAGGCTGTCGAGCTCCTCGAGCTTCTTCTCGATGCGGTCGGTCACCTGCTGCACCGTCTCCTTGACCGATGCGCCTGGCCAGTTGGCCTGGATGATCATGGTCTTGATGGTGAAGGCGGGATCTTCCTCGCGGCCAAGATCGAGATAGGAGAAGATGCCAGCCACCACGAAGACCAGCATGGAATACCAGACCATGGATCGGTGACTGAGCGCCCAGTCAGAGAGGTTGAAGCCCTTCATCAGACGCCGCCCTCGGGCACTTTGACCTTCTGGCCTTCGCTCAGGCTGTGGACGCCGGCGGTGACGACGCGCATGCCTGCCTCGAGCCCTCCGGCCACCGTGAAGCTGCCGCCGTTCTTCGACGCGACCTTGATCTCGCGCGTGCTCACGCTGGAGGATTGCGGATCGACGATCCAGACTTTCTCCGAGCCGTCTTTTTCGAGCAGCGCCGATATCGGCAGTTCGATCGTCGGGTTGACCTCGGCCACGCGCGTCGCCGTGATCGTCGAGCCCAGCCGGAATGCCGTCGGCGGATCGATGAGCGTCAGCTTCACGCGCCGTGTGCGGGTGGCGCCTTCCGACTGCGGCGCGATCTCGCGCAGCTTGGCCTGTGTCTTGATCGTCGGCAGCGATTGCAGGACGATCTCGAAGGGCATGCCGACGGTGAGAGCGCCGGTCAGCTGGTCGGGGATGTCGACCACCGCCTCGCGCGGGTCGGTGCGTGCCACGGTGACGACGATCTGCCCGGCCGAAACGGTCTGGCCGACCTCGGCGCCGACCGCGGTGACGACGCCGTCGAAATCGGAGAACAGCCGGGCATAGCCAAGCTGCTCCTGCGACTTGGCCAAGGCGGCATTAGCGCGCTCGACGCCGGCTTCCGCTGCTTGCCGCGCCTGTTTCGCGGCGTCGAATGTCGCCTGCGATGTGTTGGCCGAGGCAAGCAGCTGGCGCTGGCGATCCTCGCTGGCGGCGGCGTTGATGAACTGCGCCTGGGCGTTCGACAGATCGGCCTTCGAGGCCTGGACGGCAAGCTCCAGCGCCGTCGGATCCAGCGCCGCGATCGTCGTGCCCTTGGTGACGAGGTCGCCGACCTTGACGTCGCGCGAGACGACGCGGCCGAGCAGGCGGAAGGCGAGGTCGGCACTGTATTGCGGCTCGACCGAACCGGCGAAGCCGAAGGCTTCGACGGTCTTCGGCTCGACCACCACCGAAAGCACCGGCCGGATGACCTCCGGCGGCTTCTCTTCCGAGCGCGAGCAGGCGGCGAGCGCGGCAAGGACGACCAGGGGAGCGACGTGCCGCAACCGGTTCATTGGCTGGCTCCAGCGATCTCGACCGTCTGTCCGGGGCTGAGCAACTGTCCGCCGGCGGTGACGACGCTCTGGCCTTCCTGCAATCCCTTGTCGACGGCGATGATGCCTGAATCGAAGGCGAGCACCTCGACCGGCGTTTCCGTCACCGCCTTGCTCGACGGGTCGACGATCCAGACGGCGGGCTTGCCGGCGGCGGATGTCAGCGCCTGCCATGGCAAAAGGATGGCCCTGACCGGCTTGGCGCTGACCGTGCCGATCACGGCTGCGCCAAGCGGCATGCCGGCCGGCGTGTCAGGGATGCCGACCTTGACCCGGATCGATCCGGACTGGGTGTCGACCGCCGGCGAAATCTCGCGCACCTTGCCCACCGCGCGCACCTGCGGGTCCGACAGCAGCGTGATCGTCACCGCAGGCGAGGGCGGGGTCTGGGCAACCAGCGTCTCGTGCACGTTGAAGACAGCGTCGCGGTCGCCGTCCTCGGCAATGGTGAACACGGTCTGCGCCGCCTGCATCACCTGTCCGGCCTCGACCTGGCGTGCCGTGATGACGCCGGGGGCCCCGGCCTTGAGTTCGGTGTAGGACAGGTTTTCCTTGGCATTGGCCAAGGCGCTTAGCGCCGCGTCGACGCTGCCTTGCGCCACTTTCAGGGCCTGGTCCGCGCTGTCGAAATCCCGCCTCGTCGTGAAACCCTGCGAAAGCAGCGTCTTTTGCCGCTGATAGGTGGCCTCGGCCTGGGTGAGTTGCGCCTGCGCGGCGTCGAGATCGGCCTGGGCCGAGCGCAGGTCCGACTCCTGTTCCTGCGGGTCGATGCGGGCAAGCACAGCTCCCTGGTCGACATGCTGGCCGACATCGACCAGACGCTCGGCGACCCGGCCGCCGACGCGGAACGACAGATTGTTGAGCGTGCGGGCTGCGATCACCCCGGTCAGCGAGGTTCGCGGCGCGTAGTCGGCGAGGGCGACCGTTTGGGTCGTCACCACCACCGGCAATTTCTTTTCCGCCGCCTGCCGTTCCTGGCAGCCGGACATCGATATCGCAGCGCCGGCGCAGACGAGCAGCAACAGCGTTTTTGAACGAAAAGGATGGCGGTGTGGCGAAGACGGCAAGGCGGACGATGTCGCTTTCCTGCTCATGGTTCCCTCAAGCCGTGGGGGCCGCTGCTGACGGCGGCACGTCGCGGATGAAATGAGATTAATCGATCGACTGGAAAAGGAAACTCTTTCCGGGGCGTGTTTCGTCAGCCTGGTTAAGGGCATTCTCGCAGGCCCAATCGACTGGGCCATGGTGCCGACTTGAGCAAAACATGAAATAAGGCCAGAAGGGATTTCAACGGCATCAAACGAGAACGGGCCGATCTCGATGAGGGATGGCCCGATGAGGGACAAGATGAAGAATTCAGCCATTTCCGAACGCAAGAACCAGTCGATCTCGCGCGGCGTCGGCATGACGACGCAGATCTACGCCGATCGCGCCGAGAATTCGGAAATCTGGGATGTCGAGGGCCGCCGCTATATCGACTTCTCTTCCGGCATCGCCGTGGTCAACACCGGCCATCGCCACCCGAAGGTGATCGAGGCGGTCAAGGCACAGCTCGATCGCTTCACCCACACCTGCCACCAGGTCGTGCCCTATGAGAGCTACGTTCATCTCGCCGAGCGGCTGAACGGCATGCTGCCCGGCAAGTTCGACAAGAAGACCGTCTTCGTCACAACCGGCGCCGAGGCGGTTGAGAACGCGATCAAGATTGCCCGCAACGCCACCGGTCGCCAGGCGGTCATCGCCTTTTCCGGCGGTTTCCACGGCCGCACCTTCATGGGCATGGCGCTGACCGGCAAGGTCGTGCCCTACAAGGTCGGCTTCGGCGCGATGCCGGCCGATGTCTTCCATGCGCCGTTCCCGGTCGCGCTGCATGGCGTTTCGGTCGCCGATTCGCTTGCCGCGCTCGACAAGCTGTTCAAGGCCGATGTCGATCCGAACCGCGTTGCCGCCATCATCGTCGAGCCGGTCCAGGGCGAGGGCGGCTTCTACGAAGCGCCGCGCGATTTCATGGCAGCACTGCGCAAGATCTGCGACCAGCATGGCATCCTGCTCGTCGCCGACGAGGTGCAGACCGGCTTTGCCCGTACCGGCAAGATGTTCGCCATGGATCATCATGACGTGGCGCCCGATCTCACCACCATGGCCAAGAGCCTCGCCGGCGGCTTCCCGCTGTCGGCCGTCACCGGCCGCGCCGAGATCATGGACGCGCCTGGCCCCGGCGGTCTCGGCGGCACCTATGGCGGCAGCCCGATCGGCGTCGCCGCCGCCCACGCCGTGCTCGACGTCATCGAGGAGGAAAGGCTCTGTGACCGCGCCAATGCGCTGGGCGCCAGGCTGAAGCAACGGCTGGAATCGATCCGCGAGGACGTGCCGGAGATCGTCGACATCCGCGGCCCGGGCTTCATGAACGCCGTCGAGTTCAACGACGTGAAGAAGGGCCTGCCGTCGGCCGAATTCGCCAATGCGGTGCGGCTGAAGGCGCTGGACAAGGGCCTCATCCTGCTCACCTGCGGCGTTTACGGAAACGTCATCCGTTTCCTGTCGCCGATCACCATCCAGGACGGCGTCATGACAGAGGCGCTGGATATTCTGGAAAGCTCGATCCGCGACGCGCGGGCGGCCTAACCAGCGGCTCTTGCCGGCTCGTTTTCGCTGAAAGCCGCAAGCGCCGCCTTCAGCGCATCCGGCCCGCCCGCCACCGTCTGCGGCGTCGGCGAGAAGCCGGCGCCGAGCATCTTGCGGCCAAGCATGTGGTCGGCCGGGCGGTTGACGGATTCGATGCCGAGCAGCCGGTCGCCGGCATAGTGGTAGATCGAGAACTTGTTCTCGGCCAGATCGCCGAGCACCACATGGCTGTCCCCGCCTTGCGTCAGCCCCACCATCTGCAGCTTCATGTCGCCGATATCCGACCAGAACCACGGCACCGCAGTAAAGGGCTCGGCATGTCCGAGAATGGTGCGCGCGGCGAGCCGCGCCTGGTCGGTGGCGTTCTGCACCGATTCCAGCCGCACGTCGCCGCCGGTGAACCAGTGCCGGTAGGCGGCGGCGTCGCCGATGGCGAGGATTTCGGGGATCGTGCTCTGCATATGCTGGTCGACGCGGATACCGTTGCCGATGGCCAAGCCGGCGGCTTCGGCCAGCTCGACATTGGGCGCCACGCCGATGCCGATGATCACCATCTGCGCCGGCAGACGTTCGCCACTTGAGGTGATCGCTGCCGAGACGCGGCCGTTGTCGCCCTCCAGCCGGGCGACGGTGGTGCCGGTCAGGATGCGCACGCCGATCGCTTCCAGGCGCTGGCGCACATGCGCGGCGATGATCGGCGCCACGGCGCGGCCGAGCAGCCGGTCGACCGCCTCGACGACGGTGACGTTGCGGCCGGCGGCCCTCAGCGTCGCCGCGATCTCCAGCCCGATGAAGCCGCCGCCGAGAATGACCACGTCCTCGCTTTGCGCGCTGAGCTCGCGGATCAGGCGCGCGTCGGCCAGCGAGCGCAGCGAGACCACGCCGGCAAGGCCGGCGCCATCGAGCTTGAGCAGGCGCGGCCGCGAGCCGGTCGCAAGCACCAGTCGGTCGAAGCCGAGCGTTCCGCCGCCTGCGACATTCAACCGGCCCGCGCGGGCATCGATGCTGTCAATGCGCACGCCCGGCCGGTAGTCGATGGTGTTGCCCGAGTAAAAGGCCTCGCCGCGCAGCGGCTGCGGCTTGGCTTCGGGATCCTTGATGAAGGTCTTGGACAGCGGCGGTTTGTGATAAGGCAGTTCCCGCTCGTCGCCGATCAGGACGACGGGCCCTTCATAGCCCTCTTCGCGCAGGCTGGCGGCGGCCTGCACGCCGGCATGGCCCGCACCGACAATCACAACCCCGTTCGTCATCGCAATCCTTTTTTGTTTGCAAATCTAGGCCCTTGCGCCAAGTGGCGATTGTCTGGCGCCGCCGCAAGAGCCGAGGATCGGGTCGCACCCAGAATGGCTGTCTGTCAATCGAGTCAGCGATGCACTGCTGGCTTAAAAGTTGACATTTGTAGTTTAGAATAATTCTAAACTATTGTTTCAATTGAATTTTTTCCGTCGCCCCAGTTGACTCCCGGCCTCTCCCTCGCTTTATGGAGGGCTGCGCGCAAAGCGCATCCCTTTGATGTCTGGGCCTTGAACCCGTTCGATTGGAGGCAAGTGGGTGTCTTTTTATCGCGAACCGCGCATCGGCGCGGCCACCATTTTCCCCGGCGTGCTCATGCCTCGGCGCGGGTGGGCGCCACCTATTGAATTTCCAAAGAACTGGAGAAGGATAATGACGGCACGTAACGGCGGCAGGCTGGCTGCGATCTGCGCCACGGCTGCACTGACGGCGGCGGTGTTCGTGTTGCCGGCGAAAGCCGGGACCGACGCCAAGGCGGTGATCAAGACCTATGCCGACATCGCTCTGGCCAAATACGAGGATTCGCTGACCACGGCGCAGGCGCTGGACAAGGCTGTCGATGCGCTTATCGCCAGTCCCTCCGCCGATACGCTGAACGCCGCGCGCGAAGCCTGGAAGGCGGCGCGAATCCCTTACCAGCAGACCGAGGTCTATCGCTTCGGCAACAAGATCGTCGACGACTGGGAAGGCCGCGTGAATTCCTGGCCGCTGGATGAGGGGCTGATCGATTATGTCGCCAAGAGCTACGGCACCGAGTCGGACGAGAATGCGCTCTACACGGCCAACGTCATCGCCAACAAGGAAATCGAGATCAACGGCAAGAAGGTCGACGCCTCGAAGCTGACGCCGGAATTCCTGTCCGGCACGCTGCAGGAAGCCGGGGGCGTCGAGGCCAATGTCGCGACCGGCTATCACGCGATCGAATTCCTGCTCTGGGGCCAGGACCTGCACCGCACCGGCCCGGGCGCCGGCGAGCGGCCCTATACGGATTACGACCTCAAGAACTGCACGGGCGGCAATTGCGACCGCCGCGCCGAATATCTGAAATCGGCGAGCGACCTTCTGGTGTCCGACCTGCAGGAGATGGTCGACAACTGGAAGGAAGACGGCGCCGCGCGCAAGAACCTCACGGACGGTGACGCGAATACCGGCATCTCCACCATCTTCACGGGCATGGGCTCGCTCTCCTACGGCGAACTGGCGGGCGAGCGCATGAAGCTTGGCCTTTTGCTGCACGATCCGGAGGAGGAGCACGACTGCTTCTCCGACAACACCTACAACTCGCATCTCTATGACGCCGTCGGCATCCGCGACGCCTACCATGCCAGCTACAAGCGGCTCGACGGTTCCGTGGTTTCGGGTCCGTCGGTGTCCGACATGGTGAAGGCCGCCGATCCGGCGATCGACAAGGAGCTGTTGGGCAAGCTCGACACCACCGTCGCCAAGATGGAGGCCATCAAGGCGCGCGCGCTGGCCGGCGAGGCCTATGACCAGCAGATCGCCGAGGGCAACACTGAAGGCAACGCCACCGTGCAGGCGGCGATCGACGCGCTGATCGACCAGACCAAGTCGATCGAGCGCGCCGTCGGCTCGCTAAAGCTGAACCAGATCGCCTTCGAGGGTTCGGACAGCCTCGACGCCCCGGACAAGGTGTTCAAGTAGGGTTTAGACGTGACCACCAGCCGAGCGGCGTCGGACCGGCGCCGTCAGCCAGAGCAAGTGAAATGCTGATATGCCATTGCAACATCATCACCGAGAAGGAGATCGAGCAGACGATCGTCGGCCTGCTGGATGAGGATCCCTGGCAGTTGATCGTGCCCGCGAAGGTCTACCACGCGATGCGCAAGCGCGGCCGCTGTTGCGGCTGTTTCCCGAATGTGGTGGAAACGATCATTCGGGTCACCGAGAACTACCACGCCCGCTCACAGGTGGGCGGCGCGGACATCGTTTCACACCTGGATCGCGTGCGAGGCTTGCGCGGCCAATACGGGAGCAGAGCCCATGAAAGGCGAACCGCAGATCATCGAGCGGCTTAATGAAGCTCTGTTTCTGGAGCTCGGGGCCGTCAACCAGTA
Source organism: Mesorhizobium sp. (assembly GCA_004017535.1). Taxonomy (GTDB): domain Bacteria; phylum Pseudomonadota; class Alphaproteobacteria; order Rhizobiales; family Rhizobiaceae; genus Mesorhizobium. The sequence goes on from SAJS01000001.1 coordinate 723,556, forward strand.
CTGGGTGCATTATCGCCTGCTCGAGGATTGGGGCTACACCAAGCTGGCAAAGAAGGAGCGGGCGGAATCGATCGAGGAAATGCATCACGCCGACCGGTTGATCGCGCGCATCATCTTCCTCGAAGGCCACCCGAACCTGCAGTCCGTCGCGCCGCTGCGCATCGGCCAGAACGTCAAGGAAGTGCTCGAATCCGATCTGGCCGGCGAATATGACGCGCGCACCGCCTACAAGCGCTCGCGCGAGATCTGCCACGACGAAGGCGATTTCGTCTCGATGAAGCTGTTCGAGGACCTTTTGACCGACGAGGAAGGCCATATCGACTTCCTGGAAACGCAGCTCGACCTGCTCGCCTCGATCGGCGAGGAGAAGTACGGCCTGCTCAATGCCGACTCGGCCAACGAGGCGGAGTAAGGACATGCGGGAATGCGGCGCCCCGTAGAGTTTTCGTGCCGCGCGCGGCGGGCCGCAATCGACGGCTTGCCGCTTCAGAAGAGCCCGCGATACCGGACCGGTCGCGGTCGGGGGGCGTCGCTTTTGCTGGCGATCATGCTTTCCGCACCCACGCTGGCCGGCGAGCCGGCCGCCCTGCCGACGGGCCGCACCGACCTGACGCCGAAGGACCAGGCGCGGGTTCTGGCCGTCACCAGGCCGACGACCGACTTCACCAGACCTGAGCCGTTCGAGCTGATGCAGGGCGGCGCCGGCACGTCGCGCAAGGACGTCAACCCCGATGCCTTCTCGCAGTCCTCCGCCAACATCACTTTCGAGGACGAGGGCAATTTCAAGCTCGGCAATGCGCTTTTCCGCAAGAACTGGGTGTCGTCGCCGTCGTCGACCCAGGCTTCCGACGGTCTTGGCCCGCTGTTCAACGAGCGCGCTTGCCAGAACTGCCATTTGAAGGACGGCCGCGGCCGCCCGCCGCAAGGTGATGCCGGATCGACATCGATGTTCCTCAGGCTCGCGCGCGGCGCAAGCAACGCCGAGGAAAAGGCCGCGCTCGCCGACCGCAAGGTGCTGAATTTTCCTGATCCGGTCTATGGCGCGCAATTGCAGGATTTGGCAGTTCCGGGCCTCAAGGGCGAAGGCCGCATGCGTGTCGAGTACTCCGAGGAGAAGGTGACGCTCGGCGACGGCACCGTCGTTGCGCTGCGCAAGCCGAACTATTCCGTTGAAAATCTCGGCTATGGCCCGCTCGATGCGCGAACCACGCTGTCGCCGCGCCTGACGCCGCCGATGATCGGGCTCGGCCTGATTGAGCAGATCGCGCCGGCCGATATCCTCGCCCATGCCGATCCGGACGATCGCGACGGCGATGGCATTTCGGGGCGGCCGAACATCGTGCGCGACGAGCTGAGCGGTGCGTTGACCCTTGGCCGCTTCGGCTGGAAGGCGCAGACCGCCTCGATCCGCCAGCAGGCGGCCGATGCTTTTGCCGGCGATATCGGCATCTCGACCCCTGAAATGCCGAAGCCTTGGGGCGACTGCACGGAGGCCGAGAAGGACTGCCTGGCTATGCCGAACGGCGTGCAACAGCGGCTGGGCACGGCCGAAGCCCCGCCGCCGGTGATGGACCTCGTCACCTTCTATTCGCAGAATCTGGCCGTGCCGGCTCGGCGCGACATCGCCACACCGCAAGTGCTCGCCGGCAAAAAGCAGTTCTACGACATGGGCTGCATTTCCTGCCACACGCCAAAATTCGTGACCATGCGCGGCACGCCCAACAAGGCGCAGGCCTTCCAGCTGATCTGGCCCTATTCCGATTTCCTGCTGCACGACATGGGCGAGGGCCTTGCGGACGGACAACGGGTTGGAGAAGCCACGGGGAGCGAGTGGCGCACCCCGCCGCTCTGGGGTATTGGGCTCACCGCGACAGTCAACGGCAATGCCTTTTATCTGCATGACGGCCGCGCCCGCACGCTTGCCGAGGCGATACTGTGGCATGGCGGCGAGGGGCAGAAGGCCCGCGACCGCTTTGCCGGGGCGGCCGTGGCCGATCGCGATGCGCTGATCAAATTCCTGGAGTCCCTCTGATGTTGAAACGCGTCGCTCTGGTGTCGAAACGCCTGGCCCTTGCTCTTCCATTGCTTCTGGCCGCCGCCGTGCTGCCGGCATCGGCCGCGGTCAAGGCTTCCGACGTCATCGGCCGCGCGATCGACGGTTTCGTCCGCCCGGCCTATGCCAGCCTCGACGAGCATGCGGCGGGCCTCACCAAGGCGATGCACCAGCTTTGCGAAACGCCGTCCGGTCAAGACCTCGAAGCGGCGCGCGCGGCATTTTCAGGCACCGTGGAGGCCTGGTCTGTGGCCGAGATCATCGCCTTCGGGCCGATCAAGGAAAACAACCGGCTGGAGCGTATGCTCTATTGGCCGGACCGCAAGAGCATCGGCCTGAGACAAGTGCAGGCCACGCTCGCATCGAAGGACCCCTCGGCCACCGATCCGGTGCAACTGGCGCAAAAGAGCGTCGCCATGCAGGGCCTCGGCGCGCTCGAATATGTGCTCTATGGCGACGGCGCCGAAACGCTTGCAGGGAGGGACGAGCCCTATCGTTGCGCCTATGGCGAGGCGGTCGCCGGCAACGTCGAAACCATGGCCGGCGAGGTGCGCGATGCCTGGCAAAAGCCCGACGGCTTCGCGTCGCTCTGGGCTAATCCCGGCCCGAAGAACCCGCTCTACCGCGACGGCAACGAAGCGGTGACGGAACTGGTCGGCGTCTTCATCAACGAGCTGGACATGATCCGCGACGTGCGGCTCAAGGGCTTCCTTGGCGCTAAGCCGGACGCCGACAAGCCAAAGCAGGCGATCTACTGGCGCTCGCGGAACACGGCGGCCTCGCTGGCCGGAAATCTCTCCGGCATCGACCAGCTGTTCCAGGCTTCCAAGCTGGGCGATGCGCTGCCCGCCAACGCGCAGTGGATGGCCGAGTCCATCCACATCCAGCTCGGTAACGGCGTCACAACAGCGAAATCGATCCCCGGCCCGATCGACAAGGCCCTCGCCGACCCCGCGCTGCGCGACAAGTTCGAACATTTCGCGCTGATCACCTCGAGCCTGTCGACCTTGATCGGCACCAGGATGACCGCCGAGTTCGGCCTTACCGCCGGTTTCTCGTCGCTGGATGGGGACTGAGAGCATGACCCCAAAAAGTTGCAGACTTTTTGGACAAGGTCATGCTCCGAGGGAGATCGTCCCGTGAGAACTCCCCTCATCGACCGCCGCGATTTCCTGCGGGCCGCGGGCGCTGGCTTCGCCGCCGCCATGGCACCGCGCGCCTGGGCCGACACCCTTGCGGCGGACGCCGTATTTGCCACGGCCTTCGCCAAGCGCGACGGCAGTTTTGGCGCCGCCGTGCTCTCCGAGGCGGGAAAAATCCTGCATTCGCTCGATCTGCCGGATCGCGGCCATGACGTCACTTTCGATCCGGTGTCGAAACGCTCGGTCGTTTTTGCCCGGCAGCCCGGCACTTTCGCGGTCGTCTTCGACCATGCGGGCCGCGACAAGCCTTTGACCATTGCCAGCATCGCCGGGCGGCATTTCTTCGGCCATGGCGTGTTCTCGACCGACGGCGCCTTGCTCTATGCGACAGAAAACGACTTCGACAACGCGGCAGGTGTCGTCGGCGTCTATGACGCGAAGGCCGGGTTCAACCGCGCCGGCGAGTTCCCGACCTATGGCATGGGGCCGCACGAACTGCTCCTGCTCGGCGATGGCCGCACCTTGGCCATCGCCAATGGCGGCATCGAGACCCATCCCGACTATGGTCGCGCCGAGCTCAACATCGCGACGATGAAGCCCTCCTACACGCTGGTCGACCGCATCACCGGCGACCTGATCGAAAAGCACGAATTGCCGCCGGCGCTGCATCAGCTTTCGATCCGCCATATGGACCGCGACCAGGCGGGCACCGTCTGGTTCGGCTGCCAGCATCGCGGGCCGGCGACAGACCGCCCCGCGCTGGTTGGCCGTGCCGCGCGCGGCAAGGAGCTCGAACTCGTGGAGATGCCGCGAGATGTGCTCGCCGGCTTCCGCAATTATATCGGCTCGGTCGCCGCCAATGCCGCGATGGGTACTGTCGCCGTCACCTCGCCGGAAGGCAATTCGCTGGCAGTGCTCGATGCCGCCAGTGGCCGCGTGGTCGCGACCAGATCGCTGGTCGAGGTCTGCGGCCTTGCGCCCGACGGCGCCGGCTTCATGGCGACTACCGGCGCCGGCGAGATCGTCGGCGGCGCCGGCGCCACCCGTTCCGAGCCGGATTATGTCTGGGACAACCATATGCTGCGCATTGTCGCGACGGCGTGACCGCCGCGCCCAGCGCAATTCCAGGAAAAGTGTGAGCGGTTTTCCGTCCGGAATTGCGTCAAAACAAAGAGATAGGGCGGCCTGCCGTTTCCGTGAAACGGTGAAGCGCTCTAGAAGCAAAGCCGCTTAACATTTCTGCGCCCTGGCCCTTGCGGCGGCGGCCCATGCCGGGCAGAGGGAATTGTGTTTCGATCCAGTTCGTTAACCGGCCTATGAAGCTGCCCGTATGAAGTTGCTTGGCATCGACTGCGCCGCCAGTCTCTGCGCCGCCTGCGTTTATGACGCAGGCGCGGGGAAGGAGCTTGGCCGCGAGCTGCGCGATCTCGGCAAGGGGCACGCCGAGCATTTGATGGCCGTTATCGAGACCGCCCTGCAAGCTGCCAGCGTCGGCTACCCTGACCTGGACGCCGTTGCCGTCTCGATCGGCCCCGGCTCCTTCACCGGCCTGCGCGTCGGCGTTTCGACCGCGCGCGGCCTGGCGTTGGCGCTGAAAATCCCGGCCGTCGGCGTGACGACGCTGGAAGCCCTGGCTGCTGAGGGCGCGAACGCTTTTCCCGGGCGCGCGGTGCTTGCCGCGCTCGACGCCGGCCGCGAGGAAATCCATGCGGCGCTCTACGATCAAGCGTTAGCTGAAACTTACGGACCATCGGTGGTCACGCTGGCCGAGGCAGTGACCATGGCCGTCAACGCCGACGCTGTCCTTGTTGGAACCGCCGCGCCGCATATTGCCCAAGCGGCTGGGCGTCCTTTCGACACCGGTCTGATTGCCGCCACCGCCGATATTGCCACCTATGCCAGGCTGGCCGCCGCCAAGCGACCCGGCGAGAAGCCGAAGCCGCTCTATCTGCGCGGCGCCGACGCCAAGCCGCAGGCGGGTTTCATTCTGCCAAGGCAGGACAAGGGAACCGAGCCCTGATGCGCATTCCGTTCTTTCAGCCGCGCCGCAGGGATTATGCGCTGGAACCGCTGACGGTCGCCGACAGCGCCGCCATCTCGGTGCTGCATCGCGAGGATTTCGTGCGGCCCTGGACCGACGGCGAGTTTGCGGCACTACTCGAACAGGACACGGTCTTCGGCTATGCAGCTCGGGAAACAGGTCAGGGCTCCAAGCCGCCGGTCGGCTTCGTGCTGGCGCGGCTCGCGGCCGGCGAGGGCGAGATCCTGACCGTGGCCGTCGCCCGCAGCCATCGCCGCCAGGGCCTTGGCTGGCAATTGATGGACGCGGTGCTGCGCGAGCTTCATGCGCAGCGCGCCGAAGCGCTCTTCCTCGAGGTCGACGAGACCAATGCGCCCGCGATCGGGCTCTACCGCAGGCTAGGCTTCATCCAGGTCGGTCATCGCCCGAACTATTACCGCTCGACCGAGCACGGCCCGACCGGAGCGCTTGTCATGCGCCGCGATCTTCGCTAGCCAATCCGCGCGATACGGCATGATCCCGAAAAGTGGGAACCGGTTTTTGCTGCGCTGACCTCCGGTTCGGAAAAGATCATGCTCCACAGAGAGTTAGATCAGGACGACGATTCAACGAGGCGTCATCCTGATCTAGGGTCGGAGCGAATGATCGAGAAATTGCGGATTTTCCTGGCGCTCTTCTATGTCGTCGTCTGTTCCCTGGTGCTGGTGCCGCTGCAGATCCTGTCGATGAAGACGGGGCTCTGGCCCGAAACTGTCATCCTGAAGATCTGGCACAGCATGATCCTGCGGGCGCTGGGCATGCGGGTGCATGTGACTGGCAGCTTGGCCAAAGACCGCCCCCTGCTGGTGGCGGCCAACCACATTTCCTGGACCGACATCATGGTGCTCGGCTCCTTCGTCGATGTGAAGTTCATCGCCAGGGCCGACATGGAGGGCTGGCCGCTGATCGGCATGCTATCCAAGCTGCAGCGCACCGTCTTCATCGAGCGCGAGCGCAAGCGCACCTCCGGCGACCAGGCCAGCGAGATCGCCAAGAGGATGGTGAAAGGCGACGCCATGGTGCTGTTCGCCGAAGGCTCGACCGGCGACGGCAACTTGGTGCTGCCGTTCAAGAGCACGCTGTTCGGCGCGGCCTCGATGGCGATTTCGGAAGGCGCGGCGGAACAGGTCTTTATCCAGCCCGTGGCGATCGCCTATACGCGTCTGCACGGCATGCCGATGGGGCGCCGCCATCGGCCTATCACCGCCTGGATCGGCGATCAGGATCTGATGCCGCATCTCAAAACCCTGCTTGCCGAAGGCGCGATCGATGCAGAGGTGCATTTCGGCCGGCCGGTGCCATTCTCCAAGGGTTCGAACCGCAAGGAAACGGCGAGGCTGATGGAAGCCAAGGTGCGCGAGATGATGCAAGGCATCCTCGCCGACCCGGCCAAGAGCCGGTGAAGTCGAGGCGCGCGACGGGCCACACGGCAGAATCGTCTGTTTTTTGTCACGGAAAGGCGGTAGAAGCCGCCCGATGGAACTGAACACGATTGAAAGCCACGGCATCGGCGCTGCCGCCGAGCGCTCGACCGGCACTGACCACGCGGCGAAAAAGGTCTTCGTCAAGACCTATGGCTGCCAGATGAACGTCTACGATTCCCAGCGCATGACCGATGCGCTGGCCGCCGACGGCTATGTCGCTACCGATGCCGTCGAGGACGCCGATCTGGTGCTGCTCAACACCTGCCATATCCGCGAGAAGGCGGCTGAGAAGGTCTATTCCGAGCTTGGCCGCATCCGTGACATGAAGGCCGAGCGCGCCGAGGCCGGCCGTGAATTGCTGATCGGCGTCGCCGGCTGCGTGGCGCAGGCCGAAGGTGCGGAAATCATCCGCCGCGCTCCGGCGGTGGATCTGGTCATCGGCCCGCAGACCTATCACCGGCTGCCCGACGTGCTGGCGCGGGTTCGCGGCGGCGAGAAGATCGTCGAGACCGAATACGCCATCGAGGACAAGTTCGAGCATCTGCCTCAGCCCAAGCGCGCCGAGCTTGCCAGGCGCGGCGTCACCGCTTTCCTCACCGTGCAGGAAGGCTGCGACAAGTTCTGCACCTTCTGCGTGGTGCCCTATACGCGCGGCTCGGAAGTCTCGCGCCCGGTGGCGCAGATCGTCGCCGAGGCCGAGCGCTTGGCCGAGGCCGGCGTGCGCGAGGTGACCCTGCTCGGCCAGAACGTCAATGCCTGGCATGGCGTTGGCGAAAACGGCGAGGAATGGGGTCTCGGACGCCTGCTGTTCCGGCTTGCGGAAATCCCCGGACTGGCACGCCTGCGCTACACAACCAGCCATCCGCGCGACATGGACGACGAATTGATCGCCGCCCATCGTGACCTGCCAGCCTTGATGCCCTATCTGCATTTGCCGGTGCAGTCGGGCTCCGACCGGATTTTGAAGGTAATGAACCGCAGGCACACGGCACGCGACTATCTGGCGCTCATCGAGCGCATCCGCGCCGCCCGTCCCGACATCGCTATGTCGGGCGATTTCATCGTCGGCTTCCCCGGCGAGGCGGACGAGGATTTCGAGGCGACGCTGAAGCTGGTGCGCGAAGTGGGCTACGCCTCGGCCTTCACCTTCAAATATTCCCCACGTCCTGGCACGCCGGGCGCCGAGATGGACGGCCATCTTTCCGAAACCGTGAAGGACGAACGGCTGCAGCGCCTGCAGGCGCTGATCAACGATCAGCAGCAGAATTTCATAGCCAGCGTGGTCGGCCGCACAGTCAGCACGCTGATCGAGAAGCCAGGTCGGCGCCCCGGTCAGATTCTTGGCCGCTCGCCATGGCTGAACCCGGTGATTGTTGACGACAAGGCCGGTGGAATCGGTGACATTATTGATGTGCGAATCACGAAGACAGGCCCCAACAGCCTGTTCGCCGAGTTGGCCTAGCCACAAGCCTCGGCAGATGAGGAGAGACGGTTGAGCGCTGCCGAACTGAAGAATCCGCCCCAGAACCAGGCGTCCGGGGCTTCCGACATGGCGCACATCGTACTGACCTTCGACAACAACAAGCTTGCCAGCGCCCTCTACGGCCAGTTCGATGAGAACCTGGCCCGCCTCGAGCAGAAGCTCGGCGTGGATATCCGCTCGCGCGGCAACCAGCTTGCGATCAAGGGCTCGGCTTCGGCCGCCGAACAGGCGCGCCGCGCGCTGGATACGCTCTACGGCATCCTGCAGAAGGGTGTCGACATCGGCCAGTCGGATGTCGACGGCGCGGTGCGCATGGCGATCGCCGCCGACGACCAGTTGACGCTGCCGACCATGGAGCGCAAGGGCAAGGTTTCGGCCGCCCAGATATCGACGCGCAAGAAGACGATCTATGCCCGTTCGCTGACGCAGGACGCCTATATGCGGGCGCTGGAGCGCTCCGAAATGGTCTTCGGCATCGGCCCGGCAGGTACCGGCAAGACCTACTTGGCGGTTGCGCATGCGGCGATGCTCTTGGAGCGCGGCATGGTCGAGCGCATCGTGCTGTCGCGCCCCGCGGTCGAGGCCGGCGAGCGGCTGGGCTTCCTGCCCGGCGACATGAAGGAGAAGGTGGACCCCTATCTGCGGCCCCTCTATGACGCGCTCTACGACATGATGCCCGCCGACAAGGTCGAGCGGGCGATCGCGGCCGAGGTCATCGAGATCGCGCCGCTCGCCTTCATGCGCGGCCGCACGCTGGCGCATGCGGCTGTGATCCTCGACGAGGCGCAGAACACCACGCAGATGCAGATGAAGATGTTCTTGACCCGTCTCGGCGAGAACTCGCGCATGATCGTCACCGGCGATCCGACCCAGATCGACCTGCCGCCCAACACCAAGTCGGGGCTGGTCGAGGCGCTGCGCATCCTCGACGGCGTGCCTGGCATCGTCACCGTCCGCTTCAATGAAGGCGACGTGGTGCGCCACCCGCTGGTTGCCGAGATCGTCAAGGCCTATGACCGCGACGGCAAGCTGGCGCGGGGCCTGGGCGCCGAAAGCTGATCAAAAGGCTATATGGCTGACAATCCAGCATCCAGCGGCGAGACGCCGGTCGATATCGATATTTTTGTCGAGGCCGGCGATTGGCCTGCCGAAGCCGAGTTGACGCGCCTGGTCGATCGCGCCGTTGCGGCCGCCTTTGCCGAAACCGCGGCGACCGGCGTCTCCGAGCTCAGCGTCGTCTTTTCCGACGATGCTCACATCCGGACGCTCAACGCCGAATGGCGCGGCAAGGACAAGCCCACCAACGTCTTGTCTTTTCCGGCTTTTCCGTTTCCGAAAGGCGGCAAGCTGCCGCCGATGCTGGGCGACATCGTGCTGGCTTCCGAGACAGTGGCGAGCGAGGCCGCCCTGGAAGACAAGCCGGTTGAGAACCATATCACCCATCTCGTTATCCATGGCCTGCTGCACTTGCTGGGCCATGATCACGAGACCGACGCCGAGGCGGAGGAGATGGAAGCGATCGAGCGCGCCGCGCTTGCGAGGCTTGCCATTCCCGATCCCTACGCGTAACAAAAAAGCTCAATTGACCTGATGGCGATGAACGAAACACCAGAAACTGCCGCCCGCCCGGACGCCGGCAGTGCTGCCAAGCCTTCCGAAAAGACGGAAGAGGGCTCGAGTCCGAGTATTCCCACCGGCAGCGCGGCCGCGGAGCCGACGCATGCCGGTCCTTCGCTCTTCGACCGTGTGCTGGGCCTGTTCCGGCACCGCAACGGCACCAGCCTGCGCGAGGAGATCGCCGGCGCGCTTGCCGAAACGACGACCGATGCGGAATCCTTCTCGCCCGGCGAACGCGCCATGCTCAACAACATCCTGCGCCTGCGCGAAGTGCGGGTCGAGGACGTCATGGTGCCGCGCGCCGATATCGAGGCGGTCGAGATCAATACCACGCTTGGCGACCTGCTCGGCCTTTTCGAGCAGTCCGGCCATTCGCGCATGCCGGTCTATTTCGAGACGTTGGACGATCCGCGCGGCATGGTCCATATTCGCGATGTGCTCGCCCACATTACCAAGGTCGCCCGCGTCAAGAAGGGCCGCACCAGGGCGAAGGCGCCGGTGACGACGGCGCTCGACCTTGCGCAGGTCGATCTCGCGCGCACCATCGGCGATCTCAATCTGATCCGCCAGGTGCTGTTCGTGCCGCCCTCGATGCTGGCCTCCGACCTCATGGGCCGCATGCAGACGACGCGCACGCAGATGGCCCTGGTCATCGACGAATATGGCGGCACCGACGGCCTCGCCTCGCTGGAAGACATCGTCGAGATGGTGGTCGGCGACATCGAGGACGAGCATGACGACGACCAGCCGATGATCACGCAGACCGGCGACGGCGTCTTCGTCGTCGACGGCAAGGCCGAGATCGACGAGGTCGCCAAGATGATCGGCGAGGATTTCGCCGCCGGCGAGCATGGCGAATATGTCGACACGATCGGCGGCATGATCTTCAACACGCTCGGCCGGGTCCCGGCTAGGGGCGAAGTCGTGCAGGCCATTCCCGGCTTCGAGTTCCACGTGCTCGACGCCGACCCGCGCCGCGTCAAGCGCGTGCGCATCGTGCAGAGCCCGAAGGGCGAGCGGCAGCGCCGCCGCGCCGCCCGCACCGAACAGGCCTGATCGCCCGGAGCAATTCCAGGAAAAGTGCGTAGCGGTTTTCCGACCGGAATTGCGTAAAAAGAACGTGGAGCGGCATGCCGACCGACGATCCATTCCAGCATGCGGTCCTGGGCTCAGGCGTTTTCTACCGCGATCCGCGCGCGGCTTTGTCCTTTCTGCAGGCGGCCTTTGGTTTTGAGCCGAGCATGCTGGTGAGCGATCCCGACGGTCGGCTCGTGCATGCCGAAATGCGCTTCGGCGACGGCTATATCATCGTCGATTCCGAATGGGATGAGCGTATCGCCAGTCCCGTCTCCGTCGGCGGCAAGAACACGCAAGCCGTCTATGTCCGTCTGCAGCAGGATATCGACGCTCATTGCGAAAAAGCGCGCGCGGCAGGCGCGGAGATCGTCGAGGAGCCCGCGGATCATTTCTACGGCGAGCGCCAATATCGCGCCCGCGACCCCGAAGGCCATGTCTGGACATTCACCCGAACCGTACGCGTCGTGCCGAAGGACGAGGCCGAGCGACTGACCGGCCTGCGGATCGAGGGCTGGCACAGATAGCGCTACGGTGTATCAGGCGGCGCTTATCTGGGTTTGGATCGCGCGGCTCGGCCTGTTAAACCTCTAACTCCCTGATTCGCGCGACTTGGGAAGCTGGATGCAGCGCTTTGCCGGCCGGATAATTCTGCTGTGGGGGTGGCGGCGGGCGCTGGTGGCCTTTGCCGCCGGAGCGCTGGCGGTGCTTGCCCAGGCGCCTTACGATTTCTTCGCGGTCTGCTTCGTCTCGTTCCCGGTTCTGGTCTGGCTGCTCGACGGCGCCACCGGCGAGGCTTCCGATGGCTGGTTCAGGCGCCTGAGGCCGGCTTTCGCCACCGGCTGGTGGTTCGGCTTCGGCTACTTCCTCGCCGGCCTGTGGTGGATCGGCCAGGCATTGCTGGTCGAGGCCGACAGCTTCGCCTGGGCCTTGCCTTTCGCCGTTGTCGGCATCCCCTTCGGGCTCGCCTTCTTCTATGGCTTCGCCGCCGTGGTGGCGCGGCTGTTCTGGAGCAGCGACATCGGCCGCATCGCCGCCCTTGCCTTCGGCTTCGGCCTTGCCGAATGGCTGCGCGATTTCGTCTTCACCGGCTTTCCCTGGAACGCCGTCGGCTATGCGGCTATGCCGGTGCCGCTGCTGATGCAGAGCGTGTCGTTGACTGGCATGATCGGCATGAACGCGCTTGCGGTCTTCCTGTTCTCGCTGCCGGCGCTGGTTGCGGCGCGCCGGCATCTGAGGCTGGGCCTTGCCCTGTTCGTCATCCTCGTCGCCGGCCATGTCGGCTTCGGCTATGCCAGGCTCGCGGCCCCGGTCCAGCCGGCCCGCTCGATCGACGTTCGCATTGTGCAGCCGTCGGTCGATCTCAGCGAAAAATGGGACGCCTCGGTGCGCGACCGCATCTTCGCGACTTTGCTGGGGATATCGGGGAAAGCGCCGGAAGAAGGCCATGCCAAGCCGCAGCTTATTTTGTGGCCGGAAACATCGGTGCCCTTCCTGTTCACCGAGCGTCCGGATGCGCTGACAACTCTGGGCGACATGCTGGCCAACGGCCAGATGCTGATTGCCGGCGTCGTGCGCGAGGAGGGCGGATCGGCGAGTGCCGGCAGCCGCTATTACAATTCCGTGGTGGCGATCAACGACAAGGGCGAGATCGTCGATGCCGTCGACAAGGTGCATCTGGTGCCCTTCGGCGAATACCTGCCCTTCGCCGATCTTTTCGAACGCTTCGGCATAGGCCAGCTCGTTGCCGGACCGATGAATTTCGCCGCCGGCAACGAGCGGCATCCGATCAGTCTGCCGGGCGGCCTGCGTGCCGCGCCGTTCATCTGCTACGAGGTGATCTTTCCCGACCTCGTCGCCGTCGACGCTGCGTCATCTGACGTGATTGTGAACGTCACCAACGACGCCTGGTTTGGTGACACCCCAGGCCCGTATCAGCATTTCAGGCAAGCGCAGATTCGCGCGGTGGAGAACGGATTGCCGCTGCTGCGCGCGGCCAACAACGGCATCTCCGCAATTGTCGATTCGCGCGGGCGCATCATCGATGCGCTTGCCGTCAACGCGCGCGGCGCCATCGACGCGCATGTGCCGGTTTCTGGGCGCGCCCTCCTGTCTCCCGAACAGCGGCGTTTTAACGGATTGCTGATCATGTTGCTGTTTGCGCTGATGGCCTTCGCATTGAATGTAAGGCAGCGGCTACGGGTGAATTGACAGTCGGCACATTAGAAACTCATACTGTAACGCCTAAAATTTTTCGAAGTCGGTTGGAGGGTTCTGTTGGGGCAGGTGGCTCCGGCTTCATATGGGCGGAACAAAATAGAAAAAGCCGGAAAAATTCGGCGAGGAAAAAATGACAGAAGAGAACAAGAAGAAGCCGAATCCGATCGACATTCATGTCGGGAGTCGCATCCGGCTGCGTCGCAATATGCTTGGAATGAGCCAGGAAAAGCTGGGTGAAAATCTCGGCATCACCTTTCAGCAGATCCAGAAGTATGAGAAGGGCACGAACAGGGTTGGCGCTAGCCGTCTGCAGGCGATCGCCTCCATCCTGAGTGTTCCCGTCGCCTTCTTTTTCGAGGATGCCCCGGGCGAGGAGACCGGTGGCGGCAATCGGGGATTTGCCGAAGACTCCTCAATGGCCTTCGCCATCGAATTCTGCGGCAGTCCCGAAGGGCTTCAGCTCAACCGGGCTTTCGTCAAGATCGGCGACGTGAAGGTGCGCCGCCGCATCATCGATCTGGTGAAGGCGCTCTCCGCCGACGACGCCGATTGATTTTGCCTATGCCGCCGGCGGCGCCCTGCCGCTGGTGGTATAGCCGGCCTTGCCTACATTCATGCCAGATCCGTCGCGCCGCTTGACGAGCGGCGCCCGGCACCGCTAACACGTGGCGCGCCAAAAATCGGCAGCCTGCCGATTTTTTTTCAAGAGGGGACACCCGTGACGCGGCAGAATTATCTCTTCACCTCGGAATCCGTCTCCGAGGGTCATCCCGACAAGGTTTGTGACCGCATCTCCGACGAAATCGTCGATCTGGTCTATCGCGAAGCCAAGAAGACCGGCATGGATCCGTGGAAGGTTCGCGTCGCCTGCGAAACGCTGGCCACCACCAACCGCGTCGTCATCGCCGGCGAGGTCCGCGTCCCAGACACGCTTTTGAAGAAGGACAAGGCGGGCAACGTCCTCAAGGATGCGTCCGGCCACCCCGTGGTCAACCCGGCCAAGTTCAAGTCGGTCGCCCGCAAGGCTATCAGAGAGATCGGCTACGAGCAGTCCGGCTTCCACTGGAAGACCGCCAAGATCGACGTGCTGCTGCACGGCCAGTCGCCCGACATCGGCCAGGGCGTCGACAACGCCGCCGACCGCCAGGGCGAGGAAGGTGCCGGCGACCAGGGCATCATGTTCGGTTACGCCTGCCGCGAGACGCCCGACCTGATGCCGGCGCCGATCTATTACAGCCACAAGATCCTCGAATTGCTTGCCGCCGCGCGCCATGAAGGCAATGGCGAGGCCGGCAAGCTCGGCCCGGACGCCAAGAGCCAGGTCACCGTGCGCTATGCCGACGGCAAGGCGGCGGAAGTCACGCAGATCGTGCTCTCCACCCAGCATCTCGATGCCAGCTGGGACTCCAAGAAGGTCCGCAAGGTCGTCGAGCCCTATATCCGCGAGGCGCTTGGCGACCTGAAGATCGCCGAGGACTGCAACTGGTACATCAACCCGACCGGCAAGTTCGTCATCGGCGGGCCTGACGGCGATGCCGGCCTCACCGGCCGCAAGATCATCGTCGACACCTATGGCGGCGCGGCACCGCATGGCGGCGGCGCCTTCTCGGGCAAGGACACCACCAAGGTCGACCGTTCGGCGGCCTATGCGGCGCGCTACCTCGCCAAGAACGTGGTGGCGGCCAAGCTCGCCGACCGCTGCACCATCCAGCTCTCCTACGCCATCGGCGTCGCCCAGCCGCTCTCGGTCTATGTCGACCTGCACGGCACCGGCAAGGTCGAGGAATCGAAGCTCGAGGAGGCGCTGCGCAAGGTGATGGACCTGTCGCCGTCGGGCATCCGCCGTCATCTCGACCTCAACAAGCCGATCTACGCAAAAACCTCGTCCTACGGCCATTTCGGCCGCAAGGCCGGTCGCGACGGATCCTTCTCCTGGGAGAAGACCGATCTCGCCAAGGCGCTCAAGGACGCAGTCGCCGCCTGACGCCAGCGAACGCAAAGGACAGGCCGAGCCGGGCGACCGAAGGATTCTTCGGCCGCCGGCACGGCAAGACCATACGCCCGCAGCAGGCGATCGCCCTCGAAAGCGGCCTGCGCGAATACCGGCTCGACCTGACGGCGCAAGCGCCGGCTGACCTCAGCACCTTGTTCAAGGCAGAGGTTTCCGCGCTGCAACTGGAGATCGGTTTTGGCGGCGGCGAGCATCTGCTGCACCGCGCCAAGGAAATGCCGGGGACCGGCTTCATCGGCGTCGAGCCCTTCGTCAACGGCATGGCCAAGATGATGACGGCGCTTGCCAAGGCGGCGCTTGGTAATCTGAGGGTCTATGACGACGACGCCACGCGCCTGCTCGACTGGCTGCCGTCGGCCTCGCTCGACGGCATCGACCTGCTCTATCCCGATCCGTGGCCGAAGAAGAAGCACTGGAAGCGCCGCTTCGTCGGTGCCGCCAATCTCGGCCGCTTCGCCCGCGTTCTGAAGCCGGGGGGCAGGTTCCGCTTCGCCTCCGACATCGACAGCTATGTGAACTGGACGCTGCTTGTCTGTCGCGCTCACGGCGCCTTCGCGTGGCAGGCTGGAGAGGCTGCGGATTGGCACCAGCCCTATGAAGGCTGGCCTGGCACGCGTTACGAGTCCAAGGCCATTCGAGAGGGACGGCGGCCGGCTTATCTGACGTTTAT
Source organism: Mesorhizobium sp. (assembly GCA_004017535.1). Classification (GTDB taxonomy): domain Bacteria; phylum Pseudomonadota; class Alphaproteobacteria; order Rhizobiales; family Rhizobiaceae; genus Mesorhizobium. Next base: position 739,309 of record SAJS01000001.1, read on the forward strand.
CCGGAATAGGTAGCCCGAGTCTCTGTATTGCATTTAGCGCTACAGGCCGCTATATTGCCGGCAAGGAGACAGCTATGGCCGCCGCGGTCGAACGCAAGGAATATCCGATCTCGATGCGCCTGCCGGAAGCGGATGTGGCGATGATCGATCGCGCCGCCAGTCTGCGCGGCCGGTCCCGCACGGATTTCGTGCGCGATGCCGCCGTGCGCGCGGCCGAGGATGTGCTCATGGACAACCGGCTTGTCCGCATGAGCCCGGACGGATTCGCGGAGTTCATGGAGATCCTGTCAGCTCCGGCTGCTCCGGTTCCCGATATGGTGGAACTGGCAAAGCGGCCCGCTCCGTGGGAAGCTGGTTACACGACGAAGCGCTGACCCGTGGCCTTATCGGCTCCCGAGTCGCTCACCGCAATTCACGACGTGTCTGGATTTTCCTGTGGGAAGCCTGCGCTTGATCACTGGCTGAAAACCCGCGCGCTTTCCAATCAGGAAAAGGGCTTTACGGCCGTTCTAGTTGTCCACGAAGCAGGCCGGGTGGTCGGTTACTATGGTTTGGCGCCGACGGCTGTCGTGCCATCTATCTTGCCCCGGTCTATCCGCACAGGACAACCGCCCGATCCGGTACCCTGCCTCCTTATCGGCCAGCTTGCGACCGATATCGGATGGGCCGGGCGCGGCATCGGCACGGGCTTGGTGAAACATGCACTTCAGCGGTGTGTTCAAGCGGCGGACCTGATCGGCGGGCGCGCCCTTATGGTCAATGCAGTCGATGCGGAAGCGGCGCAGTTCTGGCAACGGCGGGGATTTCTCCCGACGAAGGACGATTCGCTTGTCCTGTTTTGTTCGATCGCGGCAATCGCCGCGTCGCTCTTGGAGGCCCAAAGGTAAGGCGGGGCACCGCCTTTTGCCGGCAGGCTTGAAACACCGGCGCCAATCGTCTATATCAGCCTCAAATTCTTGGTCGGTATGACGAAGAGTGGGTCCACCCGGTCCCGCTCTTTTTTATTACCTGCCGGCCGGAAGCAAAAAGGCGACAGGGATCTGATGACTGCAGCGGCAAGCGAGGCCGACGACCGTATCATCCGCGAAAGCGGCATCGATGCGCGCATTGCGCTGATCGTGCAGCCGGTGCTCAAGGCCATCGGCTTTCGTCTCGTGCGGGTGCAGTTGACCGGTCAGAACGGGCTGACGCTGCAGATCATGGCCGAGCGCGAGGACGGCACCATGACCGTCGAGGATTGCGAAGAGGTCAGCCGTGCGGTGTCGCCGGCGCTCGATGTCGAGGATCCGATCGAAAAGGCGTATCATCTCGAAGTGTCCTCGCCCGGCATCGACCGGCCGCTGGTGCGCAAGTCGGATTTCACCACCTGGACCGGCCATCTGGTCAAGCTGGAGACGTCCGTCCTCGTCGGCGACCGCAAGCGCTTCAAGGGCAAGATCGCCGAGGCCGACGCCGATGGCATCCTTATCGAGCGCGACAAGGCGGCCTATGGCGAGGAGCCGACGGTGCGCGTGCCTTATGACGCGATCGCCGAGGCCCGGCTGGTGCTGACCGACGATCTCATCCGCGATGCCCTGTCGAAGGACAACCGGGCGCGCAAGGAAGCAAGGAAACGCCGCGGCGAAGCGGAAGACGCCGCCGAGGAAAACGAAACCGAACAGGAAAGTTGATAGCGCCGCCGGACTGCAAGTCCGAGGCGAAATCGGGAGAAAGACAATGGTTGTAAGCGCCAACAGGCTTGAACTGCTGCAGATCGCCGACGCGGTCGCGCGTGAAAAGTCGATCGACAAATCGATCGTCATCGCCGCCATGGCCGATGCGATCCAGAAGGCGGCGCGCTCGCGTTACGGCCAGGAAACCAACATCCGCGCCGACATCAACCCGAACACCGGCGAGATGAAGCTGCAGCGGCTGATGGAAGTGGTCGACAAGGTCGAGGACTATGCGACGCAGATCGCGCTTTCCACGGCGCGCGAGCGCAACCCCGACGCCCAGCTCGGCGACTTCATCGCCGAGCAGCTGCCGCCGATGGATTTCGGCCGTATCGCCGCCCAGTCGGCCAAGCAGGTCATCGTGCAGAAGGTGCGCGAGGCCGAACGCGATCGCCAGTATGACGAATACAAGGATCGCATCGGCGAGATCGTCAACGGCACCGTCAAGCGCGTCGAATACGGCAACGTCATCGTCGATCTCGGGCGCGGCGAGGCGATCATCCGCCGCGACGAGCTGATCCCGCGCGAGAACTATAAGTATGGCGACCGTGTCCGCGCCTATGTCTACGACGTGCGCCGCGAGCAGCGCGGCCCGCAGATCTTCCTGTCGCGCACCCATCCGCAATTCATGGCCAAGCTCTTCACCATGGAAGTGCCGGAAATCTACGACGGCATCATCGAGATCAAGTCGGTCGCCCGCGACCCCGGCTCGCGCGCCAAGATCGCCGTCATCTCGCGCGACAGCTCGATCGATCCGGTCGGCGCCTGCGTCGGTATGCGCGGCAGCCGCGTCCAGGCGGTGGTCGGCGAATTGCAGGGCGAGAAGATCGACATCATTCCGTGGTCGCCTTCGGCCGCTTCCTTCATCGTCAACGCGCTGCAGCCGGCCGAGGTCGCCAAGGTGGTGCTGGACGAGGACGCCGAGCGCATCGAAGTGGTGGTGCCGGACGACCAGCTGTCGCTGGCCATCGGCCGCCGCGGCCAGAACGTGCGCCTGGCCTCGCAGCTCACCGGCTGGGATATCGACATCCTGACCGAGCAGGAAGAGAGCGAGCGCCGCCAGAAGGAATTCGTCGAGCGTTCGGCGCTGTTCATGGAAGCCCTCGACGTCGACGAGATGGTCGGCCAGGTGCTCGCTTCCGAAGGCTTCACCAGCGTCGAGGAAGTCGCCTATGTCGACTCGGGCGAAATCTCCTCCATCGACGGCTTCGACGAGGACACCGCTTCGGAAATCCAGACCCGCGCCCGCGAATATCTGGAGAAGATCGAGGCCGAGCATGACGAAAAGCGCAAGGCGCTGGGCGTCAAGGACGAGCTGCGCGAGATCCCCGGCGTCACCACCGCCATGATGGTGACGCTTGGCGAGGACGGCGTGAAGACGGTCGAGGACTTCGCCGGCTATGCCGCCGACGACCTGATCGGCTGGAAAGAGCGCAAGGACGGCGAGACCAAGGTCTATCCGGGCGTGCTCGCCAACCATGGCGTCTCGCGCGCCGAAGCCGAACAGATGGTGCTCGCGGCCCGCAAGCAGGCCGGCTGGATCACCGAGGAAGAACTCGCCGCCGAAGAGGCGGCAACCGGCGAAACCGTCGGTGCGTGAGGTGACCACCAATCGCAAAGCCCGTGGACGAGATGAACGATCGCACTTGCATCGTTACGCGCAGGCAGGCCGAAGCGGATGAACTGATCCGCTTCGTCGTCGGCCCGGATTCGGCCGTCGTTCCGGACATCAAGAGAAATCTGCCCGGCCGCGGTTGCTGGGTCACCGCCGATCGCCTACATATCGAAAAGGCAGCGGCGAAGAACCTGTTTGCGCGCGCATTCAAGGCGCAGGTGACCGTTCCGTCCGATCTCGGCGGCATGGTCGACGGGCTGCTCTCCAGATCCGCTCTGGGTATGCTTGGCCTTGCCCGCAAGGCAGGCGCCGTCGTTCTTGGCGCCGCCAAGGTCGAGGGTGCTGTGCGCGACGGGCAGGCGCTGCTCGTTCTGCATGCGGCGGAGGCGTCGGACGACGGTGTCCGCAAGATCAGTCAGGCGCGGCGGGCGACCGTCCATCTCGGCGGTCCCGCCATCCTTGCCTACAAACTTTTCTCCGAGGCCGAGTTGAGCTTGGCATTGGGGGGTACAAATGTGATACATGCTGCCGTCCTCGCGCAGGACGCGGGACTGGCGGTTGAGAAGCGCGTTGTTGCGCTCGACCGATATCGGGGCGGTACCCCGAACGATCTGGCAATGCTTGCGGCCGTTGCCGACGAAGATGATGCCGCAGAGGATATGGAATGAACGATACGAAATCGGGCGACGACAAGACGTTGAGCGTTACGCCGAAGAAGACCTTGACGCTGAAGCGCCCCGGCCTCGAGCAGGGCACCGTGCGCCAGAATTTCTCGCATGGCCGCACCAAGTCGGTCGTCGTCGAGACCAAGAAGCGCAAGTTCTCGCTGCCTGGCGACAAGCCGGAGCCGGTGGCGCCGTCCGTGTTCACGCCGAAGCCCGCCGCGGCAGCCCCTGTCGCCGCCGCGCCTGTCGTGCAGGAAGCGCCGAAGGCGTCGCCTCCGCCGCCGGAACGTTCGGGTATGGTCCTGAACGAGCTGTCACGCGGCGAGATGGAAGCGCGCCGCAGGGCGCTGGAAGGCTCCAAGGCCCGCGAGGCCGAGGATCGCCTGCGCGCCCAGGAAGATGCCAAGCGCCGGGCCGAGGAAGAGGAACGCCGCAAGCGCGAGCGCGACGAATCCGCGCGCCGTCAGGCGGAGGAAGAGGCGCGCCTGCAGGCCGAGGCCGAGTCGCGGCGTCGTGCCGAGGAAGAGGCTCGCCGCCGCGCGCCGCAGGCAGCCGATGTCGCTACGGCCGATGACGAGGAAGAGGCCAAGCCGAGGCGCACAGGTGCCGGCGGTGGCGCAGGCGCCAGCGCGCCTGCCCGGCGCCTTGCAACCCCGGAAGTGGCCCGCCCGGCCAAGCCGACCAAGGGCGAGGAAGATCGCCGCCGTGGCAAGCTGACGCTGAACTCCGCACTGTCGGATGACGACGCGCGCGGCCGTTCGCTGTCGTCGATGCGCCGCCGCCAGGAAAAATTCAAACGCGCGCTTCACAATGAGCCGCGCGAGAAAGTCATGCGCGAAGTGATCCTGCCCGAAACCATCACCATCCAGGAACTGGCGCAGCGCATGTCCGAGCGCGCCGTGGATGTGGTCAAGTTCTTCATGAAGCAGGGCCAGATCCTGAAGCCGGGCGACGTCATCGACGCCGACACGGCCGAGCTGGTCGCTTCCGAATTTGGCCATACGGTCCGCCGCGTTGCGGAATCCGACATCGAGGAAGGCCTGTTCAACATCGCCGATCGTCCCGAGGACCTCGTGTCGCGTCCGCCGGTCGTGACCATCATGGGCCATGTCGACCACGGCAAGACCTCGCTGCTCGACGCCATCCGCAACGCCAATGTCGTTTCCGGCGAGGCCGGCGGCATCACTCAGCATATCGGCGCCTACCAGATCGAGAAGAACGGTCAGAAGATCACCTTCATCGACACGCCCGGCCACGCCGCCTTCACGGCCATGCGCGCCCGCGGCGCCCAGGTCACCGACATCGCCGTGCTGGTGGTGGCGGCAGACGACAGCGTGATGCCGCAGACGATCGAATCGATCAACCACGCGAAGGCGGCCGGTGTGCCGATCATCGTGGCGATCAACAAGATCGACAAGCGCGACGCCGATCCGCAGAAGGTGCGGACCGAACTGCTGCGCCACGAGGTGTTCGTGGAATCGATGGGCGGCGAGGTGCTGGACGTCGAGGTTTCGGCGACCAAGGGCACCAATCTCGACAAGCTGCTCGAAGCGATCCTGCTGCAGGCCGAAGTTCTCGACCTCAAGGCCAATCCTGACCGCACCGCCGAAGGCGCGGTGATCGAAGCCAAGCTCGACAAGGGCCGCGGTCCGGTCGCCACCGTTCTGGTGCAGACCGGCACGCTGATGCCGGGCGACATCATTGTCGCCGGCAACGAGTGGGGCCGTGTGCGCGCGCTTGTCGATGACCGCGGCGAGCACGTGCCGGAAGCGCCGCCGGCGATGCCGGTCGAGGTGCTTGGCCTTCAGGGCACGCCGCAGGCCGGCGACCGTTTCGCCGTCGTCAACAACGAGGCCCGCGCCCGCGAGATCACCGAATACCGTCAGCGCCTGGCGCGCGACAAGGCGGTGGCCAAGCATGCCGGCCAGCGCGGCTCGCTCGAACAGATGATGTCGCAGCTGCAGACGAGCGGGCTGAAGGAATTCCCGCTGGTCATCAAGGGCGACGTGCAGGGCTCCATCGAAGCGATCAACGCCGCTCTCGAAAAGCTCGGCAACGACGAGGTCAGGGTGCGGATCGTCCATTCGGGCGCCGGCGGCATCACCGAGAGCGACGTCTCGCTGGCGGAGACGTCGGGTGCCGCGATCATCGGCTTCAACGTCCGCGCCAACTCGCAGGCGCGCACCGCGGCAGCGGCCGCGGGCATCGAGATCCGCTACTACTCGATCATCTACAACCTCGTCGACGACGTGAAGGCCGCCCTTTCCGGCATGCTTTCGCCGGAACGGCGCGAGACCTTCATCGGCAATGCCGAGATCCTCGAGATCTTCGACATCTCCAAGGTCGGCAAGATCGCCGGCTGCCGCGTCACCGAAGGCAAGGTCGAGCGTGGTGCGGGCGTGCGCCTGATCCGCGACAACGTTGTCGTCCACGAAGGCACGTTGAAGACGCTCAAGCGCTTCAAGGATGAGGTTTCGGAAGTGCCGGGCGGCCAGGAATGCGGCATGGCCTTCCAGAACTACGAGGACATGCGCGTCGGCGACGTCATCGAGTGCTTCCGCGTCGAGATGGTGAGCAGGACGCTCTAAATTCGGGTATACTTGCCGAAATGAAACGGGCGGCGGCCGCAAGGCTGCCGCCCAGACCGCTCATGCATTTGAGACATGTGGCGTGGTCCCATCCCGCGCTTCACGATTTCAGGACCGAAGAAATGTCACGTTCGACAACGTCAGGCCCATCCCAGCGCATGCTGCGCGTCGGCGAGCAGGTGCGCCATGCCCTTTCCGAAACCTTGCAGCGCGGCGAGATCATCGATCCGGTGATCGAAAACAGCGTCGTCTCGGTCTCCGAGGTGCGCATGTCGCCCGATCTCAAGATTGCCACCGCCTTCGTCTCGCCGCTTGGCGCGGCTGACGACAACGCCGTGGTCGAGGCGCTCAACAAGCACGCGAAGTTCATCCGCGGCCGTGTGTCGGGCGCTCTGAGGCAGATGAAGTATATGCCGGAGTTCCGATTCCGGCTCGACACATCCTTCGACAATTTCGCGAAGATCAACGAACTGCTGAAATCGCCCGAAGTGGCGCGCGATCTCGGCGACGGCAAGAACAACGACAAGGACGAGGAATAGTGGCGCGCCGCGGCAAGAAGAAGGGTCGGCCGGTCTCCGGCTGGGTGGTGCTGGACAAGCCGGTCGGCATGGGCTCGACCGAAGCGGTCTCAAAGGTCAAATGGCTGTTTCAGGCCGAGAAGGCCGGCCATGCCGGCACGCTGGATCCGCTGGCCTCCGGCATGCTGCCGATCGCGCTCGGCGAAGCGACCAAGACCGTCCCCTACGTGCAGGATGGCGCCAAGGTCTACCGCTTCACCGTCGCCTGGGGTGAGGAGCGCTCGACAGACGACCTGGAAGGCCCGGTGACCAACAGCTCCGATCGGCGCCCGGCCGAGGCCGAGCTGCGGGCGCTGCTGCCGAAATACACCGGCGTCATCATGCAGACGCCGCCGCAATTCTCGGCCATCAAGATCGCCGGCGAGCGCGCCTATGATCTCGCACGCGACGGCGAGACGGTCGAGATACCCGCGCGGGAAATTGAAATCGGCCGTTTGGATATTATCGAGCACAATGCCGACAAGACCGTGTTCGAGATCGAATGCGGCAAGGGCACTTATGTGCGTTCGCTGGCGCGCGACATGGGCCGCGACCTCGGCTGCTTCGGCCATATCGCTGAATTGCGCCGCGTCGAGGTCGAGCCGTTCACGCCGGACGATTTCGTCACGGTAGCCGAACTGGAAGCGGCCCGTTTCGGCGACAAAGCCGAAGCTGTTCAGGACGAAGCCGAGGTCCCGGTCGATTTCAGCGCCATCGACGCACTGCTGGTCGAAACGGCGGCGGCGCTCGATTGCCTGCCGCAGGTCGCGGTCAGCGACGACGCGGCGACGAAGATCCGCCTTGGCAATCCCGTCATCATTCGCGGCCGCGATGCGCCGGTCGAAGCCGAGGAAGCCTGTGCCACCGCGCGCGGCAGGCTCGTCGCCATCGGCGCCATCGAGCAGGGCATGTTCAAGCCCAAGCGGGTCTTTGCCGGGTGAATCCGGTCGTCTAAGCTCCACTGGGTGCCGACGCTTCAGGGATCTCATGGCCAAGACTGATACAGGCAACAAGAGGGCGCCGCTGAGAACCCGCCGGCCGCCGGTCGGGGCTTCGCCCGGCACGCTGATCGCCGATCCGGCGGCACGGCGCAGCGAGCTCCGGCTGACACTGATCTCGCCGCAGAAATACGTAACCATCGACAATGCCTCGATCGACGACCTCAACACCCATTGCCAGAAATGGCCTGTCGTCTGGCTGGACTGCACGGGGCTTGCCAACATTCCACTCATCGAGGAGATCGGCCGTATCTTCAACCTCCACCCGCTGGCGCTGGAGGATGTCGTCAACACTGGACAGCGGCCCAAGGTGGATTTCTTCGAGGACCATGCCTTCGTCGTCATGCGCATGATCGACGATGTCACCTCGCATCGGTACGAGCAGATCTCGCTGTTCTTCGGCCGGAATTTCGTCGTCACTTTCCAGGAACGCGAGGGGGATCCGTTCGATCCGGTGCGCAAGCGCATCGCGGCCGCGATGCCGAACCGGCTGCGCTCACGCGGCGCCGATTATCTTGCCTATGCGCTGATCGATGCCATCGTCGACAGCTATTTTCCGCCGGTCGAAGCGGCGAGCGAACTGGTCGACGGCATTGAGGACGAGATGCTGAACAAGCCGCATAAGCATCAGATGCGGCAGTTGCATGAGCTCAGGCGCGACGCCAGCGTGCTCAAAGGCGTGCTGTGGCCGATGCGCGATGCGCTGGCGACGCTGATCCGCAACGACGTGCCCTTCGTGAAGGCCGAAACCAAGATCTTCTTCAACGACACGCTCGACCATTCGCTGCGGCTGATCGAGCTGGTCGAGAACCAGCGCGACATGCTCACCGGCCTGATCGAGATGCATCTCTCGTTGACCCAGGCCCGCACCAACGATGTCATTTCCTATCTGACGATCGTCTCGGTGATCTTCATGCCGCTGACCTTCCTGGTCGGCGTCTGGGGCATGAATTTCGATCCGCAAAGCTCGCCCTGGAACATGCCCGAGCTGAAGGCCTATTACGGTTATCCGGCCTCGCTACTGTTCATGGCGGTCGTCGCGGTCGGTTTGATCGCGTTCTTCAAATGGAAGAAGTGGCTCTAAAGCGCGTCGCAATGAAACGGATTCGGGCGACGCGCTTTAGGTCTTTGTTTTTGATGCATGTCGTTTTCCCAGAACCGCTGCACAATTCTGGGCGACATGCATTAGCCTTTGAATTTTCCCGTTTTCGCCGTCGGAACCTGCGACAAGCCGGCTTGACAATTGGGCTGGTGTTTTTTCCGGAATTGCACTATATGCGCCGCAGCTTCGCGCCCTGACGCGTCGCTTGCACTGGCCGCTGCTGGACGACATCCCGGCTGTGGGCGTCCCGTTTCCTCCAACAGATAAGGAAAAGCACGATGTCGATTACTGCCGAGCGCAAGAAAGAACTGATGACCGAATTCGCGACCGCGAAAGGCGATACCGGATCTCCGGAAGTCCAGGTTGCCATTCTTTCCGAGCGCATCAAGAACCTGACCGAGCATTTCAAGGACCACAAGAAGGATAACCATTCCCGCCGTGGCCTGCTTGCTCTGGTTTCCCAGCGCCGCAGCCTGCTTGATTATCTCAAGCGCAAGGACGACGCGCGCTACCAGACGCTGATCGACAAGCTCGGTCTCCGTCGCTGACCAATTGACCGGCGGGCTCTCCAAGGGGGCCCGCCGGTCGCGCATTGGCGCATCGGATATTCCGCTGCCGCAATGCTGAAAAGGAAATTCGCTTGCGCGCATGGCGCGTTCCGGAAACAGCGTTTCCGGCGTCAAGCGCAAGGCCGGCCGACCAGCCGGCCAATTGGGTTCCGGACCGCAGAGGGCTATCCGGAACCGCCCATGGACGGTCATGGGGCAGGATTGCAGGATGCTCGCTCGGCCTTGATCCGGATCTATCGAGCTTCCCGTTGTCTTGCCCGTGGCTGCCCGAAGGAAGCCAGGAAAGGGAGAACCCGCGACCGTTAGGACGGTGCGGCCCTTTCCGCATATGAAGGACAAGATATGTTCAATCATCACAAAGTGGAAATCGAATGGGGCGGCCGTCCGCTCATCCTGGAGACCGGCAAGATCGCCCGCCAGGCTGACGGCGCGGTGCTCGCCACCTATGGCGAGACCGTGGTTCTGGCCACCGTCGTCTCGATGAAGGAGCCGAAGCCCGGCCTCGATTTCTTCCCGCTCACCGTCAACTACCAGGAAAAGACCTATGCCGCCGGCAAGATCCCGGGCGGCTATTTCAAGCGCGAGGGCCGTCCGAGCGAAAAGGAAACGCTGGTTTCCCGCCTGATCGACCGCCCGATCCGCCCGCTTTTCGCCGACGGCTACAAGAACGACACCCAGATCGTCGTCACCGTCGTCCAGCATGACCTCGAGAACGATCCGGACATCCTGTCGATCGTCGCCACCTCCGCCGCGCTCACCCTTTCGGGCGTGCCCTTCATGGGTCCGATCGGCGGCGCCCGCGTCGGCTACATCAACGGCGAATATGTGCTCAACCCGCATATCGACGAGATGGAGGAATCCAAGCTCGACCTCGTCGTCGCCGGCACCGCCGACGCCGTGCTGATGGTCGAATCCGAGGCCAAGGAACTCTCCGAGGACCTGATGCTCGGCGCCGTCATGTTCGGCCACAAGAGCTTCCAGCCGGTGATCGAGGCGATCATCAAGCTGGCCGAGGTCGCCGCCAAGGAGCCGCGCGACTTCACGGCGCCGGATTACTCCGCGCTCGAAGCCGAGATGCTGAAGATCATCGGCGATGAGCTGCGCGAAGCCTACAAGATCACCGAAAAGCAGTCGCGCTATGCCGCGGTCGACGCCGTCAAGGCGAAGGTCAAGGCGGCCTTCGCTCCGGCAGAGGGCGAGGAAGCCAAGTACACTTCCGAGCAGATCGGCAGCGTCTTCAAGGAACTCCAGGCCAAGGTCGTGCGCTGGAACATCCTCGACACCGGCTCGCGCATTGATGGCCGCGACCTCAAGACGGTGCGCAAGATCGTGTCGGAAGTCGGCGTCCTGCCGCGCACCCACGGCTCGGCGCTGTTCACCCGTGGCGAGACCCAGGCGCTGGTCGTTGCCACGCTTGGCACCGGCGAGGACGAGCAGTATGTCGATTCGCTCACCGGCATGTACAAGGAGAAGTTCCTCCTTCACTATAACTTCCCTCCCTATTCCGTCGGCGAGACCGGCCGCATGGGATCGCCCGGCCGCCGCGAAATCGGCCACGGCAAACTCGCCTGGCGCGCTATCCGCCCGATGCTGCCTTCGGCGGAGCAGTTCCCCTACACGCTGCGCGTCGTCTCGGAGATCACTGAATCCAACGGGTCGTCCTCCATGGCGACCGTCTGCGGCACCTCGCTGGCGCTGATGGATGCGGGCGTGCCGCTGGCCAAGCCGGTCGCCGGCATCGCCATGGGCCTGATCAAGGAAGGCGAGCGCTTCGCGGTGCTCTCCGACATCCTGGGTGACGAGGATCATCTCGGCGACATGGATTTCAAGGTCGCCGGCACCGCTAACGGCGTCACCTCGCTGCAGATGGACATCAAGATCGAGGGCATCACCGAGGAGATCATGAAGGTCGCGCTGGATCAGGCCAAGGACGGCCGCCAGCACATACTCGGCGAAATGGCCCATGCCCTGACCGGCGCCCGCCCCGAGCTCGGCGAGTTTGCACCGCGCATCGAGGTCATGCACATCCCGACCGACAAGATCCGCGACGTCATCGGCTCCGGCGGCAAGGTGATCCGCGAGATCGTCGAGAAGACCGGCGCCAAGATCAACATCGAGGACGACGGCACGGTCAAGATCGCTTCGGCCAACGCCAAGGAGATCGAGGCGGCGAAGAAGTGGATCCACACCATCGTCGCCGAGCCGGAAGTCGGCGAGATCTACGAAGGCACCGTCGTCAAGACGGCCGACTTCGGCGCCTTCGTCAACTTCTTCGGCCCGCGCGATGGTCTTGTCCACATCTCGCAGCTCGCCAATGAGCGCGTCGCCAAGACCTCCGATGTCGTCAAGGAAGGCGACAAGGTTTGGGTCAAGCTGATGGGCTTCGACGAGCGCGGCAAGGTTCGCCTGTCGATGAAGGTCGTCGACCAGGCGACCGGCAAGGAAATCGTCCAGGAGAAGAAGAAGGCCGAAGGCGAGGAAGACGCCGCCTGATCGATCTGGCTGGGTAGTCTAAGACGGGCGCGCCGCAAGGTCGCGCCCGTTTTGTTTCGAGGGTGGATGAATGGCCGCCGAGCCGCTGAAGACGCTGTTCTACCCGTTCAAGGCCGAGGCGCTGCCTCTGCCGCGAAAGGATGCCCGCGTTCTCTTTCTGGGCGCCGAGCCCGGCTTCCGCTTGCCCGAAGGCTTCGATGCGGCGCTGCATCTCGTGCAAGGCTTTCGGCCGCATTTCCGCGCCTTGCAGGCGTCCGGCTACACGGTCACGCCGCGCGTGGAAGGCCAAGGCTACGACATGGCTCTCGTGCTCGCCGGCCGTCATCGGGGCCAGAATGAGTTGCGCATCGCCGAAGCACTCGAGCGTATCACCCCGGGCGGGCTGATCGCTGTCGCGGGTGGCAAGGATGACGGCATCGACAGCCTACGAAAGCGGATCAATGCGCTGGCGCCGCTCGAAGGCCATCTGCCGAAGCATCACGGCGTTGCCTTCTGGTTCCGGCGGGCCGGCACGGAAGCAGCCGAGACGCTGCGCGCCGGCAATCCTGACCTTGTTGTTGAAGGGGGTTTCAAAACCGCGCCTGGCATGTTCTCGTTTGACAGGATCGATGCCGGTTCGAAACTGCTCGTTGCGAGCCTGCCTAATGATCTCAAAGGCAATGTCGCTGATTTCTGCGCGGGCTGGGGTTATCTGGCGGCGCAAGTCCTGCAGCGCTCGCAGGGACTTACGGCGCTCGATCTTTACGAAGCGGATTTCGAGGCCCTGGAAGCAGCCAGGCTGAATGTCCGTGGCGCCATCGAGCCGCGCTTCTTCTGGATCGATCTGCTCACCGAGGCGGCCGAGCGGCGCTACGACGCGATCGTCATGAACCCGCCTTTCCACAGCGGCCGCGCCGCCGAGCCCGGAATTGGCGCCGGCATCATCCGCGCCGCGTCGAAGGCGCTGAAACCGGGCGGCCGGCTGCTCATGGTCGCCAATCGCCAGCTTCCTTACGAACAGGTGCTGTTCGCGGCCTTTGCCAGCCACGCCGAGATCGCACGCGACGGCATGTTCAAGGTGTTTTCGGCGCGCCGCTAGGAGCAATGCCAGGAGCGGTTTTCCGTCCGGAAATGCGCCGGGAGAAAGCAGCTCTAATGCAGGCTGACGATACGTGCCGGCTCGCGCGCGTCGAAGGCGGGCCGCGCCTCGCCGAACTCGACCTTGAGTGGGGCCGGGCGGCCGAACAGATAGCCCTGGACCACCTCGCAGCCCGCGGCCCTGAGCAGCGTAGCCTGGTTCTCGGTCTCCACGCCTTCGGCAATGATGCCGACGCCCAGCGCCCGCGACAGGCCGACAATGGTCGAGACGATCGCGCCGGAACTGGAGTCGGTGTCGATGCGGCTGACGAAGGAACGGTCGATCTTCAGCTTGCCGAAGGAGAAGTCGATCAGGTAGCTCAAATTGGAATAGCCGGTCCCGAAATCGTCGACGGCCACCGAAATCCCCATCTCGGCAAGCTGGTCCAGGACCGCGGCAGCGCGGTCGCGATCCTGCATCATCGCCGTTTCGGTGACCTCGAGCTCCAGCCGCGACGGCTTGATGCCGGTCGATTCCATCACCTCGCGCACGATGCCGACGAAATCCCTGGTCATGAACTGGACCGGCGAGATGTTGACGGCGACGAAGCAGTCCTGCGGCAGGTGCGCGGCGTCGCTGCAGGCCTTGCGCAGCACCCATTCGCCGATCGGATTGATCATGCCGGTTTCCTCGGCGATCGGAATGAATTCCATCGGCGGAATCATGCCGCGCTCCGGATGCTTCCAGCGGATCAGCGCCTCGTAGCCAACGATGCGACCACTCGGCAGGTTGAGCTGCGGCTGGTAATGGAGACTGAAGTCGCCGCGGTCGAAAGCGGTCTTCAGCTCCGTTTCGATCCATTGCCGATAGTCGGCCACCCGGCCCATGTCGGCGTGGAAGACAGACCAGTTGGCGACGCCGCTGGCCCGCGCATTCTGTAGCGCCAGGTTCGAACGGCGCAGGACCAGGACCGGGTCGACGCCGTCCTTCGGCATCGCCACGATGCCGACCGAAAGGCTGACCGATTGCAGGTGGGTCTGCAGCTGATAAGGCTCCATCATATCGTTGATGAGCTTTTCGATCAGCCGCTCGATCGAACCACGGATGTCGCGGTCCGGGAGCAGCACACCGAACTCGCCGGCGCCGATGCGCCCGATCACGGCATCCTTCGGCATGCTCTCCTTCAGCCTGCTGGTGAAGGCGCGAACAAGTTCGTCGCCATGGCTGTAGCCGATGGCGTCGTTGATCTGCTTGAAGCGGTCGATATCGATGTCGATCAGGAACACCGGCTCGCCGGTCCGGATCGTACCAGCGGCGGCATCGGCAATCTTGCCGACCATGGCCTGGCGCGACAAGAGCCCTGTCAGCTTGTCGAAATGGGTTTCCTTGAAGACATAGGCGGCCGATTCATCGACGCCCGCGAAGAAAGAGAGCGCGGCACCGCCGGCGGCAAGGGCGCAGAGCGCGGCGATAACGCCCGCTATCAACTCGGCCGGCATGCCGGCTATGCCGTCGCCGAAGCCGAACTGCAACCCCCACAATCCAAGGATGAAACTGCCCATGCCGGAGCTGGCGATGGTGATCAGTCGGAACAGCGGTGTTCGCTTCGGGTTACTGATTGCAGACATGCAAGGTCCCTGGATTACGGGGCCTTGTAGCGGAAATCTCCTTAAAATGAGTTTCCGCCGATGCGTCCAATTTTAACTGGAAGGCTACTGTCGCGGCCGCAGACTATTCGCGACTACCGTCGTTCTGCTTCAGTTCCTCCAGCGACGGCATCGAGACGATGTGATAGCCGGAATCCACATAATGGATCTCGCCGGTGACACCCGACGAAAGATCGGAGAGCAGGTAAAGCGCCGAGCCGCCGACTTCGTCGAGGGTCACGGTGCGCCGAAGAGGCGAGTTGCGCTGCTGATAGGAGAACATATGGCGGGCGTCGGAAACGCCCGAGCCGGCCAGCGTGCGCACCGGTCCGGCCGAGATGCCGTTCACCCTGATGCCGCGCGGCCCGTAGTCATTGGCAAGATAGCGCACGCTGGCCTCGAGCCCGGCCTTGGCGACACCCATGACATTGTAGTTCGGCATCACCCTGACCGAGCCGGCATAGGTGAGCGTGATCATCGAGCCGCCATTGCCCATCAGCGCGGCGGCATTGCGGGCGACCTCGGTGAAGGAATAGCAGGAGATCACCATGGTGCGCACGAAATTGTCGCGGCTGGTGTCCGCGTACAGGCCCTTGAGCTCGTTCTTGTCGGAAAAGCCGATGGCGTGCACCACGAAGTCCAGCCCGCCCCAGGCCTTGCCCAGGGTCTCGAAGGTCGCGGTGACGGAGGCGCTGTCCTCGACGTCGCAAGGCACGATCAAGGAGGCGCCCACCTTCTCGGCGAGCGGTTTGACGCGCCGCCCGAAGGCGTCGCCCTGGTAGGTGAAGGCAAGCTCCGCCCCGTGCTCGGACAATTTCTTGGCGATGCCCCAGGCGATCGAATGATCGTTGGCGACCCCCATGACAAGCCCGCGCTTGCCCTTCATCAACCCTTCCATAAAAGGCAGATCCTTATGCGGAATAGCGCTGGAAAATCAGCGTTGCGTTGGTGCCACCGAAACCGAAGGAATTGGACAAAACGGTGTCGATCCTGGCGTTGTCGATACGCTTGCGCACGATCGGCATGCCCTCGAATTCCGGATCGAGCTCCTCGATATGGGCGCTCTCGCCGATGAAGCCGCCCTGCATCATCAGGATCGAATAAATCGATTCCTGCACGCCGGCCGCCCCAAGCGAATGGCCAGTGAGCGACTTGGTCGAGGTGATGTAGGGCATCTTGTCGCCGAACACCTCTCGGATGGCGCCCATTTCCTTGGAATCGCCGACCGGCGTCGAGGTGCCGTGGGTGTTGATGTAGTCGACCGGGGTCGAGACGGTGGCAAGCGCCTGCCGCATGCAGCGGATGGCGCCTTCCCCCGAAGGGGCGACCATGTCGTAGCCGTCGGATGTCGCGCCATAGCCGACGATCTCGGCATAGATCTTGGCGCCGCGCGCCTTGGCGTGCTCCAATTCCTCCAGCACCAGCACGCCGGCGCCGCCGGCGATGACAAAACCGTCGCGGTTGACGTCATAGGCGCGCGAAGCGGCCGATGCCTTATCGTTGAACTTCGAGGACATGGCGCCCATGGCGTCGAAAAGGTCCGACATCGTCCAGTCGAGATCTTCGTGGCCGCCGGCGAACATCATGTCCTGCTTGCCCCACTGGATGAGCTCATAGGCATTGCCGATGCAATGCGCCGAGGTCGAGCACGCCGAAGAGATCGAGTAGTTGACGCCGTGGATCTTGAACCATGTGGCCAGGGTGGCCGACGCCGTCGACGACATCGCCTTCGGCACGGCGAATGGACCGATGCGCTTGGGGCTGTTGTTCTTGATCGTGGTTTCGGCCGCCTCGACGATGGTCCGGGTCGAGGGGCCGCCGGACCCCATCACGATGCCCGTCCGCTCATTGGTGATGTCGCTCTCGCCAAGCCCGGCATCGGCGATCGCCTGGTCCATGGCAACATGGTTCCAGGCCGCGCCCTGGCTCAGGAAGCGCATGGCGCGGCGGTCGATCATCGGGGTAGGATCGAGCGTCGGCGCGCCCCAGACCTGGCAGCGGAAGCCGTGCTCGGCGAAGGAATTGGAAAAGCTGATGCCGGATTTGGCATCGTAAAGCGAGCTCTGCACCTCATTGGCATTGTTGCCGATCGATGACACAATGCCGAGCCCTGTCACTACGACCCGTCTCATTCGCAACTCCTTCCGGCGTATCCGGGCCGAAAACCTAGCCGGTTTTCGCCTGTTGTCATACGCAAATAAACTGACGTGGCGCCCATTGGGTACGCGGACGCCGTGGCGAAAAACGGTCAGGAGGCCGACTGTTTGGACAGGCCGACCTTCAGATCCGTGGCGGCGTATATGGGTTCGCCATCCGCCTTAAGCCAGCCATCGGCGATGCCGAGCACCAGCCGGCCGCGCATCACGCGCTTGAAGTCGACGCCGTACTCCACCTTCTTCACCGACGGCGTCACCATGCCCTTGAACTTCACCTCGCCGGTCGAAAGCGCCATGCCCTTGCCGGGTTCTCCCAGCCAGCCGAGATAAAAACCCGTCAACTGCCACATGGCGTCGAGGCCGAGGCAGCCCGGCATGATCGGATTGCCGATGAAATGGCAGGCGAAGAACCACAGGTCCGGCTTGATGTCGAATTCGGCGCGGATGAAGCCCTTGTCGAAAGCGCCGCCGGTCTCGCTGATCTCGGTGATGCGGTCGAACATCAGCATAGGTGGGTAGGGCAATTGGGCGTTGCCTGGCCCGAACAGGTCGCCGCGGGCGCAGGCGAGCAGTTCCTCATAATCGTAGCTGGACTTTTGATCCGCCATCAAATTTCCGTCCCCGTGTTCTTTCGCGGGCGACAGGGCGCCCTTCTCGTTGGTTTCCTAACACACTCTGTTTGCGGCCGGAAACCGGCGTTTGCGCTTAACCCGTGCGCCTGCCCGGGTCAATGCGCGCTATTGATCGCATTCAGACTACAGAATATATGTCGGCTGATGTCCGGTTTTGGCTTTCGACGTCTTTTTGCCACTCTGGACCTGTTGATGGGCTGGGCAACAAGCTTCGAAGCGAAGAGATGGATTCGGGCTACCGGAAGGAAAATGTCGCTGTGGACAAGCGGGTTCGCGAAGCCGGCCTGAGGCCGACGCGCCAGCGCATCGCGCTGGCCGATCTGCTTTTCGCCAAGGGCGACCGCCACCTTTCGGCCGAGGAGTTGCACGAAGAGGCGATCGCCGCCGGGGTGCCGGTTTCATTGGCGACGGTCTATAACGCGCTCCATCAGTTCACAGAGGCCGGCCTGCTGCGCATCCTGGCGGTCGAAGGCTCGAAAACCTATTTCGACACCAACACCTCCGACCATCATCACTTCTACGTCGAGGGCGAGAACCGGATTTTCGACATCGAAAGCGGACCGGTCACCGTCGCCAACCTGCCGGCACCGCCGGAGGGCATGGAGATCGCCAATGTCGACATCGTCGTGAGGCTTCGCCCGAAGCGCGGCGACTGATCCCGTGGCGACGCGGCCCGTCGACCTGATCGTCCGGTTTGAGTGGGTCACCGTCGCCGCCTTGGCCGTCGTTTGCTACGCGCTGGCCCACTTTTCCTGGTGGCTGTTTGCGCTGCTTATCCTGGCGCCGGACCTGTCGATGCTGGGCTATCTCGCCGGGCCGCGCCTCGGCGCCGTCACCTACAACGCCTTGCATATCATGATTGTCCCGCTGGTCCTTCTGCTCGCGGGCGCGTTGCTCGCCGGCCCGCTCACGACCGCGGTGGCGCTTATCT
This sequence comes from Mesorhizobium sp., assembly GCA_004017535.1. Lineage (GTDB taxonomy): Bacteria > Pseudomonadota > Alphaproteobacteria > Rhizobiales > Rhizobiaceae > Mesorhizobium. The sequence goes on from SAJS01000001.1 coordinate 758,030, forward strand.
GGATCGCGCATATCGCCATCGACCGTGCCCTCGGCTACGGCCTCAAGCTGCCCACCGCTTTTCAGGATACGCATCTCGGCCGCATAGGCCGCGACGCGACCGGCTAGGGTGTGTCGACATTCAGGTCAGGCCGAGTCGAGAATGATGGTTTCCGAGAACCGGAGCGCAGGCCGGCCTAACCCGAATATCGATACAGCCTAATTCTTGAACTTCTCGCCGGGATAAGCGCCCCACACCTGCGACTGGGCCATCCAGCCGGTGTGGCCGTCAAAAGTCATTTCGCACCATTGGCCGTCGCATTTCTTGATCGAGCCGATCACGCCCGGCTCGATGATGGCGATGACGCCGGCATCCTTGTCGGGCTCGTCGAGCAGGTTGACCTGCCCGCCCTTGCCACGCTGCCAGGGCGCGACGATGGCGGTGCGACGGCCGGAAAGCAGCGACTGGTTGATCCAGCCCTCCGATCCATCGGCATCGCGCACGCGGCGCCAGGTGTCGAATTCCTGGATGACTTCCATCGGCAGGCCGGCCTTCAGATACATCCAGTTGACCGAATAATTGGCGCCGGGGCCGACGCGCGAATTGACGCGGGCCGGTTTCAGGCTGACGAAACGCGGCAGCGGCAGGCCGCTCGGACCAAGCGTTATGGTTTGCGCCGGCGCGGCCGCGCTTTGCGCGAATGCCTGCGGGGCGCAGAGGAGGGCGCCAAGGATGGCTGCGCTGAAGGCCAGGCGAAGCGACGCGAAACCAGACACTTTCGTTCCTTTCGGCGCCGGTCCGTCGGATGAGCGCCCCTTTTTCTTTGTCTTCGGCAGCACCGCTTGTTACAGGAGTGGGCTGATGCCGCGACTGGCTACAAGTTTCGCCGGTCTTGGTTAAAGAGGTCTCAACGAGATCGGTTTCGAGAGCGCGATCCCGAGAAAGTGGGAATCGGTTTTCGGAAACGATCATGCTCCAAAAAAGGGCAGGACCAGGATGACGATTCAACGAGACGTCATCCTGATCTAGCAAGCTTCGGGGATAAAATGGCAGGCAAAAAACGGCCCCTCGTCGTCATCACGCGCAAGCTGCCCGACCCTGTCGAGACCCGCATGCGCGAGCTGTTCGACGCAAGGCTGAATGTCGAGGACCGGCCGATGACCCAGCCGGAGCTGGTCGCGGCGATCAAGGAAGCCGACGTGCTGGTTCCCACTATCACCGACCACATCGACGCGGCGCTGATCGCCCAGGCCGGCGAAAATCTGAAGCTGATCGCCAATTTCGGCAACGGCGTCGACAAGATCGACGTCGCGGCGGCCGCCAAGAAAGGCATCACCGTCACCAACACGCCGAATGTGCTCACCGAAGACACCGCCGACATGACCATGGCGCTGATGCTCGCCGTGCCGCGCAGGCTCGCCGAAGGCGCCAATGTGCTGACAGGCGAGAAGAAATGGGCCGGCTGGTCGCCGACCTGGATGCTCGGCCGGCGCATCTGGGGCAAACGTCTAGGCATCGTCGGCATGGGCCGCATCGGCACGGCGGTCGCCAGGCGGGCCAAGGCCTTCGGCCTCTCGATCCACTATCACAACCGGCACCGCGTGCTGCCGGCGGTCGAGGAGGAGCTGGAGGCAACCTACTGGGAAAGCCTCGACCAGATGCTGGCCCGCATGGACATCATCTCGGTCAACTGTCCCTCGACGCCGGCGACGTTCCACCTTTTGTCCGGCCGCCGGCTGGCACTGATGCAGCCTTCGGCTTACCTGGTCAACACGGCGCGCGGCGACATCATCGACGAGGAAGCGCTGATCAAGCTGATCCATGACGGCAAGATCGCCGGCGCCGGCCTAGACGTCTATGAGCACGAGCCGGCGCTGAACACCAAGCTCCTGAAGCTTGCCGCCAAGGGCAAGGTGGTGCTTCTGCCGCATATGGGATCGGCCACGCTCGAGGGCCGCATCGACATGGGCGAGAAGGTGATCATCAACATCCGCGCCTTCTTCGACGGCCATCGCCCGCCGGATCGTGTCCTACCGTTGAGGACCTGAAGGCTTAAATGACCGCGGTAATCGCACCGTCCGCGGCGACGGCTACCGCGCCTCCGCGGTAGGCATCGAACGCGCCGCGTTCAAGCCGCACCGCGATCGGCGTCTGCCAACCCATTTCCCGGGCGACGATCAGGCCGAGCAGCAGGATTGCGTCCGGCTCATGCAACACCAGGGCAGCCGGCGCGCGGCCGTTATGGACCAATTCCATCAGCACCGCCGAAGCCGATGACGAGCCGATCGTGCCCGGCAGGAAGAGCACGCGGCCGGCAATGACTTCGCCATGCTGCGGGTGGCGGACATCCGCGATGCGGCCTGTCTTCGGGTCGACGCCGCCCCAGAAGCTGATCGGCGCCATCAGCACCAGCGCCTCGCCTTCGCCCGCCTTGCCCGGCACCAGGATTTCGGCTGCTGAGTTCATGCGGCGACATCCGTGAAGACCGGCTTGCCGAGGACCGCGCTTTCGACGCAATCGGCAAGCGAGGCGTAGAGCACCGCATAGCCGGTGTTGCCCGGCGCGTAATGGGCAAACTTGCCCGAATTTGTCATCAGCACGCCGTTGCCGATGTCGGGCATGATCGGCGTCACCACCACGCATGTATCGGCGACGATGACCACGCCGCTGGCCTCGAGCCTCTTTCGCCGCCCGTCCTTCTCCAGCAGGGCAAGCGCGTGACGGCCGGTGCAGGCATAGACCGGCACGGCGAGCTGCCGCCCGGCGATCAGCCGCTCCAGGCTGTCGAACTCGGCGTGCGACAGATGCGGGCTGCCGATCGCCACCGCATCGATCGTCTTGACCGCCGCCGCGGTCGACAAGCCCGCGCGGGCCTTGGCAACCATCTCAGGCGTCACGCGGATCACCGCTTCCGGTTCCGGCCCGGCCAGAATGGCTGCGACGTCGGGAGCCTCGGGCGTGACGCCGGCGATGTGGAACAGGCCGACGGCGCCGGACGATGCGGCCGCAGCGCCGAAGGCTTTCAGCGCGTCCTCGCCGGGATGACCGGCCGCGCCCGTGACGACGCCGATCGCATTGCCCACCTCGCGGCCATAGAGGCTGCCCAGCACGGGCCAGGCGATCTCCGAGGCAAGGAAGGAAGCCGACAGGCCCGAGACATCGAAAACAAGCCGCGCCTGGCGGTTTTCAGGCCGATGCAGGCCGTAATCCGGCGCGCGTCCGGTGATGGCGCAGGCAATGTCGAGAAAATCGCCGTAGCGGTTGGTGCGCGCGCCCAGCACAGAGTTGCAGAAGACGACCGCGTTGGACTCGCCCCAGGCCACGTCGCTGCCGAGTGCCGGCCTGTGTCCGGCCTGATAGGGCGCGCAGGTCCAGCTCTGCTCGCAGCCGAGCTTGCGATAGGCTTCCATCATTCGCCGCGCCATGCCGCGCTGCGGCTCTTCCAGGCGGATGCGCGAGCAGCCCATCAGGTCGAGCGCTCCGACATTGAGCGTTGAGCGCACCGCGACTTTCGCGCCGCCTTCGACTAGTTTCTCGGCAAACAGCGTGCCGGAATCGCCGTGATAGAGCGCCCCGTCGATATGCGCGGACGCGATCGGGATGAGCCGCGGCGCGCCGAGCAGCCTGGCGCTTTCGGCGACGATGCGCATCGCCATGCCGGCGCCGTCCTGGCGGGCGGCGATCGCCTGTTCTTCCGGGCTGAGCGAAAGGCTCAAGACAGCACCTTGCGCATGGTGATGGAGGTCGGCCTGTCATAGCCCGCATGCGCCGTGCGCCCGGTCTCGCGAAAGCCGAGCCGGGCGAAGGCCGCGTGGTTTAAGGTCAGTTCGATACGGGTCTGGAGCTCGATCGCATCCTTGCCGCGTGCGCGGGCAAGATCCTCCACCGCTTGCATCAGCCGGGTTCCGACCCCTTGCCCTTGGAGCGCTGGCTCGACCGCGAGCTTGCCGACATAGAAATCCAGCGCCCGCTCCAGCGCGAAGACGCAGCCGACGATGCGGCCGTTCTCGACGGCCACAAACCCCGTCTCCATTTTCGCCTTCTCGCCAAGGCTGTCGGCGGTCAACAGATGCGCCGATGACGGCGGGTCGACAACGCCGTCCATATAAGCAAAGGCGCGGCGGATCAGCGCGAGCAAGTCGTCCCATCGGTCGAAATCCGCGGGAAGGCCGATTATGGAGATGCCGACGGTCTGGTCCATGCGCTCAGACGGCCTTGTAGCGGATGGTGTCGAAACGGGCCGTGAGCCCGTCGTAGAGCAGCAGCCGGCCGATGAGCGGCTCGCCTATGCCGGTGATCAGCTTGATCGCCTCCATCGCCTCCAGCGCGCCGATGACGCCCGTCAGCGCGCCGACAATGCCGGCAACAACGCAGGACGGCACCAGTCCTTCGGGCGGAGCTTCCGGGAACAGGTCGCGATAGCTCGGATTGCGCTTGCCGTCGGCGCCTGTCTCGAACGGCTTCAGCACCGTGACCGAGCCGTCGAAGCGGCCGACAGCGGCGGTGACGAGGGGCTTCTTCTCGCTGGCGCAGGCATCGGCGACCGCGTAGCGCGTCTCGAAATTGTCGGAGCCGTCGACAACGACATCGTAACGGGCGACGAGGGCAGGGGCGTTCTCTTCCGTCAGCCTCAGGCCGTGCGCTTCCACCGTGACGTTGGGGTTGATGCGCATGATCGCCGCCGCGGCGCTGTCGGTCTTGGCCCTGCCGATCGTGTCGCTGCCATGGATCACCTGCCGCTGCAGATTGGACAGCGAAACCGTGTCGTCATCGACGATGCCGAGCGTGCCGACGCCGGCGGCGGCAAGATATTCGAGTACCGGCGCGCCGAGCCCGCCGGCGCCGATCACCAGCACGCGCGCCCGTTTCAGCTTCTGCTGACCCGGCCCGCCGATCTCCGGCAGAACGATGTGGCGGGCATAGCGTTCGAGCTCTTCGTCGGTGAGGGCGGCATCGGTCATGGCTGGACTTTATCGCTGGCGCAGAGCCTTGTCAGTAAGCGCAAGGCAAGGCCTTGTGGTCCACATACGAGACAAAGGCTTGGCATGACGCAAGGCAAAGCCTTGTGGCAAAGGTCGAAATAGCTTCACAGCTTGCCGGTCGGCTCGACGCTGCCATGATCGACCGTCAGGAACAGCGCCCGGCCTTTAAGGCTCGAGAACAGGGCGGAATCCGTGCCCGTCATGAAGGCCTGGCAGTTGAGCTCCTCGAGGATCGAGAACAGCGCCGCGCGCCGGCCTGCATCGAGATGGGCGGCGATCTCGTCCAGCAGCAGGATCGGCGTCAGGCCCGACATCTCGCCGGTCAGTCTGGCATGCGACAGCACGATGCCGACCAGCAGCGCCTTCTGCTCGCCGGTCGAGCAAAGTTCCGCCGGCATCGACTTGGGCCTGTGCCGCACCATGAGATCGGAGCGATGCGGACCGTCGAGCGTGCGGCCGGCGGCGCGGTCGCGTTCCCGGCCATTGGCAAGGGCGGTGCGATACCGCTCCTCGACGTCGACTGCCGGCGCGCTGCCGAGCGCGCTCTCCAGGTCGCCGGCGAGGCTTATATCGGCCTGCGGAAACGGCCCGCTGCCGGGCAATCTGTCGATCATGGCGGCAAGCAGCCGCGCCAACTCGGCCCTCGCCGCGGCGATCGCCACGCCGGTTTCGGCCATCTGCGTCTCGATTGCGTCGAACCAGGCGCCGTCGCGGGAGCCTTCTGTAAGCAGGCGATTACGGCCTCGCATGGCTTTCTCATAGTCGAGCGCGCGCTGGCCATGGCCGGGGTCGATCGCCAGCACCAGCCGGTCGAGGAAGCGGCGTCGGTCCGCCGCGGGCCCGGGAAACAGCCCATCCATCGCCGGCGTCAGCCAGACGACCCGCAGCCATTCCAGCATATCCTCGGCCGATCGCGCCGGCGCGCCGTTGATCCGCACCTTCCTGCCGCCTTCGCCGGCGGCGTCGCCGCCGGAAATGCCGGTGCCGATCTCGACCTGGCCCTCAGGCCCCTCGATGCGCGCATGCAAGGCGAAGCCGCCGTCGCCGCCTTCGCGCGCCACATCCGCATAAGGCGCGCGGCGCAGGCCCCGGCCAGGCGTCAGCAACGAGATCGCTTCCAGGAGATTGGTCTTGCCGGCGCCATTGTCGCCCGACAGCACCACCGCGCCAGGGGCAAGTTCGAGCGAAAGCGCCGCATAGTTGCGGAAATTCGTAAGCGTTAACTTACTTATGTAGCTTTGCTGCCGAAGCTGTTTCGCATCCGCGGTCACGGCGACACATCAGGTCCGCTAAAGCAATTCCAGGAAAAGTGCGCTGCGGTTTTCCCTCCGGAATTGCGACAGACAAAAGCGCAATTCCATGAAAAGTGCGCTGCGGTTTTCCGCCCGGAATTGCGACAGACAAAAGCGCAATTCCATGAAAAGTGCGCTGCGGTTTTCCGCCCGGAATTGCGTCGACAAAGACACCTAGACCCGCATCGGCATCAGCACGTAAAGCGCGGTTTCGTCGGCCATGTCATGGATCAGCGTGGGCGAGCCGGCGTCGGCCAGCATGAACTTGGCCTCCGACCCGGTGAGCTGGGCCGCCACATCGAGCAGGTATTTGGCGTTGAAGCCGATCTCGATCGGATCCGACGAATAGTCGGCCGCCAGTTCCTCGGTGGCGCTGCCCGAATCCGGATTGTTGACCGCTAGCGTAAGTTGGCCGTCATTGATCGACAGCTTCACGGCCCGGCCGCGTTCGGAGGAAATGGTCGAAACGCGGTCAACCGCGGCGGCGAAGCTCTGGCGATCGATGATCAGCTTCTTGTCGTTGCCGGTCGGGATCACGCGTTGATAGTCGGGGAAGGTGCCGTCGATCAGCTTGGAGGTCAAAACGACGCTGCCGATGGTGAAGCGGATCTTGGTGTCCGACAGTTCCGTCGTCACCGCGACGTCGGGGTCGTCGACCAGCTTCTGCAGCTCGCTCACCGTCTTGCGCGGAATGATGATGCCCGGCATGCCTTCCGAACCGGCCGGCGCGTCGATCTCGGCGCGCGCCAGGCGGTGTCCGTCGGTCGCCACCGAACGCAGCTTCAGCTTGCCGCCGACTTCAACGGTGTGCAGGTAGATGCCGTTGAGGTAGTAGCGCGTTTCCTCCGTCGAGATGGCGAACTGGGTCTTGTCGATCAGCCCCTTCAGCGCCGCCGATTCCAGCCGGAAGATATGCGAGAACGAGCCGGCCGAAAGCTCCGGGAAGTCGGATTGCGGCAGGCACTGCAGGCGAAAGCTCGAACGGCCGGAGGTAACGGTCATCGCGTTGCCGTCCTCGTCCGTCTTCAGCATCACCTCTGCGCCATCGGAAAGCTTGCGCACGATGTCGTAGAGCAGATGCGCCGGCACCGTCGTCGCGCCGCCGCGCTCGACCTTGGCGGGTGTCGCCTCCGTCACCTCGAGGTCGAGGTCGGTCGCCTTCATCTCGAGGCTCGCGCCCTCCGCGCTGAGCAGCACGTTGGAGAGGATCGGGATGGTGTTGCGCCGCTCGACCACGCGGTGGACGTGGTTGAGGGACTTCAGGAGATTTGACCGTTCCAGGATAACACGCATGACGAACAGGCTCGCTTCAATGAATGAACGGGTCACCGGCAGGCGGCATCCCGCGAAAGCCCTGAAAGGCTTTCAGAATCTCCGTAAGCTGACAGTAAAAAGCCTGCAAAGGCAAGCCCGCGGCACCGGTTCGGGCCGGTTGCGCGGGCTTTCTGGGGATAAAGCCGGCGAAGCGGGTCGCCGGCCATTTTCGCATTGCCTCAGGCCTGGTCGTTGATCAGCCTTCTCAGCAGTTCGAGCTCCTGCGCCAGCGTGTTGTCGCCGCCCGAAAGGTCCTCGATCTTGCGCACGGCATGCAGCACGGTCGTGTGGTCGCGGCCGCCGAAACGCCGCCCGATCTCCGGCAATGAGCGCGGCGTCATCACTTTCGACAGATACATGGCCACCTGCCGCGGCTTGACGATCGTGCGCGTGCGCCGGTTGGACAGAAGCTCCGTCTTCGACACGTTGTAATGGCGCGCCACGATGCGCTGGATGTCCTCGATGCGCACCCGCTTCGGCTCGCCCGAGCGATAGATGTGGCCGAGGATCTCGTCGATCCGGTCGATCGTGATCTGTGGCTCGAAGGACTGGCGAAACAGAAGCTGGTTGAAGGCGCCCTCAAGCTCGCGCCCGCTGCCGGTGACCGTACGGGCGACATGCTCCAGGATCTCGTCCGAGATGTCGAGCGAGGTGTCATCGCTCTTGGCGGTGGCGCGGCGCAGCTTCAGCATGCCGAGCCGCATGGCGAAATCCGGCGCCGACATTTCCAGCGCCACGCCGCCATTGAGGCGCGACCGCACGCGCGGCTCCAGCGATTCCAATTCCGACGGCGGCCGGTCGGCCGCGACCACCACCTGCTTGGCGCTGTCGAGCAGCATGTTGATGAGGTGGCAGAATTCGTGCTGGATCGATTTGCCTTGCAGGAACTGCATGTCGTCGATGATCAGGAGATCGATGTCGCGCAGCTGCTCCTTCAGCGTCAGCGCGTTGTTGTCGCGGATCGCGGTGGCGAAGCGCCACATGAAGTACTCCGCCGTCAGATAGACGACGCGCGATTTCGGATTGTGCCGAAGCGATTCCGCCGCGATCGCCTGCAAGAGATGCGTCTTGCCGAGCCCGACGGTGGCATGCAGGAAAAGCGGGTTGAAACGCACCGCGCTCGACTGCGATTCCGCCACGGCTCTCGCCGCCGCGAAGGCCACCCTGTTGGACGGCCCCTCGATGAAGGAGGCGAAGGTGTAGCGCGGGTCGAGCGGCGACCCCAGAACATTGTGGCGGAACTCCGGTTCCGCGGACGCGCCCTGGCGGGGCGCAGGCGCCCGTTGTTCCACGCGTCCGGCGCTCGCGGTGCCGTTGGCGAGCGCGGTGTGCGTCTGCCTGGTCGTCTTGCGGGTAGGCGCGACTTCCGGCTCGACATGGTTGCGCCCCTGGCGCGTCGCGGTGCGCACGACGATCTCGATCTTGAGGACGTCGGGATCCTCATGCCGCCACAGCTCCGCGATAAGCTCGAGATAGTGGCCGTTGATCCATGACCGCAGGAAGGCGGTCGGCACCGAGATGCGGACAACGCCGCGGGAAGCCTCGGCGACCTTCATGCGACCAAACCAGCTCGAATAGACCTCGGCCCCGAGACGCGCCTTCAGCTGGGCCTTGACCCGTTCGAACTTCTGTTCCGCGTCGCTGGATACCGCCACGTCGCCCCCTCCGACAAAAGTTGCTGGAAATGGGAGATCGCCCGCTATCTCCCTCTCGATGCCGCTTTGCATGGTCACAGTTCCTTGTCTTCTCGTACCCTTTTCACGCCGGGGATGCGCCTCCTGCATCCTTGGTCCGGCGACCTCATTCGCCGCGCTGCCGCTGCCGCCGCCGGCAAACGGTCATCGCAACTCGCGCAAGGGACCAGCCGCCGGCTCCGCACGCCGGCTTCCGAAAAAGACAAGGCAATACGCCACCCCCTGGCGAAAACGCCAGCGAGACATCGACCGCCAATGTACAATTACGCCAGTCCCCTACCGCACCGAAGAGACAAACCAAGCCACGCGCGGAATTGCTCCACGTCATGAATTCTGCCATTTTGTGCTGGCCGATTCAGGCTGGGTCAGGGGCTTAGTGCCCGTCCCTTCGATGGATGGACATTACCGAAATCGCTGTGGATAGGGCAAGGCCACATCTAACGGTTTTTTAACGAATCTGGTTACCGGAAGGGGCTTGAATTCGGGTGCCGTGGCGGCACATTTTGACAAAGCCATTGTGATTCAAACCCTTTTCCGGCGAATATGAAAAAGGCTGCCCGAAACGAAATATTCTGAAATAATTCTCTTGACAGCTACTTCTCCCCCGCCGCCCGACCGCGCGTTGAACAAGCTGTGGATGACCGCCTGTAAGCCTTTGAGAAGAATGCAGAATTTCTGACAGGGGAATTTGGGCAGCTGCCGCAGCGGAGGCGCGTAGATATAAGCGGCGCTGTATATGCCGGCAAAACAACACCGGCATTTGAATTGCCTCACAAGTGCAGCTTGCGGGCAAACTTTTTAAGTACTTGCCGGCAAACGAAAAAACCCGGCCTGTGCGGCCGGGTTCCAAATCGATGGATCGAGGATTGAGTCGGTCAGGCCGACAGCGTCTTGACCCGCTGAGCCAGTCGCGAAACCTTGCGGGAAGCCGTGTTCTTGTGGACGACGCCTTTGGTGGCGGCGCGCATCAATTCCGGTTCCGCAGCCTTGAAGGCTTCAACCGCAGCGGCCTTGTCGCCGGCGGCCAGCGCCTCTTCGACCTTGCGGACATAGGTGCGGACGCGCGAGCGGCGGTTCTTGTTGACCGCAGCGCGGCGGGCGATCTTGCGCGTAGCCTTTTTGGCCGAGGAAGTATTGGCCATGATGCCTCTCTTCTGATCTGGTGAACGCCAGCGATGTCGCAGGGCGCAAAAAACAAACGGGCAGCCACGGGCCGCCTCGGTTGGTGGGGCTTATAGTTCAGCTTTTCCGCCTCGTCAACGCCGCTTCGCGGTCTTTTTGGGCCTCAATGTCATGTCCCGCAAAATCGCGGCCACCTGGGCGAAGCGCCTAGCGGTTGGTGAAGTTCGGCTTCCGCTTCTCGACGAAGGCGGCCATGCCTTCTTTCTGGTCTTCGAGCGCAAACAGCGAGTGGAAAAGACGGCGCTCGAAGCGCAGCCCCTCGGTCAACGTCGTCTCGTAAGCGCGGTTGACGGCCTCCTTTGTCATCATCACCGACGGCAGTGAGAACTCGGCGATCTTCGCCGCCGCCTTCAGCGTTTCGTCGAGCAGCTCGGCGACCGGGACCACCCGCGACACCAGCCCGCTCCTCTCGGCCTCGACCGCGTCCATCATCCGCCCGGTCAGGCACATGTCCATCGCCTTGGACTTGCCGACGAATCGGGTCAGCCGCTGCGAGCCGCCCATGCCCGGCATGACGCCGAGCGTGATCTCGGGCTGGCCGAATTTGGCGTTGTCGCCGGCGATGATAAAGTCGCACATCATGGCCAGCTCGCAGCCGCCGCCGAGCGCATAGCCAGCGACCGCCGCGATGACGGGTTTGCGCGTGCGCGTGAATTCCTCCCAGCCGACGAAGAAATCCTGCGTGTAGGCGTCGGCGAAGGACATAGCCTGCATTTCCTTGATGTCGGCGCCGGCGGCAAACGCCTTTTCCGAGCCCGTAAGCACCATCGCGCCGATCGCGGGATCGGCATCGAACGCGCCCGCCGCCGCAACCACCTCCGCAAGCACGTGTGAATTCAGCGCATTGAGCGCCTTGGGCCGGTTCAGCGTGATCAACCCGACCTTGCCGCGTGTTTCCACGAGAATGGTTTCATAGGTCATGGTTCGCTTCCTCCGCGACGGTGGGATGATCGATACCGTTCCTAGCTTACCGCTGACAGGTCCGGCAATAGAAGGTCGAGCGGCCGCTCTGCACGATGCGTTCGACATGGCCGCGGCAGCCCGGCTTCTGGCACGGCTCCCCCTCGCGATCGTAGACCGCGAAGGAATGCTGGAAATAGCCGAGCGATCCGTCGGCCTGGACATAGTCGCGCAGCGACGAGCCGCCGGCGGCGATCGCATCGGCGATGACCGAGCGGATCGCCTCGGCGAGGCGTTCGCTTTGTCCCTCCGCCTTCTTGGCCGATCCGGCGATGGTGCCGGCTTCGCGTAGCGGCGAGAGCCCGGCGCGCCACAGTGCTTCCGAGACATATATATTGCCGAGCCCGGCGATCAGGCGCTGGTCGAGCAGCGCCGCCTTGAGCGGCGATCTGCGATCCTTCAGCAGCGAGGCGAGCAGGGGGCCGTCGAGCGCGTTGCCGGTTGGCTCGATGCCGAGTCCCGCCAGCATCGGATGCGTGTCCGGCGCGCCTTCGGCAAACAGCATGAAGCCGAAGCGGCGCGGGTCGTTGAAGATAATGCTGGACCGCACGCCCTTCGGCGAGGTGACGTCGAACACGACGTGGTCGTGCGCGGCGATCTTCGAGCGCTCGTGATGGAAGGAGCCGGGAACCTCGCTGCTCCCGGCGGTTTCGACCCGGAACGACCCCGACATGCCGAGGTGGCAGATCAGCACCGGACCATCTTCGACATGCATCGTCAGATATTTGGCGCGCCGGCCAAGCGCCGTCACGGTCTTGCCTGTCAGCCGCTCCGAAAAGCGCTCGGGAAAAGGAAAGCGAAGGTCGGGCCTGCGCGCTTCGACCTTGACCAGCCGCGCTCCTTCTAGGACCGGCTGCAGTCCGCGCCGGACGGTTTCGACTTCAGGCAATTCAGGCATGGCCGCCTATCGTCGCGAGGAATGATGATCCATGGCGTCCGGCTGCCAGGCCAAGGTGATCCGCAACGGTTTCGCCGATATCGGCGAAGATCGGCCTCAGCCCGATGTCGCCGCCCTTCAGCCCCGGCCCGATGCCGATCACCGGGACGCGTTCGCGCGTATGGTCGGTGCCGCGCCAGGTCGGGTCGTTGCCGTGATCGGCGGTGAGGATGAGAAGGTCGCCCGGCCTGAGGCGCGACAGCGCCTCGGGCAGCCGGCGGTCGAAGGCCTCGAGCGCGGCGGCATAGCCGGCGACATCGCGCCGGTGGCCGAACTCGGTGTCGAAGTCGACGAAATTGGCGAAGACCAGGTCGCCTTCGCCGGCATCGTCCATGGCGCCGAGCGCCTTGTCGAACATCGCCATGTTGCCGCCTGCCTTGCGCACCTGCGAGATGCCGCGATGAGCGAAGATGTCGCCGATCTTGCCAACCGCGATGACCTTGCTGCCGCGCTCCGTAAGCCGGTCGAGCAGGGTCGGCTCAGGCGGCGGCACCGCATAGTCGCGGCGGTTGTGGGTGCGCTGGAACGTGGCGGGCGTCTCGCCCACGAAAGGCCGCGCGATCACGCGGCCGATTTTAAGCGGATCGACGAGCCGGCGCACCGTGAGGCAAAGCTCGTAAAGCCTCTCCAGGCCGAAATGGGTTTCATGCGCGGCGATCTGCAGTACGGAGTCCACAGAGGTGTAACAGATCGGTCTGCCGGTGCGGATATGCTCTTCGCCGAGCCGCTCGATGATCTCGGTTCCCGGCGCATGGCAATTGCCGAGGATACCCGGCAGCTTGCCTTCGCGGATGATCGCCTCGGTCAGCTCGGCCGGGAAGGCAGGCACCGTGTCGGGAAAATAGCCCCAGTCGAAGCGCACGGGCAGTCCTGCGATCTCCCAATGGCCCGACGGCGTGTCCTTGCCGCTCGACACCTCCTGGGCGGCGCCATGGAAGGCCGAGGCGATCAGCGGCGCATCGATGCCGGTTCTGAGCCCCGTCGCGGTTTGCGCCGCCAGGCCAAGCCCGAGCGACATCATGTTGGGCACCGCGAGCGGTCCTTTGCGCAGACCTTCCCGATCGGCGCGGCCTTCGGCGCAAGCCTTGAAGATGTGCCCGAACGTGTCGGCGCCGGCATCGCCATAACGTTCGGCGTCGGCCGCGCCGCCGATGCCGAAAGAATCGAGAACGAACAGGAACGCGCGCGCCATGGGTGTCATTGTTGTCAGTCCTGGCTGCCAGACATAGGGTTCCGCGGCGGCGTTGGCAAATCGGAAACCAAACCGCAACCGCTTCGCGCCATAGTTGCGACGAGCGTTGGAATGGCGGGAGCAAAGCAAGCATGGCGAGGCGCGGCAAACCCGCGGCAAGGCAGGCCGTGAAAATGTGCGCGGCCGCTCTCTTGGCATCCAGCGCCGCCGCATGGCCGGCACACGCCGACTGGCGCGACGACATAGGCACGTTCCGCATCGGCATCGTTGCCGAGCCGGGCGGCGGCAACACCGTCCCCGGGCTTGCGCGTCTGACGGAAGCCTATGCCAACGCGCTCGGCATGAAGGTCGAGTTCGTCGTTGCCCGTGACTATGCGGCGCTGATCGAGGCGCAGGCGAGCGGGCGCGTGCAATACGCGGTCTATTCGGCGCTTGCCTATGCCACGGCCTCGGAGCGCTGCGGCTGTGTCGAGCCATTGGTGGCGCCGGTCGACGCCGACGGCGCCGTCGCCATCCGCTCGGTCCTGGTGACGCGCGACGGCAGGCTTCAGGATCTTGCCGCCATGGCTTCGCATCGGATCGCGGTTGCGCCGGCCGATAATGTCGGCGGCGCGCTGCTGCCGCTGGCGGCTCTTTCCGCCGCAGGGGTCAAGATTGCGCAGGATTCGCCGTTCCTGGCACGCGCCGCGTCGGCCACGGCGGCCGAGACGATGTTGAGCGGCGGCGATGCGGATGGCCTGTTCGGCTGGGAGGCGGCCGATGCCGACGGCCAATCCGCCCATTCCGGCGGCACGGTCGCGCGGCTGGAGGCTGCCGGCATCCCCGGAGCGTCGCTTAGGGTGTTATGGACCTCCAACCTGTTGCGCTACGGGCCGCATGCGGTCCGCAGCGATCTCGATCCAGAGGCGAAACGACGGCTGACCGTCTTTCTGACCAATCTCAAATCACAGACGCCTGATGTATACGACCTCCTGGAGAGGGCGCATACCGGCGGCTTTTCGCGGGTCTCGCAGAAGGATTATGCGATAGCCGTGGCGATCGTGCGGCGGGCAACGGCAGGACAGGAGTAGCCTATCAGCAGTCGCTGCAGGGGATGGTCGGGCTCCGGCGAGGCCTGAGATAATAAGTCTCGCTCATGTTTATGTGGCTGAAGGTCGACAGCAATCCAAACGATTTCGCTTTTTGATCGGTCGCGCTCCAGGCGATGACCGGTGTATAGCCGAGATCGCTTTCCACACGGATTAGGAAAGTGTTGCGGATTTTCAGCGTCGAGGGGACAGTCGTGGTGTCGCCGGGCTTCGCATCGGCGCTGTAGGTGCTGCCCACCAGCTTGCGCGACCACACTACCTTCACTGTCGGTGATGCCTCGTCCGACATCTGTATGGCGGTGATAATGATCTTCGGATTCGAGCGGTTGTAGGGCAGAAGCGTCGTGCTCCCGATCTTCATGATGGCATCGAGATTCGCCTTCACGACCGCCGTCTGCTGCGTGACGAGATCCGCCACCATGCTGCCGATGCGGCTAACCTTCTTGCTGGTCTCGATGGCCTGCGAGGCTTCCATCGTGATGAAATACATGATGAGCAGCACCGGCACGATGAGCGCAAACTCGATCGCCGCGACGCCGCGCCGATCGCGGCCAAACCGGCTGGCTCGCGCCACGATGGCCGAAATCCCCCAATGTGCCCCCGCACGGTACATCCAATCCTCCAGATCGCCGCAGTCTCAGTCGTCCACCAGTCTCAGTTGTCGTCGAACGGTTCGTTCTGCCAGGTTACGGACGCGAAATGCAGCGTGGTCCCATCAGTGAAATTCTGCATCTGTTTGGCCAGGAGATCAGTCATCACCGGCCATTTGTAGAACACCCGCAGCATGTTGATGGATTCGGCCAGCCCGGGCGATGTCGTGAAGGTCTTGTCGCTTCCGCTTTGCGTCAGCACGATTTGGTTGCCATTTATTCTGTAGCCCGCCGTGGCTGCGTCGGCGAAGCTCGGATATTCACGCAGGTCCACCAGCAATCCCGGGCAGTCCTTGGCCACCATGATCTCCAGCCTGCTGCAGATCAGCTGCTTGATGGAGGCTTCGGTGACGTTCGACTTCTGCAGCTGCCCGGTCCGCAGCTGGCGGGCGACATCGTCGGTGATGTTGGCCATCACCTCCTGGCCGGCAAAGGAGATGCAGCTCTCGAGGATAGCGAAGACGAGAAGCGCGAACGGGATGGCAAGCATCGCAAATTCCATTGCCGTGCTGCCGCGTCTGTCGCTGAAGAAGCCGGGGCGGGGTTTGCAGCGCGCCGTGCTGTCCATGCCGTTGCCCGATGTGGCATCCCTGCTCATTTGCGTTCCTGCCGATCCCCTTGCGATACCGGCGGCAAGGTAGCGAAAACCCATTGAGGTCCGGTTTGGATGATCGTTAAATTGGCCGGGCAGGCTTTAAGCTGTCTTTAACGCCTGCTCCGACGCTCTTCTTCGGGCTTAAAGCATGTCTCCCGAAAGTGGGAACCGGTATCGGGATAAAGACATGCGCAAAATCAAAAATCTAAAGCGCATGGAGCGAATCTGAAAGATCGCGACGCGCTTAGTGCGCGGCGCTCATTTCGGTTTCGGAAGCCTTCTCGGCCTCGGTCTTGTAGGCGCTCTCGCAATACGGCGTGCAAGACATGGTCTGGACTTCGGCACGCCTGTAGATGCGTACCGAGGAAGCGGCCTGCCGCACGACGGTCACCTGTTCATCGATGATCGGGCTGCCGTCCGAGTCGAGCACGACCAGATTGGTGACGCCAAAACCTTTGCCGGTGAGAACGATGGTCGAGGCGTCCTGCACCGAGGCATCGGCGATGGCGGGGTTGCCGATGACGACGGTGTCGGCCGCACGGGACAGTTTGACGATCTTTGCCTGGTTCATGGTCACTTCGACACCCGCGCCGGCCCTGGCCGGCATCACCAAGGCTGCAGCCGCCAGCAGCGCGGCGACTGGAAACAGCGATCTCGACAACCTCATTGAACAGCTCCCGGCAGGCGGATTCTTCAACGGAACATGAACGAGATTGGTGAAGCAACGGTTAAACCGGACCTGGCCGCGATTAAGGACTTTGCCTCGCCCGTCCACGCGCCGACGGCGCTTCCTGTTTTAGTAACATTGCACAAGCGCCGGTTTGCGCCGCTTTGCTCGATCCTCGAGCCGGCTGAAAACGCTTAGGGCACGGTTAACCACGCAACGTGTTCGCCCTCGGAAAGGAATCGGTAAGGCTGTTTATTAAGCCGATCGAAACGGCTTCTCCCTAGATTTGCAGCATCCGATCAACCGCAAAGAGAAGTTGACGGAAGTGCTGTAACACGTGGAGTAGGAGCTCTCGAATGTCTAACCTCATTGCACGTTTCGTGAAGGACGAATCCGGCGCGACCGCCATCGAATACGGTCTGATCGCCGCTCTCATCGCGCTCGCCATCATGGTCGGCGCCAGCTCGCTCGGCGGCGCCCTGAACGCCAAGTTCGATGCGATCGCAAACGCGGTCAATAAAGCTCCGTGATAAACGGAAATATTCTTGTCTAGGAGAGGGGCCGCCGTTTGGCGGCCCTTCTTCATGATGCGAGTGAAACAAAGCCTTGAACCGCGACGCGCGAAATCCGTGTCGACACGGTGCGCTTTAGAAGTTCCGCTCTCATCAATCGTTAATCGGGATATGCCTAAGGTGCAGAGGGTTTTCCACAGGCGCCGCGTCGATGCTTGAAGCCGTGATCTTCGTCGTCTTTCCTTTCTGCATGCTGTTCGCTGCGGTCTCCGACACGTTGTCGATGACGATCGCCAACCGCGTTCCCGTGTTGTTGGTCGCGACGTTCGCGCTTGTCGCGCCGCTCACCGGGATGGACTGGGCGACCTATGGCTGGCACTTCGCCGCCGGCGTCCTCGTGCTTGCCACGACATTCGGCCTCTTTGCGCTCGGCGGCATGGGCGGCGGCGACGCCAAGCTTCTTGCCGCGACCGCTCTATGGATGGGGCTCAACATCAACTTGATCGGCTATCTGGTGACGTCGGCTTTCATCGGGGGCCTGCTGACCATCGCAATCCTGGCTTACCGGAAATCGCCGCTGGCCGCTTATACCGGCCACAGCCGATTCCTGCGCTACTTCGCCGACGAGAAGGTGGGTATTCCCTATGGCATCGCGCTTGGTGCCGGTGGACTGATCACGTTCCCGGATTCGCCGCTGATGGTCTGGGCGCTGCAAAGGCTCACGGCATAGGTTTTGGTGACATCGATGGCGGCGACGGAAGGCGGCCTGGCCGCCTTTTTTTGTTAACGGCGGGCCGTTCGATCTAATTTGAGTAAACCTTAAATTAATCACGATCGTAAGCATTGCATTAACCTTGTTTTGACGATTGCGGCTGCAAAGTCCGGCCAGGCGTGGGTGGTTTGCCACGAGGCGAAGGGTTTCGGACGAATGCCAGCATCCCGATTGATTATTCTGGGCGTGGCTGCGGTCGCGGCGGGTGGCGCGGGCTATGTCGCCAAGAACATGGTGGTGGCGCCGCCGCCGCAGGTCGTCGTCGATGCGCCGGCGCAGCCGGCGATCGCGCTGCAGGATGTGCTGGTGCTTTCGGGCGACGTGCCGATGGGCAGCCAGCTCGGCAACAACATCAGCTGGGAAAAATGGCCGTCCGACGGCGTCAATGCCAATTTCATCACACGCGCCGCCGAACCTGACGCGGTCGAAAAGCTCAAGGGCTCGGTAGCGCGCGTCGCTATGTATACGGGCGAGCCGCTGCGCCGCTCCAAGCTGGTCGGCGAGGGGCAAAGCTTCATGTCGTCGATCCTGCCTTCAGGGATGCGCGCTGTCGCCACCGCGATATCGGCCGACACCTCCGCCGGCGGCTTCATCCTGCCCAACGACTTCGTCGACGTGATCATGACCCGCCGCGCCGACACCGGCAACGGCGGCAGCGGCTTCAACACCGAGACCATCCTCAAGAACATCCGGGTGCTGGCCATCGACCAGACCATCCAGGAAGACGAGGAAGGCAAGAAGACCAGGGTCGGCCAGACCGCGACACTGGAGCTGACGCCGCAACAGGCCGAGATCATCACCGTCGCGCAGCAGATGGCGGACCGCCTGACGCTCGCGCTGCGTCCGATCACCGACATCCACGAAAAGAATGCGGACGAAGCCGATTATCTGGTCAACGGCAATGGCCGGCGCGGAACGGTGCGTCTGATCAAATTGGGCGAGGTTTCCGAGGTTGGAGCAAGGAAATGAGGCTAAACGGTAAACTGCTGCCCTTCCTGGCGGCCGCGGCGATCAGCCTGCTCCTGATTGGCACCAACGCCTCGGGACTGGCCGAAGCCAAAGCCGCGAGCGCCGGCGTATCGGCTTCCGTCGCCACGCAGCGCGTCAAGCTCGGCCTCAACAAATCCGTGGTCATCGACTTGCCGAGCGATGCCTATGATATTCTCGTCGCCAATCCGGCGGTTGCCGACGCGGTGACGCGTACGGCACGGCGCATCTACCTGTTCGGCAAGGCGGTCGGCGAAACCAACATCTTCGTTTTCGGCCCCAATGGCGAGCAGATCGTCAGCCTGGACCTCGCCGTCGAGCGCGACGTCGCCGGGCTGGAAGACTATCTGAAGCGCTTCATCCCGTCCTCGCAGATCAAGGTCGAGCTGCTCAACGACAACGTCGTGCTGACGGGCACGGTCGACACGCCGCTCGATGCCAAGCGCGCGGGAGACCTGGCAACCATCTTCGTCTCCGGCGGTGAAGCGACGACCGGTCAGTATTCGCAGACTGCGGCCGGCGGCTCGGTCAATGGCGGCGTCGACATCAACAACCCCGACCAGGAGCGCCGGGTCTCGAAGATCGTCAACCTGTTGCAGATCATCGGCGACGACCAGGTGACGCTCAAGGTGACCGTCGCCGAGGTTAGCCGCTCGGTGATGAAGCAGCTTGGCGTCAATATGATCGGCAGTGGCGGCAGCAACGGCATTTCCTGGGGCGCAATCGGCGACAATTTCACCGGCCTCGGCAAGCAGTTGTCCAATTCGGGCCTCAACATCGGGACGTCCTCGATCCAGGCCTATATCAACGCCATGGAATCGGCCGGTGTCATGAAGACGCTGGCGGAGCCCACGCTCACCGCTGTGTCTGGCGAGAAGGCCACCTTCAAGGTCGGCGGCGAATACAATATGGTGACCGGTGTTTCCGCCAACGTCTCCACCGACAACCAGACCGGTCTGAAGACCTATTCGATCGAGAAGATCGAGTACGGCATCGGATTGGAGTTCCAGCCGGTGGTGCTGTCCCCCGGCCGTATCAGCCTGAAGGTCAGGACGGCCGTCTCGGAGCCGACGACCGAGGGCTCGGTCTCCTTGTCCTCCGGCGTCACCAGCCCTGGCATGAACGCCTTGTCGCTGCGCAAGCGACTGGCCGATACGACGGTGGAACTGCCTTCCGGCGGTTCGATGATGATCGCAGGTCTGGTGCGCGACGACGTCAGGCAGGCCGTCAATGGATTGCCTGGGCTGACCAAGATTCCCGTGCTCGGCGCGCTGTTCCGCAGCCGCGACTTCGTGCGCAACGAGAGCGAGCTCGTCATCATCATCACGCCCTATCTCGCGCGGCCGGTGGCGCGCAACGACCTGGCCAAGCCGGACGACAACTTCAATCCGGCGAGCGACGGCGCCGGTATGTTCCTCGGCCGCGTCAACCGCGTCTACGGCACCATGCAGACCGACAGGCCAGCCGGGCGGTACCACGGCGTCGTCGGCTTCATCTACAAATGAGTGGGAATGCGGATATGTCCAAGTCAGCATCGAAGGTCATGACGGTCCGGACAGCATCCGGCATTGCAAGGATAGGCCGGCAGGTGGTCCCGGCACTGGCGGTCGCCCTTGCGGCGTCGCTCGCCGGATGCGCCAATCGCGACAGCATCACGGTCGGGTCGATCCCGGACGACTACCGCACGACGCATCCGATCGTCATTGCCGAGAAGAACCAGAAGATCGATCTGCCGGTCGGCGCCGGCGATCGCGGCATGACTGGCGCGCAACGCGACGCGCTGCTCGGTTTTCTCGACGGCTACGACAAGAGCGCTGCGCCGGCGCTGACGATCGCGATGCCATCCGGCTCCGCCAACGAAGTTGCCGCCCAGGCGGCAGGCCGCGATTTTGCCAGGCTTGCCATGAAGGCGGGCGTCAAGCGCAACCGCATCGTCATGACATCCTATCAGTCGGCCGTGCCGGAGGCGTCGGCACCGGTGCGCGTTGCCTTCGTCGCGGTAAGGGCCCAGACCGATAAATGCGGGCGTTGGCCCGAAGACATGCTGGAGACGTCCGAGAACAAGCACTATGCCGACTTCGGCTGCTCCTACCAGAACAACCTCGCGGCCCAGGTCGCCAACCCCAACGATCTGATCGGGCCGCGCAAGCAGTCCGAAATCGACGCCGAAAACCGTGGCGCGGTGATCGACGTATACCGGGCGAGGGGCATCTCCGACGAGTTCCTCGGCAATTCGGAAGTGACGTACTGAGCCGGCGGATGACGGAAAAAGCAGCCACGGAAAGAGCATGACGATGAGCAATCTTGCCTACGACACGCCCGCGGAAACCGGCGACCTTTCGCAGCAGGACATCGCCGCCATGCAGGCGCTGCGCCCCGTGCCGCGCATTTCGATCCAGGCTTTCTGCGAGACCGAAGGCGTCGCCAGCCCCGTGGAGCGCGCCGCCGAGGATCGCCGGATGGCCAAGGCCCATCTCAAGGTCCATATGGGCGGCGTTCCGACCGCGATCGAGTTCTATCAGTCCGCGCCGACACCGAACCTGATCCTGCTGGAATCGCGCAGCGAGCCGAAGCAACTGCTCGAACAGCTCGGCCAGCTCGCGGAGTATTGCGATCCGTCGTCCAAGGTCGTGGTCATCGGCCACTACAACGATGTCGGCCTCTACCGCGAGCTCATCCGTTCAGGCATTTCCGAATATGTCATCGCGCCGGTCTCGATGTCCGACATCGTCAGCGTCGTGTCGTCGATCTTCGTCGATCCGGAATCGGAGCCGATCGGCCGCTCGATCGCCTTCATCGGCGCCAAGGGCGGCGTCGGCTCATCTACCATTGCTCACAATACGGCCTGGGCGATGTCGTCGCTGTTCAAATCCGAAGTCGTCATCGCCGATCTCGACCTTGCCTTCGGCACCGCCAACATCAACTTCGACCAGGACCCGGCTCAGGGCATCGCCGAGGCCGTGTTCTCGCCTGAGCGGGTCGATGAGGTCTATCTCGACCGCCTGCTCGCGCAATGCGCCGAGCATCTGTCGCTGCTTGCGGCCCCCTCCACCTTGGAGCGCGTCTACGATTTCGACGCCGATGCGTTCTCGCAGGTCATCGAGACGGCGCAGCGCAGCGCGCCCCTGCTGGTTCTCGATATCCCTCACATATGGAGCGGGTGGACGAAGAGCACGCTGATCAAGGCCGACGAGATCGTCATCACCGCCACGCCCGAGCTCGCAAATCTTCGCAACACGAAGAACTTGGTGGACATGCTGAAGCGGCTGCGCCCGAACGATCCGCCGCCGAAGCTGATCATCAACCAGGCCGGTGTGCCGAAACGGCCGGAGATAGCGCCTTCCGATTTCGCCGAGCCGCTCGGCATCACGCCCATGGCAGTGATCAATTTCGAACCGCTGCTGTTCGGCAATGCCTCCAACAACGGCCGCATGCTGAGCGAGATGGACGCCAAGAACCCGGTCGTCGCCACCATCAATGAGATAGCGCATGTGCTGACCGGACGGAGCGAAATCAAGACAAAGAAGAAGGCGGGCCTGGGTTCGATCCTCGGCAAGCTCTCGCGCAACAGGAAGTGACGCTGTTTGAGCGGCATCGGGTAGTCGATCATGTTTGGTAAGAGAGGCAAAGACGACGGCAACCGGGCGACGCCCGAATTCCGTCCGCCGGCATCGGCGCCCGCCGCTCCCGCTTCGACGGGAACGATGACGGCCGAGCGGCCGGCCGTGCCGGTGTCCAGCGCGCCGCCAGCGCCGCCGGCTCGCCGTCCCGTCGAGGCGCCGCCGATGGCGCTCGAGCCGCCAAGAAGGGTCCAGCGCGAGCGCTCAGAGACCTATTACGACACCAAGAGCCAGGTTTTCTCCGCGCTCATCGACACGATCGATCTGTCGCAGCTCGCCAAGCTCGATCCAGAGAGCGCGCGCGAGGAAATCCGCGACATCGTCAACGACATCATCGCGATCAAGAACTTCGCGATGTCGATTTCCGAGCAGGAGGAGCTGCTCGAAGACATCTGCAACGACGTTCTGGGCTATGGACCGCTGGAGCCGTTGCTTGCCCGCGACGACATAGCCGACATCATGGTCAACGGCTTCAAGAACGTCTACATCGAAGTCAACGGCAAGGTCGAACAGACCGGAGTCCGCTTCCGCGACAACCAGCAGCTGCTCAACATCTGCCAGCGCATCGTCAGCCAGGTCGGCCGTCGTGTCGATGAATCGAGCCCGATCTGCGACGCGCGCCTGCCCGACGGCTCGCGCGTCAACGTCATCGCGCCGCCGCTCTCCATCGACGGCACCGCGCTCACCATCCGCAAGTTCAAGAAGGACAAGCTGACGCTGGACCAGCTGGTCAAGTTCGGCGCCATCTCGCCGCAAGGCGCGGAAATCCTCAAGATCATAGGCCGTGTCCGCTGCAATGTCGTCATCTCGGGCGGCACGGGCTCCGGCAAGACGACGCTGCTCAACTGCCTGACCAACTATATCGACCGCGAGGAGCGGGTCATCACCTGCGAGGACTCGGCCGAACTGCAGCTGCAGCAGCCGCACGTGGTGCGTCTCGAAACCCGGCCGCCCAATCTCGAGGGTGAGGGCGAGGTGACCATGCGCGATCTCGTCAAGAACTGCCTGCGCATGCGGCCCGAGCGCATCATCGTCGGCGAAGTGCGCGGACCGGAAGTGTTCGACCTTCTGCAGGCGATGAACACCGGTCACGACGGCTCGATGGGAACGATCCACTCGAACAGCCCGCGCGAATGCCTCAACCGTATCGAATCGATGATCGCCATGGGCGGCTATTCGCTGCCGCAGCGCACCGTGCGCGAGATCGTCGTCGGCTCGGTCGACGTGATCATCCAGGCCGCTCGCCTGCGCGACGGTTCGCGCCGCATCACCCACATCACCGAGGTGATCGGCATGGAAGGCGACGTCATCATCACCCAGGATCTCGTCCTCTATAACATCAAGGGCGAGGACTCGAGCGGCCGACTGGTCGGCGAGCACGTGTCGACGGGCATCGGGCGCCCGCATTTCTGGGATCGCGCCCGCTATTATGGAGAGGAGCAGCGCCTCGCCAATGCGCTCGAGGCGATGGAGAAACGCGCTGACTGATTTATCTGGAGGTCTGACGCGATTCCAGGAAAAATGTGAAGCGGTTTTCCGTCCGGAATTGCGTCTAAACAAAGAAATAGGACGGTTCACCGTTTCTTTGAAACGGCGAAACGGCCTAGGGGCACCAGTCGATGTTTGGAATTGACACCACCGTCCTGGCGTTCATCGTGCTCGCCGGCTTCAGCGCCGGCGCGGTGGCCTATGCTTTCCTGTTCACGCGCATCGACAACGAGAAGCAGGCGAGCAAGCGGCTCCAAACCATCAAGACAGCCGAAACCGACAGCTCGGTGGTGAAAGCCACGCGCGATCGTGCCACGGAGGCGGTCAAGCGGCGCAAAAGTCTCCAGGACTCGCTCAAGCAGCTCGACGAGAAGCAGAAGACCAACGATCGCAACCTCAAGAAACCGCCGCTGAAGGTCCAGATCCGCCAAGCCGGCATGCAGGTCCCGATCGAGCGCTTCTACATGTACTCCGCCGTCTGCGGCATCATCCTGACGGTCCTTCTCTTCTTCGTCGGCGCGCCTCTGTGGGCCCTGCCGGGCGCTCTGCTTGTGGGCGGGCTCGGCCTGCCGCGCTGGTTCGTTTCGTTTCGCCGCACACGTCGCGTCAAGGCCTTCCTGGAAGAGTTTCCGAACGCGCTCGACATCATCGTGCGCGCGGTCAAGTCCGGTCTGCCGCTCAACGACGCGATCCGCCTGATCGCCAACGAATCGCCCGAACCGGTGCGGGCGGAGTTCCGCCGTATCGTCGATTCCCAGCAGATGGGCATGTCGGTCCCCGACGCCGCCATGCGCATGTCCGAGACCATGCCGTGCAGCGAAGCCGGCTTCTTCGGCATCGTCATCCAGATCCAGTCGCAGGCCGGCGGCAACCTGTCCGAGGCGCTGGGCAACCTTTCGCGCGTCCTGCGCGACCGCAAGAAGATGAAGGCCAAGGTCCAGGCGCTGTCGATGGAAGCCAAGGCATCCGCCGTCATCATCGGTGCCCTGCCTTTCGTCGTCGCCTTTCTCGTCTATCTGTCGAGCCCGAATTATATCATGCCTCTGTTCACCACCAGTGTCGGCAACCTGATCCTCGGCTGCTCGGGTGTCTGGATGTCGATCGGCATCCTGGTGATGCGCAAGATGATGAACTTCGAAGTATAGGGGCGCGGATCCGGTGACAGAACAGGTCGTCAAAACACTCACCGACCCTTCCTTTCTGATCGCGATGCTGGTCGGCATCGCCGTGTTCGCGACCGTGTTTACCCTCATGCCGGCGTTCGGCGGCACGTCGCTCAAATCGCGCATGAAGTCCGTGGCGCTCGAACGCGACAGATTGCGCGCAGAGCAGCGCGCGCGGCTGGCCAGCGAGGCCGACCGGCGGCGCAAGGGCCTGCGCGAGGAACAGTCCATCGGCATGCGCAACATCGTCGACCGCCTGGATCTGAAGCGTGCGCTTGCCGATGAAAACACGATCCAGAAGCTCAAGGTCGCGGGCTTCCGCGGCCAAAACCCGCTGACGCGCTTCCTCTTTTTCCGCCTCGTCCTGCCATTCGTGGGTTTTGCGCTGGCGGCCGTCTACCTGTTCGTGCTCGGCGGCCTGCCGCAGCAGCCGGCTTTCATCAAGCTGTTCGTCTGTGTCGTCGTCGCCTATGGCGGCTTCTACGCGCCCATCCTCTATGTCAACAACCGCGCGACCAAGCGCAAGCAGTCGATCCAGCTGGCGTGGCCGGACGCGCTCGATCTGATGCTGATCTGCGTGGAATCCGGCATGTCGGTGGAAGCGGCGCTGCGCAGGGTCGCCGACGAAATCGGCGCGCAGTCGGTCCCGCTTGCCGAGGAATTCGTGCTCACCAATGCCGAGTTGTCCTATCTGCAGGATCGCAAGATCGCTTATGAGAACCTGGCAAGCCGCACCGGCCTGGAATCGGTCAAGTCGGTGTCGCAGGCCCTGGTCCAGGCCGAACGCTACGGCACGCCGGTGGCGCATGCGCTGCGCGTGCTCGCCTCGGAAAGCCGCGACATGCGCATGAACGCGGCCGAGAAGAAGGCCGCCGCGTTGCCGCCGAAGCTCACCGTGCCGATGATCCTGTTCTTCCTGCCGGTTCTCTTCGCCATCATCCTGGGCCCGGCCGGCATCCAGGTCAGCCAGCGCGGCATCTTCGGCGACCAGCACAGTTCCTCGAGCCAATAAAGCAATCCAGGAAAAGTGTGGCGCGGTTGTCCGCCCGGAATTGCGTAGAAAAAGAGAAGGCAATTCCAGGAAAGGTGCGGCGCGGTTTTCCGTCCGAATTGGGTAAAAGCAAACGAGAAAGGGCCGTTCGCGTCCATCAAAAAAGCCGCGCGGCTTTTGCATTGTCGGAGCTGGCGGCGCTTGGCGTCCGTCAGTTCGTGGCGACTTTCGCCTTGTTCTTGTCCTGATCCTTCAGCTGGCTCCAGGCATTCTGCTGGGCAAGCATCTGACGCAGATAGGCGACGTTGGCCTGCGCCTGTTCGGGCGACAATTCCTGCGAGGCGATCTTCTCGGCCTCGTCGAAGCGGCCCTGCAGGCCCACCACGAGCGCAAGGTTCTGCCGCACCCGGCTGTCGGCGCTGGGCTGCTGCGCGGCCGAGCGCATATAGGTCTCGGCCGTTCGCAGGTCGCCTTCGAGAACATAGGACATGCCGAGATTGGAAAGCACCGAAGGCTCGTTCGGTTTAAGTTCCAGCGCCTTGCGATAGTCCTGCCGCGCCTCGTCCTTCTGGCCCATCTGGTCGAGGATCGCGGCTTCCGCCGACACCAGCTTCCAGTCCGGATATTCGGGCGTCTGCGCGCGGCGCACGGCGTCGAGCGCCGGTTCGAACTGGCCGTTGGCGGCGAGCGCCTTGCCATAGGCGGCAAGCACGTCGCGATCCTTGGGATAGGCGATCGCCAGCTTGCGCATCACGGCCAGCGACTGATCGGCATCGCCATCCATCTGCAGCGCCGCCGCGAAATTCATCGCCATGCGCTTGTCATTGGGATTGCGGGCGTATGATTCGCCAAGCCTCGACGTGGCGGTGTGCAGTTCGCCGGCCGACATCGTTTCCAGCGGCCTTCTATCGGAGCGCGAGATGGAGCCGGTGGTCATTTGGCTGGTGCTGCCGCAACCTGCCACGCTGGCTGCCAGGGCCGCCATGAAGGCCGTGCTGATCAGACGCCTGGCTCTATGGTTCAACGCTTTGATCGGCATCGGCGCCCGGTCTCCATTCCTGTGCGGCCATAGGCTGGCCGTCTTCCCTCCCGCAGAAATATTCTGTTAACCCTAACGGACCGTTAAGAAGCCGACTCATCCTGTTCGGCCGGAGATCATCGCATGCCTGTCGAACTCGTCGAACAAAAGCCGCAAGCCGCCTTGCCTGTCTATCTGGTGGCAAAGGACGCCCTTGAGGCCGCGGCATTGCCGCCGCCCGCCATCGCCTGGGCAAGAGCCAACGGTTTTTCCGGCGAGGCAGGGCGCACGCTGATCCTGCCTGGCGAGGGCGGCGGCCTCGCCGGCGCGCTGTTCGGCACCGGCGAAAGCGCTTTGGCCCTCGGCGCCCTCGCAAGATCGCTGCCGGAGGGCGACTGGCATTTCGCGTCGGCCCTCGCGCAGCCCGATCTCGCCGCGCTGGCGCTGGTCCTGGGCGGCTATGTCTTCACCCGCTACGGCAAGAAGCCGGGCAAGGCCTTGCGCTTTGCGCTTCCGGAGGGCGTGGACGCCGCGCATGTCCACCGCGTCGCCGACAGCGTTTTCCTGACACGCGACCTCGTCAACACGCCGACCAGCGACCTCGGTCCGGTCGAACTGGAAGAAGCCGCTCGGCAACTGGCGGCCGCCCATGCCGCCGATATTTCCGCAATCCACGGCGACGATCTTCTGGCGCGGAATTTCCCGATGATCCACGCTGTCGGCCGGGCTTCCGCAGACGCGCCGCGGCTGATCGACATGAGCTGGGGACCGAGCGCTGCGCCGAAGGTGACGCTGGTCGGCAAAGGCGTCTGCTTCGACACCGGCGGCCTCGACATCAAGCCGTCGTCCGGCATGCTTCTGATGAAGAAGGACATGGGCGGCGCCGCCAACGTGCTGGGCCTCGCTTCCATGATCATGGCGGCGAAATTGAATGTCCGGCTGCGCGTGCTGATCCCCGCTGTCGAGAATTCGATCGCCGGCAATGCCTTCCGGCCCGGCGACGTGCTGAAGAGCCGCAAGGGCATCACGGTCGAGATCGGCAATACCGACGCGGAGGGGCGGCTGATCCTGGCCGACGCGCTGGCGCTGGCCGATGAGGAACAGCCCGAATTACTGGTAGACATGGCGACGCTGACGGGCGCTGCCAGGGTCGCGCTTGGCCCCGATCTGCCGCCTTTCTACACCGGTGACGAGACGCTGGCCGCCGACATTGCCGCAGCGTCCGTCGCGGTCGAGGATCCGCTGTGGCGGATGCCTTTGTGGCGTCCCTATGATGCAAAGCTTTCTTCGAAGATCGCCGACATCAACAATGTCACCACGGACGGTTTTGCCGGCTCGATCACCGCGGCGCTTTTCCTCAAGCGCTTCGTCGAGAAGACTCACAGCTGGGCGCATTTCGACATCTTCGCCTGGAACCCGGTCGACCGCCCTTACGGCCTGACCGGCGGCGAGGCACAGGGCATTCGCGCGCTGGAGCGGGTCATCGCCGGGCGTTTCGGTGCGTAGCCGTAAACGCCACTACTGAAACGGAACCGAAACAATTTGCCGGCATGCTTGGGCGATGTCGATCTCGATGCGCCCGAGCCAGGCCTTGCGACTGTGGCAGCAGGTGATGCTGGCCCAGGTGCGCGATGGCGAGCCCGACCTCACCATGCGGCAGACGGCGATCCTGTTCACCATCTATCTCGATCCGCCGCCCCACACGGTGCGAGGGCTTGCAGCAAAACTCAATGTCACCAAGCCGGTCATCACCCGGGCGCTCGACACGATGGGCGCGCTGAAGCTCGTCTCGCGCCATCGCGACGAGCTCGACAAGCGCAATGTGCTCATCCGCCGCACGGTGGAAGGCGCGCTCTTTGTCGAGCGCTTCGGCGATGGTATCGTGGCCAAGGCGTACGAACTGCCCATCTGACCCCATCGCCAACGACTGGATTATCGATTTGACCGCAAGGGATGCCCGCCTTCACGCCTTCCGCTCCGACCTTGCCGATGCGAGGCTGAAAGGCGAAGTTGTCGCCGACCGCTTCGTCACCGGCCGCCCGGCGCGGATCACGGCCTCGGTCGCCGACCTGCGCAAGGCGCCGCGTGCCGATGCGGGCGTCAACACGCAGGCACTGTTCGGCGACGACGTGCTCGTCTTCGAGGACGCGGAAGGCTGGGCCTGGGTGCAGGCCGAGCGCGACGGCTATGTCGGCTATGTGGCGGACAATCTTCTTGGCGCGCGCGACCATGCGCCGACTCACATCGTCTGCGTGCCGCGCACCTTCCTCTATCCCGGGCCGGATCTGCGCTTTCCGATCAGCGGACAGCTGTCGATGGGCTCGACCGTGACCGTGAGCGGCTCGGCCGAGACGCGCGGCACGAACTATGCGCTGTTGCCCTCCGGCCAGTCGATCATCGCAGGCCATGTGCGGCCGATCTCCGAGCTGGCCGACGACTATGTCACCATCGCCGAAAGTTTCCTGGGCACGCCCTATCTCTGGGGCGGTGTCTCCGGCTTCGGCATCGACTGCTCCGGCCTCGTGCAGCTCGCGATGCGCATGACGGGGAAGGATATGCTGCGCGACTCCGACATGCAGGCGGCGTCGATCGGCACGCCCTTCGAGCCGGGTCCGGACTATACCGGCCTCCAGCGCGGCGACCTCGTCTTCTGGAAGGGCCATGTGGCGATCATGACCGACGAAAGGGACATGGTCCACGCCAACGGCCACACGATGCTGGTCTCGCGCGAAGGGCTGAAGGAAGCGGTCGAGCGCATCGGCTATCTCTATGGCGGCCCGACTGGGTTCAGGAGGCCTTAGCCTCTTCCTCTCCCTTTTGGGGGCGAAGGAAGAATGATCCCCTTTTGTTCCGATTTTCCTTGGCGATCGCGTGCCGCCGCGCTACCTGTTGCGCGTGACCGAGCAGCCGCGCCTTGCCGAACAGAACGCCGCCGTCCTGCTGCCTGAGCCATTCGTCAAATGGTTCGGCGAAAAGGGCTGGTCGCCGCGTGCCCATCAGCTCGAGCTGCTGGCGAAGGCGCAAGCCGGACAATCGGTGCTGCTGATCGCGCCGACCGGCGCCGGCAAGACGCTGGCCGGCTTCCTGCCGTCGCTCACCGAACTCGCCAACCGTCCCAAGCGGAAGCCCGGCCAGGCGCATCGCGGCATCCACACGCTCTACATCTCGCCGCTCAAGGCGCTGGCCGTCGACATCGAGCGCAATCTCGGCAAGCCGGTCGAGGAGATCGGCCTGCCTGTCACCATCGAGACCCGCACCGGCGACACGCCCTCGCACAAGCGCCAGCGGCAGAAGCTGGCGCCGCCCGACATCCTGCTCACCACGCCAGAGCAGCTCGCGCTGCTGATCGCCTCGAACGGCGCGAAGCGCTTCTTCGAGGATTTGCGCTATGTCGTGCTCGATGAGCTTCATTCGCTCGTCACCTCGAAGCGCGGGCATCTTCTGGCGCTTGGCCTGGCGCGGCTGCGCGCTTTCGTTCCCGATCTCCAGACCATCGGCCTGTCTGCCACCGTGGCACAACCCGACGAATTGCGGCGCTGGCTGGTCAGCCAGGCTTCCCCTGGTGCCATGTCCGAGCTCATCGTCGTCACGGGCGGCGCCAAGCCAGAGATCTCGATACTCGATTCCGAAGAGCGCGTTCCCTGGGCCGGCCATTCGGCCCGCTACGCCACGCCGGAAATTTACCGCGAGATCAAGCGGCACAAGACCACGCTGCTCTTCGTCAACACCCGCAGCCAGGCCGAGCTGCTGTTCCAGGAACTATGGCGCGTCAATGAGGACACCCTGCCGATCGCGCTTCATCACGGTTCGCTGGACGTCGCCCAGCGCCGCCGCGTCGAGAAGGCCATGGGCGAGAATGCGCTGCGCGCCATCGTCGCCACCTCGACGCTCGATCTCGGCATCGACTGGGGCGATGTCGACCTGGTGGTGCATGTCGGCGCGCCGAAGGGCGCCAGCCGGCTGGCACAGCGCATCGGGCGCGCCAACCATCGCATGGACGAGCCGTCCAAGGCGATCCTCATCCCCGCAAACCGCTTCGAGGTTCTGGAATGCCGCGCTGCGCTCGACGCCAACTATCTCGGCGCCCAGGACACGCCGCCGCTGGTCAATGGCGGCTTGGATGTGCTGGCGCAGCATGTGCTGGGTTGCGCATGCGGCGCGCCGTTCCATGCCGATGCGCTGTTCGATGAGGTAAGGACGGCGGCGCCTTACGCCAGCCTTGATCGGCCGACATTCGACCGGGTCATCGACTTTGTCGCCACTGGCGGCTACGCGCTGAGAAATTACGAGCGCTATGCCCGCATCCGGCAGACCAGGGAAGGCTTGTGGCGGGTTTCAAATCCGGCCGTCGCCCAGCAATACAGGCTCAATGTCGGCACCATCATCGAAGTGCCGGCGCTCAATGTGCGCTACGTCCAGGCCGGCAGCCGGGGGGCAGCCTCGCGCGGCGGCAGGGTGCTGGGAAAGATCGAGGAAGCATTCCTGGAAACTTTGACCCATGGCGACACCTTCATGTTCGCCGGCAAGATCCTGCGCTTCGAAGGCATTCGCGAGAACGAGTGCTTCGTCTCGAACGCGCCGGGCAGCGACGCGAAAGTGCCCTATTATGGCGGCGGCAAATTCCCGCTTTCGACCTACCTGGCCGAGCAGGTTCGAGCCATGCTCGACGACCCGCAACGCTGGAAGAAGCTGCCCGAGCAGGTGGCGGATTGGCTGCGGTTCCAGGCGGACAAGTCCGTCCTGCCGAAACGCGACGACCTGTTGATCGAAACCTTTCCGCGCGGCAACCGCTACTACCTCGTGGCCTATCCGTTCGAGGGCAGGCTTGCTCACCAGACGCTCGGCATGCTGCTCACCCGCCGGCTCGATCGCGCGGGCGCTAAGCCGGTCGGTTTCGTGGCCACCGACTATGCGCTCGCTATCTGGTCGCTGGCCGACATGGGCTGGATGTTCAAGAACAGAAAACCGTCGCTGGCCACGCTGTTCGATCAAGACATGCTGGGCGATGATCTCGAAGCCTGGTTTGCCGACAGCTGGCTCTTGAAGCGCACCTTCCGCAACTGCGCGCTGATTTCCGGACTGATCGAAAAGCGCCACCCCGGCAAGGAGAAAAGCGGCCGCCAGGTGACCGTCTCGACCGACCTGATCTATGACGTGCTGCGCAGCCATGAACCCGACCATATTCTGCTGCAGGCCACGCGCACGGATGCCGCGACCGGGTTGCTCGATGTCAGCAGACTTGCCGAGATGCTCTCGCGCATCAGCGGTCGAATCATGCATAAGAATCTCGAGCAGATATCGCCGCTCGCCGTGCCGATCATGCTCGAAATCGGCAAGATGCCGGTCAATGGCGAGGCGGACGAGACCCTGCTGATGGATGCCGCCACCCTCGTTGAAGAGGCCATGGGGCCGGAGATGATCGACTGAAAGAGAGGGACGAAGAGGGGATGAATTTGTCGCTGTCGCGCGCAACGCTGATCGCCGAGGCCGACCTTGTCGGCATCGCCGGCGAGCGCGCGGTCTGCGATCGGCGTGGTGTTCTCTACTTCCCCGATCTGCGCCTGCTTGCGGTCTCCGACCTGCATCTCGAAAAAGGCTCGTCCTTCGCCAGGCGCGGCGCGCTGATCCCGCCTTACGATACCGGCGCCACCTTGCTCAGGCTGCAGTCGGTGATCGCCGACTACCAGCCGCGCATCGTCGTCAGCCTGGGCGATTCCTTCCATGATGGTGGCGGCGCCGAGCGCATGCATTCGAGTTTTCGCGAACGCCTGAAAGCCATGATGGCCGGGCGCGACTGGTTCTGGGTCGCCGGCAACCACGATCCTGAAGCGCCCGCCGACCTGCCCGGCGAGACGGTGCGGGAACTTGCCGTCGGCTCGCTGCTCTTCCGCCATGAGCCGTCGAAGCTTCGCGTCGAAGGCGAGATATCAGGCCATCTCCATCCATGCGCGCGCATTGTCCAGCGCGGCCGCTCGGTCAGGCGGCGCTGCTTTGCCGGCGATGGCGGCCGCATGATCATGCCGGCCTTCGGCGCCTACACCGGCTCGCTCAACGTGCTCGACCGCGCCTATGCCGGCCTGTTCCGCCTTGAAACGCTGGTCGCCTATATGCTCGGCGCCGAGCGTATTTTTGCGATCTCCGGCTCGATGCTGCGGCCGGGCTGATACAGCTTCATCTGCCATAGTAGAGCGTGACCGTGTGCTTCGCCTCGGCGAAGAACAGCCAGCGCTCGACCAGCATGCCGGCCAACTGACAAACAGCTGCAAGCACCGAGGCAATCGCCGCGAACGGCCAAGGCAGGGCGAAGGCAATGACAAGCAGGACGGCGGGCGCAATGAATGCCAGCGCCTGCGTGATCCATCGTAGCTTCGCGCTATGTTTGCGCGCTATGCGGAAGCCCATTTCCTTCAGCAGATAGTTCTCTTCCGTATGCGGCCATTCGATCGAGCGCACCGTGCCGCCGGCGAGCCCGGTCGCGGTGTTGGCATTTGTCGGAATCTCCAGCCGGTCATTGTAACGCCATGTCGCGAGCTTCCAGACCCAGCCGGCGAGGGTGGCAAGCAGGGCCCAGGCCAGCATCTCCGCTGAACCCAGCTCGAACCCCTGAAGCAGAGCGTTGGCGAGAACGCTTCCGGTCATGGCAGCAAAGATGAGATAGGCCGGCAACGTGTATCGGCTGTGCCATTGCGCGACCGGCTTCAGCGAAGCGTAGATCATTCCGGTCGTGCAGACAGTCACGACCGCACCTGCCGCTGCCAGCGACCCGGCGGCCGCCACCCAGCCGCCGCTCTTGCCGAGAAACACCCAGCCGATGCCGAACAGCACGGCCGGGATGAAGGTCGCGACCGACGCCACGCCTTCGCGCGACAGCCAGGAACTGCGCCATTGCGAGAAGGCGCGCCAGGCGCGCTCGGGCCGGCCGAGATGGCCCGTGGACGACAACAGGCCAGCGACGATGAGCCCGAGCGCCAGCGCCATGCCGACGAAGCCAAGCCAGAAATCGGCGGGAATGAACCCCACCCCCCCAAGCGCACCGAGCAGCGCCAGCAGGCCGTAGCCGGCCCCGGTGGCGGTGGTGAAGAAGACGACTGAGAAAGCGGGGTGCATGATCAGTTCGAAAGCATGCGGTCGATCCAGCCGAGGAAGCCGCCCTCTGCCTTGATCGGCTCCAACGCCGGCGCGTCGACCCTCGCCGCCCGTTCGCTGCGGGCGCGCGGCGGCAGATAGCGGTTGGTCGGCTTATAGCCAAGCTCCGGCATCAGCGCGACGCCGCCACGTTCCTCGACGAGTTGCGAGATGGCGGAATCAGGATCGCCGAGATCGCCGAAATGCCGGGCGCTGGTCGGGCAGGCGGCGACGCAGGCGGGCACGCGATCTTCCTCGGCCAGATTGTCGTTATAGATGCGGTCGACACAGAGCGTGCATTTCTTCATCACGCCGACATCCGCATCGAACTCGCGCGCGCCATAGGGGCAGGCCCAGCTGCACAATTTGCAGCCGATGCATTTACTCTCATCGACCAGCACGATGCCGTCCGAGGCGCGCTTGTAGGAGGCGCCGGTCGGGCAGACGGTGACGCAAGCCGGCGTCTCGCAATGCAGGCAGGAGCGCGGGAAGTTGACAGTCCGGCCGCCCAGCTCGGTCGTGTACTCGTAACTATGCACGCGGTTGAACCAGACGCCGTCGGCATGCCCGCCGTAAGGGTCGATGTCGGTCAGCGGCGCCATATGGCCGCCCGTGTTCCACTCCTTGCAGGCGGTGACGCAGGCCTGGCAGCCGACGCAGGTGTCGAGGTCGATGACGAGGCCGAGCTTCCTCTCGGTCCGGGCGGGAAGGCAGGTCATTCGGTGGCTTCCATGCGAAACGCGGCGCCGAAGCGAAGTATGTCGGGCGACGGTTCGAAATGCGGCGGCTGGGCAAAACGCTCGAATTGCGGCTCGGTGAAGCCGGCTTCCTCGGCCGAGCATTTGACGATCCGCACGCGCACGTCAAACCATGCCGCCTGTCCCGTGACCGGATCGGAATTCGAATAGCGCTTGCCGTTGGCATCGGCCGACGTCTGGTCGCCGATGATGTGGTTGAGCAGGAAGCCGCGATTGCTCTCCGCCGCATCGTCCTTCAGCCCCCAGCTGCCGCGCCGCTTGCCGATCGCGTTCCAGGTCCAGACCGTGTCCGGGTTTACGCCGTCGATCAGCTTGATCTGGCCCTTCACCCTTCCATTGACGCTTTCGATCCAAACCCAGTCGTCGTCGGCAAGGCCGAGCTTGCTGGCCGGCTGGCGATGTACGAACAGCCGGTTCTGGCTGGTGATCTGCCGCAGCCATGCATTCTGCGAGCCCCAGGAATGGTACATATGCATCGGCCGCTGAGTCAGCGCATGCAGCGGATATTTTTCGAGATCGACGGTGTCGTCCTCGAAGGGCGCGTACCAGAAGGGCAGCGGGTCCATATAGGCTTCGATGCGGCCGCGTTCGGCGTCGGGTGGCTGCACCTTGCCGTGGCCACGCGCTGCCAGCCTGAACCGCTGGATCGGCTCGGAATAGAGCTGGAAGACGATCGGCTCGGCCTTGGCGATGAAACCCATCTCGACCGCGAAGTCGAGATAGGCGCGGTTGCCCATCTTGTAAAAGCGCTGGTCGTCGGAAAAATCGTGGTGCCAGAAGCCGCCATTGTCGATGTAGCGCTGCAACTGGTCGGGGTTGACGACGCCCCTGCCGATCGAGCCGCCATCCGTGCCGCGCCAGCCGGCTAAAGGGCCGATGCCGGGGGTGCGCTCGTGGTTGACGATATAGTCGGCATAGTCGCGGTATTTCGCCGAGCCATCCTCCTCGACGAAGCCTGGCAGGCCCAGCCGCGCGCCGAGCTCGATCAGGACCGACTGGAACGGCCGCACATCGCGGTCCGGCTGCACTATCGGATGGCGGATGGCGTCGGCTGCCCCGTCGGCATGACTGATCGGCCGGTCTAGCAAGCTGATGCAGTCGTGCCGCTCGAGATAGGTGGTGTCGGGCAGCACCAGGTCGGCGAACGGCACGGTTTCGGAGTAATAGGCGTCGGAATAGATGATGAAGGGGATCTTGTACGCGCCGGCCTCGTCCTTGTCGGTCAGCATGGCAATCGTCTCGACCGTGTTCATCGACGAGTTCCACGCCATGTTCGACATGTACATGAACAGCGTGTCGATCGAATAAGGATCACCGGCCCAGGCGTTGCGGATGACAGAATGCATCAGCCCATGCGCGGCCAGGGGCGCTTCCCAGGAATAGGCCTTGTCGATGCGGGTGGGCCGGCCGGCTTCGTCGACCAGAAGATCGTCCGGCCCGCAGACGAAGCCGAGCGGCATGCCGTCCAGCGGCGTCATCGGCCGGGCGTTTTTGCCGGCTGGCTTCGGTCCTGGCGGCGCGCAGCGCGGATAGGGCGGCTTGAAGCGG
This sequence comes from Mesorhizobium sp., assembly GCA_004017535.1. Lineage (GTDB taxonomy): Bacteria > Pseudomonadota > Alphaproteobacteria > Rhizobiales > Rhizobiaceae > Mesorhizobium. The sequence continues at coordinate 794,544 of SAJS01000001.1, forward strand.
AAGCCACCCGGAACGTCCACCGTGCCGAGCAGAACCTGCAGCAAATGGATGGCACGGCAGGTATGAAAGCCGTTGGAATGGGCCGAGATGCCGCGCATGGCATGCATCGAGACAGGCCGCCCCTTGATCGTCTCATGCCGCCGGCCCGCCCAGTCGGTCCAAGCGATAGGTAGTTCGATCGTCTGCTCGAAGGCGACATGCGCCAATTCGGCCGCGATGCGCCGGATGGTGTCGGCGCTCACGCCACAACGCTGCGCCACGGCATCCGGCGAATAGCTGTCGTCCAGACAGCGATCGGCGATGAGCTGGAACACCGGCACGCAGTGCCGCCCGCCGACCTCGTAGCCGCCGGTCAGCGCCGGCTTTGCATCGGGGTCGGCCGGGTTCACTGGCTGCTTCGCAACCCTGTCCCAGGCAAGCGAATTACCGTCGCTATCGCGCACGAACAGTCCGTCGTCGGCCGCGCCCGGCTCCTGCACGACGAGCACCGGCGCGTTGGTGTAGCGCAGCAGATAGTCGAGATCGACGCGTCCGGCCTTGAGCAATTCGTGGACCAGCGCCAGCACGAACAGCCCGTCCGTGCCCGGCCTGATGCCGATCCAGTCGTCGGCGATGGCATTGTAGCCGGTACGGCAGGGATTGATCGAAACCACCTTGGCGCCCCGCCCCTTGAGCTTGCCCAGCCCGATCTTGATCGGGTTGGAATCATGGTCCTCGGCAACGCCGAACAGCATGAAATATCGGGTGTTGTCCCAGTCGGGCTCGCCGAACTCCCAGAACGAGCCGCCGATCGTGTAGAGCCCGCCGGCCGCCATGTTGACCGAGCAGAAGCCGCCATGCGCGGCGAAGTTCGGAGTGCCGAATTTCGACGCCCACCAGCCGGTCAGCGATTGCGACTGGTCGCGTCCGGTAAAGAAGGCGAGTTTTTTCGGGTCGGTGCGGCGGATCGCCGACAGCCTCTCGGTGGCGATGGTCAGAGCCTCGTCCCATTCGATCTCACGGAATTCGCCCGAGCCGCGCGGGCCTGTGCGCAGCAGCGGCTTCTTCAGCCGCGCCGGGCTGTAATGCTGCATGATGCCGGCGCTGCCCTTGCCGCAGATCACGCCGCGGTTCACCGGATGGTCCTTGTTGCCATTGATGTAACGGACCTTGCCGTCCTTGATGTGCACATCGATGCCGCAGCGGCAGGCGCACATATAGCAGGTGGTCTTGGCGACGCGGTCGGATACGCTCGGCGAAGTCTCGACGCCGTCGCCCTCATTTGGCGCGTGAGTGTCGGAAAGAGGTCGTTGCGAGGGTGCGGAATTGGCGCCGCGCGGCGCGGCTTTGCTCATGATTGGCGAACGCTCTTGCCGTTCGCCATCTTGGCCTTCGTCTTAGGCCCCGGGCCGCGCATGTAGTGAAGTTCAGGATGATAGCGCTCGCCGGCAAGCTGCCGCTTCAGCCGGCGGCTCCAATGCGCGAATAGGGATTTGAAGCGCCCTGCCATTTCCCACTCTTGGTCTGTGACGACCAATTTTTTCCAACCTTGGGCAAAAACTTAGAACAAAGCAATTGATCCGTCTAACAAGCAGCTCTTGTAATTCCGATCGATTCTGCTTCTTAGTTGATCCATGACTCTCGATCAATTGCGCATCTTTGTCGCCGTCGCCGAACACGGCCATATGACCAGGGCCGCCGAGCGGCTCGGCATCTCGCAATCGGCGGCGTCGGCGGCCATCCGCGCGCTCGAAAGCCAGCATGGCGTGCGCCTGTTCAACCGGGTCGGCCGCAACATCGAATTGGCCCAGACCGGCCACCGCTTCCTGCCGGAGGCGAAGGCGGTCCTGGATCGCGCCGCGGCTGCTCGTGGCGTGCTGGAGGATGTCTCGCAGACCGTCGCCGGCAGCCTGTCGATCGCGGCCAGCCAGACCATCGCCAGCTACTGGCTGCCGCGTCGCCTGGCTGCCTTCCACGAGGCCTATCCTGCGGTGAAGCTGAGCGTGACCATCGGCAACACCAGGCAGGTCGAGACCAATGTGCTGGACGGCCGCGCCGATTTCGGCCTGGTCGAGGGCCGAACCGAGTCCGACATCATGCGCCGCGCCACGGTCGACGAGGACCGCATGATGCTGGTGGTGGCGCGCTCGCATCCCGACATCCCGATGACGCGTGCCGGAAACCTCGACATCAGGGCGCTGCGCTGGATCATCAGGGAAGGCGGGTCGGGCACGCGCGAGGCGCTGGAGGACTTCGCGCACAGCCAGGGCGTTCCGCCGGCGGAGCTGCAGATATTCCTGGTTCTGCCCAGCAACGAGGCCGTGCGCCAGGCGGTCGAGGCCGGCGCTGGCGCCACGATCATCTCGGAGCTCGTCGTCGCGCGCTCCCTGGCGGAGGGCAGCCTCAGGGCCGTTCCAGTCGAATTGCCCAAGCGCGACTTCGCCATGATCACGCACCGCGACCGTCAGGCCAGCCTCGCTCAGATGGCGCTGAAGGCGCATCTCACCGGCCGGGCGGACGCGCCGGCAAGCGCTGAATAATCACGCGTATTTGCGCTGCGCGTCGAGCGCAAGGCCAAGGCCGACCGAGCCGAACATGTCGCCTTCGACGACGGCGGCCTGCGGCACCAGCGACAGGATCTCCCGCTTCGCCAGCGGGATGGCGGTCGAACCGCCGGTGAGGAACACGGCGGTGATGGCGGAGGCATCGACGCCGGCGTCGGCGATCGTCTGTTTGACCGTCGCGGCCACGCGTTCGATGTCGCTCGCGATGGTCTCCTCAAGGCCTGCGCGCGTGATCTCGGCCGCGAAGCGCGCGCCGGGCAGCGACACCTTTACCTCGGACGAAGGCTGGTCGGTCAGCGCGATCTTGGCCCTTTCGACCAGGCCCGCCATTGCGTGGCCGTAGCGGTGCTCGACGACATGGATGAAGCGGTCGACGAGGTCGGCGCGCTCGGCCTCGTAGCGGATCTGGCGAAGATCCGACATCGCCTTGGCGGTGTAGACGAGATTGATGCGCTGCCAAGTGGCGAGATCGATGAAATAGGCGGCGGGCAGGTTGCGCTTGTGGTCCTTGGTCCGCGTCAGATAGCCGAGCTCGGGCATGACATGGGCGATGCTGAGCAGGCGGTCGAAATCGGTGCCGCCGATATGGATGCCGCGATTGGCGAGGATGTCGGCCTTGCGGTCGCTCGAGCGGGCACGTTCCGGCGACACCCGCACGATCGAAAAGTCGGAGGTGCCGCCGCCCATGTCGACGATCAGCGCCAGCTCTTGGCGGGTGACCTTCTGCTCGTAATCGAGCGCCGCCGCGATCGGCTCGAACTGGAACGCGATGTGCTTGAAGCCTTGCGCGCGGGCGGCCTTCTCCAACTCGCCCTGCGCTTTCGCGTCGGCGGCCGTGTCGTTGTCGACGAATTGCACGGGCCGGCCGAGCACCACATTCTCGACCGGGCCGCCGGCGTCTTCTTCGAGCCGCTTCTTCAAATGGCCGACGAACATGCCGACAATGTCGATGAAGCCGATCTGGCGCGCCTTGATGCGGGTCTTCTCGTGGGCGAGCGAACTGCCGAGCACGCTCTTCAGCGAACGCATCAGACGGCCTTCGACGCTGTCGGTATAGTCGCTGATCGCACGCCGGCCGAAATAGGTGTAGCCGTCCTCGAAATTGAAGAACACAGCACTCGGCAGAGTGGCTTGCTCGCCTTCCAGCGCCACAAGTCGCGCCCGGCCGTCGCGGATCACCCCCACGGTGGAATTGGACGTGCCGAAATCGATGCCGCCGAATGCTGATTGCATCGCAGCCTCCTGTCGTTGCCTTGTGGCAGGGACGCCAAGCGCGCCGTCGTCCGGATGGCCGGACCGCTCTGCCGAACAGATTGTGCTTGTTTACCCTTGGGTTGGGAGGCGGCGGTTTATCGCATGATCGCTCGCAGGGAAACCCTTTGCGGCTTCAATCTTTGCGGAAGATGATCCGGCCCAGCCAGCCGGTCAGCATGGCGAGGGATATCGCGAACACGCCGTAGAGAAAAGAATAGTCATGCGCGACCCGGAAGACCGACTGCTCGAAGCCCGATTTTCGGATCTCGAGCTGGGCCGAGCTTTCCTTGACGAACATGCCGCTCTTGAACAGGAATGCGCGGGCTTTGTGGGTTCCGACCGGCACGTTCGGCGCGAGGCGCACGGTGGCGCGAAACAGGTTCTGCGACAGGAACTGCACGCCGCCGACATTTTCGCTGTAGAGACCCGTGGCCGCCTTGCGCTCGCGCAGCGCGGCGGTGAATTCCTGGATCGTCGCCGGGCTGTCGGTCTCGTCGGCAGGCTTCATGTAGAGGTTCTGCGCCCCGAGCGAGAGCTGCTTGTATTTGGCAGGCTCGGCGATGTCCTGCAGCGGCCGCGTCGTCGCGACGGAATAGGAGACCGGCACGTTCTCGAACGTCTCCGAGTCCAGGTTGATCCAGACGCCGAGCACGCGGTCCTTGCGCCGGACCACGACCGGGCGCGGCGGCCCTTCGAGCACGACGACCACGTCGTAGCGCCCCTGTCTGGCGATCAGCGGGTCGGGATTTTCCAGCGATCCGAAGATGGTGAGGTCGGCGCCGGAGAAGCCCGCCGTGATGGAAATCGCGTCGGTCGAAAGGCCGATCTGGATGCTTTCGGTGGGCGGCGCCTGCGCCGTCGCCGGGGAAAGGGCAAAGAGCATCGACAACAAGGCGGCGGCTGCAAACGCTCTCAATCCCGCCATCAGTTGAGGCCCGCGGCGGACAGCGAATAGAGATTGGGCGGCGTCACGAAGAGATCGACGGCAAGGCGGATGGCGACGGCCAGCACCAGCATCGCCAAAAGCGCGCGCAGCTGTTCGCCGCGCAGCCTCTGGCCGGCCTTGGCGCCATATTGCGCGCCGGCGACGCCGCCGGCCATCAGCAGGAAGGCCAGGATCACGTCGACCGTCTGGTTGGTCGTGGCATGGACCAGGGTGGTGTAGGCCGAGGTGAAGATGATCTGGAACAGCGAGGTGCCGATAACGACATTGGTCGGCACCTTGAGCAGATAGATCAGCGCCGGCACCATGATGAAGCCGCCGCCGACGCCCATGATTGAGGACAGGAAGCCGATCCCGGCTCCCAGCCCGAGCACCGGGATGACGCTGACGAACAGCTTTGAGGCGCGAAAGCGCATCTTGAACGGCAGCCGGTGGATCCAGTTATGCTGGCCGGATTTCTTCAGCACGGGCGCCGCGCCGCTGCGGCTGGCGCGTAGCGCGTTGAGGCTCTCGACCAGCATCAGCCCACCGACCGTGCCGAGCAGCACGACGTAAAGCAGTGAGATGAACAGGTCCAACTGGCCAAGGCGGCGCAACAGCGCGAACACGAAGATGCCGGCTGTCGAGCCGACAATGCCGCCGGCCAGCAGCACGCCGCCCAGCTTGAAGTCGAGCGTGCCGCGCTTGAAATGCGAGAGCGCGCCGGAGAAGGAAGAGGCGATGACCTGGTTGGCGCCGGTAGCGACCGCGATTGCCGGCGGGATGTTGTAGAAGATCAGCAGCGGCGTGATCAGAAAGCCGCCGCCGACCCCGAACATGCCCGACAGGAAGCCCACCGCCGCGCCCATCGCCAGCAGCACGAAGACGTTGACGGAAATTTCCGCGATCGGGAGATAGATGCCCACCCGTCAGTCTCGATCAGTTTGCCTTTCGGCGAACGCCGCCGTCCCCGGCAGTTTCGCACCGAAAAGCCAATTTTTTCTTGCGCCGATGCGACGGCAGGGTCGAACCCCGCCGCCGCGCCGAAACAAAAACCATCTCAATCAGTTAACAGGCAAATGTGTGGCAGGGCGTCGCGTATGCGACGCGCCTGCCGTTATTTCTTCGCAAGCAGCGCCTTGACGAGCGACGCGTCGATGTCGCCGGTCGGCGTCATCTTGTTGTCGGTCTGGAAGGCCATGATCGCGGTCTTGGTCTTGCCGCCCATCACGCCGTCGGCGCCGCCGGCATCGTAGCCGTTCTTGTTGAGGATCAGCTGGATGTTCTTCACCGCCTTCTTCATGTCGATGCCGGCGGTGGTCTGCGGCGTGCTGTCCTGCCAGGATTCCGGAATGTCGGCCGAGTTGGCGGCGGCGTTGAGCGGCTTGGCCTTCCACAATTCCGTGGCGGCGCGCGCCCGCTCGAGCTGCTCGGGCCTGAGCGCATTGGCGATCTCGTCGCGCTTGGCTGCGGCGTCCTTGTCGCCGGTCTTGGCGACCAGGGCGAACCACTTGTAGGACTCTTCCAGGTTCTGCTTCATGCCGACGCCCTTGGCCGCCAGGATGCCGAGGTTGAACTGGCTGTCCTTGACGCCGAGGTCGGCGGCTTCCTGGAACCAGTGCGTGGCCGATTCATTGTCGGTCACCCCGTCGGCCGCCATGGCGAACAGTACCGCCAGATTGTGCATGGCGCTGGCGTTTCCCTGCTCGGCGGCGAGCTGGTAGTAGGTCTTGGCCTTCTTGATGTCGCGCGCGACGCCGATGCCTTTTTCGTAGAAATTGCCGATGCGGTATTCGGCCGGCGCGAAGCCGAGCTCGGCCGACTGCTCGTACCATTTGGCGGCGGCCTTCATGTCTTCCTTCACGCCGCGCGATTCAGCATAGCGCGAGCCGACCTCGAACAGCGCCTTGGCGTCGCCGCCGGCAGCGGCGTCGCGCAGCGCCACCGGACCGATTTCGGACGGAATGTCGAATTTGGCGGCGGCCGTCTGGCTTGCCGCGGGGGCCACGGCGCCTGTGGTGTCGGCGGAGGTAGCCGCAGGCGCGCTGGACGCGGCGCCGTCGGCTGCCGGACCGGCCGCCACGGACTCCTTGGCCGCCGGCTGCGTGTCGCCGTCCGTATCCGTCGTGGCGGCAGCCGCGGCGGCGGGTTCGGATGGCGTCGTCGAAGCCATCGGCGCGGGTGTGGCAGGCGCTGCAAGCGCCATCGGCGCGGGTGCCGGTTCGGCCGGCGTGGCAGCGGCACTTTCGGGACTTGCGGGGCTAGCTGCGACTGGCGCCGTCTCCTGGACGGGCTCCGCCCGCCTGACGGGACGGGCAGGCGCGCTTTCGGCCTGTGCCGCGGCATCAATCTTCGGTGTGTCGGTCTTCTGCGTGTCGGCCTGTGGCGCGACGGTGGCGTTGAGCGAAGCTGTGTCGACCGTTTGCGTGGAGAGAGCGGGCTGGTTGTTGGCCGTCTCGACCGGATCGGACAGGAAGGCTTTGCCCAGCTGCAGGCCGGCCAGAGCCATCATGATGGCCGCCGCCGCCATCAGGATCGGCTTGCGCCGCGCCTTGAGCAGGTCGCCGATCCGCAGTGCCTTCACCGGGCCGGTCATGGTCGATTGCCGTTTCAGCGTGTCGGCTTCCGCCGCCGCCGCCTGGGCGGCGCGCCGGGCCGCGGCGATGAAATCCGACTTCGCGGCATCGCTGTCGGTACGCCGGGCCGGCTGGCCGCCGCGCTCGTCGCGCACCCGCTTCATGATGGCGTTGAGGTCCGGCGCGCCGGAGCCGGGTTCCAGGGGCCGGTTGGCCGCCTTGGGGTCGAGCGGTTCGTCGATGTCGACGCTCGGCACGTCGCCGACCGGCGCCGAGCCGGCAAGCGGCTGCGTGTCCGCATCCTTCTTGCCCTTGAAGGCGCGCGCCAGGCCGCTGAACATGGATTTCCTGCGTCCGGCCGTCTCGCCCTTGTCGCCGACCGCATCCGGTCCCAGCGCTGCCATGGCTGCGGCCGCTGCCGCCTCCGCGGGCGTGCGCGGCGCGCTCGGCTCATCGCGCATGATCGCCCCGGCGCGGCCTTCAAGGCCGGCCATGTCTCCGGTGAGCGGCAGCGGCTGGTCGATATCCATCGAAGGCGCGTCCTGCACCGCGATCTTGCCGCCGCGGCCGCCGCGCTTGCTGGCCGGCTGCGGATCGACCAGTTCGCTGACCGCCTCGCTGGTCTCGGTCGCTTCCAGCGAGCCCAGCCGGTCGACGATCTTGAGCAGCGTGTCGTGGATTGCCTCGAAAGTCCGCGAGTTGCGTTCGTCGGAGCGGCGGGTGAGCGCTTCGAGCGTCTTCAGGTCCTGGGCGAGGCCGGCAACGGCGGTCGCGTTGGTCTGGGCCGTGCTGGAGGCCGACTCGGCGAGCGATTTGACCGCGCTCTCGGCCGCCTCGCGCGCCACGCTCAAAATGGAATCGCGCGTGCCGGCCAACGACTTCTCGATCTCGTTGAGGCGCGGGCTGATGTCCTCGAACTCGGGCAGCGGCGTGCCGGGCTTGGAAAGATGCGCCGACAGGCCGGCGACCTGCGCCTCCAGGCTGCGGATCAGCGCCGGATCGATGCCGGCGACCTGCTGCGCCGACGATTCCAGCCGGCTGGAAATATCCTCGAGCCGGCTTTCCAGCCCGCGGATCGCCATGTCGCTGGCGGGATCGGGAGCACGCGTCTCGATGCGCTTGGCCAGAGCGGTGAAGCGGGCGTCGATCGCTTCCATGATGCCGGCGCTGTCGTCCTGGCGCATGCGCTGGTCGAGCCTGTGCGCGACCTCGTCCAGCCGCCGCTCGAGATCGTGGAATAATGCGTTGCTTTGTTCGATTGCGTCTCCCTGGCGGCGCTCGAGCAGCATCGACAGCGCGTCGAAGCGCTGCTCCAGGCCCCGGAAGATCTGGTCCGCGTCGGGCATGGCCGGCGCGCGGTCCATCTTCTCCGTGATGGAAGCGATCTGCTTGCCCAGCCGCTCCATGGCCTGCTCGGGCAGGTCGGCGCGGCCGGCGAGCTGGTCCACGCGGCTGGTGAGAAGGTTGAGGTGGTCGAGGACTTCCACTCCCGGCCTCGACTGCGCGACTTCTTCGATCTGCGCCGCCAGCGAGGCCATGCGCTTCTCGATCCTGCCGAAGGTCTCGGGGTCGAAGGCATTCGCCTGCGCGGCCACCGTCGAGGCGACGATGGCGCGGGAAATCTCGTCCAGCCGCTCGTCGATCATGGCGAGCGTTTCGCCGCCGCGCGCGGTCTGCTGGCCGGCAAAACGGTCGACGGCGCCGGCAAGCGTGCGCACCTTCTCCTCCAGCGAGCGCAGCGAAAGCGATTCCGGCAGGCTGTTGACGGCGCTGCTGATCTGCTCGAGGCGGTCGGTCAGCACTGAAAGGCTCGGGCCTTCGGCACGCTTGCGCTGGTCGGCGTCGACACGGTCCTCGAAAGCGCTCCAGCGGCGGTCGAAATCGTCCCAGCGGCGGTCGACCTTCTGCACGCTTTCCTCGCGGGCCAGCGTGTCCAGCGCGCCCTTCACCTGTTCCAGTTCCAGCCGCAGCAGATTGACGCTGCGGTCGTCGCTTTTTTCGGCGAGCGACTGGATCGCTCCCGAAAGCCGTTCGAATTCGAGGCCGAGCTCGGCGCTGCTCTTGTCGGGCATCGCGCCGCGCTGGCTGTTGGCCTGCAAGGCGCGGTCGATGTCCTGGCGGAACGCCTCGAATTCGCGCTGCAGGCCGGCGGTCATCTGGTGGCGCAGTTCCTCGCGCAGCCCGCGCAGCTCGACGGCGATCTTGCCGACCATGGCGACGCTGTCTTCCTGGCCTCGCACCCGGTCGATGTCGCGCGCGATCGCCTGATAGGCGGGCGCGGGGTTTTGCGGGGCGCGCTCCTGCGGCAGCGGGCTCTGCGGCGCCCGGTCCAGGGGCCTTTGCGCGGAATAGGGATCCTCATACCAGCGCGCCGCCTGCCCATAGGGGTGCGCGCTTGGGTAACGCGGCTCGGCGGTCGGCCGCCGCGGGTCCGGGCGGTCGGGCATGTCGGCGCGCGTCCGGTCCAGCCGCTGCTCCAGCGTTTCGAGCGAGCGGTTCAGTTCTTCGAGCGAGGCATGCGGCCGGCGCTGCCTGCCGGCATTGAGTGTATCGAGATAGGACCGCTTGCTGTTCATCGATGCGCCCGTGTTCAGAGTGGCCGGCCAAAGACCGGTTTCCCAGTAGCCTGCCGGGTACGAAGCGAGCCGAGCGGTTTTGCTGCGGAGGAAGGCGAGCTTCCCGGGTTTTACCCGCGCTTCGAAAACCGTGAAAAATTCGCTACAGGATAACCACGGGTGACCGACATGCGCACATTTCGCCCAACGTGGTAAACAAGGCGTTAACCAAGCTTAAGAAGTCGCGCATAAATCGTGAGCCGCCTGACAGGCCGGCGCCTGGGTGCGGCATAAAGGTCGGCTCCGACAACGCCCTTGCGTCACCTTGCGGCTATCGGTATAGGATTGACGTAAACGTAAAAGGTGCGAAGCCGTGCCTCTTGCGATTGAGTTGTTGCAACCACGATTGGAAGCACGCCCCCGCTTCCATCCAGGCGACGCTTGGTCCGCGACCGCGGCGCCACCAGGGGAAAGCCAGTGACCATGAAACTCGTTTCGCCCGGCGAAGCCGCGGCCAATACCAATGACATTCCGGCCGAGGCCGGCGAGGAATTCGTCCGCATCGGCGAGATGGCCAAGAAATACGGCGTGACACTGCGCACGCTGCGTTTCTACGAGGACAAGGGCCTCCTCAATCCGCATCGCGACGGCTCGACCCGTCTCTACACGCGCCGCGACAAGGCTCGGCTGAAGCTGATCCTGCTCGGCCGCAAGGTCGGGTTTTCGCTGCGCGACGTCAAGCAGATGATGGATCTCTACGACCCGACCGGCACCAACACCAAGCAGTTGCGGCTGGCGCTCGACAAGTCGGAGAAGCAGCTCGCCCGCCTGCAGAAGCAGCGAGCGCTGATCGACGATGCTATCGGCGAGCTGAGCAACTCGATGTCGGTCGTGCGTCAGATGCTCGCCGAGCGCGCCGCGCCGGCGCAGGCCAGTGCCGCCGGCTGACCGCACTTCGCCTTCAACGGCAAAAACCCCGGACATGGAAAGCCGCGTGGCTATGGCCTCGCGGTTTTTTTGTACAATGCCTGACCGCTCACAAAAAATTCTCGGCTGCGACGAAGTTGACGTTTACGCAAACGTCAATATTTGCTATCGCAGCGTCGACATTGGCCCGATCTGCCTGTCCAGGACAGGCAACTTGCCGGCCGGGCCGGGACTGTAAGGGTGGAGGAAGGAATGACGATCTACAGGGCGCCGATCCAGGACACGCTGTTCGTGCTCAACGACGTGCTGGGCTATCAGCGCTATTCCAATCTTGCGGGCTTCTCGGACGCGACGCCCGATGTGATCGAGGCTATCCTCGCCGAAGGCGCCAAGCTCGCCGAGAACGTCATGCATCCGCTGAACCGAGTCGGCGACATGGAAGGCTGCGCGCGCCATGACGACGGCTCGGTGACGACGCCCAAGGGCTTCAAGGACGCCTACGACCAGTATCGCGAGGGCGGCTGGATGGGGCTTGCCGCACCTGCCGAGTTCGGTGGCCAGGGCCTGCCCTATGTGGTCCACACCGCCGTCTCCGAATACATGATCTCCGCCAACATGGCGCTGATGATGTATCCCGGCCTGACGCAAGGCGCGATCGCGGCCATCGTCACCCATGGCACGCACGAACAGAAGGCCACCTGGCTGCCGAGGCTGGTCGAGGGGGGTTGGACCGGCACCATGAACCTTACCGAGCCGCATTGCGGCACCGACCTCGGCCTGCTGCGCACCAAGGCCGTTCCGAACGGCGATGGCACTTACCGGATTTCCGGCCAGAAGATCTTCATCTCCGCCGGCGAGCACGACATGTCGGACAACATCGTCCATCTGGTGCTGGCCCGCGTCGAGGGCGCGCCGGAAGGCGTCAAGGGCATCTCGCTGTTCATCGTGCCGAAGTTCAAGCTCGATGCCACGGGCAATCCCGGTGAGCGCAACACGCTCTCCTGCGGCTCGATCGAGGAGAAGATGGGCATCCACGGAAACTCGACCTGCGTCATGAATTATGACGAGGCCGAGGGCACGCTGCTGGGCGAGTTGAACGGCGGCCTGAAGGCCATGTTCACGATGATGAACGAGGCCCGCCTCGGCGTTGGCCTGCAGGGGCTTTCGGTCTCCGAGATCGCCTATCAGAACGCCGTTTCCTACGCCAAGGACCGGCTGCAGGGCCGGTCGCTGTCGGGTGCCAAGGCGCCGGACAAGAAGGCCGATCCGATCATCGTCCATCCCGACATCCGCCGTTCGCTGATGACCATGAAGGCCTATAACGAGGCCGGCCGCGCGCTGGCGCTCTGGACCGCCATCAAGTCCGACATCGCGCATCGTTCCGGCGACGACAAGGACCGCCAGGCGGCCGACGATTACACCGGGCTGATGACGCCCGTGGTCAAGGGCGTGCTCACCGACAAGGGGTTTGACCATGCGGTGATGGCCCAGCAGGTGTTCGGCGGCCACGGTTATATTGAAGAGCACGGCATGAGCCAGTTCGTGCGCGATGCCCGCATCGCCATGATCTATGAAGGTGCCAACGGCATCCAGGCGCTCGACCTCGTCGGCCGCAAGCTGGCGCAGAATGGCGGCCGCGCCGTGCAGGCCTTCTTCAAGGAGGTCGGCGAGTTCTGCGAGGACAACCGCACTGATGAGAAGATGGCGCCCTTCACCAAGGCGCTGAAGAAGGGCCTCAACGATCTGCAGGCTGCCACCATGTGGCTGGTGCAGAACGCCATGGCCAAGCCCGACAATGCGGGCGCGGCCTCGACCGACTACATGCATCTCTTCGGCCTTGTGGCGCTTGGCTATATGTGGGCACAGATGGCGAAGTCCGCGCAGGCCAAGCTCGCGGAAGGCGCCAATGGCGCTGCACCGTTCTACGACACCAAGCTGGTCACGGCGCGCTTCTTCATGGAGCGCATCATGCCGGAAACGGCGACGCGTCTCGCCCGCATTTCCAGTGGCGCGGACACGCTGATGGCGCTGCCGGCGGAAGCGTTCTAGGGTTCGGCGGGCCGGCGCGGCCGGCCCACAATCGTCGGAACGCGGAGGAAATCGTGGCGACAAACCCAGCCGAAATTCTTGGTCTTCCGAAGCCCGCCTGGGCGGCGGACGAGGTCGGCATGCTCTACGACATGGCGTCTCGCTTCATGGCCGAAGAGATCGCGCCGCGCTATGACGAGTTCGAGAAGAACGAGATGTTCGACCGCGAGAGCTGGCTGAAGGCGGGCGCCGCCGGCCTGCTCTGCGCTTCCATGCCGGAGAAATATGGCGGCTCAGGCGGCAGCTTCGCGCATGAAAGCGCCATCATCGAGGCGATCGGCCATGTCGGCGTCGACGGTTTCGGCATCGGCCTGCACAATTCGATCGTCGCCCCTTACATCCTTCACTACGGCTCCGAGGAGCAGAAACAGAAATGGCTGCCCAAGCTTGCGACCGGCGAGCTGATCGGCGCCATCGCCATGACCGAGCCTGGCGCCGGCTCCGACCTGCAGGGCGTCAAGACCCGTGCCGAGAAGGACGGCAACCATTACAAGATCAGCGGCTCGAAGACCTTCATCACCAACGGCCAGCTTGCCAATCTGATCATCGTCGTCACCAAGACCGATCCGGAAAAGGGCGCCAAGGGCACCTCGCTGATCGTCGTCGAGACCGACGAGGTCGAGGGTTTTCAGCGCGGCCGCAACCTCGACAAGATCGGGTTGAAGTCGAACGACACGTCCGAGCTGTTCTTCAACGACGTGCGCGTGCCGACCTCCAACCTGCTCGGCCATGAGGAGGGCAAGGGCTTCGTCCAGCTGATGCAGCAATTGCCGCAGGAGCGCCTGCAGATCGGCACCGGCGCGATCGCCATGATCGAGCGGGCGCTGGCGCTCACCATCGACTACGTCAAGGAGCGCGAGGCCTTCGGCAAGGCCGTCATCGATTTCCAGAACACCCAGTTCAAGCTGGCCGAGCTGAAGACCGAGGCCACCATCGGCCGCGTCTTCTACAATGACTGCGTCGCCCGCCACATCGACGGCGGCCTCGACCCCGTAACCGCCTCGATGGCCAAATACTGGCTCAGCGACCTGCAGGGCAAAGTCGTCGACGAATGCCTTCAACTGCATGGCGGCTATGGCTACATGAATGAATATCCGATCGCCCGCATGTACCGCGACGCCCGCGTCCAGCGCATCTATGGCGGCACTAACGAGATCATGAAATTGCTGATCGGGCGCTCTCTCTGAGTGCCGCGGCCGGCAAACCCACAGGAGCAGGAAATGGCCGAAGCTTACGTCTATGACGCCGTGCGCACGCCGCGCGGCAGGGGCAAGAAGGATGGCGCGCTACATGAAGTGCCGGCGGTGCGGCTCGCCGCGAAGACGCTCGAGGCGCTGCGCGACCGCAACGGGCTCGACACCGGCAATGTCGACGACATCATCTTCGGCTGCGTCGATCCGGTCGGCGAAGCGGGCTCGGTCATTCCGCGCGCCGCCGCCTTCGAGGCCGGCTACGCGACCACGGCACCCGGCATGCAGATCTCGCGCTTCTGCGCCTCGGGCCTCGACGCCGTCAATTTCGGCGCCGCCAAGATCGCGCAGGGCGCGGATGAGATCGTCATTGCGGGCGGCGTGGAATCCATGTCGCGCGTCGGCATGGGCATGTCCGGCGGTTCCTGGTTCATGGATCCGTCCGTAGGCCTGCCCGGCTGGTTCGTGCCGCAGGGCATCTCGGCCGACCTGATCGCCACGAAATACGGCTTTTCCCGCGATGACGTCGACGCCTATGCGGTCGAAAGCCAGAAGCGCGCCGCCAAGGCCTGGGAAGAGGGCCGCTTCAAGAAGTCGGTGATCCCGATCAAAGACCAGAACGGCCTGTTGATCCTCGACCGCGACGAGCACATGCGGCCCACGACCGACATGCAGTCGCTGGCCTCGCTCAACCCGTCCTTTGTCATGCCGGGCGAGATGGGCGGCTTCGACGCGGTCGCAGTGCAGAAGCACCCGGAGGTCGAGGAAGTGAACCACGTCCACCATGCCGGCAATTCGTCGGGCATCGTCGACGGCGCCGCCGCCGTGCTGCTCGGCTCGAAGAAGGCCGGCAAGTCCATGGGCCTGAAGCCGCGCGCGCGCATCCGCGCCTTCGCCAATATCGGCTCGGAGCCGGTGCTGATGCTGACCGGTCCGGTCGACGTCACCGAGAAGCTCTTGAAGCGCGCCAGGATGAAGCAGTCGGACATCGACCTGTTCGAGCTCAACGAGGCCTTCGCCTCCGTCGTGCTGCGCTACATGCAGGCCTTCGGCATCCCGCATGACCAGATCAACGTCAATGGCGGCGCGATCGCCATGGGCCATCCGCTCGGCGCCACCGGCGCCATGATCCTGGGCACGGTGCTGGACGAGCTGGAGCGCCGCGACCTCAACACCGCGCTGGTCACGCTCTGCATCGGCGCCGGCATGGGCACCGCCACCATCATCGAACGCGTCTGAGGGAGAGAAGAGATGAGCTACACCAATTTCACCCTCGACGTGGATGCCGACGGCATTGCCCTGGTCACCTGGGACATGCCGGACCGTTCGATGAACGTCTTCACCGAAGAGGTAATGCGCGAGCTGAACGCCATCGTCGATAAGTTGGCCGGCGATGCCGCCATCAAGGGCGCGGTCATCACCTCGGGCAAGGACAGCTTCTCCGGCGGCGCCGACATCACCATGCTGCAGAAGATGCTCGCCACCTTCGCCGCCGACAAGGAGAAGGATCTCGACAAGGCGACCAGGGCGCTGTTCGACAATGCCGGCTATATGACCGGCCTGTTCCGCAAGATCGAGACTTCCGGCAAGCCTTGGGTGTCGGCGATCAACGGCACCTGCATGGGCGGCGCCTTCGAGATGTCGCTTGCTTGCCACGGCCGCGTCGCCGCCGATTCCGACAAGGTGAAGATGGCGCTTCCCGAAGTGAAGATCGGCATTTTCCCGGGCGCCGGCGGCACTCAGCGCGTGCCGCGGCTGACCGATCAGCAGCAGGCGCTGCAGATGCTGACCACCGGGCAGAACCTTTCGCCGCAAAAGGCGAAGCAGATGGGCCTGATCCATGAGATCGCGGAGCCTGCGAAGCTTATCGAGGCCGCCAAGGCGATGATCAAGAACGGACTGAAGCCGGTGGCGCCCTGGGACGAGAAGGGCTTCAAGCTGCCGGGCGGTCCGATCTATTCGGCGGCCGGCGCCAATCTCTGGCCGCCGGCCATCGCCATTCTGCGCCGCGAGACCTACGGCAACTATCCGGCGGCGGCCGCGATCCTGAAATGCGTCTATGAAGGCCTGCTGGTGCCGTTCGACACGGCGCTCAGGATCGAGCAGCGCTATTTCACCGAGATCATGCAGTCGAAGGAAGCGGCGGCGATGATCCGCTCGCTGTTCCTGTCGCTGCAGGAACTGAACAAGGGCGCGCGCCGCCCGGCCGGCGTGCCGGACACCAAGTTCAAGAAGATCGGCATCCTCGGCGCCGGCTTCATGGGCGCCGGCATCGCCTATGTCACGGCAAAAGCCGGCATTCCGGTGGTTCTGCTCGACCGCGACCTGCCTTCGGCCGAGAAGGGCAAGGCGCATTCCGACAGCCTGATGGCCGACCAGGTCAAGAAGGGCCGCGCCAAGCCGGAGGACAAGGACAAGCTCCTGTCGCTGATCACGCCGACGGCGGACTATGCCGACCTTGCCGGCTGCGACCTTGTCGTCGAGGCCGTCTTCGAGGATTCGGGCGTGAAGAAGGATGCCACCGAGAAGGCCGAGGCGGTGCTGAAGTCGTCGGCGATCTTCGCCTCCAACACCTCGACCATCCCGATCACCGCCCTGGCCAAGAATTCGGCGCGGCCGAAAAACTTCATCGGCATCCACTTCTTCTCGCCGGTCGACAAGATGATGCTGGTCGAGATCATTCTCGGCAAGAAGACGGGCGACAAGGCCTTGGCCGTGGCCTTCGACTTCGTGCGCGCCATCAAGAAGACGCCGATCGTCGTCAACGACACGCGCGGCTTCTACGTCAACCGCTGCGTGCTGCGCTACATGTCGGAAGCCTACAAGATGCTGATCGAGGGCGTTCCGGCACCGATGATCGAGAACGCCGCCAAGGCCGCCGGCATGCCGGTCGGCCCGCTGGCGCTGACCGACGAGACGGCCGTCGACCTTGCCCAGAAGATCATGAAGCAGACCATCAGGGATCTCGGCGAGAAGGCCGTCGATCCGAAGCAGATGGCGCTGATCAACACCATGGTCGACACGCATGGCCGCTTCGGCCGCAAGAACGGCAAGGGCTTCTACGACTATCCGGCGAAACCCGCGAAGAAGAAGCTGTGGCCGGGCCTGAAGGATCTCTATCCGCAGCTCAACCCCGACACGATCGACTATGAGGAGCTTAAGCAGCGCCTTTTGGTCACCATCGCGCTGGAAGCGGCGCGCGTGATGGAGGAAGGCATCGTCACCGATCCGCGCGAGGCCGATGTCGGCTCGATCCTCGCCTTCGGCTTCGCGCCCTTCACCGGCGGCGCGCTCTCCTACATCGACGGCATCGGCGCCAAGCGTTTCGTCAAGATCGCCAAGGGCCTGCAGAAGAAATATGGCGCCGAGTTCAAGGCGCCGAAGCTTCTGCTCGACATGGCCGAGAAGGGCGAGACCTTCTATCAGCGCTTCGACCCCTACCAGAAGGGCGAGGTCAGAGAGGCGGCCTGACGAACCCCGACCATGTATGTCTGGGGGCGAATGGCCCGCACCATGGCCACGGCGCCGAGCCGTGGCCCCTATCGGGCCGGCGAGGAAAGCCGGCTCGCTTTTCGCTGCCTGCCGATCGACATCGATTTCAACCTGCATCTGAACAATGCGCGCTACATGATGCTGGCCGACCTTGGCCGCATCGACATCTTCCTGCGCATCGGGTTGATCGCGCTGGCGCGCAAGAATGGCTGGGCGCCGATGATCGGCGGGCTGCAGGTCGCCTATGTGCGCGAGATCAGGCTGTGGCGGCGCTTCGAGGTGGTCTCATCGATCGAGACCTGGGAAGGCACGTCCGTCATCGGCCGGCATCGTTTCGTCCTCGATGGCGATGAGACGGCGGCGCTGATCCTGACCATCGGCGGCGTCTATGACCGCAGCAGTCGCCGCTTCCTCGACATCGACGAGGTCGTCGCGGCGCTCGGCCGCGCCGCCCGGTCGCGTCCGCCGACCGAAACCGAACGGGCGTTCATGATTTCGCACAAGAATTTGCGCGAGCAAGCCAAGCAGGTCTGATCGTCGGCGATCCGATCCTTCGCCAGTGGACAATCAGATGGTCGCGCGCTAAACAGGCTTGAGGCATTTTTTCCTGTTTTCGAAGGAGAGCGGACTTGCTCTCACACGATCGCGTCTGGGCCGCAATCGACGCTCTCGCCGAGCGCTATTCGCTGTCGGCTTCCGGCCTTGCCCGGCGCGCGGGCCTCGATTCGACAGCCTTCAACAAGTCGAAGCGCCTGTCTTCCGACGGCAGGCCACGCTGGCCCTCGACCGAATCGCTGGCCAAGATCATCGAGGCCACCGGCGCGTCGCTCGAGGAATTCATCGGACTTGTCGAAGGGCGCGGCGGCGCCTCCGTTGCCCAACACCGCAGCGCAGTTCCCCTGCTCGGCTTCGCCCAGGCTGGCGCGGGAGGTTTCTTCGACGATGCCGGCTATCCGGCGGGGCAGGGCTGGGATCTTGTCGAGCTTCCGGCACGGGCGACCGAGACCTCATACGCGCTGCAGGTGCAGGGCGATTCCATGCTGCCGCTCTACCGCAATGGCGATGTGTTGATCGTCGAACCCGGCGCGCCCACGCGCAAAGGCGACCGTGTCGTCGTCAAGACCACCGCCGGGGAGGTGATGGCCAAGGTGCTCGACCGGCAAACGGTGAAGTCGATCGTGCTGGTTTCGCTCAACCCCGCCCACCCGGACCGTGACATCCCGACGCGCGAAATCGAATGGGTGGCGCGCATCGTCTGGGCGAGCCAGTAGGTTCGGGCTGGTGCGGCTTCTTCAGATCATCCTGACGGTTATGGCGATTCCGGTGATGGCCGCGCTCGTCGTGGCAGGCGGCCGCGTGGTCAAGGGGCATGAGAGCGTCATCACGGTCGATCAGATCGATCCCATCGCCGATGCGCTCCCCACCGCCGGCAACGATACGCTCTCCGCTTCCGGCGCGGATACGCCCCCGGAGGAACCGACGACCTCGGCCATTCCCGCGCCAGCCGCTCCGCAGCCACCGAACCCCGTTGTTCACTCGAGGGCCATCGATCCCGACGTCGTGGCACCGCCCGAACTGTCGGACCAGGAACTCGAACGGGTCGAACCGCGGGCGCCGCTCAGCGATCTGGCGCTGGCCGGGCCGCCCAAGCCGCCCAAAACGAAGATGCCGGGCGACTGGAACGGCACCAAATTGTTCCAGCCGGTCGCCACCGCCGCCGGGCTGATCGAGGCGAAGGGCTATGCGGTCGCCGTGTCCGGCGTGGAAGCCGTCAAGGCGGACGAAACCTGCAGCGATCAGGGCCAGAACTGGGCCTGCGGCGCGCGCGCCAGGACAGCCTTCCGCTCCTTCCTGCGCGGCCGTGCGGTCGCCTGCGCGGTGCCGCCGGAGGGCGGCCGCGATACCATTTCCGCCGAATGTCATATCGGCAACCAGGACATCGGCCAGTGGCTGGTCGAGAACGGCTGGGCGCGCGCCGCGCAAGGCGGCCCCTATGTCGAGGCCGAGAACAAGGCCCGCTCTGAGAAAAAGGGTATTTTCGGGCCGGCGCCGAAGCTTGGCGGCCTGCCGGCGGTGCCGACCATGCCGGGCCCGGCGCCGATGGCGCCGGATTCGATCCTGCCGACCGATGGCGGCGCCGTTACGCCGCCAACTGACCAGCCAGCGCCCGCTCAATAAGCGCGCGCGTCTCGGCGACGCCGTAGAGCGCGGCGAAGGAACCGAAGCGCGGTCCGCGTTCCTGCCCGATCAGCACCTGGTAGATCATCTGGAAGAAGGCGACCGACACGCCGGGTCCGCCTTCCGGGCTCTGCTTGGAATGGTCCTGGTAGCGCTCGATCTTGCGCGCCACGTTGAGCGCGGCATTCTGGATCGCCTCGCTGTCGGCGCCTTGCGGCAGCGCGCCGAGCGCCTCGGAAAGCCTCGCCAGCGCCTCGCGCTCGACCTCGTCGGCGGCGCGGTAAATCTTGGTCGGCTTCACGAAGTCGTCGAAATAGCGGATCGCGTAGCCGGTCAGCCGGTCGAGCTCCGGATGCGTCTTCGGTGTCACGCCAGGCGCATGCCGCGAGATGAAACCCCACAGCACCGCCTTATCATGCGCGTTGGAGGCGCTGACAAGGTTGAGCAGCAGCGCGAATGGCACCGGCAGGTCGATGGCCGGCGGATTGCCGTCATGCATATGCCAGACCGGATTGCCGAGCCGCTCCTTCCAGTCCTGGCGCGGATAGGCGCCAAGGAAAGCGTAATACTCGTCCACCGCCTTCGGAATGACGTCGAAATAGAGCTTCTTCGCCTGCCGCGGCCGCTGATACATATAGAGGCCGAGGCTCTCCGTCGGCGCGTAGGTCAGCCACTCGTCGATGGTCAGGCCATTGCCCTTCGACTTCGAAATCTTCTGGCCTTCCTCGTCGAGGAACAGCTCATAGACGAAATGCTCGGGCGCTCGCCCGCCGAGGATGTTGCAGATGCGGTCGTAGATCGCGGCGTTGGTCTGGTGGTCCTTGCCGAACATCTCGAAATCGACGCCGAGCGCCGCCCAGCGCATGCCGAAATCCGGCTTCCACTGCAGCTTCACATGGCCGCCGGTGACCGGCAGCGTCGTCTCCGTGCCTTCGTCGTCGAAGGTGATGGTGCCGGCCTTGGCGTCGACATTGATCATCGGCACGTAGAGCACACGTCCGCTCTTCGGCGAGATCGGCAGGAACGGGCTGTAGGTCGCCTGGCGCTCCGGCCCGAGCGTCGGCAGCATCACACCCATGATGTCGTCATAGCGTTCGGCGGCGCGCAGCAGCACCTCGTCGAAACGGCCGGCCTTGTAGTACTTGGTCGCGCTGGCGAACTCGTAATCGAAGCCGAACGTATCGAGGAAGCGGCACAGCATCGCGTTGTTGTGGTCGGCGAAGCTCGCATAGTCGCCGCCGAACGGATTGGGCACCGAAGTCAGCGGCATGTGCAGATAGGGCTCGAGCGCGGCGCGGTCCGGCACGTTTTCCGGAATCTTGCGCATGCCATCCATATCGTCGGAGAAGCACAGAAGCTTGGTCTTGATCTTGTCCTGCGTCAGCACCCGGAAGGCATGCCGCACCATGGTCGTGCGCGCCACCTCGCCGAAGGTGCCGATATGCGGCAGGCCTGACGGGCCGTAGCCGGTCTCGAACAGCACGGTCTCTGGAAAGTCCTTGCCCTTGTAGCGGGCGATGATTTTCTTCGCTTCCTCGAACGGCCAGGCCTTGCTCTCGGCCGCCGCGGCAAGCATCTCGGGATTGAGATCGATGATGTTTGATCCCGTCATATCGAAGTTCCAGTCATGGCCGTCTTGCGGCGGATAAGATTTGTCGACCGGTCTCTAGGCGCGACGGGCCGGAGCGTCAACGATTTGCGGCGGTTTTCCTTGCGGCGCCACACTCGCGTCCCTACGTTCGAGCCTCACTTTCAAATGCATGTCACCCAGAAGTGTGTCGCGGTTTGGGGAATGACATGCACGCTGTTAGGAGTTTTGAATGCCGTTGTTGACGCCGCACGAAGCCCTGATCCACCTGATGGTCATCACCTCGGCTTCCGATCGCGATATGACCGATGTCGAGCTGGCGCGGATCGGCGACGTCGTCCGTTCCTGGCCCGTCTTCGTCGACTTCAACCAGGACAGGCTGATTCCAGTGGCGCAAGCCTGTCAGAGGGCGCTGCACGAGAAGGGCGGGCTGGAAGGCGTGCTGGCCCGCATTGCCGAAGCGCTGCCTGAGCGGCTGCGCGATACCGCCTACGCCGCCGCTTTCGAGGTAGCCGCCGTCGATCTCGAAATGCGCATGGAGGAGGTCAGGGTGCTGCAGCTCATCCGACTCAAGCTCGATCTCGACACGCTGACCGTGGCCGCGATTGCGAGAGCGGCCAAGGCGCGCCTACGCACGCTGACTTAGCATTGGCAGCAACCTTCAGAAGAAGCTGACGGGAAAATAGCGCAGATAAAACTCGGCGAAGGTGCCCTTGATCGAGATTTCCTGCAGCGCATAGTCGAAGGCGGCGGCCAGCGCCGGATCGGCCGCCCTGGTGGCGATCGCCATGCCCGAGCCCAGATACTCCGGCGCCAGATACGGGCCGCCGGCAAAGCGGCAGCAGCCGGCCGCGTCGGAACCGCCCAGCCAGAAGGCGAAGCGCATGCCGTCGCCGAAGGCGGCGTCGATCTTGCCGGCCTTGAGGTCGGCATAGAGGGCTTCCGGTGTGTCGAAGGTCACCACCTGCACGGTGCTGAAGTAATCGCGCAGCATTTTCTCATGCGCCGAGCCGCCGACGACGCCGACCCGCTTGCTGCGCAGCTTGTCGAGGATCGGCTCGGCGAAGGCCTTCGCCTTCGGCATGATGAAGCGTGCCGGGAACTGCATGTAAGAGCGCGAGAAGGCGTATTTCTCGCGGCTCGCAGGCGTCGCGGCGATGCCGGCGATGATCGCCTCGCCCTCGCCCTTCTGCAGGGCATCCTCCAACTCGTTCCACGGCAGGGCCTGGATCTGGCATTTCTCGGCGACGCCCAATTCCGCGCAGATTGCCCGCGCCAGGTCGATGTGGAAACCGGACAGGCGACCCGAGCCGTCGAGGAAGTTGAAGGGCGGAAAATCGGTGGTTGTGAGGAATCTGAGTCGCGGCAGAGCGGAGAGATCGGGTTTCGGCAACCGCTCCTTGGCGTCCCACAGCACCGGCACCTGCGGCTCCGCTCCTTGAGTCGCGCCGGCAAACGGCAATACGCCGGCAAGTGCGGACACCAAGGCCAGAGTTATCCACCGCAAGATCACGATATGGCTCCGCCCTCGTCCCGTTCGCAGGCTTTTCGTATGAAAATGATGCAGGCACAACGGTTTTTGATTTCAAGCGATTAAATTAAGCGTATGGTTCAACCCGTTGCAAACGACCCTGCGCGCCGGAAGGGGGAAGCTACCGGCTTTGCGGAGACCATTGCGACCCGTGGTTGATGGCGAAGGGGTGTTCGAGCGTCTACTATCGGTAACGAAAAAGCAGAAGCAACATGGGGTAGATGTTGCGATGGGCCTGTTTGACAGAACTCTGGAATATATAGACCAGTTGCAGAATGCTGGCACCGCGGCGGCGGTTTGCGAGAGGCTGCTGGGCGTCACTTCGAATTTCGGCCTGACCGCCCTGATGGCGGGAACCGTGCCGCAACCTGGCACGCCACGCGGCCGGCAGAAACAGCATGTGATGCTTTGCGATTGGCCCGGCGAATGGCTGGAGCGCTACGTGGCGCGCAACTATGTCGACCACGATCCGGTCGTCAGTCACATGAAGCAGCTTCAGGCGCCGTTCCAATGGCGGGACGCGTCCAAGAACGCCGTAGTCGACAAGAGCAGCGACGAGGTCATGGGCGACGCGCGCCAGTTCAAGCTGCGCGATGGTCTTGCGTTTCCGTTGGTCACGCTCGACGGCCAGATCGTCATGGTCTCGCTGGGCGGTGAATCCGTTGAACTGTCGGACCAGGAATTCGGAATGGTCTCGCTGGCGTCGACCTATGCGATCGGCCGCGCGATGCAACTGCACACCAAGGCCGACAGCGTCGTCGATCATATAGAACTGACGGCACGTGAGCGGGAATGCCTGCAATGGGCGGCCGTCGGCAAGTCCGAATGGGAGATTTCGCAAATCCTCGGCATCTCGGAGCACACATCCGAGAAACACCTTCTCAACGCCAAGAGCAAACTCGGCGCAGCCAACCGGGTGCAGGCAGTCGCAGAGGCCATCAGGCGCGGCTATATCAGCTAGGTCGGCCGTGTCGACCTGGAAAATTTCAGCCTACGCGATCACGTGACATGTTCAGAAAAGCGCAGCCGAATCTCCCTCTTGGGAGAGGGCTAATGATTTCTTAACGCCAAATCAAACTGGGCACCGCCAACCATGTGCAGGTAGTCGCGGACGCCATTAGGCGTGGCTATATTAGCCAGGTCGGCCGTGCTGGCCTAGAAATTCTTGCCTACGCGTTCGCGTAATATTTTCGGGAAAGCCCGGCCGTATCTTCCTCTTAAGCCCAGGAGACGGCTAATGCTTTTTGCCCTTACCACTCAGGAATTGATGGAACGCCCCGACCTTTGGGAGGCCGTCCACCGCCTGCGCTACAAGATCTTCGTCGAGGAGATGGGATGGACCGATCTCGACCGTCCCGACCAGCTCGAGATCGACCAGTTCGACCATGACGAGGCCGAACACCACCTTGTGATCCGCAACGGCGAACTGGCCGGTTACCAGCGCATGCTGCCGACGACGCGGCCGCATCTTCTGACGGACGTGCTGTCCGATCTCTGCGAGGGCCAGTCCCCCTCGGGACCGAATGTGTGGGAACTGACCCGCTACGCGGTGGCTCCGGGTTTTCGTGACGGCAAGCGCGGCGTCTCGACGGTCGGCACCGAACTGATCGCCGGCTTCGTCGAATGGGGTCTGAAGCGCAACGTCAACCAGGTCATCATCGAGTTCGAGCCGATGTGGGTGCTGAGGGCGCTGCAACTGCACTTCCTGGCAACGCCGCTGGGCTACCAGCGCACCTATGGCAACCAGCAGGTCGTCGCGACTCTGCTCACCTTCACCGAGCACACGCTCGAGGTCGTGCGAGCCCGCCGCAACCACTTCCTGCCGGTGCTGAACCGGGGTTATCCGGGCCTGCTTGGCCTGAAGCAGGCTTCGTGAGTGGGGAGGTGGTCATGAGTTTCCATCCCGAACCGGAACTGCGCGGCCATACGCTGGTCGTAACCGTGTCCTCGCATGACGGCCGGCCGGTGCTAGATCGGCATGCCTATGCAAGCCTTGCCAGGACCTTCCACGAGGCGGCCGTCAATGACGAGGTCCGCGTCGTCATGCTGCGCGGCCTTGCCGGATGCTTCTGCCTTGGCGGTGACTTCTCGGAGTTCCTGGACGCCACCAAGCACCGGGAGCTGATCGCCGCCGTCACCGACATGTTCCGCATGCTGGCGACCTTCCCCAAGCCGGTGCTTGCCTGCGTCGACGGCGATGCCGTCGGCGTCGGCTGCACCATCCTGTTCCACTGCGATATGGTGATCGCCTCGAAGGGCAGCACCTTCAGGGTGCCGTTCGTCGATTTCGGCCTGGTGCCGGACGCGGCGACCAGCATCCTGGCGCCCCAGAAGCTCGGCTATGCAGGCGCCTTCCGCTTCTTCTGCCTGGGTGACACGCTCGGCGTCGAGGACGCCAAGGCCCTCGGCCTTGTCGGCGAGATCGTGACGGAAGGCAGCGCCGAGGAAGCAACGCTGGCGAGGGCGAAACAGCTCGCCAAGAAGCCGGTGGTGGCATTGCTGCAGACGCGGAGCCTTCTCAAGGGCGATACGGCGGTGTTGTGTGATCGTATCGACCACGAGATCACGCTGTTCCAGCAGGCGCTTCAGGATGACACCACGCTGAAGCGGCTGCAGCGGATCGCCCGCCTGGCCGCCTGAGCGGCCGGAATGAAAGTCTCAGCGCCGCGCGAGCCGAAAGCCGCGCGGCGCTGTAACTCACGGAATTAATTTAGTCTTTCAGGAAGGCGGGCCCTTCGCCGATGATCTTCTTGTCGGGCTTGCCGACGGCATCGAGGTCGCGGCTGTCATAGGGCAGCGACAGAAGGATACGCTGGATCACCGCAAGCCGGGCGCGGCGCTTGTCGTTGGCGCGCACGACGATCCAGGGCGAGAACTCCTTGTGCGTGCGCTTGATCATCTTGTCGCGCGCCTTGGTGTACTCGTCCCATTTGCTGACGCCGGCGATGTCCATCGGCGAGAACTTCCAGTTCTTCAGCGGCGACCAGCGGCGGTCATGGAACCGTTCCAGCTGCGTTTCGCGGCCGATGTTCAGCCAGAATTTGAAGAAATGGATGCCCTCGTTGCAGATCATCCGCTCGAAATGAGGCGTCTCGTCGAGGAATTTCTCCTGCTGCTCCGGCGTGCAGAACCCCATGACCGGCTCGACACCGGCGCGGTTGTACCAGGAGCGGTCGAAGGTGACGAATTCCCCTGACGTCGGGAAATGGTCGACATAGCGCTGGTAATACCATTGCCCAGTCTCCGTCGACGTCGGCTTGGGCAGCGCGACGTTGCGGGCAGTGCGCGGGTTCATGTACTGCCGCAGCACGAAGATCGTGCCGCCCTTGCCGGCCGCGTCTCTGCCCTCGAACAGCGCCATCACCCGCTTGCCGGTCGCCTGCAGCCAGGCTTGCGCCTTGACCAGCTCGATCTGCAGCCCTTCGAGCTCCTCTTCGTAGTCCTCGTCCTTCATCTTCTTGTCGTACGGATAGCCGCCGGCGGTGAGCTTGTTGTCCACGATCCAGTCAGGGAGCACCGGATTATCGACGTCGAACTCGCGCTCCCTGCCGCCGATCGTGATCTTGATCGGCGCCGTGGCTGGCACCGCTTCAGCCGTTTCCTTGGCCTTTTTCATCCGGACGAACCTTTCCAGTTTGCGGACTCATGCTATGGAGCCTGTGCAGCGTGGCGCCCTTCCGGACGCATGCACGCCGTAGCACTTTGATTTTGCGCATGAACCTTCGCGAAAATCGATTCCGATTTTCAAGAAGCCCATGCGTCGGGCCGGTCCAGCGAGCCGCTGACCGGTCGACGAGATGCGGGGTAGCACGGGCCTATGGCAGAGACCGGCGCGGGGCAGGACAGCAGGGGGCAAGCCTTGGCGGCGCGGCTTCGGCGCAACCGCTGGCTCCTTGCCGCGGCCTTTGTCGCGGTCATCGCCGTCTATTCTTTCGACGGCGCTTCAATCTATGTGCTGCTGCCGGCCTTGGCCCTGTTGGCGGCCGCGGCGATGGTGCCTGCTGACGCCGAGCGCCGGTCGACCGATACAGGCGCGGCGATCGAGGCCAGCGGACTGCAGCGGCTCTCCGGCGAGTATCTGGCGGCCGCGGTCGCCGATCCGCTGATCATTTTCGACCATTCCGCCGCGATGGTTCACGCCAACGCCGCCGCCTTCGCCGCCTTCGGCGGCCTGGCGCCGGGCATGTCTTTGGCATTGAAGTTTCGCGCGCCGGAAATGCAGGCGCTGCTGGACGGCATACTGTCGGGCGAGGTCGCCGCCGATGTGGTCGACTACACCGAAAAGCTGCCGGTGGAGCGAACATACCGTGTCAGCGCGTCAACTGTCGGCCATGCCACCGGCCTTTATGTGCTGGTGTTCAAGGATCAGAGCGAGACACGCCGCATCGACCGCATGCGCGCCGACTTCATCGCCAATGCCAGCCATGAATTGCGCACGCCGCTCGCCTCGATCGCCGGCTTCATCGAGACGCTGCGCGGGCCGGCCCGCAACGATCCGGCGGCGCGCGACCAGTTCCTGCAGATCATGCAGAACCAAACGGGACGCATGGCCCGCCTGATCGACGATCTGTTGTCGCTCTCGCGACTGGAGATGAAACCTTATCTGAGGCCGGGCACTGCGGTCGATCTTCGCCAGACGATCGACAGCGTCATCGATTCGCTCGGACCGCTGGCCAGCGAGAACGGCATCATCATCGAGCGGGACTTCATCGATGGCCCGGTTTCCGTCCCCGGCGACCGCGACGAACTCTTCCAGGTTTTCGAGAATCTCCTGGAGAATGCCTGCAAATACGGCCAGTCAGGCGGACGCGTGACCGTATCCATTGCACGCGTCGAGGACGGTCAGGACCCAGGCATCGACGTCACCATAAGAGACTACGGCCCGGGCATCGCCGAAGAACATATCCCGCGCATAACCGAACGCTTCTACCGCGTCGATGTCGAAAACAGCCGCACCCAGAAAGGCACCGGGCTTGGCCTTTCGATCGTCAAGCATATATTGAGCCGTCATAACGCCAGATTGTCGATCAAGTCGGAAGTCGGCAAGGGTGCGGCGTTCACGGTTCATTTGCCGGCTCGCTGATCGTGTACCGGTTGCGAACCGAGATTTTCTTCTTTCTGTCATGCGGTTCGCGTATCAGCGACAGATTGAGGGAACGCACCAGCCGGCACAAACCGGGAAGGCATATCGATGCAGTCCGTGCATACAGTCAGTGCCTATGACGAAGAGCTGAAATTCTTGTCCAAGCGCATTGCGGCGATGGGCGGCCATGCCGAGCGCATGGTCGAACAGGCTGTCGCGGCCCTCGTCAATGTCGACCATGGCCTTGCCCAGAAGGTCATCCAGGACGACATCGTCCTCGACGAGGGACAGCGCGAGATCGACGACAAGGCCATCATCATCATCGCCAGGCGCCAGCCGATGGCGACGGATTTGCGTGAGATCGTGGGCGCGATCCGCATTTCGGCCGATATCGAGCGTGTCGGCGATCTTGGCAAGAACGTCGCCAAGCGCGTGGCCTCGGTCGACGGACGCCAGCCGAACAGCCTTTTCCGCGGTATCGAGGCGCTTGCCAACCTGGCGCTGACGCAGCTCAAGGAGGTGCTCGACGTCTACGCCTCGCGCTCGGTCGAGAGGATCGGCTTCGTGCGCGATCGTGACGACCAGATCGATGCCATGTACACCTCGCTGTTCCGCGAGCTTTTGACCTACATGATGGAAGATCCGCGCAACATCACGCCCTGCACGCATCTTCTGTTCTGCGCCAAGAATATCGAGCGCATCGGCGATCATGCGACCAACATCGCCGAGACCATCTACTACATCGTCACCGGCGACCAGATGCCCGCCGAACGGCCGAAGGGCGACAAGACCGACAAGGTGGTGCTGCCCGGCACGGTGCCGGCTAAGTGAATTCAGGCCCCTCGAACGGTTTTCTGATTTAGGCTAAGGTCTTCCAGTGCGTTTACCGTTTCCCGGAAACGGCGAGACGCCCAACTATTTGTTTTTACGCAATCCCGGGCGGAAAACCGCTCACACTTTTCCTGGAATTGCTCCAGGCACGGCGAATTGTCAGTCGCAGTCTCGGGAGGTTTGCGATGGAACAAGTTCGAAACCTGACCCCGGCCCCAATGTCGGGCATCATAGCGTCAAGCGTCTATTTGGGCGGCAAGCGCGTCGCCGACATCGCGATCGAACAGGCGGGCGAATGGGCGGCCAAACCCGGCCATGTCGTCTGGATCGGCCTGCTCGAGCCCGACCGCAACCTTCTGCTCAGGGTGCAGGCACAATTCCACCTGCATGATTTGGCGATCGAGGATGCCGAGCATCCGCATCAGCGCCCGAAGATCGAGCAATATGGCGATGCCCTCTTCATCGTCGCCCGCACCGCGCAGTTGATCGAGGGCCGCGTCACTTTTGGCGAGACGCATCTGTTCGTCGGCACCGGCTACATTGTCAGCGTCCGGCACGGCCCGTCGACCTCCTACGCCGCCGTTCGTCAGCATTGGGAAAGCTGCCCGCACTCGCTGGCCAAGGGCGAGGATTTCGTCCTCTACGCCATCCTCGATTTCATCGTCGACAACTACATGCCGGTGCTGGAGCAGATCGAGGACGAGGTCGAGGCGATCGAGGACAAGGTGCTTCTGAAGCCAATGACTGGTTCGGATATCGAGCGCCTCTACATGCTGCGCCGCGATCTCCTGCGGCTGCGCAACGCGGCCTTGCCGCTGGTCGAGGTCTGCCGCCGGCTGACCAGCGCCGACCTGCCGCAGATCCATGCCGCCATGCATCCGCTGTTTCGCGATGTGACCGACCACATCCGAACCGTGCAGGAAAAGATCGACTCCCTGCGCGAGGTCCTGGCCTTCGCTTTCGAAGCCAGCCTTCTCGTCGGACAGAGTCAGGAAACCGCGATCTCGAAGAAGCTCGCCTCATGGGCCGCCATCCTGGCGGTGCCCACCGCCTTCGCCGGCATCTACGGCATGAACTTCTCCGACATGCCGGAGCTGAAGATGGAATATGGCTATCCCGTCATCCTGCTGGTGATGGCCGCGATCTGCGCGTTCCTGTATTGGCGGTTCAAGAAGAATGGGTGGCTGTGAGCGGAAGCGAATAGCAAATAGCGAATAGGGAATAACAAAAAAACGGCTTGCTCCCTGTCACAGAAGCCAAGCCGTTCTATTCGCTATTCGCTATTCGCTATTCGCTATTCGCTATTCGCTATTCGCTATCAGCGAGCCCTGCGCCGTTCCGCCGCCGGCTGGAATGCAACCCGGGAATGATATTTGCAATACGGTCCCGTTTCGGCGGCGTCGTTGCCGCAGAAGCTGAAGTCTTCCGAGAGCGGGTCGCCATTCGGCCATTTGCAGGTGCGTTCGGTCAGCTCGACGAGCTGCAGATTGCGCGAGATCGGAACCACCACGTTCTCGACCGGGCGGATGTAATGGCGCGCGACCGGCTCGGCGTCGAATTGCACCTGCAGCGCGGTGGCGCCGATGGTGGCGGTCACATGGCGCGCCGGGCTCGCCGCGCGGGCCACCGATTTCTGCATCGAGGCGCCTTGCGTCGCCTTCTTCTGGCGCGCCGGGGCAGCCGTCGCGCGGCCGCGGCCCGACAGCTTCAGGCGATGCACCTTGCCGATGACGGCATTGCGGCTCACTCCGCCAAGTTGTGCGGCAATCTGGCTTGCGCTCAGTCCCTCCGACCACAATTTCCTGAGAAGTTCTACCCGCTCGTCAGTCCAGTTCATGAGACCGCGCTCCTGCTAATGCGTGCGGCAGCCAGAATCCTTTCCCGAGCCGGCTCTCGCCGGGCAAACGACACCACATGTACCGGGTGATTTAGGTCCGCCGCACGAAATATAGTTATTTCTCGACTACAATTACCTTATGCGCTGACTCAGTGACAAGAGTCCCAAAGGCAACACCGATTCGGTTTTTACGGTTTTCCCCAACTTGCCTGACCACTGATGGGCCGGCGTGGCGTCGGGGCTTGCCACGCGCTTCTGCGTGACGTTTTCGTTGACTTCATGGCCGAAAAACATGATAAGCCGCAAAGGCCGCCGCATTGGCGGCTTTTTTGATTTCCGGTTCCGGAGACGCATATAATGAGCGGTTCGGCGCTTTACGAGACCTTTGCACGCGCACCCCTGGCTTTCGACCGTGGGGAGGGGACCTGGCTGGTCACCGACAAGGGCGAGCGATATCTCGACTTCGCGGGCGGCATCGCGGTGAATTCGCTGGGCCACAGCCATCCGCATCTGGTCGCGGCGCTCACCGAACAGGCCGCCAAGCTCTGGCACGTCTCCAATCTCTATGAGATCCCGGAACAGCGCCGGCTGGGCGAGCGGCTGGTCGATGCCACCTTTGCCGACAAGGTGTTCTTCACCAATTCGGGCGCCGAGGCGCTGGAATGCGCCATCAAGACGGCCAGGCGCTATCAGTTCGTCAAGGGCCATCCCGAGCGTTTTCGCATCATCACCTTCGAAGGCGCCTTCCATGGCCGCACGCTGGCGACGATCGCCGCCGGCGGCCAGTACAAATATCTCGAGGGCTTCGGGCCAAAGGTCGAAGGCTTCGACCAGGTTGCATTCGACGACATCGATGCCGCGGAAAAGGCGATCACGACGGAGACCGCGGCCATCCTGATCGAGCCCGTGCAGGGCGAGGGCGGCATACGCCCGGTGCCGACGCAGTCGTTGAAACGGCTGCGGCAGCTCTGCGACCAGCACGGCCTGCTTCTGATCTTCGACGAGGTCCAGTGCGGCATCGGCCGCACCGGCAAGCTGTTCGCGCATGAATGGGCCGGCGTCACGCCCGATCTGATGGCGATCGCCAAGGGCATCGGCGGCGGCTTCCCGATGGGCGCCTGCCTCGCCACGGATGAGGCGGCGACCGGCATGACCGCCGGCGTGCACGGCACCACCTTCGGCGGCAATCCGCTGGCGATGGCGGTTGGCAACGCCGTGCTCGATGTGGTGCTGGCCGACGGCTTTCTCGAGGACGTGCAGCGCAAGGCGCTGTTGTTGAAGCAGGGCCTTGCGGCGGTCGCGGACGAATTTCCCGAGGTCATCGAAGGCATCAGGGGGACCGGCCTGATGCTCGGCCTGAAATGCGCCATGCCCAACACGAAGGTGAACATGGCGCTGCGCGACCAGCACCTGCTTGCCGTGCCGGCCGGCGACAACGTCATCCGCCTCCTGCCGCCGCTCACCGTCACCGACGAGGAGATCGGCGAGGCGCTGAAGCGCATCCGCGGCGGCGCCAAGGGCCTGACCGACGCGATAGCGGCCGAAGCCGCGAAATAAGTTCTGGAACCTGCCGATGAGCGTCCGCCACTTCACCGATCTATCCGCCGTTTCGGCGGGCGACCTGCGCATCATGCTGGACGACGCGATGGCGCGAAAGACCAGGCTTAAGGCGGGTGAGCGCTCAAAACCGCTCGACGGCAAGGTGCTGGCCATGATCTTCGACAAGCCGTCGACGCGCACGCGCGTGTCCTTCGATGTCGGCATGCGCCAGCTCGGCGGCGAGACGATCATGCTGACCGGCACCGAAATGCAGCTCGGACGCTCCGAGACCATCGCCGACACGGCGAAAGTGCTGTCGCGCTATGTCGACGCCATCATGATCCGCACCACCTCGCACGACCGGCTGATCGAGCTCACCGAGAACGCTACGGTTCCGGTTATCAACGGGCTGACCGACGACACGCATCCTTGCCAGATCATGGCGGACATCATGACCTTCGAGGAGCATCGCGGTCCGGTGGCCGGCAAGACCTTTGCCTGGACCGGCGACGGCAACAATGTGCTGCACTC
Source organism: Mesorhizobium sp. (assembly GCA_004017535.1). Classification (GTDB taxonomy): domain Bacteria; phylum Pseudomonadota; class Alphaproteobacteria; order Rhizobiales; family Rhizobiaceae; genus Mesorhizobium. The sequence continues at coordinate 827,209 of SAJS01000001.1, forward strand.
GCTGCTCGAAGCCTCTGCCCGGTTCCGTTTCAACTTGAATGTCGCGGTGCCGGAAGGCAGCGAGCCTTTCGAGAAATATGTCGACTGGTCGAAAGCCAATGGCGGCAAGGTCCGGTTTGCCAAATCCGCCGAGGAAGCCGTCGACCAGGCCGATTGCGTCGTCACCGACAGCTGGGTCTCGATGGGCCAGGAGCACCGCGCTCGCGGCCACAACGTCTTCCTGCCCTATCAGGTCAACGCGGCGCTTATGGCCAAGGCCAAGCCCGATGCGTTGTTCATGCACTGCCTGCCGGCGCATCGCGGCGAAGAGGTCACCGACGAGGTGATCGACGGGCCGCATTCGGTGGTCTTCGATGAGGCCGAGAACCGGCTGCACGCCCAGAAGGCGGTGCTGGCCTGGTGCCTCGGCGCTTGAGAGGGGCGGACCTGACCGCTTCCGGTCCGATCGGGGTCAACTTGATCTGGGGACAGGTGATGCCTATTTCCGGGCCATCACGTAAATTGAACGCGCTTAGACGCATGCGGCTCATCGGGTTGCATGGCTGCGCCCCGGAGTTTTGTCATGTTGGAAACCCAGACTTTGGCTGAGCATAAACCCCAACTCGGTGAATTCGGCTTCGCCGGCGACGACCACGTCGTGCCTTACGAGGTCGCGCCGCTCGACGTGCGCGGCCGCACCGTGCAGCTCGGGCCGATGCTCGACGCTATTCTGAGCCGCCACAATTATCCCGAGCCCGTCGCCCGCCTGCTGGCGGAAGCCTGCGTGCTCACCGTGCTGCTCGGCACCTCGCTTAAATTCGAAGGCAAGTTCATCCTGCAGACCCGCACCGATGGGCCGGTCGATATGCTGGTCGCCGATTTCACCACGCCGCAGGCGTTGCGCGCTTATGCGCGCTTCGATGCCGACCGGCTGCAGGCGCTGACCGACGCCGGCGAGACCTCGCAGCAGGCTCTGCTCGGCAACGGCGTCCTGGCTCTGACCATCGACCAGGGCGCGCACACGCAGCGCTATCAGGGCATCGTCCAGCTCGACGGCACCTCGCTGGAGGACGCCGCGCGCACCTATTTCCGCCAGTCGGAGCAGATCCCGACCGACATCAAGATGTCGGTCGCCAAGCTGGTCACGCCCGGCCCGGCCGGCGCGCGCGAGCAGTGGCGGGCAGGCGGCATCCTGGCACAGTTCCTGCCTCAGGCGCCGGAGCGCATGCGCATTCCCGACATTTCGGGCGGCGACGGCGACGACCGCGAGCTGATGGACCACCCGGCCGACAATTCCTGGCAGGAATTGCTGGCGCTGCTCGGCACCATCGAGCCGACCGAGCTGATCGACCCGACCGTGGGCGCCGAGCGGCTGCTCTATCGGCTGTTCCACGAGCACGGCGTGCGCGTCTTCCGCAGCGTGCCCGTCGACGACCAGTGCTCCTGCTCGCGCGAGAAGATCCACGGCATCCTCCAAGGCTTTTCGGCTGAGGAGATCAAGGACTCGACCGAGGAGGGCGGCATCCATGTCGCTTGCGAGTTCTGCTCGACGCAATACGACTTCGACCCGGCAGAGTTCGCCGCGGAGTGAGAAAGCTCCGGTTCCTCGCCCCACGTAAGTGGGTCCGCTTTGCGGGGGCGAGGAACCTAAGTTCTCTAATTCACCGTCCGCCTTGTCCCCGGCATGTCCAGCGAAAACGCCGGAATGGCGATGTCGAACGTCTCGCCGCGGCCGTTGCGCATCGTGTAATGGCCGACCATGATGCCCGACGGTGTCGAGAGTGGGCAGCCTGATGTGTATTGATAGCTGTCGCCGGGATTGAGCTCCGGCTGGTCGCCGACGACGCCGGCGCCGCGCACCTCCTCGACACGGCCCTGGCCGTCGGTGATGTGCCAATAGCGCGACAAAAGCTGCACGAAATCGTCGGAGCGGTTGTCGATTGTCACCTGATAGCCCCAGACATAGCGGTTCTCCGACGGATCGGATCTATCCTCCAGATAGAAGGGTCTGACCAGCACCTCGATGTTGCGCGTCACTGCGCGATACATGGGCCACTCCGGTTGCCGCCGCCGAACATTCGTCGCGCTTCGCTGTTGGACGCGCAGCGCCGACCATCCGGTCAGCCTTGTAGCGCACGTGCCGAAAAACAATGTCATTTAAGTGACACATGACAATGTTGGTGTGCACAAACCGTGCCGGGCGACTCGGGCGCTCTGTGACGGATGAAACGGCCGCATGCGGCCAAAAGCAATTCCAGGAAAAGTGTGAACGGTTTTCCGTCCGGAATTGCGTGAAAACAAAGAGATAGGGTGACCAGATCTCGATGGAACTGACTATCGCAGCCGGCCTGGCTTCGTCAGCCCTTCTTCTCTCGAACCTCGCCAGCATCCTGCTCGCCGCGTCGCGGCTGAAACGACGACACGTCATTGTGCTGCCCGTCGGCGCGCAGCCGGTCTCGATCATCGTTCCTTCGCGCGGCGTCGAGCAGTTCACGCAGGAGACCCTTCAGCGCGCCTTCTCGCTCGACTGGCCGCGCTATGAGCTTATCTTCTGCGTCGCGCATGCCGAGGACCCGGTGGTGAGGCTCATCGATGCGGCGATAGCGCGCCACCCGAAGGTTCCGGCGCGGCTGTTGATCGGCGACGACCGTATCAGCGCCAATCCCAAGCTCAACAACTGCGTCAAGGGTTGGCAGGCGGCGCGGCACGATTGGGTCGTCCTCGCCGATTCCAACGTGCTGATGCCGAGGGATTATGCCCAGCACCTGATGGCGGCATGGCGCCCGGATACCGGCCTGGTCTGCTCGACGCCGATCGGCTCGCGGCCGGACGGCTTTTGGGCCGAAGTCGAATGCGCCTTCCTCAACACGCTGCAGGCGCGCTGGCAGTATGCCGGCGAGGCTCTCGGCCTCGGCTTCGCCCAGGGCAAGAGCATGCTGTGGAACAAGCCGATGCTGGACGCCAATGGCGGCATCCAGGCCTTGGCCGCCGAGATCGCCGAGGACGCGGCCGCCACCAAGCTGGTCAATGGCCTGGGCCTGCGCGTCAACCTCGTCGCCTCGCCTTTCGAGCAGCCGCTTGGACAGCGCAGCGTCGCCGAGATATGGTCGCGACAGACGCGCTGGGCGCGGCTGCGCCGGGTGACGTTCCCTCTGTTCTTCGCGCCCGAGATCCTGACCGGAGTCGCGATGCCGCTGCTGCTGGCGATGATTGCCGCGGCAAGCGCCGGCGTCAGCCTTCCCACCACGGCTTTGTGCGTGCTGGCGATCGCCTACCTGCCGGAATGCCTGCTGGCCTTGGCCAAGGGCTGGTACCTGTCGCCGCGCAGCGTCACGGCGATGATCGTGCGTGACTTGATGCTGCCCGCCATCTGGGCGCGCGCCTGGTTCGACGGCGCCGTCGAATGGCGCGGCAATGCGATGACCATCCGCACCCGTGAGCTGACGGAGCTTGAGGAGATCGCCTGAATCGCCGAGGCGACCTCCCGCGGTATTTTCCGGCTTATTTTGCCGCCTTCAGCGCCTGCTCGATGTCCTCCAGCAGATCGTCGGTATCTTCCAGGCCGACCGAGAGCCTGAGCGTGCCGGGACCGATGCCGAGCTCGGCACGTGCCTCATCGCTGAGGTTCTTGTGCGTCGTCGTCGCCGGGTGGGTGATCAGGCTCTTGGCGTCGCCGAGATTGTTCGAGATCAGCACGATGTCGAGCGCGTTCTGGAAGGCGAAGGCCGCCTGCTTGCCGCCCTTGACGTCAAGGCAGATCAGCGTCGAGCCGCCAGACATCTGCTTCTTCACGACATCCGCCTGCGGGTGGTCGGCGCGGCCCGGATAGATGACGCGGGCGATCTCCGGCTTGCCGGCCAGGAAATCGGCGATCCTGCCGGCGCTCTCCGTCTGCTGGCGCACGCGCAGCGGCAGCGTCTCCAGCCCCTTGAGCAGCGTCCAGGCGTTGAAGGGCGACAGGCTGGGGCCGGTGTGACGGAAATAGTCGTGCAGGTTCTCGTCGATCCATTTCTTGTCCGACAGGATGACGCCGCCGAGGCAGCGGCCCTGGCCGTCTATGTGCTTGGTAGCCGAATAGACCACGACATGGGCGCCGAGCTGCAGCGGCTTCTGCTGCAGCGGCGTGGCGAAGACATTGTCGACGATGACGCGCGCGCCGATCGAATTGGCGAGCTTGGCGACCGCGGCGATGTCGACCACCTCCAGCGTCGGATTGGTCGGGCTTTCCAGGAAGAACAGCTTGGTGTTCGGCCTGACCGCCTTTTCCCAATTGGCGATGTCGGTGCCGTCGATAAGGGTCGCCTGGATGCCGTAACGCGGCGCCAGCGTCTCTACCACCCAGCGACAGGAACCGAACAGCGCGCGCGCCGCGACGATGTGGTCGCCGGCTTTCACGCTGCAAAGCAGGGCGGCGGAAACGGCGGCCATGCCGGAGGCGGTGGCGCGGGCATCCTCGGCGCCTTCCAGCGCGCACATGCGCTTCTCGAACATGTCGACCGTCGGGTTGGCATAGCGCGAATAGATGAAGCCCGGTTCCTCGCCCTTGAAGCGGGCTTCCGCCGCCTGCGCCGTCTCGTAGACATAGCCCTGGGTGAGATACATCGCCTCGGCGGTCTCGCCGTACTGGGAACGCAGCGTTCCGCCATGCACGAGTGCCGTTTGAGGTTTCCAGTTGCGCTTCTTGGTGCTCATAGCCCTGCTTCCAGACACAAAAAAACCGGCCGCGAAGTCGCAACCGGTCCATATAGCCTTGCGGCTCGACGGTCCTTTAGCGACTTGTTTAACGTGGCTGCAAGCCGACCGGCCAAATCACCACGGGATAACGACCCTTTAAATGAGCGCCGCGCTTGCGTCAATTGCCGGCTTCATTAAGAGGTTTGTACCAGCCGGACGGCAAGAGCCTGCTTAGGTCCTCGCCCGGCCTTGTGAACGGAGCCAGCCTTTGCGGCAGACAGGCATTCTTCCGGATCAGGACATCGCGGCGCTATTCAAGGCGAACGCGCTCAAGTCGCCGCGCGCGCTGGACAACAACCAGATCCAGCCGGCCAGCCTCGATCTCAGGCTCGGCGACAAGGCCTATCGCGTGCGCGCCTCCTTTCTGCCGGGGCCCGATCATCTGGTCGCCGACAAGCTCGAACGGCTGAAGCTTCACGAGATAGACCTCACCGGCGGCGCGGTGCTCGAAACCGGCTGCGTCTACATCGTGCCTTTGCTGGAAAGCCTGGCATTGCCGGCCGAGGTTTCGGCCTCAGCCAATCCGAAGAGCTCGACCGGCCGCCTCGACATCTTCACGCGGGTCATGACCGATCGCGGCCACGAGTTCGACAAGATCGCCGCCGGCTATCACGGGCCGCTCTATCTCGAAGTCAGCCCGCGCACCTTCCCGATCGTCGTGCGCGCCGGCTCGCGGCTGTCGCAGATCCGTTTCCGCATCGGCAATGCCGTGCTTTCGGAGAGCGAACTGCGTGACCTTCACCGTGCCGAGATGCTGGTCGCCACCGAGCCGCCCAATATTTCCGGCGGCGGCATCGCGCTCTCCATCGACCTCGACGGCGACAAGGACGGACTTGTCGGCTATCGCGGCAAGCACCACACCGGCCTGGTCGATGTCGACAAGCGCGCCGCGCAGGACGTCGTCGATTTCTGGGAGCCGATCTATAAGAGCGGCGCCGGCGAGATCGTGCTCGACCCCGACGAATTCTACATCCTGGTCAGCCGGGAAGCGGTGCACGTGCCGCCGCTCTATGCCGCCGAGATGACACCCTTCGACCCGCTGGTCGGCGAGTTCCGCGTCCACTATGCAGGCTTCTTCGATCCGGGCTTCGGCCACTCAGCCGCCGGCGGCAGCGGCAGCCGCGCCGTGCTCGAAGTGCGCAGCCACGAAGTGCCTTTCATCCTCGACCACGGCCAGATCGTCGGCCGCCTCGTCTACGAGCACATGCTGAAACGTCCGCAGACGCTCTACGGCACCGATCTCGGCTCGAACTACCAGGCCCAGGGCCTGAAGCTTTCCAAGCATTTCAGGGCCGCGCGCTGAGGTCGAAACTGCCAATCTCCCCCACAATGGGGGAGATTACCCAATCACAGCGCCTTCACCGCCACCGTTACCGGCTTTTCGATCTCCAGCGGATTGCGCAGCGGCAGGCCGAAATCCGGCGCTTCGATCTCGAACGTGTCGCCGGCCTCGGTCCTGATGCCGTCGGCGAAGGAGAGCGTCGCGGTGCCGAACATATGCACATGCACGTCGCCCGGCTGGCGGAAGGCTGAATATTTGAAGTGGTGGTGCTCGAGATTGGCGATGGTGTGCGACATGTTCGCTTCGCCCGACAGGAACGGCTTTTCCCAGAGCAGCTTGCCGTCGCGCCAGATGCGCGATGCGCCGCGGATGTCGGCCGGCAGGTTGCCGATCAGGATCTCGGGGCCGAACGAGGCGTTGCGCAGCTTGGAATGGGCGAGGAACAGATAGTTCACCCGCTCGGTGACGTGGTCGGAGAACTCGTTCGACAGCGTGAAGCCGACGCGGAACGGCGCGCCGTCGTCGCCGATGACATAGATGCCGGCGATCTCGGGCTCCTCGCCGCCGTCCTGCGCGAAGGCCGGCGACATCAGCGGCGCGCCCGGCGCCACCGCCATCGTGCCGTTGCCCTTGTAAAACCATTCCGGCTGCACGCCGACCTGGCCTTTGGCCGGCTTGCCGCCTTCGAGCCCCATGCGGAACATCTTCATGGAATCGGTGAGTTCCTCCTCGCCGCCCTCGCTTAGCTTCTTGTGCATGGAATCGCGCGTCGCCGCGGAGCCGAGATGCGTCAGCCCGGTGCCGGTGAGGTGCAGATGCGCGGGATCGGGATGGTTGATCGGCGACACGAGCCTGCCCCTCTTGTAGGCGGCATCGAGGTCGACCGTCTCGCCATAGCCCTTGCGCTCGATCAGCGCTTCGAGGCCGATGCCGGTGCGCGCGGCCTCCATCGCCAGCGAATAGACACTGCGCGCGCCATTGATGACCCTGGTCTTGCCGCCGCCGTTGCGGGCGACGACGCGGATCGTCTCGGCGTCGTCGAGGATCTGGGAGATCAGCATGTTCGAATCCTCTCTCATTTAGCGGCCGCCCGCGGGCAAGCCTTACCCGGCGCGGCGTGGAGCGATCCCCGCCGCGGTTGAAACTCTTCGTCCGGATTGCGCTCGCGCGCTCGGTCCTTACCCTGGACTTCTTGGCGCCGACGGGTTGCCGGCAGCGTCGCGATCTGAAACCCGTATGCTTCCTGAACTTTGTTCCGGCCCTTAAGCCTTGTTCTTGTTGTAAACGTCGAAGATGACGGCGCCGAGCAGCACCAGGCCCTTGACCACCTGCTGCCAGTCGACATTGACGCCCATGATCGACATGCCGTTGTTCATCACGCCCATGATGAAGCCGCCGACCACGGCGCCGATCACCTGGCCGACGCCGCCCATTGCCGAGGCGCCGCCGATGAATACGGCCGCGATGACGTCGAGCTCGCTGCCGAGACCGGCGGCCGGCACGGCCTGGCCGAGGCGCGCCGCGATGATCAGGCCGCCGAGCGCCGATAGCACGCCCATGTTGATGAAGACGAGCAGCGTCAGCCTTTCGGTGTTGATGCCCGAGAGCTGCGCCGCCTTGGCGTTGCCGCCCATGGCGTAGATGCGGCGGCCGATGGTCATGCGCTTGGTGACGAAGACGAACAGCGAGATGAGCACACCCATCACCAAGAGCACGACCGGCAGGCCCCTGTAGCTCGCGAACTGGAACACCAGGAACAGCGCCAGCGCGCTGCCCACCAGCGTCTTGATGACGAACAACGGGAAGGGCTCCGCCTCATAGCCATGACGCTCGCGCTTGCGCCGCGTCCTGAAGCCGAAATAGGCATAGGCGAGCACCGCGATCAGGCCGAGCACGATCGTCGTCATATGCAGCGTCAAGCCGCTGCCGACGATGGTCTTGCCGGCAGCATTGACCGTCGGCGGGATCAGCGTCAGCGGGCCGATCACGTCCGGGATGAAGCCCGAGCTCAGCGCCTTGAAGCTGTCCGGCAGCGGGCCGACCGACGAGCCGCCGCCGAGCAGCGCCTGGCAGATGCCGCGGAAGATCAGCATGCCGGCCAGCGTCACGATGAAGCTCGGTATCTTGTGATAGGCGATCCAGTAGCCTTGCGCCGCGCCGATCAGCGCGCCGACGATCAGGCAGACGATCGAGACCACCAATGGATTCGAGAATATGCCGAGCGGCCAGATCACCATCATCATCGCGGCAAGCGCGCCGATGAAACCTGCGACCGATCCCACGCTGAGGTCGATATAGCCGGCGACGATCACCAGCAGCATGCCCAGCGCCATCACGATAATGAACGAGTTCTGCTGCACCAGGTTCGAGAGGTTGACCGGTTTGAACAGCGTGCCCGACGTCGTGTACTGGAAGAACAGCATGATGACGATGAGCGCGATGATCAGGCCGTATTCGCGCAGGTTCGTCGTCAGGGCTGAGACGGCGATGCGCGGACCCTGCTTGACGTCCTCGGCTGTGCCGCTCTGCGGTGCGGGAGCGCTTTCTGTGCTCATGATGCTTTTTTTCCTTCTCCGCGAACGATGGCGCGCATGATTTTTTCCTGGCTGGCTTCGCTTGCCGCCATTTCGCCGACGATACGCCCTTCGTTCATCACATAGATGCGGTCGGTGATGCCGAGCAATTCGGGCATTTCCGACGAGATGACGATGATCGCTTTGCCCTCGGCGGCAAGGCGCGCGATGATCGTATAGATTTCGTACTTGGCGCCGACGTCAATGCCGCGCGTCGGCTCGTCGAGGATCAGCAGTTCCGGGTCGGCGAACAGCCATTTCGACAGTACCACCTTCTGCTGGTTGCCACCCGAGAGATTGCCGGTCAGCTGATAGACGCTGGAGGCGCGGATGTTCGTCTTCTTGCGGTAGTCATTGGCGACGCTCATTTCGCGCATGTCGTCGATGACGCCGCGGCTCGAAACGCCGCCCAAATTGGCCAGCGTCACATTGTGCTTGATATGGTCGATGAGGTTGAGGCCGTAGGTCTTGCGGTCCTCGGTGACATAGGCGATGCCATTTGCCACCGCCCTGCTCACCGTCGAAAGATCAACGGGCTTGCCTCGGTGCAGGACCTCGCCGGTAATATGCCGGCCATAGGAGCGGCCGAACAGGCTCATCGCGAATTCGGTGCGGCCGGCGCCCATCAGCCCGGCAATGCCCACCACCTCGCCCTTGCGCACATTAAGGCTTACGTTCTTGATGACCTGCCGCTCGGCGTGGATTGGGTGGTAGACCGACCAGTCCTTCACCTCGAAAATGACCTCGCCGATCTGCGGCTCGCGCGGCGGGTAGCGGTCGTCGAGCGAGCGGCCGACCATCGAGGTGATGATGCGGTCTTCCGAGATGTCCTTCCGCGGCAAGGTCTCGATGGTGCGCCCGTCGCGGATCACCGTCACCTTGTCGGCGACGCGGTTCACCTCGTTCAGCTTGTGCGAGATCAGGATCGAGGTCATGCCCTGGCGCTTGAACTCGAGCAGGAGGTCGAGCAGCGCCTGGCTGTCCTTTTCGCTGAGCGACGCTGTCGGCTCGTCCAGGATCAGGAGCTTCACTTCCTTGCTGAGCGCCTTGGCGATCTCGACCAGCTGCTGCTTGCCGACACCGATATTGGTGATCAGCGTCTTGGGATCCTCCTTGAGCCCGACCTTCTTGAGCAGGGCGGCCGTGCGCGCCTCGTTGGCGTCCCAGTCGATGACGCCATAGGTGGCGTGCTCGTTGCCGAGAAAGATGTTTTCCGCGATCGACAGCATCGGCACCAGGGCAAGCTCCTGGTGAATGATGACGATGCCCATATGCTCGCTGTCGTGAATGCCTTTGAAATTGCATTCCTGGCCGCGAAAGATGATTTGGCCATCATAGGTGCCGGACGGATAGACGCCCGACAGCACTTTCATCAGCGTCGACTTGCCGGCGCCGTTCTCGCCGACGATGGCGTGGATCTCACCTTCCTCGACGCTGAGATTGACGTTCGACAACGCCTTCACGCCGGGGAACGTCTTGGTGATGTCGCGCATCTCCAAAATCGTCGAGGCCATCGGGTCTGCTCCTTGGCGCATGCTTTCCATCAACGGAGAATGCCATGCGCGAAATCAAATGCTGCGGCTGCCTTCGCACCGTGACGGCGCGCTGCGCTGCAGAAGCCGGCAAAAACAATACCGGGGTCGCTTCTGAACGAAAAGGGGCCCTGCGTCACGCAGGACCCCTCGTTTTCAAGCCGGATTACTTCAACTCTTCGGCCTTGATGTAGCCGGAGTCGACGACCAGCTTCTCGTAGTTCGACTTGTCGACCTCGACCGGCGTCAGGAGGATCGAGGGAACGACCTTGACATCGTTGTTGTAGGTCTTGGTGTCGAGGCCCTCAGGCTTGCCGCCGGAGAGCACCTTGTCGACCAGCTCCACGGTCGACTTGGCCAGCTCGCGGGTGTCCTTGAACACCGTCGAATACTGCTCGCCCGAGATGATCAGCTTGACCGAGGCGGTCTCGGCGTCCTGGCCGGTCACGATCGGCCAGGGCTGAGCGTCCGTGCCGTAGCCGACGGCGCGCAGCGAGGCGGTGATGCCGCGCGAAAGGCCGTCATAAGGCGACAGAACGCCATCGACGCGGCTGCCGTCCGAGTAGTTGGCCGAAAGCAGGTTGTCCATGCGCGCCTGGGCAGTGGCGGCGAGCCAGCGCAGCGTTCCGACCTTGTCCATGCCCATCTGGCCGGACTTGATCTTGATCGAGCCGTCATCGATCAGCGGCTGCAGGACCGACATGGCGCCGTTGTAGAAGAAGAAGGCGTTGTTGTCGTCGGGCGAGCCGCCGAAGAGTTCGACGTTCCAAGGCTTGGTGTTCGGGAAGCGCTCCTTGAGGCCCTTGACCAGGGAATTCGCCTGGATCACGCCGACGCCGAAATTGTCGAAGGTGGTGTAGTAGTCGACATTCGGGGTCTTCTTGATCAGGCGGTCATAGGCGACGGTGACCACGCCGGCATCATTGGCCTTCTGCAGCGCGTCCGCCATGGTGGTGCCGTCGATCGAGGCGATGATCAGCGCCTTCGGGCCCTTGGTGATTTCATTTTCCAGCTGGCTGAGCTGGTTCGGGATGTCGTCCTGCGCGTATTGCAGGTCGACGGTGTAGCCGAGCTTCTCGAGCTGGGACTTGACGGCATCGCCGTCGTTGATCCAGCGCTGCGAGGTCTTGGTAGGCATCAGCACGCCGATGAGGCCCTTGTCGGCGGCGTGTGCCGAATAGGTCATGGCAGCGACGCCAAGGGCCGCGACGGCGGCCAGTGTCTTGATGATCTTCACGATTACTCTCCCTGGTTGATGGACGCGACACCTCGGGGCTTCGCGGGCCGCGCAGTCGAGCAGGTGCGCTGACGCGCCACTGTCGGCATTATCGATCTCCGGTATCCTCCCAATCGGCCCCGGGACGCAATTTCAATCGATACGATTTTGCTCGCTATCGACCTTCACGCCTCGGAACGCGCGAAGGGTGTGGCCCTTTGACATAACTGTCAAATGCGATCTTCGGTGGTTGCTATACCGAAACTGATATGGCCTAAAGGATGGAAAGAAACCCGCTGGGAAGGTTCAGGATCATGGCGGCAATGCAAGATTTCGGTGCGATTTCAGGTGGTTATGAGAAATCGCCGGGAGAGGGCGAGACGCTGCTGCGCAGCGGCCTGAGCCTCCGCCACATGCGCATGATCACCGCGCTGGACGATCACGGACGGGTGAGCGCGGCCGCACAGGTCATGAACATCTCGCAGCCGGCCGCCTCGCGCATGATCGCCGAGATGGAGGCCGTGCTCGACGTCAAGTTGTGCGAGCGGCTGCCACGCGGCGTGACGCTGACCCCTTATGGCAAGGCGCTTGCGCGGCGCGCCCGCTCGATCCTGCTCGAGATGCGCGAGGCCGATCGCGAGATTTCCGAGCTTAAGGCCGGCAAGGGCGGCTCCGTGTTCCTCGGCGCGGTGACGGCTCCGGCAATCGAACTGGCCGTGCCGGCGATTCGCGAAATCCGCCGCATCTATCCGCGCATCGAGATCACCATGCAGGTCGAGACCTCCAACGTGCTCGCCCGCGAGCTGATCGCGTCGCGCCACGACTTCATCATCGCGCGCATTCCCGACGATCTCAATCCGCGGCTCTTCGAATCGCGCGTCATCGGCGTCGAGAAGGCCTGCCTTATCGTACGCCGGGGCCACCCGCTGGCGAGCGGCAAGATGGTGCGGCTGGAGGAAACGGCGGGTTATGACTGGGTGTTCCAGTCCGGCGGCTCGCCGCTGCGCCAGGCGATGGAAAGCAACTTCCTCAACCGCGACATTGCGCTGCCCGACCGCATCCTCAACACCTCGTCGCTGCTGCTCACTTTGGTGATGGTGGCGCAGTCCGACGCCATCGCGCCGGTCTCGATCCAGGTCGCCAGGTTCATCCAGGGTGCCGACGGGCTGGCCGGCGCCATAGACGTGGTCCAGACCGAGTTCGATATCGAGGTCCGGCCCTACAGCCTGATCACGATCAGGAACCGCGTGCTCTCGCCGGCCGCGAAAATGCTGCACGACTTCATCTTGCGCGAAGTGGGGTGATGGAACGAGAATGCTACTTGTACGTTCAAACCGATCGGTCGCTCGCTGGAGCCCGTTGCGGGTGAGGGAAGAGCTGCCGATGCTTAACAGCTCGGGAGGTTTTGATGGAACGTCGGTTGTTTCTGACTGGAATGCTTGGCGTTGCGGGGGCGGCGGCACTTGCTAGCCTGGCCGGACCCGGCAAGGCTGTTGCCGGCATTCCCGGTGGCAACGGGATCCTGGACGAACTCGACAAGCCGGACAACGCGGTCTTCGAAGGCGACAATCCGGCCGAAGTGGAACTGGTCTCCCACCGCCATCATCATTACGGAGATTGGTACTGGCGCCATCGCAGGCGCCGCCGCCGACGCGGCTGGAGACATGTCTGCCGCCGCGTCTGGCGTCACGGCCGCTGGCGCCGCCGTTGCTGGCGCGAGCGCTACTGGATCAACATCTGGCTGTAGTTCAGGCGACCGTTGAGGATTGAGTGACGTGATCGGGTCTTGCACGTTCAGTGCCAGACCCGATCCCGTGTTCGGAGACACTCTGCCAGCCTCGCCCAGCAGCGCGCCACGATGTTCAAGCAAACAGGTTGGGAGACTGGAGCGGGTAGCGGGAATCGAACCCGCGCGTTCAGCTTGGGAAGCTGACAGGCTACCATTACATCATACCCGCGCGAGCCCTCGTTACCATGATGCCCGGGCTGCAAGCAATCGGCAAAGCAGAGCCGGCGGCTCCATTGCTTGATGCCGTTCAGTGGAATGCGTATCTCTGGTGTCGCGCCGCCGAATCGGGCGGCTCGAACCGGAGAATGGCCTTGTCCGCACTGACGCGCTTTCTTGGCGACACGCCGCTCAGGGTGTTCCTGAAGCTGCTCGTGGTCTCCTTCCTCGTCGGCCTCGTCATGCATGCCTTCGGCTGGTCACCGATGGACGTCTTCTACGGTATCCGCCAGTTCTTCGTGGATCTGTGGAATCTCGGCTTCCACGCCATCGACCGCTTCCTCGGCTATATCCTGCTCGGCGCCGCGATCGTCGTGCCGGTGTTCATCCTGCTTCGGATCGCCAGCTACAGGAAGTAGTAGGCAGTAGGCAGTAGGCAGTAGGGGTTGTCTTCCCTATTGCCCACTGCCTATTCCCTACTGCCTAGATTCGGCGTGTCGAGCGGCCGCCTCGAACAATATGGCATGGCGCGCGGCCAGCGCCGGCACGTCGGTCGAGTAGCCGCCGCCGATGACGCCGCACAGCGGAACGCCCTGCCTGTGGAAATGGCCGATCACCATGTCTTCGCGGGCGCGAAGACCATCGTCGCTCAGCGCCAGCCGGCCCAGCCTGTCCTCGGCATGCACATCCACGCCGGCATTGTAGAAGACGATGTCCCAATGCCTTTGCGCGGATAGTTCCGGCAGGATGGCGGCGAGCCGGTCGAGATAGGCGTCGTCGCCGGTGCCGTCCGGCAAAGCGATGTCGAGGTCGGATGCGATCTTGCGCACCGGGTAGTTGCGCTCGCCATGCATGGAAAAGGTAAAGGCGCGAGGCTCGTCCTTGAGAATGTCGGCCGTGCCGTCGCCCTGGTGCACGTCGAGATCGACAATCAGCACGTTTTCGACGGCGCCTTCGGCCAGCAGCGCCAGCGCAGCGACTGCGACATCGTTGAAGGTGCAGAAGCCGGCGCCTTGCGCGCGCCCGGCGTGATGGCTGCCGCCGGCGGCGTTGCAGGCGATGCCGTGTTTCAACGCCAGCCTGGCCGCCAGCGCCGTGCCCGCCGTGGCGAGCTGCGCCCTCAGCGACACGCGCCGGCCGACGGGAAAGCCGATCTCGCGTTCTATCTTCTCCGGCACCTGGCAGGCGATCACCTGGTCGACATAGTCGGCTGCGTGGGCAAGCTTCAGCAGTGATGCCGGCGCCGGTTCCGGCATCGAGAGCGCTTCCGGCACCGCCAGCCCGCGCATGCGCAAGGCCTCAATCAAAAGCGGATATTTGCTCATCGGAAAGCGATGGTTGAGGGCGAAGCCGGCGTCGTAGTCAGGGTGATGGACGATCTGCAGCGGCATGGATCGGGGGCCTGAGCCAAGTCTGAAATTCGGTTGGCAGTCCGGCGGATATGGTTGCGTGACGCCGGCAAACTGGGGCACATCGGGTCCTCGATCAAGCCGCAATCAAAATGGCAGCCATCCCTTTGGACGCGACCGAAGCCAATGTCAGGTCCTTCGCCGTCACCAATCGCTCGGTGCTGGCGATCGCCGTGCCGATGACGCTTGCCTATCTGACGACGCCGCTGCTCGGCATCGTCGACACGGCGGTGGTCGGCCAGTTCGGCGACGCGGCCCTGCTCGGCGGCCTGGCGGCGGGATCTCTGGTCTTCGACGTCGTCTTCACCACCTTCAACTTCCTGCGTTCCGGCACCACCGGCCTTGTCGCCCAGGCCTTCGGGCGCGGCGATGCGCTGGAAGAGCAGGCGGTGCTGTGGCGCGCCGTGCTGATCGCGGTCGTCGCGGGCGTCATCCTTGCGGCACTTGCACCGCTCTTTGCCGTAGCCGGCCAATGGTTCATGGGCGCCGAGCCGCGCGTCAGCGCTGCGATGTCCATCTATATCCGCATCAGGCTGCTCGCAGCCCCCTTCTCGCTGATCAACTACGCCATACTGGGCTACGTGCTGGGACGCGGCGAGGGCGGGCTCGGGCTGATGCTGCAAGCGGTGCTCAACGGCATCAACATCGTGCTCTGCTTCCTGCTCGGGCTCGAGCTCGGCTGGGGCGTCGCCGGCGTCGCCTGGGCGACGGTCACCGGCGAGTTCCTGGCCATGCTGCTTGGCCTTGCCATCGTGCTCAACCGCTTCCGCAAGCTGGAGCGGCCGTCGCGCCGGCGCATCCTCGATTTGCCGGCCTACCGGCGCATGCTGTCGCTCAACCGCGACATCATGATCCGCTCGTTCTCGCTGCTTGCCGCCTTTGCGCTGTTCACCAGGCAGGGCGCGCAGTTCGGCACGGTGACACTTGCCGCCAACGCCGTGCTGATGAATTTCTTCCTGATCGCCGGCTATTTCCTCGACGGCTTCGCCACCGCCGCCGAACAGTTGGCCGGCCGCGCCATCGGCGCGCAGGCGCCTGCTCCCTTCCGGCAGGCCGTGCGGCTGACGCTGATCTGGGGTTTTGGCCTCGCGGCCGGCGCCAGCCTTATCCTGCTGACCGCTGGCGCGAGCCTTGTGGCGCTGGTCACGAACTCGCCCGAGGTCCGCGAAGTCGCCGACATTTATCTGCCCTGGGCGGCGTTCACGGCGCTGAGCGGCGTGCTGGCCTTCCAGATGGACGGCGTCTTCATCGGCGCCACCTGGTCGCGCGACATGCGCAATATGATGCTGTTGTCGTTCCTCGCCTTCAGCACCGCGCTGATCACGCTGGCGCCGGCCTTCGGAAACAATGGGCTATGGGCGTCGCTGCATGTCTTCCTGCTGGTGCGGGGAGTGAGCCTGCTTGCGGTACTGAGACTCAGGGTGCGGACGGCGTTTTAGCCGGATTGTTCGGCTCCGGCTGAGCGCCGGCGTTTATCAGCTCCAGAGGTCGGTCGAGAGATACTTCAGTCCGGAGTCGCAAACCACGACAGCGATCGTCTTGCCTGATTGATCGCCCTTCAGGAGACGCAGCGCGGCGGCCACATTCGCTCCGGACGAGAAGCCGCCGAAGATACCTTCGCTGCGCGCGAGCAGCCGCGTGGTCTCGCGTGCCTCGTCGCCGGAAACCTGAAGATAGCCATCGACGGGCGCGTTGGTCAGGAACGCCAGGTCCGGCATGGCGTAGCCGCCGCCTTGAATGGGGTGTTCGGGTTGGATGACCGTCTCGCCCGCGGCTGCTGCCGCGCCCTCAGGCTCGACGATGAAGCATTTGATCAGGGGATTGCGTTCCTTGAGCGCCCTCGACACCCCGGCATAGGTGCCGCCCGAGCCGATGAAGTCGACGAATGCGTCGACGGCGCCATGGCTGGCGTCCCAGATTTCCGGGCCGGTCCCGTGATAATGCGCAAGCCAATTGCCGTCGCGATGGAACTGGTCGGCTCGGTAGGCCCCTCGTTCCGCCGTCACCACTCTGGCGGCCTGCTCGACGAGCGCCAGATCGCCACCCGAGACTTGCCTCGGCGCCGATCCTGGCAACTGGTCCACGAGGATCACTTCCGCGCCGAGCGCCGCCATCATGCGGGCGCGCTCTTCGGAGTTGCCCTTCGACATCACCGCGACGAAGGGGTAACCCCTGACGGCGCAGATGATCGCGAGCCCCGTTCCCATGTTTCCGGAGGTAAGCTCGACCACTGTTTGTCCAGGCTTGATGGCGCCGGATCTTTCGGCCTGCTCGATAATTCCAAGCGCCGCGCGATCCTTCTTGGAAAAGCCCGGATTGAGATGTTCCAGCTTGGCGAGGATTGTGCCGTCGACGCCTGCCTGCGCCGTCAGCCTGTCGAGCCGGACCAGTGGTGTTCCACCGATCGCATCCGCCACGGAGCTCAGAACCTCGGCCATCATCCGTCCTCCTGACGCGGTGGGAACCCTCAGAGCCGTTCGGACCAGCTTGCGCAGCCGGTGTCGCGCAGCTCCGCGATGGATTTGAGGCGCTCCCTCTCCACGAACCGTGCCATGCCGGCCACGATGCGCCCGGGCAGCGCCGGGCCGGCATAGATCATGCCGGTGTAGAGCTGGACGAGGTCGGCGCCAGCGCGGATCTTTTCCAATGCGGCCTCAGCGGAGTCGACGCCGCCGACACCGATGATCGCCATCTGCGGCCCAAGTAGTTTGCGCATCCGTGCCAGAACCGCGGTCGAACGATCGAACAATGGCTTTCCCGAGAGACCGCCGGTTTCATTCGCCACGCCGCCGCTCCGCAATCCGGTCCGCGCCAGCGTCGTGTTGGAGACGATGACACCCTCGATCTTCTTCTCGACGATCTCTGCGGCGATGTCTTCCAGTTCCGCTTCGACGAGGTCCGGCGCGATCTTGAGGAAGACCGGCGGCTGCGCAGGAGCCGCCACGCGCGCCGCCATCACCCGCGACAACAGCTCGCCGAGCTGCTCGCGGGCCTGCATGTTGCGCAGGCCCGGCGTGTTCGGCGAGGAGATGTTGACCGTCAGATAGCTCGCATAGGCCGCGAAGCGGGCAACGCCGCGCTCGTAATCGGCGATGCGGTCGGCGCTGTCCTTGTTGGCGCCGATGTTGACGCCGACGATGCCTGGCCGCCCCTTGCGCGCGGCAAGCCGTTTTTCCGCCGCCGCATGACCTTCATTGTTGAAGCCCAGCCGGTTGATCACCGCTTCATCCGCCGTCAGCCGGAAGATGCGCGGCTTCGGGTTGCCGGGTTGCGGCAGCGGCGTGATGGTGCCGACTTCGGCGAAGCCGAAGCCAAGCCCAAGCAGCGCGTCCGGCACTTCGGCGTTCTTGTCGTAGCCGGCGGCCATGCCGAGCGGGTTCGGGAACTCGAGGCCACAAAGCCTGATCCTGAGCCGCCCGTCGCGCGGCGCAGCCGAGCCGACCGGCAGCCCGCAGCGCAGTGCAGCGATGGACATGCCATGCGCGGTTTCCGGATCGAAGGAGAAAAGCAGCTTCTGGCCGATCCGGTCGAGCACGCTCATTCGCCCTCCAGCGCCGGGAATTCGTGGCCGCCGGCGCCGGGCGGCAGCGGCTTGACCCAAAGGACGGCATCGAGGTCGAGCGGGGCGTAGAGATGCGGGAACAGCGCGCCGCCGCGCGACACTTCGTATTTCAACGCGTCCCCCAGCTTCTCCCCGTCGATGGCGATCAGCAGCAGGCCCGTCTGGCCGGCGAAATGCTTAGCCGCTGTCTCGCGCACCTGCGCAGCGGTGGAGAAATGGATGAAGCCGTCGGCGATGTCGATCGATGCGCCGGTGAAGCGCCCGTTCTTTTCGGCCTCGCGCCACAGCGCCTCGGGGGCGATCTTGTAGATAATCTGAGACATTCTCGCGCTATAGTCCGAACCGAAGGAGCGGGAAAGGCTTGAAGCTCGACTCTTCCCCATTTCCGGCGCAAACCTGTGATAGCCCGCCTTCACTGGCTCATGGAGGACGATATGCGTCTGCAGCACATCCTGATCCCCGCGGCGCTTTGCTCGTTGGTTGCCGCTTCCGCCTATTCCGAGGAGACCGACCACTACCGTCTGGAGAAGTCGGCCAACGGCTATGTCCGCATGGATACAAGGACCGGCGCCATGTCGATCTGCGAGGAGCGCACCGGCCAGCTCGTCTGCAAGATGGCGGCGGACGAGCGCGCCGCCTACCAGGACGAGATCGACCGGCTGGACAATTCGGTCAAGGCCCTCGATGCGCGGGTCGCCAAGTTGGAGAATTCGCTCTCCGCCCGGCTGGAATCGCAACTGCCGAGCGAAGAGGATTTCAACAGGACCATGGGCTACATGGAACGCTTCTTCCGGACCTTCAAGGACATCGTCAAGGACATGGACAAGGAAGACGGCGACGGCGGCGGCAAGCTTAACCAGAAGACCTGAACCGGCCTGCAATTCCAGGAAAAGTGCACAGCGGTTTTCCCTCCGGAATAGCGCAAACAGGAGCCGAACCGTTGGGGAAAACTCCGTGCGCGGCCTTGCCGCTTGAAAAAGCGGCGCGCCGCCGCATAATCATTCCGGTCCCGCAAGAAGCACACAAATGATGATGGGATCGGGGGAGGAATATTTGCCGTCGGGCCACACTTTCGTCATTGCCGACGATCACCCGCTTTTTCGCGGCGCGCTGAAGGAGGCGCTGGCCGGCATCGGCGACGTTGCCGCCATTCATGAGGCCGGGGATTTCGAGAGCGCCAAGGCTCTGGTGCTGGCCAATGAGGATATCGACATGGTGCTGCTCGATCTGTCGATGCCGGGCGCCAGCGGCCTCTCCGGCCTGATTGCGCTGCGCGGCATCCATCCAGCGGTGCCGCTGGTCGTAGTGTCGGCGCATGACGATCCCGTCACGATCCGCCGCGCCCTCGATCTCGGCGCTTCCGGCTTTATCTCCAAATCGGCCAGCATGGAAGAAATCCGCGCCGCGGTGCAGGCCGTGCTTGCCGGCGATATCGCGGCACCCGCCGGCATCGAGCTCGGCGTCGAGCGCGACCCGGAAATCTCCGACCTGATCAAACGCCTACAGGCGCTGACGCCGCAGCAGACGCGTGTGCTCGGCATGTTGGCGGAAGGCCTGCTCAACAAGCAGATCGCCTATGAGCTCGGCGTCTCCGAGGCCACCATCAAGGCCCATGTCTCGGCCATTTTGCAGAAGCTCGACGTCGACAGCCGCACCCAGGCGGTCATCCAGCTCTCCAAGATCGGCAATGACCCGCTGCAGCCGGTAAATTAGCCACTTCTGCCTCTACTCCGCGGCCGGCGCCAGCGGCCTAACCCTTGCCATCATCGAGCGCAGCACGGCCGGCTTCACCGGCTTGTTGACGACCGGAATGTCGAGCTGGCTTGCGGCGGCGCGCACCTCGCTGGAGCGGTCGGCGGTGACCAGCACGCAGGGCAGGTCCTGGCCGTAGGCGGCGCGCAACCTGGCGATCGCGTCGAGCCCGGTGCCGCCGTCGAGATGGTAGTCCGCAAGCACCACGTCCGGCCTCGCCGCGCCGGGTCGCATGAGCTCTCCCGATCCCGAAGCCGTCTCGACATGGCAGCCCCAGCCTTCGAGCAGCAGCCGCATGCCGTCGAGGATGCGCGCGTCATTGTCGATGCAGAACACGTTGAGCCCGGCAAGCGTCGACGCAGAGCGGGCCGGGGCCTTACTGATCTCGCGCGGCGGCGCCGCGACCTCCGCGACCGGCAGGATGACGGAAAAGCGCGTGCCCTTGCCCGGGTTGGAGAAAATGCGGATTTCGAGCCGCAGCACCCGCGCGATGCGGTCGACGATGGAGAGGCCCAGGCCAAGGCCTTCCGCCTCGCGTATGCCCTCGTCGAGGCGTGTGAACTCGTGGAAGACGGTGTTAAGCTTGTCGCCGGCGATGCCGATGCCGGTGTCGATCACCTGGATTTCGGCCAGTTCGCCGCGCCGCCGAACGCCTACAAGGATGCGGCCCTTGCGCGTGTATTTGATGGCGTTCGAGACCAGGTTCTGGATCAGCCGGCGCAAAAGATTTCGGTCTGTCATGACTCCGAGCGAGGACGGTATGATCTTGAGTTCCAGCTTCTTTGCGGCGGCTAAAGGGCGGAAGTCATTGCCGATCTGGCCGAGCAGCCCGCCGAGGCTGAAGGCGGTGTCTTCGGGCTTCATGGCGCCGGCGTCGAGCCGTGAGATGTCGAGCACGGCGCCGAGGATGGTTTCGACGGATTCCAGCGAGGATTCGATGTTGACCGCTGCCTTGCCGGCCGGCCCCTTGCCGGCCTTCTCGATCAGCGACGAGCAATAGAGCCGTGCCGCGTTGAGCGGTTGCAGGATGTCGTGGCCGGCGGCGGCGAGGAAGCGCGTCTTACCGAGATTTGCCTCCTCGGCCAGCATCTGCGCCTGCGCCAGCTCCTCGTTGACCCGGGTGAGCTCGATGGTGCGGGTCTTGACCCGCTGTTCCAGCGATTCATTGGCCCGCTTCAGCGCAAGGTCCTGCTCGACCCGGCCGGAGATGTCGGCATAGGTGGCGACTATGCCGCCGTCGGGCATCGGGTTGGAGCGCAGCTCCAGAATGCGTCCGCTGGTCTTCAGCTCCATCTGCCATGGCCCGGCGAAGCTGGTCAGTCGGTTGAGCATCGTCACGCGCTGGTCAGCCGGTATATCGCCGCGTTCGGCGAGATGGCGCAGGATCCGGTCGAGCGATACGCCGACCTGGCCCATTTCGTCCGGCAGGTCGAACAGCTGCCGGTATTGCCGGTTCCAGCAGATCAGCCGGAAATCGCGGTCGAAGACGGTGATGCCTTGCTCCATCTGGTCGAGGGCGATCTGGAGCAGGTCGCGATTGTGCTGCAGCGCCTCGGTCGCGTCGTCGAGCAGCTTGAAGGCATCTTTGGAATCGTGGTCGTTGCGGCGGAAGAGCAGCGACAGGATCAGCCGCGCCGAGGACGAGCCGACGGCGCTTGCCAGCAATTGCTCCGAGAAGCGGATGACATCCATGCTCGCTTGCTCCTTGCCGTGGAGCGAGACGCTTGCGCTCTTCTCGAAGGACTGGAAGGAGCGCTCCGTGCGCTCGACACCGAGATAGCGCGAGATCGTGTCCTTGAGATCATTGACGGTGACGGCGGTGCGGAAGCGCCTGAGGCTTGGCATCGGGCCCGCCTCGCGTGGCACGAAGATCGCCGCCTGGATGCGCTCCAGCGGCACCGACGCGCGCGACAGCGACCCCAGCACGAAGAACAGGGCGTTGACCGAGAGGCTCCACAGCACGCCGTGGTTCAGCGGCTCGCCGACGGTGCCGAACAGCGCCTGTGGCCTCAGCGCCTCGAAGCCGAACAGCCCATGGACGACGATGTCGGAACCGGGGCCGGCGAGCGAAGGCAGAAGAAGCGTGTAGCCCCAGACGGCAATGCCTGCGACCATGCCGAGCGCGGCGCCCCGGCCATTGGCGCGGCGCCAGATCAGGCCGCCGATCAGCGCCGGCGCGAATTGCGCGATCGCCGCGAACGACATCAGCCCGATCGAGGACAGCCGCACGCTGTTGGTGCTCTCGCGGTAATAGAGGAAGGCGATGAACAGCATGATGAAGATCGAGGCGCGGCGCACATTGAGGATCAGTGTCGACCAATCCTCATTCTCCGAGGCGCTGGTCTTGATCACGCGGCGCACGAACAATGGGATGATGAGATCGTTGGAGATCATGATCGAGAGCGCAACGCTTTCGACGATGACCATGGCGGTCGCCGCCGACAGGCCGCCGACGAAGGCGGCCATGGCGAGCACGTCATGGCCGCCGAGCAGCGGCAGCGACAAGACATAAAGGTCGCTGCTGGTCTTGGTGCCGACCAGCGACAGGCCGGCAAAGGCGATCGGCAGCACGAAGAGGTTGATCGCCACGAGATAGAGGGGGAAAAGCCATGTCGCCGTGCGCAGTTCGGCCTCGCTGCGGTTCTCGACGATGGTGACATAGAATTGCCGCGGCAGCATCAGGATGGCAAAGCCGCTCAAGGTCGTCAGCACCAGCCAGGTGGCCAGCGAGGTGTTGTAGCTCATCGCCTGGCGTACCTGGCCGTTCGCGGCGAGCCTGGCGAACATGTCGCCGGGGCCGCCGAAGATCAGGAACGTGACCATCAGGCCGATGGCTATGAATGCGGCAAGCTTCACCACGGTCTCGACCGCAACCGCCAGAACCAGCCCGTCCTGATGTTCCGTGGCGTCGGCGTGGCGGGTGCCGAACAGCACCGCGAAAAGCGCCAAAAGCATCGCCACTACAAGCGAGATGTCGCTGACAAAAGGATCGAAAGAGGGCGGCGAGCCGGTATAGTGCTCGATCATCAGGCTGACCGAGCCCGAGATCGCCTTGAGCTGCAGCGCGATATAGGGCACCGCGCCGATCGTGGCGATCAGCGTCGCGATCGCCGCGACGGTGAAGCTCTTGCCGTAGCGGGCGCCGAGGAAGTCGGCGATCGAGGTGATCTTCTCGCTCTTCGCCAGCCGAACCAGGCGGTTGAGCAGCGGGAAGCCGAACACGAAGACCAGTACCGGGCCGGTGTAGATGCCAAGGAATTCGAGGCCGCGCTCGGAGGAAAGGCCGACCGAGCCGAAGAAGGTCCAGGAGGTGCAGTAGATGGCGAGGCTCAGCGCATAGATGAACGGTCGCGCCCGGCCGAGCCCGGTGGCGGCGGCGCGCCGGTCGCCGACGCTGGCAATGGCGAAAAGCAGCGTCACATATGCGATCGCGATGATGACGACGAACCAGCCTTGCACGGCCCGTGCTTCCTCCCTGGCCGGTGTCCCATCCGGCCTGCCCAACCAATTCCGGAAAATACCAGGCGATTTGCCGTCCGGAATTGCGTCAGAACAAATACCCAGAGCGTTCAGGCATTTTCGATGAAATGCTCGATCGCCCCGACGCAACCACAGCTCGGGGCTCAAGTCCATCGCGGCTTTCGGCGCATATGCGGCTGATGACGATGCGTAGCACAAACCGGCGCCTTCGCTTTTTTCCGGTTTTGCAACCGGGGGTTTTTGTTATGGTAGGGCCCGGGTCGGCGCCGAAGGACTATCGTTGAGGCGGCAGCGCGGCCCGCCACGGCAAGGAGGGTCGAATGCTGAAAGAATTCCAGGAGTTCATTTCCAAGGGCAATGTGATGGACCTGGCCGTCGGCGTCATCATCGGCGCTGCCTTCGGCAAGATCGTCGATTCCTTGGTCAACGACATCATCATGCCGATCGTCGGCGCGATCTTCGGCGGGCTGGACTTCAACAATTACTTCTTCGGGCTGTCCTCGAACGTTCATTCGGCAACGCTGGCCGAGGCTAAGAAGGAAGGCGCCGTTTTCGCCTATGGCAGCTTCATCACCGTCGTGCTGAACTTCCTGATCCTTGCCTTCATCATCTTCCTGATGGTCAAGGCGGTGAACAACTTGCGCAGACGCCTGGAGCGCGAAAAGCCCGCCGCCCCTGCGGCTCCGCCGCCACCCGACGTGCAGCTTCTAACCGAAATCCGCGACCTCCTCGCCAAAAGATAACGCGGCGCCAGCCTTCTGGACCAAAACCCCGGCCGCTTACGGCCGGGGTTTTCTGTTTTTCTATCTGCTATGAGCGCTGCCGGGATAAGAACGGAATTCGTCATGAGCCTTTTCGACACCTTGCGCGCCGAAGCCCGCGCCGCGCCCGAAAGCGGCATTGTCGCCGTGATCAACCATGGCCGCCTGCGCGAAGGGCTGATACCGCTCTGGGCCGGCGAGGGCGATCTGCCGACGCCTTCCTTCATCAGCGATGCCGCCGCACGCGGCCTCGCCAGTGGCGAGACCTTCTACACCTGGCAGAAGGGCATTCCCGAGCTCAGGCAGGCTCTCGCGCGCTACTATGCCAGGCACTTCGGCAAGATCTTCGCTGAGGAAGAGTTCATCGTCACCGGATCCGGCATGCATGCCATCCAGCTGGCCATCGACGCCATCGCCGGCAGCGGCGACGAGGTGATCTACCTCTCGCCCGCCTGGCCGAATTTCGCCGCGGCCGCCGGCGTTGCAGGTGCCGTGCCGGTGCCGGTTACGCTGGACCAGTCCGGCAATGGCTGGTCCTGCGACGTCGACAAGATCGCCTCGGCAATTACGCCGCGCACGAAACTGTTGTTCATCAACACGCCCTCCAACCCGACAGGCTGGACCGCCGACAGGGAAACGCTCCAGGCGATCCTCGACCTTGCCCGGGCAAAGGGCCTTTGGATCATCGCCGACGAGATCTATTCGCTGTTCCACTACGGCCATGGCCGCGCGCCGTCCTTCCTCGATGTCGCCACGCCCGAGGACCGCATCCTGTTCGTCAACAGTTTTTCCAAGAACTGGGCAATGACCGGCTGGCGTGTCGGCTGGATCAAGACCCATCCCGCCTTGCAGCAGGTGTTCGAGAACCTGATCCAGTACTCGACCTCGGGCGTCGCCCAGTTCATGCAGCGCGGCGCTGTCGCCGCCCTCGACGAGGGTGACGGCTTCATCGCCGAACAGGTGGAGCGCGCGCGAGCCGCGCGCGACCTCGTCTGCGGCATTCTCGGCGAAACCGGCAAGGCGCGTTTCACCGTGCCGCAGGGCGCCTTCTACCTGTTCTTCAGGGTCGAGGGCCTCACCGATTCCCGAAAAGCGGCCTTCGACATCGTCGACAATGCCAATGTCGGCCTGGCGCCCGGCACCGCCTTTGGTCCCGGCGGCGAAGCGTTCCTCCGACTATGCTTCCACCGCCGCCTCGATCAGCTCGAGGAAGCGGCGCATCGCCTGGCCAGGTGGATGAAGACTGTTTGAACTGCACTGAAGCCGGATTGAAACTCGCTTCGGTGAGCCAGCCGGTGCGCGAATTTCGAGAACCGGAGCGCAGCGGACATTCAGGTCCGTGAGCACCGGAAGCGCAGAAAACCACGGCGGATAGCCGCCGGAGTAGAATTTCAAACGGCTTCAGCCGCCCGACTTCGGTACCAGCAGCGGAATGATCCGATCGGTCTTGGCGACGGCGGGGCGGCCGGAGCCGGCATAGGGGATGCCCAGCGCATCCCAGGTCTCGACCAGCGCGTCCTGCAGTTCGGCGATCAGCGCGTCGGAGTGGAACGGCGTCGGCGTGATGCGCAGCCGCTCGGTGCCGCGCGGCACCGTCGGATAGTTGATCGGCTGGATGTAGATGCCGTGCACGCCAAGCAGCCGGTCGCTCGCCATCTTGCAAAGCTCGGGGTCGCCGACCAGCACCGGCACGATATGGGTGGCCGATTCCATCACCGGCAGGCCGGCCGCGGCAAGCACCTGCTTGGTTCTGGCCGCCTGGCGCTGCTGCGCGTCGCGCTCGGCCTGCGAGCGCTTGAGGTGGCGGATAGAGGCGGTGGTGGCGGCGGCGATCGCCGGCGGCAGCGCGGTGGTGAAGATGAAGCCCGGCGCATAGGAGCGCACCGCGTCGATCACAGCACTTGTGCCGGTGATGTAGCCGCCCAGCGTGCCGAAAGCCTTGGCCAGCGTGCCCTGGATGATGTCGATGCGGTCGGCAAGGCCTTCGCGCTCGGTGATGCCGCCGCCGCGCGGTCCGTACATGCCCACCGCATGCACCTCGTCGATATAGGTCATGGCGTTGTAGCGTTCAGCCAGCTCGACGATCTGCCTGATCGGCGCGATGTCGCCGTCCATCGAATAGACGCTCTCGAACACGATCAGCTTGGCGCGCTCGCGGCCTGCCGCCTGCAGCAGGCTTTCCAGATGCGCGACGTCGTTGTGGCGGAAGATCTTCTTTTCCGCGCCGGAGCGGCGCACGCCTTCGATCATCGAGGCATGGTTGAGCTCGTCGGAGAGCACCAGGCAGTTGGGCAGCAGCCTGGCGATGGTCGAGATCGAGGCCTCGTTGGAGACGAAGCCGGAGGTGAAGACGAGCCCTGCCTCCTTGTCATGCAGGTCGGCGAGCTCCTGCTCGAGCTCGACCAGCGGGTTGGAGGTGCCGGAGATGTTGCGGGTGCCGCCGGCGCCCGAGCCCATCTTGCCGGCCGCTCTCTGGAAGGCGGCAATCACATCCTCGTTCTGGCCCATGCCGAGATAGTCGTTGGAGCACCAGACGGTGATTTCCTGGGCGCGGCCGTTGGAGCGCCAGATGGCGCGCGGGAACTTGCCCACCATGCGCTCGAGGTCGGCGAAGACGCGGTAGCGCCGCTCCGCGTGGAGCTGGTCGATCGCATCCTCGAAGAACCGCTGGTAATTCATGTCGAGCTCCTGTGCAGCCGAAATCCGTTTTTGGTAGCGCGTTGACCTACCTGGCCGACACCATACGAGGCATGCGAGGACATCACTTTGAGCTATGTCAATTCCGGGATACCTACCGAGATGGAGACAATTTGACGGAAGGCGGCTCACCCAGTGGGCTCGCGTTCACAAAAAAAATGAATGACGGCGATATTTGGAGTAAGAATGATGCCAGCCTGCATTGAGGGTAGTCGTGGACCGGTTCATTGCACGGGCTAATATTGCCCATTTCGAAGACTTGCTTGCTGCAGAAACCGACCCGCAGAAGCGGCGGGTGATTGAGAACCTGCTTGCACGCGAGAGGCAGAAGCTCGAAACCGCGGAGCATCAATCCGAGGCCGCAGGGAAACCTTCGGACCCAAAGAATTGAGGCCTGGTTACGGGGAAAAGGCTCCTCAGTGCACCAGCCCGATGCACTGAGGAAATGATCATCATCTGTGGCTTCAGGCAGCCTTGACGGTGATCTTCTTCTCGGCCTTCTGCGCTTCGGCCGTCTTCGGCAGCTTCACAGTCAGAATGCCCTTGGTGAAGCTGGCGTCGATCTTGTCGGCGTTTACACCTTCGGGCAGCCGGAACGAGCGCTGGAAGGAGCCGTAGCGGCGCTCCGAGAGATAGTAGTCCTTCTCCTTTTCCTCTTTTTCTTCCTTCTTCTCGCCCTTGATCGTCAGCACGTTGTTGGCGAGCTTGATGTCGACGTTCTTTTCGTCGATGCCCGGAAGTTCGGCCGTGATCTCATACGCATCGGCCTTTTCCACCAGGTCCATCGCCGGCGCCACCGGCCACTCGCCGCGCAGCTTCGCGGGGAATTCCCTGCCGAAGAGCGAACGGGTGGCTGGCAGATGGAAATCGAAGGGATGAAAGTCATCGAAAAGACGGTCGATTTCGCGTCGCAGGCTCTCGAAAGGTCCCACCCAGTTATCCGATCGGGCGGGAACGTTCTTCTCGGTTCTCACGGGCAGTTTGGTAGCGGCTTCAGCCATGGCTTCTCTCCTTAAAGGTCGATTGGGCAACAAGTGCCGCCGCCTCCGCTCTTTCACCGCAGGTTTCCTGGCACGTGCCAGAGAGAGGTCGGCGGACCTGCTCGAGAGGCATCCTCGCTGAACTGACCCATCTGCTTCGCGACGTCCGCGTTTGACACGGGGTCGACGCGACCGCACTGCAATTCATGCGCGACCTGTCGAGACCGGCATCAAAGCACCGGTATGAGCAGCCATCGTTGATCCGCGTCAAACAAGCCGCAAGAAGGAGCGATCCGGATGAAAGAGCCGAAGCATGCCCGTTCAACGGCCCCCGATTCGCGCCGAGGGGCGTTCTGGCCGAAAAAATGTGACTCAAATCAAAGCGCGGAGCGAATCTTCGATCACACTGGCCGAATGTGGAATCCGATCGCAAGCGCGCCACCTGGCCGCAACCTCGAACTGGCCGTCATCGACGACGATGGCGTGCACGCGCTCGTGTTCCCTTGCGAGAAGGCGCCGGTGGGCTGGAAGAATGTCGCGACCGGGGCTCGGGTCGACATCCGTCCGACCCACTGGCGTGTCTGGAATCCGGAGGAGCACCAGCTTGGGTTCCTGCAGAATCCGCACTGATGCGCGCCCTCTGGCGTGTAGCTTGTCAGGGCGGCGTGCAGCGGAAACAGAGACTTGAACTGCTTCGCTTCAATCCGCTTCAGCTCTTCGGATCGGCGATCAAGACCATGCGCACCAGATGCGAGAGGCTGCTGGCGCTCATCTTGCTCATGACATTGGCGCGATGGATTTCAACGGTTCGCGGACTGATCCCTAGATCATAGGCAATCGTCTTGTTCGGCAGTCCCGAAACAAGCCCGTCGAGCACCTGGCGCTCCCGCTCCGACAGCGTCGCAAGGTTCTTTCGAATCTCTGCTGATTGCGGGTGCGACGCAATGGGCTGGCTTCGGTGGTCCAGGGCGGAGCGAATGGCATCGATAAGCACCTGATCGTCGAATGGCTTCTCGATGAAATCGGCAGCGCCCTCCTTCATCGCCTGCACGGCGAGCGCAACGTCGGCATGACCTGTCATCACGATCACCGGCGCGTTCACGCCGCGCGCCCTCAGCTGCCGCAGGAACTCGATGCCGTCAATGCCGGGCATACGCACATCGGTGACGATGCAGCCGTCGATCTCCTTCGGTTCCGGTGCCAGGAATGCGGTCGCCGACTCATGCAGGCGCACGGCAAAGTCGGCTGTCGCAAGAAGAAACCCCAGCGACTTGCGAACATCGACGTCGTCATCGACGACATGAACGACATCATTGGCCACGGGCAACCTCGTCCTTTTCTACGGCACGCAAGGTGAACCGAAATGCCGTTCCTCCGCCGGGCATCGACTCGGCCCAAATATGACCACCATGCGACTCGACGATAGTGCGACAAATGGACAGACCCACCCCCATTCCCTGCTTCTTGGTGGTGACGAAAGGCTGGAAAAGCTGGGCAGAAACCTCGGGCGCCAACCCCGGGCCGGTGTCGATCACGCCGATCTCCACCATCGCGTCATGTCGCGCCTTGGTGACGACGTGCAATTCTCGGCGGGGTGCGCCTTGCATGGCCTCCACGGCGTTTCTCATCAGGTTCAGCAATACCTGCTCAATCTGAATCCGGTCGGTCAAGACCAGTTCGGCCGTCGGATCGAGATCGTAACTGACGCGTACATCCGCTTCCCTGGCGCCGACAAGGGCCAGCGATGAAGCATCGTCGATGAGCCCCGACAGGCGTTCCACCTGGCGCTCGCTTTCGCCCCTGGCGACAAAATCCCTGAGACGGCGGATGACGTCGCCGGCGCGCAACGCCTGTTCTGCGGCCCTCTCGACGGCTTCCCGCAACATTGCGGCATTCTCGTCCTTGCTCTTCTCGAGGAGACGGCGGCTGCCTTTGAGATAGTTCGTGATCGCCGTCAGGGGCTGGTTTATCTCATGTGCCAATGTGGAGGCCATTTCGCCGAGCGCGGTGAAACGGGCCATGTGGAGCAGTTCCTGCTGCTGCTCCTGCATCCTGGCTTCAGTGGTGTGGCGCTCCGTCAGGTCGCGGCAGAAGCCGGTGAAGAAACGGCCCGTTCCCGGATGCATTTCGCCGACCGCGAGTTCCATCGGAAAGGTCGATCCGTCCTTGCGCATCCCGGTTACCGTTCGGCCGAGTCCGATAATGCGGCGTTCTCCCGTCGTCAGGTAGCGCTGCAGGTATGCGTCGTGCTCCTCCCGGTATGGCGAGGGCATCAGCATCTTGACGTTCCGTCCGATGACCTCGCCGGCCTGGTAGCCAAACAATATCTCGGCCGCCGTGCTGAAGGATTGGACGTTGCCGCCTTCATCGATGACGATCATCGCATCGGGTACTGTTGCCAGGATCGAACGCAGGTGATCCTCACGCAGCTGCAGCGCGGCGTTGGCGAATGACAGATCGCTGACGTCGGTGCCCTGAATGAAGATAGCGGTGATCCGGCCGTCCCTAGCCCTGACGGGCTGGTTGACAAAATCGAGGATACGCTCCTCCGCAAGGCCGGTTTCATCGTTGCGCAGGACGATCTTGGCGCTGCGGCCGACATAAGGCTCGCCGGTTTCGCAGACGCGATCGAGCAATTCGAAGAATCCCTGGCCCTCGAGCTCGGGCAAGGCCTCGCGAAACGATTTGCCGATAACCTGCCGCTGGCCGATCAAGTGCTGAAACGCGGCATTGGTCAGCTGAAAGACGTGGTCCGGCTCGCTGAGCAAGGTTATGAAGCCCGGAGCCTGATCGAACATCAGGGCGAGAAGCTCGTGCTCGGGCAAGATATCGAGGGCGGCCAGCGGTGATGGCTTGGCTGCTTCTGGCCGGCCTTGTTCCGTCTTGCTCACGAGCAGTCTCCGGATCGAGAAACAGCAGCGGCCGCCGATTTAGCACTCATCGTTCCGCCCGCCAAACAGCCGCGTTGCCGCGACGTTTTGATCTGTATCAAGGCACCACAGGCTCGCACAATGCAAGTGACAAGGCATTCCGCGTTCCGAGCGAGGTGCCTGCATGTCCTATAAAACGATAATCGTCAATCTGGCCGTTGATGCAAATCCCGCGCCGGTCGTGAAGCTGGCGGCGGAACTGGCGCAGCGCTTCGATGCTCACCTCGTCGGCCTTGCCGCCGCGGATGTCCCACCTTTGGTGTCCACGGGCGATGGCCTCGTCTACGAAGGCGAGGTCATGCAGATCCAGCGCACCGAGATTGAGAAGCGCCTTGCCGAATTGCGCGATATCTTCGAGAAGCTCGTCCCTGGTTCGGTCAGCAGCGAATGGATGCAATACATTTGCGGGCCGACCCGCGCCCTCGGCCTTGCGGCCCGCTCGGCCGATCTCATCGTGACCGCCGAGGGCGGGGAGGATGTCTTCCGTGCGGTCGATGTCGGAAGCCTCGTGCTTGGCGCGGGTCGTCCTGTGCTGGTCTCGGCGGGCAATGCCGAGCATCTCCTGGGCAAGACCGTCCTTGTCGCCTGGAAGGACAGCCGGGAAGCGCGAAGGGCCTTGTCCGATTCCTTGCCGTTTCTGGCCAAGGCCAACGAGGTGGTCGTCGCCACGATGGAAACCGGGTCCGGGGAAGATGTGCGAAACAGCCTCGCCGATGTAGCGGTTTTTCTGGAGCAGCATGGCGTCATGGCGCGAACCGAAGTGATCCCCGGCGAAGGGGATGGCGACAGGCTGGTTGCGTTCGCGCGCTCAATCCACGCCGATCTGATCGTCTCCGGCGCCTATGGTCATAGTCGGCTGCGGGAATGGGCCTTCGGCGGCGTCACACGCACGCTCATCGGCGAGAGCAATATCAATCGCCTGTTGTCGAACTGATCGGTCGGCCATGGTGACCGGTGGAGCCGATCCGACGGAACGGGCGGCGGTCCGGCCCGCCGAACCGCAGTCGACTGGCCGCGCGCCCGACATCGCCAAGCAGGCCTACTGGTCGCTTGAAGCAGATCGGGTGGTCGGACTACTGGAGACCTCCACTTCCGGACTGCTGAGCGCGGATGCGGCGGCCCGGCTTGCCAAATTCGGACGAAACGCCCTGGTGCCTCGGTCGAACCGATCGGCGTTGGCTGTGCTCGCGCGCCAGTTTCGCAGCCCGCTGGTCCTGATCCTGGTCTTCGCCGCCACCGTTTCCGTGTTCGTCGGCGAAGGTCATGAGGCAGCGATCATCGGCGCGATTGTGCTTGCCAGCTGTATCCTCAGCTTCACTCAGGAATATGGGGCCTCCCGTGCCATGGAGGCGCTGCAGCAGCGCATATCCCGCAAGGCCACTGTGCTTCGGGACAGCTTCGAACGGACTGTCGATGTCGATAACATCGTTCCTGGCGACGTCGTCTGCTTGTCGGCGGGAAATCTCATCCCCGTCGATGGCGTCGTCCTGGAGTCGCGGGATTTCAACGTCAGCGAATCCGTCCTGACCGGCGAAACCTTTCCCGTCGTGAAATCCGCCGGCCGCTCCGCGCCCGAAGCCAGCATCGCGCAACGGACCAATGCCGTGTTCACCGGCACCTCGGTTCGCAGCGGAACTGCGAAGGTGCTTGCCGTCGCCACGGGAGCGCGGACCGAGTTCGCGTCGATCGCCGAAGCCTTGGAACGGAGGATCCCGGAAACCGAGTTCGCCCGAGGCATCAGAATGTTCGGATATCTGATGACCGAGATCATGCTTGCGATCGTCATCATGGTGTTCTTCGCCAATGTGATGCTCAACCGGCCACTAATCGAATCCCTTTTGTTTTCGCTTGCCCTCGCTGTCGGCCTGACGCCTGAGCTGCTTCCCGCGATCATCAGCGTCACCCTGGCCAAAGGCGCGCGCACGATGGCCGCCAGCGGCGTCATCGTGCGTCGCCTCGACGCGATCGAGAACCTCGGCAGCATGGACCTGCTGTGCACCGACAAGACAGGAACGCTGACGGAGGGCGTCATTCACCTCGATGGATCGTTCGATGTCGAGGGCGCCGCCTCGAAGGACGTCCTGCTTTGGGCGCTGCTGAACGCGACCTTGCAGACAGGGCTGAAGAATCCCCTGGACGAAGCAATTGCGAGTGCTCCGCATGACCACGAGGATCTGTCCGGCTTTACCAAGATCGACGAGATCCCCTACGATTTTGTCCGCAAGCGGTTGTCCGTCGCCGCGCAGGACAGCTCGCGCGAACAGATCCTCATCACCAAGGGAGCCGTCCAGAATGTCGTCGAGGCGTGTGGCTTTGTTCAAGGTCCGCACGGCTTGACGCCCCTTGGCGCGGCGGAGCGCCAGGCGATCGACGATAAATTCAGGCGCTGGAGCGCGCAAGGATATCGCGTTCTCGGTCTGGCGATCCGGAGATTTCGGGACAAGGCTGGCTTCAGCCGTGACGACGAAACCGGAATGGCATTCGCGGGCTTCCTGCTCTTTCTCGATCCTCCGAAAGAGGGGGTGCGGAAAACGCTGTCGGCGCTTACTGACCGCGGCATTGGCGTAAAGGTGATTTCCGGCGACAACCGCTATGTCGCCGCGCACCTGGCCGAGGCTGTAGGTCTCCGGTCTGACAGGATCATGACCGGCGAAGACCTGTCGAAACTGACGAAGAATGGGCTTCTCGCCAGCGTGCGCCACACCGACCTCTTCGTCGAGATCGATCCAAACCAGAAGGAGCGGATTGTCGAGGCGCTGCGCCGGAGCGGCCACGTCGTCGGCTATCTTGGCGACGGCATCAACGACGCGCCGGCGCTTCACGAAGCAGATATCGGCATCTCGGTCGACACCGCCGTGGATGTCGCGCGCGAGGCTGCGGACATCATCTTGCTGAAGCGCGACCTGGGCGTGCTGGTGCGGGGTGTCGATGATGGCCGGAAGACCTTCGCCAACACCATGAAATACATCTCCATCACGACCAGCGCCAATTTCGGCAACATGATCAGCATGGCGGCGGCCTCGCTCTACCTGCCGTTCCTGCCGCTGCTGGCAAAGCAGATCTTGCTGAACAATTTCCTCTCCGACATCCCGGCTCTGGCGATCGCGGGTGACAATGTCGATGCCGACCAGGTGCGCAGGCCGCGTCACTGGGACATCCGTTTCGTCAGGCGTTTCATGGTGAGCTTCGGGCTGGTGAGCTCCCTGTTCGACTTTGCGACCTTCGCTTTCCTTCTTCTGGTCGTTCACGCCACAGCGGCCACGTTTCAGACCGCCTGGTTCGTGGAATCCGTGCTCACCGAACTTGCCATCGTGCTCGTCGTGCGGACCCACAAAAGGCTGTGGCGTAGCCGTCCCAGCCATTTGCTCGCCGGCCTGACCCTCGGCGTCGGCATTATCTCCATTGCCATCCCCTTTGCCCCGTTCGCCGGCTGGTTCGGATTTGTGCCCCTGGCAGGACCGGTGCTGGCCGGGCTGCTCGCGATCACCGCGCTCTATGTGCTTGTGTCGGAAATGACCAAAAGCTGGCTCTTCGCCCATGGCAGCCGCGGCAAGCGCAGACGAAAAGCGGTTGGTCCACATCTGGATCGAGCTGCAGCCAGACCGGGCCGCGCCGCGGGTTAGGCCAGGGGAGGCAATTCGATGACCGCCGCTGGGCGCCACTCGCACCGGTCTACAAGTGGAAGAGCGCGCTTCCTGTATGGCGGCGGATCGAGGTCGAACATCGAAAAGTCACCCCCCGACCGCGGCCTTGGTGACGTTCACGCCAAGGTCGTAGACCAGCTGCCCGCCATAATAACCCGTCACGGTGACCAGCGCCGCGCCGGCAATTTCAATCGCGGGAATGGCCGGGGCCAGCGTGCCCAGCTCTCGATTTCGCACCCACAGGACGAGCCGGAGCAGGCCCCAGCCCAGAAAAGTCAGGGCGCTGATCCCGCCCAGGCCCTCATGGATTTCCGCTATCTCGCTGCTGAACCCGGCGGCCTCCGCGTGGTCGAGGGCCATGCCGCCGAAGTGCCACGTGCAGACGGCAAACAGCCCTGCGCCGACGGCCGCAAAGGTGGAAATCGTCCCTATGCCCGAGCGCGTCGTCACGGCGTTGCGATGGGTGAGCGCGGCGAGGTCGATGATCACGAGCGCGTACATGAGCACGATAGGGAAATGCACGAGCATGGGGTGGATATGCTGAATTTCGGGCATTGCGGAGATTCTCCAGGAGGATTAGGGGGTGATGGTCGTTGGCCGCTCGATCGGCCCTCAGTCGTCGCTGTCGCCGATTTCCTCGTCTTCCCGATCACTGCGCGCGCTGGATATAGTCTTGCCGCCGCATTCGTCGTCTCCGACACCTTTGACCGACTTGGGACCGGTGGCGCTCATCACGGGGATGGACTCGAGGTCGATTGTTGCGGAAGAAGCGGCGGGTGCGGCCGCGCATGATCCATGGTCGGATTCCGCGGCGGCGGGTATGACAAAAGCGGCCAGGCCGCCAAGGGCGACAAGCAAGACAGGAAAATTGCGCATGGTTTCGTATCCTTTTCCGCGCACCCGTCATCGGGTGCGATGGCCCTTGATAGAGATGTGGCCCTTGCCGCCGGCTGACGATGATTGACAGCGGTTTGACAGCTTCCGCATGCGACAGCTCCCTTCCATGAAAACCGTATCGATGAGCCTGGCAGCTCTGGGCGTGGCCGCGCTTGTGATGGCCCTGCCGTCGGCCGTCAGGGCGCAGGATGACGATGATGATCATGATCGGGCGCGCGATCTCCATGAGCGCGGCGAAATCGAGGGTCTTGCCGACATCATGGCCACCGTGCGCGCCAAGGCTCCCGGCGAGATTGTTTCGGTCGATCTCATTCGCGCCGAAGGCAAATGGATCTATCGGTTCCAGGTGGTCGCCGCCGACGGCAGGCGCCGGATCGTTGACGTCGATGCCGGGGCGGGCGGTGTCTTGGGCGATGAAGGCGGCCACAAATGAAGATCCTCGTGGCTGAAGACGAACCGCGCATCGCGGCCGACATCGCGGCGGTCCTGAAGGCCTCGGGCATGGCCGTCGACATCGTGGACAATGGTGAAGCGGCCTGGTTTGCGGGCGATGTCGAGAACTACGACGCGGCGATTCTCGACCTCGGCCTGCCGAAGCTCGACGGCCTTACGGTGTTGAAGCGCTGGCGCGCCAATGGCCGTCGCTTTCCCGTCCTCATCCTGACGGCGAGGGGGCTGTGGACCGAGCGCGTCGAAGGCATCAACGCCGGCGCCGACGACTATCTTCCGAAGCCCTTTGAAATGGAGGAACTGCTGGCGCGGCTGCGAGCCATCCTGCGCCGCTCAAGCGGGCAGGCAGCACCAGTGCTGAAATCAGGCCCTTTGCTGCTCGACACGCGCCAGATGCGCATCTCGCTTCGCGGCGTTCCGGTGGCGCTTTCGCCGCTCGAATATCGGCTTCTCGCGTTCCTGATGCATCATGCCGGCCGTGTGGTCGCGTCAACCGAGCTTGCCGAGCATCTGTACAGTTCGGACAACGAACGCGATCCCAACACGATCGAGGTCATCGTCGCGCGCCTGCGGCGCAAGCTTGGCAGCAAGATCATCGAGACGCGGCGCGGTTTCGGTTACTTTGTCCCCGACGGGCCGGATTGATGCGCAATTCGATCCGTTTCAGGCTCTGGTCGGCTGCGGCGATATCGATCGTCATCGCCCTTGCCGTCGCCGGTGTCGGTCTTCGCTATCTGTTCGAACTGAACGTCGAGAGGCGAGTTGTCAGCGAGCTGACGGACGATCTCAACGAACTGATCGCCGCGACGAGCTTCACGGCCGATGGCCGTCTGTCGGTGACGTCCACGCTGGCCGACCAACGCTTCTCCAATCCGCTGTCCGGCCACTACTGGCAAGTGGAAGACCTGGCCACCCACAACCTCGTTCGATCGCGCTCCCTGTGGGATGCGACGCTGGCCCTGCCCAAACAGGCCGGCAATGGCGAACTGCGGAAGGAAGAGCTCAAGGGGCCCGGCGGCGAGCTGACCGTCGCTGTCATTCGCACGATCACCGACGCCGACGGGCGGGCCTTTCGCGCCGTCGTGGCGGAAGACCATCGCAATGTGGAAGTTTCCGTCGGCGAGTATGTCCGTGACCTTGCGCCGGCCCTCATTGTGCTGGCCTCCGCCCTGATGGGAGCTTTCTTCATCCAGATCACCGTTGGCCTGGCGCCGCTGGAAAGCCTGAGGATCGCCGTCAAGAACGTGATCGCGCAACGGACGGCACGGTTGGACGTGGCCGCGCCGAGCGAAGTGCAGCCGCTCGCCGACGAGATCAACCGCCTGCTCGACGCCCAGGAGAAAGCCCTCTCTCGGGCGCGCTCGCGTGCCACCGACCTTGCGCACGGTCTCAAGACGCCGCTGCAGGTCCTGTCCGCCGACATCCGGACCCTGCGCAAGAAGGGCGAAAGCGAGCTTGCCGACGAAATCGAGAAGAGCGCGAGCGCGATTCGCCGTCATGTCGAGCGGGAGTTGGCACGCGCCCGTCTGGCGCCCGGCGTTTCCGGCGATGCCGCTTGCCTTGTCCGGGAGGTGGCGAGTGGCGTGGTCGCGGTCGTCAAGCGCACGCCGAGGGGCAAGCAGCTCTCATTCGTCATCGATGCCGCCGAGGATTTCATTGCGCCGGTCGACGAGGGCGATCTATTCGAGATTCTGGGCAATCTGGTGGAGAACGCGACGCGCTTCGCGAGCTCCGTGGTTCGTGTGAGTGCATCGGCAAGCGCTGGCGAGGTGATCATCAAGGTCGTCGATGATGGGCCGGGCATTCCCGAGCCCGCCCTGCACGCCGCTCTACTGCGTGGCGTTCAGCTCGACAGCAAGGGCGGCGGCAACGGCCTCGGCCTGGCGATCGTTTCGGATATCGTCGAAGCCTATGGCGGCCGTCTCGAAATGACCAATGCCAACTCGGGTCTGGCGGTGACCATCCACCTGCCACGGCATGGTTGAGCGTTCAGGCGAATCCGGGGAAATAGTCGACTTTGATTCTGGAACGGCGGACCCCCATGGCCAGCAGCTTCCCGCGCAGCGCCTTGACCATGGTCTGCGGCCCAGAGATGTAGAAGGTGCGTTCGAGGTAGTCGGGCATGGTGAGGCGTACCAGACGAGCGTCGATATAGCCCGGATACTGCCCGCGCTCAGCACCCTTGGCTACCGCATGGAACGTCTTTATTCCCAGTTCGCGTCTCGCCTGGCCAAGCACGTCTCGATAGGCGATGTCGTCTTGTCCCTCTGTGCCGTAGAGAACGACGATGGGCCGCATCTCCTTGCGATCGACGAGATATTGCAGCATCGAACGGAACGGCGTGATGCCGATGCCGCCGGCCAGGAAAGCGATCTTGGTGTCCGGATCGGCTGGAAGCGTGAAATCGCCGGCCAGTTGCGACGCGTGGATCGTAGCGCCGGGTTTCATGCCGCCCAGCGCCTGCTTGAAGGCGCTCGACTGCGGATAGAACTTGACGCCCAGCCGCACCGATTGCTCGGTAGGCGATGAGGCGACCGTGAAGTAGCGGCGGTTGCCTCGATTGTCGGAGCGCTCGAGGCCAAGTGTCCATTCAAGGTACTGGCCCGCCTGGAAGGCGAGTTTTCGCTGCGACTTGAAGATGAAGTCGTAGCTGTCGACGGCGGTTTTCTCGATGCGTTCCAAAGTCAGCACGAACCGGCCCTTCGGGCTCACAGCGTAGGCGAAGAGGTTACCCGCCAGGAGAGCGAGCTCGGGTGTGAAATAGAACGAGCCGATATGGATGTTGGGCGCGAACAGAAAGCCGACGATGGCGGCATAGGCGATGCGCGGCCAGCGTGTCGTCGGAGCCGTCAGCGGCTCGGTCAGCATCACGAAGGCGAAGAACAGCAGCGGCGACGAGCTGAAGGTCTCGGCAAGAGCGGTGCCATATTGGGATGGGTCGGTGGTCGCCAGTATCGTCGCCAGCGCCGCGGCGAGGAACGTGGCTACGAGATCGAGCCGGCGCAGCTTGCGCACCATAAGAGCGCCGCCCGCAAGCACCAGGGGGAAGAGCCATATGTTGCCGCCCACCCACCATGTGGCGGGATGATCGAGCAGGAGCGCGGTCAGCGCGACGCCAAGGGCGGCCGGATTGAACAGGTGCTTCCCGCCGACGGCCAGGATGTATTTCGACGAGATCGCCCAGACCGACGCGAACGCCACGGCGCCGATGGCCTTGGCTTCGGTGGGGGCAATCGGATCGAGAATGAGCGCCAGGATCAACGCGGTGATGTAGACGGACTCGCCGTTGGCCGGAACCCCGAAGATCCGCGC
The DNA here is from genome assembly GCA_004017535.1 of Mesorhizobium sp. Taxonomy (GTDB): domain Bacteria; phylum Pseudomonadota; class Alphaproteobacteria; order Rhizobiales; family Rhizobiaceae; genus Mesorhizobium. The sequence continues at coordinate 866,344 of SAJS01000001.1, forward strand.
AAAAACCTTGTTGGTGATCCAGCACGTGGCCAGCACCAGGGCGGTCGTGAAGGCCAGCGCTGTCGGATCATGCGGCACTAGCTTCAGGAAGCTGAAGACGAAGGCGGCGATCAGCAGGGCCGCCACATAGTAGAGCACCAGCCGATACATTGTGACGTGGTCGAGAAGACGGTCGAGGGTCTTGATCATGACTGGCAGAAGGCTCCGAAGCCGCTTGTCGGCGTGGCACGGCGGTTGCTGTCTATGAGATATCCTTCGAGCTCCGGCATCTGCTCGATAAAGAGGATGCCGTCCCGGCCCATCGCAAAGGCGGCGGTGGCGAACCGGTCGGCCTCGAGCACATCGGAGCCGATGACGGTCAGGCTGACGATGTCGCTGATCGGGTCATGAGGCGCGCGGGGATTATAGATATGTTGCCCGCGCGCGTATGTGCCGGAAGTGGCCACGCCATGTCCCCGCGGATGAACCACCTTGACGATCTCGTCCGTGTGGAAGGGATTGCGGATGCCGACGCTCCAATCTCGGCCGGAAGCATTTCTGCCGCCGGATTGGATGTCGCCGCCGGCCTCGATGAAGAAGTCGCCGATATCCGCCCGACGGACGATTTCGGCCGCGTTGCGGATAGCCCAGCCCTTGACGATGCCTGAGGGGTCGAGCGCGCCGTCGGGCCTGTGGATATCGAAATACCCGTCGGTTTCCCTTCTGGTTTGCTCCGCGATCCGCATCACGTCGATCATCTGGCCGCTCCAGTCGCGGACAGGGATGTCGCCCCGGTTTATCGCGGAGATCTCACTGTCCGGACGGTAGGTGCTGAAACGCCGATCGACACCGTCGAAATAATCGAAGACCTTCCCGACAAGGTCGTCGGCCGAGCCGCCGAGCTCGACGGTGATGGGCATGCCCATCATTATCCTCGTCTCGCGCATTGAATTACGATGAAGCCTTCTTCAGGGCGCCGCCCAGCGATTGGATAAAGGCCTTGCTCGTCAGCGTGGCACCCGAGATGATGTCGACGTCGGCGCTTTGCGCGCTGATCGCCTCGTCGCGCAGCATGGGCAACGCCTGCCGATTGATGCTTACGGAGGTGCGGCGATCATTGGGGTACTTTAATACCTTGAGCGCCGTCAGTCGGCCGCCCTGAACGAGCGCCTGGATCTGGATGATGCCGTAATACGCGTCGGCCGCTGGACCGGTGTAGACACCGTCGGCATAGCCGCCGGCCGCCAGCTTCATGCCGGTATGAATGACGCGCGCTTTGGCTTGCGGATATTCGGGTCGCGGCTGAGGGATCGGAATGTAGACCGCTGGTGTCACCGCGAACGTAGGCGCATCCGGCGTTGGCGCACTCTCGGCTGCCGGGGCGGGATCTTGCTTCGGTGGTGGCAGAGGCACCAGCTTCGCGGCCTGGGGTGGACTGACGATGGCCGGCTCCGACTTTGCCGCGGCTGCGATCGACGACGTGGTGTCCGCATTCACCTCGATCGGCATCTGTGGAGGCCGCTCCGGCTGATCATCTTGGGGAACTACGCGCCGCGACCTCGCTGGCGCTATGACCGGATCGGCCGACGCCGATGGCACGGTCGATGGAAGGGATGGCTGTGCAGTGCCCTGCGTTGCGGCATTGGCGGCGCCACCCATATCGACCAGGTCGTTGGCAGGCGGGGTGCCTGCCTGATCCCAGACATAAGCGCCCGACGAGGCGATCACGAAAAGCGATAAGGCGATTTGTTTCATAAGCATTGAATCCCGGCTTCAGGGCCGCGCAACAGCCGGACCGTCGCATGCCCTCTCTCAGCAATATCGCACGAGTTAGCTGACAGCTGGCTGTCAGCGCGCCTGACCTGCGAAAAGTGCTGCATCGGCGAAAATGGCGGGGGTTTTTGACCTGGATCAGGGTATAGCTGCTGTCAGCAAGCTATGAAGCTGCATTCCCCGCTTGCCGATCTGGAGGCGATACCGTGGCAACATCCAACTGTTCATCACCTCGATCATGAGCCGACTTCACACTGAAAATCATCTCGTGTCGCGCATCGGCTGGCTACGAGCCGCGGTGCTCGGCGCCAATGACGGCATCGTTTCGACGGCCAGCTTGATCATCGGGGTCGCTGCTGCCAACGCGACCACGACCAACGTGCTGGTGGCCGGCGTAGCCGGCCTTGTGGCAGGCGCGATGTCGATGGCCGCCGGCGAATATGTATCCGTCAGTTCCCAGGCCGACACCGAGAAGGCGGATCTCGCCCGCGAGCGCAAGGAATTGGCGACCCAGCCCGAATTCGAGCGACAGGAGCTTGCCCAGATCTATATCGATCGCGGCGTGGAGCCTCGGCTGGCGTTGCAGGTGGCTGACCAGCTGATGGCCAAGGACGCTCTTGGCGCTCATGCGCGTGACGAACTCGGTATATCCGAGGTGACCGCCGCACGACCAATCCTGGCCGCTCTGGCTTCCGCTGCGGCGTTTTCAATCGGTGCGGTCATGCCTCTGGCGATGGTGCTGATTTCGCCGCCCTCGAGGCTTGTTGCCGTTGTCTCGATTGCATCGTTGCTGTTCCTGGCGGTGCTGGGCGCAATCGGCGCGAGGGCCGGCGGCGCCAATGTTTGGAAGGCGACAGCTCGCGTCACCTTTTGGGGAGCGCTGGCGATGGCCCTGACGGCCGGCATTGGCGCGATGTTCGGTACGACGGGCTAATGCATGTCGCCCAAAGGTGCGCAGCGGTTTTGGGGGGAACGACATGCATCAAAGCAAAGACCTAAGGCGCGTCGACTGAGTCCGTTTCAGCGCAACACGCTTTAGGCCGGCGGGTTTCATCCCGGTTGATCGAGATCAATGCCGCGAGCTGCTTGGATGGCAATGATTGCCGCCTGAGGAGTGTGCCGGCATGAGCTTTCTCGATTATCTGATGGGCGTTGACGCCAGAATCGCCTTGATGGGACGCATGATGCAGAAAACGGGCGTCGACAGGCAGCTGCGGGTCGTGGCCGATCACGTCGCCGTCACCAATCGCGCCGTGGACCGGTGCCGCTCCTGCGGCCACCAGGATGAATGCGCGGCCTGGCTCGACGAAACCGAGCATGCGGATCACCCGCCGCCCTATTGCCGCAATGGCGACTTGATCGCGCGTTTGCAGTCTCTCCGTTGATCGAGCACCGACGCGGCGGCCTTGATGAGTTGCCGCGGTGAGCCACCCGGGCTACCGAGAATGGGCGGCTTTGTTCGCGTGACGAGTGGGGAGGCGTTGACGATAGTCGGCGCCGGTGGGACTTCTGCAGTCGACAGGGACGTGTACGAGGCAGGCGGTTTGGACAATCTGCATCTTCTGGAAGCATTTCTGCTTTTTGCCGCGCCAGGGCCGACCAACGCTCTTCTGGCGGCAGGCGCCGTCAAGCGGCAGAACGCCACCACGCTGCTTGCCGCGCAGGCATGCGGATACGGGATCGCGGCAGCCTTCTGGCTTTCGCTACGTTCCTTGGTGCCGTCTGCCACTGTTCAGATGGTTCAACTGGTTGCCGCAGCGTGGCTGGTGATCCTTGGCTTTCGCCTGTTGGCGGCCAAGCGCGCAGAGGCAACGGAAAACGGCGGCGGCATCTTCATCCTGGCAACCACCGTCCTCAACCCGAAGGCGTTCATCTATTGCGTGGCCATCGTGCCGATGGACATCGAGGCGACCGCGCTGGGCATCGCCTGGATGGCGCTGCTCGTGATCACGGCAGTGACCGGATCGATATGGCTGCTGCTCGGCGGACGGCTGAGCGGCGGCAAGAGGATGGCCGACGCAATCGCCGGCGCCGCGCTCATTGTCTTTGCGCTGCTGCTGGTTCGCCCCCTGATACCGGTGTCCGCGATTTGAGTGCGTGCGCCGGAAGCGCAAGGCGGTTCAAGAGACAAGCACCACCGAGAATGGCTCGGCGCAAAAGAGCTTGTCCGTGACCTTTTTGACCCCGGCAACGTTCTCGGCCGCAACCACGGCAGCTTTTCGCTGACGTTCGTCGAAGATGGCGCCGCTCAGCTCAACGTCTCCCTTATCGACGGTGACGCCGATAAGGTCGCCGCCGACGCTCCAGGACTGCCCCCGCAGCTCGGCAAGAATGTTCCTGCGGATGACCTCGTCGTCGACAGTCGCAGAACCTGATTTGGGCAGAGTGCGGAGCAGGATGCGCATCAGATCGGAGCGGCTGACGATGCCGACGATCTTATCCGCGTCAACGATAGGCACATTCTTGATGTCGTGGGTTGCCATCAGTTCGACGACGTCGGCAAGCGAAGCGCCTGGCACTGCCGAAACGACGCCGGCGGTCATGACCTCGGCCACCCGGCGGCCGCTCGAACGGACATACTCGTCGGCGAGCTTGCCTGGACCGACAAGAAACTCCAGCCAGCGAGGCCGCGCCCTCCTTGTGCCAAGTTCGCCCCGGCGCAGAAAATCGCCTTCGCTGATGATGCCAGCCAGCGATCCATCGTCTCCCACGACCGGCAGGCAGCGGATGTTCCTGGTCAGCATTAGATCGGCCGCTTCGGCGACCGAGGCAGAGGTAGCGATTGTAACCACCGGCTTCGTCATGATGTCCCGAGCCTGCATCGAAGTCTCCCGCTTTCGTCAGCCTTACTCTCGGAGGTCGGGAGAAACGCTGCCTTGATCTACGTCAGTTTGATCGCGGGGCTTCCTTGTCTCGCGCATCGGGTTCGATCAGTATCCGCTCGGCGGCTCCATCGAGATCCTCGTATTGGCCGCTGCGCAAAGCCCACAGGAAGCCGGACAAACCGAGCGCGCCGAGGAACAGGGCCACTGGAATGAGATAGACGAGCGTGGTCATGGGTGCGCCGCTTCGACGAAATCGGTGCGGCGCCTGGCGGGAGCGGCTTCAGGCGCCGCTTTCGCCGTCGCCTGAAGCCGCATCGCATTTGCGATCACGATCAGCGAGGACGCGCTCATCGCAATGGCCGCGATCAGCGGCGTCACATGTCCGAGGATGGCGATCGGCACGGCGAACGCGTTGTAGATGATCGCGACCGCGATGTTCTGGCGGATGAGCCGGCCGGCCTTGCGCGAGACATCCAGGGCGAGCGGCACCGCCAGCAGGCTTTCGCGCAGGAAGACGAAATCCGCGGCTTGGCGGCCAATGTCGGCCGCGGTCGCCGGAGCCATCGAGACGTGCGCGGCGCCGAGCGCCGGCGTGTCATTGAGCCCGTCGCCCACCATCAGCACCTTGTGACCGGCGCGGGCCAACGCCTCGATCCTCTCGACCTTGCCCGCGGGCAACAGGGCCGGCACGAAATTCTCGATGCCCAAGGTTGCCGCCGCCTCGCCGCAGGCTCTCGCTGTGTCGCCGGAAAGCATCTCGACCGAGATACCGGCGTCCTTCAGCCATTCCACCGCGGCTTTCGCATCGGCGCGCGTTGCATCCTCGAAGGCGAAGGATGCGACGATCCTGCCATTCTTCGCGAGAACCGTGCCGCCAAGCCCGCCATATCGCCCTTCACCGCCGGTACGGGCCTTCCATCCGGCCCAGCCGCGCCGGCCAAGGCGCCAGATATCGGCGCCGGCGGACGCTTCGATGCCGAAGCCCGGCTCCTCCTGCACGCGGTCGAATTGGGTTCCACTGCGAACGCTGCCATAGGCCGCCAGCGCCTTCGAGAAGGGGTGCCGGGAATGCGCCGCCAGGTCGGCCGCGATCGCCAGCATGACCGGATCGATCGACGCCGCGTTGACGAGCCTGGGCAGCCCCAGAGTGAGCGTCCCGGTCTTGTCGAACACGGCCGCGTCGATCGCCGCGAGACGCTCCATCGCCGAACCGTCCTTGACCATGACGCCGGCCTCGAACAGGCGCCGGGCCGCCACCACTTGGACGATTGGAACCGCGAGGCCGAGCGCGCACGGGCAGGTGATGATGAGCACGGCGATGGCGATGGTCATGGCGCGGTGCCAATCGCCGGACGCAATCATCCAGCCGAGGAAGGTGACGAAGGCCGCCAGATGGACCACGGGCGCGTAGAGTGCCGATACCCGGTCGGCGATCCGCCTGTAGCGCGAGCGGCCACCCTCGGCGGCTTCCATCAGCCGGACCATTTCCGCCAGGAAGGAATCCTTCGCCGCGGCGGTTGCCTGCATCGTCAGCGGACCTGTCAGGTTCAGCGTGCCGGCCTGGACGTGCGTGCCGGCGCTCACGGCTTTCGGCGCGCTCTCGCCGGAGACGATCGAGCAATCGAGGTCGGAATTCCCGCTGACGATATCGCCGTCGACCGGGATCCGCTCGCCGGCTGCAATGAGCAGGCGCATTCCCGGCGCGAGTTCGGCGACGGGCACGTATTCGCGTATTCCGTCGTCGCGCAGGACGACTCCCCCTCGCGCCGCAAGCCGCGACAGACCATTAACCGCGGTTCGCGCCCGCTCGCGCATCACGTGATCCAGCGTGCGCCCGATCAGCAGGAAGAAGAGCAGCGACACCGAGGCGTCGAAATAGGCGTGCTCGCCGTGATTGATGGTCTCGTAGAGGCTCATCGCGTAGGCGAGGGAAACGCCCACCGCGATCGGCACGTCCATGTTCATGCGGCCATGGCGCAGCGCGTTCGCAGCCGAGCGGAAGTAGATCCCGCCGGCGAAGGCGAGCGCCGGGATGGCGATCAGCGCGGACAGCCAATGGAACAGATCGCGCGTCGGGCCTTCCGCGCCGGACCAGACCGATACCGAGAGCAGCATGATATTGCCGGCCGCGAAGCCCGCGACAGCGACGGCGCGGATCAGCTCTGAGAGCGTCCTGTCCTTCTCGTGAATTTCCGGGTCGAACAGGTGCGCCTGATAGCCGAGCCGGCCGAGCACGGCGAAGAATGGCGGGACGATGTCGCCGCGCCAGCGGATCGACACACGCTTCGTCGACAGGTTGACGCGAGCGGACGCGACATTCTCGACGGAGCCGAGCGCCGCCTCGATCGCCTGGATGCAAGCTCCGCAGTGAACCGTCGGCACCGACAGGTCGGTCTGGTGGATGTCGCCGCCCAGGCAGCGGCTGGCGAGCTTGATCTCCTCGCTCGACGGCGATGCGGATGTCGCGCCGGCGACCTCCAACGCCATTTCAGCCCCAGGCGCGCAGCAGCTCATTGCATGGCTCCATTCGAGATCATGACGCGGCGGACATCGCGGAACGGTGAAGCCAACCCGGCGTCCGCATCGATCTCCACGATCCAGACGCCATTCCTGGGCGTGTGCCGAACAGCAAATGCGTCCGCGCTCCCGGCGCCCCCGGCCACCGCGGTAAGTGTCAGGGTTTCGTCCTCGGCCTCGTAGGCCGGGTGGCGGAACAGCACCTTGACGCCGCGCAACGGCACCGGTTTGCCTTGGCTGTCGACAAGGCTGTACCGGACCTCGCCGGAAGCGACGGTCAGCTTGCCTGTCCAACCCAGCGCTGCCTGCGCTCTTCCTTTCCTCGCTTCTTCATTGAACTGCTGGCTCGCGACATAGGTGTTCTCGACGACGAGGCCGGTCCAGCTCTTCTGGGCAAGCGTGGCCATGGTGACATTGACCCCGATTACCACCGCGAAGAACGCCAGAATGGAGACCAACATATGCTTGCCGGTGAACTCGCGCGGCTTCGGCATTTCGGCGCTCATCTGCTGTTCTCCGGGGCATTGAAGGTTGCGGTGTATTCGGCGGTTTCGGAACTTGCCGTGTCGTCGATGCGGAATTCGAAACTCTGCGCCGGCTTCCTGATCTGATCGGCCGGTTGCCGGACGAAGACCTTCAGCGTCTTCAGCCGGTCGGGCTCGACCGGGATGGAGAAGGAGCGGCTTGCAGGCTGGTCGATGCCGACGATGCTCATCTCGCCGCCGTCGAGGCCGTGCAGCGTGATCTCGACCGTCCTCGGCTCGGGTATCATATTGAGCAGCTTGACCGTATAGCCGTTGCGGATCGAGCCGTCCGAGAGCGTCACGAACTGCGGATTGCGATCATGCAGGACATTCAGCTCCAGCCGTTCGCGCGTCAGCAGCGAATAGACGAGCACCAGGCCGATCGCCGACCACACGCCGAGATAGATGTAGGTGCGCAACCGAAAGATCTTGCCCAGATGGAAATGTGCCAGGCCGTCGGCAAAGCCGCCGCTCGGCGTCCTCACCAGCGCCGGATCGACCGGCCCGGTGCCCCCGGACGTGGCCAACGCCATGTTGGCGTTGTAGTCCGCCAGCGTCGCATAGGAGATCAGCCCGCGTTCCCGGCCGAGCTTGTCCATGACGCTGTCGCAGGCGTCGATGCACAACGCGCAGGTGATGCATTCCAGCTGCTGGCCGTCGCGGATGTCGATTCCCATGGGGCAGACGGCGACACAGGCGTTGCAGTCGACGCAGTCGCCGACCGATTGCCCGGCGGCCGAGGCTTTCTTGGCGTGGCGCGAGCGCGGCTCGCCGCGCCAGTCGTTATACGTCACCGTCAGCGAGTTTTCGTCGAGCATGGCCGCCTGGATGCGCGGCCACGGGCACATATAGGTGCAGACCTGCTCGCGCATCAGCCCGCCGAACACATAGGTGGTGCCGGTGAGCACCGCGATCGTGGCATAGGCGATGGGCGCCGCCGTGCCGGTGACGACTTCGCCGAGCAGCTTCGGCGCATCGGCGAAGTAGAAGATCCAGGCGCCGCCCGTGGCCACGGCGATGACAAGCCAGATGGCGTGCTTGGATAGGCGCAGGAAGAATTTGCGGGCGCTCCAGGGAGCGGCCTCCAGCTTCATGCGGGCATTGCGATCGCCTTCGATCGCCCGTTCCACCACAAGGAACAGGTCGACCCAGACGGTTTGCGGGCAGGTATAGCCGCACCAGGCCCGCCCGACCGTCGATGTGATGAGGAAAAGACCGACGCCCGCCATCATCAGAAGGCCGGCGACGTAGTAGAATTCCTGCGGCCAGATCTCGATGAAAAAGAAGTAGAAACGGCGGTTCGCCAAGTCGATGAGAACGGCCTGGTCAGGAGCGAAAGGCCCCCGACCCCAGCGCAGCCAGGGGGTCAGGTAATAGATGCCGAGCGTGATCGCCATCACCAGCCATTTGAACTGGCGGAAACGGCCGGAGGCGCGCTTCGGGAAGATTTTCTTGCGCGCGGCGTAGAGCGGCTGTCGCGTCTTCGAGGAGTTGACCGCTTCGGCCTCGAGCCGTTCTACCTGCGACTGATCCAGCACGACGATCTCCAATCACGGCGAAATGATGCCGCCTGTTTCCGATAATCTGGCAATCGCGCGGGCGCGTCGCGTTGATGCAGGTCAAACTGAGCCATCAAAAAGCAAGTCGAGGCCCGGCATGCCGGGCCTCGTCGCTTGAACGGCTGAGGGCCGAGAATAGGCCCCGTTCCTATTCTCCGCCGCCAAGCGAATGGACATAGACAGCCAGTTCCTTGACCGTCGTCTCGCCGAGACGGCCGACCCAGGCAGGCATCACGCCGTTCTTCGGGGCTCGCACCTGGGCAGCAATCGCGGCCTCGCCGGAGCCGTGGAGCCAGATGGCATCCGTCAGATTAGGTGCTCCGAGATCGCGGTTGCCCTTCGCGTTCTCGCCATGGCAGGCAGCGCAGTTGTCCGCGAAAACCTTGGCGCCGGGCTCGATCAGGCTCTTGTCCTGCACTGGTCCGGAAAGGCTCGCCACATAGGCGCTGACCTGGGCGATCTGTTCCGGCTTGAGCACATCGGCAAAAGCGGTCATCTCCGACTGACGGGTGTCGGGGTCCGCCGCGAAGCGGATCCCGTGCGTGATCGTCTGCTGGATCACCTCCGCCTTGCCCCCCCAGAGCCAATCGTCATCGTTGAGGTTCGGAAACCCTGTCGATCCTTGCGCGCCCGAGCCGTGGCACTGCACGCAATTCACCTTGAATGCCGCGCCGCCGGCGGCGACGGCGAACTCGCGCAACGTGTCGTCAGCGGCGATTTCCGAAACGGTCTTGGACTGTATCGCCGTGACGTATTTGGCCTTGGCGGCGTCAGCCGCGGCCATCTCGTTCTTGACGTCGTTGCGGCTGGAGAAGGCCAGGACGCCCCTGGTGGCGGAACTCAGCATCGGCCAGGCGGGATAGGCAATCGTGTAAGCGAGCGCCCAGGCCACGGTGATGTAAAAGGTGATCACCCACCAGCGCGGCAGAGGATTGTTGAGCTCCTTGATACCGTCCCATTCATGGCCGGTCGTCGTGATGCCCGAGATTTCGTCGATATGCTCGTTGCTCATGATCAATCGTCCTGGAGAGGAATTTTAGCGGCGTCGTCGGCATGCTCTCTGCCACCCGGACGCAGCGCGAAGACAATGCACCCGACAAAGAACAAAGCCATGGCAAGCAGGCCCCAACTGTCGGCGAACTCCCGCATCAAGTTGTATTCCATCGGTTGCCCTCCTCAGCGGTAGCCGGCTGCTTCGTCGTAGTTCTTGAAATCGACCAGCGTGCCGAGCATCTGGAGATAGGCTACGAGAGCATCCATCTCGGTGACCTGTTGCGGGTTGCCGTCGAAGTCGCCGATCTTGGCCTTGGGGTAGCGCTTCTCCAGGCCGGACGTGTCGGCATTGGGATCGGCCTGCGCCATCAGGTCGGCGTTGGCGTTGGCGACCATGTCGTCGGAGTAGGGCACCCCGACACGCCTGTTCGCAACCAGATGCGTCGAGAAGTCCTTCACCTCGATCGGCGTGTCTTTCAAGAACGCATATTTCGGCATGACCGATTCCGGCACCACGGAACGCGGGTCGGCGAGATGCTGCACGTGCCATGCATTCGAGTAGCGGTCGCCGACGCGCGCAAGGTCGGGGCCGGTTCGCTTGGATCCCCACTGGAACGGGTGGTCGTACATCGACTCCGCCGCCAGGCTGTAATGGCCGTAGCGTTCCACCTCGTCGCGGAACGGCCGGATCATCTGGCTGTGGCAGAGATAGCATCCCTCGCGCACATAGATGTTGCGTCCGGCAAGCTCCAGCGGGGTGTAGGGCCGCATGCCCTCGACCTTCTCGATCGTGTTGTCGAGATAGAAGAGCGGCGCGATCTCGACGATGCCGCCAACGGTCACGACCAGCAGGGATCCGACGAGAAGAAGCGTCGCGTTCTTCTCGATCAGCGCGTGTTTGTCTATCAGGCCCATGTCTGGCTCCTTATTCGGCAGGCTGGAGGGCGGGGGCGGAACCCGGCAAAGGCTGCTCTTTGCGCTGGTAGCCACGGATGGTCATGGTGACGTTCCAGGCCATGATCAGCATGCCGGCCAGGTACATAGCGCCGCCCGCGGCGCGCATGATGTAGTAGGGATGCATCGCGGCGACCGTCTCGGCGAAGGAATAGACGAGGAATCCCTGCTCGTCGTATTCGCGCCACATGAGCCCCTGCATGATGCCCGAGACCCACATCACCGCCGCGTAGACAACGATGCCGAGCGTCGCCAGCCAGAAGTGCCAGGTGACGAGACGCATCGAATAGAGCCGCTCGCGGTTCCAGAGCTTGGGCACCATGTAGTAGATCGCGCCGAAGCTGATCAGGCCGACCCAGCCGAGCGCGCCCGAATGGACGTGGCCGATTGTCCAGTCCGTATAGTGCGACAGCGAGTTGACCGTCTTGATCGACATCATCGGCCCTTCGAAGGTCGACATGCCGTAGAAGGCGATGGCGGCCACCATCATGCGGACGATTGGGTCGGTGCGGATCTTGTCCCAGGCGCCGGAGAGGGTCATGAGGCCGTTGATCATGCCGCCCCAGGAAGGCATCCACAGCATGATCGAGAACACCATGCCGAGCGTCTGCGCCCAGTCGGGCAGGGCGGTGTAATGGAGGTGATGCGGCCCGGCCCAGATATAGAGGAAGATCAGCGCCCAGAAGTGGATGATCGACAGCCGGTAGGAATAGACCGGGCGGTTCACCTGCTTGGGCACGAAGTAATACATCATGCCGAGGAAGCCCGCCGTGAGGAAGAACCCGACCGCATTATGGCCGTACCACCACTGCGTCAGCGCGTCCTGAACACCCGAGAATGCCGAGTAGCTCTTCGAGCCGAGGAACGAGACCGGCATCGACAGGTTGTTGACGACATGCAGCATCGCGATGGTGACGATGAAGGACAGGTAGAACCAGTTGGCGACGTAGATATGCGGTTCCTTGCGCTTCAGAATGGTGCCGAGGAAAAGGATCAGATACGCGACCCAGACGATCGTCAGCCAGAGGTCGACATACCATTCCGGCTCGGCATATTCGCGGCCTTCGGTGATGCCCAGCAGATAGCCGGTCGCGGCCATGACGATGAACAGCTGGTAGCCCCAGAAGACGAACCAGGCGAGATTGCCGCCGAACAGCCTCGCGCGGGACGTGCGCTGCACGACATACATGGATGTGCACAGAAGGGCGTTGCCGCCAAAGGCGAAGATCACACCGGAGGTATGAAGCGGCCGCAGCCGGCCGAAATTGAACCAGGGCCCGATGTTAAGCTGAGGGTATGCCAGCTCCAGCGCGATGATCAAGCCGACCAGCATGCCGACGACGCCCCAGAACACCGTCGCAATGGCGCCGTAGCGGATCGGACCATCCATGTAGGCGGATGGGTCGATCGGCGCCGCAGGCTTGAAATCAGTAGTGCGCAGCAGGACCGCGGTGAAGCCAGCCACGGCGAAGAACAAAACCCACATGTGCTGGCGAAAAGGTTCATCCACCCCGAAGCCGGCGGCTACGAGGGCGCCAAAGGCGAACAGGCTTAGAAGGACGATCTCCGTGCCAAATTTCATCGCAAGTCCCCGATCTCGTCTCGAAAGTTCCGGCGGAAACGCCCGCCCGAGCCACCTTTTCGAGATTTCCCGGCCCCCCGGCCTTGATCCAGGTCAAACGCGCACTGCTTTTATTTGGAGGCAGTCTTGGAGGGCGTCGGAAACTGATCCCGCTTCAGGCAGGGACGCCAGCGAAACGACCTGCAAGGCCGAACCTTGGGACCTTGGTGATATCAAGCAAAGCGAAGGCTCGCAGGAGGATCGTCGCCGCTCAGTCGCCGCAGCGTTCCTCGAGCTGAGCCATGCTTGCAAGGCTGATCTGCCGCTTGTTCACGATCCGGATCGTGCCGTCGGACCGCAACCTGGACAATTCCCGGCTGACCGTCTCGATGGTCAGCCCGAGAAAATCGGCGATATCGGTGCGTGTCAGCGGCAGGTCGAAGCTTATCGGGCTCGCCGGATGGTGCGCGGGATCGGTGTTTCTGGCGACCATGAGGAGGAAGCTTGCGACCTTCTCGGACGCGGTCTTGCGCCCCAGCGCCGCCATCCAGTCGCGTGCTTCGTCGAGCTCGTTCAGCGTATGCTTCAGCAGCAGACGTCCAAGCTCCGGCATCTCGTTTGCCATCCGGTCGATGATTGCCTTTGGAAACGAGCAGAGCGCCACATTCGTCAAGGCTTCGGCCCTGATCCGCTTCTTTGCTTCGAACGGCCTGCCCAGGAAATCGGGCGCGAAATGGAACCCGACAATCTGCTGACGACCATCCGAGAGATTTCTCGTGAGCTTGACCACGCCGGACAGAAGGTTGGAGTAGGTTCCGTCGTCGGGCAGTTCCGTGCCTGCCGGAACCTCATGCCTGGACGAGGCTTTGGCCAACACGGCGAGTTGGCGGGCGTTGAAGGCGCCGCATAATCCATCCTGCCGCGCTTCGCAGGATTTGCAAATTGCGGGGACGTCGGCTTGTTGAACATCCTGTCTGGCGGTCATTGCGACGCCCGTGGTCAAATAGGAGCGGCAATCTGCCCGGGTTTTGACATGAGTCGCCTTGATCGAGATCAAGGTTTTGCCGGCGTCGGTCAGGCAGTTTGACCGTCATGACCCCGCCCGCCGCCTCCATCGATCCGCCGCGCCCAGCTCCGACCGTGAGCCCTGGCGACAACGTGCCGCGTTACACGAGCTATCCCACGGCGCCGCATTTTCATCCTGGCGTTGACGCGGTCACGGTTCGCGGGTGGATGGACGCGCTCGAAGGCGATGACGAGATATCGCTGTATCTCCATATTCCCTATTGCGACCGCTTATGCTGGTTCTGCGCCTGCCATACCAAGCAGACACGACACTATGCGCCCGTGGCCACTTTCCTTCGCTCGCTCCACAAGGAGATCAAAACGGTCGGCGGCCTTGTGAGAGGCCGCGGCAGGGTCCGCGCCGTTCATTTCGGTGGCGGCTCCCCAACAATGCTGAAGCCCGACGACATCCTCATGCTCGGAAAGGCGTTGCGGGATCAATTCGACTTCCTCGACGATGCCAGCCTCAGTGTCGAGATCGACCCCAACGACATGGATGAGGGTCGGCTGGACGCCTTTGCCGCGATCGGCATGACAAGGGCGAGCCTGGGTGTCCAGGATTTCGATCCCAAGGTGCAGAAGGCGATCAATCGCGAGCAGAGTTTCGCGCTGACCAAGAGCATTGTCGATGCGGTGCGGGCGCGGGGCGTCACGTCCGTCAACCTCGACCTGCTCTACGGCCTGCCGCATCAGACCGGCAAGAGCGTCGCGGCGACCGTTGCCCAGGCGCTGACCTTGGCGCCGGACAGGCTTGCCCTGTTCGGCTACGCGCATGTGCCGTGGTTCAAGAAGCATCAGACGATGATCGATGAAGCCTGGCTGCCCGATTCCGTCGCGCGCCTGGCGCAGTCACAGCTTGCCGCGCAGCTGATTGTCGATGCCGGCTACGAGGCATTGGGGCTCGACCATTTCGCGAAGCCCGGGGACACGCTGGCGGTTGCCGCCCGCGCCGGCAAGATCCGCCGCAATTTCCAGGGCTACACCGAGGACCAGTGCGAAACCCTGATCGGTCTCGGCCCCTCCTCGATCAGCCGGTATCGCCAGGGCCATGCACAAAACATCGTTGCGACGGGCGAATACCAGAAAGCCGTGGATTCGGGGGAATTGGCGATAGCGCGCGGCATAGAATTCAGCGTCGAAGATGAGGCGCGTGGCTGGGTCATCGAGCGCCTGATGTGCAACTTCGCCTTCTCGGCGGTGGAACTTGTCGACCGCTTTGGAAATGTCGGCCAAAGGCTGCTTTGCGAAGCGAGCCGACTGGCCATCAGCGGCGCGGGCCAGCTTCTTCGGCTGGAAGGCGAGAACTTCGTCGTGCCGGCGGCAAGCCGTCCGCTTGTCCGCACGGTGGCGGCGAAATTCGACAAATACCTCAGCAATGGAACCGGCAGGCATTCAGTGGCGGTTTGAATAGGTTTCAGGCGGCGGCTCAGAAATGCTCGCCCACCCTGAACGGTCCGACACGGGTCCCGGCCGCGATCAGATAGGCTGTCGACCAACCGATCAGCAGAAAGCCGTTGATGCCTTCCAGGGCCGCCAGCACCCTCCAGCCATGAGCCGGGACGACATCGCCATATCCGACCGTCGAAAAGGTGATGGTCGAAAAGTAAAGCGCCGTCTCGAAGTCGCCGAAGATTCCGAGCAGCCGGTAGATCCCGGCCCACAGCCAGACTTCCGCCGTCATGACAGCGAAAAGCCCCATGACCACGCTTATCATGGCCAGGACCCGGCTGCGCCGCCCGTGCATGCGAAAGAACGCCACAAGGCGTGCCATCACGTGAGTGATCGCGATCAGGCCGAAAGTGTGGATCAGGACCGTCAGGCTGATGATGATCGTGCCGACGAAAAGATTGAGGATCATCGCGGAAATCAGGGGCTCGAACAGCTGCAGTCCATCACAGTCCATGCGCGGAATCAAACCGGATGTCAGCTCGGTGGATTGCTCCCTGCTTGCCGGTTACTTGGAGCAAGGAAACGGCGAAACCGCTCCATCCCCGCGTTTTAGAAAATTGCGAACGAACGGTTATGGCGAGGGGTGCGAACCTGACCGCTCATACTTTTCCCGAAACGTCTCTGGCGGCATGGCCGAGGTGGAAGAACATGGCGAGCTTGAGGCTCGTCGCTATCCTTTCCGCCCGCTCGACGAACACCGCCGCGATCTCGGGAGCGAAGAGGCGGGATGCCGTCTCGCCGAAGAGAGCCAGCCAAATCCCGAAGTCTGCTTCGGTCACGTCCTTGAGCTTCAGATGGGCCGGCACAGGCCGGCCATGATAGTCGCCGCTCTTCAAGATGACGGAACACCAGAAATCCGTCATCTTCTCCAGATGTGGCTCCCAGTCACCGACGATCTCGCGGGCGAAGATAGGCCCGAGCCGCCCATCCTTTCTCACCCTGGAATAGAACTCGCGCACCAGCACCCCGATCGAGGCCCGGTCCACACCGGGGCGGGCCAGGGGCTGTTCAGCGACGGGGCGAACTCTGTCAAGCAGGGCCGGCTTCGAAGTCATCTAAGTTCCTTTTCTTCGGGGCGGTCAGGTGAGGCCCAATCGGCGAAGCGCGGCCTGCAGGAAGCCGCCGCGTTCATGGACAAGGCGGAAACCCAGATTGTCGGGCGGCGTGCCGACCGCGCAACCGCCGCTCTTGCCGTCACGGATGAAGTTCGACATGTAGGTGCGGTGGAAGCCCTCCACAACATGCACGCCGCAATTGCTGATCGAGCTGGCGATGAGCGTGCTGTCGCTGGACATCGTCGCATGGGCATAGCAGGTCGCCGTCCACTCCCAGACATTGCCGGCAATATCCGCAACGCCCTTTGAATTCGCGCCGAAGGCTCCAAGAGAACGGGGCTCGGGGTCCGGTTTGCGACCAAGCGCCGCCTCGGTACGATATTGGGTGAGCCATCGCCTCGCCGGATCGGCCGAATCGCCGTCACCACCTTCGATGTCGGCGTGAAAACGCTCGCCAGCGGCATAGGCCCACTCCACGTCGGTTGGCAGCCGCCATGTTTCCCCCGTTCGCGCCGACAGCCAGTTCGCATAGGCCTGCGCATCGAGGAAGCTGACGCCCGTTACCGGAACATAGCCCGCAAGGTTCGCGTCCGCGGGCTTGCAGGTGCCATCGAGGACGCAACGGTCATAATCCGATGCCGTTACCTGGAACCTCATGATTTCCAGCGGGGTTTCGATGGTTTCCTTCGCTACCGGCGCCGCTGCGGGATGGTTGTCCCTGAGGAATTCGCCTGGCTGCGGGTGGTCGAAGGAGCCGGGCGCCAGAGTAACCATTTCGGTCAAAACGGCTGGCCCCCGAGGCTGCGGGTACATTCCGTCGATCGCGTGGCTGAAGCCCAGCCCGATGAGGGCGGCGGCCGCGACGGTTCCGAATGAGAAGACAGGGTCGAAGGACATATCCAAACTCCGCCTGCCGGTGCGATCCCGCCGGCATCGCCGGCGGATCGCAGGGCGATCGGCCTTTCTGCCTATGAGGCGATTGCCTTCGGCGGTTCGACCTGCATCATCAGATCGTCGTCCCATTTTCCGTCCACCGTGAAGTGCGCGGTGGCGCCGAGTTCGACCGCCTCAATCAGATTGTGATTGACATAGGCGTAGACGCCCGGCTGCCGGAACGCGTAGAGCGCGGCACCCGCCGATCCGCCCCGGATGAACCAAGTCTCGAGATCCTTGGCGGGGGGATTGCCGAACTTTCCGTGTTCCCAGACGAAGTCGCCGTGGCCGCCGATCAGGTGCGGACGGGTGTCGCGATTGGCCTGCGAGTGGACGATGAGCACCGTCTCTCCGACCTTGGCCTTCATGGCGTTTTCGCCGGTCAGCGATCCAGCGTTGCCGTTGAACACGACATGCGTCGGGACCAGGCCGCGCATCACCTTCACCGTGTCGTCGTAATTGTCGCCGGCCGAGTCGTACTTCTTGAACTTTCCCTGCTCGTCGCGCGGGATGTAGAAGTCGTTCTCGCCGATATAGTAGATGCGGTCGTAGCGTACGGGCTTGCCCTTTTCATCCCTCAGGCCATCGCGCGGCAGGACCATCACCGCCCCGCTCATCCCCGACACCACGTGCCAGGGGATCATCGCCCCGCCAGGCGCGCAATGGTAGACGAACGTGCCGGACCGGGTCGCTTTGAAGCGCAGGGTCACCTGCTCGCCGGGGTTGATCAGCGTCAGCGCACCGCCGCCGAGCCCGCCGGTCGCCGCGTGGAAGTCGATATTGTGGGCGAGCGTGTTGGTGTCGGGGTTTATCAAGGTCAGTTCGAGATAGTCGCCCTCATGCACGACCATGAGCGGGCCCGGAATGGAGCCGTTGTAGGTCATTGCGTTGAGCTGAGTGCCGTCGGCGTCGATGACCATCGGCTTCTCTTCGATCTTCATGGTGAACTCGACGATCTTGGGGCCGCTCTTGGCCACCTGGTCGTGAGCGTGCACGAAAGGCGGCGCGACAAGCGTCACCTTTTCGCGCGGCAGCTCGGCCACATCCGTCACAGCCGCCATCGCCGGCGTCGAGCCGATGGCGGCAACAGCGGCGGCGGTAAGAACAGAACCCAGCAAAGCTTCGCGTCTCGTAAGCATCATAACCTCTCCTCATTTCAATCATTTCGATATCGTCAGAATAACGACTTCGAAAATCTCGTCTTTGCGCTTGCGCAAACCTGCGACAGGTGCAGTTGCTCTTTGTTGAGGAGTTTGCTTCTACAGGAAGGCCAGATAGGCACGCCGCGCACACGCGGCCGACAAGAAGATGGCCGGGCAGGACCTCTCCCAAGGTCCGCCCGGCCGTGCCTCCGGCCCGCCATTGCCGGAGGCAGCCCCCATGCTGTCAGATCAGTTCGAAGCGGCTTTGGCCGCCTCTGCGAACAGTTCGGCAAAGACGGGCTTTGCCTTGCCGATCTGTTTGACGGCTTCCGCCGCCTCCAGGTTGACCGGCTTGCCGACGACGATCAGCGCCACCATGCCCATGCCGTAATGGGGAGCGCATTTCACGCCATAGACACCTTCCTTGGTGAGGGTGACCGTGATCTCCTCGCTCGCCTTGCCCTTGAAGGGCTCGGCGCCATCCGGGAGCATTCCATTGATGGTCTCGGCATTGTGGGTCTTGTCGGTCGGCACGAACTTGATCGTGTCGCCTGGCGCCGCCCGGACGAAGTTGGGCTGGAAGACCATCGCGCCCTTTTCACCCTTGTTCAGCATCTGGACGACATGTTCTTCGGCATTCGCGGCGCCGGCCATCGAGAGCAACGCGACCGCCGCGGCAATGAGGGGCAGTTTCATCGGAGAGTTCCTTTCTTGTTTCACCACGGCATCTACCGTCGCGCGCTTGTAGATCGTCGGAGGACGTGGCGATTTGCGCTAGCTCAAATGCTGCGACGAAAGTGATTGCGCGGAGCCGGCATGATGGTCAGTGTCGGGCTATGCGTTCATTCAGCGTTGTTACGCGCTTGCCGGCGTGGCCGCGTGAGCATTCCGCCAAAGAGGAAGGCGTAGCCGACGAAAGCGGTAACCCATAGCGCCGCCGAGACATGCAGGAGAACCGGAGCGCCGGGAGCCATGGCCGCAGCTACGCGCAGGATGGTTGCGATGACGATCGCAACGAAGATCGCACGCGTTCCAGCGCCTGCCGCCAGCTCGCGGCCTGTGTGGCCGAGGGAAGCGCGGGTCATCACGGCAAGCGTCATGCAGGCCACCGCTCCCACGGCAAATGCGTGAATGCCTGCCGCCGCTGGAACCGCACCCGGTGCGAGGACGGTCAGTCCGGCAAGCAACAGGCCTAGCGGCACAAAGACGAAGGCAATATGCAGGATCAGCACCAACGGATCGCCCAGTGTCCGATCGCCCGCCCAGCGGGCAAGCCGAACACTATTGAAGACCGCTCCCGCGATCAGGAGCGCGCCGGTTGCAAGACTGGCGGGAAAGAAGGTCCAGGCGGCGAGGCCGACGGCGGACAGCGCGATCGTTCCGATGTCGAACTTGCCAAATGATGCCGGAATCCGGCCAGGATTCTCGCGCACCAGCCAATTGCGGGTGAAGCTGGGGACTATTCTCCCGCCTACGATCATGATGAGGACGACGACCGATCCAAGACCCAGGCGCCGGCTCATCTCGGAGATACCTTGGTAATGCGCTTCAATATGAAACATGACGTTTGCCGCAAATAGGGTCGCGACCGGCAGCAGCACCTTGAGGTTCCGCCAGTTCCGTCCGGCGATGATTTCCGTTGCGGCGGCCGCAACCACCGCCAGAAGAAAAGAGCAGTCTATGGCCGCGCTCAGCAGCCACCCGGTTTCCGCGGAAAGGAACACGGCCGCCCGACCGGCGACCCAGAGCAGCACCAGCGCAAGGAGGCGAAAGTCCTGAACGGGAAGTCGGCCGGTCCAGTTCGGAATTGCGGTCAGCAGGAAGCCGGTCACGACTGCCGGCAGGTAGCCGAAAAGCAATTCATGAATATGCCAGTCCACGGGCAGGAACGTGCTGAAGGTTTCGAGCCTTCCGTAATAAAGGGGCAGCCACAGCAGCATCACGGTGGCGGCCTGTAGCGAGCCCAGGAGGAAGAATGGCCGGAACCCGTAGGAGAGAATTGCCGGATAGGCGCTTGGCCGCGTCCGTGGAATTGCCATGACACACCCCATTGAAAAACAGGCAAGACGCCTGCTGAGCCGCTTTTATCCGGGCTCGGAGGGCCGGTATTTGCCTCAGCGCAAATAAGGGAGTGATCCCCGTCCACGCCGACGGGGGAGCTCCACTTGTCGACGGGGCGGTCGTCCACGACACAGTCAGGCAGAGCCTGAACGCGTTGCACCGTTGAAATTGGGCAGGAAGGCAGTTGGCAAGCCTTGATCGATCGCTGATTGCCGGACTGCCCCTCTTCGAGGGGATCGCCTCCGCGGACCTGGATCGCATAATCGGACAGGCGAGGTCCATTCGCATCGCCAAGGATCAGCCGGTTTTCGAGCAGGAGGCAAGAGCGGGCGACAACGGGTGGTCGTGGTCGAACCCCACCGCCTCCTGGTCATTGCCGAAGGCCGCTGGCAAAGGGCTAGGCGCTCCCGCCGGCGTCGATGGCCGCCTCCAGATCGCGGCGAAGCTGATCCTCGTCCAAATCATGCTCGCGTGCCGCGTCCGAAACGGTGTGGAAGGAAGCGATCGGACAGCCGACGCACAGCATTCCGTGCTGGAGAACGACACGAACAGCCGCCGGCGTCTCGCGCATGATGCCATCCATCGTCGCATCGTCATTCAATTTGCGTTTCATCTTGCCTGTCCGCGTTTAGCGAACAACTATGCTGACTGGCCTCTCTAATGCGTTCGTTGCTCTGAAGCAAAGAAGCCGCTGTCTTGTCTTGCGCGATGCAGTTTTGCGATACTATCTGGAGCCGCGGCGGCCTGCCTCGGCATTTTGCGATGGATCAAAGCCCGCTGGCTCCCTGCCGGATAGATCGAACGCGCGCCTGGTCCTGACATGGACCGGTCATGAACCGGTGGCAGCGTTGCTGCGTTGTGCTTCATCCGCACCGGTTCAACCCAGCGAAGGAGTCGGAAATGACCGAGCATCCCAGCGCCAATCGTCTGTCCGCGCAGGAACTGCAAGACATCGATGCCTACTGGCGTGCCGCCAACTACCTGACGATCGGGCAGATCTATCTGCTCGATAATCCGCTGCTTCGCGAACCCCTTCGGCTGGAGCATGTCAAGCCAAGGCTGCTCGGCCACTGGGGGACCTCGCCTGGTCTCAGCTTCATCTATGCGCATCTCAACCGCGCCATTATGCAGCGCGATGCCAATGTCATCTATATCTGCGGTCCCGGCCACGGCGGGCCGGCGATGGTGGCCAACACCTATCTCGAGGGCACCTACAGCGAGACCAATCCGGACATCGCGCTGGGCGAGGCCGGAATGAAGAAGCTCTTCCGCCAGTTCTCGTTTCCTGGCGGCATCCCGAGCCATGCGGCGCCTGATGTGCCCGGCTCGATCCATGAAGGCGGCGAGCTTGGCTACGCGCTCTCGCACGCCTATGGAGCGGCCTTCGACAACCCGGACCTTGTCGTCGCCTGCGTCGTCGGCGACGGCGAGGCGGAAACCGGTCCGCTCGCTACCTCCTGGCATTCCAACAAGTTCCTCAACCCGGCGCTTGACGGCGCGGTGCTGCCGATCCTCCACCTCAACGGCTACAAGATCGCCAATCCCACCATTCTGGCCCGTATCCCCGAGGATGAGCTGCGTGCGCTGTTCGTCGGCTACGGTTACGAGCCGCTGGTCGTCGAGGGGGACGATCCGGCGTCAATGCATGAGCGGATGGCGGTTGTGCTCGACGATGCGCTCGACCGCATCAAGGCGATCCAGGATGCGGCCCGCAGCGGCGCGAAGACCGCGCAGCCGCGGCCGAAATGGCCGATGATCGTGCTGCGAAGCCCGAAGGGCTGGACCGGCCCGAAGGAGGTCGACGGGCTGAAAACCGAGGGATTCTGGCGCGCCCACCAGGTCCCGCTTTCCGGCCTGGCTGAAAACCCCGAGCATCTGAGGATGCTTGAGGCGTGGATGAGAAGCTACCGGCCCGAGGAGCTTTTCGATGCCGCCGGCGCGCCCATAGCGTCGATCCGCGCCACCGCGCCGGAAGGTGAAAGGCGCATGAGCGCCAACCCGCATGCCAATGGCGGTCTGCTGCGTCGGTCTCTCGAGCTGCCTGCCCTGGATGAGCACGCCGTCCCGGTCGAGCGGCCTGGCGGCGTAAAGGCGGAGTCGACCCGTGTCATGGGCCGCTTCCTGCGCGACGTCATGACGTTGAACCGGGAGACCAGGAATTTCCGCATCGTCGGCCCCGACGAGACTGCCTCGAACCGGTGGCAGGATGTCTTCGAGGTGACGGAGCGCGCCTGGATGGAACAGATCCTTCCCGAGGATGTCCACCTGGCGCGGGAAGGCAGGGTTCTGGAAATTCTATCCGAGCATACCTGCCAGGGTTGGCTGGAAGGTTACCTGCTCACCGGGCGCCACGGCTTCTTCTCCTGCTACGAGGCCTTCACGCACATCGTCGATTCCATGTTCAACCAGCATGCGAAATGGCTGGATGCCTGCCGCAAGCTCGCCTGGCGGCGACCGATCGCTTCGCTGAACTATCTGTTGTCCAGCCATGTCTGGCAGCAGGAGCACAATGGCTTCAGCCACCAGGATCCAGGTTTCATCGACGTGGCGCTGAACAAGAAGGCGGACGTCGTGCGTGTTTACCTGCCGGCGGACGCCAACAGCCTGCTTTGCGTGACCGACCATGTGCTTAAGACATGGAACCGCATCAACGTCATCGTCGCCGGCAAGGCGAATTCCTGGCAGTGGCTGTCCATCGACGAGGCGAAAGTCCACTGCAGCGCCGGCATCGGGATATGGGAATGGGCGTCGACCGACGGGGGCGCCGAGCCGGATGTGGTGATGGCCTGCGCCGGCGACGTGCCGACGCTCGAGACGCTGGCCGCCGTTCAGATCCTGAGGCGCCACATTCCCGACCTCAAGGTCCGTGTGGTGAACATTGTCGATCTGATGACGCTGCAGCCGAAGGAACATCACCCGCACGGGCTGTCGGACCACGAGTTCGACGCGTTGTTCACCAGGGATAAGCCTGTCATCTTCGCCTATCACGGCTATCCGTGGACGATCCACCGCCTGACCTACCGGCGGACCAATCACGACAACATCCATGTGCGCGGCTACAATGAGGAAGGGACGACGACGACGCCGTTCGACATGACCGTACTGAACGGGCTCGACCGCTATCATCTCGTGCTCGGCGCGCTCGACCGCATTCAAGAGCCGGCCGGCGCGCACATCCAGCTGAGGCAGGCCATGGAAGGCAAGCTGATCGAGCACGCAGCCTATATCCGCAAGCACGGGCAGGACATGCCTGAGATACTCGGCTGGAAGTGGGAGCGGTAATCGATGACGAGGCGCCGGGCTGAGAGGATCGGGCTTGCAAAAACGGCTGGGATCGGCAGGCCATGACCGACGCAATTCTCGTCCTCAATGGCGGCTCATCGAGCCTGAAGTTCGCCGTCTTCCAATGGCGCGACGAGCTCCATCTGCTGGTGCGTGGCAGCGTCTCGTCGATCGGCGAGCGTCCCCGGCTCCACGTCGCGCCCACGGCAATGACGCCGCTGTTCGACAGGAGCCTTGGCGAACAACCGATCTCCATCGGCAAGGCGTTTGAAGCCGTTGCGTCCTATCTTGCGGACCGCGGCCTCCTGGGCCGGGTGCGCCGGGTCGGGCATCGCATCGTGCATGGCGGCCGGGAGTTTGCCCGCGCAACGCTGCTCGACGAGCGCACGCTCGGTGCCTTGCGCAGGCTCGAGCCGCTCGCCCCGATTCATCAGGCGATCAACCTGGAGCTCGTCGACCTGGCCAGCCGCCTCCTGCCCGGCACCGTGCAGGTCGGCTGCTTCGATACGGCCTTCCACGCGGCGCAGCCCGAGCACGCAAGGCTTTATGGCCTGCCGCGCGAGATGGCGGAGCAAGGCATCGTCTCCTACGGTTTCCATGGGCTCTCCTACAGCCATATCGCTAGCGAGCTCCACAACCGTTACGGCGCCGCCGCCGGCGGCCGGACGGTCGTTGCCCATCTCGGCAGCGGGGCAAGCCTCTGCGCGATGAAGGCAGGCGTAAGCCACGCCACCACCATGGGCTTCTCGACGCTCGACGGCCTTGTCATGAGCACGCGTTGCGGCGCGATCGATCCGGGCATCCTCCTGCACCTTCTGCAGGACCGGAAGCTGTCCGCGGACGAGCTTGCCGACCTGCTCTATCAGCGATCCGGTCTGCTGGGGGTATCCGGCATCTCGGGAAGCATGCAGACGCTGCTTGCATCGCAAGACCCGGCGGCTATGCGTGCCGTCGATCTTTTCGTCTATCGTGTCGGGCGCGAGATCGGATCGCTTGCCGCGGCGATAGGCGGGCTCGACACCCTGGTGTTCACGGCGGGCATCGGCGAGCATGCGCCCGCGATCCGGCAGAGCATCTGCGAAGCGGCGGGATGGCTGGGCGTCGCGCTCGACGAGGAGTTGAACGCGCATGGCGAAGAACTGATCAGCGCCTCGGATTCCCTGGTCGACGTGCTTGTCATTCCCGCCGACGAGGAACGTGCGGTGGCCGCTGAGTTGCTCGGCTTCGAAGGAAGAGACTAAATGATATCGCCCGGGAACGCGCGGCGCTTCCGGGCGATATCATCATGCAATGTAACCGCGTTTAGCCCGGCAACGCGGCACCGAGCTTCCGCTGGACCAGAACGAGCGTCGGGTCGTCGGGATCCGTCGTGACGATGAAGCCCATCTCGCGCTCGAGTTCGATCGCAGCGCGGTTTTCGCGGCTCTCGATCGACTCGATGGTCTCTATGCCGTGATCGTCGGCGTAACGCGCGATATAGCCGAGCAATTCCCAGCTGACGCCGAGATGCTTGCGATCCTCGCGGATGCATATGGCGACTTCGCCACGGCGGTCGGCTGGGTCGGCGGCGAGGGTCGCTACCGCAATCAGCATCCCATCGGTCGAGAAGGCAAGAAAATTATGGACGTGCGGATCGTCGGAGCGGGTCATCGCCACCAGCCGCTCATGCGAAACCTCCTTCACCGCCCCGAGGAAGCGGAAGCGCAGATCCTCCGGTGTCACATGGGTGAAGAACTCGGCGACAATCGGCTCATCTTCGGGACGCGCGCGGCGCACCTCGAAGCGAAATCCGGTGTGGGTCGTAAGCATTGTTTTCATTTTCAGCCCCTTTTCAGGATTGATGCGCGGGCGCGCATTGGCCTCATTCACCCATTGCCAGCAACGTGTCGCGTTTCAGAATTTCAATGCTGCGCAGGCTGAGCAGGCGGATCACGCCCTTCTCTTTCAGCCGGGTGAAGACCCGCGACACGGTTTCTATGGTGAGGCCGAGATAGTCGCCGATGTCGTTGCGCGACATAGGCAGTTCCACCTGCCGCAGTCCGCCCTGACGCTCCGACATCTCGACGAGGAACGCGGCGACGCGCTCGATGGCGTTCTGGCGGCCGAGCACCAGGAGATGTTCCTGCGCCCGGGTCAGGCCTTTGAGGGCCAGAGGCAGGAGCTGACGCGACATGTCCGTGCCTGACGGAGCGCGGAATACCCTGACACCGGTCGCGTTGATCGCCTCGGCGAAGAAGTGGTGGATGGCGTCGGCCTCGAAACCGAAGGTTTCTCCCGCCAGATGGAACGCGCTGATCTGCCTGCGACCGTCGGCGAGCAGGCGGTAGATGCGAACCGCGCCGAATTCGACCTGATAGAGGGCGCCGGCCTTTTCGCCCTGGGCATAGATTTCGGCGCCCGCCGTGAAGAAGCTGACCGGCGTGGCCTGCCCTTCGAAGACGGGCGCGGGGCTCTGATTGGGAAGATAGGACGGCAGTGCAATCTTGGCGGAGGCTTGAGCGTACATGGCTTTGGTCCCGGTGAATTTGTGACAACAGCAATCGCCCAAATCAGGCCATGCCGAAATTCGGTTATGTCCCTACGGGAAACTACTTAGTGCGACCCGAGAGTCGAGCAGGCCGCCTTGCCCGTGCGTCGTGCGCGAATTGGGGCCGTGCGCGTCGATTGACCACGATCAAGGCCGGCATGACTTGACCCGGCATTATTTGGTCGGAGCCAGCCAAGGGAGCCAACCATGACCTCCGATATGATTGAAATCTGAACCGGCATACTCGGGCTTGCATATCTTGCCGCCGCAGGCCTTTACTTCGAAATGCTCCGTGCCAGGAAGCATGTCCCAGCAAGACGTGGTCATGCCCGGCCGTATCCGGAGAGGATAAGGCGCTCGCGATAGGAAACGATGCCGGAAAAGCGCGGTTTCGTTCATCTTGCCGAGGGAAAGCCGGTCCGTTCCAGTCTGTCTTCCGAGAAACGGGGAAGCGTGATGAAGGCAATGGTACTGGAAAAGCCCGGTACGCTTCTGAATGTCGTCGACCGCCCGGATCCTTTGCCGGGGGCGGGCGAGATCAGGCTCAAGGTGGAGGCATGCGCGGTATGCCGCACCGACCTGCACGTCGTGGACGGTGACTTGCCATGGCCAAAGCTGCCGCTCGTGCCGGGTCACGAAATCGTCGGCATCGTCGATCTTGTCGGTGAAGGCGTGTCACGATCCCGGCTTGGGCAGAGGGTAGGCGTTCCATGGCTGGGGCACACTTGCGGACATTGTCCCTATTGCAACGCCGGCGCCGAAAACCTCTGCGACCGGCCGCTCTTCACCGGCTACACGCGCGACGGCGGCTTCGCCAGTCATGTCATTGCCGATGAGCATTTCGCCTTCGAGCTCGATGCTGCCTCGGATCCGGTGTCGCTGGCGCCGCTCCTGTGCGCTGGACTGATCGGCTGGCGCTGCCTCAAGAAGGCCGGCGATGGCCGCCGGCTGGGCATCTTTGGCTTCGGCGCCGCCGCGCATATCATCACGCAGGTCGCGATCTGGCAGGGACGTGAGATCTTTGCCTTCACGCGGCCTGGCGACATCCAGGCACAGGAATTCGCGCGCTCATTGGGCGTTGCCTGGGCAGGCGCCTCCGACGAATTGCCCCCGGCCGGGCTTGACGCCGCGATCATTTTCGCACCGGTCGGCGAACTGGTGCCGGCGGCGTTGCGGACTGTCCGCAAGGGTGGCCGGGTGGTCTGCGGCGGCATCCATATGAGCGACATTCCATCGATGCCCTACAGGATTCTGTGGGAAGAAAGAGAATTGGTTTCGGTCGCCAACCTGACCCGTCGGGACGCGGAGGAATTCTTCCCGATCGCGAAGCAGGCCCGGGTGCGCACTCACACCAAAGTCTATCCGCTGGAGCGGGCGAACCAGGCGCTGGAGGATTTGCGCATGGGCCGGCTGAGTGGCGCCGCCGTCCTTAAACCGTGACGGTCCTAAACCGCACGTTCGCCCAGCCGCCGCATCTGCCTTAGCCACTTTGCCCGCCTCGCGTCGCTGGCGCTCGCGACCATGCCGAATAACGTTTCTCGGACCGGCCTGATGCCGACAAAATTGAGGATGCCGCGCCGCATCCCGGCGATCCCGTGGCTGAAGAACCATATCCGGTAGACGGCCGCCGGCATTCCCATCGTCACCACGAGGCGGGCGGAGCGGCCACGCAGCAAGGACTTGGCCAGACCTTCGCCTTTGGCCGGATAGGAGAACGCGGTGCCTGGCCGCATCACCTGCTCGAGGAAGGCTTTCAGCAGCGCCGGCACGGTGCCCAGCCAGAGCGGGAAGACAAAGACGAAATGCTCCGCCCAGACGACCGCCTCCGCCGCTTCCTTGAGGCCATCGGGGATGGTCCCGTGCTCGAACTCCTGCATTGTCCGCAGCATCGGAAAGTCCAGCAGAGCCAGGTCGATTTTGCGCACGCTATGGCCTGCCTTCTCCGCCGCTTCAGCATATGCCGCGGCCAATGCCCGGCAGAGCCGGTCAGGAGACGGATCGGGATGGCCGACGAGAACGAGGATGCGGCGCGGCATGGCCCCCTCCGGTCACCTGGGGGCTATGGCTGCTCGACGCGGGCCACCTGGTAGGTGTGCATGGCCCCGTTGCGCTTGATCGAGACGTACTCGCCGGTGACGAAGCGCTCCTCGCCGAGATGAAAGCCGACCTCGTCGTCACGATCGCCTTCGGCGTAGTCGAAATACCATTGGCCGCCCGGCTTGCGCCGCAGGCGGCCGACAAGATCGTCCTCGCCTGTGCGGAAGCGGCGGACGCGGCAGAAGGCCTTGTGCGATTTCCATTCCTCAGCATCCAGCCGTCCCTCGTTGGTGAGCGGCGCCAGCACATCGTAGCCCTCTTCGCGCTCTCCTTCGGGATGACCCTTCTCGCGAGCCAGAAGCAGGCGGATGTTCCTGAATTTCGGGGTGAGGTCGTGCAAGCTGGTCATGGCAAACTCCTTCGGGGCCATTCCTATCGCGGCGGCCGGGGGTCACCTTGATCAGAGTCAAACGGGCTTCGGCTTGCCGCGGGCTCAACCGGTACCTGTCGGCAGGTGGCCGCGAACCCAGTTGACGATCTGGCCGGCGTTCATCGCGCCCGATACGCGCGCCATTTCACGCTGGCGGTGAAACAGGATCATTGTTGGAATGCCACGAATGCCCAGCCTCGCCGCGATGGCCTGCTCCTTGTCGGAGTTCAGCTTGACCAGCCGAATGTGAGGCTCCAGCGTCTTGGCGGCGGCCTCATAGGCCGGCGCCATCATCTTGCAGGGAGCGCACCAGGGAGCCCAGACGTCGACGAGGACGGGCAGGCTGCTGCGGCCGATCTGACGGTCGAAGTTCGCCTTGTCGATGTCCTGCGGGACCCCGGAAAACAGCCGGTCGCCGCATTTTCCGCATTGCGCTTCGGCGCTGTTTCGGTTCGGCGGCAGGCGGTTGACCACGCCGCATTTGGTGCAAACCACCAGATTCTCCTGCGTCATGACCTTCTCCCATTTCGACCGTGTTCGAGACGCCCGTCGCCAAGGGCCCGCAGCGCATTGACGATGACGGCGACGTCTATGCCCTCTTGCAGCAGTGCTCCCGCCACCGGCGTTATATGCCCCATTGCGGCCGCGATCATCGCCGCGCCCGAGAGCCCCAGCCCGACGACGATGCTCTGGAGGGCGATCCCGCGCGTGCGCCTGGCGATACGCAATGCGCACGCGACAGGCTCCAGCCTGTCCGTCAGCACGACCACGTCCGCCGCCTCCGACGAAGCTGTCCCGCCGCGGGCTCCCATGGCAATGCCCACGGTCGCCGCGGCAAGGGCAGGCGCATCGTTGATGCCGTCGCCAATCATCATCGTCGGCGCCGCAGCCTTTTCGGCCTCCACTGTTCCAACCTTGTCGGCCGGCGTGGCGTTGGCGAAGACCGCATCGAGATCGAGGGAAGCGGAGACCTTTTCGGCCGCTGCGCCGTCATCGCCAGTCAGCATGACTATCCGGGTGACCCCTGCCGAACGCAAAGCCTCGACAGTGCCGGGCGCATCCTCGCGTATGGCGTCTCCGAATGTGAAAACAGCGGCAAGCCGGCCATCGATGGCCAGAAACACCCTGAGCACCTGCGTGTCGCGATACCGGCTCTCTCCGCTCTCCGCCCAGCTGGGCAATGGCCCGTTTCCAAGAACAAGCGGCCTCGACCCGACCACGACCGACATCCCATCCACCTGACCTTCAAGGCCTTCTCCCCGATGCTCGCGGACATCACAGGGTTGGGAAAGCAAAAGGTTCCCATGGCGGGCAATGCGGACAATCGAATCCGCAAGAACGTGGTGCGAAGCCTGTTCAAGCGAGGCGAGCAGCCGCAGCGGTTCATCGGTTCCCTGGCCTGGAGCGACGTCGATCTCGATCAGCTCGGCGCCGCCGAGCGTCAGGGTCCCCGTCTTGTCGAAGATCGCGGTGCGTATCTGGGCAAGCGCCTCCAGCGCCGCGCTGCCCTTCATGAGGATGCCGGCGCGGGCGGCGCGCGACACGCCGCCGATGAATGCGACGGGCGCCGCGAGGATCAGCGGGCAGGGCGTCGCGACCACCAGGACGGCGAGAGCGCGGATCGGATCACCGGAAAGATACCAGGCGATGGCGGCGATCAGCAGCGTGGCCGGAAGCAAGAGCAGGGCAAAACGGTCGGCAATGCGTATGAACGGCGCCTTGGCGGTTTGCGCGGCGGCGACCATGCGCACGATCGCGGCGTAGGTGCTTTTGTCAGCGATAGCCGAGGCCCGCATGACAAAGACCTCGCCGACATTGACGGTGCCGCTGCGCAATGCGTCGCCGGCGCCGCGCCGCTCCGGCAGGGGCTCTCCGGTGACCGTCGACTCATCGACCTGGGCCGAGGCGTCGATCAGGACGCCGTCCACGGGCAGCAATTCGCCGGCGCGCACCAGAAGCTCGTCGCCGACCGCCACCTGGTCGATCGCGACAGTTTCGGTGCCATGTGCGGATTTCCGGTGCGCCACACGCGGCGCCCTGTCGGTCAGAGCCCTGAGATTCCGCTCGGCCCGGCCGCGCGCCAGATCTTCGAGCACGGTGCCGCCGGCGTACATGATGGCGACGACCACCGCCGCCAAAGCCTGCCCAAGCAGCAGCGCCGCCGACATCGAAACCAGCGCGATCGCATCGACGCCGACCCGGCCGATCCAGAAATCCCGCAGGATCGAGATGGCAAGCGCCGCCACGACGGGCAGCGTTGCCGCTGTCCAGATCACATCGGGCGAGGCGATGTCGATACCGTTTCGCCAGACGCCCAGTCCGAGCGCCAGGCCGAGAACGGCTATGAGCAGCAGCGCGCGCCGCAGCAGGGATTCGTTCATGACGGCCGTCAAAGCTCGCCGATCATCTCCCGCAGCAACAGCCGGACATCCTTTGCCGTCGCGGCAAGTTGCGGGTTGTCGATCGCTCCCATCGCGACCATCGGATCGATCGCCGCTACCTCGGTTTTGCCGGGGGCGGTCTCGGTCACGATCACGTTGCAGGGAAGCATTGCGCCGATCTTGTCCTCGGCCTGCAGCGCGCGCCATGCGAAATGCGGATTGCAGGCGCCGAGGATCATGTATGGCTTGAAGTCGACGCCCAGCTTGACCTTCATCGTGTGCTGGACATCGATCCTCGTCAGGACGCCGAAGCCCTTGTCGGCAAGCTTTTGGGTGACGTGTTCGATCGCCGCGGTGAACGGCATGTCCAGGCTTTTGCTGAAGTAATAGCTCATCGGATCCTCCTTTATGGCGTTCTTCGCCAGCAGGGACAGCTTGAGGGCAGTAGCTAGCCGGGGGGGTCGGATGACGCTTTGATCCAGCGCAATGAATGCCAGCCGCCTTCTGTGAATGTGGCGACAAGGAGTTCTCCAGGATGACAATCCGAAATCTTGAATACGCGGTCTCACCGAAATCCGTCGTTGTCGTCGGCGCGACCGAGCGCGTTGGCTCGGTCGGGCGCGTTGTGTTCGACAACATCGTCGGCGGCGGCTTCGAGGGAGAGATCTGGCCGGTCAATCCCAAACATGCGCAGGTGGCCGGCCACCGCTGCTACGGCAGGGTCGCCGATCTGCCGGGGGTTCCCGATCTGGCCGTGATCGTGACCCCTCCCGAGACTGTGCCCGATATCGTGCGGGAACTGGGCGAGAAGGGGACGCGAGCTGCCGTCGTCATCACCGCGGGGCTCAATCACGCCAATGGTCTGCGCCAGGCGATGCTCGATGCGGCCAAGCCCTCGCTCATGCGCATCATTGGCCCGAACACTGTCGGGCTGATGGTTCCCCCGGCGAAGCTCAACGCCGGTTTCGCCCATATGGCTGCGCGGCCCGGGAACATTGCGCTGATCTCGCAGTCCGGCGCCATCGCCACGTCGCTGATCGACTGGGCGGCCGAGAACAATGTCGGCTTTTCTCGGATCATCTCTCTCGGCGACATGGCGGACGTCGATGTCGGCGACTGCCTCGACATGCTGGCGGGCGATTTCCACACGCGCGCCATCGTGATGTATCTCGAATCCATACCCAATCCGCGCAAGTTCATGTCGGCCGCGCGGGCGGCGGCGCGCCTCAAGCCGGTTATCGCGATCAAACCAGGGCGGCACGAGCAGGCGGCCAGGGCGGCCGCGACGCACACCGGCGCGCTTTCGGGCGCCGACAGGGTGGTCGACGCCGCCTTGCGCAGGGCAGGCGTGCTGCGTGTGGATGATCTGGCCGAACTGCTCGATGCCGCCGAGACTGTCGCCCGTCACGCTCCCCTCGAGCGGGCACGGGTCGGCATCGTCACCAATGGCGGCGGGGCCGGCGTGCTTGCCGTCGACAAGATCGTCGACCGTGGGGGCGAGCTGGCCGAACTTGCGCCCTCGACGATCGAGCGGCTCGACCGTGCGCTGCCGTCAACCTGGTCGCATGCGAACCCGATCGACATCGTTGGTGACGCCGCGCCGGAGCGCTATGGGGCGGCGCTCGAAGCCCTGGCGGCGGATCCAGGAACGGACGTTATCCTGGTCATGAATTGCCCCACCGGGCTTGGTTCCTCACCGGACGCGGCCAGGAAGGTCGCCGAGCTTGGCGACGACGGCGAGATCGGCGGAAAGCCGCTTCTCGCGTGCTGGCTCGGCGAGCATACCGCGCGCGAGGGCCGGCGCGTCCTGACGGAAGCCGGCATTGCGAGCTTCGAGACGCCGGAGGACGCGGCGATCGCGGCGTCCTATCTCGGCGAATGGTCGCGCGCCCAGCGGGCGCTGCTGCGGACTCCCCCGAGCCGGGATGGCAACCAGGCCGATGGCAAGGCATCGGCGCACGCCATCTTCCGGAAGGTGGCCGCCGAAGGGCGGCGCATGCTGACGGAGCCGGAAGCAAAAGCGGCGATAGAAGCCTACGAAATTCCCGTGCCGCGAACCATCGTCGCCGGATCCGTCGCGGCAGTGGCGCAGGCCGCCGGCGAGCTTCTCAAAAGCTCTGAAGCAGTGGTCGTCAAATTGCTGTCGAAGGTGGTCTCGCACAAATCGGATGTCGGCGGCGTGGTCCTCGACATCGCGACCGCGGAGAAGGCCTCGGAGGCCGCCCGGTCGATCGAGACGCGCCTGCTCGCGCGGTCGCCGCAGGTGAAGGCGGACGGCTACACGGTGCAAGCCATGGTCGCGCGCAAGCATGCTCAGGAGCTCATCCTGGGCATGAACCTGGACCCGATGTTCGGCCCGGTCATTCTGTTCGGCGCCGGCGGCACGGCGGTCGAAGTCGTGAACGATACCGCGATCGCTCTGCCGCCGCTTGACGACGTGCTGGCCGGAGATGCGATCGATGCGACCAGGATAGGCCGCCTGCTTGCCGGCTATCGCGATCGCAAGCCGGCCAACCGAGGCGCGATCATCGCCGCGCTGAACGGCCTGTCGCAAATGATCGTCGACTTCCCCTGCCTGGTCTCCCTCGACATCAACCCGCTGCTGGCCGATGCCGAGGGCGTGGTTGCGCTGGATGCCCGTATCGAGATCGACCCGCGACGGGTGGATGAGCCGGCGCCGAACCCGGCGCTTGCCATAAGACCCTATCCGTCGGGATGGAGCCGTGATTTCCAGTCGGACGGCATGATCTTTCACATCCGGCCGATCATACCGGCGGACGTGACGCTTTATCCCGCGTTCCTTGCGAAGATTTCTCCCGACGACCTCAGGCTGCGCTTCCTGTCGCTGCGGAAGAACTTCCCGGACCAGATGCTGAAGCGGCTCACACAGCTCGACTATGACCGCGACATCGCCTTCGTCGCGCTTGAGAAGGACACGGGAGCACTGGCGGGAATCGGCCGGCTTTCCTGCGATCCCGATCACAGGAGCGGTGAATATGCGCTGCTCGTGCGGTCGGACCTGCAGGGCCATGGCCTGGGATGGGATCTGCTGAAACAGGTTATCGACTATGCGAAGGCCGAACGCATAGGCCGCATCGAGGGCACGATCCTCAACGAAAACAGCAAGATGCTCACAATGTGCCGGGAGTTCGGCTTCTCGGTCGCCCATCACCCGAGCGAGCCCGGCCTGTCGGTGGCGACGCTGGAAGTCCGCTAGAGCGTTTCACCGTTTTACGGAAACGGCGAAACGCTCTATCTCCTTGTTTTGACGCAATTCCTGACGGAAAACCGCGCACACTTTTCCTCGAATTGCTCCACGCGGGTGACAGCTTTATGATCCGGTCTTCCTGAAGCCAGCCGCGGATGAAACCGCGCCCTCGACCGAGGCCACCATCTCGGCCGTGATTTCGGCCACTTTGCGGTCGGCCTCGATCTTGCCCCAGGTCATCGGACCGGCATCGCGCTGCAATTGCCGCGAAAGGATGTCGATCGTGGCATCGGAGGGGCTGCCCTTGCGCTCGCTGACCCGGCGCCAAAGCACCGACGGATCCGCCGCCAGCCAAAATCCCGCAAACGGGACGTTTGTGCCGGTCGCTGCGCGCTCGATCCTGTCGCGATCCTCCGGCCTATCGAAGACCGCGTCGGCGACGACGCAGCCGCCTTCGGCAAGGATAAGCTCCGCGAGCCAGGCTATCTGGCGGTAGACGCGTTCCGATACGCCGGGCCGGTAGGCCTTGGCCGGCAGCCTCGTTTCGGCCGCCACGCCATGCATGGCCTTGCGGATGCGGTCGCTCTCGACGATCCGGGCGCCGGGCGGCGCGCCGATCTGAGCGGCGAGCGCCTCGGCGACCGTCGTCTTGCCTGAGCCGCTCAAGCCGCCGATTGCGACGAGCCGAGGCGGCGTTTCGGCAAGCAGGATTTGCGCGAGTTGGAAATAGGATCGCGCTTCGGCAATCAGCTTTGTCGAATCCTGGCTGGCTTCCTCGACCTGCGTCGCGGTCACGTGCGCGCGCACCGCCGCCCGCACCGCCATGAGGAAAGGCAGGAGAACGAAGCCGTCCTCGTCGTCGGCATCGTCGAGATAGCGATTCATCACCAGATTGGCGAATTGCGGAAAACCGCGATGCCACAGATCCATCAGCAGGAATGCGAGATCGTAGAGGACATCGACGGTGGCGATCTGATCGTTGAACTCGATGCAGTCGAACAGGCGAGGCTCGCCATCGAAGACGCAGATGTTGCGCAGATGCAGGTCGCCATGGCAGCGGCGGACCCGACCTGCCGCCTCGCGACGGTCGAGCAGGCTGGCATGGCGGGAAAGGGCGTCGCGAAACGCCGCGTTGAGCGTTTCGATCTCTTTTCGGTCGAACACATGGCTTGTCGCAAATCCGGCCGAATTGATTTCGAGGACGCCGCCGATATTCGCCGACCCGCTGCCGGCATGGATCACTTCGGCGCCGCGGTGATAGTGCGCGATCATGCGGGCCACGCCTGTCATCAGCGCGGGTGTCAGTTCCCCTGCCGCGGCCATGCGATCCAGGAGCTTGGACTGGTCGAAGCGGACCATCTCGATGACGGCGTCGACCAGTTCTCCCGGCTCGTCCAGGGTAAGCCGGTCGCCCGCGCGCGTGACGCGGTGGACATCGAGATAGAGGCCGGGCGCTGTTATGGAGTTCAGCTCCACTTCCCTCTCGCACGCGGCGAGCCGCAACGCCGGCGTCGAAAAGTCGACATAGGGCAGCTTGACCGCCCGCTTCATCTTGAATGCGCGCCGGCCGACGAGGAAGATCCGGGAAATGTGCGTTTCGATCGTCTCGACCGGACCAACCTCGCCATAGCTGGCAGGGTTCTTCAGCATCTCGACCACGACATCCTGGTTCTCGGTGATCATTGGGGTATGTCCTTGGCCTTTGATTGCATCCTCATTTGGCCCGGCCGGCCGAAGTCTCGCGGGATTCGCTAACGCTGGAGCGTCTGGACGTAACCGGCGAGGTTATGGATGCGTTCCGTGGTCACGGCCTCTCCGCCGTAGGGACCGTAACGCTTCACGTCGTCAGGCAGGAACTGGTTGCCCCACACCGGCATGTCGCGCTCGCCATGCGCCGGGACGAGACCGCGACCGTCGATCGTGGCATAGACCCGCCAGTAGGGAAATTCCCCGCCATTGCGCTTCGTCAGCGTCGTCAGATCGGCAGGGCGCTTGCGCAGTTCATCGGCCATTGGCCCGTCGCCCTTGCCGTCCACGCCGTGGCAGACGGCGCAGGAATTCAGATATTCCTGCTGTCCATTGCTCATCTGCTGCGCCGCCGCGGCGCTCAGCGTCAGCGCGAAAAGACCAATCGTCGTCCGGATTCTCATTGATCTGCCTCCAGCCATCGGTGTCAGGCTAAGCCATGCGACGCGCACGCACGTTGACCGGGATCAATCTTGCGAGGTGGCGATTTGATTCAGCGCAAGGAAGGATCCCAACCGGCTCGCTAAGGCTGCATTCCGTGTTCTCGAACAAGGAGCGGCCCCATGCCATTCAAGACTTTGCTCACGATTACAGGGCCTGATCATGGAGACGGTGATCTGAGGCTCGCCGTCGGTCTGTGCGAGGAAATCGACGCGCATCTTTCCGTGCTCGTCGTGGTCATTGCGGCGCCTCCGTCTGGCGGAGAATACGCAGCGGTGGTCTCGCCGGCCTGGCTCGCGGAGCGCGAAGCCGAAATGGAAACCATGGAGAAGCGCAGCTCGGCGGTATCCAGGATGCTGTCGGAAGGCCCCGTATCGGCCGACCTCGGCAACGAATACCCGGAGCAGTCCTGGGCGGATGAGATCATCGGTCGGCGGGCCCGCTATGCCGACCTGACCATCGTCGGACCGGAGATGCTCGCAAGCGGCTTGCTCAAGGATAAGGTCCTTGCGGGCAGCCTGTTCTCGTCCGGGAAGCCTATCCTGCTGGTCCCTCAGGGAGCGCGCGCGACATTGAAACCGAAACGCGTCCTTGTCGCCTGGGATGCCAGCCTGGAAGCCTCGCGCGCCGTGCGGGAGGCGCTCGATATCCTGTCGTCCGCCGACGAGGTCCGCATCGCCATGATCGACCCGATCGAAGACGAACGGCATCATGGCGCGGAGCCGGGAGCGGATGTGGCGGCCTATCTCTCCCGGCATGGCGCGAAGGTCGCGGTGGATCGCCTGCCGAGTTCGGGCCACTCTGTCGCCGACGTTCTTCGCCAGCATGCGACCGACACGGGCGCCGAGCTCGTGGTCATGGGGGCTTACGGCCATTCCCGGCTGCGCGAGCGGATATTCGGAGGCGTGACCAAGTCCATGATCGAGGACCCGGGGTTGCCGGTTCTTATGGCGCGTTGAAGGCGCATTCACCGAAAGGCCAGATTGAATCCACAAGCCTTCCGCCAGAGCTACTTTGAGAGCGGCGCCGCAGCCCCGGTACCGGCAACATGTAAGCGCTCTTGCGATCATGGGCGCGAAAGGAAGTCGAAGGCAACATCATGCATCGTTACTCGCAGATCACGATCGCAATTCATTGGGTGACGGCAGTGCTCGTGATCGTCGCGTGGTTCACGGCCGTGAGCGGTCCTGACGCGCGGACCGATCCCTCCTACGTTCATTTCACAGTGGGGCTCGCCGTGCTGCTGCTGGTGGTTCCTCGTCTGCTTGCCCGATGGGCCGGCGCCGCGCCGCGCGTCGAAGACCCTCAAAGACGCTGGCTCGATCTCGCGGCGCGTGCAGGGCACGCCGTCCTTTACCTTCTCCTTGTCGCGCTGCCATTGACCGGCTGGTATGCGGCCTCCAGGTTGGGCGTTCCGGTCTCCTTCCTTGGCATCAGCCTGCCGAGCCTGGCGGCATCTGTGCAAGGCGCGCCAGGCGAGATTGCCGATCTGCACGAAACCGGCGGAACGCTGATTCTGTGGCTGGCGAGCCTGCATGCTCTGATCGCGATCTGGCATCAGTTCGCCTTGAAGGACCGGACGCTCGAACGCATGAATCCGCTGGCGCCGTCCGATTTGCCTCAAGACGGCTGACAGCTTCGGATCGCTTATCGGGCCATATCCGTCCAATATCCTCCAGATTTGGGGGGCCTCTAGATTGGGCCCGGGCGGTTGAGCGATCCCGCTCATCAGATTCTGTGGATCGCTTCGATTCACGAATCGTTTTGCATTAAGTCCATTTGGACTGCGGTCGCGAGAAAGTCCTGGTGGCGAACCGGTGCCGGCTTGCTCCGCCGAACTGCGCCTCCAGCCGCGCCTCAGATCGTAAGCCATTGTCGAGGAACATTCTTCTCTCCGCGCTCTTCGGGAGACGTTTCTCGGGATCGCGGCATGTCGATACTTGGATGGATTCTCGGCCGCCGGCTGGCCAATCAGGAGCAGTCGCAGCGCAAGATCGGCGTTTTCGAAGGTGTGCCGGCCATGGGTCTCGATGGGCTGGGTTCTTCGGCCTACGGTCCGGAAGCGGCACTCACGATCCTGATCCCGCTCGGCGCGGCCGGTCTGGGCTATATCGGCCCGATCATGGGCGCCATAGTCGGCCTGCTTGCCGTCCTTTATCTTTCCTACCGCCAGACCATTGCGGCCTAGCCCAGCAAT
The DNA here is from genome assembly GCA_004017535.1 of Mesorhizobium sp. Taxonomy (GTDB): domain Bacteria; phylum Pseudomonadota; class Alphaproteobacteria; order Rhizobiales; family Rhizobiaceae; genus Mesorhizobium. Next base: position 904,983 of record SAJS01000001.1, read on the forward strand.
GGCGGCGCCTACATCGTTTCGCGCGAAAACCTTGGCCTCAATGCCAGCCTGCTCGCCGCCTCTGCGTTGATGGTCGACTATGTGCTCAACGTCGCCGTCGGCATCTCGGCAGGCGTCGGCGCGCTGGTTTCCGCGCTGCCCTCGCTGCACGCCTACACGCTTTCGCTTTGCCTCGGCATCCTGCTCCTGGTGACCGTCGTCAACCTGCGCGGCACGCTCGATGCCGGCCGGCTATTTGCCTTGCCCACATATCTCTTCGTGGCGAGCTTTCTGGTGATCCTTGCGGTCGGCGTCTGGAAAGCGGGCGTATCGGGCGGTCAGCCGTCGCCGGCAATTCCGCCGCCGCCGCTGCCGCAGCCGACCGCGAGCGTGAGCCTGCTGCTCTTGATGCACGCCTTCGCCAGCGGCTGCACGGCGATGACCGGCGTCGAGGCGGTCAGCAACAGCATGACCGCCTTCAAGGATCCGCCCGTCAGCCACGGCCGCCGCACATTAGCGGCGATTTGCCTGATCCTGGGGCTCCTGCTCGGCGGCATCGCCTTCCTGTCGGCACGCTATCGCATCGGCGCGATGGACCAGGAGAAGGTCGGCTATCAGAGCGTTCTTTCGCAGCTTGCGCATGCCGTGGTCGGCGACGGTATCTTCTATTACGTCGCCATCGGCAGCCTGCTGTGCGTGCTCGCGCTTTCAGCCAACACCAGCTTCGTCGATTTTCCCCGCCTTTGCCGCATGGTGGCTGAAGACGGGTATCTTCCCAGGCCCTTCGCAATGGTCGGCCGCCGGCTGGTTTTCTCTGTCGGCATACTCTACCTCGGCTTCACCACGGGGCTGCTGCTGGTGGTGTTTGGCGGCATCACCGACCATTTGATCCCGCTCTTCGCCATCGGCGCCTTTCTGACCTTCACGCTGTCGCAGACCGGCATGGTGCTGCATTGGGTGAGGGCGCTGCGCACGGAAAAGGGCCCGGAGCACGCAGGCCATCGTATGCATCTGGCGGTCAATGCGCTCGGCGGCGCCATCACCGCCCTGGCGCTCGTCGTGATCGTCATCGCCAAATTCAGGGAAGGGGCCTGGATAACGGTGATCGTCATTCCTCTGGTGATCGTCCTCCTGCGGCTGGTGCGGCGCTATTACGACCACCTCGAGGCCGGTTTGCGCGAGCCCGGAGAGCTCAATCTCGGCAACACTCAACCGCCTGTGGTTCTCGTCGTGACCCAGCAGTGGAACAGGATGGCGGACAAGGCGCTCAGCTTTGCCTTTCAGTTGTCGAAAGATGTCATTGCCGTCCATGTGGCGCGCCTGTCGGGTGAAGAGAGCGACGAAGAGCGTGCAATTCGTGGGAGGTGGTCGAATGATGTGGAAGCGCCGGCGAAGGCGGCTGGTCTGCGCCCGCCCCGCCTGGTTCTTCTCAATGCCGACTACCGGCTGATGTACGAGCCGTTGCTGAAGGAGATCGGGGCGCTGCGAGGCGAGTTCGGTGGCCGCACCATTGCGGTGCTGCTCCCGGAGGTGGTGCCGCCCAATTGGTGGCAGTATATCCTGCATACCCATCGCGCTCGCCGGCTGCACGCCAAACTGCTTGAGTTCGGCGGATCGGACATCGCGATCATTTCCATGCCTTGGTATATCGAGGAACCGAGGATCGAAGCGACACACTGAATGTTGCCGCTCCCATGATGGAGCCCTTTGGCCAAAAGTTTCGGCCGAGCGACGGAAAACAGGAACGTTCCTTTTCCTCAGGCATTTTCCCTAGTCTGTATCTCATCCACTCCTGTTTGCTGGGCCCGGAAAATTGTCACCCAGAGAGCATAATTTGTCGAACCCTGACGCCGGTGAGGTCTCCGTCGTCGATCTTATTCCTGCCTTGCGGGCTTTTGCGCGAACGTTCTGTCGGGTGCCCGACGATGCCGACGATCTCGTGCAGGAGACACTGACCAAAGGGCTTGCCAACCTGGACAAGTTCGAGCCGGGCACGCGGCTGAAGTCCTGGCTCTTCACGATCATGCGCAACACGCATTACACGCGTGTCAAGGCAGCGGCCAGGGAGGCGCCCGGGCTGCTTGACTGTGCCTCCAGCCGGCCGATCTCGGAGCCGTCGCAGGATTGGTCCGTTCAAAGCAAGGAAGTGCATCGAGCCATCCAGAAACTGCCGTCTCATCAGCGTGAGGTTCTGGTGCTGATCGGCGTGCTGGGCGTAAGCTACGAAGAAACCGCTGAGATATGCGGTTGCGCTGTCGGCACCGTCAAAAGCCGTCTCAATCGTGCCCGTGCCGGTGTTCTGGAGTTCCTCGGGGAAAGCTCGCCGCAGGCGCTGATCGAGCGACGACGTCAATTTTCGGACGACCATTGGGATACTGAAGGCGCAAGACGCTAAGGCCAGCCTACCGGCGCTGAGCGGCTTTCAGGACTTTCGCCTCTCTCATCAACGAGGCCCAATTCACACCGAGCAGGGAAACGAGTTCAAGCGCCTGCGTTTCGGTGATGCCCGTCGTTGCGACCAGCCGCCGAACGAGTTCGTCCACTTCCGGAGTTCTGCCATCCTGCGCCATCGGGATGACTCCTAACCGGCTACAACGATTCACTTATGTTAATGTTCCACCGGTCATGCTGGCACGGCGACGGCAGGCACTGCCAATGCCCTTCGGCCCGGTCTCGGAGGAATGCGGCATCCTTGCCGCGACGTCCTCAACCGCGCTCAGCCGTCATATCGCCTTTGCGCTTTTCGATGAGTGCGTTCTGCAGTTCGAGTGCAAGCCTGGTCAGCCGGTCAGGGACCTTCTCCCGCTCGATGGCGGTCAACAGGGACGCGATCTCCTGGTCCAGGCTCTGGATTGCCTGGGCGCAAAGATCGCGCTGGCTCCGGCGAGACATCGCATTCTCTTAACAATAGAGGCCCCTTCAGATCTCACTGAGGCATAGCCGACCAGCCTTTGCAAGGCGCTCGACGCAAGCTGTGGGATTTCGGGATCGCAGTCTTCGGATTTCGGGGTAAAAGGGGATCCGCGAGCATGCACTCATTCCTTAGGCAGACGGTTCGCCGCGTGGTCCTGGTACTGATCGGATTTGATCCGGTTGCCGTCGAGGCCGCGTTGCTCCGTATGCTGCTTCTTGTCGCGGTTGGACAGAACCTCGTTTTCGCCGACCATGTCCTTTGCGAGCGTCGTCTTCGCTCCGGTTCCGGAGCCCTTGCCCTGGCTGCCGCGGCCCATATGCTTCTTACCGCCGGTTGCCATTGTTCATCTCCTGGGCTGCCCGCGTGAACCTGTTCGGCGACCGAACTGCCGCCCGCGCGTTATGTTCCGCCGCCAACGCGGATAAGGAAGACCGTGCCGTCCCAACTGCCGAAAGGCATTTCGCCATCGACCAAGACGTCCATGCCAAACGCGTGGGCAAGACGGTTGATATCGCGGGAATCAATGTCCGGCGACGCCCGATAGGAATAGTTGAGGATTGCCGCCATTCCTCCTGGCCGCAGCACGCGCGCGATATCGCCGAAATGCCGCTCGGCAACACCGGCAAGCACCAGGTACGGAAAACTGTCGAGAGCCAGCACGCCGTCGAAGCTTTGATCGGCAAAGTCACCGAGATCAAGGCCCGAGGTCAGGCGGAATTCCACATTGTCGACGCCGGCGCATCGCCGGCGCGCGATGGCGATCATCCGGGGCGAGATATCGATGCCGACGATACGTCCCGCCATGGCGCCAAGCGCATGTTCGAGGCGCCCGATGCCGCAGCCGATGTCCAAGATGCGTTTGTGGGTGCCGAGCATGCCTTGCCGTTCCAGCCACAAGGCAATCTCGCCGGTTGTGGCCGAGAGCCTGTCCTCGTCGCCCAGCGATGACAGCTGCACGCTGGCGGCCGGAGATATGGCGGCCGCCCGATCGAATCCGCCCGCCAGCCGCTCGACGGTCATAGCCGCCGTTTCGCCTTTGGCAGGGTCATGCGACACGCAGGCAGCGACCCTGCGGACGGCGTCAAAGGCGTCGGCCTTGTCACGCAGCATCGTGGCGATGCCTTCCAGCCAGCTTCGCCGGGGCACATGGCTCGTGCGCATGTCCAGGGCGACATCCGCCAGTTGCGCCGCGCTGGTCGTCTTGTCGACACAGACGGCCAGTCCGGCCAGCGCGTTGTCGACGGAAAGGCCGTCCGCCATGTAATCCTCCAGCAGGCGCATGGCGATCGCGCCGGTTTGCCTCGCGAGGGTCACGGCGGCGCGCTCCGCGTCCACACCTTTCGCGCTGTCCAGCGGTCGTTCGCGCCCCAGCCATATTTGTATCCTTCACGGCCGCGCAGAAAATCGAACTCGCGCGCGCCTTCGTTGGCGGCTTCCGTGATGGCATGGCCGATCAGGATCGCGCCGGGGCTTTCCTCCGCATAGGCTGGATCGAAACCGCCGAGATAGGCATAGGCTCGGTCGCGGTGATGAAATCCGTAATAGGCGCCGACGACGGCATCGCCGATCTCGATCGTCAGGCATCGCGCCAGGCCGTTATCGGCAAGCCGCGGCAGTGCCCTGCGATGAAATTCCACCGCCAGGTCGGACAGCACGCCCCCGCCATGACCGGCCCAGCGCGCGCCATGCAGCCGGATCAGCCTGTCGAGAAATATCTGCGGATCGGACTCGCCGCGGCTGACGACAACGGCTCCCCTTCGCCGGGCAGCTCGCTCGGCGCGGCGCAACTGACGTCGTCGTCTCGCCGGAACCGAGTAGGCCAAGGTTCGATCGCCATCGAGCGGCAGCACGGGACAGGCGGCGTGCGCCGTCGACCGGCGCTCTTGCGCATTCGGCAGCTCAAGGCTCAGCGACATGGCATCAGCCGGGAGGTCGGGCAGGATCCATTGCGACCATTCGAGCGAGAGCACCGCGCCGGCAATGGCGGCGCCAGCCTCCGCCTCCAGTTCCGGCACGCACAAGATGTCGAGGTAGTCGCTCAGAGAAATGCCGATGGGCAGCAGGCGCTGACCGCGATCATGCCTTTCGACATAAAGCGGCGCCAGGCCGGCGAGGTCGTCTCCACTCCACAATGCAATGGCCGCAAGGTCGCCGGGCGCGAATGTCCGCCACCACGGAATGAGCCAGGCAGGAGACTGGAACGGCGTGGCCGAGATGCTCCGCCGCCAAAGCCGCCACCAATGCGGCTCCAGGTCCACGAATGCTTTCGCGTCATGAATGATCTCGGTGCGCAGACCGCCCATCAGCCGGTTCCCAGCAAGGCGCGACGGGTGCCAAGCTTCGCCAGCGCTTCGTAAGCATCCATGTAGGATGCGATCATGCGTTCAAGCGAGAAGCGGCGGCGCGCCTCGGCACGGCATGCCTCGTGGTCCAGGGCTCCGGAAGCGATAATGGCCTTCGTCATCTCCTCGACGTCATTGACCAGGAAACCGGTCCTGCCGTGCTGGACGACATCGGGAAGGGCGCCGTTCGGGAAAGCGACGACCGGCGTGCCGCAGGCGAGCGCCTCCATCGCGACAAGCGAGCTTGTTTCGGGGGCAAGGCTGGGAATGACAAGGCAGCGTGCGGCATTGAGCAGCCGCCGCTTGGCACAGAAGCCGAGTGGCCCGAGGAAACGCCGCTGCCGATCGAGCCGGGGGCGGACCTCGTCGGCGAAATAGCGCAGATGGGTCTCGTATGGATAGACCTGGCCGGCAATCGCCAGAGGCATGCCAGCGCGCTTGGCTGCCTCTACCGCCAGATGGATGCCCTTTTCGGGACAGATGCGGCTGAGTACCAGCGCGAAATTGCGGCGCGACCGAAGGTCGTTCAGCGCATCGACATCGACGCCGTTCGGGATAGGTCGTGCAAGTCTCGATCCTGCCGGCGCCGTCCCGTGCTGCGCCTGCGAGACCGCATGCAGCCACAAGTCCTCGCGTGACGGCGCCAGCACCTCGGGCGGGTACCAGCCGAGTGGCAGGTGCAACGTCACCAGGGTTGGGCCGTCGGAAGGCAGATAGGCGTCGAAGTCAATCCCGTGGAGGTGAACGACGTCGATCCGCCAGCGCGCCCGGGCGGCTGCTATCGCGTCACGATGCGCTTTATAGGCACGTTTCTTCGCCGCCTCATCGAGCACGCCCGCTTCGGCTGGTGTTTCCACCAGGACGCCGGCCGTGCTTGACCCTTGGCAGGCGACGACAACCGAAAGGTGGCCTTTCTCGACCAGCGCCCGGTCCAGCGCTGACATCACCTGCTCGGCGCCGCCGACCGCATCCGGCCCGACGGGCGCGAGAGGGTAGGCGACGTTGAGGACAGTCAGTGTCATCGTTGATCTGGGGCTTCACCATGCCGCCGACACGCGCTGCGTCGTCGCCAGGTTGTCGCCGATCGCCGGAGCGTAGCGTCGGATCATGGCCGCGCAGAACTCGGCGAATTCCTCGGGGATCTGGGGTGGGCTTGTGTGGTGAGGCTGCAGGCCGCGATGCTCCGGCGTGAAGCAGAAGGTGACGGTGACGTTGAAGTCGGCCAGCGCTTCCATCTGGCGGTCGAACCAGTCCAGCGCATTCGGCCGAAAACTGTCGGCCCAGGAGAGGCCGGTGCGCAGGTGGGTGACACCCAGACGCTCCATCCAGGCAACAGCATCGTCCAGCCGGTGATCCTCATAATGGAACCACTGCACCAGGCCCATTTGCGGGGTGTGGCGCACGAATTCCTCGAGCGCCGGCTTGGGCGTGCCGTCCTCGCGCAGCAGGCCCATGTAGAAGTGCCTGTAATAGGACGAGCCTTCCGCCTCCCGATGGCGCGTCGTCGCTTCCCAGGAGCGCGGCAGATCATAGAGGCTGTACCACTGAACGCGCGGCGCAAGTCCGAGCAAAAGCTCCGCTGTCCGGCGCAAGCCCCAGACTTGCACCTCCTCGGCGCCAAAGGTCGACACACCGACCTCGCTGACCCACACCGGAATGTCCGCGACCGTCGCGATCTCTCCGAGCTTGTGGGGCCACTCGTGGATTTGCCAGAGATTCCAGTCGAGCGGAAAGCCATGCACGGCGACCGCGTCGACATGGTCGAGCACGCCGAACTCCTTCATGCGCGACATGAACCCGGCATCGATCGGCGAAATGCCGCCCAGCACCTTTGTGATGGCCGGATTTTCCCGACCGATCGCATCGGCCGCCAGGATCGCCATTGTTGCAAAACGGCTCCAGTCGGGGTCGAGCTCGGGGTCCCAGTGCGATTTGTTGTTGGGCTCGTTCCAAATCATGGCGGCTTCAATCATGGGTCTCTCCCTTCGAAGGATAGACGGCGGCGCTGCCGGTCGGTTCGCCGGACGCGCGGCAGAAATAGACCTCGTCTTCCGGGTGGAGCAGGATCTCGAAACCGGCGCTGCGCAGCATCGCTTCGGTGCAGGCGCGGTTCGGAATCCACCAGTTGGTCGGGTCGTCCGCATAGCGATGCTCGATGAAGTGCAGCTTCGGAAACTCGGGCCGATCGAAGAGGTCGCGTGTCCAGAAATGGTAGTTCTGTTCGAGCGGCAGGACTTCGTTGCTGCCCCGCTGCATCGACTGGAAGATCATCAGGTCGCTCGCGACATGCGCGCGGATCAGGTCGAGCGCCAGCAACGGGTGGCGCAGATGGTAAAGCACGCCCATGAACAGCACGATGTCGAAGCGCTCGCCGAGCGAGGCGACATCGTAGACCGATAGTTCCCTGAACTCGATCTCGCAGTCGGCGATCTCGGCGGCGAAACGCGCCTGGGCGAGATAGGCTTGGTCGAAGTCTATCCCAAGCACGCGATCGGCGCCGCGCTTCTTCATTTCGATCGAGTAGAAGCCTGCGTTGCAGCCGATATCGAGCACCGACTTGCCCGAAAGATCAGCCGGAATGGCATCCGCGAATTTGCGCCATTTGATCAGCGGGTAGTTGCCGAGGAAATGATCGGGAGCGGTCTCCACGCCCGCGAGCTCCATATTGTGGAACCACGGCCCCAATGCGTCGATGCGGCGGCGTATTTCCGTGCTGGAATGCAGCATGGCTAAGCTCCTTCGCCTGGAACGGTTGGCACTGGCGAGCGGTCCCGCGATGCGAATGTCGGCAGGGTCCCATCGTCGACGGTATCATTGCTTTCGAGCAGCCTGAGCGCCGTGCGATAGCCGTTGAAGGTACCGACGTCGACATAGGCGGTCCCCGCCTTGACGCCGTAAGCTTCGCCTCCGCCGGCGAGATAGGCGTTGACCAGCGTGCCGAAATACTCGTCGACGCCGTCGCGCTGGCGCCACAGTGCCGCCAGTTGATGGAAGACACTGCCCGGCATCTTGAAGGCGCCCCAGACCCAGTTTGTCGCGGCGTCAGCTTGCTTGACCTGGATCTGCTCGACCCGCCCGTTCCCATCGAGGACGACGGCGTCGAACAGTTCCGGACGATCGACCGGAAACATCAGGAAGGACAGCCGGTCGTCGGCCAGACGGCAGAAGCCGTCTTCAGGGAACCAGATCGTGTCAGGCAGGCCGATCAGGACCGTTTCGTCCGGCGTCACGAGCGGTGCGGCGCGGAAGATCGCGTCGCAAAGGCCAACCGGAGACGGCTGCGCCACGAAGATCGCCGCGGCGTCGCCATAGCCGGCGGCGTAATATTCGAGGATGTCCGACTTGCCGGAACCGATGATGAAGCAGATGCGGTCGACGCCGTTGCGCACCATGCGCCGCACCAGATATTCGCTCACCGCACAAGGGCGTTCGGTCTGGCCGTCCAGGCGGCTGCCGACCGGCAGCAGCTCCTTGGAGAAACCCAGCGGCTGAATGCGGCTGCCGCGACCGGCGGCAGGCACGATGCCAAACATCAGACAGCTTCCTCCATTGTGCCCCTCGACATGGATGCAAAAGCGTCGTTCAGGATGCGGTCGAGTTCGGCGGCGCGATGCGCGGACGTATGCTCGTCGAGGACGCGCTCCCGGGCGCGGCGGCCGAGAGTCGCAATCTCGTTCTCCGACAAGTCAAGCGCTGCAACGACGTCGCCGGTGCTGTGCGCCAGAAGGATCTCGCTGCCGGGCGCGAAGAAGCTGTCGAGGCCGGCCCAGTCGTCGGAGATGATCGCGGCGCCGCACGCAGCCGCCTCGAACAGACGGCCTGACGGGCACCAGCCCTGTCGCGCCATCGCCTCACGGGTGACATTCAGCGTCAGGCGCGAGGAGGAAAAGAAGGCCGGGTGGTCGGCGGGCGGCAGGTGCCTGACGAAATAGATGTTGCTGCTCCAGGGGAAGTCCTGCGGGTACTGCGCCCCGCCTATGACGAAACGGCGGGTCGGCAGTCGGGCCGCAGGAGCGACGAGCAGCCTTTCCACGGCCGCCTGCCGGTCCTCGGCATAGGTCCCGAGATAGGACAGGTCGCCCTCGAACTCGGACCTTGGCTGTGCCGGCCGGTGCCGGTTGGGGTCGACATGGCCGTAAAGCGGCAAGATATGACGTGCGCCAAGAATGCTCTTCAGTGTGTCGATCGCCGGCCCTCCGGTATAACTCAGGACCAGATCGAAATCGCGCAATCCCTTCGGCTCGAAATAGGCCGGGTAATCACCTCGCTCGATGCTCGACAGCGTCACCGGTGTATCGAGATCGTAAAACACCTTCAGGCCGCGGCAGCTGTCATTCGCGATCCGCGAGGCCTCGACGGCATCGGGACAATAGGAGGTGACTATGATGACGTCGGCTTCCCGTATCGCAGCCTCGGCTTCTTGGCGGATGTTCTCCCAGTCCGCGTAGAGAACGATGTTCCCGCCATTGAGCCGGTCGATGTCCCTGGCGCCGGCGTAGTAGGGCGTATCGCGCTCAAAGAAGCTGATCGACCAGCCAAGCGGCGCCAGGGCGCCAATCAGTCCGCGCCAGAGCGTGGCGTGTCCGTTGCCCCACGAGGATGTGACGGTGAGGCCGAAAATGACCATGCGCATCGGTTGCCGCTCCCGTCAGGCGATTTCATTCAAACTGACCAGCTTGGACCCCCAGTCGCCGTAGACGACCGTTGTGATGGAGGCCGGCGCGATGTCGAAGCGGAAGCAATCGCCGAGCGGCAGGCCGAGGATCGCGCAGACAGCCGCCTTGATGACGTCTGCATGGCTGACAAGCGCAATGCACTGACCCTGTCCATTCTCGCGCAGCGCGTCCATCAGGCCGATGATCCTGTGCTGCACGTCCAGCATGGTCTCGCCGCTCGGCGTGCGGGCGCTCTGGCGCTGGTCGTTCCAAAGCCGCCAGCTTGCATCGCCGTTGAGTTCTTCGAAGGTCTTGCCGGACCATTCGCCGAAGTCGATCTCGTCGAGTTCCTTGCAGATCGCGATCTTCTCAATCTCGCAAGCGATGGCAATCGGCTTCGCTGTTTCCAGCGTGCGTTCGCGCGGACTGCTCAAGATCGCGGCGAGCGGCTCCCGCGCCATCCGCCGTGCGAGATGCAGCGCTTGCGCTTGGCCGGCTTCGCCCAGGCGAACGCCTTCGAGCCGCCCGGCCAGGTACGAGCCGACATGATCATGCGCCGCGTGGCGGATAAGAAAGAAGGTGGTGGTCATTCGGCGGCGTCCAGCATCGGCTCGTCATTGCCGGCGATGAAGGCGAGCGTGCGCAGGCGCGCCTCTGCGTCAGTGAACTGCTCCGGCGGGGACTTCATGAAGTAGCTGCTGGGGCCCGTGAGCGCGCCGGCGATACCGCGGTCGAGGGCAAGCTTCGCGCAGCGGACGGCGTCGATGACGACGCCTGCCGAATTGGGCGAATCCCAAACCTCCAGCTTGAGCTCGGCATTGAGCGGCACGCCGCCGAAGGTGGTGCCTTCGACCCGGATATAGGCCCATTTGCGGTCGGTCAGCCACGGGACGTGGTCACTTGGTCCGACATGGATGTTGCCGGCCTCGAGCGGGACGTCGATCTGGCTGGTGACGGACTGTGTCTTCGAGATCTTCTTCGATTCCAGCCGCTCGCGCTCGAGCATGTTGAGGAAGTCGGTGTTGCCGCCGAAGTTGAGCTGATAGGTGCGATCGATGCGCACGCCGCGCTCGCGGAACAGATTGGCGAGCAGCCGGTGCACGATGGTTGCGCCGACCTGGCTCTTGATGTCGTCGCCGACCAGGGGAAGGCCGCGTTCCTCGAAGCGTCGGCGCCATTCCGGCCTCGAAGCGATGAACACAGGGATGCAATTGACGAAGGCGCAGCCGGCATCGAGCGCGCATTCTGCGTAGAAATGTGCAGCCGCTTCGGAGCCCACCGGAAGATAGCATATGAGCACCTCGGTCGAGCTCTCCCGGAGTCGAGCGATCACGTCGGCAACCGGCTCGCCAGACTCCGGGATCTGGTCCCGGAGATATTTGCCGATGCCGTCGAGCGTCGGACCGCGATCCACGCGAACGCCGATCGGAGCAACATCGGCGAAACGGAAGGTGTTGTTGGGCGCGGTGTAGATCGCTTCCGCCACATCGCGCCCAACCTTGTTTTCCGCAACATCGAAGGCGGAGACCACCTCGATATCGTCGACATGGTAGCCACCGAGATCGGCATGCATCAGTCCGGGGATCGGCTCGTTGCCGTTGGCGTGGCGATAGTAGGAGAGACCTTGCACAAGGGATGATGCGCAATTGCCTACGCCGACGATGCCGATACGAACTTTCTTCGATGTCACGAAACCACGGCCTCTTTGGTTGGAGGTAAGTTCCTCGGCGCCGAACCGGGAGCGGCCTCGAATGTTCCTTCGCGCCGCGAAAAATTGCCGAGCCTGATTGCGGATCAAAGAGGCTCCGCTTCGCGTTGGCGACCAGACAGCAGGCAGGAGCCGTATGATCATCTTCGGCGACCACAAGCGAACGCATGGCGCAGAACAGCTCAGGGAAGCTGTCCTGGCCGAGGCTGAAGCGATTGGCGATCTGCCTGCCGGCATCGAACGTCATGCCGCTCTGGTCGACCTTTTCGTCACCGGCTCTGAACTCTTCCAGGGCCTTGCCGATGCGGAATTCGACATCACAGGCGTCGACACCAGTTCGTCGACGCAGAAGCTAGGGTCGGAAATCCTCGTCGAGCTGTCGCAGGAAGTGCTGCGGTCCTGGCAGCATGGATTCGCCCAAAGCGGATCGCTCGATGCATCGCTGCTTGCAAAGCTTGCCGCCATCGACTGCGGCAGCGCAATAACCACCGGTGCGGCTGAAGGCTACGCGCTGTACGCCCTCTACCCGGAAACCTATCAGCTTGGGGCGCTGCGGTCCGGCCTCGACGCAAACACCTGCGTCATCGGGATCCGCAGCATCGGGCTCGGCCTAGCAGCGATGGTCGCCGCCGCCCTGCATGCGCCGCCGCCAATCAGCGTGCGGCCGATCGGTCATCCGTTTAGCCGGCACATAAGCGCGGCGCCAGAACTCCTCGACTCCTGGCGCGACAGGCCGCAAGCCAGATTTGCTATCGTCGATGAAGGTCCGGGCCTCTCCGGCAGTTCCTTTCATGCTGTCATTGTCTGGCTGCGCCGGCAGGGCATCGACCAGGAGCGCATTCATCTGTTTCCGAGCCATCGCGGCGGGCCCGGCGCGCAGGCTGATGCCGCGACCGTCGCCGCCTTGTCGCAGTGCCAAAGCCATGTCGCGGGCTTTGAAGATGTCTTTGACGGCGCGGTTGCCCCCGGGCTGCGGGACTGGCTAGGACATCTGCTCGGCAAGGCCGATGTTGAGCTTCAGGAAATCTCCGGCGGCGCATGGCGCGACTATCTTTCTGTGCCGACCGGCGCCTGGCCGCCTGCATTCCCGGCGTTCGAGCGACGCAAATTCATGGCCACGTCTGGCGGCGAGCGTTGGCTGGTTAAGTTCGCAGGTCTTGGCGAGACAGGACGGCGCAAGCTTGGTACGGCCAAGGCACTCCACGAAGCGGGCTTTGGCGCTCAGCCTGCCGGACTCTGCCACGGTTTTCTGATGGAGCGCTGGATCGATGCCGGCAGGCTGGACCGGGAAGGCCCGGCAAGAGATCTGCTGATCGAATGGCTTGGGCGCTACCTCGGCTGGCGCGCCGCCAGGCTGCAGACCGAAGAGGCCGGCGCGTCGCTAGACCAGCTCGCGCGCATGGCGGTGCAAAACTGCGAGGAAGCGCTGGGGGAGAGGTTCGCACTCGCCTTGCAGAGCTGGTTTGCCTGCCAGCCGTCGCCGGGTCCAAGGCGCCGGGTCGAGATCGACGGACGGCTGCATGCTTGGGAATTTCTGGTCAGCCCGCACGGGAGCCTGCTCAAGACGGATGCGTTCGATCATTGCCGATCGCACGATCTTATCGGCTGCCAGGGCATAGAATGGGACATCGCCGGCGCGCGGGTCGAACATGACCTGTCCGCCGCCGAGCTTTCCAAGCTGGTGGTCTGCATCGAGACATCGATCGACAGGGACCTCGTCGACTATTTCGAGCCTTGCTATCTCGCGTTTCAGCTCGGCCTCTGGACGATCGCGAGGCAATCGGCCGACGACGAAGACCGGATGCGGTCGACGCGCGCAGTCGAACGTTACAAAACCGGACTTGTCCGGCTTCTGGGCTTTTGAAGACCAAGCCCGCAGGGTCAGTCGAGCCTGCGCAGCATGTCGGCTTCCTGTTCCAAGATGCTTGCCACTTCCTCCCGTCGCAGATGCGTCATCATCAGGCTGACACAACACTCGAGATAGGTGATGGAAGCTCTTCGCAGGAACGCGGCGGTTTCCGCCGCGGCCATCTGCTCGATGTCGTTGACTGATCGCTTCGGCTGCACAGCTCTTCCTCCGTCGCGGTTGTCATGCCCAACCGAAATATCGGGCGGTTGTTCCGCAATGGTGAAAAAGATGCCGTTGCTTCAGAGCTGCAGGTTCTGCAGCTTTCCCCCACCCGCCCTGTCGATTGCAGCGACGGGCGCGATCGCCAGGTCGTCCATCCCTGAAAAGTAGACGATCGTCTGCAGCAGGCCCTGTCTGAGAGGCACCTCAGGCGACCAGCCGAGAAGCGCCTTTGCGCGGCCTATGTCGGGACGCCGGCGGCGCGGGTCGTCCTCAGGCAGAGGCAGGAACTTCACGGGCGACCTGGTGCCGGTCAGCTCGCGCACCAGTCTTGCCAGCTCGAGGATCGAAAACTCCCCGGGATTGCCGAGATTGACCGGCTGGCGTGGATTGGGATCGACATCCATCAGGCGTCGCAATCCCTCGACCAGATCGGTGACATAGCAGAAGGAGCGGGTCTGCCGGCCATCGCCGAAGATCGTCAGCGGCCGCTTCTCGATCGCCTGCATGACCAGATTGGAGACGATACGGCCGTCGGCGGGGTCCATCCTCGGCCCATAGGTGTTGAAGATGCGCGCGACCCGAATATCCGCCGTCTCGGCGCGCAGATAATCGAAGCAGAGCGTTTCGGCGGCGCGCTTGCCCTCGTCGTAGCAGGCCCGCGGTCCGGTGCAGTTGACGTGGCCGACATAATCCTCGCGCTGCGGATGCTGTTCCGGATCGCCATAGACTTCGCTGGTCGACGCCTGCAGGAAGCGGGCGCCGTTGCTGGCGGCGAGCTCCAAAAGGTTGAGCGTCCCGATGACGCAGGTCCGCGTCGTGTGGATCGGGTCGGCTTGATAGCGAGGCGGCGATGCCGCGCAGGCCAGGTTGAAAACGCGATCGACAGCTTCGCCGAGTTCCAGCGGGATGCAAACGTCCTGCTCGATCAGCCGAAAGCGCGCCTGCCCAACCAGCGAACTGATGTTCTCCATTCTGCCGGTGAGGAAATTGTCGACGCAGATCACGCGATAGCCGTCACGCAGCAGCGCCTCGCACAAATGCGAACCGAGAAAACCGGCACCGCCGGCAACAAGTGCCGTCCGTGTTTGTTCAGCCCTTTTTAATCGCCGCATCTCGAAGGTCTCCTGTCTGCCGCTCATGCTGCACTTTCTACGCCCAGATCGACCGCCGGACGCGTTCCGACAGACGGCGTCAGCGCCGAAACGAATTCACGTGCCCTTGCCATGGCGGTATGTCTTGAAAGCACCGCCTCCCGTGCCAGTCTGGCCATGGTGAGCCTTGCCCGCTCGGATTTGGCGCTGAGGATATCCTCGACATCTGCGGCATTGGCCGCCGTCTCGATCGCCGGTGCCGGGAAAAAATCGTCGAGCCCAGGCCAGCGGTCGCTTATGATCGGCGTGCCGCAGGCAGCGGCCTCGAAAAGCCGCACGCTGGGCGACCATCCAGCCGCGATCATCGACGCCCGCGTAAGGTTCAACGTATAGCGCTGGCGGCTGTAGAAGGCGGCATGTTCAGAAGGCGGCAGGTGCTCGATCCGCTCGACATTGTCCGGCCAGGCGATGTCGGAGGGATATTGCGAGCCGGCGACGACGAAGCGGCGGTCGGGCAGGCGTCGCGCAGGCTCCAGAAGCAGCGCTTCCAATGAGGGCTGCCGGTCGGCGCTATAGGTGCCGAGATAGCCGAGATCCCATTCGATGGCGTCTCTGGTGCGACGATGCCGCGTTGGATCCACGGAGCAGTAGAGCGCCTCCGCCCGGCGCGCGCCGAACTCGGACTTCAGCCGCTCCAGCGTCGGTCCGCCGGTGAAGGAGAAATAGACGTCGAAATAGGGAATCTGCCTGCGGGCAAGATAGTCGCAATCGTCATCGGCAACCCGCGCCAGCGTCACCGGTGTGTCGATGTCGTAAAAGCAGAACTGCCCCGTGCAGAGCGACGCAAGGTCGTCGATGATCGCCCTGCCTTCCGGCACGAAGGAGCCTATCACCACCGCGTCGGCGCGCTGCAGCTCCTGCCGGTGGTTTCGGCGCAGCTCCGAGACGGTCTCGTAGTAACCCAAGTCGCAGAAATCGGGATCGCGCAGGTCCCGATGATGCGCGTACCAGGAGACATCGCGTTCGAGGAAGGTGACGCGATGGCCGAGACCGTTGAGCGCACGCAGCAATCCGCGGAAAGTCGTCGCATGGCCGTTGCCCCAGGACGAAGACAGGGAGAGCCCAAGGAAAACGATGTCGAGCGGTTTCGTCATTCCGCAGCCTCCATTGCGCGGCGCTCGAAATGCGCCTTGAAGATGTCGTCCACCAGCCGAGCCCTCAGCGTGTAGGTATGCTCGGCCCGAACGCGCCGCAGCGCTGCCGCGCCGATCGCCTTCGCCCGCTGTGGCGTCAGCGTGCGCATGACCTCGGCGACATCGGCGCCGTCGCGGGCGACCAGGATCTCTTCGCCGGGGGTCAGGAAAAATTCGATGCCGAGCCAGGCGTCGGTCAGAAGGCACGCGCCGGCCCCCGCCGCCTCGAAGACACGGGTCGCGGGCGAAAACCCGTTGGCCGCCATGCTGTCGCGGCTGATGTTGAGCACGGCCTTCGGCGTGACGTTGAAGGCGTTGTGATCGCGGGTGCCGACATGCCTCAGCCATGAGACATTCGGGGGCAGGGGCTTGTCGTCCCAGCCGGAGCCGCCAAGCAAGAAGCGCTGGCCGCCGAGCCTGCGGGCCGGGTCGAGGAAGAAGGCGTCGACGCGCGCCTCACGGTCGGGCAGCCGATTGCCGAGGAAGGCGAGGTCGCAGGCAAAGCGCGGATTTGCGGCGACCGGATGATGCGTCTCGGGATCGAGCGCATTGTAGATCGGCACGCATTCCGCTGCGCCGAGCGCACGATAATCCCAGACGACCGGGTCGCCGCCGCCATAAGTCAGCACGATGCCGATCCTCTTCAACGCCTCATGCAACGGGTGTTCGGCGTCATTGCGCAACTCGCTCAGGGTCGCCGGCGCGTCGACATCCCAGAACACGGTCAGCGCATCCGGGCGGGCATTGTCGAGAACCGCCTGCAGCAGCGCATCGTCCTCGAATCCGACGCCGCTTGCCTTGACGACGACGTCCGCCTGCGCGGCGCGCGAGGCAACCTGCATCAGCGCGTGCGGCTTCGGCTCGTAGACCACGACGCTGCACCAGTCCGGCGCCTCGATGTCGCGATGCTTCTGCCGATCGTAGACGTCGGGTTCATAGAAGACGATGTCATAGCCGCGCTGCGAGAGCGCCTTGAGCAGGCCGCGGTAATAGGTGGCCGCGCCGTTCCAATAGGATGACAGAAGGCTCGATCCGTAAAAGGCAATTTTCATGCGGCCGCCTCCCTTGCAGGCTTGATTTCAGCCGCCGCGCGATTGCCGCATGCGGCGAGGATGTCGAACAGCTCGTCGGCGCGATGCCGGCATGTGTGCCGTGCCAGGATGGTCTCCAGGCCCGATGCGGCCAGCGCTTGCGCAAGCTGGCTATCGTTCAGCACGTCGCGGAGGTGGCCTCGCATCTCGGCGCCGTTTCGGGCGAAGAGGAAATCCGTTCCTGCGCGGAACAGCCCTTCGGCGTCGGACCAGGGCGCTGACACAAGCGGAATGCCGCAGGCGAGCGCCTCGAACATGCGAATGGTGGGAATGCCCGGCAGGCTCTCCCGGTAAGGCCGGCGCGGGATGTGCATGGTGACGCGATGCCGGGCGAAGGCCTTCGGCACGTCGGCATTGGCGATCCAGCCTTCATAGCGCAGGCCGGCATCCGCGAGGGCCGTCAGCGCATCCGGCGGGTAGCGCACGCCGTGCACGGTCCCCGACAGCGCGAGGGCGTGGGCCGGCTGGGTCAGAAACTCGGCGATCTCGACGCTGCGTTCGTCGTCGCCCCAATTGCCGATCCAGACGAGATCGGAATCACGGTCGATCTCGGGCAGCGGCTTGAACAGCCGGTCGTCCGCCGCTTCATGCCAGGTGAAGACCCGTCTGCCCCAGCCTGCGCGAAGATAGCTCTCCCGCAGCACTTCGCCGAAGACCAGAACCCCGTCGTAATGCTCGAGCTGAAGTGCCGCGATCGCCTGAACCGCCGATACGGCGCGATGATGGGTGTCATGGAACAGGAGCGTGAAATCGCCACCCCGGCCCCGAATGCGGCCGATGCGAGCGACGAGCTCAGGGTCGGTCCATTCATGAACGATGACTATATCTGCGCCGGCGAGCCAGGACTCATGCTGGAAACCCGCGTCGTAGGTCACCGCCGCCAATTCCGGAAAATCCTTGCGGAAGCGCTCGACGGCGAAGGGGCCTTGCTCGGCGAGCAGGTTCGATCGGCTCCAGCCGTCGGCGGGCTCCAGCGCGATCACCTCATGGCCGCGCGCCACAAGCTCGCGCATGATCCCGCGCTGGAAATGCGCGTTGCCGTGGTTCCAGTCGGAAACCGCCGAATGGGTGTAGAACAGAAAACGCATGGTCAACGCCCCGCTGCGGTCAGCGCCGCCCGATTGTAGATGTCGCGCATCATCCTCACCTGCTTGCCCAGCGAGAATTTGCGTGCCTGCCGCGCGGCGCGCCGGCCGAGCTTGCGCCGCAAGCTTTCGTCACGGGACAGGCTCTCGATGCAGCCGGCCAGCGCATGTGGATCGCGCTGATTGAAGAACATGGCCGCGCCGTCCCAGATCTCGCGGTAGGTCGCGATATCGGCGAGCACCAGCGGCGTGGCCGAGAGCGCGGCTTCCAAGGCGGCCAGTCCGAAAGGCTCGTAGATGGAAGTTGAGACGAAGATGCCGGCTCGCCTCATGCGGCGGCGAACCTCGCGGTGGTCGATTGAACCGAGCGAGACGCAGTTGTCGAAACGGGCGCGCTGTCCGTCGGGACCGGCGAGCGGACCGGCGGCCTGAACGGGCCAGGCGCAGAGCGCTGCGGCGGCGTCGAGCGATGCCGCATCCTTGCCCTCGTCCCACCAGCGCGCGGCGGCGAAGACGAAAGGCTCGCGGCGTACCGGCCTCGGACCGGGCAGGGCGCCATTATGGACGACGCCCAAGCCTGCGATCGCGCCGTAGCAGGCTTGGAGCATCTCGGCATGGCTTCGGCTCGGAGCGACTATGGTGTCGGCGCGATCGAATCCGGCCCTGTTGCGATCTCGCTGCCAGGACCAGGCGTCCGCCGGCGCCTGCCCACGCACCGCGTGCAGCCAGGTGGCCACGCATGAATGCGAGACCGCGACGATGGGACATGTCAGATCAAGTCCGGCGGCTTGCGACGGCGCATTGAGATGGACGAGATCGATCGCATAGGTCTTGGCAAGGCTTCGCAATTCGCCCGGCAAGCGGTCGAGATCTTTTTCATCGCGCGTCATCCAGTCCGGCGGGCTTTTCAGCCAAACCAGCGTGGCGAAAGACTGCGCCTCACGCGCCTGCTCCGGAGAAGGCTCCGGCCCCAGCCCGGCAAGCACGATGCTGTCGCCGCCGGCCGCCAGCTCGCGAGCCAGGTCGAGGCAATAGCGCCACACCCCGCCGACGGCGTCGGTCGTCATCAGGATGCGCCGCGGACGATGGATCAGTGATTGCAGCATGAGGACTCCAACTCAGCCAGCGCATGCGGGCGCTGGTCCTGGATGTCGCTGAAGGAGCGGAAGGAGGCGAGGTAGTGCTCATGCGCGCGCTCCCAGGCGAGGTCGTCGGGTTCGCCCCAGAGTTCGCGATAGCTGGGCGAGCTCGGATAGGGGTAGAGCGGCACGGGCTCGTTCGCCCAGACGCCGTAATCGATGAGGTGCTTGCGCCAATAGTCCACCAGCGCCGGGTCGTCCTCGACCACGCCGATCAGATTGGCCTGGACGAAAGGCACGTTGCGGCGGGCGTCGATGAGCAGCGCTGCGAGGTCCTCAGTGTCGAGGCGGCAGCGCTTGGCAAGCATCGCGCGGCCCTCGACGGTCAGGCTTTCAAGGCCTGCTTCGATCGAGACGCAGCCTGCCGCGCCGAGCAGCTCGAGCAGTTCCGGCTTCCACAGATCGATGCGCGTCTGGACGCCGAATTGGACGTCGCGATCGACCAGCGCCTCCAGCAGCGCTTTCTGCGGCAGGAAGATCTCGTCGATGAAATAGATGTAGCCGACGCCTTGCGCGATCAGCCCGTCGATCTCGGCGACGATGGCATCGTGCTTCCTGCGCCTATAGGCATCGCGAAAATCGATCTTGGCGCAGAAGCTGCAATTGTAAGGGCAGCCGCGCGACGCCTCCACCTCGGCGCCGGCGCCCTTCTGGACGGTATCGAACCTATGGTGGTGGTGGCCATGCGCCGCGATCCAGTCGGACGGCCAGCTGAGCGCCGGATGATCGACGAACGGACTGGCATGAACGCCGCCATAGCAGGCGAGACCCTCGCCCTGGAGGCGGGCCGTATGCGCGACCTTGCTCCAGTCGCCTTGCCGCGCGAGCTCAGCCACGACCTCTTCGCATTCGCCGCGCACGACGACATCGACGCCGAGCTTGCGCAAGGTGGGAGCTGGCGTCGCCGAGCCGTGCGGTCCGACCGCCACGGTGCGTCCGCCGCGCCTGGCGAGATGATTGAGGAATTCCCCAGGAACACGCAGTTCCGGCGGCGCGCAGCGCCAGAACAGGTAAGTCGGCGCGGTGGTTACGACTGTCATGTCTGGCGCGAAAGCCGCCACACGCTCGGCAAGAGCCGCGTTGTCGAGGCTTTGCAGCAAGCCGTCCAGCATCAGGACGTCGTGCCCGTCGGCTTCCAGCATTGCCTTCGAATAGCCGAGCTCCAGCGGCAGATGCGGCTGCCGGCAGCCGAAATAGATGCTGTGCTCATACGTCCAGAACGGATTGACCAGGGCGACTTTCATGCGACGTACCTCGTGGCTTCGGGGCGCGATTGGAGCCGATGCCGCAGCAGCCAGCTGGCGAGATCGCAGATGCCTTCGCGCCACGGGACATGCGCCTGCCAGCCGATCGCGGCTTGCAGCTTGCGCGTGTCGGCGACGAAGTAGGGTTGATCGCCGATGCGCTCGTGGTCGTGGCGGATCGTGATGTCGCTGCCGGTCATGTCGGCGATCTCCGCCAGCAGCACGCGCAGGCTGACCGCGTTGCGCGGGCCGCCGCCCAGATTGAACGCCTGGCCCTTGACGTCCTCGATCCTGGCCAACAGGCCGCGATAGGCGGCAACCGCATCGGAAACATGCAGGATGTCGCGCACCTGCCGGCCGTCGCCGTAAATGGTGATCGGCTGGCTGGACAAGGCACTCAGAAGAAAATGCGCGACCCAGCCCTGGTCCTCGGTGCCGAATTGGCGCGGCCCGTAGATGCAGCTCATGCGCAGCACCGCCGTCGGCAGCCCATAGGACTTGGAATAGTCGAGCACATACTGGTCCGCCGCGCCCTTCGAGCAGCCATAGGGCGTGCAGAAATCAAGGCCGACCTTCTCAGCGACGCCGCTCGTCCGCACCTGCTCGTCGAGTGGTTCATAGTGATCGTCCGCTTGGCGCACCGCGATCTGCGGCAGGCTGCCATAGACCTTGTTGGTGCTGGCGAACACCACGGGAGTTCCGCTGCCGCGAGCCGCTTCCAGGACGTTGAACGTGCCCTTGAGGTTGATGTCGAAGTCTTCAGCAGGATCGGTCAGGCTGGTCGTCACGGCTGTTTGAGCGGCCAGATGGAAAATCGCTTTGGCCGGCGCCAGTGCGGTGGCCAACGCGCTCAGATCGCGAATGTCAACGATCTCGGCGATCAGCCGCTCGCCGTGCTTTTGCGCCAGCCAATCGAGATTCTGCTCGACGCCTGGACGGCTGAGATTGTCGACGACCAGGACTATTTCCCCGTCGGACAGCAGGCTGTCGGCCAGGTTGGAGCCGATGAAGCCGCTGCCGCCGATAACGGCCACGGGCGCCTGCCGTGCGTGGCGGTGCGTTTTGGTCATGAGACCAATCCTCGCTCTTCCAGCTCGCGCCGCATGTCGGCACCCCGGTCGATCACGACGCTGTTGCGAACCCAGGCGGCGAATTCGCCGAGCGAATTTTCCAGACGATGCTTGGGCTCGAAGCCGAGCAGCTCGCGCGCCTTGGCAATGTCGGCGAAGCAATTGCGGATATCGCCGGAGCGCGCCTTGCCGAGGATTTCGGGCGGGCGCTTGGGAATACCCATCGCCCTGGCAAGCAGGCGGGCCACTTCGCTGATCGAATAGGCGTGGCCGCTGCCGATGTTGATGGCATGTCCGGCGGCCTGGCGCTGTTCCAGCGCCAGCCGGAACGCGGTGGCGACGTCGCGCACATGCACGAAGTCGCGCTTCTGCTCGCCGTCCTCGAAGATCGTCGGCCGCTTGCCGTTGGCCAGGCGCGAGGCGAAGTTGGCGAGAACGCCGGTATAGGGATTGGAAAGCGCCTGTCCGGCGCCGAAGACGTTGAAGAGGCGCAGCGCCACCGCGTCGATTCCATAGGCCTGGCCGAAGATCAGCACCGCGCGCTCCTGCGCGTATTTCGTCAGCGCGTAGATCGAGGCGAGATCCGGCCGCTTCTCCTCGTCGGTCGGAACCGGCGACAGGGCCTCGCCCGATGCCGATCTGAGATCCCACAAGCCGTCCTTGATATCAGTGGGCTTGCGGCGCGCATTGTCGATCCGCTCGCCGTCCGCAGTTCGGTAAAGACCTTCGCCATAGATGCTCATGGAGGATGCCACGACGATCCGTTCGACCGGCTTCTTGATCAGCGCCTCGAGCAGCACCGCCGTGCCGAGATCGTTGGTGCCGACATAGCGGGCGATCTCGTACATCGACTGGCCGACGCCGACCTCGGCCGCCAGGTGGATGACCGCGTCGACATCAGCAACCGCCTCGGCGACCGCATCGCGATCGCGCACGTCGCCTTTGATCAGCTCGGCTCCGGTGGGAAGGTTGATGGCTTCGGCGCCGTGCACCTGGTCGACAAGCGCATCGAGCAGGCGCACGCGATAACCATGGTCGGCGAGCTCCTGGGCGACGTGGCGGCCGATGAAGCCGCAACCTCCCGTAACCAATACTCGTTTCACGATGACTCCCTTGCGGATTTTGCTTCGGCGCCCCGAACTGCGCGCTAAAAGGTTTGTTCCCTGCATCAACAAAGTTCCCGCCGCGGGAGCTCACGCAGCTCGAACAAGGGCTGGTGCAGCCTGCTGGAACATTGCCTGTTGGCTGCTGTTAGGACCGCTCAACAACCCCCGCTGCGAGAAAGGGAAATCCATGTCCGAGGCCAAGACCACCACCAATCACGACGAGATCCGGAAATGGGTGGAAGAACGCGATGGCCAGCCGGCCGTCGTTCGCACGAAAGGCAAGGGCGGCATTCTGCGCATCGATTTCGGCGAGCCCGAAGACACGCTGGAACCGATCGAGTGGGACGAATTCTTCCGCATTTTCGACGAGAACGACCTCGCCTTCCTGCATCAGGATGAAGCCGGCGGCGGCGGAACGAGCCGCTTCAACAAATTCGTCGAGCGCAGCCAGAAGGACTAGAGCAATTCCAGGAAAAGTGTGGAGCGGTTTTCCGTCCGGAATCGCGTAAAAACAAACACTTAGAGCGGTTCGGCGATTCCGTGAAACGCTGAACCGCTCTAGGGGGTCGAGAAGCTTGCGTCGTGGCGCCGTTGGAGAGAGGAGGCGTGCAACGGCGCCGCGGCAGGCGGTCAGGCTGCCGCATTTGTTCGTGCCGCTTAGTCGAGCGGCTTGTCCGTCGGCCTGGGTGTCGGCCCGGTCTGGCGCCGCCGGCCGGCGTTGCGGTTTGCAACAGGATTGTCGAGCGGCGAGGTCGAGGGCTCCCGTGCGCCTGAGGTCTTCGGGGCCGTCGGCGCCGCGCCCGCATCGCTGTCCTGCCCATCGCGATGCGGATGCGGAAGCCCCCCGGGATCGGGCGACTTCACCGCGGGCTTGGACAGGTCTTTCGGTTCAGCCATTTTCGAACCCTTCCTCGTTCAGCCGTTCGCTATCCGCGCGATCAGCCATGCGGGCGCATCACCACTTTGATGCAGCCGTCCTGCTTGTCGCGGAATGTCTTGTAGAGATCCGGTCCTTCCTCCAGACCGGCGCGATGGGTGATGACGAAGGACGGGTCGATCTCGCCGCTCTCGACCTTACGCAACAGCGGCTCGAGGTAGCGGTGGGTGTGGGTCTGGCCCATGCGGAATGTCAGGCCCTTGTTCATAGCCGCGCCGAACGGAATGTGATCCACGAGGCCGATATAGACGCCGGGCACCGAGATCGTGCCGCCCTTGCGGCAGCAATAGATTGCCTCGCGCAGCACATGCGGCCGGTCGGTGCCGAGATAGACGGTGGCCTTGGCCTTATCGAGCATGGAATCGGACGTTGCGGTGGCATCGGCCTCGGTGCCGACGCAGTCTATGCAACTGTCAGGGCCGCGACCGTCGGTCATGGCCATGAGGGCATCGTAAATATCGGAATTGCTGAAATCGAGGGTCTCCGCCTTGCCGTAGTCGCGCGCCATGGCGAGCCGTTCCGGCACCTTGTCGATGGCGATGACGCGGCCGGCGCCGAGCATCCAGGCGCTCTGGATGGCGAACTGCCCGACCGGCCCGCAGCCCCAGATGGCGACAGTGTCGCCTTCCTGGATACCGGCGTTCTCGGCCGCCATGTAGCCGGTGGGGAAGATATCGGAGAGGAACAGCACCTGCTCGTCATCCATGCCGTCGGGCACCTTGATCGGGCCGACATCGGCAAAGGGCACGCGCAGATACTCGGCCTGTCCTCCCCAGTAGCCGCCGACCAGATGCGAATAGCCGAACAGGCCCGCGGGCGACTGGCCCATCACCTTGGCGGCCTGCTCGGCGTTGGGGTTCGAGCGGTCGCAGAGCGAGAACAGGCCGTTCTGGCAGAACCAGCACTCGCCGCACGAGATGTTGAAGGGGACCACGACGCGATCGCCCTTCTTGAACTTCGTGTGAGCGCGGCCGACTTCCACCACTTCGCCCATGGTCTCGTGGCCCAGCACGTCGCCCGATTTCATCGTCGGCATGTAGCCGTCCATCAGATGCAGGTCCGAGCCGCATATGGCGCAGCACGTGACCTTGATGATGATGTCGCGATCGTTCTCGATCGCCGGGTCGGCGACCTGGTCGCAACGAATGTCGCCTTTGCCATGCCAGGTCAGGGCTTTCATCGGTTGTTCCTTTGGGTTGTCGATCTTTAGCGGGCTACGGGCCGAACTGGCGCTGGGCGGGAATGTTCCCGGATCAGAGCCCGCGTTTTCAGCCATTCTTCGCAGAACCCGTTTCGGCCATGTTGCGGTGCTGTTCGGCCAGCGTGCCCGCCGGTGTGACATGGGCCGCGGCGGCTTGCATCTTGTTCTTCCAGCCGCTGACCACCTGCTCCTCGCCGGCCATCAAGGCGTCGTAGCCGTCGCTGGCCACATCGGCGGGATTGTCCTTCTCTTGCACCCCGATTTCGGTATCCATCATGCGGGCGCGCTCGAAGAAGCGCGTCTGCGTGGCGCCCGGCATCAGCACGGTGACGCTCACGCCGCTGTCCTTCAGCTCGTGGCGCAGCGCGATGGCGAAGGAATCGATGAAGGCCTTGGTGCCGTTATAGACCGCCTGGAACGTGCCTGGCGTGAAGCCGGCGATCGAGCCTGTGAACAGGATCCGGCCGCGACCGCGTCCGACCATCTTGCGGCCGAGCCGATGGGCCAAATAGACCGTGCCGGTGATGTTGGTGTCGATGACACGGCGTGCCTCGTTCCAGTCCTGCTCGATAAAGCCTCTCCCCAAACCACGTCCGGCATTGAGGAGCAGAAGATCGATGTCGCGGTCGCCGATCTCGGCGATCAATTTGTCGGCGCCGTCCTCGCTTGCAAGGTCGGGCTCCACCGCGTCGACCGACACGCCATGCGATCGGAGCGCCTCCGCCGCCTGCTCGATGGCCGGCTCATCGGCGACGATGACCAGATCGTAGCCGTCCTTGGCACAGAGTTTCGCAAGCTCCTTGCCGATGCCGCTCGAGGCGCCGGTGACGACCGCCAGTTTCCCGTTTCCCATTCGATCCTCCTGAGTGGTTCGGCCGAACATCCGGTTGCACCGAATGTTCCTTGGGATCGGAGGATTTCAGCACGCCGAAACTGCAATGCCTTTGGCCGAGGGAACCGCGCGGGCGCTCCGGCTGTTGATCAGCAAGGAGCAATGGCCATGGGACTCTTTTCCGACCTGAACAAGAAGCTGACCGAAAACCTCTATGCCCATGGCAGCTATCTGAGCGACCCGAGCGCCGACCTGCCGCGACGGGTGGAGGAGACGGTCGATCTGCTGATGCCCTTCGTGAAGCCCGAAGCGCGGGAAACGGTGAAGCTGCAGATCCTCGGCATCATGCACGAGCACATCTTTGACGAGGAGTGACTCCGGCGATCGCTCGGTTATCCGGAGACACCAACCGTCAGGATGCTTTTCATTCCGAACGCCGGGATCTGTGCTGCTTTTCAGCTTCGCGCAGCACCCGCACAATGGCGTCCACTGGAGAGGAGTGCGTTGTAGGCTGTGTTTTCCAGCGCCACAAATGGCGAAACAAACTTCTCAAGCTCGGCATCGCAATAACCTCCTTGCGCTATCAAACCTGGGACGGCGAATGATGTTCCCTTTCATGCCTAGCGGAAGGCCGCTGCGAACAGAAAGGCGACCGCGGCCAGGACAACCAGCGCTACGATGACCAGGACCGGTCCGTTTCTGCGCGGCTCGAGGTGTGGCGCGTTCTCCGGGGGTCGCATCGCGTTGGCAAAGCTCGCCTGATTGGTGAAGTTCGGTTCGCGCGGCTCGGCCGGCGCAGCGGACGTCGAGACAGCACCGGCTTCGGCGTCTGCTTCCTGCGGTGCCGCCGCCGGATCGAATCCGGGTGTCTTGTCTTGTGTCCTGCCGGCCTGGATTTCGCCACGGGCCTCGGCGGGTGTACGTTCGTCAGGTGACATTCGGCGCCTCCTTTGCTCCCCAAACCTGCATCTGGCCCCGCTGTTCCAACCGCGCCTTCTTGAAACTCGGAGGGAACTTTCGGGACCAAGGCAGCTTTGTATTCTCGACACCAAGAGAAAGAGGCAGGGATGCAAGTTCTCGACACGGCGATACATGCCAGCCCCGGAACTGTGACGGTCGAGTTTGTCGGCGAGGGCGGCGAAAAGATCGCTGTCACGATGGTCGTGTCCGACCCGTTGCTTGACCACGGCGCCCTTGTTGATCGCGCCAAAGAGTTGATGGTTCAGTGCGCGGCGTTCGGTGGCCTGCCTGCACAAGACAGCCGGCACGGGAACGCGAATGGCAGCCGGCCCGGCAGCGAGCCGCCAAGCGATACGGGCCAGGATCTCTACACATTCGAATATCGCGAGGGTGGCAGTGTGAGGCGGCTCGAAGGCGTGGAATTGCCCAACCTGGAAGCCGTTCATGATGAAGCATTGCGGTCGGCGATCGATCTGCTCGACGACGCGGCCGAGCCCTTTCAGAACGGCTGGGCAGTCCGGGTTTGTGGCGGCGACGGCGAGGTCGTTCTGTCCGTCGATTTCGATGAGGCAAGGCGGGAAAAGGCAGCCGCCGCAATGTGATGGAGCCTAAGCCCGTGAACCACCCGACGATGAATCCCTTTATGTCGCTGCACGCGATGGCAGCCGCAAGGGGCGACGGGCTCCGGCCCGAGTTCCTTCGCCTGCTCGATGCGCGCGCGGCCATGTCCCATCCCGACGTGATCGAGCTTCACCGGGAGACGGGGTTGAACCAGGCCGGTCCAAATCCTGTTGGGGACCTCGAAACCGCTCCGAAGCAAAGCGTGGTGCGTTTCCCTGGCCGGCGGAGTATGATCAGCCGTGCGTCCGGAAGGGACGCCCCTGTCAGAGGAGGTCGCCATGACAGCGCCCTTGGCACTGATCATTGAAGACGAATATCTGATTGCGTCGGACGTGGCGAATGGCCTGAAGGAGCGAGGTTTCGAGGCGGCGTGCGTAGCGTCCGAGCGGGCAGCCGCGACTTGGCTGGATGATCACAGGCCGGACCTTGCCATCATCGATATCCAACTGCTCGATGGCCAGCGCGGTGTCGCCGCCGCCCGCCTCAAGGAAGCGGGCGTGCCCTTCGTCGTCCATTCGGGCTATGATCCGGAGTTCCAGTCGCCGATCTTCCACGGCGCGCCTTATGTGCCCAAGCCGGCGCCGATCCGGCGTCTGGTCGAACTGGCGAGCCAATTGGTAGGGGATCGCGCCGAGCAATAGATCAGGCCAATTCAACAAGCCAGATCCCGATTTCAGCCCGACGCGGCATCACCTTTGCGGAACCCCGACACCGCCTCGATCAGCACCTTGTAGTCGACGGGCTTGGTTAGCTTCTGCGCGTCCCTGAATTGATCGGGGAAGACGGTGGCGCTGTCGTATCCGGTGAGAAAAATGAAAGGCACGCCGCCACGCGCCAGATGCTCGGCCAAAGGAAAGCTTCGCTCGCCGCGAAGATTCACATCCAGCACGGCACCATCCAGGGCGACACTGTCCGCTTGCTCCAGCGCCTGTTGAACCGTGGGAACCGGTCCGACCACGGTGCATCCGGCACCGGTCAACTGGTCGGCCAAGTCCTGCGCAAGCATGAACACGTCCTCAACCACCAGGACTTTCAGGCCGGACAAGAGTGTCTTTGTGTTCATTCCTGGCAACCATCGCGAGGATATCAACGTTCCGTGGCGGGGACCAACGGTATCTGGATGTCGCACTCAAGCCCGGAGGGCTCGAACCGCAGGTCGACCTTCCCCCCAAGCTCATACTCTAAACTTTGCTTGATAAAGCTTGTTCCGAAATTCAGTCGCGACGGCTCGTCTACGGCAGGTCCGCCGATTTCCTTCCATTGGATTGACAGAACACCCGATTTGTCGGTGCTCCAGGATACTTCGACGCGGCCGTCCTCGGTCGAGAGCGCGCCATATTTCGCCGCATTGCTGGCAAGCTCGAAGAACACCATGCCAAGTGTCGCGGCCATGCTTGCGCCGAGCTGCAGCGACTTTCCGTCAATGACGATGTTCTGGCGAAGCTTGCTGCTGTAGGGCGTCAGAACCGCCCGCAGCAGCTGCTCGAGATCGGCGTCGCGCCAGTTGTAGGAAGACAGCACTTCGTGTGTTCGGCCCATTGCCTGCAGCCGCTGCTGGAACGAGGAAAAGAAATCACCCATTGAACTCGATGTGCCAACCATGCGTGAAGCCAGCGCGGTGACTGTGGCCAGGATGTTCTTCACGCGATGCTGCAGTTCGTGCAGCAATCTCTCCTGGCTGCGCTCCGCCTCCTTGTGGCTCGATATGTCGACAAGGGTCGCGATGGCGCCGCGCACCTTACCGTTTTCGTCAAAAAGCGGGTTGGCCGACATCATCACGTCGATGCCCGAGCCATTC
The DNA here is from genome assembly GCA_004017535.1 of Mesorhizobium sp. Lineage (GTDB taxonomy): Bacteria > Pseudomonadota > Alphaproteobacteria > Rhizobiales > Rhizobiaceae > Mesorhizobium. The sequence goes on from SAJS01000001.1 coordinate 934,020, forward strand.
TCATGCAGGATTTGCGCTTCGTAGCCGGGGATTGGTTTTCCGGTGCGAATTGCCTTTCGCAGAGGCTGGTCTTCAGCGTCCACCTTAACGCCGTTGAGTGTCAGCGGCAGGATGGCGGGAACTGAAATGAGCTTGTCGCCGGTGGAGTGCTGCCCCATCAGTTCCACCGCGCGGCGGTTTGCGCGGATCTCCGCGCCGTTGCCATCCTCGGCAATGAAAATGCCGACCGGCACCAGGTCGAGCAGGGTCTCGAGGCTTTCGACGCGGTTGCGCAGGTCGTGCGAGAGCACGCCGATCTTCTCCTCTGCCCGCGCGATCTGCGTGACATCGACAAAGGTGACGACGACGCCGGCAATGACGTTGTCGACGGTGCGATAGGGCAGGACGCGCATGATGTAGCGCCGGCCGCTGTCGGTACCCTCGACCTGCCGCTCGATGGTGCCAAGCCTCAGCAGCACCTGCTCCATGTCGGCCTGCAGCCCGTCGGCGGGGAAGCGCGGCCGCACATGCGCCAAGGGCCGACCGACATCGCTCTCGACCAGGCGGAAAAGGTCGCGGGCGGTCGGCGTGAAGCTCTTGATACAGAGGTCGCGGTCGAGAAACACGGTGGCGATCTGCGTGCTTTCGAGCAGGTTGGCCATGTCGTTGTTGGCGCGGCTGAGCTCGTCGACGCGAATGTTGAGCTCGGCATTGACCGTCTGCAGTTCCTCATTGATCGACTGCAGCTCCTCCTTCGAGGTTTCCAGTTCCTCGTTGGACGACTGCAGCTCCTCGTTGATCGACGACAGTTCCTCGTTGGAGGATTTCAGCTCCTCATTGGAGGATTCGAGCTCCTCCGTGGTAATCTGCAGCCGCTCCTTGGTTTCCCTCAGCTCCCTTTCGAGCTGGCTGACATTGGCGCTTTCGACATCGTCGGTCGTGTGGACTGGCTCGCCCTCCGACTCCGCCTTGATGCCGCCGATGTCGCGGAAGACCAGCATGTAGAGCGGGTCCGCCGAGCCGTCGGAGGGCAACGGTTGCACGGCCAGGCTGATCGTCTGCCGGCCGCCGTTGGTGCCGACGGTGATCTTGTTCTGAATCGCCGCCTGTCCGGTGCTGGCCGCCTTGTGGAGCGCCGCGCGCAGGTCCATGCGAAGGCCCCGCCTTGCCATGGAAAAGACGTTGTGGTCGGGGGCGCCCGCGGCGAGCTCGAGATATTTGCCGGTGCCGCCCGAACTATGCATCAATTCGCCGCCGGCGTTGACCACCACATAGGCCGGCGCAAATCGCTCGACGAGAAGACGCTCCGCCACTTCCTGCAAGGTTCCGTTCGTCGCCCGCTGCCGTGTATTCGGCGCGGTGTGCCTGGCGGCGGCGGCGAGCGGGAATTCCGGCAAACGCTGCGGGGTCATCCCGCCACGCTTCTGGAAGATGCGGCTGCCCTTGTCGACGGTGGAGAACAGGCGGGCGTGCCGCGTGACGTTCTCCGAGGATCCGAGAAAGAGATAGCCGTTGTTGCGCAAAGCGTAGTGGAAGATCGGAATGATTTTTTCCTGCAGTTCCGGGCCCATATAGATCAGGAGGTTCCGGCAGGTGATCAGGTCGAGCTTGGAGAAGGGCGGATCGCGCAACAGATTGTGCGAGGAAAACAGACAGACCTCGCGCAGGTCGGCCGAAACGCGGTAGGTGCCGTCCTCGCGCGAGAAAAACTCCTTGAGCCGCTTCGGCGTTATGTCCGTGGCGATCGTTGCGGGATAGCGCCCGGCGCGGGCCACCTCCAGCGCGCGCTCGTCGATATCGGTGGCGAAAATCTGCAGATTGGGCGAGGCGGCGCCCCGCGGAGCGCTCTCCTTCAAGAGCATGGCGATCGAATAGGCCTCTTCGCCCGTCGCACAGCCAGGCACCCATACGCGGATCGTCTCGTCGGGCTTTCGGTTCTCGAACAGCCGGGGAATGACCAGCCTTTCCAGCACATCGAAGGCGTGCTCGTCGCGAAAGAAGCTGGTGACGCCGATCAGCAGGTCCTGGAAGAGCAGATCGACCTGCTGCGGCTCGTCGCGCAGCCGCTCGTAAAAGGCGATCGGGTCGTCGACCTGCAGCACCTGCATCCGGCGCTGGATGCGGCGCAGGATCGTGTTGTCCTTGTAGCCGCTGAAATCATGGCCGGTGCGCACACGAAGCAGCGCCGCGATGCGCGAAAGCTGCTCGGCCACATCGCGCTTGCGGCGGTCGCGCTCGCCATCGGTATGGTTGGCGTGCCGGAAATAGCTGGTCAGCTTGCCCGCCATTTCCTCGGCCGGAAGCACCATGTCGACCAGGCCGCTCTGGACGGCGCTGCGCATCATGCCGTCATACTCGGCGCTCTCCTGCGCCAAGGTCAGGCCGCCGCGTTCCTTGATGGCTCTCAGCCCGATGGTGCCGTCGCTGCCAGTGCCGGACAGGATCACTCCCGCCGCGTTCTCCGACTGCTCCCGCGCCAGCGAGGTGAAGAAATCGTCGATCGGCGTCCGCCTGGCGCGCGTCGTGGCCATTTTGGCCATATGGAAATGCTGGCCACGCACCGTCACCGATACACCGGGCGGCGTGACGTAGATCTTGTCGGGCTCGATCTCCATGTCTTCGGCCGCCGTCAGGGTGTCGATCGAGGTCGACCGCTGGATGATGCTGGCGAGAACGCTTTCGTGCTCGGCATCGAGATGTTGAATGACCACATAGGCAAAGCCGCTGTCGGCCGGCACTTCTGGAAAGAATCGTTGGAGGGCCGCGATGCCGCCGGCCGACGCGCCGATGCCGATAATCGGGAAAGATGCCGCCGCCGTTGCGGCGGCCTCGCGCGCGTCGTTAGCCTTCGTTCTTGTCGTGCCTGTCTTCCTCGCCGCCCGCGCCATTGCCGCCTAACCGTGCTCGCCTGCTCTCAAGGATGCGCTCGATGACGGCGGCATCCGCTTCGTATTCCTGCGCCCGCTGGCCAAACTGATTGGCCAGTTCGGAGCGACGCCGTGTCTTTTCCCGCTCGGCCATCCGCCGGGCAAACTCCGCCCGCTGCTGATGCGAGCGAAGCAGGCCCCACAGGATCTCGTCCGCCTCGAGCGCCTGAGCCTCCATCACCGCGTCTGCGGTGAAGGCATGCCCGGTATGGCACCGATAGCGCAACATGTCACCGTCTTCGATCTCCCACAGCGGCCCGTGGCATTCCGGGCATGTAAACACCGACAACTCGCCAAGTCGATCCGCGTCTTTCATGGTCGAATGCTCCTGCGCGGCGATGGCCGCCTCCAGTCTGACCGCCGGTGGGGCTGCGAAAGTTTCGCCGGCGGGCTCATCCGCGAGCTTTGCCAGCAAGGCGCCGACCTCTGCGGCGGGCACACAGTGGTCGACCTCGACATAATGCAGCGCGCTTTCCACCATGGAAGGCACCAGCGTGTCTTTGGGATGCTGGACTACCGCCAGCCCGCCGACGGCCTTGACGGCCCTCAACCCGGCGGTGCCGTCGGAAAGCGAGCCCGACAGCAGCACGCCGATGACGCTGGCGCCGTAGCTCAGCGCCGCCGAACGGAACAAGGGGTCGATGGCCGGCCGCGCGAGGTTTTCGCGCGGGCCGCGCCGCAGCATCATATGGCCATCGTGAAGGAGAAGATGGAAACCGGGCGGCGCCACATAGATGCAACCCATCCTGAACGCCGCGCCGTTCCTGGCCGGCTGCGCTTCGAGCCTCCCCGCACGGTCGAGGATATCCGGCAGATAGCTGACCTGGCCGACATGCACCACGACGAACACGGCTGCCGCCAGATCGGGGGGCAGATCGGCGACGATCCGCTTCAGAGGCTCGATCCCGCCGGCCGACGCGCCGATGACGATGACGTTGTGGTTGTTCGTTGGGCCTTTGGAACGGGCCATTCCGCGACGAGCCTCCAGATTGGGCTGTAAGAACCGTTCCGTTGCGGTGATGGCGCCATCGCGGTTCAGCGACCGTTCAGATGTTTAACAATGCAGTTCGCGCGATGTTCCATCGCTGCCGGTTCAAGCGCCTGCCCGCCGTCCCAAAAGATGACTGGAACATAGGGGATCGCTGGCAGTTCGGGTTCGCCTCAGACGCTACTCCAAGAGGCGTCTGTCGAAGACGGATGGGCAACACCTGGTCGGCCCGCGCCTGTCCCTCGCGGGCGTGGGCTTCAGGCCCCGGCAGAACCTGCCGCGCCGCCGTGCAGATGTCGCCGCCACAACCACAGGAGACAGCAATGAAGCATCAGACCTCATACGAACTTCAATCGGTGGCAATCGTCGACCGGCTCGGCTTGATTCCCCTTGCGACGAGAAGGCAGCGGATTGAGCGGTGGGCGGAACTGCTCGACCGCAATCCCCAGCGTTGCCTCTCGGCGCTGACGGGCACCGAATATGTCGATCCCGGCGTCCGTGAACGGGTGCGGGCGGATGGCTCCGCGCTCGCGGTCGCCTTCGATGATCCGCTGCTGCGCGCGGCCGGGTTGCAATCGGACACCTATGGCGAGGCGAAGCGCTTTTTCGAACTGTCCGATTGGCAATTGCATGACGTGGTCTGCAGCTGCCATGCCGGCGCGACGATGCAGGCCAGCTGGGCCGCCGCGCGGGTGCGCCGGATCGTAAGAGGCAGCCGGATCCTCGCCTGGCTCAGAAGCCGATTTACGCATTGAGACGTGCTGGTCGCCCGGCGAGCGCAGGTCGCCGGCGGCTCGGCTGCCCGACCATCAGTGCAGAGATGATCAGTGCAGAAGAGAAGCTCCGCGCAACTGCGCTATCCTGCGCATGATCGCGTTCAGCCAGTCGGCAATGGATGAGTCCTCGGGCCTTTTGTCGATGTCCTCAAGCGCCTGTTCCAAAGTGTGCTCGACAAGGCGGTCGGAGGCTCCGGCATCGTCCAGCAGCAGACGTGCGGTAAGCCGGAGCTTGGGCAGCAGCGCGACGACGTCCTCCGCCGCAGACACCGGCTGCGCGACGGTCGCCGGCTCTGCGGAGGGCTCCGGCGGGAACAGCGCATCGACCAGGCTCACGCGGTTCGAGGACTTGCTCAGGCTGCTGGCGAAACGCAAATGCTCGGGGATGGCGATGTCGTCATATCCGCTGAAGAACACGAAGGGCACGTTGCGCAGCATCAGTTCGTCCGCAATCGGGAAAATCTTGCGTCCGTGCAGGTCGATGTCCAGGATCGCGGCCTCGGCTGCTTTGGCATGTCGTCCGGCCTGTTCCAGCGTCGCCACCGGTCCCAGGATGATCGCGCCCAGGTCAGCGAAGAAGGTCGCGAGATCGCTGGCGAGCAGCCACTCGTCCTCCGCGATCAAGAGGTGAAGTCCCCTGAGGTTTCGCACATACGAGCTCCGTCAATAGCATTCCGACGTGGTGAGACCGCAGCCCTGGACCGTGCGCGCCGACATCGGCGCGCATGACAATGAGGCCGCAGGGAAGCCAGATGTTAGAACGCAGCGCCGGGTGAACCGTTCCGGCCGCTCGCTGCATGCGCTTCGATCCGATCCGGCAGGCATGGAACCATTGCGCCGGCCTGCGGTTCGGCACAAGGCGGGACTTGGCCGGGAACCAGGACCATGACATCGCACGACGAAGCCTCCAAGGACGATAACGAGCGTGAGAACGCCGAACGTGTCCGCGACCTGGCGGAAAGAGCGGGAATTCCAAGCGGGTTGGCGCTGGCGCTGATCCTGAAACATGGAAACGATCCGAAGGTGCTCGATCGCGAGGCGGCAAAGCTGAAGCGGGACGCCGATAATGGCGATAGATAGGGGGGTAGCCGTGCTCGACGATCCGATGGTCCTCATCCTGATGTATTTCGTCTTGCCGGTCTGGCTGACCGCGGGTTTTGCCGACTGGCTCTGCCACCGCGCCACCCACATAGAATCCACGACTGGCGCGAAGGAATCGCTCATCCATCTGCTGATGTTCGCCGAGGTCGGGATTCCGCTGCTTGCGGCAATGTTCCTCGAGGTGAACGCCCTGGTAATCGCCGTGATGATCGTCACCTTCTTTGTCCATGAAGCGACAGCGATGTGGGACGTGCGCTACGCGACCACGGCGCGCACGGTGAGCCCGATCGAGCAGCATGTGCACAGCTTCCTGGAGATGATCCCGCTGATGGGCCTGGTCATCGTGGTGGCGCTGCATTGGGGCCAATTCCTGGCGCTGTTTGGCGCCGGTACGGAAAAAGCTCGCTTCGATCTGACCTGGAAACATGAGCAACTGCCGGTGACATATATTGCCGCCGTGATGATCATTATCGTGCTGTTCGAAGTACTGCCCTATCTGGAGGAGTTCTTCAGAGGCCTGCGCGCCAACTCGGGCCGGCTCGTTCCAGCCAAGGCAAAACGGCACAAGGCCGGCGACACCGCCGCGCGATGAAGCACCTCATCGTCTCAGCCATTCTGGTCGATAGCGTGCGGCGAGGGCTGCTGGGCACCGCCGGCCGGCCGCCCGCCATTCTGGCCAGCCCATAGCCAGAGGGCGACCAGAACGACCACCAGAACGCCAACTGCGATTACGATACGGCGCATCAGCGGCTTCAGCCCCCTGGCCGGTTGGCGGCCGGGTCCGAGCCGATACCAACCGCGGGATCGGGCGCCACCGGACCGCGCTCAGCCTCCGAGCCTTCCGACTCGATCTCCTGGACGGCCTGATCCCAGTGTTCCTGCTGGCGTCCCTCGGGGCGGCCTTCGCGTTCCCATATTTCATGGGCGCGCTGCCTGATCCGTTCTTCCCTGTCCATGCCCGGCTCCTCTCGCGGCTGAGCTCCACCGCCCGCGCCTAATCCGGTGGGGGGAGGTTTGTTCCACCGGGGACTTTGTTTCGGGCTGTCGGGTAGTTGGAACTCCGTCCTCGCGCCGGTGTTTTCTTCCATCAACCGGAGATCAGTCATGAACAACATCCAGAACCGTCGCGAGACGGGCGCCAGGAAATATCCGGCGAATACCGATCCGGATCCGAGCGACGAATTTTCCCAGGACGCCGCCGGCAACGACAGACCTCTCGTCGATCCAGGCCTTAGCCGCAAACAGGGCGAGGTCGAGGACAAGACCCACCAATCGGAAGGCCGCAATCCGCCGCGGCAACCGACGCCGAGCCCGGCGACCGAAAAAAGCTCAGGGGCCGGCCCCGCGGTCGCGGAGCATTCCAAGGACGCGAAAGCGCCCCGGACCGGCCGTCAGCCCGGCGCCTATGTAAAGGAATGATGCGGCGCAGACGTCGTGGAACATAGCTATGACTTCTAAGTTCGGGGATAGACCGCCGCCGACGATCCGGCGGCGGCCTGTGAGGCTCTGGAACCGTCCGGAGCCGCCGCAACCACGGCGGATCGGCTATGAACACAACAGCGTCAAGCGAACATCTGCGGACACGGGCAGCGGCGGTTGGGCTACGTCCACTCCGCCGGCGGGCATGGCTTCCTCTGACGGCAAGCGTCCTGGCGAGCCTCCTTTGCGTCCCGGTATCGGCGCACCAGGCGCCGGCGGGCTGGCAGTATGACCCTTCCTGCTGCGCTGGGGTGGATTGCTACCAGGCTCCGCCTTCGGACGTGAAAGAAACGAAGTACGGCTACCAGCTCTCGACCGGCGAGCTGATCCCCTACAGCGACCACCGCATAAAGCGATCGCGCGACGAAAACTTTCACGAATGCAAGCCGGGTGGCGATATGAAGTCGCAGCACTCCTTCTGCCTCTATGTCCCCGACCGCGGCATGTAGTGGGAGGTGCTCCAGCCACGCGATCGCCAAAGAAGATGGGCCCGCTTCTGAGAAAGGCGGGCCCTTCGGCGTGATGCGGGCTCCAGGCTTACTTGTTGCAGTTCTGCATATTGGACGTGGTGTTGCCGGTAGCGGTATTGTTATCGATGTCGTTGCCGGCGGCGTCCTTGCACCGGTCGTTTGCGCCGTTGGACTTGGTGGTGTTCGTGCTGTTGGTGGCGTTTGGATCGATGGTGCCGTTGCCCGTGCCTGTTGTGGCGCCGGTGCCAGTGGTGCCTGTGGTTGCGCTGGTGCCGTCCCCGGCGCCCGAGCCGCTCGTTTGCGCCATCGCGGAAGCCGCCAAAACAATTGCAAGAACCGATGCGGAAAGAAGTTTGATCATGGTAAGGATCTCCTGTTGATCGCCTGATTGCGATATGAATCAACATGAAATCCTTACGGTTGTTCCAAAAGTTGCTGATCGGATGCAGATTTTGTTCATCAATGACGATGGATTACAGATGGACCCGAAAGATTACCTTCTTGACGCGCGATGTTGTTCCTGGATTCACTTGTTCGTGCGAGCCTTCTGGCGCGGGTTGATGCCGCCTGCGTCGGTGGTGTCGTTCTCGACATCGCCTTCGACCGTGGTCTCGCCGTGCTCCAGCTCGTCGCCTTCCTTGACGGTGCCCTTGGAAGTTCCGATGCCGGGATCATTGCCCATATCCGCGTCGCTTGGTTTTTTCGATTTCGGGTGCTGGTTTCCGCTCATGACTGTTCCTCGCTGAGCCTCCGAACCGGAAGCGGCGCAGAATGTTCCGGTGTCAGACGCCGAACGGATAGGTCTCCGGCATGCCTTCAGCGGCGTGTTCGGGTTCGAGCGGCGTGACCGCGCTGGTCTCGTCGAACCAGACGAAGGCATCGAATTGCCGCGCCAATGAAGCGTCGGCATAGTGGCTGTGCAGTTCGGTTTCCGGCCGGTAGATCACGCCGATGAAGCGCTCCAGGCGGCGCTCGGTCAGACGGTCGCGCAGGTTCGGGTCGCGTCCTAGGTCGAGGAGAAACCGTCCGATGCCAGCGTCGTGGCAGAGCCGCTCATAGCTGTCCTCACGCGACGGCCGTACCGAATTGATTTCCATCTCGCCGTCCCAGTCGGTCGCTGCGGCGACAGTGCCGGTGTGGGTGCCGAAACCGATGAGCGCCGCGGCATCGCCGAACCGCTGGCGGCAGAGCTGGCCGATATTCACCTCCTCGCGCGAGATTCCCATTTCGGTATAACGCGCATCGCCGATGTGGGAATTGTGCGCCCACACGACGGCCTTCGCGTTGGGCCCCCGTGCATCGAGAATATGCTCGAGCGTCTCGAACATATGCGTGTCGCGCAGATTCCAGGATTGCGGTCCGCCGTAATACATGACGCGGTGGTACTGCTCGGCGGAAGCGACGAGCCGGGCATTCTGCGCGGCGTCGAACAGTTCCTCGCCTTCCCGGCCGGCATGATCGAGCTGCCTGGCCAGCATATCGCGGCACTGCTCGAGGACCGCTTCCTCGCATTCGCGGTAGCCCTTGGTCAGCGCCGCGCGGCCGTAGGTCGACGGCTCGGTCTGCCACGGCGTCAGGCAGCCATAGCGTTCCCGCGCAACCCTTGCCGCTTCCGGGTCGACGCGGTCGAGATACTCCAGGACGGCGGCGATCGAGCCGCGCATGTTGTAGATGTCGAGGCCATAAAAACCTGCTTGCGGCTGCAGCGCCTTGACCTTGTCATTGTGGTTGCGCAGCCATTCCACGAATGCCGCGACATCGGTGTTGCGCCACATCCAGCTTGGAAAGCGCTGGAACGGCTGATCGGCGCCGGGCGAGGCGCCTCGACCGCGGACATAGCGGTCGATGGCCGCTGCATCGGGCCAATCGGCCTCGACCGCGACGATGGTGAAGCCGTGCCTCTCGATCAGCCTTTTGGTGATTGCCGCGCGCGCCCGGTAGAATTCGGACGTGCCGTGGCTGGCTTCACCGAGCAGGACGATCCGCCGGTCCGCGAAACGGTCGAACGGTTCGGCAAACGCAGGGTCGTCGAAGTCGAGAAGCGGCTCGGCGGCCGCTGCGATCATCTCCGGCAGGCTGCGTTGGCGTGCCAGCGGGGTCGTGCGGACAGTCGCCGGGCGGTTTTCCTCCCGCCAGCCCTGTTCGCCGATCAACGGGACGAAGCGCACGCCGCCGAAATCCACCTCGCTGTAGGTCGATGCGCCCGTGCGGGTTACCTTGAGCAGGCGCTGCTCGTCGGGATCGTCGCCGACAGGAATAACCAGCCTGCCGCCGACATCGAGCTGCTGCTGCAAGGCCAGCGGCGCGCCCGGTCCGCTCGCCGCCACCACGATGGCGTCGAAGGGTGCTGCTTCGGGCCAGCCTCTGGTGCCGTCCCCGGTCCGGACTTCGATGTTGCCGTAGCCCAGTTTCTGAAAGCGCCGCCTTGCGGCCTCTGCCAGCGATGCATGGCGTTCGACCGTGTAGACATGGTCGACGATGCGGCTCATGACGGCAGCGGCGTAGCCGGATCCGGTGCCGACCTCAAGCACTTGGTCCCCCGGGCCGATCTCCGCCATCTCCAGCATGAAGGCGACGATGTAAGGCTGCGATATCGTCTGTCCTTCCGCGATCGGCAGCGGTCCGTCCTCATAGGCGAATTCCTCATAGCCTGGGTCCACGAAGACTTCGCGCGGAACCTCTCGCATCGCTGCCAGGATTTCCCGATCATGGATGCCGCGTCGGCTGAGATGCACATCGACCATCCGACGACGCTCGCGGGAAAGATCAAGCATCGCAATCCCCTTCTATTCGCCCGCCTCCATCATCGTCCTGGCAGGCTCCCGGGCGACGTTTTCCTCGATCTCGTCGTGGCCCGGAGTCTGAGGCAGCGCCTTGCGGAAGTTCTTGGCGTAATCGGGCGGCATTTTCGGCGGCATCATCGGCTCGTAGGCGTCGACCAGCGCCTCGATGATCACCGGCCCGCTGGTGGCGAAAGCCTGGTCGAGCACGCACTCGACCTCATCCGCCCGCTCGATGCTGAAGCCTTTTCCGCCCATCGCCTCGGCGGCCTTGGCGAAATCGATCGGCTGCAATTCGCAGCCGAATTGCGGGTTGCCGAGGAACATCATCTGCTCCCAGGCGATCTGGTTCAGCATGTTGTTCTTGATGACCAGGACTTTCAGCGGAATGCCGTAGCGCACCGCCGTGGAAAACTCGCCGAGCTGCATGGCAAGCCCGCCATCGCCGACGATCGCTGCGACCGGCCGGCCCGGAAAGGCAATACCGGCCGCGATCGCGTAGCTGAGGCCGCAGGACATGGAGGCGAGCGCGCCCGAAACGCCGAAGGCTTGCCCGGCGCGAAGATCGACATGGCGCGCGGCGAGTTCCGTGTTCTGGCCGGAATCGGTCGCCAGTACCGTATTGTCGGCGAGGCGTTCGCCGAAGGCGCGCGCGACCCGCTGCGGCTTGAGGGGATGGGCCAAGCCATCTTCGGACTGGCGCATCATCTCGCGCCATTTCTGCATCGAGCTCTGCGCGGTCGCCAGGAATGTGCCGTCGCCCTTCTGCTGCAGCCGCTTGTTGAGGGCGCGCAAGGTCTCTGCCGCATCGCCGACCAGACCGGCCTCGACCGGAAAGCGCAGGCCGATGCGCTGCGCGTCGCAATCGATCTGGACGCCACGGGCTTTGCCCGGCTGCGGATAATATTCGATGTAAGGGAAGGTCGAGCCGACGATGAGGACGGCGTCGCACGTCTCCATCGCCTCCTGCGATGGCAGAGTGCCCAGAATGCCGATGCCGCCCGTGGTGTAAGGATGATCGTCCGGCAGAACTGCTTTGCCAAGCAGCGCCTTGACGATCGGCGCCTGCAGCAGCCGCGCCGTTTCCTCAAGCTCGGCCGCCGCGCCGATCGCGCCGCGCCCCGCTAGGATCGCCACACGCCGCGCGTCGTTGAGGATTGCCGCCGCTTTGTCCAGCTCCGCATCCTGGGCTAGGCAGTGGGCAGCGAACATGTCTTGCGGCGTGTGCGCCGGCCGGTTGCGCTTGGATCGCTTGGCCGCGTCAGCGGGCTGTTCCTGGATATCGCTGGCGATCGAGAGATGCGCGACACCCTTGCGGGCGAGCGCCGTTCGGCAGGCGAGGCTCGCCACGTTCTCCATATGCGCGGCATCCGAGACCTGGACGTTGTAGACGCTGACGTCGTTGAAGACGCGGGTAAGATCGACATCCTGCTGCGTGAAAGTCTCGATCAGGTCATGGAACTGCATGCCGGTGATCGCCAGCACCGGCGCCTGGTCGAGCTTGGCGTCGTAAAGGCCGGTGAGAAGATGCGTGCCGCCGGGCCCGGATGTTGCGAGGCACACTCCGAGCCTGCCTGTCCATTTGGCGTAGGCGCAAGCCATGAACGCGGCCGATTCCTCGTGCCGCACCTGGATGAAGGATATCTTGTCCTGATTTTTGCGCAGCGCTTCCATGACGCCGTTTATGCCGTCCCCAGGCAACCCGAACACGACTTCGACGTTCCAGGCTATCAAGGTGTCGACGAGAATTTCGGCTGCATTGGGCATGGCGAGGCTCCGCTGTCGGGTTCCGAACCAGCGAGGCTGCGGTTGGTTCCATCGCCGGATCGAGGCGGCTCATGGCCAAAAGGAACAAACCCGATTGCGCAGGTTGGGCGGCCACTGCAGTAGTGGTGGCCCTGAGGAGGCGTCCATGCAAGAACCTGTTTTCTGCGATACTTCGCTTTTGCGGGTCGCCTACCTGAGCGGTGGATCCGAGGACGGGCCGCCTGTGCTGCTCCTCCATGGCTGGCCGGATGATGCGACCACTTTTGCGGATGTGGCGCCATCTCTTCAGGCCGCGGGCTTCCGCACATTCGCGCCATGGCTGCGCGGATTTGGCAAGACCTCGTTCCACTCCGATGAAACGATGCGCTCAGGCGAGATCGCCGCCATGGCGCAGGACGCGCTCGACTTTGCCGATGCCATCGGCCTCGAACGGTTCGCGGTCGTCGGCCATGACTGGGGCGCGCGTATCGCCTATCTGCTCGCCTCCGTCTTCCCGCAACGGATAACATGCTGCGCGGCGTTTTCTCTGGGGTGGCAGCCTGGCCCGCCTCCGACGCCGCCCTTGGAGCAGACGAAAGCCTTCTGGTATCAGTGGTTCATGGCGACCGGGCGAGGCGAGGAGTTCGTGCGACAGCACGGTCGCTCCTTCGCGCGTTTCCAGTGGGACAGCTGGAGCCCCCCAGGCTGGTTCGACGACGCGCTGTTCGGACGGGTCGCGAGGGCCTTCGAAAATCCCGACTGGCCGGACGTGACGCTGCATTCCTATCGCGTGCGCTGGGAGGAGGCGGATCCCGACCCGCGCTATGCACAACTTTCGCGCGAGCAAATTGAGGCGGAGGTCATCTCGGTGCCAACATTGGTCCTCCATGGCGATGACGATCGCGTCGTTCTGCCGGATTCCTCCGAAGGCAAGGAGCGGTATTTTACCGCCGGTTATGAGCGTGCGATCCTGCCGGGTGTCGGTCATTTCCCGTCTCGGGAAGCTCCTGCTCAGGTCCGCGAGAGGCTGGAGAGATTCCTGGTCGGCTTCGGCAGGCGATAGGCAGCGTCGACTTTCGCGTTCAGGAAAGCTGCATTGAAAGGAAGTTCGTCGGTCCAGCGGAGAGCGAAGCAGGAACCTTTTTTCCGTCAGTGGGTTAGTGGGCAGGCATTAACCCATGTTAGGGCGCGGCCGTGGCACGGAAGGTTCGTGAAGCACTGAGATCGGAACAGGAGCTGTCCGAGACGACAACGCCGGAACGCGAGACGACCGTCGCGTTGGAGGCGCTGGGATCCAAGGAAGCGCCTTCCCGGATGCTGGAATTGGCGCGAAAGCTGGACGCCGCGATTGCATTGCGTGCGCGCAAGACCCGTCCAAATTGACTTTCACCTGACGACCCTCTGATAGCGCTGACCCGGAACAATCAGGGCCGGCATCTGTTCGCCTGTGAAACCCTCAATGGGCAATCGGATGAAAAGCCTGATTCAAAGCCTGATGGCCGAGTTCCTGCCGCGCTGGTGGCGCCGAAAATCTCGCATCCCTGCGCCGCGAGAGATGCCCGCGCGTGCATCCTCGCGGGTAACGCCGGACCGTTCCCAGGCAAGCGGGGCAGGGGAGGGATCGGACGACGTTCAAAGATAGTTCGAGCTGGGCATGCCCGCTCCGCCGGCTGGAACATTCGCCCCGATTGCTCGTTCGGCAACATCATTTCAGCGAGCACAAGGGACACCGACCATGCCGAAGAAAGCTTCCCCGGCCGACGCTACAGCCGTGGCTGAGATTCATGACCAGAAACTTGTCCGCGGCAGCGGCGGCGAGCTGCATCAGGTGGCCGAAGGCGAGGTCGAGGTGCAGACGACGGCGCTTGGCGCGCCGATCGCTGATGACCACAACACGTTGAAGATCGGCGAACGTGGTCCCACGCTGATCGAGGATTTTCATTTCCGCGAAAAGATCTTCCATTTCGATCATGAGCGCATCCCCGAGCGCGTCGTCCACGCGCGCGGCTACGGCGCTCATGGCTTCTTCGAGACGTATGAGTCGCTGGCCAAGTACAGCAAGGCCGATATCTTCCAGCGGCCCGGCGAAAAGACACCCGCCTTTGTTCGTTTCTCAACCGTCGCCGGAAGCAAGGGGTCCTTCGATTTGGCGCGGGATGTGCGCGGCTTCGCCGTGAAGCTCTATACCAAGGAGGGAAATTGGGACCTCGTCGGCAACAACATCCCGGTCTTCTTCATCCAGGATGCGATCAGGTTTCCCGATATGGTTCATGCCGTGAAAGAGGAACCGGACAGGGCGTTCCCGCAGGCCCAATCCGCGCATGACAATTTCTGGGATTTTATCTCGCTCACGCCGGAATCGATGCACATGATCATGTGGATCATGTCCGATCGCGCCATTCCCCGGTCGTTCCGGTTCATGCAGGGCTTCGGCGTGCACACGTTCCGTCTTGTTAACGCCAAGGATGAATCGACCTTCGTCAAGTTCATCTGGAAGCCGAAGCTGGGCATGCAGTCGGTGGTCTGGAACGAGGCCGTGAAGATCAACGGCGCCGATCCCGATTTTCACCGCCGTGATCTCTGGAACGCCATCCAGTCGGGAGATTTCCCGGAGTGGGAGCTCTGCGTCCAGCTCTTCGACCAGGATTTTGCCGACAGTTTCGACTTCGACATCCTCGATCCGACCAAGATCATTCCCGAGGAGGTCATCGAGCCGATCCCCGTCGGGCGCCTTGTTCTCGATCGCATGCCTGAGAACTTCTTCGCCGAAACCGAGCAGGTTGCCTTCATGACGCAGAACGTGCCGCCAGGCATCGATTTCTCCAACGATCCCCTGCTGCAGGGACGCAACTTCTCCTATCTCGACACGCAGCTCAAACGCCTAGGCAGCCCCAACTTCACCCACCTTCCCATCAACGCGCCGAAATGCCCGTTCCATCATTTCCAGCAGGACGGTCACATGGCGATGCGCAATCCCGCCGGCCGCGCCAATTATCAGCCGAATTCTTGGGGCGAGGGGCCGCGTGAGTCACCCGAGCGGGGCTTCCGCTCCTTTGCCGATGCGGAGGAGGGGCAAAAGGTCCGGCTGCGCGCGGAGAGCTTCGCCGATCACTACAGTCAAGCCCGGCAATTCTTCCTCAGCCAGACCGAGCCTGAGCAGCGTCACATCGCAATGGCTTTGACGTTCGAACTGAGCAAGGTCGAGACGCCGGTCATCCGCGAGCGGATGATCTCCCATCTGCTCAACATCGACGAGACGCTGGCGACCACGGTCGCCGACAAGCTCGGCATCAAGACCATGCCGGCTCCTGCCGCCGCGGCTGTGCCGACACGCGATGACCTCGAGCCGTCGCCCGCGCTCAGCATCATCAACAACGGGCCGCACAGCTTCAAGGGCCGCACGATCGGCGTGCTCGTTAGCGACGGCATCGATCCCGGCCTGCTGCAAGCGGTGCGGGATGCGGCTCAAGCCGAAGGCGCCAAGGTGGAAATCGTGGCGCGCCGGGTGGGCGGTGTCGAGGCAGGCGATGGCAGCTGGATCGAAGCCAATCACATGATCGACGGCGGTCCTTCCGTTCTCTTCGATGCGGTCGTGCTGCTCGTTTCCGAGGAAGGCGCCGAGATGCTTTCCAGGGATGCTGCGGCAAAGGACTTCGTGTCCGACGCCTTCGCGCATCTGAAGTTCATCGGCTTCGTCGCGGGTGCCGGACCTCTGCTGGCGAGCGCCGGGGTGGCGGCCGACGCGGACGAGGGGCTCATAGAACTCACAGGCGGCGGTTCCGCGCGCTCGTTCGTCGAGGCTTGCCGCAAGCTGCGGCTGTGGGCGAGAGAGAGCGCCGTCAAACTCTGACTTTCGCGGGAACATTTCGAGCGCCTGCCGGTTCGAAAGAAGATCGCCCTCCCTCCAGCGATCCAGGGTCCCATCAAGACCTGACAAGGCCCGTTGCCGCATGCAGGCAGCGGGCCTTCTCTATCTGCCGATATCGGGTTGCGGCGAGCCCACAAAACTAGGCCCGACGGAACAAGCGGATGTCTGCGGGGTTGCTTTCGAGAGAAGGGAACTGTCAGCAGGAGGCCGCAATGAGCGAGGCCATGACCACCTCAAATCACGAAGTGATCCGAGCTTGGATCGAGGCGCGCGAAGGCCGGCCTGCCGTTGTCGCGACGCCAGGGAAGGCTGCGACGCTGCGAGTCGATTTCGGCGCCGGCGACGAAGATCTGAGGCCGATCGAATGGGAGGATTTCTTCAAGGTGCTGGACGACAGCAACCTGGCGTTCGTTCACCAGGACATGACCGCTGAGGGCAGCACCAGCCGCTTCAACAAATTCGTGCCGCGCGAGTAGCCATTCGGGAGCAGCGGATTTCGACTGTCACTGAGCCCCCGGCATCTTGCTGGCGTCCTGTGGATTCTTCGTGATGCCGGCGGCTGGCGAGGTATCCTGCGGCGCATTCCCGCCCTGGTTTTGTTCGGGCGTGCGCTTCCATGGCGCCGAAGATGAGCCGCTGTCGACACGAATGAAGACCCAGTAACATGCCAGCAACACGATCAAAGTCAGTATGAGCGGCAAAACAACACGTCTCATGCCGTTTCCTTCCTGACCTTTATCGAGGGCAAACCGATCCGAGCGTCATGCCCCCCGCCGTCGCGCCGCCTCGCGCTCGACATCCTCAGCCGAATAATCGCCGGCAGCCGGGTCGAATGCTGTCCATCCGTCCGCCTGGTATTCGCTGCGGCGGTCGGCGATGTTGACCGGCGCGGAGCTGCGGAGAATTTCACGGGCTTCCGAGGCGAGGTCGTCCTCGACGCGAGCCGTCACCAGCGTGCCGCCGCGGCGGACACCTTCGGCATAGACATGCGCGTCCTGCTCCGGCACGCCGGCGTCGGTCAGGCTGCCGATGATGCCGCCGGCCGCGCCGCCGACAATCGCTCCGGCGACGGCGCCCGCGGCCGTCGCCGCCAGCCAGCCCGCCGCGACCACCGGCCCGACGCCCGGTATTGCCATGGCGCCCAAGCCTGTTGCCAGACCGCCGGCGCCACCCACGACCGCGCCGATGCCGGCGCCGCTGGCGGCATCCTCGGCTGCGGGGGATTGCGTGTTCCGGTACCAGCCGCGCACATTGTTGGCCATGATGCTGATGTCCGACGACGGAACGCCGGTGGACTCCAGCGCGCCCACGGCGTCGGCGGCATCGTCATAGTCGTCGAACAGGGCGGTGATCGTTTGCATGTCGGTTCTCCTGTCTATTGTTGGCCGGCAAAAACGTTGCCCTGGTAATCGAGCGCGACGGAGGTGCCCTTGCCGTCCTTCGTCGCTTGGCCGCGCCAGATGCCCTGTTCGTCCTTGGCAAGGGCGGACACGTCCGCATAGCCGGCATCCTGGATGCGCGTCTTCGCCTGCGCTTCGGTGAAGCTGTTCGCGCCGGGGACCGGAGCGGGTGGTTTGGGCGTCGATGCCGATTTGACCGCCGGCGTGCTCGCGCTGGCGCCGGCGATCTTCTCGATCATGTCCTGATGCATCTTCAGCGTAGGCAGCGTCTCCGCCGCGAAAGATTTGAGGGCGGGATTGTCTCCATCCTTGGCGTAGGCCTGGAACAGGCCGACGGCGTCGGCATGCGCCTTACGCTGCATCTCGACGTAAGGCTGGTCCAGCGAAGCAGTCCTGCTCTGCAATCGTTCCAGATCGCTCTTATGAGCGGCATCGGATTGCGCCGGCACCTGCAGCTTCTGCTCGCCGGCGATCTTCTGCAATTTGGCGTTCGCCGCGCCGTGATCGGTGATCATGCGCTTGGCAAAATCCTTGATCTGCTGATCCTTCGCATTGTCCTGCGCGATCTTGCTCGAATCCACTTCGAACATCCCGCCTATCGCAGCCTTGTTGACGAAGGTCTGCGCGTCGTCGGCCGCGAAGGCAGGAAGGGCAAGCATCAGCGCCGCGGTCGTCGATGGGATAAGGAATATCCGCATGCTCATGGGGCAAGGCTCCTTTGGTCTTGGTGGCACCGAACCACCGTTCCGGCCCTTTGTTCCCCAACGACCTCGTTTCCTTGGCCTGAAAAAATCGTCCGGCCGTGGCTGGCGGATGTCGATTGGGTCCACTTGGTGCCAAAGGTGCTTGGATGGCGAGTCAGGGAGCGTCAGTCGCAAGGTTGACTCTGCCTCCGGCGAGCTTGGAGAGCGGGGCGTCGGCTATCCTTCCTCCCTGGTCTCGCCCTTATCGATGAAGCCAACGATCGCAACAGACCTCGCGGCGAGGCGACTCATTCAAAGAATTTTCTTCTTCGGAGCGGCCGAAAACATCATTTGTTATTGTAACTTGCCAAATCGAGGCCGGTCAGCGCGAGTGCTTTTCGAAAAATGTGGCAAGCGCCTGCTTTGATGGAACGGAGGACTTTAATCGGAGTTTAGCGGCAGACAACGCGATGGAGAAATCCAACATGGAATACACTGCCGAAAACCTTCGTCCTGAAATCGCCGAACGGGAACGGTGCGCGGCCATGGCCGAGGCGCAAGCGAGGGAATTCGAACGCATCAAGATGTACCCGGTCGCACGCGCGATGCGCGCCTTGGCCTGCCGCATCAAAGAGTCCAGCCTGACACAGGAATTCGACACGCGAACTGCTTCTCGCAATATCGAAAGTGCTGCGGTCTGATGGCCTCGACCGCGCTCTCACCGATCTCGGCGAAAGCCATCCATATTTGCGTGGACATGCAGCAGATGTTCACGCCGCCGTGGCCATGGGCGGTCGATTGGCTGCCCGTGATCCTGCCACAAGTTCAGAGGCTGGTGCGCAAGCGACCCGAAGCCACGATCTTCACCAGGTTCATACCCGCGCGAAATCCGGGCGAGGGCCACGGCCAATGGAAACAATATTATGAGCATTGGGCGGACATGACGATCGCAAGGGCCGGCAAGGAGGCGGTCGATCTCCTGCCGGAGCTTGCCGTCCATATCCCGCCGGCGCGTGTGTTCGATAAGCCGATCTATTCACCGTGGCTGAGCGGCGAACTGGCTGGTGTGCTTCAGGCCGAAGGCGTCGAGGAAGTCATCGTCAGCGGCGGTGAGGCCGATATGTGCGTTTTGGCGACCCTGCTCGGCTCCATCGATCTGGGCTATCGAACGATCCTCGCGGAGGACGCCATTTGCAGCGCGTCCGATGAGGCCTATGAGAACATCCTGAAGCTCTTCACCAAGCGGTACTCCCACCATGTCGAGGTCGCGCCGGTGGAGGCAATTCTTGAATGCTGGCGATAGCGCAGAGGCGGCGCCCCCGACCAGCAGACTGCTTTTCGTTCGGAACAACTCGCAACTTTCCCAGTTCGGTCGGCGCGGCGCGCGTTCTGCGTCCCGAATGCGCCGTCTTGGGCGTCAGGCGTCCTATCGAAAGGCTCGCCCGTTCACCCCCCTTTGCGGGCGAGCCTTCCGTCGGTCCAAGATTTGCGGGTCGTGGCGTCGTTTGCGTCGGGTCCTGAGTTTAACAGCTGATCGAAAGAAGTAGTTCAGGCGGAACGAAAGCGAGATCCAGGAATTAAATACAAGAATTCGACACTACTTATAGGAGGACGAAATGGGACGAGGTATTCTGCTCTGGCTGCTCGGCGTTCCAATTCCGATCATCATCCTTTTGATGCTTTTTGCGCGTTAGGAGCCGACGATGAGCTTTTCCACGGCCGACGAACCCGCAACGATTGAGACATCATCCTCCGCCGTAAATTGGGGGCCGATCGTGGCCGGCGCTTTTGCGGCAGCCACCTTGACCGTCATCCTCATGCTTGTCGGTTCCGGGCTCGGTTTGGCGATGATGTCGCCATGGGGTAGCCCTTCCCTGACGACATTTGCGGTGTCGACCGCGGTCTGGCTCGTTATCGTGCAATGGCTGTCATCTGCGTTGGGCGGCTATGTCGCCGGGCGGCTTCGCACGAAGTGGGTCAACGTGCACACCGACGAGGTGTATTTCCGCGACACCGCGCATGGATTCCTGGCCTGGGCCCTGGCCACGCTGCTGGTGGCTACGGTCCTCGGCTCGGCGGTCTCCGGAATTGCCGGGACGGGCGCCCAGGCGACGACTGGTTTGCTGAGCGGCGCGGCCGCAGGTGCGGCTTCGCAGGCTTCTTCGGCGCAAACTCCGTCCGCTAACGATCTCGCCGGCTACTTCGTGGACGCGCTCTTCCGGCCGGCCGGCAACACGGCCGCGCCTACAGCGGCCGCAACGCCTCAAAACAACGCGGACGCTGCGGCGCAGGCCGCACGCATACTGACAATCAGCGCTGCGAACGGCGAAATGAGCGCGGATGACAAGGCGTATCTTGCCCAACTCGTGGCATCCCGCACGGGCCTTCCCCAGGCTGAGGCGCAGAAGCGGGTCGACGAGGTCCTGGCGCGGATCGAGGACGCCAAGAACAAAGCCAAGGCAGCCGCCGACAAGGCCCGCAAGGCGAGCGCCACCGCTGCGCTGGTCGGCGCGCTGTCGCTGGTGATTGGCGCGTTCATCGCTGCAGTCGCGGCAGCTCTAGGCGGCAGGCAAAGAGACGAAGACGAGGCGGGCTATTTGCGCAGCGACTCCCGGACGGTTACGACCGCCGTCCGCTAAAGCATGTCTCCCGAAAGTGGTGGCCGGTTTCGGGATATGCGTAGAATCAAAGACCTAAAGCGCATGGAGCGAATCCGAAGGATCGCGCCGCGCTTTTAAAGTGGTTCTCCGTTTCACGGAAACGGAGAACCACTTTATCTCTTCGTCTTGTCGCAATTTCCCGGGCAAGCCGCTCACACTTTTTCTGGAATTGCTCTAATGGCGCGAAGCGGGACAGCAGCCGTGAAATTGAGACCGCTCGGAGCGAACCGCAACTCCACCGTCGCTCCGAGCTCGTAAGGCAAGGTCCGCTCGAGCACCTCGAATCCGAAACCGCGCAGTGCGGTCTGCTTCAAATCGTCAACACCGCTCTCTGCCCACACAAAACGGAGCAGATCCTCCTCCAAGCGCCATTTGATGTCGATGCGGCCAGTGCGGCTCGAGCTTGCAAGCGCCCCGTATTTCAACGCGTTCGTTGCCAGTTCGTGGATGGCCAAGCCCATCGTCTCGGCAGCCTTGGGGGCGAGTGCCAATGGCGGCCCCTCGATCGTCAGGTTATCGCCCTCGCGGCCCCCGGCGGCGCGCAATTCCTCGGCGACGATCGATGCCAGGTTGATCTCGATCGACGGATGGCGTGTGATCGCCGCCTGCACCCGGGCGAAAGCGTTGATGCGACCTTCCAGGTGAGCCGCGGCTTCGTCCAGGGATTCGCTTTTCTCCATCGTACGCCGTACGATCGATCGGATCACGGCCAGCGTGTTGCGCATATGATGCTGCAATTCGGCGAAGCGAGCCTGCTGCTGTTCCTCGGCTTGCTTCTCGCGCGTGATGTCCTGGCCGACGCCACCGATATGGGCGACCTTTCCAGCCTCATCGCGCATCGGAAAGCCGGAATCGCGCAGCCAGCGTATCTCGTTGTCGGCCGGCCGGCAGATGCGGTATTGAAAGGTTGCGCCTTCGCCGTCGCGTATGCGCGCGATCTGGCCCAGCACATGCTCGCGATCCTCGGGCACGACAAGGTCGATCCAGGTGGCGAAGTTGTCGCCAGCCAGGGCCTGTTCACGACTCATCCCGTAAATCGCCTCGAAGACTGGCGTCAGGTATTCCCACTGCAGCGTGTCGGCATTGCGGGCCCAGAGCACGTCCGAGGCGGCTTCGGCGAAGTCCCGCAGGGTCTCGTCGCTCTCACGCAGCCGGGCTTCGGCACGCGCATGCCCGCGCAAGGCCGTCTTGACATCTGCCAGACCGGGTTCAAGCGGCTTGTTGGGCGGGCCCTTGGACATCACTCCTCGTTGGCATCGAGATGCCTGCCTTCGCGATCGAGATGCAGATAATTGGGATTGAACAGCGCGACATCCTGCAGTGCCTGGAGGTTGGGAATGGTCAGCGTCCTGTCCTTCAGCACAATGAGGTTCGAGGCGCGCAGCTCCTGCAGCGTACGATTAACGTGAACCGTCGACATGCCCAGCGTCTCGCCCAGTTCCGTCTGCGTCAACGGGAATTCGCAACTGCTGTCGCTTGTGCACCCGGCGGCCTCCAGCCGGATGAACAGCTCGCACAACAGATGCGCCATCCGCTCGAGCGCATCGCGCTGGCCGAGGTTGACCGTCCACTCGCGCTGGATCGCCGCCGCGACCAGCGATTCCCACCACAGAGCCTGAGTAATGCGCGGATGTCCGATCATCATCTCGTCGAAGGCGGCGCGCGAAATTTCCGAGACCGAGACTGGCGTGATGGCGCCGATGGAGTGGTCCATTTCTTTCAGGATGAAGACGTTGAGGTCACAAAGATCGCCGGGGAGGAAGAAAGCAATGATTTGCCGCCGCCCGTCTTCGAGGGTCTTATAGCGGCAGGCCCAGCCCTCGTTGATCAGGTTGATGAACTCAGGTTTCTCGCCTTCGTGGATGATGTCTTCGCGCGCGGCGAAGCGCCGGACGCGTTGCGCCGCAATTCTGACCAGCATCTCCTTGTCGGCCTGCGAAAGCCGCGTGAATTTCTCAAGCTTGCGGATCAGAGGTCGCCTCATCCCAGTCCTCTTTCCCCGTGATACACACAATGATGCGACGGCGACCTTACCTATGTTAATGTCGGACCGCGTAAGACGGTCCAAATGACTCCCCTCGGGAGGCTTGCCATGAACGAGAAATTCGCCGGCGCTCGTGTTCTGGTCATGGAAGACGAGTATTTTCTGGCTGAGGATATCACAAAAGCCCTCTTGGGGCTCGGGCTGACGGTCGTCGGTCCCTTCGCGACCCGTGACAAGGCCTTGAACTCCCTTGACCTGGATTGCGTCGACGCCGCCATACTTGATCTCGATCTGGCCGGTGGCATCGACTTTGCCGTGGCGGACGCGCTGCTGGAAAGGCGGCTTCCGTTTGTGTTCGCCACCGGCTATGACGCCGCTGCCATCCCCCCACGCTTTGCTGAGATTCGCAGGTTCGAAAAACCTTGCGACGCAACGGAACTGGCGCACCACATTGTGGACATGACGCGCGAGTCGCTGCCGATCCCTTGCGATCGATAATGGGTTTGGTGCCGGACTAAAGCATGTCTCCCGAAAGTGGGACCCGGTTTCGGGATAAAGACATGCGTAAGATCAAAACCCAAAGCGCATGGAGCGATCTGAAAGATCGCGACGCGCTTTAGATGGGCGTCAAATCGAAGCTCACGGCATGACCATGCCTGACGGCCGATCGCGCGATCATGTTGCTCAATTGCGGGGTCTCGACCGAGCATCCGGCATGACGGTCAAGATGGCCCTCGTGGCCGCTGCGACCGACACCGGCGTGCGCTGCGAGGAACGCGTTTCCATGTAGTGTTCGATAAGCTCGTTCAGCCGCACAGGATGATATTTGATCACGCCGCAACCTCCCTTAGCCGCGCTTTTGTTATGTTTGCATTTGATAATTGCGCCCTGCCTCGGGCCACGCATTAACCCATGCGAGGGAGGCGGAAATTCTTTGGAAGCTTGGGCGCGGTCAAGACCCCGATCGCAAAAAGGGCCCGCCTCGCCTGGGGGTAGAGTTAGGCGGGCCCTCCGGCTCTCTTCGGTTGCCACCGTCTTGTATAGCCAGGGCCGAAATTTATCCGAGCCCGGAAAGAGTCGCTTTAACCTACGTTATTGTCGGGGGCCTGAGCCGGGCGCAGATATCTTCAGCGTCACCCGGCGGACCCGGTTGAGTGGCGCCTGGGGTCGCCCGCGAGGCGCTCAGCCAAGCAACAAGAGAACAAAATGGTCTCCGCTGCCAATGGCTATGACTTTTCCGATATCAAGGCTGTTGCGCGCGAGCTCGTGCAGTCCGATCCGTCCGTGCCGATAGAAGACATAGTCCGCTCGCTTTACGAAGATCTCTACGAAGGCGAACCCTGCCCGCCGGCGTTGATTGAAGCCGTCAAACAAGCGTTGCAGCACCCGGCCTGTGGGCAAACAGGCGCAGGCGGTACCTGATGTGCGCCGCCATTAAGATTTCCCGAGGGCGAGCCATATTGTTGTCCGCTCCGAGCTGCATCGGCCGCTGAGAGTTGTCATGGCAGTGCTGGAGCGGTTTGTCGGCTGAAGGGAACAAGCGGCTTCCCCCGGTGTTCGGCATCATGGATGATCTGCGCTCGCATCGCATCCAGCTCGACCTGGAACGTCTTCTCCAAACCCGCCGACGCGCGGAGCGTCTGGTCGGCGAAACCGGTTCGGCTATCGCCAGAAGTCGGATTTTGCTGCGGCAGTCCCGACTGTTGCTGGCCAAGATCGGGCGGGACAGAAGCCTTGATCCGCCTTGGCGAAATGCTCAAGGCGCCCGGCCAGAAGCGCGCAGCCAGAAATAGCGTCAGGCTTGGTCGCCCACGAAAATCCTGGCGTCCTTTGCGGCGTCTACGAAAGCCTGGCGCGCCACGCGTGGCGGCTTCTCGTCCCGCAGCACCGCAAGGCACGCCCTGATGGCGTGATGACGGGCGCGGGAGTTGGGCTTCGGCCAGGTATGCAGAAGGACGTCGGCCGCATCCAGCACAGTGACCACCACCCGATCACGATCGATCCGGCCGGGCTGCACGATAACCGGTTTGCGAAAACGTTTGATGCGTTTTGGGCGCATGATCGCTTTGCCGCTCACCATTCGCCCAAAGAGAAGCGCTCAATCTCCGCCGCCATCAACAACCTATGTTAAGGCAGCGGCGCAATCATCGTGCAACATAGGTTGGCCTTTGTCCCTCACTTAGGCCAGGCCCGGCCTGCAATCCTGTGTCACGGACGAAAACGCAGGTCGGGCTTCATCCGTACGGGTCATCGCGAGCGGTCAGCGTGCTCAAGACACCAACGACCGATGTGCGGTCTCCGTTCCGACAGCGGAACATTTGATCCTTTCACCGGTTAGCGGACGACCGGCGACCCTGCTTGCGGGAGCACAGCCTCGATCCGGGAAGGAAGCTCAATGTCAGGCACCGACTTGTGGTTCATCGTCGTCGCGGGCGGTCCCCTCATTCTCATGGTCGTGATCGTCTACGTTCTCCTTACCCGCCGTCGCCGCGGACCGGCGGAGCGGCGCGAGAGCGACAGGGGGGCCGAACGCTTGTACCGGGAGGAAGGCGACTAGCGCTCCTGTCCTGGCGAAGATCGTCACAAAAAGCGGGACGTCGGGCGTGGAACAACGCCGGACCGCCGCTGTTTATCGAAACAGGTGGATGAGGATGAAACGCCGGAGCAACGGTTGATGGCCAATGACGAGTTGCCGGGAGTGCTGGCGACGCTGCCGGTTATCGATGCGAAGGCGGAGCCGACGCTGAAGAGCGCGGAGGCGGAAGCGTTCTACACGCATGCGATCCGCGAGCTTGCCGCCACCGACATTCCGTTTCTGGTTGCTGGGACCTATGCCGTCAGCGCCTATACCGGCGTCGTGCGCCAGACCAAAGACCTCGACATCTTCTGCAAGCCCGGCGATTGCCCACGCATCCTCACCCATTTCAAGGATATCGGCTACGCCGTAGTGATCGAGGATGACCGCTGGCTGGGCAAGGTCTTCGAGGGCCCGCATTTCTTCGACGTGATCTTTGCCTCGGCCAACGGGACCATGCAGGTCGAGGATCAGTGGCTGGAACATGCCCGCCAGGCCGAGCTGCTGGGCAGCCGGGTCAGGATCATCGCGCCGACCGAGCTCATCTGGTCGAAATGCTTCATCCAGGACAGGGGCCGGCATGACGGCGCCGACATCGCCCATACCATCCTCAAGGCGCATGAGCAGATCGACTGGCAAAGATTGCTCTTCTACCTCGACACCCACTGGGAGGTGCTCTTGATGCAGTTGCTGAATTTCAGATGGATCTATCCCAGCGAACGCGACCACATCCCCGACTGGCTGCTTGACAATCTGCTCGACCGGCTCGCCAGGCAGCGGCAACTCCCTTCGCCGAGGATGAAGATCTGCCGCGGCCGGCTTTTGTCGCAGGTCGACTACGAGATCGACGTCAAGGAATGGGGCTTCGCCGGCGTCGGCGGCGTTGGAGAATTCCGCGATGGCTGAACAAAGCAGGACGGGCCGCAAAGCGAACGGCAACGGCAAGGTCAAGATTGCCGCCATGGGCGATCTGCATGTTCAGGAGGATGCGCAGACTTCCTACCGCGACCTGTTCGGCGAGGTTTCCCGAGAAGCGGACGTCCTGGTGCTCACCGGCGATCTCACCAATCTCGGCAAGCCGAAGGAGGCCGAGCTGCTCGCGGAGGATTTGCGCGCCTGCTCCATTCCCGTGGTCGGCGTGCTCGGCAATCACGACTACGAATCCGGTTGCGTCGACCAGATCGCGGCGACGCTCCGTCAGGCAGGCGTCTATCTCCTCGATGGACAGGCGACGGAGCTGATGGAAGTCGGCTTTGTCGGCGTCAAGGGTTTTGTCGGCGGCTTCGGCTCGAGGATGCTCGGCTCCTTCGGTGAGCCGGCGATCAAGGCCATGGTGGCCGAGAGCGTCAACGAGGCGATGCGGCTCGAGAACGCCATGCGGCAGGTCCGCGCCAAGCGCACGCTGGTGGTGCTTCACTATGCGCCGATCGCGGAGACGGTCGCCGGCGAGCCGCCGGAAATCTTTCCGTTCCTCGGATCGTCGCGGCTTGCCGAAACGATCGACCGGTTCAAGGTGAGCGCGGTCGTGCACGGCCATGCCCACCGTGGCACTTTCGAGGGCCAGACCCCCGGCGGCGCTAAAGTGTACAACGTCGCCATGCACATCACGAAGCCGACGGGCCGTCCCTACGCGCTGCTGGAAATCTGAACGTTAGACCTCGTCAAAACGGCTACCTTCCTTGGAAGGGTCCCTCGACAGGACGCGTTCTTCTTCGTCATCAGGCAAGGCTTCGTCGCTGTCCTGGAAGGGGTTGTCGTCATCCTCTTCCGGAAGGTCGCCTTCCGCTTCGGCATCGTCCTGCGGATCACCGTTCACGGCGACGCTGTCAGGCAGGATCCTGCTGCCCTCGAGAGCGTCCCAGTCCTGCTGTTCGATGGTAGGCGCTTCGGTTTCGTCGGTCTCTGCTGGCCGCTGTTTGTCGCGCGGGTCCATGACGTTCTCCATTGCTGAGCTTCAAGTGAAGAACCTCTCGCCGAAACAGTTGTTCCGCTTCATATCCAATCACGGATGGTGGCGCGGTTGCCCCGGAACAGCACGGCGCCTTGTGACTTATCGTGGCGAACCGGGAACTTTCATGCCTCGCCAGCTCGATCTCAGAAGCGGCAAACCTGTCTGGTCTGCCTATCGCTCGCCCGCGGTGCCGGCGGAACGCCTGACCCGAGATGCAAAGACCGACGTCCTGATCGTCGGCATGGGCATCAGCGGCGCGATGATGGCCGAAGCTTTGACCCGCGACGGCCACGCCGTCATTTGCATCGACAGGCGTGGGCCGTTGCAGGGCTCGACGGCCGCGACGACGGCGCTCGTCGAGTTCGAGATCGATCAACCGCTAACAAGGCTGTCCAGGATGATTGGAGGCGATGCCGCGCGGCAGGCCTGGATCCGCTCGCGGCTGTCGCTGCTCAACCTACGCGGACGCATCGCGGAACTCGATATTCGCTGCCGGTCGGCGGAGACGCCGTCGCTCTATTTGGCCGGCAATCGGCTCGATGCACCGGAGCTGCGCAGCGAGACGGAAGCGCGTCGTGAGTTGGGCATTGAGGCGTCCTTCCTGACACGCAAGAAGCTGAGAGAAGATTTCGGGATAGATCGCGCCGCGGCGATTCTGAGCCACGGCAACCTGGCGCTCGATCCACGCAAATTGACGTCCGGACTGCTCCTGAGGGCGCTGCAGCGCAAAGCGCGTTTCTATGCGCCGGCGGAAGCGATCGCGATCGAGGACAATCACCTCCGCGTGACGGTGGCGACGCGCCACGGTCCGAGGATACATGCTCGCCATCTTGTCCTTGCGACCGGCTACGAGCAGCTCGATATCGTGCCGAGGACCGGCCATCGCATCATCTCGACATGGGCCATTGCCACTCGGCCGCAGCCGGAGAAGATCTGGCCGCTCGCCGCCCTGATCTGGGAAGCTTCAGACCCTTATCTCTATCTCAGGGCGACATCCGATGGTCGCGTGATCTGCGGCGGCGAAGACGAGGAGTTCACCGACGAGGAGAGGCGTGACGCCCTGACCGCGAAAAAGAGGGACCGACTTGAGGAGAAACTCGGCAAGATCTTCCCGCGACTCGACACGGCTGCGGAATTCGCCTGGACCGGCTCGTTCGGAGCCACCGATACCGGACTTCCGATTATCGGCAGTGTGCCCGGCCGCCCGCGCGTTCATGCGGTGATGGGCTACGGCGGAAACGGAATAACGTTTTCACAGATCGCGTCCGAGATCGTCTCGGCTTCCATCGCCGGCAAGGAGGATACGGATGCGAGCCTCTTCGCGTTCAAGAGATGATCCTCCAGGCAGATGATCCTTCAGGCTATCCTCCGACAGATTGGGCTACGCGATCTGCTCGAACGTGCACTGCCGCGGCGCCTTGTCCGGCCGCCAGCGCAGCAACCTCGTGCCATGCCGGAAGCGCTCACCGGTGACATGGTCGAAACGAACCTCGACGACCAGGTCCGGCTTCACCGGCTCCCATTCACCGCTGCGCTCTGTGCTCCAGCGGCTCGGACCGCCCGGCGCCTTGCCGGTGAAGCCCGGCCCTCCGCGCAAAGCCTCGAGCTTCGCCGTGAGCGCCGCGCGGTCTTCATTGGCGATGGTCGACGTGAAGCCGACGTGATCGAGCTGCCCATTGTCATTGTAGAGGCCGAGCAGAAGCGATCCGACCTGCCGTTTGCCGTTCAGATAGCGGAAGCCGCCGACCACGCAGTCGGCCGTGCGCAGCCGCTTGACCTTGACCATCGCGCGCTCGCCCGGCCGATATGGCTCGTCGAGCATCTTGGCGACGACACCATCGGTCGAGCCGTGGCCGGCGCCTTGCAGCCATTGCCTGGCGGTGGCGACATTGGTGGTGGAGGGCGACAGCTGGAGGCCGGGATTGGCCGCCTTGGACAGAAAGGCCTCCAAAGCCTCGCGCCGGGCGCGCAAGGGTCGTTCGAGCATGATCTTGCCTCCCGGGGCGACCAGCATGTCGAACAGGATCAGCCGCGCCGGCGTCGCGATGCTCAGCTTGCGGATACGGCTCTCCGCGGGGTGCAGCCGCATCTGCAGCGCGTCGAAGGAAGCGCGACCGTCGATCTCGATGACGATCTCGCCGTCGACGACGAAATCCTCCGCATCGAGGCTCTGCATCATCGCCATCAGTTCGGGAAAGTAGCGGCCAAGCGGCTTTCCGGATTTCGCCCTGAGATCGACTGCCTTGCCGTCCTTGAAGGCAAGGCAGCGGAAGCCATCCCATTTCGGCTCGTATTGCCAGGGACCATCTCCCTCCGGCAACGCTTCCGCCGTTCGCGCTTCCATCGGCGGCGTTTCCAATGGCAACGAGAAGTCGTTGCGAGCCGCCGCTACCATCGTTCTTCCGTCTCATGGTGCGGCAGGTCGATGCCGCAGCAGACCCACCCGAGCCGTTGCGAGGAACCGTAATTATGACGCGGCTCAAGCCCGGACGGATCGTCGAAGGTCCCGATATGCATCGCGACCTCGTACGGGTTCGCGTCATAGGCAAGGGTAAGAGGCGTACCGCAGGATTGGCAGAAGCTTCTGCGGGCAATCGGCGAGGAGCGGCGATAGGCTGGTTCCGTGGTCAGCCATGAGAGGCCGGCGACAGGCGCCCAGCCAAGCACGGCGAAGGCGCTCCCGGTCGCGCGCCGGCACATATCGCAATGGCAGTAATGCACGCGCGGCTCTGCCGTCAGGCAGTAGCGGATGTTGCCGCATAGGCAACCGCCGTATCGCTCGACGGCTGCGTTACGCGTAAAGACATCCGCATGTTCCATCAAGCTTGAACGCTCGATCGAAGATGCGGTTTCGATAGCGCAATATTTTACGCGTCGAGATCGATCAGGGCGATGCCGAGGCCCGGTCGTTTCGTGCGCCGCAAATGCACGGGCGATTCCGTCACCGTGACTTCGAGGGTCGGCTTCACCACGCCTTCCAGCAGGTGCCCGCCGCGGGTCGATCCGTCGCTCAGGCCCAGCACCGCATGCAGATGCAGGCTTGGCTTGCCGCTGTCGTCGACGGCGACGTCGCCGATGGCGCTCAGCACCTCGCACTGCTCGTCGACCGGTAGCTTGCGGTAGGATTTCGAGCCGAGATCGAACCAGCCGACCGTTGCTCTTTCGAAAGCGCCGATTGCCGTCAGCGAGGCGCCGGTAATTCCCTTCTGACCGGCGAAGGCGGTGAGGGACGCGAAGGCTTCCTCGCCCGGATCGAGCACGACCACGAATATTCTTTGTCCCGAGGTTTCGGCGACGATTTTCGATTTCATGATGCCCTTCGCATGCAGCGGCGGTCCCTGCGCAAAACTCACGGACGGGACGCATGTTCCAACCTGTGGCGGAACCCCGAGGCCGATCCATTTCCGGATAGCGAAGTCACACTTCGGTGAAGTGGTGAAGTCTTTGGCTGGCAATTTGGAACGTCGGCTCTGTTGAGGTTAGCGCACGACGCCAGCCAGCCGAAAAGCAGCCAATAGCGAGCCATGTCCCAGCCCTCAGCCCTGTCCAACAACGGTCTCAGCCGAAGAAAGTTCATGGCAGGCACGGTCGCAGCTGCGCCGTTGCCGACTTCACGGGCCGAGGCTGCGACGCCGGGCGCAGCCGAGCCGAAACCGAGGCAGCCGATCGTGACGTCGCTGAGGATCAACAAGCAGGCTTATTTCGCGATGACCTCGCTGCAAGCGCTGCACCTGATCGGCGGCATCGTGGTCATCGCCGGATGATTGCGCTCTGGCGGACCGCCAGCCCCGCCAACCGGCCGCCCCGGGGACACCTCACAGTGGCCCGACCTTGATCATCGAGCCATCGGTCAGCCGAGCAAGCCGGAAGGGGCTCGGATCGACGCTTGGCGTCTCATTGGTGATCAAATCCGCCGCAAGATAGCCTACGCCAGGGCCGAGGCCGAAGCCGTGGCCGGAGCAGCCCGCTGCCAGGTAGAGCCCTCCAAGCGTATCGATGCCGGATATCACCGGTATCGCGTCAGGGGTGCAATCGACATAGGCGCCCCATGCTTGATCGAGTTCGAGGCCTGCCAGTTGGGGAAACGTTCCACGTACATTGTCCATAATTATCTTGACCAGCCGTCGGTTTGGAGCGGGATCGAGAACGCGATTGCGCTCGAAAATCGTTGGATCGTTCCCGAACAACGCGCCCAGGGACTCGGGGCCTCCGTAGAACGAGCTGCCGAGCCTCAACTTCACCGACTTGAAGCGCTTGATGAATTGCGGCAAGAACTCGCGGGCGAAGCGAATGCCCTGCGGCGTTATTTCCAAAGTGGCCCGGCCGCTGATGGCCATGGTATAACTGCCATCAAGCCGACGCGTCATCGCGACATCGGGACAATAGAGGACCTCGCCCACATTGGCCGTCGGCTTCGAGCGGACGACTGTCTGCCGAACGCTGGCCTGAGGGAAGATGACCCCGTGGCGGCGCATCAAGCCGGAAGCCCAGGCACCGGCGGCACATAGGACGGCGTCGGCGCGAATGTGACCCTTTTCGGTATGTATTCCCGTCACCCTGCCGTTGGTGACGTCGAGGCCCCGTGCCGCGCAGTTCTGATGGATTGTCGCGCCCAGCGCGCGGGCTCCTTCCGCAAGCGCCGGCGCGGCGATGGCAGGCTCACCCTTGCCATCCGCCACGGAGTGCAATCCACCCAACCATTTACGTCGTGCTTGCGGAATCTGTCTGCCGGCTTCCGCTGCGCTCAGCATATGAGTTTCAACGCCGAACTCCTTCGCCGTCGGCCGCCAAGCTTCCCAGTATGCCAGCATGGCGGCGTTGTCGGTCGTGTAGATGAGGCCGGTGCGGCGGAAGCCTAGATCCTGACCTATGTCGGTTGCCAAATTGGCCCAGAGCCGCATGGAGATGAGCGAAAGAGGCATCTCGCGCGGATCGCGGTTCTGCTGCCGACACCAGCCCCAACTGCGGCTTGATTGCTCGCATGCGACATGGCCCTTCTCGAGCAACGCTACGGAGAACCCACGCTTTGCGAGAAAGTAGGCCGAGGCGGTCCCGACGATCCCCCCGCCTATGACCACGACGTCTACTGCTTTGGGAAGAACCTCATCGCTGGAGACAGAGCGGACGACAGGAGACATATGGAAGAACCTTGTTGGATTGACCGGGACGACCGGAGCGCCTTTGCAGCCGTCTTTGTGTGCGGCAGAGCAATGGGAGATGTTCCGTTGGCTTGCGCGGTCACTGCTGCATCGGAAGGGTCGCGATCGCGTCTATTTCAACCAGGTAGCCATAGTGCAGTTCAGGCACGGGAATGACCGTTCGCGCAGGCCTCGCATCACCGAGCATCTCGCTGTAGACGCGATTGAACTCAGGCCAATTATGCACGCCAACGATATAGGCCGCCACGCGGCAGAGGTCGTGCGGCGTTCCGCCAGCTGCCTTTAGTATAGTGAGTACGTTGGCGATGGTCTGGCGGGCCTGGATTTCGAAGCTTGTGTCAGCGAGTAACGCTTTGTCAGCCTTGGTCGGAAGCTGGCCTGAAATATACAGGCTGTTGCCCGATCGGATTGCCTGCGAATAGTGGCCTGCCGGAGCTGGCGCGTTCTCAGTCAGGATGGTTTGCGGCTTGCTGTCCACTACCAGCCTCCAAAGCGCTGCCACTCGCCCTCGACAATGTCGCAGGCGCCGCGAACGACATGATAGCTGCGAAACTGAGCTCCGGTCGCGCAGGCGTGGCAGGGCAAAATCCGAACACGATCGCCGATCCTGAGGGAGGGCAAGGTCGCGCCGGACCCTGGACGCACCATGATGATGCCGTGCTCCTGGTTCGCATCTGCCAGTATGAGATTTTCGAATGGTCGGCCATTGCTGTCGCAGACGATGCCATAGCGATGATTGACCTCCTGCCTGGCGGTTCCAAGATCTCGCGACATCGCCATCCAGCCGGCGTCGATCAGGATCCAACCTTTTTCATGCTGATGGCCGATGACGGTCGCCAGCACGGAGATGGCAATATCCTCAATCTTGCAGATGCCGATGCCAGCCATCACAAGGTCGAAGAATACGAAGACGCCCGCGCGGACTTCGGTAACACCAGTCAGATCGACGGCACGATGGGCGGTGGGGGTTGATCCGACGCTGACGATGGGGCAGGGCAAGCCAGCGTCGCGAAGAATGGTAGCAGCGGTGACGACAGCGCACCGCTCTTCCTCGGCGCAACGCTCCAGCGCCTCATGCTCCTGCACACCGTAACTGCCGCCGGCATGGGTCAGAACCCCGCGTAGTTCTGCTCCATCCATCAAGGCTCCAGCAATTGCGAGCAGCCGAACCCGGTCGTTGGGCAACACGCCCGACCGGTGACCGTCACAGTCGATTTCGATCAGGGCAGGGATGGCTTTGCCGGCTTCTCGGGATGCCGCGGCGACCGCCTGCGCCTGTTCGACCGAGTCAAGAACCAGTGCAAGGTCGATACCCTGTCTTCTTAGCTCGATCACTTTGCCTAGCTTCGCTGGTGCGATGCCCACGGCATAGATGATGTCCATGACCCCAGCATCGGCGAAAACCTGTGCTTCCCTGAGAGTGGAGACGGTGGCCGGCCCTTCTTTCGCGGTCATGACTCGCCGGGCAATTTCGACCGACTTTGCCGTCTTGAGATGGGGGCGCAACGACACCCCAAGAGGCCCAACCCGTTCGCGCAATCGAGCGATATTACGGTCCATGCGATCGGCATCGAGGATGAGGCAGGGCGTTGCCAGATCGCCCCGAGACGTGTCGCGGCGCTCTCGTCCTGCGCGATGTCCAGTGTTTCTGCTTCACTCACCGGCTTCTTCCTTGCGTTGTGTGCGACGATCGGGTGCGCTGCCCTCCAAGGCGAACCGCGCGGAGGTCGGGCAATCCGGGCCGGTCATGCCGGGAAATATCCGAGGATCGCTTTCGTCTCGAGATACTCCTCGAGACCAAAAACCCCGTACTCCCGGCCGTTGCCCGACTGCTTGTATCCTCCGAAGGGTGCAAAGCCGTCCCATGCGGGATGATTGATATGCACTTGACCGGCACGAATTCTTCCCGCTACGCGACGCGCACGATCGAGATCGCTCGATTGAACGTGGGCCCCCAGGCCATAGACCGTATCGTTGGCGATACGGATTGCCTCATGCTCGTCCTCATAGGGAACGAGGCAAAGCACCGGTCCGAAGATTTCTTCCTGGGCGATACGCATTCCTGGCCGCACCTCGGAAAATATCGTCGGCTTGACGAAATACCCCCTCGAAAGGCTTTCAGGTCGCCCGGAGCCGCCCCAGACGAGCTTGGCGCCCTCTGCGATTCCGAGGCCGATCATCGCTTGCACCTTGTCGAACTGCGCAAGATTGGCGACGGGGCCAAGGACGGTGGCTCTGTCAAATGGGTCGCCGACCGTCATTTGAGCCGCGGCCGTAGTGGCCAGCTCTTCTACCTGCGAAAGTCGTTTGGCGGGCACAACCATCCGCGTCGGAGCGCTGCATGATTGGCCAACATTGCGAAACGCGGCGGCAACACCGAGAGGTACAACCCGCGCCAAATCGGCATCGTCGAGCAGGATGTTGGGCGATTTACCTCCCAATTCCTGGGTTACGCGCTTGACCGTGGGCGCTGCGGCCTGCGCGACCAGAACGCCGGCGCGTGTCGACCCTGTAATCGAGATCATGTCGACGTCGGCGTGGGAAGCAAGCGCGGCCCCAACCTCTTCCCCGGTGCCGGTAACCATATTGAAAACGCCAGGCGGTGTTCGGGCGTCATGCATGATCTGCGCGAACAGATGTGCGCTGAACGGGGAAAGTTCACTGGGCTTGAGGACGATGGTGCAGCCAGCAGCGAGTGCCGGGGAAACCTTCGCTGTGATCTGATAAAGCGGCCAGTTCCATGGCGTGATGAGACCGCAGACGCCAATCGCTTCCCTGCCGATCGCGGTTGTGCCCTGCTTCTTGATGAAGCTGTAATCTTCCAGCACCTCGATCGCGGCGCGGATATGAGCGAGCCCGAAAGGAACCTGCGAGGCGCGGACAAAGGCGATCGCTGATCCCATCTCATGGCATATCGCCTCAGCCAGATCGTCGAATCGCTCTTCGAGGAGAGTGAGAATCCGCTTGAGCAACTTGCTGCGTTCGCTCGGTGATGTCGCTGAAAAAGATGCAAACGCCCTCCGGGCGGCAGCAACCGCGATGTCGACATCCAAGACACTGCCTCGAGCGACAGACCCTATTACCTCTTCCGTCGACGGGCTGACGATTGGGATCGCCGCGACTGCCTTTGCGGGAAGTCGCCAGCCGCCATCAAGATATAGCTGATCGCACCGCGGCATGCGCATTGATGTGTTCTCCCATCGCCCACCAAAAAGCGGCGCCGTGCCGGGGTGCTTATCGCGGCCATTGCCTAGTCGGGGAGATTATGCGAAGTCGTAAATATCGCAATTAATCGATACTATATCGTCAATTAACATCGATCTTAATGATATCGACGGATGATCTGACCTTCTTCCAAGTCGTTTCGAGCGCGACGTCGCTCGCGGAAGCTGCACGAAGGCTCAACGTGACCCCACCGGCAGTGACGCAGCGTCTGCGAGCCATTGAGGATCGCATTGGAGTGAGACTCATCGAGCGTACGTCGCGAGGCCTCAGCCTTACGGACGAGGGTGAGCTGGTCGCTTCAGAGGGAGCTTCGATCATTGCAGCCATCGAGGATTTGTCGGAGCGACTGGCCAGCCGAACCAGCAAGGTGCGGGGACATTTGCGTGTCGCGGCACCCTATGGCTTTGGCAGGCGATACATCGCACCGATCGTGCAGGAATTCGTAAGGGAGCATCCCGCAGTGTCGGTGACGCTGGAACTCTCCGATGGCCCGATCAGACAAATGTCTGAAAGCTGGGACGTGGTGGTGCATATCGGATCACTGCCTGAGAGCGATCGTCTGGTGACCACACTCGCTCCGAATGAGCGGGTTCTGTGTGCATCGCCCAACTATCTGCAGCATAGCTTGCCGATACTCCAGCCGGAAGATCTCGTGCAGCATCGATGCCTGGCCCTTCGAGAAAACAACGAAGACGTAACGCTATGGCGCTTTACCCATTCCAGGCATGGCAGGACGACCGTTCGGGTAAAGCCGTGCATGTCGAGTAATGATGGAGAGATAGTCCGGGACTGGGCCCTTGCCGGGCTTGGAGTGATGGTTCGAAGCGAATGGGATGTGGCTGATGATTTGGCAGCGGGGCGTCTGCAGAGCGTTCTCCCTGCATGGTCATCGCCGTCGGCTGACGTGGTTGCACTGCTTCATGCCCGCCAGGGACGCAGCCGCCGGACGAACGGGTTCCTGCAAACGCTCAGAGAGAGGCTGAACTCGCCTCCATGGCGTCGCTGAAATGTCAGTTTCCTCGCCGCGACGTCGGCCGCAATTGCGACATCGCTGCTTTACGGCTCTCCTCAGGGACTGCGGTGAGTTCGGGCGTTCCTGGAACCGTCATTGCCAGTTGCCTTCCGGCAGGCCAATCGCGAAAGGGTTTGGTTTCGTCGGCCTTCTCAGTTGAAGCGATCGATCGCGAAAGCTTCCAGCGGCGTTTCGGAACGGCCGGTCGTGATGAGTTCGGCCATCGCCTCGCCCACGCCCGGACCAAGCTGGAAACCATGTCCACTGAACCCAAAGGCGTGAAACAGGCCCGGCGTCGTCGCGGAACGCCCGATAACCGGCAGCATGTCGCGGACATAGCCTTCGCAACCCGACCAAGTACGTATGACCGCGACGTTTGCGATCGCCGGTAAAAGTCGCGCCACGGCGCGCAACTGCACCGGCAGCCGCATCGGGTCGGGGACCGCGTGGCCGGGATCGAGGTTCGCCGCCACCCGTTCGGCCGCACCGCCGAAGACGATGTTGCCACGCTCGACCTGACGCAGATAGGCGCCATAGTCCTTGTCGCGCGTCCAGATGCCTACCACGGGCAGCACCCGGTGTGGCAGGGGCTCGGTCACGCCCATTTGCGGTCCGCGAGCTTCGAGGGGAACATGTTCACCGAACAGCGCGGCGATGCGAGCGCCCCAAGCGCCGGCGGCGTTGAGCAGACATGCGGCGCCGAATGAACCTTTTGAGGTAGCGATAAGGAAGCCGGAGCCCGTCCGCTCGACCTTTTCGACTTGCGCTTCCTCGACGATGTCGGCGCCGCGCCTGCGGGCAGCCTCGGCAAAAGCCGGCGCGATCAGGCGGGGATTGCCGCTGCCGTCATGCGGCGAGAACGATGCTGCGACCGCCTCCGGGCCGAGGCCGGGAAAGCGCGCGCGAATCTCGCGCGGCTCGAGTTCCTGCAGCTCAAGCCCCCACGGGCGCGCGGCCTCAGCGTAAGCCCGCATGTCGGCGAGACCGCCCTGGTCGAAGATAAGCCGGATATGGCCGGTGGCGCGGAACTCGACATCGCGCCCGAGCATCTTCTCGGCCTCGCCCCAGAGCCTGAGCGAACGATGAGCCAGCGGAAGCTGGGGCAGATGCCGCCCGGTTCGCCGGATGTTGCCGAACGAGGCGACCGTCGCTCCAGTGCCGATTCGGTTGCGCTCGATCAGCTTCACGCGGGCTCCGCGCCTGGCGAGGAAATAGGCCGAAGCCGTCCCCATCAGTCCGCCGCCCAGCACAATCACATCCATAGTCGTTCCTTAGCGCTGAGGCTGATCCTTGCAGTGCCATCTTGTTCGCGCCGCGGCTTTGCGTCAAAGATGGGTTTGGACAGCGGCCATAAGCTTGGCCTATGGAGTGGCGATGCGGGCTCGGCAGCTTGAAGTGTTCATCGCCGTCATGCGCGCGGGCACTGTGACGGCCGCGGCGCGGATGCTGAACATCTCCCAGCCGGCGCTGAGCCAGATTCTGCTTCACACCGAGGACGAACTCGGCTTCACGCTGTTCGAGCGTGTGAAGGGCAGGCTTCGCCCGACGCCGGAAGGGCTCGAGATTTTCGCCGATGCGGAGAGGCTATCGGCGGGGCTCGACGGCCTGCGCCGCAAGACCACCGACCTGCGTCTCGGCCGAACCGGGCTGGTGCGGGTAGCGGCCTCGCCGCCCCCGGCCATGGCGATATTGCCGCGCGCCTTCACCGCATTCCGGGCGCAGCATCCCGATATTCTGCTGCGTTCCCATAGCGCGCCGATCGCCGCGATCGTCGACATGCTGCGCGCCGGTGATGCCAGTCTCGGCGTGGCCATGGACGATCGCCTGCCTCCCGACATTGAGGCCGAGGTGATCGGCAGCATCGGCTTTGCATGCCTGTTGCCCGCCGGGCACGCGTTGCAAAGCAGGACCGAGCTGACGCTTGCCGATCTCGCTGGGGAAGAGCTGATCTCCTATCGGGGAAACACCCGTCCTGCCGACGAACTGGCCCACGCCGCACGCGCGCAAGGAGTAGCGCTTTCGCCGTCGCTCGAGATCGACGCATCTATCTCCGCGGTCGGCTTCGTCCAGGCCGGTCTGGGTATAGCTCTCGTCGACGCGCTCCTGCCCTGGCAGCGGTTTGCCGGGCTCGGCGTCAGGCCGCTGGTGGCCGGACCGGAATTCCCGGTCGCGCTGCTCACGTCTCGTAACCGGGCCCTGTCGCGCGCCGACGAGATGATGCGCGACGAAATCCGTACGGCCTGCTCCGCCATTCTCCACGAGCATCGCGCAAAGGCATAAGCAGGACTTATATCCTTGCCCTTCATCCATCTTGGACCCGCACCGTCCACTCGTGCCAGTTTCGGTGGCAGACAGGAAGGGATACATCATGGACGGTGCCGTCGCGACGGATGAGGCGCGGAGCAAGGCCGACTGGAAGGTCGGCGTCGATATCGGCGGGACCTTCATAGATTTCTGTGCGCTAGAGGCAAACTCCGGGCGCGTCGCCTCGCTGAAGGTGCTGACGACGCCGGAGGACCCAGGCGCCGAGCTTATGACCGGCCTCACGCTTCTCGCCGAACGCGAAGGATTTGACCCCACTCACATGACCCGCTTCGTGCACGGCACGACCGTCGGCATCAACACCATCATCCAACGCAAGGGTGCGCCGCTGGCGCTTTTCACCAACGCCGGCTTCGAGGATGTCATCGAACTGGCGCGGCTTCGCATGCCGGACATGTATTCGCTGTTCTGCTCGCGGCCGGACCCGCTGATCTCGCGCGACATGGTCTTCGGCATTCCGGCCCGCATGCGCGCCGATGGTAGCGAGTCCCAGGCGCCGGACATGGAGGCGGTGGAAAGGGCCGTCGCGGTAGCGAAAGCGAACGGGGCCCAAGGCATCATCGTCTCCTTCCTGCATGCATGGCGCAGCGCCGCGCAGGAAGCCTCGGTAAAGGCAGCGATCGCGCGTCTGGCACCCGATCTGTTCGTCTTCACCTCCGCCGAGGTCTGGCCCGTCATCCGTGAGTATGAGCGCAGCTCGACCGCCATTCTCAATGGCTATGTCCATCCCCGCGTTTCGGGCTATCTGACAGCGCTGGAAGAGCGGCTGAAGGGCCGCGGCGTGCCGGCCCGGCCGATGCTGAC
This sequence comes from Mesorhizobium sp., assembly GCA_004017535.1. Classification (GTDB taxonomy): domain Bacteria; phylum Pseudomonadota; class Alphaproteobacteria; order Rhizobiales; family Rhizobiaceae; genus Mesorhizobium. The sequence goes on from SAJS01000001.1 coordinate 973,909, forward strand.
GAAGTCGAACGGCGGGCTGATGAATGCCGCCGAGGGCAAGCATGCCTGCGTCAACATGCTTTTGTCGGGAACGGCCTCCGGCGTTATCGGCGCATCGTGGCTGGCGCGCCAGGCCGGAGAGGAAAAGATCCTGACCCTCGACATTGGCGGTACCTCAGCAGACTTCGCGCTCATCATCGGCGGCGAGGCGCAGTTCGGCACCGGCGAGCTGATCGGCGAGTTTCCGCTTCACATCCCGTCCGTATCGGTCAGCTCGATCGGCGTCGGCGGCGGCTCGATCGCCGGCGTCGACGCGCAAGGCGTGCTGCGCGTCGGCCCGGAATCGGCCGGCTCGACGCCGGGACCCGCCTGCTATGGCCGCGGCGGCGAGCGAGCCACGGTGACGGACGCCATGGTTGTTTGCGGATGGCTCGGCCACAGCGAGATGGCCTATGGCCAGCTCAGGGTCGATACGGGGCTGGCGCATCGCGCCGTCGGCGATCTTGCCGCCAGGCTCGGGCGTACTGTCGAGCAGACAGCGCAGGCGATCCTCGATATCGCGGTGTCGGAAATGTTCGTCGAGGTGGAAAAACTTGCCTCGAGGGCCGGGGTCGATTTGCGCGATTTCACGCTGATGCCATTTGGCGGCGGCGGCCCGATGTTAGGCGCCTTCCTCGCCCGCGAGCTCGGCATGAAACGTGTCATGGCGCCGCGCCGCCCCGGCGTGGTCTCGGCGCTGGGCGGGCTCGTGGCCGATTTGCGTGGCGACTTCATCCGCACCATCTTCGCGCCATTGTCGACCGGGTCGCTTCCCGCGATCCGTGAAGCCTTCGAGGCGCTCGCGCAAGATGGCCGAGACTGGCTAGCGGCGCAGGGCCATGATGCGGCCGCCCATCTCAATCTCTCCTGCGACATGCGCTATCTCGGGCAGAGCTATGAGATCGAGGTCGCGCTTTTGCCGGAATGGCTGACGGAGGGCAGCGCCGAGGCAATCGAGCAAGCCTTTCACCGCACCCACGAGCAGCTCTACGATTTCCACGATCCCCAAGGCGGGATCGAGCTTGTGAATGTCCGCCTGTCGGCGATAGGCGCGGGCCCGGCGCTATCCTTCCCGGAGATCGAGGAAGTCGATGCGCCGGTCAGTCCTGCGCGCCGGCTCCCGGTCTATACGGGTCCGGGCATCGAAACGGTCGACCTCCATGACCGGCAGACACTGGTGCCCGGCAGCCTTTTCCAGGGGCCAGCGGTGGTTGTGCAGGAAGACACGACCTTGGCCATCCCGGCCGGAACGCAGGCTAGGGTCGACCGCCATCTCAATATCCTTCTGTCCTTCGCGGAGTAAATGTCTTTGTTCGACCGCACAAACCTTCAGGTTCTGGCCAACCATGCCCGCGCGGCGGCCGAGAACATGGCCCACACGCTGCATCGGACGGCGCATTCCGCCTTCGTCAAGGAGACGCAGGATTTCACCGTGATGCTGATGGACCGTTCTGGCGCGACTTTCGCCGTACCGCTGGAACTCGGTGCCACCTGGTTTCCGGGGCTTTCCTATCACCGCGCGATCGCGATGGTCGATGACTACCGGCCCGGCGACGTCGCCTTCACCAATGATCCTTATTCCGGCCATGTCGCCACGCATGCTCCCGACACGCATCTCTGGAAGCCGGTCTTCATCGACGGCGAGATCGTTGCCTGGACTGGCGGCCACATCCACAACACCGATATGGGCGGCGCAGTGCCGGCTTCGATCAGCCGGGCGCTGACCGAAATCCACCAGGAAGGCATCCGCTTTCCCCCGGTGAAGCTGGTCAATGAGGGCGTCTTCGACGAAATGATCCTGCGGATCATGAGCACCAATGTGCGCAAGCCCGACCTCAACATCGGGGACATCAAGGCACTGGTCGGCGCGCTCAGTACCGGTGAGCGCAAGATTTTGGCGATGGTGAAGAAGTTCGGTAAGACTGGCTTCATTGAAGGCGTTGCCGCACTTCTCGATCATGCGGAGGCGCAAGCGCGCGAGGTGCTGCGCTCGATGCCCGAAGGAACATGGGAGTTCGCCGACTATGCCGACGAGGATTCGGTCGAGGCCAATCCCTGCCGGCTGAAGCTGACGCTGATGATCAAGGGCGACGAGGCGGTGCTCGACTTCACGGGTTCCGACCCGCAGCTCGGGTCCTCTCTCAACGTGCCTTCAGGTGGCGATCCGCGACACACCGTGCTGCTCGTCGGCGTCTATTATGTGCTTTACACGCTCAATCCGAAGATCATGCTCAACAGCGGGCTTACCCGGCCGTTCACCTGCATCACGCCGCAAGGCTCGGTGTTGAACCCAGTCCATCCGGCTGCCGTCGGCATGCGCTCGCTCACCTGCGCCCGACTTCGCTCTGTCATCTTCGGGGCTTTCTCGCAAGCGGTGCCTGACCGGCTGCCTGCGGCTCCGGCCGGCAACAACTGCATCCTGAACGTCATGACCACCGACGAGCGCACCAGCCGCACGGTCATAGCGGCGGTGAACCCGGTGGTGGGCGGCGGCGGCGCGATGCCGCATCGCGATGGCACCAATGGGTCAGGCGCCGATGCCGCCTATCTGAAGAACACGCCGATCGAGATCACCGAGACCGAGACGCCGGTCGAGTTCGTCAAATACGGGCTCGCCCGGGACAGCGGCGGCGCGGGCCGCTGGCGGGGAGGACTGGCGACCGAGATGGCCTTCCGCGTCTTTGCCCCGGACTCAAGGATCACCGCGCGCAATCGCGACCGCAGCTTCTTCCGCCCCTGGGGCGTGCTGGGCGGCAAGGCGGCGGGCCTGTCGGACATGGTCGTCAATCCAGGGACCGGGCACGAGCGGCGGCTGGGCAATATCGACACCGCGGTGCTGCAGCCTGGCGACGTGCTGGAGATCCGCTCCGCCGGCGGCGGCGGGCGCGGCGATCCGTTTCAGCGCGAGCCCTGGCGGGTCGCTGAGGATGTGCGGCGCGGCTATCTCTCTCCGATAGCCGCGAAGCGCGACTATGGCGTCGTCCTCCGCGATGGCGAGGTCGACGAGCAGGCGACAGACCAATTGCGCGCGCGGCACAACCCATCCGCCGGCCATTTCCATTTCGGGCCGGAGCGCGACGGTTACGAAGCGCAGTGGACGCCGGCCGCCTATGATCGGCTCCATGTCATATTGGACGCCTTGCCGATCCATTGGCGCTTCTTCGTCAAGACGGAGATTTTCCGGCGCATGAAAGGGCGCTCCGGGGCGGATGGCGTCCAAGCAGCCTTCGATGCGGCCTGCGAACGTTTTCCCGAATTGCCACGTCCGAGGCCGGTGTGGGAGGCTGCGGAATGAACACCGGCCGCATCGTCCGGCTGGCAGAGCGCGACCGGGTAGAGGTGCAGTTCTTTCTTGACGGCGAGATGCGCTATGCGCTTGCGGGCGATACCGTGCTGACCGCCATGCTGGCGCCGGGACACACTTTGCGAAAATCCGAATTTGGACCTGAGCCCCGCGCCGGCTTCTGCCTGATGGGAGCCTGTCAGGATTGCTGGGTGTGGCAGGAGGCCGGGCCGCGCCTGCGGGCATGCTCTACGCCGGTCACTGGGGGCATGCGATTGCGCACGACGGCACCGGCGAGCTGGCCGTGAGCGAGGCCTCATCGCAGAAGGTCGTCATCGTCGGCGCCGGCCCCGCCGGAATAAGGGCGGCTGCAACGCTGATCGAGGCTGGGCTTCACCCGGTGGTGATCGACGAAGGCCACCGCGCCGGCGGTCAGATCTATCGGCGCCCGCCGGACGGTTTCATCCGCCCGCCGGAACAGCTCTACGGGTCGGAAGCGACCAAGGCCCGCGCGTTGCATGCCCTCTTCGACCAACTGGTCGAAGCAGGGCGGCTCACGCATTGTGCGGGCAGTTCCGTCATCGCCGCGCATGAGAGGCGGCTGCATGTGCTGAGGGAAGGCGAGGTGCAAGTGATCGGCTACGACGGCCTGATCCTTGCCACCGGCGCGTCCGACCGCGTCGCCCCGGTCCCCGGTTGGCAGAGTGCCGGCGTCTACAGCCTCGGCGCGGCGCAGATTGCGCTCAAGGCGCAGGGCGTGGCGCTCGGACGGCACATCGTTCTCATCGGATCGGGACCTTTGCTGACGCTGGTCGGCGCGCAACTTCTCAAGGCAGGAGCGGACGTGGCAGCGGTCCTGGACACATCCTCCTGGCACCGGCAGATGCGGGGTTTGTCCGGACTTGCGGCCCGGCCGATCGTTGCGTTGCGTGGTCTCGTCCTGCGGGCACGGCTCGGCGGCCGCTATCATGCGGGCGTGACGCTGGAGCGGATCGAAGCGGACGCATCGGGCATCATTGCGATGCGCTGGCGCGACGCCGGCGGACGGCAGCGCGTCACCCAATGCGACATGGTCGGCATGGGCTGGCACCTGCGGGCGGAGACGCATCTTGCCGACCTGACGGGATGCGCCTTCGACTATGACGAGCAGTGGCGGCAATGGCTGCCGCAGACCGACACGATGGGGCGGGCTGGCAACGGAGTCTACCTTGCGGGCGATGGGGCTCGTCTTATTGGTGCGGATGGCGCGGAGATCGCGGGCCGTCTCGCGGCCGTGGCATGCCTCACAGATCTCGGGCATGCGGCGCCATCCGTCAGAGCCGATCTGCGCAAGCTGACGCGGCTCGAGCGCTTTGCCCTCGGTCTGGCTCGTGCCTTTCCCTGGCCGTCCGAGATGGTGCGAGCACTGCCCGACGATGCGATCGTCTGCCGCTGCGAAAACATCACTGCCGGAGCGGTGCGCGAGGGCGCGGATTTCGGCGGAGGCGAGGCCAATAGGGTGAAGTCGGTTTCACGGGCCGGCATGGGGCGCTGCCAGGGGCGCTATTGCCAGTTGGCGGCCGTCGAGCTTGTTGCGGCACACGCTGGATGCGGGCCGAAGGATGTCGGCCGATTTCGCGGGCAGGCTCCTGTGCGGCCGACGCCGATCGGCGCTTTTCTCCGGGAAGACTGATGCGACCGCGAAAGCCACGCTCAGTCCTAGAAATCGGCGACCTTGCCCCAAGAGGAGGCGTCGAAGCGCCGCGGGTCGTAGGGCGCTGGATCGACGATCGGCTCTGCACCGGTTACCAGATCGGCAACGAGGTGCCCAGCGCCTGGCCCGATGCCGAAGCCGTGACCCGAAAACCCGGCAGCCAGGAAGAAACCCGGAACGGCATGTGTCTCGCCCATGGCCGGCACGCCGTCCGGCGTGCTGTCGATGTAGCCGGCCCAGGCAGCACTGATCCTGGTCTTTCTGAGGTCTGGCAGCAGTTCGAGCGCGCGGGCATGCGTCAGGCGGATCGTCGACTGATCCGGGATCGGATCGAGGATGCGCATGCGTTCCATCGGCGTCGGCCGGTCGAGCCGCCAGCATTTCAGCGTCTCGTGGCCCGAGCGCACGCCTTGCAGCCCGCCCGGGCCGAGGCTGCGCCACCGCTTCAGGAACATCGGCACGAATTGCGAGGAGAAGCGCAGCTGCTGCGGCGTCAAGTCAACGCGACCGCGTCCGCTGATCGCGAGCGTGTAGCCGCCGTCGCCGCGACGCGTGGCCGAAATCTTTGCCGTGTGCAGCGCATCGGGCAGGCCTTCAGCGCCAGCCGAGACGGACAGGATCGACGAGCGGATCGATGCCTGCGGGAAGCGGAAGCCGAACTGGTGGCAAAAGGACGACGCCCAGGCGCCGCCGGCCAGGACCGCCATCTTGGTGCGGATCGTACCGCTCTCCGTGATGATGCCGCTCAAGCGCCCCCTTTCGGTCTCGATGCCGCGCGCGGCGCAATTTTGATGCACGCTGCTGCCGAGCTTAAGGATGGCGCGGGCGACCGCCGGCGCGGCCCGCGAGGGATCGGCGGTGCCGTCGGTCGGCGAGAAGACGCCGCCCTTCCACGTTCTGCCGGTGGCGCGGCCTCGCTCGCTGGCCTCGCTGCTGTCAAGCATATGCGTGGTGACGCCGGCGGTTTTGGCGAAGTCGCGCCAGCGCGCCCAGCCGGCCAGCTCGGTCTCGTCATTGCTGAGATAGAGCAGGCCGCAGCGGCGAAAGCCGGTGTCCTCGCCAGTCTCTATCGAAAAGCGCTCCCACAGATCGAGGCTGTGAGTCGCCATTGGCAGCTCGCGGGCATCGCGGTTCTGTTGCCGGCACCATCCCCAGTTCCTGCTGGACTGCTCGGCGCCAATGCGCCCCTTTTCGACAAGCGCGACCTTCATGCCGCGCCGCGCCAAATAGTAGGCCGCGAAGACGCCGACGATGCCGCCGCCGATGATTACCGCATCCGCGGATTGCGGGATCTCGCTGGATGTGTCGATTTGCTGCAGTGGCGCGCGCATTACTCTCTCTGCCTTGAAGCCCCATTTTATCGCGTTGCGCAGGCAGCCGCTGCCGCAGTTGAGGCGCGAGCAGAATATTGTTCCGGCAACCCGGTTGAAATCGCGAGACCCTGCGTTTCAAAGCGGTGTCCGCTCGGATGGACAGGCCGGCGGGCTATGGTAGTCTCGACGGGCCCCAGCATGGCAGCATTTTGTGCTGTGGCACTCTTTCTCGGAGACAGCCCATGAAACTGGATCGAATCGACATCAAGATTCTGCACGAGCTGCAGAAGAACGGCCGCATCACCAATGTGGAGCTCGCCGAGTTGGTGCATCTGTCGCCGAGCCCATGCCTGATGCGAGTCAAGAAGCTGCAGTCGGAAGGCTACATCGAGGGCTATTCGGCGCAGGTCAATATCGGCAAGCTCGGCCAGACGCTGACCGTGTTCACCGAGATCACTTTGAAGAACCATCGCCAGGTGGATTTCGCCCGCTTCCTCGCCGTCGTGGAAAAGATCGACCAGGTCATCGAATGCCACCTCGTCTCGGGCGGGTACGACTACCTGATGAAGTTCGTCACCGCCGGCATCGGCGAGTACCAGACGATCATGGAGCGGCTGACCGACATGGATATCGGCATCGACAAATATTTCTCGTTCGTGGTGCTGAAGTCGCCCATCGTCAAGGCGCACATGCCGCTGCCTAGCCTGTTCCCGATGTGAATCTCGGCCGCCTCCAATTCCTCTATCTGTGGCCGTACTGGCTGACGAGCTCCGGATCGCGGACGAGGCCGTCCAGCCAGGTCGGATCGAGCTTCGGCACGGAGGAGAACAGAAGCTTGGAATAGGGGTGGGTGGCCGCTTTGACTTTGTCTGGCGTGATCTGCTCCACCCGCTGGCCATTATACATGACCATGATCTCGTCGCAGATCGCCTCGACGACGGAGAGGTCGTGGCTGATGAAGATGTAGGACAGCCCCAATTCGCGCTGCAGCTCCTTGAGCAGCTCAATCACGGCGGACGCCACCACCGTGTCGAGCGCCGAGGTGATCTCGTCGCAGATGATCAGCTTGGGATCTGCCGCCAGCGCGCGCGCAAAATTCACGCGCTGCTTCTGGCCACCCGACAGCTCCGCGGGATAACGATAGCGGAGCGACTTCGGCAGGCGCACCATGTCGAGCAGTTCATCGACGCGCTTCGAGCGCGCCTGTCTGTCCAGCCCGTGATAGAAGACCAGCGGCCGGGCGATGATGTCCTCGACCGGCTTTGCCGGATTGAGCGCCGTATCGGCGTACTGGAACACGATCTGCATCTCGCGCAATTGATCCCGGCTGCGCTTGCCTGCAGCGCGCTGCAACGGCTTGCCGTCGAAGACGATGTCACCAGCCGCAGCCGGGTGGATACCGGCGATCACCCGCGCCAGTGTTGATTTTCCGCAGCCGGATTCGCCGATGACGCCGAGATTGCGGCCTTTCTCCACGACCATGCTGACCGTGTCGACGGCGCGGATCAGCGGCAGCCCGTCGTCTCGCACCGCGCCGTATCCGGCCGTTATATTGTCGATGCGCAGCAGCTGGTTGGTCGCGGCCTCCGCATCCGCATGCGCTTGCCGCTGCTTAGGTTCAAACGCAGCCAGCAGCTCGCGCGTATAGGGATGTTTGGCGGATGTAAGGATTTCAGCCGTCGTGCCGGTCTCCTGGACTTCGCCGCCCTTCAGCACAATGATGCGATCGGCAATCTGGGCGACAACGGCGAGATCGTGAGACACATAGACGCCCGCAATCCCGTCCGCCCGCATCACCGACTTGAAGGCCTTCAGAACGTCGATCTGCGTCGTCACGTCGAGCGCCGTCGTCGGCTCGTCGAAGATGACCAGCTTGGGATCGCCGATCAGCGCCATGGCCGCCGCAAGCCGCTGCAATTGTCCGCCCGAAACCTGGTGCGGATAGCGTGCGCCGATCCCGTCCGGATCCGGCAGCGACAAGGCCCAGAACAACTCGACCGCCCGCTTGCGCGCCTGCTCGGGCGGCATCAGACTGTGGATCCGCGTGACTTCGATTACCTGCTCCATGATGGTGGACGCGGGGTTGAAGGAGGCGGCCGCGCTTTGCGGAACATAGGCGATGTCGGTGCCGCGCAGCTTCGCCCGTTCCTTCTCGGAGAGCGCTGCCATGTTCTTGCCGTTGACGTTGATCTCGCCGCCGGTGATCCGGCAGCCGGGCCGCGCATGGCCCATGAGCGAGAGCGCCACCGTCGTCTTGCCGGAGCCGCTTTCGCCGATCAGCGCGACGATCTCGCCGTCGGCGATATCGAGGCTGACGCCCTTGATGATCTCGACGACACGTCCGGCGTCGGTCGTCGCCTCGATCTTCAGGTTCCTGACCTCGACGAGGTTGTTCATGCGTCGCGGTCCCTGATCTTCTGCGGCAGGTTGTCGATCAGCAGGTTGACGCTGATGGTGAGGCTGGCGATCGCCAGTGAGGGCACGACGACCGCCGGGGCCGCAAAGGGCAGGCCGCCGATGTTCTCGCGCACCAGCGCGCCCCAGTCGGCCAAAGGCGGCTGTAGGCCGAGCCCGAGGAAGGACAGGCCTGAGAGCAGGAGCACGATGAAGACGAAGCGCAGGCCGAAATCGGCGAGCACGGGGCGAATGATGTTGGGCAGGATCTCGGACCCGATGAGATAGGCCGTGCTTTCGCCGCGGACGCGAGCGACGGTCATGAAATCCATGGTGTTGATGTTGACTGCGAGCGCCCGCGCGAAGCGGTAGGCGCCTGGAATGTAGATGACGGCGAGCGTCAGGATGAGCGCCGGGATGGACGAGCCGACGGCGGCCACTACCACAAGGCCGAACAGCTTGCTCGGAATGGAGTTCATGGCGTCGAGGAAACGGCTGAGACAGGTGTCGAGCCAGCCGCCGGTGACAGCCGCGATCATGCCGAGCGCGACGCCCGAGAAGCAGGCGATCGAAACGGCGGCGAGCGATATGCCGACCGTATAGCGTGCTCCCATCAGGACCCGCGAAAGCATGTCGCGGCCGAGATAGTCCGAGCCGAGCCACAGACCCTGGCGCATCGGGCCAAAATAATCGTCATCGACGATGTCGCCGATCGAATGGGGAATGATGTAGGACGCGAAGATCGCGACCAGCGTCCACGCCAGGATGATCAGCGCCGCCACGACGCCCACGAGGTTGTAGCTATGGCCCAGGAAGGACCGTCGGGAGAATGCCGCGCGCTCCATCGTCATCTCAGCCTCGGGTTTGACATGATGGCGACGACGTCGGCGGCCGTGATGAGCAGGAGATAGCCGAGGCAGAAGATCATCGCGCAGCTCTGGATCAGCGGCAGGTCGCGGGTCGCGACCGCATCGACCATCAGCTTGGCGATGCCGGGATAGTTGAAGATCGTCTCGACGATGATGACGCCGCCGACAAGATAGGACAGCGAGAGCGCGACCGCGTTGACGATCGGCCCGAGCGCGTTGGGCAGTGCGTGCCTGAGGACCATGCGCCTGCGCGAGGCGCCTTTGAGAAGCGCCATCTCGACATAGGGCGTCGACAGCGTCTCGATCACCGCGGCGCGAGTCATGCGGATCATCTGGGCGGAGATGACGAAGGTGAGCGTGATCACGGGCATCGCGTAGATGCGCACCAGGTCGGTCAGCGAATGCGCCTCGTTGACCGAAGACAGCGCCGGCAGCCATTTGAGATAGACGGCAAAGAGCAGCACCGCCAGCGTCGCGACCATGAACTCAGGCACCGAGATGACGCCGATCGAAAGGATGGTGACGGCGCGGTCGTAGAGCGAGCCGCGCAGCATCGCGGCGGTGATGCCGAGCGTCAGCGCCAGCGGCACCGAGATCAGCGTGGTGATGCCGGCGAGTTTCATGGTGTTGACGAAGCGACCGCCGATCAATGCCGCGACCGGCATTTCGTTGGCATAGGAGGTGCCGAGATCGCCGTGCAGCAGGCCGAGAAGCCAGCGCAGGAAGCGCAGGATCGCCGGATCGTTGAGATGCATGGCCTCGCGCAGGCCGGCGACCGCCTCTGGAGTCGCCGCCTGGCCGAGCAGGATCGACGCGGTGTCGCCCGGCAGCATGCTGGTGGCGAAAAACACCGCGAAAAGCACGATCAGCAGGGTGATGACCGCGATCCCCAGCCGCTTCACCACGAGGTTGAGAACCCCAGATTTCATGGAAGCGCTCCCTGCGGTTGCGTTCGGTCAAACAATCCTGCGCAATGCAGTGCCGGGGCCGGCCGACCGGCCCCGGCAGGCGCTTCTCAGGCTTCGAGCCAGAGATATTCCGCCATTGCGTAGCCCATCATGCCACCGAGCGGGTTCGCTTCCAAACCCTTCACCTTGCTGGAGAGGGCGTCGACGTTGGAAATGTAGGCTGGGATGATGGTGCCGGCTTCCTCGGACACCATGGTCTGCATCTGGCCGTAGATCTCCTTGCGCTTGGCCTGGTCGAGCGAGCCGCGCGCCTCGACCAGCAACTTGTCGAACTTCTCGGACTTGTACTGGCTTTCGTTCCACGGCGCGTTGGAAGCGTAGAGGAGCGAGAACAGGATGTCCGGCGTCGGGCGTGGGTTGATGTTGCCGAAATGGATCGGCGCCTTCAGCCAGTAATTGTCCCAGTAGCCGTCGGACGGCACGCGCTGCACGTCGAGCTTCATGCCGATGTCGGAGCCGGCGGCCTGGATGATCACCGCCATGTCGATCGACGAGGTCGCGGCGTCGGAAGCGATCACCGGGATGGACTGGCCGAGCAGGCCAGCCTTCTGGAAGTGGAACTTCGCCTTGTCCGGATCGAAGGCCTTCGGCTTGAGGTCCGCATTGTGGAAGATGTTGGCCGGCGAGACCGGCTGGTCGTTGCCGATTTCACCGAGGCCGCGCAGTGCCGATTTAACGATCTGCTCGCGGTTGACGAGATATTTCATGCCGGCGACGAAATCGGCCTTCTTGCCCGGATCCATGTCGAGCCGGATGTTGAGGTCGGTGTAGTTGCCCGAGGTCGTCTTCGACAGTTCGAAACCCTGCTGGCTTTCCAGCAGCTTCATGGCGCGCGGATTGATCGACGCAGCGAAGGCGATGTCGCCCGAAAGCAGCGCGTTCACGCGGGCGCTGTCGTCGCTGATGGCGATGAACTCGAAGGAGTCGAGATAGGGCTTGCCCGACTTCCAGTAGTTCTTGTTCTTGGTGACCACCGAACGCACGCCCGGCTCAAACGTCTCGAGCACGAAGGCGCCGGTGCCGTTACCCTTTGAGAAATCAGTCGTGCCGTCCTGGACGATCATGAAGTGATGCAGCGCCAGGATGGTCGGCAGGTCGGCATTCGGGTCGGCGAGCGTGATTTCCACGGTCGACTTGTCGACCACCTTGAAGCCCGTCATCTGCGCGGCGATCTTGGCGACCTTGGAGCCGACCGCCTTGTCGAGATGGCGCTTCAGCGAGAAGACCACGTCGTCGGCCGTGAGGTCCTTGCCGTCATGGAAGGTGACGCCCTTGCGCAGCTTCACGGCCCAGGTCTTGGCGTCCTTGCTGTCGAAGCTCTCTGCCAGCTCCATCTGCGTCTTGCCGTCCTTGTCGAGGAAGGTCAGACGATTGTAGAGCGAGCAGCAGCGGACATAGTCGGTGGAGAGCGACGCCTTCGCCGGGTCGAGCGTGTCGGCGGTCGAGGACGACCAGCCGGCGGCCTTGAAGTTCCCGCCGGAAACCGGCGTGGCGGCGACAGCCTGTTTGGCACGGCCAAGGACAACGCCGCCCGCGGCAATTGCGGCGCCGCCGGCCAGCAGCATCTTGAGCAACTCGCGGCGGCTCGCGCCCCGCCTGATGGCGTTTTCGACCATGGCGTCGTCGGCGCTGGTCCAGTTGGTGATCTTGTCGGTCATGTTCATTCCCCTTTCTGTTGGTATGGTCGGTATGCTCGTCTTGCTGCGGCTTTCCGGGCTTTGGTTCAGGTTCGCTCCTTCAGGCTTTCGCGCACAGCCGTCGCAAGGGCGGCCATTGAGGTGAAGTGGTAGTCCGGCACGGTGAAGCGCTCGGGCTCGATCGTGCCGCCATAGCCCTTCTGGGCGTGTCGGCGCTCGATCCAGCAATTGGTCATGCCGAGCGCCCTGGAGATGCCGATGTCGTGAAATTGGCTTTGCGCGACATGCAGGATGTCGTCCTTGCTGTCCCCGCACGAAGCCACGAAATCGAAGACCTTCTGGAAGAAGGCCGGGTCTGGCTTTTCCGTGCCGGTGTCATCGGCGGTGAAAGTGGCGAAGAAAGGCGATCCGAGCTGCTTCTCGAAATGGTCGAGCGCCCAGCGCCGCGCGTTGGTCATGGCGATCAGCTTGTTCGACTTGGCAAGCTCGGCCAGCGCCGCCGTGCTGTCGGGAAAGCCTTTCCAAACGCTGGCTGAATCCCGCAGGCGGACACCGTATTTCTCTTCTGCCGGCAGGCCGAGCCGGGGCGCGATGACCATGTAGACACGCACGAGATCGTCGGGGAACAACCCTACGCCCGGCATGTAACGGGCCTGCCGATAGAGCGCCAAAGCTTCCTCGCCATCGATGGCGGCGCCGGCCTCGGCGGCAATGCCTGCCAGGCAGGCCGTGATACCGCCTTCGAAGTCGATCAGAGTGCCGACCACATCGAAGGTCATGTATTTGAATTCGCTGAAGGCCTTGGCCAAGAACTAGTTCTCCTCTGCGGCCGAACCGTGCTGAACAGAACAAAATTGCGTGCTGTCCGGGACGTCGCCTTTTTCAAGAAGCCGGTAGATTCCGGCTTTCTGGCCTTGTCTTAACGGTAGTCTGGCACTTCCCCCGCGCTGGATTCGCCGAAAAGGCGCGGGGCTTCGGCACAAAATTGCGAAATCGTCCGCTCCGGCGATATTTCGAGATGCTAAAATCCGCCTGTTCATGCGAGAGCCTTACGAACATCGGGATCGGCCAGCGTCTGGTCGAGCGTAAGGCGCGTGCGCTCGATGATCGCCTCGATATCGCTGTCGGTGCAGCAGAGCGGCGGCGCGTAGCCGAGAACGCCATTGGCAAAGGCGCGGATGATCAGGCCGTTGTCCCAGGCCCGGTCGAAGACCCGCCGCGCCGGCATCGCCGAGGTGGGAAGCGGCGTCTTCTTCCGCTTGTCGGTCACCAGCTCTACCGCGGCAAGCATGCCGCGACCGCGCACGTCGCCGACCAGCGGATGGTCGCTCAGGCTGGCCAATCCAGCCATCAGGCGGGCGCCGGCCTTGATGCCGTTCTCCAGTAGGCCGCCATCTTCGTAGAGCTTCAGCACTTCGAGCGCGACGGCGGCGCTGACGGGATGGGCGGAGTAGGTGTAGCCGTGGCCGACCGCTGATGCGCCCGCGCCATCGGCGATGACCTGGTAAACATGGTCGGCCATGAACACTGCGCCCATCGGCACGTAGCCCGAGGTCAGGCCCTTGGCGGTCGTCATGAAATCGGGAACGATGTCCTCTTCCGTGCAGGCGAATAGCGGCCCGGTGCGGCCGAAGCCGGTGATCACCTCGTCGGCGATGAACAGGATGCCGTATTCCTTGCAGAGTTCGCGGATCGCCTTGATCCAGCCTTTCGGCGGCACGATGACGCCGCCCGAGCCCTGGATCGGCTCGGCGTAGAAGGCGGCGACCCGCTCCGGTCCGATCGCCTCGATCTTCGCCTTCAGCGCGGCGAGCGATGCGGCGATGATCGCGTTGCCGTCCTCGCCGACCGGGTTGCGGTAGGGATAGGGCGACGGGATCTTGTGCTGCCATTCGAAGGGAACGCCGAAGCCGGCGTGAAAGGCGGGCAGGGCAGTCAGGCCCGCGCCGACCACCGACGATCCGTGATAGCCCTGCTCAATCGAAATGAACTGGTCGCGCTGCGGCTCGCCCTTGGCATTCCAGTAGTAGCGGACGAAGCGGATCGTGCTGTCGACCGCATCCGATCCGCCAAGCGTGAAATAGACGTGATTGAGGTCGCCCGGTGCGCGGTCAGCCAGTTCCGAGGCGAGCCGAATTGCAGGCTCCGAGCCGAGGTCGAAATAGGCGGTGGCGTAGGGAAGCTCGCGCATTTGCCGGGCCGCCGCCTCGACGATGCTGTCGTGGCCGTAGCCGGCATTGACGCACCACAGCCCTGCGAAGCCGTCGACGAGCTGCTTGCCGGATGCGTCAGTCACAGTCGCGCCCTTCGCGGATTTCAGCACGCGCACGCCGAGCGCCTCGTGGCCACGATAGGAGGAGACCGGGTGGATGAGATGGGCGCGGTCGAGTTCGATCAGGGAATTGGCGAGCATTCTTGTCCTCCGGCTCTAGCCGAGCGCCTGGTTCGCGAGTGCGTAAACTTTTGGCCGGGCCTGTGCCGGGTCCTTCCCGGGCGGGCGATCCATGGCCACGCCGCCGCCGACATGGGCAAGGCCGATTTCCGCGAGCCAATCGGCGATACCGGTCTTGCTGTCCGTATCCACGCGCAGGAAGGCGCCAGGGCGCGAGGCCGCGAAGAAGCCGATCAGTGCTTTGGCTTCTTCCGCATCGCCCGCGATGACCGGGCCGATCACCTCGCCCCGCCCGAACGGGCGGATAGCAGCATAGGCCTCGATGGCGCCGTCGCGGCGGACGACGGCGAATTGGCCGCGCTCGGCCAGGGCGTCGATCAAGGCTTCACGGTCGGCGCCATAGGCGTTGCGGTCTAGCGCCTTGATTTCCGGCAGATCGTCCGTGCCCGCCGCTTCCACGTCTTCGGGAGCATCAAGCGCCGCGACTTGGCCTTGATGCTGCAGGATGGTGCCCGAGGCCGTGAAGCCCAGTTTCTGATAGAGCGGCATGCCGCCCGCCGTCGCGACGAGCCGCAGCGGACGATCCTCTGCAAGGGCGAAGGCCTGTTCCATCAGCCGGCGGCCGAGCCCCTTGCCCCGCACATTCCGGTCGACGATCACCATATTGATCATGGCGCAATCCGCACCATAGGGCGTCACCAGGATGGTTCCGGTGACCCGGCCCTGGTCGTCAAGCGCGACCGCGCCGCTAGAGAGCTGCAGCGCCATCTGCCAGTCCTGCGGGCGATGCGGCCAGTTCTCCTGGCGGGACAGCGCCACCGCGCCCTCGATATGGTCCGGCCCGAAATCCCGGAGTTCGATCTCGCCCTGCTGCATGAGGCATCCTTCCTTCTGCCTGCAAGTCTCCGTCATCTGCGCGCGGCGGATCGTCTGAACGTTTCGGTCTTTGCGATATCTTTCGCCTTTGCGCGGGGCGTGCGCCGCATCTTCTGCTGGCAGCGTCCTCGATGGTCGCTTTGCCGTCGCGCAACGGCGCGCTTGTCGACGCGCAAGATGCTACAGCGTGCCAAACCGGACGGCGGATACGGAACTTTCTGCTTTCGGCAGGCGCTTTTCGGTCAGGTGCCCCGCCACCTCCCGACCTATGATGAACACATCCCAGCGCGGATATGTTTCCACCGGAGATCCACGGACATGGCTTCTTTCAGGCCCAAATACATCACCTTCGACTGCTACGGCACGTTGACGAATTTCCAGATGGCTGAAGCGGCGCGCGACCTCTACGTCAGCCGGCTCGACGAGCCGCGCATGCAGGAGTTCATCAAAAACTTCGCAGCGTACAGGCTCGACGAGATATTGGGCGACTGGAAGCCCTATGCCGACGTCGTCCACAACGCGCTCGAGCGCGCCTGCAAGCGCAACAGCGTCGCCTTCAGCCCCGACGACGCCAGGATGGTCTATGAGCGTGTCCCGACGTGGGGACCGCATGCCGATGTTCCGGCAGGCCTTGCCAAGGTCGCCAAGGAAATTCCGCTGGTGATCCTTTCCAACGCCATGAACGCGCAGATTATGTCCAATGTCGAGAGGCTCGGCGCGCCGTTCCATGCCGTCTACACGGCCGAGCAAGCGCAGGCCTATAAGCCGCGCTTCAAGGCCTTCGAATATATGCTCGACAGGCTTGGCTGCGGCCCTGAGGACATCCTTCACTGCTCGTCTTCGTTCCGCTACGACCTGATGTCGGCGCATGATCTCGGCATCAAGAACAAGGTCTGGGTCAATCGCGGCCACGAACCGGCCAACCCGTATTACGGATATGTGGAGATCGCCGATATTTCCGGTCTTCCTGGCGTGGTCGGGCTTTGAAACGGGCGGATTGTCGATGAAATTCGTCTCCTACTGGCACGACACGGCCCCGATCTTTGCCGGTGGGGCGCACGGCCCGATCGACGGGCACTATGATGCCGCCATTATCGGCGGCGGCTTCACGGGTCTCGCCGCCGCGCGCCAGCTGGCAAAGTCCGGCGCCAAGGTGGTCGTGCTGGAAGCGGAGCGGGTCGGCTGGGGCGCATCGGGGCGCAATGGCGGGCATCTGAATAACGGCCTCGCGCACAGCTATCTGTCGGCCAAGGCGGAACTCGGCAAGGAACGCGCGATCGCACTTTACCGGGCGCTGGACGACTCCGTCGACACCATCGAGGCGCTGGTCGCCGAGGAAGGCATCGACTGCAACTTCCGCCGCGCCGGCAAGCTCAAGCTCGCCTCCAAGCCGAAGCATTTCGAGGCGATCGCGCGCAACTTCGAAGCCATCCATGCCGAGGTCGATCCGGATACAGCTCTGCTGTCGGCGACCGATCTCAAATCCGAGATCGGCTCGCCTTTCCATGGTGCGATGCTGTCGAAGAAGAGCGCCATGATGCATATGGGCCGCTATGTGTCGGGCCTCGCGACGGCCGCCGCTCGATACGGCGCCGTCATCCACGAGAACACCAGGGTGACCGACCGCAGGCAGGCCGGCGCCAGGCATGAGCTGACCACCTCGCGAGGCAAGATCAGCGCCGACAATGTGCTGGTGGCGACTGGAGCCTACACGACACCGAATTTCAGCTATTTCCGCCGCAGGCTCATCTCGGTCGGCAGCTTCATCATCGCCACACGGCCGTTGAGCGACATGGAGATCGCCGCGACCATGCCGGGCAATCGGACCTGCGTGACCTCAATGAACATCGGCAACTACTTCCGGCTCGCACCCGACAATCGCCTGATCTTTGGAGGCCGAGCGCGTTTCTCGGCGACGTCGGACCAGCGCTCCGACGCCAAGAGCGGGCAGATATTGCGCGCAAGTCTCGCGGCGATCTTCCCGCAACTCGCCAAGGTCGAGATCGACTACTGCTGGGGCGGGCTGGTCGACATGACCAAGGACCGCTTCCCGCGCGCCGGTTACCATGAGGGGGTCTGGTACGCGATGGGCTACTCCGGTCATGGCGCGCAGCTTTCCAGCCATCTCGGCATGATGCTTGCCGACGCCATGCTCGGCCGCGAAGACCGCAATCCGCTGAAGGGGCTCGAGTGGCCTGCAATTCCGGGCTATTCCGGCAAGCCGTGGTTTCTGCCGATGGTCGGCCTCTACTACAAGGCGCTCGACCGGATCCAATGATCGAGCTGGAGCTTAGCCCAGCCCGCCCATGTGAAAGCTTTTCATCTCGAGATATTCCTCGATGCCGGCCTGCGCGCCCTCGCGTCCGAGCCCGGACTGCTTGACGCCGCCGAAGGGTGCGACCTCCATCGAGACCGAGCCGGTGTTCAAGCCCACCATGCCGAACTCGAGCGCCTCGCCGACACGCCAGGCACGTTTCAAGTTCTCGGTGTAGAAGTAGGAGGCTAGCCCGTAGGGTGTGCCGTTGGCGAGCGCGATCGCTTCCTCTTCGGTTTCGAAGCGGAAGAGCGGCGCGACCGGGCCGAAGGTTTCCTCGCCGGCGAGTTCCATGTCTTTCGTGGCGCCCGTTAGCACCAGTGGCGCGACATATTGTGGACCCTCCGGCAGCGCCGGTTTCTCGGTGACGATCGCAGCACCCTTGGCGAGCGCATCCTCGACATGGCGGTTGATCTTCTCGACCGCCGCCATGTTGATCATCGGTCCGATGGCGACGCCAGGCTGCGTGCCTGGCCCGACAGTCAAGGCGTTGACGCGAGCGGTGAGCTTGGCGGCGAAGGCATCATGGACACCGGCCTGAACGAGGATGCGGTTGGCGCACACGCAGGTCTGGCCGCCATTGCGGAACTTCGACACCAGCGCGCCTTCGACTGCGAGGTCGAGATCGGCATCGTCGAAGACGATGAAGGGAGCATTGCCTCCAAGCTCGAGGCTGAGCCGCTTCACGCTGTCGGCCGCGCCCCGCATCAGCAGCGAGCCGATGCGCGTCGAGCCGGTGAAGGAGATCTTGCGAACGGTCTCGTTGGCCATGATCTCGTTGCCGATGTCGGACGGCATGCCGGTGACGATGTTGATGACGCCGGCCGGAATGCCGGCGCGTTCGGCGAGCACGCCGAGCGCCAGCGCCGAATAGGGCGTGAACTCGGACGGTTTGATCACCACCGTGCAGCCGGCGGCCAATGCCGGCGCGACCTTGCGGGTGATCATGGCGTTGGGAAAGTTCCAAGGCGTGATGATGCCGCAGACGCCGACCGGTTCCTTCAGCACGATGATGCGGCGGTCTTGCGTGGGCGAGGGGATGGTGTGGCCGTTGATGCGGCGTGCTTCTTCCGCGAACCATTTGACGAAGGACGCGCCGTAGCGGATCTCGCCCTTGGCCTCGTCCAGCGGCTTGCCCTGTTCCGTCGTCAGGATCAGCGCCAGATCATCCAGATGCGCGAGCATCAGGCCATGCCAGGCCTCCAGCATCGCGGCGCGCTCGGCATTGGTCTTCTTCCGCCAGTCCCGATAGGCGGAGGCCGCGGCTTCGATGGCCGCCCGGGTGTCGGAACCGGCCATGTCGGGCACAGTGCCGATCGCCGCCTGCGTCGCCGGATCGATGACGCCGACTGTCTTGCCGGAGCCGGCAGCAACCCATTCACCGCCGATCAGGCCGGCTTCGCAGAACAGGCTTTTGTCCTTCAGGGTTTTCATCGGAAACGACCTTGCATTCAGCTGAGCGCCGCGACGACGGCGGCTGTGATGGCGTCTGTCTTGTCCTTGCCGGCGATGGTTCCAATGCCGCGCGCGGTCGTCGCCTCGAGCGCCTTCATGATGCGGCCGGCGGCGGCCGTCTCGCCGAGGTGCTCGAGCATCATCGCGCCCGACCAGATGGTGGCGATCGGATTGGCGATGCCGAGATGGGCGATGTCCGGGGCGGAGCCGTGCACCGGCTCGAACATGGACGGCGCCGAGCGGTCGGGATTGATGTTGGCGGAGGCGGCGTAGCCGAGCCCGCCCTGGATCGCTGCGCCGATGTCGGTCAGGATGTCGCCGAAGAGATTGGAGGCGACGACCACGTCGAGACTGTCAGGCGCCATGATCATGCGTGCGGCAAGCGCGTCGACATGATAGCTGGTGACTTCGACGTCGGCGTATTCCGCAGCCAGCTTACGGGTAATATCGTCCCAGAACACCATTGAGTATTTCTGCGCGTTGGACTTGGTGACCGAGGCGAGCTTGCGGCGCCGTGCCCGCGCCTGCTCGAGTCCGAAGCGCAGGATGCGCTCGACGCCGGCTCGGGTGAAGATCGAAGTCTCCACCGCGACCTCGTCCTGCGTGCCCTGGTGCACGCGTCCGCCAGCGCCCGAATATTCGCCTTCGGTGTTCTCGCGGATGCACAATATGTCGAAACTCTCGGCACGCAGCGGACCCGTCAAGCCCGGCAGCAGACGATGCGGCCTTATATTGGCGTATTGCACGAAGGCCTTGCGGATCGGCAGCAACAGGCCGTGCAGCGAAACAGAGTCCGGCACTTCCGCCGGCCAACCGACGGCGCCCAGAAGAATGGCGTCGAAGCCGCGCAATATCCCGATGCCGTCCTCGGGCATCATGCTGCCGGTGTCCTTGTAAAATTTGCAGGACCAGGGGAACTTGGTCGCAGTCAAGGAAAAGCCCGACTGTTTGGCCGCGGTTTCCAGCACCGTCCAGGCGGCGGCGGTCACGTCGCGGCCAATGCCGTCACCGGGGATGAGGGCGATCGAATAGGATTTCATCGGCAACTCTTCAGAGGCTGATCAGGACGCTTTTGGTCCTGCGGTTAGCATGGTAGGCCTCGCGGCCGAGGTCCTTGCCGATGCCGGAGCGTTTGTAGCCGCCGGTCGGCAGGATGTGGTCGCGCGAACGGCTGTAGCGGTTGATCCAGACGGTGCCCGCCTCGAGCTTGCGCGCTATACGGATCGTGCGTGACAGGTCGGAGGTAAACAAACCGGAAGCCAGTCCGTAGGTCGGGTGGCTGGACAGCGCCAGCGCCTCCTCTTCGCTCTCGAAGGTCTGGATGGTCAGGACTGGGCCGAAGATCTCATCGACGATCGCCGGATTGGCCTGGTCGACATTGGCGATCAGCGTCGGCTCATAGAAATAGCCGGGATCGTCCATGGCGCTGCCGCCCGTCAGGCGTTCGCCGCCGGCCGCCACTGCCGCCTGCACGATGCTGTCGACACGCGCCCGCTGCCGTTCCGAGATGATCGGCGAGTATTGCGTCGTCTCGTCCCAGGTCGGGCCGGGCCGCACCGCCTTCATTCGTTTCACGGTGGCAGCCGTGAGCCTGTCGGCCACGCTCTTCTCGACGATCAGGCGCGTGCCGGCCACGCAAGCCTGGCCGGCATTGAAGGTGACACTGCCGGCGATCGCTGTTGCCGCCTTTTCGAGATCGGCATCGGCAAAGACGAGCTGAGGGCTCTTGCCGCCAAGCTCCAGCGTCATTGGCTTGACGCCGTTGCGGGCGACATTCTCCATGATCGCCGAGCCGGCGCGGGTCGAGCCGGTGAAGCTGACCTTGGCGATCTCGGGGTGGCCGGTCAGCGCCGTGCCGGTCGTCGAACCGTCGCCGAGCACCACATTGATCAGCCCCGCCGGCAGGCCCGCCCTGATGGCGAGTTGCGCTAGATAGACCGCCGAGAAAGGCGTCATCTCAGAAGGTTTCAAGACGACTGCATTGCCCGCGGCCAGCGCCGGGCCGAGCTTCCAGCCGGCCATCGAGATCGGGAAATTCCACGGCGTGATTGCGCCGACCACGCCATAGGGCTCGCTCATGATCATGCCGAGACTGGCGTCGTCGGTTGGCGCGAGTTCGCTGCCTTCCTTGTCGGCGAACTCGGCGAAGAACCGGATCTGCTCGGCGGTGACGGCGATGTCTCCAGCGACGAGCTGGCCGACGGGTCGGGTCGAGCACAGCGCCTCGACTTTGGCCAGCGTTACGGCTTCGTCCTCGATCAGGTCGGCCCACGCCTGCAGGGCCCTGGTGCGCTCGCGCGGACGGACGCCGCCCCAGTTGCTGGCCTTAAGCGCCGCCTTGGCGCTCTCCACCGCACGGCCGACCATATCAACACCCGCGACGGGGCAGGCGGCATAGGCCTTGCCGTCCGACGGGCGGCGCATCTCGATCGCGCCGTCGGCCGAAATCAGCTCGCCGCCGATGAAATGGCCGACTGGAAGAGGAATTGTGTCGGGATCGAAGCTTAGGCTCATGGGCAAACCACTCGGCAGTATCGGCTTTAGCCTAGCGCCTGCGGGTACGCAGCATGCGCTGTTCGATGATCCCCCGCCGACGAATGTTGCGTGTCGGACGGCAGCGACGGCAAAATCTTCCGCGCCGAGGTTCTGCGCCGGCGCGGACGCTCGCTAGCCTACCGTGACGTAGATCTTGCGCAACGTCTCGACGGTCTTCCAGACCCCGGTGAAGCCTGGCTTCATCACGAAGCTGTCGCCGGCCCGGTAGGTCACCGTCTCGCCGGCGTCGGGCGTGATTTCGACAACGCCGGAGAGGATGTGGCAGAACTCGAAGGTCTCGCCCTTGATCGAGCGCGTCTCGCCAGGTGTCGCCTCCCAGACGCCTGTATGGACGAGGTCGTCCTTGGCGACGTCCTGCGCCCAGGTCTTGAAGGCGGGATTACCAGCAATCAGCCGCTCGGGCAGCGAGTTGGATTCGCGCGGTGAAAAGCTCGGGTTGGTGTCGATGGATTTGAGCAGGGACACGGGATGGCCTTTCCGGTTGGGTTCAATAGCCGCGTGATCGATCGACGAGCCCGATGGGATCGAGCCCGGCGCGGTGACGCTTGATGTTTTCGATGACCGCCCGTGCCGCGGTGGCGGGTTGCGTGACGCTGGCGACATGCGGGGTCAGGATGATCTTCGGATGCGACCAGAACGGATGGCCCGCAGGCAGCGGCTCGGGCTCGGTCACGTCGATCATCGCTGACGACAGATGATTGCTGTCGAGCGCGGCGATAAGCGCTTCGTGGTCGAGCTGCGGCCCGCGCCCGGTATGGACGATCGCCGCGCCTTTGGGCAGTTTTGCGAATAGGGCGGCATTGAGGAACCCGCGCGTCTCATCGGTCAGCGGCAGCAGGCAGACCAGTATGTCGCTGACCGCGAGCATCTCCTCAAGGCCGAGCTCGCCATGGTGGCAGATCACGTCCTCGATCCGCCGCGGCGAGCGACTCCAGCCGGAGAGCGGAAAACCGAAGGGTTTCAGGCGGTCGAACACGGCTTGGCCGAGTTGTCCGAGACCGAGCACGCCGATCCGGCGCGAGCCGGCCTGAGGCTGCGGGATATCTCGCCATTGGCCTGCACGCTGCTGGGCGAGATAGGTCGGCAGGCAGCGGTGGAGCGCAAGCACAGCCAGCGCCACATATTCCTGCATCATGCGCACGATGCCTTGCTCGACCATGCGTACGATCTTCACCCTCGCGGACACGGCATCGAAGCAGAACTGGTCGACCCCGGCGCCGAGGGAAAAAAGGATTTCCAGGTTCCTGTAGCGGGCGAGGTTCTCCGGAACGGTCCAGGTAATCAGATAACGCACCGCGTCGGGGTCGATCGCCGCGGCATCCATCGCGAAGGGGACGTCCGCAAGCTCCTTGGCGAAGGCCTCGGCAAACACCGCGCCACGCCGTGCATCGGAGTTGAACAGGAAGGTCATTCCAGTTGCTCCTTCAGGCCGCGCAACGCGCGCCCAGCGCCTCGATCATCCGCTGGCAGGCAGTGAGTTCGCCGGCGAGGATATACTCGTCCGGCTTGTGGGCGCGGCCGATATCGCCGGGGCCGCAAATGATCGCATCGAGGCCGTCAGCCTGGTAAAGCCCGGCCTCCGTGCCGTAGCTGACGGCGGCGAGCGGTGGTTCGCCAGTCAGCTCGCGAAGCAACGCCGCCAGTCCCGAGTCCTGCGGCTGCGACAGCGCCGGGTAGGCACTGATCGGCGCCCATTCGACTCGAAAGCCGTCTTCCGCAAGGGCCTCGGCCTTCGCCTTGATGGGTACGAGCAGGCTGGCCGGGTCGACGCCGGGAATGGCGCGCGCCTCCAGATCGAGCGTGCAGATGTCGGGGATGATGTTGACCGACTGCCCACCCGCGATCACGCCGGCCTGCAGAGAGGAGAAGGGCGGCTCGAAAGTCGTGTCGAAGGGACCGCGCGTCAGTCGTTCGGCTTCGCTGACGACCGCGCCCAGCGCGTCGCACATGGCATGGATGGCGTTGAGCCCGAGATCCGGCCGCGAGGAATGGCCGGAGCGCCCGTGGATAGTCACGCGGGCGGCGGCCTTGCCCTTGTGGCCGCGCACGGCGCGCATACCGCTCGGCTCGCCGACGATGACGCCGAGCGGCTTCGCACAAAGTTCGGGAAGTCGGGCAATCAGATGCGGCACGCCGCGGCATCCAATCTCCTCGTCATAGGAGAAGGCGAGGTGGACCGGCTTGGTAAGCCGAAGCCCGGCCAACTTGGACACGGCCGCAAGCGCGGCGGCGAGAAACCCCTTCATGTCCGTTGTGCCGCGTCCATACAGCCTTTCGCCCTCCCGACGCAGCGCGAAAGGCGGCGAGCTCCATTGCGGCTCACCGGCGGGGACGACGTCCATGTGGCCGGACAGGATATAGCCAGGAACATCGGCGGGGCCGATCGTCGCGAAAAGATTGGAGCGGTCGCCTTCCGGTCCGGGAAGCAGGGTGACCTTTGCGTCATGTTCGCCGAGATAGGTCTCGATCCAGCCGGCGATGTCGGAGTTCGGCTTGCCGGCGACCGACGGAAAGGCGACGAGACGGTCGAGGATGTCGAAGACGTCCATTCCAGCCCTCAAGGCATCTTCAGGTTGCGGGGGATCGGCGCCGCTGGCCATAACTGCAGAATTGCCGCAGAGCATGGACGCGTTCCTTCGCGATTGCGTGCCGAAAGCGGAAGTGTTTCAGTCGAATCTTGCGCTGGCGCGCGGCAATCGAGCAAATTGTATCGGCGTGGTTGTTTAGCGTTGGCAGGGCTGGGGGCATTGTGCGTCACCTGTTAGGCAATCTTTCAGAGGCAGGGAATTGAAGCCGTCCGAAAGCTTGAAAATAGATGCCTTCTCGATGCGTATAGCCGACATCGAGGGCATCGGGCTCGACCGCCTGCATGCGCACTCGCTGTCCGTGGGATGGCCGCACCGGGCTGAAGACTGGCAGTTCCTGCGGGAATTAGGGCACGGGTTCGTGGCGCTCGATGAGATCGGTCGCGTTCTGGGTTCCGCAATGTGGTTCCAGTACGGCCCCGATTTCGCAACCATCGGCATGGTCATCACCTCGCCCCGGCTTCAGACGCTGGGGGCGGCGCAGTGGCTGATGAAGCGGGTCTTCGATAAGGTTCCCGGGCGCGACCTGCGCCTCAACGCGACCCGAGCTGCACGGCGGCTCTATCTCTCGCTCGACTTCCAGCCGGAAAAGACCGTCTACCAGTGCCAGGGCATCGCCCACGTGCCGACGACGGCCAGCCCGGCAAAGGCGTGCGGCGATATCCGGGTTTTGGGCGAAAGCGATATTCTGGCAGCGGTCGAGATCGACGCGGCGGGCTTCGGCGTGAGGCGCACGGTGCTTATTGAAAAGCTCTTCGTGCATTCGAGCGGCTATGGGCTTTTTGACGGAAAGAAGCTGACCGCTTTCGCGCTCTGCCGACCGTTCGGGCGCGGTCATGTCGTGGGGCCGATCGTTGCCCAAAGCGACGCTGATGCCATAGCGGTCGTCCGGCCCCACGTCATCAATCGTTCGGGATCCTTCCTTCGGGTCGACACCCATATGGACAACGGGGAGTTCGCCGCCTTCCTGTCGCACGCCGGATTGCCGGTCTTCGACACGGTGCTGACTATGTCACGAGGCAAACGCCTCGCCGATTTTGCTGCCGGTGGTTCGGCCATGCCGAAAACCTTTGCCTTGGCAAGCCAAACCCTCGGGTAGACAGGCGTTGTAGTTGATCGGCAAAATGAGACGGCCACCTTGCAACCATCTTAAGTCGTCATGCGCATTTTCGACTGGACGCGACCCACACCTCTTGTGGTCTGAACGTCCGGACATGAGCTTGTCATGCCAGAACCCGACAGTCCGATTTCGGCCCCGCAACAGTCTCGCTGCGTTTCTCTGGTGGCCAATTATGGCCGAAGGAGAAACGAAATGGGACACTCTTGCTACGACCACCTCACCACCTCAGCCGCCATGATCGGTGTCGCACTCTACGCCCGCTATCCGACGGCCAGCGACATGCCTCCGTCGGGAACCAGTGCTGGCCGAAGCGCTCCATCGCATCAACTGTGACCGAGCATGTCCATCAACTGCCTGGTTGAGGCCTCTGCTGTGCGCCTCCTACCTACAGGAGACATCAGTTTGCCGCTTCCCGGGTTGTGTGCGTCAAGTTCTGCAAAAAGGGGCGGCCCTGTTGCTGGTCATGCGGCTTGGCGTAGAGCGAGCTTCTTGTGCTCGCGCAGGTCGTCCATGTTGATGTAGCGGTTGGCCTCCATCCAGTTCTCGTTGGTCTCGACGGCGAGCGCCCTGACGAGGCGCAGGCAGCTTTCGGCGTTGGGGAAGATGCGTACGACATAGGTGCGCCGGCGGATTTCCTCATTGAGGCGTTCGAGCATGTTGGTGGACTTGAGGTGCTTGTGGTGCTGGCGCGGCAGGCAAAAGAAGGTCAGCGTGCGCTCGATGGTCTCCTCCACCCACGTCGTCAGCCTTGGATAGCGGCCCGACCATTTGGACAGCCATGCGGCGAGGTCGGCCTTGGCCTCGGCGAGATCGCGCCGGTCGTAGAGCCAGCGCAGCTCCTGCAGGCAGTCGTCGGCATGCTTCCTCGGCAGGTGATCGAGCGCGTTCCTGAGAAAGTGCACGTAGCAGCGCTGCCAGGCGGCTTCGGGGATCACCTCGCCGATCGCCGCGACGAGGCCGGCATGGTCGTCGGACACGACCAGTTCGACGCCCTTGAGGCCGCGCGCCTTCAGCGCCACGAGAAAGTCCTTCCAGGCCGACCGGCTCTCGCGATTGGCCATCTCCACGGCCAGGATCTGGCGCCGCCCGTCCCAGTCGATGCCGACCGCAATCAGCACCGCCTGGCTCGTGACGATACCGGCTTCACGCACCTTCTCGTAGCGAGCGTCGAGGATGAGATAGGCAAAGGGCTCCTGAAGCGGCCGCTCGGCAAAGGCCTTCAGGCTCTCGTCCAGCCGCTTGTTGATGGCCGAGATCGACGAGGCGGAGAAGGCATGACCGCACAGCTCCTCGGTGATCGCCTTCACCTTGCGGGTCGACACGCCCTGCACGTACATCTCCGCAAGGGTGGCCACCAAGGCGCGCTCGGAACGCTGGTAGCGCTCGAACAATTCGGTGGAGAAGCGGCCCGCCCGATCCTGCGGAACCCGCAGTTCAAGCTTGCCGACCCGCGTCACAAGAGTGCGGCCGTAATAGCCAGAGCGATAGCCGAGACGCTCCAGCGTGCGCTCGCTCTTCGAAGCACCCAGCGCCTCGTCCATCTCGGCCTCGAGCACCTCCTGCATCACCGCACGGATCACCTCGTGCAATCCATCCGGGTTCGAAAGCAGAATGTCTTTGACGGCAGCTATGGCGGATTTATCTTCAGTCTTGGTCATGGTGGCGTTCCTTCGCGGGAATCGGTGACGTGAACAATCACCAGCCTGCCATGACCGCCCTCTCGCAGCGAATTTGCAGAACTCTCAGCACACTACCGCTTCCCGGAATTATACACCACCGCCGCCTCACTTGAACGCTGGGATCAGGTCACGGGTGAACAGGCCTCGCACATTTGCACCACGGAAATCGCAAGGTGCTACTGGCTCGCTGCGAATTGGCCAAATTATCCGTTAGAATCTCGACGGACTCAAAGATCGACTGAGACGGTCCCTTGCGCGCGGCTGCAACAGGCCAGGATATAACCCGCAGATTTCTCTTCGGACGTCAGGCCGCCAAGATCACACATCGCGACTTCGCCTGAGAGCTTGGCTATTCGGCAAGTGCCGCAAACTCCTTGTTGGCATGCGGTGGGAACATAGACACCACATTTGCGCGCTGCATCCAGCAGGGTCTCTCCGGGCGCGCAGCGATGCTCTAATCCAGACTTGGCGAAATGGACAAAGGACGAAATGCCAAATGCATTATCCGGAGCAACACCGCTAGGATACCCTCCGAAGCTCTCCTCGTAATAGGCCAGAGGTTCAACGCCGACCTCATCAAAACCATCTCGCAGCGCCGTCATGTAGGGTTCTGGGCCGCACGTGTAGACTGTGCGGTTTGCAAGATCGGGAACAAGGCGCAGGAGCATGGGGCCGTTTATCCGACCACTCGGTTCCGTCCACGAGCGAGCTCCCTTCGAACAAAGGAATGTTACACGGAGATTGGGAAATCGGGCAGCGAGTGCATCGAGTTCCGATCTGAAGATGATATCGCGTGGCGAGCGCACGCTGTAGATGAGACGAAGGTCCAGATCGGACGCTCGATCTGTCAACATTCGCAGCATCGACATGAGAGGCGTGATCCCGCTGCCCCCCGCAAGAAAGAGAAGCTTTTCGCTGGCAAAGCCATCGAGTTTGAACGAACCCAAGGGGCCTTCAATCCTGATCTCATCGCCCGACCCCAGATTGTCGTGGAGCCAATTGGAAACGAGTCCGCCAGGTCTCCGCTTTACCGTAATCTGCAAGTCAAGTGGACGAGTCGGTGGAGAGGAGACGGAGTAGGCTCGCGTCACCTCGATGCCATCAATGCTGAGGCGAAGGAGCACGTATTGCCCCGCATTGAAGCAGAACATGCGGTCCGACGCCGCCGAAAAGACAAACGTTTTCACGTCGTGCGTCTCGTCGATCACCCGACGGCAGAGGATTACCTGCGGCGATGCGTCAGCCCATTGCCGCTGCCGCATCGCCGCAACAAATTCGGAAGCCGGAAACGAAGTATGTGCGTTCATGTTTGGCTCTCAATGACGAGCCAACATGGCAGCCGAAGCCTTCGCGGAACAGTGGCTTGAGCCTACTTTTTAATCGGGAATTTCGATCTAAGTCTCGAGTGACATCACCGCCAGATGCAGCGCACGAAGCCCTTTGCGGATGATCGGCTCATGCTTGCGCCGGGCAAGCATGGCCGTATGGACGGGTTGGTAAAGCGTCGGCGCGCCCTCGACCAGGAACGACGGGCACTCGGCCGTGAACCTGCGGGCATCGTCGCTGCGCATGTAACAACTCCCCCCGGTTCGCCGCAACATCGCTTCGGCCAAGCTCTCGGACCCCATGGAAAGACGCGAAATTGCCAGGGCAGGGATCAGCTCCGAGTGGGTTTTCTCGAGCACGACGGTGTAGCCCGGGCGAATGTAGCTGTCGGGATTCACCTCCGATAGCGTCCTGGCAAAGGTCGAGACCATCACATATTCCTCGACCATGAGGTGCTCATAAGTAATTTCGGGAAGATAGCGGGGTGCGTAGAGCACCGCTATGTCGAGATTTCCCATGCTGAGATCGGTCACCATCTGATTGGAATAGTCGGATTCCACATGGATCGATGCCTTGGGAAGGACCTGGCAGAGCGCCTCCACCCACCCCGGCAGCACCGAGCGTGTCATGCCAACCTGTGCCGCCACACGCAACGTCCCTTCGAACCGGTTGAATGCGCGAACGTCATGGCGCGCTTGCGACCAGGTCGAAAGCATTGCTCGCGCGTAGACTTCGAAACGCCGCCCCGCCGCCGTCGGCTCGGCGCCTGCACGACCACGATGGAAAAGCTCTGACCCTACCGCGCTTTCCAGACTCTTGATCCGGGTACTGACTGTAGACTGAGTAATGTTCAGCCGGTCGGCAGTCCGGTTGAAGTTCCGTGACTCGATAATGTCGAGGAACGTCTCAATGTGGTCCAGCTGCATGCCTCGCACCTCAATCGAAAAAGCCGATCATAACCCGGAGATCATTGGCTTGATCCGGCAATTGTCAAGGCGGAAGGTGGAGGCACCAAACGGCCAGCACGGCCGGGCTAGACAGGGAGCGAAAGCAAAAGTGTTTATCGTCGACTGCGATTGTCACAACTATTGGTCAAGCGCCACGGTTTTGGAGCCGTATCTTTCTGGCATATGGAAGGACATGTTCATCGAGGGCGAGAAGACAGGCCCCAAAGGATCGTTCCCGCACGGCCATCGCCCCTGGTTTCATCCGCAGGATTTCTCCCGAAAGGATGTGCGGCCCGAGACTGAAGCGGACAACTACCGGATCATGAAAGACAAACACCTCGACAAATATAGTGTCGGCGTGGCGATCCTGACCGGCGACGAGCCCATTGAAGCCTCAACGCTGGCAAATCCCTATTACGCTAGTGCGCTGGTCAGTGCCTACAATGACTATGAGATCGCGGAGTGGTTACCGAAGGACAATCGCTTCATGGGTTCGATCGTCATTGCGCCCCAGGATCCAAAGCTGGCGGCCGCTGAAATCCGTCGGCTGGGCAGTCATCCTCGCATGGTCCAAGTTCTAGCCTCCCAAGGCTCAGTGAAGCCGTATGGTGATCCCTTCTACCACCCGATCTATGAAGCCTGCGCGGAAATGGGATTGCCGTTCGCGATTCACCTCGGCGGGCACGGAGGCGTCAACTGGAACGCCGTCGCGCCTGCCCCCACCACTTTCTTCTGGGAAACGCACGCCATTCTGCATATGTCTGCCATCAGCCATGTCGCCAGCATGATTGCTCACGGCGTTTTTGAGAAATGGCCAGAACTCTATTTCGTCGTGATCGAATGCGGCGTCGCTTGGGTGCCGACAGTGCTGTGGCGCCTCGACGCTGATTACAAGGCGCTGCGTAAAGAAACGCCATGGCTCAAGATGCTACCATCGGAATACTGCCGCCGTAACATCCGCTTCTCAACACAACCGCTGGAGCAGCCAGCCAACGTGCAGCATCTGTGGTCCATTCTGGAGGCGATGGACGGCGAGAACACGCTGATGTTTGCGTCAGACTATCCGCACTGGGACTATGACGACGCCAACACGCTCCACATCCCACCTGCCTGGAAAGCGAAGGTAATGGGTCAGAATGCGCTCAACGTCTACAAGCGCATTCCTGCCATCCTGACCGCGAACGCTGCCTGACGGAGCAGAATATGGGCGAGAAAACCTTCATCTGCCGGGTTGACGAAATCGAGGCCGGCACACCCGTCATTACCAAAGTCCGTAGCCTTTCGGTGGGTGTGTTCCGCATCGGAGAAACCTTCCATGCGCTGCTCAACATCTGTCCGCATCGCGGCGCGCCCCTATGTGAAGGGCCGCAATGCGGCACGACCGCGCCGGTCGAGGATGCGCGGTTCATCTATCATAGAGAAAACGAGATCGTGCGCTGCGCCTGGCATGGCTGGGAGTTCGACATCAAGACGGGTTCGGCACTCGTCGACCCAACTGTGCGTGCGCGAACATTCCCCGTGACAGTGGAGGACGGCAATATCTACGTGACGGCGTGACGGTAAAAAGACGATCAGCAGTCCAGTGCAGGGAAGGCAAGCAAGGTAAGAATAAATGCCGAACAAGCTTGCTTAAAGACAGTCCAACAAAAATACGCAGAAAATCCGCGAATGGGAGAGCGAAAATGTCTGAATCTGGCTACAAACTTCGCATTGCGCAAAGTCTGATCGGGCGCGGCAAGGTTTCCCGCCGCGACTTCATCCATTTGGGACTAGCGGCGGGCCTTACTGTCGCTGCCTCGGATCAGATCTTCGTCACCGTAGCACGGGCACAACCACAGCAAGGCGGCTTTGCCAAGCTTGGCATGGCGCATGGTGCGACTACAGATTCCATAGATCCGGCCGGCTATCCGGATACTTTCACGCAAACGGCCTTCTCGGGCGCTATGTCCAACGGCCTCACGGAGGTTAACGCCAAGGGCGAAATCCAGCCCGACTTGGCCGAGAGCTTCGAATCTTCGAACGCCGCCAAAACGTGGGTTTTCAAGCTGCGCAAGGGGGTCACTTTCCACAACGGCAAGACCGTGACGGCGGAAGATGTCGTGACCTCGATGCGCTATCACATGGGTGGCGATACCAAATCAGCGGCGAAGTCTCTGCTTGAATCCGTTTCCGACATCAAGGCGGATGGCCCAGAAACGGTTGTCTTCACGCTCAACAGCGGCAACGCCGATTTCCCTTACATCATGAGCGACTATCATTTCGTCATCATGCCGAGCGTGGATGGGAAAGCGGATTGGGCATCAGGAAGCCGAACCGGCGCATTCGTGCTCGAGAATTTCCAACCCGGCGTTTCGGCCAAGCTCAAGCGCAACCCGAATTTTTTCAAAAACGGCAGGCCTTACCTGGATGAGGTGGAATTCATCGCCATTACGGATTTGGCCGCACGCATGGCTGCCCTCTCAACCGGGGAAGTGGATTACATTGGCCGCGCCGATCTGAAGACACTCGGCATGTTGAAGCGCAACCCAAAAATCGAGATCATCGAAGTCACCGGCTACGGCCACTATACCTTGCCGATGAACGTCACTATGGCGCCTTTCGACAATCCGGATGTGCGCATGGCAATGAAATGGGCGATCAACCGTCAAGAGATCGCCGACAAGATTTTCCTCGGACACGCAACCGTTGCCAATGACAATCCGATCGCGCCGGCGATCAAGTTTTACAAGAACCCGGTGCCGCAACACCGTTTCGATCCTGAAAAAGCCCGCCATTATCTGAAGAAGGCGGGAATGGAAAAGCTGAAGGTTGATCTCTCGGTCGCCGATGCCGCTTTCGCAGGTGCAGTTGACGCGGCGGCGCTCATTCGCGAGACGGCCGCACAGTGCGGCATCGAGGTCAATGTGATACGCGAGGCCGAGGACGCCTATTGGGACAATATCTGGCTCAAGAAGCCGTGGTGCGCTTCCTATTGGAGTGGTCGCGCGACAGCCGACTGGATGTTCACACAAGCCTTCGCAGCGGAATCCAGCTGGAACGAGTCATTCTGGAAGAATCCTCGGTTTAACGAATTGCTTGTTCAGGCGAGAGCCGAGACGGATGAGGCCAAGCGGGCCGCCATGTATGGGGAAATGCAACAGCTGACCCATGACGATGGCGGGAGCATCGTTCTGGTATTTAACAACTTCGTCAGCGCCAAATCCAAGAAACTAGGACATGGCGATATAGCGCCAAATTGGGAGAACGACGGACTGAAGATGGCTGAGCGCTGGTGGATCGCGCAGGCGTAGGAAGTTTGCCAGCTGCGTCGCTCGCTCTGCGGACGGCGCACTCTTGGGAATACTCGCATGCGTTTGAATTCGGTCGCAAAAACGGTTCTGCAGCGGTTAGGTCTCGGCCTGATTACCCTGTTCATTGTTTCGATCATCATCTTTTCGGCGGTCGCAATGCTGCCCGGCGACTTCGCCAAGGCAACGCTCGGCCAATCTGCCACCCCGGAAACAGTCGCGGCCCTTCAACACGAGATCGGCCTCGATCGCCCGCCAGTCGAGCGTTACTTCAGCTGGGTCGGCAAGATGTTAAAGGGCGACTTTGGATCCTCCTTCGCCAGCCGAACAGGTTACCGGCGCACCGTGGCGGAGATCATCGCGCCTCGTCTCTACAACACCATTTTCCTGGCGGTCATGACCGCTCTCATCGCGGTGCCGCTGGCGTTGGGGTTGGGCATTGTGGCAGCCCTATACCGCAACAGCTGGTTCGATCGGGTTGTAAACACGGTAACACTTACGACCATTTCGTTCCCGGAATTCTTCATAGCCTACATGCTCGCCTTCCTGATTATCTCGCGCGATACGTTTGCGGGCACCGAGTTCGCACAGTCTTTACCTGCCTGGCTGGCGATTTCGATCAACTGGACCCTTAACGTCGTACCGAAGTTCCCAACGCTGGCCAACATCAACGACGAGACCCCTTTCTGGGACCACGTCTGGCGTGCTGCTTTGCCGTCCATCACCCTCACGCTTGTCATCGTTGCTCACATGATGCGAATGACGCGCGCGGCGATTCTCAACATGCTTTCAAGCCCCTATATCGACATGGCCCGATTGAAGGGAATGGGGCCAATGGTGGTCGTCGTCCGGCACGCTTTGCCAAATGCCTGGGCCCCGATTGTGACGGTAGTGGCCTTCAATCTTGCGTATCTCATCGTCGGCGTCGTGATTGTCGAGGTGGTGTTCGTCTATCCCGGCGTCGGGCAATTGATGGTCGATGCCGTGAGGTCAAGAGACGTACCGGTCGTTCAAGCCTGCGCGCTTGTGTTCGCCGCTGCCTACATCCTGCTCAACCTGATCGCCGACATCATCTCCATCGCAACCAACCCGAGACTGTTGCACCCACGATGACAAGTGCAGAGCCTCTGATCCAGACCACCAGAGCGCACAGGGTAAGGCGGACGCGCCGATCTCGCATGAGGATGGCGCTGAAGAACGCCCCACTCAGCGCCTGGTTCGGTATGGGTGTGATCCTCTGCTACGTTGTCATCGCGTTATTTGCGCCTCTGATCGCACCATATCGAGAAACGCAGGTCTTTAGCGAGGCATTCGCGCCCTGGAGCCACGAGTTTACGTTCGGTACCGACCAACTCGGTCGCGACATGCTTACTCGATTGATCTACGGAGCCCGCAACACGATCGGCATCGCCTTCATCACAACTACCTTTTCCTTTGCAGCGGGTATGACGCTCGGCCTTCTCGCTGCAATGTACCGGGGTTGGCTGGATCAGCTATTGTCACGCGCCGTGGACGTGTTGATGTCGATTCCGAGCCTGATATTCGCATTAATGCTGCTTTCGATTTTCGGCTCTTCAATACCCAGCCTCATCTTGATCATAGCTCTGCTCGATTCGACGCGCGTGTTCCGTCTGGCGCGAGCAGTTGGCCTGAACGTGGTGGTGATGGAATACGTAGAGGTCGCGCAGCTGCGGGGCGAAGGCCCCGTATGGATGCTCCGCAAGGAAATCCTGCCCAATGTTCTGCCGCCACTCATTGCGGAGTTTGGTCTGCGATTCTGTTTTGTTTTCCTGACCATTGCAGCATTGTCGTTCCTGGGCGTCGGCATACAGCCGCCATCCGCCGATTGGGGATCGATGGTGCGGGAAAACGCGACGCTGATTACCTATGGCGATGTCACGCCGCTTCTGCCGGCGGGCGCCATTGCCCTCCTCACAGTAGCGGTGAACTTCGTCGTAGACTGGTTTCTGCATTCAACGAGCGGACTGCGTGATGAAAAGTAGCAATGTCATCGCGCGCGAAAGGGGGACAGATCTTCTCACGGTCCGTGACCTTCACGTTGAAGGCTTTTCCGACGAGCGCTGGCACCCAATCGTGCGCGGCGTTAATGTCTCGCTCAAACGCGGAGAAGTGTTGGGTCTAATTGGCGAATCCGGCGCCGGGAAGTCGACAATCGGCCTTGCTGCAATGGGATATGCCAAGCCGGGATGCCGTATCACCCAAGGCTCCGTGGTGTTCGATGGCGCCGATCTTTTGTCAATGAGCGAAGCACGCCGTCGGCGGCTCCGAGGCTCCCGCATTGCCTATGTGGCCCAAAGCGCAGCTGCCTGGTTCAACCCGGCTCACCGGCTCCTCGATCAGACCGTTGAAACGGCGGTTGCGCACGGGATCGCCAGCCGAGGTGAGGCCAACCGTGATGCTGTGGAGCTTTATAAACGGCTCCAACTTCCAGAGCCTGAGACTATAGGCTTCCGGTATCCGCATCAGGTATCCGGCGGCCAATTACAGCGAGCCATGACGGCCATGGCTATGGTGTGCCGACCCGACCTGATTGTGTTCGATGAGCCGACGACTGCGCTTGATGTGACGACGCAAGTCGAGGTCCTAGCGTCAATCCGCAGGATTGTTGAAGACTTCAACACTGCGGCGATATACGTGACGCACGATCTGGCGGTAGTGGCGCAGATGGCAGACCGGATCATGGTCCTGCGACACGGACAAACTGTCGAGGAAGCGGTCACACGGCAGATGCTTGCAGCCCCTACCCAGGAATACACTCGGACGCTCTGGGCTGTGCGAAAGCTCGTCAAGCCGGAGATTGAGGCCCGGGACCACTTACTGACCATCGACAATGTCACCGCCGCTTATGCCGGAAGGGTTAAGGTGCTGGTGGACGTGTCCATCAAGGTTCCGCGTGGCCGAACGGTAGCACTGGTGGGCGAATCAGGGTCGGGGAAATCGACGCTCGCCCGCGTCGTTACCGGTTTGCTGCCCGCTATTTCGGGCTCGATCTCATTTGACGGCCAGCCGCTTCCCCTGTCCTTAAAGCAACGCCCGAAAGACCTGCTGCGGCGTATCCAGATGATCTATCAGTCGCCGGACAGCGCGCTTAACCCTCGCCAGACCGTCGAGGACATAATAGCGCGTCCGCTTGAGTTCTATTTAGGCCTCAAAGGAGAGCAGCGCGACCGCCGGATCGGCGAACTCATGCATATGATCGAGATGGACGAAAGTTTTCTCGATAGGCTGCCCGGTGAATTGTCCGGTGGCCAGAAACAGCGGATCTGTATTGCGCGCGCGGTCGCTGCGAATCCCGACCTCATCATCTGTGACGAGGTCACCTCGGCACTGGATCAAATTGTGCAAGAAGAAATCTTGAAGCTCCTGATGCGCCTGCAGCGCGAACTCGGCGTCAGCTACATCTTCATCACCCATGATATTTCGACCGTGAGAGCAATCGCGGACAAGGTCGTAGTCATGCACCAAGGGAAGGTAGTGGAGCAGGGGTCAAAAACCGAGGTACTGACAACACCCCACGCTGCCTACACCGAACTGCTACTCTCCTCCGTTCCGGAAATGGACCCGGATTGGCTGACGCAACTGCTGGCAAGACGGAAGAATCGAGGCATTCTGGACGCAGCTGGCTAAACAGCCTTGCGTACCGGATCAGCACAAAGCAACTCGCTAACGTTGATTCAAGAGGCTGATCCACTCGACAACCGTATTTATCTCATCCCAATAGCAGCTTTGCGCCGCATGTCTGCCGTAGAAACTTCGCCATCACCTGGAAGCGGACGATGCGAAACTGAACCGCCGCGACATGTCAGCGCTCGAGCAAGCCCGTTAGTTTCAGAGCCTCGGACACCTGATCCGCCCACTCCGGCGTGTTCCAGATGAGGAGATAATTCCCATGAAAGCAATCGTTGCAACGGATCAGAATGCGGGAACGGCCGGAATGAAGCTGGTGAAGCGGCCCGAACCACAGGCAGCGATAAACGACGTCGTCGTTCAGGTTCACGCGGCGGGGTTCGTCAACACCGAACTGGAGTGGCCTTCGACCTGGGCCGATCGGGCCTTCCGTGACCGGACGCCATCGATCCTCGGCCATGAATTGGCCGGCGTGGTCACCGCGCTTGGCTACGGCACCACGGGGCTGTCAATCGGTCAGCGGGTGTTCGGCCTCTCGGGACTGGCATCGCGACGGCACACTTGCTGAGTACGTCGCCATGGAAGCACGCAATCTCGCGCCATTGCCCGGCGATGTCGACGTCGCGGTGGGCGCTAGTCTGCCGATCTCGGGCCTGACCGCATGGCAGGGCTTGTTTCAGCACGGCCGCCTTCAGGCAGGACAAAGCGTGCTTGCGCATGGCGCGGCCGATGCCGTCGGTTCGGTCGTGACGCAGCTCGCACGGGAAGCCGGAGCCTATGTCATAGGCACCGGACGCGCCCCCGACCGTCAGAAGGCGCTCGACTTCGGCGCAAATAAATCCGTCAATCTCGAAAACGACCCCCTGGAAGACGTCGGCGGAGTCGACCTGGTGTTCGATGTCATCGGCGGCGACATTCAGAAGCGGTCCGCAGCACTGATCCGAGCCGGAGGTACGCTGGTGACTGTCGTAGGCCCGGCGGAGGCTCGGCCCACAGACGGGTTGGCTGTCGACTTCGTCGTCGAGTCCGATCGTGCCCAACTGAGTGAGATCG
Source organism: Mesorhizobium sp. (assembly GCA_004017535.1). Lineage (GTDB taxonomy): Bacteria > Pseudomonadota > Alphaproteobacteria > Rhizobiales > Rhizobiaceae > Mesorhizobium. The sequence continues at coordinate 1,011,322 of SAJS01000001.1, forward strand.
TCCAGCGGGTGCGGGATAGACGACTGCGGACGAATATCGGTCAAGGTCTCGGGCCTCTACGAGGCCGTCGCAACCTTCAACGCGACCGAGCGACGCGCGGGGAAGACGGTCATCCGCGTTCGCCCGTGAGGAGATTTCCTATGCGGATGGTCCGCTTCAGCCAAATGCCTCCTGTTAAAGGACAGTCGGCTTGCGGCCTCAAACCCGACATGGCAGCTTTGCGCCTCTTGTCGGATGTTAGGAGCAGTTTCCCGCAGCCTGAAAGCGATGTTGTGAGCCACACAGTTAGCAGAATGCCCAAAGTTCATCCCGGCTACGCGGCACTTCCCATCTCCGGTTATTGAGCGGTGCCTGAATGCTGGCTCCGCCAGCAAACCAGAGAACCATCAGGCACTAGGTGCTTCGCGCAGGTTGATCAACTCGGCCACGTCGAGGATCCTCAAACTGCTTGCTACGCCAAGCGCGTCGGTGGCGGCGGTGTACATGACCTTGTCCTTGGGACAGGCGACGACAAAGATCCCAACGTTGAGGCCAAGCGCCTCGCGGATGCGGTCTTCGCTGGGTCGTTCCTTGACGCCGTCGTCGCCTTGCCAGATGCGGCCGCCGCCGGCGCCGCAGCAGAAGGATTTCTCCCGGCAGCGCGGCATGTCCTGCAGCATATAGCCCGCCGCTCTGATGAGGTCGCGCGGAGCGTCGAATCCGCCATTGTAGCGGCCGAGATAGCAGGGATTGTGATAGGTCACTGTGGTGCCGTCGGGCGGGGCGATATCAAGCCTGCCCGCCGCGACCAGTTCGGCAAGCAGCGCCGTGTAGTGAAGCACCTCGAACTCGCCGCCAAAATGGCGGTAGTCGTTCTTCAGCGCGTTCAGGTGTGCGGATCCGTGGTGACGATGCGGTTGAAGCTGCAGGCGCGGATCGCGTCGATGTTGGATTGGGCAAGCGTTTCGAACAGGCCCTCCTCGCCGGCGCGCCTCACGTCGTTGCCGCTGTTGCGCTCGGCATCGAAGAGAATGCCGAAATCGACGCCGGCGGCCGTGATAAGCTCGGCGACCTTGCGCGTCACGTCCTGGACGCGCGGGTCGTAGGATGCGTAGTCGCCGACGCACCACAACACGTCGACCGGTTCGCTGCGCGCGTCCTTGACTGGGAAGCCGAGCTCCTTGGTCCCGCGCGCGCGCATCTTGGACGGCTTGCCCATCGAATTCCCGAGCCGAGTGAGGTTGGTCAGCGCTTCCTGGAGCATGGGGCTGAGATGGCCTTCGTCGACAAGATGGCGCCGCATGTCGATGATCTTGGGCAAATGCTCGATCTCGACCGGACAGGCCTCCATGCAGGCGCGGCAGGTCGTGCAGGCCCAGAGCGTCTCCTCGGCGATCACGCCGCCGACCAGAGGAGCCGACGCGTCGTTCGCCAGCGCGTCGCGCAGATCGGTGATAAGCATCTTAGGGCTGAGAGGCAGGCCCGAAGCATAGGCCGGGCAGACTGCCTGGCAGCGTCCGCACTCGGTGCAGGACAAGAGGTCGAGCTGCTGCTTCCAATCAAATTGAGCGAGTGAAGCCACGCCCGGAGTCTCGCGTTGGGACGGCACGGCGGGCGCGGTTCCGGCCGGTTCCAGCTTACGAAAATAGATGTTCGGCGCGGCCAGGAACATGTGGCGGTGCTTCGAGCCCGGAATATAGATCAGGAAGGCGAGGATGGCGCCGATATGGATCCAATAATAGAAGTGGCGATGCCGCTTGGGCTCTATACGAGATGCGCATATCACGCTGAACGGCATGATCGGCGCCGATACACTTACCTTCCTTCGCGCAGGTGATCGGCGCCGCGACGCAAGCGCCCTCTCGGGAACTGCCCGCGAAGGCCCCGAGAGGCTGGTGCGCCTCGTGGCCCGATAGGACCATCGAAGTGGCCAGGAAGGCGGCGGAGCCGTTGCGCTTGACGTCTCACAGAGCCATTGACTCGCGGCTTCCAAGTGCTACTTCCGGACCTTGCCGGTGCTTCAGGCCATTGGGGGTGGCTGGATTGAAAGAAATCCTGGATCTGAACCGGATCGATATCTGGTATCACCAGCTCGACGAATTCACCGACGAAAATCAAGCCGCTTGCCTGCGGTTGCTCAGTCGGCCCGAACAGCAGCGCCATGACTCGATCTCGTCGCACGCTGCCCGGCTTCAATACCTTGCCGGACGCGGTCTGGTGCGCACCGTGCTCTCGCGGTACCACGACATCAGGCCCGAGATGTGGCGGTTCGTCGCCAACCGGAATGACCGGCCGTTCATCGATCCGGAGCTCGGAGTCGCAGCCCTCCATTTCAATCTTTCCCACACGGATGGTCTGGTCGTATGCGCGATCGGTTCAGTCGAGGAGATAGGGGTCGACGTCGAGCGTCGTGACCGCGATATCTGCCTTGACGAGCTGGCGCCCGTCGTGTTGGCCACGGCGGAGATGGAACGTTTTTCAAAACTCTCATACATGGATCGACCGGAATTCTTCTTTGCGCATTGGACCCTCAAGGAGGCATATGTGAAGGCTCGGGGCATGGGGTTGTCGTTGCCCGTGAAGGAAGTTTGCGTCGATTTTGCAAGTGGTTCGCCGAGGATATCTTTCACAAATCCCATCGATGATGATCAGTGGCGCTGGAGACTTTGGAGTCTGCGACCGACGAAGGAGCATATTGTCGGCGTCGCGGCTGCGCCCGCCGCAGGATCACCGACCGTGGAGCTCCGACGATTGCAGGCGATCAGTCGGGGGTAAACACAACGTCTCGACGCCCAACGCGCCTCGCAAGACCCATCCGAGGTGTCGGTATTGCACCATCGCGCCAAGACGGGTGAAGCCAGTCGACGCCCGACACTGGGCTCGATGCGGCTTGCGCTGCATGGCGACGCCGGATGCTGTCAACTGAACCATAGATGCCACAGCGCCGGAAAATGCGCTGTGGCCACGACTTGGCGCGAGGTTGGCTGCTTGCCAAGCTTGCGATGCAGAACGCAAGTAAATGCGCGGCTGATTGCCGCGTGCATAGTCTGCAGGGGGCGGGTGAATGAACATTCATCTCGGTGGCGAGGCCGTTGATGAACTTGGGGAAGCACACCGGCAATCGGTGGCAGTTATCGGCATAGGCTGCCGATTCCCCGGCGCGATCCATGACGCACGATCTTACTGGACTTTTCTTCTGGAGAAGAAATGCGGCATCGTCGATATCCCTTCGGATCGCTGGAACATTGATGCCTTCTACGATCCTAATCCGGATGCCCCGGGCAAGATGCGCACGCGCTGGGGCGGGTTTTTGAGCAGCGACGTCTTCGGTTTCGACCCCGGCTTCTTCGACATGTCTCCGCGGGAGGCGACGTCGATGGATCCGCAGCAGCGCTTGGCTTTGCAAATTGCCTTCGAGGCCGTCCAGGACGCCGGCCGCACGCTTTCCGATCTACAAAGCGTTCGCACGGGCGTGTTTGTTGGCATCTCCACAAATGATTTCGCGCAGAACCTGCGGCGTGGGCGCGCCAGCGCAGGCGACATCTTCGCCGGCACCGGCTCTGCATTCTCCATCGCCCCCAATCGAATCTCGCACCGCTTCGATTTGAAGGGTCCAAGTATTGCCGTTGATACAGCCTGCTCGTCCGCCCTTGTGGCCATCGATCAGGCAGTCCGTCACCTCAGCATGGGAACCTGTGACATGGCGTTGGCCGGAGGGGTCAACTGCATGCTCGATCCAGGCCCTTTTGTAGCCTTCTCCAGCGCCAATATGCTCTCGCCGACCGGCAGCATCTATACATTTGACGAACGGGCAGACGGCTTTGTCCGCGGTGAAGGCTGCGGTCTTGTTTTGTTGAAGCCGCTTGCACGAGCGATCGCCGACGGGGATCGTATCTATGGCGTGATCCGTCATTCGATGGTCAATCAGGATGGATATACGCCGACGCTCACCGCGCCGAACGGCAAGGCTCAGCAAGCGATGCTGGAGGCGCTTACGCAAGGTGCGTCCATCGATCCCGCCGACGTCGACTATGTCGAGGCTCACGGAACCGGCACACCGGTCGGAGATCCAATCGAGGCGACGGCCATCGGTCGCGTTTTTGGCGTGAACGGAAGGGCAAAGCCGCTTCCTGTCGGATCGTTCAAGCCCAACCTCGGACATCTCGAGTCGGCTTCGGGTATTGCAGGATTCATTAAGGCCCTGCTCACGGTCGCCCATGGCCTCGTTTTGCCCAACCGCAACTTTGACCGCCCGAACCCCAGCATTCCGTTCGATGCGCTCAACATAACGGTCCCGGTCGAGCCAGCGTCGATAGACCATCGCGCACGCTCTGGCTTGGCGGTGGTCAACTCGTTTGGTTTTGGCGGCACGAACGGCTCCGTCGTCATCGAAGGCTGGCGTGGACCTCGCCCGCGTTTTTCTCGGACGGTAGCGCCGATCGACGCCAATCATCCCGTATCCATCCCTCTTTCAGCCGGAAGCGCAAAGGGACTGGAGTTGTGGGCTCGGCGCCTGGCTGACGAGCTCGGCGAACAAGGTTCGCTCGCCGACACGCCGATCCCGGATATCGCTGACCAACTGAGCCATGGGCGTGATCATTTCGACCAGCGGGCCGCCTTGATTGTCGAACGGAAGCGGTCCGCGCTGCGGACGCAGTTGTGCCGCTTGGCCGATGCAGGCATCGACCAGAATTCCGTCGGCCCGACGGTCATCACCGGCCGCGCGGTAAACCGTCGTCTCGCCATGGCCTTCTCCGGCCAGGGGGGACAATGGTGGGCGATGGCGCGGCGCCTGCTGAAGGAAGATCATGCCTTTCGTCGCACCGCCGACATGTTCGATGAGGTGCTCCGGCCGATGGTCGGTTGGTCCACGGTGGAGGAGATGCTTCGCGATGAAGCAAAGTCGCGCATCAACGATGCCGATGTGACGCAAGCGTCGATTTTCGCCACGCAGATTGCCCTCTTCGAACGCTGGACGAAGAAGGGAATTACGCCCGAACTCCTTGTCGGCCATAGCTTCGGCGAGGTTGCCGCGACTTATGTCTCGGGCGTCATCGATATCGAGACGGCGGCTCGCATAATCGCCAAACGTGGGCTCATTCCGCTGAAGAGCAAGCGACGCGGGGCGATGGCGACGATCGGGCTCACCGTCGACCAGCTCGAGCCCTATCTGCCCAGCGACGGCAGCGTCGTCATCGCCGCCTATAATGGACCGATCGCGCAAACGATTGCCGGCATGGAAGAGGGCGTCGTCGCTGTGCTTGCAAAGGTTGCGGAGGCTTATCCGGACGCAACGGCCCGCCGCATGACCATGGATTTCGGCTGGCACAGCGCGCATCTGGAAGACTGCAAGGAGTGGTTTCTTAGCGAGCTTGGCCCTGTTGCCTGGAAAGAAGGCAACCTGCCGATCATCTCGACCGTCACCGGCGTGTTCGAAACGAAATTCGATGCCGAATATTGGTGGGCGAATCTGCGCCAGCCGGTCAGTTTCACCAAGGCGTTGGCGTTCACACTAGACTACGGCATAAATGCGTTCCTCGAGATCGGACCGCATCCCACCCTTACGCCTCTGATCCGCGGCATCGCCCAGGAACGCGGGACCGACGCAATTGCTATCAACTCGCTCGATCGCGCCGCGGATGATTTCTGGACCCTGGCGCGGGCGGAGGGCCATCTGTACGTATCCGGGGTTGAGCCGCAACGGTTGCAATCGGCTGCCGGCCACGCGGCCGTTCCGCAAATGCCATGGAACAATCAGCGTCTGCTGAACATCTCCGAGGAGACCAAGAATTTCCTTTTTGAAGCTCCCCGCCATCCCTTGCTCGGGTGGCGCGACTTCACCTCGGGGCCGTCCTGGACAAACGAGATCACGCTGCGGGCTTTCAAGTTCCTGGGTGATCATCGCGTCAGTGGCGATTGCCTCTTCCCGGCCGTCGGCTACATCGAGATCATGGGAGCGGCGCTACGCGACCATTTCGGCTGTCCGGCCGTGGAATTGCGTGATTTCACGCTGCACGAGGCGCTGTCCATTGCCGAAGATGACGTCATCCTGCTTTCGACTGTTTTCGACCCGATCGCTGGCAAGCTGCGGGTGTCGACGCTCCACCGAGGTTCGCAGGAGGGTTGGAAGACACGCGCGGAGGCCTATGGTTTCGGCCACCACTACGAGCTCGCGCCCGCCCCAGATGACCTCCTGGAGAGCCGGCGGGGCCTCACCGATCGGAGCGAATTCTATCGCCTGGTCGACCGGCATGGCCTCGATTATGGCCCGACCTTTCAATCTCTGGAGGGTCTCGACATTGCGGGGGACCGCGCGATTGCCAGGCTGACGGTCCGGGACGCAGATATCGCGCAGCGATACTTCGCCTTTCCCGGATTGCTGGACGCGGTGTTGCAGGCCGGCATCGGCCTGTCTTCCTGCCGCGACGGTCTATGGATCCCTGGACAGCCCTTGCCGCCTGAGGAGGACGACAAGACCGCGTACAAGCTGCGGCTGCCGACTGGCGCACGCAAGATCATGCTGAAATCCGCCATGACGGCCGAAGTCGTGGTCGACATTCAGCCGAGCTTTGAGCCGGACTCCATGCGTTTCAGCGTGTTCTCGACGGATGGCCGGCCTCTGATCGTAGTCGACGACCTGCGGACGAAGTCGCTCGGCAGGGTCGGGGGCACGCGCCAGGCGAGCGCTTCGGGCTCAAGCGTCTTCGAGGAGCACTTTGTTCGGCAAGAACCTAGACCTGCGAGTGCCTCTCCTCGCTGCGTGCGATGGCTTGTGATGGGCAATGGGAGCAAGAGCCTCGAGCCGACGGTGGCAGACCTTGTCCGGCGCGGAGCAACGGCCGAGGCCGCTGACCCGGCACTGCTGCTGGACCTCGACGCTGAAAAGGCGCTCGCCTCGATTCAGTCCTTCATCGCTGCTGCGGAAGGCAGGTCAGGCATCCTGTTCAACGCCCTGATCTCGGACAGCCTCGATGAAATGTGCGACGGCACACAGCTGATGGCGGCCATAACACCGGCGGTCCACCAGCTGATCACGCTGGGGAAAGTTTTCGAGCGGATGAGCACTTCGGCTGGCGCCAAGCCGGAACTTGTTGTCGTCACCTCAGCGAGCCGGATCGTGGAAGACGATGGACCGATGCCTATTCAGGGCCTGTGTGAAAGTGCGCTGATCGGCGTAGCTCGCACAATGGCCAATGAATGCAAAGGGTTCAGCATCCGACTGATCGATGCAGATGCCGTCGCACTGAGTTCGGCCACGGCGGTTTGCGATGTCCTGCTGGAAGACACTGATGAAACCGAATTCGTTCTGCGCGGCGCGCAGCGCTACGTGCCGCGTTTGGACCAACTAGCCTTGAGGGATCTTGCCCCCTCGTCACGCAAGATTGAGACCGCGGGCGATGCGGCCAACTTCGCAGTCACCATGACCAGGCCCGGAACGATCGACAACATCGTGCTGCGTGAAACGATCGAGCCGACGTTAGGACCAGACGAGGCACTGGTTGAAATTGCTGCGGTCGGGCTGAATTTCCGCGACATTATGGCTGCTACCGGAATTCTGCCGGACGAGCTCGAGAATGATGACGCTTATTGGCGAAATCTCGGCCTGGAATTTTCCGGCACCGTCCGCAGGGTCGGCCCAGGGGTGAGCAATCTCCGGCCTGGCGACCGCATCATGGGCATGGGCAAGGGGTATTTGCGACGTTTCGCGAAGGTCCGGGCGGACTATGTGATGCGTGTGCCCGATAGGCTCGAGTTGCTTGAAGCCGCGACCTTGCCGACAGCATTCCTCACGGCTCACTACGCGCTCAACCATGTTGCCAGGCTGGCGCGAGGCGAGACTGCGCTGATCCATCTGGCTTCAGGCGGCGTCGGGCTGGCCGCTGTGCAGGTCGCACGAGATCGCGGCGCCAAGCTATTCGGCACGGCTGGCAGCGAGCAGAAGCGTGCCTTCCTGAGCGCAATGGACCTGGACAAGGTGATGAATTCCCGCTCGCTCGACTTCGCGGATGAAGTGCGGGCCGCGACCCATGGCCGAGGCGTCGATGTGGTGCTGAACGCGCTGTCGGGAAGCGGCATTGACAAGAGTCTGGACTGCCTGGCGCCGTTTGGCCGCATGATCGAAATCGGCAAACGCGACCTGGCGGAAGACAAACCGATTGGACTCCGCTCGCTCTATCGCAACAACGCCTATTCGGTAATCGACCTTTCGACATTGCCGATCGAGAAGCCGGATCTCTTCAGACAGCTCCTTCGCGAGGTGGAGGCCAAGATTGCTGCAGGGACCTACAAGCCGCTCGAGGCTACCCGATTTCCGGCATCGAGCGTGGCGGAGGCCATGCGAATGCTGTCGAGGGCTCAGCATATCGGCAAGGTGGTCGTCACTTTTGACGAGAGCGTGATCGACGTCGAGCTCGATCTGCAACGTGAGTTCGAGCTATCGGCTCGGGGTTCCTATCTGGTCACCGGCGGGCTCAAGGGTTTCGGCGTTGCAGTCGCCGACTGGCTTAGCAGATCTGGCGCGGGGACGTTGATCCTGGCCAACCGCAGTGGCGTGCCGGATGCCGAAGCCTCCGACGCCATCAAGCTCATGGAACAGCGCGGCACTCGGATCGTGTGTACGAAGTTGGACGTGAGCGATGCGACGGCCGTGGACAAGTTGATCGGGCAATATGCGTCGGGTGAAAACCGCCTGAGAGGCATCGTGCATGGCGCCGCAGTGATCGAAGACGCCTTCATCTCTCAGCTCGACGCCGACAAGATAGATCGGGTGCTGAGGCCAAAGATCGCGGGCGGCTGGAACTTGCATGTCTCGAGCCTCAAACACGGCATTGATCTGGATTTCCTGGCAAACTTTTCCTCCATCGCACAAGTTATCGGCTCGGTCGGGCAGGCGAACTATACCGCCGCCAACTCCGTCCTCAACGCGATTGCCAGCTATCGCCGGGGCCGTGGGATGTCAGGTTCCTCGGCGGCATGGGGCATGATTGCCGGGAGCGGCTTCGTCGCCAGGTCAGAGGCGATGACCAACTACCTCGATAGCGTCGGCATCAAGCCGGTGCAGGATTCTGAGGCTGCCTCCGCGCTGGCCTATCTGCTGCGCGCCAAGTCGGAAAACCTTGGCTTTGCCAATCTCGACTGGACGGCGGTCGCGCGCGCAAATACCGCGGCGGCGTCAAATCCGAGGATTTCACATCTGCTGGGTGAGCGGGCCGGCGGTCGTTCCCGAATTCAGGCCGAGCTCGCCGCGGCACCGCGCGAAGCCTGGACTGAACTGCTGGGGGAGATGATCCGTCGTGAAGTGGCCAAGGTTTTGAAGGTCGACGCCAGCGCGCTGGCGGACGACCGCAAGCTTAGCGAACTCGGGCTGGATTCGCTCTCATCATTCGAACTGAAGAACCGCGTCGAGGCCCAAGTCGAAGTCGATATTCCTGTCGCGAAATTCCTGCAGGCGCCGACGATTGCCGGCTTGTCGGCCCTCGTCGCTTCGGCATTCGAGACCAAGCTGAGGGTCTCGCTGCAGCTGTCGACCACGCATACCAGCACTGTGGCAGCCGTTACCCCGGATGCGTTCCGCCCATTTGGCCGGCAGGTCCATGCGTTGCGGCTCGACACAATGCCGATGTCATCGTCGGTCGCCAAAGCAAACAACCAGATTGTCCTCGTCGCCAAAGCAAGCTCCGGCATCTTGCCGGAGGCGCTGTCGGCACGGCTGGCTCGACTGGCCGACAACTACGATTCGCTGCGAATGAGAGGCTCGCTATCGGCTTCCGGCGAGGTCGAGATCACCTTCGATGCCGAGCCTGTGCTCGAACTGCTGCCGACGGGCGTTCGTCTGGGCAAGATTGAGCTGCCTGGCCCGCTGTGGCGGTTTGGCGTTTCGCCAGGGCCCGACGGACGTTATGAGCTGCAGGTGCGGGCGCATCGCGCAGCCGCAGACACCGTTTCGGTGCATCTCATCATCTCGCGGTTGGTGCAGCCTGGCGGCGCGGCAGGCGAGAAAAGTCGCAGCTTCGCGCAGTATGCGCGCAGCAAGCCGGTCGAGCCTGGATCCCCAGGTCACCGTCGCGATGTCGCCTACTGGAAGGAGATTCTTCACGACGCGCCGGCAATCGCTTCAATCCCCGGGCGCCGCCGAGCCGCGGCGCCGGCCGGTATGGGATCGAACAGAGGCGAGGTGGGCATCTTGGAGGCCACACTCTCAATCTCGCCTCATGCTGTATTGAGCCCGTCACGTGGAGTCTTTGCCGCGGCTTACGCGAAGGCGCTGGCCGGCCACTTTTCTGTTGAAGCGCTTATCCTCGACAATCACTTCAGCGAGAGAGAAGACCTGGCGGCCGACGATTTGATTGGCCCGCTGGAGGGCTCTTATCCGATTGTGCTGCGCACCTCCGACCGAGCTCGTCCAGATATTCTCCAGCAGATCGAACGAGCCGACGCCAACGGTCGTGCACACGGGCATATGGATGTGGCCTCAATCGAGTTGGCATTCGAGCAGGACCTGCGCCTGGGCAAGGTCGCACTGCGCCAATTCGGCTTCGCGCTGATCGAGGACAGCCTGTCCGGTTCGATCGAAAAGCTTGGCTTCGAAGCGGTAGCCGTTGGCGCGCACGAGATTCAACTCGTAGTGCTCGTTCGCAATTCCAACGTGCGGCTCCAGCTAAGGGTTGATTTCGATGTTCTCGATGAAATCGCGGCCCGGCGGCTGGTCGATGCGTATGTCCGCGAGCTTGGCGCACAATTCGGCAGCTCCGCATATGTGAAACTGGAGGATACGCGCTGGAAGCGCAGCGATTGGTCCGGCGAGCACCAACCAGCCATGCAGGTGAAACGCTCGCCGCTCGACGGCGTTGCCAATGTTGAGCGTGAAATTGCGGTGACCAGCACGCAATCAGCGTTGCTGTGGTTCCAGGAGCATCCGGACGCGACCCCGCTTGCACGCATCGCGTTCACAGTGAGCAAGGAACTCAAGATACGGCCGCAGATGGATGTCGATCGTCTGAAGAAGGCAATCGAAGCGGTCATGGCCCGGCACGAGGTGATGCGCACCCGCTTTTTCCGGAAAGGTGCCGGTTACGGCGCTTATCTGGAACGCAGGCCGACGGACTTCTTCTCGGTCGAACATGCGGCGGACGAAACCGAAGCCATGCGGCGCGCAAGCGAACTCGCGCAGGAAAGCATCGACATCAGAGCCCCGATGTTTCGCATTACCCTCATTCGCTTCGGCGACGAAAGCGACATCATCATTGCCAAGGGGCACCATCTTGTCCTGGACGGTTATTCACTGGGACTGATCTTGGAGGAATCGATCAAGGCCTATCTTGGCCTGCCGCTAGACCCCGTCCAGATCAACATCGATCAATTCGTTCGCGATTTCGACCATGTCGGAAGGCCCGGTTCTTTCGAACGGCGTGACGTATTCCTGCGCAAGGTGTTTGCCGAGCCCTTGCCAGAAATTCCGAACCTTGGGCGCAAAGCCAAAGGACATCGCCCCAATGTCGATCTGGTGGATTGCAGTCTCGGCGCGGAAGTTTCGCTTTCGATTCCTGGTCATCAGCAGGAGATCTTGCGCAAGCGCGCCAAGGATGCGGGCACGACGGAAGTCGCCATGGTCATCGCCGCCTTCGCGCAGATGATTGCCGCTCGCGGCGGCGTCGATGACATGATCCTGCAAGTTCCTTCGGCATTGCGTCACGATCGGCGGCTTGAGAATTACGTGAACTTCGTTGCCTCCGATTTGCCCGTTCGCGCGCGCCCTCTTGCCTTCGAGACGCTGGAGGCTTTGGCCGCGGCAATCGGAGACCAGATCGTCGAAGCCACGCAATTCGCGCCGTTCATGGATTCCAACTATTTGGGCGAGCTTCACGATGAGGTCGTTGGTAAGGGCTCCTACACTGCCCTTTTTGTCGTCGGCAGTCGGACGGTCGACAAATGGACCCGCGGGACACAGTCCGCACCCCTGCAGCGCTCAAACGTGACCGGCGAACTCGATCTCGGCATGTTCAAGGTCACCCCATTGCCGGACATGCGCAAGGAGCGACCCTGTATAAGCGAGATGGATTTTCGTAGCTTCCCGACGGAAGAGGGTCTTGGCTTGGCCTTGACATTCGACACGATGGGCTATGACCATGCGGAAGCAGAGGATATCTTGCGGGAGATCGAGGAGCGGCTGCTGGCCGGTCAATCGGCGGCAGAGCCCGTCGAACAGGCGGCGGTCTGATGGCGGCTCACTCTAGCAACAGGCGGAGCCGGCCCAGCCGGAGCGGGTAGGGGCACTTGGTTCGGTTGATCTCAACCTTGCTCGTCGTCTTGGCGGCAATAGGCGTTTTCTCGGGCTGGTATGTCTGGCCAGCTGATGTCGATGCCTATATAGCCAAGCAACGCCTGCTCGCGCGTGAGATCGCCGGGCCGGGCTTGTTGGGCGCTACGAATCAAGTGGTCGTCACGGCACGCGTTCAGGCTTTTCTCGCCGAGGTGAATGTCGATCAGAACGATGAGGTCAAGAGCGGCCAGGTTCTCGCCACTCTCAATGCCACGGATCTTCAGTTTCAGCTTGCAGCAGCCGTCGCCAACGACCGGGCGGCGGCGGAGATGGTGCACGAGTCCGAGCTCGAGCGCGATCGGCTTGCTATAGCCGCGGCCACGGCGAAAGCCGATCTGGAGCGCCGCAGGACCTTGCTTGACCGAAAGTCGATTTCGCAATCCGATTTCGATCTCGCCGAAAGCACCCAGAAGCAGGCGCAAGCCGAGTTGGCGCGAGCCGTGGTCACAATAGAGCGGGCAAAAGCTCAGTCGGCGAAAGCTTCGGCCGAGGTCGAGCAACTGCGGAGCCGGGTCGCCGAGACCTCCATCAGATCTCCCGTCGACGGTGTGGTCGTGTCTCGCAGCCGCACGGTGGGCGATCTTTTGTCACCTGGTGTCGAACTGATGCAGATCGTCGATCCGAAGTCGCTCCTGGTTTTTGCCAGGTTCGATGAATCCGCCATGGCATCGCTGCACCCGGGCCAGACGGCGAAGGTAACGTTCTCTTCCAATCCGCTGCGATCGTATGCTGCTTCCATTGTGCGGATAGGCCGCCAGGTCGATCAGGAGACGCGTGAGTTCACGGTCGACCTGAGGCTCGACCAACTGCCATCGACCTGGGCCGTCGGACAGCGGGCGAATGTCGTTATCCAGGCTCAATCGCCCGCTCCGGGCATCGCGATTCCCCAGCACTTCCTGGCGCGGGACCAAGGCCGCGTTGGGCTGTGGGTCGCCCGCAACGGCCGAGCCTATTGGGCGCCGGTCGCGCTAGGCTATTCCAGCGGGACGGACATCGAGATAACACGCGGCCTCGATGTCGGCGATGTGGTGCTGAACCCCATCGGACGCTTTCAGTATCAAGCGGTCTCCGCGAGAGCGACTGCCCAGTGAGTCTGGCGCTCAAGGATATCAGGCACAACCTTTTACGGTTCGTCCTGACCGTCTTCGGCGTCGGCTTGCTCATGGCTGCGACAATCGGCATGCTCGGAATGTATCGTGGTATTGTCCACGAGGCTCTTGTTGTCATCGATGGGATCGGCGCCGATCTCTGGGTTGTCGAGGGGGGAAAGTCCGGCCCCTTTGCCGAATCTTCCGCTGTCCCGGCCAACCTTGACCGCCGGGTCGCAGGCGTGGCCGGCGTCGCTGCCACGCGAAGATTCATTCAATACAATCAACAGTTCGAACTCGACGGCTTGCCGCTTCGGATGTCGATCACCGGCGTCGATTTCCCGAGCGACAGCGGCAGTTGGATACCATTGATCGCCGGACGCTACTTCCAGTCCAACCGCTATGAGGCGATCGCCGATAAGACACTGGGCTTGTCGGTCGGTGATGAGGTGCGGCTTGGCCGCGACACCTATACCATTGTCGGCGTCTCGGCGGGACAAGTCGACATGGGAGGTGACGGTCTGCTGTTCGTCACGATCGCCGATGCCCAGGTGATCAACCGGCTGCTGCCCAGCGAAGCGATACTGCTCAACCGGGCTGCCAAGGGCAAAACCCGCATGGGTCTTGGAGATGAAACGGGAAGTGTCGCCGCCGTGATCGTCGAGACTTTGCCCGGCGCCGATGCGGAAGTCGTGCGCGACACGATCAAACGCTGGGGCGACGTCGAGGTGCTAACAAAGAAAGATCAGGAGACGCTGTTGCTGGATGGGCGCCTCGGCAAGCTGCGGGTCCAGATCCTGGCGTTCACGACGATGACGCTGCTTATCTGTTGCGCCGTCATTGCGTTGACCATCTACACCATGACCATCGAGAAAGTTGCGCAGATCGCGCTGCTTAAGCTTATCGGCGCGCGCGACCGGGTGATCGTCGGCATGATCGCACAGCAAGCGACGCTTATCGGCTTCTGTGGCCTCGTTCTGGCCATCGCGATTTCATTCACCATCTATCCGAGATTTCCGAGGACCGTCCTTATTACGGAGTCGGATCTTGCCGTCCTGTCGGCGGTGCTGATGGTGCTCAGTCTCTCTGCGAGTTGGTTTGCTATCCGCAGGGCCCTTGCTGTTCGGGCACAGGAAGTACTCGCTTGATGTCCGCTCGTCGTCTGGCCGCATTGGAGGTGCGCAACGTCAGCAAGATTTACGAAAGTGCGGGCTCGCGGGTCACGGCGTTGGCTGCCGGCTCGCTCACGCTCAGCCCGGGTACGGTCACCGGAATTGTGGGCCCGAGCGGCTCGGGCAAGACGACACTGCTGATGATCGCGGGTCTGCTCGAGACTCCCACCGCGGGAGAGGTGCTGTTCGACGGCAGGGTGATATCCCGGCCGGGCTCTCGGCTTAACGACTTGCGCGCCTTCCGGCGTGCGCATCTGGGGTTTGTGTTCCAGAAGGCGAACCTGATCCCTTTCCTCACTGCTGCAGACAATGTCGCTATCGCGATGCAGCTCAACGGCGTCGGCCGCCAAAAGGCACATGAACGCGCCGGTCGTCTGCTAGCCGCATTAGGCATGGGTGATCGGGGCGCCAACTACCCGTCCCAGCTTTCCGGCGGCGAACAGCAGCGAGTGTCGATTGCCAGAGCACTTGCGAACGATCCCACGGTGATTCTGGCCGATGAGCCCACCGCTGCGCTGGACGGCGGACGGGCAGAAATGGTGATGAAGGTCTTTCGGCATCTCGCAGACAGTCGTCAGGTCGCGATCTGCGTTGTCACCCACGATGTCAGATGGATCGGCTATTTCGATTCGAAGCTGGAACTCGAGGACGGTCGAGCGCTGCCAGTGCGAGCCATTTGAGCCTTTCGGGATCAACTATCCGTTCTCGCCCCTATTTCGGTCATTCACTAGGAGGAAGTTCCTGGCAACCCACGGCCACAGCGTCGATAATCCTGAAGCTAGTAGTTAATCTCGTTTGTCGTCACTTGGTTCGCCAGACCATACGAGATCATACGAAGGAAATGGGTTGGCAAACCAGCTGCTAACCTATTGATTTTCAGCAGAAAACGACGACCTTCAGCGACTCACATAACTGTTTGCCAGTGGGTTACGAAGCGATTCGCCAAGGTTGATTCAAGAAGCTTATCCAGCCACTCGACGACCGTATCCAGCTTCTCCGAATGGCAGCTATGCGCCGCTTGCCCTTGCCGTCAGCTTTGATGCTAGCTGAAGGCCGTGTTGGCGAGCTTAACCGTTGCCGGAAGCATACATTTCGAGCGACGCTTAGCTTGACTCGTCCTGAATAATCTAGGCAGCCGCTATCGCGCCGCCTCGGCGAACCCTTCAAGGAAACCGTGCGAATCCGAAGCTATGCAAGCGTCTGAAAAGAGCACGCCTGTGGTCGAAAAGTCTGGCTAGCCAAAGGTTGGCCGGCGGCACCCAAAACGGCTGTCAGCCGGTTGTCAGGTTGGATTTGCTATCCCGTACCAGTGACGTTCGCAAACCGTTGTAGCCTAGGGGTGGATTACAAATCCCATTGCAACTTCCCCAACCACCCGAATAGAGACCTCATGTATTGCCTCTCATTCTAGCCGCCGCCTTCGCGGGCATGTTTGCCGGACCTGTTTTGGCTGCCGGCGGCTATTGCACGGCTGCGTTATCTTCGGCCGAACTGGTTTAATAACAGCACTCCAGGAGGAGGATAAGATGACAGTGCGCGCGCTTCCGGTCGGCGACGGTTTCTCCGACGGCGTCCTGCAGGGACCGCTGACCACCGAAAAGGCGTTTGAGCGAGTATGCGGCGCTTTGCGAAGTGGCCTTATGGAACTTTCGCTCCTGAGCTGGGTCGGCACCAGCTTTAAGGAGACGTTTGGCTTCATCGCGCGCTTGTCTGCCGAGACCGCGTGATGGTGGCGTCAGGGACACCCAGCGATAGCAGCATATTTAACTGCACAGACCCGCTGCGCATTGGCATGGACAACGGCGCCACGCGCTCTTGGAACGGTCATATGGACGAACTGCGCATCACCAAGGGCGTTGCGCGGTATGGCTCTGACGCAGGCTTCACCGTGCCATCTTTTATCCAAGAGCCTGATCGCTCGCCGGCGCTTCTAGGCAGGGCTTAGGCTCGACCAACGGCGCGAAAGCCTCAATTCCACGTTTACCAGTCAAGAGACCGGCTTGTAAGGAAACCAGCGACCAAAGCGACCATCAGGAAAAGTAGCGCGGCGGGTATGGAAAACGGCCAGCTCCGTCGCGCTCGGCCGCTATCGAACTCCAGCCGGCCGGGCGCGTCTCTCCAGCGGATCTGAGCCCATCGGACGCGCCGAAAGCGGAGTATGTTCCTCATTGCTTTGCCCGTCGCCAACCAGCGGCCTGCGCCTCGGCCTCACTGCAGAACCACCGCTCACCCTTAAGAAGGCTGATATGCGTCTCCGAATAATATTCCTGGCCGGGGACGTGGTATATTTTCTCGCCGGTGTTGTAACTGATATTTCCCTTGATGTTGCAACTAGTGAACTCGGGGCCGATCTGGATTGCCAAGCCGATGGCTAGCAGCGTCAAGAGCACGATGAGCCCGCCGAGCAGTTCAACGCACCGTTCCCAGAACGTGGGCTGCCGCCTATGCCGGCGATATCGGCGGCGGTTGTACTCATTGTCCGCGACATCGTAATAGCGCCTGCCTCTCGGCCCGCCATGAAGCCGTCTATGCGGTCGCGCTCCCATCACCTATGACTGTCGCAGGCGATGCCGTTATGGTTCCGGTCGAGTCCGTTTACATCCGGCCCGTTAAGCGGCGTGTTTGGCGGCACAACAGGATTGTCTCCCCTGCCTCCGGCGCAATCGAGGTCGACGTTGCTGTTCGGGAGGGCACCCGGCGTCGCGCCAATCACCGGAACGCCGCGATACCTCTGGACGACCGCTGTCATGCGCTGGCCGTCGCCTTCGATCTTTGTGTTATTGCTGTTCGGATTGAACGGGTCGACTGTCTGCAAAAGTTGGTTCTGCCGGTTGGAGTCGCCAGACGCCAACGTCATGGTGTCATAGTTGTTGAGGTAGTCAGCAGCGCAGCCCGATACTGTCAGCGCGGCCGCGAAACAAAATACAGCTCGCCGATACATTGTTCCCGTCCCCTTGCGAGGACAATGGCACGGCGCTTTCTATTTTGCAAATTCGCTAATATGCGAGCCCGTTACCCCGCGACAGCCTCTGCGCCGGCTTTGCGATAGGCGTGGGCTTCGCGATCGTCCACGCTTTCGGCTAGGCGCTGAACAAAAGGCCGTAGTGAGCCCGCAGACGCGCTGACGGGGCTCGTGGGGCGGCTTGCTGCGCTGGCTTGACCTTGCCTCCACGTCGTGGTCTTTTTTCCAGGCCAATAACGGCCAACAACAATAACAAGGGAGGGAAACAACCCTTCGTGGCATTTGATCCAGCCAAAGAGCGAGATGAACTGATCAAGCTCCAACACGGGCTGTGCTGCTGGTGCGGCGAGCCGTTCACAGCGACCGGCACTCCGAGGGAAGCCACACTGGAACATGTGAAACCAAAGATGCACGGCGGCACGAACGCTCGCGCCAATCTGGCTGCAGCTTGCAAGCAGTGCAATCAGGATCGCGGCAATCGAATGAACGAGGCCAAGCAGCAAGCCGCCAAGAGGAAAAAGGCGGCGAGGGCTCGACTTACTTCGGCGCAGCGCCGAGCCACTGCTCGAAAGCGACGCTGAAAGGTTTTAACCCGCGAAGGCGTGGACGATGGCAAAGCCCACTCCGATTGCGAGGCCAGTGGCGAGGCTTTCGGCCAGGCGCAACGCCAAGGCGCCGTAGCGTTCTCGCAGCCGCGCTGGGCGGGTTCTTAGGGCTGCTGCAATGTCGTCGAATATCGCTTCCATGGTTGCCACCTGCGATTTCTTCGAGGGGCAAGACTAGAGCAGAAGCATTGAAATGTGAATCCCTAGCCATATGGCGTCATCGCACAATAGCGGTGGCCTCATGTCGTCTTGTCGCTCAGTGGCGTTTTCCGCTTCGGCGCCACGTGGCTGGTGACGAGCCGCACGGCACTGCGCTTGACAGTGATTCCGAGATCCTTGCCGCCGACCGTCACCGTATCGTCGTCAACGCGGGATCCCCCAGGGAGCGGCTTGACGAAACCAGCGCGACGTAGCGGGCGCTGGGGGCTTTAACGGTCGAACAAAGGTGCCGGTCTCTTTGATAGCCTCGCACACCGATACGCGAAGGCTTTGGCACGTCCGGTCAACAGCTTGCAGAGAGGGGGCCGAAAAGTACCCGGTGCGTATATATCGTGTACGAATGACGATGTCGGTTTCTGCCATCATTCTCAGGACTTCCATGTCCTCATCCCTCAAGACAAGGCCCAACTCAGCGGCCCGCCTCCCGAGGCGATCGGCCCTATGGCCGAACCTTCTACTCGCAAGATCGGCGACGGACACGCCTCTTAATCTGAGGTACGATTTCAGAAATAGTTCTATCGCGTGATAGATAGGGGAATCCGGGCGCGTGGCGGTGGTTCTTACCTTCGCCAGGGCACGAGCTCCTTCATGGTATGAAACAGCACAGTGGTAGAGGCCAATTGAATTGGTCCGCTCGTCGTCATCCCTGCCTGACTTAGTCACGGAATTCGCTTCCGCAGCCTCACCCCGGCGCCGCCGCCGTGCGAGCTGAACCATCGGAGCAACTTCATAGATCATGCTCATCGTCGGCGAGATATGCCCTCACGCTTCCGAAGTCGCGATCCATGCCGCCGGTGGGGTGCTTTTTCTCGTGCCAGGTGATCGCCCAATAGCCAGTTTCCTCCAGATCGTTCATCGCGCGGACTCGATCTCGGTCGGCTGGAAACTGCGCTCTGAGAAGGCGATTGACGGCGTCCACACCACCGTCGCGATACGCCTGCAGGCATGTATCGTGAAGCATCGTCTATCCCCCCCCGCAAGACTTGCAGAGGCAGGATCGCGCAACTGAGGCGAGTACGCAAGCCGGCTTGATCTGCATGGCCCTGCAATGCATGGCGCTGGCCAGGCAAGCCCGGCAGAGGGCGATCGAGGCCCGGGCGGCGTAGCGGTCGTAATTGGCTGGCGGCAACCTCTTGGACACCTTGTCGACAACGGAAGCGAGACCTTCTCTATCGACATGTAGAGCATACCGTACATGAAAGCGAACAAAGCCGCGGGCCAAGGCCCCTTAAAACTCAAATACGCGAGGAATCCTGCCCCGATCATTCCCCCAAAAAAGAGCATCACCGACTTGCAGCCAGTTCCCATACTATCCCTCCGAGTCCCTGAAACTTGCCGGAGGATGACAGCAAAGCTTCTTTTCAGGAAGGGAGTGGGCAGGCGGGTCGCCTAACGCGGGGCCGATTGCACCTTCATCAGGAAGGCGCACCGAGCGCTTCAGATCGTGACGTTCCCTTCGGGAAAAGCCTCCGCTAAGCCATTTGCCTCGTTCGCCAAACTCTTCCCGAATGCCATCTCAAATAAATAGGCGCACAATTTCGTCATATCTCGATCGAACTGCGCGAAGCCATCTACTGAGTAAAGATCGCGGCCAGCTCACGTTACCTTGGTTTTGCGAAATTCGCGTCTTAGCGCAGGGGTAAAGCCATGAGCCAATGCATTCCGGATTGCATTGAGCTTTTCGACTAATGAAGCGATAGCAGGATCGACTTTTCGGATTTCCTTAACAGCTGCTAGCTTGCGGACCAGATAGAGGTCATCCAGAACAAAATTGACGAAGGTCCGGACCTTCTTTTGCCTGTATCTTTTAAGAAAGTCTTTAGCTGGAAAAAAGTAGGATATCATTACGACCGAGAGTAACTCGTCAACGAAGACATAGTCCCCAATAACCTTCATCCGAATCATATCCATTTTCATTCTATCGAGCTGGCTTCGGCGAGCATCGGGCTCATAGGTCTCTTCCACCGCCCACCGGTCATATCCACCAATCCTAAGGATCTCCTCGATATCGCCGACAATGCGCTTTTGCGCCCTCGTGAGTGTCATATCGTTTTCCCTTAGCAGAGGCGCTTCTGCGCTATAAACATGGGTGGCGAATAACGCGCGCCGGCAGGCTCTATTCATTGGGCTGGTCGACTTGCTGGAGGCTGAACCAACGCCACCTGCGGCCCCAGACTGGATCGCTTTTCAGGCCCTGGCCGATGTTATCGAATCCACGCACCATGACGTAGAGGCTGGCGGCATATTTCGCGAGATCAGCCACGAGAGGAAACGACCAGCCCTGCGGTACAGGCACCCCTCTCATCGACTGATAGACGGTGACGACCAGCAAGACGAGGGCAAAGAAGATCTCCAGCGAGCCATACTGCCATCGGCGGTGCTCTCTCATCCAGTAGGCCAAGATGCAGAGCATGATGAAGGTCGAGAACCCGGCCAGCAAGACGAGCGCTACTGCCGCGAATATGACCGTGGTCGGGAGCTTGTCTAGGCCGACACTCAACAACCCGAGCGCAGTTATCTGACTAGCCCCCATCAGTGCGACCGGCACCAAATAGACCGCCTTGCGCAGCCGCTTTTGGCCCGGTGAGAGAACTGCTCGCTTTTCGTATTGCATTCGATCACCCCCGCTGGTGGCGACAATTGCGCAACCCAATCGGCGCACACAAGCCGGCGCCCTAAAGGGAGCGCGCGCTCCTCTTATCGGGGGTAACCCTTGTCGAGATAATACATAAACGCCGTGCAGAACGTGTTCTGTGTATGGGTTTTAGCGATGTCGTCGGCGATCGCATGTGCGCGTTTTCGCGCCCGCTCGATAACCGCGTCTTTCGTCAGAGCTCCCTCGATCATTGCTGAACCAATTGCCATTTGCATCGCTTTGTCTTCCGGCGGTGCACGGCAGACCCCCTCGCTCACTGCCAGTAGTGCAATTTTCTCGATCCAGCGCTTCTCCTGCTTGGCTGCAGCCGGCGTAGTGACCAGCACAATGGCTGCCAAGATTTGCAAAGTTCGCGTCATTTCCGCAACCTCACGCCGGCGCCGGGATGAACTCGACGCCGGCCGTTTCGAGGGCTTGCTGCAGTTTGGTGAGGGTTTCGGGATCACCACAAGACTTGCCGGTCTCAAAGTTGGTGATCGTGTTCCGGTGAACTCCCGACCTCTCCGAGAGGTCGCGAACGCTCCAGTTCACAAGACCGCGGGCCGCTCGCATCTGTGCGCTTGTCACATATAATTCCACATCTGTAAATTACACAGTGCGCCAATAGCACAATTTCGGGAGAATGCCGAACAGCCATGTTCCGGCAGCCGGCGAAGCTATGCCCGCTGACCGGGTCATTGGCCGCTTTTCCGGCCGCATCCTACTCGTGCAGCGGAGGCCGGCATGACCTACGCAGCAATAGGGCTTCTGCTGGCCTCAGCAGCGCTCCGCACG
This sequence comes from Mesorhizobium sp., assembly GCA_004017535.1. Classification (GTDB taxonomy): domain Bacteria; phylum Pseudomonadota; class Alphaproteobacteria; order Rhizobiales; family Rhizobiaceae; genus Mesorhizobium. The sequence goes on from SAJS01000001.1 coordinate 1,033,096, forward strand.
CGCCTTGCGCTCTCAAGCCTGGGGCTCCGGTCGGCGGGCTTTTCTATATCTGCCGAAGCTGGGCTGAAGTTGTAGCGCGCACCCGGCAACGACTATTTGCTGAAGTCTTTTGGCGGCAGTTCATCTACGCTGAATTCGTGAGTGGTGCCGCTCTGGTCGGTAACGCGGAACCAATGCTCCTGCAAGGCTCGGGGCGATATAACTCTCCCTGTTACCTCTTCGACCGCCTTCAAGGCATTGTCAGCGTCGGCCTCGTTTGAAGAGACGACCTCTTCCGATCTGTCCGCCAATCGACGCAGAGGTGCTGTCCCCGTCGTAACCGGAAGGATCATAGGCGGGGATCGTGACATCGCCCCGCAAGAAATTCACGCCAGCAACCGCGCCGATGTACGCACCCGTCCAGTTATACGAAGGTGCCTCTAGAGAGACTGCATCTGCCGCGAAGGCTGATGAGCCCAGCGCCCCGAAAAAAAGCGCCGGGAGGAAAAGCATCCGACCGGATGCTTTCAGGCTGGTTCGTCCGTTCAAGGCCACCGCTCGAAGAGTCGCATGAAGCTATCAGTGCGCCGAGTCGGCTAAGCCTCAACGCCCTAGATCTCGCCTTGCGCTCCTTCAGCGCCGGATTGTTGAGATCGGCGGCTCCTGCTTGATGGCGTCGAGGCGAAAGACTGCTGAACAAGTTTCTCTACACCCTCACCTTTGCGGTCCGTCGAGGCGATTGAAGGCGCTGAAGGTCCGCGGGTGTTGGCTCCGTGCCGAACCGAGCCGCGGGAGCGGCAGACGCGATACCCCGCATCAAATAAAGCAAGTTGTGGCTTCAGGCACAGCTGTTTATAGTGCAAGTCCTCACGAGCGGGAGTCAAACTATGGCCAAAAGTCCACGCGTCAAAGAGACGGAGTTTCAATCTCAAATTGCCAATCTTGCAGGTTCGGTTCACACATATGAATCGTTCGGGCGTGCCGTCGTCGCCGCGGCGCTGCAGCAGGCGGCAGCAGCTTCGACCGATGGGCAATTTGCGTCCACAACTGTGACCGTTGACGTAAAGCCGATTGGAAGCCGGACCTTATTGGACGAAAAGGTGAGCGCAGGGAACGCGGCGCACGGGCGCGGCGCGATTGGTCATCTTCCGCCAATCACGATCTCCATATGCGTTGGCAGTCAATGCTTAACTTTGTAGCTTTAGCCATGCGAGCCATCTGCTGCTAAGCGGTGGGCATCCGAAGGTGGTCCAAGAACGCCTTGACCAGCGCGAGCACATTGACTTTGGACACCTACTCGCACTGAATGCCATCGGTGCGAGGCGGCCTTGGTCGATGAGTACTGGTGGCTCCTCTGCATCAAAAGTCGCGTGAAGCTTAGCGCCTCAGGATCAGGCCCCCGATCCAACGAAGCTGCGTGGGGCTACCCGACCGACTTATGCTCGGCGGGTTCCTGCCCGTAGAGCAAGACCCGATTGCGGCCAGCCTGCTTGGCGCGGTAGAGCGCCTCATCGGCCATACCCTGTAGTTTCTCCGGTGAGATCGCTTCGTCTCCAGTTTGAACGGCCACGCCGATGCTGAGTGTGACCCGACGAGACACACTCGATCCCGGATGGCGAATGGCGGCAGCTTCGACACCTTTGCGGATACGCTCTCCGACCGAGTAGGCCTCGTCTTCGTTGACGCCGGGCAGAAGGACGAGGAACTCCTCGCCTCCGTAGCGGGCCACGAGATCACAGTCGCGCCTGATGTTGTCTTGGATAATCTTTGCGACCTCCACTAGGCATCGATCACCTTGGGCATGACCGAGATGGTCGTTCAGCTTCTTGAAATAGTCGATGTCGCACATCAACATCGCCGCACCACCAAGGCAACGTGTGTCAGCTCCCCATATTCTATTCAGCGTTTCCGTCATCCAGCGCCTGTTTGCGATTCCAGTTAGCGGATCGGTGCTCGCTAGGAATGCAAGCCGGTCGTTGGCTTCGGCCAGTTCGGCAACTCTGCGCCGATCTCGCAGCTCGAACAGAAAGGTCTTTTGGGCGAGAATGGTGATGATGCGCCGGGCGGCGACCGTCGCGAAGATGCCACTGGCGAAAAACAGGGTCGCGGCCACCGCGCTCCCAAGGTCAATGGCCGGATTGCGCAATTGAAAGGCGAGATAGAGGCCGAGCGCCATGGCGGCGATGGTCGCGGTCCAGGCCAAAGGAACGCCGAAAATAATGATCCCGGTGATGGCCACGAACAGCATAATGTTCAGATGCCGCTCGTAGAACTCGCCACCAGCACTGACGCCAACCAGCGCAACCGACAACAAGATGAGGAACATGCCTGCGATCAGCGAGGCGGCTTGGACCGACGGTGCCTGTGGTTTTCGCCACAGAAGGACCACCGCCATTGCAACGGGAGGAATGATCGCGGCTGGCAGAATCATACGGTAGGCGATCGCGCTTGGAAGGATAAGGATGTTGACCGTCAGCGTCAGCACATCCAGCAAAGCCACCCAGATCATCCATGCGCGTATGATCTTCGCGGTTTGAGACCAGATGCGCGCTCTGAACAGGCGCATGATCTCGCCTTTGAGCCGGATGTCGCGTGTGCGTCGCGCCAGAAGTTGGTCGACTTCTGCGGCTATGGCGGGCTCATACTGAGGGTCGAAATGCTCCCGACGTGACACGTTCTCGGGCCTTTCGCCTCTTGTCTCCTACAGCTTCCACCCCTGCGGGTTGCAATGGGGAACATGTCCGGTCTTTCTAAAGATTTGCTTTCCCTAGGAGCGAAAATCCCGCTCGTGCGCCGATCTCCCGCATGGCTACTCGCGGCGGTGGTCGTAAGAAGGCCGCTTAAGAGGCTTATGTCAGAGCGATCTCGGTCCAGCTAGTTTTTCAGCTGCGTCAACACCTTAGGTGCCCTTCCCGAGAGATGGGTGACAGTTCATTCCGGATAGATGGGTTACACTTTTGGCCCTTTGCAAGGAGAGCAAGGTGCCTTGGAAGGAGTGTAACGTCATGGACGAGCGGCTTAAGTTCGTGGCCCGTCTGCTGGACGGAGAGAAGATGGCGGTCCTTTGCCGGGAGTTCGATATCTCGCGCAAGACCGGCTACAAGATCCTCGCGCGCTACAATGATAGCGGCCTTGAGGGGCTGACGGATCGGTCACGCCGGCCCTATCGCCACGCCAATCAGCTTCCGTTTCAAATCGAGAAGCTGATTGTGCGCCTGAAGCAGGACAAGCCGACTTGGGGTGCGCCTAAGATACGCGAGCGGCTGGCCCGGCTCTATCCGGATGTGCACAGGCCTGCGATCTCGACGGTGCATGCGGTGCTCGACCGGCACGGTATGGTCGAGCACCGCAAGCGACGGCGCAACAAGGCGACGGGGACGCCACTTTCAAGCAGCTGTCGACCCAATGATCTGTGGTGTGCCGACTACAAGGGCGAGTTCATGCTCACCGATCGGCGCTATTGCTATCCGCTGACGATCACTGACTTCGCCAGCCGATATCTCATTGCCTGCGAGGCGCTGTCGACCACCAAGGAAGCCTATGCCTTCACCGTGTTCGAGAGCGTTTTCAAGGAGTTCGGTCTGCCCCGCGCCATCAGGACCGACAATGGCGTTCCCTTCGCCAGCCCCAACGCGCTCTTCAACCTCAGCAAGCTGTCGGTCTGGTGGCTGCGCCTGGGCATCGACATCGAGCGCATCCAGCCGGGCTGCCCACAGCAGAACGGGCGCCACGAGCGCATGCACCTCACCCTGAAGAAGGAAGCCACCAAACCGGCTGGCGCCAATTTCCTTCAGCAACAGGCCAGGTTCGATGACTTCATCGACGAGTTCAACTCAGAGCGCCCGCATCAGGCGCTCGGCATGGACTGCCCGGCAGAGCGCTACACGCCCTCAACGCGCCCCTACACTGGCTTGCCCGAGCTCGACTATCCGTTTCACGATAAGGCCGTCACCGTCACCACCTGCGGTCGCATCTGCTACAATCGCAAGAAGATCAACCTTAGCCTCGTCTTTGCCGGCCAGACCGTCGGCATCAAACAGATCGAAGACCATATCTGGCTTGCCAGCTTCATGGACTATGACTTGGGGTACTTTGATGATGAGACATGCAGGCTCGAACCACTCCACAACCCCTTCGGGCCAAAAGTGTTACCCATGTCTCCGGTATAAACTGTAACCTATGTGTCCGGAACGGACCGGAAGGTGGTGGTGCCCAGAGGCGGATTCGAACCACCGACACGCGGATTTTCAGTCCGCTGCTCTACCAACTGAGCTATCTGGGCCTGCGCCGGCTAACGGGATGCGCCCGCCGGGTTTCGCGAAGGCACCAGGCGGCGCCCCTTGAAAGCGCGTGGGTTATAGCACGGGAATCTTGGCTGTCCAGCGCCTAACGGGCGATTTTCCGGGGCAATTGTCGCAGGCGCCTGATGGGTTCGAACGATGTCGGCAAAGGAGCAATCGCACTTGCCGGCAAAGCCGGGATCTGATTGCCCGCAATCGCCCCAAAAGCATCTCTCGAAGGTGGGAACCGGTTTCGGGATGAACACATGCGCTAATTAAAAAACCTAAAGCGCATGGAGCGATCTGAAAGATCGCGACCCGCTTTAGAAGGGGGCGTGCCGCTGGCGCTTAGCCCTCGTCCTTGGGACCCGGCTTCGGGCTGTCCTCGTCTTCCTCCTCGCCATCCCGGCCCGGGATGACATAGGCGCCCTTCAGCCAGCGATTGAGGTCGATGTCCTTGCAGCGCGCGGAGCAGAACGGATAGTGCTCGCGCGAGGACGGTTTTCCGCATTCGGGGCAAGGCCGCTTCGGCCGAAGCGGTGTCACCTTGTCGTCCAGGCTCATGGCCGCGCGAGGTGCCAGTTCTTGTGCGCCTTGAAGCCTTCGCCGGAAAGCAGCGCCACGCTCTCATAAAGCGGCAGGCCGACCACATTTGTGTAGGAGCCGACCAGCTTGACCACGAAGGAGCCGGCCAGGCCTTGCACGGCATAGCCGCCGGCCTTGCCGCGCCATTCGCCGGAGGCGACATAGGCGTCGATCTCCTCGCGCGGCAGCCGCTTGAAGCGCACCCTGGTCTCCACCAGCCGCTGGCGCAGCTTGCCGCCGGGCGTGATCAGGCAGACGCCGGAATAGACGCGGTGCGAGCGGCCGGAGAGCAGGCCGAGGCAATTGATGGCGTCGTCGATCGTCTCGGCCTTGGGCAGGATGCGCCGCCCCACCGCCACCACCGTGTCGGCGGCGAGGATGAAGGCGGGCGCGTAATCTTCCTCGCTTTTCAGCGAGGCCAGCGCCTTCTCCGCCTTGTCCTTGGACAGGCGCTTGGCCAGCGAACGCGGATGCTCGGCGCGCTGCGGCGTCTCGTCGACATCGGCGGGCAGCACGCGGTCCGGCTCGATGCCGGCCTGCTGCAAGAGTTCGATACGGCGCGGCGAACCCGAGGCAAGCACGAGCTTCTGCAGGATGCTCATCGTGCTTAACGCCGATTTGCTACTTGAAACGGTAGGTGATGCGGCCCTTGGTCAGGTCGTAAGGCGTCATCTCGACCAGGACCTTGTCGCCGGTCAGCACGCGGATGCGGTTCTTGCGCATGCGGCCGGCCGTGTGGGCGATGATTTCATGTTCGTTTTCGAGCTTCACGCGGAACATCGCATTGGGCAGCAGTTCGGTGACCACACCTGGAAACTCGAGGACTTCTTCCTTCGGCATTCGATACCTTTGCTTGGATGGTAGTTCCAGCACCCGGCTGGAAATTGCGGCGGAACCTATATGATAATCGTGCGCTTGTGAACACGCTTAATCCGTGGCGTTTCCTGCCTCTGGAAGCAGGAAACGTCGGCTTATGCGCGTTCTCAGCCGCTCGCGCACGTCGCGATAGGCCGCCATGATGTGCTCGCGCGTCCCGCCGGTGTCGGTCGGGTCCGGCATCGGCCAGTATTCGACCTCGACGGCGAGCGAGCGGGTGAGCTCGAGCGCGGCGTGGTGGGCCTCCGGCGCCAGCGTGACGATCAGGTCGAAATAATCATCCTCCAGATCCTCCAGCGTCCGGGGCTGGCGCTCGCCAAGCGACAGGCCGTCCTCGGCAAGCACCGCATCGACGAACGGATCGCGCTCGCCGGCGCGCACGCCGGCCGAAGCGACGAAGCTGGTGGCGGGCAGCATTCGGCGCGCCAGCTGTTCCGCGATCGGCGAGCGCACGGCGTTCATGCCGCACAGAAACAGAATCGAGTGGGGCAGGGCGGCCGGCACTAGAGCATGATCCCGAAAAGTGGGAACCGGTTTTCGGAAAAGATCATGCTCCAACAAAAGAGCATGATCCCGAAAAGTGGAAACCGGTTTTCGGAAAAGATCATGCTCCAACAAGAGAGCATGATCCCGAAAAGTGGGAACCGGTTTTTGGAAAAGATCATGCTCCAACAAAGAGCTGGACCAGGACGGCGGTTCAACGAAACGTCATCCTGATCTAGCCCCGCCAGTGCAGCACGCAGACCAGCGTGAACAGCCGCCGCGCCGTGTCGAAGTCGATCTCGATCTTGCCGGCGAGCCGATCCATCAGGGTCTGCGAGCCCTCATTGTGCAGGCCGCGCCGCCCCATGTCGATCGCTTCGATATGGCTGGGCGTCGAGGAGCGGATGGCCTCGTAATAGCTTTCGCAGATCAGATAATAGTCCTTGACGATGCGCCTGAGCGGCGTCAGCGACAGGATGTGGGTGACCACCTCGGCGCCGTTCTCGCGGCTGACGGCAAAGACCAGGCGCGACTCGGCCAGCGAAAGCTTGAGCCTGTAAGGACCCGCGCCGTCGTCATTGACCGGCTTGAAACTGTTCTCCTCGATGAGGTCGAAGATCGCCACCGCCCGCTCATGCTCGACATCGGGCGTCGAACGTCCGATCGTTTCGTCGAGCTCGACGTCGATCAGCCTGTCGCGGGTTTGGTAGCGGCCGGGCATCGCTACATGTTCAGCCTGATCGCGACGGAGCGGGCATGCGCATCGAGCCCTTCCGCCTTGGCAAGCGCGATCGCGGCGGGCGCCAGCGCCTTGAGCTGCTCCGGCCCGAGCTTCAGGATCGAGCTCCGCTTGACGAAATCGAGCACGGACAGACCCGAGGAGAAACGCGCCGAACGTGCTGTCGGCAACACGTGGTTGGAGCCGCCGACATAGTCGCCGATCACTTCCGGGGTGTGCCGGCCGATGAACACGGCGCCCGCGTTGCGCATCCTGGAAAGGAAGCCCTCGGCATCGTCGAAAGCAAGCTCGACATGTTCTGCCGCGATCCTGTCGACCAGCGGCAGCGAGGCTTCGAGCGTCGGCACCAGGATCACCGCGCCGTAATCGCGCCAGCTGGCGGCCGCCGTTTCGCCGCGCGGCAGGACTTTCAGCTGGCGTTCGACCGCCTGCTCGACCGCCCTGCCGAATTCGGCATTGTCGGTGATCAGGATTGACTGCGCCGAGACATCATGCTCGGCCTGCGCCAGAAGGTCGGCCGCGATCCAGTCCGGATCGTTGTCGGCATCGGCCACGACCAGCACTTCCGACGGTCCGGCGATCATGTCGATGCCGACCGTGCCGAACACCTGGCGCTTGGCCGCCGCGACATAGGCATTGCCCGGCCCGACGATCTTGGCGACGGGCCTGATCGTCTGGGTGCCATAGGCAAGCGCCGCAACAGCCTGCGCGCCGCCGACGCGGTAGATCTCCGAAACGCCGGCAAGGTCGGCCGCCACCAGCACCAGCGGATTGATGACGCCGCCCGACGCCGGCACGACGATGACGATGCGCTCGACGCCGGCGACCTTGGCCGGCACGGCGTTCATCAGCACCGAGCTTGGATAGCTCGCCGTGCCGCCGGGCACATAAAGGCCGACGGCCTCGATCGCCGTCCAGCGCGAGCCCAGCTCGACGCCGGCGGCATCCGTGTAGCGGTCGTCCTTCGGCTTTTGCCGCTCGTGATGCGAACGGATACGGTCGCGCGCGAATTTGAGCGCCTCGATGGTGGCCGGATCGGCCGCTTCATAGGCCTTGGCGATGTCGTCCTTCGACACGGCGATGCCGAGCGCGCCGAGATCGGCTTTGTCGAATTTCAGCGTGTAGTCGATCAGCGCCCTGTCGCCTTCGGCGCGCACGCGGGCGATGATGTCCCGCACCACGGCCTCGACATCGGCCGACACTTCTCGCTTGGTGGTGAGGAAGGCCGAAAAACGCTGTTCGAAATCGGTATCGGACTGGCGGAGCGTGATGGCCATCGTCAGCCTCTGTGCACAGGTCGCGAGGTGGCTTCCCAGGCGCCGCCGACATCGGCAAGCCGTGCCTCGACGCATTCGACGTCGAGCATGATGGTGCCGCCGCCCGAAAACACCAATTCGACGATGCCGGCCGGCTTGCTTATGGCAATGAAGCTGATCGCCAGCAGCGACAGCACTTCGGCGGGCTTGTCGCGTTGAATGCCGCTGGTCTTGACGCCGAGCACGCGGTCGAAATGCAGAACGCTCTGCCGCCGTTCATTGTGCTGGCGGAATAGGCCCGATTTCGCCTCCCAGACGAAGCGGTTCATGGTCAGCACGAAGCGCTTGGCGGCCGGCAGGTACTCCAGGTCGGAGACCTTCATCACGGCGTCCTGGACATGCGCCGAGACGATGCTCAGATCCTGATCGTCGAGCGCGATGAGCTTGAGAGCTGCCATTCTGGATGCGCACCTGAACGTTGATAATTCAACGTTCTGTTATGCGGTCTTTCTGCTCGGCGCAACCGCTCGGAAAGAATGCCGCGGTACGTCAGCCCGAAATGCGCTCGATCACCGCGCCGCAGCCCGAAAGCTTCTCTTCCAGCCGCTCAAAGCCGCGGTCGAGGTGATAGACGCGGTTGACCGTGGTTTCGCCCTCGGCGGCAAGGCCGGCGATCACCAGCGACACCGAGGCGCGCAGGTCGGTCGCCATGACGGGAGCGCCCTTGAGCTTGGCGACGCCGTCGACGATCGCCGTCTGGCCGGAAAGCGTGATGTGGGCACCCAGCCGCGCGAGCTCCTGCACATGCATGAAACGGTTCTCGAAGATCGTCTCGGTGATGCGCGATTTGCCCCTGGCCATGGTCATCAGGCCCATGAACTGCGCCTGCAGGTCGGTCGGGAAGGCGGGGAAGGGGGCGGTGGTCACGTCGACCGGCGCAATTCCGGCGCCGTTGCGCTTGACGCGGATGCCCTCATTGGTCGGCGTGATCTCGGCGCCGGTCTCGACGAGAACGTCGAGCGCCGTCTGCAACAGGTCGGGCCGCGCGCCTTCCAGCACCACATCGCCGCCGGTCATCGCCACCGCCATGGCATAGGTACCGGTCTCGATGCGGTCGGGGATGACACGCACGCGGGCGCCGGACAGCGCCTCGACGCCCTGGATGGTGATGATGGAAGTACCGGCGCCATGAATCTTGGCGCCCATGGCGATCAGGCATTCGGCGAGATTGACGATTTCCGGCTCGCAGGCGGCGTTTTCAAGCACCGTCTCGCCCTTGGCGAGCGAGGCCGCCATCATCAGCACATGGGTGGCGCCGACCGAGACCTTCGGAAACACGTAGCGATTGCCGACCAGGCGGCCATTCCGGGTCCTGGCCACGACATAGCCATTGTCGACATCGAGCTCGGCGTCCAGCACCTGTAGGCCCTCGAGGAACAGGTCGACCGGGCGCGTGCCGATGGCGCAGCCGCCGGGCAGCGACACCTTGGCCTCGCCCATGCGGGCGAGCAGCGGGCCGATAACCCAGAAGGAGGCGCGCATCTTCGACACCAGCTCGTAAGGCGCGGTGGTGTCGACGATGTTGCGGGCGGAAAAATTTATCGTGCGCGAATAGCCTTTCTGCTGGCTCTCGCGGCGGCCGTTGACGGAATAGTCGACGCCGTGGTTGCCAAGGATGCGGATCAGCTGCTCGACATCGGCCAGATGCGGCACGTTTTCGAGCGTCAGCGTGTCGTCGGTGAGCAGCGAGGCGATCATCAGCGGCAGTGCCGCGTTCTTGGCGCCCGAGATCGGAATGGTACCGGCCAGCTCATTGCCGCCGACAATTCTGATGCGATCCATAAGAAAACGTCCCCTCGGCCAGAACAGGCCGGTTCAATCGGTTGATGCGCCCGGCTTAGACCATTGGCCGGCTTGGTTCAAGAAATAGGATTTTCCTAAAACCGGACCGACTATGGCCGGGCAGTATGGCTGATTTGGTCAGCCCTTGTGCATTTTTCCAGCAGCCGGCAAGCCTTCTGACCGCTGATCGGCGTCGCCCGCGCGCCGCGAACGCGTCTGCGCCTTGCGCTTCTGCAGATTGGCGCGCAGCGCCTCGGCCAACCGTTCCTTGCGCGCGGCTTCGCCCTTTTTCGGTGGATTTGTCTTCTCGCCCATCGTCCAATCCCTGACCGGTGGTCAGCCGGCTGCGATTCCGCAATGGGTAGCATTTTGGCCGGGCGATGTCATGAAAGCAGGCCGTCCGGCGGGTTTCACGCTGTGGATCGACCGCGCATACCGCCCCAAACCGCTTAATGGCGGCCAGGAATCAGATGCGACGCTTTGGGTTTTTCTTGGCCTTGCGCTTGCCGGTTCGATATGGCAGAAGCGCCGCCATCGCAGGCTGCGGTAGCTCAGTGGTAGAGCACTCCCTTGGTAAGGGAGAGGTCGAGAGTTCAATCCTCTCTCGCAGCACCAGCCTATACAGTCGACATCGCAACCTCATTTTTGCTGGGCAGAGGCATCGTGCTTCGTCGATTTGCCTTTGGCCGGCTACGGGTCAGTTTGTGGTAGCGATCGGTTGGAACCTCCACAACGGCAACATGGTCAAGGTTGGTGTACCGCCCTCGATAGTAGCCCTCCTCCTCAATTTCAGCGAACGTACAGCTGGCAACGTTAAAGGTCGCAGCTTCCAATCCGAAAATCGTGATGGCGCTTCCGTGATCCAGAAAGTTCCACTGATCCTCTCCACTGTCGTATGTCACGCGAACACAAGAAACCATCCGCGTAATCTCATCCTCGCCGATCGTTTTGATAATGCTCTCACACTCATTCCTGATGGAATCAGGATAGTCTCCAGTATCCAAATCGTCAAGCGCTCGATAGATGTCAGGCGAATAATATTTAGGCATAGCTTCGACATCATCGCTAATTAATTCAATAAATTCTACATTCCTTGGGTTAAGGAGAACGGTTCTATTATCAAGACTTACGCAGTAAATCAATCTTCTGACCTTTCCAATCAGGCGAGGGTTGTTAATAGACCGGAGTTGAAGTAGAATTGACGCTCGCGCATACTCGCTAATCGGGTAATTGCGCGTTCCAAACGTCATTTTTGCCTTCAGCGTACCATATCGAATCTCTGTATGCTCACGTCGTGATCGTCTAGCAGGTTGTCTCTGAGCGCCGTTTATGCTGGCCAACAGCTGCTCGGCGGAACAGTCCAAAGTGATACAAAGATTGTTCGCCTGTTCAATGCTCAACTTTTCGCTTCCTTTTTCCAATCGGGAGACAAACTGTGGAGTCGTTCCCATTTTCTTAGCCAGCTCTTTTTGAGAAATGCCCAATTGAGTCCGAAGTTCGCGGAGACAGAGGGGCGCGCCCGCCTCAGTCGTATGTTGGGATGCTGTCATCGAGGATATCTCCTTCTTGCTAGCCTGACGTAGGCGGAACCACTCCCGAGCATGTCTCCTCGGGGTGCACTTGTGAAGCTGCAGTAGCTGCGCTTGTTCGACATTGAGTTTCGCCGGTTCCTTGCAATTTCGGAACAACCTATTCACCGCCTTCTGCCGCCGAATCGCCCCTCAAAGGAAGACTGTGCCGCCTAGTTGAGAGCGGTCTCGGCGGTGGCGCGGACATGTCCGGAATATGGTGAAGCGGACGGAGATGGTTGCCGGCTCGGCCGGACTACTCGGCGCGCCTCGGTTGGCAAGCTGATGAGCGGATCATCACTCAACTGGCCGACGTTCTCGAAGGTTCGCTCGCGGTTAGCTGCGCGGCCCATTCGTCGTTCTGGTCGGGGATAGGCGCCGACCGTGCGGATTATGGCATTACCTTTGGAAAGATCCCGACCTAAAGTAGCTGTTCACTCGGCGCCGTTTAGAGCGCACTCGCGAGCGCGAGACCGATTAGTCTTAACGAATGTTTGTCCACGGGAAGAATTGCGATCCGGCCAATGTAGGTCTGACGGCATAGCCCGACATGGATGAATGGGGAGTCGGTGCCTGTTCGCCCTAGCCGGCAACTTCGCATCCGCCCTTCAATCACTTCTGGTCCAAGCTCATTTCCACCAAGCGACGGATCGCTTCCGATCGAGTAGGCAAGTCCGGTTGTTTGCGACGCCATTCGTCAATCCGGGTGAGCAAGTCGCCCGACAGGCGCAACTCGAAACGCTCATTTTTTACTTCCGATGGGTTGGGTGTATTTGACAATGTCAATATCCGTAATGTACGGTATGTACGTGGTGGTCACTACCCGCGGCCGAACGACGTGCCTTCAACACGCCGCCCGGCCTGACCACATCCCAAGCTGACTGGAGCTCGGATCATGGCTGATTCCGACAATACCACGAGTTTGCCTTTCGTCATCGGCCAGCAAGGCGGCAAGCGTAACGGGGCGACCGGGGCAGAAATGGACCCCGCTTTGAGCCTCTGGGGCGAGTGGCATCAAGCTCGATACGTCTCATTGCTATTGTGTCGGGTGCAACAGCGTTTGGAGGCACGAATAATGGCCAATACCGGAATTCAGGTATTGACCTCGTGTAAATCCGTGTCTCAGCGCATGCAGAGAGCCACGGCAGAAGCGAGGGCGGAATATGAGGTGGCTTGCGAGGCCGAGGTATTTGCCATGACGGAGGCACTAAGATTTCAGGATTCTCTGCCCTACGTTGAAGCTCTGTCGCTTGCTGGGATCATCGCGAAGCTGGAAATGATCCTGGGCGCCGACCGGGACATCGGCGACCCGACGGATTTTCCATGGCCACACATCTCGTCCGTATTACGCGACCTGAAGGCACTTGCGGGCAATCTGCCTGCCTATCGGTCGGCTCGGGCTAATACGCGTGCGAATGTGGCGCTGCATTGGAAGGAGGCCGCGAAGCTCGTTGCCGCTTTGGAATTTGAAGAAGCCCCCGGAAGCAGCAAATTGTCTGCGCGCGGGATCTAAGTTTGAAGTGCGTAGAAGCCGACTTACATCGCCCGCAAGCTGAGCGTGGTCAGGCTGACCAACTGTTCTGCTTCGACGCAAAACTTGAGCAGAAAACTGACGTGCTAACTACCGACACCTCTGCAGGGAACCGCGGAGAGACAGGCGTAGCGGCTGAACTGGACTCCGCAGTTCATAGCTCCGGTGTTGCAGCTCAGTTGTTGACATGCGACAGCCGCAGGCCGGCTTCGTCGGGGGACTCGGCCATGCCTTCCTCCGCGAAGCGGTACATGTCCTCGAAATCGAGCTCATGTTCGAAGACGACGCCGCCGACGCTGATCGCAAGCACGTCCTTGTCACCCTTCGGCGCGAAATAGATTTCGCCGACCGCGCCGCGAATACGCTCGCCGATCTCCTTGGCGTCCTGGTCGCTCGCACCCGGCAGGAAGACGCCGAACATCGAGGTTCCGAGCCGGCCGATCAGATCGTCCTTGCGCACCGCGGATCGGATGGCCGATGCGATCAGCCGCAAGGCCTCGTCGCCCCATTCCAGACCGAAGCGGAGGTTGATCGACGCCAGATGCTCCGGATGGATGACCAGAAAGGCGCCGGAGCGCGGACCGGCCGGTCTCGCCGCTCTCCTGTCGACCATCGATGTGAACACTTTGCCATTCAGGCAGCCGGTCAGCTGGTCGTAGGTGCCGGATTTGGTGAGTTCCTGCCGGTAACGGCGGATCTCGATCTGTTGCCAGCCGATGAGGGCAAACAACGGCAGGCCGACGACGATCGGCACGATGAACGCCGTGACCGCCCCGCGGGCGAACGGCGTCAGGCTGTCGCTGAAAAGCATCAGGTAGTTCAGCGCCAGCGAAAGGGCGACGCAGCCGGCGGTGCCAAGCACGGCCAGCAAGATGAGGTGCTTCCACGTTTGAGCCGGCGCGGTCGGTGTTTTCGTGGTCAAGGGCCAATCTCCTGTTCGACGCATTGGCTTACAGGAGGTCCGTTGCAATTTCGGTTTCAGGGAAGCGTACAATTTGATGCAAAGTCGGCTTCTTCTCCGTGGGAAGCGATGTACCCGGCCCACGCAGGTGGCCGCGGCCAGCGGCTCGCTCGATGACCTGCCGGACGGAACAGTCCTCAGTTTCTAGAATCGCACAATCGCCCTGACCATTCTGCTTTCACGCAATTCCGTGACGGAAACGGGCTTTCCCGCGGGTGCGCTATTGCGGTGGTCCGAAAATGCCCATCCTGGCTTCTCTCGCCACCGCTTCAGCCTTGCCGTAAATGCCGGTGGGGGCGGCCAGCGCCCAGCCGTTGGAGACCAGCCAGGCGCCGACATCCTGCTTGCCGAGCGCGCAAGGCGCGGCGATCGCGAAGCGGTCGGCATCCGGCGGCAGCAGGCATTTCAGCGCCCGGCCGCGCAGCCAGGCGTTGAAGGCGGCCCGCGCCCGCTGGCCGCAAGGCCAGGCGGTGTTGTCGAACGTGCAGGTCCTGTCGGGGTCCATGCCGATCGTCCCGCTGATGGCGACCCTGCGTCCCATGGCCTCGAAGACTGCCGAGGAGATCGCGACCGGACCGAAAAGCAGCGTCTCGCGCCAATCCCGCGGCATCGGCGTTTTCGGTCGCGGCGCGAGCCCGAGTTCGCCGAGCGGAGGGCGCGGCTCGATGCGCTCGATCCCGGATGGGTCGAGCGGAGGCGGCGCAATGAGATCCTCGGCGATCTTGCGTGCCGGCTCGCCCGGCCGCGTGTCTTGAACCGGGGCCTGAGAGGACTTGAGGTCGCCGGCATCTTGAGCTGGCGTGACCGGAGGCGGATCGGGCGGCAGCCAGCGCCCGCCCTCGGCGATCAGCAGCATGCCGGCAAGCAGGCCGAGGCCACCGAGCATCGGCGCCAGCAGCGGGCGGCTGGGCGGTTTCGCCTGGCTCACGCGCGGGCCTCCATGGGATCGTGCCGACAGCCGGTGATGCTGCTCGAGCCCAACCCGTTAGCTCCTGTCGACACGGCGCCACCTCGTCCGTTGACCCTTCGCACATTAGACATGAGCGACATTCCTTGAAAAGCAAAGCGTTGCGTTAAGTCTCGCGCAACCAATGCGGCCTAGAATCGGTCATCGGATGTCGAGGGGATGACATGATGCGCAAGCCGATACTGCTTTTTGTCTTTCCGGCTCTGATGCTGCTTCTGCTGGCGACGGAGCGGATGGCGGCGCTGCTTCTCGGCTTTTATCCGGCGAGCCCCGCCGTGTGGCACGCCTGGCTCGAGCTTCGGCCTTACTCGACCATGTTCTGGCAGCAGGCACATGTCTATCTCGGCGGGTCGATGGCCGTCGACGCCGCTATCCTTGTTTTCGCGGCGGGCGCCTGCTGGATGGCTTCCCGGGGGAAGCAATCCGCGGGTTTTTTCCTCGCCAACCACGTCGCAGTGCTTTTCGCCGGGCTGATGATTATGGCCGGCAGCCATTCTGAAACCGCGAGCACGATTGCCTCGTTCACCGCGGCGCGCGGCATGCAGTTTTCGCTGGCGATCGACTTCAGTTGGAACAATAGCTTGCTGCTGTGCCTCGGCCTCGCGGCCTGCGCCTATTGTCACGTCGCTTTCTTGCGCGAGGCGAAACTGCGCGCCGAGGCACGTTCGGTGCGTATGCTGGCGCTGCAGCGCGATCTGTAGGCCGTCGGGCTCAGGCTGCGGCCCGCGCGTTCAGTTGATCTTCTTGTAATAGACCTTGCCGTCGGGCTGCTGGATGCGCTGGTAGGACGGATTGGGACCCGGGGGCGCGACCTTACGCCTAAACGAGGGCTGCGCGGCGACAGGATCGGCGCCGCTTTCCTCGGCCGCTGACGCATCCGCAACCGTGGTGTTGAGCATCGCGGGCGGCGCGCTGCTCGTCGGCTCGCTGGCGGCGACCGGCTGGCCTTGCTCCAGCTTGGCGATATTGCCATTGATCTGGCCGAAATTCGCCTGCAACTGGCGGTCAAGCGTCTCGAACCGGCTCTGGAAACCGTTGTTGACGGTGTCGATGCGGGCGCCGATGCGCTGCTCGAACTGGCCGAGTTGATCCAGCCGCGCCTCCATTGTCTTGAGGTCGTTGACGCCGCGATAGAGATAGACGGCGGCCGTCACGTTGACGGCCGTGACAAGCAATGCGCCGACCGCGATGGCGCCGATCATCCTGGCGCGGCTGGGCTTTCCCGGAACGGTTTCCCGGTGACCGAGTTCGATTGCCGGAACGTCCGGCTCGCTGATCATCGTCATTCAACCACCACCTTTGCGCCCACCGCGACGCGCTTGAAGAGATCGATCACATCGGTATTCGTCAGCCGGAAGCATCCGGACGTGCCGTCGAAACCGACGCCCTTGGGATCGTTGGTGCCATGGATACGATAGAGCGTGTCGCGCCCGTCGCGCGAAAGATAAAGCGCCCTGGCGCCGAGCGGATTGTAGGGACCGGCCGGCACCATCGCCGGCAGTTCCGGCTGGCGCGCACGCATCTCCTTGGGCGGGCGCCATTCCGGCCATTCGGTCTTGGAGGCGATTTTGACCGTTCCGGTCCAGCCGAAGCCGTCGCGGCCGACGCTGATCTGGTATCGCAGCGCCTGGCCCTGGCCCGTCACCAGATAGAGGGCCTTTTCGTTTTTGCGGATGATGATCGTGCCCGGCTGCTCGCCGGTCTGGAAGGCGACCGCCTTGCGCAGGCTTGGGCCCATGGCAGGGAGCGGCGGCAGCCCAGATCCGGCTTGCGCCAAACCGCAGGCCGACAACAGCGTCAGCCCGGCGAGGCACGCGCCGGCCAAGTGCATTGCAGCGAAGCGCCTAGCGCTGGGCATTGTCCAGCCGCTCCTTGAACATCCGTTTCAAGTCCTTGTTGAAGCGCGCGCGTCCATCCACCTCGGAGGGCAGGATGGCGCGATTCAGCGCATCGGCCAGGAGCGCATTGTCCAGCGCCAGCGACTTGATATGCGGCGCCTTGAAGATCTTCTCCAGCTCGCTGCGCGAGAAGTGGTTGCCGAACCATTTGCGCTTGTGCTTGTTGGCGACCAGCGTGATGCTGACCTTGTTGCCGCGCAGTTCGCGGATCTTCTTGTAGAGCCGCTTGCCTTGCCTCAGCGAAGCGACGTTGAGCTCGAAGACGATGAAGATCTCGTCGCTCGTGCGCAAAACCGAATCGTGCCACGGCGTCTCGATGTTGGGCAGGTCGATGACAATGTCGTCGAAGCGGTAGGCGACGAGGTCGAGCAGCCGGAACACGAAGTCAGAACCGTGCGGCTCGAACGGCAGCTGCGGCCGCTCGAAGGAATAGAGCGTGAGGCCCGAAGGCCGCGACAGCTTGATGACATCCATCAGCTCGACATCGAGCCGGTCCGGCTGGCCGATGATGCCGGACAGGTCGAACTGGTTGAACTGGTTGAGATAGGCGCCGCAATTGGCGCTCTGGAAGTCGAGGTCGACGAGGCAGGTCGCGGCCGCCCGCTCGGCCGACTTCGAGGCGAGGTGCTCCGCCGCCGAGATCGCCAGCGTGGTGGCGCCGGCGCCGCCGCTCGCGGCGATGAAGGTGATGATGCGGCTCTTGGTGCCCTGGTTGCCGGTGTCGTGGAAGGTGACGGCATTGAGCAGCTCCTTGGCGTCGAGCGGCTTGTGCAGCCAGTCCGATGCGTTCATGCGCACCAGCACGCGCGTCTGCTCGGAGGTGAGCTCGTCTGAGATCGCGATCAGCGGCACCGACGCCCAGGCCGCACGCGCCTCGACGATAGCCGGATTGCCGAGCAGCTCGCCATTGCCAAGGTCGAGGATGATGATGCCGGGCCGGCTGTCGGCCGGCGGTCCCTTGAGGAATTCCGCCGCATCCGAGACCTTGACGTCATAGATCGCCAGCGCATCGAGCCGCGTGGTGACGTCGCGCTTGAAATTCGGATCCGACGAAAACAGGGCTACCTGCTTTCGCTTGGTCGGGAGAACTCTGGTGTCGATGGCGTTCATGGTGACGTACTCTTTAAATCTTCACCCGTTACTGTACTCAGCATGGAGGGCATGTTGATATTGGTGAAGCCCATCAAACCCTGTAGGAAGAAGAACTGGAAGGTCACGTTCTGAAGGCTGACTGTGATGGTCGGCACTGGTCCGCCTGCGCGCGTCTGGTAGCCCAGTCCGGTGGCTGTGTATCTTACCACTACGTTGGCCGGCTGCAGCCTTGGAAAGAAATGACACATCCCCGGCCGCTGCCCCGCGGCAAGAGCCGGACAAGCGCCTACTCCAGTCGCGTCTCCCCGAAAAATTCGATTGAAATTCGCGGCAGTAAAGGTCCCAGCCACACATCCTGAGCCGGCGCAGGTGCACGCGCTTGTGGCACCATTGCAGGTGTAATCAAAATTGCCCGCCGGTATCGGGGCGCCCGGCATCGTCGTAATTCCAGCTGCGGCAATCTGAGGCGCGATTGGATCGGAGATCGAGGCGAGCCGGGCGCCGATCTGCACCGCCTTCGTCGCCGCGTTCCATTGGTAAAAGGCATTGCCGAAATCGACGAAGCCCAGCACAAGGGCGAACAGTAGCGTTGCCACGATAGTCATTTCGACCATTGCCGCGCCGTCCTCCGATGTTGCGAAAACCCTAATCACAATCAGAACCGGATCAACCGCTCCTCATGCGCACCGCTCAAGATGATTGGACCGAGACCGATAATCGACAGCATACCGATGCCGGTATACGGATAGTTCCCCGACGCTCTGACGATGCAGACTTGTGCCGTGGTGGAGCGATACACGGTTACGCCGGCTTGCACAGCATCGTGGCAGGAGGCGGCGGCGGCAATGGTCACGGTCGCGTTGTTCGATGCTCCCCCAGATTTCTGCCAGCCGGTGATGCGCGCATTTCCCGATCCAGCTGCATTACCGAACACGGCTATATTGGCGGCCACGGAGGCGCAATTGATGGCCCCGAAGCCGGCATATTGGGTATAAAGCTGACTGTTACAACGCGCCCCGAAGCGAGCGGCATCGGTCAGCCCGGCTTCCATCAGCAGCTTGTCATGAATCAGATTGCCAAATTCGAACACACCCGCTGACAAGATCAACATTAGGGGCGTGATCAGGGTCATTTCGATCAACACCGCGCCTTGGTTGTCGCGTCGAAATTTGTTCAGGTGCCGGAACAATTTCCTGATCATCGTCGTCACCGGTAAAGCTGCGCTTCGTCACGCAGGAAATTGTTGAGTGTCCCTTGGCCATTGGCCCCGGTGACGTCGACTAGTTCGACCATTACGGAAGCATCGTCCGAAGCAGACGCTACGGGTTCCGTAAGGAAAAAGCTGCCAAAAGCTTCGACCGGCAGATTGGTGCTATGTCCAGATAGATCGTTGCCAGCTGCCTCGAGCGCATTGCAGTTCAGGATCGCGCCGTACAACAATCGGCGATCGACGGATGTTACCGGCGGCTGGCAGGCGTTCGGCGGCGTACCCACCTCGCCGCCGGCAGAAGCGGTACCGACCAGCCCAGCGGATTGTTCGTATTTATACACTTCGTAGCGGGTTGGCTTGGTCGCATTCCACGATGACGGACGGGAAGCCGAAGCGAAGTTGGTGCTCCAATATGTGGAGAGATCCCAATTCCCGTCGCCCATCCTTCCGCTCATGTAGGGTGTGGTGGCATCTCTGGGCAGCCCCATGTTGCCGGCACCGTAAAAAGTCAATTGGTTATATTGAGGGCATTGGTTGCCTTTGCTGGCCGGCACTGCTCCCTTCCTGACATTCGAGGCCGGCCCATATTCAGCGCTATTAAAGCCGCCACCAGTAGCCCTAATCCCGAAGCGGACGTTGAAAGCATCCTGCACTGGCCCTGCGTTCTGTCCGGTCTTGGTCGATACATGGCCAGATTCGTAGCAGCCAATCGGCTTTGACGTCGCGATCGTCTCGGCGAGGGCTTGTGCGCCATTTCCGACGCCAGGGGGAGGCTCAAGGAAGCCGAAGTTGCCTGGACCGGCAGCGGCTCCATTTCCGACTTTCCTCAGTTCGATCAGCCGACGATGAACGGCCGGGTCCGAAACAGCCTGTTGTAAGGTGTAACCACCCGCTCTGTTCGTTCCGTTCGCATCCATTTCATAGGGGTTACAGATGAAGACTGGGGTGAAATCGCAGACTCCGGAGACGAAGCCGGCAACAGAGACCGCACTGACATTAAAGCCGTTGTTAGCGGCGTTTCCGGTAAGGAACGAAGCCGGGAAGATTGCTGCGAAACCGACCGGCGTGACCGTCACTTGAACGAAGCGCGTTTGCGCTTCTCCGGTGGCAACATTGGCGTCGGCCACATAGGTCGTTAGGTTCGCCGCCGTTATCTGGGTACTGTCGGAGGTTGGTATCGCCTTGAGAAAGCACCAGGAAATGTTCCCGGCGGCGTTGCAATTCGCAGTGCCGCCAGGTTGACCGGAGGTCAGAGTAAGCTTGCCGTTTGTCCCAACCGTCGAAAAATAGCTGTCGTTGCTGACCAGCGTCGCCATAGCGCGCTCGGCCCGTATCCAGGAGCCGCTGCTGCCGTCTAATTCCGCAGCACCGGCAAGCGCAAAAGCGTCCGCCGCCTTTTGCAGGTCGTTGTGCAGGTTATTGACCCGGCTCATGTCGATAGCTAAGAGCGAAAAGCCGATGATCACCGGCAACATGACGCTGACGAGTATCAGCGCTATACCCCTCTGATCGTGCCAGAACGCGCGAACAATTCGCAACATGGCCCTACCCCTTGCCCTTTGGTCTCAGGCTCCTCGCGTGCCTGATAGAATTGCTTCCTTTCACTCAATTCACTGCGCAGCCACCGCACCCGAGTTGCCCACGTTGACCGCGATGTTGGGCGGCGGCGGGGCCGGCAGCAGAAGTCTGGATTTCTGAACGACCGTCACTGAGCGCGGGCCGTCGCCTTCGATCTTCGTATTGTTGGAAGCCGGGTTGTACGGCTCGACCGTCTGCAGCAGTTCGTTGGCTTTCTGCGAGTCGCCCGAGGCCAACGTCATCGTGTCGTAGTTGTTGAGATAGTCCGCGGCGCAGCCTGCAAGCATGCTGGTGGCGAGAAGAACGAGCCAGAGCTTATTTCTTGACATAGACCAGCTTGTCCTTCGATTTTACATCCAGCATATGGCCGTAAGGGCCGGTGACGCCGTCGCCATGCTCATATTTGCGAATCATATCCTTGCTGACTTCGAGCTGGCCGAGCAGCATGAGCTCCGGGTCGTTGGCGGGCTTGGTTTTGTCGAACGGCGTCGCCAGCTGCTCGCCGGGCTTCACCGGCCGCACGACATGTGGCGTGACGATGACGACCAGTTCGGTCTCTTCCTTCTGCGTGCTTGAGTTGTGGAACAGTGCGCCGATGATAGGCACTTGACCGAGCCATGGCACCTGATCCTGCAGCCTCGTGTTCTTGCTGGACAGAAGTCCGCCGACCGCGAAGCTCTGCCCGTCACGCAGGTCGACCACAGTTGCCAGCTTGCGGTTGGTGAAGATCGGATCGCCGGCGGGGGTGAAGCCGGTCAGGTCACTCACCTCCGGCGCCAGCTTGATATGGATCTTGCCGTCGTCGAGCACCACCGGCGTGAAGTTCAGGTTGACGCCGAACTGCTTGAATATGATCTCGATCTCGCCCTGGCTGTTGACGCTGCGGATTGGCACTTCGCCGCCCGCATTGAAGCTGGCGGTTTCGCCGGAAACCGTAGTGAGGTTCGGTTCGGCCAGCAGGCGCACGACTCCCTTCGACTCCAGGGCCTCGATGATCAAATCGACTTTGATGTTGCTGTCGATAATGCGCGTGATCAACGCTCCGAAGGGGCTGGCGGTCGACAGGAGACCGCTGAGGATTTCTCCATCGCCGAGCACGACGGAATTGCCGTCCGCATCCTTCGTTGTGGTTGCGATCCCGGTGCCAACTCGGGACGTTCCGCTTCTGTTCGTGCTCCTGAACGACACGCCGAGATCGCGCCCGGCATTACGCTTTGCTTCCAGGATGCGAACCGAAAGGTTGACCTGCTGGCTGTCGTCGATCGTGACGGCGTTGATGATCGAGTCGGGGCCATATTGCTGAGTGACCTCGACGATCTGCGTCAGGGTCGCGGCATCCTTGACGTGGCCGCTCAGCCGGATCTTGCCATTGATAGAGCCGATCTCGATGCGTGCCTTGGGCGCCACCTGGCGAATCGCGGCCGCCATATCGCTGACGTCTTGGCCGACCTCGACCTGGATGGCTCCCAGCGAGCGCTTGTCCTCGGAAAACAGGTTGACGGTGGTGGTGCCGATGCTCTTGCCGATGATATAGAGCGTCCTGTCGGTCATCGGCTGGGCATCTGCGATCTTTTCGTCCCCGACGACGATGTCACCCAAGGTGGCGTTCACCTGGATCGTGGCGGATTGCGACACCGGCACGAACACGCGGTGCAGCGACGGGCTCGACACATCGATAAACCGATCGGCCGCTGTCGCCGGAGGGGTCAATATTGCCGATACAACCACTAAGGATAGAGCGGCCGCCGCCATCCTGACCCAAAACCCCTGCATACCCCGTCTCCCCGTTTGCTGCCGGTGGCAGCCTGCCGCGTGACTCCTCGTCAGTCTTGCCGCGGCACCTCATACGATTCGAATTTGACACCGCGAAACACATTCACAGTCACGCGCGCGGGCGGCTCCGGCTGCACGTATTTGACCACTTCCTTCACCGTCACCTGCGGCGCCGGGGCGACGGCGGGTATAGGCTTCGCCTTGCTGATCTGGTCGATCTGGCTTCCGACGCGCTCTACCGCCTTGGCCAAGCCGTCGATCTTCTCGTTCGCCTGCTTGCGCTCTTCGGCGGCCGCAGCTTCCGCAGCCTTCTGCTTTTCGAGTTCCGCCTGCCGCTTGGCGACGTCGTCCGGCGTGTCGCCGGTCAGGTCGGCCAGCGTGATGCGCTCGGTCGTCTCGCCTTTGCTGCCCGCGGCCTGGCGAAGCGCCAGCGACAACTGGCCGGCGCCCGCAGCAAGCGTCAGCTTTTGCGCATCCTTGGTGCTGACCTCGACGGTGACAGCCTTCACGACGGTTGGACTTTCCTTGCTCTCGTCGGCAACCTGGTCAACCGCGAGCACCTTCACGCTCTGCAGCAGCACGTCGACGAAGCTCTTATCTGCGCCTCCGTCGCTGCGAACCGTGCGGGTCAAAAGGACGTCTACCCGATCTCCGGGGAACACAAATCCGGCGACGCCGAGCACGTCGTTCACGCGTATTGAAACAGCTTTCATACCTTCCGCCAGGACCGCCGAAAGCGTGGCGCGCTGGCCAGGGCCGGTGATCTTGGTGGCGAGCACGGGTTCATTGACACCGATCGCCTGAAGGGCCTGCTTCGCGCCGTCGCCGGTGAGGAGGTCCTTCGTCGTCTTGAATGCGCCATCCGGCACGGCGCCTGCCGGCCAGGCGATCTCACGCAATTTGTCTGCGCTCAACGTGTCGCCGAACTTCAGCGGGACCGCCGCCACTACCAGCGTATCGCGCCTGATGTCCTCCGTTCTAGCCATGGCGCTGCGCTGGTTGGCCAGCCAAACATTGACGAGCACAACAGCCAGCACGCCGAAGACGCCAGCCAAAACAATCATGATCAAAGTGTTCGCGCGCATCTTGTTGCCCCGCCCGCATTTTGCCGTGGCTGATTGGCGCCGGAAAATGCTCCGGCGCCAGTCATGTCGATCACAAAATCACGGCAACTGGCCAGACAGCGTCGTCCACTGGGTACCAACCCAGCCGCCGACGAAAATGACCGAAGCGATCACGGCCACGGTGATGATGCCGAGCAGGATCGTATATTCGACCATAGCAGCGCCGTTTTCGTCGTCGCGGAACTGCCGGGCCATCGTCATGAGCTTATTCATGGCAATTTCTCCCTTTGGAGGTTTCAACCCGACGAGACAGAGCTAGGAATGAACCCCATACCCAAGCATCCCCCGTCACGTTCAATCCTAGGGCGCGCAAAAAAGCCAAGTCAAACGGATTAACAGTCGCTTAACCTTTCAATACTCGCCCAAGCGCCTTTTGAATTTTGACAACAGCTTGATTCGCCTCATTTTTCAAGCGATCTTAACCATTCATTCACAATTTGGCCGCGCTCATGTCTCCAGCCTGGTGCATTAGTAGTATGACATATCCTTTTATATAAAGTAGATTAGCAGTGGTGTAGCCCGAACGTTGCCAAAGGTCCTAAGACTTTGGTCCGTGCATGTGGAGCAACGGAAGAATAAAACGATTGCTCGAATCTTAGTTTCTTAACTATGTCGCAAGCAAAAGATCAAGTGTGTCCTCCAGGCCGCTTGTGCCAACCGTGGTTAACGCTTAGTTTCGATGGTGGGGAAAACAGCAGGGGTTCGGCGACATGTTGGGTCGCTTCATCAAAGGACCGAGTGAGCAGCGCGCACCGCAATCTGTGCCCGCGCCCGTAACGGTCAATGGCGCGGCGGTTGTGCAGCCGCTCCAGGCCGAGTCAGCTTCGGATGATTTCCTGACACTCAAAGTCGACCTGCATCGGCATCTCATAGACAGGTTCAATCTGACCGCCCTTGAGAACGCATCGAAGGATGAAATCCTCAATGAGATACGGCCGATCGTGCGTGAATTCGTGCGCGGCCGAAATGTGCCGCTTAACGCGCGCGAACTGGACCAGCTCACCAGCGACACGGCGGACGAGATGCTTGGGCTTGGCCCAATCGAACCACTTCTCAAGGATGACTCGATCGCTGACATTCTCATCAACACACATAGGCACGTGTTCATCGAGCGCCGCGGCGTATTGGAAGAGACAGCGATACGATTTCGCGACGAAGCTCATCTGTTGCGGGTCATCAACAAGATCGTATCAAATATCGGTCGGCGCGTCGATGAATCGTCCCCGATGGTCGATGCTCGCCTAGACGACGGTTCACGCGTCAACATCGCGGTGCGGCCGATTTCAGTCGACGGCCCGCTGGTCTCGATCCGCAAATTTTCGAAAAACCCTTATTCGCTGGAACGTTTGATGGCGTTCAATTCGATTCGCCAGCCCATGATCGACATGTTGCGGATAGCCGTGCAAACCCGCAGATCTATCCTGGTTTCGGGCGGCACCGGCAGCGGCAAGACGACGCTGCTCAATGCCCTGTCGAGCTATATCCCATCGAGAGAGCGCCTAGTGACGATTGAGGATGCGGCGGAACTGCAGTTGCAGCAGCCGCATGTGGGTCGGTTGGAAACTCGGCCTCCCAATGTCGAGGGCAAGGGTGAGGTCCGCCAGCGCGAGCTGGTCAAGAACGCGCTGCGCATGCGGCCGGATCGCATCATCGTCGGCGAAGTGCGCGGCGAGGAAGCCTTCGACATGCTGCAGGCCATGAATACCGGCCACGAAGGTTCGATGACGACCATTCATGCAAACACGCCGCGCGATGCGATCTCGCGTATGGAACAGATGGTCGGAATGGCCGGAATGCCGATGACAAACGATTCCATTCGGTCGCAGATCGCCTCCGCAATCGACATCATCGTGCAGACGCAGCGCCTCTCGGATGGCGGCCGGCGTGTGGTCTCGATATCAGAGATCACCGGCATGGAAGGCAACGTCGTTCAGTTGCAGGAAATCTATCATTTTGTTCGGCGAGACGTTGGCGCGGATGGCGCCATCATCGGAGACTTCCGTGCTACGGGCGTCCGTCCACGATTTGCCCAGGAAGCCGCGACACTGGGTCACCACTTCGGGAAAGACGCTTTCAATCCTCAGGTTCCGCTCTGATGCCGACCGGCCAGACCCTTGTCTATTTCATCTACGTGCTGGCGACAGCGTCGGTGATTCTTGCCGCGGAGTCCTTCTATCTGTCGTTTGCCAGCCGGCGGGCGCGAGTAGGGCTAATCAACCGGCGTTTGCAACGCTTGGGCGACGAGGCTCCCGCCGAGCAAAGCTTGCAGAGCCTGCTGCAGGAGCGTGGGCTCACGGCGTCCGGAGACTTCATATTCGGAGCGGTTGCTCTCAATCGGCTCTACACCCAGTCAGGTGTGACTGGGAACCCATTGGCGTTTGCCGCGATGTTTTTGCTGGCAGGTGTGAGCCTTGCTTTGGTGTTGGCGCTTCTGTTTGCTTTTTCGACGCTGTCAGCGGCACTAGTCTTTTTATTTGTAGGGTTCGTCCTTCCTGTTCTCGTGCTCCGAAGGGCAAGGAACAAGCGCATCCAGAAATTCGCGGCTCAACTTCCAGACGCGCTTGACATGATTGTCCGTTCGTTGCGCGCCGGCCACCCGACGACGGTCGCGATTAGTCTGGTGGCGCGCGAGATGGCCGACCCATTAGGAACCGAGTTTGGCATTGTTACGGATGAAATAACCTTCGGGCTCAGCCTCGAGCAGGCCGCGCGGAAACTGTCGGAGCGAGTGGGCTTCGAAGGCTTACATCTGCTGTCGGTGGCACTTTCAATCCAGGCGAAGACCGGTGGCAACCTGACCGACATCCTTTCGAATTTGGCCTCGGTGTTGCGCGAGAGACGGAAACTGCGGCTGAAGATACGGGCGCTCTCTGCGGAGGGTCGCATGTCGGCTTGGATCATCTCGTTGTTTCCGGTTCTCATGTTCGGCATTCTGATGGGAATTGCGCCGAGCTACTACGGCGATGTTTGGCAAAGCCCCCTCATATTGCCAGTATTCACGGCCTTTGGCCTTTGGGCGTTGTTGGGTGATCTCATCATGTATCGGATGGTACATTTCGAATTTTGAGAGTAGAGGATAAACATTGCTGACGAGTATCGGAAATTCACCAGCCACACTTTCTGTTGCTGTTTTTTTGGCAGCTGCAGCGCTTTTCGTATTCGTTTGGTTGATGATCATTCCCGTTTTTCAGACACGAAGGATGGTATCTCGCGCTCTCCTATCCGAGGGGATTACCAATCGTCGATCGCTTGGCGCGCAACAGGAACTCAACAAGATCTCGGCACAGCGTCCGGTCGAAGCCTATTTCCGCGCTCTGGAAAAGGAGCGGGGCGAGCCGAACGCGCTGGAAGCAAAGCTATTTCGAGCCGGGTTTCATCAGCCGAGCGCCCAGGCCGTCTACACCTTGGCCCGGCTAGCTTGCGTGTGTGTCGGCTTTCTTGCCACGTATGCGCTCCTGGTCCGCGTAACGCCGCCTCACCTGCCCGGGTTTATTGCCTTTGCCGGTTCGGCCCTGATTGGTCTCGGCTGCATCGTCATTCCCAGTATCATGCTCGATCGCTTTGAGAGCTCGCAAAAACAGTTATATCGTCGTGGCTTCCCGGACTTCATGGACATGATGATCACATGTGCCGATGCCGGCATGAGCCTGGAGGCGGCAGTCGAGCGAGTTGGCAGCGAACTGGCCGGCACTCACAAATGGCTGGGGATCCAACTCTCAATCATGAACCTGCAACTCCGGGCCGGCAAACCGCTACGGGAGGCGTTGCGGGAACTGGCGGACCGGATTGGTCTTGAAGAGGCGAAGGCCTTGGCGGTTTTGTTCCGGCAGTCTGAGGAACTCGGAACCAGCCTCACCGAAGCCTTGCGCGTTTACAGCGACGAAATGAGGACGCAGCGGATATTGAGTGCGGAGGAGCGTGCAAACGCCCTTCCAGTGAAGATGATGATACCTCTTGGCCTTTGCATTTTTCCGGTGGTCATGATGGTGGTCATGTTGCCGGTGATCATACGGATGAAGGGCGTTTTCTTCTAAGCTTCCGTATGATTGTCTGCTAAATAGAATCGGAGAGCACCTTTGGGGGACATGATGACAAGGCCGATGCGCCTCGCCGCCGCAGCCGGTGTGCTGCTGGTCCTGCTTGCGGGTTGCCAGTCGACTGATGGCAACAGCACGGGCGTTGTGCGCACCAACGAGCCTGCCAAAGGAGACTATACCGCCTTTGGCGATGCTTTTGACGGTCTAAAGACAGTAAGCGATGTCGAATATTATGCTTCGGACCAGGCTGTTGCCGAGGCCAAAACTCAGTTCCGCTCCGAAAATTACGGAAATGCCGGGGCCTTGTTCTATAAAGCGACGCGTCTGACGCCCAATGATGGAATCGCCTGGCTTGGTCTTGCGGCGTCCTGCGACCGGATCCGGCGCTTCGATTTGGCCGATATGGCCTATGCCCGGGCTTACCGGCTGCTCGGCGCGACACCAGAATATTACAACAATGTCGGCTACTCACACCTGTTGCGCGGCAAGTTGCAGGACGCGCGGACCAATTTCCTGAAAGCCTATGAGCTCGCGCCAACCGATCCTACGGTGGCCAACAACCTGAAACTTCTGTCGTCCAGCGTGCAGAACATCGAACGCTAGATGATATTGGCTGCTTTGCTATTGCTGAAACTGTTGGCCGCGGCTCTGCTCGTGCGGGTGGCGGTGATGGATTTCAACAAGCAGACGATCACCAACGGCGACGTCCTGCTCCTCCTCTGTCTTGGCCTTGGATCGCTTCAACTCGCCTCGGTAGTTGCGGGATCATGGTGGGATTTCGGCCTGAGTGCGATCGCCGGGCTGGTTCTGTTCCTGGCCCTGTTCCCATTCTGGGTAATGCGCAGGCTTGGCGCCGGCGACGTCAAGCTGATGGCTGTGATGCCTTTTGTGATCGGCGGCAGCAGTTTGGCTGTGTTTTCGCTGTTGCTGTTGGTCTTCGCTTTGATTACCGCAGTGGCGGTGAAGAACCCGTTTCTGCTGCCCGCCGGCGCGTTTCGCGTCTACGTCCAGCATCTGGACCGAAAGGGCGTGGTGCCTTTTGGCGTTCCGATATCGGCAGCCGCAATTTGCTCGATTGCGGTGCAGATTGCATATGGCCTGAACGCGTTCGGCCAGCCATAGCGCCGGCACCGGGCCAGTTAACCCTTCGGAAACCATGAGCTTGCGTTGACGCTATCGAAGTGGTTGGATCGTGGGGTTTCTCGGCGGGGGCGCCGTATGGGTATCTTGAATTTCAAGGCTCTTTTGATCACGGCTCTGATCTTTATGCCGATCGAGTGTCTTTTTGCTTTGCGGCCAAACCAGAAAGTCCTTCGAAAGGCCTTCCTCAACGATCTGGTCTACGCGGTATTCAACGGTGCCCCGATAACCCTCGGTCTGGTCGCTATCGTCGCGCTGGCAACCGCGTCAATGGGTCGGCTCGTGCCTGAATTTGTCGGAATAACCGTGTCGTCGCAACCGATTTGGCTGCAGGTCACGGAGATCATCCTGGTTGCAGACTTAGGGTTTTACTTCACCCACCGGGCTTTTCACGCCATCCCGTTCCTATGGCACTTCCACGCAATCCATCACAGTATTGAGGAGCTTGACTGGCTTGCGGGTCATCGTGTTCATCCTGTTGACCAGATCCTGACAAAAGGCGCTTCCTTCATCCCACTCTACTTGCTGGGCTATAGCAGTGAAGCCATCGGCCTGTTCGCACTCATCTTCCATGCCCACTCCTTGTTGCTGCATGCGAATGTGAGACTAAACATCGGCCCGCTTCGGTGGCTGATCGCCTCACCACAGTTTCATCATTGGCATCATGCAAATGAGCGGGCAGCTTACGACAAGAATTTTGCGGGCCAGCTCTCATTCATCGACGTCATCTTTGGAACCATGCACCTCCCAGGCAACGCCGTGCCTGAGCGCTATGGGATCGACGACCCCATTCCGTCAAACTACATCGAACAACTCGCCTATCCATTTGTCCCGAAGGGAAAGACTGATGAAGCTTCCACCACCAGCGATGCGTGACTTCATCGGCCGCGCGACTATGACGCTTTACTTCACGGTCTGCGCAGCCTTGAAAGCGGCAACAACAGTTGCGGACATCAGCAAAGCGGAATGGACGACGTCATGGTTCATCGACATCGGAGCGAGCATTGCTTCGCTTGGCTTCATGGCGCTCGTGGTGGCGACAACCGTGACACGACTGCCCCCTGTGGAGACAGCGCGAGGCCTCGAACCTCGCATCTCGGCGCTGATAGGATGCTTTGCGGCCGTGGCCTTGACCGCCGTTCCCCACGTGAACGTGGTCCCGCAGCTAGAGTTGATGGCGAATATCACGACGGTTTTTGGCTTCGCCCTGTGTATTTGGTGCCTCTGGTGGCTCGGTCGATCGTTCAGCATCCTTGCCCAGGCTAGGCGGCTTGTTACGGCAGGGCCGTACCAGATCGTGCGCCACCCCCTTTATGCTTGCGAAGCGATTGTCCTGCTAGGCATCATTCTTCGCAATCCGAGATGGCCGACGGTGGCAGTGGGTCTGATCGTTCTTGCGTTCCAATATCGACGGGTAGTCAATGAGGAAAGGGTCTTGCGGACGGCTTTTCCGGAGTATCAGGAATACGCGCGGCGCGTCCCAATGCTCATGCCACGTCCTTCGAGCATTGGGTTGCCAGCATCAGACCCGCGTTAGGATAGACCAATGCGGACAAGAAACTATCTTTGCGCGACATTGTGCACGTCGGCCCTTCTCGGACTGATTGATCTGATTTGGCTTTCGCGCTCCCAAGTCCGGTTTTCGCCGACCAACTGGCGGGACATCGTAGGGGTCGGCCTATGTATTTGCATCGCCGGATTAATTTCCTGGCTGGTTTCGTGGCGCGTTCGGGGCGACCAGTCCCAAATGGGCCTGGTCGTTCGCAAGGCTTCTGACTCCTTGGGGAGCTTGGCGCTTGCCGGAGCCGCCTTCGTTCCGCTGCTCATCGGGTCGACTATTCTAATGCATGTGGCAAGTGCCACCGCCCGCCCGCTTGAAGACGCGGAGCTTGCCTACATCGACAGCCGGCTTGGATTTGACTGGCTTTGGTTCCTTGCTGTTACCAACCACAAACTCATAGCCCCGGCGCTAAGCATTGCTTACCATTTTCTGGGACCACAAGTTCCGTTTGTGTTCTTGCTGAACATCGTCAAAAGCAGAAACGATAGGTTGCTGGAGTTCATAACGCTGTTGGCCATGTCATCCATTTTGGCGGGCGGGATAATGGCTTTTGTTCCGGCAGAGGGCGCCTATGCCTACTTCAAGCCAAGTGCAGATCAGTTCAGCCACTTCACCGGTCATGCGGGCATGTGGCATTACAAGACTCTCATGGCTCTCAGATCGGGTGAACCGTTCGATCTGATCATGACCAACAGCAGCGGCCTGGTCACCTTCCCGTCCTATCACACGGCGCTTGGCATTATAATCGTCTATGCGCTTCGCGACTATCGCCGACTGTTTTGGTCCTTGGCTTGCCTGAACGGGGTAATGATTATCGCCACACTTCCCGAGGGGGGGCATCACCTCATCGATGTGCTTGCCGGCTCGATGGTTGGACTGGTCTCCATCGTTGCCACGAGGATCATTGGCGCCTACGAGGGCAGACAGGCCGGTAATCCCGACAATATCGGCAACCGACCCATCACTTTGCATTGCGGCGCGAGCCCGATCAAGGGCCAATGATTCAAGCGATGTGAGTTTCGATGTGATCTGGTCTTTGCAAATACTTCGCTTCGTCGCTGCTCTCATGGTTGTATATGTCCATGCGGCTCAGACCGCCGTTGAAGCAACCGGCTCCAATGGCCTGCTGCCGCATGATTTTCAGGTGGTCGGTCGCGCAGGCGTGGATATCTTCTTCGTGATATCGGGAGTGATTATTGCCAGGACTGCGCCTGGTCTGACCTGGAAATCCTTCGCCTGGCGAAGGTTTCGGCGCATTGTTCCCCCGTACCTGCTGGTCAGCATCCCTTACGCGATCGTTTCCTACGAGGCCGGTTTCGGTTGGCGCGACGCCATGGCGACGCTGTTGCTTTGGCCGGCCACCGATCAAATGACGCCACCGGCGCTGCCCGCAGCCTGGACGCTATGCTTCGAGATGCTGTTCTACGCCGCGGCGACGATCGTTCTCGCCGATCGAAGGCTGATTCTGGTGGTGCTTGGCACCTTCGGCCTTGCGATTATCTTCCGATCGTCGGGCCCGGTGTTCCAATTTCTCGGCAACCCGCTCATCATCGAGTTCGGTTTTGGTGTCGCTCTTGCTTATGCGCCAAGATGGAAATCAGCGGTGTGGTGCCTGCCGGTTGGCGCAGTGGCCATGATAGCTGCCGGATTCATCGGAATAGCGCCGCAGGGCGGCACGATGGAATTCCTTACAGGCGATAACGGCTTCCAGCGTGTGCTGGTCTACGGTTTTCCGGCGCTGATCATTGTGTTCGGCACGATGCAGATCGATGCGAAGCCGGGCGCATGGACGGTTCTGGGCGACGCCTCCTATATGCTCTATCTGATCCACACTCTGCCGATAACGCTGCTTCTAGTGCTGTGGACCGCCTTCCCGATTCCCCCCGACCTCATCATTGTGATTGGCGTGGGCACATCAGTCCTTTTCGGGTGGCGCATGTACATTCGTTTTGAGCTGCCGCTGCGCAAATTCCTCAGTCAGGCTGTCCCCGTTGGCATGGTCGTGGGTGAGAAATTGTCCCGGCCCACAGGCGTGATCGACAAACGGTAAGTCCATTTAAGGCCTCGGGTCTGCTTCTCCACCCGCTTCAGTTTGCCGATCTAAAGGCGGCATCGATATCTTGCCCACGCGGTGCGGAATCTAATTTTTTGTCCCGGCATTTGATGGAGCGGATTTAGCGTGAAGCGTTGGGTAGCCCACCTCTTGCTGATGAACTCGTAGCGTGTAAGGTCGTTGAGGGTCTCGAGCCTTCGGGCGAAGTTGTATGCCGCAACCAGTCGGAGAGATGACTGCCAAGCTGGTCGTGGCTTCGTAATAAAATCGCTTGACGGTGGCTTTCGTTGATGGTGCGGTTCACCCATTCGACCTGACCGTTGGTTCACGGATCCTGACTTGGTGGTCCAGTGTTCGATATCGTTTAAGGCGCAGGCATATTCGAAGGCATGCGCCCAGAAGCGCTCTCCATTTGCGATAGCCTCCTTGACGAGAGGAATAGGCGATCCTCCTGGTTTAGTAGCTACGTCAATCGCCAGTTCCATCGCTCCGCCGGCTTCTTCGGGATGAGAGCCGGCGGTTCCCCGGACAAGGCTGGCCTTGGCGCCTCGAACATCAGGCGTTCGATGAGTGCGAAGGCGCCAGCGCCCGCCGCGCCGACAATCGCCAGAATGAGCAGCTTCTTGAGAGAATCCATCAAACCCACCCCAGCGGTTCAAAACCCCGACGTCGACTTCTCCACCAGCTTCAGCTGCCCCTTAGCCACCTTGAAGAACGGCATTGACCTTTGGCTCGAGCCGTCGCTGCGGAAGCGGAACAGGCCGGTCGAGCCGCGGAAGCCGGTTGTGTTCTCCAGCACCTGCTTGTTGAAGCCGTCGGGGCCGGCGGAGCTCGCTATGCCCGCGCTCAGCGCCACCATGTCATAGGCATAGGCCACGTTGACGTCCGGCTGGTAGTTGTAGGTCGCCTTGAAGCGGTCGGCGATCGGGCCGGTCTCGCTCTGGTCGAGCGTCGCGATATAGGCGCCCTCATAGAGCGGATCCACTGGCCGCTCGAGCCAGCGGTCGGTGCCGATCAGCGTCACCGTCTTGCCCGGAATGCCCTTCGCCTTCAGCGCCGCAAGCACCGCGGCCGGGCTGCCGTCGCCGCAGGCGACGACCACAGCATCCGGCGCCTCGACCAGCGAGCCCATGTCGGACACCACCTTCGCGCCGCCGTCGGTCGGTGAATAGGGCAGCGTCACCGCAAGCGTGGCGCCATAGATGCTGAGCGCGTTGGCGACCCGGGATTCGACGGCGCTTGAATCCGCGCCCGCGGCCACCATCAGCACGAATTTCCTTGCGCCCTTGCCGGCGATTGCCGCCGCGCCGGCCGCGGCGCTATCCGCTTCGCTGAGCCGCACGGAATAGACGCCGGGGCCGCCGGCGAAATTGTCGGCCAGCGCCAGCACCGGCGGCCGCTTGGAGCCGGAGAGCTTGGCAAGGTGCTGCGCGGCCGCAAGCTCGGACGGGCCGACGACCACCTTGGCCGTGCCCGAGGTGATCGCCTTCACCGCGAGGTCCTTGGCGTAGCCGCTGTCGCCGCGCGTATCCTGGATCGTCAGCGTCAGCAGCTTGTCGCCGAGATCGGCCATTGCGAGCCGCGCGCCGTCATACATCTTTCGGCCGTTCTCGCCCGTGCTTCCGGGCGCCGAAAGCGGCAGCAGCATGGTCACCTTGGTCGGGCCCGTGCCGAGCGTCAGGTTGGCCTTCGCTGCCAGGGCCGAGGTCGGGCCGCTGGACGTCGCGCTGGTCGCGGTTCCGGCGCCCTGTGCCGCGGGGACCGGGTTGCCAGGGGTCGCGCTGCTTGCCTGCTGCGCCGCGGCAGCGGCCGCCTGGCCGGCCGGCGCGATCGCCGACGGATCGAGCACGTCCGACGCGCCGCTCTTGGACTGGCAGCCAGACGTGGCCGCGGCAACCACAATGGCGAGCGCCAAGGCTCGCCAACGCTCGCGTCGCAGATCAGTTGGCGGCGTCCTGCCGGCATGCGCGGCGGCCGGCCGCGTGGTCGCGTGGGCGTCCGCCCGGGCTTGCATCGTCATCATTGCAGACGGTCGGCGCGGCGCACGCCCGTCAGCTCAATGCATGTACTCGACCATGCGGTCGTGGAAGCACTCGCATTTGTTGAGCGTGTCTTCGTCCTTGTAGTTCGTCTTGAGGTAGCCATAGGCCATGCCGCAGGCGACCTTGGCTTCCGACGCCCAGACGAAGGCGGGACGCGACGAGTTGATCCATTCCGGGCTGTTGGCGACGGCGACCGACTCGTCCATCAGCTTCACGACATGGTCCTTGAGCTCGACCATGTTGTCGGTCAGCACCAGGTCCGAGGTGCCGACGGTGCGGCAATAATTCACCGCCGGCTCGCCGATGATATCGGCGGCGAAGCCCGTCGACCCGGCCAAAAACAGCGCCGCGGCCGAAGCCAGCAATCTTGCGAAATGTCTCATGTAAGCCCCTCTTCGAATTGCGGATTCATGCGTTGCTAATGTGTAGCATGGGAGTGTGGTTGTGCATAAGTGCTAAGCCGCCACACATAAGTGCTAAATCGTTGCCGTGTGCTGCACGTGGTTCGAGTCGTCGTAGAGGATGTTGATCGTGCCCGCGGCAGGTGCGTTCGTCAGTTGCGCCACATCCACGAAATTGGCGCCACCGGTCGTGCCGTTGGTGTCGACGCTCAGCGTTTTCGTGCCGGCGTCATAGTGCACATAGTCGGCGATATTGCCTCCGGCCGCCGTCTCGAACAGTGACGAGAGGTCGATCTTGTCGCCTTCGGCGCCGTTGTAGTCGGTGATGAGGTCCTTGATGTCGAGGTGGTCGAGCCTGAATGTGTCGGCGCCCGCGCCACCCGTCAGCGTGTCTTGGCCCGAACCGCCGACGAGAAGGTCGTTGCCGGACCCGCCATTCAGCGTATCGTTGCCGGCACCGCCGACGAGGGTGTCGTTGCCACCTGCTCCGCTCAGATTGTCGGCTCCGGCGCCGCCATACAGCATGTTGCCGACATCGTTGCCGGTTATGGTGTCATCGAAAGCGGACCCGATGATGTCGGGTGCCGCCGCCGTCGACGCGTAGGTGTGCGTGGCGCCGACGTCCGCCGAGTGATCCGCAATCGTGTTCCCGCTCAAGGTCACGCCGATCAGACTTGTCGCCAGGTCACCGTCCGCGTCCACGATCTGGATCGGCAGGTTGAAGTTGACCGGGTTGGTGCTCTGAACGGCAGCGCCAAATCCGGTGATGGCGAAGTCGTCGCCGCTTTTGTTCAGCAGTTCCAGGCTGTTGTAACCGTCGGCCGTGAATGTTGCGACGGAAACATTCGTGTCCAGTATGCCTGTTATCTGAGCGGCATAATGAACTGCAGCAGTGGGATCCACATCGACGAACTGAACCGTGTAGGTTCTGTCCGTCAGCCCGCCAGGATTGCCGACGGTATATGTCGTCGCGGCGGTGCCGATATCGGTGAAATTGACGATCTGTGTCTCACCGTCATACATGATTGTGATCGACGTGACCGAATCGAGCGCGCCATCCCCAACCGTGTTGTTGCCGTCGGTGCCTGTCGTGGCGTTGTCGTCCTTGGCCGTGATTTGCAGCACTGTGTTGGTATTGCCATCGCCAAAGGTGAAGGTGGCGCCGTTGGCAGTATAGTGACTGTCGAACACGTGATCGCGGTTTGTCGGGTCGCCATAGCCGCCGGCTCCCATCGGGTTGCCGGTCAAATCCTGGACGAAGTCGACCCGGATGCCTTCGAGCGCGCCGATGTTCTGTCCGCCGGCTCCACCGCCGATACCGAAGGAGTTCGCGTTGCCGTTGATGGTCGTGCCGGTGCCGAAAGGCGTGAAGAGTACATCCTTCGAGTCATCGTTGACCGGGGTACCAGAGTTTTTCTGGCCGGTCGGCACGAAGCCCGCCCACGCGCCGTTGCCGCCGTCGAAATCGTAGGCCCCGTTGGAGAAGGTCACCTGCGTCAGGCTGTCGACTATTCCATCCATGTCAACGCTATAGTTGGCGCTCTGGGGGTCGAGCGTGACCGTGAACACCGTCGCGCCGTTGGCATTTCCAAACAGCGTATGACCATCGTCGGACACGTCGTAGATGATGTGCGCGCCGCCTGAAGTCAGGCCGCTGTCCGCACCATCGAGAGACGCCGCGAATCGCACCGTACCGGCGCCGTCCGCCCCGTAGTTGTTCAACACGGTCTGGTCTGCATCCAACGCGAATTGCGCCGAATGCCCCGCTCCGTTCGCCAGCACTGCGTAATCCGGCGCAACCGCCGTCGGCACGTCGTCGACGATCTGGACCGAGAGCGTGCCGGGCGCCGAGACATCGCCGTCGGTGTCGGTAACCGTCACTGTCATGTTGTCGAAGATGGAATCGGTGCCGGCATTCGGGTGGTTCTCGTTATCGAGAAGCGTATAAGTATAGCTCACCTGTCCGTTGACGGCGTTGTAGCCGGTGATGGTGAGCGTGTTGCCGAGCGGCGTGGTGATGCCGATGGGCGTGGTGCCGCTGTTGAGGAGCGCTGCCGCCGTGATGACCTGACCGTTGACGGTGATCGAGCCAATGCCGTCTGGCGAAGAGATGGTGAAGGTGCCGGTGTTGATCTCGGACTGATCGCTGTTGGGGGCAGGGTTCTGCGCCTCGCCCGAGCCTTCCGAGCCGGAACTGGCCGGCAGGCCCTTCTCATATACAGTGGTGTCACCGCCACTGCCCTGCGGTGTAAGGTCACCAATGGTGGGCGTGGAATCGCCGATCGAGATGGTCAGCGTGGTGTGCGACAGGTCGCCGTCGCCGTCCTTGATGGTGTAGGTGAAGACGTCGTCATGGCCGCCCTGCGAGCCCGCGTCGCGGGTGTAGGAATAGGTGCCGTCGGCATTGAGCGTCAGCTTGCCGTAGAGGCCCTGGATGACCGTGCCGAGCGTTGCGGTGTTGTCCAGCGACGCATTGGTATCGCCAACCGCGACACCCACCACCGTCACGTCGTCCGCGCCCCTGACGTCAGCGCCAGCTGCATTGCCATCGCTGCCTGCGCCGGTGATGACGTTGCCGTCGATTTCGGCGTGTGAACCCGAAGGTACCACATCCGTGTCGGCCACTGCGGTCGGCGCATCGTCGATGATGTTGATGACCAGCGTTCCGGGAGGCGCGGCGTCGCCATCGGAGTCCGTCACCCCGACCCCGAAGCTTACACTCGTATTGTCGCCCGAGGTGTTGTCGAGCAGCGTATAGCTGTAGCTGATCGTGCCGGTGCCGGTGGCCGCATTGAAGGAATAGCTTGCCGTCAGCGAGCCCGTGGCGTCAGTGAACGTCTGCGGTGCGGTCGTCAGCACGTGGCCGCCGAGCGTGACCTGCGACACGCCATCCGGCGATGTGAAGGCAATGCTGCCGGAGGTGGTCTCGGAATTGGAAGCGGAATCAGAGCCGGTCGGTTCACCGTTACGGGCTGGCAGGCCGGCTTCGTTGACGCTCGCTGCTCCGATCACCCCGATCGTCGGCGTGGAATCGGGCAGCAACCCCGGAAACAGCTCGCGATGTTCCGGCTGGCCGAACGCCAGGTCCGTCGGCGGCAGCAGCGCGGTCAGGCCGAAGCCATTGCCGATATCGCCTGCGGGATGTTCGAAATTGCCGCCCGCGCTGCTCGGCGAGCCGTTGCCGCCGGCCGAGATCGAGCCGTCGGCGCCGAAGGCGACATTGATATGGCTCGATTCCAGGGCGGCGATCAGGGCCACGCGCGGCACCTCGACATCGCCCAGGATGAAGGTCGGCACGTTGAGCGCGCCGTCCTTTATGACGATCTCGGATCCGTCGGGCTGCACCAGCACCAGATTGTGCCCGTCGACCTTGATGTTGTCGATCGAGACATTGGCCGGAAGCTTCACGACATTGCCGGCGTCGGCATGATATTCATGCGGGACGTTCGCGGCCGCGGCGTTCGCCGCCGGCGCGTTTGCGGCAGGTGCGTTTCCTTGGGCGGCATTGGAAGCCGGAGCGTTGGAGGCGGGAGCATTCGCATCGGCTGCCGGCTGGTTTGCGGCAGGCGCATTGGCCGCGCCTTGCGCCGGCGCGCCGCTGCCGACATCGACAGGCACGGGCTCGCTCGCCGCGTGGCCGGTGGTCGCCTGCGCCACCTGGACACCTGTCGAGTTATGATTTTCAGCGGCGCTGGTGTGCTCGTCCCAGGAATTTGAAACGGTGTCGAATTCGATATTGGTCGTCATAGCTCAAGCCCCTCCGGCATTTCCCGGAAAGAGACATGTGAGGCCCGGACTTTGCAACAGACCTTCCATTCATTTCATATATCCAAATATGTAGAGAATCGCATTTTTTACACTTGGTAAATTGCGATGATATACCCTGTTATGCTTACGCCTAGGGAATTCGGGATCGGCTGCGGCGCGCGCTCTCGGTTTGGTAAATGAAAGTATAAATGTGAATAAAATTTGACGAAAAATAGAATATCGTGATTCGCCGAAACTTACCCACCTTCCTTTCCGATAATTTGAGACAAGATTGGTAGCGTCCACAGTCAAAGGTGGGCGTTATGAAAATACAAAAAGCAGCCCCGGGAATGACGGGGATCAAGGTTTTCTTGCTGGCTGTCGGCCTTGCCGGCTTCGCAAATCCATCATCCGCCAGCGCGAATTCGGGCCTGGAACCGGCCCTGCAAAAGGTGGTTGCGCCGGCGAGCCTCGGCGGCGTTTCGCTGGGCCGGCCGCAGCCCTGGCAGCCAGCCGCCGCATACCGCATCGCGGACATTTCGGCTGGCCACGCGCCGGCGGCCGAGGTTGAAGCGCTTTCCGCCGCCAAGGTCGATCCCGGCATCGATCCGATCCAGACCGCCGCGATCATTCCCGGCGTTTTCGGCTCCGTCGCCTTGTCAATGCACAATTTCCCGGTCTCGGCGCACTGGGCCCCGGTTTACAAGGCGATCGTCGCTTGCACGGCAGGCAGCGCCTGCGATCGCAAGAACGCAGTCTTCGGCGAGATCGTCGACATCGCGAGCAAGAAGGGCTTCCGCGAGAAGCTGTCTTTCATCAACAGCAGCATCAACCGCTTGATCACCTACAAGTCGGACATGGCCGTCTACGGCGAGCTCGACCATTGGGCCACACCTTCGGAAGTCCTCGAACACCGCGCCGGCGATTGCGAGGATTACGCCATACTGAAGATGGCGGCGTTGTTGCGCGCCGGGATTCCCGCGCAAAGCATGTCGCTCGTCGTGCTGCAGGATCGACGTCGCAAGTTCTTCCACGCCGTTGTGTCGGTGAGCACGGGAAGCGGCAACTTCATCCTCGATAGTCTCAGCAACCTCGTCTTGGTCGATACCCAGCTGCCCGACTATGTTCCGCTTTACTCCTTCAGCACGGATCGCGCCTGGATCCACGGCTCGAAGTCCGGCGCGCAGGTTGCCGACATCGCTGGCGGCCTTACAACGGTGGCGCCCGGCGAAGGGGTGCCGGAAGCATCTGTCGCTTCAAAATCTGAGCAAGTAGGCTGGAGCGGTTCACCGTTTCTCGGAAAGCGGAGCCGCTCTTTCTTTGTTTTCGCTGCATTTGTGCGGGGCCAAACGACTGCGCTTGGCTGCAAAAATGCTCAGCCATTGAAGACGAAGGCCATCAGAAGTTCCGGCTCGGCGACAGGCGCGCGCACGGCGCTGAGCTGGCCACGATAGCGCCGCTCGCCGGCGCCGATGACGAAGCCGCTGGTGACCGGCGTTTCGCCATTGGCGTCGAGCCTGGCGAAGATGTCGGTGACGTTGAGATCGAGCGCCAGCTTCAAATCCTGCCGCCCATCCTCTCCGGGCGCGCTCGGCAACTGTCGCCTGACCAGTTGCTGGAACGGCGTGTTGAAGGCCAGGATCTTTTTCGACGAAGACAACGCGAAGGCGGGCGAGGGGCAGGCGACCAGGATCGCGTTGATCGTGCGGATCGAGGCGAGCTTGCGCAATTCCATGCTTTCCTCGGCGAGGCCGCGCATGCAGGCGACCCGGATCGCCGAGGTGAGGTTGCCCTGGTCGGGATGATGCTCCGCGATCTCCTCGACCAGCATGCCGATCGTGCATTTGCGGCTTTCCGCCATGTGCTTCAGCGACGCCCAGAAGGCGCGCTCGAGCCGGATGCCGCGACGCACGCCGCCGCGCGCCACGACGCGGAATTCCGGGCCGAAATCCTCGGCCGCGAGCGCCGGCAGCAGCCGTTCGCGCGGAGTATCCGGGCGGATGGCGCTACCGTTCACTCATCGCCTCCTGACGCGCCTTGTTGATCGGCTTCAAGAGATAGTTGAGGATCGTCTTGCGCCCGGTCTTGATGTCGACCGAGCAGATCATGCCAGGGATGATCGAATAGGTCTTGCCGTTCCTTGTCAGCGTCGACTTCTCGGTGGCGACGCGCACCTGATAATAGGGCTCGCCGGTCTTCTGGTCGACGAGACTGTCGGCGGTGATGTTGGAGACCTTGCCCTCGATGCCGCCGAAGATCGAGAAATCATAGGCCGTGACCTTGATCAGCGCCTCCTGGTTCGGCTGGATGAAGGCGACGTCGCGCGGCGAAACCCGAGCCTCGACCAGCAGCGTCTCGGATGTCGGCACGATGCCGGCCACGACCGCGCCCGGCTGCACGAAGGCGCCGAGCGTGTTGACGTCGAGCGTGTTGACGATGCCGTCGACCGGCGAGCGTATATCGGTGCGCGCGACCTTGTCGGTGGCGCCGCGGATGGTCTCGTCCACGACGGAAAGGTCGGCCAGCGCCTGCGTCAGGTCGCTCAGCGCCTCCTGCTGCAATTGCAGGCCGAGCTCGTTCACCTGAAGCTGAGCCTCGGTGATTGCCGCCTGGGTCTTCTTGATGGTCTCTCCGGCGAGCGCCAGCTGTCCGTGCAGGTCGGTCTGCTCGCGCTCGACGCGGATCTGCTCGGTCCTGGCCATCAGGCCCTTCTTGACCATGGGTTCCACAAGCGCCGCTTCCTGGTCGGTCACGGCCAGGCTCTTGGCCAGGCGGTCGGAATTGGCGGTGGCCTCGTCCAGCTCCTTCTCGCGCTGGTCGAGGCGCGATTTGAGAACCGACAGCTTGACCTCGAAATTGTCGCGGCGCGCGACGAGCAACTTTTGCTCGTTGTCGCAGATTTCCGGCGCGATCGTCTGGATTTCCGCGGGGCAGGGGAAGGCCCCTTCTACATTGCCGCTCTGCTCGAACTGCAGCCGCGCGATGCGTGCCTGCAGCGCTCGCGCCTTGGCTTTCTCCTCGCCCAGGCTCGACGTGTTGCCCGAGTTGTCGAGACGGATGATGAGGTCGTTCTTTTTGACGGTCTGGCCGATCTGGACGGCGATCTCCTGAACGACGCCGGGTTCGCTGGCCTGGATGACCTGCGTCTTCGAGGCGGGTATCACCTTGCCATCGCCGCGCGCGATCTCGTCCACCTCGGCAAATGACGCCCAGCCCGTGAAGCACACGAACAGGGCGCCGACGATGTAGACGGACGCCGAGGCGAAGAGAGGTGGCCGGTCTTCCCTTGCAAGCATGTCTGTGTTCCGGTCAGGCACTGCCTTTCTGCAGTGCCTGAATGACTTGTTCCTTTGGCCCGTCGGCGACGACGCGGCCTTGCTCGATGACGATGAGGCGGTCGGCAAGCTCCAGCATGCTGTAGCGATGGGTCGATACGATCAGCGTCGTGTTGCTGTCGAACGCCACCTTGAGCTGCTTGATCAACTGCCGTTCCGAGGCGAGGTCCATCGAACCCGACGGCTCGTCGAGGAAGACGATCTTCGGCTTCGTCAAGAGCAGCCGGGCGATTGCCACCGACTGCCTTTGCCCGCCCGAGAGATTGGTGCCGCGCTCGCCGACATTCATATCGTAGCCGCGCGGATGCCGCGAGACGAAGTCGTCGACGCCCGCGGCCTTCGTCGCGTCGATGATCTCCTCGTCGGTCGCTTCCGGTGCCGCCATCACGAGGTTCTCCTTGATGGTTCCCGAAAACAGGTCGCCGGCCTGCGCGACGATGCCGACCGCGGCGCGCACCTCCGACGGGTGGTATTGGCGGATGTCGATGCCGTCGAGAAGCAACTCCCCCGACGTGGGCAGGAAAAGCCGGCCGATCAGCCGGCCCATCGTGGTCTTGCCGGAACCGATGCGGCCGATGATGCCCACCCGCTCGCCAGGCTTGACCGCGATATTCAGCCCGCTCAGAACCTCGTTTTCCGTGCCGGGATAGGCGAAACCCACATTCCTGAAGACGAGCGCGCCGCTGCGGATCGGCCGGTTGACGAAACCGACCGTGTCGGGGCGGTCCTCCGGCTGCGACATGATCGTGTTGATGATCCTGAGCGACAGCATGGCCTGCCGGAAACGCGCAAGCGTGATCGCGATCTGGCCGAGCGGCGCCACTGCGCGGCCGGCCAGCATCACGGTGCCGATGATGGCGCCCGTCGAGACCTGTCCTTCGGAGAAGGCATAGGCGCCGGCCACAACCAGGGCGACCGTCACGAATTGCTGGATGGCGCCGGTGATGTTGCCCGCCGCCGCCGAGAGCTCCTTGATCTTCTCCGAGGTGTTGGCGGCGTTCTTCGAGTGCTCGCCCCATTTGCGCAGCAGGTAGGCCTCGGCGCGCAGCGATTTGATCGTCTCCAGCGTGGAAATGGATTCCACCAGCAGGGCCTGGCGCTGCGATGCCTCGTTCATCGAGGCCGCGACCCGCTTGCCGATCCGCCGCTGCGTTACCAGCCCGACGATGACGGATATGACGAAGGCCAGCGCCGGTATGATCACCAGCCAGCCGCCGATGGCGTAGATCACAGCCAGGAAGACGAACACGAACATCGTGTCGATGAAGACGCTGATGGTGTTCGAGGTGAAGAACTCGCGCACGAACTCGTATTGCGTGACACGGTTTGCATATTCACCGGTCGATCCGGGCCGGGCGGAAAGCGAGGAATTCAGCACCTTTTCGAACAGCAGATAGGATATCCGCAGATCCGCCTTGCGTCCGGCATAGTCGATCAGCGACGCCCTGGCCGTCTTGAGCAGCAGGTCGAACAGGATGGCCGCGCCGATGCCGAGCGCCAGCACCCAAAGCGTGGAGATCGCCTTGTTCGGCAGGATGCGGTCATAGACATTCATGGTGAAGATCGGCGAGGCGATCGCCAAAAGATTGATGAAGACCGCCGACAGCACCACCTTGGAGTAGGTGCGCCAGAACGCCCCCATGGTGCCGGTCAGCCAGTGGCGCCTCTCGATCCGCGCGGCTGTGCCGACGGTCATCTCTTCCGCGGTGTTGGCATAGGTGATCGAAAAGGACGTGCCGCCGCTGATGTAATTCTCGGCGAGTTCCGCCCTGTCGATCGTGGTGCGACCGTTTTCCTGGGGCGCCGTCAGATATTGCCCGCCCTCCATTTCCGCCAGGAGAGCGATCGGCAATTGGCTGACGCGGAAGACGATGGCCGGGAGATCGAAGCGGCCGCGCAGGAAATCGCGATGGCTGAAATCCTGGACCTCCAGCCCGATGCGCTCGGCCAGGTGGCGGACTTCATCCGGCTCGATGCGCGTCTCCGAAATCGGCACGCCGGCAAACAGCACCGTTTCCGCGCTCGGCCTGCCGAGATAGGCCGCAACAGCGCAGAAGCAGGCTTTGAAAGCCTCCTTGGGCGACAAGATATGAGGTTGCTGGTTCACGATCCGCCCCGAAGGAACAGAGATCGATGCTTACATCGGCTACTTTTTCCTGACCGGCGCGAGGATGTCGAACGGCAGATCGTTCTTCTGCTCCGACGGCGTGCGCGCATAGGTCTCGGTATCGGCCGTGGCCGGCACACCGAATTCCTCACGAGCGTAGGCCGCGGACTCCTTGGCCGGCTGGATGTTGAGCGTCTTCAGCAATTCCCCGGTCGCGGCCAGCAGCCGGTATTCCGCGAACAGCGACGCGTAGGACGACGTGTCGGCCAGTGTCGCGGTGTTGAAGCGCGTGTTCTG
Organism: Mesorhizobium sp.; assembly: GCA_004017535.1. Lineage (GTDB taxonomy): Bacteria > Pseudomonadota > Alphaproteobacteria > Rhizobiales > Rhizobiaceae > Mesorhizobium. The sequence goes on from SAJS01000001.1 coordinate 1,077,558, forward strand.
GGCATCGAGCACATCGAGAAGCGAGCGCTGTCCGACCTTGAACTGCTCGCGATAGGACGCGACGAGCTTTTCATTGGTGGCTGCCTGCTGCCGCAGCGTCTTTGCGAGATCCGCCTGGCGGAAGCGGCGGTCCCAGGAGGTGCGAACGGCTTCCTCGATCTCGCGCAGCACCTGGTGCAGCGCAAGACGCTGCTCGCTGGTGCGGCGGATCTGTTCCTGCTCGTTGGCCTTGTCGATGCCGCCGCGGTACAGGTTCCAGCGCAGCACCACCCGAGCCTGCAGGTCGCTGGTGTCGCCATTGTCGCCGTCTATGTCGTACCCGCCGCGGGCAACACCCTCGGCGGTGATCGTCGGGCCGTATTTCGCCCGCGCCGCATCGACCAGCGAGGCCGCGGCGTCGATGTCGCTGTTGGCCATGTGGACACGCGGATTGTTCTGCCTGGCAAGCCCAATCGCATCGTCCAGCGACCGCGGCAGGGCGGCCGAGACATCGGCCGGCCGTGATGGGCTGGTCAGCGGCTTGCCGACATTCTTGAAGAAGCGGATCTTGGCTGCCTCGAGTTCTTCGGTTGCCTCCTGCATCCGCGCCTTGGCGGCAAAAAGGCGTTCCTCGGCCTGCTGCCGGTCGGCGTCGTTGAGCGCGCCGCCCGCGATGCCTTGCTTGATGTCGCTGAGAATGGACTGATGAAAGCCAAGGTTTTTCTTGGCCTCGGCCACGATGGAAGCCTGCAGCATGTATTCCAGATAGTCCTGGACGACCGCGAGGCCGATGAACTCGGACCGTTCCAGAACCCGGAAGGAGGCGCCATCGACCCGCGAGGCCTGGCGGTTCAGTTCCGCTCGCCGCGCGCCGCTGTCGTAAAGCGTCTGCGAGACGGTGAGATCGGCCTCGTTCGGATAGAGGGCTTTGTGATCCTCGTCGAGCGCGCGCCTTGTATCGTTGTCCAGGCGGCGAACGCCGGTCGAGGCTTCCAGATCGACGCTCGGAAGATAAAGGCCTTTCGCCTGGCGCAGTTCGAATTCGATCGCTTCGCGGTTTTCGATCGCCTGGCCAATCTCCGGATTGGATTCCACTGCGACGGCAACGGCTTCTTTGAGTGTGAGTGCGCTGGCGTTACCGCAAGCCAGCATCGACACCGTAATGGCAAGCGCAAACCGCCAGCCGACGGTCACTTTACCCGTCCTGGTCATTTCTACCCCGTGACTATCCCCGCGCCATTTTATTTTTATTGGCGCTTATTTGCCCAAGCCTGCCACCGGAGCTTGCGGCCAGTATCTATCAGATTTTTCCAGGATGTGAGTGCATATCGGCTTGGACACCCCTTAAAAGTGCGATTCCGGGCATTAGGGCCAAAGCCTGTAGCAAAAATGGCACAGAAACCGGGAGCGCTGCAGCCGGGAATCCTTCGGTTCAAAGCAGGCCGCAATGGTTAATGGCCTGAACCAAATGGCGAATCGTGCAGCCGCTAGATACAAACACTCGGAAATCTGCTCCAGCTTTGCAAAGCATACGCAAGAAATCGCCATGCCGGGCTGGTTTGATTGGCAAACGTGGATCGTTCCATGTATTGCGAGCCGGATCAAAAAGCGGTGGATCTTCCTGCATGACCAACGTCGCCTTGACGGGACTTGCCCGTGATCTTGCCCGGCGCGCCGCCGAGCGCAGGCCGGTGCGCGTCGGTGTCATCGGCTCCGGCGAGATGGGCACCGATCTGGTGACGCAGGGCATGCTGATGCCGGGCATATCGATCGCGGCCATCTCTACACGGCGCCCGCATACCGCCCGCGAAGCGATCCGCATCGCCTATGGCGACGAGGCGATGGCTGCCGAAGCCGGAACCGCCTCCAAGGTCACCCGGGCGATTGAGGGCGGCAGGATCGCCATCACCTCGAACGAGATGCTGGTCACCAATCCGCTGATCGACGTCGTCGTAGACGCCACCGGCAAACCGGGCGTCGCGGCCGATTTCGATCTGATGGCCATGGAACATGGCAAGCATCTGGTGATGATGAATGTCGAGGCCGACGTGACAATCGGCTGTTACTTGAAGCAGCAGGCCGACCGGCTAGGTGTAGTCTACTCGGTCGGCGCGGGCGACGAGCCGTCAAGCTGCATGGAACTGATCGAATTCGCCTCGGCGCTCGGGTTAAGCATCGTCGCGGCCGGCAAGGGCAAGAACAATCCGCTCAACCATGACGCCGTTCCGGACGACTACCGGGAGGAGGCGGAGCACCGCAACATGAATCCGCGCATGCTGGTCGAGTTTGTCGACGGCTCGAAGACCATGGTCGAGATGTGCGCCATCGCCAATGCCACCGGCCTGGTCCCGGATGTTCCGGGCATGCACGGCCCCAGGGCCGATCGCGATCAACTGGCCAAGGTGCTGATCCCGAAAGCCGATGGCGGCCTCCTCTCCCGGAAAGGAGTCGTAGACTACACGATCGGCAAGGGGGTGGCGCCCGGCGTCTTCGTCATCGTCGAGGCGATGCATCCGCGCGTCGTCGAGCGCATGGATGATCTCCATGTCGGCAAGGGCCCCTATTACGGCCTGTTCCGCCCCTATCACCTGACTTCTCTGGAGGTTCCGCTGACCGCCGCCCGCATCATGCTCTATGGCAAGCCCGACATGGTGCCCCTGCCGAGGCCGGTGGCGGAGGTCTGCGCGGTCGCCAAGCGCGACCTTGCCGCCGGGGAAACCTTCGATGCCATCGGCGAGACCTGCTACCGCTCCTGGACCATGACCGTTGGCGATGCCCGGGCAAGCCGCGCCGTGCCGGTCGGCTTGCTCGAAGGCGGCAAGGTGCTGAAGCCGGTGAAGAAGGGCGAGTTGTTGACCGAGGACAATGCCGCGCCGGACCGGACGACGAGGCTCTACGCCCTGCGCCGGCTGCAGGATGATATGCTCTACGGAGCGAAGATCGCTTCACCAGCCCTGTCGGGCTGAACCGGCTCTATCTCTGTTTTGACGCATTTCCGGAAGGAAAACCGCTCACACTTTTCCTGGAATTGCTCTATTTGCGCAGTTCCGCCTCGATCTCGTCCAGCGCCTTGTCCTTGCCGATGCCGGTGAGGAAGGGGAGCCCCTTGATCACCGGCTTTTTCACGGAGGCCGAGATCGGTGTGGTGGCGACGATGAAATCGACGTCGTCGGCGAGCCCCGGCACTTCCGTTGCCTTGGCCTGCTGCGCATGAAAGGTGAGGCCGCGCTTCTTCATCGCTTCGGTCACCGCTGCATTAACCGCCGTCGAGGTCGCGACGCCCGTGCCGCAGGCAAAAAGAATGGTTTTCTGTCTGGACATGTTCTTTCCTTGTCAGCCGAGAATGGCGCGGACGTCGTCGAAGGTCCTGGCCGTCCTCAAACCATCCAGCGCCGCGGGATTCTGAATGGTGGCCATGACGGTCTGCAGCGTGTCAATCTGCTTGTCCTTGTCATTGATGGCAAGCAGGAAGACGAGGCCCACCGGCAGCTTCTCGTCGGGATCTTCCATATTGGCGAAGGTGACGGGCTGCTTGAGCGTGCCCATCGCGACACCCGGCTTCAGCACATGTTCGGGGTCGGTATGCGGAACCGCGACATTGTCGACGCGCTCCAGCGGCAGACCTGTCGGGATCGTCATCTCACGCCGCACGACGGCGTCGGCGTAGCTGCTCTTGACGTAGCCCAACGCCTCCAGCCTGGCGGCCAGGATGCGGATGATCTCCTCATTGGTCGAGGCGTCGGAGCCGAGGACGACTGCCTCGGGGTCCAGGAGTTGGATCAGGCCGTTCGACAAGGGTCACTCCATTGATGCGAACCGTGCGCCCGCCGTGTGGCTCGGGCGCACGGGTCATTGTCAGTTCAGGATGGGCCGGCTCAGGCGGTGCCTTCGGCCGGTTCGTCCTCGGCGCCTGCGGCGCGCTCCCAGCCGAGCGGATTGCGGCGGTAGAACAGGAACAGCGCCGCGATGACCACCGCGATGACGACGATGCCGATCACGCCGAGCCCCTGGATCGCTTCGATGATCAAATAGGGAACCCAGAGGAAGCCGTCGACCACCGAGGTGATCTGCAGCGCATCCGCCGGCAGCTTGAAGCCCGAGGCGACGGCAGCACTCGTAAACAGTGGCGCCAGCGCGTTCGCGACGTAGAAGCCGACGGCGAGCGTCACCGTGCCGATGACCACCATGCGGAAGACATTGCCCCTGACCAGCGGCGCGGTCATCGCGACGATGAAGGGGATGACGGCAAGGTCGGCGAACAGGATGACGCGGTTGCCGGGCAGGATGACCGACAGGATGATCGCGATCGGCACCAGGATCAGCGACGACGAGATTGCCGCCGGATGGCCGATCAGGATGGCCGAGTCGAGCCCGACCAGCAGCTCGCGGTCGCCGGTGCGCTTGCGCACGAATTCCTGCGCGGCGTCGGAAACCGGCAGCAGGCCTTCCATCAGGATCTTCACCATGCGCGGCAGGAGCAGCATAACCGCCGCCAGCGTCATGCCGGTACCAAGCACCTTGGCCAGCACCGTGCCGAGATCGCCGGCGTTGTAGAAGGCGATCAGGCCGAGCACCAGGCCGATGATCAGCCCGAGTATCACCGGCTCGCCGAAGACGCCGAAGCGGCGTTCGATGGTTTCGGTGCTGATGTTGATGCGGTTGATGCCCGGAATGCGATCCATGATCCAGTTGAGGATGATGGCGATCGGCAGGATCTGCGCCGAGGCGAGATGCGGCACGGAAATGCCGGGCACGCCGTAGAACTGCTGCACCGCGCGCGCCGACCAGTCGGCGAAGAGCAGCGCAAGTGCCGCGACAAGCGCGGCGATGATGATGCCGTAGGCCAGATTGTTGGTGGCAGCGACCACCAGGGAGCCGACAAAGGCGAAATGCCAGAAATTCCAGACGTCGACATTGAGCGTGCGTGTCATGCGCGTGAGCAGAAGCGCGATGTTGACCAGGATTCCGACCGGGATGACCCAAAGGCCGACCGACGAGCCGAAGGCGATCGCGGCGGCGGACGGCCAGCCGACATCGATGATGTCGCGATGGATGCCGGTGTTGGTGACGATCGCCTTGGCCACGTCGCCGATCGAGGTGAACATCAGGCCGAGCACGAGGTTGATGCCGATGAAGGCGACGCCGATCGTGATGGCGGCGCGGAATGCCTTGCTGACCTTGGCTCCAAGGATCACGGCGATGATGAAAATGACGATCGGCAAGAGCACAGTCGCGCCGAGCGTGTCGATGGCTCCCTTTAAGCCTGCAAGTATGGTGTCCATTCTACCTCCCCAGGGGCATCGGCTTCGGCTCGAAGCGTGAAAATGCCCACAAACCAATGACGCCTCGACCCTCCCGGCCAAGGCGCTCCCCACTCGCCGGCGTGGACGGAATGCTCAGTCAAGATGAGTGAACATTTGCCTTTGTCAGCGAACGAAAGTTTTATCTGGGCGGTCTATGCCAAAGTCAATCGGCAATCCTTTGGGCCAAAAGGAAACCCACCGATTGTTTGGGAAACCGGTGAGCCGATATGGCAATCGTCGATCGGGTCTGGCGGATTTGGCGCATCCTAGGCTGGATTGTTTGTCGGATCGGGAGTGCTACTTGCCGAGCTCTATCGACCGCAGTCGCGCCGCTTCGACCGCTTCGGTGACGAGCTTCGTCAGGCGGTCGCCGCCCATCAGAACCGCAAGCGCGACGGCGGTGGTGCCGTTGGGGCTGGTCACCTGCTGACGCAGCACGCTCGGCTCCTCGTCTGCCTCCGCAGCGAGCGAGGCGGCGCCGAAGACGGTCTGCATGGCGAGCAGCTTTGCGGTCTCGGCCGGCAGGCCGGCCTTCTCGGCAGCAACCGTCAGCGCTTCGATGAAGTGGAAGACATAGGCCGGGCCGGAGCCGGAGACGGCCGTCACCGCGTCCATGAGACCCTCGTCGTCGATCGTCGTCACGACGCCGCTTGCCGAAAGCAGCTCAAGGACGAAGCGCCGGACGTCGTCGGAGACCAGCGGGTTGGAAAACACCACCATCATGCCCTTGCCGATCTCAGCTGGCGTGTTCGGCATGCAGCGGATGACCGGCGCGAGCTCGCCCAGGATTTCCTCGAAGACGGCGACCGGCGTGCCGGCGGCAATGCTGACGAAGGTCGTCCTGCCATCGCCGAAGCGCTTGTACTGCGCGGTCACGTCGCGGATCACCTGCGGCTTTACCGCGATGACGACGAGGTCAGGCACGGCATCGGCCGGTATGGCCTCGGCGTCGGCGGAAACGCGGCAGCCGAGATGTTCGGCCCGCTGGCGCAGTTCCGCGTTAGGCTCGACCACGAACACCGCCGACGGCTCGAGCCTGGCGGACTTCAGCCAGCCCGAGAGCATGGCGTAACCCATATTGCCGCAGCCGGCGAGAACGAGCCTGATCGTCATGAAAGCCTCCGCAAGAAGGCTCTCCTTTAGAGCAATTCCAGGAAAAGTGTGAGGAGTTTTCCGGGGAATGGCGCCTGTCCTGGCGGCGCTGAAATGCCAAGCCGAACACCCGCCGAGGCGCAAAAATTAACCGTTTGTTTCCTATGCCTGTTTAGCGTGGCTTAACGATTGGCCGATCCGCCGCGCCCACGCCGCCAGAGAGTAGTTCCAGGACAATGGTCGACAGGGATAATCGTGATGACTGGAGGCGCGAGCGCTCCCTGCTTGCGCTCGGTCGGGTCATGCGCGGCGACGACAGCACGGTTTCGATCGGCGATCGGGCCAACTCTTCATGGCGCGAGGATGCTGCCGCGCATCATCGGGCGGCGCGTTCCGAGCGCGAAGCGAGGTTGAAACCGCAGCCCGATGATGCCGCGTCTTTTCGGCCGCCGCCTGCCTCGCCTGCAGCCCCTTCGCAGGTGTCGGCCGCGGCCCCGCCTCCGGCGCAGCCCATCACGCCGCCGCAGGTGCCGGCCGACGCCGCCGTCCGTCTGGGGCTTTTCGGATCGCTGGCCTCGGCGCTTCGTTACTTCGTGCGGCGCGAGCCGGCCGAAACGGTGGATATGGACTCTGCCCCGCCCGAAAACGTCTGGCGCGCGCCCGATTGGGAAGGGCGCTATATCGGGGCCGCGACCAAGGCGCCAGAGAATTTCCGGCCGCCACCCGCCTCGCCTGCGGCCCCTCCGCTGGTCGCGGCTGCCGCGCTCGCTCCGGCGCAATCCGTCACGCCGCCACCGGTGCCAGCCAATGACACCGGCCGACCGGGGCTTTTCAGATCGCTGGCTTCGGCCGTTCGCTATTTCGTGCGCCGGGAGGCCGCTGAAACGGTGGATTGGGACTCTGTCCCGCCCGAAAACGTCTGGCGCGCGCCTGACCGGAAAGAGCGCTATCTTGGAGGTCAACCATCGGCGCTGGAGAATGTCCGGCCGCCATACGAGCAGGGGTATTCCTATTCCTATCGGCCCGACCATGCGTGGGCCGATCCCTACGAGGATCATCATCGGACGCCGCCGGCAGCCGATCATCCGCAGTTTCCTGCCAGCGGCGAGGTTCGCCAGCCGGTCGCCGACCACCAGGGTGAGATCGACGAGATCCGCGCCAGCCTGCGCGAATTCCGCGAGGCGGTTCGCGAGTTGACCGAAAGCCGCTCGCGCCGTCGCTATTTCTGAAGCGTCATATTATTGACACCGCATATTTCTTGACCGCTTGCGGTTCGATAAAAGCGGCCGGTTTCGGGTTTACGGCATCCGACGACGCTTTGACGGGATTGCCCTGTCGAATTTTCGTGAAAATGCCGCGCTGCATTTCGGCCGCAAGCGTCTCGCTTTGGCGGATCGACAATGCCGATCGAGGAATGAGGCCATGCATCGGCCTCGGAGCGAAGCTGAGGGTTGGTGATGGCCGAAGTGATTGATGGAAAGAGTGTCGCCGAGGATGTGGTCTCGAAGGTCAAGGCTTTGACCGCGGATCTGTCGGCCAAGGGAGCCACCAAGCCTGGCCTTGCCGTGGTGATCGTCGGCGAAGACCCGGCAAGCCAGGTCTATGTCGCCTCGAAATCGCGCACCGCCAAGGAATGCGGCTTCCATTCGCTCCAGCATACGCTATCGGCCGACACCACCGAGGAGCAATTGCTGAAGATCATCGGCGATCTCAACGCGGACAGGTCGATCCACGGCATCCTCGTGCAACTGCCGCTTCCAGGCCATATCGACGCCGGCAAGGTGATCCAGACGATCGCGCCGGAGAAGGATGTCGACGGCTTCCACTTCATCAATGTCGGCAAGCTCGGCACCGGCGAGCTTGACACGGCCTTCGTGCCCTGCACGCCGGCGGGCTCCATGCTTCTGATCGAACGCGTGCGCGGCAAGGACCTTTCCGGCCTCAATGCCGTCGTCGTCGGCCGTTCCAACATTGTCGGCAAGCCGATGGCCAATCTGCTGCTCGCCGCCAACTGCACGGTGACCATCGCCCACAGCCGCACCAGGGATCTGCCGGCGCTGGCACGCACCGCCGACATCCTGGTCGCCGCCGTCGGCCGCCCCGAGATGGTTAAGGGCGAGTGGGTGAAGCCCGGCGCCACCGTGATCGACGTCGGGATCAACCGCATCCCGGCGCCCGAAAAGGGTGAAGGCAAGAGCCGCCTGGTCGGCGACGTTGCCTATGCCGAGGCGGCCAAGGTCGCCGGCGCCATCACGCCGGTGCCCGGCGGCGTCGGGCCAATGACCATTGCCATGCTGATGGCGAACACTGTAGCTTCCGCCTACCTCGCGGCCGGGCTGAAACGGCCGTCCTTCTGATCGAAAGCAGATCCTTGCCGAACCTTACTGCTCCTGTCGAACGGCCGATCACGAACGATCCCGTTCAGGGCGGCCGTCAGTTCGGCTTCCTGCTCGTCGACAAGTTCTCGATGTTCTCGCTGGCCGCGGCCATCGACTGCTTCCGCTCGGCCAACCGCCTGCTCGGCCGCGATTTCTATGGCTGGACGACGATTTCGGCCGATGGCGACGCGGTCATGGCATCCAACGGCCTGCCGTTGAAGATCGACTATTCGGTCGCCGACATGCCGCCGGTCGACATTCTGTTCGTCTCGGTCGGGCTCACCACGGAATTCCCCGGCAAGAGCAAGGTGCTGGCGGCATTGCGCAGCTGGGGCCGGCGCGGCAATGCGCTCGGCGCCCTGTCGGTCGGCTCCTATCTTCTGGCCGAGGCGGGGCAGCTCGACGGCTACCGCTGCACCATCCATTGGGAGAACCGCGCCGGCTTCATGGAGCGTTTCCCCGACATCAACTGTACCGGCAACGTCTTCGAGATCGACCGCAAGCGTTACACCTGCGCCGGCGGAACCACTTCGATCGACCTGATGCTGGAGATCGTGCGCAGCGATTTCGGTTCCAACCTCGCCAACGGCGTCGCGAACCAGTTCCAGCATGAGCGCATCCGCTCGGCAGGGGACCGCCAGCGGGTCGGACCGGAGCGCGACCTCACTGGCAAGTCGGAGAAGCTCAGGCGCATCGTCGAACTGATGGCTGACCATCTCGACGAGCCGTTGTCCGCCGTGCAGCTCGCCAAGTCGGCGGGCCTGTCGGTGCGCCAGGTCGAGCGCCTTTTCTTGCGCCACCTCAGCGTGACGCCGGGTCGATACTATATGCGGCTGAGGCTCGAACGCGCGCGCGAGTTGCTGCGCCAGACCAACATGCCGATCCTCGACGTGGCGATCGCCACCGGCTTCACCTCGCACTCCTATTTCGCGCAGAGCTACCGGCTGCAGTTCGGCCGCCCGCCATCGGAAGAGCGCCGCACCACTTATTAGAGCGCCCCGTCTTTCAGCCTCGGCCGGTCTTGTCTCCAGGGTCTGCCTCAAATAGCGTTCGCAGCGCGGACGGGGGTTCACTCAGGAGACATCCATGGCGGGACTGATACGGAGCGTCGCTGCGGCGGCCCTCCTTTTGTCGATGACCAGTTTCGGCTTTGCAGCCAACAAGGTCATCATCATCCTCGATGCATCGGGTTCGATGTGGGCCCAGATAGACGGCAAGCCGAAGCTGGAGATCGCGCGTGAATCGCTGCGCACGGTGCTGCAGTCGGTTCCGGCCGACGATGAGATCGGCTTCATGGCTTACGGCCACCGCACCAAGGGCAGCTGCGACGATATCGAGCTGATCGTGCCGCCGCAGGCCGGCTCCGCCAGTGCCATTTCGGCCGCCGCCGACAGCATGAAATTTCTGGGCAAGACGCCGCTCACGGCCGCCGTCAAGCAGGCTGCCGAGGCGCTGAAATACACCGAGGACAAGGCAACGGTGGTGCTGATCACCGACGGGCTGGAGACCTGCGGCGGCGACCCCTGCGCACTTGGCAAGGAGCTCAAGGAAAGCGGCGTCGATTTCACCGCCGATGTCGTTGGCTTCGGCTTGACCGCCGACGAAGGCAAGCAGATCGCCTGCCTCGCTGAAAACACCGGCGGCAAATACATCCAGGCCTCCGACGAGAAGGCGCTGCAGGAAGCCCTGGTGGAGACCGTGGCGGCTCCGGCGCCGGCGCCTGAGACCGCTCCGGCACCCGCGCCAGCGCCCGAGCCCGCCAAGCCTGAATTCAATTTCATGCCGAGCGTGGTCATGGCCGAGGGAGGTCCCGAGATCTCCGACAACAGCAATGCCTGGGAAATCTACAAGGCCAATGTGGACGGCTCGCGCGGCGATCAGGTCATGACCGAGTATGGCGAGCTGAAAACCAATCTCGAACCGGGCGACTATATCGTCGTCGGCCGAGATGACGAGGCAAGAAGCGAGCAGAAGATCAGAATAGAGGCCGGCCAGGTTTACAAGCCGCTGTTCACGCTCAACGGCGGTACGCTGGTTATCCATCCGCATGCGAGCCAGGGATCGGAGATCAGCGGCGAGGCGCGTGTCGACTTCGCCTATCCGGGCGGCAGCACCACCCACTATGGCGACGCCAAGGCGACTGTCCCCGCCGGCGAGCAGAAGGTGACGGTGCAGATCGGCGCCGGCACGGTAACGGAGACCATCCAGCTTGCTGCCGGACAGACGGTCGAGAAGGACGTCGTCGTCGGCGTCGGTCACGCCGTGCTCAATGCCTTCTATACGGCAGGCGGCGACAAGGCCGACAATTCGGGCATTAGCTTCGAAATCGTCAAGGCTAAGAAGAAGATCGACGGTTCCCGCGAGAGCGTCGAGCACTCCTATGGTCCCGACAGCAAGTTCTGGCTGCCGCCGGACGACTATGTCGCGCTCACCACGCTCGATCTTGCCGTTGCCGAGCAGCCCTTCAGCATCAAGGCCGGCGACAACCAGGACATCAAGGTCACGCTCGACGCCGGCGTGCTGGCGATGTCGGCGCCCGGCGCTTACTCGATCGAGGTGTTCTCGTCGAAGAAGGACATAGAGGGCAAGCGCAAGTCGCTGGGCTTGAGCTATGGCGACAGCTGGCAGCAGACGATTCCCGCCGGCGACTATGTGGTCGTGCGGCACGCCCCCGACCAGGGCCAGGACAAGGAAATGCCGGTGACGATCAAGTCCGGCGAGCGGAGCGAGATCACCGTTCAGTAGTCTTTTCGGTCGGAACAAACAGAAAGGGCGGCTCAAAGTCGCCCTTTTGCTTTTGAGTCCCCAACATCAGGCGTTTCCGAACGCCGCCGCTCCATGGTCGGCGCGGCCGACCATTTGCCGGAAGCCGGCGAACAGCTCGCGGCCGAAGCCGAATTCGTTGCCGATGAGATCGGCGTCCGCCGTGCGGCGCAGCGCGAATTCCGTTCCCGGCACCAGCACCTCGAGTGTGCCGGCATCCGCATCGAGGCGGATGATATCGCCGTCGTGTATCCTGGCGATCGGGCCGTCCTCGACCGCTTCCGGCGTCACATGGATCGCCGCCGGCACCTTGCCGGAGGCGCCCGACATGCGCCCGTCGGTCACCAGCGCCACGCGCTGGCCGCGATCCTGCAGGATGCCGAGCACGGTGGTCAACTTGTGCAGCTCCGGCATGCCGTTCGCCTTCGGGCCCTGGAAGCGGATCACCGCGACAAAGTCGCCGGTGAGCTGGCCGGCCTTGAAGGCGTCGTTCAGGCCTTGCTGACTGTCGAACACTTTTGCCGGCGCCTCGATGATGCGGCGTTCCGGTTTGACGGCGGAAGTCTTGATCACGGCATGGCCGAGGTTGCCGCCAAGCACTTTCAGGCCGCCGGTCGGCTGGAAGGCTTTCTGAACCGGCGCCAGCACCTTCTCGTCGCCGCTCACCAGCGGCGCCGCCTCGCGCACCACGCTGCCGTCCTCGCCAAGCCTCGCCTCGACCGCGTAAGGCCGCAGGCCTTCGCCCCATACCGTCTGCACGTCCTCATGCAGCAGACCTTCGTCGAGCAGCTCGCGGATCAGGAAGCCGAGCCCGCCGGCGGCATGGAAATGGTTCACGTCGGCGAGCCCGTTCGGATAGACACGCGCCAAGAGCGGCACGGCTTCCGACAGGTCGGAAATATCCTGCCAGGTCAGCGCGATGCCGGCGGCCGCGGCCATGGCGATCAGGTGGATTGTATGGTTGGTCGAGCCGCCGGTGGCGTGCAGGCCGACCACACCGTTGACGATCGAACGCTCGTCGATCATGCGCCCGGCCGGCGTGTAGGCATTGCCGAGCGCGGTGATCGCCAGCGCTCGCTTGGCTGCTTCCCTGGTCAGCGCGTCGCGCAGCGGCGTGCCCGGATTGACGAAGGAGGCGCCGGGCGTGTGCAGCCCCATGATCTCCATCAGCATCTGGTTGGAGTTGGCAGTGCCATAGAAGGTGCAAGTGCCAGGCCCGTGATAGGACTTGGATTCCGCCTCGAGCAGCTCGGCGCGGCCGACTTTGCCTTCGGCATAGAGCTGGCGAACCTTGGCCTTCTCGTCATTCGCCAAGCCGGTCGTCATCGGCCCGGCCGGAATGAAGACGGCCGGCAGGTGCCCGAAGGTGAGCGCCGCGATCACCAGCCCGGGCACGATCTTGTCGCAGACGCCGAGGAAGACGGCGGCGTCGAACATATTGTGCGACAGGCCGATCGCCGCCGCCATGGCGATGACATCGCGCGAAAAAAGCGACAGCTCCATGCCGGGCTGGCCTTGGGTGACGCCGTCGCACATCGCCGGCACGCCGCCGGCCACCTGGGCGATGCCGCCCGCCTCCCGCGCGGCTTCCTTGATCAGCGCCGGGAAGGTCTCGAACGGCTGATGCGCCGACAGCATGTCATTGTAGGAGGTGATGATGCCGAGATTCGGCACGCGGTCGCCGCCGAGCGCGATCTTTTCCGACGGGCTGCACACGGCAAAACCGTGGGCGAGATTGCCGCAGCCCAGCACCGCCCGATTGGCGGTATTGCTTGACGCTCCGGCGATGCGGCCGAGATAGGCTTCTCGCCCGGCTTTCGAACGTTGGCGGATGCGTTCCGTGATGGCTTCGATATCGCGTCTGGCTGTCATGGTCCGTCCTTTCGAGCCCAGTAAGCGTCCTCCCCTGCCACTGGGCTGTCCTCATATGAAATCAGGGTGCCCAGAACACCTCTACCCGTCCCGGCGCCGCCTCGAGCACGCTGCGGATGGGCTTTTTCGCGCCGGGGCCCATCGCGCCGTTGAACGCTGTGCGCTTGTCCTCGCCTTCGATGTGCAGCGCGACGAAGCCGGCGGCGACGATGCGCGCCATCGACAGCGTCAGCCGCGGCTCGCCGCCGCTCGCCGCATGCACCGGCAGCACGATGCGCTGGGACGCGGGGTCGAGCAACTCCTCCAGGTTGCCGGCATCCGGAAAGAACGAAGCCGTGTGGCCGTCGCCGCCCATGCCGAGAATGACCACATCGAGCGGCCAGGGCAGCGACCGCAGCGCTTCGCTATCCGCCGCCGCGGCGTCCTCGATGCTTGCCGCCTCATGATAGAGCGGCACGAAGCGCGCCGCCGCGGCCTTGTTCTGCAGCAAGTTCGCCGCCACCAGCCCGGCATTCGATCGCGGCGAGGAGGGCGGCACGAAGCGCTCGTCGACCAGCGTCACGGTGACCTTGTCCCAGGCGATCGATGTGGTCGAGAGCGCGGCGAATAGCTTCGCCGGCGTGGTCCCGCCGGATACGGCAAGCAACGCGGCGCCGCGTTCCGTGATGGCCCTGGTCAACCGGTCCGCGATCTCACCGGCAAATGCTGTCGCGAGATCCTGGCGATCGGCAAAGCCGTTCCAGCCGTAGCTGACCTCGCTCAATTGCTTTCGTGCCATGTCCGTCCGTCACGTTCGATGAGCGCGATCGAGGCCGACGGCCCCCATGTTCCGGCGGTATAGCCCTGCGCCTCCTGCCTGGCGCTCTCCCACGCGTTCTGGATCGGGTCGATCCATTTCCAGGCCGCCTCGACCTCGTCGCGGCGCATGAACAGCGTCTGGTTGCCGCGCACCACATCCATGATCAGCCGCTCATAGGCGTCCGGCGCGCGCGTGTCGAAGGACTGAGCGAAGCTCATATCGAGCGAAATCTGGCGCAGGCGCATGCCGCCCGGGCCGGGATCCTTAATCATGATGTATTGTTTGACGCCTTCATTCGGCTGCAGCCGGATCACCAGCTGGTTGGCGAAGATCGGTCCGGCGCTGTCGCCGAAGATCGAATAGGGGATCGGCTTGAACTCGATGACGATTTCCGAGACACGGGTGGCGAGCCGTTTGCCGGTCCTCAGATAGAAGGGAACGCCGGCCCAGCGCCAGTTGCCGATCTCGGCCTTGATGGCGACGAAAGTCTCGGTGTTGCTATCCTTGCCGAGTTCCTCGACATAGCCCTTGACGGGACCGCCCGCCGAGGCGCCGGCGCGATACTGGCCGCGCACCGTATGCTTGGGCGCCCCGTTGCCGTTGATGCGCTTCAACGCCCGCAGCACCTTCAGCTTCTCGTCGCGCACCGCATCGGCGTCCATGGACGACGGCGTTTCCATGGCGACGAGGCAAAGCAGCTGCAGAATATGGTTCTGCACCATGTCGCGCAGCGCGCCGGCCTTGTCGTAATAGGTGACGCGGTCTTCGAGCCCGACGGTCTCGGCGACGGTGATCTGAACATGGTCGATATGCGCCGAATTCCACAGCGGCTCATAGAGCGCATTGGCAAAGCGCAGCGCCATCAGGTTCTGCACCGTTTCCTTGCCGAGATAGTGATCGATGCGGAAGATCTGGCCTTCGTCGAAATCGCCGCCGACCGCGTCGTTGAGGGCGCGCGCCGAGCTGAGGTCGCGGCCGATCGGCTTTTCCAGCACGATGCGCGAATTCGGCGTGATCAGCTTGTGCTCCTTGAGCTTGTGCGAGATGTCGCCGAACAGCGCCGGCGCCACCGCTAGGTAGAAGGCGCGGATGCGGTCGCTGTCGCCGATCGCCTTCTTGAGCTCGCCGAAGCCGGCGCCTGTGGTCGCGTCAGCCGACACGTAGGAAAGCCGCGCCAAGAAAGTCTCAAGCTCCTTGGCGTCGACATCGTCCGGTTTCACGTGCTCGGATATCGCCTTCTTGGCAAAGGTCCGGAATTCGGCGTCGCTCATCTTCGCGCGCGATGTTCCGATGATGCGCGTCGGTTCGGAGAATTGATGGTCGCGCTGGCGATGGTAGAGCGACGGCAGGAGCTTGCGTTCCGACAAGTCGCCGGTGCCGCCGAAGATGATGAAGTCGAAGGGATCGACAGGAATGATCTGGCTGGTCATGGTCAGTCCGATTTGATGCCTGATGGCGGCAGCGTGGTTGGTATATTCTAATCGATTTAAATTCTCCAGTGCAATGGTGTCACAGGCAGGACCAATCGCTTGCACTTGCATCGGTCCACATGTTTCCCGACACTCGCGCGCTGCCGGCAGGCTTATCGGCAAGCCATGGCTTCCGGCAGCGTTCGCGCCTGCACCATAGAACGTGAATGTGACGAAAGCTAAGGGAGATGGCTGCGGAAATCCAATGAGCGGGAAAGCCATGCGTCTGGAAAACAAGGTCGCCATCATCACGGGTGCCGCGTCGGGCTTCGGCGAGGGCATGGCCAGGCGCTTTGCCGAAGAGGGCGCGCGCGTGGTCGTCGCCGACCTCAACGCCAAGGGCGCGGAGCGGGTGGCCGACGAGATCGGCGCCAACGCGATCTGGACCCAGACCGATGTGTCCCTGCGCTCCGAATTCGACGAGATGATCTATGCCGCCAAGAGCGCCTTCGGCCGCATCGACATCATGGTCAACAATGCGGGCTTCACCCATCGCAACGGCGATATGCTCGGTGTCGACGAGGAAACCTTCGACCTGATCACCGCCGTCAATATGAAGGCGATCTACCATGCGGCGCTCGCCGTCGTGCCGATCATGGACCGGCAGGGCGGCGGCGTCATCCTGACCACGGCCTCGACGGCCGGGCTTCGGCCGCGGCCGGGACTGACCTGGTACAATGCGTCCAAGGGCTGGGCGATCACCGCCACCAAGTCGATGGCCGTCGAACTGGCGCCGAAGAACATTCGCGTCAACTGCCTTTGCCCGGTTGCCGGAGAGACCGGCATGCTGGAGAAATTCATGGGTGCCGACACGCCGGAGATACGCGAGAAGTTCCGCGCCTCGATTCCACTCGGCCGGCTCTCCACACCGCTCGACATCGCCAATGCGGCATTGTGGCTGGCTTCGGACGAGGCCGCCTTCATCACTGGCGTGGCGCTGGAGGTCGATGGCGGCCGCTGCATCTAAAGCATGTCTCCCGAAAGTGGGAACCGGTTTCGGGATAAAGACATGCGTAATCAAAAACCTAAAGCGCGGGGAGCGAATCTGAAAGATCGCGACGCGCTTTAGTCGATGACGGGCGGCTTAAGTTTGACTTGACGATCCGGCGAAAGGCATAACGGTGCCTGGATGAGGCGGGTGCCATGAATGCCGGACTGGGGAGAATTCGCGAGGACCTGGGGCAACGCCTCAAGATCTACCGGGCGAGGCGCGCAAGGGCGCGGAGCAAGGCCACCTTCATCGGCGTAACCGGCAGCTCGGGAAAGTCGACCGCGGTGAGCCTGCTCGGGCACATTCTGGCCGGCCACGGGCGGACCTACACGCGGGTTCTGGCCAACACGATAAATTCACTGGTCAGCACACTCTACAGGCACATGAACAAGCAGGGCGAGGTCGACTATGTCGTCTTCGAGGCGGGTGCCTCCGGCGTCGATACGATCGGGCCCATGGCGCAGCTGCTCAAGCCGCATGTGGCTGTTGTCACGATGGTGCAGCTTGAGCATTTTTCCAGTTTCAAGACCTTGGAGAACGTCGCTCGGGAAAAACGCGCTTTGGTCGAGGCGCTCGGGCCTGACGGGCTGGCGGTACTGAACGCCGACGATCCCAATGTATTGGCCATGGCATCCGGCGGTGGGCATCGCCTCGTCACGTTCGGCGAGTCGGAAACGGCCGACTATCGCGTCGCCGATATCAGCGCCGCCTATCCGCACACGCTCAGCTTCACGCTTCATTGGCGGGCCGGGGTGTTGAAGCTCAAGACGCTGTTTCCGGGAGAGCATTTCTGGCTGCCGACGGCTGCCGCGGCCGCGACCGCGCTCGAGCTTGGCGTACCAGCGCGAATGGTGGAGGACAGGATCGCGGCATTCGAGCCGTTGGCGAACCGCTGTCGCGTCCTGGTCGTCGATGGAGGACCGCATTTCGTCGTCGACACCGCCAAGGCCCCTTGGCATTCGCTGTCGCTCGCCTTCGACATGATGGCAAGATCAAGGGCTGGGCGAAAGCGGATCGTGCTTGGCCAGCTGTCGGATTTTGGCGGCTCGAACGCAAAATATGCGCGCGCCTATGAAAGTGCGCGCGAGATTGCCGACCAGGTGATCTATGTCGGGGAGCATGCCCATCGCTCGAAAGCCAGCCAGGCCGATCGCGACAGCGGCCGGTTCGTCGAACTGCGGACGCCGAAAGAGGTTTCCGATCATCTCAGGCGCACTGCCGCGCCAGGCGAATTCATCCTTCTCAAGAGTTCTTCCAGTCTTCACCTGGAACGTTTGGCGCTCGCCTGGACACATGATGTAAAATGCTGGATCCCCGCTTGCGGGAAGAAGGAAGGCTGCCAGACTTGCGGCCTTTTCGAAGTGCCGTTCGAGGAGCATCGGGAGTTCGTCAAAAAGCGCAGGCATGATCGCTGGCGGCAGCGACTTCGCCACCTCTTCGGCGGCTGATTGCATCGCGGTTCGGCCGCGGCGCCGCCGGCACAACGGCCTCACGCGCCGGTTTTGACGTAGCTCTTGTAGACCCAGCCGTGCTTGCCGTTATAGACGATCTCGCACCATTGCTTGCAGCTCATCACCTGAACCGACGCCTTGGCGGGCACGGTGACGATCGCGGCTGCGCCCTTCTTCGGTCCGGAGCGCATGGTGACGGCCCTCAAGATGCGTCCGTTGGCGGCCGCGCCGACCTTTTGAGGTTTCGGTTTGGACTGCGCCGCGTCGTCGGTTGCCGGCGGATCGGCATCGGGAGCCTGTGG
Organism: Mesorhizobium sp.; assembly: GCA_004017535.1. Classification (GTDB taxonomy): domain Bacteria; phylum Pseudomonadota; class Alphaproteobacteria; order Rhizobiales; family Rhizobiaceae; genus Mesorhizobium. The sequence goes on from SAJS01000001.1 coordinate 1,095,957, forward strand.
CTTGGCCTCTGGAATGGCGGCGGTCTGGGCGCCGTCCATCTTGTCGCCCGGCGTCTTCGCGGTCGTCTCGCCCGCCGGTGCGGGTGCGGCAACCTGTGACAGCGCGTCCGAGGCGTCGTTCTCCGCGACTGGTTCGGCGAAGGCCGTGTCGGTTGATTGCGCAGGGCCAGGCTCGGCGGCCTGCTTCGATGGAGCTGGTTGATCCCCTGCCGGCTCCGACGGGGATTTGGAGTCGGGAGCCGTCCAGCGGGGGCTGTTCGACGCCAGCGCCGGAATGTTGGCTTCGCGGGCCGCTGTTGCCGGCGAAACCGCATCCGCCTTGCGCGCGGCCTGTGGTGCCGGGGCCACGGTCACCGCCGCCGCCGCCGCCGGAGCGATCTTCGTGGTCTTCACCGGGATTGTCGGCACGGTCTGCTCGGCGCCGGCCGCGGCAACCTGCCGGCCGCTGCCCGGAATGCACAACCAGAGCGCCACCGCGGCCACGCCGAGCAACGCGACCGTGCCCACCGCTGCAATGACCAGATGCGCGTTCGACTGCACCTTCTGCCAGAAGGATGGCCGTACGTTATAGCCGAATTGCATTGTGAAGCGCTGCCGTTCCGGCGTGCCGAAACTGAAGGGCTCGTTCACTCAAACCACCTCCAACAAGCGGGCCGACGTTCTTTCGATCATTGCCGCGAGGGTTGGCATCGATCGGCATCGGTCCCGAAATCACAGCGGACAAGGCCCGCGAAATCCCCGGAATTTTCGCCCATGATCGCATCTTTTACTGCTGATTATGGCATGAGTGGGCCAAATTGCGAAATTCTGCGCGTCCGTTAAGACTTCCACAACCTGCGTCGTGGAAGCCGTCTCGTCGAATCGGCGCCTCGACCGGGCGCCGGTTCAAATCCTGTCGCGCAGCGCGAACCAGCTGAGCGCCAGAAACAAGAGCGGCGCGCGAAAGCGGCGGCCGCCCGGGAAGGCGGGGATATTCAGGTCCTCGATCAGTTTCAGGCGGTCGCGATTACCGGCAACGGTCTCGGCATAGAGCTTGCCGAAGAAATTCGACAGCATGACGCCGTGGCCGGAATAGCCACCGATCGAGATCACATTCGGCATCACTTCGCGCACGAACGGCTTCCTCGGCATGGTTATGCCGACATAGCCGCCCCAGCCATGCGTGATCTCGACATCCTTGAGGTCCGGGTAGAGTTCTGCGATCTGCCTGCGGATGTGGATATGGATGTCCTTCGGATCGGCGACGGCATAGACCTCGCGGCCGCCGAACAACAGCCGGCCGTCTTTCGACTTGCGGAAATAGCGCACCACGAAACGGGAATCGTCGACGGACTCGCCGCCCGGCAGCACTTTGGAAGCAGCGCCGAGCGGTACGGTCGCGCCGATGAAAGAGCCGATCGGCATGATATGCGCCGCGCTCACCGGCTCGAGATTGCCGCCATAGGCATTGACCCCGATCAGGCATTTGTCGGCCGTGATCGTGCCCCTGGGCGTCGTGACCTTCACCTTGCCGCCGCTGGAAATTATGCCGGTGGACGGCGTCTGCTCGAAGAGAAGCGCGCCGGCGCCGGCCGCCACTTTCGCCGTGCCGATCACGAGCTTCAGCGGATGGATGTGACCGGTGCCGATGTCGCGGGTGCCGCCGAAGTAGCGCGACGAACCCAACCGCTGCGCCGTCTCCGCCTGGTCCATGAAGCTTAAATGCGGATAGCCGAAGCGGGTCCCCATGATCTCGGCGTGGCGCCTGTAGTCGTCGACGTATCGCTGCTTGTGCGCCACCGAAAGCTGGCCCGGCATATAGTCGATGTCGATCGCGTTGGCGGCAGCGAAGTCAAGCAGATGCGCCTTGGCCTCTTCCGCCATGTCGAACAGCGCCCTGGCGCGGGAAAGCCCATATTCGGCCTCCAACTCTTCCGCCCAGGCACGCTGCCCGGTGCCGAGCTGGCCGCCATTGCGTCCGGACGCGCCGTCGCCGAAGCGATAGGCCTCGATCAGTACGACATTTGCGCCCCCCTTGGCCAGATGCGCTGCAGCCGAGAGGCCGGTAAAGCCGCCGCCGACGATGACGACGTCGCAGGTCCGGTCGCCGTCAAGAGGCGGATATTCGGGGCGAGGGCCGACCGTATCCTCATACCAGGACCGGCCGGGAGAGATGGGGGATTGGTAGGGCATGATGCTCGCAGTAGGGGAGTAGGGGAGTAGGGGAGT
>SAJS01000020.1 GCA_004017535.1 Mesorhizobium sp.
CGGGGGCGGGTCGCTTCAACATGACCCAGTGAATCAAAAACCCCCGGCTAACGCCAGGGGTTTGTCAGCAGTCTGAGGCGGGTCGAGACCCGCCTTTTGGTTCCGATTGTGCCTGCCGGCGTTCAGTGCAACCGGCCGCTGGCGTGGGCCAGCATGGTGTAGACCTTGCCGGTGTCGGAGGTCAGATAGGTCTGCGCCATGATGTTGTCGCGGTCGTTGCGCGAGACATCCTTGAGCAGCTTCTCGAAATCCTCGCAGTAGCGGTCGACGGCGGCGCGGAATTCCGCCTCGGCCTGATACTTGCGGCGGATCTCGTCGAAGGTCTGCTGGCCCTTCAGCGTGTAGAGGCGACGGGTAAAGACGTCGCGTTCGCCGCGGCGGTAGCGGTTCCAGAGCTCGATCGAGGCGTCATGGTCGATGGCGCGCGCGATGTCGACGGAGAGCGAGTTGAGCGATTCCATGACATGGAGCGGCGAGCGCTGGGCAGGCGTCGCGCGCGGCGCTTCCGCCGGCGCCGCCGGACGCAGCTCCTCCTCGCGCGAGGCGTTGGTCAGCAGGTCGCGCACCCAGCCGCCCTGCTGCGTCTTGCCATTCTCACGGCGCGGCGCCTCGGCGGGGCGTTCGAGGTCGAGCGTGCCACGCAGCGTGGTCTCGGCGAGCGGCGCCTGAGAGGCGCGAGGCGCCGGTTGCGGTTGCGGCTGCGGTTGCGGGGCCTGCGGGCGGCGCAGCGGCGGCTCGGCGGCGCGGGCCGGCGCCTGCGGAGCAGGGCGCAGACCGCGCGGCTCGCCCTGTTCGCTCGAGCCGCTGCGGCCGGATTTCGCAACGATATCGGACAGTTCCTTGAGCGCATTGATCTGCTCGGCGACGGCGCGGCGAATGGCCGAGGTCGATTCCTTGGCCTCTTCCGGCATTTCGATGACGCCCTTCTTCAGCTCGGCGCGGGTGAGGTCGAGCTCGCTCTTGATGGAGCCCGCAGTGCGGCGCATCTCCTCGGTCGCGTCGGCAAAGCGGCGCGTCGCCGAATCGACGACCTCGGCAATTGCCGTGCGGATCTTTTCCGCCGACTCCATCGTGCGGCCCTCCGCGGTCTGCATCGTCTGGCCGACGAGGCTCTCGAAGGAACGCATCACCTTCTCGAGGTCTTCCGACTTCTTGACCAGCCCGACGGCGAGGTCCTCCAGCGAGGACTGGCGCTCCAGCGTGTGTTCGAGGTTGCTCTGCGCGGAGCTGAGCAGATTCGAGGCGCTGGAGAGCAGCCGGCTGTGCTCGTCGAACTTGGTCGCGATTGCGGCCACCTCGCGCAGCGTCGCCGAGGACAGGTCAGTGAGCCGCGTCGTGTTGGAATCGACCAGACGCGCCGAGCTGGCGAAGGTCTGTGCGGCTTTCTCCGTGGTCGTGGCGAAGCTCTGCGTGCTGCCGGAGAGCCGCTCCTCGACCTGGCCGAGATTGACGGCGGCCTGTTCGATGAGCTGGCCGAGCTGCGCGCTCGAGGTCGTCATGCGGCCGATGAGATCGGCCACGCTGTCGGCAAGCGAGGAACGCGCGCCTTCGACGGCTGACAGGGTTTCGGCCGTGCGGCTGGCGAGAGCATTGACGAGGTTCGTGTTCTCGCTGCGCAGCTTCTCGGCCGCGCGTTCGGTGACCTCCTCCATGCTGCGCTGCAGTTCGGAGCCGCCCTGGGCGAAGCGCTCGACCAGCGGCTTGGCCGTCTCGTCGAGGATCTTCGCCATCTCGGCCGAACGCGCCGCCAGCATGGTGTTGAGCTCGCGGGTGTTGGCGCCGATCGTGCGCGCGGCTTCGTTGGTGCTCTGGCCGATATGCTGGCCGACCGCCGTGAAGGTCTCGGCGATGACGTTGGCGCGTGAGATCAGCTGAGCCTCGGCGCTGGAGACCTGCTCGCTGAGCTTCTGGCCCATCGTCTCGGCAGTGTAGGCGAGGCGGTTTTCCACGCTCGCGACCTGGTCCTCGACGCGCGCGGCGGCAGCCGCGGCGCTTGCCGCAAGTCGCTCGTCGGCGCCGGCCAGCGCCTGCTCTATCTCGCGGGCATGCACGGCGAGCTCCTGGCCGGTCTGGCGGGCGCGGTCGGCGACACGCTGCTCGGTGGCGGCGAAGGCGCCGACGATCGTGTCGGCGTGCTCGCCGATCGTCGAGCTGGTCGAAGCGATGCGCGACACCAGGCGGTTGTCGGCGTCGTCGAAGATGCGGCCGATCTCGCCGGCGCGGGCCGAAAGCGCTTCCGAGCCTTCGGCGATGCGCGCCATGAGCTGCTGGTCGGCGCTGTCGAAGATTCGGCCGAGATCGGTGGCGCGGGCGGCCAAAGCCTCGGCCGATTCCGTGATGCGCATCGAGAGCCGCTCATCGGCGCCCTCGAAGTTGCGCAGGATATCGCCGGCGCGGGCGGCCAGCGACTGCGCCGTCTCGACGGCCCGGGCAACCAGCTTCTGGTCGGCCGCGTCGAAGGTGTTGGCGATCTCGCCGGCGCGCGTGGCCAGCTTGTCGGCAGTTTCCTCGGCGCGGGCCATAAGCGAGTTGGAGGCGTCGTCGGCGCGCGCCATCAGCATGTTGGACGTGTCCTGGGCACGCTCGTGCAGGCGACGGTCGGCCGCCTCGAAGGCCTGGGCAATGTCCTCGGCCCTGGCAAGCAGCGCGGCGGATGTCTGCTCGGCGCGCTCGGCGATCTTGCGATCTGCATCGCTGAAGGCCGCACCGGCCTGCTCATGCAGGGTGCTTGTGACTTCCATGACCTTGTCGCGCAACGCGCCCGCCACGAACACCGCGGTCTTCTCCAGCACGCCGCGCACATTGTCGACACCGGTCGACAGCGCTCGTTCCATGGTGCTGGCGCGTTCTTCGATGACACCGGTCTGGCGGCTGAAGGCCTGCTCGATCTTCTCGACATCGGCGGCGATCGCCGCCGAAATGTCGCTGCTCCGCGCGGCGATCTGGTCGATATGGCCGGAAACCGAACGGTCGACGTCCTTGCGCGCGTCGGCCAGCTTGGCGAGATCGTCCTCCAAGGCGCGGGCCAGCATGTCGCGGCCTTCCGACAGCTTGCCGACATGGCCGGCGATGGCCTCGTCGATCTCGGATCGGCTTTCGGTCAGCTTCTGGAGGTCGGCTTCGAGGGCGCGCTTCAGGATATCGCGGCCCTCGGCGAGCTTCTCGACCTGGCCAGCGACAAGACCGTCGATGCCGGCGCGGCTTTCGGCGAGCTTGGCGAGATCGGCTTCAAGGGCGCGTGTGAGCACATCGCGGCCTTCGGCGAGCTTCTCGACTTGGCCGGCGACGAGGCCATCGATGCCGGCGCGGCTTTCGGCCAGCTTGGCAAGGTCGGCTTCAAGAGCGCGCGTGAGGATATCGCGGCCTTCGGCAAGCTTTTCGACCTGGCCGGCGACAAGGCCGTCGATCGAGGCACGGCTCTCGGCGAGCTTGGCAAGGTCGGCTTCGAGTGCCCGCTTGAGGATGTCGCGGCCTTCCGCCAGCTTCTCGACCTGGCCGGCGACAAGCCCGTCGATGCTGGAACGGCTCTCGGCCAACTTGGCGAGGTCGTCCTCCAGCGCCTTGGACAGCGTCGCGCGGTTCTGCGACAACTGGTCGGCATGCGTCTGCATGAGGCCGCTGGCATTGGCCATATCGGCGTCGAGCGCGCGCGAGAGTTCGGCGCGATGGCCGGTGATCTTCTGCGAATGATCGACGATTGCGCCCTGGATCGTGTTGAGATCGGCTTCCAGCGCGCGCTTGAGGATGTCGCGGCCTTCGGCCAGCTTCTCGACCTGGCCGGCGACCAGCCCGTCGATGCTGGAACGGCTTTCGGCGAGCTTGGCGAGATCGTCTTCGAGCGACTTGGACAACACCGAACGGTCCTGAACGAGCCGGTTCTGATGCTCGGCAACAGCGCCGCTGACATTCTGAAGGTCATCCTCCAGGGCTCTCGATAGGGCCGAGCGGTCTTGCGCCAGCTTGTTCTGATGATCGGCAATGGCGCCGCTGACGGCCTGCAGATCGGCTTCGAGGGCCTTGGACAGCTGTGAGCGATCCTCCAGCACCTTGTCGGAGTGTCCCGCAATGGCACCCTTGATGGTGTTGAGGTCGGCCTCCAGGGCGCGCTTGAGGATATCGCGGCCTTCGGCAAGCTTTTCGACCTGGCCGGCGACGAGGCCGTCGATCGATGCACGGCTTTCAGCCAGCTTGGCGAGGTCGGCTTCCAGCGTCTGCGACAGCAGGCCGCGATCCTCGGCAAGCTTGCCGGCGTGGCTGTCGATGAGGCCGCGGATGCCGCTCAGATCGCTTTCAAGAGCGCGGCTGAGCTCACCGCGGTCCTCGGCGAGTTTGGTCGAATGGGTCTCGACCAGGTTCCTGATCCCGATGATGTCGGTTTCGAGCGCCTTGGCCAGCACGGCGCGTCCCTCGGCGATCTTCTCGACCTGGCTGGCGACGAGGCCGTCGATCGAGGCGCGGCTGTCCTGCAGCTTGCCGAGATCGGCTTCCAGGGCCCGCGCCAGAATGTTACGGCCCTCGGCCAGCTTACCGACATGGCCGGCGACCATTTCGTCAATCATTGTGCGGGCTTGGACGAGTCTGCCGGAGTCTTCGTTCAAAGCCTGGGACAGGCGGTTGCGACCCTCTTCGAGCCGCTCCAGATGGCTGCCAAGCGATGCATCGATGGCGGCACGCGACTCGTTCACCTTGCGCAGATCTTCTTCCAGCGCGCGCGAGATCAAGCCGCGGCCTTCGGCCAGTTTCTGCACCTGGTTGGTGACGGCGGCATCGATGGCCGCGCGGCCATCGGCGAACTTGGCCAGGTCCTCCTGCATGGCGGCGGCCATGCGTTCACGGCTCTCGGAAAGCGAACGGCTGTGGTTCTCGACGGCTTCCTCGATGCCGATACGGGCATCGGCAAGCCGCTGGATGTCGGAGTCGAAGGAGCGCGACACCACATGCCGGGCCGCTTCCATGCGGCCGGCGAAGTCGGTGGCGCGGGCTTCGAGCATGGAGGAGGTGGACGAGATGATGTCGGCCATATCGGCGCCGATCTGGGTCTTGCCCTGATCGATCATCGCCGACAGCGTGTCCTTGCTCTCGGCGAAGGCATGGGCGATTTCCTTCGCGCGCTCGACCATCGTCTCGTTGATCTGGCGGGCGCGGGCTTCGAGGGCGGCGTTGAGCTTCTGCGTGCCGGTGTCGAGCGCCTCGGCGCGGGTCTGGAATTCGCTGATGAGCGCCTGGCCGCGTTCGGCCAGCGTGCGTTCGATGCCGCTGAGGCTTGCTTCGAATTCGGAGCTCAGCGTGCGCGCCGCGCCGCCGAGCAGCGAGACCATGCCATGGGTGCGGTCATCGAGCAGGTCGGTCAGCGAACGTGTGAGGCCGTCCGTGGTGTCGGTCAGCTTGGCGATACGGGTGTCAAGCAGGCTGGCGAAGGCTTCGCCGGAGGTGGAAAGCCGATCGGTGATGTTGTCCAGGCGCGATTCGACGGAATCGAAGATCGACGTCGAGCTTTCATTGATGCGATCGATCAGCGTGTCGCCGGAATTGTTGATCGTCATCGACAGCTTGGTCGACGCGTTGAGGATCGAATCGCGGATGATGTCGCTGGCCGCGCCGATCTCGTCGCGCAGCGTCTCGTGGGCGCTGGCAATAGAGGCGCGCACGCGCTCGGCATGGGTGACAACCGCCTCGCGCTCGCTGCCGAGGCCATCGACCAGGGAACGGATGCGCGCCTCGTTCTCGGAATAGGAGCGTTCGATCTGGCTGACTTCACCATGGACCAGCGTCTCCAGCTCGACAGCGCGGGCCAACGTCCGCTCAATGCCTTCGCCCATCGCCGCCACCTCGCGGCGAACGGCTTGGCCGATCATCATGACGCGGTCCTGGGCGAGGTTTTCAGGCTCCGCCAGGCGGAAGGCGACCTCGGTCATGGACTGCGCGGCGATGCGCATTTCCTGCGCGCGCCGGATCATGGCAGCAAACGCCCAGAACAGGATGACCGGAACGATCGCGGCTACCGCCAGGCCGATCAGCTCGGGACGGGCGAAGAACTGGTCGAAGGTACGGATCTTCCAGATACCAGGACCGAACAGGAGGTTGGCCAAGCCGCCGGCGCCGGCGATCCAGGCCAGCGAGATAAAGGCGATCACCCAGTAGACGGTGCTCGATGCACGCCGGTTGAGGCTGTGCAGCAGTGTCTTGTAGTCCTTCTGGCGGTCGTCATTGGCGGGCGTGAAGCCGGCCGGGGGCGTGAAGCCGGACGGCTGTCCATTGCGCGGCTCGACAGGACGCAGCTCGGCCGGCTTGGCCGCGGGCGCCCTTGGAGGCTGGGGGGTGGCGGGCTGAGGGTTGTTCGCCGGCTCTGTCCGCTGGCTGCGGCCTTCGCGCGCCAGCTCGTCGGCCGCCGCCGATATCTGCGCTTCGAGATCCTCCATCGACGCCGCCATGTCGAGCCCGCCTTCGTCGCCGGCAAGGTCAAGGTCGAGCGCCTTTTCCAGTTCCGCGGCTACGTCATTCTCGAGAGACTTGGTCGTCGTTGGTTTCTTAGCCATGCCTTCGCTACCCTGTACTAGCTGCCGCGGGACTTATGATTTTGGCCGGATTCTGGCCCGATTCTAGCTTGTCTATCCCGAGCAGGAGGCTGAAAAATGGACCTTCGTATCGTAATGACACACAGGGGTAAAGAAAACATGCATTCCGGGCGATACGTAAAACTTTAAATATAAGGTTAACGCAAGCGTGATGGGGCCGCCTCCGTGACAACATTTTTCCCCTCCAATCGTTAACCCGTTGGCGACCGGAATCGCCTATTTTCTCGGGCTCGTTTGCCCGCTTTATGGAGTTGCAGTGCGTATGCGTGGCGAAAGTGGTGTTGCGTTTTCGATGCCGGGGGGAGATACCTCCGGAACGGCTGGAGCCCGACCTGTGGATCTCGGCCATCTGGCGCGCCAGACAATGGGCGACCGCGATCTCGAACGGGAGGTTCTGGCGCTGTTCGTGCAGCAGTCGCTCAACGTTCGCGACCAGATCGCGGACGCCGACACCAGGCAGAGGATACTTCTGGCACACGGCTTGAAGGGCTCGGCGCGCGGCATCGGCGCGTTCGCGGTCGCCGAATGCGCGGCGATCATCGAGAAGCAGCCGGAAGACGTCCGGGCGCTCAAGCGGCTTAGCATGCTGATTGAGGAAGTGCGCGACTTCATCGCGGGCATCAGCCGCTAGCACTATCTTTTTGAAAAACGTCATTTCGTGGCGCTTTCGCGCCGCAGTTGACTTGTCCGGTGGAGTGATTATCTCCGTCGCGACTCCTCAGGTGACTTAATGACCAAGCTGACTTACATCGCCCATGACGGGACCCGATTTGACGTGGAGGCCGAAAACGGCTCGACTGTGATGGAAAACGCCATCCGCAACGCGGTGCCCGGCATCGAGGCCGAATGCGGCGGCGCCTGCGCCTGCGCGACCTGCCATGTTTATGTCGACGAGGCATGGACGGCCGAGGTCGGCGAGCCCGAGGCGATGGAAGAGGACATGCTGGACTTCGCCTATGACGTCCGGCCGAATTCTCGCCTCTCGTGCCAGATCAAGGTGCGCGACGCGCTGGACGGGCTTGTCGTGCGCGTGCCCGAGCGCCAAGGCTAAAGCCGGCTTCCAGTTTTCTTCGCGCTGGCTGCTTGGCAGCAGGCAATAGCTCATGCAGTCTCGCTCCATTCCCAGAAGGGGCACAGCGCATGAGCAATACCATCAAGACGGACGTTCTCATTGTCGGCGCAGGGCCGGTCGGCCTTTTCGCCGTGTTCGAGCTCGGCCTGCTCGACATGAAGTGCCATCTCATCGACATTCTCGACCGTCCCGGCGGCCAGTGTGCCGAGCTCTATCCGGAAAAACCGATCTACGACATTCCGGGCTGGCCAACGATCTCCGCGCAAGGCCTGGTCGACAAGCTGATAGAGCAGATCCATCCGTTCAAGCCGGAGTTCACTTTCAACCGCATGGTCTCCAGCCTGCAAAAGCTCGACGACGGCAGCTTCCGCGTCGCCACCGACGAGGGCGAGCTGTTCGAGGCCAAGGTGGTGGTGATCGCCGCCGGCGGTGGCTCGTTTCAGCCCAAGCGCCCGCCCATTCCGGGCATCGAGGCCTATGAAGGCAAGAGCGTGTTTTATTCGGTCCGGCGCATGGAGGAATTCCGCGGCCACGATCTCGTCATCGTCGGCGGCGGCGATTCGGCTCTCGATTGGACGCTCAACCTGCAACCGATCGCCAAGAGCGTGACGCTGGTGCATCGCCGCCCGGAATTCCGGGCGGCACCCGACAGCGTCAACAAGATGTATGCCTTGCAGGAGATGAAGCAGCTCAAATTCCTGGTCGGTCAGGTCAGCGGGCTTGCCGGGACCGACGGCCAGTTGTCATCGGCGACCATCAAGGGCGGTCCGGACGGCGACGTCGAAGTGCCATGCACCCGCATGCTGCCCTTCTTCGGCCTCACCATGAAGCTCGGACCGATCGCCGAATGGGGCCTCAACCTCAACGAGAATCTGATCCCGGTGGACACCGAGAAGTTCCAGACCTCGATCCCGGGCATCTTTGCCGTGGGCGACATCAACTGGTATCCGGGCAAGCTGAAGCTGATCCTGTCAGGCTTCCACGAGGTGGCGCTGATGGCGCAGGCCGCCAAGCGCATCATCAGCCCGGGCGAGCGCATCGTCTTCCAATATACGACCTCATCGACCAGCTTGCAGAAGAAGCTCGGCGTTCACGATTAAAGCGCTTATTCGGCGAGCGCGGGTGCCGCTTGCTCGTCATGGCCGCGCAACGGCTTTTCCGGCATCAGCGCTAGCGCAATCAGCGCCAGGACAAGCGTGACGCCGGCAGTGAGAAAGATCATCACGAACGGCATCGCGGATGTCAGCTGGATATGAGTGGGCGAGCCCTCGGCAGCCAAGGGCAGCCCGTAGCCAAGCGCGACGGCGCCGAGCATGGCGACGCCGAGCGCCCCACCAAGCGTGCGCAGGAAGGTTAGAACGCCCGTCGCAACGCCGAGATGCGCGCGGTCGACGGCATTCTGCACGGAAATGGTGCTGACCGGGAAAGTCGTGCCGCTGCCCAGGCCGATCAGTGTCGTCAGGATCTCGACCTCGAGCAGAGAGGCATGTGCCGCAATGGCACTGAGCACGCCAATGCAGATAATCGCCAGGCTGATGCCCGCCATCGCGATGCGCTTATAGTGGACAAAGCGTGCGATCATGCGGCCGCTGAAGGCGGCGCCGGCCACCGTGCCGAGCATGAGGCCGAGCATCGCCGTGCCGGATTCGGCGACCGATAGTCCAACGACCGATTGCAGGTAAACTGGCAGATAGACCGAGGCTCCTATATTCGCGGCCTGCAGCAGGAACATCGACAGCGTGCCGGCGAGCACGATCCGGTTCCCCAGCACGTCGAGCGAGATCAATGGCTCGGCGGCCTTGAGCAGCCTCAGCGCGAACAAGGCCCAGACCAGGGCCGAGCAGGCCACCAGCCCAAGAATCTCCGATGAGAACCAAGGATAGGTGCTGCCGCCCCAGCTCAGCGCCAAAAGCAGCAGCGCCGTGGCGACGACCAGGAGCACCGCCCCCAACCCGTCGATGCGATGATGCTTGGCCGTGATCGGCAGCTTCTTCAACGGGTTGTTGATGATCGCCATGGCCAGGAAGCCGATCGGAAGGTTGATCCAGAAGATGAGCGACCAATGCAGGTGTTCGGCGAAGACGCCGCCGAGCAGAGGGCCGGCGACGCTGGCCACCGCCCATGTGCCGGATATCCAGGCAGCGTATCGGGCGCGCTCGCGCGGCGGCACGAGGTCGCCTATGACCGTTTGGGCGAGCGCGAACAGACCTCCGCCGCCGGCGCCCTGGACGGCGCGGCCGATGACCAGCACCAGCATGTTGGCGGCGAGCGCGCTGACCAGCGACCCGAGCAGAAAGATCAGAATGGCGGCGTAGATGACGGGACGACGGCCATAGACATCCGAGATCTTGCCGTAGAGCGGCGACATCGCGGTCGCGGTCAAAAGATAACCGGTGACGATCCACGGCAGATATTCGGCATGGCCCAGAGCGCGCGCGATCGTCGGCAGCGCGGGCGCGACAATGGTCTGGTCAAGGGCCGCCAGCAGCATCGACAGCAGCACGCCGCCAATGATGGCATTCTTCTCGCTCTCGCTGATCAGCGGCGCGGCTTTCGGCGCCATCGCCTGGTTCTCGACGGTCTGGTCCATGCGTCATTCTTTCAAGGCTGATGCCCGGTGCGCCAAGACGGTCCTGACCGATCCCTTGTGCGGGGCTTCATTTCTCTTCGTTGGTCGAGGCTCGGGTTGGTTCAAGGCCCGGATGTTCCGAATCCGCTATATGTCGGTCGGTATAGGCCGATTTCGACCACCGCTCGAAAGTTTTTCCGATCTGGCACGATGCCTGGACGAAATTGGCCGGATGGCCTTGCCTCTGGTCAGGGCGGCGGCAGCTGGCCGGCTTCAATGCGCTGCATCCGATAGCGCATCAGCCGAAGGATGCGGCTTTCGAAATTGGCGCCCTCGACCCGGTCGAAGCGGACCTGGTCCTGATCGTGCCTGGCGAGTTCGGCCGCCTGGATCGACGCGGCCTCCGCCTTTGCCTGTTCGCACGTCTTTTGCGCGGGGCTGGCCTTCAGCGCATCCTCGAGCAAGCGCGCATGGTTCTTGGCGATCTCGACATGGCGTTCCTCATGCCGTTTGATGTCGGCCGAGAGCGTGTCCCAGAACAGCCTGACGTCGGGATCGGCTTTGCGCGGGCGCCGCCACTCGGGTAGGATCACCTTGACCTTCACGGTGACGACCGCGTCGGCGATGCGGCAGGACTGCGCGCTCTGGGCGTAGCTTATACGGGTCGTAAAGGCCATCTGCGTGGCGCCTGGATGTCGCGATCCGGTGCTCTTCACTTCGGGGCCGTTTCTGGACAGCTGGCTCTGGATATCGTCGAGCGTGCGGCCACCGACGCTGAAATAGCTGTAGGTCTTCACCAGATTCGCAGCGGCCGCCGGCGTGGCGGCGAGCGCGAGCATCAGGGCGCAGAGCAGGGAACGCTTCATCATATTGCCTCTTCACGCACCTTGCTTTAGGGCCGTCGCCAGCGCAACGGAATTGATTTCCGGCGGATCACGCATGGTTGATGGACGATGACGACAAGGCGATGGCAGTTGGCGCATGGGCGCTATCTCGACCTCGGTCCGAAGGCGGTCGTCGTCGGCATCCTCAACGTGACGCCCGACAGTTTTTCGGACGGCGGTTTGTTCATTGCGCCGGAAAAGGCGCTGGAGCAGGCGCGCCGGATGGTGGAAGAGGGCGCCGCCGTGGTCGATGTCGGCGGGGAATCGACGCGGCCGGGTTTCGCTCCGATCACGGCTGAAGAAGAGCAGGCGCGCGTGCTGCCGGTCATCGCGGCGCTCGCCGCTTCCGGCGAGGCGCTGATCTCGGTCGACACCTATCGCGAGGATACCGCGCGGCGCGCGGTCGCCGCCGGCGCCCATATCGTCAACGATGTCTGGGGGCTGCAGCGCGAGCCCGGCATCGCGCGCGTCGCCGCCGAAACCGGCGCCGGGCTCATCATCATGCACACCGGGCGCGAACGGCAGAAATTGCCTGATGTGATCGAGGACCAGTTCCTGTTCCTGCGCAAATCGCTGGAGATCGCGCGCGCCGGCAAGGTCGCCGACAACCAGATCGTGCTCGATGCCGGCTTCGGCTTCGCCAAGGAGACGGCGGCGGAAAACCTCGACCTGATGGTGCGGTTTTCCGAGCTTCAGGCGCTCGGCTATCCGCTGATGGCGGGGACTTCGCGCAAGCGCTTCATCGGCAACGCGACGGGGCGAGAGCCTGGCGATCGGGCGGCCGGTACGGCGGCCACCAGCGTCATTCTGCGCTTGAAGGGTGCCGACCTGTTTCGCGTCCACGATGTCGCAATCAACGTGGACGCACTGGCGGTGACCGATGCTATGCTTGCGCGCGAAACCGAGCCTCCCCCCGGACCCTGATCATGTACGTCATCCGTATGAAGAACTGCGCCTTTTTCGCCCGCCACGGCGTGCTGGACGAGGAGGAGACGCTTGGCCAGCGTTTCTATGTCGATGCCGAGTTGACCGTCGAACCCAGCCGTCCGCTGACGGAGGATTCCATCGAGGATACGGTCAACTATGGCGTCGCCTTCGCGGTGATCGAGAAGATCGTGACCGGGCATCGCCGCTTCCTGATCGAGGCGCTGGCGCTGGAGGTCGCGAAGGCGCTGACGGCGCGGTTCTCGCAGATCAAGAAGGCCGCGATCACGGTGCGCAAGCCGAACGCGCCGGTGCCCGGCGTGCTCGATCATGTCGAGGTGACCGTTGTCTGGCCAGAATAGCGTCGTCTACCTCAGCCTCGGCGGCAATCTCGGCGATCCGGCGAAGTCCATGGGCGCGGCATTGCGCATACTGGATGGCGACGACGCCACGCGCGTCACCGCGGTCTCATCGCTCTACCGCACGCCGCCCTGGGGCAAGCTCGACCAACCCGATTTCCTCAACGCCGCCGCCGCCATCGAGACGACGCTCTCGCCACGCGCGCTGCTCGACCTTTGCCTCGACGTCGAGAGGCGGCTGAAGCGCGTGCGCGAGGAGCGCTGGGGGCCGCGCCTGATCGACATCGACATATTGGTATTCGGCGACCGGGTGATCCACGAGACCGGGCTGGAAGTGCCGCATCCGCGCATGCTGGAGCGCGCTTTCGTGCTCGCGCCGCTGGCCGAGATCGCGCCCGGGCTGTCGGTCGGCGGCAGGAGCGTCTCGGAACGGCTCGGCGCCGTCGATAGGTCCGGCATCGAGCGGCTGCCGTCCGGCCGGGAGTGGTGGCTGGTCTAGATTAGCCGGCGGCCGGGTCGGCCGGTGGAAGACGGACCTTGGCCCTGGCAATCATCCATTCAACCACTTCCAAGGGCACGTCAGGCTGAGACAGCGTGACCGTCATCTTCCCATCGACGTCCGAGAAGAAAATCTCGCCCACTATCCGCTGAAGTTGGTCAGCGAGCTCCAGGTACATGCCATCGCGTTGGACGTCGCTTCCAATCGTGGCCTCATAGGTTCGCCCTGATAACTCAATCATGTGTTCAAGTATCTGCACGAGTGGCTGCTCAGCCGGAGAAACCCCCGCCGTCGAGAAAAGCTCTTTCGTCGGGCGTCGTCTCCCGACCGAGCATCCTGTTTCGATGCGGAAAGCGTCCGAAGCGCCGGATGATTTCCAGATGCTCTTCGGCGTATTTCAGATATTCGGGCGCCCTGGCGGTCGTGAGCTGCACCGACCGCTCCTGGTCGGCCAGCGCTTCGGAATGCTCGAAGGGCAGATAGAGAAAGACGCGAACCAGTTCTTCCAGTTCCAGATCATGGCCGGCGGCGATTGCCCGGTCGGCAAAATGCCTTGCCAGCGGGTCGGTCGCATACATGTGGCCGGTGCCCCGGAAGCAATTGCGCGGGAACTGATCGAGCAGGATCATCAGCGCCAGCGAGCCTTCGGCATGCGCGTTCCAGTCGTCGCATTCGCGCCGCGCGGCTGCGTAATGCAACTCCAGGAAGCGGCTGCGGAAATCGGTGTCGAAGGCGTCGTTCTTCTCGAACCAGGCGTCCTCGCTGGCGTCACGCCAGAATTTGGTGACCGAAAGCGCCCGCGCGTCGAGCTCTGCCATGCCTTGCTCCTCAGTTGTTGGTCTCTGCCTTGTTCAGCACAACGGCTGTTTCCTGGTTCAGCGCCCGCCCGGCCCGGCGCGGTTGCGTGAGCGGCGTCGGGATCGGCGTGCCGATATTGCCCTTGAGGAAACGCTGGCCGGCGCGGATGCCCTCTGCAAGCTGCGTTTCGAAGCGAGCGGTGTCGCGACGGCGCACGTCCTCGATGACCTCGGCAACCTCCTCCGGATCGACGCCCAATGCCTCCAGCGCCGAGCCGCCGAAGACGAGCGCCGATTCGAAGGTTTCGCGCAGTTGGTAGTCGACGCCGGCTCGAATGAGCTGCAGCGCCGTGCCGCGGTCGAAGGCGCGCGCCAGGATGGTGACCAGCGGAAATTCGGCCTTGATCAGCTGCGCGATGCGCACGGCGGCGTCCGGCTTGTCGACGCAGATCAGCACCGCGCGGGCCCGCCCGGCGCCGGCCGCATGCAGGATGTCGAGCCTTGTGCCGTCGCCATAATAGACCTTGAATCCAAAATTGGCCGCCGCCTGGATCATCTCCACCTCGTTGTCGATGATCGAGACGTCCAGCCCCCGCAATAGCAGCGGCTGGCTTGCGATCTGGCCGAAGCGGCCGAAACCGATGATCAGCACGCTGCCGCTGAGGCCGTCGGCGATGTCGACGCCATCGAGCGACTGCTCGTCGCGCGGGGTGAGGTAGCGCAGCGCCAGGATCGCGAGCGGCGTCAGCACCATCGAGATGATGACGATGGCGGTGAGCGTTGCGTTGGCCCGGCCATCGATGATGCCGACCGCGGCAGCGGACGAATAAAGCACGAAGGCGAACTCGCCGCCCTGCGCCATGAAGAAGGCGCGTTCTAGCGCCTCGCTGTGGCCGCTCTTCAGGACGCGCGCGACGATGTAGATGCCGAGCGCCTTCATGACCATGTAGGCGACGACATAGATGGCGACGAGCCGCCAGTTATGGGCGACGACGCCAAGGTCGAGCGACATGCCGACGGCGAGGAAGAACAGGCCGAGCAGGATGCCGCGGAACGGCTCGATATCGGCTTCGAGCTGGTGTCGGAAAGTCGATTCCGACAGGAGCACGCCGGCGAGGAAAGCGCCCATCGCCATCGACAGGCCGGAGAGCTGCATGGCGAGAGCCGATCCCAGCACCACCAGGAGGGCCGCGGCGGTCATGACCTCGCGGGCACGCGCGTCCGCCAGGACGCGGAAGAGCGGATTGAGCAGGTAACGGCCGGCCACGACCAGTCCGACGATCGCGGCGATGCCGATGCCGACTTCGCTCAGCCGCTCCGAAATACTGGTTTCGGCGCCGCCCGGCGCGAGGAAGGCGACCAGCGCCAGCAGCGGCACGATCATCAGGTCTTCAAGCAAGAGGATGGAGACGATGCGCTGGCCTTTCGGCGTGGCGATCTCGCCGCGCTCTTCCAGCAGTTGCATGACGATCGCCGTCGAGGTCAGTACGAAGCCGGCGCCGGCAACGAAGGACTGCGCGATGGGAAAGCCCCCGGCCAGTCCGACGAGCGTGAGCAGGACCGCGCAGACGCCGACCTGGAGGGCACCCAATCCAAAAATCTCGCGACGCAGGCCCCAGAGCCGCGACGGCTGCATTTCGAGCCCGATGATGAACAGGAACATGACGACGCCGAGCTCGGCGACGTGGAGGATCGATCCCGATTCGGAAAAGACGCGCAGACCGAACGGGCCGATGACCACGCCCGCGGCAAGGTAGCCGAGGATCGAGCCCAGCCCCATGCGCTTGAAGATCGGCACGGCGATGACGCCGGCGGCGAGCAACGCTACCACCTGCACCAGATCGCTGCTCGACGCTTCAGCTGCCATGGCTGTCATCCTGTTGCTCAAAAGCGCGTCGCCTGGAAAAGAATCAGGTGGACGCGCTTCAGGTCTTTGCTTGATGCATGTCGTTGTCCCAGAACCGCCGCACACTTCTAGGCGACATTCATTAGAAGCACTCCTTGCATGCACCGGGAGGGAGAGGCAAGGGCGGGAGGCCTGCCAGGAAGGGTAGGGCGCCGTCGGAGGGATCTTCGCTTGCCTGTCGGACGTTCGGCATCTATAACGGCGAAATGTCTGACTATTCGTCCCGCCCGATTCCGCATGTCCCGATGGACGCGCTCAGCGAAGTCCTGCAGGACTTTCGCTTGAGCGGCGTCAACTATGGCCGCTGCGAGCTGCGACATCCATGGAGCATCGCCTTTCCGCAACAGAAGCTGCTTCGCTTTCACTTTGTCGGCCAAGGGCCGTGCTGGATCCATACCGAAGCGGAAGGCTGGCAGGAGTTGCGCGATGGCGATCTGGCGCTGCTGCCGCAAGGCATAGCCCATCGGCTGGCCAGCGCGCCGGACGTGGTCGGCGACTCGCTCGAGAGCTGCCAGGTGACCAAGTTGGGCAGCAATGTCTGCGAGGTGGTGCGGGAAGGGACGGGCGCGACAAGCACCCTTTTCTGCGGCTCCATGGCCTTGGGCGTGTGTGCGCTCAATCCATTGATCACGTTGATGCCGCCGATCATCAAAGGCTGCGACGTGGCCGGCAATGACCCGGTCATGCGTCCTTTGCTGGCGGCCATGACGGCCGAGGCCGCGCAACCGCAGATGGGCAGCGCCACGATTTTGTCGCGCATGGCGGACTTGCTGACAGCCCGGCTCATCCGCTGCTGGGTCAATTGCACGGGAGCCGCGACCACCGGCTGGCTTGCCGCTATCCGCGACCCCCATATCGGGCGTGCGCTGGCAGCGATGCACCGAAACCCCGGCCATAACTGGACCTTGGAAAGCCTTGCTGGCCTGGCAGGCCAATCGCGCTCGGTTTTCGCCGAGCGCTTCAGCGCCGTACTAGGGGAGGGCGCTGTCCACTATCTCGCCCGTCTGCGTATGCAGCTTGCCCGCGAGTTGCTGGGGCAAAACGGCTTGTCGGTTGCCGAGGTCGCTGCCCGTTTGGGCTATGACAGCCAAGCATCCTTCGCGCGCGCGTTCAAACGCATCACCAATGTCTCGCCTGGCGTTGTGCGTCGCACAATTTCCGGACGAACGGATATGAATTTCGGATTTTAGGATACATATCATCCGAAAGGACTCGTCTATTGAAGATCTCCATTCCTTGGAGATCCTTTCGGTGACAGACACAACATTACAGCTTGAAGACGAGGCGTTAGACCTCGATACCGCCGCGCCAACCACGTGGAACGCAGCCACCTGGTTCTCGGTCATTTCATTGGCGGCCACCAGCTTTGCCCTGGTGTCAGCCGAATTCCTGCCGGCAGGTCTGCTGACGCCAATGGCGCGCGATCTCGGCATCAGCGAAGGAACGGCCGGACAGGTCGTCACCGCTACCGCTTCGGTCGGCGCCGTGACGGCCATGTTGAGCAATGTTCTCATCGGCCGATTGAACCGCAAGACGGTGCTGGTCGGCCTCAGCGCCTTGGCGGTCGGTTCCAACCTGCTTGCGGCGCTGGCGCCCAATTTCTGGTTGCTGCTGTTGGGCCGGGCAGGGCTCGGAATTGCTCTCAGCGCCTTTTGGGCACTCTCGGTTGCCGTCGTGGCCCGGCTGGTTGGCGCCAATGCCACAGGTCGGGGCATGGGCATCGTCACCCTCGGCGTCTCGCTTGCCACCATTGCCGCACCATCGGCGGGTGCGTTGATCAGCGACTGGCTGGGATGGCGCAGCGCCATGGCCTTGACGGCGGGGCTGGCCGTGATTGCCATGCTGCTGCAGTTGCTTAGCCTGCCGACCCTGCCTGCCACAGCCAGCAACAGTCTTGCGGATGTATTTCGGCTGACGCGGCGGCGTGGCGTTCAACTCGGCATGCTGGCCATTCTTTTGCTGATGACGGGGCATTTTGCCGGTTCGGTCTATGTGCGCCCCTTCCTCGAACAGGTGACGCAGCTTGCAACAGGGCCAATTGCCCTGGCCTTGCTCGGATTTGGCATCGCCGCCGTGATCGGCAATGTTGCTGGCGGCCGCATGGCCGACGCCAATATCCGCTTAGCTCTCGTGATCACCGCCGCATTGATGGCGATTGCGGCTTTGGCATTGGTGGCTTGGGGTGTGCACATTGGCGTCGCATTCGGATTCGTCACGCTGTGGGGCCTGGCCTTCGGCATGGGGCCGGTGGTGCTGCCGACCAATCTGTCGCGCGCGGCGCCTGATGCGCTGGAAGCGGCAGGCAGCCTGATGGTCGTTTCTTTCCAGGTTGCCATCACAACCGGCGCGGTTGCCGGCGGCTATGTCGTGGACACCTACGGTGCTTCGGGACCGTTGACGCTTACGGTCGTCCTTGCCGCATCGACAGTCGTGCTGGCGCTGCTGCAGCCTCGCGGGTGACCTTGTTCCGGTTGACGTAGAGCGTCTTACCGTTTCACGAAAACGGTGAGACGCCCTATCTTATTGTTTTCTGTATGGAAAACCGCTTCACACTTTTCCTGGGATGCTCGAAAGCGAGTCGTCTGAATGGCCTCGTGCAACGCGCGTCAGGTTGTTGTTTCCCATGCATTGGGCGGCCTGAAGCTGGCCGCCGCGATATTGCAGCCTGGTTACACAAGTTTATGCGGCCCGGTCGTTGCGCGCCGCCACAATCAGCGGTTATGGCACGTTCGGCTTCGGCCATGGGAGGCGGCTGCGATGGGCGGCTACCTTTTTTTGAGGAGATAATTGACATGAAGAAGTTTTTGCTCGTCGCCGTAGGTGTTGCGGCGTTGGCTGCCTCGGCTTGCTCCAAGGGGCCGGAATGCACGCAGGAAATCGCTGCCAAGAAGGCGCAGGACATGGCTGCCGCCCTCCAGGAAGCCATCACCAAGGACCCGAGCAAGGCAGCCGATCTGACCGCCAAGGTGCAGGCCGTGACGACCAAATATCAGGGTGCGACGACGCTTGACGAGGCCTGCAAGGCCTATGACGAGCTGACGGCCACCATCAAGGGTTGATCTCAGCTATCGACGAACACGGAGGCGGTGGCCAGGCGGCCGCCGCCTTTTTCTTGCGCGGCGCTTCGGTCGGCTCGCTTCCGGATGCTGCTACGCGATACCCATTGTCCGCTTGTGGTCTGCGATCTCGGCGAGCAGCCAGTCCTGGAACAGGGTGGTGCCCGGCTTGTTTCCGATGCTGCGGCGCTGATGCAGGTAGATGCCGGCAGGATAGGTGTGGCGAGCGCTGAAGGGGGCGACCAGCCTGCCTTGCTGCAGAAGGTCCTGCGCCATCATGGTGTCGGCCAGAGCGATCCCCGCGCCGTTTATCACCTCGCGCATGATCAAGGTACAGTCATCGAGCGTCGTGCTGGATTTGGGCGTGGTGTCCAGAACGCCCTCCTGCTCCAGCCAGCGCCGCCAGCGCGTGCTCTCGCATTCGTGGATTAGGTGATGATTGACCAGATCGGCCGGCGTTCTGAGCGGCACCGGTCCTTCGAGCAGGGAGGGCGCGCAGACCGGGGTCAGGACCAGCGGGATCAGCAGCGTCAAGGCGGGACCGGCCTTGTAGACGAACTCGTCGATGATAGCCAAATCGAAGTTGGCGCGCTTGCCCGACGTCGAGATCTCCAGGTCCACGGATGGATGCAGTCGCCGGAAATTCGGCAGCCGATCCGCCAGCCAAAGGTTTAGCACTGTCGGCACGCAGAGCACCCTGACACGCTGGGTCCTGCCGTGCCCAGGTCCATCGACGAAGCTGACATCGTCGGTGGCGCGCCAGATGGCCTCGAATGCCTCCGAGAGAGAGCGCGCATAGTATGAGCCCCTGATAGTCGGGGTGATCTGGCGAAAGCCGCGCTCGAACAAATCCTGGCCGAGATTTCTTTCAAGCGCGCGGATGTGGCGGCTGACGGCCGAGGGCGTCAGATGCAGCTCTTCCGCTGCATCCTTGATGCTGCCGAGACGCGCGGCGGCCTCGAAAGCGCGCATGCCATTAAGCGAGGGCAGGGCCATTGGCCGATCATGAAATGTCAGTTGAGTTTTTGTCAATCGACTTGGGCAATATTGGCGTTTGATCGCCTGGCCGGTTCGGAGATACCCAAAAAGCAGGAGCGACTAAGTCGCCATCCGAAAAGATTATTTGGGCACTTCGATGCCATTCCACCAGCGGCCGAGACCGGGATACCGGTTTCCACCGGTGGCCGGCGAAGCTCTGCGTATGACGAAAGCCGAGCCTCGGCGGGGCGCCTATAGAATGGGAGAACGAGCTTTCATGCCTCAGTCGCCGGCGCCTGTCTTTGAAGCGGCGGACGAGATTTCCGCGGAGACCTCGGTAATTGTGATCCTGCAAACCGCTCACGCAGGTTTTGGCTCCCGGGCAGCGGCACTCGATGCCGAGATGGGCGGGATCTTGTCCCGCGCGTGTTCCGAGCCGGACGCTCTTGAGGAAACCGGCGCCTGCGTCGACGTCATCGCCCCCAAGGCCATGTCCACCCGACGCGTGGTGGTGCTGGGTTTGGGCATGGCCGAGGCCGTAACCACGCTTTCCCTGACGCGCGCCGGCGGTTTGCTTGCAGCGCATCTGGAAGGCAAGGGCGAATGCACGGCTACTCTTGTTTTGGACCCACCCGCCGGTGTGGATTTGCCCCCGGCGGAAGTCCTGGCGCGGGTCGCGCTCGGCATGCGGCTGCGGCGCTATCGTTTCGACATGCGCAACCGGCGTCAGGGGGCAGGGGCTGACAGGACTTTGCGGGTGCAACTGATCGGCGGGGCCGGTCCGGAGTTGAAGACGGCGCTGGCTCGGGTCAACGCCATCGCCGACGGGGTCGAATATGCGCGCACCTTGGTCAACCTGCCGCCGAACCATCTCCACCCGGACAATTTCCATGATCACCTGGAGCCGCTGCGCGAGGCCGGCATCGATGTCGAGATCCTCGACGCCGCACGGCTGAAGGAGCTCGGCATGAATGCGATCCTGGCGGTCGGCTCCGGTTCCGCGCGCCCCCCGCGCGTCGCGGTCCTTCGCTATCGCGGCAAGGGCGCTCCCGCGCAGCCGCTGGCTTTCGTCGGCAAGGGCGTCTGTTTCGATTCCGGCGGCCTATGCATCAAGCGCGGCGAGCAGATGTTCGACATGAAGGCCGACATGGGCGGCGCTGCCGCCGTGGTCGGCCTGTTGATTGCGCTCGCCCGGCAAGGCAGCCCGGTGCATGCCGTTGGCGTGCTCGGCATCGCCGAGAACATGCCGTCGGGCACCGCGCTCAAGCCGCGTGACATCATCACGACGGCGTCCGGGCAGACTGTGGAAGTGTTCGATACGGATGCGGAAGGGCGGCTGATCCTGGCCGACTGCCTCTATTACGCCGCTTCGCGCTTCAACCCCTCGGTGATCGTCGATCTGGCGACGCTAACCTATTCGGTGATGCGCGGCCTCGGCTCGATCTTCGCCGGCCTTTTCAGCACCGACGACACCATTGCCTCGCGGATGATCGCGGCCGGGGAAAAGGTCGGCGAGCGTTTCTGGCAATTGCCGCTCGACCGGGCCTATGACGAGGGGCTGCAATCGCCTTTCGCCGACATTCGCCACCACGCCAAGGACATGGAAGACGGTGACGCGCCCTATGCCGCGGCCTTCCTGCGCAATTTCACCGAAGACCGCCCCTGGGTGCATCTAGACATCGCAGGCAAGGAACTGGCCGACAAGGACCGGCCGCTAGGCCGCGCGGGCGCCACGGCCTTCGGCGTGCAGATGCTGGAAGAGTGGGTGCAGTCCGGCAGGACGGCGAGCTAGGCGGCAACGAGAATGTCTTCAACCACACGGGAAGCCGGGATGTCGTTCGAGATCGTCAGTAAGGAAGGGCGGGCCGGCTTCGGCGCCTATGAAACCTGGTATCGGATCAGCGGCGAGCTCGATGCCGGCAAGGTGCCGGTTGTGATCCTGCATGGCGGGCCGGGCGCCGCGCACAACTACGTCGACGCCTACAAGCTTCTTGCCCGGGGCGGCCGCGCCGTCATCCACTATGACCAATTGGGTTGCGGCAATTCCACCTTGCTGCCGGAAAAGGGCGCCGATTTCTGGACGCCCCAGCTCTTCATCGACGAACTGGAGAACCTTGTCGATCATCTCGGCATCCGCGGTGGCTTTCATGTGCTGGGTCAAAGCTGGGGCGGCATGCTGGGCGCCGAATATGGCGTGATCCGGCCGAAAGGCCTGAAGTCGCTGACCATCGCCAACTCGCCGGCTTCCATGAAGCTTTGGGTGGAGGAGGCCAACCGGCTGCGCGCCCATCTGCCCAGGGAGGTGCAGGAGACGCTGACGAAGCACGAACAGGCGGGTACGACGGACGATCCGGCCTACCAGGAAGCGACGATGCGGTTCTACGAACGGCATGTCTGCCGGGTCGTGCCGTTCCCGCCCGAGGTGACGGAGACTTTCGCCCAGATCGTGCGCAATCCGACCGTCTACAATGTGATGAATGGCCCGAATGAGTTCCACGTCATAGGCACGCTGAAGAACTGGAGCGTCATCGATCGCCTGCCGGCCATCGAGGTTCCCACGCTTCTCATCTCCGGCCGTTATGACGAAGCCACGCCCGCGACCGTGCAGCCCTTCAAGGACAGAATAAAGGGATCGCGCTGGCAGATATTCGAGCATTCCAGCCACATGCCGCATGTCGAGGAGCAGGACCTCTGCATGCGGGTGGTGGGCGATTTCCTGGACGACAACGATAACTGAAAGGGGAATGACGACATGAAGAAACTGCTTTTGGCGGCGTCGGCCGCGGCATTGCTGGCCGGCTCATGGCTCGCTCCGGCGCAGGCCGAATATCTCAAGGAACACCGGGGCGGCACCATTCGCCTTCTCGCCCGATCGGCGGCCGGCACGCTCGATCCGCATATCAACTACACCGATCAGGGCTGGCAGATGTACCAGCCGATCTATGACGGCCTGGTCGCCTTCCGCAAGGCCGAGGGCGTCGAGGGTTTCAGCATCGTTCCCGACCTGGCCGAGGCGCTGCCCACGGTCAGCAATGACGGCAAGACCTTCACCTTCAGGCTGCGCAAGGGCATCAAGTTCTCCAACGGACAGGACCTCGGTGTGAAGGACGTGGTCGCCTCGTTCCAGCGAATCTTCAAGGTCTCCGGGCCGACCTCGGGCACATTCTATGCCGGTATTGTCGGCGCCGACAAATGCCTGGCCGACACCAAGAGCTGCACGCTGGAAGGCGGTGTCGTCGCCGACGAGGCGGCCGGCACGATCACCCTCAATCTCACCAAGCCTGACGCCGAGATACTCTACAAGCTCGCCTTGCCGCATGCCGTGATCCTGCCGGCGGACACGCCTACGGAGGACATGGGCTCCAAGCCGATCCCCAGCACCGGCCCTTACATGATCTCGGCCTTCGACCCCAACAAGGGCATGACGGTTTCCCGCAACCCCAATTTCAAGCAATGGAGCGAGGAAGCCCAGCCGGACGGCTATCCGGATGTCGTGCAGTATGATTTCGGCCTGTCGGAAGAGGCGGCCGTGACGGCCATCCAGAACGGCGAAGCGGACTGGATGTTCGACGCGCTGCCCAGCGACCGCCTTGGCGAACTCGGCAGCAAGTCGATGGACCAACTGCACATCTCGCCGCTTTCTGCATGGTGGTACGCGCCGCTGAACACCCGCATGGCTCCATTCGACAATGAAAAGGCCCGCCGGGCCGTCGCTTACGCCGTCGACCGCAACACGCTGGTCAAGCTGTTCGGCGGCAAGGTGCTGGCTTCGCCGGTCTGCCAGGTCCTGCCGCCGGACTTCCCCGGACATGAGGACTATTGCCCCTTCAGCAAGAACCCTGGCGCCAAATGGTCGGCTCCGGATGTCGATAAGGCCAAGCAACTCGTCGAGGAATCGGGCACCAAGGGTCAGAAGGTGACCATCATCGTCGAAGACACCGCCATCTCGCGGTCCATCGGCGTCTATCTGCAGAGCGTGCTGACCAGCATCGGCTACGTCGCCGACGTCAAGCCGATCTCGTCCAACCTGCAGTTCACCTATATCCAGAACACGAACAACAAAGTGCAGATGTCCGTCACCCAGTGGTACAAGGACTACCCGGCGGCGTCTGACTTCCTGAACATCCTGTTCAGCTGCGCGTCCTTCCGCGAAGGCTCGGACGCCTCGATCAACATCTCCGGCTTCTGCGACAAGGATATCGACGCGCAGATGCAGAAGGCGCTGGACCTCGGCGTGACCGACCAGAAGGCGGCCGACAAATTGTGGGCGGCGATCGACAAGCAGGTTACCGACAAGGCGCCGGCGGTCGGCCTATTCACCCCGAAGCGACTTGATTTCGTCAGCAAGCGCGTCGGCAATTTCAAGTTCAACCCGCAGTTCAACTGGATTATCACCCAATCCTGGGTGCAGTAAGGGCCTGGGTGCAGTAAGGGGCCTGGGTGCAGTAACGAACCGCGGAAGACACATCGTGTCCAGCCAAGTCGCCGCCATGTCACGCAAGACGCGAGGGCCCTGGGCCCTCGCGTTTGCGAAGCTGGCAACGGACAGGGCCGCCATTGCGTCCCTGGCCGTGTTCCTCATCATCGTTCTCGCCTGTTTCAGCGCGCCGCTCTACGCGAAATGGGCGGGCACGGATCCGTTCGCCTCGACGCTCGACGCCGTCATCCAGATCGACGGCGCCGACGTTCCGGTGATGGAACAGTCGACCGAGGGGCTGGGACTTGGCTACACGCCGATTGGTCCGACCTGGCGGCTCGGCAACTATTTCCTCGGCGCCGACAGCCAAGGGCGGGACGTCATGGCGAGGTTGCTTTATGGCGGCCTGAACTCGCTGCTGATCGCCGGCGCGGCGACCATCTTCACGCTGATTTTCGGGACGCTGGCGGGACTGATCGCCGGCTATTTCGGCGGCATCACCGACACGGTGCTGTCGCGCCTGCTGGACGTGCTTTGGGCATTCCCGATCTATCTGCTGGCGATCTCGCTTTCCATCGTCACCATCGCGCAAGGCATCGCGATCGGCCCGATCGAGATCCAATCGGGCAGCTTATGGCTGCCGATCATCATCATAGGCGTTGTCTATATACCGTATGTGGCGCGGCCGATCCGAGGGCAGGTCCTGGCGCTGCGCCACAGCGAGTTCGTGCTTGCCGCGATCAATCTAGGCGTGCCGGGCTGGCGCATCCTGTTGCGCGACATTCTGCCCAACATCACCACCACGCTGATCGTCTTCGTGCCGCTGATGATGGCGCTGAACATGCTGACGGAATCGGCGCTTTCCTTCCTGTCGATCGGCGTGCAGCCGCCGGCCGCAAGCTGGGGCACCATCATCCAGGACGGGCAGGCGCTGCTCTATACGCGGCCGCTGGTGGCGCTGGTGCCCGGCCTGGCGATCGCCATTTCAGTCATGTCGCTCAATGTCTTCGGCGACGGTCTGCGCGATGCGCTCGACCCGCGCTCCAAGGTCCGGCTGGGGCGCGACTGATGATTTACGCGATCCTTCGCCGTTTCGGTCAGATGCTGTTCGTGATGTTCGGCATCTCGGTCATCGTCTTCCTGATCTTCTTCGCCACGCCCGGCGCCGACCCTGCCGCGCGCATCGCCGGCCGCAACGCGTCGTCGGAAGTGCTGGCGGCGGTGCGTCACAGCTTCGGCTTCGACCAGCCGCTCTATGTGCAATATACGCGGATGATGGAGAAGATCTTCGTCACCGGCGACCTGACTTCCTTCGTCAATCGCGGCTGGAAGGTTGTGCCGGCCGTCATGGATTCGATCCCCGTCACGCTTTCGCTGGTGTTCGGGGCCGCGGTCCTGTGGGTGATGGTCTCCATCATCATCGGCATCGTCGCCGCGGCCACCCGCGACAGTTGGCTGGACAAGCTCCTGATGGCGCTCGGCCTGCTCGGCATCTCCATGCCCGTCTACTGGCTGGGCGAGGTGATGAACCTGATCACCCAGAGCCGTTATCACGACAGCTGGGCGTTCTCCTGGGTGCCGCCGCTCGGCTACAAGAACTTTTCCGACGATCCCAAGGGCTGGTTCCTGACGCTGGTCATCCCATGGATCACGCTGGCCATCCTCTATATCGGCATCTACGGGCGCGTGCTGCGGGCGGCCATCATCGAATCCATGCAGGAAGACTATATCCGCACAGCCCGCGCCAAGGGCCTGTCGGAGGCCCGCATCCTCTTCCGCCATGCGTTGCGCACGTCGCTCATCGCCTTCGTCACGCTGTTCGGCCTCGACTTCGGCGCACTGGTGGGTGGCTCGGCTTTGCTCACCGAAGTGGTGTTCGGTCTGCACGGGATCGGCAAGCTCACCTATGACGCGCTGCAGAACCTCGATTTACCAATGATCATGGCGACGGTCATGTACGCCTCGATGTTCGTGGTCATCGCCAACGCGGTCGTCGACTTCATCTACATCCTTCTCGATCCGCGTCTGAGGGCATCATGATATTGTCGGTGCGCGATCTCAGAGTCTCCTTCCGAACCCATGACGGGCCAGTGCGGGCCATCGACGGCGTTTCCTTCGACCTCGGGGAAAGCGAGATCCTTGGCGTCGTCGGCGAATCCGGCTCGGGCAAGACAGTGTCGCTGCTGGCCGTCATGGGGCTCATCACGGACCCGAACGCCACCATCGAAGGCTCGATCCGCTACAAGGGTCGCGAGCTGGTGGGCCTTCCGCCGCGCGAGCTGAGGCGCCTGCGCGGCAACGAGATCGCGATGATCTTCCAAGATCCGATGACGGCGCTGACGCCGGTCTATATGATCGGCTGGCAGATCGCCGAGCAGATAAGGGCGCATCGCGGCGTCAGCAAGTCCAAGGCGATGGAGCGCGTGGAGCAGTTGCTGGCGGAGGTGAATTTCCCCAATCCGCACGAGGCGATGTCGCGCTATCCGCACCAGCTTTCCGGCGGCATGCGCCAGCGGGCGGTGATCGCGATGGCCTTGTCCTGCGATCCCGCGCTGCTCGTGGCCGACGAGCCGACCACCGCGCTCGACGTCACTGTGCAAGCCGGTATCCTCGACCTCGTGCGCAAATTGCGCGCCAAACATAAGTCGGCCGTGGTCTTCATCACGCATGACATGGGCGTCGTCTCCGAGCTCGCCGACCGCGTCATGGTCATGTATGCCGGCCGCGTGGTGGAACGCGGCACGCGCACGGAGCTCTTTTCCGATCCGCGGCATCCTTATACGCGCGCGCTGCTCGGCTCGATCCCGCCGCTGACCGGCCAGAAACCGCGCCGCTTGCCGGCCATTCCCGGTTCGCCGCCCTCCTTGCTGCGGTTGCCGCAAGGCTGCGCCTTCGGTCCGCGCTGTCCGGTCCACTACGAGCCGTGCGAGGCCAGCAAGCCGGGTCTCGGCAGTGGCGCGCATGCCGCTGCATGTTTTCGGGTGGCACAGGCATGAGCGAAGCAATGATCGATGCCGACCGGCCGATCCTCGAGACGCGCTCGCTGGCAAAACGGTTTTCGATCGGCACCCGCTTCTCCGCGGAGGGCAGGCGGACGGTCCATGCGGTGGACAACGTCTCGCTGACCGTGCGGCGCGGCGAGACGGTAGGCCTCGTGGGCGAATCGGGATGCGGCAAGTCCACGCTGGCGCGCTGCCTGGTGCGGCTCTACGACATTACCGACGGCAAGCTTCTGTTCGAAGGCGACGACATCACCTCGAAGTCGCTATCCGAGCTGAGGCCGCTGCGGCGGCGCCTTCAGATGGTCTTCCAGGATCCCTCGGCCTCGCTCAATCCGCGCCGGCGCGTCGGCGATCTCGTCGCCGAGCCGCTGCGCATCCACGGCAAGCTTTCGGCCAAAGGGATCACTGCGCGCGTGGCGGAGCTGTTCGAATTGGTCGGACTCCTGCCGGACCATGTAATGCGTTATCCGCACGAGTTCTCCGGCGGCCAGCGCCAGCGCGTCGGCATCGCGCGGGCGATCGCATTGAACCCCGACCTTGTTGTTCTGGACGAGCCGGTTTCGGCGCTCGACGTGTCGGTGCAGGCCCAAATCGTGAACCTGCTCGCCGACCTCCAGGAGAAGCTGAAGCTCACCTATATCTTCATCGCCCACGACCTTTCCGTCGTACGCCAGGTCTCGACCCGAATCGCGGTGATGTATCTCGGCTCGATCGTCGAGGAAGGGCCGGCGGAAGAAGTGTTTGCGACGCCCGCCCATCCTTACAGCCAGGCGCTGATCTCGGCCGTTCCCGTCGTCGAGACGACGCCGAGCGGAACGCGCAAGCGCATCATCCTCACCGGCGACGTGCCGAGCCCGTTGAAGCCTCCCTCCGGATGCCGTTTCCATCCGCGGTGCCCGATCGCGGTTGAACGCTGCCGTTCGGAGCGGCCGGAGCTTCAGGAACATCATCCAGGCCGCAAAGTGGCCTGCCACTTCCCGACTTTGACTTGAGCTGTCTATTTTCGCTAGCGCGAGCGCAGGCGCCGGAACCGCGCCCGATCAGTTCTTGGCGATGGCGCCGACTTCGACCGAGTCGACCCGCTTCAGGCTCATGCCGATCACAGGCACCAGCTGTTTGTCGACACGCACGGCCACCGTCACGGTCATCGAATTGTCGTCGGGCACGCGGGCCTGCATGACGCCGTTCAACTGTTTGCGGTTGATGGTGAAGACGACCTTCTGGGCGTCGACGACGTTGCCGCCGACAATATCCATGCCGTTGCCGGTCGAGCCGCCCATGAAGGCGCCCCTGTAGCCGTCGCGACCCCTGCGCTCGACGGTCGCGGACATCTTCTGCGTGAAGACGCCGACCCGGCAGTTGCCGTCCAGCGTCATGCCGACCTTGCCGTCAGGCGTCGAGCCGTTGAAATCGCATGTGAATTTGGTTCCCTTGTACTTGCCGGCGATGATCTCGCCAGGGCCTACCCATCGGCCCTCGACGGAACGGAAGAACTGCTTGTCCGGCTCGGCGCCAAAGGCTTTTTCGACCAATCCGAGCGGCGCGGCAATAGCAACGGTCGCAGGCAGCACGCAGGACAGGATTACGCTTCTCATGGACGACACCCGGCACGACAGAGTCTATTCTTGGGACCTGATCGACCATGGCGAAGATTGGTTAATGCTTCGTCACTGGAGGTGGCTTTCGCGTTTACCCTATTACTCCGCTTGACCGTCTTTTTTGGCCGCGAAGGAGGTCAGCGCCGAAAGGAAATCCCCGAGGCCCGGGCGCTTCATGGCAATGAACGGCAACGGGCGGGCGGTTTCCATCGCAGCGATGCCGATGCGCGCCGTCATCATGCCGTTGACGACCCCTTCGCCGAGCTTTGCCGAGAGTTTTGCGGCAAGCCCATGGCCGACGATCTGCTGCACGAAACTGTCGCCCACCGCGATAGAGCCGGTCACCGCCAGATGCGCGAGCACGCCGTGCGCCAGCCGGAAGAAGCCGAGCGTGCCTGGACGGCCGCCGTAAAGCTCGGACATCCGCCGGATCAGGCGCCCTGCCTCGAACACGACATAGGCGATGTCGACCAGCGCGCGGGGGCTGACCGCTGTGATCAGGGAGACGCGCTTGGCGGCCTCAAGGATCATGATTTTGGCGCGGGCATCGAGAGGCTCCAGGATCTCGGTCTCGGCAAGCCGCACCAGATTGGCGCCGTCGATGATCTCGCCGCGCAATTCGGCGAGCGAACGGCGCCCGGCCGCAGTCTCGGGTTTTGCCGCGACGAAGGCCGAGAGCTCATCAACGAGAGCGCGCGCGGCCTTGGGATCGTCGCGCGCCACGGCGTCCAGGGCCCGCTTCTGCATCTTCTCGACTTCGGCAAGGCGAGCAATGGCAAGGAATTCGCGGATAAGGATGACGAGCAGCGAGAGCAGCGCGATTCCCGCCATGCCGGCCGCAAGCCAGCCGAGCCATTCGGCGCGCGCGAACAGGTCGCGGATCAGCTGGTCGGCCCAGAGGCCGACCGCAAGCGAGACGAGCACGCCGAGGGCGCCGAAGAACAGCCGTGCCAGCAGCGAACGCTTTCGCGGCGCTGTCGCCGGCGGCGGGGCCGCGGTCTTGATATCCGGCTCGTCGAAAACGTCGACCTCCGAGGGGATCACGACCGCCACGTCGGCCCGCGCGGCGCGCGGCCTGCGCGCCGGCTGCTCCGCGGCGACGCGGCTCTGGGTGACTTGCGACTTCGGCTCGGTCTCGATGCGGAAGGCCGCCGGTTTGCGGGGCGCGGTCATGCCAGATGATCTCCGATCAGGAACTGCAGCGCGCGGTCGAGCCGGATATGCGGCAAGGACAGCGTGACGCCTTCGGCGGTACGCTCGAGCTTCGGCGGGCGGAAACGCACGAAGCGGATCGCCGGCTCGGCGTTGTCGGGCGATGATCCGGACCTGTCGAACACCGCATCCACCTTTTCTGGCAAATCGCCCGGGAATATGGCGGTTTCGGTCTTTCCGTCGAACGTCTCGCCGTTGATCTTCTCGCCCTTCAGCGGCGTGCCGATGATGACCGGCAGCGTCTCGCGGCCTTGCTTCACCATGCCTTCGCGGGTCGAGCGGACCGCGGCCATGGCGACGACATCGACGGCGGCGCCGCTGAAATTCGCCCGCGCCACGGCGCGGTCGGTCAGCCGGCGTACGATCGCCTGCAGCCGGTCGTGGCTTTCGTGGTGCAGATGGTCCGCCTTGGTCGCGGCGACCAGGATGCGATCGATGCGGCGCGAGAAGAAATCGGTGAGGAAATTGCCGCGTCCGGGCCGGAAGCAGGACAGGATCTCGGTGACGGCGCGTTCCAGATCGGCCATGGCGGCCGGGCCGGCATTGAGCGCCTGCATGGCATCGATAAGCACGATCTGCCGGTCCAGGCGGGTGATGTGCTCGCGAAAGAACGGCTTGACGACATGCGTCTTGTAGGCCTCGTACCGGCGCTCCATCATCGCCTGCAGCGATCCGGAGCGCGGCCGGCCTTGTGCCAGCGTCATCAGCGGCGCGAAGGTGAGCGCCGGCGAGCCTTCGAGGTCGCCCGGCATCAGGAAGCGGCCGGGCGGCAGCGTCGACAGGGCGCGTTCGTCGAGCTTGCAGGCCTTGAGATAGGCGGCAAAGCTCTCGGTCAAGCGCCGCGCCGTCATCTCGTCGGCGTCGGCATCGGGGCTGACGGTGGAAGCCAGCTCGCGCCAGGTCTGAGAAAGGTCGGAGCGGACGGGCAGGGTAGCCAGCTCGACCGCCTCGCGCGAAAAATCGGCGAAGGATTTGCCGAGCAGCGGCAGGTCGAGCAGCCATTCGCCGGGATAGTCGACGATGTCGATGGATAGTTTTCCGGCTGAGAACAGCCGGTTCCAACCGGAAGCCGACTCATATTCGATGGTGAGCCGCAGTTCCGAGATGGCGCGCGTGGAATCCGGCCAGAGGCGGTCGTTCACCAAAGCCGCGACGTGATCCTCGTACTGGAAACGCGGAACAGCATCGTCCGGCTGCTCTTCGAGGAAGGCGCGGGCGATACGGCCGGATTTCTGCGCTTCGAAGAGCGGCAGGCGTCCGCCATGGATGAGATTGTGGACGAGGGCGGAGATGAACACCGTCTTGCCGGCGCGGGAAAGCCCGGTGACGCCAAGACGCAATGACGGCGAGAAGAGCCCGGCGGCACGGCCCGAAAAGGTGTCGAGCGCAATCCTTGCCTCGTCGGTGAGAGTGGTCAGCGATGATGCCAAATCAGCCTCTGGTTGCGCGTCCGCGCCCGATATAGGCGTTGGGCCGGGCGTTTGAAATGGCCTCAGAGATCGGCCGGCGTGAGAAAGGCTTCGAGATAGCCGCTGCCCTGCGCCGCTTCGGCAAGATTGCCGGGAAAGCGCACCACGGCGAGGCCGGCGGTCGGAAAACCGTGCTTCATCATGCCGCGCGCCGCCTCGTCGCCGTCGCCCGACACCGCCATGGCCAGATCCTCGGTCATGGGATTGTGGCCGACCACCAGAAGCTGTTCGGCGCCGGCATTCTTGCGGATGATGTCGAGATAACCGGCCGCATCCTCGCTGTAGAGCGTGTCGAAGAACAGCACCCGGCCGGTGTCGGTGCGCCCCGCCAGGCCTTCCAGCGTCTGCCTTGCCCGTTTGGCGTTGGAGCAAAGCGTGACATCCGGCACGTAGTTGCGGGCCCGCATTGCCTCTCCCATCGCTTCGGCATCGGCCATGCCCGATGCGTCGAGCGGGCGGTCGAAATCGCGCACGCCGGGCAGCGCCCAGCCGGCCTTGGCATGTCGCAACAGATAAAGTCTGCTCAACCGTTCCCCCATGGCACTGCCTGACAGGCAAAGCGCGATTAGTCACCAGAACCACGCCAGGCACAATGGCCGGCGCGAGCACCTGCAACGAATCATATGCGAATTCGTTTTATGCCGTTGAAACAACGTCGTTGCCGGAGCTGCCGATGCGAGACTAACAATTGCGTGAAACTGTCGCCGATACCGCTTGTGCAGGCTCTTGTCCCCGAATATATAGGCGCCAAATTTGGGGTTGTTGGGTGAGTCGAATGAACGACATCGTTACCGCCGATTACGTACCCTCCGAAGACGAGCCGTTCATGAACGAACGGCAAAAATCGTACTTCCGCCATAAGCTCATCACCTGGAAGAACGACATTCTGCGCGAAGCGCGCGAAACCCTGGAAATCCTGCAGCAGGAAAACGCCAACCACCCAGATCTTGCCGATCGCGCCTCCTCGGAAACCGATCGCGCCATCGAATTGCGCGCCCGCGATCGCCAACGCAAGCTCATCTCGAAGATCGACTCAGCGCTCCAGCGCATCGACGAAGGCACCTACGGCTATTGCGAGGAAACCGGGGAGCCGATCGCGCTGAAGCGGCTCGACGCGCGTCCGATCGCGACGCTGTCGATCGAGGCGCAGGAGCGTCACGAGCGCCGCGAGAAGGTCTATCGCGACGACTGACGCGGGCTGAATAAGCAAGATAACTTAAAAAAATGGCCGGGTTTCCGGCCATTTTTTGTTTTCAACTCCTGAGCTGCGGAGAGTTCACGCGTTCCCGCAAGCTGCCGCTAAAGCGCGTCGCGATCTTTCAGATTCGCTCCATGCGCTTTAGGTTTTGATTTTACACATGTCTTTATCCCGAAACCGGTTCCCACTTTCGGGAGACATGCTTTAGGTCAGCGCTTGTGGTTGCCCAGTTCGCCAAGCAGCTTGGCCATCTCATCATCGAGCGAGGGTTTGGATGCGGGTTTGCTTGACGCTGCCGGCTGGGAGTGCGTCTCGTCGAGAGAAGTCTCGAGCTCGTGCATCAACGTGTCGTCGATGGAATCGTTTGAGGGCGGCGGCGTGTATCTGGCGCTGCCATTGGTCGTTCCGTAGCTCGGCAGGGGGGTGACCTTGGCGGTTGGCTGGCTCGGTGCCGCCGGCGCGCGGGGGCGTGCGGCGGCAGCTGGCTGGGCGGCAGGCGGCGGTTGCCTGCTGCTGGCCGCTGTCGCCGGTCAGCGCCGGCCGGCGCGGCGCCGCCAGCCTGATATCGCGCTCGACCACGACATCGGTCGGCCCGCCGATCAGGATCAGATGCTCGATGTCGTCGCGGCGCACCAGCACCAGCCTGCGATGGCTGTCGACGGCGGTGGCGTCCATGACCGCGAGGCGCGTCTTGCGGTTCCTGCCGCCGGCCACGAAAGTGCCGAAGGTAAGATTGCGCACAACTTTGATGACGAGCAGGATGACGACGAGCAATATGAGTGCCGCAAACGTCCACAGGATTGCGGCGACATAACCCGGACCCGCCACGCTATCCAGCCACTGCAGCATCGGTGCACCCAATCGCCTCTTGAGGTCAGGCGACACTAGACCGCGGTGGCGGCCCGCCGCAAGTTCACATCACCCATCGTGAACAGTTTGAAACATGAATCATTGATTTTATCGGACATTTGCCGCCGGGGCCTTTTCCGCTACAGGAGAATGTGATTCAACCGGCCGTCCGCGCCCGTCGGACACCGGAATCACGAGCAGGGGGAACATGGCCAAGGAAGCGCGCGGCGATTTCTATCCGGTACCGATCGTCGACCAGAACACGCGTCCGGGCGCCGTCACCAGGCTCATCGTCTTCATCGTCGTCTTGACCGGCGCCGCGATCGTCTTCGGACTTTTTCGCGAGCGGCTCGGCGATCCGTTCCTGCTCGGCATGCTCGGCGTGCTCGCCATGATCGGCGTCGGCTTCCTGTTCGCGACCGCGATCGGCTTCGTGCAGATCGCGCCGCGGTCGACCGGCGACGAACTGTCGAAAGCCTTTGTCGACTCGATGTCGCAGGGCCTGCTGGTGACCGACACCAAGGGCCGCGTCGTCTATGCCAATCGCGCCTATGCCGACATGACGGGCGCTGCCTCGGCGGCCGATCTCCAGACCGTCGAAGGGCTCTTGTCTGATGTTCCCGAGGCCTCGATGACGATCTACCGGCTGGCCTCGGGCTTGCGCGACGGGCAGGCGGGCGACGGCGAGTTCCGGCTGGCGCAGTCGATCAAGCCCGGCGCCGAGCCCGGCGCTCGCTGGTACCGGGCCCGCGCCCGCGCCTTCAGCATGCCCGGGCAAAGGCTGCCGATGCTGGCCTGGCAGCTTGCCGACATCTCGCAGGAACGGGCGGAGCAGGAGCGTTTCTTCCTCGACCTGCAAAAGGCCATCGACCATCTCGACCATGCGCCGGCCGGGTTCTTCTCGGCCGACCAGGAAGGCCGCGTCACCTATATCAACGCCACGCTCGCCGAGTGGCTGGGCATCGACCTTGCCTCCTTCACGCCGGGCGCCATCACGCTGCCGGAAATCATCGCCGGCGACGGCATGGCGCTGGTCCGCTCGGTCAAGGCCGATCCCGGCACGACGCGCAACGCAGTCATCGACCTCGACCTCACCACCATGAGCGGCCAGGCGCTGCCGGTGCGCTTCATGCACCGAGTTTCGGCCAGCCGCGAGGGCGTGAACGGTCCCACACGGACGATCGTGCTTAACCGCACCCAGGGCGAGGACGCTTCGGCGGAACTGCGGGCCTCCGAGGTCCGCTTCACCCGCTTCTTCAACTCGACGCCGATGGCAATTGCCGGCGTCGATGCGAGTGGGCGCATCCTGCGCACCAACGCGCCGTTCCTGCAGCTGTTTTCATCCGTGGTCGATCGCGACGCCGTCGACCGGCGGGTGCGCTTCGAGACCATCGTCCACGAACGCGACCGGCCGGCCTTCGCCGCGGCCTTCGAGAAGGCCAGGCAGCGGCAGGCCAATATCGAGCCGATCGACTCCGTGCTGCCGGGCAATGAGGAGCGCCATATCCGCTTCTACGTCAACGCCGTCGCCGACAGCGCGGGCGGCGAGGGCGCCGAGGAATCGGCCATCGTCTATGCGGTCGAGACCACCGAGCAGAAGGCGCTCGAGGGCCAGATGGCGCAGAGCCAGAAGATGCAGGCGGTCGGTCAGCTTGCCGGCGGTATCGCGCACGACTTCAACAACGTGCTCACCGCCATCATCATGGCGTCCGACCTTCTGTTGACCAACCACCGGCCGTCGGACCCGTCTTTCCCCGACATCATGAATATCAAGCAGAACGCCAACCGGGCGGCCTCGCTCGTGCGGCAATTGCTGGCCTTCTCGCGCAAGCAGACACTGCGGCCAGAAGTGCTCAACCTGACCGATGTTCTGGCCGATCTCAGGATGCTGCTCGCCCGGCTGGTCGGCAACGACATCAAGCTGAAGATCGACCACGGGCGCGACCTGTGGCCGGTCAAGGTCGATATCGGCCAGTTCGAGCAGGTGGTGGTCAATCTCGCCGTCAACGCTCGCGACGCCATGCCGGGCGGCGGCGACCTCACGGTGCGTACCCGCAACGTCACAACGGAAGAATGCAAATCCTTCGCTTATCGCGAGCTCACGCCGGCCGACTATGTGCTGGTCGATGTCGAGGACACCGGCAGCGGCATCGCGCCCGACGTGCTGAAGAAGATCTTCGAGCCATTCTTCACGACCAAGGAAGTGGGCAAGGGCACCGGCCTCGGCCTGTCGATGGTCTATGGCATCATCAAGCAGACCGGCGGCTTCATCTTCTGCGATTCCGAGGTCGGCAAGGGCACGGTATTCCGCATCTTCCTGCCGCGCCACATCGCCGAGATGAAGAAGCAGGCCGAGCCCGGCGAGGCGCCGGCAGCCGTGGCGGCGGCCCCGGCCAAGCCGGCCGACACGGCCAAGGACCTGTCCGGCTCGGCCACCGTGCTTCTGGTCGAGGACGAGGACGCCGTGCGCATGGGCGGTGTGCGGGCGCTGACGTCGCGCGGCTACACCGTGCATGAGGCGTCGTCCGGCGTCGAGGCGCTGGAAGTGTTCGAGGCGCTCGGCGGCAAAGTCGATATCGTCGTCTCCGACGTGGTGATGCCGGAGATGGACGGGCCGACCTTGCTCGGCGAGCTGCGCAAGCGTCAGCCGGACATCAAGTTCGTGTTCGTTTCGGGTTATGCCGAGGATGCCTTTGCCAAGAACCTGCCGGCCGACGCCCATTTCGGCTTCCTGCCGAAGCCGTTCTCGCTCAAGCAATTGGCGACGATCGTGAAAGACGTGCTGGAATCCTAGAGCGCTGACGCAATTGCGGACGGATGCCCCAAGGCGAAGGCGCTGGTGCCTGACCGCCTTACAACTTGCTGGAATTGCTTCTAAATGAGCTATCGCTTGCACATTGCGACGGCCCTGCCATGATGATCGCCGGATGGGTCCATCAGAGGGTATTAGCGCGTGACGCCGCACATCGAGGCGGGCAGGGGCGATTATGCCGAAACGGTGCTGTTGCCGGGCGATCCCGAGCGCGCGCAATGGATGGCGGAGACCTTTCTCGAGGCACCACGCTGCGTCAACCGCCGAAGGGGCGCGTTGGGCTTCACCGGCCGCTTCCGCGGCACCCCGGTCAGCATCCAGGCGACCGGCATCGGCGTTTCATCCTTCCTGATCTACGCCCATGAATTGCTCGACTATCATGGCGTGAAGACGCTGATACGCACCGGCACCAGTGGCGGCTTGTCGGACGATGTGCCCTTGCGCGGGCTCGTCATCTCCAGCGAAGTGCGGGCGGAGAGCGCGATTAGCGGGCAGGTGTTCGGGCTGTACCAGCCGGCGGGACCGGATCCGGCGCTGCATGCGCTGGCGCTGCGACGCGCGGCCGATCTCGGCATCGCCTGCAGCGCTGGGCTGACGATCTGCAGCGACGTGTTCCACCATCCCGACGGCCGCGCGCGGTTCGACGAGCCGAGGGCGCTCGGGGCGCTGGCTGTCGATATGGAGACCAGCGCGCTCTATCGGATTGCCGTGCAGTTCGGCGCACGCGCCTTGTCGCTGCTGACCGTGGTCGATCATATCGCCACCGGCGAACTGACGGACTATGCGGAGCGACAGGCCCTCTTCACCGACATGACCCGGCTCGCGCTCGAAGTCGCCGCAGAGAGTTAGGCGGCTTCCCGCTTCAGCGCGGCCTGTTCCTCGGCATTGGGCCGGTGGCCGCGCAGATAGAGCGCGCAGGTCGTGCGCAGCATGGAGGCGAAGTTCGGGATCTGGCCGTTGATCTCGATCGCCTCGTCATAGAGCTTCGAGATGAATTTCGGTGTCGTCAGTCCCTGGCTGTCGGCAATCTCGTCAAGCAGACCCCAGAACGTCGCCTCGAGCTGGATGCTGGTCGAATGACCGTCGATGCGGATTGACCTGTTGATCTGGCGGTAGCCTTCCGGATCCTGTCCGGCGAAGACTCTGCACATCGGTACCTCCCGTTTTTGTTTGTCTTGGGCGCCGATTGAGCGAGCCGGCGCCTTTTTGAACACTGCCTGCATTTGTCATCTTCGATCCAATGGCCGGCAACGGCAATCAGACTTTCGTCCTTAGGCTCGCCCATCCTCGCCCGGGCCGGGAGACTACCCACTTCGAAGCCGCATGCGTGGTAATCGGCTGCCACCACCTTTTTTCGCCAGCACGCATAATCGGCTTCGAAATCAAGAAAGCTACGGAGTCCGATTTGGCGAAGGCGATCCATTCCATGATCAGGGTTCTCGACGA
Organism: Mesorhizobium sp.; assembly: GCA_004017535.1. Taxonomy (GTDB): domain Bacteria; phylum Pseudomonadota; class Alphaproteobacteria; order Rhizobiales; family Rhizobiaceae; genus Mesorhizobium. The sequence continues at coordinate 37,623 of SAJS01000020.1, forward strand.
GGCACGGTCCGTCGATTTCTACAACAAGGCCTTCGGCCTCGAGGTGGCGCAGCGGCTCGATTTCGAGACTTTCACACTGATTTATCTCAGCAATGCGGACTCGCCCTTCGAGGTGGAGCTGACCGTGAACAAGGGGCGCACCGAGCCCTACGCGCTTGGCGACGGCTACGGCCATCTCGCCGTCTCGGTCGCCGATCTCGACAGCGAGCATGACCGGATGGGCGCGCTCGGCTTCAATCCGAGGAAGATCGTCGAGTTCAACCGCGATGGGGCGCTGATCGCCCGCTTCTTCTTCATCGAGGATCCCGACGGCTACAAGATCGAGGTCCTGCAGCGGGGAGGGCGCTTCCAATAGGGGATATTCGCCGCGCAGAGGCGCGGCGCCAGCAACGGCGCCCTCACGGGTGCGAACAGCAAGCAGGGAGGAAATCATGGTTACAGTTTATGAGAAGAAAGCGGGGCTTTCGCGGCGAGAGCTTCTCAAGCGCGGCGGCGCCGGCGCGCTGCTCATCATCTCCGGCAGCGCCGTCATCAGCCCCGAACACGCCTGGGGTCTCGAAACCTCGGCGCTGAAGCCCGAGACGATGGCGACGCTGATCCAGATGGCGCGCGACATCTATCCGCACGACCAGGTGCCGGACAAATACTACGCCATTGCCGTCAAGGGCCATGACGAGTCGGCGGCCAAGGACCCGGCCCATAAGGAACTGATCGAGAAGGGCATCGCCGAGCTCGACAAGAAGGCCGGCAAGGGCGGTTATCGCGGGATCGGCTGGGAAGAGCAGCGGGTCGCACTGCTCACCGGCATCGAGAAGACGCCGTTCTTCCAGGCGGTGCGCGGCGGCCTCGTCGTCAGCCTCTACAACCAGAAGGAGCTGTGGCCGATCTTTGGCTACGAAGGCGAGTCCTATTCCAAGGGCGGCTACATCACGCGCGGCTTCAACGACATCGAGTGGCTGTAGGCCGCTCTGTCCTGAACCGTATTTCGAAGGATTTCATGGGAGGAAACCATGGCAGCATCATTTGATCTCAAGAACGACGGCGTGGTCGTCATCATCGGTTCCGGCGCCGGCGGCGGCACGCTCGGCAACGAGCTGGCGCAGAAAGGCATCGACGTCGTCATCCTCGAGGCGGGCGCACGCCACGAATATGAGGATTTCATCAATGACGAGTGGGATTCCTTTGCCCAGCTCGCCTGGAAGGACAAGCGCACCACCTCGGGCGACTGGCGCGTGGCCAGGGATTTCCCGAACCTGCCGGCCTGGATCGTCAAGTCGGTCGGTGGTTCGACCACGCATTGGGCGGGCGCCTCGCTGCGCTTCCAGGAGCATGAATTCAAGGCGGCCACGACCTACGGAAAGGTCAAGGGCGCGAACCTCCTCGACTGGCCGGTGACGCTGGCCGAGATGGAGCCCTATTATGCCAAGGCCGAAGCGAAGATGGGCGTCACCGGCACCAACAATTGGCCGCGGCTGCCGGGCAACAACAATTTCAAGGTGCTCAAGGCCGGCGCCGACAAGCTCGGCTACAAGGAATGCCACACCGGCAATATGGCAATCAATTCGGTGCAGCGCGACGACCGCAATTCCTGCCAGCAGACCGGCTTCTGCTTCCAGGGCTGCAAATGGGGCGCCAAATGGTCGACGCTCTACACCGAAATCCCGAAGGGCGAAGCGACCGGACATCTGGAGGTCCGGCCGAACTCGATGGTGATCAAGATCAACCATGACGCATCCGGCAAGGTGACCGGCGTCGTCTATGCCGACAAGGACGGCAAGCTGCAGGAACAGAAGGCCCGCATCGTCGCAGTCGCCGGCAATTCGATCGAGAGCCCGCGCCTGCTGCTCAATTCGGAATCGAGCAAGTTCCCGCACGGGCTCGCCAACTCGTCGGGACAGGTGGGCAAGAACTACATGCGCCACACCACCGGCTCGGTCTACGCGATCTTCGACAAGCCGGTGCACATGTATCGCGGCACCACCATGGCCGGCATCATCCGCGACGAGGCGCGCCACGATCCGTCGCGCGGCTTCGTCGGCGGCTACGAGATGGAGACATTGTCGCTTGGCCTGCCGTTCATGGCGGCCTTCCTCAATCCCGGCGGCTGGGGCCGCTCCTTCACCACGGCGCTCGACCATTACGACCATATGGCGGGCCTGTGGATCGTCGGCGAGGACATGCCGCGCGAGGAGAACCGCATCACGCTGCACAAGGATGAAAAGGACGAGCACGGCATGCCGATCGCCGACGTCCATTTCGACGATCACCCCAACGACACGGCGATGCGCGACCATGCCTACAAGCAAGGCCAAGCGCTCTATGCCGCTGTCGGGGCGACGCGAACCTTCCCGACGCCGCCTTATCCGTCCACCCACAATCTCGGCACCAACCGGATGAGCGAGAAACCCGAGGACGGCGTCGTCAACAAGCATGGCCAGTCGCACGATATCAAGAACCTGTTCGTTTCCGACGGCAGCCAGTTCACCAGCGGCGCGGCGGAGAACCCGACGCTGACCATCGTGACACTGGCGATCCGCCAGGCCGACTACATCGCGGCGCAGATGTCGGCCAAGACTATCTGAAGCGGTTCGGCGTAACCGCCGACCCGCTCCAGCTATTTGTTTTGACGCAATCCCGGACGGAAAACCGCTGAGCACTTTTCCTGGGATTGCGTTGGTCCTCCCGACTGCCTGCTGGCGCGGGACCCGAAAGGGTTCCGCGCCTTTTTTGTGTGAAGCCGCGGCTATCTTCTGGTGCAGGTCGAGGCGGTGAAGGCGCCGTCCTGCTGCTTCATGATGATGTCGAAGGAGGGACCGCTCGGGTCGTCGAGCGTCGCCTGGGTCATCGAGATCGAGTTGCCGCCGCTGGTGTAGCCGCCGAGCGGGCCAAGCCAGGTGATCTCGCCATTTGGGTTCATCTGGTAGTCGTAGGCTTGCGGCGCCGCGCCGAAGGTCACCGGGCCGCTATAGAGGTTGCCCTTGATGGTGATCACGCCGAGATCGAGGAACAGGCCGAGCAGGTAGACCTCGCAGTGATAGGCGCCGTCGGGCAGCTTGCCGTCGGTGAAATCGGCTTGCGCGCTGCCGGCGGCGGACAGCAGAAGCAGGAAGCTCAGGATCGTTCGCAGGGTCATGACGTCGCTCGTTTGCGCGGCGACCTTGCCCCATTTCGCCACAGCCCTGCAACAGGGCCGATCAGCCATTCTTTGCCTTCATGATGAATTTTAAGGCAATTATACCATGTGGGCAAAATCTGGGCAGCGCTGCGTAAACTTTTCTCAACTTGGTCGCGGGGCGGCGGATCGAAAAGTTTCCCGGCTACTGGGTAACCGGCTGTAATCTCATCGTTATCCCGCAATTCCGTCGCGCGCATTCCCGTCTGGCACGTCGCTTGCACAGTCTATGGTGCGGTGCAAACACCAAGCTTGGGAGCGTGTCATATGAGGGGCAATTTCGCGAAAATAACAAAGATCCTGTCGGCGGGCGTCGTCGCGGCTGGCCTGTTGGCGTCGGCTTCCGCCAAGGCGGCGGAAGACACGATCAAGGTCGGTATTCTCCATTCGCTGTCGGGGACCATGGCGATTTCGGAGACGACGCTGAAAGACGTCATGCTGATGCTGATCGACGAGCAAAACGCCAAGGGCGGTCTGCTCGGCAAGAAACTGGAAGCCGTGGTCGTCGACCCGGCGTCCAACTGGCCGCTGTTCGCGGAAAAGGCGCGCGAGCTGATCTCGAAGGACAAGGTCGCGGCCGTGTTCGGCTGCTGGACCTCGGTGTCGCGCAAGTCGGTGCTGCCGGTGTTCTCGGAGCTCGACAACATCCTGTTCTATCCCGTTCAATACGAGGGCGAGGAGAGCGAACGCAACGTCTTCTACACCGGCGCTGCGCCGAACCAACAGGCCATTCCGGCCGTCGACTACCTGATGAGCGCCGATGGCGGCTCGGTGAAGCGCTGGGTGCTCGAGGGCACCGACTATGTCTATCCGCGCACCACCAACAAGATCCTCGAAGCCTATCTCAAGTCCAAAGGTGTGCCGGCCGAGGACATCATGGTCAACTACACGCCGTTCGGCTTCTCCGACTGGCAGACCGAGGTCTCGGCGATCAAGAAGTTCGGCTCGGCCGGCAAGAAGACCGCGGTGGTCTCGACCGTCAACGGCGACGCCAACGTGCCGTTCTACAAGGAACTCGGCAACCAGGGCATCAAGGCCGAGGACATCCCGGTCATGGCCTTCTCCGTCGGTGAGGAAGAGCTCGCCGGTCTCGACACCAAGCCGCTAGTCGGCCATCTCGCCGCCTGGAACTATTTCGAGAGCGTCAACACGCCCGAGAACAAGAAGTTCATCGCCGACTGGCACAAGTTCATCAAGAACAACAAGCGCACCACCAACGACCCGATGGAAGCTCACTATATCGGCTTCAACATGTGGGTGAAGGCGGTCCAGAAGGCCGGCACCACCGATCCGGACAAGGTCATCGACGCCATGGTCGGCGTTTCGGTGCCGAACCTGACCGGCGGCTATTCGACGATGATGCCGAACCACCATATCACGAAGCCGGTGCTGATCGGTGAGATCCAGGCCAATGGCCAGTTCCAGACGGTCTCTAAGACGCCCGGCCTGGTGATGGGCGACGAATGGTCCGACTACCTGCCCGATTCCAAGGACCTGATTTCCGATTGGCGCGCGCCGCTCAGCTGCGGCAACTTCAATGTCAAAACCGGCAAGTGCGGCGGCAAGGGCACCAACTGATCCTCCCCGGGCTGGACCATCAGGTCCATGCTCAAGACTGCGTGCGTCCGGACGGTTTCCTCCACCGTCCGGACGCCCATTAAACCCTCAAGGGTCGCCAAATACCGATGAAGATCTTCCGTGCGATTGGCCTCACGCTTTTGTTCCTGCTGACGACGCTGTCGTCCTCGGGCGCTGCGGAAGCCGATCTGCGTGCCATCATCGCCAAATTCGCGACAGCTGCGGACTTTTCCGAGACTGGAGTTATCGTTCGCGAGTTGACAGCCACAGGCGATCCGGCTGTCGAACGGCCGCTTGCTGCATTGGCCGAAGGCAATCTTTACATTCGCGCCGCCGACTCGATGGTGTTTGTCGGCAAGGAAGGCAGCGACAGCATCCAGCTTTTCGACCCGCTGAGCGGCGAGGCAGCGGGCGAGGCTTCTGCGGATGACTTAACCCAGATCGGCGTCAACAACACCTTGCGCCGCACCATCCGCGATGCATTGGGCACGCTGACGCTTGGTTCCAAGGATCCGACTGTCCGCATCGCCGCAGCCGACACTATGTTCAAGACACCTGATGCCGCCAACATCGGGCCGCTCGATGCAGCGATCGCCAGTGAAACCGTGGCGAGCGTCAAGGCTTTGCTGGAGCAGGCGCGTGGCGCTTCCATACTGGTTTCGGACAAGCCCGATGCGGACAAGCTCGCCGCAATTTCCTTGATCGGGGCCCGCGGCGACCGCGACGCGCTCTCGCTCCTCACCTCCGTCGAGGCCAACGCCTCCGGAGCGGTCAAGGAAGCTGCGACCGCCGCAATCGCGAGTATCAATTCGACGCTGGCATTTTGGGATGCGGGGCAGAACATCTGGTACGGCATCTCGCTCGGATCGGTGCTGCTGCTCGCGGCAATCGGCCTCGCCATTACTTTCGGCGTCATGGGCGTCATCAACATGGCGCATGGCGAGATGGTCATGCTCGGCGCCTATACCACCTTCGTCGTCCAGCAGGTGATCCGCACCTCGTTTCCCGGCCTGTTCGACTGGTCGCTGGTGATCGCGCTGCCGCTCGCCTTCCTGGTCGCGGCGCTTGTCGGGCTCGCGATCGAGCACGGCATCATCCGCTTCCTCTATGGGCGTCCGTTGGAGACGCTTCTGGCCACCTGGGGCGTTTCGCTGATCCTGCAGCAGGCGGTGCGGACCATTTTCGGGCCGACCAACCAGGAGGTGGGCAATCCGTCCTGGATGTCCGGCTCGTTCGATATCGGCCAGCTCGCGATCACCTGGAACCGGCTGTGGATCCTGGTGTTCGCGCTCGCGGTGTTCGGCGTGCTGCTCTACGTCATGAAGCGCACGCCCTGGGGGCTGCAGATGCGCGCCGTGACCGCCAACCGGCGCATGGCGGCCTCCATGGGCATCAAGACGCCCTGGGTCGACGCGCTGACCTTCGCGCTGGGCTCCGGCATTGCGGGCATCGCCGGCGTGGCGCTCAGCCAGATCGACAACGTGTCGCCAAATCTCGGCCGCGGCTACATCATCGACAGCTTCATGGTCGTGGTCTTCGGCGGCGTCGGCAATCTGTGGGGCACGCTGGTCGGCGCCTTCTCGCTCGGCATCGTCAACAAGTTCCTCGAGCCCTATGCTGGCGCGGTGCTCGGCAAGATCGTCGTCCTGGTGCTGATCATCCTGTTCATCCAGAAGCGCCCGCGCGGCCTATTCGCGCTGAAGGGCAGGGCGGTGGAAGCATGATCTCGCAGCGCTTCTTTGCCGCCGACCGCCGGATTGGCGTCACGATTTTCGCGCTGCTCGCGGCAGCCGTCGTCGTGCCGCTGCTCAACCTCGCGGTGTCGCCGCAAGGCGCCTTCTATATCCCGCCCTACATCGTGGCGCTGGTCGGCAAATATCTCTGCTACGCGCTGCTGGCCCTCGCGCTCGACCTGGTCTGGGGCTATTGCGGCATCCTTTCGCTCGGCCACGGCGCCTTCTTCGCGCTCGGCGGCTATGCGATGGGCATGTATCTGATGCGCCAGATCGGTTCGCGCGGCGTCTACGGCAATCCGATCCTGCCCGACTTCATGGTGTTCCTGAACTACAAGGAATTGCCCTGGTTCTGGTACGGCTTCGACCATTTCTGGTTCGCGGCGCTGATGGTGCTGGCCGTGCCGGGCCTGCTTGCCTTCGTCTTCGGCTGGTTCGCCTTCCGCAGCCGCGTCACCGGCGTGTATCTCTCGATCATCACCCAGGCGATGACCTATGCGCTGCTGCTCGCCTTCTTCCGCAACGACATGGGGTTCGGGGGCAACAATGGCCTGACCGATTTCAAGGACATTCTTGGCTTTAGCGTGCAGGCGGACGCGACGCGCTCGGCGCTGTTTGCGGCGAGCGCCGTCACGCTGGCGCTTGCCGTCTTCGTGACCGCGGCCATCGTGCGTTCCAAATACGGCAAGCTGCTGATGGCCGTGCGCGACGCCGAGAGCCGCACCCGCTTCCTCGGCTGGCGGGCGGAGAACGTCAAGCTCTTCGCCTTCACCGTCTCGGCAATCATGGCCGGCATCGCCGGCGCACTCTACGTGCCGCAGGTCGGCATCATCAATCCCGGCGAATTCGATCCGGCCAACTCGATCGAGGTGGTGATCTGGACCGCAGTCGGCGGGCGCGGCACCATCGTCGGCCCGATCATCGGCGCGCTGCTCGTCAATGCCGGCAAATCCTGGTTCACCGGCGTGCTGCCGGAATTCTGGCTGTTCGCGCTGGGCGGGCTGTTCGTCGCCGTCACGCTGCTGCTGCCCAAGGGCATCGTGGGTATGTGGGACGGCTGGCGCGGCAAGGCCAAGGCGCTGCGCGCGGCCTCGCTTGCCGCGGAAGCCGGTGCCGATCCTGAAGCGCCGCAGCCGAAGATCGTTCGCTCTGCGGCACGGACACCGGGCGCCTGGTCGACCGGCGGGTCCGAGCCGCAGCCGGCGGAGTGAGCGATGATGAACAAGTCGAACACCATCCTTTATCTCGACGGCGTCTCGGTTTCCTTCGATGGCTTTCGCGCCATCAACAATTTGTCGCTGGTGCTCGACAGGGGTGAGATGCGGGCGATCATCGGGCCCAACGGCGCCGGCAAGACGACGATGATGGACATCGTCACCGGCAAGACGCGGCCGGACGAGGGCGAAGTCTTCTTCGACGGCCAGGTCGATCTCACCCGCCACGACGAGGCCGAGATCGCCATGATGGGCATCGGCCGCAAATTCCAGAAGCCGACCGTCTTCGAGAGCCACAGCGTCGAGGACAATCTGATGCTGGCGCTGAAGGGGCCGCGCTCGATCTTCCCAGCGCTGTTTCATCGCCGCTCCGCCGCCGAGGCGCGGCGCATCGACGACATACTCGGCATTATCCGTCTCGGCGACAAGCGCGACGAGCTCGCAGCCAATCTCAGCCACGGCCAGAAGCAATGGCTGGAGATAGGCATGCTGTTGGCGCAGGACCCGAAGCTGCTGCTCGTCGACGAGCCGGTCGCCGGCATGACCGATGCCGAAACCGAGGAGACCGCGCGCCTGCTCAAGGACATCGCGCGCGACCACTCGGTGGTGGTCGTCGAGCATGACATGCATTTTGTGCGCGAGCTCGGCGTCAAGGTCACATGCCTGCATGAGGGCTCGGTGCTCTCGGAAGGCACGCTCGACTTCGTTTCGGCGGACGAGCGCGTCGTCGAAGTCTATCTGGGGCGCTGAGCATGGTCTGGCGGGTTCCGTTCTACCGTTTCGATTTCGCTTTCCTGAAGCGCTGGAGAAGGGGCTGAGCATGCTCGAAGTCTCCAATGCCACGCTTCACTATGGCGCCGCCCAGGCGCTGCGCGGCGTTTCGCTGAAGGCGGGCGCCGGCAAGATCACTTGCGTGCTCGGCCGCAATGGCGTCGGCAAGACCAGTTTGATGAGATCGATCGTCGGCCACCACCGGCTGACGAGCGGAAGCGTTGCCTTCGAGGGGAAGGCGCTCGACCGGAGCGCGGCGTATGACCGCGCCCGGTCGGGCATCGCATTCGTGCCGCAGGGCAGGGAGGTCTTTCCCCTGCTGACGGTGCGCGAGAACCTGGAATCCGGTTTCGCGCCGCTGCGGCGCGCGGACCGCAACATCCCGGCGCATGTCTTCGAGCTGTTTCCAGTGCTGAAGCAGATGCTCGGCCGCCGCGGCGGCGATCTCTCCGGCGGCCAGCAGCAGCAGCTCGCCATCGGCCGGGCGCTGGTGATGCGGCCGAAGATCCTGGTGCTCGACGAGCCGACCGAAGGCATCCAGCCGTCGATCATCAAGGATATCGGCCGCGCCATCCGCTATCTGCGCGACCAGGCGGGGATCGCGGTGCTTCTGGTCGAGCAATATCTCGACTTCTGCCGCGAGCTAGCCGACGAGGTCAACATCATGGATCGCGGCCAGATCGTGCATACGGGTCCGGCGGAAGACCTCGACAGGGCGGATGTGCGGAAGTTCCTCACGGTGTAACTCGCGTCGTCGTCATCCTTGGGCGAAGCAAGGAGCGAAGCGACGCGGCGCAGACCCAAAGATCCGTTCCGTGACGTTGGCCGAAGAGTGCTGCGCTACAGAATAGGTTCTTCGCGCAGCACCATCCCAAATTCCGCACCATCAGTAACGCTTCCAAGTAACGGCATGGATCCTCGTGGTCTTCGCTTCGCTTCGCGTCGCTACGCCCCAGGATGACGAAGTGTTCGACGGCTCTGGCGCGCTCCATACTCCATGCTAGTCTTTTCTTGGCCTTGGTGAGTCGGCCGCTTTCCGTGCCAGTCGCGAATGAGGGGGGAAGGCGCGGACACCGCCCGCAAGTTCCACGCAAGCGAGCCCGCTTAGCTTTCCCCGCAGTGATTGTCGGTCAATGCGTCCAAAAGACTCTTGCCAGGGGATGGCGATGGAACGTTTTGTCGAGGACTATCAGAAGCGACGCCTTACGGAGCGCGTCGATATCGTGACCGCGATCAACATCCTGATGTCGCAAGGCTATGACGAGGATGATTTGATCGGGGAAATGACCAAGGTTTTTTACGTCGACCTAGATGCCTTCAACGACGTGATTGCTCACCACTGAGAGGCGACCGAAAAGGTCATCCGGCGAGGCGGAAGTCCAGCACGCGATTGCGGCCGGCGCGCTTGGCGGCGTAGAGCGCCTTATCGGCGGCGCTGAGCACTTTGTCGAAGCTCATGCCGTCCGTGCTGCCGAAGGCGAAGCCGGCGCTGACCGTGCAGCGCAGCGGGCCGGTTTCGGTCTCAATCGTGCGTGCGGCGAACGCGGCCCTGACATGTTCGGCCGTCGCGCCAGCCACCTCGGGTAGAATGCGCCTCAACACCATGGCAAATTCCTCGCCGCCCATGCGGGCGACGGAGTCGGTCGGGCGCAGATCGGCGCAAAGCACTTCGGCAAAGACCTTCAGCACCTCGTCGCCGGCCGCATGGCCGAACTCGTCGTTGATCGCCTTGAAGCCATCGAGGTCGAACACCACCACAGCGGTGAAGGCGTTGACGGGCGTCCTGCCATGCAGGTCGAACAGAGCGCGGCGGTTGAGCAGGCCGGTCAAGGCATCGGTTTGCGCCTCGCGCTGATGGTGGCGGGCGAGCCGGCCCTGGTTGAGCGCCAGCGACAACGCGCCGATACCGGTCATGGAGGCGATCACGATGACGAGGCTCAGATCCTCCGCCCAGTTGCTCGGCGCGTGGCCGAGAACCAGTTTGCCATCCCACGCCAGCACGGCCGCGCACAGCACGAAGGATGCCGCGGTCAGTGAATAGAGCAGCGACACGCCGATGAGATGGACGGGCGCCTCCGCGCGGCCCCGCCAATATTCATACGCCGTGCCGAACAGGAGCAGCGCGGCTAGGGTATTCTCCAGCATAAAACCCAGGCCGTCATAGCCGAGCGCCATGGGCGGCAGCGCCAGGGCACAGGAAATGCCGACGCCGAGCGCGATAAGCGGCAAGGGCGAGCGCCTGGTCCTGAACTGATGGGCAGCACCGAGCATGACCGAGAAACCCAGCAGCAGCACCGCCAGCGTCAGCACGCCAAGGGCCGTTCCTGGCGCCTTGATATACGTGTCGTAGGCAAAGACTTCGCACACCACGACCAGGACGCTGATCGCCCATGTCAGCAGGAACCGGTCGGAGCGGGCGGCCATCCAGGTTCCGAACAGGGTGAGGCTGAGGCAAGCGGCGGAGAAGCCGACGGCCAGAAGCAGTGAGTTGTAGTCGAGCAGCATGCGCGTCCTTGCCGGCGCCAGGCTTCTGCAACCTGACGTAGGTCCATCAATGGAGCAAGGAAGTATCGATTACGTTACGATCGCCGCGAAGATGCGAGGATTCCTGCGTTATAGGACCACTACCGACAATAGCAGGATAAGGCCGATCGCCATCATCACCAGACCCGGCCAATTCTGCGACAGGCCAAGGAAACCGAGCCCGCGCCGCCGCGGCTCCAATGTCGGCCGCGATGCTGGCAGGTTCGGCGCCGGATGAGGTGCCGGATCACTCAGTCGTCCGCGCCTCAGAGTGGCGCCTGCCATGTACATGACTCCTGCAATAGTAAGCAAGGCACCGAGGATGACGATCATCTTTCCTCGCTCCTTTCCAACGCCGTGGGACTTGGCAAGCGTTTCGCGAGGTGGCTGCGTTCCCGTCTGACCTTCGGCAGCTGTTGCGACTTCGCAGCGGTCTCCCGCAGTCGGCGGCTGAGACAGAACGGTCAAGACGGCTGACAGGTTCCGACAAGCCAACGGCCGATTAGCGTCGCATGGCGCGCCGAACAAAGCTCTGGCGTTTGAACAACGACCGCTGTCGAGGTTCGCAGCTCTAAGCCGCCACCCGCTTCATCAGCGCCATGGCGCCGAACGGCGCGCGCACCTTGCCTTCGGTGATGAAGTAGACGAACACGTCGCGCGGTTTGACCGGCGCATCGGTCTTGGGATCGGCGCGCGGCAGGTCGGCGGGCAGCTTGCCCTGCGCCCAGGTCTTCACCCGGCCCGCCCATTCGTCGAGACCTTTCGGGGTGTAGCATTCGGGGTTGTCGTCGCTGCCGGTCTGCAATCGGGCGTAGATGAAATCGCCGGTGACATCGGCGATCGCGGGATATTTGGCATGGTCGGCATAGACGATCGCGGCCTTGTGTTTGCGCGCAAGGGCCGGGAATTCCGGTACGATGAAGCTGTCATGGCGCACTTCCAGCGCGTGGCGCAAAGGCACGCCGTCCTGTTTCTCGGGCAGAAGCTTCAGGAACGCCTCGAAATCGTCCGCGTCGAATTTCTTGGTCGGCGCGAATTGCCACAGGATCGGGCCGAGCTTGTCGCCGAGCGCGGCAACGCCGGAGCCGAGGAAGCGCATCATCGATTCGCCGGCTTCGCCTAGCACGCGGCGATTGGTGACGAAGCGGTTGCCCTTGAGCGAGAAGACGAAGCCATCCGGCGCGTCGTTGGCCCATTTGACGAAAGTCGGCTCCTTGAAGCTGGAATAATAGGTGCCGTTCACCTCGATGCTCGGCACTTGGCGGCTGGCGTAATGGAGCTGCTTGGCCTTGGCGAGCTTCTCCGGATAGAAGGAGGTGTCCCAGGGCTCGAAAGTCCAACCGCCCATGCCGGCGCGGATTTTTCCTTGGGCAGTCATCGTCTTCCTCCTCCGTTCAAAATGCGATCAGGCCGCCCAGTCGACAGGCTTGGCCATGTCGACCAGCGTCCATCCTGGCCGGTGTGGATTGGCGCGGCGACCCGTTTCGCGGTAGCCATAGGCTGAATAGAGCGCGATGTTCCGCTCCATGCGCGAATTGGTGTAGAGCCGCACCTCCGGCACGCCCCATAACCGCGCCTGCTCGTCGGCGAAGTCGAGCAATTTGAGCCCGAACTTTTTGCCCTGGAAAGCCGGCGCGACGGCGACGCTGAAGATCATGGCGTGGTCCGCATGACGCTCAAGGACGATCAATCCGGCGAGTTCTGAGCCTTCTTGCAGTAGCCAGACCTCGCCGCGCTCGATGCGCGGCGCATAATCCTCGGTGACGGGGATCGGCGGTCCACCGAAGATGGGCGTGTAAGGCGCATAGGCGTCCGCGGTCAGAGCGACGACGGCGGCGAGGTCTTCACGGCGGGCCGGTCTCATGACTGGTCCACTCCGGCAGCGGCCGCGAAGACCTTTTGCATCCCGGCAGCTATGGCCGCGACAGCACCGAAGCGGCTTTCGACGGAGACGAGGCCGTTACCTGCCATCACTCCGCCGCTTCGCGTTTGCCTCCGGGGCGCCGTTCCAGGAGCTCCTTCAGGAACTGGCCGGTATAGCTGCGCTTCTCCCGCACGATCGCTTCCGGCGTGCCCGAAGCGACCAGCTCGCCACCGCCGTCGCCGCCTTCAGGGCCGAGATCGAGCACCCAGTCGGCGGTCTTGATCACCTCGAGATTGTGCTCGATGACCACCACGGTGTTGCCCTGGTCGACCAGCTCGTGCAGCACTTCGAGCAGCTTGGCCACGTCGTGGAAGTGCAGGCCGGTGGTCGGCTCGTCGAGGATGTAGAGCGTCTTGCCGGTCGCCTTGCGCGACAATTCCTTGGCGAGTTTTATCCGCTGCGCCTCGCCGCCCGACAGTGTCGTCGCCTGCTGGCCGATATGGATGTAGCCGAGGCCAACCTGCTTCAGTGTCTCCAGCTTGTCGCGCACGCCGGGCACCGCCGAGAAGAACTCGACGCCTTCCTCGACCGTCATGTCGAGCACGTCGGCGATCGACTTGCCCTTGAACAGCACGTCCAGCGTCTCGCGGTTGTAGCGCTTGCCGTGGCAGACGTCGCACGTCACGTAGACGTCGGGCAGGAAGTGCATCTCGATCTTGATGACGCCGTCGCCCTGGCAGGCCTCGCAGCGGCCGCCCTTGACGTTGAAGGAGAAGCGGCCCGGCTGGTAGCCGCGCGCCTTGGCTTCGGGGAGCCCTGCGAACCAGTCGCGGATCGGCGTGAAGGCGCCGGTGTAGGTCGCCGGGTTGGAGCGCGGCGTGCGGCCGATCGGCGACTGGTCGATGTCGATGACCTTGTCGAGGAATTCCAGCCCCTCGATGCGGTCATGCTCGGCCGGATGCTCGCGCGAGCCCATGATCCTACGAGAGGCCGCCTTGAACAGGGTCTCGATCAGGAAGGTCGACTTGCCGCCGCCGGACACGCCGGTGACCGCGGTGAAGGTTCCGAGCGGGATTTCGGCCGTGACGTTCTTCAGATTGTTGCCGCGCGCGCCGACCACCTTAATGCGCCGGTTCTTCTTGGCTTCGCGGCGCACGGCGGGCGTCGTTACTTCGAGCTCGCCCGACAGATATTTGCCGGTGATCGAAGCGGGGGTGGCCATGATCTGCTGCGGCGTGCCTTGCGCGATGATGCGGCCGCCATGAATGCCGGCGGCCGGACCGATGTCGACGACATAGTCGGCATGCAGGATGGCGTCCTCGTCATGCTCGACGACGATCACCGTGTTGCCGATGTCGCGCAGATGCTTCAGCGTGTCGAGCAGGCGCGCATTGTCGCGCTGATGCAGGCCGATCGACGGCTCGTCCAATACATAGAGAACGCCGGTTAGGCCGGAGCCGATCTGCGAGGCCAGCCGGATGCGCTGGCTCTCGCCGCCCGACAGCGTGCCGGAGTTGCGCGACAGCGTGAGATAGTCGAGGCCGACATCGTTGAGGAAGCGCAGCCGCTCGCGGATCTCCTTGAGCACGCGGGCCGCGATCTCGTTCTGCTTCTCGTTGAGCTGCACCGGCAGGTCGGTGAACCACTGGTCGGCCTTGCGGATCGACAGCTCGGTCACTTCGCCGATGTGTTTTCCCGCGATCTTTACCGCCAGCGCCTCCGGCTTCAGCCGGTAGCCGTGGCAGGCGGGGCAGGGGGTGGCCGACATGAAGCGCTCGATCTCCTCGCGCATCCAGGCCGATTCCGTTTCCTTCCAGCGCCGGTCGAGATTGGGGATCACGCCCTCGAAGGTCTTGGTGGTCTTATAGGAGCGCAGGCCGTCATCATACTGGAAGGTGATCTCGCGCTCGCCGGTGCCATGCAGCACGGCTTCTTTCGCCTGCGCGCTCAGATCCTTGAACTTGTCGCCGAGCTTGAAGCCATAGGCCTTGCCCAGCGCTTCAAGCGTCTGCGCGTAGTAGGGCGAGGTCGATTTCGCCCACGGGCTGATGGCGCCATCGCGCAGCGATACGTTCTCGTCCGGCACGACGAGGTTGGGGTCGATGGCGCGCTGGCTGCCGAGACCATCGCAGGTCGGGCAGGCGCCGAACGGGTTGTTGAAGGAGAACAGCCTGGGCTCGATCTCCGGAATGGTGAAGCCGGACACCGGGCAGGCGAATTTTTCCGAGAACAGGATTCGCTCGTGAGTCTCGTTCTTGGACTTGTTGACCGAGTCCTCGCCGGTCAGGCTGGCGTCGAGCGGCCGGTCGGCGAATTCGGCCACAGCCAGCCCGTCGGCGAGCTTCAGCGCCGTTTCCATCGAATCCGCGAGCCTGGTCGCCAGGTCCCCGCGCACGACGATGCGGTCGACCACCACGTCGATGTCGTGCTTGTACTTCTTGTCCAGCGCCGGCACGTCGGCGATCTCGTAGAAGGTGCCGTCGACCTTGACGCGCTGAAAACCCTTCTTCTGCAGCTCGAGCAGTTCCTTGCGGTATTCGCCCTTGCGGCCGCGCACGATCGGCGCGAGCAGATAGAGGCGGGTGCCTTCCTCCAGCGCCAGCACCCGGTCGACCATTTGCGAGACTGTCTGGCTCTCGATCGGCAGGCCCGTGGCCGGCGAATAGGGAATGCCGACACGCGCGAAAAGCAGGCGCATATAGTCGTAGATCTCGGTGACTGTGCCAACCGTCGAGCGCGGGTTGCGCGAGGTGGTCTTCTGCTCGATCGAGATGGCGGGCGACAGGCCGTCGATCTGGTCGACATCCGGCTTCTGCATCATCTCCAGGAACTGCCGGGCATAGGCCGAAAGGCTTTCGACATAGCGGCGCTGGCCCTCGGCATAGATCGTGTCGAAAGCAAGCGACGACTTGCCGGAGCCCGACAGTCCAGTCATGACGATCAGGCTGTCGCGCGGCAGGTCGAGATCGATATTCTTGAGATTGTGTTCGCGCGCCCCGCGAATGGAAAGATATTTATGGTCGGCCATCGCCGGTCGCCGCCTCAGATCTGGAATTTGCTGGATTGGGCGGGTTTGTCCCGGCCATCCCCTATGTAGGTATTTTCGCCGCCACGTCGAGAGACGCCACAATCTCGACGGAAGACGCCAATGTTGGGTTTAACCGCCTTTCGCGCGAGCGGGCAAGCGGAAAGAACAAAGGCCGAACACGCTCCTGACAAAGCGTTGTGGAAACATTCGCCTCAGGCGCTGTGCAAACAGTCGCGTTGAGCGCTGTGGAACAATCGCTCGAAGCCTCGTGAAGACAAGTGTCGCCGATGCCCGTTGATCCACGGAGCACTCGACTTACCCGCACGTAACCTCCCGGCGATCACATTTTTCGGTAACCGGCTATTCAACGGTTGACGCCGGCGACTCACGGGGGCAGTCTCAAAGGCGTCAACGAAGCCGGCCGTCTTTCGATGGCCTCGCCGCCCAACAGGCGGCCTGCGAGACGCCGCAGGTGATAGCGATTAGCGCTTCGAACGACATTGTCGCAACGGACCCAGGAGCGGAGCATGACGCCACCGGACAGTCCCTTGAGGCTCCACACGGAGATGGAGCCGCGGCGGGCATAAGTGCCAGGGCAGACTTGAAACGCCGGCCCGACAAACCGTGACTTGCCGATTCCCTACAATCAGAGACCATAGTCGGATCGTCGGCTGAACGCCGCGTTGCATCCGAAACAGAACGCCGGCAGTCCACTCCCGGCTAAAGTTGGATTTCAGATCCATGGAGCCCCATCCGTCTGCACAGCAGGGATGGGGCTTACGTTTTGGGGGGGTGGGTTCAGCCTTACGGGCAGGGGTCGAGAACGCTCAGTGGTTCGGAATCCTGGTGCCGCCCGTCGCCATGTCAACGGTGATGCTGCCGCCGATCCTGACATCGGTGTTGCCGATCTTGAAAGAGCCGTCGCTGCTGGCGGGCTGCGCGTCATCCGGCTCGGGCTGCGGCGCCGGCTTGGCGATGCGGTAGTTGTCGCTGACGCCGGGCAGTTTTTGCGTCGAGCTGTCATCGGCAAGCGCTGTGCCGGCTGCCAGCGCGCCGGCAAGAACGGCGAGGGCGGCGCATAAATGTCTGGGCTGAACGGACCTGATCATGCGCGGACTATATTGACGCAACTGGAGCGATGCCAGACGCGCGGCGATCAAATTGCCGCGTGTCTGCCCCTCGACGTCAGGCGGCTTTCTTGCGCGTGTCATAGACGTGATCGACGAGGCCCCAGTCCTTGGCTTCCGCGGCGCTCATGAAGTAGTCGCGGTCGAGCGTGCGCTCCACTTCCTCGTAGGTGCGGCCGCAATGCCTGGCGTAGAGCTCCGTCATATGCTGCTTGGTGCGCACGATGTCCTCGGCGTGGCGCTGGATGTCGGAAGCCTGGCCCTGGAAGCCGCCGAGCGGCTGGTGCAGGACGATCCTGGTGTTGGGCAGGGCGATGCGCCGTCCCGGGGAGCCCGCCATCAGGAGAAACGAGCCCATCGAGGCGGCGAAGCCCATGCAGACCGTTGAGACAGGGCAGGAGATATATTGCATGGTGTCGTAGATGGCGAAGCCGCTGGTCACCATGCCGCCGGGCGAGTTGATGTAGAGCGAGATCTCCTTGTCGGGATTGTCGGATTCCAGCGACAGAAGCTGGGCGCAGACCAGCGCCGAAACGTTGTCGTTGATCTCGCCGTTGATGAAGACGATGCGCTCGCGCAGCAGCCGCGAGAAGATGTCGAAGGAACGCTCGCCGCGGCTCGATTGCTCGATGACCATCGGCACCAGATTGGCAATGCTCATGACGGATTCCTTTCGATCAGGCCGCGCGCAGCATCATGCAGGGCGCATTGGCGGCGGTCGGGGTCTTGCGGGCATAAAGCGAGAGCCCGCAGCCGGCGCCTGAGACGGCGACCAGAGGCTGCGCTGCCGGCACAAAATCGTCATGCACGATGCGGAGATGCGTGCCGCCCGAGGCGGTGCGCGCCAGCGTGAAGGTGACGATGCTGTCAAAACCGGGAAGCTGGTCAGCGTCCTTGTCGGCGGGCCGTTCGCGCCAGGAATAGCGCAGCAGCCGGCTGGGCTCGGCTTCGAGCACTTCGCATTCGATCGGCGCACCCGGTCCGGCAAAGGCGAAGCGGCTGCCGGCTTCCGCCTTGATGTCGTTCGGCATCATCCAGGCGGCCAGCAGTTCCGGCTCGGTCAGCGCCCGCCAGACTTTTTCCGGCGGATCGGCAAGCTCGCATTCGAAGCTGAGCGGCGCTTCGTTGACCGTCGGGTTCTCGGTTGCCGTCATTGGTTCATTCCCTTCAGAACCGTCTTCAACTTCTCGATGCGTTCCGGCCAGAAGGCGCGGTAGCGTTCGATCCAGCCGAGCAGCGGGTCGAGCCCCTGCGGATCTGCGCGGTAATAGGCGTTGCGGCCAGAACGGCGCTCGACCACAAGGCCGGCGCCGCGCAGCACGGCCAGGTGCTGCGAGACCGCCGGCTGCGACACACTCATGCCGGCGCGCAGCTCGCTCACGCTCATCTCGCTGGCGGTGAGGCGCTCGTAAACGGCCCGTCGCGTCGGGTCGGCGAGCGCCCGGAAAATCTCTGCTTCGACCATGGGAAAAGCATAAGTCGATACTTATTGATTTGGCAAGGGGCTATTTGATCGCCATATCGGGAAGGAGGCTCAGGCGCCGCCTTTGCTGACATTCCTTGACAGAAAGGGCGCTTGCCCCTAGAACGAAAGAGGAACAAAAACCTTGTGGGAAAAGCCAGCCTTTACGGGCATGGGCGACCCTGAGGCTGTAAGGTGAGCGACTTAAAATTTGTTTCGGATGAGCGCGGAGAAGTAAGATGGCGGGTAGCGTCAACAAGGTCATTCTGGTCGGCAATCTCGGGGCGGACCCTGAAATCCGCCGCCTGAATTCCGGCGATCCGGTCGTCAACATCCGCATCGCCACCTCGGAAAGCTGGCGCGACAAGAATTCGGGCGAGCGCAAGGAAAAGACCGAGTGGCATAATGTCGTCATCTTCAACGACCAGCTCGCCAAGGTGGCCGAGCAGTATTTGAAGAAAGGCATGAAGGTCTATGTCGAGGGCCAGCTCCAGACCCGCAAATGGCAGGATCAGACCGGCAATGACCGCTACACGACCGAGGTGGTGCTGCAGAAATTCCGTGGCGAGCTGCAAATGCTTGACGCGCGCGGCGAGGGCGGTAGCGGCCAGGTCGGCAACTATTCCGGCGGCAGCAGCCGTGGTTCCGATTTCGGCCAGTCCGGCCCGAACGAAGGTTTCAGCCGCGGTGGCGGTGGCGGTTCCAGGGGCGGCGGTGGCGGCGGCTCGTCGCGCGAGCTGGACGACGAGATCCCGTTCTAAGCATTTCGTTTAGGGGAGGCGCAATGTCGCTCGGACCGCTTCCGTCGGCGCCGCCTCCCATTCCGTGGTAGGCCTTCGCGGCCCGCGCCGCTTTAGCCGTCCATCCTTCGCCGGCAGTAGCCATAGAGCGAGACACCTATGAGGGCTTCGCGCTGCGTGGGCCGGTTCTCGGAACCCGCCATTTTCGGCGCGGCCTGACCTGAATTTCAACACGCTTTAGCGCGGACGGGAATTTCTTAAGGAAGATCAACGTGAAAGCACGCGTCAAATGGGTAGAGGAACGCACCTTTGTCGGCGAGTCCGGTAGCGGCCACAAGGTCGTGCTGGGCCCGGCGCATGGGCCGGATGGCAAAACGCCTGGACCGAGCCCGATGGAACTGGTGCTGATCGGCACCGGCGGCTGCTCGGCCTATGACGTCGTGCACATCCTGGAGAAAGGCCGCGAGGCGGTCGAGGATTGCGTGGTCGAGCTCGATGCCGACCGGGCCCAGACGGACCCGAAAGTGTTCACCCGCATCCACATGCATTTCATCGTCAAGGGCCGCGCGCTCTCGCATGACAAGGTGAAGCGTGCGATCGACCTCTCGATCGAGAAATATTGCTCGGCCAGCGCGATGATGGCGAAGACGGCGACGATCACGCATGATTTCGAGGTGGTCGAGACGGGGCCAAGTAGGGCAGTAGGGCAGTAAGGCAGTAGGTGGGCTGCTCCGCAGTCGCTTAGGCTGCCATCAGCGCCCTGACGCCGTCGGCCACGAACTGGACCGCCAAGGCGGCCAGGATCACGCCGAGCAACCTGGTCAGGATCGAGCGGCCGGTCTGGCCGAGGATCCGGTCGATGCGTTCCGACAACACAAAGACCAGATAGGTGATGACGAGGCAGAGGAAGATGATGCCGACCAGGGCTGCCTGAGCGGCAAAGCCTTCAAAATGCCCCGACAACAGCACGGTCGCCGAGATCGCGCCGGGGCCGGCGATCAGCGGGATCGCCAGCGGGAAGGCGGCGATGTTGTGGATCATGTCCTTGGTGATGGCGACGTCGCCGATCTTCTCCTTGCGGTCCTGGCGGCGCTCGAACACCATCTCGAAGGCAATGAAGAACAAGAGAAAGCCGCCGGCGACGCGGAAGGCCGGCAGCGTGATGCCGAACACCGATAGGATCGAGGCGCCGGCAACCGCGAACAGCGCCATGACCAGAAAGCCGATCACCGAGGCGCGAACCGAGACCTGCTGGCGCTCGTCGCGGTTCATGCCGCGCGTCACGGCGAGGAAGAGCGGCGCCAGCCCCGGCGGGTCGATGGTCACCAGGATGGTGACGAAGGCGTTGAACAGGCTGTCGAAACTCGGCATCGCTGGCCCCTCCCGCCAGGCGAAGCCCAGCCTCTGCAATTGGTAGAGCAAAGCCCAGGCGCTGGAAACAGCCGGGAAAATGGTTTCGCGAACCTGGTGAAGCCCGGCGGCGCGAAGGATCGCTACGGCTCTTGTTTTGTGCCGCTGCGATCTTCGGTAGCCATCAGCTCTAACCCACGCGCTGCGCCAAAAACTCAACCTCCATGCGCCAGGTCGCGCCGCCGTCATGCGAGCGCTCACCCAGCCAGCGGAACGAGTTTTCGGTGATGCGCGAAAAGCTCCAACGTACCGACGCGCCGGTTCCGTCGGCGCCGACCTGGACGATCGTGTCGCCCTCGGCGCGGCCGAGCTGCCGGCTGTAGTACTGGTTGCGCGGGTCGCTCCAGAAGATGTGCCAGGCGTCGGCGCCGGGATCGTAGACGCGCAATGTCGTGCCGTAGAAGGTCCACGGTCCGAGCGACGGGGAGGGACCTGCGTCGCGGGCGGGGAGTATCCAGACGTCCTGCACGGCCCTGCCTTCCAGAACCCAGCCGAAATGCACCTCGCCGCGACCGGTGAGCTTTGTGCCGTCATCTAGAATGCGCGTGGCATCGAATGTCCAGGCGCCAATGAAGCGGCCGTAGAGCTTCAGCTTTTCGGCGAGATCCGGAATGGGGCCGTGGCTGTGCAAGGCTTCGGCAAAGGGATCGGTCATGGTTGCTGTCTCGTTTGTCAGGAGAGGGCAAGCAATAGAGGCAGGCGGGGTTCGTCGCTTGGGAAAAATTGCTATCCTTCGGGCATGACGACAACGCAGAGAACTCTGGCTTCCGGATCTGGCTGGCAGGTGTCCGACGTGGTGTGTACCGCCGCCGCGGGCGACAGGCCGTTCGAGGAGGAACATCGCGGCTTCTGCGTCGCCGCGGTAACCAGCGGCACGTTCCGCTACCGCACGCGCCAGGGCACGGCGATGCTGGCACCGGGCGCCATCCTGCTCGGAAATCCCGGCGCCTGCTATGAATGCGGGCATGAGCACGGCGCCGGTGACCGCTGCCTTTCCTTCCATTTTTCGCCGGCCTATCTGGAGCGCATCGTGGCCGAACTGCCGGGCGCGAAGCGGCTGGGCTTCGCCGATCCGCGCCTGCCACCCTTGCCGGTGCTGGCGCCTTTGCTGGCCGAGGCGGAGGCCGCGCGCGAAAGGAGCGACAACGAGGCGTTCGAGGAACTCGGCCTGCGCCTTGCCGGCGCGGTGGTCGCGGCTGCCGCCGGTTCTTTCAGAACGGCGCGGACACCAAGCCGCCGCGATCAGAAACGCGTTGCCGAAGCGGTGCGGCTGATCGAGCTCAATGCCGAGCGGCCGCTCTCGTTGGCCGAGCTTGCCGGCGCCACGGCGACGAGCCCCTATCATTTCCTGCGTACGTTCCGGCAGGTTGCCGGTATGACGCCCTACCAGTTCCTGCTCAGGACAAGGCTGCATCGGGCCGCCGTGCGGCTGCGCAGCTCGGGCGCGACGATCTCGACAATCGCCTTCGACGCAGGCTTCAACGATCTGTCGACTTTCAATCGCCGGTTCCGGCGCGCGATGGGAGAGGCGCCGGGCGCCTATCGCGCCCGGCGCGGTGGCTGAAAAAGCCTCCCGCTGCCCGTCGGGAGTCGATCATGGCATGCTATCCTGTTCCTTGAGCTGCGGTTTCCCCGGACCAAGTGATTTGATCGCCGCGTCGACGCTGTGGAAAATGCGCTCAGCGCCGACGATGTCAGCGATGCCGAACCGCTGGAGCGCCGCCTGGGCGCGCAGCGATTCCATGCGCGCGATAGCAAAGACCGCACCTTTGTCGCGACAATGGCAGATGGTGTCGATCAGAGCCTGGGCGGCCGTATAATCGATCTCGGCGATGTTGCTGGCCTCCAGCACCACCAGCTTCACGTCCTCGCTCCTGGCGTCGATCAGGTCGCTCAGACCGCGCTTGAAACGGTCGGCATTGACGAAGGAAAGCGGCGCCTGGAACGCCGCCACCAGCACGCCGGGGTGCCGCTCGCCCGGGCTGGAACCGCTCGGAGGCCACCAGACCGAGGTGCCCGGCACCTGCGCCAGCTCGATCGGCTGTGTGCGCGTCGAGCCCCAAATGCCGTGCAGCAGCGACAGACCGATGCCGATCGCGACCCCGGTTTCGATCGGCAAGACGACAATGGCGATCATGGTGATCAGGATCAGCGCGAACTCGCCCGGCGCCTCGCGCCAGACCTTGGCGAACACCTGCCAGCGCAAGATGTGTTGGGCCACGAACATCAGCACGCCGGCAAGGGCCGCCTGCGGTACATTGGCCAGCAGGCTGCCGCCGAAAGCGCCGAGCGCCAGCACGATGGCGGCCGCGATCAGGCCCGAGAGCTGCGAGCGGCCGCCGGTCTGGGCGACGATGGCCGTGCGCGGCGGGCTGGCGTTCACGGCAAAGGCGCCGAACAGGGCGGCCACGATGCTGCCCGCGCCGACGCCGACAAAGTCGAGGTTGACGTCTGGCGCTTCACCGTCTTGGGAAGCAAACGAGCGGCTCGTGGCCGCTGTCTGCACCATGACGACGATGGCGATCAGCAGCGCCAGCGGGACAAGTGCCCGGGCATCCTGGTAGTCGGCGGTCGGCACGCCTGGGGCCGGCAACCCGTTCGGCAAAGCGCCGAGCACTTCGACGCCACGGTTCCTCAAATCGAAGGCGACGACGCCAAGCGTCGCCAGGACCATGCCGATCAACGCCGCCGGGATCCGCGCGCTGACATGTCCGGCGGCGAAGACGATGGCGAAGACACCGAGGCCGATTGCCAGGCTCCAGGGATTGGTGAGGTGGATATTGGCGGCTATCTCGCCGACTCGCCGCACGGTTTCGCCGCTTTCGGGCGGCAGGCCGAGCAGGGAAGGCAGTTGCGAGACGATGATATGGACCGAAATGCCGGCGAGGAAACCCGTCGTGACCGGCACGGACAGGAGATCGGCGATCCAGCCGAGACGGAAGACGCCGCTTAGCGCCACCAGCAGCCCCACCATCAGCGCCAGCATGGCCGCCAGCGCCAGGTAATGCGGCGAGCTCGAGGCGGCGATCAGCGCCAGACCGCCGGCGAACAGGGGCGTGATCGTCGAATCCGCACCCGCCGACAGCTGGCGGTTGGCGCCGAGCAGCGCGAAGGCGACCGAGCCGGCGACGAAGGTGAAAAAGCCTACCTGCGGCGCGAAACCGCCAAGGCGCGCCGTCGCCATCTGCTCGGGAATGGCGATCGCGGCCAGCGTGATGCCGGCCGCCAGATCGCCGTTGAGGTCCTTGACGCTCCAGCCGTTGAGGGCCCGCATGGGCAGCCATGAGGCCAGCTTCACAGCACTTGCGGTTTTTGCCCGATCCATCGCCGACCTTGCCGCATGACGGCGAAAACGACGGTGGCCATATCGTCGCAATCAGCGGTATCCATTTGAAATTACCATCAAAATTGTCTCTGGAAAAGTCCGGCCGACATTGGAGTTTCGGCAAGGCTTCCTATATAAGCATGCAGTGATTCCCGACTGGATTGTGACCTGATTTGACCGACCAGAAGACACCGCGCGGGCCGGACGGCGGCCCCACCGGCATCGAGCCGATTTCGATCATCGAGGAGATGCAGCGCTCCTACCTCGATTACGCCATGAGCGTGATCGTCAGCCGCGCACTGCCTGACGTGCGCGACGGCCTGAAGCCCGTCCACCGCCGCATCCTCTACGCCATGCAGGAAGGCGGTTACCACTGGAACCGCAAGCATGTGAAATCGTCGCGCATCGTCGGCGACGTGATGGGTAAATACCATCCGCATGGCGACGCCTCGATCTATGACGCCTTGGTTCGCATGGCGCAGGACTGGTCGCTGCGCGTGCCGCTGATCGACGGGCAGGGCAATTTCGGCTCCATCGACGCCGATCCGCCCGCGGCCATGCGCTACACCGAGTCACGGCTTACCAAGGTCGCGCATGAGCTCCTGGAGGATATCGACAAGGAAACGGTCGATTTTCAGGACAATTATGATGGCGCCGAACAAGAGCCGAAGGTGCTGCCGGCGCGCTTCCCCAACCTTCTGGTCAACGGTTCTGGCGGCATCGCCGTCGGCATGGCCACCAACATTCCGCCGCACAATCTGAGCGAAGTCTGCAACGGCGCCATCGCCCTCATCGACAACCCGGCCATCGACCTGCCGGCGCTGATGGAGATCGTGCCCGGCCCGGACTTCCCGACCGGCGGCATCGTGCTTGGCCGTTCCGGCATCTACAGCGCCTATTCCACCGGCCGCGGCTCGATCGTCATGCGCGGCCGCGTCAGTATCGAAGCCCGTGGCAACGACCGCGAATCCATTGTCGTCACCGAGATTCCCTATCAGGTGAACAAGGCGGCGATGATCGAGAAGATGGCGGAACTGGTGCGCGAAAAGCGCATCGACGGCATCTCCGACATCCGCGACGAAAGCGATCGCCAGGGCTACCGGGTCGTCATCGAACTGAAGCGCGAGGCCGTCGCCGACGTCATCCTCAACCAGCTTTACCGCTTTACGCCGCTGCAGACGTCGTTCGGCGCCAACATGGTGGCGCTGAACGGCGGCAAGCCGGAGGTGATGACGCTGATCGACATGCTGAGAGCCTTCGTCGCTTTCCGCGAGGAGGTGATCAGCCGCCGCACCAAATACCTGCTGCGCAAGGCGCGCGAGCGGGCGCATGTCCTTGTCGGCCTTGCGATTGCGGTCGCCAACATCGACGAGGTGATCAAGCTCATCCGCACCGCGCCCGATCCGCAGACGGCGCGCGAGCAGTTGATGGAGCGGCGCTGGCCGTCGCACGACGTCGCTCCGCTGATCAAGCTGATCGACGACCCGCGTCACCGCATCAACGAGGACGGCACATACAATCTCTCCGAGGAACAGGCGCGCGCCATCCTCGACCTGCGCCTGCAGCGCCTGACCGCGCTCGGCCGCGACGAGATCGCCGACGAGTTGAACAAGATCGGCGCCGAGATCATTGATTTCCTTGATATTTTGTCGTCTCGCGCGCGCATCCAGCAGATCGTCAAGGACGAGCTGATCGCGGTCCGCGACGAGTTCGGCACGCCGCGCCGCACCGAGCTCTCCGACGGCGGGGCGGACATGGAAGACGAGGACCTGATCCAGCGCGAGGACATGGTCGTCACCGTCAGCCATTCCGGCTACATCAAGCGCGTGCCGCTGTCGCTCTACCGAGCGCAGCGCCGCGGCGGCAAGGGCCGCTCCGGCATGTCGACCAAGGAAGAGGATTTCGTCACAAGGCTGTTCGTGGCCAACACGCATACGCCGGTGCTGTTCTTCTCCTCGCGCGGCATCGTCTACAAGGAAAAGGTCTGGCGGCTGCCGATCGGCAACCCGCAATCGCGCGGCAAGGCGCTAATCAACATGCTGCCGCTCGAGCAGGGCGAGCGCATCACCACGATCATGCCGCTGCCGGAGGACGAGAGCAGCTGGGGCGATCTGGACGTCATGTTCGCCACCACACGCGGCACCGTGCGCCGCAACAAGCTCAGCGACTTCGTCCAGGTCAACCGCAACGGCAAGATCGCCATGAAGCTGGAGGAAGAGGGCGACGAGATCCTCGGGGTCGAGACCTGCACCGACAATGACGACGTGCTTTTGACGGCGAATTCCGGCCAGTGCATCCGTTTCCCCGTCTCCGACGTGCGCGTCTTCCAGAGCCGCAATTCCGTCGGGGTGCGTGGCATAAGCATGGCCGAAACCGACCGCATCATCTCGATGTCGATCATCGAGCATGTCGATGCGTCACCCGCCGAGCGCGCAGCCTACCTGAAGCGCGCGGCGGCCGAGCGCCGGCTTGTCGCCGGCGAGGAAGAGGAGATCGCGCTCACCAATGAGGAGGTCGGCGAGGAAGCCGAGCTTTCCGACGAGCGTTACGAGTTCCTCAAGGCGCATGAGCAGCTTGTGCTGACGGTGACCGAATATGGCTACGGCAAGCGCTCGTCGTCCTACGACTTCCGCCTGACGGGGCGCGGCGGCAAGGGTATCCGCGCCACCGACGTGTCGAAGACGGCCGAGATCGGTCGCCTGGTCGCGACCTTCCCGGTCGGCAATGACGATCAGATCATGCTGGTTTCGGATGGCGGCACGGTCATCCGGGTGCCGGTCAATGGCATACGCTTCGCCAGCCGCGCCACCAAGGGCGTGACGATCTTCAACACGGCCGAAGGCGAGAAGGTCGTGTCGGTGGAGCGGATTTCGGAGCCGCAGTCGGACGAAGAGGCGGAAGACGTGGCTTCGAGCGAAGCTGGTGCGGACGACCCGGGCGGGAGCGAATAAGATCTCGTCCGGCTCAACCGGCCCGTTGGGCCGGTTCGGTCATGACGGGGATCAGTGGCGACGGTAGACGTTGCGATGATGAGCGAAACCATCGAGCCGCTTGGTGTTGGCCTTGACGCGCACCCGCGCCGCTTCCTGATGCAATCCGAATGCGGTCGCGATGAGCATCACGATGGTCATTGCTGTGGCAAGCATGTAGATCAGCATTTGCGTGTTCTCCTGGGCTTACAACGACGAGATGGGGATTTTGTTTCGTCCCTTGAAGCGGCAACCTAGTGAACGCTGCGTGAAACGTTCGTGATTGCCGCGTTCATCTGTCGTTCATCCGCGCAAAAAGGTTCACGGTGGGGCAACCTATCGGATTTGCCTTTGTCTGAGAGGTTCGCTAGAGCGTTTCACCGTTTCAAGATAACAGCGAAACGCTCTATCTTTTTGTCTTTGCTCAATTCCGGACGGAAAACCGCTCACACTTTTCCTGGAATTGCTCTAGAAGCCTGCCATGACCGAACGCACCGCCCTTTACGCTGGCTCCTTCGACCCGCTGACCAACGGCCATCTCGATGTGCTGAAAGCCTCGCTGGCGGTGGCCGACACCGTCTATGCGGCGATCGGCGTCCATCCAGGCAAGAAGCCGTTGTTTTCTTTCGAGGAACGCGTGGAACTGATCGAGGCGGCAACTAAGGCCGAATTCGGCAAGGACAGCGGTCGCATCAAGGTCGTTGCCTTCGACGGGCTGGTCATCGACGCGGCCCGCAAGCAGGGCGCTTCGATCATGATACGCGGCCTGCGCGACGGCACCGACCTCGATTATGAAATGCAGATGGCCGGCATGAACGAGACGATGGCGCCGGAACTGCAGACGGTTTTTCTGCCCGCCAGCCCGTCGGTGCGCACCATTACCGCCACACTCGTGCGCCAGATTGCCTCGATGGGCGGCGACATCCGCCCATTCGTGCCGGCGGCTGTCGCCGGGGCGCTCACCGCCAAGTTCACCAAATAGATTTTCCCGGAGATCCCAATGCAGCTGAAGAAGCTCGCTTCGTTCCTTGTCGTGCTTGCCGGTCTTTTCGCGGTATCCCTTTTCTCGGCATCCGGGCCGGCCGTCGCCGCCGACAAGGAAAACATCATGATCATCACGCTCAAGGATGGCGACGTGACGATTGCGCTGCGCCCCGATCTGGCCCCCAAGCATGTCGCGCAGATCAAGAAGCTGGTGCGCGACGGCGCCTATGACAATGTCGCCTTCCACCGCGTCATCGAAGGCTTCATGGCGCAGACCGGCGACGTCAAGTTCGGCAACATGAAGAAGGGTTTCGACCCGCAGGCTGTCGGCACCGGTGGTTCCGATCTTCCCGATCTGCCGGCCGAGTTCTCGCAGAGCGAACAGTTCACGCGCGGCGTGGTCGGCATGGCCCGCTCGCAGGACCCGAATTCGGCCAACTCGCAATTCTTCATCATGTTCGCGCCGGCGCCGAACCTCGACGGCCAGTACACCATCGTCGGCAAGGTGGTCGGCGGGATGGACCTCGTCGACAAGATCAAGAAGGGCGACGAGGCCGACAACGGCACGGTCAGCGACCCCGACCGCATGATCAAGGTTCGCATCGCCGCCGACGGCAAATAAACCCCTCAATTTTCAAAAAGGATTTCTGACATGGCTGAGATCAAGGATCGCGAGAACGCGCTGATCATGGAAACGACCAAGGGCAAGGTCGTCATCGAAATGTATCCCGAACTGGCCCCCGGCCACGTCGCCCGCATCAAGGAACTGGCGCGTGAGGGCGCCTATGACGGCGTCGTGTTCCACCGCGTCATCGACGGCTTCATGGCGCAGACCGGCGACGTCAAGTTTGGCAACTCCTCGAAGCCGACCTATGCGCCGTCGCGCGCCGGCATGGGCGGTTCCGACAAGCCGGACCTCAAGGCCGAGTTCTCCAACGCCAATCACGGCCGCGGCGCCTGCTCGATGGCGCGCGCACAGAACCCGAACTCGGCGAATTCGCAGTTCTTCATCTGCTTTGACGACGCTGCCTTCCTCAACCGCCAATACACGGTGTGGGGCCAGGTCATCGAAGGCATGGAGAATGTCGACAAGATCAAGCGCGGCGAGCCGGTGCAGGATCCCGACAAGATCGTGTCGCTGAAAGTCGCGGCCGACGTCAAGTAAAGGCGGAACGATGATGGGCGCAGTCTGGTCCCTGCTCGGCATCCTGTCCGGCGCCTTCATCGCCATCCAGGCGCCGATCAATTCGCAACTGGCGCGCGGCCTCGGCCTTCCCGTGGCCGCCGCGGCGTTTTCGTTCCTGTCGGGCGCCATCGTCCTTGGCATCATTGCCTTCGCGGTGGTGAGGCTGCAGGGCATTTCGCTCGACTGGAAGGCGCCGGCGCCCTGGCTGTTCATCGCCGGCGGCATGCTCGGCGGTTTCTATGTCACGCTGTCGACGATCCTGACGCCACGCATCGGCGCCGCGGCCCTGATGGCCTTCCTGGTCGCCGGGCAGTTGCTCGCCGGCATGCTGATCGACCGCGTCGGCTTCCTTGGCGTGGCGGTGCGCGAAATCTCGCTTGGCCGCGTTGCCGGCGCGGTAATGCTGCTCGCCGGGGCGCTGCTCATCCGGCTTTTCTGATGCGTGTCGACCTGTTCGACTTCGATCTGCCGGAGGAGCGCATCGCGCTTCGTCCGGCGGAACCGCGCGACAGCGCCAGGCTGCTGGTCGTCGAGCCGGGCGAAACGCTGCAGGATCGCGTCGTCCGCGACCTGCCTTCGCTGCTAAGGCAAGGCGACGTGCTGGTGTTCAACGACACCAAGGTTATTCCGGCGCAGCTGAAAGGCATGCGCACGCGCGGTGAGGCGGTGGCGCAGGTCGAGGCGACGCTGCATATGCGCGTGGCGCCGGACCGCTGGCAAGCCTTCATGCGGCCGGGCAAGCGCATCGCCGCCGGCGACCGCATCCGTTTCGGTCATGACGCCAATTCCTGCTTCCTCGGTCAGCTCGACGCGACAGTGCTCGAAAAGGGCGAGGCTGGCGAGGCGCTGCTCGGTTTCGACCTTTCCGGGCCGTTCCTCGACGAGGCGCTGCATGCCGTCGGCCACATTCCGCTGCCGCCCTACATCGCTTCGAAGCGCGACGATGACGAGCGCGACCGCGCCGATTACCAGACCATCTATGCCAGGGAAGAGGGCGCGGTCGCTGCGCCCACCGCGGGCCTGCATTTCACGCCGGAACTGTTTGCCGCGCTCGACGCCAAGGGCATCGAGCGCCGCTTCGTCACGCTGCATGTCGGCGCCGGCACCTTCCTGCCGGTGAAGGCCGACGACACGGCCGACCACAAGATGCATGCCGAGACCGGCTCGGTAAGTGCCGAGACGGCGGCGGCGCTCAACGCCGCCAAGGCGCGGGGAGGGCGGATCATCTGCGTCGG
Source organism: Mesorhizobium sp. (assembly GCA_004017535.1). GTDB lineage: Bacteria > Pseudomonadota > Alphaproteobacteria > Rhizobiales > Rhizobiaceae > Mesorhizobium. Next base: position 67,944 of record SAJS01000020.1, read on the forward strand.
CACGACATCGCTGCGGCTTCTGGAGAGCGCGGCTCGCGCAGAGGGCGGGATCGAGCCTTGGTCCGGACCCACCGACATCTTCATCACGCCCGGCTATCGCTTCCGCACCGCCGACATGCTGATGACCAATTTCCATCTGCCGCGCTCGACGCTGTTCATGCTGGTCTCGGCCTTCAGCGGGCTGGAGACGATGCGCTCGGCCTATGCGCATGCCATCGAGAACCGCTACAGGTTCTATTCCTATGGCGACGCCAGCCTGCTTTACCGAGCGGAGACGAGCGATGGACGATGATCTCGACGGCATGGACCGCGACACGCTGATCGCGGAAGTGAAGAGGCTGCGCGCCGGCATCCGCGCGCATCGCGACACGACTGGCCATGATCTGTGCTGGCACCACCCCGATCTCTGGGAGCTTTTGCCGGAAAAGACCGAGCCTGCGATCGCCGTGCCGCCATGGCCGAAATTCATGCGCGGGTGCATCCGCTACCGGCAATCGCTCGACGAGCAGGCGCCGGGGGCCCCGGTGCACGACAAGGAATTCAATGGCTGAGACTTTTTCCTTCAAGGTGCTTGCCAGCGACGGCAAGGCCAGGCGCGGCCTTGTCTCGATGCCGCGCGGCGAAATCCGCACGCCGGCCTTCATGCCGGTCGGCACCGGCGGCACCGTCAAGGCTATGTATATGGACCAGGTGCGCGGCGTCGGCGCCGACATCATTTTGGGCAACACCTATCATCTGATGCTGCGGCCCGGCGCCGAGCGCGTCGCCCGGCTTGGCGGCCTGCACGAATTCGCGCGCTGGCCGCATCCGATCCTGACGGACAGCGGCGGCTTCCAGGTCATGTCGCTGTCGAAGCTCAGGAAACTGACCGAACAGGGCGTCACTTTCAGCTCGCATATCGACGGCGCGCCTTATGAAATGTCGCCGGAACGGTCGATCGAGATCCAGGGACTGCTCGATTCCGACGTCCAGATGCAGCTCGACGAATGCACCGCGCTTCCGGCCAAGCCCAAAGAGATCGAGCGCGCCATGGAATTGTCGCTGCGCTGGGCCGAGCGTTGCAAGACGGCTTTCGGCGACCAGCCGGGCAAGGCGATGTTCGGTATCGTCCAGGGCGGCGACAGCGCGCCGATGCGCGTGCGTTCGGCGCAGGCGCTGAAGGGGATGGACCTTAAAGGCTATGCCGTCGGCGGCCTGGCTGTCGGCGAGCCGCAGCAAGTGATGCTGGAGATGCTCGACATCACCTGCCCGGAGCTGCCGGCCGACAGACCGCGCTATCTGATGGGGGTCGGCACGCCGGACGATATATTGAAATCGGTGGCGCGCGGCATCGATATGTTCGACTGCGTGATGCCGACGCGCGCCGGCCGGCATGGCCTCGCCTATACGCGCCGCGGCAAGGTCAATCTCAGGAATGCCCGCCACGCCGATGATCCGCGGCCGCTCGACGAGGAAAGCGATTGCCCGGCGGCGCGCGACTATTCGCGCGCCTATCTGCATCATCTGGTCCGCTCGCAGGAGTCGCTCGGAGCGATGCTGCTGACCTGGAACAACCTGTCCTATTATCAGAAGCTGATGCAGGATATTCGGGCAGCCATCGAGGCGCAGGCTTTTGAAACGCGCGCCGCTGAGATCGCCGAAGGCTGGGCGAGGGGCGATATCCAGGCGATCTAAAAAGCGCGTCGCGATCCTTCGGATTCGCTCCATGCGCTTCAGATCTTTGATTTACGCATGTCTTGGTCCGAAACCGGTTCCCACTTTCGCGAGACATGCTCTAGCCGCTGGTCCCGCCGATTGACGGACGTTCTGCCTGGGAGCAGAATCCTGTCTTGAGGATCAGCCATGGCTGTGACGTTCGATTTCGCCGGCAAGACGGCGATCGTGACCGGTGGGTCGAGGGGCATCGGCAAGGCCGTGGCCATGCAACTGGCGCGATCGGGATGCGATGTCTGGGTATGGGACGCCGATCCAGCGCCACTCGACGGAACCCGCAGCCAAACGGTGGATGTAACCAAGGCAGGCGATATCGGAAAAGCCCTGAGCGAAGTGATCGCCAAGAGCGGCCGGGTCGATATTCTCGTCAACAATGCAGGCTATCTCGGGCCCTATCGCGCCTTCGAGGCTTTCGAGCCGGCCGAGTGGCAGCGCATCATCGGAGTCAACCTCATCGGCACGTTTGAGGTCACACATCAGGTTCTGCCGTTCATGCGCAAGACCGGCAGCGGCCGCATCGTCAATATGGGGTCGCTGGCCGGCAAGGAGGGATTGCCTAATCTTGCAGCCTATTCGGCGGCGAGCGCAGGTATCATAGCTTTCACCAAAGCCTTGTCGCGCGAAGTTAACGACACCGATATTCGCGTCAATTGCGTCGCGCCGGGGCCGATCGATACCGACCTTATCAGGCGACTTGGCAATCAAGTCGTCAGCGAAATGATCGGCGCAAGTCCGCTCAAGCGCCTTGGCGCCGTCGACGAGGTCTCGGCGCTGGTGCTGTGGCTTTGCTCCGATGCCGTCAGCTTCAACACGGGCGCGGTATTCGACATGTCCGGCGGCCGGGCTCGCTACTGACCACCGGTTTTGTGCTGAGGCGACCCGGGATCCTCAAGCCTCCGCTTGAGCGTGCGCGAACTATTTTGAAACGACTGCGAATATACAGATTGCCGGGATGATCTCAGGCAAAGGCGCAGACCTTGCTCGTCTCGGAACAAACCTCGGTGTCGGGCGAGGCACAAAACAACCGTGCTAGCGGCTCTCGCGAGCCTGCAGCCGGCGTCCAACAATGGACTGGAGAGGTATTGCTGGCCGTCGCGGTCATCGGGGTGGCCGGCTTCGTGCTGCGGGTGCTCGGCGCGCGTGGCGACCTCTGGGTCGACGAGATCTGGAGCCTGGCGCTGCTTGAGCCGCTCACCTCGATCGACCAGATATTCTGGCGCATAAATCACGACAACAATCATTTCATCAATTCGATCTATCTCTACCTGGTCGGCGCCGATGCTACGCCGCTGCTTCAGCGCGGGCTGTCGATAGCGCTAGGCGTCGGCGCAATCTTTGCCGCGGCGGCGGCTGCTCGAGACCGGTGGGCCGCTGTCGTCACAAGCCTGCTGTTCGCCCTCAGCTATCCGATGGTTCACTACGGCTCGGAAGCGAGAGGCTATGCCGGCCTGGTCTTGTTCACGCTTCTTGCCGTCGTGTTCCTGGAGCGTCGGCTCGACAGAAACGGTTCGGGCATCGCGTTCGCAGCGGTCGTCCTGCTCGGCTTTCTGTCCCATCTCATCATGGTGGAGACCGTTGCTGTCCTTGTAGCCTGGACCGCCTGGCTCATTTGGCGCCGCACAGGCAGCTTCGAGCGGGTCAATGTGGAGCTCGGTCAGATCTTCGCGCCGGCCTTCCTGGCTGTGCTGCCGCTAGCCGCCTGCATGCTCATTGGCAGGCTGCTGTTTGGCTTCAGGATCGGTGGTGCCTTGCCATTCTCGCTTCAAGCCTTCGCGCAGGGCTATGGCGGAATGATCCGCTATCTGTTTGGCGTGCCGGATTGGATCGGCGACTGGGCCTGCATCGCCGCCGCCTGCGGGCTCGTCTGCGTCAGTGCCGCCATATGGCGCGATCGTAGGGCCAGCCTCTGCGTTATCGCGATCGTCGGATTGCCGGTCGTCATGGCATTGGCACGATTGCCCAATGCGGAATTCCAGCGTTACTTCCTCGTCCCCGCAACATTGATGCTGCTGTGGGCGGGGGAGACGCTTGGGCATGGTTTCGCCGCCGGTGGCAGGTACCGTCTGTTCGCGGCGGTGGCGACAGTGGCAATCCTCGCCGGCACAACGACGCTTCTGCTGCCATTCTACGAATATGGGCGGGGGTCCTACGCAGCTATGGTCGACAGAATGACGCGTGACGGCGCGGCGAATTACGCCACCAACCAGGAATTCCGGACCGTGATGACCGTCGATTATTTTGCCAAACGCCTTGGGCGCCAGGCATCGTTTGTCTCCCTAGACAAAATATGTGACGAGCGTCCGTCCTGGCTGATCCTGGAGGGGCCTATCGACCGGCAGCCGCAATATGTCGAGGCCGTGCCGACCTGCAGGTCGGCCTATGAGCGTGTCGACGCCTCGACGAGCTGGGGTCTTTCGGGTCTGGCCTGGACATTGTATCAGCGCCGGGATTGAGGCGGGCCCGGCCAATTCCGGCCGTCGCGCGCCTTTCCAGAATTGCTCAGGTGCTGACCGAGGTCGAGGCGCGCAAGCTGCAGCCGGTGATCTTGAAACTGCCGTCCGCCTGCTGCTGCAGCGTGTAGACCGCCTCGTAATCCTTGCCGTCGGGCCCGACGATCAGCACCTGCTGGACGATCGAACCGGGCCCGGTCTGCTCGGCCCTGCCGAAGGAATAGGACTGGGGCTTTCGCACCGGCGCATAGCCGTTGGTCACCATGTTCATGAAGGTGTCGACCGTCGGAAAGATCTGCTTCACATTGGGCGCGGCGAAACTGTAGGCGGCGGCGCCGTCATTGGCGATGAAGGCCTTCAACTGCCTGTCGATGACCGTCTGCGCGGCCTTGACCTCCGCATCGCCGGCGAAGGCAAGCGAGATCATCAGCATTGGAACAAGAGCTAACGCGAACAGTGCTCGGCGCATGGGCTGTCTCCCGGAATTCGCCTGGTGAACGCAATCTAACATACGCATTGCGGCATGGCGCGGTTTCACCGAGCTGCGAAGATTTCGTCATTTCGGCGCCGGGGGGCGGGATCGGCCACTCTTTGCGCGGCGCGTGAAGCTTGAAAGCCGGGCGGCAGTCTGCCACAAGGGCCGCTTATTCACGATGCAGGTGGCAGGACCGGGCAATGAAGGCATTTTTCGTGCAGATCAAGTGCGATCTCGGTAAGTCCTATGAGGTCGCCAGCGCGCTTGCCGACGCCGAGATCGCCTCCGAAATCTACTCGACCGCCGGCAATTACGACCTGCTCGCCAAATTCTATATCGACGACGAGGAGGACGTCGGTCACTTCGTCAACGAGCGGGTACAGATCCTGCCCGGAATCAAGGACACCTTCACCATCGTGACCTTTCGGGCGTTTTGAACGGCCGGGCGATGCCCCGCCGGCAAGCAGAGGCTGACCGGACTTTGCCGCCTGTGCCTCAAATTTAGGCAATTTTCTTAGAGTGGCCGTCACCGCTTCCTAAATCATCGATTGCGCTTGATTTTCTCCGGCGAGGCCAGTGAAATGGTCTCAGAGGGGAGTACGCGATTGGCAGCGTTTGACGAAATGCTTCCGGAAGTTTCCGGATTGAGAAGACCTTATGAGGCTTACGATCGCTGGCTGAAGGAGCAGGACCCGGCCAGGCTTACCCAGAAAATGCAAGACGCCGAGCGTGTCTTCCGCAAGACTGGTATCACCTTTGCCGTCTATGGCGAGCAGGAAGCTTCCGAACGGCTGATCCCTTTCGACATCGTGCCGCGGATCCTGTCCGGCCAGGAATGGCGCCGGCTGACGCAGGGCATCGAGCAGCGCGTGCAGGCGCTGAACGCCTTTCTCGACGACATCTATCACCGCCAGGAGATTCTGCGGGCCGGCCGCGTGCCGAGGGATCTCGTTGCCAGGAACGAGGCCTTCCTGCCCGAGATGATCGGGGTGCGGCCGCCGGCCGGCGTCTACACCCATATCATCGGCGTCGACATCGTGCGTATATCGGAGAACGAGTTCTACGTGCTGGAGGACAATGCCCGCACGCCGTCCGGCGTCTCCTATATGCTGGAGAACCGCGAGACGATGATGCAGCTCTTTCCGGAGCTGTTCCAGAAGATCAAGGTGCGGCCGGTCGAGAACTATCCGCAACTCCTGCGCCAGTCGCTCGCAGCGGTGCGGCCGCAAAGCACCAAGGGCGCGCCGACCATCGCAGTGCTGACGCCGGGCTCCTACAACTCGGCCTATTTCGAGCATGCCTTCCTCGCCGACCAGATGGGCGTGCAACTGGTGGAGGGGCAGGATCTGCGCGTCGTTGACGGCCATGTTGCGATGCGCACGACCGAAGGCTACAAGCAGATCGACGTGCTCTATCGGCGCGTCGACGACGCCTTCCTCGATCCGCTGACTTTCCGCCCGGACTCCGCGCTCGGCGTGCCGGGCATCATGGATGTCTACCGCGCCGGTAACATCACCATCGCCAATGCGCCTGGCACCGGCATCGCCGACGACAAGGCGATTTATTCCTACATGCCGGAGATCGTCGAGTTCTACACTGGCCGCAAGGCCATTCTAGGCAACATCCCGACTTGGCGCTGCTCGGAGCCGGACAGCCTCAAATACGTGCTTGAGCACATCGGCGAGCTGGTGATCAAGGAAGTGCACGGCTCCGGCGGCTACGGCATGTTGGTCGGCCCGGCCGCGACCAAGAAGGAATGCCAGGAGTTCGCCAAGAAGCTGCAGGCGAAGCCCTCGAACTACATCGCGCAGCCGACGCTGGCGCTGTCGACCTGTCCGATCCTGACGGAAAAGGGCCTGTCGCCGCGCCATGTCGATCTTCGGCCTTACGTCCTGGTTTCGGACCGAATCCAGATCGTGCCGGGCGGCTTGACGCGTGTCGCGCTCAAGGAGGGTTCTCTGGTGGTCAATTCCTCACAAGGCGGCGGCACCAAGGATACATGGGTACTCGACGACTAAAGAGCGAATAGAGAGTAGCGAATTAGCGAGTAGGGAAAAGAGGGGGACACGACGGCTATCAATTCCTACAGGGATCTCATTGTCTGGAAGGCGGCCTTAAAGTTGGCAGTGAATTGCTACTCGGCCACGAGAGGTTTTCCGAATAGCGAAGTATATGGGATGACGTCTCAGATACGACGCTCGGCGGCTTCCGTCGCAGCAAATGTCGCAGAAGGTCACGGAAGAGAGAACACAGGAGCCTTCATTCAATTTCTTCGCGTGGCGCAGGGCTCACTGAAAGAGTTGGAGACACATCTCATCTTGTGTGGAGAGGTCGGATTGATGGTCGAAGCGGAAGTCTCCAGCCTGCTTGGCCAAACTGACGAAATCGGGAAAATGCTGCGTTCAATGATCAGGAGCCTGCAACAAAAGTCATGAAGTCCTTTCTTCCCTATTCGCTATTCCCTATTCGCTTCTCGCTCGACACCGGAGCAAGCTGAGATGCTTTTGGGCCGCACCGCAAACGGTCTGTACTGGATGAACCGCTATATAGAGCGGGCCGAAAACATGGCGCGCCTCGTCGATGCCGGCCTGCGCATGGCGCTGACGCGCACGCAGAACGCGTCGGAGGAATGGAATTCGGTGCTGCTCAGCGCCGGCTCCGACTATGCGTTCTCGCAGAAATACCAGGACTATACCGCTGCCAACGTCTCCGACTTCCTGCTGCGCGACACCTCGAACCCGTCGAGCACGATGTCGTCGATCGAGACGGCACGCAACAATGCCCGCATGGTGCGAACGGCGTTGACGCGCGAGACCTGGGAGAGCATCAACGAAGCCTGGATGTCGCTGAAGCGCATGCTGGCGAGGCCGATCGATGAGCGCGACCTGCCGACGGTGCTCGATGCCATCAAGCGCGAGACGGCGCTGATCCGCGGCTCGTTCTACGGCACGATGCTGCGCAACGAAATCTTCGATTTCTCGCAGCTCGGCACCTATGTCGAGCGCGCCGACAACACAGCGCGCATCCTCGACGTGAAGTATTATGTGCTGTTGCCTTCGCTGTCCTGGGTCGGCTCGACGCTGGACAATTACCAGTGGGAGTCGATCCTGCGCTCTGTGTCGGCGCATCGCTCCTATCGCTGGGTCTATGAAGCCGATTACAAGCCGACGAATATTGCGGACTATCTGATCCTCAATGTGCGCATGCCGCGCTCGCTGACCTTCTGCTATCGCTTCCTCGGCGAGCACCTGAAATTCCTCGCCGACGACTATGGCGAGCGCCATGCCTGCCACGCCACGGCCGAGAAGATCCAGGCGCTGCTCAAACGAGGCTCGATCAAGGACATATTCGATCATGGCCTGCACGAGTTCCTGGCCGAGTTCATTCGCGACAACACCAGGCTGGGCGACGAGATCGCCCAGGATTACCGGTTCTATTGAGCGGGGCTGAGGGCGGGCGTCATGCGGCTCAAGATCACCCATCGCACCGAGTACCGCTACGATGCGCCGGTGCAATATCTGCTGCAGCGGCTACGCCTGCTGCCCCTGAGCGGGCGTACGCAGACCGTCGGCTCTTGGGCGATCAAGGTCGAAGGCGCGCGCGAGGAGGTGCGCTTTACCGATCATTTCGGCAACGACACGCGGCTGGTGAGCGCTGAGAGCGGCCACACCGCCATCGTCGTCGAGGCGCGGGGAGAGGTGACGACGCATGACACGGCGGGCGTGACGGGCCCGCATCAAGGCTACGCGCCGCTCTGGCTGTTCGCGCAGCAGACGCCGCTCACCGCCGCCGGCGAAGGTATTCGTGAACTGGCCGGCAAGGTTGGGCAGGGGACGGAGATCGAGCGGCTCCACGCGCTGATGGGCGCGATCCGCGAACGCGTTGCCTACAAGCCGGGCGCGACCAGCGTCGTGACGCCGGCGGAGGATGCGCTCGCGCTGAAATCCGGCGTCTGCCAGGATCACAGCCATATCTTCATCGCCGCGGCCGTCACGCTTGGCTTTCCGGCCCGCTATATCAGCGGCTATCTGATGATGGATGCCGCCGTCGAGCAGGCCGCCAGCCATGCCTGGGCCGAGGCCTATGTCGTGGGGCTCGGATGGGTTGCCTTTGATCCGGCCAACGGTATTTCTCCCGACGAACGCTATGTGCGGGTGGCGACGGGGCGCGACTATCGCGACGCCTCGCCTGTCTCGGGGATACTGCTGGGGCAGGCGCAAGAGAAGCTTGCCGTCACCGTTACGGTGGAGCAGTAATTTCCGACGAGATTCGCTGTTAAAGAAGAATCATGACTTATTGCGTCGGCCTCAAGATCGATCGCGGGCTCGTGTTCATGTCGGACACGCGCACCAATGCCGGCATGGATTCGATCTCGACCTTCAAGAAGATGCACATCTGGGAAGACCCCGGCGAGCGCGTGATCGTGCTGATGTCGGCGGGCAACCTTGCCACGACGCAAGCCGTGGTCAGCCTGCTCGACGAACGCAACAAGGCCGTTGGCGACCGTCATCCGAAGCTGCTCGAAACGCCGTCCATGTACCAGACGGTGCGGCTCGTCGGCGATACGGTCAAGGAAGTCATCGAACATGCCTCGCCGAACGGCGACAAGGCGGATTCCTACTTCAATGCCTCTTTCATCCTGGGCGGCCAGATCAAGGGCAGCCCGCCCAGGCTGTTCATGATCTACCCGGAAGGTAATTTCATCGAGTCTACCGATGACACGCCTTTCTTCCAGATCGGCGAGACGAAATACGGCAAGCCGATCATCATCCGTGCCTATGACCGGACAATGGGCCTGGCCGAAACGGTGAAGCTGCTTCTGGTATCATTCGATTCGACGCTGAAATCGAACCTTTCGGTTGGGCTGCCGCTCGATCTGCTGTTCCTGGAGAACGACAGCTTCAAGGTTGGGCTCAACAGGCGCATCAGCCAGGACGATCCCTATTACCGCACCATATCCGACGGCTGGTCGAACGCCTTGAAGGCGGCCTTTGCCAGCCTGCCGGATTTTCCCGGTTAGGGTCCGCACGTCGCGGCCGGTTGGGCATTTAGCTGGCTACCCGCTGCATTGCCGCTGGGGTCGGGAGGATAGATGGACAACGAGACATTCCGCGACTGGTCGAGGCGGGCGGCCGACTGGGGCGCCGATTACCGCGCCGGCCTGCGCGACCGTCCGGTGCGTCCGGCAATCGCGCCGGGCGAGATCTTCCGGAGCATCGAGGCTTCGCCGCCCGAAACGGCCGAACCGATGGAAAAGATCTTCGCCGATTTCGAAGAAAAGATCGTGCCGGGCATGACGCATTGGCAGCATCCGCGCTTCTTCGCCTATTTCCCCGCCAATGCGGCGCCGGTCTCGGTCGTGGCGGAATATCTGGTCTCGGCGATGGCCGCGCAATGCATGCTGTGGCAGACCTCGCCGGCGGCAACCGAGCTCGAGACGCGCATCGTAGACTGGATGCGCCAGGCGCTTGGCCTACCCGAGGGCTTTTCCGGCGTCATCCAGGATTCGGCCTCGTCGGCGACGCTTGCGGCGGTGCTCACCATGCGCGAGCGGGCGCTCGACTGGCAGGGCAACAAAAAGGGGCTGGCCGGCCGGGGCAGGCTGCGCGTTTATTCCTCCGACCAGGTCCATACCTCGATCGACCGCGCCATCTGGGTCTCAGGCATCGGCGAGGAGAACCTCATCCGCATCCCGGTCTCAGGACGTTTTCGCGCCATGGATCCGGCCGCGCTTGAGGCCGCGATCGTCGCCGATCGCGCGGCCGGCTTGCTGCCCGCAGGCATCATCGCTTGCGTCGGCGGCACCAGCATTGGCGGCACCGACAACATCGCCGCGGTGGCCGCGGTCGCAAGGCGGCAGGGGCTTTACCTGCATGTCGACGCCGCCTGGGCCGGATCGGCGATGATCTGCCCGGAATACCGGCATTTCTGGGCGGGCGTCGAAGGCGCCGATTCCATCGTCTTCAATCCGCATAAGTGGCTCGGCGCCCAGTTCGACTGCTCGATCCAGTTTGTTCTCCAGCCGGAAGATCTGGTGCGCACGCTGGCCATAAAGCCCGAGTTTTTGAAGACGTTGGGGCACGACGGCATCATCAACTATTCGGAATGGTCGGTGCCGCTCGGCCGCCGTTTCCGCGCGCTGAAACTCTGGTTCCTGCTGCGGGCCTATGGCCTCGAAGGCTTGCGCGCCATGATCCGCAACCATGTTGCCTGGAGCGAAGAACTGGCAGAGCGGCTCGCCAGGGAAGTGGATTTCGAGCTCGTCAGCGAGCCGATGCTGTCGCTGTTCTCATTCCGGCACAAAGCGCCGTCGGGTACCGATCCGGACGAGCACAATCTGCGCCTGGTCGACGCCATCAACACCGACGGCCGCATTTATCTGACGCAAACGCGGGTCGATGGCCGCGTGGCGATCCGCTTTCAGGTGGGGCAGTTCGAGTCGACGGCGGCCGATGTCGACGCCGCGTTCAACGTCATAACCGAAATTGCCCGCCGCCCGTCCTGAGGCGGCGGACGCGTTCCGCGCTGGTTTGCCTTTTGCAGTCAAGTGATTTTCGTTAGTCGGCTCATGCCTTTTCTTCGCTTTCGTTTTCCGATATAGAGGAGAAAAACGAAAATAGAGGACCCCGGATGTTTCTTTCGCCACGCCACACCGAAATCATCCAGATGGCGAAAGACCACGGCCGGGTTCTGGTCGAGGATCTGGCGACGCATTTCAATGTGACGCCGCAGACCATCCGCAAGGATCTCAACGATCTGTGCGATCAGCGGCTGCTCACCCGCATCCATGGCGGTGCGCTGTTCCCATCCGGCATCGAGAACATGGAATACGAGGCGCGGCGCAAGATCGCGGCCGACGAGAAGGAGGCGATCGGCGGCGCGGCGGCGCGGTTGATCCCGGACAATGCTTCGCTGTTCATCAATATCGGCACCACCACCGAGGCCGTCAGCAAGGCGCTGCTCGACCATAACGGGCTGATGATCATCACCAATAACATCAATGTTGCCAATAGGATGCGCATCTATCCTACGATCGAGGTTGTGATCGCCGGCGGCGTGGTGCGCGGTTCGGACGGCGGCATTGTCGGCGAAGCGGCCGTCGATTTCATCCGTCAATTCAAGGTCGACTATGCCGTCATCGGCGCCTCGGCCATCGACCATGACGGTGCGCTGCTCGACTTCGATTTCCGCGAGGTGAAGGTGGCGCAGGCGATCATCGCCAATGCGCGCCATGTCATCCTGGTCTCCGATCGGACCAAGTTCGAGCGCACCGCGCCGGTTCGGATCGGCCATCTTTCGCAGGTGAATACCTTCATCACCGATCGTTGCGACATCCCCTCGGTCCGTCGGATTTGCGAGGAGACCGAGGTCCGGCTGATCGAGACGGCACTCGAATAGCGGCGCATCATGGCTGTTTCACGCAGCCGTGAAATTTCGTTTGACATTCGCTTTGAGTTCGAAATAATTCCGTCACGGTTTCGTAAAACACAAAAATGGTGCAACGCGAAATCGTTGGAGGAACTTTTGGACGCATCCCCGATCCATGACATTTTCGTCATAGGCGGCGGCATCAATGGTTGCGGCATCGCCCGCGACGCCGTTGGCCGCGGATTTTCGGTTTACCTTGCCGAGATGAATGATCTGGCGAGCGGGACGTCCTCCGGCTCGACCAAGCTTATCCACGGCGGGCTTCGCTATCTCGAATTCTACGAGTTCCGGCTGGTGCGCGAAGCGCTGATGGAGCGCGAGGTTCTGTGGAAGAACGCGCCGCACATCATCTGGCCGATGCGCTTCGTCCTGCCTTACGCCAAGGGCCTGAGGCCCGCCTGGCTGATCCGGCTAGGGCTGTTCCTCTACGATCACATCGGCGGGCGCAAGCTGCTGCCTGCGACGAAGACGCTGGACATGGCGAGGGATCCGGCCGGCAAACCGCTGAAGCCATTGTTCCGCAAGGCTTTCGAATATTCGGATGGTTGGGTCAATGACGCTCGCCTGGTGGCGCTGAACGCTCGTGATGCCGCCGACCGGGGCGCCATCATCCGTACCCGCACCAAGGTCGTCAGCGCGCGCCGCGACGGTCCGACCTGGATCATCAAGGTGCAGAACGTGCTTACCGGCGACACCGAAGAGGTTCGCGCACGGCTTCTCGTCAACGCCGCCGGCCCGTGGGTCGATCACGTTCTGCAGACAGCCGTCGGCCAGAACGAAGTCCACAATGTCCGTCTTGTCCAAGGCAGCCACATCGTCGTCGCCAAGAAGTTCGACGATCAGCGCGCCTATTTCTTCCAGAACAAGGATGGCCGCATCATCTTCGCAATTCCCTACGAGGAAGAATTCACGCTCATCGGCACGACCGACCGCGACTATCCCGGCGACCCGCACGAAGTTAAGATCTCCGATGCCGAGATCGACTATCTGTGCGCCGCGGCAAGCGAATATTTCGCGGTCGCCGTGAAGCGCTCCGACATCGTCTGGACCTATTCGGCGGTGCGTCCGCTCTATGACGACGGCGCTTCCAAGGCGCAGGAAGCGACGCGCGATTATGTGCTGAAGGCCGATGGCGGGGAGGGCGTTGCCCCGCTTGTCAACGCCTTCGGCGGCAAGATCACGACCTTCCGTCGGCTTGCGGAATCGATGCTTGAGAAGATCGAAGGCTTTCTCGGCAAGCGCGGCAAGCCTTGGACGCATGACGCGCCGCTGCCGGGCGGTGATTTTCCAGCCACCGGTTTCGACGCGCAGGTCGCCAGGTTGAAAAAAAACTATCCGTTCCTGGACCAGAGGCTGGCGCGCCGGTTTACGCGGCTCTACGGCACGCGCGCTGAGAAGCTGCTCGGGCTCGCCAAGTCGAATGCCGATCTCGGCCGCAATTTCGGCGCCGATCTTTTCGAGGTGGAGGTTCGCTATCTCGCCGAGAATGAATGGGCGGTCACCGCCGAGGACGTGCTGTGGCGCCGCACCAAGCGCGGCCTGCATTTCAGCCGCGAGCAGACGGCGGCACTGGAAGAATTCATGCGAGGGCTGAGCAGCCGTCACGTCGCGGCGGCGGAATGACGATCGACTGCTGAAGCGCAAGGCCTGGGAGGAGGCGTGATGCTGGAACTGAGGAACGTGACGAAGACGATCGGTGCGCAGGAGCATATCCGCGACGTGTCGCTGACGCTTCAGCACGGCTCGCTGAATGTTCTGCTGGGACCGACGCTTTCCGGCAAGACCAGCCTGATGCGGCTGATGGCGGGTCTCGACGCGCCGACGTCCGGCTCGGTCTGGTTCGACGGCAAGGACGTTACCGGGCAGAAGGTGCAGAAGCGCAACGTCGCCATGGTCTACCAGCAGTTCATCAACTACCCGGCGATGACGGTTTACGAGAACATCGCGTCGCCGCTCAGGGTTGCAGGCGTCGACCAGGCACGGATCGACAAGGAGGTGCGCAATGCCGCGGCGCTTCTCAAGCTCACGCCTTACCTCGACCGCACCCCGCTCAACCTCTCGGGCGGCCAGCAGCAGCGCACGGCGCTTGCCCGCGCCATCGTCAAGAACGCCAGCCTCGTGCTGCTCGACGAGCCCTTGGCCAATCTCGACTATAAATTGCGCGAGGAATTGCGCGCCGAATTGCCGAAGATCTTCGCCGCCGCGGGCACGATCTTCGTCTATGCCACCACCGAACCGCACGAGGCGCTTTTGCTGGGCGGCAACACGGCGACACTTTCGGAGGGCCGCGTCACGCAATTCGGTCCGACCGTCGAGGTTTTCCGCAGGCCGGTCGATCTGGTGACGGCAAGGACCTTCGCCGATCCGCCGCTCAACACCATCGTGCTTTCCAAGAAAGGCTCGGACTTCCTGCTGGAAGGCGGCGTCAAGCTGCCGGTGCCGCCGGAGCTCAACGGTATTGCGGATGCCAGCTACACGATCGGCTTCCAGCCGCATCATCTGTCGCTGGAGCGGCCGAACGCCAGCGCGGTACCGGTGCGTGCCAAGGTTACCATCACGGAGATCACCGGCTCGGAAAGCTTCGTCCATCTCGACTTCGCCGATGCGCGCTGGGTGATGCTGGCGCATGGCATTCTCCATTTCGAGACGGACGACGAGGTCGAGGTGTTCATCGACCCGCGCCACATCCTGGTGTTCGACCACAACGGCCGCGCCGTGACGGCGTCGAAGCTGGCAGCCTGAGGAGGATCAGATGGCGCGCATCGACGTCAACCATATCCGCCACTCCTACCTGCCCAATCCACGGAAGGATTCGGATTTCGCGCTGAAGGAAGTGCATCACACCTTCGAGGATGGCGGCGCCTATGCGCTGCTTGGGCCGTCGGGCTGCGGCAAGACCACCTTGCTCAACATCATTTCGGGATTGCTGCATCCCTCGCACGGCCAGCTTTTGTTCAACGGCCGGGACATCACCAATCTGTCCACGCAGGAGCGCAACATCGCGCAGGTGTTCCAGTTCCCGGTCATCTACGACACCATGACCGTCTACGACAATCTGGCCTTCCCGCTGCGCAACCGACGCGTGCCGGAGGCGGACGTCGACCGCAAGGTGCGCGAGACGCTGGACATGATCGATCTCGCTTCGCTGGCGAAGAAGAAGGCGCGCGGGCTCACCGCTGACCAGAAGCAGAAGATATCGCTCGGCCGCGGCCTGGTGCGCTCGGACGTCAATGCCATCCTGTTCGACGAGCCGCTGACCGTCATCGATCCGCACATGAAATGGGTGCTGCGCTCGCAGTTGAAGCAGCTGCATCGCCGCTTCGGCTACACCATGGTCTATGTCACGCACGACCAGACCGAGGCGTTGACTTTCGCGGACCGCGTCGTGGTCATGTATGACGGGGAGATCGTCCAGATCGGCACGCCGGCGGAGCTCTTCGAGCGCCCGCGCCACACTTTCGTCGGTTATTTCATCGGTTCGCCGGGCATGAACGTGCTGCCGGTTGCGCTCGAAGGCAAGACCGCGAAGCTCGGCGCGCAGCGCATCGAGCTGCCCGGTGTGCCCAAGGCGGATAAAGGCGCCGTCGAACTCGGTGTCCGCCCCGAATATGTGCGGCTCGGCCGCGAAGGCATGGCGGTGCAGGTCAGCAAGGTCGAGGATGTCGGGCGCCACAAGGTCGTGCGCGCCAATCTCGAAGGCAAGGAGATCGCGGCCGTCATCGGCGAGGACGACGAAGTTCCGGCCGAGCCGAAGGTCCGCTTCGATCCCGCGGGCATCAACATCTATGCCGATTCCTGGCTGGTTGAGATGGCGCGCGTCGAGATGGGGGCATAGATGGATAAGACCTGGAACAACAAGGCCTGGTTCCTTGTCCTGCCGGTGCTGGTGCTGGTGGCCTTCTCGGCCGTCATCCCGCTGATGACAGTGGTCAATTATTCGGTGCAGGACACGTTCGGCAACAACGTCTTCTTTTGGGCCGGCACCGAATGGTTCGAGGAGTTGCTGCATTCCGACCGCTTCTGGGAAGCGATGGTGCGCAACCTGATCTTCTCCTTCATCATCCTGGCGATCGAGGTGCCGCTCGGCATCTTCATCGCGCTCAACATGCCGAAGAAGGGCTGGGGCGTGCCGGTCTGCCTGGTGCTGATGGCCCTGCCGCTGCTGGTGCCGTGGAACGTCGTCGGCACGATCTGGCAGGTGTTCGGCCGCAACGACATCGGCCTGCTCGGCTATTACGTCAATGCGCTGGGCTTCGACTACAATTATGTACAGGACCCGTTCGACGCCTGGGTCACCGTCATCGTCATGGATGTCTGGCACTGGACCAGCCTGGTGGTGCTGCTCTGCTATGCCGGGCTGGTCTCCATTCCGGATGCCTTCTACCAGGCGGCCAAGATCGACGGCGCCTCGCGCTGGGCGGTGTTCCGCTACATCCAGCTGCCGAAAATGCAGCGCGTGCTTTTGATCGCCGTGCTGTTGCGCTTCATGGACTCGTTCATGATCTACACCGAGCCCTTCGTCGTCACCGGCGGCGGCCCCGGCAATTCGACGACCTTCCTGTCGATCGACCTCGTCAAGACGGCGCTCGGCCAGTTCGACCTCGGTCCGGCGGCAGCCATGTCGCTGGTCTACTTCCTGATCATCCTGTTGTTGTCGTGGGTGTTCTACACCGTGATGACCAACTACGACGCGGAGCGCTGACAGATGACAGGCGCCAACGAGACGACACGCGTGAGCGAAACAGCGATCACCGAAGTCGGCAGCACGCTGTCGCAGGACGAGGTGGCGAAGCTGATGCGCCGCCGCGGCGAGGAATCGCGCTGGTGGTGGATCGTGCCGACGCTCTACATCGTCGTGCTGCTCCTGCCGATCTACTGGCTCATCAATATGAGCTTCAAGACCAACCAGGAGATCGTGTCGTCGCTGACGCTCTTTCCGCACGAGCCGACGCTGCGCAATTACAGGATCATCTTCACCGACGCGTCCTGGTACTCGGGCTACATCAATTCGATCACCTATGTGGTGATGAACATGGTGATATCGGTTGCGGTGGCGCTGCCGGCGGCCTATGCCTTCTCGCGCTACCGCTTCCTCGGTGACAAGCACCTGTTCTTCTGGCTGCTGACCAACCGCATGGCGCCGCCGGCAGTGTTCGCGCTCCCGTTCTTCCAGCTCTATTCGGCCTTCGGTCTCATCGACACCCATATCGCGGTGGCGCTGGCGCATTGCCTGTTCAACGTGCCGCTGGCGGTGTGGATCCTCGAAGGCTTCATGTCGGGCGTGCCGAAGGAGATCGACGAGACCGCGTATATCGACGGCTATTCCTTCCCGCGCTTCTTCGTGAAGATCTTCATGCCGCTGATCGCAAGCGGCATCGGCGTTGCCTGCTTCTTCTGCTTCATGTTCTCGTGGGTGGAACTGCTGATCGCGCGCACGCTGACGACAACCGACGCCAAGCCGATCGCCGCCACGATGACCCGCACGGTCTCGGCCGCCGGCATGGACTGGGGACTGCTCGCCGCCGCCGGCGTGCTGACGCTGATCCCCGGCGCTTTGGTCATCTGGTTCGTGCGAAATTACATCGCCAAGGGCTTCGCCCTGGGGAGGGTCTAAGCCATGAATCTCGACTTCTCCTGGATGGCGTGGACGTGGCCGACGGCCGCCTTCTTCGTCGTCATTGCGCTGATGCTCTGCGGCATGGGTTTTTGGGAATATGTCTCGCCCGGCGGCAATCCGCGCGTCGGCCTGCTGCGCTTCGAGACGACGCGCGGCGACCGCCTCTTCGTTTCGCTGCTCGGCAGCGCCTTCATCCATCTCGCTTGGCTGGGTCTGGTTGGACCCAACCTGTGGTGGGCTCTCGCTCTCTCCGTGGTCTACGCCATTGGCGTGTTCCGATACGTATAGAGGGGGAAAAGTCGGAGTGGCCGCGTGCTGGCGACCGCCCCGGATCGCACTTCACAACTTAAGACTGGAGGAGACACATGCGACGGCAATTTCTAACATCAACGACCGCCCTTGTCCTATTGCTGGGCGCGGGCCACGCCTATGCCGGAATGGATGAGGCAAAAGCCTTTCTCGACAAGGAGATAGGCCCATTATCGACGCTTTCGCGCGCCGATCAGGAAAAGGAAATGCAGTGGTTCATCGACGCCGCCAAGCCGTTCGCCGGCATGGAAATCAAAGTGGTGTCGGAAACGCTGACCACGCACCAGTATGAATCCCAGGTGCTTGCGCCAGCCTTCACCGCCATCACCGGCATCAAGGTCACGCATGACGTCATCCAGGAGGGCGACGTCGTCGAGAAGATCCAGACCCAGATGCAGACCGGCCAGAACCTCTATGACGGCTGGGTCAACGACTCGGACCTCATCGGCACGCACTGGCGCTATCAGCAGGCGCGCAACCTGACCGACTGGATGGCCGGCGAGGGCAAGGACGTCACCGATCCGATGCTCGACGTCGATGACTTCATCGGCAAGTCATTCACCACCGCGCCGGACGGCAAGCTCTACCAGCTGCCCGACCAGCAGTTCGCCAACCTCTATTGGTTCCGTTACGACTGGTTCAACGACGAGAAGAACAAGGCCGACTTCAAGGCCAAGTATGGCTACGACCTCGGCGTGCCGGTCAACTGGTCGGCCTATGAGGATATCGCCCAGTTCTTCACCGGTCGCGAGATCGACGGCAAGAAAGTCTATGGCCACATGGACTACGGCAAAAAGGATCCGTCGCTCGGCTGGCGCTTCACCGATGCGTGGCTCTCGATGGCCGGCAACGGCGACAAGGGCATCCCGAACGGCAAGCCGGTCGACGAATGGGGCATCAAGGTCGACGAGAATTCGCGTCCTGTCGGATCGTGCTCCGCACGCGGCGGCGACACGAACGCCCCGGCCTCGGTCTATGCCATCCAGAAGTATCTCGATTGGCTGAAGGCCTACGCGCCGCCGGAAGCGCAGGGCATGACCTTCTCCGAATCGGGTCCGGTTCCCTCGCAGGGCAACATCGCCCAGCAGATCTTCTGGTACACGGCCTTCACCGCCGACATGGCCAAGCCCGGCCTGCCGGTCGTGAACGATGACGGCACGCCGAAATGGCGCGTCGCGCCTTCGCCGCATGGCGTCTATTGGAAGGACGGCATGAAGCTCGGCTACCAGGACGCTGGTTCGTGGACATTGCTGAAGTCGACCCCGACTGACCGCGCCAAGGCTGCCTGGCTCTACGCGCAGTTCGTGGTGTCGAAGACGGTCGACGTGAAGAAGAGCCAGGTTGGCCTGACCTTCATCCGTGACTCCACCATCCACGACAAGAGCTTCACCGAGCGGGCGCCGAAGCTCGGCGGCCTGATCGAGTTCTACCGCTCGCCGGCGCGCGTGCAGTGGACCCCGACCGGCACCAACGTGCCGGACTATCCGAAGCTGGCGCAGCTCTGGTGGCAGAACATCGGCGATGCGTCGTCCGGTGCGAAGACCCCGCAGGAAGCGATGGATTCGCTCTGCGCCGACCAGGAGAAGGTGCTCTCTCGTCTCGAGAAATCCGGCGTCCAGGGCGATATTGGACCGAAGATGGCCGAAGAGCACGATCTCGAATACTGGAACAAGGATGCCGTCTCAAAGGGCAACCTTGCGCCGCAGCTCAAGGTCGAGAACGAGAAGGACAAGCCGATCACCGTCAACTACGACGAGCTGGTGAAGAGCTGGCAGAAGTAACTGCATGACGTGGGCGCGTTCGCCCGCGTAAGAAATGCAGGGGAGGCGGCTTGGCCGTCTCCCCTGTTGCATGAGTAGTGGAGGGAACGGAATGAGCGATTTTGTGCTGGCGATCGACCAGGGAACGACCTCGACCCGAGCGATCCTGTTCGACGACAAGATGAAGGTCGCGGGTACTGGCCAGCAGGAATTCGCGCAGCATTATCCGGCGTCCGGTTGGGTCGAGCATGACCCGGAAGATATCTGGGCAAGCGTTCTCGCCACGGTGAAGTCGGCGCTTAAGTCCGCCGGCCGTACCGCTTCGGATGTGGCCGCGATCGGCATCACCAATCAGCGCGAGACGGTCGTGATCTGGGACAAGGCGACCGGCCAGCCGATCCACAATGCCATTGTCTGGCAGGACCGGCGAACGGCGCCGCTCTGCCAGAAGCTGAAGAAGCAGGGACTGGAGAAGAAATTCACGAAAAAGACCGGGCTGCTGCTCGATCCTTATTTCTCCGGCACCAAGATCGCCTGGATGCTGGACAAGGTGAAAGGAGCCAGGAAGCGCGCAGAAAAGGGCGAATTGCTCGCCGGGACCATCGACAGTTTCCTGATCTGGCGGTTGACCGCCGGCCAAGTGCACGCCACCGACGCGACAAACGCCTCGCGCACGCTGGTCTACAACATCGAGAAGAATGTCTGGGACGAAGAGCTGCTCTCGATCCTGAACATACCGGCAGAGATCCTGCCTGACGTGAAGGATTGCGCCGACGACTTCGGCGTCACCGAAAAGAGCCTTTTCGGCGCCGAGATGCGCATCCTCGGCGTTGCCGGCGACCAGCACGCGGCGACCATCGGCCAGGCCTGTTTCGAGCCCGGCATGATGAAATCCACCTACGGCACCGGCTGCTTCGCGTTGCTCAACACCGGCGCCGACCTGGTGCGATCGAGGAACCGGCTTCTGACAACGATCGCCTACCGGTTGAACGGCAAGACCACCTATGCGCTGGAAGGTTCGATCTTCATCGCGGGCGCCGCCGTGCAGTGGCTGCGTGACGGCATCAAGGTGATCGGCAAGGCCGAGCAAAGCGGCGCGCTGGCGGCGACCGCCGATCCGGAGCAGGCCGTCTATCTGGTTCCGGCCTTTGTCGGCCTTGGCGCGCCGCACTGGGACGCGGAGGCGCGCGGCGCGATCTTCGGCCTGACGCGCAATTCAGGCCCGGCCGAGCTCGCGCGCGCCGCACTCGAATCGGTCGCGTTCCAGACGCGCGACCTGCTCGACGCCATGCGCAAGGACTGGAAAGGCGCGTCGGCCAAGACGGTGCTTCGCGTCGACGGCGGCATGGTGGCGTCCGACTGGACCATGCAGCGGCTGGCCGACATTCTCGACGCGCCGGTCGATCGCCCAACCATCCTGGAGACGACTGCCCTGGGCGCGGCGTGGCTCGCGGGATCGAAGGCCGGCGTGTGGCCGAAATCGAAGGAATTCGCCAAGAGCTGGGCGCTGGAACGGCGCTTCAAGCCGGAGATGGATGCCGCATCGCGCGCGACGAAGCTCGCCGGATGGCGCGATGCGGTGCGCAGGACGCTAAGCGCGCAGTAACGATCACTGGACCGGGGAGAGAATGCAACCGGATTGGTATCCTGCTTGGCGCGATGAGGCGTTTGAAGAACTTACCGCCAAGAACGCACGCCTGGCGAAGGATTTCCGCCTCGGCAACTGGTCGCGTTACGACTACGACTTGACGGCCGGAAAGCTGGTGTTTTCCGACCAGAGCGGCGTCAAGGTCGTTTCGGAAATCCAGATTGCGGGCTCCACCAGCGCCAAGGCCGGCAATTGGCTCTGGGCCTGGGCCAATTCGAATTGGCCTCCGGAATTCATAACTGACGCCCAGTCAGCCCGATCTTTCGGCAAGAAGCATGGCATCAGCGAGCTAACTCGAGACTATGTGACGAACGAAGATCTTAACGCACTCGGCTGGGAATTGACCTCAGCAGTGACTCGGATTTGCAACGCCTGCGGAGCCTATCGCTGTCCTCCTGATGACGGCGTAGGACTTTATCTGATCCTCAAGACCATTAGCTGGGCAAGCCGACCCGTGGGGCGCACTCGGTTCTTGAAATCCGGTTGAATGACAACGAGAAAGCCCGCGCCTTGCGCGGGCTCAGTTAACGACCCTGGATACTGACCGGAGGCCGTCAGTAGGGCGAGACGCACTGCCGACGCGGGCCGTTGTTGGGCTGGAATGTGTTGTCCGAGGCGCGATACGAGCGGTAGCGGTCATAGCACCACTGCACATGCGCATCGCCGCGATAGACACGATTGTTCTCGCTGTTGACGATTGCGCCGGTGATCAGCGCGCCGGCGGCGAAAGCAGCAAGCGGAAACCAATAGTCGCCATGACGGCGATAGCCGTGGCGATATTCGCGATAGCCGCGATGACCGTTCCAGTAGACAGCGTCACCACGACGCGAAAAATCCCGGTTGAAGCCGCGGTGCCTTCTCCAATCCCGATACTGCACGGTCTGGACATCCGACAGGGCCTGGGGTTGCGGCACATAAGCCGGCTGAGCGTTGACCGGCACCATCTCCGCCGCGATGAACGACGCCGAGAGAGCGGTTGCCAGCAGGCCCGATGCGATCTTGTTCATTACTCTTCTCCTCGAGGTTGATCGACGTCCCTGTTGCGAAACGGGTCCCGGTTGCAAATTGTTCCCCTTTCAATCTCAACCCGCTGTTGTGGACTTCCTGAGGCAATGCGGACCCGGATCATTGGCGCAGGCATCGAAAGCCGCTCGCAAACAACCTCTCGGCGTCCGTTCGAACCCGTTCAAAAATCCGCCTTGGACGCCCGTCTTTTTCCGGTTGACCGGTCGCGGCACTCTCCCTATGTTCCGCGCAATTTCGAGGGCGGCGTTTCGAGCCCGCGGGAGCGCGTAGCTCAGCCGGTAGAGCAACTGACTTTTAATCAGTAGGTCATGGGTTCGAATCCCATCGCGCTCACCAACAAATTCAATGGCTTAGCCGAAATCTGCTCAGGTTTTTCGTCCATGTTTGCGGGAATAGCTGAAGATTTTGCGCGCCTACGACTTAACCGGGATTCGAATGAGGGAATGCCTTCAGGGCGTCCCTGGCGAGGCTTTGATAAGAATCGTCTAGTGGGCTAATTCGCCCGCCTTGGCATAGGCACCGTCTTTCAGTGCTCGGAATGGAGCTGCACGGGCAGCGAACGCTATACGGTTGCTGACAATCTGCCAGTTGATACGACGAACGGCTTCGTCCAACAGCGGCTGGCCTTGATCCACCTCGTCGATCATCCATGGAGGTCAGCGGCTTCAGCGCCTCGGCTTAGTGTTGCCATCACAGTAATCGAAGCCGTGCAGTGCCTCGATGCCCCCGATGTAGTCAGGCGTCGCTCACCTTGAAATTTCTTGGGATTGTTTGCTGGGATTGCTTCGGGTAATGGAATAACCTCTTCGCGGGGGGCGGTTTCAGTGAATGTTCAGAATAATCTGGTAGAGGTGAGTACTGCGTCGCGATGCCTCTATATTGCACCATTGGACGGCCTTCGTTTCGTGGCTTTTCTGGCGGTGTTCTTTCATCATATGCCGAAGTTCGCGCCTTCACTCATGCTTACAACTGCCCGCAACTATGGATGGGTCGGCGTCGAGTTGTTCTTTCTGATATCGGCGTTCCTGTTCTTTCATCTGCTCGACGCTGAGTATGGGAAAGCCGGCGGCATCAATATCCGAAACTTCTATGTGCGCCGCTTCCTGCGCATCTACCCACTTATGATCGTGTTTGCCGTCGCGATGCTGGCGATCTACGGCAGCCCAGACGGCAACGGTTATCTGCGCCTGGCCGGACTCGCGCTCTTTCTGGACAACGCAGTTATCTGGTTTCGCGGTTACAACGTCTCGATCCCTAACACGGCGCATCTCTGGACGCTCTCGTTCGAGTTCCAAATTTATGTGCTGATACCGTTCGTGTTCCTGGTCTATCGACGGTATGGCAGAAGGGCGTTTCTGGCTGGGCTCGCCGCCGTCTTGATCTATTCATTGCTTGCCCGCATGCTGTTCTACGGTCTCGAGGCGAAGCATCCGATCGTGTGGGTCACCCCGTTTCTACGACCCGCTTCGGTGATCGCCGGCATGGCCCTCTATGTCATCCGGCCGCGGTGGTACTGGGGATATTCGCTGGCGGTCGCGGGCTCCGCCGCAGCGCTTTTTCTAAGTCTGACGCCGCCTTGGCTGTCCGCGACCGGTTCGGCATTCAGCTATCCGCTGGCCTCGCTTATGTTTGCAGGTTTGGTAGATGCGGGATTGAGGGCACCGTTGCTGGCCGCCCTGCTTTCGTCACAGCCCATGCGATATCTTGGCCGGATATCATATGGACTCTACGTTTTTCACTTCCTCTTCATCAGCTGCGCTCTCAGAAGCGTGGCGCTGATACAAGGCAGACTGATAACCCCTACAACCGATGCCGGAGACTACTGGCTGATGTGGCTTACAGCACTGACGCTGACGATCGCTGCCGCCAGCGTCAGCTACTATGCCTTTGAAAAATGGATAGCCCAATACAAGCGCCGGTTCGAAGCGGTTGAGGGTCGGTCGGCGCTTTAAGAAGACGTCGTAACAAACACCCGGCAATCGGAACAAAAAGCTACGCGCGGCTGTTTCCCTGTCGAAGGGACCGCAAATCGGGATGCGGATACAGTGGACGTACTGAACTTGGAACTGGCAAGGGCCAGGCAGCGCGTCAAGCGCGCAGAGATTTCGCTCAATCACGCAAAACAACTGCTGGACGAGGAGTGCGGCGTCGGGATCAATCTTGTGCTGTGCGACCGCATAAGGTCGGAACAGCAGCGGGTCGACGAGGCCAGGAAGCGCCTGGTGAAGATCTCTGCGACCGCCTCAGCCTGACGGTGAGACTTCCCCCAGCCAAAGGTGATCTTGCCGCGTTGCCTTGTTCCTGGACAGGGTCATGGCTAAACTCGGGCCTCTGAGGGAGGCTCCAGGATGGCACTTGACCTTTCGGTAGAGACCACGGCCCGTAAAGCGGCGACGCCGCCCGGCAAATATCTCTTCGGCCCGGTCGCCGATTTCCTCATGCTCGGCGGCAGCGCGTTTCTGATCCTGCCGGTGCTGTTCTTCGTGCCGCGCGATTATGAAGGTCCGCTAGCCGCGACGATGGTCGTCGTGGCCTATCTGGTGAACTACCCGCATTTCGCCCATTCCTACCAGATCTTCTATCGCAATTTCGGCCGCAAGGCGCGTGGCGAGGGATACGACAGGAGCCTGCAGCTTCGCTACATTTTCGCCGGCGTCGTCGTTCCGGTGATCATGGCCCTGTTCTTTGTCTATGGCACGGCGACATCGAACACGCGGCTGCTCGGCTTCGCGGCCAATGCGATGTTCTTCTTCGTCGGCTGGCACTACGTCAAGCAAGGCTACGGCATGCTGATGGTCGACGCCGTGCTGAAGCGCAAATTCTTCGATGACCGGGACAAGAAGGTGCTGCTCGTCAACAGCTACGCAGTGTGGATCCTGGCCTGGCTGCAGACCAACACGGCGGTGACGCAAGGGCAGTATTATGGCCTTCAATATTATACCTTCGCAGCGCCGTCCTGGATCACTGACATTGCCGTGCTGGCGGCCGTCGGATCGACGGCGGCCACGCTCCTGATGCTGGCCAGGCGCTGGCGAAAGAATGGCGGCCTGCCGTATAACGGCATCGTGGCTTATGTCGCGTCACTCTATCTCTGGATCCTGATTGCCAGGATAAACCCGCTCTGGCTGCTGGTGGTGCCGGCGCTGCACTCGCTGCAATATCTGGCGGTGGTCTGGCGCTACCAGACCAATGTCGAGCGAGACGTCTCGGATGCCGCGAGCGGCCCGGAGCCGAAAATCCTATCGGTGCTCGGGCCTCGCTACAGGTTCCGGGTCCTCGGTTTCATCATCGGCGGCGGCGCGCTCGGCTATCTCGGCTTCTGGCTGATCCCGTTCGTGCTGACCGCCCTGATCCCCTACGACAAACAGGTGCTCGGTTCGTCGCTTTTCTTCTTCATCGTGCTGATCTTCATCAACGTGCACCACTATTTCCTCGACAATGTGATGTGGCGCCGCGGCAATCCGGAAGTGTCGAAATATCTGTTTCGATAAGGAAGTTGGCTCTGCCCGCGGGCGCCAAGTCATGCGATGAGCGACACATTCCCGCCGGCGTGACGCTCGATCCGGCCGGCGAGGTCGAGTTCAAGCAGCACCATCGCAATCTGCGCGGCGCTTAAGCCCGTGTGGCGGATGATCTCATCTATGCCTGTCGGCGTGGGTCCCAGCGCCTCCAGTACATCGGCGCGGTCGTTTTCACCGGGCGGCGGCAGGGCCGATATGTCGGGCGCCTCGGCAAGTGGCGCGGTTCTTGGAGGTCGAGTGCCGGCAAGCGGCGCCAGCGCGCCGAGCACGTCGGCGGCTTCGGTGACAAGCGTGACGCCGTCTTTGAGCAGCGCGTTGCAGCCGGCGGCGCGCGGGTCGAGCGGCGAGCCCGGCACGGCAAAGACCAGCCGGCCCATTTCATTGGCGAGGCGTGCGCTGATCAACGAGCCGGAACGTTGCGCGGCTTCCACCACCACCAGGCCGAGCGCCATTCCGGCGACAAGGCGGTTGCGGCGCGGGAAATCCTGGGCCCGCGGCTGCCAGGCGAAGGGCATTTCCGAAACGATGGCGCCGCCGCGATCGGCGATCTCGTCGCACAGGCCGACATTCTCGGGCGGGTAGGGGACATCGAGCCCGCCGGCCAGAACGCCGATCGTTCCGGTTGAAACGCTGCCTTTGTGCGCGGCCGTATCGATGCCGCGCGCCAGGCCGGAAACGATAGTGTAACCTTCGCGGCCGAGGTCGGCCGCCAGCATGCGCGCCATCTTGATGCCGGCCAGCGACGCGTTGCGGGCGCCGACAATCGCCACCGCCGGCATACGGAAGACCGCGCCTTCGCCTTTCACGGCCAGCAGCGGCGGCGGATTGTCCAAGGTCTTCAGCAAGGTCGGATAATCGGCCTCGCCAATGCCGACGAAGCGGGCGCCGGTGCGCCGGGCGGCGTCCAGCTCGGCTTCCGCCTCGGCGACGGAGGGGATGCGGACGATGCGATTGGCGCCGCCGGAGATCATCAATTCGGGCAGCATTTCAAGCGCTGCTTCGGCCGAGCCGAAGCGGTTGATCAGCTCGCGAAACGAAGCCGGACCGACATTGGGCGTGCGGATCAGCCGAAGCCAGGCAAGCCGCTGCCGGTCGCTGAGGCGCGGTCCGGCGGCTGGAGCGCTCATCCCTTCGCCCCGATCTTGCCTTCGGTGCCGGCCAGCAGCCGCGAGATGTTGGCATGGTGCTTGGCAATCACGATCAGGCTCATCACGGCGAACAGGCCGGCGATCTGCGGCGTGCTGATGAAATAGAGCGCGACCGGCACGATGACCGCGGCCGCCAATGCGGCCAGAGAGGAGTATCGAAACAGGAAGGCCATCGCGAGCCAGACGACGGCGAAGACGAGCATGCCTTGCCATGCAAGGCCGAGCAGCACGCCGAGATAGGTGGCGACGCCCTTGCCGCCTTTGAAGCCGAGCCAGACCGGGAAGAGATGGCCGAGGAAGGCGCCGAAGCCAGCCAGAAGTCCGAAGTCCGGCGAAAAATGTCCGGCTATAAGGGCGGCGGCGGTGCCTTTCAGCGCGTCGAGCAGCAGCGTGGCGGCGGCGAGCCCTTTGTTGCCTGTCCTCAGCACATTGGTCGCGCCTATATTGCCGGAACCGATGTTGCGGACGTCGCCGAGACCCGCCGCGCGAGTGATCAGAAGTCCGAACGGTATCGAGCCGAGCAGATAGCCGAAGACGAGCGCGATCGCATAACCCATGGTTTCCCCCATATTCTTTCGTCCGGGCTTTCGCCTTTTGATTGATACAATGTGCTTTATGCAACTCTGGTTTGCAATAGCTGGCGCTGCTCGGGCATCAGCCGAGCATAATGGTAGAGTCGGGAGGGTTCGCCAAGCAACTCCGTGCCTGGCAGATTTGGCAGCGCTCAATGCCTCTGATGGTCTACGCGGAAAACACCGTGCGGCCCGCGACCACAGTCCGCAGGACCCTGCCCTGAAGGCGCGCGCCTTCGAAACAGGTGTTCTTCGAGCGCGAGCGCAGGCCGCTTTCGCTGACGATCCACGGCTCGTCGAGATCGACGACCGCGAGATCGGCCGGCGCGCCCGGCTGCAGCGTGCCGCCCGGCAGGCCGAACAATCTGGCCGGCGCCGTGGACAGCGTCTCGATCAGCCTGAGCAGCGGCACATCGCCATTGTGGTAGAGCCGAAGCGCCGCGCCAAACAGCGTCTCCAGGCCGATGGCGCCGGCAGCGGCATCGGCGAAGGGGAGGCGCTTGGTGTCGACGTCCTGCGGGTCGTGCGAGGAAACGATGATGTCGATCGTGCCGTCCTTGATCGCCTCGATCATCGCCAGCCGGTCATCCTCGGCGCGCAGGGGCGGCGTCAGCCGGAAGAAGGTGCGGTATTCGCCGACATCGTTCTCGTTGAGCGACAGATTGTGGATGGCGACGCCCGCCGTGACATTGGCGCCGTCGGTCTTGGCCCGGTTCACCGCGCCGGCCGCCATCGCGGACGAGATCTTGGCGGCGTGATAGGCGCCGCCGGTCAGCCGGGCCAGCGCCAGGTCGCGCTCGAGCGGGATGAGCTCGGCCTCGCGCGGAATGCCCGACAGGCCGAGCCAGCTCGCATAGAGCCCTTCGTTCATCACACCGGATGAGGCGAGGTCGGCGTCCTGGGTTTCATGCGCGATCACGCCGCCGAAATCGCGCGCATAGGTCAGCGCCCGGCGCATCACCAGCGCATTGGCGATCGTGTGGCGGCCATCGGTGTAGGCGACGGCGCCGGCCTCGCGCAGCAGGCCGAACTCGGTCATCTCGCGGCCTTCGAGGCCCTTGGTGATCGCGGCTGCCGGGAAGATGTTGACGCTTGCGGTATCGCGTGCGGTGCGCAGCACGAATTCGACCAGCGCCACATTGTCGATCACCGGGTCGGTGTCGGGCATCATGACGATGGAAGTGACGCCGCCGGCCGCCGCCGCCACGCTTGCCGAGGCAATGGTCTCGCGATGCTCGCCGCCGGGTTCGCCGATGAAGACGCGCGCGTCGACTAGGCCTGGAATAATCGTCTTGCCGGCGCAGTCGACGACGGTGGCGCCTTCGGGCACGCCCTGGTTCAACGCGGCTTTGCCGGCCGCGACGATCTTGCGGCCTTCGACGATGACGCTGCCGATCTCATCGATGCCGCGCGACGGGTCGACGATGTGCGCCTTGCTGAAGACGGTCACGCTCATGCGCCGCGCCCCTCATGGTTGCGGCGCGGGTCGAGCAGCGCTTCCATGACGGCCATGCGCACGGCGACCCCCATCTCCACCTGTTCCTGGATGACGCTTTGCGGCCCGTCGGCGATTTCGGAAGCAATCTCGACGCCGCGATTCATCGGACCGGGATGCATGACCAGCGCATCGTCCTTGGCGGCTTTCAGCTTCTCGGCATCGAGGCCGAAATAACGGAAATATTCGCGGATCGACGGCACGAAGGCGCCTTCCATGCGCTCGCGCTGCAGGCGCAGCATCATCACGACATCGGCGTCCTTCAGCCCCTCTGCCATCGAGCGCGCGACGATGACGCCCATCCGATCGATGCCGGAGGGCAGCAGCGTCGAGGGGGCGACGACACGAACTTGCGCCCCGAGCGCATTCAACAGCATGATGTTGGAGCGGGCGACGCGCGAATGCAGGATGTCGCCGCAGATCGCCACGATCAGCTTCGACAGCGGGCCCTTGGCGCGGCGGATGGTCAGCGCGTCGAGCAGCGCCTGGGTTGGATGCTCATGCGCGCCGTCGCCGGCATTGACCACCGAGCAGCCGACTTTCTGGGCGAGCAGGGCGGCCGCGCCCGCCGACTGATGGCGGATGATCAGGATGTCCGGCCGCATGGCGTTGAGCGTCATCGCCGTATCGATCAGCGTCTCGCCCTTCTTCACCGAGGAGCTCGCCACCGACATGTTCATGACGTCGGCGCCGAGACGCTTGCCGGCGAGCTCGAAGGACGACTGCGTGCGGGTCGATGCCTCGTAGAACAGGTTGATCTGCGTGCGGCCGCGCAGTGTCGACGTCTTCTTTTCCGATTGCCGCGAGATCGCCACGGCCTGGTCCGCCCGATCGAGCAACAGCTCGATATCGGCGGGGGAAAGATCGCGGATGCCCAGAAGATGGCGGTGGGGAAAGAGCGGCAGGGACGAAGCGTCGGTCATCTCAAGGCGCTGCTATAGGGCGCGGTCCGGCCTGTCGCAAGCGCCAGCTTTGGATTGCGGGCGTTCTCCCCGGTATTTTCGTCGCGCGTGCCGTAACGCTTGGGCTATAAGGCCGCATGGGCCTCGGATTCGTAATCGCGGCCTGGGGATGTAAGGAAGACGCGTGACCGACGAGGTGATCAACCAGCCGCCGCCAATGACGAGCGGCAATGCTTGGCGGGGCGATCCGTTGCTCATCCAGCTTGCCGAGCGTTTTTCGGATCCCGTGCGCAAAGATCTCGACGGGCTTGGCCGGTTCGTGATGACGCAGGAGGCGCAGGAGCTTGCCCGCCTCGCCAATACCGACACACCGAAATTGCGCACGCATGACCGCCAGGGCCGGCGCCTCGATTTTGTCGAATACCATCCGGCCTATCACGCCTTGATGCGCCGCTCGGTTGCCGGCGGCCTGCATTCTTCCGTCTGGGAGAACGGAGATGCCGAGATCGGCCGCCGCCATCAGGTAAGGGCGGCGCGCTTCTACCTGACCGCCGAGCTCGAGACCGGGCATCTGTGCCCCATCACCATGACCAGCGCCTCGCTGGCGGCGCTGATGGCGAGCCCGAAGCTTTTCCGTGAATGGGCGCCGCGCGTGACGACACGCAAATACGACCAGACGCAGAAGCCGCCGGTGCAGAAGACCGGCCTGACGCTCGGCATGGGAATGACCGAGAAGCAGGGCGGCACCGATGTGCGCGCCAACACCACCAGGGCGGAGCGCACCGGCAGCGGCTTTTACCGGCTCACCGGCCATAAATGGTTCATGTCGGCGCCGATGTCGGACGCCTTCCTTGTGCTCGGTCAGGCGCCGGAGGGGCTGTCCTGCTTCCTCGTCCCGCGCATCCTGGGCGACGGGTCCGGCAATGGCTTCCGCTTCCAGCGGCTGAAGGACAAGCTCGGCAACCGCTCCAACGCCTCGTCGGAGGTGGAGTTCGCCAACGCCATCGGCGAGATGGTCGGCGATCCGGGCGCCGGCGTGAAGACCATCATGGACATGGTGACGCTGACGAGGCTCGACTGCGCGGTCGCTTCGTCGGCGCTGATGCGGGCGGGCCTTGCCGAGGCCGTGCACCACACGCGCCATCGCCAGGTGTTCGGCTCGAACCTGATCGACCAGCCGCTGATGCAGCGGGTTCTGGCCGACATGGCGCTGGACGTCGCCGCGGCCACGGCGCTGTCGTTCCGGCTGGCGCGCTCCTTCGACGAGGCGGCAAGCGATCGCGGCGAGGCGGCCTTTGCCCGGGCCATGACGCCTGTGGTCAAATACTGGGTCTGCAAGATCGCGCCGGCGCTGCTCTACGAGGCGATGGAATGCCTTGGCGGCAATGGCTATGTCGAGGAAGCGCCGCTAGCCCGCTACTACCGGGAGGCGCCGGTCAACGCGATCTGGGAGGGCTCGGGCAATGTCATGGCGCTCGATGTGCTGCGCGTGCTTGGCCGGGCGCCGGGCCTGTTCGAGGAGGTGCTCGCCGGCATAGACCGCGATCTCGGCACCGGCGGACGCGGCACGATCGGCGTGCTGAAGGCGGCCATGCAGGTCGCCGCGACCGACCAAGGGTCGGCGCGCCTGTTGACGGAACAGCTCGCGCTTTCGGCAGCCGCGGCGGAGCTTCGCAGGCTGGGAGCAGGGCGGATCGCTGACGCCTTCGTCGAAACCCGGCTCGGCGGCCAGTGGCGCACCACCTACGGCATGC
Source organism: Mesorhizobium sp. (assembly GCA_004017535.1). Classification (GTDB taxonomy): domain Bacteria; phylum Pseudomonadota; class Alphaproteobacteria; order Rhizobiales; family Rhizobiaceae; genus Mesorhizobium. The sequence goes on from SAJS01000020.1 coordinate 99,762, forward strand.
TCGATTCGCGCCATGATGCGCGCATGATCATCGACACGCTCTATCCGCCGGTGACCTGATCCGGCTCTGGCGACGGAGCATGATGCCATCCGCCAATTGTCGGCCTGTGGATAGCCGTTAACCTTAACAAATGGTTTCCATTGCGGCGAACCTTCCCAAAGCCCAATCTCCGCTTGCTGGAGTAGGGAAGGGTTAACCATGGCCCGGGCTCCGCGAAGCAGGATGCGTATGCGGCACGTCTTGAGCTCAGTTCTGGCCTTGCATTGGGCGGTGGTTTTCGCGCTGCTTGCCTATGTCTGCATGGACGGCAGCCGGGGCTTAGCAGCGGCGCTTGGCGTGCTCGGCCTCTCGATCCAGGGCGGCCGGTTTCCGCAGCTTGAGAATGTCGCGGTGGTCGCGCCGCTTTCGGTCGCGCTCCTGACCGTCGCGGTGTTGTTCTGCTGGGCCCTTGTCGAGACGTTGCTCAACAGCGCGACAAGGCTGGACGCGGGTGAGAGCGTGGCGCGGGTCGCCTTCATTTTCGCATCGTCCCTGCTTTCGCTGATTCTCATCGGCGGCGTGGTGCAAGGCATTGACGGCCTGTTCGTGATTGTCGGCATTCAAATGACGGCACTGCTTGCCTCCTATGTTGCGGTGACGGCCGAGCGCCGCTCCGCCCTTGCCGCCGCGATAAATTTGCCCCAGGGCGATGTTCGTGCCGCCTCGCGCATGGCAATGGGGGCCGCGCACAGCTCCTTGCTTTCGCGCATATCCGGCCGTCCGGAAAACAAGCCTGGAGGCAGGCGCTGATGCGCACGATATTCACACTCTGGGCTGCTCCGATGGCCATCTTCTGGGGATGGTTCTTCCTGTCGGCCAACGACATGAATTTCGGCTACGCGATGCTGAGCCGACAGGTGCACGATTTTGCTTTCCAGCTCTATGGCCAGATGCTCGGCGTCGATCCGGCCATCATACCGGGCATGGTGGCGCGGACCTGCGTTTTCGACTTCTTCCTGCTCATGGGGCTGTGGGCCTTCCGCCGCCGGCGCAACATCGCCGAATGGATAAGGCAGCGCCGGCAGGGCGACATCACCCCCGATCGGCTCGGCCAAGCGACTGAAGCCGGTCCAACGCTCCCTGCAGAATAAAGGCGGCGGCCGCCGAATCGATCTTGCCGGCGCGCTTCTTGCGCGAGAAGTCCATCTCGATCAGCGTCCGCTCGGCCGCGACCGTCGACAGCCGCTCGTCCCACAGCACGAAGGGCAGGTTGGAAAGCGGCGCCATGTTGCGGACGAAGGCGCGCGATTTTTGCGCGCGGGGCCCTTCCGAGCCGTCCATGTTGACGGGAAGGCCAAGCACGATGGCGCCGACATTGTCCTGCTCCAGTTGAGCGACCAGCTGGGCGACATCGAGCGAAAATTTCTTGCGCAGGATGACCGGGCGCGGATGGGCGAAGGATAGCCCGCGATCGGAGACGGCCACGCCGATCGTCTTGTCGCCGAGATCGAGCCCGGCGAGCGTTTTGCCGTCGGCGAGACGCTCCGGCAGTTCCTCGATTGAAATAATGCCCAACGACTTCCCCTGACATTTGGGCGACACACGTCCTTTTGACGTCAGGAAGCGCTGCGCCACTTTAAATTTGCCGCCAGCGTTCTATCCTTTGGCAGCGGGAAAATCGAGGAAAGCATTCATGCAACTGACCTGGTACGGGCATTCGGCATTCCGCGTCGAGACCAAGGACGCCACCATTCTCATCGACCCCTATCTGGTCGGCAATCCGTCCTGGACGGGCGGCTGGGAAGGTCCGGCGGAAGGTGTGACTCACGTTCTCCTTACCCACGGCCATAACGACCATGTCAGCGGCGCGGTCGAGGTGCTGAAGAAAAGCGGCGCGATGCTGGTCGCGAATTTCGAGATCTGCATGTACCTGGTCGGCCTGGGCGTCAGCGGCGACAAGATCAATCCAGGTAATATCGGCGGCACCGTCGATTGCGGTCCTTTCACCACGACGTTCGTCCAGGCGCTGCATTCGTCCTCTTTCGGCGGCGAAGGCGGCACGAATACCTATCTCGGCAATCCGGGTGGGCTCGTCCTGCATTTTCCCGAAGACAAGACGCTGTACCACATGGGCGACACCGACATCTTCTCCGACATGGGGCTAATCAACGAGCTGCACGATCCCAAGATCGGCATCGTGCCGATCGGCGACCGCTTCACCATGGGCGGCGCGGTGGCGGCCCTTGCCTGCCGCCGGTTCTTCGGCTTCGATACCGTCGTTCCCTGCCATTTCAGGACCTTCTCGATGCTCGACCAGACCGCCGACAAATTCGTCGCCGGCATGGAAGGCTCGGGCGTCAACGTGGCGCTGCCGGAGATCGGCAAGGCGATTACGATCTAGGCTGTTCGTCGTTCGCGGGATGTGCCGGCTCCACGGATTGACCGGGCCCGCCATCATCCATGTTGCGCGCTGAGCGCCGCGCCGCTATAGCCCGCACTGGTTTTCCCGAGGCGAAAAGAACATGTCCGTTGATCTTCAGACCGTGAAGCGCGTCGCGCGCCTTGCCCGTATCGCGGTGAGCGAGGAGGATGCCGAGCGCATGACCGGCGAATTGAACGCCATCCTCGGCTTCGTCGAGCAACTGAACGAGGTCGATGTCTCGGGCGTCGAGCCGATGACCTCGGTCACGCCGATGGAGATGAAGAAGCGCCAGGATATCGTCACCGACGGCAACAAGCCCGCCGACATCGTTGCCAACGCGCCGGCAACGGAAGAGAACTTCTTCCTCGTTCCGAAGGTGGTGGAGTAGGCCGTGGCTGTCGAGATCGCCGTCGAGACGCCTTTGCAGGACGACGTGCGCGCGCTGGTCGCCGAGCTCAATGCCGCCCTGCTCGAACTGACGCCGCCCGAGCACTGCTATCACCTCACCGTCGAGCAGATGGCGGACAAGGATACGACGGTGTTCATCGCGCGCGACAACGGCCTTGCGATCGGTTGCGGCGCGCTCAAACGCCACGACGAGGCGACCGGCGAGATCAAGCGGATGTATACGCGGCCGTCGCATCGCGGCCGCAAGATCGGCGCCGAGATCGTCGGGCGGGTCGAGGCGTTGGCCCGCCAGGAAGGGCTGACGCGGCTGGTGCTCGAAACCGGCGATCGCCATCCCGCCGCCTGGACCGTTTATGAGCGCGCCGGATTCACGCGTTGCGGACCGGTGCTGGATTATCCCGACTCCGAATGGTCGGTGTTTTACGAAAAGAGCCTTGCCTGATGAGCGATCTCACACATCTCACCATTTCCGAGGCCCGCGCCAAGCTGCGCGGCAAGGAGATCACCGCGGCCGAGATCACCGAGGCCTATCTCGCCGCGATCGATCGCGCCAATCCGGTGCTGAACGCCTATGTGACCGTCACCGCCGACAAGGCGCGGGACATGGCCAAGAGCTCGGATGCCAGACTCGCCAAGGGCGAGGGCGGCGCGCTGGAGGGCATTCCGCTCGGCATCAAGGACCTGTTCGCCACCGAAGGCATCCACACCCAGGCCTGCAGCCATGTGCTGGACGGTTTTAGGCCGCGTTACGAGTCCACCGTAACGTCCAATCTGTGGGCCGACGGCGCCGTCATGCTCGGCAAGCTCAACATGGACGAGTTTGCCATGGGCTCGTCCAACGAGACCTCCTATTACGGCCCGGTCATCAACCCGTGGCGCCGCTCGCGTGTCGATACGGTGGTGATGCCGACGACGCATCAGGGCGATGGCGGCTTCGTCTCCGCCGGCGGCACCAAGACGGCGCGGACCCTGGACAACGCCCAGCTGGTGCCGGGCGGCTCGTCCGGCGGCTCGGCGTCGTCCGTGGCCGCGTTTCTGTGCGCCGGCGCCACCGCCACCGATACCGGCGGCTCGATCCGTCAGCCCGCAGCCTTCACCGGCACGGTCGGCATCAAGCCGACCTATGGGCGCTGCTCGCGCTGGGGCATCGTTGCCTTCGCTTCCTCGCTCGACCAGGCCGGACCGATCGCGCGCGACGTGCGCGACGCAGCGATCCTGTTGAAGTCGATGGCCTCGGTCGATCCGAAGGACACGACCTCGGTCGACCGCCCGGTGCCGGATTATGAGGCGGCGATCGGCAAGCCGATCAAGGGCATGAAGGTCGGCATTCCGAAGGAATACCGTGTCGACGGCATGCCGCAAGACATCGAGGCGCTCTGGCAGAACGGCATTGCCTGGCTGAAGGACGCCGGCGCCGAGATCATCGACATCTCCCTGCCGCACACCAAATATGCCTTGCCGGCATATTATATCGTAGCGCCAGCCGAGGCTTCGTCGAACCTCGCCCGCTATGACGGCGTCCGCTACGGCCTGCGCGTGCCCGGCAAGGACATCATCGACATGTATGAGAAGACGCGCGCCGCCGGTTTCGGCCGCGAGGTCAAGCGCCGCATCATGATCGGCACCTATGTGCTGTCGGCCGGCTATTACGACGCTTACTATTTGCAGGCGCAGAAGGTGCGCACGCTGATCAAGCGCGACTTCGAGAATGTCTTTGCCGCCGGCGTCGACGTTATCCTGACGCCTGCAACCCCGTCGGCTGCCTTCGGCATCGCCGACGAGGACATGGCCTCCGATCCGGTCAAGATGTATCTCAACGACATTTTCACGGTGACGGTGAACATGGCCGGCCTTCCCGGCATTTCCGTGCCGGCCGGTTTAGACGGCAAGGGCCTGCCGCTCGGCCTGCAGCTCATCGGCCGCCCGTTCGACGAGGAAACGCTGTTCCAGACGGCGCATGTCATTGAGCAGGCGGCGGGCAAATTTCAGCCGGAAAAGTGGTGGTAGGTTCATACCTCATCTGACAGAGGGTGAGGGATGTTCTACTACCTGTCGAAAATCTTCTGGTTCTTCGGCCAACCGATCAACCTGGCGATCTTCCTGCTGCTCGCCGGACTGTTGGCGGCGCTGTTCCGGCGCCGCCGGCTGGCGGCGACGGGCAGTGTGCTCGGCATCGCGGTCCTGGTTCTTTCGGCCTGGACGTCGGTCGGCGCGATGATGCTCAATCCGCTGGAAGAACGCTTTCCGAAGCCGCCATTGCCCGAGAAGGTCGACGGCATCGTCGTGCTTGGCGGTGGCTTCGAGGGTGCCATCAATCTGGCGCGCGGCGGTTATGAGCTTAACAGCAGCGGCGACCGCATGGTGGAGACGGCGATCCTCGCTCGCCGTTTCCCGCAGGCGAAGATCGTCGTGTCCGGCGGCAATGGCTCGCTTTTCCTCGACGGCGAGGGCGACGCCGACACGGCGCCGCGCCTGCTTGGGGCGCTTGGCGTCTCCGCTGATCGCCTGATTCTCGAGGATAAATCGCGCAACACCTACGAGAATGCTGTCTTCTCGCGAAAGCTTGTCGAGCCAAAGCCTGGCGAGACGTGGCTGCTGGTCACCTCGGCCTTCCACATGCCGCGCGCAAAGGCCCTGTTCGACAAGGCGGGCTTTGCGACCATTCCGTGGCCAGTCGACTATCGCACCTCGGGCAAGGAAGGCGCTGGCTTCTACCGCGACAATCCGATGGACTCCATACAGGCGACCTCCATCGCGTTCCGCGAATGGATCGGGCTTTTCGCCTATAGGCTATCCGGCAAGACCGATCAGTTCTTCCCCGGACCGAGCGGCTGACCGAGCACCGCCTGCCGGGCCGCCGAGAAGAACTGGCGGCGCACCAGCACCGCCAGAAGCACCAGGGTGGACATCACGAAGACGACCGGGTCGACGAACCAGCCGAGATAGCCGATCGAGAAGAAGACGGCGCGGAGCCCCGCGTTGAAGTGCTTGCCGGCGAGCACGTTCATGCGCGTCGCCCGCCACACTGCGGTTTCGCTGACCGGATTGCGCGAAGCAGGGCCATGCGGGGTCGGCACCGCACCGATCAGGATCGAGCAATAGTTGAACAGCCGGTAGGCCCAGCCGAATTTGAAGAAGGCGAAAGCCAGGATCAGCACCAGGCCGAATACCTTGGTCTGGAAAGCTTCGCGCGACGAAGCCTCGCCGAAGGGCAGGTCGGCCAGCACCTGAAGCACGCGGTCGGAGGCGCCGAGAAGGGCAAAGCAGCCGCCGAGCGCGATCAGGGAAGACGAGGCAAAGAAGGCGGTGCCTTGCTGCAGGCCGCCCATGATGGCGGTGTCGACGATGCGGATTTCGCGCTCGGCCATATTGCGCATCCAGGCCTCGCGCTGGGCATTCATCGCGGTCGTCAGCGAGACCCGGCTGATCAGCTTGCCGTCGGAGGCGAGCGTGTGCAGCACCCAGACGACCAGGAAGAAGGTCAAAGCCGCCAGATCTGCCATTGAGAGATGGAGTGAGTCGCCCATGCGCTCTTGTAACACAGGCGATGCCGGCGCTTCGACGGGGCAGGAGGCCTCGGCAAGGCGATGTCGCTGGCGGAGCAAACAAGGTCGGCAGCCGCCGCGCCGCGGCTTGCAAAACAGCGGAAACATCGGGGGGAATTCCTATATGTAAGTTTGTGACCGGCGCTCAGGAGACAATGGCCCGTGTTCCTTTCGGTTTTCGACCTGTTCAAGATCGGCATCGGCCCTTCGAGCTCGCACACGATGGGGCCGATGACGGCTGCGCGCCGCTTTCTCGACGAGATCCTGGCCGGCGACTGGCCGCGCCCGGCAGGCGTCAAAGTCGATCGCATCGGCGCCAGCCTGCATGGCTCGCTTGCCTATACCGGCATCGGCCACGGCTCGGATCGCGCCGTCGTCCTCGGCCTGGCCGGCCAGACGCCGCAGACGGTCGATCCGGACGAGGCCGACGGCATCGTCGCTCGCATCGGCGCGGAAAAGCGGATTTCACCGCCGGGGCACCCAACATACCGTTTCGATCCTGCCAAGGACCTCGTGCTTGACCGCAAGACGCCGCTGACCGGTCATGCCAACGGCATGGCCTTCTATGCCTATGACGCATCCGACCGGCTGCTGCTCAAGCGCATCTATTATTCGATCGGTGGCGGCTTCGTCGTTTCGGAGGAAGAACTGCAGCGCATCAAGGCCAAGGGCTCGGTGACGACCGAGGGCAGACGAGTGCCGTATCCCTTCAAGAATGCCGTCGAGATGCTGGCGATGGCTGCAAAGAGCGGGCTTTCGATCGCCGAGATGAAGCGCGCCAACGAGGAAAAGCATATGTCGCGCGAGGAGCTCGATGCGGGCCTCGACGCGATCTGGGGCGCCATGAAAGGCTGCATCGACCGCGGCCTTTCGCAGGACGGCATCATGCCGGGCGGGCTGAAGGTGCGTCGCCGCGCGCGGCAACTGCACGACAAGCTGCAGGAACAGTGGCAGCAGAACCGGCCCAACCCCTTGCTCGCCAATGACTGGCTGTCGATCTACGCCATGGCGGTCAACGAGGAGAACGCCGCCGGCGGCCGCGTCGTCACGGCGCCGACCAATGGCGCCGCCGGCACGCTGCCGGCGGTGCTGCGCTATTGGCTGCATTTCCATCCCGAAGCCGATCAGCCGAGCATCCGCGACTTCCTGCTGACAGCCGCCGCCGTCGGCGGCATCATCAAGTCCAACGCCTCGATCTCGGGCGCCGAAGTCGGCTGCCAGGGCGAGGTAGGTTCCGCTTCCGCGATGGCCGCCGCCGGTCTTTGCGCAGTGATGGGCGGCACGCCCGAGCAGGTGGAGAACGCCGCTGAGATCGCGCTCGAGCATCATCTCGGCATGACCTGCGATCCTGTCGGCGGCCTGGTGCAGGTGCCCTGCATCGAGCGCAATGCGCTCGGCGCGGTGAAGGCAGTCACCGCCGCTTCCTTGGCCATCAAGGGCGACGGCACGCATTTCGTGCCGCTCGACGCCGCGATCGAGACCATGCGCCAGACCGGCCTCGATATGAACGAGAAGTACAAGGAAACCAGCCTCGGCGGGCTCGCGGTGAACGTGGTGGAGTGCTGAGGTCTTACGGACACTCCAGGCTGGCCCTGTGGAGAAGTCTCTCAAGGCGTTGACGCCTCAACCCTCGCGGCTAAATCTTGGGGCATGTCACTCAATCTCCTAAAACTGTGCGTCGGCTGCGACAGCGTCGAGGACCTCGAAGAGTGGATCGCCTTCCGCCTCGACGAGCGGCGCCGCGCCGGCGAGCCGGTCGAGCATTGGCACACCACCCGCATGGTGCCGACGCGCGGCAGCGAGATCACCGATGGCGGCTCGCTCTATTGGGTGATCAAGGGCAGCGTGCAGTGCCGGCAGCTGATCACCGAGATCCGGCCCTTCACTGACGCTGAAGGTATCGGCCGCTGTCATCTGGTGCTCGATCCCGAGGTCGTGCGCACCGACTGGCAGCCGCGGCGCGCCTTCCAGGGCTGGCGTTACCTCAAGCCCGCCGATGCGCCGGCAGATCTCGGCAAGGGCAGGGTGGCGCTCGCCGAGATGCCGCCGAAGCTGAGGCTCGAACTCGCCGAACTCGGCCTGCTCTAAGCGCTGGCCCTTCGGCTCGCCCAGCGTGGGGCTTGCAAGCGGCGGACCTAGGTCCCATCCTATTTCCTATGCTCAGTCATCCGTATGGCGGCGCAAACCGATGGGTGTGATCCTCGCATTGGCGGCAATCCTTGTGGTGCTTTTTGGCGCCGCGTTGCTGTTTGTGCGTGCTGATGCGGCGAGGATGGCCGACGGTCTGCGATCGCTCGGGCCGGCTTTGCTGGGGCTGGTCGGCGCGCCCATGCTGGTCTTCGGCCGCAGCCTCATCGGCGGACTGCTTCTGCTCGCGGCGCTCGCCTGGGTCGGCTGGATTCGGACGAAACGGCCTCCGGCGCGGGCCGCCGCTTCCAAACATTCGACGGTGCGCACCGCCGCGCTCGAAATGGACCTCGACCACGACAGCGGCAGGCTCGAAGGGCTTGTTCTGGCCGGGCGCTATGAAGGCAAGATGCTTGGCGCGATGGGGCTGACGGATCTGCGCCAGCTTTATGGCGAGCTCAGCCCCGATCCGGAGAGTCGCCAGCTCCTAGAGACGTATCTTGACGGCCGTTTTCCCGTCTGGCGCAAGGACGCGCAGCCGCACAGTGACGAAGGGCTGGGTGTTGCGCCAGGTGCGGGCGCCATGACTAAGGAGGAGGCCTACAAGGTCCTTGGTCTTGAAGCGGGGGCCGCCGCGGCGGATATCCGCAAGGCGCACCGCCGCCTGATGCAGCGCCTGAACGCCGATATCGGCGGCACGTCTGTCCTGGCGGCGCGGATCAATGAAGCCAAGGACGTCCTGCTCTCCAATCACGATTAGTCTCCTTCGACGCCGGTACCTTCCGGGAGATTTGAACAGCCGCCTATTGCTCGACGGCGTAGCACGAGATTTTCTTGCGCTTCAGGGCATCGCAGGCCTTCCAGGCGGCATTCTTCGAGCCGAAGCCGCCGAAGCGGGCGCGGTAGTAGGTGACGCCATCCTTGTCGAAGGCGACGGTGAAGCCGGAAGCGTCGGCCAGGACCTTCGGCGCCTGCTTGGCGGTCTGATCGAGAAGGCTCTGAGCTCCGGATTTGGTGGGCGAGGAAGCAACCTGAACCACCCAGCCGGACGGAACCGACGACGTCTTCACCGGATCGATCGCCGGCGCGGCGGGTGCCGGTTCGGCATAGGCCGTGACCGCCTGCGATGTGGTCTCCTGCGGCTTGGCAGCCGGCGCCATGGCGGCCACCGCAACCGTCTTCACCTTCCTGACCTGGATCACGGGCTTCGTCTCTTCGGCGACCTGTTGGGTATCGTCCTGGACGTCGTCGGCCGAGGCAACGACAGTGTCGTCCGTCGCCGGCTTTTCGTCCGGTGTCGGTGCGTCATGCTTGGGCAAAAAGACCTTGGCCAGCGTCTTGACCGGATTGTCGTTGCCCTTGGCGATGAGATCGCCGCCGCCGCGCGTCGATGCGCGCGGCAGATAGGTGGTGATCAGCGCGGCCATCTGGTTGTCGCGGCTGCGGCCGGAAGCGCCGCCCATCACCACCGCGACGAGGCGGCGGTCGCCGTCGGCGACGGAGGAGACAAGATTGTAACCCGACATGCGGGTGTAGCCGGTCTTGATGCCGTCGACGCCCTTGATGCGGCCAAGCAGACGGTTGTGGCCGTTGATGCGCTGGCGGCCATACAGGAACGAGCGTTGCGAGAAATAGCCGTAATATTGCGGGAAATGCTCGCGCAGCGCGATGCCCAGCATGGCCATGTCGTGCGCGGTGGTGAACTGGCCGGGGTCGGGCAGACCGTTGGCGTTGCGGAAGACGGTGCCGTTCATGCCGAGCTGGCGCGCCTTGGCGGTCATTATGCGGGCGAAATTGTCTTCGCTGCCGCCGAGCATCTCGCCAAGCGCGGTTGCCGAGTCGTTGGCTGATTTCGTCACCATTGACAGGATCGCGGTCTCTACCGGAACCGAGCCGCCGGCGCGCACGCCAAGCTTGGTCGGCGGCTGCGCGGCGGCATGCGCCGAATACGGCACCGGCGTGTTCTTGCTGATCCGGCCCTTCGCCAATGCCTCGAAAGTGAGGTAGAGCGTCATCATCTTGGTGAGTGAAGCCGGATAGCGCCGGCCATTGGCGTCGGCCGAATAGAGCACCTTGCCGGTCTTGGCATCCACGACAATGGCCGCGGATTTTGCGGCAAGGGCCGACGCGATATCGGCGGCGACGATCGTCATCGCCAGCGCCGCGACCATGACTGCCTTGAAGGAGAATGAGGATTTGGAGACCAGCCCCGACAACGCCTGACGCACCGTTACTTACCCTGAAATTTTCGTTGCCCCGGAGGCGGCTACGGGAGTGCCTGCCTCACTTCCGACCAAGCTATCGCGGTCAGCGTTACCAATCCGTTTATGGTAACCGCCGCGTTCACCATTTTTCGGCAAATCGAGCCTCTCTTTAGTCGAATTTTACCTGCCGGCGGCGCTGGAGCCCCTGCGCAACAAGGGATTCTTGACTTTTGTGCATCGCACAATATATTAAGGTGCATTGCACAAGGGCGCCCGGGGCAAAAAGGGCGTTTCAACCAAGGGAAGTATGAAATGACCCAGACCTATGAGGACTTCACGAAATACGGCAAGGAGTTTGCCGACACCGGGCTGAAGAGCTTTGCCTCGCTCACCAAGGGCGCGCAGGCGATCGCCACCGAAGCCGGCGAATACACCAAGAAGAGCTTCGAGGCCGGCAGCGCCGCCTTCGAGAAGCTGTTCGCGGCCAAGTCGATCGAGAAGGCTATCGAGATCCAGACCGATTACGCAAAGCAGAGCTATGAGAGCTTCGTGGCTGAGGCCAGCAAGATCGGCAATCTCTATGCCGAGCTCGCCAAGGAGGCTTACAAGCCGTTCGAATCGGTGGTCGCCAAAGCGAAGTAATTTCGCCTGATCACATCCGATACGGCCAGCCGGCCTGCAAAAAGGGCCCGGTCGCGGAAACGCGGCCGGGTTTTTTCGTGGCCGATCGCAACCCGATGCACATTGCCGCATTCACGATTGAGAAATTCGCTGAGGTTTGCCCACCTAGCCATATTGTCAGCTAAACAGAAGGGCTTAAAATCGTCCATCGAGAACCTACATGTTGAACTCGCATGAGGATTCGAAAAGGCTGGACTACGTGACGATCGGTTTGACTGCCACGGCAGGCGTGGTGCGAATGCAAAGTGACGGGGACCGCAACGATCCCGGTCGCGGTACCGCTGTCATCACGCGCACTAAGACCAAGACCAAAAAGCCCAGTCTCTACCGGGTCCTCATTCTGAACGACGATTACACTCCCATGGAGTTCGTCGTTCACGTCCTGGAGCGTTTTTTCCAAAAGGACCGCGAGGCCGCCACACGCATCATGCTTCATGTTCACAATCATGGAGTGGGCGAGTGCGGCGTCTACACATTCGAGGTGGCCGAGACCAAGGTGTCCCAGGTCATGGATTTCGCCCGACAGAATCAGCATCCGCTGCAATGCGTGATGGAGAAGAAGTGAGGTAACATGCCGGCTTTCTCCCAAGGCCTGGAAAAGGCGCTACATCAGGCGCTGACATTCGCCAACGAGCGGCATCATGAGTATGCGACGCTCGAACATCTGCTGCTTGCCCTGATCGACGACACGGAGGCGGCCGCCGTCATGCGCGCCTGCAACGTCGATCTCGACGAGCTCAAGCACACCGTTCTCACCTATATCGACACAGAGCTGGACAACCTCGTCACCGGCTACGACGAGGATTCCAAGCCGACGGCAGGCTTCCAGCGCGTCATCCAGCGCGCCGTGATCCATGTGCAGTCGTCCGGCCGCGAGGAAGTGTCCGGCGCCAACGTGCTCGTCGCCATCTTCGCCGAGCGCGAGAGCCACGCCGCCTATTTCCTGCAGGAACAGCAGATGACCCGCTACGACGCGGTCAACTACATCTCGCACGGAATCGCCAAGCGCCCGGGCGCTTCGGAATCGCGCACCCCGCGCGGCGCCGAGGACGAGCAAGGCGGCCAGAACGGCGCCGAGCCGCAGGAGGAAAACGGCAAGAAGAAGCAGCAGGACGCGCTGACGGCCTACTGCGTCAACCTCAACAACAAGGCCCGCGCCGGCAAGATCGACCCGCTGATCGGCCGCGACAGCGAGATCAACCGCACCATCCAGGTGCTGTGCCGCCGGTCCAAGAACAACCCGCTCTATGTCGGCGACCCCGGCGTCGGCAAGACGGCGATCGCCGAAGGCCTTGCCAAGCGCATCGTCGAAGGCGATGTGCCGGAAGTGCTGCAGGATGCCACCATCTTCGCGCTCGACATGGGCACGCTCTTGGCCGGCACCCGCTATCGCGGCGACTTCGAGGAGCGGCTGAAGCAGGTCGTGAAGGAACTCGAGGATTATCCGGGAGCGGTGCTGTTCATCGACGAGATCCACACCGTGATCGGAGCGGGCGCCACCTCGGGCGGCGCCATGGATGCATCGAACCTTCTGAAGCCGGCGCTGTCGTCCGGCGCGATCCGCTGCATCGGCTCGACCACCTATAAGGAGTTCCGCCAGTTCTTCGAGAAGGACCGCGCTTTGGTGCGGCGCTTCCAGAAGATCGACGTCAACGAGCCGACCATCGAGGACGCCATCGAGATCATGAAGGGCCTGAAGCCCTATTTCGAGGAGTTCCACAAGGTCCGTTACACGAGCGAAGCCATCAAGGCCTCGGTCGAGCTGTCGGCCCGCTACATCAACGACCGCAAGCTGCCGGACAAGGCGATCGACGTGATCGACGAGACTGGCGCCTCGCAGATGCTGGTGCCGGAAGCCAAGCGCAAGAAGACGATCGGCATAAAGGAGATCGAGGCGACGATCGCCACCATGGCGCGCATCCCGCCGAAGACGGTCTCGGCCGATGACGAGAAGGTGCTGCAGGGTCTGGACGTCGAGCTGAAGCGCGTCGTCTACGGCCAGGATACCGCGATCACCGCGCTCACCTCGGCGATCAAGTTGGCGCGCGCCGGCCTGCGTGAACCGGAGAAGCCGATCGGCTCCTACCTGTTCTCGGGTCCGACCGGCGTCGGCAAGACGGAAGTGGCCAAGCAACTTGCCGCCTCGCTCGGCGTCGAGCTGATCCGCTTCGACATGTCGGAATACATGGAACGCCACACCGTCTCGCGGCTGATCGGCGCGCCTCCCGGCTATGTCGGCTTCGATCAGGGCGGCCTGCTCACTGACGGCGTCGACCAGCATCCGCATTGCGTGCTGCTGCTCGACGAGGTCGAGAAGGCGCATCCGGACCTGTTCAACATCCTGTTGCAGGTGATGGACCATGGCAAGCTGACCGACCATAACGGCAAGCAGATCGACTTCCGCAACGTGATCCTGATCATGACCACCAATGCGGGCGCGTCGGATGCGCAGCGCGCGGCGATCGGCTTCGGCTCGACCAAGCGCGAAGGCGACGATGTCGAGGCGATCAACCGGCTGTTCACGCCGGAGTTCCGCAACCGTCTCGATGCGATCATCCCGTTCGGCTCGCTGCCGGTGCCGGTTATCCATCAGGTGGTGCAGAAGTTCGTCATGCAGCTCGAGGCCCAGCTCTCCGAGCGTGGCGTCACCTTCGACCTGTCGCAGGACGCGATCGCCTGGCTGGCCGACAAGGGCTATGACGAGCGCATGGGCGCCCGTCCGCTCGGCCGGGTCATCCAGGAGCACATCAAAAAGCCGCTGGCGGACGAAGTGCTGTTCGGCAAGCTCAAGAAGGGCGGCACGGTGCGCGTCACCGTCGAGAAGAAGGAAACCGGCGAGTCCGGCCTGAAGCTCGAATCGCTCGCCGACGAGTCGCCCGTGCAGCCGAAGAAGGAAGAGCCGGAAGACGCGCCGAAGCCGAAGAAGGCGGTGGCCAAGAAGCCTGCGCCCAAGAAGGCGGTGGCGCAGAAGCCGGAGCCGAAGGGCAAGGACGGCAACAAGCGCAGCCTTGTGCCGCAACTGCCGCGCAAGGGCTGATCGGCCTTACCCCGAATTGCAGAAAAGCCCCGGCGACGGGGCTTTTTTGTTGCAGGGACAAATGTGGAAATCGGCCGGATTATCCTTAGCGGTGCGTGTGGCAGATGTCCTCCAACCGCCAACAGATTTTCCTGGATCAATGGAAAGACGATGCCCCGCTTTCGGTGCGGTTCGCATCCTATTGCCGCGCATGCTATGGCCGGCACATGTTGACTTGGACCTCGGACGCCACAGCGCCTCGCTCCACCTGGTTCCTGCGTGGTGCCCGCGCGGCCTTTTCCCTGCCTGGTCTGATCCTCGTCAGCTCGTTCATTGGCTTTGCCGCCTTGGCGAAGGACGCCGGGGTCACGGTGGCACAGGCCGCCTTCATGACCGGAACGGTGTGGGCGCTGCCTTCCATGGTCGTGCTGGTGGGCGCGATCGGATCGGGAGCGGCGCTGCCGGCGGCGATGTTCGCCGTCACGTTGTCCGCCATACGTCTGATGCCGATGGTGATGGCGCTGGCACCTGAGATGCGCACCGGGAAAACCCGGCGATGCGTGCTCTATCTCCTGGCGCATTTCGTGGCCGTGACCTCCTGGGTGCTGGCCATGGAGCGCCTCAAGCGCGTCCCGCCTCAGATGCGTACGACTTACTATGCCGGCCTCGGCGGCACGCTGGTGACGACGAATGTCATCGTCGTGACTGTCGTCTATGCAGTGGCGGATGCGCTGCCGTCCGCCGTTTCGGCGGCGTTGCTGATGTTGACGCCGATGTATTTCCTGACCTCGTTGTGGGGGTCCGCACGCGAGCGGGCAGGGCATGTCGCAATGGTCCTGGGCCTCGTCCTCGGACCGGTCTTCCACATAGTGTTGCCGCAGATCGATTTGCTGGTTGCCGGACTGATCGGCGGCACGGTCGCCTATGGCTTGCAATTGTGGCGGCGCAAGGTGCGCGCGGCGTGAGTTACTTTTCTAGCGGCGCCTGGTGGTGGCCATACATGTTCATTCTCATCGCCGGTTTTGCCGCGACGGATATCTGGCGCTTCCTCGGCGTCTATCTTGGCGGCAAGCTTTCCGAAGATTCAGACCTGTTGGTGCTGGTTCGCACCATGGCGACGGCACTTGTTGCAGCCGTCATCGGCAACCTGATCGTCTTTCCAGGCGGCGCGCTTGCCCACACTTCGCTTGGCGTGAGGATAGGGGCGGCGGCCCTGGGTTTCGGCGCTTATCTGGTGTCGGGAAAGCGCATGGTCGTCGGCATCGCCATAGCCGAGTTTCTGCTGCTGGCGGGACTTTATCTGAACTTTTGATTTCGCCCCATCTCAGCCCATCTCAGCCACCCAGCGCCGCCCGGATCTTCCCGGCATTCTCGGCCAGCACCTCCGGCTTCTCCATCTGCCCGGAATGCGGCTTCAACGGCACGCCTTCGAAGCGCGGCACGACGTGGACGTGGAGATGGTAGACGGTCTGCCCGGAAGCCGGCTCATTGAACTGCATGACGGTGACACCGTCGGCGTTGAAGGCCTTTTTCACCGCCACGGCTATCTTCTGGACGACCGCGAACAGCGGGCCGAGCGTTGCCGGATCGGCGTCGAGCATGTTGCGCGACGGCGCCTTTGGCACCACCAGCGTGTGACCCGCGCCCTGGGGCATCACATCCATGAAGGCGACGATTGCATCGTCCTCATAGACGCGGTGCGAGGGGATCTCGCCCCGCAGAATTTTCGCGAAGATGTTGCCGGGATCATAGGCTTCGGCCATGGGGACACTCCCAATTGCATTTGCCGTCCGGTGTAGCGAAGCCGCCGGTGGGCGGCAAGGCGTTCAGGCGATATCCACGATCCCGCAACGCACGCCCTGCTGTTGCATGAGCGCCGGCATTGCCGGAAGCCGCTGGCCGCGAGGCCCTATTCCCCGAGGTCTTTGCGGAAGGGCGTGTGCTCTTCGAGATACTCACCCATGCGCTGGACCTCGCGTCGCTCGCGCCTGAGATAATCGGCGACGGCGTTGCGCAAGCCGGGATGGGAAATGTAGTGCGCCGAATGCGTGGTCACGGGACGGTAGCCGCGCGCCAGCTTGTGCTCGCCCTGCGCGCCTGCCTCCACCACTTTGAGCTTGCGCTCGATGGCGAAGTCGATGGCCTGGTGGTAGCAGACCTCGAAATGCAGGAAAGGGTGGTCCTCGATGCAGCCCCAGTTGCGGCCGTAGAGCGCATCGGAACCGATGAAGTTGATGGCGCCGGCGATGTAGCGGCCATTGCGCTTGGCCATCACCAGAAGAATGTCGTCGGCCATGCGCTCGCCGATCAGCGAGAAGAACTGCCGGTTGAGATAGGGCCGGCCCCATTTGCGGCCGCCGGTATCCATGTAGAAGGCGAAGAAGTCGTCCCAGGCGCTTTCGGTGATGTCCTTGCCGGTCAGCCAGTCGATCGAGATGCCGTCGACAAGCGCCTCGCGGCGCTCCTTCTTCATCGCCTTGCGCTTGCGTGAGGCAAGCGTGGCGAGAAAGTCGTCATAGGTCGAAAAGCCTTCGTTGAAGAAATGGAACTGCTGGTCGGTGCGATGCAGGAAGCCCGCCGCTTCCAGCGTCGCGACGTCGGGCTCATTTGCGAAAGTGACATGCGCGGAAGAGACGCCGAGCTTGTCGGTCACGAGTTTCAACCCCTCCGCCAGGCCTGCCTTCACGGCGCCTGCGTCCTCGCCTCTGCTGACGAGCAGGCGAGGGCCGGTCACCGGCGTGAACGGCACCGAGCATTGCAGCTTGGGATAGTAGCGGCCGCCGGCGCGCTCGAAGGCGTCCGACCAGCCATGGTCGAAGACATATTCGCCCTGACTGTGCGATTTGAGATAGCAAGGGACAGCGCCGAGAAGCCCGCCTTGCGCCGTTTCCAGCCGCAGGTGATGGCCCTGCCAGCCGGTGCGCCGGACGGCGCAGCCGGAATCTTCCAAAGCGCTCAGAAAGGCGAATGAAACCAGCGGGTTGTAGCCGTTTTCTTTGTCGCCGCGCGTGGTCCCGGCAAAGCCGTCCCACTCCTCGCAGGTGAAGGCGCCGATGCCTGCCGCGACGCGGATCCCATAATCCGCGTTCGCTGCCCGTCCATCGTCTTCGTCGCCTTGATCCATCCGGCTTATTTAAGCGTCCTCAAGGCTGCTACAAGTCACGTTTCAGGCACTGCCTCATGCGACCGCGATCAGATCAGGTTCGAAACCCTCGAAGGTCATCTGGTCGGCGTATTTGAAGGTGAGGTCGACCGCCGGCTGGTCATGCACGGTCCAGGTGATGACGGGCATTTTGAGCTTCTCGCGCACGAAGCTTACGAAGTGGTTGGGCAGGTCGCCCGCGGCGTAGGAGGTGAAGGCGAGGTCATGCGCCAGCATGGCGAAATGCGCCTCGATCAGCTGGTTGTCCTTGCCGTAAGCGGTCAGCCCGCCGGGGATGCCCGGCGCGTCCTTGGCAAAGTCGCGGATCAGCCAGTGATCGAACGACATGATCGCCGCCTTGCCCTTGTATCGGTTGAGCAGCCGGCCGACGGCTGCCACCAGCCCCGCGTCGTGGCCGGGAATGCCTTTCAGCTCGACCACCAGCGGCACGCGGCCGTCGATGAGATCGAGCGCTTCCTGCAGCGTCGGCACATAATCCTTGGTGCCACCGATCCTGAGCGTCGCCAGTTCGGCTGCGGTGCGTTGCCAGATGAAGCCGTCCTCGCCAGTCAGGCGCTTCAGGTCGCCGTCATGGATGATCACCGGGACGCCGTCCGACGAGAGATGCACGTCGCATTCGATGGCATAGCCGCGTTCGGCCGCCGCGGCGAAGGCCGACAGCGTGTTCTCCCAGCGGGTCTTGTTCATGTCGTGAAAGCCGCGATGCGCGACGGGGCGGGCAATCAGCCAGGAAAGATCGGTCATCGGGAACCTCACTCGACTTCGAAGATCGCTTCGATCTCGACCGCGGCGTTGAGCGGCAGCGCGGCGGTGCCGACGGCTGAGCGGGCGTGCTTGCCGCGCTCGCCGAGCGCCGCGACCAGGAAGTCGGAGGCGCCGTTGGCGACCAGATGCTGCTCGACGAAATCGGGCGCCGAAGCGACGAAGACGGTGATCTTGACCACGCGCCGGATCCTTTCGAGATCGCCCAGCGCCGCCTTGGCCTGCGCCAGGATGTTGATGGCGCAGAATTTCGCGCCTTCCTTGCCGGCGGCGGTGTCGATGTCACGGCCGAGCAGCCCGCTTGCCTGCAGCTTGCCGTCCTTCAGCGGCAGCTGGCCGGCAGTGAACAGCGTGTTGCCGGTCCGGCAATAGGGCACGTAGTTGGCGGCGGGCGCGGCGGCGGCCGGAATGGTCACGCCAAGATCACTTAGCCGCTTTTCGATTGTTTCGCTCATTGGTTTTCCCTATTGCTGGAAGGCGCCGCGTTGGCCGGGCCGAAATTGCTATTTTTGCCTCGCTTCCGCCACGACTTTTTTTAAGCTGGACCATCTTTCCCTGCGGCCTGTCTCGCGGCCGCGACGATCGGAGCAACGTATGCGCGCAACGCGCCTTTTTCTCGCCGCCGCCTGTCTTTCGGCAGCGTTCCCAATGGCGCCGGCCCTTGCGGTGCCCGCGCTGCAGGCGCATCGCGCGGTCTACGATCTGACGCTCAACAAGGCCTCCGACCGTTCGGGCATTACCGGCATCACCGGCCGCATGGTTTATGAGTTCAACGGCTCCGCCTGCGAGGGTTACACGGTCAAGTTCCGCTTCGTCACCCAGATCGTCACCAACGACAACACCAGGCTCACCGATCAGCAGACGACGACTTTCGAGGATGCCGAAGGCAAGACCTTTTCCTTCGTGACGAAATCCTTTGTCGACCAGAACCTCGACAAGGAGGTGAAGGGGGTGGCCACGAGGGAAGCGAAGGGCCTCAAGGTCGATATCGACAAGCCCGAGAAGAGCAGCCTCGAGCTCGTGGCCACGCAGTTTCCGACCCAGCATCTGGTCGAGCTGATCGGCAAGGCCGAGAAGGGCGAGAATTTCTACCAGACCAATCTGTTCGATGGCTCCGAGGACGCCAACAAGGTGATGAGCACCACCGTCATCGTCGGCAAGAAGACCGAATCCGACAAGACGGACCCGGAAGCGCCGGCGCTGGCCAAGCTCGCCTCCGACAAATACTGGCCGGTCGACATCGCCTATTTCGACGATACCGACAAAAGCGGCGAAGAGGTGCCGGAGTACCGGATCAGCTTCAAGCTGCACGAGAACGGCATCACCCGCGACCTCGTCATGGACTATGGCGACTTCTCGATGACCGGCAAGCTGGTGAACCTGTCGCTGTTCGACCAGACCAAGCCTTGCCCGGCTTCAAAATAACAGCGTCGCGACGGTAGGCGATCGGGGCTTGCACGTCTGGCCTCAACTCGCCCCGTGTCGGGCTGACGGAGCGCGGCGAGCCTGATGGCGGTCTATGTCGATGCGGCGATCTGGAAGTGGGCGGGCCACCGCTGGTGCCACCTCCTTGCCGACGACACGGACGAACTGCATCGCTTCGCTGCCGAACTCGGCATCAAGCTTTCCTCCTACCAAGGGCCGCCCAAAACCTCGGCGCCGCATTACGACATCACCGGCTTCGAGCGTGACCGCGCGGTGCGGCTCGGCGCGATCGAATGCAGCCGCGAGGAGATCGTTGCGATCTTTCGCCGCGTCAGGGTCCCGAACGGCAAGGTGAAACGCTGAGATTTGGGCGGATCGCCGCAGGTATGGGCGTTTTCCGGCACCCGGCTGTCGGTAGCTAATCAAGTTGTCCGGTTTGGTAGCACATCATTTGTCCGCTTCTGTTTTGCGTCGAAGCGGTTCACG
>SAJS01000021.1 GCA_004017535.1 Mesorhizobium sp.
GGCCCGTCCGAGCAACCCTCGGACGCGCAGTGTAGGGCGAGCCACCTCATCGGCAGAGGCGGACATACGGTCTTACGACGAAGCGGCCAATCACCTCCCGGTAACCTTGCCAGAGCGAACGCGATGATCCTCGCCGAGCGTGCGGCCCGACGCGAGGCGCAAGCGCCCGCCGCCCGCGCAGGCCGTCAACGCGCACCGGATGCGCTGATCGCGCGACTGCGGCTGGAGCTCGAGAAGCTGAAAGGCGAAATCCATGCCAGCCGCTCGGAGCGGAAAGCCAGCTTCTCGAACAGATGGAGCTGCAGCTCGAGGGAGCTGTAGACTAATCCAGCGAAGACGTACTGGCAGCGGACGTGGCTACGCGGTCATCAACGGTCCGGGCGTTCGAGCGCAAGCGCCGTCAAGGTAGCCGTTTCCCGAGCGCCTGCACGCGAGCGCGTCGTCATCGCCGCACCGTCGAACTGCCCGTGCTGCGGTTCGGGGAAGCTGGCCAAACTTGGAGAGGATATCACGCTGGAGGTGATCCGGCGCCAGTGGAAGGTGATCCAGACCGTGCGCGAGAAGTTCACCTGCTGCGAATGCGAGAATATCCTGCAGCCGCCGGCGCCTTCCAACTGACGCCGCGCAGCCTTGCCGGACCAAACTTGCTGGACGATGATCCTGTTCGAGAAGTTCGCCCGCTGCCATTGGCTCCGTTCCGATCGGTCCTGAAGCTCCCGCGACGCATTAGCCGGGAGGGCATGGTCAGCGTCGGCGGCAATTTCTATAACGTGCCCCGACGCCACCAGGCGTCGTGCCGTCGAGGTACACACGCTGGCCGAAGAGGTTCGCATCTTCAAGGACGCGGCTCGCTGATTGCCACCCATCCCATTGTAAAAGGCCGGCATCAGCGTCATGTTGAGCCGGGCCATCGCAACATCCATGTCCACAAGCGCCAACAGAGCCACACGGGGTCATTCTTCATGGCTCGGTGACAGGGTCCCTCAGCGCCCTTGGCCTTCTACGATGCCATCGCCTGGGTTATAGCGAAGGAGCAGCGTCCATGACCAACGCGCTCGACACAACACCATCACACCATCCTCGACCGAATCCGCCCCTGGTCGGCCTGAAGATGCCGCGATCATGTTGTGCGTCGCCTCGAGCAAGGCGAGATCGCCCCACTCGAAGCCATGGACATCCTCGTCTCGGAAAGCTGCGCGAGAACAGCCCGATCAAGACGGCACTGCGCATGGGGCGCCTGGCCACTCGCCGGCTTCGACTTCTCTTTCCAGCCTTCGATCGACCGCAATCGAATCTTCACGCTCGTCGCGGAAGCCCGGCGGCAACCCACGTTCGGTCCGCACGAGTCTCAGCGGGAGTGGGTTTGACGCCATTCGGCTAAAGCTCCAAAAGCTTACGTGGTGCCTGCGTCAACACCTCTGCGCCGGACTCGGCCACACGGAACGTCTCGCTGATTACATAGCCGAAGTCCTCATCGACCCAGTTGCCCAGCATAAGGTGAAAGGTCATGTTCGGCTTCAGCTCGGTCGTGTCGCTATTTTGAAGGCTGGCCGTCTGCTCGACCCAATCGATGCCAATGGCGTAGCCACAGCGCGACTCCTTCTTGAAACCCATCTTCTCGATCATGCGATAGAAGGCACTGGAAATTTCGCCGCAGGTACGTCCAGGGCGGACCGTCCCGAGCGCGGCCTCGAGGCCAGCTACCTCGGCTTCATGCAAACGGCGCAGGCGGTCGGAGGCCTCGCCAATTGTGAAAGTTCGCATGATCGCGGCAACGTAGCCATGGCGGTTGCCGCTCAGTTCTATGTTGATCTGCGAACCATCGCGCAACCTATCTTGGCTCCACAGAATGTGACTCGTACCCGTGCGAGGCGACGAACAGATCAAGGGCGGCAACACTCCCGACGCAGGCTTGCCGTTCGGACCGCCGCGCACCTGCGCAGCCACGATTTCTGCCGCCAGCTCGGCTTCGTGCAATCCGGGACGGATCACTTCCGCCGCTCGCATAATGGCCGCGTCAGCGATGGCGGCCGCTTCGCGCATAGCCTCGATTTCAAGGTCGGACTTTACGAGCCGCACCCAGTCCACGGCCTTACTGCAATCCACGATTCTGGCGTTCGACAGCCGCGCCCTGAACTTCTCGGCCGCGTGTGCGGAGAGGGACCCCCCTCCTCCCATCCCGCCGCCCGCGAATTCCATTCCAACACCGCTACTTGCAAGGCCGGCGTCATGGAGGAAGTCGATCACAGCGTCGAAGCCGTTCTTGTCGACCTTGCCCACGTAATCATCTGAATAGCCGATTACCTTGCTGCGTTCCAGAAAAGTCTGGTGGATGCAGCCGGGCACATCCATGCGCCGCACGATGAGCGTTGGCTCCTCTTCGCGCAAAGAAACGACAAGCGCGTGCAAGGAGAACATCCGCGTCAGATTACCCGTAAGGTATGTGATGTTGGGCCAGCTGGTGACAACAAGCGCATCAACTTCGCGTCTTGCCATTTCTGATTTTACTGCGGAAAGCCTACGCAGGTATTCAGTTCTCGGGAAAGCTTGTGGTCCTTTGCCAATCGTCATAGTCTTGGTTCCGTCCGGTTTTGTTAAATGATATCGAAGCACGGGAGCTGTCTGGGAGATGGTTTCAGGTCTCGAAGCAACTCCGGCGCCTCTGTCACCTCTGCCCTCTGCCAAGGCAAGCTCTGCGATGGAAATTCGTGTAGATTATGATTATCGTCTCCCTCTCTACGATCGCGCGCACCGGCCTAGTCCATCCAGCAGAGCAGCTCCGGTGCGGATACCCTTGATAAAGCAGTCGATCGTAATATTCTCGTTCGGCGCATGATTGTCTTCATCGTAGTTGGCGTAAGGAACTACAAAGGATGCCGTACCGAGAACCTTCGTGAAGACGTAGTCTGGGAGGGTGGCACCTAGTGTTGGGTAGATAAGCGGCTCGACACCGTGTGCTGTGTAGACGGCGTGCTGAACAACATCTGAAAACGGGGAATCAAGTGGAGTCTTCGACGGCAGCGTGGACTCGGTGCGAACAAACTTTACGTCCGGAGCATACTTTTTGACATGAGCCTCTATCTTCGCGAGGACGTCATCAGGATTTTGCCGTTCTACGAGACGAGCGTCACACTTAACGAAAGCCTCATGCGGCAGCACCGTTTTCGAGCCGGGTCCACCGTAACCGCCGTGGAATCCGTTAATGGTAAATGTCGGATGGAACATGAGCCTGTCCGCCACCGGCCGATCAGTCGGCGCATCCAACTCTACAAGTCCGAGTTCTTGCTTAACGTGATCTGCATCTAACCGCAAACGTGCTGTCGCCTCACGCTCAAGTGCGGTGGGTGCCACAACATCGTCATAAAAGCCCTCGATTGTAATTTCTCCAGCTGAATTTTTCATAGTCGCCAGCAGATGCACTAGCGTCCAGATAGGATTTGGCACGACACCGCCGAAGTTGCCGGAATGGACGTCGCGATTAGCAGCACGAGCTCTCAACTCGAATGCTGCAATGCCTCTTACACCGTAAGTTATAATCGGCTGGCCTGACTCGTGCCCAGGGCCATCGGCTGTTACAACCAAATCTGACTTGAGCCGATCGGCGTGGGCGCGAACGAATTCGGCGATGTTCGGACTTCCAACCTCCTCTTCCCCTTCGAGTAGAATCAACACATTGCATGGTAAGCGGCCGTGCACAGTCAGGTGCGATTCCAAGGCGAGGATCTGAGCGAAGTGCTGGCCCTTATTATCTCCGGCGCCACGCGCATAAACGCGCCCGTCCCGGATCGTCGGTTCGAACGGCGGACTGATCCAAGCCTCCAAAGGGTCGGGAGGCTGGACGTCATAGTGGCCGTAAAGCAAGACCGTCGGTGCTCCAGGTACTCGCTCCCAGCGCCCCATCACGACGGGGTATCCAGGCGTCTGAATCAACTGCGTCTCAAAACCCAAGTTGCTCAGCATTCCGACTAGGAGTTCGGCAACCTTTCCGATGCCGATGTTTTGGGCGCTAACACTCGGATGCCTTAGGTATTCGATCAATCGGCCGACAAATAATTCCTTATTTGCATCGATGTACTCAAATACTTCTGACAACTCGACGTTGGATTTATTGAGGTCTATATTCATGTGAAAGCTCTTCTATTTAAACTATTATTTATCTTATGTGCATTTTGGACGCAATACTTTTAATTTATTGCACCTAATTTCACAGAGAAACAAGACGTCAGCCTGATGAACCTATCGTGGCGGCCCCGTCAACAGCGGTTCACTTCCGATCTGAGGCCACTACGTCGACGACGCCCGTTGCCAATTGCTCAAGCGCTGTGATTCGGGAGCGCTTGCTTCGCACTCGGCCTCGGCAGCCATCACATGACGTGAGGGGCAATCAGCCACAACATAGGCAGAAGCGTCAGGAGCGACGCCACTGGGGCCAATTGCAGGATCCTGCTCGCTTCGCATGCTTTCCCACATTCTCAATGGCAGGGTCCGATTCGACCTACCGACTATGGACGAAAGGACCACCTCGTCGAAGGAGTGGATGATGATGCTAGGGCGAATCAACGAGTGTGACCTTATGAAAGTATCCCTACTACCCGTCCAATGACTAGTTCATCTTGGATTGCGACGACGCTCACCTAATAATCGGAGGCAGCGCAAAAGGGTCGCTGCATATGACGTAGTGCGAAGACTGCCTTCGTCGGTTGATTTGAACGCCACTTCGCTCCGTTCAGCATCGCCTCTTTTGGCAACTCACATCGTGTAGGATCGCCTCAGATCCACATGATGGCCAATTACACAGCCTAGCTTGTTTTTCTTTGAAAATCAGTTGCCGGGCTGCATTCGTCAAATACAATTTGCATATAATTCGTATCTCACAGCGAGATGGGCAGCATGCCCTAAGCAGGTTGTTGAAAAAGGCACTCGCCACCGGACCGCAGCGGTGATTCACTGGTTCCGAAGGGATACGGAGGTGACGAGTGCGCGACGGCGACGATCGAAGTGGCGAACTGTTCAGCTATGTTGACCTTGAGGCGCGGGTGCGGCGCAATCATCCGTTGCAGGCGAGGACCGGCCGCAGGCGATCACACTCGGCGCCGACAAGGCCTACGATGCGGAGGACTTCATTGGCGCGGGGCTTGATCATGTGGTTCCAGCCATCGCCAAGGCCTTTGCCGGTCGCTGGCGTATCGTCGAAATGGATCGTCTATGTAGATGCCTTGATTGGGTGATCGGCCAGGCCGACCGTGAGCCGCTGAAGGATTACTTTCTCCGACGGGAGCGCAAGAGCGTGGAGGCCGTTGGCGGCCGTCAAGGCGCCGTCGAGTGCTGCATTTCATGGGAGGCGCCGTGGTTGGATGCGGCCTCACTCGCACAGCTTCACGAGTGCGAGCAGCATGGACGGATTCGAGCTTGGATCGTCGATGATCCGATTCCTTAGGAGGCAAGCACTCGCTGGGCGTAGCGCGTCAGTTAAGAGGCCATCGACTGAGACGGAAAGGTGGGGGCCGTGAGAGATGGCCCAATAGAGAAAGCCGCTCGGCCTGGAGGGACTTCCTAGCAGGGTGTTGAAGAAGTCAGGCGCGCTGGCAGACGAAGCCTGAATCGTCTGCATTATGGATGTAAAAGTGGCCGACGAGGCGACCGGCAGGGCCGATCATCGCCCATCCGCGGCCGCAAGCGGGATCGCTTTCGTCGTGACCCTCCCACAAGAATTCCGCGCAGGCCGAACCGTCTCGCGCGCCGTAGCGAACATCAAGGAAGCCCTTTGAGGGCGCCGAAGCCGATCTCGCCGTCCGCCGCGCTTTGAACGTCAGATGGGCTCTTCGACGAGATCGAGGAAATCGTTGTCCCAGACAATCCGCGACAAGCGCGAATCACCCGCATCCGCGACTTCCTGACCCAGTAATACCCGGTTTAGAATTCGCTTTTCTAGGCATCTTTGTTGAGCGCGAGCGACCGCGGTCTGAAGGTCATCGTGCCATGCTCGCGACCAAATCGCTGAACCTCTCGCCCTGCACGCCGACATGCGTCCGCAGCAGGCGGCGGGCTTCCTCGCCGTCCCCCCGCAACGATGGCATCTAAGATCGCGCAATGTTCCGAAAAGGAGGTGGACAGGCGATTGCGCACACGCAGCTGCAACCTGCGGTACGGTCGGAGGCGACGGTGCAGTTGAGTGCACTGCTCCTGCAGAAACGCGCTCCGGCTTGCCGTGTAGATCGCCCTATGAAACTCCTCGTTGGCATAGTAATAGTCGTCGCTATCGCCGGCTTTGGCTGAGAACTCGCACCGCTTATGGGCGGCCTTGATCGCTGTGCAATCCTGGGCACTCAGCCGGCGGGCAGCCAGCGATCCGGCCAGCCCTTCCAGCCATGACCTCGAACATTTCATAGACGCGGTGCGGTCCCGGATCAATGACCACGGCACCTCTTCGCGGCCGGATTTCAATCAGGCCGATGGCGTCAAGCTGCAAGAGTGCCTCGCGCACCGGCGTCCGGGAGACTCCGAACTGACGGGCCAGCACCATTTCGTCCAGACGCTCGCCAGGGGAGAACGCATTGGAAAGAATTACATTTTCAATTTCGTCTCGGAGCCGACATTCTCGGACATTGATGCGCATTCCTTAAACACTTCTTGTATACGTTGCGATTGACGTCAGGTACATATATTGAGAATTTGCATACTAGCGGCGACCCCTGACGGGAAGCAATTCGCGCAACCAAGGTGAGCGATAGAGAAGAGGAGAATGGCATGCCTTTCACGGACATGCTGCAGAGCATCACCGAACGTGGACGCATGCTTTTGTTTTCCGGTTCGCGCATCAGGCAAGCTGCAGCGAAAGCCGATCTCGAAACACTTTGCGAAATGCTGCTGTCGAGCCGGGGCGAAGCGTCAGGCATGGCGCTAGCTGCCGAAATACTTGATCGCTGGAGCGCACTCGGTAGCGATGGTGTACAGATCTTTCTGCATATGCTTCATGAAAAGTTCGGCCCCGAAACGACGAAGCTCGACATGGCGATCGAAAACTACCTAACTGACAAGAGCTCCGCTACGATCATCGCACTCCACCAGGCCGCAGAACCCCGTCGACAGGAGCTCCTGCGCCGCTTGAATCATGCACCCAACGGCACGGCTAAGCTCGTCCGGATGCGCCAGAAGCTTCTTTCCTGGAAAGAGCAATCTGCTGAATTCCGCGCGCTCGACGCCGATTTCGCCCATCTTTTCGGCTCCTGGTTTAATCGCGGCTTCCTCACGCTCCGGCCGATCGATTGGTCCACATCAGCCCACATTCTCGAAAAAATCATCAAGTACGAGGCCGTGCACGAAATCGCTGGCTGGGAGGAGCTGCGTCGTCGCTTGGCGCCGGCCGATCGTCGCTGCTTTGCCTTTTTCCATCCGAGGCTGGCGGACGAACCGCTCGTCTTCGTCGAAGTGGCGCTCACCCGGTCCGTTCCCGCCGCAATCAGAGACGTGCTCGATGATGCCAGGAAACAGATTAATGCTGACGAGGCGACGACCGCCGTCTTCTATTCGATTTCCAATTGCCAAGACGGCTTGCGCGGAATCTCCTTCGGAAACTTCCTAATCAAGCAGGTCGTCGAAGACCTACGCCGGGATCTGCCCGGTCTCAAGAATTTTGTCACCCTGTCCCCCGTTCCGGGCTTTGCCCGTTGGCTTGCGAAGGCCCGCAGTTCGGCAATCGACCCACTACTGTCGGATAGGGACCGCGAAAGGCTGGTGCTGCTCGATGATTCGAATTGGGCCGACGACGAGAACATTGCAATGCAGTTGGAGAGCGTTTTGTTACCGCTCGCGGCGCGTTACTTCTTGGTCGAACGGACGCCGCAAGGAAGGCCAGTCGATCCGGTAGCGCGATTCCATCTCGGCAATGGCGCTCGACTGGAGCGATTGAATTTTCTCGGCGACCGCTCGGCCAAGGCGATGCAGCATGCACATGGACTGATGGTCAATTACCTCTACAAGCTCGAGGACATCGTGGCCAATCACGAGGCGCTCGCTCAGCGCGGTGAAGTAATCGCATCGCCCGAGGTCAGGAGGTTTCTTGACCACTACGGCGAAAACCGGCGCGGTGTCGACCACAAAGGATCGGAGGAAAGCGAAAGTGAGCAACCATCTTTTTGATGCCATACGAACCGCTGCGCCCGGCAAGGCGCCGTTTATCCGAACAAAGGACGGCCGCACCTGGACCTACAATGATACGCTGACCCTTTCCAGCCGCATTGCCGGTGCGATGCAAACGCTCGGCATTCATCCGGGCGACCGGGTTGCGGTGCAGGTCGAGAAAAGCGCCGAGGCTCTGATCCTTTATCTCGCCTGTCTCCGCAGCGGCGCGGTCTACCTACCTTTCAACATGGCCTATACGCTGGCTGAACTCGAGTACTTCATTGGCGATGCCGAGCCGCGCCTGGTAGTCGTTTCTTCGGCCGCTCGGGAGAACGTTGAGAAAATTGCGAAGCCTCACTACGTGATTGTCGAAACGCTGGATGCTGACGGGAGCGGCTCCCTGCTCGATCTCGCTCGCGACGAGCCGGCAAACTTTGTCGATGCCTCCCGCTCGGCCGATGACTTGGCAGCTATCCTCTACACCTCAGGAACGACGGGGCGCTCCAAGGGGGCGATGCTCACCCAAGCAAACCTGCTCTCGAATGCCATCATGCTGCGCGATTACTGGCGGGTCACCGCCGAAGATCGGCTGATCCATGCCTTGCCCATTTTCCACACGCATGGGCTGTTCGTCGCAACGAACGTCACGCTGCTTGCGGGAGCGTCAATGTTCTTGCTGCCGAAATTCGACCCGGATGAGGTGATTTCGCTAATGCCTCTGGCAACAATGCTAATGGGTGTGCCGACATTTTATGTGCGCCTGCTGCAGAGCCCGCGCCTCGACAGCCAGGCGGTCGCGAACATGCGTCTTTTCGTATCGGGCTCAGCACCGCTGTTGGCCGAGACACACGTCGAGTTTGAGAACCGTACCGGGCATGCCATCCTCGAGCGTTACGGCATGACCGAAACCAACATGAACACCTCCAATCCCTATGACGGAGACCGGATTGCCGGAACGGTCGGCTTCCCGCTGCCAGGCGTGACGGTGCGCGTGACCGATCCCGGCACCGGAGCCATACTGTTTCCGGAAGAGACCGGCATGATCGAGATCAAGGGGCCTAACGTCTTCAAGGGCTACTGGCGCGCGCCCGAAAGGACCGCAGCCGAGTTCACCGCCGATGGCTTCTTCACCAGCGGCGATCTCGGCAAGATCGACAGGCGCGGCTACGTCCACATTGTCGGCCGCAGCAAGGACCTGGTGATT
Source organism: Mesorhizobium sp. (assembly GCA_004017535.1). Lineage (GTDB taxonomy): Bacteria > Pseudomonadota > Alphaproteobacteria > Rhizobiales > Rhizobiaceae > Mesorhizobium. Next base: position 9,326 of record SAJS01000021.1, read on the forward strand.
TCGGGCGGATACAACATCTATCCGAAAGAGGTCGAGGGCGAGATCGACCAGCTCGAGGGTGTCGCGGAGAGCGCCGTGATAGGTGTTCCGCATCCGATTTTCGGCGAGGGCGTGACGGCGATCGTCGTGCCCAAGCCAGAGTCGGCCCTGGATGAAGAAGCGATCCTGAGCGCTCTTAAGCATCGGCTCGCGCGCTACAAGCAACCCAAGCGCATCATCTTCGCAGAGGACTTGCCGCGCAACACAATGGGCAAGGTCCAGAAGAATGTCCTGCGAAAACAATACGCCGATCTATATGTTAGGGCGTGACTGCGCGCTCGGTGCGAAGGCGCGCCGAGGTCCGCCCCATTCGAGGTGGATTATCGTGGCCTTCATTGCATCTCGAAGTCAGATGACGAGGATATAAACACTGAATTTGACTCGACGCCCCCCCGCGGACGAGCGTCATATGAACCGAGTAATTGACATCCGATCGGCAAGTACTGCCCAGAGCCGAACCAATGCCATGACTCCTCAGGGATTTGTGTGAGGCGGGGCCGGCAGGTAAGGGGCCATCAATCACAACTCTTGGAAGTGGGCACATGCGCAGCGCCGGAGAATTCCCCTCACTCCCGGCAGAATTGCCAAAAACTGCGGCGAGTTGGCGCAAATTCAAGACAGCGCCGATCCGGTCTGCCTACTGGAGATCGGCGGATCGCTCTGAAAAGAGGAATGCCAGATGTCAATAACCATACCTGACCTTCTTGCAACCGCCGATGGTGCCAATATCGCCATCACGGCGCCTGAGCGGCGTCCATGACTTTCGAGGCGATGCGAGCTCTGGTTTCAGCTACGCAGCGCCAGTTTGCCGCGCGGGGCATCGGACCTGGCAATCGCGCCGCAATCGTGCAAAGCCTTGGATTCTTGCCCACTTCCTCATCGCGCTTGTGACCGAACCCCTTTCGCAGGAGTTGGGTGTCTCTCCCCCTTGAGCGACGGGCGCCCGCTGCTGTGGCGCGCCACCCCCCAGATTCGCCTCGCTGATCGCAGCGATCTTTGCTCAACCGCCCTTGGCAACCCTGCGCCAAAATCTCCATGCCTTGCGACATCGATGGCGTGAGCCACCCTCGAAAGCGCAAATTTCAGTCCATGCCGAAGCTATCTTAGCGCATATGGTCTGGAGGGGGCTTGAAGCCGCTGCAGTCCTAGCGCAGCTCTATGCGACGGTGCGGCTGTTCGTGAACTTCTTCCAGCCTCCTTCAAGCTCGCCGGAAGGGAGCGGGACGGCGCCCGCGTACGCAAGCGTTATCCTCGCCCGGCGACGCCCTGCCAACGATTGCAGGCGGATCCGCGGACGCCGCAACCGGTTCGCGCCGCCCTCGCGCAAACCTATGCGCGGACGGACCCAGTCCGGTTGCTGAGCGAGATGCGGGTGGCGCAGCAGCGCCTCGTCGACATCGCCGACAGGTCCGGAACGCCATCGCTTGTGGCGGAGTGATGATCAACGATACCACGTTGGCACAGCCATGCCGTGCGGGGCGTCCACGCCCACAATCTTGGCTCCTGCAAGTCGGCCGCCGTCCGGCAGATGATCCAAGCCGCCGGACAGGGCTCCGGTGTTTGCAGCCATACTCGCCCAATCTCAACTCGATCGAGCAGGCCTTCGCCAAGATCAAGCACTGGATGCGCGTGGCTCAAAGCGAACCCTGGAGGAGACATGGCAACAGTCGGCTACCTCGTCTCCTCGATCCAGCCCGGCGGATGCAGCATTACTTCGTCAAGGCGAGTATGCTTTCGTAAAACCCGAAAGGCTCTAAGCCTGTGTAATAACATCCAGCGCCGTGTTGGGCTCATCAATGATGACGGTTGGCGACAGAATCCATTATCTGCTCGAGCGTCGGAGCTGGTCGAGCGCCCAGGCCATACGAAATGCTGCTTCCTCGGCCACGCCAGGCCCATGGGAAGCGCCGCTGTGGCCCCCTGCCTTCCGCATGCGGAAGACAAGCTCGGGGTCGCGATGGATCGCACAGGAACGACGCTGCGCCACGTAGCGAGCGGGCTGATAATACAGCACCTGGCCGTCGTCGAGGGCGGCATCGACGTACGTCGGTGGAAGTGGGCGATCGGCGCTCAGGTTGTAGTAGGGATCGTAGCTGCGCAGGTACCGATATTCGTGCGCGATATGGGGATCTCCGTACTCCACCGTTTCAATGAGCGCGTACGGCATCGTAAAATCCAGCTCGGTATCTAGGATGTCGGCGAGTGGAACCTCGGCGATGACGCAGCGGAACAAGTCAGGCCGCAAGCCGGCCGTGGCAAGCACAACTCCCCCCCCGGCGCTGGCTCCCTCGATGATGATGCCATCGCGGGTGGCAATCCCCTGAGCAACGAGCCCCTCGGCAACCGCGATGAGATCCGTATGAGTAACAAGTTTCCGATCGCGGGTAGCAGCTTCGTGCCACAGTCGGCCCAACTCGCCGCCCCCCCGTGTGTGCACGATGCCGAAAGCAACCCCGCGGTCGAGGAGGCTTAAGCGCGCGGTCATGAACGACGGCCAAGCGAAGAACGACGGCCATCTCGATGTTCCGTAACAGCCGTACACATTTAATACCACCGGCCCGGGGGTCATTCGATCGCGCCTGGCGACCATCGAGATCGGGACCTGCACCCCATCTTCCGCCTCCGCAATGACGACGGTAGCCGCGTATTGGGCCGGGTCATAGCTGGGAACGCTGGCCTGGTAAAGCACTGCTGATCGGTCATCGGAGAGATCATGCTCAAGGACGGTGTCCGGCGTCACAAACGAGCTAACTGAATAGATCAACTTTGAACTTCGGAACGGATGTCGTGCGACCGAATAGTGACCTCCTGCCGACAGGCCTACCCTTAGGGTGTAGCTCGGCTCGTCGTGGCAGATCGTGGCCTCTACCCGCCCGCTACCGTTACGCGAGACTAGGCGTGCACGCAGTCCGTCCCGTTCTAGCACAACCAGGTGCTGTTCGAGCACGTGAACTTCCTCAAGCGTTATGCCCGCTCGGTGCGGAACGATCTGCTCCCAGCACGACGGTGACGGGTCATCTATCGGCGCACACACGAGCCGCCAGTCCGGTCCAGCGTCGTTTACCCGAAACAGGAACCTGTCGCCCCAATGCTCGGCATAGATCTTGTGCCCGAGTTCACGCCTTACAATACGACGCCATGTGCCCTCCGGTTCGTCGGCAGGAAGACACCACACTTCTGCTGCGCCTCGCTGAACGGCAGAGGAATTGTCCGATGTCGTAACTACGTCGAGGAACAACCAGGCGCCGCTATTAGAACGCCGAACCAGCACCGCTAATCGCTCATTGGCCTCCTGGAATACCACCTCGGAGTTGCCGACCTCGACGTCCAAGCGGACGATCTGATCGTGATGCCGCCGGTCAATCCGCTCCCGTGTGAAAAAGAGCGTGTGATTGTCGGCGGCCCATACAACTCGACCGGCACGACCCGCGTCCCTCCAGACGTCACTCCCGCCGGCCATGTCCCGCACTGTCAACTCATAGCGCTCGTCACCGATGAGATCAAAGCTAAACGCCACGTAACGCCCGTCATCGCTCGGCTCGAAAACACCGAGCGAATAGAAAACCTCGGCACCCGCAATCGTGTTCGGATCGAGAACAAGCTCGGGCGAGCCTCCGCTCACCGGCCGGCGCCACCACGCCGGATGAGACAGGCCCTTCTGGTGCCTTTGGAAGTACTCGAAAGGCCCAACTTGTAACGCTGGTGAGGCTCCCTCGTCAGGCTGACGCCCTTCGATCTCGGCGATGAGCTCCGCCTTAAGCCCTGTCAGGTGAGCTGTCGCCTGCTCCGCATAGCTGTTTTCGGCTTCCAGATAGGCGCCGACTTCGGGATTTTCCCGGTCGCGAAGCCAAAGATACGGATCCATCGTGACGTCGTCATGAAGGACCCTGATCCGCGGCTGGGCACGGGGAAGTGGCGGCGGCAGGCGCTTGTCTCTCATCACACCCTCACGTAAAAGCGATAATAATCATTGCCGCAAGCGCGAAGACTTTCAGTTGCTTAAACAACGTACTTCCGGACTAAAGTGCGCACGACACAGTCACAAGGTCGGCACGCAAGAGTTCTTACTCATTCTGCCGCCTAGTATGGCTAGTAAGAGTTGCACAGTCATCTCATTTCGGGGAGTATAGAATGCAGATATTAGCTATCGATATTCCAGATGATAACGCGCCCGTCTCGGTACCTTGTGTAGGCCGAGGACCCCGCCCTGCAAACGCGGATGGAAACGATATCCGTTCCGCACCCGGCCGGCCGTTGGGACCTCGCCTTCCGGGCCGGCAACTGGCCGCAATCTTGCGAGCTTCTTTCCACTGCCCGATTCACCCACAAGCGCCCTGGGCGGTGCGCAAGCGCACGTCATGGGTCGCGTATCGAGGAAAGTAAAGCGAGGACGAGCGCCGCTTTTTGAGTGACGGGCTCTGTTGAACACCAGCTAAAGGGTCTTTCATTGCGTGCAAACCGCATTGCGTAGCCGAGAAGGTCGCCCTATCGGTTCTGCTACAGCCGCATGATGTTCGTCAGCCTTCAGGCAGGCCTCCCCATCCTAGCGACCAATCGCGTAGGCCTGCATCAGTCGCGGGGTGGCGGCCGCCTGCATCAAGCCGTCGGGATGGCGTAGCGCGGCGGTGAGTCTGCCAATCGTATTTGCTGGCGACACAACGAGCTCGTGGCCAAGTTCCTTGAGCCGGGCAATTGTCGCTTCGCCGAAAGACGCTTCCAACATGAGACGTCCCGGGTTCGCCTGCCTCGGGAAGAATGACCCCTGGAAATGCTGCGAATGGAACAGCGGCGCATCGATGCCGGCCTGTAAGTCCAACCCGTGATGCACGAAACGAAGAAACCAGATCAGCTGCCACTGATCTTGCTGGTCGCCCCCTGGTGTACCGAAGGCAAGCGCACGGCCATCGCCATGCAGAGCCAGCGAAGGAGTCAACGTCGTGCGCGGACGGGCCCCCGGCCTCAGCGTCGAAGCAAGTCCGTGATCCAGCCAGAACATCTGGGCGCGTGAATTGAGAGCAAATCCCAGCCCCGGAATCACCGGATTGGATTGCAGCCATCCGCCGGAAGGTGTTGCCGACACGATGTTTCCACACCGATCAATGATATCGAGATGTACGGTGTCCCCACGGATATCGGTCAGATGTGCCATGGTCGGCTCCCCTGTGGCCGGATTGTCCTCTATGTTCACGCGGCGCAATGCGCGCGCGATCGCCGCCTCGACAAGTGCTTCGCAGCCGCAGATCACCCCGGGCCGCTGCTGGAGAGAGGCGGACTGACCAATAAGCTTCGCCCGCTCCCGCCCATAGGCTTCCGACAACAGCTGCGTGATCGGAATGTCGAAGAAATCAGGGTCGCCATAGTAGGCCTCGCGGTCCGCCCATGCCAGCTTGATGGCCTCAACCACGATGTGCACGAATTCGGGCCCCATAGGGTCCATTGGAGACAGGTCGAAGTTCCGGAGTATCTGCAAGGCCTGCAACAAGACCGGCCCCTGCCCCCAGGGGCCGGTCTTGTAAATTTCCCAACCGTGATACCTGACGCTGAGAGGGGCTTCGACGCGTGCCGCCCAGTTTTTCATGTCATCACGTGTCAGGAATGCCTTGTGACGCTCACCGGTGACATCCATGACATTGGCATTCTCAAGCCAGCCCGCGATGGTGTCGGCGACGAAGCCGTCTCTCCACGTTATACGCGCAGCGTCGATCCGTTCTTGCCGTGTCGTTCCGTCGGCCAGTTCGCAGATTCGCTGCCATGTTCTGGCAAGCTCGGGATTTCGCATCAGGCTTCCCGGCTCGGGCACGACACCCCCCGGCGCCCATACATCCGCAGAAGACGGCCAATGCGCCCGGAAGAACGGCAGCAGTTCCTTGATCGCCGCGCTTACGGCGGGCAAGGTCGGCCATCCGTTGAGCAAATATTCGATTGTCGGAGCGAGAATCTCCGACAGCTCCATGGTGCCCTGATCGCGCAGCAATGAGAGCCAGCCATCGAAGGCGCCCGGCACCACAGTGGCGAGCAGACCGGAGCCTGGAATCATGTCCAGTCCCAAAGCCTTCATCGCCTCCACCGTGGCAGCTGCAGGCGCCGAACCTTGAGCGCAAAGCACTTTGGGCTCTCCGCCGGCCGGACGGTAGATGACGGGCAAATCGCCCGCGGGGCCGTTGAGGTGAGGTTCGACCACCTGCAGGACGAATCCGGCCGCCACCGCGGCATCGAAAGCATTGCCGCCTCGTTCAAGAATAGACATGCCGACCGCTGATGCAATCCAGTGGGTCGATGTGACAACGCCGAATGTGCCTTTGATCTCAGGGCGCGTCGTGAAGTGTGTCATGGCTATCCCAATGTCCGTCTGATTATGAGATGGGGTCGCGGAGCATCGCATCAACTTGCTGAGATGCGATCGAAAACAGGCAGGCTGGCCACCTTTTGCATCGCAGCCGCGAGTCTCGGATCACTCGGCAGTGAGAAGTTCCCTGGGGCAACTTGCGAAGGTGCGGGCCCCCTGCGCCGTGACAACGAAGCTTTCAGAAACAACGAGACCATACTTGTCCTGCCATAAAGCCGGAATGCAGTGGAACGTCATGTTCTCTTCAATGACAGTGCGGTCCCCGGCGCGGATCGAGCATGTGAGTTCGCCCCAGGTGGGTGGGAAGCCGATACCGACAGGGTAGCCGATCCGGCTGTCCTTCTCTATTCCGTGCTTTCGGATCACCCTGTCCCAAGCCGCATGCATCTCATGCAATTCCACGCCCGGATGAACCGCGTCGAGTGCCGTTTCCAGGCCCTCACGAATGATCCTCGTCATCTCAACAAGTTCCGGCTTCGGCTTTCCAACCATCACGCAGCGGGACAGCGGAGAGTGATAGCGATGCCGAATGCCCCCCATTTCGATATAAAAGACCTCACCCTCCACAAGCGGCGCATCCGTCCAGCTCAGATGCGGCGCGGAGGCCAACTCGCCAACCATTGCATTCGGCGGCTTGCATGGGAAAGTGCCGCCAAACTCGGGAGTCCCTGCCGTTGTAATGCGGTAAATTTCCGCCATCACGTCACATTGGCGGACGCCGGGGCTCACCAGCCTGCGGCCTGCATCCATGGCAGCGGTGGCAATCTGACCCGCCTGAGACATGAATTCTATCTCTCTCGCCGACTTCACCATGCGGCAACGATTTACGAGGAGAAAACCGTCTTCAAAGTGATCGTGCCCAAGGCCTTCGGTGAGAATCTGGTTCCATTTGGCGGTATAGTAATAATCGTCCTGTTCGGCAGCGATGCGGCCGCGATCAAGACCGCGGCTCTTCAAAACCCCGACCAGATATTGCATCGGATGCAGGTCTCTGGACCCGACATACTTATCAGGGTACCCGACTACGTTCTCTTCCGAAAGATAAGCAGTGAACTTGGCGCCGACCGCGTCCATCTTACGGCCGAACCAGAGGGGCTCGTCCTCTTCCAGAGAAACCACCACCATCTGAGGGGTGTAGAAAGACCAACCATCGTAGCCAGTCAGCCAAAATTGGTTGGCAGGATTCGAGACCAGCAATACGTCGATACCTGCCCTGCGCATTGCCTCCTTGGCGCGGGCTACCCTATGTTTATATTCATCTATTTCGAAAATGAGTTCCATCTCAGGTCCCTATTTTAGAGCGTCTGATTATTTTTCCTTCGAAACCCGGAAGTGTCGATTGAAAAATGATCACGAAAATCATAACGCATTCGGCATGATATATCCAAATCTGCGTCACCTCGAAATCTTCCTGCGCCTGTGCGCAACAGAAAGCGTAACCAGGACGGCACATACTCTTAACCTGACGCAACCGGCAGTCAGCAAGGCGATCTCTTCACTTGAAGACGTCACTCAGATCCAGCTGTTCGAACGTCGCAAGAACCGGCTACATCTGACCGCCAATGGCATTCGGATAAGAGATGAGGCTGAGCGGCTCCTGAACCAGGTCGGCTTCTTTCGCGCCGAGATCGAGGCATTGCAGAAGTCGAGACGCGGGACGATCAATATTCTGGCGATCCCCTCGCTTGGCGCAGGCGCCGTCGCAAGCGCGGTGGGCGACTTTCTAATCAGCCATCCTGAAATAAATGTCCATTTTGGCATCAGCATGTCCCGCCAGATCAGCGAAATGGTGGCGCAAAACAGAATCGATGTCGGGTTCATCCACGGTTCCAGCGCCCATGCCAAGATTAAGGAGACGTTCGTCGCGGAAACAACTGTTCACTGCCTGATGGCAACCAGCCATCCTTTGAGTTCCCGACCGGAGATAACGGCGACGGATCTCTCTCCTTACCCTTTGATTGGAACTGACGTCGAATCGCCACCAAGCGTCCAAATCCGGGAAGCCTTCTCCAAGGCCGGGCTGCATGCCAATGTACGCACCGAGATCAACGCGTCGCTTCTGGCGGCGGAGGCTGTGAGAGACAAGACAGTCGCGCTTGTCGATCCCCTTTCAGTGAAGCCGTGCCGCGATCTCGTGCTTATACCCTTCAGTCCCAGAATCCCCTTATCAATATTTATTCTGACGCATCGGGATAAAACGCCCTCCTTGCCTGTTGCAGCGTTCTGCGACACCGCACGCCGCCTTATCTTTCGTACTACGATGAAATTTCAGCCAAAGCCGTGACTGTTTGACCGGCTTTGGGGCTTCAAGTGGAAGGTCAAAGCGGGATCGCTTCACTTCCGGAGGGATAACCAATTCGTATTGCCTTGAGATCGTTACCGGGCTCGCATGGCCTCTCACTCCTAGTGTACTGTATTCCCGAAGGTGACCGAACCGACCACTTACTGAAGTAGGCTGCAGGGCTGTAAGCACTAGAGTTGCTCTATGACGAAGGTGCGGGCAGCTGAGGCCGTTCAGCGCTGGTAACACATGGCATGAGGGGTTCTATCGCTGTATGGCCAGCAAATGGGGGTGCGATCTGGAAAGCGAAGCGTGCGGATCGGCCTGATTCGACTTGGTGGTCAGCAGTGTGGCGACGGTGGCCCATGTTCGTCCACCGCCGCCCGGCGGAGGACCTCATGATGCGCGGGTGCCTATACCTCCCCGTTCCCGGCATAGATGATCGATCCAGCGGTCGCATCGGTCAAGACGACTGACGTTCCCGCGTATTTCGGTTGCGCCATTTTGATCGTACGGCGTTTCCTGGAGTCAGGGCTAGCCTTTGCAACCTTGGGGAAGGAATTCTCAAAGGAGGCGCTGATGGCGAAGCAGTGGACGCAGGTTGGCCAGAAACTGCAAAGCCATCGGCCGATCTTGATCGACGCGACAGGATCTGCGGCACCCGCGGTGCGCATCTGGGCGGCGACAGGCACCGGCGCAATTTCCAGTTTCGACAGTTGGGTTCGTGATCTGGAGATATTGACACTTCTTCGCAAATAATATCAACACTATCATAATGTGATCACAATAGAGTCGATATATGTCTTTTGAGAGCGGCGAATTCAAAGCGTTCAGCGAATGGCTTGACCGGAACGGTCCGGTTGAAAGCATTCAGGCGGTGATCTGCGATTTGAATGGCATCATGCGGGGTAAACGGTTGCCCGTCGATCAAGCTCCGAGGGTTCTCGGAGGTGGTATCCGCATGCCACTCTCAATTGTTGGTGTCGATATTTGGGGCGAAGACATTATCGGTAGCGAGCAGATCTTGACGACGGGCGATCGGGACGGTTTATGCGGCGTCACCGGTCGAGGGGCCCTACCGGTCAACTGGACGTCACGGCCGAGCGCGTTGGTGCCACTCTGGCTCTTTGTCGAGGAGGGCATGCCATTCCCTGCCGACCCGCGGCAGGCGCTGGCGGCCATCGTCCGCGAGTATCGCGAACTGGGCCTTCGACCGGTCGTTGCGACGGAGCTCGAGTTCTACCTCATCGACCCTGAGCCCGGCAGCGCGGTTCCCCCGATCTCGCCATATACCGGCAGGCGGCTAGACTCCGACGCGATCCTGTCGATCGACGAACTCGACGACTTCGGGGAGTTCTTCTCCGACGTTTATAAGGAATGCGCTCATCAGAACGTGCCGGCCGATGCGGCGATCGCGGAGAACGGTATCGGGCAGTTCGAGATAAACCTTTTGCACACCGACGATCCGCTTAAGGCAGCGGACGACGCAATTTTCTTCAAGCGCATCGTTAAAGGTGTTGCCCGGAAGCATAGGCTCGCCGGAACCTTCATGGCCAAGCCTTATGGCACTCGCTCTGGAAGCGGTATGCACGTCCATTTCAGCCTGCTCGACCAAGACGGCAACAACGTCTTCAACGACGGCAGCGACGAGGGCTCGTCCGTGATGAAGCATGCAGTGGCAGGTCTGCTAAAGGGCATGGCCGAGACCACGCTTTTGTTTGCGCCGCATTTCAATTCCTACCGGCGGCTCAGGCCCGACACGCTCGCGCCCACCTCTGTATCGTGGGGATATGAAAACCGCACGTCCGCGATCCGCATTCCGGGTGGCAATCCGACCGCACGTCGCATCGAGCATCGGGTCGCCGGTGCCGACGCCAATCCCTATCTCGTCATTGCTGCGATCCTCGGCGCCGCCTTGGTTGGAATCCGCAACAAGTGGAAGCCACCGGCGCCGGTCGAAGGACAGGCTTATTCGGTAGAGAAACTCTCCAAAATCCCGGCCGAGTGGGGGCAAGCGGTCGATGCCTTTGAGGCTGGGCTCATTGCCGCCGAGGTCTTCGATCCCCTGCTGCGTTCGATGCTAATTGCTTGCAAGCGTCAGGAGATTGCGGGGTTTGCAGAGCAGGTCACGGACTACGAGTTCAGCGCCTACCTGGAAATCGTCTAATGTTTACGAAACAAAAATCCTATGCTGGCGACGGCAGCTACCCGATCAGCTACTACGGGGTCGTCGCCGTCGAGGGCGCTCACGTCGGCTGGGGTGCCTCGGGCCGCAATGGCGGCCAGGTCGTCAACGGTATCAATGCAGGCCTTTCGACGATCCAGCGCCGCTGCGGCGAGGACGCAGCGCGTTTCATCGGCGGGCTGGTGCAGGAGGGCGGCAAGATCATCCGCCGCTTAGTAAGCCAGTATCAGATCGAGTGCGACCTGAAGCCGGGCAACATCTACACCGCATATACGCCTGCGCATATGAAAGAGCTTGAAGCCAAACAGGTACTCTGGCGCAAATACGGCATGGACGATCACCAGCTTCTGGACCGTGGAGCACTGCGCAAGCTCGTGAACTCCGAGGCCTATTGCGGCGGCATGCTCGATACGACCGGCGCCCACATGCATCCGCTCAATCTGGCGCTCGGCGAAGCACGCGCCTTCGAAAGCATCGGCGGCACAATTTATGAACAGTCGCCGGTGACCCGGGTCGACCACGAGGCGGCGCGACCTGCCGTTTACACCGAGCGGGGCGAGGTTTCGGCGCGCATAGTCGTGCTCTGCGGTAACGCTTACCTTGGCGATGCGGTGCCAAAGCTCGTGTCGCGTGTTATGCCTGTCTCGACGCAGATGATCACCACGGCTCCGCTCGGCGAAGAACTCGGCAACTCGCTTATCCCGAGCGACATGTGCGTCGAAGACGTGCGTTATATCCTGGACTATTTCCGGCTCTCGGCAGACAAGCGGATGATCTTCGGCGGCGGCACCGTCTATGGCGGTACCGATCCTGCCGACGTCATTGCGAAACTGAGACCAAACCTTGAAAAGCTGTTCCCGCAGCTCAAGGGCGTGACGATCGACTATGCCTGGAGCGGCAACTTCGCCCTCTCTTTCACCCGCGTGCCCCAAATGGGGCGGATTGGCACCAACACCTATTTCGCTCACGGTTATAGCGGTCACGGCGTCACCGGATCGCACCTCTTCGGCCGCACGCTAGCCGAAGCAATCGACGGCGACACGACGCGCTACGACGTCTTTGAAAAGCTGCCTTGGTATCCGTTCCCCGGCGGACGCATGTTTCGCGCCCAATATTCGACGATCGGCTCGTGGTGGTACATGTTGAGAGATGCCGTCGGATGGTAGCGGCGAAGTTCGGATCATCGAACAACGCCTCGAAGATGCGCGGCCAGACGCACCTGCTCCGTCGACTACAGGCGGAATCTGTCGCCGAATACATCGCGAAGATCAACGCCAGAATGAGCCCGTTCGGGTATAATCGATGAACACCGCCTCGACGAAAGCGATCCTTCCGGTCCGTCGATCCCTTCTGATTAGGACGGCCTCAGGGACGCCATCCCTCCCACGCCGTGTCTTCAACACCAACCGAATCCATAACGCCCGAGGGTGCCTCCAAAAAAACGGCCTTGAACCGCGATCCGTATCATCAAGAAGTAATCCCAAGAGTCCCCACTTCCTCGCCCGCAAGCGCTAAGAGCTTGCCGATTGCCTGTTTATCGAAGCCGCCAATACCCTCGCGGATGTCGGCTCCAATCGCCTCAGCAACGGCGTCCTCGTCACGCTGTCGCAGAGCCTTGATTGCTTCGCGATGGCGATCAATGACATAGAGTTGGGTGACATGATCCATCGCGATGCCAAGGATCGGACCGAGTTGCAGCCAAACGCTTTCAATCAGCGGCATGGCCACCGGGTCCGGATTCCCCATGTAGATTTTTCGGTGGAATTCCTGGTTGGCGATCAAGGCCTCTGCCTTATCACCAGCTAGAATTGCCACTTCAATCGCGTCATCGATCGCAACAATCGCGTCGATCTGACGATCGGAAAGATGGGCTACCGCGCGGCGTGCAGCATGGGATTCAAGTAGGATTCGGAGCGAGATCAACTCTTCGAAGCGGCTTGGCGTCATATTCGGCACAACGATGCGGCGATTTTCCAAGGACTGTAGTGCGCCAATCGAGGTAAGTCGCCGTAGCGCCTCGCGAACGGGCGTCGAACTGCTCTCCAAGGCATCGGCAAGTCCGCGGATAGTGAATGGCGTTCCCGGCGGAAATGCGCCGACCATAATGGCCTGTCTGAGCCGCTCAAAGGCATAGTCATGCGTTGTCACCCCTGCGGACCGGGGAAAAGCAGGCAGTTTGGGCGTTTTCATTGATTCATTCCGCTTCGAGGACGCAACTGATGCAGAAGAGGCTGACGCGAGAATGAACATAGTGTCAACTTGGGTACGTAAGTGATCACAATTGTTCTCCGACGCGGCCAAGCTTCATCCCAAAACTTGGGCTCGCGGTCGAGCAACCCAGCCCGCGAGCTGTGGCGCCAGTCGATGAATGTTTGGTGACTCCGAGCGTCGCGGCAGAACTGCCCAGCACCGGCGACTTTTTGGCATCTGCGCGACTAGCTAGCCGCCTTGCTGCCGCGCAAGACCCCTCGACACCTTCGCGTTCGAGGCCGTGCCGATGATCTCAATGGCCGGGGTGATGGCGATCACCGCCATCACAGCTGGATGGAGAAGGGAGCGAACCTGCTTCTGTTCTTCCGCCCGCCGGGCGGCGGCAAAAGCATCTCGCTTCAGCCTTCGGCCTTGCGCTCATCGAGAATGGCTGGCGGGTGCTCTTCACCAGAGCAGATTCTTCAGACGGAACGGCGAGACCTGGCGCTTGAGGGCGCTCTGGCCAAGCTCGACAAGTTTGATAGTCGATGATCTCGCCTACGTCACCAAGGATAAGGCTGCGACTAGCGTGCTGTGCGCCCGCCACGAGCGGCGCTCGATCGTGACCGTTAACCAGCCGTCCGGCGAATCGGGGAAGGTGTCCCGATCCCGCTATGACGCTTCCCGCGGTCGACCGCCAAGCATGGCATGGTCAGTAATTCGGTGTCGAGGCGATCGGTTTTGCGCAGAGTCACGACATCCCGTTCCGCCGCTGTCGGACACGGCGACTTGCCGTCGGCGAGGCGGCGGGGGTCCTTCGCGCGTGAGGGAGCGCGATACCGAAGCCAGCGGTTAGCAAGACCCTGGCGCAGATCGAGGCAATGCTTTGGCATACACTCTCCAGCTGTGCATGGCCGCGTCTCCCAATGCCGATCGCCTCTAGGCGGCGTCCTTGGGGCGATACAGAAGCTGTCGATTTGGCCACCACCTCTCGTCGATACCCGATTCTTCAACGATTCAGAGTCCGAAGCCGAGTTGCATAGGCCTGAGGCACGCAAATCGGTGTCTCCGCGCGAGCTCGCCGAGGCACCCCTGATCCTGGTCTCGATGCGCTCCTTCTTGAGGCAGAAGCTGCAGGAACTCTGTCAGGGTGCGTGTTTCGGTAATTCCTCGACACTCTTTTCGCTAAATCCCGGACAGTGATGGAGTGCACCCCTATCGTGAGACAGAGCAATTGCGAGACAATTCCCTGTCGTGAGTTCAAATGCGGCATTTTCCGACGGTGTCGACAAGGTCTTTTCGTATTCCTCTGGGGTGAGATAGTCGAGTGCTGAATGCAGTCGTTGCCGATTGTAGACATCTTCAATGAAGCTCGCGATACGTCGCCGCGCATCGGGTGCATCGCGATAGGCCAATCCTGCGACTTCTTCCTGCTTCAAGGTTTTCATGAAGCTTTCCGCGCGTGCGTTATCATAAGGGTTCCCCACCCGGCTCATGCTCGGCTGGATCCCATGCCCATGGAGGATATCAGAATAGCTGGTGCAAGCGTATTGAACGCCCCTGTCGGAATGATGGATCAAACTGCCGGGAACCGGAACACGTGCGGAGATCGCCATTTTTAGGGCATCGACAGCAAGGCTGGCCCGCAAGTGGAGTTCGAGCGCCCATCCGATGACCTTGCGACTGAATGCATCGAGCACAACCGCCAGATAGGCGAACTGCTCGGCAAGGTGCAAATACGTGATGTCGGCGACCCAAAGCTGGTTGACGCCTGTCAGTTCCATGCCTCGGGCAAGGTTCGGCACCACCCGCCAGCTGTGCCGGGAATCTGTTGTGCGCGGCACAAGTGGCCGAGTGCGCAAGCATAAGAGATTATCCTCCTCCATTACCCGCAACACACGTTTGTGGTTTACCTGCCAACCCTCCCGGCCAAGAAGGGCGCCGATCCGGCGATAGCCATAGTGCCGGTTGGCCAAGGCCAGCCTTTGAATGACATCTCGCAGACCAGTTTCTTCCTGCCGCGGCGCCGACTGCCGCCAGTGCCGGTAGTATCCAGCCCTGCTGACGTCGGCGAGACGGCACATCTGTTCAATTCCTGGAGAGCCTTGCGGGCACATGGGCTGTCATTTTTTGAATGACCTCGAAGACACTGCACCGCCAGGTGCGTCTTTCTGCTGTTGATTGCCCCTGACATGCCGCAAGGCTTCTTGAAAAAATCAAGTTCAACCTGTTGCTGCCCAATCTTGCGTTCAAGTTCGACAATGCGGCGGCGGGCTTTCGCCAACGCATCGGCCCGACGCTGTTCAGCCGACAGTGCAAAACCTGCCGCCAAGGCTTGCCGATCTGGCGGTGCCTCGGGAGGCCGCTTCTTTGGGCGCCCCGGTCGGCTCGGCATTAGATTGCCAAACGTCCGCAGCTGCTCACGCCAGGCATATAAGCGTTGGCGGTGAATACCCAGTTCATCAGCTAATCGGCTGACGTTCTCCCCGTTTTGCATCCGCAAAAGCATGGAGAGTTTCTCTTGTTCGCTAAATCTCGCCTTTCTTCCAACCATATCCAGTTCCTGCAATCCAGAAACTGTCCCCTATTTATTTGTCTCAGTCGAGGGGTGCACTCCAGTTTTCGGGAGCGGATTTAGCGGTCGGTTCTCGGCTGCGCCGTTCTGGCAGTTTGGCCTCTCACGATGACGTTGAGAGCGGCCATGCCGAGACGGAAGCAAGCGAGACGAACGAGCGTGAGGGATTTCCAAGCGATCTTGCGCCTGACCCATGAGCAGGGTCTTTCGGTGCGTGAGGTGTCGGAACGGCTGAAGATCAGCAAGACGACGGTATCGACCTATTTGCTGCGGGCGCGGGAGGCCGGGCTGGCATGCCGGCCACTGCCGCCCCGGCCACGACGAGGCGACGCTTGAGCGGCTGCTGTTTGGCCGTGCCGGTCGTCTGCCGCAAGACCTGAGCGAACCGGACTTTGCGCTGGTCGCCAGGGAGTTGAAGCGCAAGGGGGTGACACTGACGCTGTTGTGGCAGGAGTATCGCGCCGCCCACCCCGACGGCTACGGCTACACCTGGTTCTGCGAGCACTTCGCCGCTTTCGAACGCCGGACGAGCGCGACATTCCGCAATCGGCATGCGGCGGGCGCGGTGATGCAGACGGACTATGCCGGGCAGACGGTGCCGGTGATCGATCCGGCGACCGGCGCCATTTACCCGGCGCAGGTTTTTGTCGCGGTGCTGGGCGCCTCCAATCTGACCTTCGCCTTTGCCAGCTCCAGCCAAAAGCTGCCGGACTGGATCGAGGGCCAGGTGCGAGCGCTCGCCTTCTTCGGCGGCGTCACAGAGCGATCGTGTGCGACAACCTGAAGGCCGGCGTCGTCAAGGCGTGTGGTCGAGCCGACGCTGAACGCGACCTTTGCCGCCATGGCCAAGCATTACGACACCACCATACTGCCGACCCGCAGCCGCAAGCCTGCACGATCCGGTCGAGAATGGCGTCGGCGACGGTAGGGTCTGCGATGCGATCAGGTCATGCCATCTGGCCACCGGGACCTGGGCGGTGATCAGGGTGGATTTGCGGCGATAGCGTTCCTCGACGATTTCGAACAGATGGAAGCGCTGTTGGTCGGTGAGGCTGTGAGTTCCGAAGTCATCGAGGATGAGCAGTTGCGCGCGGGTGAGTTTGTCGATGAGGCGTGGCAAGCGGCCATCGAGACGAGCGAGCGCCAAATCCTCGAACAGGCGCGGCACGCGCACATAGAGCAGGGAATGATCGAGCCGTGCCGCTTGCCGTCCGAAGGCGCAGGCCAGCCACGACTTGCCGGTTCCGGTCTGGCCGGTGACGATCAGGTTCTCATGAGCTTTCAGCCATTCGCCCTGGGCGAGCGCCTGACTGCGCCGCAGCAGCCGGTCGGCTTCGCCGGAGCGGCCAGCCCTTCCCCATCCGGGCGGGCCGCACCGCTGAGACGGCGAATAGTCTTTCAAGACATCCCGAGCTCGGCCATTAAGAAGGCGAGCCACTCTGCGATCTGCTGAGAATCGGAGACGGGATCGATGTGCCCGGCGCCCTCCCAACACCGCAGCAGCACCGGATGTAAGGAGGCCGTCGCCGCCTGGAGGCGTGCCGCGAGCTTGCGGCTGTGCCAGGGCGGACACCAGACGTCCTCGGACCCGCATACGAGCAGCAGGGCAGGATAAGCGACCCCCTCCTCGACCAAATGGTAAGGTGAGTACGCGAGAGGATCCGGATACATGGCCTGTGGGAAGTGCGCGCGGCGCTTCTCGGGTGGCGGGTCCGCGTTCTCGCGTCCCCACGTCGGATCGCGCCAGGTGCCGCTATTGACATGGAGGCCCTGGTGATGGCCGGTGGTCGCCACGCCGCCGCAGAAATGATCTCGGTTGTAACGCAGCAGGTCGCAGTGCGGCGCGAGCGCGGCGCCGGCCCGGAAGAGGCCGGGCCGCTGTACGATAGCTGTGCAAACATTCGTTCCTCCGTTGCTCAGCCCCACAATGCCGAGTTGCTTGCTCGTGGTGTACCCGCCACGCACAAGACCTTCCGCCACGGCGTAGATATCATCGAACGAGCGCTGCTTGTTCTCATGGTGGCCTTCGCGCCACCAGAGGGTGCCGAACTCACCGCCTCCTCGCAAATGCGCGAACGCCGCTATGCCACCGGCTTCGACAAATGGCCCGAGCGCGCCAATCCAGCCCGGGACCGTTGCGAAGTTGTAGGCGCCGTAGCAAAAGATGATGGTCGGGGCGGGTGTGACGACGCCTCTGCGGCTCACTAGCGTGACTGGTACGAACACCCCGTCGTCAGCCTCAAAGGACTCATTGAGTATGGCGGCATCAGTAAGCGCCATGGCGGGCGGGACCACTTCCGCGACAGTACCCCTTCCGAAATCATACCAATGGAGACTTGGTGACCGATCATATTGGCTGTGAACGAAAGCAAACCCGGTGGCCCCTGGCGAAACCGCCGGATTGCCGAGGCTCTGGAACCAACCCTGGAAGACCGACCCCGGCCCCGGTAAAGCTACCTCGCGCGCCTCCGTTCCATCCATGCGCATGACCCTTAGTCGCGACACTGTCTCGTGGAACTCGCAAACGACGATCATCTCTCCCACCACCGTCAGATCGCGAATGACAGCCTTCCCCTCCGGCACAATCTCACGCCATTTTGCCGGGTCGTCGGCCGAGGCGAGCGGGATCGAAACGATGCGGCCGCGAGGACTCTCCCAAGTAGTAAGCGCTAGGTACTCGTCACCAGCGAAGACTCCGAAGCAGGCGGCGGGCACGTGCATAAGGAAGGGCCGCCATTCCCCCGTCCGGCGGTCAAGTAGCCAGTCGGCCCGGGGTTCCCGCTTGCCTGTGCGCACCGCCAAATACCGGCCATCCGGCGAAATCTCGACCCGCGCGTCGAACCCGAGCCCCCGCAAGGATTCGATCCCTAAAGAGTAGCTTTCATTTAGCGACTGGAATCCGATCCGACGCTCCGGATTCTCGTTCGCGCGAGCGGCTCCGCACACAATGTAGAGACCACTCGAATCCGGGAGCCATTGAACCTCTGCCGTCACATGTGGGATGCGGATCGGCAGGTCTTCTCCCGTAGCTGTGTCCAGAACGCGGAGGCGCAAGAGTTGCGCAGCGCCCTGCTGTCCACCGCCCTCTGCCGCCCCGTAAGCAACGAAACGCCCATTGGTCGAGGGCTGGAACCAGGAGAAGGAGGGGGCCTCGGTGTCCTCCGGCTCGCGTGAGCCGGGGGAAAGCACCTTGCCGGAGCCGTCGAGTGTTGCGGATAGGATGAGCCCGCCCTCACCCGACCGGCGGAACCAGCCCGCCCCTGAGAACACCGGTGCGAACACTGCCTCGGCTCCGACAAAACCTTCGACGGACGGCAGTAGGCGCCGGAACAGGTCGCCACGACAGAATCCCATGGCCCTTGCTGTCTCGGCTGCCTGCCAAGCCAGCGCCTCTGCACTGTCCTCCTCGAGCGCCCTGTAGGGATCACGCACAACTATTCCGTCGATCGCCTCGAGTATGCGCCCAGGCGCGATCAAGGCCGGGGCCGCCTCGTGTCTGATCATGGTTTAGCCTTCCTTTCTGAACCGGATCCCACCCGTCTTTAACTGCTGCGGTGCCCTGCAAGCGGTCCACGAGTTGGCGGCATCGAGCGAAAAACTACGAAAGCGCGCCGTCTGGGTTTGCACTAAGGTTCTGGCCCGGTCGACCGTCGGCCTTTCAAGACAGCTTCGCGATACTCGCCAAATCACTATCTTTGTGGTCCTTTGAGGAACCGGTTCAGCGCGAGTTTCCTAGCCCAGCAGTCGCGGTACCGGAGTCTCAATTCGCCAGCCAGCATGCGGACAAGTGCTGCGGCCCCACTTCGATGGCTGGTGGTTCGTCTTGCCGGCAGCGGTCGAAGGCCAGCGGGCAACGTGGATGGAAACGGCAGCCCTTCGGAACGCGTGCGGCGCTTGGAACCTCGCCTTGCAGGGCGGGCAGCTTACTGCGATCTGCGTCGGTGTGAATCTGGGGCGTGGCGTCGCGTAGCGCAACGGTATATGGATGACGGGGGTTGAATGTGATCTCGTCGGCGCTACCGATCTCAACCAATTTGCCAAGATACAAGACCGCAATTCTGTCGGCGATCAACCAGGCGAGCGGCAAGTCGTGGGTAATGAATAGCAGCGCCATATTGTGCTTGTCGCGCAGGTCAACCAGGACCTGAAGAATCTGTGCGCGTATCGAGACATCGAGCATTGAGACAGGCTCGTCGGCAACTATGAGCTCCGGCCTGACTGCAAGCGCACCGGCAATCACGACCCGCTGGCGCTGCCCGCCAGACAGCTCGTGTGGGAAGCGGGCGAAGAAATCACCGGGAGGATTGAGCCCGGCGGCCGCAAGCGCTTCGCTGACCCGCTCTGTAAGTTGGGCGTCGTTCTCGACCAGCCGCAGTGACCGCAGCGGCTCCGCCACGATATCGAACACGGTGTGTCGCGAATTGAGCGCCTGATAGGCGTCCTGGAAGATCATCTGCACGTGATGCCGGTAAGGGCGCAGGGCCGACAAGCCTCGCACCGACGTCATGTCGGCACCCTCGAACAACAGCCTGCCGGCTGTTGGCTGGGCAAGTTTGGTGATGACTCGGCCCACAGTCGTTTTGCCGCTTCCCGATTCCCCGACCAGGGCGACGATCTCACCATGGCCGATGGTCAGGTCGATCCCGTCCACCGCGCGCACGACGCCGGCAGGTCGCCCCAGGACACGGTCGAACAATCCGCCCTGGATAGGAAAATGAACTTCCAGGTTCTCCAAACGTAGGATGTCGCCGGTATCAGGCATGAGCTGCGATCTTGTCTTCTTGCGTCAAGGACTGGTGAAGGTGACAGGCGACTCGTCCACACCCCAAGGGATCGAGGCTGGGGACCTCGGTCGTGCAAACCGCCATGGCCGACGGGCAACGCGGATGGAAAGCGCAACCTGACGGTCGACTCACCAGATTGGGGGGATCCCCGGGGATAGGCCGGATCATCCTTTTGCCCTTCGCCGGGTTCGGAATCGAGTCGATCAGGAGTTTGGTGTAGGGGTGCTTGGGCTTGGCAAAAATCTCGCCGACAGTTCCATCCTCGACGATGCGGCCGGAATACATGATCATCACCCGATCACAAGCCTCAGCCACAACAGAAAGATCGTGGGTGATCAAAATGAGGGCAAGGTTAAGCCGCGATCGCAAGTCACCCAGCAGTTTGAGGATCTGAGCCTGGGTAATGACGTCGAGCGCCGTGGTCGGCTCATCTCCGATGACGATCGAGGGGCGACATGCGAGCGCCATGGCGATCATCACCCTTTGACGCATGCCGCCCGACAGTTCGTGCGGATAAGCGGTGCCGCGATCCGCCGGAATACCGACCAGCTCGAGTAGCTCCCTTGCCCGGGCGGTCGCCTCGCCACGCGACATACGGAGCTTCAGCCTACACGGCTCAGCGATCTGCTTGATGATGCGGTGAACGGGATTGAGTGCATTCATTGCACCTTGGAAGACGACGGACGTCTCGCTCCAGCGATGCGGTCGCATGGCGGCATCGTCATCGATCGGCAGTCGCTCTCCGCGATAACGTACCTCGCCGCCGCTGACTAGAGCGTTAGCCGACAGCAGACCAGCAATCGCCATAGCGGTCGTGGTCTTCCCACTGCCCGACTCACCGACGAGGGCAACCGCCTCGCCAGCCCGGAGCCCGAAGCTTACATTCTCGATCGCACGCGCTGAAACAGCCTTGAGACTATAGTCGACAGAAAGCCGGTCGACCTCTAGCAACGGTGCGTTGTCCTTGGAAAAGTCCGTCATGGAATTACCCGCCGCCGCGGATTGAACGTATCGTCAAGGGCATTGCCGATCAGGACGAAGCTAAGCGAAACCATGAGCACGCATATCCCGGGGGCGCCAAGGTACCACCAAGCTCCAGCACTGGCTGCACCGGCGCGTTGAGCGAGCGCAAGCAAAGTGCCCCATGAAGGCTGCAACGGATCGCCAAGCCCGAGGAACGAGAGCGAGGTCTCGACATAAATTGCGCCGGCGACGACCAGAGCACCGTTTGCCGCGATCTGCGGCACGAGATTAGGGAGGATGTGCTTTAGCATAATGCTCAGATTGCTGGTTCCCGCAACGCGCGCGCGATCGACGAATGTTCGCTCTTTGAGCGACAGCGTCTGGCTGCGAACGATTCGCGCGACGAAGGCCCAGCTCGTCAGTCCAATGACGACAATGATCACAAAAATAGAAGGACGGAAGCCGAGGATATCTCGGCCCCGACCCATCACCTCGAGCACCACGGGTGTGATCACCAACGCCAGGACGAAGGAAGGCACGACGAAAAAGAAATCCGTCAAGCGCATCAGCCAGACGTCGGCCCAGTGGCCGAAGTAGCCCGCGGTCATCCCAACCGTCGCGCCGACAATGAGACTGATCACCGTAGCCAGGAGCGCGATTGTCAGCGATATGCGGGCACCATGGACGACCAGATTGAGCACGTCTCTCCCCACCTCGTCCGTCCCCAGCAGATGCTGGCCCGAGGGCGGAACGAGGAAATCCCCAGTTGCATTGACCGCAGTCTGGAGCGGTCCCACCAGAATATTGGGCACCGCTGCCAGCACAAGAAAGCAGACCAAACATACGAAGCCCAGCTGAGCGCCGCCATGACCTAGAAATTGGCGCAGAAAGCCTTTGAATGCTTGCACTCGTCTGTGCGTAGAGTATGGAACACTACTTTCACTCATTACCGAACTCGTGGATCAAGAAGGCCGTAAGCAAGATCGGCCATGAGATTCGCGACAACAATCGACGCACCAAGCAACAGGAATATCCCTTGAAGGACAGGGTAGTCCCGTGCATTGAGCGCTTCCACAGTCAGGCCGCCGACCCCCGGCCAGGCGAAGACGGCTTCGACGGTGATGGCACCCGCCACCACATAACCCAGATTGAGGGTGATCAAGGTCACGACCGGCAGCATTGCGTTGCGAAATGCGTGACGCATCAGCATCTGACCATTCGTGAGTCCCTTCGCTCGAGCGGTCACCATGTAATCCTCGCTGACCACGTCGCTCATTGCCGCACGTGCGACCACAACGTATTGACCGATTAGCCCGAGAGCCACCGCAGTGACCGGAAGCGCGAGATGCCGCAAGTAATCGAGCAAAGAATTCGCTCCGGGAGAGTATGCACCGTAGCCGGGAAGCCAGCCCAATGCCGTACTGAAGATGACCACTAGAATCATGGCGACCCAGAACGAGGGCGTCGAATAAAGCGCCAGAGAGGCTCCAGTGGCGACATGGTCGACGGCTCCTCCTCTGCGCCAACCTGCATAAAGGCCAAGCATGACCCCGCAAACAATGGCGATGAGCTGGGCCAAACCGACCAAAGCAATGGTGGCGGGCAGCCGCTCCAGGATCAGATCAACGACATGCCTGCCCCTGAACTTGAAGCTGTAGCCAAAATCACCCCGGAGGGTTGCCGACAGGTAGTCGACCACCTGATCCGGGAATAGCGGCCGGTCGAGGCCCCAGCTTTGACGTTGCGCCTCGATCTGCTCTGGGGTCACGCTGATGCGCGCCCCACTAAGCAGAAGTGCTGACGGATCCCCTGGAATGACCCTGAACAGGATGAAATTCAGCGTCGTCACCATCAGAAGCGTCACGAACGCCCTGAAAAGAATGCGACCGATGTGTTGACTCATCCGGCCTCCTTGTCCACGGAAAGCAACTTATATCGACCGCAGGCGATCTAGCGGAAAGGAACCCCAAGCCGAAATAGCGTCCTGCGTCCCCCAACCTTCGAAGCAATCCTTGCGGTAGGCCTCGAGAAAAAAGGGATAGCACAGCATGATGTAGGGGGCTTCGGTGTAAATCAAGCGCGTCGCCTGATCGACCAGTTCCTTGCTTTTATTTGGGTCGACAGTGCGGTCGGCTTCCGACAGGAGCCCGTCGAACTTGTCATTTGTCCAGTAAGAGGTGTTACCCGACCCGATTTGCTTGCTGCTGCCAAGGCCGAGCAAGTCGTGAGGCATGGGGGAGAGCCAGGTTCCGGCAACAAGGAGATCCCAGCCTCCGCCGCCTTTCGCCGGCGATGCTGTGCGGGCGATGAGCGCGCCGGAATCAAGCTGGGTCACCGATACGGGGATGCCGATTTGACCCAACCAGCCAGCGATAAGCTGCACGGCCGCGATCGGCATTTCGAGAGTACCAGACGCCGTCCCGGTAATCAGATCGAGCTGGAAGCTGTTTCCCTGCTTATCCTCCCGGACGCCGTCGCCGTTCGTGTCTCGATAGCCGGCGGCATCGAGCCGGCGGCCCGCCTCGGTGAGATCGAAATGGCGCCTGATGTCGCTCAGGTCCGAGTAGTAGTCGGCGGCCGCCGGCATCACAATGCCCACACCAGGATCAGCGTGGCCGCGCATGGCTCGGTCGATGATGACCTTCTGGTCGATGGCATAGCCGATCGCATCGCGAAACGCCGGATCCTGAAGCGCCTTTGTGCGGCCTGTCCCCTGCCCGGACGCGGTGTTGAAGGCCAGGTAATTCCGCTGCTCAATGCGCTGTTGACCGACCACAATGCCGGAATCTTTCGAGAGGTCAGCCCACTGGGCGGCTGTCAGGCTGAGGCCATAATCGAGACTACCACTCTTAAGACCTTGAGCGATGGGATCGGCCGTATTAAAGAGGTAGAGAATCATGCCGGCCGTCGCCGGCCGCCCTTTGCGAAAGTTGGGATTCGGCGTGAAGCGTATAAACTGGCCCTGCTGAAACTCCGCGACAATCATTGGTCCCGTGCCCACCAGCGGCGGATCGTTGCGGAAGGTGCCGCGCGCATCGGCGTAGCTGATGTCCTTCCAGATGTGCTCGGGAACCATCACAACATAATTGTCAATCGGCCAGCGAGTGGGGACCTTCGTCACGATTTGCAGAGTTTCGTCGTCGAGGGCCTTGACCGACTCGACGTCCTGCATGCCTTCTGTGCTGCTTTGACCGACGTTCAGTTCGTCGGGCTTGCCTATGGAGCCGAGCAGGTAGTTGTAGGTGAACGCGGCATCTCTCGCCGTGGCAGGCTGGCCGTCCGACCACTTCATGCCAGGCCAGATCTTGAAGGTCCATGTGAGGTTGTCATCCGCAACAAACCACTCTTTGGCAAATCCCTTTCGGTCGGGGTGGCGTTGCGCGTCCACGTTGACTAAAAAGTCGTAGGTGTAGACGAACGGTCTGAACGAACTCCATGTGGCAAAGGGGTTCATCGTGTCGGGAGCGTAGATTCCGGCGAGGCGCACGATGTGATCGTCGCACGACGAGGCGAATGCCCGTGAGTTCATGACCCAAGGGGCCGCCGATCCCAGCAGTAGCGCCTTCACAACCGCGCGCCGATTAAGTGACCACTCTTTCACTGTGTCCTCCCTTCAAGCTCTGGTGGGCGTCATCCACTTATGTGATACGAGGCAGTTCGCTTTTGCTCTTCTACGCACTTAATTGCCCGGCCGTTAGGAGTTTGCAAACATAGAATCTATATCGCACCATCTAGGTTCCAGATGGGTGACTGCTGCCTGTCTTCGAAACTAGAGAACGGTCTTCGACCAAGACAACGGGTTGGTGCGCAGGGAGGCCGATAGGAGTAGCAGACGGTGGAAGTCCGTTAGAAGGAACAGCGAAGACACCGAACCCCCACGGTGACCGGAGGAGGATACGTACGTGCTGCCGCCGTCTGCATGGCCGTTTCACCATCGTGCCCATTCTGGCCTGCGGCAAAGCCCGCTACCGGCGCATGTATGGTGCAGCTGAGCATGGTATCAGCTGAAAGCGCGCCACATTTCTCGCTCGTCGTCCTCCGCTGCCAATTCCATGATTGATCCGGGTCCTCGCGGAACAGGGGCTTCAAAGTGCGGGGGCCTGCGAGAGCATTCGACCAGTAAAGAACGTTCAGTAAAAAACTTTGCGACCACCAGTTTTCGCACCTTGAGGGGCGCGTCTACTTTCTCGGCTTTGCTGACAATCCTAGTCCACATCAGCAAAAAGTAGTGAGAGCGAGGAGGCGCAAGTAGTCGGTCGCCGCGGCTCCTACAGCAGCAGGACCTGTACTGCCGCCAAGACGCGCTACGCCATGCGATGTAGACTAAATTTAAGGCCTGTTGAGATTCATCGTATGACGGCGGCTGCGAGATTGAAGATTGCCTTGAAGCTCTGGTCGGTTTTGTCAGCTCGCATGGCGATACGCTTGAACTCCTTGAGTTTGCAGAAGAAGTTTTCGAAGAGATGACGCGATTTGTAGAGTTCGAGATCGAGAGGCAGTGGCAAGGCGCGCCTCAGATGCTGCGATGACGATCTTGGCGCCGCGCTCGTTCAGATCGGCGATGATGGTGTTGCAGCAAAGGCCATGTCGACGATCAGCCCGCCGAAGGCGAGACGATCGATGAGCGGCGCGACGCCCACCGTATCGAAGCGATGCCCCGGCAGGAGAACGAAGCGCATGAGATTGCCGAGCGCATCGGTGAGCGCACAGCATCTTGGTTTCATACCGCCCTTGGAGCGGCCTATGGCCTGGCTTTGAGTGCGCCTTTGCGTCCTGGTGGACCTTGACGATGGTTGCGTGAACCATGGCGAACTCCAGTCCGGCTGGTCCGAACGGGCCTCGAAAGGCCGAACGAAAACATCGGCTTTGACCCAATCGCGATAGAAGACGGTGTTGCAACTTCCGAAAAAGGCTGGAAGGTCACGCCGCAGGCTTCCTATGCGTACGATCCAAAGCACGGCCTCGACAAAGCGGCGGCTGTCGCTGCCGCTTCGACCAGGGTCGATTGGCTACCCAGAATGTGATTTCATCTTCGTCCATTGCGTCAGTCAGCACAAATCGTTCCATCAAAGCCTAAGCCCGAATTGGAACCTAAATCTCAACAGGCCTTAACCTCGCGAACGAGCGCAACGCTTCGGCTACCGGCGGCTGTTTACCCTGCTCAGGCGCGAGGGCGAGGCATCGGGTCAACTGTATGTACCGTCACGCGCATCGCGACGCCGTCGTTCTCAAGCTCAATCAGGCCGGCATCTCGTGCGGCTGTAAGCGGGTAGCTGATGCCGTTCAGCGCTGGTAGTTCCAAGGCATAAGCGCCTCGATATGCTGTTTGGCCAGCCATTGGCGATACGCTCGAGGGTCTGGGTGAGCCAGGCGTGCGGATCAACCTGGTTCATCTTGGCGGTGGTCAGCAGCGTGGCGATGGTCGCCCATGTCCGTCCGCCGCCGTCGCTGCCAGCGAAGAGGCTGTTCTTTCGAGTAATTGTCTGCGGCCTGATAGCACGCTCGACGGTGTTGGAGTCGATTTCGATGCGGCCGTCGGCGAGGAAGCACTCGAGCGCGGCATGTCGGCCGAGCGCATAGCGGATCGCCTCAGCGGGCTTCGATTTGCCCGACAGTTTCGGCAGCTCCTTTTCCCACAGCGCAAAGAGAGCGGCAACGACGGCGGCGGATTTCTCCTGACGCGCAGCTATCCGTACTGCCGGGTCCTGGCCGCGCACGGCCGCCTCGGCGGCCCACAGCGGGGCCATCTGCGCCACCGTCTGCGAGGCGATAACGGAGGAGCCTGCGGCATGCAGTTCGTAGAACTTGCGCCGCACGTGCGACCAGCACGCCGCCAGCGTCACGCCATCATTGCCCCGATCCGATCGGGCCAGCCGGTTATAGGCGGCGTATCCGTCGACCTGCAGGATGCCGCGATAGCCGTCCAGATGGCGGGCGACACATTCGCCGGCACGGCTGTCTTCGAAGCGGTGGGCGACGATGGGCGGTCCGCTGCCACCGAACGGCCGATCATCACGGAGATAGGTCCAGAGGTAGGCCGTCTTGGCCTTGCCCGATCCTGGGGCCAGCGTTGGCAGGGTGGTCTCATCTGCAAACACCCGCTCACCCTGCTTGATGCGGGTCAGTGCGTAATCGGCGAGCGGCTCGAGCTCGAAGCCGACCTTGCCCATCCACTGCGCCATCTGTGACCGGTCGATCTCGACCTGATCGCGAGCATAGATCGCTTCCTGGCGGTAGAGCGGCAGGCCATCGGCGTATTTCGACACCGCGATCTGCGCCAGCAGCGCTTCGGTCGGAATGCCGCTTTCGACGATGCGGGCGGGTGCGGCTGCCTGGATAACGCCGTCCCAGCCCTTGTAGGCATATTTGGGGCGACGCGTGACGATCACCCGGAACTTCGCCGGGGTGACATCGAGCCGTTCGGAGACGTCCTCGCCGATCAGGATCTTTTCCAGCGCTTCGCAGCCAGCAGGCGTTTCGGGCTCGATAACCACCTCGACCCGTTCGAGATGGGCCGCAAAGCTTTTGCGAGGACGCGGCGCGCGCTTCGCTTTCGAGCCGCCCGCAGACTTCTCCATCTGCGCTTCGATGGCCGCCACGCCGGTTTCGATCTCGTCGAAGACCAGCGCATACTGCTCCTCGCTCAGCGCACCGGTCCGCAACCTTTCGGAGCGGCTGCCATAAAGACACACGCCGCTGCCGTCCCACCAGACGATCTTGATCCTGTCCGCTCTTTTGGCGCGGAAGACATAAAGCGCGCCGTTGAACGGATCCGAGCCGGCATCGCGCACCAGTGCCAGAAGGCCGTCGGGACCTTTTCTAAAATCGACGGGATGACTGGCGACCAACACCTTCACGCCGGCCGGGATCATGCCTGGCGAACCGCCCGGATGATCCGCACCAGCTGCTTGATATCGGCACCGGCGCGAATGACCACGCCACCCAGCTCGATCTCCACCGACGCAGACGCTGTCGGCGTAACCTCGACAAAGCCGAGCCGAGCCGCATCTCGCTGCCGCCTGACCGCACCGCTCTTGATCGCCTTGCGCCGCCAGCCGAACAGCTGCGAGCTCGCCAGTCGGGCCTGGCGCGCGATCGCCGACACGTTCGCCCCTGGCTTCAGGGACTCTTCAACCAGCCGTGCCTTCGCTTCCGCCGACCAGCGCCGCCGCGGACGCTGCGGACTTGCGTCCAGCCGGTTCGCAACCGCCTCAAGGACATGGAAGCTCCTATCATCAGGCATAGGCGCAGACATAGAAATTGACACTGCAAGCTCCTCGGCTCCTTCAGTGTCACTATCTCTCGCTCATCACCTCAAACCGCGCCAGATGGGGTCAGCTTGGCGCTTACGTGCGGCTTGCCGTTTCCGCTGCTTCGCTGGACCCTTGGCTACAGATATGCCGCCACAAAGCCGCCGGCACAAACGGAGGAGGATCTTGCTTCACCGAAGCGGCCTGTTTGAACGCTTCGTGGCGCCAGGGAAAACCTGCTGCGGCCTCAGACCATACCGGCGGGCGACCTCGGAAGTGACTGCGTTTGGCTGCAGCGGTTCCGCTATGATCCGCGCCTTTGTCATCCACCCACCAATGACGCCGAGCGTCAGCACCGTTGATGCCTCGAAATGTCGAGGCTGCCGCTCCGGGCAGGCGTGAGGTCAATTCCAGACACAAGGCGATCTCCGATCCCAATGCAGGGTCGGCAACCTCACAGACCGACACCACTCTCCAAGGTGGTCCGGAAACACCGCTCTGATGTCCGCTGTCAAGGTTTGGAACGCAGGAGGTCGCCCGATCCGAGGAACGGCTGCTCATTCTGATGATCGCGGATGGGTGGAGGCGGAACTGAAGGACGTCGGTGATCAAGCTCTGATGCGCGGGTTGGCTACCGCATTCCCGATTATGCGTCCGGGGTTGTTCCTATCTTACTGCGGGCGTCGGCGGTTCGCCGGCCACAAAGTGTCTGACGGGCGTTCCCCTGCCGTGGTCCCGCCTCCGCCCATGCGCGAGATGTGCGCCGTCGCGGCGAGCACTCGCCGCGAACGAGGCCGAGATATCCCATGAGCTGGCGTGGGCTTTCGAACCGGCTGGCGTCGCCGACTTCGGTGACGTACGTCACGGCGACAATCAGGTCTACCCCACGCAATGTCTGAAGCGCCCACACGATCGGTGCCAGCGACCAGGCCGGGACGAACTCTTCGATCACACGCTCCAGCCGCCCGACCCGCTCTTTCGAGACGCGCACCGCCTCGACCATCTCCTGGAGTGCGATCTGATGTACAGGATAATCGAACCGCTGCTCCTGCAACCAACGCAGGTAGCGCATGATCCAGTTCTTCGTGCGCGGATAGCTACGGCCGTGCTTGAGCATGAATGCGCCCACCTGCTGGCGATGGACCCGCAGCGTCTCGACCGCGGCCGGCCGGGCGCGAACGAGATCGCGCGGCTTCGTGGTCTTCATCGGGAACCATACCTCCGTCAGCCCGCCGGCGCGCAGCGGCCTTGCCAGTGAAAGACCATCCCGGCGGTTCGTCTTCACCCGATTGCCAGGCTTCCTTGGATTCAGCGACGGCGCGACTACGGTGCATTCATGGCCGAGGGAACGGATCAGCCGAAAGAGGCCATAGCCAGTTGGGCCAGCCTATAGCAGAGGTGGATCCGATCGAACTTGGCAGCGATCCGTTGGATAACGCGGCGCATGCTGTATCCGATGGTCGACCTCGCCGAAGAAGCAAACCTCTCCTTTCCCGACCGGCTCCCGCAATCGCGACGGCATTCCTCTGCCTCGCAACATCGATTCAAAACTGCTTCCCTACAATCTGCCACGGCTCGCTCCTGTGATGAGGATCGGCTCGGCCCGCCCGAGCAAGCTCGGACGCGCAGTGCAGGGCGAGCCACCTCACCGGCAGAAGCGGACATACGGTCTTACGGCCAATTCGTATGACGTGGAAACTCTCACCAGGCTCGCATGGCAGTTGCACCCATCGTTTCGTCCTCCACTCGCGAAAACGCGAACCGATAACCGGGCAAGCCCTAAACGACGGCGTCAGTTTGTACCAATAGGCCGACGAGCGCTAGTGGTCGGCCGTGCTTGCAGTTCATCTCCTGACCTATTCAGCCCCGAAAGCCTACGGACCACGTCTGGAGCGAAGTTTAGCAGCCGCAGCTTGGGGCCAGGAGCTCGCGGCGAGCCCTATCACCAAGCCGAGTTAACATCAGCGATGGTGCGGCCAGCAAGGGCTTGCAGCTTTTTCCTATTCGGCGGGATTCGGAAATGGTGTAATCGTCCAACCGATCAAGTCGACGGCATGTCGAAGTATGGCCTCGGTCTGAGTGGGGTTGGATGAACTGGCGATGACATGCCCCAACCAATCTCGGTAATCTCCCACCCTGGTAATCGGCGTCTTGGGTTTAACGTACAATTTGACCTCCTTGACACCCGGTACAGCGGCCGCCCGGCTAACGCCACCGATCCAATCGAGCATGCCATCGCATTCAGGAAGAAGTATCCGCGCGGCCGCAGCATGCGAACGAGTTCTCCCCAAATTCGATTCCTCGCCGATAACCAGCTTGAGGTGCTCGGTGACAAGATCAATCCCATAAGCCAGTTGGACCAGTTGAGGATCGGGGAAGCCACCAGCCCGCGGATTGACTTCAATGACCACTGGGCCACGTTTCGTCCAACGGAATTCAATGCCCGTTGGCCCCCAGCCAAGCTCGAGAGCTCGCAGAGACGCTAGCGAAATATCGACAATACGCTCGTGCTCATGATCCGCCAGCGGGGCCGGGAAGGTGACCTCACTATAAACAAAATGCGGTGCAGGACCGAAGCTTGCGGCGCCAATCGCCAATACCTCATTTCCCATTATTTTCGCGTAATAATGAGAGCCTTGTGCGAATTCTTCTATCAGAATCCTTGGCGAAGATCGCCATCTATGCTTGCCGCCCAACAGATAGGTCGTATGCTCGACTACCTCTTCAAGGTTGCGGCACAAACGGACACCGCTGCTGCCGATGCCCACTGCCGGTTTAAGAACTACCGGCAAGCCGACCTCCGAGGCAGCGCGTTCTGCATCCGTCGCATTTTCCACCAAGCGATAAGCAGGTATTGGAACTCTGGCTTTCTCCAGGAGCTGACGTTGAGTGAATTTATCGCAGCATTGTTCAATTGATGCGGGGTTCGGTCCCGGTAGATCGAAGTGCCGGCAGAGCGTGCCAACTGTCGAATAGACCGACTCGTTGACGGAGGTAATGCCAGCAATATCATAGCTCTCACCTAGCCGGGAACATTCGTGGATCAACGCATCGTGATTGCTTGTATCGACAGAGATTGCCTCACATCCCGCCGCAAAATAGTCGTACTGAGCTGGATCAGCTGAGAGGGCAATTGGATGAAGACCAAGACGCTGGGCCGCTTGAACGTATAGCAGGCCATTGCCCGTTGAATACTGTATATTACCTTCGAGCAAGATGAGCGTTCTTCTAATCATTGATGTAGACCTCCGTAGCGTGCTGGGTGGCATGTGAGCGTGAACGGACATGAGCCTTTGTCCGTGCCTGGCCTCAGACTTTCTGCAACGTTTTTATCATCGACAGGTACCTTCGTTCGTAATGATTCTGTGAACTTAGTTGAAGCATCTGTTGCGGTACCATAGGTCGTGTTGAGCGATTTAAGAGCTTAGGGACAAGCGGCTGAACGCATTTACTGCTCTCGTCTTGGCAAGGGTGATCAGCGTACCGACACCGGCAACGCCGCGACGCGCGACGACCCCGAACCGCTTAGTCGCAGGTCAGGGTCTCCGAGAAGTTCCTAACCGACGAATAGGACTCTCTGGAGTCTCGGCTTGGGAGGACGTACCGCAAAGGCTTTACGGGCCATTGAGCTGGCACACCCTCACTTCACTGCTGGTGAAAGCCGGTCAGTCACTGCGAGATCCAACGTCACGTCCACCAGAGAACAAGGTCAGGCCGGGCAAATCCGAAAAAGCAATTCAGCACCAGGCGACGCTTTCCGTCGCCTGATTGACCGGTAACCCCGTGAACGAAGCCGCCATCGATTAGGGCGATATCCCCGGCCTTGAGCTGGAACTCGCGGCACGGGACGGCCTCAAGATAGGCTGCCGAATAGGGATATCCAGTGGTCTCCACACCCTGCGACTTTCGGTCCGCAACTGTCGGCTTATGGCTCCAGAGCCTCAGATTGCCCCCGTGCTCGGACATGCTAGGATAGAGGTTGAGCGCTGCGACCGTATTGTGCGCCACCGCAGAAAGCTCGTAATCATCGCCAGCACGTAAGACTTGAGCGACATCGTCGTGGGGATCCAAGGAAAACGTGCCACTGCCTGACCAACTGAGAGCGCGACAGACGTTGGCCTGACCGCGTTCCGAACGGGCTAGCCGCAATTCGATGCCCTGGTTGTGAAGCTCTCGCTTCAACGCGCCGAATATTGCTCGGACCGGGTCAACCAAATTCTCAAAAAGGGCATCGACGTACGGCCGCGCGTTTTCGGCGTCTGCGAAATATGTGGCTGCATCCTTCCTGTAGTGAGATGCGCCGACATATTGTCCGGGCACACCATCTCTACGCTCTCTGAGACCGGAGCTTCCAATAAAATTCGTGGTGATCTCCTCGGCTACTTCGGTGCTGAA
The DNA here is from genome assembly GCA_004017535.1 of Mesorhizobium sp. Taxonomy (GTDB): domain Bacteria; phylum Pseudomonadota; class Alphaproteobacteria; order Rhizobiales; family Rhizobiaceae; genus Mesorhizobium. Next base: position 42,334 of record SAJS01000021.1, read on the forward strand.
AGCTTGCTTGATGTGCAGAGCGGTAAGCTCACCTTTCAGGACCGAGATGATATCCGCTGTGTTGATCGAGCCGATCCGTTCTCTGATCGAAACCGGCGAGATGGCTGGCACTTGAGATATCTGACTAGACATTGTCTTGCTCCTGTAGTGCGTGTTCAAGGATGGTGATGCCACGATCGAGTTCGGCATCGGTGATGGTTATCGGTGGGAGGACTTTGATAACGTCGCGATTTGGCCCCGAGGATTCGATAAGAAGGCCATTTTCGAATGCGACATCGTGCACGCGGCCGACAACTGCCGGTGAACGGCATTTCAGGCCGGCCATCAGACCGCGGCCGCGCTTCTGTTCGATGTATCTTGGAAATTTCGCAACCAGGCGATCGAGGTGCGTTTGCAGCCTGACGGCTGTCCGCTCGACACCTGCAGTAAATTTCCTATCCGACCACATCTTGCACATGGCTCCTGCCGTCACGAAGGCGAAATTGTTGCCTCTGAAGGTCCCGCTATGTTCTCCGGGCTTCCATATGTCCAAGTCGGGTCGAATCAGAACGATGGATAGCGGACTACCTGAACCGCTTAGTGACTTGGAAAGACACACAATATCCGGTTCGATTTTCGCGGACTCGAATGAGAAGAAATCGCCAGTTCGGCCCGCACCCGCCTGAATATCGTCGACGATAAAAACAATGCCGTGCGTACGGCAAATGCGCTGAATTTCCGTGAGCCAAGCTGCAGATGCGGCGTTCATGCCGCCTTCCGCCTGGATGGTCTCAAGTATAATTGCGGCAGGCTTTTCTATGCCGCTCCCCGGGTCGCTCAAAACGTGGTCGATGTAACTGGCGGAATCGAAAGCTTGGCTCGGATAGCCGTCATAGGGAACACGGATCACATCGTGGCGAGCAACGCCTCCCAGTTCCCTGGTTGAGGCCGAGCCCGACACCGCCAGAGAGCCGAGCGACATGCCGTGGAACGCATTCGTAAAGGCCATGACGCTCGAGCGGCCGGTGTATTTTCGCGCCAGCGCCAGAGCCGCTTCGTTGGCGTTCGTGCCGGTCGGCCCAGGAAACTGAATCTTGTATGAAAGGCCTCTGGGTTTCAGGATCCAATCGACGAACCCTTCAATGAAGTCACGCTTTGCCGCCGTATGCATATCAAGCGACAGAAGAATGTTCTCACCGACGAGATATTCAATCGCTGGCGCCATAATAGCCGGATTGTTGTGCCCGTAGTTGAGTGCGCCGGAACCCACCAGGAAATCGATAAAGGGCTTACCCGTCTCGTCCCAGATCGTCGCCCCAAGGGCCTTCGTAAAGACGGTGGGGAACGCCCGGCAATAACGACGAACGCTAGATTCATGAGCCGTGAAAGCGTCGGTGTCCATATTAAGTCCTCTGCACATAGTCGTCGAAGAAGAGAGCTGTTTAATGGCTAGTGGTTTGCGGCATATGTTCGTCGTTTAACATTGAAGCAGAATGCCGGAGGCAGCTTTGTTTGGTCTGGGTTTGGTCTGGTGGTGCCGGGATCCTCATTGAATATTGTTGGTTGCGTTGCCCTCCATTCGGATGTTTTCGGGGAATGTGCTGCAACAAGATGGCTTCTAAACCTTCCGCGAAAGCACCGATACTATGGCATCAGGTAGTTGACGTACCCACCCATCGCTGCCCATAGCGCCTCCGCACAAATGAATGAGTCCAAGGAGATCAGCAGGGTCGCGTCGCCAGAGGTTGTGTCGCTCGGCGGTAGCGAAGCCGCTCGCGAGCGCGCTCCTCAATAGCGCCGTAGCGAGCGAGCGGCTTCGCGGCGGTCATCAATATTCGCCGTTCAACCTCGGGCTGCGGACACCAACCTGATTCAATTGATGACCGATGACACAGCGAAAGCCACGCTCTCTTGAGAAGAATGCGGATTCCGATCTCTTGCGCGATGACTGGCCCGAGCCGCCGGATCAAGAGGGCGGGGCCGCCGTGGACCCCCTTGACGGAAAGCCCGTTCGTAGGCCAGGCGGAAGCAACCGGGAGACGCGTTGGCGAAGGGCCGCATCGGTTTCGAGAACGTCCACTACCGCGACGGCAACCATCCCCGGCCGCAGCTGGGGCTGCTGCCTTCAGGCCAGTCGAAAAGGAGATCGTCCGGGAGGGTGAAGGCGTTGACGAGGTGAGCCGTGAGTAAGCAATCAAGCTCTGATCGGGATCGACTAACACTGTTTCCATCCGACCGATGGTTGACCTGTGATCGGCGTTACCTCAAGCTAGGCAGGCCGACAAGCTCGGTTGGAAGGCGAAGACCTTTCGATGAGCTCGTCTCCGAAATGCTCGAGGCCCACTGCCGCGCCTACAGGAACATACTGGCGTAACGTGAAAACACGATCGCGTCGCGGGCAGGTGCATCTGTCGTGGGGCCATCCGCACTGCCAGGCACGCCCTCTCGGCCGGCATGCACTCAGGTCCGGTCGTTTGGGTCGGCGAATTCACACATCCTGCAAAGCAGAAAACCATCTGCTCCATTCATGCGGTCGACGATTTCGCGAAAAACTGGCTTTTCAAACAGAGCGGAGTAACCCTCATATAGAAGGTTGCCCAATACGTGACGCCGTTCAAAATCCATAGAGCACAGGGTAACGTCGCCGTTTGGAAGAAGAACATTCCGATACTGTCGTGCGTCCACGCAGGTTAGGGCTCCGACCACTGGCTGACGTGGTGCAACGATCTTAGGGTCGACGCTTCCACCCCTACTGCTCACCGGCCGCGCTTTTATCAGGGCTTCGGTAGGAATAATGTCGGCTATATCTGGGTGGGGCTCGCCCAAGGCCACGAATCGGATCAAGGGGATGTCCGCGTCGACGAGTTGACGAACCAGATCGCGATACTTGTCTCCGACCAGGCGGCTGTTCATGTAGGTGCCGTCATCGAAAACATGGACCACGAATACGCCCAAGCGCAAGGCTTGCAATCGCTGCAGGTCCTGCCCGTTCATTCCCACCAGCGTCGTAAAAATCCTGATGCCATGGCCTTTGGCGAAGGCGTGCTCCACCATTTCGGTACAGTCCGGATTGAGCCAAGGTTCGGAGTATCCCGCAAAACCAATGTCGACGGAAGTCGGTACGCGGGCCAGACACCGCTTGAAATCTTCAAGATCCAGATGACTCGCATGAGACACTTTTCTTTGCCGGACCGCGAACTTGTCCTGGGGACAATATGAACATCCTACGACGCATCCCGTGGTCGTCGTTATCTCCAAAACCCTGCCGGCTGTGTTTGCTGAGCGAAGTTCCGGTAAAATCACTGGTGATTACTCCCATCTACTTCCTGCGAAGCGCCACGATGGTGTGCGTGTGCCTTTGGCTTTCTGATACCGCCTGCTGATCTACCGAGGCAACGCAGACATCTACCCTTTTTGGCAGCCTAAGCCGCCCGGTTCACCGATTTGCCGGGCCGACCCTTCACAAACTTCCAGCGAGTCGGACCAGAGACAGCATTGCATCTTTCGAGGCATCACTCGCTCCGGAGATGTAGCCTCAACCGTTGGTCGCTGGCCCGTCGCCGAGATGCGCGCGCAGCACCCTCGAACCCGCCGGAGAGAAGCTTTCTGGATGCCGTCGATCATCCTTCATCGAGCGAGTTCCGTGTTCTCATGCGGGTCAGCCCTCACACTATATTGCCGCACATCGACCAGCAAAGGCCGAGCTAGTGCGCCTGGCGCGCAGTTACTGCGAGATAGGCTTCGAAAAGCCCGACAGGGCTAAGACGCTCCGCTGTATTGAACCCGACATGTTTTCTGACGGCTGTCAGATTTTGGACACACATCACTCATCGTCAGTCGCTTAATACGGATGGTAATTTCTTCCAGGAATCGGTGACATTGAACACCACCCTGTCATGACCGCCCAATCTCAGCGAAGCGAACTCAGCATGGCCACCAGGACGAAGCCTGAAGATAAATCCGCCATAGCAGCGTCAACGACATTTTGCTTTCGAACCCGGATGGATTGCACGAGGTGATTCGCGCCGTGATGCAGGAGGTGCTCGAGGCCGAGATGGACGAGGCGCTGGGTGCTTCGAAGAGCGAGCGCACGCCGGAGCGTCTCGGCTATCACGCGCGCTACTACGGGCGGAGAACTAGCTGCGCACCTACGGCGGTTCGATAATCCCAAGTTTCAAAGCTTTTACAACAGCTACCGTTCTGCTGGTCGCATCCAACTTCCGCATTACATTTTTTAAATGGAAATCTATCGTATTTCGTGATCTGCCTAAAATAGTTCCTATTTCCCATGACGATTTTCCTTTCGACACCCAATCAATGCACTGTATTTCTCTCGGAGACAGGTTATGTACTCGTTCCGACGCAGTCGTAGTGTCGAACTTCGTAACCATCAGATGAAACCGCAGCGCGGCCATTTGCAGGTAGGTGATCGTTCTATTTAGCAATTCGCAGTCTAAGGATTGAGCAAAACTCATAAACCTAAAGCTGTCAGCGGGGCCATGTAATGGGATGGTAACGCCTGACCTCAAGCCGAATGTTGCTGCTTCGTCCAGAACGCGGCGTCCATCTTCAGTTATGCTTTCATCGGTATACACCTCGCTCCATCGAAAGGGTCCCGCCTCCTTTCGACCTTTCTTGATGAGGGGGTCTATTTTGGCATAGCCCATTCTCGAGTAGCGCTCCTGCCATTCAGCAGGATAATTCCACATCACCACAGAACCCTCTCGGTTCGGCTTAAAAGCCCTCTCTGATGCGAGCGGCCCATAGGCAATCCACGGGCAATCGAAATTCAGCGCAAACGCAGACAACAGTTCGAACAACTGTTCGGATTGAGCGACATCATCAGTCATTTCGAGGAATAGGTCTAACTCCATCGCAATCCGCCGGAGTTCCATGATGTCTCCTTCATTGCGTTCTCATTGGTGCACAGTTAGCTCCAACCCAGCCTCGCAACATCCGAAGTCAACGGACTCGAGCCGGAGTTCCTTCCGCCACCTGGAGTACCCTCAAGAGTCGTGCCAGCTTTCGAGCGAAGCTTCTTCTTCAGGTCGTCAATCGACTGGGGAAGGTACCCAGGAGGCGAACCGAACAGCACTGTGTCGGGGAGCGCACAATCCGACAGTCGAGCATTCGATTGACGGAATATGGGCAGGAAAGTATTCGCGGCGCCCTTTTGAAATCAGCACTTAAGTCGCGGGCCTGAGAAAGCTGCATTGCAACTGTACTTATTTGATCGAGGCAACGTGATGCACCCACTCCGCTTATCGGGTGGAGAAAGAACAAGTTCAAAATTCAATCGATACCTCGACCTTCTTTTCCAATCTCCCGAGTTGGGCAGCCGTAGCAATCGTATTCGACTGGATCGCGGCTGATTTTCTCCAGGCTTGGTAACCTGCTGAATTTGTCCTTCGGATCTTCCCGCTCAATTGGCACGACTTTTGGACATCACCGTCGTGAGGCGGCAGGAGCTGCCCGCCAAAATTGATGCTGTTATGGGGGAGGTCGAAATTCCAGTTTTGTCTTTTGTCGTCTTTGGGACCGAGCGTGTTGATGCGCCCGCTTGGAAACTATGAAACGTTTACCCGTCCATGGACGCGGCGCCACTGGTCGCGAAGTACTCGCCTTCACTGTCCGCCACTGGAGCCGGCAGCCGGCCCGGCTCGCGATCATCATGACCGCGATGCTCGCCTCCACGCTGGCTGACGTGTTGATGCCGCTCTATTCTGGCCGACTTATCGACGCTGTTTCTCGTGCTGCTAATGCGGCAGCACCAGCTTCGGCAGCTGTTGTAGCATTCTCTGTACCGATTGCATTGGCACTCGGTTCCATTGCCATGCGCCACGTCGCCTTAATTGGCCTGAACGACTTGGTGTTGAAAATGATTTCCGATGTCGCGACCGAAGCGTTCCATCATGTGCAGCGCTTTTCGACAGACTGGCATGCAAACAGCTTCGCCGGCTCGACAGTGCGCAAGATAACGCGCGGCATGTGGGCGCTCGACCTCCTCAACAGCACGATACTCGTCACGCTGCTCCCGTCATTTGTCATCTTGATCGGCTCGACGGTGCTGCTCGGCTGGCACTGGCCGGTCATGGGCGTGATCTTTGCTTGCGGCTCTCTCGTCTACCTTGCGTTTTCGATTTCGCTGTCGCTCGGCTATGTCGCGCCAGCGGCGAGCCTTGCCAACCGATGGGACACAAGGCTCAGCGGCGCGCTTGCGGACGCGGTCAGTTGCAACGCTGTGGTCAAGGGCTTCGGCGCAGAGGTTCGCGAAGACGAGCGGCTTGCAAATATCATGACGAAATGGCGGCACCGCGCGCGCCGGAGCTGGGTGCGCGGAACGATCATCGGCTCAACCCAAGGCGTAACTTTGGTTGCGCTCAGGGTGGCGGTGGTCGGATATGCCCTGCTTCTGTGGTCGCATGGATAGGCAACGCCGGGCGAGATAGCATATGTTCTCACGTCCTTCATCGTCCTGCAGGGCTATCTGCGTGATGCCGGCATGCATGTCCGCAACGTGCAGCACTCGGTTAATGATATGGAAGAACTGGTGGCCATCCACAATCAGAAGGTGGATGTTGCCGATCGTCCAGAGGCCAAGCCGATCCGGATCACGAAGGGCCGTATCGATTTCGAGAACGTCCACTTCCGCTACGCCAACCATCCCCTGCCGCTCTATAGCGAATGTTCGCTGTCGATTGAAGCTGGCGAAAGGGTTGGGTTGGTTGGACCCTCCGGTTCCGGCAAGACAACATTCGTGAAGCTGATCCAGAGACTCTACGACCTGAGCGGCGGCCGGATCCTGATAGACGGTCAGGACGTCTCCGAGGTGACCCAAGAGTCCCTTCGTTCGCAGATCGCGATCGTGCAGCAGGAGCCGATCCTGTTTCACAGGTCGCTTGCCGAGAACATCGCCTATGGCCGGCCTGGCGCGAGCCAGGCCGAGATCGAGCAAGCGGCACGGCTGGCAAGTGCCCACGAATTCATCGCGCCCCTGCCGAAGGGCTATGGGACATTGGTCGGCGAAAGGGGTTTGAAGCTCTCCGGCGGCGAGCGCCAGCGCGTGGCGATCGCGCGCGCCTTCCTCGCGAACGCGCCGATCCTTATTCTGGACGAGGCCACATCGAGCCTCGATTCGGAATCCGAGGTGCTCATTCAACAAGCGGTGGATCGGTTGATGGTAGGCCGAACCACACTCGTCATCGCACACCGGCTGTCGACAGTCCGCTCGCTCGATCGGCTGCTCGTATTCGATCGTGGCCGCATCATGGAGGACGGCGATCATGCCGCGCTGATCAATCTCGATGGTGGCATTTACCGCCGCCTGTTCGAACGGCAGGCGTTGGAGCTAGCGAAGGGCCTGGCCTGAGCGCCAACCGGATTGCGCGACGCGCCGAGCCGTTGCCGGAGAGGCGTGTGGCAGTGAGGCCTTACCGACGAGCGGCGGGCGTTACGGCCGGCAAAACCAGCACGGCCGGAACTATCCGCCAAGCGGGCGAGCGGGAATGCACCACGTCTAAGCTTCGGCGAATGCGCGCAGTTACACGCGGGCACCGAATTGTCGCGCCTAACGGCGCACGCACCAAAAGGGCGGGAATGTCGACGGCCCGGGAAGAGTGCGGCCCTCGCCGTTACCCACATTTCGCCAAAGGAAGCGAAGTCAACGCACATTGAGAGGGCGGTGCTTCCCGGCCGGCTGGGATCCCTGTCGCTGGCCCAACCTACCGCACGCCGGCCACCTCAACGCTTCAAAGTCCCTTCGGTTCGCAAAGTCGTCCCCTTGGAGACCCGGAAGCGCAGGAGCTCCGACCGCAGTCTTCGCTCAACTCTGGCCATCTGCTCCGGGATTGGATTCCGTTCCCTTGCTAGCACAGTGGCAGCTGAGCACGAACTCGCCGGCCTCGTGTCTTTCGATTACGGCCAACGGGCTTAGGAAGAGATTGGATTCGCCGGCCCTCTGCGGAGCGAATGAACAGTTCTACAGATCATCGACGTCCGCGAAAAAGAGCACGCTGCCGAAATAGCAGGCCTGAAGCAGCAGCGAACAGGCCAGGCGTCGTGACGACTGCCACTCGGAGAGTCCAAAGCGAAGTAAACCGTCGACGCATTGCTGCACAGGACCAGCCACACGAGCCGACAAAAAGATATAAAGTGCAACGCCGTTCTCCTGGTTTTTGCCAGATCATGTTGCGAGCTCGTCGGCCGCAACATGCGTCTGGCAGTTCTTGGGGCAGACGCGGCCGCAGGCTCCGCAGCCGATGCAGCGGCCGGCATCATCGACAACCATGATCATGCGATTGAGCTTGCCGTCGAAATCATCGTCCTCGTCATCGCAGGGGCCGAGGATTTCACCCGCATCATCGACGCCGTGAAGATGCATGACATCGCGCGAGCAGACCTTGAAACAACGGCAGCAGCCGATGCAGGTCTTGCTATCGATGGAGGTCAGGTACGACGGCATCCAAATGGAGCCGTCACGGGTGGTGAATGTGCGCATCATCCTAAATTCTTCATTGAAGCGAGTTCTCTCTTGGCAACATCCAACTCGGCATAAACGGCTTGGGTTTTCTCGGCGACTTCCTGTATGTCGGCCCACTTGCCCGGCAGACCCTCGACAAGGTCCTGCAATGCCATCTTGGCAATAGCTGCACGCAACTGGAGCTTTCGGACTTTTTTCCTCATCTTATCTAGGTCTGACATAGATCCTTCCTGGAACAATGGTTTCTTGATGCGCGCCATCTCGGGCTACGCTTCAATGGCTGCAGTCGCATCGTCGGCCAGTTTCGTACTGGCCTCAGCCAATTTGCGGAAAGTCTCGAAGCCGAACCGGTGGACGTCCGGATAGAACGACCAACCGCTGGAAGCCCGCAGGGGCTTCATTTCTATTGTCGGCGACGTCGACACGCCGGAGCGCTCCTCGATCGCAAGCGCTACGGCGGTGTAAAACATGTCGAGCCTCCACAGCGCGTCAGGATCGGGATCGCCGCCAAAGGATACCGCACGTTGCTGTTGCTTGGTGATGATGAACTCGGCCAGCAGCTCGGCATCCGAATGGCCTTCCCATAAGCCGAAGGAATCCTGAGTACGAATGAGCCGCAGGAGGCATTTGACGAACGGGGAAGCAAGGGCCTCGTCGTCATTGTTGACAGCAGGGCCAACCGGAGGAATTTCGTTGTTCGTCATTTCAGTCTTCGTCTTCGAGGTACGATTTCCTTTTCCGATGCCCACTCCGGGTCACTTGATGCCGGCCGACGAATGGCTTGGCCGGGCCAACCCCAAGAGTGCCCCGTGGCCGACCTCGACATGTCCACGAGTGCGAGACCCGCGGCGCGAATTCGCGGCGCACATCGTCTGCGCCGCGATCCGACCGGTGGTCAACGCAATTGAAATCCAACCTGCCGCAAGCCGCCGCCCTGCTGCATCGACATACTTGCTGCGAAGAGAGCCTCGATGGGCGGATTGGCCAGTGTTCAATTCCAATTGTCAGTCCCTTCGCGATTCTTGCTCAGGAAGTGACTGCGTTTTGAGTTTCGGGTGCCTTCTTTTGCGGAGCCACACAAAGATCCGCGTGACAGGCAGGCTCACCCGTGTAGTTGGCCAGTGCTTCGAGCAATGGGGTAAGATAGTACTGTTTGGTGTGGTCCGGAATTGGCCCCAGCCGGTCCACCGATTTCAGTGCCACCTCGATCAACTCGATTGCGCGATCTTTGTTGCCGCTCTCGTAATAATACTGAGCTACCGGGAGGTACCGGAGGTATTTAAACGGGCCATCGCCGTTCGGGGGATTGAGTGCCAGTATCTGTTCCGAGAGCTCGTTGCCCATCGCAAAGCGCTCCGCGCGCGGAAGATGGGAATTGTCCATCGTGGGATCGAAGAGTTGGTTGAGGGCCAAGGCCATCCACGACACCGCGTCGGACGTTTTGTCGATCGCGTCCTCGACCAATTCTCGCATGACCGGCATGCCGGTCTTGATGTCGCGCAGCTTGTGAAGCAGAAGATCCGCATGAATCTGCCGGAACTCACAAGAGTCTGGCATCAAGGCGAGGCCTTCTTCGATGGCCAAGAGCGCCGCCGTCCAATCCTCGGCCTGCATCGCCGGCTCAAGTTTGGCGTATATCGGCCCGGTAAGCGACATTTCGCGCGCTGCAAGTTGGTTATGCGCGATGCGCTTTGCATCGGCGGCTTTCGCTTCATAGCTGCTGCGCCAGCTGCCGTTAAGGACTTTCGGCAAAACGTCATCGAGTTCCGCCGGGTGGCCGATAAAAGCGATGTGGCCGTCGCGGTCGACCACGAACGAGGTGGGAATCCCAATCGAAGAGCTGGGATCCATCCAGAGCTTGTTCATTTCGCCAATGTAATCGAACCCGATACGATAATTCAGATTCGGGAACTTCTCGGTCAGCCAGGCATCCACGTTGGTCCGCGCCTCGTCTGCGGTAGGACCCTGTTCGCAGGCGGCAACTCCGACCGCCTCAAATCCGCTGCCTTCATATTTCTCCTGCAGTTCGATCAAATGGGGCATGGCGTCGACACATGGTCCGCACCAAGTCGCCCAAAACTCAACGAGGTAGACCTTGCCGGGCCGAAAGTTCGTGAGGGGCTCGCCACGCAGCCAGTTCTCCACTTTGACCGCAGGAGCCGGGGACCCCATACGCAGTTCCATCTTGGTGTCCAAAGTCATTCCACACCTTTCGTCTCTTTTGTCGCGGAATATTTTCCAGTCAAAATCGGACACGGTCTCGAGGGCATCGCTCCCTCTGGCTTGCTTCAGCGAAGCTCTCACCGTGTTGCCGCACATCAAGCTGCAACGGAGGTGCCAATTCCCTCAGCTCCGGTAAGCGGCGGGAAATGCTTTGAAATTCTCCACGAGCCCAAATGCGGCCGATTGTCGTGAACCCGACATGTCTTCTGCCGCTGTCGGGTTTCGCCCTATCACTCTTGAGAGCTTGGACGGCTCGCCTGTGATTAGACTGGCCTCGGTCCTCGAGCAGTGGCAGTTTGGCGCCAGTTCGAAAGCGCGAACTCGCCGGCTTGGTCCTCGTGCCGCCACCGCCGCGTGTGGATTCTTGCCCCGGAGTCAAAATTCGCCTCGCGGTTGCCAACGGCGGCATGCGCTCAATCCGCGTGGCGTTGAGCCCCGACAGCACGTAATGGTACCAATTAGTGGATGCCCGTCGCTGCCTCCACTTCTCCAGCCAAGCGCTCGAACGACGCTACCTACCCACGTTCGAGCGCGACCGCGGAATCGCAGACTGCCGAACGTCAGCCGTTGCGAAAGGTGTAGCCGTACCCGTTGATCGCCGGCGCGCCGCCTAGATGTGCGTAGAGGACCCTCGATCCCTGTGGAAAGAAGCCCCTCTGGACGAGGTCGATCATCCCTTGCATCGATTTGCCCTCGTAAACGGGGTCGGTAATCATGCCCTCGAGCCGCGCGCACAAACGGATTGCCTCTTTGGTTTCCTCCGATGGAACGCCATAACCCGGGTACGCGTAGTCCATGAACAACACCACGTCTGCCTCGACAATTTCCGCTCCGAGGTGGACGAGCTTCGCTGTATTTTGGGCGATGCCAAGCACCTGCGCCTTGGTCTTGGCGGGCATGGCGGAGGCATCGATACCGATCACGTTGCGCTGTCGACCATCCTTGGCGAACCCGACGAGCATGCCGCCGTGGGTTGAACCAGTCACCGTACAGACGACGATATAGTCGAAGGCAAACCCAAGCTGCTCTTCCTGGGCACGCACCTCCTCAGCGAACCCCACATAGCCCAGGCCGCCGTATTTGTGGACAGAGGCGCCGGCAGGTATCGCATATGGCCTGCCGCCCCTGGCCTTGACTTCATAAAGTGCCTTTTCCCAGCTGCGGCGGATGCCGATGTCAAAGCCCTCGTCAACCAGGCGCACCTCTGCCCCCATGATGCGGCTCAACAGGATATTGCCGACCCGGTCGTAGACAGCATCATCATGTGGGACCCAGCTCTCCTGGACCAGGAGGCATTTCATGCCGATCTTGGCGGCGACCGCAGCGACCATGCGCGTATGGTTGGACTGCACGCCACCGATTGTGACGAGCGTATCGGCATCTGACGCGATCGCGTCGGGCACAATGTATTCGAGCTTGCGCAGCTTGTTTCCGCCGAACGCGAGACCGGAGTTGCAGTCCTCGCGTTTGACGTAGATTTCCACCTTGTCGCCCAGATGCTTGCCGAGGCGGTCGAGCCTCTCGATCGGCGTGGGTCCAAAGGTGAGCGGATAACGTTCGAATTTTTCCAGCATGCTATCTCCAGCAAAAAAGTACCTGAACCGGCTGCGCACCGGTCAGCCCAGGGGTATGTGTGATCAAAGACACCCGTCTTTCGAAGCGGGTGCAGAAGTCGTTCATCGGTAGTGCAGCACCGAGTTTGTCATTGCGACAAGCACACCGCATCCAGCGTGCTGCGATGACTCTTATGTGCCTAATCGACCAACCACCCGCATCTCCCGGCCTAAGGACAAACTGAATGTGGTCGCGTGTTAGCCGAACACAGATTCCCTATACGATCAGCTCAGTCATCAGAGGGTGACCAAAATTGGTGTGGGTCTGAGCACTGATCCTGTCATCCGCGCATCAAAGCAGCAGCACATGCTGGGCATTCGACCAAGCCGGGACACAGCTGAAAATTGCATTCCGCAGTTGATCAGAGTCAGACGACTGGTACCCGAGCTTTCCTGTAACCATCGGCATGCTGGCCCCTGTGGCGAGTTCCACGAGCGCGGCTAGAGGACTGCCAGATCAGAAAGAGCACGCGGCCGAAGTAGCCGGCCTGAAGCAGCAGCGAACAGGCCAGCGTCGTGACGACAGCCACACGGAGCGAATCCAAAGCGAAGTAGACCATCGACGCATTGCTGCACAGGACCAGCCCCACGAGCCGACAAAAAGATGAAGTGCACGCCGCTCCCCTGGTTTTCGCCAGATCATGTTGCGAGCCCGTCGGCCGCAACATGCGTCTGGCAGTTCTTGGGGCAGACGCGGCCGCAGGCTCCGCAGCCTATGCAGCGGCCGGCATCATCGACAACCATGATCATGCGATTGAGCTTGCCGTCGAAATCGTCGTCCTCGTCATCGCAGGGGCCGAGGATTTCACCCGCATCATCAACGCCGTGAAGATGCATGACATCGCGCGAGCAGACCTTGAAACAACGGCAGCAGCCGATGCAGGTCTTGCTATCGATGGAGGTCAGGTACGACGGCATCCAAATGGAGCCGTCACGGGTGGTGAATGTGCGCATCATCCTAAATTCTTCATTGAAGCGAGTTCTCTCTTGGCAACATCCAACTCGGCATAAACGGCTTGGGTTTTCTCGGCGACTTCCTGTATGTCGGCCCACTTGCCCGGCAGACCCTCGACGAGGTCCTGCAATGCCATCTTGGCAATAGCTGCACGCAACTGGAGCTTTCAGACTTTTTTCCTCATCCTATCTAGGTCTGACATAGATCCTTCCTGGAACAATGGTTTCTTGATGCGCTCCATCTCGGGCTAGGCTTCAATGGCTGCAGTCGCATCGTCGACCAGTTTCGTACCGGCCTCAGCAAGTTTGCGGAAAGTCTCGAAGCCGAACCGGTGGACGTCTCGACAGAACGCCCAACCGCCGGAAGCCCCCACGGGTTTCATTTCTATTGTCGGCGACGTCGACACGCCGGAGCGCTCCTCGATCGCAAGCGCTACGGCGGTGTAAAACATGTCGAGCCTCCACAGCGCGTCAGGATCGGGATCGCCGCCAAAGGGTACCGCACGTTGCTGTTGCTTGGTGATGATGAACTCGGCCAGCAGCTCGGCATCCGAATGGCCTTCCCATAAGCCGAAGGAATCCTGAGTACGAATGAGCCGCAGGAGGCATTTGACGAACGGGGAAGCAAGGGCCTCGTCGTCCTTGTGGACAGCAGGGCCAACCGGTTCATGAGGAATTTCGCTTTTCCTCAATTTCAGTACTCCTCTTGAAGGACGATCTCTTTTTCTGCGATGTGTGGTTCGGGCGCTTGCGTGGGCGGGGAATGGCTTGGGCGAGCCGATCCCACGCAACAGTGTCCCGTGGCCGACCTCGAGCACGTCCACCAGTGCGAGACCTTTCACCGCGGCGCGAACGCCTGCGCCGCGGTTCGACCCGAGGTAAACGCAATGGAAATTCCACCTGCCGCAAGCCGCGCACTTTTGCGGCATCGACGTTATTGCTGCGAAGTGCGCCTGGGCGGGCGGATTTGCCGGTGTTCAATTCCAATTGTCATGCCCTTCGCGATCCTTGCTCAGGAAGTGACAGCGTTTTGAGTTTCGGAAGTCTTGTTTTGCGGAGCCACACAGAGACCCGCGTGACAGGCAGGCTCACCCGTGTAGTTGGCCAGGGCTTGGAGCAACGAGGTGAGGTAGCGCTGTTTGGTTTGGTCCGGCACTGGCTCCGAATGGTCCAGCGATTTGATTGCCACCTCGATCAACTCGATCGCCCGGTCCTTGTTGCCGCTCTCGTAATAATACTGAGCGACCGGAAAGTAACACCCGAATTTAAAGGGTCCATCGCCTTGCGGAGGATTAAGTTCCAGGATCTGTTCGGAGAGCTCCTTGCCCATCGCAAAGCGATCATCATGCGGAAGATGGGAGTTGTCGATCGTGGGATGGAAGAGTTGGTTCAGCGCCATCACCACCCAAGACATCGCTTCGAACTTTTTGTTGATCGCGTCCTCGACCAATTCGCGCATAAGCGGCAAGCCGGTTTTGATGTCGCGCAGCTTGTGAAGCAGAATATCCGCATGAACCCGCCGAAAATCAAAAGAGTCTGGCATCACGGCGAGGCCTTCTTCGATGGCCAATAGTGCCGCTGCCCAATCCTCGTCCTGCATCGCCGGCCCAAGTTTGGCGTATATCGGCTGACTCAGCGACGATTCGCGCACACGCGAGATTCGCTTTGCATCGACGGCTTTCGCTTCATAGCTGCTGCGCCAGCTGCCGTTAAGGACTTTCGGCAAAACGTCATCGAGAGGTGCCGGGTGGCCGATATAAGCGATGTGGCCGTCGCGGTCGACCACGAACGAGGTGGGAATCCCGAACGAAGAGCTGGGTTCCAGCCAGAGCTTTTTCATTTCGCCAGTGCAATCGAACGCTGTCCGATAATTCAGATTCGGGAACTTCTCGGTCAGCCAGGCATCCACGTTGGTCCGCGCTTCGTCCGCGGTTGCAGCCTTTTCGCAAGCTGCGACTCCGATAATCTCAAATCCGCTGTCTTTATATTTCTCCTGCAGTTCGATCAAATGGGGCATGGCGTGGACACATGGTCGGCACCAAGTCGCCCAAAATTCAACGAGGTAGACCTTGCCGGGCCGAAGGCTCGTGAGGGGCTCGCCACGCAGCCAGTTCTCCACTTTCAGCGCAGGAGCCGGGGACCCCATACGCAGTTCCATCTTGGTGTCCAAAGTCATTCCACACCTTTCGTCTCTTTTGTCGCGGAATATTTTCCAGTCAAAATCGGACACGGTCTCGAGGGCATTGCTCCCTCTCGCTTGCTTCAGCGAAGCTCTCACCGTGTTGCCGCACATCAAGCACGGCAAAGGGCATGCCAACCCTTCTTAGCTTCGGCAAGCGCCGGTACCGCCTTGAATAAGCGAGCCCTAACATGGCCAGCTGACGTTAACCTGAATGTCGGCTTTCGACGGCTCACCTTAGCGGCTGCCGTTTAGGAAGGTGAGAGTTTGGCTGGCCCGCTGGCGATAAGACCGGCTTCGGCGTCCTGGAGTAGTCGCACTTCGGCGATGGGGTCGAAAGTGCGGGAGAGGCTCGGTACCCTTGCAGCCACCGCCGCATGTGGCCCGGCGTCATAATTCGCGTCGCGGTTGCCAACGGCGGCGTTGGGCTCGATCCACGTGGCGTTGAGCCCGACAGCACGTAAAGCTGCATCGTGATTGAATGCCCTTTGCTGTTTCACGCCAAGCAGGAGTCGCGCGACGCTACCTTGCTCAAGCGCGAGCAGAGCGATCTGACGCCGTAGGAATATTGCTCGTCCCGCTTTTGCCGCCAGAGGCGGAAATCTTTCCTGAATGCCACCGCCGATCATTAATATCGACGAATCATATCCCGCTGCCCATTTGTTCGACTCCGAGGTCGGGCCAGCACTCCGTCAAGGGACGGTTGATGAACCCTAGATGCTCGGGATTGGCGCATGGCGCGCGCCGCAGAAGGCTGTCAAGGATGCGGCGCGCTCGCCAGGCCAGCAGCCCAAAGTTCGGATCAGCCAGCCCGCGCTGTCCAAGGCAGGCGTTCTGAACGAAAAGGCGTCGGTCTCGCGGTCCGTCCCAGTACACCGAAAAATCCTCGCCGATGGCGAGCTCATTGCCGATCTGTTCGAGGCGATCTGCGATCGGTTCTAGGAAACCCGGCAGCGGTTTCTCGTACCCGGTGGCCAGGATGACGATATCGGCGGTTACTTCTCCGATGTTGTCCAAGCCGCGTTGCAGCGTGAGCCTGTGCCCTGCTCCGGCATTGATGCAGCGCGACACGTTGCAACTTGGCCGCAATGTGATCTCGCATTGGTGTGGCTCGAGAAAGGCGTGGTGGTAGAGCGCCTGATAGACCGCGCGCAACTTGCTTTCTGAAATGCCCTCGGAGGCAAGCGCGAAACGCCGCAGGAACAGCTGTCGATGCACCTCGCTCATCGCAGCAAAACGATCCGAGAAGCATGGCGTGAACAGCCCGTTTGTGAACGCGTGGTCGTCGAAAGGCATCTCGCGCGTCAAGACCCATGTGATCGCCGCGGGCCGCCGTTCTTTCGGCCGGCCGACAAGGTGCAGTAGCAGCTCGGCTCCCGACTGTCCGCCGCCAACAACGCAGACATGCTTTTTTTGCACCTCAGGATTGATGTGGGCCAACTCAGATGAGTGGAACAGGTTGGGTCCAGTCCAGCCATGAAACTGAGGCGGAATTTGCGCCTGCTTGCCTATGTCGATGACGAGGTTTCTTGCATCAAGGACCGCGTTGTCCGTCCGCACGCGAAACTCGCCGTCAAAGCGGATTTCGCGAACGGCCTCGCCGCCACGGACAAGCGGATTCTTCTGGAACGCCCAGTTGAGATATTGGGCGAACTCGGCTCTAAGCACCCCGTGAAATTGCGCATTGAGGAAATTGTAAAGACGCCCGTTCTCGTGGAGGTAGTTTACGAATGTGTAGGCTGATCGCGGATTGACCAGAGTAACCAGATCCTGGAAGTGGCCGACCTGGAGCTCCGCGCAATCGAAAGCGCTGCCTGGATGTCCTCGGAAATCGACCTCCCGGTCCAGGAACAGTGCCCCTTGCGCAATCTCTTCCTGTATCTGACACGCAAGGCTCAAATTAGATGGTCCAGCACCCACACCAATACAAAAGAGGTCCACTTATCCTTACTCCTCTAGGAGTGTTTTCCAACTCAGCGGCATGTTGACGTCGATCGCCGGGCATTGAGCAATGCGAACCTCACAAGCATGCTTGAGCCGCGGTCCCGACTGAGAGGACAGCAAAAGCGTGTGCCGCCTTCCAGGTCTTGGGCTCAATGTCGGCGGCATCGACAGCGGCGCGGCGTGATCCGAACCCAAGAGCAGAAGGAAAGTGTGTGATGCTGTCGCGCGGCTCTTCCGGATCTTACGGCGGCTTCTAGCGCCGGCCTCCACCCCAGGAGTGGCTGTTTCCCTGCCACGACGGAAGCGGCTCTTTCTTTCGAGGGGCGTAACCATGGATAACGGCTCTTAATGCTTTCGGAGACTCCCATGCATGCGGCGTGCCGGATAAAGACCTGTCAAACCAACGAGTTCGCGCAGTTCCAGCTCGTCTGGAATCCGACATTGTCGCACGCCCGACGATCGGGCAGGGGAAGCTCCGCGGCAGCGGCCCTTGCACACCGCAGGCTGACAGGGACAGCCGCCGATTTGACGCGCGTCCGGGTACTGATAAGGGGCCTTCCAACAGGGTTCGCGCACGAGGCGGGGTCTCCTGGTACACCCGCCCTGTGGCTTGGCTGCGGTCTGCTGCAGCCGTTCGTCTTTACTGCCCGTTGCGGACGATCTCGCACGAGTTGGTTCACGAGAGCGTCGTGAAGCAGTCGAGGCGTCCGGTTTGGCTCTGACAAGCGTCGCAAGATGTTCGCGGATCCAGCCATGTCTCCGCAATCCGACCGGTAACCGACGACGACTTCGGACTGGTTGGCGGTCCTACGACCTGATCGGTGTTCCTACGGAGCTGATCAGCGAGCCAAAAACAGCGGCAATGTGGTCTTCCCAAAGCTCCAGCTCGGCGGACCGCCGAAAATCCGCTCACGCAGCCCACGGCTGCCATAAGCACCCATGACCATCATGTCAGCACAGATGTCGTTCGCGTGCTGGGTCAGCACTGTGCCCGCCGATTTGCCGGCGCTCTTAAGCAGGTCAACGGAGACCCGAGCACCGTGCCGAGTAAGATAGGCAGCGATGTCAGCTCCAGACTGCGCGCCTTTCCCGTTGTTTTGCGCCTTTGGATCGACCATAGCGACACAGACTTCCTTGGCAGCGGATAGGATACTAAGAGCTTCCCGAACCGCACGCGAGGCCTCTACACGCGAATCCCAGCCGACCAGCACGCGTCGAGGCGACAGCGTCGCCTTAACGCCCTTCGGCACGATGAGCACCGGCTTTCCGCTATCGAACAAGCAGCCGTTGACAACAGGAGGTCCGAGAGTCTCATCGTTGAGGAGGTCTCCTCCAACGATCGTCAGGTCAGCGCAGAGCGCCCGCTGTCGTGCCACTTCACCGAGGCTAGCCGGATCGCAATAGTCGGTGTCAACGTCACAGGAAAGCGACATAGCTTTCAGCCTTTTGAGGATATCCGCGGACCGTCTTTCCATTCTGGTCACGTCCTGTGAAAATTTCTCGATTTGCTGAAATCGATAGTTCGGTACTGCAATTGCCTGTGCACGTCCTGTATTCCATTCGGGGGGCGGAGACGACATCAAGAGCAATGGAGGCGGTATAATGAGTACCGATAGGTGCGCGCCGACCTCGGCACACAGTCCGGCAGCTGTTGTGAGGTCCTCATCAGAATGATCAGCACCCGTCACACTGAATATGCTTTTAAATTCCATTTGCCTGCTTCTCCTGGTCTTCGTTAGGAGCGCCTCAAAGCGGCAACACCGCTCTCAGGAGGAAGAGAGAGCGGCACCACGTTCGATCACCGATTTCAGTCGTCCGGCTTCTCGAGCGAGTAGCCGGCCGACCTGACGGTGCGAATGACGCTGCCGGGCAAGGCCGTTTTCAGCGCCCTCCTGATTCGGCTGATATGGACATCGACGGTGCGTGCACCGACATGAATGTTGGGCAGCCAGGCCGCCCCGATAAGCTCGTCCCGGCTGAAGACCTTGCCGGGGGCCTCAATCATAAGCCGCAGCACGTTGAAATCGATCCGTCCGAGATGGATGTCGTGGCCATTACCGCGAACCCGATGGGCATCGAGCTTCATCTCCAGGCCTCCACAACAAATCCAACTGTCGTTTTCAACCCCGTTCGGACCACGCTTGGTCAGCCCGAGCCTCGCCCGCAGGCAGTCGAGCAGCTTGGCCGGAGCCACCGGCCGCACAAAGCTCTCAACGCCTGCCTTCAAGAGATCGAGGTGCTGGTGCTCGGCGCCAGGCGCGATCAGGGCGATGATAGGCAGGTCGGTGGTGCGCGGTTCCCGCTTGAGGTGGGCGCAAATTGCGGACCCGTTTATGCTGGCTGGGTCGCAATCCAGCACTACGGCCTGAAGCTCCCGTTGTTCGGCCAAGGCCAGCGCAGCCTTCGCGCCGTCTGCCGTCTCACTGCTGAAACCGTCAACCTCCAGTATGTGGCTGTAGAGCAGATAGAACTCGGCATCTTGCGAGCAGATCAGGACCAGCGGCTTCTTCATCGGCGATACCCCAACAACCTGGTCGGCCTCGAGCCCCTGGATCGAGGGGACTGGCCAACATAGTTTCTCGGGTCCGTCATGATGGCCTTTCTCGAAAATCGCGCCCATCATGCCAGCGCCACGTGGGGAAAGGTTTCGATGACTGAAATCGCATCGTCGACCAGCTTCGTACCGGCCGTGGCGAGCTTCAGGAGCGTCTCGAAGCCAAACCGGTGGACATCGCGCAGCGTTTTGGACAAAACGACCAGCCGTCCGGTCGTGAAAAGCACCCGACCAAAACCCTCATGGCTCACCTGGATAATCGGCGATGCCATAAGGCCGCAGCGCTCCTCGATCGCAAGCCCGATGGCGGCGTAGTACTTGTCGAGCCTCCACAGCACGTCGGGATCGGGATCTCCGATGATTGGGATCCCTCGGCGCTGTTCCTTGGTAATGATGAAGTCGCCCAGCAGCTCAGCGTCCGCTTTGCGTTCCCACGAGCCGTAGGAATCCTGAGAACGGATCAGCCGCACGAGGCATTTGACGAACGGGGTGCAAAGAGCCGCCTCGTCTTCGGCGACAGCTGGGGGGATTGCGGGGTCAGGCATTGGCGTCCTCCTCTTTTCAGTCCTCGTCCTCGAAGGACGGTTTCTTTTCGGCAATGCCCGCTCGCGCCAGCACCTTGCGCAGCCAAGGCGGAGGACACGTCCTGAGCATCATCTGCGTGCGCAAGAGCACCTGTGGGATCGATTGGGGCTCCGCCACTTTGATCGGGTGGATTTTTGCCGCGACAAGCTTGGCTGCCGAAGGGCCGCCAATTGCCAGACAAAACAGGATCTGACAGCCCTTGAGCGCATCCACCTTTGGCGTGATGCGATCATCGCGCTCGGCCCGATGCTCCCCGCTTTCATCGGACACGTCATCGAAGGCCACGGCTTCTACGAGATTCCATTCCTCGCGCGTCACGTCGTAGACAGCAAAGCGCCTGGCCGACCCGAAATGGGCATTGAGGTCCTGCATGTCCTGAGTGGCGATCGCAACGCGCAATGCGCCCTTACGTCGTTCAGGCATCGGGGCGAAAACCTCATTACTGACCAGCGAGAGGCGGCGAACAGCGTTCATCGTGATATTTCTCGATTACGGAGTGGATCAAGCGCCTCAGGAGTGGGCGCGTGTTGGTTGGCCTGGAAGATGTTGGCGACCTCGAAGATCATGTCGCGGGTGCCCTGATAGAGAATTGCGAGCTTGTGCTGGCTGCCTAGTCGATCGAAGACCGGGAACCCGATGCGCATGAGCGGAATTCCGAGCCGCTCCGATGCTTGGCGCCCGTGCGAATGCGTGACAAGCAGGTCAGCACCGACGGCAAGACTTTCCAGATCGCCGAGATCGCCGATCTGAACCGAAACCGCCGGGACTTTCTTGAGAATTTTAGACCTGTCGGTCGTTGTGACGGCCGCGGCTATCTCGGAGCCGAGACCAGCAAAGAAGGTTGCAAGTTGGAACAGCTGGTCTGGTTCGGCAGCGATGGCAATTTTCTTGCCGCCGAAATGGAAATGTCCGTCGAGCATCGCGTCCTGCAATTGCGCCCGGCGCCGGCGCACGCGGGCCGGTACCGCCGCGCCCGAAATCGAAGACAGCAGCGACACGAAGCGGTCCGCGTCCTGCAGCCCAGTCAGTGACTGGAACAACACGTAAGGCACGCCGGTCAACCCGAGCAGCGCTTTCGCCGGGCGGCGCATGTGCTCACCGATGGCGATGCATCGCATGGCCGTGCCCAACTCGCGAATGTCTTCGACGCTGGTGCCGCCGTATGTGGTCGCTACCCAGCGGTCAGGAACCGTACCGTCGAGCGAGCCTGAAATGTCGGGCAGAATAACCGGCTTGAGCCCAAAGCTTTCAACCATGTCCCGCATATGCTCGATGTCGGCGACAGAGAGGTTGCATCCGGGCAGGATTGCGATCTTCTTCGGGTGCCGCGCCCGTTCGCCCGAGCGCGTAATCCCTTCGATCATTGCGGTGACTGCCTTGGCCCAGCCCTCTTCGATCGCGCCGTCAAAATCCGGCGTGTTGGCCAGCACGATCTCCGTACCCGCAAGCTGTTGCGTGTGCTTCAGCTTGATGTTGGCAATATCACCCGCGCAATCTTCGCCACGTGTGTCCACCAGCGCGGTCGTGCACACCCCGATCAGCGTTGGCTTCGTGCGGTTCTTGAGGTTGAGGATCGCCTCTTCCAGATGGTCGGCTGCGCCGAGGATGGTCGCCACCTCATCCATCGCCGTAGTCTGCAAGGGAATCGCTTCTTTGAAGTGCCGCACGAAGAGAACGAGCGCAAAGCTTGTGCATCCTTGGCTGCCGTGGAACAGCGGCATCGCACCGTCGACGCCAAGAAAGGCAAAGGCGGCACCCAGCGGCTGCGACGACTTCAGCGGGTTGACTGCCGCCGATTTGCTCTGGGGAAGAATGCGGGCCATCGGTCGCCTCAACACTCGTGTGCCGTCGCGCAGGCGAATTCATCAAACAGGTACGCGGTCTCGTTCCTCGTGCACGGCAATTCGCCTATCAGCTCAGGCTGGCAATCCCACGGGGCCGGCTGGCGCACCTGAGACCAGATCGGATTGTGAATGGCGAGGTCGATCTGGCGTACGAGTTCCACCATGCCGTCATAGCCGGCATAAGGATGCTGGCGCTCCTGGTTGATATCGAGCCAGGGCGTCTTGGCCTTGAGCGCAATGAATTGCGTGCGACCGCCCGACAGCATGATATCGGCCCTGTGTTCAGAGAGCATGGCGTACAGCTCGCTCGCAGCCATGGATTCGAACATGTGCTTGTCGTGCTTGAGAACTTGTTTGATGCGCTCCTTGTCCTGCACCGTAGATTTCTTGATCGAGGTGCCGACGATCTCGATTCCGATCTCCATCAGCGCATGGACAACCGACCAGGACTTCACACCGCCTGTGTTGAGCAGCACGCGCTTGCCTTGGAGCCTTTGCCGGTAGGATTCGAGTTTCTTCCACGCGATCGCCTCCTGCTGCGCGATCAGCGTCTCTGTGCGCTCGAGGATCTCCGGATCGGCGCCCTTCCTCACCAGCAGCCTGACAAGGTTTCGAAGAGCTTGCGATGTGTCGGAGATGCCATAGAAGGAGCCCTCGAAGAACGGGATGTCCCAGCGCTCCTCCATCTTGCGGGCAAGACTGATCAGCGCGGTCGAGCACACCATCATTGCCGCCCGGGCGCGGTGCGCGGAAGCAATGTCGCGGTAACGCGCATCGCCGGGAATGCAGGCGCGCACCCGGATCCCGAGCCGATCGAGGAGCGGCTTTACAAGCCAGAATTCGCCCGAGAGGTTGAATTCGCCAAGGATGTTGATGTCGTAGGGTCCGGGGTCGTCGGGTTCGACCGTGCCGATGACATGATCGAGCAACGCCTCGGCGGCGAGCTTGTTGCCGAGGTTCTTGGAGCCTGCCAGGCCAGGCGCATTGATCGGCACCACGGCCAAACCGAACTTTTCCGTGGCGCGTTTGCACACGGCCTCGATGTCGTCACCGATCAGCGCCGTTACGCAAGTCGAGTAGACGAAGATCGCCGGCGGCGCGTATGTGTGCTTGATCTCGCGGATCGCCTTGAAGAGTTTCCGCTCGCCCTGCCCCATCACAAGGTCGAGTTCGGTGAGGTCGGTCGTGAAGCTTGTCCGCCACAAGGTCGGCCCTGACGAAACCGCACCACGGTTGTCCCAAGAATTGCCCTCGCAGGCGAGCGGCGCATGGACCAGATGCGCAACGTCGGTGATCGGCTGCAGGACGATCTTGGCTCCGTCAAAGGCGCAGCCGCCGGCTGCCGCCCCTGGTGTCAGCGACTTCGAGCAGCCCTCCTTGCGCGCCTTGGCATCTTTGCCACGGTTCTTATCGCAGGCGGGCTCATCGAAGGCGTCCTTGATTTTGGCGCTGAGGGAGGACATTGCTCAGCCTCCCCAGTCCATTGGGCAAGGAATGGCCTCGGCGAAAAGCCGGCCACGGCTCTTAGCGCGTGAGGTCATAGGAATAATCCGTCACACCCGTCTCGCTCGTCTCGCGATCGAGTTTGTCGAAGATCTTGTCGAGGATCGTCGTCAGCACGCGCAACGCGCCCTGGTAGCCAAAGAGCGCAAAGCGGTGATGATGGTGCCGATCGAAGATCGGAAACATCAGCCGGATCAGCGGTGTTCCGGTGTCGCGCTCCAGGTACTTGCCGTAGGAATTGCCGATCAAAAGGTCCACCGGCTCGGTAAAGAGCAGTGAGCGCAGCGCCCACAGGTCCTTGCCCGCCCAAACCTGGGCAGCCTTGCCGAAAGGCGAGGATGCTAGCAGCTTCTTCAAATCGGCTTCCCATGCCGAGGTGCCATTGGTGGCGAGGCAATGGGTTGGCTCGCCGCCGGTCTCCATGACAAAGCGGGCCATTGCGTGAACGAAGTCGGGATCACCGTAGATGGCGTATTTCTTACCATGCAACCAGGATTGGCTGTCCGCCATGGCGTCTACCAGTCGGCCGCGCTCGAGGCGAATTGCCTCGGGAATCTCCTTGCCGGAAATCGCCGCGACCTCCATCAGGAATTCGTCCGTCGCCTGAACGCCGAGCGGATAGTGGAACGAGGCCGTCGCCTGCCCGACCTCCTCGCAATAGCCCAGTGTCTTTCGGGTGTTGTGATGCTGCAGCGAAAGCGTTGCCTCGGCGTTGAGGGCCTTCTTCACCTCGTTGATCTTCGTGCCCCCGTCATACATGCGGTATTCACCGTCCGAAGGCGTATCGAACTGGTCAGAGGCATCCTGGATCAATGTATAGGACACGCCCATTACATCGAGCAGGCGCTTGAGCTCCCGGTTGTTGCCGACGCAGAAGCCGTCGAAGCCCGGAATGATGTTGATGGTTCCTTCGATTTGCGTACGCTCCTGGCCTTTCCAGAAGTGCTCCAAAATGCCTTTGACCATGTTGTCATAGCCGTCGACATGACTGCCAACGAAGGCCGGGGTGTGGGCAAAGGGCACGTCGAAGTCGCGCGGGACTGAATCTTCGTCCTTGGCGTTCTGGATGAAGCTGTGCAGGTCGTCGCCAATGACCTCTGCCATACAGGTCGTCGACACGGCAATCATCTTCGGGTCGTAGAGCTGGTAGGTGTTGGCGAGCCCGTCGACCATGTTCTTCAGGCCGCCAAACACCGCCGCATCCTCGGTCATTGAGGAGGAGACCGCCGCGGCAGGCTCCTTGAAATGGCGCGACAGGTGCGAGCGGTAATAGGCGACGCAACCTTGGCTGCCGTGGACGAAGGACATGGTTCGCTCGAAGCCGGCGGCAGCGAATACCGCACCCAGCGGCTGGCAGGCCTTGGCCGGGTTCACGACAAGCGCTTTGCGGGCGAGGTTCTTTTCGCGGTATTCCCACGTCTGGGTGAAATCGCGCTGATCGGAAACGATTTCATCGGGGTGCGGACATTCGAAGTTTAGCTTCTTCTCAGCGAGCATCTTTCTGTATTCCGGCTCGCGGAACAGGGGAGCGTGATCGAGAATTTTTTCAGCCGACTGCGGCATGATGATTACCTCTTTTGCATCTGGCTGCGCGGGACGGCAGCTCAGGACGTCAAGACGTTCCAGGCTCCGGCGGATCAGAGGCCGCGGGAGTTCACCGTCTCAGTGGGAGACTGGGGCTAAAGCAAATGTTTATTCGGCAGCCATCGCCCGCTCATCGCCCCGGCTTCTTTTCCAAGGCGCGTGGAATAGGTCCCAGACCGGGTTGTTAATGGCGAGATCCACATCACGTGCGAAAATGGCAAAGCCATCGTAGCCGTGATACGGGCCTGAATAATCCCAGGAATGCATCTGGCGGAACGGTATGCCCATCTTCTGCACCGGGTATTTTTCTTTGATTCCCGAGCCGACCAGATTTGGGCGAATCCCTTCGATGAATTTCTCCAACTCATAGCCGGTCACGTCATCGTAGATCAGCGTGCCGTTCTTCACGTAGTGGCCGGTGCGCTGATAGTCGTCGCTGTGGGCGAATTCATAGCCGGTGCCCACGATGACCATGCCGAGGTCCTCGTAGGCCGTGACGACGTGGCGGGGGCGCAGGCCGCCGACATAGAGCATCACGGTATTTCCTTCCAGGCGCGACAGGTACTTGGCGATGACCGCATCAACAAGCGGCCTGTACTTGGCAATGACCTTTTCGGTCTTCTCCTCGATTTCCGGCCCAAAATGCTTGGCTATGTTGCGCAGAGAGGCTTCGATCTGGGAGGGACCGAAGAAATTGTACTCCATCCAGGCGACGCCATACTTTTCTTCCATATGCCGACAGATGTAATTCATCGACCGGTAGCAGTGGATGAGATTGAGCTTAGCCTTCGGGGCGCGCTCGATCTCTGCGAGTGTGGCGTCACCCGACCAGTTGCCAACCACGCGCAGCCCTATCTCCTCAAGCAGTATGCGCGAGGCCCAGGCATCGCCGCCGATATTGTAGTCGCCGATGACGTTGACGTCGTAGGGGCCGGCCTCGAACTTGACATCCTTTTTGTCGAAGACCCAATCCCGGATTGCATCATTGGCGATGTGGTGGCCAAGCGACTGCGAGACGCCGCGGAAGCCCTCGCAGCGTACCGGCACGATCGTCTTGTCATACTCCTTGGTCTTTTTGCGAGAAACGGCCTCGGTGTCATCGCCAATCAGGCCGATAGGGCATTCGGACTGCACGGTGATGCCGTTGTTGAGCGGAAACAAGACTTCAATCTCGTCAATGATCTGTTCCAGCTTCTTGTCGCCGCCGAAGACGATGTCCTTCTCCTGGAAATCGGAGGTGAACTGCATTGTCCCGAACGTGTCGACGCCCGTTGTACCGACGTAGTAGTTGCGGCGCTGCGACCAAGAATATTGGCCGCAGCCGACCGGGCCGTGCGAGATATGGACCATATCCTTGACTGGCCCCCACACCACGCCTTTCGAACCAGCATATGCACAGCCGCGAATCGTCATCACCCCGGGAATGGACTTGATGTTCGATTTGACGTCGCATTCGGAAAGGACCTCGCTTTCCCCGCCAGCCTCGTTGCCGCTCTTTGCGACGTTGAGGTGCTTCTTGCGGCGCTTCGCCGCCTTGTCGGGATAATGCGACAGCACCTCTTCGATAAGCTTCGCATGAAGAGCACCGTCATTCTCGTATTCCCGGCTCATGAGTCCCCCTTTCAAGGTTGGGTGACGCCTCAACGAATAGGCGCCGTTCTCTGCAAGGCGCGCCGATTCATGGCAGCGCTAATGTCACTACTGGACCGCCGCCTTCGCCGCTTCCTTGGAGTGAAGCTCGGCAAGCATCTGCTCGTCGGTCTTCATGATGCCGAAGTCGAGCAGCATCTCCTCCAGCTCCTCCATGGTGATCGGCGTCGGGATCGTACCCTGGCCCGAATTGGCGTGGATCTTCTCGGCCAGAGCGCGGTATTCCCCTGCCTGCTTTGAGTCCGGCGCGTACTGGATCACCGACATCTTCCTGAGTTCGGCATGTTGGACGATGTTGTCGCGGGGCACGAAGTGGATGAGCTTGGAATTCAATCGGCCAGCCAGTGCTTCGGCCAGATCGAGTTCGCGGTCGGTTTGACGTTCATTGCAGATCAGCCCGCCCAGCCGCACACCGCCCGAATGGGCATATTTGAGGATGCCCTTGGCGATGTTGTTGGCGGCATAGAGCGCCATCATCTCGCCGGACATGACGATATAGATCTCCTGGGCCTTGCCTTCGCGGATCGGCATGGCGAAGCCGCCGCACACCACGTCGCCGAGGACGTCATAGGAGACATAATCGACATCGTCATAAGCGCCATTCTCCTCGAGGAAATTGATCGAGGTGATGACGCCGCGCCCGGCGCAACCGACACCCGGCTCGGGGCCGCCGGACTCCACGCACTTGATGCCTCTGTAGCCCACCTTGAGCACGTCCTGGAGTTCGAGGTCTTCCACCGAACCTTCCTGTGCGGCGAGATCCAGGACGGTATCCTGAGCTTTCGAATTCAGGATCAAGCGTGTGGAATCGGCTTTGGGGTCGCATCCTACGATGAGGATTCTCTGCCCGAGGTCGACAAGGGCAGCGAGCGTATTTTGGGACGTGGTGGACTTGCCGATGCCGCCTTTTCCGTAAAAGGCGATCTGACGCAGACCTGACATAATAGCTTTCCTTCCTTCGTTCTAATCATCGCGACTGCCCGCGACACAAGTGCCGATAGGCAGCTCGTGCCGCCTCACACCAAGCATCGCAAAAAGCGTACCAGCGTGATCGGCCGATCCCAGAAGAAACTTTGTCATTAAATTCCAGCCGCTTAGACGGCGGCAAAACGCGCGAGCGGGCCTTTCAGGCGTCTGTCACGGACACGACAAAGCCGACACAGATTGTCGTGCGCCATCCAAACCGCCGTGTGTCGAGCTCGAAGCGGGAGAATGGGGAGTTAGCCCAAAGCTGATGGCGAGACCATCGGAAGACATCGGCTCTTGTCTTACCAGCCTGCCATTGATCGGGCGGTCGCTGGATGAGCAGGAGCCTGGGGCTTGACCGCGGCGCGGGTAGTTCAGGCAGGCTTACAGAGCGGGAACGCCGGCGGCCGATAGACATCCGCGCTTAACCTTTCATAGCCCGTCTACAAGTTGGTTCCGCCGACGCGCTATATGGAAGCCAAATAATTCAGTAGCTTAGCCGAGAGCATTGATATTTTCAGAAAGATACGTGTTATACGCGTATGAACCGCCGAACCCATGGCCGGCGCCCTCATGCGCGTGAGACCCCGTTGTGGGCGAGGCTCGCGACTGGCTGCACGATCCTAGCCGGCCTGCTTGCCATTGAGTTTGGTCCCGCCGCGGTAGGCTGCGGCATCAAGGGCAACATCAGCTACAACACTGGCAAGAAGATTATCACGTTCTTGGACAGGAATCTTACTGGGAGACACGCATCAACCTATTGAAGGGCGAGCGGTGGTTTTGTTCAGAGGAAGCTGCACGAAAGGCGGGCGGGCGGGCTTCGAGAGGTTAGTGTCGCGCAGCTTGCAGATCTGCCCACGGGGCCGCCACGATCGCAAAGTGTGTACAAAAGCGCCCTCTCTGCCGAACTGAACAGTGCTCACGGCCATAGCCTCGGATGAGCCCGACTGGCTTGACCTCTGCATGATGAGAGCAGCTTTTACACCAGGTGCGCAGCACATGTCTTTAACGAACGCATCGTCTTCAAGAATATAGAGAGCAATTCGGAAAACCGAGTAGTTGTCGGCGAAGCTAGGAGAAGGTATACACCGCACTCTTGTTACCCCAGAGTAGAACGTGCAGCTGCGGCAAGACGCGGGCTTCGAACCACCTGTCGCTGGTCACCTTTTCGACCAGCTATTCCATGCGCATCATATTCCGTCGGACTCGACAGAGACGTCTTCATTACCACGGCGGGGCGGCGTGTGATTGCCGGGTTGCAGACAAACCTCGCCGCGACGTCTTTGGGACGAGTGGTGCCGGCACCGAATCCCTATTATTTAGACTAGCCAGCTTGGGGAGCGCCGTCAGACCGCCAGACCGGAAGAGGAGGCTTCGCGCCAAGTTGTGCCAAGAATGTTGGACCGTGCGGAACCGCTGGGGCGGCGCTCAACTCTGGCGCAGGATGAAGCGTCGATTGGGTGAATGAATAGGGCGCGCGTTCGACGGGTAGAGTGAGGCAAATCGCTGGATGTCTGCCGGATCAACGTCAACCGGTTCCATCGCCACCATCCACTCGACGTTTTCGGTGCACGGCGGCGTCGTCAGTGAGCCCTCATAAGTCCAATAGCCAAGCGAGGCTGGCAGAAGCCAGTTGGGATTCACCTCGTCGATCGTCACCTCCCCATTCGGCAGTTCGGGAAAGGCCGCAGCAAGGGCAGCAAAGCTGGCATTTGTCGCGCCGGGCGTTAAAAAGACGCCCAGCACGCCCAGAGTACCACTTTGCGTGTCCTTGTGAACGAAATGCACCTCCATCGGGAAGCTCTTGCCCGCCACGTGATGTTCGCTTGGCGCATGGAAATGGAACTGTACCAGTTCGTAGACACGATCGCCGCGGGTCAGCGTGCTGCCTTGTGGCATATTGATTTGAAGGGTGTGGCCGTTGTTCACCATGTTGCCGCCGCCCTTGTGCCAGCCGATGGCGATATGCGGGATATCCGCCTTGACCGCGCTGTTGATATTGATCGGCGATTGCTGCGTGCCGGCAGAGCATACGAAATTTCCCTTATCCAGATCAGCCCAGTGCTCCGGTCCGACCGGACCGGTGTACCCCCAATGGGCACTGGTCGCTTGGGCGGCTTGAACGCAAATCCGGCATGCGCCGAGCGCAACCAACCCTTTGATCAGGTGACGACGATACATATTGCTTTTGCTCCTCTTGCGAACTGATGTTGGTGGCTGCCCTAATGGACGCGTGATGGCCAATCGGCGCGGCCACTATTGTTGTCCTACTGACGGATGCCCGCATGCCTTGGCGTGCTTTCATAAGTGCGGCTGCCGTTTCTCGGCTGGCCGGCTTCTGCAGCCCGCAACGGGGGCAGTTTCAACCAGCTAAACGATAAAAAATTTGAGCAGACCAGCGCTTGACCCCCGCCGCAAAGGCACAGGCGAAGGTGATCACTGCGCGGCTGCCGCGCGCCGGAGGCCGCATCGCTATACTTTACACTCGCTGCCCAAGGAGACGCAGGCGACCCCAATACGTTTTCATCGCTACTCCCGACGCAGCCGACGACGCCACGAAAACGTTGCTATATTTCACGTTGGGCCAGTGAGGAAATCGATCTTCTTTATGGAAGGCATTTGCGCAATGGATGCATTCCCATGCACATCGCCGTTCTGTTTAGCAGCTGCCATTGACCGGCGGGGCCAGCCCCTTTGGGCGTTCTGGTGTCTGACAGTCGTGCGTCAGGCCGGACAATGAGATACATCGATAAGAGCTGGACAAGGATGAGGGGATGACGTGCTTGCGACGGAGCAGGTGGGGCGAGAAGGCCAGTTCTTGCGGATTTCAACTTTGCGTGACGACAGCTCATCGGAGTCAAGGTGACACACGCCGGCAGCGGGGTGTCCGGGCAGTTTCCAGCCGCACAATCGCGAGACCGCTGACGCGAACAAAGCTCGGCTGTACTCGGCACGCGAAGAGAGCCTGCCAAGCCGTCGGAGCCCGGCCTTCCGGTGCGACGCAAGCCGCAGACTAGACCGCCCTCTTGTTACCCCAAAGCAGAACGTGCAGCTGCGGCAACACGCGGGCTTCGAACCACCTGTCGCTAGTCACCCTTTCGACAAGCCATTCCATTCGCATCATTATTCCGTCCAAGTCGACAGAGGCGTCTTCACTGCCAGGGCGCGGCGGCGTGTGATTGCCGGGTTGCAGATAGATCGGAAGGTGCGGATATCTCGCCGCGACTTCTTTGGCGTAGGCATAGTCACTCTCGTCGAAAACGACGAGCTTGAGCACGATTTGCGGCTTCTCTTGCGCCGCTTCGAGGCATGCATCAAACGCAGCCCAACGGGTCGTCATCTCGCTGGACGGCGGCTTTGGGCTAAGGGTCAGCACGTCAAGATCCGCAAACCACTCCCTCACCACGGAACCCTGCGTTTCCAGTGCAAAACGATAGCCCTCGCGATGGCCTCGTTCTATGAGGGGACCGAACGGCTGAATGGCCGGGTTGCCGCCTGACAAGGAGACCATAACCGGCCTGCCGCCGGAAAGCGCATGGACGGTTTGCCAC
Organism: Mesorhizobium sp.; assembly: GCA_004017535.1. Classification (GTDB taxonomy): domain Bacteria; phylum Pseudomonadota; class Alphaproteobacteria; order Rhizobiales; family Rhizobiaceae; genus Mesorhizobium. Next base: position 73,942 of record SAJS01000021.1, read on the forward strand.
ACGGCATCGATAGGCATCGGTAGCCATTCATGGCGATACTGATTGTCCACCGCGTGAAGGCTGTCGCACCATGAACAGCGATAATCACATCCGCCGGTTCTGATGAACACCGTCGGCAAGCCGATGAGCACGCCCTCGCCCTGGATAGTCGGCCCGAATATCTCGCTCACACGGATTGCAGGATGCATGTCGGTCACGGACGGTATTCCGCCCAAGTTTTCGGTGTTTCGCTAACGCGCACGGCCGCGGTCTGCGGCAGACGTGCCTTGCACCATTCATAGAAATGTCTGGCCAGGCATTCCGCCGTGACCTTCTCATGTCCCAGCACGTCGTTGAGGTGCCGATGGTCGAAGCTCTCGTCAATGTAGCGTTTGAGCGGCGCCAGATCGTGATAGTCGCGCACGAAGCCGTGGGCGTCCAGTTCCTTGGCCGACAGCTCCACTACGACGACATAGTTATGCCCGTGCAGGCGCGCGCATTGATGGTTGGGAGGCAAGGAGGTGAGCTGATGCGAGGCCGAGAAGTGGAATTCCTTGCTGATGTGGAACATTACGCGCGCCTCCTGCGCAGCGCCTCAAGCCAGAAATCGGCGTCCTCGTAGTCGGTGGGATCAGCGTGCCCGGCGAGATGGAACGCTTCGCGCCGCTCGACGCAGGTCCCGCATCGTCCGCAGTGACGCACGCCGCCCTTGTAACAGGACCAGGTCTCAGCAAACGGGGTGCCGTATCTTGCGCCATCCGCAACAATGTCAGCTTTTCCGAGATTCACATACGGTGCATAGAGGCGTATCTGCGCATAGCCGTCGAGCGCGCGGTCTTGCATTGTCTGGAAAGCTTCAATGAAGGCCGGACGGCAATCGGGATAGATGAAATGGTCCCCACCATGCACGGCCGCCGCCACCGCTTCGGCGCTGTGGGCGGCGGCGAGACCGAAGGCGATTGCCAACATGATGGCATTGCGGTTCGGCACCACCGTAATCTTCATCGTGTCTTCGGCGTAGTGGCCGTCCGGCACGTCGATACTGCTAGTCAGCGCTGAGCCGGAAAGGCCACGGCCAATTTCGCCGATGTCGATGATCTGGTGCGGGACCTTCAGTCGCTGCGCGCAAAGAGCGGCGAAGCCCAATTCCTTCCTGTGCCGTTGGCCATAGTCGAAAGATAGAAGGCCGGTGAGTTCGTGCTCCGCTGCCACCATGTGAGCAAGGGAAACGGAGTCCAATCCGCCAGAGCAGACGGCGAGAGTCTTCATCATTGGTATCCTTGTTTTGACCGGGTAAGGCTGCGACCGGAGATTTCTCTGCGCCCCCACTACTCCAGTGACTCAGTTTTGTGAACCGGGAGAATTTGCGCTCAGCCCGATTGGAACGGAAGTGCGTCGCGTCCAACACGCGTGATCAATAAAAGTTGAGCGCTTCAGCAGTTTGTTTCGCATCGCGCCAACTTTCGCAACCTGCTGTCGGATCGTCGACTTCGAGACAAGGTGATGTTCGGCCGACATCGGCTGACTCTCAATTAAGCCGCAGAACACATGTTGGCTTTCTGGCCTTCGCTTGTGCGGTTGGCACGACAATTGATATTCTATTTGTGGGGCGGCACACCCCGCCAGCCGAAAGTGGCAGTGAGCTCCTTCAGGCGCAGGTTGATGTGCTGATTATTCGGCGATTTTCCGATCTCGAACCAGAAAGCGAGGGCGACATGGATGCCAGCAAATTTGACATTGGCGACATCCGCCTGGAGAACCCTGCGCGGCGCGATTGAGGCCGCAGGCGAGCCTGCTCTACCTGCCGCCCTACAGTCCCGACTTCAATCCGATTGAGAACGCCTTCGCCCAACCTAAGGCGCTGCTGCGAGCAAAGGCCGAGATAACCATCAAGGCTCTATGGGACTGACGTTGCCCCAGCAGTTTTGAGTTCGTTTCCGGCGTGGGTTGTGCCCTGCTGGGCGGGTGAAGCGACGGGCGCTGGCGCGGAGCCTTTGGCATAGCGCAGCGCGAGCGACCGTCGCGGATTGAAGGTGCTGGCGAACTTGGCCGGGGTCTGCCAGGCGATTTGGGAGTGCGGCCGCGCGGTGTTGTAGTCGGCGTGCCACAGGGCGAGGGCTACGCGCGGCCTGAGCCAGCGAGGTGAACAGCGTCTCGTTGAGCAGTTCATCGCGCAGTCGGCCGTTGAAGCTCTCGATGAAGCCATTATCCGGCATGTTGTTCTCGGTGCATCGTTTGTTCGGTCGTCAGGTTTCGTTAAGCTTGGCGCATCCGGGCCACGGGGCACCGGGAGCACGCAAGTGCGGGCAGGCCGTCGTATGCAGATGAACTGCGAGTTCGCGCACATTATCTGGCCGCCCCTACGACTCGCCCGGATGCGCTGCGAGCGCGGATCCGTATTTGTCGTGTTGCCCGCTGGGCTCCCTGTTCGTGACCAACGTTGGAGGGAACCGTGCGTATTATCGGCATGGACATACACCGCGTAGCCGCCGAGGTCGTGTCGTTGCTTGATGGCGAGATCGTCAAGCTCGGCCGCGTTCAAATGCTGCGCGATAAGCTCGAGGAGTTCGCCAGGAAGGAACTCACCCACGATGATCATGTGGTGGTCGAGGCGACCGGCAATGCCGCGGCCGTCGCTGAAGTGCTGTCGCCGTATGTGGATCGGATCGTGATCGCCAATCCCAAGCAGGTGCACATGATCGCGCACGCGAAGGTGAAGACCGACATGATCGACGCCACTGTCCTTGCGAAGCTTTATGCCTCGGGCTTTCTGCCGGAGGTCTGGGTCCCAGACCCTGAGACGCTTGCACTTCGAAGACAGGTCACCAGGCGCACACAGCTGGTTCGCCAGCGTTCGCGGCTGAAGAACCTGATCCAGTCAATCCTCCACGCCCACCTGATCCCGCCGTGTCCGCATGGGAACCTCGTCGGGATCAGCGGGCGCAAATGGCTGGCGAGGCAAATATTGCCTGCCGATGAGCGCGCCGCCATCGAGCGCCACCTCGGCTTGATTAACCAGGTCAACGAGGCGTTGACGGTGGTCGAGGCGGATATCGCGGTGCATGCCCTCCAGGACCCGACAATCCGCCGCCTAATGACGTTGCCCGGGCTCGACGTCACCGTGGCTGCGAGCGTTGCCGCGGCAATCGGCGACATTCGTCGCTTCAGCGATCCACAGAGGCTTGTCGCCTATCTTGGCCTCAATCCCAGCGTGCGGCAGTCCGGTGAGGGACCGGCCTATCATGGACGCATAACGAAGCAGGGCCGAGGGCACGCACGGGGAATGCTGGTCGAGGCGGCATGGGCGGCTGCCCGCTCACCGGGTCCTCTGCGCGCCTTCTACAAGCGGATCGCCTCGCGTCGCGGGAAGCATATCGCGGCCGTCGCCACCGCGCGCAAGCTTGCGAAGATCATCTGGCACATGCTGAGCAAAAATGCCGACTACATCTGGGCCCGGCCGGCCTTACTCGCCCGCAAGTTCAGATCGGTCGAGCTGCGTGCCGGCCTCCCTACGAGCCATGCCAGGCGCGGCACCGCCTTCGACTACAACATCCCTGCCAAGCGCGCCGAAGAACGATCCCGAGTCGAAAAGGCAGAAGCTGCCTATGCAGCAGAGACTTCCCGATGGCGAACGAGGCCGGAAAGGCAGAAGGCTGTGGAAAAAGCCGCCGAATGAGAAGAAGGGGCTATTCTACAACATCCGTCTGCATCGGCTTGCCGGGCGCAATGTAATGCCATTCGACGCGGTTCTGATCCGCCCAGGGGAGGATGGCGTTCGAGGTGAACTCGCTGCCATTGTCGCTGACGATCATCCTGGCCGGCCGCGCTCTTTCGCGGCAACCCGCATGCCCGAGAGAGACGTATCAACGATGAGTGCGCAGGCACTCTCTCGTGCAGTCGTCGACGACGGCCAGGATGCGGAAGCGGCGCCCGTCGGTGAGCTGGTCCGATACGAAGTCGAGCGACCAGCGCTCGTCGGGCCTTAGCGGCACCAGCATCGGCGCCCTGGTCCCGATCGCCCGATTGCGGCCGCCACGGCGGCGAACGGCGAGCTTCTCCTCCCGATAGAGCCGGAACAGCTTCTTGTGGTTCACGACCAGGCCCTCCCGCCTCAGCATCACGAGAAGACGCCGGTAGCCGAACCGGCGACGCTCCTGCGCGATCGCCTTCATCCGCTCGCAAATCTCGCGGTCGTCCGGCCTGCTGGTCTGGTAGCGAACCGTCATGCGGCAACAGCCGATGGCTTTACACGCCCGCCGTTCGCTTCATACCGAAGCCTTCCTTCAGGCGAGCGACAGCTTTCCGCTTGGCCGCGGGCGTCACCATTAATGGGATGGTCCGCCCCGTCCTCCCGCAGCATCATCTGGGCAGTCACAACAAAGGAGGTTGCAATGTCCCCACGCAATGCGCCGCGCCCTGCGGCCGTCTATGGTGTCGATATCGGCAAGAACATCTTCCACGTCGTCGGCTTGGATAGCGACGGCAAGCCCGTCCAGCGAGTTCGCTTCCGACGCGATACGTTGATAAAGTTCTTTGAGCGGGCAGCGCCTGCAATCGTCGGGATGGAATCGTGCGCTGGATCGCAATGGATCGCCAGGAGACTTCAGGCACTGGGGCACAAGGTTCGCCTGATCCCAGCGCAGTTCGTGAAGCCCTACGTCAAGTCGAACAAGAGCGACATCATCGATGCCGAAGCTATCGCTGAAGCCGCCACGCGGCCGACGATGCGATTTGCCGCGATCAAGAGCGAGGAGCAAGCCGACCTCCAAGCCGTGCATCGGGTGCGCGACCAGATGATCGGCACGCGAACCCGTCTGATCAACCAGATGCGAGCATTCTGCCTGGAATACGGCATCGCATTGAGACAGGGCGCCGGACTGTTCAAGCTCGACTTGCCACTGGTTCTCGATGACCTTTCGAATGACCTCTCGCCGGCAATGCGCAAACTGCTCGTGGACCTGTTCGCCGATCTGCGCCAGTTGGAGCAGCGCATCAACGACGTGACGAGGGAAATCGCAGCGATCGCAGACCGAGAAGATGTTGCCCGCCGGCTCATGACGATCCCCGGAATCGGAGCATTGGGAGCGACCGCGCTACTGGCGGCCGTCGGCACGGGATGCCAGTTCCAGAAGGCTCGCGACCTGGCCGCATGGCTGGGGCTGGTCCCTCGAGAATACTCGACCGGAGGCAAGCAGAAGCTACTCGGTATCAGCAAGCGCGGGAACCGCTACGTTCGCAAGCTGCTCGTTCATGGCGCGCGATCATGCTTCCGTCACCTGGGTCGAAACCGGGATCGCCTGGGAAGCTGGCTTGATGGGTTGCAGAGCCGGATGCACCCGAACAAAGCTGTTGTCGCACTCGCCGCCAAGATGGCGCGCATTGTCTGGGTTGTCCTGACCAAGCCGGGAGCACTCTACGAACGCAGGGACCCTGCTTTCGCCTGACGCTCCGGCTCGATTGCAAGGCTCGGGAATAGTGATGACGAAACAGTGGATCAGCATGCCGTAAGCCCTGTGCAAAAAAGCGGGCTTCGTGCCCGAACCATTTATTGGGAACGGCGTGCGCGGATCTCATCATGGCCTGGCTGCAACAGCAGTCCACTCGCGAGAGGCCGGATACATTTATGCAACTGGAACCGTCATCGGCGATGTCGCGAACCCTTGCACGGACGGGGCGGACCATACATTCTTTCCCACAAGGTCCTTCAACGCGGCATTGTCGAGCATGGCGTCGGCCAGAAGCCGCTTCAGGCGCGTGTTCTCGTCCTCCAGCGCCTTCAGGTCGCCGAGCCTCGGAGACATCCATCCCGCCGAAGCGGGCCTTCCAATTGTAGATCGAGGCGTCGCTGACCCCGTGCTTGCGGCACAGATCGCCAACCGATACCCCGGCCTCGTGTTTCTTCAAAATTCCGATGGTCTGCTCTTCAGAGAAGCGGCTGCGTTTCATGTCCTGGTCCTCTGGATGGGCCAGAACGAACTTCAAACCGGATTAGATCAGAGGGGCAAGGTCAGGACGCCTCGGCGCGGTCGTCGACCTCTTCACCCCAGCCGAATGTGCCAACTACTTCAAAGCCGCAGGATATGATCTGGATCAGATAGGACGTGCTCCAATGGTTTACACCTGACACAGGAGTCCGGCCCCCACAACCGTTTGGCAATGAGGAGCAGCGCTGCCGCTGCTCCTCCAATCACACGACGGATTCACGATGCGGCAACTCGAGCCATGATTTCGGATCGAATGGCCGATGCGGTGTATAGTGAGGCATCCAGCGGCAAATCCCCAAATGCCAGTTGACACAGAAGATAATTAGCACCTGCCTCTTCCAGCTGATCAAGGAGAGCTTTTCGGACAGAATCTGCCGTTCCCACGACGCACAATTCACTTTCAATTGCTGCATCGAAGTTCAAAGGCAAGTTTGGTGGAGTGGAAATGGCATTTAGTTCGTATAGAAATTTGAAGCTATTGAGCCATCGTTCATAGGCAGGTGCTGCGAGCAAATACGCATCTGTTTCAGAACGCCCTATCACCACCATTCGGAGCAATCCAAGAAATGGCGCTTGCTGGCCAATGTCAGCATCGTGAATTCGGGCGGCGCGGAACGCGTCGGTAACGCTGCGAACAGAAGTGGAAGGTCCGACGCAGGCGATGTTTGCCCCATTCGCGGCGGCCCAGCTAGCCGGCTCGGGTCGATTGGTGGCGATCCATGTCGGCGGATGGGGATATTGGTGAGGTCTCAACGTCAGCGGAACATCTTTCAACTCAAAGTGGCGGCCCTGATAAGAAAGCGTCCCGCCTTTCATCGCATTGATGAGAATCTCACTGGCCTCCGCATACTGTTCTGGTGCTGCTTCTACAGCAACCCCGAAGTATCCCAATTCAGTGGGAGCAGAGCCGCGCCCTATGCCGAGTTCAAGCCTGCCGCCGCTCAACTGATCAAGCATGCAGATCTCCTCGAAGGCACGCAGCGGATGATAGAGCGCAAGTAGCATTACCATGGGACCAACACGAAGACTGCGGGTTCGCTGGGCGACGCTCGCTAAGAACAAATTCGGTGATGGACCTCTGCCATGCGGCGTACAGTGGTGCTCGGCGAGATGATACGCATAAAAGCCATAGCCATCGCACGCTTCTGCTAGGCTCAGCCGATCTGCATATTGTTGTGCTATGTCATCGCCGTTTTCGTCCAGATGATCGAAGATGCCGAAGGTCAGGCCCGAAGCGGAAATTTTCTTCAATTAATTGTTCTCCAAATTACCTATTATTTATTCGCTAATCATCATAGCTGGCGACATATCAGCACCTATTACTTGGCGCTTAATGTGAATTGACTTAATGCTTGTGCACACCGCGATTCTTCTTAAAGCTCATACAGACGCGTTTGGCGGCAGCAAGGAATTTGTCCATCTGCTCTGTGGTGCCAATGCTGACGCGAATACAGTTCTTCAAATCTACGTCAGGAAAGCTGGCGATGAGGATCGCCTGCTCTTTCAACGCGGCTTGCCAGCATGAGCCCTCCTGTCCCGCCGGCACACGGGCCAGCAAAAAGTTTGCGTGGGAGGGTGTTACGGAAAAGCCAAGTTGCAACAGCGCCAGGGTCACTCGCTGTCGTTCATGCTTGATGTGCCTGTGGTTCTCTTCGTAGGCGTGGCGATGCGCAAGAATGCTTTTCCCGACCGCCTGCCCGATCACGTTCATGTTGAAGACATTCTGGATGTTGCGCAGCCTGCCAATGATTTCTGGGTGACCGAAACCGAAGCCGACTCGCACGCCAGCAGCAGCATAGCTCTTTGAAAAAGTCCTCAAGATCAAAAGATTCGGATGTCTATTGACGAGGCGCAGGGCATTGTCGGGTGCGAAGTCAACGTAGGCCTCATCCAAGACGACCAAGCGATCTGCTTGCTCCACAAGGCGTTCGATTTCGGCCACCGGCACGAATGTTCCGGTCGGATTGTTCGGATTAGCCAACAGAATGAACTTCGCGTCTTTTGCGGGGCCGGACAGCAGTTTTTCTATCGGCAGGGGATGAGCTTCGCTCGATGCGATTTCGAGAAACTCGGCACCCTGCAACATGGCAAGTTTACGGTTGAACGAAAATCCGGGCGACAGCATCGCCACTCTATCTCCTGGGGCGAGGAAAGCTCTGTAGATGAGTCCGAGCAGCTCCGACGAACCGTTGCCGGCAATCACCTGATCTTTGGAAAATCCGTAAGCATCGGAGGCAGCTGCCCTTAAGCTGAGATTGTCGTCTTCCGGATAAAGATACTGGTGTTCGATCGCAGCAATTGCACTTTGCATTACGCTCTTCGGCAACGGAAACGGGTTCTCGTTCGTATTTAGCTTAACGCAATTTGCATCCGTCGCTGGTCCGTTGGACGAGAGAGCATCTAATTTGCTGGCCACCGGCGAAAAAAGCGAAAGCACGGTCTTCAGTTTTGCATCGCACATGTTCTTCTCCGTTTTTCAGTCCCGCAGGGCATGTGACATGAGGCAATAGTTGATCGTGACTTGATCGACGTTCGGCTATATCAGCGCTGCCTTCCCACCCTGGTGGGGATCGCCGACCACGGTTTGGATTTGACACCGGCAAGCTGTCGAGAACCTGATGACGACCCAACGTGTGGCCGACGGCCGATTCGGCGCAACAGACGGTGTTTCAACATCGCATCGTCCTCAAAGCCGCATGCAGGGCCTGCACGACAGCCCGTCTCCAGCGCCCGCAGATAGGTGGAAGCCGAAGTCTTGCCGAACCTCAGTTGCTCTGCCACCTGGCCCACCGGACTGCCCTGTTTATGGGTCAGGCGCAGGATATCTCTGACGCTCGTTCGTCTTGCTTGCTTCCGTCTTGGCATGGGCTCTCTCGGTTTGCTGATGAGAGAGCCAAATACCGGCTCATCTGAGCATGAGACGCAGGCCTGACGATATGGAGCGTCGCTGTGGCGCGCGTAGCCAAGAGGGTTCGCCTCGGTGGCGGGGCATGCAAGACGGCGCACCTCCTTAGCCATCCTGTCCCATCGTCTCAGATCGTGAGGCGCACCTTATAGTCGGTGAGGAGATCTTGCAGGGTCAGGTTACGCCCTAGCGCTTAAGGTTGTTGGTCGCACCGAGCAAGCGCGGGACCTGTCGACGGACAACAGCGGTGCCACTGCCGGCACTAGGTCGTCCAGCATCGCAGTGAACCGCGTACGTAGTATTTTGTCGTAGGCGGCATTCTGGATAGCCGGATACGGGCTCTTCACCCGCTGCACCACCGATTGCGGGATGATGTCGCGAGAAACATTCACGGATTTCGTGAAAAAAGTGTACCCGCCGAAGAGCCCCACTCGCGGGGGCGGTGCAGCACCACCTCGGTGTCACTGCTCGTGTTCATGCGATGGACTAGGCCGGCCAGCTGTTGACGCAGCTCGCGGTAGTTGTAAGTCTCACCCGTGTAGACGAGCACCAAGTCAGGTCGGCCATCCTCCTGGAGCATCCTCGGCTGACGGCCGCCCTGGATATCGATGATTGCCAGGCGGTGGTGTCCCAGCGCCGCAGGCCCGCCGATCCAAGTCCCCTCGTCGTCCGGACCGTGGTTCGCTATGGTGGCCGTCATATCGGCAAGCTCCCTTCGCGCATCGGGACCTCCGAGGTCTCGATTGAAGTCGATCCATTCACAGATGCCGCACAGGTTATGTCGCCGCATTTGGGGCGAAGCAGATATAAGGCCAGTGGGAAACCATCGAGGCAAAGTGACGGATCTAGCCCAGCTACGATCCGCATCCGACATTGTCGGACATCGGACAGCACCGCGATTCGCTGCATAGGAAGCCTGGAGTCGCGATTTCCCTTGGGGGAATCAGCGCATGAAAGGAGAGCTGGGTCGTGTCTGCCGAAATGAGAAATTGCTCCCCCTTATTGCCTCACCGAGGAATGTTACCCAGCGCGATAGACGGACATGCCCTACCTCCCCCCGTTGCAGCTGAGGGAGATAGGGGCCAGCTCTTCATTCAACCCTCATGGAGGATGATCAGCCCAGCCATTTCCATGCGCCGGCCTTCACAAGCCGTGCACCATTCAGGTTCTTTTCCTTGAAGCGCGACGATCCTTGTCAGACGTCGCAACACTTGCTGCCGAGAGCACGAGCTCTTCCTCGAGCATGCCTTGATCTGCGCCTCGAACGGCTCGCACATGCTGGGTTTCAACGACTTCGCAGAGGTTGATATTCTGCAGTGACTTCGTCTCGCTGCTGCACGGCATTGACGCTGGGAGCCATGCTCGCGTGGCGCAATTGTGCTGAAGCCGGTGCCCACGGCAACGTTTCTTAACCCGCCCCAGATCCTGGCGTTTGGCTATTTCCGACATTCGTGTCCGGCTTCGGACAAAGGCCGGGTTTGCCGAACGGAGTCGCACCCAATTTCCAGTGCTGCTTGAGCAATAATATCGACCGGCATTACTGCACAACACGAAAGTTGCTGCAAAAACCGAAGTGAACCCAAGGCATCGGGTCAATTGGCATGGCGCTTGCGACTCGGTCGATAGAACGCAGTCAAAATCACGGTTGCAGACCATGCCTACCTCTCAAAGCTCGATAAAGCACGCGAGCGAAATTCCCCGTCTCCGCGGAAGCTCGTCGCCTTTAAACGTGCCTGCTCGGGGGCGGTCTTGCACAAGACCGGTCCGAGGCAACCACGCCAAGGCGCGAGGCTGCCGGAACTGTCGACCGAAGTCGATGCCGCTTCAGTTTAACCGAAAAATGCACCGTACCACTTTGGCCTGGGAGCAAATCAATGACCGACAGAAAGAACGTTCCTCTCGTGACCTTTCGCACGCGTGTTCGCGATGAGTCGATCGGGGGGCCAAATCCTTATCGGTGGGAGAACAAGACCTCCGACGATTATTTCGGGGGCAAGCGCGTCATCCTGTTCTCGCTGCCTGGCGCCTTCACCCCGACCTGCTCGACCTTCCAACTGCCCGATTTCGAAAAACTCTATGATCAATTTCTGGAACTGCGAATTGACGCGATCTACTGCGTCTCGGTCAACGATGCTTTCGTCATGAATGCGTGGGGAAAGTCCTTGGGGCTGCAGAAGATCGAGCTGATCCCAGACGGGTCGGGCGAGTTCACGCGCAAAATGGGCATGCTGGTCGCGAAGGACAATCTGGGCTTTGGCATGCGCTCCTGGCGATACGCCGCTCTGATCGACGATGGCGTGGTGGAGCAGTGGTTCGAGGAGGAAGGCTTCTGTGACAACTGCGAGACGGACCCCTATGGCGTTTCATCCCCGCAAAACGTTCTCGACAAACTGAAGGCGGCGGCATGACCCAGAAGTGGCAAGTCTCACACAACCCAAGCACACACTAGAGCATCCTCGGCAGATTACGGTTCAACATGCATCTCTCAGCAAGCCTGCTTCAACGCCAGAAGCAACGTATGGTCTTATCGCCTCAAGCCATTGAAGCTATTCGCTTGCTGCGATTGACGCATACTGAACTCCATCAGCTCGTGCAGCAGGCACTCGAGAGGAACCCCGTTTTGAAGCCTGACCCGTTTGACGACGATTCGTCGCTGTCAGGGGTGGATCAGCGGAGCAGTCAAAGCAGAAGCGAAATCGGCGAATCGCCCATTGGCGGGCCGTCTGGCGGGCGCGGGCAATGGAAGTCGCAACGCAGTAGCGGCAACGATCGACCTGCCGTCGAGGAGTTTACCGCCCACACCGAAACATTGCACGACCATGTCGCCCGCCAGGTCGCCCTCACCCCGTTCACCCCCCAGGAGCGGCTGATTGCCGGACAGCTCGCCGCCCATCTGGAGGACACTGGCTATCTTCAGGTAAACCTTTTCGATCTGGCCAGGAGGTTAAACGTTCGGCAAGCTGATGTGGAACGGGTCATCGGAATCTTGCAGCAATTTGATCCGCCGGGGATTTTTGCGCGAACTCTCAGCGAATGCCTGGAGATTCAGCTGCGCCAGCAAGACCGGTTCGACCCGGCTATGGCAGCTTTGGTCGCCAATCTCGAGATGCTTGCACGGGGGGATTTTCAGGGATTGAAGCAGCGTTGCGGAGTCGACGAGGAGGATCTCCTCGACATGAGGAACGAAATCCGCGCGCTCGATCCCAAGCCTGGAGACCGGTTCCAGTCCGGGACGCCGGAAACCATCGTACCGGACGTCTGGGTAATGCCCAAGTCCGAAGGTGGATGGCGGGTGGAGCTTGATCCGGCCACGCTGCCCAAAGTGTTGATCAACCACACCTATGTCGCCGAAATCTCGCAGCTGACCAATCAAAATCCGGAAGGCAAAGCGTTTCTCGACCATTGCCAGGAAAAAGGGAACTGGCTGATCAGCTGCCTCGAGCAGCGCGCTAAGACGATCCTTAAGGTTGCGACCGAAATCGTGCGCCAGCAGGATGCCTTTTTTACACACGGCGTCGCCCATCTGCGGCCTCTCTGTCTCAAAAATGTCGCTGACGGGATCAAAATGCACCAGTCGACGGTAAGCCGGGTGGCTTCGAACAGGTACATGTTAACTCCGCGCGGGGTGTTCGAGCTGAAGTATTTTTTCACAGCGACAATCGCATCCTGCGAGGGCGGCGACGCGCACTCCGCCAAATCTGTCCGCCATCGGATCAAGGCAATCATCGCCGAAGAATCGCTCGACAAGGTACTTTCCGACGAAGACATCGTTGCTCAGCTCAAGCAGACCGGCATCAATGTCGCTCGCCGTACCGTCACCAAATATCGCGAGGCGATGAACATCCCTTCCTCCATACTACGGCGCCGCGATAAGCGTTTGTCCGCAGCTGCGATCAAGCGAAGTGACTAACCGGCATTCCTGGTCGGCGAGAGGCGACTCTCAACTTCCTCCGGGCCGAAGCAGCTTTCGAAGTCCTGGCATTCCCGACAACTGGGTGCAGTGCATGACGAAAAGCCTTCGGCCTCACACAGCTTGCGGTAAAAGTACTTTTTCCATTTCATGTTTTCTGTGTTGCCTGCCGCCAGCGCGGGAAAATGTCTGGCAAGCAGGCGGCTGAGCTCAGCGCGATTTGAGAGGCCAAGATCCCGCCAAAGATGGTCCGTGCGCATCGCACGCCGGGCGATGATCTTGGCCAAGCGGCCGCTCGCCGGGTCGGCCGGCGCAGCATGCGCTAGCAGCAGCCGGCGTAGCAGCTCCTCTTCCAGTTCCGGCTCGGGCTCGCTCAACTCCTCCAAAGCGAATACGCTGCTGGAGGTAGACGGGAAAGTTGCGGCCAAGACATCACGCAATTCGACAGACGAAAGGCCTGTCCCCTCCGTCGCCAACACCTCGCCCGCCTGGACCTCCTCAAGCGAACGTGAATGTACGCAGGGCAGCACATGCTGATCGAAGCTCCTCCCTAGCTCGGACCCACGCCATTGCGCGCTGGATAGGCAGCCATCATCGTAACGGCCGGCTTCAGCTTCCGGCATGACAAAGCGCCTTGTTGACCGCAGGGATGATCTTGTCGCCCCAGAGCTCGATCTGGCGCAGCATCGTCTTTTGGTCGAAGTCGCCCAATTGAGTCTGAACTGCGATCTGGTCCGGTTTCAAGATATCGATCTCTTCCAGCAGGCGATCAATCACGCGATTTACGCTGCCAATCGGCAAATTTTTGCGCATGGTCTCGAAGGACAGATCCTGCTGGGTCGGTGTCTCCTGCAGCAGGTAGCCATCGTGGCTCTGTTGGCGGCGCTGATGCAGGGCTTCAGAAAGCCGGCGCTGGAAGCGGGCATTGTCGAGATAGCTGTTGATCTCCAACTCGTCGTGGCTGGCATAGCAGCAGCGCAGCAGCGATATCTTGACGTCGGTGACGTTCTTTTCCTCGGATGCCGCCGCCCTCTCGACTGATTCACGCAGTGTGGTCAAAGTCTCTAAGCCGTCGTGGAAGGCTGTGACAAAAAAATTGTGCCCCTCGCGGTAGGCCCGAGCCATCCGTGCGGCTCCGCCAGCGATCCAGATAGGCGGCGTCGGCTGCTGGACTGTGCGGACCGAAATCGCTGTTGGGGGGATCTTCTCATACTGGCCGTCGTGTTCGAAGACGTTTTGGTTGAGGCCCTTGAGAATGATGTCCAGGTATTCCGAAAAGACGGCCGGCGCCTCATCGATGTCCACGCCGAACCGTTCGAACTCGAACTGCTGGTATCCCAAGCCTACGCCGAGCTCGAGACGGCCGTTCGCAACGATGTCGGCGAAGCCGATCTCGGACAGCAGGCGCTGCGGTTGGTAAAGCGGCAGCACGCAGACGGCAGTGCCCAGGCGAATCGTGCTTGTCAAGCCGGCGCAGTGCGCCACCATCATCAGCGGGGATGGTATGAGGCTGTAATTGTTGAAGTGGTGCTCAGCAAACCACGCGGTGTTGAACCCAGCCTGCTCCGAAGCGACGGCCTGTTCGATGGAGTTGCGGATGACGCTTTCTGAGGATTGGTGATAGCCACGCTGGGCGGCCAGAATGAAAGTGGCAAATTCCATGATTTCTCCTCGTTATAGACACGTCAGCCGACCGGGAATGTGCTCGGCATGCACATGCTTGGATCTCAAGCACCTCAGGTGCGTCGTGGAGCCGAGGCTTCATAATGCTCGGCCGGTCGCCCTGCGAAGGCCTGGCAATTAACCTGCGGCCTCCGCAAAACATTCGTCATAGAGTTCGCTGGCGTTTCCCGCATCACCGAACGAGGTCCAGCCGCCGTCCACGTAGAGGATCGAGCCGTTGATGTATGAGGCGTCAGACGAAGCAAGGAAGAACGATGCATCTGCGACGTCTTCTGGCCGTCCCATCCTGCCCATGGGGATGCGTCGTCCGATTGCTGTCAGGTCGATGCGGCCGGCTTTGGCCAACTGAGCAAGTGCGGGCGTGCGGATGTGGCCAGGAGCGACGGTGGCTGTCCGAATTCCGACCGGCCCGAGTTCGGCCGCCATGCAACGGGTCAGCATATCCATCCCCGCCTTGGAGGCGCCGTAGGCATGGCGCGGCGCGAACGGCAGAAAGCTGTCGATCGACCCGAGATTGAGGATCACGCCGCCCGGGCGCATAGCCTTGATCGCTTCGCGCGCGCAGGTGAAGGCGCCGGTAAGGTTGACATCCAGGACGTGTTCGAGCTGTTTCGACAGTTGCTCGATCGCAGGCACAATCCTGTCGGCGGTATCAGCACTATTGACCAGAACATCGATATACCCGAAGCGTCCCCTCAGTTCTTCGAACATCGACACCACATCGCTCTCGACGGCCACGTCCAGCGATTTCGCCAGATGCTTGCCGGGGAGCGATGTAGCCAGCTCTGCCGCTGCAGTGCCATCTTTATCAGCAATCACGACGGTGTCGCCGTTCGCGGCAAAGCGGCGAGCGACGGCCGCGCCAATGCTTTTTGCGCCACCGGTGACGAGCACGATTCGCGCATCTGTGCATTCGGCCGGACAGGAGAGCTCGGCTTGGAGCGCACCATCCACCGGCGGGTGAGCATCCCCCGGCTGGTTGAATGACATCCAGCCTCCGTCGACTGCCAGCACCGAGCCGGTGATGTAGCGCGCCTGCGTGCTGCTCAGAAAACGCACGACCCTGGCGATCTCGTCGGGGCGAGCCAAGCGCCCCATCGGCACGCGGCGGCGTATCGCCGCGAGGTCCATTTTGCCAGCGCGTGCCAGTTCTGTGACCATTGGGGTGCGGACGGAGCCCGGCGCCACCGCCGTGACGCGGATTCCTCGCATAGCCCACTCGCATGCAAGGGACTTTGTCAACGAGATCACGCCAGCTTTCGAGGCTGCGTAGGCGTTGCGCCTGGGATTGCCGACCACGCCCGCCATCGAAGCCACATTGACGATCGCACCGCCCGGCTTCATGCGCCGCGCCGCTTCCCGGGCCATAACGAATGGCCCAATAAGGTTCACTGTCACGCCGCGTCGGAAGGTATCGACAGCGGTGTCGATGATCCTATCCATCGTGGGTCCAACCGCCGCATTGTTGATGAGGACATCGATTTGCGCGAACCGTGCTTCGACCTGGCCGAAAAGTGAGAGCATGTCCTTCTCTCGCGACACATCGCACTCCAGACCGACGTGCGGCGACCCGAGATCCCGAGCCAGTTCAACCACACCACTGCCCGGAAGGTCCACCGCAACTACAGTGTCTCCGTCCGCGGCAAGGATATCGACCAGGGCACGGCCGATCCCGCCCGCAGCGCCTGTGATGATTACGGTGCGTGCTGCCAGTTTCACGAGAGCTTCTCCACGATGACCGCTTGTGATCTCAGCCCATCAACCTTGGGCGGAATGAAGGGCCGAGCCAAATCGTTGCAGTGACCGCCAGTTGCGGCCCCACACAGATGTCGTTCCCGTAGGGCGCTCATCCTCCATTTCTACCCACTTATGCAGCTCCCAGTTGGGGACCCTCGACGCCATCTTGGTCGGTGGGGATGTGACCCTTGAGCAACTGGTAGATGGGATCGTCTGGATGTTGTGCTCCAATCGGCTGTCGCCGGCCGAACCTATCTGCCTCAAGAATCGCTGGCGGGATTTGCTCCTCAACCCAATCGTAGACGACTGTCCGTTCCGCAATTCGCCACTCGTCCTGCCTCTTCTGAAACAGATCGCAGTAACGGCCGCAAAGCAGCGTCTGACGTATTTCTTGGTCTGTATCCGGTCCGCGTTGCAGCGCGGTGAAATAGCTCTCGACCGCGGCCTCTGCTGAACTGATGAAGTCGATCAGGCTGTTCGTGATTTGATGGATGTTACGGTGCCCCGGCAGACCGAGAGCAAATTGGATGAAGTCCTCTGCCGGTCCGCAATAGGGACCGTGCCTGTCATACGCTTCGGGCCAGTATGCGCTACGCAGCGCCGCCTCATCGGCGCGGTCTATCCCGCGGCAGTACCGATACAGGCAGTTGCGGATCGCCTCTCGGTCACGCAGTTCGGTAATTTTCGCGTGGTCGACAGGGTCTGTCGCGAATTGTATGATTGTTTTATCCTTCCCGATGCCAGTCTGCACTTTGCGTGTGTCTCTCTCTACAACTGAGTTAGCGGGGGGCTCGTCAACTTCCAGAGCTTGTTCGGGGCAGGCTCGTACCCCTTTTGAGGCAAGCAGTTGCTCCCCATCGGCAACATCAATATCACCGGGCAAGATGTAGCCGGCGTCATCAAGCTTGAAGACTCTCGGCGCCCGCGCCCAGCAGCGCGCATGACCCTGGCATCTGGCTTTATGTACGACGACACGCATAGCGAACTCCAATGTCGTTGGCTGAAACTTCAGGACCAGTCCAGGATCAGATTCTCGATCCCGAACACATGGCCGCCGAAGGTGATAGGTTCAGTCCCTGTCTTGATCCGAAAGGCTGGGATGCGCGCCAGCCACTCCTCCAGGCCAATGACAATCTCCCGCCGGGCAAGGTGTGAGCCAAGACAACGATGGGGACCATAGCCAAAGGCAGCGTGCCGGTTGTCCTCGCGCGCCAGATCGATCTCATTCGGGCATTCGAATTCCGCCGGGTCACGATTGGCAATCATCGTGGCACAGGAAACATAGTCTCCCTTGCGGATCGGCGCGCCTTTGAAGTCGACATCCTTCGTTGCCACTCGGATCATCTGAATGGTCGAATAGGCGCGCAGCAATTCTTCCGCAGCGACGGCAATCCGGTCCGGTTCGCTTCGTAGCAATTCCTGATCTTTGGGGTTGCGCGCGAGATGGGCCAAGTCGAAGCATATGGCTGCTGAGACCGTGTCGAGTCCCGCGACGAACACAAGCACGCCGATGCCACGGACTTCTTCGTCACTGAGCAGACGACCCTCGACCTTTGCCTTCACGATGAAGGTCATGAAATCATCGACCGGCTCCTTGCGGCGCTCGGTGGCAAGTTCGTCGATGAAGGCCACGATCGTCCGGGCTGCGGGTGGTCGTTGCTCCTTATCGCCGTGGAGCAGATCTCTAGCCCAGCCGACAAATGTTTCTAGTCCGTTGTCCGAAAGCCCAATAAAGCGAAGGAAGATATTGACCGCGAACGGAACTGCAAAATCCTTCATGATGTCGCAGCTCGTGCCTGATGCGGCGATCCTGTCGATCAGCTTGATCGCTCGTTCCCGGACAGCCGGCTCCAATGCCATTACCCGCTTTGGCGAAAGCAGCGGATTGAGCAGTGAGCGAAAAACACCGTGGAATGGCGGATCGAGCTCAAGCGGGATCATCGGCCAGCTCTCGCCGAGCACAGAGGCGAAGATGCTGCGATGGCTGGAAAACGTTTCGGTGTCCTGCAGCACCCGGCGCTGGTCGCTCGCGCGAGTGATGACCCAGGTACCCCGACCGTCGCGCGTGTTGCTGGTTGAATAAAAGATCGGAGGCCCGGCATGAACGCAAGCAACCGCTGCATGCGGATCCCCGTTAGCGGTCGGCAACATGCCGGGCGACGTAAACAGGCTGAAGTCCCTCACCATTTCGGGCGGGACATGATCTGGAACCGGCCGCGATTTAACCGCGCCAGAATCGAGAGACCGTTCATGAGATGCTGTCGGCATTTGCATGCAATCGTTGGTGCAAGCTCCGTGCCGAATTCGTCTTTCGATAATCCTTGCCGTTTGCTGGGCAACAGGTGGCGCCTGCGCTGACTTGCTGGTCGGGATTGCAACATTCTTGTCCAGCGTCGGACACAGAATGTAGAAAGCTAGACACCGACTTGGAGCAACTCAACTGGTGGGATCGCTAGCTGTGGAGCCTCAACAGGTTGTCCTCGGTTAGAGCGAGGCGACTGATAGGTGTTTTGGACTTTAGGCTCCCGTGGGGACGGTGCCAATTGTATCTGTGCAGCCAGACCGGCAACTCTGCGGCGCGGTGATCTGAAGTCGGATAAGCGATGGCATAAGCCCATTCGCGCAGTGCTGTCTGGATGAAGCGCTCGGCCTTGCCATTGGTCTTGGGTGTATAGGGTCTTGTCCTGACGTGCTTGAGGCCGAGATCGCGGCAGGCCTTGGCGAAGGCCTTTGATCTGTAGCAGGAGCCGTTGTCGGTCATGACGCGGGCTATCGTGACGCCGAGGCTGGCGTAGTAGGCCACCGCCGCCTTGAGGAAGGCGATGGCGCTTTCTTTTTTCTCGTCGGGCAGGATCTGCGAGAAGGCGATGCGGGAGGCGTCGTCGATGCAGACATGGACGAACTCCCAACTGCTGCCGCGCGAGCTGGCATTGCCGGTGCGCTTGCCGGTAATGCGATGACCGATGCGCTCGAAACGACCGAGCTTCTTGATATCGATATGGATCATCTCGCCAGGATGCTCGCGCTCGTAGCGTCGGATCGGCTCGGCCGGTTCGATATCCCGCAACCGCGACAGTCCGGCACGCTTGAGAACCCGGCTAACGGTGGCGGGCGAGACGCCGACCTCATGGGCGATGTGCTTGCCGGTCCAACGTTGCCGCCGCAGCGCCATGATGCGCTCGGCGATCAACGCAGCGGTGGCCTGCGGCATATGGGCGGGCCGCGAGGAACGGTCGATCATGCCGGCCCGCCCTTCGGACTTGTAGCGCTCGACCCAGCGCGCCACGATCTTGGCCGACACGCCGTAGACACGCGCCGCATGGGCTTTGGAGAAAGCGCCTTCTATCACCGACAGCGCCATCTCCTCTCGACGCAGCGGTGTGAGACGGGCATTCTTATGGATGTTCATTCGGATCCTCCGATGGATGCTGAAGCGTGGTAACTCCAGTCTCCTCGGTCCGGTCCGAATGGACAACCTCCCGAAAGCTCACAGCTAGCCGATCATGTGCCCGGGGAGCATCCAGTTCGAAAGCTTGCTCTAAGCGGCTTGGTGACTTGGCCGAGGTCACCCAGGTGGAAATGACCAACACTTGGGGTAAGCCTAGTGGCGCTCCCCTCGATGATGTCTGGCGGGGTGGTTAGCCGCCTCCGTGGGACAAGATCAGTCTACACGAATGGGCTATAGCCTCTCCTCGCCTGCCTCACTGGCCGTCCTTCAGAGCCGGCCACACGAGCTTTTGTCTTTCAGCAGGGCGTTTTTCTCGCCAGCTACAGAGCCACACCGACGCCATTAATGAGCGTCCAGTCGACGGGTTGGATGGCCCTGTCCATCTTGCCCAGCACCTTGGCTTAGCATTTGCCGGTGCGGCGGAAGCCTTCAAGACGCAGTTCTTGACCTTCTCCAGATCAGCCTCGGATGGATATCGGCAAGGGTTCAGCTCGTCCTTTTGAACTTGCGCATCTTCGTGTTGGCCAACCCCAGGCCGCCCGACATATTTGCGGTCTATCCGGCACCTCAACTTCGAACAACCTTGCGGCAAGCTCTTGGGATAGCCCACGCTCGTGCCTCCACCACCCGCTCAGCAGAGCCAGATTTGTCGTTGATGGCACGGAACTTGCGGAGTCATTCGCAGATGCGTCACGGACCGAGAGTGTCGTCCCATGAATTCGATCACCAAAAAGGCCGCCCGACGTTGCTGGGACCGCCTGCAATTACCTTATCCCAGAATTGGGAGCAACGGCTTCAAAAGGGATAACTCATCACCTCAATTTTGTCGATCGCGCGGCCATCGAACCGCAGCCATCGATCAGACTTCCGCCTCGTTGCACTCATTGCGACCGCCTTGGTGCTTGCGACAACCGCTCAATTCTGGCTGCCAGGATAACCACATATGGCGACGGA
This sequence comes from Mesorhizobium sp., assembly GCA_004017535.1. Taxonomy (GTDB): domain Bacteria; phylum Pseudomonadota; class Alphaproteobacteria; order Rhizobiales; family Rhizobiaceae; genus Mesorhizobium. The sequence continues at coordinate 94,542 of SAJS01000021.1, forward strand.
ACTTCCTGCTTCAAAGCAATATAGAGATCGTCGATCATCCCCCCATCAAGGCCTCGATCGAGGACACCGCGTTCGGCTTGCTTGGTTCGCAGTGAACAGACCGCACTTCGACGAATGCGATCGATGCGACCGCGCCGAGAACTCTCCCGCATTGTCGACGGTTGGGTCCGTCGGCCCTCCGATGAGGCCTCGGATGCGTCGGGCGCCGAGGCCTCGACTGATGCCGACTGGCCGCCGCCGGAAGGTCTCGCGGCTTTGATCCCCGGCGATGTAGCCACCCCTGCTGCAACAGCTCCTAGCCGGAGAACTCATTCATGACCGAATCGGCGACAGATTTAGTGGACGCGGCTTTGTTCGACCGAGATCGGCTTGACCCAGAAAGTCCCTATCAACGTTCTGGCCCTGCATGGGGTGCCATCATTTCGCTTTCCTTCGGCACCTTCGGGCTTGTGACGGCAGAGTTTCTGCCCGCCAGCGTTCTGACACCGCTCGCGCATGATCTCCGTATCACCACGGGCACGGCTGGACAGGCGCTAACAGCGACCGCAATCGTCGCGGCGATCTCGGCACCGATAATCGCCATCGTGACAAAGCGTCTGGACCGCAGGGTCGTCATCTGGGCGATGACGCTCCTGCTGATCCTGTCGAACGTTCTGGCAGAGGTTGCGGGGTCGCTGCCGGTTTTGCTGGCGGCACGCGTCGTCCTTGGCATATCGCTTGGTGGTTTTTGGTCTATTTCGGCAGCGTTGGCGATGCGGCTGGTTCCAAGTCACCTCATGCCGCGCGCCATGTCGATCATCCTCACCGGCGTTTCTGTCGCCTCCGTCTGCGCGGCTCCAATCGGCGCTTATGTCGGTGACATTTGGGGATGGCGAGCCTCGTTCAAGGTCGCCGCAATCGTGAGTGCCGTTGCGCTGCTCGTGCAACTCGTAACCATTCCGCCACTGCCTCCGATCGAAGTGCGCAGATTCCGCAGTCCGCTGGATGTCGCGAAGAATCCGGCGATGAAGGTTGCGGTGCTAGTCGTGCTATTGGTCGCTTCCGGCCATTTTGCCAGCTTCGCCTACATCCGCGCCTTTCTCGAGAGCGTTCCTGCGCTCGAAAAGAAGTCAATCCCGCTCGTGTTCCTTGCTTTTGGCACGGCCGGCGTCTTCGGCAATTTAGCCGGCGCATTCCTCACCAAACACAGTCTCAAGGCGGTCGCGGCCCTGCCGCCCCTGCTCATTGCCGTAGCCGCTGTCTCGCTCCTGACTATGGGAGCATCGGCCTTGACCTCGGCAATTGCAGTTGCCGTATGGGGCTTTGCTTTTGGCGCGGTCCCGGTCGGATTGCAGACATGGATGGTGCTACGCGCCGCTCCGAAACAGGCCGAGAGCGCTGGTGTACTGATGGTCATAACCTTCCAAGTGGCCATCGCAGCCGGCACAACTTTCGGTGGCCTATTGGTGGATCACACGGGTATTGCCAGTGTCTTTGTCTACAGCGCGGTTGCCACGTTCCTCGCTGTCTTGACAGTATTTTTGCTCGGCCCGAACCGCAAAACCTGACCGCCTGGTGGGGAGTGACGGTCGGCGGCGTTCACGCTATTGCCACCTCTGAGCTCGGCCCAAAGGCCGCGGCTTCGTCGTAACCATGCGGTCGATGGGGCAGCGCCAAATTGCTTCCTGCTCATCGCGTTGCGATAATACAGCGCGCTTATTGCGTCATCGTGTCCCCGGTCTCGGCTTCAATGCCCGGCTACTGGCTGCGGAGGCAGATGGGCGCCGGCGTCCCACCGACGACGATCGGTCTTTTCTCATGTAGCTGTCGGGGAAACGAGGCAGGTTTTCCGCCAGAACCCGCCAGTCGTCGCGCTCGCGTTCGCCTTCCTTGCGCGCACCGAACAACTGGATGATGATCTTGCCGTCGGACCCATATGCTTCGAGCGAGGTGACGTGACTGTCATTGGTCGGCTTGCGCACGGCCCAAACCTCACGGATTTGGTGGGTCCTGAGATGCAGCCGGAACGTTTCGTCCAGCACATGGATGCACGGCCCGATCTGCTTGACCGACTTGATTAAGCCGGAATGGGTCTGGATAGAACCTCGGTTGCCGACGAAGCACATGATCGGCAATTCGTCTTCGGCCGCACGCTGGAGCACGGCGCCAACTGCGGCATTGTCGAGCAGCCAAGCGTAATCCTGGCCGACCATGCGCAAAGCCTGGCAGCGGCTGAGCTTGAGCGTCTTTAGAAGGTTGACGTCAGTCAGCCGGCTCCAGTGCTCGCGTAGGTCGTCCACCGTGCCGGCCCAGTCCGCAGTCCTCGCGCCCAGGTCGGCTACTCTCGCCTTAAGCGACATGGTCGGCTCCTGGTTGGCGGATACGAGCTCGGCCACCAGCTTTCGATAGGCATGAAGGTTGGAGACCGGCCTGAGATGCACCTTATGCACTGCTGCGCCGGTGGCGTCGAAGAATTGCAAACTGCGCTGGATTCCGCCGCGATGGCGCCTTTCAACAGCGAAACCATACCTCCAAGCTTGCGGGAAGACGCGAAGGTCGAATTCGTCACCAAGGACCATGGCGTGATTGTTGCCGGTTATCACTCTGTTGAAGACGCCAATCTTTTCGTGCACGGCACCTTGATTGCGGGTCAGCGCCGTCACTTCGCCCACGAATTCGAGGCCCGTCAGAACGTGATTGACGCGCGGGTCGATGCGTGCCGCGCCGAAACCGCAATGGGCCGCGACCAGTTCCGCTTCCGAAATGGCCAATTGGGCTGCGAAATCACGCGCGGGAATGTTCGGACAGACTTCCCACGCACGCCGGATTTCGTTGGGCGACCGCTTCTTGCGCTGATCCATGTTTTTACCCCTGCCCCGTTCTTCTTTTGACGATCGATCGAAAAACGGGCCTCAGGGGTGTGCACGGCGGACGCGATCGATCGTCAGGCACATGCCAGTCGAATCCTGTCTCCGGGCGGTCAGCGGCCAATCGCCGGTAGAGAGCGATTGTTGGGTGGTCGGCGCCAATCGGCCGATCGAGCATTCGGGTACCACCGGCGGTGCTGCTTTCCCACTCAAGGCGGGTCTGATGGATCATATTGCTCTCCTTCGTTCTTCGATTGCGAGGGCAACCCAAAGGTGAATCGGCCGGCAATTTTGCCGCCGCAACGAAGGCTTCACAAAAATCGTGCCAGTTGCTCCGCGGCAAGCTCTGAACATCTTTGGCTCTGTTCATTGCTTTACGCGTGAGTGCATCGCGAACTCAGGCGCCCTTCCTGTGACGCGGACGCGACAAATCCGACAGTAAGTGTCGGTTGTCGGACGTCTCCCCAGCAATCGAGCATAAGAGACGTCGGGATGTCCTACGGTTTTTGACACGTCTTCCCTTTGGCACGGTCCATGCGAGATGATCCGCGAAAACGTCGGACCGAGGAGAAATCGAGCCATGATTACGCTCACCGACAACGCTGTTGCCGCCATCAAGGCCGCTCTTTACCGCGCCAGCGAGCCGGCGGAAGGATTTCGCATCATGGTCCATGCCGGCGGCTGCGCCGGCTTCCAATACTCAATGGGCCTGGAGAGCGTCTCACGTGAGGGCGATGCGATCATCGAGCGAGATGGGCTCAAGGTGTTCATGGATAGAGGCTCCCAACCCCATGCAGCCGGCATGACCGTGGACTTCGTCACTGGGCTCGAAACATCCGGCTTTGTTTTCGATAACCCCAATGCGCGTGAGACGTGCGGCTGCGGCAAGTCCTGCAAATGATTGCGAGGGAACAGGCTATGTTCGACTATAGCGACGCCAAGGAATACTGCGTCGAACCGGCACCGCCGGCGCTCTGGAACCGGCCGACACGCACTGTCGGCCCGGAACAATTGCGTTCGGTGATGCGCCAAATCGCGATCATCGATCGTTGCCGTGGGCAAGCAAACAAAATTGCCCGAAACAGCTGAATTCCCGGCAGATGCCGCCACCAAAGGGCAATGTCGACAGCGACCGGTCAGCCAAGCCATCGCTCGCCCGGCCGCCCACCTTACCAGATACGATATGCGCCAGAGGTTCAATGGCCCGCCTACCCTTGAATCATTTCAGCAGTTGAAGGATCACTCCCATGAACCCTGTCTATCTCGACAACAACGCAACGACGCGGGTTGATCCTGCAGTCGTTGGAGCGATGTTGCCTTTCTTTACGGAGCAATTTGGCAATCATTCGTCCATGCACGCCTATGGCGCATCGGTTGCTGAAGCCGTGAGAAAGGCGAGGCAACAGTTGCAAGCCCTCATCGGCGCGGGATTCGAGGACGAGATCATCTTCACCTCGGGCGGGACTGAAAGCGACAGTACAGCCATCCTTTCGGCGCTGGAGGTGATGCCCGACCGAACGGAAATAGTGACTTCCGCGGTTGAACATCCGGCCGTTCTGAAGTTGTGCGCGCACCTTGAAAAGACGCGCGGCGTCAAGGTGCACATTATCCCAGTCGATCACCACGGCCGGCTCGACCTGGACGCCTACAGAACCGCTCTCACTCCACAAGTGGCAATCGTCTCGATAATGTGGGCGAACAATGAGACCGGTACGATCTTTCCCGTGGTTAAGCTTGCCGATCTAGCCAGGGAAGTCGGCGCGCTTTTCCACACTGATGCAGTGCAGGCGGTCGGAAGGCTTCCGATTGAGCTGAAATCGACCGCGATCGACATGCTGTCGCTCTCCGCCCACAAGCTGCATGGTCCAAAGGGGATAGGCGCGCTTTATGTAAGACGTGGCGTGCGCTTCTCCTCCATGATCAAGGGTGGGCACCAAGAGCGCGACCGGCGTGCAGGCACTGAAAACACACCCGGCATAGTCGGACTGGGCATGGCGGCCGAACTCGCCTTGAAATTCATGGACGAGACAAAACGAATAAAATGGTTGCGCGACCGCCTTGAGAACGGGATCATCCAGCGCATCCCAAACACATCCATCAACGGCGATCCGCAAGAGCGATTGCCAAACACTGCAAACATTGGATTCGAAGGTATCGAAGGCGATGCAATTCCAATTGTCCTGAGCCGGCTGGGAATCGCCTGTTCCGCCGGGTCCGCCTGTGCCTCTGGCTCACTGGAACCGAGCCATGTTCTGATCGCTATGAACGCGGCATGTGGGGCAGTCCGCTTCTCCTTGTCGCGTGACAACGGCGAAGATGACGTAGACCGCGTGCTTGAGGTCCTGCCTGCGATCACCGAGAAGCTACGGGCCGTTCCCAGTGCTGGACTGTGCGGGCGAGGTGCAGAACAGCTTCATTCCGGCCCGGGTCCGAGCGGCACAATAGCCGACGAGCCGTGAGGTCTTCCTCAACGTGACGACCCTGCGCAATGGAGAGCAGTCAAACTCGGGGTCGCCTTCACCACTTCAGAAAAGCTTGAGATCGCCAAGTCTCTTGCCCAGCCGCCGTGCCAGAGGTCGGCACGCCGTCAGCAATGTCACCAATGCATCGACACCACAATTACGCGCCGGGAGAATACAATGAACTGCTCCGCTGATAGCCGCCCGATCGATCGCACCGATATCCTAGCGCGACTGAAGGGCCTGTCGGCCGCGGAGGACTTCTTCGCCTGCCTTGGCGTCTCCTACGACCCGAAAGTGATGAATGTCTCGCGGCTCCATATCATGAAGCGCGTGGGCCAATACCTTGCCGAAGAAGATTTCTCCGGTCTGCCTAACCAGGTAATCGCCGCGCGGGTGCGCGCCAAGCTGGAACGCGCCTACGAAGATTTCGCGACTTCCTCGCCGCTCACGCAACGTGTGTTCAAGGTGCTAAGGGACCACGATCCAAACATATGTCCCGCACCTGGCCGCGCCTTCGTCCCGCTCGACTCTGCACTGAAGCGGTTCGGAAAGTAATGAGCCCGACACGGCTGCGACGCGACAATGTCGAGAAGTCGACAAATCCAGTCCTCATGACGCCTCCTCGGAAGCAAACGAAGCCACCTTCTGGAATAGAGGCAGGAAGACGACTTGGCATGAACGATGCAGGCAATGAGGCGAACCGCCAAGCACGAATCCGGACTGGGAGCTTAGAGAAACCGCCAATGCATATCGTAATCTGCATCAAGCAGGTGCCGGATTCGGCACAGATCCGCGTGCACCCGGTGACGAACACGATCATGCGTCAGGGTGTTCCGACCATCATCAATCCTTACGACCTGTTCGCCCTCGAAGAAGCGCTCAAACTGCGCGACGTTCATGGTGGCGAGGTTACTGTGCTCACAATGGGTCCGCCCATGGCGGAGGACTCGCTGCGAAAGGCGCTCGGTTACGGTGCTGACCGAGCAGTTCTCTTGACGGACCGCTATTTTGCCGGATCCGATACGCTGGCGACTTCCTTTGCTCTTTCGCAAGCAATCGCAAAAATTGGGGAGACTTTCGGCAGGCCGGACATCGTCTTCACCGGCAAGCAGACGATTGACGGCGATACCGCCCAGGTCGGACCGGGCATAGCCAAGCGCCTAGATTTATCGCAACTTACCTATGTCGCGAAGATTGCCTCCATCGATCTCGATACGCGAGAGATCGAAGTCGCGCGTCGCGCCGAAGGCGGCACCCAGTTGCTGAAGAGCAGACTCCCTTGCCTCATTACCATGCTGGAAGACACCAACGAAATCCGCCGGGGCTCGCTCCAGCAGGCTCTGTGCGCGGCGCGCAGGCAAGTCGTGAAGTGGACTGCAGCCGACGCCGGCATTGACGATCTCACCCGGTGCGGTCTGCGTGGCTCGCCTACAGTCGTCAAGCGTGTTTTCGCCCCCACCGCACGGGCAGAAAGGGCGGCGCAGATCGACACCGCGGAAAGGGGCTTGCAGGACATAGCCGATGAACTCATCGCCGATATCTTAACCCGCCGGCCGGCGCTGGAACATGAGCTGGCCTTCAACAGCGGCACGTGACGGCCAGGAGCAGAAAATGTCGACCGCAAGCCAAACCACCCCTCGCATTGCCCCCGGCCGTGCCGGTGTAAAGAAAGAACTTCCCGACCATTTCAAAGACTACCGGCACGTGTGGGTCTTCCTCGAGCTCGAACGCGGCAATGTGCATCCTGTATCATTCGAACTGCTGGGCGAAGGCCGCAAATTGGCCGACAAGCTTGAAGTCCAGCTCGCGGGCGTCGTGCTGGGACCGCCGGGCGAGATGGTCGAGGACGCTGTTGCCGAGGCCTTCGCTTACGGGGCGGATCTTGTCTACATCGTCGATGCGCCGCCGCTCGCCGACTACCGGAACGAGCCGTTCGCCAAGGCGCTCACGGATCTGGTCAATACCCATAAACCCGAAATCCTCCTTCTCGGCGCGACCACACTGGGCAGGGATCTTGCAGGCTCGGTAGCGACGACCCTGCAGACGGGGCTCACGGCCGACTGCACCGAACTTGATGTAGATTCCGACGGTTCACTCGCCGCGACCCGTCCGACTTTTGGTGGCTCATTGTTGTGTACGATCTATACACTAAATTACCGGCCGCAAATGGCGACGGTGCGACCAAGGGTCATGCCTATGCCGCAACGGGTGGATAAGCCGGTCGGGCGTGTCATGCGGCACAAGCTGTCGCTCGTTGAGGACGATATCGTCACCAAAGTCCTCGGCTTCCTACCGGATAACCAGTCGGCAATGGCAAATCTTGCCTATGCGGATGTCGTGGTTGCGGGAGGCCTCGGTCTCGGAGCGGCGGAGAACCTTCAGCTTGTGAAGAATCTTGCCCGAGCGATCGGCGCCGAGCATGGCTGTTCGCGCCCCTTGGTCCAGAAGGGCTGGATGCCGGCTGATCGACAGATTGGACAAACTGGCAAGACCATTCGACCGAAGCTTTACATCGCGGCCGGAATTTCCGGCGCCATCCAGCACCGAGTTGGGGTCGAGGGGGCCGATCTCATCGTCGCGATCAACACCGATCCGAACGCGCCGATTTTCGAGTTCGCCCACCTCGGGATCGTCACGGATGCAATCCGCTTCCTGCCCGCACTGACGGAAGCCTTCACCCGGCGGCTGTCGCCGCACAGTCGAGACAAGCTTGCGAGTTGAGGGAGAGGACATGATTGAACAATTCGATGCCATAGTGGTCGGAGCCGGCATGTCTGGAAACGCAGCTGCTTACACTTTGGCAAGCCAGGGGCTGAAGGTACTGCAGTTGGAGCGCGGGGAATATCCGGGCTCTAAGAACGTCCAGGGTGCCATAATGTACGCGAACATGCTGGAGAAGATCATCCCGGACTTCCGGGATGATGCGCCCCTCGAGCGGCACCTGGTCGAACAGCGACTTTGGGTGTTGGACGACACGTCTCACACCGGAATTCATTACCGGTCGGACGACTTCAATGAGGCGAAACCCAACCGCTACACGATCATTCGCGCCCAGTTCGACAAATGGTTTTCCCGCAAGGTGCGCGAGGCTGGCGCGACGGTCCTGTGTGAGACGACCGCGACGGAACTCGTCCGTGATGGCAATGGCAAGGTGATCGGCGTCCGCACAGACCGGGCTGGCGGAGTGGTCTTCGCGAATGTGGTCGTTCTCGCAGAAGGGGTGTCGGGATTGCTTGGCACTCGCGCAGGCCTGCGCGAGATGCCGAAGCCGGAGACCGTGGCGCTTGCCGTCAAGGAAATGCATTTCTTGCCCGAAGAGGTCATTGGCCAGCGGTTCGGGGTCAAGGGCGATGAAGGCTGCGTAATCGAGGCCGTGGGCACGATCTCTCGCAGCATGGCCGGGCTCGGCTTCCTTTACACCAACAAGGAGTCGATATCACTCGGCATCGGCTGCCTGGTCTCGGATTTCGCCGCGACGATGGAGAGCCCGTCCGCCCTCCTGGATGCGATGAAAAACCATCCTTCGATCCGGCCGCTGATCGCTGGCTCGGAGGTGAAAGAATATGCCGCCCATCTTATCCCCGAAGGTGGTTACAAGGCCATTCCGCAGCTCTTCGGCGACGGTTGGGTCATCGTCGGCGACGCAGCGCAACTGAACAATGCCATTCACCGTGAGGGTTCGAACCTTGCCATGACCTCGGGTCGTGTCGCGGCTGAGGCGATCATCAAAGTCAAAAGCCGCAACGGTCCTATGACCAAAGCGAACCTTGCGCTCTACAAGACGATGCTGGATGACTCCTTTGTGATCAAGGATCTTAAGAAATACAAGGACATGCCAGCCTTGCTCCACACCAATTCCAGCAACTTTTTTGACAGCTATCCGCGGCTGATGTCGCATGCCGCTCAGAACTTCATGCGTGTCGACGGCACGCCGAAGATCGAGAAGGAAAAGAACACCACGGCCGCCTTCATCAACGCGCGCTCGCGCTGGGGGTTGGTCAGCGACGCGGTCCGCCTGGCATTGGCATGGCGCTGAAGAGGGTACAAGATGACGATCGCAGTGACGAAGGTTCGTGTCGAGGACAAACTTTACCAGAACCGCTATCTGGTCGATTCCGGCCGCCCCCATATTATAGTGCGACCGCACGACAAGCCAAGCGCGAACTTGCTTGCGTTGACCTACGTCTGTCCGGCGAAATGCTATGAGTTGAATGACAAGGGTCAAGTCGAGATCACCGCCGACGGCTGCATGGAATGCGGCACCTGCCGGATATTGTGCGAGAAAGGCGGCGACATCGAGTGGAACTATCCGCGCGGCGGCTTTGGTGTCCTGTTCAAGTTCGGATGATCAGCCGGGACCGTGCCAAGAGCATGCCGGCAGCGAGCAACTGCGGCACACCATGAGCCTCTCCATCCACTTGCAAAGAGCTAGTGAATATTGGCCTTTCGCAATTCAAATTTCCTTGACTCGTTAGCGGTGTCCTCAGGCCACGGCGCTGCCCTGTGCGCCGGACTTACCACCGGTCACGTGGTCGAGCCCCTTTGGGACAACGCCCGGCCATCGTGCCGGATGGCAGCCACAACGGCCGGTGAGCAAGTGGAACGGCACAACCCATGGCAAAGACGTATGTGCTAGTGCATGGTGCCTGGCATGGCGGATGGTGTTGGCGGGACGTGGCTGCCAATCTTCGCAAGATGGGATGCCACGTGACCACGCCGACCAGGTGTCGGCGAACGCGCACGTTTGCTGTGCAAGGACATCACGCCCGACACATTCGTGACCGACATCGTCAACCACATTGTGACGGAAGAGCTGAGCGATGTGATCCTTGTCGGTCACAGTCTAGGCGGCATCAGCATCACCGGCGCCGCCGACCGGATACCCGACCATATCAGCCATCTCGTTTATCTCGACAGCGCCATCGTCGAGAGCGGTCAAAGTGTATTCAGCACCATGCCCCCCGACATCGTCGCGGCCCGTCGAAAATTGGTTGCGGAGGAAGGACGGGGTATCTTCATGCCGACTCCGCCGCCAACAGCATTCGGCATTCCCGAGGGACACTCGCTCACGGACTGGGTGCGGCGCCGGATAACACCGCATCCGGCAGGCACCTACGAAAGCGGACTTAAGCTCGAGCACCCGCTCGGCAACGGCAGACCCCGAACCTATGTCGTCTGCACTAATCCACTCCACCCGCCGATGGCGGGAGCGCGAGAATGGGTCGCGAAGCAGGATGGCTGGGCGTGGCAGGAACTCGCCACTGGCCACGACGCAATGATCCTCGCGCCGACGGAAGTTGCTCTCCTTCTTAGCGCAGTCGGCTGAGGAACCAAGTAGGGTGAGCGGCGGCCGATTCTCAGGCCGTGGCCTTGAGCTCTGGTGCACGGATAGGCCCAACGGGTCGTTCCGGTGGCGCCACCGAAACCACTAGGCGGGAGTGGCCTGTCCTGCCGACGTCGCAAGCTTGCGAGCGTTCCGCCGCGGCCGCAGCCCGTAGCGCCGGGCAACCTCCGAGATCACCGCGTCGGCTCCAGGGTCTCGGAATGACTCCGTGCCTTGTCGTCCATCGACCAATGCCGCCGACCAACAGCGCCGTTGATCACCCTCGAAAACGCCGAGGCTGCCGCTCAGGGTCAATCGTAAGTTCAAGTTCAGACACAAGCCGATCTCCGATCCACCTCAGAATCGGCAGGCCCACAGATCGCGGGTCCTCCTGGAAGGACACAGCGCTTACCCTTGAAATATGGAGAACCATGGCTTTGCGCCGTCGGCAGTTGAGCTGATCTCGCAATGCTATTTCCCCGGCAACGTCCGAGCCGGAGAACTGCGTGCTTGGCGTTCTCCTCTGGAAGGAACCAATCTTTCGGAACGTGGCAATGTCATCGACGAGCTCTCACGGGCCAGCACGATGCCGGTTCGGCGCATCGGCGCCCCCTGAACACGAGATAGCCACTTGCGATTCTAACGATACGGCCGGACGGGGGCTGAGACCGCGGCGGACGGAGCGTGACGGCTGATCGACACAATGGAGAAGGCCGGCTGGGTTCAGGCTAATGCGGCTCGAATTCTCGGCCTCAAGCTGCGACAAGTCGGCTAGGCGATACGCCGGCATAGTATCGAGGTGAAGGAAATTCTAAGAGCCTGATGAGCCAATCGTCAGGCCAGTGGTCTTGCGCGCCCTGTGCGCGACAAGGAGTGCTTCGTGCTTCTGAACGGATTTGGACTTGCACTGTCGCAAGCAGGACAAAATTGTGTCGCGCCGGCCTGACACAATGCGATATCGACCCGAATAGTGAACTGAAGCCGCTTTTTTCAGTTGGTATGGCTCTTGCACCTTGAACCGCGACGTTACCAGCAACGGAGCCGTTTGATGTCCTCACCGACAGTTTCGATTGAGGGGCCGACTAGCACGACATCCGAGGGTTTTCTGGCAGCCGCGAAATCCGGTGGCTGCGCATCGTCCTCCTACGGCTCGTCGCCGACCAGCCCGGGCGAAGGGGATCCGGCTATTTGGGAAAGGATCAAGGATCACCCCTGCTTTTCGGAGGAAGCGCATCATTATTTCGCGCGTATGCATGTGGCGGTCGCGCCGGCTTGCAATGTCCAGTGCAACTATTGCAATCGCAAATACGATTGCGCCAACGAGAGCCGGCCTGGTGTTGTGTCTGAGAAGTTGACGCCCGACCAAGCGCTACGCAAGGTCATCGCCGTTGCCAACAAAGTTCCGCAGCTTTCGGTTCTTGGCATCGCTGGGCCGGGGGATGCCTGTTACGATTGGGAGAAAACGAAGGCAACGCTCGACCGCGTCATCAGGGAAATCCCCGACATAAAGCTGTGCGTCTCCACTAATGGGCTCGTGCTGCCGGACCATGTCGCCGAGCTTGCCGAAATGAATGTTGATCACGTGACGGTCACCATCAACATGGTCGACCCGGAAGTCGGCGCGAAGATCTATCCATGGATCTTTTATGAAAATCGCCGCTACTTCGGCATCGAAGCCGCTCGAATCTTGCACGCGCGGCAGATGCTGGGCCTGGAGATGCTGAGCGCGCGCGGCATCCTCACCAAAATCAACTCGGTGATGATTCCTGGAGTGAACGACCAGCACCTGTTTGAGGTGAACAAAATGGTCAGGGAGCGGGGCGCGTTTCTGCACAACGTGATGCCTCTGATTTCGGACCCGGCGCACGGTACCCACTACGGACTCATCGGGCAGCGCGGCCCAACGGCAATGGAGATGATGGCTCTTCAGGATCGACTTGAAGGTGGCGCCAAGTTGATGCGCCACTGCCGGCAGTGCCGGGCAGATGCTGTCGGCCTGCTCGGTGAAGATCGTGGCCAGGAATTCACGCTGGACGGGATTCCCGACGATGTCGCCTACGATGCTGGCAAGCGTCAGGCCTATCGGCAGGTGGTCGCACACGAGCGCCGTGATCATGAGGCGGCGAGGAGCGAGGCCATCGGTATGGTCAAGGCAACAGACTCCGAAAAGTCGCTTCTGGTTGCGGTGGCCACTAAGGGAGGTGGACGGGTCAACGAACACTTCGGCCACGCGAAGGAATTCCAGGTTTATGAAGTCTCGCCTAGAGGGATCAGCTTGGTCGGGCATCGGAAGGTCGAGCGGTATTGCCTCGGAGGCGGGGGCGAAGACGCCATCCTCGAGGGCGTCATCGCAGCGCTCGAAGGCATACACATAGTGCTATGCGCCAAGATCGGAAATCGCCCGAAGGAACAACTCTCGCGAGCTGGACTGCGCGTAACCGACGCCTATGGCCATGACTACATCGAGACCGCAGTCAGCGCACTTTACGCGGCAGAGTTTGGGATCAGACCACTAGCGGCGACGGCCTGAGCCGTCTCGTCCGATAACCAGGAGTTAGAATGGCTTTAAAGATCATCGCATCCCAATGTACCCAATGCGGGGCCTGCGAGTTCGAATGTCCTTCGGAAGCGATCAAGTTCAAGGGCGACGCCTATGTGATCGATCCAAACAAGTGCACCGAATGCAAGGAGGCCTTCGATACGCAGCAATGCGTGTCGGTCTGTCCGGTACCGAAAACCTGCGTTCCCGCTTGATTCCTACCGAAACGGTCGGGTTCGCCGCACGACGACGCCTGCAACCCGCGACCACAACAAAAGCCTCGAGAAAGGAATGGACAGCATGTGGTCCAGACGCGAACAGGAGGTCGAAATCGGCAGACCGCCACGGTTCATGCAGGGTGAGCGGGTCCGTGCGATACGCCACATAAAAAACGACGGCACCTATCCCGGCAAGGAGATCGGCGAAAACCTCGTGCGGAAGGGCGACGAAGGCTACGTGCGCGACATTGGAACCTTTCTCCAGCAATTCTTCATCTATGCGGTCGAATGGATCGATCGTGGCACGGTCGTCGGCATGCGAGCGCGCGAACTCATTAGCCTCGACAAAGTCGAGGTTCCCTGCGGAGCTGAAGGCATTTCCAACGGGGGAACAGCCGGATGAAAGTAATGATTCGCAGGACCGCTACTGGCTTGTCGGCTTATGTCCCCAAGAAGGATCTCGAAGAGCCGATCACCGAGATTGAGAACGCTGACTTATGGGGCGGGACCGTGACGCTCAGGAACGGTTGGCGGCTCATGCTGCCCGACCTTCCGCGCGACACGCGTTTGCCGATCACCGTCGAGGCGATGAAGATTTCCGACGGGGCCTGATGCCGGTGGGTTCAGTGGCGGAGAGGAAACGCGTATGAACACGATGCTGAGCTGGGACCATCTCGTCGTCGTCCGGGGCAGTTTTGCCAAAAAACTGATTGACCTGCTGAACGGCGCTCTCAAGGCCGATCGAGTGATCCCCTATCTCGGTCCTGGTCTTCTGCAGCTTAACCCACCGGAATCACCTGTACCTTGCACCCCTGAAGATGTCGCCGCGGCCCTCAACAAGCGGGCGCCTGCCCCTTCCAGGATTCGCACCAATATGTGGTCGGTCGCGCAGTTTATCGAGCAGCGCCGACATCGTCGGACTCTCCAAGCGTGGATGGCGGAGATATTCGCAGCCCCCGCCGAGCCGACCGTTCTTCACGCCTGGCTCGCAACCCTTCAACTGTCTGTCATCATCGACAGCTGGTACGATGGCGCCATGCGAGCAGCCCTTGCAGAGGCCGGCCAAACAGACGTTGTCGAGATACAAGGAACGACGCGCGCGACCGGAATCGGTAACATCTGGACGAGAACTTACGATTTGTCAGGAACAGAACTCGAGGCCGAACAAGTGGCTAGGACGGTGCTCTATGCGCCGCACGGCAGCGTCAGGCCGGCGGCAAACTTCCTCGTGGCTGATTCCGATTACGTCGAAGTCCTAACCGAAATTGATATCCAGACGCCGATCCCGGACGCGGTGAAGCAACGGCGCGTCAACCGGGGTTTTTTCTTCGTGGGCTGCCGCTTCAACGATCAGATGCTGCGCACATATGCCAGACAGCTGATGAAGCGCTCCACTGGCCCACATTTTGCGGTGATCGATTCGGCTACGCTGACCAGAAACGAACGTCGTTTCCTTGCCGAAGGCGCAATCACGGTCATCGACATGCCGATCCGCAACGCCGCGGCTCGCCTCGTCGGGGTCGATGCTAGCCAGGATTAATGGCCGGCGATTGCTGGTGAGTCGCTGCTTGCCTCCAAGGGCGAAAACTCAGTTGGGAATACATTCGTGAGTAGTAATGCTAGTGGCAGCACAACGTAGGCTCTGAATTCGTTGGGCGATGTGAAAGGGTCCGCTGCTGCGGGACGTGAGCACGTTGCGGCGGCATTACGCACATGATCTTGTGACCCCCGTGGCAAAAGAACTGAAGCGCCCGAGTCGCGACAACATATGCAGCGCTCAATGGCTTCGACAAAAATTCGGCACAGTTTCGACAGTTCGCATGCACCTCCAGGGTCAACGAGGTTGATTATGCCTGTTTATGTGGGTCGGCCACGCGAGCAGGAATTCCCACTACCTTTGCCCCGGCGGGAACATCTCGTGTGACCACGCAGCCAGCGCCTACCACTGCATTATCACCAATCGTGACGCCAGGCAGAATGATTGCTCCACCGCCGATCCAGACACGGCTGCCAATGTGAACAGGACGCCCGACCTGCAGGCCGGCCTGCCGCTGCTCGGCATCATGTGGATGATCGGCGGTATAAATCTGCACAGCAGGCCCAATTGCCGTTCCTTGCCCGATTTTGACCTCTACCACGTCAAGAATAACGCAGTTGAAGTTGATGTAGGCATTGGCTCCAATGCGGATATTGAATCCGTAGTCGCAAAAAAAGGGCGGACGGATGACCGTTCCGCGCCCAACCTCTCCCAGCCGCTCGGACAAAAGCTCATGCCAATGCCCCGTGGTCTGCCCCAGCGTATCATTGTACCGCTTGAGCCAAGCCCCGGTGGCCAACAGGTCAGCTTGGATCTCCGGATCCGCCGCATTGTAAAACTCGCCTGCGAGCATCTTTTCTTTTTGGCTACGCATCATAGTCTCCCGTCAGGTCGTGTCCCGTACAGTGATGCAGGAACGCACATCAAACTGCCTCGGCAACTTTGTAACTCGGTCTTGCCGGGCGCGCGGTCGGTCACGAGCCGGGGCGACAGTTTCGTCTCGACCAACTTCCGCGAATTTGGATATCGCAGATCAACCGGTCGCAGGGGCCAATACCTGACGAGGTCGGCAACTGTCCAGCGGTCGAACTCACTTTCATGCCCATCTCAGATTGCGTGATATCGAGCGGTAAGCCATCAGCTAATGTATCGACCAGGTCCCGCCAGCGGAGATCTGCGCGTCGCCTCTACGCATGCTGGCGTGTCACCAATAATACATCGATTATTTCTGGATCCAGGCACGTCGAATTGATTTGCCTTGCGGTGTAGAGCGAAGTTACTAGCCATAGGATTACTCCTTTTTAGTTTGTCAGTCGCAGAGCCCCAGTATGACTACGTGGTAGAAAGCACACGGCCGGAATCTTGGCAGCGCTGTTCACACCCACTTCGTAAGCCTGGCCGATGGGCTCGCCAGAGCACCAATGCTTGACCTGCTCCAGCTCTTGCTCGGCGGGTTGTTTCAGAGACGCTTGATCTCGATACCGCGTTTTCTCAGCACGTAGCCGATCTGGCGCGGGGTCAAACCGAGCAGGCGCGCCGCCTTTGCCTGCACCCAGCCACACTTTTCCATGGCAGCAATGACCGTATCGGCATCGGGCACCCTACCACGACTCGTGGCAGGGCCTATCGGCGCTTGCCCGTCGCCGACGGGCGGGGCGGCACAGGCGGCGGAAGGCTGGATCGTAGTCGACTTCTCTGACGTCGGCGGTCCGTTCTTCCACAGCGCCGCGGCCAAGCACTGATCCGCGTAACAGGCAAAGTCAGTTCTGAGGATTGATGGACCCGTCGCCAGAACTGCCGTCCGTTGAACGCAGTTTTCGAGCTCTCGGATGTTGCCTGGAAATTCGCAGTTCATTAGCACCTCAATCGCTTCGGGAGCGAAGGTCAGCGTGTGATCATTCTCAGTATTGAAATTCTTGAGAAACTGAGCGGCCAAGAGCGGAATATCACCTCGCCTTTCGCGCAATGCCGGCACGCGTAAAGTGACGACGTTGATGCGATAATAGAGGTCTTGCCGGAACTCCTTGCGTTGAACTGCCGTTTCCAAGTCCCTGTTCGTTGCGGCAATCACGCGAACATCAACTTTAATGGTGTGGTTGCTGCCGACGCGCTCAAACTCCTGCTCCTGCAGGACACGCAGCAGCTTAGCCTGGAACGAACCTGATATTTCGCCAATCTCGTCCAGAAACAATGTGCCTTTGTCGGCAGCCTCAAAGCGCCCCTTGCGCAAACTGCTCGCGTCGGTGAAGGCACCCTTCTCATGACCGAACAAGTCAGATTCCAGAAGCGTCTCGGTGAGCGCCGCGCAATTGACCTTGATGAAGGGCTGCTTGGCGCGAGGCGAGAGCTCGTGAATGGCTTTGGCAACCAGCTCCTTACCGGTTCCGGATTCACCTCGCAACAGGACCGTAGTCTTCGCCTTGGCCACCTTGACAAGGTGCTCACGCAGCTTGCGCAGCGCCTGACTATCGCCAAGCATCTCCTTGCTGATCTTTTTACGTTCCATTTGGCAGCCCATCCCACTCCGCCACCCGCCGGTAGAACTGCACTGGACGGTGAGCTGTGTTGTATTTCGTCATCATCATTCTCGATCTCACCTTTGTTGCTTCGAAATTTTCGGCGCGCGGACGCCCTCGGCAAATGGCAATGGCGCCTGAGCATCGTTGCCTTTCACCAGGACGAGCGTCTTCCTCCGCGCGGGCGCTCGCAATATGCGGTTTGCGCAGGCCTTTACTCGACCGGTCGCTGTTCTGTCCGGCTTCTGCCGCACCGCAGCCTGCAAACTCATCCTTGACAAGAAAGGAGGGGAGTCAACCGAGCTCTCCTTGCATTTATGCAAGGAAAATTGTCAGTTTGATAGAATTCTATCAAAACGGCAGAAACGCCCCGCCCCAGTTTGGCTGTACCTGCGGCGTTCAGCGTACGTGACGACATGTGCGGACTTGTCCCAATTGCCATCCGAGTTGTGCGGAACAGTAGCTGCTGCGCTGTTCGCTTCAACCGCGTGAGGCCGGAGACAGTAGAGACGGCGGCTCGTCGAGCGAGGTTTCATTGTTCGGCTACTAAACCGGCTGTCCTTTGGTGGGAGTTGGTTTCGCCCAAGTTCTGGGCCTGGGGGCGTCTAGCCCGTTTCGCCGCACAGGCTCCTTCCACATCGTCGAGGCCGAGAAGGAGGGACCCCACAGCTCTCCCTGTATCACAATGCCCCGCCCCTCAAGCAGCTAGATACGACAGGTGACCTCAAATGAGGCGTCTTGCATGGCTTCTACACCTGCCTGAATGCCAGAACTGCGTTCGTACCGCCCATGGCGAAGGCGTTGCTCATGGCGACGCGCACCTTGCGCTCGCGCGGCACATTGGGTGTGATGTCGAGGTCGCAAGCGGGATCTGGCTCGCGATAGTTGGCGGTCGGCGGCACGACGTCCTCTTGGATTGCCATCACGCAGGCGATCATTTCAAGCGCGCTCGCTGCGCCGAGGCAATGCGCGTGCGTGGACTTGGTGGAAGAGATGGACATCAAATAAGCGTGGTTTCCAAACACACGCTTGATCGCCGCCGTTTCAGTCTGATCATTGCTTTTGGTACCGGTGCCGTGC
>SAJS01000022.1 GCA_004017535.1 Mesorhizobium sp.
TGAACCGCTTCGACGCAAAACAGAAGCGGACAAATGATGTGCTACCAAACCGGACAACTTGATTAGCTACCGACAGCTTGGATGATGCCGACACGCCGGCATAATCCAGCCCCTGTAATCTCGTCCCAGAAAAGCTTTGCCGGACAGACACTCAGGGCATGTGCCGGGGTTGAGTTCGGCGGGGCACGTCGCTATGTCTCGGCAATGAAATTCTAGAGTTTGAACGAATGAAGCCGCGCATCGCCGTCCTCGGTTGCGGATACTGGGGCAGCAACCATATCCGCACCCTCAAGGCGCTTGGCGCGCTCTATGCCGTTTCCGACGTCAACCGCGCCCGCGCCGAAGGTTTCGCCAGCGAGCAAGACTGCCTGGCGATCGAGCCGGACAGGCTGTTCGAGCGAAACGATATCGACGCCCTCGTCATGGCGCTGCCGCCGCAATTCCATGCCGACACCGCCGTGCGGGCCGTCGAAAGCGGCAAGGACGTGCTGGTGGAGAAGCCGATCGCGCTGACGGTCGCCGACGCCGAGCGCGCGGTGAAGGCGGCCAAGGACAAGGCCCGTGTCTTCATGGTCGGCCATGTGCTGCGCTTCCATCCGGCCTTCGAGACGCTGAAGGGTCTGATCGACAATGGCGAGCTTGGCGAGGTGCGCTACATCCATTCGCACCGGCTCGGCCTCGGCAAGTTCCACACCGAGAACGACGCGCTCTGGGACCTGGCGCCGCACGATTTGTCGATGATCCTCGCCATCACCGGCACCGAGCCGATCGAGGTGAGGGGCGAGGGCGCGGCGCTGCTCGACAATCTCAGCGACTTTGCGCATCTGCATATGCGCTTCCCGAACGGCCTGCGCAGCCATCTCTTCGCCTCGCGCCTCAATCCCTATCGGGAGCGGCGGCTGACGGTCGTCGGCACCAAGGCGATGGCCGTGTTCGACGACGTCGAGCCCTGGGAGCGCAAGCTTGCCGTCTACCGCCACGCGGTCTGGCAGGACAGCGGCCAGTGGGCATTCACCGCCAACGAGCCCTCTTACGTGCCTGTCGGCGAGGGCATGCCGCTGACGCGCGAGCTTGCCCATTTCATGCAATGTATCGAGACGCGCGCCGAGCCGCGCACCGATGGCGAGGAAGCGATCCGGGTGCTGCGCATCCTGACCGCCGGCACGGTCATACACACCGGCTCGTCGGTCTGAGCCGTCCTGAAGCAGCGACGATAAGACTAAGCGCGTCGCGATCTTTCAGATTCGCTCCCCGCGCTTTAAGTTCTTAATTACGCATGTCTTTATCCCGAAACCGGTTCCCACTTTCGGGAGACATCTCACTCGGCGGGAATCTGCGCCGGCCTTGCCGCAAGCCTGGACAGCATGGCCTCGGCCTCGGCGCCGCGCTCGGAACGCTCGATGAAACCGCCGCCGAACACCCGCGCCTCGTTGCCGTCGTCGGAATAGAGCACGCATGCCTGCCCGGGCGCGATGCCGGACTCGCCATCGGCCAGCTCGACCGACGTCACACCGTTGCGGTGATGCAGCACGGCCGGACGCGGCGGCCTGGTCGAGCGGACCTTCGCGAAGAGCTCGATCCCGCCTGCCGGTACGTCCGACAGCGGCCCGTCGCCAAGCCAGTTCATGGCTCGCAGATAGATCTTGTGCGTCTCCAGCGCTTCGCGCGGGCCGACGATGACGCGCGCCCGGTCGGCGTCGAGATGGACGACATAAAGCGGCTCGCCGGAGGCGATGCCGATGCCGCGGCGCTGGCCGATCGTGTAGCGCAGGATGCCTTCGTGGCGGCCGAGCACGCGGCCATCGATATGGACGATGTCGCCTGGGTTGGCGGCTGCGGGCTTCAGCTTGGCGATGATGTCGGAATATTTGCCCTGCGGCACGAAGCAGATGTCCTGACTGTCCTGCTTGGCGGCGACGGTCAGCCCCATCTCCTCGGCAATGGCGCGGACCTGCGGCTTCGAAAGACCGCCGAGGGGAAATCGCAGATAATCGATCTGCGCCTGCGTGGTGGCGAACAGGAAATAACTCTGGTCGCGGTCGGCGTCGACCGGCCGGTAGAGGGCGCGATGCGCGCCATTGGCGCGCGAGCGGATATAATGGCCGGTGGCCAAGGCGTCGGCGCCGAGATCCTGCGCGGTGGCCAGAAGGTCGGCGAACTTGACCGTCTGATTGCACGATACGCAAGGGATCGGCGTCTCGCCGGCGACGTAGCTCTCGGCAAAGGGATCGATGACCGCCTTGCGGAAACGCTCCTCATAGTCGAGCACATAATGCGGAATTCCAAGCGTTTCGGAAACGCGGCGGGCATCGTCTATGTCCTGGCCGGCGCAGCACGACCCGGCGCGATGGGTGGCCGCTCCGTGATCGTAGAGCTGCAGCGTCACGCCGACGACGTCATAGCCTTCACGCTTCAGGATGCCCGCGACCACGGACGAATCGACACCCCCCGACATCGCGACGACGACGCGGGTTTCTTCGGGGCGGCGAGGGAGATCGAGGCTGTTCATGGTGCTTTCACTGTGCGGCGCTCAATGCCAATGGCCGGAATATAGGTCAAGCGCCACGACTGCGCCAGCTTGCGGCCCAGGACGAAATTACCGCCAATTTCAGGGCCTGGAGGCCGGTGTTTCAAATTCTAAACGATATCCTAACCGGGCGTTCACGATCCTTACCTAGTGATTAGGGTTCGCTTAGGCAATTTTTAAAGCTGTGGCGGTACTGTGGCGGGGATTGGGTCTTTGAGTTTTTAGTAGAGAGTACGATGACCGATCTGGTTAGACCTAGAGTCAAGTATGTTATTGGGCCCGACGGCAGCCCTCTTACCATCGCCGATCTGCCGCCGACGAACACGCGGCGCTGGGTTATCCGGCGCAAGGCGGAAGTTGTCGCAGCGGTGCGCGGCGGCCTGCTCAGCCTTGAGGAAGCCTGCCAGCGCTACAAGCTCACCACCGAAGAATTTCTGTCCTGGCAGGCATCAATCGACGAATACGGCCTTGCCGGGCTGCGCACCACGCGGATCCAGCAATACCGGCACTAAAGCGCGTCGCGATCTTTCAGATTCGCTCCATGCCTTTTAGATTTTTGATTTTACGCATGTCTCTTTATCCCGAAACCGGTTCCCACTTTCGGGAGACATGCTTTAGGCTGGACGGTCGTTAACTGAAGAGGGCGCGGAACACCGCGCCCTTTTCGCTTCCGTAAAACCTCAGACTGTCAACACAAGCTTGCCGATCGGCCGCGTGGCCAGAAAAGCATGGGCTGCTCCTGCCTGTTCGAGCGGGAAAGTCTTCGCCACGTGGGGCGAGAGCTTGCTTGCATCCACCAGCCTGGCAAGCTCGACCAGGCCATCGCGGTCGGGCACCCCGGACATGCACTCGACGCGGATACCGCGCGCGCCGGCCTTCGCCCTGGTGGCATCGTGAACATTGAGCAGCGAGACCAGAACGCCGCCGTCACGCAGGACTGCCAGCGATTGGTCGGCATGGTCGCCGCCTGGCACGCAAGATGGAAGGCATCACGCCCAAGATGCTGACCCAGACGCTGCTGGAGCGCGACGGTCTTGTACGGCGCGAGGTGTTTCCCGTCATTCCGCCACCAGTATGAGCTTACGGAGCTTGGCCAGAACGTGGCGGGGCTGCTCAGCCAGACACGCTCATGGGCCGAAGAGCATGCGCCGGAAATCAAGGAAGCCCGCGCCCGGGCATCGGCCGATGATGGCGAATTGGCCGTGTCCTGAAGCAGGCGGCGAGGCTGATTCGACCGGCTGGCGGTGCTGAAGCTGTCGGCGGCATGCCTCCGGCTCGACATGTCTGCCGCAATGACTGCAATATGCTGGCGATCAGCCGATCATGGCGCTGCGGCCGCCTATTTCGGCATCGCGGATCTTGGTGTCGCGCGATTCCAGCATCTCCGCCTTGGAAAGCTCCGCTTCAGCTTCGCCGAGTAATGATTCGGCGGTGCTTCGCTGCTGGGCGAGGTCGCTTTGTGAATTCCTGAGGTTGTCGCGGCGAAGGCGGGCCGCTTTGGCGAAGGTCGGATAGGCGAAATGGTTGATGTCGGTGATGCCGGCTTTTTTCTCTTCGGCGATGATCTGCGCTTCCAGCTCGACGGCCATGCGTTCGAACTCGGCGATCATCATGTCCAGCTGCAAGAGCTGCCGCCGCTTCTCATTCACCTGAAATTGCTTCAGCCGAACGAGGTTTTCACGTGACTTCATGATTCGATACTCCGCAAACGCACACCTGCAATACCGTCCAGACCGCCCGGAACGACCCAAGCGCCGCCCGTTTCCCCCGGCTTTCCCTGGGCTATAGGAAACAAAGCCCTAAAGATTTTCGCCGACGGTAACCATTCGTTTACGGGCATTGTTAATCATACGGGCGAGGACTTAAGGCCGGGTAAAAATTCCGGCTCTCGGCGGAAGCCCGGGCCAGCGAGTCTCTGGAGTCACTTAGGCTGACTTTTTGATGTGGTGCATTAGCGGTTTGCGTCTGTGATTCGTTATTAGATTCAAGTGGGTGTAGAAAGGGGTTAAAAAATCTGGTATCGTGGATGGCACGAAATTAGGATTTGTTAACCAGTCGGTGGCACCTTCTGTTCAGGCAATCACTGCTCCGGGTCCCGGACGGGTCGTGACACGGCCCGGCAGCAGAAAAGGGGAATGAAATGCGTGTTCTGCTGATTGAAGATGACAGTGCAACCGCACAGAGCATCGAATTGATGCTGAAATCGGAGAGCTTCAACGTCTATACGACCGATCTCGGCGAAGAAGGTGTCGACCTCGGCAAGCTCTACGATTACGACATCATCCTTCTGGATCTCAATCTTCCCGACATGTCGGGATACGAAGTCCTGCGCACGCTGCGCCTCTCCAAGGTCAAGACGCCGATCCTGATCCTGTCCGGCATGGCCGGTATCGAGGACAAAGTGCGCGGCCTGGGCTTCGGCGCCGACGATTATATGACCAAGCCCTTCCACAAGGACGAACTGGTGGCGCGCATCCACGCCATCGTGCGCCGCTCCAAGGGGCACGCCCAGTCGGTCATCACCACGGGCGACCTGGTGGTCAATCTCGACGCCAAGACGGTCGAGGTCGGCGGTCAGCGCGTGCACCTGACCGGCAAGGAATATCAGATGCTGGAGCTGCTCTCGCTGCGCAAGGGCACCACGCTCACCAAGGAAATGTTCCTCAACCATCTCTACGGCGGCATGGACGAGCCGGAGCTGAAGATCATCGACGTCTTCATCTGCAAGCTGCGCAAGAAGCTCGACGCGGCATCCGGCGGCCAGAACTACATCGAGACGGTGTGGGGCCGCGGCTATGTGCTGCGCGAACCGGAAGATATCCGCGTCAGCGCCTGAGCGATCAAAGCGCCTTAAGACAAAGACCCGGCTCAGGCCGGGTTTTTTGTCTGGAGCCGGTTCCTGCGAATCAGGCGGCTATCTTCAGGAAACGGAAGCTCTCGAGCAGTTGCGCACGGTTGAAGGGCTTCAGCAGATAGCCCTGGGCGCCGGCTCGCTTGGCTCGCATGATCGCCGCGGCATCGACCTCGATCAGCGAGACCAGAATCTGTGGCTTGATGGGAGCTTCGATAGCGCGGATGCGGCGAATAAGGTCCACCGCCTGGACGTCGGCCAGCCCGCCGTCGATGACGATGACATCCGGCATGTCGTCGGCGCAGATTTCGGTAGCCTCGACACCGGTCGACGCCTCGACGACAATGATGTCCGAGCCGCCAAGAATACGTTTTGCGACCTTCCTGATGACGCTCGAATCATCGACGAAAAGGCAGCGCTTCATGTCCGGATCCTCTTTGCCATCTGCCGAACCGGCAGCCTCCGGGTAACCGGTGAGCACCATAGGCCAATCTGGTAAAGAAGCTGAAAAGCCGTTAGGTAAAGTTTTTCCAAACAGGGCATCGCGCGGTTTTTGGCCACGACGCTGTTACATGGTTCGCGGCCGACATTGCTCGATCTGCACCGCCAACACAAATATTAGCAATAAAAGATACTTTTAGTTTTCTTAAAGCGCGTCGCGCTGAACCGGGTTCAGGCGACGCGCTTTAAGTCTTTGTTTTGATGCATGTCGTTGTCCAGAACCGCGCACACTTCTGCGCGACATGCATTTAAGCGCGTCGCGATCCTTCGGATTCGCTCCATGCGCTTTAGGACTTTGATTTTACGCGCACGTCCTTATCCCGAAACCGGTTCCCACTTTCGGGAGACATGCTTTAGGCGGCCGTCAGCACGATCTCTTCGGGGGTCGCGTGGATCGAGATCGTCATGTTGGCCTCGCGCGCCAGGAGCAGCGTGTAGTAAGGCTGGACCGAGTGGGCGTCGATCGGCTCCTCGGGCTTATGCCCGGAATGCAGTTCGAGGAATTTCGGCGGCACGCGCAGCATCGGTCCACTGGCCGACAGCGAAAAGCGCGGTTCGGTTTCGAGATTTTCCAGCGTGATCACCAGCTTGCCGCCGCGCGGGATCGCCGCATGGGCGACAAGAATGAGGTTGAGCAGCAGCTTGACCTTGTTCTTGGGCAGCAGCGCGCGCGAGCCGTTCCATACAAGTTCCGGTTTTTCGTTCTTCAAGAAGGCGATTGCCACGGCCTCGGCATCACCGGTGTCGATCATCATTCCGGCGGAACCCGCGGCGCCGAAGGCGATGCGGGCAAACTGCAGCCGCGCCGAGGCGTTTTTGGCGCTCTGGCGAATGAGCTTCATGGCGTCTTCGTCGGCGCCGCCTTCGTCGAGCAGTTCAAGGCCGTTGTTGATCGCGCCGACCGGCGAAATGATGTCGTGGCAGACGCGGCTGCAAAGCAGCGCCGCGAGATCGGGCGCGGAAAGAGTGAAGAGCTCGGCCATCGGTGAAATCCCTGCTTCAAGTCACTTGTTCATGGCCGAGCGACCGTTTTCGCGCCCGCCTACACGAATCACGCGCTTTCCAAGGCTTTCTGAATACACAGCGCCTGAGCGCGCAGCAACAAATCCAAATTGCCGGGCGGGAAAATGGTGCGTTCACGGGGGGAAAACCGGTGGTCGGGGCCAAAGCTCAGCCTTCGAACCGCCATCTTCGTGTGGGAGCTTAATGGTTGAAAAAGGATTACGGCATAGTTTGCCCGTGATAGCCACCCTGAACGGCCGCCAAGAGCCGCAAGGGTGCGAGGCGTCGGCGAAAGTGCTCCCTGACGGAGATTGGAAGCATGTTTTCCCGATACTACGACCGGACATTCGTCCGTGTCCTTACCATGACCATCACACTCCTGGGGGCTTTGGTCCTTTCGACCGCGGCATCGCGGGCCCAACAGTACACAGCTCAGGAAATCATCGATTCCGGTCATAAATTCTTTGGCGAGACATCCGGTGGCTTGGCCACAGTCGTCGAGAAGATATTCGCGTCCTACGGCCTGCCGAACGGCTACCTGCTGGGCGAGGAGGGATCCGGGGCCCTTATCGGCGGCCTGACCTATGGCGAGGGGACGCTCTACACCAAGAACGCCGGTGACCATAAGGTATTCTGGCAAGGGCCGTCGCTCGGCTGGGATTTCGGCGGCGAGGGCTCTCGGGTGATGATGCTGGTCTACAACCTCGACGACATCAGCAGCCTCTACAACCGCTTCGGCGGCGTGGCCGGGTCCGCCTATGTCATTGCCGGCGTCGGCTTCAACGTGCTGCAGAGCAACCGCGTGCTGCTGGTGCCGATCCGCACCGGCGTCGGCGCCCGCCTCGGGGTCAATCTCGGCTATCTGAAGCTCACCGAAAGGCCGACCTGGAACCCGTTCTGATCGGGTTCTGCCCGTTACAATCGCTCGGACCGTGCTGATCACGCCGCGGCAAAGCTCTTGCCGCGGCGTTGAATTTCCGCCATGCCAAGGTGGCACAATCCAGCGATTGCCGCTCGGTAAAGTGGATAGCTCGCCTTGGTCCAGTCGGTTCTGTTCTTCGCACTCGGTTTCCTGTGCGCCGTTTTCCTGGTGTCGCTGATCGCGCCGGCGGTCTGGCGGCGGGCTGTCGTGCTGACGCGCAGGCGGCTGGAGGCATCGCTGCCGCTGACACAAGCCGAGATCCAGGCGGACAAGGATCGGGTCCGGGCGGAATATGCCATGACGACGCGCCGGCTGGAGATAACCGTCAAGAACCTGCAGGAGAAGGTGGCCGAGCAGGTGGTGGAGATCGCTCGCGGGCACGAGGCCCTGAAGGGGCTCGCGGTCGAAACGAAGGACAAGAACCAGGCGCTCTCCGATTTGCAGGCCAAAAATGCGGAGCTCAGGCAACGCGAGGAGGATTTGCACCGCCTCTCGGAAAAGCACGCGCAGGCCGAGCGGGCGTTGGAGAAGCGCGCGCTGGAGCTGCAGAAGCTAGAGCAGATGTATGATGACGCCAGCTTCTCGTCCTCGAACCGCCAGATCGAGCTGGTTGCCCGCGAATCCGAGCTGGAAAAGCTCGCCAGCGACATCGCGTTGCTCAAGGGCCAGCGCAAGGAGGCGGACCGCCACAGCCAGGAGATCGCCTCGGAAAGCAAGGCTGCGCGCGAAGCGTTGAAGGTCGAGAAGAAGAAAACGGCCGAGCTCGAGAAGAAGATGGAGCGGCTGCTCGCCACCCTTGCCGATCGTGAGGAGAAGCTCGACCGGCGCGAGAAGGACCTTGCTCGAATGCGCGAACGTTCGAAGGGAACCGCCGTGGCAAACGGCCTCGCGCGGCTGACTGCCGGCTCGGACGCGAAAAGCCACGATGTCGATAAGGCGATCGCCAAGCTCGAGGCCGACCGGGAACGGCTGGAGGCAAGGCTGACGGCGCTGGCGCGTGAGAACAAGCGGCTGAAAACCGATCTTGCCGCCTCGGGGACACCAATGCCGGAATCGGCGGGCGACGCACGCTCCGGCGCCGGACTTCGCGAGCAAATGAACGAACTGGCGGCCGAGGTCGTCAATCTGACGATGAAGCTCGAAGGGCCGGATTCCCCTATCGCCAAGGCCCTGGCGAGTGACGGGCAGCAGAATGGGCGCGGCATCAGCCTTGCCGACCGCGTGAGGGCTTTGCAGAAGGCCGGCTCGTCCAACTGAGGAAGGGGGGTCGCGGTGCGCTCCCAGATCGTTCCGCGGACTGCTACCGGTTTGAAAAGTGATGCAGGGCGATCGCCGAAGCCGCCGCGACGTTAAGGCTGTCGAACCCTTCCGCCATGGCGATCCGTACCGCGTGCAGTCTGGCAAGCAGCTCTTGTGGCAGGCCTTCGCCTTCAGTGCCGAGATAGAGCGCCAGCCTCGATGGCCGCTCCGCATCGCGGATGTCGGTTGCGCCACGCGGCGAGAGCGCGAACTGGCTGAAGCCAAGCTGGTCGAGCGTCGCGGTGAAGGCTGCGGTATCGTTGAAGGACGCGAAGGGAACCTTCAGCGCCGCGCCGACGGAAACGCGGATCGCCTTGCGGTAAAGCGGATCGCAGCAGGTTCGGTCGAGCAGCACCGCGTCCGCGCCGAAGGCCGCGGCATTGCGGAAGATCGCCCCCATATTGTCGTGATTGGAGATGCCGACCAGGACGACGGCCAAGGCTTGCCGAGGCAAGTCTTGCACCAGAAGCTCGGCGGGCGCCGGATCGCCGCGCACGCCGATCGCCAGGACGCCGCGATGCATGTGGAAGCCGGCGATCCGGTCCATGACCTCGCCGGCCGCGACATAGACCGGGAAATCCGAAGGCGCCTTGCGCAGGATCGCCTGCAGGCCCGCCAGCCGGTTTTCGAGGATAAGAGCCGACTCGGCGGCGAAGCGCCCTGTCGACAGCAAGAGGTCCAGCACCACCTTGCCCTCGGCGACGAAGCGGCCCTGCCTACCGACGAGGTCGCGCTCGCGGATGTCGAGATAGGCGGCGACGCGCGGGTCCTCAGGATCGTCGATAGCGATGAGGTTCATGCAGGCCTCGCCGAAGATTGGTCAGCGAGGTAATGATCTGCTGGAGCCGCGGGTCAAGCCCCGGCGCGCCGCAACCGATAGGCCATCTGGGAGAGATCGCCGTCGCCGAAAATCCCTTCCAACATACGCAGCAATTCGCGCACCGCTTCGGATTTGCAGGAATAGTAGATCATCTGGCGGTCGCGCCGGGTCTCGACAAGATCGAGCGCCCTCAGCTTGGCGAGATGCTGCGACAGCGCGGACTGGCTGAGCTGCACCTTTTCGGCGATGGCGCCGACCGACATTTCGTCGTCGATCAGATAGGCCACGATCAGCAAACGCTTTTCGTTACCCATGAGAGTGAGAAAGGCGGCGGCCGATTCCGCATTGGCCATTAGTTTGTTTGAGATCATAGATCCCCCAAGGGTCCTGGCTCATCCTGGCGCCAGGGGGCAATGGCGCCTGATTCCACAATGTTCAGATGTCGATAGGCGCTGAATCAGCGCCACAACAAAGGTAGATCATTTCGTTTAAATCTCAAGCGTTGCTTTCGCTGGCGCGCGATCAACTATCGCTCTTGCTCTGCCGCGCGTCCCGTCTTCGCCATCTCGACGAGCACCGAACGCAATTCGCGCGCGGCTTGCAAAGGCTGGGGAAAGAAGATCCTGCAGGTCGCGTCCGGGGCGGCGAGATCCATGCCGTCGGCATCGAAGCCGGTGACGGTCCAGCCGTCGCCCGCGGCGCCGCCGAGGTGACGGGCATAAAGGGCAATCGCGTCACGATGGTCGGCATTCATGTGATCGAGTGCTGCCTGCTCGCTGCAGGCCAGCTCCTCGGCAAGGGCGCTGCCGGTGATAAAATCATCGCGGTCGAGAAGATAGGCCTTGCCGAAGCCGCCATTCAGGCTGGCGAGTCCTGGCTCGAGCCGGAAGAACGAGAAATCGCCGAGTCCGGCATAAAGCTTGGCCTTCGGATTGCGATTGAGGTAGCGGCGTTCGGCTCGAACCTGGTCGGCCGATCCCCGTTCCAGCCGCACGGCCCGGCAGGCCAGGCTGATGCGCGGATGCGCCAGCGGATCGCCCTTGCCGGGTTCGCCAAGCAGCAGCGAGCAGCGCGGATCGGCGACAAGCGCACCGGTGTGCGCGGACAGCATCGAGACCAGGATCAGCGGCGCGCCGTCGATGTCGGTGGCGACGCCGACCCTGCTCGCCAGCGGCGCGCCGGTGCCGGGCTCGATAACCGCGAGCGCGCCGAAACGCGCCGAGCGGATCAGGGTTTTCGCCAGCCTGATCGCCTCGGCGTCGGTCTGGCGAATGACATCTTTTTTCCGTTCGGTCACAAGCTCACCTGAGATAAGTTGATTTCTATTATCCGGTTATCGGCCGAGCACACCCGCCTTTGCAAGGGCCGCGATTTCGTCCTGGCTCAAGCCAAGACGGGCCAATATGCTTGCGCTATCGCGATCGGCGGCGGCCGGTGCTGCCGCGGCCGCTGCTGGGTCTTGCGAGAAACGCGGCGCCGGCGCGGGGCGCTCGAACCTGCCAGACGTCACAAAGCTTTGCCTGGCGCGATTGTGCGGGTGGTTCCTGGCTTCGACCAGCGACAGCACGGGCGCGACACAGGCATCGGACGCGGCGAAAAGCTCGGCCCACTCGTCGCGCGTTTTCTCCCCGACCCGCTCGGCAATGGCGGCGCGCATCGCGGGCCACGATGATTTGTCATATTGGCTGCCGACAAAATGCCCGGCGAGCGGCAGCAGCCTGGCGAATTCGCTGAAGAAACGCGGTTCGAGGCAGCCAACGGCAATGTGCCTAGCGTCCGCCGTCTCATATGTGTCGTAGAACGGCGCGCCCGAATCGAGCAGGTTCTCGCCGCGCCTGTCGTTCCACAGACCAGCGGCCATGTAAGCGTGGATGGGTGCGGCGAGCATTGAGGCCCCCTCGATCATTGAGGCATCGACCACCTGGCCCTTTCCGGTCAGCGAACGCTGGAAAAGGGCGGCGAGCACGCCAGAGATCAGCATCATGGCGCCGCCGCCTTGATCCGCGACGAGATTGAGTGGCGGCACGGGCGGCGCGTCCTTCCTGCCGATCGCGTGCAGCAGGCCTGCATAGGCGAGATAGGTGATGTCATGCCCGGCTCGCCCGGACAGCGGTCCGTCCTGGCCGAACCCGGTCAGGCGGCCATAGATCAGCGCCGGATTGCGTTGGAGCAGGATATCGGGCCCTAGGCCGAGACGCTCCATCACACCAGGGCGGAACCCTTCGACAAGCAAGTCGGCCCATGCCGCGAGCCGAAGCAACAGCTCCGCGCCCGCCGGACGCTTGAGGTCGAACTTGAGGATGGAACGGCCGTGGCGGTCGAGGTCGTATTCTTCCGGCAGGTTCAAAAGCGGCTGGCCGGCATCGGCGCGTTCGATGCGCAGCACGTCGGCGCCCATCTCGGCCAGCATCAGGGCGGCAAGCGGCACCGGGCCGAGCCCGGCCATCTCGATGACTTTCAGGCCGGCAAGCGGGCCTGTCCTTTCGGTGGAAACACCGGCACCTGTCGGCGATCGGGTCATCCCGCTATTTCGGCGCCATGCGGATGGCGCCGTCGAGGCGGATGGTCTCGCCGTTCAGCATCTGATTTTCGATGATGTGGAGGGCAAGGGCGGCATATTCCGCCGGCTCGCCGAGCCGCGGCGGGAAGGGCACAGCGGCGCCGAGCGAATCCTGCACGTCCTGCGGCATGCCGGCCATCATCGGCGTCTTGAAGATGCCGGGCGCGATGGTGCAGACGCGAATGCCGGATCGCGCCAGATCGCGCGCGACCGGCAGCGTCATGCCGACGACGCCGCCCTTGGAAGCGGAATAGGCGGCTTGCCCGATCTGGCCGTCATAGGCGGCAACAGAGGCGGTGTTGACGATGACGCCGCGCTCGCCCCCGGCAAGCGGATCGAGGTTCGCCGCCCGATCGGCAACGAGGCGGATCATGTTGAACGTGCCGATCAGGTTGATCTCGATAACTTTGCGGTACTGGTCGAGCGGATGCGGTCCGTCCTTGCCGATCGTCTTCACACCGATGGCGATGCCGGCGCAATTGACCAGGATGCGCGGTTCACCGAGCTTTGCAGCCACTCCGGCGATCGCGGCCGTGGCGCTGTCGCCGCTAGAGACGTCGCATTGGACGGCAATGCCGCCGATGTCGACTGCGACCTTCGCCGCGCGCTCGATGCCGACATCGAGGATGGCAACGCGAGCACCCTTGTCGGCAAGCGTGCGCGCCGTCGCCTCGCCAAGACCCGAACCGCCGCCGGTGACGATCGCAATCTGGCCGTTCGGGTTCATGCAAGCCTCCCAGGGTTTCGAATTATGCTACGAGGCGCGCAGGGGAGGCGCAACCGCAATGGCCGGCTCGATCGAGAGCTGCGCATTGCCGGCCGGCCGCGCCAGAGCCGGGGCAAATTCCGCGACCCTTGCAATGTTGGCGTGGCAGACCTCACCGGCAAAGCGGGCGACTGCGCCCGGCTTGATCTCGTGATGCAGCAGCCGGTCGAGATCGACCGGGCGCGGCATGGTGATCTGCCCGCGCGGGAAGCGCTTGAAGCCGAGGGGTCCATAATACGGCTCGTCGCCGACCAGGATGACGGCAGGCGCGCCGGCCTTCCTGGCCGCTTCCAGCGCGATCGCGACCAGCTTGCGGCCGATGCCGAGATTCTTAAAAGCGGGGCGCACCGCAAGCGGGCCGAGCATCATGGCGCGTCCCGCGCCCGCGGCCACGCGCGTCATGCGCACCGAGGCGATCACCGTGTCGTCTTTGACGGCGACATAGGACATCGAGCGGTCATGCCCGCCCGACTCGCGGATCTTGTAGGCGGCAAGCACGAAGCGGCCCGGGCCGAAGGCCTCGTCGTTGATGGCTTCGATTTCAGCATCATGGGCCGGGGTTTCCGGCAGGTATTTCACGTCGGCAAGGCTCATGGTCTTTGCGTTCCGGTATGCGAGGAAGGTTTGCTGCAAGCGGCAGCGTTCGCCAGTCAGCGCTTGTTAAGCGCGGGCGCCCTTTCGTCGTCGGTCGAACCGGATCAAGGCAAAGTCGAACATGGGCGCCTCCGCTAGCACCAATTTTGTGCCGCTGCAATCGGCGCTTTTTGTCTTTCTTTGTGTCATTTGAGGAGCTGGTTCGCCATTTTTGACGAACTGTTCAGCGCCGAAAGGCTTCGCCAACCCCGCTATCGGCCTAGATTATTGCGAACCACAGGGAGATTTCCGCATGGGATTGCTGATCGAAGGCAAATGGCAGGACCGCCCGTTCGAGACCGACAGCGGCGGACGGTTCATACGCAGAGAGTCGCAATGGCGCGATTGGATCACGCGTGACGGCAGTCCGGCGCAGGGCCGCAGGCGGGGCTTCAAGGCGGAACCCGGCCGTTATCACCTCTATGTCTCGCTCGCCTGCCCTTGGGCACACCGCACCTTGATCTTCCGTGCCCTGAAGAAGCTCGATGGCATCATCTCGGTATCGGTGGTGCACCACTTCATGGGCGAAAACGGCTGGACCTTCAAAGCCGAGGACGGCGCCACGGGCGACACGCTCTACGATCTCGATTTCCTGCACCAGATCTATGCCAAGGCCGATCCGGCCTATTCAGGTCGCGTGACGGTGCCAGTGCTGTGGGACAAGCAGGAACAGACGATCGTCAACAACGAGTCCTCCGAGATCATCCGGATGCTCAACACCGCCTTCGACGAATGGGGCGATGCAGGTCTCGACTTCTATCCTGCGGCGCTGCGCGCGGAGATCGACAGGATCAACGCTCAGGTCTACCCGGCAATCAACAACGGCGTTTATCGCGCCGGCTTCGCCACCACGCAGGAGGCCTATGAGGAAGCTTTCGGCGAGCTGTTCCAGGCGCTCGACACGATCGAGGAGAGGTTGTCACGACAGCGCTATCTGGCCGGCGAACACATCACCGAGGCCGATTGGCGGCTGTTCACGACGCTGGTTCGTTTCGATCCGGTCTATGTCGGCCACTTCAAATGCAATCTGCGCCGCATCGCCGACTACCCGAACCTGTCGAATTATCTGCGCGACCTCTATCAGGTGCCCGGCGTGTCCGGCACCGTCAACCTGCACCACATCAAGTCGCATTATTACGGCAGCCACAGATCGATCAATCCGACGGGAGTTGTCCCGGTGGGGCCGGAGCTAGATTATGCGGCCGCGCATGACCGGGGCAGGTTCAGGAAAGCGGCGTGATTACCAGTAGGGTGAGATGCGCTCCCCGCCAAATATCTCGGCCATCCTTCGGAGCGTCGCCGGGGTCGTGCCCTCCGGCAAGCGGTCGAGCGGGAAGAAGCCGGCCTCGGCGATCTCATGGTCGGGCAGTTTCGGCGCGGTCTGGCTGAAAGCTTCGATCAGATAAAGGCCGACATGGTCGCGCTTGCTGGAGCGGCGATTGAAATGCATCGACCTCAGCACCGGCGGCGCGAGCAGTGCGATGTTGCCTTCCTCGGCCAGCTCGCGCGTCAACGCTTCCTCGAGCGTCTCGCCGGACTCGACGCCGCCGCCGGGCAACTGCCAGCCGGGAACATAGGTGTGGCGGATCAGGAAGACGGCGTTGGAGGCACGTTCGTAGACCAGGCCGCGCACGCCGAGCGTCATCGGGCGGCGCAACAGAAAGTAAAAATGGAAGAACCTGGCCCGCAGCCCCGGCCAGCCGGTCTGGCGGAAGGCCTCCTCAATGTCTGCCCGGTCGTTCATCGACCGATCCCCAAGCAGATGTTTGTGGGTTGCCCCACGAACATCTGCTTGGCCTTCTTCGTTTTTCGCAGGTTCTGGCCGCAAGACCGTGGGATGCCTTTGCGAAGCCTGCTTGGGCGAACAGCAAAGGGTGAGTGGAAAGCCTCGCCGGCGTCGCTTAAGAAGGGGTCATGTTCAGGCTTGCGCATATTTCCGATGCTCATCTGGGACCGCTGCCCGATGTAACCTATCGCGACCTCGCGTCCAAGCGCGTGCTGGGCTATGTCAACTGGCAGCGCAACCGACGCCGCCATATGCATGATGCCGTCATCGACACAATCGTCGCCGACATCAAGGCGAACGCGCCGGACCATCTCGCCGTCACCGGAGACCTCGTCAACCTGGCGCTCGACGGCGAGATCGAAATGGCCAAGCACTGGCTGGAAACGCTCGGATCGCCGCACGACGTTTCCGTGGTTCCCGGCAATCACGATGCCTATGTGCCGGGCGCCTTCGACAAGGTCTGCCGGGCCTGGGCTCCCTGGATGACGGGCGACGGCGTCAACAGTCCGGTCGACCGCAATTCCTTTCCATATCTGCGCGTGCGCGACAATGTCGCGCTGATCGGCGTCACCACGGCGCGCGCCACGGCACCCTTCATGGCAAACGGCTTCTTCATGGAAGGGCAGGCCGAACGGCTCGGCAAGGTCCTCGATGATACCGCGAAACAGGGACTCTTCCGGATCATCATGATCCACCACCCGCCGGTGCGCGGCGCGGTCCCGCAGCACAAGCGGCTGTTCGGCATTGCCCGGTTCCACAAGGTCGTCCGCCGGCATGGCGCGGAACTCGTCCTGCACGGCCACTCGCACCTGCCGTCCTTGTTCGCCATCGGCGCACGCGGCGCCAAGGTGCCGGTGGTAGGGGTCGCCGCCGCCGGCCAGGCGCCGGATGGCAAACATCCCGCGGCGCAGTACAACATGTTCGAAATCGGTGGTGAAAGGGGCAACTGGCGCCTGCGCCTGACCCGGCGCGGCCTGACCGGACCGGCCATGCCGCCGTCGGATCTCCAGACCATGGACCTCGACGTGCCGGCAGACGGGCGCCAGCTCGTCAGAAGCTGATCTTCATCTGCATGATGCGGTCCCAGAACAAGGCCAGCGAAATCGCCAGGCCGACAAGGGCGCCGGCCGTGATCAGGCCGAGGCCGGCGAAGAAGGTCGTCCAGCCGTTGCGACCGGTTTCGGATCGGATGGGCGGCTCCGCTTCCTGGACCACGTGACGATGCAGGCCGGGAACGGCGCTTTCCACGCCGCCCTCCATCATGTGCTGCCGCTCGACGACACGTTCGGCCACGTAGCGCGTGACAGCGTCGGCGACGGCTTTCATCTCGGTCGATTCAGCCAGCACCACGCGGCCGACGCGCGTGTCCTTGAGGAAACGATAGGTTCGGCGGTCGCGTCCCATGGCGACGTGGCTCACCGCATCGATCCATAGCCGCGGCTGCAGGCCCGACGAGACGGCGAAGTCGAAGCTGTCCATGTCAGCCGGGACATCGGCAAAGACGGGGGCGAGCTCGGCTGCCAGCAG
The DNA here is from genome assembly GCA_004017535.1 of Mesorhizobium sp. GTDB lineage: Bacteria > Pseudomonadota > Alphaproteobacteria > Rhizobiales > Rhizobiaceae > Mesorhizobium. The sequence continues at coordinate 17,195 of SAJS01000022.1, forward strand.
ATCGAGCCGCATGCGATGCGCCTCGCGCATCTCGACCACCACATCATCGCGGTCGGCAAAGGCGTTCTTGACGTCGCGTATGGCATCCGAAAGCTTTCGCGATGGCTCGATCGGGGTGATTATGTCGCCTGCATCCTTCATGGCGGCTGTCTCGCTGTTGGTTAACAGCGAGTTAACACAATCGCCGGCAAAATGCACTGAATGATAGCGCCGGTCAGCTTGCCGCCGCCCCGTACACCGGTCGTTGTCGCCTGCCGCGGCGGCGCGTGTTGCGACGCACGATCTCGGCAACCAGGTCCGGAGCCTCCTCCACCAGCATGTGACCCGCGTCAAGGACATGGTGCAGATGAAAATGCGACGGCAAAGCCTCGGCCTGCTCGACAGGCAGCAGCGGATCCTCCGCTCCCCAAACAACCATCACCGGCATGTCGAGCGCATCGAGCTGCGCTCGAGGGATGACCCCTTGCCGCTCATCCCTGGTCATCGCGGCCACCATATCGATCAAGGTCTGCAACTGGCCGGGCTGTTCGCGCATGTGGCAGAGCGCGTCCACCACGTGGTCAGGCGGCATGCTGCGCGGGGCCGACATGGCCGCAAGGCTGGCGCGGATCTGCTTTCGGCCGGAAGCCGCCGCATAGCGGCGCAGCAGGGCTGCGTTGATCTCCGGGCCGAAGCCGCCGGGCGCCAACAGCGTGAGCGAAGCCACCCTGCCAGGATCGGTTAGCGCCATCAATGTCGCGATCGCGCCGCCCATGGAATGACCGACGAGATGGACCTTGGTCAGCTGGCGGGCGGCAAGATCGGCGAGAACAGCCCGCGCTGCCGTCTTTGCGCCGCCCGTGCCTTCGCATTGCAGCGAATGACCATGGCCCGGCAGATCGTAGGCCAATATTCTCGCCTCGGCCGCCAGCGGTGCCATGACGTCACGCCAGATCTCACGGCAGGCTCCAAAGCCATGCAGAAAGACGATCGTCTTCGGACCAGCGCCGGCCTCGACGGCATAAGGGAGTGGAAGCATGAAAAAAGGAGCGGTGAGCAGGCAGCAATCAGAAATTGTGGCTGAATTGCTCCCGATCCAGACCTGTTGCCAGTAAAATTTTCGCGACCGAAGCGGTCCGCCAGGCGCTCGACGCCCAAGCGCATCCTAATAGGTGTCGGATCACGGCGTGATACTTCCGGACTGCGGCGATCAGGTGGCCCAAACACGGGCGGAAGGTGTGCCTATGTCCTAGTCTTGATGCGATTCCGCAATTTCAGACGGAAAACCGCTTCACATTAACTCTAGCTCGGATTGCCGATCCCGGCGGCACGCAAGGATTGCACCAGCCGATCGGTTAGATCCGCGGGATATTTACGGTCGACGAATGTCGCGCGCGGGTCGGCGGCGAATTTCGGGAATTCGGCGGTGAGCTCGTTGGCAAGCTCGCCCGCCAGCTTGTCGCGGCCCGAAATCTTGGCGCCGATCAGGCGCGCGGCCAGATAATGCGACTTGGATGCCGTCGTGCGCAGCGACTCGCTGGCGATGGCGGCCTTTTTCATGTCGCCCTGCATGAAGGCGCCGACGAACAGGCCATAATCCCACCAGGTCGGATGGCCGCTGAAGGCCTCGACCGCGTGGCCGAGGATCGGCGTTCCCTCATCATACTTGCCTGCGAAGATCAGCCCGTAGCCATAGGCGGCGGCCATACCGAGATCATATGGGTTGAGTTCGTAGGCCTTGCGCGTCAAGCGGATCGCTTCGTCCGCGTTGCCGAGGCGCGAGTTGAGGTAGCCGAGGGCGCGATGCGCGTGCGGGTTCATAGGCCCCATCTGAACGGCGCGATGCGCAAGCGACATGGCCTTTTCGAGCGTCGCATCGGGCGGATAGCGATAGTGGGCCGTGACGGCCTCTCCATGAAGCGCGGCCAGTTCCGCGTAGACGAGCGACGACTTGGTGCCATCGCTGGCCAGCTTCTCCAGGCAGCGATAGGCAGCTTCGTGCGTCTGGGCGTTCATGTCGAGAAAGTAGCGGTCGTCGAGCACCAGGCATCCGATCTGGCTGGTCCTGATGTCGCTCTGGTCGATGTAGCTGTAGATCGCGCCGGAAGCGGGAATGGTCGATGTCAGAAGGCTGGCAATGTTGCTTTCAACCACGCCGGGCGCGGTTTCGGCCGATGTCAGATTGCGCGACAGCAGAACTCGACCGGTTGCGACGCTCTGCAGTTCGACCGTGACGTCGCCGGCGGCTGGGCCGGGAACAATATCGAAGACGAAACTGATCGGATCGGCCGATTGATCGCGCGTTGAATCCGGAGCGCGCCCGATGAAGTCGATGGTGTCGAAACCGGCAAGGCCGGCGCGCAACGACGATGCGACGCGAGCTGCCTCTGCTCCATCGGCGTTCACGGCAATGTGGATGAGCGGCAACGAGTCGAATACCGGCTGGGCGGTGGTTCCGGCGACACCCGCCGTTTCGGCCGTTGCCATAGTGTCGCCGCCGCCGAGGAAGGCACCGCCTTGGCGAAGGATGAGCACGCCGAGCATGGCAATGACCAGAACCATGGCAGCCCAGAAGAATCGCAGTTGCCGCGTCAGTGATTGTGCAGGCGCGGTCGGCGCCATGAGCGGCGCGGGTTCGTCCGATGTCGGGCTGTCGAGATAGTCGGCCGCCGGCGCGGCTTCGGCCGATGCCTGGGGTTGGCGCGCGATGTTGCCGGTGGCGGATTTTGCGTCGCCGGGCAGGCGGATTGCGTTCAGCTCATAGGAAGGGACATAGCCGCCGCGGGGAATCGCGATGCGAACCGGCTCGGCGACACCTTCATTGGCGAAGTATTGATCCAGGAGCTCGCGCAGACGACCGGCCTGAACCCTGACCACGGCGTCGGTGGAGGCGTCGAAATCGCCGTCCTTGCCGAAGACGTCCATGGCGATGGAAACGCCCTTCAGCCTGTCGGCCTCGCCAGCCTGCTCGCGCTCTACCAGGTAGCGTAAAAGCCTGCGGGCACGCTCGGACCGTCCGAACGTCTCGCTGGCAAGCAGTCGCTCTAATGTCTCGCGCACTGCGGGGGCGGCAGGCGGGGCATGCTCCAAGTGTCGATCCTTCCGAACTCGGCACAGGTTAGGGCGCGATAATATAGCGCTCGCGTCGGCGCACAAGGATGCTTCTGTTATGTGATCGCGTAAGCCACCGGAAATTCCCCCGCCGGTTAACGAACGACAAGGAAGTTGCGTCTGCTTGCAACACGGCGCGCCTTGCGGACGCGCCGTGTTCGGGAGCCTGACTGATCAGCCGGCCTTCCCACCGATGATGCGGTTGGCGGCCGAAACGACGGCCTCCAGCGAGGCGGCGACGATGTTGGTGTTGATGCCGGCGCCGAACAGCTTGCCGCCCGGATATTCCATCTCGACATAGGAGATGGCCGACGCGTTGGAGCCGCGCTGCAAGGAATGCTCGGAATAGTCGAGCACCGACATGTCGACGCCGACATGGCGCGAGAGCGCATCGACGAAGCCGTCGATTGGGCCGGTGCCCGAGCCAGTGATTGTCACTTCCTTGCCATTGTCGAGGATATCCGCCTCCACGATGCGCCGGCCCTTCACCTCTGTGTCGGGGAAGGTGCGATGGTCGAGGAACTTCAGCCGCGCGCCGGGCTGGTCGATATAGGTTTCTAGGAAGCGTTCATGGATGCGCTTGGCCGGCACTTCCTTGCCTTCCGCGTCGGTGATCGCCTGGATCGCCTGGCTGAACTCGATCTGCAGATTGCGCGGCAGATTGAGGCCGTAATCCGCCTGCAGCACATAGGCGATGCCGCCTTTGCCCGATTGCGAGTTGATGCGGATGATCGCCTCATAGGTGCGGCCGACATCGGCCGGATCGATCGGCAGGTAAGGCACTTCCCAGATCGGCGTGTTGGCCTTCTTCAGCGCCTTCATGCCCTTGTTGATGGCATCTTGATGCGAGCCCGAGAAAGCCGTGTAGACCAGTTCGCCGACATAAGGATGACGCTCCGGGATCTTCAGCTGGTTCGAATATTCGCAGACATCCTTCATCCGGTTGATGTCGGAACAGTCGAGCTCCGGATCGACGCCCTGGGTGAACATGTTGAGCGCCAGCGTCACGATGTCGACATTGCCGGTGCGCTCGCCATTGCCGAACAGCGTGCCTTCGACGCGGTCGGCCCCGGCCATCAGGCCGAGCTCGGTTGTGGCGACGCCGGTGCCGCGGTCGTTATGCGGATGCAGCGAGATGATCAGGTTCTGGCGGTTGTCAAGATTGCGGCACATCCATTCGATGCGGTCGGCATAGACATTTGGCGTCGACATCTCGACCGTCGAGGGCAGGTTGATGATCAGCTTGTTGTCGGCCGTCGGCTTCACGATCTCGGTGACGGCGTTGCAGATCTCCAGCGCGACGTCGAGCTCGGTGCCGGTGAAGCTCTCCGGCGAATATTCGAAGCGGTAGCCGCCGCCGGCCTTGGCCGCCATGTCGGTGATCATCCTGGCGGCGTCGGTGGCGATGCGCTTGATGCCGGCGACGTCCTTTTCGAAGACGACGCGGCGCTGCAATTCGCTGGTCGAATTGTAGAAATGCACGATCGGGCGGTGCGCGCCCTTGAGCGCCTCGAAGGTCCGCGTGATCAGTTCCGGCCGGCACTGCACCAGCACCTGGAGCGATACATCGCGCGGCACGCCGCCTTCCTCGATGCACCAGCGGGCGAAGTCGAAATCGGTCTGCGAGGCCGAGGGGAAGCCGATCTCGATTTCTTTGAAGCCCATGTCGAGAAGCAGCGCGAACATACGCGCCTTGCGTTCATGACCCATCGGGTCGATCAGCGCCTGGTTGCCGTCGCGCAGGTCGACCGAGCACCAGATCGGCGCCTTGTCGATCACCTTGTTCGGCCAGGTGCGATCGGTCAGGCCGACAGTGGGGTAAGACTGGTACTTGCGGGCTGCATCCGGCATGTGGCCGGCCGCGCGCTTGCCGGCTTCAGCCTCGCCGGCGCGGATTTCTTCTCGTGCGTTCATCGTCTCTTCTCCGGGCGGCTCGCATGTTTGCCTTGGGCGGATTGATGGCGAGCATCGCCTCTACCAGAATTTCATTCGCTTGATTATGACTTTGCCAAGGAGCATGCGCCTGAGGCGGCGGGTATCGACCGCCGGGCGCTCCTTCAGCGAACCCGGCGATCGCCGATAAGGCCGAGAAGAAGCAGGGTGGAAGCGAGCGCGCGCGCGGTCTCGCCGGCAAAGCCGGGGCGAGAAGAAGCGACGGGGCGAACGCGCGAGGTCATGGCGGCTCTCTTACAGGAGCGGCCCGCCGGAGGCAAGCGTGCGCAGGGGCGAATGCGCCGAGCGCAGGCGGAGATGTCTTCCCCGAGCCTTGTAAATGGGCCAGACTTGGTTCCGAAGGCTTGGCTGTCAAGCGAAGCTCCGGGGAGGGGTCGCCCATGAATTTCGTGTTCTTCTCGCCGCATTTCCCGGCCAACGGCGCCGATTTCTGCGACCGCCTGAAGAAGGCCGGCGCGACCGTGCTCGGCATTGGTGACGCGCCTTACGAGACCCTGAACGGCAAGCTGAAGGCCGCGCTTTCGGAATATTACCGCATCGCCGACATGGAGGATTACGATGCCGTGTTCCGGGCGATGGGCCACTTCATCCACAAATGGGGCCGCATCGACCGCTTCGAGTCGCTCAACGAGCATTGGCTGGAGCTCGAGGCCAATATTCGAACCGACTTCAACATCTACGGCACCAAGGTCGATTTCGTGAAGAATCTGAAGCGGAAGAGCCGCATGCGCGCTTTCTTCCGCAAGAGCGGGGTAGAGACCATCCCGCAGCGCAAATGCTCCGACCGCGCCGGCGCCATGACTTTCATCCGCCGTGTCGGCTATCCGGTGGTGGTCAAGCCGGATTCCGGCTCGGGCGCCTCCAATACGTTCAAGATCTCCAATGCAAGGGAGCTCGACCAGTTCTTCAGGGATAAGCCGGAGGGCGTCACCTTCGTCATGGAACAGTTCATCGAGGGGCTGGTGGTGACCTTCGATGGGCTGGTCAACCGCGACGGCGAGGTTGTGCTGGCGGCCAGCCACCGCTACGACCAGAGCATCATGGACGCGGTCAACAAGGACCGCCACATGAGCTACACCTGCTTCCCCGAGATCACACCTGCGGTGGAGGAGGCGGGGCGCAAGATCCTGAAAGCGTTCGACGTGCGCGAGCGCTTCTTCCACATCGAGCTGTTCGAGACCAAGGACAAGCGCGTCATCGCGCTCGAGGTCAACATGCGCCCGCCCGGCGCCTGGATGACCGACGCCATCAACTACACCTTCGACATCGACGTCTATGCCGCCTGGGCCGACATGGTGGTCAAGGATGCCGCCGGGGGCCCCTACAAGGGCAAGTATTTCACCGCCTATGCCAGCCGCAAACGCCATATCGACTATTTGCACAGCCATGCGGACGTGTTAGCCGCCCATGGCGACAAGATCGTCCATCACCAGGCCATCGAAGAGGTCTTCAGCCGCGCCATGGGCAATTACGCCTACCAGATGCGTTCGAAGGATCAAAAGGCGCTGCGTCAGGCGGTCGAGTATATCCACGCGGAAAAGGCCTGAGCCGATGGACGTCTCCTATCACAAGGGCCATGCCCGCAATCTCGGCCGCGACATGGAATACAAGCGCTACGGCCATGCCGGGCGCCCGGTGGTGGTGTTCCCGACGTCGCAAGGACGGTTCTACCAGTTCGAGGATTCGGGCGGGGTTGGCGCGCTTGCCGAGTTCATCGACACCGGCCGTATCCAGCTCTTCACGCTCGACGGCATCGATTCGGAATCCTTCTTCAACAAGCATGCCGACGCAGCGCACCGCATCGCGCGGCACGAGGCCTATTTCCGCTATGTGCGGGAAGAGGCGTTGCCGGAGCTGCAGGCGGTCGCCGCCAAGTCCAATGGCGGCCGTGCCTTGAAGCCATTGTTCTGCGGCTGCTCGATGGGCGGCTACCACTCGTCGAATTTCGTGTTCCGGTTCCCGGAACTGGCAAGCGGCGTGATCTCGCTGTCCGGCGTCTATTCGGCCCGCGACTTTTTCGGCCGGCAGCTGGAAGGCAACATCTATTTCAACTCGCCGCTCGACTATCTGCCGGGCATCGTCGACCAGAAGCTGCTCGGGCGGATCAGGGCGCTGCGGTTGATCTTCTGCTGCGGGCAGGGCGCCTGGGAAGAGCGCATGCTGGTCGAGACGCGCGAGCTGGAACAGGTGCTGCGCGACAAATCCATTCCCGCCTGGGTCGACTATTGGGGCGGCGACGTCAGTCACGACTGGCCATGGTGGCACAAGCAACTGGTCTATTTTTTCGGCCGCTGGCTGGATGACGATCTCATGCACAGGCTGGATTGATGACCACCCCCGACCCGATCCGCCGCTTTGTCGAAGCCACCAACGCCGGCGATAGCGAAGCCTTTCTGGCTACCTTCACCGATGATGCCTTTTTGAGCGATTGGGGCCGCGATTTCCATGGCCGCGACGGCATCGCCCGGTGGAACCGATCGGACAATATCGGCGTGCAGTCCAATCTTCGCATCGTCCGCGTCGCGCAGCGCGACGGCGTCTACCATGCTCGCGTCGCCGTGACGGGCAATGGCTTCAACGGCGAGGGCGACATGGCCTTCACGCTGGACGACGACCGGATCGCAAGCCTGGTCATCAGCTGAAGCCGGACAGGAGGCTGGGTCTTTCCGCAAGTCGACACAAAATATGAATTTATTGATCATGTTATAGTGGCAAAGCCGCCGACGCTGTGGCATGCCGGTGCCCATGACGACATCGAAAGGCCCGGCGATGAAGCCCTTGAGCGCGCAAACCCGCATCCAAAACGATGACATTCGCGCGGTGATGGACAGGCTGCGCGCCGAGCATAGCGACCATCAGATCGACACCGGCGATGCCGGCCGATGGGAATTCCGTATGCATTACGGCTCGTTGAACGCATCGTTCGACGATCACGGCGTGCTGGTCCGTGTCGCGGCCGAGGACGAGACCTGCCTCTCCTATATGAAGATGATCTTCGCCGGCCACATCGCCGCGCATCTCAGCACGACCGAAGGATTGCGCTGGCATGGCGACGGCACGGATGCCGGGACGCCGGTGTTCTTCCGCGAGATATCGGTGCTGTCCTCGACGAAATTGTCGTCGCATATGCAGCGCCTGCGCTTCTCCGGCCGCGACCTCGGCCGCTTCGCCCACGGCGGACTTCATGTCCGCCTTCTGCTGCCGCCGGCCGGGCGGCAGGCGGTCTGGCCGACCATGGGCGCCGACGGCCTTATCGTCTGGCCGTCGGGCGAGGATGCGCTGACCATCCGGGTCTATACGATCCGCACGCTGGACGTGGCCGAGGGCTGGCTCGACATCGACTTCGTGCTGCATCCGGGCACCGAGACGCCGGCAGCGACTTTCGCGCAGAATGCGCGGGTCGGCGACATCATCGGCATGATCGGCCCCGGCGGTGGCAGTTTGCCCGAGGCGTCCAACCTGCTTCTTCTGGGCGACGATACCGCGGTTCCGGCGATCGGCCGGATGCTGGAAGAGCTGGCGCCGTCCGCCCGCGCCGAGGCCTTCATCGAGGTTGATGGTCCGCAAGACCGAGTTACGTTGGCGGCGGGCGAGAACATCGCCGTCCGTTGGCTGTACCGGCATGGCCGCGAAGCAGGCCGTGCCGGCCTGCTTCCGCAGGCATTGCGCGAATGCGCCCGGCTGCCATGCCCTGACGATCTCTTTGTCTGGGCGGGATGCGAGTTCGCAGACTTCCGCGAGATCCGCCGGATAGCACGAAAGGAATGGGGCTTGCCGCGCGATCGGCATCTGGTCACCGCCTATTGGCGCCGCGGCGTGCAAGGCGAGGACGGGGCCGGCGAGGAATAGCGCCGTCTCGTCTCAGTCGCGGCCGCTGACCATGGCGATCGCCGGCGTTGCCAGCAGCGCGACCACGCCCCCTCCGGCAAACAGCGCACCATAGCCGAGATGCTGCGCCGCATAGCCGGCCAGGATGCCGCCCGCCATGCTGACCAATGCGTCCATGCACTGGAAAAGCGTGAAATCGACGCCCGCCTGTCTCGGGTCCGACCAGCGCATGAACTGCGCATAAAGCGCGACGAAGCCGAGCGCCATGATGCCGGAGGAACTCAGCATTGCGACGGCTGCCAGCGGGCCTGACGGGAAGATGCCCGAAAGTGCGAAGGCGGCGAGGACGAACAGCGATCCGGCCTGCAAGACGAGCGCGAGCACAAGCACGCTGCGCGTGCCCAACCATCGGACGAGCGCGCCGCCGGCAAGGGCGGCCGCGACGCCGAGGATCATGCTGCCGGCGCCGTTGACCAGGCCGATGGTGGAAAGGCTGAGCCCGGCATCGACGAGAAACGGCCCGAGCATCGCCAGTACCGCCTTCTGCGCCAGAACGTAGATCGCCGACGCCACCAGGCCGCGGCGTATCTGCGGACGCCGCAACGCCATGCCGAGAGACGGCACGTGGTCGCGAACTTCCTCGTGCGACCGGCCAGCGATGCCGAGCAGGAAGGGCAGGCCGAGCAGTACCAGCAGCGAAGCCAAGGCCCACATCGCCGGACGCCAGCCCTGGAGATCGACAAGGAAGAGGAACAGGCCGCCGCCGATCGCCGAGCCGAGATAGGCGCCGCCGACCTGGGCGGCGTTACCCCAGCCGAGATTCTTTCCGGCAAGGTTCTGCACCGCAAAACCGTCGCAGGCGACGTCGACCGTCGAGGCTGCAAAGGCAACCACCGTCAGGCAGGCGACCAGGGGCCAGAAAGCGGCCGGGCCGAGTTGCGCGACAGCCAGCAGTCCGGCGATGGAGACCAGGCCACCGATGAGGACGATCGCGCCGGTTCGGTCCCGTCCCGACAGCGGAAGCCGGTAGCGCTCCACTGCCGGCGACCATAGGAATTTCAGCGCCCACGGCAGGGCGATCAGGGTGAGCAGGCCGATGCGGTCGAGCGGCAGGCCCTGGTCGCGCATCACGGCCGGGAGACCCGTCCAGGTGGTGCCGCCGATCACGCTCTGCGCTACATAGAGGCCGCCGATCGCCGCGACGATGGCAGCCGGCGACGAGGCGGCCCGGTTCGAGGCGGAGACTGACATCAGAAACGATAGCGCAGGCTGCCGAACAGCGAGCGGCCCTCGTCGCGGTAGCAATAGCCGGCCGAGCAGATCGTCTGCTGGTTGTCGAACAGGTTCTTGGCGTTGATCTGCAGCTTCACGCCTTCGAGCTTCGGATTGCGGAAGCCGAAATCGTAGGACAGCGAGGCGTCGACGAAGGCGCGCGCGTCGTTCTTGAAAGTGTTGGTGTCGTCGCCGTAGCTGGCGCCGGCGAAGCGCACACCGGCGCCGAGTCCGAGCCCATCCAGCGTACCGTTCTCGAATTGATAATGGCCCCAGAGCGACAGGATGTGATTCGGCGTCGCCGACAGTTCCTTGCCGTCGGTGCCTTCGGCGCCGCGTTCGATCTTCACGCGCAGATAGGTGTAAGAGGCGATGACGCTGAAGCCATTGTCAAGCGAGGCATTGGCCTCCAGCTCGACGCCGCGCGAGTTTAGGTCGAGCTGGCGCTGCTTGTTGATGCCGGTCGAGGCGTCGAAGACGACGCCGTCCTTCTGGTCGATGTCGAACAGCGCGGCGCTGACGGTCGCGTTGCGGTCGGGGATCTCGTATTTGACGCCGATCTCCTTCTGCGTGGCGATGGTGGGGCGGGCGACGCGGCCGACCGAACTCGAAATGTCGTCATAGACGAAGCCGATGTTGGGAGAGAACGAGGTCGAATAGTTGATGTAGGGAACGATGCCCCATTCGGTCCGATAGGACAGGCCCACGCGGCCGGATAAGGCGCTGTCCTTCTGCTTCGACTGGCTGAAATCCGCCGCGGTGGAGGTGGTGTCGACCCAGTCGTAGCGGCCGCTGGTGAACAGAGTGAAATCATTCCACTCCATCTGGTCGTGCAGGTAGACGCCGAGCTGGTTCATCTCCTGCCCGCCGGAATGCGGGACGGGGGCGGCCTTGATGTCCTCGACCGAGACATAGGAAAGCCCGCTGCCGGCGTCATAGTCCGACCAGGCGTAGTCGATGCCGGCGATCGCTGTGTGCTTGACCGGACCGGTGTCGAATTCAAGCTGGGCCATGTTGTCGACGACGAAGTTCTTCATCGCTTCCGTGTAATGGCCCCAGTAGCGCTCAAGCGGCTGATCGGCGCCGATCGAGTGATGGCCGCTATATTCGATGTCCGAGTCGACGGCGTTGTAACGCAGGTTCTGGCGCACGGTCAGCCAGTCGTTGAAGCGGTGCTCGAATTCGTAGCCGATGCGTCCCTGGTCCTGGGTGAAATCGTTCCAGGCCGGATCGCCTTCATAGACGTTCGACAGCGCGCCATAAGCGGAGTTGTAAAAGGCGGCGGTGCCGCCAGTGACGGACTTCGAATATTCGCCGAGGATGGTGAGCCTGGTGTCCTCGTCCGGCTTGAAGGTGACGGCCGGCGCCAGATAGAGCTTGTCGTCGGGATAATCGGGCAGCCCGGTCTCGCTCAGGCGGCCGAGGCTGGTGAAGCGGTAGAGAATGCTGCCGTCGTCATTGACCGGGCCGGAAGCATCGAGCGCGGCCTGGAAGCGGTTGTGCTCGCCGGCCAGCAACTCGATCTCATGGAACGGCTCGTCCTTGGGCCGCTTGGTGACGACGTTGACGATGCCGCCCGGACCGCTGACGCCGTAAAGCGAGGAGGCCGGTCCCTTCAGGATGGTGACGCCCTCGATGCCGTAAGGTTCTGTCTTGAACCATGCGGAAGGGCCGTTGTACTGGCGCAGCCCGTCGCGGAACATGCCGTTGTAGAAGGCCTGGAAGCCGCGCAGGAAGAAGGCGTCGTAGCGCGTGTCGAACCCGAAGCTGTTCGGATTGGCGCTCGACGTATAGCCCAGCGCGTCGTTCAGCGTACGCGGCTTCTGGTCCTCGATCTGCTTTTGCGTCACGACCGAGATCGCCTGCGGGATCCTGGCGATCGGCGTGTCGGTCTTGGTGCCGATGCGGTCCTTCTTGGCGACATAGCCGTCCTGCTTCAGGATCTCGTTGCTCTCGGCGGTCACCTCGATCCTGTCGAGAACGGTGGCGTCGCCGCCGTCCTGGGCAACTGCCGGCCAGACATGGCCGAGGATGGCGCTGCCTGCCAGCAATGATAATCCCCGGCGCCACGTCCTCGACCGCTTCGGCATTAACCTGTCTCCAATACTCATATTTGACCACGTCTCCGCGCTCTCAAATATGAGTATGTGAGTCAAGTATTTTTTGACGCCTCCTCGAACTTATTGGCGTCACGCCGCGTCAGCCTTCCTGGCAGGCCGGGAGAGGAGCGGTGTCTTGCTCCGGCGCCGATCCGCGACGCAGGCCGAGGAAGACGATGACGGCGGTAAGCACGTTGATCGTCGCCAGCACGATGAGCAGCCGGTCGAAAGCAGTCTCATAGGCCTGGATGAGGGCCGTGGCGCCAGCCATCGGCAGGTGTTGGATCGTTGCGGCGATATTGCCGGTTGCCAGCAACTGTGCGGCAGCGGCCGCTTCGGCAGGCGAGGCCAGCCCTTGAGCGCCGAGCTGCGTGGCCGTGAAACCCGACAAGACCGCCATGACGATCGCCAGGGCCACGCCCTCGCTGGCGACGCGGGTGGTGTTGAAGATGCCGACCGCCATGCCGGCACGCTCCTTCGGCACGACGCTGAGGGCAAGCCCGTCCATCAGCCCCCAGGGCAGGGCGATGCCGATGCCGATCAGGACCAGCGCGCCGTCCGCCGCGGGCACGCGGCTCAGCCAGAGCAGGCCGGCCGCTGCGACGAGGACGCCAACGCCGCAGATCGTGGCGGGCGCGATCCAGCGCGCCGCCTGGCCGGCGAGCAACGGCAGGATCAACAGCGGGCCGGAGAGGCAGATCATCAATTGCCCCGCCTTGATCTCGCTCATCCCCTCGATGCCGATGAAGCGGATCGGCAGGAGCACGAGCAGCACGACGAAGGCATAGGCGGGTGCCGCGGCCAGGAACTGGACGCCGACGAAGCGCGGGAAGCGGAACAGCGTCAGGTCCAGCATCGGCCGGCGCACACGCCGCTCGACAATGACGAAGGCGGCAAAACCGACGGCAGCGATGCCTAGGAGCGCGAGAACGAAGGGATCGGCCCAGCCGCTTTGAGGCGCCTGCAGCACGCCATAAGTCAACGCGGCAAGCGCGATGGTGAAGGTGCCGGCGCCAGCCCAATCGAGCCCGGTTGCATCCGGGTCGCGCGATTCGGTGACGGTGCGCAGGCCGAGCGCGGCCGCAGCGACGCCAAGCACCGCCACGAGGACAAAGATCGCGCGCCAGCCGAATGTATCGATGAGCAGGCCGGAGGCGACGGGGCCGAAGGCGAGCCCGATGCCGAAGCTGGTGCCGAGGAAGCTGAAGGCGCGCAGCCGCGATTGCCCGTCGAATTCCTGCGCGAGCGCGGAGGCGCCACCGGCGAAAGCGGCGGCGCCGCCTATGCCTTGCAAGGCACGGAACATGTCGAGCCAGACGATGTCCGGCGCCAGCATGCAGCCCAGCGCGGCAAGAACATAGGCGGCGAGGCCGACGAGGAAGATCCGCTTGCGGCCATGGTTGTCGGCCAATGCCCCGGCCGCCATCAGGCCGGCGCCGAAGGTCAGCATGAAGGCGTTCGTCACCCAGTTGAGCGCGAGCGGACTGCCGCCGAGACCGGCGGCAATGCGAGAAAGCGCCACGGCAGGGCCGGTAAAGCTCAACGGCATCGTCATGGCGGCAAGGCAGACCGACAGCAGCACAAGCCATCTGCCGGCGTGGCCGGTTCTGGTCATCAAAATCATGGATTTTCCTATCCGAGAAGGAATTGCCGGCTTGCGCGGACTCGCGTCGCCGATCGCAACGACAAGATAGGACGGCGACATTTTCGGCAAAATAGTATTAAATCTCTAGTCATACCGGAATGAAACGCTCGAATGGAATCACGCGATGGATCGCCTCAACGGCCTTCTTGCCTTTGCCCGCACCGCCGAGTTCGGCAGTTTCGTCAGCGCGGGGCGGGCGCTAGGCATCTCCGCTTCGGCCGTCGGCAAGAGCGTCGCCCGGCTCGAGCAGGAAGTCGGGGTGCGGCTCCTGCAGCGCAGCACGCGGCGCATTGGCCTGACGGAGGAGGGTAAGCTGTTCAACGAGCGGGTGCGCCGCATTCTCGACGACATCGACGATGCCGAGGCGATGCTGTCGCGGACACGCGAGACGCCGCATGGGCGGCTGCGCATCTCGACCCCGATCGTCACCTATCACCTGCTGTTGCCGGTGCTGTCGGAATTCATGGCGCGATACCCGGAAATCGAGCTCGACATCGATTTCAACGATCGCATCGTCAACGTCATCGAAGAGGGGATCGACGTCGCGATCCGCAGCGGCGAGCTGCCCGATTCACGATTGGTGTCGAGGCCGGTCGCGCCCTTTCGCATGATCTTGTGCGCGGCCTCGTCCTATCTCGATCGGCATGGCACCCCAGGCACGCCGGCGGATCTGGCGGCGCATTTCGGCATCCATTTCCGTTTCCTCAACAGCGGCAGGCTGCTGCAATGGCCGTTCATCACAGGAAGCGCCGCGCCGCAGATCCGTTCGATGCTGACCTGCAACAACATGGAGGCGCTGAAGGGTGCGACGCTTTCCGGGCTCGGCATAGCTTGCATGCCCGATTTCCTGGTGCGGGAGGCGCTGCATGACGGAAGGCTGAGAACCGTGCTCGACGATCATGTCGACGGCCGCGGCCAGTTCCGCATGCTGTGGCCGTCCAACCGCCACCTCTCGCCGAAGGTGCGCGTCTTCGTCGATTTCCTGCCCGAGCGGCTTGCTGTCGGGCGATAGGTCCCCCGGGGGTGGTCAGTAGGTGGTACGGCCGCCCGAGAGGTCGAAGGTGGCGCCGGTGGTGAAGGAGTTCTCGTCCGACAGCATGAAGGCGATCATTGCGGCCGCCTCCTCGATCTCGACGAAACGGCCGCGCGGCACCTTGCCGAGCATGTAGGCGACCTGGGCCTCGGTGAGCTGCTCCAGAATGCGGGTGCGGGCGGGCGAGGGCGTCAGCGCGTTGACGGCTATGTCGTATCCAGCGAGCTCCTTGCCGAGCGATTTGGTCAGCGCCAGCACGCCGGCCTTGGCGGCCGAATAGGCGGCGGCGTTGGGATTGCCCTCCTTGCCGGCCACCGAGGAGATGTTGACGATGCGGCCGTAATTGCGCGCGACCATGCCGGGCACCAGGCGCTTGCAGCAATAGAAGACGCCGTTGAGGTCGATATCGACGATCTGGCGCCAGGCGGCGGGATCATAGTCGACCACGGTCGCCGCCGGCCCGGCGATGCCTGCATTGTTGACGAGGAGATCGACGGGACCGAGCGTCTGCTCGGTCTCGGCGGCGGCGCGATCGACGGCCTCGATCTGCGACTGGTCGCAAAGGATGACCTCGACCCGGCCAAGAGAAGCGAGTTCGGCTACGGCCTTGGCCATGGCGGCCTGGTCGACGTCCCAGATGGCCACGCTGGCGCCCGACGACAACAAGCGTCGCGCGACCGCAAGGCCGATGCCTTGCGCGCCGCCGGTCACCACGGCGACGCGGCCGGAAAGATCGACGGCATTCACACGACGGTTCATGGCATTTTCCTCGCTCCCACCTTGCAATAGCGCGGATCAGGCCCTCACGTTTCGCGCCACCAGCCTGGCTACGCTTGGCCCAATGAGCAGCACGACTAGGAAGCGCGCCGACTGTAGCGCCATGACGAAGGAGATGTCGACGTTCCGCGCCGCGGCGGCGATGATGGCAACACTGTCCATGCCGCCCGGGCTGGTCGCCAAGTAAGCGGTCAACAGGTCGATGCCGAGCAGACGGCTGATGACGAAGGCCATGCCGCCGCAGAAGGCGATCAGCGCCACGATCGAGCCGATGATCTGCGGCAGGGCGCGCGCCGCATGGCGCAGGATCGGCCGGGTGAAGTTCAGCCCGATCGACCAGCCGACCATGGCGTAGCTGATCGCCAGCAGCCAGGGCGGCAACTGCATCGGCGCGCCGAGGCCGAGATGGATGAGGGCGCCGAAAATGAAGGTGCCGAGAAAGAACGGCGAGGGCAGCCTGACCAGCTTTCCGGCCAGGCCGCCCACGATCGCGATGCCGATGGTGGCGGCGAAGGCTAAGGCATCGATCGGCGGAAACCAGACGATCGGCGGCACCTCGACGCCGGATGTGTCGACCCACATCCTGGCGACGAGCGCGGCAGTCATCGAGACGAAGATGACGCGCAGATACTGCATGAACGCTACGAGACGCTGGTCGGCGCCAAAGGCGCCGGCCATCAGTACCATGGCGGTGGCGGCACCGGGCGAGGAGCCCCAGACCGCCGTGGTGCCGGGCAGGATGCGCCAGCGGCTGATCAGCCAGCCAAGCAGGCTGGAGGCGGCGACGGTTGCGACCACCACGCCGAGGAAGAGCGGCCATTCCTTGTAGAAGGCCGGAAACATGTCGGCGGAGATCGAATTCGCAACCAGGCAGCCGACGATCGCCTGGGCCGAACCGAACAGGAGGCGCGGCACGCGGACGGTGGCGCCGTTCGTGCCGGCGAGGATGGCGGCAAGCATAGGGCCGATCAGCAGCGCCGCCGGCAAGGCGGCGAGTTCCAACGCGCCGGCGAAGAGCAGCGAAAACACCAAAAGCACCAGCCATTGCCGCGGCGAGCGCAGCCGCGCCATGCGCTCGATCGGCGTCTGGTCCCGGGATGGTTGCTCTGGCGAGGAGTCCATGTTCGGCTCTTAAACCGGACGCAGACAAATGCGAACCCGCTTTTCGCGGACAATCCGTGTCGAGGTGGTCAGCCGGCCTTTCCCGGCGCGGGAAGTCCAAAGCCGCCGACCGGATGCGTCTCGATCTGGAATTCGAAACCGGCGATGAAGGCGCGCGCCTTGGCGATCGCGGCCTGGACTTCCGGCAGCTGCAGCGAGGCCTTGTGGCTCGCCTGGTCGATCCATACCTCGGTGACCCAGATGGCATCGGCGTCGGCCGGATCGGTGGCGATGATGTAGCTCAGGCAGCCTGGGAGCGCTGCAGTGCTTTCGCGCAGCACGTCGATCACCGCATCGCGCTGGCCGCGCGCCGCCCGCATCTTGCCGATCAATCCGTACATGCCTTGATCTCCCTCCAGGTTGCACGCTGCATCAAGTATGCAATCGCCGGCTCACGGCATCAACTGGCCGCCATTCACCTCGATCACTTGGCCGATGATGTAGCCGCTCAACAGATCGGACGACAGGAACAGGTAGGCGCCGACGCAATCCTCGGCCGTTCCGGCGCGTCCCTGCGGAATGGTCGCGACCATCGCCTTGATCTGCTCAGCGCTCGAATAGCGTTCGTGGAACGGCGTCAGGATCGTGCCTGGCGCCACCGCATTGACGCGGATGCCGAAGCCGATGAGTTCCTTCGCCATGCCGCGCGTCACGTTGGAAACGAAGGCTTTCGACGAACCATAGAGGCCGGCGCCGCCGCCGGCGCCATTGCGCGCGGCGATCGAGGTGGTGTTGATGATGAAGCCGCCCTGGCGCTTCAGCCACGGGATCGCCTTGCGCGAGGCGGTCAGCACCGAGCGCGCGTTGAGGTCCATCACGGCGTCGTAATGCGCTTCGTCCTGGTCGGCATAGGCGATGCGGCCGAGCATGCCGCCGGCATTGTTGACCAGGCCGTCGAGCCGGCCCAAATGCTGGGCGCTTTCCTCGACCACACGCTCGACGTCGGCGGGTATCGAAAAATCGCCCTGGACCAGAAACACCTCGCCGCCGTCGTCCCGGATAGCTTCGGCCACGGCTTCGGCGGGTGCGCGGCTCGCATTGTAATGCAGCGCGACGCGGCATTTCTGCGCAGCGTAGGCACGCGCAAGTGCTGCACCGATGCCGGTCGAGGCACCGGTGACCAGCACCGCCTTGCCGGCAAGATCGGGGATGGCAAGTGTCGTCATGTCGGTCGGCCTCCAGGTTTGCACATTTCGTAGGCCATTGCGGGCCTTCCGTTCAAGTGTTGGCGTTCAAGTGTTGGCATTCAAGCGTGGCCGCGTTCAGGGCCTGAGATAGACATAGCCCTGATGCTGCAGTTCGGCGAGTTTAACGACGCCGCCTTTCTCTGCGACCTGGAAGCCCGACAGCAGGTCGGCAAGCGTGATGTCCATGCCGCGCAGGGTGTTGCCGCAGGCCTGCGGGACGAGTCCCTGCTGGACGAGGCCGGCAAAGCGGCTGGAAACAGCGCCGGAAGCGCCCTTGGATTTGAAGGCGGCCAGCGCCGGACCGTGCACGACAAGCACGATATCGACATTGCCGCCGGTGCCTTCATAGTGGTTCTTGATGTTGCCGAGGACGAAGTTGACCTTGTCGGCGTCGCTGAGGTGATAAGCGACCTTCAGCTTCTCCTCAGCCGTTGCCGCGTTGGCCCGGCTCAGGCCGAAAAGGCCCGCGGCGCCGGCAAGGCCGGCACGAAAAATGTCACGGCGCAGCATCCTATCCTCCGTTTGCCGGCCTGCTCGCGCGATTTTGCATGGTCCAGGCGGGTCTCCTAGACTAGCATAAAGAAGTCCTGTCGGTGGGAGGAGGATCGCATGGCATCGAAGGCCGTTGTGGGGAGGACCATGGCGGGCGTAGCGCTTTGCGCCGCCCTTGCCGCTTTTGCCGGCGCGGCGCGCGCCGAACAGCCGCCCAAACTTCCCGAGCTCAGCCCGACCGGTGCCGATGTCTGCTTCGGCCGCATCTACGACGCCGCCCATCTCAAGGCGCATCCGCACCAGAAAGTGGCACGCATCTTTTTCTTCTATGGCCATGATCCGGTCAGCCGGCCGAACGAAGAACCCCCCGCCAACCAGGATACTTCCTATAACGGCTTCCTCACCACCACTGTGCGCGGCGCCAAGAAGCCCGACTGGGCGGCCGGCTGGTGCAACAAGGAGGATCCGAGCGACAAGGCGAGTGGCATCCGCTGCGGCATGGATTGCGACCGCACGCTCGCCTCGGTGAAAGTCGACGACAAGGGCCGGCTGATGCTCTCCAACGTACAGCCTGATGTGTATCTCGACGCCGGCGCGGAGGAAGATCTCGGCAAAGCCGAGTACAACAGGCAGGCGCTGGGCAGCGAGGACGACAATTTCAAGCTGGATCCGATGCCGGCCGAGACCTGCAAGACGGAGTTCTCACGCATCGACCCCATCGACCCGGCGCTGGGTGATCCGCTGCGCGTGCGCCTGAAGCCCGATCAGCCCTTCTGCTTCGGGCGCGACTATGACGATGCGCATCTGAAAACACATCCCAACCAGCTGACGCAATCCATCCGCGTCTTCCGCGGGCCGGTCGAGCTCGCTTCCTTCGCGGCCGGCGGCGATGCCGCGACCTGGCCCGACGGGGCGGACATTGCCGTTTCGGTGACGACCAAGCAGAAGGGGAAAACGGTCACGCAGACCTATTCCTGCCAGGGCGAGGCCGATCAGTGGCGCTGCTCGGCAAGCTCCAAAATGAGCGATTTTTCCTGCGACATCTCGCAGAAGGAGATTTTTCTCAAGCGCGGCCCCAATGGCACGATGATGCTGGCCAATCCCAACAGTGCGGTGGCTGTTGTGGATCTCTGTTCGAAGGCGGCGGACGGCAAGACCAAGTCCGACGACAAGGTTTATCGGCTGCAGCCACTGCCGCAGTCGGCCTGTGCTCCGTAAGGCCTGCCGATATTCAGGTGAGGCCGGCCTGCGAACGACGGCTTCCTGCGCTTCCGGTGCTCACGTACTTTAAGTACGCTCCGCTCCGGTTCTCGGAAGCCATCGTTCTCGACTCGGCCTGACCTGAATCTCGACAGGCCTTAGTTAGCGCTAAGCGAAAGGCACCGCCGTGGTGCCTTTCGGCAGCTTCGCCTCGTCGTCCGGCTCGACATGGATGGTGACGCGCACCGAGGGGATCTCGGCCTTTAGCGCGTCCTCGATGCGGTCGCAGATGACATGGCTGGCGCCGACCGTCATGTCGGCGTCGACGACGAGGTGGAACTCGATGAAAGTGGCGCGTCCAGCAATGCGCGTCTTCAGGTCATGCACCTCGAGCGCGCCTTTCGAATTGGCCGAGATGATGTCGCGGATCTGCATGTGCTCGTCTTTGTCGACGGCGCGGTCCATCAGGCCGTTCATCGACGAGCCGATGACATGCCAGCCTTGCCACAAGATGTTGAGCGCGACGATCACGGCCAATGCCGGATCGAGGATCTGCCAACCGGTGAGGACCGCGCCGATAAGGCCGCCGAGCACGCCAACGGACGTCACCACGTCGGTCATGATGTGCTGGCCGTCGGCGATCAACGCTGGCGACTTCGCGTTCCGGCCGACCTGGATCAGAGTCCAGGCCCAGATCGCGTTGACGATGGTCGCCAAGCTGTTGACGGCGAGGCCCGTCCAGGGCCGCTCGAGCGGGGCCGGATGCTGCCAGGACTGCCAGACCTCGTTGAGGATCAGGAGGGCCGCGACCACGATCAGCACGCCCTCAAGAACGGCGGAGAAGTATTCGGCCTTGTGATGGCCGAAGGGATGGTCCTGGTCGGCGGGCTTGTAGCTGACCTGGATCGCCCAGAAGGCGGCGGCCGAGGCGATGACGTTGACAATCGATTCCGCCGCATCCGAATAAAGCGCGACGGAGCCGGTGATGTACCAGGCGGCCACCTTGAGGGCGAGCACGACGAAGGCGACGACGATCGACCAGAAGGCGAGCCTTGCGACCTTCTGCCTGGTCGCGGTCTTCGCCGCGGCCATCGTCGTGTCCAGCGCCTCGCTCATCATCCCTACGCGGCCTTTTCCTTGGCCTTGCGCGGTAGATGCGCGACAATGTTCTCGATGATGCGCATGCCGGCATTGTGGCCGAGCGTCATGATCGATTCGGGATGGAACTGCACCGCCGCGATCGGTTCCTTGCGATGCTCAAAGGCCATGATGATGCCGTCCTCGGTCTCGGCCGTGACGACGAAACCGTCGGGCAGCCGCACCGGATCGGCGAAGATCGAGTGATAGCGGCCGACGGTCACTTCCTTGGGCAGGCCCGAGAAGATGATGCCGGGTTTCGAGACGCGGATGCGCGAGGGCTTGCCATGCATGGGGATGTGCAACTGCCTCAATTCGCCGCCATAGGCTTCGGCCAGCGCCTGCAAGCCGAGGCAGACGCCGAAGATCGGCAGGTCGCGGGCGCGCGCCTTCTTAATGGTGGCGGCGCAGTCGAAATCGGTTGGCGTGCCCGGTCCGGGCGACAGCACGACGAGGTCGGGCTTCAGCCGCTCGAAGACTTCCTCCGGCACCGGCGTGCGCACGGTGGAAACATTGGCGCCGGTTTGGCGGAAGTAGTTGGCGAGTGTGTGGACGAAGGAGTCTTCGTGGTCGACGAGCAGGATGTTGACGCCGTCGCCGACGCGCGCGGTGGTGCGCTCGGTTCCGGTGGCGTTACCGGTCTTGGCGTCGCGGATGGCGGAGAGCATGGCGGATGCCTTCAGTTCGGTTTCGGCTTCTTCTTCCTCGGGCACGCTGTCGAAGAGCAGCGTGGCGCCGGCGCGCACCTCGGCGATGCCGTCTTTGATGCGAATGGTGCGGAGTGTAAGGCCGGTGTTCATGTCGCCGTTGAAATTGACCATGCCAATTGCGCCGCCATACCAGGCGCGCGGACTCTTCTCGTTCTGCTCGATGAAGCGCATGGCCCACAGCTTCGGGGCGCCGGTGACGGTGACCGCCCAGGCGTGCGAGAGGAACGCATCGAAGGCGTCCATGCCTTCCCGCAGCCGGCCTTCGATGTGATCGACGGTGTGGATCAGGCGCGAATACATCTCGATCTGGCGGCGGCCGATGACGCGCACCGAGCCTGGCTCGCAGACGCGCGACTTGTCGTTGCGGTCAACATCCGAGCACATGGTGAGCTCGGACTCGTCCTTCTTGGAGTTGAGCAGCTTCAGGATCTGCTCGCTATCGGAAATCGCGTCGTCGCCGCGCTTGATGGTGCCCGAGATCGGGCAGGTCTCGACGCGCCGGCCGTTGACGCGCACGAACATCTCCGGCGAGGCGCCGATCAGATATTCGTTCTCGCCGAGATTGATGAAGAAGGAATAGGGCGAGGGGTTGATTGATTTCAGCTTGCGCGAGATGTCGGAGGGCTGGGTCTCGCAGCGCTCGTAGAACATCTGTCCAGGCACAACCTCGAACAGGTCGCCGCGCTTGAAGCTTTCCATGGCGCGCCGCACCAGGTTGGCGTATTCGCCCGGTTCGTGGTCGCCGCGCGGCGGGATGCGGTCGGCGGTCTTGAACGGCTCGACATGGGCATCGCGGGCCAGGCCTTCGGTCGAAAAGCCCTCGCCGGAATAGTCGTAGCGGTCGGTCCAGGCTTTGGTCGAATAATGGTCGACCACGAGAATCTCGTCTGGCAGGAACAGCACCAGGTCGCGCTGGCTTTCCTTGCGCTCGAGCTTGTAGTCAACCGGGTCGAACTGGAAGGCGAGGTCATAGCCGAAGGCGCCATAAAGGCCAAGATTGGCGTCCTCGGCGGTCTTGAACAAAGCGGTGATGGCCCGCAGCACGGTGAAGACGGACGGAACGCGGCTGCGCTCCTCCTCGGTGAAGACGCGGCCGGGTTTTGCCACATCGAGGCGGATGAGCGTCTTCGAGGTCTCCGCGATCATCACCTCGCTCAGCGCGCCAAGTGCCTTTCCGATAGCAGGCAGGAGCACTTCGCCGCGCCTGTTCAGCGCTTCGATGCGCATGGCGCGGCCGCGCGCGGAGATCACCAGCGGCGGGTCGATGATGGCGGTATCCCAGCGCGTGTAGCGGCCCGGATACTCGTAGTTCGAGGAAAACACCGCGCCGCGGCGTGAATTCAGGCCGTCGACATAGGCATCGATCGCGCCTTCATAGGGCCTGTCGTGCCGTTCGCGGGTGATCGTCACGCCGCCCGCGGTGACGAAGCGCTCCGCCCCGTTGTCCAGAACTTTAGTCGTCATTGCCGTCTCCATCAGCGTTTTGGGCAACGGACCCGGGAATGGCTCTAAAAAACAAATGGCCGCCCGGACATTCCGCTGCGGCCACCCTCATTTTCACGCGCACACGCACGAACCGGCCGCTGTCAGCGAGCCCACCACCAAACGGTCTTGTTCGAACGCATGTTCATGCCGACTCCCATAGCGGCGAATGCTTGGATCGGCAAGCGGAATCAGGAAACTAGCCGGGCGTGGTGAATCGGCTGTAGCGCAGGCTCGCCCTCCCGGCTTGGCGGGAGCATTTCGCTTGGCGGACGGCGCGATATGCAGCCGGACATTCGCTGGCTGGAACTCTTTAGCCCGCGTCAACGACAAACATGCGTGCTTCCTGCGCCGCGTCGCGCTCAACCTTGATCGGCGCGTACTGCGGTGACCGATAAAATGCCAGCGCGTCGGCGAGGGTCGCGAATTCGAAGATGCCCGCCATGGGCAATGGTGTCACGTCTCCTTCCAGCCTCTCAACCACTGGCCCGAAGTGCAGGATACGGCCGCCTGCCGCGTGCAGCGCTGCCTGAAAGCGCGGCGCCAGCGCGGCTTGCCTTGCCGGATCCTTGATACGCAGATTGATGTGGACGTAGGCAGTCATGGCGCGCTCCCGAATAATAATGTATATACAGTATTTGATGAATCGGAGAGTGTCGAGACCTGGTGTATGACAGAGGCTTCTGATTTCTATCGTCGCGTCGAGACCGAATGTCCGGCCTTCCAGGCTCGGGTCACTGCGCGGGCGCTGACGCGCTACTACAACACCTGTTTTCGGCCGTTGGGGATCACCGCGGAGCAGTTCAGCCTTCTGGTGGGGATTGGCGGCAGCCACGAACCAACGATCGCTGAGCTGGCGTCGCGCGCCGGGGTCGACGCCACCACTCTCAGCCGCAGCGTGCAGAGCCTCGAACGGAGCAATCTTGTGCGCAGCCAAGGGGGGAGGGGCCGGGCCGGCAAACGCTTGGTGCTCACCGATGCGGGCCGCCGGTTGATGCACGAATCCATGGCCGCCTGGGAGAGCGCCCGGCTTCGGTTGGCCGATGCATTTGGCGAGGAGGCATCGCGTTCCGCGGGGAGGATTATGTCGCGGCTTGCGGTCGCCGCCCAGGCCGCGACCTCGGCCGTCTCACAAACCAATTTCCCAGATAACCAGCCTGGGATGCCGGCCGCTCGATAACATCCGGATCGGTCGCGCATTCGGGCAGGAAATCACGCTCCGACCCGCCGTTCAGGCTAGGGCAAGGACATCAATCCTCCAGCGTGCCCGAGCGCGCATCGCTGCTCCTGGCTTCGCCGGCGAGCTTCAACAGATCCTCGCCGGCGCGGATGATGCGTCGCGCGCGGCGGGTCAGGATGAAGCCCGACTGCGGTGCAAACACTTCCGTGCGGCCGCCGGCCTCGCCGGGCGCGTGCACGATCGTCGCCAGCCTGTCGCCCTTCTTCACGCGGTCGCCTGGCTTGACGTCGTAGAGGATCGCGCCGGCCCTGGGCGAGGGCATCATGTCTATGTTCTCGAGCGGCACGACCGGTCCTGAGAATTTCTCGAATTTCGGCACGGACGAGTCCTGAACGACGCCGCGTGTCACCAGCAGGCGGTAGAGGCCTTCCGCGTCGGACGCGGCCAGTGCGCCATCGACGTCGAGCATGCCGCGATATTCGACCGTGGTGACGACGCGGCGATCGAAGCGCGCGATGCTCGCGGGCACATTCTGGTAGGGCATGATCGAGGCGCCTTCGAAAGTGCCGGTAGTGTCCTCGCTCCACAAAAGGACGGCCTCGGCGCCCATGGCGGCGGCGCAGTCGGCCATATGCGGCCACAGGCTGGAGTGGATGTAGAGATAGGTGAGGCCTTCGTCATCGCAGTGGAGGTCGAGCACGATGTCGCTGCCGAGCGAGAGCTGGACCAGCCGGTTCTTCAGCCGGCGGTCGGCGCCGCCGAGGCTGACATCCGGCAGAAGCTTGGCGTCGGGCGCCGCAAGCAACGGGAAGGAGCGGTTGAAATTGGTGCGGGTGCCGAGATTGAAGCGGCCCTGATGCTCGCCGAAATGATATTGCGCGCGGCCGATCGGATTGGCCCAGGGCACGATGGTGATCGGACCCCTGATGCGGCCCTCGGTCTTGGCCTTGGCAAGCATCGGCATCAACGCGTCGATGGCGACGACGCCCGGCAGTTCGCCGGCATGAAGAGCGGCCTGCAGATAGGCGGAAGGGGCCGCCTTGTCCTTGCCCTCGAAGCGGAAGACCGGGAATTCGTAAATCGTGCCTTCGGCGTCGCCGGGGATGCGCTCGATCGTCTTCTGCATGGGGCCTCCGAATGAAGAGGCCACCCAAATGCCTGTTCGCGGCTCGGATGTCGAGTGGTCCAGGCCGGGCTACGCCGTAGGGCAACAGCCGGCTACGGCGAGGTGCCGAGCTTGGCTACGTCGAAGACGCCGAGCCCGTTACGGCGAAACGCCGAGCTTTATTCAGCGGGCTGCGGCTCCAGGATCGCGCAGCGGTCGAGCGACTGCGACAGCACGGCCACCGCGACGGCCAGAAGCGCGAGCGCGGCGCCCACCAGCGGCAGGTTGCCGTAGGACACGCCCCAGGAGATTGCGAGACCGCCGATCCAGGCGCCGCCGGCATTGCCGACATTGAAGGCGCCCTGGTTCAGCGTGGCGGCAAGGTTCGGTCCTTCGGCGGCTGCCTCGACGACGCGGATCTGCAGCGGCGGCACGACGATGAAGATCAGCATGCCCCACAGGAAGACGATGGCGACGGCGACCGCGGCAATCGCGCCGAGCTTGGCGAAGACGACGAACAGCAGGGCCATGGCGAGCAGCGTGGCAATCACGGTCGGCATCAGCTTCCAGTCGGCCAGCCTGCCGCCGATGATGTTGCCGATGGTCATGCCGGCGCCGAACAGGAGCAGCACCCAGGTCACGGTCGCCGTCGACAGGCCGGAGACGTCGGTCAGATACGGCTTGATGTAGGTGAAGACGGCGAACAGGCTGGCCGAGGCGAGCGAGGCGATCAGCATCGCCAGCCACACCTGCAGCTTGCCGAGCACGCGCAATTCGCCGACCAGCCCGCCGCCGCTGGGCTCGGCGACATCCGACGGCACCAGCCATCCGATCGCCGCGACCGAGATCAGGCCGATGCCGACGACGGCGAGGAAAGTGGCGCGCCAGCCGAAGGCTTCGCCCAGCGCCGTGCCGGCAGGAACGCCCAGGATGTTGGACAGCGTCAGGCCGGCAAACATCAGCGCGATGGCGCTCGCCCGCTTGTTGCGCGGCACGAGGCTCGCCGCAACGACGGAGCCGATGCCGAAAAAGGCGCCGTGGCCGAAGGCGGTGAAGACCCGCGCGGCCATCAACAGCCAGTAGTTCGGAGCGATGGCGCAGAAGAGGTTGCCGATGACGAAGAGAGCAGCGAGGCCGACAAGCACGGGCTTGCGCGACATGCGCGCCGTTGCCATGGCCACGATCGGCGCGCCGAAGACGACGCCCAACGCATAGCCGGTGACCAGAAGGCCAGCCGAAGGGATCGAGACGCCAAGGTCGGCCGCCACTTCCGGCAGCAGGCCCATGATGACGAATTCGGTGGTGCCGATGCAGAAGGAGGCAATGGCAAGCGCTAGGATCGGCAGCGGCATGGAATGTCCGTCTGAATCGGTTCAAAATCTAGACTGGCGTTAGATGTACTCAGCGCGCAAGCGTCATTGTTGCAACGCAGCATGCAGAAAGAGGAGAGCGAGGTCGCGACGAACAACCTAGGTGAGCGGCTTCAGCTCCTGGGCGATGGTCGGCAGCAGCTCCGAGACATTGGGGTGGATGTGCATGGCGCGCGCCAGCGTCGAGATGGGCGCCTTGGCGTACATGAGATCGAGCACGCAGTGGATCGCTTCGTCGCCGCCCGGCCCGAGCACGGTGCAGCCGAGGATCTCGCCGGTGTCGGCATCGGCGAGTATCTTCATGAAGCCCTGCGTCTCGCCCTTCTCGACCGCGCGGCCGACACGCGTCATCGGCCGCTGGCCGACCAGCGCGCGGCGGCCGGATTTCTTCACCGCGGCTTCCGTCATGCCGCAGCGTCCAAGCGGCGGATCGATATAGAGCGCATAGGCCTCGATGCGGTCGGTGACCTTGCGCGGATCATTGTCGAGCAGATTGGCGGCGACGATCTCGAAGTCATTGTAGGAGGTGTGGGTGAAGGCGCCCTTGCCGTTGCAGTCGCCCATCGCCCAGATGCCGGGCACGCTGGTGCGCAACTGGTCGTCGACGACGATGAAGCCGCGCTGGTCGACGGCGACGCCGGCCTTTTCTAGGCCGAGATCGTCGGTGTTGGGGACGCGGCCGAGCGCCAGCAGCACATGCGAGCCGACAGCCGGCGGCTTGCCAGCGGAGAAGGTGACGGCGATCTCGTTGCCTTTCCTGGCGAACGCGATGTCGCCGGCGCCGACATGGACGGTGATGCCTTCATTTTCGAGAATGGACTGGATGGCGGCGGACGTTTCCTCGTCCTCGCGGCCGGTCAGCCGCGGCGCTTTCTCGATCACCGTGACCTCGGAGCCGAAGCGGCGGAACATCTGCGCGAATTCGAGCGAGATATAGCTGCCGCCGACGACGATCAGATGGCTGGGCAGCACATCGAGATCCATCATCGAGGAATTGGTGAGATAGGGGATGTCGTGGACACCGGGCAGGTCGGGCACCGATGCGCGGCCGCCGGTGTTGAGGAAGATCCTTGGCGCGGTGAGCAGCTCGTCGCCGACACGCACGGTGTTGGCGGATTCAAAGCGCGCATGGCCGCGATAGAGCGTGCACTTCTCCATGCCCGCGATCCAGGTCTCCAGCCCCGTGCGGGAAGCGCCCGACACCTTGTCCTTGCGCGCCTTGATGGCCTTGTAGTCGACGCCGACGGGACCCGAAACCGTCACGCCATAGTCGGCGGCGCGGCGGGCGAGGTGGGCGGCATAGGCGCTCGCCACCATCGTCTTGGTCGGAATGCAGCCGGTGTTGACGCAGGTGCCGCCGATGAGATTGCGTTCGATCAGCGCCACGCTCATGCCGGCCGCGTTCAGCCGGCCGGCGAGCGGCGTGCCAGCCTGGCCGGCGCCGATGACGATGGCGTCGAAGGCTTTGGCGCTCATGCGACGGCAGCCACGATCAGCAGCCCGCCGATGATCGCCACGGCATCCTCTAAGAAGGCGGCAGGCGGATCCTTGCCGAAGGCGGCGGCCAGCCGGCCACGCACCTCGGCGCCACCCAGCGTGCCGATCACCGCGCCGATGGCGCCGGCGATAAGCCCGCCGATGGTGGCGCCAGCGGTGGCGCCGATCACCGCGCCGGTGAAAGCGCCTAGCACGACACGGGCGCCGAACTGCTGCGGCACCTTCCGGCTCGGCGTCGACGGCAACTGGTCGGTCACGAGCTCAACAATTGCCAGGATGGTGAAAATGCCGACGGCGATCCAGTGGCCCATGAAGCTCGCCCAGGTGCCGGCGACCGGCAGCCAGCCGAGATAAGAACCCCAGGCGACGGCGGCCGGCGCTGTCATTGCGCGCAGGCCGGCAACGACACCTATCAGCAGTGCAAGCAGGTAAAGCATGATCGACCCCCTCAAATCGGAACCTCGCACGGTACCATGAAGGCAGGCTAGCATAGGGCGAGCGTTTGGCCACGGGCTTTTGTCCGACAATCGGTTATGCTCGGCAGCTGACGAAATCGGGAGGTGCCGCCATGACGGCAAGTGAGCGCATCAAGATGGCGGCGGGCGAATGGTACACCTGCACAGACGATGAGTTGGAGGCGTTGCGCGTTGCCGCGCGCGATGCGGTGTTCGAGCACAACAGCCTGCCGCCCCGGCAGCGCGGCAATATGGGGCGTGCCTTGCGGGCGCTGCTTGGCGGCGCGGGCGAAGGGGCGCGCATAGAGGCGCCGTTCCATTGCGCCTATGGCTTCAATTTGTTTCTCGGCGACGGCACTTTCCTCAATGCCGGCTGCACGATCCTCGACACCGCGCCGGTGCGGATAGGCAAGGGCACGCTGCTTGGCCCCAATGTCCAGATATACTGCGCGGAGCATCATCGCGAGGCCACTGGACGGTTGGCCGGGCTGGAGATCGCAAAACCGGTGACGATCGGCGACAACGCCTGGATCGGCGGCAGCGCCGTCATCCTCGCCGGCGTCAGCATAGGCGAGGGCGCGATCGTCGGCGCCGGCGCGGTGGTGACCCGCGACGTGCCGGCCAACGCGACCGTGGTCGGCAACCCGGCGCGGGTGGTCACGCCGCGCTAAGCGCGCCCGCGGTCTTGGAAAACTCCCGCCTGTATTGCATAGGCGAGGTTTTCAGCCGCGCGGCAAAATGCTGGCGCAGCGAGGTGGCGCTGCCGAAACCGGCTTCGAAGGCCACCATGTCCATCGATTTGTCCGTCTGCTCCAAAAGCCGCTGCGCCAGCGCGACGCGCTGGTCGGCGAGCCAGTCGCCGAAACTGGTGCCGGTGGTTTTCTGGAAACGGCGCGTGAAGGTGCGGCGGGTAAGGCCCGCCGCGTCAGCGACGCTGTCGAGACTGTGCGCTTCGCCGAGCGATGCCCGCACGTCATCGAGGGCCTTGGCGAACCGGTCGGCGTTCGGCGTCGGCGCAAGCGGGCGCTCGATGAACTGTGCCTGGCCGCCCTGCCGGTGCGGCGAGAGCACGACGTGGCGGGCAAGTCGAAGGGCAGCCTCCGCGCCATAGCGGGCGCGTACGATGTGCAGGCAGCAGTCGAGCCCGGCTGCGACACCGGCGGAAGTGATGACATCGCCATCGTCGACATAGAGCACGTCGGCGTCGATTGCGATGTCTGGATGAAGCGCCTGGAGCTGATCGGTATAGGCCCAGTGGGTGGTTGCCTTACGCCCGGCCAGCAATCCGGCGCCGGCAATGGCGAAGGTGCCGAGGCACAGACCCACGATCAGCGCGCCGCGCCCATGCGCGCCTTGCAGCGCCTCCTTGAACGGTGCGGGCAGCGGGGCCTCGAGATCCTTCCAGCTTGGAATGATGACGATGTCGGCCTCGTCGAGCGCCGAAAGATCGTGCGGCACGACGATGCTCAGCCCCGCATCGGTATGAATGGGTCCCTCCTCCATCGCGCAGACGCGGAAGTCGAAGCGTGGCAGTCCAAGCCTGGTTCGATCGGCGCCAAACACCAGGCAGGGCACGGAGAGGTGGAACGGGCTGATGCCGTCGAAGGCGACAGCGGCGATGATCGGTTGCTTCATGGCTGACATCGTCTGCGTTGATTGGGGAATGTCCCAATTCTTTCGAATGATGTCAATTGGGCCACTTTCGGCCGTCGGGACATCCGCCTAGCTTTGCGCCCATCAACCCGGTCGAAAGGAAAACCGCCATGTCAGCACCAGCCACCCAGCCGCGCCGCGCGCTTGTCGTCGTCGATGTCCAGAACGACTATAATGGCGGCAATTTAGCCATCCAGCATCCGCCCTTCGCCGAGACCGTCGCCAATGTGGCGCGCGCCATGGACGCTGCCGCGGCGGCCGGCATCGAGATCGTCGTCGTCAAGCAGATGGCGCCCGAGACCTCGCCGATCTTCGCCAAGGGCAGCCATGGCGGCGAACTGCATCCAGAGATCGCCGGGCGCGCACGCGACCACTATGTCGAGAAGACGCTGCCATCCGCCTTCTCCGGCACGGACCTCGAGGCCTGGCTGCGCGCCAATGCCATCGATACGATCGCGGTCGTCGGCTACATGACCCACAATTGCGATCTGTCGACCATCATCCACGCAATGCATATGGGCTTCGCCGTCGAGTTCCTCTCGGATGCCAGCGGCTCGGTGCCCTATGCCAACAGCGCGGGCTATGCGTCGGCAGAGGACATCCACCGGGTGGTAAGCGTCGTTCTGCAGTCGCGCTTCGCCGCGGTGCTGAAGACCGCCGAATGGATTGATTGCCTGAAGACCGGGAAGCCGCCCGAACGCGACACGATTTATGCATCGAACCAGCGGGCGCTGAAGCGGAACGCTGCCTAGTCCGGCAAGCAAAAAGGGCGCCGCAATAGCGACGCCCCTGACCACTCCCGGCGTGAAGGGTGCTTAGAACAGGCCTTCGATCTGACCCTGTTCGTTGAGGAAGATCTTTTCCGAGGACGGCGCCTTGGGCAGGCCGGGCATGGTCATGACCTCGCCGCAGATGATGACGACGAAGCCGGCACCGGCCGAAAGCCTGACCTCGCGCACCGGCACGGTGTGGCCGGTCGGCGCGCCGCGCAGATTCGGGTCGGTCGAGAAGGAGTACTGGGTCTTGGCCATGCAGACCGGCAGATTGCCGTAGCCGGCCTGTTCCCAGGCATGCAGCTGGTCGCGGATCGACTTGTCGGCGATCGCCTCGTCGCCGCGATAGATGCGCTTGACGATGGTGTTGACCTTCTCGAACAGCGGCATCTCGTCCGGATAGAGCGGCGAGAACTGCGAGGCGCCGGACTCGGCTATTTCGACGACCTTGCGGGCGAGGTCCTCGATGCCCGCCGAGCCTTGCGCCCAGTGCTTGCACAGGATCGCCTCGGCTCCCTGCGCCTTGACGAAATCCTTCATCGCCTGGATCTCGGCTTCGGTGTCGGTGGTGAAGTGGTTGATCGCCACCACCGCCGGCACGCCGAACTGCTTCACGTTCTCGATGTGGCGGCCGAGATTGAGGCAGCCCTTCTTGACCGCCTCGATGTTCTCCTTGCCGAGGTCTTCCTTTTTGATGCCGCCATTCATCTTCATGGCGCGCACGGTCGCGACGATGACCGCCGCCGAGGGCTTCAGCCCCGCCTTGCGGCACTTGATGTCGAAGAACTTTTCCGCGCCGAGGTCCGCGCCGAAGCCGGCTTCGGTGACGACATAGTCGGCGAGCTTCAGCGCGGTCGTGGTGGCGACGACCGAGTTGCAGCCATGCGCGATGTTGGCGAACGGGCCGCCATGCACGAAGGCCGGGTTGTTTTCCAGCGTCTGCACCAGGTTGGGCTGCATGGCATCCTTGAGCAGAACCGCCATGGCGCCGTCTGCCTTGAGGTCGCGGGCATAGACCGGCGACTTGTCGCGGCGATAGGCGACGATGATGTCGCCGAGACGCTTCTCGAGGTCCTTGAGGTCGGTAGCCAGGCACAGGATCGCCATCACTTCCGAGGCGACGGTGATGTCGAAGCCGGCTTCACGCGGATAGCCGTTGGCGACGCCGCCCAGCGAGCAGATGATCTCGCGCAGCGCCCGGTCGTTCATGTCCATGACGCGGCGCCAGGCCACGCGGCGGGTGTCGATGCCGAGTTCGTTGCCCCAGTAGATGTGGTTGTCGATCAGCGCCGACAGCAGATTATGCGCGGTGGTGATGGCGTGGAAATCGCCGGTGAAGTGAAGGTTCATGTCCTCCATCGGCACCACCTGGGCAAGGCCGCCGCCGGCTGCGCCGCCCTTGACGCCGAAATTCGGGCCGAGCGAGGCCTCCCGGATGCAGACGATCGCCTTCTTGCCGATGCGGTTCAAACCGTCGCCGAGGCCGACCGTGGTGGTCGTCTTGCCTTCGCCGGCGGGCGTCGGGTTGATGGCGGTGACCAGGATGAGCTTGCCGTCCTTGTTACCCTTCACCGACTTGATGAACTCGGCCGAGACCTTCGCCTTGTCATGGCCATAGGGCAGCAGATGCTCGGTCGGGATGCCGATTTTGGCGCCGATCTCCTGGATCGGTTTCTTCTTGGCGGCGCGCGCGATCTCGATGTCGGACTTCACTTCGGCCATGACGGCTTTCCTCTGGAGTAGGCGGTGGAGGGGAGGGGTTCGATCATTCGTGCATGGTCGAGACCCCGCCCGGACGCAAGGGCATGTTCTAACCCTGTCGTTGGCGCGGCGTCAACTTCCATGCAACTATGTTTCCTGTTAAGAAAGAGCGTTCCGTCGCCGGGCCTCTTCAGGGCAGTCGTCTCGGGCCCGGTCGTTGCGCCGTATAGAAGCCAGAGCGGGGGCGGTTTCGCCGTCTCAAAACAGCCGCCTAATGCGCGAAAAGCGACAGGGGCGACGGCGCAAATCCGCCATCGCCCTGTCGCGCCGAGACGGTGCTATTGTGTCAGAACGTTGCTGATCTCGACCATGTTGGAGCGCACGCGCAGTATGTAGAAGCCCATCGTCGTGAGATGCGTCGGCAACAGCCAGCCGTCCTCCCGGCCATTGGCGATGATGAAGGGCTGGATGCGCAGCGCCGAGACGAACTGCGCATCCATCGTGTCCCACAGGCTCTGCAGGTGCTTTTCCTTGAGCACGTCCTCGAAGTCGGCTTGGGCGCCCTTCATCAGGCCGTAATAGGCATAGAGCTGGCCATAGGCGAACCAGAAGCGGTCGTCGGCGCGGGTATCGAACCAGCCGTTGTTGTGGTTTTCGGCGCGCTCCTTGAGGATCGCCGAAGTCGAGCCGATATCCGATGCGATGCGGTCGATATATTGCTTGAGATTGTCGGCACGCGCGTCGAACGTCGCCTGGCAGGTGGCGAGCCGGGCGTTGAAGGAACGCAGCTTGCGCACCGCGTCGCGATAATAGCTCGGCGTCGGCGTCTTCGGGCCGAAGGGATTCAGCCCGAAATACCAGGTGTACTCGTCGAACTGCAGATTGCCGCGTGCGTCCTGCAGGTCGGCGTCGATCTGCGAGGTCGTGCGCACGCGGCCGAGATTGTCGGCGAGCTCGGTCGCGGTGCGGCGCACCGCCTGGTTGATGCCGCGCTGGAAGGATGCCTTGTTGTCCATCCAAGGCGTGTTGTCCCAGTCGATGCCGAACAGGCCGAGCTTGTAGAGGATCATCGACGAGATCCAGGCATTCTGGTTGACGTTGAAGTCGGTCAGATCGGCGGCGACCTGGGCGATCGCCGAGTTGCCGCAGGTCTTGGCCGTGTCGGTGCCGGCGCCGGCGGAAACCTGTTCGCCGGCCGACACGTTGCGCTTCTCGAATGTGTAGGTGTCGGGATAGTTCGGGTTGAAATTGTTCCACCA
Organism: Mesorhizobium sp.; assembly: GCA_004017535.1. Classification (GTDB taxonomy): domain Bacteria; phylum Pseudomonadota; class Alphaproteobacteria; order Rhizobiales; family Rhizobiaceae; genus Mesorhizobium. The sequence goes on from SAJS01000022.1 coordinate 51,254, forward strand.
CTGCGTGGCGTAGAAGAAATTGGCGTAGAGGCCGATCAGAACCAGGAGAGCAAGACCGACCACCGCCTTCAGGATCCAGCCGCGCTGTCCATACCAGCGGCCGACCCACATGAACGGCCACAGAATGACGCCGATGACGAAGCCGATGCCGCGGCCGATCCACTGGAAGATCTGGGTGAAGAAGTTCACGATCGGGTCGAGCATGGCTGTGGCACCCCCTTTAGAGTATTTCACCGTTTCAAGGGAAACGGCGATCTGCCCTAACCCTTTGTTTTGGCGCAATTCCGGGCGGAAACCGCCCAGACTTTTCTAGTCGATCACGCCGTAAAGGCGCGCGCGGAACGCCGCCTTGTCCTTCAAATATGTGGTTTTCAGAACGTCCACAACATGGCTTCGCCAGGCGTCGCTGTAGCTCTCATAGTCCTTGTAGAAGCCGGGCTTGTTGAAGACGTAGCGCGAGACGAAGTCCTGCGGCACGAAATCTGAGATCAACTGGTTGGTCAGCCAGGCATCGGGGTGTTCGGGCTTGGCGCGCACGACCAGGAAGCGCTGGCGCGGCGGCACGTCCTCGATTTTGAGATGGCCGAGTTGGGCGATCTCGCGCTTGGCGGCGTTGAGGAAGGGAAAGTTCCCGTCCCGGGCGATCAGGTCGGCATTGCCGTGGATCCAGGTCTGCAGCCAGACCTTGTCGACATCGGTCAAATTGCGGTTGGGCTCGGCGTCGCGGATCAGCGCGCCCACGACCATCTCGGCGCGATGCTCGAGATAGCCGGAGGCCTCGATCCACGAGGCGCGCGGCAGGTCGAGGCGGCCGGTGGCGGCGAGGAAGCGGAACACCTTGTCGGCATCGTTGATCGACAGGTAGCTGACCTGCCAGGGGCGTGAGCGGCGGAAGCCGGGAGCGGCTGGATCGCAGATCACCGTCGTCATATCGGGGTCGACGAAGACATAGAGGCCGCCGAAATGGCTGGTCCAGTAGGCATTGTGGCGGAAGATCACCTGGTCGGGGACCAGCGCGTTCTCGCGGATGTCGCCGCAGATTTTGGCCAGATCGACCATGCGCTGCAGCATGGCGTTGTCGCGCCAGGCGTCCGGCTCCTGTTTCAGCCGGTCGACCAGCTTGCCGAGCTCGGCCGCCTTGCCCAGCACGTCCTCGGCCGACAGTACCTTGAACTCGACCTGGTTGATTGACAGCAGGTCCTCGATGTCGTTGACCTTGGGGACCGAGTCCTCGATCTCGCCGTAGATCACGTCCTTGATGGTCAGCGCGTCGATGGCGCGCTGGTTCTTCGACATGAACTCGAACATCAGCTGCGAGGTGTTGGAGAAGGCGGTGTGCACCACCGGCAGGTCGATCTGCGACGGCGTCAGGATGATGAAGCGGCGGTTGACCTCGTTGGGATCGAGATAGTCGAAATCGCCGCACTCCTCGGCGATTTCGGGCGAAAAGCCGGTGCGGTCGATCTGGAAGCTCTTCAACTTGGTCGGCTCGAGGCCGAAGGCGACAAGCGCCTTGTTGTAGCGCTGGATGAGATACGGCTCGTCGACGGTGAGCAGCCTGCCGTAGATCAGCTCGTTGTCGCGCAGAAGATCGGGTTTCTTGGCGGGGCGGGTCATTGGCTGGGGTCCGACAAATGTCGCCTCGAAAGGTGAAGCGGCGACGCTGACGCCCCCCTCTCCCCGTCCTTCACGGGGAGAGGGTAAGGGTGAGGGGCGGCGCCAGCGTTCAAAGATTTGTCTCCCCGTAGCCGCCGGCGGCAGTAAACCGAAGCTCGTGCGTTTCGATTAGACGATCGAGACGGCATTCGATTGCAGCAAGTATGGTTTCGAGCACCTCATCCCGATCTTTCAAGATAGCGACATTCCAGAAGCGGAGGACGGACCAATTGTTTGAGACCATGAAGCGATCTCTAGTCCTGTCGTAATTATTGCCTGCATGCTGGCTGCCGTCGACCTCAACAACGAGGCGGCACTCCCTGCAGGCAAAATCGGCGAAATAATTTCCTATCGGAAACTGCCGCACAAATTTATGACCGTTCAATCGTCTGCCGCGCAGTTCCATCCAAAGCGCTGTTTCCGCGTCGTTATCCGACTGCCGAAGGCGTCTTGCTCGTTTCGTTGTCGCGACTTCTGGTCCACGCACGGCGCTGCCCCTCACCCTTACCCTCTCCCCGTGAAGGACGGGGAGAGGGGGGCGCCGACGTTGGCACCACATCCTTCCGTACTCGCCGGCAGCGAAGGAAGCCTACGCATTCCACGCCCCCTTCTTCTTCAATTCCTCCATCTCGCGCGCCGCGCGCTCACGCAGCCTTGCGTCGCGCAGGAGCTTCTCCACCGCGGCATCATCCGACTTGTCGGAATAGCGGAACTCGGAATCGGCGTAGCGGTTGATCTCCTGCATGACCATGTCCATCGAGAACGGCCCGCGCAGTTCCTCGATCATCGCCTTCTTGTCGTCGTAGCTCTTGTGCATGAAGGCTTCGGGCTTCTCGAACCACTCGTCCGGCAGCTCGATATCCATGGCGCGCATCTTGATCGCGTCGGTGACGTTTTTGATGGCGCGGCCGGTGAAGCGTGGTTCTGCGTCCTTGATCATGTGCAGGTAGGTGCCGATATCGGCCATGGTCTTAGGCGCGCCATTCTCCTTCATGTAGCGCTCATAGACCTTCATCAGCCCGTCTTCCTGCGGCTTCTCGTGTGCTTCATAGGCTTCGGCCACGGCGCGCTGGATCTCCTGCGCGGCATAGAGCTCATGCTCGCCCAGCGGGATCTTGTGGTTCTTGCCGGCGAGCAGCACGAAGATGTCGATATAGTCGTCGCGGGTCTGCGGGCCGTCGACCAGCCAGCGCGCGCCGGCGCGCTGGCGCAGCGCGTCGTCGACATTTTCCGGATAGTTGGAGAACATGCCGAAAGAGCAGTTGCCGCGCACCACCGTCGAGGCGCCGGCGAAGGCGTCCATCAGCACGCCGGTGATCTCCTGCTGACCGGCGGAAGCGCGGTCGTCGGAGCGGCGCGCCGCAACCTGGTCGATATCGTCGATGGTGCCGAAGCCGATGACGCGCGGATTGAGCACGTTGTTGATGAATTGCCGGCAGTTCTGGCCGGACTTGCCCTGATAGGACGAAATCTGGTCGACGCCGAAATTCTCATAGGCGAACGGATAGCCGGCCACCTGGCAATAGCCGTTGACGAGGCCGGCGATCATCTGGATCAGTGTCGTCTTGCCGGTGCCTGGCGCGCCGTCGCCGATGAAGGTGAACAGGAAGCCGCCAAGCTCGACGAACGGGTTCAGCTCGCGCTCGAAATCGTAGGCCATCAGCATCTTGGCCAACCTGACTGACTGGAATTTGGCGATGTGGTTGCCGACAACCTCTTCCGGCTTCTTGAAGGTCATCACCAGCGGCTTGGAGCGCTTGCCGGGCGCGACGTCGAAGCCGTCGAGGGTGAAATCGTCGACATCGATGCGGATATGCGTGTTCTCGAACGGGCCGATGCCGTCGAAGCGGCCCTTTCGCGCCAAGAGCCCGTCGATGGCGACACGGGCGAAGGCGCGAGCACGCGTCATCAGGTCCGCATCGTCCTTCGAGCCGGTAATCGCCTTGTCGAGACCGGCCACGATCGATTTCACCGCGTCCTGTGGCGTGTCGAACAGGAAGTCGGGCTCGGCGATGTCGTTCGGCGCCTCGCCGTCGCTGTCGATCAGCTGGAACAGATAGGAGGCAAAACTGAAAGCGGAGACGTAAGCCGACGCCGACAGAAGCTTCTTGAAGCTCGACGCCTCGTCGCCTTCCAGCGGCGCACGGGCATTCTTCGCCTGCAGGCTTTCGAGATCGGAGCCTTCGGCGAAGACACCCGCTATGGCGAGCGCGATCGCGAGGCCACGGCGGGCGCGGTAGAGCAGCGTGTGCTGCGGGATGCTCATCAACTGGTCGTCGGGGTGGATCGCGGCGACCGTCTTTGTGAGCTCGACCTCGCGCGTGCGGCGCACCGAGCCGACCGAAACGGTCGAGACGAAGCGGCGGTTGGTGCCGGCGAGCGGCGTGCCGGATTCGCGCGACGGGTCCTCCAGCACGACGATGCGGGTGATGAAGCTCTGCGCCGAGGCACGGTGCTTCTCGATTGCGGCTTCCGAGATCGTGGTCAGGCCGGTGTCCATGAAGGATGCTCCGCGATTTGACGGTCACACATCGCTGATCACCTGCCCGTTGGACAGGATGTGAACCTTGTAGCCGGAAAAGATCTTCTGCGCTTCACCCGCGGCATAGAGCGCCTGGTAGGCCTCATGCGGGATCAGCGCGTGGTTCTCGTAGCTCGAGACGCCCTGGCGCGCCGCTTCGAGATCGTCGGTGTTGATGAAGAATTCCTGCGTCGTCTTCTCGCTGGAGAAAAGACCCCTGCGGCCGGGCTTCTCGCTCTTGGAAAAGACCTCCTGGATTGTCCAGGTGAGCAGCCAGGCATTCTCGGGCTTGCGCACCTTGGAGAGCACCTCGGCCACGGTCGAATTGTTGTCGGTGATGCCGGCCGAGTAGAAGGGCCCGAGCACCACGCGCCGCAGCTGCTTGGGATGCAGCGACTCGAAATCCTTGTCGAGATTGACGGCGATCGTCGCCGGCGAGAGCGTGTAGGCCGAGTTCTTCTCGGTGAAATCGTCGAAGCGGTGCGCAAGCTCCGGGTTGAGCAGGCCGTCGACGGGCAGCGGGATCTCGACCTTCTCGTTCAGCTTGCCGGTGCTGTCGTCGACCAACTGGCGCACCATGCTTTCGGAGGAATCCTCCACCGTCACCATGTAGATCAGCGGCAGGTTGGCGCTGCCGTCGAATGTCGCCCAGTGGACGAGATAATAGGGCCGCATGGTCTTCGGGTTGACCGAGACTTTGGCCGTCTGCGCAAGCGTGAACGGGCCGAAGGTCGCCTCGCTCTTGACGTCCTCCAGATAGAGCCGCTCGGCCATCGACTTCTGGAGCGCCTCGGGAAATTCCTTGTGGCGCAGGATGAAGTCGGCCATCTCCTCGCGCAGCTCGCCGGCCTGCGGGATGTTGGCCAGGCGGGCGTCGGCCTGCTGGCGGTCGTTTTCCAATTCGAGCAGGTTCTGGAACACGGGATAGCCGCTGTCAGCGCGCGAGATGCGGAAGGTGTCCATGAAGCCCAGCCGGTTGCGCCAGCAGGCAAAGGATTTGTCCAGCCGTGCGATATACTCCGCGACGATCCTGGCGACGATGCCGTGCCGGTAAAGCGGCGAGCGGTCGTCGCGCATGAACACTTCCAGTCCGCCCAGCGCCGCCGTGATGGCGGAGAAATAGCGGGCCGCCGCGTCGTTCTCAGGTGTCATGGGACTGCCGTGGAGATGAGATCAGCGGCGCCGCCCAAGCAGATATTCGTGGCATGTCCCACGAATATCTGCTTGGATTCCTTTATTTTCTCGCAGGTTCTGACCGCAACACCGTGGGACACTTTTGCGGAACCTGCTTAGGACTGCACATAGTTGGCGGAATTGTGCTTCTTCATCACATCGTCGAAGCGGCGCGCGAAGGCGTCGTCGGCAAGCTTCTTGCGCCGCTGGATGTCGGCTGACGCCACCATGTTCTTCTCATGCATCTCGAGCAGATCGCCGATATGCTTCTGCGAGGCGGCGCCGATGCCGGCCATCGTCTCCTCGGCCGTGTTGTCGACCTGGCTGCCCAGCGTGTTGATCTTGTGGGCGACGTCCTGCTGGGCGGCGGTCTTCAGCGAATCTTCCAGCGCCTTGTACAGCACGATGCGTTGCTCGGTGTCGATGGTCAGCTTGTTGATCAGCGTCGACTGCGCGGCGATCTGGTTGTTGAGCGAATCGACGAAGGTCTGGAACATCGAGGTATAGCGCTCCAGCGTCTGGCTTTCGGCGAGCAGCTCCTGTTCCTTGGCCTGCTTTTCATTGTATTCGGTCGCCATTTTGGAGCGCTCGCCCTCGAGCTCGGTACGCTCCTTCTGCGTCGTCGACGCGGCGATCTTGTTCTCGATGTCGAGCAGCAGAGGGTTCAATTCCTCGATGCGCTTCTGCACGGCCTCGAGGTTGGACATGGTCGTCTTGCGGCGCTCGATCACCTGCGACAGGCTGGTCTCGGAAGTCTTGTAGCGCTGGTCGAGGATCTGTTTCTGCGCCTTCAGGATGCCGACGATGGTATCCGACTTCGCCAAAAGCTCCTGCAAATTGCCGGCCAGCGACATGTTGCGGACGCGGTCGGTGCGCATGCGCTGCTTGCGCTGCTCGGAGAAGACACCGACGAAGTTTTCCCAGCCGGTGTAGCTCTTCATGCTCTCGAACTCGGCGCCGAAAACGTTGGTGGCGTCCTCGAGCCCGATGATCAGGTCGGCGATGTTGCCTTCCATGACCTTCTGCTGCTTGAGCACGTCCTCGATGCGGGCGTTCTCGATGTCGAAATTGGCGTCGCCGATCTTCTTATCGGCCTGCGCGAGCGTGTCGAGCACCGTACCGGACTGCTCGATCTTGGTGCGCATGTCCTCGACGACCTGCTTGGTCCTGGCAATTTCGGCATCGAAATTCTGCAATGTCGCCATTGGGGCCTCCCGCTTCGGCATCCGTTTCCGTGTCGTGGCGGCAAATATATGTGGGGCTTCAAGGGATTGAAAGAAGGAAGACAAGGAGAGACGTCAAAACAAAAGAACTGGTCAGGTCCTTGAAAGACAAGGCAATCATGCGCATGGCGGCCAGTAATGCGCGACGCCGTCGAACAGCTTCAGCTTACATGCCTTAAGCTCTTGTTTTTACGGACGGCCAAGGCGATGACACAGCGCCGGCAAATCTCATAAGCCGGCGGCAGTACCAGTTTCTTTCCAATTCCGATCAGGGTTTTGGGTCGGCCTTGAGATAGGCGATCACGTTGGCGATGTCGTCGTCGCTGGTCAGGCCGGTAAAGGCCATCCTGTTGCCGGGAACCTTCTGCTTGGGAGCCTTGAGATATTCGGCGAGGCTGGCCTCGTCCCAGACCAGGCCGGCGGCGCCGGCATCCTTCATGGCTTGGGAATAATGGCCGGCAAAGCTCTCCGCCGAGCCGGCCTTGCGGCCGACGACGCCCATCAGATGCGGGCCGACCTTGTCGCGGTCGCTTGCCGCCTCATGGCAGGCCATGCAGCGGTTGAAGACCTTCTTGCCCAGTGCTGCATCGCCACCGGCATGCGCGGCAAGCCCGCCGGCAAGCAGGAAAAGTGCGGCGGGCGAAATGGCTCGAAGCATGGCTGACCCCGGAGAGTTCTTGCTGTCGGCCTTATAGGGCGAAGCCTTGACAAAAGCCACACCCGGCGCGGCGGGCAATCTCCGCGGCTCAGGCCTGCTGCGCCAGATCTCGGCGCAGAAAGTCATGCAGACGATCGACCGCCGGCGTCGTCGACAAAGGGTTGCGCAGGATGCCGATCTCCAGGTCCGGCAACACAGGCAGCCCCTCATTGGCGCCGATGATGCGCAGCGACGGCGGCACGCTTCGCTGGGCAAGGCCGGCGACCGCGAGCCCCGCCTGCACCACCGCGACCAGCCCGAGCAGGGAGGCGCTGGAATAGGTGCAGCGATAGGATCGGTCGGCACCGCCGAGTGCCTGCAGCACATTCATCCTTGCCGCGCAGCCAGGTTCGAACAGGGCGACAGGCAGCGGATCGGTCTGCCAGGCCACGTGATTGGGCGAGGCGATACCCAGACAAAGCGCTCCAGCCTGATCACCTCGAGCGGCTGATCCGGCAGGCGGGTGACGATCGCCAGGTCGAGCCGTCCCTCCGCCAGGGTCTTCACCAGCGCCGTCGACTGCTCGCAGACGAGCTCGACGGTGACCAGCGGGTGATCCTCGGCAAAGCGCGACAGCACGGGCGGCAGCAGGAAGGCCGCGTAGTCGTCCGGCACGCCGAGGCGCACGCTGCCAGTTTCCTTCGGCCGGGTGACGCTCGCCCATGCCTCGTCGGACAGTTTCAGCAGCCGGCGCGCATAGATGAGGAAATCCTCGCCGGCCGCATTGGGGGTGACCGTTCTAGGGCCCCGCACCAGAAGCTGGTTGCCCACCATGTCTTCCAGCCTTTGCATCTGCATGCTGACCGCCGACTGGCTGCGGCCGACGCGCGGCGCCGCATTGGACAGGCTGCCGCTTTCGACGACGGCAACGAAGGTCTTCAAGAGGTTGAGGTCGAGTGGAGCGGCCATAGCGCTATCAGCATATCGAATAGATACCCACAAATCTATTCGCTTGATTGAAATCGTTTCGGCTGGCCAGATGAGCTCCGACCCGTTTGGAGAGCCGATAATGAGGGACATATCGATCGCCCGCTTCCCCGCCGCGAGCCTCGCTCTGGCGATGGTGATTGCCGGCACGGTCGGCGCCTTCGTCACGGAGTCGGGACAACATCCCGTCACCGTCGTCTTCTGGCGATGCGTGTTTGGCGCGCTGTTCCTGGCCGCGTGGTGCCTGCTGCGCGGCTACCTGCCGGACCGGACGCTGTCCCCATCCCGGCTTGCGCTCGCCGCGCTTGGCGGCGTTTGCATGGTGCTGAGCTGGACGGCCTTCTTCGCCGGCTTCGCGATGACATCGATCGCGACGACGACAATCGTCTATCATGTCCAGCCGTTCTTCGTGGTGCTGATCGGCGTCATCTTCCTCAAGGAACGCATCTCGCCCGACCAGATTCTGTGGATGCTTGGCGCGTTCCTCGGCGTGGTGCTGGCCAGCGGCCTGGTCGTCATTCACGGCCGTGCCGACGCGAAATGGGCGTTGGGCATCGCGCTGACGCTGGGCGCCGCCCTGCTTTATGCGGTGGCGACGCTCCTTGCCAAGGGCCTCGGACAACAGCGCGCGGAGATCACCGTGCTTTGCCAGACGCTGGTCGGGGTCGTGCTGCTCGCCCCGTTCGCCGAAATCGGCCACTCCATCCCGCTTCCATCGTGGGGCTGGCTGGCCGGGATCGGGGTCCTGCATACCGGCATCGCTTATGTGTTGATGAATTCCGCCTTTCCGCGCCTAAAGACGCCGGTGATCGGCGTTCTCACTTTCATCTATCCTGTCGTCGCGATCATCATCGACTGGACCTTGTACGGCCATCCACTCGGACCGGCGCAGGCTGCCGGCATGGCGCTGATTGCGCTGGCAACCCTCGGCGTGCGGCTTGGCTGGCGGTTTCCGATTCGGCGTGTTTCGGCCGCCTAAACCTCAGGGGCTGACAAAACCAATGAGATCGTCGGGAGCTGACCTGCCCATTTCCTCTTCCCAATGGCGGCGGCAGAGCGAGACATAGACGTCCTTGCCGATGGCGACCTGCTGGCCCTGCTTCGCCACCTTGCCGTCGGAGCCGAGCCTGACCACCATCGTGGCCTTGCGGCCGCAGCGGCAGATGGTGCGCACCTCGCGCAAATCGTCGGCGATGGCGAGCAGCGCGCGCGAGCCGGGAAACAGATTGCCCTGGAAATCGGTGCGCAGGCCGTAGCACATGACCGGGATGTTCAGCCTATCGGCGATACGGGCGAGCTGCCAGACCTGCTCCTCCTCGAGGAACTGAGCCTCGTCGACGAACACGCAATGCACGGTCGTATGTTCGTGATGATCGGCGACCCTGGCGAAGAGGTCGTCGCCGTCGCGGAACATCTCGGCCTCGGATTCGAGACCGATGCGCGACGAGATCAATCCGCTGTCGCCCTTGCGATAATGTCCGGCGACGAACAGCATCGTCGACATGCCGCGTTCGCGATAGTTGTAGGACGCCTGCAAGAGCATCGTCGTCTTGCCGGCATTCATCGTCGCGTAGTGGAAGTAAAGCTTGGCCATGCGTCCTTCTAAGCTCACATGTCGGCGCCCGGGGAGGGGGCCCGAGGCTCCGTCCACCAAAAACTCCCTGCCGTCTAAAATCCGATGTCGTTCAAAAGCCTGTCATGTCGCGTAAAGGCTAGCGCGCGCCGTTCGTCGTGATGTTGAAGCGCTTGAAACGGCTTCAAAATGGTGTTTGGCTGACGAAACAAGGCGGGCGCAAGAACCGTGACTTCGCATCGCCTGGTAATTGCAATGGGAGAAAGTTCATGTCGCGTATGAAATCTATCGTCGCAGGCATCGGCCTTGCGGCGCTTCTGACCACGACGGCCGCCTATGCCGGCGATCCGGCGAGCTGCAAAGCGGTTCGCCTGTCCGATGTCGGCTGGACCGACATCCAAGCCACGACGGGGCTGGCCTCGGTGCTGCTCACCGCGCTCGGCTATGAGCCGCAGACGATCCAGCTTTCGGTGCCGGTGACCTATGCGTCGCTGAAGAACAAGGACCTCGACGTTTTCCTCGGCAACTGGATGCCGTCGATGACCAACGACATCAAAGACTATACCGCCGACGGCTCGGTCGAGACGATCAGCACCAACCTGACCGGCGCCGGCTATGGCATCGTCGTGCCGACCTATGTCGCGGATGCCGGCGTCAAGACGCTGACCGATCTCGGCAAGTTCAAGGACAAATTCAACGGCAAGATCTACGGCATCGAGGCAGGCAATGACGGCAACCGCATCATCCTCGACATGATCAAGAACCCGAAGGACAATCTCGAGGGCTTCGAACTGGTCGAGTCGTCGGAAGCCGGCATGCTGACGCAGGCCGAGCAGTCGATGAAGAACAATGAGTGGATCGCCTTCCTCGGCTGGACGCCGCACCCGGTGATGGGCGCCATGAAGATCACCTATCTCGACGGCATGGGCGACAGCGGCTTCGGCGCCGCCACGGTCTACACCAACGTGCGCAAGGGCTACACCACCGAATGCCCGAACGCCGGCAAGTTCATCGCCAACCTGAAGTTCAATCTCGACATGGAAGGCGAGATGATGGACGCGATCCTGAAGGGCGGCGATGCCCAGACGGTGGCGAAAGACTGGCTGAAGAAGCATCCCGACGCCGTTGCGCCCTGGATTGCCGGCGTCACCACCTTTGATGGCGGCGACGCGGCTGCCGCCGTCAAGACCGCGCTCGGGAGCTGAGCCGCTTGGGACCGGCATGATTTCCGGAAAAGGGCAGCCCTTGAAGAGGCTGCCCTTTTTCATATGCCTGGAGACGTGAGAGGATGACCGTGCGGCAAGCGCGGCGCAGCCGAGAGGGGAAATATGGATCCAATTTCGAAATTCCTGACCGACTACAAAATCCCCATCGGGCCGTGGGGCAAGGCGTTCTTCGGGTTCCTGACCGACAATTTCGACACCATCTTCCGGGCTTTCTCAAACGGGTTGAATTTCATTCTCGATGGGGCGGTGAACCTCCTGCTGATGGTGCCGCCGGTGCTTCTGGCGCTGGTCATCGCGATCGTCGCCTGGCTCCTGCAGCGTTCGCGGCCGCTCGCCATCGGCGTCTTCCTCGGCCTGATCTTCATCATCAACCAGAACCTGTGGAAGCAGACGGTGCAGACGCTGGTGCTGGTCGTTGCCGCCGCCGCCATGGCGATGGCGATCGGTGTGCCGCTCGGCATCTGGGCCGCGCACAAGCCGAAGGTTTACCGGGTCATGCTGCCGGTGCTCGACCTGATGCAGACGCTGCCGACCTTCGTCTACCTGATCCCGGTGCTCACGCTGTTCGGCCTCGGCAACGCGCCCGGTCTCATCGTCACCATCATCTTCGTCATCCCGACGGCAGTCAGACTCACCCATCTCGGCGTGGTCTCGGTGCCCAAGGCGATCATCGAGGCGGGCGAGGCCTTCGGCGCCACCAAGCGCCAGCTCCTGTGGAAGGTGGAGCTGCCATCGGCGCTGCCGACCATCATGGCGGGTCTCACGCAATCGATCATGCTGTCGCTGTCGATGGTGGTGTTCGCCGCTCTGATCGGCGCCGGCGGCCTCGGCACGGAAATCAACCGCGCGCTTGGCTCGCGCCGCATCGATCTCGGGCTTGAGGCCGGGCTCGCCATTGTCGTGCTCGCTATCGTTCTCGACCGCATGACCCGCATCGGCGTTGGAGGCAAGAAATGACCGTCGCGGTTGATTTCAAGAACGTGGACATCGTCTTCGGGGCCGACCAGGCAGGTTCGCTGGCTTTGATCGATCAAGGCGCCACCCGCGCCGAGATATTGGAGAAGACCGGCAATGTGCTTGGGTGCGCCGGCGCCAGCCTCACCGTGCACGAAGGCGAGATATCGGTGCTGATGGGCCTGTCCGGTTCCGGCAAGTCGACGCTGCTTCGGGCTGTCAATCGGCTGAACGTCGTGTCGCGCGGCCAGGTGCTGGTCAAGGACGGCGACCGCATCGTCGATGTCGTCACCTGCGACGAGGCGACCTTGCGGCGGCTGCGGCAGAAGCAGGTGGCCATGGTGTTCCAGCAGTTCGGGCTGCTGCCCTGGCGCACGGTCGAGGAAAATGTCGGCTTCGGGCTTGAGCTTGCCGGCGTCCCGGAAGCCGAGCGCAAGGCGCGGGTGCAAAAGCAACTACAGCTTGTCCATCTCGATCAGTGGTCGAGGAAATACGCGCATGAGCTTTCCGGCGGCATGCAGCAGCGTGTCGGCCTGGCGCGCGCCTTCGCCACCGAAGCGCCGATCCTCTTGATGGACGAGCCGTTCTCGGCGCTCGACCCGCTGATCCGCACCAAGCTGCAGGACGAATTGCTGCAGCTTCAGGCGGAACTCAAGAAGACCATCATCTTCGTCAGCCATGACCTCGAGGAGGCGCTGAAGATCGGCAGCCACATCACGATCATGGAAGGCGGCCGCATCGTCCAGACCGGCGCGCCGGAAGACATCGTGCTCAGGCCCGCCAACGACTATGTCCGCGACTTCATCGCCAATGTAAACCCGTTGTCGGTGCTGACGGCGTGGAACGTGATGCGGGACCGCCGCGACCTGGAGCAGGGCGAGGACGGCTGGGTGTGGCTCGACAGACGCAAGACGACGCGCTTCAAGATCGACGAGCATGGCCTGGTGGCCGCGGCCGAGCGCGACGGCAAGCCGGCGGTGTGGGTCTCCTGCGCCGATGTCGAGCGTCAGCCGGAGGAGGGGGCGCAGGTGTTCTGGGCCAATCCCGGCACGCCGCTGAAGACGGTGATGCTCGCCATGCACCGCTCGCAGACGGCGCCGGTGGCGCTGTTCGACGAAGGCTCGCGTTTCGTCGGCGCGATCGGCATCCGCGACGTCCTGAGCGCCGTGCTGCGGCGGTAGCCCTCTTCGCAGGCGTACAGTCCCCGGTCTGGACGTTGCCGGCTTCGAGGCGGGTTACGGGACCGACACGCCTTCACTGTCCGAGGCCAGGTTCGCCTCAGCAACGCTTTTTGAGGAGCCTAATCGACGAACTCGTACCGCATTTGAGGCCTGGCATCCCGTGGCTGCAGGGAAGGCTGTCTACCGGCGTATTATTTTTTTCGAAATCCATTCTGATTCCAGAAGCCTATGCAGTAGAATGTTGCTACGGCCGCCAAGGCGAGGCCCGGCGGTGAAAATGCAGCGGGGTATACGACGATGATCTTCCGCCAGCTCTTCGATTCCGTCTCGGGCACCTACTCCTATCTGCTCGCCAGCCGGCGCGGCGGCGAGGCGCTGATCATCGATCCGGTGCTGGAGAAGGTGGATCGCTATCTCCAACTGGTCAACGAGTTGGATTTGAGGCTGGTCAAAGCGGTGGATACGCATCTTCACGCCGACCATATCACCGGCCTCGGCGCGCTACGCGACAGGACGCATTGCGTGACCGTGATGGGCGAGCAGACCAAGGCTGACGTGGTGTCGATGCGGCTCGCCGACGGCGACAAGCTCGCCATCGAAGGGCTGGCGCTCGACGTTGTCTACACCCCCGGCCACACCGACGATTCCTACAGTTTCGTCCTGCCCGACCGGGTCTTCACCGGCGATACGCTGCTCATCCGCGGCACCGGCCGCACCGACTTCCAGAACGGCGATCCGCGCAAGCAATATGAGTCGATCTTCGGCCGTCTGCTCAAGCTGCCCGACGAGACGATGATATTTCCGGCCCACGACTATAAGGGCGAGACCGTGTCGACGATCGGCGAGGAAAAGGCCTTCAACCCGCGCCTGCAGGTGAAGTCGGTCGACGAATATGTGAACATCATGAACAATCTGAATCTGGCCAACCCGAAGATGATGGACGTGGCCGTGCCCGCCAACATGCGGGTCGGGCTGCATCAGGACGACATCGCCAGCCGCGGCTGGGCGGTCAGCGCCGAGCAGGCGCTGGCGCTTGTCGGGCGGCCCGACGTGGCGCTGATCGACCTGCGCGAGCAGTCCGAACGCGAGCGCCACGGCGTCATCCCCGGAGCCATCCATCTGCCCTATGCGCGGCTGCAGGAGAACATCATGTCAGGCGGCATGCTGCATGAGCTGGCCAAATCAACAGCCAAGCAGCTTCTGTTCTACTGCGCTTTCGGCGAGCGTTCGGCGATGGCGGTGCAGGCGGCGCAGGATGTCGGGATTTCCAGCGCCCGCCACATCCAGGGCGGCATCGACGCCTGGCGGAAGGCGAGCGGGCCGCTCGCGCGCTAGAGCGTTTTACCATCTCACGTCTGGACTTTCCCTGACGAAGGGCGTCTGGGCTATTCGTGGCGATTGCGCCTCTTCCTGTTGAGCCGGCAACTGGGTCAGCATGTAAGTTGTGAGTATACATGGATTGCCGACCGGCTGGCGATAACACAACGGACCATGCGGCGGCGGCTCGCCAGGAAGGGACGACCTTCTCCGCAATCTTTGACCATGTCCGCAGCGACTTGGCCAAGAAATACCTCGAGGCCGACGGAAAGCGACTACCTGCCCGCGGTCGCGGATGAGACGCTGCTGGCGCGCTACCATTTCGCCGGGTCGGTGATCTTCCAGCGGCCGACGGGGGCGTGCCGGCCCCGATCGAGCCTGGCGCTCGCGATTGCCTTCCTTTGCGGGACTTTCGTACGCCTGCCGGGGCGCGAGAGCCCGCTAGATTGTCTTCACTTGGCCTGTGGTTTTCGCAGGTGAAAGCGACCGCACCTGAGCGGCGCCACTAAAACACCGCTGTTGCAGAAATGCCATATCGAGTTTCCTCTTATAATGTTATCGCAAGCTGAAGGCATTTCGCTGGGGACTCTAAAAATGCGCCTAGTTTCCATTCTGTTCGCCGGCCTGCTTTCGCTCTTCACCGGTTCTGCCGTGGCCGCCGACGCCGTCGCAGCCGAGCCTGTTTACGCTATCAATTGGTCGGGCGCGTATATCGGCGCGTTTGCCGGGTATGGCTGGGGATCTGATACCTACAACTACTCTGCGATGGGGGCACCATCGTCGGTCGATTTCGATGCGAACGGATTCGTGGGCGGTCTCACCGCCGGATACAACTGGCAGCACGACCGCTTCGTCTTCGGTGCAGAGGCCGATATGTCGTTCGCGAACATCAAAGGCGACGTTGTGGCGCCTTTTAACGATGCTCCCTGCTACATCGAAGGTTGTACCGCAAAGGTGAGCTGGTTTGGCACCGGCCGTGGACGTGTGGGCTATACCTTCGAAAATTTCCTTCCTTATGTAACAGGCGGCTTCGCCGTTGGACACGTGAAGGGCTCGGCCGACATAGGCGCATGTGGCTTCGTTGGCGGCTGCAGCTATGGTGACACGCGCTGGGGTTGGTCGGCTGGCGCCGGCGTCGAGTGGGCGATGAACCGGCACTTGTCGTTCAAGGCCGAATATCTGCATGTCGACTTGGGCAAGCCCGACTTCAACGCAGCCACCACCACGACCGATGCAATCGACTTCGACACGGTTCGCCTCGGAATCAACTACCACTTCTGATGTTTGGCAAGCAGCCCGGGCCAGTGAGGGTGCGGATGCTAGCTCCCGTAATTCGAATGCCGTCGCGTGCGGGCGTAGAATTTCCTTTCGCCATCGAAACCGCCTAGCTAGCAGAGGCAGCGGCGTGGCTCAGTTCAGCCCGATCAGCTTGGAGCCGTTCCGGAACAGGGCTTCCCCGTCCCGGTCGAAGCGGAAGGTGGCGATGAAATCGTCGGCACGATAGTTCGGCAAGGTGCTGCGAATCTTGGCGGCGAAGGTCCGCGCCTCGTCCTGCCGACCGGCCAGCGCCAGGCAATGGGCGGCGATTGCCAGGATGATGACATGGGCGTTTGGCCTTGCGGCCGCATTCAGCGCCCATTCAGCCGCCGCTTCGAATTCGCCCAGCCTTGCATGGGCCATGGCACGCGCGCCCATCATGCCGAACAAGAGCGGATCGAACGGGCTGAGATGGCGCGAATGGTCGGACGAGCCGATCGCCGATTGCGGGTCGCCCGACTGAGAATGGACGAAAGACAGCGCGTAATGGCCGAGCGCGAAATTGGGGCTGAGGTCGACGGCACTCGCCAGTTCCAGTAGCGAGCTGTCCTGTTCGCCGCGCAGCCACAGCGCGCGGCCCATCGCCCAGTGGGCGGCGGGGTTGCGGTCGTCGACCAGCAGGCTCTGGCCGGCGCTTTCGAAGGCAAGCGCGGTCTCCCGATCGCGGTCGCCCCAGCGCTGGAAAGCGTTCTGCCAATGGGTGAAGGACATGCCGGCATAGGCGCGCGCGAAAGTGGGGTCCAGCTTCAACGCTTCGCCGAAGAAATGCTGCGCCAGCTCGTTTTCCTGGCGGGTGAAGCGATACATGTGCCAGAGGCCGCGATGATAGGCTTCCCAGGCATTGAGCGAATTGGGCGCCTTCAGCAAGGCGCGGTTGCGCTCCACCGTCGCGATCTCGGCGGCGATGGAAGAGACGATGCTGTTGCCGATATCCTCGATGACGATGAAGATGTCGTCGGGCTTGTGCTCGAAGGTCTCGGCCCAGACGATCCTTGCTGTGCGGACCTCGACAAGCTCGACCGACACGATGAATCGGCCCGGCAGAGATTGCACCGAGCCTGTCGCGACATAGTCGACATTCAGCCGGCGGCCGGCGTCTTCCGGCGCGATGTTCTTTTCGGCGAGCGTGAAGACCGAGCCGCGGGCGATGACGAAGAAATCGCGAAGCTTGGCAAGCCGCGTGATGATGTCGTGCGTCAGGCCGTCCGCCAGCCCGCCACGGAAGCCGCCGGTGCCGGCACTCTCGGCAAACGGCATCACCGCCAGCGAGGCCCGGCGCGTCGCTGCTGGCTCGGATTCGATCGCGGCGACCGGTGATTCCGGGAACGGGAAAGCAGGCTCGGATCTGGTGCCTGGAGCCGCTCCGGCGTTCCGGGCCTTTATCTTGTGCCAGGCCTCGCGCAAGGGCGTGAAATCCAGTTCCTCGGAATGAAACAGCTCCGCCGCCGTCGCAAGATGCTGCTCGCCGGTGCCGAATTGCCCGCGCCGTGCGAGGTTCTCCAGCAGCGCCATATGCGCGCGGCCATCGAAGGGCGCGAGCTCCAGCCATTTGTCGATATAGACGCCGGCCTCGTCGGCTCCCTGCGGGAGAAGGCCGATGATGTGCTCCAGAACCGCGATATGGCATGCGCTGAAACGGCGGCGCTGCGCCGTCAGCCAGCTGCCGAAATGCGGGCTGCGATCGAGTTCCAGGCCGTCGAGGAAGTCGCCGGCGAAAAGTTGCGCAAGTGCCTGCAGACGGTCGAGGCCAAGCGTCTCGATCCCTTCCGCCACCGCGGCAGCGGCCACGACGGCATCGACGCTCATACCGCCGAGGTGAAGCGCCACGGTGTCGCCTTCCGTCTCGACCCGCCGCAAGTCCGGTTCGTCCAGCGCGGCACGCAGCTTGCTCAGGCACCAGCGCAGCTCGCCGCGCGGATCGTTGGGGACGTCCCAGAGAAGCTCGCAAAGACGGCTGCGGCTGACGGGGCGGGGCGCCAGCGCCAGATAGGCAAGCAGCGCCCGCAGCTTGCGTGACGATGGCAGCGCGACGGGAACATCGCCGCGCATGATCCCGAGCGGCCCGAGCAGCCTGATCGAAAGGCGGGCTGCATCGCTTTTCTGAGTCGACCAAACGGATTCCACGTCCGTTTCCACGCTCGCTCCCACGCTGACTGATTGGTACATATTCTATCACCAAACACGACAGGGCGCATCCGGCGGCGAGTTTTCGAGCCGCATGCGGCCTTGGCCGAATTGCAGGCAAGTCAGACGCAACTAACACGGCAAGGTGTCGAAACCGCGCCGCCCAATCCGCCGGCCTGTAACCGGCATGTGAGATCTCGAGGAGAAAGATCCATGTTGCATCAATTGAAAATCAGGACCACGGCCGGGCGCGGCCGGCTGTTCGACAGCATTCTCGACACGGTCGGCGATACGCCGGTCATCCGCATCAACAATCTCGGGCCGGGTCACGCGACGATCTATGTGAAGGCCGAGTTCTTCAATCCGGCGGCCTCGGTGAAGGACAGGCTGGCGCTCAACATCATCGAGGAAGGCGAGCGCAGCGGCAAGCTCAAGCCCGGCCAGACGGTCGTGGAGGCGACGAGCGGCAACACCGGTATCGGTCTTGCCATGGTCTGCGCGCAGAAAGGCTATCCGCTGGTGGTGACGATGGCCGACAGCTTCTCCATCGAGCGCCGCAAGCTGATGCGCATGCTGGGTGCCAAGGTGGTGCTGACGCCGCGCGCCCAGAAGGGCTTCGGCATGTACAAGAAGGCGGTCGAGCTCGCCGAGGCCAATGGCTGGTTCCTGGCGCGCCAATTCGAGACGGAAGCCAACGCCGATATCCACGAGGCGACCACCGGCCGCGAGATCATCAACGACTTCGCAGGCTCAAGGCTGGATTATCTGGTCACCGGCTACGGTACCGGCGGCACGGTGGCCGGCGTCGGCCGAGTGCTGCGCCGCGAGAGGCCGGAGGTCAGAATCGTGCTTGCCGAGCCGGCGAACGCGCAGCTGATCGGCAGCGGCAAGGCCCAGGAGCGCGGCGCCGGTGGGGCTCCGGCCGCCAGCCATCCGGCTTTCGAGCCGCACCCGATCCAGGGCTGGACGCCTGACTTCATCCCCAATGTGCTGCAGGAGGCGATCGACCAGCGCTACTTTGACGAGGTGGTGCCGATCCCCGGTCCCGAAGGCATCAAATGGGCGAAGGCGCTGGCGCAGCAGGAAGGCATCTTCACCGGCATTTCCGGCGGCGCCACCTTCGCCGTGGCGCGGCAGATCGCGGGCAAGGCCCCGGCGGGCTCGGTGATCCTGTGCATGCTGCCCGACACCGGCGAACGCTACATGTCGACGCCGCTCTTCGACGGCATCGAGGCCGAGATGGACGCCGAGGAGACGGCGCTGTCGCGTTCGACACCGAGCTGCCAGTTCGAGGCCTGAAGCCAAGCTGCGGCGCTCCGTCCGTTTTCGGGTGGCGGCGCCGCAGTGATTGGCTGCGCATTGGGAAAGGCGCAGGAGAAATCGCATGGACAGCTTGCGGGAACTGATAGCCACCGAGGAAACGCTCGATCCACCGGACTGGGCCGACATGGGGACGCTCTCGCATCGGATACTCGATGACGCCATCACCTATCTCAAGGATGTGCGTGAGCGTCCGGTCTGGCGCGAGATGCCGGCCGAGGTGCGATCTTTCTTCTCGGCGCCATTGCCCCGCGAGCCGGCGCCGGTGGCCGAGGTCTATGACGATGTCGCCCGCAACGTCATGCCTTATCCGATGGGCAACATCCATCCGCGTTTCTGGTCCTGGTATATGGGGGCCAGCAACTTCACCGGCGCGCTCGGCGATTTCCTTGCCGCGATCCAGGGGTCCAATCTCGGCGGCGGCAACCATGCCGCCGGCTTGATGGACAGCCAGGTCGTCAACTGGATGAAGGAGATGATGAGCTTCCCGGCCTCGGCCAGCGGCACGCTGGTCAGCGGCGGTTCGATGGCCAACATCATCGGCTTGACCGTGGCGCGCAACGCCAAGGCGGGCGTCGACGTGCGCGAGCGCGGCGTCGCCGCTATGCCGAAGCCGTTGCGTTACTACGCTTCGGACCAGGTCCATTCCTGCCACCGCAAGGCCATGGAAGCGCTCGGCCTCGGCAACCGGGCGCTGCGGCGGATCCCGACCGACGGAGGGCTGCGCATCGATATCGGCGCGCTCAAAGCGGCCATCGCGGAGGATCGCGAGGCGGGTTTCAAGCCGGCCTGCGTGATCGGCACCGCCGGCACGGTCAACACCGGCGCGGTCGACGACCTGCAGGTGCTGGCGAAAGTGGCGGCCGAAGAAGACCTCTGGTTCCATGTCGACGGCTGCATCGGCGCCCTGATCGCAATAGCGCCCGAGAACAGGTCGCTCGTCGCCGGCATCGAGCAGGCGGATTCGATCGCGCTCGATCCGCACAAATGGCTGCATGCGCCGTTCGAGGCGGGCTGCGCGCTGGTGCGGGATGCATCGGCCCACCGCAACACATTTGCCATCACGCCGGAATATCTGGAGTCGACGCCGCGCGGCCTTGCCTCCGGAGCGTGGCTGCACGACTACGGCCTGCAGACCTCGCGCGGCTTCCGCGCGCTGAAAATCTGGATGGCGCTGAAGGAGCATGGCGTCGAAAAGTTCGGCCGGCTGATCGACCAGAACATCGCCCAGGCTCGTTATCTCACCGGACTGATCGAGGCGGCGCTGGCGCTCGAGCTGATGGCGCCGACCACCATAAACATCGTCAGCTTCCGACACCGGCTTGATGGCGGGTCCGAAGAGCGGCTCAAGGCGTTCAACACCGAGATCATGCTGAGATTGCAGGAAGAGGGCATCGCGGCTCTGTCCGACACGACCGTGCATGGCCGGCATTGCCTGAGGGCGGCGATCGCCAATCACCGCACGCGCCGCGACGATCTCGACCTGCTGGTGCGCGAGATGCTTCGGCTTGGGCGGGAAATCAAGGCGGCCGCGCCACCAATGTGAAACGCGCCGAAGCGTATCTCAACCAGCCGCCAGTGTGGCGCCCGGCAGATAGAGCATGATCGGCCGGATCTCGTAGACGGCGGAAGGGTTGACGCGCTTGAGATCGCGCGCGGCGGCGATAGCTTCGTCCTGGTCGGCGCAGTCGAGGATATAGAGTCCGAGCAACTGTTCCTTGGTTTCGGCAAAGGGACCGTCGATCACCATGCCGTCGCCGGGACCGCGCAGCGTCACGGCCTTGGCCGTCGCGTCGAGCCTCGCCGCCGGACCGAGCCTGCCTTCGCGCGTGAGCCTATCGTTGACATCGAGCAGGTCCTTCATCAGCGCCGCATCCTCGTCGGGCGTCCAGGACTGGACCGTGTCTTCGACGTGGTAGGCCAGGATGGCGTAAAACATTGGGGCGGATTCCTCGTGCAGAAACGGGCCGCACTATCACAAGGAAGAGGTTATCGATCCAGTACCGGCGTGGAACCGGCAACCGCCTGCTGACTCAAGCTGCCACCGGCAGCCGCAGCTCTGTCAGCAGGCCGCCGCCCGGATAGTTGGAAAGATCGACCTCGCCGCCGGCGCCGCGGGCGATGTTGCGGGCGATGGTGAGGCCGAGGCCGAGGCCGCCGGTGGTGCGGTTGCGCGATTCCTCCAGCCGCACGAAGGAGCCGAACACCGCGTCCAGCTTCGCTTGCGGGATGCCGGGGCCCTCGTCGCGGATCGAGAGCGTGATCGTGTCGCCCGTTCGCCGCACGCCGAGATGCGCTTTCTTGCCGTAGGTCACCGCGTTCTGGATGAGATTGGTGACGCAGCGGCGCAGCGCCACCGGCCGCGCAATGCAGATCAGGCCGCGCGAAGGCGTCGCATCCTCGTCGAAGGATGCATCTTCGAAAGAGTCCGCGACCGATTCCACCAGCGACCAGAAATCGATCCGCTCGGCCTTTTCCTCGGTCACCTCGAATTTGGCGAAGTCGATGACGGAGCTCGCGATGCTTTCGATGTCGGCGAGGTCGTGCGCCAGCGCCTCGCGTGCGGGCGACCTGCGCAACAGTTCGAGGCGGAGCCGCATGCGGGTCAGCGGCGTGCGCAGGTCATGCGCCAGCGCGGCCGCAAGGTGCTCGCGGTCCTCGACATAGTCGCGCAGCCGCATCTGCATGGCGTTGATCGCCTTCGCCGCGGCGCGGATCTCGCGGCTGCCGCTCTCCGAGATCGGCGGGCTTTTCAGGTCGTTGCCGATCCGCTTCACTGCGGTCTCCATCATCCGGTAGGGCGCGGTCAGCCGGCGCAGCGACCAGATCGACATGATGACGATCAGACCGGCGATCAGCGAGTAGAGCGGCAGGCTGTCGAGGCTCAGAATCGGCCCCGCCGGCGTGATCGGTTCCGTGAAATTCAACCACTGCCCGTCGGAAAAACGCAATGATGCCGTCAGCTTGTCACTCTGCGCGAAATCCGCGGCGAGGACCAGAAGGTCGCGTTCGACCTGGCCGACATCCTTGTTCACCGCCTGACCGTCCGGGACGTCGGCCTCTTGGGTGGCAGGATCGCGCCGCACGCGAGCGTCGGTGATGCCGAATTTCGAGAGGCGGCCGACCAGGATGTCCTCCAGCTCGGCCAGCTCGTCATCGCCGGCGATCGAGGAGGTGACGGCGGGCGTGTCCGAAACCGTCAGCGCATAGGTCGAGTTGAACAGGCCGGATGCGGTCGCCTTGCGCTCTTCGGGCGTGGCGTCGTGCATCAACTGCACGAGCGAATAGGCACGGTCGTTCAATCGATAGAGATCGACGATACCATTGGCGGCGGCGCGGTCGCGCGCCACGATGTAAAGCGTCGCCACCTGGCTGAGCATGAGGCCGGCAATGACGATGAGCAGCACCCAGGCAGGCAGGGTCTGGGGCAGGAAGCGTCTCATTCGGACGTCGTTTCGGGCAGGAACTGATAGCCGCCACTGCGCACCGTCAGGATCAGTTTCGGCGTTTTCGGATCGTCTTCCATCTTGCGGCGCAGACGGCTCACCAGAATGTCGACGCTGCGGTCGAAGCTGTAGCCGGTGTCGCCGCCGGAGAGTTCTATCAGCTGTTCGCGGGTGAGCACGCGCTGCGCGCTTTTGACGAAGGTCTGCAGCAGGTTGAACTCGGCCATGGTCAGCTCCACGCGGACGTCGTCGGGTGCCGTCAGGCGCCGCCGCGCGCAGTCCATCGTCCAGCCGGCAAAGTGATAGATCTGCTTGGCGGCCGGGCGACGCGGCTCGGCGCTGCCGTTGCGCCTTAGCACCGCGCGGATGCGGGCCAGAAGCTCGCGCGGATCGAAGGGCTTGGGCACATAGTCGTCGGCGCCCATTTCGAGACCCACAACACGGTCGGTCGTCTCGGTGACCGCGGTCAGCATGATTATCGGCGTGGTGTAGTTTGCGCGGATATCGCGGCAAAGCTCAAGTCCGCTCTTTCCGGGCAGCATCACGTCGAGAACGATCAGGTCCACCGGCGTGCGGCGCAGGACCGCCTCCATCTCGGCGCCGTCGCCGGCCACTGTCGTGTGCAGCCCGCGCTTCTGGAAAAACTCCTGCAGCAGGTCGCGTATGCCCTTGTCGTCATCGACGATCAGTATGTGTGCGTCCGATTTCACTCGAAACCTATGATTCTGTTAGCCGAGCATCCCTTCGGCGATCTCTCACACGATAGAATTCGGGCCACATCTTGGCCAGTGGCCGCGATCGCCGCGCCGGTCGGGTTCCCCAGAAACAATCCAGAAACAAAATTCTACAGTCGAGAAAAACTGGTGAAAAATTTCAAGGTCATAACCGGTGCCGTGGCGGTCAGGTCATCGGCTGCGACGCAAGTTTCCGGAGTAACGGACGAGACCAATGCAGAGGTTCTGGATCAGCGTGATGGGTGCTTTGCTCAGCATATCGCTCATCACGGCAGCGGCCGGCGCCTCAACCGCAAAGGTCGCGCCGCCGCTCACCCGGACGGAGCGCTGCACCAATCTGAGCCGTCAGGTTGACGAAGCCCTCGAAACCCATGCCGCGGCAACGCAGGTCACCGCGGCGAAAGCACTGCAAAGAAAGGGAAACCGGTTCTGCGCCAACAAGAAACAGGCACAGGGTATCCGGATGCTCGCAAACGCTTTGAAGTTGCTTGGAGTGACGCCGATCGATCCCGCTCAGTGACGCTCACCTAGACCGGCAAGAAAAAGGAAATAAAGCCATGAAGAAGTCCATCCTGTCCGCCCTCGGCCTCGGTGTTGCTCTCGCCTTCGCGATGCCGGCTCTCGGCAACGCCGCCACCACCACGACCGCTGCTCCGGCCGCGTCCACCACGACGACCACGACCGCTCCGGCGGCTGACGCTACCGCCAAGCCCGCGCCGAAGAAGGTAGCGACCAAGAAGGTCTGCAAGCCGACCAAGAAGCACAAGTGCCCGGCTCCGAAGAAGGCGCCGGCTGCCAAGCCCGCCGCTGCGAAGCCGGCTGCCAAGAAGCCCTGATCCAGAGCTTGGATCATTTTGACGGAGCCGCTCCAGCCGATTTCGGCCGGGGCGGCTTCTTGGCGGCAGGAGCCCGGAGCCGGCAGGCTTCAGCAGCGCCGTGCACCCTTAACCTGATTGCAATGCCGGTGCTGTAGGACAATCCGCATGAAGAAGCGGTTTTCGTCCCTGATGCGTTCGCTGACACTCGGCGGCCTGATCGCCACCGCGGCCGCGCGATCGTTGATCATCTTTACTGCAAGCCCCGTGCCGGATCCCGCCAGCGGCAGGACCGAGCCAGAGCTGTTCGCTCCGCTGATCTCTTCAAGCTTCGACTACATCACGCCGGCGCAGTCCTGGGTTCTTCTCGTGCTGACCGGCTCGACGATGATCGGCTTCGCCGCCTGGATGCTCTTCGCGCTCCGGGAGCGCGGATCGGGCGGCCCCGACAGGTCGCGCACGGCCGGGCGGCAGGGCCGTTGACCGGCAGCCAGCGCTTCCCCACATAGAGTTGGTCGCCCTGGCCTTGTCGCCGTTGCGCAGTCAAATGGACGAGCGCGTTTCCGCGTGACAAAGTGATGTGAAACCCAGTTCATCGCTGGTGGATTCCGATGCCCGAAATCGTCATCAAACCCCGTGTCAAGGCGCAGCCGAAGACCGAACGGCCGAAGCTCTACAAAGTCATCCTGATCAACGACGATTTCACACCGCGCGAATTTGTCGTCACTGTGCTCAAAGGCGAGTTCAAGCTCAGCGAGGACCAGGCGCATCGTGTCATGATCACGGCGCATACGCGCGGCGTCTGCGTCGTCGCGGTGTTCACCAAGGATGTCGCCGAAACCAAGGCGACACGGGCGACCGACGCCGGCAAGGCCAAGGGCTATCCGCTGCTGTTCACCGTCGAGCCGGAAGAGTAGGGGCAGGCGCTTTTCCTTCTCCGCTTGTGGGAGAAGGTGGATTGGCGCGTAGCGCCGAGAGGGATGAGGGATGTTCCAGCTTGGCGCCAAGCTTACCCATCACCCGGATTGCCAGCCGATTTGCGAAGGACAAATCGGGGCAATCCGACTCTAACAGGGAGAGGTAAGAACCTACCGTCCTTCGCGATACCACATCGAGCCGATGGCGAGCAGCAAGAGGCCGAGGCCGAGGAAGCCGCCGAACAGCGGCACGCGCGACACGGCCTTGAGCGTGCTGTCGTCGGTGGTGCGCAGGCCTATCCAATCGTCACCCGAAGCCGCCGCCGAAGAGCGGACCGGCACGATCGACGGCAGGGCTACCCCGTCAGCCAGATTTGCGAGCGTCGATGACGGCGCCAACCGCCGCACGCTGCCGCCGGTCGCTTCAGCCGGCGCCTTAAGCCGGTTCTCGGTCGAGACCACGTCCTGGAATTCCGGCGCGTTGACCGGACCGACATGGGCGAGCGCGGTGAGATCGCCATTGCCGATCTGGTAAAGGCCGATCTCGCTGGTTCGCAGGCTGCCGGTGAAGATGCCAGGCTCGGCTTTCTCGAGCTTCACCGTCATCGTCTTGCCGGAGGGCGTGATCACCTGGGCGGGACCCGGATCGTCGCTCATCGTCTGGCGTCGGATCTCCAGCATCATGCCGCGGCCGTCGGCGGTCAGCCGCTCCTCCTCCAGCTCCGGCTCCTTCATCAGCCAGTGGGCGATGCGACGGTAGAGCTGGACATGCGGGCCGCCGCCCTCGAAGCCACGCGCCCACAGCCAGCCCTGGTCCGACAAGAGCATGCCCACCCGGCCTTCACCCTTGCGGTCGAGCAGGAGCAGGGGCCGGTCGTCGGCGCCCTTCATCACCACTTCCCCTTCCGGATTCTTGACGCCGATGGTGCGGAACCAGCGGCTCCAATGCGGCGGCTCGCTTGCCGAGCCGTCGAGCCCGCGCGTCACCGGGTGGCGCTGGCCGAGATCGGTCAGGCGCGGATAGAAGGCCTTGTCGACCACCTCGCCGGTGGGCATGGCCGGCAGCGCGGCGTTGAGCGGGGTTCGGGCGATGGAGTTGTCGCCGGCATATTCGGGCCCGGCTGCAATCAGCAGCGCGCCGCCCTTTTCGACATATTCGGAGATGTAGTCGTAATAGAGGATCGGCAGCACGTCGCGGTGCTGGTAGCGGTCGAAGATGATCAGGTCGAAATCCTTGATCTTCTCGACGAACAGCTCGCGCGTCGGGAAAGCGATCAGCGACAGCTCGTTGATCGGCGTGCCGTCCTGCTTTTCCGGCGGGCGCAGGATGGTGAAGTGGACGAGATCGACCGACGCGTCCGACTTCAAAAGGTTGCGCCAGGTGCGCTCGCCGGCATGCGGCTCGCCGGAGACCAAGAGCACGCGCAGGTTCTCGCGGATGCCGTCGACCAGGGCGATCGCCCGGTTGTTGGCGTCCGTCAGCTCGCCGGGCTCGCGGTCGATGCCGAGCTGGACGATGTTGCGGCCGGCATTGGGAATGGTGACCGAGAGCTTCATCGGCTGGCCGACTGTCGCGTGCTCGACCGAGACCTGCTCGCCATTGACCGAGACCCGCACATCCACCGGGGCGCCATTGCCTTCCGTCGAAATGACGCGATAGCTCATGTCGAGCGGCTTGCCGACGAGGCCGAAGCGCGGCGCGTTCTCGAAGCGGATGCGGCGGTCCTTCTCGTGCTCGCTGCCGGTGATCAGCGCATGCAGCGGCGCGTTGAATTCCGGCGTTCCGCCGGGTGCGTCATGCACCTCGCCGTCGGTGATCATGATCGCGCCGCCGATGCGCGACGGCGGCACGTCCCGGAAGGCGCTCCCCAACGCGCTGAACAGCCTGGTTTCGGTGCGTTCGTCGGCGGCTTCGGACTTGCCGGCTTCGACGACGCGGACATCGAATTGCTTGAAGCGGCCGAGACGCTCCTGCATCCCGGCCAGCGCCTCGTCGGTCTGCTTGGCGCGGTCGCCGATATCCTGGCTCTGGCTGCGGTCGACGATCAGCGCGACGACGCTCTTCAGCGCCTCGCGCTCCTCGGCGAGGAACACCGGGTTGAGCAAAGCCGCGGCAAGCGCGAGCAGCGCGATGAAGCGCAGCGCCGAACCGCGCTGGCGGAACCACAGGCCGACCAGCGCCAGCAACAGCAACGGCACGAAGAGCAGGCCGAAGAGCGGCCAGGAGACGAGCGGTTCGAAGGAAATCGACCAGTTCATGACCTACTGCCCCAGCCGTTCGAGCAGCACGGGCACGTGCACCTGGTCGGATTTGTAGTTGCCGGTCAGCATGTACATCATGATGTTGACGCCGGCGCGCAGCGCATAGACGCGCTGCATCGGATCGGGCGGCACGGTCGGCAGCATCGGATCGCCGTTCTCGTCGACCGCCCAGGCGCCAGCGAAATCATTGGCGGTGATCATGATTGGCGAGACGCCGTCGCCGGTGCGCACCGGTCGGTTCTCGGTGTTGCTCGCGTCGAGCGAGGCCTCGACCCAAAGCGGGCTGCCGCTGAAGCGGCCGGGGAACTCTGGAAGGATGAAGAAGGACTTGGTCAGCACGTGATCCGACGGCACCGGCTCCAGCGGCGGCACGTTGAGATTGGCGAGGATGTCGCGCAGCCGCTCCGTCGCCGGGCTTGCCGAGCCGGCGCCGATGCCGTTCGAGAACTGGTCGCGCGTGTCGAACAAGACCGTGCCGCCCTGCTGCATATAGGCATCGATGCGGGCGATCGCCGCCTGGCTGGGCATCGGCGCCGATGCATCGATCGGCCAATAGATCAGAGGAAAGAAGGACAGTTCGTCCTTCGCGATGTCGACGCCGGCCGGCGGGCCGGGCTCGAGCGCGGTCTTCTCGATCAGGAAACGGGTGAGGCCCTCAAGGCCGGCGCGGCTGATCGAATCGACGCCGGGCTCACCCGTGATCACATAGGCGATGCGGGTTTTCGAAATGTCGTCGATCGCCTGGGCGTCGCCTGGCTTCGAATCGTCGGCGCGGGCGAGATCGGTGTGGCCGAAGAGGCCGCCCAGCACGACCAGGACGGTGGCTGTGGTCGCCACGGCCGCGCGGCGCGGCCGGCGCGCCAGCAGGCCGCCCATCCAGAACACGGCCAAGGTGTCGAGCGCCATCAACAGGAGCGCGACGGCGACCAGCGGCCCTTTGAGGTTCTCCGACTCGTCGAAGGCATAGGGGATGGCGGTCACCGGCAGCGAAACCTGCGGGCGCACCAGCGGCGCGAAGGTGCTCGATACCTCTAGTAGATTGTGCGCGAACACGCCCGTCTCGGAGCCGTAAAGGCCGGGCGGGTTCTCCAGTGTCACTGGCAGCGGGCCGGCGCCGGGCACCAGCGGGCGGGCATCGGGCGAGGGGGGTGTGAGAATGCCGTCGGCGCCGATCATGCGGTAGGGTGCCAGCGACGCGGCGGTGGCCTCGGCATTGGCGATCGCCGCGCCCTGGTTGCGCGACAGCTGCACGACGCGCCGCAGCATCTCGACGAACGTGCCGGAGATCGGCAGGTTCGACCAGGTCGCCTCGGGCGTGACATGGAAGAGCACCAGCGTGCCCTTGTCCTTTTTCATGCCTGTCACCAGCGGCGTGCCGTCGGCAAGCGTGGCCCAGGTACGCTCGACGATGTCGGGCGTCGGCTCGGCCAGAACCTGCCGGCTGACCGTCACCTCGGAGGGCGGGGAAAGATCGGCGAAGGGACCGTTCTTCGGGAATTCGGTGACCGCCTGCGGTGTCGTCCAGGACAGCGCGCCGCCGAGCGCGCGTTCGCCGCTGCGCAGCCGGACCGGCAGGAGATCATCGTCATTGCCGGCCGCGGCAAGACGCGGGCCGGCAAAACGCACCAGCGTGCCGCCCTTGTCGACCCATTCGACCAGACGCTGCCTGACCTGCTCCGGGATGGTGCCGACATCGGCCATGATGATCATCGCCGGCTTCTGGTCGAGGAGCTGCGGAATGGCGTCGGCGAGGTCGGCGCTCGACGGCTCGACCAGGTCGGCGAAGGGCTGCAGGGCGCGGCGGATATAGTAGAGCGGCGACAGAAGCGGCTGCGCCTGGTCGGCCTCGGCCTGCGACAGCAGGCCTACACGGCGTCGTTTCGAGCTTTCGTCCAGCACCCGCACCGCGCCCGCCTGGTGCTCGCCGTCGAGCGCGATCGAGGCGAAATCGTTGCGCAGTTCGAAGGGGACCGCCATCGTCGTCGTGGCGGCGGCTTCGCCGGGCGCAAAGGTCAGCGTCGCATCGGCGATGCGGCGGCCCTTGTCGTCGAAGGCGCCCGCGGTGACCTGCGCCGGCGCCGGATTGCCCGGCGCGCGGATAGCGGTCAAAGCGAAACCGTCGACCTGGTTGTCGGCGCCAATCAGGCCGGTCAGGGCGAGCCGGTCGGATGTGGCCCAGACCAGCCGCTTCGCGTTCTTTTCGAGCAGTGTGTTGAAAGCGGCTTCGTCGCCTTTGGCGGCAAGGCCATCGGCGAGCACCGCGACGCTGGCGCCCGGCAGGCGCTCCAACGTGGCGGCGACGCGAGCGTAGACGGCCGGCCTGTCGGTGGGGATCGGCCGCGGCTTGGCGGCGCGCAGATGGTCGAGCGCGGCTGAGGCATCGAAGGGGCCGATTTCGGCATTGGGCTTCTCGGCGGTGAAGGCAATGACGACCGGCACGCCGTTCGAGCCGGCATCGGCGATCAGCCGCTCGGCGGTGGCGACGCGCTTGCCCCAGTCAGCGGCGCTTGCCCAGCTGTTGTCGATGACAAGCGCCAGGGCGGAACCTTCCGCCGGCAGCTTTTCGCGCGGATTGAAGACCGGCTCGGCCAGAGCCATCACGACAAGCGCCGCCATCAGCAACCGAAGCAGAGTGAGCCACCATGGGCTTTGCTGCGGGGTTTCCTCGCGCCTGAGCACCCGGGCCAGGATTTTCAACGGCGGAAAAACTTCCGTTTGCGGCTTGGGCGGGGTGAGCCTGAGCAGCCACCAGATCACCGGCAACGCCAGAAGGCCCCACAACACCATGGGCGCCCCGAAGGAAAGCGGCAGCCAGCTCATGCGACCGCCTTTCCAGCCCGATTGGCAATTGACGCTGCGTGCCCGCCTTCCACGGTCATTGCCATGTGGACGCGCACCAGCGCTTCGGAAGCGAGGCGGTCGGTGTGGTTGACGGTATAGCTCCAGCCGAGACGCTTGCACCAGGCGGCCAGTTCCTCGCGGCGGGCCCTGTAGAGCAGGCGATATTCCTCGGCCAGCATCTCGGCGCGGCCAGCGGTCAGCTTGTCGCCGGTCTCGGGATCGGTGAACTCGGTGCGGCCGGCATAGGGGAAGGTTTCCTCGGCCGGGTCGGCGACTTCGATCAGATGGGCGCGCACGCCGTGGCGGGCGAGCACGTCGAGCCAAGCCATGGTCTCCTCGACCGGATCGAGGAAATCGCTGACGAGCACGATGTCGCAGAAGCGGCGGATGGCCGACAGGTCGGGTTTGGCCGGCAGCGCGGCGGCGTGGCTCAGCTGGGCGGCGATACGCTCAGCGCCGTTGCGGGCGGTGAACGGGTCGGTCAGGCCCGGCCAGGCGATGCGCTCGCCGCTGCGAGACAAAAGCTCGGCCAAGGCGAGCGCCAGCACCAGCGCGCGCGATTCCTTGGAGACGCCGGCGCCGGCCGATTTGTAGAGCATGGAAGGCGAGGGGTCGGCCCAGAGCCAGACAGTGTGCGCGGCTTCCCATTCGCGATCGCGCACATAGGTATGGTCGTCTCTGGCCGAGCGGCGCCAGTCGATGCGCGAGGAGTCGCCTTCGACATAGGGCCGGAACTGCCAGAAATTCTCGCCGATGCCGCGCTTGCGACGGCCGTGCCAGCCGGCGATCACCGTGTTGACGATGCGCCGCGCCTCGACCAGCAGGTCCGGCACCAGTGAAGCCCGCAACCGGCCACGGGCGAGCGCGTCGCGCGTCGCAACCGGTGCCTGGACCTCGCCTATTCGACCCATCAGATGCCTTTTGCCAGCTTCGCCACCACATCGCGCACCGAAGTGCCTTCGGCGCGGGCGGCGAAAGTCAGCGCCATACGATGCTGCAACACCGGCTCAGCCAAGGCACGGATATCGTCCACAGACGGCGCCAACCGTCCATCATATAGGGCCCGGGCGCGGGCGCACAGGGTCAGCGCCTGGCTGGCGCGGGGACCCGGCCCCCAGGCGACATGCTTGTCCGTCTCGGCATTGCCCTGTCCGGGCCGGGCCGAACGCACCAGCTTGAGGATCGCCTCGACGACGCTTTCCGGCACCGGCATGCGGCGGATCAGCGTCTGGATCTCCTTCAGTCTCGCCGGCTGCAGCACCTTGTCGGCCTTGGCTTCGTCGATACCGGTCGTTTCGAGCAGGATGCGGCGCTCCGCATCGATCTCCGGATAGAGGATGTCGACCTGCATCAGGAAGCGGTCGAGCTGGGCTTCGGGCAGCGGGTAGGTGCCTTCCTGTTCCAGCGGGTTCTGTGTCGCCAGCACGTGGAAGGGCGAGGGCAGGTCGTAACGGGCGCCGGCTATGGTGACGTGGTATTCCTGCATCGCCTGCAGCAGCGCCGACTGCGTGCGCGGCGAGGCGCGGTTGATCTCGTCCGCCATCAGCAATTGCGTGAAGATCGGCCCGGAAATGAAGCGGAAGGAGCGCTTGCCGAACTCGTCCTGCTCCATCACCTCGGAGCCGAGGATGTCCGAGGGCATCAGGTCGGGCGTGAACTGGACGCGGCGCGAATCGAGGCCGAGCACGATGCCCAGCGTCTCGACCAGCTTGGTCTTGGCGAGGCCCGGCACGCCGACCAGCAGCGCGTGGCCGCCCGCCAGCAGCGCCACCAGCGTGCGCTCGACGACCGCTTCCTGGCCGAAGATTACCCGGCCGACCGCATCGCGGACCCTGGAGATGTCGGCCAGCGCCTTTTCGGCTTCCTCGATCATCGCTTTTTCGCTGATCGGGCTTTCCTTGATCATCACGCTCATGCCGTTCGATCCTTGTGGTTGGAAATACCGGCCTGCATTCTCAATGCCGCAGAATGCCGCGATTCGGCTTCGCCCGGCGCCTGTGAATGAACTTAAATCACAGACTTGGGCGGACAAGGCTGACAATCGGGACAACAGTGACTATTTCGTGACCATGGCCGAACGCAGCGAACATCATGAACAGCGCCTGGGTGAGCAGAGCCTGACGAGCGCCACCGAGGCGCGTGGGCTTGAGGCGCTGGTTTCGCGTGCCGCCCGCGCGGGCAAGGGGCCGGCGCCGGTCGAGCGCTGGAATCCGGACTTCTGCGGCGACCTCGACATGGAGATCAAGGCGGACGGCACCTGGTTCTATCTCGGCACGCCGATCGGCCGCATGCCCTTGGTGCAGCTTTTTTCCAGCGTGCTGCGCAAGGATGCCGACGGCAAGACCTATCTGGTGACGCCGGTCGAGCGGGTCGGAATCCGCGTTGTCGACGCGCCTTTCATCGCCGTCGAAATGAATGTATCCGGTAGCGGCGACGGGCAAGTCATTACCTTTCGGACCAATGTCGGCGACGTGGTGACCGCCGGGCCCGGCCATCCGCTGCGCTTCGTCGACGAGGACGAAACCGGCGGGCTGAAACCCTACGTGCTGGTGCGCGGACGGCTGGAGGCGCTGGTGGCGCGGGCGGTGATGTATGAACTGGTCGCGCATGGCGAGGAGATCGACATTGATGGCAAGGCGATGTTCGCCGTCCGCTCTGGCGGCGAGGTCTATCCGATCATGCCGGCCGAAAAGCTGAAACGGCTGAGCGCGTGATGGACCAGGTGACGCGGGCGCCGTTTTCGATCGCGGATTTCCGGGTGCGGGCCGCCGCGCGGGCCGCGATCACGCCTGGCGAGGATTTCGGCGATCATCGCTTCAATCCCGATCATCCCAGGCTCCAGCACGTCAAGCCGCTGCGTGACGCGGCCGTGCTCATCCCCGTCGTCGACCGCGCCGAGGGCGCCATGGTGCTGCTCACCAAGCGCGCCGAGAAGCTGCGCAGCCATTCCGGCCAGGTGGCGTTTCCGGGCGGCACGATCGATCCCACCGACCCTGGCCCTGAGGCAACCGCGCTGCGGGAGACCTTCGAGGAGATCGGCCTCGATCGCGACCATATCGAGATCATCGGCCGCATGCCGGATTATGTGTCGGGCAGCGGCTACCGCATCGTGCCGGTGCTATCGGTGGTGCGGCCCGGCTTTTCGCTGACGCTCAATGCCGATGAAGTCGACGCGGCCTTCGAGGTTCCCCTGAGTTTCCTGATGAATCCGGCCAACCACACGCGCGACAGCCGCATGTGGAACGATCTCGAATGGTTCTTTTACGATATGCCCTATGGCGACCAGCGCATCTGGGGCGTCACAGCCGGCATCATCCGCACGCTGTATGAAAGGCTTTATGCGTGAGCGTCGAGCTGTCCCTCTCGGGCCAGGCCGGTTGGCTTGGCGACAAGGCCCTGCAGCAATTGCTGGCCGCGCTGAAGCAGGGCGGCGACGAAGCGCGTGTCGCCGGCGGCGCGGTGCGCAATGCGCTGCTTGGCCAACCGGTGGCCGACATCGACATCGCCGCGACGACATTGCCCGAAGAGACCATCCGGCGCGCGGAGGCAGCCGGCTTCAAGACGGTGCCGACAGGGATCGAACACGGCACCATCACCGTCATTGCGGGCGGCAAGCCCTATGAAGTCACCACGCTGCGCGCAGATGTCGAGACCGACGGCCGCCGGGCGAAAGTGACTTTCGGGCGCGACTGGAAGCTTGATGCCGAGCGGCGCGACTTCACCATCAACGCGCTCTATGCCGACGCCGACGGCACGGTCGTCGATCTTGTCGGCGGCATTGCCGATATCGAGGCGCGGCGGCTGCGTTTCATCGGCGACGCGGAGGCGCGCATCCGCGAGGATTATCTGCGCATCCTGCGCTTTTTCCGCTTCTTCGCCTGGTATGGCGACGGACGGCCCGATGCTGAAGGCTTGAAGGCCTGCGCCCGACTGAAAGAGGGGCTCGCCCAGCTTTCGGCCGAACGCGTCTGGTCCGAACTGAAGAAGCTGCTGTCGGCTCCGGATCCTTCGCGCGCCCTGCTCTGGATGCGCCAGGCCGGCGTGCTGTCGGCCGTGCTGCCGGAAAGCGAGAAATGGGGCATCGATGCCATCCACGGCTTGGCCAGGACCGGGAAGGATCTCGGCTGGATCGCCGATCCGATGCTGCGGCTCGAGGCAATCGTCCCGCCCGATGCCGTGCGCATGAAGACGCTTGGCGAGCGGCTGCGGCTTTCGAATGACGAGGCCGCTCGTCTGCGACACTGGGCGCTGACCATCGCCCCGGACGCGAAGATGACCGAGACCGAGCTGGCCAAGAAGCTCTATTATGGCGATCGCGATGGCTATCTCGACCGCATCCGGCTGGCGCTTGCCGCCGCGCGGACCCGTGCCGTGGAAGACAACCAGGCGATGATGGAGGCCGGCGGCCTTTCACGCCTGCTCAACTTCACGCTGAAGTGGGCAAAGCCGGTGTTTCCGATCAAGGGCGCCGACCTGACGGGCCTTGGCGCGTCACCAGGGCCGAAGCTCGGCGCGACGCTGAAGAATCTCGAAAGGGAATGGGTCGGGTCGGGCTTCACCCTGGAACGCGGCGCGCTCATGGAACGCGCTGCGCAGGCTCTGGAGCCTTAGTCGTCGGGCGCCGCGCCTGTCAGTGTATCGCCACGGGCGCCAGCGCCCGCGAGAGACTTGCCTCGCCCTTGCCGTAGATGGACGGATCGTAGTTCGCCAGCGTATCGGTGCGGGCCGTGTTGAGCAGGTCGTTGGTGATCTGCACCGGCGTCGCCTTGGTGAACTTACTGCCGATGATCGCGGCGTAGCCCGAGATGATCGGCGCCGCGAACGAAGTTCCGTAGAGACCCGTCTTGTCGCCCTCGACGCCGACCACCAGGAAATGACTCTGCACAGCCGCGTTGGAGCCGGCATAGTTGGAATACCAGGCGAGCTGGGCCTTGTTGGTCGTTGTGCCATTTGTCGACAGCGCGCCGACGAAGATCGCCGTCGGTTTGCCAATCAGGGCAAGGTCGAGATAGTCCTGCTGGCCGCCTGTGACTCCACCCACAGCGACCGCGTCGTTGCCGGCCGCCTTCGAGACGATGGCCGAGCCTTTGGTTGCATACGATATGATAGACGCCTCTTCCGGAGCCCACCAGATCTGATTCACGCTGTAGCCCGCGGTGGTGTACATGCCGTAGCTGAGGTTGAGCACATTAAGACCGCGTGCCAACGAAACGGACGTGCCGGTCGAGAAATCCTTGGAGCGTATGGTCGCGGCGGGAGCGATCATGCTTGCCTCCTCGCGCGTCCATTCGCCGTGTCGCTGCGTCTGCACGCCAACGCCGAAATTTCCGGAAAAGCGATCTGAACTGCTGAAGTCGTCGACCATGGTGATGGTGACGCCCTTGCCCTTGTAACCGGCGGCCCATGCGGCGCCGACGTCGGGGCTCATCCAGCTCTGTAGGGCCTGTGTCGAGCGCACGACCGGGATCGTGGCGCTTACGCAGATGGACCCGCCGCCATGGCAGAGCGCGGCCATCTCGTCCGGGCTGAGAGCTTCCTGCGCCGATGCCATCGGCGCCGAAAAAATGGCCAAGGCGGCGGCGACGCCGAACTTCAGGGACTTAACCGACATGTTAATTCTCCAGTCAGACAGAACCAGGACGGGTGATCGTGAGTTTCGGGACAAGATGATTTCATTTGCCAGCCCCTCCGATCAGAAAGTGAGACGGTAGTTCAGCCAGAGATGCATAGTCTCCGGTCTGGCGCTGACCAGATACTTCAGCGTTTCCTCAGGCGCGGTCTCGCCCGCCGCCAGGCGGCAATTGACGCTGTAGGTTCCGAACTCGCCGTAGTCGGCCTCGCAAGGCTTTTCCGTCAGGTTGCCGCCGATTGTGGTGGTGAGCGACAGGGACAGGGTGCTGTTGGGATTCGGATGGGTCTGGGTGAGAAATCCGAGCTTGAGGCTCGGCTCGATACGATATTTCTCGGCGTGCTCGCCGGTGCCGAACCCCCAGAGAAAGCCGGTATCGGGCGTGATCTGGGTGAGTAAGTCGACATGCATGTCGACCCAACTCGCGTGATACCAACGGCTGAAGGAGACCCAGCTTCCGCTCTGCAATTCATAGCCGCCAGTGCCGAGGCCCCTGGCCTTGTCGCTGAGCGGAGAACCCTGATGGACATCGACGAGCGAGGTGGTCCATTCCTGCGCGGCCGCGGCGGGCGCAAAGAGGAACGCGCACGCCAAGAGCACCGCCGTGCAGAAACCGCTTCGGATGTTAGATCGCTCGCGCATGCGCGAAGCACCTCGCCCCACCATTCCGGACAGCGCCTTGATGGCGAAGGGCTCCTCGGGCAGCCGCCTCTGGCCGGATCATTCGCCGGACAATCGCACGCGCACCGTTACCGCGAGGTTATCTACGCTATTACGAATATAAGAATTCTCGAAATATGCATGAATATGCCATTGGCCGGCGATCAGAGGAATCGGCAACACAGAGCGGGACGCACCGGAAGGGGGCCCGCCTGCTGCATGTTGGCGTTTCGAAATCCGTGATGTGACTCGCTCAGGCGGCGTCGCGAACCTTCTGGATGCGCGAGCGGATCGCCTCGATCATCGTCTCGCGAATGATGGTCTCGCCATGCGTTTCACGCATATGCTCGACTGCACGGCGCATGACCTCCGCTTCTTCCTCGGCGCGCGTGTGCCAGTCACAGCCGGGAACCAGCGATCCGCATTGAAATTCCTTCATGGGGATTTCCTTTCCTCGCGACGGGGCCGCTCGGCCAGAGCGCTCCAGCCATTTATCTTTATGCAATCCCGCCGAAAGCACGCGCTTTTGCGCAGGATTGCCCGGATGGATATCAATAACACATGCCGGCGCTTTCGGTTGCACGAAGAAGTGGCCGAGAGCGGTCGGCGCGCCAGAAACATGAACGAAGGGCGGAGCACTGGTTCTCCGCCCTTCGCGCCGCCTGAACCTGCTATGCCTCGCCACGCGGCTTTTCTGGGATTGCTCCAGCCGTTACTTCATGATCTTGGCGGCTTCGGCGATCTTCTTATTGCCGCTCATGTCCCAGGACACGCGGACCTTCTCGCCGGCCTGAATGCCGGGATCCTTGAAGGCCTTGGACAAGGTGAAGGTCGATCCGTCGTCCAGAACCAGGCTCATGGCCGTTCCATCAAAGCTCTTCACGGTTCCCGTGGTGTGCTTGACCGCCGCGAACGCGGCGCCACCGGAGGCGAGGAAGGCGGCGGTCGCCGCCGTCACGATAAGCTTGCGCATGGCATGCTCTCCTGGAAGGTAGGGGGCCCGTTGGATCAGGCACCCTTTCTTGATCAGGGCCGTCAAGTCGCGTCGAGTCACGGCCGCGGGAGCAACGATCGCCACCTCTGCCGCCGGCGCTTCCCGACCCGGTGACCTTAAATAACCCAGTTTTATCAAAAGGATATTAGACGAAAAAGATATCGCACCCGCCACATTGCCCGCCAAGATTCGGCGAATGGGACGGCAATGCGGCCATCGCCGCGCTCACCGGATCGTTACGGCCATTTTACCTCGGGCGGCAGGCTGGACAGGATCGAGGCGACATTGCCGCCGGTCTTCAGGCCGAATATGGTGCCGCGATCGTGAAGCAAGTTGAATTCGACGTAGCGGCCGCGCCGGATCAGCTGTTCGTCGCGCTCGCCATCGGTCCAGTTCTGGTTGAAGTTGCCCCGAACCAGATGGGCATAGACGACTAGAAAGGAACGGCCGACGTCCTGGACGAAATTGAGATCGGCGTTCCAGCCGCCCTTGTCCTCGCCCGAATGCAGCCAGTCGAAGAAGATGCCGCCGATGCCGCGCGGCTCATTGCGGTGCGGCAGGAAGAAATATTCGTCGCACCAGGCCTTGAATTTGGGATAGTCGGCGACCGCGGCGTTCTTCTCGCAGGCGAACTGCATGGCACGGTGGAAGGCGATCGTGTCGGGGTCGTCCTGGGTGCGGCGGCGGTCGAGCACCGGCGTCAGATCGGCGCCGCCGCCGAACCATTGGCGCGTGGTGACGACCATGCGCGTGTTCATGTGCACGGCCGGCACGTTGGGATTCCAGGGATGCGCAATCAGCGAGATGCCGCTCGCCCAGAAGCGCGGATCCTCCTCGGCGCCGGGAATCTGCTTCCTGAACTCCGGCGAGAATTCGCCATGGACGGTCGAAGTGTGCACGCCGACCTTCTCGAAGACGCGGCCGCGCATCATCGACATGGTGCCGCCGCCACCGCGGCCCTCGTCGCGTTCCCAAGGGGTCTTCTCGAAACAGCCGGGCGACCATGAGGACAGCGGTCCCTGAAGCTCCTGCTCGATCTGCTCGAAGGTGGCGCAGATACGTTCGCGCAGCGCTTCGAACCAGAGGCGGGCCTTCATCTTCTTCTGCTCGATATCACCCGGCAGGCCAACCGGAAGGTCAGGTCTTTCCAATTCAGTCTCCAGTCACAGGCCGCTTGCCTGACAAATGACTCGTCTTTTACCGGCGCGATCCCTAATCTCTTAAGGACAAGGGTCAAGTCCTGTCTGATCAAGGCGCAAGGGAGTTACTTCATGCGCACCCCGGCAAGACCGCCGCTGGATGGCTTGAAGAAGAGGCTGGAGCGCTCGCGCGCCGAGCGCGCAAACATGCCGCGCGACGGATTCCTGCGCGAGACCTTCGTGCTGCCGAGGCCCGCCGCTCGCCTCAAGGCCAAGGAGTGGTTCGAGCGCTTTCCGAAGCAGGCCTACTGGACCGAGATCGAAAGCTGGTTCGAACGGCCGGGCGACGTGATCGAGTTCACCATGCGGCGGCTGCCGGCGGCCGACTGAAGCGCGGCCATCTTCGCAGCCACGGTCTTCGGCGTTACGCGGGCATTTCCGGCCGCATCAATGCCCTGTAGGCGGCCAGCATCGCGTCGGCCGACCGTCCCGTGTCGATGATCGACTGCCGAGCGGCGGCGCGCATCCGCTGGAGGGCCGCCGCGTCGTCGACCAGCCCGGCAAGGCGCGGCGTCAGCGCTTCCGGAACCGCGATCGGAGCGATGAAGCCGTTGATGCCTTCGCTGATGACGAGCGCCGCATCGCCGACATCGGTGGTCGCCACCGGGCAGCCCATCGCCAATGCCTCAAGCATCGCCAGCGGTGTGCCTTCGATGCGCGACGACATCACGAGGATGCTGCAGGCGGCGTAGAATCGCGGCATCGCCTCCCGGTCGAGGCGGGGCAAATGATGCAGGCGGTCGGAGATGCCGGCAGCATCGGCCGCATCGCCAAACGCTTTGATCATTGGGCCGTCGCCCAGCACGAGAAGGCGCACATGAGGATGGGCGGCGAGAATTGGCGCCGCCACCGCCAGGAAGGCGAGAGGCCGTTTTTCCTCGCTCATCCGCCCGACGAAGCCGATCACGAAGGTGTCCTCCTCGACGCCGAAGCGCCTGCGGACCGCGGCGCGGTCGACCCTTTGCGGATTGAAGACGCCTTCGTAATCGACGCCGTTGGGGATAACAGCGACTGCCTCGGGGCGAGCGCCGCCACCGGTGAGCGAGCGGCCGATCCTTTCGTTCACCGCGATGAGGCGATCGATGTGAAGCCTGGCACGCAGCGCCGAGGCCAAATGCGCCTTTGGCGCGTCATTGTGCAGGATGTCGTAGCTCCGGATGGCCGGAAAGCGGGCCTTGATCCGCTTCAGGTTCTTGTAGAGGAAGCGCGACCCGCTCGACAGGATCGCCTTGGAATCGCGCGAGGCAATGAGCGCGGCGATGAATTCGAACCAATATCGCCGGTCCAGCAGATCAGGCAGATGGTAGATTTCGGAAGTGATCGCCGCGAATGCCGGCGCCAGCGCCTGGTCGCCGGTCTCGGTGGTGACGATGCTGAGGCGCCATTCCGATTTGAGGCTGTCGAGGATGTCAGCCAGCAGCACTTCGGCGCCGCCGATCGGCAGCCAGGGCACCAGGACGAGCAAATGCGGACGCAAGTCGGCGAGATTTCCCGCTGAGCGCACCAGGGCGGAAAACGGCTCTTGGTTTGCGGCAGCGAGAGGCGCGCCCCGCCCAGGGCGGCCCGCCAGCCGGCGCAATTTGTCGATCTTGCTCGACCAGCTTTTGGCCAGCGCTGTCCATGCAAGGCGCAGCGGCGGCAAGGACTGGTTGGCACGCGTCATGTGGGCTCGGTGCTCCAGAGCGCCTCATGCGCCGGGGCCGGGATGCCCTGGGCCGGTGTGAATGGCTTTATCGACGCTGGCGGTTCCGCAAACTGGCTCGGATACCGCGCAACGAGCGCCAGCTTGTCGGCCGCCGCGCCAATGGGCCAAAGCGAGCGCCGGAGCTTCAATCGCGCGGCAAGGCATTGGAACCTGGCAAGGCCCTCCGCCCGCGCCCGCCGGACGGAGGCATAGTGCAGATCTTCATAGAAGGCGATGCGCCAGCGCGCCCGCAGGGCGTTGTAGTGCCGTAACACGATCTTGAGGACTACCATGTGGTCGATATGCCCGCCGATGGCCATCGGGCAGAAGAGCCAGGGCCGCCGATCCTTGGGCTGTTCCTTTGCCGCGGCAAAGATCGCCGCGACGACCGCTTCGTCAAGCTGCCGCGCATCGTCTTCCACCTTGGCGATGTCGAAGGGGGCGTGCCCGCGCAGCGGCGCCTCGTCGAACCCGCCGAAGCAGAGGCGCAGGCCAACCTGTTCCGCAAAGGCGAGGTCTTCGCGCTGGCGCAGGCTGGAGATCGCGGCGATACGCTCGTCGTCATGTGCCGCGACCGCTCCCGGCTGGGCCACATAGCCGCACTGCGAGAACAAGGTGAGCAGAATGCCTTTCCGCCGCCGAAGCACGAAAGCTCCCAGCGAAAAACAGATATCGTCGCAATGAGGCGCAAGATAGAGATCATGCGTCGAAGCCTCGGCGAGGCCAGCCGGAGCGGCGCGCCAGCGCGAGGCGAAATCCTGCGCGGTCAAGTTCAGGCCTTGCAGGGCCTTCGGGCCAAGGGACGCGATGGCGTTACAATTCATGCCCGTGCGGTCCGCTCGGCCTTTAAAGAAATCCAGGGTCGAAGGCATTCTCCTGCAGACCAAATCCTTGTCTTGCAAGGATTATCTTTGGCAAGACCGTCAAAAATGCGGACTGGCGCAGGCTCGCGGCAATGGCCTGTCTCCAGGCGAGTGGCGTCCATCCCGTCTGTCTTGAAAGGCGACTGCAATGGAGGGTCAGCGCGCAACCACCAGTCGCCTTGCTCCCGACCCTTGGGCGCTCAGCCGATCTTCCTTGTTTCTCAGCGGGCATTTGTCGATCGACATGCAGCCGCAGCCGATGCAGTCGGTCAGGCCATCGCGCAATTTCTTCATCTGGGCGATCTTGTGGTCGAGCTCGTCGCGCCAGGCTGTTGAAAGCAGGTTCCAGTCCTCGCGCGTCGGCGTGCGCTCTTCGGGCAGGGACTGGAACGCCCGTGCAATGTCGGCAAGCGAGATGCCGACCTCCTGGGCAACGCGGATGATCGCCACGCGCCTGAGCACATCGCGGCCGTAGCGCCGCTGGTTGCCGGACGTCCGGTGGCTGCGGATCAGCCCGCGCGCCTCGTAGAAATGCAGCGCCGATACCGCGACGCCGCTGCGCATCGCCACTTGGCCGACCGTCAATTCCCTTACCGGAGCCATTCTCAAATTCCTGCTTGACCTCAAGTTAAGTTGAGCTTGTAGCCACGAAAGATCGATAGGGCAATTGCAGGAGAAGGGCGATGTGCGCCTGGGCAGGAATGACGGTAGAAGGAAGGGCGGTTCGGGAGCGCGCGGAGGCGCGAGAGCTGGCTCGTCGTTCCGACGCAATTCCCGACGGAAATCCGTCTCACACTTTTGGGGGGGTTGCTTTAGCCGATCTGGCGGAGCGCTTCACCCGCGACCATGGCGACCGACAGCGCGACATTGATGCTGCGCGCGTCAGCCCGCATCGGAATGGTCAGTCGCGCATCCGCCGCCTGGTGGACTTCCTCCGTGACGCCGGCGGATTCGCGGCCGAACAGAAGGATGTCGCCGGCGGCGAAAGCAAAGCCGGTATAGGCGGCCGTGGTCTTTGTGGTGAGCAGCACCAGGCGGCGCGCATGCGCCTTGCGCCACGCCTCGAAGGCGTGCCAGTCGGCGTGGCGGGTGAGCGCCGCCATTTCGAGGTAGTCCATGCCGGCCCGCTTCAGCGCCCGGTCGGAGAGCGGGAATCCGGCAGGCTCGATGATATCGACAGCGATGTCGAGGCAGGCGGCGAAGCGCAGGATGGTCCCGGTGTTGCCGGCGATATCCGGCTGGTAGAGCGCGATGCGGAGACGATCGTTCATTTTCGCATCCTGCTAATAAGTGGCAGATCGGCCACAGGCATCTCCCGCTTTCGGCGATTTCTGGCCTGTCGGGTGGCCATTTTCTGCGAAGTCGAGTATAGGACCATCATCGTCAACCCGAACCGAATGGAGGGGAACACATGATGACCATGCACATCCAGCGCCTCTCCTGGGCTCTCCTATGCCCAATGGCGGTTTCGGTACGACGATTCTTCTGACACTTTAAGTCTTCATCGCACCGATTCCCGCCGAACCCAGTTTTCGGCCTTCGAAGGAATCTTGCGATGTTTTTCAAACTGCCAAAGGGGCGCCGCGCCCCAGCTGAACGTGTAGAGATCGACGCTTGCCGCGCCGTTACGACCGATTGGATCCGCGCCTTCGGTCGAATGCCGGGGATCGAGGCCGTATCACCCTTTTTAACGCATTTGCATATGGAGGACGGACCGATGTTCGATCCCTACAAGATACCGGGTTCAAGAAGCCTGCATGAACGTAAGGCGGCGACCTGGGCGCTGCTGATCGGCGAGACCTATTCGTCGGCGGTGCATGCCGAGGAACGGCGCAGGCCGCATCGCGGCATGCTGCCGGACGTCGATTTCTCGCGCGCGGTGCCCGACCACAGCCGGCCGACGCTGGTGCGCCGGATCATCCGTCTGTTCCGGCCGGGCGACAGGAACCAGGCAGGCTGCGGCTTTTCGTCGGGAAGCTCGGCGCCGTCAGGATCGTCGAGCGAGCCTGTCGGCGAAATGCCGGCGAAACCCTATATTGCGAGCAGCAAGGCCGGCGATGCGGATGATTCCGTATCGCCGGCGCGCAATGCCGCGCGGCCGCAAAGCCTAGCCCATCAGTCCCGCGCCGCATGAGCGCGCATAGCATCGTGAGTGCCTGGAATGTTCCGCTGGTTTGAACAGAGGCTCGATCCGTTTCCTGCCGCGGAGCCGGTCGAGCCGCCAAAGACGCTGGTCGCGTTTTGCGTGCATTACACGCGCGGCGCCTGGCCCTACATCATCCTCGATGCGATGCTGGTGACGGCGATCTCCATCGCCGAAGTGTGGATGTTCGGCTTCATGGGCCGCATCGTCGACTGGCTGTCGGGGCAGAACCGCGAAACCTTCCTGCAGACCGAGAGCTGGAAGCTCGCCGGCATGGCTTTTGTCG
Organism: Mesorhizobium sp.; assembly: GCA_004017535.1. GTDB lineage: Bacteria > Pseudomonadota > Alphaproteobacteria > Rhizobiales > Rhizobiaceae > Mesorhizobium. Next base: position 94,936 of record SAJS01000022.1, read on the forward strand.
TGCTGTTCGCGCTGCCGGGCACGGTCTGGCTGCATTCGCTGCTCAACCAGCAGACACTGATGGGCAACTATCCCATGCGCATCCGCTGGCAGGTACATCGCTACCTGCTCAAGCAATCGATGGCCTTCTACCAGGACGAGTTCGCCGGCCGCATCGCCACCAAGCTGATGCAGACGGCGCTCGCCGTGCGCGAATGCGTGATCAAGCTGATCGACGTCTTGAACTACGTCATCGTCTATTTCCTCGGCATGCTGTTCATCGTCGGCTCGGCCGACTGGCGGCTGGCGGCACCGCTTGCCGTCTGGCTGGTCGGCTATGTCGGGCTGCTGCGCTTTTTCATCCCGCGGCTGGGCAAGGTTGGCGAGGAGCAGGCCAATGCGCGCTCGACCATGACCGGGCGCGTCGTCGACAGCTACACCAACATCCAGACGGTGAAGCTGTTCAGCCACGCGCGCCGCGAGGCGACCTTCGCCAGGGAAGGCATGGCGAGCTTCCTTGACACCGTCTACCGCTCGATGCGGCTGGTCACGGTGCTCTACGGGCTGCTCTACATCCTGAACTCGCTGCTTTTGTTCTCCGTGACGGCGATCTCGCTGTGGCTGTGGCTCGGCCAGGCGGTGACGATCGGCGCGGTCGCGGTGGTCATCGGCCTCGTGCTCAGAATGTGGGGCATGTCGCAGTGGATCATGTGGGAGATGTCCGGCCTGTTCGAGAATATCGGCACGGTGCAGGACGGCATCCAGTCGATCTCGTTGCCGCGCCTGGTCGAAGACAGGCCGGGCGCGAAGGACATCGCCGTCAGCCAGGGTGAGATCCGCTTCGAGGACATCCGCTTCCATTACGGCAAGCAGAAGGGCGTCATCGAGAATCTGTCGCTCACCGTGAAACCCGGCGAGAAGGTCGGCATCGTCGGCCGCTCCGGCGCGGGCAAGTCGACGCTGGTCAACCTGCTGCTGCGTTTCTACGACCTGGAAAGCGGCAGGATCCTCGTCGACGACCAGGAGATCGCGGCGGTGACGCAGGATTCGCTGCGCGCGCAGATCGGCATGGTGACGCAGGACACTTCGCTGCTGCACCGCTCGGTGAAGGAGAACATCCTTTACGGCCGGCCGGACGCGACCGACGATATGCTCATCGAGGCGGCGCGCCGGGCTGAGGCGCTCGATTTCATCGGCGGGCTTTCCGACCACAATGGGCGCAAAGGGTTTGATGCCCATGTCGGCGACCGCGGCGTCAAACTGTCCGGCGGTCAGCGGCAGCGTATCGCGATCGCCCGCGTCATGCTGAAGGACGCGCCGATCCTGATCCTCGACGAGGCGACCTCGGCGCTCGATTCGGAGGCCGAGGCGGCGATCCAGGAGAACCTCTACAAGCTGATGCAGGGCAAGACCGTCATTGCCATCGCGCACCGGCTGTCGACGATCGCGGCAATGGACAGGCTTGTCGTCATGGACAAGGGCCGCATCATCGAGGAGGGCTCGCATGAGGAGCTCGTCGCCAAGGGCGGACTCTACGCCCAGCTCTGGCAGCGTCAGTCGGGCGGCTTCCTGCTCGATGAGGCGCCGGCTGACCCCGCCAACGATGCGATTGCCAAAGGTGAAGCCGCCGAATGATGCAAGCCATCTATCGCTGGTTCGAGCACTGGGTCTACCCGTTCCGCGAGCCCGCGAATCTGCGGCCGCCCGCCAGCGTCGGCGGCTTCCTGTGGCACTATGTCGGACAGGCGAAGCTCGCCTTCTTCGCCATGCTCGTCATCGGCGGCATCGCACCGCTGGTCGAGGCCGGCCTATTCTATTTCGTCGGCAGGCTGGTCGATATCCTCGACCAGTTGCCCGGCGAGCGCAGTTGGCATGCGCTTTGGGCCGCGGCCGGCCCCGAGCTCTTGTTCATGGGCGCGGTGGTGCTCGTCATCCGCACCGCCGTGGTCGGCCTTTCGGCGCTGGTCGACGAGCAGACGATCACGCCCGGCTTCTACAATCTGGTGCGCTGGCAGGCGCACCGGCATGTCTCGCGCCAGTCCTACGCCTTCTTCCAGAACGACTTCGCCGGCCGCATCGCGACAAAGGTCTGGCAGGCCGGGCAGGCGACGGGCGACCTGATGGAAAGCTTCATCGAGGTGGTCTGGTTCATGATCGTCTATACGGTGACGACGCTGGCGCTGGTCGCCGGGCTGGATCTGCGGCTGGCGGTCATGGTGGTGGTGTGGATCGCCGCCTTCGGCTGGCTGGCGAAACTCTATCTGCCGGCGATCCGCAAGCATGCCGAGGCGACCGCAGAGGCCGGCTCGATGATCACTGGCCGCATCGTCGATTCCTATTCCAACGTGCAGACGCTGAAGCTGTTTTCGGCCGATGGCGATGACCGCTATATCCGCAGCGGCTTCGACATCTATCTCGACGCGCTGCGCCCGTTCACGCGCCGGCTGACCGGGGTGCGCATGGCGCTGACCATGCTCTCCGGCGTCATGATAACCGCGATCGCCGCCTTCGCCATATATCTCTGGGTCGAAGGCTCGATCACGGTCGGCGCCGTCGCCTTCACGCTGTCGCTGGTGCTCAGGCTGAACATGCTGCTCGGGCGACTGATGATGCAGCTCAACGGCATCCTGCGAAATCTCGGCGTGCTGGAAAATTCCAAGGCGATGATCTCGCAGCCGCTCGGCCTGACCGATGCGCCGGACGCCAAGGAGCTGGTCGTCACCGGCGGCCGCATCGACGTCAGCAACGTCACCTTCCATTACGGCAAGGGGGCAGGGGTGCTCGACGGCATCGACCTCGTCGTGCGTCCGGGCGAGAAGGTCGGGCTGGTCGGTCCGTCCGGCGCCGGCAAGACGACGCTCGCCAACCTGATCCTGCGCCTCTACGATCTGGAAGGCGGCCGGATCTTGGTCGACGGCCAGGATATCGCGCATGTGACGCAGAACTCGCTGCGCGGCAATATCGGCGTCGTCAGCCAGGACACGGCGCTATTCCACCGCTCGCTGCGCGACAACATCAAGCTCGGCATGCCGGACGCCACCGACGCGCAAGTGATCGCCGCGGCCAGGAAAGCGGAGGCGCATGACTTCATCCTGGGGCTGCGCGACACCAGAGGCCGCGCCGGCTACGAGGCCTATGTCGGCGAGCGCGGCGTGAAGCTCTCCGGCGGCCAGCGTCAGCGCGTGGCGATCGCCCGCGTCTTCCTCAAGGATGCGCCGATCCTGATTCTCGACGAGGCGACCTCGGCGCTCGATTCCGACATCGAGGCGGCGATCCAGGAGAATCTGACCAGGCTGATGGAGAACAAGACGGTGATCGCCATCGCGCATCGGCTGTCGACCATCGCGGCGCTCGACCGGCTGGTGGTGCTCGACGGTGGCCGCATCGTAGAACAGGGCACGCATGATGAGCTGGTGGCGCTCGACGGGCTCTATGCGCGGCTGTGGAAACGGCAGTCCGGCGGCTTCCTGTTCAACGAGGAAAGCGCGCTGGAAGAGACGCGGCCGGCGGAGTAGAACGGCGTCATGTCGGTACGCATGCCCACCAATTTCGGACGGTCAGGCGCGCAGGAAAGCGCGCTCGACCTGCTCGGCCACGAAATCCTCGCCGAAAAGGCCGCAGCGCTCGGCCGCGCCGGCCAGCGCGTGGAGGAGACTCTGGCGAAGCTGCGTGATCACGGCGAGAGCGAGCATCGTAACCGGCTGCTCAAGGAAGCCGCTGCCGCCGTCCATGCCTACTTCATCCAGCGCGAGCTCTGCGGTTTGCGCAAGCACGATGCGGTGATCCGCGAATATGATATCCCCAAGGCCGTGCTGGTCAGGCTCGGCGCCAGCTAGGCGTGATCTCTTCGCGAAAGCGTGCTAAGCGGGTTGCAAGCGCTTGCGGATTTTCGTCCGCAACGAAATGACCGCTATCCGCGATGACACCGCCATCGACGCGCGAAAGCCCTGAAGACCTTAAGCCATCGAGATAGTCGCTGATCTTACCGGACTCCGCCGAGCCCCTGAGATAGAGGACCGGCGTGCCGATGGGGGCCGGGGGCCTGGCCTCATTGACCTTGGCGTCCTCGGCAAAGGCGCGGTACCAGTCGAAGCCCGCCTTCAGGCTTTCCGGCCGCGAATAGGCGTTTGCGTAGACATCCCTAGCTTCGGCGGGGATCCGCGACTTTTCTTTCGAAAGGATGTCGAAGAAGAAATCGAAATAAGCGCGCTGATGGCCGCTCACCAGCATCTCAGGCAGGGCCGGAATCTGATGGAAGGCGAAATGCCAGATATGCGGGTTTCGGATCACCTCCTCCCATGGAGCCACACCAGGGATGACGACATCCATAATCACTGCGCCGGACAACTCTATGTCCCGGTCACGCAGCAGCGCGAACACAATCTGACCACCAATGTCGTGGCCGGCAACGATAACCTGCCGCAGGCCGCAAGCGCCAATCAGCCCGGCCGTCAGTTTTGCCAGATATGCCTTGTCGCCGCTTTTGGGCATGCCTTGCGAACCGCCGATGCCGGGCAGGTCGGGCGCGATCACGCGCTGACCGCTGGCTAACTGGTCGATGACTTTCTCGTAAGCATAAGAGCTTTGCGGCCAGCCATGCAGAAGGAGAAGCCCGGGCGCGTCGGCCGGCCCAGCTTCGCGGATGGCAACAGCCAGTCCATCTACCTCGACAGTTCGAGTTTGCATGCTTCGATCTCCATCGATGCCCCGTCGATGGAATTAGGCTTCCGTCAGCCTTCGGACAGGTCCGACCTAGGGATTGGAGGTGCTATTCCAGCCATTCCGTGATGAAGTGGCCGTTCTCGTGGATGTCGGTGCTTTCGAGCGGACCGGGGCCGAGATTGGTGAATTTGTGCGGGGTGTCTGGCGGCACGATCACGATCTGGCCGGCTGTGGCCCTGATTTCCCGGTCGCCGATGATGAACAGGCCGGTGCCGGAGCGGATGACGAAGATCTCCGCATAGGGGTGCTTGTGCAGGCGCGGGCCGGCGCCGATCCTTTCCTGATAGTTGAAGATCAGGCAGGAATTGGCGCCGAACTGGCCGCATTGCAGCTCGCCTTTCCAGCGGTCGGGGGCGTCGGCCCAGCTGTCGCGTTCAATGACATGCGCCATGACGGCAGAATAGACCGGGCCAGAAGGGGATGTCGAGGCGCGTACCGGCCCGATCTCATCCCGGATTTCCAGCAGTTTCACCCTGTCCGGCAGCATGGCGGCGGCACGCCGGTCAGGGCCGCCGCGCATCCCCGCGACAATCTGCCCTTGTGGCCTCACCCCGCTGGACAAAAACGGGCCGCACGCATAAACCGAAAATCCAAATGCCGGAGGAATTCGCTAGCCTGTTCGCCATGCGCTGTCGGGCAGGTGCGATTGAGCGGGGACAAGGCTCGGCCTCCGGTTAGGAAGAGGCGAAAGGATCAGGCACCCGTGAGCGCAACCGACATCCACGATCCCAACCGTCGCGATTTTCTCTACGTAGCCACCGGCATGGCCGCCGTTGTCGGCGCGGGAGCCGTCGCGTGGCCGTTCATCGACCAGATGCGCCCCGATGCCTCGACGCTGGCTCTCGCTTCGGTCGAGGTCGACGTTTCCTCGCTGCAGCCTGGCAGCTCGCTGATCGTCAAGTGGCGCGGCAAGCCGGTGGTGGTGCGCAACCGCACCGAAAAGGAAATGAAGGACGGCGAGGCCGTCAATCTCGCCGATCTCAAGGACCCGATCGCGCGCAACGCCAACCTGCCGTCCGACGCGCCGGCGACCGACGCCAACCGTACCACGCCCGGCAAGGAAGCCTGGATGGTGATGGTGCAGGTCTGCACCCATCTCGGCTGCATCCCGCTCGGCCAGGAAGGCGATTTCGGCGGCTGGTTCTGCCCGTGCCATGGCTCGCAATACGACACCGCCGGCCGCATCCGCAAAGGCCCGGCGCCGGAGAACATGGCGATCCCGGTATTCAAGTTCATTTCCGATACCAAGATCCTTATCGGTTGAGGCAGGGGATATTTCGATGAGCGAGGGACACTCGACCTATACGCCCAAGACCGGTATCGAGCGCTGGTTCGACGCCCGCATGCCGCTGCCGCGGCTGGTCTATGACAGCTTCGTGGCCTATCCGGTGCCGCGCAACCTCAACTACATGTGGACGTTCGGCGGCATCCTGTCGATCATGCTGGTCGCGCAGATCCTGACCGGCATCGTGCTGGCGATGCACTACACGTCCGATACCAATCTCGCCTTCGATTCGGTCGAGAAGATCATGCGCGACGTGAATTCGGGATGGCTGCTGCGTTATCTCCATTCCAACGGCGCCTCGTTCTTCTTCGTCGCCGTCTACATCCACATCTTCCGCGGCCTGTTCTACGGTTCCTACAAGGCGCCGCGCGAGTTGCTGTGGATCCTCGGCTGCATCATCTACCTGCTGATGATGGCCACCGGCTTCATGGGCTATGTTCTGCCCTGGGGACAGATGAGCTTCTGGGGCGCCACCGTCATCACCGGCTTCTTCAGCGCCATTCCGCTGGTCGGCAACTGGATCCAGCAGCTTCTGCTCGGCGGCTTCGCTGTCGACGATCCGACGCTGAACCGGTTCTTTGCGCTGCATTATCTGTTGCCGTTCATGATCGCAGGCGTCGTGGTGCTGCACATCTGGGCGCTGCATGTCGTCGGCCAGTCGAACCCCACCGGGATCGAGGTCAAGTCGAAGACCGACACGGTCGCCTTCACGCCCTACGCGACCATCAAGGATGCGTTCGGCATGATCGTGTTCCTGTTCGTCTTCGCCTATTTCGTCTTCTACTTGCCGAACTATCTCGGCCACCCCGACAACTACACGGTCGCCAACCCGCTGAAGACGCCGGCCCATATCGTTCCGGAATGGTACTTCCTGCCGTTCTACGCGATCCTGCGCGCCATCACCTTCAACATCGGCCCGATCAACTCCAAGCTCGGCGGCGTGCTGTGCATGTTCGGCGCCATCGCCATGCTGTTCCTGGTGCCGTGGCTCGACACCTCCAAAGTGCGCTCGGCGGTCTACCGTCCGTGGTACAAGCTGTTCTTCTGGCTGTTCGTCGCCGACGCCATCCTGCTTGGATGGCTGGGCTCGCAGCCGGCGGAAGGCGCTTACGTGTTCATGGCGCAGATGGCGACGCTGTTCTATTTCGCCTTCTTCCTGATCGTCATGCCGGTGCTCGGCCTGATCGAGACGCCGCGCAGGCTGCCGAATTCGATCACCGAGGCGGTGCTGGAAAAGAACAAGGGCGGCAGCGGACATCCGGCAGGCGCGACCGCCGCGCCGGAAACCAAAGGCTGAGGATCTGAGGGGATTTGGGTATGAAGAAGATTCTCACCTCGCTGGCGCTGCTCGGCCTGGTGGTCGCGGGCACCTGGATGTCAAGTGCTGGGGCCATCGCCGCGGAAGAGCAGAACCCGGCCGCTCCGACGCATTTCCCGATCAACGAGCCGAAGGAAATGAGCTGGAGCTTCGCGGGCCCGTTCGGTACCTATGACAAGGCGCAGCTGCAGCGCGGCCTCAAGGTCTATAAGGAAGTCTGCTCGGCCTGCCACTCGATGAACCTGGTGGCGTTCCGCACGCTGGAAGGGCTCGGTTATTCGGAAGCGCAAATCAAGACGCTGGCCGCCGGATACACCATCCATGACGGCCCGAACGACGCCGGCGACATGTTCGACCGTCCCGGCAAGCCGTCGGACCACTTCCCGGCGCCGTTCCCGAACGAGCAGGCCGCGGCTTCCGCCAATGGCGGCGCCGCCCCGCCGGACATGTCGCTGCTCGCCAAGGCGCGCGGCGTCGAGCGCGGCTTCCCGCGCTTCATCTTCGACATCTTCACCCAATATGCGCAGGGCGGCCCGGACTATATCCATTCGCTGCTCACCGGCTACGACCAGACGCCGCCGGCCGGCATGGTGATCCCGGAAGGCACGCACTACAATCCGTACTTCCTGTCCGGCGTGTCGCTGAAGATGCCGAAGCCGCTCTCGGACGGCCAGGTCACCTATGACGACGGCTCGCCGCAGACTGTCGACCAGTATGCCCGTGACGTCTCGGCCTTCCTAATGTTTGCCGCCGAGCCGCATCTCGAGGACCGCAAGAAGACTGGCTTCCGCGTCATGATCTTCCTGCTGCTCTTCGGCGCGCTGGTCTACATGACCAAGCGCAGGGTGTGGGCCGACGTCGCGCACTGAGCCGCGGCCGGCTTCCAGAAAAATGCCAGGGCGCCGAAAGGCGCCCTCAGACTGCTGACAAACCCCGTCGAATTTCGGCGGGGTTTTGTTTTATGTGGTTGAGCGTTTTGAGAAGTTGGCGTC
>SAJS01000023.1 GCA_004017535.1 Mesorhizobium sp.
TGCCCGCGACAATACCGTCGCCTTCGCGCGGCTCAGATTGCAGCTGCCGCAAAGTCCGATCCGACACCACTTCGTCACAATCCAGCAAACCTGCCCCACCGGGCAAGCTGCGTGAACCGCTTCGACGCAAAACAGAAGCGGACAAATGATGTGCTACCAAACCGGACAACTTGATTAGCTACCGACACGGGGGTCGCCTCCATGCCGACAGGGGCTGGCGCAAGCGCCAGCACTCGACATTGCAGCCCGTGGCCTGTATTTCCGCTGCGGCCTTGAGGCCTTCTCGACGGATTTGTGACATGAAGCAGGATCAGCCCCGTCCGACGCCCCGCGCGGGCATCATGGACATCGAAGCCTATGTGCCGGGAAAAAGCACCGCGCCGGCCGGCGTGACGAAAGTCTACAAGCTGTCGTCGAACGAAAACCCGCTCGGCCCCTCGCCGAAGGCGATCGAGGCCGCGCGCGAGGTGGCGGCGAAGCTCGACGTCTATCCCGACGGGACCGCCCGGCGGCTGCGGGAGGCGATCGCCGAGGTGCATGGGCTGAACCCGGCGAATATCATCTGCTCCAACGGCTCGGACGAAATCCTGGGGCTTCTGGCGCAGACCTATCTCGCACCTGGCGACGAGGCCCTGTTCACCGAACACGCCTTCATGGTCTACAAGATCTACATCCAAGCGGCGGGCGCCAAGCCGGTGGCGGTGAAGGAAACCGACGAGCGCGCCGATGTCGACGCGATCCTCGCCGCGGTCACGCCCAAGACGCGTATCGTGTTCCTTGCCAATCCGAACAATCCGACCGGCACCTACCTGCCGTTCAGCGAGGTGCGGCGGCTGCACGCGGCATTGCCCAAGAACGTGCTCCTGGTGCTCGACGCGGCCTATGCCGAATATGTGCGGCGCAACGACTATGAAGCCGGCATCGAGCTCGTCGGCAGCTCGGAGAACGTGGTGATGACCCGCACCTTCTCCAAGCTCGGCCTCGGCGGCGCGCGCGTGGGCTGGATGTACGGGCCGGCGCATATCGTCAATGCCATCAACCGTATTCGCGGCCCCTTCAATGTCAATGCCACGGCGATCGAGGCCGGCATCGCCTCCATCCGCGACCGTGCCCATATCGAGCGCAGCGTGACGCATAACGAGAAATGGCTGGGATGGCTCAGCGCGGAGCTCATCGGGCTCGGCCTGCGCGTCACGCCCAGCGTCGGCAATTTCGTGCTGATCCATTTTCCCGACGACAAGAAGCATTCGGCTGCGGCTGCGGACGATTACCTGAGCGCGCGCGGCTATATCCTGCGCCGCGTCACCGGCTACGGCTTCCCCAACGCGCTACGCATGAGCGTCGGCACCGAGGAAGCCAACCGCGGCGTCATCGATGCGCTCAAGACCTTCCTGAAAAGCTAGAACGCCATGGCATCACCGATGTTCGAGAAAATAGCGCTGGTCGGCATCGGCCTGATCGGTTCGTCGCTCGCCCGCGTCATCCGCCGTGAAGGCTTGGCGCGTCATATCGCCATCGCGACGCGCAGCGCATCGACGCTGAAGCGCGCCGAGGAGTTGGGCCTTGGCGATTCCTACACGACGGAGGCAAAAGACGCGGTGCGCGATGCCGATCTCATCATCGTCTCGGTCCCGGTCGGCTCGTCCGGCGAGGTCGCGGCCGAGATCGCGCCGGCGCTGAAGAAGGGCGCCATCCTCACCGATGTCGGCTCGACCAAGGCTTCCGTCATCGCGCAGATGCAGCCGCATGTGCCGGAAGGCGTGCACTTCATCCCCGGACATCCGCTGGCGGGCACGGAAAAGTCCGGACCCGATGCGGGCTTTGCCGACCTCTTCGAGAACCGCTGGTGCATCTTCACGCCGCTGCAGGGCACCGATCCCGCCGCGCTCGAGACGCTTTCGGAATTCTGGCGGCGGTGCGGCTCCAACATCGACACGATGGATCCGCAGCATCACGACATGACCTTGGCCATCGTTTCGCATCTGCCGCATATCATCGCCTACAACATCGTCGGCACGGCGGACGATCTGGAAGCGGTGACCAAGAGCGAAGTCATCAAATATTCCGCGTCCGGCTTCCGCGACTTCACGCGTCTCGCCGCCTCCGACCCGACCATGTGGCGGGACGTGTGCCTGCACAACAAGGACGCGATCCTGGAGATGCTGGCGCGGTTCTCGGAGGATTTGGCCTCGCTGCAGCGGGCGATCCGCTGGGGCGACGGCGAGAAGTTGTTCGACCTCTTCACCCGCACCCGCGCCATCCGCCGCTCGATCATCGAGGCAGGCCAGGATATCGACGTGCCGGACTTCGGCCGGCAGGCGGTGGAGCACCCCAAAGGGAATTGATATTCAGGTGAGGCCGGCCCGCGAATGCCTGCTTCCTGCGCTTCCGGTGCTCACGTACTTAAGTACGCTCCGCTCCGGTTCGCGGAAGCCACCATTTTCGACTCGGCCTGACCTGAATCTCAGCTCCCTTTGCCTCCTCGGGCTGGCGGCCAGTGCGTTGCCATCATGGCGAGCGTCTCTGCCCTGTCCGGGGCGCCGAGCCTGCCGCCGAAGCGCAGGCATTTGAGCGCGGCTGCGGCGCTGGCGAAGCGCAGGGCCTCTTCCATCGGCATGGCCTCGGCGAGGCCGACGGCAAAGGCGCCGTGGAAAACGTCGCCGGCGGCGAGCGTGTCGACAGCCTTGACCTTCGGCGCCTCGACATGGCGCACGCGTCCGGTTGCCCGATCGTGCCACCAGGTTCCAGCGGCGCCGCCGGTCACCGCGACAAAGGCATAGGTGCGCGAGGCGAGGTCGGCGCAAGCGCTTTCCGGGTCGAGCGCATGGCCGCACACGATGCGCGCCGCAGGCTCGGACGCGACGATATGCGAGGCCAACGGCAGAAGCCGCTCCAGCACCTCGACGGGTGCTGTATCGGCATCCAGGATCGCCGGACGGCCGATCGATCTGGCCGCGCTCAAGGCGAGCGCCGCGGCGCCCGGCCAGCGGACATCGACCAGAATGGCGTCGAAGCCGGAGAGGTCGGCGAGCGGCAGCGTTTCAGGATCGGCCTGCGCCTTCTTGTCGTAGAAGGGGACGATGATGCGCTCGCCATGCGCATCCACCACGATCGCGGCCAGCGCCGAACGCGCGCCGGGAACCCGGCGGATAAGGCTGCAGTCGATGCCTTCGGCCTTGATGTCGGCGATCAGCTGGTCGCCGACCGGATCGTCGCCCGCGCTTGCCCATAGCGAGACCTCGGCGCCGAGGCGATGCGCGGCGCAGGCGGCGCTCGTCGCCATGCCCGAGGCGATCTGGACGCCGTCGCTAGCGATGAACTTGCCCTGGTGTGCGGGCAGCGTCTCGACTCGGAGAATGGTGTCGAGGGTGAAGGCGCCGACGCTGAGCAGTCTGACCGGCTTCGCCATCGTATTGTCAGTCAGCATGATCTTACCCGAAAACCGGTTCCCACTTTTCGGGACCATGCTCTATTCAAGCGGCTTGATCTTGCCGAGCGGAATGAAGCCGAGCGAGGCCTTGCCCTTGACGATTTTCAGCGGCAAGGACGGTTCCTTGCCAAGCATGGCAATGGCAGCAAAGCCCTGCTCGATTTCGCTTTTATGCTCGGGAACGGCGCCGGCGAGGATGGCTGCCACCGCCTTGGGATCCTTGAGCTTGATCATCAGGCTTGCATCGACCAGACCTTCCGCGTCGACGGAGACCGGTCCTGACACGGTGATGCGCGCCGTGCCCGACGACAGGTCGAGCCCGGCGATCTCGATCGACTGGCCGCGCAGGCTTTTCGGGGGGGCCGCGATCAACGCCACTCCGTTCTTCAGCGTCACGTCGCCGCTGCCGTCCAGCGCCGGCAGCACGCGTCCGTCGATAGCATCCGCGTTGATCTCCAGATCGCCGAAGCTAGCGACATAGTTGATGTCCTGGCCGGCCGGCTGCAATTGCCCGGCCGCCTTGCCGGCGCTGAACAGCTGCATCGGATCCGTGTCGTCCTGCGGGTCGGTCTGACCGTTCAGGCCTTCGGCCTGCAGCGAGACACTGCGCGGCAGCGGCCACCATACTTTGACATTGGCCTGCAGCTGGTCCCAGTCGATCCACAGCGGCGGCATACCGGGCGCCATCGTGCGCAGCGGCCCGCGCAGGTCGGCGATCGGCGACAACGGGCCGGTGATCGCGGCGACGGCGTTGAAGCTCCCGGTGGAGGCCGCGACCTTCCGGGCGTCGTCCTCATACGCGATGTTGTCGCAGGAGACCGTGAAGCTCATCGGATAACCGCTGACGGTGAGGTTGGCGCAGCCGGCGGCGATGCCCTTGCTGCCCAGCAGCGCCACCGCCTGGTCGGCCTCGGTCTTGAGCCTTTCGGCGAGATAGAACCAGCCGCCGCTGTAGATGGCGAACAGCACGACGATGAACGCCGCAAGCCAGAACAGCCGGCGGCGGGGTTTGGGCGATCGCTCGTCACTTGACGTCATGCTGCGGCTCTCATTAACCCCGGCGTGGAGGCGTTTGCTTCACGCAAACAAGCGGGGACAGAAGAAGCACTCTTCGGTGCGGTGTCGTTCACTCGAATGCAATCAGGCTTGGCGATATGGGCGATTTTTGGGTTTTTGGCTATGGGTCGCTGATCTGGCGGCCCGGATTCGCCCACGTCGAGACGCGCCGCGCCCGGCTTTACGGCTACCGCCGCTCGCTGTGCGTCTATTCCTTCGTGCATCGCGGCACGCGCGCACGGCCGGGTCTGGTGCTCGGCCTCGACCGGGGCGGCTCCTGCATCGGCCTCGCCTACCGCGTCCCCGGCAATCTACGCGACGAGGCGCTTTCCTACCTGCGCGAGCGAGAGCTGGTGACCAGCGTCTATCTCGAACGCATGCTCGATGTCCAACTGGGCAGGAACGGGAAAGGAGAGGGCGTTTCGGTCGAGGCGGTCGCCTACATCGTCGACCGGCAGCATGAACAATATGCCGGCGCGCTCGATGCCGATCACGCGGCAAGGATCGTTCGCGGCGCGGTCGGCCAGTCGGGCCGGAATGAGGATTATGTGCTGAGCACGCTCGAGCATCTCGAGGCGCTCGGCATCCGCGATCACTGGCTGGAAGAGGTGGGCCGCCAGGTCTCGTCTTCGTGAAGTGCTTTTTGTTTGCGCAATCCCGGACGCAAAACCGCGAAGCACTTTTGCTGGAATTGCTCTGGTCCGATCAAAAAGCAAAGCCATGCCTTTGACCTCGGCCGGCCACGACCTAGCTTAGCGACATCCCATCCCTGGGCGTCAGGCCCGTTCCAGCATCACGGAGATCAGTCTTGCAGAAACGTCGTCTCGGTCGCACCGACCTTTCCATCGCGCCGCTGATCCTGGGCGGCAACGTCTTCGGCTGGACTGCCGACGAGAAGACCTCCTTCGATCTGCTCGACCGGTTCGTCGGGGCGGGCCTGAACGCCATCGATACGGCCGATGCCTATTCGCGCTGGGTTCCCGGCAACAAGGGCGGCGAGTCGGAAACCATCATCGGCAATTGGATGAAGAGTCGTGGCAACCGCGACAAGGTGGTCATCATCACCAAGGTCGGCTCGGATATGGGCCAGGGCAAGCGCGACCTCTCCGCCGCCTATATCGAAAAGGCGGTCGAGGCATCGCTCAAACGGCTGCAGGTCGATGTCATCGACCTTTATCTGTCGCATTGGCCGGACCCGACCACGCCTTATGAGGAGACGCTCGGCGCCTACCAGCGGCTGCTCGAAAAGGGCAAAATCCGCTATCCCGGCTGCTCCAACCTCGACGCCGGGCAGTTGCGCGCGGCGCTCGACGTGGCCAGCCTGCGCAGCCTGCCGCGCTATGAGGTCCTGCAGCCTGAATACAATTTGTACGATCGCTCGTCGCTCGACGGACCGCTGCTCGATCTCTGCAAGGCCGAGGATATCGGCGTCATCACCTATTTCAGCCTGGCCAAGGGATTCTTGAGCGGCAAATACCGCAGCAAGGCCGATCTCGGGCAAAGCGCGCGCGGCGAGGGCGTGGCCGGCTACCTCAACGAACGCGGCATGCGCATCCTTGCCGCGCTCGATGCCGTGGCCGAACGCCATTCGGCCAAGCAGGCGGAGGTGGCGCTGGCCTGGATCATCGCGCGGCCGGGCATCACCGCCCCGATCGCCAGCGCCACCACGCCGGCGCAGATGGACAGCCTGATCCGCGCCGCATCGCTCAAGCTTTCAGCCGAGGATGTGGCGGCGCTGGACCGGGCCAGCTCGTAAGGCGTGTTGATCTTCGGGTGAGGCCGGCCTGCAAATGGCAGTTTCCGCGCTTCCGGTGCTCACGTACTTTACGTACGCTCCGCTCCGGTTCTCGGAAACCACTATTCTCGACTCGGCCTGACCCGAATCTCAACACGCCTTGGCCAGTCGATACTCGCACGATCATCCAAGACGGCCATGACGGTCCCTCCTAAATCCTGTCGCATCGCGGCAGGAGGAGGGTTCGGCATGGCTGGCAGTGGTCTGGGCGATGCACAAACCTGGCAGCAAGTGCTGGCGCTTGTCGTGGCGGCGACGGTCGTCATGGGCAGCCCGGGCCCGGCGACGATCAGCGTGACCGCCGTCGGCGCGGCTTTCGGCCTGCGTCCTTCACTGGATTACACGTGCGGCGTGGTGCTCGGCACGATCGCCGTGCTTCTGGCGGTGGCGGCCGGGATTTTCGGCATATTGGCCTCGGTGCCGGGAGTGGCGCCGGTGCTGGCGATCCTGTCGGCCGCATACATCCTTTATCTCGCTTTCAAAATAGCGACCGCGCCGCCATTGGCCGAGCGCGGGAGCACGGCGATGAAGCCCGATTTTCTCGGCGGCTTCGCGCTCGCCGTCGCCAACCCGAAGGCCTATGTGGCGATCGGCGCCGTGTTCGCCGGCGCAGCCCCGCAGGCCGATGCGCTGGGCGTTTCCACCAGGCTACTGGTGCTTGCCGCCATGATCGTCGCCATCCACGTCGTGTGGCTGCTCGCAGGAACGGCTTTCGCGCGCTTCCTGCGCCATCCGCTGGCCTCGCGGATCATCAACCTGGTGTTTGCCGCGACGCTGGTGCTGACGACCTTGCTGGCGGTGCTGCGGTAGCGGATCAGGTCCTGGCCGTTACGCCGAGCTCCGCCAGCCGCTTCACCGCCGTCGGCGGCATGGGCGGCGGGTTCGGCGCCTGCGCGGCCTCGACAAGCATCTGGTCGCAGGCGGCTTCCGTCTCGCCGATCAACCGCTGCATGAATTCCTCCTTGCCGAGCCCTGGCGGAATCGGCGGCAGGAAGCGGGCCTTGATGGTGCCCGGATAGCGCAGGAACTTGCGGCGCGGCCAATAGAGGCCGGCCACATGGGCGACCGGCACCACGGGCACGCCCAGCTGGGTGTAGATCTCGACGATGCCGTATTTGTAGGAGGGCTCGGCGCCCGGCGGGCGGCGCGTACCTTCGGGATAGATGATCAGTTGGCGCGGATTGCGGTCCATCTCCTGCCTGGTCGCGACGACGACCGCCTTCAACGCTTTCGAGCGACTGCCGCGGTCGACCGGTATCATGCGCATCTTCATGATGTACCAGCCGAAGAAGGGGATCCAGGTCAGCTCGCGTTTCAGGATGTAGAGCGCGTCGTCGAGATAGGGGAAGAAGGCGATCGCGTCCCAGAAGGACTGGTGCTTCGGCGCCAGGATGAAGGACCCTTCGGGCAGGTTCTCGACACCCGTGATCTCGCTCTTGGTCGCGGCGATCTTGTCATAGAGCCACATCGAAGTCCGCGACCAGAATTTCGGCACGAACCAGGCGCGGTGGCGCGGCGACAGGAAATAGAAAGGCGTCCAGAAGATCATCTGGACGATCAGGCTGAGATAGAAAACGAGGTTGAACGCCAGCGAGCGGATGATGAGCATGCAACGGGCCCGTGAGGAAGTGTGCGTTGGTTACACCAAGCGGCGGCAAAAAGGAAACGCCGCCATGGTCGAAATGCCGGCCACTCTTGCTTTGCCGCAATTCCGGACGGAAAACCGCGATGCACTTTTCCTGGAATCGCTTACAATGACCGCGCCAGCCGCTCCTTGAGGCGCGGCGCTGCAAAATCGAGGAACGCGCGCAATTTCATCGGCAGCCGGCCCTGGCCGGCATGGACGAGGCTTACCGGCCAGGGCGGCGGCTCGAATGGCTCCAGCACCACCCGCAGCGCACCGGCGCGTACGCCGGCATCCGCCTGGTAGGAGAGCACTTTCGTCAGGCCAAGCCCGGCGATGGCGGCATCGATCGCTGCCTCCGCGGTGTTGACTTGCAGGCGCGAGCGGACCGGGACCGTGGTTTCCGCCTTGCCCGCTCCGAAGCTCCATGTCGCGGGTGCGGCAAGGCCCTCGAAGGTGACGCAGTTGTGACCCGCAAGCTCCGACGGTTTCTCCGGCGTGCCATGCGAGGCAAGGTAAGCCGGACTTGCGCAGACGATGCGGCGGATCGAGCCGACGCGGATCGCGACCATGGCCGAATCCGGCAGCTCGCCGATGCGCAGGGCCAAATCGATATGCTCCTCGACCAGTTGGGTGATCCGGTCCGACAAGGTCAGTCGGACGTCCACCTGCGGATAGACGGCGAGAAAGTCGGTGATCACGGGCAGCACATGCAGGCGGCCGAAGACGACCGGTGCCGTGATGACCAACTCGCCGGTAGGGCTTGAATATTCGCCCGCAGCGGTACGCTCGGCCTCATTCACCTCATCGAGAATGCGGCGGCAGGCGGCGAGATAGGATTGACCGGCATCGGTCAGCGCCAGGCGCCGCGTCGAGCGGTTGAGCAGGCGCGTCCCCAGGTGCTTCTCCAGCTCGGAGAGTTTTCTGCTGACGGTCGCCAGCGGCACACCGGCGCGTTTTGCCGCCGCGGAAAGGCTGCCGGCCTCCACCGTGGCGACGAACAGGGACATGGCGTCGAGGCGATCCATTATTCTTCCGTAATATGGAAAGATAGGTTGCAGATATGCCATCTACCATCCGATTTTCGGAAGGGGCTATCTAATACCCGATCCTGTCCAAGGAGCGCCGGCATGAACGAAATCACCAGCGATGTTGCCTTCACGCCGACCGTCAAGGCCATCCAGTCGCGCAAGGGCTCGCGTGATTCCTACGCGCGCGTCGAGCAGCGCGGCGGCTGGCGAGCGACGATCACGCCAGACCTCGCCGCCTTCATCGAGGCGCAGACCAGCGTGTTCCTGGCGACGGCCAATGACCAGGGACAGCCCTATATCCAGCATCGCGGCGGGCCGGCGGGCTTCCTCAAGGTGCTGGATGAGCACACGATCGGCTTTGCCGATTTCTCCGGAAACCGGCAGTTCATCACCCAGGGCAACCTGCAGGATAACGACCAGGCCTTCCTGTTCCTGATCGACTATATGCTGCGGCAGCGCATCAAGGTCTGGGGCAGGGCGCGGGTCGTCGAAAACGACCCGGATCTGACGGCGAAGCTGATGCCTGCGGGCTACAAGGCGAAGCCGGAGCAGGCGATCCTGTTCACGGTCACGGCGTGGGATGCCAATTGTGCGCAGCACATACCGCAGCGTTTCGAGGTGGCGGATGTCGCGGCGGCGCTTGCCGAGCGCGATCGGCGTATCGCCGGCCTAGAGCAGGAGATTGCCCGCTTGCGAGATAATTTGGAGGCTAAGGTCTAGTTCTTCACCGCGGTCGATGCTTCCGCAAGCGTCATGCCTTCGGACGTCGTGCGAAGCGGCAGGAAGCCGCGCGCCAGCGACAGCACATATTTGCTGTATTCGGTCAGCAGCACGCGCAGCGCTTCCGGCTTGGTCAGCCAGCCGCCATTGCCGAGATTGGTGTTGACCACCGGATAGGGTTCGAGGCGCGCGCCATGCAGCAGCCGGCCCATCTCGAGCAGGCTGCGCGGCATGTGGTAATTGTTGGTGACGATGATGATGCTGCCATAGGCGTGGTTTTCCACCCATTTGGCGCTTTCCTCGGCATTGCCGATGGTGTCGAGCGCGGCACGGTCGATGTCGACACAGCAGGAGAAGAGCCGCTTGTCGCCGCCCATCGCCGCCTGCAGCTGGCGTTTGGTGGCCGACGGATGGACGCCGCTGATCAGCAGCCGTTCGCCCTTGCCGGACGCCAGCAGGTCCATGGCGGCGTCGAGCCGCGACTGCCCGCCGGTCAGCACGATTATGGCATCCGCCCTCGCCGGATCGAGCGGGGTCGTCATGTGGCTGACCTTGTCGGCGAACCAGCCGAAGCCGCCCGCAAAAAGCACCAGCGCGGCGAGAGCGACGAAACCGCAAACACGCAACGCGAGCCGCAGACGACCAAACCCAGCGGGGGCGGCGGCGCGCGCACGCCTTGCCGGCATCCGTCCAGCCGTCTCGATCTGCTCCCGCGCTTCCATCATCCCCAGGTTAATCCTGAAAGCTGCTAATGGTTAACTCCGAAATGCGGCCTTTGATAGGTGAGGCGGCGCACTTTGCGTTACGGCATCTGCCCAAGCCGTGATCGTTGCCTTGTTTGTATGCAACGCCATGCACGGGCTTTCGGCTGGAGCTCATGGATCAACCCGCGTCCGGCTGGCGAACGTCGATGTCGCTGAGATAGGCGACGACGGTCGCGTGCGAGGTGGCCGCGGTCAGCGCGCCGATCACAAGCACCATCAGGCCGACGCCGAAATAGCCGGCGGAGCCAATGGCGAAATTGCCGAATAAGGCGGTCGCTTGGTCGGCCTCGGGCGTCGCCATGTTGCGCGACGACCACCAGGAAAAGACGATGAAGACGACGATCGCGAGCGCACCGCCGGCGGCCGCGCCCTTCATGCCCGTGACCAGGAAATGCCAGCGGAACTCGCGCGCGATGAAGCGCGCCTCGGCGCCGACGAAATGCAGCACCTCAATGATGTGGCCATTGCCGGCCATGGCGCCGCGCGTGGCGAACACCACCGTCAGCACCGTCGCCGAGAGCATAAGCGCCAGAACGGCGATGCCGATCGTCACCGTCGTGTGCGCCATGGCGACGAGACGGTCGACCCAGGTGCGGTGGTCATCGAGCGCGGCGCTCGGGATCTTGGGCGTGATGGCCGCGCGCATGGCGGCAAAGTCGGGCGGGCTGGCCTCGTCGATGGTGACGATGATGAGGCGCGGCACCGGCAGCTCGTCGATGTTGAGGCCGCTGCCCAGCCATGGTTCCAAAAGGCGCGCGGTGGCGTCGCGGTCGATGATCTTGGTGCCCTTGACGCCCGGGAATTCGCTGGCGATCTGCGAGGCCTGCGCAAGCGCCGCCTCCATGTCGAGGCCGTCGGCCGGCTTGATCTGGATCGTCGCCTCGCGCGAGATCTGGTTCTCCCAGACCGAGGCGGTGTCGCGCACCAGCGTCACCGCGCCGAAAGTGAGGCAGGACAGGAAGGTCATGATGGCGATGACCAGCACCAGCGCCCGCCCGGCGATGTTCTGCGCCGGCACGATCGGTGCCGTCTTGCGCTGGACGCGCCGGACCGTCACCGGCGCCTCGGCGGCTTCATCCTGGAGGTGATCGGCCGGAAAGTCAGTCATAGACGTCCAACCTTCCACCGGCCAGAATCATGCGGCGCGCATCGACCTGCTCCATCAGGCCGAGGTCGTGGGTGGCGATGACTACCGCGGTGCCCAGCCGGTTGAGCTCGATGAAGAGTCTCAGCAGCCGGCGCGCCAGCGGCGGATCGACATTGCCTGTGGGCTCGTCGGCCAAAAGGATCTCCGGCTGTTCGATCAAGGCGCGCGCGATCGCGGCGCGCTGCTTCTCGCCGCCCGACAGCACCGGCGGCAGCACATGCATGCGGTCGCCGAGGCCGACCCATTTCAGTAGCTCGGTGACGTCGGTGCGGTAGCTCGCCTCCTCGCGCCCGCGCACGCGCAAGGGCAGCGCGACATTCTCGTAGGTCGTCATATGGTCTAGCAGGCGGAAATCCTGGAATACCACGCCAATGCGGCGGCGCAGCAGCGGCAATTCGCTGCGCGAGATGCGCGACCGGTCCTTGCCGAAGATGGTGATCAGGCCGCGCGTCGGCTTCAGCGACATGAACAAAAGGCGCAGCAAGGTCGTCTTGCCGGCGCCCGAGGGGCCGCTCAGGAACTGAAAGGAGCGCTCCGGAATGTGCAGGGAGATATCGCGGAGAATCTCCGGACCCATGCCATAGCGGAGGCCGACATTTTCGAAGCGGATCACGTTCGGCGACCTGAAACTTTCGGCGGCGACGCGCCACAATCTACTTTAACAGACCATCGGCCGGCATGGTTAACCGGCGGTTAATTTTTCAACGATCGGCACTCGTCAAGGCCATTCCGGTGCAGAAGCGTTAACCAATTCGGTTTACGCAAAAGAAACGAAGACTGCACTGGTGCCGCAATGGCTGAGAATAGAACCGCGCGCCCCGTTTCCGGCGAAATCATGACCGGCCCGGCAACACATGCCGCACCGGAGCGCGCCATGTCCAATGCGGCCGACATCGTCGATGCCGACTATGTGGTGCTGCCGCGTTTTGCCGCGTATCCGGAGCGGTCGCCGGCCCAGCCGCAGATTCCGCCGACGCCGTCGATCGAAGGCATGGGCATGTTGCGCAGGCCGGAACCCGTGCCGTCGCAGCCCTCAAGGGGCGGCCCGATGTTCTGGATCGCCGGCGTCGGCATAGCTCTCGCCTCGTTCTGGGTTTCGGGCGGTCATGCGCTGGTTCGGCACAGTCCGTTCTGGGTGACCGCTGGGCCGGCGAGCGCGCTCACCATTTCCGGCGTGACGTCGCGCATCGATGCGTCGGGCCTGAAACCGGTGTTGTTCGTCGATGGCGAGGCAGCCAATGACGGTGTGACATCGCAAGCATTGCCGCCGCTCGAAATCCGCGTCACCGACAATGACAGCAATATCATCCGCTACAGGCTGGGGACATCCAATCGCGCACTGGCGCCCGGCGAAAGATTCGGCTTTTCCAGCCGGCTCGATGTGCCTAGAAACGGCGTCAGGACTGTCTCAGTAATCTTCGCCGGCTAGGTATGCCGAAATTCAGGTGAGGCCGGCCTGCGAACGACGGCTTCCCGCGCTTCCGGTGCTCACGTACTTCAAGTACGCTCCGCTCCGGTTCTCGGAAGTCATCGTTCTCGCCTCGACCTGACCTGAATCTCGACACACCTAGCGCCTGGCATCCCAGGTGATTCTGAAGGACGAAAGAATGCCAGTTGTGCGCGGCAAGGACATCGAGGTCCTGTTTTCGGCGTCGGCGATCGCGCGCCGCAATCTCGAGCTCGCCAAGGAAATCGCCGGGCGCGACTATCACGACCTCTTGGTGATCTCGATCCTCAAGGGCTCGTTCGTCTTCGCCGCCGATCTCATTCGCGCCATGCATGATGTCGGCCTGTCGCCGGAAGTCGAGTTCATCTTCATCTCGAGCTACGGCGCCGGCACCACGAGCGGCGAGGTCAGGGTGCTGCGCGACATCGACAACGAGGTCGCCGGCCGCGACGTGCTGTTGATCGACGACATACTGGAATCCGGCAAGACGCTTTCCTACACCCGCGACCTGATGCTGTCGCGCGGTGCCAAGAGCTGCGCCATCGCGGTGCTGCTCGACAAGCGCATGCGCCGTCAGACCGCGCTCAACGCCGATTATGTCGGCTTCGACTGCCCGGACTATTTCGTGGTCGGCTATGGCATGGACGTCGCCCACGCGTTTCGCGAACTGCCGTTTGTCGGGGTGGTGAAGGGCGACGCCTGAAGAGGCGCCCGGGTCGCCTCGAAAAGCCGCCGATCGTTAGAATTTTCAGAAAACGTCAACGTTTCGGCGGCATCTATCTCGGCATGGCAAAGCTTCTGATCGTCGAGGACGATGAATCCGTCCGTACCCTCGCTGCCCGCGCGCTGGAGCGCGACGGCCATGATGTCACCGTCGCCACCGATGGGTCGCAAGGGCTGGACACGATCCGGCAGGCCCGCGGCGGCTACGATCTGGTGGTGTCCGACATCCGCATGCCGGAGATGGACGGAATCGAGATGGCGACCGCCGCCGCAAGAGAGTTCCCGACGCTGCGGATCATGCTGATGACCGGCTATGCCGACCAGCGCGAGCGCGCCGAGGAGCTCAACGGCATCATCCTAGACGTCGTGCAGAAGCCGTTCACGCTTGCCGAGATCCGCGCCCGCGTCGGCAAGGCGTTAAGCTGCTTCGCTTGAGACCGCACCGGCCGTGGGTGCTGCGCTTCGCCGGCGCTCGCCGTTCAGCGCAAGCAGGCCGGCGCCGATGATCAGCGCCGCGCCGAGCGCGGTCGTCTCGCGCGGCACTTCTGCGAAGAACAGAAAACCCCACAGCGGCGACCACAGGATGCCGGTATATTCGAAGGTGGCGACGCGGTTGGCCGGTGCCATCCGGTAGGCCTGCGACAGCAGGATCATGCCGGCGGAAGCGACGAAGCCGCAGGCGGCCATCTTCAGGAAATCCGGCATCGTCGGCCACACCCATGGCCGCACCAGGAATTCGACGCTCGGATGCGCCGCATGGGTGATGCCGGCGAGATGGAAGACGGTCGCGACCGCTACGGCGCCGCTGAGATAGGCGCCGTTCTGGTAGAAGGCCATCACCGTTGATGATTCGGTGTCGCCGATGCGGCGCGCCATCAACTGCGAAAAGCCGTAGAGAAAGGCCGAGCCCAGCGACAGCAGCGCCGCCCAGTCGAACACGCCGGCGCCCGGACGCACCATCACCAGCACGCCGACAAGGCCGATCAGCACCGTCGCCAGCGTCTTCCACGAGACCCGCTCGCCGAGATAAGGTCCGGCCATCGCCATGATGAACAGCGGCGCCATGAAATAGAGCGCCACCGCGTCGGCCAGGGGCAAGGCCGCGATCGCGAGATAATAGACCGTATAGGATGAGAACTGGACGAAGGCGCGCAGCGTCAGCAGGCCGAAGCGCTTGGACAGCACCGCCTTCAGGCCGACATCGGCGTGGACGATGACGATCAGGATCGGCAGCGCGACAATGGCGCGGATAGCCATCACCTCGGTCACTGGATAGCCGCCCGACACCGCCTTCACCAGCGGATCCTGCAAGGAAAAGACCAGCACGCCAAGGCAAAGGCTCAGAATGCCAAGCACCAACCGGTTCCGCATCAGTTTCGGCCCCCCGCGAGCCGTAATCTAGCAGCAAAAAGAACCCGCTACCGTTTTCAGGCAGCGGGCACGAGTGAGGACTCTTCGATTGGTCCGCGGCCGACTCGCGACCGCACATCCAATGGGCATGGAAACTATCCTGCGGCGTTTGACATGTTGCAAACGAATTGGAATGATGCCAGCAATCAGATTTGCTTATGGCGATTTCGATGAGACCAGTCCTCGACAGCGACCTCCTGCGCACCTTCGTGGCGGTGGCCGAAACCGGCAATTTCACGCGCGCGGCGGAGAAAGCCGGGCGGACGCAATCGGCCGTTTCCATGCAGATGAAGAAGCTGGAGGACATGGTCGGCGACAATCTGTTCGAGCGCGGCTCGCGCGGCGTGGCGCTGACGCGCCGCGGCGGCGAGTTGATCGCCAATGCGCGCCGGATCGTCTCGCTGCTCGACGAGACGGCTGCCTCGTTGGTGGCGCCGCCGCTTGGCGGGCTGGTGCGCATCGGCATCCCGGCCGAATATGGCCGCTCGATCCTGTCGCGGGCGCTGGGCGAATTCGCCAAGCGCCATCCGCGCGTCGAGGTCACGGTGCGCTACGCGCATTCGGATTCGCAGGTGAGGGCGCTCGCGGCCGGCGAGCTCGATCTCGCCGTGGTGTTCGAATGGGAGGGCTCTTCCGGCGGCGAGGTGCTGATGCACGACCCGACGGTCTGGGTGACCTCCACGCTGCACCGCATGCATGAGGAACGGCCGGTGCCGATCGCGCTTTACAGCCGCAACGGCTGGTGCCGCGACTTCGCCATCAAGTCGCTGCAGCAGCGCGGCCTCGACTACCGCGTCGCCTATACCAGCGACACCAATGGCGGGCTGACGCTTGCCGTCACCTCGGGTCTGGCGATCGCGCCGATCTCGCGCAGCAACATCCCGCCCGATTGCCGGGAACTGACTGCGGCCGACGGCTTCGGCGACATCGATTCCTCAAACGTCGTCCTGCACCGCAATCCGCTCGCGACCGGCGAGGCGATCGACGGCATGGAGAACGCGATCCGCGAGGCGTTCATGCTGACCCGGCAGATGGGCGCGACGGCCGGGCTTTAATCCCGGGGGGCTTTCGATGTGCGCGAGCCAGGCGCATCGCTTCATCAGGCGATCCTCGGCGCGATACGGCAGCCGGCCCGAACGACAATCGACCGTGTTCAGTTGTTCTCGAAGAAAGTCAGGTGGTTGCCGAAGGGATCGATCACCGTGACCTCCTTGGTCCGCCATGGCGTCGTCTCCAGGCCGGGCCTGTTGAAGCGATATTTCCTGGCCGTCAGCTCGCGATGCAGGCCGGCGATGTCGACCGCCTCGATGCGGATATGGGCCCCAGGCGAGCCGTCGCCGTGATGTTCGCTCAGATGCAATTCGCAACCGTCGCGGGCGATGGCCATGTAGAGCGGCGCGTCGTCGTCGAAGCGATGTTCGAAGCGCACCGCGAAGCCGAGGAAGTCGAGATAGAATTCCCGCGCCTTGGCGATGTCGAACATGCGCAGGATCGGGGTGACGGTTCCAAGCTTCGGCATAGGCACGGCATCCTGAATGAAGTAGGCGGGTGAGCTTACTTCAGCTCCAGAAGCCGTTCGAGATAGCTGCGCTCGATGTCGGGGCTCAGCGCGTTGCCGAGCCGCTTGCGAATGGCGTCGAGAATCTGGCGCGCGCGCTGGACGTCGATCTCGTCGGGAACCTTGACCGAGGTGCCGTCATCCGGGCCGTTGGTGGCGCGGGGCCGACCGAGCGGATCGCGGTCGGCGCCCTGCTGGCGCCCACCCTGCTCGCTGCCGCCCTGGTCGCCCTGCATGGCCTGCATCTGCTTCATCATGTCCTTGGCGCCGCGGCGCAGCGCTTCCAGCGCGCGGCCCTGGTGGCCAACGGCCTGGTCGCCATCGCCCTGGCCGAGCGATTGCTCGGCATTGCCCATCGACTTGCCGGCCTCGCCAAAACCCTCATTGGGCTCCATGCCCATGCCTTCGAGGCCTTTCTTCAGCTGGTTGAGCTCGCTCTGCAACTGGCCTTGGCCTTCCTGCAACTGCTTCAATGCATCGGCGAAATCCTTCGGCGACATTTTCGGTCGTGCCAGCGGATCGCGGTCTTGGCCGGGACCCGGCCGCTGCTGGTCATTGGGCTGGCCCTGTTCGCCATCCTCGCCAAGCTGCTGCTGCTCGCCGCCTTCGCCACGCTGGCCGCGCTGCATCTGGTCCAGGCGGAAGGTGTCGTTCATCATCTCCTGCTGGCGACGCATGATGTCGCCGAGCTTGTCCATCTGCTGGCGAAGCTCGCTGTCCTGCTCACCACCCGGCTGTTGGCGGCCGGCCTGAAGGTTGTTCATCATGTCCTGCAGCTCGGAGAGAAGCTGCTGGGCCTTGTCGCGATCGCCCGACTTGGCCAGGTTCTCGATCTGGTCCATCATACGGTCGATATCGCTCTGGCGCAGCTCCCGGCCGTTCTGCTGCATCTGCGGCGCGTTCGGGTTCTGCTGCGCACGCTGGGCGAATTCCTGCAGGAACTGGTTCATCGCCTCCCGCAGTTCCTTCATCGCCTTCTCGATCTCCTGATCGCTGGCGCCATTCTTGATGGCGTCCTGCAACGCCTGCTGCGCCTGACGCAGCCGCCGCTCGGCGGCAGACAGATTGCCCTCCTCGATGCCGAGCGCGATCTCCCAGAGATAGGAGACGACGTTGCGCAGCTGGTCGTCGCTCTCGGAGAGCTTCAGCCGACTCCTGGCGCTCATGATGGCGAGATAGTTCGACATGTTGTCGAACGTGTCCTCGGGCCGCAGCGTGATCGCGTCCATCAGGTCGAGAACGCGCGGCTTGGCGTTGGTATCAAGCGCCAGCAGCCGGCGCTGCTCGATCAACGCACGGGCCAGCGGGTTGGCGAAGGGCCGCTCGGGCATGACAAGCGTCTTGGTTTCGCTGGTCGCGGTGTGGCCGGCATCGTCGGTGACGCTCAGCGTCAGCTTGATGCCGCTGCCGGCCCAGACATGCTCGGTCAGGTCCTTGGTCGTCTTGGCAGCGTTCGTCTTGCCGCCGCGGCGCGGCAGGGTCAACGGCAGGTCCGGCGGGCCGTAGAGCGGATGCGCATTGGCTGCCGGCGCGTCCGACAGCTCGAAAACGGCCTTGGCCGAGGCGGCGCCGTAATCGTCATCGATCTCGTAGTTCAGCTCCATGGAGCCGTTGACGGCGCGCTTCGGCTCGCCGACGAAGCGGATCGCCGGCGGCTTGTCGGGAATGACGGCAAAGGCCCAGTGGCCAAGATCACTTTCGGCGGATTTCAGCGTCAGCGTGCCATTCGAATCCAGTTTGCCGGAGAACTGGCGCACTTTGGGCGCGGCCTGGCTGGCAGGCGCGGGGCCTTTGGGCGCCGCGGGCTCGATGGCGCGCGCATTGCCGCCTTGATCGGCGTAGCTCAGCGTCTCCTCTCCGGAACCGCCGGTGACGCGCAGCGAAACGTCGCTGCCTTGCGGCACCGAGAAGGTCTGGACCGCCTGGTTGGCGTCGGCGGTCAGGAACAGCGGCGCCTTGCCGGTATAGGCGGGCGGCGTCACCCAGGCGTCGATGCGCGGCGGCACGGTATCGCGGGCGGCGCGGGCAACGAAGGCGTCGCTGACCCTGCCGCCGAAGGGCCCGAATGAGAAGGCCAAAGCGGTGACGAACAGCAGCCCCGCCACGGCGCGCAGGCCCCAGCGGTCGTAGTCCGGCACGCGGCTGCGCGGCCGGTCGGCGCCGAG
This sequence comes from Mesorhizobium sp., assembly GCA_004017535.1. GTDB lineage: Bacteria > Pseudomonadota > Alphaproteobacteria > Rhizobiales > Rhizobiaceae > Mesorhizobium. The sequence goes on from SAJS01000023.1 coordinate 18,871, forward strand.
GCTCGACAACTGCTCGGCCATCCGCTTCTGGTGCTCGCGCCACAACGCCTGCGAGAAGATGCTCTCGGCGCCGCTGGGACGATCGGTCTGCACCTGCACCGGGCTGTGCAGCAACTGGTTTGCCGCCTCGATGCGCCTGTCGATCTCGGCGGCAGAGGGCATGCGGAAGAAACGCAGCGGATAGAGCGCCGCGACCGCTGCTAGCGCGAACAGGACCAGGAGGCCGATGCGCGCCGGGTCGGGCAGACGCGGGAACAGGCCGAACCAGGAAAAGCTGAGAAATAGGCTGATGACGATCAACAGCGGCAGCACGAGCGGCCAGCCGCGCTCGAAGACCATCGAGGCCCGCGTCGCCAACCGGCTAAGCGCCAGGCGCAAGGCCAGGCCGCGTTCGCCGCTGGAAATGGGTCGTTCCGTCATCGGCCCTTCCTGCCCGGGCATAACAGCCCGGACGTCATCACCAGAAGGATATCACCAAACACGGCGAAGGCGAGGCGGGTTCCAAAAACGTGAAGCGGTTTTGCCGGTTATGATCAGAAAATGGCGGGATTCGTGTTGGAACCGCAGACCAGGACCGCCACGCGCTCTCCCGCCGCCGGCACATAACGCCCGGAAAGCATGGCGGCGAAGGCCGCGGCGCCACCCGGCTCGGCGATGATTCGCACACGGTCCCACAGCGCCTTCTGCGCAGCTATGATGTCGTCATCGCTGACCAGGAGAGAGCGCTCGACGAAGGCTTCGGCGATCGGAAACATCATTTCGCCGACGCGCTTCGGCGCCAGCGAATCGGCGGCAATGCCTTCGGCCGGCGCATCGACCGGCTCTCCGGCCTCCAAAGCGCGATAAAGCGTCGGCGCGCCCTCGGGTTCGATGGCGACGATGCGGATGCGCCCCGAAAACCACGCTGCGATGCCGCCGATCAGGCCGCCGCCTCCAACGGCCACCAGCAGCGTGTCGATCTCGGGCAGGTCGGCCTCGATCTCCAGGCCGAGCGTGCCCTGGCCGAGCAGCGTTTCCTCCTGGTTGAAGGCGTGGATCTGCAGGGCGCCGGTCCGGGCCGCGAAGTCCTCGCTGGCGGCCAGGGCCTCGGCATAGCGCGCGCCGCCGACGACCAGGTCCGCGCCGTAGCTACGGATGCGCGCGAGCTTGGCAGGAGGGCTGACCTCGGGCACGAAGATCGTGGCCTTGTGCCCGAGCTTCATGGCGGCGTAGGCGACGGCCGCACCGTGGTTGCCGCCGGACGCGGCCACTACACCGGCCTCGGGCACCTGGCGTTCGAGCAGGTTGGTGAAAGCGCCGCGCACCTTGAAGGAACCGGAATGCTGCAGGGATTCAAGTTTCAGGTCGACCGGAAAGGCGGGACGGCCGAAATCCGCCATGTCGACGCGCATGACCGGCGTATGGCGGATATATGGGCGGATGCGCGGCTCCACGGTGGCGATGCGTTCGCGCGTGATCGTCTTTTTCTCCAGCATGGCTTGCTCCTTAAGGCGTCGCCGCTCTGCTACTTCAGCCAGTCGGGAACCGAATCCAGCCCGATCAGATCTTCATAGGTCTGGCGCGGCCGCACGACATGGAAGCGGTCGCCGTCGACCAGCACTTCCGGCACCAGGAGCCTGGTGTTGTAGGTGCCTGCCTGCACCGCGCCATAGGCGCCGGCGGTTGAGACGGCGATCAGGTCGCCGGCCTTCAGCCTCGGCAGGTCGCGGTCGTGGCCGAGGAAGTCGCCGGTCTCGCAGACCTGGCCGACGATGTCGACCTTCATGCGCGGCGTCGAGGCGGGCGGCTGCACCACAGGCCGGATGTCGTGGAAGGCGTCATAGAGCGTCGGCCGGATCAGGTCGTTCATCGCGGCGTCGACGATAAGGAAGTTCTTCGCGTCGCCTTCCTTCACATAAATGACCTCGGACACCAGGATGCCGGCATTGCCGACGATCAGGCGGCCTGGCTCGAACATCACCTTGAGACCTAGCCTGGTGACGTGCTTCCTGACAATCTCGGCATAAGCGTCAGGCAAAGGCGGCGGGCTGTTGTCGACGCGGTAGGGAATGCCGAGGCCGCCGCCGAGATCGACATGCTCGATCGCATGTCCGTCGGCGCGTAAGGTCCCGACCAACTCGACCAGTAGCGCGAAAGCGTCGTCGAAAGGCTGCAGCTCGGTGATCTGGCTGCCGATATGGGTGTCGATGCCGGTCACCTTGATGCCAGACAATTCGGCTGCGCGGGCATAGACCTGCCGCGCGCGCTGCCACGGGATGCCGAACTTGTTCTCGGCCTTGCCGGTCGAGATCTTCTTGTGCGTCCTGGCATCGACATCCGGATTGATGCGCAGCGAAATGGGCGCCACCTTGCCGAGCGCCACGGCGCGCGCCGATAGCAGTTCGAGTTCAGGTTCGGATTCGACGTTGAAGCAAAGAATGCCGGCGGAGAGCGCGAAATCCATTTCGCGCGCGGTCTTGCCGACGCCGGAAAACAGGATCTTGCTGGCCGGGATGCCCGCGGCAAGGGCGCGGCGCAATTCGCCCTCGGAGACCACGTCGGCGCCCGCGCCCAGCCTGGCAAGCGTCCTCAGCACGGCCTGATTGGAGTTCGCCTTCATGGCATAGCAGACCAGCGCGTCGAGGCCGGCGAAGGCTTGGCTGAAAACGCGGAAATGCCGGGTCAGCGTCGCCGTCGAATAGCAATAGAAGGGCGTGCCGACCTCGGCTGCTATATCGGGGATGGCGACGTCCTCGGCATGGAGCACGCCGTCGCGGTAGTCGAAGTGGTTCACGAGGGTTGGTTCCGGAAAGTTGGAGCGTGGTGAGATCGAGCGATCCCGCCGGCTCTACAGCAGGGGATCGAGGATGAACTTCCTGTCCTTCACCGGTTTCTCCGGCTCGGGCGGGACGGGCTGCTTGGCTTTTTCCGCATCCTTGCGCGCCTGCACAGCCGCCTCGTAGGGCGTATCGAGGCCGGTCTTTCTGCCGCAGGCCGTGACGGTGACAACCGCCGCCAGCAGCGCGAGCGTCACCAAAATCCTGCTACGGGTCATCGATCCATCCGTTCCAAACTGTTTCGTGTGCCGCCGCTTTTAGCGGAGTTTTCGGCACTTTGCATCCGGGCAATTGTTTTGATGCATGTCGTTGTCGCAGAACCGCTGCACACGTCCGGGCGACATGCATTTGTTTTGATGTATGTCGTTGTCCCAGAACCGCTACGCACTTCTGGGCGACATGCATCAAGCCTTGGCGAGCCGCTTTTTCCAGTAGCGGATCTGCTTTCGCACTTCCGACGGCGCCGTGCCGCCGAAGCTGGTGCGGCTCTTCACCGAATTCTGCACGGCAAGCACCGAGAAGATATCGTCGGTGATGCCGGGATGGATGGAGTGCAGGTCCGCCAAAGAGAGCTTTTCCAGGCCGACCTTCTTCTCCTCGGCGAGCGCCACGGCGCGGCCGGTGACATGGTGCGCCTCGCGAAAGGGCAGGCCGAGATTGCGCACCAGCCAGTCGGCGAGGTCGGTCGCGGTGGCGTGACCGGCGCCGGCGGCCTTCTTCATGGCGGCGGCGTTGACGGTCATGTCGCGCACCATGCCGGTGGTCGCCGCCAGGATCAGGTCGAGCGTCTCGGCGGCGTCGAAGACCGCTTCCTTGTCCTCCTGCATGTCCTTGCCGTAGGTCAGCGGCATGCCCTTCATCACCGTCAAAAGGCCGACGAGATGACCGTTGACGCGACCGGTCTTGCCGCGCACCAGTTCGGCGGCATCCGGGTTCTTCTTCTGCGGCATGATCGAGGAGCCGGTGGAGAAGGAATCCGACAGGCGGATGAAGCCGAATTGCGGCGTTGACCAGATGATGATCTCCTCGGCGAGCCTGGACAAATGCGTCGCGCAGATCGCGGCGAGGCTGAGGAATTCGAGCGCAAAGTCGCGGTCCGAAACGCTGTCCAGCGAATTGCGCGTCGGTTCGCGGAAGCCAAGCGCCTTTGCGGTCATATGACGGTCGATGGAAAAGCTGGTGCCGGCGAGGGCCGCCGCGCCGAGCGGGCTTTCATCCATGCGTTCGATGGCGTCGCGGACGCGCGACAGGTCGCGGCCGAACATCTCGACATAGGCCATGCAATGGTGGCCGAAAGTCACCGGCTGCGCGGCCTGCATATGGGTGAAGCCGGGCATGACGGTCGCCGCATGCTCCTCGGCGCGTTCGAGGAACGCGGCGATCAGGTCCTTCAACGCCTGGGCGACGCGCTGGCATTCCTGCTTGACCCAGAGCCTCAGATCGACGGCCACCTGGTCGTTGCGCGAGCGGGCGGTGTGCAGACGTCCGGCCGCAGGGCCGATCAGGTCGGCAAGGCGGGCCTCGACATTCATGTGGATGTCTTCCAGCCTGGTCGAGAATTCGAATGTGCCGGCCTCGATCTCTTTCAGGATCGTGTTCAGCCCGTGAGCGATTTTTTCTTGATCGGCCGCCGAAATAATGCCCGTTTCAGCCAACATCTCGCTATGGGCGATCGATCCGCTTATGTCCTGCGCATAGAGCTTGCGGTCGAAGCCGATCGACGCGTTGATCGCTTCCATGATCGCGGCCGGACCCGAGGCAAAACGTCCGCCCCACATCTGGTTGCTGGCCTTCTTGTCGCTCATCGCTATAACCCGTGCTCCGGAGCAGTTTTGAAAATGGCAGACGGCAGTAGATTCTTCCCGGCCCCGCGTCTCATCCTGGCCGCCCTGGTGGCGGGCGTGCTGGCCGGCGCGGTCGCGGTATATGTCAGCGAGAGCGGTTCTGGCAACAACGCTCCGGAGAAGGTCGCCGCGGCCGCCGGCAAAGACGACGCCGCCTGTGCGGCCAAGGCTGGTCGCGCCAAGACAATCGGCGCGAAAGCCGTTGGCCAGGTCGCGGCGCTGCAGCCGGCCGATCCGCCGCAATCGCTGAAAAGCCTCTCCTTCAACGGTCCCGATGGCAAGCCGATGACGATCGCCGACCATGCCGGCAAGACGGTGCTGCTCAATCTGTGGGCGACATGGTGCGCGCCGTGCCGGGCCGAGATGCCGGCGCTCGATGCGCTGCAGAAGGAGAAGGGCAGCAAGGACTTCGAGGTCGTCGCGGTCAATGTCGATACGGGCGACGACGCGAAGCCAAAGAAGTTCCTCAAGGAGATCGGCGTCGAGACGCTCAGCTTCTACCGGGACCCGACGATAGCCCTGTTCAACGAGGCGAAGACGCGCGGCCTGGCGCTCGGGCTTCCGGTCACCATGCTGATCGACGCGGACGGCTGCCTGATCGCGCATATGAACGGGCCGGCCGAATGGTCGAGCCCGGACGCCAAGCGCCTGGTGGAAGCGGCGCTCGCGCCGTGAGCGCCGCCGTCACTTCACCCGCACCGTGACCACCAGCGCCTCGTGGTCGGCGCTCGGGCTGCCGTCCGGCAAGACCGCCGGCAGCGTCGCGGGTGCGCTTGCCGAAAGGCCGCGGGTGAAGAACCAGTCGATATGGCCGGCGGGCGTCAGGTCGCCGGCCGCGCGCCGCTGCGTCGGCTTGTCGAACGCGTTGGCGTCGAGCCAGTCGTAGCCGCGTTCGGCCATGACCGCGAAGAGGGGCTCGTGGCGGTCCGGGCACATCAGCCGGTCCGGTTCGGCAGCGATGCGCTTTAGCCACGCGGCCGGGTTGTCATTGCGTTCGGGATAGGTGGCGGTGAGCGTGTTGAAGTCGCCGCCGATGAGAACCGGCGCTTCCGCGTCATATCTGTCGACGGCGTCGAGGAGGTGGCGCGTCTGGTCGGCCCGGCCGCCAGGCGTGGTGCGGTTCTCGAGATGCACGGAAACGACGGTCACACGGCGGTCGCCGACCATCACCTGGCCTCCGAGCGCCATGCGGCCGCCGATGCGCGGCTGGCCATGCTCCGGCAGGAACCAGGCGCCAGCGGCGTCGAAGCGAACGAGAAGAGGCCGCAGCAGCGGAACGGCGCTGGTTATGGCGTTGCCGTGGAAGCCCTCCGCATTCTCGGCGCCGCCATTTGCCGCCTGTTCCGTCTCATTACCGGTGCCGAGTTCGAGGAACTCGACGCCATAGGCGTAGGAATGGTCCAGGCGTTCGGCAAGCCGGCTCAAAAGATGGCCGTTGCCGGAGCGCGCCATGCCCTTGTCGACCTCGGACAGCAGCACGACGTGTGGCGCCTGGCCGGCGATCGTTGCGGCGATGGCATCGACGTGGCGCAGCCGCTCGACGTTCCAGGCCATGACGGTAACGCTCTCGCCGGCGCTTTCACGCGAAGCCTTGCCGCCGATCTCGATCTCACCGAGGGCGGGAACGGCGGCGGCGTGGCGCAGATGGGTGGCGCTGTCGCGCGGCCCGTCCCGCATCGCGTTGCGGACGGCGACCGGCACGTGCGTGAGCTGCGGAACCAGCATGTCTCTTCTCATCCAGTTAGCCGGTTAATCAAAGAGGTCTTTTCGCCGCCTGGCGGCGCCCTAGCTCTCTAGAGCGCCGATGTGACGTTTTCATGCCGGCGCGTCCGCTGCCAGGGGAGGAGAGACTGGCTGTCCACAGGGGTCGCCTGCCGGTCCAGGGGCCACAACAGAACTGTCACATACCTTCTCTATGAGAGCGGGCAAGGACTTGCGCAAAACCCTTGTCACACTGCCACTCAAGAGGGAAAAATCATGACGATCATCAAGCGGGGCTTCGCTGCCCTTGCCGCCGGCGCGCTCAGCACCGCGCTTGCGGTTCCTGCTTTTGCGGAGCCGGTCAAATTCGACTTCTGGTTCGGTCTTTCGGGCGATCTCGCCCGCGTCGTCGACACGCTGTGCAAGAACTTCAACGATTCCCAGAAGGACTACGAGGTCGTCTGCACCAGCCAGGGCAATTACGACGCCACGCTGCAGAACACGATCGCCGCCTTCCGCGCCGGCAAGCAGCCCACCGTCGTCCAGGTCTATGACGTCGGCACCGCCACCATGATGCTGTCGGGCGCCTACAAGCCCGCCGACAAGCTGATGGAAGAGAACGGCTACAAGATCGACTACAGCGACTATTTCCCCGGCATAGCGCGCTATTACGCGACCTCGAAGGGCGAGATGCTGTCCTTCCCGTTCAACTCGTCGACGGCTCTGATGTACTGGAACAAGGACGCCTTCGCCAAGATCGGCAAGACCGAAGCGCCGAAGACCTGGGAAGATGTCGGCGCCGACCTCAAGGCGCTGAAGGACGCCGGCTATGACTGCCCGATGGCGATCAACATCTCGGCCAATGAGAGCTGGCAGCTGATGGAGCAGTTCTCGGCGCTGCACAACCAGCCGATCGCCACCAAGAACAACGGTTATGACGGTCTCGACGCGCGTCTGGAAGTCAATAAGACCAAGTTCGTCCAGTACGTCACCGACCTGAAGAAGTGGTATGACGCGGGTCTCATCAAGATCAAATCCAAGGACCTCGGCCAGGACATGGTGCAGGCATTCGCCACCGGCACCTGTCAGGTCATCCTGACTTCGGTTGGTGACCACGGCACGGTCGGCCGAACCCAGAAGGAAGGCATGAGCTGGGATGTCGCCGAGCTGCCGGTCTATGCCGGCACGGAGCGCAAGAACTCTTTGGTCGGCGGCGCCTCGCTGTGGGTGCTGTCCGGCAAGTCGGACGCCGAATACAAGGGCGCGGCCGCCTTCCTCAACTTCATCCACGACCCCAAGACCGCTTTGTTCTGGTCGACCAACACCGGCTATATCCCGGTGACGAAGTCGGGCTTCGATTTCATGAAATCCAACGGCTTCTACGACAAGGCGCCCTATAAGGGCCGCGAGGTGGCCATCGCCAGCCTGACCGCGTCGGAGCCGACCGAGATCACCCGCGGCATCCGCCTCGGCAACTTCACCCAGATCCGCGCCGAGTTCGGCACGCAGATGCAGGCGATCTTCGCCAACAAGGTCAGCGTGCAGGAAGGCCTCGACGCGCTGGTCAAGAACGGCGACGCCATCCTCGAGCGCTTCCAGCAGACCTATCCGGGTAAGACCCTGCCCTGATCCCGGATAGCGCAACGGCCGCCCGTCGAGATTCGACGGGCGGCCATTTCATATCTAATTTGTCCCGCGAAGGCGGGCTGATGGTTCCACTGCATCGGCGGATCGATGGAAAAACGCGTCACTTTCGGCAGATGGACGATCGGCATCCTGTTCGCGGTGCCGCAGCTCATCCTGATCTTCACCTTCTTCTATTGGCCGGCCGGCCAGGCGGTCTACTGGTCGCTGACGCTGCAGCAGCCCTGGGGCGGCGGCAACATCTGGGTCGGGCTCGACAATTTCCGCTCGATCCTGGCCAACGCCGACTACTGGAATTCCATCACCGCGAGCATGATCTTCGCCGGCATCAGCACGGGCCTTGCAATGGTCATCGCGCTGGTGCTCGCCGCCCTGACCGACCGGCAGCTTGCCGGCTCATGGCTCTATCGCGTCGTGCTGATCTGGCCCTACGGCATCGCCGCGCCGGCGCTGGCGCTGGCATTTCGTTTCATCCTGGCGCCGGAGGCCGGCTTCATGGCCGTCGTCAACAAGGTTTGGCCCGGCTTCTGGGACCCCGGCCTCGATGGCGCCGACGCGATGGCATCCGTCATCATCGCCTTTTCCTGGAAATATGTCGGCTACAACTTCATCTTCTTCCTCGCTGCCTTGCAGGCGATCCCGCGTTCGCTGATCGAGGCGGCGGCGATGGACGGCTCCGGCGTCATCCGGCGGTTCTGGGACATCCAGTTCCCGCTGATCACGCCGACGATTTTCTTCCTGCTGGTCATCAACATCACCGAGAGTTTCCAGGATTCCTTCGGCATCGTCGACATCATGACCGCCGGCGGGCCAGCCAACGCCACCAATCTGATGGTCTACAAGATCTATTCCGACGGCTTCAAAGGCCTCGATTACTCCGGCGCCGCCGCGCAGAGCATCATCCTGATGCTGCTCATCATAGCGCTCACCATCGTCCAGTTCCGCTTCATTGAGCGGCGCGTGCATTATCGTTGAGGCGGGCCATGGTCGAGCGCACTCCGATCCTCAATTTCTTCACGCATCTCATCCTGTTCGCCGGCTTCGTCTTCTGCGTAGCGCCGTTCGTCATCGTGGCGATCGCCGCCTCGCACAATCTGAAGGACGTCAACGACGTGCCGATGTCGCTGCTGCCGGGCAGCGACTTCTGGGTCAACATCAAGACGGCATGGACGACGGCCGATCTCGGCCCGAAGCTGCTCAATTCCTTCATCATGGCGTTTGGCGTTGCCGCCGGCAAAGTGATCATCTCGGCGCTCACCGCCTTCTCGATCGTCTATTTCCGCTACCCCGGCCGCATGCTGATCTTCTGGCTGATCTTCATCACGCTGATGCTGCCGCTCGAAGTGCGCATCGTGCCGACCTATGCGGTGGTCGCCAACGTGCTCGAGCCCTATCAGACGATCATGAACCTGACAGGGCTGTCCTGGCTGATCGAGAAGATATCGGGGGTTCAGGTCCAGCTCAGCCTGGGGCTGCTCAATTCCTATAGCGGCCTGATCCTGCCGCTGATTGCGACCGCCACCGGTACTTTCCTCTACCGCCAGTTCTTCCTGACCGTGCCGGACGAGTTGACCGAGGCGGCGCGCATGGACGGCGCCGGCGCGCTGCGCTTCTTCGTCGATATCCTGTTGCCGCTGTCGCGCAACAACATGGCGGCGCTCGGCACCATCATGTTCCTGTGGGCCTGGAACCAGTATCTGTGGCCGCTGCTTATCACCACGGACCAGTCGCATGCGATGGCGGTGACCGAGCTGAAGCAGCTCATTCCCAATGTCGGTGGCGCGCCGGAATGGCATATCGCCATGGCCGGCACGCTGATCATCATGCTGCCGCCTATGATGGTCGTGGTGCTGATGCAGCGATGGTTCGTGCGCGGCCTGATCGCCACCGAAAAATAAGGAGACGATAAGATGGCCTCCATCACCATTCGCGGCGTCAAGAAGAACTATGCCAAGACGCAGGTCGTGCACGGCGTCGACCTCGACTTCGCCTCGGGCGAATTCGTCGTCATCCTGGGACCCTCCGGCTGCGGCAAGTCCACGCTGCTCAGGATGATCGCCGGGCTGGAAGAGATTTCCGACGGCACGATCGCCATCGACGGCACGGTCGTCAACAAGCTCGAGCCGCGCGAGCGCGGCTGCGCCATGGTGTTCCAGAATTACGCGCTCTACCCGCATATGAGCGTGGCGCAGAACATCGGCTATTCGCTGAAGGTGGCAGGCGTTCCCGCCGCCGAGCGGACGCAGCGCATCCAGGCGGTGGCGCGCGTCCTGGAACTGGAGCACCTGCTCGACCGTAAGCCGATGGCGCTGTCCGGCGGCCAGCGCCAGCGCGTCGCCATGGGCCGCGCCATGATCCGCGAGCCGAAGGTGTTCCTGTTCGACGAGCCGCTCTCCAACCTCGACGCCAAGCTGCGCGTGCAGATGCGTTCCGAGATCCGCAAGCTGCACCGGCGACTCAACGCGACGTCGGTCTTTGTCACGCATGATCAGGTCGAGGCGATGACGCTGGCCGACCGGCTGGTGGTGATGAATGGCGGCCGCGTCGAGCAGGTCGGCACGCCGGCGGAAGTTTATGGCCGGCCGGCAAGCCGCTTCGTCGCCACATTCGTCGGCGCGCCGGCGATGAACATGCTCGAAGGCACGGTGACGCTCGACGGGCTGTCGCTGCTCGGCGGCAGCCGCAAGCTCAACGTGTCGCGCACGGGCCTTGCCGTGGGCTCGAAGGTCGCGGTCGGCGTCCGGCCGGAGGCGGTGCGCATGGTGGCGCCGGGGATGTCCGGAGCGCTCGCGGCGACCGTCGACCTCATCGAGGAATTGGGCGCAGGCCGCGTCATCTATGTCGATCTCGACGGCGCGCCGTTCTCCATTGTGACGTCTGAGACCGTTCACCCCGAACCGGGCAGCACGATCGGCCTGCAGTTCGCCGAATCGGACCTGCACTTCTTCTCCTCGGAGACAGGCGGTAGACTGGAGGTGTTCAAGGCTTCTGTGCCGGAGCCGGCGCTCCAAGGGTGATCCCTTCCCATCGGCTTTGCGAACATTTTGATTGAGGGTTCAGGGCATGAGGATCATCCAGGTTACCGACGTCCATCTCGGCCGTCTGCGCGAGATACGATATGGCGCGAACCTGAATGAGCGGCTCGATCGTTGCATCGACCATATCAATCAGCGCCACAGCGATGCGGCGCTCTGCATCTTCACCGGCGACCTGACCGACGACGGCGAGGCCGACAGCTATGCTGACCTGAAGGCGGCGCTGAGCCGGCTTGCCGTGCCTTACCGGCTGCTGCCTGGAAACCATGACCGGCGCGCCAACCTCATCGCCGCCTTCCCGGAAAACGGGACTGACGGAAACGGTTTCGTGCAGTCGGTTTTCGACACGCCGGAAGGGCGGCTCATTTTCCTCGACAGCCTGGCGGAAGGCCGCGTCACCGGCGAGTTGTGCGACGACCGGCTCGGCTGGCTCGATGCGCGGCTCGCCGAGGCGGCAGGCAAGGCCGCCTATATCTTCCTGCACCATCCACCGGTCGAGCTCGGGCTCACGCTGCTAGACCCGCTCGGGCTCGAACAGCCGCAGCGGCTCATTGACGTGCTGACGCGCCACGGCAATGTCCGCTACATCTTCTTCGGGCATGTCCACCGCGACATCGCCGGTACCGTCGCCGGCATTCCGTTCTCGGTGCAGCGCGGCCTACATGCCCGTTTCATGCTCGACGTGGTCGGCGACGAGATGGTCGAGCAGGCGCCGCCCGCCTATTCGATCATCCTGATCGAGGGGCAGCGCGTCGTCATCCACAGCCACGACTTTCTCGAGCAATGGCCGCTCTGGTCGCCGGCAACGGGACAGCGCGTGCGGTAGATCACTCGAGCAGCAGTGTGGGCGTTCCCTGTCCTTCGACCAGCTTTGCTGCTTTCTTATCGAAGGACACGAAGGTTTCGCCGCCGAGCCACTGACCGTCGAAGGCTATCACGCCGTCGGCGAAATCTCCGCCGGCGTCGAGCACGGCCAAGCCCGCCTCGATCGTTGGTCGGTTGGCTACGACATTGCGCATATCCAGGATGCGACGGATCGAGACTGATATGTCGGGCCGCGCGACCTGGTAGCTTCTGTCCAGCACCCAGACGAACTCGCCGAGCGCTTGAACGCTGATCGCGACCAGTTCGGCCCTTTCCAGGGTCTCCGCTGCGGTCTGCTGCTGCGCTTCGTCATCCCCGACAATGAGCCGCAACAGCACGTTGGTGTCGAGGCTGACCTTCACTTGCGTTCGATTCCGTGCATTCCGCTCGAAGCGCCGGCGTCGGCGATCGCATCGTTGATCTCCTCGATCGAAAGCCGTGCACCGTTGGTTTTGCCCTTGAGCATCCCGCTCAGCTCTTGCCAGGAGCCCTTCCCCTGGTCGGCTTTCAGCTCCGCCCGCCCACCGGGCAGAAGATCAAGCCTGATCTTGTCGCCGGGCTGGATACCGAGATGCTTGAGCACGTCCTTCCGGAACGTGACCTGACCCCGTGCGGTAACCGTCAATGTCGTCATATGTAGCCTCCAGCGCTAAAAATAATGCAAAACTGCATTATTTCAAGGCAGAGATTAGGCGAACACGTGTGCCTTGCCGGTGACGGTCAGCCGCACGATCTCGCCGACGGACGGCGCGTCCATGCCTGTCCTGCGCAAGATAAGCGGCGTGTTGCCGATGGCGGCGGCGTCAGGCGGATCCGGGCTGTTGAGCAGCCGTACCGCCACGGTGCAGACCGCGCCCGCGAATTCGCAGTCCGTCACCTCGCCGAACAGCATGTCCGGCGTGCCCGACATGCCTTCGCGCGAGGTGAGCTTGAGCAGAATTTGCTCGGGCCGCAGCATGATGCGCGCGACATCACGCCGTTCATTCGTGTCGACGGCGATGCGGCCGAGCCGCGACACGGCGAAGCCGTCCGCGATCCTGGCGGGCACGATGATGGCGTCGCCGAGGAATTCGGCGATCATCCTGTCCTTGGGCTGGAAATAGAGCTCGCGAGGCGTGCCGACCTGCGAGAACAGGCCGTCGCGCATCACCGCCACCTGGCTGGCGAAGGACAGCGCCTCAGCCTGGTCGTGCGTGACCAGGATCGTGGTGATGCCCGCCTCTTCCAGAAGCTCTGCCACCGCCTTGCGCATCGAGGCGCGAAGCCCGGTGTCGAGCGCCGAGAAGGGTTCGTCCAGCAGCATCAGCCTCGGCTTCATGGCCATGGCACGCGCAAGCGCGACGCGCTGCTGCTGGCCGCCGGAAAGCTCATGCGGCCGGCGTTTCAGGACCGCCTTGTCCAGCCCGACGATATAGGCGAGCTCGACGATATGCTCGGCCCGCTTGTCGGCATTCCGCGCGATGCCGAAACCGATGTTGTCGGCGATGCTGAGATGCGGGAACAGGGCGCCGTCCTGGGCCACCACGCCGATGCCGCGACGATGCGCCGGCACGGCCGCGTCGCCATTGGCGAGCATCTTGCCGTCAAGCGCGATGCGGCCGCGGTCCGGCGCCTCGAAGCCGGCGATCAGCCTGAGCAAGGTGGTCTTGCCGCAGCCGGACGGTCCGACGATCGCGGTGCGGCTGCCGCTTTCGACCCGAAGGTCGACGCCGGCCAGCGCCGTCACCGGACCATAGTTCTTCGCGACATCGCTCAGTTCGAGAAAGCTCATCGTCCGGCCATCCGCTTCGACTGGACGTAGAGCCACCAGGTCATCGGCAGCGACATCGCCACCATGATCAGCGCGTAAGGAGCGGCGGAGGCGTAGTCGATCTCGCCGCTATAGGACCAGAAGGCCATCGCCAGGGTGCGGGTGCCGTTGGGCGCAAGCATCTGGGTGGCGGTGAGCTCGTTGGTGATGCCGAGCGCCACCATCGCCATGCCGGCCGCGGCGCCCGGCGCCGACAGGCGGATGGTCGTCGCCCACAGCGCCTTGACCGGCGGTCGCCCAAGGCTGGAAGCGGCGCGCTCCAGCTCCACCGGAGCCTGCGCGATCGAAGCGCGCAGGCTTATCAGCGCGCGCGGCAGGAACATCAGCGCATAGCCGAACAGGATGGTGAACAGCGTCTGGTAGAGCGGCAGTGCGACGCGCACGGTGATCGTCACCAGCGCCAGCGCAATGACCACGCCCGGCAGGGCGCCGACGATGTAGTTGCAGCCCTCGAGCAGGCGCTGGAGCCGGCTCGGCGCGCGGATCGAGATCCAGCCCATCGGCATGGCGGCAACCGTCGCAAGCACGGCGCCGACGATGGCGAGGAACAGCGTCTGGCCGAGCGCCAGGCCGATCTCGTCCCAGCGCCAGACATCCGCGCCTCCCGCCAGCAGCCAGCGGCCGACAGTGACGAAGGGCACTCCGAGCGACAGCAGCGCGACACCGGCCGGCAAAAGCAGGCAGGGCAGGGCGGCGCGGCCGAGGCGGGCACGCTGCTGCTTGCGCGCGGCGCCGGAACCGACACGCGCATAGCGCTCCTCGCCACGTATCATCACCTCGAGGGCGAGCAGGAAAAGGCAGCAAGCCACAAGCACGGCGGCCAGCATGTTGGCGGCCGGGCCGTTGAAGGTCGATTGGAACTGGTCGACGATCGCGGTGGTGAAGGTGTCGAAGCGAATGAAGACATAGAGGCCGTATTCGGCCAGAAGATGCAGGCCGACCAGCAGCGAGCCGCCGCAGATGGCAAGCCTCAACTGCGGCAGCACGACGCGCGCGAAAACCCGCCACGGACCGAGGCCAAGCGCCGCCGCCGCATCCTCCAGCGCCGGGTCGAGACGGCGCAACGCGGCGGAGATCGGCAGATAGAGGAACGGGAAATAGGCGATGACGGAGACAAGCACGCCGGCCCAGAGCCCGTGCAGGCCAGGGACAAAGCTGATCCAGGCATAGGAGTGCACGAAAGCAGGGATGGCGAGCGGCGCCACCGACAGCCACGACCACAGCCGATTGCCCGGCAGGTCGCTGCGTTCGGTCAGCCAGGCCAGCGCCACCGACAGCGTGATGGCGATCGGCACGGTGACGATGACGAGGAGCACGGTGTTGATCAGCAGCTCGCCGACGCGCGGGCGGAAGATCAGCGCCACCACCGTTTCCCAGCCGGTCTGGATCGCGATCCAGACGATGAAGGCCAGAGGCAGCAGCGCGATAAACGAGATCAAAGCCGCGGCGAGCGTGATCCACGACATGGCCCGGCGCTTCTTCATTCCGGCCGCCGGCAGCGCGGAAGGCGTGAGGTGGATCGCGGACGCCATCAGTCGGAATAGGCCGCCCGGAAGCGACGTGATGAACCGCGGCCGCGGCCGCAAACGCAGATGATCGTCATCGACGAGGCCATCTCCAAAACAAAAGCGCTCCCACGGAAGCGAGTTCCCGCGGGAGCACGGTCGTTTGCCCTTTTAGGACGAACGCGAACTAAAGCAAGCCGGCTTGCGTCATCAGGTCGATGACCTTCTTGGAATTCAGCGTCGCCGGATCGATTTTCGGCGCCTGCAGGTCGGCCAGCGGCACCAGCTTCGGGTTGGACTGGGCATCCTTGCCGACCGCATATTCATACGACGTGCCCGTTTTCAGCACGTCCTGGCCGCCCTTGCCGGTCACCCATTTCAGGAACGCCTGGGCTTCCTTCTGATGCTTGCTGGAGGCCAGCACGCCGCCGCCCGACACCGAAACGAAGGCGCCCGGGTCCTGGTTCTTGAAATAGTGCAGGCCGACATTCTTGCTGTTCTCGCCGGTCTTGGCCTGATCGCCGAACCAGTAATAATGGTAGATCACGCCGCCATCGATCTCGCCGGCATTGACCGCCTTCATGACGGTGCTGTTGCCCTTGTAGGCGGTGAAATTCTCCTTCATCGCCTTCAGCCAGTCGGCGGTCGCGGCCTCGCCCTTCAGCTGGAGCAGGGCGCTGACGATGGCCTGGAAGTCGGCGCCCGACGGCGAGGCGGCCCAGCGGCCTTTCCAGCTCGGATCGGCGAGGTCCAGCAGCGACTTGGGGAGCTGGTCTTCCTTCAGCTTGTCCTTGTTGTAGGCAAAGACGGTGCTGCGGGCCGCGACGCCGACCCATTTGCCGCTCGACGGCTGGTATTGCTGGGGAACCTGGGCGAGGGTGCCGGCGTCGACCGGGGCGAATAGGCCGGCCGCCTCGACCAGCGCCATGGCCGGCGAATTCTCGGTCAGGAACACGTCGGCCGGCGAGGCCGCGCCCTCGGCGACGATCTGGTTGGAGAAATCGCTGTCGCCGCCATTGCGCAGCGTGACCTTGATGCCGGTCTCCTTGGTGAAGCCGGCAGCCCATTCCTTGGCGAGGCTCTCATGCTGGGCGTTGTAGACCACGATGCCTTGATCCGCGGCCATGGCCGGACCGGCGATCAGGCCGAGCGCCATCGCAGCGCCGGCGAGCGTAGAAAGGGCAATTTTCATGGGTCATCGTCCTCAAATCTGCAGACAGGGGTTCAGGCTCGGCTCACCTACCAATACCTGATTATTGTAGTCAACATTGTGACCCTGCTTCAATCCGTCGCCATGCCGCAAACTTTCGTGATTTTGCGTCAGTTTGGCTTGGACATTATTTCGCCGGCCACGTAACAAACCAGGGCCGAGATGCGAACTTCGGGGGTAAACTCTTGTGACCGGCAAGGACGAGGCAGAGCTCTCCGGGCTGCTCAGGACCGCGATCGCGGGAGACGAAAGGGCTTATGCCGACTTTCTGCATCGCATCGCCGCCCTCGTTCGCGGCTTTGTCCGGCGCAAGATCGTTCAGGGCGGAGTCGACCCCGAGGATGTCGTGCAGGAAACCTTGCTTGCCATTCATGTGAAACGCCACACCTGGCGGCCGGACGCGCCGGTGCTGCCCTGGGTTTACGCGATCGCCCGCTTCAAGCTTATCGACGCGTTTCGCCGGCGAGGGCGCCGCATCGAGGTCGAGATCGACGAGATCGCCGAGACCTTCGCCGAGCCGGAGACGGAGACGGTCAGCGAGCGCGACATAAACCGGGCGCTCGAGGGACTGCCGCCGACGCAACGCTCGGTCGTCTCGTCAATCTCGGTCGACGGCCATTCGATCGGCGAGACCGCCGCCAAGCTCGGCGTCAGCGAAACGGCTGTGCGCGTGTCGCTGCATCGCGGCCTCGCCGCGATCGCTAAAAGATTCGGACGACAATGACATGAGGACAGAGGATCTCATCAAAGCGCTCGACGCGGATGCCGGCAAGAAGGCCATGCCGATGGGCAAGGCCTGGTGGCTGGCGGTCGGCGTTGCCGTGGCGATCGCGGCAGCCGTGTTCTTCACGACCATCGGGCCTCGTCCCGACATCATGCCGGCCATGCACACGATGCGCTTCATGTCGAAATTCGTGTTCACGCTGGTGCTTGCGGTCAGCGCCTTCGCGCTGATCCGCGCGCTGTCGGTGCCGGGCGCTTCGACCAGGCGGAGGATGGCCTGGATGCTCGCCGCCCCGCTTCTGGTCGTGCTGGCGGTGGTCCTGGAGCTTTTCGTCGTGCCCCAGGCCGATTGGGGCAAACGGCTCGTCGGCTCGAACATGATGATCTGCATGACTTTCATCCCGCTAATCGGCATCGGCCCGCTGGCGGTCTTCCTCGGCATGCTGCGCTACGGCGCGCCGACGCGGCCGGTGCTTGCGGGCGCGGTGGCCGGGCTGCTCGCGGGCGGGCTCGCGGCAACCTTCTACGCCGCGCATTGTTTCGACGATTCGCCGCTCTTCGTCGCCACCTGGTATACGATTGCCATCGCCTTCCTGACGCTGCTCGGGGCTATCGGCGGGCGGCTTTTCGTGCGCTGGTAGCCCGCCGGGGCTGTTTCGAAACAGTCCCTTAATCATGCCGGCAATTGTTTGACGGTTAGCGGAGCGATCGCCATCATCTGCGCAACGATTCCTTAAAACCGATTCGCCAAGCTTGTCGCAACGTGCAGTTGCGTGTTGGGGTGGATCGCATCGTGGCGTGGTTGAACTGGAAAGGGCTTCGTGCCGACAGGCACGCCGCGCAGGGTTTGCTGGCAATCGGCCTGGTTGCCACCGCTGTGTCGATCCTGCTGCCGCGTCTCGAATTCGGCGCCGACGCGCTGAGGCTCGGCCTGCAGATTTCCGTCGCCATCACGGCCGTGACGCTGTTCTTGTCGGCCATGTTCATTCATCGCATCGTCGACGACCGCCGGCAGATCGCCGAGAGCGAGCAGCGCTTCCGCCGCGCCATGGAGGATTCGGCGATCGGCGTCGCCATTGTCGGGCTCGACGGGCGCATCGTTCAGGCCAATCCGGCCTTCGCCGACATGCTCGGCTATACCCAATCGGAAATCGAGGCGCTGACTTTCCTCCAGATCACCCATCCCGACGACCTGCAGATCGGCCGCGAGACGATGATGAGCCTGAAGGAAGGCAAGATCCACTCCTTCCATTTCGAGAAGCGGTATCTGCACAAGGACGGTACTCCGGTCTGGGCGCAGCTCGCCGGCTCGGTCATCCTCGACGGGGACACCGGCAAGCCGCTGTATCTGGTGTCGCAGATCGAGGACATCGACGCGCGCAAGCAAGCGGAGGCGCGCATCGCCGAGGCCGAGACCCGTTGGAACTTCGCGCTCACCAGCACCGGACAGGGAGTCTGGAGCCTCGATATGCGCAAGGGCGGCACAACCTATTCCGAAACCTGGGCGAAGATGCTGGGCTATGCCGCTGGCGAGCTCGACGGCGACCCGGACCGCTGGCTGACCATGATCCATCCCGACGATCAGGCACGCGTCGCCGAGGCGGATCGCGCGCACCTTGCCGGCGAGACCCCCTTTTTCGAAGCCGAGTTCCGGATGCGGCACAAGGACGGCCACTGGGTCTGGATCCTCGATCGTGGCAAGACGATCGAGCGCGACGCCGAGGGCCGGGTGATCCGCGCCATCGGCAGCCTGACCGATATCACGCAGCGCAAGGAGGCCGAGACGCGGCTGATGGTTTCGGCGGCGATGCTGGCCGACGAGAAGGAGCGTCTGAGGGTCACGCTGCAATCGATCGGTGACGCGGTGATCTGCACCGATGCCGCCAACCGCATCACCTTCATGAACCCGATCGCGGAAAAGCTCACCGGCGTTGACGTTGGCGAAGCGCTTGGAAAGGTGCTCGGCCACGTCTATTGGGCGGTCGACGAGGAAAGCGGGCAGAGAATCGGCCTGACGCGTCCTTCGGCGAGCGAACGGCCCCGTTGCGACCAGAACACGCGCGCGGTTCTCGTGCGGCGCGACGATACGCGCTGCAGCATCCGCCAGGTGGTGTCGCCGATCATGAACGACCGCGAGCAGTTCTGCGGCCTGGTCATCGTCTTCCAGGACTTCACCGACGCGCGCGCCCTGCAGCGCCAACTGGCCTACGCCGCCGCCCATGACGCGCTGACCGGGCTTGCCAACCGTTCGAGCTTCATGCGCACCATGGAGGAACTGGTCGACCAGTGTCGCCTCAATGGCGGCGAGCACCAGTTCATGTTCGTCGATCTCGACCACTTCAAGGCCGTCAACGACACCGGCGGCCATGCCGCGGGCGATGCGCTGCTCAGGCGCGTGGCAGAAACCTTGCGCAATGTGCTTGGCCCGGAAGAGATCGTCGCGCGGCTCGGCGGCGACGAGTTCGCCGTCATCCTCACATCGGGCGGCGCGGCGCGCGGACCGGTCGCGGCGCGCTCGATCATCGACGCAATCCGCAACCTCAATTTCAGCTGGGACGGCCGCCCGCATTCGATCGGCGCCAGCATCGGGCTTGCGCCGATCCGCGCCGGTTGCGGCGAGGTGGACGAGATCATCGCCCGCGCCGATGCTGCCTGCTACGATGCCAAGGCGGCAGGCCGCGGCTGCGTTTCCGAGGCCCACTATGAGGATATCAGAGACGACAGCGCGCCGGCTCCGCTCGCCGCTGCTTCCTGATCGGAAGCCGTCTTATTCCGGATTCAGCGCGTCGGCACCGGGTGATCGCCGCGATAGTCGTAGAAACCGCGCCCGGTCTTGCGGCCGAGCCAGCCGGCCTCGACATATTTCACCAGCAACGGGCAGGGGCGGTATTTCGAGTCCGACAGGCCGTCATGCAGCACCTGCATGATCGATAGGCAGGTGTCGAGACCGATGAAGTCGGCGAGCTGCAGCGGGCCCATCGGATGGTTGGCGCCGAGCCGCATGGCTGTGTCGATGGCGTCGACCGTGCCGACGCCCTCATAGAGGGTGTAGATCGCCTCGTTGATCATCGGCAAAAGGATGCGGTTGACGATGAAGGCCGGGAAATCCTCCGAGACGGTGATCGTCTTGTCGAGATGCTTCACATAGGTCTTGGCCGCCTCGAAGGTCTGGTCCTCGGTGGCGATGCCGCGCACCAACTCGACCAGCTTCATCACCGGCACAGGATTCATGAAGTGGATGCCGATGAAGCGCTCGGGACGGTCCGTCTGGGCGGCAAGCCGAGTGATCGAGATCGATGACGTGTTGGTCGCCAGAATCGCTTCCGGATTGAGCTGCGGGCAAAGCTGCGCGTAGATCTTGCGCTTGACGGTCTCGTCCTCGGTTGCCGCTTCGATCACGAGGTCGGCGGCGGCAAGATCGGCCATGGCCGGGGCGGCGGAGATGCGCGCCATCGCTTCGTTGCGCGCCTTTTCCTCAAGCTTGCCGGAACCGACCTGGCGGGCCATGTTGCCGCTGATGGTGGCGATGCCCTTCTCGATCCGGTCGGCCGAGATGTCGTGGATCAGGACCTTGTAGCCACCCAGCGCCGAGACATGGGCGATACCGCCACCCATCTGACCCGCGCCGACAATGCCGATCGTCTCGATCTTGCTCATGACCCCGATCCCGTCCGGAACGCCCGCACTTCCTTGAAGTACAAGGACGCTCCTGCTTGTTTGTTTCCCGCAATCCGGAGGCGAACCGCCGGATTGGCTGCGGGCCTTGATGGCCCGCTTTTTGTGCAGTGCAAACTAAAAGGGCGGGGCGACTTCGTCTACCCCACCCTTCGGATTTTAATATGCCAGAACGGACGGCGTCAAAGCGCCTTTTGCAGCTCCGGCAAAATGACGAAGAGATCGCCGACAAGGCCGTAGTCGGCAACCTGGAAGATCGGGGCTTCCTCGTCCTTGTTGATGGCAACGATCACCTTGGAGTCCTTCATGCCGGCCAGGTGCTGGATGGCGCCGGAGATGCCGACGGCAATGTAGAGGTCGGGCGCGACCACCTTGCCGGTCTGGCCGACCTGCCAGTCGTTCGGGGCATAGCCGGCGTCGACTGCGGCGCGGGAGGCGCCAACCGCGGCGCCGAGCTTGTCGGCGACCGGCAGGATGACTTCCTGGAACTTCTCCGAGGAGCCGAGCGCGCGGCCGCCCGAGATGATGATCTTGGCCGAGGTCAGCTCCGGACGGTCGTTCTCGGAAAGCTTGTTCTCAACGAAAGACGACAGGCCGGGGTTGGCGGCGACGCCGACCGTCTCGACCGAGGCGGAACCACCTTCCGGCGCTGCCGCGAAGGAAGCGGTGCGCACCGTGATGACCTTCTTGGCGTCGGTCGACTGCACGGTCTGGATGGCGTTGCCGGCATAGATCGGCCGCTTGAAGGTGTCAGGCGAGACCACTTCGATGATTTCCGAAACCTGGGCGACGTCGAGCAGGGCGGCGACGCGAGGCGCGATGTTCTTGCCGGCGGAGGTCGCCGGCGCGACGATCGTGTCGTAACCGCCCGCAAGCGACACGACGAGAGCCGCAGTCGGCTCGGCGAGGCGTTCCGAAAGCTCGTCCGCTTCGGCCAGCAGCACTTTCCGAACACCTTTCAGCTTGGCCGCGGCGTCGGCCGCGCCCTTGGCGCCCTTGCCGGCCACCAGCACGTCGACTTCCGCGCCGATCTGGAGCGCCGCCGACAGAGCCTTGGCGGTCTGATCGGAAAGGGTTGCGTTGTCATGTTCGGCGATGAGGAGAATTGCCATTGTCTTTGTCCTTTCCCGATCGCTTAGAGCACGCCGGCTTCGTTCTTGAGTTTCTCGACGAGCTCGGCCACGCTCTTCACCTTGACGCCCGCCTTGCGGCCGCCCGGCTCCTCTGTCTTGATCACCTTGAGGCGCGGCTTGACGTCGGCGCCGAAGTCGGCCGGGCTCTTCTCGTCGAGCGGCTTCTTCTTGGCCTTCATGATATTGGGCAGCGAGGCGTAGCGCGGCTGGTTCAGGCGAAGGTCGGCGGTGACGATCGCCGGCATCTTCAGCTCGACCGTCTGAAGGCCGCCGTCGACCTCGCGCGTCACCTTGGCCTTGTCGCCGGCGAGCTCGATCTTGGAGGCGAAGGTGCCCTGCGACCAGCCGAGAAGCGCGGCCAGCATCTGGCCGGTCTGGTTGGAATCGTCGTCGATCGCCTGCTTGCCGAGAATGACGAGGCCGGGCTTCTCGGCCTCGACCACGCCCTTCAGCACCTTGGCGACGCCGAGCGGCTCGGTCTGCTCGTCGGTCTTGACCAGGATGGCGCGGTCGGCGCCCATGGCGAGCGCGGTGCGCAGCGTCTCCTGCGCCTGCTGCGGACCGACCGACACGACGATGATCTCTTCCGCCTTGCCGGCTTCCTTGATGCGGATCGCTTCCTCGACCGCGATCTCGTCGAACGGGTTCATCGCCATCTTGACGTTGGCGAGCTCAACGCCCAGTCCGTCGGCTTTCACCCGGACCTTGACGTTGGCATCCACAACCCGCTTCACGGGCACAAGGATCTTCATTTTCCTGTCACCTCTCCTGAGATAGTCGGGGCGCTATAGCAGCGTACGCCCTGTCAGAGTTGTCGAAAGCCGACATTACGGGCGGAATATCCGCCCAGCGGTGCCGTTTCCGTAGTGGCGGCAAATCCGCGCGTCAATATCCCACGACGCACCCAAATCGGTTCAGTCGCGAGGCGTCGCTGCTCTACGGCCCCATTGCGACCCCGGCTGCGCCGAGTCGCTGCCCGCCGGCTCGACAGGGACGGGCGGCTGCTGGATGTTCGGCGTCGGGTCAGGCTCGCCGTCGGCGCCGGCCAGCAGCGGCACGCCGCGGCTGCGCAGCACCAGCACCAGCACGAATCCGGCGATGATGCCGCCGATATGGCAGGCCCAGGAAATCCGGTCCTCGCCGCCGGCAGCGAACATCACGATCTGGAACAGGATCCAGAGGATCAGCGGGATGAAGGCCGGAATGCGCAAGGGGATGCGGGCAAAGGCCAGCACCCAGACTTTCACGCGAGGGTAGAGAATCAGATAGGCGGTGACGACGCCGGCAATGGCGCCGGACGCGCCGATCAGCGGCACCTGCGAATCCCAGGCCACCAGCCCCTGGAAGAAAGCGCCGGCGACGGCGCAGGCGAGGTAGAAGATCAGATAGCGGATGTGGCCGAGCGCATCTTCGACATTGTCGCCGAACACCCACAGGAACAGCATGTTGCCGCCGATGTGGAAAATGTCGGCGTGCAGGAAGGAATAGGTGAGATAGCTGAGGCTTTCGGGAATGACGACGAATTCTGGCGACAGCTCGACCTTGTCGTGGACCACCGAAGGGATAAAGCCGAGACCGAGAACCGCGGCATTGGTGAAGTTCTCACCGCCAAGCGTGGTCGCCAGATAGACCAGCGCATTCACCACGATCAGCCCGATCGTCACATATTGCAGGCGGATGTGGCGCAGCCTGTTGGTGTCGTAAAGCGGGATGAACATCGGACCCTCCCGCCTCTGGATTCAGCGGTTCTTGCCGGGAACCCATAGCACGTCGGCCTTTCCATTGTCATTGACCGCACGGGCTGCGACGAACAGGAAATCCGACACGCGGTTGATGTATTTGAGCGCCTCGCGGTTGACATGCTCGGCCGGATCCTGGGCCAGCGCCACCATCTGGCGCTCGGCCCGGCGCGCCACGGTGCGGGCCAGATGGAGCGCGGCCGCGGCCGGCGTGCCGCCGTTCAGCACGAAGGATTTCAGCGGCTGCAGGTCCTTGTTGAGGAGGTCGATGTCCTGCTCGACGCGGCCGGTCTGGGCGGCGACGATACGCAGCGGCTCATAGTCCAGGGGCTTGCCGTCATCGGGCACGGCGAGGTCGGCTCCCAAGTCGAACAGATCATTCTGGATGCGCGACAGCATCGCGTCGATCAAGGGGTGTTGGCCGGCGGTATGGATGCGGGCCATGCCGATGCAGGCATTGGCCTCGTCGACGGTGCCGTAGGCGTCGACGCGCAGGTCGGATTTCAGCCGCCGCTCGCCGGTGCCGAGCCCGGTGGTGCCGTCATCGCCGGTACGGGTGTAGATCTTGTTGAGCTTGACCATAACGTCCCCAAAAGACCCCTATTTGCGCGTGAAATAGACCACCAGCAACAGCAGCGCCAGGGCCACGGCCTGCAGCATGACGCGGGCCTGCATCAGCTTGTTCGATGTGACGCCGGAGCCGCCGCGCATCATGTTGATGAGGCCGCGGACCAGCACGATCAGCACGGCCGCCATCGCGATGACGGCGAGAATCTTCAAGATGATGACCATCTGGATGGCTCCGGTTCAGTTTCGGTCAGGCGCGCCTGGCGAGCACGCGGTAGAGCAGGGACGCCGGCAGGATGCGTTTGAGCACCGCGCCGATCCTGGCTGGCACGGTTACCACATAGTGGGGGCGCGGGCGCTGTGACAGAAGCGCGTGGCGGAGCGCCTTGTGCACGATCTCCGGCCCGGGCTTCAGTTTCGACACGCTGCCGCCGGCCTGCAGCCGGGCGAGCTGCGCCTGATAATCGGCGCGGTGGACGGAATTCTCGACGTCGATGTTCTTCAAAAACCAAGGCAGGCCATTGCTGGCGATTTTCGACGTCACCGGTCCCGGTTCGATGAGGGAAAGGTGAATGCCGCTGCCTTCGAGCTCCTGGCGCATGCACAGCATCAGGCCTTCGATGGCGTGCTTGGATGCCGAATAGGCGCCGCGGAAGCGGACAGGTGCCAGTCCGAGGATCGAGGAGCAATGGACAAGGCGGCCGTGCCCCTGGCGGCGCATGACCGGCATGACGCGCCGGGTGAGATCGTGCCAGCCGAAGAAATTGGCCTCGAACTGCTCGCGAAGTGCTGCGACCGGCAGGTCCTCTACGGCGCCGGGCTGAGCGTAGGCGCCGTTGTTGAACAGCGCGTCAAGCGTGCCGCCGGTGCGTTCAAGCACCGCCTCGACCAGCGCGGCGATGGATTCCGGCTCACGATAATCGAGATAGAAGGCCTCCAGGCCGTCGGCCTCGAGCACTGCGATGTCGGCCGGCTTGCGCGCCGTGGCGAAGACCCGCCAGCCCTCCGCCTTCAGCGCCCGCGCGCAATAGGCGCCGATGCCGGAGGAGGCCCCGGTGACGAGCACGGTGCGCAATTCTTTCGCGACGGTGGACGTTGTCTGACCTGGGGTTGCCATTTGCCGCAATCACTTCCCATATTCGCGGCGTCGACACAATCGAGCGGAGCGCGGGTCCTTGCTCAGGAATATCGTCGCCGTCAAGCGCGTGCTCTACGATGCGATCGGCCATTTCACCAATGACGACGGGTGGGCGATGGCCAGCCATCTCGCCATCACCTCGCTCATGGCGCTGTTTCCGTTCCTGATCTTCGCCACGACACTGGCCAGCTTCCTCGGCGCGCAGGCGTTCGCGGACACGGCGGTGCATCTCGTCTTCGACACCTGGCCGGAGCAGATCGCCAAGCCGATCGCGCGCGAGGTGCAGAACGTTCTCACCGTCAGGCGGACCGACCTTTTGACGTACGGCGTCGTGCTTGCCGCCTATTTCGCATCGAACGGCATCGAGGCGCTGCGCACCTCGCTCAACCGGGCCTATCGTGTCACCGAAACGCGCGGCATCATCCACCGCAGGGTGCAGAGCATCATTTTCGTGCTGATCGCCACGGCCTGCTTCCTGGCCGTCAGCGTGCTTCTGGTGTTTGCCCCTCTGCTGGCAAGGCTGGCGGAGGCGCATCTCGAATGGATCAAGCCCTATATGGGCACCATCACGCTGTGGCGTTACGTCGTCGCCTCCACCGTCATCGTCATCGGGCTGTTCTCGGTGCATATCTGGCTGCCGGCCGGCAAGCGCCGCTTCGTCTCGATCATACCGGGTATCGTCTTCACGCTGATCGCCTGGCTCGCCGGCTCGACCATCTTCGCCTCCTATCTCGACCATTTCTCGTCCTACGTGACGACCTATGCGGGGCTCGCCTCGATCATGATCGCGGTGGTTTTCCTCTACATCATCTCGGCGATCTTCATCCTCGGCGGCGAGCTCAACGCCGCGATCAGCCGTTACCTGGAGGCGCGTGCGCGCGTCGGGTGAGATGTGTTGGATCTGGTGGTCGCGAGGGCTACGCCAAGGGTGGCAATCGCCATGCCGGCGATCTGCAGCAGGTTGAGCTGCTCGTCGAAAAGCATCCAGGCGATGACCGCGGTCACGGCGGGCACGAGGTAGAACAGCGAAGCGACCTTCGACATCTCGCCGTCCCTGATCATCACCATCAACAGGAAGATGGCGCCGACCGACAGCACCAGGACCAGCCAGGCCATGGCAAAGATCAGCTCGCCGTTGACGGTGATGGCGCGTGTCTCGAAGGCGAGCGAGCCCAGGATCATCACGATGGAGCCGCCGACATACTGCCACATCGTCGCCGACACCAGGTCGCCGCCGGAAGCATAGCGTTTCTGCCAGATGGTGCCGGCGCTCATGCCGAGCACCGAGACGAGCGAGGCGATTAATGTTGCCGCGGTCACGCCGCCGCCGACCGCTCCGAGCTTCGGCCACAGCACAATGACGACGCCCACAAGCCCGACAGCGAGCCCGGCCCAATGGCGGGGCAGGATCGCCTCGCCGAGGAATCTGCCGGCGAGCACGGCGGTGATCAGCGGCTGCAGGCCGACGATCAATGCCGAAAACCCTGCCGGCATGCCCCGGTGGATCGCCCAGAAGACAGCGCCGAGATAAACGCCGTGCATGAGGACGCCGGCCATCGTCGCATGCAACGCCTCGTCGCGCGTCGCCTTGCGCGAGCCAAGCAGCACGGCGAGGCCGGCAAACAGGATCGCCGCTATCACGAAGCGGATGGCAAGGAAGGTAAAGGGCTCGGCCCAGGGCATGGCGTAGCGCGCGCCGATGAAGCCTGTGGCCCACAGAACGACGAAGGAGGCGGGAATGAACCGCTTGATGCTCTGCATGGGTGGGAAGCTGCCGGGGTGAACGGTTGATGACGGCATTTGCTCTAATGCCGTTCAATCCGGCAAGCAAAACGAAACGGTTGATCCATAAGCTAAGTCGAATTCAACAAACCGTGCCAACAGGGGGCATGGCGCATGGCCGCGCCATGGGTGAGGCATGCTTTTGCATCTCGACACGACCTGGCTTTTGTTCGCCTTCTTGATCATCGCCGCCTTCGGTTTCTTCTTCGGTACGGCGCTCGACGCGATCATGAAGGAGAACGGATTTGGCCCGACCGGCAACACGCTGCTGTTCATCTTCGGCTTCTTTGCCGCAGTGACGGTCGCCGGCAAGCATGGCATCAGCCTGAGCGATCTCAGGCTGGCGGTTGCCTGTGGGCTCGGCGGCGCCTTTGCCCTCATCAGCACGCTGGCGCTGATCAAAGCCGGGATGGCGCGGCTTTAATCAAACTCGACAAGCCGCCTGACGTCCTGCGGCGACATGCCCGCCTCGCGAAGCGCGGCTAGACCGGTGTCCTTGAAGCTCTTGGACAGTTTTCTCCCGTCCGAACCAAGGATCAGGCGGTGGTGGAAATAGCGCGGCTGCCGGAGACCGAGCAGCTCCTGCAGCAGGCGCTGCACGCCGGTCGCCGCATGGAGGTCCTGGCCCCGCACGACATGGCTGACGCCCTGCAGCGCGTCGTCGAGGACGACGGCGAGATGGTAGCTGGTCGGGATGTCGCGGCGGGCGACGATGACGTCGCCCCAGGCCTGCGGTTGTGCTTCGATCATTTGCGTCGCGGACATCAACTGGTCGGTGAACTCCACCCATGACAGGCCGGCGGTCACGCGCGCCATGGCCGCCTCGACGTCGAGCCGCCATGCGAAGGGCTTGTTCTCGGCGATCCGCCGCTTGCGCTCCCTGGCCGGCAAGGCCTTGTCGAGCGGCGGGTAGAGTGGCACGCCATCCGGATCGCGCGGCCAGTCGCGGCCGCCTCTCTCGGCGATGAAGGCGCGGATCTCGCCCCGGCTCATGAAGGCCGGATAGACCAGTTCCTCGGTGATCAATCGATCGAGCACGGCCCGGTATTCGGCAAAATGCTCGGACTGGCGACGCACCGGTTCTTCCCAGCGCAATCCCAGCCATTCGAGGTCGCGGAAAATGCCGGCCTCGAATTGCGGCGTGCAGCGGGTGATGTCGATATCCTCGATGCGCAGCAGCAGCCGTCCGCCCACCCGCGCCGCCATCCGCTGGTTGAGCAAGGCGGAATAGGCATGGCCGAGATGCAGTTCGCCATTCGGGCTCGGCGCGAAGCGGAATGTCAGGAGCGTCATTTCTCGGGCGGCATTCGGGTTGAAAGGTGCTTTCGCCGGTTGGTATTTAGCCTCCATTGCCATTTCGCGGGCGCCCTGGGAACAAGAACGTGCAACGCATCGCCTCGCTCGACGACATTGCGGCAGGGCTCGATGCCCTCTGCCGGATCGATCCGCGGCTGAAGACGGTGCGCCGCAAGGCGGGTGAGGTGCCGCTCCGGCTGTCGGAGCCAGGCTTTCAAAGCCTGGCCTCGATCATCGTTTCGCAGCAGGTTTCCCGCGCCAGCGCCGATGCCATTTTCGGCCGGCTGGTCAAGCTGGTCGATCCGCTGACGCCACAGGCAATCCTGGCCGCGGGCGAAGACGTGTTTCGCGAGGCCGGGCTGTCGCGGCCGAAGCAGCGTGGTCTGCTCGCCGTGGCCGAAGCGGTGGCTGGCGGGCTCGATCTCGATCACCTGTGCACCCTGGATGCCGGCGAAGCGATCGCGGCGATGACGGCCGTGCCCGGCATCGGCCCATGGACGGCCGAATGCTATCTGTTGTTCGCCGCCGGCCATCCGGATGTGTTCCCGGCGCGCGACGTCGCGCTGCAAACGGCGGTCGGCCATGCGCTCGGCATCGACCCGCGTCCGCCGGAAAAAATGCTTATCCGGCTGGCCGAATCATGGAGCCCCTGGCGGGGTGTCGCGTCGCGGCTTTTTTGGGCCTACTATCGTGAACTGAAGGGCAGGGACGCGGCGCCTCCCGTCGAAATGGCCAAAAAAGCATGAAAATCATGCGTTTTTGGGAGTTTCGGCGAGAGACAATCCGCTTCACATCCCTGTCATGTCGGGCTTACAGTATCCGCGCCGTTCGGTTTGGAATGTAGGAGGCGAAGGACGTGACGGTTGCCGTATCTCCGGATGGGCTTCCCGCGCTGGTGCTGAATGCGGACTACCGCCCGCTCAGCTATTACCCCCTGTCGCTCTGGTCGTGGCAGGACGCCATCAAGGCTGTGTTCCTCGACCGGGTCAACATCGTCGCCGAATACGAGCACGCCGTCTCCTCGCCGACCTTCTCGATGAAGCTGCCGAGCGTGGTCAGCCTCAAGGCCTATGTGAAGCCGTCCAGGCATCCTGCCTTCACCCGCTTCAACGTGTTCCTGCGCGACCGCTTCCAGTGCCAGTATTGCGGCACGCCGGAGGATCTGACGTTCGACCATGTCATCCCACGCCATCGCGGCGGGGCGACGACCTGGGAGAATGTCGTCGCCGCCTGCTCGCCCTGCAATCTTCGCAAGGGCGGCATGATGCCGGCCCAGGCCAAGATGTGGCCGCTGCAGAAGCCGTATCAGCCGACGGTGCACGACCTGCACAACAACGGCCGCCTGTTCCCGCCCAACCATCTGCATGAAAGCTGGATGGATTATCTCTACTGGGATGTCGAACTGGAACCTTGAGATCGTTTGAGAATTCGTGAGGCTGGCCGTCTGGAGCGATTGTCTGCGCTTCCGATGCTCACGGACCTGAATGTCCGCTGCGCTTCGGTTCTCGACAATCACTCCATACGACTCAGCCTGACGAATTCTTTCAACGATCTCGCGTCGGCGCTTTTGTGCTGACTCAATCCCGCGCGAGCGCGCTGCGGAAGGCGACTGCGGCCAGCACGAGGCTGGCGATGGCGTTCCAGCCGGCGAGCGAGAGGCCGAGGATGCGCAACGCCGCCTTGTCGCAGGAGGGCGGCACGAATTTGTCGAGCGCGTCGAGCACGCCCTTGCCGCCGGTGTCGACCGGGCCGGCGCCCGCCGTGCAGTCGGTCGGGCCGGCCCACCAATGCCATTCGACGCCGGAGTGGTAGACGCCGAGATAGAGGCCGTAGAGCATCAGCAAGCCGCCGATCGCCAGCAGGCCGCGCGTCACCCAGGCCGGCGCATGAAGCATCGAGGCTATCACCGCCAGCAGCATCAGCGGCGCGCCAATATAGTAGGGGGTGCGCTGCTCGAGGCAGAGATGGCAGGGGATGTAGCCGCCGATATACTGGAAGGCGAGCGCCGAGCCGACGGTCGCCGCCATGGCGACGGCGAGAAACAGGGCCGCGCGCGTACGCTGGCGTCCGGTATCGGCATTCATGGTCGCTGTCATCTAATCGGGTCCGTTGGTTGCGTCGCTATCCGTGGGCGTATCTGACGAGGATATAGAGCAAAATCAGGGCAGCCGCGCCGGCGCCGACGATCAATCCCAAGCGCATTTCGATGAACTCCCGGATCGATTCACCATAGCGACGCAACAGCCAGGCCAGCAGCAGGAAACGCGCGCCGCGCGCCACAATGGCCGAGACGACGAAGACAAGAATGTTGACGTGAAGCGCGCCGGCCAGAATGGTCACTACCTTGATGGGCGGCAGGTGCGCGGCGCCGGATGTGACGAGCAGCACTAGCATCAGCCCGGTGCCTGACGACTGCCACCTCTCGAACGTGTCAAGCCCGCCGAAATGCTCCAGGATCGGCCGCGCTATCGCGTCGTAGGCATAGTAGCCGATCAGCCAGCCGGCAATGCCGCCCAGCACGGAGGCAACAGTGGCGGTCAGCGCGTAGCGATACGCGCGGTCGGGCCGCGCCAACGCCATGGGAAGAAACAGCACGTCGGCCGGTATGAAGAACACTGAGCTTTCGACGAAGGCGATGAAGGCCAGCCACCATTCGGCGGATTTGCGCGCCGCCAGCGACAGGGTCCAGTCGTAAAGTCCGCGAAGCATCGGCTCTCCTAATGCAGTCGACACAATTCCGGACGGAAAACCGCAGCGCGCTTTTCATGGAATTGCTCTCATCAATGTCACCCGAGACGCTTGGCGGTTTTGGGCAACGGCAGGCAGGAAGACAAGGACCCAAAGCGCCGCATCCAGCTTGCGGATGCGAGGCGCTCAACGCTTCGCCTGTCTAGAAAGATTTTCTGCGCCGCACAATGTCTGCGTCGCCACGAGGCCGAAGGGCGGGGCAATGCCGCCGGTTGCGCGGGCAAATCCGCAACAGGCCAGTTGACGAACACCCATCCGCCCGTATAGTCCGCGCCCATCCAGGCCGCCCGGCCTGAGCCCCTATGGCGGAATTGGTAGACGCGCTCGACTCAAAATCGAGTTCCGCAAGGAGTGCTGGTTCGATCCCGGCTAGGGGCACCACCCTTCGCTCTGCGAGCTTCGGATGGCGGGCCATCTCAAATGATCCTACCGCATATTCCCCGTATGTCCCTGCGAATACCGTCCGGGCTGCGGCCACACCGTTAGGCCATGCGGCTCGACGCCGACGCGGATTTTCGTCACGGCGCCGCTCGTCGTGTCGATCATGTAGACCTCGCTGTCGAAGCGGCCGGAGAGCCATAGCTGCTTGCCGTCGGCGCTGACATTGCCCATGTCGGGGCTGCCGCCGCCGGGGATCGGCCATTGCGCGACGACGGCACGGGTGGCGAAGTCGATCACCGTCACGCTGCCCGGGCCCTTGGCCTTGCCCTGTTCCATCTTGTGCGAGCCGCGGTTCGAGACATAGAGCCGCTTGCCGTCGCGGCTGACGACGAAGCCATGCGTGCCGATGCCAGTGGGGATGAAGCCGATTTCCTTGAAACTGTCGCCGTCGATCAGGAAGACGCCGTCACTCATCATGTCGGCCACATAGAAGACCTTGCCGTCGGGCGACAGCCGGATGTCCTGTGGCATGCCCATCTTGGAGAGGTCGAGATGGCCGAGCACCTTCTGGTTCTTCAGGTCGATTTTGGCCAGGCCTCCGTCGCCATATTCGCAGGTGAAGATCGCGTAGGAATTGTCGGCCGCGAAATCGGCATGGTTGATGCCGGGACAGGTCGGCGTCGGCAGGCTCGATTTCAGCGCCATGGTGTGCGGGTCGCGGAAATCGAGCTGCTTCATAGCCTCGTCGACGACGATCGCGGCGCTGCCGTCCGGCATGAAATAGAGGTTGTAGGGGTCGTCGACTGGAATCTGCTGGCCGGGCTTGGCCGTCATCGGGTCGATCGGCGTCAGGCTGCCGTTTTTGCCGGTGCCGTTGTTGGCAACCCAAAGCGTCTTGAGGTCCCAGGAAGGAACGACATGTTGCGGCTTGCTGCCGACATTGAAGCGGTCGACTTCCTTGAGCGTTACGCTGTCGATCACCGAGACGCTGTTGGAGGAGCGGTTCGGCACATAAACGCGCGGCAGCGACCCGGTCGTCACGGGGCTCAGATGACCGGCGGCGGTGTGTTTGTAAATGTTGACGGGAGGCGGTGGCGGTTCGGAACAATCTTCCGGACAGGAGCCGGCATGGGATGCACCGGGCTGCAGCGATATGAGCAGCGCAAGCGCCACGCAAACACGGAGGAAGCGCGGAAAAGTCTCGATCATTTTGGCTGACTTGCGATGAAGGCGCGGATCGCATCCGTCGTCCCATTGACGATGAGATCCACCCCGAGTTGCCCGAATTGCGCGGAAGACCTTGCCGGATCGCCGCCATAAACGCCATCCCCGGCGCCGAGCGTTGGCGGGCTTGCAAGACGATCCTTGCGCACCAGGGACGGGTCGACGGCGAGCATCAGCGAGGTATCGGCCAAGCCGGCATGGGTTCCGATTTCGGCGCGGGTGGCGCCGGCGGCCAGGAGCTTGTCGGTATAAGGGCCTTGCGCGAACCGATAGTAATCAAGCGCGGCAAGGACCCGAACGGGGGTCTTCTTCCACTCGGCATTGAGCCGGTCGGCCACATGGCGTTCGTCAGTCTGATAGCCGCCGTGGTCTCCGATCAGCACGATCGTCTTGAAGCCGGCGTGTCTGAAGCTGCGAGCCGCGGACTCCAGCAATTGCTCGAAAGTCTTGTCGCTGATCGTGATGGTTCCCGGAAAACGCATGTGCTCGGTGGGCGGATCGATATTGCCTTCCGGCACATAGGCGACAACCGGCGCGACCAGCGCATTGCCCAGCTTCACTGCGATCTTCTCGGCGAGAAACTTCACCCGCACATTGTGCTTGCCCAGCGCCATTGCCGGACCGCTCTGCTCGGTACCGCCGATCGGAATGATGATCGTGGTGGTCCCCGCCGCGACGAGATCGCGCAGCTCGGTCCAGGTCTGGTCTTCCAGGAAGACCGAAGCGCAGGCCGGGTTCGCCGCCTGCAAGAACAGCAGCACCCCGGCACCAGCCAAGATGCGCCGTAGCGCGCCCCTTCCGATCTCGACGAGCATGTGCACTCTTCCCGGGATTGCCCTAGCGACGCTTCAGCAGGCTCCGCATGCGGTTGCGCAGCAGGCGCGCCATGTTGCGGGTCTCGCGGTAGAGGTGCAGTTGCGAGGCCGCCTGGCGAGCCAGCCGGTCGGCGTCCGGCGTCAGCCCGACCACCAGCGTGCCCATCGGCTTGCGCTCGCTCCACAGGCGGCTCATCACTGGATGGTCCGGAACCGCGCAGGAATCGGTCATGACGATGTTGGGATCGTCGAGATGCTGCTTGGTCACCTCGATCATCAAAAGCGTGCCCGGAGAATAGGCGGAGAGCGTCTCGTCATAGGCCGTCTTCCAGGTGTAGGCGACGCCGGCCTCGACGAAGACAACCAGGCAGGCGATGGCGCGGCCATCGAGCGTCAGCATGTGGATGCGGCACATGTCCTGCTCGGCCAGCCGGTGCACGGCCTCGCGGGCGAAGGCCGCGCGGTAGCGGTCGATCGCCATGGCGGTGCGCTCGCGACCCTTCCAGCCGGCGGCCTCCAGCGTCAGGAAGCTTTCGATGGCATGGCGGATCTCGTCCGGCCCGCGCGCCACGATGTGATCGAGCTTGCCGAGGTCGGCAAGGCGCCGCTTCAGCCGGCGGAATTCGCGATAGTGATGCGAACGCAGCGACGCCTTGAGGTAATCCTCGCCGTAGGCATCGCTTTCAAGCACCGGACGCTCGAGCTTGCCGGTGGTCACCAGGGTCAGGCCGCGGCTGTCGGCAAACGAGGTGAGCAGGCTCGCGACCGGACCGTCGAGGCGCATGTCGGGCAGCACGAAGACTTTTGGCAGCTTGAGATGCGGCCGCGACAGCATCGAGAAGAAATCCTCGATGACGCCGATCGGATCGTCGCGGTCGACCAGCGGCGTGCCGAGCGGGCCGAACGGGCTCGACCATGTGCGCATCACCGGGACGCCGAGCGGGATCGCCGGCCGCTCGACCGAGAAGGGCACCAGAAGGCGCAGCCGGTTGCGGTATTCGTCGCCGTCGCGGATGACGGCCAGCCGCACCTCGCGGTCTTCCAGCCGGGGCATCGCCGGCGCCAGGAAGCGCGGGTTGAAGAAGACATTCGGCTCGACCGTGCGGGCGCTGAGATAGTCGAGCTCCTCGACGAGGTCGAAGCCGGCCGAGGCCGGGTAGATGGCGAGCTTGCGTTCCGGTCTGTTGCTGGCGAAGAGCTCGATATGGGCGGGGTCGACCTCGCGCGCCAGGCCGGCAAGGTTGGAGACCATGGCGCCGGCGGGGCCGCCGCTGGTCTCTTCAAGCAACGGGACGGCGGCCATCAGGCTACTTCCTTTCTTGCGGGCACGAAGATCGCCATCACGATGCCAAGCTTGCGCCAGACGGTGAAGGAGAGCGCGCTGGCCTCGAAGACCATGGCGAGGCTGGTTGCCATCGCCGCGCCCCAGAGGCCGAACAGCGGGATGAGGATCACGTTGAGGCCGATGTTGAGCGCAAGCGTCATGGCATAGACGGCGGCGCAGATGTTCTGGTTGCCGCTCATGGTGAGCAGGCTTTCGCAGGGGCCGACGGCGGCGCGGGCCACGACGCCCAGCACAAGCAGGAAGAGCAGCGGATAGCCGGCGGTGAATTCTGGACCGAACAGCACCAGCATCGGCTCGCCCAGCGCCAGCACCAGCAGCGCCATCAAAAGCGAGGGCCAGAAGGTCCAGGAGACGGTCTCGCGGGCGAAGGCGGCAAGCCTGTCCGGCTCGCCATGGGTGAATTGCGCATAGCGCTGGGCAACGCCGGCCTTGACCGCGAAATAAACGAAATGCACCAGCGCCAGCGTCTTCACGGTCGCGAAATAGACGGCGACATCGTTGGGCGGGAGGTAGGCGCCCACCATCAACACGTCGGCATTGGTGAGCAGGAAGAAGAAGCTCTCGACCAGGAAGATCGGCAGCGAGACGAGGATCCATTGGCCGAAATGCACCGTCATCGGCCCGGGCGGGACCTTCTTGTCCATGCGAGAGGTGACGGCCATCAGCTGGCCGAGCGTCGTGACATAGGTGGCGGCGATAGAGGCGAAGATCGCGGTCTTGGCGTCCGGCACATAGTGCAGGCCAAGCATCAGCGCCATGAACGCCAGGATCAGCACCGGCCGCACCAGATAGGTCGGCGACAGCGCCAACAGCGCCCAGGAATTGGCGCGCGCCAGCCCTTGCAGGAGGTCGCCGAGCGCGATCATCGGCAGGCAGATGACGCCGAGGATGAAGGGGATGACGTAGTAGTTCTCGATCCAGTCCGAGGCCAGCCACACGCCAAGGGCGCCGAGGCCGGCGATCAGCGTCGAGGCGACGAGCACGAACAGGCGGCTGGCAAGCACGATGCCGCGCAGCTCGGCCAGCATGCCGCGCTCACGATACTCCGGAATGAAGCGGATGACGGAGGTGTGGAAGCCAAGGCAGGCGAGATTGCCGACGATGACCATCGTCACCCAGACCAGCACAGAGATGCCGTACTCGAACGACCCCATCCAGCGCGCCATCAGCACCTGGCTGACAAAGGCGATCAAGGCGCTGATGATGCGGATGGAAAAGGCGATAAGCGACATGCGCCCGGCTTCGCCGCGCGCATCGGCGGTGAAGAGGATGGCATCGATGCGGCCAAGCAGCGGCCGCATGCGCAGCGCCCAGCGCTGCGGCAGGAACCGCCCGGCAGTCGTTGCCGCGGAAAAGCGCACCCAAAACTCTCCGTTTTCCGCCTTTTTCCAGCGTTCGGGTCTATCCGAAACACCTTAAGAAAGGGTGGGTGGAGAGTTTCCCTCTCCCGTCAATATATGGGTAGGTGAGGAGTGGTCCCGCGCAGCGGACGAAAGCCAATTGCTTGGCTTTTCGAATGACGAGCGCCGGCAGGCGGATGAGGGCCAGCGCCGGCCTCGGAAATTTGGAACGAACCGCGTGTCCAAGAGGTTCTTTGCGGGAGTGTCCCAAACAGGGTGATTATCCTCTGTTGGACTACGAAGGGTGGCCAATCGCAATCACCGACGCCGCCCTCATCCGGCCCTTCGGACCACCTTCTCCCCGTCATACGGGGAGAAGGAAAAGGGCGCTTACATTCCCTTCATCGCATCGCACGAGACGTTCGGGTTCATGTCGGCGAAGGCGCCGGTGGGGTTCTGCTTCCAGGCCCAGACATGCAGCTCGTAGAACGGGCCGAGGCCGTAGCGGTTGGGCGCGGTGTTGAAGTTGAAGAGATGGCCTTCGAGCGATGCCGGTCCTTTCGACGTGATGTATTCGACGGCGATCAGCTTCAGCGTGCCGTCGGCCATCGGCTCGTACATGACGGCTTCCGGCTTGGCGACGTCGACCGCATCGTCCTTCAGGTAGGCGGCGTTGACGTAGTGGATGCCCATGGCGCCGCCGGTGAGGCCGCTGGCGCAAGGGATCGGCGCATAGCCTTCGGCCTTCGCCACCGCGACGTCCTCGAAGCGGCTGTCGAGCGCCCGCACCTTTTCGGCCAGCGGGTTGACGGTCTCGGCTGTGGCGGCGCCCGCCGTCAGCAGGATGATCGCGGCAGAGGCGCCGACAAGGCACCTGGCCCAATTGCGAATGGTCATTTCATGTCTCCAATGCGGTTGAGGCGCGCAACGGCGGGCCGGCCCGCCAAGGCCAACTCCGGGCGCCGGCGACGCTTGTCGTTAAAAGAATGGACACTGATCCCGACGCGGCGGGATCAGTGGTGAAGCCGCCAATATTCCCAGTATTCGCGCGGCATCTCCCGCTCATCGAGGCCGATGTCGCGTCTCAGGTAATCGTCCCGAGGCGGCAGAAGGCGGCGCCGGTTTCGCAACGGCGAAAGCAGCGCCGACAAAGCCCGTCGCATGACGCCGCGCCGTGGCGGGAGGTAGTCCGCCGCGGCGGATACACTCTCGCTGTCCGGCACGGCGTCAGGTCCGCCGGCGACGGGTATGGTCTGCCCGACACGGTCTTCCCCGTCAGCGATAAAAGTAGGGGTCGAGGACCCGCACCTCCGTGATCTTGTCGACAGGAAGCGCATTCTTCTGCGCGGTGCTGCGGATCGCCTCCGGCGAGGGCGCGTCGTAGATGCAGAAACTCTTGCCCTTGTCGGGCGAGACGTATGATTGCACCCAGGTGACGCCTTTCTCGGCATTGCGGGCGATGACGCCGCCCATCGCCGTGGCGCCGGCATCGTTCATCGGCACATGCAGGCCTTCGGGGAAGGTGCGTTCAACGAGATAACGTGGCACGATCGTCTTTCCTTTCGTGATCGGATTGCAAGTTTCCACGCAATTCCGGACGGAAGGCCGCGGCGAAGTCGCCGAGCCCAACAGCTACGCAGTTTTCCCGGAATTGCTGCGTGCTCGGTTCGAGCAAGGCGGATACCACCATTTCGGGAAAGGCCATGCATCGGAGCCATTCCCTATATTGGCCGGGACGATTCCCTATCTTTGGGACGTTTTATGTGGAAGATGGCACTTGAATGTGTGGAAAGTCACATTTTAGGGCTGTCTCCCACGCTATCGCGGCGGCGATCCGCCACGATGGAATTCCAATTTCGCGAGAGAGCGATGATGCTTCTGGAACGGCAGCCGCAGCTGCAGCAGATGGATGCCCTGTTGGCGGACGCAATCGGAGGCCGCGGCCGCGTCGTGGTCGTCTTGGGCGAGGCGGGCGCCGGCAAGACGGCGCTGGTCGAGGCGTTCGCGAGCCGACTGGATGATGGCCTGACAATGCTTCGCAGCGCCTGCGAGGACCTGTCCATCCCGGATCCACTGGGGCCGCTTCACGATCTGGCCCGCGACGCGCATTGGGAACTGCCGCGGGCGATGGACGACCGCCAGGTGCAGCGGCTGCCGTTGTTTTCCGAGGCGCTCGACGTTTTCGAGGCGAAAGGCCCATGCCTGCTCGTCATCGAGGATCTGCACTGGGCCGACGACGCGACGCTAGACTTCGTGCGCTTCCTCGGCCGGCGCATCGCAAACACCCGCATCCTGCTCCTGATGACGGCGCGGACCGACCGCAGCGAAGGGCAGATGCGCGTGCGCCGGGCGCTCGGCGAGATCCCGGCCGGCAATGTCGCGCGTATCGACGTGCCGCTGCTCAGCGAAAGCGCCGTGCTGTCGCTGGCCGAGGCCGCCGAGCGCGACGGCGAGGCAATCTACCGGGCGAGCGCCGGCAACGCCTTCTTCGTCACCGAACTGCTTGCCGCCGAAAGCGATGGCGCCTTGCCGGCGAGCGTGCGCGACGCCGTGCTGGCGCGCGCCGAAAAACTGTCGCCGGGCGCGCGCTCGATGCTCGACGCCGTCTCGGTGTTTCCACGCCGCGCCGACGCCTGGGCGCTGAGCGGCCTTTGCGGGATTGCCGCCGCCGGCCAGCTCGCCGAATGCGTCGCCAACGGCCTGCTCGAGGATTTCGGCGACGGCTATGCCTTCCGGCACGAGATCGCCCGTACGGCAATCGAGATGGCGCTGACGCCGAGCAAACGGCGCGAATACAATGAACGCGCCTTGTCAGCCTTGCGCGAAAACCCGCAAGTGGCCACTGCCAGGCTGGTGCACCACGCGGTGGAAGCGCAGAACCTGGATGTGGTGCGCGAGCTCGCGCCGACCGCGGCGCGCGAGGCTTCCCGGGTGGGCGCGCATCGCGACGCGGTGGGTTATTACGAGGTTGCCCTGCGCTATGCGGAGATACTGCCGGTCGAGAAGCGAGCCGAGCTCTATGAGGGCCACGCTTTCGAGTGCCACTTGATCGGCCGCGTCGAGGCGGCCATGGAGGCGCAGCAGCAGGCGCGCCTGCTGCGCCAGGCGCTGGGCGATCGGGTGAAGGAGGGCGACGGTCTACGCTGCCTGTCGCGCTTTGCCTATCTGCTCGGCGATCGCGAGGCCGCGGACAGGTTCGGAGCACAGGCCGTGGAGCTGCTGGAGACAGCGCCTGACGGTCCCGAGCTCGCCATGGCTTATTCCAACCTCTCGCAGCTGGCGATGCTCGCCGAACGGCTCGAGGACACGCTCATGCTCGGCGGCAAGGCCGTGGAACTGGCGGAGCGGCTCAACCGGCCCGACATCCTCTGCCACGCCCTCAACAATGTCGGCGCCGCCGGGCAATGGCTGGATTTCACCAAAGGGCGGCGCGATCTCGCCCGCAGCCTGGGAATCGCCTTGTCAGGGAACTTCCAGGAACATGCGGCGCGCGCCTTCACCAATTGCGCCTGCGTCGAGATGAACAGGCTCAACTTCAAGGAGGCGTCCTCGTTGCTGGAGCGCGGCATCGGCTACTGCGTCGATAACGATCTCGCGACCTGGCGCGATTACATGCGCGGCGTGCAAGCGCAGCTTCTGCTGAGGTACGGCCTCTGGGACGACGCCGCGGCGGTGGCGCATGAAGTTGTCGACGATGAAGCAACGACGCCGTTGGTGCGCTATCCGTCGCTGGTGGCCCTGGCCAGATTGCGCATCCGACGCGGCGACCCGTCGGCCGAGCCGATCGTGGAAGAGATGAGGCGGTTCCTGGACAAGGGCATGGAACTGCAACGGCTTGTGCCTTTCGCCGAGGTGATGGCGGAGCTGGCGTGGCTGGGCGAGGGCGACAGGGATGAAGCGCTGCATCTGATCGCCCTTGCCGAAGGCCTCGCGCCGACGCGGGCGGTGTTCGGTGGGCTGGCGGCCTGGCGGCGGCTTTTGTTGCCGGAAAGCGATCCCGGCGAGACCGACGGCATGGCCGAGCCGCATCGCCTGCAATTGATCGGCGACTGGCGCGCCGCCGCTGCGCTTTGGGCGAGGATGGGCGCCCCCTTCGAACGGGCGCTCACCTTGCTGCAGGGCGACGAGGCCGCGCAGCGGGAAGCGCTGGATATTTTCGAGGCGCTCGGCGCAAGACCGGTGGCGCAGCACGTGCGCGGCCTGCTGCGGCAGAGCGGCGTGAGCCGCATTGCCAGAGGTCCAAGGCAGGCGACACGCGCCAACCAGGCCGGCCTCACGCAGCGCCAGATGGAGGTCCTGCAGTTGATCGAACGAGGCTTCTCAAACAAGAAGATCGCCGCGCATATGGCGATCTCGCCGAAGACGGTCGATCACCATGTTTCAGCGGTGCTCGGGAAACTGGAAGCCGTCTCGCGCGGCGAGGCGGCGGCCGCGGCGCGCGCGTCAGGGCTGGTGTAGGGTTCAGCTGACGGAAAGCCCGAACAAGTCAGGCGATCTGCGGTAATCGCAAGCGCCGGCGCTGCCCCTCATCCGCCCTTGGGGCACCAGCCGGCCCTTCGCTATCGCTCCGGGCGTTCGTCGTTCGAAAAGCCAAGCAATTGGCTTTCGGTCCGCTGCGCGGACCACTCCTCATCCTCGCAGGCGGGGAGAGGGAAAGAAGGTCAGGCAAAGGCGCCGTGGCAGTGCTTGTATTTCTTGCCGGAGCCGCAGGGGCAGGCTTCGTTGCGGCCGACCTTGCCCCAGGTCGCGGGGTTCTTCGGGTCGCGGTTTTCCGGAGCGACGACGGTATTCGAATCCTGGCGCAGGAGAAGCGCGGTTTCGCCGCCCTGGAAATCGTCCTCGCCGGTGGAGCCGTCGATATGGCTGCCGAACATCTCGGGCGCCTCGGGCGGCGGCGCGTCCGCAGCCTCGCGCACCAGCTCGACGCGCATCAGCTGCGCGGTGACGGCCTGGCGCAAATTGCCCAGCATGCCCTGGAACAGCTCGAAGGCTTCGCCCTTGTATTCCTGCAGCGGGTCGCGCTGGGCGTAGCCGCGGAAGCCGACGACCGAGCGCAGATGATCGAGATTGACGATATGCTCGCGCCACAGATGATCGAGCGTCTGCAGCACCACGGAACGCTCGACATAATTCATCACGTCGGGGCCGAAGCGATCGGCGCGCTCCTTGGCGGCGGCGTCGGCCGCGGCGGTGATGCGCTCGCGGATGTCGTCCTCGGCGATGCCCTCTTCCTTGACCCATTCCTCGATCGGCAGGTCGAGGTTGAGGTATTGCGCCACCTCTTCCTTGAGGCCGGCGACGTTCCATTGCTCGGCATAGGCGTTTTCGGGGATGTTCTTGGCGACGATCTCCTCGATGACGCCTTCACGCATCTCGGTGATCGTCTCCGACAGGCCTTCGCCGTCCATCAGCTCGATACGCTGCTCGAACACCACCTTGCGCTGGTCGTTCGAGACGTCGTCATACTTCAACAGATTCTTGCGGATGTCGAAGTTGCGCGCCTCGACCTTCTTCTGCGCCTTCTCCAGCGCCTTGTTGATCCAGGGATGGATGATCGCTTCGTCTTCCTTGAGGCCGAGCTTCTGCAGCATGCCGTCCATGCGCTCGGAGCCGAAGATGCGCATGAGGTCATCCTGCAGCGACAGGAAGAATTTCGAGCGGCCCGGATCGCCCTGGCGGCCGGAGCGGCCACGCAGCTGGTTGTCGATGCGGCGCGATTCGTGGCGTTCGGTGGCCAGAACGTAAAGGCCGCCGGCGGCCAGCGCCTTTTCCTTCAGGCGCTCGACATCGTCGATGATGGCCTTTTCCCGCGCCTCGCGCTCGGGTCCGGGCGGCATGTCGCCAAGCTCCTCGGCAATCCGCATCTCGGCATTGCCGCCGAGCTTGATGTCGGTGCCTCGGCCGGCCATGTTGGTGGCGATGGTGATGGCGCCGGGCTTGCCGGCCTGAGCGACGATGGACGCCTCGCGCTCATGGTGGCGGGCGTTCAGCACTTCGAAGTCCTTGATGCCTTCCTTGCGCAGGCGCTCGGCCAGTTGCTCGGATTTCTCGATCGAGGTGGTGCCGACCAGGATGGGCTGGCCACGCTCGCGCGCGTCTTTGATTTCCTTGACGATCGCCTTGTATTTCTCGTCGACCGTACGGTAGACCTCGTCGTCCTCGTCCTTGCGGGCGACCGGCAGGTTGGTCGGGATCTCGGTGACTTCGAGATTGTAGATGTTGGCGAATTCCTCGGCCTCGGTCAGCGCCGTGCCGGTCATGCCGGCGAGCTTCTTATAGAGGCGGAAATAGTTCTGGAAGGTGACGGAGGCCAGCGTCTGGTTCTCCGGCTGGATCTGGACATGCTCCTTGGCCTCGAGCGCCTGGTGCAGGCCTTCCGAATAGCGGCGTCCGGGCATCATGCGGCCGGTGAACTCGTCGATGATGACGATCTCGCCGTTGCGCACGATGTAATCGCGATCCTTCTGGAACAGCAGATGCGCCTTCAGCGCATTGTTGACGTGGTGGACGATGGCCACGTTCTCGACGTCGTAGAGCGACTCGCCCTTGAGCAAGCCCGCCGCTGTCAGCATGTTTTCGAGCTTCTCGGTTCCTTCCTCGGTGAAGATCGTCGTCTTCTGCTTCTCGTCCACCTCGTAGTCGGCCGGGCCGAGCTTCAGCATGAAGGCGTCGATGGTGTTGTACATTTCCGAGCGGTCCTCGAGCGGGCCGGAAATGATCAGCGGCGTGCGCGCCTCGTCCACCAGGATGGAATCGACCTCGTCGACGATGGCGTAGGAGTGGCCGCGCTGCACCATCTGCGAGCGCTCATACTTCATGTTGTCGCGCAGATAGTCGAAGCCGAGCTCGTTGTTGGTGGCGTAGGTGACGTCGGAAGAATAGGCCTCGCGGCGCTCGTCGTCGGAAAGGCCGTGGACGATGATGCCGACGGTCAGGCCAAGGAATTTGTAGACGCGGCCCATCCATTCGGCGTCGCGCTTGGCGAGGTAGTCGTTGACGGTGACAACATGCACGCCCTTGCCGGCGAGCGCATTGAGGTAGACGGGCAAGGTGGCGACCAGCGTCTTGCCCTCGCCGGTGCGCATCTCGGCGATGCCGCCATTGTGCAGCACCATGCCGCCGATCAACTGGACGT
Organism: Mesorhizobium sp.; assembly: GCA_004017535.1. Taxonomy (GTDB): domain Bacteria; phylum Pseudomonadota; class Alphaproteobacteria; order Rhizobiales; family Rhizobiaceae; genus Mesorhizobium. Next base: position 62,341 of record SAJS01000023.1, read on the forward strand.
CGAAAGGCCGCATGCCGAGCACGCGGCGGGCCGCCTCACGCACCGTGGCGAAGGCCGGGACCAAGAGATCGTCGAGTGAAGCGCCGTTGGCGAGATCCTGGCGGAACTTTTGCGTGCGCCCCGCAAGCTCGGCGTCGGAAAGCGCCCGCATCTCGTTTTCCATGGCGTTGACGGCCTCGACCCTGGGCCGGGTCGACTTGACGCGCCGGTCGTTGGAAGAACCGAAAACCTTACGGGCGAGACCGCCGAGACTGACCATCCAATGGTCCTTTCGATAGCAATTTTGGCCGTTTGCGACAGGCGCCTGGCGGGCCCATCAAATCCGCGTGAATGCGGACAAACGCAAAAAGCGCCCGGAAAACGGTTCTGGACGCCAAGTCGTTGGACAGATAAGAGGGGGCTCAATCGATGTCAACGCCGCGTTAGCCCTATGGGCAGCGCCAAATTCCGCCACAATTCGACTGATCTGGAACCCTTCCGCTCACGCGATCCTCATTGGCAATCCCATTGGAGTTATCTTGATGTCCCTGTCGTTCCGCCGCGCCTCGCTCGCCAGCCTCGGTCTGGCCTTCGGGCTCTCGGCTCTCTGCCTGTCGCCGCTGATGGCGCAGGAGGCCAAGCCCGCGGATGCCGCCGCGCCTGCCGCTGCCCCCGCGAAGCCCGTCGATCCCAATGCCGTGGTGGCCACAATCAATGGCGAGAAGCTGACCGAGGCCGATCTTCAGCTCGCCGAAGGCGAACTCTCGCAGCAATTCGCGCAGCTGCCGCCCGATCAGCGCCGCGCGGCCGCCCTTTCGGCGGCGATCGAAATCCGCGTCATGGCCAAGAAGGCGGTCGACAGCGGCCTCGACAAGGATCCCGATTTCCAGCGCCGCATGGCTTTCCTGCAGGCGCGCGCGCTGCATGGCGAGGTCGTCGAGAAGGAAGTGGTCGACAAGGTCACGGACGCCGAAGTCCGCGCCCGCTACGATCAGGAGATCGCCAACACGCCGCCAGTCAACGAAGTGCATGCGCGTCACATCCTCGTGAAGACGAAGGAAGAGGCCGAGGCGATCATCAAGCAGCTCGACGGCGGCGCCGACTTCCAGAAGCTCGCCAACGAACACACCAACGACCCCTCGGGTAAAACGAGTGGCGGCGATCTCGGCTGGTTCGGACCGGGCCAGATGGTGCCGGAATTCGACAAGGCGGCCTTCGCGCTCGACGTCGGCAAGTACACCAAGGAGCCGGTGCAGACGCAGTTCGGCTGGCACGTCATCAAGCTCGAGGACAAGCGCGCCAAGCAGCCGCCGGCCTTCGACGACGTCAAGGACCAGGCCAAGCAGGCGGTGATCCGCGACAAGTATTTCGCCATGGTGAAGGACCTGCGCGCCGCCGCCAAGGTCGAGATCCCGGACGAGAAGCTCAAGAAGGACGTCGACACGCTGGAAGCGGGCAAGTAATCGGCTATCGGCCTGATTATCGTGAAAAGGGCGCCGTCCGGCGCCCTTTTGCTTTTGGTTCAGGCGGTCAGTATCCCCCGCGTGATGTAGCCAACGGCCGCGCGGATCGCCGCCTCGTCCTCGTCGAGCCGTCCGGTCAGCAGATGCCGCCAGGCGTAGGACGCGATCAGATCGGCGACGATCCCGGCGTCGACATCGGCCGCCACCTCGCCCCGCGCCTTGGCGCGCTCGATGATCCGGCCGGTATGGCTGCGGCGTTCCCTCGAATACTCGGCAAGCACGGCCGCGGCTGCCTCGTCCGACTGCGCCTCCGCGATCAGCGAGCGGTAGATGTTGCCCGAAGGGGTGTCGCGCCAATGGGCGAAGAGATTTTCGAGAAAGCCGGCCAGGTCGTCCTCGACGTTTCCGGTGTCGGGCGTCTCGACATGCTTCTGCCTCTGGTAGATCTCGATCAGCAGCGCCGCCTTGCTCGGCCACCAGCGATAGATGGTCGGCTTTCCCGCCCGCGCCCGCCGGGCGACGGCCTCGATCGAAAAGCCGGCATAACCCGCCTCGCGCAACACGGCCTCGGCCGCCTCGATGATGGCATCAGCGCTCTCGGGATTGCGTTTTGCGCCGATCGACTTGCGCCCGCGAGCGGCGGCTTCGCCCATTCCAGTCTTCCTTAGCCGGTGAATCTGCCGCCGATCATATTGGCTCCGCGGCCGAAACGAAACGACCCGTTTCAGGCCGCGAGCCCTTCGGCCGGGGCGATCAGGGGTGGCCAGAACGCCCTTGCGCCGGGACGCGCTATCGGGCAAACCGGCCTTCCTTTCGCTTCATTGCCGTTCCGGGGTTCCGATGTCCGCTACGCTCTCGCCTCTTGCACCGAAGAAATATCCCAAGATGCCGGTCATCGAGGGTGTGCGCATCGCGACCGCGGAAGCGGGCATCAAATACCGGAATAGAACCGATCTGCTCGCCATGGTCTTCGATCCGGGCACGGCTGTCGCCGGCGTGTTCACCAGGTCGAAATGCCCGTCGGCGCCGGTCGACTTCTGCCGCCAGAACCTGCCCGCCGGCAAGGCGCGCGTGCTGGTGGTCAATTCCGGCAATGCCAACGCCTTCACCGGCAAGAAGGGCAAGGTCTCGACCGCGCTGACCGGAGAGGCGGCGGCGAAGGCCGCCGGCTGTTCCGAGAGCGAAGTGTTCCTGGCCTCGACCGGGGTCATCGGCGAGCCGCTCGACACGACCAAGTTCAGCCATCTGCTCGCCGGCCTGGTCAAGGACGGCAAGCCAGATCTGTGGACCGAGGCTGCCAAGGCCATCATGACCACCGACACCTATCCGAAGGTGGCGACGGCGACGGTCAAGCTCGGCGATACCGACGTCACCATCAACGGCATCGCCAAGGGCGCCGGCATGATCGCGCCCGACATGGCGACGATGCTTTCCTTCATCGCCACAGACGCGCCGATCGCGGCGCCCGTGCTGCAGGATCTGTTGTCGCGCGGCACGGCCAAGACCTTCAACGCGGTTACCGTCGACAGCGACACCTCGACCAGCGACACGCTGCTGATCTTCGCCACCGGCAAGGCCGCCGCGCGGGGCGCGCCGGCGATCAGCGACGCCAAGGACGCGCGGCTCGGCGCGTTCCGTCGGGCGCTCGGCAAGGTGTTGAAGTCGCTGGCGCTGCAAGTGGTGCGCGACGGCGAGGGCGCGCGCAAGCAGGTCGAGGTCACAGTGACCGGCGCCAAGTCGGCGCGTTCGGCCAAGCGCATCGCGCTTTCGATCGCCAATTCGCCGCTGGTCAAGACGGCCGTCGCTGGTGAGGACGCCAATTGGGGCCGCGTCGTCATGGCCGTCGGCAAGGCCGGCGAACCGGCCGACCGCGACCGGCTGTCGATCTGGTTCGGCGACAATCGCCTCGCGCATGAGGGCGAGCGCGATCCGGCCTATTCGGAGGAAGCGACGTCTGCCTATATGAAGCGCGACGACATCCGCATCCGCGCCGATATCGGCATCGGCCGCGGCAAGGCGACGGTGTGGACCTGCGACCTCACCAAGGAATATGTCGCCATCAACGGCGACTACCGGAGCTGATGGCGCCGGTGTCCAGGCATCCGGCAAGCGTGCTGGCGGTCGTGCGCCGCTACGAGGCGGCGGGCTTTCGTGCCTGGCCGGCGGCGGCCGTCCATTATGACGGGACCTGGGTGGTGCGGCTGACCGCCGGGCACCCGGCCAAGCGCCTGAACTCGGTCAATCCGCTCGATCCGGGCGACACGCACGCCATCGAGGAGCGCATCGGTCGCGCCGCGCGCCGCTTCGATGCCTATGGCAGGCCGCTGACCTTTCGCATGTCGCCGCTGTCGGGACAGGTGCTGTCCACCCATCTCGACAAGGCCGGCTGGAACAAGTTCGACGAATCCATGGTGATGCGGCTGCCGCTCAAGGACCTCGAGCTCGGCGCGGCCATGGACCAGATACCGCTCAAGGACATCAGCCGCTTCATCGGCGCGTCGCTGAGGACCAGCGGCTCGGACGCCTCGCTGCGGCCTGGCCTGTCGGAGGTCATCGGCGCCATTCAGCCCGAAGCCGGGCTGTTCGCGCTGGAGGACGGCAACGAGCCGCTGGCGACGCTGATCTGCGTCCATGATGGCGATCTCGCCGGCCTGTTCGAGGTAGCCACCGAAAAATCGGCGCGCAAACAGGGCCATGGCCGCAATCTCATCCTGTCGGCGCTGAAATGGGCGCGACTGCGCGGCGCGCGCGAGGCCTGGCTGCAGGTCGAGGCCGGCAATGCGCCGGCGCTCTCGCTCTACCGGTCGCTCGGCTTCGAGGAAGTCTACCGCTACCACTATCGACGGCCGCCGGGCGCATGAGCGAGGTGAAGCCAGCCGGAAAGCGCCTGCTGCTGGTCGCCGCCTGCGCGCTGGTCGATGCCGACCGGCGCGTGCTTCTGGCGCAGCGCCCGGAGGGCAAGCAGCTTGCCGGCCTGTGGGAGTTTCCTGGCGGCAAGGTCGAGCCCGGCGAGACGCCTGAGGAGTGCCTGGTCCGCGAGCTGCATGAGGAACTCGGCATCGAGACCGAGATTCCGTGCCTGGCGCCGCTCACCTTCGCCAGCCATTCCTATGACGATTTCCATCTGCTGATGCCGCTTTATGTCTGCCGCCGCTTTCGCGGGATCGCGCAACCCAGGGAAGGGCAGGGGCTGAAATGGGTCAGACCACGGCAGATGCGCGACTACCCGATGCCGCCGGCCGACGCACCGCTGATCCAGTTCCTGATCGATCTTTTGTAATTTCGCGACCTGCCTTCGCGGCCATTCACGTTTGCCGAAAGCGTCGTTTTCCGGAGCTGCTTTAGCCCGCGTTAATTGAAGATTTATCTCGACGTGAAAAATTGCTCGAGGCCGTTTCGCGCGGCAACATCGTTGATGACCGGGAACAACGGCATGAGCCTTGAAAGAGAGTGGGACTCGATCCGGCCTGACCGAGGCTTCCGCGCCGCGGATGCCGGCATGGGCATCCTGCGAGTAACGCTTCTCTTCGGCTCGGTCGCCGTGGCGCTGGCGCTGATCGCAACGCCCTTCCTGGACAATCAGACGCGATCGCAGGGCGCTCGCGACGGCTTGGCTGTCGGGCTCGACATGACAGCGACTGGATCGATTGGCCATCGCACCAATACATACACGGTGCGCCGCAGTGTGCTGCAGCCGATGCCCAGTTCAATCTGCGTCATCCGCAATAACGGAAGCCGCAGCGGCGAGTGCTGACATGGTTAACGATTTTTTGGGACACCGGCATTTCACTCGCTGTTAAGCTTTCGCCGTTAACCTTTCTTAACGGGTAGGACATTAGAATTTCTGCATAAGGGATGGATGACCATGAAGAACCTGCTGCAGCAATTCCTTAGAGACGAGACCGGCGCCACGGCCATCGAATATGGCCTGATCGTGACCGTGCTGTCGCTTGCTATCATCGGCGGCGTAAGCAGGGCGGCGGATGCGATCCAATGGCTGTTCAGCGACAACAACAGCAGGCTGGTCCAGGCCTTCTCCCACTGACGAAACCGATCGGGCAATCAGAGACGCAGTCAACTCTTCGACGGGTTCTCCAGGATCGCCTTCAGCGATACCTTGGCTGATCCAGGCTTGAGCGGTTTTTGCTGCGAGGCGTCGGGCGCCCAGCCGGACATCCAAACAATCGAAAAGCCTGCGCGGATGCGGCCATCCGGGTCGGAGAACCGTTCGGCATAGATTGCGGCCGCGCGGGCGAACAAACGCCTGCTGCCGGGCCGCCGGCTGCGGTCGATGAGCGGACTGGTTTCGCCCATGGCGCGCAGGTCGCTAGCCAGATCGAACAGCGTGTCGTATCGCACGGCGACCGCTTCGACATCGGCGACAGGCAATGCCAGGCCGGCGCGCTGCAACAGCCCGCCCGCATCGCGCACGTCGGTGAAGGGAAGGATGCGCGGGCTCGCGCCGCCGTAAAGCTCCGTCTCGGCCGCCAGCAGGCTTTCGCGCAACTCGGCCAGCGTACCCGCGCCGGCGAGAGCGCCAAGGAAAAGCCCGTCCGGTTTCAGCGCCCGGCGGATTTGCGCCAGCACGCCGGGAATGTCGTTCATCGCGTGCAGCGAGAGCAAGGAGACGACAAGGTCGAGGCTGCCGTCCTCGAACGGCACGGTCTCCAGCGGCGCAACCAGGCCGGGGCCGTCGGCGAGAAGCGCTTCGTCCATCTCGACGCGGACTATTTCGCCGACCTTGCCGCTGGCAGCGAGCACGTCAGCGGCCGCCGACGTCTGGCAGAACAGCGCGGCCGCCTTGCCGAAGCGGCGCTCGACGGCACCCAGCCGGTCGGCAAGGTCTTCGGCCGCTCGCCGCATCAGGAAATCGGCACCCTCGACGGGGCGGACGAGGGCCCGGCGCTTGCGCGCGAGCCAGAGCTCAGTGTCGATCAAAGGCTGCAATCAAAAGCTTCCTGTTGTCCGCGCCCGCCGGAGTGGTGTTAATGTGGCGAGGGGTTTCCTTTCACGTGGCCGATCCGGTGCACAAGATCAAGACCAGCGCGGTTCAGGACATGACGCGGCAGGCACTGGCCTGGCCGGCTCGTCTGTTGTTTCCGCCGGTTTGCGCCGGCTGCCGTCGCCATGTGTCGCAGCCCGGCGTCTTGTGCGGCGCCTGCTGGCCGAAGCTCAGGCTGCTGGAGAAGCCCTGGTGCCCGGTGATGGGCACGCCCTTCACCCACGACATGGGGGAGGGGTTTCTGTCGGCGGAAGCGATCGCCGATCCGCCGCCCTTCGAGCGGGCGCGGGCCGCCGTCATCTATTCGGGCGTCGCCCGGCAGATGGTTCAGGGGCTGAAATACCAGGACCGGACCGATCTGGCGCCCTGGATGGCGAACTGGATGATCCGCGCCGGCGCGGAGCTTATTGCCGAGGCCGATGTGGTCGTGCCGGTTCCGCTGCACTGGCGGCGCTTCTTCCGGCGCCAGTTCAATCAGTCTGCGGAGCTTGGACGCGCCGTTGCAAAGCTCAGCGGGCTGCCATTCTCGCCATCCGCGGTCAAACGCGTGAAGCTGACGCGCCAGCAGGTCGGGCTCGAACGGCATGAGCGCGAAGAGAATGTGCGCGCCGCCTTTCGCGTGCCGCCCGACGCCGAGATCGAAATCGCGGGCCGCCGGGTGCTGGTCGTCGACGATGTCTACACCACCGGCGCCACGGTGAGGGCGGTCGCCAAGGCGCTGAAGCGGGGCGGCGCCGGGGCGGTCGACGTGCTGACGTTCGCCCGAGTCCTGCCGGGGGACTTTCGGACGGATGAGTCCGCGACTATATAGAAACTCAAACGTTGTTTTTGGTGCAGGTCGCTTCCATACAACCATTGGGCGACATGCATTGGCAGGACTGTGATTGATGGTCGATGTGACGATCTATACCCGAATGATGTGCGGCTACTGCAGCGCCGCCAAGCGGCTGCTCGATCGCAAGGGCGTGGCCTATACCGAGCACGATGCCTCGTTCTCGCCGGAACTGCGCCAGGAAATGATTTCCAAGGCGCATGGGCGAACCACCTTTCCGCAGATTTTCATCGGCGACACGCATGTCGGCGGCTGCGACGATCTCCATGACCTGGAGTCGCAGGGCCGGCTGGATGTGATGCTCGCCAACGGGAGATGATCATGGGTGTTTTCAAGGCCGCCGCCGTGCAGATGCGTTCGGGCACGAGCCCCGAACGCAACGCCGCCGACATGGAAATCCTGGTCCGCCAGGCCGCCGGCCAGGGCGCCACCTATGTCCAGACGCCGGAAATGACGGGCGCGTTGGTGCGCGACAAGGAAGCCGGCGCGGCCGCTTTCACCACCGAGGACAAGGACATTGTCGTCGCCACCGCGCGCAGGCTGGCTAAGGAGCTCGGCATCCACCTGCATATCGGCTCGACGGCGATCCGTCGCGCCGACGGCAAGCTCGCCAACCGCGCCTTCCTGTTTTCACCCGACGGCACGCTGATTGCCGGCTACGACAAGATCCACATGTTCGATGTCGATCTCGACAATGGCGAGAGCTGGCGCGAATCCGCATCCTACGAGCCGGGAACGGAAGCGGTCGTGACCGACATCAAAGGGACGAAGCTGGGCTTTGCCGTCTGCTACGACCTGCGTTTCCCACAGCTGTTTCGCGCCGAGGCGATGGCCGGGGCGGAGGTTCTGACGGTGCCCGCCGCCTTCACGCGCCAGACCGGCGAGGCGCATTGGCATGTGCTGCTGCGCGCCCGCGCCATCGAGAACGGCGCCTATGTCATCGCCGCAGCGCAGGGCGGCCTGCATGAGGACGGCCGCGAGACCTATGGCCATTCGCTGATCGTCGATCCGTGGGGCCGCGTCATCGCCGAGGCCGCGCATAACGAGCCGGGTGTGATTGTCGCCGAGATCGATCCGGCGCAGTCGCTTGCGGCGCGCCGCAAGATCCCCAACCTGAAGAACGCACGTGACTTCACCGTCAATGCCGGCGCAGGCGAAGCGCCGCGTCTTAGGGGTGCTGCCTCTTGATACGCTTTTCCCTGATCTGCGAGCACGAGCACGAATTCGAAGCGTGGTTTCGCAGCAATGACGACTTCGACACCCAGAAGAAGCGCGGCTTCGTCGATTGCCCGACCTGCGGTTCGCATAAGATCGAGAAGGCGCTGATGGCGCCGGCCGTCTCGACCTCCCGCAAGCAGGAGAAGATGGCTTTGGCCATGGGCGAAGCGCAGAAGCAGGCGCTGGCGCAGTTGAAGGCGCTGGCCGAGAAGGTGCGCGAGAATGCCGACTATGTTGGCGACAAATTCGCCGAGGAAGCGCGCAAGATCCACTTCGGCGAGACCGACCCGCGCGGCATCTACGGCGAGGCGACGCCGGAAGAGGCGCAAGGCCTGATCGAGGATGGCGTCGAGTTCATGCCGATACCGAGCTTTCCGGACGACCGGAATTAGGACGGCGAACTCAAGCGTCCGATCAGTTTTTCCAGCAGTTTCGCAAGCATTTCCCGGTCCTCTTGCGTCAGGCCGGCGAGAATCTCATGCTCGTTGGCGACATGGGCGGTGAGTGCGGTGTCGGTGAGCTCGAGGCCTTTCGCGGTGAGTTGCACGACCACGCCGCGCCTGTCGCTCGGGTGCGGCGCGCGTTGGATCAGACCGGCCTTTTCCAGGCGATCGAGGCGGGCTGTCATGGCGCCGGACGTCACCATCGTCGCCTCATAGAGCTCGGTCGGCGTCAGCGCATAGGGTGAGCCCGACCGGCGCAATGTCGCCAGCACGTCGAACTCGCCGGCCTGCAGTCCGAACCGGGCGAAGACCGGCGCGAGCCGGTCGCGCGCAATGAGCGCCGAGGCCTCGTTCAGCCGTCCGATCACTCCCATCGGCGACACGTCGAGATCCGGCCGCTCCCGCCGCCACTGTTCCATGGCCCTGCCCGCTCTATCCATATCTCTCACCGTAAAGTATCTTGACATAAAGAATCTTCACGCTATCTTATCGCAAGAAGAACCGGCCGCCAAGCGGTCACGCAGCGACAGGACCGCCCGATGAAATTTCTCTGGGATTCGGCGATTGGCCTTCTGGTCGTGACCGGCGGCCTGCTCGGCATGACGCTGCCGTTTGGCAAGCTCGCCACCGCCGCCGGCGTGCCGGCAATGCTCTGGGCTTTCATTATCTCGGTCGGCGCCGGCGGCGTGCTGTTGCTTGCGCTTCTGCTGCGCGGCGACCGCATCCGGCTGACGCCGCACAAGCTGCGCTATTTCTTCATCACTGCGGCGATTTCCTATGCCATCCCCAATCTTTTGATGTTTTCCGCCATCCCGCATCTCGGCGCCGGCTACACCGGCATCATGTTCACGCTGTCGCCGGTGATCACGCTGGTGTTCTCGATCCTGCTCGGCGTCAGGCGTCCGAACCTGCTCGGCGTCATCGGCATCGCCGTCGGCTTTGTCGGCGCGGTGATGGTCGCGCTGACGCGCGGCGAGGCCGGCCAGGCAGCGGATTATTTCTGGGTGGCGATCGGGCTGCTCATCCCGGTCAGCCTCGCGGCCGGCAACATCTACCGTACCGTCGACTGGCCGGAAGGCACCGGCCCGATCGAGCTTGCCGTCGGCAGCCATCTGGCCTCGGCCACGCTGCTCCTCGCTGGCATCCTGACGCTTTTGGGCTGGCAGGCCTTCGCACCGCTCGCTGGCGTGCCGCTGGTGATCGTCGGACAGATCGCCTCGGCCTCGGCAATGTTCGTTTTCTTTTTCCGCCTGCAGGCCGTCGGCGGCCCCGTCTATCTCAGCCAGATCGGCTATGTGGCCGCGGCCGTCGGCCTGTTCGCCGGGACGATCGTCCTCGGCGAGCATTACCACCTTCTGACTTGGCTGGGTGCGGCCATCATCACCGCCGGCGTGTTCATTACAACGAAAGCGCAAAGCCAGGCCGGCGCGCCTGCACCGGTTCGCGTGGAGCCGGCGTCCTCGCGCAGCTAATTCTCGTTGCTGCCGGCGGGTTCCGGCTGCGGATGCCGCGGCGATGGGTGGGGCGTCTTGGCTCGCTGTGCCAGTCCTAAAGCGCGTCGCGATCTTTCAGATTCGCCCCATGCGCTTTAGGTTTGGTTTCACGCATGTCCTTATCCGAAACCGGTTCCCACTCTCGGGAGCCATGCTTCAAGTTCGCCTTGACGCTGTTCCAGACAGGGGAACAACTGCGCAACTTTCCTGAGATTTCGGCGAAAAAGGAGAAAGCCATGCCCAACTCGGAAGGTCCCGTCAGCGTCGCGGATTTCCGCGCCGCCATGCGGCTCATCGTCGGCAATGTCAGCGTCATCACCGCCGGCGTCGGCGATGACCGCACCGGCCTCGTCGTCATCTCGGTAGTGTCACTGTCGGCGGAACCGCCGAAGGTGATTGCCTGCGTCAACCGCTCCTCGTCGACCTGGCCGGTCATCGAGCGCCACCGGCATTTCGGCGTCAACTCGCTCGGGCCTCAGCATCAGCGGGTGGCTGAGCGCTTCTCCGGCTTCGGCGGCATCAAGGGCAAGGACCGCTATGAGGGTGCCGAATGGACGACGCTGAAGACCGGCGCATCGTTGCTTACCGATGCGGTGGCCGCGTTCGACTGCAGCCTCGACGAGATGATCGACCGCGGCGCGCATTCGATCGTCATCGGTTCGGTCGAAGCTGTCAGAACCCAGGACGCTGGGCAGGCCCTGATCTACTGGCGGGGCGGCTATCGGCCGTTGGAAGCCTGAGGTCTGATGCGATCAGACCGAGGCTTTCTCCGCCAGCACCATGTAGTTGACGTCCATATCCTTCGAGCGCTGCCAGCGGTCGGCCAGCGGGTGGTACATGACGCCGGTACGGTCGATCACCGTGAGGCCGGCTGCGCCCAGCGCCTTTTCCAGTTCGTCCGGCCGCACCAGCTTGCCGAATTGATGCGTGCCGCGCGGCAGCCAACGCAGCACATATTCGGCGCCGATGATGGCAAGGCCGAGCGCCTTCAGCGTGCGGTTGATCGTGGCGACGAAGATGATGCCGCCCGGGCGGACCATCTGGCCGCATTTGGCGACGAAAAGATCGACATCGGCGACATGCTCGACCACTTCCATGTTGAGGATGACGTCGAAGGTCTCGCCGGCTTCGGCCAGTTCCTCGGCCGTCGTGGCCCGATAATCGATGCTGACGCCGACCTCCGCCGCATGCAGCTTGGCCACTTCGATGTTGGTGGCGGAAGCGTCGGCGCCGACCACTTCAGCACCTAGTCTGGCCATCGGCTCGCACAAAAGCCCGCCGCCGCAGCCGATATCGAGGAAGCGCAGGCCTTCGAAGGGCCGGGCCGCGCGCGGATCGCGTCCGAAGCGCGCTGCCACCTGGTCGCGGATATAGGCGAGCCGCACCGGATTGAACTTGTGCAGCGGACGGAACTTGCCGTTCGGGTTCCACCACTCGGCGGCAAGGGCGGAGAAGCGTTCCACTTCTCCGGCATCGATGGTCGATCGTCCGGGCTCTGGCATAGGCGGGTCTCCTCGAACGCCAAGAACTCGGGTCCCGCCTTAAGAAAGTCAAGGCAGGTTTTTGCAGTTGCTGCCATGAGTGCCCCGGCACAGGACAGCAGGCCATCCACAGAGGATCAAAAATGCGCATCGATACTTCGATCCTTTGGCGCCGGCTCGACCAGGAAGGCCACGATGCCGTGCTGACGGTTTCGCCGGCCGGCTTCGTTGTCGATTATCCAGGCCTGTGGTGAAGCTCTGCCTGAGCAAGTTGCGCGATCAGCGCGACAGCGCAACCTCGGCGTGGCTCATGGCGACGCTGGCGGGCTGGATCGCCTGCATGGCCTCGCTGTCGCCGATCTCGGCCATGATGCGGTTGGCCGCCGCCTGGGCCTGATCCAGGCTCTGCCAGCGCACGACGTCCACCCAGGTGCCATCCTCACGCTTCCCGAGATGACGGGCAAGAAAGCCCGGCTGCCGGGCGAGCCAGTCCGTCATTACCCCATTGTTGGCGACAAAGCCGGCTTCGGTGCCTGGCTTGAGGCGGAAGGTGACGATTTCCAAGGTCTCGGTCATGAGAATCTCCAAAGGCCGGGTTTCGGCAGTTTATGGCACGATCGGCGACAGAAATCCGTCAGGATGAGCGTTGTCGGGCCGGCTATAGCTCGCTCGCTTGCGAAGCGTTGTTGTTTTGGCTAAGGAGGCCGCGCATTTCCGCGCCCGGCTTAACCCCTGGCGTTTCCTTCGGTTCCGGCCGTGCGCCGGCTTCAGTCAAAGGCATTTCGCTTCCATGGCGCGTATCGTGATGAAATTCGGCGGAACCTCGGTCGCCGACATCGCCCGCATCCGCAATGTGGCGCGCCATGTCAAACGCGAGGTCGATGCCGGCCATGAGGTGGCGGTCGTGGTGTCGGCGATGGCCGGCAAGACCAACGAACTGGTCGCCTGGACGCGCGAGGCCTCGCCGATGCATGACGCGCGCGAATATGACGCGGTCGTCGCCTCGGGCGAACAGGTCACCGCCGGCCTGTTGGCGATCACGCTGCAGAGCATGGGGGTGCACGCCCGCTCGTGGCAGGGCTGGCAGATCCCGATCAAGACCGACAATGCGCATGGCGCGGCGCGCATCCTTGACATCGACGGCGCCTTCCTGATCAAGCGCTTCGGCGAGGGCCAGGTGGCCGTCATCGCCGGTTTCCAGGGCATCGGGCCGGACAACCGCATCGCGACGCTCGGCCGCGGCGGTTCCGATACAAGCGCCGTCGCGATCGCCGCGGCGGTCAAGGCCGACCGCTGCGACATCTACACCGATGTCGACGGCGTCTACACCACCGACCCGCGCATCGAGCCGAAAGCCCGGCGTCTGGCCAAGATTTCCTTCGAGGAAATGCTCGAAATGGCTTCGCTCGGCGCCAAGGTGCTGCAGGTGCGCTCGGTGGAGCTTGCCATGGTACACAGGGTGCGTACCTTCGTGCGGTCGTCCTTCGACGATCCCGATGCACCCGGAATGGGGGATTTGCTCAATCCGCCCGGAACGCTCATTTGCGACGAGGAAGAGATCGTGGAACAGCAGGTCGTCACCGGAATTGCCTACGCCAAGGACGAAGCGCAGATTTCGCTGCGCCGCGTCGGCGACCGTCCAGGCGTCGCCGCCGGCATTTTCGGCCCGCTGGCCGAAGCCAATATCAATGTCGACATGATCGTCCAGAACATCTCCGAGGACGGCAAGTTCACCGACATGACCTTCACCGTGCCGTCCGGCGATGTCGACAAGGCGCTTGCCGTGCTGGAGAAGCTGAAAGCTGAAGTCGGTTATGATGTCGTGCAGTCCGAAGCCGGCATGTCGAAGGTTTCGGTCATCGGTATCGGCATGAGGAGCCATGCCGGCGTCGCCGCCACCGCCTTCAAGGCCCTGGCCGACAAGGCGATCAACATCCGCGCCATCACCACTTCCGAGATCAAAATCTCGATACTGATCGACGGTCCCTATACGGAACTTGCAGTTCGTACTTTGCATTCCGTCTACGGTCTGGATAAGCAATAGCAAGAACTGAGTCAGTTGTTGCGTGAACGCCGGCCGCGGGAGAAACTGCGGCGGGCGAAATGCCCATTGGAGAACAAGCCGCGATGCGTGATACGGCCGGTGGCCCGCGCGTTCTGCTCAAACGGCTTCGCGAGCTCATGCAGGAGCCGCTGGAGCCGCAGGAGCGGCTCGACCGCATCGTGCGCGACATCGCCTCCAACATGGTGGCGGAAGTCTGCTCGCTCTATGTACTGCGCGCCGACTCCGTGCTCGAGCTCTACGCCACCGAGGGTCTGAACCCCAACGCCGTCCACCTGGCGCAGCTCAGGCTCGGGCAGGGCCTGGTCGGCACGATCGCCGCCAGCGCGCGGCCGCTCAACTTGTCCAACGCGCAGGAGCATCCGGCTTTCGCCTACCTGCCGGAGACGGGCGAAGAGATCTACAATTCCTTCCTCGGCGTGCCAGTGCTGAGGGCAGGGCGCACGCTGGGCGTGCTGGTGGTGCAGAACAAGACCATGCGCCATTATCGAGACGACGAGGTCGAGGCGCTCGAAACCACGGCGATGGTGATCGCCGAGATGATCGCTACCGGCGATCTCGCGCGCCTGACCCGGCCCGGGCTGGAACTCGACCTGCGCCGGCCGGTGAGCTTCACCGGCCTTTCGTTCAACGAGGGCGTCGGCCTCGGCCATGTCGTGCTGCACGAGCCGCGCATCGTCGTCACCAACCTGTTCAACGAGGACAGCGAGGAGGAGGTGCGCCGGCTGCAGTCCTCGCTCGGCTCGCTCAGGCTTTCCATCGACGACATGCTGGAGCGGCGCGAAGTCGCCTTCGAGGGCGAGCACCGCGAGGTGCTCGAGGCCTATCGCATGTTCGCCAATGACAGCGGTTGGGTGCGCCGGCTGGAAGAGGCGATCCGCAATGGCCTGACCGCGGAAGCGGCGGTCGAGAAGGTGCAGAGCGACATGCGCGCCCGCATGCTGCACATGACCGACCCCTATCTGCGCGAGCGGATGAGCGATTTCGACGACCTTGCCAACCGGCTCCTGCGCCAGCTGATGGGACGCGGTCCGGAGGACGTCGCGGCCGCCCTGCCCAAGGACGCCATCATCGTCGCCCGTTCGATGGGCGCGGCCGAACTGCTCGACTATCCCAGGGACAAGCTGCGCGGCCTGGTGCTGGAGGACGGCGCCGCGACCAGCCATGTGGTCATCGTCGCCCGCGCCATGGGCATTCCCGTCGCCGGCCAGATGAAGGGCGCCGTTTCCATGGCGGAAAACGGCGACGCCATCATCGTCGACGGCGAGGAGGGCACCATCCATCTGCGGCCGCAGTCGGACCTCGAGGCCGCATACGCAGAAAAAGTCCGGTTCCGGGCCCGGCGGCAGGAAGTCTATCGCGAGCTGCGCAAGAAGCCGTCGCTGACCAAGGATGGCGTTCCGGTCGATCTCTTGATGAATGCCGGTCTTGCCGTCGACCTGCCGCAGCTGACCGAATCGGGCGCCGCCGGCATCGGCCTGTTCCGCACCGAATTGCAGTTCATGGTCGCCTCGACCTTCCCGCGCGCCGAGGCGCAGGAGCGGCTCTACCGCGACGTCCTCGATGCCGCGCGCGGCAAGCCGGTCACCTTCCGCACCATCGACATCGGTGGCGACAAGGTGCTGCCCTATTTCAAGGGCGCGATCCAGGAGGAAAACCCGGCGCTCGGCTGGCGCGCGATCCGGCTGACGCTCGATCGCCCCGGCCTGCTCAGAACGCAGATCCGGGCGCTGCTGAAGGCCAGCGGCGGCCGCGAGCTGAAGCTGATGCTGCCTATGGTGACCGAGCTTTCGGAGATCGCGCAGGCGCGCGAGATCATCGACCGGGAGGTCCGGCACCTGTCGCGCTTTGCCCATCACCTGCCCACCAGCCTCAAGCTCGGCGCGATGCTGGAAGTGCCCTCGCTCTTGTTCCAGCTCGACGAATTGATGAAGGCGGTGGATTTCGTTTCGGTCGGCTCCAACGACCTCTTCCAGTTCATGATGGCGGTAGACCGCGGCAACACGCAGCTTGCCGACCGTTTCGACACGCTTTCGGCGCCGTTCCTGCGGGTGTTGAAGACGATTGCCGATGCCGGCGTGCGCAACAACACGCCGGTGACGCTCTGCGGCGAGCTTGCCGGCAAGCCTATCTCGGCGATGGCGCTGATCGGCCTCGGCTTCCGCTCGATCTCGATGTCACCGGCCTCGATCGGTCCGGTCAAGGCGATGCTGACAGAGCTGCCGCTGCAGGAGCTGAAAGACTTCTTCAAGGACAATCTGATGGCGCCCACTCTGGGAACGCCGATGCGGGCGCTGCTGCAGGCCTTTGCCGACGACCGTTCTATTCCGCTCTAGATTCACGTGAGGGCGGTCTGCAAATGGCGATTTTCTGCGCTTCCGGTGCTCATGTACCTAAATGTACATTCCGCTCCGGTTCTCGAAACCCGCCATTTTCGACTCGCCCTGACGTGAATTCCATCGAAGTTCGAAGACCATGATCAACCTGCCTCGCGACCGCATGGATCAAGTCGTCAAGCGTTTCGACATGCTCGAAGCGCAGATGGCGGCTGGGCCCGCCGCCGATCAATATGTCAAAATGGCTTCCGAATATGCCGACATCCAGGAGATGGTGGGCAAGATCCGGTCGTTGCGATCTGCCGAGCAGGAGCAGGCGGATCTCGAGGCGATGCTCGCCGACAAGGCAACCGATGCCGAGATGCGGGCCCTGGCCGAGGCGGACCTGCCTCAGGTGGAGAGCCGCATCGAGGCGCTGCAGAAGGACATCCAAATCCTGCTCCTGCCCAAGGATGCGGCCGACGAAAGGAACGCCATCCTCGAAATCCGCGCGGGCACCGGCGGCGACGAGGCAGCGCTGTTCGCAGGCGATCTCTTCCGCATGTATGAGCGCTACGCCGCCTCGCGCGGCTGGCGGTTCGAAGTCGTTTCGGCAAGCGACGGCGAGGTCGGCGGCTTCAAGGAAATCATCGCCTCGGTGTCGGGAAAGGGCGTGTTCGCGCATCTGAAGTTCGAATCCGGCGTTCACCGCGTCCAGCGCGTGCCGGAAACCGAAGCCGGCGGGCGCATCCATACCTCGGCGGCGACGGTCGCCGTGCTGCCCGAGGCCGAGGAGGTCGATATCGATATCCGGCCGGAGGATATCCGCATCGACACGATGCGCGCCTCGGGGTCCGGCGGCCAGCACGTCAACACCACCGACTCGGCGGTTCGCATCACCCACCTGCCGACCGGCATCATGGTGGTGCAGGCGGAGAAGTCGCAGCACCAGAACCGGGCGCGCGCGATGCAGATCCTGCGCGCGAGGCTCTACGACCTGGAGCGCAGCCGGGCCGACGAAGAACGCTCGGAGTCGCGGAAATCGCAGGTCGGGTCCGGCGACCGGTCGGAGCGCATCCGCACCTACAACTTCCCGCAAGGGCGCGTCACCGACCATCGCATCAACCTCACGCTCTACAAGCTCGACCGGGTGATGATGGGCGAGCTCGACGAGGTCATCGACGCGCTGATCGCCGACCATCAGTCGAAGCTGCTTGCCGATATGAGCCTCGATGGCTGATCGACTGCCCGCTGCGCTTGGCCCGCTGCTCAGGGCGGCGCGCGAACGTCTGGCCGCCGCCGGTATTGACGATCCAGGGCTCGATTCCCGGGTGATCGTCGAACATTTCTCCGGCACGACCCGCACCCAAGCCATTGCCGAACCAGGGCAAAAGGTGGATTCGGCGGCGCTTTCGGCCATCGAAGCGGCCCTGAGGCGTCGCGTCGCAGGCGAGCCGGCGCACCGCATCCTCGGTTATCGCGAATTCTACGGCTTACGCCTGTCGCTTTCACCGGAGACGCTTGAGCCGCGGCCGGACACCGAGACGCTGGTCGACGCCATTCTGCCTTTCGCCCGGGTAACCGCCGAACGGCTGGGCGAATGCCGCATTCTCGATCTCGGCACCGGCACCGGCGCCATCGCGCTGGCTCTGCTCCACGCCGTTCCAGCCGCGATCGCGACCGGCGTCGATATTTCCGAGGGGGCGTTGTCAAAAGCGGCCGGAAATGCCCGGGATCTGGGGCTCGGCGGGCGCTTCAAAGCCTTGCATTCCAACTGGTTCGAAAAAGTTTCGGGGTCCTACCATGTAATTGCCTCGAACCCTCCCTATATACCCAGTCGAGAGATTGGAAATCTGCAGGACGAGGTCCGCGATTTCGACCCGCACCAGGCCTTGGATGGCGGTGCGGATGGTTTGGACCCTTATCGGGTCATCGCCGCCGAAGCGGCAGGATTTCTGGAAACGCAAGGCAGAGTAGCGGTCGAGATTGGCCACACGCAGAAAAACGAGGTCAGCGGAATATTCGCGGCAGCGGGCTATGTGTTAACCGGGACACATCGCGACCTCGGCGGCAAGGACAGAGTTCTGGTGTTCGAGCGGCGAAAGCCCTGATGCAGCGCGAAAAAACCGCTTGGCAATATAAGGGAATGCAGTTAGGGTCCGGCTCGACCGGATGAGACGAAGCAGGCAGTGCTCCCAGCGATTCGGTTTTCCTTGGAAATAGCTGCCTTCTTGCGCAAACGACGCCCAAGCTTCGTGCGGGAATCGTCCGGCAAGTGATGTAACCGGAACAGGATGGCACGTGGCGCCAACGCAATTGATGCGGGCGAACGCCGGTGAAGAAACGAAACGGCTGGCTGCATGAGCGCCTCCGTTCGTGAAGAGTTTTTCGAAAATTCACTATGAAGAGAGTCTAATGAGGCCACAACAGCAGAACAGGCGCATGCGCGGTCGCAACAACAATGGCGGCGGTGGCAACAACAACAACCGCAAGGGGCCAAATCCCCTGACCCGCACCTACGAGAGCAACGGCCCGGACGTGAAGATCCGCGGATCGGCTCAACAGATCGCCGAAAAATACGCAACACTCGCCCGCGACGCGCAGAGCTCCGGCGACCGGGTGATGGCGGAGAACTATCTCCAGCACGCCGAGCACTACAATCGCATCATTGCCGCCGCGCAGGCGCAAATGCCAATCCAGAACGCCCAGCAAAACCGCGATGACTTCGACGACGATCTCGATGAGGATCGTGACGAGTTCGATTCCGTCGGCAACAGCAGCGGCGGTGCCGAGGCGCCGGCCGCGGCGAACGGCTCGGGGCCGCAGCCTGTGATCGAAGGCACGCCGGCGGAACTCGCCTACAACCAGGAAAACGGCCGCGACAACAACCGGCGCGACAACAACCAGCGCGACAACCGCGACAACAATGGCCGCGACCGGCATCGCGACCGCCGCAACGGCGGCTACGGCCAATATGGCCAGAATGGTCAGCGTGGCGACAACGGCCAGCGCGGCGAGCATGGCGGCCAGCAGTTCGACCAGAACCGGCGCAATGAGGCCCCGGCGCAGCCCCAGGCCGCTGGAGAGTCCGGAACCCAGGCCGAGCAGGCGCCGAAGTTCGACAGTTTCTCGCCGGCAGCGCTCGCCGCACAGGCCGAGCTCAACGAAGCCGCCGTGGACAATGGTGGCGGTCGCCGGCCGCGACGTCCGCGCCGCCCGCGCGGCACCTATGCCGACCAGGCCGGCAATGGCGAGCAGGGCGACCAGCCGCAGGGCGCAAGCCCCGAAAATGCAGGCGAAGCACACAACGCGACGAACAATGGCGGCGAGGCTGGCACCAAGCCCGCCGAAGAGGCAAGGCCGGCAAGCGAGCCTGTCGCCGGCGAAGCTCCCGGCGAGCCTGTGACCGCCGACGCGAATAACTGACACAAACGCCATTTCAGGCATTGCAGACGGCGGGGATCTTCTCCGCCGTTTTCATTCGCGCGGGGCTAAAGCGCGCCGCGGCGCGCGTTAGCTCTCTTTGCTCGATGCATATCGCTTGTCCCAAAACCGCTGCGCACCTTTGGGGCGACACGCAGTGGAATATTCTGCTTTGATCGACGTCAAGGCGTCTTGAGGGACCGCACCCCATACACCATATCTCGGCTGAACAGGGCTCGGCTCCTTTGAGCGGGTCCGTCACCGCAATCTGATCCGGTGCCGCAAAGCGGGCCGGTGACGGAAGGAGACAGATATGAATCTTGAAAAATACTCGGAGCGCGTGCGCGGCTTCATCCAGTCCGCGCAGACCATGGCGCTCTCGCGCAACCACCAGCAATTCACGCCTGAACATATGCTGAAGGTGCTCGTCGACGATGACGAGGGCCTTGCCGCGTCCCTGATCGAGCGCGCCGGCGGCAAGGCCCGCGACGTCAAGCTCGGCGTCGAGACGGCACTCGAGGCCATGCCCAAGGTCGAAGGCGGCAATGGCCAGCTCTATCTTGCCCAGCCGCTCGCCAAGGTGTTCTCGACCGCCGAGGACCTGGCCAAGAAGGCCGGCGACAGCTTCGTCACCGTCGAGCGGCTGCTGCAGGCGCTCGTCATGGAAAAGTCGGCAAAGACCGCCGACATCCTGTCCAAGGCGGGTGTCACCGCGCAGGCGCTCAACCAGGCTATCAATGATATCCGCAAGGGCCGCACCGCCGATTCGGCGAGTGCCGAGCAGGGCTATGACGCGCTGAAGAAATATGCGCGTGACCTCACCGCCGATGCCCGCTCGGGCAAGCTCGATCCGGTCATCGGCCGAGACGATGAGATCCGCCGCACCATCCAGGTGCTGTCGCGGCGCACCAAGAACAACCCCGTGCTGATCGGCGAGCCAGGCGTCGGCAAGACGGCGATCGCCGAGGGTCTGGCGCTGCGCATCGTCAATGGCGACGTGCCGGAATCGCTGAAGGACAAGCAGTTGATGGCGCTCGACATGGGCGCGCTGATTGCCGGCGCCAAATATCGCGGCGAGTTCGAGGAGCGGCTGAAGGCCGTGCTCAACGAAGTCACCTCGGCCAGCGGGAACATCATCCTGTTCATCGACGAGATGCACACGCTGGTCGGCGCCGGCAAGGCGGATGGCGCGATGGACGCGTCCAACCTGTTGAAGCCCGCCCTGGCGCGCGGCGAGCTGCACTGCGTTGGCGCGACCACGCTCGATGAGTACCGCAAGCACGTCGAGAAGGACGCCGCCCTTGCCCGCCGTTTCCAGCCCGTCTTCGTCGACGAGCCGACGGTGGAGGACACGGTCTCGATCCTGCGCGGCCTGAAGGAGAAATACGAGCAGCACCATAAGGTGCGCATCTCCGATTCCGCGCTGGTGTCGGCGGCGACGCTTTCCAACCGCTACATCGCCGACCGCTTCCTGCCGGACAAGGCGATCGACCTGGTCGATGAGGCCGCGTCGAGACTGCGCATGCAGGTCGATTCCAAGCCAGAGGCGCTGGACGAGGTCGACCGCCGCATCATGCAGCTGAAGATCGAACGCGAGGCGCTGAAGGTCGAGAAGGACGAGGCCTCGAAGGACCGGCTTGCCCGGCTGGAGAAGGAACTCGCCGGCCTCGAGGAGGAATCAACTGAACTGACCACGAAGTGGCAGGCCGAAAAGCAGAAACTCGGGCTCGCCGCCGACCTGAAGAAGCAGCTCGACGAGATGCGCAACGAACTGGCGATCGCGCAGCGCAAGGGCGAGTTCCAGCGCGCCGGCGAGCTTGCCTATGGCAAGATCCCGGAACTGGAGAAAAAGCTCAAGGAAGCCGAGGCCCAGGACGGCAAGACCGGCATGGTGGAAGAGGTGGTCACCCCTGACCATGTCGCGCATGTCGTGTCGCGCTGGACCGGCATTCCGGTCGACAAGATGCTGGAAGGGCAGCGCGAGAAGCTGCTGCGCATGGAAGACGAGATCGGCAAGCGGGTCGTCGGCCAGGGCGAAGCCGTGCAGGCGGTTTCCAAGGCCGTTCGACGCGCCCGCGCCGGCCTGCAGGATCCGAACCGGCCGATCGGCTCGTTCATGTTCCTCGGGCCGACCGGCGTCGGCAAGACCGAGCTTACCAAGGCGCTGGCAAGCTTCCTATTCGACGACGAGACAGCTCTGGTGCGCATCGACATGTCGGAGTTCATGGAGAAGCACTCCGTCGCCCGGCTGATCGGCGCGCCTCCCGGCTATGTCGGCTATGAGGAAGGCGGCGCGCTGACCGAAGCAGTGCGGCGCCGGCCCTATCAGGTCGTGCTGTTCGACGAGATGGAGAAGGCGCATCCGGATGTGTTCAACGTGCTCCTGCAGGTGCTCGATGACGGAAGGCTGACGGACGGTCAGGGCCGCACGGTCGATTTCCGCAACACGCTCATCATCATGACGTCCAATCTCGGCGCCGAATACCTGGTCAGCCTCAGCGACGACCAGGATGTCGATGCCGTGCGTGACGAGGTCATGAGCGTGGTGAAAGCCTCGTTCCGGCCGGAGTTCCTCAACCGCGTCGACGAGGTGATCCTGTTCCACCGGCTGCGCCGGCAGGACATGGACCGCATCGTCGAGATCCAGCTCAAGCGGCTGGAGAACCTGCTCGTCGACCGCAAGATCACGCTGTCGCTTGATCATGACGCGATCGAGTGGCTGGCGTCGAAAGGCTACGACCCGGCCTATGGCGCCAGGCCGCTGAAGCGGGTGATGCAGAAGGAACTGCAGGATCCGCTGGCGGAGAAGATCCTGCTCGGCGAGATCCTCGACGGTTCGACCGTCAAGGTCACGGCGGGCTCCGATCGGCTGAACTTCCGCTCGAAGCCGACCGTGGTGGCGACGGAAGCCGCCGCCTGATCCGGGTCGAGTTTGAATGAACGCGAAGCGCGCCGCACCGGGCTGGTGCGGCGCGCTTTGTTATTCCCGGTGACTGCGCAAAATCGGCTGCCGATTCGGATGATCGGGAAGGACTCGGATGAGGCTCGACGATTACAACGGCTTCTGCGCTTCGTTGCCCGCCACGACGCATGTCGTGCAGTGGGGTGGCGCCCATGTCTGGAAGGTCGGCGGCAAGGTGTTCGCCATCGGCGGCTGGAACGACGGCGGCGAGCTTTTCGTCACCTTCAAATGTTCCGAGATGGCCTATGACGTGCTGAAGGACCAGCCGGGCTGCCGGCCGGCGCCCTATCTCGCTTCGCGCGGCATGAAATGGATCCAGCGTCAGACAAGCCAAAGCATGGATGATGCCGCGCTCAAGGACTATCTGCGCGAAAGCCACCGCCTGGTCGTGCTGAAGCTGACCAGGCAGACACGCAAGCAATTGGGGCTCGCGCAGACTGGCTGATGTTCCTCAAGGTATTGGAAATCCGCCATCTTCATGCCCGGTTCATGTTGGAACCTTAACTTGGGTAACTGGTTTGCTGGCGAAGATTCGCCCGCCAGAAGCCAGAGTCGACCGGAGAGCTTGACCCCCATGCTGCGCTTGATCTTTTCCCTTTCGGCACTCGCGGCCGGGCTGGCGTCTTCCGCCGCGTTCGCCGTGCCGAGCGTGGATGGCCCGCAAGGCGTGCGCCCGGCTGAGCGCGGTGCGCTGATGCTGGCCCAGGAAGGCAATATCGATATCTATTACGACGCCAGGGGCAATCGGGTGCTGGTCGATGCCGACACCGGCAAGGTCATCGCCATCCAGCCGCCGGGCAGCAGGCTCGACCGCCGCGCGCTTCGCCGGCAGATGCGCTCGCAGGAGCTCGGCCGCGTGCCGGCCGCGGACGACGACCGCTACTATCTCGACAACCCCGAGGACATGGCCCGCTTTCGCCGGCGGCAGTTGGAGGAGAATGGCCGGGTCATCCCGCCGCCGGCCGACGAATACGATCCCAATAGCGGCGACAATTCCGTCGATGCCTATCCGCCGGCGGCCAACAATGACGAAGGCTACGCCACCACCTATCCGGAGGAGCCGAAGTCCAACACGATCAAGCGCCAGCCGCTGAATGAGGCGTCGATCGACCCGGAGCAGCCGGGCCAGGGCGAGGTGCTGCAGACCAATCCGGAGGCCTCGTTGCCGCCGAACACCGACGGCAAGGCCAGTGTCGATCCGTCGCTGTCGCTCGGGGTTCGTCAGGACGTCGCCGCGCTGCAGGTGCTGCTCGATCGCGGCGGCGCCTCGCCGGGCGTGATCGATGGGCGGTTCGGCTCCAATGTCGACAAGGCGCTGGCCGCCTATAACGAAATAAACGGCACCAACCTGAAATCGACCGATGCGGTCGGCATCCAGGCGGCGCTCGCCCAGTCGGGCGGCGATCCCTTTGCTTCCTACACGATCACACCGGAAGACGTGGCCGGCCCGTATGTCGCCTCGATCCCCGAGGACTACAGCCAGAAGGCCAAGCTCGACTGCATGTGCTACACCTCTGTCACCGAGGCGCTGGCCGAACGCTTCCACATGGACGAGACCTATCTGAAGTCGATCAACAAGGGGGTCGACTTCAATCGCCCCGGTACGATGATCAAGGTCGCCAATTTCGGCAAGCTGGTCTCGACGCCGGTGACGCGCATCGTCGCCGACAAAACCAAGAAGGAAGTCTACGCCTATGATGGCAGCGGCAAGCTGGTCGCGGCCTATCCGGCGACCATCGGCTCGGCCGACACGCCGTCTCCCACCGGCATCCATGCCGTCTCGCGCATCGCGCTCGACCCGAACTACACCTACAACCCCAACATCAATTTCAAGCAGGGCCAGAACGACAAGATCCTGACCGTCCCGCCGGGGCCGAACGGTCCGGTCGGCTCGGTGTGGATCGCGCTCGACAAGCCGACCTACGGCATCCACGGCACGCCCGATCCCTCCAAGATCGGCAAGACCGAGAGCCATGGCTGCGTGCGCCTGACCAACTGGGATGCCAGGGAACTCGCCAAGCTGGTGTCGCCGGGCGTCACGGTGGAGTTCGTCGGCGGACCAACAATCGCGGAGGTCGGCGGAACCTCAACCGATGAGTTTACGCAGCAGTGAGGTGCGCGGCGCCGCGGCATAGATGAGCTGCACCAGCAGGATGAAGCCGATGCTGAGCAGCGGCGTGATCAGGCAAAGCGCCGCGCCGACCGCCCACAGGGCCTGCGCCTTGACGATGCGGTTGTAGACGGTGCGCCGCGTTTCAGCGTCGACGTCCTCGGCGATCATGCCGTTTCTGTCGGCATACCACCAACTGGCGAACAGCGTCGCGCCCAGCATCAGCAGGTTCAGCCAGTAGACCAGCACCGCGATCCTGAACTCGAGGAAATCGGCCAGCAAGTCGGTCGAGAAGGGCAGCAGCGCGATGAAGGCGAGAAAGCACAGGTTGAGCGTCGCCAGCCTGCGGTCTGACTTCGCGATCAGGCCATGCTGCGCCTGCTGGCCGAACCAGAAGATGGTGAGCGTCAGGAAGCTCAGCGCGTAGGTCAGGAACCGTGGCGCCAGCGCCAGGATCGCTCCGAGCAGCTCGCCTTCCGAATGCACCGCCTCATGCGACGGCACCCTGATCTCCAGCACGATCAAGGTCAGCGCGATGGCGAAGACGCCGTCGGTTATGCCGACGATGCGCCCGCGTCCTTCCGCCGACGGTTCGAGCGGCCGCTTCATGGCTTCCCCCCTCTATAAATCGTAATGTTGGTACCTAGCACGCGATCGGCGGTCTGCCTTCAAGATTGCCGCTCACCTCGCCACCCGGCCAGTGTCGCCTGGTTTCAAGAACAGCGATGCTCTGGCTCGTTGTTGCAATCATTCCGGAGGGCTAAGCAGGGATTCATGTCATCCGCGAACGAAACCACAGCCGATTCGCATTCGCCCGCGCGGGCGAACGGCACGTTCTGCCCTCAGACACAGCGAAAGTTCGTGCTGGTGTCGGCAATCCTCGCCTCGGCGCTCGGCTTCATCGACGGGTCGATTCTTGCGATCGCCATGCCGGCGTTGCGCGCCGATCTCAGCGCCAGCCTCGCCGAAGCGCAGTGGATTTCCAACGCCTATGCGCTGACGCTCTCGGCGCTCATCCTGGCGGGCGGTGCCGCAGGGGACCGGTTCGGGCTGCGACGCGCCTTCGTGACCGGCATCGCGCTGTTCATCGCTGCCTCGCTCGCCTGCGCGGTGGCTCCCGACCCGGCAGTGCTGATCGCCTTCCGCGCCATCCAGGGCATCGGCGCGGCGATCATGGTGCCGGGCAGCCTCGCCATCATCGCCAAAGCCTATCCGAAGAAGGAGCGCGGCCGGGCGATCGGCATCTGGGCCGCCGCTTCGGCGTTGACCACGGCGCTCGGACCGGTGCTGGGCGGCTTCGTTTTGACGACGTTCGGCAACGGGGTCTGGCGCGCGATCTTCGCCATCAACCTGCCGCTTGGGCTGATCTCGATCTATCTGCTTTTGGCCAAGGTGCCGGCCGACAAGCCGACCGAAAAACGCAGCCTCGACCTTGGGGGCGCCGCGCTGGCGACGCTTGCCTTCGGCCTGCTCGCCTATGGGCTGACGGCCATGAATGCCGAAGGCGGCGGAATGCTGTCAACGCCCGCGATCGTTGCCGGTGTGGTCCTGCTCTTTGTCTTCATCGCTTATGAGCGCTGGCAGCGCGATCCGATGATCGATCTCGGCCTGTTCCGCATCCGCGCCTTTGCCGGCGCCAACCTGGCGACATTCTTCCTCTATTTCGCGCTGTCGGCCAATCTGTTCTATCTGCCGATGCTTCTGATCGCCGGCTGGAGGCTGAGCGAGGCCGAGGTCGGCTTCATCTTCCTGCCGTTGTCGGCATTGATCGCGCTTCTGTCCGGGCCGGTCGGCCAGTGGTCGGACCGGATCGGTCCGCGTTTTCCGATCGCCAGCGGCAGCATGGTCGTCGCCATCGCCTTCGCCGGCCTCGCTTTGCTCACGCATTTCGGCATCCACAATTTCTGGACCGGGACCTTTCCCCTGATGGCGCTGATGGGGCTCGGCATGGCGCAGGTCGTGTCGCCGCTGTCGACCGCGGTCATGACATCCGTCGAGGACAAGGATACCGGGGCCGCCTCCGGCATCAACAATGCTGTCTCGCGCGTCGGTGGCCTGATCGCGGTGGCTGCGATGGGCTCGCTGGCGGCCTGGGTTTATGCGCGGATGACCGGCAGCGCTACCGGGATACCCGGTTTCGGCGAGCCGCCCGCTTCCGGACTTGCCGCCAATCTCGACGCGGCCAGAGTTGCAGCAAGTGATTCGGCTTTTACCGCGGTCGCGGTGGTCACAGCGCTGCTTTGCGTGCTTGCTTCCCTCACCGCCTGGTTCACGGTTCCCGGACAGGCATCGCCCTGGCCACGGCAGTCAGATGATGAGCGTGATTAGAGCAATTCCAGCAGCGGTTAGGCCCGGCGACTTCGCCGTAGCCTGGAATTGCGTCGAAACAGGTTGAACGGTTCCTCGAACTGCTCAGTTCGGAAGCTGCGAATCAGTCTTGGCGCTGGCGACCTTGAGCGAGTTGCCGTCTTCCTGCTTCAGAAGATCGTCGATGCGCTCGCGCTCTTTCTTGAAAGCCATCAGATCGTCACCCTTCAGCACCTTGCCGACCGGCAGGCGCACGCGCATCGAATCGACCTTGGTGCCGTTGACGATCAGTTCGTAGTGAAGATGCGGGCCCGTCGACAGGCCGGTCTGGCCGAGATAGCCGATGACCTGGCCTTGGCGGACATGGACGCCGGGCTCGATGCCTTTGGCAAAAGCGCTCTGGTGATTGTAGGACGTCTCGTAGCCATTGGCATGGCGCAGGATGATCTGCTTGCCATAACCGCCGGCCCAGCCGGCCTTCTCCACGACGCCATTGCCGGCCGCGATGATGGGCGATCCGATCGGGGCGGCCCAGTCCGTGCCGGTATGCATGCGCACATAACCCAGAATCGGGTGCCGGCGCGCGCCGAAGCCGGAGGTGAAGCGCCCGTTGGGCAGCGGGTTGCGCAGCAGGAACTGCTTGGCGCTCGAACCGTTC
The DNA here is from genome assembly GCA_004017535.1 of Mesorhizobium sp. Lineage (GTDB taxonomy): Bacteria > Pseudomonadota > Alphaproteobacteria > Rhizobiales > Rhizobiaceae > Mesorhizobium. Next base: position 90,089 of record SAJS01000023.1, read on the forward strand.
TCGTCGAAATAGTCGGTGCTGCCGTCCTGCATCTGGAAGCGATAGAAATTCCGCGTCTGCCCGCCGAAGGTCGCCGACACGTAGAGAAGCTCGGAATTGTCGGAGGTCTGGTCGTCGCCGTCGGGCTGCGAGAACAGGACCTCCAGCCGGTCGGCCGGCGAAAGCCGCGACTGGAAATCGACGTCGGAAGCGAGAAGCTTGATCAGCTTCTGCGTCATCGCTTTCGACATGCCGTAGGAATAGGCGGTGCGATAGATGCCGTCATAGACATTGGGCAGGTTGCCGCGCACCACCACCGGCTGCGAATCGTCGAACGCCGTCAAAAGCTCGGGATTTGGCTCCGGTTCCTGTGCCGGCACATACTGGCCGCGGTCGTCGAGCGCGATGGTGACGATGTGCGTGGTCTTGTCATAGACGCTGGTGCGCACGACCTTGGCGATGTCGCCGCGCACCTCAAGGCCGACACGCAGCACCGTCCCGGCCTTGAGCGCTGTGGCGTTCAACAGCTTGCCGATCGCTTCCGCCATGCCGGTGGCGTCGTCGCCGGTGTAGCCCGAGTCGGCATAGGCCTCGGCGATATCGGTATCCTTGGTGAAGGGGATGATTTCCTCGGCGAAGGCCGGCGTCTGGTCGTCCAGCGTGGCGCGCGGCGCCACCGAAACGTTTTCCTGAGTGATCTTCACGTCGTAGGAACCGGCCATCGATTCGGCGAAGGCGTCGCCGAATCGCTGCGGATCGACATAATGCAGCGCCGCCACCTGGACGGCGCCGTCGCTCAAGCCGTTGCTGGCGTCGCGAACCACCTTTTCCACCTCGTCGGCCGACAGGTCGCTCTTTTCGTCGAATGAAGCCGTCTCAATCGGGAAATCGACCGTCTTGAGGCTCATTTCGCTCTCGACCTTGGCGCCGTAGATCTGCGCGGCGGCCGCGGTGGCCGTTGCCGGCTGGGCGTTGTCGTCGCTGTCGTCGCCGAACACCTGCAACGGGTCGAAGGGCGGATAGGGGCGGTTGGTGGTGTGGCCGGCGGCCAAGGCCATCTTGATCTGCACGAAAGGCATGGTGTGGATAACATCGCGGTCGCCGACCTTGGTGACCATCGACACTTCCATGCGCCGCCGGTCCTTCGCCCGGGCGATCTGGCGGGGTGCTACGAGCCTGGTGGTCTTTGCCTGCTCGCCGGAATCATCGCCGCCGCTGGCAAGACCGATGAGCTCGGCGATTTCCGGCGGGGTGGCGAGCTGCTGGCGCCCGTCGAGCGCCGCAAATAATGCCACGCCCATCAACACGCTCGAGGTCACACCGGTGAGGAACGTACCCGATAGCCAGCGCGCCGAGACCTCGCGACGGTCAGGCGGACCGCTGCGGCCGTCCGCGATCAGCGGCGGCTCGTTGCCGAGTTCGGCTATGACCTCTTCGGTGTCCGGCATCCAGAAAGGCTGCTTCTTCCCCAGGCGAAACGGCTTGTCGTTCTCGTTGCGGCCATGACATTTGCCTGTCACGGCCGTTGAAGTCAACGAAGCGGCAAGTCGGCCGATATCCCCAATGATGCGTCTCTTGCGAGACGGCGCTCTTGTCGTCTGTCGCGGTCGTCTGTTTTGGGGGCGCCTCACACATACGTGCGCGCCTTCCTTCTATGGGCTGGTTTCACGCCTTAATGCGGCGGCAATAGGGCCCGCTGTGGATGACCCAAGGGTTGCCGCTGGGGCAGTCGGCTATCGAAAAAAGCAGGCTGAAAAATTCGTCGCAAAAAATTCAAAAAAGTTCGAAATCGGTGTTGACGCCTCGAGGGAGCTCCGACTATATACGCCCCACCAACGACGGCGGTGCGCCGCTGGCGACGAAGAAGTTCGCTTCTAAATCTGCCCTCAAGCGAAATTCAAGAGAGCCGCGTGAGCG
>SAJS01000024.1 GCA_004017535.1 Mesorhizobium sp.
GCGAAACCAGGAGCTAACGCGTCATCCGGAAGGCGTGTGCGACCAGCAAACGGACGCCGGTCACCTTCATTCTCGATACCGAGGTCGAACATTTCCTTCGGATCGGGGCCGGCGTCGGGATGTAGCACCTCCCCGTGCAATGGACTGTACCCACGAGCGGTAGCAGGGTACACGTTTTGTGCGGAGTGACCGAAGCGTTCCTTTGCCGACTGTGGCAACGCGAAGAACCGCCGGCAAGCCTTGATCGCTTCGGAGATCTGTTCTTTCGGGATTCCGTGCTCAAGGTAGAAGAACCCGTACACCTCGCAGGCCAGGCGAAGGCGATCGCGCTCTTCGTGTCGCGTTGCATCGGATGACAGTTTCGCCAGTGAGATTTGCGGTAGCGTGATCATTGTTGCTCCTTCATTGGTGCGTTGGCTTTATCGGTCACCTGGAAAACCCAGTAATGCGCGCCCTCCTCCGCGATGTATTTTCCGTCGTTGAGACATTGGGCCGTCACAAGCACGCCCGTATCCTGTAGACGCCGCACTTCATCCCCAAAGGATGTGGTCTCCGCATAGCTCTTGCGGGTGCTTGCGATGATGAATCCGTTGGGGCGCGTCACGCGAGCCAGTTCGCGCAGTGCGTCCGGTCGGATGTGCCCGAGCGTGAAGACGCCGCAGCAGACCGTAATGTCATAGCTCGCGGTGGAGTAGCCGGAGAGCGGCCCGTTAAGGTCGACATCGCCTCGGACATGCCGGTATGCGCGGGTTTTCCGGGCCTGTTCGGCCATCTCCTCGGAGAGGTCGATCCCGTCGATCAACCGGAAGCCGAGGCGTTCCAGTTCCACGCCGACGAGGCCCGTTCCGCAGCCGGCGTCCAGGATTGCGATGGCTGCTCGCTTATTGGCCAAATAGGCTGTCTGCACCGTGCCCGCCAGTTCCGCAACAATCGCCGGCCCGCAGTATTCATCCCGGCCGACATCCAACTCGTAGGAACTTGCCCATTCACGATAAAAGCGTGCCAAGCGATCGACGTCGCCGTCGAGCGCATGGGAATCCTTGATGCGTTTGCGTGCGGCTTGCTCCAGTGCGGTCCGCTGATCGAGGGTATTCATGTCAATTCCTCCGTATAGGGGCAAATTAGGTGCGGTACAGTTCTCATCGGCGGCGCAATTGCCGCGAACCTTGCGATCATTGGTCGCCCCATGCTGCCCGTACCAATGAATCCTACGCGTTCGGCGCTACGGAAACAGCCCGCTCTTAAAGTCGCTACATTAGACTTCCGAAAGCATTAATTTGCTTCGAAAGGTTATGTTTCTCTTCCCCATATTTGACGTCAGAATAGGGACCAAACTCGTCCTGACGACAAGCTAAAATATGTTAAAAAAGTATGTGAATTCTGTAAGGCGACTTTATAATTAGCTCTAGAAAACTCGAATACAATCGAGAGCTGTTCGACAAAAGACGGAATGCGCGGAACCCGTGGAAATTCGCGTTGGTGGGCGTTACGGAACCGTGGGAGACCAGGAACTTCCGATCCTGACAATCTCTCCGTCGAAAGCGCGCCAGCAGCCAAAGGTCGTATCCACGCTTTCAAGCTTCCAAAAGAAGCTTCGAATCAGAACGTAGTCTTAACGATTTTACGGCCTTAGGCTGATCCTACCCCGGCCAATTCGTCAGTCTCACTGCCTGACCACCACTCGCCAATTCGCGCGCGGACATTGCAACAGATCTTTCAAGTAACTTTGCACAATCTTTACGACCGCAAATCACTGAAAATGGTACGTTCACGACAATGATAGGAGGTCAGTCCGAAAATCAATGCCTATGCAAACTGATGTATGCTCAGACGGCCGAATAGCAAGCGACATGAGGGCAGCAGCCATGACAAGAAGAGCGCTCATATTAATCGAAATCTATCCATGGGACGTTGGTCCGCTCTACGTCCAAGCGGCCCTGCGTCTTGGTCTTCACCCAATTATCCTTTCGGCTGATCCAGCTCGGTACAACCGTCTGACGCCGCAAAGCATCGTCATTCGTGTCGATACAGACAACCTCGACGCGCTGATCCACGAATGTCTTCAGCTACGTGCGAACTATGACATTGCTGGGATTACAAGCACCGGTGACTCATTCTATGCGACAGTTGGAAAGCTCTGCCGGCATTTCGATTTACCCGGACCCGACCCCGAATCCGTTGAACGGTGCTGCGACAAATTAGTTCAACGTCAACTCCTCGCGGAGGCGGGCGTCCCAATACCTGCTTATCGTTTAGCAGCGAACGCGACGGACATAGAACGCTCTGCCACAGAGATTGGCCTACCAGTGATTCTTAAGCCGGCCGAAGGGAGTTTTAGCTGCGGAGTCCGCTTGTGCCGCACCGTCGATGAGTTATTCGAACATTCGACCTATCTGTTGGGCGGGAAGCATAAATGGCAGTCTTCGCCGAGGATACTGGTCGAAGAATTCGCACAAGGCCCGTATTTTAGTGCGGAGATAATGGGGAATGACATCATTGGGATCGGGACCGCTGACTTGGGCGATCTTCCATACTTCGTATTTCGAGAGTGCGCCTTCCCGGCCGCGCTGGCCTATGACCAGCGTAAGTGCATCGCCGAAGTTTCGCTGAACTGTTTGCGAGCTCTCGGCCTTGGCTGGGGGCCAACAGGCATTGAGTTCCGGTGGACGATGCGTGGCCCAGTCGTCATCGAAGTCAATCCACGTCTTCCTTGCACACCAACTCCCCAACTGATTCGGCTGGCTTACGGCATCGATCTTGTCACCGAGCACATCAAGCTGGCGATCGGCGAGGCATGGGATTTGCAAAAAAGGCAATCCCACACTGCAGCCGCGCGGCTACTTGTTCCAGACCGCGATGGCATAATTGATTCGATCGTTGGCGAGAGTCGGGCGGTCGCACTATCCGGTGTCGCCGAGGTAAATTTCCGCGTTGAACCCAAGACGCCGATTCTCAGGAAAGGCGATTCCCGAGACTGGATTGGCTATGTCATAGCCGCTTCACCTAGCCTTGCGCGGACGGAGGAGATACTTGAGGGTGCCGTCAGCTTGATCGATTGGTCGATCACACCATTTTCGACCCGCGGCGAAACAGGAACAACTTGAGGCCCTTCGCCGCGGAGGGGGGCGCAGACCAAAAAATTTCACTTGGATGTCGGCGACATGATGGAGCCCGAAGACGAACTAGAGCGTGTCTTCAGTTAGGGGATTCCCAAATCAGTGTTTGAGTGCTTCATAGGTGGTCGGTTTGATTTGGGGAACCGACCGATGCGGCGATACGGACTTCGCGACGACCAGTGGGATCGGGTCAAGGATTTCCTGCCCGGCCGTGAGGGCCATGTGGGCGGAACGGCGCAGGACAACCGGCTGTTTGTCGAAGCGGTGCTCTACCGCTACCGGGCGGGTATTCCCTGGCGCGACCTGCCACCACGTTTCGGGGACTGGAAGATTGTCTGGCAACGCTTCGACCGGTGGGCCAAGAGTGGCGTTTTTGACCGATCTTCAAGACTTTGGCCAGTGATCACGACAACGAGTACATGTCGCTGGACGCAACCATCGTGCGGGCTCACCAACACAGCGCCGGCGCCCAAAAAAAGCGGGCGAAAACCAAGCCATCGGACGCTCCCGAGGCGGACTGATCACCAAGATCCACGCCGTGGTCGACGCCTTGGGCAACCCCGTCGGCTTCTCTTTGACCCCCGGCCAAGCCTCCGATCTTAGCCAACTGGGCCGCTGCTCGACCAAGTCGACCCGCAAGCCCTTCTTGCGGACAAGGCCTACGACGCCGACGCCCTCATCCAGACCCACAAGGACCGCCGAATCACCCCGGTCATCCCACCCAAGGCCAACCGCCTCATCCCGCACCAGACCGATTTCGCACTCTACCGCGAGCGCAATCTCGTCGAGCGGTTCTTCAACAAGCTCAACACTTCCGCGCCATCGCCACGCGTTATGACAAGACCGCGCGCAATTTCCTTGCCGTCGTCCAACTCGTCGCCATAACTTTCCTCCTCAACTGAGGACACGCCCTAGTAGTCGTCCCTGAAGAACCCACTTGCTAGTCGACCGTGAACTAATCCGCAAGCCATTGATCTGGCCTGGGAAGCGGATAGCGTCTTTTGAATTGCAGGATTAGCGGTATTTGGACGCTGTTTTCCTGCAATTCGGTTTTCGATTCCCTTGTGCTGCGGAGCGTGATTCACTCGGTTCGGCGGCGGCGAATCGAGGGGACGGCGAATGTCCAGGCCACGCGAGAAGCGCGAGACGGGAGAGCAGGACCTGTTCCGCTCCAGGCTCGATCAGATCATCAACATGAAGCACGAACTGGTGCGGCTGGCGCAGGCGATCGACTGGCCGGTGCTGGAGGAGCGTTTCGGCGCCGTCTATTCGGACGGCCCCGGCATGCCGCCGCTGCCGACCCGGCTGATGGCGGGGCTGGCGATCCTCAAGCACACCTTCAACCTGTCGGATGAGGTGCTGTGCGAGCGCTGGGTGGAGAACCCTTACTTCCAGTATCTCACCGGCGAGACGTTCTTTTGCCATACGCTGCCGTTCGACCGCTCCTCGATGACGCGTTGGCGCAGCCGTATGGGCGAGGAGCGGATCATGGTGCTGTTGCAGGAGAGCCTCAGCCTCGCGGTCAAGACCGGGCGATGAAACCGGCCGACACGCGCCAGGTGATCGTCGACACCACCGTGCAGCCGAAGAACGTCATGTTCCCGACCGACGCCAAGCTCATCCATCGGGCACGCGAACGGCTGGTGCGGCTGGCCAAGAGGACGGGGCTCCATTTGCGCCAGAGTTATGTGCGGGTCGGCAAGCTGGCGCTGATCAGCCACCAGCGCTATGCCCACGCCAAGCAGTTCAAGCGGGCCAACAAGGCGCTACGCAAGCTCAAGACCTATCTCGGCCGGACCATTCGCGACATTGGTCGCCAGATCGCCGGCGATGCGGGGCTGGACGCGCTCTTCAAATGGCCGCTGTACCAGCCTGCCACCGTTCTCGAGCAACGTCAGCGCCAGCGCGGCCGCAAGATCTACAGCCTGCACGCGCACGAGGTGGAATGCATCGGCAAGGGCAAGGCACATATGCCCTACGAGTTCGGGGTAAAGGTGTCGGTGGCCACCACGCTGAAGCGCTCCAGGGGTGGCCAGTTCGCCCTGCATGCAAAGCACTGCCCGGCAATCCCTATGACGGCCACACGCTGGCAAGCGTCATCCCCGACATGGAAAAGACCATCGGCAACGAGATCGGCCGCATCCTCGCCGACGCCGGCTATCGCGGCCATAACGCACCGCAGAGCCACAAGCTCAGGGTCTTCACCGCCGGCCAGAAACGCCGCGTCACCCCAGCCAAAGCGCCAGATGCGGCGGCGCTCGGCGGTCGAGCCCGTCATCGGCCACATCAAGAGCGAACACCGCATGGGCCGCAACTACCTCGCCGGCCAGCAGGGCGACGCCCTCAACGCCATTCTGGCCGCCGTCGGATACAGCTTCTCCCTCCTGCTCAGGTGGCTGAAGGGATTTTTGTGGCTTCTCATCGCAGCCCTACAAAGTCAGCCGAAAGAGCTCGAAGCCTGATCCCTCTCATTGTTCACGGCCGACTTGCTATGCTGCCGGCTTGCGCATCTCGGAGGCGGTTCAGCTGAAGCCCACGTGCGCCTGCCAAAGGGCGTCGCAGACGATCGCCCTGGTGACGCCGCCGAAGAAGGCGAGCGCCCGCACCTGGCCCTCGATCCAGTCCGGCAGCTTCTGGCTGGACCTGGCAAAGGCGAAGGTCAGATTGGAGGCGCCCAGCACCGCGACAACTTTTCGGCAAAGCGCCGACGCAATGTGCCCCGTGTTGGGCGTTGCACCAAGGTAAGGCAATTCCTTGTTCTAAATCCTCTCGCTGGCCAGTAGCACTATCCGCGCCCTCGCGGCAGGCCTTGCGCCGTGCCTCGACGCCGGACCAGACCCTCCAGTTCCCTCCGCTCTGCTGCGGAGCCAGCGCCTTGAGCAGCGGCCAACCTGGACTCGTCCCGTCCTCCAGAAGCAAAATGTTACGCAGATGCTTGTCCACCCTGACCCGAGCCATCCTCCTGCACGCTGTCGCCGTTGCGCGCGACGAAGACCGCAACGCTTCATCGCGCTTGGCGTAGTGGCACTGGGACCGCCCATGGAATGACTCATGCGAGGCGTCTCAAGGCTGTCCGCGATCCAGCGCCAGATCTCTGCCTGGCCCGAGGCGCGCAGAGCTGGCCGGTTGTGCAGGAGCCGTCGGCAATATCCGCCTTCCTCGTTCGGATGGGTAACGCTGGCGTCTCCCGTCGCATTCTATCTCGCTTTCCGAACGTAGCCGTGATGCGAACTCTTGCTGCATATAAAGTCGAATCAGGGGGATTAGGGTCATACGATACGGAGTCTTGACTTTGGCAGTCGCTCTGTGACATTACCTATATAAGGGCCGAAAGAAGGCGATATGGATCATGTATAGGTCACAGAGACCCGAATGACGGCAACGCATAAACGCACCTATTCGCGCTACGCGATGGAAGCGCTTGGCCTTTTCGGTAAGACCGTCCGGCTTGGCCGGATGCAGCACCGGTTAACCGCACAGGAGTTAGCCGAGAGAATCGGTGTTTCACGCAGCACCCTGCAGCGCATCGAGAAGGGCGATCCCAAAGTCGAAATCGGACTGATGTTCGAAGCTGCTGCCATTGTCGGTGTGAAGCTGTTCGATGCCGACGGCAATGGCATCACAGCCCTCACAGGCCGCATGGACGATCGCATCGCGCTGCTGCCGAAGCACGTCTACAAGGCCGGCAAGCAGATCGTCGATGAGTTCTAAGGTCCCTAAGTACGACGAAGCCTATGTCTGGGTCTGGCTGCCGGGCGAGACCGCGCCGGTTGTCGCCGGGCGGCTATATGCCCATGACGGACTCGTCAGCTTCAACTATGGCAGGAGCTTTCGTGAACTGGGCAGCGCGATCCCGCTTTATCTCCCGGAACTGCCCCTGAAGGCAGGCGAATTGCCTTTGCTTCCTGGCCTAACCATGCCGGGATGCATCCGCGATGCTGCCCCTGATGCCTGGGGACGACGGGTTATCCTAAACCGCAAATTCGGTGTGAAGGGCGATGAAATCGCGCGGCTCGATATTTCAGAACTGACGTTCTTGCTGGAATCAGGCTCGGACCGCATCGGCGCGCTCGATTTTCAGTTTTCGCCCATGCATTACGAGCCGCGCGCACTGGCCAATGCCACTCTCGAAGAGCTTGTCCAATCGGCGGAGCGGGTAGAGAAAGGTATTCCGCTCACCCCCGAATTAGATCAGGCGCTGCATCACGGCAGCTCGATCGGCGGCGCAAGGCCAAAGGCGCTGATCGAGGATGACGCCGTCAAGCATGTCGCGAAATTTTCCTCGTCTGCCGACCTTTACAGCGTCGTCAAAGGAGAATTCATAGCCATGCGGCTTGCCGCCTTGTGCGGCATCAGAGCGGCATCCGTCTCGCTCGTTCGCGCCGCAGGCAACGACGTGTTGCTCGTCGAGCGATTCGACCGGATCAAGGTCACGGGCGGCTGGCAACGCAAATCCATGGTCTCAGCGCTGACGATGCTCGCGCTCGATGAGATGATGGCGCGTTACGCCAGCTACCAGGATTTGGCGGAGATCATTCGCCACCGATTCACCGCGCCGTCGGAAACTCTGCGCGAGTTGTTCAGCCGCATTGTCTTCAACATACTTTGCGGCAACACCGACGATCATGCCCGCAACCATGCGGCATTCTGGGACGGGGCTAGGCTCACCCTCACGCCTGCGTACGATATTTGTCCGCAGGCCCGCAGTGGCCAGGAGGCCAGCCAGGCCATGCTCATCAGCGGCAATAACCGCATGAGCCGGATAGCGTCCTGCCTTGAAGCCGCGCATCACTTCCTGCTCAGCGCGCCGGAAGCTCTTGCGATTGTTGAAGGCCAGCTCCGATGCATTGCCGAGAATTGGCCGCGTGTCAGCGAGGAAGCTACGCTATCCGGCATAGATCGCAATCTGTTCTGGGGCCGACAGTTCCTCAATCCCTACGCTTTTACGGCGCTGGAAGGAAGCGCCGACGTTCTCCGCGCTCTGGCTGACGAACTACGCAACAGTGTTCACGCCTGATCCGGCGCTGGATTTCGGACAAGCTCGGCAAGCGCAAGACGCCCACAATATGGACAACCCTTGCCGTGCCAGGACGAAGATTGAACAAACGGCTCTTCAACAGTGACAACGTGCACTGCGGAGAGATGTGGAGCTGACACCGCAAAAGCCCAAGACGCGCGACTTCCCGCGATACAACTCCACATAACTGAGCGTCTACAAGCGGTGCAGCCAGCCAAACATCCAGCCATCAAAGCGATGATCGTCTGATCTTTTGCCGATGACATCACGTCGGGGAAGACTTGTTCGAGCGCTTGCCGATTCATATCGATACCGGCCTGGGCGTAGCGCATCGTTAGTTCAGCCCGAGTGGCCTGGCCATCGACTGATGGTGGCGATGTCAACACCCGCCTTAACGAGGTGGATGCCGTCGTGTCCCGCAAAGGGCGATGATGGATGCTTTTTTCAGCCAGGGTGGTTCCTTCGCCCGCAGCCATGTGTGCGCAGCAAGTATCGAACACCGAACCGGGTGAGCAGTGTGGGGCGGTCGTTGCTTTGCTCGGCGGGACAGGGCGATACCAGACGAAGGTCACAATAGAAGATTCAGGATCCCTGAACTCGTGCATCCGTATTGAACATCAGCGAAAACAGAGCGTAATCCCGCTGTCCAGAAGGCGTGCGGCGGTCGATACGCGCCAGGACGCTCTTGATTTCCGGGCTCATCGAGATGTTCGACAGGTGCCACCCACGCGCCCTCTTGAAGGGAAGTGTCACCACCAGTTGCAGCGTATCCATATATTCGGGGTGCTCCGAAATCAGGAACCGCGCAAAGGCATGCATCGCCGCCAGCCTTGCATTGCGGGTCGCAACTGCCACGCTCGACCTCAAGTGATGTGAGAAAGCTGCCCATCCTGTCGGTATTGATGTCGGAGACCGCTTCTTTCAAGAATATATTCCCGCTCTCCCGCGGCATGAGCCCGTGGCATGCTTCGGCCCAATGCTGTGGATTGATGTTTCTTCATGCCACAACCTCGCTGACGAGACCGCCGAAAGCCCCTTCAAAGCGGTCGGTGGCGATCTCTCGCAGCTGCGGAAGGTAGTGCATTGATTTTTCGTGGAATGGGGACCCTGTTTAAAGGGTGATTTTCGTCCAAACGGGACCCTTTAACGATGGGGTCATCAAGATGCCTCCGGCTTGATCGGAGGCATTTGTGTTTTGGATGTTGGTTTTAGAGACGATTGCAAAGATACGTCGGCTGTCGCTGGTCCAGCGGAAGTCGATCAAAGCGATCTGCCGTGAGCTGAAGATCTCGCGCAAGGTGGTGCGCAAGGTCCTGCGTTCTGAGGAGACGCAGTTCCGCTACGAGCGCAAGCACCAGCCCTATCCCCGCATGGGAGCTCGGCGTGAGACGCTGGACCGGCTTCTGTCGGCGAATGCGGCCAAGCCGCAGCGGCAGCGGCTGCCGGTCGCTTCGACGGCTTCCATTGCATTCCCCCGTCGGTGTCGAAGACCTGCACGGTGCGCTTCGACAACAACAAATACTCGGTGCTGTCGAGTGCCGTCGGTCGGCCCGTCGAGATCCATGCTTGTGTCGATCGGATCGCATCCGCCAGAGGATGGCGTGGTCGTGGGAGAACACGTTCGCTCCTTTGGCCGCAACGAGGCCGTCTACGATCCCTGGCACACGGCGCGCGCCGTTCCTTGGCTGGGTCCTGCGGTCGGCAATGGAGAAGGTGCGGCGCAGCTCAAGGCGGTTGATGACGTCGACCGGCAGATGGTGTTGATCCTCACCTGGGTGCTGACCGACGGATTGAGCGCGGTCGAGGCCGCCTGTCAGGAAGCCATCGAGCACGGTGCATCGTCGGCGCCGGTGATCCTCAACATCCTGGCCCGCAGCCGCGATCCGGCGCCGGGCACGATCCTTTCCATTCCCCAGGCGCTGGAGCTAGCTCACGAGCGGTCGCCGACTGCGCCCGCTATGACAGTCTCAGGAGGACAAACAGCCATGGAACGCACCGAGGTACTGGAACTGATGGGAGCGCTGAAGCTCTACGGAATGCGCAGAGCCTATGACGAGATCATGGGCGCGTCGCCATCAAGCGACGGCACGAGCCGCCCAGGATTGTCGGTGATCTCTTGCAGGCCGAGATATCGGAGAAGCAGGCCCGCTCCATCAAATACCAGTTCGCTGTCGCCAAGTTGCCGCTGGCCAAGGACATCGACGACTTCGACTTCGCCGACACGCCGGTCACCCCCTGATGCGCGATCTCGCCCGGCGGCGCCTTCGTCGCCGATCAGCGCAACATCGTCCTGGTCGGCCGCCTTCACGGGTCACCCAACTCGCGCGGAAGGTCGACCGCATTGTGACGGGCGCGTGTCGACTTCCCAACAATGTCAGACAGGAGACACAACGCTATCGGAGCGATCGCATTGCCCGAAATGATTTTCCCAGTTGGCACGACAATTGCGGTCCTATGCGCAAAAGCAAACTAGACCTGAGAGCCGCACCGCATGAATGTAGCCTCCCAATATCTGCCGCTTGTGGCGCATCACGAAGCCGGGCACGCGGTGGCCGCCATCGTTTTGCACCGTCAGATGTTCGACGACGACCGTGAACTCCCTGCTTTCTCAAGTGTTAGTATTTACCCCCACGCCGGTGACGGAGAGTGCGGTGGTGTTGTCGAAGGCGCGGGTTTTTATTTAGCGCAAGGATTCACCTCGAAGCGAAAGCCGATTTTCGAGGACGATATGGATCGATGTTGGAACGCGATGATGCGATCCGGGAGATAGTTGCGTGTCTGGCAGGTCCTTTTGCAGAATCCGCATTCGAAGGCTATCTGGACCCGCGCGATATGGCGATGAATGCGTCCGATGGGAATGAGGGGAGCAGCGACTACGCGGATGCCAAGCGAATCTATGGTGAGTTGCGGTTCCTGATGCCGCGCCGCCCCGATTGGGGGCGGATCGAAGATTGCACGGCCCGGCTAGTACTCGATCACTGGTCGGCCATCGAAGCATTGGCCGCGCATTTGCTGGTCAAGTATGATCTCCAATTCGATGAGGCTCTGACGATTGTTGCGCCGCATCTTCCGCCCATGCCAGCAGCTACGCCGCCAGAGCGTCATCCGCAGCCTGCTTGATCAGCCATTCGATGTGATTTGACCACATCTGCAACACCTCGCGCTTCTCCTTGACGTTGCTATAGAGATTGTAGATTTCGCCAATGTCTGTCAAGGACGCCGCCTTGTGTTCACTATGTGCTCGATGACGTGTGGCAATACCTGCCGCCTGCCGAGATTTGTCGCGAGCGTCCTGCGCAGATCGTGAAGGGTCCAGTTCTCCAAAGCCACCCCGTCAGTATTGACCTTGCCGTCTAGAGCCTTCTTGCCCTTCGCGTAGCCTGAGAAGTGGCTTCTTTCGTTGCCCCTCGCAGGGAAAAAAACGTGTCATTGGTCTTCGGTACCGACTGGGGGACCGACACCGCCAGTGTGGACAGCGGAATAAGCGTAGGCTCTTCGTTCTTCGTGCGGTCACCCGATAGTTCCATGTTCCGGCTTCAAGGTTGAGGACCAACGCATCGCGGCAACTTCCGTACGCCTCTGTCCGGTCAGAATGAGCAGCTTGACGATGGAGCCGAACGAATAGCCGATATCGCCCGGTTCGGGCTCACAGCCCGTCCATATAGCCGCCAGTTCGGCATCGTTCACCACTCGCTTGCGCTTGACGATCGGGGCCGGATCCGGATTTTCCAATCCCTCGCGGGGAAACCGCGATGAGCCGTTGCGGCGGTTTGCGACACCAGTTGAAAAATGCCCGCATACACCAGAAGGCCGTGTTAGCCGCTTGCGGGTGACCCCCGGCGACGATCTTCTTGGTGATGTTAGCAATGTCGGTGTCGATCACATGGTGGATAGAGCGACTCCCGAGGGCAGGCACAAGATACCGGTTCAGGCTGGCCTCGACCAGTGCGGTGTTTTGAGGGTCGTTACTCGGCGGCCTGGAGGTGACCGCCATCGCCGTCCTCGGTATCGTCAGCGCTGATATGCGCCTGATCGGCAAGGAAGGCTGGCAGTTCCGATGGAGCTATGCTGGAATTTGGGTGACGAGGCTGATCAAGCGGCGCTCTGCGGCTTCGTTTCGATGACCTCGATTCCGTCCAGGAACCTGGCACCTGCGATGAGTTTCGGCAACTGATTTTGTCCTTTCAATCGTGCCACCTCCTGGCCGCGGCAATGACCAGCTTGAAGACCATCAGCTGGGCGATTTTCCAGGATAGCGAGCCCTTGCTACGCACCGTGCGATGGCGAACGGTTGCAAAGACGCTTTCGATGGGATTGGACGATCGCAGATGATCCCAGTGTTCGGCGGGGAAATCGTAGAGCGCCAGCGACGCATTCTGATCTTTCGTCAGTCAGTCGACCGCCTTGGCATACGCTTCGGCCTCCATCTCGATCGCATGCGCAAGCAATTTGCGCGCGCCGCTGCGAAGTACATCCGTCGGGGTATCATCGATTTCGTCGGGCTGACGAAGGCGAACAATGTGTTGATAGTCTCGTTCATGGCATATCACTCTCCTTGAGAGGTACTGGCAGGCTTCATCACCCGCCTCGATACGCCGCTCTCCTCAAGCCGTCATCATCCAGTTTCCGCCATGGCTCCCCCTGATTGATCCGCTTCACCTGTGCAACTGCACAGGCTGCCCTAGCGGGGAGATTGGCCTCCAATGGCGAAAACTTGCCGCAGGAGACCCTCCGATGACCGTGCCTATGGCGCCGCCGCTACGACAACTTGCCGACAAGCAGCGTGCGATCCACTGCCGCGCTACTGCGCCTTCAAGGGACGTCTGGATCGCGACGCAGGAGCCGATGACCGTTACGGAATCAATTCCAGGTCGCGCTGGCCGTCGCTGTGCCCGTTCGACGGTCTGGTGGCAATTTGGGCACATCTTCTGTCGCCGACAGTGGCGATGGCTGACGCTTCAACGAAACGGGGTCTTCGACGTCTGCTGCCTTCGCCGATGCTTTGCGAAGTGGCATAATGTTTCGACGCACGCAGGCGCGGGCAGGGGATGTCAGTCATGAATCTCCTGACTGGCGCGGATCAGGCCGATTGGCGGGATGAAAGATCATACGACTACACCGCTGGCCTGACGCTGCGGGAATGGGCTTGGGAGTTCTTACGCCGCAATCCAGCGTTCCAGCGCGATCTGACCGCTGCGCGCCAGCATTGCAAGACTTGGTCTCTCCAATCCTTTCTCGATATGGTCGCGTCGGCCGGCGACCTGTCACGCTGGGGTGTTCTGTTTCGCGGAGTCTTGTGGCCGCGCTTCGGTCGTATTCTGGTGTCCGCTCTGGTGCGTCCATGTGCTGCCGGTCATTGCGGAACGGTTGCCTGCCTCGTCGCCGACACCGCCGTTCGAACTCTCGGCATTGCCCTGTCGTGCAACCGTCCTGCTGGCGCCCGACAAGAGCCAGCATGTTCTTCTTCGCAATGCGGACCACGCGCTGCAGCTCGCCGTCTCGGGCGCGAATATCCTCCACCCTGTTTGCCTGCATACGCAAGCCATCTGGCCCGCGGTGCTTTTAAAGCATCGACTGAGGGGACTGGAGTGCCTCAATGCTCTCAGTCTAGGGCAACAGTTGCCCCCCCGCTTGTTTGCGCCGGAAAAGCGCGGCGTCCGTTTGTCCTTCGTTCTTCGTGCGCTCGACGGTTCGCTCGCCGGAGCACCTCATCGCGAGCTCGCCGAAGTTCTCATCGGTCAACGGCGCGTCCATGCCGACTGGGCGGATCCTCGCGATCATCTGCGCGACCGCATCCGTCGGGCCGTCTCGCGTGGCCGCGCGCTCATGAATGGTGGCTACAGAGATTTCCTAATTTGAAAAGCGACAGTCCGCGCTGTGCGTCGGTGGATGAACGTTCGCTCGCAGCTGTACCCGTCACCAACAGTTCGCCCGCCGACAGGACTGCATGGCGCCTTGCAAGGTGCGCTCTGGTCTAGCTTGTCGATGCCGAAATGAGATGGGCGAGGGTGCCAAGGCGGTGGTTCATTAGGGCCGGCCTCGACCTGGACGCACATCATTGGTCGGAAAGCGGCGTGCACCGCAATGTCGCCATAGCAGCCAAGATCCTTTGAGTCCGGACCTGCAGTCCTGTTGGACCGGCGGGTGCAACAATATGGAGGGATTTGAGGCCTCACACCGTTCCCTGGTCGACAGCTCGGTCAACATAGCACCCACCGCTTGATTATGGAAATGGTGTGCCTGGAGTGCAGCGAGTAGCGGCTTGCTGCGCACTGTCCTAAGAATAGCAGTCATGACCCGTCTGGGCGTCTCCAACACGACGATTCAACCGCTTGGGCATTGTCGCATATCCCACAATGTAGAATGCGCAACAGGGCAAAAGCTGATCCATCGGCGGTTTATCAATGCTTTTTGGCTTGGCACGGCCCATGCAACGCAATCGGCAAAAGGCGCACGAACTGAGTGGCCCATCGGCCCTAGGAGCGCTGACTTATGCCCTCCCAAGGCATGTCCGGCCCGGCAGCGAGCTCAGTCGCCTGCCGGGCATCCGTGTTTCAGGTCAACGGCGTTTGGAACTTCCAATTAGGTGGCGGCATTGACCGCAGGCCGCCCCCCGGTGGGGCGGAGAGACAGTGCAGCAGGTTTCAAATCCCGCCCATGCAAAGATATTTCATTTCCAGATAGTCCTCGAGGCCATGACGGGAACCCTCCCGCCCGATGCCGGATTGTTTGATCCCGCCAAACGGTGCCGCCTCCGAGGACATGCGTCCCGTGTTGATGCCAACCATGCCATATTCCAGAGCCTCTGCCACACGCCAGACCCGCTTCAGGTTTGAGGCATAGAAGTATGCGGCGAGGCCGTAGATCGTGTCATTGGCCTCGCGCACGACCTGATCCGCATCGTTGAAGCGAATGATCGGCGCGAGCGGCCCGAATGTCTCCTCTTGCGCGACTGCCATGACGCTGGAAATCTCGGTGAGGACCGTGGGTTCGAAAAACGTGCCATTCTTGCCGATACGCTGGCCCCCGCATCGTATTGTGCCGCCTTTCGCAATGGCATCTGCGATGTGAGACTCGATCTTGGCCAGAGCATGCTTGTCGATGAGCGGTCCGATGTCCACTCCGGCATCGAATCCGTCGCCAACCGACAAGTGCCGGATTCTTTCCACGAATTTCTTGACGAACTCATCGTGAACGCTCGATTGGACGTAAATGCGGTTCGCGGAAACGCAGGTCTGGCCGGCATTGCGGAACTTCGCCTGGACCGCACCGTCAACAGCACCGTCAATGTCGGCATCATCGAAGATGATGAAAGGTGCATTGCCGCCGAGTTCAAGGCTGACCTTCTTGATCTGGTCAGAGCACTGACGCATCAGCAGCCGTCCGACCTCGGTCGAACCGGTGAAGCTGATCTTTCGAATCTTGGAATTGGTGCAGAGTTCACGGCCCACGCGATCACCTTCGGACGCATAGATCAGGTTGACCACGCCATCGGGAAAGCCGGCCTGATGGGCGAGGGCGAACATTGCGCCAGCCACGAGCGGCGTCTGTTCAGCGGGCTTGAGCACGATTGTGCAGCCCGCAGCCAAGGCCGGCGAGATTTTGCGCGCCACCATGGAGGCCGGGAAATTCCATGGCGTGATCGTGCCAACAACGCCGATGGGCTGCTTGATCACTAGCATTCGGCGGTCTGTCGAGGGTGCCGAGATCGTCTCGCCATAGACGCGATTGGCCTCCTCGGCATACCATTGCAGATACGCCGCCGCATGCGATACCTCTGAAATGGCTTCGGCAAGCGGCTTGCCCATTTCCGCAGTCAGAATCGCGGCGAGATCGCCTGCATGGTCGATGATCAGCTGATGCCATCGCCAAAGAACGTCGCTACGTTCTCGGGCCGTCAACGCGGCCCATCCCGACTGCGCAACATAGGCCTTGTCTACCGCAGCACGTGTCTCCTCCACGCCCATATCGGGAAGCTCTGCCAAAACTTCGCCGGTCGACGGATTGACGACCTCGAACGTCTTATTGCCAACTGGTCTGCCGAGTGCCGGCAGGCGGTCGATGGCTCCAAACAGGTGCGGGGATTTCAGACGGCGGATCATCGGCAGGCACAGGGGCAATACCGGATTCCTCCTCAACGCAGCGAACATCCAGGTCGACAGGCCGTCAGTGTGTATTCTGCACCAGTGGGTTCGTCGTAGGGCCTCGGCAAAGCAGCTGGTAGACCACGCTAGCCCGATGAAAAGACAGCAGTTTCGTTAGTTTGAGTGCCCGCGGTTCATCAATTGATGGATTGAGCAGTCGGATGTTTGCTTCATCCACCATGCCTGCTGGTGGCATGCGACTGAATTCTGCAAAAAGGCGGCATACATGCTGAGGAGCGCCATTTCGGCGAGAGGCCGCCGGACCGCCAATGCCGCGCAAGGTCGGCGAAAACGACTCCGCGCGTCTGCATGATCTGCTTGGCCCACGGGCCTCCACATTCGCTCTTCCCACGAGAAGCCCCGATGAAGAAGGAAGGTGAGATGAGTTTCTTTACTCATCCTTGCCGCCCAGCGGCGGGCCGACCACCAAAATGGCGGGCTCGGCCGAAAGCAGCTTTTTGGCCGCCGCCTTGACCTGTTTGAGCGTCACCCGACCGATGCTGCGGGCGCGACGCTGGTTGTAGTCGACGTCGGCCTTGTGAATCTGCAAATCCAGGAGCCGGTCTGCAATCGAGCGGGTCGAGCCCAGTTGGTCGATGGCATAGGCGCCGATCAGGTGCTTCTTCGCCGCCTTGAGCTCGGCCCCGGTCGGTCCTTGCTGCGCCATCTGCTTTACCACATCTCGCACGATGCTCAGTGTTTGGGCAGCGCAGTCCGAGCGTGTCTCTGTCGTAACCAGAAGCGAGTCAAGGGTTAGTTCAGAGCTGACGTGATAGGCAAGGCCGCGTTTTTGACGTACCTCCTCGTAAAGGCGGGAAGTCAAGTATGAGCCGCCAAGGATGTCGTTCAGCAGCACGGCCGCGTAGAAATCCGGCGCGCTAGGCTTCACGCCAGGCCAGGCCAACGTCAGCGAAGTCTGCGGCAGGTCGTAGTTCTCCTCCACCAGTTGACCGAGTTTCGGCGCGACATCGTAGACGGGGACGAGGGTTTGTTGCTCAGGCAAATCACCAAACAGCTGGTCAAGCCTTTCCCTCAACGTGTTCGCGTCAATGTCACCCACCACGGCAATATGGAGCCCGTCGCGAGCGAAAATGGCCTGGTGGAAGGCGCGGAGGTCGGACGGCGTGATGCCGGGGAGGCTCTCTTTTGTGCCTTCTCCCGGCCTTGAACAAGGATGCGCGCCATAGATCGCGCGCAGCCATTTGCGCTGAGCGATGGCGTTAGGGTCTCGCTCGCTGCCGACGATGCGGGAGACAATCTCGGCGCGGACGCGATCGATCGGCCCCTGCTCGAAGCGCGGCGCGTTCAGCGCGAGCCGAAGCAGGCCGAACGCCGCGTCCTGCTTTTTGGAAAGCATGCACATCGATCCGTAGATGTCGTCGCTTTGCGCGTCCAAACTCATTTCGGCGCCGGCATGGTCGAGCTTCACCTGGAAGGCATCGCTGTCGTAATGGCCAGCGCCTTCGATGAACAGGCCGGCCATCAGTTTGGCCATCCCCTCCTTCCCGACCGGGTCCTGCTTGGTGCCGCCCTTGAAGGCAAAGCCGATGTTGACCGTCATCTCTTGATTCTCCGTCTTGGGCAAGAGATAGCCCGTGGTCGAACGGTCGAACGCGAGATAGCGGGCGGCAACTGCTTTGATTTGCTCGGGGGTAACCTTGCGGATGCGCTCGGCGCTCGGCCCCATGCTGCGATGAACATCCAGGAGGTGAAGTCCGAAAAGGGCATCATCGCCTGGCTGGTGGAGGACCACACAGTGGAAATCGATTCGGCCGTTCCTCGACATCCTTCACGGTACCGCCGGTGGCCAGCGTCGAGCCGTAGATGCTGGCGAGCCAGTCCAGGTTGTCTTCCGCAAAGATCATATTGCGCAAGTAGTGGTCCTTGGCCTTGCCTAGTTCCTCGTTGCTGACACCATCCTCGGCAATGCGGGCGACTTCGGCAGCGGCCGCCGCTTCGAGATCAGCCAGCTTGGCATCGCCGCGCGGTGCGCCATAGATGGCGAACTTGGTGTCGTCGAGCATAGTGCCCTGGAAATAGACGCGGGCGCTGGAAGCGATACCTTGCTGGACAGCGAGCGCCTGGTAGAGCCGGCCGCGGTTACCGCCGCCGAGAATTTCGGCCAGCAGGTCGAGCGCTTCGGCCTCGCCCGGCTTGGCGGTGTGGTAGGACGGCACCACCCACTGCGTCGAAAAACTGGGCACGCTGACGCGGGCGTCTGAGAGCGTGACGGTGCGCCTGGTGTTCTGCTCGGGCTCAACCGGCCGGATGCGCGGCGGCAGGTCAGGTCCGCGCGCCACCTTGCCATAGGTCTTCTCGGTCAGCACCTTCACCGTCTCCGGCTCGACATCGCCGGCCACGATCAGCACGGAGTTGTTGGGCCAATAGTACTTTTCATAGAAGGCGGTGGCGTCGACGCGGTTCAGCTGCTCGATCTCCTGCATCCAGCCGATGATCGGGATGCGATAGGGCTGGTTCTGCCACAGCGTCGCGTCGATCTCCTCATGGAGCACGTCCTGCGGGTTAGTGTCGGTGCTTGAGCGGCGCTCCTCGATGACCACGTCGCGCTCGGTCTTGACGACATCGTCGGTCAGGATGAGGTTTCGCATTCGGTCGGCCTCGAAGCTCATCATCAGCTCGAGCGCCGACGGCGCCACTGTCTGATAGAAGGCGGTGTAGTCGGAGGAGGTGAAGGCATTTTGCGAGCCGCCGATCTCGAACACTGCGCGGTCGAATTCGCCGGCCGCATGGTTGGTCGTCGCCTTGAACATCAGATGCTCGAAAAAATGGGCAATGCCGGATTTGCCCGGCGGCTCGTCGGCGCTGCCGATCTTGTACCACACCATGTGGGTGACGATCGGCGCCCGGTGGTTGGGAATGACGACCACCTCCATGCCGTTGTCGAGCACGAAATCCCTCGCCTTGCCGTCCTCCCATGCGACGGGGATCGGAGCCGTCCCCGCGCCGACCAACTCGGACGCAACGGACGTCCTGCGAAGCCCATGAGTGCGGGGCTTGCTTGGTAGTTCTGATAGGGAGAGTGGGGTTATGGGCTGCGTTCCCGGCAAAGTGATCTGTTCCTCATTTTGAAGGATCTATGTCTCCCGAACGCCTATTGGGAGAAAGTGGATCGGCACGCGACGCCGAGCCACGTGAGCCGTCAGCGTGTTGCTGGGCCTGACGCGAGCCTCATCTTTGGATGCGTCCGGGAAACTTTCGGCATGGTGAGGCCATGGGAAGTCTGCTCGTTATCCATTGGGTGTTTGCGGATACCTGAGCATGCCCCGTGCCAAGTAAGAAAGCCCCGATTCGCAAGGTTTGATCCAACCTTGATACTTGCGATATCCGACATTGTCGGGCATCCGACAGAAAGCGCCTTTCGCCGGCGCGCCGGCTATGACGCTCGCCTCCTCCGGCGTGACGACGATCCTTTGGCGGGCGCCGCGCACACCGATCTGCCCGCCTATCAGCACCGCGACATCGAAGGACAGCGCGATCGTGACTGGATGGGTCTTACGCAAACATGCAGCAGTGCCACCGCGATCAGGACTTCATCCGCCCCACAAAGACCCGAGCGCGAGGGACGACGTGTAAGGCAACATGTCATCCTCGATAATGATGCCGCGCATAAAGAGGTAAGGTCCCTCGTCGTACCGGCGAGCCCCTTCGCTGGGTCTCGCGAGGGTCTGGTTTGCGAACGTCGACCGACAGCATCACGGCATGGGCGGCCCCATCGGTAGGCAAGCATTGACCGTGCCATCAGCGTTGAGGCAGCGCAGAGCCCAATTTCCCGGTGCCAGCCGGTACGTTGGAGCTTCAACTGTGGCCAGCCAAGCGGGCCGAGGCCGTGAAACTCCTGATACCCTGGACCGTCCGGATTGCAACGCACGACGCCTTGGTCTCGCGCCAACGTCCATTGACGCTCAGCGAAGCATCATGCGGACGAGCTGGGAAAGCTTGGCCGGGCCGGCGCCTTCCCAGGCGCACGGGACGCGCGACGACCCATGTGGACCTTGGATTTCACTACGCACTTACGCTGCTTCGGCCTTGTCAGCAGCCTGAGCATAAAGCGTGCTCAGCTTTCAGGGCGAGCCTCTTTCATGTTGATAGCATCTGTCGTCATTCAGGATCGCCCCATTTTCGCATGCCGCTTGCAGCTTTCAGACTGTTGTCAGCCAGGGCCGCCATAAAGGGTCTCGTTTAACGCATTCGGGAGGCTTCATGACTCGACCACATTAATTTCGGGCGGTTCGCCGGCGCTCCGAATGGCACTTAACACCAGATCCTCTCCAAACCCGTGATGATCCAAGAGGAAAACGAAAAATCCCTAAATCAGAAAAAAGCACCGATACGGTCGGCTCCAGGCTGATGAAATTGCGGTCTCACTTGCCACGCACGATACTTGCGATGGCGATGGCCATTGCAAGGGCCGGTCAAGCACCCAAGACGCTGACAAGCACGCCTCCGACCAAAGCTCGATCGTTGGCAGCCTTTCTAGCCGTATACTTGGGGCATTTTGGGACGGCGATCCGGACGCCGATTAAAACCTGCCGGTCGTCTAAATGGAATGGTTGGTCCGGGTCCTTACTGGACCTGCGCCAACCCGATCGGGCCGGCGCACAGGGGCACCCAGACAATTGGACACGTCGCCTTTGCGCGGCGGCTTGCACTTTCTCGGATGGCCTTTTTTCTCCCCGGGCGAAATCGAGCGAGCGGTGAGGCGGAGCCTTCGATTTTGCCGATCATGTCGTGTCGCTTCGATCGAACTGCTCAGACGATGATAGCGGCATTGATTGCCGCGGCCGAAATGCGTTGTGTGAAGTACGATTTCTACGCCGTATACATACTGCCGTACAGTTCGCCATGTCAGCAGCCTTGCCAGCAATCCGCCCTGTGTCCAACTGTCGTCGAATTCACCGGTGTCATTGAGGAATTCGTATGATCGCCTCGAAACCATCATTGCGACCGCGGGCGGGCGACGCAAGCTCTAGACTGCCACCGATCCGCTGGATAACCATGTTAGCGATATGTAGACCAAGGCCTGAGCCCGCAGCAGGAGTAGCACCACGACTAAATCGCTTTGTAAGCCCTTCGAGGTCGGGGAGGGGCACCACCGGTCCGGCGTTTGCAATAGCGATGGTTCCATCAGTTTGGACGGAAACTGTTGTCGGAACAGTGGCCAGTCCATGTATCAGCGCATTCTCGATCAGGTTACGAAGGAGGATCCCAAACGCATCGACATCCACTTTGCGCATCAAAGTGGGGCAGCCGTCGACGTTAAGATGCAGGCGTCCGGCATATTGCGGCTTTTTCCTCAGGTCGTCGATTTCCAGCCGAACCGATCGGACAAGATCGATCGCGTGATCCGCCATGCCAACCCCCGATTCAGCTTGAGCGAGCTGAAGCACTTTTTCGACAAGGCGGCCAAGGCTCGACAGCGCTTGCTCGATGCCGCGCGCACGCATTTTGGCCGACCCATTGGGGAGCTCGGCCACTAATCTCTGCATCTGAGCGATTGAACCTGCGATCGGCGTGCGCAGTTCATGCGCACTGTTTGCGGCGAACTCGCGTTCGGCCTCGAGAGCCGCCCGCAGACGATCGAGAAGCCGATTGACGGATGCCGCGATTGGAGCCAACTCTGCCGGGAAATCGCTCAAGTCCATTGGTGACAGATTGCCGCCGTCGCGCGATCCGATCTGCTGTCGCAGTACCTCGATTGGCCGCAGCGAGCGCCGGATCACGATCCACCAAACAGCTAAGCTAAAGGGCAGGAGCACGAGTGTCGGAAGGAAGACAAAAAGTGCGCCCTTCGCGATTGTGGTACGGCGGCCATCAAGCGGTTCGGCCAACTGATGATACACGCCGTCTTGGATCTGCTCTGTGTAGACGCGGTAATCAGCGTTTCCCCAAAAGCCGTTACTCAGGGGAGCATCAGGGAAGGGCTGCTGACCCTCTTCCGGTTCAGAAATAAGCACTACCCCGTACTTATTAATAACCTGCTCACGATAGGTCCAGTACTTTTCATAAGTTGGCAAGTGGTTATTGTATTGATCAACGTGTTTTCCATTCAAGACCTTGATCAGCTCTGGTTGTCTGTACTTTGCGCTCGCCTTGAGCAAGTCATCCGAACTTTCGTTTACATTATTGCAAAAAATGAACGCAGCAATGGTTGGGGCGGCGATCCAAACCAGGAGCGTTGCCCCGCCTAACCACGATATCAGCTTTCTCGTCATGCTGTTCGAGTTCGTCATGTGACCACGAGCCTGTATCCGAAGCCACGCACGGTTGCTATTCTATCCCCGCCGATCTTCTTGCGGAGCCGGCTGACATAAACCTCCACTGTGTTGCTCTCGAACTCCGAATTGAATGAATAAAGCGCGTGCTCGATCTTCCCCTTTGAAACGACCGAACCGGGCTGGCGTAGAAGGCAGTCGAGCACCGCCCATTCGCGTCCAGACAGGTGGACCTCCTGCCCGTCGCGGAAGAGGCGTCGCTCGGCTGCCTGTATGGAAAGCGTCCCAACCGAAAATTGCGGCTCCGGAAAATGCCCTTGGCGACGTGCCACTGCACGGATGCGTGCCGAGAGTTCCCCCAGATCGAACGGCTTGACCAAATAGTCGTCGGCGCCAGCGTTGAGCCCCTCGATGCGATGCGAAATCCGATCGCGGGCTGTCAGAATGATGACCGGCGTTGTATCAAGCCCCTTGATCAGCTCCCGCAGATAGTCGATGCCATTGCCGTCCGGCAGGTGAACGTCGAGCAAAATAACGTCGTAGCCGGCCACAGCTGCATGAACGCGCGCTCTGGACAGGTCCTCGGCCCAGTCGACCGCGTGGCCACCAGCCACCAAATGATCGTGCACAGCACTTCTAAGGTCGTCGTCGTCTTCAATGAGCAGTATTCGCATCAGGCTGCCGAGCTCCGGTATGAGGGCAAGGCTCCTGCCTTATTGATCGAAGCTGACAGTAGGCTGAACCGGCGCCAGCGAATATCTGGGGGCTTTCAGGCTGCTGTCAGCTACAATTGCAAGAAAGGGGTCGTTAACAAAGCCAAACGAAGAGGCCTTATGAAACCCCTCCTGATCTCGGCACTTTTGCTCAATGTGACCACCGGCGGCTGTACACTGGTTGGCGGGCAATTCGACGTGGCGGTCAACGAATGGCAGCCGCGCCACGCGTCAATGTCCAGGCTTGAAACTGACAGGTGTCTTAAATACGAGGGCACCGTAGCGGGTGCCTCCAGTTATCGAACAGTGCCTAGCAGGTCAGAAGTGCACTTTGACCATAGGGGTCGTCCGTATTTTCGGCGCTCGCGAACAGAGTCGACGGTCAATCGATGCGCCACTGCCAGAGTCTGGAACGGTCAAGTGTTTGTTATCCCCCGTCCGGGCCATATTCTCTGCCGAGGACCAAGAAGGCCCTATTTTCGGTGCCCACGAACAGAGCCAACGGTCAATCGATGCGCCACTGCCAGGGTCTGGAACGGTCAAGTGTTTGTGATCCCCTGTCCCGGCCGTGTTCTCTGCCGAACTCGCCCTTGTAGTCGGCACACCAAAGATCGTTAGGGCGACAGCCGTTTGAAAGTGGTGTCCCCGTCGCCCTGTTGCGCCTGCGCTTGCGGCGCTCGACCATGCCGTGGCGGTCGAGCACGGCATATGCACCCTCGAGATCGCGGGCCGGTGCACATCCGGATACAGCCGGGCCAGCCGCTCGCGTATCTTCGGCGCACCCCATGTCGGCTTGTCTTGCTTGAGGCGCACAATCAGCTTCTCGATTTGAAACGGAAGCTGATTGGCGTGGCGATAGGGCCGCCGCGATCGGTCCGTCAGCCCCTCCAGGCCGCTATCATTGTAGCGCGTGAGGATCTTGTAGCCGGTCTTGCGCGAGATATCGAACTCCCGGCAAAGCACCGCCATCTTCTCGCCGTCCAGCAGCCGGGCGACGAACTTCAGCCGCTCTTCCATGACGTTACACTCCTTCCAAGGCACCTTGCTCTCCTTGCAAAGGGCCGAAAGTGTAACCCATCTATCCGGAATGAAATGTCACCCATCTCTCGGGAAGGGCAGTCATGGCCAAGGCAACTGGAAGCCGAATTTTCTTTTAGAGTATGAATCAGCGCCGTCTGCCGAAAAGCGCGTCCACGATCTTCCCTTTTGAAACGACCGTGCAGGGCTGGGGCAGACGGTAGTCGAGCACCGCCCATCCGCGTCAAGTCAGGTAGACCTCCTGCCCGTCGCGGAAGAGGCGTCGCTCGGCTGCCTGTATGGAAAGCGTCCCAACCGAAAATTGCGGCTCCGGAAAATGCCCATGGCGACGTGCCACTGCATGGATACGCGCTGAGAGTTCCCCCAGATCGAACGGCTTGACCAAATAGTCGTCGGCTCCAGCGTTGAAGCCCTCGATGCGATGCGAAATCCGATCGCAGGCTGTCAGAATGATGACCGGTGCCGATTCAAGTTCCTTGATCAGCTCCCGCAGATAGTCGATCCCATTGCCGTCCGGCAGGTGAACGTCGAGCAAAATAAGGTCGTAGCCGACCACAGCTGCATAATCGCGCGCTTCGGACAGGTTCTTGGCCCAGTCGACCGCGTGGCCACCAGCCACCAAATGATCGTGCATAGCACTTCCAAGGTCCTTATCGTCTTCAGTGAGCAGTATTCGCATCATGCTGCCGAGCTCCGGTATGAGGGCAAGGCTCCCATCTTATTGGTCGAAGCTGACAATAGGCTGAACCGGCGGCAGCGAATTATTTGGGGAGCTTTCAGGCTGCTGTCAGCTACAACTTGCAAGAAAGGGGTCGTTAACAAAGCCAAACGAAGAGCCCCTATGAAACCCGTCCTGACCTCGGCACTTTTGCTCAATGTGACCCCCGGCGGCTGCATCAGCAAATTGATTTGGGAAACAGGCGCGCCGGTTCTAACGACCGACGCAGGCCGAGGTCTGGAACAGCTGGACCAGCGAACGGCGTCTTCGGTTTTTCAGGCAACAGCCACATGGAAGAATATGATTGGCTCGACCATGCGCCGAGCTTTGTCGAACGGATTGGTCGCGGGCGCACCACCACAGATTATGGCAGGTTTACGCCCTGGCCTTGACACCCGGGGTGATCGTCACCGGCGGAGCCGCGGCGTACTGATCGGATATCCAACGTCGCTGAGTCTCTCGTCGGTGCAGTGGATCTCTCGGCTTAGCCATCATGCAAAAAACGACGGTTCCGCGACACCACTTTTCAGGTCCGTGACACAGGCTTTGTGAGCCGATCTGTTGTTCTTACCCCAGGCTAATGGCTGAACAGCTCTGTCGCCGGCTCGATGCGCCAGATGGCGCGATGTTTTGAACCCTTTCACGAGGCGACGGCAGCAGCCGACCGGCTCTCCTATCGCGGCTCCCGCGATCCACACACCCAACAAGGGAATCTACCATGGTAATGAAGGCACCGGTTGCCGACGCTAGGAATGGGTCGGTAGTAGATCGGCTGGTCGGCATCGACCTCGCTCGGGGCCTGGCTGTCTTCGGGATGTATGCCGCCCATCTCGGTCCCGACCCCGGCGAAGGAGGACTAGTCGGGTTTCTGATGGAACTAACCCATGGGCGGCCGTCGGCCCTGTTTGCCGTATTGGCCGGTTTTTCAATCCTCCTGATTACAGGTCGCAAGGCGCCGAAGTCGGGGATAGCCGGTAGACAGGCCATCGCCAGAGTCGCAATTCGTGCCCTTGTTTTGCTCGCGCTTGGCTCAATCCTGGGCTGCCTCGGTACCCAGGTCGAAGTCATCCTAGAATACTACGGAATTTGCTTCTTGTTGGTATTGCCGCTCCATCGGCTCAGCGCATATCAGCTGGGCTTGATCGCTGCCGCTACGGCATTAGTTCTCCCGCAAGTCCGTTCCTCCCTTCTGTCGGTTGCCCCCAACCTCCTCGACCCGGTCTTCAACCTCATGGTCAACGGCTACTATCCCGCGGTGACCTGGGTTCCTTTCCTCATCGCTGGCATGGCCATCGCGCGCCTTAATCTTAATACGCTAGCAGCGCATTGGCGCCTTGGTCTGGCGGGGGTCGCGCTGGCCGTGTTGGGCCATGGGGGATCCTTGCTCGCGCTGAGTTCCCGCGCTTTGACTGAAACCTCCTTGTGGTGGTCTGACGTTGACGGCGTTTTTGAGCCTTCCAAGTCGTCATTGATAGTCAAGTCGTCATGGATAGCCGCACCTCATAGCGAAACGACGCTTTCGATCGTGGGCAGCACCGGTTGCGCAATGATCATCTTGGCGGCTTGCATGCTCGCTGTGGATGCGCTCCCGCGTCTGCGAAAGCTGGTCTGGCCAATAATCGCAGTCGGCTCGATGTCTTTGACGGCCTATGTGCTGCACATTGCGGGAATAGCCTATCTTATGAAGATAAACATTTTCAAAGACGAGAGCCTGTCCACGCTCTTTGGCTTCGTTGTGGTTATCAGCACTTTTGCGGTGCTTTGGCTGCGCGTCTTCCAGCGAGGACCGATGGAAGTGCTGATGGGTAGGGTCGCAGATCTCGCGCGTCACATCCGCTGAGCACCGCCGCGCCCCGGCCTCCCGATCACATTACGGACAAAAAAGGTGGGGTTTTGTCCAAAGCTTGTTCGCGGCAGGGGAGGGTACTTCCTCCCACCCTGCCGCCTTGTTGATGGAAGCTAAAACGGTCGCGCAGGCGCTAGAGTTGGCATCGGCATAATCAGCTTAAACTCGCGAAGTTAAACCCGCGGTTGGTCTATGTCGGCCCGCCTCACCTGAAAGGCTAAGGTATCCGTTTCGGTCAAGGGTTTTAGGGGCCATTTTCGCTGCGCCTTGAGGAGAGCGTTTGCTAGGATGAGGAGCTTTCGCAACAAGATGATGACCTTTGCGGGTTTGCCTGCCGCCTTTAGCGCCTGGTATTTTGCCTTGAGGTCGGGGTTGAAGCGCAGGGCGAAGGCCGGGCATGTAGAGGGCCTGGCGAACATTGGCCCGGCCGCCCCGGATGAAGGCGCGGCCGCTCCATTTTGCCGAGGCCGGCGAGGCTTGCGGCCTTTGGTTCCGAGTTCCGGCATGTCGATGGTGAGTGTGCAGGCGGTGGCATCCGAGGCGCCATATGCTGGTCAGGATTTCGCGGCGCTGGACAGCGTCGGGATCGGCTTTCATGAGGGTAAGCATCGTCTGATCGATATCGCTGAGTTCACGTGGATCTGCTCCAGCCACTCGTTGTTGTGGCGCCTGAGCAAGGCAAGCGGTCAAGGTCTGGCTCTGGTGCTGGCTGCGGTGCGATCCCCGCACGGGCCAGGTGCCGATCGTGTCGACGATCCACCTCGCCGCGACCAGAGAGCTGCTACTCTCTTCCGCTGTTCATTCTGGCCTCTTCGCAATGAATGTCATAAAATCACCTGTCGCAATTAATGGTTTTTGATTTGGCTCCAACAGCTGGCAGATATCGCCGAGAGTTCCGCAGAGAGCGTCGAAAGTTTTGGCCGCCTTCTTCCGCAGCCGCGCCTTGAGTTTTGAGCAGACCTGTCTTGATCGGGTTGAGATCGGGCGAGCATGGCGGCAGGATCAGGAGCCAGTGCCCCTTTGGCCAACCAGTGGGCGGCGCGTACCTTGCCGACAATCTGGGGTTCCGAACCCGACAGTTGGTTTTCAACCCGACAGTGGCCCGCCTCAGAGCAGGCTACCGCCCTTCGGAGCAGGCAAAAGCTAATCGAGGTTCGCGGGTTCCGGTTTGAGTGTGCAGGTCGCTGCGCGCCTGATCTTTCGGTCTGGCGGCACATGACAAAAACCCTCATTTTGGCCGACGATACCCGGTCAGGAGCGGGTATCGCAGTCGAGAAGCGACCCGAGCACGTCCACAAGATGTGCCGAGTTTGCAAGGTGTGTCATTGTTTCTGTCAACGTTCGAGCGACAGCGCACGACGAAACGTCTGGCATACGCCTCGTCTGGCACGAGCCTCGCATATGTTGCAGTTGCTGCTGGAGATCAGGCGATCGAGTGGGCCTTGCTTTTCCGATTTTGCTGCGCCTAAAGTCTCGTGTACAAATCAGGCTGGCGTGAATGGCCTGCCTAAGTGCGACTTATTACAAAGGAATGGATATGGCGACTGGAACGGTGAAGTGGTTCAACAGCACGAAGGGTTTTGGTTTTATTCAGCCTGACAACGGCGGTCAGGATGTCTTTGTCCACATTTCCGCTGTTGAACGAGCGGGCCTGTCGACCCTTAATGAGGGCCAGAAGATCAACTACGAGGTGGAACAGGATCGCCGCACGGGAAAGTCCTCTGCAGGCAGCCTCAGCAAGGCTGGCTAACGGTCCGGGAAAGCCTTGGCAAGGTTTCGTCATCGCCGGAACGCATTGACGGCTCGAAACCCGGGCCGGAGCATGCAAGTTAATGCCGCGGCAGGGATTGCTGGAGCCATCATTAATTACTCTGGAAATGAGGCTCTTGGACGGGAAAGGCGGGGCTCATCCCCGCCCTTTGATTCCGCGCAGATTGGGCCTACGGCTGCTGCGCGTCCGGAACGACTGTTGATACGGATTTAGGCTGCGACCTTCTTGCGGGTCCGTTTCGCCGGCGCCGGGGCGGGGGCTTCCGGCTCTTTCGGTTTGCGGCCGAGTCCCATGGTCTTGGCCAAGGCGGAGCGCGCAGCGGCGTAATTCGGCGCCACCATGGGATAATCCGACGGCAGACCCCATTTGGCGCGATATTCGTCTGGGGTCAGACCATAGTGCGTCGCCAGATGGCGCTTTAGCGATTTGAATTTCTTGCCGTCTTCAAGGCTAATGATGTAGTCCGGTTCGATCGACTTTTTGATCGGGACAGCAGGTTTTTTTACAGGCACAGGCTCTTCTGCCGGTATGAGTCCAGCCGTGCCGTTTAGAGCCCCGTGCACTTGGGCGATCAGGGCAGGAAGCTCCCCCGCCGGGACGGGGTTGTTGGAGACGTAGGCTGATACAACATCGGCAGTGAGCTCGATGAGGATGTCGGTCTTGTGGGGTTCTTCTGTCATAAACTTCTCCGGGCAGCTTGAAACACAGTTGGGCGAAGTGTCGCTACATAGTGGCGGTTGCCGCTGAAAGCAAATGGATCGACGGGTGCGCTGCTCCTCCACCATTGAAGTCTCGGCGACGCATCCCGTCATCGTCCATCGCTAAAGGCAGCGTATTGAATTATGGGAGCGGTCGCGCCCGCCCCACCATAGCGATACAGCAAGACAATCAAAAAAGCCGGTCTTTGCTTGGCCCCAAATCTTTTCTCCTTTCGTGAACGCTGAGCTGCCAAGCTGCTACAGTTCACCTCGCGGGGCAACCGTGCACAACACAGGAGTCGCCCGAGCGATACATTCTTCACTTGCCGCTTATCAGCGCTGGTGATTGCACTTTGCAGCCTGCCTCCGGACCCGCAGCGCTCACGCTGTTGGTTTTGCGCCTGCAGGCGTCGGAAGTCGGATCGCCGCAGCTAATTTCCTCAGGCGGACGAATTCAACAAATCGATTGTTTGGATCGAAGGCATCCGCACCATCGATGCCTCTAGAATAGGATCCAGCTACAATCACCGTGCTGTAATGGCAGGGACGGCCAGCACAAGCGCGACACGATCCGGCGGGTCCATCGCTGCGTTACGTATTCATGGCTACTGCATCGGGCGCTCGGTCGACCGCCTTAAGCCAGGTCGCCGCATTGCGAGACGGTGACCGGCGAGGGAGAGGGCGCTCTGGCAACGAAGCGAGGCGGGTGGCCTTGCGGGTGGCCGCGTGATGTCATCCGGCTCTCCTGCCGATCTCTGCCGGCCAGATCTGGAGCAACTGTTTTGCATAGATATGGCTCTCTTCAGGGGGCCATCTATGATGGGAGCCGAGCGCGTGTTCGAGCGGGGGAACAGGCTGCACATGCGCTGTGCCCACCTATTGCGATCGTGCTAACCTTGGTTGTTCGGACTTGCCGTTAAAGGCAAGCGACAGATTGAAGTTATGCTGCACCATCTGATTGCCTGGCTCGTTTTCGAGAGCTCGCCGATACAGGGCCTGTGCCGCGTCATGCCGCCCCTCAATGTCCAAAATCACGCCCTTCGCATTCAATGCACGTACGTTTCCTGGGGCTGCAACCAAGACGCTGTCGAGCACCTCAACCGCTTCGTGCGGGCGCTTCTGGCCCACCAAGGCATTTGTAAGTCGTATCGCCGCATCAACATTGTCCGGGTGCTGCTTCACCTCATCCCGCAAAGCCCGCTCTTGAACATCCTGACCAACTTCGCGCAAAATGCGTTCGCGCATAGCCGGATCGATTTGATCGGCGCTGAGCAACTCGGGGGAAGATGTCTCCTGCACGGAAAGAGCCGGCTTTTGCCAGCTGGCGCAACCGCCCAAAGGCAGAATGGCGAGTAGGGCAAAAAGAAGTGAGTTCCGGCGCAGAAACATAGGCGATGGAGAAACTGTATTACTATTCATATTATCTCTCAGTTATCGGGGAGGCGCGTGGCGTTCAGTTAGGAAAGGTGGGACTACTCTAACAATCCGCTGTTCGATCCGTGCGGGAGTGTGACGGATCCTGCGGGGCGAATTGTAAAGTCGGAGGCGAGGTCTTGATAAGACAGCACGGCGAGATCAATCCCGTTTCGCGTCAGAAAGCCGCGGACGAAACGTCGGACATCCATCGACGTCAACAGAATAGGGCGGGTTTGACCCGGTTCTGCGTTCGAAAGGACCTGACGTATCTGTGATAGCATCGCTTCGCTTTGCCGATCCTCCAGTGCGAGATAGGGGCCTGCATCCGAATCTCGAACCGCGCCACGCATCACATCCTCGCTCTCGCGCTCGACGACCAAGGCGGACACGATGCCCTCCGTGTTGGCATGGCGGTGGCAGATCTGTCGCTTCAAACCAGAACGGACATATTCCGTCAGGAGGGCAACGTTTTGCTCACGCTCGCTCCATTCGGCCAATGCCTCCAACACGAGACGGGTGTGGCGGATTGGGATACCTTCCTCCAGGAGGCGGCGCAGAACATCGGCAATCCGAGGAATCGGCGTCGTGCGTAGCACCTCTTTCACAAGCTCAGAATATTCCTGCTCCATTCGGCCCAGGAAATGTCGGGTCTCTTGGATGCCCACCAATCGCGGTGCGTAGCGGGTCAACGCTGCATGGACGCGCAAGGCGAGGAGTTCGCCGGGAGCCCTATGCTCCGTGCCGGCGCCCGTAAGGGCCTTTGCAGGGGTATGTTCAACCGGGAGTCTGTCCGTTTTCGGCTCACGTCTAAGGGGGACACCGCTCGAGTCGACGTGCGCTACATCGGCTCGGAGCGTCATCTGGTTTGGATCTAAGGCGTCCTGTTCGACTGGCACGCCCTCGACATCAATCCGGAATTGCGATGCAGGCAGCTGCTCGTCAACCAAGACAGGGATGCGAGGAACGATAATGCCCAGATCGGCTGTGACCAGGAGCGAAACGCGCCCAATATGTTTTTGCAATTCGGCTTGATCGACCGCCTGCATAAGATCTGGCGCTAGAAAAAATGCGATCGGGAATTCCTTCGCAGGCGCGGCTTGCTTAGGCTCCGCTGCAGTTCCACCTTTCGCATCGGCAGTGCCGGCGCCCAGCACATCAGCCTTGACAATGCTTGCCGCAGCGAACACTGCGGCCAGCATCAGAAAGACGGGGAGGGGAAACCCAGGAACGAACCCCATTACAACCAGGACGCCGGCCGCCAGTCGCAAGGCTCGAGTGCTGGCCGTGAGCTGACTGACCATTTCGGTACCGAGGTTGATCCTCGCCGTCCCAGTCACACGGGTGACGATGGTCGCCGCAGTAATGGAGAGCAGAAGGGCCGGAATCTGCGATATCAATGCATCGCCTATCGTCAGCAGAGTATAGTGATGCAGTACCTCGCCGAAGGACATGCCCTTGGAGAGCAGGCCGATCGAAATTCCACCCAGCATGTTGATGCAGATAACCACCAGCCCGGCGATGGAATCGCCCTTCACAAATTTCATCGCGCCGTCCATCGCACCATAGAGTTGGCTTTCCTTCTCTAATTCGGCGCGCCGCCGGCGGGATTCGTTGGCATCGATGTGGCCGTTGCGTAGCTCTGCGTCGACCGCCATTTGCTTGCCCGGCAGAGCATCCAGCGTGAAACGCGCCGCCACTTCTGCCACCCGTTCGGCACCCTTCGCGAGGACCATGAATTGCACCATGGTGACGACCAGAAATATGACGAAACCCACCACGATATTGCCTGAAATGACGAAATCGCCAAAAGTATGAATAATGCTGCCGGCCTCCCCCTCGGCCAGGATCAGTCGCGTCGTTGCGACCGTGAGCGCGAGACGGAATACAGTGGAAATCAAAATAACGCCGGGCAAAGAGGAAAAATCAAGTGGAGTACTGACATACAGGGCAACCATCATCAGCAGTATGGCCAACCCCATATTGAATCCTATCAGGGCGTCGACCACCACGACCGGGATAGGCATGACCATCATCGCGACAGCCAGAAGCAGCATCAACGCAACCATTAAATCCGGGCTGGCCGGCGCACGCTTGATGAAGTCACGCAGGACGTTGGCCATCGAGACACCTTTGCAATCGGTTGAGACTTACTCTGCTGTTACGCCATGAAACGTGGCTTTCGAACTCCGAAGGCGCCTCAGCCTTGGCCAGCGCGTGACCCTGCATGAGAGCCACAAGCAGGCGCGAAATGGCTGGGCAGCAAATGTTTCCAACGCAGCCAGCTTGTCAGCACCGAGCGCGACAGGATGTTTGGCTGGCCATAGAGTGCTGCTTGATGGGGCCTGCGAGCTTTCAATATTGGAGAGCAGCAATGCGGCCATTCCTGCTCAGCAGCACACGGCTGTCCTCAATACGATCGACCACCCATCCATCAGCCAAAATGGCGCCGACAAAATACTTCTCGCTGTCGATGACAATATATGGTTGGACCCCATGCCACACAGCTTCGACCGCGATTGCGGATGGCGCCTTCTCCTCTTTGATGAGCACTCCGTTCACCAGTGTTAGAGTACCCTTGGTGCGACGATCGAACGATTGCTGAAGCTTCTGCCAGCTGATGACCGATTCAGACGTGACGGTGCCTTCGGCGGTCACAACACCCTTTGCCGACCCAATCTTGACGTCGAGAAGACCCGCTCGATCGACTTCCTCCTGCAGCTCTTGGGCCGCTGCCTCCGTAAGTTCATTGTCAGCGCGGTGACTGATCGTTCTGGACGCGACTTCAGCCCGAAGTGAATTGGGGCTCGATCCACTTGCATTGCCAAGATAGGAGATCGTGCCTGAAAGCGCGCCGATCCCGAGTGAGCTGATTATGACCATGGCGAGCACACCGATCGGTAGGCGCGGTATGCCGGTCGAACCAGGCGGCTCTGCATCCTGCACGGACAAAGCAATGGACATCTCGCCTACGAGCAGGACGACAGGAAGGGGCACAACAACGGACTGGCCTGCGGCGATATTCCGGTTGCCCTCGATACTGAGTCCGGGTGCAAGCGCCTCCAGTTCGATCGACTTGCCAAGAAGAGTTACACGAAGGTGATGCGGTGCCAGTCCCTGCTCGACAAAGACCAAATCGGCATCGAAGCCGCTGCCGATTAAACACTTTTGAAGATCCGTCTTGCCGGTCAGACCGCAATAGTGCCCCGAACGCACTTCGAAACGGAGGGAAACGGCGTCATCCACAGAGCATCTCTCAAACAGGATAGAAGCCGCATGGCAATTGCCATGCGGCTCATTTCGGGACTACGTCGCGTCAATAAGGAGACGCGCTAGGGGGCAGTCTAAAACCCGCTTCCGACATTACGAAACGCGTTCGTCGGCGGCCTTCTTGATGGTCTGGAGATTGGTCGTTAGAGTGCGCAACTGGACACTCCTTTTCGTCGCCTCCAAGCTAACATTGGTTAGTTCCTGCACTTGCGCCTGAAAAGCAGTAGCATCAGCTCCGCTTGTATTGCCGGGAGTGCCACTGTTAGTTTTATCGGTATTGCCGGCGCTACTGGTATTGGTATTGCCTGATTTTTTATTATTATCAACTGCAGCCATGATCATTCCTTTTTCTGTTGGAGTTGTGCCGTCAATAACGGCCTGTATGACCTCACGCCGGATTTTCCCGCGTCAGGCATCTTCTGTGTCATCCAAAGCTTCATCGGCCTCAGCCATCGCATCGTTCGCGAATTGGAACGCGAACGATCGCAGGATACTTTGGAAGGCTTCACTTTGTGCTGCAGACTGTGAGTTGTCTTGAAGTTGATCATTTGAAACGGTCCGGTTATCCGCCCGATCGTTCCCGCCAGCTGGCTTGCCATCATTCCCACCAGCTGGCTTGCCATCATTGCCACCAGCCGGCTTGCCATCACCAGAATGCTCGGATTTCGAATCCCCATGGCCCTTTCGGATCAAGGAAGTCCCGAGGTTGCCAACTCCACTCCCAATTGCTGCTATCATCAGGTACTCCGGCATTTGCCATTGGCGGCGACGTGTTAAAGGTTAACCTCG
This sequence comes from Mesorhizobium sp., assembly GCA_004017535.1. Classification (GTDB taxonomy): domain Bacteria; phylum Pseudomonadota; class Alphaproteobacteria; order Rhizobiales; family Rhizobiaceae; genus Mesorhizobium. The sequence goes on from SAJS01000024.1 coordinate 34,767, forward strand.
ATCAAGCTAAGGGCGGGAGCTTTCGAGAACCTGACGGCTTTTGACAAAAACCGGCCAGCGCAAAAACGTATGCTCTGCAGGATGTTGCTCTCGCATCGAACAGTCGACCACGATCTCGGCTGTTCGGCCAATCCCGCCGTCCACGCATGCCGCGACCGAATGGCAGCCGCAGCAGCTCGTTTGCATCCTCGATGCTGTGGTGTCGAACAGGAGACACGGTCCACGTGCTGCATGACCGCAATGACCGTATTCTTGCTGGCTCCACGGGCGCACGCAACGAGCAGGAACTCGGTCTTTGCATCACCATTCTCTCGCCTGCACATCACGGCCCGGCGCGGTGAGCTCATTGGCTTCGAGAAGGTCGGCGACCGTACGAACATGGGATGGTCTGCCGGCTTTGGGAGGCCGGTGCGGATCCTCTTCTCACCATATCGAAAGCTTGAAGCGGTCGGATTTTCTTGCCCTGTTCGTGAGAACTCCCATCGTCAGCTAATCGTCAGCCAAGCGGTCTATCTAGGCCGGCCGTGCCTGACCTTCGGATCCAAAGGTCCCGTCTCGACACTTTTTGTAACTATAGATCGAAATGGTTTCCCGCGCGATACGCAACGCACACGCTTCTCTGAAGCAAATGTGTGACTTTGTCGGTGGCGAACGAGAGGAGTGACGCCTCAATAAAATCGTCAGGCACGTGTCTAGGAAGGGGAGCTAGCCGAGTTGGTCTGATTTCATTCGCTGTTCCTGGAAATCGGCGGACTGAAGCGCTGATAATCTCAGGACATCGATGGCAACGTTGCGAAAGTCCTGTGAGCTCGGGCCAATCTTGGCCTGCTACTGAGAAGCACTTTGGCGGGAACATTACGCCGTCGCGGGTCTGGCTGACCGTGACGTTAACCGAAAGATGCCGCTGGTCTCGTCAGCCGCCAGCACAATAGCAGCACATTCTCGCCTACTACGGAGACGCAATATGAAGGGCATTGGCCGACCACGGAAATCGCAGGCTGAAACTGGAGCCAGCCGCGCGGGGCGGGCGAGCAGTTCCCTTTCGCAATCAAGTCTTGCTGCGGGAGAAGGTGGACAGTCATTCGATTCCGTTGTGGAGCAGATGCGCTCTGGGGACGCCGATAGGAGGCCCTCCTCCCTTCCAGTTGCGCGCGGTCCAGGCGATGCCCGCGAAAGTCTGCCAGGCGCCTCGATTGGCGAAGATCAAATCCTGAACGCACCGCCACGTGGAGCCGCTGCGCCACCACGCGGAACCGTAGCGCCACGTGGCGCAGCCGCAAGGCGGCGCGGTTCTCCCTCCATGTCTGAGGGCGAAGCCATGGCGCCGGTCGGTAGCCAACTATCAACCGCGCAGGTGGAAGGCACCAGCTCATCGTCAAATGAAGATATCAGTCCGACACAGCTCAGAATGAACAGTCTTGTTCAACAACTGACTGATTGCGAGGCTGCGGCCAGGAAAACCGACGTCCCCGAGGAGGCGGTGGAGCTGATCAGTCGGGTCGTCGATGCAGCCTCAGCAATTCTGGAGTACCGCGCTAGCCTGCCTGCGGCTGAGGCGCAGACAATTATGCCAGACGACAAGGTGCGTAGATGTTGCCAGATCGTGTGCGACGCCGCGAATGAAGTAGACAAACTTGGCCTGTCGACGATCACGAAATTGGACAAAAAGACCAAGAAAGCGGCAGGTATGGTCGATAAACTCTACTCCTACTCCCAGGCGGACCGGCAGGAGCTGTTGATTTTAAATGTGGAGAACCACCATACGGCGGCAATTAAGTGGTGGGAAAAAAAGGCATGGCGCTCCGAACGGCAGCGATCCGCCTGCGCTGCCACCGCTAGCCTATCCAGTGGAACGCCCGTGATGCGGGAAGCCGAGCGGTGCGCACTGCGGCTGCGTGCCGGCTCGGTACTGAGTGTCAGGATCTGGCTGGTCCGTGAGCGGATCGGTCTTGCGCGGGCCAAGATTGAACTGCGGGCGAGCAGGTTCGAGCCAGATTTGAAGGAACTCCTCGTCGGTCGAAATGGAGTGGTGCAGCTGATGGCAAGCGCCGGTCAAGAAGCTCTTCGCGCCCTCTCTTTGGCGAAGGGCATAATGGATGATGGCAAAGCACTCAACGCTCATGATTGCGCGGTTGTAGAAAAAATCATGGAGCGGCTTTCGGATTTTGGATTGGCGTTGCACGAGGTGCATACCAAGCTAAGCCATACCTACCCAGATGCCGGCCTCCCATTGAAACTGTTCGAACGGATCGTGGACGATGCATGGATCACTGCGCACGATGCCATGCACTTGTTGAACCTGCAGTCTCCGCCGTCAGCCATCATGGCGCCACAGGCCCAGGCGGGCGCTGCGATGCCGGCCAGGGCAGGCGCTGCGATACCGGCTGACACTGCTGGTACGGCTGCAGTGTCAGAAGGCACTACAGCGCGAAGGAAAGGGAAGTCAAAGCATAAGTCGGCAGCTCGCGCCGGGACTTCTGCCGCCGGGCAGCCATCAACACCAGTCGCTGCGAACGCCGGCACAGTGCCAGCAGCCAAGGTTCTCGCGCGCTCGGATCAAGTTGCGAGTACACAGGTGAGAGCGCAAGAGGTGGCTGCGAGTTCGTCGGGGGCAGGCTCGACAATCGGGGGCGCCGCGTTGTCAATGGAGGTATTGACGGAGCGGCTCAAACGATTGGACGAACTTTTGCAGTTCGATCTGGCCGGTCAGCAAAGCGTCGTCTCCCAAGTGCGCCAGATGAAGCCTGAGGAGGCCGGTAAGGTCGTGGACGATGTGGCCCAGTACCTGCGAGCCCAGGCCATTGAGATGCAAACCTGTCTCGCCGGGTTGCAGGGGCGTAATGTACGCCTGCTACTCACCTCCACCCAGCTACCCAAAGTGCACGAACGCACAGACCAGCTCAAAGGGTTGCTGAACATGGTGCTGGGACAGGCCAACGCATTGAATGAAGGAAAAGCCGGCATTACGACTGATTGCATGAAGACCTACGCATTTCCGGCGCAAAAATACCTGGAACATTTGTGCAATGCCGACGAATTGATGCCGCCGGAGGCACCGATCGCGCTGCGTGGCGAGCCAGGAAAGCTGTTTGAGATGAAGCTGCAGCCCAAGATGCTGGTCAATGGTGCGATGCCGAGCCCGATGTGGGTGCACATCCACACGAGTCGCCCCGTCATGGCCAGAAACTTGGAAGGGCTGGCTGATTCCGAATTCACCGCTTGCCACGTTAAATCCAACGAACAGCGCGGCTACAATCGAGAGCGAGAGGAAGCCGATGCTAGGTCCGGTCGCGAGAAGGTCATAATTCATCGCGGCAAACTCACCCCCGCTTTCTGTAAGTCCTTGTTGACCTCGGGGCTTGGCCGCCAACCACGCCATTCGCGTGCCGAGCTCCCGTCGGCGCAGGCTGCATGACAGGGCACGTACTTTGGGGTCTAGGGCAGAATGCGGCCGGCCACGCTGTGAGTCAGCGAGCATTTCTCCTGGCCAAACCGCGAATGCCGCTGCGCGAGTTGCGGTCCGGCGATTGGAGTCGATCGGCTACCGTCAGGGCCGATTTGCGATGTCGCGTTACCTGCTGTTGACGTGGCGGCGTATCTTGCCTCCCATCCAACTTATCGCCGAGATCGCGCCGCCAAGATCGAGGCGGAAGGTCTTCCTGCGAGCGCGGAGCAGGCATAGCCGATCCGATCGGGATCGGCGCATCGCAACGACCCAACGGTGTGGTGGAGAAAATTGGATTCGGGAGAGCTCGTATCCAAGAGGCGGAGTTCCGGCCCGAATACAATCCGCTCGCAAGCACCCACGATGCGCATCCGCAGTTTATTGTCTGGGAGATGGGCTGGATTGCTCGGCGGCGCTGGCGCTAAGGCGGGGCTGTCGCCGGACAATTAGCATTCACTGCCAACAGCCTTGCAACCGTCACCAGTTGCAAGGCTCGGCGGCGGGTCGACAAATCACATGAAATCGTCGTCGGACCCGCTATCGCTGCTGTCGCTGTCCTCGGTTTTGTGGAGATAGAGTGGAGGTTTGCCTGCACGCTGCCACTCACCGGCACTGTTCTTCGTCCATTTGTCGGGATGCTGCGTAGGGTCAAGCACCAGGTCGCCATGATCCACTTCAACAAACCCCATCGTCTGCGCGCGCGCTTGTGCTTCCGGATTAGCCGCACGCCAATTCAGCAACGGTCGGTCGCCGTCTATCCGAAGTTGATGCTCCAGCAGAATATCGCCCGCATTTTCGACGAGCGGATGGGCGACTTGAAGATCCACTATGGAAGTGACCTCAGTTCGACCAGGAAATTGTTCCCGCCAACTTTCCGATTCGAACTCGTTCATGCTGAATCCGCCTTCCATTCTCAGCAGTCCGGCACTCCGGTCTCCCAATTGGTAACTGAAATATCGCGCGTGCTCCGTATCTCGACGGATGCCATATTGCTGAGCAACGTCCGCGGTGCGCCTGGCTCGTGACGATACGAACTCCGAATACTCTTGAGGATTGTCGGCGATGTGCGTGATTTCATCACCATGAAATTGCCTCACCTGTCTCCTGAAGGAAGTCCTGTTGATCTCCACCACAGGAGGTCGGGAATTGAGGGAGTATGCTTGGGGAGCCGCCGATGATGAGGCGCCGCTACCTTCCGATCCGGATAAGTGCATTCGGGCAAATGTGTCCGCGAACCCTTCGCTTCCTGCATCCGATTGCTCGCCGGCATTATGCGCGCGGTAACTATCGGATGAGCCACCAATTCGACCATACATGACGATTCGTACTCCTATGTTTCGCAACCGAGCTCAAGTTAGCACGGCTGTTCAACATAGGGCGCTTAGTTGACGACTAGCTGACGAGGGCATTCCAACGGCTGCACCAATCAAATCCGCACTGCCGGCCTCAAAACCTCGGACTGCGCCACGCACCGGCCAGCAGAGGCTGAAAGGTCATGCCCGGAGGACTTGCCGTAGTTGCTGGGTGGCAGATCCGAGGGGAGTGATTGCCCCAGGCCCGCGGTTGCGCGGTTGGCCTGACAGAGACACTGGGGCACGGATGGCCAGCCGACATTTGCCACTAGCATGGAACCAGGTCAGTTTTGAACTGGGCAGTCGTGGACTTCCAATGACTAGGCCAAGCCTGCGGCAAAGAATGCTTTCGCGACAGGCTGGAAATATTGCATAGGAACCGCGTGGCCGAGTTTTGTAGTGCTTATCAGCTGACGCGCTAAGACATGGTCATGGACGATCGTCAGGCGTAGTGCCCGCGCCTCACTCAACACATGTGAAACGCGCTCACCTTCGGCACGGCAAACTAAGAACGGCACCCCGGTTTCACCGCGAACGTAACGCAGACCGATCAGGACCGCCCTTCCTGTTAAGACCAGCGTGGCGCGATGCACGCCAAGCGCAGGCTCGTCGGCCGCCTCCTCGCGGATGCGACGCTGTTCACCTTTCAACTCTGGCGCTCCTTGCTGATCCTTCGACTCGCGCGTCACTTCGGTATTGGTCATGCGCATTTCGCGCAGATACAACGCGCGCTGGAGCAGGAGATCGATCAGTCCGCCGACCAGCAGTGCGCCGGCGCCAATTCCCATCAGCAATTTTGTCTCCATAAAGATGAGGCCAACACAGCCCATGCCGCAGATCGGCAGAGGGACCATTGTCTTCCACATCCCGAGAAGGACAATGGAAAAGGTTGCGCTGAGAACCAATACCTTGAACATGGTCTTGCAGACTTCGACCATGGAACGAGCAGACCCCAAGCGCTTCAGCCCTTCAAAGGGGTCAATTTTCTTAAAGCTGAGCTTCATCGGCTCCAGAGAGAAGACAAATCCACCATTGGCTAGCAGGCTGGCCAAAATCACCGCGGCGACGAGGGTTCCAAGCAGCGGGCCAACAGCCGCGACGGTGAGTTGGACGAGCACAACCAATGCCTGCGGCACCGCGGTATCGAAAGGTAGGCTCTGCAACTTGGTGGCTAATAGGAGCGCTTCCCGGCATTTGTCCTCGATCACGCTGCCTCTTAGCCAAAGGTAGCCGAGCCCAGCGCAAGTCCCGACCGCGCGGACGAAATCGGAGCTACGTGGCAGCTGTCCTTTTTTGCGCGCTTCACTTAACTTCTTCGGGCTGGCGGCGTGTGTCTTCTCTTCACTTGTGTCGCTCATGGCAGCAATTTGTCGAACCACTCCAGCGCGCCGTTGGCTTGTGTGACCTCCAGTTTCATGCTCTCCACCAGATAGGCAGCGTAGGTGACCATGAGAACTGGAAAGACAATGTTCTTGATTGCCGGAGACAGTTGGCTCGCCTTAAATTGCGGGGCAAAGCGACGCAGCAGCATCATCGATATATCAATCAGTATCAGGAAGAACACGACAGGCCCCGATACCAATAATGCCGTGCGCATTATGCGGTCGAGAAGCCCCAACAACTCCATTGCTCCTGGCCCGCTCAGTGTCGGGTGAAACTGATACACCGGCCAGATCAAGTAGCTGCGGTACAGGACACTGATCAAAGTTTCCAGGCCTCCTGATCCGACGAATATGGCAATCGCAGTGATCCCCAGAAAAACGCCCATCGCGGAAGCCTGACTGTTCGTCGCGGGATCGGCCGAAGCGGTCGGGCTGCTGATGCCGCGTTGGTTGTCGATAAGCTCCCCGGCAGCCTGAAGGCCCCAAAGCGGAATGCCAAGAAAAGTGCCAAGGAGTACACCGACAAAAACTTCCTTGAATCCGAGCAGGGTTAGCTGGATCAGGCGTGTATCAGAATCCAGCGCCGGCAATCCGCCGCTGACGTGTGCCAGGCATGGTAGTGCGAAGCCAACAGCCAAACAGCCCCGGATCAGCCCACTGATCTGCGAGCGTGTGAATACGGGAAAGATCAGCATGATGCCCATCGCGCGGGCTGCCCCAAGACCTGCCGCAACGACGAGTTCGAGAGCCGTCTGGATCAGAATTTGAATATCGGCCGATGGCGCGTCCATGGGGCGGACTAGTAGCTAAGTGTCATTGCGGGAAACTCGGTGAAGATCTGATCGGCTAGCTCTATGAGCGGGGCGCTTAGCACAGGAGCAAACAGCCCAATCACCGCGACAACGACCAGAAGCTTCACGGTGAGCGGCAAGCTTTCATCCTGGATCTGCGTCGCCGCCTGGAGGATGCCGATGACGAGGCCGACAACCACTGATGCAATGAGCGGCGGTAGAATCCAGATCATGAAAACCACCAGTGATTGGCTCATAAGAGTAATGATGCTGTATTCAGTGATGATCAGCCTCCCGGTAACGTATAACTCAGCACAAGCCCATGCATCAATTTTGACCAACCATCAATGGCAACAAACAAAAAGATCTTGAACGGGACAGATATAACAGTTGGTGAGACCATCGACATACCCATTGCCATCAAGATAGTTGTCACTATCAGATCTATAACAATAAAAGGCAGATAAAGTAGAAATCCTATCTCAAATCCGCGCTTCAATTCTGATAGCAAGAAAGATGGTACAAGTATTGCAAAGTCATCGGGCGTGGCTGCAGCGTGCATTTCCTCTGGCCAGACCTTTTCTGTCGAAGATAGGAAAAATCGCCGCTGCTCTTCATTTGTGAATTTCTTGAGATGCTCGCGCAAGGGCTCACTTCCGGCTTTAGCGGCGCTTACCCAGTCGTCGAATGTCTGATAGTGGAGCTTGGGATCCGACATGCGGTCATAGGTCTGCTCAGCAACGGGCGCACTAACGAACATAGTGAGGATCATCGCCGCGGCGTACAGCACCACATTGGGTGGTATGGTCTGGGTCCCGAGCGCATTGCGGACGAGGAAAAGAACAATTGATACCTTTACAAAGGCCGTTGTCGTGGCAACTGCTAAAACCAGCAGACCGAGTCCGGCGGTAACCGCAAGAAGCGCCAGGATTGTCGGCTGAGCTTCACTCATTGCATGCAAACCCGCCACGGAGCCTGATGCCCAGCTCTTCTCCGATGCGGACAATGTCGCCACGCCCGATACGCTGACCATTGGCCACTATGTCGACCGGGCCGTCGATCGGCCATCCAAGTTCAAAAATATGCCCTTCGCCGGCACTTCTTAATTCCCCAAGAGAAATAGGCCAGCGGCCGCATTCAAAGACAAGCACGATCTCGACATCGTCGAGATCCTTAGTAAGCTCCAGTTGCGATCCGGGTTGTGTCATATGCGCATTCTCCAAAGGACACGGTCGCGGGCGGAAAGGCCCCCGCAAGATTAATTCATCGCCGTCAAGATCCGCCCCGGCGCACAACTGGCCGACAGCTAGGGTGATCTGGCCGCGGCCGAACGGCGCAATATCGGGCAACAATGCATCACCGACACATGCGCTTCGAAGAAGCGCCGCAGGAAGGCGAAGCGTGCCGACCTCTCCTGCAACAATGAGCGGGAGCTCTGGAGGCAGCCCGCCCAGCTGCCGCGGCAACTGGGCAAGCAGTTCGCCTAGCGCGCGAAACGCAGGCGGTACTAAGCCGTCAAGAGGCGTGAACAGGAATAGACGGCCCTTGCCCTTGACCGCGCCGAAAATGATGTCGAGTTCAAGATGAGGAGCCAGCATCGTGGCTTCGCATACGCGCACGAGTTGCACGTTCAGACGCGTCGTCTCCTCCAGTCGAGTGACAAGCGGCTCAAGAGCGAGTTCGAGAATAAGCGAAGCAGTTGGCTCGGAAGGGAAGGCCAAGCCGTTCTGCACTGTCGTGATGAACTCCTCTACGAGCGGGCGCGACAGCGACAAGATGACCGTTTCGGCTCCCACTCTCCAGACGCAGTCAAGCATCGGAATGGCAGCAGGTTCCTGCTGCCAGACAAGCCCTGCCGTTCGCACCGATAGCGGCACCTCGTTGATCCGGCTTTGAAACGGCGTGCGGGGCGCTGCTGTATCATTGAGCCACGAGACAACCGTGCGGGACAGTTTCAGAACTGGTTCGAACATGGCGGGTGTGACCGCAGCGGCTATCAAAGACTGCACGGTCGTGTCATTCGGACGACCTCTTGCGACTGTCGGATCCGGTTGCGCGGCATTTAGGCAAGCGACCCCCTCGCATATTTCAGCAGTATCTCGTCGTCGGCCTCGATCTCGGCTGCGGCCTCCGAATGAGTCTCGACGGCGCGCCGCACGTCGTCCTCGATTTGTTGCCATTTGTCCCTTGCCGCCGAACATATGACCCATAGCTCCCTCGTCCTGGACGCCGCCATCTCAGCCTCCTCTTGAGCGATTTGGGCATCATCAAGCATCTGCCGTCTGGAAGTGATCTCAGCGGCAAGCTGTTCAGTGTGAAGGCGGTGACGGTCGAGCGCTGCGCTAGACAAGTTGTCGAGTGACATCAGATGCTGATAGAGCGCTGCTTCTGTTCTTGAACAATGTTGCTGTATCATTGCAAGCTCCCTAGCGGCATTTTGTACGGCTGAGGCGGCCACATCGCGCTGGGCTTCCTTCTTGGACAGCTCGCCAAGTGCACGACGCTCTTGCATTTCCTTCAGAAGCCGTAACCTCGAAGACTGAACCCAGTTCACGCGGTCAGACGCGACATCCATGCGACCGTCTCCTCGAAATCTGACGCGTCATCTTCGCTCTGGCGCAGAAACTCCCTCAGTTCGTCGATTGACGCGACGGCCCGGTCAGTCAGGGGATCTCCACCTGGCTTGTATTCGCCAACATTGATCAAGAACTCGGTCTCGGCATAGCGCGATAGGAGCTCGCGGAAAATGGATGCTGCCTTGCGATGTGTCCCCGAAACGACTGCATCCATGACGCGGCTGCGACTCTGCAGCACATCAATAGCGGGGAAATGCGATCGCGCCGCAATAGCGCGTGAGAGGATGACATGGCCATCGAGAATACCACGCGATTCCTCGGCGATTGGATCACCCGTGCCATCACCCTCTACAAGCACCGTATAGAAGGCCGTGATTGAGCCCCGCTCACCCATGCCGGCGCGCTCGAGCAGGCCTGGCAGCATGCCAAAAACGGAAGGAGGAAAGCCCCGTCGCGTCGGCGGCTCACCCGCAGCAAGGCCTATTTCGCGCATAGCGCGGCAGAAGCGCGTCAGCGAATCCAGCATGAGAGCAACGCGTAGGCCCTGATCGCGAAAATATTCCGCGAGCGCAGTCGCCATTGGAGCGCATTGCGCACGCTCCACCGCCGAGCGGTCGGAGGTTTCAACCACGACGACCGTACGGAGAAGGCCCTCTTCACCAAGATTCCTTTCGATGAATTCACGAACTTCCCGTCCACGTTCGCCTATGAGCGCCACTATGACGACGTCAGCGGCGGCACCCTTTACGATCTGTGACAACAGCGTCGACTTGCCACCACCTGGCTCGCCATAAATCCCGATCCGCTGGCCCTCGCCGCACGTCAGCAGACCATCGAGGACACGGACCCCAAGCGGGAATGGCCGCTCAATCATGCGCCTCGTCATCGGATTGGGGGCTCTGCCATGCAGGGGCCGAGTTTCGACGGTCTTGATTTCGCCTTTGCCGTCCAATGGGCGGCAACGACTGTCGATCACGCGACCGAGCAAATCGCCGCCGACGGGCACCTCACGCATTCGGCCAGTGGCCACGACCTCTGCGCGGCTGGATAGGCCCACCAAGTCCCCGATCGGTGTCAGCAATACACCATCACCCGACAGGCCGATCACCTCGGCCTCGAGCGACAGCCCGGTTCGCGGGTCCTCTAGGAGGCAAAGTTCCCCAATACGAGTATCTGGCAAGACGGCATGAACCAGTGTGCCGATAGCCCGCGTGATCCGACCGCGCACCGCACGCGTGTCAATTCGCTTGGCCGCAGCCCTCAAAGACGAGATTGCTGGAACGAGAGCTCGAGTGTCGGCGTCAGCGTTATGTTCTGGGACGGGCTTTCTCATAGCTCGCCTTTTTCACATAGCGTCCCGAAACCAAGGCGCAGCGCGCGCATCTGGGCGTCAAGTCCCAGGTCGACATTGCCGTACTCGCTCCACAGCACGCACCGTTGCGGCGACAACGTCGGGTCGGGCTCGATCCGCACCCTTGGTCGACCATCCTGGCCGTCGCATCGAGCAAACTCTCGTGCAAGCATGTCGACTTGCATGGGAGAAACATGAAGGCAAACTTCGGCGCCGCTGTATTGACACTCTATGGCGTGACGAACAGCCCTCACCAGTAGCTCGCCCGGATCGAAAGCGCCGATAAGATCGCTCAATATTTCCATCACGAGCTGCGGCAATTCCTGCTCCAGAGCCGCCTTTCGTCGCGCGATTTCGGAGATTGTCTCCGCAATCAGCCCTGCCATCTCCTCGGTGCCTGCATTCGAGCCCTCCATGTGGCCGCGCACCCACGCCCGCTGGTAAACGGCGCGTGCCCAGTTTCGAACGCGCTGCCGATGCCGTTCTGCCGCGGCAAGCGCTTGCGCGGCGCTGTGCCAGGTTTCGAGCTCGCTCGCGGGTATCAGTGGTCCGATTGGACGCATCTGCGGCGCTATTGGCCCCTCGGAAAGTTCGGCTGTCATTTCACCGGGGTCTCTGTCTCAAAATGAGCTAGTACAAGTGAAAGCAATTGGCCGGCGGCGGTCCAATGCTCAGGTGCTGGAGTCTCCGCGGCAGTCCCCTCGGGCAACCGAAGAAGCACGCGGTTACGCTCGGTCGCTGAACTGTCCTGGAGCCAAGCCCCAAGACATGCATGTCCATCGTATTCGATTTGCTGAGCGAGTTTTTCTGGGTCCGCGATCAGTCTGTTCTCAACGGCATGCAGCAGGTGTCGGATTCCGAATGCGTGTGCATCCACGCCGATGCGTTTCACAAGGATGGCAAGCTCAGGCTGAGAGACAAACGCGACCAGCGAACGGGCATGCCAGATACTACCAGCAAGAAGGGCAGCTCGATATGGATCGTGCCCGCGTAGAAGGTCCGGCCTGCAGCCGATGTGGTTCAGATCCACGTCATAGTTGCCCAGCAATTCTGCCAGCCTTGGATGCAGTCTGGAACACTTCTGCAACTTCACTAACGTTTCTGCCGATAACGCTGGATCAAGACGCGCCGCTAGACGGGTCGGATGGGCCGAAGCCGCAAGCTCGCTCGCGCCCGGAAAACGCAATTGGTGCGGACCATCAGGTCGGGCGGTCTGTATAGGCATTGGCAATGAGATGTCACCCACGTCCAATTGCAGGCATTCTTTTGCGAATGGCCTCGACAGCAGAAGCATCCCGGCGCCCCTCGACCTTGGAAACGCCGGTTGATTGCTTGCGCCGACGCGTAGCAACGCTGACCAAGAGATAACAGGCCACTGCGAATACGGCTGCGGCAAAACCTGTCACGGTCGCCAGAATTGGCGCAGGAAGAGGTGTTGATGCTTGTGGCAAAACAGCAGTCGGATCGGGCCGTTGCTCGTGTGCGGACCGTTCTACCGGCACCAAAACCACTTCCACCTTATCGTAGGACAAGCCTTCGATGCTGTCGGCTACCAGCATCTTTATCTTTGGCAGCAGAGCCGCGACATTTGTTTTGGCGTCGTGCCTGATAAACACCGCGGCCGAGGATGGCGTGGCGCCGGCTCGCACAAGGTCGTTATGCGGCAGCACGACGTGAACACGTACAGAAAAAACGCCATCGATATCGCTGATCGTCCGCGACAACTCTTCGCTCAGGGCATACACGTAACGGGCACGCTCCTCGGTCGGCGAGGCAATCAGGCCTGATCCTTGGAATATCTCACCGAGGTTCTTGAAGGATTGGCGCGGCAACCCCTTGGCGTTCAGAAGGTTGATTGAGAAGGCGAGCAGCTTTTCGTCAACCTGGATCGTGCTGGTCCCATCCTTGGCGACCACCCGGATCGCGGCGACCCCGTTGTCTTCAAGAAGTGCGAGCATTTCATTTGCCTCACGCTCTTGCAATTGCGTGTAGAGGTCGGTTTTGCAAGCACTGAGGGCGACGAGAACTAGCAGCATGACAAGTCTAACCGACCGCCACCCTGACAGGCCACGCATGATTTCGCCCTCGGCCAAGCCAATCATGCGCGCGGTTCAGCCTTCCTTCAAAAGTTTATTCACGGATGATGTGACGCCGCTGACGCCTTTGGAGATAAGCGCCACCTGGGTGACGCCGTTGTAAACATCCCGAAGACCAGCCATCATCGTTTCGAAGTCTTGCCCTTGTTGAGGAATGCCCGAGATTCCGGTTCCCGCCTCACCTGCGACGGGAAGCTTCTGCGCCGGTCCCGGTAGAGCGCCCTTCGAAAGGGCTATGTCATGGTCGAGCGCGGGGAAGGAAACAGTGTTGTGTGGATATAGGGAGGAAATCGTCTGCAACACGCGATCGCCCATGCCGCTCGTCGGCGCAGCCGCGCGCTGAACATCCATCGCCGCAGCAACTGGCGCCGCACTCGCTGGCTCCGCGGCGGCATTGTTTTTCAGCGAGTCGGCTGCATGCCCTAAGGCGCGCTCAAACTGGGCCTGCTCGACAATCGACGGTGATCCGACCCTGGGGAGGCCAGCCGTTAGAGTGGCAGAGATCGACGTGACAGGCATCATCATGTAAGGACTCGGTTGCTCTCTCTGACCGGGCGGGCCCCGCCCATTCATCACCCGGTGTCGGCGCAACACTCCTAGGGGGGCAAGCTGACAACAAGCTGACTAACGGCGGCGTCATTTCGACATCTAAAATCTCTTCGGCAATTTAGTCACTTGTGATGATTTCAGCGTTTGGTTTATCAGTGCGACATGCCGAGAACGCTTATCCAACCCGTCACCCTGCATGTTTTGAGACTTCTCTGTGCCGGGTTTTTTCTGTCCACCGGGATTCACCCGGCGCACGCAGTCCCGCTGTCCCTTCCGGCGACACCCTATAGATACACGGTTCTGGATCAGGAACTCGCTGCAGCGTTGCAGGAATTCGGCAACAACCTGAATATCAGGGTCAACATCAGTCCTGCGGTGAAGGGGCGAATTCGCGGACGTATGCCTGATTTGCCACCGCGCGCGTTCCTCGACCGCTTGACGAACCTTTACGGTCTCCAATGGTACTATGACGGCCTTGTGCTCTATGTGTCTGCTGCACAAGAATCGCAAACTCGAATGCTTTTGATGACGTCGATTCGCTTCGATGCGTTCAAGGGGGCTCTCGACAAGCTTGATATCTCCGACGAGCGCTATGTGGTCAAACCCGTGCCAGGCAATGGCCTCGTCTTCGTTTCCGGTCCACCGCGCTTCGTCGCACTCGTGGAGCAGACCTTTAACGGCTTGGTGGCGGAGGCGCAGGCGCAGACTCACATAGCGGCCACGCCAAAGGAATCAGTGCTGATCTTGTTTCGCGGCTCCTCCACTACGGTCGTTCGCGACGGACGACCGGATGCTTCTTATTCTTCTGACATCCCACAACAGGATAGCGTTGGCGGGAAGCCTGAGCTGGGCAAGAAATGAACATTGAGGATTTGCCGCAGCTCTGAAGAACATGACTGCGGCTACCCCTTTGTGAACTCTTCGCAAACTCGTCAGTTTCTCGAAAGCTAATCCGCTCATGATGAGTCCCGGCAGCTCTCGCGGTGACTCCGGCCATTGTGTTGGACCGAACCTTGGAGCCGGCCCGGAACACAGCAATTGAAGGCAGGGCAGGCGCATTCGTGACCTGCCGACGCTTGGAATTGTCGAATTTTGTGAAACGCAAGGGATCTTCTGTCGGGGTCTCTTGTGGGGATTTCAACGTCACGTCTGAGGATGCACAATGTCGGCCAGCAATCTTTCAACTTTCTACCGCTCAAATTCGCTACAGTCCGCAAGGGGTTGGCCGGGCCTGAAAGTTTCCCATTTTGCGACCCAGCATCAGCAAAGTGCATCGTGCTTCGAAGCGATGCTGTCCACTTGTGTGCTGGCAAACAAGCCCGGCTCTTTCGCGCAAGGGGATCTGCCAACGTCGAATCTTGATTCGACAATGGATAAATTGCGGCAGGACCCTTTGGGCCATCTGGCACCGGATGTCGAATCGACATTGAAGGGCTTGGAGCAACACCCACTGGATCTGCTGCCGCCACATATGAGGGCGGCTCTCAAGGAGGACCAATCGCAACGCTCCAAGGCGACTGAAGCCCAACATCTGCTCCGCGTCACCCCGAAGATCGAGCCGGCTCCCAGGCCGAGCCCCGGAATCACGTGGAACGGTGGGTCGCTGACCACGGCTGAGTTGCAGATTGTTGCGGTACTCAACCGTCACAAGGACCAATGCCCGCTTAGTTGGAAGTCGTTGACCGAGAAAGCCAATGATCCCTCTACGCCACCGGATCTGAAAGCGGCGATCAAGGGACTGCAGCAGGATTCGGGACTTTTTTATGCGATTGGCTCGCAGGGCGACGGCCGCTGTGGAGGCAAGATCAACGCCAAGGACTTGGCCGGATTTTCAAACCACCACCCACAAGTTGCTGCATTTCAGGAAGCCCAAGCGCAAAGCTACGAGCAGAACTACATACCATCCGACGGCAGCGGAGGTTTGCAGCCTTCGGTCATGACCTTGAGCGATGCCTTGCGGGAGTTTTACCGGTACTCCGAAAATCTGTCCAAGGACCTGAGTCTGGATGAGTTCAAGAAAATGGTCGGCGGCGAATCGAAAAACGGCAAATTTCCGCCCCAGGTCATTGCGGCGGCGCAATATTTCCTCGATCACCCCGATGCTTGGAACCAGTTGTGCGGTGGCTCGAAAGGGAAGATGCACAAAGAGGATTTCCTGCAAGTCGCCTCATCGTCGATGAGCCTCACGCAAACTGAGCTGAATACGGTCGAGATGATCAAGGACCATCAGGACACGTTCTTTGGAAGCGGTGTTCTGACTCGCGACAAACTGGCGAAAATGAAAGACGACAAGAGCCTTGATCCGAAAGTGCGGGAAGCAGCCTCTCAGCTCCTTTCAGATCCTCTTTTGTTTGGCCTCCTGAACAATTCGATCACGGGCTATAAGACCCATCATAAATTCTTCGACTTTGGCGGCGGGCATACGGTTGATTCCGGCAATATCAGCAAAAAAGACTTTGCCCATTTTTGCACAAACATGTCGTCTGCGAACCGCAACGTTCAGCAGCCAATCACCCACGGCGCCCAAACCGCAGAAGAGCAGAATGCCGTCGCGGACATGAAGATGGGCCTGATGGACCAGCCTGACATTAAGTCAGCCAAAAAGAACGGCGGGGCCGTCATGCACGTCGTCGACTCCGTGCTCAAAATCGAGACGAAAGTGCTCGACTTGGCGGCAACGGCGGTGGGACTGCTCAGCTTCATTCCGGGCCTCGGACAAGTAGCCGATCTTGCCTCGATGGTTCTCGAGGCTGAGTCGCAAGCAGCCAATCTCCTGCGTACGGCCATTAACGGAGGCGATATGAAGCGAGCGCTGGAGGAAGCTGGCCTCAATATGGCCGCGCAGGCGATCGGCCTTATCGCAGGCCCCGAGGTCAAGCTGGCCATTCGAAATGGGCTCGTAAAGCACCTGATGGAAGAGGCCTTGGCGGCAGGCATTGATCTTTCGGTCTCGACGGCGCAGGACTACGCAGAAGGCTATGTGAATAACCTCAAAGCGCGCCTTGCAGGCGGCCCTGAGCAAAACCTAGGCCTTCCGAGCATGCCATCATTCCAGAGTGTGGCAAGCAATGTGCCCTTCGTCGGCATTGCCTTATCCTAGCCGTCGCCTTGCGCGGAAGCTTTGGCTCGCGCGCTGACATAAGGGTCA
Source organism: Mesorhizobium sp. (assembly GCA_004017535.1). GTDB lineage: Bacteria > Pseudomonadota > Alphaproteobacteria > Rhizobiales > Rhizobiaceae > Mesorhizobium. The sequence goes on from SAJS01000024.1 coordinate 51,457, forward strand.
TTGTGGCACAAGCAGGGGTTCATCCGCATCAACGCAAGCGGTGTTCCTGACGCCATCTGGATCGGACTGTGAGGGGGATGTCCGAAGTCTGTGAAGGCTTCGGTATATGACGACTTCAGAGTTACGCTGAGCCCAGCCATCTCGAGCCGGTGCGCCGGGTCGAGGTTTTCACGGGCGCCGGCCGGCAGCGGGGATGGTCTCCGGAAGGCACGGCGCGGATGGTGGCGGAGCGGCGCAGCCGAAGGAACGGCTGTCGCGCGCCCAGGGCGGCCTCCCGAACAGCCAGACGATGATCTCCTGCCTTGGGCCTATATCCTTGTGCCCACGCTCAAGGCAGTCGGCTGAAAACAGCGCTGATTTAAAACAGCATTATCCTGCACTGCACCCTCGATCCTTGCGCTCACCGATCGCTCGTCGACACGCACGCGGTCAAGTCGTTATCGGCGCTATGCCGATGGGCTTCGAGAGCAAGGTGGACGCTGAGCGGTGCGTCAGCCTCAGGGCGCGGCTGGCCAGCTTTGCGTCTCACGCTCTATGACGGCAACACCCGGCTGATCCACTTGGCCTGTTCGCGGGCTCCCGGCAGCGGCGCGGAAGCCACGGTCCGCCTTCCTCGGCTTCAGGCCAAAGACACCGCAGCATGCTCCAGAGCTATGTCTGCCGCCTTCGCCCCATCGTCGCTGGTCATGTGGAAAGGACAAGTAGGCTACGCACCCCATAATCCCGTCGGGCAGGATTCGGCAGTCGACGGCGAGACATTCGCCAAACCTCATTCTTGATTCTCAGCAACGTTAAAAAAAATTCACATAATGTTCGTGAGCGTAGTCTCCTGTCAGGTGGTACATTCGCCACAATATCTGGCGTCTTAGTCGTAGAAAGGACTGTGATCCATCTTCCATTAGCATCCATACCAGCGGATTTACAGCAAATGACGAGAGAGGTCTCATGCGGATTGATGGGGATAGAAGGGCTAGCGGCTTGCTGCATCCCGTCCGGGTTGATGCCAGCCAATGTTGACACTGGTAAATCGCCTAAGGACGGCAGCGCATCTTGATCGTCTTCGAATCCTGGGCCTTTGCGCGCATGCGGATCTAACCGTCGGCGAGCTGGCCGATATTACCAGTCTGCCTCGCGAGCAGGTTCGACGCCACGTCCGGCGGCTGGTCAGAGCCAACTTTCTTTGCTGCAACGAACAACGTCCGCAGTCTTCGTACCATATGCAAGCAGGAGGCAAGGATGGCGGGCTGGCTCAATTGGTGGTCGATCTCCTGCCCCACGATGATGGCCACCATAAAAGAGACCTACAACGCCTGGAAGCAATACAAGACGCGCGGTTGAAGGGACCGCCTGCTTGATCGTGAAATAGATCAGTCCAAATGGAGCGCGACTACCATGGATAACTCCGCCGGCGGCGCCATCGCGCAGCCCGACACTTACGGGCGGCCTCACTTAGCCGCCGTCGACTCCCGCGTTCACGAACTGCTTCTAAGACAGGAGCGCCAGGAGCGGACAACTCTCAAACTGATCGCCTCCGAGAACTTTGCCTCCTCGGCGGTGTTGGAAGCGACCGGGTCGATTTTCACCAACAAGTATGCCGAGGGATACCCCGGTGCGCGCTACTACGCCGGAAACGAGATCGTCGATGAGCTTGAGACCCTCGCGATCGAGCGCCTGAAAGCGCTATTTGGCAGTGAACACGCCAACGTCCAGCCTTATTCAGGCTCGCCAGCCAACCAGGCTGTCTATCGCGCGCTTTTGAGCCCCCGTGACAAAGTCATGGGCTTGCCTTTACCCGAAGGCGGCCATCTGACTCACGGTTGGTCCGTCAATTTTTCCGGCAGCGATTATCAGCGCGTCCCGTACAGGCTGCACGAAAAGACACAGCAAATTGACTATGACCACTTGCGCGAGACCGCCAAGGGGGAACGCCCGAAGCTAATTTGGGTCGGCGGAACTGCTTATCCGCGTATTTTTGACTACGCGGCAATGGCCGAAATTGCTTCGGAGGTGAACTCGTATCTGGTGGCTGACATCGCCCACATCTGCGGCCTGGTTGTCGCAGGAGTGCATCCGAACCCCGTGTCCCATTGCGATGTGGTCACCAGCACCTCTCACAAGTCGATCCGCGGTCCCCGGGGTGGCTTCATTTTATCAAGGAATGAAGACCGTTATCAGCCCCTCCATCATCCGAAGAGCAAACACAATCTGGCCAAACGTATAGACCGCGCCGTGTTCCCTCTTCTGCAAGGCGGACCGCATATGAATACTATCGCCGCGCTTGCCGTCGCTTTGCAGGAAGCAGCGAACTCGTCCTTTCGTGTCTACGGTCAGCAGATCGTCCACAACGCCAAGGCTCTGGCCCAGGCGCTTCTGGAGCGAGGTTATGAACTCGTCACCGGGGGCACTGACAATCACATGCTGATCCTTGATCTTCGGGACCGGCCGCTGTCAGGCAAAGCCTATGCAGAGCGCTTATCGCGTGCAGGCATCATTGCGAATTTCAATATGGTCCCGGGCGACCGGCGGCATCCGGCGCTGACAAGCGGCATCCGCTTAGGGACACCAGCGGTGACGTCCATGGGCATGCGCGAAACGGAGATGGTGCAGATCGCCGCTTTCATCGACTCGGTCTGCCGCCAGCCCGATGACCAGGAAGTTCATGCGAGCGTACGAAGAGACGTTGCCGACTTCTGCACTGCGTTCGATGTTCCCGGCATCCCCGACCGATAAGCCACCCCAATCCAGAAACTCCTCACTAACTCCAGCACTTGAAGCGAGGGCATTTTTATGACCAGGCAGTTCGTGTTCTCTTCCGAATCCGTCGGCGCGGGACACCCCGATAAGATGGCAGACAACATCTCCGATGCCATTCTCGATGCGGTCCTGCGCGCCGATCCGAAGGCGCGCGTCGCCTGTGAAGTGTTGGTGAAGACGGGGATGGTCGTTGTGGCTGGCGAGATCACCAGCCATGCACACATCGATTACAGCCAAGTCGCCCGCGATACGATACTCGATATTGGCTACGACGATGATGCGATTGGCTTTGATGGTCGACGTTGCGCCGTCGTTCTGGCCCTCACCGAGCAGTCGCCCGACATAAGCCAGGGCGTTGATGAAGGACGAGGGCAGGATCTCGGGCAAGGGGCAGGGGATCAGGGCATCATGTTTGGATTCGCATGCAACGAGACGGATACATTGATGCCCCTGCCGATCCAACTCGCTCACCATTTGACGAAAAGACAGGCCGAGGTCCGGAAAGCGGGACAGCTTGGCTGGCTGCGTCCGGACGTGAAATCTCAAGTGTCCGTACGCTACGAAGGGCTCCGCCCGGTGGCGCTGGATACCATAGTCCTGTCAACGCAGCATGACGAAGCGGTCTCACAAGCCACGGTCCGCGAAGGCGTCATTGAGGAGATCATAAAACCGGTCCTGCCGGCCCACCTGGATACTTCGGGGATCAGATTTCTGGTCAACCCAACAGGGCGGTTCGTGGTCGGTGGGCCTGCCGGCGACTGCGGCCTCACAGGACGGAAGATCATCGTCGATTCCTACGGTGGGACCGGGCGTCACGGCGGCGGTGCCTTTTCGGGCAAGGACCCATCCAAGGTTGACCGCTCGGCGGCCTATGCCGCCCGGTATGTCGCGAAGAACATCGTTGCCAGCGGCCTTGCGGAGGTCTGCGAGGTTCAGCTTGCCTACGCGATCGGCGTGGCCAGTCCGGTTTCTGTCATGGTCAATACCTTCGGAACCGCAAGGATCGAGGAAAAAAGGATCGAGCGCCTTGTTCTCGAGGTTTTCAATCTCCGACCGAAAGGCATCATCAAGATGCTTGATCTCTTACGGCCGATATACCGCAAGACGGCGACATACGGACACTTCGGGCGTGAAGAGCCTGAGTTCACTTGGGAGAAGACGGACAAAGCTGACGATTTGCTGCGTGAAGCCGGACCGGCAGCTGCGTGAGGGCGGCTGGATCAAGCGCATGCGGCAACCCATTTCAACTCGCGAGACCACGCCCGGCCGGCGTGGCAAGAAGCCGGCTCGGGTTTTGGCGGAGATTTTGATGCCGGATTATGACGTGCTTTGCATCGGCAATGCCATTGTCGACATCATCGCCCAGTGCGACGAGGAATTCCTCGAGACGAACGGCATCATCAAGGGCGCGATGAACCTCATCGACACACAACGCGCCGAACTGCTCTACAGCCGCATGGGCCCGGCGATCGAGGCCTCCGGCGGCAGCGCCGGCAACACGGCGGCCGGCGTCGCCAGCTTTGGGGGCCGCGCCGCCTTCTTCGGCAAGGTCTCCAACGATGCGCTGGGCGAAATCTACGCCCACGACATCCATGCACAGGGTGTCGCCTTCGACACCAAGCCGCTCAAGGGCGAGCCGCCGACGGCGCGCTCGATGATCTTCGTCACCCCCGACGGCGAGCGCTCGATGAACACCTATCTCGGCGCCTGCGTCGAGCTCGGACCGGAGGATGTCGAGGCCGACAAGGCGTCCGGCGCCAAGGTCACCTATTTCGAAGGCTATCTGTGGGACCCGCCGCGCGCCAAGGAGGCAATCCGCCAGACGGCGAAGCTGGCGCACGCGGCAGGCCGCGAAGTGTCGATGACGCTATCGGATTCGTTCTGCGTCGACCGCTACCGCGACGAATTCCTCGACCTGATGCGCTCGGGCACGGTCGACATCGTCTTTGCCAACAGCCACGAGATCAAGTCGCTCTACCAGACATCGTCGTTCGACGAGGCGCTGGCCCAGATCCGCAAGGATTGCCGGATCGCCGCCGTGACACGCTCTGAAAAGGGCTCCGTCATCGTGCGCGGCGACGAGACCGTGGTGATCAAGGCGACCGCCATCAAGGAACTGGTCGACACGACGGGCGCCGGCGATCTCTATGCCGCCGGCTTCCTGCATGGCTACACGCAAGGCCGCGACCTGCAGACTTGCGGCGACCTTGGCTCACTGGCAGCCGGATTGGTGATCCAGCAGATCGGCCCCAGGCCCCGTCAGAATTTGCGCCGCGAGGCCGAGCAGGCGGGGCTGACCATTCCGGACGTTCAAACGAGTTAGTGGCCTACCTTCCCGTTGTGCAGGCTATCTCGCCAGAAGCGCAATCACGGAATAGGGAGATCCTGATGTCGAACATGATGAACGCGCTGGTCAAGGCCAGGGCCGAGCCGGGCATCTGGATGGAAGAGGTGCCGGTACCGGAGATCGGCCCCAACGACGTGCTGATCAAGATCAAGAAGACCGCGATCTGCGGCACCGACGTCCACATCTACAATTGGGACCAGTGGGCGCAAAAGACCGTGCCGGTGCCGATGGTGACCGGTCACGAATTCGTCGGTACCGTCGCCGACTTCGGCGCGGCGGTGACCGAGTACAAGGTCGGCCAGCGCGTTTCGGGTGAAGGCCACATCGTCTGCGGCCATTGCCGCAACTGCCGGGCGGGCAGGGGGCATCTGTGCCGCAACACACTCGGCGTCGGTGTCAACCGGCCCGGCGCCTTCGGCGAGTATCTGGCAATCCCTCAGCACAATGTCGTGCCGATCCCCGACGACGTGCCCGATGAGATCGCCGCGATCTTCGATCCACTGGGCAACGCCGTCCACACCGCATTGTCCTTCGACCTTGTCGGCGAGGACGTGCTGGTCACCGGCGCCGGGCCGATCGGTATTATGGGTGCGCTGGTGGCGCAGTGCGTCGGCGCGCGAAAAGTGGTCATCACCGACATCAACCCGGTGCGGCTGGCGCTGGCGAAAAAACTCGGCGTCCAGCATGTGGTCGACGCGTCGAAGGAAAAGCTGCGCGATATCATGCCGGCACTCGGCATGACCGAAGGTTTTGACATCGGCCTCGAAATGTCGGGTGCGGCGCCCGCCTTCCGCGACATGATCGACACCATGAACAATGGTGGCAAGATCGCCATTTTGGGCATTGCGTCGACCGGCTTCGAGATCGACTGGAACAAGGTCATCTTCAAGATGCTGCATCTCAAGGGCATCTACGGCCGCGAGATGTTCGAGACCTGGTACAAGATGATCGCGCTGGTGCAGGGTCCTCTCGACGTGTCGGGCCTGATCACACACCGCATCGGGGTCGATGACTACTTCGACGGTTTCGAGGCGATGAAGAGCGGCAATTCGGGGAAGGTGGTGATGGATTGGTAGGGATTGCCTTGGCCGCTCTTCAGGAAAAGCTGACGGGACAGCACCCCTCTGGTCCGCCGGACATCTTCCAACGAGGGGAACATGGCTGGGTGGAGAGCTATGGCTCCGCTAGGTGCGCCCCCTAATCATGATACGGCGACGTATCGCGGCCCATCCGATAACGGTCGATGGTGGCAATTCGCCTCAGCCGATGACGGAAACCCGGTGAACGGATGCTCACAGGCCCCCACGCGATAGAGGTCGAGGTGTTGCCGCCGTTTCAGCGGGTAAGATGCGTTAGACGACTTCCGGTACCTTTCCGGTCAGCGAATTAAGGAAGGCAACGAGCCGCATTGGACAGGTCGTGCCATTCCGGTTCGGGGGAAGTATGGCGCGGCTCAGCATGGCGACACGGTCGGAACTGAAGCGGCGATCGTGGAGCGTTATCGCGGCGTTGACAAGCGGCGCATTCTGAATGAGTTCGGGGCGGTAATCGGCTATTATCGCAAGCGCGCGCGATCCGTCTTATGAACCGTCGTGAGCAGAGGCCGTCTGCGGGCAAGAGCCGCAGCCGCTGTTACGGCAGCGATGTCCGCGAGGCGCTCATCGTGTTGTGGGAGGCTTCGGAGCGGCTGAGGTCCGCATCGTCGCTCGCGGCGGCCAGCGCCGCCGGGCAGGAATGAGTTCGGCAGTTCGCCGCTCGGTGCAAGCCCGCACCTTCGGCGATTGGAAAGATCCGCCGCCCGGCTTTGTTGAGCGCATTCGGGCACGTCTTGGTCGGGGAGCTTCGTGCAGACGATGGTGCTGACCGAAATTGCCACCGGCTGGACCGAATGCATTCCGGTCCGCACGCGCAACAGCGGCAATGTGATCATGGCGATCAAGCAGGCCCGCTCGCGGTTTCCCTGACCCTGTGCTGCTGTTTGCCGGCATCCGCCCGCACAGGAAGAGCTTGGAAAGCGGTCGATCGTCGTGGCCTGAATGCGGAAATCGAGGAGCCGTTGGTCGTCGATCTCCAGCCTGAACGCGGTCGTTTCCTGGTGCCGCAAATCGGCTGTTGCATACACATCCCTGTCAGACGTCAGTTTTCCTCGCCCATTTTGGTGTCGAGACGCGAAGTGCTCTTTTGGACCAGCAAGGCTTTTTGGAAATCTGAGAGCGGCTTTCCGCGGGGCGCTCCATTTTTGAGCATCAAGCTACCACAGCCAATGACGCGCAGGTTCCACCAGGCTCGCCAGCCTTGAAGGACAGCGAAAAAAGCAGAGCACGACAGACACTAGAATCCATCAGGACGCCGCAGTCGTTGAAGATGCGGCGCTGCATCCATACCGTGGATGCATTTGATCCAAATAATCGATTTGTTCAATCAGTTTCTCGAAAGCTAACCCTACCCTCTGTGGGAATCGGGCTCTGAGCCGCGACGCTGCCTTGCGAGCGTAGGGGCTGCACGTAGGAGAGATGATGCAACGAGAAATCGCACGCGGGTTGCTGGCGTCGTGGGTTCGCCGACCGGCGTATTTGAGCCCGCCAGTTGGTCCTCACCCGCGCCTATTGCCACCGAGCGACTTGCATGTCCCTCCGACTCGGACCAGTTCCGAGAGCTGCGACGAGTTGCGCGCCGTGTGCTCCGATCAGATGGCCGCCGGTGACGCGTTCGATGGGCCGTCCCTCTTCGATAGGAGATGAAATGCGAACGCTGCTCGTGGATCATCATGCGGATCTTGCGCGCGCCATGCGACTTGCGCTCGGGGATGGCGGCTTCGTCGTTGATGTCGTTGGTACTCTGGAACTGGCCTCGAGTGCATTTTCTTGCGCCAGCTATGAAATTCTCCTGCTGGAATTGGCTCTGCCAGATGGCGATGGCTTGGGTTGGCTGAGGCAGTTGAGGACCCACGGGCATTCAGTTCCTGCCGTCATTATGAGCAGCCTCAACGATCTCGATAAGCGAATTGCGATCTTCAACGGTGGTGCGGACGACTTTCTGCTCAAACCCGTCTCTACCGATGAGCTTATCGCCAGAATGAGAGCCATTCTGCGCCGGGCGACACAAATGACCGACCTGAGGCTCGTATTTGGCAATCTCAACTTCGATCCGGTCGCCCGACAGGTTTTCGTTGCTGGGCACCCAATGATGATCGCACGTCGCGAACTCTGTATTCTAGAGCATCTGCTTAACCGGGCAGGCCGCATCGTGCCCCGTGCGCAGTTGGAAGATCACCTCTATTCGTTCAACGACGACGTGTCTGCCAACGCGCTTGAAGTCGGAATCTATCGTTTACGTGGACATCTGACCAGATCAGGTGCAACGCCACGGATCAAGACCATCCGTGGCATTGGTTACATTCTAGAATTGACTGACGCGTCATCCGCATAGTTTGTCGAATCGAAAGAAGATCTATTTTGCTGATCCTTCAACATCCTTGCCTTGCGCTCAATTGGCGGGCGATCGCCATCAAGGTTCCTAGACCTGCAGTGCCCCGTTACCTGGGCCATCTCCTCTGTGCGCTTATTGTGACTTTCCCACTTGGTGTCGCGGCGCAAAACAAGCAGGACAAAGGCGCGCCGCGTGCGGCTTCGAATAGCATCAACGCCACGCTGACCCTTTCCTCTTCGCTCGGGGAGACCGTTCATCTGCCCGCGCCAGCCACGACCATCTTTGTTGCTGACCCCACGATCGCGGATTTTCAGGCACCATCGAGCAAAACAATCTTCGTCTTTGGCAAGAAATCGGGGCGGACCAGCCTATTCGCCTTGGATGGCAACGGCGAGCCTCTCGCCGAATTGCGTATCGTTGTCACGCAACCGATCGGGGATTTACGCGCCATGTTGCGGGAGCAGGTCGGCGACTATCCCATCCGCGTCAACTATACGCCGCGCGGCGCAATCCTTAGCGGGACAGCGCCCGACGCAGAGGTCGCCGACACCGCAAAAAGAGTCACTGAGCAATATCTGGGCGACGGAGCGCAAGTCGTCAACAACATCAAGGTCGCTGGATCCCTGCAAGTTAACCTCAGCGTGCGCGTAGCCGAAGTCTCACGCAGCGCCATGAAGTCACTCGGCGTCAACCTGTCCGCCTTCGGTCAAATCGGCAATTTCAAAGTGGGCGTTCTAAGCGGAAGCGGTGCAAGCGCTGGGTCTGGTTCAACCCAGGGTGGCGGTACAGCAGAAATCGGATTCGACAACGGTGCCGTCAACGTCAGCGCGGTTCTCGACGCGCTCGCCAAGGAGCATATAGCGTCCGTCCTGGCTGAGCCGAACCTCACCGCCATGTCGGGTGAAAAAGCCAGCTTTCTCGCTGGCGGCGAATTTCCCATTCCTGTCCTGCAGGAAAACAGGCAGGTATCGGTTGAATTCCGTCACTTCGGCGTCAGTCTGGAATTTGTGCCGACAGTTCTCAGCAACAATCAAATCAACATTCACGTAACGCCCGAAGTCAGTGAACTGTCGACGCAAGGTGCCGTGCAAATCAACGGAATTTCCGTGCCGGCAGTTTCCACGCGCCGAGCCGATACGGTCGTCGAACTCGCCAGTGGGCAGAGCTTCGCAATCGGCGGTCTAATCAGGCGGAACGTCAACAATGATGTCAGGGCCTTTCCCTGGCTCGGAGAAATGCCGATCCTGGGACCGCTTTTTCGCTCGTCCTCGTTTCAAAAAGAGGAGTCAGAACTGGTCATTCTAGTTACGCCTTACATTGTAAGACCAGGCTCCAACCCAAACCAGATGAGCGCACCTACCGAGCGGGCGGCACCGGCTTTGAACGGAGGGGGCGCTCCGACGAATTCCGTGGCAAGTCCCCCGCGAGACCGCGCTGCTATCCGTGCGGGCGCGCCAAGCGCCCAGGGCGGTCTCGGCTTCATCATCGAATAGTGTCGTCCAATGATGTTGCGTTTTATAATCCTCTTTGTCGCTCTGGCACCAAGCGTAAGTGGCTGCACCAGTACTACGCCAGTTGATGTCGAACCATCGGCACCAATGCTTGTCCGAGAGGAGACCACCGTCCTGACGTTGCAAAGCCTGCGCGCTTCCGAACGGCAGCGTTTGCGTGTTTTCCTAGACAAGGCCAGTCGCGGCCGGTTCGATGCCCTCCACCTCCTCATCAGCGGTTCGCCCCAGCTCAGCGCACGGGTAGCCCATCAGGCCAGGCAGTTGGCAATCGAAGCAGACAACATTCAATTGCTCGATCAACACGACGCCGGCTCAGTGCGAATTGAGGCGATTGTCTATCACGCCCGTCCGCCGGTCTGTCCCTCATATGGTGCTTTACCCAATGAAGAATCCTTCAAACAGCCGCTTGGTTGTTCGACAGGATATAACCTGGCCGTGATGGTCAACGATCCGCGCGATCTGCTCGACAATCAGGCCGTCAAGTCCGGCGATGGCGATCGTGCTTCTATACCAGTTGCCACTTACAGAACATTCGGGACGGATAAAGGTGGCTGATACCGTCCCTTATCTTGGCAGCACTCCTACCGGGGATTGAAAGCTCCAATCTCGCCCTGATCTAAAATCAAAGGAACCGCTGGATGCAATATAGGCGCGATATCGAGGGCCTTAGGGCTGTTGCTGTACTTCCGGTCGTACTCTTTCATTTCGGAATTTCGGCGATCCCGGGTGGCTTTGGCGGGGTCGATATCTTCTTCGTCATCTCCGGCTACCTAATCAGCGGAAGCCTCTTGGATGACCTTGAACGCGGCCAATTTTCGATCGTCAACTTCTACTGGCGCCGTGCCCGGCGCATTCTGCCGGCTCTCGTCTTTGTGATGCTTCTCACCTGCATTGCGGCATTGTTCATTCTTCTGCCATCGGATCTGCGCGAATTCAGTCTTAGCATCATAGCTGCCTCGACTTTCTGGTCGAACGTTTTTTTCTGGAAAACGTCAAGTTACTTCTCGATCGATGCCGCGCTTCGACCACTGTTGCACACCTGGTCGCTTTCCGTAGAGGAGCAGTACTACATCTTCGCCCCAATCCTGATGTTCCTAATCTATCGCTACATCGGGAAGCGCTGGCTGACGACACTTCTTCCGATAATTCTCTGCAGCTTCGTAGTGGCGGTGATGGCGACATCGCTGGCGCCCACCGCCGGATTCTATCTGCTGCCGACCCGAATCTGGGAACTCATGTTGGGCGCCCTGCTCATGCTCAAACGCCCCCCGCCGTTGGGCAACCGATTCCTGATGGAGTCGGTGGGGTTGGCCGGATTTGGCCTTCTCGCCATCGGGTTCTTCGCGATTTCGGAGAGTGATCCGTTCCCAGGCTACAACGCCTTGTATCCATGCATGGGAACGGCCCTTCTGATCTATGTTGGCCAAAATTCCCCCTCGACGGTCGCCAGCCGCATGCTCGAAGTCCGGCCGCTGGTCTGGATTGGGCTCATCTCGTATTCGTTGTATCTTGTTCACTGGCCGCTCAATGCGTTCGCGCATTATCTTTCGTTCCAAAAACTCGATCCGTTGATGACCGGTGCGATGTTGGTGGCAAGCCTCGCATTGGCTGCATTCTCCTGGAAGTTTGTAGAGCAGCCGTTTCGACAGAAGAGGACCTTCACCGCCCCGGGGCCTATCTTCGCCTTTTCAGCGCTCGCGATCGTTGTTCTTTGTGCCGGCGGAGCGGCGGGGGCGCTCGGCAACGGCTTTCCGCAACGGTTTCCGGACTATGTCCAGCGGCGCATTTCCGTCGGGGACTGGAGGAATGGCATCTGTTTCAACGAGGGCACCAGCCGGATCGAAAGCTGGAATATGGAGGATTGCACGCGCACTCGCGGTTTTCCAACAACGGTTTTTTTGTGGGGCGACTCCTTCGCCGCGCACTATGTTTCCGGCCTGGGTGCTAACATAAATCGGTTGCAGGCGAACATCGTGGAATATACGTACGCCGGCTGCCCGCCGATACTCTCTTACTACTCTTACGCTCGTCTTGATTGTGTCCGGTTCAATCGCAAGGCCTTGGACATCATCTTGGAAGCGGACATCAAGACGGTTATCCTCAGCGGTAAATGGAGTGACTATGAGGTCAGAGGCTTCGACGGTCTTCAGCAAACAATCGATACGCTTCGTGCCCTGGGCGTGCGCGTGTTTGTCATCGGCCAGTCTCCGCAGTTCCCAACTGACGTCCGGAAAATTGCGTTCTTCGCCAAGCGCCAAAATCTGGACGATACGTCCTGGCCGATGGCGATGGACCCCGGCATCAACGAACGTGTGCGCTCATTTACCAAAGGCGCCACATTCATCGATCCGCTGAAATTCCTGTGCAGCGCAGGACGCTGCCCCTATTCCGACAGAGGAGAGTTTGTGTATTTCGACTATGGTCATTTCTCTTCAGCCGGCGCCACACTGGCAATCTCGAAATACTGGCCGGCTTTTGGCAAAGACAATGCTCTTCCTAAGACGAAGTAGCGGGTCAGACGGCTGACAAGCACCAGTGCGGGTCCCTGTGATTGCTCCTGCTTCGGCAGCAGCCGCGACGATGGAGCTGTTCAGGTTTAAGGCCACCCGATAGCGACCTAGGATGGGTGCTGCCACGCGGATCGGACTAAGCGTGCATTATCACGTAAATGTTGAGAGAATGAATGGCGCCGCGAAGGGCAATTCCAGCCATCCACAGCGACAGGCGTGTCGCGGTCCCGACATTGCAGTGGCACTTACCTGACACGGCCTCACACTGCCCTCTAAACGGCCCCGAATTTGAACTGACCACCCCTGGCCGGTTCATTGGGCAGGTCAAGGGCTAGGCTGTATTACACAGGGCTCACCCCTTTCAGTCTCAAGTTGGTACGATGGGCCGTGGACGGTCGATGCAGACTTCAAGGATGGCGAAAGAAGCTCTCTATGCGTGCGTTGTCGAGGCAAGTGCCTTTGCCAGAGATGCTCGCGGCTGGAGAGATTTCAAAATGAGCGTTGGAAGCGGAGAATGCCGCCGACGCTGTTCGGCTTGCTCGTGCCCTTGACGGTCGTAGGGTCGGCAGGGCCGACGCCAAAGTTGCCGTAGTGGTCGTAATCGACCTCGGCTGTGACCGTGAAGCCAGGAACGACCATATAGACGACGTTTGCAGCCAAACCAGAATTCTTGAGCTGATCACTCGAGACCTGAAAGTTGAACGAAGTTTTCTCGTCAAACTCGTAGGTGGTGCCCGCCCAGAAAGCCCACTGGCCGTTCCAGATGTTGTACGAGCCGCGCACATGATTGGCGATTGCGCCGTTTGAGTCCTCGTTGAGACTGCCATTGGAACCGTAGCCGAACAGTCCAAACAGCGACAGCTGGTTTGTGACAGCGACGTCGACACGGATCTTGCCGGCCAAAGCTTCGTAGTTGCTGTCATAAGCCGCGACGCCGGTGATCGAGCCCCAGCCTTGCGTGTATTTCAAGCCGGCGACAACGTGCGGAATATAGCTGTCGATAGTACCGGCTGAGCCCGATCCTTGTTCGAGCGAAATCACGGTCGAAATGCCGTTGCCGGCGTCGAAGTAGGACTGAGCCACATTGGTGTCGAAGCCGGCCGACCGAACGAGCATACTATCGAGAACGTTGCCAGCGTAGCTTACAAACGTATCGAAGGCCGACCCGTCCTTGCCAACTCGCAGGCCCCCCAGCTCGACCCAGGCAGAAGCCAGTGCGAGGCCGCTGTTGAAATCATAGTTCTGAGGACTGTCATGCGAGTTAGCGCTATTGCCAAAATTCACGTGGGTTTCGGTATAGGTCGTCAACGCGCCGAGCTCGGTCTGCTGGCCGCTCCAAGTTTTGAACGTGAAGCGTGTGTTGTTTCGCCAAGTGCCTTGGTCCTCGCCAGTTCTCACATCCGAGGTTCTTGCGCTGTCATAGGATCGGACATCACCCAGGCCGATATCATAACGGACATAGCCGCCGATGCGCAGGCAGGTGTCGGTGTTGGGAATATAGAAATACCCCGAGCCGAGGACGTCGCAGATCTTGATGTACTCGGCCGGTTCCCGCTCGGCGCCAGCTGCTCGAACGACGGAGGCGGCGATCAGAGCAGTTAAGCCAAGAAGACGATTCTTGATGTACATGTCTAGATCTCCATGAAGGAATAAAAAGGATAGAGGCGTAAGAGAAAGCTTTACTCTAAATTTTGTGCGTGTTGTCTCCAACTTGTGGACGTAAAACCGCTTGACATGGGAGGGTATCCAGCGTAAAAGCCACATGTACTTAGAATAGTGTTTTCTGCTAGGAAATTCATTATCGTTTATATGTGAAACACTCCGGTCAGACCGCTGCAGCCTCGGAATAGAGCAGCAAGCGACATGCCAACCTGAAGCGTAGATGCGGCCGACACCAAAATTGGGCCGACGCGCCTTCGTCTCGCTGGAATCACTTTTTTTGAGGGTCACTGCGAAAAGCAATGTGCGACACGGTTCGCCATGTTCGATATGTGACAGTCTCGTTTAACAGCGAGGGCTTCCCGTCTGACCGCAACGGAGGCCGCTTCATGCGCTACCGAGAAGGATTACTGCGCGCGTGCGGTCCGCAAGGGCTGCGCCAGGAACAGAGGGCGTCCACGTCCGATGTGTCGCATGGTGGCCGAAGCACCTTTTCGCCGCTGTAAGTTCGCCGTGCAGGTACATTGCGCGGCCGGTAGCGAGAAGGGAGCGCACCCTGAAACGGTTGCCTACGGCTCGCCTCGAGTAATTGGCGATGAACAGCATTCTCGAGAACTTAGTCTCGACGGAAAGAGCAACGAAAGGAAGCCGCTTGGACGAGCACGATCCGAAGGAAGAACTGATCGAGACCATTTTCCGCAACGGCACAATCACTGCCGTGGGTATCCTGCTTGCCTTTTCGCTCGGCTTCCTCACTCATTGGGCGGCGAACCCCTTGCCATGGCAACTCTACGATCTGTTCGCCGTAGTGCCGATCCTGCTCGGCATCGCACTGCAGATGAGAGCGCTGTCCATGCTGCTCGACATGAGTTCCTTGCGCCGCCCCATCTACGAACGCGCCAATCGCATTTTCATGGTCGGCCTCATCCAGACCGCGTGTGGCGTCGGGATGGCCATCTTGGTCGATCTTTTCGGGATATCGGTAGGGGGCACGCTGCCCGGCGCTTGACGACAAGCCACACCGCCGCTCATCGCTCGAAGCGACGTCAAGCCGGGGAGCCTTGTGCACCCCCTAGCGGCGCCTTCCTTTCATCAAATGAGCGGACGTCAGCTTTAGAGCGTCTCGGTGGCTAAAGCCGGTATGGTTTTTCGGCCGGCAGGGAAGGCCGCTGGCTGGACCTGGATGGCGTCTGAACGAGGCTTGACAGGTGCGTTGCGACGTTTGGCGTCGGACATGAATTTCGCATTGCAAAGTTCTTCCGCAGACGCCTCAAGTACACTGCACTGGCGTCACGTACTCAAACGTTGAATGCGGCACCGCACCATCACCTCAGGCGGAACCATGGCACGCGCACTCCCCGGCGTGGTTGATACCGTCCTGTCCAACCGAGACTGCGACATCGCCGCCTCCGCCTTGAAAACGCGGAGAAAGCGGGACGCACTGACTTAGGTCAGAGACAGGACGAGCGCGCAACGAAACAATGATGGATCAGCGACGTGGGACGACAGCTCCTTGCACACCTCAATCCTGACAAAGTACCGGGACCCCCCGGCCGCCTTGGTATACCATCTATCCGACTGTGCCAGACTTCTCTGCGGCGGTTGGTGCTGACGATTATGAGGAATGGCTGAGGGGCCTCCCGGCCGACGAATCGGTGTCGCTCTATTTCCACATTCCGTTTTGCCGATCCATGTGCTGGTATTGCGGCTTCCCTACCGCGGTCACCCGTCGCAACGGCCCGATCCTTAATTATTTGGCGGTGCTGCGTCAGGAGATCAGTTTGGTGTCGGAGCAAGCGCGGCAAGGGCTGCCGGTGAGCGATGTGCATTTCGGCGGCGGAACGCCTCACCTTATCGGGCCAGCCGAGCACTTGGCGCTGATGGAATTTCTACGCCGCCACTTCGCTTTCAGCAAAACTGCTGCGATCGCCGTGGAGATCGATCCCCGAACGTTCACACCGGAAATGGCCGAAGCCTTGGCAGCTACCGGTGTCAACCGCGCGAGCATCGGCGTGCAGAGCTTTGATCCCGATGTGCAAAAGGCGATCAATCGGATCCAGAGTAAGGTGCAGACGGCCGCTGCCGTCGAAAATCTCCGCCGGCATGGCGTTGGCCATATCAACTTCGATCTCATCTTCGGTCTCCCGAAACAGACTGTGCAGTCCTGCATCCAGACCGCGATGGCTGCGGTCGCCATGCGCCCCAACCGGTTTGCGGTGTTCGGCTACGCGCATATTCCTTCCGTGATAAAGAATCAGCGCCTAATCGAGCAGGCAGGTCTACCGGACGGCGATGTTCGCGCCGAACAGGCTGCAGCTGTCGCCGAGACACTGGTTGGCGCCGGCTACCGGGAGATCGGGCTCGATCATTTCGCTCTGCCGGACGACGAACTCGCGCTAGCGCAGAAGACCGGGCGCCTGCGGCGTAATTCGCTGGGATACTCGGCCGATACTTGCAAAAACGTGATCGGCTTCGGCGCGTCGGCTATTGGCCGAGTCGGCGAGGGGTACGTTCAGAACGAAGTAACACGGGATTCTTACGCCCGGCACATCGCAAGTGGACGTCTGGCGACATCAAAGGGCCACCGTCTGACCGACGATGACCGGGTGCGCGCAGCAATCATCGAGCGACCGAATCGATGAGTTGAGGCCACGACTCCGAAGGCATCAGACCTTGTTTGGCGCTCGTCGGCATGGGCTCTCGCAGAAGACTCCGCAAGCGCATGCAGGGGACTTCCACTTGACGCCGCGTTCATCATCATCTCGCCTGGGTGCGCTCGATCGCACAACTCGGAGCACGCTGCTCTCGGTGTGAGGCTGTGCTCTGCAAAGCACCGGTGATCCACCCTGTCCCTGGATAGCAGCTTGACGGCGTCATCTTGGAGGACGAGAAAAGATTGTCGAGGTACGGGTACGAATTGCCTCGGTCGTTCGTTCAATCGAAAGCACTGTCTGCGGAGGCACCTCTCCTTCATGCAGTGACAGGAGATGCTGGCCGACTTCCTTATCTGCTGCGGTGAGTCGATGATTTAGGCGGAGAAAGTCCATCCAGGTGGGGGTGCGGAATGTCTCCGTCCAAAGTGACGGTGTTTGCAGATTTCGCTGGAGCGTCCAGTTTCGTGCACCGGCACGGCTCTGGACGTGTCGCCGCGTGCGCATGTAGCCCAGAAAGGCCTCGATATTTTCCTCCGATATCAAATACTCGACCTTGGCCACGATAGGGCCACTTCTGGGTTTCAGATCGAGAGCCACGTCCGGCGGATGAAAAACTGAACTTTCTTGATCCGTTTCTTCCCAGGGACGGACCGGCAACACGATCCCCGCTGCTGCAACCAGCAACAGAGCGCCCGCGGCGCCCTCCAATGCTGAGGTCAAGGAATAGTTTTGCGCGACAGAACCCCAGATCCAGCTGCCAGCAGCCATACCGCCTGCGCTCAAGGCGTAGTAAATGGAGAGCGTGCGGCCTACAACCCACCTTGGGCTTGCCAACTGCACCGACACGTCAATGCCCGTCCAGGTGATAAGCCAACCCGCTCCGCCGAGCGCCAGCGAAATGGCCGCCACAGGAACCGACGATGTCAGGGCAAGGGAGAGGCAACAGACTGCACAAGCCACAGAGGCGAAGGCCACCAGCCTGTTTTGAGACGTGACCTTCCTCAAGAAGCCGTTGCCCATGCCCGCGATGAAAGCACCCATGCCGAAGCCGGCCAATAAGATACCGTAGACAATTGGCCCACTCTTCAACTGATCCCGGACGACGAGAGGGAGCAACGCCAGAATGGAGATGCTTGCCAATCCGAAAAGAGCTGCTCGGGCGGTCGCTGCCCTGATCTCCAAAGACATCGCCGTAAAGCGCACTCCGTCATGAATTGCCGTCGTCATTCTCTCACGAGGGAGAGGCGAAGAGCGGACCTCCCATTTGGTGCGCCATATCGCGCTTATAGGCGCCAGATCACTCACCGCAGCCAAGGCGAAAGCGGCCAGCGGCCCAAAGACGGCCAGGATCACGCCCCCTAAGGCCGGACCAACGCTGCGCACAATGTTGTATCCGACGGACATAAGCGTCACTGCGGCCGGAATGTCGCGTTTGTGAAGGATATCGCCGACCGAAGCGTGCCAGGCCGGATCATTCAAGGCAAAGCCGCAGCCGGCCAGGAAACCTAACCCGAGAATCAGCCAAGGACTGACAAATCCCAGACCCACAGAAATCATCAGCGTCATCGACGCCGATGCTATCAGGCAGTGTCCCGCAAACATCACCCACCGGCGGCTGAAGTTGTCGGCAATGGCTCCGGCGAAAACTGAGAGGAAGAACACCGGCAATGTAGATGCGGCCTGGACGAGTGCAACCATAAGGTCGGACGCAGAAATCGTTGCCATAAGCCAACTGATGGCGACCGTTTGCACTAGCCAACCCAGGCTGGAAATCTGGGTGGCCGTCCAAATTGAGCGAAACACCTTGTTTCGAAATGGGGCGAGCGTCTTTGAAACGGGCGGTTGAGGATTTTCGCTCTGCATGAGGTTTTGCTGGCCTTCGATGAGCGCTGCGATTTGAGCAAGCGGTTCGGTACTTAGACATCGCGGAGCACCGCACGGAACCAGCTCTATGGAGCTTGCCGGCGACTATTTACGTATTGAGCCATTCTCATAGTCTCATTCATGAGCAGTCCTGTGCGCAAGCGTCGCTTTACTAAATTCCCACGACAAGCGCGCCGCCGCTGAGACCCGCACCCGCTGCCGCCAAGAGGACTTTCTCGCCAGGCCGAAACGGCTGCGCCCGATGGGCGAGCGACAATGAGAGCGGGATCGTCGCGGCGGAAGAGTTGCCATATTCGGCGATCGTCTTGACCATCGAGTGATCTGTGATGCCGAGGTTCCTGCCGACCGCGTCGAAAATGCGAGCATTGGCCTGATGCGGCACGAAACGATCGAGGTCTTGCGGCCTCAGTCGGGCAGCAGTGAGCGCATCTCTCGAGCAGGCGGTCATCATCTCCACGGCCTTGCTGAATACTTCACGGCCGTCAGTGATCGTCATCCGTGTCTGCGCGAGGTCGAGCTCGCCATGGAACGGCGTGTTGCTTCCGCCGGCGGGAATCTGGATCAGCCCGTAGCCCGAACCGTCGGAATCCACCGAAGCACCAAGAATGCCCCGGTCAGTGTCTTCGCACGGGCCGATCACCACGGCGCCGGCGGCATCGGCAAACAGCACGGCGCTGGCGCGCTCGGCCGAATTGATGCGGCGGCTGAGGATGTTGGCGGCGATGACAAGGCTCGCTTTGCCGTGCAGGCGGGTGAACCCGTCGGCGAACATCAGCGCATAGATGAAGCCGGCGCAGGCGCCGGTCAGGTCGATCGCGCCGGCGCGACCTAGTCCCAGCCGATGTGCGACCAGGGGCGCGCTTGGCGGCAGAAGATGATCGGGTGTGGAGGTAGCGAGCAAAAGTAGGCCGATGTCGCCGCGGTCGATACCGGCATTGGTCAGCGCCATGTCGCCGGCGTGCGCGGCAAGGGCCGACAGCGTGTCTTCGTCCGCTGCCCAGAAGCGCGACCGTATCCCGGTGCGCCGCTCGATCCAGCCGGGTTCAAGCCCGAGACGATCTTCGATTTCCGGATTCTCCACCTTGCGCGCGGGCGCATGATGGCCAAACCCGAGAATGCGCGATGATCGGCTCATGGCTTTGAGCCGAAGCGTTCGCCGGCCTCCTCGATGGCGTCATAGAGCCCATCCAACTCGTTGCCGGTAATGCAATAGGGCGGCAGAAGGTACAGGACATTGCCGAGCGGGCGCACGAGCAGGCCGCGCTCAAGAAAAAAAGCGCGCAGTTTTGGCCCGATCTCGGCCAGATAACCGGCTGAGCCGGTGCGTAGGTCGAGTGCCGTGATGGTGCCGGTTGCCCGGCAATCGGTGAAGCGGGGGTTGTCGCGAAAGCGCTGGAGGCCAGCGGCCTGCATCGCGCTCGAGGCCGCGATCCGCTCGGCCACCGGCTCGTCGTGCCAGATCTCGACATTGGCAAGTGCCGCCGCGCATGCAATCGGATTGGCGGTGTAGGAGCTCGAATGGAAAAACGTCTTCTTGCGATCCTCGGAATAGTGAGTCTGGAAGATGGCATCGGTGGCGATCGTGGCGGCCAGCGGGATGGTACCACCGGTCAGACCTTTCGAGGTGCACAGGATGTCCGGCGAGACGGACGCCTGTTCGCAGGCGAACATGGTTCCGGTGCGCCCCCAGCCGGTCATCACTTCATCGGCGATCAGCAGCGTGCCGGCGGCCTCAGTGATCCTCTTCAATTCGGTCAGAACCCAGGCCGGATACATGAGCATGCCGCCGGCGCCGAGCACGAGCGGCTCGACGATCAGCGCGGCGGCGCGCCGGTCGCGGGAGAGTGCCTCGAACCGATCCAGCGTTTCCTGCTCGCGCCCGGCGGCCGGGAAGGGGATGGTGTCGACCTCGAACAGCAAGGGCTCGTAGGCGGCGTTGAACACGCCACGGGCGCCGACGCTCATCGCCCCGATCGTGTCACCATGATAGCTGTGCTCCATGACGACGATGCGCGAACGCGGCGCGCCGATGTTGCGGAAATAGCCGAGCGCCATCTTCAGCGCGACTTCGATTGAGGTCGAGCCACTGTCGGAATAGAACACCCGGTCGAGGCCGGCGGGTGCGAGGCCGACAAGCGCCTCGGCCAGGCGCTCGGCCGGCTCGTGGGTGAAGCCCGCGAAGATGATCTGGTCGAGGCTCGACGCGGTCGTCTCGATGGCCTTCATGATGCGGGGGTGGCGGTGGCCATGAGTGACGACCCACCAGGAAGAAATCGCATCCAGGATGCGGGAGCCGTCGGCCTTGTGGAGATAGGCGCCTTCAGTCAGCACGATTTCAGGGATCGAGGGCTCTAGCGCGTGCTGCGTGAACGGATGCCAGACTCGAGACTGCGCCATCAGTCGCCTCCGGCAATCATGGCCAGGTCGAAGCCGGAAATCATTGCATCTCTCAACGTTTCACCCGTCAGCGGACCGAGGTGCGGCAGCCTGCCGAGCTGCGGCACGCCGCCGAATTCCACGATTGTCCTTTGCGTATCGGCCACCTCTTCGCCCATGAAGGCAATGCCGATGAGCGGGATGGAGCGGGCTCTCAGGGCCTCGATCGACAACAGCGTATGATTGATGGTGCCGAGCGCGGTGCGGGCGCACAGTATGACCGGCAGCCGCCATTGTTCGAATATGTCAATGAACCTTGTCTGTCGATTGAGCGGCACCATCAGCCCGCCGGCGCCTTCGATGACGAGCGGTGTCGGCAGGACCGGAAATGAAAGATCGTCGGCCTCGATCGCGACGCCGTCGATTTCGGCTGATCGATGCGGCGACAGCGGCATCGTCAGTCGATAGACTTCGGGCAGCACGCGTCCGTCGGGCAAGCCGGAAAGCCGGGCGACGACCTCGCTGTCAGTCTCCTCGTCGAGGCCCGATTGCACCGGCTTCCAGTAGAAGCCGTCGAGCAGCCCGGCAAGTCCGGCCGAAAACACTGTCTTGCCAATTCCGGTGTCTGTTCCGGTGACGACGATGCGTTTGGTCATGCTCTGGCCAACACCTCGACGAGAGCCTCGACCATGGCGGAAATGTCGGTCTCGTCGACGTTGAGCGTCAGCGAAATGCGCAGGCGCGATGTGCCCTCGGGCACCGTCGGCGGACGTATGCCGCGTATGTCGAAGCCGCGTGCCTGCAGGGCCGCCGCCACCGCCATGGTGCGCCCAACGTCGCCGATGACAAATGGCTGGATCTGCGAGCCGCTGGGTACGACGCCGCAGCGCTCGGCCAATTGGCGGCCGGCGCAGGCAACGCGTTCCTGCAGCTGAGCGCGGCGCATGGGCTCGTCGGACAGAATAGTCAGCGCTTCGCGCGCCGCGGCCGCCATCAGCGGCGAGGGCGCGGTGGCGTAGATGAACGGCCGGCACCGGTTGACGAGATAATCGCACAGTGTCCTCGGCCCGGTGACGAGTGCACCGGATGCGCCGAGCGCCTTGCCGCATGAGTGGAGCGTGACGATGTTGTCGCGGCCTTGGCACGCGGCGGCCAGTCCCCGGCCGTCCGGTCCCCAGACGCCGGTGGCATGCGCTTCATCGAAGACGATGAATGCCTGGTACCGATCAGCCAGCGCGACCAGGCTCTCCATCGGCGCGCGGTCGCCATCCATGCTGTAAAGGCTTTCGACGGCGATCCACACTCGCCCCATGCCGCCTTCAGCGCGCCAGCGGGTGATTGCGTCCTCGACAGCGTCGACGTCGTTGTGCGCGGCCAGCTTGAACTCGGCGCGCCCGGCCTGCGCGCCCTCATGCATGCTGGCATGGGCGAGTTCGTCGAGGACCAGCAGGTCGCCTTTCTGCGGCAGCGCGGTCAACAGGGCGAAGTTGGCGATGTAGCCGCTGCCAAAGAACAGCGCACGGTCGGCGCCGAAGAATGCCGCGGCGTCCGCCTCCAGTTGCTCATGTTCCGGTGCGTTGCCGCGCAACAGCCGCGACCCGGTGGCGCCAACCGGCGTGCCCCGCGCAATCGCCGCCGCAACCGCTTCGCCAAGTCTTTTGGAGGCGGCAAGTCCGAGATAGTCGTTCGACGAGAAGTCGAGACCGGCGCGCGGTGCGAGCGTCCGCAACCGGTCCTTGCGCGCCAGTCCGCGCAAGGATGCGTCATAGCGGGCAAGAATTGCCTCGTTCATTGCGTGGCGAGTTCCATCGGCTCGATGCCGAGACGCTGGAACAGAAGGCTATCCTTGTCCTCGCCGGGATTGTCCGCCGTCAGCAGCGTGTCGCCGACAAAGATCGAGTTAGCGCCGGCAAAGAAGCACAACGCCTGCGTTTCGTCGCTCATCGCCGTCCTGCCGGCGGACAGCCTTACACAGGATTTCGGCATCATCACCCGCGCGAGCGCAACGATGCGGACGAAATCGATCGGATCGATGGCGTCGGCCGCGGCAAGCGGCGTGCCTTCGATGGGAATAAGCATGTTGATCGGCACGCTTTCCGGCGGCTCGGGCAGGTTCGCGAGCGTGACCAGCATGTCGATGCGATCGGTCTTTTCTTCTCCCATCCCGACGATGCCGCCGCAGCAGACTTTCATCCCAACCGCGCGCACGTGCCCAAGCGTTTCCAGCCGGTCGGCAAAAGTCCTGGTTGAAATAACCTCGCCATAGTAGCGCTCAGAGGTATCGATGTTGTGGTTATAGTAGTCGAGACCGGCCTGCTTCAGGCGAGCAGCTTGCTCAAGATCGAGCGTGCCGAGTGTCATGCAGGTCTCCATGCCGAGCGCCTTGACGCCCTCGATCATGGCGACCACGACGTCCATGTCGCGCTCCTTGGGACTTCGCCACGCCGCGCCCATGCAATAGCGCGTTGCGCCGCCATCACGCGCCTTGGCCGCTTCGTCGATGACATGCTTGACGTTCATCAGCTTCGACGCCTTCACCCCGGTTTCGTAATGCGCAGACTGGCTGCAATAGCCGCAATCTTCGGGGCAGCCGCCGGTCTTGATGCTAAGGAGCCGCGACAGCTGCACTCGGTTTCGATCGAAGTTCTGGCGGTGGATCGTCTGAGCTAGGAACAGCAGATCGTTGAATGGCATGCCGTAGATGGCCTCAGCCTCTTTGCGGTTCCATCGCGGAGGCGTTCCATCGACCGATTGCATGGTCTGGTTCACGTCGAACTCCGAGTTCATTCCAACCGTCATCGTCAAACCTTTGTTGCTAGTCCGGTACGCCTTCAGGAGTCTGTCGACCGGCAAGCCCGGTCCGACTTGGCTTTGGAGCGCACTCGCTAAAAGGCGAGCTGCGGCACGTCTTCCCACCGCCTTCCTACGCCTGCCGAGCTGATGTTGCTCCTCATGCCGTAATCCTCAGTTCAAATGCTTGCAGATGTTCTGGTGGTCCGGCATGTCCAGGCCGATGTCGAGGATCGGGGCGCTGTGCGTCAGCCATCCCATGGAGATGAGATCGACACCGGTCGCCGCAATCGCCGCCGCCGTTTTCGGCGTCACCCGACCGGAAGCCTCGGTGATCGTACGGCCACCCACTATAGAAACCGCGCGGGCAAGATCCTCGACCGACATATTGTCGAGCAGCACCGCGTCAACACCAATCGCGAGCGCTGCATCGAGCTGCTTCAGCGTGTCGACCTCAACCTCGACCTTCACCATATGCCCTGCGGCGGCGCGCGCCCGCTCTATTGCTGTGCGGATATCGCCGGCGATCGCGATGTGGTTGTCCTTTATGAGCACGCCGTCATCGAGGCCGAAGCGGTGATTGGCACCGCCGCCGACGCGCACGGCGTATTTTTCCAATACCCGCAGGCCGGGCGTCGTCTTTCGCGTCGATACGATCCTCGCCTTGTGACCGCGCACGGCCTCAACCATCGCCGCTGTGGCAGTGGCAATGCCGCTCAGCCGGCATAAGAAATTGAGGGCAGTGCGTTCGGCCGTGAGCAGGCCTCGCGCGGGTCCGGACAATTTTGCAATGGTTTCCCCGGCCCCGACATCGCTGCCATCAGGGCGCCAGATCTGGATGTTGATCGCCGGTTCCACGAGCAGGAAGGCGTACGAGACCAGATCGAGCCCGGCAACGACGCCCGCCTGCCTCGATTTGAGCACCAACGTGGCAGTGCAATCATGCGGGATAACCGCATCGCTGGTCAGGTCGCCGCATCTGCCCAGGTCTTCGAGGAGCGCACCGCGCACAATCGGTTCGATTAGGGTCGCGGGGAGGGGGGAGAATGAAATCATATCAGGTGCTCCGTATGGTAGCCCGGCAATCGAGTGCGGCCGCGGCCCGCATTGCGCTGTGCAGTGTCAGCCGTGATGGGCGCGCGTCGGCATCGTGGAGCGGGAAATCGGACCGACAGTGCGCGCCTCGACTCTCTTCCCGCCCCAGGGCCGCCACAGCGATCATCAGTGAGACCAAAGCCGGGCCAGAGGCAGCGACATTGTCAGCTGCGATCGGCAGCAGGGTCGCCACCGCTTCGCGCATTGCCTCGCCGTCGCGGATGATACCCAGGGCGGCGGAGACAATTGGGCGGACCGCGGAAGCGTCTGGTCTTGGAGGGATGAATGTGGAGCATCTGCGCGGTCGCCGGGTATACGACGTGCCGGCAACGCTTTCGGCAACCCAGCTCGCGGTGACCGCCGCTTCGGTGAGCGAGTTGCTGGCCAGGCGGTTGGCGCCGTGCAGGCCGGTACAGGCGACCTCACCGCAGGCCCACAATCCCTCGATGGAGCTGCGGCCGGCGCTGTCTACGGCGACGCCGCCCATGTGATAATGTGCCGCCGGGCGCACCGGGATCGGGTCGGTCGCGGGGTCGACCCCTGCGCTCCGGCACAATTCGGCGATGCCTGGAAAACGCTTGCTAAATCTCGGGCCGAGACTTTGCCGTGCATCCAGGAATACGCGGCGTCCAACGGCAAGCTGGTGCCAAATGGCGCGCGCGACGACGTCGCGAGGCGCAAGTTCACCGCCAGGTGTGTCAGCGAGGAAGCGCTCTCCTCGCTCATCGATGAGCACCGCGCCTTCGCCACGCACGGCTTCGCTCACCAGCGGCATCGGCCGGCGCGGACCGTCGAGCGCAGTTGGATGGAACTGTATGAATTCCAAGTCGGCGAGTTCCGCCCCCGCCCATGCGGCGAGCGCCAGCCCGTGACCCCATGAGCCAGCGGGGTTTGTCGTATCGCAAAACAGCCCGCCGACGCCGCCAGTCGCCAGCACCGCGCGACGCGTGGGCAGAGCGAGCGCGCCGGCTCGTCCTGCGGCGACCACGGCGATGACCGACCCGTCCTGCACGACCAGCCGGCGGACCTCCACATTTTCGATAGTGGTGATCGAGGCTGTACGCCGAACCGCGGCGATGAGCACGCGCACCAACTCGCGACCGGTGGCGTCGCCAGCTGCATGCACAATCCGCCGTCGCGAGTGTGCCGCCTCGAGCCCAAGTCGCAACGCGCGGTCAGGGTGCTGGTCGAAGGCGACGCCGAACCTTTGGATCGTCCTAATCGCTTCGGGTGCAGCTCGGACCACTCGCCGCACCGTGGCCTCGTCGCAGAGTCCGTCGCCGGCAGCTATCGTGTCGCAAAGGTGAAAATCCGGGCCGTCGTCGCCGCCGAGACTTGCCGCAAGACCGCCCTGGGCAAGCTCACTGCAGGCTCCGGTTCCAAGCGGCGCGTTGGTCAAAAGCACGACCGGTTCCGGCGCCAGATGAAGCGCCGTCATCAGGCCGGCAATGCCGCCGCCGATGACGACCGGCGCCCCGGCGATGTCGCGAACCTCCAGGCTCATAGGGAAAGCATGCGCTCGACCGCGCGGCGGGCGGGGCCGGCAATTTCCGGATCAATCCGGACCTCATGCCGGTTCTGCTCGAGCGCGGCGCGAATGTTGGCGAGGTTGATGCGCTTCATGTGCGGGCACAGGTTGCATGGGCGAACGAACTCGACGTCGGGATGCGCGACCGCGACGTTGTCGCTCATCGAACATTCGGTCAGAAGGACGACACGCGTCGGTTTCTCCCGCTCGACATAATCCGACATCGCTGCGGTCGAGCCGGAGAACTCCGCCTCCGCGACAACGTCTGGTGGGCATTCTGGATGGGCCAGCACGATGACGCCTGGATGGGCATCGCGCAGTTCCCGAATGTCTGCTGCGGTGAAGCGCTCATGCACCTCGCAATGGCCTTTCCAGGCGATGATCTCGACGTCTGTATCGGCTGCCACGTTCCTCGCCAGATATTCGTCCGGCAGCATCAGCACACGCGCCACGCCAAGCGATTCCACCACCGCCTTCGCGTTGCCGGACGTGCAGCAGATGTCGGACTCCGCTTTTACGGCGGCCGAAGTGTTGACGTAAGTAACAACGGGGACCCCCGGATACCGCAGCCGCATTAACCGCACGTCGTCTGCCGTGATCGATTCGGCCAGCGAGCAGCCGGCGCTGAGATCCGGGATGAGCACGGTCTTGTTCGGATTGAGCAGTTTTGCCGTCTCGGCCATGAAATGAACGCCGGCAACCACGATGATGTCGGCGTCGACCGTCACCGCCTTGTGGGCCAACGCCAGGCTGTCGCCGACGATGTCTGCCACGCAATGAAAAATTTCGGGCGTCTGGTAATTGTGCGCCAGCACCACCGCATTGCGCTCACGCTTCAGCGCTAAGATGGCTTCAATATCGCCGGCGAACGCGAGCCATTCAACG
Organism: Mesorhizobium sp.; assembly: GCA_004017535.1. Lineage (GTDB taxonomy): Bacteria > Pseudomonadota > Alphaproteobacteria > Rhizobiales > Rhizobiaceae > Mesorhizobium. Next base: position 78,879 of record SAJS01000024.1, read on the forward strand.
GGAGGGATCACCCGCCGGACACGCTCATACAGGGACGCAGCCATAGGTAACGCCCCAGTCATTGGCGCCTCGATTATATTCGGTTTGACAATAAGGGAATATGTCTACCTTGACTATAAGTATGTCAAGCCCGCGCCAGCGGTAATTTTGTCCCGGCGATAGCCCTGTCGTCGAGAACGGCATGGCGGAAGCGATAAAGCTTCGCCGGTCGGCCGCCCGTGTCGAGGGAGGTCTCCCCAGTCTCCTCAACAAGTTCCTGCTGCTCGACCAATCTCCGGAAGTTCGGCTTGTTGATGAGCCTGCCAGCCAGAGCTTCCACGGTTCGCTGCAGTTGCAGCAGCGTGAAGGAAGGCCGCATAAGCTCGAACACGACCGGCCGGTATTTGATCTTCGAACGCAGCCGCGCGATCCCGGTTGCCAGAATACGACGGTGGTCAGCGACCATTGGTTTGCCAGCCGCGGCCGCAATCGCGTCCCTGCCGCCACCGGCCTCTTCAATCAGAGCAGCTTCATAGAGCAACTCGTAGCGTTGGAGCGTGAGTTCCTCGTTCCAATGGCGGTCGTCGAAGCCGAAGGCTATCGCAGCGCGCTGCCGGCGCTCGCGTTGAGTGGTCGGCTCGCTGGCGCCGCCGGCCCACTCAATCAGGCGGGGCCGCAATCTATCGAGCAGCACAGGCGGCGTGCCGAAGCGGTGGTCCTCCCAGGGAAAATATTCGTACCAACTTTGCCAGCCGCACGCGGCCGAGTTCGTTGCCTGTTCCTTCCTGGTCAATGCAAGATAGCTGATTGAGATGACGCGCTGGTGGCGCTCAGTGCCGATGCGATCGCGATCGGCGAAGGTGTAGAGTTGCTCGATGTATCCCAGTGCATGGCCGGTCTGCTGCTCCACCCACCCCCTCAAACCCGACTGCAGCGATCGATGCTCAAGCGCAAAAGGTCCAGAAGGGAGGGTGTCCGCATGACCGACGGTGAGGACACAGGGCTCACTGTCGTTTACGGCGACCACGACGGCAGTCAGGTCCACTTTGGCTTCGTCAGCTTTGACGGCGGCTTTGCCTTTCTTGGTTCTTCTTGTCTGAGGATCCATGTTTGCGAAAGTGGGTTGGCCCAACGGAGCGCCTTAATCGATTGAATGTAACCTTGGCAGCCAGCACGTCAACACCGTAGTACTCAAGCGCTGTTTTTAGCTCTTCGCAGTCGCACAAAAATATGCCAAACGCGACACCCGCTGTTGGTAACGTAAGGGAAGGGGGCGTCGGTTGAGCGCGGCTGGTGAGATAAAAGGGATTACCCCTCCAGATATTCGATTGCGAAAAGGCCAGACGCCACTTGTATGCTTGACGGCCTACACCACGCCGGTCGCGAGGCTACTCGATCGCCACTGCGACATCGTTCTTGTCGGCGACAGCGTCGGCATGGTGCTGCACGGCCTGTCGTCGACGCTGGGCGTCACGCTCGACATGATGATCATGCACGGACAGGCCGTTCGCCGCGGCCTTGAACACGCACTGATGGTCGTCGACCTGCCCTTCGGTTCCTACGAGGAAAGCCCAGAGCACGCTTTCGGCAACGCTGCGCGCGTGATGGGTGAGACCGGTTGTTCAGCGGTGAAGCTCGAGGGCGGCGAGACCATCGCGGAAACCATCCGCTTCCTTACCGCGCGCGGCGTACCTGTCATGGCCCATGTGGGGCTGACGCCGCAGGCGGTAAACACGTTCGGAGGCTATCGTGTGCAGGGCCGGGGAGCCGATGCAGAGCGGATCAGGCGCGACGCCAGGGCGGTAACCGAGGCGGGCGCCTTCTCCTTGGTGCTCGAAAAGATACCGGAGCAGCTTGCACGGCAGATAACCGCCGATATCGACATACCCACCATCGGCATCGGTGCCTCGCCATCTTGCGACGGCCAGATTCTGGTGAGCGACGATATGCTCGGGCTCTTCACATCATTTCGGCCGAAGTTCGTCAAACGCTGTGCCGAGCTCGGTGAGCAGGCTGAGGCGGCAATCGCCGCTTACGCCACCGATGTGCGGAACCGGCACTTTCCGGCGGTCGAACATCTCTATGTCAACGCCTTGAAGGCCGGAGACTTCACATGAGCGTGCCGATCGCTCGAACCGTGAGCGAGCTGCGCGCCGTCGTTGCGCAATGGCGTCGCTCGGGTGCCACGATCGGTACTGTGCCGACCATGGGAGCCTTGCACGACGGGCATCTGAGCCTTGTGCGGAAGGCGCTTGAAAGGGCCGAGCGGGTGATCGTGACGCTGTTCGTAAACCCCAAGCAGTTCAACAGCCCCGCCGACCTGATTGCCTATCCTCGGACGGAAAGCGAAGATGCTGCCAAGCTCGCGCCGCTGGGCACGCATCTGCTCTATGTGCCGGACGCAGAGGAAATGTACCCGGCGGGCTTCGCCACGGTCGTTTCAGTGTCCGGCATCAGCGAATGCCTGTGCGGCGCATTCCGGCCCGGCCATTTCAATGGCGTGGCGACGGTCGTGGCCAAGCTCTTCCTGCAGGCCGGCGCTGACTTCGCCTTTTTTGGCGAAAAGGATTTTCAGCAACTTCAGCTTGTCAGGCGCTTGGTCCGGGACCTCGACATTCCGATCACTATTGTGCCCTGTCCGACAGTCCGCGAAGCCGATGGTCTTGCGCTATCGTCGCGTAACGTGCGGCTCTCCCCAGCCCAACGCGCCATTGCCCCAAAACTAGCATCGGTCCTGCTCGATACGGCCGAGCGGCTTGCACGCGGCTCTCCCATCCTGCCTACGCTTGATGAAGCGCGTGCAACAATTCTGGCTGCCGGCTATCGCGAGCTCGAATACCTGGAGCTTCGCGGAGAAACAGACCTGCAATCGTTAGCAAGCCTTGACCGACCGGCACGCTTGCTTGCTGCGGCTTGGCTTGGCGACACGCGGCTCATCGATAACGTCGCAATATCACCCATCGGTAGTTGGTCAGGTGCGCGGAGCTCTCTCCAATCGGAAGCAGCACAGCAATTGCGGTGATGACGGCGGCGCGTCGTACGCCCTGCAGGGACAGGCCATCATTTAGAACCACGTCTCCGCCCGGCTTCCAGCAACCTCCGCGAGGTACGCAAAGCGCAGATGCATCGCGTATTTGAAACCTTGGTCGAGCAACTCTCTGCAAGCGTCGATGCCGTCGATCTCCATGAGGCAATGGCGTCCGCCGCAGCCGGATTCGACTTTCCGTTCTTCGCTTATTTCACCTACCCATCCGCTTCCGGCGACACGCCGCGATTGATCTCGAATTATCCATCATCATGGACATCACATTACCTGCAACTGCGCTACCACAGCGTGGATCCCGTGATCCTGCGGGGACTGCGAGGCTGGGATACCTTCGACTGGGGTGTGGACCGCGATCACCGTTATTTGCCGACCTCGCAGCAGGAAGTCCTGGAAAAAGCAGCTGAGTTCGGCATTCGCGGCGGACTGACCATGTCGATGCATGATCCTCGCGGCCGGTTCGCCGCACTGACCTTCGCCTCCAACGAGGCGCATCCGCCACTTTTGAGGTCGCTGACGCGCTACGAAAAAGCAATGCAGTTGGTTGCGATCAACGTTCATATCCATGCCCGGCGCAGGCTCGCCGAAGATTGCGTGGTAGATGGCATAACGCTCACCCCGCGGGAGTTCGAGTGCCTGAAATGGGCGGCGTGCGGCAAGTCGGCCTGGGATATCAGCCAGATTCTCGGTGTCTCGAAACGCACCGTGACCTTCCATCAGGAAAACGCCAAGGCGAAGCTTGGCGTGCGAACCATCAACCAGGCCATAGTGCGGATGGCTGCTCGGGCGAGATCCTGATCCTCTCCAAGGCTAGCTGTAAAGGTCTACAGGCTGCATTCATGACGGCTTTGCCCTTCGATTGCGTGGACACATCCCGCACGGAGACGACAATGATGCAGCTGATAACACCCGACTGCTACGCCGAGTTCGCGAGCGAACTCAGGGAAATGCACGGGCTTAGGTATCGGGTTTTCAAGAAGCGGCTCGATTGGGAAGTGCAGACCGAAGGCGAAATGGAAACGGACCCGTTTGACAGCCTGAACCCCGTCTACCTACTTCTCAAGGGGTCCGATTGGCGAACTTGCGGCTGCGTCCGCCTTTTGCCGACCACCGGACCGACTATGTTGCGCGATACGTTTCCGGCGCTGCTGGATGAGATGGTGGTCCCTGCGAGTGCCGATATCTGGGAGAGTAGTCGTTTCGCGCTCGATCTCCCTGCGACAGCGCCGAAGGCTGCTGGCGGCCTGGCACAAGCAACCTACGAGCTCTTCGCGGGCATCATCGAATTCGGCTTGGCCAACAATCTCTCCGGGATCGTAACGGTGACAGATACGCGCATCGAAAGGATCCTTCGTCTCGCGACCTGGCCGTTGTCACGTATCGGACAGCCCCAGCAGGTCGGCAACACCGAGGCAGTCGCCGGCTTCCTCGAGATTTCCTACGCCAGTCTCTTGCGCATCCGCTGGAGGGGACGCCTGAACGGGCCGGTGTTGTGGCAACCAGTTCTCATCCAATCGGCATAGCGCCTGCGGATGCTCAGCCGTGACCTGGGTTAAGTCTGCTCACGGCCGCCACCGCCCGCCGTCAAGCTGAGGGGACCCGGCCCCACGAGCATTCGACTGTTCCGGTCGATCGACTCGCGCGGCCGGACTTCGGATTTCCGTAGGCGCAACCCGCAGTCCAGCGTGAGCACGCCAAAATGGCGCCCGTCCGCTTGGAAAGAAGCCAATGTGGCTTCTGAGGTCGCCTTGGAATATTGGACCGGCCGCCGTGAGCGATCCCAACCTCAAACTTTTGCCGGTATGCCGGTTTGGCCGGACCGTCGGCCAGTCGGAGCAGTCCCCCGATAAGGACCCGAGCTGACGCGCGATCCAACAGCGCCCAAGCCTATGCTATGTGCATTACCGTTCGGTTGGCCATATCGTCCAAGACCGCATGAAGAAGGCTTCCAACCTCCTGCGCAGCGAACTCTGCGCAATTCCTACATCGGACAATTGAATGAGCATTTTCTTGGCAGCACAGCGCCAGAACGCACTCGCCGCCTCGCCCTTCTTGGTCTCGAGGGCCTGGGCGATACTTTCGACCAATGTGCGTCGCCGATCCAGCGGAAATACCCAAAAGTTTGAGTCATGCATCAATCACCTCACAGTTTCAGTTCCACAAAGAAAACACCGGCGTCTTCAAAAGCGCCCCGCTAGCGCGGTGACGGTTCGCGGCGACATGACGAGTTCCACTTCCCCGTCGACAAGCCATTGGGCGATGAGCCGCCGGACCGCACATCCGACCGCAGATAAGGTGAACCACCATTGCTGATCCGGCTGCGTTTCCTGTGCCGTTCCGCGACGAGGCGTTCCAGCCCGAATTGACGTCCAATGACTTGATTTCTGAAAGGGCAGGGCGGTACGAATCCGCTGCATCGCGTCGAACTGGACATCAAGGCTCAGTTGGAGATCGCGCATCAGCCGATCAGGAATGGATATTTTCCCGAGAGGGGCGTCGCCTCGGTGGTCGCCACCATGACCGGCGGACGGCAATGTGAAGTCGGCATTATCGGATATGACGGGATGACAGGAATTGCCGTCATTCTCGGACAGGACAGCTCTTCCAACGAGACCTATATCCAGGCCGCAGGCAATGGCTGGCGCCTGCCGGTTGAAATCCTTCGTCCTGCGGTTGCGGAAAGCCCGTCGCTGCGCACGTCAGTGCTGGACTATGCCCACGCGTTCCTTGTCCAGTCGTCCCGGACGGCACTGGTCAATGGCCACTCCAAAATCGAGGAACGGCTGGCCCGCTGGTTGCTGATGATCCATGACCGCTCTGACGGAGACAAGATCTACCTGACGCATGAATTTCTGGCGACCATGCTCGGCGCCCGCCGTCCCGGGGTCACCACGGCCCTGGAAATGCTTGAATATCGAGGACTTGTCCGTGCCAAGCGCGGCGAGGTCACGATTATCGACCGCGTCGGATTGATGGAACTCACGCATGGCGCTTACGGCGAGGAGGAGCAACGTTATTTCGGCCTGGCCACCGCTGCCTGATTGTCCGGTATCGGACATAGGCTTGAAGGCTGCCGAACTCCCGTCCTAGATCGTGTCAGTCAGAGTTTCAGGAAGGCGGGTGAAAAGCCGCCGAAGCCTATGTTCTGTCCAGAGGCAAGGCCCGGTTCCTCTCCACCGCCCAGGCGATCCGCGCCATTCGAACGCTTATGCCGGCGTGCAAAGCGACCGATCGCGAGTTGAGGAATTGGTGGCGGCGACGTCCATCGTTCACGGTGTGCCCGTCGCCTTCGACGCAAGGACAGCCGATGGAGTAGAACCACGGCTGCATTCCTAGGAGGGAATGCCGCGCCGTCCAGACTGTCAGATCGGGCATTCGTCAGATGGTTGTCCGCTAACTTAACTGGCAGAGTCTACAGGACGTGTCCAGCATTGCGAACTCACCGATCGCTTGGCGGCCAAAGCTGCCGGCAAGCGATCGCCTCATCCAGCCGTCTGCACCATCTCATCACAGACATCATCGGCGATGCTACCTGCCCAGCATATGTCCAGCATTTCGCAGGGCGGCCAGAAGGAGCCTCGCATAGCCTGTGACATCGATCTGGGCCTGCATGGACAGGGGCATGCTGGTCCAGTTCTCCAACGGTGCAATGAAAGGTGAGAAGGTGCCATTGACAAGGCAACAGCAGCTAACAAGGCCCTCTCGGTCCAATGCCACCACACCGATCTTGTCGCCTGGATATCCAATGGCTGCGACTCGCTGGACCTCCAGGTCACCGTCAACCCGCACGTCGAAAAGAAGGCTACCACGGCTCCTCGTGGCTATCTCAGCCGCCTTCTCATCAAAGCTTGAAGAGAGCAAGCGGACGCTTTCCACCGCCATCTGGAAAATCACCAAATCCAGTTCATTCACGGCCATATGGGCAATTGCGCGCAATGGGTGGTGATTGCAATGACACACACTGCTTGTTCACAGATGTCGGTCACGAACGATCATTCGTCGGGTTCCGGTTCCGACCAACGGTGTGGCCACCTGATCGTGCTGCGGTTCGAACATTCCTAACGCGAGCCGAGCGCGCCGTTGATGAGGATGGAGTCTAGGTCTCGGGCCCTGCCTCGCGGCTTGCTCATCCTTGGCAGACCCCTTGCAACGCCGCCGCGATGGCGCAAACGCCAGATGACGCTGATCCATCGCTTGATCGTGAACTGAGCTTCTGAATACCCTTGGTGGGACAGCAGGGTGGAAGGGCTTGACCAACGCTGCCCCCGTTTTCGAAGAGGGCCCGTCCTCGATTGAATCTTTGGAGCCCCGTGCGGCGCGCAGGCAAATGTTGACCATCTGGACGCACGTCCCAGACCCCAAGGCAAACAGGAAACCTTCCAGCCAGCCAAGCTGCGCCGAAGCAAAGAGCGACCTTTGGAATTCCCAAGAACTGAGCCTTCCATAGTTGACTGGCAACCGCAGCGCGAGTGCGGGAGAGCGAACAAGCACTGCGTGAGAGGTCCTGCGCGTTTTCCCCTCTTTGCTATTTGGCACATCGCTTGCGCCGAAGTAGGCGCAGCGTTCGACCGGAGCACTGCATGAGAGAAGGAGGAGCCCCACCCCGATCCGGTCAAGGAGAGAAACGGTGTTGGTTCCACAAGTCCCCATAGCGAACGCAGCGGCCCGCAAGCGCCATTTTGCCCGGGCCTACGTGCAGGTGCTTGCCGCCATAATCCTGGGTCCCGCAATCGGCTATTTCCATTTGGAGACCGGCCAGAGCCTGAAGCCGCTCGGCGATGCCTTCGTCGATGTCGTCAAGATAATCACCGTACCTGTCATCTTCCTGACAATTGCGACCGGCATTGCCGGCACGAACGATCTTCACAAGGTCGGCCGAGTTGCCGGCAAGGCGATGATCTATTTCGTCACCTTCTCAACGCTCGCACTTGTCGTCGGACTTATCGTCGCAAATGTCGTTCAGCCTGGCGCTGGCCTCAACATCGATCCGGCTTCGCTCGATCTCCAGGCCGTGAAGGGCTTTGCGGCCAAGGCCCACGAGCAGTTTGTGACCGGTTTCCTGATGAACATCATCCCGTCAACCATCCCAGGGGCCTTCGCGGACGGCGACATCCTGCAAGTCCTGTTCTTCTCGGTCCTGTTCGGCGCGGTCTGCCGCTACAACGGCCGCTCGATCTTCTCTCTCGTCCGATACATCAAGGACGAGCTGCTGCTCGCAACGTCCTCCTCGGAGGCCGCGCTGCCCTCGCTCATGGAGAAGATGGAAAAGGCCGGCGCCACGCATTCGGTCGTGGGTCTCATTCCATTCAATCTGGACGGCACGAATATGATGCTCGCCGCCCTCTTCATCGCCCAGGCGACGAAAACTGATCTGCCGATCGGCTGCCGGATCCTCATGCTGTTTGTCGCATTGTTCCCTTCGAACGGAACAACCCGCATCACCGGTGCAGGCCTCGTCACAATGGCTGCAACGCTCTTTCTTGTTCCGGCCGCACCGGTCACCTCCGTGGGTCTTATTCTTGGCGTCGATCAGCTTATGTCCGAATGCCACGCGCTGACGATTTTTCTCCGCAGCGTAGCGGCAACGCTGGCTGTCGCCCGGTCTGGGGCGAGCGGGATAAACGACGATTCGGGGAGCGCCTCACGAGCGGACCGTTCAGTGCTCTGGCGGTGGACGGTCAAGTCGCCCGGCGTGGTGAACGCAGTTCCCCGCGCGAACGACGCTCAGCTATTGGGGTGGGCCCGATGGCGCAAAGCCGTATTTGAGAAACCGCCAGATCGCACCGGCACCTGTGCGCCTGTAGCAACTGCGTGGCACGATCCAAAGCGACCCACTTTACACCAAAAAGGCGGGCCGTTGCTGCCAGGCCGTCCATGGATTTGAGCCTCATGTCTAAGACAACTGCCACCACTCTCGCGGTTCTCCTTTTTCTCCTCGCCGTGCTGCTTTCGGTGCTGGTGAGCCATAATAGCGCGCACCCACACCGGCGGGAAAGGCCGCCCCCGACCATGCAGTCGTGCCAATGGACAGTCAAAAGTGGAGCGGCGCACTCGTCAACGACCCCGCTTCGCCAAATCGCCGGCAACCCGGAACGTCCGGGGACCCTTCAGCGCTCTGCCGGGCGGACGGTCAGTCGCCCGGCGTGGTGAATGGCGGTCGCGGTTGCCCAGCCCGCGCGAACGACGCTCAGCTGGTGGGGTGGGCCCGATGGGGCAAGGCCATCTTTCCAGAAACCGCCAGAGCGCACCGGCATCGATAGCTGTGCGCCCTCGCGACTGCGCCCTGTGGCAAGTGCGGGGCTCGATCAAAAGCATTTTACACCAAAAGGCGGGCCGTTGCTGCCACGCCGTCCATGGATTGGAGACTCATGTCTAAGCCGACTGCCATCACTGTCGCAGCTCTTCTTTTACTCCTCGCCGTGCTGGCGAGGCAATATAGCGCGAACCTGCACCGGCAGGCGTGGTCGATCGACTGGCAAAAGTGGAGCGGCGCATTCGACAACGACCCCCTTCGCCAATCGCCGGCAACCCGCAAGGCGGTGCCGTTCTGGTCATATTCAATCACTACCACACCTGTCCGCATTGCAGACTGGCAGATCTCAACTACCAAAAAGCCTTCAAGAATGATCCCAATCTGAAGCTTGTGATCAGACGGTTCCCGGTCCTGGGACCGGATTCCCAATCGCACTCGCCTCGAGAAAACAGGGAAAGTTCGACGAATTCCACCGCGCCCTTATGACTTCCCCCAGTTGGATCATTGAAAGGATCACTCTCAAGATCGCAGCGCGTGTGGGCCTTGACGTTGAGCAGCTCAAGCGGGAATGCAAGATCCGGCCATCGCAGATGAACTTGCGCGCGTCCGCGCACTCGCGAAAGGTCTGCACATCGACCGTACGCCCGCGTTGGTGGTCGGCGATATAGTGATCGCCCACCTGGTCGAACATGGCCAGCTTGCAACGCTTGCTCGCCGATGCGCGCTCAAAGCGTGCAGGCTCTCGTGCGGGGCAGCATCTGTAGATCGGCCACGCTGTTGTTGCCGGAGCGTGCCGTTAGTGGCAGCTGGCTTTGCTGTTGCTCCTCGGCATCTTGTTGCGGTCATCCAGCTGCCGTGGGCGCCAACAACAATCCTGAGCGCCCGCGCCTGAAGGCGCTGGCCGGGTGCTCGTGAACCGAGCCCGCTTATCTTCGCCAGGCTCAGGCGGTCTCGGCCCTGCGGCTTCGCCCCCTGGCGCGGGGCAGCCTTCGGCTGCTGACGGTCGCCGGCCTGTCGGCCGGCGTCGTTTTATCGTGGCCTTCCCCGGTGGCGCAGGGCGGGCAGCACTCCCTTCTAGGCCCGCCGCGGCGTCCCGCAACCCTTCGCTTTCGCTTCGGGTCCTCCACTCCGTTCCGGTCCTGCGGATGCAGTCCGCCTCCGACGTCGGGCCTTTCCGGTCGCTTTCGCCGCCCACCCCGCTTCCGGGGAGGGCGCGATTGAAGAGCGGAGGACATCACGATGCGTGCAAACAACAAACGTTGCGGCAGCCGACAGGCTGGCGCAGACAGTGGCGGGCGCACCGGCGCCAGCCTTTATCAGGAAATCACCGACCGCATCATTGCCGAACTGGAGCGCGGCACCGTGCCATGGGTCAAGCCGTGGGGCAGGGCAAGGACAGGCCTCGGCCTGCCGCGGAATGCGGCCACCCAGCGCCGATATTCCGGCATCAATATCCTGATCCTGTGGGGCGGGGTCATCGATCGCGGTTTCCCCAGCCAGAACTGGCTCACCTTCCGGCAGGCGCTTTCCCTAGGTGGCAATGTCAGGAAGGGTGAGCACGGCACCACCATCGTTCACGCTGACCGCTTTGTTCCCAAGAACGAAAAGCAACGCGCCGACACCGATGGCGACGAACCGCAGGCGGTGCCCTTCCTGAAGCGCTTTACCGTCTTCAATGTCGCGCAGTGCGATAATCTGCCCGAACATCTTTACGCCGCCGGCGAGCCTCTGCCTGAGCGCGAGATGGTCCCGCAGGCCGAGGCGCTCATTCATGCAACCGGCGCTGATTTTCGCATCGGCGGCGAGCGCGCTTTCTACATGCCCGGCAGCGACACCATACAGGTGCCGCCGCAGCCGGCTTTCTTCCACCAGATTGACTATTACCGGACCTGCTTTCACGAGCTTGGCCACTGGACCGGCCACCCGACGCGACTCGCGCGCGACCTGTCCGGCTCCTTCGGGTCCAAGACCTATGCGCGCGAGGAACTGGTCGCCGAAATCGCATCAGCCTTCATCTGCAGCAGTCTCGGCATCGAGCCGACCGTGCGCCATGCCGACTACATCGGCTCATGGCTGACGGTTTTGCGCGAGGACAACCGCGCCATCTTCCGCGCCGCAAGCCATGCCTCGAAAGCCGCCGATTTCCTGCTTGGCCTCAATGCCGATGTCGAAGGCGAGGCACATGCCGAAACCGCCCATGGGAGCGCGCAATCCTCACACGCGACCGCCTTGCGCCTCTGATGACGCAAAAGTCGCCCGCAATCAACTCGACAGTTCTTTTGAGGTTGCGCTAACGCCGATGGCCGGCGTTGGCGCCGATCGTTTATCGGACCGAGGTTCGCAAAAAAAGGGCGGCATTGCTGCCGCCCTCTCGTTGCGAAAGCTGCCAGAGCTGGATTAGAAATCCATACCGCCCATGCCGCCCATGCCGCCCATGCCGCCGCCACCCATGCCGCCAGGCATGCCGCCGCCGCCAGCCGACTCCTTTTTCGGAGCCTCCGCGATCATGGCTTCGGTGGTGACCAGCAGGCCGGCGACCGAGGCCGCGTCCTGGAGAGCCGTGCGCACGACCTTTACCGGATCGACGATACCCATGGCGATCATGTCGCCATATTCGCCGGTCTGGGCGTTGAAGCCGAAGGTCGGGCCCTTGTTCTCGAGGATCTTGCCGGCAACGATCGATGCTTCCGCACCGGCGTTGGCCGCGATCTGGCGAGCCGGAGCCTGCAGCGCGCGACGCACGATGTTGATGCCCGCGGTCTGGTCGGAGTTGGCGCCGACAGCCTTGATGCTCAGCGAAGCGCGCAGCAGCGCGACGCCGCCGCCGGGTACGATGCCTTCTTCGACGGCCGCACGGGTCGCGTTGAGGGCGTCATCGACGCGGTCCTTCTTTTCCTTGACTTCGATCTCGGTCGCACCGCCGACGCGGATGACGGCAACGCCGCCCGCCAGCTTGGCGAGACGTTCCTGCAGCTTCTCCTTGTCGTAGTCCGAGGTGGTCTCCTCGATCTGCTGCTTGATCTGGGCGACGCGGCC
>SAJS01000025.1 GCA_004017535.1 Mesorhizobium sp.
CGTCGCAAGGAAGCTCTTGGTCGTCCTCAACGCCATCATGCGCGACAAAACCGCCTTCGCATGAACACAGTTGCCATGCCGTGACGGCTGCCGAGGGATGCAGCGGAGCAAGATTTCTGCACCGCTGCAAAGCTCAAAGGGAACGGCATGGATTCTAGGGTCTACGCCGCGTCGCTTCGCTCCTTGCTCCGCCCTAGAATGACGAAGTCTAGAGCGGCGAGTTCCTCCAACTACGTATTCATCGAATCGAAGAAGTCCGCGTTGGTCTTGGTCTGCTTGAGTTTGTCGATGAGGAACTCGATCGCGTCGGTGGTGCCCATCGGCGCCAGGATGCGGCGCAGCACGAAGATCTTCTGCAGATCGGACCGCGGCACCAGCAGGTCTTCCTTGCGGGTACCCGACTTGAGGATGTCGATCGCCGGATAGATGCGCTTGTCGGCCACCTTGCGGTCAAGCTGGATTTCGCAGTTGCCGGTGCCCTTGAACTCTTCGAAGATGACTTCGTCCATGCGGCTGCCGGTGTCGATCAGCGCGGTGGCAATAATGGTCAGCGAACCACCTTCCTCGATATTGCGGGCCGCACCGAAGAAACGCTTCGGGCGCTGCAGCGCGTTGGCGTCGACACCGCCGGTCAGCACCTTGCCGGATGACGGCACGACCGTGTTGTAGGCGCGGCCCAGGCGGGTGATCGAATCGAGCAGGATCACGACGTCGCGTCCATGCTCGACCAGGCGCTTGGCCTTCTCGATCACCATTTCGGCGACCTGCACGTGGCGCGCGGCCGGCTCGTCGAAAGTGGACGAAATGACCTCGCCCTTCACCGAGCGCTGCATGTCGGTCACTTCCTCGGGACGCTCATCGATCAGAAGCACGATCAGGTAGCATTCCGGATGGTTGGCGGTGATCGAATGCGCGATGTTCTGCAACAGCACCGTCTTACCGGTGCGCGGCTGGGCGTTGATCAGCGCGCGCTGGCCCTTGCCGATCGGCGCCACCAGGTCGATCACGCGCGGCGAGATGTCCTTGGTCGGGGGAGTGTCGACCTCCATCTTCAGCCGCGAGGTCGGGTAGAGCGGCGTCAGATTGTCGAAGTGGATCTTGTGCCGGATTTTTTCCGGATCGTCGAAATTGATGGTGTTGACCTTGAGCAGCGCGAAATAGCGCTCGCCCTCTTTCGGGCTGCGGATCGGTCCTTCGACCGTATCGCCGGTCTTGAGCGAGAAGCGTCGGATTTGCGACGGCGAGATATAGATGTCGTCGGGACCCGGCAGGTAGTTTGCGTTGGCCGAGCGCAGGAAGCCGAAACCGTCCTGCAGCACCTCGACCACGCCGTCGCCGATGATCTCGATGTCTTGCGCGGCGAGCTTCTTCAGGATCGCGAACATCAGCTCCTGCTTGCGCATGACGCTGGCGTTCTCCACCTCGAGCGATTCGGCGTAAGCGATCAGCTCCGGCGGCTTCTTGTTCTTGAACTCTGCGAGTTTCATTTCTTGCATTAGATAGACTCTGGGTAGGCTTTTGGGAGAAAAATCGGCTGAATACGACAAATGCCGGGCGCGGCCGAAAGCGAGTAAAGGGGGCGGCGCATGACGGGAAGGAAGACCCGTCTTTTATCGTCGGTCGCCCGAAAGAGCAAGCCGCCTTTTGCTGGGCTTCTTCTGGTTTTTGGGGGAGCCTAGAACGGCTTCACGACGACCAGGATGACGATGACGATCATCAGCAATGTGGGGATCTCGTTGACGATCCGCCAGTGCCTGGCCGGCTTTTCGTTCTTGTCCTCGGCGAATTTCCTGACCGCGCCGGCGAGATAGCCATGCAGACCCGACAGGAGGAGCACCAGCGCGATCTTGGTGTGCAGCCAGCCGCCCTGGAAGCCGAAGCCTTTCCAGGCCAGCCAAAGGCCGAACACCCAGGTGACGATCATCGCCGGATTGATGATCCCCCTGAGCAGCCGGCGCTCCATCACCTTGAAGGTTTCGGACTGCACCGAGCCTTTCTCGGCATCGACATGATAGACGAAGAGCCGCGGCAGATAGAGCATGCCAGCCATCCAGGCGATCACCGCGATCACATGGATGGCCTTCGCCCAGAGATAAAAGCCTTCGCCGGCCACCAAATAGAGAAGGGCGACCGCCGCCACGAGAACCACAATGCCGATCACCATGCGCTTCATCGCCTGGCCGGTGGTGTTCTCGTTGCTCACATCGCTCATCGGTGGCTCCTCACCATTTTCACCATCGCCTCGACATGCGCCACCGGCGTTTCCGGCGTGATGCCATGGCCGAGATTGAAGATCAGCGGCCCGCCGCCCAGCGTCTTCAGGATGGCATCGACGCCGTCGGCCAGCGCCTTGCCGCCGGCGACCAGCCGCAGCGGATCGAGATTGCCTTGCACCGCGCCTTCGCGCTGCAACTCCTTCGCCATCGACAGCGGCACGGTCCAGTCCAGGCCGAGGCCGGCAATGCCGGTCTTCTTCCTGTAGTCGCGATAGCGCTCGCCGGCGCCCTTCGGAAACCCGATCACCGGCACGTCGGGATGAACCGCCTTCACCTGCCGCACGATCTCGGCCACCGGCTCGACACAGAAAGCCTCGAAGGAGGACTCGTCCAGCACACCCGACCAGGAATCGAAAATCTGAACCGCATCGGCGCCGGCTTCGATCTGGCGGATGAGATAGGCAGCCGAATGATCGGTCAGCGTCTTCAAGAGCATCGCGAAGGCCTCGGGCTCTCGATAGGCGAACAGCCGCGCCGGGCCCTGGTCGGGCGTCCCGTGCCCGGCGATCATGTAGGTCGCCACCGTCCATGGCGCGCCGCAGAAGCCGAGCAGCGTCGTCTCGTCGGGCAGCTTGCCGCGCAGCCGGCGCACGGTCTCGTAGACCGGCTCGAGATTCACGTGAAACATATCGCCGTTCAGCGCCGCAATCTCGACCGCCGAGATCGGCTTCAGGACCGGCCCGCGGCCTTCCTCGAAACGGACATCTCTTCCCAAGGCGTTGGGCACGACGAGAATGTCGGAGAACAGGATCGAGGCATCGAAGCCGAAGCGCTCGACCGGCTGCAGCGTCACCTCGACGGCGAGGTCCGGATCGTAGCAGAGGTCAAGGAAAGAGCCCGCGCGCTTCCTTGTCTCGCGATACTCCGGAAGATAGCGGCCCGCCTGGCGCATCATCCAGAGCGGCGGCGGTGAAACCGTCTCGCCCTTGAGGACGTCGAGCACGATCCGTTTCCCAGCCATCCAGCGCTGCCCTCTCCAGTTCTCTTAAATCAAATATCTATTTTAAAAGAGTCTTCTGATTCTAAGAGTCTGTTGGTTGTGATGATTGCGACCTGTCCAGCCTGCGGCTCGAAAAGGCCAGTCAGCATATTGTCGCGTACTTGTTTTCGCAAATTGGAGGGATCTGGGGACAAGGCCGATTCAGGCTTTCGAGTCAAAAGCTTGGCCGGTCCGCTCCGATATCCGGGCTGTGGATGAAATCGGTCCGGAAAAGTTGATCCCCAGTTTTGTCCCCAGCGCCGCGACAAAGCCTACAGCGGGTCGAATTGTGGACAAGCGGCCATCTGATACAGTCGCTTCGCTACCCAAGGCCCGCCCATCCAGCCTTGTCCACAATTGCCCACAGCCTGGACCGATCCCTTGTGAACAAACCTCAGAGCTTCTTCCATCTGCACCTGATCTCCGACGCCACAGGCGAAACGCTGCTGGCGGCCGGCCGCGCTGCGTCCGCGCAATACAAGGACGCGCGCGCCATCGAACATATCTATCCGCTGATCCGCACCGAGAAGCAGGTCGCCAAGGTCTTCGACGACATCGAGGAGGAACCCGGCATCATCCTCTACACCGTCGTCGACCAAAAGCTCGCGCGCTCGATCGACGAACGCTGCGCGGCCATGGGCCTGCCCTGCGTCTCGGTGCTGGAGCCG
Organism: Mesorhizobium sp.; assembly: GCA_004017535.1. Lineage (GTDB taxonomy): Bacteria > Pseudomonadota > Alphaproteobacteria > Rhizobiales > Rhizobiaceae > Mesorhizobium. The sequence goes on from SAJS01000025.1 coordinate 3,924, forward strand.
GTGCTCGCCGTCTTCCAATCCTATCTCGGCACGCCGGCCGGCCGCCGCGTCGGCGCCCAGCATGTGCTCGACGCCGAATATTTCCGCCGCATCGACGCGTTGAACTTCACCATGGAGCATGATGACGGCCAGCTGCCAGCCAATATGGACGATGCCGACGTGGTGCTGATCGGCATCTCGCGCACCTCGAAGACGCCGACCTCGATCTATCTCGCCAATCGCGGCATCAAGACCGCCAACATCCCGATCGTGCTCGGCGTGCCGCTGCCCGAAAGCCTGGTCGCCGCCAAGACGCCGCTGATCGTCGGCCTGATTGCGACGGCGGAACGTATCTCGCATGTGAGACAAAACCGCATCCTCGGCAACAGCGCCGCCTTCGTGCCGACCGACTATGTCGATCGCGCCGCCATCAACGAGGAGCTCGCCTATGCGCGCCAGCTCTGCACGAAGCATGGCTGGCCGATGATCGACGTCAGTCGCCGCTCCATCGAGGAAACGGCGGCGGCTATCGTTGCCCTGCGGGGAAAGAACAGATAACCCATTGCCCCGATCAACCGGGACGCGATGACAAACATCATGGCCGAGAAAATCATCCTTGCCTCCGGCAGCCCGTTCCGAAAAACCATGCTCGTCAATGCCGGTCTCGATATCGAGGCGGTGCCGGCAAATGTCGACGAGCGCGCCCTCGAGGCTCCGCTGAAAGACAGCGGCGTTTCGCCGGAGGACGTCGCCTCTATTCTGGCCGAGGCCAAGGCGACCGAGGTCAGCGAGCGCAAGCCCGGCTCCCTAGTGCTCGGCTGTGACCAGACGCTGTCGCTGGGCGACGAGATCTTTCATAAGCCCGCGGACATGGAAGGCGCTCGCCGCCACCTGCTTGCGCTCTCGGGCAAGACGCATCAGCTGAACAGCGCCGCCGTTCTTTGCCGCGACGGCGAAGTGCTGTGGCGTCATATCGGCATTGCCAGCCTCACCATGCGCAAGCTCGACCCCGCTTTCATCGGCCGGCATCTGGCGCGCGTTGGCGCCAAGGCGCTGGGGAGCGTCGGCGCCTATCAGGTCGAGGGCGAAGGCATACAGCTGTTCGAGAAGATCGAGGGTGACTATTTCACCATCGTCGGGCTGCCGTTGCTGCCGGTCCTGAAGGAGCTGCGCGCGCTGGGGGCTATCGATGGCTGAGAAAAAGGCCTTTGTCACCGGACATCCGATCACCCATTCGCGCTCGCCGAAGATCCACGGCTATTGGCTCCAGCAATACGGCATCGACGGCAGCTACCAGGCGATCGACGTCGCGCCGGCGGATTTCGCAGATTTTCTGAAATCTCTCCGCGAAGAGGGCTACCGCGGCGGCAATGTCACCATTCCGCACAAGGAAGCCGCCTTCGCCGGCGTCGCCCGCCGCGACCATGCGGCCGATGAAATCGGCGCCGTCAACACGCTGTGGTTCGAGGACGGCGTTCTCTGGGGCGGCAATACGGACGGCTACGGCTTTGCCGCTAACCTCGATGACCATGCGCCTGGATGGGCGGCCAATGGACCGGCCGTGGTGCTGGGCGCCGGCGGCGCCTCCCGCGCCGTTATCCACGCGCTGAAAGAGCGCGGGATCAAGGACATCCGCATCGTCAATCGGACGCTGGCGAGAGCCGAGGAACTCAGCCGCCACTTTGGCCCCGGCGTCTCGGCGCATGGCGCAGTCGGCGAGCTGCTTGCCGATGCCGGCCTGCTGATCAACACCACGGCGCTCGGCATGCATGGCAACGAAACCCTCGCCGCCGATCCGGCCGGCTTGCCGGACCACGCCATCGTCACCGACATCGTCTATGTGCCGTTGGAGACGCCTTTGCTTGCCGCCGCCAGGGCGCGGGGGCTGAAGACGGTCGACGGGCTCGGCATGCTGTTGCATCAGGCGGTGCCGGGCTTCGAGCGCTGGTTCGGCCGGAAACCTGAAGTCACGCCCGAATTGCGGCGCATGATCGTCGCCGACATCGAGGGCCAGCGATGATCGTGCTCGGCCTCACCGGATCGATCGGCATGGGCAAGTCGGCGACGGCGAAGATGTTCGCCGAGGCCGGCGTGCCGGTGCATGATTCCGATGAGACGGTGCATCGCCTCTATGCCGGCAAGGCAGCGCCCTTGGTCGAAGCGGCCTTCCCGGGCACGACTGAGGCGGGCGTGGTCGACCGTGTGAAGCTGGCGAGCCAAGTGCTCGGCAATCCCGCCGCGCTGAAGAAGCTCGAGTCGATCATCCACCCGCTGGTGCGCGCCGATGCCGATGCATTTCTGGCGAGGCATCGCGCCGCCGGCGCACGGCTCGCCGTGCTCGACATCCCGCTTCTGTTCGAGACCGGCGGCCGCAACCGCGTCGATAAGGTGGTGGTCGTCACCGCGTCGCCAGAGATCCAGCGCGAGCGCGTGCTCGCCAGGCCGGGCATGAGCGAGGAGAAGTTTTTATCGATCCTCGCCAAGCAGGTGCCCGACGCCGAAAAGCGCCGCCACGCCGATTTCATCATCGACACCGGAAATGGCTTCGAGGCGGCGCGGAAGGCGGTTGAGGCCGTCATCGGGGAATTGACGGGGGATAAGTCCGGCGGGGATGATTCCTGACGTCCGCTGACAGCAGTTCCCATTGCCATTTTGTTCTGGTTTGTGATTCTGCTCCTTGGAGCGGATTGATTCGAAATGCGTGAGATCATCTTCGATACGGAAACCACCGGCCTCGATTTGCGCGAAGACCGCATCATCGAGCTCGGCGGCGTCGAGCTGGTCAACCGTTTCCCGACCGGCCGCACCTTCCACAAATTCATCAATCCCCAGGGTCGCGCCATCCACGCCGAGGCACAAGCCGTGCATGGCATCAGCGCCGCGGACCTGGTGGGGAAGCCGACCTTCGCCGAAATCGTCGATGAGTGGCTGGCCTTCACCGACGGCGCCAAGCTGATCGCGCATAACGCCACCTTCGACCTCGGCTTCCTCAATCTCGAATACAGCCGGCTCGACCATCCGGCCATCGATCCCGGCCGCATCATCGACACTCTGGCCCTGGCGCGCCGCAAGCATCCGATGGGCCCGAACTCGCTCGACGCGCTCTGCCGCCGCTACGGCATAGACAACACGCGCCGCACCAAGCACGGCGCGCTGCTCGACTCCGAATTGCTGGGCGAAGTCTATATCGAGCTCATCGGCGGCAAGCAGGCGGCGCTGGTGCTGGAGGCCGTGTCGGTGCAGATGAACGGCGCCGGCGAGGTGGCCGATATCGACATCTCCATCGGCGCCCGGCCCATCGCCCTGCCGCCGCGTCTGAACGAAGCGGACCGCGCCGCGCATGCCGGGCTGGTTTCGACGCTCGGCGAAAAGGCGCTTTGGCTGAAGGTCGCGGTGGGCTGAGGCTCAGAGCGCCCCAACGTGGACTATTGAGATTAGCCGGAACTTTCGCGACTTCGTCATCCTAGGGCGGAGCAAGGAACGAAGCGACGCGCGCAGACCCTAGGATCCATGCCGTGACACTGGTGCTATGCTCCGACGGTGCAAGAAACCGGACGAAGCTACCACCCTGTCCCACGGAAAAGCTCGAACCATTGCGGGTTGTTCTTCTCGATCACCTCGATTTTCCATTGCCGCGGCCATCGCTTCAGTGACCGCTCGCGTTGGATGGCATCGGCAATGTCGAAATATTCCTCATACCAGACCAGTCGCTGCACCCTGTAGCGGCTGGTGAAACGTGAGCCAGCGCCCGCTTTGTGCTCCGGCATGCGGCGGCCAAGATCGTTGGTGACACCGATATAAATTGTGCCGCGCTTCTGGCTTGCGGTCATGTAGACGTAGCCGGTCATCGTTTCAGGGTAGCGAGCATTGATGCGCGTACAAGGCCATTCCTGGTCCGGAGCATTCTACGGCTAAAGTTACGGCATGGATCCTAGGGTCTGCGCGCGTCGCTCCGCTCCTTGCTCCGCCCTAGGATGACGACCGCGCTGAGGTTTTTCGGCAATCCCCGACGTCCCAACAAAAAAGCCCGGCACTCGGCCGGGCTTCTCGTAACTCGATGAGGCGCCTTCTCAGCTCACCTGGACCTTGCTCGCGGCCTGGTCCTCGGCGATGCGCTGCTGGAACATCTGCGCGAAATCGATCGGGTCGAGCATCAGTGGCGGGAAGCCGCCATTGCGGGTGGCGTCGGAGATGATCTGACGAGCGAAGGGGAACAGCAGCCGCGGGCATTCGATGAACAGGATCGGCAGCATGTGCTCCTGCGGGAAGCCCGAGATGGCGAAGACGCCGCCATAGACCAGCTCGACATTGAACAGCACTTCCTGGTCGAAGGAAGCCTTGGCGTTCAAGGTCAGGTTGACGTCGAACTGCTTGTCCGAAAGCGGATTGGCGTTGACGTTGACATTGATGGCGATGCCAGGAGCCTTGTCGCGGCCGCGCAGCGAGTTCGGCGCGCCGGGGCTTTCGAAGGAAAGATCCTTCACATACTGGGCAAGCACATTGAGCGAGGGCTGGTTCTGGGTGCCGTTGCCATTGGCGGCGCCGGTCGCCGCGTCATCATTGCTGGCCATGAGCCTTTAAGTCCTTTTGCCTGGGCAGCATTGCTGACCGGATTGAAATCGCGGGTTCGCTACCATGCTCGGGCGGACAAAACAAGTTTTGCCGCCTCTGTCGGGCGACGGGTCCGGGATCAATGCATGTCGCCCAAAAGTGCGCAGCGGTTTTGAAAACGACATGCATCAAAACAAAGATTTAAAGCGCGTCGCGCGAATCCGCCTCGACGCGAGGCGCTTTAATCGTTTTTCAGCCGCCGCCAGGGCGAATTGTGATCCGGACGGTTCGGATAATCGTCGCGCGAATAGTCACTATCGTCGAGGTCGATGACGGTCTCGCGCCGGCGCGCCGAAAAGCCGCTCGAGAAGCTGGTCGCCATGACGATGCGGCTCTTGAGCAGGCGCCAGGCGAGGTCGCGCACTGGCGGCAGCAGCAGGAGAATGGCGAAGATATCGGTGATGAAGCCAGGGATGATCAAAAAGATCGCCGCCAGCACGATCATTGCCCCATGCGCGAGCTGCCGGCTGGGATCATGCCCTGCATCCATCTCGGCCCGCACCCGCGTCATGACGCCGAAACCCTGATGCCTAAGCAGCAGGCTGCCGGCGACGCTGGACAGAATGACCAGCCCGACCGTCGCCAGGGCGCCGATCTCGCGGCCGACGACCACGAAGCCGGCGATCTCCAGCAGCGGCAGCAGGAGCAGGAACAGCGGGATAAACGAAATGCGCAAAGTCTCGACCGATCGCTTTCTTCTTTTGGGGCGCTCGCGGACAATCGCCGCTGGCCTTGGCGCCCTTAGATAGGTATGGCTGCCTTTGATTTGAATGATTGCGCCTGCCGTTCTATATGCTTTGGGTGTTGAACGCTATGCGACCGCGGTCCCCGAGGGGGTTATGCCGGTCCGGCAAGAACAGGGTTCGAGTTGGCGGAAAATATGGGTTTCTTCGACTTCGGCACGATTTTCTTCTTGATTGCGGCGGTTGTGATCTTTTTCCAGCTGCGCAACGTGCTCGGACGTCGCACCGGCAACGAGCGCCCGCCCTTCGATCCCTATTCGGCGAGCCGCACGCGCGAGGCCGACGCGGCGCAGAAGCCCGAAAATGTGGTGTCGCTGCCGCGCAAGCGCGCGCCGGGCGAGAGCTCGGCCGAGACCTATGCCGCGATCGACGCCTTTGCCAAACCCGATACCGATCTCAACAAGGGCCTGCGCGCGATCAAGGACAACGATGCGTCCTTTGATCCAAAAACCTTCGTCGACGGCGCCAAGATGGCCTATGAGATGATCGTCATGGCCTATGCCGACGGCGACCGTAAGACGCTGAAGAACCTCCTGTCGCGCGAAGTCTATGACGGCTTCGTCGCCGCCATCGGCGAGCGCGAGGCGAAATCGGAAAAGATCCAGTCCTCCTTCGTCGGCATCGACAAGGCCGACATCGTCTCCGCCGAGATGAAGGGCTCGGAAGCGCATATCACGCTGCGCGTCGTCTCCGAGCTGATCTCGGCGACCCGCGACAAGGCCGGCGCTGTCATCGACGGCGATCCGGAAACGGTGGCCGAGGTCAAGGATGTCTGGACCTTCGCCCGCGACACCCGCTCGCGCGACCCGAACTGGAAGCTCGTCGCCACCGAAGAAGAAGATTGAGATCAAGCGGCGGGGCTCGGTCGTGCCGCTCTCTTTCACATTCAGCGAGAAGTCTTTCAGCGACCTGCCCGGCTGGGGCGAGGACGACCATGCCGCGGCCTTCGCGGCCTTTCGCCGCTCGGCCTTGCATGCGCCGATAAAGCCTTACCGCACCGGATCGCTCGGTGTCGATTTCAACGCCTTCGCCGAGGCCTATGCCGAGGCACGCGCCGTTTCGGCGCCGAATCGGTCGCAAGCGCGATCCTTCTTCGAACAGCATTTCGTTCCGATGCTGGTGAAGGTCGAAAACGGCTTGGGCCTCGTCACAGGCTTTTACGAGCCGGAGGTCGAGGCCTCGCCGGTCAGGACGGAACGGTTCACCGTGCCGCTTCTGTCCCGCCCCGCCGACCTGATCGACATCGACGACGGCAACCGGCCGGCCGGCATGGACCCTTATCTGGCCTTCGCCCGCCGGACGGATGACGGCCCCGTCGAATATTTCAACCGTAGCGAAATCGAGCGCGGCGCGCTGGCCGGCCAAAATCTCGAAATCGCCTGGCTCGCCGAAAAGGTCGATGCCTTCTTCATCCATGTGCAGGGCGCGGCTCGGCTGAAGATGACCGACGGCAGGCTGATCCGCGTCACCTATGCCGCGAAGTCGGGCCAGCGCTTCACCGGTCCCGGCAGGATATTGAGCGATCTCGGCGAGATCCCGCTGGAAAAGGTGACGATGCAGTCGATCCGCGCCTGGTTCAAGGCGCATCCGGAGCGGATCGACGAAATCCTCTGGCAAAACCGCTCCTACATCTTCTTCCGCGAGGCCGCGGTCGACGATGCGGCGCTTGGGCCCGTCGCCGCCGCCAAGGTGCCGCTGACGCCGGGGCGCTCCGTCGCGGTCGACCGGCTGCTGCATACCTTCGGCACGCCCTTCTATATCGACGCGCCGACGCTCACCGCCTTCGACGGAAAACCGTTCCGGCGGCTGATGATCGCGCAGGACACCGGCTCGGCCATCACCGGACCCGCGCGCGGCGACCTCTTCGCCGGCTCCGGCCACGCCGCCGGCGAGATCGCCGGCGTGGTCCGCAATGCCGCGGACTTCTACGCGCTGGTGCCCCGCGCGCTTCTGAATGGAGCGACCCGGTGAGCCGCCGCGACGATCATCTCAGCGACGACGACCGCATCCTGTGGAATCTGGTGGCGCGTTCGGCCCGACCCTTGAAAGGCAAGACCGCGGTAGAGATTCCCGAAATAATCGAGCCCAAGCCGACGCCGACCGCCGCTCCGGTCAACGGTGTCCCGGCCGTTGCCGCGAAACCGAAGACGCCGCATGTCTCGCATTCGCTCGATGACCAGACGCTACACAAGCTGAAGAAAGGCCGGCTGCCGATCGAAGGCCGCGTCGACCTGCACGGCATGACGCAGGACGAGGCCTATTCGCTGCTGCTCGCCTTCCTGCATCGGGCGCATGCCGGCGGCATCCGCTACGTTCTGATCATCACCGGCAAGGGTTCGTCCTCCGGCGGCGACGGCATCCTGCGCCGCGCCGTGCCGGCCTGGCTGTCGACGCCGGCTTTCCGCCATCTCGTCTCCAGTCACGATCACGCCGCCCGCAACCATGGCGGCTCCGGCGCGCTCTATGTGCGGCTGCGGCGGACGCGCCCATGAGGGACTCGGCAATGAGCGGCCCGGCAATGAGGGGTCCGGCGATGAGCAGGTCGAAATGACTCCGTTCGGCGAAAAGCTCAGGGCGCTGCGCGCCGAGCGCGGCGTCAGCCAGAAGGCGATGGCCGAGGCGATCGGCGTCAGCGCCGCCTATCTGTCGGCGCTCGAGCACGGCCGCCGCGGCGCGCCGACCTGGACGCTGATCCAGAAGATCATCGGCTATTTCAACATCATCTGGGACGATGCCGAGGACCTCGCCCGCCTTGCCGAGAGCTCGCACCCGAGGGTCAGGATCGACACGTCCGGGCTGTCGCCGGCGGCCACCGAACTGACCAATCTTTTGGCCGAAAGCATCGAAAGGCTGGATGAGGAGCAGCTGCGCCGCCTCAGCGCATCGATACGCACGGCACTCGGTCGGCCTCTATAATCCTGGCGTCAGGCGCCAGCGGATCGCGATTGTCCGCTGGCGCGTGGTTCGACTCCATCTCTTGAGATCAGGGCTTGCCGGCGCCGTTGGTGCTGCCCCGTCCGCCCTTGCCTTCATGACCCTGATGGTCACGGCCATTGCCGCCGCCCGGGCAGTTCGCGGAACCGACGCTGCAGCAGCGGCCGCTCCACAGGTCATTGAGGTTGGTCGCGGCGCAGCTTTTGTAGGTCTGGTCCGCCAGGGCCGATTCGGTCAGGGCCGATACCGCGACGGCGGCAAGAAGGGTGTTGCGCAGGAAAGAAGTCATTAGAGTTCTCCATGGTTGCATTTGCCATTCACGGCTGTGTGTCGCCGGCCGAATGGGAATGGTTCATGGAGTCGTGCGATTTTTTCGGAGGGCCGTTGCTCCGCCCTGGAATGACGAAACCGAGGGTTGGTGCGCCCAGCTGCGCCTACTGCACCGAACCGACCAGCACCGCCTGGCCGTCGCGGATCGAGACCCAGCGTCCGGTGTTGTCGATCGCTTGGCGCTTGAGGAAGCGGTAGCCGGTCGCGTCCCAGGCTTTGACCTTGTCGGTCAGATTGTCGAGCACGTAGTCGCCCTTGTCAGTGCGCACCGTCAGCACCGAATGGCCTTCGCCATCAGGCTTGCGCACGACGGTGATCAGGAGATCGGCGAACGACATGCCCATGCGATAAAGTTGGCGGCGCTTTTCCAGCACATAGTCCTCGCAGTCGCCATAGCCGTCATCCGGATAGCCCCAGACTTCATCCTTGCCGTAGTGATCGAGATCGCTCAACGGCTTCACGGCGGCGTTGACCTTGGCGCTGACGCTGACCAGCTTGCGCCAAAGGACGTCCGTCATCCTGGCCGGCTCGAGATCGGTCGGATGGATGTTGCATTCGTTCGGACGGGCTTTGCAGAAATCATAGTGCCCGATCGGCTGCGAGGTCAGGCCGCCCGTGGTCATTGCGCCCGCCGCCCAGGCGGGCACCGCCCAGTGAGCCGAAATCGCCAGCCCTGCGACTGAACACAAACGCAGAATCCGCGTCATCGCTGAGGAAGTCATTGCCCCCGCCGCCCTGTTCTTTATTAACGAAACGTTAAAGGCGATTTACAGTCCGTGTCAATTAGGGACCGCGGCCAGTTTGACGGCATGGTTACCTGGACGATCCCGTAGCGGCACTTTCGCAACAGAGGCGCTGGCGCAACACCAGCGGCCGCCGTCTCGCGGCGGAACGGAAGTTCGCTCTGGCGCGGTCCGCGGCGTTCAGCTTTTCGCGGAACGGACCAGTTTGGGTCTCGTCGCCACACGCTGCTGGCGGCCATAGCTGGAAATGAAGTCGGCAATGCGCGGCACGATCTCGGAGCGGAAGCGCGAGCCGTTGAAGACGCCGTAATGGCCGACGGCCGGCTGCACGTAATGGACATGCCTGTCGGCGGGAATGTTGACGCACAGATCATGCGCGGCCTGGGTCTGGCCGAGCCCGGAAATGTCGTCGTTCTCGCCCTCGATGGTGAGCAGCGCGACGTTGCGGATCGCTGTGCAGTCGACCGTCTCGCCGCGATGCGTCATCTCGCCCTTCGGCAGGGCGTGGCGCACGAACACGGTGTCGACCGTCTGCAGATAGAATTCCGCCGTCAGGTCCATCACCGCCAGATATTCGTCATAGAAGTCGCGGTGCTTTTCGGCGCTGTCGCCGTCATGCTTCACAAGGTGCATGAAGAAGTCCTTGTGGGCGATGATGTGGCGGTCGAGATTCATGCTCATGAAGCCGGAGAGCTGCAGGAAGCCTGGATAGACCACGCGCCCGAAGCCCGGCACGGGCCAGGGCGCCTGCATGATGACATTGTCGCGGAACCAGTCGATGCCCTTTTCCTTGGCCAGAAGATTGACCGCGGTGGGGTTGCGGCGCGTGTCGACCGGCCCGCCCATCAGCGTCATGGTTGAGGGCACGAAGGGATCGCCGCGCCTGTCCATCAGCGCCACCGCCGCCAGCACCGGCACCGAAGGCTGGCAGACGGCCATCACATGGGTGTCGGGGCCGAGCGCATGGAACATCTCGATGACGTAGTCGATATAGTCGTCGAGATCGAAGCTGCCTTGCGCCACCGGCACCATGCGGGCGTCGACCCAGTCGGTGATGTGGACGTCGGCGTGCGGAAGCATCGCCTCGACCGTGCCGCGCAGCAGTGTCGCGTAGTGGCCCGACATCGGCGCCACGATCAAAAGCTTCGGGTCAGGCTTTCGCCCCGCGGGCAGCGCGCGCTCGAAGCGCACCAGATTGCAGAACGGCTTCGACCAGACCGTCTTTTCGGTGACGTCGACGCTCTTCCAGTCGACCACGGTCTTGTCCAGGCCGAATTGCGGCTTGCCGTAGCGGCGTGTGGTGCGCTCGAACAGTTCGGCCGTCGCCGCGACCGAGCGGCCGAAGGGGGTGTGGGAGATCGGGTTGAGCGGGTTGGAGTAGAAGAGCCGCACCGCGTCGGCGTACAAGCGCGCGGGCTGCAGCGCCGCATGGTTCATTTCGTAGAGCTGGTAGAACATCGAGAGAACCCCGCTGCCGTCCGACGACCGAAGGACGACGAACAGCGCCGAGCCTTGAATGTCTCCCGGCGAGGTTAACAAGATATTGTTGCGATGCAATACGTCATTTTGTCTGACGAATGCTTCTTTGGTTCAACCTGTTGGAAATCAGGCTTGGCCAGGCGAGCCGGCTCACGGTGCAGTGCCGAAATGTGAAGGATTTGTGTCCGGCCCCTCACGCCGGACACCGGCCATGATCCGGAACCGTGGGGCTGCGTTGGATCATGGTCCGGCGAAACGGTGGAGCTCTCTAGGCGCGCGCCATGCAGACGGCGGTGTGGCCCGAACCGATGAAGCCCAGCTGGCTGGCGGCGCCGCGGGATAGGTCGAGCACGCGGCCCTTCACGAACGGACCGCGATCGTTGATGCGCACGACGACGCTGCGGCCGTTGTTCTTGTTGGTGACCCTGAGCTTGGTGCCGAAAGGCAGCGTGCGGTGGGCGGCGGTCAGTGCCGAGGGGTTCATGCGTTCCCCTGAGGCGGTTCTGGAATGCAGCGCATACCAGGAAGCGCGGCCGCATTGCGCGGCGGCGGAGGAGGCGGACGAGGCGCCAGCCATCAGGCCAGCCGCGATCGTTACCGCGACAAGCGCGGTCTGGTTGGTTCTCTTCATGCTTTGGGGGTGGCTCCGTTGATCGAATAGCCCCGCTAAGTGCCGAATGAGGCGGGAAATGCGGCAGCCTTCTGGCGGTTCCATGGCGGTGGCACACGTTTGGAGTCGCCGCGAAACAGTTTGTCATGATATTCTTGGAGCCGGAAAGGCGTATTCTTGATGAATATCGGACCGCTATCCGGGACGTTCCGGACAAGAACGGTCCTCAAGATTGGAAGTACAGAGGAGCCGGACTATTCCGATTCCTCGATGTCTTTTGTTGCGTCCCTGGTGGAGTTCAGGATCGACTTCCGGAGAGGGTCCAGACGATGCGATTGATCAGGTTTGTGCTGGCGCTGATTGTGCTGGCCGTCGGCGCGCTGTGGTCGCTGCAAGGGCTCGGCCTGGTCGGCGGCAGCTTCATGACCGGCCAGACGCAATGGCTCTATATCGGCCTCGTCACCATGCTGGCCGGCATTGTCGGACTGCGCTGGGCGAGCCAATCGCGCGTTTGAGCGCATATCGCCGCTCCGTAAAACGGTGAAATGCAGTCGATCGCGGCCGGCGCCGCGCTCAACCCCGGTTGAACAGGTGATCCAGGATGGTGCCCTCGATATGGGCCAGCTCCGCCGAACCGTGCCGGCGCGGCCGGGCCACAGGCACGTCGAGGTCGAGGGCGATCCTGCCGGCGCCGATCACCACGACGCGGTCGGCGAGCGCGACGGCTTCACCGACGTCATGCGTCACCAGCACGGCGGTGAACTTCTGGTTGAGCCATATCCGTTCCAGAAGCTGCTGCATCTCGATGCGGGTCAGGGCGTCCAGCGCGCCGAGCGGCTCATCCAGCGCCAGGATCTGCGGCTGGCCGACCAGGGCGCGGGCAAGCGCCACGCGCTGCTTCTGACCGCCCGACAGTACCGAGGGCCACTCGTCGGCGCGGTCGGCGAGCCCGACCTCGTCCAGCATGGCAAGCGCCCGCTGCCTGGCCTCGGCACCGCCGGCGATGCCGGTCAGTCCGACCTCGACATTCTTCACCACGCTTGCCCAGGGCAGCAGCCGCGGCTCCTGGAACATGAAGCGCGTGCGGCTGTGACCCTCCTCGGCGGCGCCAAAGGTCAGCGAACCGCTGGTCGGGCGGTCGAGCCCGGCGAGCAGCCGAAGCAGCGTGCTCTTGCCGCAGCCGCTCTTGCCGATGACGGCCAGGAATTGTCCGGCCCGCACGTCGAGGCTGATGCCGTCGAGCACGATCTTGTCGCCGAAGCGTTTCCCTACCTCCTTGAAGGCGAAGGCCCGGTGGCCTCCGACCGAGCCGATCGTCCGGGCTTGCGCCGGCGTGGCGACGAGAGAACGTGCGGCGGTGAGGATGGCGGCTGGCATCTTCGTTCTCACCCTTTCTTGAAGGCCGGGTGCCAGCCGAGCGACAGGCGCTCGAGCAGGCGGGCCAGGCTGTCGGCGAGCTTGCCGAGCAGCGCGTAGATCAGGATCGACAGCACCACGACGTCGATCAGCAGGAACTCGCGCGCCTGCATGGCCATGTAGCCGAGGCCGGAACTGGCCGAGATCGTCTCGGCGACGATCAGCGTCAGCCACATGATGCCCAGCGCATAGCGCAGGCCGACAAAGATCGAGGGCAGCGCGCCGGGCAGGATCACCCGGAAGAACAAGGCGCGCCGGTCGAGCCCGTAGACCCGGCCCATCTCGACCAGCTGCGGATCGACGCTCTGGATGCCGAGCAGCGTGTTGACATAGATCGGGAAGAACACGCCCAGCGCCACCAGGAAGAGTTTTGCTTCCTCGTCGATGCCGAACCACAGAATGACCAGCGGGATCAGCGCCAGATGCGGGATGTTGCGGATCATCTGCAGCGTCGTGTCGGTCAGGCCGCGGCTCAGCGCCGACAATCCGTTGGCGAGGCCGAGCGCGAAGCCGATCGAGCCGCCTATGGCGAAGCCCGACAGCGCCCGCAAAGTGGAGACTCCGATGTTGCGGATCAACTCGCCTGACAGGGTCAGCCGCCAGAAGGCCTCGGCCACCGCGCTCGGCGCCGGCAGCACATTGGCCGGGATCAGGCCCGCGCGCGCCGCGCCTTCCCAGCCGACGATGATTGCCGCCGGCAGGAGCCAGCCGGCCACGCCGTTGCGGGCAAGGCGCGTGGCCAGGCTCATGACGCCGCCTGCAGGCGGCTGGCGCCGTGGAAGCCGACGGAGAACTCGTTGGCGATGTCCTTGTGCGCCCGCTGCCGCTGCGTGCCGAGCCCAAGCCGCGGGAACAAAAGCTCGGCGACGCGATAGGCCTCCTCGAGATGCGGGTAGCCGGAGCCGATGATGGTATCGATGCCGATCGCCTGGTATTCGCCGATGCGCTCGACGATCTGTTCCGGCGTGCCGACCAAAGCCGTGCCGGCGCCGCCGCGCACCAGGCCGACGCCGGCCCAGAGGTTCGGCGAGACGACGAGCCGGTCGCGCCGGCCGCCATGCAGCTCGGCCATGCGCCGCTGCCCGACGGAATCCATCTCCTTGAGGAAACGCGCCTGGGCATTCTCGATCTGCGCGTCGGTGACATGGCTGATCAGCCGCTCGGCGGCGCGCCAGGCCTCGTCCTCGGTCTCGCGCACGATGAAATGCAGCCTGATGCCGAAACGCAGCTTGCGGCCGCGCCGCGCCGCTTTTTCGCGCGCCGAAGCGATCTTTGCGGCAACCTGCGCCGGCGGCTCGCCCCAGGTGAGATACATGTCGACGAGGTCGGCCGCGAGCTCCTGGCCGGCCTCGGAGGAGCCGCCGAAATAGAGCGGCGGCAGCTCCTGCAGCGGCAACAGGTCGAGGCGGCCATTCTCGACGCGATAATATCTGCCTTCGAAATTCACCCGTTCGCCGGAGATCAGCCCGCGCCAGATATTGAGGAATTCCTGCGCCTGCGCATAGCGCTCGTCATGCGGCAGGAACACGCCGTCGCCGGCAAGCTCGGTCGGGTTGCCGCCAACCACGACATTGAGCAGCAGGCGGCCGTTGCTCAGCCGGTCGAGCGCCGCGGTCTGGCGCGCCGCGAAGGTCGGCAGCGTCACGCCGGGTCGGAGCGCGACCAGGAATTTCAGCCTCTCGGTCACCGTCGCGAGTCCGGTGGCGGTGATCCACGAATCCTCGCAATTCTGCCCGGTGGGCAAAAGCACGCCGGGGAATCCCAGCCGGTCGACCGCCTGCGCGATCTCCTTGAAGTAGCCGAATTCGGGCGGTCGCTGTTGCTTCTCGGTGCCGAGATAGGTTCCGTCGCCATGCGTCGGGATGAACCAGAAGAAATCGAGCGGGCTGGCTGAAGTGGTCATGGCTGAACCCTGAGAGAAGCAGGAGAAAAATACGATGGCGCCGGCGTTCGCCGCCCGGCGCCGTGGACGAAAATCAGTTGCCCGGCGCGGTCCAGACGGCGTCGGAGATCCGCACCGCTTTCGGGATCAGCCCGAGCTTGAAGAAGCGGTCGGCGGTCGCCTGCTGGCCGGCGACGATCTCGTCGGTGATCGGGAAGATGCCGAACTTGGTGCGATTGGCGGCGATCGTCTGCGCGTCGAGCGGCACGCCGGTCACCTCATGCAGCGCCTCGGCCACCTTGTCGCGGTTCTGGTCCGCCCATTTCGCCGCGTCGCCGAGCGCGGCGATCGTCGTCGAGACGAAATCCGGATGCGCCTTGGCGAAATCCTTGTTGGCGAGGAAATAGGTGTTGACCTTGAGCACGTCGCTCGAGCGGGCAAGCACGCGCGGCTGGTAACGGGTCTCGGCGATGGCGAAGAAGGGATCCCACACCGCCCAGGCGTCGATCTGGTCGCTGGCGAAAGCGGCGGCCGCATCCGCCGGGCTGAGATAGACCGGCGTGACCTGGTCGAACGCGACGCCGGCTTTCTCCAGCGCCGCGACCAGGAGATTATGCGCGCTGGTGCCCTTGCCGACGCCGATACGCTTGCCCTTGAGATCGGCCAGCGACTGGATCGGCGAGGCCGGCTTGACGAAGATCGCCTCGCCCTCGCCATTGGAGGGCAGCGCCGCCGCATAGACGATGTTGGCCCCGGCCGACTGGCCGAAGATCGGCGGCGCGTCGCCAGTCCAGCCGACATCGATGGCGCCGACATTCAAGGCTTCCACCAGCGGCGGGCCGGCGGTGAACTCGACCCACTTCACCGTCACGCCCTTGTCGGCAAGCGCTTTTTCGATGATCTGCTGCTGCCTGGCGATCACCGGCAGGCCGGTCTTCTGGTAGCCGATGTTGAACGCCTTGGGGTTCTGCGCGGCGGCGGGGGATTTCGTCCCAAAGGATGCGGCAAAACCCGCCGCTGCCAGCAGGCCGACGCCGAATGCGCGTCTCGTCAGATTGAACATGACCCTCTCCTTCGTTGGTCCCGAATTGCCGGGCCGATTGGAATAAGGTCATGTTAGTTAAGTCTATAAAGCTAGTAGAGAAATGATCTTACGAGTTCGCGACGCAAATCGGAATCATTTTCTACGACCGGCTTCGAAACCATAGAGCGCTCCGCCTCTAACAAGGAGCGCCCCGCGGTCCGATCATTGCGACCAGTACTGCCAGGCCCAGTAGAAGCTCTCGTCGCGCGGCGGCAGGCGATCGCGGTCGCCGGCAAGCAGCACCGACGTCGGCGATTTCGGTTCGTCTGCTGTTTGTCGCTCGGCGGCAGGCGCAACAGCCATGTGCCGACATGCGCGAACAGCACTGCGGTGGAATGGGTCATCGTCCTTCTCCTTCGCTTGAGCTCATTCCCGTCCCGCCCAGGGCACCAGCACCCGCTCGATCCGGCGGATGACGAATTCGAGCGCAAAGGCGATGATCGCGATCACCAGTATGCCCATCACCACCACGTCGGTGACCAGGAATTGCGCCGCCGACTGGATCATGAAGCCCAGCCCCCGCGTCGCCGCGACCAGCTCGGCTGCGACCAGCGTCGACCAGCCGGCGCCGAGCGCGATGCGCAGGCCGGTGAGGATCGAAGGCAGGGCGCTGGGCAGGATCACATGGCGGATGACCTGGGCGCGGGTGGCGCCGAGCGAGCGCGCCGCGTCGACGCGCTCGCGCGAAACGCCGCGCACGCCGGCGGCGGTCGACAGCGCCACCGGCGCCAGCATGGCGATGGCGATCACCAGGATTTTCGACGGCTCGCCGATGCCGAACCAGATGATGATCAGCGGCAGATAGGCGAGCGGCGGGATCGGCCGCAGGAATTCGAGCAGCGGATCGAACACGCCGCGCCCGATTCGGCTGATGCCGATGGCGAGGCCGACCGGTACGCCGACGAGGATGGCCGCGATCAGCGCCGCGAATACGCGCCAAAGCGAGGCGAGGGTGTGCTGGAGCAGCGTCGCGTCGACGAAACCGTCGCGGGCGACGACGACGAACTTGGCCCAGACCGCGGCGGGCGAGGGTAGGAAGACCGGCGATACCAGCTGCAGCGAGGCCGCCGCCGTCCAGGCGGCGAGCAGCGCCAGGATGGTGATCGCGCTGACCAGCCTGGCTGAAAAAACCGTCCGTTTCGGCCGCGGCCGCGACCAGAGCACGGAAAACCCGTCGGTCTCGCCGGATTTCGCGGCCGGACGTTCGTTATAGGTGCTAACGCTCATGCCGCCTCTCCTTCGAAGATCGCATCGGTGAGCTCGGCGCGGGCCGCGGCGAAGGCGGGGTCCGCCTTGATCGCGCGGATCGGCTCGCCGGCTGCGTAGCGGCGGCCGAAATTCGTTTCGAAAGTCCGCACCACATGGCCGGGTCCGGGCGCCAGCACGACGATGCGGGTCGCCAGCACCAGCGCCTCCTCGATGCCGTGCGTCACCATCAGCACGCCGACTTGGGCCGCTGCCCACAGGTCGAGCAGCGTCGTCTGCATGCGCTCACGCGTCAGCGCGTCGAGCGCGCCGAGCGGCTCGTCGAGCAGAAGGAATTGGGGTTCGGCGGCCAAAGCCCGGGCAAGGCCGACGCGTTGGCGCATGCCGCCGGAAAGCTCCCAGATGCGCTTGTCGCCGGCATCACCGAGCTTGACCAGCGACAGCAGCTCGTCGGCGCGACGCGCCCTTTTGTCGGCGGATACGCCACGCAGCCTGAGCGCGAAGGCGACATTTTCCCGCGCCGTCAGCCAGGGGAACAGAGCGTCGTTCTGGAACACCACGGCGCGATCGGATCCGGGCCCGGTGATTGGCTTGCCGCCCACCGTGGCGAGTCCCCCCGCGGGCTCGACCAGGCCGGCGGCGACATTGAGCAGCGAGGTCTTGCCGCAGCCGGAACGGCCGACCAGCACCACGAAATCGCCCCTGCCCGAATCGCTTCTGCCGATGTCGAGCGAAACACGCTCGACGGCCGGGGCCGGCTGGCCATCATAATGGACGCTGACCTTGTCGAGGATGAGATGCGCCATCGGGGTTTAGCCTCACTGCATTAACGGGCCTGCCCCGAAGCCGCGCCTCGTAAGCGGCTCCGGGACAGGCAAGCGCAAGGCCAGGGAAGGAGGCCGCGCTTCCGGACAATCCCCGGAAAGGCGGTCATCCTCCCGGGAATTGCATGGAGAAAGCTCAGTTCGAGGCGAGCGCCTCGCTGGCATATTTCGCCGTCACATATTTCGAATAGTCGGGCAGCACGGCATCCACCTTGCCCTGCTCCTTAAGGAAGGCGGACGTTGCCGCGACGGCCTTGACGGTCGCGCCGCCGAGGAACTTGTCCGAAGCCTGCTCTTCGAGCGACGGGAAGACATAGCCCTTGAGCAGCTCCGGCACCTCTTCCAGCTTGGCGGCGGTGAGCTTGGCGATCTTGCCGGCTTCCGGCGATGACACCGACCAGGCCTCCGGCTTGGCGAGGAACTTGGCATAGGCCTCGCCGGTCACCTTGACGAAGTCGCGCACGGCCTCGGGGTGCTTTTCGGCAAAATCGATGCGCACGATCCAGGCGTCGAAGGTTGGCGCTCCCCAGGCGGCCACCTGGGAGGAGTCCAGCACCACCTTGCCGGTGTTCTTCACCTGGCCGAGCGCCGGGTCCCAGACATAAGCCGCGTCGATGTCGCCGCGCGCGAAGGCGGCGGCGATCTCCGGCGGCCTCAGATTGAGGATCTGTACCGACTTCGGATCGACATTCTCATGCTTTAGCGCCGCGAGCAGGCTGTAATGCGTGGTCGAGACGAACGGCACGGCGACCTTCTTGCCGGCAAGGTCGGCGACCTTCTCGATGCCGGCGCCGTTGCGGGCGACCAGAGCCTCCGACGGACCGATCAGCCCGACGACGAAGATGGTCTGGATCGGCAATTCGCGGCTGGCAGCCGCGGCCAGCGGGCTCGAGCCGACATAGCCGATATCGACCGAGCCGGAGGCGATCGCGGCGATGACGTCGGCGCCGGAATCGAACTTGCGCCAGTCGATCGTGGCCTTGGTCGTCTTCTCATAGGCACCGTCGGCCTGCGGCACTTTCGAAGGCTCGACCACTGTCTGGTAGCCGATGGTGATCTTGAGATCCTCGGCGCTGGCCGGACCGAGCAGGGCGGCGCCGGCAACAGCGGCGGCCGACGAAAGCAACAGAATGCGTCGTGAAAGGATTGACATTGAAAGGCTCCATAAACCCCTGAAAACTGGATTGCCTCTCTATCGTCCGTTAATTCTATAAGGTTTGTAGAGTTAAATCCTTCCAACGAAGAGCGCTTTGTTGGAAAAGTGTCGCCGGGTAACGGCAGCGGAAGCGCAAAAGGACGGTCGCGGATAGGCCTTCGATCGCCCTATTGGCCAGGGCCATCGCATATGGCTCTTGGGTGTTCGGATAACCTGCAAGCCCGAGGATGACGGCGTTGTGTTGGCATTCGCCGATGAACCCATATGCGATAACCCTGCCCACGAGGGGGAGGGTAAGCCTCACCCCCAAACCATCAGCGCCGCCAGCCCCGCTACCCCGACCGCAAGCCGCCACCAGCCGAATAGCGCGTAGCCGTTGCGCGAGACGTAATCGAGCAGGAAGCGCACGACGATCAGCGCGGCGACGAAGGCGGCAATGAAGCCGACGGAAATGATCGGCAGGTCGGCCGCGGTCAGCACGTTGCGGTTCTTGTAGAGGTCGAAGGCGAAGGCGCCGACCATGGTGGGCATGGCGAGGAAGAAGGAAAATTCCGCCGCCGCGCGCTTGTCGACGCCCATCAGCAGCGCGCCGACGATGGTCGAGCCGGAGCGCGAGGTGCCGGGGATCAGCGACAGGCACTGGAACAGGCCGATCTTGAGATAGACGCTCAACGGGAAGCGCTCGACGTCGTGGAAGCGCGGCTTGAAGTTGATGCGGTCGACGACGAGCAGCACCACGCCGCCAATGATCAGCATGCTGCAGATCAGTTTTGGCGATTCGAACAGATAGTTTTTGATAAAGTCGTGACCCACCGCGCCGATCACCGCCGCCGGCAGGAAGGCAACCAGGATGCCGATGACGAAATGCCTTATTTGCGGGTCGCTGGGCAGCTTGACCAGCATCTGCCAGAGCTTGCCGAAATAGACACTCAAAATGGCCAGGATGGCGCCAAGCTGGATCAGGATCTCGAAGGCCTTGCCGGTGGAATGGAAGCCGAGGAAATGGCCGGCAAGCAGGATGTGGCCGGTCGAAGACACCGGGATGAACTCGGTCAGGCCCTCGAGCAGCCCAAGCAGCAGCGCTTCGACGATGGTCTGGCTTTCCATGGCAACCTCTGCTTTTGGATGACGGCTAAGGGAAGGGTTTGCTTGTCATGGGGCGGAAGTGCCCCTATAGGTCGCAACACCATGACAGTCCCTGGAATCGGGCGGCCAAGACTTACCGTCGCCGTTAGCGATTTGCCAGTGCGCCCTATCATCGCGGAACCATGCTGACGCTTTTCCATCATCCCATGTTCGCCACCTGCCGGTTCGTCCGCCTCGCCTTCGGCGAGTATGGCGAGGAGCTGGCGCTGATTGAGGAAAAGCCGTGGACGCGGCGCAAGGAGTTCCTGGCGCTGAACCCGGCCGGGACGCTGCCGATCCTGCTCGCCGAAGGCGACGTGCCGATCGTCGGCGCCATGGTGATCGCCGAATATCTTGACGAGACGCGCGGGGTCTTGAAACGCGACAAAAGGCTGTTCGCCGAGGACCCGATGCAGCGGGCCGAAATCCGTCGGCTCACCGACTGGTATTTGGCGAAGGCCGAAAGCGAGGTCACCCGCCATCTGGTGCGCGAGCGCGTGCTGAAGCCGGTGATGCCGGAAACCGCCGGCGGCGGCTCGCCGGACTCGGCGGCGATCCGGGCGGCGCGCGCCAACATCCGCCAGCACATGAAATACACCAATTGGCTGGCCGGCACGCGCCATTGGCTGGCCGGCAACAAGGTGACCTATGCCGACCTCGCGGCGGCGGCGACGCTGTCGGTGCTGGACTATCTGGGCGAGATCGACTGGCGCGAACACAGCGCCGCGCGCGAATGGTACACGCGGGTGAAATCGCGGCCGTCGTTCCGGCCGCTGCTCTCCGACCGGGTGCGCGGCCTGTCGCCGGTATCGCATTATGCGGACCTCGACTTCTGAAACCTTACGCGCGCTGATCGAGGCGGAGGCGCGCCGCGCCGGCTTCGAGGCGGTCGCCGTGACCCGGCCGGACGCGATCCCGCTGGCGCCCGCACGCTTAGCCGAATTCGTCGCCGACGGCTTCCACGGCTCGATGGACTGGATCGCCGAGACGCTTCAACGCCGCGCCGAGCCCTCGACGCTGTGGCCGGAAGTGCGCTCGATCATCGTGCTGGCGATGAATTACGGCCCCGACCGCGATCCGCGCGGATTGCAAGCAAAGCGCGATGTTGGCGCGATCTCGGTCTATGCGCAAAACCGCGACTATCACGCCGTGATGAAGGGCCGGCTGAAGGAGATCGCCGGCAAGATCGTGGCCAAGGCGGGCGGCGGCGTGAAGGTGTTCGTCGACACCGCGCCGGTAATGGAGAAGCCGCTGGCGGAAGCCGCCGGGCTCGGCTGGCAGGGCAAGCACACCAACCTGGTCAGCCGCGCGCATGGCTCGTGGCTGTTCCTCGGCACGATCTTCACCACGGCCGAGCTTGAGCCGGACCAGGCCGAGATCGACCATTGCGGCTCCTGCCGCGCCTGCCTCGACGCCTGCCCGACCAACGCTTTTCCCGCGCCCTACCGGCTCGACGCGCGGCGCTGCATCTCCTACCTCACCATCGAGAACAAGGGGCCGATCCCGCGCGAATTCCGCGACAAGATCGGCAACCGCATCTATGGCTGCGACGACTGCCTGGCGGCCTGCCCGTGGAACAAATTCGCCAGCGCGGCCTCGGAGGCGAAGCTTGCCGCGCGTAACGATCTGCTCGAACCTAAGCTTTCGGACCTGCTCGCGCTCGACGATGCGGCGTTCCGCGCGTTCTTTTCGGGCTCGCCGGTCAAGCGCATCGGCCGCGACCGTTTTGTGCGCAACGTGCTGATCGCCGCCGGCAATTCGGGCGACGCATCGCTGACGCCCATCGTGCAAGGTCTGCTCGGCGACGCCTCGCCGCTGGTGCGGGGTGCGGCAATCTGGGCCCTGTCGCGACTGCTGTCCGACCGCGAATTTGGCGAGCTTGCCGCCACCGCGTTGAAGACCGAGCCCGATGCGGCGGCCCGGCACGAATGGCTGGCGGGCTTGGCATCCGCAGAGGTTCATCGATGAGCGAAAGACGCTTCTTCATCTTCGGCGCCGGCTATTCCGGCAAGGCTTTCGCGCGGGCCAACACCCAACATGCGCCAATTTTCGGCACGACCCGGGTACCGGAAAAGTTCGAGGCGCTGCGATCGGCCGGTATCGAGCCGCTGCAATTCGACGGCGCGCTGTCGCCCGAGCTCGGCGACGCACTCGTCAAAACCACGCATCTCATCGTCTCGGTCGCTCCCGACGATGCCGGCGACCCGGTTCTGAACGTCGTCGGCGATGCGCTGCGGCAAGAGATGCCGGCGCTGGAGTGGATCGGCTATTTGTCGACCGTCGGCGTCTATGGCGATCATGGCGGCGCCTGGGTGGATGAGGCGAGCGACTGCCGGCCGGTGTCGAAGCGCTCGGTGATGCGGGTCGCGGCTGAACAGGACTGGCTGAGGCTTGGCCGCGAGATCGGCAAGCCGGTGGCAATCCTGCGACTTTCGGGCATTTACGGGCCCGGTCGCAATGCGCTGGCCAATCTCGAGGAGGGCACGGCGCGGCGGCTGGTCAAGCCGGGGCAGGTGTTCAACCGCATCCATTGCGACGACGTCGCCGGCGCGCTGTGGCTGCTCGCCGAAAACAATCTCGGCGGCATCTTCAACGTCACCGACGACGAGCCGGCGCCGCCGCAGGATGTCGTGGCCTACGCCGCCCGGCTCATGGGCGTCCAGCCGCCGCCGGAAATTCCCTTCGAGACCGCCCAACTTTCGCCCATGGCGCGGTCTTTCTATGGCGAGAACAAGCGTGTCGCCAACAAGGCGATCAAGGCGGCCGGCTATCGCTTCCGGTTCCCGAACTACCGGGTGGCGCTGGAGCGAATGTGGGCCGAGGGCAACTGGCGGGACGGGGCGCCGCGCAGCCCGATGAGGCGCTGAAGATCGATGCGGGACGCGCGGCGTGGTATGATTCGTTTCTGACCGTGCCGCAAACGGATAGACTGGAGAGGGATCCGGCCTGATGAATTTGCGATCGCTGCCCGATAGGAAGCCGTTCCTGACCGCCGCACTGGCGCTGGTGACCTTGGCAGCGCTGGTCGCGGCGGCGATTTCGGCCGAACCGCGCGCCAAGGACCTGTTCGGCGCCAAGAAACTGCCGGCGGTGGTCCCCGCGCAATCCTTCGGCTTCTACTCCAAGGGCTGCTTTGCCGGCGGGGTCGCCCTGCCGATGGAAGGCCCGACCTGGCAAGTGATGCGCCCCTCGCGCAACCGCCGCTGGGGCCATCCGGCCATGATCGCGCTGATCGAGAAGCTCTCGCGCGACGCGGCAGCCGATGGTTGGCCAGGACTTCTGGTCGGCGACGTCTCGCAGCCGCGCGGTGGACCGATGATGACCGGCCATGCCTCGCACCAGATCGGGCTCGACGCCGACATCTGGCTGACGCCGATGCCGAAGCGGCCGCTGACCATCGCCCAGCGCGAATCGATGAGCGCCACGCTGATGGTCGACGAGAAGACGCATCTGGTGAAGGACGCGCTGTGGACGCCGGCGCACACAAGGCTGCTCAAGCGCGCCGCGAGCTATCCGGAAGTCGAGCGCATCCTGGTCAATCCCGGCATCAAGAAGGAGCTTTGCGACACCGTCACCGGCGACCGGTCCTGGCTGCGCAAGATCCGGCCGTTCTGGGGCCATGACTATCACTTCCATATGCGCATCGGCTGCCAGCCGGGCTCGCCCGGTTGCAAGGGGCAGGAGGCGACGCCCGCGGATGACGGCTGCGGCAAGCCGCTGGCCTGGTGGTTCACCGAGGAGCCGTGGCGGCCCAACAAGAACCCCGATGCGCCCAAGGCGCGCGATCTGATGACGATGGCCAATCTGCCGAAGGAGTGCCAGGCGGTGCTCGCCGCGACGGATGCGCCGTCGCTGGCGGCCGTGACCTATCAGGGCGGCAGCACCGCCGCGGTCGCCGTGGCCGAACCGCAGCCGACCGAGCCGGCGGAGACGATCTCCAGCGGCAATGCCGCGATGCCGGCGGCCGCAAGCGCTTTCGCGCCGACGCCCAAGATCGGCATTCCGCTGCCAAGGCCCAGACCGGGAAACTGACGCCGAAGCGGGCTTCCCCTTTCCGGGGTCATGCGCTAGTCAATCGATTGAAACGGCGCAGTGGCGCCGCAACGAGGACGATCACGAGCATGGCAGGAGAAGACGAGAAGGGACTGAGATTCCCGGTCCTGATCGGCGACATTGGCGGCACCAATGCGCGCTTCTCGATCGTTCTCGACGCCAATTCCGAAGCGACCGAGCCGCAGATCGTCCAGACGGCGAATTTCAAGACCATCGACGACGCGATCCAGGCGGCGGTGCTCGACCGCTCGTCCATCCAGCCGAACTCGGCGGTGCTGGCGATCGCCGGGCCGGTCGACGGCGACGAGATTCCCCTCACCAACTGCCCCTGGGTCGTGAAACCCCGGCAGATGATCGCCAATCTGGGCCTGAGCGAGGTGGTCGTGCTCAACGACTTCGAGGCGCAGGCGCTGGCCGTCGTGGCGCTCGGCGAAGAGCATATGGAAAAGATCGGCGGCGGCACGCCGGAACCCAATGCGAGCCGCGTCGTGCTCGGCCCAGGAACCGGGCTGGGCGTCGCCGGGCTGATCTACGCGCTCGACCACTGGATCCCGGTGCCGGGCGAGGGCGGGCATATGGATATCGGCCCGCGCACGCCGCGCGACTTCCAGGTGTTCCCGCATATCGACAAGCTGGAAGGCCGCATCTCCGGCGAGCAGATCCTGTGCGGGCGCGGGCTGGTCAATGTCTATCGCGCCGTGGCCAAGGCCGATGCCAAGCCGGCGCCCTTCACCACGCCGGCCGAGATCACCGCGGCGGCGCTTGCGAAATCCGACCCGGTGGCCGAAGAGGCGCTGGAACTGTTCGTCACCTGCCTCGGCCGCACCGCGGGCGACCTGGCGCTGGTGTTCATGGGCCGGGGCGGTGTGTTCCTGACCGGCGGCATCGCGCAGAAGATCGTGCCGGCGCTGAAGGAAGGCAATTTCCGCGCCGCCTTCGAGGACAAGGCGCCGCACAGCGCGCTGATGCGCGAAATGCCGGTCTATGTCATCACCCATCCGCTGGCGGCGCTGCTTGGGCTTGCCGCCTACGCCAGGACGCCTTCGCTGTTCGGCGTCAACACGGCGGGGCGGCACTGGCGGGGCTGATCGCGCAAGGTTTCGGGCCGGCGATCGGCCGCCGCGACGAAGTTTCGCCATAGGCAAGCCGTAGCCGGGGCTATCCCTTTGTTTTGACGCAATTCCGGACGGAAAACCGCTCACACTTTTCTTGGAATTGCTCTAAGAGGATGCCGAAATGCGGCCCATCCTACACGCGGAAAACCACGAAGCGCCCCTGATTTGACCGTTCAAACTTCCCTCAAACTGAAAGTCCAGCCCACCGAGGTCAGCGCGGTGCTGCGCCGCATCCTGGCCGAAAACGGCAAGGAATATCGCTGGACCTATGTCGTTGCCGTCGCCTGCCTGCTGATTGTTTCGGGCACCACCGCCTTCACGGCGTGGATCATGGCGCCGATGATCAACCAGATCTTCTACGACCGGCGCAGCGACATGATCGTCTGGATCTGCGCCGGTTTCATGGGCGCCTCCGTGCTGCGCGGCTTCGCCGGCTATGGCCAGGCGGTGGCGCTGGCCAGGATCGGCAACAATCTGGTCGCCCGCTACCAGAAGCGCAGCTTCGACCATCTGATGAAGCTCGGCGTCAACTTCTTCAACGAGACCCGTTCCGGCCGGCTGGCGGCTCAGGTGAATGAGAATGTCGGCGGCATCCGCGATCTCCTGTCGCTGACGCTGACCTCCATCAGCCGCGACGCGGTCTCGCTCGTCGCCCTCGTCGGCGTGATGATCTACCAGGATCCGGTGCTGTCGCTGAGCTCGCTGCTGATCGGGCCGCCGCTGATCTGGGCCGTCGTGTACATCACCCGCCGCCTGCGCAAGATCAACCGGGAATCCGTGCTGATCAACTCGCGGCTGAACGGGTCCGTGCAGGAGGCCACGCAAGGCATCGCCATCGTCAAGGCCTTCACCCTGGAGGACGAGCTGGCGCGCCGCATCGGCATCATGGCTGACACGGCCGAGCAGCGTAACAACAAGATCGCCCGCGTCGCGGAGCGGCTGTCGCCGATTTCCGAGATCCTGGGCGGCCTCGCCATCACCGCCGTTCTTGCCTATTCCGGCTATCGGGCGCTGGTGCTCGGGCAGCCGCCGGGCGCGGTGTTTTCCTTCATCACCGCGCTGATCCTGGCCTACGACCCGGCGCGGCGCCTGGCGCGCACGCAGGTCGGCATGGAACGCGCCCTGGTCAATGCGCGCATGATCTACGAGCTGCTCGACCTCGAGCCGAAGCAGGGCGACGCGCCCGATGCGGTCGAGGCGAAGGTCACCACCGGCGAGGTGCGCTTCTACAATGTGACCTTCGGCTACAACGCCTACACCCCGGTGCTGCGGGACCTGAGCTTCACCGCCGCGGCCGGCAAGGTGACGGCCATCGTCGGCGCTTCGGGCGCCGGCAAGTCGACGCTTGTGGCGCTGCTGCAGCGCTTCTACGACGTCGACAAGGGCTCGATCGAGGTCGACGGTCAGGACATCGCCAAGGTGACCAAGCATTCGCTGCGCCAATCGATCGCCTATGTGGCGCAGGCGCCCTATCTGTTCGACGGTACGATCCGCGACAACATCCGCTTCGGCCGGCTGTCGGCCACCGATGCCGAGATCGAGCAGGCGGCGAAACTGGCGGCGGCCGACGAGTTCATCCGCCAGCAGCCGCAAGGCTACGACACGCCGGTCGGCGAGGGCGGCTCGACGCTGTCCGGCGGCCAGCGCCAGCGCGTTTCGATCGCGCGCGCCATCGTGCGCCAGGCGCCGATCCTCCTGCTCGACGAGGCGACCTCGGCGCTCGACAACGAGGCGGAAGCGCGCGTTCAGGAGGCGCTGACCCATGTCATGGAAGGCCGCACGACGATCGTGATCGCGCACCGGCTTTCGACGGTGGTCAATGCCGACCATATCATCGTGCTGGAAGAGGGCAGGTTGGTCGAGGAAGGCACGCATGCGACGCTGATGGCCGACCCGCACGGCATCTATGCCCGTTTCCATCGAATCCAGGGCAAGAAAGGCCTGGGGCTTGTCGACGACGCCAAGGCAAGCCAGACTTCGGGCCAAACTCCGGCGCCGCGCAGCCGCGCCAGGAAAACCGTCAGGAGAAGCGCATGAGTGAAGCCGGCGATATGGGCCTGGTCGTGGTGGGCGCCGCCGGCCGCATGGGCCAGACGCTGATCCGCGCCATCCACAGCATGCCCGGCGCGCGCGTCGCCGCCGCGATCGAGCGGCCGGATTCCCCCCATCTCGGCAAGGACGCCGGCGAGCTTGCCGGCATCGGCATCATCAAAGTGCCGATCGTCGACGATCCGCTGCCGGCCTTCGCCAAGGCCGACGGCGTGCTCGATTTCACCGCGCCGGCGGCAAGCGTCGAATTCGCCGGCTATGCCGCGCAGGCGCGCATCGTCCATGTCATCGGCACCACCGGCTGCTCGGCCGACGACAATGCCAGCATCGCCGCCGCCGCGCGGCATGCGACGATCGTCAAATCCGGCAATATGAGCCTCGGCGTCAATCTTCTGGCGGTGCTGGTCGAGCAGGCCGCGAAGGCGCTCGACCCGGAGGATTTCGACATCGAGATCCTGGAAATGCATCACCGGCACAAGGTCGACGCGCCGTCCGGGACGGCGCTGCTGCTCGGCGAGGCGGCGGCCAAAGGGCGCGGCATCGATCTCGCCGGCAACAGCGTGCGGGTGCGCGACGGCCATACCGGCGTGCGCAAGGCAGGCTCGATCGGCTTCGCCGCGCTGCGCGGCGGCTCCGTGGTCGGCGACCACAGCGTGATCCTTGCCGGCACCGGCGAGCGCATCACACTGTCCCACCATGCCGAGGACCGGGCGATCTTCGCCCGCGGCGCGGTCAAGGCGGCGCTCTGGGCGCGCGGCAAGAAGCCCGGACTTTATTCAATGCGAGACGTGCTCGGCCTGAGCTGAGGCGTCTCTTCCGTAAAATTCCAAAGGAGCAAACATGTCGGGAACTCTCGTGCTCGTGCGCCACGGCCAGAGCGAATGGAACCTGAAGAACCTGTTCACCGGCTGGCGTGATGTCGGCCTGACCGAGCAGGGCACCGCCGAGGCGTTGGCCGCCGGCGAAAAGCTCAAGGCGCGCGGCCTGAAATTCGACATCGCCTACACCTCGGCGCTGCAGCGGGCGCAGAAGACCTGCCAGCTCATCCTCGACGTGGTCGGCCAGGGCGATCTGAAGACCATCCGCGACCAGGCGCTCAATGAGCGCGACTATGGCGACCTCTCCGGCCTCAACAAGGATGACGCGCGCAAGAAATGGGGCGAGGAGCAGGTGCATATCTGGCGCCGCTCCTACGACATCGCGCCGCCCGGCGGCGAAAGCCTGAAGGACACCGGCGCGCGCGTGTGGCCCTATTACCTGCACGAGGTGCAGCCGCATGTGCTGCGCGGCGAGACCGTGCTGGTCGCCGCGCACGGCAATTCGCTGCGCGCGCTGATCATGGCGCTGGACGGCAAGTCGGGCGAGGAAATCGTCAAGCTCGAGCTCGGCACCGGCGTGCCGGTGATCTACAAGCTCAACGCGGATTCCACCGTGGCGAAGAAAGAAGTGCTGGAGGGGTGAGGCGCAGCTTCCTTCTCCCCGTCACTATACGGGGAGAAGGTGCCCGAAGGGCGGATGAGGGGCAACTCCGGCTTCGGCGACTAACTCCTCCGTGCTCCAAGTGGAGCCGGAACCCCACCCGATCAGCGTCGGCGCCGCCCCTCACCTGCCTGCCGGCATCCTCTCCCCGTATAGTGACGGGGAGAGGGAAGCTCCCGCCGCCGGTTTCGCCAATCGCTGGCGTCGCAGGAAGGGCAATGACGGGCAGCGCCAGTGCCGACGAAAAAAGCGCGTTGACACATATCGTTTGCCCGCTTACATGAGCGCCCACCAGCCCAGATGGCGGAATTGGTAGACGCGCACGGTTCAGGTCCGTGTTCCGCAAGGAGTGGAGGTTCGAGTCCTCTTCTGGGCACCATCTCATCCCGACTGCCAACGGGATCAAGAAGATAAGCGTTTTCAATTATTGCGCTCGCCCTTGTATCGGGCCTCAATTTGTGACGCCAAATTCGTTGTGCCGTTATCTTGGGCCGTTCCAACTCCTGATCGCATCACAGAGGCCGGCCAGCATTGGCGCCAAATCAAGGTGCCCGCTCAAGTCTTCACTCGTAGCAAGCTCCGCCACGCGATGCGCTAGTGCTATCTTGTCTCCGTTAAATTCGCCCAGCTCCGGCGACTCCAATACCGACTCATACTGGCCCACGGCTGCGTTGCTGGCCAGTCGCGCTAGCAGAGGCGGAGAGATGTAGTTTTCGACCTCCCGGCCGTCCGTGACCCAAACATACCCGCCCATACCCAAAAGCTCACTCTTCAATCGGGTCTTGGTTTCGTTTAAGTTCATGCGAGGCTTGCGGGCTGGCTTCCCATCTCTAGCCGGCTTTCCGAGGTGTCTATCACTGTCCATTAACAGGGCGGCATTGCGATTGAGGGAGAGCAGCGAGATTAGCTTGCTGGCTTCCTCGCGCGGAGCCATCGCATTCAGGTGAGAAAGTAGCTTTCCCCCGTAGAACATGATCGAATAGTGGACGCCTTCTTTCAGGGTGTTGTTGTTAGAGGACAGCTCGATCCATTTGTTCAGGTAGATGCGATCCGAAGGCCCCTCGACCCAGATAACGCCATTCGCTTGAAGGATATCGGACGCCCGGATATCCAGATCGTCGAGTATGTCGCGGCTACCAGTGTAGCCAATGGCCACGTGCGCCGAAGCGGAAACGCCATCGTGCTTAACATGAATGATTTGGCTGTCGTTCCGTTTGGTTGACCAATCGATGCCGGCCGGCGAATGGGTGGCAATTATCAGGGTAAAGCCACGTTCCTCTCTACGCTCAGCAAGGAAATTTAATAAGCGCCTGAGAAGCGCGGGGTGAAGGTTATTCTCCGGCTCTTCGACGCAAAGGACTACTTTGTCCCAGGCTATCTTTTCAGTTTCTGGCATCAGCCGCAGCGTGGATAGGATAATGAAGACTGACTTCAGGCTGCTGCCCGATTCCGAAAGACGGATGTCGCCTTTGCTCTCTTCGCGTAAGAATATCTCCCATACCCCGCCGCGGTTTTCCCGGCAGATTACCGCCGTAAAGAGACTATCTCCTCGGTAGATCTCATTCAGATCGCGTAGCAATCCGATCTCCACCTCTGCTCGCGGAAGATCGTCCCTGTTGATAAAAGCCCTCACTAGGTTAGTCACGCCGCGACCACTCGGTGTGATTCCTATTTCGTTGTCTCTGGGCTCGGGCTGCACGTCTCGTTCCGCGGCCACGCGCAACAGTCGCGTTCCATCGAAAAGTGGCGGTAACTGCTGCGCTAAGGATTTACGAAATTGCTCGGGAATCGAGCGAAGCCCCGCGTGGCTCGCTGGTAGGTCGGCAAACTCAACGTTCCAGTTCGGGCCAAAGGCGAGTATGGCATTTGCCCCGACAAACTGCCTCCCGTAAACCCAATGATTACCGTCTATCAGTCCTCCTCCGGAAATGCTTTCTTGAAAGACTCTGCGAAGCGACGCCTCATCTATTACATGCTTGAGGTAGGCCGTGAAAGGTCTGCCGCTTACGTTGTGTTTAGTGTGGTCGTATGTCTGCCCTGCGGAAGCGAACAAGCCGACCAAATCTATGAGGGATGACTTCCCTGAGTTGTTTCTGCCAATTACGATATTGATAGGCTGGAAGCCCAGCATTGGGAACATATCCTCGCCGAAGCTCTTGAAGTTTTTGGCAGATATGCTGATCCCTCGTAATGGATGATTCGCCATATGCCATTCCCCGCTGGCTCGCATCGGGAGAGTCCTAACCTTCATGACTTTGCCGTTCAATGTCTTTCCGGTAAGGCAAGAAGGACCGCGAGGGGGGGGGGGAACCTCGCCGCCCCTCAGATAATCGGCCCGAGCCTAGCCGCCGGTGCCCGCCGCTCGTGGAGGGGCGAGAGGGTGCCGCTGGTCCAGCGCCGCGTAGACTCGCAGAAGGGCCACGCGGTATTGGTCGGGCGAGGTGAATAGCAGGCCCTCACGCCATAGCCTGAGGGATGCATCCACAGCTTCCGCCCGTGTTGCCTTCCCTGTGGATCGTTCATTCTCACGACCCAGCTGGGCGACGACCTCGCGCTCTGTGGTGGGCCTAATGTTGGCCCGCGTGTGGTTGTGGTAGTCGTGCGGGTCCGCCAGCCGGGCGTCTTGGTAAGCGCTGACCCCCCAATATACCGGTCCACATTCACCGTCCTGGCGAACCCGTCGATACGAATGTAAGGATAGTAGTATCCACTGGGTTTGCCGGGTTTGCCGACCTTGCTTTTGTAGACGCCAAGCCGCCCTCCGTAGAGGATATGGGCTTGGAGCAGCCAGACGGCTTCCTGGTCAAACCAATACTCGGTTGATGGCGCTTCGCCTTCCGGGTGGCCCGTCGGCTTTGGTAGTTTCAGGACGATCTTTGTGGGGTCCCTCGGATGTTGCCATGCGTCCGCGACACCGATCTCCCACCGGTGAAGATCGGAGGCGGAGACCCCCGTAAGGAGCTTGGCGGGGTCTCCCAGTTCCCCGCGTTGCACTTGGGTAAGCCATGCCAGTCGGTCGGCCTGGATTGTTTCGCTAGGGAGGGTGACGTTTCGGTGATTCAAAGGATTGTCTCCTATCTATGGGTTACGGGCTGGCGGTGCAGTCGCAGGGTCGCATTCCCCCTCGTGGATTAAGTGGTGCTCTCCGGGGAGGAACTGCGCGGCGAGGTTCAAACGACAGAAAGGCCTCGGCGATGGCGCGGCTGTTTCACCTTCGTAAGTGGGTGGTATTGCCGAAAGGGAACTTGGCGTGTCCCTTTCTAAAATAGGGGGTATTTGCCTGAATGCGTCACAGGCCTGTGTTACAAGAGCTTGCTCTGGCGACGGTTTTTCTTTAGAAATCAACGAAGAAGCGGCTTTCGAGCGCAATCCTCTTCAGGGCACCATCTCATCCCGACTACCAACGGGGTCGGCCTTATCCGCCAGCGCTCAAGATTAGCCTTTGACCTCGGAACTTCGTTATCCCAGGGCGGAGCAGGAGCGAAGCTCCGTCGCGGAGACCCTAGGATCCATACCGTGAGGTCGAGGCGTTGCGGCGCTCCAGAATTCTGCTCTGCTGCGTTCTCCGACAAAGGTCACGGCATGGATCCTCGTGTCTGCGCCGTCGCTCCGTTCCTTGCTCCGCCCGTGGATGACGAAGGCGTGTAAGCCATCAGCCACCTGCCCTTCCGGCCAGTCCTTCAACAAACCGCTTCAAACCCGCCGCCGTGGGCGCTACGGTCGCGCCATGGCCCCTTCCGTCAGCCCGACCATTGCCGCCCGCCGCGACCAGATGTTCCCGATCCTCTCGGATGCGGACATCGAGCGCATGCGGCGCTTCGGCGAGGCGCGCTCCTATGCCGCCGGCGATCATATCGTGACGGCCGGCACGGTTTCGCCGGGCGTGATCCTCATCCTGTCGGGCAAGGTCGCCATCACCCAGGCCGGCGGGCTCGGCCGGCCTGAGCCGATCGTCACCCATGGCGCCGGCAATTTCATCGGCGAGCTGGCGCAGCTGTCGAACCGGCCGTCGCTGGTCAATGCCGAGGCGGTCGAGCCGGTCGAGGCGATCGTCATCCCCTCGCAGCGGCTGCGCGACCTAATGGTGCAGGAGGCCAATCTCGGCGAGCGCGTCATGCGGGCGCTGATCCTGCGCCGCGTCGGCCTACTCGAAAGCGGCGCCAGCGGGCCGGTGGTCATCGGTCCTCCGGGCAATGGCGACGTGCTGCGGCTTGAAGGGTTTCTGCGGCGCAGCGGACTTCCTCATCGCGCGCTCGATTCCGACACCGACCCTTGCGCCAAAACCCTGATCGAGCGGTTCCATGTCGATCCGCACCATCTGCCTATCGTGCTCTGCCCGAACGGCAAGCTGATGCACAATCCGGGCGAGAACGAGCTTGCCCGCTGCGTCGGCCTGCTGCGGCCGATCGATGCTGAGAAGATCTATGACGTGGCGATCGTCGGCGCCGGGCCGGCGGGGCTGGCGGCGGCCGTCTATGCGGCCTCCGAAGGGCTGTCGACCATCGTGCTCGACTGCCGCGCCTTCGGCGGGCAGGCGGGCGCCTCGGCCCGCATCGAGAACTATCTCGGCTTCCCGACCGGCATCACCGGCATGGCGCTGATGGCGCGCGCCTATAACCAGGCGCAGAAATTCGGCGTCGAGATGGTCATACCCGACGAGGCGAAGCTGCTCGACGATGCCGGCGATGGCGCCCGCTACAGCCTTGCGATCGGCGACGGCGAGAGCGTGCGCTCACGCGCGGTGGTGATCGCCAGCGGCGCGCGCTACCGCCGCCTCGATATCGCCAACCTGGCGCAGTTCGAGGGGACGTCAGTGCATTACTGGGCCTCGCCGATCGAGGCCAGGCTTTGCCAGAGCCAGGAGGTGGCGCTGGTCGGCGCCGGCAATTCGGCCGGACAGGCGGCCGTCTATCTGGCGAGCCAGGTGCGCAAGGTGACGCTCTTGGTGCGCCGCGACAGTCTCGACGCGACCATGTCGCGCTATCTGGTCGAGCGCATCAAGGCGCAGCCCAACATCGAGGTGCTGACGCAGACCGAGGTGGCGGCGCTGGAGGGCCATGACGGCAATCTCGAGCGGCTGCGCTGGCGCAACCGGGTGACCGGCGAGGAGACGGAGCGCGCCATCCACCATCTCTTCCTGTTCATCGGCGCCGATCCGAACACAGACTGGCTGGCGAACTGCAATGTGGCGCTGGACGCCAAGGGCTTTGTGCGCACCGGGCCGGACACGACGCCTGGGCACGGGCCGATGGAGACGAGCCGCAGCGGCGTCTTCGCCATCGGCGACGTGCGCTGCGGCTCGACCAAGCGCGTCGCGGCCGCCGTCGGCGAGGGCGCGCAGGTGGTGGCGGCCTTGCATGCCTATCTGGCGCGGGACGGCGGCGGCGCCGTGAACGAATAGATCAGCGAACCGGCGAGGAACCCGCGATGGACGAATGCAGGCACACCGGGGACATCAAGAAGGTCACGCCGAGCGCGCTGGGCTGCGAGGAATGCCTGAAGAGCGGATCCTGGTGGGTGCATCTGAGGCTCTGCCGCACCTGCGGCCATGTCGGCTGCTGCGACGACTCGCCCAACCGCCACGCGACGAAGCATTTCCACTCCACGCAGCATCCGATCATCGAAGGCTACGACCCGCCGGAAGGCTGGGCCTGGTGCTTTGTCGACGAGGTGTTCGTCGACCTCGAGGGCGATACCACGCCGCAGAACGGGCCGATCCCGAAGTTTGTTTGAGGCAACGCCTCGAGCCCGCTCAGCGCACGGAGCCCGTCACGGTCGGATCGATGGCGTCGGGCACGGATTTGCGCTCATTGCCGGCGAAGATGCCGATGAGGAGCAGGCTGAGCACGACCGGCACAAACAGGATGGCGACGCGGGCCTGCACGTAGAAAATGGCGCGCCATTCATTTCGCTTTTCGTCGTTCATCATGCTCGCTCTGTCTGCGCCTCCCCAGGGCGGGACATAGAGACGAAGCGTTAAACATCTCCTTCCGATTCGGTTAACGGGCGGAGGAAAGCAAATGTCGTCCCTCGCTACCTGAGGCCAATCGCCCATGGCAGCGCTGGCCCCCGCTCCGTCTCGGCGCTACGCGCCGATCCACCTCTCCCCCACTTTGTGGGGGCGAGGAAACGCTAATCGTCGACGGCGCGGCCTTCACAAGCCTGGGTTCCTCGCCCCGCCAGAGGCGGGGAGAGGTGGCTCGGCGAAGCCGAGACGGAGAGGGGAGCGCCCTTCGCGATTAACCGCCGGATGCGCTTCCTTTCGCCTGCAAGCCAATCAATCTGCCGGCAGCGCGAACAGCCTTCCACCCGCCGGCACCACGTCGTCGATGCCGGCGAGGCGCAGGCAGTGCCAGGCCATGGCGTGGTTGGAGGAGGTGACGGGAATGCCGATGCGCCGCTCCAGATCGGCAACCGCCTCGGCGACGCGCAGGCTGGTGCAGGAGATGAAGATCGCATCCACGCCGGGCACCTCAGCCATGCGTTCGGCGGCCGCTTCGATCGAGGCAAGCGAGATGCGGGCGGCCTCGCGGTCGTCGCGGCGGTCGAAGGTGGCGACGGCGGCAATGTCGAGGCCGCGGCCGGTGAAGTAGCGCACCAGGCCCTGGTTGATCTCGGGCGCGTAAGGGGTGAGCAGGCCGATGCCCTTGGCGCCCAGCGCCTTGAAGGCGGCCAAGGCGCCGGTGACGGGCGTGGTGCAGGCGACGCCCGGCCGCGCCTTGCGGATTTCGGCGAAGACGGCTTCCTCGCCGAGCGTCATGGTGGCCGAAGTGCAGCCGAAGCCGACGACGTCGAGCGGGATGCTGGGCAGGATGAGTTCCACCGTAGGCGCGATGCGCGGGCCGATGGCGCGCAAAGTCTCCGGCGTGATGTCGTTGTCGTTGAACAGGCGCGCCTCGTAGAAGGCGACGCCCGGAATGCGCACCAGCGCGCGGAACTCGTGCTCCAGCGTCTGGTCGGTGGCAAGGATCGCCAGGCCGATCGCCGCGCGCGAGGCGAGGCCGCCATCGATCACAGATGGCAGCACACCCAGATCGATTGGTCCGGAGGCGGAACGCGGCGCGGCGGCAAGACTGGCGGACATGGCATTCCCTTTCCTGGTCGATCCCGTCGGGGGATCCTGCCTTCAGTTCAAAAGTCCATCCATCGAGATGGCCGGCTTCCGGCCGGCAAGCAGGTCGGCGGTGATGCGGGCGGACCCGTGCGACATGGTCCAGCCGATATGGCCGTGCCCGGTGTTGAGGTAGAGATTGCGGAGGCGCCGCTGGCCGAATTCGGGGAGATTGTTGGGCGTCATCGGCCTGAGACCCGCCCACATCTCAGCGCGGTCGTAATCGGCGCCTTCCGGATAAAGCTCCTCGGTCACGCCCTTCATGAAGGCGAAATCGGCTGGCTTGTGGCTGGTGTCGTAGCCGGCGAATTCGGCGGTGGCGGTGACGCGCAGCCGGTCGCCGAAGCGCGAGACGGCGACCAGATTGTGCTCGTCGATTGCGGCGATGGTCGGCGGCCGCGGGCGGTTGCCGATCGGAATGGTCAGCGAATAGCCCTTAACCGGATAGATCGGCAGGCTGATGCCGATCGTCTTGGCGATCAGCGGGCTGTAGGAGCCGAGCGCCAGCACATAGGCATCGCCCTTGACCGCCCCCTTGTCCGTCATCACCTGCGCGACGCCGTCACCCGACGTCTCTATGCCGGTGATGGTGGTGCCGGTGCGGATCTCACCGCCGCGCTCGACCACCTTGGCGGCAAGCGCCCGGGTGAACTTCGCCGGGTCGCCGGTCTCGTCGGTCGGGCAATGGATGCCGCCGGCGATCTTTTCCTTCGCCGAAGCCAGCGAGGGATCGAGCGCGACGATGGCGTCGCGGTCGAGCACCTTGATCAGCTGGCCGTCGGATTCCAGCAGCTTCATATGCTCGACGCCTTTGTCGAGCGCCTGCTGGCTGCGGTAGAAATAGAGGATGCCGCGATCGTTGCGGTCGTAGTCGATGGCCTCATCGGCGACGACCTCTTGCAGCACCGATTGCGAATAGACGGCGAGCCGGTGCTTGAGCAGCGTGTTGCGCCTGGCCTTCTGCGCCGTGCATTCCATCAGGAACAGCCACGACCAGCTGTAGAGCCGGGGATCGGCCGAAAGCTTGAAGCGCAGCGCCTGGTCCTTCAGCACCAGCGATTTCAGAAGGATCATCGGCGCCCGAGGCGAGGACCAGACGAAGGAATGCCCCGGCGCGATCATGCCGGCATTGCCCCAGCTGGTCTCGGCAGCGACCTGTTGCTGGCGCTCAAGGATGACGACCTCGTGCCCATCCTTCTGCAGCTGGAAAGCGGTGGTGACGCCGACCACGCCGCCACCCAACACGATCACGCGCATCACGCCTCCGGAGATCGCAAAGTGAGTACACTTTAGAATCTATCGCGAGATCCGCAAGGGGCAGCCTGCAAAATGGCCGTCTTTTGAGACACCGCCGGGATAGGCGCTGAGGTTTCCGCGAAAGCTCTACGCCGCGGTCTCCGGAAAAAGCCGCGCCAGGCCGCGCGCAGCCACTTCGATGGCGTGCTCAGAGCTCAGCGTGATGTGCTTTTCGAGCAGGCTCGCTCCGCCCGCGGCGTCGCGGCGGCGCAGGGCGCCAATGATCGCGTCATGCTCCCGATAGGTGCGCTCGCGACGCGATGAAGACTCTAGGTCAATGCACCTGAAGAAGCGGATACGCGAGCAGAGGCCTTCGAGCGCGCTGATCATCTGCGCATTCTTCGACAATCGCGTCAGCGCCGTGTGGAAGCTCTCGTCGGCGACGGCGATCTTCGCCCATGAGCCCTCGTCTTCCGGGTTGCTGTGTCTTGTCCAGGTCCCGGCCGCCGCCTCGATCTCGGCATCGCTCGCCCGCTCGCAGGCAAGCACGAAGGCGGCACGCTCGATCGCCGCGCGAAGCTCATAGAGATCGCGCACCGCCTCCGGCGTCAGCTCGCGGGCGAAAAAGCCCTTGTTCGGCACGGAGGTGACAAAACCATCGCGCTCCAGCCGATTGAGCGCGGCGCGCACCGGCGTGCGGCTGACCGCCAGCTCAGCGGCGAGCTCGACCTCGTTGATCCGCTCGCCCGGCCGGAAACGATAGTCGATCGCAAAGTCCTTGATCCGGGCATAGACACGCTCGACGCAATCGGCCGCGCGGACGGCACGCGTAGTCGCCGATTTCTCACTACCGCTGCGTCCTTGTGTCATCAGCCTCGTCCCTGCGCCGCCGGCCAATCGGCGGGCACTTCTATGATACGTTCCGAAATCGCAAAGTGCACTCAGTGGCGCTTAGAGCGTTTCAGCGTTTCAGGGAAACGGTGATGCGCTCCATCTCTTTGTTTGTCGCAATTCCCGGGCGGAAGGCTACGGCGAAGGCGCCGAGCCTAACCGCTCACACTTTTCCTGGAATTGCTCAGTGCGCCAGCGCCTGCTCCAGGTCCGCGACCAGATCATCGCCGTCCTCGATGCCGCAGGAGAGCCGCACCAGCGAATCGGTGATGCCGATCGCCCCGCGCTTCTCTGCCGGGATCGAGCCGTGCGTCATCAGCGCCGGGTGCTCGATCAGGCTTTCGACGCCGCCGAGGCTTTCGGCCAGCGTGAAGAGCTGGGTGCGTTCGAGGAAGCGTTTCGTCCCGGCAAGATCGCGGTCGAGATCGACCGAGATCATGCCGCCGAAGGCATGCATCTGCTGCACGGCGATGGAATGCTGCGGGTGGCTGGCGAGGCCGGGATAGATGACCCGGCGGACATCTTTTCGCGTTTCCAGCCATTGCGCTATTTTCAGGCCATTGGCCGAGTGGCGCTCCATCCTCAGCGCCAGGGTTTTTATGCCGCGCAGCGCCAGGAAACTGTCGAAGGGGCCGGAGATGGCGCCGATGGCGTTCTGCAGGAATTTCAGTTGGTCGGCGAGATCCTTGTTGTCGCCGACCACCGCCACGCCACCGACCATGTCGGAATGGCCGTTCAAATATTTCGTCGTCGAATGCACCACGATGTCGATGCCGAGCTCCAGCGGGCGCTGGATATAGGGGCTGCAAAAAGTATTGTCGGCGACGGTAAGCAGACCCTTACGCTTTGCAAGCGCCGCGAGAGCCTCGAGATCGACGATGCGCAGCAGCGGATTGGTCGGCGTCTCGACCCAGAGCAGCTTCGTGTCCGGCCGGATCGCTGCCTCGACTGCGGCAAGGTCGGTGAAGTCGGCGAAGCTCACCTGCAGCCCCGCCGAGCGCTTGCGCACCCGTTCCATCAGCCGGAACGAGCCGCCATAGATATCGTCGGTGGCAACGATATGGGCGCCGGAATCGAGCAGCTCGAGCACCGTCGAGATCGCCGCCAGGCCGGAGGCGAAGGCGAAAGCCCTGGTGCCGCTTTCAAGATCGGCGACCGCGCGCTCGAAGGCAAAGCGCGTCGGGTTCTGGCTGCGGGCGTATTCAAAGCCCTTGTGCACGCCGGGCGACTGCTGGCCGTAGGTGGAGGTGGCGTAGATCGGCACCATCACCGCGCCGGTCAGCGGGTCGTGGCTCTGGCTGCCATGGATGGTGCGGGTGGAAAAGGCCAGGCGGTTCTTGCCGTTTGAAGTCATTTTGCGCGGCGCCTCAGATGGTTGATCAGGTCGATGCGGGTTATCAGGCCGATGAACTCCTCGCCATCGAAGACGATGGCGACCTCGTTGCGGTCGAAAACAGGCAGCAGAGCGTCCAGCGTCTGGTTGGCCTGCAACGTGTGCAGGTTCGACGTCATGGCCGTGCGCACCGGCGCGTTGAAGCGGTCCCAGCGGCCGTCATAGGGGCCATCGACCTTGGCCAGGATATCGCTTTCGTCGACGATGCCGACCAGCCTGCCCTCGTCCAGCACCGGCAATTGCGAGACGTCGGAACGGCGCATGCGGCCATAGGCGTTGAGCAGGCTTTCCTCCGGGCCGACCCAGACGGTGTCGCCGGTGCGGTGCGAGCGCATGACGAGGTCGCGCAGATCGCCATGCTGCTCCTGCTCGGCAAGGCCCTGCTCGGCCAGCCAGAAATCGTCGAAGACTTTCGACAGGTACTTGTTGCCGCTGTCGCAGACGAAGGTGACGACCCGCTTGGGGGCCGTCTGCTCGCGGCAATAGCGAAGCGCCGCCGACAGCAGCGTGCCGGAGGACGAGCCGGCGAGGATGCCTTCCTTGGACAAGAGATCGCGCACCGCCAGCATGCTTTGCTTGTCGGGGATGGAATAGGCCTTCTTCACCAGCGAGAGATCGGCATTGGGCGGCACGAAATCTTCGCCGATGCCTTCGACCGTCCAGCTGCCCGCCTCCTCCATCTTGCCGGTCTTGATCAGCGGCGCCAGCACCGAGCCGACGGGATCGGCGAGCACCATCTCGGTCTTCGGCGAATGCTTTGCGAAAAAGCGGCCGAGGCCGGTGAGCGTGCCGCCGGAGCCGACACCGACCACCACGGCGTCGACGTCGCCGTCGAGCTGCCAGAAGATTTCCGGCCCGGTCGTCTTCTCATGCGCCAGCGGATTGGCCGGGTTAGCGAACTGGTTGGCATAGAAGGCGCCGGGCAGCTCGGCGGCGATCTTCTCTGCCATGTCCTGATAATATTCGGGGTGGCCCTTGCCGACATCGGAGCGGGTCATGCGCACCTCGGCGCCGAGCGCGCGCAGATGCTGGATCTTCTCGCGCGACATCTTGTCGGGCACGACCAGGATGATGCGATAGCCTTTGGGGATGCCGACCTGGGCGAGGCCGAGACCGGTGTTGCCGGCAGTGGCCTCGACAATGGTGCCGCCGCGCCTCAACTTGCCCGCCTTCTCGGCGGCGGCGATCATCGACAGCGCGATGCGGTCCTTGATCGAGCCGCCGGGATTCTGGCTTTCGAGCTTGATGAACAGCCGGCATTTGCCGGTGTCGAATTTGGTCAGCTCGACGATCGGCGTCTGGCCGATCAGGTCGAGCACCGAAGCGTAAGGCGGGCGAAGCCTCGACAGGTTGGTGTGCGCGCCGCCGGGCGCCTTTGTCTGCTCGCTCATCTTGAGTGCTCCATCGAAGCAGTTCGAGGCGGATGTCGGCAATCTCGCGCAACAAGCCGCCGGAATCCATTCCGGCTTGGCGGATCGCGCGCCCTGTCTTTTCCAGCCCTTTTCATCCGGAAAGAAGATAGATCGTGCCAATCCGGCGGCGAGTCGGGGAATGGAATTTCGCGGAGAGGCACTGCGCTACCCCTCATTGTTGAAGCCAGCGCCAGGCTGTCCCGCCAGCGTCGATAGGTGTGGCTACCCCAGCAGCTGCTTGCTCAGCTTCGCGCATTGCACGCGGATGTCCGGGATGGCGTCGATCTCGAAGAAGGTGCCGCGCGTCAGCGGGCCGACGGCGAGCAGCTTCGACGACACCGTGCCGTCGGCCGCGATCAGCTCGCATTTGGCGGTGACGTCGAGACCGAGGCGCAGCGGATCGGGGCGCGCCACGCCGCGCTCGAGCAGCGCGCGCACGAGGCCGTTCGACGTCCTCGAAATGTCGCGGGCGATGCCCATGCAATCATAAAGACGGGCGACCTCCAGGGTCTCGATGTCCTGCGTGCTGCGCGGCTGGATTTTTACGGTGAAACCGCCGTTCGCCTCGACATTCACGACCCTGCCGGCGACGAGGCGGATGCGGCCTGACCCGACCGCCTCGGTGACGCGTGCGTAGACTTCCGGCGCCATGCGGTGACGGTGGATGTCCCACCAGGCCTTGGTGTGCTCGACGAAGCGGCGCTTGACGGAGGAGGGCCAGTTCTGCCAGATCGTCTGGTTGAAGGGCCGCAAGCCGTCGACGACGTCGCGCCAGTCGCCGCCGGCCTTCTGGGTCTCGCGGATCAGCTTGCGGAACCAGGCGACGAAATAGGAAAGCTCGGTGCCGAGCGGGATGTCGGCGATGTCGAGCTTGATCGGGTTGCCCTTGCGATGCGGTGACGGCAGCAGGCCGCGCCGCGACACCGCGACGATCGGGCCGCGATGACCGCGCTGCTCCAGCGACAGGAAGGCATCGACCATGCTGAGGCCCGTGCCGAGCAGCAGGACACCGGCTTGCGGATCGAGCGCGGTGTCGGCCTCCGTGCCCATGCGGATGGCGTGGCCCTGGAAGGCGCCGGGCTGCTCGTCGTGGCCGGTGGCAAGCACGGCCAGATGGCCAACGACGCTGGTGCCGTTGGCGAGCACCACTTCGACACCGGCCGGCGTCGGTGAGATCGACAGGCTCTCCTCGGCAATCAGCCGCAACCGGCCGGTCTCGCGCTCACGTTCCACAAGATCGTCGAGCAGCTCCTTCAGATAGCGCGCATAGAGGCTGCGCGGCGCATAGAATGGCCCCTGGTCGGGTTTGGCGAAGCCGTGCTCCAGCACCCAGCGTGCGAAATGGGTCGGATCGTCGGCATAGGCGCTCATCCCGGAGGCTTTGACGTTGAGCACATGCGCCGACAGCAAAGTGGAATAGGCCATGCCCTGGCCGAAATGCGGCCGCTTCTCGATCAGCGTGACGCGCAGATCGGAGTTTGACGACATCAGCAGATGCGCGGCCAGCACCACGCCGCTGGCGCCGCCGCCGACAATGATGATGGAATTGCCGCGTCCAACCATGGTTGCGAGCCGGTTTTGTCGAGCGATCAGCGTGCGGCGAGCACCGCGGGCGGCCTCGGCCGCAGGCCACGAACGATCGCCGGAACGGTTTTCAGAAGGTCGCGCATCGTTCTCTCACTCCCAATGTTGATAAGATTACTATACTAAGCAACGCAGGCACGAAATCCGAGTTTCAATTCGCCGGCGATTTGAAGCATGGATTTGCCGCGATGAGCCGATCGGAGAATTTTCGTTCGCTGCGCTCGCATCCACGCGGTCATTCTAGGGCGAAGCGACGCAAAGCGTCGCGCAGACCCTGGAATCCATACCGCTACGTACATGATAGGCGCCACGGTGCAGAATGATGGCCTCGCGCGCACCGGACGCTTTGCACCGCAGTATCGCTTCTATATCGCGGCATGGCTTCCAGGGTCTGCACGCGTCGCTTCGCTCCTTGCTCTGCCCTGAAATGACGACGGACAGGGACCGCTCAGCCAATACCCTCCACAACGGGGAGGGTAAGCCCGCTCAATTCCGTCCATAAAACGCGTTCTCGACATGCACCGGCCAGCGCCAGGGCAGCACCGCCACCATGTCGAAACGCATCGAAAGCCGCCCGTAGTCAGGCTGGCGCGACAGCCACAGATCCGCGGCGCCCTCGATGCGGCGCTCCGACTCGTGCCCGATCGCTTCCATCGCCTCGATCAGCGTGCGGCGCGCCTTGACCTCGACGAACAGCACGAGATCGCCGCGCCGGGCGATCAGGTCGATCTCGCCGA
The DNA here is from genome assembly GCA_004017535.1 of Mesorhizobium sp. Taxonomy (GTDB): domain Bacteria; phylum Pseudomonadota; class Alphaproteobacteria; order Rhizobiales; family Rhizobiaceae; genus Mesorhizobium. The sequence continues at coordinate 47,106 of SAJS01000025.1, forward strand.
GCCTGGTGCGGTGGCGGCGGGCAAGGATGCGGTAGCCCTTCAGCATCAGCGCCAGCGCCGCCAGCCATTCGCCGCGATGACCGCGCCGATAGGCCTTTCGACGATGACCGGCCGTGCGTTCAGCCATCTTTCTGGTTGACCATGATGTTGTCCAAAAACCGGCTTCCACTTTCTGGGATCATGCTCTGTCCTTCAGCTCCAAGAGCCGCCGGTAAAGCGCCTGTTTCTGCCCGCCGGTCATCTTTGCCGCCTCCGACGCTGCTTTCGAGGCCGGCATTTCCGCCGCCAGCGACAACAGCAGCCGGTCGATTTCCGCCGGCTGGTCCTCTGCTGCCTCGGGCGGACCGACGCAAATGACGATCTCTCCCTTCGGTGTGTCGGCCGCCGCATAATGGTCTGCCAGTTCGGCCAGCGTTCCCGCGCGCATCTCCTCGAAGGCCTTGGTCAGCTCGCGCCCGATCGCGGCCTTCCGCGCGCCCCCCAGCGCCTCGACCATGGCGGCAAGCGTCTCGGCCAGCCGCCTGGGCGACTCGAAGAAGATCAGCGTTGCCGGCACCGTCTTGAAGGTTTCCAGCTTGGCCAGCCGCTGCCCTGCCTTCGCGGGCAGGAAGCCGGCGAACAGGAAAGCGTCGGAGGGCAGGCCGGAAGCCGTCAGCGCGGCGAGCGCGGCCGAAGGCCCTGGGATTGGCACCACGCGGATACCATGCTCCAGCGCCTCGCCCACCAGCCGGTAACCAGGATCGGAGACCAGCGGCGTGCCGGCGTCGGAGATCAGCGCCACGCTCCGCCCGGCCACCAGCGCCTCGATCAGCTTCGGCCCGGCCTCACTTGCATTGTGTTCATGATAGGCGGTGGTGCGGCGGCGGATGCCGTAGCGTTCGAGCAGCACGCGCGAGACGCGCGTGTCTTCGCAGGCGACGATGTCGGCAGCGGCCAGCGTCTCCAGCGCGCGCAGCGTGATGTCGGCCAGGTTGCCGATCGGCGTCGCTACCAGATAGAGCGCCGGCGAGAGCGGCCGCGCCGCGATCTCGGTCTGTCCGATCAGGTAGCTGCGTTTGTCGCCGGTCACCGATTGCCCCTCATAACCGGCCTTGTTTGGCATGGCTGACGCCTCGTTGCAAAACGTGAGGTCGGGTTAAGGAAATCGCCATGCCTTTGCCACAGTGAGGAACGAAACCCACAGCGGCGAATTTAACCCCTGATTCCCCGGGAGGAGGCAGGACCGAACGATGCCCAATCGCTTCGACATTTTCATCAGCCGACTTGAAAGCAAGACCGCCCGCGAGGGCATCCCTCCACACCCCATCGCCGCCCAGCCCGGCGTTCGCCGCGACAAGGCCAATGCGAAGCCTGCCCGACCCGATGAGGCGCATGGCGAGAAGCACCGCGGCAAGCACCGCCAGAAGCACGACGCTTAAAGATACCGGGACACCCTCGCGTCCAGCAGCCGTACCAGCTCCGGGTCCATGAATTCGTAATCGTCTGGGATATCGAGGCAGATCACCCTGGCACCCTTCAGACTCGACCGGAACTTCTTTTGCAGCTTGGCGCGATGCGTCTTTTCCATGACGAAGATGATGTCGGCCCAGGCGACCAGTTCACGCGTCAGCGGGTTGTCGGCGTCATGATTGGTGCCGGCCGATTCGACCTCGATGTCGCGGCGCTTGGAAAACACTTGCTCGGCGGTTGGGCTGCGCAACCGGTTCTGGCTGCAGACGAACAGGACGTTCTTCAAGACCTGCCACTCTCGATTCGAGCACCGCAGCTACTCATCCCAGATATCTCGGATCGTCTTGGTCAGAGGTATGTACTCATCCAGGGTGAGTCCGTTTAGGTCGAATTCTATCGAATCGTCTTTTGCGACCGCCCTCAAATTGATCCCAATGTAGGTCATGAAATTGCGCACGACATCAAACTCGCTCAAGCCCGATGTTTTATGCTTCTTCGCTCTCTGGTTCCTTGCGAACACGGCCACTGCTTCGTAGAGGTCGGGATGCTCACGGGATTTCGAAATCTCCGTCAATCCAAACTCAAAAACGTCATCCGTGTTTAAAGTCCGCAGCGTCTCATGGATCAGGAACTTCATTGCAGGTCCCACTGGATGCACGGAAATGGCATTCGGCTAGCCAAGCCAGATACCTACCATCATCGCGCAGACGGACAAACAAGTTGGCTGCTGCTCTACCGCGCCAGATCCGCCACCACCGCATCCAGCACGATCATCCCTGCCGTCGTGGCGCGGAGCCTTGCATTGCCGACCGGCGCCACCAGGCCTTCTTCCTGCAGCACCGAGAGCCGCGCGCTCGAAAGGCCGCGCCCCGAGAGCGCCTCGTAGCGCTGCAGGTCGATGCCTTCGGCGAGTCGCAATCCCATCAGCAGGAACTCGTCGGCCTCTTCCGCGCGTGTCAGGACCTCGCCGCCGGTGACGCCATGGGCCTTGGCCTCGACGAGATTGGCCCAGGTCTCCGGCATCCTCTCCGCTATCGTCACCGTGCGGCGGCCGTTCTCGACGAAGCGCCCATGCGCGCCCGGACCGACGCCGACATATTCGCCATAGCGCCAGTAGGTGAGGTTGTGCCGGCTCTCGGCACCCGGCCGGGCGTGGTTGGAAATCTCGTAGGCCGGCAGCCCGTGCGCCGCCGTCACCTCCTGCGTCAGCGCGTAGAGGTCGGCGGCATGGTCGTTGTCGGGCAACGTGAATTTCTTCGCCGCGTGCAGCGCGTGGAAGGGCGTGCCCTCCTCGATGGTGAGCTGGTAGAGCGAAAGATGGTCGACGGCATAGCCGATCGCCTGCTCCAGCTCCGCACCCCATACCTCCGGCGTCTGGCCGGGCCGCGCGTAGATCAGGTCGAAGGAGAGGCGCGGAAAGATCTCGCGCGCAAGCCCGATGGCATAAAGCGCTTCCTCGACATTGTGCAGCCGGCCGAGGAAACGCAGGTCCTTGTCGTTCAGCGCCTGCACGCCAAGCGAGACGCGGTTGACGCCGGCGGCGCGATAACCGCGGAAGCGCTCGGCCTCGACCGAGGACGGATTGGCTTCCAGCGTCACCTCGATGCCGGCCGGCACCGTCCAGTTCCTCGCCACTGCCTCCAGCACCGCAGCGACCGTTTCCGGCTTCATCAGCGACGGCGTGCCGCCGCCGAGAAAAATGCTGGTCACCTCGCGCGGCCCGGTGCGGGCGCGCATGGTCGCAAGCTCCGTCTCGAAGGCGCGGGCAAAGCGCTCCTGGTCGACCGGCTGGTGGCGGACATGGCTGTTGAAGTCGCAGTAAGGGCACTTGGCCGCGCAGAACGGCCAGTGGATATAGACGCCGAAGCCGGGGCTGCGGTCGAGCGGTATGGTCACTGCGCTCATGCCGTTCCTGATCGCGCCAGACCCAATCTGGCCAAATCCAATCGCGCTTCGGCGAATTTCTGGAAGGCGCGGGCGCGGTGCGAAAGCGCCGTCGCCTGGCCGGGCTTCCAGCCGTGCTTTTCTTCCGCGCTCATCTCGCCAAAAGTCTTGTCGAAACCGTTGGGCAGAAACACCGGATCGTAACCGAAGCCCAGTGCGCCGCGCGGCGGCCATACCAGCGTGCCTTCGGCCTCGCCGCGATAATATTCAGCCCCGCCGTCCGGAAAGGCGAGACAGATGACGGCGACAAACCGGCCGGTGCGCCTTGAAGGCTCGGTCGCGCGGGCCTCCTGCAGCGCGGTCTCCGTCTTCTGCATGGCCATGCCGAAATCGCGTGACCCGTCCGGCTTTTCAGCCCAATTGGCGGTATAGACGCCCGGCGCGCCGTCGAGCGCGTCGACGCATAGACCGGAATCGTCCGACAGCGCCGGCAGCCCGGTGGCCTTGGCGGCGGCGAAGGCCTTGATATAGGCGTTCTCCTCGAAGGTCGTGCCGGTCTCGTCCGGTTCGGGCAGGCCGTATTCCTTGGCCGATTTCGCCTCGAAACCGAACGGCGCCATCAGGTCGGCGAATTCGCGGAGCTTGCCGGCATTGTGGCTGGCGACGACGATCTTCTTTCCGTTCAAAGAATGCATCAGAAACCCCAGATCCTTGGCTCGGCGAACTCGATCGAATTGCCAGACGGGTCGCGGATATAGATCGAGTGCCCGCCTTGCGGCCATTCGAAATCGCTTTCGATGGCGATGTTGCTGGCGGCGAGATGGTCGCGCCACGCAGCGATCTCTTCGGCGGTTGCGGCAAAGCAGAGATGGCCCTCGCCGGCCGTGCCATGCGGCGGCACCTTCAGGCGAGCGTCCGGCGCCGGCGGGATTTTCGTCGCCTCTGCGTTGAAGAGAAGCAATACGCCATCGCCGCAGCGGAAGAAGACGTGCCGACCCTCGACTTTGCCTAGTGGCTTGAGACCTATGATGTCGCGATAAAATGCCTCCGCCGCAGCCAGATCGGTGACGTAAAGAGCCGATTCGAGGATGGCGGAAGGTCTCATAAGTACCCTACGCCACCGCCATCTGCTGCAGGCTCACCAGCCGCGAAATGCCCTTCTTGGCCAGCCCCATCAGCGCCGCGAACTGCTCCTCTGAGAAAGGCTCGCCTTCGGCCGTGCCCTGGATCTCGACGATGCCGCCCTTGCCGGTCATGACGAAATTGGCGTCGGTGCCGGCCGAGGAATCCTCGAGGTAATCGAGGTCGATGACTGGCTGGCCGTCATGGATGCCGCAGGAAATCGCCGCGACATGGTCCTTCAGCACCTTGGCGACGCTGACCATCTGGCGCGCTTCCATCCAGCGCAGGCAGTCATAGAGCGCCACCCAGCCGCCGGTGATCGAGGCGGTGCGGGTGCCGCCATCGGCCTGAATGACGTCGCAGTCGACGGTGATCTGCTGTTCGCCCAGCGCCTGCAGGTCGACCACGGCGCGCAACGAACGGCCGATCAGCCGCTGGATCTCAAGCGTGCGGCCGCCCTGCTTGCCGGCGGAGGCCTCGCGCCGCATGCGCTCGCCGGTCGAGCGCGGCAGCATGCCGTATTCGGCCGTCACCCAGCCCTTGCCGGAATTGCGCATCCAAGCCGGCACTTTTTCCTCAAGGCTCGCCGTGCACAGGACATGCGTGTCGCCGAACTTCACCAGGCACGAGCCTTCGGCATGCTTGGACACGCCGCGCTCGAAGGAGATGGCGCGCATTTCGTCGGCTTGGCGTTTGGAGGGGCGCATCGAGGCTCTTTCTGTTCTTTTCCCGGATTCGTTGGCGGCTTGTAAACGCATGCAGCCTCCCGCGCAAAGGAAAAGGGGGCGGGCCAGGGCGGGTTGCGCGGGCCGACCGGGAGTCTATATCTTTCCGGTAGGAGGTTTCTCGCCGGAATGAACAAACCAGTCGATCCGACATCGCAGTCGCCCGGGCTTCAGTCGCCGGTGCTTCAGTCACTTGACATGCGCTCGCGCGATATTTTCCGGCGGATTGTCGATTCCTATCTGCGCGACGGCGAGCCGGTCGGTTCGCGCAGCCTGTCGCGTATCCTGCCCTCCTCGCTGTCGCCGGCCACCATCCGCAACGTGATGAGCGACCTTGAGCATCTGGGCCTGATCTACGCGCCACATGTTTCCGCCGGGCGGCTCCCGACCCAGACGGGCCTGCGCTTCTTCGTCGACGCCTTCATGGAGCTCGGCGATCTTTCGGACGATGAGCGCCGCATCATCGAGGCGCAGGTTCGCGCCTCTGGCTCCGGCGCGACGCTGGAGCATATGCTGACCGAGGCCAGCCAGATGCTGTCCGGCATGTCGCGCGGCGCTGGCCTCGTGCTCGCCTCCAAGAACGAGGTGGCGCTGAAGCACATCGAATTCATCCAGCTCGAGCCTACCAAGGCCCTGGCCGTGCTGGTGTCGCAGAACGGCGATGTCGAGAACCGCGTCGTCGACCTGCCCGCCGGCACCACCGTGTCGCAACTGCACGAGGCGTCCAATTTCCTTAACGCCCATATCCGGGGCCGCACGCTTGCCGAGGCGCGCGCCGAGATCGCCCGTATCAAGGACGAAACCAAAGCCGCCCTCGACACCCTGTCGCAGGATCTGGTCGAGAAGGGGCTGGCGGTCTGGGCCGGCGCCGAAAGCGGCCTGCCGGCGCGTCTCATCGTGCGCGGCCGCGCCAACCTGCTGGAAAACGTCACCGCCCAGGCCGATCTCGAACTGCTGCGCCATCTGTTCGAGGACCTGGAGACGCAGGACGGGCTGCTCCAGCTGCTCGACCTCGCCGAGGAAGGGCCGGGCGTGCGCATCTTCATCGGCTCGGAGAACAAGCTGTTCTCGCTGTCCGGCTCGTCGTTGGTCGTCGCGCCCTATCGCGACAAGGACGCCCGCGTCATCGGCGCGCTCGGCGTCATCGGACCGACGCGGCTGAATTACGCTCGCATCGTGCCGATGGTCGATTATACGGCACAGCTGATTTCGCGCATGCTGCGTTAGGTGTATCGATATTCAGGTGAGGCCGGCCTGCGAACGACGGCTTCCTGCGCTTCCGGTGCTCACGTACTTCAAGTACGCTCCGCTCCGGTTCTCGGAAGTCATCGTTCTCGTCTCGACCTGACCTGAATCTCGCCGCACCTAGGGTCGCGGCAGCTGCAGAGGGAGAAAAAAATGGCGCTGGAAGCAATCAAGGCCCAGATCGACCTCCTGCTTCAGGAAATGATCAACCAGCCCGAGGACGACCACGAGATCCAGGAGCAGCTGCGCGAGAAATTGCAGGAGCTCCGCGCCATGGGCCTGCCCTTGCCGGCCGATCTCGTCGAGCTGGAAAAGCGCCTAGGCGACGACCTGGATGCCGAGGAGACCTAAGCTCCGGCGCTACGTCAAATCCGCGTGCGCAAGCTTCTCTTTTCGGTCGTTTGCCCAATATGTCCTGCTCGGAGCGCCTGACCGAGCGAGGCGCATGGCAGACGACGGAGAACAGCATGATACGGATCGCCGGCCTTGCGGGCATTGCCTTGATTCTCGCCACCGGTGCCTTTGCGCAGAAGGCCCCCTTGCTCAGCGGCGAAAAGGCCTTCGGCGACTGGAAAGCCGATCGTCCGGGCGTGCGTCGGCTGCTGAAGCCGCAGGATCAGCCGAAACCCGATGTGGCGGAGTCCGCCTCGAATGGCGGCGGCGTCACCGATCGCCCGGAGGGCGCGAAGCCACAGCTTCCGCCGGGCTTTTCCGCCGAGCTGGTGGCATCGGGTATCGACAGTCCACGCGTGGTCCGCGTGGCGCCGAACGGCGACCTCTTCGTCGCCGACAGCCGGGCAAATCAGGTCCGCGTCTATCGCCTGGCCGAGGGCAGCGCGAAGCCCGCCGAGACCTCGATCTTCGCCAAGGGCCTGACGCGACCCTACGGCATCGCCTTCTATCCGCAGGGCGACAGGCCGCAATGGGTCTATGTGGCCAACAGCAACAGCGTCGTGCGCTTCCCCTATCGCGACGGCGACCTCGAAGCGTCCGGCGAGCCGGAAACTATTGTCGCCAAGGTTCCCGCCAGCCACCACTGGACGCGTGACATCGCCTTCGCGCCCGACGGCAACACGCTCTATCTGTCGGTCGGCTCCGGCTCCAACATCGCCGAGGATATGGGATCGAAGCCGAAGGGTGGTGTCGAGGCGTGGGCGAAATCGCAGCCGCTGGGCGAGGCCTGGGGCCCGGAGCAAGGCCGCGCCGATGTGCTCGCCTTCGACCCCAATGGCAGCAACCGCAGGACCGTCGCCACCGGCCTGCGCAACTGCTCCGGCATGACCGTGCAGCCGGCGACCGGCGCGCTCTGGTGCGTCGTCAACGAGCGCGACGAGCTTGGCGACAATGTCCCTTTCGAGTATGCGACCGCCGTGAAGGAAGGCACCTTCTACGGCTGGCCCTGGTATTATATCGGCAGCAATGAGGACCCGCGCCACAAGAGCGCGCGGCCTGACCTTGCCGGGAAGGTCACGGTTCCGGATGTGCTGATCCAGGCGCATTCGGCGCCGCTCAATATCGCCTTCTACGATGGCGGCAATTTCCCGGCCGACTATAGGGGCGACGCCTTCGTCACCCTGCACGGCTCGTGGAACCGCAATGTCCGCACCGGCTACAAGGTGGTGCGGCTGCGGTTCAAGGACGGCAAGCCGACCGGCGAATATGACGACTTCGCGACCGGCTTCGTCATATCCGACGACGCGGTCTGGGGCCGGCCGGTCGGCGTCGCCGTTGCCAAGGACGGCGCGCTGATCCTCACCGAGGACGGCAACGGTACGATCTGGCGTGTGACGTATGGTGGCTAAGCGGTGGTCGGGCGTTCGACCGTGCGTCGAGGGGCCCCCTCACCCGGATTGCCAACCGAATTGCGAAGGGCAATTCGGGGCAATCCGACCTCTCCTCAAGGGGAGAGGAGCAGGCGAGCGCCAGCGCCAACCTCTTCTTCCCTCGGGGGAGAAGGTGGCCGCGGTACGGCCGGATGAGGGGGCTGACGCAAACGAATCCGGCTCTAAGCGAATTCATTCCCGATCCGTTTCGTGCGACAAGCGCGTCCCTATCTCGGGATCGCAACCATGACACTCACCGGTTTCCTCGCTTACAGCGCAGCCCTCGGCGTCGCCGCCGCCATTCCCGGCCCCGGCGTCACGGCGCTTGTCGCCCGCGCGCTCGGCTCCGGGTTCCGTTCCTCGCTCGCCATGTCGTTTGGCCTGATGCTTGGCGACCTCACCTATCTCACCGCCGTGGTGTTGGGCCTGGCCTTCGTCGCTCAGACCTTCGGCATGGTCTTCCTCGCCATCAAATGGGCCGGCGTCGCCTATCTCGCCTTCCTCGCCTGGCGCTTCTGGACCAGCGGCATCACGCCGGAAAACATCGAGGCGCGCAAGGCCAAGGGTGGGCTGGTGTCGAGCTTCATCGCCGGGCTGACGGTGACGTTGGGCAATCCCAAGACGATGATCTTCTATCTCGCCATCACGCCGACCATCGTCGACCTGAAGACGATCACGTTCGCCGACTACGCCATCCTCGCGGTGCTCACCGTGGCGGTGCTGTTCGTGGTGTTGGTGCCTTATCTGGCGTTGGCCGCCAAGGCGCGGTGGTTCCTGAAATCGCCGCGCGCGCTGAAGGTGCTGAACCGCACCGCCGCCGGCTTCATGATGGGCGCGGCTGCCGCGATCGCGGCCCGCCAGTAGGCTCGGATGTCAGCCGCTCCCGGATTTCAGCCAAACCATTCCTGAAACCCGCTGCAGCGGAAAATGCATTTCCGCTGCAGCGCGCTTTTCAGCAACCGCTCCACTCGGATATTTTCAGTGGCCGGCCTATCTTGCGCGGTTGAAAGCCCTATTCTGTTTTGCCTATGCCATTACCCTGGGAGCGAACCAAATGAACAAGCCCGTCACCTCCGCGCGCGTGCCCGGCCGCGGCCGCGTCTTCAATTCGATCACGGAGACGATTGGCGACACGCCGCTGGTCAGGCTGGACAAGTTCGCCAGGGAGAAGGGCATCGTCGCCAACCTGATGGCCAAGCTCGAATTCTTCAACCCGATCGCCTCGGTCAAGGACCGCATCGGCGTCGCCATGATCGAGACGCTGGAGGAGGCCGGCAAGATTGCGCCCGGCAAGACCACGCTGATCGAGCCGACCTCCGGCAACACCGGCATCGCGCTCGCCTTCGCCGCCGCCGCCAAGGGCTACAAGCTGATCCTCACCATGCCCGAGACCATGTCGGTCGAGCGTCGCAAGATGCTGGCGCTCCTCGGCGCCGAGCTGGTGCTGACCGAAGGGCCGAAAGGCATGAAGGGCGCCATCGCCAAGGCCGACGAGCTTGCCGCCACGCTGCCCAACGCCATCATCCCGCAGCAGTTCGAGAATCCCGCCAATCCCGAGATCCACCGCCGCACCACGGCCGAGGAGATCTGGAACGACACCAATGGCGAGGTCGATATCTTCGTTGCCGGCATCGGCACCGGCGGCACCATCACCGGCGTCGGCCAGGTGTTGAAGAAGCGCAAGCCTTCGGTGCATATCGTCGCGGTCGAGCCGGAGGCCTCCCCGGTTCTGTCCGGCGGCCAGCCCGGCCCGCACAAGATCCAGGGCATCGGCGCGGGCTTCGCGCCGAAGATCCTCGACACGTCCATCTATGACGAGATCGTCAGGGTGTCGAACGAGGATTCGGTCGCCAATGCCCGCCTCGTCGCCCGCCTCGAAGGCGTGCCGGTCGGCATCTCCTCGGGTGCCGCGCTCCAGGCGGCCATCGTCGTTGGCTCGCGGCCGGAGAACAAGGGCAAGAACCTCGTCGTCGTCATCCCCTCCTTCGCCGAGCGCTATCTCTCGACCATCCTGTTCGACGGGCTGGGGGCGTAGGCGCGCACATACCTCGGGAAGTGGCTTCAGTGGTCCAGAACGGATGACGTACGTCGCTGCATGCCTTGGAGATTGACCGAAGCCTTCCAACCTCGTCATCCACGGGTGGAGCAAGGAGCGAAGCGACGCGCGCAGACCCTAGAATGACGACGTTGGGGAGGTCGGCGGGCTCGCCGATAAACAGCACCCCCTAACCCCCCACAAGCTTCGCCTTCTCGCCTTGCAGGAAGCGGCGCAGCGCCGGATCGCGCTCGAGACCGATCGCCTGGTCGTAGGCCTGCGCCGCCTGCTTCGTGTTGCCGAGTCTGGCCAGCAACCCGGCGCGCGCGGCCCAATAGGGCTGGTAGTCCTGCAGCCGCCTGTCGTCGCCCAGCACGTAGAGCGCCGCCAGCCCGGCTGTTGCGCCCTCGGTCTCGGCGATCGCTACCGCGCGGTTGATCGCCACCACCGGTGAACCGGCGACGGAAAGCAGCGCGTCGTAAAGCTGGCGGATCGCCGCCCAGTCCGTGCCGCTGCCACGCCGGCGCGCCGTGTGGGCGGACTGCACGGCGGCCTCGAGCTGGTAGCGGCCGATGACACCCCTTTGCGCGGCGCGCACCAGCAATGCTTCTGCCTCGTCGATCAGGCTGTCGTCCCAGAGCGCGATATTCTGCTCGGCCAAAGGCACGAAGTCTCCATCCGGGCCGCGCCGTGCCGAGCGGCGCGCCTCGGCGAACAGCATCAGCGCCAACAGTCCCAGCGCCTCCGGCTCGTCCGGCATCAGCGAGGCGACGAGCCGTCCGAGCCAGATGCCTTCGCCGGCGAGGTTGCGCCGCCTGGTATCGGTGCCGGTCGGATCCGACCAGCCTTCGGCGAAGGTGGCGTAGATCGCCTCCAGCACGGCACCCAGCCGCTCGCTGAGCTCCGCCTGTTCCGGCACGCGGAACGGGATTCCGGTCTCGCGGATGCGCGCCTTGGCGCGCACCAGCCGCTGCCCCATCGTCGCCGGCGAGACCAGGAAGGCCGAGGCGATGGTCGCGGCGTCGAAGCCGAGGATCGTCTGCAGGATCAGCGGCGCGCGCACGCTGGCCTCGATCGCCGGATGGGCGCAGGCGAACATCAGCCGCAACCGGTCGTCGGGCAGATCCTCGCCGCTCATGCGCGCCTCCATCTCCTCGGCAATCAGCTTCAGGTGGTCGCGCGCCGCCTCGCCGGTCAGCCGCCGCCGCACGGCGTCGACGTCGCGCCGGCGCGCCACCGCGAGCAGCCAGGCTTCCGGCTGCTCCGGCACGCCGGTCCTGGGCCAGCGCTCCAGCGCCGCGGCGAAGGCATCGGCCAGCGCGTCCTCGGCGCCGGCGACGTCGCGCGTGCGCGCCGCCATCCAGGCGACCAGCTTGCCGTAGCTGCGCCGGGCGGCCGCTTCCGCCGCCGCCCGCGCAATCTCCGAGCGATCGTCCATCGCGGCTCACTCCGCGGCGGCGGCGTACTCTGCCATTTCCCAGATCGGCCGCACCTCGACCGTGCCGGTGGAGGACGCGGGACAGCGCGCGCCCCATTCGATGGCGGTATCGATGTCGGCCGCCTCGATCATGTAGAAGCCTGCCAGTTGCTCCTTGGTGTCGGCATAGGGGCCGTCGAGCACATTGGTTTTGCCGCCGGCGAGCCGCACCGAGGTGGCCGCCTGGGTCGGGCGCAGCCGCTCGCCGGCGATATACGCCCCGGATTTCTTCAGCGCCTCGGTATAGGCGCCATAGGCCGCGAGCACCTGGTGGGTCTGCTCCTTTGGAGCATTCGCCATCGCGGCTTCGTCATTGTAGATCAAAAGCATGTATCGCATGGTCTTCTCCCGTTTCTTGAAGGCCGCGTCGTTGCGTGCCGAACCTATGTCGTGTGGCATCGACCGATTTCGACAGGCGCCCGAAAAATCTTCGTCCCCAAAGCAGCCAAGCGCAAGCCGGCGCTTTTTCGTCGCCACTCAACCGTTCGTCCAGATCATGATCCCAAAAAATGGACCCCGGTTCTTGGAAACGACCATGATCGAACAAGGCTTTGCAATTGCGGGTTGGCATTTGGCTCCTCCTGTCTAAACTCCGGCTTCGCGCTGGGGAGGCGGTGCGACGCGACCGTTTTCAGGAGGAGGAAACCCTTTGCTCGACTTCAGGACGAAATTTGTGGCCGCCGGCGCTTTGGCGCTGTCGCTTGGTCTCGGCATCGTGTCGGCCGGGGCGCAGGAGTTCATCAATGTGCTTACAGGCGGCACGTCGGGCGTCTACTATCCGCTCGGCGTCGCGCTGTCCGAAATCTACGGCAAGGGCATTGAGGGCTCGCGCACGCAGGTTCAGGCGACTAGGGCTTCGGTCGAGAACCTCAACCTCCTGCAGCAGGGCAAGGGCGAGATCGCGTTCGCGCTCGGCGATTCGGTCAAGATGGCCGCCGAGGGCAACACCGAGGCCGGCTTCCCGGGCAAGCTCGACAAATTGCGCGGCATTGCTGCGATCTATCCCAACTACATCCAGATCGTTGCCAGCCAGGACTCCGGCATCAAGACGCTCGCCGACCTCAAGGGCAAGAGCCTGTCGGTGGGCGCCCCCGCCTCCGGCACCGAGCTCAACGCGCGCGCCATCTTCGCCGCCGTCGGTCTCAAATACGAGGATCTCGGACGCGTCGAATATCTGCCCTTCGCCGAATCGGTCGAGCTGATCAAGAACCGTCAGCTCGACGCCACCTTGCAGTCGGCCGGCCTCGGCGTCGCCTCCATCCGCGATCTCGCAACTTCCGTGCCGATCAACGTCGTCGCCGTGCCGGCCGAGGACGTCGCCAAGATCGGCGCGCCCTATCTTTCCGTGGTCATCCCGAAAGGCACCTATGAAGGCCAGGCGGAAGATGTCCCGACCGCCGCGGTGGGCAACTTCCTGATCACCCGCGCCGACGTTTCCGACGAGACCGCCTATCAGATGACCAAGCTCTTGTTCGAGCATCTCGACCAGCTCACCGCCGCTCATGCCGCCGCCAAGGCGATCGATCCGGCCAAGGCGCTGGACGGCATGCCGGTGGCGCTGCATCCCGGCGCGGAGCGCTACTACAAGGAAAAGGGCCTGCTGAAATAGGGAATGCTCCACAGGAGCCCGCTATGACGCATTCCGAACCCAGTTCGGAAGAAGAACCGCTCGAAGGGCTGCCGCCGGGCTTCGGCGACGGTCTCGCCGGCAAGGCCGCCTTTGCCATCGCCGTCGCCTTCTCCGTCTTCCAGATCTACATCGCCGCTTATGGCAGCCTGCCTAGCCAGGTGGTGCGAGCCATGCATGTCGGCTTCCTGCTGCTGCTCGGTTTCGGCCTGATCGCCAATTTGCGCGCCACCGGCGTGGCGGCGAAGGCGGCATTCTGGACACTCGGCGTGCTGGGCTTCGCGACCGGTCTTTACAACTGGGTCTTCTATGCCGACCTCATCCGCCGCTCCGGCTTCCTCACCACGCCGGACCTCATCGTCGGCACGCTGCTGGTGGTGCTGGTCTTCGAGGCCGCTAGACGGCTGATGGGCCTGCCGCTGGCGGTCATTGCCTTCATCTTCCTCGCCTATTGCTTCGTCGGCAATCATCTGCCGCCGCCCTTCATCCATCGCGGCTATGATTTCGCGCAGCTGGTCGACACTTTCGCCTTCGGCACCGAGGGCATATACGGCACGCCGGTCTATGTCTCGGCCGCCTATATCTTCATCTTCGTCGTCTTTGCCGCCTTCCTCGAGCGGGCCGGTATGATCGCGCTGTTCAATGATTTCGCGCTCGGCCTCGTCGGCTCATGGCGCGGCGGCCCGGCGCAGGTCTGCGTGCTCTCCTCCGCGCTGATGGGCACCATCTCCGGCTCGGGCGTCGCCAATGTCGTCGCCAGCGGCCAGTTCACCATTCCGCTGATGAAGCGCTTCGGCTTCCGCTCGGCCTTTGCCGGCGCGGTCGAGGCGACCTCCTCGATGGGAGGCCAGATCATGCCGCCGGTCATGGGGGCCGTCGCCTTCATCATGGCCGAGACACTGAACATCCCTTATGCCGAGGTCGTCAAGGCGGCGATCATCCCGGCGCTGCTCTATTTCGGCGCCTGTTTCTGGCAGGTACATCTGGAGGCCGGCAAGGCCGGGCTGCATGGCATGGCCAAGGCCGAGTTGCCCAATCCCTGGGAGGCGGTGCGAAAGCACTGGCCGCTCGTGCTGCCGCTCGCCGTGCTGGTCTACCTGCTGTTTGCCGGCTACACGCCGATCTTCGCCGGCACGATGGGCCTCGCACTGACCATCGTGCTCATACTCGGCACACCGCTGGCGGCGTTGATCGGACCGCTCGCCTTCCGCGTCGTCTTCTGGCTGGCCCTCGGGCTTGCCGCCGCGTCCTTCATGCGCTTGGGTGTCAATGTGCTGAGCCTCGTCATCGCGGCGCTCGTCATTGCCTGCCTCGCCTTCAAGGGTGGGCGCGAGACGCTGCGCATCTGCGTCGACTCGCTTGCCGAAGGAGCCAAGAACGCGCTGCCCGTCGGTATCGCCTGCGCCATCGTCGGCATCGTCATCGGCACGCTGACGCTCACCGGCATCGCCTCCACCTTCATCGGCTGGATCATCTCCATCGGCGAGAACAATCTGTTCCTGTCGCTGGTGTTGACCATGCTCACCTGCCTGGTGCTCGGCATGGGCATTCCGACGATCCCCAACTACATCATCACCTCCTCCCTTGCCGGTCCGGCGCTGCTGTCGCTCGGTGTGCCGCTGGTGGTCAGCCATATGTTCGTCTTCTATTTCGGCATCATGGCGGACCTGACGCCGCCAGTGGCGCTCGCCGCCTTCGCCGCCGCGCCGATGGCCAAGGAAAGCGGATTGAAGATCGGCATCCAGGCCACCAAGCTCGCCATTGCCGGCTTCGTCGTGCCGTTCATGGCCGTCTACACGCCGGCCCTCATGCTGCAGGACGCCGGCCCGATCGCGGCCTCGTTCGGCTATCCCGTCGAGGTCGCCTATATCGTCGCCAAGGCCTGCATGGGCATCGTGTTGTGGGGCGCCGCCGCCGTCGGCTTCCTCGCCCGGCGCATGGCCTTGTGGGAGCGTCTCGTCGCTTTCGCAGCCGGCCTGCTCCTGGTGGTCGCGTTGCCGCTCACCGATGAGACCGGCTGGGCGCTGGCGCTGGCGTGGATCGGCTGGCATTGCTGGCGCGCGCGCCGGCTGTCCATGGCCGGCGCCGCATGAGCCTGTGCATCCTCGCCGCCGGCAAGACGGTGACGCTCGCCGCCGCCGCCTTCACCCTATCCTGGACGCATTCGGTGGAACGGACGCGCTGGCAGGAGGATTGGAAAGTGTCGCCCGCCGGACTGCAAGTTGTCGCGGCGCGGGTCAAAGGCTCCGGCGCCGGCATGGAGCCGCCCGAGGGCTCGGTGCTGCGGGACGGCTGGTGGGTCTATGCGCCACGGATCGGCCCTCAGCCGCGTCTGGTGCTCGCGGCGTCCGGCGCCACCGGGGAAGGCTGGACGCTGTGCACGGTCATGGGTTGCCGGGAGCTGGGCGGGACCGCCGGCGAACCCACCGTGCTCGAACGTTGCGCCGGCTCGAGCCAACCGCTATAGCGCACCATCAGCCCGGCCACCCCGCCGATCTACCGATCCGCCGCTCCCGCAACTCGGCCGAAGGAATCTCGCAACTGTCCTTGCGGCCGAACAGCGCGTAGCGGTTCCTGGCAAGGCGGTCGTAGAGCCAGTCGCGCAGCGGTCGCGGCAGGATGAGCAGCGCCTTGGCGGCGCGCCAAGGCCAGCCGAGCGCGGCCATGACCGCGATGAAACTGTCGAGCTTGGTGAAGGGGGCGCCGTCGATGATGGCGAGATTGCTGTCGTAGTCGTCGGTCGGCAGGCCGTGCCGGCGAAACAGCGCCTCGCCGAGCGGCGATTGCGCCGTGGCGAAGCGGAAGCGTTCTTCCCGGTCGAGCTTGAGGATGAGCTGGACGAAGCCCGAGCAGAACACGCAGATGCCGTCGAAGACGATCAGCGGGCAGCGGGCGTCATAGGCCTGGCTTGGAGAGGCGGGACGGTTCGGTTCGGGCAGGTCGGTCATGGCGGCCCCGGCTGCTTGTGTCCCCAAAGCAATTCCAGGAAAAGTGTGAGCGGTTTTCCGTCAGGAATTGCGTCAAACTAGCGAGACATTAAGCCAGCCGGCGGCTGCGTCAAAGTCGCGGCGTTGTCGCACGCCAGTTGGCGGCGAGCACAAGGCGCTCGGCGCGATAGGTGGTGGCGCGCTGGTCGGCGGCCGGCCGACAGATGCGGCTGTGGTGGGCGCGTTGGCGGGTCATGATCAGTTCGCGCTGACGCCCAGCGAGTTGCCGCGGCGGGCGCAGGCCGGCCCCGGGCCGCGCATGTAATAGCGCTCGGGCCGATAGGTCGGCGCGACGAATTCGCGGATGGCGGCGGCGTAGCCTGTAATGTGGTTCCAGAAGGTCATTTTACTTAGTCCCTGTCCCGCTTTCGGATGTCCCGTCCGAATTGTTCGAGAGCATAGCGTCGAGGCGTGAATAGTCGGTGAACGTGATGTTAATTTCTGGTCCGAAACTCGTTGCATCGTGGCCGGATTGCGGCTGATTCACGGTGTTTCGGTGCCTTTCGTCGCCTTTCCGCGCCGTGTGACTTTTGCGGCACATATGTTTCGTTCCGATGTCGCTTAGGCGCGCTTCCGTTTCACCTTCTTCCGACGACGGGAAATTCCTTTCTCGCGGCCGGGCGGACAGGAACCTGTCGCGGAAGCCGACGTTGACCCGGCAGGGCCGGGAGCGAACCCGGTCGCGTTGGCGGCTGTCCCGCCGCGCAACTTCCCCACAACGCGAAACATGGAAAGGCAACCGCCATGGGCTTCTTTTCGAAGGACATCAAGACACTGGACGATCTCTTCATCCACACGCTGCGCGACATCTATTATGCCGAAAAGCAGAGCGAGAAATCGCTGCCGAAGATGATCGACAAGGCGACTGATCCGCAGTTGAAGGCCGGCTTCGAGAAGCATCTCACGCAGACCAAGGGTCACATCGAGCGGGTCGAGCAGGTGTTCGAGCTGCATGGCGTCAAGGCCAAGACCGTCAACTGCCCGGCCATCGACGGCATCCTCGCGGAGGCCGACGAGGTGAGCGGCGATGTCTACGACAAGGAGGTCCTCGATGCGGCGCTGATCGCCTCGGCGCAGGCCGTCGAGCACTATGAGATAACGCGCTACGGCACGCTGATCGCCTGGGCCAAGCAGCTGGGCCGCAGCGATTGCGCCAATGTTCTGGCCAAGAACCTCAAGGAAGAAGAGGCGACCGACCGCAAGCTCACCGAGATCGCCGAAAGCAAGATCAACCTGCAGGCGGCCGAATAGCCTGACGATAAGGCCGGCGCATGGCGTCGGCCTTCCCGTCCCCGGGGAACCGAAGCGGCGTTCCGGCCGTTTCGGTTTGTCCGATGTTGCCCCGATGTTGCAAGGAGTGTTCGTCATGGCGCCGCGCCCCGCCTGGAGCGGTTATCTCAAGCTTTCACTGGTCACCTGCGCCATCCAACTGAGCAACGTCGTCACCCACGCCGAAAAGGTGTCCTTCCACATCCTCAACCGCAAGACCGGCAACAGGGTCCGGCGCGTCTATGTCGACCAGAAAAGCGGCAAGCCGCTGGAAGAGGATGAGGAGGTCAGGGGCTTCGAGGTCGGCAAGGACGAATTCATCCGCATCGAGGACGAGGATATCGAGGCAGTCCAGATCGAATCCTCGCACACGCTCGACCTCGACGGTTTTGTCGACAAGGCCTCGATCGACCAGGTCTATCTCGACACGCCCTATTACGTCTCCCCCGCCGACAAGGTCTCGCAGGAGGCCTTCGCCGTCATTCGCGATGCGCTTGCCGAGAAGAAAATGGCCGGCCTCGCCCGCATCGTGCTTTACCAGCGCGAGCGCCCGGCGATGATCGAGCCGTTCGGCAAAGGCATGCTGCTGACGACGCTGCGCTATGGGGATACGGTGCGCGACGCGTCCGGCGTCTTCGCCGACATTCAGTCCGCGAAGCTGGACGGCGAGATGGTCGGGCTGGCCGAGACTATCATCGACAAGAAGAAGGCGAAGTTCGACCCTGCAAAGTTCAGGGATCGCTATGAGGAATCGCTGCTCGAGCTGGTTCGCTCCAGGAAGGCCGGGAGAAAGGCGCCAAAGGCTAAGGCATCGCCGAAACCGTCCAATGTCGTTAACCTGTTCGACGCGCTGAAGAAGAGCCTCAACGCCGACGACGGTAAAGCCGGCAAGGCCTCGTCCAAAGCGCCGGCCAAACGAGCGAAGGCCAAGGCCGCGCCGAAGCGCAAGTCCGCATAGGAGCCCGCAATGGCGAGCCTGGAGCAATATCACGCCAAGCGCGATTTCAAGAAAACCGCCGAGCCGTCCGGCAAGGTGAAGCGCGGCAAGCAGGCCGGCGGCATCTTCGTCGTCCAGAAGCATGCAGCCACGCGGCTTCACTATGATTTCCGGCTGGAGCATGACGGCGTTCTATGGAGCTGGGCGGTGACGCGCGGCCCGAGCCTCGACCCGCATGAGAAGCGCCTGGCCGTGCATGTCGAGGATCACCCGATCGACTACGCCTCCTTCGAAGGCACCATTCCAAAGGGCCAGTATGGCGGCGGCTCGGTCCTGGTCTGGGACGAAGGCAGATGGGTGCCCGATGGCGATCCGGCCAAGGGCATGAAGAAGGGTCATATCGACTTCGAGCTCGAGGGCCACAAGCTCAACGGCCGCTGGCATCTGGTCAGGCTGAGGCCCCGCCCCGGCGAGAAGCGTGACAACTGGCTGCTGATCAAATCCGACGATGCCGCCGCCCGTCCTGGCGAGGATATCCTCGAAGAAGAACCGAAATCGGTGAAATCGGGCCTGACCATCGAGGAGGTCGGCGAAGGCAAGGCGGCCAAGGGGCAGACGCCGAAGGTCTGGCAGTCCAACAGGCCGGCCGCCGGAAAGGCCAAGGCCGGCCAGACCCGGAAGCTCGAATTCATCGAGCCGCAGCTGGCGACGCTGGAGAAGGAAGCACCTACCGGCGACGACTGGCTGCACGAGGTGAAATTCGACGGCTATCGCATGCAGGCGCAGATCGAAGGCAGCGAGGTCAGGCTGCTGACCCGCGCCGGCCTCGACTGGACCGGCAAATTCGAGGGGCCGGTCACCGCGGCGCTGGCCAAACTGAAATGCCGCGACGCCATCATCGACGGCGAGGTGGTGGTGCTGGCCGACAGCGGCGTGTCGTCCTTCCCGCTGCTGCAGGCGGACCTCTCGGCCCGCCGCGCCGACCGCTTCATCTATTATGTCTTCGATTTGATGAGGCTCGACGGCGAGGATTTGCGCCGCGAGCCGCTGGTCGAGCGCAAGCAGGCGCTGGCCGAACTGCTCGGCGAACAGCCCCAGGATTCGGCGCTGCGCTTCAGCGACCATTTCCACGAACCCGGCAAGGTCATGCTGCAGCATGTCTGCCGCATGGGCCTGGAAGGCGTGGTGTCGAAGCGCGCCGATGCGCCCTATCGCAGTGGGCGCGGCCTCACCTGGATCAAGTCGAAATGCACGCTCCGGCAGGAATTCGTCATCGGCGGCTATCTGCCTTCGGACAAGGCGGGGCGCGGGGTGCGCTCGCTGCTGGTCGGCTATTACGAGGGCGGCAAGCTCAACTATGCCGGCCGTGTCGGCACCGGCTTTTCCGGCAAGGTGATGGCGGATTTGAAGAAGAAGCTCGATCGTCTCGAGGCGAAGACATCGCCTTTCTCGGCCGCGGTGCCCAAGGGCAAGGGGCTTACCTTCGTCAAGCCCGAGCTTGTCGGCGAGGTGGAGTTCCGCAGCTGGACATCCGACCGTATAATCCGCCACGCCTCGTTCCAGGGGCTGCGCGAGGACAAGCCGGCGGAGGAAGTCGTGGAGGAAAAGCCGAGCAAGGCCGGGAGCCAGGCAAAGCCGGGCGCAAAACCCGCCAAGACCTCGGCCGGAACGGCGAAGACCTCGATAAAGCTCTCGCATCCCGACAAGCTGCTATGGCCCGACGAGAAGGTTTCGAAGCAGGACCTGCTCGAACACTACGCTCTCGTCTGGCCGCGCATGGAGCAATTCGTCGTCAACCGGCCGCTGAGCCTGGTGCGCGCGCCGGACGGCATCCACGGCCAGCGTTTCTTCCAGAAACACGCCTCGCCCGGCATGAGCGACAAGATCGCCCGCATGAAAGATCCGACCGATGGCGAGGAGATCCTCTACATCAAAGACTTCGACGGGCTTGCGGCGCTGGTCCAGTACGGCGTGGTCGAGGTCCACATCTGGGGCTCGACGATCGATGCGCTGGAAAAGCCGGACCAGATCATCTTCGACCTCGATCCGGACGAAGGCGTCGATGTCTCCAAAGTGCGCGAGGCGGCGCTCGACATCCGCAAGCAGCTCGACGATTTGTCGCTGCCGAACCTGGTCAAGACCTCCGGCGGCAAGGGCTATCACGTGCTGGTGCCGCTGAAGCCCTCGGCGGAATGGGACGAGGTCAAGGACTTCGCCCACGACTTCGCCCGCGCGCTGGAGCAGGCCTCGCCGGACCGCTACACGGCGACGCTGTCGAAGAAGGCGCGCACCGGAAAGATCTTCGTCGATTATCTGCGCAACGGCCGCGGCTCGACCACGGTCGCGCCCTATTCCTCACGCGCCAAGAAGGGCGCCACGATATCGATGCCGGTGACCTGGCCGGAGATCGAGAAGGGTCTTCCGCCGAATTCCTTCCCGCTGGGGGATAAGACGACGCTGGCGCAACTGAAGAAGGCCGATCCGTGGAGGGAGTTCTTCAAGCTGGGGAAGGCGTTGAAAAGGGGGTGATCGCGGGCAAGACCCAGGTCGCTTATGCCGAGATCCTTCGCCCCCCTCTCTGTCCTGCCGGACATCTCCCCCTCAAGGGGGGATATTGGCGGTCTCGACGCCTCGCTTGTCCTGCAATGTTGACGGTTGGCGAAAGCCGACGTGACATCGATCTCGCCCCTCGTGGGGGAGATGGCCGGCAGGGCAGAGGGGGGTGCCTCGCGCCAACATTGCGGGCCTGTTGTTTCTGCGCAGCCCTACGCCAGAAACACCCTCTCGAACTCCCGCTTTCCTCCGGGCGAGAACACCACGGCGCGGCTGTCCTTCTCGCGCCGCGCCCATTTCTCGGTGATGATCTTGTCGAGGATGGCGGCGCCGAGCGTGCCGGCGAGATGCGAGCGCCGCACGCTCCAGTCGAGGCAGGCGCGGCACAGCGGCCGCCGCGCCTTGGCCTGGATCTCGATGCCGAGCGCTGAAAAATGCGAGGCGCCGGCTGACGATAGCCGGATCTCATTGTGCTCGCGCAGCAGAAGCTTCCGGTCGAAAAGCCGGTCGAGCATCGCCACCGCCTGCTCGCCGGCAAGGTGGTCGTAGCAGACCCGCGCCACGCGCATGGCCGCGTCGCGCGGCCCCGGCCGCACCCGCTTCGGGCCGACCGCCTCGGCGACGCCGATGATCGCCTCGATCATGCCCGCCACCTGCGCGCTGGCAAGCCCGTAATAGCGGTGGCGGCCCTGGCTCGCCAAGGTGAGCAGCCCGCCCTCCATCAGCTTCGACAGATGCGAGGAAGCGGTGGGCAGCGACACGCCGGCTTCCAGCGCCAGTTCCGACGCCGTCAGCGCGGTGCCGCCCATCAGCGCGTTCAGCATGTTGGCGCGGGCCGGGTCGCCGACCAGGCTGGCAATGCGGGCGATATCGGGTCCTTCACGCATGGTTCGATCCTCATCGAAGCATTCCCGTCAGGCAAGCATTATTCTGGGGCCATCTCAAGCAGCCCAGGCAAACACTCCTGACAGGAGGATGCGTAGAGCATGATCCCGAAAAGTGGGAACCGGTTTTCGGAAAGATCATGCTCCAACAAAGAGTTAGAGCAGGATGACGATTCAACGAAACGTCATCCTGCTCTAGCACAGAGCCGCCAGCGATGTTTCGATCACGGTCGAAGCATCGATGTGCGCAAGCCAGCCGACGAGGAGACCGACATGACCATCACCTGCTTCATCCGCTACGAGATCGACCCGTTCGGCAAGGCGGCCTTTGAGCAATATGCGCGCGCCTGGGGCCAGGCCATTCCGCGCTGCGGCGCCGACCTAATCGGCTATTTCGCGCCGCATGAAGGCTCGGCCACCACGGCCTATGCCGCCTACAACATCGAGAGCCTCGCCGCCTACGAAGCCTATCGCGCGCGGCTTGCCGCCGACCCCGCGGGCAAGGCAAATTACGAGTTCGCCAGGCGCGAGAAGTTCATCTTGAAGGAAGATCGCGTCTTCCTGAAGCTGGTGTCGGGGCCGCACGGTCCAAGGCAGCTCTTTCGCACCGACGTGACCGTCAAGGAAGGAATAGAGGCATGATCGCTGTCATCTTCGAGGTCGAACCGACGGAAGGGAAGCGCGATGCCTATCTCGGCATTGCCGCCGAGCTCAGGCCGTTGCTCGAAAGCATCGACGGCTTCATCTCGGTCGAGCGCTTCCAGAGCCTGACCGATCCGAAGCGGGTGCTGTCGCTGTCCTTCTGGCGCGACGAGGAAGCGGTGAAAGCCTGGCGCAACACCGAGGAGCACCGCCAGGCGCAGCAGGCCGGCCGCGGCGGCATCTTTGCCGGCTACCGTCTGCGCATCGCCCAGGTCGTGCGCGATTACGGGGTGACGGAAAGGGCCGAAGCGCCGCAAGATAGCCGCGCGGTGAACGGATGAGCCTTCTTCCGCGATCGGAGCAGAAGCGGCCTGCAATCACAAACCGGTGAAGCCTGTAACGAAGCGATCCGCGGTGGCGAAATGGGAGCATGACCCCGCTACGGAGATTTCTTCCCATGACCGGATTCAAGACAGGCCTGCTTGCCGGCGCGATGCTCGCGGCCACGATCGGCGCGGCGGCCGCGCAGCCGCTGACCGTGGTCGAGCTGTTCACCAGCCAGGGCTGCTCGTCCTGCCCGCCGGCCAATGCCAACCTGATCAAGGTCAAGGACCAGCCGGACGTGCTGGCGCTGTCGTTCAACGTCACCTACTGGGACTATCTCGGCTGGAAGGACACCTTTGGCCGCAAGGAATTCACCGACCGCCAGGTGACCTACGAGCCGCCGCTCGGCCGCGACGGGCCGTTCACGCCGCAGGTGGTGGTGAATGGCCGCGCGGATGGCGCCGGTGCTCGGTCGGGCGAGATCCAGGGCCTCATCGCCAACAGCGGCCGCCCGCAGGGTCCGGAGCTTTCGCTCGGGCAGGGCAAGGTCAGCATCGGCGCCGGCAAGGCGCCGGGCGGCGGCGCCGACATCTGGCTGGTGCGCTATACAAAAGGCGTCGTCGAGGTGCCGGTGGCGCGCGGCGAGAACACCGGCCGCACGCTGCCGCATGCCAATGTCGTGCATGCGCTGACGAAGCTCGGCAGCTGGAACGGCGAAGCGACGACGCTGCCGCTGCCGGCAGCCAGCGGCGGCTTGAGCACCGCCGTGCTGGTGCAGGCGCCGCGCGGCGGACCGATCATGGCCGCTGCCACTGACTGATCTTTCTTTCCCTTCGCGCGGGGCCGCATGGGCGGCAACGCTTCACCAAGGCCCGCATGCGCGCGCCAAAACCCAAGGAGTACGACCATGACCAAGTTCCTCACGCTGCCGGCTCTGGCCCTCGCGCTTTCCGCTTCGGTCTTCGTTGCCGGCGCCCGCGCCGACGACACGACAAATGCGATGAAGCCCGCCAATGCGATGGCGACGGATGCGATGAAGCCGGCGACGGACGCGATGAAGCCGGCCGACGCCATGAAGCCCGATGCGATGAGCACTGAGGCGATGAAGCCGGCGACAGATGCCATGAAGCCTGCAACCGACGCCATGAAGCCGGCGGATGCGATGAAGCCGGCGGATAGCACTGCTCAGTGAGGCTAGGCTTGCGGCGCAGCCGGCTCGGAGCCAATCGCGAATGTCAGCGCTGGCCCCCGCTCCGTCTCGGCGCTGCGCGCCGATCCACCTCTCCCCCGCTTTGCGGGGGCGAGGAAACGCTAACCGCGAAGGGCGAGGACGCCAATGAGCCACGGAGAGGCCTTCGCAAGCCTGGGTTCATCGCCCCCGCCAAAGGTGGGGGAGAGGTGGCTCGGCGAAGCCGAGAGAGGGGGAGCGCCGTTGGCGGTTGCACACCGCCGCACGGCAAAGTGAGAACCTCCCGACGGCTTCCTTCGTATATACTGAGACAACAGCAAGGAGATCAGACATGAACGGCATAAAGACAAAGGCCGCGCGGCGATCGCCATTTTTCGCGCGCGGCGCCCTGGCCGTGCTCGGCCTTGCGGCCGTTGCGGCTACCGCCCTGTGGCAGAGCCCGGCCCGCTCGGCCGAGGACGCGGTGGTGATCCCGCCGCCGGCTATGGACGAGAAGGCGGCGAGCGGCACGGAGAAGGCGATCTTCGCCGGCGGCTGCTTCTGGGGCGTGCAGGGCGTGTTCCAGCACGTCAAGGGCGTCAGCAAGGCGGTATCCGGCTATACAGGCGGCAGCGCCGAGAACGCCGTCTATGAGGTGGTCGGCACCGGCCGCACGGGCCACGCCGAATCCGTCGAGATCACCTACGACCCGTCGAAGGTCACCTACGGCCAGCTGCTCCAGGTCTATTTCTCGGTCGCGCACAACCCGACGCAGCTCAACTATCAAGGGCCGGATTCCGGCACGCAGTATCGCTCGACGATCTTCGCCGAGAATGACGAGCAGAAGAAGGTTGCCGAAAGCTACATCGCCCAGCTCGACAAGGCCAAGGTGTTTGCGAAGCCGATCGTCACCACGCTGGAAACCGGCAAGACCTTCTACCCGGCCGAGGATTACCATCAGGACTTCCTGACGCTGAACCCGACCTACCCCTATATCGTCTACAACGACCTGCCGAAGATCGAGAATTTGAAGTCGCTGTTCCCAAAGCTCTACAGCGAGAAGCCGGTGCTCGTGCTGGCCTCCAGCAAGAGCTGAGAGACCGTTTGGAAATTCTACTCCGGCGGCCATCTGCTGGCGATTTCTGCGCTTCCGGTGCTCACGTACTTCAGTACTCTCCGCTCCGGTTCTCGAAACCACCACCATATGACTCGCCGGAACGAATTTCGAAACGGTCTCCGGGCCCCCGTGGCTTCGTCATCCACGGGCGGAGCAAGGAGCGAAGCGACGCGCGTAGACCCGAGGATCCATTCCGTGACTTTCGAGCGCTGCAGCGGTGCAGAATTCTGCTCCGCTGCGCGCTCTGATCAGCGTAACGGCATGGATTCCAGGGTCTCCGCGACGCCGCTTCGCGGCTGCTCCGCCCAGGAATGACGAGGTTCGAGCGGCTTTAGCCAAGCCCCAACGTCTGCGTTTGCTGGTGAACTGAACGCAATGTGAAGCAGTTCATAGTATTATACTTGGTGCTGCAAAACATTGACGTTCGATCTTCTGCCGCCACATAATCATCGCCGTCACCTTTTCGAAAGCTCTGTTTCAATTGATCCCGACCCCCTGCGTCCGGCGCGGATCTTGTTGGCTGCATTTACGCACCGGACCAGCCGGCGCTGCATCGGGGAGGACCGACAATGGCCGTCGAGATAAAGGTTTCCGTCTACACCAATGGCGACGACGCTTTCGTCGCCTGGGCGCCGAGCGACTTCATCGCCGGATGCCGGGGTTTCCTGCTCGAGCGCGGCCGCAAGGTCGGCGCGACCGAGAAGATCGAGCCGGTGGAGAACCGCGTCGGCTTCACCAAGGACAGGCCGAAATCGGGCGACCACAGGCCGTCGGACGTCTGGCCGTTCCAGCGCTTCAACTGGAGCGATCATGCGGCCGATGTCGGCAATGTCGTGCGCTATCGGGTCACCGCGATGATGAGCACGGGCCCCGGCAAGCCGCTGACCAAGGGCGTTTCCAGCGACTGGACGGAGTGGAAGACGCTTGCGACCGACGCAGGAGGCGGCTTTTCCTGCTACTTCAACCGCGGCCTGGTGCTGTCGCAGTTCGTCGCCCGCTACATGGCCAAGAACAGGCTTACGCCGGCGGCCTTCAAGAAGAGCCTGCAGACCAATGGCGACGCGAAATTCCGCGCCTTCCTCGAAGGCGATCTCGGCCTGCGCATGGTCGGGCTGACGCAAGGCGCCGGCGACGAGCTGCATGCCGCGCTCTACGAGCTCGGCGACGCGACGCTGGAGACGGCGCTGATCGGGCTCGGGCCGAGGCTCAACCTCATCCTCGCCAACGGTTCCGACAAAAGCGGCGACGGCAACAAGGCGGCGCGCAAGAACCTCAACGACCACGGCATCGCGACCATCGACCGGATGCTGAAATCGAAAGGGCTCGGCCACAATAAGTTCGTCGTCGTCTCCGAAGATGGCGAGCCGAAGAAGGTGTGGACCGGCAGCACCAACTGGAGCACCACGGGCCTGTGCACGCAGGTCAACAACGGTCTGCTGATCGAGGACACGGCAGTCGCCGCGCATTTCCGCAAGCATTGGGACCTGCTCAAGGATGCCTCGCCGCCGAAGACCGACCCGGCCAATTTCACGCCGGCGCTGGTGGCCGACAACGACGCGCCTAAAACCTTCACGATCGGCAGCGCCAAGACGACCGTCTGGTTCACCCGCACCTCGAACGGCGCCGACATGGATGCGCTGCGCGAGGTCATCACCTCGGCCAGGCAGGCGGTGCTGTTCCTGATGTTCACGCCGGGCAAGCAGGGGCTGCACACGCTTGCCGGAGAGCGGGCCAAGGAAAAGGGCATGTATGTGCGCGGCGTGGTCTCGACGCTGAGCGCCGACGAGGGCGGCACCGAGCAGAATTTCCTCGACATCGACCTGGTGAGCAGCGACCGCAAATTCACGCCCGACCGCTACGCGGTGGCGCAGCCGCAGGGCCTCGACGCGGCGCTCGGGCCATGGATCGCCGAGGTCAACCGGCGGGAGTTCCTGTCGCAGATCGGCCACGCCATCGTGCACTCGAAGATACTGGTCACCGACCCGCATTCGAAGGATTGCGTGGTGGTGACCGGCAGCCACAATTTCTCGGCGCCGGCGAGCCGGAAGAACGACGAGAACATGGTCATCATCCGCGGCCACCGCAAGCTTGCCGCCGCCTATGCCACCTACGCCATGTCGGTCTACAGCCACTACCGCTACCGCTCCTACATCCGCGAGATGCGGGCGCAGGGCAAGACGCCGTGGAGCTATCTCGACGACGACGACCAGTGGCTGAAGACCGAGCTCCGCACCAAGGCGCAGGAGATCGCGTTCTGGACGGCAGAGCTAGCGTAAACGACCCACAAGGGGGAGATCAGCAGCCTTCGGCGCCCCTACTCCTCCAGGTCGATCTCCTCGGTCTGGCCGCCGCTGCAGGTATAGCAGCAATCCTCGCAGCTCTCCTGGTTGTTGGGGCCGACGCCCCAATAGGTGCTTTCGTCGCCGTCCACCCAGGCGCCGTAGCAGATCTTCTCGCCGTCGTTGCAGGAGATCGGCAATTGCTTGGTCTCGCCATCGTCGAGATAGAAATCCTTGCCGTTGCCCGGCCAGACATAGTCGCGGTCCTGGCTGTAGAGCTCGACGCGCATGGCGTTGGGATGGTTGTTCCTGATCTGGAAGGTGACGTCGCCTGCATGGGCGGCGGGCGCGATGAGGACGGCAAGCGAAAGCGCGACGGCGGCGCGGCGCGCGAAAGAGATGGACATGAGAACCCCCGAGATAGAATCGGCCCCCACGGCCGATGCGGGATGATGGCATGAGGCGCGGCGATGCCAAGGGGGTGGGGAGGAAAATAGCTGGGTGAAGTGGCGCGACCTCCTCCTTCTCCCCTTGTGGGGTGAGAGGCGGTCCGCACAGCGGACGAAAAGCCAATTGCTTGGCTTTTCGAGCTTCGAACGCCCTGAGCCTGCGAAGGGCCGGGCAGAGGCTCGGCGCGCAGCGCCGAGACGGATGAGGGGTGCTCCAGCTTGGCGAAACCGCCAACCTCACTACCGCCAAGGCTGCAGACTTTGATCCCTAACATAAGCAATGATGGTATCGCACACCGCATCGAGCTCTTTCAGCACCTCATCGTTCCAGAACCGCAGCACGCGAAAGCCCCTCGCCTTCAATGCGGCGTCGCGTTCCTGGTCATGCCGCGATTCCGCATGCTGGCTGCCGTCGATTTCGACGATGAGCCTGGCCTCGGCACAGACAAAGTCCGCCACGTACCTGCCCATCGGCACCTGCCGCTTGAACTTGATATTGTCGAGTCGCCGGCCGCGCAGTTCTTGCCACAGGCGATCTTCCGCCTCTGTCGGCTCACGGCGCATAGAACGGGCGAAATTCCGTTTGGCGGGGGTCACGGGTTGGTGCGGCATGGTGCGAGATTAGCCGGCCTTCGTTATTGCTCAAATATCCGGCGTTGCACTCCGCTGGAGCACCCCTCATCCGTCTCGGCGCTGCGCGCCGATCCTCTGCCCGGCCCTTCGCAGGCTCAGGGCGTTCGAAGCTCGAAAAGCCAAGCAATTGGCTTTTCGTCCGCTGTGCGGACCGCCTCTCACCCCACAAGGGGAGAAGGGGAAGAGCTACTCCGCCAAATCCACCGTCTCTGTCGAATGCTCGGTGCAGATGAAGCAGCAGGTGTCGCAGGGCTGATCGTTGTCGGGGCCGACGCCGGCGCTGACGGTGTCGTCGCCGTCCACCCAGGCGCCCCAGCAGATATGCTCGCCGGGTTCGCAGGAGATCGGCACGGACTTGCGTGCCTTCGGCCGGATGAGGAAGACCTTGTCGCCGCCCGGCCAGACTTTCTGGCTGTCGCGGCTGAACAGTTCCACCGCGACGCCGTCCGAGCGCTGGTTGCGCACGAAGACCGACATGTCGGCGGCGAAGGCCGGCGTGGTGAGGAGAAGCAAGGCGAGCAGAGCGCGAATCATGGCGAGGTCCCCGGGGGAGTAGAGCATGGGAGCGGACGCCGCGCGACCTCCCTTCCCCCCTTGTGGGGGAAGGTGGCTCGGCGCGTAGCGCCGAGACGGATGAGGGGTGCTCCAGCTTGGCAAGGACGTTCGCTACAAAATTGTGGATCGCCGACGCCTCACTCCGCTGGAACACCCCTCATCCGGCCGCTTCGCGGCCACCTTCCCCCACAAGGGGGGAAGGGAAGCCGGCGCTACCGCCTCACCACCACATGCGGCGCGAATGTCTTCACCGCATCCACCAGGTCCTGCCCTCGCACGTCGAGCGAGGAGATCTCCATATGCACGGTGTTCCGGCCGACCAGGCCGAAGGCGTTGGCGGACGAGTATCTGATCTCGTCGGGCGGCTCTTCGGTGAGCTCGAAATTGAGCATCGCCGCGCCCTTGCCGCCGGCGGCAAGGCGCATGCTTTTCACCTTGCTCCACGGCACCAGCACGTCGCCGGCGCGAGCATCGCGGAAACCACGCTGATCCAAGACGACCTTGACCGAGGTGTCGAAGGCGCCGCGCGCGATGAAGGCGCCGAGCGCGAGACAGGCGGCGGCGAGCAGCGCGATCCACAGCACATGCCCGCCATCCGCCCCCGAAGCCACGCCCTGCAGCGCGCCGAAGCCGAAGACGCCGCCGATGAGGAACGGTCCGAGCGCCGGAAAGATCTTTCCCGATGGGCTGTTGCGGAGTTCGAGCGGCGCGGCCATGGCCTTGGCACTCAGCGCCCCGTTTTCGGCAGCGTCCAGATCCAGCCGATGAAGGTCAGCACCAGGAACGGATAGCCGAGCGCCGGCAGCGGTGCGGAGGTGGGCAGAAGCGGCGCGCCCCACAGGATCATCAGGACCGAAACAGTGAAGAGCGCGGCGGCAATGAGCCCCGTGAGCCGCATCCACAGCGCGAAGATGGCCTGCGCACTGACCATGACCAGCCCCGCCGCCCAGAGCGCAATGCCGCCGGCATAGGAAGGCACGCTCGCCTGCAGCCCCGCCGCATTGCCGGCCAGAAGCAGGCTTTCGCCGGCGAGGAAAGTGAGGAAGCCGGCCGCGACGAGATCATTGCCGAGCCGCTGGTATTTCATCGTCAGCAGCGCCGTGGCGACGACGATGCCCACGCCGTCGATGGTCCACAGCGTCTCGCGCAGCGCATCGCTGGCGACGAACGTGCCCGCCATGCCCAAAGCGCCGCCGATGGCGAGGCCGATCGCGGCGATGGTGTCAGAGGTGGAGCGCATGTGTGACGTCTCCCCAAGCTGGGGAGAGGATACAACTAGGTGGGGGGATGGTGAAGGTGGACATACGATAAAGGGCGATAGCGGTTCGCACCGGGATCACAACTTTGTCGCTCAGCTTCGCAGATTACGGCCCAAGTATCTCTGAGGGCTTTTTGTGCATTCGACCGGTGCTTTTCCAGAGAGTAGACACAGCGTGCCATTGCAAGCTGCGGCGTTCGCGCTGATAGTTGCCATTGCGGAATAAACCCTTGAAGTGGTCCGACCTCGCATGAAAGTCAAACGCGTTCATATCCGAAACTTCAAAGCGGTAAGAAATGTCGACTTGGAGCTCACGGACGTAACTCTCCTAGTTGGATCCAATAACTCGGGAAAATCGTCCACGCTGCAAGCAATTCATTTCGCAAGTAGGGCATTCTTTCAGGCCAGTGAGGCCAACAAGCAATCGACTATCTCGCTGAGAGAATTGGAATACATCCCATCTGAGGACTACAGAGAGTTAGCTCACAATGATTTGTGGGGAAATCGCCAGATCGCCCCGGAAAGCGTTGTATCGTTTACAATTGAGGATGACATAACAGACGGCCGTGCCGATTATACGGCATCGATTTCACTAAAGTCTGCTCGCAATGAGGGAATAGCGATAAACCCAAACGTCTCTCCGCAACTGATCCCCCTATTTAGATCGCGGGACAATGTATTTTCATCTTACATTCCCGGAATCGCTGGCGTTCCTCTGCAGGAACAACGTCTCTCAAAACGAAACGTTTATCGCAAAGCCGCATCGGGAGACAGCAACGTCGTCCTTAGAAATATTCTTCTAATTCTAGACGAGAAAGGCGAGCTCGGGAACGCCATCAACGCAGTCAGGGACGTATATGCTGACGGCAGCATCACCTTAACTGCGCTTTTTAACAATGATACGGATTACAACATTCGGTCAACTGTTGCCACCGACGGTATGAACCGAGCCAAGCCCCTGGAGTATGCGGGCACCGGAATATTGCAGGTTGTTCAGATATTTTCTTATCTTTACCTGTTTCGCCCGAAACTTATATTGATCGACGAGCCAGAGGCTCATTTGCATCCAACACTTCAAACTCGGTTACTTGGCGTTTTGCAGGAGCGGGTAAGAGACTGTGGTTCAGCCGCCTTGATTACGACCCACAGTCCTTTTATCGCCGCAGGATTGTCTGAGGGTGCGCAGTCTGTCTGGTTGGAGCGGGGGACGGTGGCGGCAGCGACCATTGGCAGCCAGATAAGAGACGCCTTGGGCTGGGGCGCATTGGACAAGAAAGTCATTGTTTGTGCTGAGGACCGAAACACAAAACCCTTGGAAACGATCCTCTTCCAGGACCCCGATCTGTCCCGCGACGTTTCGGTAGTTCCATTTTCTGGCGTTTCGAAACTCGGTACGGCAGCAGCGTTAAGAGCCTTTCTTGCTGCACTTGGAAACCGACATAGGCTTGCGATTTATCGCGATCGCGATTGTCTAACAGACGCCGAGATCGATACCTGGTTTCAGGAATACGGCCAGGTTGGTTTTGGAAAAGCCGTCAGCAGTGGCGTCGAGATTGAGAATTACTTTTGCCTGCCTGAGCATTTAAGCGCGCGATTGGCAATACCATACCAAACGGCCGTCGAAATCGTTGCGGCTGCATTCCGTGACAATGAGCAAGAGATAGAGTCCAAGTTCCGTACCAAACGACAAGAGGCAAATCTAAAGTTTCATCGTGACGGCGGATCCCCGGAAACCGGCGTCCTTTGGCGGGAACTCGATCTTCCTGCCAAGAGTGGAGGGAAAATCCTGACCAGCAAGATAAATGCAGAACTGCAGAAGAGGGGCGTCCGGTCGCAGAACTTGGAAGTCAGGACAGGCGACGTCGTAATCGGATCTGATTTGATTTCTCAGTTGCGCCGTTTTGCATACCCAAACAGGAGGTTGCCTTAGAGCATAGAGGCTCTCGACGGTCACCCCTGCCTCTCAATCCCCCATCTTCAGCGCCTGGATAAACGCCTCCTGCGGGATATCCACCTTGCCGAACTGGCGCATCCGCTTCTTGCCCTCTTTCTGCTTGTCGAGCAGCTTGCGCTTGCGGGTCACGTCGCCGCCATAGCATTTGGCGGTGACGTCCTTGCGCAGCGCCGAGACGGTCTCGCGGGCGATGATGCGGCCGCCTATTGCCGCCTGGATCGGGATCTTGAACAGGTGCTGCGGGATCAGCTCCTTCAGCTTCTCGCACATCTGCCGGCCGCGCTTTTCCGCCGCTGACCGGTGCACCAGCATGGACAATGCGTCGACCGGCTCGTCATTGACCAGGATCGACATCTTCACCAGGTCGCCCTCGCGATAGTCGGTCAAATGATAGTCGAAGGAGGCGTAGCCCTTGGAGATCGACTTCAGGCGGTCGTAGAAATCGAACACCACCTCGTTGAGCGGCAGATCGTAGGTCAGCATGGCGCGCTTGCCGACATAGGAAAGGTCGGCCTGTATGCCGCGCCTGTCCTGGCAGAGTTTCAGGATGCCGCCGAGATAGTCGTCGGGCGTGAGGATGGTGGCGCGGATCCACGGCTCCTCGATCGAGGCGATCTTGACCACGTCGGGCATGTCGGCCGGGTTGTGCAGCTCCTTCACCGTGCCGTCGATGAGGTTCATGCGGTAGACGACGGATGGCGCGGTGGCGATGAGGTCGAGGTTGAACTCGCGCTCCAGCCGCTCCTGGATGATCTCCAGGTGCAGCAGCCCGAGGAAGCCGCAGCGGAAGCCGAAGCCGAGCGCGGCCGAGGTCTCCATTTCATAGGAGAAGCTGGCGTCGTTGAGGCGCAGCTTGCCGACGGCGGCGCGCAGGTCCTCGAAATCGGCGGCGTCGACCGGGAACAGGCCGCAGAACACCACCGGCTGCGCCGGCTTGAAGCCGGGCAGAGCCTTCTGGGTCGGGCGGCGGTCCTCGGTGATGGTGTCGCCGACGCGCGTATCGGCCACTTCCTTGATCGAGCCGGTGAAGAAGCCGAACTCGCCGGGGCCGAGCTCGTCGACATTGACGCGGGCCGGCTTGAACACGCCGGTACGCTCGACGAGATATTTCGCGCCGGTGCCCATCATGCGGATGGTCTGGCCCTTCTTCATCACGCCGTCGATGATGCGCACCAGCACGATCACGCCGAGATAGGCGTCGTACCAGCTGTCGACCAGCATCGCCTTGAGCGGCGCCTTGATGTCGCCCTCGCGCGGCGGCGGTAGCTGGTGGACGATCGCCTCCAGCACGTCCGGCACGCCCTGCCCGGTCTTGGCCGAGATCAGCACGGCGTTGGAGGCGTCGAGGCCGATCACCTCCTCCACCTGCTCGCGGATGCGCTCGGGCTCGGCCGCCGGCAGGTCGACCTTGTTCAGCACCACGACGATCTCGTGGTTGTTGTCGATGGCCTGGTAGACATTGGCCAGCGTCTGCGCTTCGACGCCCTGGGAGGCGTCGACCACCAGCAGCGAGCCCTCGCAGGCGGCGAGCGAACGCGACACCTCATAGGCGAAGTCGACATGTCCGGGCGTGTCGATGAGGTTCAGCACATAATCCTCGCCGTTCCTGGCGCGGTAGTTGAGCCGAACGGTCTGGGCCTTGATGGTGATGCCGCGCTCGCGCTCGATGTCCATCGAGTCCAGCACCTGCTCCTTCATGTCGCGCTCCTCCAGCGCGCCGGTGAGCTGGATCAGCCGGTCGGCAAGCGTGGATTTGCCATGGTCGATATGGGCGACGATGGAGAAATTGCGGATGTGGTCGAGCGGCGTCGTCATGCGGCGCGCTTTAGCAGGGGCGGGGTTGAGGGGCAAGCGCAACGCCTTTTTCCTTCCCCCCTTGTGGGGGAAGGTGGATCGGCGCGTCAGCGCCGAGACGGATGAGGGGTATTCCAGCGGAGTGAGACGCTGGCTTTCCCTGGAGCACCCCTCATCCGGCCGCTGCGCGGCCACCTTCTCCCACAAGGGGAGAAGGAAAAGGCGCCCCATCACGTCCCGCACCCGAAACATTCAAATGCGCTTAAACATTCCTCCACCGCTTTAGGGCATGCTCCGCGCCCGGATGGTAAACCGGCTCGATGCCGCGACGATGAAGGCCTTAAGCATGCCCAGTTCTGCCCGAAAGTTCAGCCCGGCCGCGCTGGCCGGAACGGCGACGCGATTTCTCGCGCACTGCCACGGCTCGATGATGCCGATGATGGTGCTGCTGACGATCCCGCTGGTGACGGCAGTCGGCTTTTCGGTCGACTACACCTCGGCCGTGACCACCCGCAGCGACATGCAGAACGCGCTCGACGCCGCGATCATCTCGATCACCACGCTGCCGACCACGACATCCCTGGCCGACCGCCAGAAGGCGCTGCAGCAGGCCTATGCGGCCAATAGCGGCCAGGGCACGGCGACGCTCACCAGCGTCAATGTCGACAGTTTCGGCGCGGCGACCTTCACCGCCAAGGCCAGCTATCCGATGCCGACCAATTTCATGCAGATCGCCCGCATCAACACGGTGCAGGTCGGCGTCGGCTCCGCGGTGCGCAAGACGCCGGCGCTGGTGCAGTCCACCTTCAAGGTGACGAAGGTGTCGGGTTACTGGGCAAAGACCATGACGCTCTATGGCACCAAGTTCGGCGACACGGTGGCCAAGCCGCTGATGACGATCAGCTATAGCTACAACGGCTATGGCGATCCGAAGGGCTACGGCACGACCACGGTGAGCACTGTCAACGGCTCCACCAGCACGGTGGTGCAAAAGCAGGTGTGCACGACCGGAACGCTGAAGTCCCTCCAGAAAAACCTGCCCGCCGGATCGGTGATCCAGACCGATCAATACGGCACCAACTATTCTTGCGCCGACACCTTCTATCCCGCCAATGGTGCCGGCGCGGTGATCGACGTCAGCCAGATGGACCAGCTCTATCTGGAGATGGACGTGCCGTCGGGCAACCCGAAGGTGCTGAAGTCGAACGACCCCGCCACCTCGAACCGGCTCTATATCGGCGCCAGCACCACCAACATGCCGGAGGTGGCGACCGGCCAGACCGTCAACATCTTCACGGCCGTGCCCTGCGGTCAGCCCGGCTACCAGGCCTGGGAAGACGGCGGCAACCCTGTGCCTGCCGATGTCAGCAACGCCGACTTCTTCTATACCACCACAGGCAAATGCGCCTACAACCAGCGCCCGTCGGAAACGGTGCTGACGCAGTAGGGCGCTGTGCAGCGCGGTTCACCGTTTCACGGAAACGGTGAACGGCTCTACCTCCTTGTTTTTACGCAATTCCGGACGGAAAACCGCTCACACTTTTCCTGGAATTGCTCTAAAGCGCGTCGCGATCTTTCAGATTCCACAGTACACGACTCATAGGTTTTTGATGCGTTTAGGGAACTCGCTTTGCCATGCTCGCAGAGCGTTT
>SAJS01000026.1 GCA_004017535.1 Mesorhizobium sp.
GCCTTCCTGGCGCGGCTGGTCGCCGAGCATCGGCTGCGCGAGGAGGAGGCGCATGAGCTGGCGCGCGACCTTGCCTATACGCTTGCTAAGAAGGCGTACCGGCTCTGAGCCGGGCGCCCATGGTTTTGGCAGGAAGGAACGTCATGCTTCGAATGGAAATTGGACGATGACCGATATTTTCTCACACGCAGGCGCAAAAGCCTGGGAACCGACGCCGGACGGCAATCGCCGGCGCGTGCTGGTGCATACGGACGAACTGATGATGGTCGAATTCGCTTTTGAAAAGGGCGGCGTCGGCGTGCTGCATTCGCATCCGCATGTCCAGGCAAGCTATGTCGCCGAGGGCCGCTTCGAGGTCACCATCGACGGCCGATCGGAGATCCTCGAGACCGGAAGCAGCTTCATCGTGCCTTCCAATCTCGTGCATGGCGTCAAGGCGCTGGAGGCCGGGCGCCTGGTCGACAGCTTCGCGCCTTACCGCGCCGATTTCCTCGGCTGAGCATCCGCCGCTCAAAGGAAAAGCCCGCGCCGTAAAGCGCGGGCCCAGACTGCTAGCGCCAAAGGCAGACCTTGACGTCCTTCCCGATATAGCAAGCGCCTTCGCGACGAAGCTCTCCCCAATCGCCCACCTCGCCGTGCGTCTCGCGAATATCCCTGTTGGCATAGCCTGCCCAAGAATCTCCGTCCTTGTAGACAACCGCCCAGTAATCCTTGGACATCTCGCCAGCCCCGCTATGCGTGTCGGGATAGTCGATACCCGCGAAAACCTGCTTGGGGCCCTGGATGTTGAAATCGCCGCCCTGCTCGATCTGATAGGAGCATTTTCCGGAGATGCGGGTCTCGCCGTGAACGACGAGCAGGCAGCGGCCCCATTTGTAACCGTTCGGCAGACGATGCTGTGCTGCATGCGAAGGCGAGAGGGAAAACGCAATTGCCAGGGCTGCCATGACGGTTCGCGCGGTCATCCTATCACCCATCGTGAAACAGCCGATTGGATTCGGCCCAGGGCGTATGTCGAAAATGGTCCTCCGCGGGATGGTTCCACCAGAGATCCTCTTATTTGTCCCGGAATTGTCCCCCAGAGCCGGTTCGATCGGATTGACGTATGTCAAAGCGCATTTTGATTGAAGAAGTAATCATTAATGTGAAAAACTTGGAAGCCGCATTGTGCTTGAACGAAGGGCGAATTCCGGCCCACGTCTGCGGGATAGATTAGTTCCAAGATGGCGTTCGCCGAGGCTCGGAAGGTTTGATTGTGGATCGGAAAGGCATCCGACCAAGGCTTGGCCGTTCAATGAAGCGCTCGTCAGGATTCGACGGTTCGCGTTGGCTCGCCGTCTGCCTCGCCTTGCTGATGGCGTTCACCACTGTCCTTTCCAGCCATGCCAATTCGGCCGCGGCTCCGTTTGGCGCCCAGTGGGCCACAGAGCATATTCATGGCTCCGCGGCGATCCGACATGATGGTTCCGCCCCGTGCAAGGATTTCGGCCATGCGCGCCATCAAGGCACATGCTGCATCTCGGCTTCCAGCTGCTCATTCTGCGTCCCGGTTGACGTCCATCCCTTCGTCGCGATTTCGGGCACCCATCCCGTCGCGACGGCGCCGCCTTTCGTATCCTCTCCAAGTGACGTGGCTGTCGGGCTGCGCCCTCCGAACCTCATCGTGACCGCCTGAGCGCACGAGCCCTGGCGTTCGTGTGCTTCGCCGCCGGTCAATCCGGCCCTCGAGTCACGAACATGAGAGCTTGCAATGCAATCCATATCCCGTCGCCAGTTCCTGGCATCCACGGTGGCTGCCGGCGCCGCGGGCGTCGTCCTGCCGCTGATCAATCCCCGCTCTGTACAGGCGGCCTCCCCGAGCGTCATCCGGGCCGATACCCGCGTCATCGAGGTGACCGGCCGTGCCGCCAAAGTCTTCGGTCTCGTCCAGCCCGACGGCACCCATGGGCTCGTCACCTCGGCCGCCAATGACTTCCAGGTCCGGCTCGAAAATGGGCTGAACGCGCCAACCTTGATCCATTGGCACGGCCTGACGCCGCCGTTCGGACAGGACGGCGTGCCCGATCTGCCGCAACCGTTGCTGCAGCCAGGCCAGTCCTATGATTACAGCTTCCCCGTCGCGACGCCGGGCACGCATTGGATGCATGCCCACACGCTGCAGGAACAGCAGCTGCTTGCCGCGCCCCTGATCGTCACAGACCCTGCGGAGGCAGGCGCGGACGAGCAGCCGCTGGTGGTACTGTTCCACGACTTCAGCTTCAAGGCGCCTGAGGAATTGCTGGCCGGGCTGACCGGATCGGTGCCTGCATCGGGAACCGGCGGCATGGCCGGACATTCGATGTCGGGCATGTCAGGCATGGACATGCAAGACATGTCAGGCGGGCAAGGCATGTCGGACGGGCAAGGCATGGCCATGCCGATGGACGTCAACGACATCCAATACGACGCCTATCTGGCCAACGACCGGACGCTGGACGATCCACAGCTGTTCGCTGTCGAACGCAACGGCACGGTCCGGCTGCGGCTCATCAACGGCGCCACCGCAACGGCATTCTGGATCGACACCGGGTCAATCGAGGGCGAGGCAATCGCTGTCGACGGGAATCCCGTCACACCAGTGCGCGGTCGCCGCTTTCCGCTCGCCATGGGCCAGCGCCTCGATATCCGGCTGCGTGTTCCGGACGAGGTGGGAGCCTGGCCGATCCTGGC
This sequence comes from Mesorhizobium sp., assembly GCA_004017535.1. Taxonomy (GTDB): domain Bacteria; phylum Pseudomonadota; class Alphaproteobacteria; order Rhizobiales; family Rhizobiaceae; genus Mesorhizobium. The sequence goes on from SAJS01000026.1 coordinate 2,710, forward strand.
GTTGCGGGAGGGCAGTGTCGAGCGCACTGGTTTCGTGCTGGCGACCAGGGGCGGCGCGGTAAAGCGCATCGCGCCGGCTGGCGAGAAAGCGACAGCCGCGTTCGACCTCGCATTCGAGTCCAGCCTCGTCGCCGCCAAGCCTCTGGCCCTGGTATCTGCGGACCGGAACCAGTCCGTCGAGATTGGCGGCACGATGCAAGGTTACTCCTGGACGCTGAACGGCAGGACGTGGGGCGACCATCAGCCGATCGCCGTGCGGAAGGGGGAGCGCGTCGAACTGACCTTGCGCAACGCCAGCATGATGGGCCATCCCATGCACCTGCACGGCCATCATTTCCAGGTGGTTGCCATCGATGGCCGCCGCTTCGCGGGAGCCGCCCGCGACACCGTCTGGCTGCCGCCGATGCGCGAGGTGACGGTGGCGTTCGACGCCGCGAATCCGGGGACGTGGGCCTTCCACTGCCATCACCTCTATCACATGGCGAGCGGCATGATGACCGTCGTCGACTACACCGCGTGACCGATTTCGAGGACAAGACCATGAGAAACTATCGCAGCAACAATGCCGTTGCTCTGGCGGCCGAAAACCGCTCTGGCGTCAGCCGCCGAATGACGCCGCAGCCGGTGCCTGGAGACGCCGGGCGACCGATGCGGACAACCCTGAACCCGAAACCAGGAGAGCCAAGCAATGAAAACGCTAAGTAAGTCCATTCTTGCCGCAGCCATTCTCTTCACATCTGCGGCCTTCGCCGAGGACTCCCATCATCCCGCCGGCACTGCGGAAGCTGCGCCTGCCGCTTCGCCTGCTCCCGTGTCCGGCGACAGCGCCGGGACGATACCCCAAGGCGGAACAATGCCCCAGGGTGGAATGGTGCCCCAGGGTGGGATGCCCCAAGGCGGGATGATGCCGCAGGGCGGAATGATGCCTCAGGGTGGAATGATGACCCAGGGGGGGATGATGTGTGGGATGATGCCGCAGGGCGGAATGATGCCGCAGGGCGGGATGATGCCGCAGGGCGGAATGATGCCGCAGGGCGGAATGATGCCGCAGGGCGGAATGATGCCGCAGGGCGGAATGATGATGCCGCAGGGCGGAATGATGCCGCAGGGCGGGATGATGCCGCAGGGCGGGATGATGCCGCAGGGCGGAATGATGCCACAGGGCGGAATGATGCCCGGCGAGATGATGCGGATGATGATGGGCATGATGTCTGCCAGCAACGGACCGGCTGAACTGATGATGTCCCCGAGCCATGTCGAAGGGCGCATCGCGTTCCTGCAGGCTGAGCTCAAGGTGACCGATGCACAACAGCCGCAATGGAAGGCCGTGGCCGATGCAATGCGTGCTAATGCCAAGCTCGCCGAACAGACGATGGGCGGGATGGGCGGCGCGATGATGTCCGCTGGGCCTGCCGCCATGACGCCGTCGAAGCGGATCGACCAGGCCGAGCAAATGTTGTCCGGACGTCTCGAAGGACTGCGCCAGTTGAAAGCGGCGATCGAGCCCTTTTACGCAACGTTGAGCGATGCGCAAAAGGCCGTGGCCGACAAACTGCTCGTGCCGGCGCCGATGGGCATGATGTGAGGTCGAAGGGGCCGTCGCGTCACACCGCGACGGCCCCCGATCGACGCGAGATCTCCAGGTGAGACCATGAAGACGAAGCGGAGCGTCCGCACGGAAGAGCTGCTGCTTTTGCAGCGCGAAACCTTCGCCTACTTCCTGGGCGAGGTGAATGCCGCCAACGGCCTGATCCGCGACAAGACCGCCGCCGATTGGCCGGCGAGCATCGCCGCGACGGGACTCGCTCTTGCCTGCTACCCCGTCGCTGTCGAGCGCGGGTTCATGGCGCGCCAGGCAGCTGTGGCAAGAACGCTGGCCACGCTGCAATTCTTCTGGGCTAGCCCCCAAGGACCCGAGCCGGACGCCACAGGACATCGCGGCTTCTATTATCATTTCCTCGATATGGAGACGGGGCGGCGCGCCTGGCAATGCGAACTTTCGACGATTGATAGCGCCCTCTTGTTAGCAGGCGCCCTGACGGCGGCCGCCTATTTTGACGCGGCCGCGCCCGACGAGCAGGAAATCCGCACGCTTGCTAGCGCGCTATATCGCCGTGCCGACTGGCAATGGGCACAGAACCAGGGCGCAACGCTGACGCATGGCTGGACTCCGGAAAACGGGTTCATCAAATACCGGTGGGAGGGCTATGACGAGGCCCTCCTGCTCTACGTTCTGGCGCTCGGCTCACCGACCTTTCCGCTTCCCGAGAGCAGCTACGCCGCATGGACGTCGACCTACCGCTGGGAAAGCTGCTACGGCTACGAATACCTCTATGCCGGGCCGTTGTTCACGCATCAGCTTTCGCATGTCTGGATCGACTTTCGCGGGATCCAGGATGCCTTCATGCGGGAAAAGGGCATCGACTATTTCGAGAACAGCCGCCGGGCGACCTACCTCCAGCAATGCTATGCCATCATGAACCCGCGCAAGTTCGACGGTTACAGAGAGTGTTGCTGGGGGATCACGGCAAGCGAGGGACCAGGTCCGGCCACTCTCAAACTCAATGGTGTCCAGCGGGAGTTCTACGACTATGTCGGCCGCGGCGTTCCCTATGGACCGGATGACGGCACGCTCGCTCCATGGGCGGTCGCCGCTTCATTGCCGTTCGCCCCGGAGATCGTCCTGGAGGCGCTCGACTTCTGCATCCATCAAGCGAAGCTGAAAGAGTTCAACAGATACGGCTTCAAGGCGGCCTTCAATCCTACGCATCCGGGAGAGCCCGGCAATCCTTACGGCTTCTGGGTGTCCCCCTGGCACTTTGGCATCAACCAAGGACCCATCGTGCTGATGATCGAAAACCACTTGAGCGACCAGGTTTGGCGCTTGATGCGTGGTTGCCCCTACATCGTCACCGGATTGCGCCGCGCTGGATTCGAGGGCGGCTGGCTGAACGATGCGGATCCCGGCTGAACGGATTGCTCGAGCCCCCACGGGCGGACCGATCGAATTGACGCACATCAAAGCGCATTCGAGCCGAAGAGGCGATCATGCACATGGTGAATAGCTCGGAAGCCTTGCTGTGCTTGGACAATCTTGTCACATCTGGCAGCGACGCCATCAGACTGCAAGCGGCACGCTCGGTGCGATCATGCTTGGGTTCGGGCTTGCTCTTTTCCTGTTGCTGACGCATTCGGGCTCGGCGCAAGCGCACGAGTTCGGCGCACCACCAGACTTCTCGTCAGCCAAGGTCGTCCAGTCGGTTGCTGATGGCAAGGCCGATCGGCCGGCCTCGGCGGCCGTTCTGTCGGCATCAACCCTGGGCGAGTCGGGTTGCCATGACGGCCATTGCGGCTTGTGCATGGGCGGACATTGTTTCGGTTGTTCGGCAGTTGCTCTGGCAGCCTCCCCTGACATCGCCTCCGCAGCTGAGGCTGGCGCCCCAGCTTTCCCCGATCAATCGGGTTTCGCGCTGACCAGGCCCGACGAAGCCTTTCGGCCTCCTCGCTCCGTTCTCTGACGACCTGCTCGGCGGGCAAATCTCACGCTCGCCGGCCCGGGTCGCTCTCTGTGCTGGGCCAAACGCTGGCTCCGGTCGAGAACGTGTTTCGAGGAGAAAACCCATGAACGTGCGGACAGAAGCCGCAATCCCTGACCACCCGTCTGGTGGCCTGGCCGAGGCGCGCGAGTCACTCAGCCTCCGCATTGGAGGAATGAACTGCGCCCACTGCCCGCCAACGATCGAAAGAGCCATTCGGGCCGTCAAAGGGGTGCAGACCGCCTCGGTCAATCTCGCCACCCAGACGGCGATGGTCGATTACGATCCCGCCCAAGCGAAGGTCGCCGGAATCCTGCGCGCCATCCGCTCCGTCGGCTACGCCGCCGGTACGGCGACGACGCGCATTCCGATCAAGAACATGCATTGCACCTCGTGCGCCACACGTGTCGAGCTGGCGCTGAAGATGACCCCGGGCGTCATCGCCGCCCGCGCCAGCCTCGCACCCAACGTTGTCGACATAGAGTATCAACCGGAACGGGCCGATTTCCAGGAATTGAGGAGGTCGATTGAATCCTCCGGCTATCGGGTCGCCGAGCCGAAGGTGAAACCCACGGACGAGACGCTGGACCCGGCGGAGGCGGCCAATGAGCAGGAATACCGCGGCCTGATGCGCAGGTTCTGGCTCGCCGCCGTCATCTCCCTCCCGGTGATGGCTCTCAGCTATCCCGATCTCATTCCGGGACTGCGCGAATGGATGCCCATGGGCAGCGGCACGCGCCGAATCGTTTGGGCGCTGCTTGGCGTGCTGAGCTTGCCCGTCCTGCTGTGGTCGGGATCGCAGTTCTTTGTCGGCATGTGGGACGCGCTGAAGCACCGCGCGGCCAATATGCATACGCTGATCTCAATCGGCATCACGGCGGCGTTCCTCTATTCGGTCGTGGCGGTCGCATGGCCCGGGATCTTTCCCGACATGGCGCTGGCCGAAGTCTTCTGGGACGTCACCGATGTCGTGGTGGCGCTCGTCGTGCTGGGTCTCGCCCTCGAGATCAAGGCCAAAGGCCGAACCTCCCAGGCGATCAAGAAGCTGATCGGGCTGCAGGCGAAGACGGCAAGAGTCATGCGCGACGGCAAGGAAATCGACCTTCCCGTCGAGGAGGTGCTGGTCAGCGACACGGTGATCGTCCGTCCCGGCGAAAAGGTCCCGGTCGATGGCAAGGTGAGCGCCGGATCGAGCGCTATCGACGAGTCGATGATCACCGGCGAATCCATGCCGGTCGAAAAGCAGGCCGGCGACGAGGTCATCGGCGGCACGCTCAACAAGACAGGCAGCTTCCGCTTCACCGCGACCAAGGTCGGCAAGGATACCGCGCTCGCAAGCATCATCCATATGGTGAAGGACGCGCAGGGGTCGAAGGCTCCGATCCAGCGCGTGGTGGATACCGTCTCGGGCTACTTCGTGCCCGCGGTCATGATCGTCGCGATCCTGGCCGCAGTGGCATGGTACGATTTCGGACCTGAGCCGGGGCTGATCTATGCCACGGTCATCCTGGTCACGACGCTGATCATCGCCTGTCCCTGCGCGCTCGGCCTTGCTACGCCGACCTCGCTCACGGTCGGCATCGGCAAGGGAGCGGAAAACGGCATCCTGATCCGCTCCGGCGACGCGCTGCAGGCGGCCGAGAAACTCGACGCGATCATCCTCGACAAGACGGGCACGATCACCAGGGGCGAGCCGGAGCTGACCGACGTCGTGGTCACGCCGGGGCACGAAGAGAGCGCCGTCCTGCGGCTCACCGCATCCCTTGAGCGCGGCTCCGAGCATCCGCTGGCCTCGGCCATCGTGAAGGGCGCCGAGGCATGGCTGATCGAGCTGGTCGATGCTGAAGGTTTCGCGGCGATCCCGGGCCACGGCGTCAGTGGCCGGATCGACGGCCATGATGTGCTGTTCGGCAACGCCAAGCTCTTGCGCGACCGCGGTGTTCCCGCAGACGCGCTGCTGCCCCAATGGGAGCGCCTCGCCAACGAAGGTAAAACGCCGATGTATGTCGCGGTCGACGGGCAGGCGGCTGGGCTGATCGCGGTCGCCGATACCGTGAAGCCGGATTCCGGGGCGGCGATCGAAATCCTGAAAGGGCTCGGCATCGAGGTCGTCATGCTGACCGGCGACAACGAACGCACGGGTCGGGCGATCGCGCGCGAGGTCGGCATCGATCGCGTGCTGGCGGAAGTCCTGCCAGACGACAAGGCGCACGAGGTGCAGAAACTGCAGCTCGAAGGCAAGTCGGTCGGCATGGTCGGCGACGGCGTCAACGACGCGCCGGCGCTCGCCCAGGCCGATGTCGGTTTCGCCATCGGCACCGGAACCGACGTCGCCATCGAGGCAAGCGACGTGACGCTTATCAAGGGCAGCCTGATGGGCGTGGTCACGGCGATCGAGATCAGCCGGGCGACGATGCGCAACGTCCGGCAGAACCTCGTCGGCGCATTCGGCTACAACGCGCTGGGCATCCCGGTCGCGACGGGCGTGCTCTACCCGTTCATCGGGCTTCTGCTTTCTCCCCTCATCGCAGCCGCCGCCATGGCCTTCAGTTCGGTGACCGTCGTCACCAACGCCAATCGTTTGCGCTTCATTCAGCCGAGGAGGACAGTCTCATGACACCCGACCGCTGGATAGTGACCGTCGCCGTGATCGGCCTGGTCGCCTTCATCATCTGGTTCTTCTGGCTCAAGCGTTCGAAGGGCATCCGCGCCGCGGAAACGAGCGGCGGCTATCAGGAGGCGATGATCCTGGTCAAGGGCGGCTACACGCCCGACACGATTGTCGTCCGCAGCGGCCGCCCCGTCCGGCTGAATTTCCGCCGTGAGGAAACCGCCTCCTGCTCGGACAAGGTGATCTTCCCCGATTTCCAGAGGAGCGCCGATCTGCCTACCGGTGAAACCGTCGCCGTCGAGCTGATGCCCAAGGAACCAGGCGAGTTCGGATTCGCATGCCCCATGGGAATGTTCCGCGGCCGCCTGATCGTCGAATAGGAGACCAGCATGTCAGTGCACGACCACTCGGACAACAACCAGCCGCAAGGCTCCTTTCTGACGTCCCGAGCAGGTCTCGTTCTGCTTGGTTTCCTCGCGATCGGCGGGTTCCTGCTCCTCACTGAGCACCGCGCCCATGTGCTTGGCGCGCTGTTCTATCTGCTGCCGCTCGGCTGCGTCTTCATGCACTTCTTCATGCATGGAGGACACGCCCATGAAGGACACGACGGCCACCGCAACCAGCCCGACGAAAGGAATCCGTCATGAGCACCGACATGCAGGCCTACGGCCTTTGGAGCCTGGTGATCGTCAACTCCGCCGTCTTCATCCTGTTCGCCTACAGCTTCTTCAAACCGGCGACGACCCGTGACTGGCGCTCGTTCGGCGCGTTCAGCGCCTTCCTGGTCGCGCTGTTCGCGGAGATGTATGGCTTTCCGCTCACCATCTACTTGCTGTCCGGCTGGCTGCAGTCCCGCTATCCAGGGATCGACTGGTTCTCGCATGATGCCGGGCATCTCTTGGAAATGATCTTCGGCTGGCGGGTCAATCCGCATTTCGGCCCCTTCCATCTGCTGAGCTTCGTCTTCATCGGCGGTGGGTTCTGGCTGATCGCGGCCGCATGGAGCGTTCTCTACGACGCTCAGCTGCGCCGTTCTCTCGCCACCAGCGGCCCGTACAGCTGCGTGCGCCACCCGCAATATGTCGGCTTCATCCTGGTGATGCTGGGTTTCCTCGTCCAGTGGCCGACGCTGCTGACGCTGGCGATGTTCCCGGTGCTGGTCGTGATGTATGTGAGGCTGGCGCGGGCCGAGGAGCGCGAAGCGGTTGCCGAATTCGGCTATGCGTACCGCACTTACATGAAAAACATCCCCGAATTCCTGCCGCGCCTGGATCGCATCCTCGCTCGATCGACCGGCCAATCCGGTGAAGGCAAGCCGTCATGACCAACCGCTCAAATCGGACGCGCCACAATGTCACCCGCTGAGACCGCTTCGCCACAACGGCTGGTGCTGACTGCGTATGATGTCCCCGATGACCCGGTCGAAGTCGTCGAGCGGAAGGGACTGGGGCACCCCGACACGATCTGCGATGCCCTTGCTGAAACATTCTCGCGTAATCTGTCCCTGGAGTATTTCCGGCGCTTTGACAGTGTCCTTCACCATAACGTGGACAAGGCGCTTCTGCTGGGCGGCCGATCGGCGCCCACTTTCGGAGGCGGCTCTCTCACCAGTCCGATAGAGATCTATTTGGCGGGTAGGGCCACAGGTGAAATGGGCGGGGAGAATATCCCGGTCGAAGAGATAGCGGTCGAGGGGTCCCGGTCTTGGCTGAAATCCAACCTGCACGCGCTCGATGCGGAGCGTGACGTCCGGTTTCACGTGCTCACCCGACCCGGTTCGCAGGACCTGCTGCAGGTGTTTTCGCGTAGGTCCGAAGTTCCCCTGGCCAATGATACTTCGATTGGCGTTGGCTATGCGCCGATGAGCGCCCTTGAAACCCTGGTGCTCGACGTAGAACGGCGGATAAACGGCAGAGACCGACTGGGCACTCATCCCGCATGGGGCGAGGATGTAAAGGTGATGGGTGTTCGACAAGGCAGGTCGGTTCGCCTGACCGTCGCTTGCGCCATGATCGGGCGTTATCTCGCTCACAGCGACGATTATCTTGCCGAGAAATCTGAGCTTCGGACATTCGTGACAGGACTTGCCCGACAGCATGGATTCACGGGGTCCGACGTGGACATCAATGCCGCCGATGGAGCGTCCCCGGGTGCGCTTTATCTCACCGTCACAGGGACATCGGCCGAGGCTGGCGATGACGGCCAGGTAGGCCGCGGCAACAGGGTCAACGGCTTGATCACTCCCTGTCGGCCAATGAGCCTTGAAGCAGCCGCGGGCAAGAACCCGGTGTCGCATGTCGGGAAAATCTACAATATCGCGGCGCGTGAAATCGCCGAGGCGATCTGCGCCGCCCTGTCCGACGTCGCGGCTGCGGAGTGCATGCTGGTGAGCCGGATCGGCGATCCGGTAACTCGCCCCGCCCTCGTGCAGCTGAAAGTCGCGACACGAGACGGGCTGCCGATCGCAAAGATCAGGCAATCCGTGGAGGCAATCACAGCAGATCGCTTGAGCCGGATTCCGAAGCTCATCGAAGATTTCGTCGCCGGCAGGACAGCCACGTTTTGAGGACGCGGCAGAGGCAGGTTGGTATCTCATGACTGAAAAAGTGTTTGCCGCGCATGATCTGACCAAGACCTATGTCTCGGGCGAGACGCAAGTGCACGCCTTGCGCGGCGTGAACCTGGAGATTTCGGCAGGGGAAGTGGTCGTCCTGCTCGGTCCGTCGGGCAGCGGGAAATCGACATTGCTCAACATCATGGGCGGGCTCGATCGCGCGAGCAGCGGCGAGCTGTTCTTCAAGGACCTGCGGCTGACCGGCCTCGATGACCGGGAGCTGACATCCTATCGCCGCCGCCACGTCGGTTTCGTGTTCCAGTTCTACAATCTGATCCCCAGCCTGACAGCCTATGAGAACGTCGCGCTGGTCACGGAGATTGCCGACGATCCGATGCTCCCCGAGGAAGCTCTCGCCCTCGTTGGGCTGGAGCCGCGCATGCATCATTTCCCGGCGCAGCTGTCCGGCGGCGAGCAGCAGCGCGTCGCCATCGCCCGCGCGATCGCGAAGCGTCCGGAGGTGCTGCTGTGCGACGAGCCGACAGGCGCGCTCGACTCCAGAACAGGCGTTCGGGTGATCGATGCGCTGATGAAGGTCAATGCCGAGCTCGGGACGACCACCGTCATCATCACCCACAACGCCATCATCCAGGAGGTCGCGCACCGGGTTCTGTTCTTCAGCGACGGGCAGATATCGAAAGCGGTCACCAACGAGGCGCGGCGCGCTGTCGCCGAGCTGCAGTGGTAAGACATGCGCGCCCTGGACATAAAGCTGTTTCGCGATCTCGTCCGCCTTTGGGCGCAGGCATTGGCAATCGCGCTAGTGGTCGGCGGCGGCGTGGCAACGGTTCTGCTGGCCGTCGGCTCCTACCGTTCTCTCGATGAGACGAGGACGGCCTACTACGAGCGCTACCGCTTCGCCGATGTCTTCGCCACGGTGCGACGGGCGCCGAAAGCTCTCCTCGGCCCGATCGCCGAGATCCCAGGTGTGGCGACCGTGGATGCACGCATCGCGCAGTTCGCGCTGCTCGAAACACCGGGTCTGACGGCTCCGGCCACCGGCGTGGTCATCTCGCTGCCCGAGGTCGGTGAGCCGAAGCTCAATCGCCTCCATATGCGTGCGGGCCGCACGCCCGATCCGAGCCGGGACGACGAGGTCGTCGTCAACGAGACCTTCGCCGAAGCGCATCGGTTCACCCTGGGCTCGAGCTTCGCGGCGACACTCAACGGTCGCAGGCGCGATCTGACGATCGTCGGCATCGCGCTTTCTCCCGAATACATCTATGCCGTCGGCCCCGGCGACATCATGCCCGATGGCCACCGCTTCGGCGTCATCTGGATGTCCGAAAGGGCTCTGGCCAGTGCCTATGATCTCGAAGACGCTTTTTCGTCGGTGTCGCTGAAGCTGCTCCCGGGAACGTCGGAGCGCGAGGTGATGATGCGTCTCGACGGCCTGCTCGATCGCTATGGCGGGCACGCTGCCTACGGGCGCAAGGACCAGACGTCGCATGCCTGGCTCGACCACGAGCTCGACATGCTCAACAACATGGGCCGCACGCTGCCGCCGATCTTCCTGCTGGTTTCGGCGTTCCTGGTCAACCTTACCCTCAGCCGGCTCGTTTCGCTCGAACGCGAGCAGATCGGACTCCTGAAAGCGCTCGGCTACCGCAATGCCGGCATCGTCCTGCACTACCTGAAATTTGTAGGCGTCATCACGGCGGTCGGCATCGTCATCGGCAGCCTGACCGGCACCTGGCTCGGCAGCTATGTGACCGGGGTGTTCGCCGACTTTTTCCGCTTCCCGTTTCTGCTGTTCACCAAGAGCCCTGATCTCTACGTCGCGGCGGCGGGGCTGAGCGTGTTTGCCGCGGCAATCGGCGCGCTGCGAGGCTTGCGCGAAGTCGTCGATCTGGCGCCCGCGGTTGCCATGCAGCCGCCGGCTCCGCCGGTTTTCCGCCGAACGTTGCCGTTGAGCCTCAGCGCGGCCGGCCTTGTCTCGCAGCCGATGAGAATGATGCTGCGCAACATCGCGCATCATCCAGTTCGATCCTTTCTCACCGCATTCGGCATGTCGCTGGCGACGGCGATCCTGATCGTGTCGCTCTTCACGAAGGGCACGATGGAGCAGCTCGTCGACGTAACCTACTTCCTTGCGGATCGACAGGACGCGACTGTCAGCTTTTTCGACAAACGCCCTCGGGAAGTGGCCTTCCAGGTTGCGAGGCTTCCCGGAGTTCTGAATGCGGAACCCTATCGAGAAGTCCAGGTCCGCATCCGGAATGGCCATGTCGAGCGCCGCGTCATGATCCGCGCCCCGCCGCGCGAGGCGGAGCTCAACCGCATCATCGATGCGGACCTGCGACCGGTGGTCCTGCCGGAATCGGGCCTCGCGATCTCGGACATGCTGGCCAAGATACTCAAGGTGCGGGTCGGCGACACCGTCGAGGTCGATCTGCTCGACAGCGAGCGCCGGACGGTCTCGCTTCCGGTGGCGGCGCTGGTCGAGGACTATCTCGGCATGCGCGGGATGATGGATGAGGAAGCGCTCGCCAAGCTGCTGCGTGAATCGCGGATGGCGAACGGGGTGAGCGTCAGCCTGGACAAGAACAGACAGGACGAGTTCTACGCGGCGGTCAAGGCCATGCCGGTGGCGAGCAGCCTGGCTCTGCAGACGGCGTCCCTGGCCACTTTCCGCGACGCCGTGGCACTTCTGGTCACTACGATGTCCAGCATCTACACGGGCCTCGCGGCTGTGATCGCGTTCGGCGTGGTTTACAACAACGCGCGTGTCTCCCTGTCCGAGCGGGCCAGGGAACTGGCAAGCCTGCGGGTGCTTGGCTTCACCCGCGGCGAAGTGCTCGGCATCCTTCTCTTTGAACTCGCGCTGTTGACCCTGATCGCGCAGCCGCCGGGCTGGGCCCTCGGCTATGGTCTTGCCTGGATCATGAAGACGAACCTGGCCGGCGAGCTGATGCGGGTACGCCTGGTTGTCGAGCCTGCCACTTATGTCTTCGCCAGCGCGATCGTCATTACGGCGGCTGTGCTCTCCGCCCTGATCGTCCGCAGGCGAGTTAATCAACTCGACCTCGTTGCTGTTCTCAAGACGCGGGATTGAAGACCATGCGCACCAGATCGATGACCAACTGGATGAGGAGAATCGGCGGCATCGCGGCCTTCGGCCTGATGACCGCGACGGCGGTCTGGTTCGCATGGCCGCAGCCGATCCCGGTCGACCTGGCGACGGTAGCCAAGGGTCCGATGGAGGTGACCGTCGATGACGAGGCCACGACCGAGGTGCGGCACGTCTACACGGTATCCGCGCCGATCGCCGGCAAGGTGCTCAGAATTTCGCCGCCGCACCATGTCGGAGACGAGGTAGCCAAGGACGAGACGGTGGTGGCGGTCATGCAGCCGACCATCCCCGGTCTCCACGATGTTCGCACGCACGAAGAACTGTTGGCGGCGCTTGGCGCTGCAGAAGCGGCCGTGACGTTCGCGGAAGCGGAGGTGAAACGTCTCGAGGCGGCGCTTGCATTTTCGCGCACCGAACTCGATCGCGCTGAAAGGCTGGCCAAGTCCGGAGCGATTTCGCAGAACGCCCTCGACAAGGCGAGGTTCGAAGTCGACACCAACGAGGCAGCCTTGGCGAGCGCGAAGGCGCAGGTCGAAGTCCGGCGCAATGAACAGGCGATGATCCGGGCGCGGCTCGGCCAGCCTGTCGGAGATGTCACACAATCGGATCCGGCCTGCTGCGTACAACTTCGTGCGCCGGTGAGCGGCCGCATCCTGAAGATCGTTCAGGAGAGCGAGGGCATGGTCCAGCCGGGCACACCGCTTGTCGAGATCGGCGACCCGCGCGACCTGCAGGTGGCGGCGGACCTGCTCTCCACCGACGCGGTGCAGATCAGGCCCGGTGCCGCCGTTCGCATCGACGGCTGGGGAGGGGCCGCGCTTGAGGGCAAGGTGACACGGATCGACCCGGCCGGGTTTCTCAAGGTCTCGGCGCTTGGGATCGAGGAGCAGCGTGTCCACACGGAAATCGAAATCCTCGACCCCGCCGAGATGTGGTCGCAGCTTGGGCACGACTATCGCGTGATCGTGCACGTGACGAGTTGGCGGGACGACAATGTCCTTAGCGTCCCGGTGGCGGCGCTGTTCCGGCAGGGCGATGACTGGGCCGTGTATCTCGCCGAGGCCGGACGGGCGCGCACGGCCATAATCAAGATCGGCCACCGGGACAGCAGGATGGCCGAGGTCGAGTCCGGCCTGTCGGAAGGCGATCGGGTCGTGCTGCACCCGAGCGACCGGGTGGCCGACGGCGTGGCCGTGCGCGAGCGGAGCGTCCGATAGGCTCGGTTGGCCCGTAAGCTGCCCTGGGCTCTCATTCGCCGAGGCTTCGGAGGGCATCCTGCTTCGCTGGGAAGGTAGACTTTGTCCTGCGAAGCTCGGAGAGCGAAGCAGGATGGCGGAGAGGGAGGGATTCGGTTTCACGCCTATCCTGCTGAAAATGCTAATCTTTTCGCGCTTTTTGTTACGCAGTTTGTTACACTGCTACAACTGCGATTTACAATCGCTCTTTTGAGCTCGCCTGCCCAATCCATCTTATCTGTCGAAACCGACGCAATGGCGCGGCGGTGGATTGGGTCACTCTGTCATAGTATCCGCGCTTCATTAAGTTGACGATGCCGTTTAGACTCGGAGCTGATCCTTTCCGGTCGATCACCAGGATTTGGCGCGCGACCCGGCACCGGCGGTTCGTCTTTGTACGTTTGTGTCATCCAGGCCGGATCAACTCGGCCATCAGGCTTCTCACGACTTATGCATGCGTTTCCCACTTTTATTAGCATTCGGTGCGAACCCGCACCCTGCACCAAACCTGCGACGCCTAAGCTATCGTCCTCGACTTGAGCGTTCCCTGCTTCTCGTGGAAGACGCTAAATTCGCTCGTGCGTTATTGCCGGCCAGCAAAGGCTGCGGGTCGGCGGTGAGGGTGTCGAGGAGCGGCGGCCGTTCCCTTTCACTCAATAGTGCCGCCGGCGCCTGGATGGTTTCCACGACGCCGCCCCCGCAATCGTAGCCGTTGTGATGATCATCGTGCATGCGCTGAGCTGTTGGGGACATGCTGATGGCGGTGCCGGAAGCACCGGAGACATGTGATATCTCGGCAGCGGGCAGAGCGGCTTCTCTGTCGCTGCACAGGAAAGCGTAGAGTTCCTTCACGCAAATGCGGGCGTCCTTCTTGTCTTTTTGAAAGGGCGGGACGAGGGGCAACCTGATATCGGCCTTTTGGTAGAACGGACTGCGCTCTTCGTACAGCTGGTCAACCTTCTGCTCGATGTCGGCGCCTTGCAGCAGCGGCCGGCTGGTGTCCCTCTCGAGGCGCCTGCGGAGCTCTTTCAGCTCGGGTGTCGAGCCAGATCGACCTCGCCTTATTAAGAATCAGGGCTTGATTGGACTCCTTGCCAAAGCAGCCGCCGCCGGTTGCGATGACGATGGGGCCTCTCTCCAGCTGCTTGGCGAGCTCTTTGGTCTCCAGGTCCCTGAAGTGCGCCTCGCCACGGCCAGGGTCGGCGAACATCTCCATCAGATTGCCGTGATCGGCGACGATATGCTTATCGATGTCGACAAACTCCACCCCCAACTCCTTGGCAAGCTGGGCGCCGATGGTCGACTTGCCGCTCGCCGGCATGCCGACGAGCACGACCGGCCGCGTACCGAGGGCCGCGAGGATCTCGCCGGCTTGCGGCGAGCGAGCGACCGCAATCTGTTGTCTTGCGACGATGGGCGACCTGGAGGTCCCTGCCGCCCTCGACCTGCTTTCTCCTGACGAGTCCCAGTGTAATATCTCCCAGGCACCACGGGGAATGGGGACTAGCTGTGAGCTCTGCGCGCGGTGCGCGAGCTCGGCCCGATAACTGGCCGGCGTAGGGAACTCGACCTCGAAGCGATAGTTCTGCGCGGTTCTGAACGCCGTGTGAACGCCGCGTAACCGCGGCCTGTCCATCCTGATGACCCAGTTGGTGGTCTCGACCTCGCTGCAGTCCCGCTCCTCGAAGGCCAGTGCCGCCTTCCTGAAGGCGCGCGTAAAAGCCTCGTCCGGGATCTCGAAGACATGGCGCACGGCATTGGTGACCAGTTGGGCCTCCGGCGCCGTGCTCACGCTCTGGCCGGTCAACTCGTCGGCTATCCAGACCTGCCCGCCCGACCGTTGGTCAAGATGCGGCACCTTCACCTCGATGCCGTCCTGCCGCAAAAGCTCGGCAACCGCATGCACAATTTTTGGTAATCGCGCTTTCTTGCGCTTCGGCGGGGGCGGCTTCGAGCCTGGCCCGCTCAAGGGCCTGTTCGCTGCTCAGCGTTATCGTGCTGGCGCGGTCGTCTTCGGCCGAGATTGCTAAGGCGCTGAGCAGAATGCGCTTTTCGACGGCGAGTCTGATCGAGGCCTCCATGACCGATGCCGCCAGCGTGGGGTTGTCCTTCAGATCCGCCAGGCTGCCATCGACGTCGAACCGGCCCTGGTGGAGCTTTGCCGCCTGCGCCTTGACATATGGCGCCGACTTGAAGCCCGGCCTCTGCTCCAAGAGCCGCTGCAATTCGGTGGTTTTTTGCATGAACACCCGCGCACCGGTATCGGACTTGTAGGCGTCAGTGCCGACCTTGATGCCGACGCTCAACAGATTGATGGCGCTTTCATGCAGCTTGACTTCCGACTGCTCATGAGCCGGCTCGCTATTGAGCTGCAGGTTCCAGTCCTGGAGCTCGGCCACTAACAACGCGGCCAGTTCGCAGGCCACCGGATGCCTGGCGGCCTTGCTGTCTTCCCTCGCCCTGGCGATGAGCTCATGGAGGGCCTGGCCATCCGGCCGATCTTCCTGCAACAGTGCGCGGATGTCGGCCTTGAGCTCATTATGAATGCCCTCGTAGGTGCCGAAGATGGCACGCTCGGCAAACCAGCGTTGCGCCTCCAGCGGCTGCGCCAGCACGTTGCGCTGCAGGCAGCTGTAGGTCTCCAGCACCAGCCCGGTGGCCGACAGGATCTGCTTGGACCGGGTGAACTGGTAGCCGCTTTTCTCAATGGCCGGCGTGTGCGACTTCGGCGGCTTCATCGAGGCGATGCCGCGCGCCTGCAGCTGCGCGTCGAACTGGCGCACATGCTCGTAAAGGCGAGGCTGGTCGCCAATGATGACGACGGTGTCGCCATCAAAATCGCCGTCGAGCATTTTTTGTTCGACGCTTGGAACCGCAACCAAAGAGCCGGGCGCGAACACCTCCGTCGCCTGCAGGATGCCGACGCACTCGAGCGCGGTGTCGGCCTTGACCCGGTCCTTTTCCTCCAGCCAGTACGAATGGCACTTTACGTCCTCGGCAGACATCACGACCCCGCGCTCGGCGAAGTCCGCCGGCCACATTTCGTCGGGCACAACGATCAAGATGCCTTTGGCAAAGAAGGTCGGATCGTCGGCGGCAAGCCCAGCCCCCGACCTGTGCGCGAAGTTGAAGCTATATTGGAAGGCCACGCACCGATCCAGGAACGCCGCGGTCCGGTCGCCATCGCGCGCCGACCTGACCCGGTCGGCGGCGAACGGGCGCAGGTTGGGCTTGTCATAGGGGGAGCGTCCGACAAGCACGCCAGCGTCACGGGTCAAGGTCTTGCTCTTGCCCGTCGGCACATGCAGGCATTCGTCGCTGGACGGCACGGCGATAGCGCTCGAACCCTCGATATGCCCGCCCGTGACCGTCCGGAACAGCTCCTCGGCGGTGAGGCTTTGATGGGTTTCGAGCCAAGCCTGAGCCTTCTCGCGGGTCTCCTGTGCTACCTCGACGCTACGCGGATAATGTTGCAGCGCCGAGGGCGGTACCGCCGATTGCCTTTTATCGGCATAGGCAGGCATCCGCTCGGGAGCGTCGTGGCGAGCCCGGGCAATGGACGGCATGCGCTCGGCCAGTGAGGCCCTAATGAAGCCGCAGCCGTCATGCGGCCGCAAGGCGATCTCGCCGTCTCGCCCCTCGAACCGGAAGGGATGCACTGCGCCTGCGGGATGGTCGGGCAGAAGGGACAGCTTGAAGCACCCTTCCAGCGCATAATCATGGGGGCCAATGTCGGGGATGCCCGGCGGCGCGGCAAATCCGCGGCGCTGGGTATAGTAATAGGCTTCCTTGAACGGCGCCCAGGCCCGCGACAGCTGCTCAAAGGCCGTACCCGGAGCCGTCTCGGCATAGGGGATCGCCAAAAGCTTGCCGCTTGGGGCCTCTGCGGCCGTGAAAGGCAGGTGAGAGGCAAGCTGGTTCAGGCTCTTTTGCGGCGGCTTCAGTTTGCTGCCGCCGAACAGGTCCATGCGGTAGGGCACGCCCTCCACGGTGAACGTGCGTGTCAGCATGGCTCCAGTCGGAGTTCCCTTTAGCTGCACCGCCACCACCTTCACCGCGCCCGAGGTCAAGCGGTGGAAAATGGAATAGCGCAACTCGGCTTCGCTGGCCAGCGGCCGGCCTTGCATGTCGACCACCGGCAGCCGCATCAGTCCGGCATCGCCTTGCGGCGGTCTCGGCTCGTGGTCCATGGCCTGAAGGACCCGATGGACATCGAAGCTGGAGGCTGCATGCTGGGCCTGGATCATCGATGCGTTCTGCGCCATGAAGGTGTCGAGCGCTTCGAGCGGCTCCTTCGCCTCGATCTCGGCGATCACGCTCGAGTTCGCGCACCGCCTCGGCGCGCGCCGCGGCGCTCCTTCCTCGGCTGATGAACACTGCCGATCATAGATTCGACTGCCAGCCTCAAAGCCCCATCGTCGTGCATAATATGGGCTGGCCTCGCTACATTCGAAGGGGATCGAAGGCCGATCCCACGGTGCGGTGAAAGAAGCTGCAAGCGGCTTCCAAGACTAGGTGCGAGCACCTCGATCTCATTGTAGGCCCGTCATCGGATCATATGGAAATCGGTGAGCTTCATCCGCCGGCCTTTTACAACGTGGTTTGGTCGATCCTCTAGGGGATTACGCAGTCTTAAGCCAGCATTAATACCTTAGACGCGACACTAGGAATACTTTTACTATTCGCTAAAGCTCGATGCTATTTGACGAGGACTGGTCTTGCGTTTGCAGTTTTCTAGATGAGAGGGCTAAAGGACATTAGCGTCGGGACCAAGCTCTCGTTGGGCTTTGGGCTGGCGCTGCTGTGCGTCGTGGCCGTGGGAGTATTTGGGGTCGCGCAACTGCGATCACTCAACAAGGTCACGAGCGAGATCACCAGCGTTTGGTTGCCCCAGGTCCAGATCGTCGGCGAGATGAAGCGCAACCTCGCGGAACACCAGCTCTATGCGACGTTGCGCGTGCGCACTGCCGAGGCTGCGCAGATAGCCGGCATTGAGAAGGAGATGGCGAGGGAAAGCGACGAAATACTGCAAGGTCGGCGCGCCTATCGCCGGAGTGCCGGATCGCTGGCCGAGCAGCAGCTGTTCGACCAGTTCGTCAACCTATGGACGGCCTACGAAGATTCCCTGACATCGATTTTCCCGCTCCTCGAAACAGGAGGGCGAACAATGGCTGTCAAGGAGTTCGAGACGGTATCGCTCCCGACCGTTGCCGCCGCCACGCAGCGATTGGACGACCTGCTGGCCCTCACCAACGAGCGCAGCACGGCCGCGGCGGTGATGGCGGACAGGACCTACACCGTTGCGCAAAGATTGACTTGGCTGGCAGTTCTTTTTGCCGCCGGGTGTCTTGGTGGGCTTGTCGCCTGGATACGCCACAATGTCAGCAAGCCGATCCTCGCCGTGACCGAGGCGATGCGTTGCTTGGCGCAGGGCGAGCGCCGTTCGAGTCTCATTGCGCTGAAAAGGGATCGGCAGGACGAGGTTGGAGTGCTGTTCTCGGCCTTTGCCGGCTACCGGGCCAGCCTGGAGCGCAGCGATGCCTTGGCCCGAGAAGCCGAGCTGGAGCGGCAGCAATTGGCCGCGGCCGCCGCCAATATGCCCGTAGGGCTTTGCATGTTCGATGCGGAGAGGCGGCTGGTTCTGTGCAACCAAAGCTACGCCGATCTCTACCATGTGCCGGAGCCCCTGACTCGTCCCGGCACGCCGTGGATCGATTTGATGCGGTTCCGGATCGCGGCGGGCCTCTATGCCGGCCATGACCCGGAAAAGTATGTGCAGCAGCTGACGGAGACCATCGATCGCGCAGAGCGGACGGTGAGCCTGGTGGAACTCAGGGACGGACGCACCATCGACCTCATCCATCAGCCACTGCCGGGCGGCGGGTGGCTTGCCACTCACCATGACGTGACCGACTTGCGGCGGAGCGAAGCCAAGATTTCATACATGGCGCGCCACGACGGACTTACCGAGCTTCCAAATCGCATATTGTTCCGCGAACGCGCCGAGGAGGCTTTGGTCGAGATGCGGCGTGATGGTAGCAAGATTGCTTTCCACTGCCTCGATCTCGATCATTTCAAGATGGTCAACGACACGCTGGGGCACCCGGTTGGCGACGCCTTGCTGAAGGAGGTCGCCGCCAGACTGAAACAGGTGGCCCGTGAAGGCGACACCGTGGCAAGGCTCGGCGGCGATGAGTTCGTGATCATTCAAACCGCGGTTGATCAGCCGGTCGAGGCGACAGCTCTTGCCCAACGGGTCATTGATGGGCTGAGCGCACCTTATGTCGTCGATGGCCACGGGGTTATGATCAGCGCCAGCATCGGCATCTCGATCGCGCCGGACGATGGCATTGACGCCGACCAACTTCTCAAGACCGGCGACATGGCGCTCTACCGGGCGAAGGCGGAAGGCCGCGGAACCTACAGGTTCTTCGAACCGGAAATGGATGCGCGCATGCAGGCGCGGCGGTTTCTCGAACTCGACCTGCGCGAAGCGGTGGTGCGGCAGCAGTTCGAAATCTACTACCAACCGCTCCTCAATCTCGACCGCGGCGAGGTCAGCTGCTTCGAGGCGCTGCTGCGCTGGCATCACCCGACGCGCGGCATCGTATCCCCGGGAGAATTCATCCCGCTGGCCGAGGACATCGGCCTCATCGTCCCGATCGGTGAATGGGTTATCAAGCAAGCCTGTCTCGACGCGGCAAGCTGGCCCGGTAGCATCAAGGTCGCCGTCAATCTGTGCCCGGCGCAATTTCGCAACGCGCGCTTGCTCTCCACCATCGTCGAGGCATTGGATATCTCGGGACTGCCCCCCAGCCGGCTTGAGCTTGAGATCACCGAGACAGTGCTGCTGGCCAACAGCCAGGCGACTCTCTCGATGCTGCAACATATCCACATGCTCGGCGTTCATATCGCGATGGACGACTTCGGAACCGGATATTCGAGCTTGAGCTATCTGCGCTCGTTCCCATTCGACAAGATCAAGATCGATCAATCCTTCATCACGGACGCCGGAGATATCGACAGTTCCGTCGCCATCATTCGAGCGGTCACGAGCCTCGGCAACAGCCTCGGGATGCAGACCACCGCCGAGGGCGTCGAGACCGTGGAGCAGCTGGAACGGGTCCGAAGAGAAGGCTGCACCGAGGCGCAGGGCTTCCTGCTCAGCCGCCCGCTGCCCGCGCGGGACATCCCCGCGATGCTGGAGCGGACCCGCGCCGTGGTGGCGGGCGAGATCATTGAGACCGAACCCGAAACGTCAGGCGAGCGAGACACGGACAAGCCGGGCAGGCGTCGCAGTAGGGCGTCTGTCCCCGCCTAACCGGGATGCAAGCGAAAAACAGTGCCAACGAACATGAGTTTGCCGGCCTAGTTCAGGCCGCCACTCGGATCATGTCGATAGCGGGTGTGTAGGTCGGCGCGGCTCGAAATTAGGTGTGCTGAGCGCCGGTCAAAGTGGGATTAGCTTGTCATATCGATTATGGGATCCAGGTTGAACCCGACTTGCAGGACTCTGCTCGTAACCGAGCAGATCAACCTCACATTCGGTCGCTGCTCTTCACGGCTGCACCAACATCCCGCCTACGGCCGCTGGGCTCGGGCGACGAGACCATTCTGAGTGAGCGGCGTTTTATATACCCGTTCGGTCGTCAGTACCTTGCGTTCACGACAGATACGCCGGCGATCCTCCTGCTCCGGTGTTGGCTCTTTGACCATTGCACATATGCGCGGTTCGCCTCGCTTGAAGGCAAGGAGAGACGAGCGTTTCACCATCGATCTTATCGGTTTTGGCTCGGCGACTGCGACGAGACACTGCGATAGAAGCGGGATCAACGACGTAGCTCTCGATCCCCGCCTTGCTCAGAACCCGATGGATCCAGGAGCCATCGAGCCCGGCTTCCTGGATAGCGACGACGGGGAAGTCTGGCCCCATGCGTGCTCTTGCCTTCTCTCGCACGCTATCGAAGCGACGGAACAAGGCGGATAAATCACCACTGGGGACACTGTGTTTCGACAACTTCTCGCCGCCACCTGGCGACAACGACGAGATCAGCCAGGTTGAACGGCTGAGCTCCAGCGATACGAAGATTGCGCCCAGACCAGTCCGGATAGCAGTCAGAGTTTCGGATCGGTCGGCCACTACATGCATGGTGTTCCTCCGCGGGGTGTTTGTTAGCAGCGTCACTCTGCCAGAGCACGCGCCGCTATCCATCCGTCGCCATGGGATCTGGTGATTGTTCATGTCGCCGATTCCCGCGAAGGAACGCCACCATGACCAAGATTGAAAGTAAGACCGCCAGCGCTGCCGTCAAAGACATTCTGCTTTCAGACCCGGACGGACTTCACGAAATGATCCGTGCGGTGATGCAGGAGGTGCTCGAGGCCGAGATGGACGACGGTGGAGGAGACCATCGAGCGCACGCTGACCTTCTTTTGCCTGCCGCGCCAGCATCACAAGCATCTCAAGAGCACCAACATGCTTGAACGGCTCAATGAGGAAATCCGCCGGCGCACCTATGTCGTGCGCATCTTCCCCAACGCCGAAAGCTGCCTGCGCCTCGTCAGGGCGCCGGCTGTCGAAACCAACGAAAACTGGATGGAGGCCCTACATCAACATTGACGACCTGCGCGAGCACAAGAAGCTCGCTCTACGCCAAGCCGCATGACCAGCATCGTGGCCGCCCCATTTTGCAGAACTTGACGCACACAACCGCCACTTCGAGTTTACCGACCGCACCGAGTCATCCACGCAAAGACCTGCGCAGCGTCAGCTTCAGAGCTTGGTCCCACCGGCTGAACGCCAAAAAAGCGGATCTTGGCCATCGGAAGCGCCCTCAACCGACTGAGAGGTTTCGGCTTATGCGATGCGACTGGCAGTCCTGCGCTCCGGGGACAAGGCCGTGGCGGCAGAAGATCCCCTGGACATCAGGCGATGTCCGGAAGGCAGCATCGTAGTAACGGTTTTTACGCCGCTCGCGGCACGCGCGAGGTGAACGTCGCCCGGGTGACCGACACGCTGGTGCCGTCAATATCGCTGATAATCTCCACCCTGGCCTCCAGTTGTTTCACCAGTGCTTCGACGATGGCTGTTCCAAGTCCGGTAGCCGGTACGTCGTTGGCGATCTTGCCGACGCCATTGTCCGAAACCGTCAGTTTCCAGTCACTGCCCGCGGTCTCGTAGCTCACCTGGATGCGAGCGCCGGTTCTCTTCTTGGGGAAAGCATATTTGATGGCGTTGAGCACGAGTTCGGTGACAATTAGTCCCAGACTGACTGCCCTTTGCGAATCTATCCTGCCGCCTTCGGCCATTACGGTGACCGTGATCGGCTGGGCTTCGCCGACCATCGACGAGGCGAGGCTGCTGCACAATTTCGGTAGGTAAGAGCCGACATCGATCTCGTCGACGCCGGCGGAGGTGTGGAGATGGCGTTGCACCTCGGCCACGGACAGAACGCGCTGATGGGCGTCCTTGAGATGCTGGCGCGTCTCTTCCGACGTCACCGAGCGTGCCTTCAGCAACAGGATCGAGGCAATGATCTGCAGGCTGTTGGCAACCCGATGCTCCATCTCGCGCAGCAGGACGTCTTTCTGCCGAAGCAGGTCTTCGGTGCGACCGAGCAGTTCTTCCTTCTCCCGCTCGATGATACGACGGGCCGTTATGTCATTGAAGGCGAGAAGGATGGTGATGGCCGAACTATGGTCGTAAAGCACCTTGCGGGCATTGAGCAGCATGGTGCGACGGCCGATCCGCGTTCCTGAGCCATGCTTGCCTCCCTCTATCCCTTGATCTGGATCTTCTTCGGCCGATCCGCCTCCGGCCGGTGCAACTCGACTTCGAGCAGCCCGTTGGCGAAACGCGCCTCGACCCGTTCCGGGTCGACGCGGAATGGCAATTGCACTGTCCGGGAGAAGGTCCCATAGGCGCGCTCACGGCGGTGCCAGACGGATTTCTCGTCCTCCGTTCGAGGCTCGCGCGTTCCCTTCAATGTCAGAATGTTCTCGCGCACCGTGAGGCCGATTTCGTCAGGTGATATCCCCGGCAGTTCCGCGGCCACCGCCACGCTGTCCTCGCCAGTCCAAAGATTGATCGGCGGAAACTCCTGAGCGGCGCTGGCGGTCAGCCCGGCCAAACGCTGGTTTACTTCCTGTTGCATGCGCCGCATTTCCACAAACGGATCGAACCCGATGCGGCCGAAATCCGACAAAAGCATGTACATCCTCCTATGATTCACGACCTTGCATGATTGCCACGCGCGACACGTGCGTGCGCACCGGAAGCGGAATCGATCGATGGCAACAGGAGGGGCGATCAGCACAGAGACCGAGCGGCCCGATCGCGCAACCTCGCAGAATGCGAGAAAGAGGGGTTCGGGCAGACGCCGGAACACATCCTCCTTGCGAAGCGACATGAACCGAACTCGATCCACCGTAGGGCCGGACCGTCATTCCCGTGCCAGGACCCGATAGCGGCATCCGGCTTTATCATTAGGTGGCCCCAAATGGCCTTTCACGAGGTGATCTTTGACATTCCACCAGTCACCTCTTCGGCAACAGCGGGGTCCCTTCGAATCCGTAGCCACGTTGCCTCTAGTCGCTGATTTGGCTTCCCTTTGCGCAACTGTCGGGATCGACGAAGCGTCCCGAATTGCACCGCGGTTCGATCAACTGATCGCAGGCGACGCGCCGCATCGTCATGGTAGCTGACGAATGAATCGGCATGACACGTCGCAGTGACCGAGACATCAAGCCAGCACCTATGTCGGCTTGCCGCAAGTCAAAAGAATCCAGCCCTGCGTGCCGCGTTCGCTGACCTTCGCCAGTGACGCCATTTGCATTTCGGCCGGACAGATGGGCACAGACATGTGCAATTCCCGCATCGCCCATTATTGGAACTCACAAGGCGGCGTTCTTTCCGTCTTGGCGAGCAGCGGGCCAACGCGTTACCGGCGGTGATCTTCCTGCAGCTTTAAATCAGTCGCCACCAACGACGAAATCAGATTTGGCCAGCACGCCGGCAATCCTGGCAAATCCCACAATGCTTGCCGCGCCTGCTCGGGTGTCATCTGTCCGGCGATCGCTGCGTTGCTGCTTCTCACCGCGCAACTGAATACCGGTCCCCGACGCGCTTTTGGCCACTGATTCAGGAATACGAGCGCTTCGCGCACTGTGTTGATGTCGTGACGACGTCGTTGGTCTTAACCTGGACCGGCGATAGGAAAGCCAGACCGGTTATTCTTACCTCCCTGCGATCGCACGCTGGATCTTTCATTCGGTGGTTGGTTGCGTGACAGGTTTCGAACGTTAGGTCTTGTTTTCTCTGGAAGATCGGGCTGTACGACATAATCCAAATGTTGCGACGCAGCGAAGGCTTCTGCTGGTTCCCGAGTTGAAAAAGCCAGTTGCACCTGGATGAGTGTGTCGCCGCCACCCAATAGCCCATCAGATGTTCAATGGCAGGCGGCGTCCGACGCTCGAACAGCAAGCGCCACGGCCGGCGGGTAGCCGATGCCACAGCTTTGGAGCTGCCCCGGATACTATTATAAGACCGATTGACGCGGGGCTCGACGCGTTTGCGGCAAATAAGCTCGAGTGTGGACAGAGATGTGACGTTCTATTGAGTCGCTGACCCAATCGGTAGCGACCTGGTGATCCACGCAACCAATTCCGGTCGTTTCTGTCACTAAGAA
Source organism: Mesorhizobium sp. (assembly GCA_004017535.1). Classification (GTDB taxonomy): domain Bacteria; phylum Pseudomonadota; class Alphaproteobacteria; order Rhizobiales; family Rhizobiaceae; genus Mesorhizobium. The sequence goes on from SAJS01000026.1 coordinate 27,466, forward strand.
CTCGATATTCGCTATTTGCACCTCGAAAGTCGCATAATTGGCAGTGAGAAACTCAACGCGTTGTGAGGATGGCATAGAGAAGCAGTAGCCCCTTCTCTAGTCTCGCTACGGGAAAAATTCTGGAAAATGGGTCTGCTTGGCTGGACGCAGAACGCTGTGGTTATTCAGCCGGCATTTCTGAAGCCTCTCCAAGACAAACAGCTTGCCTTCGCGCACGCTGTCTTCGAGCGGCTTCGGCTTCGCCAGATGCGCCGCAATCGCGCTGGCCAGCATGCAACCTGTCCCGCGCATCGATGTGGCAAGGCGCGGTGCATCGAAGCGGATGGGTTCGTGCCCGGAGCGTAACAGAATATCGGTCGACCGGGTTCCCGACGCATGCCCACCCTTGATCAGCAGGGCTTGAGGGCCGGCGGCCAGCAGTCTTTTTCCTTGTTGGAGCGCTCCGTCCTCATCCACTGCCAGTTCGGAGCCACTAAGGAGCGCCAGTTCAGGGAGGTTGGGCGTGACAATGCAGCAAAGCGGCATAAGATCGCGCTTCATGGCAGCGATAGCGCCTGCTTGCAGAAGTGCGCGGCCTGAGGTGGAGGCCAGCACAGGGTCGAGTACTGCGGGGACATGCGGAAATTTGCGCAGCACTGCGGCAACGGCAACAATGATCTTGGCAGTCGCCAGCATGCCGATCTTGATTGTGGCCACGTCGTTGGCCTGCAGCGCGGCGCACATCTGATTGGCCACCAGGCTAGGTGGCGAATAATAGATTTCGATCACGGCGTCATGCGTTTGCACCGTTAGCGCTGTGACGGCGAGACAGGTGCGCACGCCAATGGCAGAGATCGTCTCGATATCGCGTGCAATTCCAGCACCGCCACTGGAGTCCGATCCACCGACGACAAGCACATGTGGTTCTCGCCTCAGCGCCATTGGTCCGTCTTTTCGATCCATTCTCGCGTGCGCGCCTCGGGGTCGTCGTTGAGCGTGATGTCGGTCACCACCGCCGCGCTGTCCGCGCCAGCCGCAAAGACACCGTCGAGCCGCTCAGGGTTGAGGCCACCAATGGCGACCAATTGAAACGGCGCGACCTGGCGCTTCCATTCGCTGATCCGTTCGACCCCTTGCGGCGCCCATTTCATCTTCTTCAGGATGGTCGGATAGATGGGTCCAAGCGCTATGTAGTCAGGCTCGGCGGCCATCGCCGTTTCCAGCTCCTGATGATCATGTGTGCTCAGTCCGAGCCTTACGCCGGCTGCCCGTATCGCCAAGAGGTCAGCGGTCTGCAAATCCTCCTGGCCGAGATGTATGAAGTCGCAGCCTTCCTCGATTGCCAGGCGCCAGTGGTCGTTGACGATGAGTTGGCACTGGTATCGAGCACACAAGGCCTTCGCGGTGCGGATCTCCGCGCGCAACCCAGCCTCATCCACGGTCTTGATGCGCAGTTGCAGAAGCCGGACTCCGAGTGGGACCAGCCGTTCGATCCAGGCAGCGCTGTCGACGATCAGATAAAAGGGATCGAGCTTCATGAAAAAACGGCCCTGCCGACCATCGGTGTCGATGGCACGGCGACGTCGCGCGGTTCGAGCATTCCCGAACTGAACGCCTCACGACCGGCGTCGACCGCCTTACCGAAAGCACGCGCCATGCCGACCGGATATGCCGCCTTGGCGACCGCTGTGTTCAGGAGCACGGCGTCAAAGCCGAGTTCCATGACGGTGGCCGCGTGCGACGGCCGTCCGAGCCCCGCATCCACAATCAGCGGGACGCCAGGGAAATATCCGCGCATCGAGCGCAGCGCCGTCATGTTGACCGGTCCCAAGGCGGAACCGATCGGTGCGCACCACGGCATCAGGACCTTGCAGCCCGTTTCCAGCAGCCGCTCGGCGACAACGAGATCGTCGGTGGTATAGGGGAATACCGCAAAGCCGTCCTCGCACAGGATGCGGGCGGCTTCAACCAGACCGAACACATCCGGCTGTAGCGTGTCGTGATTGCCGATCACTTCGAGCTTGATCCAGTTGGTGCCGAAGACCTCGCGCGCCATTTTCGCGGTGGTGACGGCTTCCTTGACGGAGAGGCAGCCGGCGGTATTGGGCAGGATTCTGGCGCCCAGCGAGCGGATCAACGACCAGAATTGTTCGCCGGCTCTACCGCCCGCCATCTCACGCCGCAACGAGACGGTCACCACCGACGTGCCCGACGCCTTGACTGCATCGGCAAGGATGGCCGGCGAAGGATATTGAGCGGTGCCGAGAAGCAGGCGCGACGAAAGCTCGGTTCCATAAAGCTCCAACATGCTAGCCGCCCTGCATGGGCGAGAGGATTTCGATCCGGTCGCCGTCGCTCAACTGGAACTCCGTGCGGTTGGCTTTGTGCACGAGGTCGCCGTTGACGGCGGTGGCGAGCCAATCGCCCTCATAGTCGAGCGCGGCAAGCAACTCGGCCAGCGTGGTGGCGGCAATCTCACGCGCCTCGCCGTTGACCATCAGTTTCATGAGCATGCTCCTTGGTTCTGTCTTGACTGAAAACCAGGCCGGCAGCCTGGCGCGCCATGGCGGGGGCGAGGAGAAAACCGTGACGATAAAGACCGTTGATCGCGATGATCTCACCGTCTGTTTCGACGCGTGGCAAATTGTCGGGAAATGCCGGACGGACACCCACACCGGTTTCAACGATCTCGGCCTCACCAAAGGCCGGATGGAGGGCATGGGCGGCGCCCAGCAGCTCCATCATGGAACGCGCCGTCACCGGTCCGGCGCTCTGGCTTTCAATCATCGTCGCTCCGATCATGAAACGGTGATCGGTGCGCGGCACGGCATAAAGCGGAAAGCGTGGATGAAGCAAACGGACCGGCCGCGACAGCGAGACATCAGGCGTGCGAAGGATCAGCATTTCGCCGCGAACACCGCGCAGCCTGTCATCGGCCGCTGCCATTCCCATGCAGTCTATCTGACGGGCGAAACCCGAAACAGGCCGGGCGTCGCAGCCGAAGTGGAATTTGACACCCATGGTCGCAAGGTTGTCATGAAGTGCCGCCATCGCCTGGCGTGGGTCGAGGTGAGCCTCGTTGGGGAAGAGCAATCCACGCCGGAAGCGGCCGGCGAGGTCGGGTTCCAGGAGCGCAATTTCGTTTTCATCGACGCGCCTATGCCCTGACGTGCGACTGGCGAACCGGTCAAGCTCACCGGCATCACGCGGCGCGGCCACGACCAATGTCCCGGCCCGTGTCACCTGACCCGACAGCACCGCATCCCACCAGTCGGCAGCGTCGCGTCCGAGATCCAGCACCGGCTGCTCCGCGCTTTCGCGCTCGCACCATGGCGCCAGCATGCCGCCGGCGAACCACGACGCGTTGCCGCCAAGGCCATGCCGCATCTCGGCGACTGTGACCGTCGCGCCGCGGGCGGCGAGTTCGAAAGCGACGGTGAGGCCGGCAACGCCGGCCCCTTTGACGAGCACCCTCATGATGGTTTGGGAGCCTCCGGCACGACCGGTACGCCAGTCTCGTCCGCCGGCATGTAGAGATCGCCGCCCTCCCGGTATTTTGCCGCCATTGCCGCCATGCCTTCCTTCTGAGCCTCGGCACGGATGTCGTGGGAAATGCGCATGGAGCAGAATTTCGGCCCGCACATCGAACAGAAATGTGCCAGCTTGTGCGCCTCCTTGGGCAAGGTCTGGTCGTGGAAGGACCGTGCGGTTTCGGGGTCGAGCGACAGGTTGAACTGGTCCTCCCAGCGGAACTCGAAGCGCGCGCGCGAAAGGGCATCATCCCTGGTTTTCGCTGCCGGATGGCCCTTCGCCAGATCGGCTGCATGGGCGGCTATCTTGTAAGTGATCACCCCAATCTTGACGTCGTTGCGGTCGGGAAGGCCGAGATGCTCTTTCGGCGTGACGTAGCAAAGCATTGCGGTGCCGAACCAGCCTATCATGGCGGCACCTATCCCTGAGGTGATGTGGTCATAGCCCGGCGCGATGTCGGTCGTCAGCGGCCCCAACGTGTAGAACGGCGCCTCACCGCACACTGCGAGCTGCTTGTCCATGTTCTGCCTGATCTTGTGCATGGGGACATGGCCCGGGCCTTCGATCATCACCTGGCAGTCCTTTGCCCAGGCAATCTTGGTGAGTTCTCCAAGTGTTTCCAGTTCGGCGAATTGCGCCGCGTCGTTCGCATCGGCGATTGAACCGGGACGAAGGCCGTCGCCGAGCGAGAAGGAAACGTCATAGGCTCTGGCGATGTCGCAGATCTCCTCGAAATGCTCGTAGAGGAAGCTCTCCCGGTGATGGTGCAGGCACCATTTGGCCATGATCGAGCCGCCGCGCGAGACGATGCCCGTGACCCGGTCGACGGTCAGCGGTATGTAGTGCAGCCGCACGCCGGCGTGGATGGTGAAATAGTCGACGCCTTGCTCGGCCTGCTCGATCAGCGTGTCGCGATAGACCTCCCAGTTGAGGTCCTCGGCGATGCCGCCGACCTTTTCGAGCGCCTGATAGAGCGGCACCGTGCCGATCGGCACCGGTGCATTGCGCACGATCCAGTCGCGGATGTTGTGGATGTTGCGGCCGGTCGACAGGTCCATCACCGTATCGGCGCCCCAGCGGATCGCCCACACCATCTTTTCGACCTCTTCGGCCATCGACGATGTGACAGCCGAGTTACCGATGTTGGCGTTGATCTTCACCAGGAAATTTCGCCCGATGATCATCGGTTCGCTCTCGGGATGATTGATGTTGGCGGGAATGATTGCGCGTCCGCGCGCCACCTCGTCGCGCACGAATTCGGGTGTGACGAAATCTGGGATCGCCGCGCCGAAGGCTTCGCCGTCGCGTTGCAGCTTGCCGCGCATCACCTCGCGGCCGAGATTCTCGCGGATGGCTACGAACTCCATTTCTGGCGTGATGATGCCGGCGCGCGCATAGGCAAGTTGGGTCACCGCCTTGCCCTGCTTGGCCTTGAGCGGCCGATTGCGTATCGGAAATTCCGGTGTCAGGCGCTCGCCGGTGGCGAATCCATTGTCTTCCGGCCGGACGTGGCGGCCGTCATAGGCTTCGACATCGCAACGCGCCGTGACCCATTCGTGGCGAAGCCGGGCAAGGCCTTTTTCGATGCTGGTTTGGACTGATGGATCGGTGTAGGGGCCGGACGGATCGTAGACGGTGACGGGCGGTTCGCCGGCCGTCGGATGGACGGAAATCTCGCGCATCGGCACCCTGATCTGCGGGTAGAGGACGCCGGGCTTGTGGATTTTCCGCGAGGCGGGCAGTGGTCCCGTCGACACGGCGGGGGTGAGGGCATTCATCGTGAGGCTCCTTTGCTCATGCATTGGAGACCCAGTTCTGTGCCGGAAGGATGAAAAGACGCTTCTGTAGACCTGCTGCAGCAGGACCTCGGGCGTAAACTCCCGCAAAGCGCTTGCACCGTCCCTACGCCAGTATGAACTGGATCAGGTTCAACGGGTCACTGCGCCGCGAAAGCCAGCAGTATCTCAGCCCCTTACCGGGACTCCCCTGGTGAATGCCTCAAGTTGAATGGGCCGGTGCTGCTTTGTCAAGCGCCTTCGGGCGCCTTCGGGCGCCTTCGGCCGGTGGCGACGTCCGGCGGCCGGCCGAGCGGAGAGCTCGCGCATGCATCGGGGACAAGTCACGCCCCGTAGACCAGGGCTGGAATGGCCAAAGTCTCATTCGCTTCGTGAAGGATGGAAAAACTGTATCGGCCATGTGCGTCGAGATCGACCGAGTAGCTCAGGCGGTCACGGATGTGGTTATCCTGGTCGAAGGCGACGATTTGCGGCTTCAGCGAGGTGATTTGCACCACGTCCAGGTAGATGGAGTTGCAGATATGATCTGGTCGTCGGGCTGGCAGGTGCAAGCGGCCGCTCTATTCAGGATGCGGCATCGGCGGCGTTCCCGATACCAATGATATCTTGCGGGCAACTTATGCAATCACCGGCTTCGTAAAACCCGACGGCGGCGGCCGTGTCCTGGCGCTGAGGATGTGCCGCTGTTCCAGCAGAGAAATCGCGTGGGCGCGGAGTTTTCGCTCTGCGAGGAAGAGTTGACGCAATCGTTTAGCTTGCTTGCAGTTCGTAGAGACCCGCCTTTGAAAGCAACTAAGCTATTGCATTGATATGTTGGTGCGCGATCGATCGCTACATAGCCGGCCGCCATTATCCGAGTATTGATCCGCCGGTGTTCGTGTTGCCGTATATGGCAATCCCTGCGAGATCGTCGCGGCCGGATCGGCCGCACCCTCTAGTCATAAAAGGGGAAGCGACCGAGAATTCCGCTGCCGAAAACTTCTCTGGCTTGGCTATGCATGCGGTAGATGAGATCGCCGCCTACCGCGACCTGGTCGAGGAAGGCATCGACGCCCAGTTCGGACAGCCTGGTTATCGCAATGCGTTAGCGGCTCAGACTTGCGGTCTCGAGAGCGGCCTTTGGGGGTCACCTCTTTTTTGTTTCAGAGGTTGGAAGACGGCTGCTCGTTACCCAATAGAAATGGCGACTACGGAACGCGATCGATCGCGGCCATCAGGAAACACCTGTCTTCGGCTCAACCTCGACATGGCGTCCGATCGACCGCAGATATACAGCTATCTCGTCCATGAGATGATCGCGTTCGCCGTAGATCTCAGCAATCCTGCGCAGCTGTGGCTCGACGGACCTCCGTTGCGCCGGCGTCAAATCAGCATCGCCAAAGACATATCCCAAGTTGCCAATCGCGCAAATGTTGCAGCCGGCCTCCACAACTGCTTGCACGAATGCCGGAATGTCTTTTTCTTGCATAGTCTTCATGTCGAACCTCTCGTGAATGGCGTGCTTGCGCGCCCATGCTGCCTTTTCAGCGTGTCCTCTGGGCGGCGCAAGCCTTGAGCGTAATTGTGCCGGGCAACCTCGACTATCCCGTCTGCCACGCTCTTTAGAGTCGGTGGGGTCTGGTGATTGCAGGCTGGGCCACTCAAAAGCCTGCAAGAAGAAAGTCATGGCGACCATTGCTCAAGATCGCGAGGGTGCGTGCAAGACCTTCCGTTGGCAGTCATGCACGCTCACCCAGCAACTGGGTATTGAGCAACTGGGTCTCACGTCGCGGGTCTCGTGTGCTTCACAGCCGAAAATAAGGTACCACCGTGGCTATTCTCAAGTGCAGGCTACCTCTTCAGGACACGGCGGAGTGCCTTCCGACGCACCCCTGGTGCAACGTGCGACCTAACGAGACACATCTCGTTCGCGTTCCCTCGACCTTTCTTCGTATTGCTGCTTGCCCTGCGATTTCAGGCCCTCTGCTAGCTTCTCGGCCGCTCTTTGGCCTGCAATGTCACTATTCAAGATCATATCCGACATCCCTGGATGGTCATAACCGTAATGCGCATGCAGTTTCCCTCACGAGCAGCGCCTATCCGTCGATTAGTTCGTCTTCCGGAACCCGAAGCCCTTTTTATCCGGCGTACCTATCCACCATTCAACCGGTATACCTTTCCCAACTTTGGCGGACCATTTACCTCAGGCATGATCATCTCGCGTGACATTTTTTTTTGGCGCCATCATCGCACGTGGCATTTTCTAAAAACCAAGACGTGTCAATTTGTAAAATCAAGGATGCGGCCGCGCCCGTTGCGAGGATTTGCAGGTAGCTCTTCAGCCCCAACACGATGTGTGAGGCGGCGGTGGAAAAGGCAACCGACGGCGTCGACGCGTCCTTTGATGATCGCAAGCGATATGCTTCGTCGCGAGCCCAGATTGCGGTCTCGGGCACAAGGCGAGATCACAGTTCTGCGATCTGTGGTAACGCGAGCCCGCAAAGCGCCGCTGCGGCCACCGCTTTTGGAATCTGGACGAGATTCGTCGTCGTCTGAGATCAGTTGATCGAGCAGTTCGCGCGCGCGGGACGCGCTTGCGGTGCAGTCTCTCCCGCGAGCTCGCCCGTGACCTTCTCATCGACGACATCCGAGAGCTGCGCGGACGGCCCTATGACCTCGTCGCTGTCGCCGGCGGCTGGAAGCACCTGACACGGCCGGCCTATGCCGATGCCATCCGCGCCTGCGGAAGCAGCGGGCGTGCCGTGGACCTGACGTGGTCGGACGTGCTGATGCTGATGTGCATCGGCACTTCCAGCCGATTACCCGCGCCGAATTGTCGTCGGTTTTCGGGAAGTAATCAGTCGCGACCTGATCGGCCATCTGCGGCACCGGCCTGATCGCGTCGAACCCGCGCAGTCCGACGCCCGGCGCTCCCTACACCTATGTGACGACAAAAGCGTCCTGCTCGAGTTCGGCCTCGACACGCTTCGCGATCTCCCGGACTGCGAGGCGCTCGAGGATGCCGGGCTGCTGAGCAGAGATGAGCTGCTTGCTGGTGAAATTATGCCAGAGTTGGCTAGTGGCCATGAGGATGCGGGTTTGGATACGGAGGAATAGCTTGGCGCTGCAGACGCTGTGGCCACCGGGCTTGCGAGTGCTTCCAGCTTTCCATAGCGAATCTAGCGCGCCCAAGGGCGTCCGAAATTTGTAGGCAAATTTCGGACATGGACACGGTCAGCGACGTCAAGCAGGCAGCGGTATGCGGCCTCTGCACCGCTGTCGCCCAAAAATTCGTGGCCATGGGCAAGCCCCACTTGAGACCCCCAGAGAGAACGCTCGTGAGCGATGGAAACGGTTTTGGTCCAAAGCTTGATACAGATGGCCTGCAGATGGGTGTAGGGTTTCAAAGCGCTCGAAGACGCGCCTTCGCAGAGTTAAAAGTCCGCGACGAACTCGTGTGTCGTTTGTCGCCAACTGCAAATTCGATAGTTAGCGCAATTATACTGCGCCGAGTCTGCCATCTCGAGCCCCAAGGGTTTGTGAGGCCTCTCGGCTCACCACCGCCTTTGCTAACCGCCGTGATTCCAAAGACGCGTGCCTTTACGGAGGGGGTCAAACGGCCTATATTATTCTTTATAAGGAGAAGAATAATGGGCACACTTGCTCGCATCTACACCCCCGCAGAGGCAGCCGCCGTCAGCGGGATAGGAATCAAGGCCGTGCACAATGCGATCGACAAACGCATTGTCGATACTGTGCCAAGCACTGCTCGGCGCATCGGTGGGGTCGTCCGACGGGCATTGACCGGCGAGGATTTGCTGCGGCTCAAGCTTTGGTATGGCGTGGGTGCGACATTGCCCGCTGATCGTCGCTACCGCCTGTTCGAGGAAATCAAAGCTGCCCCAAGGGCCAAGACCGTAAGGGCCGACGACCTGCTGATCGTCGACGTCGCCGAGGCACGTAAACAGCTCAAAGCGCGCATCGTGGATCTTGATGAAGCGGAGGCCGCCATCGGCCGCGTTAAAGGGGTGATGGGCGGAGAGCCTGTCTTCAAAGGAACCCGCATCCCTGTTCGTATGATCACGACGATGCTAGCGCAGGGCGCAGATGAAGCGGAGGTTCTGGAGGGATATCCGAAGCTAACGCCGCGCGTGATTGAGCTCGCCAGAATGTGGGTCGCCGCGCACCCGGTTCGTGGGCGGCCTAAGAAGCTGGTCGAGCAGGGCGTGAAAATAAAGTCGTCGAAGCGCGTGGTTTTGAAGGGCGACCCAGGTCCGTCGGCCAGGTCGAGACGCGTGTGACCTCGTGAGGTTTCTGATCGATGAGTGCCTGCACACGTCTCTGGTTGCGGTAGCCCAAGAACGCGGACATGAAGCAAACCACGTCAACTGGCTTGGGCTAAGCGGCGAAACCGACTGGGACCTCATGCCGCTCATTATCGATGAGGATTTCACCTTCGTCACCAACAATGCTAAGGACTTCAGGAAGCTCTATGCCAAAGAACCGGTTCACGCCGGCCTGATTATCGTCGTCCCTCAGGTCGGGCCTGAAAAACAGAGAGAGCTCTTCGATGCTCTCCTCGAGGATCTTGGCCCAGAGGAATTCCTGATTAATGAAGTTATCGAAATCGAGATCGAAAACGGCATTGCAATCGTAACACGATACGATCTGCCGTCGCCCTAGCTGAGGCTGCGCGATCTCCGCTTATGACCGACCCGGTTGCCAGTCGCTCATCTGCAAAATGTTACCGCCGAGTTTTGCAAACGCGCGTTGGCGGCAGGAGAAAACGAGAATCTGCTGATCGTGTGATTGACGATGCAAAGCGTCGAACATGCGCTCGATGCGGTCGTCATCGGAATAAACCAAAGCGTCATCCAGGATAACCGGTGTGGGTCGGCCGTCGCGGGCAAGCAAACGGGCGAAGGCCAGACGTGTCAGAACCGAAAGCTGTTCTCGCATGCCGCCACTCAACCTATCGACATCCTCATCCTGACCATTGCGGCGAACGGTCTGTGGCAACAGTGTGTTCTCGTCGAACACTATGGAGATGTCATCGAATAGCAATCCAAGCAGCGGTCGCAGCTCGGACATGACCGGCTTCAGATAAAGATCGCGTGCCGTCGAGCGCGCAGCGACCAGCGTCGTGCGCAGCCGGTCGAGGACGGCTTTTTCGAATTCGAAGCGTCTCGCTCGCTCTCCAGCGATTTCCAATTTTTCTGTGGCCTCGCGCAAAGCTTCTTCCACCGCGTCGTCGGACCGAGTGCGAATATGGCCATTGAGATCGGCCAGGGTTACACGCAACTGACTTGCTTCCTGTGTGGCGGCATCCTGAACCGAACGGGCGCGGCGCAGAACGGCTTCAGCGCTGGTGAGATCGCGAGCGCCGTCGCGCAGGGGAGCAGCGCGCATTTCGGCCGCTTCGCGCAGCTTTTGTCGTGCGGTGGCCTCGGTGAGCAGCAAGCGCCCCTTTTCCTCGCGCGCTGCATCGGGTCCCAATATGACCTCGAGGCTGGTCAGTTCCGCCTGGATGGTGACATAAGCCGTCTCCGCAGCCATGACAGCCTCGTCGGCATGGCTGCGCAAAGGCAAGGCCTCGCGCACGCTGTTGCGTGTTGTCGCCACACGCTGCTCGGCTGCGGCATGATGTTGCCGGATCTGTTCTGGATCGACTTTGAGTTCGAGGTCCCCGGCCCCGAGGGCACTCAGACGAGCAAGCTCCTCGTGTAATTGCTGTATCCCCTTGGGCGCGAGATCGGCAAGTCGCTGACGCGCCAAGCCCAGTTCGGTAGCTTTGTCGCGCGCTTCCACTAGGCGCTGGCGTGCCGTCCTGAGGCTATCGACACCGAGGGACGCAAGCAGGCTGCGGTGCTTCGCTTCGGCGTCTTCGATGGTCCGGTCGGCCTGCTGCGGCCGATTCGATCGCAGGGTCAAGGCTCCGATGCCGGCAATATCCAGGCGTACGGTGCCAGCAAAGCTTTGGTCTTCTGCATGGGGCAAGGGCTTGGCATCGATGGTCACCAAATCGGCGGCGCCGTCCCGGTATTCCATGCATAGCGTCGGCAGGGTTGCCAGGTGAGCTGCACGAAGGCTGGCGATCTCGATTTCGAGCGCCTGGAGTTGCTCGACAGCTTGTTCCGGCACCGCCAGCATCGCCAGTGCTGCCTCTCCATCTTCGATCTGGGTTCTGGCGACTTCGGCTTGTTTCAACCGGTTGTCCGAGCCGGCCAGTTGTTCGGCAGCGTCACGCGCCAAAAGAGTCGCATCCAGCCGCGCGAGCAATTCGCGTGCTTCGCGCTCTTCCAGTTCGGCTGCTTGAACTTCGCCCATCGCTTGTTCGTTTTCGGCAATGGCAGAAGCGCGCCGATCGAGAACCTCACTGCGGCGAAGCTGCGCAATCGTCGACTGCTGGCGCAAATCCGTGGCTCGTTTGAGCGCGGTCCGAAAACTATCGAGGGCCTGCTGCGCCGCGTCGTGGTGAATTGCGGCAAGGGCAGCTTCCGCCTCGGCGGCTTTCAAGGCTTCGCTGTGCGATTTGGCGGCCTCGACTGCGGCTTCCGCGGCCGAGATGGCTTCCCGCCGAGTGGCGCCTTCTTCGGGGTTTTCAAGCTCAGACAGACGCGCCAACGCCATGCGCCGCTTGTCGAGCGAATCGCGCAGACCGGTGACTTCGGCGCTGAGACGCTGCTCGTCTTTCACCAGCTTGTCACGCTCGTCGAGCGCTGCCGCATAGAGACCGCCGCTCTTGGGACGCAGCGTTGACGTAACCAGGCTATAGAGTTCTTCTTCACATGCCGCGGCGATTTCGGCCATGCGTCGCCCGCCGGTCAGGGCTTCAACTTCCCCCTGAACCGAGGACAGTAGGCTTTCGCGCACGCGTTTTTCGCCGTCCTCCTCGCTTTTGCTGCGCCTTTCGATGCCGGTGACCCCTTGGCGAACCCAGAGCAATCCTGCCGGTCCTGCGCTTCCGCCATGGATTAGTTTGCCGATAAAGGCTTCGGCCTCATCGGCTTGAGCCAACAGTCGCCCGCCGTCGAGGTCAATAACGCTGGCCAGCCTGCCGCCATAAAACTGCTTGGCAAGTCGATAGCGTCCTTCTGAAGTGGTGATGTCGGCCTCCACCACCGGATTGCCCCCACTGTAAGGCCGCAACAGTCGCACGCCTTCGGGTGTGCCCGTGTGAGGCTGGAAAAAGAGTGCGTGCAGCGCTTCGAAGAAGGTTGATTTGCCGAACTCATTGACCGCGCAAAGCACGTTGACGCCGTCGCCGATGTTTTCGATGGCGACGCCTTGCCCGGCGAACCGTTTGACGTTGTGGAGCCGAAGGGCCGTAAGTTTCATGATCCCATCGCCTCGCAATAGCTGAACAACCGAACCAGTGCTTCTCGCGATATGTCGCGTTCGACAGCCGACCGGGTTTCGTCGCTGCTTTCATCCAACAGTGCCTGCGCTGCCTCGCGAAGGGCACCAGAGCGGTCGATCCGATCCAAATCGCCACTTTCGCAGTCGGTCGCGAGCCCGTCCCCGTCCAGTTCCAGATAGGCGAAGTCGGGCGCGGCTACCGCGATCGCCGCTTGAAGGATCGTTCGCCCACTTAACCGCACCCGGCCAGACGCGGCAATTCGCAGCAAAGTCTGACGCCGCAGATGAGCCGGTGGAAGCAACGCTTCAAATGCCGCGGCGCTGTCGTCGCCAGACAGCAGATGCAGGGGAGCGGTTTTCCAGGAAAAGCTAGCTGTTTCAACGGCCACGATCTCGGGCACGGCGCCAGGCCCGGCAATGGAAACGACAAGGGCCTGACCGGGTGTATCATGCTTGAAACGGTCAGGTTCGGGCGCACCGCTATAACGGCTGCGCTCATTGATGGTGACGGGTCCGTGCCAGTCGCCAAGTGCCAGATAATCGAGGCCGGCCTTAGTCGCGCGATCTGGTGCAATGACATCGGACGCTGCTGAATCTTCGGAAAAGTTCTGAATAGCGCCATGAGCAAGGCCGAGCCGGATGGCGCCTTGCGGCGTCGCGGCGCTGTTCATCCACTCGGTAAGGTCGCGACCGGGTCTGCGGGTGGTGCAAGGTGCAGGCAGCAGCGCCACGTCCGCGCCAATGGTCAGGGTTTCGGGCCGCGTCGCCAGCAGGACATTGTCCGGCACAACGCTGTCCGCTGCACTCCACAATTGATCAGCCAACAGGGAATCATGGTTGCCAGGCAGCAATATCCAGCGCAGAGGCGCGCTCTGGCTCATCTCGGCCATGGCCTGCCGCAACATCGCTGGAGTGGGCGTTTCGGTATCGAACGTATCGCCGGCCAGAAGTATGGTGGATGCACCATGGACGCGTGCCTGCTCTGCCAGCCGGCTGATCGCGCCATGGCGCGCTTCACGGAGCCGCCCGCGCAGATCCTCTGGCATGTTGCCGAACCGCTTGCCGATATGAAGATCGGAGCTGTGGATGAATCGAAACATGGAGTCTCCGAGACTATGTCGATGCCAGGTTGCGCTGGGCGCGATCGATGGCTTCATCCAGCCGGGAGCGTGAAATCGCCGCAAGTCGCTCGACACCGAGCAGACGTGCAAGGTCGAGAGCGGGGTCGGACTGTTCCAGAATGTCCTCGTTCGCAACGACGACAGCGGCCAGCTCGGCGATTGGAATGTCGGCAATGGACCGGCGGGCATCGGCATCGAACGGCATGCGATAATCAAGCAGGTCGACCACCGTCCCTCTCTTCCATAGGAAGCTGCCGCTGGATTCTTCAGTTCTATCGAACTCGCGCAGATGCAGGTCGATCCGCTCCCGAATCTTGTTGCCCGTTCTGAGCCAGCCATGCGCCCGTGCGATGCGCTGCGCAAGGACGTCATCTCGCAGAGGTCCTTCCTGCTCGATCACCGCGTCGACCATGGACCGCAGCGTGCCTCGGTAGACGAAGTCATAAAACTGATCCGGGCTGGTGGAAAATCCGGTTAGATCAGTCAGGCGATAACGGCCGCCCGTCGGTACGGTATCATGCGTCGAATGCGCGGCCGCAGGCAAAATTCCTGCAGATGCCGATGGGCGCTCTCCCGTCGCGAGGGGAGCGGCGACAAGTTCTGGCTCTGATTTTATCGACGGATGTTCCGGTTCGCCGGCCGATGCTAGGTCTTCGGCTGGCAATGGGTCCATGGGGTCGACCTTATGTCCCATGTCCCAATGGATCGCGGCTTCACTTTCCTGTTGTTCAGCCTGTTTGCGACGGCTTTCCTCGAGCAGCGCGGCCAGGCTGGCATGAAGCCTCTCGGTGCAACCTTCGAGATCAAACCACCAATCGGTTGACCATACCCGGACAATGTTCCACCCGAGGCCGCGCAGGACCTGCTCGCGGACCTTGTCTCGATCTCGCGCCGTGGCAGAACTGTGATAGGTCGCGCCGTCGCATTCGACCCCAGCCAGATAGGCGCCGGCGAGATCGGGATGCCGGATCCCTATATCCACTCGAAAGCCCGAAATGCCGACTTGAGGAACGATGGTCCATCCGCGCTTCTCAAGCTCGGCAGCGACGGCCTCCTCGAAAGGGGATTCCAGGGCTCCGACCGATCCGCGTTCCTGCGCTGGCAATGCCACAGCGCCGCGTTCGGCAAAATCGAGAAAGGCTTTGAGATGCTGTACGCCGATCGCTTTGGTTCGGTTGGGGTCGATCTGGTCGGCGGCAAAACCTGAAAATACGATCAGTTCCTGCCGCGCACGCGTCACCGCGACATTCAGCCGGCGTTCGCCGCCGTCCCGATTCAGCGCGCCGAAATCCATGCTGCGCTTGCCGGCATTATCTTGCGAAAAGGTGATCGAAAACAGGATTATGTCACGCTCGTCCCCTTGGACATTTTCCAGATTCTTGACGATGGCGGGCTCAATACGCTCGTCGGCAAAGAACCATTCAAGCTCCGGCTCTGTCTGGCGTGCCTTGTCGAAAAGGTCGAGGATGAGCGACTGCTGTTGCGCGTTGAAAGTGATGACTCCGAGCGTGGGTCGGTCCTTTTCCGGTAGGGCCAGCCAACGCCGCATCCTGCTGACCGCCTCGTCGGTTACCGCTTGGGCTTCGATTCGATTGGTGCGGCTTTTGCCACGGTCATAGATGCCGGTCGTGATTTTTCGCAGCTGAACTGCCCGATCTTCCACCGTTGGCGAAGGGAATGTGATGAGCCGGTTCTGATAGTAGTGATGGTTGGAAAAGGCGATCAGCGACTCATTGCGGCTACGATAATGCCAGCGCAGGTCACGTACCGGGATGCCGGCCGCTTTGGCTTCGTCGAGAATGCTCTCAAGATCCTTTTCGTGTTCGACGACTTCCTCGTCCTCCTCGTTGCGGCCAAAGAAATTGGTGGGCGGCAACTGCTTGGGATCGCCTACGATTATGGTTTGATGGGCTCGCGCGATGGCACCGACGGCGTCCCAGGTGGTGATCTGCGATGCTTCGTCGAAAATCACCACGTCGAACAGGGCTTGGTCGGGCGGTAGATATTGAGCGATTGAAAGAGGGGACATCAGCATGCACGGCGCGAGCTTGGCAAAGCTCGTCGGCATCGCGCCAATCATCTCGCGGATTGACCGGCTGGGCCGCTGCAATTCCATCTGATGGCGCAACAGGCCCAACTCGGAATTGCGCGGGACGCCTTGCACAGCCGGCAAACCATGAGCGATGGCACTGATGACGCGAAGGCTTGCTTGAGCGCGGACAAGATCGTCGATTTCCCGGAAATCTTCGATGGCGTGCTCGTGCTGGAAGCGACGGAAATTCCGCAGCACCGGATCGGCATCCAGCGTGGCCGGCAGCCACCAGCGTACATAGGCCAGGCGGAACGCGGATTGAGCTTCAGCTGGTCGCACTAGACCCGCCTCGATATCGTCGACCAACGCTCCCAGATTGTGACTGACAGCCCTGCGACGAATGCCGCACCACGAAGTCCAGTCCCGGAGAAGATGACGGGCGTCGAGCAAGTCTCCCATCGCAGTCGTCAATTCGGTCAGCGGGTTATCATGTTCTGCCCAAGAAGGCGTCTTTCCAGCAGGGATCGCAAATTGGGTCTTGGCAGCCTCGAATGCTGCAGAAGCCGCAAGGAAGCGGGCTGCCCCATAGCGCATCGTGCTATCTGCTGCACCGCTTCGCAGGCTCGGGGCGGTTGCTTGCAGGAGCGCTTTGAAATCCTCCGTGCCGAGGCCGGGCAGGCGTAGCGTCTGTCGAAGCCTTTCGGCCATCGAGAGTATCTGATCGATACGGTGGGTGTCGGTATCAAGTGCGGCAAATCCGATCGGCTTCCCAGATAGGATGTTGGCTTCGACAGTGGCCCGGCGGTCCTGCATCAGGCGCAACAGCAGCAAGTCGTGCTGAGGATCGGCTACCCCCTCTGTGACATAGCCTTGAAGCAGCTTCTGGACTTTGCGTTTGCCCAACTGACTGTTTGGCCAGAATGCAGAAGCGGCCTGCTGCCATTGCTGCTCTATGTCCTCCACCCGTATGCGCGCAACGGCAGCCTCGTCATAGCGGGCCGACAGGTCCTTGCGAGACTTGCGATAGTCTCCGATTGCCTCATTGAGAGTGGCGAGGGCTCCCCGCAACTGGGCGAAATCTCGATCAAAGACAATGCTGACGTCATAGCCGGCACTGTCCTGGAGTGCCGCTGCTAGTTTTCGCAGCGCTTCGAGCTCCGCTTTTGACGCGTCGCCTTTGGCGCGCAGGCCGATGCTCACCAGGAAGGCGTCGAGTGCGGTCGCTAGAACCTCGGACGCATTCTTGAGGGTCTTTGCCCCTTCGAGCAAATTGTCCTGCCAGCCTGACGTCCACTCGGTGACATCTATAAGACGCAAGACCGACCGCATCTCCACCGACTGAAATGCGAGACCTGTTTCGGCGGCAATATGCTCCAGCGCCAGCCGGTTTGCCTCGTCATGGGAATCGCGCGATGGCCAGGACAATCTCGGAGCGTGCTGCCGCTTGTTCTTGAGAGCGATGCCGAGCGCCAGATAAGGCGTCAGACCATTGACATGGTGCCGATGCAGCGCTTCGACATAGGCATTCAGTTCGTCGCGACGGACGCGAAGCCGCTCGTTGATCGCAATCCACTCCGCTGCGTCCACGCGCACGCCGCTTTCCCAGCTGATCCTGAGCTGGGTGAGAAAGTTGCGTCGGTCCGCCTTGCTGGAATGGAGTTCGAGACAATGCGCGCCCAGGCCATGTTCGCGCAGGCGGCGATACACCACATCGAGCGCCGCCGTCTTCTCGGCCACAAACAGCACGGTTTTGCCAACTGAAAGACAGTTGGCAATCATGTTGGCAATGGTCTGGCTCTTGCCAGTGCCGGGAGGACCGATGATGACAAAATCGCGACCCTCAGCGGCGGCAAGACTTGCGGCGGTCTGTGAGGAGTCGGCCGGCAGCAGCAAAACCATGTCGGACGGGGCATAGTGCCGGTCGAGTTCGCGCTCGTCGCGGAATGATGCGCCATTGCCCTCGAAAGCTATCTCCGGCGTGTCGATCAGATGGCGCACGACACGGTTTTCGCGCAGCGCATCGGTACGCTCGACCAGATCCTTCCACATGAGAAACTTGGCGAAGGAAAAGGTCGACAGCGCCGTCTCGTCCACCACCTCCATGCCGGGGACGTCGCGCACTGCCTGGCGCATAAGACCGAGCAGCCTCGGCACATCAACGCCGCTTTCGTCCTCGGGCAGCTCACCGGAAAACTGTGGCAGTTTGAGCTCGAAGTCGCGTTCGAGAAACTGCAACAAGGTTGCGTTGAATCGCGGTTCATCTTCATGGAAGCGCAAGGTAAAATGCGATGTTGCGCTGCGGCGCTCGATTTTGACCGGTACGAGCAGCAATGGCGCGCGATAGCTGCGCTCGTCCTCGGCCTTCTTCTTCCAGCGCAGGAAGCCGACCGCCAGGAAGAGCGTATTCGCGCCGCCCTCGGCAAAATCGTTGCGCACTTGCCGGTAAAGATCGATCAGCCGGGATTCCAATTGACGCCCATCGAGCGTCGACGGGAGCTCGTCGCGCAGAAGCGCTTCCGCGGCAAAGCCACGCTGGAGGTCACGTCCGTGCACCTCGCGATAGAGGACAGCATCCCGCTCGCCCAGTGGATTCTGTTCGGGGAGCGAAATCAGCCGGATCGAAGCGCCTGCCATCAGACGGTCCTCGAGGTAGCCGACGTCAGTACAAAGAAACGGAATTGTCTTCTTGGAGTCCGGAAAATTGAGCAGGCGGTTCCGCAGTGTCAAATCGAGGAGCTTTTTCTGCCAGCGGTCGATCCGTCCGGCCGCTGTCGTCGGCTTTACCTCGACGATCTCGACCGGCAGGGCTACCACGGCCGGTGCGGCTGGCAACGGCAACGCGATTTCGGTTGCCGCCTCTGCATCCACGCTGCGGCGCGTCGGTTCGTGCGAAGCAAGCGGTGTGATGCCGCCGCTGCGCGAGCGGCGTATATCGATGGCTGCGA
Source organism: Mesorhizobium sp. (assembly GCA_004017535.1). Classification (GTDB taxonomy): domain Bacteria; phylum Pseudomonadota; class Alphaproteobacteria; order Rhizobiales; family Rhizobiaceae; genus Mesorhizobium. The sequence continues at coordinate 46,208 of SAJS01000026.1, forward strand.
CAAAGGTGGCTACCTGCGTTTCGTCGAGCCGCTGTTCGATTGCGTGTTGGGCAGCCTCCAACGTCATCGCCGGCCGATGCGTCACGCCTGTCGTCTCAAACACGATGAGTTCGCGCGATGCCAGCGCCTTGCGGACCTCCATGGCATCGGGTTCAATGGCGTTGGCGAGCGTCCTTTGTGTCATCCAGACGCCGACGGCCGCGTGTCCCTGAAACATCAAAACGACGGGATGCAAGCCCGTCGCCTCCAGGGCGGACGCGAATAACAGACTGGTATCGAGACAGGTTGCCAGCTTTTCTGCCGTAATAATTGAGGGACGTCGAATTTTTTGGCCGCGGCTTTCGAAGCTCGCAGGTGGCTCTGCATAATGCAGCGATAGGCCAGCAATGGCCGAATAAATTGCGGCCGCCAGCATGAATGCGCGTTGCGGATTGCCGCTTTGATAGCCATCGAGGCTGGAAGGATGACCATGCGCTGCGAGCAGCTCCGCTGCGGAACGCAGCAGTCCTGCGATCGCCGGGTCGTTCGGCATGACGAATGCGGCGAGCAATTGCGCCATATCGACGACGCCACCCCATTCGTCGCGGGCAAGCAGGCGCACCGCAACGCGCTGCTCGGCCAGCACTGCGCCTCCTGAGGTTAGGCGCAACGTTATCTCCCCGCGCTCAGCCTCGTTGAGACCGGCCAGATAGCCGGCGTCGAGATCGATTTTTCGATCGCTTAAGGGAAGCCGGTCGCCAGCAACGATCCGATCAATTGTCCAGCTTTTGGCGCGCAAAAAAGGGGGGTTCGATGTCAGCTCGAGAGTGCATTTTTCGAAACCCTGCTGGGTCGGGTTGTTGAGCGCGATAGACCGGATCACCGGAATAGCATTTTGGAAGGACGCATATGTAAAGCTGGCGGCGATGTCCGCCACGACTTCTATTACGGGCGCGGCTGATATACCGGCAGCATCGCCAGTCTCCGAACTCGTTTCCATACCCCATCCCCTATTTTCATTTACGATAGAACTTTGCCGCCAGAATTTGAAAGTAAATTCTCGGTATGGTCGCCGCTTATGTCCAGCAGCATAGATTTCTAAAAGTGTTACCGCCCAGATAACGGTCGAAATGGAGACAGGCGATAATCGGTCGTCACGATTGGAGGGGATCCAAAAGTCGCGGAAATCGGAGCGCCGGCGCACGCTGCTGAAACCCAAGACGGGCAGGACGTCATCCGCAAATGTGTGGCGGTCCGGGCGCCATGGACCAAGCGTTGCGCGCCTATCGCGAGCGCTGTCGTGGCGCCTATCGCGGACTCGGACCCAGCCCGACAGTGACGGCGAACCTCGATCGGCCTATCGGTGAGGCGGTCGAATTCCGCCCATAGACTATCGAAAGGCACGCACTTCCAGCTCTATCTCCTCGTACGCGTTGCCGGCTACCTAAATTCGTGCGCGCGGTCCAATGCCTTTGATTGCTGATGTCGTTGTGGAGACGTTTGATCGCTGAAGCATTTGTTTGCTGACCTAGCGGCGCGGGGGGAGGTCATTTATTGGGTACATCTCCAGCACTCTATGTGCGATCGCGAGGAAAATTTGTCCAGACAAGCGAATTCATCGAATCTGGACTAATCAATAAGTATAATGATGGTAAGATTCGGGGGGCAGGAATGGCCGAGGTTGGACTTTTGGAATGGGCGGATAAGCAGCCCGACTGGATTAGGGATGCCTTAAGAAGACACGCCGCGCGGCCGGGCTTCAACCTCGAGCAGGAGGATAAGGCCGGTGTAACAGCTCGGGTCCGCCACGTCGGTGGATTTACCGCTGATCTGCCCGAATGCTCTCCGCTCTCGGCGGAGCATTTGAGGGCCAACAGTTCGAACGAGCCGCGCGCGGTGCTTTGCTCACTCGGCCCCGTCAAGCATTTGAACCGCCTCGCCGAAGAGCAGCAACTGCGTTTCGCCACCGATGGCATCACCATTATCTACGGCGACAATGGAAGCGGAAAGAGCGGCTATTGCCGGATCGCGAAGAAGCTTTGCCGTAGTCTGACGGCGGATGATCTTCTTGGCAACGTGTTCGAGATCGGCACCAAACCGCCAGCCGAAGTGCTTGTCCGGTTTCTCGAAGAGGGTGCTACGGAACCGACCCCCATAACCTGGAAGGACGGAACGCTGCCCCCCGCGTCAATTGCACGGATCTCCGTTTTCGACTCCGCGAACGCTCGCCTCTACGTCGATAAGCAAAACCGTATCGGTTTTCTGCCCGCAGCCATCGCGCTTCTCGAAAGCCATGGACGTCACCGCACCGAGCTCGAAGCCGACTTCCGGGAAGAAATCAAAGCGATCGAAAAGAACCTAAAGACACCATTGCCGAGTGGGTACACAGCTGCCGGCGCGGTCGTAAAGCTGCTGGCTCGTCTCGAAATCAAGTCAAAGGACGTGATGCCTTCCGCAGCCGAAATCAAAAACCTCGCTGCCCTCTCAGAGCAGGACATGGCTGATCTCGCTGGCCTCGAACAGGCTCTGGCAAGCGACCCTTCAACGATGGCGACAAAGCGTCGGCGTGCCAAGGCGGCCTTGGAAAAACTGCTGACTGCATCTGAACAGATCGACGCGGCTCTCTCAGCGGCGGCCCTCGAGATTTATCGCAATCTATATGCAACAGCCGATTCTACAGCGCAGGCTGCACAACTTGCCGCCTCAGGAGCGTTCGCGACTATGCCGTTGAGCGGCGTTGGGCTTTCTCCCTGGCGGTATATGTTCGACCATGCACGAGCCTATTTAGCGAGCGTCACTGGCATCGATCATCAGCACTTGCCAGATCAGGAAGGCGATCGTTGCATGCTCTGCCAGGAGCCGATGACGGCGGACGCCGCGGGGCGGATCCAATCCTTCAATGACTTCGTAACGGGCGCCGCAAATAAGGCGGCGCAAGTCGCATCTATTGCCCATGAAGAGGCCCTGCGCCAAATCAAAGGACTCACCATTGCGACCGGGGAGGCGGTTGAGGCGGCTCTCGGAGAGTTTGGCGATCTGTCCGCCGCACGCAAGGCGATGGTGGCCCTGATCTCGGCATATTATGTCGAGGCAGGTAAAAGGCGTGATGCAATTGTCGTTGCGGCTGCGCTGTCCGAGTACGCTGCGTTCCCGCAACTTGCGGCGCCAGTTGCATCGAAACTCCGAACGGAGGCGGAGGCGCTAGAGGCCGAAGCGCTGACGGACGACAAGGCAGCGGCCGACGACGGGAACCGCGCTACCGATCGAGCTCGTCGCGATACACTCAAGGATCGGAAAAAACTGGGCGACGATCTCACCATCGTTCTCGCGCGCTTGGCGAATCTCGAAGAGCGGCGCAAGCTTCTCTCATGCTGCGATGCTGTCGAAACAGGCTCGGTGTCACGGCAGATGACGTCGCTTCGACGAAGCCTCGTCATGCAGGATCTCGAAAAGCGCGTCGTCGCCGAGATTGAGACTCTGGCGTTAACGCACATCCCGTTCGCAGTTAATGATCGTAGTCAAGATGGGCAGAGCTATTTCGAGGTCGGGCTCAACGCGGCAAAAGCGATCTCAAACAGCAAGGTCTTAAGCGAAGGAGAGCAGCGCGCGCTTGCCCTGGCCTGTTTCTTAGCCGAGGTCGGAGGAGACACATCGCGTCAAGGCATGATCATCGACGACCCCGTGTCATCTCTCGACCATGTTCGGATCAGGCGGGTCGCGGCAAGGCTCGTAAAAGAAGCGGCCACAGGACGTCAGATTATTATTTTCACCCATAATCTTCTGTTCTTCAACGAGGTGGTTGACGCAGCTGCGCAGGCCAATCCGCCGATTCCCCTTGTTCGAAACTACATCAACAAGTCCGAATCTGCCGGTTTTGGCTTGATTAGCGAAACTGACGAGCCGTGGATCGCACAGTCTGTCACGAAGCGCATCGAGACTCTCAAGACGCGCCTGAAGAGCTTCGACGGCGCCACTGATTTCACCACCGATGCTTGGCGAAGGTCAGCGAAGGATTTCTACAGCGATCTTCGGGAAACCTGGGAGAGGCTCGTTGAAGAAATCCTGCTCGGTAAAGTCGTCGAGCGATTTAACAGCGATGTCAAGACACAGAGCCTGAAGGGTGTGGTGGTCGAGGACGAAGACCACAAGCGAATCTATTGGGCCATGAAGCGAGTTTCGGAGCGTTCTGGACATGACATGGCGTCCGCCAAGGCCATTCCAGTTCCAACACCAAACGATATGAAGAGCGATCTTGATGGAATTGACCAATATCGTATCGACACCACCAAACGAAAAAAGGATGCCGAAAAGCGCCGGATTGAATTCGAACAGCCTCCCAAGGCGACTGTACTCTAGCCTAATGACTATTGTCGTGTATTACTGGCCCTCACTGGCTTCATCCTGCTGCGCATGCCGGTGTCCGCCTGCCGCGGGCGAAGCCGACGTGACGAGGAAGTATCGCGAGGGCGCCAAGCCATCAATGGCTGTGCGCTCGCTCTTCATCTTGGATTTCAGCGCCGAGAAGCCTGACCGCTGGTAGTGCTTCGCCTGCACAATGTCGCCGCCGGCAAGGGCATGTCGACCATCCATCGCGTCGTCCGGTCCCTCGGGAAAGGCCTCGAAACGCTTGTCGATCTCGCGACCTACGAGGTCGCGGGCCAAATCCTCAAACTCGTTATGGGACAAACTCGAGAAATCATAAGCCATGCGCCCAGATTGAGTGCCCATTTGGTGGGCAGACAAGCAACCGGGGGCACAATTGCGTCGTGCCTCTCCATTACCAACAAAAAGATAAACGCGCTTTCCAGGCGATGCGGTCGGATGATCGTTTCGCGCTTGGCAAAAGCGAACGGATTAGTCTATGGCTCTCGGCGGGGGGGCGAGTTATGCGACGGGTGCGAATCCTTCAAGTAGGCGATATTCACTATCCGGATTGGCATCCTTCCTCTAGCAACATCGATGCCAAGGATAGCAAGTTCGCTCCGAAAATAACGCAGAAGCTACGCGCGTCTTCGCTGCGTGCCGTCTTGACGAAGCTTCGGCGGCTGACGACTTCGAAGCCCTTGGATTCGATCGCCTTCATGGGGGATTTCACGAGCCGTGGCGACAAGACTTTCATTGCTTCGGCATTCCAGCATTTCACGTTGCTCTGCCGCGCACAGGGGCGCAGTTCAAAGGCGCTTCCGTTGATATTCGTACCGGGAAATCACGATGTGAACCGTGATGACGCGCGCGAACTTGGACCGACTGAGAAATTCAGCGAAATGGCGAGTTTAGCCGCCCGCTTGGGTTGGCAGACCGTTCCCGTGGACCAACCCGTGCACTTCAGACTTCCGACAGGATCCGCAGGCGCAAACTTCATCCTCGTCAACACAGCGATAGGCAGTTGGGAGCTTCAGAACCTTCCCGCGTTCCTTCGTGATCGTCTCGAGGCACTCGGTCCTTCTACAGAACCTGTAGATCTCGGCTCGCCGGACACCTCGGGACATTCGCCCGCGACACCTCCCAGCGATCCAGACAAGGAGGCGTCCGACGACGAGTATTACGGTCAGATGGACACGCCATACATCTCGCGTGAGATGCTTGCAGGCCTACAGGAATTGCTCCAGCAGCCCGACATGCGTTACGGCATCATGATCGGCCATCACAATCTGCTGCCACAAAAGACTCCGCGCATTACGCCATACGCGGAGATGCTCAACAGCGGATTTGTCAGAACTCAGCTGCTGCAGGGCAACAAGCCTATCGTCTACCTGCATGGACACATACATGCCGATCCGGTCGAGATCGTCAACGATCCAAGGTTTCCGGACGGCAAATTGATCTGCATCTCAGCACCAGAGATACAGTCAGGTTTCAATGAGCTCGTCTTCTTCACGACCGATCAGGGAGAGCTCGTCGGCATCCGACTTATACCCTACCGCACCAATGTCGCCGACGGGACGGTCATGGAAGGCGAACATTGCTTCATCTCGACTATGTCCAACGGCAAGGCCTTTCTGAACAACGACACGTTTGACCTGATGCGCCGACTGCGCGACCATGCCACCAGGCGCGGGAATGGGTTACTCTTCTGGGACGAGATCACTGAGATTGCCGCCTCCGCCGAGCTCGGGCTAGATTTGGAAGACTCTCTTCTGATGCTCCAAGCGGCGCGCTTCGTCGAGATAGACGGCCTCACGAAGGCAAACTCGGCTTGGCGCATTAAGGTAAGGGACGAATAGAGATGGAGAATCCGTTCGGCCCCAACAGGATCGAGTACGAAAGTCGCCCGATACTGTGGTTCAGTCAGAAGTCGGCCTTGATTTCTGCCGCCGCCAAGCCGGTCTTCGTCGCAGGGACGAGAGGCAGCGGCAAGACCAGTATTCTTCGCTCGCTTTCCACAGTTCATATCCTCGAAGACAAAAGTCTCGCGGACCAAGTCGGCAAGCTCGGCTGGTATGGCGTCTTCTTCCAGCTCAATGAGACATTTTCGCCCCTAATCGACAACGCGGTTCTGAACCTCATTCCGGAGCGGATACGCTTCGACACGGCCGCCGTGATCCCGCGGCAATTCGTAATCTTCTCTCACTATCTGGAGCTGAAGATAGTCGAACGCCTGCTCGAGAGCATCAGCCAGCTCAGACGCGACAGCCACTTGAAATACCGGGCCTCTGAAGATAGGGACGTCGCCTTGGCACTGCATCGCGAAGTGCTGCACTTCATACCCCAACCTGCCCGTCTCGACTTCTTCAGCATAGATGAGCTGCGGGGTGGGATAACCCGGTACGTCGACGAATGCTTCAACGCGTTCTTCTTTGCCGCCGATGAGGGAGCGACCGGCTTCAGAGCGACAGACCCTGGCGCGATCATTAACAAGGTCGCGACCGCGATCACCCCACTTTTAAATGGCCCATCTTTCGCCGGTGACAGGGCGCCCTTCTTCAAGATCCTGATTGACGACTGTGAGGCACTGACACCGCTCCAACAGCAGTTCCTGAACACCTTGGTGAGGAAGACGCGCGGCAATGTGAAATGGGTCCTCGCCTACATCGGCGGCCTTTACGACACGATCCGGACGATCATACCCGGCCAGTCGCTCTCGAATGCTGACCGGGACGTCGAGAATCTTGATTCAGTCGATCCGAGGGAGTTCGCCACGCTGTGCGAGAACGTGTCGTCGCTTCGGCTCTACTATGCGCTTCCTGACCATCTGCGGAGTGATCTCAAGCGCAACGATGCGCTCAGCGCGTTTTCGCTCAAAAACCGGCTGGGGCGGCTTTCCGTCAATGACATCATCGAGCGGGTTATCATATCGGGTCATTCCGAGGGCAGAGAAGAGCTTGTGGCACTCGCTGATGCAGCACGTGAATTCCTCTCCGTGAATTTGAGGACGGCGGATCAGCAGCAATTCCTTCTTGATCGAAAAGCGCGCCCTTATGCCGAAGGGCTGGCGCTCGCGCTCATGAACCCGGAAATCAAGCGCCGGCCCATGAGCAAGGCGGATGCTTCAAATCTGAAGAGGTCGATCGCCCGGAAACAGGGATGGGCTTTTCTGAAAGCGTGCCAGATGCTGCGTCTGCATGACTACCCGTACGTAGGGCACCAGATCATCACATCATTGAGCGACGTCTGTATACGCGATTTCCTTGATATAATGGGAGAGATCTTCCGCCGCAGTGTTCCGAGTTCCAGTGATCCACGAAAACTGGTGGAATTCATCAACTCGGATTTACAGATTCATCTCGAACAGCAGAGACAGGCTGTGAACGCCGCCTCTCAACGGAAGCTTGATGGACTTCAGGCGCTTTCACATCCGTACGAAGAAGAGAGCGTGCGCATGGTGCGGGCGTTGGGTTACCTGACCGCTCGCCTCCAGACAGAGTTTGCCGAAGAAAATGCTCTAGGAACGACAGAGAGAGGCATTTTCAGGGTTGATCTAAAGGAAATGCGCTCGCTGGTGAACCGACTGGAGCAACCCAGCGGAAAACTGGACGAGGTCCTGCGTCGGGCGGAAAGGGATGGGTTTATCCGGGAGGTCTCCGCCGCCGGCAACTTTGAGGTGGACCGCGCCGACCCCGCATCGAAGGAGATGCTGATCAGATTGCATCGGCGATTTGCACCTTACTTCGGGTTCTCCTATCGCGGCCCGTACGAAATCAACACAATCCCTGCGGCGCAGATGGTCGACCTGCTTTTTACCAGGCATCGGCTCCCAGAAGACTGGGCCGACTCGGTGTTTAAGGAGCTCGTCGCGCGGCCCGCACTCAAGACCGAATTCCAGCACTCGCTTTTCGAGAGCGATCTCGAATGACCGCTTCAACTGTCGAGTATCGAGTCTTCGGCCATCTGGCCGTCACTGAGAAGGCGAGAGATGCAGGTACCTGCGAAACGATGGAGGCAGATATCGCGATCGTCGCGCTTGGATGGGAAACGCGTTTCGCCGCGTTCGAAAACCATCTTGACCTGAAGGTCGGCAAAATCGTGGTTCTGGACTTTGCTCTGAAGGAAGCGAACGTCCCAGCCGTCGAAGAAAACCGGCGAAAGCTCATCGCTATGGGTACCCGATGGGGCGTCGAAGTGACTGCGATCACCCTCGAGCCTTCCATCGAGTATCAGAAGAACATCAATCTCCTCGATCACCTGCTCACTCAGATGGCCGCTTCATGTGGCTCATACGAAGGAAGCCTGCGGAAGGTTTTCGTCGAGTGCTCGACGATGCCGCGAATCTACATCCAATGGCTGATTGCGGTGGCATTCAAGAAAATGTCGATTCAGTCTCTCGAATTCGGGTACGCCGAAGGTATCTACGGGAACGCGATCGGCAAAGAGGATTTTTCCAGCGGCTTGGACCGATACGTCACCGTCCCTCATCTTCAAGGCAGCGGAGGAATGGGCGAAGAGAAAGTCCTGCTCGTGGGGATCGGAGGAGATGCCGACGTATTCTACGGATTGATCGATATCGTCAGTCCGGAACGGATCTCGCTCCTCGTCCCAAGAAGCGAGAAGAATGCGCATATCGATGCTTTGCTCGATCAACAGGTGGCCAAGGTACGTGAAACCCACCGGCTCGAAGATGGCGAAGTTCGCGACATCCAGGCTTTCGGGCTGATGGCCCACCTCGATGCTTTCGAGACGTATCTCGACGGGTTCGGCTCGCGTGCGGTGGTGAACGTTTTTGTCAGCGGCCCGAAGGTTCAGGCCATCGCTGCTGCCGTGCTCGCCTGCTCCGACAGCCGCGTCCATCTCAAGGCACGAATTCCCACCTCCTATGCCCATCGTGAAGTCTCAGCGAATGGGCGGTATCATATCTATAGGCTGATTGACCTGACATCCCCTGCCTGCAGCCTTCCCGGGACGTTCTGACACGATCTTGCATTCGAGTAGCATCATGGTCCCAGTAGCCGTTCCGCCAAGCCTTCAGCGCATGTTCGTGTCGCCCGATCCGGTCGATGGGGGACTAATTCCCACTTAGAAGCTGCTCTACATCAGATCAGGGGAAATGCAGACTGGCAGAATTCCATAATTAGCGACTCAAAACATATACTCAGGCGAGACTGTTTAGCATAGAAATAGTGAGCGCTCTCCAATATGTTAGGCTCTGTCGCAGTAGCGCAACAAGCTCAGTCTTTGGATGGGTGGTATGAGGATGAGACGACTGAATGTGTACAGGCTCAGTCATTTTATCGAGGCTCTCGTTTTTGTCGTAAGCGCGTTCGGTGCGACGTGGCTTACCAGCTTTGTGAACGCGCCATGGTGGGCATATGTGATTATAGCGGCCATCACTATGGGCATGTTCGTAGCCGTGCGTCGGGTCCTTTCTGAGCCGCAACGTATGGGACTCTTGGCACACAACTCGGCAGCGACCTCTGCGTGAACCCAGGCGCCTTGAAAATGTCCCCGATGCGTCCGGATTTTTGGCGGTGATCTTCAATCAAATGCGATGAGCTGCAATTTCTGGCGACGGCCACGCTAAGGGCGGGCCTCCAGCACCATGTTGAACGGTGTCTCCGCGGCGCGACGCAATCGCTTGAAGCCGCCGCCGGTCACAACCTTGCGCAGCCTCGCCTCACCGGCCTGGGCTCCAAGCGCGAGCCCGACTTCCTGCGACACGGATGCGGGCGTGCACACGAAAGTGGAAGCGGCATAGTAAACGCGGCCGACGGGATTGAGGTTCGCCGCCAGATGATCATGCGCGAACGGCTCGACGATCATCCACGTGCCGTCCGGCTTGAGCGATCCGTGGACATGGGTGGCGGCGCCCGTCGGGTCGCCCATGTCGTGAAGGCAATCGAAGAATGTGACGAGGTCATACGTTCCGGGATAGCTCTTGGCGGCCGCCACGTCGAACCGCGTGTTAACGCCGACGCCGGCTACCTCGGCCGCCTTGCGGGCGCGCTCAATCGAGGGGGCATGATAGTCGAAGCCGACGAAGCGCGAATTGGGGAAGGCCTGTGCCATGAGCACGGTCGATGCACCATGACCGCATCCAACATCCGCGACGTCCACGCCGCGTTCGAGCTTCTCGACGACGCCCTCCAAGGCCGGCAGCCAGGAGTCGATCAGATTGGCATTGTAGCCTGGACGGAAGAACCGTTCCGTACCGCGAAACAGACACGCGCTATGATCGTGCCACCCGACGCCCTTGCCGGACTGGAATGCCTGCCTCACCTTTTCTTCATCGAGCCACAGCGCGGACAGGAACTCGAATGCGCCTGCCATGAAGGCCGGGCTGTCTTCATCAGCGAACACCAGCTCTTGCTCGGCGTTGAGATAGAATTTGTCGCTCGCTTCATCGTAGTCGACGTAACCCGCCGCCGCCTGCCCGGAAAGCCATTCCCTTACGAGGCGTTCCTGGGTGCCGGTGCGTGTCGAAAGTTCGGCGGCCGTCATCTTGCCGCCTTCGCGCAATGCCTTAAACAGGCCGAGTCTGTCCCCCAGCAGGACTCCCGCGCCCGTTGCGATCGCACCGAGATCGCCGACCATTTTCCCCAAGAATGCGTCCAACTTTTCCTGATTCGCTTCAGACATCTGAATCTCCCTTTGGGTTCAATCTCTCCAGGCGACGGAGCCGTGCTCGTCATGAGGCGCCTTGAGCATCAGATGCTCGAAGACATGCAGATATCCCCGGCGGCTCATCCGCGCTGCCGATCCTGCACCAGACCATATCGGTGACGAGCGGCGCGGTGGTCGGGAATGACAGCCACCTCCATGCCGTTGAAAAGCAGGAAATCCGTCACTTTGCCCTCGTCGGTAACCGGCGGAGCCGGAGTGGTCGTCACCAGGGCAAGCCCTGTTGCAGCAGGTATCCTTGGGCAGCCTGTCAGAACATCGATGACTCCGGTTGTGGTGCCGGGGCGGGCGATCAGGGGCCAAGTGATTGTTCCGCGGCGGCTGTATGTTGTGGTAAGGTGATCATGCGAACTCTTGTTGGTCGGTCACGTGTTTTGCGGATGACCCGCATGTACTGTGCCAAATGAGAAAACCATTCAAACGCAATCCAGTAGATCTGACTGTATCCGACATTGTCGGAATTTGGACATCGCCGAACGCGAAGCGCTCGGGGCTTGTGACGATACTTGAGCGTGCTGCTTCGGAGGAGGGATGCGCCTCGAACCGGCCGCGAGGCCTTTTTCTGGCAACGGATATTCCGGCCGGGTTAGGCCGCGAGGAAAGCGACGGTGAATAAGAGGTAGAGGACCAACCGTTTTGAGCGGGTAGTTGCCGTGTTGCGCCCCCAGGCAAAGGCCAGCACCACGGAGCAGTATTTCTGGTGGCGATACTACATCGCCTTTAAGTGCCGGTTACCCGTTTTTACCCAGTTGGCCTGGTGCATTCAGAGCGAGGTCGTTGGAAACCGCTTATTGTGGCTATGAGCAAACTCGGGATGGAGGAGTGGACCCAAAAATTGGCAAAATGCCCCAGGGAGGATTACATGGGTCGCTCATTCCCCGTACTCGTTACAGGTGCGCGTCGCTACGCAAACAGCTTGCTTTTGACTTGGCGTTTCTTGCCGTTTCGGCATCGCTCACTAATTCGGCCGCTGCCGACACCGTGAACTGGCGTCAATTCGAAGGGACCAGCATAACTTGGGCCTACGACATCCACCCCTATGCGGATGCTCTCGCTGCGCAACTTTCCGGAGTTCGAGAAGCTGACCCGGCATCAAGGTCACGCCGGAACTCTACCCAGACGATTCTTACTGGAACAAGATGACGATCCAACTGACGACGAAGTCGCCAGCATGGGATGTGTTCGGCACTGGCATTCAGCCCGCGTAGGACCTCGCTCCGAGTGGCGCCTGCTGGACAAATACCTGAGTGATCCGAAGCTTACCGATGCTGGATACGACTACATTCGGACATGATCAAGAAGTGCGCGGCTCCTTCCTTCGCCAATGATAACTGGAACCAGGTCGTGGACGGCATCTCGTCCGGCCGCACCGCGATGACGATCGACTCAAAAATGTTCGGCTTCTGGAACGATGTTGCGGGGAAGCCGGCATCCGGCAAGATCGCCTTCGCTCCGCCGCTGCACGCACCGAGCGCCACGAGCTTGGATTCTGACATCTGGATCTGGGCTCTCGCCATGAACGCGGCTTCCGAAAAGAAGGGCACGGCCTGGCTGTTCATCCCGTGGGCCACCTCCAAGCAGGTGGCGCTCAAGGGTGCCCTTGCTGGCCAGCTCGTCAATCCGCCGCGCACGTCGACCTGGCAGGACGATACCTAGACTAAGTACGCTTCGCAGCCCGAGTTCAACAACTTCGTTGACAGCTTCAAAAAGATACAGGATCAAGCCGCGCTGGCTTTCACACCGCGTGTCGGCTTCGGCGAAGCCATGAACGCATGGGCCGTGGCGATGCAGAAGATGGCAAACGGCGATGACGTCGAGACGACGTTGAGGGCGCTTGCCGAAGAAATCCGCACTGGCCTCTGATCAAAAGGAACAGGGCAGTACTATTGCACTGCCCTGTTCCCGCCAACGGCGGAGATCACGCCGTGTCACCCCAAGCACTTAAACCCAGCGCTGCTTCGCCCGGCCGCGCCGACGATTTTTCTTGGCCGCCAAGGCGGCAGCCTGCGGCCGGGGCCACAACCGAAACGACCACGGCGATCAGTCCGTAAGCTGCCCGGGGCAGCGGAAGGGCGGAAAGCGCCTTCAGGTGGCCGCACAAGTAGGGTCTCGAGACGGACTCAGCGCGGCAGCACGCTCGATCCCATCAGCGCCTCATCGATGGCGCGCGCCGCCTGGCGGCCCTCGCGGATCGCCCAGACGACCAGCGACTGGCCGCGCCGCACGTCGCCCGCCGCATAGAGCTTTTCGACGCTGGTCCTGTAGTCCCGGTCATTGGCCTCGACATTCTTCGAGCGGCGGCTGTCAATGGCGATCTTCATCTGGCCGGCCAGTTCCGACACCGGCCCGCGAGCGGCTGGCCCGGCAAAGCCGATGGCGATGAACGCGAGATCGGCACGAATGACGAATTCGCTGCCGGCGATCGGCTTGCGCTTTTCGTCGACCTCGCAGCATTTGACCCCGGTCAGCTGGCCGTCTTCGCCGATGAACTCGAGCGTCGCCACCTGAAACTCGCGCTCGGCGCCTTCGGCCTGCGAGGACGAGGTGCGCATCTTGGTCGCCCAGTAGGGCCAGACCGAAAGCTTGTCTTCCTTTTCCGGCGGCTGCGGACGGATGTCGAGCTGGGTGACGCGGACCGCGCCCTGGCGGAAGGCGGTGCCGACGCAGTCGGACGCGGTATCGCCGCCGCCGACGACGACCACATGCTGGCCGCCGGCGAGGATCGGATGCGACGGCCACGCCACCGACTGGATCGGTTCGCCGCCGACACGCCTGTTCTGCTGCACCAGATAGGGCATCGCGTCATGCACGCCGCCGAGATCGTCGCCGGGAATGCCGGCCGCGCGCGGCGTTTCGGAACCGCCGCAATAAAGCACCGCGTCATGTTCGGCGAGCAGCTCGGCAACCGGCTTGTCGACGCCGACATTGACGCCGCAATGGAAGGTGACGCCCTCGCCCTGCATCTGCTCGATGCGCCGGTCGATATAGTGCTTCTCGATCTTGAAGTCGGGAATGCCGTAACGCATCAGCCCGCCGGGCCGGCTCTCGCGCTCATAGACATGGACGTCGTGGCCGGCGCGGCCGAGCTGCTGGGCAGCCGACATGCCGGCCGGGCCGGAGCCGATGACGGCGACGCGCTTGCCGGTCTTCTTCTCCGGCGGATAGGGCCTGATATGGCCGGTCTCGTAAGCCTTGTCGGCGATCGCCTGCTCGACCGTCTTGATGGCGACGGGAATGTCCTCGAGGTTCAGCGTGCAGGCTTCCTCGCAAGGTGCGGGGCAGATGCGGCCGGTGAATTCCGGGAAATTGTTGGTCGAATGCAGGTTGCGGATCGCATTGTCCCAGTCGCCATTGTAGACGAGGTCGTTCCAGTCCGGGATCTGGTTGTGGATGGGACAGCCCGTTGGCCCGTGGCAGAACGGAATGCCGCAATCCATGCAGCGCGCGGCCTGTTTCTCGACCTCCTTGTCCGACATCGGCAGCGTGAATTCACGGAAATGCCGGATGCGGTCGGAGGCCGGCTGGTACTTGTGCACCTGCCGGTCGATTTCGAGAAAGCCTGTTACCTTGCCCATAGTCCAGCTCCTGCTGTCCAGATGGCGCGCCTGGCGACGCCCTGCAGCTGGATCAGATGGGGCATCCCGTCCACACATGGGCCGCACCAAGTTGCCCAAAATTCGACTATGTACACTTGCCGGGCTCAAAGCTCGTGAGGGGCTCGCCATGCAGCCAGTTCTCGACTCTAATCGAAGGAGCCGGGGACTCCATCTGCAATACCACGTTGCGGTCCAAAGCTATTTCCAAAGGTTTCTGCACGAGCTGGTTTCCTCTCAGAGACGGCACACGGGTTCAGGGAGGAGCGCATCGCTCGTCTTGCCCCATTAAGTGCAGTCACAGTCACTCAGTCTCAAAAGCCATGCCAACGCGCTCAGCGCGCAGTTAGCGCCCATTGCTTCGAAAAACCTCGTCAGTGCCCAGATGTTGGTTGTAATGAACCTGACATTTGTCTGACGCTGTCAGCTTTTGGACACGCGATCACGCGCTTCGTGCCGCCAGGCCAGGCCGAGCCCTGTGTTGCCAGCGGTCGCTTCGATGATTGTACCGCCCGGCGCGAGCTGGCCACGCTGTTCGGCATTAACGATCATCGACAACGCAATGCGATCCTTGATCGATCCGCCGGGATTTTGGCTTTCGAGCTTGACGAAGAGAATTCCTGACTCCGACGTTGTACCGCTGACCAGCCGTGTTGGAGCTGAAATCAGAGGAGTTCGCCTTGGTGGAGACCTTTCGGACGCAGCGATAGCAGCCATCAACCAGCTTCTTCTAAAACACAAGGTGATCTTCTTCCGCGGCCAGGAGCATCTCGACGATGCGGAGCAGGAATTGTTCGCGCGGCGTCTGGGTAACCTTGTACCTCATCCCACGCAGGGGCCGGCAGCCGGCACGGCCTCAATCCTCAATCTCGATTCCGGCCGTGGCGGTGGCAGGGCAGACCAGTGGCATACCGATGTGACTTTCGTCGATGCCTATCCGAAATTCTCGGTCCTACGTGGCGTCGTCATTCCGGCGGCGGGGGGCGACACGATCTGGTCCAACACGCACGCCGCGTACGAGAATCTGCCGGCGCCGCTCAAAATATTGGCGGACAATCTGTGGGCTATTCATAGCAATGCCTACGACTACGCAGCCGTGCGCCCGCGCGCCACAGCCGAAGAGAAGAAGCACTTCGAGGAAGTTTTCACATCGACGATCTACGAGACCGAGCATCCGGTCGTGCGCGTCCATCCGGAAACCGGGGAGAAGTCGCTGCTGCTCGGCAATTTCGTGCAGCGCCTCGTCGGCCTTTCCAAGAGCGATTCCGCCAAACTCTACGAGGTGTTCCAGTCCTACGTCACTGCCCCGGAAAATACCGTGCGGTGGCGCTGGCAAGTAGGCGACGTCGCTATCTGGGACAACCGTGCTAACCAGCATTATGCGGTCAACGACTATGGCGACCAGCACCGGGTTGTGCGTCGCGCTACGGTTGACGGTGACGTTCCGATCGGCGTCGACGGTCGCCGCAGTATAACCCATGTCAAGGCAGCCAAGCCGGCGGCGAAGGCAGCCTGACCGTCTGAACAGGGTAAAGATGAAAACTTCGTATCGCCGCGGCCATATCGCGCTGCTTAACCGCCCCACAAAGCCTTATGATTTCCGAGAAGCAAGGCGAGTTGCGGGCTCGAGGCTTGGCCCGAAATCGAGGTCCTGCAGCGTGGCGCATGGCTCGAGTCGCTGCTCGTGGCCCCGCTGCAGCGGTACAGGTCCCCCACCGCCCCACCATCTCGCCCGCCCTGCACCTCGGATAGCGATCATTCACCGTTTGTTCATTATGATAGCGCACGATCATAACTGGACATGCTGGTAGCTCGTACATGCCTGAAGGCCCTGCGCGCCGACCCAGCGCCGGGGCCTTTTTACTTCCGCAAAATCGATTCCAGCAACGCGGGCACTTCGCAGGATGTCGGAATCCCGCGCTTGCGATGATACGCCGTACAGCGAATTGCGCGAGTCAAACGAATTTGGGTTTCTCAAATATAGAATCGTCGATACCGATCCTGATGGATCGAGCCTCGACGACGAAGTCAACCATCTTCAAACGGAATTATTCAACATTGCCGAGAGCTCCCGGTGTGCCGTCGAAGCCGACATTGGGGAGGTCAGCGGTCACCAACGATCATGGTGATCGCCAGCATCTTTCGTATTCACATAACCGTCGGCCTTGTACTTTCCCGAGGCCATGACATGAGTGGGTCTTCCAAGCACCGATTTGGCCCGGTAGGATTTGCAGGGGGCGCGGACAAGCGGATGAACAAACGGAATGATGCCGGAAAACTGCGCGCGCCTGCTGGGATTTAGCCGACCGTCGATAGGAACATAGCCCTGGTCGACGGCTTTCTGAAGGGCAAGAGTTTCGCCGACCTGGCTCAGGAACATGGCTTGTCGACAACGAGGGTGCGCCAAATCATCGAGAAGGCCGATCGGCTCGTGGGCGGCGCATTCAGACCAAGACTGAAACGTCCAACGCCTCGCCTCGGTCCGATTTCATGGTCGACTATCCCTATGTGTGCAAATGGCCGAGAAGCACCGGCTGGGTAGCGTCACGCCGCATCATTCTTTGCGGAGCTGGAGCGCGCGGGATCGCTGGAGCGGCTGGTGAAAGCGGTTGCCGGGGCGCACAACACGTGAGCTGGCGCCTCGTGTGGCAAAAGGAGAGGGCGAGAGCCCATGGCCTGCAATGAAGCGATCAAGCATTGCGATCGTGGAACCAAGCTAGTCGACCATCCGGACCGCGGCCTTCAATGCCAGCTCGCCTTGGAATCGGCCTTCCAGGAATTGGCTGAGCGCGCAGCGGAATCCGGCTGGACCGAGGAGATAGCCACGCGCTCCTCGAACTCGCCGGCGCGCGCCTCAGGAGCGACTCCGCCAATGACAGACTGAGAGGACGATTAATCGTGCCAGGGCAACGAGAGAGCGGCAGGTTCAAGAAGCTTCGCCTGAACCGATAGGAACGTCGCTGCGCCAATAAAATTGGCGGTGAAGGCTGACCGCGGCCGAGTCGGGCAAGCGAGCGAAGTGCTGAAATAAGGGCGTGAGAATCCAAGACATCGTTTGTAGAGAGCATCGAGCTTCGCGAGATTGTGGTACAGGATCGACCGCAGGTGTTCTCGCAGCGCTCGCAGAACCCGGGATTCTTCCGCGGCACCCGCCAAGGCGAAGAACGGTCAGAGTTGCACGATAACGTTTAAAAGCGAGCCTTCCTCCGAAAGTCTGCGCGCGCAGTTCCACGGTCCGATGCGCTTTCATAGCTATTCCAATCGCCGCGCCCATCCTCTCCCGGATCAGGTCCAGCGGGTCTGCAGTGCATGCGCCCCCAAAGTGGACGCCATTGGGCCGGGTGAACCGGGCTCGATTGCGCGCCGAAGGCCCGTTCCAGGCCCGGAAATCCGGGTCCGTCAGGGCGAGCGCGTGCGGGTCGAGGTAGAGAACGGCCTTGCCGAGAAAACGACCGTGCACTGGCATCGCGTGCGTGTGCCACATGCCATGGATGGCGTGCCTCACCTCACGCAGAAGCCCGCGAAAAGGCAACGGAAGATCTAGCATTTATGGGGGAAATGTTTTTTCGGAGTGCTTGACCCGCAGGAAGGGCAGGGCATGACTGCCTATCGCCCGACCCGGCCGGCCGCACTCATGACCGGCTGGGCTCGGTTAATCCTGCATGCCGCGCCCATGAGGTTGCGCTCTGTCGGGAGTGCGTCGAGCACAACGACGAGATGTAGTTCACGATCTTTGAAACGCGTGTCAACCATCCAAAGTGTGGATGCCTTTCATCGAAACAAACGATTTCATCAATGTTCTGGAATCCTGCATGGGCAGAACAGAAACCGCCCGAAAGGAGATTTTTCATGCGCTCTACCGGGCAGTGGAGTGCTGGGAAAGGGAGTTGCAACTGACCGGGTCCGACTTCTTCCGAGTCTATGGACAGACTGGGAGACGCGCACGGTGTAGCGGCTCACATCGTCATACTGCACCTACGCCACACACCGGCCGGACCTGATCCGGCTTTATGAGCATTGGGCTTTGTCAGTTGCCCAAGCGTGATGGCTTTCGCGACGCGGCGCGCCTCAGGAACTGAGCCGCGTCCAGGTCGAAACGCGGGAAAGAAAGACAGGAAACAGAATGGCCGATCAATTCGCAACGGACGTCATTGCCCTGATCAAGAAACGCGCCGAGTCGGAGAGCGGTGAGGGAATGCCTGCGTCATTCGTCGGCGAGATAACAATCGCCACGGAACTGGACGCGCTCGGGTTTGATTCGCTGGGTTTGGCGGACGTC
>SAJS01000027.1 GCA_004017535.1 Mesorhizobium sp.
CCATCGCGAATCCTCCTTGCCGGATATCCGCATGGAATCACTGATCCGATTCTGTGCAAAGCCCTCACAAGGGGAGAGGGCAAGATCGCGCCGGCGCCGCTGCCAATCGCAAATGCTGGTGATTGACTGAGGCGTGAGCGCCAGATTCCCCTTCTCCCCTTGTGGAAGAAGGTGGCTTGTCGCAAAGCGACAAGACGGATGAGGGGTGCTCCAGCTTGGCGCTAACGCTGGTCTTGCTCGACCTCAAGCCTCCCCAAACACCCGCTTGAAGATCGTGTCGACATGCTTGGTGTGGTAGCCGAGGTCGAATTTCTCGCGGATCTCGGCTTCGGAGAGGGCCGCCGTCACGTCCTTGTCGGCCAGCAGTTCCTCGAGGAAATCGGCGCCGTGCTCCCAGACTTTCATGGCGTTGCGCTGCACCAGGCGATAGGCGTCCTCGCGTGACAGGCCGGCCTGCGTCAGCGCGAGCAGCACACGCTGCGAATGCACCAGGCCTCTGAACTTGTTGAGATTCTTCTCCATGTTTTCGGGATAGACGAGCAGCTTGTCGACGACGCCGGTGAGGCGCGCCAGCGCGAAATCCAGCGTCACCGTCGCGTCCGGCCCGATCATGCGCTCTACCGAGGAATGCGAAATGTCGCGCTCATGCCACAGCGCCACGTCTTCCATGGCGGGCAGCGCCATCGACCGCACCATCCGGGCAAGGCCGGTGAGGTTTTCGGTCAGCACCGGGTTGCGCTTGTGCGGCATGGCCGACGAGCCCTTCTGGCCCGGCGAGAAATACTCTTCCGCTTCCAGCACTTCGGTGCGCTGCAGATGGCGGATCTCGACAGCGAGGCGTTCGACCGACGAGGCGATCACGCCAAGCGTGGCAAAGAACATGGCATGCCGGTCGCGCGGGATCACCTGCGTCGATACCGGCTCAGGCTTCAGGCCGAGCTTCGCCGCCACATGCTCTTCGACATAAGGCTCGATGTTGGCAAAGGTGCCGACCGCGCCGGAGATCGCACATGTCGCGATATCCTCCCGCGCGTGCACCAGCCGCTCGCGGCAACGCGAGAATTCGGCATAGGCCTGCGCCAGCTTGACCCCGAAGGTGGTCGGCTCGGCGTGGATGCCGTGGCTGCGGCCGATGGTGACGGTGTCCTTGTGTTCGAAGGCGCGGCGCTTCAGGGCCCCAAGCAGCGAGTCCATGTCGGCGAGCAGGATATCGCTGGCGCGGGTCAATTGCACCGCAAGGCAGGTGTCCAACACGTCCGACGAGGTCATGCCCTGGTGGATGAAGCGGGCATCCGGTCCAACGAATTCGGCGAGATGGGTGAGGAAAGCGATGACATCATGCTTGGTGACGCGCTCGATCTCGTCGATCTTGGCGACGTCGAATTTGGCCGCGCCGCCTTTTTCCCAGATGGTCCTTGCCGCTTCCTTCGGGATGACGCCCAGCTCCGCCAGCGCATCGCAGGCATGTGCCTCGATCTCGAACCAGATGCGGAAGCGGGTTTCGGGCGACCAGATGGCGACCATTTCCGGCCGGGAATAGCGAGGGATCATCTGTTTTCAGTCCTGCCTGGGAGAAGCGTCGGCCGCGTCCTAACAGAGGCGGGCCCAATGCTCAACGCTGCTGCCGCGCAAACCGGATTCTGACCGCTACAAGTGCCGCAAAACCCGGCGGAAAATAGAGCCGAACGCCAAGCGCGAGGAACTGGTAGAGTGCTGTCGGCAGCGTGAAGGTGAATTCATGCCTATCACGCCATGGTGAACGAGACGCGCCGTGCGATGCATCCAATCCGGCGTTCATTTGTTATTGTCGGCCGTCTCGCATCCGAAAGGGCAAATCCAGCGGAGAACCAGCATGAGCACCGACATCAGCAAGATACGCGGACATATGGAAGTGATCGGCGCCGACGGCGTCCATATCGGCACCGTCGACAAGGTCGAGGGTGACCGGATCAAGCTGACCAAGGCCGACAGCGGCATGGGCTCGCACAAGGGCCATCATCATTACATTTCGCTCGCCCTGGTCGCAGAGATCGACGGCGAGAAGGTCTGGCTTTCCGCGAATTCCGATGTCGCCGTCACCTTCGAGGAAGAAAAGTCCGATCCGACCTGATCTTTGTCTTTGAGCAATTCCGGACGGCAAACCGCCGTACACTTTTCCTGGAATTGCTCCAGTCAGCGCGACGACCAGACAGGAAACAGATCGCCTTCGGCAGGCGTAGCGGCGTAGACGCCGCGGCTGATCGCGCGCGCCATGGTCGCGCCAGCCGCTGCGAACAGGTCGATCGCGGCATCCGCGCCTAGCTCGATGCCGCTCCTCCCGGTCGCCAGCGCAAACACCAGATCGCCGTCCGCCGGCGTATGGGTCGGCCAAATGGCGCGGGCAAAGCCGTCATGCGCCGAAATCGCCAGCCGCTTGGCCGCAGCTTTGGTCAGCACGGCGTCCGTGGCGATGACGGCGATGGTGGTGCTGCCGGCTTCTTCATGTCCGCCGACGCGCCTGTCGCGGTATTTCAGCAGGATCTTCCTGGCGTCTTCGGTCATGGGATCGGGATAGCCCAGGCCGCCGAACTCGTCGTCAATCTCGAAGGGCGCCGCCCAGAAATGGCGGCTGCGGCCGACCGTCACCGAGCCGGTCGGGTTGACGGCGGCGAGCGCGCCGATTGTGACGCCGCTGTCGAGCACGGTCGAGGCGGAGCCCAGGCCGCCCTTCAGTCCGAAGGTGAGCGCGCCGGTGCCGGCGCCCGCCGTGCCGATGGCGAAATCCACCGTCGCTGCCTGCACGGCCTCATAACCAAGCTCGCGATAGGGCGGATAACGGCCCCAATCCTTGTCACCGCCATTGCGCAGGTCGAACAGGATCGCGGCCGGCACGATCGGCACGCGGAAGCCACCTACCTCGACGCCGATGTTCTTCTCGCGCAACGCCGCCTGCACGCCCGAGGCGGCGTCGAGGCCGAAGGCCGAGCCGCCGGACAGGACGACGGCATGGATGGCCGCGATCGAATTCTGCGGCTCGAGCAGGTCGGTCTCTCGCGTGCCCGGCGCGCCGCCCAGCACCTGGACTCCAGCCACGGCGGGTTCATCGCACAGCACCACGGTGACCCCGGATTTCAGCCTTGGGTCGATGGCATTGCCAACACGGAGGCCCGCAACGTCGGTGATCAGATTGCGCAGTCCGGTGCGGAACATCACTTGTCCTCCAGCTGAACGAAATGCGCGCCGTCGAAGCGGAAGAGGCGGAACGGGTTCTGGCTGAGGTCGCCCTTGTCGTCGAAGCGGATGGTGCCGATCGCTGTCGCGAAATCATGGCCTGTCAGCGCTTCGCCGAGCGGCTGGCCTGAGCTTTCCGCGCTGGTCAGCGCGGCCTTGGCGACCTCGACTGCGGCATAGGACGGCAGCGTGTAGCCGTCCGGCACGATGTTCTTAGCGCTGAAGGCCTGCACGATCTTGGGGTCGGCGACTTGCGACCATTCCGGCGGCGCGATCATCAGTGTGCCGACGGCGTAAGGCACATCGCCCGGCGGCGTGCGCAGGTTCTCGCCGCCGGCGAAAGTGATGCCGGCGTCGAGCTGGGCGGCATCGCGGCCCATGATCGCGATGTCGTCGCCGTCGCCGCCGGCGAACACCTTGGTCGCGCCGGCCTTTTTCAAACGGCCGACCAGGCCGATCTGATTGTCGAGCTGCGGTCGGAACGTGTCGACGAAGACCGGCTTCAGCGCTGCCTGCTCGGCCGCGGCGCGGAAGGTCTCGGCCATCTCGCGGCCATAGATGGTGCCGTCATCGATTATGGCGAAGAGGTCGTCGCGCCACAGCTGAGTAAACTTGGCGGCTACCGCGTTGCGCTCATCGTCGCCGCGCGGGCCGAGCCGGTAGACCGGCCAGCCGGTCTTGGCGCGCCGATCGGTCAGGCTCTCGGTGCGCACGCCGACCGTGATGACCGGAATGTTGGCGTCCTTCAGGATCGGCAGTGCCGCCTCGATCGCCTCGGTGCAGAGAAAGCCCACCACGACATTGACCTTGGTGTCGACGAATTCCTTTGCCGCCGCGGCGCCGCCATCGGCGGTGCAGGCATCGTCTGCGATCTTGATCGCAAGGCCGTTCGCCTCTGCCGCTAAGGCTGCGCCATTCTCAATCTGCTTGCCCAGGAGCGCCGATGGACCGGAAAGCGACGCCGCAACGCCGACTAGCGTCTCGGCCTCGGCGCTCGCTGCCAGCGACAGCCAGAACAGCACGGCTGATGTCGTCGTGAAAAGACGCATTCGGGCTAAGATATCCTCCATGCCGGGAATACAGTCCCGACACTATTTCAGGAAATGCCTAAAGGCTGGCTAAGCGGTGCGCAACACGCGAATTTGCGGATTGCGGTCAAGCACTTCGCCCGTGATAGATAACTTGTGGCGTGCAATATGCCGCCATATATAACGGGCTTGTTCCGACAGGTGGATTATCGCGTGCTGAAGATCAATGACATCGGGCCGCAGCACTATCGCGATGCGATGGCGCATTTTGCCGGCCATGTGCATGTGGTGACCACCGACGGGCCCGGCGGCAAACGCGGCGCGACGGTGATCGCCGCCTGTTCGGTTTCGGACACGCCGCCGACGGTTCTGGTCTGTCTCAACCGTGAGAACGCCAAGAACGAGGCTTTCATCAAGAACGGCAGGTTCGCGCTCAACACGCTTGCCTCGGACCAGGAAGCCGTCTCGGTAGGCTTTTCCGGTGTCACCGGGTTGCCGGCGGATGAACGCTTTGCGCTTGCCGAGTGGGATGTGATCTCGACCGGCGCGCCGACGCTGAAGGGCGCCCTTGCCGTGTTCGACTGCGAGATCATCGACGCCAAGGATCTTGCCACCCACCGTGTGCTTTTTGGCAAGGTGACAGGCCTGCGCATCGGCGATAATTTGCGGCCGCTGATCTACTATAACCGCGACTATCACGTCCTTTGAAGCGTGCAAGCGGGATCCACGGAGACAAGATGACCGCGCCGCGCCCCGCGCCGAAATCGATCGACGAAACGCTCGATCTTTTGACTGCTGCGGACTATGTCGCGGACCGCTCGCTGGCGACCGTGCTGTTTCTTTCACTGCGCATGAAGCGGCCCCTGTTCCTCGAAGGCGAGGCGGGCGTCGGCAAGACCGAGATCGCCAAGGTGCTGGCCGAGGCGCTCGGCCGCCGGCTGATCCGGCTGCAATGCTATGAGGGGCTCGACGTCTCCTCGGCCGTCTATGAGTGGAATTATGCCGCGCAGATGATCGAGATCCGCATGGAGGAGGCGGCCGGCAAGGTCGTGCGCTCCGACATGGAGCGTAACGTATTCTCCGAAAAATACCTGATCCGCCGCCCGGTGCTCGACGCGCTGACCGGCAAGGCCGGCGCGGCGCCGGTGTTCCTGATCGATGAGCTCGACCGCACCGACGAAGCCTTCGAGGCGTTCCTTCTCGAGATCCTGTCGGACTTCCAGGTTACGGTTCCCGAGCTTGGCACGATCAAGGCGGAAGAGCCGCCGATCGTCATCATCACCACCAACCGCACGCGCGAAATCCACGACGCGCTGAAACGGCGCTGCCTTTATCACTGGGTCGATTATCCGAACGCCGAGCGCGAGCTGGAGATCGTGCGCCGCAAGGTGCCGCAGGCGAACCGCCGGCTGTCGGCGGAGGTCGTGTCCTTTGTCCAGAAGCTGCGCCAGGTCGAGCTGTTCAAGGCGCCAGGCGTTGCCGAAACCATCGATTGGGCGGGTGCGCTGACCGAGCTCGACAAGGTGGCGCTCGACCCGGAGACCGTGTCCGACACGATCGGCGTGCTTTTGAAATACCAGGACGATATTGCCCGCATCGGTGAGGGCGAGGGCCGGCGCATCCTCAATGAGGTGAAGGCCGAGCTTTCGGCGGCGGAGTAGGGGCGATGCCGTCGCCGCGTCCGGAACCCAAAGAGGCGCGCGCCGATGGGCGCATCGCCGATAATATCGTCTATTTCGCTCGCGCCTTGCGCAAGGCCGGCATGCGCGTCGGGCCGGCCTCGGTGAAGGACGCCATCGAGGCGGTGCTTGCCGCCGGCATCGGCTCGCGCGACGATTTCTACTGGACGCTTCATGCGGTGCTGGTCTCTCGGCACGAGGATCATCCGGTCTTCGACGAGGCCTTCCGCCTGTTCTGGAAATCGCGCGAGCTGATCGAGAAATTGCTGGCGATGTTTTCGCCGGTCGCGCCTGACAATCGCGAAAGGCAGAAGCCGCGGGCGGCGGAGAACCGCGTCAGCCAGGCGATGTTCGAAGGCCACCAGAAGAGCCAGCCGGTGCGGGAAGTGCCGGAGATCGAGGTCGATGCGCGGCTCACCTTTTCCGGCAATGAAGTGCTGCGCGGCAAGGATTTCGCCCAGATGGACGCCGGCGAAATGGCCGAAGCCAAAAAGGCGATCATGGCCTTGCAACTTCCCTTCGATCTTGTCCGCACGCGGCGCTTCAGGGCCGACGCGCAGGGGCGCCGCATAGATCCGCGCGCCATGA
Organism: Mesorhizobium sp.; assembly: GCA_004017535.1. GTDB lineage: Bacteria > Pseudomonadota > Alphaproteobacteria > Rhizobiales > Rhizobiaceae > Mesorhizobium. Next base: position 6,506 of record SAJS01000027.1, read on the forward strand.
TGCGCTCGGCCGCGCGCACCGGCGGCGCGCTTATCCTGCCGAAATTCCGTTCTCCGCGCGAAGTGCATCCGCCGCTGGTCGTGCTAGCCGACATTTCGGGTTCGATGAGCCAGTACACCCGCATCTTCCTCCACTTCCTGCATGCCCTGACGGAGAAGCGCCGGCGCGTGCACGCCTTCGTCTTCGGCACGCGGCTGACGAACCTGACCCGCCAGATGCGCCATCGCGATCCCGACGAGGCGCTGGCCGAATGCTCGGCGGCGGTGAAGGACTGGTCGGGCGGCACCCGCATCGGCGACGCGCTTGCCGAATTCAACCGGCGGTGGTCAAGGCGTGTGCTGGGGCAGGGCGCCGTGGTGCTTCTCATCACCGACGGGCTGGAGCGCGACGACGTCACCGGCCTGTCGCAGGAGATGGAGCGACTGCATAAATCCTGTCGCCGGCTGATCTGGCTCAATCCGCTGTTGCGCTTCGACGGCTTTGAAGCGCGCGCCCGTGGCGTCAAAGCAATGCTGCCGCATGTCGACGAGTTCCGGGCAGTGCATAATCTTGACGCGCTGACCGATCTTTGCGCCTCGCTCGATCGGCGGCCGGCGGCTACGGTCGATCCGCGCCGCTGGCTGCGAACTGGCGACAGGCGCGCGGCGTAGCCATATGTTCTGCTTGGGAACGTCCCGGCGGGAAAACAGACTTTGTGAGAAGCGACGATGGATGAGAGCATTTATCTCGATGAGGCCCGCGATCCGCTGATCATCGCGGAGGGCTGGTTGAAGGACGGCAAGGATGTCGCCATCGCGACGGTGGTCGAGACCTGGGGGTCGGCGCCGCGTCCGGTCGGCAGCCATCTAGTCATCGATGCTGAAGGGAATTTCCATGGCTCTGTCTCCGGCGGTTGTGTCGAGGGCGCCGTGGTGACCGAGGCAATGGACGTCATCGGCTCCGGCAAGGCCAGGATGCTGGAGTTCGGCGTCGCCGACGAAACGGCCTGGCAGGTGGGCCTTTCCTGCGGCGGCCGCATCAAGGTCTATGTCGAAAGGCTGGGCTGACCACCGTGGATCCATATATTCTAAAGACCCTAAACGAAGAACGCCGTGCCCGCCGCGCCGCGGTGCTTGTCACCGATCTCGGCGACGGCCGCGACCGCATTGTGCGTGAGGGCGACCATGTTGCCAGCGATCTTGGGGCGGCAATCGCCAATGCGTTCCGCACCGGCAATTCGCGGTCGGTGGAGGCGGAAGGGCGGACTTTTTTTCTCAACGCTCATCTGCCGCGCCCGCGCCTCGTGGTGATCGGCGCGGTGCATATCAGCCAGGCGCTGGCGCCGATGGCCAGGATCGCCGGCTATCCCGTTGAGATCATCGACCCGCGCACCGCCTTCGCCACCCCGGAACGCTTTCCTGACGTCGCGCTGCACGCCGAATGGCCGGAGGACGTGCTGAAGCGCGCGCCGCTCGACAGCTACACCGCGCTCGCCGCCGTCACCCATGATCCGAAGATCGACGATTTCGCGCTGAAAGCGGCGCTCGATGCCCGCTGCTTCTATGTCGGGGCGCTCGGCAGCCGCAAGACCCACGCCAAGCGTATCGAACGCCTGCTGGCGCTCGGCGCCGGCGCAGACCAGATCGCCCGCATCCACGCGCCGATCGGCCTCAATATCGGTGCGGCCAGCCCGGCCGAGATCGCTGTTGCGGTGCTCGCGCAGGCCATCCATGCCTTCCGCTCGCGCGGTAAAGCAAAAGGCGCCGTGGCGTGAAATTCGGACCGGTTCCGATCGACGAGGCTGAAGGGGCGGTGCTGGCGCATGCGACGGCCGCGGGCGAGAAGCGGTTCCGCAAGGCGCACCGGCTAAGCCGAGACGATGTCGCGGCGCTCAAGGCGGCGGGCGTCGGCGAAGTCGTCGCCGCGGTGCTTGACCAGAACGATCTCGGCGAGGACGCCGCCGCCGCGAAGATCGCCGCCGGTATGAGCCACCGCAACATCGAGGTGAAGCCTGCCGCGACGGGGCGGGTGAACCTTCACGCGGGCGCTTCGGGCGTCTTTACCGTCGACGCCGGGATGATCGACGCCATCAATGCCGTCGATCCGGCCATCACCGTCGCGACGCTGGCGCAGCATGCGCCGGTCGAGAAGGGCCAGATGGTCGCGACCGTGAAGATCATCCCGTTTGCCGTCGCCGCAAGCCTGGTGGACAGCGTGGTGAGGATCTGCGCCGGCCGCGAGATCTTTGCAGTCAATGCCTACCGCCCGATCACTGTCGGCGTCATCCAGACCGTGCTTCCCGGCGTGAAGCCGAGCGTGCTCGACAAGACGCTGCGCGTCACCGAGGCGCGGCTGGCGCGTTCCGGCGGCCGGCTGATGGCCGAGCGGCGCACGCCGCATGAGATTGCCCCGGTCGCCGCGGCCGCGACGCAGCTGGCGCGCGACAACGACATGGTGGTGATCTTCGGCGCCTCGGCGATGAGCGATTTCGCCGATGTCGTGCCGGCCGCGATCGAACGCGCAGGTGGCACCGTCATCCGCGCGGGCATGCCGGTGGACCCCGGCAACCTGCTGGTGCTCGGGACGCTCGACGGCAAGCGCGTCGTCGGCGCGCCCGGATGCGCGCGCAGCCCGAAGGAGAACGGCTTCGATTGGGTGCTCGATCGCTTGATTGCAGGGCTCGATGTGACCGCGAGCGATATTGCCGGCATGGGCGTCGGCGGGCTTCTGATGGAAATTCCGACCAGGCCGCAACCGCGCGAGCCGGCGCCGCAGCCGGCAAGGTCGGCGCTGAAGGTCGATATCGTGCTTCTGGCCGCTGGACGTTCGAGCCGCATGGGCGGGCCGAACAAGCTTCTGGCGCTGTTCGACGGCGAGCCGCTGGTGCGCCGCACCGCTTCGCGCGCGCTGGGCTCAAAGGCTGCCAGCACCATCGTAGTCACCGGCCATCAGCGCGAGCGCGTGCGTTCCGCGCTAGCCGACCTCAATGTGAAACTCGCCGACAATCCGGATTTCGCCGACGGCCTGGCCTCGTCCTTGAAGGCGGGCATCGCGAAGGTCGCGCCAGACTCGGCCGGCGCGATGATCGTGCTCGGCGACATGCCGGGCGTTTCGTCGAAGGACCTCGACAGCCTGATCGATGCGTTCCGCCGCTCCGGCGGTCACGCGGTCGTGCGCGCCTCGCACCAGGGCAAGCGCGGCAATCCGGTGCTTTTGCCGCGATCGCTTTTCGCGGCGGTCGCGCAGCTCGAGGGCGATACCGGCGCGCGCCATCTGGTCGAAGCCGAGGGTCTCGACGTCATCGATGTCGAGATCGGGCAGGGCGCGTCGGTCGATATCGACACGCGCGAGGCGCTGGAAGGGGCGGGCGGCGTCCTGCAGGATTGACAAACCGAAGCCGAATTTCGCATGCCTCTCGGCATGTCATTACGCTTCCTCTTCGCCCTGCTCGTTGCAACCGGTTTTGCCGCCCAGGCTGCCCACAGCCAGACGCTTTCGCTAAAACCGTTCAAGGACGAACTCTTCGCTTATCCAGCGGCGCTGTCCACCGGCGATAACGGCGCCTACACGGTGCTCGACTATCATGAGATGCGCGACATCAACCAGCGCGACGAGGTGCCGGAAAAGCGGGTGCGTGCGCAATATACCGACCCCGGTGTGCGCAAGGTGCAGCAGGACCTAATGCTGAAGACCGACGCCGGCGATATAAGGCATGTCGCGGTCGGCAGGACGGAAGGCGCTTCCATCATCGTGCTCTACCTGCATGGGCAGGGCGGCAGCCGCAAGCAAGGCGTCGACGATTTCACTTTCGGCGGCAACTTCAATCGCATCAAGAATCTGATGGCCGCCAATAACGGCCTCTATCTTTCGCCCGATTTCCCCGATTTCGGCGACAAGGGCGCGGCGCAGGTCGCGGCGTTGATCGATCACTACGCCCAACAATCGCCGGGCGCGAAAATCTTCGTCGCCTGCGGCTCCATGGGCGGTATGATCTGCTGGAAGCTTGCCGCGCGCAAGGATACGGGCGGTCGCATCAACGGGCTGCTGCTGCTCGGATCGCTGTGGGACGACAGCTTTCTCACCAGCCCTGCCTTCAAGCGCCGCGTGCCGGTGTTCTTCGGTCAGGGCAGCCATGACGTGGTCTTCCCGGTGGAGAAGCAGGAAGCCTTCTTCCGCTCGATCCTGGCCAAAAAATCCTACCCAACACGCTTCGTGCGTTTCGAGACCGGCACGCACGGCACGCCGATCCGCATGGTCGACTGGCGGGGCACGCTCAACTGGATGCTGACAAAGGCGCCGTGACCGTCCGAGGAATTACGGCGCGGTGTTGTAGTCGATGATCGTCTGCGGATTGATCTCGCCGTCATAGGAAGCATCGACGTCGTACTGGACGAGCGAGAAGTCACCGTTGCGGAACAGATAGGTCCCCGATGACGAGGCATCGCCGACACCACGCCATTTGTCAGATGTGGTGATGGTTTTCGTGTTCTCGTCATAGTCCGAGTTGATCGCCCAGCCGCTGGTCTTGAAACCGATGATGTGGATCGATTCGACCTTGCCTTCGCTGTTGTTGTTCTCGTAGCGGATATCGAGATCCGGCTCGGTGAACTGCAATTGGGTCACGCCGTTGACGTCGTCTGCGATGTAATAGACCGCCGTCTCGTTGTAGGCGGCCATCGAGCAGAAGAAGCGGAACAGCCGCGTCTCGCGCTCCGGATCGGCGGCTTGAGCGTCCTTGTCCTTGTAATGGATCGAATGGGCCTCGGGCTCGCCGATCGGCTTGCCGTCGGGATCCTGTTTGTCGCACTGCCCGCCATAGGTGGCGAGAAACGCCTTCTTGGCCTGCTCCAGCGCTTCGTCCTTCTTCGGCGGCGGCGGGCCATCGCCGCAGCTTGCCGGCACGGCGCTGTCGAAATCCTCGGTCGACGGCTTCAATGTGCCCTTGTCGATGAAGATCGGCTGGAATGGCGGCTCCTGGATCTGCGCATTGACCTGGCGGACCGTGTAGCAGCCGGCGAAGACCATGGCCTCGCCCTTCTTGTCGGTGGCCTGGATGGCGACCGGGACGCTGTAATAGATGCTGCCGGCGGCACCTTCGTCCGATACAGCGCCCGTCTTGACGTCGACGGTATCGGTGCCGTCATAGCCTTTTACGAAAGCGTTGAAATCCTTAGCTGGCTTTGTATCGCCGAAATAACCCCAGGCGCGGGCGAATTCGTGGCGATTGATGGCGCTGTAAAGCGAGCGGATGACGGCGTCGGCGCTCGACCTGTCGTCGATATAGGGCGCGGCCGCAAACGCGGACTGGCCGATACTGGACAGGGAAAAGAAGGCAGCCGCAGCGAGAAAGATATGTCTCATCGGGAATCTCCGCTCGATAACGAAAATACTACCATGGCGATTGCGGCGGCGCGGTGACGTGGGGGCATGAGCGCTTGAAGAATCGTGGCCGGAGGCGTTAGGTCACGGCCCGCGGCGCTGGGCCGCCTTGGGAGATTGCTCGTGACTATTTCCATGTACGATATTTCCGTGGGCGTTTTTTCCGCCCGGCTGAAGGCGCTGGCGAGCGTGCTGACGGCGGCGGAGCAGAATGCCGGCGAGCGCAAGATCGATCCGCAGGTGTTCCTCACGGCGCGGCTGGCGCCTGACATGTTCGCGCTGGCCAGGCAGGTCCAGATCTCCACCGACCATGCCAAGGGCGCGCCGTCGCGGCTCGCCGGCCGCGAGGTGCCGAAATACGAGGACAATGAAGCGAGCTTTGCCGAGCTGCAGGCCCGAATCGCCAAGACGCTCGATCATCTGGCGTCGTTCTCGGCGGCCGATCTGGAAGGTTCGGAGGACCGGACGATCGAATTAAGGCTTGGCGGGCGCGAAACCACGCTGCCCGGCCTGCAGTACCTGCTGCATGTCGCGATGCCGAATTTCTATTTCCACGTCACGACCGCCTACGACATCCTGCGCCACAATGGCGTGCCGCTCGGCAAGCAGACGTTCCTCGGAAATCGCTGACTTTTGAACAGGTTGAAGGTTTCCCGGCAGCCCGGGAAACCTGTTTGGTTCAGCGTTGTTCAGCGGGCCGACATTTCGCGCGCGATGCGCGGAAAGTCCGCCGGCTTGATGCCGATATCAGCGCGGTCGGCATTGCTCATCGCGTTGAGAAGCGCGAGCGCCGCGCGGTAACGCTGGTGTTCTTGCGGCCGTGGCCGAGCGAACATTTCAGTGAAGAACCCCATGACTCAATAGCCCCTATTGGTCCTCCCAACGTCAAAGTATAGGCGATTTGTTGAAATTGTGCAGTGCAGCAATTGCATGGCTGCCATGCCGCATCAGATTTTTTCCGCCACAAACGCTTTTCCGCGAAACTTTTCGGCAGGCTCAATCGTAGGCGTTGGTGCCGGCACTTGGCCGGCTTTTTCCTCGCCACTCCTGGCGACCTCGCCGGACTGCACGAAAATGCGGTCCGGCTTTTTTCTTGATGGCTCCGGCCGGCAAAATGCCTGCAATTGTCGACGTCGCCAAAAATCATTTTTAACGAGGGCGCCCTATCTTCAAATGGCATCAATGCATGCCGTCACGACAGGGAGGCTGAGATCGGCACCGGGAACAAGCTCGATTTCGCTTCGTTGCTCGACGACCTGATCGTCGCCTCGGAGAAAGGCGAGGAGGAGGGTGCACGGCCGTCTATCCCGTTCGACTATCTGTCCGTTGCCGATGAACTTCATTCCGGCCGCATCAAGGTTGCCGGTGAGAGCGTCGCCGCCGAATACCGCGAGTCCGGCGCCGACCTTGCCGCGGAGTTCGCGGCACTTCTCGACCAGGCCAAACTGACGCTTGCGGGCGAAGAGCATTGGCCCGAGGAAAAGCTGCCGTCGATCGATCCCGAAGCCATTGCCGGCGAGCTCGGCCTCGACCATCCAGCGAAGAATGCCGATTTCGGCCGCATCCGGCGCAATTTCGCTTTCGCCAACCACCCGGACCGGGTCGCGCCACATCTGCGCCAGCGCGCCATGATCCGCATGCAGGTGGCCAATATGCTGATCGACGAGGCGAAGCGGCGGGCTTTGGCCGGGGTCAGGCGGTAGTTCCTCTCACCAAAATTCCCGCGACTTCGGTGAACCATCGCAAGCGTTCGAAATTAGCTCGGGCCTCCCCAATAATCGTCATCCTTGGGCGTAGCGACGCAAAACGTCGCGCAGACCCAAGGATGCAGCGGAGCTGAATTCTGTACCGCTGCAACGCCTCAACGTTGCGGCATGGATCCTGGGGTCTTCGCGCGTCGCTTTGCTCCTTGCTCCGCCCCAGGATGACGAACTGACTGGCGCTTCGGCCAATCTCCACACTGTGCACTTTGCCAAACGCAAGCGTCTTGCTCTATGTTCGGATTTCCTCCCCGCGCTGCCCGCGCAAAACTCCCGCCGGAGAAACTCCATGCATAAACGCCGCCTCGGTCGGACCGACCTCCTTGTCTCGCAAATCTGCCTCGGTTCGATGACCTGGGGGCAGCAGAACACCGAAGCGGAGGGCCACGCGCAGATGGATCTGGCTTTCTCGCGCGGGGTGAATTTCATCGACACGGCCGAGCTTTACCCGATCCCGCCCAAGGCCGAGACGCAAGGGCGGACCGAGAAGACCATCGGCAGCTGGATGAAGGCCAATCACAACCGGGACAAGGTCATTCTTGCCTCGAAAGTGGTCGGCCGCACGGCTAACGCGTGGTTCCGCGGCGATCGTCCCTCGAAGCTGGTGCGCGCCGACATCTTCGACGCGGTCGAGAAATCGCTGGCCAAGCTCGGCACCGATTACATCGACCTCTACCAGATCCACTGGCCGGACCGGGACATTCCGTGGGGCGCGAATCCGACGCGCGTCGGAGCGGTGGCGCGTCGCCAGGATGCGGCAGAAGCTCCGGGAGGCGAGACCCCGGTTGCCGAGACGCTCGCGGTCTTCGACGAACTGGTGAAAGCCGGAAAGATACGCCATCTCGGCCTTTCGAACGAAAGCTCCTGGGGCGTCATGCGCTTCGTCTTCGAAGCCGAAAAGGGCGTGGGTCCGCGCGTCGCCTCGCTGCAGAACGCCTACAACCTCGTCAACCGCACCTTCGAGGTGAACCTTGCTGAGGTCTGCGAGCGCGAGCAGATCGCGTTCCTTCCCTATTCGCCGCTAGCCCAGGGTTATCTCACCGGCAAATACGACCATGGCGCCCGGCCGCAGGGCTCGCGCTCGCAGCTTTTCAACCGGGGCCAGCGTTATGAGACGCCAAATGCGGCGGAAGTGCTGCTTCAATACAACGAGCTGGCGCGGTCCTTCGGCATGGAGCCGGCGCTCTTCGCCAATGCATATGTGGCGAGCCGGCCCTTCGTGACGGCGAACATCGTCGGCGCGACCACCATCGCGCAGCTCGAGACGGCGCTGTCCTCGGTCGACGTGACCTGGACGGAAGAGATGCAGAAAGCGGTCGACGCCATCCACCAGCGCGTCGGCAATCCGTGTCCTTGAATGGCATCGTTTGGAAGCAAAGGGGTGGAGACGATGGCAGAGTTTCCGATCGAGGCCGTGCGCGGCAGATTTCCGGCGCTTTCGCTGACCGATAAAGGGCGCCGGCGCATCTATCTCGACAATCCCGCCGGCACGCAGGTGCCGCGGGCCGTGGCGGACGCGGTGTCGCGCTGCCTGCTCTCGACCAACGCCAATCTGGGCGGCTTCTTCGAAACGACGGTCGCTGCGCAGCAGGTGGTCGACGGGGCACATGCCGCGATGGCTGATTTTCTCAACGCATCGAGCGTCGAGGAGATCGTCATCGGCGCCAACATGACGACGCTCACCTACCACATGTCGCGCACGCTTGGCCGCACGATGAAGCCGGGCGACGAGATCATCGTCACGCGCATGGACCATGAAGGCAATGTCTCGCCCTGGCTGCAGCTTGCCGAGGATCTTGGCCTGGTCGTGCGCTTCCTGCCGTTCGACGAGCGGAGCTGGCAGGTGGAGGAGGCGGCGCTGAGGGCGCTGCTTTCGGACAAGACGAGGCTCGTCGCGCTGAATTATGCATCGAACCTCACCGGCTCGATCAACCGGGTGAAAGCGCTGACGGCGATCGCCAGGCAGGCCGGCGCGCTGGTCTATGTCGACGCCGTGCAGTTCGCGCCGCATGGGCTCATCGACGTGCAGGCGCTCGGCTGCGATTTCCTGATCTGCTCGGCCTATAAGTTCTTCGGGCCGCATATGGGAGTATTGTGGGGGCGCCGCGACGTGATCGACGGTCTCAAGCCTTACAAATGCCGCTGCTCGTCAAATGGGCTGCCGGAGCGATTCGAGCTTGGCACGCCGCAGATCGAGCTGATGGCCGGGCTGGAGGCGGCAATCGACTATTTCGCCGATCTCGGCGCGGCCGCCGGCGAGACTGGATCGCGGCGGCAGCGGATCATCAAGGCTTTCGACGTTTCGATCGCTTACGAGAACGCACTGGCTCGGCGACTGATCGAAGGTCTCTCCGATATCGAGGGCCTGATCATCCGCGGCATCACCGATCCGGAGCGCCTCGCCGAGCGGGTGCCGACCGTTTCCTTCACGGTCGAGGGCATCGCGCCGGAAACGATCGTGCGGCAGATGAATGCCCAGAATATCTTCCTGTGGTCGGGCCATAACTACGCGTGGGAGATCGTGCACCAGCTCGGCATTCCAGCCGAGCAGGGTGTCGTACGCATCGGCATCGCCCATTACAACACGGCGGCCGAGATCGAGGAGACGCTGGAGAGCGTGCACCGCGTGATCGCGATGCTGCGGCAGGAGCGTTCCTGAGTTAGTCCTTCTTGCCGCCGAAACCGGTCAGGAACGCGGTGAGGTTGTCGCCCAGCGCATCGCAGAGATAGCCGCCTTCCTGGACGATGACCGTGGGCAGGCCGAGCGCGGCAATCGCTTCGCCGATGCGCGAGAAGCCCGGCGTCGTGACCGAGAGACCGCCGAACGGATCGCCCTCGAAAGCGTCGAGGCCGAGCGCCACGACCAGCGCTTCCGGCGCGAAGGCGCGGATGCGCTGGAAGGCCGTCGCCAGCGCTTCGAGAAAAGCCGCGTCGCCGGATTTGCGCGGCAGCGGCAGGTTGAGATTGTAGCCGAGACCGGGGCCTTCGCCGCGCTCGTCGGCATGCCCCCAGAAGAACGGATAGAAGCGCACCGGATCGGCATGCAGCGAAACGGTCAGCACGTCGGGACGGGCGTAGAAGATGCCTTGCGTGCCGTTGCCGTGGTGCAGGTCGACGTCGAGGATGGCGACGCGGGCGGAACTCTTGCGCAGAACCTGCGCGGCCACGGCCGAATTGTTGATGAAGCAGAAGCCGCCGGCGACATCGGCGAAGGCGTGATGGCCCGGCGGGCGGCAGAGCGCGTAGGCCGAAGGCGCGCCGGCCATCACCGCTTCAGCGGCTTCCACCGCGCTCCAGGCGCTCCACAGCGCGCTGTTCCAGGTCTCGGCCGAGATCGGGCAGGCAGTATCGGCCATGTGGTAGCCGGCCTGGCCGACCGCCGAGGCCGGATAGGAGCCGTTGCGGGAGATCGGGTGGATGTTCGGAATGACTTCCGCCGAAGCGCCTTCGATGCGCTGCCAGCGCACAAAGATGTGCTCGAGGAAGTCAAGATATTCAGGCGTATGCACCGCCGAGACCGGGCCAAGCCCATGATTTTTCGGGCGTTCGACCGTCAAACCGGCCGATCTCGTGCCGGCTAACAATCTTTCGATCCGCTCCGGCTTTTCCGGATTGGGCTGCGGCGCGCCGCTCGAAAGGAAAGCCTTGGGATCATGGCGTTTCTGCTCATCGGCATAGAAGGCTTTCATCGTCACTCCTGCGGAGCGTCAGCAAAGGCGAAAAAGGCATCGCCGACGATCTTCTGCACCTGTTCGTAACTCGACCGGCCGATGCCCAGTTTCTCATAGAAGGCCTTGGCGGTCTCGTTGTCGGTATCGACGGAGAGCCTCAGATAGACGCCGCCCGCAGCGCGGCACTCTTTCGCGACGCGCCGCAGCAGTTTTTCGCCGATGCGGCGGCCGCGAAAACGGTTTTCGACATAAAGGTCCTGCACATAGACGCCCGGACGGCCCATCCAGGTCGAGAAGATCGGGAAATGCAGGCAAAGGCCGGCGAACTCGCCACCGATCTCGGCAATCAGGATCGAGAAGGCGGGCTTTTCGCCGAAGCCGTAGCTGCGCAGATCGTCGGGCGTCGAGGTGATTTCCTGATGCGCGCCGACATGGGTGCCGAGACGCAGCAGTGCGCCGTGGATGGTTTCGACGTCGTCGATGCGGCCGGGGCGGAGGGTGACCGGTGCCGGCATCAAGATACCTTTCTCAGCCTTCCACCGGCAGATCGAGCTCCCGCGCCAGCGCCTCCAGCGAGTCGCCAATGATCGAGATTATCTCGCCGATTTGCTCGCGGGTGATGATCATCGGCGGCGCCACCATGAAATTGTCGCCGTCGACGCCGCCCTTGACCTTGCGGCCATAGATGATCAGGCCGCGCGCGTAAGCGTGATCGAGCAGGCGCTGCGTCGCCTTGCTGGCCGGGTCGATCGGCTTCAGGGTCTCCGGGTCGGCGACCATTTCCGCACCGGTGAGCAGGCCCTTGCCGCGCACATCGGCGATGAAGGGGAAGCGCTTTTGCAAGCCCTTCAACTCCGTCATCAGAACGTCGCCCATCGCGGCGGCATTGGCGATCAAGCCGAGCCGATCCATCTCACGGAGCACCGCGAGGCCTGCGGCGCAGGCGAGGGGATTACCCGCATAGGTATGACCGTGCTGAAAACCGCCGGCGGCCAGCAGCGGCTCGACCAGACGCATCGGCGCGGCAAGGGCGCCGAGCGGCGCATAGCCGGAGCCCAATCCCTTCGACAGCGCAACAATGTCCGGCCTGCAGTTCCAGTGGTCGCCGCCAAGGAACTTGCCTGTCCTGCCAGCGCCGCTCATCACCTCGTCATGGATCAGCAGGATGCCGTAGCGGTCGCAGATCTCGCGGATGCGCGGATAGTAGCTGTCGGGAGCGACAAGGGCGGCCGTCGCCGCGCCGCCGATCGGCTCCATGATGAAGGCCACAACGCTTTCCGGACCTTCAGCCTGGATTTTCTCCTCCAGCATGTCGGCGTAGCGGATACCGCGCTGTTCCATCGAGAGGTTGTCGCGGTCGCGCCAGGCGGTCGGCGCCGGCACTGTTGGCATCACCCGCATCATCGGCGTGAAGGTCTCGGCGAGCGCATCATCGCCGGTGACGGCAAGCGAGCCAAGCGTGCCGCCATGATAGGAGGGGAAGCGGGTGATCACCTTCCAGCGCTTCGGTTGGCCGGTGGCGACTGCCCATTGCCGCGCAAGCTTGATGCAGGATTCGGTCGCTTCAGAGCCGCCGGAGACGAAGAAGATGCGGTCCATGCCTTCAGGCAGTTTTCCGGCCAGCGCCCGCGCCAATTCTTCCGCCGGCTCGTTCTCGAAATGAAGCCGGTAGGCGAAGGTGGTCCTGTCCATCTGCCGCTTCATGGCATCGAGGACGTTGCGGTTGGAATGGCCGATATTTGCGACCATCGGCCCGCTCGAGCCATCGATGAAGCGGCGGCCGTCGTTGCTCCAGAAATAGATGCCCTCGGCGCGATCGACGAGCGGCCGGCGCAGGCTGGAGAGATAGAACAGATGGGACGGCGGCCGCGCTTCGGCTTCGGAGGCGGGCTGGACTTGCGGTTTCGACATGTCAGGACTTTCCAAGATAGCGGTCGAGAACATTCTTGGTCACGCGTTCGACCATCGCGTCCTGCCTTAGCAGGCCGGCGACCCATTCGCAGCTTCCGGCATGGAACACCTCGCCCTTGCCGCGCGGGAAATTGACGATCATGCCGTTGCCGCGCTTGACCTTGTCGAGATTGGCGTCGCTCGCCTCGCCGAAAAGCGTCTCGGCGGTGAAGCGGCCATCCTCGTCGGTGAGGAACTGATCCTCGATCGGGATGTCAGCGCTTTCCTCGACCTGACTTGCCATGCCGACCGCCAGCACCTGCAGGCCGTCCGGTGCGCCGCTGTCAGCGGTCGGGTAGGGCAGGCCGCCGCGGATTTCGAAATCGAGGCCGTCGACCTCGTAGCCATAGACATGGCTGTCGGCGCCGAGCAGGTCGCCATAATATATGCCGGTGCCGGCGAAGGCCCAGTGCTCGGGACGGTAGACCGGAAAGCCGCGCACGCCGCGCGGGGCGCAGCCGCCCCAGCCGGCATAGACGCCTCGCGTCGCATTGAGGCCGAAGGTGGCGCTGCCCGGACGTCCGATCTCGGGCGCTTCCCAGGAATTGGTGGCGCGGGTGATGTCGCCGCCGCGATAGGCCGGGTCCTCGGCGCGCGCCTTGTATTTGTAGCAGACCTGGCGGCGGCCTTGATCCTCCAGCCTCGTCTGCCACATGAAATTGCCGGCGAAGCGCGCCGCATGTCCGCCGCGATCGACGTAGTTGTCGACCGCGTCGCGCATCTCCCAAGTCCAGTATTCATCGTGCCCTACGAAGACGACGCAGTCATAGCCGTCGAGGATTTCGGGCGAAAAGTGGAGCTCGTGCTGGCTGGCGAGATCGACCTGATAGCCGGCGCGTTCGGCGAAGCGGAAGAAGTGGCTGTCATAACTTGCCCAGCCGGAGGAGGCGTATTTCTTCGAATGGCCGGTGGCGAAGGCCCATTCCATGTGCGGATAGCGTGGCACGGTCTTCGGCGGCACCGCGACTTCGAGCGGCACGCGCGGCGCATCCTTGGGCAGCACGACGAAGCCGCGGCACCAGGGGCGCTGCGTCGAGACCGTTGTGGCGTACTGATCGCGATTCGGGCCGGTGATGCCCTGATAGTGGTTAGAGCCGCCCCAGGTGTTGTACGCCAGCCAGGTGCCGGTCGCGGCCACCTGCAGCAGACGGCCCGGCTTGCGGCCGGGCCGGGGCGCGACGATGAAGAGATGGTGGCTGCGGATCGGCGTGCCGTCGCGGCCTTCGGCCGAGAGCGTGACGCGATAGGCGCCCGAGTGCCAATCGTCGCCGACAAGGAATTCGAAAGAAGCCTCCCAGCCGCAGCCCTCGACCGAGCATTGGTCGGGCGTGTCCTGCCAGTGCGCCGACAGGCCCGATCCCTCGAAGACCTTGGTTTCGCCGTCGCCGTCGCGGATGACGGCAAGGCTGAAGTGCGGCGCCGTCGAACTGACGAAAAGCGTGACCAGCTCGCCCGGACGATAGGAAAACTGATCACTGTAGCACCAGATCTCGCCGCGCTCACCGTCCATGCCCGGCCATTCGTAATAATGGCCGCGCACCGCCTCGCGGCGCTGCTCGGGCGTCAATCCGAAGTCGGGGAATTCGGTGGGCAATTGCGTCAAGGTGCACCTGAGATCACGAGCCGTCATTGAGACCATCGGCCGGCCAGGCGTCAAATGGAAAGCATCGGGCCAGCTTGCGCTTGGCGATATCCGGCAAACGGACTATTTCAACCAGGCAACGCTTCAACCGCCGGGAGCCGACATGCTGCGGGTACAAAAGGTCAAGGTCGACGACATCTATGTGCCGACGGCGCGGCGCAAGACGCTGCATCCCGAAACCGTGCGCCACCTTGCCGAGGATATCCTCGAGAACGGCATGAAGACGCCGATCCAGGTGCGGCATGACGGCAAGCGCCATATCCTGGTCGAGGGGCTGCATCGGCTCGAAGCCGCGAAATGGCTGGGCGAGACCATGATCGACGCCTATCTCGTCCAGGCCAAACGCCACTGATTCAAGAAGCCTTGGCCCGCCGCGGCTGGCGTAAATGCCTGACTCCGCTCATTTCGACGAATTTCGTCGCCGTGTCCCAGAGATAGTCGCCATAAAGGAACGGCTCGAAGGGCTCGGCGCCCTGAAGCGGCAGCGGCGCGATCTCGGCGTCGACGCGTGGCTCATAGAAGAACGGGATCGAGAAGCGCGCCTGTTTGGGCGCGATCACTCGATGCCGGGTCGCCCGCACCCGGCCGGCGGTCCAGCGCTCCAGCAGCTGTCCGAAATTGACGGCGAGCGTGTTGTCGGCGGGCGGCACGTCGACCCATTCGTCGGCAAGGTTTTTGGCTGCAGGCCTTCGACGCTGTCCTGCGCCAGCAAGGTGACGAAACCGGAATCGGCATGCTCGCGGCCGATGATGGTGCGCGTCTCGCCTTTGTGCAGCACGGAGAAGTCGGGCCCGCTGAGGTCGACGCCGCTGTTCGGGTCACGCAGCGGGTAGCGGATCAGGCGCAATGTGGAGATGCCGCCCTCGAAATCCTTATCGAAAATTGTCTCGGTCAGCCCAAGGCCACGCGCGACCGAGCGCAGCAGGGCGTTGCCGACCATCTCCATTGCCTTGTAGTAGCTGGCGGCAGCCTCACGCCAGCCGGGCAGGGCGCTTTCGGGCGGGAGCGGCGTGGCCTCGCAGAGCGGATCGTCGACATCAAGGCTGGAGGGTTCGGTCCGCGCGCCGGCGATGTCCGGCCCCATATCGATGCCTTCCTTATAGGAGACGGCGCCAGGCTGCAGCGGAAACCAGCCGCGATAGACATTTTCCTTCGTGCGGTCGAAATTCCAGCGCAGCAGCTTCTGCTTTTCAGCCTCGGGCAGCGAAAAGATCGTGAGCAGCCGCGCCCGGTTCCGCGGCGTCAGCCAATCGTCGCCGGGAAAGTTGCGGATTGCCATGAAACCGATGCCGGAGGCCGCGGCCATGATCCTCGAGTCGGTCTGGTCGCGGGCGGTCGAGGGCGGACCGAACAAGGGTGCGATCGCAATCGTGTCGATGTCGGCCATCAGTCTTTCTCCCGTCGGACGGCAGAAGCAGGGCGTGGCGGCCAGCGATTGTCAATCGCAGGCGCGGACACGTCATTGGGCCACCGCATCAGCGCAGGCGATCGCATCCCATCAGTGTTTTTTGTTTGACCCTCTCATGCCGGCCGCTACCTTGCCGGCATTTCCTCGAAACGGGTGTCGACAATGGCGAAATATGAGGGCGGGTGCCTGTGCGGCGCCGTGCGTTATAGGGCTGAGGCGGAGCCGATCAACGAGCGCGTCTGCCATTGCCGGATCTGCCAGAGGGCGATCGGCGCGGCCTTCAACGCGCGACTTCTGTTCCGCATCGACGACGTGACCATCGAAGGGCCGGTGGCAATGATCAACTCCACGCCGGACCTCAAGCGCGGCTTCTGCCCGGCTTGCGGCACAACCCTGCTTTCGCGCCGCGATTCCAGAAACATTCTCGGCGTCGCCTCCGGCTCGCTCGATGACCCGTCGCTGTTCAAGCCGGACATGCATTTTTGGACTGCCTCGAAACAACCTTGGCTGATGCTTGACGACGGTCTGCCGCAATATGAAGGCGCGCCGCCGGCCTGAGTCATTGCGACGCATCTCTGCACAAAAATTTCATCTCCGCTGCACGACATAGCCGGCAAAGCGTCATTGGCGGGCCATCATTGGCTGCCTATCTAAGCGCCATGCGGGCAGGCATCGAGGAGGCGACGGATGAGCGAGAGCATCAACACCCTGGACGAGCTTTTGAACGACCCGATGATCCAGCTCGTGATGGCGCGCGACCGCGTGCGGCCGGCCGAGCTTCGTCTGCTCCTGGAAAGGGTACGCGACAAGGCCGGCGATGATCCCCGCATCGATCAGGCTTCGGTGCCGCCCGCACATGTCGTGGCAAGAAGCTGCCTGAAGCAGTGGCTATACCGCTGAGGCAGCTCCAGGAGATGGTCAGCTCGAATACGCCGGAAGGTAAGCGTAGTGATTGCGTAAATAGGCGAGCTTGAAGCCGAGCCGGTCGTAGTTGCGATAGGCCGGCCCGTCGCGCCCCGGGAGCGGCGCCTCGATATCGGCGACAAACAGTTTCGCGCCGGCGGCGATGCCGTCGCGAACCAGCCTTTCCCCAAGCATGGCATCCAGATCGAAGCTCGGCGCCATGATGCCCGGCACCGGCGCGTCGATACCGCTCCAGGCAGCGCCGTCAGGCCCGATGAAAAGCGAGCGCACCGCGGCGATCGCGCCGCCACGTTTCAGCATGTAGTGGCGCCAACCCTTGCGGCCGACAAGCGCGGTGAGCCAGGGCGAGGTGGGGAGCCTGTATTTGGCATCGATGAAAGAAGCCCATTCCGAAGCCGTCCTGGGTGTGACCTCCTCAACCACCGGATCGTCTACCGGGATCAGCGGGTCGCCCGGGAAGAGCGGTTCGGCTGGCAGCGGCGTCGCGTCGCGATAGATGCGCTCCCAGCCGCCCTGATGCTGCAGGCCGCGCGCTTCCAGCCAGCATCTCAGCCGCGCCGGCTCGGTGTGCGGACTGGTGTAGAACCACGGCCGCATGATGCCGGCATTGCGATAATGCGCGAGCAGCGCGTCGAGCTGTTCCTCGGTCGCCGGAGCATCGACGCCGATATTCTTCACGCAGTTGAAATGGATGAATGGGATCGTCGTGCAGGTGGTCCAGACCAGATCGCCGTCACGTGCGATCGACAGCCCTTGGCGTGCCGCGAAATCGGCGGGCGCCGCGTCGTAAAGGTCGCGCCATGCCGCGACTTCGGCGCGCTCGATGGTGCGGCTGACGTCACGCGATACCTGCTCGATCGCGATTTCCGGGGGGTGCGTCTCCAGCGGCACGACGGGCTCGAGTTCCGAGAGGGCGGCGGTCGACATGGCAGGCTCCTCCGATTTGCCTTACAGTGTAAGATTAGCGGATGATAATATGGCGCCGGCTGTTGTCAAGCAAGATTAGCGGCACCTTACAAATCCGTGAGTTGGAATCACGCTATCGTGAGGCTAAGCCTCTCCAGAGGGGCTTTTCGAAGACGATTCACTTTTGCCTCGGCAAGGATCGAGGCGCAGGGAAAAGGGTTGAGATGACCGACGTCTGCACTCAAGGACTGGATACCGGCTTTGTCGGCCTGGGTTATGCCAAGGTGGCATTTCTGGGCATCGTGCAGGGCATCACCGAATTGCTGCCGATCTCGTCCACGGCGCATATGCGCATCGTGCCGGCGGTGCTTGGCTGGCAGGATCCCGGATCGGCCTTCTCGGCCGCCATGCAATTGGCGGCGCTCGCGGCGGTGATCAGCTATTTCTGGAGCGACGTCAGGGACGTGCTCTTCGGATCGATCGCGGCAATCTCGCGCCGCGATTTCGGCGACCGCTATTTCCGCCTCGCGATCAGCATCGTGCTTGCCACCGTCCCGATCGTCATTGCAGGCCTTGCGCTTTCCGGCGTGCTCAACGCCTGCAATTCACCGCTGCGCGGGCTCGCCGTCATCGGCTGGGCCTGCATCGCCATGGCGATCCTTTTGGCGCTCGCAGAGATCTTCGCCAGCCACAAGCTCATGCTGCGCCAGGCATCGATCCTCGATGCGCTCTTGGTGGGCATCGCCCAGGTCGGCGCGCTTATCCCCGGCGTCTCGCGCTCAGGCTCGACGCTCACCGCGGCAATGGGGCTGGGCTTTGCTCGCCCTGAGGCGGCGCGCCTCTCCTTCCTGCTCGGTTTGCCGGCCATCGCGCTCGCCGGCCTCAAGGAACTCTACGAATTGCATAAGGTGCATCTCGACGCGCATGGCTGGTCGATCCTGGCTGTCGGGCTGGTCGTCGCCTCGATCTCGGCTTTTTTCGCCATATGGGGGCTGATGCGGGTGCTCGAACGCTTCTCCGCCTGGCCTTTCGTCATCTATCGCGGCCTGCTCGGCGTCGTGCTGCTGATCTGCGTGGCGACCGGTTGGCTCACCTGAAGCAATCCAGGAAATCCGCGCAGCAGCTTCCGTCCTGAATACGCGTAAAAGCGAAGAGTTAGAGGTCTGGACCGAATCCGCTATATCGACGCTGACCCTCGGGGGCGCTGATGGATCTTGGGACGCTGCTGCAATCCGTGCCGTTGCTGGCCACGCTGTTGAAATCGGCGGTGCCTGCCGCCGTCGGTGCCGGCGTGGGCCTTGGCCAATGGCTGGCGGCGGTACCGCCCTGCCGCAACCAGACTTTCGAGAACGCGACTTATCTGGTCTGCGAGGCCGATCCGAAGCATTTTTCCATCGAGCTGTTCTGGAAGAACAAGGATGGCGACTTTTACCGGTCGCTACACAATCTGCGCAACGCGGAGCAAGCGGCGGGGCGCAGCATGCTCTTCGGCATCAATGCCGGCATGTATCACCCGAACCTCGCTCCGGTCGGGCTTTATGTCGAACGCGGCGAGCAGGTCACGCCGGCGAAGACCGGATCGGGAACCGGCAATTTCTCCATGCAGCCCAACGGCATCTTCTATCTTAGCGCCAACAAGGCAGGTGTTCGCGCGACCAAGGATTACCTCAAGCGTCCGCCGCGCGTGGACTACGCCACGCAGTCCGGGCCGATGCTGGTCATCGACGGCAAGCTGCATCCGAAATTCCATGCGGACGGCACCTCGCGAAAAATCCGCGATGGCGTGGGCGTGCGCGCTGACGGCGTCGCCGTCTTCGCGATCTCGGATGATGTCGTGACCTTCCACGAATTCGCGCGCCTGTTCCGCGACCAGCTCGGCTGCCCGAACGCGCTCTTTCTCGACGGCTCGATCTCGAGCCTCTACGCGCCCGGCATCGGCCGGAACGACGATTTCTGGAATCTCGGGCCGATGATCGGCGTGTTCAAGAAGTAGTCAGAGCGCTTGCTGCGTAGCGCTTTAAGCTTTGTTTTGATGCATGTCGTTGCCCCAGAACCGCGTACACTTCTGGGCGACATGCATTAACCGGCCGCGTCCTGGATCGCCGACAGCAGCCATGGTTCTCCGGCCTGGCGGGTGAAGGTCCACAGCTCGGTCGCTTCGACCGGATTGTTGGGATCGCCCTTCTCGACGGCGCCGGTCTGGCGGTTGCGCATGATATCGATCGCCGACCAGCGCATCGCCACGGTGGCGTAGTCGCGCGGGCCTTCCCGCCACGCCTCCGCCACTTCGCCCTTCAGCAACCGAAGGTTTGTGACCTCGTTCTTGAGGCCGCGGGTGGCATTGTCCGCCAGCTCCTCCGACAAGTAGGAGACCATTTCCGGGGTCGTCAGCCGGCGCAATCCCTGATGATCCTCGCGGGTGAAGGCAGCCTGCACCTCGCCAAGGATTCGTTCGAATGCGTCGCGATCGGTGTCCGTGATGCCGATTTCGTCCGTGCCGGATGCATCGATGGAGCCGAAGCTTGCGGCGTTGGGCGAATAGCTGGGCGGCGCGCCGCCCCAGCCTTGCCGTCCGAATGGAACGCCGACGTTTCGCATATTGGCCGGCGCGGCATTGTCTCGGTTGAGAAAGCGCATCGCCAGCATCACGAGGCCGCCAATCAAGAGCAGCTGGAAGATGAAGCTCAGCCCGCCGCCTATGCCGCCGAAACCATGGCCCAGCATCATGCCGAACAAGCCCTGGAAGAACAGTCCTCCCACAAGACCGCCGACAAGACCGCCGCCGAAACCACGCCAGAAGCCGGGACGCGCGGAGCCGGGAAACGACTGCGATGATGGGATGGACTGGGTGGTTTGTGGCGTCATCGAGCGCGTGACAGGCGCCGTATAAGGGGCCGTCCTGGTCGGCGCGGGCGCCTGGTAGGTGCGGCTGCCACGGCTGCCGAAGCTGCCGCCCATGCGCGCCTCGGCGGTGCCGAGTGAGACGGTCCCGAGCGCCATCAGCAGGATCATGAGGATCGACGCGACTTTAATCGTTCGTGACTTCGACATTAAGCACAGTCCTTGGGTACATGAGCGTTTCGCTTGCGCGAGCCCCTTATATGGGATGCCAGCCGAGCCAGGTTTAGCCCCTGCTTCAATGCGTCCGCCGATCCGGCGACGATCGTCCTGATTCTAGGCTCGCTCGCGGCTGCGCCTTCGCGGGGCGAGGTGACGGGGGACACACCCCCGAATCGGCGACGAGCGTCGCGCCAAAGGTAAATTTTGATTCAAACTTTGTTGGTAATTTCTCGTTAGGAATGGGGCTTCCGGCGGCGCTTTCCCTGCCTTCGGTCTGTTTTGTCTTGCGTACAGGTCAAAGATGCGGATTTTTGGCGTCGTCAGTTTCGTGCTCGCAGCGCTTTGCCTTGCCGGCTGCTCGTCCACGTCGGGCGTCGATGCCCTGCAACTGCCGTCCAACGAGACGACCAGTTCGGTCGTGCGGCCAGCAGCCCCAGTATCGAAGGGCATGAGGACGGTCGAGCGGGTGAAGACGGTCGAGACCGCGTCCATGTCTGGAATGTCGCGCATCACGCCGCCGGCGCCGTTGCTCGATGAGGGCAACGCGAGCCCCGGCGACGAGAATTCGCGCCTTGATGATGAGAATTCGCGCCCCTTCGGTCTGGCCGAGGAGGAAACGGTGAATTTCCCGGCGCAGGGTCTCCCGGACAGCGTCAAGCCGCCGGTGCAGGAGGCCGCGCTCGTCTCGCCGCCGAAGCGGCTGTCGCGCGCCGCGCCCGCGATGCTGGCGAGCCCGGTCACGCGGTACGCGTTCCGCGACGCCAAGCCGATCAATTTCGGCCGTTCTTCGCCGCGTCACCTGGCTGTGCACGGCGTCGACGTCTCGCGCTGGCAGGGAAACATCAATTGGGAAAAGCTGCGCGCCCAGGGCGCCAACTTCGCCTATATCAAGGCGACCGATGGCGGCGATCATCTCGACCCGATGTTCATGAAGAACTGGCGCAACGCCGACGCCGCCGGGCTGAAGCGCGGCGCCTATCATTTCTTCTACTGGTGCCGCACCGCCGGCGAGCAGGCCGACTGGTTCATCCGCAACGTGCCGAAGATGGACGGCGCGTTGCCGCCCGTCATCGACGTCGAGTGGAACGGCGAATCCTCCTGCAGGCGCAAGCCTTCGCGCGAAAAGGTGCTGGAGAAGATGCAGGTGTTCATGGACAAGCTGCAGCGCCATTACGGCCAGCGTCCCATCATCTACACCAGCCCCGATTTCTATCGCGACAATCTGCGCGGCGCCTTCCTGGATTACCCGTTCTGGCTGCGCGCGGTGGCGGCGCATCCGTCAAAAGTCTATCCGGGCCGCAAGTGGGTGTTCTGGCAATATTCAGGCTCCGGCCTGTCGCATGGCGTGACAGGCCGCATCGACCTCAACGTCTTCCAGGGCGATGAGCGGCAATGGCGCGCCTGGCTGGGCGGCGGCGGCCAGATGATGGCCGACGCGGACTGAGGCGCTTCCGATCGCCTCGACTACCGCCTTGGCAGATGTCGCGACTCCGCCATCGTCACATAGGCGAGCACGACCATGAAGGTGGCGAAATAGGCCACAATGGCGGTGACGACGATTAGGCTCTCTGTAGGCATTTCCATCTCCTCGGAAAGAACGGCCGAGGAGACAGCAGAACGACGGGCCGTGCCTTGATCTGGATCATGCGATCGATCAATTGGATCGCCTGACCGCCGTGCCGTGCTCAGCAGGTGACCAGATCCGTGTGACCGAAACCCTTCGAGTAGTCGAGCACGGAGATCACTGTCGGCATCACGCGGAAGATGCGGACCTGGTCCGGCGTCGGCATCGGACCCGGCATCGAGGTCTGCGGCGGATATTTCATCGGCAGCATCCGCAGGACCTTCTCGGCCTCGGCGCGGTCTTCCACAGCTTGCGCCCGCGCCGCCATGGAAAGCCCGGTGATCTCCATCACCTGCGGCGCGTCGTGGTCGATGGTCAGCGACAGGCGGTCGTCCCGCGCCAGATTCGCCGCCTTCTGGCTGTCGAGGCCGCAAAGGAAGTAGAGGGTGAGGCCGTCATTGACATAGCCCACGGTCGTCGCCTGCGGCCAGCCGTCTGGCCTGAGCGTTGCGACCGTCATGATCCGATGCTGATCCAGGAGTGCCTGGATCTTGTCCTTGATCCCCTGATCCATCTTCGCCTCCAAAGGTCGTTGCTGATGGCGACCATGGTACGGATCCGTGGAGAGCGTTGCTTTGACGTGCATCAACGTATGGGCGGCAATGCGCCCTTGGCGTCCTCACCTTCGTCATCCTCGGGCTTGACCCGAGGATCCATGCCGAGACGTGTGTGAAGCTCGCTGCGGTCGAGAAAGTCCCCGCTGCCGAACGCTTGATCCTGCACCGCTAGGCTTGTCGTCGGCATCACGGCATGGATTCCAGGGTCTGCGCGCGTCGCTTCGCTCCTTGCTCCGCCCTGGAATGACGAAGCTACGGGGCATCGCGCACTACCCCTCGTTGATCATCGCCTCGATGTTGTAGCCATCGGGCTCGAGCACGAAGCAGGCGTAGAAATGCTCCCCATGGTCCGGACGCGGCCCGGGCGCGCCATTGTCCGCGGCGCCCGCCTCGCACACCGCGCGATGGAACGCGTCGACCTCCGCCTTGCTCTTCACCCGGAAGGCGACATGCAGATGGGTGAGCGGCGGCTTCTCGCCCGTGCTCTGGATCTCGAACAGGCAGCCATTGGCGACATCGAAGGCCCAGAAAATGCCGTGCTTGCCGAAGGAAAGGTGATACCCCAACGGCGTGAAGGCCTGTTCGTAGAAGAGCTTGCCCTGGTCGAGGTCGCTGACTTCGATGGTGATGTGGTCGATCATAGCAAAGCGCCGCTACCGGGCCGCAGCGCCTGTCAGTCGGCTATGCCTCAACATACTCAGCGAGACTGACCGCCTTTGGCACTTCCAGTCCGTCGGCGCGCAGACCCTCTATGTGGAAACGAATTGCGTCGCGGATTTCGTTCTCCACTTCAGGCACTGTTGCACCTGTCGCGATGCAGCCTGGCAGGTCAGGAACATATGCGGAAAAGTTGCTTCCGGCTTTTTCGATCACCACCGCGTAGCGCATGCCATCACTCCTTTAAGCCGGACTGCTTGAGAATGCTGTTCAGCGTTCCTGGCGCAACCTCTTCAGGCGGCTTGCCGGCCACGGTGACGCGGCCGGCTTTGATTTTGTGCTTATATTGGCGATGGCTGCCTTTGGTTGCAACCAGATACCACCCGTCGGCCTCCAGCATGCGAATTACTTCGCGGACCGTAAGCCGGGGCGGCATCTAGTTTCTCAGCTGCACCCGCTCGTGGATCCACACGTATCGCACTTCTCGCAGGTGCCGTTCCGCACCATGGTGAAGTTGTGGCACTCCGAGCATTCGTTGCCGGTGTAGCCTTGGAGCAGCGACTGCTGACGCCTTGTCGCGGCGAGCTTTTTCGCCTCGGCGGCCTCGTTGGCGGCGGCGTCGGTGAACAAAGCCTCGGCGCCACCGGCGGCTTCGGCTTCCTCTTCCACCATGTCCTCGGCCAGTTCCCGGGCGCGCTCCTCATAGTCGCGCTTGTAGGCGAGTGCCTCGTCGCTGGCCGGCTTCAGCGCCAGCACGTTGGAGCCGGCGAAGGCGGTGGGCGCGGCGCGGGCAGGGGCGGGCGTCGACGTCGAGCCGCCAAAGCCCTTGGGCTCGCTGCCGATGCCCGACACCAGCTTCACCGGCGAGGCGCCGCGATAAAGGCCCTTGGAGAAGGGCGTCGCCTTGCCTTCGGTAATGCCGCGGCCAAGTGCGGTCTTGTCGAAGTCCGACTGGTCGACATGGGCGAGGTCGTGGCGGCCGAGATAGGAGACGGCGAGTTCGCGGAACACGTAGTCGAGGATCGACGTGGCGTTCTTGATCGCGTCGTTGCCCTGCACCATGCCGGCCGGCTCGAACTTGGTGAAGGTGAAGGCCTCGACATATTCTTCGAGCGGCACGCCATATTGCAGGCCGAGCGAAATCGCGATGGCAAAGTTGTTCATCATGGCGCGGAAAGCAGCGCCTTCCTTATGCATGTCGATGAAGATCTCGCCCAGGCGACCATCGTCGAACTCGCCGGTGCGCAGGTACACCTTGTGGCCGCCGACGACGGCCTTCTGGGTGTAGCCCTTGCGGCGGTTCGGAAGCTTTTCGCGGTCGCGGTAGAGCCGCTCGATGACGCGCTCGACGATCTTTTCGGTCACCTGCACGGCGCGCTGCGCGGCGGGTGCCGCGATCAGCTGCTCGACCGCCTCGTCCTCATCCTCCTCGCCATCGGCGAGCAGCGAGGCGTTGAGCGGCTGCGACAGCTTCGAGCCGTCGCGGTAGAGCGCGTTGGCCTTCAGCGCCAGCTTCCAAGACAGCATGTAGGCGTTCTTGGCGTCCTTGACCGTCGCCTCGTTCGGCATGTTGATGGTCTTGGAGATGGCGCCCGAGATGAAGGGCTGCGCCGCCGCCATCATCAGGATGTGGCTCTGGATCGAGAGCGAGCGCTTGCCGATCTTGCCGCAGGGGCTGGCGCAGTCGAACACCGGCAGGTGCTCGGCCTTGAGGAAGGGCGCGCCTTCCAGCGTCATGGCACCGCAGACATGGATGTTGGCGGCGTCGATGTCCTTCTTTGAGAAGCCCAGCGCCGGCAGCATCTCGAAGGAGATGTCGCCAAGCTGCTCGTCGGTGAAGCCGAGCGTTTCCTTCACCCAGTCGGCGCCGAGCGTCCACTGGTTGAACACGAACTTGATGTCGAAGGCCGACTTCAGCGCCGCATTCAGCGCCGAAATCTTCTCATCGGTGAAGCCCTTGGCCTTCAGTGTCGACGGGTTGATGCCGGGCGCCTGGTTGAGGTTGCCATGGCCGACGGCATAAGCCTCGATCTCGGCGATCTGGCTTTCGGAATAGCCCAGCGTGCGCAACGCTTCCGGCACGGCGCGGTTGATGATCTTGAAGTAGCCGCCGCCGGCGAGCTTCTTGAACTTCACCAGGGCGAAGTCGGGCTCGATGCCGGTGGTGTCGCAGTCCATGACGAGGCCGATCGTGCCGGTCGGCGCGATAACGGTCGCCTGCGCGTTGCGGTAGCCGTGTTCCTCGCCGAGCTCGATGGCGCGGTCCCAGGCGGCGCGGGCATGCTCGGCCAAGGCCGGCTGCTTCAGGTCGGAGGCGACCAGCGGCATCGGGTTGACGGCGAGCTTCTCGTAGCCGTCCTTGTCGCCATAGGCGGCGCGGCGATGGTTGCGCATGACGCGCAGCATGTTCTGGGCGTTGCGGTCATAGTCCGGGAAGGCGCCGAGCTCGGCGGCCATTTCGGCCGAGGTCGAGTAGGCGACGCCGGTCATGATCGCGGTAAGCGCGGCGCAGATCGCGCGGCCCTCGTCGGAGTCGTAGGGAATGCCCGAGGTCATCAGCAGGCCGCCGATATTGGCGTAGCCAAGGCCGAGCGTGCGGTAGTCGTAGGAGAGCTTGGCGATCTCCTTGGACGGGAACTGCGCCATCATCACCGAGATTTCAAGCACGACGGTCCACAGGCGAACGGTGTGCTCGTAAGCGGCGATGTCGATCGTGCCGTCTTCCCTGCGGTAGGGCAGGAGGTTGATCGAGGCGAGGTTGCAGGCCGTATCATCGAGGAACATGTATTCCGAGCACGGGTTGGAGGCCCGGATCGCACCGGCGGAAGCGCAGGTGTGCCAGTCGTTCATCGTCGTGTTGAAGTGCAGGCCCGGATCGGCCGACGCCCAGGCGGCGTAACCGATCTTTTCCCACAGATCGCGCGCCTTCAGCGTCTTCAGCACCTTGCCATCCTTGCGGGCGGTGAGTTGCCAGTCGCCATCGGCCTCGACGGCGCGCAGGAAATTGTCCTTCAGCGACACCGAGTTGTTGGAGTTCTGGCCGGAGACGGTGAGATAGGCATCCGAATCCCAGTCGGTGTCGTAGGTGTTGAACGACATCGAGGTATAGCCTTGTTTGGCGAACTGGATGACGCGGTAGATGTAGTTCTCCGGTACGGCGTCCTTCTTGGCCGCCTTGATCTCGCGCTTCAGCGCGGTGTTCAGCGCCGGGTCGAAGCAGTCGTCGCCATTGCCCTCGCAATTGACGCAGGCTTTCATGATGGCTTCGAGGTGCTTCTTGACGATCTTGGAGCCGGTCACCAGCGAGGCGACCTTCTGCTCCTCATTGACCTTCCAGTCGATGAACTGCTCGATGTCGGGATGGTCGGCGTCGACGATGACCATCTTGGCGGCGCGGCGCGTCGTGCCACCCGACTTGATGGCGCCGGCCGCGCGGTCGCCGATCTTGAGGAAGCTCATGAGGCCGGAGGAGCGGCCGCCGCCGGAAAGCTTCTCGCCTTCGCCGCGCAGCATTGAGAAGTTCGAGCCGGTACCGGAACCGTATTTAAACAGGCGCGCCTCACGCACCCACAGATCCATGATGCCGCCCTCGTTGACGAGGTCGTCCTGCACGCTCTGGATGAAGCAGGCATGTGGCTGCGGATGCTCATAGGCAGACTTCGACTTCGTCAGCTTGCCGGTGAAGGGGTCGACATAGAAGTGACCCTGGCTCGGGCCGTCGATGCCGTAGGCCCAGTGCAGGCCGGTGTTGAACCATTGCGGCGAGTTCGGCGCGACGCGCTGGGTGGCCAGCATATAGGCAAGCTCGTCGCGGAAGGCGCGCGCGTCTTCCTCCGACTTGAAGTAGCCGCCCTTCCAGCCCCAATAAGTCCAAGTGCCGGAGAGACGATCGAAGACCTGGCGGGCGTCGGTTTCCGAACCGTAGCGCTCGGCCTCGGGCAGCTTGGCGAGCTCGGCCTCGTCGGCGATCGAGCGCCACAGGAAAGAGGGAACGTCGTTCTCCTCGACCTTCTTCAGCCGCGCCGGCACGCCGGCCTTGCGGAAATATTTCTGGGCCAGGATGTCGGCCGCGACCTGGCTGAACTGCGCCGGCACATCGATGTTGTCGAGGCGGAACACCACCGAGCCGTCGGGATTCTTGATCTCCGACAGGGCCTTGCGGAATTCGATCTCCGCATAGGCTGATTGCTCTGGCTTGGTGAAGCGACGCTCGATGCGCATTGGTCCGGTCCCTTTGTGTCTATATATAGCGCCTTTCCCCGGGGATTGCTGCCCCACATGGCGAAAAGCGCAGTCCGCCGTTTGCCGGCATTGCGAGCAGCGCCGGCACTCTCCTCGTCGCAGGCGCCGGCATGCAGGCAGCAGAACGCTTTCCCAGGCATTTGCCCGGGCTGCAGGCCGACCCCTGCGGGTCCCTAAACTGAAACTTTGGTCGATTCCCTCCATGGAGGGAGGTTCACATTATCTAGCGTCGAGCCTGCCTGCAAACACTAAATATAGTGTTAACAGATCATTTTTTCCAGGCCGACAATTCTCCCTTTCGCCCACCCAAACCCCAATGATCCCAACGCTTCCGCCGGCCTCGTGAACAGGCGGAAATCCGGGCAAAACGCACAAAATCCGGGAAAAAAGACCGGCCTCTGAACTCTCCGGTCACGCCCGCAACAGGAGCGCATGGCCTATAAAAAGCGACTCGTTCCGACCCGTCAAGGATTCGTTTTTGTAGC
Source organism: Mesorhizobium sp. (assembly GCA_004017535.1). Taxonomy (GTDB): domain Bacteria; phylum Pseudomonadota; class Alphaproteobacteria; order Rhizobiales; family Rhizobiaceae; genus Mesorhizobium. The sequence continues at coordinate 34,750 of SAJS01000027.1, forward strand.
TTTTGTGACCCCAACATCTTGTGTGTCACATATGTGGATAACGGGGACATGCGAAGCCAAGGTCCCCCGGCACTTGACGCGGTTTATCAGGCCGCCGCGAAGCGTGCCTGGCCAGCGGCTTTTCATTTTAGCTGGCTTGCACTATCTGTTGCGTTCGCGCGGGGGCGCGCCTTGTCAACGCCAAAAGCATCCGCTACGCCCCGCTCATGACAGTCACCGTCCGTTTCGCCCCATCGCCGACCGGCCGCATCCATATCGGCAATGCGCGCACCGCACTGTTCAACTGGCTTTTCGCCATGAACAACAAGGGCCGTTTCATCCAGCGCTTCGACGACACCGACATTGCCCGCTCGAAGCAGGAATATGCCGATTCCATCCTTTACGACCTGCACTGGCTGGGCATCTTCCCGGATGTCACCGAGTACCAGTCGCGCCGCTTCGAAATCTACGACGCGGCGGTCGAGCGGCTGAAGGCGGCGCGCGTGCTCTATGCCTGCTACGAAACGCCGGAAGAGCTCGATCTGCGCCGCAAGGTGCGTCGCACGCGCGGCCTGCCGCCGGTCTATGGCCGCGAGGCGCTGACGCTGACGCCGGAGCAGGTGGCCGAATACCAGTCGGATGGACGCAAGCCACATTGGCGCTTCCTTTTGCCCAATTTCACCAGCGATCCGCTGCAGCCGGAGCGCACGGACGTGCATTGGAACGACCTGGTGCGCGGCGAGGAGACGGTCGATCTCGCATCGCTGTCGGACCCTGTCCTGGTGCGCGAGGACGGCACCTATCTCTATACGCTGCCTTCGGTGGTCGACGATATCGAGATGGGCGTCAGCCATGTCATTCGCGGCGACGACCATGTCACCAACACCGGCGTGCAGATCGCCATCTTCAAGGCGCTCGGCGCCGAGCCGCCGGTCTTCGGCCACCACAATCTGCTCACCACGACCACGGGCGAGGGGCTGTCGAAGCGCACTGGCGCGCTGTCGATCGAGAGCCTGCGCGAGGACGGGATCGAGCCGATGGCGGTTGCCTCGCTGGCGGTGCTCGTCGGCACGTCAGAAAATGTCACGGCGGCGCATGATCTCAACGAGCTTGCCAGCCATTTCGATCCTGCGGCGACGTCCAAGTCCGCCTCCAAGTTCGATCCGGACGAGCTCCTCGTGCTCAATCGCGCGCTGATACATCATATGACGTTCGAGGAAGCGCGCGACCGGCTGATGGTGCTGGGCATTTCCGGCGACAAGGCCGAGGCGTTCTGGATGGCGGTGCGCGGCAATCTCGACCGGCTGTCGGATGCGGTCGCCTGGTGGCGAATCCTGAGCGAAGGCCCGCAGGAGCCGACCGAGTTTTCCGGCGAGGACCGCGACTTCCTCAATCAGGCGTTTGACGTGTTGCCAGAGGAGCCTTGGAACGGCACGGTCTGGAAGGACTGGACCGGCAAGATCAGGGAAGCAACCGGGCGCAAAGGCAAGCCGCTGTTCATGCCGCTGCGGCTGGCGCTCACCGGGCGGACTTCGGGGCCGGAGCTTTCAGATCTATTGCCGCTGATGGGTCGGGAAGGAACGCTGGCCCGACGACCCTGACCTTGCGCTGATCCGGCGGCAGCGCCGAGACCGGCGACACCGGCAACTTGGTGGTCAGCCGCTTGATCGCGTCCAGGTCGAGCCCACCTTCGGCATTGGCGAGCGTTTCGGGATCGGCGCCGGGATCGGGCTTCACCGCCGGCACGGGGATGAAGGGCGCTGTCCCGCTCTCCGGCTGCGACTGTTCGGGGTTGGGCGGATTGCCGCCGATGATCGTAAAATTGCCGGCCTGCGCGTTGCATCCGCAAGTGGGCGGCCGCGAATAGTTGGCCTGCTTGTAGAGATAGGCGGTCGGCAGCTCGCTGTAGGGCTGACCGGTGACCGAGGAGGTCATCGAGCCCGAGTCATCGTCCATTCCACGCGAATAGAAGACTTGCATCTCGGTGCCCGGGCAGCTCGATTCGCAATTCTTCTGGTCGCGCTCGAAATCGCCGACGGAGGCGGCGTTGGACATTGGGTAGAAATAGCCGTCGCAGGTGCGCACGCACATGGTGCGGAACTCGCCGCTCAGCCTTGGCAGGTCCATGCCGTCCGGCTGATTGATGACGCGGCGGATGTTGCGCACGCTCGGATCATCAAGCGGCACGTCCGCCGCGTCCGGCACATCGGGGGCATCGGGCGTTTCGAACTGCTCGTCCTGGCGGCCGAAAAGCTGCTCGAACAGATTGCCGCCGCCATTGTCGCGGGAAGCCTGCTGAAGCGGCGCGCGTCGCGGCGCGATCTCGTCGCCGCGGCAGTTGTTGGCATCGAGCGCCGCCAGGATACGGCTGCGGTCGCGCCGCGTGCCACCGGCGGCAAGCCGCTCGCGCTTGGCCTGCAAAGTGTCGAGATTGGCGTTCATGCGCTCTATCGAGGCGTTGATCGCCGCGCACTGGCTGACATTGCGCGAAAACAGCGTGAAGCCGCAACCGGCATCGCTTGCCCGGCCGCGGGCCCTGGCAAGCTGCTCGCGCTGGCGCGCGATGGCGTCATCATATTTGCGGACGAGGCCCGGCCCTCCGCCGCCACGCGCCGCGGCGAGCTCGGCTTCAAGCTGGCGGCAGGTGCGCGAGGCCGCTTGGGATTGAGTGACGGCGACGGCCGAGCCCGCAAGCGCTGCAAGCAGCGGCACTAGGAGGGCCAGCTTCGACCTCGCGCCTTTCATCTGAACCCCAAATCGCTAGACCGACTCGAAGCTACGCCGCGGTAGTTAACCGACTATGCCAGAGTCGCCACGACCGCGCCTAAGGGCAATTCGGCGACAAGCCGTCATATCCTTCAACCCACATCGACAAGCGCCTGCGCCTTGTGCGCCGCCTCGACCACGGCAAGCGCGGTCATGTTGACGACGCCGCGCGAGGTCACCGACGGCGTCAATATATGGGCGGGCTTATCGGTGCCGAGCAAGATCGGCCCGACATGCAGCGCGTCCATCATGGCGCCCAGCGCCGTCAGCGTGATGTTGGCCGAATCGAGGTTCGGGAAGACCAGCAGATTGGCCTCGCCCTTCAGCCTGGAATGCGGATAGACGCGCTGGCGCAGATGTTCCGAAAGCGCTGTGTCGGCATGCATCTCGCCGTCGCACTGCAGGTCGGGCGCGATACGCGCCAGGATCGCCGCAGCTTGCCGCATCTTGAATGCGCTCGGCGCGTCGCGCGAGCCGAAATCCGAGAAGGAGAGCAGGGCGGCCTTGGGTTCCATGCCGAAACGCCTGATTTCCTCCGCCGCCAGAACGGTCATCTCGGCGATCTCCTCGGGTGTGGGATCGATGGAGACATAGGTGTCCGTGAGAAAGATGATGCCTCGCTGCGAAATCAGCATCGAGAGCGCCGACAGATCGCGGTCCTTGACGCCGGCGCGCGGCCCGATGATCAGCGAGACGTTGCGCAAATGCCGCTCGAAGCGACCTTCGAGGCCGCAGATCATGGCATCCGCATCGCCACGCTTCAGCGCGAGCGCCGCGATAACCGTATTGTTGGTGCGCACCATGGTGCGGGCGGCTTCCGTCGTCACGCCGCGCCGGCCGGCGAGCTCGATCAAAAGGTCGACATAATGGCGGTAGCGCGGATCGTCTTCCGGATTGATCAATGCGAAATCGACGCCAGGCCGGATGCGCAGGCCGTAACGCTTCAGGCGGACCTCCACCACATGCGGGCGGCCGATCAAAGTCGGTTCGGCGATGCCTTCCTCCAGCACCACCTGGGCGGCGCGGAGCACGCGCTCGTCCTCGCCATCGGCATAGATAACGCGCTTGGAGCTTGAGGCCTTGGCGGTGGAAAACACCGGCTTCATTACCAGGCCGGAGCGGAAGACGAAGCGGTTGAGCTTGTCGATATAGGCGGCGAAATCGCTGATCGGCCGCGTCGCGACGCCGGTGTCGCAGGCGGCCTTCGCCACCGCCGGCGCGATGCGCAGGATAAGGCGCGGATCGAAGGGCGAGGGGATGAGAAAATCGGGGCCGAACATCGGCGTCTCGCCGGAATAGGCGCGGGCGGCAACGTCCGAAGGCTCCTCGCGGGCAAGGGCTGCGATCGCCCGCACCGCCGCCATCTTCATCTCCTCGTTGATGGCGCTGGCGCCGCAATCGAGCGCGCCCCGGAAGATATAAGGAAAGCACAGCACGTTGTTGACTTGATTGGGGAAATCGGAGCGCCCGGTGCAGATCATGGCGTCCGGCCGGGCGGCGCGCGCCACTTCCGGCATGATCTCGGGATTGGGGTTGGCCAAAGCCAGGATCAGTGGTTTCGGCGCCATATGCTGCAGGAGCTCCGGCTTCAGCACGCCGGCGGCGGAGAGGCCCAGAAAGACGTCGGCGCCGGAAATGACATCGGCCAGCGTGCGCGCCTCGGTGTCCTTCACATAAGGGTCCTTCCAGCGATCCATCTCCTCGACGCGGCCCCTGTAGGCGACGCCGAAGCGGTCGGTGACCCAGATGTTCTCGACCTTGGCCCCGAGCGAGACCAGAAGGTTGAGGCAGGCAAGCGCTGCGGCGCCCGCGCCGGAAGTGACGATCTTGATGTCGGAAATCGCCTTGCCGGCCAGCTCCAGCCCGTTGAGTACCGCGGCCGCGACGATGATCGCCGTGCCGTGCTGGTCGTCATGGAAAACCGGGATGCCCATGCGGGCCTTCAGCCGCTCCTCGACCTCGAAACATTCCGGCGCTTTGATGTCCTCCAGATTGATGCCGCCGAAGGTCGGCTCGAGCGCCGCCACCGTCTCGACCATGCGCTCGATCTCCGGCGCGTCTATCTCGATGTCGAAGACGTCGATGCCGGCGAATTTCTTGAACAGCACCGCCTTGCCTTCCATCACCGGCTTGGAGGCGAGCGGACCGATATTGCCGAGCCCAAGCACGGCGGAGCCGTTGGAGACGACGCCGACCAGGTTGGCGCGGGCTGTGTAGTCGGCGGCGGTGGCGGGATCGTCGCGGATCTCGAGGCAGGGCGCGGCCACGCCCGGCGAATAGGCAAGCGCCAGATCGCGCTGGTTGCCGAGCGGCTTGGTCGCCTGGATCTCGAGCTTTCCCGGCTTTGGATGCTTGTGGAAGAAGAGGGCGGCCTCGTCGAGGTCCGACCGGGCCGGTTTCTTGTTCTCGCCGTCCATTGCGGCCCCTCCCTGCGATACTGGTTTGGAGCCTTTTAGCATGCGCCCGCGTTTTTTCGCGACCGCAAATCGCGGGCTCCGGCCTTCACAATGCCGGAGCGAAAATAATGAGTTGATTCCAACTTGTTGGCTGGAGAGCTTCAGGCGATGTTCAGAAGGCGCTGACGTAGAGGCCGCCGTCGACCGGGATGTTCTGGCCGGTGAGGTAGCCGGCATGGACCGAACAGAGGAAGGCGCAGATCTGGCCGAATTCCTCGGGCGTGCCGAGACGTTTCGCCGGTACGTCGGCGCTGATGCGGGCCTTTCGCGCGGCTGCCGCGGCCGGGTCTTCTGGAGTGCCTGCTTCATGCGGGCCGCGCAACCGGTCGGTGTCGAGCTTGCCGGGCAGCAGGCTGTTGATGGTGACGTTGCGGTCGATCACCGTGCGCGCCACGCCGGCCAGGAAGGATGTCAGGCCAGCGCGGGCGCCGGACGACAGGTCGAGCCCTGGGATCGGCACATAGACCGACAGCGAGGTGATGTTGACGATGCGGCCGAAGCCGCGCTTGGCCATGCCGTCGATCACGGCCTGGATGAGCTCGATGGGCGTCACCATGTTCTGCGTCACGCCCTCTAGGATTTTTGTGCGATCAAGCTCGCGGAAATCGCGCAGCGGAGGACCGCCATTGTTGTTGACCAGAATGTCCGGGTCGGGACAGGCGGCAAGGATCGCCTTCTGCACCTCGGGCTTCGACACGTCGCCGGCGACTTCGATCACCTTGACGCCGAATTTGTCGCGGATCTCTTGCGCGGTCCTGGCCAGAAGCTCGGCGTTGCGGCCGTTGACAACGAGGTCGACGCCGGCTTCGGCCAGCGCCATGGCGCAACCTTTTCCAAGCCCCTTGCTCGAGGCGCAGACGATGGCTTTCTTGCCGCGAATGCCGAGTTCCATGGTGATTTTCTCCTGATGCTTTGGCGGCGCCAAGCTAGCGCCTGGGCTGGATCAACCGCAACCGTCATACGATTGTTGCATGAATCGGGGCATAGGCACGCGAAAGCAAAGGGTAAAATCGCGATGTCAGCCCCAGAGCCCCGCACTTTCCGCGCCCTGTTCATTTCCGACGTGCATCTCGGCTCGAAAGCGGCCAAGGCCGATTTCCTGATCGACTTCCTGCGCTATCACGATGCCGAGATCATCTATCTGGTCGGCGATATCGTCGACGGCTGGCGACTGCGCCGCAGCTGGCACTGGCCGCAGAGCCACAATGACGTCGTGCAGAAGCTGCTGCGCAAGGCGCGCAAGGGCGCCTCAATCACCTATATCGCCGGCAATCACGACGAATTCGCCCGCCAGTTCCAGGGCGTGCATTTCGGCGGCATCGTCGTTGCCGACCGCGCCATCCACGAAACCGCCGACGGCCGGCGCCTGCTCGTCATCCATGGCGACCAGTTCGACACAGTGGTGCACAACCAGCGCTGGCTCGCCTATCTCGGCGACTATGCCTATGACACGGCGATGCTGATCAACCGGGTGGTGACCAAGCTGCGCCATCTGCTCGGCCTGCCTTACTGGTCGTTCTCGTCCTGGGCCAAGGTCAAGGTGAAGAAGGCGGTGAATTTCATCGGCTCGTTCCAGACGGTGCTTTCGGAAGAAGCGCGGCGGTCGCATGTCGACGGCGTGATCTGCGGCCACATCCATCACGCCGCCATCGAGAACTATGGCGAGGTGCAGTACATCAACACCGGCGACTGGGTGGAAAGCTGCACGGCGGTTGTCGAGCATTTCGACGGCCGCCTGGAGGTCCTGACCTGGGCGCATGTGCTGCCCGAATCTTCCGCCGGCAAGGATGTGCTGGTTCCGGTCGACATTATCGACCTCAAGGGCAGGGCGGCGAGAGCGGCCTGAACGCGCCTGCCTGTCAAGGGGCGGCCGGGGTTCTAGCGCCTCTTCCCGAGTTGTTCACCAAGGCCGAAGCGCGGCATATTCCGTGCCGGACGAGGCCTTCAACAGCTTTGCCGCCAATCGATTGGTCCAGACAGTTCCGCCCTGTCTTGCCGCATGTTAGGGATTGGGACGCGTTGCAGGCCCCTAGAGCGCAACGCAATTGGATCGATTCATGTCGCTGCCGCCGCTCTCGCCCGAACAACGCATCAAGCCCAGCCATTTCGAACTACGCATCAGCCTGATCTTCGCCACCTTGTTTGTGTCGCAGGGAACGCATCTGCCTTACTTTCCGCTCTGGCTGCAGGCGAAGGGTTTTCAGGCCGAGCAGATCGCCGTGATCCTGGCGGCGCCGATGTTCCTGCGCGTGGTGACGACACCAATGCTGACGGCGCTTGCCGATCGGGCGAAGGACCGCGCCAATGTCTACATCGCACTGGTCGCGGCCTCGATGGCCGTCTCGGCGGGCTATTTCCTGCCGGCCACCTACGCGATCGTGCTTGCCGTGTCGCTGCTGCTCACCATCGTCTGGACGCCCCACTCACCGATGGCCGATTCGCTGGCACTGTCGGGCGTGCGGCGCTTCGGGTCCAACTACACGGCGATGCGCAAATGGGGTTCGATCGCCTATCTCTGCGCCAATATCGCGGGCGGATTCATCCTGGCGGCCACCGGCCCGCAGGCGGTTCCGGTGATCATCTTCGTGGCGCTCGGCGCGGCTTTGGTTGCGGCGTTGGCGGCGCCGCGCATGGGGCGGCCGCGTAAGGCCTCGCCGCTGTCGGCCACTGAAATCCAGCATAAGGCGCCCAGCCTGTTCAACGCCTATTTCCTCTATTTCACTCTGGGGGTCGGCATCATCACCGCCAGCCACGCCTTTCTCTACGGGTTCGTGTCGATCTACTGGAAATCGATCGGCATCGGCGATTCCGTCGTCGGCCTGCTATGGGCCTGGGGCGTGGTCTCCGAGGTCTGCATGTTCCTGTTTTTCAACCGCATTTTTTCGTCGGTCTCGGTGGCCAAGGTGATGGTGATCGCCGGCATCGGCTCGATCGTGCGCTGGATCGCCTTTCCGCTCGTCTGGCCGCTCGGGCTTGGCGTCGCCGGCTTCTTCCTGGTTCAGTCGCTGCATTCGGTCTCGGTCGCGATGGTGTTGATCGGCCTGCAGAAGATGATCGGCGAGACGGTTTCCGAGGAGCGCACGGGCGCGGCGCAAGGCACAGCCTATTTCTTCAACGGCTTCTTCATGGCGGCGGTGACGCTCGCTTCCGGCCCGCTTTACGACCGCTTGGGCGTCGACGGTTTCTGGGCGATGATCCCGATCGCGATCGTCGGCATGGGGCTGATCGGTCTTGCCGCGCGCTCAGCCCCAAAGCTCCCTGTTGGGGGGTGAAACCAGCGATCCCTGGTAGAGGAGGCCGGGCTCGCGATCGCGTGCGAGAAGCAGCGGGCCATCGAGGTCGACGAAGTCGGCATCCTGCGCCAGCAACACCGCCGGCGCCATGGCGAGCGAGGTGCCGACCATGCAGCCCACCATGATGCCGAAGCCGAGATCGCGGGCACGGTCGCGCAATCTCAACGCCTCCGTCAGACCGCCGGATTTGTCGAGCTTGATGTTGACGGCGTCGTAGAGACCGAGCAGCGCGTCGAGGTCCTTCGCCGCATGCACGCTTTCGTCGGCGCAGATCGGCACCGGATGCGCGATCCGGCCCAGGATGTCGTCCTTGCCCGCCGGCAGCGGCTGCTCGACGAGCGCAATGCCATGCTGCGCGGCGAAGGCCAGGTTCGCCTCGACATTTTGGTCGGTCCAGCCCTCATTGGCATCGAGGATGATGCGGCTTTCGGGGGCGGCCTCCGTCACTGCGCGAATCCGCGCTATGTCGTTGTCGCCGCCGATCTTGACCTTGAGCAAGGGCCGCGCGGCATTGGCACGCGCCTGCGCGGCCATGGCTTCCGGTTCGGCGAGCGACAGGGTGTAGGCGGTTTCGAGCGGCTTGGCTGAAACAGCGCCGATCGCCGCCGCCACGGGCGTGCCGGTCAGCTTGGCCTCCAGATCCCACAGCGCGCAATCTATGGCGTTTCGCGCGGCGCCTGCCGGCATGGCAGCGAGCAGCGCAGTCCGGTCGATGCCGCCAGCGATCTGGTCGCGCATCGCCTCGATGGACGCGCTCACCCCCTCCATGGTCTCGCCGTAGCGCTTGTAAGGCACGCACTCGCCGCGCCCGGAACGTCCCCCGTCAGCAATCGTTACCGTGATGACTTCGGCCTCGGTTTTGGATCCGCGTGAGATGGTGAAGGTGCCGGCGATCGGGAATCGCTCCATTTCGACCGAAATGACACGCGCCATAATTTTCTTCTCCGGCTATGCGGCACCAGTCTGCCGGCAAATCGACACGCCAGTCCCGTCACGCTAAACAGGACGCCATGTTGACCATCCGCAAACGCGACGCAAGCGGCGAGGCCGCCGAGAACGGCGAGCATCGACCGCGCGTCGCCGTGAGGGAAGAGGGCGGGGTGCTGGGCTGCGCCTTTTCCGGCGTGTGGACGACGCGCACCGTGGCGGCGGTCGATGCGGACATGCGCAAGATCGAGCAGAGAAGCGGCGCGAAGCAGCTGATGCTCGACCTTTCCCGTATCGAAAAGATGGACACGGCCGGGGCCTGGCTGATCGACCGGCTGGCCAGCGCCTTCGAGAAGAAAGGCGTCGAGGTCCATTTGCAGGGGCAAAGCGAGGTCGCCTCGATCCTGCTAGGCGCCGTCGGCGACGCGGTCCGACGGGAGCCCGAATCGAGCCCGTCCGGGCCGCCCAACATCATCCTGCGCGCGCTGGAGCTGGTAGGCCGGCGGGTCTACGAGATGCGCGACGATTTCTTCGCCTCGATGAATATCCTAGGCGCCACGATCCGCGGCGCGCAGATGAAGCTCGGGCGCGGCCATGCGGTCAATCCAGCCGCGATCTTCAACCAGATCGATCGCATGGGCGTCGGCGCAATCCCGGTGGTGACGCTGATGTCGGCCATCGTCGGCGCCATCGTCGCCCAGCAGGGCGCCTATCAGCTCAGCTATTTCGGCGCCAATATCTTCGTCGTCGACCTCGTCGGGGTGCTGATCCTGCGCGAGCTCGGCGTGCTGATGACGGCGATCATGCTTGCCGGTCGTTCGGGTAGCGCCATCACGGCCGAGATCGGCTCGATGAAGATGCGCGAGGAGGTCGATGCGCTCAAGGTGATCGGCCTCAATCCGATCGGCGTGCTTGTTTTTCCGCGGCTCGTTGCGCTGGTGATCGGGCTGCCTTGCCTTACCATCATCGCCAATTTTGCCGCCCTTGCCGGCGGCATCGTTGCCGCCTGGCTCTATTCCGACATCCCGCCGGCTGCGTTCATCGACAGGCTGCGCGTCGCCATCGATCTCAGCACCATCTTCGCCGGCCTGATCAAGGCGCCGTTCATGGCCCTGATCATCGGCATCATTGCGTCTGTCGAGGGCATGAAAGTCGGGGGTAGCGCCGAATCGCTCGGCCTGCACGTCACCGCTTCGGTGGTGAAGTCGATCTTCATCGTCATCATCCTCGACGGGCTCTTCGCCATGTTCTACGCAGCGATCGGCTTCTGAGATGGCGAACGGCAACGGCGCCACGGCAGCGGAGCACACGAACGATGGCGAGATCGTGCTTTCGGTTCGCGACGTCACCGTCGCCATCGGTGACAAGCTGATTCTCGACAAGCTTTCGCTCGACATCAAGCGCGGGGAAATCCTCGGCTTTGTCGGCGCCTCCGGCGCCGGCAAATCGGTGCTGCTGCGCACCATATTGGGACTGATGCCGAAGCAGTCGGGGACGATCAGCCTGTTCGGCGTCGATGTCGACAAGGCAAGCGACGCCGATCGCCTGCGCATCGATATGCGGCTTGGCGTCCTCTTCCAACATGGGGCGCTGTTTTCGGCGCTCACGGTACTGGAGAACGTGCAGGTGCCGATGCGCGAATATCTCGACCTGCCCAAGGCGCTGATGGATGAGCTCGCCATGCTCAAGATCGAGCTGGTCGGGCTGCCGACCGACGCCGCGCAGAAATTCCCGTCCGAACTTTCCGGCGGCATGATCAAACGCGCGGCGCTGGCGCGTGCGCTTGCGCTCGATCCCGACATCGTCTTCTTGGACGAACCGACCTCGGGGCTCGACCCGATCAGCGCAGCCGAGTTCGACGAGCTGGTCGTCAAGCTGCGCGACACGATGGATCTGACTGTCTACATGGTCACGCACGACCTAGACACGCTGTTCACCGCTTGCGACCACGTGGCGGTGCTCGGCAAGAAGAGGGTGCTGGTGGAAGGCACGATCGACGACATGCTGAAGAGCGATGAGCCGTGGGTGAAATCCTATTTCCGCGGAAAACGCGCCCGGCAACTTGATCTTGCGGCGCGCGCATAACGATAAGTGGGGCGATGGAAACAAGAGCCAACTACGTAATCGTCGGCATTTTTACCCTGGGCGCGATCCTGGCGGCCTTCGCCTTCGTCTATTGGACGGCCGCGATCGGCGACAGGGGCGAGACGGCGCTGCTGCGCGTGCGCATCCCAGGCTCGGCCTCCGGCCTCAGCCGCGGCAGCCTGGTGCTGTTCAACGGTGTCAGGGTGGGCGATGTGAAAAACGTCTATATCGATGGCGACGATCCGACCGTCGCCATTGCCGACACCGAAATCGCCCGCTGGACGCCGATCACCAAGTCGACGCAGGCCGACATCGGACTGACCGGCCTCAGCGGCCAGGCCAATATCGAGCTCAAGGGTGCCGACCCCAAGGAAGCCAGGCTGCTCGACGAGGCGGAGAAGGAAGGCAGGGTCGCCGAGATCGTCGCGAACCCGTCCGCGGTCACCAACCTTTTGCAGACGGCGCAGAACATCTTTACCCGCGCCGACAAGGTGCTTAGCGAGCTCGAAGGTTTTACCAAGGACGTTCGTGAGCCACTGACGCAGACGGTCAAGAACGTCCAGACCTTCTCGGACGCGCTGGCCAAGAATTCCGACGGCATAGACAAGTTCCTGTCGGCGGTGAGCTCGCTTTCGGATCAGCTGAAGAATGTCTCCGGCCGGCTCGACAGCACGCTGAAGGCCGCCGAAGGCCTGCTCAATTCCGTCGACAAGGACCAGATCAAGAGCATTGTGGCCAATGTCGACACGGTGACGGCAAATCTGAAGGAGACTTCGAAGCAGTTCGACACCGTCATCGGCAATGTCAACACGGCGGTCGGCTCGATCAACGATTTCGCCAAGCAGACGCAAGGGACACTGGCCAAGGTCAACGGCGTGCTCGACGGCATCGATCCAGCCGACGTCAAGGAGGCTTTGGCCAACATCCAGAAAGCCAGCGCCAGCGCCGACAAGGCGGCGTCGGACATTGCCAAGGTCACCGACAAGATCGCCAACCGTTCCGACGACATCAATGACACGATCAAGAATGCCCGCCAGCTTGCGCAGCGCCTCAACGACGCCTCGGTGCGCGTCGACGGCATCCTGGCCAAGGTGGACAAGATCCTCGGCTCCGGCGAGGCAGACGGCGTGATGGCCGATGCGAGGGCGACGCTCAAATCCTTCAAGCAGGTGGCCGACACGCTGAACTCCCGCCTCGGCACCATCGTCGACAACCTGTCACGCTTCTCCGGCCAGGGGCTGCAGAACGTCGAGGCGCTGGTGCAGGACAGCCGCCGCTCGATCAATCGCATCGAGGAAGCGGTGACCGATCTCAGCCGCAACCCGCAGCGCATCCTGTCCGGCGGCGAGGGCGAGGTCCGGCAGTTCGACGGAAGGGCACGGCGTTGACTTCGGCCGCCGCGACCGCCAAGAAAATGAACCGCGAATGCGGGTTGATCGGGGACAACGGGGATCGCGCGTGAAGTCGGTCAGGGTGGTAGCGGGTAGTTTGAGATCGTCCGCGGCGGCATTGCTGGTGCTTACGCTTGCCGGCTGTGCGGTCCTGGGCGGCAAGCCGGCGCCCCTCGACACGTTCGAACTGTCCGCGCCTTCGGTCGATGTGCATGCGCACAGCCGCCGCCAGATCCTGATCGCCCAGCCCTCGGCACTGAAGGCGCTGGACAGCCAGAACATCGTCATCAGGCCTTCGGACCGCTCGATCCAGTTCCTGAAAGGCGCGCAATGGGCGGACCGGCTGCCGCTGATCGTGCAGGCGAGGCTGGCCGAGACCTTCCAGCGTTCCGGCAGCTTTGCCGGCGTAGGCAAGCCGGGCGAGGGGCTGGCGATAGACTACCAGATCATCGTCGAGGTGCGCTCCTTCGAGGTGCGCGTCAATGGCGGCGAGCATGCCGACGTCGACCTGTTCGTGCGCATCCTGAACGACCGCAACGGAGAGGTGCGCGCTTCGAAGAACTTCACCGCGAGCGCGCCGGTTTCCGGCAGAGGCAATGCGGCTTACGTGCGCGCGCTGGACAGTGCCTTCGGCCAGGCGGCGACCGACATCGTCCGCTGGACGGACCAGACGATCTAGACAAGGATGAGCGAATCCCAAGTCATTCTCCGCAAATGGAACGGCCGCATCAGGACGGCCGATGAGGAGGCGTATGTCGCCTACATCGTGAAGACAGGGTTGAAGGACTACTCAGAGACGCCCGCAACCTCGGCTGCCAGATGCTGATGCGCACTCTGGGCGACGGCGTCAGCGAAATCACCACGCTGAGCTGGTGGCGCGACATGGATGCCATTCGCGCCTTCGCCGGGCCGCAGCCGGAGCGTGCGGTCTACTACCCCGAAGACGACCGCTTCCTGCTCGACCGTCTGGAATTTGTCGAGCACCACCGGGTGATCGCGAGCGACATCCATCTCGGCGAGGCATAGAGCATGATCCCGGAAAGAAGGTCAGCGACGGCAAAGAGTTGCAGACCTTTCGGATTAAGACCATGCGACAAAACAAAGAGTCGGAGCGGGATGAATGACTCCACTCCAATTCATCCTGCTGTAAGCGCCGGCTGAGCCGACAATCGACATCGTGGACATGAAAAAGGCGGGTCGAGACCCGCCTCAGACTGCTGACAAACCCCGTCGAATTTCGGCGGGGTTTTGTTTTATGTGGTTGAGCGTTTTGAGAAGTTGGCG
>SAJS01000028.1 GCA_004017535.1 Mesorhizobium sp.
TCAAAACGCTCAACCACATAAAACAAAACCCCGCCGAAATTCGACGGGGTTTGTCAGCAGTCTGACGCGGCGGCCGGCGCCGCCCCTTTCTTACTGGGAGGACAAACTCAATTGATCGCTCAAGCGGCCTGGGCTTCGCCGGCGATCGCGTCTGCGGCGCGCGCCGCCTTCAGCACCTTCGCCCACCAGGCGACGTCATTGACCAGCGCCGCGGCCGACTGGTTCAGATGCTCGAGGTCCTCGAGCTTCTTCTCGCCCTGGCGGACCGCAAGGAAATCGCCCCAGGCGATGTGGACGGCCGACTTGACCGGAGCCATCTGCAACTCGACGGCGATCAGGCGGAGCTGTTCGACCGCGCGCGCGCCGCCGACCGAGCCATAGCCGACAAAGCCGGCCGGCTTCTTGTTCCATTCATTGGCGGCGTAATCGATGGCGTTCTTCAGGACACCGGTCGGAGCGTGATTGTATTCGGCGGCGGTGAAGATGAAGCCGTCGAACTCGGCGATCTTCTTCTGCCAGCGCTGCGCCACTTCGTTCTGCGACGGCGCCCAGGCGGAGGATGCGACCTCGTCGAAGAAAGGCAGCGGCCAGTCCCGCAGATCGACAATCTCGACGTCGATATCGGCATGGGTCTTGGCGATCTTGGCGATCCACTGCGCCGGCACGTCGGCGAAGCGGGCGGCGCGCGTCGAACCGACGACGATGGCGATTTTGGGCTTGGACATAAGGGGCTCTCCTTGCGGGAATTTCTGGTATCGTTTGGATACCGGCGCTATATGTGATACTGACAAATCAGCGCGCAAGGGGGCACGTTTATGTTACTGAGGCACCCGCATATCACCGAGGACTGCCGTGCCGTGTCGGAAATCCTGCAGCGGGTCGGCGACAAATGGACCGTGCTCGTGGTCGGCAAGCTGGGCGACGGGCCGTTGCGCTTCAACGAATTGCGCGCCGCCGTCGGCGGCATTTCGCAAAAGATGCTGACCACCACCTTGCGTGGTCTGGAACGCGATGGGTTCGTGACCCGCAAGGTGTTTCCGACCATTCCGCCGCGTGTCGATTACGAGCTGACCGAGCTCGGTCATGAGTTGCTCGTGCCTGTCGGCGCGCTTGGCGAATGGGCCCGAAAGAACACAAATCGGGTTCGCGAGGCGCGGGCGAGATTCGACAGCCAGCAGGCTTGAAAACCATTGTAATTTAAAGGTTTCTGAACCTTTGGATGAGCCGTGCGGCTCGGCGCCAGGCCTGTCGTATCTGGCTTTGATAGGATTTGCTGCGGCTCTCCAGCCAGCGCAGGTGTGTCCGCGCAACCGCCTCGACAAGGGTGACTGTCTTTAGCCGGCCACCGATCAGGCGCTTGCAGCGGTAATGTTGCAGCACGTCGTCGAGCAGTTCTCCTGCTGCGCGAATTTCTTGTCGATCGTTTTCGGGCTCTTCAGGCAGGCGACGCGTGGAAGGTCTTTCCTGACCTCCATATAGGCCGTAATGCCAAGCAGGCAGACCAGAGCAATAAGGGCCGCCACGAGCCAGCCGTTCAGCATGTGTTGACGCATTGTTTTCCCCCTCGCGACCTCCAAACTGGGGCGCGAAGGCAACCATTGGATGTCGCGAAGCGCATCTGCCGCGCGAGCATTGTTACAAAGCGCAGGCTTGGGAGAATCGGAGACCCGTCAGCTTTCGGCCGGAACCGGCTTCGGCTTGCCTTCGCCGTCGAGCGCCACCATGACGAAATCGGCATGGGTGACCTTTTCCATCAGGTCGGAAAGGTAGCGCTGCGCCCAGGCCTCAACCTTGAGCACCATCGAGGTGCGGCCGACGCGCTCGACATGGGTGTAGATGCAGAGCGTGTCGCCGATCTTCATCGGCTTGGCGAAGGACATCTCCTTGACCGCGGCGGTGACCACGCGCCCCTTGGCACGCTCGGCGGCGCGGATGCCGCAGGCAAGGTCCATCTGCGCCATAACCCAGCCGCCGAAGATGTCGCCGGCGGCGTTGGCGTCGGACGGCATGGCGAGCGTGCGCAGCGTGAGATCGCCAAGAGGTTTTCCGTCCGCGTAATGCACCATAGGAAAGTCCTTCAGCCGCTGCTTTCCTGAACCCGTACCAATGCGATTGCGATGTCGCAAGCTCTGCTGAAAGCGAAAACTGCGCTGCCGGAGCAGTCGCTTTTTTCACAAGCCATGCCGGAAGGTCCGGCGACGACGTGAACCGGCAATGTCTAGGCTAGGCCGCGAATTTCGGAGCGCGCCCGCCTATCATGCAGACTTATGATTTCATCGTCGTCGGCTCCGGCTCGGCCGGTTCGGTCGTGGCCGACAAATTGTCGGCTTCCGGCCGCTTCTCGGTGCTGGTGCTGGAGGCCGGCGGGACCGACCGGCGCTTCTACGTCCAGATGCCGCTCGGCTACGGCAAGACCTACTTCGACCCGGCCGTCAACTGGAACTACAAGGCCGAGCCAGATCCCGGTCTCGCCGGCAATGCCGACCACTGGCCGCGCGGCAAGCTGCTCGGCGGCTCGAGCTCGATCAACGCCATGGTCTTCATCCGCGGCGCGCGCGAGGATTTCGACGCCTGGGCGACCGCCGGCAATCCGGGCTGGGGCTATGACGACCTCCTGCCCTCCTTCAAGGCAATGGAGGACAATGCCGCCGGCGCCGACCAGTGGCGCGGCACCGGCGGTCCGCTGCACGTCACCGATTGTTCGCGCGCGGTGCACCCGCTGACCAAGCGCTATCTCGCCGCCGCCGAACAGGCCGGCCTGCCCTTCAACCCGGACTTCAACGGCGCCTCCCAGGAAGGCGTCGGCGTCTACCAGATCACGACCAGGAACGGCCGCCGCATGTCGGCCGCCCGCGCCTTCCTGCGCCCGGCGATGAAACGCCCCAACGTTCGCGTCGAGACAAACGCGTTGGCGACGAGAATCCTGTTCGAGGGCAAGCGCGCCATCGGCATCGAATATGAGCAGGACGGCGAGACGAAAACCGCGCGGGCCGGCCGCGAGGTGGTCCTCTCGGGCGGCTCGATCAACTCGCCGCAGTTGCTGCAGCTCTCCGGCGTCGGCCCCTCGGCGTTGCTTGGCAGTCTGGGCATCCCGGTTGTCCAGGCCAACGACAATGTCGGCGCCAATCTGCAGGACCATGTCGGCATCAACTACACGTTCAAAGGCAAGCTGCCGACGCTGAACCAGATCCTGCGGCCCTGGTGGGGCAAGCTGCTCGTCGGCATGCAATATATCCTCTTGCGCTCCGGTCCGCTGTCGCTGTCGATGAACAATGCAGGCGGCTTCTTCCGCACCGACGCCTCAATGACGCGGCCGAACATGCAGCTTTATTTCCAGGCCTTCTCGACCGTCATCCCGAAGAGCGGCGAACGTCCGATCCTGACGCCCGACCCTTGGCCGGGCTTCTCGATCGGTCTGTCCAACTGCCGCCCGTCGAGCCGCGGCGAGATCATGATCCGCTCGAGCAATCCGCGCGACTATCCGAGGATCACGGCCAACGCCTATTCGACCAATGCCGATGTCGACGAGATGCTGGCGGCGGTGAAGTTCGTGCGCAGGATCGCCGCGATGCCGGCCATGGCCGAGATCATCGAGGAAGAGGTGCTGCCAGGACCGTCGATCCAGTCCGACGCCGACCTGATCCAGGATTTCAGGAAACGCTCGGGCACGGTCTATCACCCGGTCTCAACCTGCCGCATGGGGCCGGATGCATCACGCGCCGTCGTCGATCCGCGACTCAAGGTGCATGGGCTCGAGGGCTTGCGCGTCATCGACGCTTCGATTTTCCCCGACAACATCACGGGCAATACCAACGCCGCCTCGATCCTGACGGGATGGAAAGGCGCCGACCTGGTTCTGGAGGATCACAAATGAAAATCACCGACGTGAGGACCTGGGTTGTCGGCAACCCGCCACCCGGCATCGGCGGCAAATATTTCATCTTCGTCAAGCTCACCACCGATGGCGGCGTCGTCGGCTATGGCGAGGCCTATAACGCCACCTTCTCGGCGCATGTCACCGCCAGGATGATCGAGGACATGGCCGAACGCTACCTCGTCGGCCGCGACCCGCACGATCTCGAAAACCTGTTCCGCCGCGTCTATTCCTCCGGCTTCACCCAGCGCCCGGACGTCTCCGGCATGGGCTGCTTCTCGGCGCTCGAGATGGCCTGCTGGGACATCATCGGCAAGGAGGCGGACGAGCCGGTCTACAAGCTGCTTGGCGGCCAGGTGCACGAGACGCTGCGCTCCTATACATATCTCTATCCGCACAGCGGCAGCGTCCATTCGGAAGATGCGCGCGACCAGAACGTCTACAACGACCCTGACATGGCCGCCGCCTGCGCGCTCGAATATGTCGAGCAGGGCTTCAACGCCGTGAAGCTCGACCCAGCTGGTCCCTATACCGCCTATGACGGCCACCAGCCGCGCCTGATCGACATCGACCTGTCGGCGCGCATGATCAAGGCGATCCGTGAGGCCGTCGGCACCAGGGCCGACATCCTGTTCGGCACGCACGGTCAGTTCACTGCTTCGGGCGCGCTGCGTCTGGCGCGCGCCATCGAGCCTTACGATCCGCTGTGGTTCGAGGAGCCGGTCCCGCCGGATATGCCCGAGGTGATGGCGCAGGTCGCCCGCGGCACCTCGATCCCGATCGCCACCGGCGAGCGGCTGACCACGAAATTCGAGTTCGCCCGCGTCATCGAAAACCGCGCCGCCACCATCCTGCAGCCCGACCTCGGCCGCTCCGGCGGCATCCTCGAAACCAAGAAGATCGCCGCCATGGCCGAGGCCTATCACATCCAGGTGGCGCCGCACTGCTATTGCGGCCCGATCGTCGGCGCCGCCAACATCCAGCTCGCGGTGACGCTGCCCAATTTCCTGATCCTGGAATCGCTCAAGCAATGGGATGGTTTTCACGAAAAACTGCTCAATAAGAAGATCGAATGGCAGGACGGCAATGTCATCCCGTCGAAGGAGCCGGGCCTCGGCGTCGAGCTCAACGAGGCGGTCTGCGACGCGCATCCCTATAGCGGCAAGGACCTGCACCTGCAGATGATGCAGACGCCGTTGATGCCATGACCCTCGCTTACGCCTTCATCGGACTCGGCCATCTCGGCGGCAACCTTGCCGCCAGCCTGCTGCGCAATGGCTTTGCCGTCACCGTGGTCGATCGCGACCCGGCGGCGGTCGAGCGCCTTGTCGCGCTCGGCGCCATTGCGGCGGCGAGCCCGGCCGAGGCCGCGGCCCGCGCCGGCAATGCGATCACCTGCCTGCCCTCGCCCAAGGTCAGTGAAGCGGTGCTCGCCGGCCCGGACGGATTGCTCGAGGGGCTGCCCGCGGGCGGCGCCTGGATCGAGATGTCGACTAACGGCCGCGACGAGATTTTGCGGCTCGCCGCGCTGGCTTCGGCAAACGGCATCGAGACGCTGGAATGTCCGGTGACCGGCGGCGTGCATCTCGCGGCTGCGGGCAGGATCACCGCGCTTGTCGGTGGCGACGCCGCGCTCTACGAACGCCACCGGCCGGCCATCGAAGCGATGTGCGCAAGATCCTTCCTGATGGGACCGGTCGGCTCGGCGGCGGTGATCAAGGTGATCACAAACATGCTGGCCTTCATCCATCTGGTCGCCGCCGGCGAGGCGCTGATGCTGGCCAAGCAAGGCGGTCTCGACCTCGCCCAAGCCTATCACGCGATCGTGGCCTCTTCCGGCAACAGCTTCGTCCACGAGACCGAAAGCCAGCTCGTGCTCAACGGCTCCTACGATATCGGTTTCACCATGGACCTGGCGCTGAAGGACCTCGGCTTCGCGCTCGCCATGGGCCGGGATTTCGGCGCGCCGCTCGATCTGGCTTCGCGCGTCAAAGCGATTTTCGAAGAAGGCAAGCGCGCCTATGGCGGCGACGCGTGGTCGACGCAGATCGTCAAGCTGCTCGAGGATGCGGTCGGCACCGAGCTTCGCGCGCCGGGCTTCCCGGCCAAGCTTGAATTGTAGTCCGGGAAACATTTAGGCAGTCATCTCAATCGGCTGGCCTTACCGGCTGTATCAAGCCCTCAGCCAATTGATTCAACCCCTCAAGGTGAGGGCGCCGGGAAGGAGCTCGAAGGTCGCCGGAATACGGCCCGGCGACTCGCCGTCTATGTCGACCAGCGCGCCGTTCTTCTCGACATCGCCCAACGGCTCGACCAGCACCTTACGGCCGCGCAGGATGGTGATCGCCGGATGGTTGCGGTGGCGGCCGCCATAGAGCAGGCGGATGTCCCTTATCAGCCCGAGCTTGCCGGCGGCGCGCAGGATGACGATGTCGAACTGGCCGTCGGCGAGCTCGGCGTCCGGGGCGATCATCATGCCGCCGCCGAAGAATTTGCCGTTGGCCACCGCCACCAGCGCCATGCGTGCCTCGACCGGCTCACCGTCGTCGATGGTGATCCGGACATCCTGGAAGCGATAACGGACGAACTCCAGCACCGTGCGCCAGAAGAACAGCGCCTTGGCCGACACCCTGCCCTTGCGCTTGTCGGCATTGACGGCGCGATCGGTGGCGCCGGACAGGCCGAGGCTGGCGATGTTGATGAAATGGCGGCTGGCCAGCGCGCCATGATCGTCGATATAGCAGACGCGGCCGGCGTCGATTTTCCGGCCCTTGGCATCCGCGATTTGCTTGACCGAGGCGCCTATGCCGCGCGGCAGGCCAAGCCCGCGCGCGAAGTCTATGCCGGTGCCGCAGGGCAAAAGTCCAAGCGCGCTTTCATGACCGATCTCGTCCTGCGCCTGCAGCAGCCCGTCGGCAACCTCGCTGGCGGTGCCGTCGCCGCCGGCCGCGATCACCAGCTCGCATCCGCCGGCGGCGAGGTCGATCGCCAGCCGCTCGGCGTCGCCGCTGGCTTGCGTCTCGCGCAGGTCGAAATCGCCGAAACTCGCCTTGAGCGATGCCGCCGCCTCCGCCCAGTGCCGCTTGAGCCTGCCGCCTCCGGCAATCGGATTGAGAACCACCCCGACCTTCAATCCGACCTCCCCCGAGGCACATCGCGCGAAATGCGCGGCAGAGTCCACGCCGGCGCCCAAAGTCTTTTGCCGACATTCAAACGCGGACCGGTCGGCGGAGCAAGGCTCCAACATCGAAGGTCGCTAAAAAAGCAAGGCAGGCTGTCTAAGGGGTTCGGCCGCCGAATTCCGAGGCTTTTGCCGTTGGTCCCCGATAATCCCGCTATCCACAGGCGTGCCGGCATTCCCCAAACCGCTTACCCGGCGTAGATTCAACCCATCTCAGGCGGCCACTGAACGCCCAGCCGAAAGGCAAAAGCGCAAGGCGGATTTCCTGAGGCCCGTACGGCCCAGAACGAGAGCAGGTTCGCCTGCTGGAGGGACGGATGCCGAGACCTACGGGTGCCGCGGAAAGCGTGCCAACGCCGACGGCGGACCGATGCTGCCATGAAGGCCGGGAAAAACCTTCGATGGCACGCTGGGCGAAGCCCGCAAGGGTGGAGATCGGCGTGGTCTGGAACGGGCGCTGCCCTCGGGCGGCGACTGGCAGGACCGTCAAAATCAAGGCTGGCCTGGCGCGACGACCTTGCGGAAGTTGCTGCCTCGACCGGTTCCTGATCTGACAGGGAGGCGCTGGGAGAAATCCCAGCGCCGACTGTCTTTTTGGGGGCAGGCAGGCCTGCCTGAGGCATTTCGGTCACAGTCGCCGCCTGAGCAATCTTCGGAAACCTCCCGTCATCCACATTTTCACAATCGCGGCCAAATCCCGCCTTGTTCGGCATGGATTGATGCAAGTGGGGAATGGGAGCGATTTCGAAGGGACAAGACCGTGATCAAGACCGCCCTTGTCGCCATGACCATCGTCGGCTGCGACTGCGACGCGAAGCTGTGCGAATATATCGGCGAGACGCCGGCCAAATGGGCAACGATCGCCGACTGCGAAGCGGCGATGAAGAGCCAGATGCTGCACCAGCGCAATTTCAACTACCCGCTGGTTTCAGGCATCTGCCGCGTCAAGGGCTCGGCCTCTTCCTCCGAGCTTGCCGCGAAAGCCTCCAGGCCGGATCTGAAGCCCAGGAACCGCGTGGTCGAAACCATCGCCCCGCTGCCGCCCGAGCTCGACCATCGCCCAAGCGTTCCAGTGGGCGGAACCGTGACGGCCAGCGAAACGGAAGCCGCGAAGCCCGTCGCCTTCGATGGATCGGTCGACGGCGGCCGCGCTGTGCTTTACCGCACCAAGGCCGGCTATGCCGTGGTCAAGACCGATCTCAGCCGCGCCGCCGGCGCGACGATGGACGCTGCGAAGCGCTCGGCAAGCTGGCTGGCCGGTTTGACGGGTCTGTAAGCCGGTCGAGGGCGTTTGAGGTACAGGTCAGGCGGGCCTCACCTGAATATCGAAATGCTTCACAGGTTGACCTTGAGAGTCTCCCAGAACTTGTCGATCAGCGGCTGTTCGGTCGCATTGTCCTGATCGCCGATGCGCGTGATGAAGAGCAGCCCCTGATCGGCGGTGCCAAAGCCGACAATCTCGAAATCCGCGCTGTCGGTGCGCGTCTTCACGGTAGCTTTAAGTCCAGTCAGATCCTTGCCGTCGGCGAGCTTGCGGGTCGTCGGCTGCTGCGTAAGGCGCCCACCCGCCTGGACCGTTTCCTTGGTCATCTCTTGCAGCATCAACTGGTTGAGGGAAACGGGGTTCATCTTGTCGTATTTCTGCACGACGACGAGGGTGCCCAGCGCCGAAGCCATGAGGTACTGGGCGATGCCGTCGCCGAGATCGGTCTTGGTGACCGAATAATTGCTGGGATGGACGAAGGAGAATGTGCCGCCGGAGAAGGTGGCGAAGTCATTGTGCTCGAGCCTTACCTTGCTGGTCTTGCCGCCGGGCAGGGTCACCTCGATATCCTCGCCTGGATCGATGTCGACGGTCACGCCGTCGATGGTCAGCTTGAAGGCCTTCGGGTCCTCGGCACGGGCGACCCCGCCGCAAAGCATGATCGCGCCGAACGCCGCAGCCGCAATTTTCAGTCGCATATCTTGTTCTCTCCGTGCAGTTTCGGCCTAGCGCGCTTATCATTCTTTGATGACGGCTGGCGTGGGTCACTTTGCAACACCGGTTGATCACGTCCCCGCGATGCGGAAAGATAGGGGCCTTTCGGAAATGGGGGCCCCTTCGATGACCTTGGCTGTTCGCGCCGCACTGTGTCTTCTCTGTGTGTTGGCGCCGGCGATCTCCGGCGCGCAAGCTACCGACCCGAATGACGACCGTGTGACCATATTCGCTCCGGGCGATCCGGAAATGGCAGCCGCGACAAAGCAAGCGCTTTCCAGCCTCGACGATTTCCTCGCGCTCGCCGATAGCCCTCCGGCCGGCACGTCGCGCTTCAAGCTGAAGGTGAAGGTAAAGGACGGCCATATCACCGAGCATTTCTGGGTCGTGCCCTTCCGCCGCACCGAACCCGGATTTGTCGGAATCCTGTCGAACCAGCCCGCCGAGGTGCACAACGTCGTGCTAGGCCAGAACATCGAATTCACCAGGGATGACATTTCCGACTGGGGCTACACCAGGAACGGCCATCAGGTCGGCAGCTTCACTGTCTGCGTGATGTTCAAAAGGATGTCGAAGGAGGAAGCCGACGACATGCGCGCCAAGTACGGCTTCGACTGCTGAGACCGGCACCCGCCAGCGGACCTGTCTCTGAACCGACGCCCGTTTCGCCTCATACTCCTCGATGCCGCGCCTGATGCCCGTGATCACCGCCTCGCTCGGCATGAAATCCGCTGCTTCCATGGCCACCCCCGGCCGCAACTGAGATCGGCCTATGATAACGGCTTTTGCGCGAAAGTCGCCTGCGCCCCGGCGGGCGGGTGGGGCTATTTCCCCGAAGCTGGAAAAATCGTCTCCAGCCGGCCCGCAACCCGCCGCTGCAGCGCGCCGCCCATAGCCTCCACCGGCACCAGCCGCTCGTGGTTGCCTGCTCGCAATCGCATGAAAAAATGCTGCCGGTAGGCGGCGATCCTACCGCGCGTGGCCGGATCGGCGCTGATATCGACCACGAATATCGAGCCAATGCGTGCGGGCCATGGCGGCCTGGCCAATGCGGTGCCGAGGAAATCGCCGAGCCCATAAGCGGTGACGCCGCCGCCTATGTGCTCGACCGGTTGCACGACATGGGCATGATGCCCGACGATCAGCCCGGCGCCCTTCTCCGCCAGCCGCCTCGCCAGCGCTCGCGTCGCCTTGCGCGGAAAATGTCGGAACTCCCAGTCCCAGTGCGGCACCGCGCAGGTAAGGTCGATGCCGGACTTGGCGTCGCGCGGCCATTCGGCGGGACGCATAGAGATGCGTTTCTCGAACGGCGCGGGGCCGGTGTTGCGCCAGAGCGTGAGGGCTGCAAAACCGATGATCAGCGATCCGCCGGCATGACGCTGGACCGGTCCGTCGGCCAGCGCACCGATGGTGCGGACCCCGAGCCGATCGAGCGCCGCGAGCGTTTCCTCGAAACCGGCAATTCCCTGGTCGAGCACATGGTTGTTGGCCAATGAGAGCACTAGTCTATCGCGCGAGATGCCGACAGCGGCAAGCGCGTCCGCAAGAAAGCGCTCGCTCATCGCATGTCGCGTGCCGAGCCAAGTCCCCACCAGCGCGCGTGGCCGTTCGACGATCGGGCTTTCGCAATTGCCGACCACGAGGTCAGCGGAGGAGAGCAGCGCGGCGATCGCCGGATCGCATTCCGGCACGCCGCGGTTAGCGACGGCCGAAATGTCGCCGACAAAGGCCAGTCGCATGGTCCGCATCGGCGGCGGATCGATGAACGTCGCCGCTGGCGCGACAAAACCGCTTCGGTCACCACCGAGAGACGGTCTCAGCAGCCGTGGCAGCCAGGACAGCTTGTAGGAAAGCGGATAATTCGACACGGGCACGTCCAGTTTTGCCCTCTGTAGACTGTCTGCCCGGCCGGTTGAAGCCTGGCGCTCTTGCGAAAGCGCCCACCGGTCGGCACGGGCCGGGGGACGCCTCGAGCCAAATACGTGTATGCTTGCGACACGACGCAGTGGAGGGCGATGACGATGCGTAGAGCGATCCTTGCAGCAGCCTTGTTTTCATTCCTGCCGGCGTCCTTCGCCTGGGCGGAGATGCCGGACGCAGCCAAGTCCTTGTTCGAGGCGAAGAGCGTGGCCGAGCGGAACGCGGCGCTGTCGACATTGGAGGTGGCAGCGGCCAAGGACCCGGCCTCAGCCTATGCTGCCGGCGCCGGCGAGTTCTTCACCGCGCTCGAGCTCCTCGCCGGCGGCCTGCATCGCCACGGCTTCGACAGCCCGAAATCCTTCATGCTGCCGCTGATGCAGCTGCCCGTGCCCGACAATCCCAACCCGCAGCCGCTGACCTATGAAGAATTCCGCGCCATCCTGGTCTCCTTCCGCGACCGGCTGGAAAAATCCGCCGCAACGCTGGGTTCCGTCCCGGCCAACGCCGACATCGGCATGGTCGTCGACCTCACCCGCGCTGGCATCGATCTCAACGAGGACGGCGCCATCGCGCCGGACGAAAGCTTCGCCGCGATCATGGCAGCGCTCTCACGCGGCAGCGTCGACACGAGCGCTGCCGCGCCCTCGCTCACCTTCCGCTTCGACCGCGCGGATGGTTTCTGGCTGCAAGGCTATGCGGAGTTCCTGATGGCGCAGGCCGATTTCTGGCTGGCGCATGATTTCAAAGCCATGTTCGACGGCTCTTTCCACATGCTGTTCCCGCGCGCCAAACTGCCGCTGCAGGACGCGCTGGTGCCGCTGGACGGTGGCATGAGCGGCAACATGTTCGCCTCGGAATGGCGTTTCGCCGACTTCATCTCGCTGGTGCATCTCGTCAACTGGCCGGTGATCGAGCCGGAACGCCGGCAGGCCGCGCGACGCCATCTGCTGGAGATGATCCGGCTGTCGCGCGAGGACTGGAAAGCGATCCTGGCCGAGACCGACAACGACCGCGAATGGCTGCCCGGGCCGCAGCAGAAAGGCGCCAATCCCCTCACCGGCCTCGACGTCGGCCAGGAGCAGGTAACCGCTTGGCTCGCCACGCTGACCATGGCCGAGGACCTTCTCGAAGGCCGCGTGCTGCTGCCGCATTTCCGCATCGCCGGCAAGGGCATCAACATGAAGCGCTTCTTCGACGAGCCGAAACCCTTCGACCTCGTTCTGTCGATAACCGGCCCCGGCATCGCGCCCTATCTCGAAAGCGGCAAGATCCTCACCAGCGACGATTTCGACCAGATCCAGCGCGAGTTCGGCGGTGCCGGCTTTTTGACGTTTGCGCTGTGGTTCAATTGAGGGTCGCAAGCCTTGAGTTCCTCCCCCAATGAAATGGAGGAGAGGTGGCTGGGCGAAGCCGAGACGGAGAGGGGAGCGCCGGTTTGGGAGGGCGAAAGCGCCTCGAGGGGAAGGGCTTCACCCTTACGAAGCCCCCTCTCCGTCCGCTTCGCGGACACCTCTCCCCTGCCTCTGGCGGGCGCCAAGAACCTGGTCCGCGTTAGCCTCTCCCAGCGGGTCATGACGCCGCTCCTGACAGCCTTCTGTCAGCAGCATCCGCGCCCGGCCGGCGTCCATTCACTCGGCCCTTTCCATTTCGGCCGAGTCCACCCATATTCGGGCCATGGCCAGACATCCTGACAAGAAGACGCCTTCGCAAGACGGCGCGCCGAAGCGGCGCAGCCCGCTGACCGACTTCCTCGACGCCGCCGAGCCGCTGAATCCCGGCGGCTTCGCCGAAGCGCCGCAGGTCGACTTCACCGGCGCGCCGCTGACCGGCTCGATCTCCGATTGGGCCGGGCAGATCGAGCGCGAGGCGGAAAAGCAGCCGAAGGCGAAAGCCCCGAAGAAGATCCCCGAACGCTCGTCGGCGCCCGGGCGCACCGCGCGCGGCACCTCGATGGGCGGTGCGGCCTCGGCCAAGGAGCGCGCCGCCGCCGGCCTCAACCCGGTGGCCGGACTCGACATCAGCCTGGAGGATGCAGAGCAGGTTTCGTCCAGCGGGGTTACCGCGACCGTAGCCGCGCTGTCGGCGCTGATCGAATCCGGCAATCCGCTGCACAAGGACGGCCAGCTCTGGACGCCACACCGTCCGGCCCGGCCGGAAAAGTCGGAAGGCGGCATCGCCATCAAGATGGTCTCGGATTTCGAGCCGGCCGGCGACCAGCCGACCGCCATCAAGGACCTCGTCGAAGGTGTCGACCGGAACGACCGCACCCAGGTGCTGCTCGGCGTCACCGGCTCGGGCAAGACCTTCACCATGGCCAAGGTGATCGAGGAGACGCAGCGCCCTGCCCTTATCCTGGCGCCCAACAAGACGCTGGCCGCGCAGCTCTATGCCGAGTTCAAGAAGTTCTTCCCCGAGAACGCGGTCGAGTATTTCGTCTCCTACTACGACTATTACCAGCCGGAAGCGTATGTGCCCCGGACCGACACCTATATCGAGAAGGAATCCTCGATCAACGAGCAGATCGACCGAATGCGCCACTCCGCGACGCGCTCGCTGCTGGAGCGCGACGACGTCATCATCGTCGCCTCGGTCTCCTGCATCTACGGTATCGGCTCGGTCGAGACCTACACGGCGATGACCTTTCAGATGCAGGTCGGCGACCGGCTCGACCAGCGCTCGCTTCTCGCCGACCTCGTCGCCCAGCAATACAAGCGCCAGGACATCAATTTCGTGCGCGGCTCGTTCCGTGTGCGCGGCGACACGATCGAGATCTTTCCCGCCCACCTGGAAGACCGCGCCTGGCGCATCTCGATGTTCGGCGACGAGATCGAGTCCATTACCGAATTCGACCCGCTGACCGGCCAGAAGACCGGCGAGCTGAAGAGCGTCAAGATCTACGCCAACTCGCACTATGTGACGCCGCGGCCAACCTTGAATCAAGCCATCAAGTCGATCAAGGAAGAACTCAGGCATCGCCTGCAAGAGCTTGAAAAAGCTGGACGCTTGCTGGAGGCGCAGCGGCTGGAACAGCGCACGCGCTTCGACCTGGAGATGCTGGAGGCGACCGGCTCCTGCGCCGGCATCGAGAACTATTCGCGCTATCTCACCGGCCGCGCTCCGGGCGAGCCGCCGCCGACGCTGTTCGAATATGTGCCGGACAATGCGCTGATCTTCATCGACGAAAGCCACGTCACCGTACCGCAGATCGGCGGCATGTATCGCGGCGACTTCCGCCGCAAGGCGACGCTGGCGGAGTACGGTTTCCGCCTGCCCTCCTGCATGGACAACCGGCCGCTGCGCTTCGAGGAATGGGACGCCATGCGCCCGCTGTCCGTCGCCGTTTCGGCCACACCGGGCGGCTGGGAGCTGGAGCAGTCCGGCGGCGTCTTCGCCGAGCAGGTCATCCGCCCGACCGGCCTGATCGATCCGCCCGTCGAGGTGCGCCCGGCCAAGAGCCAGGTCGACGATGTCGTCGGCGAGATCCGCGAGACGACCAGGCTCGGCTACCGCACGCTGGTGACCGTGCTCACCAAGCGCATGGCCGAGGACCTCACCGAATATCTGCATGAGAACGGCATTCGCGTCCGCTACATGCATTCCGACATCGACACGCTGGAGCGCATCGAGATCCTGCGCGACCTGCGCCTCGGCGCCTTCGACGTGCTGGTCGGCATCAACCTTTTGCGCGAGGGCCTCGACATTCCCGAATGCGGCTTCGTCGCCATTCTCGACGCCGACAAGGAAGGCTTCCTGCGTTCGGAAACCTCGCTGATTCAGACCATCGGCCGCGCCGCCCGCAATGTCGACGGCAAGGTCATCCTCTATGCCGACCAGATCACCGGCTCGATGGAGCGGGCGATGGCGGAAACCAACCGCCGCCGCGAGAAGCAGATGGAGTGGAACGCCGCCAACGGCATCACGCCGGAATCGGTCAAGTCGCGCATCGCCGACATCCTCGACTCGGTCTACGAGAAGGACCACGTCCGCGCCGACATCTCGCAGTTCACCGACGACGCCGGCGCGATGATCGGCAACAATTTGAAGACGCATCTCGAGGCGCTCGACAAGCAGATGCGCGATGCCGCCGCCAATCTCGACTTCGAAAAGGCCGCCCGCATCCGCGACGAGATCAAGCGGCTGCGCGAGATGGAGCTTGCCATCTCCGACGACCCGCTGGCGCGCGAGGTGGAAAGCCAAAGTCCTGCCTCGGGCCGCGAGAAGGGCAAGCACAACAAGGGCGTCGCCAAACATCGCACGGCCGAGGAGCAGGAGCGTTTCCGCAGGCTCGACGAAGCCCGCGCCGCCGAAGAGGCGGCAAAGGCTGCCCGACCCAACATGTTCCGCAAGCCGCATCTCGACGAGATGGGCGCCGACGGCGCCGTGCCGTTGAAGAAGCTGCTCTTCGCCAAGCCCTCGCTCGACGACATGGGCCCAGGCACGGACATGGCGACGCCCGCCGGCGCGGTATCGCGCTCGCTGTTCAAAAAGCAGACGGCGCAGGAAGCGCATGGCTCCGACTTCGGCATTCCCGGCGACCGCACCAAGCCGTTGTTCCGCAAGAACTCGCTCGACGAGATGACGGTGCGGCGGACGGAAAAGCCGGTCGAAGGAAAGAAGCCGGCCAAGCCGCAGCCAATCTCCCCCTTTGTGGGGGAGATGTCCGGCAGGACAGAGGGGGGCGCGAAGGAACGCGACGATTCCAGCAAACCCATCGTCCGCCAGCGTTCGGGCATCGGCTCCTACGAGGACCCGGCCGACGAGCGCCGCCAGAAGCGTCGACCGGGCAAGACCGGCCGGCCGGGGCAGTAGCGCCTTCTTCCTTCTCTCCTTGTGGGAGAAGGTGGATCGGCGCACAGCGCCGACACGGATGAGGGGTGTTCAGCGGAGTGAGACGTTGATGTTCCCTGGAGCAGCCCTCATCCGTCGCCTTCGGCCACACTTTCTCCCGCAAGAGGAGGATGGAAGCACTCCACCGCCCTCTTGCCTCCCGCCCTCCCCCGGTGTACCCACTCTCCAAACTCGAACTCTGGAAAGGAGGGCTGCGTGTTTATCGATCACCACCGTCAGCGCGGCCCTGTCTGTGCCCTGCGAGCTTGCTTGCAGGGCTGACCGGACGGTCCGGGTTCTTCCCGTTTCGATTTTTGGTCTGCCCTTCGTGGTGCCGCTAAGCTGATCCGTTGATCAGCCGGCTCACCGTCAAAGTGCATCGGCCGGACTTTCCGGCAAGACCAGAGAAATCGACATGGCCTTGATCAGCCTCAAATCCCTCGGCGTCACCATGAGTGCGCCGCTCTTCTCCAATCTCGATCTCACCATCGGCGCGGGCGATCGGCTCGGCATCGTCGCGGCCAATGGCCGTGGTAAGTCCACCTTGCTCAAATGCCTGGCCGGCGAACTCGAACCCACTACCGGCGACATCACCCGGTCGCGCGGCTTGCGCGTCGGCCATGTCGATCAATCCGTTCCCGACGCGCTGCTCGGCCGCAGCTTCCATGACGTCGTCGCCGATGCCTTGCCGGCCGAGCAGCGCGACAGCGAGTTGTGGCGCGTCGACGTGGTTCTCGACTCGCTCGACGTGCCGGAAGACATGCGCGGCCGGCCGATGCGCGCGCTGAGCGGCGGCTGGCAACGTCTGGCGCTGATCGCCCGCGTATGGGTTACCGATCCGGACGTGCTTCTGCTCGACGAGCCGACCAATCATCTCGACCTCGCCAGGATCAGCCAGCTGGAGGACTGGCTCAACGCGCTGCCGCGCGACGTGCCTGTGATCATCGCCAGCCATGACCGCGCCTTCCTCGACGCCACCACCAACCGCACGCTGTTCCTGCGTCCTGAAGACTCGCCTGTGTTCGCTCTGCCTTACTCGCGCGCCCGGCATGCGCTCGACGAGCTCGACGCCTCGACGGCGCGCAAGTTCGAGCGCGACATGAGGATCGCCCAGCAGTTGCGCAAGCAGGCCGCCAAGCTGAATAACATCGGCATCAATTCAGGCAGCGACCTGTTGACGGTGAAGACCAAGCAGTTGAAGGAGCGGGCAGAGAAGCTGGAGGATGCCGCCTTACAAGCGCATCGTGAGCGCTCGGCAGGCGCGATCAGGCTGGCGAACCGCGGCACCCATGCCAAGGTGCTGGTGACGCTGGAGGACGCGGCGGTCGAAACGCCTGACGGCACTGTGCTGTTCAGGACCGGAAAGCGCCATATCTGCCAGGACGATCGCATCGTGCTGCTTGGCCGCAACGGCGTCGGCAAGACGCGCTTCATCGCCATGATCCGCAACGCCATTGCCGAACCCGGCTCGATCGCCAACATCAAGGTGACGCCGTCGACCGTGCTCGGCTACAGCGATCAGGCGCTGTCGGGCATCAATGGCGACGACACGCCGCTGGCGATGGTTTCGCGCCGGTTCGAGATCGGCGAGCAGCGGGCGCATTCGCTTCTTGCCGGCGCCGGCGTCGCCATCGAGATGCAGGAGAAAAAGATCGGCGCCTTGTCGGGCGGGCAGCGGTCGAGACTGATGATGCTGGTATTGCGGTTGACCAACCCCAATTTCTATTTGCTCGACGAGCCGACCAACCACCTCGACATCGATGGCCAGGAAGCATTGGAGGACGAGTTGCTGAAGCATCAGGCAAGCTGTCTGCTTGCCTCGCACGACCGCTCCTTCATCCGCGCCGTCGGCAACCGCTTCTGGCTGGTCGAGAAGCGGCGGCTGACCGAGGTCGACGACCCGGAAGCATTCTTCCGCTCCGTCGCCGAAACGCCGAACTGAGAGACGATATACCCGCCGGGCAGTCGCCGACGGCCCGATACTTTTCCATCTGCTAAAAAAAGCGCATGCTGAATTGCTCAACCATGGAGGGGACGGGCCATGCGTGCGGTGGAAATCGTCAGCAATCTCTACAGAGCTTATGCGGACCGCGACATCGAGGGTGCCCTGGCGCGGTGTTCCGAGGATGTCGTGTTCCGCTGGATTGCCGATCCCCGGCAATCGCGTCATGCCGGCACCGCGCACGGCAAACAGGAATTCCTCTCCAGGCTTCTGGCGTTCGACGATGACTTCGAATACCGCCACTTCGTCCCGGTCGAGATCATCGACGGCGGCGACAAGGTTGCCGCGCAGGTCGAGATCCATATGACGCGCCGTACCACCGGCGAGGAGCTCATCATGCGCACCGCCAATTTCTGGACGGTCCGCGACGGCGAGATCATCGAGATGGTGGAATACTACGACACTGCGCTGGCGGCGTCGGTGTTCTGAAAAAGATTGGAGCGATCTGTCGGATCGCCTCTTGCCGCCTCGTCCTTGGGATGCCGACACGATGATGCCGGCATCAACCAGGGAGAATTGTCATGTCGGTACTGTCGTCCATCGGCCGCCTCGCCAACCGGTATGCCGAGGCGCGTGCCCGTCACCGCAGCGAGCGCATCCTGCTTTCGCTGCCCGCAGAGCTGCGCAAGGACATTGGCTTTCCGGAGATTTTCGAAACGCGCGAAAGCCGCCGCGCCAGCACCTTCTCGGCGAAGGCCATATAAAATGATGCTTTCAATGCGATTGTCCCG
Source organism: Mesorhizobium sp. (assembly GCA_004017535.1). Lineage (GTDB taxonomy): Bacteria > Pseudomonadota > Alphaproteobacteria > Rhizobiales > Rhizobiaceae > Mesorhizobium. The sequence continues at coordinate 18,514 of SAJS01000028.1, forward strand.
CGGCCGCGCGCCCGCAGGGCAAGGCGCTTAAGAAGAATTTCTGGAGGCATGTAGGATCGCCGCCGCTTCGTCCGTCCTTGGGCCGCAAGCCAGGTCAAACCCGTGAAGAGGAACACGAAAATGAACGATCAGACCCCGCCCCGCGCCAAAGTCCTTGGCGGATTGACCCCCTATCTGCAGGTCGACGGCGCCATCAAGGCCGCCGAATTCTACAAGAAGGCTTTTGGCGCGGAGGAAGTGTTCGCCTATCCGCCGGACTACAAGGGCCGCACCATGCATATCCATCTCTATGTCAACGGTTCGACGCTGATGCTGGGCGACGCCTATCCGGAACACGGCCATCCGCACCAGGCGGCGCAGGGCTATACGCTGCAGCTCCATCTCGGCAGCGACGACATCGACGCCTGGTGGCAGCGCGCGGTCGATGCCGGCTGCGAGGTCGTCACCCCGCTGCAGGTGATGTTCTGGGGCGACCGCTGGGGCCAGGTGAAAGACCCCTTCGGCATCGCCTGGGCGATGAACGCGCCGGTGAAGTGAATTTCCTAGCGAGCAAGCGTTGCCTGCCTGAGGCATGGCTGACGCGCTCCCACGCGCCGGGTCGTATCCCCGCCGACCCGGCGCTCATTTTCCAGCAATGGAGTTTCACCATGTCCTATGTCGACGGTTTCGTGATTGCCGTGCCGAAGGCAAATCTCGACGACTACAAGAAGCTGGCCAACACCGCGGGCCCGATTTGGATGGAGCACGGCGCGCTCTCCTATGTCGAATGCATCGGCGATGACGTGCCCTACGGCGAGCTGACCTCGTTTCCGCGTGCCGTGCAGGCGAAGGACGACGAGATCGTCATCTTCGCCTGGGTCGTCTACGAATCCAGACAGAGCCGCGACGCGGTCATGGCCAAGGTGATGGCCGATGAGCGTCTCAAGATGGACTGGTCCGCCATGCCCTTCGATGGCAAGCGCATGATCTTCGGCGGCTTCCAGCCATTCATCGAACTTTGAGGAACTCGGCCCCAAGCTGGGTTGAGATTGAGGTCAGGCCGAGTCGAGAATGGTGGTTCCCGAGAACCGGAGCGGAGCGTACTTAAAGTACGTGAGCACCGGAAGCGCAGGGAATCGCCGTTCGCAGGCTGGCCTCACCTCAATATCAGCCTAGCTTGTCCAGCAGCGGCTTCAGCCTGTCCCCATACCGCTTCCACAGGTCGACCGAGCCCTGATACATCGGCTGGCGCACCTGCGCGGCGGAAGCGGTGCGCACCGGCCGGTCCGTCTCGTGGAAGGACAGAACCTTGTCGTCCCAGGGCAGGCCGAGATGCGCCATCAGCGCCCGCGTCTGCCCTTCCTGGTCGGCGACGAAATCCTCATAGCGCACATCGTGCACGACGCCCGGCAGCACCTTGTGCCAATGCGCCATGATGTCGGTGTAGAGGTTATGGAAATCGGCGAGCTCGCCGAGGTCGTAGCCGTAGCGATGGCTGTCGCCGCGGAAATGCACCTTGAAGATCGACAGGCACGTCGCCGCCGCGTCGCGCGCGCAATGGACGATCTTGGCCTTCGGCAGCATCATGTGCAGGAAGCCGACCAGCATGAAGTTGCCCGGCATCTTGTCGGTGACATGGCGGTAGCCCGGATAGCGGCTATGCAGCATGTCGAGATAGGCCTGACCCGCCTCGGCGAAGGCCTTGTCTGGCATGTCGGCGATCCCTGCGGGAAATCCGCCCGGCATGCTCATCGGAAACTGCTTGCCGACGGCCGTCTTCAGGATGTTCAACTCGCCGGCGCCATAGACCTGCGGATGGCTGGCGATGATCTGCTCGACCAGCGTGGTGCCGGAACGCGGCATGCCGACAACGAAGATCGGCGTGTCGTCTGAAATATCGCTTGTCCGGTGCTTCTCGAAGAAGGTCTTGTCGAAGGCCGCCTTCATCGCCTCGAATTCGCCGCGCGTGCGGACCGGATCGTAGTCGATGCCCTGGCGGCGGATGGCATTGCCCTCGGCGAAATAGTCGAAAGCGCGGCCATAGTCCTTGAGGTCGTCATTAACCTTGCCGAGACCGAAGGAAAGCTGCATGCGCGCCAGGCTGCCCTGCGGCGCCTTGGCATGCTCGGCTTCCATGCCGGCAAGCTCCTTGTCGCGTTCGGTCTGACGCTTGACCTGGGTCAAAAGCAGCCAGGCCTTGGCCATGCCGGGAACAACCGCCACCGCCTGTCGGGCAAGATCGGCGGCTTCGTCGAGCTTGCCCTTCTCCATCATGGCCACGCCGAGCCCATAGAGCAGCTCGGCGTCCTTCGGCCGGATCGACAAGGACTCGCGGAACAGCTTGATCGCCTCATCCAGCCGCCCGGCCTCCTGCAGCGTTTCCGCAAGCCCGATGCGGGCGCGGACATGGAATGGATTGCGGCCGATCGTGCCGCGAAAGATCTCCTCGGCGGCATCGAACTGGCCGAGCTGCTTCAGCGACGAGCCGAGATTGTCGCGCGCGGCCAACTGGTCCGGCTTGATATCCACCGCGCCGCGAAAGAAATCGACCGCGGCGGCGATCCGGCCGAGATCGCGCATGACGGTGCCCATATTGTTGAGGAAGTCGGCATTCCTGGGCTGCAGCGTCACCGACTGTTCGATGAAATCGAGCCCCTCCTCGCTGCGGCCGGTCTGGTGCAGCAGCAGTCCGAGGAAGTGCAAGGCGGCGGCATGGTTCGGCTGCTGCCCCAGAACCTGCCGGTAGAGCGCCTCGGCTTCCTGACGGCGCCCGGCCTGGTGCAGCTGCAGCGCCCGCTGCACATAGGGATCGAGCGGGCTGGCCGTTCCCGGCTTGCCGCCCGCATTCGCCGCTCTTCTTTGATCTCTGTTAATGGGAAACCTGCCGTGTTTGTTGGTCCGCCGGACCTAAGCCATGCGGGCAAGAGATTCAAGGCTAAGCAACACCACGCGCATTGCGGTGTCTATACCCGAATGTTGAGCTGGACACCGCGTTGCTTCTCAGCACGGACCGTCGCCGACGACGCGGTAATCCGCCGCGCGGGCCTCGCATGCGTTCGGGAAGGTGCGCACTTGCCCATGGCGCCTGGCGCAGACCGGGGCGTATTCGCGTGTGCAGAATGTCGGCTGGCCGCCACCACCGCCGTCGCGGCAAGAGCCGTCACGCACGATGCGATACCCTTCCCGTTCGGCCAGGCAGGCATTGGCGAAGGTCTGACGGTCGCCGTCGCGCCGGGCGCAGACCGGTTGATACTGCATGGTGCAGAGCTGCGGATGCGGCCTTGGCGGGCGCGGCCGGGGCCCATCGTCGACGACCACCGTACAGGCCGCCAGCAGCGCCGCGACAATGAAAATGACCGGTCCCTGTCGACAGATCGCCAGCAAGCGCATTTGTCCCTTCTCAATCCCGGCCCGGTGACGCCAACTCGCGATATCCTCGCAACCATCGTTTGTGACGCCGCAAGGCCCTTGGCCGACAGCCTCGCTCTGGCCCATGCTTGGCCCCTCTCTGGCCGATGACCCGTGCCGGCACGCGGTCTATCGAGGCCCAGCGTTGGACGCGCCGCGGGCCGCCCGCGACCATCGTCTTGCAACCATCACGTTTCCGTGTAATAAATTTCCCCGTTCGGGCATTTACGACCCGGAGAGCGGAACGTTTTGGACGACCTTTCCCCGATAAGTGTGAATCTCTGACAGCCCCGTTTTTCGGCGGGGGGTTTGACCATGCGCGAATGCATGACCGCCGAAGCAACCACCGGGATTTGCCCAAGGCGCGAGGCAGCGGGCAAACCACAAGACTGACACGGGTGAAGGAGTTTCCCCAATGGCCCAGACCGGTACCGTAAAGTTCTTCAACGCCACCAAAGGCTTCGGCTTCATCACGCCGGATGGCGGCGCCAAGGACGTGTTCGTCCATATTTCCGCGATCGAGGCATCCGGCCTGCGCACGCTGGTCGACGGCCAGAAGGTCACCTTCGACGTCGAGCCGGACCGCATGGGCAAAGGCCCGAAGGCGGTCAACCTGCGCGCCGCCTGATAGGCGCAATCGCCTGTCCTTTGCGGATGCAATGATGCGGCAGGATCCTGAACGGGCTTCTAGACAGGCTCGAAATTGCGAAGGCGCGACCAAACCGTCGCGCCTTTTTCGCGCACAAATGCTTGGATCGGCAGGCGAAAACTTTCTCTTGCCGATGACGCTAAAATAAAGGACAAATTTCCTCTCGGGCAATTTGCCGGCCCGAGACTTGACTTGATGGGATCAAAGGAGTTTCCCATGCCGCAGACCGGCACCGTCAAATTCTTCAACCATGCCAAGGGCTTCGGCTTCATCACGCCCGACGATGGCGCGAAGGATGTCTTCGTCCACATCTCGGCCGTGCAGGCGTCGGGCCTTCCCGGTCTTGAGGATGGGCAGAAAGTGACATTCGACACCGAGCCGGACAAGCGCGGCAAGGGTCCGAAGGCCGTCAATCTGTCGATCGGCTGAGCCGGCTCACGACGGATCCGACGGAGGTCATGTCAGGCGGGGGGGCGTTCCCGCCGGGTATCGCGCTGTGCCCAAGCCTCGAAATACCGCCAGGCCTCGAAAATCGCCAGGCCACAAAAAATCGTTTACGCCGATTTCCGTTCAGCCTCCGTTCAGCCACGGTCTTCTATTAACCTTTGCTAAAGCCGGCTCGCATCCCCGGAAAAATGCGCGGGCCGGCGCGAAGGAGACCGAAGATGAACCGTTTTCTCAAGACCGCCATTCTGGGCGTTGGCATCGCCGCGACCACCCTGGCCACCTTCTCGACGGCCAATGCCGACGACTGGCGCTGGCACCATCATCGCCATCATAACGGCGACGCTCTTGCCGCCGGCGTTGTCGGCCTCGCGGCCGGCGCCCTGATTGGCAGCGCGCTAAGCAACCCCGGGCCGCGCTATTACGAACCGGCCTATGGTGACGACTACTATGTCGACCGGCCGGTGCGCCGCTACTATGTGCAGCCGCGCGTCGTCTATGCCGACCGCTATGCCGAGCCGTGGACCCGGGCCTGGTACGAATATTGCTCGGATCGCTACCGCACCTTCAATTCGCGGACCGGCACCTTCACCGGCAGCGACGGCGACCAGCATTTCTGCGTCGCGAACTAAGAAAGTCCAGGGTTCCCTGCCCAGAAAAGCGCCGCCTCCAGCGGTGCTTTTTCTTTTGCATGCGGATCAGGTGAGAAAGGGATTGGTCCGCCGCTCGTCGCCGAAACGGCTGCCCGGCCCATGGCCGCAGATGAAACCGATATCGTCGCCAAGCGGCAGAAGCTTGTCCTTGATCGAGGCAATCAACGCGGCGTGGTCGCCGCCGGGCAGATCGGTGCGACCGATCGAGCCGCGGAACAGGACGTCGCCGACATGCGCGAATCTGGCCGCGCGGTTGTAGTAGACGACATGGCCGGGCGCGTGCCCCGGGCAATGCAGCACTTCGAACACGTGATTGCCGAAGGACACCGTCTCGCCTTCAGTGAGGAAGCGGTCCGGCACGCAATTGCGCACCGGATCGGTCAGACCGAAGCGCCTGGCCTGGTTCTCGAGATTGGCAAGCAGTGGCCTGTCGGCTTCGTGCGGGCCGATAATGTCGATGCCCAGCGCATCCTTCAACTCCATCGCCCCTCCGGCATGGTCGATATGGCCATGCGTTATCCAGATCGCGCCGGCCTTGATGGCGTTGTCCTTCAGCACCTTCAGCACCTGGTCAATATCGCCGCCGGGATCGACGACGACGCCGTTCTTGTCGTCCATGTCGAACAGGATGGTGCAGTTCTGCTGGAACGGCGTGACCGGCACGATGCCGGCATTGAGCTGACCCATGGCTTTCCTTTCTCGAGCAATTCTAGGAAAAGTCTGAACCGCTCCGGTTGTCGCCCTGATGTAGATAGGCGGGCAAACGGCGTCCACTGCCGGCCAGCACAAATATCCGGAAACGAAAATGGGCGGCCGAAGCCGCCCATCTGAAAACTTGAAGCGAGAGGCCTTATTTCTTCATCGCGTTCATGACCGCGCCGATGATGCCGGTCAGGATGGCGCCGCCGCCCACGCCGCCGAGAAGGTTCTTCAGGTCCAGCGCGCTGCCTATGCCGCCCGCCGCGGCCGCCGCGTCGACACCACCGCCGCCCAGCAGACTGCCGAGGATGGCCGCACCGCCGACGCCGCCGATCGCGCCGCCGAGGATCTTGGTAAGCTGGCCCATCGCCGCCTGCTTCAGCGCCGCACCGACCGCCTGGCCGCCGATAATGCCGGCAATTACCTGTACAACGATCTGGAATAATCGTGTTGCTGTCCATGTAACTTGTCCCTCCATAGCCGCCTGCCTCCAAGGGCCGACACCATCATGAGACGCCGAACCGTTCGAAAGTCAAATGTATGAAAGCTTAAATAAAAAGGGCGGCCCGAAAACCGCCCATATTGCACAAAAAAGCTGTGACTATCGCTATTCTGCGGCGATCGCATGTTTTGGTTGCACTGCAGCAGAATAGTCATTCATCAAGGTCTTGGCGATTTCGCCAACCTCGAATCGGTATGGACCGATCTCCGAAACCGGTGTCACCTCGGCCGCGGTACCGGTCAGGAAGCATTGCTCGAAACCTTCGAGCTCTTCCGGCATGATGGCGCGCTCGATCACTTCGAAACCACGGTCCTTGGCCAGGCCGATCACCGTGCGGCGGGTGATGCCGTCGAGGAAGCAGTCGGGCGTCGGCGTATGGATCTTGCCGTCCTTGACGAAGAAGATATTGGCGCCGGTGGCTTCCGCCACCTGGCCGCGCCAGTCGAGCATCATGGCGTCTGCATAGCCCTTGGCCTCGGCGGAATGTTTGGACAGCGTGCAGATCATGTAGAGGCCGGCGGCCTTGGACTTCGACGGCGCGGTGCGCGGATCTGGCCGGCGCCATTCGGCGATATCGAGGCGGATGCCCTTGAGCTTCTGCGCAGGGTCGAAATAGCTCGGCCACTGCCAGATGGCGATGGCGCAATTGATGCGGTTGTTCTGCGCCGAGACGCCCATCTGCTCGCTGCCGCGCCAAGCGATCGGACGCACATAGGCGTCCTGAAAACCCTGTTTCTTCAAAAGCGTCCGGCAGGCCTCGTCGATCTCGGCGACCGGATAGGGAATCTTGAAGCCGAGCAGGCGTGCCGATTCATGCAGACGCTCATTGTGCTCGGTCAGCTTGAAGATCTGGCCGCCATAGGCGCGCTCGCCCTCGAAGACGGCGCTGGCATAGTGCAGGCCATGGGTCAGCACATGGATCTTGGCGTCGGCCCATTTGACGAACTCGCCGTTCATCCAGATGAAGCCGTCCAGTTGATCGAAGGGAACGGATGCCATGGAAACCTCCCGCGGGCGGGTGCCCGCAAATCGTTGTGTTTTTTATAGCCTTCGTGCCAGCCCCATCGCAGGATCCGAAACGCTGGCCAGTGCTTGAAAGCGTAGGCGGATATTCAATTCGTGGCAAACTCAGGAAAGTCCGGAAAAACGGCTTCCGCTTGCCTTTTCGTTCGCAATCCGCCGAAAAGCTTGTCAAAAATTATCATTGCCCGGGAATTACGTCAATAGTACTGACATAATTCCCGCCTCGCATGGAGAAATGATGACGAGCCCCGCAGCCGGAAAACCGATCAGGACGGCGATCGCCGATGAGGACGGCATCGACTTCGCCATCATCGAACTGTTCTTCTTCGCCTATCGCGATTTCACCTCCGACCCGGACCAGATCCTCGCCGACTATGGCTTTGGCCGCGCCCATCACCGAGTGCTACACTTCGTCAACCGCAGGCCGGGCCTCACCGTCGCCGAACTGCTCGATGTGCTGAAGATCACCAAGCAGAGCCTTGCGCGGGTCTTGAAGCAGTTGATCGACACAGACCATATCGTCCAGGTGCAGGGGCCGCGCGATCGCCGGCAGCGCGAGCTCTACCCGACCGCCAAGGGCCGCGCGCTGGCCTTGGCGCTGGCGCGGCCACAGTCGCGCCGCATCCGTGCGGCATTGGAGGATTCCGGAGCCACCGAACGCGCCACGATCGAGCGATTCCTGGAAGCGATGGTCAATCCGGAACTAAGAGCGCAGATCGACATTGTGCCTGCGCAAACATCGGGGAAGAACCATGGAGACCATTGAGAAGGTCGATCATCCGGCCGCGCCCGACGATGACGCGCCGCATCTTCTGGTCGTCGATGACGACACGCGTATCCGCAACCTGCTCAAGCAGTATCTGTCCGAGAATGGCTTTCGCGTCACTGTCGCCGGCAATTCCGGCGAAGCCAGGCGCAAGCTCGCCGGCCTCGACTTCGACCTTCTGGTGCTCGATGTCATGATGCCGGGCGAAACCGGCGTCGATCTCACCAAGGCGCTGCGGGCCGAGAAGAACGTGCCGATCCTGATGCTGACGGCGCTGTCCGAGACCGACAGCCGCATCAGCGGGCTGGAAGCCGGCGCCGATGATTACCTGCCGAAACCGTTCGATCCGCGCGAGCTGATCCTGCGCATCAACAACATTCTGCGCCGTGGCGGCCCGGCCGCGACACCGAAGGTGGAACAGCTGGTGTTCGGGCCCTACACGTTCCAGATCGCCAAGCGCGAATTGAAGCGCGGCGGCGAGGCGCTTAAGCTGACCGACCGCGAGCAGGAGATCCTCGCGATCTTCGCCGCGCGGGCGGGCGAGACCATACCGCGCCATGAGTTGGTGGGCGACGAATCGGATGTCGGCGAGCGCACCATCGACGTGCAGATCAACCGGTTGCGCCGCAAGATCGAGCGCGATCCGTCCAATCCGGTGTGGCTGCAGACGGTGCGCGGAATTGGGTATCGGCTCAGCGTCGAATAAATTACCCTCGAAGGCCCTTTGCTGAACAGGCCATCGACGAGCGGAAGGGCGAATGGCGACCACGCAACTGGAACAGCCGAAAGGGAGCGGCCCCGGCGATCTCGCGCTACGGACGCTGAGGGCGATGCCGCGCGCCTGGAACCGGTTCTGGCGCCTGATCGCGCTCTACATGCCGAAGCGGCTCTACGCGCGCTCGCTGATCATCGTCATCGCGCCGATGATCCTATTGCAGTCGGTGATCGCCTTCGTCTTCATGGAACGCCACTGGCAGACGGTCACCCAGCGCCTGTCGCAGGCGACGATCTCGGACATTGCGGCCGTCATCGACATGATGGAGACCTATCCGCACGACGCCGACTACGCCAACATCATCCGCATTGCCCAGGACCGCATGCAGTTGAAAGTGGATCTGCTGCCGCCAGATCCGTTGCCGCCGCCTGGCCCGAAGCCGTTCTTCTCGATCCTCGACGAGGCGCTGTCGTCGGAGATCACGAGACAGATCAACCGTCCGTTTTGGATCGACACAGTCGGCAACTCGAACGTCGTCGAGGTCCGCGTCCAACTCGAAGGCAAGGTGCTGCGCGTCTTCGTGCGGCGCAGCCAGGCTTATGCCTCGAATACGCATATCTTCCTGATCTGGATGGTCGGCACCTCGCTGGTTCTGCTGATGATCGCCATTCCCTTCCTGCGCAATCAGATCAGGCCGATCCTGACGCTTGCCGAGGCTGCCGAAAGTTTCGGCAAGGGCCGGCCGATGCCGCGCGATTTCCGCCCGCGCGGCGCCGAGGAGGTTCGCCGCGCCGGCTTCGCCTTCATCCAGATGCGTGAGCGTATCGAGCGGCAGATCGAGCAGCGCACCGCCATGCTGACCGGCGTCAGCCACGACCTCAGGACGATCCTCACCCGCTTCAAGCTGCAGCTGGCGCTGGCCGGCGGCAAAGCCGAGACCAAGGCCGCGCTCAACCAGGATATCGATGACATGCAGTCGATGCTGGAAGGCTATCTCTCCTTTGCTCGTGGCGAGGCCGCGGAGGATACCGGCCGTTTCGACCTCAACGCCTATTTCCAGAAGCTCGGCGAGGAAGCGCAATTGCGTGGCTGCAAGCTCACGACGACGCTGACCGGCGATCCGGCCGTGCATGTGCGGCCGAACGCCTTTGCCCGTTTGCTTTCGAACGTCATCGGCAATGCTTTCCGCTATGCCAAGGCCGTCGAGGTCCACGCCAACCACGGCCGTGGCTCGCTCACCGTCACCATTGACGACAATGGGCCGGGTATCGCGCCCGACAAGCGTGAAGAAGTGTTCAAGCCATTCCTGCGGCTGGACGAGGCGCGCAACCTGGATGCCAGCGGCACCGGACTTGGCCTGTCAATCGCTCGCGACATCGCCCGCAGCCACGGCGGAGACATCAGCCTCGAGGACAGTCCGCTCGGCGGCCTGCGCGCCGTCATCAAGGTGCCCGCCTAGCCAGAGCATGATCCCGAACCGACCTTCGTTTCGGACAAGATCAGGCTCAATCGAAAACAGCTTCATCCGCCCGTCATGAAATCATGGTGAAGAGCGCGCATGAAGCGCGCGACCCTTGTTGATTCGGCTCTGCCGCCCCGCTTCGCCCCTGCCCGGATGTACTGGAGCGAGGCGCGAGCTGCCGCCTGGCTGCCGTTCCGGCACAGTGCCGGCGCGTCCAGGAGTTATCGCGGCGATGGACCGTCATACGCAGCGGGATCGCCATGCGCATCCTGATGGTCACCGACGCTTGGCGGCCGCAGGTCAATGGCGTGGTGCACACGCTCGAACGCCTCACCGAGGCGCTGAAGCCCTTCGACGTCGAGCTCGACTTCCTGACGCCGAACCTCTTTCGCACCTTGCCAATGCCGACCTATCCCGACATCCGGCTCGCGCTGACGACGCCGGGTCATGTCGCGCGCCGGATCGAGGCCGCCAGGGCCGACCACATCCACATCGTCACCGAGGGTCCGCTCGGCATCATGGCGCGCCGCTATTGCCGCAAGGCCGGCCGCCCCTTCACCACCAGCTACCACACGCGCTTTCCCGAATATCTCAGCGCCCGCCTGCCAGTGCCGGAAAGCTGGGCTTACAACTGGCTACGCGACTTCCACAATTCCGGACAGGGCACGCTTGTCGCCACGCAATCGCTGACGGACGATCTCGCGGCGCGCGGCTTCAACAAGCTGAGGCCCTGGACGCGCGGCGTCGACACCAACCATTTCCGGCCCGACAAGCGCAAGGAAACCGGATTTCCGCGCCCGGTCTTCCTGTGCGTCGGCCGCGTCGCGATCGAAAAGAACCTGACCGCCTTCCTCGATCTCGACCTGCCCGGCAGCAAGGTGATCGTCGGCGAAGGGCCGGAACTGGCAAAACTCAAGGCGCGCTATCCCGACGCGCATTTCCTCGGCCATCGCCCGAACGACGAGCTGGCCGAGATCTACGCCTCGGCCGATGTGTTCGTGTTCCCGAGCCGCACCGACACCTTCGGCAACGTCATCATCGAGGCGCTGGCCAGCGGAACGCCGGTGGCCGCCTATCCGGTGACCGGACCGATCGACATTGTCGGCGATGGCGTCGGCGGAGCCGTGTCGAACGACCTGGGCGCGGCGGCGATGAAGGCGCTTGAGGTCGATCGCGCCGAAGCGCGCCAGCGCGCCATGCGCTACAGCTGGAAGGCCTGCGCCGAAATGTTCCTCGACGCGGTCGACGAAGCGCAGGGCAGGACGCGTAAACTGGCAGCCTGATACAACGTGGCGATTAGGATGCGCCGAGATTCAGGTCAGGCCGAACTGAGAATGGTGGGCTCCGAGAGCCGGCGCGGAGCGTACTTGAAGTACGTGAGCACCGGAAGCGCAGGAGACCGCCATTCGCAAGCCGGCCTCACCTGAATATCGGCGCATCCTAGAATAGGCGCCCGCCATCCGGCACCTTGCGCTCGATGGCGCCGAGCACCACCGCGCCCTCTTCATCGGGAAAGCCGAGCGTCAGGACCTCCGACATGAACGGGCCGATCTGGCGCGGCGGGAAATTGACCACCGCGAAGACCTGCCTGCCTACAAGCGTCTCCGGCACGTAGTATTTGGTGATCTGCGCCGACGACTTCTTCACACCGATCGCCGGGCCGAAATCGATCTTCAGCTTGATCGCCGGCTTGCGCGCTTCCGGAAATGGCTCGGCCTCGACGATCGTCCCGGCACGGATATCGACACGGTCGAAATCGGCAAAGCTGATCTCGGGCTTGCGCTCGCTGCTGGAACTCATCGGCGATATCGGCTTGGTTCAGGCGTTTCCGTGGGTCTCGAAGAGCACGCTGGAGAGCGCGTCCTTGGCCGATGTACCCGACCAGACGACGAACTGGAAGGCCTGGAAATAGCATTCGCAAGCTTCGAGCGCTGACGATAGAAGCACCTCGACCTGCTGGCTCGACGGCTCGACCCCGCCGGCAAGCAGCAGCGATTGCCGGAACATGATCGCGCCTTCCTGCTCCCACAGATCGAAATGCCCGAACAGCATCTGCTCGTTGATCAGCGACAACAGCCGCATCACTTCTAGCGCGCGCGTCTCCGGCACCTTGATGTCGAAAGCGCAGGCCAGATGCAGCGCCTCGAAATCCTCCATCCAGGAAAAGGAGACGTGATAGTCGGTCCAGCTGCCGGCCACCGAAATCGAAATCTCGTCGTCGCCAGCTCGTTCGAAGGACCAGTCATTGTTGTGGGCCACCTGCTCGATGACGTCCACCGGGTGGATTTCGCGGGAGAATTCGAGTTCGAGGAGTTCCATGAATGCTTCCTGTGTTCAGGGGAGCGCCACACGCTCCGCGGGGCACACACGACGAACAATCTTGTCTAGAACTCGGACGGTCAGGACTTTCCAACGCAAAGACCCAACCGGACCCCACCGCCCGGCGCATGACCCTGCTTCGAATCATGCAACAAATTCAGTCTATTGATCGGGAGTCGCGTGAACAGCCCAATTTTTCGCACCGCATCATCCGCATGTGGAAAGGTGGCTGTCACAAAGATTCATGCAATGCCGGTAAGCGATTCACGGCAAAGCGATTTTTCGGATCGCGCTATGTGGAAAAGTTTAACGATTATTTTTTTGCGCGGGGCTTCGCCGCACCCGCAGGTGCGGCCTGTCCGGTCAGTTCGGCGAGCCTGGCCTCGAGCGCCTCGACGCGCGTCGCCAGTTGGATGTTGTCTTCCCGCGCCTTGACCGCCATCTCGCGGACAGCCTCGAATTCTTCGCGCTGCACCACATCCATCGAATTCAGCATGCGCTCGGCCTGCGCCCGGAACGCCGTCTCCACTTCGCGCCGGACGCCCTGCGCGGCGCCCGCCGCGTCGGTCATGATCTTTGCGAATTCGTCGAGAATGCGGTTCGGTCCGGTCGCCATTGGCAGATCCTCGCTTTGTCGTTTTGACGTAGTGGCGCGCGGCGCGAAATGCAAGAACGTTAAGGGTCGATGCGTCCCGTGCGTTGCTATGGCGCAGCAGTGCTTCTGCGCAGCCCTCAAGTTCGCCCCAGGCTGTACGTGAAGGCGCCAAATCGCTTAGTGTGCTGCATTGCATTAGCACTCCTCAATCAGGGTCAATCAATGGCAACGCCCCCGCGCCGACCGACAAATCCGATGGCTGCCGCAGAAGCCGCCTTCAAACCGGTCAAGAAACCAGCGGCCCCGATTCGCGAGCCAGCCAGCGCACCAAACGTCAGAGAGCTTGTTTCGATCAGAATCGATCGAGCTGTACTGGACCACTTCCAAGAAGATGGCCCCGGCTGGCAGGACAGGATCAACGACGCTCTAAAGCAAATTGTCGCCGGCAAACCGCCGGTTTGAAAACCGCTATCTGTAGCAATCAAGGCAGTCACCACCTTGCCTTGACCCCGCCGAAACCCTGCCGCATGGTCCGCGCCCGAACATGACCGCGCCCTGGAGACCCTGTTGAGCGAATATTTCCTCTTGCCGCTGGCCTCCCTGCCCTTCCCCAACATCGATCCGGTTATCGTCAATATCGGGCCGCTGGCTGTGCACTGGTATGGTGTCGGCTATATCGTCGGCATCCTCTTTGCCTGGTGGTATGCCAAGGGCCTCGTCACCAACGCCCGTCTCTGGCCCGACGGACACCTGCCGATGAAGCCCGAGGACCTCGACGACTTCATCGTCTGGGCGGCGATCGGCGTGGTGCTCGGCGGGCGCACCGGCTATGTGCTCTTCTACGACCTGCCGCGCTACATCGCGCATCCGCTCGACATTTTCGCCGTCTGGCAGGGCGGCATGTCGTTCCATGGCGGCCTGCTTGGCGTCATCCTTGGCATGACGCTGTTTTCGCTCAAGCGCCGGATCCCCACTTGGACATTGTTCGATGTGGTGTCGGCAGGCGTGCCTGTCGGTCTCGGCCTTGTGCGGGTCGCCAACTTCATCAATTCGGAGCTTTGGGGCCGGCCCTCGGACGTGCCCTGGGCGATCGAATTCCCCAATGGCGGCCCGTTCACCCGCCACCCAAGCCAGCTCTACGAGGCCTTGCTCGAGGGCCTGGTGCTGTTCCTGGTGCTGCGCTTCCTCACCCATTCGCGCCTGAAACTGAAGACGCCGCGCTTCGTCGGCGGCGCCTTCATCTGCGGCTACGGTCTGTCGCGCATTTTCGTCGAGTTCTTCCGCGAGCCCGACCAGCAGCTCGGCTATCTGCTCGGCACCAACTGGCTGACCATGGGCATGATCCTGTCTACCCCGATGGTTCTCGCCGGCATCTGGGCCATGGTCACGGCAAAGCCGGCGCCACAGCCGCGGGCGGCATGACCCGGCTGAAGGAACGCATCAAAGGCCTGATCGGCGCGGCGGGGCCGATCCCGGTCAGCGAATATATGGCGCTCTGCCTGTTCGATCCCGAGGAGGGTTATTACACGACGCGCGAGCCCTTTGGCGCCGCCGGCGACTTCATCACCGCGCCCGAGATCAGCCAGATGTTCGGCGAGCTCGTCGCCGTCTGGCTCTACCAGGCTTGGCAAGGTGCCGGTCGGCCCCTGCCCGCGACCTTTGCCGAGATCGGTCCCGGCCGCGGCACCCTGATGAAGGATATGCTGCGGACCTGGTCGCGGCTCGACCCGGCGCTGGTGGCCGAAGCCTCCTTCGCCATGATCGAGACCAGCCCGCGCCTGGCCGAGATCCAGAAACAGATGCTCGCCGGTCAGAACGTTGCGCTTGCCTGGCACCAGAGCCTCGACACGCTGCCGCCGCAGCCGCTCTTCATCGTCTGCAACGAATTGTTCGATGCGGTGCCGATCCGGCAGTTCGTCTATGTCGGCGCGGGCTGGCGCGAGCGCGTGGTCGGCCTCGACGCCGCCGACGAACTGCGATTCTTCGCCGGCGCGGGGTCTGTCGACCCGGCGCTGCTGCCACCAGATGCTGCCAATGCGCCGCAAGGCGCTATCGTCGAAGTGGCGCCTGCCCGTTCGGCGCTGATGGCGCAGGTCGCCGAACGCATAGCCGGCCGGGGCGGCGCCGGCCTCTTCATCGACTACGGCCATTTGCAGCGGGGGATCGGCGACACTTTCCAGGCGCTGCGCCGGCACGAGCGCGAGGACGTTTTGGCCAATCCGGGCGAAGCCGACCTCACCGCCCATGTCGATTTCGCCGCTCTTGCCGACATCGCGCGCGCACACGGTCTCGATGTGCAATTGTCGACACAGGGCGAATTCCTGCTCGGCATGGGCCTGCTCGAACGTGCCGGAACGCTTGGCGCCGATGCCGACGCCGAAACACGGCAGGTCATTTCTGACGCGGTCGAACGCCTGGCCGGCCCCGACGCGATGGGCGATCTGTTCAAGGTGATGAAGGTCCTGCCGGCGGCAAAAGCCGCGTGATATCGGCGAGCGGCTTCGGCGGCTGGCCCGCTCGTCTCCGAACTTCGCCTTGACGAACCCGCCTTGCACGGACGACAAACCCAACCATGCTGAATCAGACCAGACCCGATCCAGTACGCTCGCCGCTGCTTGAAAAGGCGCAAGGCATGCGCCACGGCTACTTCACCCGCATCGGCGGCGTCTCCGATGGCATCTATCGGGGCCTCAACATTGGCACGGGCTCCAGCGACGACCAGACATTGGTCGCCGAGAACCGGCGGCGCGTCGCCGACTGGATGGGTGTGCCCGCGGACCATCTGCTGACCGCGCACCAGATCCACTCGCCGGATGTCGTTGTCGCCAGGGAACCCTTCGCCGGCCCTCGCCCGAAAGCCGACGCCATCGTCACCGACCGTCCGGGCATCGCCATTGGCGCTTCGACCGCCGATTGCGGGCCGGTGTTGTTCGCCGATGCCGAGGCGCGCGTCGTCGGCGCCGCCCATGCCGGCTGGAAGGGCGCCTTCACCGGCGTGCTCGAGAACACCGTCGCGGCGATGGAAGGCCTCGGCGCCCGCCGCGAGCGCATCGTCGCCGTGCTTGGCCCGTCGATCGGCCCCGACAATTATGAGGTCGGGCCGGAATTCGTCGCCCGCTTCGTCGAGGCCGAGCCCGGCAATGAACGCTATTTCAGGCCATCCAGGACTGTCGGCCACTCGATGTTCGACCTCAACCAATATACGGTCGACCGGCTGCGCAACGCCGGCGTAACAGCCGAGGGGCTTGGCCGCTGCACCTACGCGGAAGAAGACCTTTTCTATTCCTACCGGCGCACCACCCACCGCAAGGAAGCGGATTACGGGCGCCAGGTTTCGGCAATCGTTCTGGAGAAAGAGTAATGGCGCTGCATTTCGAACGTTCGGAATTCGACGCGCGGCGTGACCGGCTGCTGATCGAGATGGCCGAAAAGAAGCTCGACGCCGTGCTGTTGTTCGCGCAGGAGAGCATGTACTGGCTGACCGGCTACGACACGTTCGGCTTCTGCTTCTTCCAGTGCCTGGTGGTGAAGGCCGACGGATCGATGGTGCTGCTCACCCGCTCGGCTGATCTGAGGCAAGCGCGCCATACCTCGACCATCGAGAACATCGTGCTGTGGACCGATCGTCAGGGCGCCAACCCGGCGATCGACCTGCGCAACCTGCTCAACGACCTCGATCTGCTCGGCGCCCGCATCGGCGTCGAATACGACACCCATGGCCTGACAGCCTATAACGGCCGGCGCCTCGACGAGCAGTTGCAGACCTTCGGCCAGATCGCCGATGCTTCCGGCATCGTCGGCCGGCTGCGCCTGTTCAAGAGCCCGGCCGAGATCGCCAAGGCGGAAAAGGCCGCTAATCTTTCCGACGACGCGCTCGATGCCGCCCTGCCCCTGATCAAGCAGGGCGGTGACGAAGGGCTCATCCTCGCCGCCATGCAGGGGGCGGTCTTTGCCGGCGGCGGCGACTATCCCGCCAACGAATACATCATCGGTTCAGGTTCCGATGCCCTGCTCTGCCGTTACAAGGCCGGCCGCCGCAAGCTCACCAAGAACGACCAGCTGACGCTCGAATGGGCCGGTGTGTTCCACCACTATCATGCCCCCATGATGCGCACCATTTTGACGGGCAAGGTGTCGAAGCGCCATCAGGAACTGTTCGACGCTTCCCGAGCCGCGCTGCTCGCTGTCGAAAAGGCGATGACGCCGGGCAACACCTTCGGCGATGTCTTCGACGCGCATGCCCGCACGCTCGAGGCGCACAATCTGACCAAGCACCGGCTGAACGCCTGCGGCTACTCGGTCGGCGCCCGCTTCACGCCGTCCTGGATGGACATGCCGATGTTCTACCAGGGCAACCCGGAACCGATCGCGCCCAATATGACGCTGTTCGCGCATATGATCATCATGGACTCCGAGACCGAGACGGCCATGACGCTCGGCCGCACCTACCTCACCACGGAATCGGCGCCGAAGCCGCTGTCGCGCCATGATCTCGACTTGATCGTGCAGTGAATCCATAATGGTTGGTTCACGCGGGGGCGTTCGCCAGTAGGGAGTTTTCAAGCAAATGAGACGATCGCGGATGACGACCGTGTCATTGCTTGCGGCGCTGGCGCTCGGCGCCTGCACCAACGCCAAGGACGTGCTCGAACCTTCGGCCATCACTCCGCCGGCGAGCTCAGCCCAGTCCTCGGCCGCCCCGCTGAGCACATCGACGACGGCCACAACCCCGACCACGACCGCGCCTGCCCCTTCTCCCGCGCCTTCCACCGCAGCCTCGCCCGCGACATCCAGGACACCGGCCCAGACCGCAGCTCTCGCGAAGACGCGGCTGCAGGTGGCGCCGATCGTCGGCGCATCGGTTGACGCGGCGGCACCGTTGACGGCGGAACTGCAGACCCGCGCCAAGCAACGCGGCTTGACGCTTGTCGGCAGCACCGACCAGACGGCGACGCACGTGCTGAAAGGCTATTTCTCAACGATGTCCGAGGGCAAGGACACCACCGTCATCTATGTCTGGGACATTTACGACCCCTCGGGGAACCGCCTGCATCGCATCAACGGCCAGCAGAAGGCGCCCACGGTCGGCAGCGGCGAGGGCTGGCCGACGGTGGCGCCCGCGACCATGCAGGCCATCGCCGACCAGACGATTGACCAGTTCGCCGCGTGGCTCGGCAGCGGCGGCGCCGGTTGACATACGGTAGCCGGCCGAACTGTTGCCGGCTTGCGATGTTTTGCTTGTTTGTTGCAGTCGCCGAGGGGATTCCCGATAACGAGGCTTGCAATACCGGCGCGGGCCGCTAAAAGCCCGCTTAAAAGGCTCGTTGAGAGTCTCTCGGGTCTTTCCATCCTTCACCAGGAACGGTGCATGAAGCTTTTCGCGGGCAATTCCAACCGGGTGCTGGCCGAAGCGGTCGCTCGCTATCTCAACATCCCGCTAGGGAAGGCCAGCGTCAGGCGCTTCGCCGACCAGGAAATCTTCGTCGAGATCCAGGAAAACGTGCGCGGCGAGGATGTCTTCATCCTGCAGTCCACCTCTTATCCGACCAACGACCATCTGATGGAACTGCTCATCATGATGGACGCTTTCATGCGCTCCTCGGCCCGGCGCATCACGGCGGTCATCCCCTATTTCGGCTATGCAAGGCAGGACCGCCGCGCCTCCGGCCGCACGCCGATCTCGGCCAAGCTGGTCGCCAATATGATCACCCGCGCCGGCGCCGACCGCGTGCTGACGCTCGACCTGCATGCCGGCCAGATCCAGGGCTTCTTCGACATCCCGACCGACAATCTGTTCTCGGTGCCGGTGATGGCCCGCGACGTGAAGGCCAAGTACAAGCAGCTCGGCAATGTCGTCGTCGTGTCGCCCGACATTGGCGGCGTGGTTCGGGCGCGCGCTCTGGCCAAGCGTTTCGACGCGCAGTTGGCCATCGTCGACAAGCGCCGCGAGCGCCCCGGTGAATCGGAAGTCATGAACATCATCGGCGCGGTCGCCGGCAAGGATTGCCTGCTGATCGACGACATCGTCGATTCCGGCGGCACGCTTTGCAACGCGGCCGACGCGCTGCTCGCCAACGGCGCGACGTCCGTCACCGCCTACATCACCCATGGCGTGCTGTCGGGCGGCGCCGTCGCCCGTATCGCCGGTTCGAAACTGCAGGAACTGGTGATCACCGATTCCATCCAGCCGACGCAGGGCGTGCTCGATGCACCGAACATCCGCGTCATCTCGATCGCCGACCTGATGGGCGAGGCGATCTCGCGCACGGCGACGGAAGAGTCGGTCTCGAGCCTGTTCGACTAGATCGTTTCACCGTTTCACGGAAACGGCAAACCGCTCTATCCCTTTGTTTTTGCGCAATTCCGGACGGAAAACCGCTCACACTTTTCCTGGAATTGCTCTAGTCGATTTCGATAGGCGCGTAACGCAGCAGCGTCACGCCTTGCGCAAGCTGCTCCGTGCCGAGCGGCTTCAACGCCAGCGACAGGCCGGACTGGAAATACGGCTTGCCGCCGCCGAGCACGACCGGATGCATGTAGAGCCGGTATTCGTCGATCAGGCCCGCGCGTGCAAGATGGGAGGACAACTCGGCGCCGGAGACGGAAATCTCGCCGTCCGTGTCCGCTCTGAGCGACCTAGCCACCCCCTCGACATCACCTTTCACCAGACGGGCATTCGGCCCGACTTCCTGAAGGGTGGTCGAAAACACGATCTTCGGCGTTGCACGCCAGGCGTGGGCAAAATTCCGCTCGACCTCCTCGGCCGCGATCTCACGCTCCGGGCTGTCCCAGAAGCGCATGGTCTCATACATCCGGCGTCCGCAGAGCGCGATCGACGTCCGCCGCATCTCGTCGTTGAAATGCTGATGAAGTTCCTCTTCGGGGACCGGCAGGTCGATGTCTCCGCTCGGGCCGGCGATGTAGCCATCGAGCGATATCAGCATGGCATAGACGATCGTCGCCATAGCGTTCCTCCGATTTCGCGTCCCCCCAAAGGATCATATCTGATTGCAATTTGCAACCAGAAGGATGGAACTCGGAGATGCGACGCATCGGCCCGATGCCGCGGCGCCGTCTCACGCAGCAAGCGGGCCGCCTGTGCGGCGCGGGTTTTCACCGGCATCGCGCGCGCCGCGCATATAGCCGCGCGGCGAAGCGCCGAGCATTCGCTTGAACATGGTGGTGAAGGCCGGCACGCTGTCATAGCCGAGATCGAGCGCCACCCTGGTGATCGGCTCGCCATCGGCGAGCCTTGGCAGCGCGGCGAACAGGCAGGCCTGCTGGCGCCAGGTCGAAAGCGACAGCCCGGTCTGGCGCTGGAAAGCGCGGGTGAAGGTGCGGCGGCTCATGCCGGCTGCGTCCGCCCATTCGTCGATCGTGGCGTGCGGCGAAGGAGCCGCCACGAAGCGCCTGCAAAGCGCCGCGAGCTTCGGATCGGACGGGAAAGGCAACCCAAGCGGGCGTTCCGGCAGGTTCGGGATTTCGTGCAGCAGCAGTCCCATGACGAGCGCTGCCCGCCCTTCGAGTTCGCCGCCTTGCGGCAATTTCTCCGATTCAACGATCAGGCTGTGCATCAGCTCGGTGATGCCGACGACGCGCAATCCCTCCGGCAGGCCGGCAATGGCATCAGGCATCACATAGACCGAGCGCATCGACACGTCGCCCAGCATCTCGACCGAATGCTCGGTGCCGACCGGTATCCACATCGCATGGTCGGGCGGGACCATCCAGCGCCCGTGCTTCGTCGTCACCAGCACCACCCCCACCAGGGCATGCAAAAGCTGGCTACGGCTGTGGCGGTGTTGCGGCACGTGATAGCCGTCCGGATATTCGGTCGGCAGCGCCACCGCCGGCCCGACGGCCTCCTCCAGCCACTGCCAGCGGCTTTCATGCAGCCGGCCCAACTCGGCGGCGTCGCCCCTGAAGACTTCCCGGCCATGCGGCATCGGATGTGGCCCACTTGCGAAACTATTGGACCAAACCACGAAAGAAGTCGCCATTCAAGCCGATTATAAGGCAAGCGTCCTATCCCATGAGACTGCTGCGGTTCGCCGCCAGAAAGACTACGGAGCATTGCCTTGACTGATACGACCGCCACATCCGTCGCCACGCCGGCGACGGCAAGCAGCACCTCGGCGCAAGCGACGGTCTTTGCTGTCATCCTTTCAGTGAGCTTCTGCCACGGCATCAATGACATCATGCAGTCACTGCTGCCGGCGATCTATCCGCTCCTCAAAGAGAATTACGGTCTCGATTTCTGGCAGATCGGCCTTCTGACCTTCACCTTCCAGGTCACGGCCTCGCTGCTGCAGCCGGTGATCGGCATGATCACCGACAAGCGGCCCATGCCTTATTCCTTGCCTTGGGGCATGGCTTCGTCGCTGGTCGGCCTGATCGTGCTGGCCTATGCCGGCCACTATGTGCTGCTTCTGGTCGGCGCCTCGCTGATCGGTATCGGCTCGGCGATCTTCCATCCGGAATCCTCGCGCATCGCCCGCTTCGCCTCGGGCGGCCGCTTCGGCCTTGCGCAGTCGCTGTTCCAGGTCGGCGGCAATTTCGGCCAATCGATGGGCCCGCTGCTCGCCGCCTTCATCGTGGTGCCCTTCGGCCAGACCAGCATCTCCTGGTTCGCTGTCGGCTCGCTGATCGGCATCTTCGTGCTGTGGCAGGTCGGCGGCTGGTACAGCCGCATGCGCGCCTCGCAGGCCACCCGCAAGCAGGTTGCCCATGTTTCGCCCTTTCCGCGCAAAAAGGTGATGGGCGCGCTCGCCGTGTTGACGCTGCTGGTGCTGACCAAGAACGCCTATATCGCATCGCTTTCCAGCTACTACACCTTCTATTCCATCCATAAGTTCGGCGTCTCGGTGCAGACGAGCCAGGTAATGCTATTCCTGTTTCTCGGCGCCTCGGCGCTGGGCATCCTGCTTGGCGGTCCGTTCGGCGACCGTTATGGCCAGAAGGCGATGATCTGGTTCTCGATTGTCGGCGTGCTGCCCTTCACGCTGGCACTGCCTTATGCCAATCTGGAATGGACGATGGTGCTCACCGTGCTGATCGGCCTGATCCTGTCATCGGCCTTCTCCAACATCGTGGTGTTCGCGCAGGAACTGGTTCCGGGCAGGGTCGGCACGATCGCCGGCATCTTCTTCGGCTTCGCCTTCGGCATAGGCGGTATCGCCGCCGCGGTGCTCGGCGTGATCGCCGACATCAAGGGCATCGATTTCGTCTTCCAGGTCTGTTCCTACCTGCCCTTCCTCGGCCTGTTGACGGTGTTCCTGCCCAATATGAAGGAAGCGCGAAGGACCTGATTTCCCCGGCACCCCGAACGGCCTCCGCAGATCGAAACACCCGCCGCCTGGCGGGTGCTTCGTGTTTGGCGACCTGCTTCAAGCCTTGAAGAAGGCCAGCAGGTCCGCGTTGATGACATCCGCATGGGTCGTCGCCATGCCGTGCGGGAAGCCCTTGTAGACCTTGAGCTCGCCCTTCTTGAGCAGCTTGACCGAGAGCAGCGCGGAGTCCGCGATCGGGACGATCTGGTCGTCGTCGCCATGCATGACCAGCACCGGTACGTCGATCTTCTTCAGGTCTTCGGTGAAGTCCGTTTCCGAGAAGGCCTTGATGCAGTCGTAATGCGCCTTGGCGCCGCCCATCATTCCCTGGCGCCACCAATTGTCGACGACGCCTTCGGAAATCTGGGCGCCGGGACGGTTGAAGCCGTAGAACGGGCCGGCCGGAACGTCGTGGAAGAACTGGGCGCGGTTGGCCGACAGCGCCGCGCGGAAACCATCGAACACCTCGAGCGGCAGACCGCCGGGATTGGCAGGCGTCTTCACCATGATGGGCGGCACCGCGCCGATCAGCACGGCCTTGGCGACGCGACCGCCGCCGCCATATTGTGCGACGTAGCGCGCAACCTCGCCGCCGCCGGTCGAATGACCGACATGGATGGCGTCCTTGAGGTCGAGATGCGCGGCGAGCGCCGCCACGTCGGCGGCATAGGTGTCCATCTCGTTGCCGGTGTCCGTCTGGCTGGAACGGCCGTGGCCGCGCCGGTCATGGGCGATGACGCGGTAACCTTGTGCCTGGAAGAATAGCATCTGGGTGTCCCAGTCGTCACTGCTCAGCGGCCAGCCATGGTGGAAGACGATCGGCTGGCCCGTCCCCCAATGTTTGTAGAAAATCTGCGCTCCGTCCTTGGTGGTGATCGTGCCGCTGCCCGAGCCTGTCTTGGTCTGCGAGGTCATCTCATTCTCCTTCGGTTGATACCGCGATAAATAATATCGCGATAACAGTCTTCGTAACGGAGACCGGAAACGCTGTCCATGGAAATCTGTATCGCGATATCATTTCGCGTGGTACAGACAGATGCTCAGTCGGCAAAAGGAATGCGCCGTGCCTCTCCCGTTGGACAATCAGCTCTGCTTCACGCTCTATGCCACCTCGATGGCGATCAACCGCATGTACAAGCCAATGCTGGACGAGATGGGGATCACCTATCCGCAATATCTCGTGCTCAACGCGCTGGGGGAGGCTGACGGCATGTCGGTGGGCAGCATCGCGCATCGCCTCGCTTTGGAATCGAGCACCATTACCCCGCTCGTGAAGCGCATGGAGCAGGCTGGCCTTGTCACCCGCCAGCGCAGCCAGGCTGACGAACGCCTGGTGCAGGTCGACCTGACCCCCAGCGGTCGGGCTTTGCTCGTCCAGTGCAATTGCCTGAACGAGACGCTGATCGAGCGGTCAGGCATGAAATTGGCCGAACTCCAGGCCTTGAACCGGCAAATCCAGACGTTGCGCGATGCGCTGAATCGCGGCCAGGCGACCGACGCCTAGCGCAACCGGATCGCGCAAAAGCTGGGTCACGCCTCGATCTTCACCGGCGGCAGCGGCGGCGCTTCCAGCCCCTGGAACGGGTCGCGCCAGGCGTCGATCGCCTCCAGCCGGCCATACCAGCGGCGGATCGCCGGGTAGTCGTCGAGCGGCAATCCGGCGACATCATTGAAAGGCAGGAACGTCGCCATGCGGAAGTCCGCATAGGAGATGGAATTGCCGACCAGCCATTCCCGCGCGGCAAGCTCGGGATCGAGGACAGCCGCGGCCCTATGGAACTGCCTCAGCCCCTCCTGCACCAGCGCCTCATCGATGGGACCCAGCCTATAGCGCTGCTTGGTGCCGCGCTCGAAATGCACCATGTCGCAGGCGAAGGCGAAGCGTTCCTTGCCCCAGCTGATCCAGCGGATCATGTCCGGCTCATCGTCCCCGCCGCGCCAGAAATCCGAACGCATATCGCGCGAAAGCCGGCAGGCGATGGCGTCCGTCTCCCACAGGCTCCATCCCGCGCCCACCAATATCGGCAAGGTAAGATTGGGGTTGAGCGCCTGGTAGCGCTCGGCCTGCCCCGGTGCCATCGGCGATGCGAACTCGAACGCGATCTCCGCCTTGAGATAGCGCGCCGTCGCGACCGCGAGGCGAGGATTGGGATTGCGGCTGAACATGAGTTTCATTTTGGTCCCCACGGGTCTGGTTGCATGCCGCAGGACGACCGAAAGCCGCCCGATCCTACATTTGTCACGAACGGGAGATCCGGTTTATGTTTTCGGGATCGGAAAAATGCCCTGCAAGCCTTCCGGCACAACTGCTGTCGGTAGCTAATCAAGTTGTCCGGTTTGGTAGCACATCATTTGTCCGCTTCTGTTTTGCGTCGAAGCGGTTCA
>SAJS01000029.1 GCA_004017535.1 Mesorhizobium sp.
GGCCCGTCCGAGCAACCCTCGGACGCGCAGTGTAGGGCGAGCCACCTCATCGGCAGAGGCGGACATACGGTCTTACGCTTCGTCATCGCGCGAAGGAATGATCCATCCGCTCCGCCATGCCAGCGGTTTTGCTCATCCCGCCGAGCTTGGACGCCAGGTTTTTGCGGCATTCGCCTGTCGATGTCTTCGAGCAAGTAGCCGAGTTGTGCAGGCGTGATCACCACCGTGCCGTCGACCGCCGATGGCCAGAAGCCGCGCTCGAGTTTCTTCGTGAACAGGCAAGCACCCTGGCCGTCGTGCCAGATCACCTTGATCAGGCCACCCTGTCGTCCGCGGAAACAGAACAAATGGCCGCTGTGCGCAAGCCGGTGCAGGCGCTGTTCGAGACGCATGCTCGCTGCCGAGCGCCTGCTTGGCGATGACACCACCGTGCCGATCCTGGCCCGCAGCAAGACTGATACCGGCCGCATCTGGACCTTACGTTTCCGATTCCGACGTGAAGCCGGCGACCATTCCAGTCAAAAGTCGGCCAGTTTTCGGCACTGAGCACTACGGGAATAGCGCGCAGTACGGTGCAGGGTAATCTGCAGCGCGCAGCGGTGGTTGGATTGAGCTGGCCCTTGCCGGGCGAACTGACCGACGATGCGCTCAAAAACAAACTTTTCACTCGCAACTTCGTCAAAGAGGGCACGAGAAAGACGCACAGAACCAAACTGGGCTGATCTTGCCGTCGAGCTCAAGAAGCCCGGCGTCACCTTGCTCATCCTCGGGAGGAGTATCGTGGGTCGCATCCCGAAGGATATGGCTACAGTCGCTTCTGCGAACTCTTTTTGCCGTTTCGAGCAACGACTTTCGCTTACGATGCCGCCGGGAGCATCCGGCCGGCGACAAGGTCTTCGTTGACAATTCCCGGTTGTTGATCGCAAGACCCGTGAGATCCGCGAGGCATAGGTCTTCGTGGCGGTGCTCGGCGCCTCCAGCTTCATCTATGCGGAGGCGACTTGGACGCAAACGCTGGACTGGATCGGCTCGCATTTCCGGATGTTTCGTTTCTTCGGAGGCGTTCCCCGGCGGATCGATCTCCACAATCTGAAGTCCGGAGTCAGGCGCCAGTTTCTACGAAGCAGCTACGGCATGGTGGCATCCCACCATGGCGTCGGCGCTTTTCCGGCACGGCCGCGGCGAACGAAGGACAAATCCAGAGTCGAGATCGGCGTCCGCTTCGCGAAATCATGTATACTGGGACGGATGCGCAATCAGACCTTCTTCTCGCTTACTAAAGCCAATGTCGCCATTGCTGAGCGTCAGTCGCCAGCAACTGTTCGAGAGTGTCGAGCGTGCCGCACTCCGCAAGCCTTCCGAGCGAAGACTACTGTTTGCCGAATGACGTTTGGCCCGTGTCTCGACGGATTGCGATGTCGAGTTCAAGACGTTCTTCTATTCCGTGCCGCACAGCCTCATTCGCCAGCAGAGCGATCTGAGAGCAACGGCGCGCACCATCGAGATCTTCCACCGCGGCTAGGGAGTCGCGGTGCACCAAGGCCGCCATGGAGGTCCTCGCCATGGGACCGATCCGGATCAGCCCACCGGCGCTATGCCGAATGGACACCGGAGCGCTTTCGGCGTGGGACCACGTCGATCGGGCGCAGACCGAATGCCTGATCTTCGCAATTCTCGCCAGCCGCCCACTTCCCGAGCAGGGCTTTCGAACATGTCTGGGCATCGTACGCCTGTTTCGCGACATCGATCGTAATCGGGCCGAAGCCGTATCCGCGCCCGCGCTGTCGAGATCGGTTGCCTGAACTGCAAGAGCTTTGCCTCGCTTGTCGCGAATCACAAGGCCGCAAGGCATTCACCGAACCGACCGCCATTGTCGATCCCGCTAATCTGCGTGGCCCTGATTACTTTCATTAAGGAGACAAACCCATGCTGATCAATCCGACCATCGACATACCGCGAGAGCTCGGCCTTTATGGTATGACAACCGCTTTCCAGGAGCTCGACGCACAATCCGAAGCGCGCGGCCTCGAGTACGGCGAATGGCTTGCCATGCTGCTCGAACCCCAGCGACCACGCGCCGCCAGAATCGTTTCGAGGCTCGCGGCAGGGCTGCCAAGCTTGCCATGATGCACAGATCGAGAATGCCGACTTTTGTGCTGCGCGCCGTCTCGACCGCAATCTCCTCATGGCGCTTGCCGGCTGCGACAGAAAGCAGGTCTGGATGCGGGCAGAGCGGGCAAGACTGTCGCGAAACTCTCCGGTCGCCGAGACAATCGCCTATATGCTGAAGCGCTGGGAAGGGTTCACGACCTTCCTCGGCGACGGCCGGATCTTGCCTCACCAACGCGGCCGAACGCGCGCTGCGTCGGTTTTGCTCTCGGCGGGAAAGGCTTGGCTATTTGCAGGCTCCGATCGTGGTGCCGATCGCGCCGCCTTCGTGGCGACGCTGATCAACACCGCCAAGCCCAACGGCATCGATCCGCAGGCCTGGCTGGCCGCTGTTCTCGCCCGGTGAGCAACGACAGAATAGCTAACCCCGAAAAGTCCAACATTGGCGAATAGCTCAGGCGAAAGGCTTGGCTATTTGCAGGCTCCGATCGTGGTGCCGATCGCGTCGCCTTCGTGGCGACGCTGATCAACACCGCCAAGCCCAACGGCATTGATCCGCAGGCCTGGCTGGCCGCTGTTCTCGCCCGCATCGCCGACACGCCGATCGAGGACTTGCTTCCGTGGAATTCGAGTCCTTTGACTTGGGGCCGTCAGATGGGATACCGCAACTCCGCACCTACACGCTCAATATATGGCCGATACGCTCGAAGAGGACGAAGACTTTTTTGCGAGATTGCTCGATCGAGATGTGCTCTCGCGACGGCCTGAGCCCCTAAGGCAGGGCTACCGTCACGGGCAGAAAATCGCCCGAGACCATAGCCAACCTAGCCTTGGCCGTATTAATACGCATTCTCTCGTCCTTTTGAATTACCATCATCGGCCACGCCGCCCCCCCTCGTTACTTCAACCGGGCCGAACCGGTGAGCAACGACAGAATAGCTAACCCCGAAAAGTCCAACATTGGCGAATAGCTCAGGCGGATGCAGATTGCGGTCGTTGCAATTTCCTCCAGCGCCATACGTCGTTGTGCCATTCACCATGAATGCATGCCGCTTCGTGTAGAACCGCGACGGGTCGAAAGAACGAATCAACGCTTTTTATACTTCGCATATTTCTTTCATAGGCGCGCGACACAAGTAGTCGGAATCCAAGATTGCTGGCCTTCTCAACCAAATGTGCAAGCATCAGCTTGCCAAGGCCCCTTCCTCGATGATTCTCATCAATGTAGCGTGACATCTCGGCGATGTCCGTATATTCGGGGCGTACGGAAAATATACTTAACGAGCACCAGCCGATCACAGTCCCATTCTCAATTTCATAGACGAACGCAGGATACGGATCTTGATGTTCGCGTAGCCAGGCGACGCGTTCTCTGTGAGTGTCAGGAGCGATTTGACTGATGGCAAAGACGCCGGGCTTCATCGCTTGATTGTAGATCTTTACCATGTCATGGGCATCGGCATAAGCTGCACGTCGAAACATTGGTCAACCTCCTAGCATTCTTGTTTAAGGCGTGCACGGTGCTACGCGCCTCAGTGTCAACCGAGGTCTGCCTATCGTGGTCCGGAAACGGACGCGTGCTTGTACCCTGCAAACGTCTACCGTTATTGCCCAGACTGCGGATCAGGCGCCCGGCGGTGCATGCCGAACAGACACGGTCAGATCTGTCAAAACTAGCTATGAACTCTGGTAGGTTGCCCGGAGCTCTGGAAATCGCCACCTTCAGACAGCTAGACCAACCGCCATCCAATGATTGGAAGACGTCAAATGTCCTATCAAGTCCGTCCGTTGCTAATAGGTGACCTGACCAGAGTAACAGAGATATATAACGCCGCATGTCGTGCAAGGGAATCGACGCAAGGAACGCGCCCCTGGAGTAGAAAAGAAATGGAAGAATTTCTACTCGATCGCCCGGCATTTGAGTCCTACACGTGTGTGAACAAGGGTGCCGTGGTTGGCTGGACGGCACTCACCCGGTTTCGCGTCAGGGAAGACGTTAGGCATACAGCCGAAATGTCTCTGTATGTTGAAGAGCCATTCCGTCGTATGGGAATAGGGTCACTTCTTGCGCACACCATCTTAAATCGAGCAGGTATTCTTAATCTTCACTGCATCTTTTCACTTGTATTTAAAGATATTCCTCACGTTGCGACATTCGCGGAAAAGAGGTGCGGATTTTCAGTCGCCGGATGCCTTCAGGAGGCATTTTCCGACAACGGAAAGCATCACGACATCTTGGTCCTTGAAAAACTTAGAATAGGGTCTCCACCATGATTGGACGGAGGCATATGCCCCGCCCAAGCTTGATCATCGAGCCGACAAGGTGTCGCTCTCCAACGACAAGATCGTCGCCCTATTGAGAGCTCCAGCAGTTCGGAAATGCCGATGAAGCCGGATCCCGCCCACGTCGCAGGCCTCACGCAAGAGGATGTACCGGATATGACATCACGTCCGCGCAGCTCGAACATCGATACCTTGCGGACCAGTCATCGTTACGCAGAAAGATCTCCCGCTTTCTCCCACTCTCTCGGTCGCCGGATTCGCTCGGCAAGCTAGTTTTCAAGATTTCCGGCCCGAAAGCCGCAAGCCAGTTACGCAAAACGTTTACGACGTTCTTCGGGTGCGTAACATGCGACCATTGAGGCCCGAAAATCCGGCTTTTCAGGAGCGGACCGAGCGCGGGTTCGCCGGCCGGAGTTGCACCAGAAAGCCCTTCGCCAGCTGCGAGCGTTGCTCGCGAGCTGCCGGACCTTTAGGCGAAACGCATCATTGCTGCGATCTGCAATCGTAAAGATCCTGAGAAGTTGTTCGAAGCGTCTGTGGTATTGGTTCACCCGGCTACCCGACCCCCCGAAATGGGCCGAAACAATAACGAACGTTGCCGACAACGTTGCGGATGATCTTTCTAGTTGCGTGGCCAGGCGGATTTGAAGAGCCATGATTTTGGGCGACGTGCTCATTTTCGCTAGCCGCGGTGGCGGTGGTTCCTTCAGGCAAGCGCCGGCCATCTGAAAACGCGATCGCAGGGTCCGGGACATTATATTGGCGAACTCAACGGCAAGTGGCGCATAGTTGGCGAGCAGCCGATCGAACTCCATCCACCGTCAACGCCGTCCGATGAATCGAGCGAATAAAGTGCAGATCAAAGACGTTCTTGTCGCGCCTGGCAATGGCGCGTTTTTCTATGACGATCAGGCCGCCATTCGGTCCGGCGCGGTGCAGGACGGCTTTTTGTATGTCGGCGAACCGATAACGCCTGGTTTCGTTTTCATTCGGCATCCAGCATCGTCGCTCAGCATTGGGCTTGTCCTGTCCGATGACAGCGTTGTCTGGGGCGACATGATGGGCGTCCAATACTCTGGTGCTGGCGGACGCGATTCGCTGTTCGACGCCGATCAAATTTGGGATTTGACGTCACGCGTCGTTGCACCGCGGCTTCTCGATGTAGATGCGTCTCGCTACCTGGAAGCATGCGCCCAGGTATTCGAACCTCACGAACATAAACGGCTGCCCCTCGCGGTTGAGTATGGCGTCAGCCAAGCGTTGCTCCGAGCGGTGGCCCAACTTCGTCGAAAGACGATGGCAGAGGTCATATGTGCCGAATTTAATTTGCGGCTCCCGACGCGAAGGGTCCCGATTTACTGCCAAAGCGGCGATGCTCGCGAAATTAACGTGGACAAGATGATTCTGAAGGCGGTGGATGTGCTTCCCCACGGGCTAATCAACTCACGGCAGAAATTCGGTGTCGGCGGCCGATCTTTCATGGAGTTTGTGAAGTGGGTTGCAGCGCGCACGCGCGAAATCGGCGGCTCCGAGTATAAACCGGTGCTGCATTTTGATGTCTATGGCTGGATCGGCCAGGAAATCGGCCTGGAGCCGCAACGGATCGCCGACTTTATCTGCAAGGTTGCAGATACCGTCCCCGGTTTCATGATCAACATCGAATCCCCGGCGGATTTTGGTTCGACGCAAGCTCAAATTGAGAACTACGCCAAGATCGTATCGATTGTGGACAGCCGAGGTTCCAGTGCTCGAATTGTCGTGGATGAGAGGTGCAACACGCTTGACGATATTCGGCTCTTTGCCGAAGCGAGAGCCGCGCATCTAGTTCAAATCAAGACGCCCGATGTCGGCTCATTGGCTGACACGGCACGTGCCGTGCTCCTGTGCAAGGAGAACAAGGTAGGCGCGTACGTTGGAGGAAGCTGTACCGAGACCGATCTCTCTGCCCAGGCTTCTGTCCACATATCGGTGGCGACCCAGGCAGACATGATGCTCGCGAAGCCTGGAATGGGAGTCGACGAGGCATTCTCGATCGTCGGCAATGAACAGAACCGGTTGCTGGCGATGCTGAACCGTCGTCGGGTTCAAAACGAAATGTTGGATAACGAGCGCGGTGTGTAGCCATGCAGAACTGCCTTGAGGGGATCACCGTCGTTGCTGTGGAGCAGGCCGTTGCTGCACCATATGCATCGTCTCGCCTTGCGGATGCTGGCGCCCGGGTGATCAAGGTTGAGAGGCCTGAGGGAGACTTCGCCCGGAATTACGACAAGTTGGTGCGGGGACAAAGCGCCTATTTCGTCTGGCTCAACCGCGGTAAGGAGTCCGTTTGCCTGGACTTGAGGTTGGAGGCGGACCGTGCCGTACTGGACTCTCTTGTTGCTGCTGCCGACGTCTTTATCCAGAATCTGAAGCCGGGCAGCATCGAGAAACTGGGCTTCGGGTCTGCCGATCTTCGCCGACGCTTTCCGCGCCTGATCACCTGCGACATTTCGGGCTTCGGGGAGGGGGGGGCGTTTTCCCATCTCAAGGCCTATGATCTCATCGTCCAAGCCGAAACTGGTCTGTGTGCGATCACCGGTACGCAACAGGGCCCCGCCAGGGTAGGGGTGTCGGTTTGCGATATCTCGGCAGGGATGACAGCACACAGCGCCATACTCCAGGCGCTGTATCATCGCGAGGTCATTGGCAAGGGGGCTAGCATTCAGGTGTCCCTGTTCGATGCCGTCGCAGACTGGATGAATGTGCCGGTTCTTCAGCACGACTACGGCAGCTACCAGACGGTACGCGCGGGCGTCAAACACCCCTCACTGGCGCCGTATGGCGCCTATCGGTGCTCCGATGGCAAAGACGTCATCTTCTCCGTCCAGAATGACCGGGAATGGGTGAATTTCTGCGAGCTATTCCTGAAGCAGCCTGAGCTCACTCGCGCACTTGGTTTCGCCGACAACATGGAGCGCCTGGGTCACCGTGAGCAACTTGATGAGATCGTTGAAAGACGGTTTTCCAAACTGTCCAGCCACGAAGCAATGCAGGAGCTTGAGGCGGCTGGTTTGGCGTATGGGCGCTTGAACGAAGTGGCGGACATTTCAAGGCATCCTCACGTTCGCAGGGTTGAGGTGGGCACCCCTGAAGGAACTGTAGAGACCATAGCTCCGGCAGCAATCTTCAACTCTGAGCGCCTCTCGCTGCGCCCAGTTCCGGCTCTTGGTGCGCATACGGAGGCTGTCCGCGAGGAGGTTCGAGCAGGCTTGGGCGCAAGCGCCGTGTCAGCATGAGCGCGCCTATTGTCGGGCAAGGGACGCGATCCCGATTACAGAGTACTTACCAACTTCGGGTCCCTCCCAACGCCACAGCCGGCCAGCGAGTTCACTGACACCGCCCGCGCTAAAATGACCGCAGAGGCGACATTATGGATCACACCGTCCCGGCCCTTGAAAGCCCGATTTTTGTTCCCCGCTGGAGATCTCTGCTCTTCGTTCCCGCTCATGTTCCGCGCTTTGTGGAGGCGGCTCATGAGCGCGGGGCAGATGGCGTCATACTCGATCTCGAGGACTCCGTTCCCCAGGATCAAAAAGATGAATCACGGCGCCAGCTTTCTGCGTCCGTGGCAAAGGTGGGCGGCAGGGGCGCATATGTTTTAGTTCGCGTGAATCGCGGTTTGCGTGCCTTGGCGGCCGATCTCGATGCAGCCGTAGTGGCGGGTGTTGATGCACTTGTCCTTCCGAAGACGGATTCGGCAGCGTGGGTAATAGAGATCGCGAATGCGGTATCGGAACTTGAACGAGAAAGAAGCCTTGCGCTGGGTCGAATCAGGTTCCTTGCCCAGATCGAGACTCCGGCAGCATTGCAAAGTCTCTCAGCCATTGCGTCTGCGCATCCCAGGATGGTTGCAATGGCGCTGGGTCCTGAAGACTTCAGTGCCTCTGTTGGCGGTGCCCCGGAATTCGACCTTCTTTTGACACCGAATCTTTCCGTTCTGTTTGCGGCTCGCGCCGCTGGCTTGCTACCGCTTGGTTTCATAGGAACTATCAGCGAGTTCTCAGACAACGATAGACTTCGTGAGGCCGCGGCGCATGCGCGGCGGCTTGGCTTTACCGGAGCTTTGGCGATCCATCCAAACCAGGTTGCCATATTCAATGAGGCTTTCTCACCAAGCCCACAGGAACTCGAGTGGGCCCGTCGTGTCCTCGCGGCGGAAAAAGATGCGACGGCGCAAGGCAGAGGCGCGTTCGCATTGGACGGAAAGATGGTCGATCCACCGGTTATTCGAAGGGCCCGAGAAATCATCGCGACGGATCCGGGCGCCGAGTTGGCCGTTTGAGTCCTCAGCGGGTTGATCAACAAGACTGGGACGACGACAGCAAGCGTCAGCAGCTCGGCACAATTATTGCTGTCGCGCCATCACATTTCAAGGTAGATTACGTCAATTGCAGTCCGCCCTCGGAAGAGTACCCGTGGAAATCAGGCAGTTAAGATACTTCGTTGGCGTGGTCGAAGCAGGCAGTTTCACGAAGGCCGCTGGCTTTCTGAATGTCGCCCAGAGTGCGCTGAGTCTGCATGTGCGCCAATTGGAGGAAGGCTTCGGCACTCAGCTGCTGATACGCGACAGGACCGGCGTGAGCGTGACGGCGTCAGGAGCCAAACTGCTCGAGCGGGCGCGGGCAATTCTCAAAGAAATTCGACTTACCGAGGTGGAATTGACCAACACAGCCGCTTCCCCTGCCGGGGAGGTGACTATTGGCATTCCGTCTGGAGCTGCTCGCGTCCTGAGCGGTCCGCTGCTTGAGGCGGTGAGACACGAACTGCCCAAGGTGTCCCTCAAGATGGTCGAGGGTATGACGGGACCGCTAGAGGAATGGATGGCGGCTGGACGCTTCAACCTGGCGGTTCTGTACCGCACAGCAGACAGTGTGGGGCGAATGACGGTGCTAGCGCGCGAAGACCTTTGTCTGGTGGTTCCGTCCGGCGAGCCGCCGTTTGAAGATGCGATATCTCTGGCCGACCTGCATGCATTCCCCCTGGCGGTTCCCATGCGCAACAACAATGTCAGGCGTTCGGTGGCTGATGTCGTCGCACAACACGGTTGCGCGCTGGACGTCAGGTTTGAAGTGGACTCCCTCTCAACGATCATCAACATGGTCGTAGAGGGAAAAGCGCATTCTATTCTCGCCCCGTCTGCGGTTCAGAAAGAAGCCTCCCAAGGGCTGGTCCGGACTGTCAAGATCGTCGATCCGGTGATTACTCGGTCCGTGGTGCTCGCTGTAAATCCCAAAGATGAGCGTTCTGCGGCCGTTTCTGCGGTCCGCAAGCTCATTCCGAAGGTCGCCAGAAAATTGATTGAAATCCGGGACTGGGCGGCGGTGGCGCCTGAAGCGACTTGACAGCCGTCGATCCATAAACAGGACACGTTTTTTTGCGATCCAGGTCAATCTGGATTCCAGATGGATTTCGGCATTAAACGATATTTGACCTGCCGTGACCATCGCGACCAAACTGGCTCAGCGAGTTCAGCCGGTTCGACACCCAACGGTGCTCGTATGGCAAAAAATATTCACACAAGTGGAGCCCGCGATGTCCGACGCCAAGAGCTACGAGCTCTTCATTAACGGCAAATGGCGAGCCGGTGGCAGCAGAGCCACTTTGCCGGTGATCAACCCGGCGACGGAGAAGGTATTTGCCTCAGCGGCCTCGGCTACGGTTTCAGACTTGGATGAAGCTCTTGCTTCGGCAGAACGCAGCCGCAAGGCGTGGTCCTCACGACCCGCCCAAGAGCGTGGCGAGATACTCGTCTCTGCCGCCAGCATTCTGGCAGAGAAAGCTGGCGCCGCAGCCAGGGACCTGTCGTCTGAACAGGGAAAGACGATTGCCGAAGCGACAGGAGAATATGCGCGCGCAGTCGAAACGCTGGAATGGAATGGCCGGCATGCCGATGAGTTGTCGACCCCGATTCCGTTGGGTCCGAACAGGATGATCGTCCCGGAGGCCGTCGGTGTCGTCGCTGCCTTTACGCCGTGGAACTATCCAGCCGTTCTCATCGCCCGCAAGCTCGCCCCCGCGCTGGCGGCAGGCTGCCCGGTGATCCTCAAAGGGGCCGAGGAGACGCCAAGCGTGGCTGTCCATATCGTGGAATCTTTGCGTCAAGCAGGGATACCGGAAGGCGTGGTCAACCTGGTGTTCGGTGTGCCTGTGCATATATCACGGCATCTGCTCAGTTCGCCAATTGTGAAAGTCTTGACGTTCACGGGATCGACCGCTGTTGGGAAACAGCTGGCCACACTGGCCGCGAATAATCTGCAGCGCTGCATCCTTGAGCTCGGTGGACATTCCCCGGTTATCGTGTGCGAAGATGCCGACCTGGCAACGGCGATACCGGCTATTTCGGAATACAAATTCGAGTGCGCGGGCCAGAGCTGTAATGCGCCCAGCAGGATTCTTGTCGCCCGATCCCGCTATGAGGAATTCCTGTTCCGGATGACGGAGGCGGTCCGAAGAATCAGGATCGGACCACCGGACAACCCCGCAACGCAAATGGGGCCAATGGCAAACGCCCGGCGAATAGAGGCCATGCAGCGCCTGACCAAGGATGCGGTAGAATGCGGCGCCCGCATCGAGACCGGTGGCACCCCCCTTGACGGACCGGGGTTTTACTGGCCGCCAACCATCCTGACGGGCGTACCGAAGGAAGCGAGAGTGCTTCATGAAGAGCCGTTCGGACCAATTCTCACCGTGGCGCCTTTCGATACGATCGAAGAGGCGATCGAGGAAGCCAACGCCACCGAGTACGGTCTGGCCGCCTACTTGTTTACTGGCGCGGCCGATACGCAACAGAAGCTTATCAATGGTCTCTCTGCGGGCGCAGTTAGTGTGAATTACCTGAAAGGGGTTTCCGCGGATGCGCCTTATGGGGGCGTCAAGCAAAGCGGCTATGGATATGAAGGCGGCGAGCAGGGGATGCGAAGCTTCCAGATTCTGAAAATGGTCAATGCCCTCGGTTCGTTTGGATAAAATCCGGTGGGAAACAGAACACGGACCATCGCAGGTCGCGACATCACAAGGAGCGTCGCCGACGCCCTTCAGTACATCTCGTACTATCATCCTCCAGATTATATCCGGTCTCTTTCTCACGCATACACGCGAGAACAGAGCCCGTCGGCGAAGAATGCCATAGGTCAGATTCTGCTGAACTCCCGCATGGCGGCCTTTGGGCGGCGCCCGATTTGTCAGGACACCGGACTTGTGGTTGTCTTCGCAAAGGTCGGCATGGATGCGCGCATTAAGTCAACGGCCAGTTTCGCTGATCTTGTGAACGAGGGCGTACGTCAAGCCTATCTCGATCCGGACAATCCCCTTCGGCCATCGATCGTTGCGGATCCCCTCGCTAGACGGGTCAACACCCGCGACAACACGCCGGCAGTTGTCCATGTCGACTTGGTGCAAGGTAACCAGGTTGAGATCACCATCGCCGCAAAAGGCGGCGGGTCGGAGAACAAGGCGCGTTTTACCACCCTCAATCCCAGCGCCTCCGTTTCCGACTGGGTGGTCAATACCGTTTCGACCCTTGGCAGCGGGTGGTGTCCACCTGGACTGATCTCTGTCGGCATCGGTGGTAGCGCTGAAAAGGCGATGCTGCTGGCCAAGGAGGCCATGAACGAGCCCATCGATATGGCGGAACTGATCGCAAGGGGGGCGTCAAGCGCAGAGGAGGGGCTGCGGATTGAGCTTTATGAGCGGATCAACGCGCTTGGTATCGGCGCCCAAGGCCTTGGTGGTCTGACGACAGTCGTTGACGTCAAGGTTGCGACCTATCCTACTCATGCAGCGTCCAAGCCTGTGGCGCTCATCCCGCAATGCGCCGCCAACCGGCACCTGAAGTTTACTTTGGACGGCTCTGGACCCATCAGCCTCCAGCCGCCCGATTTGCGCGAATGGCCCGACATCGGAGCCGACGAATTGAACCCAGCCGGCGTCCGGCGGGTCAATTTAGATACGCTGACGAAGGAAGAGACGGCATCGTGGCGCTGCGGTGAAACGCTCCTGCTGTCTGGAAAGATGCTGACGGGCCGTGACGCTGCCCACAAACGAATGGTCGAACTGATCGATGCCGGCAAGCCGCTTCCAGTCGATCTGCGGGGACGCGTGATCTACTACGTCGGTCCCGTCCGGGCAGCGAGAAATGAGATCGTTGGACCCGCCGGTCCAACAACCTCCAGCCGCTTGGACGATTTTACGGACAAGGTGCTCGCCGAAACCGGCCTTTTCGCGATGGTGGGCAAAGCGGAGAGGGGACCGGCGGCCATCGCCTCGATTGTAAGACACAAAACGCCATACCTTGCTGCAGTGGGTGGCGCTGCGTACCTGATCTCAAAATCGATTAAGGCGGCGCGGATCGTTGCCTTTGAAGACCTGGGCATGGAAGCCATCTATGAATTCGATGTGCAGGACATGCCTGTTATCATGGCCGTCGATGTTGAGGGAAACTCCATTCACAATTCCGGGCCTCTTGAGTGGCGTAAGCGTATGGCGGCCGACAGCATCGCACGCAACATCGGCGTTTGAGTCTTTCCGTTGGGCGATTTCGGCCAGACTCCAGCGTCAAATTGCCGTGAGACGAGCGGCATTTGCGGTGCCTTGCGCCTCGGCGAGCCGGACGAGCAAGGCCTTCAATTCACCCCAATAGCTGAATGTGCCACTGAATACTGCATTGAGTATGCCGTCCACGCGATCGAGGCTCGAATGCTGCCGCACGTCTATCAAGTACGGCAGCGGAGATTCAAGAAAATGGGGTATCTATTTATTAGGAGGTCTTCGCCGCCGCCGACTATTCTCTCCAGCGGCATCATTGCCCCGTTAGGCGTCGGGGCGATAGCCAAAGTACTTCTGCAGCTTTTCTCAGCGGATCGCTCTCCCTCAGCTGATTGTCGTACCCCATTCTGGCACATCTCGGACCGAGAACGGATGCGTTCCACTACTACATTCGGTCATTCAAGATGGATAGAATTGATCGGCGCACAAGGCGCTGTCATCGCTGCTTGAGAGCAACAGGTTATGAAGTCGAAACCCGACCCCGTGCAACTCGACAGTTGGGACGTCCGGATTCTCTCCGAGATTCAGGCAGACGGTCGGATTTCAAAAAGTGAGCTTGCAAAACGAGTTCATCTTTCGGCGTCGGCCTGTTCGGAGCGGCTCCGAGCACTCAAGGCCGCAGGGATTATTGAGGGATTCTATGCGCGACTGAGTCCTGCCCTCATTGGCGGCATGATCTTTGTGATGGTAGAAGTCGTGCTGGATCGCCATCGTCTTGAGGACCAACGACACTTCGAAACTGCAATCCAAGAGATCCCGGAAATCCTGGACTGCTGGGCAATTGGGGGGCGCGTCGATTATCTGATGCGGGTCGCATCTCCTTCTATGGCCGCCTATCAGGATTTCATGGAGGGACTGCTGCAGGCAGGCTTGGGGATTGATCAATACTATAGCCTTGTCGTCACGAAACCAGTGAAGTCCAATTCACCGATACCTTTGTCCGCACTGAGGCAACGGTGAAACCTTAAGTTTCAACGGCGTTTGGCACGGATCCCGTAGATTCGTCGGCAAAAGGCGCCCATTCCGACGAAACTCAAGGGACATTTGCGGTATACTAATTGCTGGAAAAAGGTGGCCGAGCGCTATCCGCCAGTTGATGGCGAGGAAGGACGATGCGCTTGAGCAATCTGGAACCGATCATTCCAGGAGACGGATCGAAGCAGCCATCGGACGCACTTGCCCAGCACGGTTACGGCGAGAAGCCAAACCGGATCGTGCCTGGTTGAGGAGGCGTCCATATCTAAGATGCGAAGTGCCGAAAAATGCCTCTACCGCTACTTCAAGGGGGGAACTTTCGCCCTGGATTGGCGATCAGTGGCGATTGAGCTTAGTCGCGGTCAGCGCGTCCGTGTAGGGGGCGAAATCTACAGCGAGGGTTTGGCAAGCCGACGGATAGCGGGAGTGCAAGCTGGCCCGCTTGGCCTTGGCGACCAACCCGGCCCTCAACGCCTGCGGACATTCGGAGATCGCTCCATCGCGTTTTTACGTCCTAAGTTCGTTGCTGATCGAGATTAGGAGATCGTCTGTCCTGTTTGACATTGCTGGTCTCCGCAGCCTTCTAAGCGAGGAGCATGGCTGTGCCGGGGTCGCGTAGGTGGGTGACAAGGCCGGTCACTCCTGCCAGCCGACGTGGTCTTTGAGAAGGTGGAGGTTGCGCTACCCGGCTGGAGAGCATGGTGCCAGTTTTCACAAGACAAGGGTCGCTTAATCGAATGGGCGTCAAGTTCATAGATTGCGAACAGATCATGGGGGGATTTGAATAGTGCTACTGACCGAGGCAGAGCTGAAAAGAGTTGCGAATGCCAGTCGAGGACATAGAGCCGCATCGATCGTTCTAAAGGAAGAGACGGCCGCAGCTACAGCCAGATCGTCATTCGACGTTTTTCTGTCACATTCTTTCAAGGACGCAGAGATCATTCTCGGTGTGAAGCGAATTTTCGAGGAGCTTGGGTTCACTGCTTACGTAGATTGGGTCGAAGATTCACAACTGGACCGCACAAAGGTCTCCTCGGCCACCGCCGAGTTGCTGCGGACCCGTATGAGGCAGTCAAAGACGCTTATCTATGTGCATTCAAACAATTCTCCAGGATCCAGATGGATGCCTTGGGAGCTTGGCTTTTTCGATGGGTTTCGGACCGCGGTAGCGGTTCTGCCCGTGGCAAAAAATTCTTCGGAAACATTCTCCGGGCAAGAATTTTTGGGCCTATACCCTTACATTGATGGGACAGGACCTGCATTCCTGTTTATGAACAGAGGGACCGCGCCTCGCTCAAGAATAGGCTCTGTAAGCTCGACTGCTAACCTCACGTTTGCCAAATCCTGGCTTAAAGAATTTACCGCCACAAAATAGACTGGTGTGCTTCAAAAATGAAATATCCTGGACTCTATAATAGCGCCGACGTGGCATCCAACGAGCAGCAGGCGACGTTTCTCCGCCTGATCCGGGCAGAGTACGTTCTTCTTTTTTTAGCGTCGGTGCTCTCTTTGGACTTGTCGTCATCAAAAGCCTATTTCGGTGTCTATGCTGCGGTATTTCTTTGCTCAATGGGAGTCCTCATTTTCCGGTCGGTCACAAAGCCGAGCAGGTCTGGTATCAGGCTCGAGCTCTGGCAGAGTCGGTGAAGACATTGACTTGGCGCTTCGCGATGCGAGCACAGCCGTTCGATGACGCGCGCGCGGCTGACGCCAGAGCTGATTTTCGAAAGCTCATGGAAGATATCCTTGATAGCAATCGTCACCTTGGTAGCGCGTTGAGCGGCACCGATTCAGCATCGCCCCAAACAACGGACGAGATGATGTCGATAAGGGA
This sequence comes from Mesorhizobium sp., assembly GCA_004017535.1. Taxonomy (GTDB): domain Bacteria; phylum Pseudomonadota; class Alphaproteobacteria; order Rhizobiales; family Rhizobiaceae; genus Mesorhizobium. The sequence continues at coordinate 15,785 of SAJS01000029.1, forward strand.
CTCCCCGCGAAAAGAACGAAAAGACCTATATCTGCAGAGACGAATCTGCGACCAACGGAAGTGGTACGAGAAGAAGGCGCGCTCGAACAAGAGGTCCGCGAAAGTCTGGATGGGCCTTGGTATTTTTGCATACGCTCTGGGATTCTCGTTCATCGTAGTACGCATCGCTGACCCCGCGATGCCAGGCTGGCCGACCGAGCCGCTAATTGTCATCGCCGCCTCCCTTATCGGGTGGACCCAGATCAAGAAATTTAACGAATTGGCATCGGCTTACACGTTGACAGCTCACGAGATCGGCTTGACTGCCGACCTTATTACGGACGCCAACTCGGATGAGGCATTCTCCGCCGCGGTGAACGAAGCCGAACTGGCTTTCTCACGGGAGCACACCCAGTGGGTTGCTCGTCAAAACAACTAAGAGACAACAATGGCATACAGCGATCCGACCTATGTAATATTTGACGGCGATGAAGACGCTTGGGCATACCGCTTTATGAAAGGGTGGAACGCCAGCGAGAATGTGAGTTTTGAATTCGCGAACGCTCACGATCTGGACAATATGACGAGCCGAGCACAGGACGAAGATTATGTTAAACGCAATCTTCGCAACAGAATGAATGGATCGAGCCAGGTACTTGTCCTGATCGGTGAGAAGACGAAAAACCTTTTTCGCTTCGTGCGCTGGGAAATGGAATTGGCTCTTGATCTAGGTCTGCCGATAATCGCAGCAAACCTTAACGGCTCGCGGCAACAAGATGTGAGCTGTCCGCCTATCATCAGGGACAAATGTGTTGTGCACGTGCCGTTCAAGATGAAGGCCATCAAGCACGCGCTAGCCAATTGGCCGAGCGAATTTCATCGGCTTTCAAACGCTCAGCGTGGCGATGGCGCCAGGAGCTATGGCGAAAGCACCTATCGCGATCTCGGCTTATAATCGCCCACCTAAAAGCACTTAGCCGCCCAAACATCCTCGCCATCCGCTGGCGGCGACTAGCCTTAGCAACGTCCGCCAGCGTGTTCCGAGCTTGCCGAGCGATGATAAGAAGAGACGTCCGATTTGCTGAGTTTGGCTGAAAGCTGCAGGTCATGTGCAACCTATTAGAGGAGCCCCGCTCGAAGCGTCGGATCGTCAGGCAAGATCACGTCGCGCGAGGGCGCTGGTTTCGCGAGGAAAAGGAGCGGCTGTTCGACGTTTGAGGCTTGATCCAGCGTTTCGAGACTGCACGAGCGGCCAGCATTGATGGAGGCATGCTGCCGCCTCCTGCGAGCCGCAGCTCGGCTCGCCCTGCGCAGCAACCACGAATTTGCGATCGCAAGAAAGGCAACACGCTGACGATAGAACTTGGCGGCGCTGGTCGGCTGCGAATCAAGATGTCGATGGCAAGGAGCTCTCGCCGCGCGTCTTTGCCGGGCCGAACCTTCTGGCTATGCTCCTTCGAGAAGTCTGCCGAGCACCAGCCGCCGCACCGCCAAAGCGATCAATATGCGCGAGGGCACGACCTCAGCCTCTCAGCGCTGGCCAACCAGGTTGGAGCCTGTGCCGCGGCACGGAACCCGCTGCCTGCTGATCGAGGCGAATGTGCTTTGCCCCTGATCACCTGCATTACCACCCTTGGAAGGGCAAGACCGATCCGGACCGTCAGAATGTAAGGGATGACCGGCAGTTCGGCGGAACATGGCCGCCGGCGCTCTATCGTGCCTCGCGCGGCCGGCGGGAACAGCGTCCCGAGCGCTATTCATCCGTCAATATCGCCCGCTAATCGGGCACTATGCTGGGCGCATGCGCGTCGTAAGCTGTTCGTGTTTGCAGGACGCGCCCCCGACCCTCGGCTAAGGCGAAGGTGACGCCTTAGTTTTCACGGCAATTCGGGCCGATCCCGCGAATTCCACGGCGAATAACCTGCATTCCCGAGAAACTCAAGGGACGTTTCCGGTATGCTATTTGCTAAACAGGTGGCTGGCCGAGTGCCCTCCGCCAATTTATCGCGAGGAGAGGGACAATGCGCTTGAGCAATCTGGGAACCGAGCAACTCCGGGAGAAGGATAGAAGCTTCGTCTTCCATCCTTCTACGCATTTGGCCAAGCACAGCCGAGGCGAAACGCCAAATAGGATTATGGCCGGTGCGGAAGGCGTCTATATCTGGGACACCGAAGGCCGAAGGAGCCTCGACGGTTTCGGAGGACTCTACTGCGTCAACATGGGATATGGATGCACGGAGATCGCCGAGGCCATTGCCAGGCAAGCACACGAATTGCCGTTCGCACACGTCTATGCCAGCCAAGGTACGGAGCCGGTCGCCCTGTTGGCAGAGGCCGTGGTCGAGTATTTCGGTCAGAACATGCGAAGGGTCTATTTCGGCCTCTCCGGTTCCGATGCCAACGAAACCAACATCAAGCTGGTCTGGTACTATAATAACATTCTTGGCCGGCCCGAAAAGAAAAAGATCATCTCGCGAAATCGCGGCTATCACGGGTCTGGATTGGTCACGGGTAGCCTAACTGGCCTTCCCTTCTTTCACAATTTCTTCGACCTGCCTCTGGATTTGGTGCGCCATACAACCACGCCGCACTATTACCGCCAGGCGCGTGTCGAGGAGAGCGAGGAAGCGTTCTCCCGGCGCTGTGCCGATGAGCTTGAAGCCTTGATCCTGGCCGAAGGACCGGAAACGGTTGCAGCTTTTATCGGAGAGCCGGTACTTGGGACAGGAGGTATTGTGCCGCCCCCCAAAGGGTACTGGACGTCCATTCAAGCGGTGCTCGACAAATACGATATCCTTCTAATCGCGGATGAAGTGGTCTGCGGCTTCGCGCGAACCGGCGAGAAGTTCGGTTCCCACCTGTATAACATGCGTCCGGATTTCGTGACCATCGCAAAGGGTTTGAGTTCCGCCTACCTCCCCATCTCCGGGTCAATCATTGGCGACCGTGTCTGGTCGGTTTTGGAACAAGGAACTGAGAAGCACGGCGCACTCGGCCACGGCTGGACATATTCGGGGCACACGCTTTGTGCCGCAGCCGCGCTCGCCAATATTCGACTGCTTAAAGAAAAAAATATTTTGGAGCATGTCCGCGATGTTGGACCGTATTGGCAAGACCGGATGAAGGCCGAGCTGGCGGGACATCCCATCGTTGGTGAAGTTCGCGGAGTGGGTATCCTGTCGGCCGTAGAGATGATGCGGGACCCAAAACAAAGGATACCATTCGAACCCGACCTTCAGGTCGGGGTGCGCACTGCAGCTGCTCTGTTTGAGAATGGTGTCATCGGACGGGCCATGCCGCATGGCGACATCCTCGGTTATGCACCCCCCCTGATCATTACCCGAAAAGAGATCGACATCATTGTCGACGCGACGGTAAAGTCGGTCGATACCACCTATCGCGCGCTGAAGGCCGAGGGTGCCGTATGATTTTGCGATCGCGAAGGAGCGAGTCCGGAGGCAGGCATGTCCCTGCGCGCTACTGCGCCGAGCAGACCCAAAACTGTTGAATTCCAGATATCTGATCTTGAGCATGCTCCGGGCTATTTCAGTCACGATTTGTAACCGAATCAGTTCTGCCGCCGCTGTCCTGTTGCCCAACGACCAGGACCTCTGTGCGGCGCGCCCTGCGGGTGTACCTCCCCGCCGGCAGGGCGCCCTTTTTGACCCACGTAATCAGTATCATTATGGCCCGTGCGGAATCGAGGGTCTGGTAAAGGTCATCTGCACGTTCCGATGCAGATTGAGCTTAGACGTGCCCTTTACATCATTGCAGCGGGCCACGGTCGCCGGTTCCAAAGTGCGGCAATGCCGAAGGTTATCTTCCTTCACATCACAAAGAACAGAATAATAATTGCGGTGTATTTTATCACATCAGGTATATAAAAGGACGATACTCACACACCACCCCGTTCACAAGGAAAGGCATTTTAATATTGTTGAGACGATTTGCCTATCAAAGAAAAGAAAGCATCGCAACACTTCTTTGCGGATCACGGCGCCCCGGGTGGGGGATGAGCGGCTATCCGAATTGTTATGCTAATGCCGACCCAAATTCCTGCAAAAGCTGGGGTCAATGATGGCTTTTGGTCAGCGCAGGATGATTTCTCCTGATTTGGTCGGTGCAGGGGCGGTCATGACTTAATGCATGGCAGCATTCTGGAGCCCGGTCAGCCCAGCGACGCCCGCGAATTCAATCGCGTTTGTCGGACATACACGACGCAGCCGGAAGGCGTGCAGAAAGAGGAAGAATCGAGCGCGACGATGACGAGGGACATGCCACTTGTTTTCGAGACATTCCTTGAAAGACTGTCACAGAGTATCGATGAGGCAGATTTCCGGGATGCCATGGCTGAGGCGGCCGGACGACTTGACCTAATCTTCTTTGCCTACCTCTCCTTGCCAGCACGGCCTTCCGGCAAACCGAGGTTAATTTCGAACTATCCAACCCGCTGGACCAGACAGTATCTGGAAAATCAGTATGAGAAACTCGATCCTGTGGTCTTGCGTGCTCGAAATGGCGGCTGCCCGTTTCACTGGGGATCGAATTTGGGAGGCGATAAAATGTCGCCGGCTCAACAGCAGCTATTCGATGAGGCGGCTCAATTCAGCATCTGCTGCGGTTTGACGATCCCAATTGTCGATCTCCGCGGCCGCATCGCTGCGGTTACTTTTGCCGCCGATGAGCCTCGTCCAGTATTTCTTCGGGTCGCTGAGCGGTACGAACAAGCTCTTCAACTGATGGCGGCCTGCTTTCATCGTTGCGTTCGCCGCAAATTGCCGAGCGATCGAACAGTGGATGGGATTTCGCTGACATCCCGCGAATATGAGTGCCTGAGGTGGGCAGCGCGGGGTAATTCAGCCTGGGTGACCGGCCGCATCTTGGGTATCAAGCCACGCACGATCGCTTTTCATTTGGACAATGCCAAGAAGAAGCTAGGCGTGCGAACCCAAAATCAGGCTATAGCCCTTTTGGGGTCCGAAGGGTCCTCAATTCTCTGAGAAGCTTTTTGATCCCCTTGTGCTCGGGCCATTCGATCGCGCGCTTTGTATCGAGCGTTGACTGGATGCCGAGATCTTCTGTTCCGCCGGCTCGGGCGATGCAGCCGTATTCTTCCAGTCCGCGCCGGTGATCATAGTCTATGGGTGCTCGAGCGGGTGTTTCGTCGCTGACGAGCTAGTCGTGCGGTTATATAGTTTCCGAGGATGGCCCGCTTGCATACCTGCCTGCCGGTAATCTCTAACCCTTGACTTAGGGCGATGGCTATCGGTTATGCGGCTTGAAAGCGAAGAGGTGGCCCCTTCGTCGAGCGCCGGTACGATATGGAGTGCTGCTCCGGGCTAATACCCATCCAGACAGAGCGGAACCTTCTATCACGTCAGACGCTCGGACAATTGCCAAAACCCGATTTCCTGGGAACTGAATTGTGCTCGCCACCGGGTCCATTTTGCCGGCGCGTCTGTGGTGCAGGCCCCGATCAGCCTGACCAATGGCACAGGAACTGCCTGCTTCTATGACCGAGCACTGCGAATTTGTCAGCTGGCGAACAATTCCTTGTAGCCGCTCGTCACCATCCAGTTCGCACGGTCGAGATGACTACGAAGCGCCTTCCTGGCGCGCTCCGGTTCAAGTGCCGGATCAATGCCGAGGATCAGTTGGGCCATTTCCTCTTCGGGCGCCTCATCGGCTGAGGCGTCCAGGAGCCTCATATAGATGGTAAAGTGCGCCCTGTCGTAGGCGGTAAGACGGTCAGACCAAGGGACTTCGTCGAGCAGTGTTGAGCTTTGAGTCCTATCTGTTCCCGTTGATCGATTCATGTCTGCCGCGAACCTCGCATGTTGATCGCTGGATCCAAGGCAGAATATCCCAAAATGGGATAATCCGAAACGGGGATTAGTCGCTGAGCCGGTCTCTACCTGACCGGTTCACCTAAATGCCCAAATCTCTTCGATCTCCCCGCCACCAGCGGTTTCTGGCCCAGTTGATCTCACTGCGCAATGTCAAAGGGCTGACGCAGGCGCAGGTGGCTGAGAAGCTTGGTCGTCCGCAATCTTTCGTGGCGAAATATGAGGGTGGCGAGCGGCGTCTCGATATCATTGAGTTTCTCGACGTAACTGCGGCCCTCGATGCTGATCCGTGTGAGATTCTGTTGAGCCTGCGCACGTAGTGGGCGCCCGCGCCCATCACCGCGCGTGCCGTGTGCCGGTGGGTCGAGCCCCGCTTTTCTTGGCTCTGGCGTCTCGACCATTCCGCTGCGCCTCCTAGCGCGTCGTTAGACTCTCGCAATTCGCTCTATTTGTGCCTTTCCCAGCAGGTGGCGCCGCATCCTTCTAGGCCCGCCGCGGCGTCCCGCAACCCTTAGCCAGCTGTGAGCTTTCAGTAGGTTGTCCATCCGGCCCTTCGGATGCGGTGCGGCTCAGACGGCGGACCCGTTCCTGTCATGATTCGCCGACGCACCCATTCCTGGGAAGCAGCCATTGGCGAGCGGAGGACAAAATGATGAGACAGCGAAGCGCTGGGCCATCCGCGCTGTGGTGATACGTCGATGCATGGTGTTACGCGACTTCGTTGCTTGAAGCGAAGCGACCGCACCGCCCATTTCGTCAACTGGCGAACAAATCCTTGTAGCCGCTCGTCACCACCCAGTTTGCACGGTCGAGATGACTGCGAAGAACGTTGCGTGCGCGCTCAGGTTCGCGTGCCGGATCAATGCCGAGGATCACTTTGGCCATTTCCTCTTCAGTGGCGTTGTCTGCCGAGGCGTCCAGGAGCCTCATATAGGTTGTAAAGTGGTCCTTGTCGTAGGCTGTAATGCGGTCCGACCAGGGGACCTCGTCGGCGAACGGCGTGTTCGATCTGGGCTGCAACATCGCTAATTCTATCTCCGGCCAATGGACCCGCGAAGCCCTGTGCCTGCTAAATGTGGATTACATATTATAGTTGATAAACTCAAGCCGCCTGATCCGCTGGCTTGCGTGCATGGATATGCGCAAGTTGGTCGGACGGAATGTGCAGAGGATCAGGCAAAGGAAGCGCCTGACGCAGGAGCAGCTTGCGGAGATTTCCGGGTTCAGTCAGCAGTACATCAGCGGCTTGGAGAAAGGCCGAAGAAATCCGACAATTATCACGATCTATGAACTGGCATTGGCCCTCGGCGTCAGCCACATGGATCTGGTTCGGCCCGACAAACAGGGCTGATGCACCCGCCCTCCAAGTAGCTGGCGGCCTGATGGCGCGCGCCGGGTGCTTGTGAACCCACGCTTTTCTTAGGTCCCCCGGCAGCCCCTGCCATTTAGCTCGCCCTCGCGCGGGCGCACCCTATTGGACAGTCGGACGCTGCGTTTTTGTCAGCTTTTCCTGGGACGTGGGGTGGTCGGCATTCCCTTTTAGGCCCGCCGCGGCCTGCCGCAACCTTCGCTCTCGCTTCAGGTCCTTCTCTTGTTTACGGTCCTTCGGATGCGGTCCGCCTCTTTCAGCGGGCCTAATCGCTTTCTGTTGCCCGCCCCACGGGGACAGGCACGCGAGACTAGTATGGAGCGTTGCGGTTAGCGCGCGAACAGCAAAGGAACCGAAAAAACAGGCAACTGTCGCAGTATGGCTGAACCAGCCATCGTGTCGGCATCTAGGAGCCGCGTGTTCGCCTTGCGCTGACACGAAGCTCAGACATGACGTCCGGGAGACGATGCTGGCAAATAGTCTGGCTGAAGCATTCCACCCACAATACCAAAGCCCGTCCCGATTCAAAGCGCTTCTGAGCACTCCATCTCAGGCGCGGGGCCAGCTGGCCAGTTCACCTTCTTGGTCCGCCGGAAGAGAGCCCCGCCCTCTCGACAATCGGCTTCATGAGGTCTCGCCCTGCAGTGTCGACCGTAAAAAAGGGCGCGCGAGGCGCCCTTCATTTAAACCGGCAGTCGGGAAGCAGACTTCACTCTGATATTCAAAAGCGGTAGGTGACACCTGCGCCTATCAGCCAGGGATCGAGCTCCGCCTTCCCCGTCAGCTTCGCGCCGGCCACCGTGACGTCGAAGTCCGGCTTCAGGAAAAGCTTCTTCACGTCGAAGTTGAGGCCCCAGTGCTGGTCCACCATGTAGTCGAATCCGACCTGCAGCGCCGTGCCGAACGTGTTCTTCACCTTGAGAGCATCAGCGCTGCCAGTGTCCTGGTTGTAGAAGATCGTGTAGTTCACGCCGGCGCCGACATAAGGCTTGAACGCGCCGAGATCGGTAAAATGGTACTGCAACGTGAGCGTCGGCGGCAGCAGCCAAACTTTGCCGATGTTGCCCAACCCTCCGATCGTCCCTTGGCCCGCGATGTTGGCATAAGTGGTACCGAGTATGAGTTCGGCGGCGATGTTGTCGGTGAAGAAATACGAGATATCGAGTTCCGGCGTCACCGTGTCCGAATACGAAAGACCGGAGCCGGGAAGCGTATCAACGTAGCCCAGATCTTTCGTAACGACGCCCAACGCCCGCAGGCGGACCTGCCAAGGGATTGGCGCTTCGGTGACCGAGGCTCCCGTCTCCGCCAGGACGGTCTCTGCTTGCGCAGGCTCCGCGGCGACGGCCTGCTGTCCCACCATGATCAGGGCCACCGCCGCTGCTGTTGCCCGCGCTACGCCCATTCGCGTTCTCGCCATGAGATTCACTCCTTGATGTTCAGAAAGGATGCACTGCACTATTTCGTCTCCTGCTCGAATGAATTGTTGATGGACCTCAAATGCCCCACTTGCGTTGCAACGCGTTCCGCCGTCTCCGGAAGGTGATCGTTGAAGCCGATTGCGCTGCGGAGAAAATTGGTGCCTAGACTGATGAATGCGGCTTGCTCCCGATTGTCCTCGCCGCAGCCGTGCCCGCCTGCGCTGGCCTCGTAGAAGTAAGCGGGATAGCCAAGAGCCTGCAGTTTTGCGGCCATCTTGCGCGCATGGCCCGGATGGACGCGGTCGTCGCGTTTCGTGGTGGCGATCAGGATAGGCGGATAGGGCTGTCCCGGCGCTGCGGCGTGATAGGCGGAGATTTCCTTCAGGAAAGCCCAATCGTGAACCTTGTCCGGATCGCCATATTCGTCGATCCAGCTCGCGCCCGCCAAGAGCTTGGTGTAGCGACGCATGTCGATAAGCGGTGCTGTGCAGAACAGAGCCCCGAAATGCTCAGGATAGCGGGTCAGCATGTTTGCGATCAGCAGGCCGCCATTTGAGCCACCCTCGGCGGCAATCCGCCTCGGCAGGGTGATGCCCCTTCGCACGAGGTCGGCGGCAACGGCGGCGAAATCGTCATGGGCGAGACGCTTGCCCTCCCTGCGCCCGGCTTCGTGCCAGCGGGTGCCGAACTCGCCGCCGCCGCGGATGTTCGCCTCGACACACGTGCCGCCGCGCTCGAGCCACAGCTTGCCCAGCGGGGAGTTGTAGTAGGGCAGGAGTGATACGCCGAACCCGCCATAAGCGGAAAGGTGAATCGGAGCATCTCCGTTCCCGTTCGCCGGACCAACCTGCGTATAGGGGATCAGCTCATGATCGATAGAGACTGCCTCGTGGCGCGTGACCACCAGTCCGGATGCATCGAAATTCTCCGGGCTGCGCTTCAGGATTGCTGAAGCGCTGAGAGACGGCGCGGCATTCAGATCGAACAGCAAGAGCTGCGGCGGCGTGATCGGATCCTGAGCACAGATCAGGACCTCTCCATTGGTCTCGTGAACTGCCGCATCGAATGACCAGACGTCGACAGTACCTTCGGCGGGCAGGGTGTTCAGGACTCGGCGCGTCCATTCCTGGTGGCCGGGAGTGAACATCTCGAAACGCGGTGCGAGATTGACGAGGTAAGAGATAATGAGCTTCCCGTCATTCCAGAAGAATGACTGCATGGAGCGCCTTTCCCCTGGTTGAAACAGGGTCTCAAAACGGCGTCCGCCAGCGAGGAAAGAGGAAAGCGAGATGACGATCAGCGCGTCGGCGGGATGGGTGGTGCCTCCCACCGTCCAGGGCTTGCGCGGCCTTACCGCCAGCCAGTCGCCGAAGACCCGCCACGACGCGTCGCGAGGAAGATCGATCTGCCTCCTCGGCCCGCTCCTATCGCCGATCCAGCTGATCTTCTCGAAGAAGGCCGGCTGCTCGATGAACCAAAGGCGCTCGCTGCGGCCGGTGCGGTCCGAATGACCAGACACTTGGAAGCTTTCGAACCCGGCCTCGAAGATTGCCGGCGTGGTGAGGGGATCCGCGTCACGCTTCCACAGTCGAACGGTGCGCGCATAGCCGGAGCGGGTGGCCATGCCATTACCAAGCGCACTGGAAAGCAGAAGCGTGTCAGGGTCCAGCCAATTAACGTAGCCTTTGGCCTCGGGGAGGTTGAAGCCGTCGGCGACAAAGCTCAGAGAGATCAGGTCGAATTCGCGATGCACGACCGCGTCGCTGCCGCCGCGCGACAGGCGCAGAACGGCTCTTTCCCGTCTCTCCGGCTCGATGGACGCGCCGTCCCAGATCCAGTCCTCTCCGTCGCTAGCCGCGAGAGCATCCAGATCGAGCAGTAGCTCCCATTGGGGATCCGCCTTCATGTAGGCGGCAAGGGTGGTCCGGCGCCACAGTCCGCGTGGATTACCGTCATCTCGCCAGTAATTGTAGAGGTACTGACTACGGCGCGCGATCAGGGGAAGATTGTCGCGATTGTCGAAAATGGCTGTCAGAGCCGCGCGGTCGCGCTCGAATTGCGCTCCACCGAAGTGCTTCAGGGTCTTTGCCGATTGGCCGGCGGCCCAGGCAAGTGCCCGCTCGCCCTCTACATCTTCAAGCCAGACATAGGGATCGTCGTCGGGAGCATCCAGCGTTGGACGGACATCAAATGCGTTCATGTCCGGACAGCCTTCAGAAAGAAGGGATAGAGGCTTCCGTCGGCTCGGGAACGCTCAGTGCTGGTAGCGGCGCCCACATGTTCGAAAAGCGTGATCATTGATGAGTTCTTCCAGTCGGTGCGGCATCGCAGTGCTTTTGCGCATAGGGACCGCAACCGTCGTGCCAACTGGGAAAATCGTTTCGGAACAACGCGATCGCTCTGGAAGCGTTGTGTCACATGTCCGACATCGTCGAGAATCCGACAACGAGTGCTCCTCCTAATCACCGGATCAACCTCCGGCGCCAGGCGGTGACACCGTGCAGAACTCGAGCAGTGAAGCTCATTGGTGAACCTGGTTGACGCCCAACATCTTCGCTCTGGAGCGCTTCACGCACACGGATTCATGGCAGACACCATGATGCGATCGATGCGGTTAGAGACCAAGCTGGCTGCGCCTGTGAGTTTCAGCCGCCAGCTGGAAGCAGCTGAGTTCTGAGGAGAAGGGTGGGGCACCCCTTGGGCGACCTGATGGTTGCCCAAGCCCTGCCGCAATCTTGGCCTGCACCGTCCCCTGGATTGCTGTCGATCAAGCCAGGAAGCTGCATTCGGGCGAACGCATGGGGCTGGTCCCCATGGCAACTTGGGCTGATGTGGGGCCGTCCGATATGCGATACGAGGGTCTAGGATAGGGGAGCTCGGGCTCGGTAGTATCTCAGCGAGACGGCTAATGGTCGACGAAGTCTTCCTGACGCCACGCATTGGTATGCCGCAGCAACAGGGGCAGTGCGGGCGCAAGTCTGGTTGTGAAATCGGCTGCTACAGGGGCATGCCGCGCTTCATCTCCATACCGTCAGCGAAGAAAGCGCGGCGCGAGCATCACCAAAGAGAAGCGGCGCGCCTTTCGTTTTGCGGTCCACTGACCAGTCGGCTTCACCTGTACAACTACGGGCTGGCATAGCGTGAAACTTGGCCCCCAATGGCGGAAATTTCGCCCAGGAGACCTAGATGACTAAGCTTATTGCACCCGGGCTACGACAACCTGCCCACCACCAGCGTCGAAGCCACCGCCACGCCACCAAGTCTTCAGGGAACGTCCTGAACGGAACCCAGCCGGGTACTCCTATCAAAGCGACTCCCTTCGCATGCTCAGGCCGCGCTTGCTGTCGCTGCGCGGGACCGACAGCCTGCTTCTGCCCTGCACAGTGCCGACGACACATGCTTCGACGAAATGGCGTCATCGAGGTCGGGTGGCTTCGGCGCCGGTGCTTTGCCAAATTGCATGTTTGGACGTCCGTGGGGGCGGGCAAGGGGGCACAGTCGTGCCTGCAGTTCTCGTGACTGGCCCAGCAAGTCGAGTTCGCAACCGCGCACCACATTCGGTCGACGAGATGAAGGCTTTTGCCGCCAAGTTCTCTGCCTGGTCCGGCGAAAGCTATCCGCTCGCCGCGTAATGGCTGGACATGATAGCCGACGCCCGTCCGAATGGCGGCGGCTTTTTCGTATTATATCGACCTGATCGGCCAGCTTCGCGGGAATGCCGGGGCTACGACTTTGAATGGTCATTTGGCGGCGGAACGGCTATGATGATCCAGATCGGCCATCGCGAAAGCCACGACATCGATATTTTCCTCGACGACCCTCAATTGCTCGGTCATCGACCATCCAAAAGCCACCTGCACTTTGAAACGATGCCGTCCGACTATTTGGGGGACGGGCTTCGGTTCCAGAAATTCGCCTTCGAAGACGTTGGCGAAATCGACTTCATCGTTGCCGGAGCGCTAACAACGAAGCCGTTCTAGACCCGCGTGGTGGAAGGCAGGACCGTGCGGCTCGAGACCATCCCGGAAATCATCGCCAAGAAGGTCTATTACCGGGGATTTCGGAAGCCAACCCGCGCGACATCTTCGACATCGCCGCCGCAGCCCGGTCGCAATTGGACGAGGTCGTCAACGCTCTGCGTGCGCTCCCAGAACAGGTCGCTCGAACCAGACAGCGGATGGAAAAACTCAACAATGAATTCGTCGGCCGCGCCATTGCACAGCTGATGATCATGCCCTGACTACGAAGCGTCGGCCGCCGACAGTCTGGACGCAGCGTTCGCTGTGCTCGACGAGGTGTTGTCATCACTCAAAGAACCTGACCCCCACGACCTAGCGACCAACCGAGGGAGGGGAGGGGTTTCTCAGAGCCCGGACGCCTTGGTGAGGTTGGTCCGGAATCTGCCGCGCCTCCGCTGATATTTGCGGGTCATCTCGGCCGAGGCATGGCCGAGCTGCTTCTGCATGTAACGCTCCTCGACGTCGGCCGACGAGGCAAGTCCGGCGCGCAGCGACTGGCCCGAGAACAGCAGCGCCCGTTACCCTTCCGGGAGATCGGAGGGGACGCCGGCGGCGATCGTCACCTGCTTGACCAGGCGGGCGACGTGCTTGTCGGAGAGCCGTTCGACGTCGACGGTCTTGTTGTCCTTGAAGATGCGGCGGAACAGGGGTCCACGTGCGATGCGGCCAAAGCGGATCCAGCTCTCGAGCGCGACTACGGGGTAGGTGTGGTCGCTGGAGCCGCGGCCGACCTCGACCTCGCGCCAGCCGGTCTTGCCGCGCAGGGTGACCAGCAGCCCTTGCCGTCAAAAATCTCGATCCAGCCGGCGCCATCGCTGTTGTCGTCGCGCATGACGTCGAGACCGACGATCTCGGAGCGCCGCAGGCCGCCGCCACAGCCCAGGAGCAAAATAGCGCGGTCGCGCAGGCCCTGAGGTCGTGGCCGAGCGTGGCGATCATCGCCAGCAGATCGTCGCCAGGACCGCCTCTTTCTGCCGCGGTGGCTTTTGCGTGCTTGCGCGGCGAATGCCGGCAAGAACCGTATAGATATGCCGCTCCGCGCGGTCCAACGGCCGGCCGCGCTGGGTAAAGTTCCAGGCGAGGCCGGAAAGCCGCCGCTCGATGGTCGCAACCGAAAGGGCAGGGGCGCCACGCTTCGGATCGCCGGCGGCGGTGCCCAAGGCACAGGCGCTGATATTGAGCCTGATCACCTTCGAGCCCGGAGGCAGGGGATCGAAGCCAGCGCGCCGGCACCAGGAGGAAAAATGCCGCCAATCCTTGGGGTAGGCGTCGCGCGTGTTCTCCGAGGTGGCGTTGTAGCCCCTCGCGGTCTCGACCAGTTCCTGGACATGCGCCGGGACTCTTTGAGCCGGGTCTCCATCTCCTTGTAGAGCTTGTCAAGCTCGCCATCGACTGGCTTCAGGTCGTCGATTGAACATTGCGTCATCATAGGCTTTGTGCCTTGTTGTAGCAGGCATCGTCCGTTCGCGCGGCGGACACAGACATCACCGTCGCTGAGCCGAGAACGACGGTAAAAGAAAATGCACTCACTGACTTCATAACCAATCTCTTTTGCGGGTGATTTAGAAACGGACGCCGAGCTTGGCGCTGAACCCGTGTGTCTGGGCATCCGAGGCGATCTGTCCCTGATAGGCGATGCCGAACGTCGCGTTCTCGGTGATGTTTACGTCCAGCCCAGCTTCGAGCAGAGCTGCGTTCTTTGCGATCGGCACGCCCTTGATGGCGAAGGAGGAACCGCCAGCAAAGGCAAGAGCGGTATCCGGCCTGACGTCGCCGAAGGCGTGGCGCCAGCCAAGACCGCCGCGCGCGGTAGCAGTCACGGTGCCGAGGGTCAGTACCGTCGACGCACGCAGACCTAGCGTGGTAAACGCCGTGTCGCTCGAGCGATCCCCGCTCGACAAGGCGGCTGCGCCGCCATTCTCGGTGAAGCCATCGGCGTCAAAATTCACATAAGCGAGATTAGCGTAGGGCTCGAAGGAAGCCGAAGCCGTATTGATACGGTAGCCGAGCTCGCCAAAGGCCTGGAACGTGCCGGCGTCGTAATCGGCCGAAAGGCTGTCGGCGAAGCCTGGAAAGACCACGGACCTGCCGGTCTCGATGCTGTGCCAGGTATAGGCAAGGCCGGAACGAAAACCGAGATTGCCGTTCTGCGTGCCGGCAAAAAGACCGAGATGGTAATTCTCGCTCGAGCCCGACGACGCGCGATCGTCCGCCTCCAAGGAGGTATGGCTGTAGCCGCTGATGAGGCCGAGCCGCCAGCTTTCGCCGACAGCCGCGTCACCGCCAGCCAGAAAGCCGCCTGTCGAGTGATCGAGACCGGCGGCATTGCCGTCGCTGTCGAGATGACCCCAGGCGCCGAAGCCACGGCCCCATACGGCGAAATTCTCACTCGTTGCCGGGGCCAGTTCCAGACCACCCAGCCCATAAGTCATCACCGGAACGCTGGAGGCACCGACGCCGTCGAACGCCGCACGGATCCGTTCGCTCGCGGCATCGCGTACAGAATGACTGTCCTCGATGAGGCCGCTATGAATGGAAGCATGAACCTCGCCTGATAGCATATCGAAAGCGTTGCGGGCTTCCGGCGCCGTCAGGAACAGGATGTTGTCCTGGATCGGATTACCGCTTCCAAGCGCCTGAGCCGCTGCGGCGACCGAGCGTTGATTGAAGGTGCTGGCTACATCGGCAAACGCCGTCGATGTGCGGCTGATATCGAGATAGACATTGTTGGCATCGTAGACGAGCTGGAAATCGACGAAGGGCGTCGCGTCTGTCGCCAGAGCCCCCGTCAGCCCGCCATAGGTGCCGCTTACGCCGCCTGCTGCGGAGAGCAGAGTATATCGGGCATCGACCGATAGCGTTCCCTGCCGCAGGAGCTCGATCTGCGCGCCGCTGTCGATCGCCGCTGCTCCGCCAACATCGATGAGATCGGACGACCTTGCGAGGTCGACCTGATAGATCGATCCGGACTGCTGCGCGAAATCGCCCGTGACAGTCATTGTGGTGACGATCCTGCTCGGATCGGTCGCACTGCCAGGAGCGACCGTGCCGCCCTCGGAAATGGTGACCGCACCGTAGGTGCCGCCGCCTGCGACGACACCGCCGCTGTTTGCGATAGCCGTGCCCCCGATCTGCCCGTCATTCCCGAGAAAGCCGGACGTGGTCGCATCATGGGAAAGCACACCTGTATCGGCAAGCAGCAATCCCGCGCCGGAACCGACCGTCGTCATGCCGGAAAAATTGTTCTTTCCGCTCAGCGTTTGCACGCCACCGGCAACGAATAGTTTGCCGCCCATATTATTGTTATCAACGTCGAGGTCGTTGATGCTGCCGGCGAAAGTGTCGTTCGAAGCCGTTAGCACCAGGGTACGCTTGCCCAGTTCGACCGTTCCGCTGCCACTCAGGCTACGAATACGGGCATCGTTGTAGGCGTCGGAGATTCCCCAATAGTCGCTGCCATTTCCATGTTCGGAGATATCGAGCGTGCCGTCTGCAACGACTTTCGCTGACCGTTGGATGTTGCCGAGCCCCGCAAGCGAGAGATAGGCATCCTGAGCAATATTCGTCTCGCCGGTGTAGGTGTTGACATTCGTCATCCGGACCACCGTCTTTGTATCAAGCGTCAGCGATCCGGAGCCGGAGACGACACCCGCTATGCCGACCCCGCCCTCATTCCCCATGCTCGTCGTGATCCTGCTCAGACCGGTCCCTTCGGGTGCGGATGAATCGGTAGAGAAGTTGCTGGCAGTGACGAAATGTGACGAATAAGCGGTATACTTCTTCTCCAGATCGAAAATGACCGATCTGTTTTTGAAGAAGTCAAGACCGGCAACAAAACTGGTCTGGTCGTTGGGTTGTTCCGTCGTGCCGCTGGTGTAGGTGAAGTCGATATTGTCCAGCCTTACCGGATCGCCATCCGTTCCTGCGATTGTAACGCTCGGGATGTTGCCCGATGCGCTTACGATCTCGCGTTGCTCATTTCTCCGAACATTTTTAAGTTCGACGCCCGCATCCTGAAATTGCTTCAGCATCGCATCACTGATCTCCAGACTGCCACCGCCCGGTGTGCCGGTGTCGAGCAATACCGCGGTCTTGTTGGGGTCGGTGATTGGTGGGGCTCCATCCTTAACCGTGTACTGCAGATTGTAGCTGCCTTCGTATTCGGTCGAGGCATTGGCGCCAGAGCCAGGAAAATTCTGATAAGAATCCTGATCTTTTTCCTCGGGTTCTCCCCATGGCATGGCATTAGTATATTGGGCCCGGAGGCTTGGATTGAGGTTGACAATCGTGCAGGGGGAACAGCCAGGCGTTTGGTCGCTCTCGGAATCCGGATTCACATTGGCGGAGACCACGTAGCCAGACCTGGTGACACTGCCCATCATGCCCCAGACACTTGTCTTGCCAAGAAAATCGCCGGCCCCGAGTGTACCTGCGAAATCGCCGCCTTCGTCTGCCATCTTGCCAGCGGTCATTTTCGCCCGCTGCTCCTTATCGGCGTGATAAGGTTCTTGGAGATCCTGACCATACATATCTTTAAGTCCATCCGTCACGGATCCCGGCGTGCACTTAAGATTGTTGTCCTTGCAATACGCATGGGTATAGACAAAATCGAGAATGCGAGCAGCCCGGTATTTCTTATCGCTTACAGATGGCCCGTCGATTGTTATCTTTTGATCTGGATCGACATATGTAAATTTATCAATTTCCACGTTCTGAAGCTTATTGCCATACGTTCCGTCCCCGTACGTATATACGTAAGGCGTGTCGGCAATCGGGCGGACCCCGGTCACCTCTGACCCGATCTGCGTGTTGAGCTGGTCCGAGCCCGTGTCGAATACGTATCGCTGCGCGTTGCCATTGTTGATCTTGGCCCAGATGCCCAGGCGGTCATGGCCTTCCCCGACATACTCCAGCGGGATCGAAATCGGGTCGTCGGCCAACGCTTCTCCAGTTGGAAATGCTACCAGACCCACCCCGAGAGACACAGCCGGCAGGAATACCGTCGTCATCGCGGTGGTTGCCGCCAGAAAGTTCTTTGTCCTGAAACAAGCCTGCATACCTGGTCCTCGAAAAAGTCTCGCAAACTGATTGATCATTGGAACGGCCTCCTGAATGTTGTTTAACGAGACCCTTTATGGCGGCCCTGGCTGACAACAGCCTGAAAGCTGCAAGCGGCCTGCGAGAATGGGGCGATCCTGAATGACGACAGGTGCTGTCAACAATGGATGAGTGCTCGGCCTGAAAGCTGAGCACGCTTTATGCTCAGGCTGCTGACAAGGCCAAAGCAGCGTAAGTGCGGAGTGAAATCCAGGGTCCACATGGGTCGTCGCGCTTCCCGTGCGCCTGGGAAGGCGCCGGCCCGGCCAAGCTTTCCCAGATCGTCCGGATGGCGCACAAGATACCGGTTCAGGTCGATCGAGATGGAGGCCGAGGCGTATGCCAAGGCGGTCGACTGCCTGACGAAAGATCAGAATGCGTCGCTGGCGCTCTACGATTTCCGCCGGCAGCGAGCTCAGTCTCCTGCCGGGCATCCGTGTTTACTGGCGACGAGACACAAGATGTGCCCAAATTGCCACCAGACCGTCACCTGCGATGAGTTTCGGCAACTGATTTTGTCCTTTCAATCGTCGCCACTTCCTGGCCGCGGCCAACATGGGCCACTCGAAGGCAGCAGACTGGCGGCTATATGGACGGGCTGTGAGCCCGCACCGGAGACATTGGCGAAATCTACGATCTCTATAGCAACGTCAAGGAGAAGCGCGAGGTGTTGCAGATGTGGTCAAATCACATCGAATGGCTGATCAAGCAGGCTGCGGATGACGCTCTGGCGGCGTAGCTGCTGGCATGGGCGGAAGATGCGGCGCAACAATCGTCAGAGCCTCATCGAATTGGAGATCATGCTTGACCAGCAAATGCGCGGCCAATGCTTCGATGGCTGACCAGTGATCGAGTACTAGCCGGGCCGTGCGATCTTCGATCCGCCTCCAACGGGGGCGGCGCGGCATCAGGAACCGCAACTCACCATAGATTCGCTTGGCATCCGCGTAGTCGCTGCTCCCCTCATTCCCATCGGACGCATTCATCGCCATATCGCGCGGGTCCAGATAGCCTTCGAATGCGGATTCTGCAAAAGGACCTGCCAGACACGCAACTATCTCTTGGATCGCTTCATCGCGTTGGAAATGTCGATCCATATCGTTCTCGAAAATCGGCTTTAGCTCCGAGGTGAATCCTTGCGCTGAATAGAAAACCGTGCCTTCGACAAAACCACCGCACTCTCCGTCACCGGCGTCGGGGTAAATACTAACACTTGAGAAAGCAGGGAGTTCACGGTCGTCGTCGAACATCTGACGGTGCAAAACGATGGCGGCCACCGCGTGCCCGGCTTCGTGATGCGCCACAGACGGGAGAAGATATTGGGAGGCTACATTCATGCGGTGCGGCTCTCAGATCTAGTTTCCATCCAAGCCCTGATATCGGATTCAAGCCATGCGACTCGGCCGGGGGAGATGCGACGCCGCTTAGGGAACAGGCCTGCCTTCAGAGTCGCGCGGTCGCGCTCGAACTGCGTTCCACTGAAGTGCTTCAGGGTCTTTGCCGATTGGCCGGCGGCCCAGGCAAGTGCCCGCTCGCCCTCTACATCTTCAAGCCAGACATAGGGATCGTCGTCGGGAGCATCCAGCGTTGGACGGACATCAAATGCGTTCATGTCCGGACAGCCTTCAGAAAGAAGGGATAGAGGCTTCCGTTTGATCGGGAACGCTCAGTGCTGGTAGCGGCGCCCACATGTTCGAAAAGCGTGATCATTGATGAGTTCTTCCAGTCGGTGCGGCATCGCAGTGCTTTTGCGCATAGGGACCGCAACCGTCGTGCCAACTGGGAAAATCGTTTCGGAACAACGCGATCGCTCTGGCAGCGTTGTGTCAGATGTCCGACATCGTCGAGAATCCGACAACGAGTGCTCCTCCTAATCACCGGATCAACCTCCGGCGCCAGTCGGTGACACCGCATTCCTCTGTCTTTCCAGGAGACGGCGTGGACATCAATGCCGTTCCTCACCGAACCCGCCTCCTAGCCCTTCGCCCATACGTCACGGCCGCCCCCCGGTTTGGCTTCAACCTGAAGGATTACGGCGTCCTCTTCGCAGAGAAGATCGGGTTGTTCGTGGCGCGCGCAGCGGAGCCGAAGGAGCTTTTCTGGGTTGCGGATACTGGCATGTCGATATTACGACCGTGTGTCCTTCGACAAGCTTGGTGGCTTCTTCAACCAGAATCTCGCCGCGGAGATCGAATCGTTATCTGCGCCGCAAAGTGCGGCCGGTGAGCGGCGTGGCCCTGCGTTCCAGTTGGCCACGGTCCTCGCTGGGACGAGCAAGTAAATGGCTTGCGCAGCAATGGTGCGATCACACCTGGAGCACGGCGTCATCAGGAAAGCGCCATCCTTGTGCGCCCACGACACCCTGGTCGCCATCGGCCGCATCGCGGGGGGGCACTGTGGGCGATAACCATTCATTGATCTGGGCGATTGAGGGTTCTGCCGGGGCGCTATTGCTGCTGGGTAGGGCTGGGGGCTGGCGAGTCTACCAAGGCGAGCAACGACAGGCGAGACGGCAGACATTACGTGACGGCACTTGATATTGCAGTGCAGCAAGCGTAGAGCACCGCGCGCTTATCGGAGTGTCGTCCATGGCCCTTACCAATGCTGGTAACGAGGCAGAACCTGTCGAACAATCGAGCCATTCTGAGGTCGAGCAGCACAGCACCAAGGCGCTGATGTTGGGCGCACTAGGTGTCGTTTATGGCGATATAGGCACCAGCCCGATCTATGCATTTCGCGAGGCGTTGCATGCATCAGCGGGTGGCAACGTCGCCAGCCGTGGCGACATCCTCGGCGTACTCTCGCTGATCATCTGGTCCCTGACGATCACCGTGACGATCAAATACATCATGTTCGTGCTCCGCGCCGACAATCGAGGCGAGGGCGGGGTGCTGTCGCTTATGGCGCTGGCGCGCAACAGTTTCCCGACCCGCTCTGCGGTGATCCTCGGCATCGGCATCGGCATCGTCGGCGCGGCGCTTTTTTTTGGCGACGCCGTCATTACGCCGGCAATCTCGGTACTGTCGGCGGTCGAAGGTATGAATGTCGTCACGCCGACGTTCCAACCCTATGTGGTGCCGCTGACACTGGCCATCCTGGCGATCGTGTTTGCGGTACAGCGGTTTGGCACCGGCGGCGTAGGATTGGTGTTCGGACCCGTTACCGCGCTGTGGTTCCTGGCCATCGGCCTTTCCGGGCTCAACCACATCATGGACGACCCGGAAATCCTGCTGGCAATCAGCCCGCATTACATCGTGTCGTTCCTGGTCAACTCGCCTGACGTCGCCTTCGTTACGGTTGGTGCAGTCTTCCTCGCCGTCACCGGAGCCGAGGCGCTCTACGCCGACCTCGGCCATTTCGGCCGCAAGCCGATCGTGCTCGCCTGGCTGGCGATCGTGTTCCCTTGTCTGTTGCTCAATTATGTCGGGCAAGGCGCCTTCGTGCTGGCAAATGGCGGCGTTGTCGGTCATCCGTTCTTCGAGATGAACCAGGGCTGGACGCTTATTCCGATGGTCGTGCTTGCCACGGCGGCGACCGTGATCGCCTGCCAGGCGGTGATCTCCGGCGCCTTTTCGCTGACCAGGCAAGCGGT
Organism: Mesorhizobium sp.; assembly: GCA_004017535.1. GTDB lineage: Bacteria > Pseudomonadota > Alphaproteobacteria > Rhizobiales > Rhizobiaceae > Mesorhizobium. Next base: position 37,108 of record SAJS01000029.1, read on the forward strand.
ACAGCTCAACATGCTGCCGCGTTTCGTCATCCAGCACACGTCGGAAAAACAGTCGGGCCAGATCTATCTGCCGCGCATCAACCTGATGCTGGCGCTGGTGGTGATGCTGCTGGTGGTCGGCTTCGGCGAATCCAGCCGGCTGGCCTCGGCCTACGGTATTTCGGTGACCGGCAATATGCTGGTGACGAACATACTGCTTTTTGTTGTGATGACGCGCATCTGGAAATGGCCGCTCGGCGTCGCGATAGCCTTAATGGCGGTGTTCGTCTTCATCGATACCGGCTTCTTTGCAGCTAACATCGTCAAGGTATTCGAAGGCGGCTGGGCCTCGCTTGCCATTGCCGCAGTGATCGTGATGACCATGTGGACTTGGATAAGAGGCAGCAGGTATCTATTTGACAAGACGCGCAGAAACGAGATTCCGCTCGATTTCCTTGCGGGCAATCTGTTGAAGAAGAAACCGCAGCTGGTGTCCGGTACGGCCGTGTTCCTGACCAGCGATCCCGCCAGTGCGCCGACCGCGTTGATGCACAGCCTGAAGCACTACAAGGCGCTGCACGAACAGAACGTCATCCTTTCTGTGGTGACGGCGCAGCAGCCCGTGGTGCCCGACAGCGAGCGGATCAAGATGGAAACGATCAATGAGCTGTTCATGCGGGTGACACTGACCTTCGGCTACATGGAACAGCCTAACATCCCGCGTGCGCTGGCGATCTGCCGCAAGCAGGGTTGGAAGTTCGACATCATGACGACGTCCTTCTTCCTGTCGCGTCGCTCGCTCAAGGCGTCACCCAACTCCGGCATGCCGGTGTGGCAGGACAAGCTGTTCATCGGCTTGGCGCGCACGGCCGCCGACGCGACGGAGTATTTCCAGATCCCGACCGGACGTGTGGTCGAGATCGGAACGCAAGTGGCCGTTTAGGCATGCCCGGTTAAGCAGAATCAATTGGCATTTCGCGAGCCGGTGAATGCCTGACCGGGCGGAGGCCACGATGCTTGCGCCAAACTGGGGTCCGGTTCCAGGCCCGAAGCTTCTGGCCCCGAAAGCCGTCCTTTACGCCTGCGATAATTTCCGTTCCGCATTGTCTTGCCGACCCATCAGTCGAGATGCGCTGAAACGACCTCGCCGGGCAGCACTTATCATTTGAACGTAATCGATGTGCCGCAAGTCCGACCTTCATTCTCCAGTTCACAGGCTAGCGTTGCCAAAATCGGCGTGCCGCCTAACCGGCGCCGCACCGTGACCTGTCAGGATGCTATGCAGGCGCGAGGCAGAAGCTGGCTCGAGGCCGCCGGCCTGGTGCTGGTCCGGCAGCGGCCGGGCTCGGCCAAAGGCTTCATGTTCCTCTGGAGGATGAGACGGGTGCGGCAAACGTCGTCGTCTGGGCCAAGATCTCTCGAGAAATTCCGGCGCGTGCTTCTTGCTTCGGCCATGCTCGGCGTCCGTGGACGCATCCGACGGAAGAGGAGGTGGTGCACCTCGTCGCCCACGAGCTGACCGATCTGTCGGCTGGGCTGGCCAGCGTGGGAAACCGCAAGACGCCGTTTCCGTTGCCGCACAGCCGAGGGACGAGTCTCATCACGGCGGATCGGGCATTGATCCGCGCGGCATGCCGAAGGGGCGCGACATCGTCGATGCAGTATGACCATATCGACCATATCAAGGTCAAGACGCGTAACTTCCGGCAGCGCTTCCGGAGGCCACTTCAGCAGCATGTTGTGCACACTTTTGTCGGACCCTGTTAACTGCCGATTGGCAGCAGGTCACCCCGTGCCGGATCCCAAATGTCGTCGCTCTCAAGCGCAACGACTGCCCGCACCTTTTTAAGTCATCGAGCACCTCCACCGCTGGACGCCGCCCCGTTTCCTGAGCCGGGGCGTAACCGGTGTATTTGTGACTGTCCAGCTCAAACCACTTCAACGATTCCAACGTAGCCATGGCGTCGCCCTTGCGGCCGCGCGTGATGCGAATGATCGTGATCCCATCCTCCCCGCTCGCGTCGATGGAGACACGCTGCCAACGCTTCATCTGCTCTACCCCATCTTGTTCCAAGGCGGTCGTATCATCTCGATGAGCCCTGCCTCGGGGCCGGCGGCCGTTGGCCGGGAGGCCGTTCCACCCGAGCGTCGACGGAACGGCGATGTAACCTCGAAGTGGTCCCGGCGCCCACCTGCTCGGCGGTGATCTCGTTCAGCCAGCCTACCACGCATAACACACTAAGGCTCGCAAGGGGTTGTGAACACTCTCGAACCACTTGCTCACCTCCAAGCGGTGTCTATCAACTCACAACCAATATGACATGTAGGACCGCAGCATGACGATGTTCTGAGACACAATCGAAGCAGCTCACTGACTGGCGTATGCTGGGTGTGCAGGTCCAGACAGATGTGAGACGGATGGCTTGAGAAAAGTTCGGGGGTCTCCGAAGCTGAAGTTGCGAAGATCAAACTTCAGGAGAACCCCCGATGCAGGTTTTTGGCCTGCCGCGTCATGTTATCAGAGCCGGTGCTCTGGCGTCACGGATCGCGGCGAAATCCCTATCGAATGAAGCCGCGATCCGTATGGACGCCGTCAGGCGCTGGCAAAGCGCACGCGCCGCCGGCCTGTCGGCCGGTGACGCGGCCAAAGCCGTTGGTGCCTCGCGCGCCTCCCTCTACCGCTGGGCCAAACAGCCCGAACCCAGATCGCCGCCGCGCCGGGTTCGCCGGCCGCAATGGAGCCCGGCGCTGGTGCAAGCCGTCGAGGAGTTGCGCGGCGACAAACCGATGTGGGGCAAGCGAAAGCTGGCCTGGCTGATCCGCCGCGGAGGCCGTTGCGGTCTCAATCTCCACCATCGGCCGCATCTTCACCAGCCTGATGCGGCGCGGTCTAGTCATGCCGGTCCCGACCTTGCGCCGCAAGCCCGGTGGCCGACGCTTCCGCCTTGTCGGCAAGCGCTACGCCAGACGCCTGCCCAAGGGCCTCAAGTCGAAATGGCCCGGCCAGATCGTCCGATCGACACCGTCTTCGTCAATCTCGCCCCGGCAAGGCCGTCAAGCACTTCACCGCCTACGATCCGGTCGCCAAATGGACCGTCGCCGGCATCGCCGGCCGGGCTCAAGGCGTCCCTGCCGGCTTCGTTCGCCATGCTGAGACCCGGGGGTTCGTCACGCCTACAATGAAGCGTTCGTTGCCGCGGAGGTGCGCAAATTCCAGCCATTTTTCGACTCCTTTTTCGATCAGCAACGCGATGCATGTATCCGCCTGGAGGACAACAATCTGCTCGTCGCCTCGGCCGGGTCGGGCAAATCCGCGACCAGGGTCTGCAAGGTGGCCAATGTCCTGGAAAGGCAGCTCTACCGGCCCGATGAGATCCTGCTTCTGGCCTTCAATAAGAGCGCAGCAGATGAACTCAAGACCGGGATCGCAGGACAGCTACATCGAGGAAAGCGCGCTGGAGTCCCGCGTCACGACGTTTCACCGCTTGGACGGGGCATCATTAAGGAGGTTGAAGGACGCCCGCCCCAGCTTGCAGAAGTTCCACACATTTGAGAAGCGGCGATGTACCCAGCGCTGTCGAACCACATCGGGGCGCCGACTCAGCGTGAATTTCATCACGCTCGGCGACCTTTAAGGGCCAAACCGGCGCTTGGACGCCCACCAGACTCACGTCATGGCTCGGTGCGCAAGATGCGAGCGATCCGTTGCCCTACCCGCACTCTTATACGATTGCCAATTGCGAACTTGCCGCCAACAAAGTGAAGTAAGGTTGAAATAAAAATGTAAACAGTTTTCACAAATATTCCCTTGCTTCTACCGTAAGCCCGGTGTTTTATTGCCTTGATAAGGTCCTCTTTTGGCGCGCAAACCAATAAAATAGCGACTGTACTTATGAAAGGAACCCAAGTGTGTGCCGCAGAGGCTGTAAGCGCCGCTCATTTCCGCAACGTTGAACGCGTAGGATTCATTGGTACGGGCAGCATGGGGCGACCAATGATCGCAAAGCTCCTGCATGCGGGCTATCAGGTGGACGTCTACGACATCGATCCCGCGGCTGCGAAAGACGTGGTCGAAAAGGGAGCACGGTGGCATGACGCACCACGCGACGCGGCGCACGATTGCGAGATCGTCATTACCTGCCTGCCGCTGCCACACGACGTCTTTGACAACATGACTGGCGAGCAAGGCGCTTTGGCCGGAATGGCACCGGGGAGCGTATGGATCGATACGTCCACTACCGACTACCACAATACGATCGAGATCGCCCGCCGGGCGGCAGCAATTGGCGTGCATTCGCTGGAAGCGCCCGTGAGCAACCTGTCCCACATGGGAGTCGATTTCGCCAATGTCAGCTTCTTCGTCGGCGGGCCACCGGAGGCCTATGAGCGTTGCGGGAAGGTGTTGCAAATCATGGGATCCATCTCCTTCCATGTCGGAGACATCGGTCAGGGCCAATCAGTCAAATTACTGACGAATCTACTCTTTTACGCTGCGGCTGTTGCAAGCGGCCATGCGCTCTGCCGAAGTGTGCGCGAGGGCGTTCCAGCGCAGCAGGCGTGGCGTAAGTTTGTCGCGTCGCCCGCAAACTCGGTTGCAGTCGAGCAGTTCGTCCCATTTCTCCTGGATGGCAGCTACGATCGCTCTTGCACTTTGGAGATCACGGTGAAGGACATGGGCTTGACCGTCCAGCTGGCGGACGAACTCGGCGTGGGATTGCCGATCGGGCGCGCGGTCGAAAGGCGCTATTGCGAGGCGGGACGGAAGTTCGACCGATACGACAGCCATCTGCGTGTCGTCGAACTGGCGGAGGTGGTCTTCGGCGTTCGACTAAAAGTGCCGGGCTACCGCGCGCCATCCAAATACGGTGCCGACTCCGCGCATCCGCCGGACCAGGAATTCCTTATCGATCCCGTCGGACGGATCAAACCGAAGCGTGAGCACGTGTTTCCGCTCGGCGACGTCCCACTCAGTGACATCCAGATTCGTTTGCTCAGGTCGCTGGTCGGCGAACTCACCCACGTCAATCGCCTGATCCTTGACGAGGCGTTTGATCTTGGGCGCGGCATGGGCCTGAGCGATGCTCTGATCTGCGACGTTATTACCTGGAGCGTAGGCGCCTCCGCATGGTCGGATACCCATGCTCAGCAATACAGCAACGAACCGCTTATAAAACCAGCCGCGGCAATTGCGCCGCCGATGAGAACTGTACCGCACCTAATTTGCCCCTATACGGAGGAATTGACATGAATACCCT
>SAJS01000002.1 GCA_004017535.1 Mesorhizobium sp.
AATGCCTGTTTGCCGATGCCAAGACACGCGGCTTCAACATGGAAGACACCAGAATGACGGCGCCGGACAAGATCGACACCTTGACCGCCATTGTCGCCATGGCCGTAACCTGGGCCTATCGCTGCGCGACCCAAACCATGGGCATGAAGGCTATCAAGCGAAAGACCCATGGCCGACGCGAGAAGTCGTGGTTCCGCATCGGCCTCGACGCCCTCAGGGCATGGATCGCCTTCGCACCCGAAAACGCTCTGCGAGCATGGCAAAGCGAGTTCCCTAAACGCATCAAAAACCTATGAGTCGTGTACTGTGGAATCTGAAGAATCTGAAAAGAATCTGAAGATCGCGACGGACTTTAGGCCGCGGCAATCGCCAGCGCGTGCCCGCGCGCGTTTTCGCGCAGCGCGTCGAGATGGATCGACTTCACCAGCCCGGCGAGATCGCCCTCGGCCGATTGGCCGCCGAGTTCCTTCAGCATCAGCCAGCTCACTTCTTGCACGCCGGCGACACGCCGGCCGTTGGCGACCTCGCGCCAGACTTTCAGCGCGCGCAGGATGATGCCATGCGTGGCCGGCGCAAGCCCGGCGCTGCGGAACAGCGCCTGCAGCGCCACGTCGTGCCCGCCGGCCAGAAGCGCCGTCACCCGCTGCTCGGACTGTCGGGCAAGCGCTACCAGCGTCGAACCGAAGAAGTCGACCTTGCCATGCGCGATGGTGCGGATGATGAAGCTGGCGGTGAGGTCGCCGCGCAGCCTCAGATGCTCGATCAGCGCGGCATGCTCTTCCATGCGCGTTCCCTCGATCAGCGTCACCGAGGCCTTCACGCAGGCATCGCGCATGACGCGATCGGCGCGCGCCGCGCCCATCATCGCCAGCACCAGCGGCGATCCTTTCAGGGTCTCGCCGAGCTTGACCAGCAGCATATGCCGGCAGTCGGCCGGCAGGCGCCGATCGGCGATCAGCGCCTCGCGCACCAGCGGCACGTGGCCATGCCGCTCGGCCATGCGGCGGAAGCTGAGCGAAGCAATCTCCGCGCCGCTGTTCCCGACCAGAGCCGCGCAGGCCTCCGGCTCGCCGATCTCGGCGATTGCGGCCGCCAGCGACATCGAGACTACCGGGCGGTTGGCGATCAGCGCCTGCGTCGCCTTGTGGCCGCAGGCGACGCGCTCGACAAGATCGGCATCGGTAAGCAGCGGCGAACGCGCCAACACCAGCGCCGCCACTTCCGGCTGGTCGGCGGCCAGGGCGCTGATCACCTGCGGCGGCGCGTGATGGCTCATCGACAGCGCCTCGGCGAGCGCAAGGCGCACCTTGGCGGAGGCGTCGTCCAGAAGCAGCGTCAGCGCCGCCTCGGCGGCGCAGCGATCCTCGAACGGCAGATCGGAATTGATATAGGCTCGCGCCAGCGCGCTCGCGGCGGCGGCGCGCTCGGAAACCCTTGCCGTATCAATCCATTTTAGAAAGTGCGAAACAACCATGCCGACCAGCTACGCCCTTGCCGGAATGTCCCCGGCCCCGTTGTGAACGGTAAGCTGGAAATGGTTTACGAACGGTTCACCATGTTTCTTAACCGGCTTGATGGAGACGCAGCCAACGCCTATCAAGCGATGGAATTGCGGGGAGATCGATCATGGCCGGGCTTTATCTGGAAGAGTTTGTCGTCGGCCGCGTCTTCCACCACACGCTGCGCAAGACCGTGACCGAGAGCGACAACATGCTGTTTTCAGTCATGACGCTCAACCCGCAGCCTTTGCACATCGATTTCGACTTCGCCGCGAAAACCGAATGGGGCAAGCCGCTGGTGAACTCGCTGTTCACGCTCGGCCTGATGATCGGCATTTCGGTCAACGACATCACCGTCGGCACAACGGTCGCCAATCTCGGCATGAAGGAAACGGTGTTCCCGCACCCGGTCTTCCATGGCGACACCATCCGGGTCGAGACGACGGTCGTCTCCGTGCGCGACTCCAAGTCGAAACCCGATCGCGGCATCGTCGAGTTCGAGCACCGCGCCTATAATCAGAACAACGTTCTTGTCGCCAAATGCACAAGGCAGGCGATGATGCTGAAGAAGGCGGCCTGATGCGCTCGCTGCTGTTCGTTCCCGGCGATTCCGAGCGCAAGCTGGAAAAGGGATTCGAGGCCGGCGCCGATGTGGTCATTGTCGATCTCGAGGATTCCGTCGCCGGCGCGAACAAGGGTGCGGCGCGCGCGACCGCGGCCGGCTTCATCTCGAACCAAAGGCGCCGGACGGGTCCCGCCGTCTATGTGCGGGTCAACGACCTGTCCACCGGACTCACCGACGACGACCTCGCGGCCCTTGTGCCGGCAAAGCCCGACGGCATCATGCTGCCCAAGTCGAACAGCGGGCAGGATGTCCAGCAATTGGCGGCGAAGCTTCGGGTGCATGAGGCTGAAAACGGGCTGCCGGATGGCGCCATGAAAATCCTGCCGATCATCACCGAGACCGCGTCTGGCGTGCTTGCGGCGGCAAGCTATGCCGGGGCAAGCGCGCGGCTCGCCGGCCTCACCTGGGGCGCGGAGGACTTGTCTGCCGCGATCGGCGCGCGGGCGGCCCGCGACGAGAACGGCCGCTATACCGACATGTTCCGCCTGGCGCGCAGCATGACCATCCTGGCGGCGGGAGCGGCCGAAGTTGCTGCTATCGACACTGTCTTTCCCGATTTCCGCGACATGGCCGCCTTCGAGAAGGAATGCCGCGAGGCCGAGCGCGACGGCTTCACCGGCAAGATGGCGATCCATCCGGCTCAAGTGCCGGTCATCAACACCGCCTTCACTCCCTCCGCCGAAGCGGTCGAGCGGTCGCAGGCGATCGTCAACGCCTTCGCGGCGGCGGGAAATCCAGGCGTCGTCGGCATCGACGGCAAGATGTATGACCGGCCGCATCTGCGTCTGGCCGAAAGGCTGCTGGCCCGAGCCAAGGCCGCGGTCAGACCTGCGTGATCCCATTACCAGACCAACGGGATCAACTTGTAGCGAACGTGAGCGACGCCGCTCCAATCCCGCCGTCGGCGGCGTGCCGCGAAGCAGGGCCAACTGCTCGGGGCACCCCTAGATCACTCACCCCGCCCAGGGACCGGTGTAGTCGGCATAGAGCTTGGCTGGATCGGGCCGCGGCCGCTCCGGCGCCGGCCCCTGATAGGAGCCGATATGGACAAAGCCGATAACGCGCTCCTGCGGTGACAACCCCAGGATCGCCCTGCCCTCCGGGACATCGGAGTACCAGTTGCTGATCATGTTGGTGCCATAGCCCAGCGCGTTGGCCGCGATCATCAGGTTCATGGCCGCCATGCCGCCCGACAGGAACATCTCCCATTGCGGGATCTTCGGGTTCTCCTTCGGCACCGACACGACGCCGATCACCAGCGGCGCGCGCGAGAAGCGCGCCAGTTCCTGGTTGCGCCTGCCCTCCGGCAACGGCCCCTCGCGCTGCTCGGCAAGTGCGGCCAGCTTCTTGCCGATCTCGACGCGCGCCTCGCCGCGGTAGAGGATGAAGCGCCAGGGCTCGAGACGGCCATGGTCGGGAACGCGCGAGGCCGCCGCGATCATCGTCGCGATCTCGGCGTCGCTCGGCGCCGGCTCCTTGAGGTCCGGGATCGGCGCGGAATTGCGGGTGAGCAGAAAGTCGATGATCGGCGACGCCATGGGCGCAAGTCTCCTCAGCATTCTATAGTGTTCAATTTTGAGCTGAAGCACGCCATCGGGATGTCGGGCGGCTCGGGCGGTGGCGTTTTGCGCCACATAAAGAGCCGTCGGCGCAAGGCCTCGAACTCTTAAGCCTTGAAATTGCCACCGGCTTGGGCTTCAACGCAAGGCATGTTTGAGGGGACCCTGCGCCTTTTCGTGATCGCGCTCGTCGCTGCGTTGTTCGCGGTGCCGGTTTCCTTCGCGCTGGCCCAGAACGCCAACGATGTCGGCGACCTCAAGCTTCCAGGCATTTCGAGCTACGCGACGCCGAAGACAGGAGCGCCGCTGGCGCTCGGCAATGGCGGCGCCATCACCCTGTCGGCGCAACTGACCGACAAGGGCGCCGACATCACCCGCGGCATCGTCTGGCGGGTGTTCAAGCCGCAGCCGTCCAGCGATGGCAAGCTTCCGATGGTGGCCTCAGCGCATGGAGGCACGGCCGTGTTCCAACTCGACCCCGGCAGCTATCTCGTCCACGCCTCTTATGGGCGCGCCGGCGCCACCAAGCGCATCACTGTCGGCAAGGAGGCCAGGCACGAGAGCCTGGTGCTCGACGCCGGCGGCCTCAAGCTCGACGCGGTGACATCGGGCGGCGCCCCAATCCAGTCGAAGAAACTGCGCTTCTCGATCTATGAAGACCATCCCGCCGCCAATGGCGACCGCGCGCTGATCGCCCCCGACGTGGCGCCGAACACCGTGGTGCGGCTGAACGCCGGCACCTACCACGTCGTCTCCACCTATGGCGCGGTCAACGCCGTGATCCGCTCCGATATCCGCGTCGAGGCCGGCAAGCTGACGGAAGCGACCGTCGAGCACCGCGCCGCCGAGATGACGATGAAGCTGGTGCGCGAGCCCGGCGGCGAAGCCATCGCCGACACGTCCTGGTCGCTGCTCAACGAGAGCGGCGACCCGATCAAGGAAGCGGTCGGCGCCTTCGCCTCGATGGTGCTGGCCGAAGGCCAGTACACCATCATCGCCAAGAACCGCGACCGCATCTATCAGAAGGATTTCACGGTGGTCGCCGGCCAGAACCAGGAAATCGAGGTCGTTGCCAACGAGTCCTCGGCCATCGATCCCGAAGAAGGCGCGGACTGATACATCTGAGCTGTCAGGCCGCTTTGCGCATCCGCTTTTGCAGGAACGGCACGCGGCTGCGTTGCGCGGAGGGAGCAGCCAGGTCGAAGACCGAGCGATAGAGCCGATCAAGCAGCGCCTTGCGGTCGCGCAGCGGCTCGAGGTCGCTCCATCTCAGTACATCGCCGATACGCACCTCGATCGCCTTGCCCGACAGCCGCGCGAACTCGCGGATGAGCAAGGAAGTGCGCAGCGTCAGCGATGCCTTGCCGATGAACTTCGCCACGCGGTTGTCGCGCTCGGCCATGTTCATCGGGCCGCTGACGAGATGGAACAGACGGCCGTTCTGGCCGGAGAAATGCATCGGGATAACCGAGGCCCTGGCGTCCTGGACGAGCTTGGCCGGGAACATCTTCCAGGGCAGGTCGATGGCGCGGCCGAAACCCTTCGGCGCCGTGGCGACACCGCCGGCCGGAAAGACGACGATGGTGACGCCTTCCTTCAGCAGACGCACGGCCTCATGGCGCACCGCCATGTTGTTCTTCAGCGCTTCCTTGGTCTCGGAAAAATCGATCGGCAGCGAATAGGGCTCCATCTCGCGGATCCTGAGCAGATCCTTGTGGATCATGACCCGGAAAGGCCGGCCGAGCTGCTCGACCAGCGACAGCACGGCAATGCCGTCGCCGATGCCGAAGGGATGGTTGGCGACGATGACCAGCGGTGTGTCCGGCAGCGCCGCCGGCGGCCATTGCACGGCGTCGCGGACTTTGACGTCGATCAGTTCCAGCATGCGGCTGAACACGCGGTCGCCGGTCGGCACCACCTGCCTGCGCCAGAAGTCATAAAGCACGGCAAAACGGTCGCGGCCGGACAAACCCTCGACCGAATGGATGAACCAGCGCGTCAGCACCGGCTGATGCGGGTTGGCATAGGAGAGCTCGGGAAAACGTCTTTCCCGCGGTTTCAATTTGAGCATGGCGGCTCGTTACAGGGCTGGCGTGACAGGCATATGAAAATGGCGGTGGACCGGCCACCGCCATTTTAGAAAGTGTTGGTGCGTCAGGCCGCCGCGCGACGTTTGCGATCCGGCGAGACCGCCTCGTCGGCGAGAGCCTTCACCGCGTCCTCGAGCTTCAGCGATTCCTGGTCGCGGGAGCCCAGCCGGCGGACATTGACGGTTTCTTCTTCTGCCTCGCGCTTGCCGCAGACGAGGATGACCGGCACCTTGGCGAGCGAATGCTCGCGCACCTTGTAGTTGATCTTCTCGTTGCGCAGGTCGGCTTCGGCGAGCAGCCCCGCGGCCTTCAACCGGTCGACGACTTTCAAGGCGTACTCGTCCGCATCCGAGGTGATCGTCGCCACCACCACCTGCAGCGGCGCGAACCACAGCGGGAAATGACCGGAATAGTTCTCGATCAGGATGCCGAGGAACCGCTCCATCGAGCCGCAGACGGCGCGATGCACCATCACTGGCTGCTTCTTTTCCGAATCCGAGCCGATATAGAAGGCGCCGAAGCGTTCCGGCAGGTTGAAGTCGACCTGCGTGGTGCCGCACTGCCATTCGCGACCGATGGCGTCCTTCAGCACATATTCGAATTTCGGCCCGTAGAAGGCGCCCTCGCCCGGATTGATCGAGGTCTTGATGCGGTTGCCGGAGCGCGTGCGGATGGTCTCCAGCACATTGCTCATGATCGCTTCGGCATGGTCCCAGGCCTCGTCGGTGCCGACGCGCTTGTCCGGCCGGGTCGACAGCTTCACGCTGACCTCGTCGAAGCCGAAATCGGCATAGGTGGACAGGATCAGGTCGTTGATGCGCAGGCATTCGGCGGCGAGCTGCTCCTCCGTGCAGAAGATATGCGCGTCGTCCTGCGTGAAGCCGCGCACCCGCATCAGCCCGTGCAGCGCGCCGGACGGCTCGTAGCGATGCACATTGCCGAACTCCGCAAGTTTCACGGGCAGTTCGCGGTAGGACTTCAACCCATGCTTGAAGATCTGCACATGGCCGGGACAGTTCATCGGCTTCAGCGCGAAGACGCGGTCGTCATCGGTATCGTCGCCGGCGACGGTCACCTTGAACATCGCGTCGCGATACCAGCCCCAATGTCCCGACGTCTCCCACAGGCTCTTGTCCAAAACCTGCGGCGCGTTGACTTCCTGATAGCCGTGCTCGTCGAGGCGCCGGCGCATGTAGTTGATCAGGTTCTGCACCATTTTCCAGCCCTTGGCGTGCCAGAAGACGACGCCAGGCCCTTCTTCCTGGAAATGGAACAGGTCCATCTCGCGGCCGAGCTTGCGGTGATCGCGCTTCTCGGCCTCTTCCAGCAGCGTCTGGTAGGCGTCGAGCTGCGCCTGGTCGGCCCAGGCGGTGCCGTAGATGCGCGTCAGCATCGGGTTGTTGGAATCGCCGCGCCAATAGGCGCCGGCGACCTTCATAAGCTTGAAGGCGTTGCCGATCTGCCCGGTCGAAGCCATGTGTGGACCGCGGCAGAGGTCGAACCAGTCGCCCTGCGCGTAGATCTTGAGGTCCTGGTCCTCAGGGATGGCGTCGATCAGCTCGAGCTTGTAGCGCTCGCCCTTCTCGGCGAAGACCTTCTTCGCCTTCTCGCGCGACCAGACTGCCTTGGTGAACGGCTTGTTGCGCTGGATGATCTCGCGCATCTTCTTCTCGATCACCGGGAAATCGTCCGGCGTGAACGGCTCGTTGCGCGCGAAGTCGTAATAGAACCCGTTCTCGATCACCGGTCCGATCGTGACCTGCGTTCCCGGCCACAGCTCCTGCACGGCCTCAGCCAGCACATGCGCCGCATCGTGGCGGATGAGCTCCAGCGCGCGCGGATCCTCGCGGGTGATGATCTCGACCTTGCCGGACGAGCCGAGCGGATCGGAAAGATCGCGCACGGTGCCGTCGAGGCTGTAGGCGACAGCCTTCTTGGCCAGCGACTTTGAGATCGACTCGGCAAGGCCAGCGCCGGTCAGCGCCGCGTCGTAGTCGCGGACGGAACCATCGGGAAATGTCAGGGAAACGGAATTCGGCATCAGGGTTCTCCTATCCAGTCCCGCAAACGAGCGCGGGTGGTGAAATGCATGTCGCAGGATGCGTTGCTGCATGCAGAGGGTTAGCCGGAGGCGTCCGGCAGCGGCGCGGTTTTAGAGGCAGTGCCGCGTCAGGTAAAGAGCGGCCCGTCAGGAAATGTCGCCAGTAGTGTCGCAGGCGCTTCGCGCGGGCTTGTGAACAGAGCGCGGCGCAGCTTGTATACGAACTATGGAAGACGCATCCCCCAGCCGAACCGCCCTGCGCGTCGCGCGCTTGCGGGCCCTTCATCAATTCTCACCGCAAGCGGCGCTGTTTCGCGATCCCTACGCGCTCCCGATTCTGGGCGAGGCTGCGCCGAACGCTGGGGAACTCTCGCAGGAAGACGAGCATGGGCGTCGCATGCGCCTGTTCGTTGCCTCACGCGCCCGCCTCGCCGAGGACTGGCTGGCGGCGGCGGTGCGACGCGGCGTCGCCCAAGTCGTGGTGCTTGGCGCCGGCCTCGACACTTTTGCGCTGCGCAATCCATATCCCGACCTCGCGGTCTTCGAGGTCGATCACCCGGCGACACAGGCCTGGAAGCGCCAACGCATCGCCGAAGCCGGTCTTGCCGAGCCGGCCGGCGCCGCCTTCGTGCCGGTCGATTTCGAACGCCAGAGTCTGGCAGGCGAATTGGCGGCGGCAGGTCTGAAAACGAACGAGCCGAGCTTCTTCATCTGGCTGGGAGTCGTGCCCTACCTGACGCGCGAAGCGATTTTTGCCACGCTTGGCTACATTGCCAGCCTCCCCGGCTCGGAGGTCGTCTTCGACTACAGCGAGCCGGCCGGGAATCGTGGCGCCGCGGGCCGGGCGACGCTTGCCTTCTACGCGGCGCGCGTCGCGGCGGTCGGCGAGCCGTGGATCAGCTTCTTTGTTCCCGACGAATTGGCGAGGTCGCTCGCCGATCTCGGCTTCGATGACATCGAGGATCTCGACAACAGCGACATTGCCGCCCGTTTTGCCAGGTCCCCGAGCACCAAAAGCAATTCCGGCGGGCACATCCTGCGCGCACGCCGCAGCGTCTGAGAGAGGCTACTTCACCAGTTGCGGCAAATCCTTCAGGAACGCCGCGCGCGTCGCGAGACCTTTCGGCTCGCCGGTACGCTTGGTGTCGAGAACCAGCCTTGCAAAGACGATGCGGCGGCCGTCCTTCTCGGCCCAGCCGACGAACCACCCAAGCGAGCGCCTGCCGTCCTGGCCAAGCCTGGTGCTGCCGGTCTTGCCCTGCACCGTCCAGTCTCCTGCCGCGAAGGGCGGCAGGATTGCCTTGGTCATTTCATGCGCCTTCGCCGAAACCGGCATCTTGCCGGCGAGCAGTTGGCGCAGGAACGCCGTCTGCTCGACCGGCGATATTTCGAGCGAGGAATTGATCCAGGATTGCGTCAGTCCGTTGTCCTTGCTGGCATCGCCCGAGACGTCCTTGTTGCCATAGCCGAATTTCGACACGTAGCCGGCGAATTTTTCGGCGCCGAGCCGCCGCGTGATCTCGCGCGAGTACCAGACGATGGAATCGCGTTCCCAGATCGTTGGATCGACGGTCTTCTGGTCGCGCTTCGCCGCCTTGAATTCCGGCTTGTAGTCCCAGCTTGGCGTGTGCGCGTCGCTTAAGATGCCTGCGTCATAGCCGATCAGCGCCAGGGGCACCTTGAACGTCGAGGCCGGACTGACGCGCTGATCGCAAACGCCGTCCTGGTAAAGCGTGGCGCCGCTTTGCGCATCCTGGATCAGCGTGCAGCGGATGTCGTCGAGCGGCGCCGATTGCGCCGCACCGGCAAGCCGAGCATCCAGGCCAGAAGGAAAAGGACGATGGCAAAAATGAAGGGATAGCGGTCCATCTGGCGCATGGCGAAGTCACTCCGGTATGAGATTGCGGGAGCGGCTTAGCGAGGCGACTTGTCTCGATTTTGTCTCAAATTGGCAATGTTTGTGCAGCTTCGCGTTAACCCTACCGGACCGTTAAAATCCGGTACGCATAACGGCGAAGCAATCAGATTTCGGGGTCGCCGCGCTTTTTGCCGATCCGCCAGTAGCGCCAGGGCATGAACCAGACATAGCGCGCCGAAAGCACCTCCGGCACGCGGTCGATGCCATGCGTTCCGAACGGCCCGCAGCGCGAGATTCTGAACAGTCCCATCCAGCCGCCGGCCCACAGGCCATGGCGGGCGATCGCCTCATGCGCGTATTCGGAACAGGTCGGCAGGTGCCGGCAGTTGTTGCCCACGAAGCCTGAAAGCGTCAGCTGATAAAGGCGCACGAGCGATGTGCCGAGCACGCGCCCGGGCGTCTTGCGCCATGGCCCCGGCCAATTGCGTCCCCGCTGGATCGGCCGGTGCGTATGTCCGTGATGGTCGCCCATCGCTCCGCAGCCTGTTTCACTGCGCGATAGATGTGGGCTTCGACGCTGAAACGCAATGCCCTCAAGGTCTGGAGCGCCGGATGGGATGGCTGCCGGTCCATGGGCGGTGGTGAGGGGGAAGCTCGCGGCAATCATGGTGACCGCCGCGCACGTCTCCAACGTGCCATTGGAACGTCGCTACCCGTATCACGTCGCTGAAAATGGCCAGGAACTCGTTCATGGCAGTTCTCCTTTGACACGGATTAGACTGCCGCTGGCCTTCCTCCTCAAACGAGTATAATTTCCGTGTCGGATAACTTGAGGTTATGCGAATGAAGCGGGGCCGCCTGCCGCTGACGGCATTGAGAAGCTTCGAGACGGCCGGCCGGCATTTGAGCTTCAGCCGGGCGGCAGAGGAGCTTTATGTCTCGCAGGCCGCGATCAGCCGGCAGATACGCGAGCTCGAGACCTTTCTGGGAAGACCGCTGTTCCTGCGCCTCCATCGCCGCGTCGAGCTGACGGATGCGGGACATCGGCTGCTCGGCCGATTGGTCAGAAGCTTCGACGACATCGACCGCGTGCTTGCGGAGCTCACGGCCTCACCGGCGCAAGCCGTGGTCCGCGTCAGCGTCGAGCCATCGCTTGCCGCCGTATGGCTGGTGCCGCGGCTCAATCGCTTTCGCCAGTTGCGGCCCGACATCGATGTGTCCCTCGAAGTCGATCCGCGGCCGATCGAGTTCCGCAGCGACCAGCCCGAGCTTGCCTTGCGTTTCAGCGCGCATGCCACGTCATGGCCGCGCAGCGAGGCCGAGCGCCTGGCCTCGACCGTCGATTCACCGGTCCTGTCGCCGGCGCTGCTTGCCGCCGGCCCTCCCCTGGAAAAGCCGATCGACCTTCGCCATTACACGCTGCTGCATGAGGAAAACCGCCAAGGCTGGGCGCGCTGGTTCCACGCGGCCGGCGTGCCCGCCGAGGCGATCCCCGCGCGCGGCCCGATGCTGACCGACGTCTCGCTATCCAAACAGGCCGCGCTGCTCGGCCATGGCGTGGCGCTCGGCGACCTCCTGCAGGTCGGCGAGGAGCTCGCTTCGGGGACTTTGATCAAGCCGTTCGATATCGATGTCGCGTCCGGCGCCTACTGGCTGGTGGCCAGGAGCTTGCCGGATCTGCCCGAACCCGCCAAGGCGTTCGCCGACTGGATCCGAAGCGAATTCGCAGTGACCAAGGGAGCGGCCTAAGCCCTGTCTTCAGGCCGCCTGTCCGGCGCGCTTCTTCTCGATTTGGCCGATCGCGTCGACCACCGCGTCGAAGGTCAGCATGGTGGAGGCGTGGCGGGCCTTGTAGTCGCGCACCGGTTCCAGATATTTGAGGTCGGCGAAACGGCCTTCCGGCGGCGCTCCGTTCTCTTTCAGCATCCTCAGCATGGTTTCGCGCACGGCGCGCAATTCGCCGGCGTGGGCGCCGACCACATGCTGGGCCATGATCGAGGACGAGGCCTGGCCAAGCGCGCAGGCCTTCACGTCATGGGCGAAATCGGTGACCACATCGCCGTCCATCTTGAGGTCGACGGTCACGGTCGAGCCGCACAATTTGGAATGCGCCCTGGCGGTCGCGTCGGGATGATCGAGCCGGCCGATACGCCCGATGTTTCCGGCGAAGCCGAGAATTTTCGCATTGTAGACGTCGTCGATCATATTTTTCCAATCCGTCGCCGCCCAGCGAACAGGGTTTGCCGCTCTCGCGTCTTCCTTTCGCTCTGCTCCAACCATATATAATGGTAGCAGTCGGGCATCGACAAGGCGGCCGGAAGCTGCCTTCGTTGCCCCGCTGTTCACGCCGCTTGCGGGATGGAAATGGGCGATTTTCACCCAAAAGGTCATGGTCCGTTCAACTCGTCCCACCTTTGAGTGGGACTACGGGAGACGCCTTTATGGATGCCGTCATCAAGAAAATCATGCCCCCTTCACAATATTTGGACAAGCCCGTCACCGACCGGCCGAGCGAAGCCGAGGTCGAGGCCGCCGTGCGCACATTGCTGCGCTGGACCGGCGACAATCCGGACCGCGAAGGCCTGGTCGATACGCCGAAGCGTGTCACCAAAGCCTTCCGCGAGATGTTCAACGGCTACGACATGTGCCCGGCCGACGAGCTTGGCCGCACTTTCGAGGAGGTTGCCGGCTATGACGACCTCGTCATCGTCAAGGACATAAAGTTCCATTCGCATTGCGAGCACCATATGGTGCCGATCATCGGCAAGGCGCATGTCGGCTATCTGCCGGACGGCAAGGTCGTCGGCCTGTCGAAGATCGCGCGCGTGGTCGACATCTTCGCCCATCGCCTGCAGACGCAGGAAGCGATGACCGCGCAGATCGCCGGCGTCATCCAGGACGTGCTCAACCCGCGCGGCGTCGCCGTCATGCTCGAGGCCGAGCATATGTGCATGGCCATGCGCGGCATCCGCAAGCAGGGTTCGACCACGCTGACCTCGACCTTCACCGGCGTCTTCAAGGATACGCCCGAGGAGCAGGTCCGCTTCGTCACCATGGTGCGCGCAGGCGGCTGATTTGCAGGCCGGCGGACCATGATCCCGAAAAGTGGAGACCGGTTTTCGGATAAGATCATGGTCCAAAACAAAGAACTACCGGCGATCGAATTTCCAAAAGCTCCCTCAGACAAGAAAGCACTGGAGGAAGGCTCCGCCTTTTCTCCGCGCTTTGACGCCGCGGGCCTCGTCACCGTCGTCGTCACCGACGCCGGTGACGGCATACTGTTGATGGTCGCGCATATGAACGCCGAGGCGCTGGCGCTGACGCTGGAAACCGGCATTGCCCACTACTGGTCGCGCTCGCGCAACGCGCTGTGGAAGAAGGGCGAGACCTCCGGCAACTTCCAGCAGGTCGTCGAGATGCGCACGGATTGTGACCAGGACGCGATATGGTTGCGCGTGAAAGTGTTGGGCCACGACGCAACCTGCCACACTGGACGGCGTTCTTGTTTTTATCGGACGGTGGGGCTGAATGACGGCAAAGCGACGCTTGCCGGCGACGGCAGCAGGCCGCTGTTCGATGCGGAAGAAACGTATCGGAAGCCGGTGTGAACCATTCAATATTCACAAACCACTCAGATTCACTATTCTCAAATATCCTTGCGATAGAAGGGATATGGGACAAGGGAGATCATGATGCTCGAATGGGCGTCATTGCGCAGCAAACCTGACGTTCGGGAGGCCAACGGCCCCGCATCGTCCGGCGGCGTGCCCGATCCGAAACCAGGCAGGAAAGCGGGCATCTCGCTGGCGCTTGGCGGCGGCTGTGCCCGCGGTTGGGCCCATATCGGCGTGCTGCGCGCGCTTGACGAGGCCGGCATCGAAGTATCGATGATCGCCGGCACTTCGGTCGGTGCCCTGGTGGGCGGCTGTTATCTTGCCGGCAAGCTCGACGAACTGGAAGAATTCGCCAGAAGCCTGACCAAGCGGCGCATCTTCGGCCTGCTTGACCTCAATCTGCGCGGCAGCGGCCTGTTCGGCGGCATGAAGCTCGACCAGCGCCTGCGCGAGCATCTCGACGGCGCCCGCTTCGACGACCTGTCGAAACCGTTCGTCGCCGTTGCTTCCGAAATCCGCACCGGCCATGAGATCTGGCTGTCGAGCGGCTCGCTCGTCACCGCCATGCGGGCTTCCTATGCGCTGCCCGGCGTCTTCGAGCCGGTGCCCTGCAACGGCCGCATGCTGGTCGACGGCGCGCTGGTCAATCCGGTGCCGGTCTCGGTCTGCCGCGCCTACGAGCAGCCGCTCGTCGTGGCGGTCAACCTGCATTATGATCTCTTCGGTCGCGCCGCCGTCATCAAGCACAGCGCCGGCGAGCTGGTCGTCGAGAAAGACGCGCCGCGACCCGGCCAGATCAATCCCCAGTCGCACCAGACGCGGCTCGGCATCACTGGCGTCATGGTCGAAGCCTTCAACATCATCCAGGACCGGATCTCGCGCGCCAGGCTCGCCGGCGATCCGCCCGACATGTCGCTGCAGCCGAAGCTCAGCCACATCGGCCTCACCGAATTCCACCGCGCCGACGAGGCGATCAGCCTCGGCTATCAGGCGACGATGTCCCAGATCAGCGAACTGACCCGGCTGCAGTCCGTTCTGGTCTGAATTCCCCGATTGCTACGCGAGAGCTGCATCGCTGATGCGGAACTGCACCGTGCGGTTGCCGTTCCAGTAATTGCCCGACAGCGAACCGGCGACATGCACGGTCCTGCCCCTGTTCTTGAACAGGAATTCGCCGAGCGCAGTGTCGACGGCTCGGAAGGCGATCGCCTGGATGTTGCCGCCGCTTTGCGACTGCAGGTCCACTCTAATGTGGTTGGTGCCGATCGCGCGCGCGTCGGTCAGCCGGTGGCGCGGCAGCACGAACACCGGCGCGATGTGCCCGGCGCCGAACGGGCCGGCTTTCTCCAGCGCGTCGAGCAGCGCGATCGTGGCGCCCTCGGCGGCCAGGGCGCCGTCGATCGCCAGGCTTTCCTCATTCTGCAGCCGGAAGACATCGGCCGCGGCGCGCTCTTCGAAGAAGGCGCGCAACTCGCCGAGCTTGGCACGCTCGACGGTGATGCCGGCCGCCATCGCATGGCCGCCACCCTTGACGATCAGCCCGGCAGCCGCCGCCTCTCGCACCAGCCGGCCAAGGTCGAAGCCGGTCACCGAACGGCCGGAGCCCGTGCCGATGCCGGTCGAATTGAAGGCGATGGCGAAGGCCGGCCGCCGCGCATAGTCCTTGAGCCGCGAAGCGATCAGCCCGACGATGCCCGGATGCCAGCTGTTGCTGGCGGTGACGATAACCGCCGGACCGTTGCCGCCGGCAAGCTCGGCATCGGCCTCGGCGCGCGCCTGCGCCAGCATCTCCTGCTCCATCTGCTGACGTTCCTGGTTCAGCCGGTCGAGCGTCTCGGCGATGCTTGCCGCTTCCACGGGGTCGTCGGTGGCCAAAAGCCGGCTGCCGAGCGCCGCGTCGCCGATGCGGCCGCCGGCATTGATGCGCGGGCCGATCAGGAAGGACAGATGGAAGGTGTTGATCGGCTCGCCGATGCGTGAGACTCGCGCCAGCGCCGCCAGCCCCTCATTCTTCTGCTGGCGCAACACCTGCAGGCCCTTGACGACGAAGGCGCGGTTGACGCCGGTGAGCGGCACCACGTCGCACACCGTCGCCAGCGCCACCAGATCGAGCATTGAAAGCAGATCGACGGGCGCGGCATCCGGCAGCCTTTCGCGCAGCAGCTTTGCCGTCTGAACAAGGCACAGGAAGACGACGCCGGCGGCGCACAGATGCCCCTGCCCCGACAAATCGTCCTCGCGATTGGGATTGACCACGGCCACAGCGGGCGGCAGCGGTCCGCCGACCTGGTGGTGGTCGAGCACCACCACGTCGGCGCCGGCTTCCCTGGCAGCCTCGATCGAGGTCGCACTGTTGGTGCCGCAATCGACGGTGACGATCAGCTTGGCGCCGCGCGAGATCAGTTCCCGCATCGCTTCCGGATTGGGCCCGTAGCCCTCGAAGATGCGGTCCGGGATATAGATTTCCGACGGCACCGAAAAATGCGTGAGGAAGCGTCTCAGGAGCGCCGACGAGGCGGCGCCGTCCACGTCATAGTCGCCGAAGATTGCCACTTTTTCGCGGGCGACGATCGCATCGGCCAGCCGCGCCGCCGCTTTCTCCATGTCGGTCAGCGATGCCGGGTTAGGCAGAAGCTCGCGAATGGTCGGATCGAGGAAGCGCTCGGCCTGCTCCGCGCTGACGCCGCGGCCGGCCAGCACCCGCGCCACGATATCGGGCACGCCGTGGCCCTGCGCGATCGCCAAGGCGGCCATGTCCTGCCGCTCGGTCAGCCGGTGCTGCCAGGAGACACCGGTCGCCGACTGCCTGACATCGAGGAAGAACCGTTTCTCGCCCGTCATGCGACGCGCCGTCTGCACATCATTGCTGCGCAGATATCAATATGCGAGGTCCAGAGCAATTCGGCACAAGCCAGCAATCCGGGGAAAAGTGTGGAAGATTTTTCCCCGGAACGCCGCGGCGGCGCTCAAATGGGCGAAGTCAAAACTTCTCCAGATCCTGGTGGCGCGCCTTGATCTCGCGAACCGTGCGTGAGGACGAGCGCAGCGCGATGGTGTGCGTGGTGATGAAGGTGCGGCCGAACTTCACCCCGTCGAGCAGATTGCCGTCGGTGACGCCGGTCGCCGCGAACAGCACGTCGCCGCGCGCCATGTCCTGGGCGCGATAGACCCGCTTCGGATCGGAAATGCCCATCTTCTCAGCCCGCGCCACCTTCTCCGGCGTGTCGAGGATTAGCCGGCCCAGCATCTGCCCGCCGGTGCAACGAAGCGCCGCCGCCGCCAGCACGCCTTCCGGCGCGCCGCCCGTGCCGAGATAGATGTCGATGCCGGTCTCGTCCGGATCGGTAGTGTGGATGATGCCGGCGACATCGCCGTCGCCGATCAGCCGGATCGCCGCGCCCGTGGCGCGCACGGCGTCGATCAGCTTGGCGTGACGGGGCCGGTCGAGGATGCAGGTGGTGATGTCGGAAACCGCCACGCCTTTAGCCTTGGCCAGATTGGCGAGGTTCTCGGCCGGCGAGGCGTCGATGTCGATCAGGTCTTCCGGATAGCCGGGGCCGATGGCGATCTTGTCCATATAGACGTCGGGCGCGAACAGCAGGCTGCCCTTTTCCGCGATGGCGATGACCGCAAGCGCATTGGGCAGGTTCTTGGCGCAGATCGTGGTGCCTTCCAGCGGATCGAGCGCGATGTCGACGGCCGGGCCTTTGCCGGTGCCGACCTCCTCGCCGATATAGAGCATCGGCGCCTCGTCGCGCTCACCCTCGCCGATCACCACCGTTCCCTTGATCGCCAGCCGGTTGAGTTCCTGGCGCATCGCGTCCACCGCCACCTGGTCGGCGGCCTTCTCATCGCCGCGCCCGCGCAGCCTGGCGGCCGCGACGGCGGCCCGCTCGGTGACGCGCACCACTTCCATGGTGAGGATCCGGTCGAGGCCGGCAGCGATGTTCTGGGCGATGTTCATGGATGGGCATTCCTCGTTGTCTGTTTGCGTCGAGCAATCCCAGAACGGTTGAGCGCCGGAATTGCTCCGCCTCCCGCCAGAGGCGGGCTTCTTCTGGCAAAGCTCCATGACAACGGCAAGACTTGGCCAGTCATTTTTCGAAATGACTGCAAAATCAATCGATTGAAGACGGAATCGGGCCTGGCCTATTCCGCCCGCTCGATGCGGATCACTTGCGGCTTGTCGGTCAGATGGCCGTCCTTTGTGATGCCTTCGACAGCCTTGCGCACCGCCGCTTCCGTCGTCTCGTGGGTGACGAGGATGACCGTCTTCTGCGCCTGCGTCTCCGGAGCGGCCGCCTGCTGGACGATCGATTCCAGCGAGATGTCATTGTCGGCCATGCGCTTGGCGATGGCCGCGAAGACGCCGGTGCGGTCATGCACGGTCAGCCGGATGAAGTAGCCGCCGGCATGGCTGCGCATGCGCGCCTTCTTGTAAGGCTTCAGTTCCTTCGCCGGCCAGCCGAACACCGGAGCGTGCTGGAACCCGGGCCGGCTCTTGGCAATGTCGGCGATGTCGCCGATCACCGCCGACGCGGTGGCGTTGCCGCCGGCGCCTGGGCCGGAAAGCAGGAGCTCGCCCAGAATGTCGGTCTCGATCGCCACCGCGTTGGTCACGCCATGCACCTGCGCGATGACGGACGCCGTCGGCACCATCGTCGGGTGCACCCGCTGCTCGATGCCGCTGTCGGTGCGCTGCGCGACGCCGAGCAGCTTGATGCGGTAGCCGAGATCGGCCGCGGCGCGGATGTCGGCCTGGCTGATGTTGGAGATGCCTTCCATATAGATGTCGTTGGCGGCGATTTTCGTGCCGAAGGCAAGGCTGGTCAGGATCGACAGCTTGTGGGCCGTGTCATGGCCCTCGATGTCGAAGGTCGGATCGGCCTCGGCATAGCCCAGACGCTGCGCGTCCTTCAGGCAGGCATCGAACGAGATGCCCTCGGCTTCCATGCGGGTCAGGATGTAGTTGCAGGTGCCGTTGAGGATGCCGAAGACACGCGTCACCGCGTTGCCGGCCATCGCCTCGCGCATCGTCTTGATGACAGGGATGCCGCCGGCCACCGCCGCCTCGTAATTGAGCAGCACGCCCTTCTTCTCGGCGATCTCGGCAAGCGCCACTCCATGCTTGGCAAGCAGCGCCTTGTTGGCGGTGACGACATGCCGGCCTGCCTCGAGCGCCGCCTTCACCGCCAGCCGCGCCGGCCCTTCGTCGCCGCCGATCAGCTCGACAAAGACGTCGATGTCGGCCTTTTCGGCCATCTGGACCGGATCGTCGAACCATGTCGCGGCGCTGAGATCGATACCGCGGTCGCGTTTCCGGTCGCGGGCCGAAACGGCCGTCACGACGATATCGCGTCCGCACTGGCGGGTGAGCTCGGTCGCCTTGTCGCGCAGCACGCGCGCCACCGAGGCGCCAACTGTGCCGAGGCCGGCAATTCCAACACGCAACGCTTCAGCCATGTCCGGCGACGCCCCTCAAAATCCAGAAATATTAGGCAGACTCAGCGCCGAGCGGCGAGCGGCACCACATTGTTGGGCTGCTTGGCGGTCGATGCCAGGAAGCGCTTGATGTTGCGCGCGGCCTGACGGATCCGGTGCTCGTTCTCGACCAGCGCCACGCGCACATAGTCGTCGCCATGCTCGCCGAAGCCGATGCCTGGCGCCACCGCGACATCCGCATGCTCGATGAGCAGCTTGGAGAATTCGAGCGAGCCGAGATGGCGGAACTGTTCCGGGATCGGCGCCCAGGCGAACATCGAAGCCGCGGGCGCGGGAATGGTCCAACCGGCGCGGCCGAAGGAATCGACCATCACGTCACGCCGCTTGTGATAGACCTCGCGCACCTCCTCGATGTCGGCGCCGTCGCCGTTCAGCGCATGCGCGGCCGCCACCTGGATCGGCGTGAAGGCGCCATAGTCGAGATAGGACTTCACCCGCGTCAGCGCCGAGATCAGCCGCTCGTTGCCGACGGCGAATCCCATGCGCCAGCCCGGCATGGAGAAGGTCTTCGACATCGAGGTGAACTCGACGCAGATATCCATCGCGCCCGGCACCTGCAGCACCGAAGGCGGCGGATTGCCGTCGAAATAGATCTCGGAATAGGCAAGATCGGACAGGATGATGATGTCGTTCTTCTTCGCGAAGGCGACCACGTCCTTGTAGAAGTCGAGCGAGGCGACCAGCGCCGTCGGGTTCGACGGATAGTTGAGGATCAGCGCCAGCGGCTTCGGGATCGAGTGGCGGATGCCGCGCTCGACCGCCGGGATGAAACCGTCGTCGGGCTCGACCTGCAGCGAGCGGATGACGCCGCCCGACATGATGAAGCCGAAGGCGTGGATCGGATAGGTTGGATTGGGGCACAGGATGACGTCGCCCG
The DNA here is from genome assembly GCA_004017535.1 of Mesorhizobium sp. Lineage (GTDB taxonomy): Bacteria > Pseudomonadota > Alphaproteobacteria > Rhizobiales > Rhizobiaceae > Mesorhizobium. Next base: position 19,666 of record SAJS01000002.1, read on the forward strand.
GCGCGGTGATCGCCTGCGCCATGTTGGCGAAGCCTTCCTTCGAGCCGAGCGTGGCCACCACCTGGGTGTCGGGATTGAGCTTCACGCCGAAGCGGCGGGCATAATAGTTTGCTTGGGCGCGGCGCAGGCCTGGAATGCCGCGCGAGGATGAATAGCGATGCGTGCGCGGATCACGCACCACCTCGCACAATTTGTCGACGATGGCTTTCGGCGTCGGCAGGTCCGGATTGCCCATGCCAAGGTCGATGATGTCGGCGCCGCGCGAACGGGCGCTGGCCTTCAGCCGGTTGACCTGCTCGAACACGTAAGGCGGAAGCCGGCGGACCTTGTGAAATTCTTCCATTGGAGTTCCAGACACGATCGAAGGGGGCGCTTTCGGCGCGCGATATAAACCTAATTGCAGTTAGGGTCGAGGGTCGGGTCGCATTTGCCCTCGATCTGCTTCAGCGTGTCGCCGCCATGCGTCTTGGCAAGCGTCTTCAGGGCCGCGGAATTCGCCGGCGCCTTGACGCTGCCGCCCTTGGCAGCCTGCGCCTGCTGCTCGGCCTTGAGCCTGGCCAGGTTCGCCGCGGTTTCCTCCTTGGTGAGTTGCTTGGCGGCCACCTGCGGCGGGATGTTGAGGTTCGGGTAGGAGCCGGTGTCCTTCGGGCCTTCGGTCACGGCCGTCGGCGCTGCATTGTTGGTGCTGGTGCTCGTGCAGCCACCAGCGGGCAGCAGCACGCCGACCAGCGCGGCCAGGACCGCCTTGCGGGAGATCGAACCGAGCCTGAGAAAAAAAGTCCCGCCAACATTAATCGTCATATTGTTTTCCTGGCAGCCGGGTTACAGCGAATTGGACCCGGTCAGATGTCCCATGGTAATATGTCAAGAAAACGCTCCGGGAGGAACCCCGCGGACCATGTCCAAACCTGACGATTCGGACAAAGCGGAAAATGGCGGACCTTCAGCCATCGAGCAATATCTGGTGAAGGATCCCGAGCGCTTCGCCTTGAACATGGCCCGCATGATCGAGCAGGCCGGCAAGGCGGCCTCCGCCTGGACCGAACCGCGCGAGAAGGGTGAGGTGCGCGATCATGTCGCCGAACCGGTCGTCGACATGGTCAAGACGTTCTCCAAGCTCTCGGAGTACTGGCTTGGCGACCCGCAGCGCGCGCTCGAAGCGCAGACGCGACTGTTCGCCGGCTATATGACTGTCTGGGCGAACGCCATCCAGAAGGTCAATCCCAATGCCGAGGCGCCACAGGACGCGGTTCAGCCCGAGCGCGGCGACAAGCGCTTCCAGGATCCGGAATGGGGCCGCAACGCCTTCTTCGATTTCCTCAAGCAGGCCTATCTCGTCACCTCGCGCTGGGCGAACGAACTGGTCGAGCACGCCGAGGGCCTTGACGAGCACACCCGCCACAAGGCGAGCTTCTACGTCAAGCAGGTGTCGAACGCGATCGCGCCGTCGAACTTCATCCTGACCAATCCGGAGCTGTTCCGCGAGACGGTCGCCTCGAATGGCGAGAACCTGGTCCGCGGCATGAAGATGCTGGCAGAGGACATCGCCGCCGGCCGCGGCGACCTGAAGCTGCGCCAGGCTGACTACACTCCCTTCGAAATCGGCAAGAACATCGCCACCACGCCTGGCAAGGTCATCGGCCGCAGTGATGTCGCCGAGATCATCCAGTACGATCCGGTGACCGAAACGGTGCTGAAGCGCCCGTTGCTGATCTGCCCGCCATGGATCAACAAGTTCTACATCCTCGACCTCAACCCGCAGAAATCCTTCATCCGCTGGGCGATCGAGCAGGGCCACACCGTCTTCGTCATCTCCTGGATCAACCCGGACGAGCGCCACGGCGCCAAGGGCTGGGAAGCCTACATCCGCGAAGGCCTGCAATACGGCCTCGACATGGTGGAGAAGGCGACCGGCGAGAAGGAAGTCAACGCCATCGGCTATTGCGTCGGCGGCACGCTGCTCGCCGCGGCTCTCGCTCTGCTGGCGCAGGAAGGCGATAACCGCATCAAATCGGCCACTTTCTTCACCACGCAGGTCGACTTCACCTATGCCGGCGACCTCAAGGTCTTCGTCGACGAGGACCAAGTCGCCGCGGTCGAGCGCTCGATGAGCGAGAAGGGCTATCTCGAAGGCACCAAGATGGCGACCGCCTTCAACATGCTGCGCTCGGGCGACCTGATCTGGCCCTATGTCATCAACAACTATATGCGCGGCAAGGAGCCCCTGCCCTTCGACCTGCTCTACTGGAATTCCGATTCCACGCGCATGGCGGCGGCCAACCACTCCTTCTATCTGCGCAACTGCTATCTCGAGAACAATCTCTCGCGCGGCACGATGGAGCTTGCCGGTCGCACGGTCTCGCTGGCCGACATCACCATCCCCGTCTACAACCTTGCCACGAAGGAAGATCACATCGCGCCGGCGCTTTCGGTGTTCCTGGGCTCGCGCTTCTTCGGCGGCGACGTCGAGTATGTGATGGCGGGTTCCGGTCACATCGCAGGCGTCGTCAACCCGCCTGCCGCCAGGAAATATCAGTACTGGACCGGCGGTAAGCCGGTGGGCGATTTCAACGCCTGGCTCGCCGCGGCGCATGAGCATCCGGGGTCCTGGTGGACGCACTGGCAGCACTGGATCGAGAACCAGGACAACATCCGCGTGCCCGCCCGCGAACCCGGCAAGCGTATGAAAACCTTGGGAGATGCGCCGGGCACCTATGTCAAGGTGCGTGTGTAACGGACTGTAATGTCTGGTGAGTTGACGGGCCGCCAAAACAGGGCGAAATGGTGGCGTCAATCGTTTAACGGCCTCAAGTCACCTTCCGACGCAGATTAATTCCGAGGCTTGCAGATTCGACACATGTCCCGTTTCCGGTTGGGAACAGGAGGGTTATCGCGGCGTGGTGCTGGAGTGGCGCGGCGATGACGGACCGACCGGATGCCGAGGGGGAATTTGTTTTGAAATCAGCGGGTTGGCGTCTTGCACGAAGGGAAGGTCGCAGCATAGCGGCAGCGCTTTTCTCCGTGCTTCTGGCCTCCTGCACATCGACCGGCGACCCGACGATGTCGGTCGTTTCGCCCGCCTACAATTCAACTGCCGCCGAAATGAGCGCGACGTCCGGCGCCAAGACGGCAACAACCGCCGATTCGTCGGCCCAAGTGGCATCCGCGACCACCGATGCGGCAGCGACCGTGATGAGCGAAGGCGACACGCCTTTGCCCGAGAAGGTCGCCTATGTGCCCGAGACGCGGCCGCAAGCCGCCTTCCCTGCGGTCGCCGTGCCCACAGGCGCCGCCGCGATTGCCGGCAACACACCGCAACCGCTGGTTCAGCCGGCGCAGACCGCGGAACAGACGCAAGCCGTCGCCCAGCAGGTCGCCGCCGGCGATGCCGCCGCCATTGCGTCCAAGGCGCAGGCGACCACGCAGGCCATGAGCAACGGCGTCTATGTGACCGCGGGCGAGCCGGCGCAGCCGCAGGTTGCCGCGCCGAAGAAGAGCCTGTTCGCCTCGCTGTTCAGCACCACGCCGGCCTCGGCCGCGCCGGCGCCGCTGATCAATTCGCGCTCCGCCGACCAACCGGCGGCGCAAACCAAGACCGCAACCGCCGCGCCCGCCCCCGCCAAGCCGATTGTTGAGCTGGCCTCCGCGACACCCGCCGCAAAACCGGTGCAACTGGCCTCGCTCGACGACCCGAGCTATCACATCACCGGCGCCGACGCCCTTCCCGGCGTGCGCCAGACCGCGCTATTCGAGATCAAGCGCAAGTCCGGCATCGACGACGAGAGCGACGTCGACCTCAACGAGGATGAGGGCGGTGGCGGTTCCTACCAAGTGGCCTCGGCCGCCGGCATGGCAAGGCTCGCGCCCAACGGCCTTCTGAAGCAGAACGAAAGCGTCGACGTCGCCTGCCTCAAACCGTCGCTGGTGCGGGTGCTGAAGACGATCGAGGGCCATTTCGGCCGCAAGATGGTCGTCACCTCCGGCTACCGCGATCCCTCGCGCAACCGCCGCGCCAACGGCGCCAAGAACTCGCTGCACATGTACTGCGCCGCCGCCGACATCCAGTTGCCCGGCGTCTCGAAGTGGGAGTTGGCGAGCTATGTCCGCTCTATGCCCGGCCGTGGCGGTGTCGGGACCTACTGCCACACCGAATCCGTCCATGTCGACGTCGGCCCCGAGCGCGACTGGAACTGGCGCTGCCGTCGCCGCAGCGGCGGTGGCGAGGACGGCTGATACTCGGCTTGGCCCAGTGGGCATAGCCGGGTTGATCGATTGAGAGCCGATCCCGCCGACGCCGCCGTTTGTTTCGACAAACCGTCAGCGACGTTCGCGATTGGCTGAATCTTACCGAACTTCGTCATCCACGGGCGGAGCAGGAGCGAAGCGCACGCGCAGACCCGAGGATCCATGCCGCTACCTCAACCGTAGGGTGGAGCGGCGCAGATTCTGCACCGATGCGATACGTCAGCGTCACGGAATGGATTCTATGGTCTGCGCGCGTCGCTTCGCTCCTTGCTCCGCCATAGAATGACGACCGCGAGAGGCGTTCCAGCCAATCTCCAAGGGTGCACGATCGCCCGCCGGGAACCCTGTCCTGCCCGCTGAAAGAACGCCTTTCCCGCCTTTTGAAAAAAGTTGTCGCATGTGGCGGCGGATGGGTTGCCCGTTGGCGACAACGCAATTATAAGCCGCTTCGTCTGAGCGCGCCCATCGTCTAGCGGTTAGGACACCGCCCTTTCACGGCGGTAACAGGGGTTCGATTCCCCTTGGGCGTACCAGACTTTTCAACGGCTTAGCGCGCGCTCCATCGAAATCGTCGAATAAGCATCGAATATACGGTCGCGAACTGCTGCGAACAGTCGCAGTGGTTCGTTGGGTGAGGAACCAACAATGAAATGTCCACACTGCACGATTGGCATACACGAGTCCTGGTCAGGGAAGAGCTTCCAATATTACAACCAACCGTTCGCGTTTGCGTACAGAGCAATGCACTGCCCTGAGTGCGATAAGTGGATAATCCAGATTAAGGGCGACACCGAGACGGATTGGACGCTCATATTGCCTCGGGCCGCGAGCCGCAATCCGGTCCCACCTGAGGTCCCTCGGACCATTGCCGCTGACTACCTTGAAGCCTGCAATGTCCTGCCAATAAGCCCCAAGGCCTCGGCCGCCCTTTCGAGGCGCTGTCTTCAGGCAATGCTTCGTGCCCACGGCTACACTGCAAAAGACCTCGCCAAGGAAGTGGATATGCTCCTTGCAGAAACCGATGCATCCAAAGCGATCCCCATTTCGCTTCGCACGGTGATTGATGGTATCCGAAACTTCGGAAATTTCTCGGCTCATCCAATAACCGACGTGACAAGCCTGCAGATCATCGACGTCGAACCTGAAGAGGCGGAATGGTGCCTACAGGTTTTGGAGGAGTGCTTCGACCACTTCTACGTCAGACCTGCTCAAGCTGCGAAGCGTAAAGCTGCTTTGGACGCCAAACTGGCTGCAGCCGGAAAGCCTCTGTCTAAGGGCTGAAGGGAAGCCACCCGCCGTGACGCAGCGGGCCGACGCAGCAAAGAGGCCTCAGGGATCAATGTAGCGTACGTGGCGCGGTGTCGTCCTCGTCAGCGTCGGACGGGAAGCCGGTCTTGTCATCACGAATCGACTTCATTAGCTCGCGCCAGTTTGCGTCCAGCATCGCATTGGCCTGCTTCACGCCGCGCCGATCACCGAGCAGAAATCCAATCATGAACGTTGCGGCCGAGCCCGTGAGGATCAAGGTTGTCATCATATAGCTCATCTCCCTTTCCTGCATGAGACATCGCACGAGCGACGATGCAGGACGTGCAAAGAATTTCAGCATCTCGTGCTGCCACGAATCTTCATCCCAATTCATAAGCCGTCACTCATGTCGGGAGTGACCGATTTCGGGTCGAATTCACCCCAATGCGCGCCCCTGAACCGCGCGCCGATGAGTAGTCGAGCCGGACGACAAGGTGCCGGGAATGCGTGACAGAAGCGTGGGAAAGTGTGACAAGCGAGCGCAAATCGGGCGCAGTTTCGGTGGCATGAACGTGAAAGCTCCTCTCTGTCGAGGGAGCGTTATGACAGCGACGCCGTCGGAAAGATCCGAAAGGTCCGCAAGAATTTTCCGATTTACATCATTGGTCTGCAGAACCCGTTCCACTCGCGTGCTTGCGTGCGCGCCACAGTTGCGCGATGCTGCCTCTGCAAGTATTGCGGGGGATGAACGATGCTTCACGATATGTGCCTGCGGGCCTATCGCGACGGCGGTTTGGATGCAGTCAACCGCCTTCTCAGAACACTATTTCCAGCCGATCATGATCGAGTCCGTGCCATGGAGGACCTTCATGATACCGGTTATTGGTCGATCGCCTGGCACGAGGAGAATCATCCGAGCGGTGGGAGGTATCGCGACTTCGGAAGCGTGAGCGAATATCTTGCCGATGAGGAAGAGCCATGAAGGTGGCGTCAACTCGTCGGGCTTTGCGGCAGACGAAACCGGTGGAATGTAACCAACCGTGATCTTCATGCAGCCTTGCTAATGTAACCTCTGCATCGGCCGACTCCCGCCAACCCCGAGTCGGCTAGGCCCGGCGGTTCAACCTAACGCCCCCAACAGAGCGCAGAACCGTCGGGCCGCTTATGGCAACGGCGTCCAGCCTTGGCGCTTCTCCGGCGTCAACGCGAGATTCGTGAACTGGAGGTTTCGATCGTCGCGGCCGGCGCCACGGCACTCGTGGCAATAGATGATTTTCAGCAGATCCCAATGAAGGCAGGGCTGGTCTGGACCGAACCGCTTGGCCAGTGCGGCGACGTCCAGCACCGCCCTGCGCTTACAGGTGAGGCAGTAGACGGAAAGGCCTGTGCCGGCCGCAAGCTTGCCGCCGAGCGTGCTTTCTGAAAACGGATATTCCTTACCCATGGCGATCCTCGTGAGTGGAGTCGCCGCACCGCTCAGGAATTTAGTCCTGCCCGAGCCGTTCTTCAATCCAGTGGCGCCAGTGGGTAGGATGAATGTCGATGTGCATGCCGGTGATGGCGTGCTTCCACCCTAGGAGCGTTCTCTCGCAAGGGAAAACGAGCGAGTGCATACCTTCCTCGTCCAGAACCGCTAGTTCCAGAAGATGGGCAAATGGCGCGCTGAGGATTGTCTCCCACATTTGGGCAGCATACCCCGCAAAGCCTTTGCCGGTTTGACTTGGGGCAATATTAGCAGGCGCTTGACGACGCTCCTGGTTGCGCCAGACTCATGGCATGGCGAAGGACAGCATCAAGGTCGGCGATACGGTTGCGATCACCGCGACAATCCGAAAGCGCGTGACTGAGGATCGGGTAAGCGTGCTGATCCCGTCCTACCACCAGCCGCATTCGATCGTGGACACCACACCTAACATCAGCAGTGGGCAGAAGATCGAACTAATCGGCGAAGTCCTGCGCGTGGATGACGATACTGTAACGGTCGGCGGCAAGGATCTCGGGATCACAGTCAAACGCAGCGCCGTGCGGCTCGTCACCAGCCATGTGGCGCCGAAGCGTCGGTCGAAAGCTACCTAGATATTCGGAGTAGCTATTGTGGTTGCTCGTTGTCGCCCGGATCAACCGAGTACCACGGCGAGTCAATGCCTAGCCGGCGATCGAGATACCCAACCATGGATGGCGTCAGGTACTCGGTCTGTTGAACGCCGACGACCACAACGGAGCGTCCTGTCGACGGTACCGTGATCTTGGTTACAGCATGCACCTTACCAGAACGATCAGCGGAGCTGCCGCTTGATGCAGTAGCCCCGTGATCTTTCCTAGCCTGTCCGATGTAGTCGCAGAGGCGCGGATGCCCGCCGAAGGGGAATGCCATTCTTAAGCGGCCAGTGCCACTTCGTAGAGGTCGCTAGCGCCCTGCGGGGAAAAGCTCCCCGACTGACGATCCCACATCCTGTGGTAATATTCAGGTGCTTCAGGCAGGTGGTCTAGCTTGCCATCCTTGCATTCCAGACGCGCAGCTACCTCGAAGCGACCATAGAGGTCGTCGAGGGTGTCGGCTTGAACGCAAATATCGTGCTCAAGTCCCTGCGCGAGCCAAATTCCGTGATCCTGATAGCAGATCACGCGCAGTTTCTCGGTCATTTTTCGTACTCCCGGTGTCGGACGGGTTAAGTCCAGCGGCAGCATATATAGGTTCCTAACAGGGTTGCAATAAGCCAGAAGGCTTAAGGTTCCGTAATGTCATGCCACCGTTGTGCCAAGCTTGCGTCCGAAAATCCTAATGCAGCACCAGCGCGCCGACGACGGCCAGTGAGGCAATGAGGGCGAGGAGGGGCATACTTTGCGACCAGGCTCAGCCTCCCGCCATCGTGCGAAAGACCTTTGTGATGACGTGCGTATCGAGGCCGCCAAACCAGGCCCACAGATCCGCCTCTTCGTCCTCGGTCAGACTGTCCACCAGGCGGGCGGCGCGCTTGCGGAGGATGCCCACCCTTTCGGCCGCCTCGGCGCCCCAATGCTGCACCATGATCTTGCCGGCCGGCGTGGTGGCGAACAGGTCTACCTCTGCCTGTGACGCGGGCGGTGCCCACGGCGTCCCCGATGCAAATTCGTCCATCAGGGCGACCTCTACCGCCGCCGGCACAGACTGGGTAAAGCGCTCCATGAAAGAGCGCTGGCGGAGCGCGCTGCCGGCTTCCTTCACGATCTCGCCCACGTCCTTCTGAACGCCGGCAAGGACCGTCCGAAAGCCGCCCATGCGCTCCCATTCGTAAACCAGTTTCTGGCCTTCCTGAGAGCTGCACAGGACCATCCGGGAGGCCTCCACCGGCATCGGTGCCGTAGGCGTTCCCGCCTCGGGATTGACGGCCTCCATCTCCCCCTGGAGGAGAGCGCGATATTCCTGGTCCAGCCCCTCGCTCTCGTAGCGGTCGAAGTCCGCCCGCATGATCGCTTCGATTTCAGCTTTACGGGTGGGGTTGGCGGGCAGTGAGGCAAATCCCACCCGTGCAGCCCCACCCGTTAGGCCTTCACCCGTCGCGGAGCCTGCTCCGCCCGCGCCAGGGTTCTCGGAAATGACAAGATCGTTGCTCATGCCGCCCTCGTCGGATAGAGGGCGACCAAGAGACGTTCGGCCAGGGCCGCGCTGCTCACCGGCTGCGTCATCACGTGGCCGTCAGCGATGCGAACGGACACAAAGCCGTAGCCGTTCCACTCGATCCGGTACGTGCCGTCGTTGAAGAGCTTGTCGTAGCGCTCAGGCATGGTGGTGATTCTGGGCCTGGCCAGCACGGCGCCCTTGTTGTCGGCGCTCGCCACGATCGCTTCCGCCACCCAGGATTCATCGAAGGCGACGATAAGCAGCCGGTCGAACTTCTTGAGGGCGTTGCGGCTCCCCGATGCCTGGAGCTTCTTCCAGATGCTCGGTTCCTTCAGATCATCCGAAACCATGTCAGCCGGGCAGCGGACCAGATATTCCCGCCACACCTGGCCGGAATGCTGCAACTCGACTCGGGCGGGATCGATGACGGGCGCCAGTCGCGCCGCCGGCTTCAGATCGTTGGCGTTCAATTCGGTCTTGGCCATCAGAGGGCTCCTTTTTCGATGAGTGCGGCGGCGCGGGCTTCAGCCGCTTCCCGCCCGTGCATCAGTTCCAGGCGTTCGCCATTCGGCCGGCACAGCCACATGATTTGCGTGTCGGTGCCAGGCTCATGCAGCGTGCTGTATTCCAGCGCGGCGCGACCTTTGCAGATCGGTTCAAGGGGTTTCGTCACCATGCGTCGTCTCCTTTGAGGACGGCCAGGATTGCGGCTTCGGTTATCTTCTTCTCGGTCTCAGCCCAGTCGCCGCTGGCCAACGGCGCTTCGGGGAAAGAGATCAGGCCGAACCGGCGGCGAAGGCCGCTGACCGGCTTCAGGGCGTGCGCCAACATCCGGGATATCCTGATCTCGGTATCGGGATTATCCAGGATGCCGGCGCCGTTCTTCGGGTTCAGGCTGCGTGCCACCCGCGCACAGTCACGGTTCGTGCCCAGCCACAACTTGATTTGCTCGCAAAGCTGCTCCGCCGCCTCCTGGGCCTTGGTGGCGGCCTCGTATCGTTCCGAGTTCAAACGCTTGAGCTTGTCTTCGAGACTGGCAATTCGGCTCCTCTCAGCCGTCGCAGCGGCCTCGCGCTCTCGGCGGGCTATCTCGCCGCCGGCAGCGTGAATGCTGGTGATTTCCGCCTCGATCGCGGCCATGGCCATATGGTCGATGTCGCGGCCTTCTAGGACGGCAACGCCTGCCATCTTTTTGGCGGCCTCCAGCCGGGCCTCTGCATCGGCAAGTTGGGCGGGTAGATCAGCCATCAATTCATCCTTTCATCGCGCCATGGGGGTGGCCCGTAGCCCGGTCGAGACACCGGCCCGCCGTATCGGCCGGTCTTTGCCTTCATGTTCGCGTGTCCCAAGTTCACAGTCGGTGCCCTGCCGCCGTAGGCGAAAGAAGGCGAAGCAGAACGGCCAGCATTGGGCGCATGCACCAGAGCGCCGAGCGCGGCGTTGCAAAGGTCATCTGCGGCGCCGGCCATGTGGTCGATGTTGTCCTTGCCACCACGCGTCGTGCGGCGCTCCAACAGGCTGATCTGGCTGACAAGTCGCGTGTTATCCAAAAGGAAGAACCGGCCGCCCATCAGGCCCGGAAGTGCGTCCAGATAGATTTCCGAGCGGGAACGTTCGGACGCGACGTAGCGAATCCCCTGTTTGCGGAAGGCATCAGCGACCCAGGCGCCCGCGTACCGATCGCCGGTAACGGAGGTGATGCGATAGGCGTGCAACACCCTGCAGAATTCGGAGACAACATCCTCGGGGCTGAAGGGTGCCGGCACCTCTCGCACGCAGTCCAGAAAGGCCGATTCCATTTCCCGGTGGGCAATGCCCAGCGTCATGCTATCGTGGGCACCGCCGCTGGGGTCCACAAAGGCCACGTATCTCCATTCGCGCTGGTGGGGGCGCTCTTTCACACCAAGGTCAACGCAACGCTCCACAACGGCACGGTCGATGAAGCTGCTGAGATCGGATCGGAACCGGCCTTCCCATTCGGCGCTCGCGCTCTCGGGGTCATCCAAGTGGGCTTGGTCAATGATGCCTGTGTCGATGGTCGGGTTGAAAATCCGGGTCGGCGCCTGGATCACAAGCACCTGATTATCGTCTTTGCCGAAGCTGTCGCGGTGCTTGGTATACAGCAGCCCTCGGGTGCCGTATGGGCTCGAAATACCGACCAGTTGGCCGTTCGTTGTGGCCAAGGCCGGCAATACCGCGCGATACACCTCCACGTCCGGGCTGCTCGATTCTTCGGAGCGCCAGAATGCGCTCTCATCGAAGATGGCTGCAATGACGGTTCTGCCTCGGATGGTGCGATGGTTCGCGGTGTGGATGACGATCGCGGTCCGATTGGTCAGCCTGATCTCATCGGTGGTCACGCTTTCGACCATCTCGGCAAGGATCGGGGATGCCTCGATGAAGCCCTTGCAGTAATTGTACACGGCAAGCGCCTGGGTCTTCGAAGCGGCCATCACCAGGACGTGTCCGATCTCACCGGCAACCAGTCGGGAGGTGTCGGCCGTGACAGCCTCATAGACGGCCACAGCAGCCGCCATACGGCTCTTTCCGCTTCTGCGTCCCACGATGGCCCAGCACTCACGAACGCGGCTCTTGGGTGGCTCCCTGTCGCCGGCAACGGAGGCGAAGACGGCACGCTCATCATCAGTGAGCGGCAATGCCCGCGCAGCCTTCAAGATGGAGATCCAAACGCTCCAGGTTTCAGCCGGGCCCAGACCAGCACCAAGCAAGTTCGGATCACGCAAGGCTGCATCGATCGAGAGGCCGCTGAACATCGTCATTTGGCCGCCCCTGCGTAGTTAGAGGCGACGTAATCCCGAAAGCTCGGCGTGATGTCTTTCAGCGCCCTACGCTCTAGCCCCAGGTCAGCAAGCAGCCGGCGCTGGGCATTAGTGAGGGCCATGAACTCGTTGATGTCGATCGGCTCGCCTGCGATGTAGCTGGCGGCTGCATCCTTCAGCATGGCGCCGAGGCAAGCCACGTTGTCGATCAGCTCCAGCTTCATGACGCTGAGGTTAGGCTTGCCACCGAGATCAGCGGCCAGGCTGTCCCTCAGTTCGAACACGACGCGGGCGGCGGTCGTGCGGCGGTCGAGATCGTTCAGCGTCTTGAGCCGAACCTTTCCGCTCCCTTTCGGCGCGGACTCGCCTTCCATCTGTGTCGTATCTGCCTGCATTTTCCGTTGCTCTCGAACAGCCTTATTCGACGCCTATTCGATATATAGCACCGATCATGCGCTAAGTCACTGATTTGGCTGAGTTCAGCAAAGTACACAGACGTACTATTTCCGCCTTAAATAGGCAAAAACATCAACTTCCTGTGTTCTGCGCTGGGCTTCCTTGGAGTGATCGAGCGCGGAAAATCGGCGCCGAGAGGCGAAAGAAAAAGTGCGTCTCGGAGAACGCTTCTAGGGGGCTCCTCACGTCCCTCACTTCCCTTACTTTCATGTCCGAAGGTGAGGGAAGCAAGGAAGGTAAGGGGGGGGTATGGGTGTTCCTCGCTTTGCGCTCACTTTTGCCGGCGTCGGCAAAATCACCCCTCACTTTGCCCCTCACTTTGGTAGGCGATAGAGGCCGCGCTCTATCTTCTCCAGTTCACCAGCCTTGGCCATCTCAAGCACCAGGTACTTGACGTTGGCTTCGCGCATCGAGGTTGCGGCAGCGATTTCCTTGGGACCGGCTTCGCCGAGCTCCCTGACGGCTTCGAGGATCTTGTTGCGCTCCTTGCTGCGGCGAACTTGGTCGGCTTCGCCCAACAATGTCCAATGGCCGCTGCTGTCCAGCTTGATGGCGCTTTCGATGTCGTCCAGGTCGCGGCCTCTCCCGGTAAGGATTGTCCCCTGCCCGTCTTTGGCCAGCACCATGACGCTATCAACACCGCCCGTGAGTCCCGTGGTGCCGGAAACCATGTCGAGCGGATCATCGGCTTCCATCTTGCGTGTATGGTGGACGATGACGATTGCAAGCTGCAGCTCTGAGGCGAGATCCGTGAAAGGTGAGACCGCCCGATAATCGGCCTCGTATGGCTTGTCATTGGCCTTTGCCGGTGGCCGAACCTTGGCGAGCGTATCGATGACGATGAGGCGAGGATTAGACACATGCCACGCCCAAGCACGGATATCTTCGAGCAGTCCATCGTCCAGGCGCCGCATCGTGGTTCGCAGCGTCAACCGTTCGGGCCATGCCTGGCTGGCGGGGATAACCTGGCTCATTCGACGCTTGAGGCGACGGTTATTGTCTTCGAGGGCAGCGTAGAGAACGTCGCCCTCCTCGCATTTGACAGAGCCGAGCGCATATCCCCCGATAGCGACGGAGATGCACCAGTCCAGCACCAGCCAGGACTTGCCCAGCTTAGGCTTGCCGGCGAGCAGCGTTGCACCCTCGGCAAGATAGCCAGGGATGACGTACCGCAACGGCTCAAACTCCATATGCTGGAGGTCTGCCGCCGTGAATACAGGAGGGGCGTTCATCGGCGGCCTCTCCTCTCACGATCGGCGCGCCACTCAGCAGCGGCGTCCTGGAAATACTGCGGCACTGGCGGTTGCTGTCGCCACGGCCTGCCGTTGAGATTGGCCACGATGCCGGCAACGAAGCTATAGGCGCGCGCTGTTGCATCGTGCTCAAAGCCCGCGTCATCAAAGCGGAGGACCGCGCATTGAAGATGCCCGCGTGCCGCTGTCAGATGACGGGCGGCGGCATTTACGTGCATTTCCTCAACGCTTGGGAGATTGGGATGGATGGTCAAGCGGCGCCTCCATAGGCAAGCCGCGCGACGGCCAGCGCTACAGGGACAGACACAGGAAAGCGGGCGAGGATGCGGGACGCTTGCCTGGTGCGGAGGTCTCCGGTATTGTCTCTAGTGTCGATAGTTGCCAAGCTTCGATTTTCTAGGGAGCCGGTCTTGCCAGAGGCCGGCTTTCGCTTTTCAGGTAGCTGCATTCGCGCCTCCTACCGTCTCTGAAGCGAAGCGCGCCAGCAAAGCTGCCTCTGCTCTTCCGTGGTCTTTCTTGCGTGAAAAGTGACCACTCCTAGGCCACAGGCGGATTGCCAGTGCGCGCGCCTTCTCCTTGTCGCTGTCCAGCCGGAAATGCTTCTTCCAACGGCCGGGCGTCACAAGGTGCGTCGGGATGCCCAGGGCCGCTACAACGCCGCGTGCGATTCCGAAAGACACGCCAAATTTGAACGTCGAGCTTACGCCCTGCTTAGGCATTGCCCCTACTTGTTCGACTATCGCAAGCGTAGGGGAAAACTGAGCGATCGAGCGGCCGAGTTCTGCCCCATCGACCTCACCCGCCGCCAGGGGCATGTCATTGACGGCGATAAGGTCTGGTCGTGAGGGGAAGTAGAAGCTGATGGCGCCGGAAGCGCCTGGGTCAATGCCCATGATGCATGCTTCCCGCATTACGCCACCTCGCGAACGGGAAGGTTGGCGAGGAAGGCCTTGAGGTCTTCTTGCAAGATGACGGTCCGGCGGCCGAACTTGCGCGCTTTGAGTGAGCCATCCTTGATGGCGTGAAAGATCTTGGTCCGGCCGCTACCAGCAACCGCTGCTGCTTCTTCCGGCGAAAAGCCGAGCTTGTCCTGAGGTGTCATGTTCTTGCTCCGTGATGGATGCGTTGACGTTCACGGACGCAATTTGCCTTTTGAATCACGATCCCGAACCAGACCGCAATTCATGGGATTTAAGGGCGGTTACCCTGTGCGACGCCTTCTTATGCGCGCGGTGGAACCTCTACGGCCGCCCGCCGCAAGGGTGAGCGATTCGATCTCCTTGTGGCTGATTCCAGCCTGCTCGATCATTTCATCAAGTTGCCGCTCGCTGTAGTCGTCGCTTGCCAAAAAGCCCCAGCCTGTCCCTTCTTTTGGAACACGCTGCTCTTCATTCCAGGCGAGAAGTGCGAGCCTGACCGCCTTGTTGAAAGGCTGTCTGTTGTCCCTGCGATAATACCGTACGTGGGCAAGCAACTGAGCAACCTTGGCCTCAGATGGTGTGCTCTTGTAAGCGGGCACCGCTTGCCGTCCTCGCTTTTTGGCAAGGCGATGTCGCTCTAGCAAATCTGCGACGAGCTGGCGCGCCTCAAGCCCGAGTGCGGCTGTCTCTGAACGCAACATCGCCACAAGCGCTGTGCTGTCTCCTTTGTCCGCCTGCTCAACCGCTTGTCGCCAGCGCCCATATTCTTGTATTGCCTCCAATGGGCGGCCCCGCACCCAGTCAATTCGTTCCACTACGCTCTCTCCCGAAGAACCGTCACGTTGTCGGCGTTTTCTGAGGGCACCAGCGGCACGACGGCCGCCGCCGCAAGGTCTTCCAGGCCATCGGCAATCCAGCGACCGTAATGCCGCTCGATCATCGGCACGGACGTGTCGTGCAAAGCAGCGACAAGGCGAATGGGAAGATTTGCCCGGATGCCGCGCACGATCGAGCTATGCCGCAAGCTGTAAGGGATCACGGCCGGCATCTTTGCCCGCTTGCGGATTTCCTGCCATGGCCGTTGTAACTCGCTGGCGAACTGCCACGGGCCACGGCCGGCGCGCTCCCACTCTATAGAGCCTCTCACCTGTTTGCTGCGCCACCGCTCCAGAAGGATTTCATCATTACCCCTGCCCGTCGTAGCCGGCAGTAGCGCGTCCAGGACGTCCTTTCCTACCGGATGCGGCGTGCTGGCGATCTTGCCACCCCTGCCCTTCCGAGAGCTTGGAATCATGAGGCGGCCTTGGGCTCGCTGCACATCCCCAACTTTCATACGTGCAATCTGAGAGAAACGGGCGCCCGTCGCGGCAAGAACCACGACAAGGCGGAAAAGGTCGCCATCCCATTTGCCCTCGTCGTCCACGGCGCGGGCGGCGGAGAGGATCGTTCCGACTTGGGCAGCAGAGAGGATCTGATTGTCACGGGCGAGCGGTGCGGCCTCGTCGGTGTCCACCTTATCAGCTTTCAGACCATGCTTGATGATGGCCGGCAGCGTAGGGTCCAGCCGCTCCCGGTGCGCTGCGTAGGCGCCGTTCAGAGCGGCTTTGAGATCGTTGATAAGACGTTGCTCTGTCGTGCCCTTCAATTCCTCAGGCAGCGCCTTGCGCCATTCCAAGAGATCGCTTTCCTTCAAGGCGTGCAGACCGACATCGGCAAGCTTGGCCCCTGGCACCGCTTCCTGTTTGCCGCGCTTGTCCTGACCGAGCACATAGCGCCGCAACCGCTGGCCGGCGTCTGAGCGGACCGTACGACCTTTCCTGCGGCTGTCTCTGGCGTCGCGCTCGGCAACGTAGGTTTCCACGGCAAGGCGCACGGTGAGAACCGGGCCGGCGGCAGCAGCCTTAGCCTCCTGCCGGGCCTTGGCAACGATCTGGCGAGCCTGCGTTTCCGCTTGGGCGAAAGTCAGCAAGCCATCCGTCGGCTTGTCGTTGACATCATTGGCGGGTCCGACAGGCGCCTGGAGGTAGTTCGCGCCAGCACCGTGGTTGCGCCAGCGGGCGAACCACACGCCGCCGCGCTTGCCGCGCCGATACCAGATTGCCGCGTCGGCATCGAGCCGGCGAGCGTACTCCCCATTAGGCAGCTTGGAGCGGGCGCTTGCCGTAGTGATCGGGGCCTCCTTGAGGGTCTTGGCCATTTATGCGTCCTCCCGAAAGCTTTTTTCGAAATTCAGCAAGCCAGCAAGCAAGTCCCGATCATCGGGCGACAGGCCCAAGATGAACTGTCCCCACGGGTGAGCGGCCAACCGCTGACGGTCGCGCAAGCGACGAGCCTCAACCCGCGTGTAGAGGTTCGCCATAGATTGCGCCTCGCGTTTGCGCCCGCGATACACCGACAGACAGTTTTCGGTCCCGTCCGGCAGGCTTTCAATCACGGCCCACTGCCGTCGCTTCCGATCTTCGAAAAGCACAAACTCAGGGCGGTAGCTCTTGCCGCCGCGCGTGAATGGAATGACCTCGACCATCGTGTTTCCGCCTTGGTGCTTTGAAAACACGTCGAATATACGTCGAATATCCTTCCGTGTACATAGGTGAACGTCAGGGAATGAAAGCCGCAGAAAACAGGGCCTTTGGCGTATCAGAGTGAACGCGAAGGCATCGAAAAATCAGCCCTTTCACGGCGGTAACAGGGGTTCGATTCCCCTTGGGCGTACCAGACCTGTCTCCCCTGAACACCTGCAAATCCGGCAGCCCGCGCTCCAGCCGCGAAACGCGTCATTAACGGCGTTGCTGGGTGACGCATGTTGGCAGCGATCAGACGGTGTAGAGTTCTGCCTCGCCATGGAGACGCGGATGAACCTGCTTCGGACAGTTCTCTTATGCGCGGCAGTGACCGGCCTGACCGGACTGCAGCCCATCCATGCCGAAGATCAGCCCGCCCAGCCGAACGGCGACGCGGCGCAACAGCTGCCGCCCGTTCACTGCGAGGGACAGAATTGCCTGCCGCCGAAGAACGACCCCGCTTTGGAGTGCGAGGGGCAGGATTGCACGCCGGCTCCAGCGACAGACCAGCCGTCAGGCCCGGAGATCAAGAAGGTCAAGTGAGAGGCAGCGGGCGGTCGGCGGCGGGCATCCGGCAGAGCGAAGCAGCGAGCGTAGATCAATCCGGAACCATAGGCGCCGGCTCTTCGCAGCGATAGACCATGCACTGCCCGTCTCGGGCCGGGACATAATCAACCATCGGCACGTAGGGAGCATCGCACTCATTGCCGAACTGGCGGACATAGCGCTCATATGTGTTCGCCCCGGTGGTCAGCACCACCGCATGCCGGCTCTGGATCAACGCCTGGGTCTGCGCGCAGGTCATTGTGTGCGTATCGGGTCGTGCATCGGCGAAATTTGTGGCGGCAACGATCATCGCTGCCGCGCAAAAAGCAATCTTGCCTATGGGCATGATGGCATCCTCGCAAATCGGCAAATTCGCATCTTGCGACACCGCTCCGCAACAGCGGTGTGGTCACGATGCAGCGAGCAAGGACTTGAAGCAGTTGAAACCCCGCGCCCAAACCCTGGAATTGCCCGAGGACGAACAATGTCCGAGGTCAGGCTGTTGCAAAAACTACTGTCTGCAGCAGGCCTCCCCCCGGCCGGTTCTCCAGCGTGATCGAGCCGCCATAGCGCTCGATGATCTCCTTGGCGATGGCGAGACCCAGCCCCGCGCCCGGGATGAACTGCGTGCGCGCCGGGTCGACCCGGAAGAACGGCTCGAAGGCCTTGTTCAACAGGTCCGGCGGGATGCCGGCGCCGCGGTCGGCGATGGTGAGAACCGCCTGGCCGCCTCGCCGCGCAAGCGCGATGGTGCAGCTCTTGCCATGCGTGGCGGCGTTGACGATCAGGTTGCGCAGCGCGCGTCGCAAGCCGAGCGCGCCGGCCTTGACGAACACATGGTCGAGATGGTCGATCGTCACCGCATGGCCGAGCGAGACCATTTCGACCTCGATATCGCGGACTATCCGGTCCAGTTCCACCGGCTCGACCGCATCCTGGTTGACCTCCTCGCGCACGAGGCGGATGGCGCTGTCGGCGATACGGTCGAGCTCGTCGAGGTCGCTCAGCCACTTCTCGCGGTCCTCGTCAAGGAATTCGGCGCGGAGCCGCATCCTGGTCATCGGCGTCCTGAGATCATGGCCGGCCGCCGCGACCAGGCGCATGCGGCTTTCCATGGCGGTCTTCAATCTTGCCGACAGCTCGTTGAGCGCATGGGCGGTGGCCCTCACCTCGGCCGAGCCTTTCTCCGGTAAAGTCGCCAGCATGCCATCCGAGCCGATCTTGCTGACGGCGGTTTCCAGCATTTCCAGCGGCCGAACCAGCACGCCAGTGAAATAGATCGATACCGGCGTGGCGCCGAGCACGATCAGCGCCATCCAGCCGGCGAACACGTACCAGACATCGCGCGGCGGGCCCAAGTCGGGAACATTGACGATCATCCAGCGATGGTCGGGCAAAGCGACCGAAGCGATCATTCCGGGTTCCCCGGCCTTGCGGCTGACGAGCGCCGAAACATCGAGACCATTCTGGCGCAGCATGTCGTTCAGCACCCGCGTGTGCTTGCGGTCGTCAAAACCCGGCGCCGGACGATCGCTGATCGTCACCGCCGCATCGCCGCTGCTCGGCACGTGGCCTGGAACCAGTCGGATCATGTACTGGATCTGGTGCGCCAGCGGCCCCATCGTCAGCTCCGGCGACGGCCCGCCGAGCACCTTGACGGCGACAAAGGTGGCAAGCCCGACAACGCCCAGAATCGAAACGACGAGAAGAATGATCAGCCGGCGGCGCAGCGACGTCATGGCTCGACATCCGTCGTCGGGACGCGGTACTCCGTCGTCAAGACGTGGTACTCCGTCGTCTCGACGCGCGCGGTGAGCTGGTAGCCACCATTGCGCACGGTCTTGAACAAAGAGCGCTCGCCGGCCTCGGCGAACTTCCGCCGCAGCCGGCTCATCAGCACGTCGACCGAACGCTCAAGCGGATCGCGCTCGCGCCCCTGCGTCAGGTCGAGCAGCTGGTCGCGCGACAAAAGCCGTCCCGGCCGATCGAGAAAGACTTGCAGCAGATCGAACTCCGCGCCGGTAAGGTCGACTAGGGCGCCATCGGCATCCATCACCTTTCGCGTGTCCGGTTCCAGCCTGTAACCGGCGAAACGATAGACGCGAACCTTGGGCGGGGCGGCTTCTTCCGGCGCCGAGCGCCTGAGCACGGCGCGAATGCGGGCCGAAAGCTCGCGCGGATTGAACGGCTTGCCGAGATAATCGTCGGCGCCGAGCTCCAGGCCGATGATACGGTCGACATCCTCCTTCAGCGCTGTCAGCAGGATGACCGGAATGTGCGGCTTGCGATCGCGCAGGCTCCGGCAGATGTCGAGACCAGAACCATCCGGCAGCATGACGTCGAGCACGATCAGGTCGAACTGGCCGGAGCCGAGCTTCTGCTCGCATTCGCGCCGGTCCGCCGCCACCGACACGCGAAAGCCCTGCCCGTCGAGATAGCGCCCAAGCAGCGTCCTGATCTCACGATCGTCGTCCACGACGAGGACGTGGGGTTGTGCCTGCATTCTTCGCCCGCTTGCCTTTTCGTTGCGATTATAGTGAGCGACGCCGCCAAGCGGCATGGAAAATTGCAACGGAACGTTTCCAAGACCTCGCTGGAAACATTCGGACACAAATCTCCTTTTTCTGGAAACCTTCGGCAACGCGCCGAAGCAGAGCGGCAAAAGACGCTTCCTATCCTCCCGAGCATCCGAAGCATGCAGGAAAGGATCACGTCATGCGAAGCAGATTTTTGGCGCTTGGACTGTTCTCGGTCGCGGCCGTCCACCCGGTGTTCGCCGGCCAGCCGGAGCCCGGCGCTGCACCCGCGGATGAGCCGCCGGCGATCGGCCGGCAAGACGATGCTGGTCCCGGCCCGATGAAGCCGTGGCCCGGTCAGCGCTGGGCGATGCGTCAACGCCCTGAAGACTTCGGCCCGCGTCGCATGGGTCCGCCGCCCGAATTTCTCGCTGCCAGGCTCGCCGCGCTCGAGACCCGGATCGGCATCCGCTCCGAACAACTCGACGCCTGGCGAGACTATACCAGCGCGCTGCAGGCGGTGCTGGCGCCACCGCCGCGGCCCGATTTCGCCCTCCCCGGCCGCGGGCCGGACGATGCCGCCGGTGGCGAGTCGGATCAGGCGAAGCGCGATCCCTTCGCCTTCCAGGAAAAGCTGGCCGACGAGGTGACCAAACGCGCCGCTTCCGCCGCCAAACTCAAGGACGCCATCGGGGTGCTGCGCGCCAAGCTGACGCCCGAACAGCTCGAAATACTCGCTTCGGCGGACCGGCCTCATGGCCACCCCCCCGGTCCATGGGGCAATCCGCCGGATGCAGCCGGCCCAGAGGTCTGCCCGATCACGGCGGACAGCTCCCTCCACCCCTACCCCCGGAGTGACGAGCAACTCTGACCGGCTGCGCCGGCCGGCCCCCTGACCCATCCGTTCAAGGGCCGGCCGGTCCAATCAAGGCGGCGTCTCAAATGCCAGCGGCTTCGCGAGGCGCACGGAGAACACTATGTGGGAAGCTTTGATGATGCTGCGCCTGATCGCATCTGCAGCTCCGCCCTTCGCACCTGGACGTCGTGTTCCGCAGCCAGCCCTTGCGCGGCGCACCCTCAAAGGCGCGATCCGGCTGAGCTTCGCCGGATACCGCCTCTCGCTACCGACCCCGCCGCCAAACTTCGAAAAACGCACAGAAAATCGCATAAATCGGATTTCCATGAAGATATCCATCTCGGTCGACCGCGCTGAAGGCGCGCACCTACGATCGGCAAGGGCACTTGGTTTATTGGCACGGATCGGCATACTGATGCCGGCGGGCGTCGCGGCCGCTCATTCGGCCCCCTTCGTCGAACGATCCTGGCCGCGCAAAAGGAGCGCGACATGAACCGCCTAGCCTCACGGCTAGACGCACAGGCGCGGCACTCCGTCGCCCAGCCGCGGCACTCCGTCGGCCAGGCGCGAAGACCCATCGTGGTTGCCCCGACCGATAACGGCTTTCCCCGCCCTTCCATGCTTGTCCCACGCTTCTCTTACAGGTGCCCGGCGCCCGATGGCTCTGCAATGCGCCTGCGTCAGCCATCGGGCGCCCATAGCAACTCCAGCGAAAGATGATCCGGGCCATGCGCATTTCATTCAGCCAGCATTCCTTGCCGACGCGCCGCATGGCGGTCCTCGCGCTGTTTGGCGCCACGTTTCTCCTGGCGGCCTGCTCGCAGGAGAAGAGCCAGGTGCCGGGCGGCATGGGAGGCGCCGGCAGGCCCGAGGTCGGCGTCGTCACCCTGCATCCGCAGTCGGTTGCGATCACCGCCGAACTGCCGGGACGCACGGCCGCCTCGCTGATCGCCGAGGTGCGCCCGCAGGTCGACGGCATCATCCAGCAGCGGCTGTTCCAGGAAGGCGCCGAGGTGGTGGCGGGACAGCCGCTCTACCTCATCGACCCGGCGAGCTATCAGGCCGCCTATGACAGCGCCGTCGCGACGCAGCAGAAGGCTGAAGCCGCGGTGCCCACCGCCCAGGCCAAGTTCGACCGCTATGCCGGGCTGCTGAAGCAGAACGTCGTCTCGAAGCAGGATTACGATGATGCCGCCGCGACGCTGGCGCAGGCGCAGGCCGACGTCGCAGTGGCCAAGGCCAGCGTCGAAACCGCGAAGATCAGCCTCAATCGCACCTCCATCACCGCGCCGATCGCCGGCCGGATCGACAAATCGACATTGACGCCGGGCGCGCTGGTCACCGCCAACCAGGAAACGGTGCTGACGACCATCCGCTCGCTCGACCCGATCAATGTCGACGTCACGCAGTCCAGCACCAACCTGCTCAATCTGCGCCAGGCGATCAACGAAGGTCGGCTGAAATTCAGCGGGTCCAATGTCAGCGTCAAGCTGAAGCTCGACAACGGCACCATCTATGCACAGAACGGCAAGATGGAATTCACCGGCGCCAATGTCGACCAGTCGACCGGCACCTTTGCGCTCAGAGCCCAGTTCCCCAATCCCGACCGGCTGCTCTTGCCCGGCATGTATGTGCGCGCCATCGTCGAGGAAGGCATCGCGCAAAACAGCTTCCTGGTGCCGCAGCGCGGCGTCACCCGCGACCCCAAGGGCCAGGCGACGGCCATGGTCGTCAATGCGCAGGGCAAGGTCGAGCAGCGCGTGCTCAGCGTGCGCAACGGCGTCGGCAACAATTGGCTGGTGGATTCCGGCGTCGGCGACGGCGACCGCGTCATCGTCGAGGGCCTGCAGCTGGTGCGCGCCGGAGGCGAGGCGACCGCGGTCGAGGTGACGATCGACGAAACGACCGGCGAGATCAAGGACCGCGAGCAGAACTCCGCCTCGGCGGAACCCGCCGGCACCGCCAAACAGCCAGCATCTGGCGCAACCGGGAACTGAAGCGATGTCGGCTTTCTTCATCAACCGGCCGATCTTCGCTTGGGTGATCGCCATCGTGATCATGCTGGGCGGCCTCTTGGCGCTGCAGTCGCTGCCGATCTCGCAATACCCGCAGATCGCTCCAACCACGGTCAACATCAGCGCCAGCTACCCCGGCGCCGATGCCCAGACGGTCGAGAACTCGGTGACCAAGATCATCGAGCAGGGCATGACTGGCATCGACAACCTCGACTACATGACGGCGACGTCGACTTCGACCGGACAGGCCTCGATCACGCTGACTTTCACCAGCGGCGCCAACGCGGACACCGCCCAGGTGCAGACGCAGAATAAGCTGCAGCTCGTGCAGTCGCAGCTGCCGCAGGTCGTCCAAAACAACGGCATCACCGTCTCCAAATCCTCGACCGGCTTCCTGATGGTCATCGGCTTCGTCTCCAGCGACGGCAAGATGAACTCGACCGACCTCGCGGACTATGTCGACTCAACTATCAACGACACGCTGAAGCGCGTCGAAGGCGTCGGCTCGACGCAGCTTTTCGGCTCCGGCTATGCCATGCGCATCTGGCTCGACCCGGACAAACTAGCGCAATATTCGCTAATGCCGAGCGATGTCGCCACCGCCATCGAGGCACAGAACACGCAGGTTTCGGCCGGCCAGCTCGGCGGACTGCCGGCCCGCAAGGGCCAGCAGCTCAACGCCACGGTGACGGCCAAGAGCCGGCTGCAGACTGCCGAACAGTTCCGCAACATCATCCTGAAGAGCAACACCGACGGCTCGCTGGTGCGGCTGAACGATGTCGCCGAGGTCGAGATCGGCGCCGAAAGCTACACTACCCAAGCCCATTATAACGGCAAGCCGGCCGCCGGCGTAGCCGTCAACCTGGCGACCGGCGGCAACGCGATCAGCACGGCGGAGGCGGTGCGCGCGACCATCAATCGCCTGAGCTCGACCTTCCCGCAAGGCGTCGAGGTCGTCTACCCGTACGACACCTCGCCCTTCGTGCGGCTGTCGATCGAGGAAGTGGTGAAGACGCTGGCCGAAGCGATCGTGCTGGTGTTTTTGGTGATGCTGCTTTTCCTGCAGAACCTGCGCGCCACCATCATCCCGACGATCGCGGTGCCGGTGGTGCTGCTCGGCACATTCGGCGTGCTCTCCTTCTTCGGCTATTCCATCAACACGCTCACCATGTTCGCCATGGTGCTCGCCATCGGCCTGTTGGTCGACGACGCCATCGTCGTGGTTGAGAATGTCGAGCGCGTCATGCACGAGGAAGGCCTGCCGCCGAAGGAGGCGACGCGCAAATCGATGAACGAGATCACCGGCGCCCTGATCGGCATCGCCATCGTGCTGTCGGCCGTGTTCGTGCCGATGGCTTTCTTCGGCGGCTCCACCGGCATTATCTACCGGCAATTCTCCGTCACCATTGTCTCGGCCATGGTGCTCTCGGTGCTGGTCGCGCTTGTGCTGACGCCGGCGCTTTGCGCCACGATTCTGCACCCGGCCAAGGACCACGCGACGCAGAAAGGCCCGTTCGGCTGGTTCAACCGCCTCTTCGACCGCGGCACGATCGCCTATCGCGACGGCTCACATGGCATCATAAACCGCTCATGGCGCTTCCTCGCCGTGTTCCTGGCCATAGTCATCGCCATGGGCTGGATGTTCGCCCGCCTGCCGAGCTCGTTCCTGCCGGATGAGGACCAGGGCATACTGATCACCAGCGCTTCACTGCCGGTCGGCGCGACGCAGGACCGCACCGAGCGCGTGCTCGCCAAGGTGACCGCCCACTATCTCAACGAAGAGAAGGGCGCGGTCGAAGGCGTGTTCACCGCTTCCGGTTTCGGCTTCGGCGGCGCCGGGCAGAATGTCGGCATCGCCTTCGTGCGACTGAAGGATTTCGACCAGCGCAAAACGCCGGCTCTTTCCGCATCGGCGGTGGCCGGCCGGGCCATGGGCGCCTTCTCCAAGATCAGGGACGCCCAGGTTTTCGCGCTCGCCCCGCCCGCCATCCAGGGTTTCGGCAACACCAACGGCTTCGATTTCTACCTGCAGGACGTCAACGGTGCCGGCCATGACGCGCTGACCCAGACGCGCAACCAGCTTCTGGGTCTGGCGGCAAAGAGCAAGCTGCTTGCCAACACGCGCCCGAACGGCCAGGAGGACCAGCCACAATTTTCGGTCGACATCGACCAGGAGAAGGCCAGCGCGCTCGGCATTGGCCTCGCCGACATCAACAACACGCTCTCGACAGCCTGGGGCAGCGACTACGTCAACGACTTCATCGATCGTGGGCGGGTGAAGCCGGTCTATCTGCAGTCGGACGCGGACTTCCGCATGCAGCCGGAGGATCTCGACAAATGGCAGGTCCGCAACTCCGGCGGCGCCATGGTGCCGTTCTCGGCCTTCGCCTCCAGCCACTGGACCTACGGTTCGCCCCGCCTCGAACGCTATAACGGCTCGGCGGCGGTCGAAATCCAGGGCGCCGCAGCCCCAGGCCAAAGCTCAGGCGCGGCGATGGACGAGATCGACAAATTGGTCGCGCAACTGCCCGCCGGATATTCGCATGAATGGACCGGCCTGTCGCATCAGGAGAGGCTTTCCGGCAACCAGGCCATGTCGCTCTACGCAATCTCGGCGCTTGTCGTGTTCTTGTGCCTCGCGGCGCTTTACGAAAGCTGGTCGATCCCGTTCGCCGTCATGCTGTCGGTGCCGATCGGCATCTTCGGCGCGCTGGCGGCGGCCACTCTCTTTGGCCAGACCAACGACGTCTATTTCAAGGTCGGCCTGCTCACCACGATTGGCCTTGCCGCCAAGAACGCCATCCTCATCGTCGAATTCGCCATCGAGCGGCAGTCGGCCGGAATGGGGCTGGTCGAGGCGACCCTCGAGGCGGCGCGGCAGCGCCTGAGGCCGATCCTGATGACCTCGCTGGCCTTCATCCTCGGCGTCACGCCGCTTGCGATCGCCAGCGGCGCGGGCTCGGGCGCGCAGAACTCGGTCGGCATCGGCGTCATGGGCGGCATGATCGCGGCGACCGTGATCGGCGTCTTTTTGGTGCCGCTACTGTTCGTCACGGTGCGCCGCATCTTCAGGGGTAAGGCGGCCAACGAGAATTCGGGCGGGACCCCAGCCACAGCCACTCAAGAATAGAGGTTTCTTTCCATGCCAGGTTTTGGACGCGGTCTCGCGACCGCGAAGGGGCTCCTTTTGGCCGCGTTTGCCGCGGCCCTGCTCTCGGGATGCGTCGTCGGTCCGGATTACCAGAAGCCACTGCTGGCGATGCCGGCAAGCTGGAGCGGGGAGAAGGCGGCAAGGCCGGCAAAGCCGGCGCAGCTCTCGCAATGGTGGCAGCGCCTGCGCGATCCCGAGCTGAACGCGCTTGTCGACGAAGCGGTTGCCGGCAACCTCGATGTCGCCAGCGCCAAGGCCAAGATCCGCGAGGCGCGAGCAAGCTATCGCCAGTCGGTGGGCACGTTGCTCCCATCCGCCGACGGCTCGACCTCGGCCACCCGCAACAGGGTTTCCGCCACTTCCACGGGCACGACGATCAGCGAGACCTATAGCCAGTATCAGGCAGGCTTCGATGCCAGTTGGGAACTCGACCTCTTTGGCGCCAACCGCAGGGGCGTCGAGGCGGCGAGCTACGGACTGGACGCCTCCGAAGAGGAACTGCGATCCACCCTCCTCACGCTGGTCGGCGACGTGACCTCAAACTATGTCCAGGCACGCGGCTATCAGGCCCGTATAGCGCTTGCCCGGCGCTCTGCCGCATCGCAGCGGCAAACCGCCCAGCTCACCCGCACGATGGCCTTGGCCGGCTCGGCGACCGCGGCGGACGTAGCCAAGGCGGAAGGACAGGCCAGCGGCACGGAAGCCGGCGTTCCGAGCCTGGAAGCCAGCTATGCCGAGGCCGTGCATCGCCTTTCCGTGCTGACCGGGCGGCCGCCGGCGGCCCTCAACGAGCGCTTGAGGCACGAAACGCCGATCCCAGCGCCCCGCCTGCCGATCCCGACCGGCATCCCGGCCGACATCCTGCTCACCCGTCCGGATGTGCGCATGGCCGAGCGGCAGTATGCGCAGTCCACCGCCAAGATCGGCCAGGCCGAGGCGGCGCGCTATCCGAGCGTCAGCCTGACTGGCGACATCAGCACCACGTCCCTCAAGCTTGGCGATCTCGGCAAGAACTCCACCATCGGCTGGTCCTTCGGGCCGACGCTCAGCGTGCCGTTGTTCAATGGCGGCCAGTTGCAGGCGGCCGTCGACGTCGCCAAAGCCCAGCGCGACCAGTATTTCGTCGCCTACAAGGCCGCCGTGCTGACGGCGCTGGAAGATGTGGAAAACACCACCGTTTCGCTGTCGCAGGAGCGCATCAGGAACGGTAAGCTCGCCTCCTCGGCGGAATCCTACGGCGATGCCGCGCGGCTTGAAAGAGCGCTGTACAAGGCTGGCGAGACCAGTCTTCTCGACGTGCTCGATGCCGAACGGTCAGCCTATTCCGCCGACGATTCCGTCCTGCAAAGCCGCGTCTCGATCGCCACCGATTACATAGCCTTGAACAAGGCGCTTGGCGGTGGCTGGAATGGCGCGATCGACACGGCCAGGCCCGAAATCATCGATGTCCGTACCGGTCCGCGGCTGGCATCGAAGACGCAATGACCGGCGAGCCGTGGGGTCTATCCGCAGGCCCGAACAAATCTCCGTGAGCCATGGCTGCAAACAATATCCCACTATATAACAGCCTCGTTGAGGTAATGAGATGACAGGCGCCTACGATCTCGGAACCAATCTGGTTCGCCGTATCTATGAAAAGCGCATAGATGCGCCGGCCATTCTTGATGCCGGCACGCATTTTCCCAATGCCGCGAAGTTCGCCGCCGCCTGGCAAGACATCCGCGATGAAGCGCTGGCGGCAAAGCTGAACAAGGCGCCGCGTTTTCACGACATCATGCCGGAGCAGGCCGATATCTCGGCCAATGACGGGCTCGACTGGCGCATGTTCGTGCTCAAGGCCTACGACATGACAGTGCCGGAGAATCTCGCGCGCATGCCGGTTCTGAGCCGGCTGCTCACCGAATGCCCCGAGGTCAAGTCGGCCGCCGTCTCCTTCCTCGCCCCGCGCAAGCACATCCCGCCGCACCGCGGACCATTTCGCGGCATCATGCGCTTTCACCTCGGCCTTTCCATCCCCAAACAGCCGGACGGCCGCCCGGCAACGATCATGATGATCAACCATGAGGAAAGGCGCATCGCCGACGGTGAGTGCATGCTCTGGGACGACACGTTCGAGCACGAAGTCATGAACAACTCGGATCAGCCGCGCGTCGCTCTGCTGCTCGACGTGTGGCGTCCGCAAATGCCGCTGGATATGGAGATCCTGTCGCGCGTGATCGTGCGCGGCGTGCAGGTGGGAATGCGCTATCGGGGCGTGTCGTTTGGCGGCTGAACCAACTGCGATCGACGCCTTATGCATGTCGCTCGACGACGCGATCTTCAGGGAAAGACCTGGACGAAATAGAGACTCAGGCGCGCGCCTCGCGATGCGTCCCTATCCTGCGCTTGCCGGGAAACATCGCGTCCCTCGCTAGCAATCCGCTGACGCGGCAGAAGGTTGCGAACGCCCGGCAGGCTTCCTCGGTGCTGGCCACATCGACCGTCGCCCCGAAGCAGGCATTGAAGGCGGCTTCGTAGATCTTGCCCTGCCGGCGCTTCGACCACTCCTGCAGGAAATCGAGCGCCTGCTCGACACTGTAGATTTCCTCGACCGGCAGGCCGGGCGCGGGCGCGATGCGCACCGGCACCTCGAATTGCAGTCTGTCCATTCCCTGTCTCCCGAACGGGCGCAGCCCCAGCAACGCCGCTCGATGTGAAAAGTTGCTTTGGCGGCCTTCTGACTCAGGAATGTGACCTCAGTGCGGTCAACAATCGGTTCACGGATGCGTCTGGCCGGCGCCCGACAATCCGCGCAGGCCAGGTGACAGGACGACGCAACCCGCTTCGCCCTGCCCCCTCTTCCGTGCCCTTGCCGCTACTGATTGCCCGGATCAGTCTCCGCGTCATAGGCCATGCGGGTAACCGCCATTAGCAGATAGGCGGACGGCAGCGCGAAGATGGCGCCGAGCACCATCGCCGCTGTTCCCTCCATGCGAAGGGTGGCGGCAACGGCCCAGTAGACCGTGCTGATGCAGATCACCGCCTGAACCGCCAGGAAGCAGGCCGCGGCGGCCGCGCGGGTGAGTGTCTTGAATGTCTTGATGCGTTGCATTGAAGAAAATCCGTATTGAAGCTCACGCGACCGGCGGACGGCCGGCGGCCGTCGCCGGGTCGCGACGCGAAGGAGAGTTTTGATTTGAACGCCGCGCTTGGCGGCTCAGCCTTATGCGGCGGGTGGCGCGCGTGGCTGGTTGGTACGCGACGGCGTTGCGGTTGCCGCCGCGGGCGTGACACCCATTTCGGCCGGCGACACCTGGCCGATAATCAGAAAATCGGCTGCGGGCGCCAGCGCGCCGAGATTGCCGCTGACAAGCTTTATCGGCAGCGGCCGGCTGGCCCGAACCTCGAGCGCCTGCGCCTTGCCGGAGGTCCTGAGCAGCGCGATCATGTCGCCCTCGCGGGCGGCACTCATGCTGGAGCCACCCTGGAACGAGACGGGCGACGCGGAGATTTCGGCCTGCGCAAAGCCCAGCAGCGCGAGCATCAGCAGCGCCATCAGGCCCGCAAAAGCGGTCCTGACCGGCAGCAGCTTCGATCTTTCAGGTGCCGTCAAGGCTATCTCCGGATACCAGAACCAGCCCTAACCCATGAAATGGCCGAACGAAAGCCGCAACGGTGGCCGCAATCGCACTTCGTCCTTGAACCTTGCGGCTTCAGGTGCCAAATCTGGGGCAGATCTTGGCACTCGGCTTCCTTCGGAGCCAACGCCGGCAAACGGACAAAAATGGTTACCTATCTCGACGCCGCCACGGCCCCCCTTCGAAACACCGGCCAGATCCGCCTCTATGGCGAGGAAGGTTTTGCCGGCATGCGAAAGGCCTGCGATCTTACCGCGCGCTGCCTCGACGAGTTGGTGCCGATGGTCAAGCCCGGCGTGACGACGGAATTGATCGACCGCTTCGTCTTCGAATTCGGCATGGACCACGGCGCATTGCCGGCGACGCTCAATTATCGCGGCTACACCAAATCGTCCTGCACCTCGATCAATCATGTCGTCTGCCACGGCATTCCCGACAACAAGCCGTTGAAGGATGGCGACATCGTCAACATCGACGTCACCTATATCCTGGACGGCTGGCACGGCGATTCCTCACGCATGTATCCGGTGGGCACCATCAAGCGCGCCGCCGAGCGCCTGCTCGAAGTGACCTATGAATGCCTGATGCGCGGCATCGCCGCGATCAAGCCCGGCGCCCGCACCGGCGCCATCGGCGCCGCGATCCAGACTTACGCCGAGGCCGAGCGCTGCTCGGTGGTGCGCGATTTCTGCGGCCACGGCGTGGGCCAGCTTTTCCACGACGCGCCGAACATCCTGCATTACGGCACCGTCAATGAAGGCGTCGAGATGCGGCCGGGCATGATCTTCACCGTCGAGCCGATGATCAATCTCGGCCGCCCGCATGTGAAAGTCCTGTCGGACGGCTGGACGGCGGTCACGCGCGACCGCTCGCTGTCGGCGCAGTACGAACACACGATCGGCGTCACGGAAACCGGCTGCGAGATCTTCACGCTGTCGCCGAAAAAGCTCGATCGGCCTGGTTTGCCTGCCTAGGTTTCTTGCCGCCGGCCTTCCCGGCTAAGGCATGTCTCCCGAAGTGGGAACCGGTTTCGGGATAAAGACATGCGTAAAATCAAAAACCTAAAGCGCATGGAGCGCATCTGAAAGCATCTGAAAGATCGCGACGCGCTTTAGGCGCTCGCTTGACGTTCACCCCGAGGATCGAATCCGTGGCTCCTTGGAGTCGCGAAAGGCCTCTGGCGCCCGACAAGGAGCGGCCGGGGCGACCTGCCGCATCATAGCCCCGTTAGGGGCCCTTCCTTCGAGTCGTTCCGGACAGCGGGCCCGCCATGATCGGCATGTAGCATTTTTGTTACATGCGACGCCGGATTGAACGCAGCTCCAATGACTTCCTCCGACCATTGACCTGGATCAACCGGCCATCTCTCCAGGGCTGTCATTGCTGCAGCGCACCACATTCGAATTCCATGGAGAGATATTATGGTGAGAAACTGGGTTGGGCAGTGGCGGGGGATCGCAGTTGCCGCAGCGATTGTCGCGGCAGGGATGCAGCAGGCCACCGCGGCGGACATACAATCCCTGACACAGAACGAGCCGCCTGTAGCAGCATCGGGTCCCTGGCAGATTCGCCTGCGCGCCCTGGGCGTGATCACGGACGGCAAGGGCAACGTCAACGGAATCCCCGGCTCCGACCTTTCCTATTCGGATACCGTGACGCCGGAATTGGACATTTCCTACTACTTCACCGACAACCTCGCCGCGGAACTCATTCTCGGCACCACCTACGCCAATATATAGCGAGGGGACGATCAGCGGGTTGGGCAAGATCGGCAAGGTCTGGGTGCTCCCGCCGACACTCACGCTGCAATACCACTTTACCGATTTCGGCGCCTTCAAGCCCTATGTCGGCGCCGGCGTGAACTACACGATCTTCTACAATCAGGATGCCGGCAGCGCCGAGGCTCTCCATGTAAAGAATACGTTCGGCGGCGCCCTGCAGGTCGGGTTCGATTACATGCTGGATCAGCATTGGGGCGTCAATTTCGACGTAAAGAAGCTCTTTCTGGAGCCAAAATTCGACGTCACGGTCGGCGGCACGAACTTGACTGGCAAGGCCAAGCTCAACCCCTGGCTGATTGGCACGGGCGTCACCTACCGCTTCTGACAAGGCAACACAGAAGCCGGTTGCGATATTTGACGGCCATGAGGAGGATGCCTTCTTGCACCCTCCTCACATCTCGAGCACGCGGTCCTATCGAAATCATCGCCGGTGGAGCACGCGCACCATCGTCATGACCGAGCACAGGATTTTCGCGCTCGCGCCGAAAAAACTCGACTGCGTCCAGCCCGTCGGCTTACAGTTTCCTTCTGCCGGGCCTGTCCGGCCAAGAGCGGACGGTCATGGGGGAAACCAGCGACGACGAGCGGGGATTTTTCGCGGAGCTGCCCGTCCGGCGGCCCACCAAGGCCGCGCCGGCCGAAAAGCCGCATTATCACGGCCATCGCGACCGCCTGCGCGAACGTTTCGTCGCCGGCGGGCCGGACGCCCTGCCTGACTACGAGCTGCTTGAGCTGCTGCTTTTCCGACTGATCCCGCGCGTCGACACCAAGCCGATCGCCAAGGCGCTGATCGCCCGCTTCGGCTCGCTGGCCGAAGTGCTCGGCGCGCCGCCTTCGCTGCTCGAGGAAGTCAAAGGCATCGGACCGACGGTTGCTGTCGACCTCAAAGTCATCGCCGCGACGGCCCAGCGCATGGCGCGTGGCGAGGTGCGCGGTCGCGAGGTGCTGTCCAACTGGACGCAACTGCTCGACTATTGCCGCTCCGCCATGGCCTTCGAGCACCGCGAGCAGTTCCGCATTCTGTTCCTCGACAAAAAGAACGGGCTGATCGCCGACGAGGTGCAGCAGACCGGCACCGTCGACCACACGCCCGTCTATCCGCGCGAGGTGGTGAAGCGCGCGCTGGAGCTCTCCGCCAGCGCCGTCATACTGGTGCACAATCACCCTTCGGGCGACCCGACGCCGTCCCGCGCCGATATCGAGATGACCAAGCAGATCATCGATACGGCGAAGCCCCTCGGCATCGCCGTGCACGACCACATCATCATCGGCCGCAAGGGCAACGCCTCGATGAAAGGACTGCTGCTGATCTGATCGGCTGCCGGAGATTGCCACGGGCTTGGCCGGCGCAAAAAGGCTGGATTTGAAAATCGTTCAATAGCGCAACGAATGATCCCCGTGAGGGCGCCGGCGTGGATCAATCTTCTACCCAAGGAAGATCGCGGCGGCTTCTTTGGAAGATAATTCCATTGAGGCCTTTCACATCCACTGCTAGCGTTTGAAACGCTTCAATTGGATCACGCCTTTGCAACGCAAACGCCCGACCATTGCCGATGTAGCACGAGCCGCCGGTGTTTCCATCGGCACGGTCTCGAACTTCATCAATGGCACGGCCGGCCTCAAGGAAGGCACGCGAGAGCGCATAGAGAAGGCGATCGCCGCCCTGATGTACCGGCCGAGCTCGTTTGCGCGCTCCCTGCCCGGCCGTGCCCCGCAGCGGCCGAAAAATCTCGACCATCTGCCCAGGCTCCTTGTCGCCGGACGGGTGAGCGTCGACTTCCTCTGCCGCGTCGAGGTGCTGCCGCATCGCGACGACCGGATCACGGCCAGCCATATCGACAAGGCGCTCGGCGGCCCCGCCGCCAATCTCGCGGTTGCCGCGGCCGGCGTCGGGGCGCCCTACGCGCTTGACGTGGAACTGGCGACGGCGGTCGGCGAGGACGCGGAGAGCGACTGGGCGCTGGGCGAGCTTTCCAAGCTGGGCGTGCACGCCTTGCCAATCCGCAGCACGCCCAACAACCGGCTCTCGCAGGCGATCGTCATCATCGAGGGTAACGGCAGCCGCACCATCATCAGCGAGCCTTTCGAGCTGGGCGAAGTCGATCTGACCGCCAATCTCGACATCCAACCCGAAAAGCGACCCGCCTGCCTTCACATCGAAGGCTTCCATTACGAGACGATGACGGCATCCATCGCGCGCTTTCACCAGGCCGGCTGGAAGGTGAGCCTGCATTCTGCCGGCCTGCCCAGGAGCGCGCGCACGCCTGAAATCTTCGCGCAGATGGTCAGGCAGATCGACCTGACCTTCATCAATGATGTGATGATCAGGGAGATTTACGGATTTCGCACGCGCATGGCGACCATGATCGAAGAGGTTCGCCTCATGCTGTCGCGCATCAAGCCGCGCGGAACCGTCGTGCTCACCCTGGGCGAGTTCGGCGCGGTGGTCTTTCCGGCGACCGGCGGACCGCAGATCGAGGTGCCGGCGCTGCCCGTCAACCGGGTGGATGCGACGGGCGCCGGCGACAGCTTCGCCGGCATCTTTCTCAGCCTCTGGCTGCATGGCGCGTCGCTGGAAACCGCTGCCCGCTACGCCGCTGTCGGCGCCAGCCTGACGACGACGGTCGAGGGCGCGCAAGGCTACATCGCCGACTTCGCGACACTGAAGGCCACCGCTGCCGCGAGCGACGTGATGGCCAGCTAGATCAATGGCTTACCGGCCCAGGCGGCTGGCAGGCGACCAACAGGCAATATCGGGAGAACATAAGGTCATGGCGAAAACAAAAGTCCTTCTGGTCGGCGAGAGCTGGATGAGTTCCGCCACCCACTACAAGGGCTTCGACCAGTTCGGCAGCGTCACCTTCCATCTCGGCGCCACGCCTTTGGTCAACGCCTTGAAGGACAGCGAGTTCGATCTTGAATACATGCCGGCCCACGAGGCGGTCGAAAAGCTGCCTTTCACCATGGAGGGCCTGTCGCAATACAAGGCGATCGTGCTCTCCGATATCGGCGCCAACTCGCTTTTGCTGCATCCCGATGTCTGGCTGCACGGCAAGACCGTGCCCAACCGGCTCAAGTTGCTGCGCGACTGGACGCGAGGCGGTGGCGGCCTGGTCATGATCGGCGGCTATTTCAGCTTCCAGGGTATCGACGGCAAGGCCCGCTGGCACCGCACGGCCGTCGAGGACGCGCTGCCGGTGACCTGCCTTCCCTATGACGACCGGCTCGAAATCCCCGAGGGCTTTCGGCCTCAAATCACCGGCCCCAAGGATCATGCACTCTTTGCCGGCATCGAGGGCGAATGGCCGATCCTGCTCGGCGCCAACGAGGTCATTGCCCGCGACCGGAGCGATGTCGAGATCCTGGCGCGGCTGCCGCAGGATCAGGGCGGCCATCCGCTGCTGGTCACCGGGCGCCATGGCGAGGGGCGCACCCTGGTGTGGACGTCCGATATCGGCCCGCACTGGCTGCCGAACAGCTTCGTCGAATGGCCAGGCTATGCGCGGCTTTGGACCAATGTGCTGCGCTGGGTCAGCAAGGCCGCCTAGCCTATCCACGAATGCCGGAGAGATCGTCATGACGGCACCTTTTCTCGTCGCCAGGAACATCGCCAAGCGCTTTGGCGCGCTGACTGCCCTTGCCGATGTCGACCTGGAAATCCGGCCCGGCGAAGTGCTGGCGCTGCTCGGCGACAACGGCGCCGGCAAATCTACTTTCATCAAGGTCCTCGCGGGCGCCCATCCGCCGAGCGACGGCGAGCTTCTCATTGAAGGCAAAGCGGTCGCGTTCGCCTCGCCCAAGGATGCCGCGGCGTCCGGAATCGCCACAATCTTCCAGGAACTGGCGCTTTCGGAGAACCTTTCGATCGCGGAAAACGTTTTTCTCGGCCGCGAATTGAAACGCTCCATTTTTGGCATCCCTTTTCTGAAACGAGCCGAGATGCGCCAGCGCGTCGACAGCCTTCTGCAGGAGCTCGACGCCCATATCTCCGATCCCGAGGCTCCTGTCGGCAGCCTGTCGGGCGGCCAGCGCCAGGCCGTCGCCATCTGTCGGGCGCTCAATCTCAACGCCCGGCTGGTCATCATGGATGAACCGACGGCCGCCCTTGCCGTCGCCGAGACCCGCAAAGTGCTGGCGCTGACTCGGCGCCTTGCCGGCCGCGGCTGCGCCGTCGTGCTGATCAGCCACAACATTTCCGAAGTCTTCGAGGTTGCCGACCGGATCGTGGTGTTCCGGCGCGGCCGCAAGGTGGCCGAACGCCTGGCTGCCGAGACCAATCACGAGGAAGTCGTTTCGCTCATAACAGGCGCCCATCCCGACGTGCGGGCGCTCGAAAAAACAAACTGAAACGCACGTCATTCCAGAGAGGATCACACACAATGCTTTCACAACTCAGGAAAGTGCTCGCCGCCTCCGCGCTTTCGTTGGTCGCCGCGACGGCGGCGCATGCGGCAGACAAGCATAAGGTCGCCTTCGTGCCGCAGCTTATCGGCATCCCCTATTTCAACGCCATGGAGGCCGGCGGCAACCGAGCCGCCAAGGATCTCGGCGTCGATTTCGTCTATTCCGGCCCGGTCGACACCAACCCGGTCGACCAGTTGCAGATCGTGCAGAACCTGATCGACCAGGGCGTCGAAGCGGTCTCGGTCTCCGTTCTCGATGCTTCGAGCATCGCCCCGGTGGTGGAGAGCGCCAAGGCCAAAGGCATCAAATTGTTCACCAGCGACAGCGACGCGCCCGACAGCGGCCGCGCGGTCTATGTGGCGCAGGCGACAGACGAGGGTCTCGGCACCACGATCATCGACGAACTGGTCAAGCGCGTCGGCGAGGACGCCACGATCGGCATCGTCTCCGGTGAGGCGACCGCGTCCAACCTCAACGCCTGGATCGGCTTCATGCAGAAGGAAGCCGCCGCCAAGTATCCCAAGCTGAAGCTGCTCGCCCCGCAATTCGCCGGCGGCACGGCCGAGCGCGCCGCACAGATCTCGGGCGACCTCATGGCCGCCAATCCCGATATCAAGGCCATCATCGCCGTCGCATCCTCGACCTGCCCGGGCGTTGCCCAGGCGATCGAGACCGCCGGCAAGATCGGCTCGGTTATCGGGACCGGTTACTGCAGCCCGAACACCGCCCGCTCCTATCTGAAGAGCGGCGCCTTCGGCTTCACCGTGCTGTGGGACCCTGAACAGCTCGGCTATCTGACGGTTTGGGCCGGCAAGCAGCTCATCGACGGCAAGAGCTTCGAGGCCGAGAACAAGATTGCCGGCCTCGACAAGCCCGCCACCTATGATGCCGCCAAGGGCATCCTGCTGCTCGGGCCGCCGGCCGTCTTCACCAAGGACAATGTCGACAAGTTCAACTTCTGAGCCTGGCGTGAGCGCGGTGCGGCAGTCTGGAACCGGTGTCTTCTCCATGAACGGGCGGGAGTGGTCTTTGCTTGTCGCCTGTTTGCTTGCGGTCGTCATCTTTTCTGTCGCATCGCCGCACTACGCGAACCCGGGCAACGCGGTCACCGTGCTGCGCAACAGCGTCGAACTGCTGCTGATCGGCCTCGGCATGACCTTGCTGCTCGCCATGGGCGGCATCGATGTCTCGATCGGCATCGTCATGGGCCTCGCGGCCATCGCCATCGGCCGCATACTTGGCGCCGATGGCAGCCCGTTCGTGGCGCTCGTCGCGGGCCCGCTCGTCGGGGCACTGCTGGGCTGCGTGACGGCCGCCGTCGTCGTCCTGGGCCGCGTTCCGGCCATCGTCGGAACGCTCGGCTTGCTCGGCGTCTACCGCACCGCCGTGTTTGCGCTGCTTGGCGGGCAATGGCTTTCCGGCCTGCCCTCGAGCCTCACTGATCTGCTGGCAACCACCGTGCTCGGCATCCCCGTGCCGGCCCTGGTGATCGCCCTTGCCTATCTGATTGTCTGGCTGGCACTGCGGCGAACGCCCTATGGCTTGCATCTGCTGGCGATCGGCAATTCGGAAGAAAAGGCGCGGCTTTCGGGAATACCGCTGATCAAGGTCCGCTTCATGACCTTTGTCATCAGCGGCGTCCTGACCGGCATTGCCGCCACCTTCTATGTCGCCACCTACCGCAACGTGGAAATGTCGATCGGCAGTACCTCGGCGCTGGATGCCATCGCCGCGGTCATTCTCGGCGGCACAAGCATATTGGGCGGCCGCTGCAGCCTGCTCGGCACGGTGCTTGGCGTGCTCCTGCTCAGAATCCTCCAGAATGGCCTGCTTCTCATCGGTGTCCCCTCGCTTTGGCAGCCGGTCGTCACCGGCGTGCTGATCATCGGTGTGCTCGGCTTCGAAGCGGCCTCCAATCGCCTGCCTCTTACCCGGTTCCAGCGAGCCCGCGCATGAGAACGCTTCGGAACCTGCAGGGCCCGGCCCTGACCCTGGCTTTGCTGTGCGCGCTGTGGCTGATCGTGATTGTCGGCCTGCTGGCGCTCAAGCCTTCCGTCTTCAATCTCGGCACCGTAACCACCATTCTTCAGTTCTCGACCATCCTGGCGCTGGTCGGCCTCGGACAGGGGATGGTCATCCTGGCCGGCGGCACAGGCATAGACCTATCGGTCGGCGGCGCGGTTTCGCTCTCCGCCATCATCGCCATGCTGTCGCTCAAACTGGGCTTGCCGCCGGTCCTGCTGCCGGCCGTCTGCATCCTGGCCGGCGCAGCGCTCGGGGCCCTCAACGGATTGCTGGTGAACGGCCTGGCGCTGCTGCCCTTCATCGCGACGCTCGGCACCTTCTTCGTCTATTCCGGCGTAGCGCTTGCCGTCACGGGCGGCGCGGCCCAGTCGGGCGTGCCGGGCTGGCTGCTTGTGTGGGGGCGCGGTGTCATCGCGGGCATTCCCGTGCCCTTCCTCACCCTGGCCATCCCCTGCTTCGCGCTGGCCGGCCTTGCGCTGATGGCGACGGCTTGGGGGCGCTGGATCTATGCGATGGGCTTCAACGAACGCTCGGCCAGGCTGGTCGGCATTCCTGTCGATCGCGTGCGCTTCATCCTCTACGCCCTGAGCGGCGCGCTCGCCGGCGCCGCCGGCCTGGTTTCGCTCGCCTGGCTCGGCAGCGGCAGGCCCAATATCGGCCAGAACCTCGAGCTGGAATCGCTGACCGCGGCGATGCTTGGCGGCATCGCCATCACCGGCGGGCGCGGCGGCGTCGGCGGCGTGTTCGCGGCCGTGCTGCTCCTGGTCACGCTCAAGACCGGCCTGCTGCAATTGAACATCAACACGGTCTGGCAAGTGGGGATCGTCGGCGCCCTTCTGGTGTTCGTCCTTCTTGCCGACCGGCTTTCCCAACGTTGGAGATCCTAATGCCTTCCATAGAAGAGACCATCGCCGCGCGCGTCGAGTCAGCGGCCGATCGCATCGTAGAGACGCTGAGCGATCTCGTCGCCTTCCCCTCGATCGTGAAATCCAATCCGAAGGAGGCCGGCCCGGGCGAGCGCGACTGCCAGCTCTATCTGCAGAAGCGCCTGGAGGCGCTCGGCTTCACCACCGATCTGTGGGACCCAGACGGCCCGGCGCTCTATGAAAAATACAAGGGACGCGCCGGCGCCAACAAGGGCAGGACTTTTGAAGGCCGGCCCAATCTGGGCGGCGTGCTGAAGGGCACGGGCGGCGGCCGCTCGATCATGCTGACCGGTCATATCGACGTCGTGCCGCCAGGCGCAGCCGGACACTGGGC
Source organism: Mesorhizobium sp. (assembly GCA_004017535.1). Lineage (GTDB taxonomy): Bacteria > Pseudomonadota > Alphaproteobacteria > Rhizobiales > Rhizobiaceae > Mesorhizobium. The sequence continues at coordinate 58,901 of SAJS01000002.1, forward strand.
AACCGATCCGTTCCAGCCCGTGCTGAAGGACGGTTTTCTGCATGGGCGCGGCACCGTCGACATGAAGGGCGGCGTCGCCTGCATGCTCATGGCGGTCGAAATCCTCAGAGAGCTGCAAATCCCGCTTTCCGGAGACATCGTCTTCACCACCGTCGTCGACGAGGAGATCGGCGGCATGGGGTCCCTGGCCATGGTCGATCGCGGCTTTCGCGCCGATGCCGGCATCATGACCGAGCCGACGGCAAACAAGATCGCGCCGCTGTGCCACGGCATCCTGTGGGGCAGGATCATCGTCGACGGCATAGGCGGCCATGCCGAGCTGACGCCGAACGCCTGGTATTCGAGCGGCCCGGTCGATGCCGTGCAGCTCTGCCGGCAGATCCTCGACGGCATCGACATCCTCAACCGGCGCTGGATGTTCGACCCCAGGAAGAACCATCCGCTGATGGAGCTGCCCAACCAGATCATCGTCACCCAGATCAATGCCGGCGAGCACCCCTCCTCCATGGCTGGCCGAGGCGAGATCATCATCGATGCGCAGTACCTGCCGAGCGAGCATGACGAATTCAGGCTGGGCGGCAACGTCAAGCGCGAGATCGAAGAGCATATTGCCAATGTCTGCCAGGCAGACCCTTACCTGCGCCGGCATCCTGCCCGCGTCGAATGGATCCTCGATGCCGACTGCGCCGAGATCCCCTCCGACAGTCCGTTCGTGAGTGTCTTCCAGGAAGCCGTGAAGGACGCCAACCTGTCGCCGGTGCTGAGCGGCTTCGGCGCGCATAGCGACATCGGCTTGCCGACAGGCCTCGGCAACACGCCGACCGTCAATTTCGGCCCCGGCGACCCGGCGCAGGCGCATCAGCCCAACGAGCGCGTTTCGGTGCGGGACCTCGTCGATTGCACGAAGGCAATCGCGATTGCCGTGGAGAAATGGTGCCGCTAGAGCAAGCTGGAGCATGATCTAGAAAAATAGCGATCGCGCTGGCATGGCGTTCCGGCCATCTGGCAGCCGCCGTCTTGCGTCCCGAAAACCGGGCGCAAAGAGCAACATTTTGCCATTCAGATAGTCGGCTCTGGAATTTCAACCGGAAAACGAGCATGATGCGCTTGGCATTTCGGGACGCTTCGCGTGTTGGGAATGCCGGGAGGAACGGGACATGGCCGTTGTGCTTGTACTCGTTTTGATCGTCGTGGGCTCGGTGTTGTTCCACCTGTTGAGCCCATGGTGGTGGACGCCCATTGCCTCCAATTGGGACTATATCGACAACACCATCATCATCAGTTTCTGGATTACCGGCATCGTCTTTGCCGCCGTTGTCCTGTTCATGGCTTATTGTGTCTTCCGCTTCCGGCATCGGGAAGGCAATCGCGCGGCATACGAACCCGAGAACAAGCGCCTCGAATCGTGGCTGATGATCGTCACCGCGTTCGGCGTCACCGCTTTGCTGGTCCCCGGCCTATTCGTCTGGAGCCGCTTCGTCACGGTGCCAGGCGATGCGACCGCAATCGAGGTGGTCGCCCAGCAATGGCAGTGGAGCTTCCGTTTGCCGGGCAAGGACGGCAAGCTCGGCACTTCCGATACCCGGGACGTCACCGCCGACAATCCGTTGGGCGTCGCCCCCAAGGATCCGAACGGCCAGGACGATGTCCTGGTCCAAGCCGCCGATCTTCATCTGCCGGTCGGCAAGCCGGTCAAGGTGCTGCTGCGTTCGATCGACGTGCTGCATGATTTCTATATCCCGGAATTCCGCGCCAAGATGGACATGATCCCCGGCTCGGTGACCTATTTCTGGTTCACCCCGACCAGAACCGGTACCTTCCAGGTCCTGTGCGCCGAGCTATGCGGCCAAGGGCACCCGCTGATGCATGGCGTGGTCGTGGTCGACACCGAGCAGGATTATCTGGCCTGGCTCGGCCAGCAGCAGACCTTCGCGCAATTGTCGGCGCCCCAGCAATCGGGCTCGGCGAACCAGCCGCCAGGAAAGATAATCGCGTCCAATCTGGGCGTCGCGGCAAACTCGAAACTTTCGAGGTCCGCACAATAGGGCACGGAGGTGCTCCAATGGTCGACGTCACACCCGCAGATGCCGTTCCGCCCGCCGAAGTTGGGGAGGTGGAGCTCTACCATCCGCACAGCTGGTGGACGAAATATGTCTTCTCGCAGGATGCGAAGGTCATAGCGGTCCAGTACTCGGCGACGGCAACCGCGATCGGCCTGGTGGCGCTGGTTCTGTCCTGGCTGATGCGCCTGCAGCTCGGCTTTCCCGGCACGTTCGACTTCATCACGCCGGAGGCCTACTACCAGTTCATCACCATGCACGGCATGATCATGGTGATCTACCTGCTCACCGCGCTTTTCCTCGGCGGCTTCGGCAACTATCTCATCCCGCTGATGGTCGGCGCCCGTGACATGGTCTTTCCCTATGTCAACATGCTGAGCTACTGGATCTATCTGCTCGCCGTGCTCGTTCTGGTATCGAGCTTCTTTGCGCCGGGTGGACCGACCGGCGCCGGCTGGACGCTCTATCCGCCGCAGGCGATCATGTCCGGCACGCCGGGCGGGCAGGATTGGGGCATCATCCTGATGCTCTCTTCGCTCATCCTGTTCATTGTCGGCTTCACCATGGGCGGCCTCAACTATGTGGTGACGGTGTTGCAGGGCCGCACGCGCGGCATGACCTTGATGCGCCTGCCGCTCACCGTCTGGGGCATCTTCACCGCCACCGTCATGGCGCTGCTCGCCTTCCCGGCGCTGTTTGTCGCTTGTGTGATGATGCTGCTTGACCGCGTTCTCGGCACCTCATTCTTCATGCCGGCGATTGTCGAGATGGGCGAGCAGCTGCAGCATAATGGCGGCAGCCCGATCCTGTTCCAGCACCTGTTCTGGTTCTTCGGCCATCCGGAGGTCTACATCGTCGCCCTGCCGGCCTTCGGCATCGTGTCAGACCTGATCAGCACGCATGCGCGCAAGAACATCTTCGGCTACCGCATGATGGTTTGGGCGATCATCGCCATCGGCGCCCTGAGCTTCGTCGTTTGGGCGCACCACATGTATGTCAGCGGCATGAACCCCTATTTCGGCTTCTTCTTCGCGACCACCACCCTGATCATTGCGGTGCCGACGGCGATCAAGGTCTATAATTGGGTGCTGACGCTGTGGCGCGGCGATATCCATCTGACCATACCGATGCTTTTCGCGCTCGCCTTCATCGTCACCTTCGTCAATGGCGGCTTGACCGGACTATTCCTCGGCAATGTCGTCGTCGACGTGCCGCTGTCGGACACCATGTTCGTCGTCGCCCATTTCCACATGGTCATGGGAGTCGCGCCGATCCTGGTGATCTTCGGCGCGATCTATCACTGGTACCCGAAGGTCACCGGACGGATGCTGGACGAGACGCTCGGCCGCTTTCATTTCTGGGTGACCTTCGTTGGCGCCTACCTGATCTTCTTCCCCATGCATTATCTCGGCCTGATGGGTGTTCCGCGGCGCTACGCCGAGCTCACCGACATGACCATAATGACGGAATCGGCTCGTCATCTGAACTCGTTCATCTCGATCATGGCCTTCATCGTCGGCTTCGCCCAGATGGTGTTCCTGTTCAACCTGATCTGGAGCATCCGCCATGGCCGCGAGGCCGGCGGCAACCCCTGGCGGGCGACGACGCTCGAATGGCAGACGCCGCAGACGCCGCCGGAGCACGGCAATTTCGGCAAGGAACTGCCGATCGTCTATCGCTGGGCCTATGACTACAGCGTGCCGGGGGCCAAGGAGGACTTCATCCCGCAGAATGTGCCGGGCGATTTCGCGCCCTCGAGGGAGCCGGCATGAGCGTCATCCTGGTCTTTCTGCTGGTGATAGCCGGCTTCGCCGGATGGTGGCTTTCGCACCAGCGGCTGACGGCCAAGCCCTGGTTGGAGCAAGGTCTGGCCGGGGATTTCGTCGGATTCGACCGGTCGGCGCTGCCCACCGCCAAGATCGGCCTCGGCGTCTTCCTCGCCGTCGTCGGCTGCCTGTTTTCGCTGTTCACCAGCGCCTATTTCATGCGCATGGGCCTGCCCGACTGGCAGCCGCTGCCGCTGCCGCGCCTGCTCTGGCTCAACACCGGCATGCTGGTGCTAAGCAGCGTCGCGCTGCAATGTGCCGTGGTCGCCGCGCGCAAAGGCCAGATCGACAACGTCCGGCTGGGCCTTGCCACGGCGGGGTTCACGACGCTTGCGTTTCTCGTCGGTCAGTTGATGGCATGGCGGCAACTGACCGGGGACGGCTATCTGCTCGCATCCAACCCGGCCAACAGCTTCTTCTATCTGATCACCGGCATGCATGGCCTGCACATACTCGGCGGCCTGGTCGGACTTGGGAGGACGAGCGTAGGCGCCTGGAATGGAGCGCGGCCGGAGCGGCTTCGCCTCAGCGTCGAGCTCTGCGCCATGTACTGGCATTTCCTGCTTTTCGTCTGGCTCTGCATCTTCGCCCTGCTGGCGGGTTGGGCCGCGACCTTCATCGACATCTGCCAACGGCTGCTGACCTAGGAGACTGGCGATGACTGACACGACCGTGACACATACCAGCCAGATGGAGCCCAGGCCCGCCGGTTGGCGCGGCATTGCCGCCGATTGGGCCTCGGACCAGCGGGCGTTCAAGAACGTGTCCTGGGGCAAGGCCATGATGTGGATCTTCCTGCTCAGCGACACATTCATCTTCGGCTGCTTCCTGCTCTCCTATATGACCGCGCGAATGTCCACGCGCGTGCCGTGGCCTAATCCGAGCGAGGTTTTCGCCCTGCGCATCGGCGGCTCGGAGATCCCGCTGATCCTGATCGCCATCATGACCTTCGTGCTGATCTCGAGCAGCGGCACCATGGCGATGGCTGTCAATTTCGGCTACCGCCACGATCGTCGCAAAACCGCGATACTGATGCTTTTGACCGCAGCACTTGGCGCGACATTCGTCGGCATGCAGGCGTTCGAATGGACCAAGCTGATCACCGAAGGGGTGCGGCCATGGGGCAATCCTTGGGGGGCCGCGCAATTCGGCTCATGCTTCTTCATGATCACCGGCTTTCACGGCACGCACGTCACGATCGGCGTGATCTTCCTGATCATCGTGGCGCGAAAGGTCTGGCGCGGCGACTTCGACACCGGGCGGCCCGGCTTCTTCACCAGCCGACGGGGCCGATACGAGAATGTCGAGATCATGGGCCTGTACTGGCACTTCGTCGACCTGGTCTGGGTGTTCATCTTCGCCTTCTTCTATCTTTGGTGAGGCAGATATGGCTGAAGCAACCGCAAACGGTCTCGGACAACACGCACTGCACGCCACCGATGCGCATGATGCGGCGGCCGTCGCCACCACCGACACCCACCAGGAGCACCCGATCAAGCTCTACCTGGTGGTCTGGGCCTGGCTGTTCATCCTCAGCACATGCTCCTACCTGGTCGACTATTTCGGCATCCACGGCTATCTCAGATGGTCGCTGATCCTGATCTTCATGATGCTCAAGGCGGGATTGATCGTCGCCGTCTTCATGCACATGGCCTGGGAGCGGCTGGCGATGATGTATGCGATCATCCTGCCGCCGATATTGGTGCTGGTCTTCGTGACCATGATGGTTTTCGAAGCCGACTATACGCTGCTGACCCGTATCGCGTTTTTCGGACCCGGCCCCTGATTGCGCAAAAGCAAGGAGATGTTCTCTTGCAGCATCGCGCGCCTTTTTAGGCGCACACAGGGCGCCGTACCGCTTTGATGGGCCTATGATCCTTTTCGAAAATCGATCCCGATTTTCGGGTCATCCCGCCCGGTCGAAGGTGAACGTCATGGACACGCGGACGCTTGTCATACTCGGCCTTGGCATAGTTGTTCTGCTGCTGTTGGGGTTCTTTGCGCTGCCAGCATAGCGGCACGCGGGCGCGACATTTCAACAGCATAGCTACAGGGCGACCGGCGACAGTGCCCGGAAGAGCGCCTATTTGGAGAACTGCTTCAGATAGGCGATAACGTTGGCTATGTCCTTATCGTCCTTGAGGCCGGGAAAGGTCATCTTCGTCCCCTTGACCATCGCCTGGGGGGCGTGAAGGTAGGTCGTCAGGGTCGGCTCATCCCATTTGACGCCGGATTTTCCAGCCGCGATCATAGCTGCGGAATAAGTGAAGTTGGGGTGCGTTCCGGCAACACGCCCGATGACGCCGTGCAGAGACGGACCGATCTTGTTCTGGTCCTGGTCGGCAACGTGGCAGACCTTGCATTTGGTGAACACCTTCTCGCCCGCGGCAGCGTCTTGCGCCTGTGATGGGCTTGCGAAGATGGTGGTAGCGGACAAGACTATGAAAAGCGCGAATGCACGCATCGCATTTCCTCCCTGATGGTCTCGTTTGTGTGTCGAAACGATCGGCACCACGCCGGTCCCGCCTGCGTGCGCTGCACGTTAGAGCGGAGAATCCGGGGTTTCTGCAGTGGAATTGCGGCACCTACATACCACAGAATCGTCGAAATGGATAGAAAAAGGCCAGCTTTCACCGAGGCTTAAAGCATGTCTCCCAAAAGTGGGAATCGGTTTCGGGATAAAGACATGCGTAAAATCAAAACCTAAAGCGCATGGAGCGAATCTGAAAGATCGCGACGCGCTTTAGCCCCGCACAATGCGATGCCCGACATTGTCGGCAAGCTGTTGGTGCGTGATAACGGCCAGCGAACTGGAAGGCAGTTCCAATTTAAGCGGCGGGGGTCAAGGCGGATCGGTGTTGCAACTCGCAGCGAGCTGACCGATCGCGTCCGAGAGACCGGCAAGCTCGAAATCGGCCTCGCCGCGCCCCGACAACAGGCCGAAGCGCCATGACAAGGTCAGCCGGTTCGCTGAAACCAGGCGCTTGATGCCGTCGTCCCCATCCCTGACCAGCATTCTTCCGCGCGGGCCGACCAACCAGCTTTCATCGGTCTTGCCGCCGTCGACAATGACGGAGATGGTGATCTTGCGGCTGGCGGAGACGGCGTCGTTGAGCTGGAGCCATTCGCTCCAGCGCGGTTCGCCATCGGGCCGGCAAGCCAGCGTAAGCACCGGGCTGTAGCCCAGCGCCCCGCCGCCGGTGATCAGCTTGTTGCTGGCATGAAGCGAAGCCGTGATCTGGCCATCATCGCCGGCGCCGACGCTCCAATTGCCGAGACTGGGCTCGGCCTGCGCGGCGCTGATTGCCGCGGCCAACAAGAGCGCCGCGGCGGCGACCACGTCTCTCATCATCAACCCCAGCCTCACCAATGCCTCCAAACACCCGCGAATGCGATGAAACGCAGATAATGTTCAACGGTTGGTATCGCCAGCGGCGGACCATCAAGACAAGTCGCCCATGTTGCCGCGCCGCCACAATGAAGCAGCTTCTAATGAAAAGGCCGCCCGGAGGCGGCCTTTCTAGATCAAGGTATTGAAAGCCGTTACTCAGGTTCCTTGGCAGCCTTCTTCTTCGGCGCGGCCTTCTTCTTCGGCTCTTCAGCCTCGTCGGCGGCTTCACCCGCCTCTGCCTTGGCTTCGGCCTTCTTCGAGGAGGCCTTCTTGGCCGGCTTCGCCTTGGTCGCGGTTTCGGCTTCCTCGTCGTCGGCCATCAGCTCGTCCTTGCCGACCTTGACGTCGTTCACAGAGATCTGGCCGAGCAGATAGTCGACGACCTTCTCCTCGAACATCGGCGCGCGCAGCGCGTTGATGGCTTCCGGATTGCTGCGATAGAACTCGAAGGCTTCCTGCTGCTGGTTGGCCGGGAAGCGGCGCACCTGCTCGAACAGGCCGCGCTGCAGTTCCTCGTCCGACACGTTGACGCCGGCCTTTTCGCCGATCTCGGCGAGCACCAGTCCGAGGCGCACCCGGCGCTCGGCAAGGCGCATATATTCGGCGCGCGCCTCTTCTTCCGTCGTCTCTTCGTCGGCGAAGGTGCGGCCCGCGGCCTCGAGATCGCGGTTCACCTGAGCCCAGATGTTGTTGAATTCAGCCTCGACGAGCTTGGAGGGCGCCTCGAAAGAGTAGGATGCGTCGAGCTGGTCGAGCAGCTGGCGCTTCACCTTCTGGCGGGTCATCGAGCCGAACTGGTTCTCAAGCTGGCCGCGCACGATCTCGCGCAGACGCTCGAGCGATTCCAGGCCGAGATTCTTGGCCGTCTCGTCATTGACTTCGAGCTCGCCGGGCGCCGACACTTCCTTGACGGTGACGTCGAAGGTGGCTTCCTTGCCGGCCAGATGCGCGGCCTGGTAGTTTTCAGGGAAGGTGACGGTGATCTGCTTCTCGTCGCCGGCCTTCGTGCCGATCAGTTGGTCCTCGAAGCCCGGGATGAACTCCTTGGAGCCGAGCACAAGCGGCTGGTCGGTGCCGGCGCCGCCGGCGAAGGCCTCGCCGCCGATCTTGCCGACATAGTCGATAGTCACGCGGTCGCCCTCGGCGGCCTTGCCGGTCTTCGGCTCGTAGCTGCGCGCCGATTCGGCAACGCGCTTCACCTGATCGTCGACTTCCGATTCCGGCACGTCATAGACCTGGCGCGTCACCTTGATATCGGAGAAATCCTTGATCTCGATCGCCGGGATGACCTCGTAGTTGAGGCTGAATTCGAAGTCCGAGCCGCCGGCCAGGATCTTCTCGGCCTCCTTCTCGTCCTCGGTCATGATCACTTCGGGCTGCATGGCCGCCTTTTCGCCGCGCCCGGAGATGATCGAACGGGTCGAGTCGTTGAGGATCTCGTTGACGACCTCAGCCATGAACGACTTGCCGTACATCTTTCGCAGATGCTGCACCGGTACCTTGCCCGGGCGGAAACCGTTGATGCGCACCTTGTCGCGGGCATCGGTCAGCCGCGCCATCAGCTTGGCTTCCATGTCACCGGCCGGCACGGTGATCTTGATCTCGCGCTTGAGACCGGAGTTGAGCGTTTCGGTGACCTGCATCCTAGAACCTTTGTTTTCAACAATGAGACTGCCAAACGGTCCTAGCCGTTTACAGCCTGCCGGTATGATGTTGCCGGAAATGGCTTTTGGTACGGAACCTGGCGATTTGACCGCTAATGCGGTTCAAACTCTCCTGAACTACGCCTTGCCAGATGCAAAGAAGTCTTTGTTTTTCCTATAACTTTTCACATCTTGCAGAAGCGGAAATTCACGTTCCGTCACATTCGACACGCCTTTTGTCACAGGCTAGGCTAATTTTCAACTATCTTCGCGCCTAGCCGGATAAGCATGATCTGAGCCTCGACATTGACAGAATGATGGCTACATGGGATTGCCGGGGAAAGCGGATGTGGCGGAATTGGTAGACGCCCTGGATTTAGGTTCCAGTGCCGAAAGGCGTGGGGGTTCGAGTCCCTTCATCCGCACCATCCTTCGCTCTTCGAGCTTCGGACGGCAGGCCACCGCAGCCTTGTTTGGCGAGATCTCCTAGCCTAGGGCGGCAGAGGACTAGTAAAGCGGCTCCTCGAACAGCGTCTTATCGCCGTCCATCAGCGCCTTGATCTGTGCCGTGCCGTCGGGCGCGAGCGCAAGCTTGATGCCGAACGGTCGCACGCGCATGTCGTCCTGGATCGCCAAGCCCTCGCCTTCCGGCAGGTAGAAGCGGTTGATCCCAAAGTCCGGCGCGATCGTCGCGTCCATATCACGAAGACCCCAGCCCTCCACGACATGGCCGGCAATGTCTGCTTCGCCCTCGCCTGCCGGTGACGGCGCCTGGCCGAACCATGCCGCGGTCGGCTGCCAATAACCGTCGGCGCCCTTCTTCAACCGGACGACGATCGATGTGTCGTCGCTAGAGAACTTTCCTTGCGGAATGTTGGCGATCAGCTTCACCGGAATGCGCGAAATGTTGTTGTTGAGCGAGATGTAGTCACCGCGCAGGAGATCGCGCGGATCGACGGGCTGGACTTTCAGGAGCACTTCCTTGCCGTTGCGCAGGATCGCCGCGCGGCCGGCGATGATCCAACTGAGAAAGCCGATCTGGACAAGCGCCAGCACCAGCGACGAAATGATCAGTTTCTTGCCGGTCATGCCGTTGCTCCTGTTCCGGCAGGCGCTTTCATGCGCTTCTCGATGCGGATGATGACCAGCGCCAGCATGCCGAGCAGCACCGCCGCCGCCAGGAAGAAGCCGGCCGTATCCAGCATCGACCTCAGGGTGACGCTGTAGATGATGGCGAGTTCGAAGGCGAAGCCCGTATAGGCCAGCCAGCGCAAGCCCCTGCTCTCGCGCCCCGCCAGCATGATTGCCGCCACGATACTGGCCAGCGCCACGATCGAAGCGACGGCAAATCCGCTGTTGTATGTGCTTTCATCCGCCAGCTCGAACTGGATGATCGCCATGCCGGTGAGGAAGCCGAGAAGGGCGTGCAAGGGCAGCCGGCCGCCGAGCTGGAGGATCCTGTCGAGCGGATCGCCGGCAAAGACCGAAGCGGCAAAGAGCAGCACCGAGACCATGGCCAGCGACATGGCCACGGGCAGCGTCTCGCGGTCCGTCGCCAGCAGGACCAGATAGAGAATGATCGACAAAATGATGAGGTGGCGCGCGGCCTGGCTGCGCGTCCAGAACGAGATGGCGAACAAGACGATCGCCACGACGATGAAGATATGCGGGGTTTCCGCGCGCCAGTAGAAGCCGAACCCCTTGAGAACCAGCCAGGCGTCGGCGATGCCGACCGCCGCGACCGTCAGCGGGCTTGAACGCAGCGCGACCGCCGCCAGCGCCGTGCCGGCGCACCACGTCACCAGCGCCGAAGCCTCGTCGCCCGAAAGATGGTACATCTGTCCGATCAGCGCGATCGATCCGCCGAACGCCGCCGCGGCAACGATCCACAGCGCCTCACCGATCGCGGCATGGTCACGCGTCTTCAGCACCGCTCCGCCGACATAGCCGGCAAGAATGACCGCAAACAGAGATGCCACGCGCAAGAGGCGCGGGAAGGCCTCCCAATTGGCGGCGACGAAGATCAGGATCGCGGCGCCGAACAAAAGCGCCGCCATCATCGCCAGGATGGAGCCGAAGCTTAGCGACGCGCGCTCATTGGCGGCGACATCGCGCGTCAGCGCCTCCGCCGTGGCGGGATCGATCAGCCCGATCTCCCGCCAGCGCGCGATATCTGCCCTCACCCTTGTGGCATAGCCCGCCATGCATTTCCCCCAAGCCCGACCCACTTCCTTAGTCGAAACAGCCAAACCGTTGACGCAGCGGCATTTTTCGATTCGGCCTTCTTTGTGACGCAGCCGTGAATGGCCGTTAATGTTGCATTGCACAATTTGCATTGCTGCCATGCGCCAACGGCACTTTTAAACCGATATGATCCCACCTACTTTCTGTTCGTACACAAACGGAATGATCCGAACTAAAGACGAAACGAGAACTACCATGAACCTGATCCGCAACTACCGCAACTGGCGCCGCTACCGGGAAACCGTTTCCGAGCTGAACCGCCTGTCGAACCGTGAACTGACCGACCTCGGCATCAGCCGCAGCGACATCCACTACGTCGCCCGCAAGGCGGTCTAATCCGCTTCGGACCGCAAATGGTCCGAACCAGTTTTGAAGAGAGTTAAGACATGAACCTGGTCCGTAGCTACCGTAACTGGCGCGTTTATCGCGAGACGGTTTCCGAGCTGGGTCGGCTTTCGAACCGTCAGCTCCACGATCTCGGCATCGTCCGCGACGAGATCAAGATGGTCGCCCGCAAGGCGATCTAACTTAGGAATTTCGCCAGGGTCGACCTCCTCCCCGACCCTGACGGATACGGCCAACCCTTACCTCCTCCCAAGGGTTGACCACCGAAACGGCGCCCGCCGGACCTCCTCCCCCGGCGGGCGTTGTTCCAAAAGCGAACGTGGTTCGTCTTCAAGCGAACGAAGTTCGTCTTCGAAGGTTTCGCCCTTCTAAAAAGGCGAAAGGAATTTCGTCAGAGCCGACCTCCTCCCCGGCAATGACGAATTAGGTCGATCTTCACCTCCTCCCGAGGATCGGCCCCCAAAACGACACCCGCCGGACCTCCTCCCCCGGCGGGTGTTGTTGTTTTAGGCGCCGGTTTCTCGCCGTCGCCGTCCGGCAATTGCAATCGAGCCGCCAAACGATTATTCCGGCGCTCATGAGCAAAAATCCCGTACACGTCGTCGGCGGCGGCCTCGCCGGCTCCGAGGCGGCATGGCAAATCGCCGAGGCCGGCGTTCCGGTCGTGCTGCACGAGATGCGCCCGGTGCGCGGCACCGACGCGCACAAGACCGATGGTCTGGCCGAGCTTGTCTGCTCGAACTCTTTCCGCTCCGACGATGCCGAAAACAACGCGGTCGGCCTGCTGCATGCCGAAATGCGGCTGGCCGGCTCGCTGATCATGAGCGCCGGCGACGCCAACCAGGTTCCCGCCGGCGGCGCGCTCGCCGTCGACCGCGACCGGTTTTCCGACGCGGTCACTGCGAAGATCGAAGCGCATCCGCTGATCACCATCCAGCGCGAGGAAGTGCCTGGACTCCCGCCGGCGGACTGGGACCAGGCGATCATCGCCACCGGTCCTCTGACGGCGCCGTCGCTGGCGCAATCGATCGCCGAGGCGACCGGCGCCGACGCGCTTGCCTTCTTCGACGCCATCGCGCCGATCGTGCATTTCGACACGATCGACCTGGACACGGCCTGGTTCCAGTCGCGCTACGACAAGGTCGGCCCCGGCGGCAACGGCAAGGATTACATCAACTGCCCGATGGACAAGGACCAGTATTTCGCCTTCGTCCAGGCGCTGCTGGAAGGCCAGAAAACCGAGTTCAAAGAGTGGGAAGGCACGCCCTATTTCGACGGCTGCCTGCCGATCGAGGTGATGGCCGAGCGCGGCGTCGAGACCCTGCGCTACGGCCCGATGAAGCCCATGGGCCTGACCAACGCTCACAATCCCTCGGTAAAAGCCTATGCGGTGGTGCAGCTCCGGCAGGACAATGCGCTGGGTACGCTCTACAACATGGTCGGTTTCCAGACGAAGCTGAAGCATGCCGAGCAGGTGCGCATCTTCCGCACCATTCCCGGGCTCGAGAATGCCGAGTTCGCACGCCTCGGCGGCCTGCACCGCAACACCTATATCAACTCGCCGACGCTGCTCGACCCCTCGCTGCAGCTGAAATCGCGGCCGGGCCTGCGCTTTGCCGGCCAGATCACCGGCTGCGAAGGCTATGTGGAAAGCGCCGCAATCGGCCTGCTTGCCGGCCGCTTCGCCGCCGCCGCGCGGCTCGGCCACGCGCCCGCGCTGCCGCCGGCGACCACCGCCTTCGGCGCGCTGCTCAACCACATCACCGGCGGGCATATCGTGTCGGATGACGAGCCCGGCAAACGCTCCTTCCAGCCGATGAACGTTAATTTCGGCCTTTTCCCCCCGGTCGAAGCGCCGAAGGCCGACGGCAAGCGCCTGCGCGGCAAGGACAAGACCGTCGCCAAACGTCATGCGATCACAGCGAGAGCGCTGGCCGATTGCAGGGAGTGGCTCGGATTGCCGCCACAGGCGCAGGCTGCGGAATAACGCCGCAATCAAGGCGCCGTTCGTCGCCAGAAGCTGGCTGCGGCACGGCGCGCTGCTGAGATGAAGCGTCTCGCGGTACCGGACAAACCGTGCGCCGATACCAGGATCGGACCAATTTCCGTCAGGACATTCGACGTCGATTCGGATTTCAACCGGTCAAGCGCGTCCATCCGCTTTGCCAGCCTTGGCAGCTCGGACGCCAGATCCTCGGACCGCATATAGCCAATGACGCCATTCAGGTAGCGTCGCATTTGTTCGGGACCGGCGCCGGGTTCTGACTGCGCCAGGAACGAACGCAACCTTTGCTCGATCCTGCGTTTTTGCCTCCGCGGAAGCACCTGCGGCATGGTGTTCTGGAGAGATTACCTTGCGCTGAGGTCCATCCAATACGTTCGGTCTTTTACGAGCAGATCATGAAGGGATGGCGCGAATACGTGATGGACGTCGCCGGCAAGATGGATGTCTCGATCGACGCAGAGAAGATCTCGAACGACCTCTACGAAGTTCAGCGCGACGCGCTGTCGATGGAATGGCGAAAGAGATTCGAGCTTGAAAACAAATCCCGTTCCCTGGAAAAACTATACGCATATGGCCATACATACCCAAGAACCATTGGAAACCTTCTCAGGTTTCTTCTGAAAAAGGAAATCCGCTCGAGGATCAGGTTCAGGGACTACGCATAAAGATCGCCGCGACGCTTCGTTTCGGCACCATGACGGTTCGAGAGAGTTACCGTTCGTTGTGCCGCCGTCGCCGAAGCTGCGCAACATCGACAGGATTTTTGCGGGCACCGCTACGATGGAAGGGCTGCTGCAGGCAGCAGGGCCCTCTCTCCGCGACGGCTATTCCGCCGGCTCGGCACGCGCTGGCGGCAATCCCGGCTTGCCTGCTTGGGAAGGATTTCGCCTGACATAGGCCGCCTTCAGCGTTTCCGACGTGTCGCGCGAGCCATCATGGCTCCAGCCTGGCGGCTGGATGAGATAATTGAAGCGCTGGCCAGGCGTCAGCCCCGGCGCCAGCGCGTCCTTGAACATGCCGATCCACTCGTGGAACGCCACCTTCAGCGGATTGAAGGTGCCGATATTCTTGACGATGCCGTAGCGCGGCCGGTCCTCCTCCAGTTCCTCGACGAAGGTGCCGAACATGCGGTCCCAGATGATCAGCGTGCCGGCGTAATTGGCGTCGAGATAGCGTGGATTGGTGGCGTGATGAACACGGTGATGCGAGGGCGTGTTGAAGATGAACTCGAACCAGCCCCACATCTTGCCGATCGTCTCGGTGTGGATCCAGAACTGCCAGACCAGGTTGAAACCGAAGACGAAAGCGATCACCGCCGGGTGGAAGCCGGCGAGCACCAGCGGCGCCTGCAGGATGAAGGTGAAGGTGAACAGGCCGGTCCAGCTCTGCCTCAGCGCCGTCGAGAGATTGTAATGCTGGCTGGAATGATGGTTGACGTGTTCGGCCCACACCCAGCGCACCCGGTGCGCGATGCGGTGATAAACATAGTAGCGCAAGTCATCGAGCAGGAAGGCGGCGACGAACACCCAAACCGACAGGCCGAGATTGAAGAAACGGAACTGCCACAGCCACAGCAGCGCCCAATAGGACACGACGCCGAGCAACAGGCCGGCAACGACATTGCCGGTGCCCATCGTCAGGCTGGTCAGCGTGTCGCGCGTCTCGAACGATCCCTTGGCGCGGCCGGTGCGCACCAGCCAGAGCTCGATCAGGATCGCTGCGACGAAGAAGGGGATCGCAAGCTGGGTGACCTGCGGGAAATTATACTCGTCCGTCACGCCGCCTCCCGGATCCGATCGCTGTTCTGCAGGGTCGCCGCCACGGCTCGCGCATCGGCGTCGCTCGCGAAGACGAACCTGCCGCCCTTCCAAGTGAAGTCGTTGAGCCGCAGCGACACCACATCCCCGTCCCTCGTCAGCCCCAGAATGTCGTGCGGTGTGACGATGCGCGTCAGAAAACAGTCGCCGATGCTCTGGATGATGCCGCAGCGTTGCGGGCCGAGGTCGAGAAACGCGGCATGATTGTCGGCGGTCAGCCGCACGGCGCCCGGCCTGTCGTCGGGAAAATCCTCGGCAAAGCGTGCGAGCGCTTGATCCGCGCCGGCAAGCGTCGCGGTTGTCGTGCCGCCGGTGAAATGCACGGCCGCGACGGACAGCGCGATGCCGAACGCGACGAGGACGACCAGGACTGGCAGGCTCATGGGAACGCGGCTCCTCCGGCGGCCCGCATTTCTTTGACGCGGGTCCACGCGACAAACCCCTAGCACGATTGACGTTTACGTCAAAGGGGCATCCAGCCCCGCATCGCATGACGCAGCAGCAGCCAGTGCCGGCGCAAGGTGGAGAGCGCTGCCGTCCTGCGGAGCGCCCAACTGCCAGCCTTTTCCATCTTATCGAGATAGGCGTGGGTCAGCGCCAGCGGCAGAAAGGCCGGCCGCAGCGAGACGGGAAGCGCCGGCGCTCCTTTCTCGAAGGCGTTGAGATGCTCCCGCGCCAGCGCGATCATCGCCACAACCGCGCGCTGGGCGGCAGCCCCGCCCTCTCCCTTGACGAACTCTTCCGGCGTCGTGCCGGCTGCCGCGAGGATGTCTGCGGGCAAAAAGGATTGGCCGCGTCGGCGGTGCAGCGGCAGCAGAAGCAGCAGGCCGGTGATCGCCTGGGCGCAACCAGCCCGGCCGGCCAGCTCGGCAAAGCCCGGCGCCGCAGCCGGATCGAGCACCATGGCCGCAAGCTGGATAAGTGCTGCGGCCGTTTCGCCGCAATAGCCCTCGAGGTCGGTCCGCGACGGCATCGGATCGTCATAGAGATCGAAGATCCGCGCCGCGAGCATGTTCTCGAAAGCAGCCCTCGGCAGCTTATTTGCGGCAATCGTCGCGCGCAGCGCATCGGCGGTCGGGTGGCCCGTCCCGGCATCCCCATCGGCCGCGATAACGTCGCGCCACCATTGCAGCCTGACCTCGCCCGGCAGCGGCTCATGGATGCGATCGCGCACGCCGGCGATTTCGGCGTTGAAGGCGTAGAGCGCGAGCAGCGCGTCGCGCTTGTCGGCCGGCGCGTAGAGCGCCGACAAATAGCGGTCATGGTCGGCGGCGCGCACCGCGTCCATGACGATGTCGCCATTCTTGACGATATCGGGCGTGCCGGCCATTCAGTCGACGGCGATCAGCGCGGCGGCCACGGCGCGGTCTTCGGCCAGCAGCACATTGTAGGTCCGCACCGCGGCGCCCGTCGACATCGGGTCGGCGGATATGCCGGCCTCCTTGAGCGCGGCGCGCAGCGCCGCCGGCAACGGCCGCAAATCCTTGCCCATGCCGACCAGCAGTATCTCCACGCGGTCGGCTTCGGCGAGCAACCTGTCGAAGTCCGAGGCCTTCAGCGCCAGCGGATCGGCCGGCTCCCAGCCATGGATGCCCGACGGCAGCACAAGCAGCGATCCGCGATGCGACATGTCGGCAAAGCGAAAGCCGCCATTGCCATAGGCTTCGATCGCCGCCTTGCCGGGGAAATGCGCCTCGCGGATGATGATGCCTTTGGCCATGGGACTAGAGCGTGACAATCCGGCTCTAGAGCATGTTCCCGAACCGGAGGTCAGCGCACGCAAAAAGTGGGAACCGGGTTTCGGAAAAGATCATGCTCCAACAAAAGATTGGATCAGCAGGACGGTTCAACGAAACGTCACCCTGATCCGGCAGCGTCAGGTCGTCAGGGCCTTGCCGTTCACCGGCTTCTTCTCCTCTTCCGTCGCGGCCTGCGGCCGCAAACGGAACAGGATCAGCAGCGGCGCGGCGATGAAGATCGACGAGTAGGTGCCGAACACCACACCGAACAGCATGGCCATCGTGAAGGAGCGGATCACTTCGCCGCCGAACAGCACCAGCGCCAAGAGCGCCAGCGATGTCGTGACCGACGTCAACGTCGTTCTGGACAGCGTCTCGTTAATGGCATTGTTCAAGAGCTGCGGCAGTGGCATCTTCTTGTATTTTCGAAGATCCTCGCGGACGCGGTCATAGACGACGATGGTGTCGTTCAGCGAATAGCCGATGATGGTCAGGATCGCCGCCAGCGACGACTGGTTGAACTCCAACCCGGTCAGGACGAAGAAGCCTATCGTCATGACCACGTCGTGGACCGTCGCCACGATGGCGCCGACCGCGAACTGCCATTCGAAACGGAACCAGACATAGAGCAGGATACCGGCCAATGCGATCAGCATGGCGATCGTGCCTTGCTTGGCGAGCTCGCCGGAAACCGTCGGCCCCACGACCTCTACGCGGCGGAAGTCGTATTGGTCCTGCAATTCGCCCCGCACCTTGTCGATGACGGTCTGCTCGGCGTTTTCGCCGGCGTCCTGCGTGCCGACGCGGATCAGCACATCGTTCGGCGCGCCGAATTGCTGCACCTGGATTTCGCCGATGTTGAGGTCCGACAGTCGCGAGCGGATGTCGCCAAGATTCGCGTCGCCCTGCTTGGATTGCACCTCGATCAGTGAACCGCCCCTGAAGTCGATGCCGTAGTTGATGCCGAGGGTCAGGAAGCCGACAACCGAGAGGATGGACAACGTGCTTGAAAGCGCAAAGGTCCAGCGGCGAATCCCCATGAACGGGATTTTCGTGCCCGGCGGAATGAAGGTGACCGGGGCGCGCGGCAATTCCTTCGGACGGGCGCGCCGCAGCCAGATCGCCACCAGCATGCGGGTGAAGGTGAATGCGGTGAAAACCGTGGTCAAAATGCCGATGGCGTAAGTGATGGCGAAGCCTTTGACCGGCCCCGTGCCGAGGAAGAACAACACCACAGTGGCGATCAGCGAGGTGACGTTGGAGTCGACGAT
This sequence comes from Mesorhizobium sp., assembly GCA_004017535.1. GTDB lineage: Bacteria > Pseudomonadota > Alphaproteobacteria > Rhizobiales > Rhizobiaceae > Mesorhizobium. The sequence continues at coordinate 77,242 of SAJS01000002.1, forward strand.
CGTCGCCAGCGCCTTTGAGAAGCCGGTGTCGATCGCCTGGATCACCGAGCGGCCATTGCGCCGCTCCTCCCGGATACGCTCATAGATCAGAACGTTGGAATCCACCGCCATGCCGATGGTGAGAACGATGCCCGCAATACCCGGCAAGGTCAGCGTAGCGCCAAGCAGCGACAGCGCCCCCACGATCATCGCGACATGGACGGCCAAAGCGATGTTGGCGATGAAGCCGAGGAAGCCGTAGGCGACGAACATGAAGGCGACGACGAGGATCGAGCCGATCACGCCCGCGACCTTACCGGCATGGATGGAGTCCTGGCCGAGGCCGGGACCGACCGTGCGCTCTTCGATGATCGTCAGTTTCGCAGGCAGGGCGCCGGCGCGCAGCAGCACAGCAAGATCGTTGGCGCTCTCGGCCGTGAAGTTGCCCGAAATCTGCCCCGTGCCGCCAAGGATAGGTTCACGGATGACCGGCGCGGAGATGACTTGGTTGTCTAGCACGATCGCAAAAGGTTTGCCGACATTCTGCTGCGTCGCCTGGCCGAACCGCGTCGCCCCGCGGGAATTAAAGGTGAACGAAACGACCGGCTCGTTGGTCTGCGAGTTATAGGTCGGCGTCGCGTTCGACAGGTCTTCGCCCGACACGATGACACGGTTCTCGACCAGATAAGGAACGGGAGGATCGTCCTGCGAGTAAAGGACGGAGTCGCCGGGCGGCGGTCGATTTTTCATCGCGTCCTGGACCGGCACCGATGTATCGACCATCTGGAAGGTCAGCTTGGCGGTCTGGCCGATGATGTCCTTGAGCCTCTGCGGATTTTGCAGTCCGGGCACCTGAACCAGAATGCGATCGTCACCCTGCCGCTGCACGATCGGTTCCGTCGTGCCGAGCGCGTTGACACGCCGCTCCACCACTTCGATCGCCTGCGACAATGCCGTTGATGTGCGGTACTTGATGCCAGCATCCGTGACGGTGAACTTCAGCAATCCGGGCTCGGAATCGTCCAGCGTCATCGACTGGACGGAACCACCGCTAAAGAGCCCGGCCGTGACCGGATTGGTTATCGGTTTCAACGCCGCCTTCGCGGCTTCGACCTGGCTCGGATCGTTGATGCGCACCTGCACGGTACGGCCGGTTCCACCAAGTCCGGTATATTGGATCTTGGCGTCGCGCAGCAGCGTCCTGATCTCGTCGCGCGTCGTCTCCAGTTGATCCTTGACCAGATCGTTCTGGTCCATCTGGAGCAGGATGTGCGAACCGCCCTGAAGGTCGAGGCCGAGCGTCATCTGCCGCTTCGGCACCCAGTTCGGCAATTGCGCCAGCACGCTTGCCGGGAAGAGATTGGGCGCGGCAAGGATCACTGTGATGGCCACGGCGAGCCAGATCAGGATCATCTTCAGGCGCGAGAAATAGAGCATTCGTTCTTATCCGTTCAGGCGTACAAGCGGCAGCGTTCCGCCATCGAGAGTAGGATTACTTTTTGGCGTTCTGGTTCGCCACCGGCTCGCCCTTGACACGCACGTCCGAGATCGTCGAGCGCAGCGCCGTCACCTTGGTTCCGCCGCCAAGGTCGATCTCCAGCTCATTCTCGTCGATCACCTTGGTCACCTTGCCGACGAAGCCGCCGCCGGTCACCACCGTATCGCCGCGGCGCACCGCCGAAAGCATTTCCTGGCGCTTCTTCAACTGCGCGCGCTGCGGCCGGATGATCAGAAAATACATGATCACGAAAATCAGGACAAACGGCAAAATCGAGATGAACATGTCTGGCGAAGCGCCGACGCCCTGGGCGTATGCCGGTGTAACGAACATCAAGAAACTCCTGGATGGTGAAATTCCGCCGCGGCCGCCCCGCGAAAATTTGGCCGGAATATAGTCGGTAAACTTGCCAATGCAACTGCGCTGCGGGCCCAATCCATTGCTTTTCCAGCCGTTTGCGGCGTGCTAGAGCGTCGCAGCGCAAGCGGCTTCGGGGCCACCGAAAGATCATGCTCCAACAAAAGCTTGGACCTGGTTCTTGCAGCGATGTCATGGAAGCTGCTCCCACACGCTGAAAGACCTCAACAAAAAGACCCAAAATGACCGACAGCCTGGACGTCTTGAACAAGAAACTGGATCGCCTGATCGAGGCGGTTTCCCGTCTCGCCCCGCCGCCGGTGCCGGAGACCGACCTGGGTATCGCCGACTGTTTCGTCTGGCAGGCCGATCCCGGCTATCTGGAGCCGGTGCGCAAGGTCAACCGCGTCGACATCGGCCTGATCCGCGGGGTCGACCGCGTGCGCGATATCCTTCTCGACAACACCGAGCGCTTCGCGTCCGGCTACGCGGCCAACAACGTGCTCTTGTGGGGCGCGCGCGGCATGGGCAAATCATCCCTGGTCAAGGCCGTGCATGCCACCGTCAACGCCTCGGACAAGCTCGACCGGCCGCTGAAGCTGATCGAGATCCATCGCGAGGATATCGACACGCTGCCCAAGCTGATGGGTCTCCTGAAGGCGGCGCCTTATCGCTTTATCCTGTTTTGCGACGACCTCTCCTTCGACCATGACGACACTTCCTACAAGTCGCTGAAGGCAGCGCTGGAAGGCGGCGTCGAGGGCCGGCCGGGCAATGTCATTTTCTATGCCACGTCCAACCGGCGGCATCTCTTGCCGCGCGATATGATCGACAATGAGCGCTCGACCGCCATCAACCCTTCCGAAGCGGTCGAGGAAAAAGTCTCGCTTTCCGACCGTTTCGGCCTGTGGCTCGGCTTCCACAAATGCTCGCAGGACGAATATCTCGACATGATCGACGGCTATGTCCGCTATCACGACTTGGCCATCGATCCCGAACAATTGCGCGCCGAAGCGCTGGAATGGGCAACGACGCGTGGCAGCCGTTCCGGCCGTGTCGCCTGGCAGTTCACTCAGGACCTCGCCGGCCGGCTCGGCAAGCCGCTCAAGGATTGAATGTCACCTGGGCGGCTGCGCCCGTCGCAAGTCGCGTGGCGTCTGGCCGATCTCACGGCGCATCCAATGCGCCAGATGCGACTGGTGCGCAAAGCCGGTCAATGCCGCGACCTCGCTCGTGCTGAGATCCCCGCGCCGCAACAGGATGCACGCCCTTTCCACGCGGCGCCGCAACACGTAGCGATGCAAGGTCACGCCCATCGCCGCCTTGAACCATGTGCGCAGATGCGAGCTGCTCGCGCCGGCGACCCGGCTCAGACGATCGATCGAAAGCGGCTCGTCGAGAGCGGCCTCGATGTGTTCGAGGACACGCTTGAGTTGGGCCTCCGAAAGCCGGCTCACGTGAATTGTGTCCGGGCCATCGAGGCCAAGCAGCCTCACCACAAGCGCTGCGCCGATGCTGTCGGCAAACAAAGAGCCGCTTGGTGCGCCGCCGGCGAGATCGCTCTGCAGCGCTCGAGCGAGATGCTCGATCCGTTGGTCACGAAGCAGATGGCGGGTGTCGAGCCGCGATATCAGCCCCTTTCCGCCAAGCTCCGCGGCAACTCTTTCCATCAAGGCCGGCGGCAGGACGATCTCCATCGTGTCGAACGGCGTTTCGGCCTCGAAACCGCCCTCCTCGCCGGCCGGCACCAGATCGATGTCGCCGGCGCGCCTGACGAAATATCGCCCGGCCTGATTGCAGTAGGAGCGCGTCGCAGCACTCGCATGCACCATGATGCGGTGGTGCGGCGCCCGAGGCAGCCGATGGACCCCGGCCTCGACGTGCCGGGAAAGCATTGTGACCTTAGGCGGGGTCGGAGCGGATTGCGGAAGCATGCTCTCTCGATTCATGGCGAAACGTGTTCAAGATTTGGCAATTCCCGCGCGATTTTCAACGCCGCGAACCTGTACTCCCGCCTCTCCTTCAAACATGGAAGAGAGGTTGCCATGAGTTCGTATGTTGTTGTCGGCGCAGGCCCGGTCGGACGCGAGACGGCTCGCCTTCTGGGCGAAGAAGGCCATGATGTCATCCTGACCAGCCGAAGTGTCGGTTCGAACGCGTTGCGCAATGTGCGCTCGATACAGGCCGACGCCACGGACGCCTCGGCGCTGTCGCGTGTCTGCCGGGGCGCCGAGGCCGTGTTCATGTGCGCCATGGCCACATATCATCGCTGGCCAACCGACTTTTTCCCCATAATCGACGGCACCGTGCAGGCGGCGGAAGCAGTCGGCGCCAAGCTCATCGTGCTCGGAAACCTCTATGGTTACGGCAAGAATGGCGAAAACCCGCTGCGCTCCGACATGCCGCTGGATCCGAATTCGAAGAAGGGAACCGCCAGGACGATCATGTGGCAGCGGGCGGCCCGTGCCAGCGTGCCGGCGATCGAGATACGTTCCAGCGACTATCTCGGGCACGGCGCGATCAGCTACTTCTCGCTGATCGCCCTGCCCGCCATCATCGAGGACCAGCCCGTCGCCTTCATTGGCGACCTCGATGCCACTCATGCCTGGACCTTCACCAAGGACGTCGCCAGGACGCTCGTCGCGGCCTCCCGCTCCACCGGCGAATGGGGACGGGCGTTTCATGTCCCCTCCCAACACGCCTCGCCCAACGAGCTCATCCGCAAAACCGCGGCGATGCTCGGCCGGAATATTGCCGAGACGCACTCCTACTCCATCCTCGAGATGGAAGCGCTGGGCATGCAGGAGCTGATCGAGATGAGGTATCTCTTCGAAAGTCCCCTGTTGGTCGATTCCTCCGACGCGGAGACGCTTCTGGGCGTAGAGGCCAGCAGCCTCGAGGAAATGATCGCCGACACGCTCCGTGATCACCTTTGAGCCTGCATCCCGCGCAACTGAAAAAGCCCGCTCCTCGCGGAGCGGGCTGAAGACGGCGGGCCGGACTGGAGGTCAGGCGGCCCGCAATTGTTCTTGTTCTATTCGAGATAGCCGGACGGATCGACCGGCGCCGAGTTCTTGCGCACTTCGAAGTGCAGCTTGGGCGAGTCGGTGGTGCCGCTCATGCCGGACAGCGCGATCTCCTGGCCGCGCTTGACCTTCTGGCCGCGCTGCACCTCGATCGAGCTAGCATGGCCGTAGACGGTGACCAGGCCGTTCTCGTGCCGCACCAGCACGGTGTTGCCGAACTCCTTGAGGCCGTCGCCGGCATAGATGACGACGCCGTTCTCGGCCGCCTTGATCGGCGTTCCTTCCGGCACCGCGATGTCGACGCCGTCCTTGCCGGAGCCAAAGCTGGAGATCACGCGGCCACGTACCGGCCAGCGCATCTTGCCGATGCCGGTCGCGTCGGGCGCCTCGGCATTGTCGTCCTCGGCCTGCTGGATGACCTTGGCATCCTTCTTCGGCGGCGTGTAGGAGGCGAGTGTCTCGGTGGTCTTCGCTGGCGGCGGCGTCGTCGCCGTCGTCACCGGATCGACTGCAGGCTTGGCGGTGGTGGCCGCCGGCTTGGCAGCCGCCACGACCGTGCCGCCGGCCGGAACCTTGAGCGTCTGTCCGATCTTGAGCAAGCCGTCCTGCATGCCGTTGGCCTGCTTCAGCGTCGTGACGCTGACGCCGGTCTTCCTGGCTATCGACGACAGCGAGTCGCCCTGCTGGACAGTATAGGTGCCTCCGGCGCCGGCGGGCTTTGCCTCGGCCACCTGCGGCGCGGGCTTCGGGTTCTTGGAGCCCGCGGCCGCAGCCGACGCATCGACCTGGGTGGCCGACTTGCCGTCCTTGACCTTCGGCTGCTGCGGCAGGACCGCGACCTTTTCCGGTGCGGGCTGCTTCGGCGTGTTCGCCGGCTTGCCTTCGGCGACCTTCGGCTCCGCCTTGCTCGAATAGGCATAGGCGGGGATGACGATCTTCTGGCCGGACCGGATGCCCTTCTTCGGATCGATCCCGTTGACCTTGGCGATAGCATCGGCCGGCACGTGATAATGCGCCGCCAGGCCCGAAAGCGTCTCGCCGTCCCGGACAACGATTTCGGTCGCATGCGGCGCAGCACTGGCGTTGCGCACCGCATCGGGCTCGGCCGTCTTGAAGGGCTTTGCGGCCGGCGCGACGGTGCCGGTGGCCGTCCTGTCGAGATGCGGCGCGGGAGCAAGCGCCGGAGCCGGTGCAAGAGCGGGAGCCGAAGCGGTACGCATCGGCTTTGCCGTAGCCGGCGCCGAGGGCGGCGGCAATTGCTGTGTCGTCACCGGCTCAAGGCTGGAGCGGCTCACCGACTGGGTGTGCATGCCATCGACCGGCGCAGGCGCGACCGTGTCGCCCGGATAGGGCTGGTCGACATTCTGCTTGTTGATGATGGCGCGCTGATTGTTGGTGGATGATGTGAAGACATCATCGACACCGTTGAAGCGCATCGACTGGGAACTGCACCCGGCCGCCGCGCCGGCAATCATGAGCACAGCGCAGCCGCGCGCCAGATTGCGTCTGTTTGCTTTCAAGTGATTGAATTGCATCGCACTAACCCGCACAGACCCGGTACAAACTGGCCCTGATTAAAGCGCGTTAATGTTACTGCCGGGTTAACCCCTTAGAATCCGACGAAAATTTTCTTAAAACATTGGCGGAAATTTTGGTGAGGGAATATCGGGTGGCGGCGACGCGGATATCCCGGCTTCCCGGCGCATCGCTGGCGATGAGCTGAAGGCTCCTGAACCTCGTCATTCCAGGGTCTGCGCGCGTCGCTGCGCTCCTTGCTCCGCCTTGGATGAGGACCGCGATAGGCCTTTCGGCCATTCGCCAAGGCATGGGATCTGCCAACGCACACTAACCAGCCGGTCAGAACTTTTGTGTTGAGGAACTAAATCACCGCGGCGACGCTGCGCAAGATCGGCTGCAGCCTGACCGTGCCGATGTCCTCGCGCTCGAAGCGGCTGCCGACCTTGGTGAGCTTGGCCAGCACCTGCTCGCCTTCTTCAGGGCCGATCGGCGCGATGACGACGCCGCCGCTCGACAACTGGTCGAGCAGGAAGCGCGGCAGGCTGTCGAAGGCGGCCCAGGCGACGATGCGGTCGAACGGTCCTTCATTGGGCAGGCCGTTGGAACCGTCGGCCTGGCGGACGATGATGTTGCTGATGGCAAGCGCCTCGAAGCGCTGCTTGGCCTGCTCGGTCAGCGTCTTGTAGCGGTCGATGGTGATGACGCGCGCGGCAAGCCGCGACATGACAGCGGCCGTGTAGCCCGAGCCGGTGCCGATCTCGAGCACGCGGTTGCCCGGCTCGATGTGCAGCGCGGCAATCACGGCTGCCTGCAGATCGGCGCCCTCGATCGCTTCGCCGCATTCGATCGGCAGCATGCCGTCCGACCAGGCGATCGAATGGAACTGGGCCGCCAGGAAACCGCGCCGCGGCGTCGCCTCGAAGGCGGCGACCAGTGCCTTGGGCGCCGTGCCCCTGCCCCGCAGCCTGAGCAGGAAAGCGGCGAAACCTTCGCGGTCGTCGATGCCTGTGTTCATGCCAAAACCACGTTCATGCCAAAACCGTGTTCATGCCAATGCCTTGTTCATGACAGCGCCTTGGTCAGCTGGTCGCGGAGTTCATACGCGGTGAGGTCGAGCTGCAGCGGCGTCACCGACACCAGCCGGTTGCGCAGCGCGTATAGGTCCGTGCCCATCTTGCCTTCGACCGGCTCGCGGCCGAAGCGGAGCCAGTAATAAGGCAGGCCGCGTCCGTCGCGCCGTTCGTCGACCCAAAGGCTGTGCACCAGCTTACCCTGCGAGGTGACGACGGTGCCCTCAACTTCGTCGGGAGCGCAGTTCGGAAAATTGACGTTGAGCAGCACGCCGTCCGGCAGCGGCGTTTCCACCAGTCGCTTCAGCAGCGCCGGCGCCAGCGCCTCGGTCGTCTCGTAAGGAACCACCCGATCCTCGCCGAGATAGGAATAGGCCTGGCTCACAGCGATCGAGCGCACGCCGAGCAGCGCGCCTTCCATGGCGCCCGCCACGGTGCCGGAATAGGTCACATCGTCGGCAATGTTGGCGCCGGAATTGACGCCGGACAGGATCAGGTCCGGCGGTCCGGGCAGGATTTTCTTAGTGCCCATGATGACGCAGTCGGTCGGCGTGCCGCGCACCGCGTAATGCTTCTCGCCGATCTTGCGCAGCCTGAGCGGCTCCGAAATCGACAGCGAATGCGCATAGCCGGACTGGTCCTGCTCGGGCGCCACCACCCAGACGTCGTCCGACAGCGTGCGGGCGATGCGTTCGAGCGACGCCAGCCCTTCGGCGTGAATGCCGTCATCGTTGGTCAGAAGAATGCGCATCAAGTCACTTTGATTCGATCTTGGCGAGACCACCCATGTAAGGCCGCAGCACTTCAGGAATGGTTACGCTGCCATCCTCATTCTGGTAGTTTTCGATGACGGCGATAAGAGCGCGGCCGACCGCGGTGCCCGAGCCGTTCAGCGTATGGACGAAGCGGTTGCCCTTGCCGTCCTTGTCCTTGTAGCGGGCATCCATGCGCCTGGCCTGGAAATCGCCACAGACCGAGCAGGACGAGATTTCGCGATAGGCGTTCTGCCCCGGCAGCCAGACCTCGATGTCGTAGGTCTTGCGCGCGCCGAAACCCATGTCGCCGGTGCAGAGCGTGACCGTGCGGAATGGCAGGCCGAGCCGCTTCAGCACCTCCTCGGCGCATTGCGTCATACGTTCATGCTCGGCGATCGAGCTTTCCTGGTCGGTGATCGAGACCAGCTCGACCTTGTAGAACTGGTGCTGGCGCAGCATGCCGCGCGTGTCGCGCCCAGCCGAACCCGCTTCCGAGCGGAAGCACGGCGTCAGCGCCGTGTAGCGCAGCGGCAGTTTTTCATGCGCAGTGATCTCCTCGCGCACCAGATTGGTCAGCGGGACCTCGGCCGTCGGAATCAGGCCAAGCCGACCGTCGCCATGCGGCGTGAAGAACAGGTCTTCCTCGAATTTCGGCAGCTGGTTGGTGCCGAAAAGCACCTCGTCGCGCACCATCAACGGCGGGATGACCTCTTCATAGCCATGCTCGGTCGTGTGCAGGTCGAGCATGAACTGGCCGAGCGCGCGCTCCATGCGGGCCAGCTGGCTCTTCAGCACGGTGAAGCGCGCGCCGGACAATTTCGCCGCCCGCTCGAAATCCATCATGCCGAGCGCTTCGCCGATCTCGAAATGCTCCTTCACCCAGTTCGGACGCGTCGGCACCTCGCCGACGATACGCTTGACGACATTGTCGTGCTCGTCCTTGCCGACAGGCACGTCCTCCAGTGGCACATTGGGCAGCACCGCCAGCGCGCCGTTCAGCGCCTTGTCGAGCTCGCGCTCGCGCGCCTCGCCGTTCTGGATGAAGGCCTTGATGTCGCTGACTTCGCCCTTGAGCTTCTCGGCAAGCGCTGCATCGCCCGAGCGCATGGCGTTGCCGATCTCCTTCGAGGCGGCATTGCGGCGCTCCTGCTTGACCTGCAATTCGCTCAGATGCGAGCGCCGCGCCTCGTCCTTCGCAATCAGATCGTCGACCGTGGACTGCGCCTCGTCAGCCGACCACGAGCGCTTCACCAGCGCCTCGACAAGGGCCTTCGGGTTTTCGCGAATCCATTTGATGTCAAGCATGGTCGATCCTCAAAAGTAAGGACCGAGGGCGTAAACCGCATCGGCTATCGATGCAAGACGGCGGATAGGCGCGCCGCCTCGATTTCACTGCCTTGCCGCCGCTCAGGTTGACGGCGCATCCGGCGTGTTGCTGGCGGCCGAGTTCGCCGCCTGCTCGCGCGCCAGGCGGTCGCGCGCCTGGGCGCGCTCGATCATGCGCGAGGACCAGATGGCGACCTCGTAGAGGATGATGGTCGGGATGGCGAGGCCGCACTGGCTCATCGGATCGGGCGGCGTCAGCACCGCGGCGACCACGAAGGAAAGCACGATCGCCCATTTGCGCTTCTCGGCCAGCGCCTGCGACGACAGCAGCCCGACGCGCGTCAAAAGGCTGGTCACCACCGGCAGTTGGAATACCAGGCCGAAGGAGAAGATCAGCGTCATGATCAGGCTGAGATATTCCGAAACCTTCGGCAGCAGCGAAATCTGCACCTGGTCGTTGGTGCCGACCTGCTGCATGGCCAGGAAGAACCACATCACCATCGGGGTGAAGAAGAAATAGACTAGCGAGGCCCCCATCAGGAACAGGATGGGCGATGCGATCAGGAACGGCAGGAAAGCGCTGCGCTCGTTCTTGTAGAGGCCCGGCGCAATGAACTTGTAGATCTGCGTGGCGATCAGCGGAAAGGCGATCACCATGCCGCCGAACATGGCGAGCTTCACCTGGGTGAAGAAGAACTCCTGCGGCGCCGTATAGATCAGCTCGACCTTGTGCGGGTCGAGGCCGGCCCATTGCGTTGCCCATTTGAAGGGGATGACCAACAGGTTGAACAGGCGCTTGGCGAAAAAGAAGCAGACGAGAAAGGCGACGAAGAAGCCGCCCAGCGACCAGATCAGGCGGCGGCGCAACTCGATGAGATGCTCGATCAGCGGCGCCGACGATTTCTCGATTTCTTCACGCTCCTTGTCCGATACGCTCACTTGGCGGCTCCCGCCGTCTTCTTGGTGTCAGCCGTCTTCTTGGAGGCGGGCTTCCTGGCTGCGGCAGGCTTTGCCTCAGCCTTGGGCGCGGCTTTGCTGGCGGGCGCGGCGGCTTTAGCCGCGGCCGGCGTGGCCTTGGCCGGCGCCTTTGCGGCCGATGCTTTCGGTGCCGCTGTCGTTTTCGCCTCTGCGCTGGTCGTCTTGGCCTTCGCGGTTGCAGCTTTTTTCACCGGCTTGGCGGCCACAGGCGCATCCGGAACCGGGGCGTTGACCGAGGCGTCGGTCATGGCCGGGAAGATCGGGGCGGCCGGGGCAGGCTCGGTTGCGCCGACGCCGGGCATGTCCGTGGCGCCGTTCTTGAGCGGCTCGGCGGGCTGCGGCGTGTCTGCCGCCGGCGCCGCAGGATCGGCGGCGGGCTTTGGCTTCATCATCGTGTCGACGCCCGCCCGCACATCGGCCGCGGCCTGCTCGAACGGATTGAGTTGCTTGCGCACCTCGTTCATCGGATTGAGGCTGCGGAGACTGTCGATCGAGCTCTTGACGTCGTCGAGCTCGGCTTCCTTCAGCGCTTCGTTGAACTGCTTCTGGAAGTCGCCGGCCATGGCGCGCAGTTTCGCCGCCGTTCGGCCGAAGGTGCGCAGCATGTTGGGCAAATCCTTGGGCCCGACGACCACGATCATGACGACCGCGATCACCAGCAGTTCGCTCCAACCGACTTCGAACATGGCAATCTATTCCGACAAGAGCATGCCGCCCGCACATGCGAAGCGGTTTTGGGACAACGGCATGCTCAAACCAACAATCGGATCAGCTCTTGCTGACCTTTTCCTTGCCCGGCGAAACGGTCTCGTCGGCGCGGTGCTCGACGGTACGCTTGTCGTCAACGTCGTCGTCAGCCATGCCCTTCTTGAAGCTCTTGATGCCCTTGGCCATGTCGCCCATCAGCTCCGGGATCTTGCCGCGGCCGAACACCAGAAGCACGATGACCAGCACGATCATCCAGTGCCAAATCGAAAATGAACCCATAACGATCTCTCTCGAATGTTTTCCCTCGGCGATGATCTATGCGTTTTCGCTCGGGGATTCAAACACAACCGCAATGAAGTTGGTAAAATGGCTAGCGGATGTCACGCACTTTCGGCGTGAGCGCCTTGCTACTAATCCGCGCAGGCCTTGCTAATAGACCAATCGTGCCGGTTTTCCCGGTCACTCTTCCGTGACGCGCGGCGTCAGCAGGCCGAGTTCCTCGAGGTCGATATCGGTCAGCGCGTCCTCGTCCTCGGTCAGCGCGTCGGGATCGGCCGGCGGCACCGGCATCGAGAAATTGGCCGGCATGCGCGTCGAGAGCAGGCCGGCGCCCTTGAGCTCTTCCATGCCAGGCAGATCGCGGATCTCCTCCAGCGCGAAATGGTCGAGGAAGGCGTCGGTGGTGCCATAGGTCACCGGCCGTCCGGGCGTGCGGCGGCGGCCGCGCATCCTGACCCACTCCGTTTCGAGCAGCGTGTCGAGCGTGCCCTTCGACGTTTCGACGCCTCTGATGTCCTCGATTTCAGCGCGCGTGACGGGCTGGTGATAGGCGATGATCGCCAGCACTTCGAGCGCCGCGCGCGACAGCTTTCTCTGCTGGACGGAATCGCGGCTCATCAGGAAAGCGAGATCGCCCGCGGTGCGGAAGGCCCAGGCATCGCCGACCCGGACCAGATTGACGCCGCGTTTGGCATAGATCTGCTGCAGATCCGCCATCGCGGCGGCAATGTTGACGCCTTCAGGCAGGCGCACGGCAAGCTGCTTTTCGCTGACCGGCTCGGCGCTGGCGAAAACGATCGCCTCGGCCATGCGCACGGCTTCCGACAATTGCAGCCGCTCGGCGGGGTTTTCGATGGAACCCTGCTCAGCCATGTCGTCTTCCGGTTCGTCCTCGACCTTGAACGGGATCACCGAAGCGTTGGCGCGTTCGCTCATGATGCCACCTCGACTGCCTTCACTCTTTGCGCGCGGCCGCGCAGATAGATTGGCGCGAACACCTGATCCTGCCGCACTTCCAACTTGCCCTCGCGCACCATTTCGAGCGTCGCCGCGAAGGAACTGGCCATCGCCGTGCGCTTCTCTTCCGGCGCCGCCAGATATTCGATCAGGAAGCTGTCCAGCGCCGTCCAGTCGCCGACCGAGCCGACCAGCCGCGCCAGCACCTCACGCGCATCCTTCAGCGACCACACGGCGCGCCGGGCGATCGTCACATTGTTGATAGCCTGCCGCTGTCGCTGCTGCGCGTAGGCGGTGAGCAGATCGTAGAGCGAGGCCGAAAAGCTGTTGCGCTTCTCGATGATGACCATTTCCGGCATGCCGCGCGCGAAGACGTCGCGGCCAAGGCGGTTGCGGTTGACCAGCCGCGCCGAAGCGTCGCGCATGGCTTCCAGCCGCTTCAGCCGGAATTGCAGCACCGCCGCCAGTTCCTCGCCGCTTTCGCCCTCCTCGCCCGGCTGTTTCGGGATCAACAGCTTCGACTTCAGGAAGGCGAGCCACGCCGCCATCACCAGGTAGTCGGCGGCAAGCTCTAACCTCAACGCCCGCACCTTCTCGATGAAGGTCAGATACTGCTCGGCCAAAGCCAGGATCGAAATGCGGGCCAGATCGACCTTCTGGTTGCGGGCAAGGTGTAAGAGAAGGTCGAGGGGACCTTCGAAACCGGCCACGTCGACGACCAGGGATGGGTCGCCGGTCAGGCGTGAATCGTCGTTCTCGGCCCACAGACGGTCCATCGGTGCGGCCTTCGCGGCCTTGCCTTCCAATGTCTCCGCCACGTGCCTTTCGTCCCTTCGGTTCAGCCCACCGCTTCGAAATAGGTGGCGAATTCCGCGCGTATCGCCGTTTCGTCGGCGACGTCGCGATCCTTTATATAGGTCAGCGCCCGCTCCGCCCGCTGCAAGGACTTGCCCGACAGCGCCGTCGTGCGCGAGGCGATCCCCGACATCTCCTCGAAAACGCCGTTGCAGTGAAGGACGAGATCGCAGCCGGCCGCAAGGATCGAGGCCGCCTTTGTCGGGAAATCCCCAGAAAGTGCCTTCATCGAGGTGTCGTCGCTCATCAGCAGCCCGTCGAAGCCGATCTCGCCGCGGATCACCTGATCAACGACCTTGGCGGACGTCGTCGCCGGATTGTCGGGGTCGATGGCGCTGTAGACGACATGCGCGGTCATCGCCATCGGCAGCTGGTTCAATGCCTTGAACGGGGCAAAATCATGCCGCCTGAGCTCCTCGAGCGGCGTATCGACGGTCGGCAACGCGAAATGCGTGTCGGCAAAGGCGCGGCCATGGCCGGGAATATGCTTCATCACCGGCAGCACGCCGCCCGACATCAAGCCCTCGGCCGAGGCCTGGCCGAGCTCGATCACGGCATTGGGCTCCTTGCCATAGGCGCGCGCGCCTATGACGTCGCTGGCGCCTTCGACCGGAACGTCGAGCACCGGCAGGCAGTCGGCGGTGATGCCCAGGCGGGAAAGATCGAAGGCGTGCAGCCGCGCCATCAGCCAGGCGGCGCGGCGGCCGGCTTCCTTGTCCTCGCGCCACAGCGCGCCGAGCGCGCCCCCGGCGGGATAGTTCGGCGCCAGCGGCGGACGCAGGCGCTGCACCCGGCCGCCTTCCTGGTCGATGAAGACGGGAGCTTCCGGACGGCCGACGCAGTCGCGCATCGCGGCGACCAGGTCGCGGATCTGCCCGGCCTCGCCGATGTTGCGCGCAAACAGGATGAAGCCCCAGGGACGTTCATCCCGATAGAAGCGGACTTCGTCTTCGGTGAGGGATTTCCCGGCGCAGCCGAGGATCATGGATTTTGATTCGCTCATATACCGAAGCTTAAGGCTTTGAGCGAGCAAAGGGAATCACCCCTGCCCTTGGACTGGCGAAAGGCCACAACCGTCCACAACGAAAAGCCGGCGCGGCCTTGCGGCGGCGCCGGCTTCCGATGTTGGGACGGATCAGCGCGATACGAAGCAGTTGCCGCCGGCCGCCTTGTAGCTCGTGCAAAGGTTGATCGCATCGTTGCGCGACTGGGCCGGAACGCGGACGCGGTAGAAGGTGCCCTTGCCCGCGACCTCGGCCTTGACGATGTTGGCGGTGCGGCCGGAGAGCACGCTTCCGTAGCGGCGCTGCAGATCCTGATAGGTTGACTGCGCGCTTTGCACCGTCGGCTGCGAGGCGATCTGCATCGACCACGAGCCGCCGCCGGCTGCCGCCGCCGGATCGATGGAAGCGACCTGGTCCGGCTTGACCTCGCCGACGATATCGACCGGCTGGTCGGACGGGCGCGCCGGCGCCACCGGCACCGTCGCCGGCGTGTTGCTCGACTGCGCCTTGGCCTCAGCCTTCTTCGCGGGCTTCGCCGGCTTGACGGTTGCCGCATCGGCCTGGCCCGTATCGGCCTGGCCCGCATCTGAAGTCACCGTTCCCGTCTGCTGGCCGTCGGAGGCCGGCGCGACATGCTGTGGCGCCGGATCGCTCGGCTCGGCCGCCGCGACCTTCGGCGCGGCCGGAGCCGGATCCTCGCGCGGCACCAGCGAGCCGTCAGGCTTGACCATCATGGTCTTCACCTTGCGCGGCGCGACGGCGACGACATCGTTGTTGTTGGCGGTGTTGGCGGCATCCTGCTGCAGCACCTGTGCGATGCGGTCTTCCGACTTCGGCGCCGGCGCGGCAGGCTGCGCGCTTGCCGGTGCGGCAGGCTGGGCGCTTTCGGGCACAGCGGCTTGTTCGACGCCGGGCAACGCCGAGCTTGTATTGCCGGCGGCCTCAGTGCCGGCCGCGGCATCGTTGTCGGTGGGCGAAAGATCGACCACGCGGCTCGGCGGCGGTTCCTTCGAGGCCAGGTCCACGGGCTGTTCGGTGGTGTTCACCAGCTTCTGCTGCACCGGCTCGGCAGGCTTTGCCGCGCCGCCCCCCTTGGCGACCGCGTCATAAACCTTGTTGTCCTGGTTCGGCACCACCGCGCCACCCGGATTTTCGGGCTTCACCTTGATCGGCGAATTGTCGGCCTTGACGATCACCGGAGCCTCGCTGCCGCCCTTGCCTCCGAAGGAGAAGGCCAGCGCGCCAAGGCCGAGAACCACTACGGCGCCGACCAGCCCCGCGATCATCATGCCGCGACGGCGCGGCTGCGCCGCCTCACGCTCGGCAAGCCCGGGGATCGCCATCGCCTCATCGAGCTCAGGATCGTAATCGAGCTCGTCGGTAGCGAATTCGTCCGCCTGTGGGACCGGCCGGCTGCCGGGGAGATCGTCGGCGCCGTAATCGTTCGCGGCAGCGAAGGAAACCTGAGCGGCCGGAGCCGCCGGAGCCTCGGCCCGCAAGTCGCGACGGTCATAGCCGTTGAAGCCGGCGCTGTAGGTTTCGTCGTCATAGCCACGGTTCTGCACGGGCGCCGACGCGATCTCCGTCGCATTCATGTCGGTGAGCAGGCTCGCGAATTCCGCGTCCAGATCATCATAAGCAGCGGCGGCCGGCTGATCCTCCTCGAAGCTGAGCTCCGGAATGTCGAGGTCGTCGGCGAGCGCGACCACGCGCTCCGGCACATCGACCGTCTCGACGTCCGGCACCTCGTCATGCTGGCGGGGCTGCGGCGCGGCCATCGGGGCCTGCGCCGGTTTGGCATGGGCGGAAGAATCGGGTGCCAGCTCGTTGCGGTAAGCAGGCGCGGTCATCTGCAGCGGCGCTGAAGGCGCTGCCGCCTGCACCGGCGCCGCTGGGGCCGGCTGTGCCGCAAACGAGGCTTGCACCGGCGGAACGGCGGTCGGGGTCGAACGGCTCCACGACCTTGTCTGCTCGACCGGCGTCGGATGCATCCAATCGGACGAATTTGCAGGAGACCTCGCGCTGGCGGCCGCCGCCTGCTCGGCCTCGATACTTTTGGCGAAAGCGGCGCCGAAGGCGTCGTCGTCGAAATCAATGTCCTGTTCGGCCGCCGAAGGTCCGGCGCTGGAGGGCTCGGCCTTGGCCGAGGCTGCAAAATCCTGGCCGCCGAGCTCATTGGCGAGCAGGTCGTCCAGGTCGCTCTCCACCGGCTGAGCGTCCTGCCGGTCCTGCGCCGACTGGTGCTCGTCGAGATCCCAGTCGAGATCGTCGGCCGCCGTGTTCCCGCCGGCGTGGCTCGCCGATTCCGCAACCAGCCGTGGCGCGGGAGCAGGCTCCTTGACCGTGGGCATCGGCCGAGCGGTCATGGCGCCGAGCAACGCGTTGAGCTCGTCCTCCAGGCTGCGCTCGCTGGCGGCCGGCTTTGCCGGTTCCACTGCCGCGACCGGAGGGACCGGAGCAGCGGCAACTGGTGAGACTGGAGCAGCGACGACCCGAGCCGGCTCTGCCGGCTGCAATACGGCGGCGGGCTCGACGGCCGGAGCTTGCGGCTCTTCATTCAGCGCGTCGCGGAAGCTCAGCTCGAAATCGTCATCGAGGGTCAGCGCGGCGGAAGGTTCAGGCGCGGCGGATTCCGGTTCAGCGGCAAAGTGGGCGGCCTCCGCCTCGGCCATCGGGGCCGGCTCGTCGGCGAGCGACAGCTCCGGCTCCTGAAAATCCTGATCCTGGCCGAGATTGATGTCATCGCCCAGCGCCTGGTCGAAATGGCCGTCGAGATCATCTTCGGAGATCAGCGGGGCGGCTGCATGAGCTTCGACCGGCTCCGCGGCCCGGGCATGCTGCTCGGGCTCATGGCTTTCAAACGACAACTCGTCTTCGAGCGACATCTGGACCGCGCTGTCGAAATCGGCGTCGAACGCCTCCTCGTTCGCGGCCTGCATGGCTTCGACGGCATCCTGACGGGCGTCCGCCGCCTCGTGATGGTCGAGCCGGAAATCCTGGTCCAGCGAAGCCGCCATTTCATGATCGATCGGAAGGTCATCTTCGACCGGCGCGATCTCGAGCGTACTGGCGACGGCCTTGTCGAAATCATCGTCGAAAGCGACTTCCGGCTCGGGAGCGGCCTGCTGCTCCGGCTCGAAACGCTCAGTTGCGAAAGGCGCCTCTGGCGCGACTTCCGGCTCAGCCGCGACGTGCGGTTCTGGAGCGAACTGCGGCTCCGGCGCGCGTGCCACGGCGAAGTCGGCGTGATCCGCCGCGTCGTCAAAGACGAAATCCTGCTCGAAGGACGCCGTCAGTTCGTCGTCATTCGCGGCGGCGCTGGCGGCCTCGACGGCCGGCTCATGGCTGATCTGGTGGATGGCAGCCTGCTGCGCGACCGGCTCGCTTTCCTCGGCGGAATCGAACTCGCCCATCAACTCCTTCTCGAGGTCGATGTCGAAATCCTCAGCCTCCGCAACGTGATGAGCCGGCATGGCCTTCTCGGCCGCGGGGGCCGGCTGTCTTACCGGCTGGCGCGGGTCGAAACCCATGATCCGGGTCAGTTCCGCGAACGGATCATCATCGGCGATATCGTTGTGGTCGGCTACTTTCAGCGGGGTTCTGTCTGCCATTATTGTTCCCGAACTCGCACAAAGTCGGACGCCATGGACGTCGCGCAGGGTTGGCCCTTACCAGCCCAATGTGGGCAAAAGGTGACAGGTTTTTTAGTTAAACCTAACGCATTTCCGTGGGCGCGTCTGCCCCGATCAGCGTCAGGCCGGAGGTCAAGACATCCGAAACAGCCTGCACCAGCCCTAGTCTGGCATAGGTTGATTCTCGGTCGTTAACCTTAACAAAACGTAAGTCCGGATTGTCGTGACCGCGATTCCACTGTGCATGGAAGCTCGAAGCCAGGTCATAAAGGTAGAAAGCGAGCCGGTGCGGCTCCAGCGAAAGGGCCGCGGACTCGATCAATCTTGGATATTCAGCCAGCTTCCGGATCAGCGCGATTTCGCCTTCATCGGCGAGCGCAGCGACGGAAGCCGCGAGCCGGTTGCGGTCGAAATTCGCCTCGCCAAGCTGCTCGCTCGCTTGCCGGAAAACAGAGTGGCAGCGCGCCGAAGCGTACTGCACATAGAACACCGGATTGTCTTTCGACTGCTCCGTGACCTTGGCGAAGTCAAAATCGAGCGGCGCGTCGTTCTTGCGGTAGAGCATCATGAAGCGGATCGGGTCGCGGCCGACCTCCTCCACGACATCGCGCAAGGTTACGAAATCGCCGGACCGCTTAGACATCCGGACCGGCTCGCCGTCGCGGAACAGTTTGACGAGTTGGCAAAGCAACACGGTGAGCTTGACCGCATCGCCGGCCACCGCCCGCGCCAGCGCTTCGAGCCGCTTCACATAGCCGCCATGGTCGGCGCCGAGCACGTAGATGAGATCGACGAAGCCGCGCTCGACCTTGTCCTTGAGATAGGCGACGTCGGCGGCGAAATAGGTGAACGAGCCATCGGACTTGACCAGCGCCCGGTCCATGTCGTCGCCGACCGCGGTCGACCGGAACAGCGTCTGCTCGCGGTCTTCCCAATCGTCCGGCTTCTCGCCCTTGGGCGGCGGCAGCTTGCCCTTGTAGATATGCCCCTTGAGCGTCAGGTCGGCGATCGCCGCGCGGATCTTCTTGGCGTTGTCGGCGTGCAGCGTGCGCTCGGAGAAGAACACGTCGTGATGCACGTTGAGCAGTGCCAGGTCCTCGCGGATCATCGCCATCATCGCGTCAACGGTGCGGTCCTTGACGATCGCCAGCGCCTCGTCTTCGGGCATCTCCAGCAGGCCGAGGCCGAACTCCTCGGCCAGCGCCTGGCCGACGGGGATCAGGTAGTCGCCCGGATAAAGCCCGGGCGGGATCTCGCCGATGGCTTCGCCAAGCGCCTCGCGGTAGCGCAGGAACGCCGAGCGGCCGAGCACGTCGATCTGCGAGCCGGCGTCGTTGATCACATATTCCTTGGTCACGTCGTAGCCGGCGAAGGCCATCAGATTGGCAAGCGTGTCGCCGACCACGGCGCCGCGGCAATGGCCGACATGCATCGGGCCGGTCGGGTTGGCCGAGACATATTCGACATTGGCCTTGCGGCCGCCGCCGATGGTCGAGCGGCCATAATTGCGCGCCTCGCTAAGCAGCGCCGCCAGATGAGCGTGCCAGAACGCGTCCTTGAGCCTGAGATTGACGAAGCCAGGCCCGGCGATCTCGGCCGAGGCGATATCGGCGTCGCCCCGCAGCGCTTCGGCGAGTTTCTCGGCGAGCGTGCGCGGGTTCTGTCCGGTGGGTTTGGCCAGCACCATCGCCGCATTGGTTGCGAGGTCGCCATGACTGGCGTCGCGCGGCGGCTCGACCGCGATACGCGACAGGTCGAGCGTGCCCCCCTCCTTGTCCTTCAGGTCAAGGGCTTCGACGGCGTTTACGATCCGCGCGTTGAAATCGGCGAAGATATTCATTGGAAGTGCTCTGGGCTTTAAGAGGCGACCGGCCCAACGGCCGGCAAATCGAGGCTCGCCCTAGCTCAAATCGGGCGTATGGTCAAACAGACGCCGATGTTCCTTCAAGGCATAGGTGTCGGTCATGCCGGCCAGGAAGTCGGCGACGCTGCGCGCCTTGATTCGATCCTCGGCCCGGTCGAGCCCTTCGCGCCAGCCATCGGGCATGGCGCGCGGATCGGCGAAATAGACGTCGAACAGTTCGCGCACGATCTGTTCGGCGTCGGCCCGCACCCGCATCACTTCCGGGTGCCGGTAGAGATGCTTGTAGAGGAAAGCCTTCAATTCCTTCTCGGCCGCCGCCATGCCTGCCGAAAAGGTCACCAGGGTCTCGCCCGCGGCGCGTACTGCATCGGCGCTGTCCGGTTTCAGACGCTCGATATTGGCGGTGGTCGATGCGATGACATCCTCAACCATCAAGGTGATCTGACGGCGCATCAGCTCGTGGCCGGTACGCACATCGTCGAGCCGACGATATTTCGCACGCACGCCCTTCAGGATGGAACCCGGCAAGCCGACCTCCCCCAACATCTTCAGCGTCAGCAGGCCGGCGCGCAGGCCGTCGTCTATGTCATGGGTGTTGTAGGCGATATCGTCGGCGATCGCGGCGCATTGCGCCTCGATGCCGGCGAAGCGGTCGAGCTCGAGGTCGTGCAGCTCCGAATAATCGCGGATCGCATGCGGCACCGGACCTTCGAGCCCCTTCCCGCTCGCGTCGGTCAACGGGCCGTTATGCTTGACCAGCCCTTCCAGCGTTTCCCAGGTGAGGTTCAGCCCGTCGAATTCGGCATAGCGCCGCTCGAGCCTTGTGACCACGCGCAGCGACTGCGCGTTGTGATCGAAGCCGCCCCAGGCGGCCATCTTCTCGTTGAGCGCGTCCTCCCCGGTATGGCCAAACGGCGTGTGGCCGAAATCGTGGACAAGCGCCACGGCCTCGGCGAGATCCTCGTCGCCGCGCAGCGCCCGCGCCAGGGCGCGCGCGATCTGCGCCACCTCGATCGAATGCGTCAGCCGGGTCCGGTAATGGTCGCCCTCATGCGCGACGAAGACCTGTGTTTTGTGCTTCAGGCGGCGGAAAGCGGTGGAATGGATGATGCGGTCGCGGTCGCGCTGGAACGGCGTGCGCGTCGGGCTTTCGGCCTCCGGGAACAGGCGCCCGCGCGAACGCGCCGGGTCGCTCGCATAGACGGCGCGCGGCCGATAGCCGAACCCGATGTCGCCGATGGAATCCTTGCCCCGCTGCTCTTCCATTGACCCACCAGTTGACTAAGGCCTGCCCGCTTCATACCTATCATGTGAAACCGAAAGCAAGGTGACGCCGATGGGCGCGGATGCCAAGACTGCCATGAAGGTCGAAATGACCGACGCCGCGGCAAAGCGGATCGCCAGGATCGTTTCCGGCGAACCCGGAAAGACGGCTCTGCGCGTCTCGGTGGAAGGCGGCGGCTGCTCCGGCTTTTCCTACAAATTCGACCTCGTCGCAGGTGCGAACGACGATGATGTCGCCATCGAGAAGGATGGCGCGACGATCCTCATCGACGACCTTTCGCTGGTCTATATGGGCGGCTCGGTGATCGACTTCGTCGACGACCTGATGGGCCAGTCCTTCCAGATCAGGAACCCGAACGCGGTCGCCTCCTGCGGTTGCGGCACCAGCTTCTCCATCTGATCGACCGGACTTCGCAAGCCTATGACCGGTGCGAGCCGGGTAGCGCGTGCCTGTCCCCTGGCTTTGGCAGGAATGCGGCCGGACGGCCTTTCTAAAGGTCCGCGCAGGCAATACGATCCGCTTCGTCGAACGCCTTCCGTCCGAACAGCATCGAGGCCTGCATGAAGATCGTCACCTGGAACATCAACGGCGTTCGCGCCCGCATCGGCAACCTCACCCATTGGCTGACCGAAAGCGCGCCGGACATCGTTTGCCTGCAGGAGATCAAGACGGTCGATGAGCAGTTCCCGCGCGCCGAGATCGAGGCGCTGGGCTACAATGTCGAGACCAACGGCCAGAAGAGCTTCAACGGCGTCGCCATCCTGTCGAAGCTGCCCTTCGACGAGGTCAATCGCGGCCTGCCTGGCGACGATGCCGATGACCACGCCCGCTTCATCGAAGGCGTCTTTTCCACCGACCAGGGCGCCCTGCGCGTCGCCTCGCTTTATCTGCCCAACGGCAATCCGGTCGACGATGAACGGAAGTTTTCCTACAAGCTTGCCTGGATGGCGCGGTTGGAGCGCTGGGCGGAAGAACGATTGCGGCTCGAGGAAGCGCTGGTGCTGGCCGGCGACTACAACGTCATTCCCGAACCCGCCGATGCCCGCTTTCCCGAAAACTGGCTGGGCGATGCGCTGTTCCAGCCGCAGACGAGGCAGGCCTTCCGCCGGCTGAAGAATCTCGGCTTCACCGAGGCGGTGCGCTCGGTGACCGACTCGGCCGGCGTCTACACCTTCTGGGACTATCAGGCCGGCGCCTGGCAGAAGAACAACGGCATCCGCATCGACCACCTGCTGCTGTCACCGGAAGCTGCCAACCGTTTCTCGTCGGCCTCGGTGGAAAAACACGTCCGCGCTTGGGAGAAGCCCTCCGATCACGTGCCGGTCGCGATCGAGCTCAGCCTGCGGCCGGCCTGAGAAGTTCCAGTCCTTAGCTCAGGGTCTGTTGAGATTCAGGTTAGGCCGAGCCGAGAATGGTGGTTTCCGAGAACCGGAGCGGAGCGTACTTCAAAGTACGTGAGCACCGGAAGCGCAGGAAGCCGCCGTTCGCAGGCCGGCATCACCTGAATCTCAACAGACTGGACCCTGATATCGCCACAAATCCCCTCTTTGATACGGGTTGCTGTGGGGGTTGAATGGCGATCCGATTTCTTTTCAGGCCGGTCGGCCTTGCCTTGGCGCTCGCCGCGCCGGCGCCAACGTTCGCGGCACCGGCCTGTTTGGCCAACGGCAAGTCCTTCAATGTCGGCGAGACGGCGTGCCTGACGCTCGAGGGCGAAAGCCACCTCGCCCGCTGCGACATGGTTCTCAACAACACTTCCTGGACCAGGATCAAGGACGAATGTCCGGGAGACGCGCCAAAACCGCACCCGACGACGATCTCGACCCCGACGCCGGGTCCCGCCCCGACGGAGCCGACCGAGAACTGAGGCTCGGCCGATCTCTCCCTATCCAGTTACGCCATGCACCCGTCTTCTGTGACTGGCGCGACTGATCGACCTGAGGCTTGATTGCCACGTGGGTTCCCCCAATCCGTCGCTGCTTCGCGGCGCCACCTTTCCCCCTCCGGAGGGAGCTTTGCTGGACGAGTATTGACGGCAAAAAGCTTGGCGCCTTTCCTCTACCCTGTCGATCGGGGAGACGTGGCTCGGCGAAGCCGGGACTGAGTGGGGGTCGACCAGCGCAGCCATAAGACAATGCATGCGCCAAGCTGCCATGCACGCTATCGCGCCAAACCTGCGCCTACTGGTCGCCGTTGTTGCCCTTGGTCAGGATATCGTCGGCGAGCGAGATCGCGGTCCGGCGATCGGCCTCGCCGGCCGCGGCGAACGCCTCTTCCTGCATGCTGCGGATCCAGGGCTGATCGGCCGCCGGAGCCCGCTGAAGCGCTGCCGTCATCATCGCCAGGCCGCGCACGATCTTGCCGCTCTGGAACAGGAGATTGCCGAGCGTCGCCTGCGCGCCGGCATGGCCTTTTTCGGCTGCCAGTTGCAGCCAGCGGCCGGCCTGCTTGACGCTCGCCTTCACGCCGCCCTCACCCTTGAGAAACATGCGGCCGATCTCGAACTGGGCGTTCGGATTGCGGTAGTTGGCGGCGGCGCGCATGTAATATTCCTGCGCCGCCACGTCGTTCTCCTCGACCGGCGTGCCGGGAATGCCCTTGCGCAGATAGTCGCCGAGCGCCACCAGCGCGTCCGACACGTAGCTTTCCTCCGGCGAGCCGGGCTCGACATCCTGGTCGACGATTTCCGAGAAGAACTTGAAGGCGGCATAGTCGTCGCGCGTCACGCCGTCGCCTTCGGCATACATGCGCGCGAGCTTCCAGGTGGCGCCGATCTGGCCGTTTTCGGCGGCGTATTTATAGGCCTCGACCGCCTGGTCCTTGTGGCCGCTCTTATAGGCGGAGAAGCCGAATTGGAACACCGCCCACGGGCTCGACTGCGGCTTCACGCCGGTCTTGTCGTCGAACACCTTGTCGTCGAAGGCCATGGCCTGCCCGACGGCGCCCAAGGTCGCAAGCGCGACCAGTGCCGAAAAGACAGACGACCTCAACATCTCAGATGTCCGCATAGCAGTGCGTTTCTTGGGCCGCGCCCGGATGAGTCACCGCGCCGTCGCGGGCCGGCCCTACCGTTTGCGCATATTTCCAGATCGCGCCGGACTGGTAGTCGGTCTTGCGCGGCTTCCATTTCTTTGCCCGGGCCGCCAGCTCGGCGTCCGACAGGGCCACTTCGATCGTGCCGTTCACGGCGTCGATCGAGATCACATCGCCATCCTTGATCAGCCCGATCGGACCGCCGACCGCCGCCTCCGGCCCGACATGGCCGATGCAGAAGCCGCGCGTGGCGCCCGAGAAGCGTCCGTCGGTGATCAGCGCCACCTTGCCGCCCATGCCCTGGCCGTAGAGCGCAGCCGTCGTTGACAGCATCTCGCGCATGCCCGGACCGCCGCGCGGCCCCTCATAGCGGATGACGAGAACCTCGCCCTCCCGGTAGTTGCGTTGCGTGACCGCTTCGAAGCACTCCTCCTCCGAATCGAAGCAGCGCGCCGGCCCTGAGAATTTCAGTTCCGACATGCCCGCGACCTTCACGATCGCACCTTCGGGGGCAAGGTTGCCCTTCAAGCCCACAACGCCGCCTGTCTTGGTGATCGGCCGATTGGCGGGACGCACAACATCCTGGCTCTCATTCCAGGCAACGTGCTCCATATTTTCGGCCAAAGTGCGGCCAGTGACCGTCATGCAGTCGCCATGCAGATAGCCGTGATCGAGCAGCGTCTTCATCAGCAGCGGAATGCCGCCGGCCTCGAACATGTCCTTGGCGACATATTTGCCGCCCGGCTTAAGGTCGGCGATATAGGGCGTCTTCTCGAAGATCGCGGCCACGTCGAAGAGGTCGAACTTGATGCCGGCCTCATGCGCGATCGCCGGCAGATGCAGCGCCGCATTGGTCGAGCCGCCGGTGGCGGACACCACGGTTGCGGCGTTCTCCAGCGCCTTGCGCGTGACGATGTCGCGCGGCCGGATGTTTTTCGCGATCAGCTCCACGACCTTTTCGCCCGAGGCGAAATTGAAGCGGTCGCGCATCTCATAGGGCGCCGGCGCGCCGCAGGAATAGGGCAGTGCCAGGCCGATCGCCTCGGCGACTGTGGCCATGGTGTTGGCGGTGAACTGAGCGCCGCAGGAACCGGCCGAAGGACAGGCCACCTGCTCGATCTCAAGCAGTTCGGCATCGCTGATCGTGCCCACCGAATGCTGGCCGACCGCCTCGAACACGTCCTGCACGGTGATCTGCCGGCCGCGATAGCTGCCGGGCAGGATCGAGCCGCCATAGATGAAGATCGACGGCACGTTGAGACGCACCATCGCCATCATCATGCCGGGCAGCGACTTGTCGCAGCCGGCAAGCCCGACAAGGGCGTCATAGCAATGGCCGCGCATGGTGAGCTCGACCGAATCGGCGATCACCTCGCGCGACACCAGCGACGACTTCATGCCCTGGTGGCCCATGGCGATGCCGTCAGTGACGGTGATGGTGCAGAATTCGCGCGGCGTGCCGTTGGCGGCCGCCACGCCCTTCTTGACCACCTGCGCCTGGCGCATCAGCGAGATGTTGCAGGGCGCAGCCTCATTCCAGCAGCTCGCGACCCCGACCAAAGGCTGCGCGATCTCGGCCGCCGACAGGCCCATTGCATAGAGGTAGGAACGATGCGGCGCCCGCGCCGGACCTTCGGTCACGTAGCGGCTGGGCAGCTTGGCCTTGGAGATTGCCTTGGCGTCCATACTCGTCCTTGCCGCACACCCCGCGGCCGGTCCCCTCGCCGCGCCAACCTGGCACGCATCCCGGGACATATCTCGGGTGCTCCGGGTTTATGGCGGGAAATGGGCAGTTCCCTCGGCAAGCCCGTTAGTCCGGGGGTTGTTCATAAACTGTTGCCGAAACGTCACAATCGCATTGGGCGCCGGTTGCGCGGTGAATCTGCAACAATGGGCAGAGAGACAAGGCTGAAGCGCCATCGACACAACAAAAAAGGCCGAGCATTGCCCGGCCTTTTTCGTTCAGATTGAAGCAGTTACCATTTGACCTTGAACGATCCTGAAACTGCTGAAACGAGATCGTTGCCGAAGTCGGCGGTATAGTCGGTGCCGTAGGTAACGCCGTCCGAGCCGACGACCGAGTGGATGTGCCCGCTGGTAAGCACACCCAAAGCGCCACCGAGGCGAAGCTCCACGTTCTGGGTCGGAGTGTAAGCCACACCAGCGCTGAGGGTCCACGTATCTGTCTGCGCGCTGAGGCCAGTCGTCGTACCACGATCCCAAGTAATACCGGCGGCCCCACTCCATTGATCGTTGAACTTGTGGCCGACGCCCGCCGCGACCGTCCAGCCGTCACGGTAGAGCAAGTCGAGCGACGTAAGCCTCAGGGCGCTTGTCGTAGTGCAGGTCGCGGCGCCGGTCGGACAGAACGGAATGCTCTGCAATACGCTCCAGTCGATCCATTTGATGGACCCAAAAGCCAACCAACCGGGGGCTATGCCGGACTGAAGCTTGAGTTCCACCGACTGCGGAACCTCCGAGGAACCGCTGACATCGGTGACCCGGCCCAAAAACGGATTTAACGGATTGATGAACCCTGGAACCTGAGTCAGATCGAGTGTCCCACTCAGGTTGTCGAGCTTGACAGCCGAATTATAAACCAGGCTGGCCCGCAGCGCGATGTCTGGAATTTCATAAGCTACCCCCGCGCGCCATCCCCATCCGTCCCCCTCAAGATCAAGACGTCCGATGCCCGTACCGAAGAGTGCCGGAATGGGTGCGACCAGCTGTTCCTTGAAGCCGGACACATTTTCATGGAACACCCCACCGATGAAGCGAAACTGCCCCTTGCTGAGGTCCATCTTGTACGAGCAGGTCGCACCAAAGGCTTCGCTCTTTACCTCTGTATCGACATTGCCTTGCGCACCTGCCCAGTTTGCACCAGGATTGCTGGACACGCCGATCGGTTGGGAGTAGTCGCCCAAGCAATCGATGGGACCCATGCCGACCTTGATGCCTACATTTGGCACCCAATAGTTTTCGGTGTCATGGTTTGTGCTTGATCTGCCCAGTGCAGTGAGATCGCCGTCAGAAGGATCCGCATCCTTTACATTCTTGAGCTCCCGTTTCGGCATAACGTAGGTGCCCGTGACTTCGCCGGTGACCTGCGCGGGATCGAACAGCAGATCGATGTCGTACCAGCCGCGTTCCAGGCCGCCGGCATGCGCGGGATGCATCACGGCTCCGACCATGGCGATCGAAAAGCACCCTGCCCCCAGCAGTGCTTTGAGACGCAAAATATTCATGGAAATCCCTCCCCAAATACCAGTGGCTCAAGCTAGAACCAATTCGGGTTAACGACGCAACAACGATTTCAAGAGCTGTACATGTACATCTTGACAGCCCGCAATTTTGCCATGGTGGTTGGCGCCTCAATTGGCGCGAAAATCGCGTCAACGGGCATCAAACGATCTTAAAAATCTGAAGGACCCATCCAAAACAGGGCAAAAATGGCCGTTTTCTGGGCCAGAAGGATACATTGTTACATTATGGCAACAATGCGACCCAAACTTTCCGTTTACGTCAAAATTAACGTAGCGGCACGCCCATTTTCGAGGCAGCTAACGTACCGGAAAGTGCCTCCGCGCTGAAGGCGATTCTTGCCGCTCAGCCGGCGTCGCGAACCCTTGTCAAAGCCACCGAAAGCTTCTCCTGCGCCTCGCGATATTCGGCGAGTTTCTCGCGCTCGGCTTCGACCACCTCTTCCGGCGCGTTGGCGACGAACTTTTCGTTGGAAAGCTTCTTGTGCAGGCGGGCGATCTCCTCGGTCACCTTGGCCAGTTCCTTCTGAAGCCGCGCGGCCTCGGCCTGGAGGTCGATCAGGCTGCCGAGCGGCAGGCTTATCGTCGCCTCGTTGAGCACGATCTGTGCCGAGCCCTTTGGCGGCGCGTCGACCAACGCGATATCGCCGACGCGCGCCAGCCGCTTGATCGCCTGGGCGTGACGCTCCAGCCGCTCCTGCGTCAGCGTGTTGGCGCCGATCACCATCAGCGGCGCGATGGCCGCCGGCGGCACGTTCATCTCCGACCGCACCGAGCGGATGCCGGAGACAAGGTCGACCAGCCAGTTGATGTCGGCGGCAGCCTCTTCGTCCTCGAAGTCGGGCGACGGCCAGGCGGCATGGCAAAGCAGCGAGGAGCGCTCCTTGCCCTCGCCGGCGGTCTGCGACCACAGCTCCTCGGTCATGAACGGCATCATCGGATGCAGCAGCTTGTAGATCTCGTCGAGCACGAAGGCGACGCAGGCCCGGCTCTCGGCCTTGGCGGCCTCGTCCGTGCCCATGAACACCGGCTTCAGCAGCTCCAGATACCAGTCGCAGAACAGGTTCCAGACGAAGCGATAGGCCGCACCGGCCGCCTCGTTGAAACGATAGCTGGTGATGCCTTCGGTGACCGCGCCCGCCGCCCGCGTCAGCTCGGTCAGGATCCAGCGATTGACCGGCAGCTTGGCGTCGTTCAGCCAGAACTCGTCATTGCGCGCAACCTCGTTCATCTCGGCGAAGCGCGTCGCGTTCCACAGCTTGGTGCCGAAATTGCGGTAGCCGGCGATGCGTGCCGGATCGAGCTTCACGTCGCGCCCTTGAGCCGCCATCACGGTCAGCGTGAAGCGCAGCGCGTCGGCGCCGTATTCCTCGATCAGGTCAAGCGGATCGATGACGTTGCCCTTCGACTTCGACATCTTGGCGCCGTTCTTGTCGCGCACCAGCGCATGCACATAGACGGTGTGGAACGGCTCCTCGTCCATGAAGTGCAGGCCCATCATCATCATGCGGGCGACCCAGAAGAAGATGATGTCGAAGCCGGTCACCAGCACGTCGGTCTGGTAATAGGTCTTGAGCTCGGGCGTCTGGTCAGGCCAGCCGAGCGTCGAGAACGGCCACAGCGCCGAGGAGAACCAGGTGTCGAGAACGTCCTCGTCGCGGGTCAGGATCTCGCCCGGCTGAAAATTCTCGAGCTTGTCCTCGACCCAGGCCTTCCACGGCCCTTCCAGCGCCAGGTAATATTCAACCGCCGCCGCTAAAGCCTCTTCCTCGGTCTTCTCGACGAAGACATGCCCGTCAGGTCCATACCAGGCCGGGATCTGGTGGCCCCACCAGAGCTGGCGCGAAATGCACCAGGGCTGGATGTTCTCCATCCAGTCGAAATAGGTCTTTTCCCAGTTCTTCGGCACGAAGTTCGTGCGGCCCTCGCGCACCGAGGCGATCGCCGGCTTGGCGAGCTCGGCGGCGTTGACATACCATTGGTCGGTCAGGAACGGCTCGATCGGCACGCCGCCGCGGTCGCCATGCGGCACGGTATGCCGGTGCGGCTCGATCTTGTCGAGGAACCCGCCGGCTTCCATCAACTCGACGACCTTCTTGCGGGCCGCGAAGCGGTCGAGCCCGTCGAGTTCGTCCCAGACGGCCTGGCGCTCCGGCGTGACCTCGAGGCCGGCGAGGAAATCCTCATTGTCCTTGAGCTTGATGGCGGCTTCGACCGTCAGGATGTTTATGGCCGGCAATTTGTGACGCTTGCCGACCTCGAAATCGTTGAAGTCGTGCGCCGGCGTGATCTTGACCGCGCCGGAGCCCTTCTCCGGATCGGAATATTCGTCCGCCACGATCGGTATCTTGCGGCCGACGATGGGCAGCACGACGTTGCGGCCGACCAGATCGGTGAAGCGCTCGTCACCCGGATGCACGGCAACCGCCGTATCGCCAAGCATCGTCTCGGGGCGCGTCGTGGCGACCGTGATGAAGGTCTTCGGGTTCTCCGGGTCGAACGCTTCGCCTTCGATCGGGTAACGGAAGTGCCAAAGATTGCCGTTGACCTCGTGCTGCTCGACCTCGAGGTCGGAAATGGCCGTCAGCAGCTTGGGGTCCCAGTTCACAAGGCGCTTGTCCTTGTAGATGAGGCCTTCCTTATAGAGCGTGACGAAGACTTCCAGCACCGCCTTGGACAGGCCTTCATCCATGGTGAAGCGTTCGCGCGACCAGTCGGCCGAGGCGCCGAGCCGCTTCAGCTGGTTGAAAATCGCGCCGCCGGACTCGGCCTTCCACTCCCAGACCTTCTCGATGAATTGCTCGCGCGTCAGATCGCGGCGGTGGATCTGCCTTTCCATGAGCTGGCGCTCGACCACCATCTGCGTGGCGATGCCGGCGTGATCCATGCCGGGCTGCCAGAGCAC
Organism: Mesorhizobium sp.; assembly: GCA_004017535.1. Lineage (GTDB taxonomy): Bacteria > Pseudomonadota > Alphaproteobacteria > Rhizobiales > Rhizobiaceae > Mesorhizobium. The sequence goes on from SAJS01000002.1 coordinate 107,531, forward strand.
GTTCTTGCCGCGCATGCGCTCGAAGCGCACCAAAATGTCCTGCAGCGTGTTGTTGAGCGCATGGCCCATATGCAGCGAGCCGGTGACGTTCGGCGGCGGAATGACGATGGTGAAGGCTTCCGCCCCTTCCTCCGCGCCGGCGCCGGCCCGGAAGGCGTCGGCCTCTTCCCAGATTTTGGCGATCTTCGGCTCGACGGTCTTGGCGTCGTAGGTCTTTTCAAGCATGGAGGAGGTCCGAACTGTCGGTAACAAGCGTCCGGTGTAAATCGGAAGGTTTTGGCCGAGTCAACCGCGAGAGCAGCAATCACTGCCACAGATAGGCCTACCTCGACCGACGACAATCCCGGCAGAGCGGAGCTACGCGCGCTCACCTGAGTGCCTGGAACAAGGGGCACCAACCAAAGGCGGCGCTTTTCAGCCTGCGTGTTACGGCAGCCTACTGCGCGCCGCGCGCCACGCGCTCGATCTCTTCGCGCACCAGCCTTTCGACCAGCGTCGGCAGGTTGTTGTCGAGCCAATCCTGCAGCATCGGCCGCAGCATCTCTTCGGCCATTTCATCGAAGCTCTTCTTGCCGCGGCTGGCAAAGGCATCGGAAAGCTCGCCGAACGCGGCGGCAACCTGCCTGCCCGTGTGCTCGGAAAGGATCGCGGGACGGGAAGGCTGAGCCTCGGGCGCGGAGGACTGGGGAGCGCCGGCATGCGCAACGGCTTCGACCGCGGGCTCTTCCTTGTCGATCTCGACCCGCGGCGCGGCTTCCGGAGCCCGCACAGCCGGCTTCGCTGTAACGGTGCTGCCTCCGGCCGCGGCGATTTCTCGCCGCCAATCGGCGACAATGGTCTCGGCGGTCTGCGGCGCGTTTGCGGCGGCGGGCCTGTTGGCGGCTGCCGGCGCGCTCGGCTCGGCCGCGCGCGTGGCACCAGTCTCCGCCGGGGTCGTCGGAGCCGGCGCCGCCTTCACCGGCTCCGGGCGAGCCTCGGCGCGCGCAAGCACGGGATCGGTCGCGGCAAGCTGAGCCTGAACTTCAGCCAGCGTCGCCGGCCTGCGGGGACCGGCATCGGGATGCAGTTCGGAACGAAAGGCGTCGACCTCGACAGCGGGTACGGCAGCGGGGGGAATATTGACGACGGCCGGTTCCAGGTCCTGCCGCAACTCACCGGCCTCGGCCGGCTGCTTGCGACCGGTATCGCTGTCCTCGATGATCCTTCGGATGGAAGCCAGTATCTCTTCCATGGAAGGTTCGCGCTGCGCGCTGCTTGCCGTCGCCATCGTCACATCCGCCGCCCTTGTGACCTACTACGCAATTCCGTTCCTGCCCGGACCGGAATTCGAATCAATGGAGACAGCGTAACCGACCGATTGCCATCCGAGAATCCCCAATCTGGGGACTCTTTGGATTTCAACAGATTAGGGGATTTCAACAGATTAAAGCATGGCTCCCGTAAGTGGGAACCGGTTTCGGGATAAAGACATGCGTAAAATCAAAACTTAAGCGCATGGAGCGATCTGAAAGATCGCGACGCGCTTTTAGGCGATGCGCAGCCCGACGAGCCACCCCGCAAAGAAAAACGCCGCGCATCCGTGGGACGCGCGGCGTTTGTCGAAGCTTGGATCGGAAATCAGCGCCCGTCAGGCGTGCGCAATCCGATCCACTTGTCCTTGACGGCGTTGTAATGCTCTTCCGGCCTGTATTTGGTGACCGCCAGGCCCAGGCGATCGACCGACAGCCGTCCCATCGCCGACAGGATGGCGTAGCTCGCCACCACCACGTCGCGCTCGGAGCTTGCCTGGTTGATCTTGGCGGTGATGACGGCGTTCTGCGCGTTCAACACGTCGAGCGTCGTGCGCTGGCCGACATTGCGCTCCTCGATGACGCCGTTGAGCGCCAGCTGCGCGGCATCGATGACCTGCCTGTTGGCGTCCACGCTTTCGCGCGCTGCGACATATTGCGTCCAGGCCGAGACCACGGCCTGGCGCACCTGGTCGCGGCTAACGTCGACCTGGATGCGCGCCTCACTGAGCGATTCCTTGTTTTGCCGCACAATCGCCGAGGTCCGGCCGCCCGAATAGATCGGAATGGTCAGCGTGGCGCCGATATTGGCCGAGGTGGAGGTGCCGTTGGTACCTCTGAAATCGGGAACGGAGTGGCTGTAATTGTCCGAAATGCCGGCCGAGGCCGACACTTGCGGCAGCAGCGCGCCTTCCGACGACTTCACCGAGAATGCCGCCGCATCAACGAGGTGCTGCGTGGCAAGGATGGCCGGATGTTCGGCGGAAGCGACAGCCAGGGCGGAATCGAGGCTGCCTGGCAGCAGCTTGCCCAGCGGCGAAGCCGCCTTCAGCTTGCCCGGCTCGTCGCCGACGATCTGGTGATAGGTGGCGGCGCTCGCCAGCGCCGTGGCGCGGGCGGCGCTGAGTTGCGCCACGGCAGTGGCGCGCGAGGCATCGGCCTGGGCGACATCGGTGCGGGTGCCCTCGCCGACCTCGAAGCGCGAGCGGGCGGCGCGCGCCTGCTCGGTCAGGAACTGCAGGTTCTGCTCGGTCAGCACCGCGACCTGACGGTCGCGAATCACGTCCATATAGGCGCTGGCCGCATTGAACAGGATGTTCTCCTCGGTATTGCGCAGGCTCTCGACCGAAGCCTTCACCTGCGATTCGGCGGCGGCGACGTTGTTCTTGGTCTGAAAGCCGTCGAACAGCGTCTGGTTGATCTGCACGCCGAAGCTGCCCGTGGTGATGTTCTGGGTGGCACCCTGCGCATGGGTGCTGGTGTAGTCGATGCTGCTCGAACCGGTGACAGTCGGGCGCCAGCCCGACTTGGCGATGGCGACGCCCTCATCGGTGACGCGCACGCCGGCGCGAGCGGCGTTGAGCTGCGAATTGTACTGGTAGGCTTTGGCGAGGGCGCCCGTAATGGTCTCGGCGGAGACGGCCAGCGGCGAAAGCGCCGTGGCCGAAACAAGGATAGCTACTAAAACACTCTTGCGTAGAGGCGGCACGTTATTTCCCTCATTCGTTTTGCATGGGAACCACGCCGCGTCAGCCTACCCTTGCGGATCGGCCGGCGCCGCGTTGTTTATCGTTCCCCCGCTGACGGCCTCCCGAAACGCCCGGTTAACCAAATCAGCAACGATTGTCAGGCGCAAGCGATCATGACAGCGCCTTCGCTGCAAGGCAAAAACGCTCAGAATTCAAACGCGTGAGCACGTTCGAAGCCCGGTAGTGGCTTAATTGCCGCATTAAAGGCCCGCCTTCCGGTTACAACCCCCCCTGCTTTAAAAAACAGCCGGGCCACGCCACAGTTGCCTTGTCCTTCGACCGCAACCAGACGTCCATCTTCCGCAAGCTGGTCAAGCAGCGACTGCGGCACTTCCTCGACGCTGCCGCCGACGAAGATGACGTTGTAGGGCGCTTTAGCGGCATACCCCTGCGGCAGCGGCCCGGTGATGACCGTGACATTCTGGCAGCCGAGGCTGGAAAGCGCGGATTTGGCGATCTCCGCCAGCGCGGAATCGCTCTCCAGCGCCACGACGGACCGCGCCAGCCTGGACAGCAATGCGGCGGAATAGCCGGTGCCGCAACCGACATCGAGCACCGAATCACTCGCGTCGATCTCGGCCAGTTGCAAAAGCTTGGCGAGCGGCGACGGCTCCATCAGGTAGCGTGCGCCGCCGCCATTGGCGCCGTCCGAAATGCGGATGTCTTCGTCGATATAGGCCAGATCCCGCTGCCCGGCGCCGACAAAGGCCTCGCGCGGAACGGTCAGCATCGCTTCGATGAGAGGCGCGCTGGTGACGTCGGTGGTGCGGATCTGGCCGTCGACCATCTTCACGCGGCGTTCGGAAAAATCAGCGCTCATGTCCCAACAATCCGCTCTCCGCGCCAAATGCGCGGCTAAAACTTCGACTGGAACCCCGCTCCGGCGCGGTTGCGCTGGAGCCCGCAAGCATCTGGAGGCCTCGCCCGGAATCGAACCGGGGTGCAAGGATTTGCAGTCCTCTGCGTAACCACTCCGCCACGAGGCCTCGCAATGCTCCCGGCGTTCCGAGCGAACTCATTATGTTGACGCTCAAAGGTCGTCAAGCGGCGGCGCGTCATTCCCCGATGCTTTCGCATGGAGCGGCCAGAGTGGTGACTACCAATAGGTTGTGGTGACTTCGGCATGGCCGTGGCGCAGACGTCCCTGCCTCTCAGTCGGGTCGACGCCGGCGTTCCCACCAGACGATGAAACGCCGCCGGTGGCGCCGGATCATGGCGAATTCATAGGACAGAACCAGGAGACCGAGCGGAATCATCCAGAAGCCGAGAATCGGCAGAAAGCCCAGAAGCCCGCCAAGGGTAAGCAGCATGCCGATGGCGATTCGCCAGCCGCGCGAGCGCGGCATGGTGAACTCGCGGCCGAAGATCGAAATCTTCCGTGCCGGGGCGTTGTCATCGTCCGCTGCGGTCATTCAAACCAATCCCATCCGCTGCCTAAGCCATGTCAAGGCGATGACCGGCCGCTTTGTTCCGTGCCGGTGTGAAGCCCTTCATATGTGGGCGCGCCGAACGATGGCACAAATAGCCGCATCAAAAAGTGCAGAAAAATTGCGAATTGCTTCTTTGCAAAGGCGAAAGGTGTTTGCTATAGGCTGCGCCACTCACGTCAGAGCCTCCGTTCCCCGGTAGCTCAGTGGTAGAGCAACCGGCTGTTAACCGGTTGGTCGCTGGTTCGAATCCGGCCCGGGGAGCCAAGTTTTTCAATAGCATACAGATCTTCAGGGACAGCCGTCGCGGTTTACTGGTGCGTCGCGTTTACTGGCAAGGCGGGGCCTTGGGCTCGCGACCCACAGGGCCGAACGTCCTCCGTTTGTATGGCGAGAACTCTTGATCGGGCTGATAAGTTCGATGTCAGCCGGAGCGTTGCGAGCATGCTGGTCAGGCCCGGCGTGACTGGTCCTACCCCACCAGCCTTGCCGGGCCGCCTGGCTTCGAGATGACGCGGCTATCGTCGCCGGCTAGGCTTCGTCCTCTTCGATCCCGATGCTGTCCCCGTCTCCATGGACCATGTTCCGATCCCAGTCATTGGTCTTGTCGGGAGTTTTGGCAGCAGCATCTTGGGTTTCGCGTTGCTTGTCCTTGCGGGGCTTGGGACCGGGCAGATCGCGCGATGATTTAGGTTCCATTGAGCTTATCCCTACGGCCGAACCGAACTGCCAACGATAACCGAGCCCGAATGTTCCTGTTGGGAATGGCGCCATCCGGTCGCAAGCGTTCGCCGCGGCTTGCCGGGCGTAACGGCCGGCGGCGCCGGCGCGAGGTTCGGAACCTATGCGACTAGGGAACGGCAGCTCGCTTCCATTGCTCGCCGTCACCTTCATTCGGGATTTCCAGCAACGCGGTACAATCGATTACTTCGTGTAACTGGGCGCTTGGGTCAAACCGAAGTCCGGAGCTGTACGATCGCAGGCATCGCAGCCCTTTCATTTTTTGGAGTCTCGCCCGGCGTTCCTCTTCACCCGGCAGCGGTCGAATTTGGTTTTTGTTCTTTTCCATCAGAGACTGCATGAGCAGCCCCTCCGCGCGGTTTCAATCGTAACCGACGATCCTATAGTCCGCCCCGCGACGAGCATCATCTATTTGCAGGCCAATGCCTCTCGCAGGGCTGATTGACACCTTACGAATCGGTAAGGAAGGCGTCCTGCGTTCGGATGACGGACTGCTGCAGCGCGCATTGATACAAATCCAGTGTTGCCAGTGCGGGCGTGTGTTTTAGATCCAACGTCCCGCCGATCGGCCCGGCAGCCTTCCTGAGCTGGGTTGCTGGGCCGCTCGCCTCACGCGGGCCGCCCCCCCGGGCATGGGCCCAATCCCATAGTCATTGGGCCGCCACCGCAATTCGCCAATCTGGCGACTGGCATTTCGCTTGCTCATGAGTTGAAGCGAACAAGGAGAGAACGACGTTAGGCCCAACGCAGTGGGCATTCAGTCCAAATTGCTGGTCTTCGCGACTCCAAATAACCTCGCGAAGGAAAGGCAGGGGTTCATGGCGGGGAAAAGGGCGATTGCAGTCAAGGATTGGTCTTGCGCTATGAGTGACGAGATTGGCCGCGTGGTCTTGGCCATAAACTCGACCGAAGGTGAAACGACCTACGTTCTTATGACGATCTTCCAGGCGGCAAAGATGGCCCAGGAACTGCGGTCGCCGAAGATGGTCCCTCGATACGATATGTAGCCATCTCTGGCGAAAACACTGAGCAATGCAAAGCGGGCTGGTCCGCCTGATTGAGGAAACGGAGCCGGGACCGGCGCCACCCACCTCACATGGGCCAAATTCCCTTAGCCATTGTGCCGGCGAATTTTGCTTTTCGGCTTCGCCGCCCTGCCTTAGCCTTCCTTCGCAACACCTCGCCGACAAGCTGATAGCCGGACCTCTACGCCGTGCCCTTGAAAGCCACCGCCCATATCGAGGCCATGTCCGCTTTCGCACTGGCGAATTTCGGCGGCTACGACCGGCCGACGTTGGCGCAGAACGAGAGCGCCTTTCCGCCCAGCCCCAAGGCGATCCAGGCCGGCCGTGATGCCGTGGCGCGCAGCCACTTTTACCCGGATCCGGACTGGACCTTGCTGCGCGATGCGATCGCCAGAGCCTATGGTGTCGAGCGCGACCTTGTCCTGTGCGGCGCCGGCTCGATGGAGCTGATCGCCTGCACCATCGCGGCCTTCGCTGGTCCGGGCGCCGACGTGCTCGCCACCAGCTACGCCTATAATTTTGCCGCCTCGGCGGCCGCGCGCGTCGGGGCGGCCTATGTCAAGGCGGCCGAGCGCGGCTTTGAGGTCTCGATCGACGCCATCCTGGCGGCTCTCACGCCGGCGACGCGCATCGTCTTCGTCTGCAATCCGGGCAACCCGACCGGCACGCGCATCAAGAACGCCGAGCTGCTGCGCCTGCGCGCGGCGCTGCCTGGCGACGTTCTCCTGATGATCGACCAGGCCTATGGCGAATTCGACGATCAGGATCCGCAGGCTGCTTTCGCGCTCGCCGGACGCGGCGACACCGTAGTCCTGCGCAGTCTGTCCAAAGCATACGGGCTCGCCGGCGCGCGCGTCGGCTGGGGGTTGTTCGCGCCCCAGATCGCCGCCGAAGTGCGCAAAATGCAGAACTCGAACCAGGTCTCGACGGTCAGCCTTGCCATGGCCGTCGCGGCCGTCGAGGACCAGGCCCATATGCGCGCGGCGGTGGCGCGCACATCGGACATTCGCGACCGCTTCGCGCAAGGCTTGCGCGCCGCCGGATACGAGGTGCCTGAGAGCCGGACGAATTTCGTCCTGGTGCGCTTTGCCGACACGGCGGCAGCGACGGCGGCCGACAATGCCCTGCGCGGCGCCGACATCATCGTGCGCGGCCTCGCCGGTTACGGCCTGACCGATAGTCTGCGCATCACGATCGGGCCGCAGGACGTCATGGATCGCACGCTGCGCGTGCTCACCGCCCTGCGCGGCCGGCAATGCTGGTAAGGGCTTCATCCGAGGGGATTTCAAGACGTGACGTCAGACATGCCGTATCTGCCCGCCCGCGATTTCATCGGCTATGGCGAGCGGCCTCCGCAGGCTGAGTGGCCGGGTGGCGCGAAGCTGGCGCTCAACATCGTCGTCAATTACGAGGAAGGCGCGGAATACTCGATCGGCGAAGGCGACGGTGTTTCCGAGACGATCCTGTCCGACCTTGCCGTGTCGCCCGTAGTGCCCGGCCTGCGCAACCGCAACATGGAATCGCTTTACGAATATGGCTCGCGCGTCGGCGTCTGGCGGCTGATCTCGCTGTTCCAGGACAAGGGTGTCGTTCCGACCTTCTACGTCGTCGGGCGCGCGCTGGAGCTCAACCCGGCCGCGGGGAAGGCGATCGCGGCGCTTGGCAGCGACATCGTCTGCCATGGCTGGCGCTGGATCGACTACGCGCCGCTCAGCGAAGAGGAAGAGCGCGAGCACATCGCCATGACGGTGGACGCGGTCCGCAAGATCACCGGCATCGACCCGGGGGGCTGGTACACTGGCCGGCCAAGCCTCAACACCAGACGGCTGGTGGTCGAGCATGGCGGCTTCCTGTTCGACTGCGACGACTACAATGACGACCTGCCCTATTTCGTCGATGTCGGCGGCAAGCGGCACCTGGTCGTGCCGCACAGCTTCGACAACAACGACAGCCGCTTTTCGCGAGGCTCGGGCCTGGAGACCGGCAGCCAGTTCTTCGACTATGTCAGCGACGGCGTCGACTGGCTGCTGAAGGAAGGCCAGAAGACACCGCGCATGATGACGGTGTCGCTGCATTGCCGGCTGGCGGCGCGTCCTGGCCGCATGATCGGGCTGGAACGCTTCCTCGACAAGATCACGGCCAATCCCGATATCTGGGTCTGCCGCCGCTCCGACATCGCCCGCCACTGGCTGGACCGGTTCGGCGGTTAACCCGCCGAACCGGTCGCCGGTGAACCCTTACTTGTTCGGGACCTCATAGACCTTGCCGTGCCAGGGCGCTGCGTCGATCTGGTCGAGCGCCATCACGTAGAGCACCTTCTCGTCCGGTCCGAAGGCGAAGTTCGGCATTGACGGCGACGGCACGGAGAGCGTGCGCAAAAGCTTGGCGTCCTTGTCGACGACGATGATCTTGCCCGGAGCATCGAGCGAGCGCGGACTTTGGCCGATATACATCTCGCCTTCCTTGTCCATCTTGATCCCGTCGGGCCAGATGTGCGGCTGGTTAGGGAAGAGATCGTCGAGCCGCAGGAAGACGCGGCGATTCGACAGGCTGTGGTCGGACGAGACGTCGAATTCGATGATCCTGTTGTCCTCGGTCTCGACCAGATAGAGGATCTTGCCGTCGTTCGACATGACGAGGCCATTTGCGTTGTGCAGGTCGCCGACGACCTTCTTCACGCTGCCGTCCTTGCCGATGTAATAGGCCGAAGCATCGATCAGCGGGCCGCCCTTGCCCGAACCGGTGAAATAGACACCGCCGTCCTTGTCGGGCGCGAAATCGTTCGGCCCGCTGAACGGCTTGCCGTCGGTGTCCTTGTCATAGGGCGGCAGCGTCTTGCCGTCGGCCGAGATGCGGCCGATCGTGTTGTTGTCGTAGCATGTGACGAGGAAGTCGCCGGTCGTCGTCGGCAGCACGGCCGACGGGCCGCAGCCGTCCATCTTCCAGAAAATGCCGTTCTTCTTGCCGTCCCATACGGTGACCGTGCCGCGGCCATATTCGACGTAGAACAGCTTGTCCTGGTACCAGATGGGACCTTCGGCGAACCACGCGTCGTCGTTGACCACTTTGATATCGGCGGCCTGAGTTGCCGATGTGAGCGCCAGGGCAAACACTGCGCCCAGCAAATGCTGTTTGATCATGCGATTCCCCTTTGTTTTTTAGTTGATTGAAGTCCCTTCGAATGCCGCGCCGCTAATCGCCGGGTGTTCGCGGTTTACGACCGCAGCCGCCTGCCGTCCGGATCGAAGGGTGGATGCGCGAGCAGCACCGCATCATGCGGCCGGCCCAGAATGGCGACGGTCACCTTGTCGCCGGCCTTGGCGGTCCCGGCCTTGACGTAACCCATCGCCAGCGACTGATCGACGAAATAGCCATAGGCCCCCGACGACACCTGGCCGATCGGCGTGCCGTCCGGCAGGAAGATCGGCTCGCCGCCGGTGGCGTCGGCATCCTTGGCCGAGACGGAAAGCATGATGAGCTCGTCCCGCGCCGGCTTTTCGGCAACGGCGAGATAGGCGTCGCGGTTGAGGAAGTTCTTGTCCGTCTTGATCAGGCGATCGAGCTTGACTTCCTGCGGCCAGTATTCCGGCGAGTATTCGCGGCTCCAGCTGCCGTAGCCCTTCTCGACACGCAACGACATCAGCGCCCGCGAGCCGACCGGCCCGGCGCCGACTTCCGCGCCCGCCTTGAGCAGCGCGCTGTAGAGCTCGACCTGGTCGGTTGCCTTGCAGTGCAGCTCCCAGCCGAGATCGCCGGTGAACGAGACCCTGAGCGCCACCACATCGACGCCGGCGACCGTAATCTGGCGCGAACGCATGAACGGGAAGGCTTCGTTCGACAGGTCATCATTGGTGAGCCGCTGCAGCAATTCGCGTGATTTCGGTCCGGCGACATTGAAGCCGCCGAGCTCCTCGGTGCGGGAGCGGAAGGTCGTGCCTTCCGGCAGCGGCACCGACTTGAAGAAGCGCTGATGAAACCGCTCGGCCATGCCCGAGCCGATCACCATGAACTCGTCCTCCGCCAGCCTGGTCACGGTGAAGTCGCCGGCGATGCCGCCGCGCTTGCCGATCAGCGGCGTCAGGCAGGAGTTGCCGACCTTGGTCGGCATACGGTTGGCGAACAGCGCATTGAGCCAAGCTTCCGCGCCTGGGCCCTTCACCTCGTATTTGGCGAAGTTGGAAATGTCGATGATGCCGGCATGCTCGCGCAGCATGCGCGCCTCGCGACCCACCGGCGCCCACCAGTTCTGGCGCGTGAAGCCGACCGTTTCCTCGCGCGGCTCGTCTGCCGCGGCGAACCACAGCGGATGCTCCCAGCCGAAATTGAGGCCGAAGACGGCGCCCATTTCCTTCTGCATGTCATAGACCGGCCGGGTGCGCACCGGACGACCGGCGGCGCGTTCCTCGTTGGGGAAATGGATCTTGAAACGGTGGCTGTACTGGTCCTGCACGCGCGCCTTGGTGAAGGCCTTGCCGGCCCAGTGGCCGAAGCGCGCCATGTCCCAGCCGAACATGTCGAGCGAAGGCTCACCCTCGATCATCCATTCGGCGGCGAGCTTGCCCATGCCGCCCGACTGCGAGAAGCCGGGGATGATGCCGTTGCAGCAGAAATAGTTGCTGAGCTCCGGCACCGGCCCGAACAGCACGGCGCTGTCCGGCGACCAGATCATCGGGCCGTTGATCACCTTCTTGACGCCGGCTGTGGCGGCTGCGGGAACACGCTGGACGGCGCGCATCATGTTTTCCTCGATCCGGTCGAGGTCGTCGGGAAACAGCTCGTGGCCGAAATCCAGCGGAGTGCCTTCCTCGGCCCAGAACTTCATGTTGCGTTCGTAAGCGCCGATCAGCAGCCCGAGGCCTTCCTGGCGCAGATAATATTCGCCGTCGCGATCGGCGACCGATGGCAGGCGCCGGCCCATCGAGGCGATTTCGGGAATGGTCTCGGTGACGAAATACTGGTGCTCGGTCGGGATCAGCGGCAGTTGCAGCCCTGCCATGGCGGCGACCTCCCTGCCCCACAGGCCGGCGGCGTTGACCACCCATTGGGTGCGGATGTCGCCTTTCGGCGTGCGCACGATCCAGCTGCCGTCAGCCTGCGCCTCGGTCGCCGTGACCGGCGTGAAACGGTGGATCTCGGCGCCGCGCTGGCGCGCGCCCGCGGCATAGGCCGCCGTCACGCCCGACGGATCGACATTGCCGCCCTCCGGCTCATACATGATGCAGCGAATGCCGTCGAAATCGACCAGCGGGTGCAGCCGCTCCGCCTCGTCGCGACCGACCTCGTAGAAATTCATCTTATAGCGCCGCGCCTTGGCTTCCTGGAGCCTGAGCTGATGCTCGCGCGCCTCGGTCTGGGCGAGATAGAGCGAACCCGGCTGGAAGATGCCGCAGCCCTGGCCGGTCTCGGCCTCGAGTTCCTTGTAGAGCGCCATCGTGTAATGCTGAAGCCGGCTGATGTTGGTGGAATCATGCAAGCCGTGGATGTTGGCGGCCGCATGCCAGGTCGAACCGGAGGTCAGCTCGCTGCGCTCCAGAAGCACGACATCCGTCCAACCGAACTTGGCGAGATGATAAAGGATCGAACAGCCGATCAGACCGCCGCCAATGACGACGGCTTGTGCATGAGTACGCATGGTGAGCTTTCTTCCCTTTGTTCGGCGACTTGCTTCGCGCTCCTCGGCAGCGCTTTGGGATTTCGTTTAGCTGACTGATCGATTGCAGTCGCCGGTGAATTCAGGGGCGCGGATGCGCCCCTGAATGTTGCATCGATCCGCTCGGTCTAAGCCTTGTCCAGCCAGACCTTGTCCAGTTGCAGCTCGAATGTCTGGTGCATGCCGAGGTTCTTCACATAGGCGGCATGGTGGCGGTAGAGCGAGCGCCAGAACGCCTGGACCAGAATGCCGGAGTCCTGCAGGATGAACTCCACCTCCTTCATCAGCTCCTTGCGCTTGGCCGGGTCGGCAACGGCCATCGCCTCGTTGAGCTTCTTGTCGAACTCAGGATTGGCATAGCCGGACTCGTTCCACGCCTCGCCGCTGCGATAGGCGATCGCCAACACCTGCACGCCCAGCGGCCGCATGCCCCAGTCGGTGGTCGACCACGGATATTTCGTCCAGTCGTTCCAGAACGAAGAGCCCGGGATGATGGTGCGCTTGACCTTGAAGCCGGCGTCGCGCATCTGCGCGGCGACGACGTCGGCCGGGTCCTTCACATAATCCGCATCGTAGGAGATCAGCTCGAACTCATGGTCCGTCTGGCCGGCCTCGGCCATCAGGGCCTTGGCCTTGGCCAGATCGCGCGGAACCTTCGGCAGCTCGTAATATTCCGGATGGATCGGGCAGACATGGTGGTTTTCGGCGACCTGGCCCAGGCCGCTATAACCGAGCTTCAGCACTGTCTCATTGTCGACCGCCAGCTGGATGGCGTTGCGCACGCGCTTATCGTCATAGGGCTTGTTGGTCACGTTGGTGCGCAGCACGATGGTGCCGGCGGTGACCACCTGCTCCTTGACCAGGCCCATGCTGTCATAGAGATCGACGGTGCCGCCGACCGTCTGGTAGTTGCAGTCGATCTCGCCGGCCTCGAAGGCGCTGCCGATGGCGGGGTTCGAGGCGTCCGATCCGTAGTCGACCCAGTCGACACCGTCGAGATAGGGCTCGCCGCCGAACCAGGTGAAGTCCTTGCGCCGCCGCACCGAAGCCGATTCACCGACCTTGTAGGAGATCAGCTCATACGGACCCGTTCCGGGCGTCTTGAGCATGTCGGCGCCGTTCTTGTCGAAGTCGCGATGGACGATGACCGCCGGATAGTCGGAAAAGCCGGGGATGATGGTGACGTCCGACTGCCGGCATTTCAACTTCACCGTATGGTCGTCGACCTTGGTGATTGCGCCGGCGGCGGCCTTCTTGGTGGCGGGATCGATCAACGAGCTCATGCGGCCGGCCATCGAATTGCCTTCGGCCGTCTTATCGCACCAGCGTTCGATGTTGTAGACAATGTCGTCGGCATTGAAGTCGTCGCCGTTCGACCATTTCACCCCCTTGCGCAGATGCAGCGTGTATTCGGTGGCATCGTCGCTCACCTCCCAGCTCTCGACCAGATGGCCCTCGAAGGTGAAGTCGGTGGTGTAGCGGATCATGTAGTCATTGCACTGGCGCATGACATTGGCGATCTCCGACCAGTCCCAGGCGCGCGGATCCTTCATGTCCTTGATGATCATCTGCATCTTCAGGATGCCGCCCTTCTTGCCGGGCAAGGGAGCAGCGGCCTTGGCCGGCTCGATCCCCGCCATCGAATAGGCGAGCGCCGTGGAAGCGCCCATCACGCTTGCCATGGCCAGGAACTCGCGGCGGTCCATCCCGCCCTTTTTGACTTCGGCTGCATAGCTTTCGATGACCGCCGGGACGCGGTCACCGTTGCTCTTGAACATTGTCATCATTGTTCTCCGGTTCAGGGCTTTTTGCCCGTTGCATTCCCCTTGCGGCACGCATGTTAGGGGCGATGCAAAAATCCCGGAAGGGCTCGGCCCTTCACAAACCGCAGAAAACCGGCCCTCAAGGCCTAAAAAAACAATGCCATTGGCGCGCCAATTTTTTGAGGCTGAAACCGGTGCTGGAGCAATTCCAGGAAAAGTGTGTAACGGTTTTCCGTCCGGAATTGCGTCAAACTCTAAGGTCGGGCGGCGTCCTCCCTGGCCCTGGACAGGATCCATTCCCTGACGGTGCGGGCGATATTTCCCTTCGAGAGCTGGCTCTCGGTCAGATAGTAATTCCAGGGGCTTGGCGGCCGCACCGGAAACGGCTCGACCAGCAGCCCGCGATGCATATAGGCGTGAGATAGAGAACGCTGCGTGGCGACCAGGCCCGCGCCCATGGCGGCCAGTTCGAGCGCGATGTTGGAGGCGTTGGTCGACAGGCCCTTGTCGTGATCCTCCATGTCGACGCCGAGCGCCTCGGTGACAACCTGCCAGTATTCCTGGCGGCCATGCACGAAAATCCAGTCCACCTTGAGCATGTCTTGCGGCGTCTTCAGCGCATGCTCGCCTTCGAGCATGCTCGGGGCACAGAGCAGGACCAGCTCGTCGTTCCAGAGCGGGATCGCCGAAGGCGGTCGGTCGTCGAAGCGCCGCGTCGAGATGGTGATGTCGGCGATCTGTTCGCTCAAGTCTTCCCAGATCGTGCCGTGCAGCACGATCTCGATCTCGGGATGCTTCTTGCGGAACGCGGCCATGCAGCCCGCCAGCCAGTTTTCCGCAAGGCTCATCGGACAGGAGACGACCACGGTTTTGTTTCGCGAGGACGCCACGATCGCTTCGGTCGCCTGGTCGATCTGGTCGAGAGCCTGGCGCAAGGTCGGCAGGAACGCCTCCCCCATCTCGGTCAGCTTCAGGCTGCGCGGATAGCGGATGAAGAGCTGCCGGCCGATATAGTGTTCGAGGGCGCGCACATGCGTGCTGACCGCGGCTTGCGTATAACCCAGTTCCTTGGCAGCCGTGGTGAAGCTCAAATGGCGGGCAGAACTCTCGAACGAGCGGATATAGTTTAAGGGGGGTGGCGGCTTCATCCCGGTCTCCAACTGCGTGCGTAGCGTCCATAGCTATCGCATGGGCGACCGGCCGTTCAATCGCGGACAAGCGACATGGCATCGATATTTTTGGCCAAAGCCGCCAAACTAATCGCGTGCCTGCGCGATGTACCCAATTTAATGATGTTGTGAGAAGACAGGGGAGATAAGCGCGTGGCTGTGCCGTCATACCGGCGTGAGGGGCCTGTCGTCACTTCCGATACGTTCACGCGCCTTGCCGATTTCGTGCTGCGCCGTCCCGCTTCCGTCTTCCCCACGGCGGTGCTGCAGCAGGCGCGTTACCTTCTGCTCGACACGCTCGGCATCGCCGTCGCGGCCGGACCGATGGAAGCTGGCCGGATTGCCCGGGATGCCGCCGTGCTGCTCTATGGTTCGAACGATCCGCAATATTCGGCCCGCATGCTGTTCGACGGGCGCCGCGCCAGCATCGCCGGCGCGGCCTACGCCGTCGCCACGCAGACAGACAATCTCGACGGCCATGACGGCTACAGCCCGACCAAGGGCCATATCGGCGTCGCGGTCGTGCCGGCGCTTGCCGCGCTCGCGGAAGCAAGGCCCGACCTCACCGGGCCGGAGGCGTTGGCCTCCCTGGTCGTCGGCTACGAAGTCGCCGGCCGGGCCGGCATCGCCCTGCATGCGACGGTGAGCGACTATCACACCTCCGGCGCCTGGAACGCTTTGGGCGTAGCGGCGGTGGCGGCGCGTCTGCGGCGGCTCGACGAAACGCAATTGCGCGAGGCGCTGGGCATTGCCGAGTACCACGGCCCGCGCAGCCAGATGATGCGCGAGATCGCCACGCCGACCATGCTGCATGACGGCTCCGGCCCCGGCGCTCTCATCGGCCTTTCGGCGGCGGTGCTGGCCGAACGCGGCTTCACCGGCGCGCCGGCGATCACAGTGGAGGCGCCGGAGGTCGCGACGCATTGGCAGGATCTCGGCGTGTTCTGGCAGTCGCTGCATCAGTATGTGAAGCCTTATCCAATCTGCCGCTGGGCGCATGCGGCGATCGACGCGGTGCGCGGGCTTTGTCTGGCGCACAATCTCGGCGCCTCCGACATCGCCCATGTCCAGGTCAATAGCTTCCATTATGCCGCCACCCTGTTCGACGGCATGCCGGACACGACCTCGAAGGCGCAGTACAGCCTGCGCTTCGCCGTCGCGACCTTCATCATCCACCGGTGCATCAAGCTCGAGCATATTTCCGGCGCCGGGCTCGCCGATCCGGCTGTCGCCGACATGCTCACCCGCATCAGCGTGACCGAGACAGAGCGCCACAGCGCCCGCTTCCCGGCCGGCCGGTGGGCCGACGTCATCATCACGACCAACGATGGACGCGTGCTGATGTCGGGCGACGTGCATGCGCGCGGCGGCCCCGAAGCGCCGATGACCAGGCAGGACGTCGAGGCCAAATACATGGAGTTCGCGGCACCCGTGCTCGGATCCGGCCGCGCCGCGGCGATCCGCGACGCGGTGCTTTCGCTGGACGATCGCGACAGCCGCTTCTCCGATCTCTCGGCGCTGCTCTACAATCCTCCCAAGATTTCGAGCTGAGCCCGCAATGCCCCTCAGGCTCCTGAAATATGGTCTCAGCAGGGACTATCCGGTCAGCGGCGACATCCCCGCCACGCCCGATCTGAAGCCGGCCTATGATGTCGTCATCATCGGCGGCGGAGGGCATGGACTGTCCTGCGCGCATCATCTTGCCAAATATCACGGCATCAAGAGCGTCGCGGTGCTGGAGAAAGCCTACCTCGCCGGCGGCAACACGGCGCGCAACACCACCACCATCCGCTCGAACTACATCACGCCGGAAGGCATCGCCTTCTACAAGGAGGGCGTCGAGCTGTTCGAGCGCCTGTCGCAAGAGCTAGACTTCAACGTCATGTTCTCGCAGCGCGGCCAGCTGACGCTCGCGCATACAGAGGCGACGATGCGCAGCTTCCATATGCGCGCCGAGATCGGCAAGCACATGGGCACGCGCACCGAGGTCGTCGACCAGAAGGGCGTCGAGGAGCTCTGTCCGCTGCTGAACATGGACTATGGCGGCCCGCTCGAAATCCTCGGCGGGCTCTGGCATGCCGATGGCGGAACGGCGCGCCACGACGCGGTCGCCTGGGGCTATGCCGCCCAGGCATCGCGGCGCGGCGTCGAGATTCACCAGCGCACCGAGGTGCAAGGCTTCGAGGTCGTTGGCGACCGGGTCCAGGCCGTCAAGACGAACCGGGGCCGCGTCGCCTGCGGCCAGGTGCTGATCGCCACCGGCGGCATGAATTACGACGTGGCGCTGATGGCCGGCGTCGAGCTTCCGATCCGCTGCTATCCGCTGCAGGCGATGGTCACCCAGCCTCTGAAGCCTTGGCTGGACACGCTGGTTTCGTCGGTCTCGCTGCACACCTATCTCGTGCAGTCCTCGCGCGGCGAGGTCGTCATCGGCGGCGGCTCCGATCCCTACCAGCTCTATTCGACGCGCTCGACGCTAGACATGAAGGAGCACCTCGCCGAAGGCGCCGTCCACCTCTTTCCTTTCCTCCAGGGCGTGCGGCTGCTGAGGCAATGGGCCGGCATCACCGACATGACGCCGGACTACAGCCCGATCATGGGGGCGAGTCCGCTCACCAATCTCTGGCTTGACTGCGGCTGGGGCACCTGGGGCTTCAAGGCGACGCCTGTTGCCGGCAAGCGCATCGCGCAGACGATAGCCGAAGGCCGCGTGCCCGACATCCTGAAGCCCTTTGCATTGGAGCGCTTCGAAACCTTCCGGCTGCTCAATGAAATGGGCGCAACGGCGGCGAGCCACTGACCGATGAAACTGCTCACCTGCCCCATGAACGGCCCCCGCAACATCGACGAGTTCCAATCCTTCGGGCCTGTGCGCGCGCGACCAGATCCGAACGCAACCGCCGACGGGGACTGGTCGCGGCACCTGTTCCGGGCCGAAAACCGCAAGGGCATCGTGGTCGAGTGGTGGCGGCACGTGCCGAGCAACTATTTTTTCCTCGCCGAGCGCGATCTGGTCAGCAACGAGATCATCCGCACCTTCGACGCGTCCGAACTGCGGGACCACCCATGAACCGGCTGCCCGCCCCCTTCGGAAGCCGGATCGCCCGAAGCCGCCGCATCCGCTTCAGCTTCGAGGGCAAGCCTTTTGAAGGCTATGAAGGCGACAGCATCGCCAGCGCGCTCGCCGCGTCCGGCCAATGGGTGTTGTCGCGCTCGTTCAAATACCACCGCCCGCGCGGCATTCTGTCGATGACCGGGGCCGACGCCAACGCGCTGGTGCAATTGCCGTCCGAACCGAACGCCGCCGCCGAGCGGACGCCGATCAGCGAAGGGCTGCGGGTCAGCGCCCAGAATATCAACGGCTCGCTCGAGCGCGACCGCGACGCCATCATGGACAGGTTCGGCCGCTTCATGCCGGTCGGCTTCTACTATCGTACCTTCATGGGCCCGCGCCGCGACAGCTGGCTGAAATTCTGGGAGCCGATCATCCGCCGCAAGGCGGGCCTCGGCGTGGTCGACACCAAGGCTCCGCACCGGCATTTCGACAAGACGCATCTGCATTGCGACGTGCTCGTCGTCGGCGCCGGCCCGGCCGGACTGAGCGCCGCGATCGCCGCCGCCGAGGCCGGAGCCGACGTGGTGCTGTGCGACGAGAACCCAGAAATCGGCGGCGCGTTGAGCTACGGCCGCTACGATCCGTCGGTGCTCTCCGGCTTGTCGTCCCGGCTGGAAGCGCTGCCCAATCTCAGGGTGCTGACCGGCACGGTTTGCAATGGCTGGTACGAGGACAACTGGCTCCCGCTGATCGGAGGCGACCGGCTTCATCGCACCCGCGCCCGCGAAGTGATCCTGGCGACTGGCGCGATCGAGCAGCCGGCCGTTTTCCGCAACAACGACCTGCCGGGGATAATGCTCGGCAGCGCGGCCCAGCGCCTGATCCGCCACTATGGCGTGCGTCCGGGCGACAGCGCCGTGGTGCTCGCCGCCCATGACGACGGCTGCCGGACTGCGCTCGATCTGCTGGACGCCGGCGTGTCGGTGGTTGAGCTAGTCGATCCGAGACCCGCCGGCGAGGCCGGTCCGCTGGAAGCCGAACTCCGCGGCAAGGGCGTCGCCATCCGCAAAGGCGTAACCGTGGAGACGGCGGAAGGCACGGCCGGCAACCGCCATCTTGCCCGCGTCCGTGTCGGCGGAAGCTGGATCGCCTGCGACCTGCTGACAGTTTCGATCGGCAGCGCGCCGGCATGGCAATTGCCATGCCAGGCCGGCGGCAAGGTCGGCTACGACGCCGCCACGCAGATGATGACGATCACGCTGCCGCAAGGCCCCGTCCATCTCGCCGGCGCCGTTGCCGCAACGGACGAGCTGGAGGATGCCATCGCCAGCGGCCGGCGCGCGGCGGCGGCCGCGCTTTCGCAGCTCGGCCATGCAGTCGCGGTAGAACCTCCGGCCACACCGAAGAGCGCCCGGCCACGCTATGTGCAGCCAATCGTCGCTGATCCCAAGGGACGCGACTTCGTCGATTTCGACGAGGATCTGCAGGTCAAGGATCTGCAGAACGCGACCAAGGACGGCTATCGCGAGATCGAGCTGGTCAAGCGCTTCACCACTGTCGGCATGGGCCCGAGCCAGG
Source organism: Mesorhizobium sp. (assembly GCA_004017535.1). GTDB lineage: Bacteria > Pseudomonadota > Alphaproteobacteria > Rhizobiales > Rhizobiaceae > Mesorhizobium. The sequence goes on from SAJS01000002.1 coordinate 126,976, forward strand.
GACGTCACTCGGCCTTGGCGACCGCCCGGATCGTCGCCGAGGCAACCGGCCGGACGATCGGCGACATCGGCATCACCACGGCGCGTCCTCCCGTGGGGCCGGAAACGCTCGGCGTGCTTGCCGGCCACCACGAGACGCTGGAACGCCGCACGGCGCTGCAGGCAAGGCACGTCGCACTCAACGCCGCGATGAAACCGGTCGGCGCATGGTGGCGGCCCTATTATTACGGGGACTCCAGCAGTGCTGACGAAGCCGTTCGCGAAGAAATCCTGGCGGTGCGCGAAGGCGTCGGCCTGCTCGACGTCTCGACGCTCGGCAAGCTGGAGATCCGCGGGCCTGACGCCGGCGAGTTTCTCGACCGGCTCTACACGATGGCGCACGCCAACCAGCCTGTCGGCCGTGTCCGCTACTGCCTGATGCTCAACGAGATGGGCTCGGTGATCGATGATGGCGTCGCCTACCGGATGGCACAGGACCAGTTCTATGTGACGGCCACAACCGGCGCCGTCGCGCGCGTTTACGCCGATATGCTGTTCTGGAATGCCGAGTGGCGGCTGAAGGTCGACGTGCTCAACCTCACCGGCGCGTTCTCGGGCCTCAACGTCACCGGACCCAAGGCGCGCCGGGTGCTGGAGGCGCTGGAGAGCGACATCGATTTCAGCCGCGACGCCTTCCCCTATCTCAGCGGCCACGACGGCACGGTCGCCGGCGTCCCGGTGCGGGTGATGCGTATCGGCTTCACCGGCGAGCTCAGCTACGAATTGCATTGCCCCTCAAGCCTGGCGCCCGCGCTTTGGGATGCCGTGATGGCGGCGGGCAAACCGCACGGCCTGCGCCCCTACGGGCTGGAGGCGTCGCGCGTATTGCGCCTGGAGAAGGGCCACATCCTGATCGGCCAGGATACGGATGCGATCACCACGCCCGACGAACTGGGCTTCGGCTGGGCGGTCTCGAAAAAGAAGCCGTTTTTCGTCGGCAAGCGCTCCATCGAGATGCGCGCAAGGCTCGGCCAGACCCGCAAGCTGGTCGGGCTGCAATTCCCCGCCGGCGCGCGAAACATCCCCGGCGAAAGCTGCCTGGTGCTGCGCAATGGCGCTCCCGTCGGCCAGATCACCTCGGTCGGATATTCGCCGTCGCTCGAGCGCCACATCGCGCTCGCCTATGTCCATGTCGACAACCAGTGGGAAGGCAGCCGCGTGACGGTGAAGTGCCGTAATGGTGAACTGGTCGAGGCGCCGGTCATCACCCACGCCTTCTTCGACCCGACCAACGCGCGGCAGGAGATCTAGATGGCCGCCGGCACCGCGACTCGCATTCATCCTTTCATGCCCGGCGGCGCGGCCGACGGCACGAGGCTGGTTTCCGGCGCGGTCGTGCTAAGCGATCTCACCGGCAAGCCGCGTTTCGGCCTGAAAGGCGGCGGCAGCGCTGACTGGCTCGCCGCACAAGGCATTCCCCTCCCCGCAGTCAACCGCATCGGCGAGCATCGCGCTATGAGGGTCCTTCGGCTCGGCAACGAGGACATCCTGCTCCTCGCCGAGGACGCCGCGGAAACTCTCGCCGATGTCAAAGCCATCTGGCAAGCCGCCCCGGCGCCGAAAGGCTACTCGTCGTGGCGCGAGGAAGGCTGGGCATGGATGCGGCTTTCCGGCCCCCGCCTCGCCGAAGCGATGTGCAGTCTTTGCGCGCTGGACCTGAGATCGCAAAAATTCGGCGCCGATTATATCGCCCAGACCCGCGTCGGCCATATCGAGGCCGTGACGTTCCGTTCGCCGGCGGGTTTCGACATACTCTTCGACATCACGGCTTCGGCCTACTTCGCCCGCGCCGTCGCGGCGGTGGCCGGCCACACAGCATAGAGGATAGTCATGACCCGCCCGCAAGGAACTATCGCCCCCATCCTGACCCCGTTCGAAGACGACGGCCGTATCGCGCGCGATCTCTGGATCTCCCACGCCAAATGGGTGCTCGGCCAGGGCGCGCATTTCCTCTCGCCCTTCGGCACGACCGGCGAAGCGCTGTCGGTTTCGCTGCGCGAACGCATGCAAGCGCTGGAATGGCTGGTCGAGGCTGGTATCGCGCCCGACCGGCTGATGCCCGGCACTGGTGTGACCGCGCTTCCCGAAACGGTCGAATTGTCGGCGCATGCCGTCGGCCTCGGCTGCGCCGCGGTCATGGTGCTGCCGTCCTTCTTCTACACCGGCGCAGGCGACAATGGTCAGGCGCGCTATTACAGCGAGCTGATCGAGAAGGTGGCAAAACCTTCGATGCGGGTGATCCTCTACCACATCCCGCAAAATTCCGGCGTGCCGGTCAGCCCAGCGCTGACGACAAGGCTGAGCAAGGCCTTTCCGGACACGGTCGTCGCCTACAAGGACAGCGCCGGCGACTGGAACAACACCGCCGCCGTAATCGCCGCCGCACCCAATATCTCGGTATTCCCAAGCTCGGAGGCGCAACTCACCAAGGGTCTCGCCAGCGGCGCGGCAGGCTGCATCTCGGCCACGGTCAATCTGAACGCCGCGGCCATCCGCCGCCTCTACGATGCGGCCCAGAAGGGCGAGGACGTCACGGAGGCGGAGGCGGCCGTCAAGGCGTTCCGCAAGGTGATCCAGGATGCCGGCCTGATCCCCGCGATGAAGGCGGTGCTTGCGGTCAAGTCCGGCGACCGGCGCTGGCTGAACCTGCGCGCGCCGCATGAGAACGCGACGCTGGAAAACGGTCAGGCGCTGATTGCGGCGCTGGGCAGCGCCGCCGACCATATCGGCCGTGATTGAGCTCGCGATGTCGGCGCGCCCAACAATCATCCTGCATACCGATAAGCCGGCCGGCGCGCTTGCCGTTCTCGCCGAGACGCATCCGGACCTCGAAGTCCATGCCTGCGATACCTATGCCGGCCTCCCTGCGCTGATCGAGCGCGTGGCTGCTGAGGTGGTCTACTCCATCCGTTTCGACGGCACGCCGCGCTATCCGCGCCAAGCCCTTGTCGAGAGCCAGACGGTGAAATGGGTGTCGATCGGCGGTTCCGGCACCGACCATCTCGGGCGCTGGGATCCGGCGCATGTGACGGTGACGAATTCAGCCGGTGTCGCCGCCGGCATGCTCGCCGAATATGCGCTCGGCGCCATGCTCTCCTTCTCGCTCGACCTGCGCGGCTTCGAACGCCGGCAGCAGGCGCGCCAATGGGGCGGCGGCCGCGTCGAGCCGATCGAGGGCAAGACCGTCCTCATCCTCGGCCTCGGCAAGACCGGCGAGGCCGTGGCGCGCCGTGCGCAGGCGATGGGCATGCGCACCCTGGGTATCCGCGCGCGACCGAAACCGATGCCGTCGCTCGATGAGGTACATGGTCCCGATGCGCTGCTGGCACTGATCGGCCGCGCCGATTTCATCGTCTGCTGCGTGCCTCTGCTACCCACTACGCGAGGCCTGATCGGCGAGGCGGCCTTCGCCACGATGAAGCCGACCGCCGTGCTGATCGACATTTCGCGCGGCGGTGTCGTCGAGGAGGCCGCCCTGCTGAGCGCGCTCGACAACAAGCGGATCAAGGGCGCGGCGCTCGACGTCTTCACGACCGAGCCGCTGCCTGCGGAGCATCCGCTCTGGAGCTACGACAACGTCGTCGTCACGCCGCATTGCGCGGCGGTCTATGACGGCTGGGACATCAAGTCGGTGCGCATGTTCGCCGACAATCTGGCGCGCTACCGCAAAGGCGAGCCGCTGGAGAATGTGGTCAATCCGGAACGCGGCTATTGAAAGCAATTCCAGGAAAAGTGTGAGCGGTTTTCCGTCCGGAATTGCGAAAAAAGAGGATCGGGAGGGAGTAGTCCGATGTCACAGGACAGGCGCGGCGGTGGTCGCCGATCGAAGCTCGGACGCAGCGGCGGCGGCATCGCCCAACTGCCGTGGCAGAGCGTGAAAAATCCCTACCCGCCCATGCAGCTTCTCGACGAGGAGCGCATGGAGCAGTTGCACAAGACATCGATGCGCATTCTGTCGGAGCTCGGCATCCGCGTCATGAGTGAAAAGGTGACGGACCTCTTCGCGAAGGCCGGCGCCATTGTCGACCGCGACAGCAACACGATCCGCGTCGATGAAAGCATCGTCACCGAAGCCCTGGGCAACGTTCCCTCCTCTTTCACGCTGACCAGCCGCAACCCCGACAAGCAGCTCCATTTCGGCGGCAACTCGCTGGTTTTTGGTCTGGTCGCCGGTCCGCCCAACGTGCATGACCGCATCAATGGCCGCCGTCCGGGCAACCTGCCCGACTATCAGAACTTCATCCGGCTGGCGCATCACTTCAACGCCATTCACATCATCGGCAACCAGGTGGTGGCGCCGATCGAATTGCCGGCCAATCCGCGCCATCTCGACACCTATCACGCCAATCTGACGCTGAGCGATCTCTCCTTCCACTGCACCGCGATTGGCCGCGCGAGGGCGATGGACGGCATCAACATGATGGCGATCGCGCGCGGCATCTCGGTCGAGGAGATGCGCGCTTCGCCGGGCGTGACCACGATCATCTCGATCAACTCGCCGCGCCTCTTCGACGACGCGATGGCCGAAGGCCTGATCGCCATGGCCGAGCATGGCCAGCCGGTGACCGTCACGCCCTTCACACTGATGGGCGCGATGACACCGGTGACGCTTGCAGCAGCGCTCTGCCAGCAGAATGCCGAGGCGCTGTTCGGCGTGACGCTGACACAGCTCGTCAACCCCGGCACGCCGGTGATGTATGGCGCCTTCACCTCCAATGTCGACATGAAGTCGGGCGCGCCGGCCTTCGGCACGCCGGAGAACGCCAAGGCCAACATCATCGCCGGGCAGTTGGCGCGGCGCTACAACCTTCCCTACCGCACCTCCAACGCGAACGCCTCCAATGTCGTCGACCTGCAGGCGGCCTATGAGACCGAGATGGCGACATGGGGCGCGGTGCTTGGCGGCGCCAACCTGATCTACCACGCGGCCGGCTGGCTGGAGGGCGGGCTGACGGCGTCCTACGAAAAGCTCGTGCTCGACGTCGAGATCCTGCAGAACATGATGGAGTTCCTGCGGCCGCTGCCGTTCCAGGAGGACGACCTAGGCTTCGAGGCCATCAAGTCGGTGCCGGCCGGCGGCCATTTCTTCGGCGCCGAGCACACCATGTCGCGCTACACCACGGCCTTCTACCAGCCGACGCTCTCCAACTGGCAGAATTACGGCGCCTGGCAGGAAGCCGGCGGCAAGGACGCGCTGGAGCGTGCGACCGAGCTGTGGCAGCAGGCGCTGCACGATTACGAGGAGCCGGTGATGGACCCCGCAATTCGCGAGGAGCTCGACGCCTATGTCGCGCGCCGCCGCGAGGAGATCGCGACCAATCCGGAAGCTTAGAGCATCCTTCAAAGCCGATCGTCAGAGGCGCATGCGACTGCGGCGCCGATCACAGCGCCTCGTAGATCCGGTCGACGCTCGCCAGCGTGTAGGCGAACTCCACCGGCCGCGTGCAAGGCCAGCCGTCGAAGGGCTGGCCAGCCAGCGCCTTCAGCGCCTCCGTTTGGCGCAGGATACCACCGCCGTAGAGCCGGTTCGCCATGTCGAGCATGCCGGTGCGATGCATGGCTTCCGTCATGCTGCCGCAGGCGTCCTTGACCAGCCAGACTCGAAACCCCTCGTAGACTGCATCGAAGACGCTCGCGGTCACGCAGCTGTCAGTGAGCACGCCGGCAACCACGAGGTTCTCGGTGCCAAGCGCGGCGAGCCGCTGCGCAAGGTCGGTGCCGCGAAAAGCGCTCGGCCAGTGTTTTTGGACGACGATGTCGCCGGGCAGTGCCGCCACCTCGGTGCAGATTTCGGCGCCGTTGCTACCCGCCACCGCGGAGCGGAATTCCTCGGTTAGGATCTCTTCCTGTCGGGCATAGCCGTCGCGTTCCTCCGGCTTCACCCAGGCCTGCGCATGGATGACGGACACACCCGCCGCCCGGGCGGCTCCGATCAGCGCAGCTGTGTTGGCGAGCACAGCGTCGTAGCCGACGACCGGCCAAGCCGCGCCAGGACGGTATTCATTCTGCAGGTCGATGACGAGCAAGGCGGTCTTCGCAAGGTTCATGGCTGATCCAACGGATTGTCGAAATCGATAACGAAACGCAGAAGCAGCCGGATCGCCTGATCGAGGTCGGCGATCTCCATCGCCTCGTTCGGGTTGTGGCTGCCGTTCTCGTTGCGCACGAAGAGCATCGCGGTCGGAATGCCGGCGCCGGCGAAGGTCGCCGCGTCGTGCCCGGCTCCGCTCGGCACATGCGGCGCGTTTATTCGCAGCTCGATGGCGGCACGATCCAGGCCCGCCATCAGCGCCGGCGACATGGTCGCCGGCTCCCAAGTGAAACGCGGCCCAAGCTCGAACGCCACGCCTCGCCTAGCGCTGACTTCAGCGAGAATAGTCCGAAGCCGCGCCTCGACACGTTCGAGAACCGTCGCTTCGGCGCTGCGCACATCCAGCGTGAAGCCGAGCTCGCCCAGAACCCGGCTGCCCCCATGCTGTGTCGGATCGGATTGCACACGGCCGAAGGTGATCGTCGCCTCATGCCCTTCGCGTTCGAGCGCGTCCCATTCGATCTCAAGCGCGGCGACCAGATCGGCAAAGCCAAGCACGGCATCATGCCGGGCGAAGCGCGGCTCGGCGCCGGAATGGGCGTAGGCGCCAAGGCATTTAGCGCCAACATAGCGGAATCCGCCGGCAATCCCGGTGACGATGCCGACCGGCGCGCCAGCTGCGACGAGCCGCGGTCCCTGCTCGATATGCACTTCGACAAAGGCCGTGATCCGGCCGGCATCGATGCCCGGCACGCCACGTCGTACGGCATCAGGTTCGAACCCCTCCTCGCGCATGTGTTCGGCCAGCGTGCGGCCGCTGTCGGATCGTTTTGCTTCAAGCGCCTCCGGATCGAGCAAGCCAAGAGCCGCCTGGCTGCCCGGATAGGATAGCGGAAACCAGACGGCTTCCTCGGCGCGCGTGGCCAACACGATGAGATCACGGTGCAATCGGACGCCTTGAGCCATCAGTTCCGCCATCAGGGCAAGGCCCGCCACAACGCCGGCGGCGCCGTCGAAATTGCCGCCATGCGCCACACTGTCAAGGTGCGAACCGATGACCAAAGCCGGCGGGTCCGGATCGCGGCCACTGAGCGTCAAATAGAGATTGCCGGCGGCATCGGTGCGCGCAGCCGCGCCGAGCTTCTGCGCCTCCTCACGCACGAGGTTGTGGGCGAAGCGCTCGCCCGGCCCGTAGGCGATGCGCCTGACGCCAGGCGTGTCGGCCGTGGCTTCAGCGAGCACATTCAGTATGCGCTCCGCCAGTGCGCCTCCGGCCGTCAGGACGGCGCTATTCATGAAGCAACCTTGCTGGCTTCGGGCGTGACATTGCGCAGACGGTGCGGTGTAAGATCGTCCAGCGACACGCCCTGTCTGGCGACATAGTCCGGCAGGCCGCCGCCGGCGATCAGGCTGGCGCAGACGCGCGACAGCGCCGGCGAGGTCTTGATGCCGTAACCGCCCTGCCCGACCAGCCAGACAAAGTCCGGAAACTCGTCATCCGGCCCGACCACCGGCGAGCCGTCGGAAACGAATGTCCGCAGGCCCGCCCAGGAACGCGACACGCGCTGCACCTCGATCGTCGTTGCCCGTTCGAGGCGCTCGGCGCCGATCGCGACATCGATATCTTCGGCAAAGGCGTCCATCGGCGCCGACGGCGTGGCATCGGCCGGCGAGACGAACAGCTGTCCGGCGTCCGGCTTGAAATAGAATTCCGCGCCGATATCGTTGACCAGCGGCCAATCGGTGATGTCGAGGCCAACCGGTGCGGGAATGTTGAAGGCGGTGCGGCGCTTCGGCTGCAGCCCGACCGGACGCACGCCCGCCATCGCCGCGATCTCGTCACCCCAGGCGCCGGCGGCATTGACGATCAGCGGCGCAAGGATGGGTCCCGCTTCCGTTTCGACCCGCCATTGTCCGCCTTGCCGACCGATGCCCTTGACCCCGGCCTTGATGACGATACGCGCGCCCCGCGCCCGCGCGCCGCGTAGAAAACCCTGGTGCAAGCCGTTGACGTCGATATCCATCGAATGCGGTTCGATGTAAGCGCCGGCGAGATAGTCCCGGCGCAGCACCGGCACGCGCGCGATCGCCTCGTCCGGCGTCATCGCAACGATCGAGGGAACGAGCGCCTGCGCCGCCGCCAGATCCTCACGCAACAGGTCGAGCTGGTCGGCGCGTGCCACTGTGATCATGCCGCGCTTGCTGAGCAGCGGATAATCGCTGAAACCCGCAGGCGGCTCAGTCAGGAAGGCGCGGCTGGCCAGCACGATGCGGCGGATGACGCCGTTGCCGTAATTCTCGGTGAAGCTCGCGGCAGAGCGTCCCGTGGTGTGATAGCCGCAATGGCTCTCACGCTCGAGCAGCACGACCTTCCTGTCGCGCGAAATCTCGTACGCGGCGCCGGCGCCGGCCATGCCGCCGCCGATGATGATGATTTCGGTCTGCTCGCTCATCGAACCCCTAAACTGCTCAGCGCGGCATCGCAGGCGGCTCGCCAAGGCGGCCGCGGCGCGCACGATCGCGGGCGCCCCGCCCTTCGGCCAGATTCTCGTCCAGCGAATTCTGCAAGGCGCAGTCGCGCAACGCGAGGTCGCTGACAAAAGGCACCGGCTTGCCGGCGATTGCCATGCCCGTCAGCCGCGCCCAGACGGCGCGCCGCTTGCGCACCTGATGCGACTGCAATTCGCTGATCTCGGCGATCCCGCTCTCGCGCTTGATCTGCAGCACGCCGGCCTTGACGGCCGCGTCGAACAGCTCCAGCCCGCGCTTTGTCCGCACGATGATGCCGTTGAGCGGTTCATCCTCTATAGCCGGCCCGCCATTCAGCCAGGCATCCGACACCGCGATATCCGCCACCTGCCCGATCGCATCGGGACAGATCTTGCAGCGCGGCTGGATCATCCATTTGTCCTCGTCTTCCCAGAGCTGCCGGTAGCTGATCTCGAAGGCGCGGCCGTCTTTGGTTTCGATGCGGTTGGGGCCCGGGTTGCCGTGACCTCGGTAGCGGAAGAGAGCAAGCTCGTCCTCGCGAAGGCCAAAACGCTGCAGCACCTGCTCAGACTTGGTCAGGTCCGAGGCGCCGCCGCAGACGAAGGCGAGCGCATAGCGCATGTGCTCGTCAACGCGCGGATCGAGCCGCGCCAGGTTGCGCACCGCGGTGATATCGCAGGGCTTGGCGATCAGCGCGAATGGCTCGCCGCGATCGAGGATGTCGTTGAAATCGACCAACGTCGCCGCAGGCCCGTAGCGCGAGCCGGCGCCTTCGAGCACCGAGGCGGCGTCGAAGCTCGGCTTGCGTTCCGTTCGCATCGGCATGGAGCGCGACGCGGCGACATGCAGCACGAATTTTGCGCGTCCCGAGTTGAGCAGGAACTGGCCAAGCGCTGTCAGTGTCCCACCGCCGGAGCCGACAAACCGGACCGTGGGATCTGCGGCGGAACCGAGCACAAGCCGCTCGACCGGTCCCCAGACCGTGTCCGTCAATGTGGCTTCATTCATCTGCGCCGGTGGCGGACCGGCGATGCGCGTTCCCGGGCAAACGGCGTTGATCTTCGCCAGTGTCGGCTTGTCCAATGCCCGCAACGCCACCGGCCGCTCGCGCCCTTCCGGTGTCATCACCATCTCGACGCCGGCGGGGCCGGCGATCGAGCGGCAGAGGCCGCAGCCGATGCAAAGACCGTTCTCGACGATCTCGCCAAGCGTCAGCGGGGAGGCCGTGAGCGGTGCCGTGTCCTGGCTGCATCTGGTCTCGATCAGGCCCATTCGCTGTCTCAGACCGGATCCGAGATGCGCTTGTACTGGTCCGGACGGCGGTAGAGCGCGAAGTTGAAGTTCACTTTCCGGCACGTCTCGATCAGATCGAGATCTGCACGGTGCACGATGACCTCGTCGTCGAGCGACATCGCCTGCGCGGCCATCTCGCCGGTCGGCGCGATGATGCAGGAGCCGCCAATCAGCGCCTGGCCATCTTCCAGCCCGGCCTTGGCGGCGGCGCCGATCCAGAGCGTGTTCTGATAGGCGCCGGCCTGCATCGGCAGGTGATTGTGGAACATGCGTAGATGCGCCAGCGCCGGCGCCTCGTCGAGCAGCAGCGGCGTGTTGTAGCCGAGCAGCGCCACCTCCGCGCCGTTGAGGCAGAGCATGCGATAGGTTTCGGGCCAGCGGCGGTCGTTGCAGATGGCGAGGCCGACACGAACGCCGCGATAGTCGTAGACCGGAAAGCCGAGATTGCCGGGTTCAAAGTAACGTCGTTCGAGATGCGTGGTGGTGCCCGCTTCCGGCTCGCTCGACCCCGGCACATGCATCTTGCGATAGCGGCCGATGAAGGCGCCGTCCGGCCCGACCAGGTCCATGGTGTTGAAATGGCGCGTGCGGCCCTCTTCCTGCGTTAGCTCGCAATAGCCTAGCGCGAAGCCGACTTTCAGGCGCGCGGCGGCATCATAGAGCCGCTGCGTTTCCGGCCCCGGCATCGAGGCTTCGAAGAAGGCGTCTATCTCGGCCTGGTCGTCGATGCGCCAGCGCGGGAAGAAAGTGGTGAGCGCCATCTCCGGAAACACCGCGATCTCGGCGCCGGAAGCCGCTGCCTTTTCCAGCAGATGCACCAGGCGCCCGACCCTCTCGGCCCGCGGGGCGCTGCGCTGGATCGGTCCGGTTTGGCAAACGGCGATGGTCAGGCATCGAGCCATGGTGTCCAATCCTCGACTGGTTTTCCCAAGAGCTCGGGATCTGCGGCGTTGCGTGCCACGAAGCGACCGAAGCCTGGTTCGGCCTGCAGTTTGCCATCCGCGACCACAGGCACACCGCGCACCAGGACGGTGGTCGGCTTGCCCGTGACGACCCTGCCTTCATAGGGCGTGAAGTCGACGCGCGAATGAAGCACCTCGTGCCCCAGCGTCCAGCGCGCTGTTGGATCCCACAGGGCAAGATCCGCATCGAGCCCGATGGCGATGCGGCCCTTGCGATCGGCGAAACCATAGGTCGAGGCGGCATTGCGTGAAGTGAGGTCGAGATAGCGGTCGAGCGTCAGTCGACCGGTGAGCAGCCCGTCCGAAAACAGCAGCGGCAGGCGCGTCTCGATCCCGGGAATGCCGCTCAGCGTCGTGGTGAAGCCTGGCGTCTCGGAGCGGCCGATCTTGTCGGCGAAGTAGTAGGGCGAATGGTCGGACGACCAGAGGTCGATGCCGCCCTCGATCAGTTCGCGCCACAGATGCTGATGGCTGCGCGGCGAGCGCGGCGGCGGCGAGAAGACGAAGCGCGCCGCGTCGACCGCCGGGCGATCGAGATCGGCGGCCCCGAGGAACAGATATTGCGGACAGGTCTCGGCGATCGCGTCGACGCCGCGCGCCTTCGCCCGCGCCACCTCTTCTGCCGACTGCCAGGACGACACGTGCACGATGGTCATGCGCGCGCCGGTCATCTCGGCGAAGGCCAAAGCGCGGTGCGTCGCCTCTCGCTCCATCGTCTCGCTGTGGGCGACGACATGGAAGCGGATATCGGTGCGACCGAGATCGATGAGCCGCTGTCGCGTGCGGCGAATCGCGCCGTCGTTCTCGGCATGGACCATGACGATCCAGCCCAGCCGCCGCGCCGTATCGAGAACCTTGAAGAACAGATCGTCGTCGACGGCAAAACCCTGATAGGTCATGAACAGCTTGACCGAGGCGATACCGCGCCCGGCAAGCGCGTCAAGCTGGGCCTCGACATCGGCGCCGGTGCCCATGGTCACCACGGCATGCAGCCCGTAGTCGATCACGGCGCGTCCCGCCGCGCGCTCCAGCGCGCGATCGATGGCACCGATCGTTGTCATATCCTGTCCGGGCATGCCGAACGGCACGATGCAGGTCGTGCCGCCGAACGCCGCGGAGATCGTGCCGGATTCAAAATCGTCGGCATTGCCGGCGCCGCCCCAGACGGGTTGGTCGAGATGGCAATGCGTATCGATGCCGCCGGGCATCACCCAGCGGCCGCCGGCGTCGATGGACTTCTGGCCGGATAGGCCCTTGTCAATCGCGGCGATACGGCCGTCGTCAACGCCGATGTCGCACTCGGCCCAGCCATCGTCGAGCGCCACGCGCCCGCCCTTGATCACCAGCTCATGCATTGGCGCACCCTCACCGGTCCGCTCAGCCGACGGCCGCCGTCACCATGATCTCGACACGATACCGGTCGCCGGCAAGCCGCGCTTCCACCGTGGCGCGCACCGGCATGGCGCTCCTGTCGATCCAGGCGTCCCAGGCGGCATTCATCAACTCGAAATCGGCGATGTCGCGGAGCCAAATCTGGGCGCTCAAGAGCTTCGACTTGTCGCTGCCGGCCTTGGCGAGAAGCGCATCGATCTTGGCAAGGATCTGCCTGGTCTGGCTGGTGGTGTCGCTGGAAAGATCGTCCGCCGTCAGGCCGGCCACATAGACGGTGCCGTTGTAGCGCAGCACCCGGCAGAAGCGCTGTCCGTTTTCCAGGCGTTCGATCGTCATATCGTTCCCTTCCGCTGTTTCTCGGATTCTGGCTTTGCCTATGGTAAGGAGGGTGCAAAACCACTGTAAAGCCCGCAGCAAAGCCGAGATGCCGCTTTCCTTCACAGCGATGGCCAAAAAAATTTTAGCCATAGCCGCGCCAATCTTCGTTTGTGGCAACCACGGCAAAGTGTAGCTTCTGCTCGGGCTGCCGTCGGTCAACGGTCACGCCAGGGGAGCCACTGCAGCCGCATCCATGAGGTCGATCGCTCAATCCGCGACGCGGCTCTGGCAAAATGCAGAGCGGTCCCGTGCCATGCTGCCGATCATGGCCGGCGTCTGCCTCGCTTGCATCGGCAGCGCCATGCTGACCACCGCCGTGTCTCTGCATCTCGGCAAGCCCGGAATTTCTCCCCAGGTCGTGCAGATCGTGCTGACCGCCTATCCGGTGGGTTTCCTCATCGGATGCCTGGTCACTCGCCCCGCCGTTGGGCAGTACGGCCATGAGCCCACCTTCGTGATGATCCTGGTGCTGGCGTTGCTGGCGGCGTCCGGCTTCGTGTTCACCGATTTCCTGCCGAGCTGGATCTGCTTCCGCTTGCTCGGCGGCATGGCGATGGCATCGCTCTTCGTCGTCTGCGAAAGCTGGATCAACCTCTATGCCGAGCAGCACAATCGCGGCGCCTTGTTCTCGGTCTACATGCTGACCACGGCGATCGCGGTGCTGCTCGGCCAGCTCCTTGTCGGCTTGGTCGGCCCGCAATCGCCGCATCTGTTCATGGTCGCGGCCGCAACGGTGCTTCTGGCGCTGGTCTCTAAATTCGTCGGCGGACGTTGGCCGGCACTGCCCGCCTCACCTGCCGATCCTGACCCCACGGGTTCAGCGAGACCGGTCAAGCGGCTTGGCCCGCTGGCGCTGTTCCGGCTGGCGCCGGTGACGGTCGTCGCCATCTTCCAGGGCGGCATCACCAACATGAACATCTTCGTGCTAACGCCGATCTACGGAACCCAGATCGGGCTGTCGGCGGCAACGACGGTCGGGCTGGTCACCACCATCAGCATCGCCGGCATGTTGGCGCAGACCCCGGTCGGTTGGCTGTCGGATCGGTTCGAACGGCGCATCATACTGCTTATCCAGGGCATACTGTCCGTGACTCTCTGCGCCGCGATTGCCTGGCTCGGCAATTCTTCGGTGCCGCTGCTCTTCGTGCTGTTCTTCGTCTATGGCTGCACGGCGCTCACCGTCTATCCGGTGGCGATGGCGTTCGGCGCCTCGCAATTGCACAGCCGGCACATGGTCGGCGCTTCCGGCACGCTGCTCCTGCTCTATTCGATCGGCAATGTGGCGACGCCCGGCATTTCCGCCGGCCTGATGCAGCATATGGGCGCGCCGGCCATGTTTTTGCTGCTGGGCGGCGGCGCCGTGCTGGTGACGCTCGCAGCCTGCTACAATCTGTTGCGCCGTCCAGTCACCATGGCGGCCCTGCAGGCCATAGAGGAGCAGGTCTGATGACGGATCCAATTAAAAAACTCCTGCAAGACAGTGTCATCCTGATAGCCGGCGCCGCGAGCGGCATCGGAGCGGCAATCGCGCGCCGCTGCATAGCTGAAGGCGCGAATATCATCTGCGCCGATTATGATCTCGCTCCCGTGACAAAGCTTGCCGAAGCGCTCGGGCCTGCCGCCGCCGCTTGCCAGTGCGACGTGACGAACATCGACGCCGCCAAATCGGCCGTCGACTTCGCGCAGAAAAAATACGGCCGGCTCGACGGGCTGGTGCACAACGCCGCGGCGCCGTCGACCAGCGCCACCGTTGTCGATCTCGACGAAAGCGCCTGGCGGCACGAGATCGATGTCGGCCTGACCGGCGCTTTCCTGATGAGCAAGTTCGCCGTGCCGCTGATCGTGGCGAGCGGCGGCGGTTCGATCGTCTTCATCGGCTCGCAATTCGGCCGTGTCGCCACCACCCGCGCCGTCGCCTATTGCGCCGCCAAGGCCGGCCTGATCCATCTCGCCAAGGCGATGGCCGTCGACCACGCCGCCGATAACATCCGCGTCAACAGCCTGTCGCCCGGCGCGGTCGCGACGACGCGCCTGCTGCGCCGGTTCGCCGATTTCGAGGCGGCCAATGCCGGCCTCGGGCCTGCCCATCTGCTCGGCCGCATCGCCGAGCCGGACGAGATCGCCGCGGCGGCGGCTTTCCTGCTTTCTTCCGACGCGTCCTTCGTCACCGGATCCGACATGCTCGTGGACGGCGGCTATGCGACGCGCTGAACCCGTGTTTTCAAAGGAGTTCCCATGACCCTGCTCGTCACCGGCGGCACCGGCTTCGTCATGAGCGTGGTCGCGCGCGCCTGGCTGGACCGCGACCCGCAAGCACGCGCCGTGATCCTGGACCGCTCCGGCCTCGACGCGGCGGCCGAAAAGCATTTCGCTACGGTACGCGACCGGCTGACGGTGATTTCCGCCGACATTCTTGACCCGAAAGCCTGGTCGGCGACGCTCGACAGGCAAGGCATCACTGCAATCGTGCATGGCGCGACGATCACGCCGATCTCGCGCGGCAGCGCCTCGGAGGCCAAGCGCCAGCCGGAGGCCGAAGACCCGGCTCGCATTGTCGACGTCAACCTGATGGGCACTGTGCGCATGCTGGACTGGGCGCGCACGAATTCCGACCTGAAGCGCTTCATCTATGTCAGCTCCGGTTCCGTCTACCGCCACAACGGCCCCGACTGGAGCGGGGAACCGCTGCCGGAAGACGGCTATGTCGCGCCGCTGACGCTCTACGGCATCTCGAAATTCGCCTCCGAGATGGTTACCAACCGCTATGCCGACCTGTTCGGCCTGTCGGCGGTTTCGGTGCGGCTTGCTTCCGTCTACGGTCCAATGGACCGCGCCACGGAGAGCCGCAACTTTCGCCATGTTCCGAACCGCGTCGCGCATATGGCTTTGGCCGGCGAGACAATCAGGCCGAACAGCCTGGAGCCGGTCGGCGATTATGTGACCTCGACCGACGTTGCCGCCGCGATCCTGGCGCTCATCGATGCTCAGCGCCTCAACTACCGCCACTACAATATCGGCTCCGGCTCCAGCCAGACCATCGGCGAGATCATCGGCTGGGCAGGGGAGCGCGTGCCGGGGTTGAAGGCCGAGGTGACGGCTGGAGACGACGCCAATATCGTCCAGGACGTAACGCTGAAAGGCGGCATGTGGGGCGCCTATGACATCGCCCGCATCATGCGCGACACAGCATGGCGGCCGCGCCCCGGCAAGGAAGCTTTCCACGCCTACATGGACTGGATTGCCGCCAACGAGAACTGAGCCAACGAGATCAGAGGAGACCAGCCGATGTCGACCGATCCGCAGCAAGCACGGCAGCCGCGCGACTTTGTCGGCTACGGCCCGCACCCGCCCTTGGTCACCTGGCCCGGCGGCGTCAAGCTCGCCGTCAACCTCGTGCTCAATTACGAGGAAGGGTCGGAATACAACTGGCTGGAGGATGACCGCAACGACAATTGGGGCGAATACAATCTCACCGGCAGCATGCCGGTGCGCGACCTCGGCACCGAGACGCATTACGAATATGGCAGCCGTGCCGGCGTCTGGCGCCTGGCCAGGCTATTCGACCGCTATGACATTCCGGTCACCTTTTCCGCCTGCGCCGTGGCGCTGGAGCGCAACCCGCCCTTGGTCGAGTGGATGAAGGCGCGCAGGCATGACCTAATGGGCCATGGCCTGCGCTGGATCGACTACACGGCGATGGAGCGAGCTGAGGAAGAGCGCCACCTGCATGAGGCGATCGCGCTTTACGAGAAGCTGCTGGGCAAGCGCCCGCTCGGCTGGAACTGCCGCTCGCTGCCCAGCGTCAACACCCGCGACCTACTGGTCGAGGAAGGCGGCTTCCTTTACCACTCCGATCCCTGTAACGACGACTTGCCCTATTTCCTTGACCACCGGGGCACGGAAATCCTGGTCGTCCCCTATTCCAAGGCGCTCAACGACAGCCGCTATCTGGTCGCGCCCGGCTACAGCAATCCGCGCGATTTCGCCGAGGATTGCCGATCGGCCATCGACTATATGCTCTCCGAAGCCGACGAGACCGGCGGCCGCATGCTGACCATCGGCATCCACGCCCGCTGGACGGGCCAGCCGAACCGCGCCTCGGGCCTGCGCGAGGTCATCGAGCATGTCCAGCAAAGCGACGGCGCCGCCTTCATGCGGCGCGAGGACATCGCCCGCTTCTGGCACGCCAATCATACTCGCCTCGAACAGCGCGGCTGAGCGATGTTCGATACGGTGATCCGCGGTGGAACGCTTGTGAATGCCGACGGCGTAAGCCGCGGCGATATCGGCATTGCCGCGGGCAAGGTCGCGGCAGTCGTCGCGCCAGGCGAAGCCGCCGAAGCCGGGACGATCATCGACGCTTCCGGCTGTTTCCTGCTGCCCGGTCTCGTGGATGCGCATGCGCATTTGCGCGAGCCTGGGCTGACGCATAAGGAGGATTTTTCCTCGGGCACGCATGCGGCAGCACTCGGTGGCGTGACCACCTTGCTCGACATGCCGACCGATGAGCCATGGACGGCCACCTCCGAGCAACTCGCTGACAAGATGGCGATGGCCTCAAACCGCATCCACGCCGATGTCGGCCTGCAGGCCGTGGTCAGCCGCGACTTGTCGCTCATCCCTCGCCTGCTCGACCACGCGCCTGTCTCGTTCGAGCTGTTCACCGCCGACGTGCCGGACGGATTCCTGTTCGCAACGCTCGACAGCGTCGCCGAGGCGCTGAAAGCGTTCGCCGGCGCCGATACGCTGGTCGGCATCTCGCCGGGCGATCAGTCGATCCTGGCCGGCAGCTCCGCGCGCGACGGCTCGGGCACCATCGCCGCCTTCCTGGACAGTCGGCCGCCGCTCGCGGAAGCCAACGGCATCGCTCGCGCCCTTGTCGCCGCCGCCTCGGTCGAGGCAAGGATCCATGTCCGCCAGATCAACTCCGAACTGGGCGTCCAGACCTGGAGCCGGCTGCGCGGGATGGCCGATGCCAGCGTCGAGACCACGCCGCAAAATCTGTTCTTCACGGCGCAGGATTACGAAACGCAAGGCCCCAATCTAAAGGCTTCACCACCCTTACGCTCGTCGCATGACGTCGATGCGCTGCGCGCCGCGCTGGGTGCCGGGCTGATCGACATCGTCGCCACCGATCATGCCCCGCACGCTCCTGCCGAGAAGGCGGCGACCTATGCTGCTTTCGCCGACATCCCGGGCGGCATGCCGGGACTGCAGACGCTGCTTGCGACCATGCTGAGGCTGGTCGACGAAGGGATCATCGCCCTGCCCGATCTGGTGCGCATGTGCTCGCGCAATCCAGCCGAACGCTTCGGCCTCGGCCGACGCAAAGGGCGCATCGAAACCGGATACGATGCCGATTTGCTCATCCTCGATCCGCGCCGATCCAGCACCGTCGCCGATGCCGAGCAGGTCTCGCGGGCGGGCTATACGCCTTTCGACGGCTGGACCGTCAAAGCGCGGCTGACCAGCGTCTTCCTGCGCGGCCGCGAGATCGTGCGCGACGGGCGGCTGGTCGGTCCGGCGCAAGGGAAGATCGTCACCCGGGAGAGCTGAACACCATGGCCCTGCTTGCCAACAAAACGGCTATCGTTACCGGGGCGAGCTCCGGCATCGGCCGCGCCATTGCGCTCAAATTCGCCGCCGAAGGCGCCAACGTCGTCGTCGCCGACACAGTAGAGCAGCCGATCGAGGGCGGAGAGAGCACAGTCGAGTTGATCCGCTCCGCCGGCGGCAATACCGGCTACATGAAGACCGACATCTCGGACTGGAATGCCGTCGACGCGCTTGTCGGCGCAACCGTCGATCGCTTCGGTCGGCTGGACGTGATGGTGAACAATGCCGCGATCTACACCAGCACCAATCTGGTCGAGACCACGCCGGAACAATGGAGCCGCGTTATCGGCGTCAATTTGACGGGCTTCTTCTACTGCAACAAGCGCGCCGTCACGCAGATGCAGACCCAGGCGCCGGTCAACGAGGTGCGCGGGCGCATCATCAACATCTCCTCGCAGCACGGCATGATCGCCTGCCCCGGTGACCTGCCCTATTCCGTGAGCAAGGGCGGCATCGTCCAGATGACGCGCCAGATCGCGGTCGATCACGCGGACGATTTGATCGTCTGCAACGCTATCGCGCCGGGCAAGATCATCACCGGCAAGCCGGGCGTCGCCAACGATCCGGACGCGCTCGACTATTCGCGCCGCCGCACGCCCTGGCCAAGGCTCGGGCAACCAAGCGACGTGGCGGGCGCGGCGCTGTTTCTCGCCAGCGACATGGCGAGCTACGTCACCGGAATCAACCTGATGGTGGACGGCGGCTGGATGGCGGGCTGACGATCGGGCCGGTCCCCGGCCGCAGGAACCTTTGCGGAAAACGCTCGTTGACCCTTCTGCGAGGGGGCCAACGATATCTGGGACCCGTTTGCCTTGGACGCCAAAACTGAAAGAAAAGAGCGCGAAATCGCTCCCGCCGAGAAAACGCGCGCTCCGCCCCGGTCAGATCGGCAGCAGAGCCCGCCGGACGATGATAAGCGCGTCGAAGACAAGCGTGCCGAAGATCATCGCGCCGAAGACCCGCAGGCGAACAAAATCCCCTCGCACAGCAACAAGCCTGGCCTCATCAGACGCCATCCCTACATAGC
This sequence comes from Mesorhizobium sp., assembly GCA_004017535.1. Classification (GTDB taxonomy): domain Bacteria; phylum Pseudomonadota; class Alphaproteobacteria; order Rhizobiales; family Rhizobiaceae; genus Mesorhizobium. Next base: position 146,203 of record SAJS01000002.1, read on the forward strand.
GGAGATCTTCGCCATCCTTATCCTGCTGGTGATCGCGGCCGCGGTCATCTGGTGGCTCAACGCGCGCCACTATGAATGGACCGACGACGCCTTCATCGACGCCCGCACGGTGACGGTCGGCGCGGAAATTGCCGGGCGCATCACCGATGTCGCCGTCACCGACAACCAGCCGGTCGAGGCCGGCGCGGTGCTTCTGCGCATCGACGACAGCGATTATCAGGCCTCTCTCAAACAGGCGGAAGCCGGCGTGGCGGCGGCGCGGGCCGAGATCGCCAATGTGCAGGCGCAGACCCAGGCGCAGAACGCCAAGATCGATGCCGCCGGCAAGCAGGTGGCGCAGGCGCAGGCGGCGCTCGAATTCGCCAAGTCCGAGGACCAGCGCAACCGCGAGCTCCTGGCCAAGGGCACGGCGACGCAGCAGCAGGCACAGCAAGCCGCTTCGACCTTGCGCCAGGACCAGGCGGCCCTGGACGCCGCCAACGCCAATGCCGAGGCGGCGAAAAGTCAGGTGGCGGTTCTGCAGGCTCAAGGCAAGAGCGCCGAGGCCAAGCTTCGGCAGGCGGAGGCCGCCGAGAACCAGGCCAGGACCACCCTCACCCGCACGACCATCACGGCGCCCGTCGCCGGCCATGCCACCAGCATCACTGCGGCGAAAGGCACCTATGCGCAGCCCGGCCAGGTGCTGATGATGTTCGTGCCCAACGACGTCTGGGTGAAGGCCAATTTCAAGGAAACACAGCTCGACCTGATGCGGCCGGGCCAACCCGTCGACATCGCCATCGACGCCTATCCCGAAAAGACCTTCCATGGCCGGGTCGACAGCGTCCAGGCCGGCAGCGGCACGGCATTCAGCCTGCTCCCTGCCGAAAACGCCACCGGCAATTTCGTCAAGGTGGTGCAGCGCGTGCCGGTCAAGATCGTGTTCGATCAGCCGCCCGGCGTCTATCTCGGCCCCGGCATGTCGGTGGTTCCGACGGTCAAGGTCAGATGAGCGATGCCGCGACAGTCCAGGGCAACGAAAGCCGTTCCGCCGCCGGCGGGCGCAACCCCTGGCTAATCGCGATCGTCGTCTCGATCGCGACCTTCATGCTGGTGCTCGACACCTCGATCGCCAATGTCGCGCTGCGCAACATCGCCGGCAGCCTTGCCGCCGGCATGGACGAGAGCACATGGGTGATCACCACTTATCTCGTCGCCAACTCCGTCATCATCCCGGTCAGCGGCTGGCTGACCAGCGTCGTCGGCCGCAAGCGCTATTACATGATCTGCGTCGCGACCTTCACATTTGCATCGCTGCTCTGCGGGCTGGCGCCCAACTTGCCGACGCTGATCGCCTTCCGCATCCTGCAGGGGCTCGGCGGCGGCGGCATGGCGCCGAGCGAGCAATCGATCCTGGCCGATACTTTTCCGCCGGAGAAGCGATCTCAGGCCTTTGCGCTCTACGGCATTGCGGTCATCGTCGCGCCGACGGTCGGACCGACAATCGGCGGCTGGCTGACCGACAATTTCTCCTGGCACTGGATCTTCTTCATCAACGTGCCGTTCGGCATCATGTCGCTGGCGCTCGTGCAATGGCTGGTGATCGAGCCCGACATCCTCGAACGCGAGCGCCGCGAGCGGTTGAGCAAGGGGCTGAGGGTCGACTGGATTGGCTTCATCCTGGTGGCGATGGCGCTCGGCTGCCTCGAAGTCTTTCTCGACGAAGGCCAGCGCAACGACTGGTTCGCCTCGACCTTCATCACCACCTTTGCCGTGATCTCGACCGTGTCGTTCCTGCTGCTGGTCCCGTGGGAGTGGACAAGGCGCGAGCCGATCGTCGACATCCGCCTGCTGTTCAGCCGGCAGTTCGGCATGTCCTTCCTGGTCATGATGGCGGTGGGCGCGGTGCTCTTCAGCACCACGCAGCTTTTGCCGCAGTTGCAGCAGACGACCTTCGACTACACCGCCACGCTTTCCGGCCTGTCGATGATGCCAGGGGGCATTGCCATGCTCATGCTGATGCCGATCTCGGGCTTTGCCGCCGGCGTCGTTCAGCCGCGCTATCTCATCATGTTGGGCATGTCGGTGGTCGCGGTCGCGCTCTGGCACACGACCTCGCTGACGCCCGACGCCAGCTTCAGCTTCTTCGCCCATGCCCGCGTCTATATGATGATCGGCCTGCCGTTCCTGTTCATCCCGATCTCCACCGCCGCCTATGTCGGCCTGCCGCCGCAAAAGACCGACCAGGCATCGTCGCTGATCAATGTCGCCCGCAATATCGGCGGCAGCATCGGCGTGTCGCTGTCCAACACGGTGATTGCCCAGAACGCCCAGTTCCACCAGTCGGTGCTCGTTGGCCACACCGCGCAATCGAGCGACACCTATCAGCAGACGCTTCGCCAGCTGACGAACCATTTCGTCGCCGAGGGATCGCCGCTGGTTGAAGCCAGGCAACAGGCCGTCGGCTGGATCGGACAGCAGATCGGCCGCCAGGCTTCGCTGCTTGCGTATGTCGACGTCTTCTTCTACTGCGCCGTGGCGACGGCAGTGCTTGTGCCGTTTGCCTTGTTGCTGCGGCCGCCCAAACAGGCGCCAGCGAAGCGTTAGCTATCCTGTTATCCGGAGCTTGCGCCTTAGCGTCCTCCACGCCAAGCTGGCGATCTCTGGAGGGACCTCATGCGCAACATCACGGCATCGGCGCTGCTTTTGGCGGCAGCATTTTTCACGGCCAGCGCGAACGCGCTGGACAGCTCGAACACCCCGGTCGTCGTCACGCCGCTGGCGTCCAAGACCACCACCGCGTCGGGGCAGCCGATCACGCTGCCGCAGAAGAACGTCGAGGTTCAGGTCTCGTCCTACCAGATCGCGCCTGGGGCGACCTTACCGGTGCACAAGCACCCGTTCCCCCGCTATGCCTATGTCGAGCAAGGCACTCTCAAGGTGACCAATGTCGAGACCGGTGTTGCCAACACCTACAAATCAGGCGACTTCATCGTCGAGATGATCGGCCAATGGCACCAGGCCACCAACATCGGCACCGATCCTGTGAAGCTTCTGGTGATCGACCAGGTCGAGCAAGGCGCCAAGAACACGATCTTGCAGAACTGACCCACTGTTTGAAGAGCGCTGGCGCGCCTGGTGGTCATTCAATCACGGGTGCCGTGGCCACGATGGCTTGCGAGTGAGCATGCAGCGTACAGGCAGCCTCCCGGTGTTCGATTTCATCGCCGCTGCAGACGACCATGTATTGTGCCGCGAATTCCTGAATGGTCGCGGCGGGAACCGCCAGCATTGCTTCCACAATCCCTGACATGTCGTCGTAAATACGTTTCAGATCGTTGTCGGATACGTCGAAAGAGATCGAGTCCCTAAGCGCTTCCCAGCGCCGGAAGCCAGCCATGATCGGACCTCCGTTCGAGTTTGCAGCGACAACTTCTCTTGCCGCGGCGGACCAAGCGGGACCAACCGTGCGCAGCAAGGCGTGTCTGGTCATTAGGTAAGACGCCACGTCCAACTTTCCTGCATCCAATAGCGCCTTGTTATGGCCATCACCCCTGCACGGCATTGTTCTGGATCAAATCTCAGCGCACCAATCCCACATGGCCGGATCGTTCCGGGCTTTCGCGGCGGCGCGACCGGTGCTAGGGCTGCCCAACTTCTCGAAGCATGGATGGAAGCCAGTGGCGGACACGCAAAAACCTCTGATCGAAATCTGCGTCGAAGGCATTGACGGGTTGCTCGCCGCGCAAGCCGCCGGCGCCGACCGGGTCGAGCTCTGCGCCAGCCTGATCGAGGGCGGCATCACGCCGAGCCTGGGCACGGTTCGCTCCGCGCTCGAAAGCGCGACCATCCCCTTCCACGTGATCGTGCGGCCGCGCGGCGGCGATTTCCTCTACAGCGACGCCGAATACCGCTCGATGCTGGCCGATGTCGAGGCGCTCCGCGAGCTCGGCGTTGCCGGTGTCGTCATCGGCTGCCTGACCGCCGATGGCGCCATCGACGAGGTGCGCATGAGTGCGCTGGTTGAGGCAGCCGGCCCGCTCAACGTCACCTGCCACCGCGCCTTCGACATGACGCGCGATGCGGCCGAGGCGCTCGAGGCGCTCATCCGCTGCAAGGTTGGCCGCGTGCTGACCAGCGGCCAGCGCGACACGGCGGTCGAAGGCATCGAGCTTCTGGCTGAGCTTGTTCGCCAGGCTGGCTCCCGCATCATCATCCTGGGCTGCGGCGCGCTGGCGCCCGACACGATCGGCGAGGTGCGCAAGCGGACCGGATTGACCGAGATGCATTTTGCGGCATTGGCGGACGTGCCCAGCGCTATGCGCTACCGCAACCCGAATGTCGGCATGGGCGGCACAGATCTCGACCGCGAATACCGCAACACGGTGACCGACCAAGCCAAGGTCGCGGCGACGATCGCGGCCGCGAGAGCCTGACAGCCAAGATGATAACCAAGGAGGCACTGCCGATCGAACGCGTCTCGCCCGCCGACAAGCCCGCCATCCTCGCGCTCAACAACGACCATGCGGCGGAACTGTCCTGGCTCGAGCCGGAACGGCTTTCCTTCCTGCTCGGCGAGGCTTTCTACACCCGCCGCATCGGCGCGCTCGAGGCCTTCATCCTATGCTTCGACCAGGACGCAGATTACGACAGCCCGAACTTCCTCTGGTTCCGCGAGCGCTATCCGCGCTTCGTCTATGTCGACCGCGTGGTGGTCGCAGCCGCGGCGCGTGGCCGCGGCCACGCCCGCCGGCTTTATGAGGATCTGTTCGAGCAGGCCCGGCGCTCCGGTCACACGATCGTCACCTGCGAGGTCAATGCCGATCCGCCCAACCCGACTTCCGATGCCTTCCACGCCGCGCTCGGCTTCGCCGAGGTCGGCGATGCGGTGATCCATGGCGGCAAGAAGTCGGTGCGTTATTGGGCAAAACCGATCGCCACCTGAGCACGCTTCGAACGCTGCTGGCCAGGAAAACAAGCCGCAGCTAATATTGTCGCTCCGCGGACTTGGGGGGCGCGACATCATGGCGAGTAATGTCTTCCGCTTCGACGAAGGCTGGGACATCCCTGAAGGCACGCCCCAGGAAGTCTGGGACGTGCTGTCAGACGCCCAGTTGCTGCCGCTCTGGTGGGGCGATGCCTATAAGGAGGTCGAGCCGCTCGACAAGAAGGGCAAGGGTGTCGTCGGCGCCCGCGCCAGGGCACGAGCGCGCGGCGCCCTGCCCTATGAGCTGAACTTCATCATCGAGGCCGCCGAGCTCATACCCGGCCGGCTGGTTGTGGTAGAAACCTTCGGCGATTTCGACGGGCTGTGGCGGGCCGAACTGTCGCCGTCAGGGGTCGGCACGCATGTCGATCTGGTCTGGCAGGTCACGGTCGAGAGGCCGATCCTCAAATTCCTGGCGCCGCTGCTCAGGCCCGCCTTCCCTGGAACCATCGCTGGACGACGCCGCGCGGCGAAGCCGGGCTTCGCCGCTACCTCGCCGCCCGAAAGAACGGCAAGGCCTGACCTCACCAGTTGCGGTTGAGCCAGCCGCGAGCCGGTTTCTCGACGATGTAATAGCTCGCGAGCGCGCAGGCGAACACGGCCGCCAGCATCGGCACCGGCTCGCTGCCGCTCTCATCGACGAATTTGTAGAAGGGCTGCTGCCAGAGATAGAGCGAATAGGACCACAGGCCGAGCATCACCATCGGCCGCGACGACAGCGGCCCCTTCAGATAGAAGCCGGCGGAGTCGAGCGTGTTGACGGCCAGCGCCAGCAGCGGCACGGCGAGGGTGTAATGCAAAGTTGTCGGTATCGAATCGCTGAACAGCAGAACGCCAGCGACCGCTGCCGCAAGCGCCACATGCTGGCTCTTCAGGAAAGCCGGCAGGCGGCCGTCGGCCTTGAGCAGGCAGATCGCGGCGGACAGCAGGATGGAAGCGATATGCACGTCGGTGCGCCAGTAGCTGGTCTCGTAGCTCATGCCGAGAAGCCCGTAGGAAATCGCCCCGTTGGCCATTGCCAGCAGCGCCAGCACCAGCAACAGCCGCACGACATTCGCCCTCGCGGTGACCACCACGCTGATCAGCGCCAGCAGGATATAGGAGTGCTCCTCGACACATAGCGACCAGATGTGGTCCAGCGCGCCGGCGCGCGTGATCAGGATGCCGACATAATTGTAGGTGAAGGTCAGCGCCGTCAGCGCGGCCTTCCATTTGAACATGATGAAGGTCCCGGCAAGGCCGATCATGGCGGCGATCACGTACACAAGCAGCGCCGGATAGATGCGCGAGAAGCGGCGTTTGAAGAACTTCTTCAGCGGAAAACGCTCGATGAACAGGATCTCGCCTATCAGCCGGCCGCTCAGCACGAAGAAGAACTCGACGCCGAGCACGCCGAGGTTGATGCCTGGAACCGGAAAGAAATGGCCGATCAGCACCAGGGCGATCGACAGTCCGCGCCAACCGTCGAGATAGGCGAGCCGAGCCCGTGCGGCTTTGTCGGCAGTGGTCCGTGGCAGGACAACGGACGCTGCGGAGATGTCGGTCATACCGTGCCTTCGCAACTCGAGGTCCGCATGCGGAGCGCTGCCCGCGTCCCGGACCGTCTGGTATTCCCGCCGGATTTATTTTGCAGTGCGGGATAACTTTGTGCAAGTGCGAAGCTGCATTTTGACCGGCGTTTCCGGTCAAGCCGTTGTTATAGCGAAGAAAAATGGGGCCGAGGTGGCCCCTTCTTTCATGCGCGGCGGCGCTGTTCAGGCGTTCGCGGCAGTCACCGCGCGCTTGGCCATCACCGCGATCAGATTGGCGCGATAGTCGGCCGAGGCATGAAGGTCGCTCATCAGCCCTTTCGCCGGCACTTTCAGGCCGTCGAGCGCCGAGGCGTCGAAGCTCTTCGCCAGCGCCGCCTCCACCTCCTTCGAGCGAAAGACACCGTCCTCGCCGGCGCCGGTCACCGCCGCCCTTACCCCGTCCTTGCCCTTGGTCACGAACACGCCGACGATGGCGTAGCGGGAAGCCGGGTTGCGGAACTTCTGGTAGGCCGCCTTGGCTGGCGCGGTGAAGCTCACCGCCGTGACGATCTCGCCTTCCTTCAGCGCCGTCTCGAACAGGCCCTTGAAGAATTTGTCTGCCGCGATCTCGCGCTTGTTGGTGATGATCGTCGCGCCCAGTGCCAGCAAAGCCGCCGGATAGTCGGCCGCCGGGTCATTGTTGGCGATCGAGCCGCCGATCGTGCCCTTGTAGCGCACGGCCGGATCGCCGATCAGCGATGCCATTTGCGCCAGCGCCGGGCAGGCCTTCTTGAGATTCGCGTCGGCCGAAACGTCGTAATGCGTGGTCGCCGCGCCGATGGTGACCGTCTTGCCGGACACCTTGACGCCCTGCAGATCCTTGAGCCGCGACACGTCGACCAGATCCGACGGCGCCGCGAGCCGGGTCTTCATGGCCGGGATCAGCGTCATGCCACCGGAGAGCAGCTTGGCGTCGCCGTTCTTCAGCAGCTTGGCGGCGTCAGCGACGGAAGAAGCGCGATGGTAATTGACCGAATACATGCTCGTTCCTCCTCAGTGCTTCGTCGCGCGGATGGTAGCCCACACGGTCGCGGGCGACGCCGGCATTGGGATGTCGACGACGCCGAGCGCATCGGTGATGGCATTGATGATGGCCGGCGGCGACCCGATGGCGCCGGCCTCGCCGCAGCCCTTGATGCCGAGCGGATTGCTGGGGCAAGGCGTGTTCGAGGTCGAGACCTTGAACGACGGCAGGTCGCCCGCTCGCGGCATCGTATAGTCCATGTAGCTTGCGGTCAGCAGCTGCCCGCTGCCGTCATAATACGCTCCCTCGAGCAACGCTTGTCCAATGCCTTGCGCGATGCCGCCATGCACCTGGCCCTCGACGATCATCGGGTTGATGATGTTGCCGAAATCATCCGCCGCGACGAACTGGATGATATCGGTGACACCCGTCTCCGGATCGATTTCGACCTCGCTGATGTAGCAGCCCGCCGGGAAGGTGAAGTTCGCCGGATCGTAGAAGGCGGTTTCCTTCAGGCCCGGCTCCATGCCGGCAGGCAGATTGTGGGCGGTATAAGCTGCAAGCGCCACCTGGAACCAGGGCAAGCTCTTGTCGGTGCCCGCGACCTTGACCTCGCCATTCTCGATGACGATGTCGCCTTCGTCCGCTTCGAGCAGGTGTGCCGCTATCTTCTTCGCCTTGGCCTCGACCTTGTCGAGCGCCTTGACGATTGCCGACATGCCGACAGCGCCGGAACGCGATCCGTAAGTGCCCATGCCCATCTGCACCTTGTCGGTGTCGCCATGCACGATCGAGACGGAGTCGATCGGCACGCCGAAGCGCTGGTTGACCAGTTGCGCAAAGGTCGTCTCGTGGCCCTGGCCATGGCTGTGCGAGCCTGTCAGCACCTCGATCGTGCCGACGGCGTTCACCCGCACCTCCGCCGATTCCCAAAGGCCGACGCCGGCGCCGAGCGAGCCGACCGCCGCCGACGGCGCGATGCCGCAGGCCTCGATGTAGCAGCTCATGCCGATGCCGCGCAGCTTGCCCTGCTTGGCCGCATCCGCCTTGCGTTTGGCGAAACCGGCATAGTCGGCGGCCTTCATCGCCGCATCGAGCGAGGCGTTATAGTCGCCGGCATCATAGTTCATGATCACCGGCGTCTGGTGTGGGAAGGAGGTGATGAAGTTCTTACGCCGCAACTCCGCCGGCGATATGCCGAGTTCGCGCGCGGCGGTTTCCATCGTCCGCTCCAGGAGATAGGTGGCTTCCGGCCGCCCTGCCCCGCGATAGGCATCGACCGGCGCGGTGTTGGTGTAGACGGTGCGCACATTGGCGTGAATCGCCGGGATGTTGTACTGGCCCGACAGCAGCGTGGCGTAGAGATAGGTCGGCACGCAGGACGAGAACAGCGACATGTAGGCGCCGAGATTGGCTATTGTGTCGACCTTGAGGCCGGTGATCCGGTTGTCCTTGTCGAAGGCCATCTCCACGTTAGAGACGTGGTCGCGCCCATGCGCGTCCGCCAGGAAGCTCTCGGTGCGGTCGGCCACCCATTTGACCGGGACGCCGGTCTTCTTCGAGGCCCACAGGCAGACGATCTCTTCCGGATAGATATAAATCTTGGAGCCGAAGCCGCCGCCGACATCCGGCGCGATGACCCTGAGTTTGTTCTCGGGCGCGACATTGTAGAAGGCGCTCATCACGAGCCGCGCGACATGCGGGTTCTGCGACGTCGTCCAGCAGGTATAGTGGTCCTCCGCCTTGTCGTAATGGCCGAGAGCCGCGCGCGGCTCCATCGCGTTGGGCACCAGCCGGTTGTTGACGATCTTCATGCGCGTGACATGAGCGGCCGACTTGATCGCCGCGTCGGTCGCCTTGCCGTCGCCGATCTCCCAGTCGAAGATAAGATTGTTATCGGACTCCGCATGGATCTGCGGCGCGCCCGGTTGGATCGCCTTCGTGGCGTCGACCACGGCCTTCAGTTCCTTGTAGGTGATCTCGACCGCTTCCGCCGCGTCGCGCGCCTGGCCCTTGGTATCGGCGACGACAATGACGACGGCGTCGCCGACATAGCGCACCTTGTCGACCGCAAGCGGCGACCAGGCGCCCATCTTCATCGGCGTGCCGTCCTTGGAGTGGATCATCCAGCCGCAGATCAGATTGCCGATGCCGTCGGCCTTGAGCTCCTTGCCGGTGAGCACGCCGACGACGCCGGGCATGCCTTGAGCCTTTTTCACATCGATCTTCTTGATCTGCGCATGCGCGTGCGGGCTGCGCACGAACACGGCATGCTTCATGCCGGGAACCACCATGTCGTCGACATAGCGGCCGCCGCCGGTGATGAACCTCTTGTCTTCCTTGCGCGCCACGCGGGCGCCGACGCCTTCGATACCCATTGCGGAAAATCCTCCCAGAAAAGCGAGTAGTGAGTAGCGAATAGGGAGTAGTGAATGGTCGGAGCGAAGGATGGTCAGAAGAAACTGACTATTCGCTACTCACTATTCGCTACTCTCTCGGCCTCATGCCGCTTGTTTCGCCTTGCCCTTGGCGCCCTTCGCCATCGTCTCCGATGCGGCGAGGATCGCCTTCACGATGTTGTGGTAGCCCGTGCAGCGGCAGATATTGCCTTCGAGCTCGGCGCGCACCGTCGCCTCGTCCAAGCCTTCCGGATGGCGCGCGATCATGTCGGTCGCCGTCATGATCATGCCGGGCGTGCAGAAGCCGCATTGCAGGCCGTGATGCTCCTTGAACGCGGCCTGCACCGGATGCAGCTCTGCGCCGTCGGCCAGCCCTTCGATGGTGACGATGGTCGAGCCTGATGCCTGAACGGCCAGCATCGTGCAGGATTTCACCGCCCGGCCGTCGACATGCACGACGCAGGCGCCGCATTGCGACGTATCGCAGCCGACATGCGTTCCGGTGAGGCCCAGATGCTCCCGCAGGAAATGCACCAGCAACGTTCGGTCCTCGGCGCTCCCGCTGACCCGTTTCCCATTCACAGTCAACGACACGTCCGACATGTAACCTCCCTGGGTATTAACCTTGGTCCCACTTGCCGATGCCGTGCTTCGGCAGTGCGTTATTCAGGTAGCGTACAACGGGCAAAACAGCGCTGCCAGCGCTTCGCTCCTTGTACTTTCGGTCATGGCCGGCATCCTGTTGGGCACGCTTGCCGGCCCATTGCCAAATCACGGATTGAGGGCAAAGATGCCCTCGACGCGGAGCGTGCCTGGCACGCATAAGAAAACACCCATAACCCGCGTCGGAGGAATTGCGGAGAAGGCAGCTGGCCAGTTCGAGCACACGCTATGCATCGGGCCTATCGGCGCTCACCACGGATGAGCCCGACCCAAATGCCTTTGCCCGGGCCATCGCCGCCGAAGCGGCAATCGTCGATGCCGGCTTCGCGCTTCTGTTCTTCTCCCAAGGCCTGGTCGACGCGGCGGCGCTGGCGCAGGCGCTGAAAGCATACGCGCCATCGCTCGCCTATGCCGGCTGCTCGACCGCCGGCGAGATCACGCCGCAGGGACTGGAGGAAGGGCATATCCTTGCCCTGCTTTTGCCTTCGGCGTCGTTTTCAACCGTCTCAGTCATGGTCGAAAACCTCTCCTCATCCAGCATGGACAGTATCACCGGCGAGGTGGCGGCGTTGCGGCGCCTGCTGCGCGAGCGCATCGGCCACGACCGTTCCAAGGGGATTTTCGCGCTCTGTTTCATCGACGGGCTGTCCTATGCCGAGGAAGCGGTGACCTCGGCGATCCACTGGGGGCTGGACGACATCCCGCTGATCGGCGGCTCGGCCGGCGACGACCTCAAATTCGAGACGACCAGGCTGATGGCCAATGGCAGGGTCGCCTCCGACAGCGCCGTCATCGTGCTGGTTGCGACCGAAATTCCTTTCCACGTCTTCAAGACCGACAATTTCATCCCGACCGACGAGAAGCTGGTGGTGACGGCGTCCGACCCAGACCATCGCATCGTGCGGGAATTCAACGCCGCCAACGCGGCCGAGGAATACGCAGCCTCCGTTGGCATCCTGCCGCAGACGCTGACGCCGCTGAGCTTTGCCTCGCACCCCGTCGTGGTGAAGGTCGGCGGCGAATATTATTGCAGATCGATCCAGCGCATGCACCCTGACGGCTCGCTGTCCTTCTTCTGCGCCATCGACGATGGTATCGTGCTTTCCATCGCCCAGCCGAAGAACATGGTGGAATCGACGCGCACCGCTTTCGAGGATGTCGAGCACAAGCTCGGCGGGATAGACATGATCCTGGGCTTCGATTGCGTGCTGCGCCGGCTCGATGCGCGCAACCGCCAGGTCTTCCGCGACATTTCCGAGCTCTATCGGACCAACAACGTCATCGGTTTCGGAACCTATGGCGAGCAGTACCGCTCGATGCATCTCAACCAGACCTTCACCGGCATCGCCTTCGGCGAGCGCCAGGCGGCCGAGTGAACGAGATGCCGCTGCGCGACATCGACGACGTCGACAGGCTGAAAAAGATCAACGCGGCGCTTGTCAGCCGCGTCGAGCGCTCGATGGACCAGCAGGGCAACGCCTTCTCGCTGTTCCAGACCGCCATCTCGCTGGAAAACCGGGTGCGCAACCGCACCGAGGAATTGCACGCGACGCTGCGCCGGCTCGAGCAATCGAACATCGAGCTCAGCGCGGCGAAGGAAAACGCCGAGCTGGCGAACCTATCCAAGACCAGGTTCCTCGCCGCCGCCAGCCACGACGTGCTGCAGCCGCTCAACGCCGCGCATTTGTCGGTCTCGGCGCTGGCCGAGGTCCAGACCAGCGAGGAAGGCAGGAAGCTGGTGCGCCAGGTCGAGCGGTCGCTGGAGACGATGGAAGACCTCCTGCGCACGCTGCTCGACATCTCCAAGCTCGACGCCGGCGTGGTGCAGCCCGAAATCGGCGACGTCAGCCTGGAGACGCTGTTTTCCTCGCTGCGCTCGGATTTCCAGCCCGAGGCTGAGAAAAAAGGCCTGTCGCTGAAATTCCGGCCGGTCAATGTCGTGGTGCGCTCCGACCGCACACTGCTGCGCCGCATCCTGCAGAACATCCTCTCCAACGCGCTGCGCTACACCCGCTCCGGCGGCGTGCTGGTCGGCACCAGGCATCGCGGCGACACCATCCGCATCGACGTCGCCGACACCGGCTGCGGCATTGCCGAGGACCAGCGCGAAGCGGTGTTCGAGGAGTTCCATCGCGGCACCTCGACGCTTGCCGACGGCGGGTTGGCCGGCGGGCTGGGGCTGGGCCTCGCCATCGTGCGCCGCATGGCGGCTGCCCTTGGCCATCCCGTCACCTTTTCCTCGAGGGTTGGGCGCGGCACCATCTTCCACATCGACGTGCCGATCGGCATGGCGGCCGCCGAACCGGCGACGGCCATCGCCGACATGGACCGTCCGCGCGGTTACGGCCTCTTCGGCACCAAGGTCTTGCTGGTTGAGAACGACGCCGACGTGCTCTCCGCCATGACCTCACTGCTCGAACGCTGGCAGTGCCTGGTGCGCGCCGCGACCTCGACCGACGACGCGCTCGATCTTCTAGGCGACACCGACTGGGTGCCCGACATCATCATCGCCGACCAGCATCTCGACGGCGGCGACCTCGGCACCGCGACGATCGCTGAAGTGCGCGACTATCTCGGCCGCCCCGTGCCGGCGCTGATCGTCACCGCCGATGGGTCAGAACTCGTCGCCAAGGCGGCGCGGGCCGCCGGCATTGAGCTGATGCGCAAGCCGCTGAAGCCGGCGCAGTTGCGCGCGCTGCTGGCGCATCTGCTGGCTTAGAACTGCCCCTCAAAACCCAGCCTGATCCCGAAACAGCTCCGCATTGTCGAGCTTCGACACCTCGATCACCGCTTGCGTCCTGCTATACACATTGAGCTTGCGCAAAATCTCCGAGACATGCGCCTTCACGGTCGTTTCGCCCACCTGCAGCTCGTAGGCGATCTGCTTGTTGAGCATGCCCTGGCGCAGCATCTGCAGCACTCTCAGCTGCTGCGGCGTCAGCTTGGCCAGGCGCTGCACCATGTCGGCGCGATCGGTGCTGTCGGGGTCGGGCGGCTGGCCCTCGTAGTTTTCCGGCACATAGACCGCGCCATCCATCACCGAGCGTATGGCGGCGGCGAGATCGCTCTTCCTCGCCGATTTCGGGATGAAGCCGGCCGCGCCGTAGGACAGCGCCTCGGAGATGATCTTCGGTTCCTCATAGCCTGACACGATCACCACCGGCAGCCGCGGATAGCGGGTTCTGAGCTGCAACAGCCCCTCGAAGCCATGCACGTCCGGCATGCTCAAATCGAGCAGCGCGAGATCGAACGGCTTGGCGTCGGCGAGGAGTTCGATCGCCTCCGTGATCGAGCGCGCCTCGACCGTGTCGACGTCCGGATAGGCCATCTGCACGGCGCTGTGCAGCGCCTCGCGAAACAGCGGGTGGTCGTCGATGATCAGGAAGCGGGCGCGGTCGCTGACGGAGCTCATTGCACGGGTTCAGGCATCGGTTCGGTTTCGGCCGGTACAGGATAGTCCGGTGACCATGGCCAGATTATTGGCAAATAGTATATCGCCCAATGGTACAGGGGCCCAATGGTACAGGGCATTGTCGTTGAAACGACAGGCCGATGTGCGCGTGAGCGTCCTCAGTCTTGCCCGACTGTCGAAATGGGCCGAAGGTGCGCACGATTCACGCCAACACAGAGACAGCCCATGCCAGAATTCGTCCTTCCGCCGCCAGCAACCGCCTCGGTCGCTATTGCCGGCTCGGCGGAACGGTTTGCCGTGCGCCGCATCTTCTGCGTTGGCCGCAATTACGCCGCGCATGCGCGCGAGCTCGGCAATGACGAGCGCGACCTGCCCTTCTTCTTCACCAAGCCGGCCGACGCGGTGGTCGACAGCGGTGCCGAGATCCCCTACCCGCCGCTCACCTCGAATCTGCATCACGAGATCGAGCTGGTCGTCGCCATCGGCAAGGGAGGCCTTCACGTGCCCCGCGCCGATGCGCTCGCCCATGTCTGGGGCTATGGCGTCGGCGTCGACCTGACCCGCCGCGACCTTCAGGATCAGGCGAAGAAGGCGGCGCGTCCCTGGGACTGGTCGAAGGCGTTCGACCAGTCCGCGCCTTGCGGTCCGCTGGTTCCGGCCGCGAAATCGGGACATCCGGACAAAGGCCGCATCTGGCTCGCCGTCAACGGCGCGGTAAAACAGGATGGCGATCTTGCCGAGCTGATCTGGCCGATCGCCGACATCGTCTCGATCTGCAGCGAGGCGGTCGAGCTCAAGCCCGGTGACCTGATCTTCACCGGCACGCCGGCCGGCGTCGGCCCGGTTCAGGCCGGAGATAGGATCACCGGCGGGGTCGACGGCATCGGCACGGTCGAGGTAACCATCGGACAGCCGAGGCGATGAGCGACCTCGTCCTCCACAACTACTACCGCTCCTCCACCTCCTACCGGGTACGAATTGCGCTGGCGATGAAGGGGCTGAACTACACCTATGTGCCGCATCATCTGCGCCATGGCGAGCATCTCGAGCCCGCCTATCTCGCGATCAATCCGCAGGGGCTGGTGCCGGCGCTGGTGCTGGACGACGGCCGGCTTTTGACGCAGTCGCTGGCGATCATCGAATATCTCGACGAGATTGAGCCCGAGCCGCCGCTGCTGCCCAAGGATGCGCTCGGCCGGGCTCGCGTCAGGATGCTGGCGCAGATGATCGCCTGCGACATCCACCCGGTGAACAATCTGCGCGTGCTGACCTCGCTGCGCACCTTGTTCGGCGCCGGCGACGAAGACGTAGTCAACTGGTTCCGGCATTGGGTGAACGAAGGCTTCCAGCCGCTTGAAAAGATTCTCGCCTCCTCGCGCGAAACCGGCGCCTTCTGCCATGGCGACGCGCCGGGCCTGGCCGATATCTGCCTTGCCGCGCAGGTCACCAACAATGCCCGCTTCGGCGTCGACATGGCGCCCTATCCGGTGATCGCGCGCATCAACGCCGCCTGCATGGCGCTGCCGGCGTTCCAGAAGGCAGCTCCGCAGAACCAGATCGATGCCGAGTAGCCCGAGTTTAACAGCCCGTCCTTAGCGTCAGCGCCCAGAACGCAAGCGCCACCTGGCTGGCAGAATCGATTTCCGGTCGACCGGCAGTGGAATCGGCTATCGTCACCTGAAAAATACGCAATGGTGGGAGTTTGCCTATGAAAGCCGTTGTCTTTGAGAAATTCGGTGAGACGCCGACCATCCAGACCGTGCCGGATCCAAAGCCCACCCCGGACGGCGTCGTCATCAAGGTGGAGGCGACCGGGCTTTGCCGCAGCGACTGGCATGGCTGGATGGGTCATGACGACGGCATCACCTTGCCGCATGTTCCAGGACACGAGCTGGCCGGCGTCGTCGTCGCTGCCGGCAAGCATGTCAGCCGCTGGAAGGCCGGCGACCGTGTCACGGTTCCCTTCGCCGTCGGCTGCGGCCGCTGCTTCGAATGCACTTCCGGCAACCATCAGGTCTGCGAGCACCAGACGCAGCCGGGCTTCACCGGCTGGGGCTCTTTCGCCGAATATGTCGGCATCGAGCATGCCGACATCAATCTCGTGCGCCTGCCCGACGCGATGGAATACGCTACCGCGGCAAGCCTCGGCTGCCGCTTCGTCACCTCGTTTCGCGCCATCGTCGACCAGGGCCGGGTGACGCCCGGCGAATGGGTGGCCGTGCATGGCTGCGGCGGCGTCGGCCTGTCGGCAATCATGATCGCCAGTGCCATGGGCGCCAATGTGATCGCCATCGACCTCACCGACGACAAGTTGGACTTCGCCAGGAAGATCGGCGCGGTGGCGACGATCAACGCCTCGGCGACACCGAACGTCGTCAAGGCGGTCAAGCAGATCACCAATGGCGGCGCGCATATGTCGATGGACGCGCTGGGCCACCCGACCACATCCTTCAACTCGATCTCGAACCTGCGCCGCCGCGGCCGCCATGTTCAGGTCGGGCTGATGCTGGGCGAGCATGCCCGTCCCCAGGTGCCGATGGACAAGGTGATCGCCTTCGAGCTCGAAATCCTCGGCAGCCACGGCATGCAGGCCTACCGCTACTCCGCGATGATGGAGATGATCCGCACCGGCAAGCTGAAGCCCGAATTGCTGGTGGGCAAGAAGATCAGCCTCGAGGAAGCGCCAGCAGCCCTGATGGCGATGGGCGGCTTCGAGGGCATCGGCATTGGGGTTGTGACGAAGTTCTGAGCAATTCCAGGAAAAGTGTGAAACGGTTTTCCGTCCGAAACAGATCAGTAGGCGCCTACCTTGCAAACCTCTTCGCCCCGAACACGCAGGCCACCACGCCCAGTGTGACGACCACCATCATCGGACTGACCTTTTCGTGCAGCAGGCTCGCCGCCAGCGCCAGGCCGAAGAAGGGCTGCAGGAGCTGCAGCTGCCCGACGGCGGCGATGCCGCCTTGTGCCAGGCCGCGATACCAAAACACGAAGCCGATCAGCATGCTGAACAGCGAGACATAGCCAAGGCCGATCCAGGCGCTCGAACCGAAGGCCGCGAAGGACGGCGGCAGCGTCGCGACGCTCAACGCTAGCATGACCGGCAGCGACAGCGTCAGCGCCCAGCAGATCACCTGCCAGCCGCCGAGCTTGCGCGACAGCTTGGCCCCTTCGGCGTAGCCAAGCCCGCAGACGATGATGGCGCCGAGCATCAGGCCGTCGCCGACCGGTGACGCGGTCACGCCTTGCGCCAGGGCAAAGCCGGCGACCAAAGCGCTGCCCAGGCACGAGAACAGCCAGAAGGCCGGACGCGGACGGTCGCCGCCACGCAGCACGCCGAAGATCGCGGTCGCCAGCGGCAGCAGGCCGACAAAGATGATCGAATGCGCCGAGGTGACATGTCTCAACGCAAGCGCCGTCAGCAACGGGAAGCCGACCACGACACCCAGCGCGACCACGATAAGCGAGACCAGATCCCCTCGCTCCGGACGCTTCTCGCGGAACAGCAGCAGCATCGCGATCCCCAGAAGGCCAGCGATCGCCGCACGTGCCGCCGTCAGGAAGGTCGGATCGAAATCCATCACCGCCAGCCGCGTCGCCGGCAGCGACCCGCTGAAGATCAGCACGCCGATGAAGCCGCTGAGCCAGCCGTCGAAACTCTTGTCCATGATCCGCTCCGTTTGCGCTTCCGTACCGGGGCAGGCCATGGTGTCGCCAGAGACAATGGAGTACAATTTCACAAAACTGTAATGGTCGGCAGGGAAGTACAGATGGACACATCAGGCCCAAATGCCAGCGGCGCCACCCTCGTCGAAACCGTCATGGCGGCGATCCGCCAGCGTATCGCGGCGCGCACGCTGACGCCCGGAGCCCGCCTGCCGTCAATACGAGCCATGGCCAAATCCATGCAGGTTTCGAAGTCGACCGTGGTCGAAGCTTATGAGCGCCTCGCGGCGGAAGGCACGATCCGTTCGCGCCCGGGCTCCGGCTTCTTCGCCGCCGGCCAGCTTGCGCCATTGTCGCTCGCCGAGATCGGCCCTCGGCTTGACCGCGTCGTCGACCCGCTCTGGGTGTCGCGGCAATCGCTTGAAGCCGGCGAGGAGATGCTGAAGCCCGGCTGCGGCTGGCTACCGGCTTCCTGGATGCCGCAGGCTGCCTTGCGCCGTGCGCTGCGCACGGCGGCCCGCGCGGACGACGTGGTGCTCGCCGATTACGGCACGCCGCTTGGCCTGCCGCCGCTGCGCCAATTGCTGGCGCGGCGCATGGCCGAGCATGGCGTGGAAGCCTCGCCCGACCAGATCATGCTGACCGACTGCGGCACCCAGGCGATCGACCTTTTGTGCCGCTTCCTGATCGAGCCGGGTGACGCGGTGTTGGTCGACGACCCCTGCTACTTTAACTTCCACGCCCTCCTGCGCGCCCACCAAGCCAAGGTGGTCGGCGTGCCCTATACGCCTTCCGGGCCGGACATCGAGCTTTTCGCCGCAGCGCTCGCCGAGCATCGACCGCGCCTCTACATAACCAATTCCGGCATCCACAACCCGACCGGCGCGATCCTGTCGCCGGTCGCCGCGCATCGGTTGCTGAAGCTCGCCGACCAGGCGGATCTCACCATGGTCGAGGACGATATCTTCGCCGATTTCGAGCACAGCGCCGCCCCGAGGCTCGCGGCCTTCGACGGGCTGCAGCGCGTCGTCCAGATCGGCTCCTTCTCCAAGACGCTGTCGGCCTCGGTGCGCTGCGGCTTCATCGCGGCGCCGCCCGACTGGATGGAAGGCCTGACCGATCTCAAGATCGCCACGACATTCGGTGGCACCCGGCTGTCCGCCGAACTGGTGCTGACCCTGTTGAAGGACGGCAGCTACCGCAAGCATGTCGAGCAGTTGCGCACCCGCCTGTCGCGCGCCATGGCCGAGACCGCCGGCCGGCTGAAGGCGATGGGTATCACGCCCTGGGTCGACCAGCCGGCCGGCATGTTCCTCTGGTGCCATCTGCCCGACGGCATCGACGCGGCGGAAGTCGCGCGCCATGCGCTGTCGGACAATGTCGTGCTGGCGCCCGGCAATGCCTTCAGCCTGTCGCACACCGCCGGCCGCTTCATGCGCTTCAACGTGGCGCAATGCGCCGACGAGCGTATTTTCACCGTCTTGGAAAGAGCGGTCGCAGCGTCCCGCCGCAAAGGCGGCGTAGTGCGACCACCGGTTGCCCTATCGGGCTTTGGCTGGTAGGGAAGCGCCAACAGCCATGCCGGCGGGCAGGCGCACCGTCATCGGGACCGACAGCCATGGGATCCAGCAAGTCAGCAGACAAGTAGGCCGCAACAGCGCTTCGTTGTTGCGGCAGTCTGTCCCGTTTTTCTCGATCTAAGACAGATCGCCGCCAAATCTCACCATTTGCGCGGATTTTTCCTCATGTCTTCTCCGAACCAGCCGACATTGACCTTGTCCATGCCAGCAGCCTTGCTGCTTTTGTCTCCCTTCGACGTCCTAGCCTCCCTCGCCATGGATATCTACTTGCCCGTCGTGCCGATCATGCCAGGCGCGCTCGGCACTTTGCCGGCCGTCGTGCAGCTAACGCTCAGCCTCTACATGATCTGTCTTGGCGTCGGCCAACTTGCCTTCGGGCCGATCTCCGACAGGATCGGCCGGCGACCGGTGTTGATCGGCGGCGCGCTCGCGTTCATGGCTGCCTCCTTCCTGCTCGCCGTCACCTCGCTTGCACCGGCCTTCCTTGCCCTTCGCATCGCGCAGGCTCTGGGCGCCTCGGCCATGCTCGTCGCCGTCTTCGCCACCATCCGCGACGTCTTTGCGCAAAAGCCCGAAGGCGCCGTCATCTACGGCACGCTCGGCTCGCTACTGTCCTTCGTGCCGGCGCTGGGACCGATCGCCGGAGCCTTGATTGCCAACAGCTTCGGCTGGCGGGCCATCTTCGTCACGCTCGGCATCCTGGCCGCAGTGGCGACGCTCAACGCCTGGCCGAGATGGCGCGAAACGCGTCCGCTGGTCGATGGAGCTGGCCGGACTGGTTTCGGGCCGATCCTGCCCAGCTTCGCCTTCTGGACCTACACGCTGGCCTTCGCCACCGCCATGGGCTCATTCTTCGTGTTCTTTTCGACAGCGCCCAGGGTGCTCATCGGCAAGGCCGGCTTCTCGCAGCTCGGCTTCAGCCTGGCCTTCGCCAGCGCTGCATTGGCGATGATTATCGCCGCACGCTTCGCGAAGAGTTTCGTCGCGCGCTGGGGCATCGAAGGCAGCGTCAGCCGCGGCATGGCGATGCTGCTTGTCGGCGCAGCCCTGCTGGCCGCCGGCCAGTCATTGGCCGAGCCGTCCTTCGTGAGCTTCGCCATGCCGATGTGGGTCATCGCCATCGGCATCGTGCTGACCGCTTCAGTCACCGCCAATGGCGCGCTGGAACAGTTCGGCGAGACCGCCGGCACGGCCGTCGCGCTCTATTTCTGCGCCCAGAGCGTGATCGTCTCGACGGCGGGCACGCTGTTCATCATCCTCATGGATGGCGACACGGCATGGCCGCTGGTTGGCTTCTCCGCAAGCTTGGCAGTCGTCACGTTGCTTGCTCAGTGGCGGTTGAAAAGCAACGTTTCCGAGAACCATTGATACCTAACCAGCGCCGCGAGACCGTTTTGAAACTCGCTTCTATGAGTCAGCTGATGGTGTCTTCGAGAACCGGAGCGGAGCGTACTTTTAGTACGTGAGCACCGGAAGCGCAGAAGACGCCTTCAGATGGCCGCAGGAGTAGAGTTTCCAAACGGTCTAGGAGCTGGCCCGCTTGCGGCGCTCATACATCATCACCAGCGTCTCGGCGGTCAGCGCCGGCTTCTGCTCACCTTCGATCTCGACGGTGTTGGCCGCCTTCATCAGATATTGGCCGGGACCGCGGTCCTCCATGGACAGCAGCGTCGTGCGCAACCTGATGCGCGCCCCGGCCTTTACCGGCGCCAGGAAGCGCACCTTATCAAAGCCGTAGTTGAAGGCGGCTTGCGTGTTTTCCGGCACGATGCCCATCTCCAGCGCCAGCGCGCCGATGATCGACAAGGTCAGATAGCCATGCGCGATCGTGGTGCGGAACGGGCTCTGTCGCTTTGCCCGCTCGGGATCGACATGGATCCACTGGTGGTCGCCCGTGCACTCGGCGAACTGGTCAATGCGCCGCTGGTCGACCGTCGTCCAATCGGACACGCCGAGCTCCTGCCCGGACATTGTGCGCAACTGTTCAAAAGTCGGCGGCGTTCTCCGCCGTGGTTCGGTCATTCCGGCTTTCCCGTCACTCTTGCCTGTCTCCCGACCATGAAGCGGCGGCCTCTGTCAATTCGCCGCGCCGCGATTTTCGCCGGTAGAGTTGATGCTGTTAGGGCAGGCCAGAACGCTCGAGCGCCTGCGCCGGTTGCATCGAATGTCGATCTATGGTGGGTCCAAAACCGCCGGACAACCTATTTCTTTTCGTAGCCGGCGCGGATTTCCGCCATCGCATCCCTGATCCGGTCGCGCAGGATCTCGACTGATTCGGTGCTGGATTTCCGTACAAGGTCAGCCACTTCGCTGGCGTTCTTCAGCGTCGTCTCGAACGACTTGCGGGCAAATTCAGCCTGCTTGCTGATCAGGTCTTGCGGGTTGCCGGGCGCCTGGTAGTTCTGCGCCATCCGCGTGACCTCGTTGATGGCATTCTGCACCATCTCATGCTGCCTCGCCAGCACCGAGGAGGCGCCGGCCGCGCCTGCCCTCGCCGACTTCTCCAGCGCTTCGAGGTTCTTGCGATGATGATCGAGGATCGCCTGGACATCGACATTCGGCAGTTTCAGGTCGCGGCCGAACCTGCTGAACATATCGAGGAACGAGTCGGATTCCGGTTGCTTTGCCATGCCCTGCCTCCCGTTTTGCTGCCCTTGCGGCGTGCCAGAAGGAGAATAGTGCCAGTTAGGCCCGCGTCAATTGACCAGAAACAGCCGCTCCGCCGTATGGAGCACCAGGCCGGCCAGCCCGCCGATGATCATGCCGTTGAAGCGGATATATTGCAGATCCTTGCCGATATTCGTCTCGATCAGCCGCGTCAGCTGCGCCAGGTCCCAGCGCTTGACCTGGTCGGCGATGAATGTCGAAACGCCGCTTTTCTGGCTCTCGACAAACGAGGCCAGCGCTACGACAAAGCCCTGGTTCATGTCAGCCCTGATCTGAGCGTCGTCGGCCAGATGCCGGCCGACCTCGACAAACATGTTGGCGAGGTGTTTGCGGATCGTCGAACTCGGCGCATTGACGTCCTGCTCGATGAACAGGCGCAGGCTCGCCCAGGCATCGCCAGCCAGCGCCTTCACCTCCGGGCGACCGAGAAAATCGCGCTTCAGCTTCTCGGCGCGCCTTGCATATTGCTTCGAGGTCCTGAGCCGCTCGATGAAGCCTAGCGCGAAACGGTCGAACTCGGCGCGCATCGGATGATCGGGATCGGCCCTGACCTCATCCAGCAGTGAACCCGCCGAAGCGACGATCTTCTTCAAAAGATAGGCATCGGCGCGAAACAGGTTGAACAGCGACGGCAATTCGTCGCGGATTTTCTCGCGCATCGTCGCCAGCGCCTGCTCGTCGCTGAGGAAACGCCCGACCACCCGCGTGAATTCATCGAACAGCTTCTGGTGGCGACGATCGTCGGTCAGCGCCGACAGAAGGTCGGCAGCCAAAGGCGCCAGCGGCACCTTTTCGATCTGCTCCAGCATGCGGCTGGTGACGAAGTCGCGCAGCCCGGATTGCTCCACCGCCGTCAGCGTCTGCGGCACCAGCCGCGCGACGAATCGCGACAGGCCGGCGGCGCGCTCGGCGTCGGCCAGCCAGTCGGCGACCAGGGCGGCGAAGTCGACCTCGGCGAGCTTTTCGCGCACCGGCTCCGGCGCCAGGAAATTGGCCTCGATGAAGCGGCCGAGATTGTCGGCGATGCGGTGCTGGTTCTCCGGGATGATGGCTGTGTGCGGGA
This sequence comes from Mesorhizobium sp., assembly GCA_004017535.1. Classification (GTDB taxonomy): domain Bacteria; phylum Pseudomonadota; class Alphaproteobacteria; order Rhizobiales; family Rhizobiaceae; genus Mesorhizobium. The sequence goes on from SAJS01000002.1 coordinate 169,154, forward strand.
TCGGGAGTCCCAGCGGCCGCCTGAACAGCGCCACCACGGCATACCAGTCGGCGATGCCGCCGATGGTCGCCGCTTCGGCGAAGGCCGCGACGAAGCCGAGCCACGGATGGGTGGCCTCGAAGGATTTCGCCAGCGCGAAGACGAGGATGCAGAGCGCGAGCGCCGCGGCGGCGATGAACTTGGTGCGCCGCAATGCCGCGAGCTTCGCCTTGGCATCGGCGTCGAATCGAACCGGCGCGAGAGCCGGAGCTGATTGAGACATGAAAAGACCGTTTCCTGTTTGCACCCGCCTCTATCTAGTGCCTGCGCCCGCGAAGCGCTCGCCCGAAGCACAGGAGGGCAAATCGGGCCGGCGTCGCCCCGGCCCGCACAAAAAGTTGACACGATTATTCAGCTATGTGCCAGTCCAGTCTGGAATTGTTCCAAACTATGGGCCATATTCGGCCTTAAGCTAATATTTTCGCGAGGATACCATGCGGCTCACGCGCCAGACAAATTATGCGATGCGCATCCTGATGTATTGCGCCGCAAACACCGACAGGCTGAGCCGCATCCCCGAGATCGCCGCCGCCTATTCGGTGTCGGAACTCTTCCTGTTCAAGATCCTGCAGCCGCTGGTCGAGGCCGGCCTCGTCGAGACCGTGCGCGGCAGGAATGGCGGTGTCAGGCTCGGCCGCCCGGCCGAGCAGATCAGCCTGTTCGATGTCGTGCGCGTCACCGAAGAGAGTTTTGCGATGGCCGAGTGCTTCGAGAACGACGCCGCCGAATGCCCGCTGGTCGACAGCTGCGCCCTGAATTCGGCGCTGCGCGAAGCGCTCAACGCCTTCTTCGCCGTGCTTTCCCGCTACACGATCGCCGATCTGATCGCCGCGCGCCCGAATGTGCGCCACCTGCTGGGCATCGACCTGCTGGAGCAGCGCGCCCCTGCAGCCTAGGCGGCGGACTGCGGCAACACGAACGGCATGCTTCCTTCGGGCAGCGCGCCGACCTTCAGCCTGCAGCCGAACACCTTCTCGATCAGTTCATCGTTCAGCACATCCACCGGTGCACCGGCTGCCGCCAGCTGGCCACCAGAGAGCACGAAAATCCGGTCGGCATACATCGCCGTCAGATTGAGGTCGTGCAGGATCGCCACCACGCCGCCGCCGCGCCAGGCGAAATCGCGCGCGATGTTCATGATGATGAGCTGGTGCTTGACGTCGAGGCTGGAGACCGGCTCGTCGAGAAAGAGATAGCGCGGTCGCCCTTCCAGCACTGGCGCCCAGACCTGGCAGAGCACGCGGGCAAGCTGCACGCGCTGCTGCTCGCCGCCGGAAAGCTCCTGGTAGAAGCGGGCACCAAAGCCGTCGAGGTCGACGCGCGCCAGCGCCCGCTCGGGCAGCCGCGTATCCTCGCCGGGCAGCACGCCCGAGCGCCCACCGATCAGGCCGAGGCGCACAATCTCGCGCACCGTGAACGGGAAGGATAGCGCCGTGGCCTGCGGCAGCACGGCGCGCAGCGAGGCTGCCTCGATCGGCTTCATGGCCGACAGGTCGCAGCCGTTGAGCGTGACGGTGCCGGTATAGGGGAGTTCGCCGGTCAGCGCCTTGAGCAAAGTCGTCTTGCCGGACCCGTTCGGCCCCACGATCGCAGAGACCTCTCCGGGCCGCGCCGTGAAGTCGACATGCGCGACAATGCGCTTGCCGCCGATCGCCACCGAGATATCGCGCGCTTCGATCATGGCAAGCTCACAGATCAATGACGCCGCGCTTGCGCAGCAGGATCCATAGGAAGAACGGCGCGCCGGCGACCGCCGTGACGATGCCGATCGGGAGTTCGGCCGGCGCGACGATGGTGCGGGCGACCGCGTCGGCGATGAGCAGCAGCGAAGCGCCGAGCAGCGCCGAGGCTGGCAGCAGATAGCGGTTGTCCGGCCCGATCGCCAGCCGCAGCACATGCGGCACGACGATGCCGATGAAACCGATGCCGCCGCTGACCGCGACCGAAGCGCCGACCGCCGCCGACACGCCGACGATGGCCGTGTATTTCAGCCGCTGCACCGGTATGCCGAGATGCCCCGCGGTCGCCTCGCCCAGCGCCAGCGCGTTGAGGCCGCGCGACAGGAATGGCATCGCGGCAATCGCCAGGATGATCACCGGCCCGACGGTGCCGATCTTCGGCCATGTCGCGCCGGCCAGCGAGCCGAGCTGCCAGAAGGTCAGGTCGCGCAGCTGCCGGTCGTCGGCCATGAAGATGAGGACGCCTGTCAGCGCCATGGCAAGGGCGCTGATGGCGATACCGGCAAGCAGCATCGTGGCGACCGATGTCCGTCCCTGGCGGGTGGCGATGGCATAAAGCAGCAACGTCACAGCGAGCCCGCCGAAGAATGCCGCGAGCGGCAAAGCGAGTGTGCCGAACGCAAGCGTGACGGGCGCAAGCCATGTGGCGTCAAGCACGATGATCGCCACCGCGCCGAGGCTGGAGCCGGCGGAGACGCCAATCAGGCCGGGATCGGCAAGCGGATTGCGGAACAGCCCCTGCATAACCGCGCCGCAGACGGCGAGCGCCGCGCCGATCAGCGCGCCGAGCAGCACGCGCGGCATGCGGATGTCATAGACGATCAGCTGGTCGCGCGCCGCAAGCGCCGCATCCGCCGGCACAGCGCCAGTGAACCAGTCGCGAATGACGCGAACGGCGGACGCATCGGAAGCACCCGACGTGAGTGACAGGAACACGGAAAGGGTCAGCGCCAGGCACAAAAGCGCGATGACGGCCCTTGCCCGAGCCGAACGATCGCCCTCGGCCGCCATCACCCTGGGCGCGCCGGCTATGGACTGTTCGGCCATCGCCGCTCAGTCCGTGACCTGATTGCCATAGATCGAGACGGCGAGATCGTGGATCGCGTCCGCCGTGCGCGGGCCGAAGCCGAGCAGATAGCCGCCCCACATGCTGACCATCTTGCGGTTCGTGCCTGCCGGTGTCGAGGCGACGGCTGGATTGGCGAACAGCTCGTCTTCCGAGATCGGCGGACCGCCGCCCTTCATCGTCAGGATGACATCCGGTTTGGCGCTGACGATCGCCTCGTCCGTCATCCCCTTGTAGCCGGAAAAGCCCTCGACCGCGTTGACCGCGCCGGCAAGCTTGATGATGCCGTCGGCCGCGGTGTCGCTGCCCGCGGCGAGGATCTTGCCGCCCTGCGTCGACAGCACGAACAGCACACGCTTGCGGTCCTTGATCGAGGCCGTCTGCCTTTCGGCGGTCGTCAGCTTCGCGTCCGTCTCCACCGCGAGCTTCTCGGCCTTGGCCTCGACGCCCAGCGCCTTGCCGATGATGCGGATCTTTTCGAGGATGCCCTCATGGTTGAAGTGGTCCGGCACCTCGATGAAAGGCACGCTCGATTTCTTCAGCACGTCGACCGCTTCTTTCGGGCCGCTGCCCTGCAGCGCCAGGATTCCGGTCGGATTGACCGACAGGACACCCTCGGGCGACAGCGCCCGCATGTAACCGACATCCGGCAGCTTCGCCGCCGCCTCGGGATAGGTGCTGGTCGAATCGCGGGCGACGAGACGGCCCTCCTCGCCGAGAGCGTAGAGGATCTCGGTGATCGAGCCGCCTATGGAGGTGATGCGCGAGGAGTCGGGAAAGACAACCGTGCCTTCTCCCGCCTTGGCTGGCTGGATGGCGACGGCAAGCAGGACACCGAGCATCGGCGCAAGCGCCGCGCGGAAACTGAGAACAAAGCGCATTGGTTGCAACCTTATGCAGCGGTGGGGCTTGGGATGCGGGGTAGGTTCTCGGCCAGGAAACGCCAGTCCTCGCGCTCGCCTTCGCCTTCATGGCGCTTGCCGAAGAACTGGATGATCATCGCGCCATCGGCGTCATAGGCCTCCAGCGAGGTGACATGGCCGTCCTTGGTCGGCTTGCGCACCGCCCAGACCTCGTGGATGTGGTCGGCCCTCAGATGCAAGTGGAAGGTCTCGTCGAGCACATTGATCCACGGTCCCATCGGCTTGACCAACCTGATCGGGCCGGAATGGATCTGGATGCAGCCGCGGTTGCCCACGAAGCACATGATCGGCATCCCGCCTGCGGCGGCATGATGGAACATGGCGCTTACCGCATCATTGTCGAGCAGCCAGGCATAGTCCTGGCCCACCATGCGCACCGCCTCGCGGCGGCTGAGCTTCAGCGTCTTCAGCATGCCGAAGAACTGATGCACGTCGGTGAGCCGGCTCCAGCGGTCGCGCAGATCGTCGATCGAGGCAACCGAAGCCTGCCCCTCACCTCCCCCTTCCGCGACGCTTGGGAGGATCGCGACGGTCGGTTCCTGGTTCGACGATTCGAGGCTCGCCACCAGTTTCTGATAGGCATAGAGGTTCGACGCCGGCCGCAGATGCACCTTGTGCACCGCCTCGCCCGCCGCGTCGAAGAACTGCAGGCTGCGGCGGATCTCGCCATCGTCGCGCTTCTCGACGGCAAAGCCATGCGCCCAGACCTTCGGGAAGATGCGCAGGTCGATGTTTTCGCCCAGAACCATGGCGTTGTGGTTGCCGGTGACGACCTTGTCGTAGACGCCGATCTTCTCATGCACGGCGCTTTCGTTGCGGGTCAGCGCCATCACCTCGCCGACCGCCTCGAGGCCGGTCAGCAGATCGTTGACGCGCGGCTCTACTCGCACCGTGCTGATGCCGCAATGCGCCGCGACCAGTTCCGCTTCCGAAATACCCAATTGCGCCGAGAGATCGCGCTCCCGCATTTTCGGATTTTCTTCTCGCACCCGCCGGATTTCCTCCGGCGACGGCTTCACGCGCTGGTCCATATCGTTCACCTGCATTGCCTGATGTTCGTCTATCGCCCGCTGATCGCGGTCACTTGTTGAGGATCAGTTTGCCCTGGCGGGTGATCTTCAGACGGTAGAGCGCGCCGTGATGCTCGATGCCGATCTCATGCTCGCCCTGGAACAGCGTGTTGCTGGAGAGCGTCCTGACCGCCAACGGCACGCGTTCGTAACGCATCTGCGTGTCTTCCGGGCGGCGGACGCGATAGCGGAAATCGTTGGGATTGTGCGTGTTCATCGGGTCGGTCCCTTTCCTCTGACGGCCACCTTGGCCGCAGCCTCATAAAATGCCGATTCAATTCTTGACTCGAATAGTCATGTTTACTAGTCAGTGCATTACCGGACTAAATGAGTCAACATTTAAGACGCCGGACGCGATCAAAAGTGCGAGCGAGCCACTGGCCAGCCAGCTACGAGCCTGAAAATCTGGAGTTGGGGCATGGGGTTGGTGACTTGGGGACGGACGGGCCTGGCGGGCAAGAACTCGGGTCCGGGCTTCCGATCGATAGCGAGCGGCGTTGCCATCTTGATGGCCGGAGCGGCGGCGATCGCACTCGGCGTATCGGTGGCAAAAGCGCAACAGGCCGCGCAGCCGGCGACCAGCCAGCAGGCCGATCAGAAAAAGACGGCTGACGAGAAGGCCGCCGCCGAAGGAACCTTGCTCGACAAGATCCTCGTCATCAGCCGCACTGGCGAGACGGCGATCCAGTCGCTGGCCTCGGCCAGCCATGTCGACCAGGAGCAGCTCGACCGCCGCATGGCGACCACGCCGAACGAGATGCTGCTCGGCGTGCCCGGCGTCGCCGTGCAGGCCGACGCGCGCCGCGTCTCTTCAAGCATCAACATCCGCGGTCTGCAGGATTTCGGCCGCGTCGCGGTCATCGTCGACGGCGCAAGGCAGGATTTCCAGCGCTCCGACCACGGCACGCAGTCGACCTTCTATGTCGATCCCGAGCTCATCAAGTCGGTCGATGTCATCCGCGGTCCGGTCGCCAACACCTACGGTTCCGGCGCCATCGGCGGCGTCGTCTTCTTCGACACCAAGGACCCCGCCGATTTCCTCAAGCCGGAAGAGACCTGGGCCGGCTCGCTGACCGGACGCTATGAGAGCAATGGTAAGGGCTGGACCACCAGCGCCACCGGCGCCTACCGGATCAACGAGAACTGGGATGTTCTCGGCAACATCGTCTACCGCGACTATGGCGACTACAAGAACGGCGGCGGCGACACCGTTGCCGGCACCGGGTTCGACGTGCTGAGCGGCCTGCTCAAGACCACTATCCGCCCGACCGAAAACAGCGAATTGAAGCTTGGCTGGGTCGGCTCCAAGGACGGCTGGACCGAGACCAGCGGCGGCGTGCCCGCCAACGACGTCGACCTTAAGTCGAACACCTTCACGGCCCGCTACAACATCACCGACGATGCCAAGAGCTGGCTCGACCTCCACATCAACGCTTCCTACAACAAGACCAATCTCGACCTGACGACGCTCACCGCGCAGAACCGCTTCAATCCGACCACCGGCCTGCCCGTGGTGCTGCCGGCCGGCTCGCTGTCGACTTTCGATGTCGGCACGACCGGCATCGACATCTGGAACACCTCGCGCTTCGAGACGGCGAGCGTCGCGCATGAGCTGACCTATGGCGGCGACTGGGTTGGCGACGATGTCGATACCGGCGGCAGCGCCGCCGGCGACAGTTTTTATACGCCGTCGGGCAAGCGAAACGTCTCCGGCGCCTACATCCAGGACAAGCTGACCTGGGAATGGCTCGAGGTCATTGGCGGCCTGCGCTATGACAATTACAGCCTGAAGGACGATACGAACGAGACCTCCGGCGACAGGGTTTCGCCGCGCATCACGGTCGGCGTCTCACCCTTCGAAAGCGCCGCCCTGGCAGGCCTGCAGTTCTACGGCACTTATGCCGAAGGCTACCGCTCACCCTCGCTGACCGAAACCCTGATCAGCGGCAACCATCCCGCCGGCGTCAGCTTCCCGTTCCTGGCCAACCCGAACCTCAAGCCCGAGACCGGCAAGACCGTCGAGTTCGGCATCAACTACAAGCAGAACGACATTATCGAGGCGGGCGACGCGCTGCGGCTCAAGGCTGCCTATTTCAACAACAATGTCGACGATTACATCGACGGCGTGACGCTCTCGCCCTTCGATCCGACCAGCGGTTGCCCGTTCGGCCCGGGCATTCCGATCTGCTTCCAGTACCAGAACTTCGCCAAGGCCAAGATCAACGGCTTCGAGCTGGAAAGCGTCTACGACGCCGGCTGGGGCTATGCCGGCCTGTCGGCCTCGATCATCAACGGCCACACCATCTCCTATGAGGGCGAGCGCGCCGACCTTGCCACCATCCCCTCCTCGCAGGTGACGGCGCAGCTCGGCTTACGCTTCCTCGAGGACAAGCTGACCGTCGGCGGCGAAGTGCAGTATAACGGCAAGCCGAAGGGCAATGCGGTGGCCAAGGACTTCACACTGGTCAACGCCTTCGCCAGCTATCAGGCGACCGACAATCTTAAGCTCGACTTCCGCGCCGACAATCTGTTCGACGTCAAATACACCAACCCGCTCAACGGCAGCACGACCGCCGCCCTCTACGAACCCGGCGTCACGCTGAAGCTCGCGGCAACCATGCGCTTAGGAGGCTGAGCGAGACATGAAACGCTTGATGACATCCTTTCGTCTGCTGACCTCGACGTTCGCGATGTCGATTGCGATGGTGCCGGCGTGGGCCCAGTCCGCGCCGGCTCCGGCCCCAGCTTCGGTATTGAGTCTCGAGCTCAATGCCGCGCAGCCTTCGGAAAAAGGCTGCCAGCTGACCTTCGTTGTCAACAACGCGCTCGGCGCCGACCTGTCCAAGGCGGCTTTCGAGATCGCGCTGTTCAACGAGGCGGGCGTCGTCGACCGCCTCACCGTGCTCGATTTCAAGGACCTGCCGTCCGGTAAGACGAAGGTCACCCGCTTCGACCTTTCCGGCGCCGACTGCGGTAAGCTCAGCCGCGTGCTGATCAACAGCGCGACCGAATGCGCCGGCAGAGGCGTCGACCCCGCAGCTGCATGCGCGCGTTGAAGACCTCGACCAGGACCGCGATCGCTTTCGGGGTTTGACAAGTTGTGGGCTTCGAACCGGCACGCAACGCCTTTGTACAAGCACCGGCCGGCATAGGCCTGGTGCTGCTTGCGGTAACCGATCTTGATTTGACCGATCTTGATTTGACAAGGACGCGTCGCTTGCCGCAGGTCTCCTCGCGAGCCATGCAGGACATCGACCCCCTCCCCGACGCCGACAGCGAACCGGCGATCCCGCCGGCCGAGCCGCTCGGGCAGCAACGGCAGTCGGCGCAAGACCGCAAATGGCCGGTGGCGATTGTCGTCTCCGGCTTGCTCCATGCCGCCGCCGCGGCGGCGTTTTTCATCGCGCCCGCCGGAACATTCGACACCCTGGACGCGATCCAGGCCGAGGGCAGCAGCCAGTCAGGCGCCGACGCCCAGGGCAGCGCCCTCAATGACGCGATGTCCGGCGCGGTGGATGTAACCTTGGTGGCGGACCCGCAGCCGGTGAAGCGCCAAGCAGTCCAGCCCACTCCGCCGGCCGAAGCGCCGCAACCGGCCAGCCAACCTGTAACGCCTCAGCCTCCGGCTGAAGCCGCCCAGGAGCCTGCTTCCACGCCCGATATTCTGACGGCCGCCACAGCGCGCCAAGATGATCAGAGCGTGCCCATGCCCGGCGAACCGGCGCCCGCGATCGAGCCGCAAAGCGCTGCCGCGTCGCCTGCCGAACCCGAACACCCACCGGCCGCAACGTCGGGCGCACCGGCAGGATCGGGCCAACCCGTTGAGACGCGCGGCACGGAAACAGCGGATGGCGACGCGCGCGACGCGCCGACCATCGCCAGCAAGGGCAAGATGAAGACCGGCGCCGGCAATTCCCTGGAATCCCGCTACAGCGGCGAAATTCAAAAGAGGCTTGCCCGCGCCAACCGCCGCGTTTCGAAATCGGTCCAGGCAAAGGCCCGCAACAACGCCAGGGTGGTTTTCGTGGTCGCGGCTGACGGCAGCATCAGCGACCTGCAGCTCGCCGAAAGTTCCGGCTCAGCCGAGCTCGATCAATTCGCATTGACGCTGGTGCGCAAGCAGGCACCGTTCCCTCCCATTCCACCCGAGACGGGAAGATCAAGTTGGGTGTTCAAAGCGCGGATCGGTCCCTTTTGAAGTCCCGGTTGAAGCCATCCTGAACGCCACAATTCATGCAATTCGAAAGGAAACCAATGTACATCGCCATGAACCGCTTCAAGGTCCAGAACGGCTCGGAAGAAGCCTTCGAGAATGTCTGGAAAAACCGCGATTCCAGCCTCTCCGAAATGAAGGGTTTCAGGGAATTCCACCTGCTGCGCGGGCCGGTCAACGAGACCGAGGGCTACACGCTGTTTGCCTCGCACACGGTCTGGGCAAGCCAGGAGGATTTCGTCGCCTGGACGAAGTCGGAAAACTTCCGCGCCGCCCATCGCAACGCCGGCGGCTCGAAGGTTCATTACCTCGGCCACCCTCAGTTCGAAGGGTTTTCGGTCGTCGAAGGCGCATGAAACGCGCCTCCCAACTTCGTCATCCCAGGGCGAAGCAGGAGCGTAAGCTCCGTCGCGGAGACCCTGGGATCCATTCCGTGACCTCTATCAAAAAGTGCAAGCGGAGCAGAATTCTGCACCGCCGCAACGCTCACATGTAACGGAATGGATCCTTGGGTCTACGCGGTGCGCTTCGCTTCCCGCTCCGCCCAAGGATGACGATCGCGATGGCGTCGGCCAATCCCCGCCACATGCCTAGCCGACTGGCCAAAATCGCCGTGCTGGAGAGCTATGCTGCAGCCAGCAGGCTGGCGTTCCCACCTGCCGCTGTCGTGTCGACGCAGACCGCGCGCTCATGCGCGTAGGCGGCCGGGTTGAGCACTTCGCTGACCAGCGGCACGATCGGCCCGGCGCGGTCGGCGATCACCTTGCGCACGATGCGCGCCGCCTCTGGCGTGCCGGAGAAGGCGACGACGTCGACACGCAGCGAGCGCGCCTCGACCGGGTCGGGCCGGCCGTCGATCGCCGCCAGCGGCAGGCCCTTGGCGGTCAGCGCCGAGAGTGCTGCCGGCGCGCCCGGCGCCACGGCAAGCACCGCATTGCCGGCCGCGAGGGCCTGGATCGTCTGGGCAAGCAGCGTCTCGGCATCGGGGCCGAGGCAAAGCACCCGGCCGCGCGGCGCCAGCGACAAAGTGTTGGCCTCGCCGGTCGGTCCGGGCAGGTCGACCTGGCCGAAATCAAGGCTGGCGGCCGCGGCGATCGCCGCCGCACCCTTGCCGCGCAGATGCTTCCTCAGGATCGCGACGCGGTCCGGCCGCGTCGACCAGCCGCCCAGCGCCGGGTCCGGCAGATTGTCGGCGAGCTCGGTCGCGGTCACCTTGTGGCCATCGGCAACCTCGGTTCCGGCCTCAGGCCCCTTGCGGAAACGGCGCAGGTAATGCGGGCCGCCGGCCTTCGGGCCGGTGCCCGACAGCCCCTCGCCGCCGAAGGGCTGTGAGCCGACGACGGCGCCGATCTGGTTGCGGTTGACATAGATGTTGCCGGCATGGATGCCGTCGACGAAATGCTGGACGCGTCCCTCGATACGCGTGTGCAGGCCGAAGGTGAGGCCGTAACCCTTGCGGTTGATGGCGGCGATCACCTGGTCGATCTCGTCGGCATCGAAGGTCGCGACGTGCAGCACCGGGCCGAACACCTCGCGCTCCATCTCTTCGATGCCCTTGACGCGGAAGACATGCGGGGCGACGAAGCGGCCGGTGGCCGGAGCTTCGATCCTGGCGATCAGCCGGCCTTCCAGCCCCTTCTTCTTGCAATAGTCGCTGATCGAAGCCTGCGCCTCGTCGTCGATGACCGGGCCGACATCGGTCGAGATGGCCCAAGGATTGCCCACGTTGAGCGCTTCCATGGCGCCCTTCAGCATCTCCAGCATCTTCTTCTCGACGTCCTTCTGCACGTAGAGCACGCGCAATGCCGAGCAGCGCTGGCCGGCGCTCTGGAAGGCCGACGCCAGGATGTCGCGCACCGCCTGCTCCGGCAGCGCGGTGGAATCGACGATCATCGCGTTCAAGCCGCCGGTCTCGGCGATCAGCATCGCATCGGGCGCCGCGGTCTCGGCCAGTTGCTTCTCGATCAGCTTGGCGACCTCGGTCGAGCCGGTGAAGCAGACGCCCGCGATGCGCGGGTCGGCAGTCAGCGGGGCACCGATCGTGGGGCCGTCGCCCGGCAGAAGTTGGATGACGTCCTCCGGCACGCCGGCCTCGCGCAGCATCTCGACGGCGCGGAAGGCGATCAGCGGCGTCTGCTCGGCGGGCTTGGCGATGACCGAATTGCCGGTGACCAAAGCCGCCGCGATCTGGCCGGTGAAGATCGCCAGCGGGAAATTCCACGGCGAGATGCAGACGATCGCGCCACGCGCTTCGGTGCCTGCCTCGGCATTGGCCGCCTCAGCCGCGTAATAGCGCAGGAAGTCGACCGCCTCGCGCACTTCCGCCACGCCATCGGCCAGCGACTTGCCGGCCTCGCGGGTGGCGAGAGCGAAAAACTCGACCGCATTGGCCTCGTAGAGGTCGGCGGCGCGGTTGAGGATCGCAGCGCGCTCGGCAACCGGACGCTTCGCCCAGGCGGGTTGCGCGTCGACGGCAATGCGCACGGCGGTCGCCACCTGCTTGGCCGCAGCTTCATACACGGTGCCGACGATCTCGCCGGGCTTGGCCGGATTGATGATCTGGCGCTGCTCGCCATAGCCGGCGGCGCGTGTGACCGGCTTGGCATGCCAGCGGTCCGCTCCGGCGAATTCCGCCCTCGCCTTGTCGATGGCCGCGAGCGTCACCGAATCGGTGATGTCGAAGCCTTTGGAGTTGCGGCGCCCGGCGCCAAAGATTGCGGCTGGCCGCGCGATCGCCGGATTGGCCGCCGACCCTTGCGTCTCGACAACCGCGAGCGGGTCGCGCGCGATCTCCTCCGGCTCGACTTCCTCGTCGGTCAATTGGTGGACGAAGGAGGAGTTGGCGCCGTTCTCCAGCAAACGCCGCACCAAATAGGCAAGCAGGTCCGAATGCGCGCCGACCGGCGCATAGATGCGGCAGCGCGTGCCTTCGGCCTGGCGCACCGTCTCATGCAGCGCCTCGCCCATGCCGTGCAGGCGCTGGAACTCGAAGCTGTCGCGGTCCTTCGCCATCGACAGGATGGCGGCGACCGTGTGCGCGTTGTGGGTGGCGAACTGCGGATAGATGCGGTCGGTCATCGACAAAAGCTTCTTCGCGCAGGCCAGATACGAAACGTCGGTATTGGCCTTGCGGGTGAAGACCGGATAGCCGGCGAGACCCAGCGTCTGCGCCCGCTTGATCTCCGTGTCCCAATAGGCACCCTTCACCAGCCGCACCATGATCCGGCAGTCGTATTTCTTCGCCAGCGCATAGAGCCAGTCGATGGCGAAAGCCGCGCGCGGGCCATAGGCTTGGACGACGACGCCAAAGCCGTCCCAGCCGGCAAGTTCCGGCTCGGCCAGCACGCGCTCGATGACTTCGAGCGATAGGTCGAGGCGGTCGGCTTCCTCTGCGTCGATGTTGAGGCCCATGCGCGAGTGCCGGGCAGCAAGCGCCAGCGACAGAAGCCGCTCGGCCATCACCGGCAGCATGGTCTCGCGCTGCGCCACCTCGTAGCGCGGATGCAGCGCCGAGAGCTTGACCGAAATGCCGTGATTGTAGCGGATGTCGGGGCCGTTCGACCCGGCATCGAGCGACGAGATCGCATCCGCATAGGCGCGGTGGTAGCGCAGCGCGTCGGCTTCGGTGCGGGCCGCCTCGCCCAGCATGTCGAACGAATAGAGATAGCCCTTCTGTGTCATCGGCCGGCCGCGCTTGACGGCCTCGGCGATGGTGCGGCCGAGCACGAACTGCTCGCCCATCTCGCGCATCGCCGCGGCGACCGCCTTGCGGATCACCGGCTCGCCAAGCCTGCGCACCATGGCGCGCAGCGTGCCTTCGATGCCGCCCTCGCCTTCGTCGAGCACGCGGCCGGTGAGCATCAGCGCCCAGGTCGAGGCGTTGACGAAGATCGAGCTCGAACCGCCCGAATGCGCCGACCAATCATGCGGCGCGATCTTGTCCGCGATGAGATCGTCCATGGTCTCGGTGTCGGGCACGCGCAGCAGCGCCTCGGCCAGGCACATCAGCGCCACGCCTTCCTTGGTCGACAGGCCGTAGGCCGAGAGGAAGACCTCCATCAGCCTGGGGTCTGTCGAGCCGCGCACCGCGCGCACCAGATCGGCCGCGCGCGCCGAGATCGCCTTTCGCTCCTCCGCCGACAAGCCCGCCGCCGCCGACAGGCGCTTCACCGCCTCGTCTTCGTCGGGCAAATAATTGGCGCGGATCTGCTGGCGGATGGCGTCGAGCGGCATATCGGGTCCATGAAAGCGAGCGTAAGCGAACGGTCAGGCGGTCGCCGGACCGAATGGCGCAAGCTAGCACAGCTTCGGATTCCAGTCGGTCCAAAGAAATCGACAAGGCAGGCCAATTGAACTATCATCGAAGCCAAATTCCCATCGTTTCGGCTGCCATTTCGATGACCGAAGACCAATTGGACCGCATTGACCGCAACATCCTGTCAGCGCTTGGGCGCGACGGCCGGCTTTCCATGTCGGAACTAGCCGGCCGGGTCGGCCTGTCCAAGACGCCGGTGCAGGCGCGCGTAAAGCGGCTGGAGAAGGACGGCTATATCAGAGGCTACCGCGCCATCATCGATCGCGAACGCATGGGCGAAGGCCATGTCGCCTTCGTCCAGGTAAAGCTGTCGGACACGCGCTCGGCGGCGCTCGACGCTTTCAACCGCGCGGTGCAGGGCGTGCCGGAGATCGAGCAATGCCACATGATGGCATCGAGCTTCGACTACCTCTTGAAGGTCCGCACCACCGACATCGCCGCCTATCGCCGCGTGCTCGGCGAGCGCATCTCGGCCCTGCCCCACGTTGCCCAGACCTCCACGTTCGTGGCGATGGAGACGGTGAAGGACAGGTAGTTAGTCAGATAACGTCTTGAGGAACGCCACCAAGGCCGCACGCTCGCGATCGGAAAGGTCGAGCGGGTGCACTTCCGATACGCCTTCGACGCTGGGCGGCGCCTTCGAATAATGCGCCACCACCTCGTCGAGCGTCGAGAATTGGCCGGCATGCATGTAAGGCGGGCGATCCGCCGCGCCCCTGAGCGACGGCGTCTTGTAGGCCCGCATGATTTGCGGACCATCCTTGACCATGAAGCGCAGCTCGCGGCAGGCGCTCTCGTCGCCGTCGCGGAATTTGCCGAGGCAGTTGAACGGGTCGGCTTCGACCAGCGCCACGGCATCGACGCGCCCGCGGTCCGGCGGCAGGCCGTCGACCGGCGGCACGCCGGTGTTGTGGAAGGCGTTGTCGGTAAAGCGCGCGCCGTTGTGGCAGGTCACGCAATTGGCCTTGCCGATGAACAGTTTCAGCCCGAGGACCTCCTCCGGCGAGAAGGCCGCGTCGCCTTCCGGCTTGGCGCCAGTCGCCAGATCGATGGCGAAGCGGTCGAAGCGCGTCTGCCCGGGCTCGATCGAGCGCTCGAAGGCGGCAATCGCCTTGCCGATATTGGCGTAGACGCGGTTGACGTCGTCCTGCTGCGAGGCGGGCATCGCGTTCCACACCGCCTTCTCGGCGTCGCTGCCGAGCGGACTGGCATTGGCCGGCACGCTGGAAAGGTCCGGCAGCGGCCCAAAAATGCGCTCGTAGCGCTCGCCGAACCGCTTCTTGATGTAATGCGCGAAGGCTGCCCGGTTGCCGGCCTGCTCCAGCGGGTTTTCGAGCGGCGTCAGTGCCTGCGCCCACAGGCTGTCGCGCCTGCCGTCCCAGAAGTACCATGGATTGCGCGCCACACCCGCCAGCGGCATGGTCCGCCGGTTGGTATGGCCGACGCCGACCGCCTGCGGCAGGTCGTCCTGGAACTGGCGGTCGATCTTGTGGCAGGTCGAACACGACACCGTGCCGTGACGGCTCATGCCGGCATCGAAGAACAGCGTCGAGCCGAGCGCGGCAGCCGCCGGCACATCCGCATACTGGTTCGTGGTGTCGGGTTTCAATGACGGCAGCGTATTCAGCGCTAGTGAGGCGATGGTCTTCTTCTCGGCGTCGCTGAATTGCGGCTCGCCGCAGCCGCTCAGCAAGGCGAGAGCGGCCAAAGCCAAAAGACATGCGACGCTCGTCAGACGCCTCATCGCCCGCTCACAGCACGATGTTGAAGACGACGGAATCGGAACCCGCCGCCGCCGAGATACCGAAGTGCAGCTGCCACCAGCCGCTCATCGTGAATTTCACGCCGTCGATGCGGTAGCGCCCCTCGCCAAGATAATCGGTCGCCTGCGGACTGGTCGGCAGGCCGTGATTGTGCTGCGGCATCCCGCCGGAAACGGTGATGGCCGCCCCCTCTACCGGCGCGCCGGCGGCAGTCTTCAGCGTCAGCAGCCAGGATTGCAGCTCGCCCTGCCGGATGACGCCGCGCTCTGGCTCGAAACTCGCGACGAACAGCCCGTTCGCCGTCTTCTTGGAGCGCGACAGGTCCGGACCGGACGCCGAATGCGGCAGCGTCAGATAGACGACGGCCACGATGCCGACCAGCAACGCGGCCAGGCCGAGCCCCGCGAGGATGTAACGCCATATCGATGCCAAACCCGTTCCTCTTCGGCTGCTAACGTCGCGGGCCGCTCGCCGCGTCCCGTCCTGCCTGTGGGAAATCGCTTCTGGCGCAAAATTCAGCCTTCGCCAAGCATGGCGCTGCCGGCCGCAAAAAGCTACAGCAACAAGACCTTAAGAAGGATAAGCCACATGGCCGCCAAGGGTATCGCGTCGATCGGCGAGTGCATGATCGAATTGTCGGGACAGACCGGCGACAGCTGGCGCATGGGTTTTGCCGGCGACACCTTCAACACGCTGTGGGCGTTGCACGCCTTGAGCCCGGAGCACCCCGCGACTTATGTCTCGGCCTTCGGCGACGATCCCTTCTCGCGCGACCAGATCGCCTTCTTCGGCCGAGCCGGCATCAGTATAGGCAACAGTCCGGTCATTGCCGGCGCGCGACCCGGCCTTTACGCCATCACGCTGACGGGGGCCGAGCGCGCCTTCACCTACTGGCGAAGCGACGCTGCAGCGCGCCAGCTCGCTTCCGATCCGGCGGCACTGGCGAAAAGTCTTGAAAACCAAGCGCTTGTCTATTTTTCCGGAATCACCCTGGCAATTCTTGACGGGGCCGCGCGGAAGACCTTGCTGACGGCCATCGCGGCAGCCCGGACGGCGGGTTCCCTCGTCGCCTTCGACCCGAATTACCGGCCCCGTCTGTGGCCGAGTCGCGAGGCAGCCCAGGCCGCTATCCTGGAGGCGCTTGCGGTGGCCGACATCGCGCTGCCGACCTTCCCGGACGAGCAGATGCTGTTCTGGGATCCGACGCCGCAGGCAACCGCGGAGCGCATCGGCAAGCTGACCGGCGAGGTCGTGGTCAAGAATGGCGAGCAGCCGGCCCTGATCGCGCTGAACGGCGCTTCGCAAACCGTGGACGCGGTACATGTGGCCGCCCCTGTCGACACCACGGGCGCCGGCGATTCCTTCAATGGCGGCTATCTCGCCGCGCGGCTTGCCGGCCATGCGCCTGCCGATGCGGCGCGCCGCGCGCATAAAGTGGCCGCCGCAGTCGTGCAGGTTCGCGGCGCGTTGGCCCCGTTCGAAACGCTGCGGACAGCCTTCGACAGTTAGATCATGTCAAAGGTTAGTAGCAGATCACTTCAACATCGGTGAACTCACGGCAAGCGAAACCGATATTCCGTCACCTGATGATAGATCTGCCCCGGCCACAGCGTCGCCTGCGGGAAATAGGGCCGGTTCGGCGCATCCGGCCAAGTCTGCGCTTCCAGGCAGAGGCCTGAAAACGCCTTGTAGTGGCGGCCATCGAGTCCCGGCGATGTCGGCGCGACGAACTGGCCGCTATAGAGCTGCAGTCCAGGCTCGGTGGTCCAGACTTCCATCTCTACGCCGGAATTGGCGCCTTGCACCCAGGCGGCCTGGTGCAGCGGTCCACGGCTGGAGGCGAGGCAGTAATTCAGGTCGTATCGAAGCTGCTCTCCTTCCAATTCCATGCGCAGCGCCCGCGCCTGCCGGAAATCGAAAGGCGTGCCGTCGACCGGCTTCACCACACCGGTCGGGATCATCTCGTCATCGACGGGCGTGTAGGCGCCGGCGTTGAGCATCAGCCGATGGTCGAGGATGTCGCCGGCGCCGCCATCGTCGAGGTTGAAATAGGAGTGCTGCGCCAGATTGCAGAGTGTCGGCTCCTCGCAAGTCGCGGTCAGTTCCATGCTGAGCGTGCCGGGGATCTTCAGCCGGTAGGTGCAGGTGACGTCGAGTGCGCCGGGAAAACTCATCGCGCCGTCCGGATCGTGCAGTGTCAGCGTCACGAAATCGCGGCCATGCAGCGAGACGGTCCATGGCCGGTGGAAAAAGCCTTCCGAGCCGCCATGCAGCGTGTGCTTGCCGAGAAAATTCTGCTCGGTCTGGTAGCGCTGGCCGGCAATGGTGAAACGGCCGCCGCCGATGCGGTTGGCGAAGCGGCCGACCACGGCGCCGAAGAAGGCGCGGTCGGTCTCGTAAGGTTCGAAGCGGTCGTAGCCCAGCACCAGCGGCGCGTCGTGGCCATTCAGTCGAAGATCCTGGACGATCGCGCCCAGTCCGATGATGTTGGCGGTCAAGCCGCCGCCCCGGATCGTGAACCGGCGTACGGCCTCGCCCGCCTGCGTCGTGCCGAAGACCTCGCCGTCCTTCATCGCCATGCCCGAAATATTTATTGCCTGATCCGTGGATTTAGGCCGGCCGCGTGTCATCCGGCAAGGGCAGGCGCAGAATCCGCCCCTGCCCCATGAGTTGGCATCAGAGCCCCAAGCCGCCAAAGCAGGCATATTTGGTGTCGAGATAGTCCTCGATGCCCTGATGCCCGCCTTCGCGGCCGAGACCGGATTCCTTGACGCCGCCGAAGGGCGCCTCCGGCGTGGTGATCAGGCCTTCATTGACGCCGACCATGCCGTATTTGAGGCCTTCCATGACCCGGAAGGCGCGGCCGAGATTGCCGGTGTAGAAATACGCGGCGAGGCCGAACTCGGTGTCGTTGGCCAAGGCCACCGCCTCTTCCTCGGTCTCGAACTTGAAGACGGGCGCGATCGGCCCAAAAATCTCTTCCTTCATGAATCGCATGTTCGGCGTGGCGCCGGAGATCACCGTCGGCTGGAAGAACGAGCCGCCCAGCGCATGGCGCTTGCCGCCGGCGACGACCTTGCCGCCCTTGGACGTGGCGTCGGCGATGAATTCCTCGACCTTCTCGACCGCCTTCTCGTCGATCAGCGGTCCCTGCTGCACGCCTTCCTCGAGGCCCGAGCCGACCTTGAGGTTGTTGCTGGCGGCGGCGAGCTTCTCGACGAACTGGTCATAGATGCCTGCCTGGACGAGGAAGCGGTTGGTGCACACGCAGGTCTGGCCGGAATTGCGGTATTTCGCGGTGATGGCGCCGGCCACCGCGCGGTCGACATCAGCGTCGTCGAAGACCAGGAACGGCGCATTGCCGCCGAGCTCCATCGACACTTTCTTGACCGTCGTGGCGGACTTCTGGATCAGCAGCTTGCCGATTTCGGTCGAGCCCGTGAAGGTGATCTTCTTGACCAGCGGATTGGTGCAGAGTTCGTCGCCGATCTCGCCGGCCGAGCCGGTCACGACGTTGACGACGCCCTTCGGGAAACCCACTTCCTCAACCAGCGCGCCCCAGGCGAGGCCGGAATAAGGCGTCTGCGAGGCGGGCTTCACCACAGCCGTGCAACCGGCGGCCAAGGCCGGGCCGATCTTGCGGGCGAGCATCGAGGACGGAAAATTCCACGGCGTGATGGCGGCGATGACGCCGACCGGCTCCTTGGTCACAAGAATGCGGCGGTCGCCCCATGGCGACGGCACGATGTCGCCATAGACGCGGCGGCCTTCCTCGGCGAACCACAGGATGTAGGCCGCGGACGAGCCGATCTCGCCCTTGGATTCGGTGAGCGACTTGCCCTGCTCGATGGTCAGCAGCTCGGCCAGCACGTCCTGATTGTCCATCATCGCGTCATGCAGCTTGCGCAACAGCTTCGAGCGCTCGAGCGCGGTGGTCTTGCGCCAGCTCTTGAAGGCTTCCTCGGCGGCCTCGATGGCGCGGCGGGTCTCGGCCTTGCCGGCCTTCGGCACGGTGCCGATCTTGAGGCCCGTCGCCGGATTGTTGACGTCGATGGTCTGGCCGCTGTCGGCCTGCACCCATTCACCATTGATGAGATTGGCCTGGCGCATGAAATGGCTGGTTTTCTGAAGCATGGTCTGGCCTCCGTTCGGCGCGCTGATCGGCCGTTTTTCTGGATATCCGTTGAAGCGTGCTTCAAGAGCCGCACGCCGGCGCATTGCTCTTACCTAGGGAAAGGCGGGCAAGCAATCACAAGATGGCATATAGGGGTTGGGCCAGCAAAGGCGAGCCGCGCAAATGCTTGCTGGACGCTTATCCGAAGATATGCACGACCACCGTCAGCCAGAACGACGTAGTCACCACCGCGCTTGCCGTGGCAAGCGTCATCTGGTTCGAGGCCAGCGCCTGGCCGGTGTTGAACTGGACGGCGATCAGGTAGGAATTGATGCCCGACGGCAGCGCCGCGACGACGACCGCGACCTTGGATGTCAGCGGCGGCAGGCCGAGCAGCCACACGAAGGCCAGCACCAGCGCTGGCATCAGGAACAGTTTCAGCACCGACAGCGTCAGCGCCGGACTGATATTGCCGGAGATGCCGAAGCGGCGCAGGCTGAGCCCCATGGCGAACAGCGCCACGGGACCGGCCGTGTCGGCGAGCGTGTCGACCAGCCGCTCGACAAGGTCGGGCAGCGGCGCGCCGGTAAGACGCCAGGCGAGCCCGGCCAGGATGCCGATGATCAGCGGATTGATGAACAGCCGCCTAAGAAAGCTTTTGACGACGCGCAGCGGATGGACCGTCTCGCCGCTGCCGCGCCCGAACATCTCGAACAGCACGATCGAGGCCATCATCATGATCGGCAGGTGGACCGAAACCAGCAGCGACAGGACTTCGAAGCCGCTGGCGCCGAATATGCCGAGGATGAACGGCGCGCCGAGCAGCACGACATTGGAATAGGCCGAGGATACCCCGCCGACGATGCC
Source organism: Mesorhizobium sp. (assembly GCA_004017535.1). Taxonomy (GTDB): domain Bacteria; phylum Pseudomonadota; class Alphaproteobacteria; order Rhizobiales; family Rhizobiaceae; genus Mesorhizobium. The sequence continues at coordinate 189,263 of SAJS01000002.1, forward strand.
CGCGCGTGCGTCCCGACCGAACAGCCGGGTCGTGACTAGATGGCCCGCGGCCCAGGTGATGGCGACGGCAGCGAAATAGGCGCCCCACAGCGACCATGGCGCCACACCGTGGAAATCCGACTTGACCATGGTTTGGAACAGAAGCAGCGGCATCGCCACATTGACGGCGAATTCGGAAATGCCGTCCCCGCTCGCCGGCTTCAGATAGCCGGTCAGCCCGGCCAGATAGCCGAGCGCCACGAGGCTGAAGACGAAAAGGACGGTTTCGGTGAGCGGAGTCATTTTGCGGCGGAGACATTTTTCCCGTGATAGGCGAGCCCCGACCGCTGTGCAATTGGCGCCGCACGCCTATCTCCGGCGCCTCTGCTTGTTTTCCGGACGGCTTTGCGATCCCTATATGCCGATCACGGCCTCGGCCCGCCCGGGCCGCCAAAGGACTTCCGATGCTGCGACTTGTTCTGGCGCTTTTCCTCCTTGCCGCTCCCACTCTTGCCCACGCGACCGATGCCGGCTGGGCGCTGCTGCGCGACGGCGGCCATGTCGTGCTGCTTCGCCACGCCTTCGTCACCGGGGCGACGGACCCGGCCAATTTCGACATCAGCAATTGCGCCACCCAGCTCAATTTGTCCGAGCGCGGCAAGCAGCAGGCAAGCCGCATCGGCGCGCTGTTCGCTGCCCGCGCGGCGCCGATCGACCATGTCCTCTCCAGCCGCTACTGCCGCTGCCTCGACACCGCCCGAATCGCTTTCGAATCCGAGCCGCAGCCTTTCGCGCCACTCGACCTGCTCAAGACCGACCCGGCTGAGAAAGCCGCCCAGATGGCGGCAATCGTAAAGGAGATCCGCGGCTATTCGGGCTCGGACAATCTGGTGCTGGTCACGCATCTCGAAGACATCGAGGCGCTCACCGGCGTGGCGCCGCGCGAGGGCGAGGCTGTGGTCGTGGCGCCGGACGGCGACGGCCTCAAGGTGCTGGGGCGCGTGACTTTCTAAGGCATCGCTCCAGCCAGTGTTGCCGAAATGCAACTCCCGGAAGAAGCCGCAAATTTGCCGTGACAATGCCGCTTGCGACAACCCGTCGCAGGGTCTATAGGCGCGCTCCCGGTCACGAAAACCGAAGCGAGCACAACGGTTGGAGCTTTCGTCTCCGCCCGCGCAGGCGGCTTTGCCGCGCTGTGTACGGCGCCGTTTCGGGGGTTGGGATCGCCGATGTAGCTCAGAGGTGAGAGCGCCGGATTTGGGTCCGGAGGTCGAGGGTTCGAGTCCCTTCATCAGCACCACGGATAGCTCAGCGGGTAGAGCATCAGATTTGTAATCTGACTGTCGAAGGTTCGATTCCTTCTCCAACGGCCTGATAAGCCGACACCTTCAGGTGGTGTTATCCAAAACGGTCCGGGGACCGGAATGCGAGGACTTCACGGACGGCAGGGCTTCGGCCCCGCCGGGCGGCGACGTCCTGCGCCATCGGCTCGCGGCCAGGCCCGCGGTGACGATCAAGGCGCGGCGCGGCCGGCAAGGGAAGCTTCGGCTTCCGGCGCCCGCTTCGCCGCCCCGCGATCCGCTCCCGAAGGCCCGCTTCGCGCGGATGCCACCGGTCTCCGGATCATTCGTGCCCAGGAACATGAAGTACGACGACGTGAAACGAAAAACGAAAAGGATGATCGACGCATGACGTGACGCCTCGCATGGGGCCATGCCCGACAAGAGTAAGACAATGAAGACCATTCTCGAAAAGGCTCTTGGACGCCAGCGCGTCCTCGTAAAGGAAAATGAGCGTGCCGTCGCCCTCTACAAGGGCGAGATCCAGGCGATCCTGATGCCGGGCGAACATTGGCTCGCCAACCGGCGCGGCAACCTGGAGATCTCCAGGCACGACCTGAAGAACCCGGAATTCGTTTCGGCTTACGAGAAGGCATTGTTCGACAAGCTCCCGGACGTGGCCGCGCGTCACTTCACCGTCGTCCGCACCGGACGCATGGAGATCGCCGTGATCGAGCGCGACGGCGCGCTGCATTCTGTACTGTCGCCGGACCGCAAGCTGGTGCTGTGGACGGATGCCGGTCCGTGGAAGGTCACCACCGTCGACACGGCGGCCGATCTCGCCATCGATCCGGCGCTGATGCGCCGGCTCGGCCAGGCCCGGAAGACGGAACACATGTTCCTGCATCCGGTCGTGGATGGCCAGGTCGGGCTGCTCTTCGTGGATGGTGTGTTCGTTCGCACGCTTGAAGCGGGCGTGCATGCCTTCTGGAATGTCGGCCGCATGGTCCAGGTGAAGGTCGTCGACATCAAGCGCCAGTCGCTCGATGTCGCCGGGCAGGAAGTGCTGACCAGGGATCGCGTGACGATCCGCGTCAACATCGCCGCAGAATACCGGGTCGTCGACCCGGTCCAGGCGGTGAGCACGGTGAAGGACTTCTCGGAAGCCCTCTACCGCGCCCTGCAGTACGCCTTCCGCAAGACGCTTGGCGCGCTCACGCTCGACCAGATCCTCGACAAGAAGGTCACGGTCGACGAGGACGCGGCGGCCAAGGTGCGCGACGACATGGCCGCGATCGGCCTCGAGGTCAGCGATATCGCTCTCAAGGATGTGATCCTGCCGGGCGACATGCGCGAGATCCTCAACCAGGTGGTTTCGGCCGAGAAGCAGGCCGAGGCCAACGTCATCCGCCGCCGCGAGGAGACGAACGCCACGCGTTCGCTGCTCAACACGGCCAAGGTGATGGCCGAGAACCCGGTGATGCTGCGGCTGAAGGAGCTCGAGGCTCTGGAGGCCATCGCCGGCAAGGTCGAGCGGCTCACCGTCCACAACGGGACGGGCGGGCTGCTCAACGATCTCGTCAAGCTCCGCGACTGATGCATGTCGCTCAGCTGACGCAGCGTAAGATGGGAAGGGCCGCCGGTTCGAACGGCGGCCCTTCTTGCGTTCCCAAAGCCGGCGTCCCATCTGCTCCCGGCGCATCAGGCCTTTTCCTGCCGGGAAAAACCGATTAGACAGCGCCCAAAGCAAGATGCGGACAGATTCCGCCCGCAACCCGAAGGAAGAGCCCTTGTCCACCACGTTCGAGAAAGTCGCCAAGATCATTGCCGACACCAGCGAGATCGATATCGACACCATCACGCCCGAGAGCCACACCATCGACGATCTCGGCATCGACAGCCTCGATTTCCTCGACATCGTCTTCGCCATCGACAAGGAATTCGGCATCAAGGTGCCGCTGGAGAAGTGGACGCAGGAGGTCAATGACGGCAAGGCCTCGACCGACGACTATTTCGTCATGAAGAACCTGTGCGCCAAGATCGACGCGCTGGTCGCGGCCAAGAGCGCCTGATGTCCACGGCGAGCGCGAACTTGACGCGCTCCGCGCATGACCCCGAAATCGGCATCGATTTTCGGAAAGGATCATGCGCAAAATCAAAAAGTCGCCTGACCCACAACAGCCGCCCATGAGTTCCCACGACGTCGTCATCACCGGCATCGGCCTTGTCTCCTCACTGGGAGAGGGTCCGGATGCCCATTGGCAAAAGCTTACGCAGCCTGGGTTCCAGCCAGTGCTCGATGCGGAGCGCTTCGCCCCCTATACCATTCATCCCCTGCCTGACATCGACTGGAATCTGCAGATCGCCAAGCGCGGCGACCAGCGCCAGATGGAAACCTGGCAGCGCCTCGGCACCTATGCCGCCGGCCTGGCGCTGGACGATGCGGGAATCAAGGGCAATGACGAGCTTTGCACCACCATGGACATGGTGGTGGCCGCCGGCGGCGGCGAGCGCGACGAGGCCGTCGACGCCGCGATCCTTGCGGCTTCCGAGAGCCGCAACGACCGCGACGTGCTGCTCAACGAGAAGCTGACGACGGAACTGCGGCCGACTTTGTTCCTGGCCCAGCTCTCCAACCTGCTCGCCGGCAACATCTCGATCGTCCACAAGGTCACCGGTTCCTCCCGCACCTTCATGGGCGAGGAAGGCGCCGGCGTCTCGGCCGTCGAGACGGCAGCCGCGCGCATCCGCTCGGGACAGTCGACCCATGTTCTGGTCGGCGGCGCCTTCCAGACCGAGCATTCCGACATGCTGCTCGGCTACGAGCTTGCCGGCTACCTGCATCGCGGCCCCTGGAAGCCGGTCTGGCAGCGCCAGGGCTCCGAAGGCGGCGGCGTGGTCACCGGTTCGGGCGGCGCTTTCCTGGTGCTGGAGCAGCGCGAGCACGCGAAAAGCCGCGGCCGAAGGATCTATGCCGAGCTCGGCCCCATCGTGTCCAGCCGCGCCAGACGCCGCCTGGGCGAATTGGATGCCGAGATCGTGGCCCTGCTGAAGCAGGCCGAATTGCCCGCCGGCGAACTGCTGACGATATCCGGCGCTTCGGGCGCTCATGTAGCCACGGCCGCGGAGAAAGCGGCGCTCGACGCCAGTCCGGCGCTCGCCGTGCGCGGCTTCTCGACGCTGACCGGCCATATGAAGGAGGCGCAGTTCCCCTTCGCCGTGGCGCTCGCGGCAATGGCGATCGACCGCAAGGCTGGGTACCCTGTTTTCGACGCCGCAGCCGAGAAGCCGTTTGACGGTGCGCCGAAGGCAGTCCTTGCAACGGCGATCGGCTATCACCAATTCGAGGGCATGGGGCTGATCAAAGCGGCCTGAGTACCATCGAGGCTGTCAAGGACAAAACATGGCCAATCTCAAAGACCACATGGGCAGGCCGGTCGTGGCCGTCACTGGCATCGGTGTCGTGACGTCGCTTGGCGTCGGCAAGACCGACAATTGGGCGGCGCTGACATCCGGCAAATCCGGTATCCATCCGATCACCCGCTTTCCGGTCGATCACCTCAACACCCGCATTTCCGGCATGGTCGACTTCCTGCCGTCGAGCTCGAAGGGCGCAAGCCACCTCACTTACGAACTGGCCGAGACCGCGGCCCAGGAAGCCGTGTCGGAAGCAGGCCTCGATTCCGGCGATTTCGGCGGCCCGCTGTTCCTCGCCTCGCCGCCGGTTGAGCTCGACTGGGCCGACCGCTTCTCGCTCTACAATTCCGACAAGAAGGATGGCGGTTCCGAGAGATTGCTGCGCGTCGCCCGCGCGTTGAAGGAGCTCGACCTCTTCGAAACCACCCAGTTCGGCTCGATCGCCGACCGACTGGCCGACCGCTTCGGCACGCACGGCCTGCCGATCACGCTCTCGACCGCATGCGCTTCTGGCGCTACCGCCATCCAACTCGGCGTCGAGGCGATCCGGCGCGGCGAATGCGACAAGGCGCTGTCGATCGGCGCCGACGGCTCGGCGACAGCCGAGGCGCTGATCCGCTTCTCGCTGCTTTCTGCCCTTTCCACCCATAACGACATCCCGGAAAAGGCGTCGAAACCCTTCTCCAAGGATCGCGATGGCTTCGTGCTCGCCGAGGGATCGGGCGCTCTGGTGCTGGAATCGCTGGAAGCCGCCCTGGCCCGCGGCGCGACGATCCTCGGCATCATGCGCGGCTGCGGCGAAAAGGCCGACGATTTCCACCGCACTCGCTCCAAGCCCGATGCGTCGCCGGCGATCGCGGCGGTGCGCGCCGTCCTTGCCGACGCGGGCATGAGCGAGGACGAGATCGAGTATGTCAACGCTCACGGCACCTCGACGCCGGAAAACGACAAGATGGAGCATCTGTCGCTGTCTACCGTGTTCGGCGAGCGTATCGGCTCGATGCCGGTCTCGTCGAACAAGTCGATGATCGGCCACACGCTGTCGGCCGCCGGCGCGGTCGAGGCCGCCTTCTCGCTGATGACCATGCGCGAAAGCGTCATCCCGCCGACCATCAATTACGACAATCCCGATCCGGCCATTGTCCTTGACGTCGTCCCGAACAAGAAGCGCAACGCCGAGGTCCGTACGGTTTTGTCGAACTCTTTCGGCTTCGGAGGCCAGAACACCTGCCTTGTCATGGCGCGGGAACCGGTCTAAGCGGACATTTTTCCGCCAATGCATGTCGCGCCAAAGCGAAATCGGTCTTGCGACAACGACATGCATGACAAAGAACCTGAAGCGCATTGCGCTTCAGAACCGAACTGACAGGCCCTATGCGCGCATTGCAACTTATCGAGGATCGCCGTCTCGAAACGGTGGACCTACCGCCTCCCCCACCGCCTTCGCTGGGCGAAGTGACGCTCCGCATCAAGGCGGTGGCGCTCAACCATATCGACGTTTGGGGCTGGCGCGGCATGGCTTTCGCCAAACGCAAGCTGCCGCTGGTTGTAGGCGCCGAAGCTTCCGGCGAGGTCGAAGCGGTCGGCCCTGGCGTCTCAAACCTGCTGCCGGGGCAGTTGGTTTCGATCTACGGCGCGCGCACCTGCGGGCTTTGCCGCGCCTGCCGCGAAGGCCGCGACAATCTGTGCGAGCATGTTTCCGGCGTCCACGGTTTCCATCTTGACGGCTTCGCCCAGGAAAAGATCAACCTGCCGGCGCGCCTGCTGGTGCCCGCTCCTCCCGGCGTCACCGAAATCGGCGCGGCGGTCGCGCCCGTGACCTTCGGCACCGTCGAGCACATGCTGTTCGACAACGCCAAGCTGGAACCCGGCGAGACCATTCTCGTCCATGCCGGCGGCTCCGGAATCGGCACCGCCGCCATCCAGCTGGCCAAGAAGATGGGCTGCACGGTCATCACCACGGTCGGCTCGAACGACAAGATCGAAAAGGCCAAGGCGCTCGGCGCCGACCACATCATCAACTACCGTGAGGACCGCTTCGAGGGCGTGGTGCGCAAGCTGACGAAGAAGAAAGGCGTCGACGTCGTCTTCGAACATGTCGGCGCCGACACGTTCGCCGGCTCGATGCTGTCCCTGAAGCGCGGCGGGCGCCTCGTCACCTGCGGTTCGACCTCGGGCGTGTCGACCCAGGTCAATCTGATGCAGCTCTTCCAGCAGCAGCTGAAGCTGCTCGGTTCCTTCGGCTGCCGCATGGAGAACATGGCCAACGCCATGCAGAAGATGGCCTCTGGCCTCGTTGCCCCGGTAATCGACACCGAGGTGGGTTTCGACGACATCGATGCCGCGCTGAAGCGCATGGAAGGCCGCGACGTCTTCGGCAAGATCATCCTGCGCGTTTCCTAAAGCAGTTCCAGGAAAGGCGGATGGTCGGCAACGCGCTCAGGAAAGCCCGGCGGGACTTCATGTTCCGCTACGGCCGGCGGCTGCGCCAGATGGAGCACTGGCTGGTCGCCCGGCTCGCCATGGTGTTGCTCTCGCTGCTGCGCCTGTTGCCGCCGGACAGCGCGCTCAACTTCGCCGACCGCGCCGCCCGCCGGGTCGGTCCGCTGGTGGGGCGCCACCGCGTCGCGGTCAACAATCTGCGCCTGGCCTATCCGCAAAAGAGCGACGCCGAAATCGAGGCCATCGCGCGCGACATGTGGGGCAACATGGCCCGCCTCGCGGCGGAATACATCTTCCTCGATGCATTGTTCGACTTCGACCCGGACGCTTCGAAGCCAGGCCGAGTCGAGGTTCGCGGCATCGAGCATTTCGTCGCGATCGCCGGCGAGAAGAAGCCTCACATCCTCTTCACCGGCCATCTCGGCAATTTCGAGCTGCTGCCGGTGGCCGCGGCCACGTTCGGCATGAACATAACGGCGCTGTTTCGCCCGCCGAACAATCCTTATCTCGCCGACTACATCCATTCGACGCGCCGCTCCTCGATGGGCGCCCTGCTGCCCTCCGCCGCCGGTGCCTCTTTCGCCCTCGCCGCCATTCTGGAGAAAGGCGGCAATATCGGTGTCCTGGTCGATCAGAAATTCTCAGGCGGCGTGGAGACGACGTTCTTCGGCCGCCCGTGCCAGACCAACCCGATGCTTGGCATGCTAGCCCGCCACTATGACAGCGACGTCTATCCGGCCCGCTGCGTCAGGCTGCCGGGCAACCGCTTTCGCCTTGAGATCGAGGACAAGTTGGACTTGCCGCGTACCGAGGACGGCAGCGTCGATGTCGACGCCACCACCCAGCTGCTCACCGACGTGGTCGAGCGCTGGGTGCGCGAGGATCCAGGACAATGGATGTGGTTCCACAAGCGATGGGAAATCAGCGGCCGCCGCCGCAAGCGCAGGCAGGCGAAGGCGGCAGCCGGCCAGTAACTGGCCGGCACCGCCACCCGGATTTAGTTGGTGACCACGATCCGCGTGTTGCCGAAGCCGACCTCTTTGACCATCGTGTAGAAGGTCGCGGCGTTGGCCGGATGCAGGCGCACGCAACCATGCGACGCCGGGCGCCCGAGATGTCTCACCGCACCGGTGCCGTGAATGGCGTAGCCGCCATGGAAGAACACCGAATAGGGCATCGGCGAGTTGTCATACTTGCGCGAATACCACATCCGGGCGGTCCATTGCGGCCGGTAGCTGCCGCGCGGCGTGAAATAGCCAGGTCGCGCCGTCGACACGCTCCAGCGGTAGAGCACCTGGCCATATTTGCTGACGGTCATGGTCTGCGATGAGACGTCGATATTTGCGACCAGCGTGGCCGCCCGGCCTGCGACGGACATGCCGAACAACGCGGTCGCCAGCACGGTTGCCATGAGAACGAACTTTTTCATGCGATCAAACCCCTTTGATTGCCCCCTGCCACTCACGCGGTTTTTCCATCTTTTTGCCGGCAGATGCGTTAAGTACCACACACTCCTTGACGAATCCGCCAATCCAATCCGATGAATTTGAACGATTTTCCCGGAATAGTTGCCGCCTCGACACGCACCCTCTGAAGTTTAGGCGCGGGCGTTGGGCCATCCCCCGATCGTCGTGTGGCAATGTGCGACTGGTTGCTTGCAAAAGTGCTGCGTTCCTTCTTCAATCCACCGAATGAGTGAACGACTTTTCAAGGCGGTCGAGGACCGGATCGACGACCTGGTTGCGCTGACCGCGGACCTGATCCGCTTCCCGACCGTCAATCCGCCCGGCGAAGCCTACCGGCCATGCGCCGAGTTGCTGGGCGCCCGCCTGAAGAAACTCGGCTTCGAAACCGAGTTCATCCGTGCCGAGGGCGCGCCTGGCGACAGCGACCGCTATCCACGCGTCAACGTGATCGCCCGCTTCGACGGCCGCTCGCCCGGCCCCTGTGTGCATTTCAACTCACATATCGACGTGGTCGAGGCCGGCGACGGCTGGACCGTCGATCCCTTTGCCGGCGTGGTGAAGGACGGCAGGGTCTACGGCCGCGGTGCCTGCGACATGAAGGGCGGCCTGGCGGCCTCCGTCATCGCCGTCGAAGCCTTTATGGCGACCTATCCCGACTTTCCCGGCGCCATCGAGATATCGGGCACGGCGGACGAGGAATCGGGCGGTTTCGGCGGCGTCGCCCATCTGGCCAGGCTCGGCTATTTCTCCAAGCCGAAGGTCGACCACGTCATCATCCCGGAGCCCTTGAACAAGGACCGCATCTGCCTCGGCCATCGCGGCGTTTGGTGGGCCGAGATCGAGACCAAGGGCGAGATCGCGCATGGCTCGATGCCGTTCCTCGGCGACAATGCGGTGCGCCATATGGGCGCCGTGCTGCAGGCTTTCGAGGAGGAACTGTTCCCGGCGCTCGACCGCAAGATGACGCGCATGCCGGTGGTGCCGGAAGGCGCCCGGCGCTCGACCATGAACATCAATTCCATCCATGGCGGCCAGACCGAGGATTTCCGGCCGGGGCTTCCCTCGCCCAACGTGCCGGATTGGTGCCGGCTCACCATAGACCGGCGCTTCCTGCTCGAAGAGGATATCGCCACCGTCAAGGGGGAGGTCACCGGCATCCTGGAGCGGCTGAAACGCGAGCGCAAGAAATTCGACTATGAGATCCGCGACCTGATGGAGGTGCTGCCGCTGATGACCGAGCGCGATGCGCCAGTGGTGAAGGCCGTCGCGAAAGGCATCATGGAGGTGTTCGACCGCGAACCCCACTATGTGATCTCGCCCGGCACCTACGACCAGAAGCACGTCGCGCGCCTCGGCCACCTTTACGACTGCATCGCCTACGGCCCGGGCATTCTCGACCTTGCGCATAGGCCGGACGAATGGGTGGGCATCGCCGACATGGTGGAATCGGCCAAGGTGATGGCGATCGGCCTCAATGTGCTCTTGCGCGGCACGACCGGCTAATGGGCAAAAACATTCCGCCTGGCGCCGCCCGGCAGCACGAAACGCAATTTACTCGCGCGCCAAATCACGCTTCTATCCGCCAGCTTGAGCATGTTTGAGCAATGGGAGTTCAGCGATGAGACTGTGGAAGACCATCCTGGCCGCGGCTGTGCTGTCGCTTGCCGGCGCCACCTCGGCCTTTGCCGCGCGCACCGACCTCACGCTCGGAATCGTGCTCGAGCCGCCACATCTCGATCCAACCGCCGGCGCGGCCGCCGCCATCGGCGAAGTCACCTATGCCAATGTCTTTGAAGGGTTGACGCGCATCGACGACAACGGCCAGGTTCAGCCCGCTCTCGCCGAGAGCTGGGCCGTTTCCGGTGACGGCAAGGCCTACACATTCAAGCTGCATTCCGGCGTGAAATTCCACGATGGCTCGGCCTTCAGCGCCGACGACGTGAAATTCTCGTTGGATCGCGCGCGTGCCAAGGATTCGCTCAATCCGCAAAAGCAGCTCTTTGCCCACATCACCGCTGTCACGGCGGTCGATCCGGCGACCGTCAAGGTCACTCTCGACGGGCCGCAGGGCAGTTTCCTTTACGACATGGGCCAGGTTGCGGCGGTGATCGTGGCGAAGGGGTCGGCCGACGGCAATAAGGACAGGCCGATCGGCACCGGTCCCTTCAAGCTCGATCACTGGGCCAAGGGTTCCGAGATCACGCTCGTCAAGAACCCGGACTACTGGGGTACAGCCGCCGCGCTCGACAAGGCGACATTCCGTATTGTGCCCGACGCAGCCGCGGCCGTCCCCGCCTTGCTCTCGGGCGACATCCAGGCTTTCGCCAACATGCCCGCGCAGGACGCGCTCGGGCAGGTCCAGTCCGACCCGCGCTTCAGCGTCGTGATCGGTTCGACCGAGGGCGAGACGATCCTGTCGATCAACAACAAGAAGCCGCCCTTCGACAAGCTCGCGGTGCGGCAGGCGCTCGCCTCGGCGATCGATCGCAATGCCATCATCGCAGCCGCCTCGAACGGTCTTGGAAAGCCGATCGGCTCTCATTTCTCGCCGGGCGACGCGGGTTATGTCGATCTCACCGGCGTCTACCCGCACGATATCGCCAATGCCAAGGCGTATCTGAAGGAAGCGGGGCTGGAGAACGGCTTCTCGGCCACGATCAAGCTGCCGCCCGTGCCCTACGCGCGCGACGGCGGCCAGGTGATTCAGTCCCAGCTGAAGGAGATCGGGGTCGATCTGCAGATCATTCCGGTCGAATGGGCGGAGTGGCTGAGCCAGGTCTTCACCAACAAGGACTACGACCTGACGATCGTTTCCCATGTCGAGCCGAACGACATCGATATCTATTCGCGGCCCGGCTATTATTTCCAGTATGACAACCCGAAGTTCAACGATGTCATCAAGGCGCTTGGCACCGCGGTCGACAAGGACAAGAGGCTGGAGCTGCTGGGCGACGCGCAGAAGATTCTCGCCCACGACGTGCCCGCCGTCTACCTGTTCGAGCTGCCCAAGATTGGCGTTTGGGATGCCAAGCTGCAGGGCATGTGGACGAACTGGCCGATCGAGGCGGATGACCTCACCAAGGTGAAGTGGACGGATTGAGAGCGGCGCGATCGCCCGATCGCTTCCCATGACCGCCTACCTCGTAAAGCGCCTCATCATCGCGGCCCTCACGCTGGTGCTGGCCTCGATGGTGGTGTTCGCCGTCATGGAGGTCCTGCCCGGCGACCCGGCGCGGCTGATGCTGGGCCTCAATGCCAGCGCCGACCAGGTGGAGTTGCTGCGCAACCAGATGGGGCTGAACGCGCCGCTGCTGCTGCGCTACCTGCACTGGGCAGGCGGCCTGCTCAGCCTCGATTTCGGCCGTTCCTACACCTATTCGGTCCCCGTCATCGACCTGGTGCGGGAACGCATTGCCGTCTCCCTGCCGCTGGCGCTGATCGCGCTGGCGCTCTCGACCATCATCGCTATTCCGGTCGGCGTGTTCTCCGCCAGCCGCCAGGGCCGCGCGGGCGATACGCTGGCCATGAGCGTCGCCCAGCTCGGAGTCGCGGTGCCGAATTTCTGGTTCGCTCTGATGTTGATCTACCTGTTTGCCGTCTGGCTGCATCTGGTGCCGGCCGGCGGCTTTCCGGGCTGGAATGCGGGCATCTGGCCCGCTTTGAAATCCCTGATCCTGCCGGCCGTGGCCCTGGCGCTGCCGCAGGCTGCGATCCTGGGGCGCGTCGCCCGCTCGGCGCTGATCGAGGTGCTCAACGAGGACTATATCCGCACCGCGCGCGCCAAGGGCCTGCCCTACCGCGCCGTGCTGTGGCGCCATGCATTGCGCAACGCCATGATCCCGGTGCTCACCATCCTCGGCCTGCAATTCGCCTTCCTGCTTGCCGGCACCATCATCATTGAGAATGTCTTCTACCTGCCTGGCCTCGGCCGGCTGATCTTCCAGGCCATCACCCAGCGCGACCTGATCGTGGTCGAGAGCATTGTCATGCTTCTGGTCGCCGCCGTGATCCTGATCAACCTCCTCGTCGATTTCTCCTACGCCATCGTCGACCCGCGCCTTAGAGGCCGGCAATGACCATGCACGTCGACCTGCCGGAGGAAACCATCGCCGGCGTGCTGGCCAAGGCCTTTGGCAACCGCTCCTTCCTGATCGGTCTGGCCATCACGCTGCTGATTGTGACCGTCGCGCTCGTCTCCTTCGTCTGGACGCCTTACGACGTCACCAGGCTGGTGATAGCCGACAAGACGCAGGCGCCCTCTTGGGCCCACTGGTTCGGCACCGACCATTTCGGTCGTGACATCCTGTCGATGATCATGGTCGGCGCCCGCAATTCGATCGCCGTGGCTCTGGTCGCAGTCGGCATCGGCATGGGCATCGGCGTGCCGCTCGGCGCCCTGGCCGCCGCGCGGGGCGGATTGGCTGACGAGGCTCTGATGCGCGTCAACGACGTCGTCTTCGCCTTTCCTGCCCTGCTCTCGGCGATCATGATCACCGCGATCTTCGGCCCCGGCGCCGTCAACGCCATCATCGCCATCGGCATCTTCAACATACCTGTCTTCGCGCGCGTCGCCCGCGCGGGCGCTTTAGCCATCTGGCCGCGCGAATTCATCCTCGCCGCACGCGCCGCCGGCAAGGGCATGACGCGCATCAGCATCGAGCACATCCTGCCCAACATCGCGACGCTGCTCTTGGTCCAGGGCACCATCCAGTTCGCGCTCGGCATCCTCGCCGAAGCCGGACTTTCCTATGTCGGCCTGGGCGCCCAGCCGCCGATGCCGAGCTGGGGCCGCATGCTGTTCGACGCGCAGACGCGCATGGTGATCGCGCCCTGGATGGCGATCTTTCCCGGCATGGCGATCGTCATCACCGTGCTCGGGCTGAACCTGCTCGGCGACGGCATCGCCGACATCCTCGATCCGAAATCGCGGCGGCGCCGATGAGCCTGCTCGAGATCGAAAACCTGTCGCTTACGATCGGCGCCACACCGATCCTCAAAGGCGTCGAGCTGACAGTCTTGCCGGGCGAGGTCGTCGGCCTGGTCGGGGAATCCGGCTCTGGCAAGTCGATGACGGCGCTGACCATCATGCAGCTCCTCCCTCATCTGGCGCGCGCCGAGGGTCGCGTGACCTTCGACGGCATCGACATCCTCGGCGCCACCGAAGATCAGATGTGCGCCTTGCGCGGTGACGATATCGGCATGGTCTTCCAGGAACCGATGACGGCGCTGAACCCGGTCAAGACGATCGGCGAGCAGGTGGCCGAAGGCATTCGCTGGCACACCAAAGCGGGCCGGGCCGAAGCCGAGGACCGCGCGCGAAAAATCCTCGACCGCGTCGGGCTGCCGGAAGCCAAATTCCCGCTGTCGCGCTATCCGCACGAACTGTCCGGCGGCCAGCGCCAGCGCGTCGTCATCGCCATCGCCTGCGCGCTGAAGCCAAAGCTACTGATCGCCGACGAGCCGACGACGGCGCTCGACGTGGTGCTGCAGGCGCAGATCCTCGATCTCCTACGCGATCTGGTCCGCGAGAACCGTATGGGCCTGCTGCTGATCTCGCACGACCTCGCCGTCGTGACCGAGATGGCCGACCGCCTGACCATCCTGCGCCGTGGCGAGGTGACGGAGGCCGGCGACACCGCGCGCACGCTGTCCGAGCAGCAGCATCCCTACACGCGCGAGCTGGCACTGGCTTCCATGCACCTGCCGGCGCGGCCGAAACCGCATCTTGCCGGGTCGGCAAAGCCCTTGCTCGAAGTCGAAGGTGTCGGCCGTGACTATCGGGGCCGGCGCAAATCCCTGCTCCGGCCGGCGCAGCCGATCCGCGCCGTCGACAATGTCTCGCTCACCATCGAGCCCGCGCAATCCGTGGCGCTCGTCGGCCGCTCCGGTTGCGGCAAGTCAACACTTGCCCGCATGATCCTCGCCTTGGACAAGCCGACGGGGGGCACGATCCGCTTTCGCGGCGAGGCCATCACGGGTAAAGCGGAGGCCGAGCTGAAGCCGGCGCGGCGCGACATGCAAGCCGTGTTCCAGGATCCCTACGGCTCCTTCGACCCGCGCCAGAAGGTAGAGAAGCTGGTGGCCGAGCCGTTGCATCTTCTGGAAAAGCAGCCGACGCAGGCTGAGCGGCGCGAGATGGTCGCGCATGCGCTCGATGAAGTCGGGCTCGGTCCGCGCGACATGGACAAATATCCACATGAATTCTCGGGCGGCCAGCGCCAGCGCCTGTCGATCGCCCGCGCCATCATCACCCGCCCAAAGCTGGTGGTTGCCGACGAGCCGGTCTCGGCGCTCGATGTCTCGATCCGCGCCCAGATCCTCGACCTCTTCGCCGAGCTCAATCAGAAGCTCGGCATCGCCTATCTCTTCATCACCCATGACCTGACCGTCGCCCGCGCCATGGCGGACGAGGTGCTCGTCATGCATGAAGGCAAAATCGTCGAGCGCGGCCGGACCGCCGACGTGCTCAACCATCCCAGCTCGGAAGCGGCGCAAGCGCTGGTCGCGGCGGCGCCCGATCTTCACCGAGCCATCGCGCGACGCATGCAGGAACAGGGCTAAGCAGCCGGCCGGGCCGGCTATTCCTCTGGCTTCACCAAATCGACCGGACTGATATCGAGCAGGTCGAGCGTGCGGCGCAGCAGCTTCACCTCGCTCTCCGCCAGCTTGGAATCGGCCTTGGCGATCTCGGCCATGTGGCGCGCGAGTAGCTTCCGGCGCTCGACATCGAGGTCGCGAAACAGCGCGATCGCCTGCGAGCCGTTGGTTTCGTAGCCATAGTCGTTGAGATATTCGATGACGCTGTCGATCGAGGCCTCGGGAATGCCAAAGGCTTCCCTGCAGATGCGGCGGAAAACGACCATCTCGCTCTCCGAGACCGAACCGTCGGCCAGGATCATACGAAACAGCATCAAAAGCTCCGCCGAGAGCACCGGATCATCCGCCACCTTGCGAACGCCCGGGTCACCGTCGAAGATCGAACGTATCTGGTCGAGCAGCGCCATCGCCATCAGCCCTTCCCTCCGCGATTCCATCCGATTTTTAGAGCAAATCCTGGAAGAGTGTGAAGTGGTTTTCCGTTCGCAATTGCGCCATGGCAAAGGATAAATAGGTTCGGCGTGTAACGGCGAACCGCTCTGGCGTGGAATTGGGTCTTGCGGAAACAGGTGGAGCGTGATGGAAGCTGCGGCTTCCTTACAAACACCCCTCTCCGATGATCGACCTCACCCTGCAGACCGTCCTCATCCTAACCGCCGCCGCCTTTGCGGCCGGCTTCGTCGACTCGATCGCCGGCGGCGGGGGGCTGATTACCATCCCGGCGCTGCTGCTTGCCGGCTTTTCGCCGGTCGCAGCCCTCGGCACCAACAAATTGCAAGGCATGTTCGGTTCCGGCTCGGCCACCATTCACTATGCCGCCAACGGCCAAGTCGACCTGCGCCGCCAGCTGCCGTCGGCGCTGCTGGCGCTTGTCGGCGGCGCGGTCGGCGCGCTTTTGGCGACGGTCGTCCCCGGCGATTTCCTGCGCGCGCTGCTGCCGCTGCTCCTGATCGCCATCGCGCTCTATTTCGCGCTGAAGCCGAACATGGACGACGTCGACCGCGCCGAACGGCTGTCGCCTTTCCTGTTCGGGCTGATCATCCCGCCGCTGGTGGGCTTTTATGATGGCGTCTTCGGCCCCGGCGCAGGGTCCTTTTACATGCTCGCCTTCGTCACGCTTGCCGGCTACGGCGTGCTCAAGGCGACGGCGCACACCAAGCTGCTCAACTTCGCCTCCAACATCGGCGGCTTCGTCGTCTTCGCCGCCGTCGGCGTCATCGACTGGAAGGTCGGCCTGATGATGGGCGCAGCCCAGTTCATCGGCGCCCGTGTCGGTGCCAGCCTTGCCATCCGCATCGGTGCCCGGCTGATCAAGCCGCTGCTCGTCTTGGTCTGCCTGGCCCTGGCCGTCAAGTTGTTAGCCGACCCGGCCAATCCGCTGCGCCAGCCAATTGGTATGTGACCGCACCGCTGGTAGAATAAGCGCGCGCGAATCATGTTGGAGGGACTAGACATGAATCTCAGTGCACCTACCCAAATCGTGTTCATTATTTCGTTGGTCATCGCCGTCATCGGCCTTCTTGCCGCTCTTGGCGTTCTTGCATTCATTCCGCTTGCGTCCGTTTGGATCATGCTTATCGCTTATATCGTGCTCGCCGCCGGCTGTTTGATGCGCGGCGCTTGAAATTCTGAGAGCGTAGGCACTCGGAGCGCTCGGCCCTGCCGGGCGCTTTTGATTTCTCGCCAAGGCAGAGACTCCAGCGATGCGGGAAAGTCGCCGTCAAACCTTCTGCATCGAGCACCTATCGCGCCAGGCCAAAGATCGCGTCGCAGTCGAGATGCCGCTCCAGTTCCGCTGCGACCTCGTCCAGCGCCTTCTCGACCTCGGCGCGATAGTCGATGCCGCCGCCTTTGACGCCAAGGCTCTCCAGATAGGCGGCGCGAAAGGCGTCGGCGGAAAATAGCCCGTGCAGATAGGTGCCGATCACCTTGCCGTCGGCCGAAACCGCGCCGTCCTCGGCGCCGTTGAGGATCGTCGACGGCCGCGTCGTGTCCGGCCCGGTGGTGCGGCCGAGATGGATTTCATAGCCCTCGAGCGGCAGGCCGAACTGCACCGAATGCGCGCTTGAATTGCGCACGGTCTTTTCCGGCTCCATCACCGTTTCGATGTCGAGCAGACCAAGGCCCTCGGCCTCTCTCACGCTGCCTTCGATGCCGTCGGGATCGCGCACCATGCGGCCGAGCATCTGGTAGCCGCCGCAGATGCCAACGACATGGCCGCCGCGCTTGCGGTGGGCGAGAAGGTCGCGGTCCCAGCCATTCTCGCGGAATTTGAGCAAATCGCCGATTGTCGATTTGGAGCCGGGGATGACGACCAGCCCGCCATCTTCCGGCAGCCTCTTGCCCGGCGGCACGAACACCACCTCGACCTGCGGCTCGGCTTTGAGCGGATCGAGATCGTCGAAATTGGCGATGCGCGACAGCATCGGCACCGCCACCTTCAGCGCCCGTTTCCCGCCGGAAGCGAGGCGTTCGAGCACGACGGAATCTTCGGACGGCAGCCGGCCGGCCGCCTTCAGCCAAGGCACGACGCCGAAGCAGCGCCAGCCGGTGAATTTCTCGATCGCCTTGATGCCGTCGTCGAACAGCGAGACATCGCCGCGGAACTTGTTGATGAGATAGCCGGCGATCATGCGCCGGTCTTCCTCCGGCAGGATGAGATGCGTGCCGGCGACCGAGGCGATGACGCCGCCACGATCGATGTCGCCGACCAGGATCACCGGCACATTGGCGCGCGTCGCAAAACCCATATTGGCGATGTCGCGGCTGCGCAGATTGATCTCGGCTGGCGAGCCCGCGCCCTCGACAATGACCAGGTCGGCCCGCTCGCCGACCTTGGCCCAGGAATCGAGCACCGCATCCATCAGCCTGGCTTTCATCGCCTGGTAGTCACGCGCCCGCGCCTCGCCATAGACCTTGCCCTGCACCACCACTTGCGAGCCGATGTCGCTCTGCGGCTTGAGCAGCACCGGGTTCATATGCACGGTTGGGCGAACCCCACAGGCCAGCGCCTGCAGCCATTGCCCCCGACCGATCTCGCCTTCGCCGGCTTCGCTGGGAATGTCGGCGACGGCGGCATTGTTCGACATGTTCTGCGGCTTGAACGGTCGGACCTTCAACCCGCGATTCTTGGCGGCGCGGCAAAGCCCGGCCACCAGCACGGTCTTGCCGACATCCGAACCGGTGCCCTGCAGCATGACCGCTTTTGCCATCAGCCCCTGCCTCTCAAGTCATTCATCGGGCCGATCGTCGACTTCTGCGCCAGCGGCCCGCCGCGCCAAAGATAGAGCGCCATCAGCGGCTCCTTGCCGGTGCGCATGGCATGGCTGACATTCGACGCATGGTTGATCACCTCGCCAGCATCGCGAACATGGTACCCGCCCTCGCCCATTCGCCACTCGGTGCCGCCGGTCAGCGGGATGTAGATTTCTTCCGCGATGTGGTGATGGTCGGGATAGACGATATCCGGCCCGAGGATCAGCAGGCCGCCCGCGACCGCATCATTGACGAAATGCCCGCGCGTGCCGAACACTTCCAGCCAACCGTAATTGTCGATGAAACCCTGCCCGAAATCGGCGGCGCTATAGGTCTGCCCCCAGCGCAGCTCGTCCCGATGGTCGGCAACGAACCGCGTCAGCGGCTTGGCGTCGGCCGGCGCAAGCTCGTCGATACGATCGAGATAGTCGAGGCAGCCAAGCGTCCGCGGCTCGAGTGCACGAGCCGACATGTCCCAGCCGATGCGCTCGACTTCGTCCGCGACCAGGTCGTTGTCGACGCCGGCGAGATAGGCATGGAATCGCTCCAGCAACTCATCGAAAATTGTCGGCACGCAAGAGCTCCGTTAGTTATTCCATGCACAGCCGGTTCTCAACGGCCCGGGTTGCGCGGCGGCATCATTGGTCTAGATTGAACGGCGCGCAAAGCCAAAAACGACAGGCCAGAAGGTCTGAAACGACAGGGAGCACGCCATGGACGCTGCAGTCGATGCGGGCACTGGCCAGTTCGAACTCAATGAGGAACAGCGCGCCATCCAGGAGATGGCCCAGGCCTTCGCGGCCGATCGCGTCGCGCCCAATGCGCTCGACTGGGACAGGGCAAAGCACTTCCCCGCCGACGTGATTCGCGAGACGGGCCCGCTCGGCCTCGGCGGCATCTATGTGCGCGACGATGTCGGCGGTTCGGCGCTTGGGCGGCTGGACGCGGTGCTGATCTTCGAGGCGCTTGCCCACGCCGACCCGGCCTTCTCCTCTTTCATTTCCATTCACAATATGGCGGCCTCGATGATCGACCGCTTCGGCTCGGACGAGCAGCGCCAGCGCTTCCTGCCGAAACTGACGTCGATGGAGTGGCTGGCGAGCTATTGCCTGACCGAGCCGGGCTCCGGCTCGGACGCCGCCGCGCTAAAGACGCGCGCGGTCAAGAGCGGCGGCGATTATGTCCTCAACGGCGCCAAGCAGTTCATTTCCGGCGCCGGCGACAGCGATCTTTACGTGGTGATGGCGCGCACCGGCGGCGACGGCCCGAAAGGCATATCGACCTTCGTCGTGCCCAAGGATGCGCCGGGCCTCTCCTTCGGCGCCAACGAGCACAAGATGGGCTGGCACATGCAGTCGACCCGCCAGGTCATCTTCGAGGACTGCAAGGTGCCGGCCGAGAACCTGCTGGCAGCGGAAGGCGCCGGCTTCGGCATCGCCATGGCGGGCCTCGACGGCGGAAGGCTGAACATCGCCGCCTGCTCGCTGGGCGGCGCGCAATCGGCGCTCGACAAGGCGCTTGCCTATACGGCAGAGCGCAAGGCCTTCGGCACCAAGATCAACCAGTTCCAGGCGCTGCAGTTCAGGCTGGCCGACATGGAGACGGAGCTGCAGGCAGCCCGCATCTTCCTCTACGCCGCCGCCTCCAAGCTCGACTACAAGGCGCCGGACGCCGGCAAATGGTCGGCGATGGCCAAGCGCTTCGTTACCGATATCGGCTTCGACATCGCCAATCAGGCGCTGCAATTGCATGGCGGCTACGGCTATCTGCACGACTACGGCATCGAGAAGCTGGTGCGGGATCTCCGCGTCCACCAGATCCTCGAAGGCACCAACGAGATCATGCGCGTCATCATTGCGCGGACGCTGATCGGCCGCTGACGGCAACAAAATCGGGAGAAAACGATGGCAACCATCGCCTTCATCGGCCTCGGCAACATGGGCAATCCAATGGCCGCTAATCTCGTAAAGGCTGGCCACGCTGTGCTGGGCTTCGACCTCGTGCCGGAAAACCTTACGGTGGCGAAAGAGCACGGCGTGACCGTCATGGCGAACGCCGTCGCCGCGGTGAAGGACGCCGATGTGGTCATCACCATGTTGCCCGCCGGCAAGCATGTGCTGTCGGTCTATGAGGACATCGCGCCCAAGGCAAAGAAAGGCGCGCTGTTCATCGATTCCTCGACCATCGATGTCGAATCGGCGCGCAAGGCGCATGCGATTGCCGCCAAGCACGGCCTGCCCTCGATCGACGCCCCGGTCTCCGGCGGCACTGGCGGCGCCACGGCCGGCACGTTGACCTTCATGGCCGGCGGCTCGGACGAAGCCTTCGCCAGCGCCGAGCCGATCCTGAAGCCGATGGCCGGACGCGTCGTTCATTGCGGCGGCGATGGCACCGGCCAAGCCGCCAAGATCTGCAACAACATGATTCTCGGCATCTCGATGATCGGCGTCGCCGAAGCCTTTGTGCTCGCCGAAAAGCTCGGTCTGTCGCACCAGGCGCTGTTCGACGTCGCTTCCACCTCGTCGGGCCAATGCTGGTCGCTGACCACCTATTGCCCGGTACCCGGCCCTGTTCCGGCCTCGCCGGCCAATCGCGACTACAAGCCGGGCTTTGCCGCCGCGCTCATGCTGAAGGACCTGAAACTGTCGCAGGAAGCCGCCCAGAGCGCGGGCGCCGTGACCCCGCTCGGCGCCGAAGCCACGCAGCTTTATGCCTTGTTCAACGCGCAAGGCCACGCCGGCGTTGATTTTTCCGGCATTATTAATTTCCTGCGCGGCAACCAGGCGTAAGCCACTGCTTTTCAAAGGTTATTGAAATATTTGCCGACGCGAAGCCGGCAAATTTAGATTTGCTTAAGGTCTCGCTAACCCACCGGTAACGATGTGCCTTTAAAACGGACTGCGAGGCGGACAGCGCGTCCGCCCGGCGCTCCGGATCAGGTCTCGCGTACCGGAGCCCGTAAGTTTCGCAAGTGTTTCGTAGCGAAACGCCATGCGTATCTGGCAAAGCCGCGTTCCCTTTGGGGCGCGGTTTTTGCGTTTTGGAGGCATCGCGCACGACGCCCAGGAATGGACCGGGCGCCCATTGAGGAGCGCCCGGACAATATCCCCTCAGCGCTTCCGCAAATCGGTATCCGCGAGATCGAGCGCCTTGGCGATCCGCTCGCAGGCCATGTCGATCGTGTCGCGCGTCCAGATCAGCGGCGGCGAGAGAATCATGGTGTCGCCGGTGGCCCGCAGCATCATGCCGTTCGCGATCGCATGGTCGCGCACGACGACCGCCGCGCTTCCTGACGGCAGATAACGCTCCTTGGTCGCCTTGTCCTTGACGATCTCGATCGCGCCCATCAGGCCGATCGAACGCACCTCGCCAACCAGCCTGTGCCCGGCGATCCGCTCCTGCAGTGCCTGCGCGAAATACGGCCCGGTGTCGTTCCTGACGCGCTCGACCAGGCCTTCCTTCTCGATGATCTCGAGGTTCTTCAGCGCCACCGCGCAGGCCACCGGATGACCGGAATAGGTGTAGCCGTGATAGAACTCGCCGCCCTTCTCGACCAGAGTCTTGGCCACGCGGTCACCGACCAGCAGCGCCGACAGCGGCTGGTAGCCCGAGGTCAGCGCCTTGGCGGTGGTGATGGTGTCGGGCTCGATCCCGAAAGTCTGCGCGGCGAACCATTCGCCGGTGCGGCCATAGCCGGTGATCACCTCGTCCAGCATCAGCAGCACATCGTATTTGCGGCAGATGCGCTCGACTTCCGGCCAGTAGCTCATCGGCGGGATCTTCACCCCGCCGGCGCCCATCACCGGCTCGCCGATGAAGGCGGCGACCTTGTCGGCGCCGGCTTCGAGGATCGCGTCCTCGACCGCCTTCGCCGCGCGGATGCCGAAATCATGGTCGCTTTCGCCGGGCAGCGCCAGCTCATAGGCATAGGGCATCATCACATGGACGATATTGGGCACCGCGCCGCCGAGCTGCTTGTGCATCGGCTCCATGCCGCCGAGCGAGGTGCCGGCGATGGTCGAGCCATGATAAGCCATCTTGCGCGAGATGATGCGGTTCTTCTCGGGCTTGCCTTCGAGCGCCCAATAGTGGCGCACGAGCCTGAGCGCCGTGTCGTTGGCCTCCGAACCGGACGAACCGTAGAAGACCTGGCTGACATGCTTGGGGGCCAGCTCCGCCAGCTTCTTCGACAACAGCACCGGCGTCGGCGTCGAGCATTTGAAGAAGGAGTTGTAGTAAGGCAGCTCCTTCATCTGCGCGTAAGCCGCCTCGGCCAGTTCGTCGCGGCCGTAGCCGACATTGACGCACCAAAGGCCGGCCATGCCGTCGAGGATTTCGGTGCCGTCGGCGTCGTAGATGAACGGTCCCTTGGCATGGGTGATGATGCGCGAGCCCGCCTCACGCAGCTCCTTGTGGTCGGTGAAGGGATGAAGGTGATGCGCGGCGTCGATCTGCTGAAGCTGCTTCAGCGAATAATTCTGATAGGTCATGGATTTGGTCTTTCCTCTTGAATCAATCCGGCAACAGCCGGGGCGGATTCTCAGAGGAAGGCGGGCGGCGAATAGCCGATGCGGGCGCAAAGCCGCAACAACTCGGCGCGAAGGGTCCGCGGTGACGGCGTCACCGCGACCCCGAAGGCGCCTGATGTGCTGAAACGGATCATGGCGGCAGCTTATGCCGCCTGCGGTTAGAAATTCAAGCCGTTCTGGTCAGCGCCTGCTTGAGGAACATGTAGCGCATCGCCGTCTGCGCGGCCTGCGGCCGGCGGTCGCCGCGCCCGCCATGGCCGCCTTCGGTCTCCTCGAAGAACAGCGTCTTGCCGTGGCCGGCCTCCTTAAGCCGCGCCGCCATCTTGCGCGCGTGTCCAGGATGGACGCGGTCGTCGGCGGTCGAGGTCATCAGCAGCACCGGCGGATAAGCAACATCGGCCGCGACATGCTGGTAGGGCGAATAGGAGGCGAGCCAGGCCGCCTCCTCCGGCTTCGACGGATCGCCATATTCGGCAATCCACGAAGCGCCGGGCGGCAATTCGGTGTAGCGCAGCATGTCGAGCAGCGGCACGTCGATGATGACGGCGCCGAACAATTCCGGCCGCTGCGTCAGCGACGTGCCGGTAAGCAGGCCGCCATTGGAGCCGCCCTGGATGCCGAGCTGCGCCGCCGTGGTGATGCCGCGCCTGACCACGTCCTCGGCCACCGCCGCGAAGTCGTCGAAGGCGTTCTGGCGCTTGCCCTTCAGCGCCGCCTGGTGCCAGGCCGGACCGAACTCGCCGCCGCCGCGGATATTGGCCTGGATATAGGCGTTGCCCTTGTCCAGCCAGAGCTTGCCGCGGATTCCGGCATAGCCTGGCAGCAGTGGCACTTCGAAGCCGCCATAGCCGTAGAGCAGCGCCGGCACCGGCCCCTTCTGGTCGCGGCGCCTGACCACGAAATACGGGATCATCGTGCCGTCCTTCGAGCGCGCCTCGAACTGCTCCGAAACATAGGGCGAGGCATCGAAGCGGGCCGGCTGTGATTTCACGGTTTCCAGCGTCTCGCCGTCGTCGTCCGACCAGATGATCGAGCTCGGCGTCAGGAAATCGGTGAAGGAGAAGGAGACGCTCGAGCCGAAATGCTCGGCATGGCTGATGCCGACATTGCCGTTATCGGGCAATGCCACCGGCTTCAGCGACCAGCCCTTTGCGGTGCGGCCACAGGCGATGACCTTGCCGCGCACATTGTCCATCAGGTTGATGAACAGCCGGTCCTGTGTCCTGGCCAGCCCGGCGATCGAAACGCGATGCGCCGGCGCAAGCACGGTTTCAAATGGACCGAACTCGCCCGTGTCGATCCAGCGGTCGAAATCGACCGAGTAAAGGCCGTCGGGCAGGCATTGGGTGCCGTCGGGCGCCGTCCACGAGCTGCGCACGCCGAAGACCAGCTGGCCCTTGAAGATCGCCGTGTCGGTGGCGTCGTCGGGCAGCGGGATGCGCCGGTTCTCGCCAGAAGCCAGCCGCAGGAAACTGTGCGAGGTGAAGAAGTCGAGCGTGTTGCCGAGCAGCACATGCCGCTTGTCGCCGTCATACTCGACGCCGCCGCCGACCGCGAGATGCTGTTTCTCGCCTTCGAAAATCGGCGTGGCGTCCTCGAGCTTTGTGCCGCGCCGCCAGAGCTTGATGACGCGAGGATAGCCGGACCGTGTTTTGTCTTCCTCTTGGAAAGCCGCCGAGACGATCACCGTGTCCTTGTCCAGCCAGGTAAAGCTCGACTTGGATGCCGGAGCCCGAAACCCGTCCTCGACGAAGGATTTGGTCGCGATGTCGAACTCGCGCATCTCGCTGGCATCGCCGCCGTCCGGCGACATGTAAAGCAGGCAGCGGTTGAAATCGGGATAGAGCCGGCTCGCCCCGCCGAACACCCATTTCACGCCTTCCTTCGCCGAGAGCTTATCGAAATCGATGATCGTCTCCCAATCCGGCTTCTCGGTCTTGTAAGAAGCGACGGGCGTGCGCCGCCACAGGCCCAGCGCGTTGGTCTTGTCCTGCCAGAAATTATAGACGTAGCCGGCAAGCGCGGCCCCTACCGGCATATTGTCCTCGGCCGTCATCAGGTCGAGCGCTGTCTCGAAGGTCGCCTGATAGGAAGAATCGCCCTGCAATTCGGCCACCGTAAGCGCATTCTGGCGATGAACCCAGCCCAGCGCTTCCTTGCCGTTGCGATCCTCCAGCCAGAGGAAGGGATCGTTGGCGGTCAATTCGGGCTGGGTTTTGGTCATTGCGCTGGTCATGCGGGTCTCCGGGTGTCATCTCGCGGCCCGCCCTACATCGCGTTCGCCGCACGAACATTCAAGAGTGGCATCGCGCGATGCCGCTTGGCGGTAGGGTCAGCGGCTCCCCATCCGTCATGTCGCTTCCCTCGCCCTAGTGGTCGCCGCCACCTCACCGGCTGCATTGCCGCCGGTCCATTATGCCGGCCAATTTCGCATCCTCACGAGGCTTCTCATGACCGCCGCCCTTCATCCCGCCGAACCGGCATTGGCAACCGATCGCGCCCGCCGTGGCGGCCGCGCGGGCAAGCGCGCCGGCGGCTCGGCCGCTTTCGAGCAGCCCGCCTTCCGGCAGTTGAAGAACCCGCTGACGCCGACCAAGTTCGTGTCCGACGACGAGTTGGAATCGATCCACCTCGCCTCGCTGCGCGTGCTGAAGGAGATCGGCGTCGACGTCCTGCACGAGGAAGCCCGCCGCATCATGAAGGCGCATGGCGCGGATGTGCGCGAAGGCTCGGAGCGCGTGCGCTTCGACAGCGACATGATCCTCGAGCTCGTCTCGCACTGCCCCTCGGAATTCACGCTGCACGCCCGCAACCCGGCGCATAATCTGCGCTTCGGCGGCAACAACCTCATCCTGTCGATGATGGCTTCCGCGCCCAACTGCTCCGATCTCGACCGCGGCCGCCGGCCAGGCAACCAGGCGGACTATCGCAACTTCCTGCGCCTGGCGCAGATGCACAACATCCTGCAATGCACCGGCGGCTATCCGGTCGAGCCGATCGATATCCACCCGTCGGTGCGGCACCTGGAGTGCATCCGCGATCTCGCCATGCTGACCGACAAGGTCTTCCACATCTATTCGCTCGGCAAGGAGCGCAATGTCGACGGCATCGAGATCACCCGCATCGCCCGCGGCATCAGCCGCGAGCAACTGATGGCCGAACCGTCGGTCTTCACCATCATCAACACCAATTCGCCGCTCAAGCTCGACGTGCCGATGATGGAAGGCATCATCCAGATGGCGAGCATGGGCCAGGCCGTGATCGTCACGCCGTTCACGCTGTCGGGCGCCATGGCGCCCGTCACCGTCGCCGGCGCGCTGGTGCAGCAGAATGCCGAGGCGCTCTCCGGCATCGCCTTCGCGCAGATGGTCAAGAAGGGCGCGCCGGTCGGCTATGGCGGCTTCACCTCCAATGTCGACATGAAGTCCGGCGCGCCGGCCTTCGGCACGCCCGAATACATGAAGGCGCAGCTCGTCGGCGGCCAGCTGGCGCGGCGCTACAACATCCCCTACCGCACCTCAAACACCTGCGCCGCCAACACGGTCGACGCGCAGGCCGCCTATGAAAGCGTGTTCTCGCTGTGGGGCGCGATCCAGGGCGGCGGCAACCTGATGATGCACGGCGCCGGCTGGCTGGAAGGCGGCCTGCGCTGCTCCTATGAAAAGACGATCCTCGACATCGACCTGTTGCAGATGGTGGCCGAGTTCCTCACCCCCCTCGACCTTTCCGAGGATGCGCTCGGCTTCGACGCCATCCAGGCGGTCGGCCCCGGCGGCCATTTCTTCGGCACCCAGCACACGCAGGAGCGCTACAAGACCGCCTTCTACTCGCCGATCGTCTCTGACTGGCGCAACTTCGAAACCTGGACCGAGGCCGGCTCGCCGACGGCGATGGAACGCACCAACAAGGTATGGAAGGAGCGCCTTGCCTCCTACGAGGAGCCGTATATGGATCCGGCCATCCGCGAGGAACTCAACGATTTCGTCGAAAAGCGCCGCGCCGAAGGCGGCGCGCCGACGGATTTCTGATTTTCTGTGTGAGGATGAACAGTCGACCCCCACTCCGTTGGGCTTCGCTTGGCCTCCATACCAATCATTCGATTCAGTCTCTGTAAAAACGGATCTATCTTCATGAAATCCCACGTAAAAGCGGTTGTCATCGGCGGCGGCGTCGTCGGGTGCTCGGTGCTTTATCATCTCGCCAAGGCCGGCTGGACCGACATCATGCTGATCGAACGCTCGGAGCTGACTTCCGGCTCGTCCTGGCATGCGGCGGGCGGCTTCCACACGCTGAACGGCGATCCGAACGTCGCCAAGCTGCAGGCCTATACGGTCCAGCTCTACAAGGAGATCGAGGAACTCTCCGGCCAGTCCTGCTCGCTGCATTTGACCGGCGGGGTCATGATGGCCGATACGCCCGAGCGCATGGATTTCCTGCGGCTGGCCCACGCCAAGGGCCGCTATCTCGGCATGGACACCGAGCTGATCACGCCCTCGGAAGCCAAGGCCATGTTCCCGCTGATGGACGAGAAGAACTTCGTCGGCGCCATGTGGGATCCGGTCGAGGGCCATCTCGATCCGTCCGGCACCACCATCGCCTATTCCAAGGCGGCCAAGAAACTCGGCGCCGAGATCGTGCTGCGCAACCGCGTCGTTGATCTCACGCAGCAGCCGGACGGCACCTGGCACGTCGTCACCGAGCAGGGCACGGTCCACGCCGAGCATGTCGTCAACTGCGGCGGCCTGTGGGCGCGCGAGATCGGCCGCATGGTCGGCGTCGAGCTGCCGGTGCTGGCGATGGAGCATATGTACCTCTTGACCGAGCCGATGCCGGAGGTCGAGGAATTCAACAAGTCGACCGGCCGCGAGATGATCGGCGTGCTCGACTTCAAGGGCGAGATCTACACCCGCCAGGAGCGCAACGGCATCCTGCTCGGCACCTATGAGAAGGCCTGCAAGCCCTGGTCGCCGGTCAACACGCCGTGGGATTTCGGCCATGAGCTTTTGCAGCCCGACATCGACCGCATCGCGCCGTCGCTGGAAATCGGCTTCAAGCATTTCCCCGGCATCGAGAAGGCCGGCATCAAGCAGATCATCAACGGCCCCTTCACCTTCGCGCTCGACGGCAACCCGCTGGTCGGTCCGGTGCAGGGCCTGACCAACTTCTGGTGCGCCTGCGCCGTCATGGCCGGCTTCAGCCAGGGCGGTGGCGTCGGCCTCGCGCTCTCCAACTGGATGGTGCATGGTGATCCGGGTTTCGACGTCTGGGGCATGGATGTCGCCCGCTTCGGCGAATGGGCGACGCTGCGCTACACCAACGCCAAGGTGCGCGAGAACTATTCGCGCCGCTTCTCGATCCGCTTCCCGAACGAGGAACTGCCCGCCGCCCGCCCGGCGCAGACAACGCCGCTCTACGACACCATGCTCGCCAACAACGCTGTCATGGGCGATAGCTGGGGCCTGGAAACCCCGCTCTGGTTCGCGCCCAAGGGCACCGAGCCGAAGGACATCGTGTCCTTCCATCGCTCCAACGATTTCGGCCCGATCGGGGAGGAAGTGCGCGCCACGCGCGAGAAGGTCGGCGTCACCGAGATCGCCAACTTCGCCAAATACGAAGTGTCCGGCCAGGGCGCGGAGGATTTCCTCAACCGGCTGATGACCAACCGGATGCCGAAGACCGGGCGCATCGTGCTGACCCCGATGGTCAACGAGTTCGGCAAGCTGATCGGCGACTTCACCATCGCCAAATCAGGCGAGGACCGCTTCATGATCTGGGGCTCTTCAGCCGCGCAGAAATACCATATGCGCTGGTTCGAGAAGCATCTGCCCAAGGACGGTTCGGTGCGCATCCACCGCTTCGACCAGACGCTGGTAGGACTCTCCATCGCCGGGCCGAAATCCCGCGACCTCCTGCAGAAGCTGGTCGATGTCGACGTCTCGACCAAGGCCTTCCGCTTCATGGACTTCCGCGAGATGGCGGTCGGCGGCGCGCCCTGCATGGTAAACCGCATCACCTATACCGGTGACCTCGGCTACGAGATCTGGATGGCTCCGGCGTATCAGCGCCTCGTCTACAAGGCGATCAAGGAGGCGGGCGAGGAATTCGGCCTCGTCGATTTCGGTATGCGGGCGCTGCTGTCGATGCGTCTGGAAAAGAACTTCCCGACCTGGTTCCGCGAGCTTCGCCCGATCTACGGGCCCTTCGAAGGCTCGATGGATCGCTTCATCAAGCTGGAGAAGAACGACTTCATCGGTCGCGAGGCGTCGGCCAAGGAGCATGCCGAAGGACCAAAACTGCGGCGCGTCTCCTTCATCGTCGATGCCGTCGACGCCGACGTGATGGGCGACGAGCCGATCTGGGCCAAGGTCAGCAAGGACTTCGGCACGGTCGAGAAGCCGCATGGTTACGGCGCGCCGCGCTTCGACGAAACGGGCAAGGAAGTCCGCGGCTCCAAGGCTGCCGAAGGCGCCTCCGCCGTGCGCGGCATCGTTGATGGCGAATGGCGCGTTGTCGGCTGGGTGACGTCGGGCGGCTATGCGCATTACGTCCAGAAATCGATGGCGCAGGGCTACGTCCCTGCTGCTCTCGCCGAGGACGAAAGCGCCGGCCTGTTCGAGATCGAGATTCTTGGCCACCGCCGCCCGGCCCGCATCAATGTTGAGCCGCCCTTTGACCCGAGCGGCGAGAAGATGCGGACCTGAAGCAATTCCAGGGCAAACAGACAGAGCGGTTTGCCGTTTCCACGAAAGGGCGAACCGCTCTGGTGATTTCTTGGATCGCGCCGATTGCTGTGGCATGGTCGATGCCCGCTACCGGCGCATCAGCATGAGAAGACCATCCCCTTGCGGCAGTTAGAGAAATGGACCGACTGGCTCTGCGATGAACGGGTCGGCCCCTTCAGCGCCGCGGTCGCGTTTGCCCTCCTCTATTGCCTGACGCAGATCGTGGTGATGCCACTGTTGTCCCACGTTGCGGGCACCGGCGTAGGCGTCGACGATTCCGAACAGCTGATGGAAATGCGGTTCCTCGCCGCCGGCTACGGCAGCTCGCAGCCGCCTTTATACACCTGGCTGGCGATGCTTGCGGCCTCGCTGGTCGGAACCAGCGTCCTTGCCCTCAAGATCGTCAAATACGGCCTGCTGGCCGCGGGGCTCACCGCCTATTTCATCGCCATACGCCGCTTTGGCTACTCGAACCGCGCCGCCGCCGCCGGCATGTTCGGGCTGCTCCTGTTTCCCCAGATCTTCTGGGAAATGCAGCATGCCCTCACCCACTCGGTCGCCATATTCTGCTTCACCTCGGTGCTGCTTCTGGCGCTGGTCGAGGTGGAGAAGCGGCGATCGGCCGTTGCCTATGCGTTTTTGGGCCTGGCGACGGCGGCCGCGATGCTGTCGAAATACAACATCGTCATCTTCCTTGCCGCCCTGTTCCTGGCATCTCTATCGGTCCGCGAAACACGTGAGGCGATCTGCGACCGCCGCTTCCTGATCAGCGTGACCGTGGCGATCCTTGCGTGCCTCCCGACGCTTTACTGGAGCATCGCGCACCCGGATGACTTCCTGGCGCACAGCGGCGGCTTCGGCGCTGGCAAGGGCGAAAGCCCCCTGGAGACGGCGGCGCTCGCCCTGCGGGGGCTTGGCAATGCGATACTCAATTTCGCGGGTATGCCGATAGCTATCGTTGCCGTCGCGTTTTTCCTGGTCGCACGAAAAACCGTCACAACGCCACAGCCGGCGCGCTGGCCCGAAAAGCTGCTGTGGCGCACGATTGCCCTTGCCTTGCTGGTCACGCTGGTGGTGGTTCTGGTCGGTGGCATCACCCAGTTTCGCGATCGCTGGGTGCTACCCATATTCGTCCTTTTGCCCGCCGTCCTTGCCATGCGTTTTGACGCCATCGGCCACAGGGGCGGAAAAGCACAGGGAACCATCGTCTTCGTCGGCGCGGTCCTCGCCATCCTTGTTCTGCCGGTAAGCTGGTACATGCATCTGCACGGCGGCGACAGCCGCGGCGGCGTCGTGCGTATGGATTACAGGTCGCTTTACGAGCAGATCAACGCTGACGGACCGGTCAAGACCGTGGTGTCGAGCTGGTTCTGGGTCGGCAATCTGCGCCTGGTCGACGCCGATCTCATCGCGCTCGATGACGAGACACCGGACTTCGCCCGGTCGATCCGCGAGCCGGCGGTGCTTGTGCTGACCGATGACAGGGAATCGTCCTCGGACGTCTTCGAAGAATTGGCGAGAGCCGGCTATGCGATGGACACTGTCCACCGCACTGTCGAGGTGCCGCAGGCGCTCGGCTTCCCGCCGCGCAAGGTCACGATCACCAAACTGCATAAGAAGATCGCGCCGTAAGGTGTCAGGGGGACGAATGGACAAGCTGGGCTTCGGCCGCCATCGCAAGATCATGCCCTTCGAGCCCGGCTCGGTCGAGGCGCTGCGCGAGGCTTCGCGCGAGAAGGCGGCCTCGCTCAACCAGCATGTGCTGGGCTATGGCGCGACAGCCGAGGCCGAATGGGCGGCTGCAGGCGCTGCCGCTCCAAACCTGGTTGCCATGCGGAGCTACCGGCTCGAGCGCATCCGCGCCGAGCTGAAGCGCCGCGACTATGCCGGCGCCCTGCTCTACGACCCGGTCAACATCCGCTACGCGACCGACTCGACCAACATGCAGCTCTGGGTCGCGCACAACCCGACGCGCCACTGTTTCGTCGCCACCGAAGGCCCGGTGGTGCTGTTCGACTATTTCTCCTGCGAGCACCTGTCCGACCATTCGGGCGTCGTCGACGAGGTGCGGCCGGCGGTATCGTGGATGTATCTCTACAGCGGCGAGTTGACCGATGCGAAGGTTCGCCGCTGGGGCGGCGGCATCGCCGAACTCGTTGACGAGCATGGCGGCGGCAATCGACGCATCGCCGTCGACCACATCAATCCCGAAGGTGTCGAGGAGCTCGCCCGCCGCGGCATTGCGATCGGCAATGGCGAGGCGGTGATGGAAAACGCGCGTCTCATCAAATCGCCGGACGAGATCCTCGGCATGCGGCGCTCGATCATCGCCTGCGAGGCGGCGATGGGCGAGATGGAAGCAGCCTTGAAGCCCGGCATCTCCGAGAACGAATTGTGGGCGGAGCTGCATCGCGGCAACATCGCGCGCGGCGGCGAGTGGATCGAGACGCGGCTTCTGTCGTCCGGCCCTCGCACCAATCCCTGGTTCCAGGAATGCTCCTCGCGCGTCATCGAGAATGGCGACCTCGTCGCCTTCGACACCGACCTGATCGGCCCCTACGGTTTCTGCGCCGATCTCTCGCGCACATGGCTTTGCGGCGACAGGCCGCCGTCGAACGAGCAGCGGGATCTGTTCCGCATCGCCGCCGACCAGATCGCCCAGAACATGGATCTGATGCGGCCGGGCATCTCCTTCCGCGATCTCGTCGAGCGCTCGGCGGTGCCGCCGGACGATTGCTACCCCACGCGCTACGGCGTGCTCTATCACGGCGTCGGCCTGGCGGACGAATATCCGACGCTGCCGCACCCCGGCGATTGGACCACCGACACGCCGGACGGCGTGCTCGAGCCCGGCATGGTGCTCTGCGTCGAAAGCTATATCGGCAGGCTTGGCGGACACGAAGGCGTCAAGATCGAGGAACAGATCCTGATCACCGAGACCGGCAACGAGAAGCTGTCAGCCTACACGCTGGACGAACGGCTGCTCTGACGCGCCGCCTTCGATCGCCGCGACGGCCTCGCGCATCGCGGCGATGATCGGGGCCGGGGTGGTCCTGGCGGTGATATAGGGCAGGCCCTTGCGCCGCGCTGTCCAGCCGACGACCTTGACATCCCGCGCGGCCGGCTCGAAGCGCTGCGCCAGCGCCCAGCTTTCGCAGTCGATCGCCGCGATGTCGGCCCTGCCCTCGGCGATGGCGATGATCGACGACCGGTGGCCGCCGCTCTCGCCGCGCGAGGCGAAGATATCCAGGCTTTCGCCCATCGCCTCCAGGTCGCGCGTCAGCGCGATCAGCCCGGACATCGAATCCGGATTGTTGTAGGCGAAGCGCTTGCCGCGAATGAGATCGAGCGGGATCACAGCCTTGCCATCCTGCGGCGAGGCAACCGACGAACCGCCATCCGAGGCCATCACCAGCGCGCTGGAATAAAGTTCGCCCTGTCCGCCCTCGAATGCATCGTAGTTCGGCTGGGCAACCACTCGCACATGGCGGGCAAGGCCGAGTTCCATCGGCCCCCAGCAGGTCTGCCCGAACAGAAGCGCCGGGCTCAGCCAGAGCTGGTGGAAATCGAGCTCGTCCGGGGGCAGCGTCGCCGGGTCCGGCGCGATCACCTCACCGGCGGCGTCGAGGATCCCGCCGGGCACCGGCGGCAGATCACCATTGCGGCGCACGATCGTTTCCGGCGCGTCGACGCCTCTTTGCCGCAAGGCGTCGCGGAGCCGCGCCCATTGGGCGTCGACCTCGCCCCGCGCTTCGGGCCAGTCATACATCGGCAGGGCCGCAACGAACTTGCTCATGTCGAACAGCTTTCAAGGACAGGCGACCTTCGGCGCCTGCGTTCCGCCGCGAAAAAAGCGAGCGCGGAAAGTCGAAATTACTCTTTCGGCGGCTCGGCCGGAACCGGCGCCGTGCCAAGCCCGCTCACATTGCGTGCCCTGACGCGCGGCTTGAAGGCGCGGCCGGGCTCCGGCGTGCGCCGCAGCACCGGATGGACGACCGGCTCCTTGGCCTTAAAAGCGTGGGCCTTGAGCATCGCGAAATAGTTCGGATAGGCATAACCGTTGTTCATCCGCAGCCACTCTTCGCGGCACTCGCGAAACAGTTTTGGCAACCTATACCAGGCAATCGTCGGGCTCTTGTGATGAATGAAATGCAGATTGTTGTTCAGGAACAGGAAGGAGAGCGGCGAACGCTCGACAATCACCGTGCGCCCCTCCGGATGCTCCGACCACTGGTGCTCCGCATAGGTGCGGATCGAGATCAGCGACTGGCCGAACCACACCGGCACCAGGATATAGAGCCAGAGCGGAATGCCGAAGCCAAACGTGACGATCGGCACCACAACCGCGAGACCGATGGCATGCAGCAGCCAAGCCTTGCGGATCACCTTGTCGCCGGCAAGGATCTGCTTGGCATCGTCGATGAAGAAGCCAACCGAGGACAGCAACGGCCCGAGAATGAAGCGGCCGACCATCGTGTTGTTGATCTTGAGCAGAAGCTTCATTGTCGGCGGCAGTTCCTCGTGCATCCAGAGCGCCTGGTAATAGCTCTCCGGATCGTCGAGCGGATCGGTCAGCCGCTCGTCCGCGTGATGACGAAGGTGGATGGTCTTGAAGCGGCGGAACGGCCACACCATGCCGATCGGCAAAAAGACGAAGGCTTCATTGATCCTGGCGTTGCGGGTCGGATGGCCGTGCGACACCTCATGCATCAGCGAGGATTGCAGAGCCAGTATAAAAGGCAGGATGGCAAGCGCCAAAAGCGGATAAGATGGCCACAGCAGGAAGCCTATTGCGAACCACGCGCCGTAGCAGAAGAGAATGAGGCAGACTGTCGGCCATTCGATTGCCGGTGCGCTGCTGCGTCTCTTGTTCATGCCGGTATTCGTGCTTGCCATGCTATCGACCACTGCCTTCCAGTCGCCGGAACCAACCCGATTCCTGACAGCATTGTGTCAGGAGCCTATCGTTGCCGCAACGCGACAAAGCGCACAAACTGTTGCGAGTGCGCATTTTCAGCCGCATATGTTATACATTGTAAACAAATATGGGGATTCATTTCCGCCTGAGCCACGTTCAAGACGCTCCCGGCGCAAATTTTTCCTCTCCGAAGCAGGAGCAGCGTGATGGACAAGCGCGATCTGTCGACTCTCTTCCGGGAGCGGTTGAAAATGCTCTTGACACGATCCGACCTCAACCAGTCGGCCTTCGCGGCCGCGGTCGGCATAGACCGCTCGGCATTGTCGCAGCTCCTGTCAGGCGCCTCGACCCGGCTGCCCCGTGCCGAGACGCTTCTCAACATCGCGGCCGAGTTCAAAGTGTCGCTCGACTGGCTGCTGGGCCTCTCCCAGGACGAGGGTGTCACCGGCGAAATTAGGGAGAGCCTGGAGATCGAGGAGGCGCCGGACGGTTTTGACCGCACGCTGCTCGCCAAATGGCATGCCGAGGCTGCAGGCACGAAAATCCGCTACGTACCGGCAGGCATCCCTGACCTTCTGCGCACCGAGGCGCTGATCGAATATGAGGCCGGCATCACCAACAAGAGCCGCGAGGCGCAGGCCGGCGAAACGCAATACCGCATCGACTATACAAGGCGGCCGGAGACCGACATGGAGGTCTGCATGCCGCGCCACACGCTGGAGATCTTCGCGCGCGGGCTCGGCGTCTGGGATCGTTTTCCCGAAGCCGACCGCCGTGCCCAGTTGCTGCACATGGCAGCTCTGCTTGACGACCTTTACCCGACCTTCCGCCTGTTTCTCTATGACGGACGCATGCGCTATTCGATCCCTTACACGATCTTCGGCCCCTACCGCGCCGCTATCTATGTCGGCGACATGTATCTGGTCTTGAACGCGACCCAGCCGATCCGCACCCTCACCAGCCATTTCGACAATCTGATCCGCGCTGCCGACATCAATGCGCATGAGGCGGCGAGCTTCGCGCAGAGGCTGGCCGAGACGTCTTTCCCGTCAGGCTCGGTCTGAGCGCTTGCTGCCCGGTCGACCACCATCCAACCAATGGTGAGGCCTGCATCGAAATCGATGCCGAGATCAATCCGGCCTATAAGGTCTTCTCGGCCGCAAACGCGTTGACTGGACATAAAGACTTCTTTATATCGTTATTTGAATTCGAACATGAAAGCCGAAGCCATGACCGCGACCAACCCGATTGACGCACTGCTGGCCGAAAAGGGCGTGCTCCTGGCCGACGGCGCCACCGGCACCAATCTGTTCGCTATGGGTCTCGAGGCCGGCGAGGCGCCCGAGCTGCTCAACGAGACGGCGCCCGAGACCATTGCCAGCCTGCATCAGAACTTCGTCGATGCCGGCGCCGACATCATCCTGACCAACTCCTTCGGCGGCACCCGCCACCGGCTCAAGCTGCATCATGCGCAGGACCGCGTGCACGAGTTGAACAAGCGCGCCGCCGAGATCGCCCGATCCGTCGCCGACAAGGCCGGCCGCAAGGTGATCGTCGCCGGCTCTGTCGGCCCGACCGGCGAGTTGCTGGTGCCGCTCGGCGCCCTGACCTATGAGGATGCCGTTGACGCCTTCGCCGAGCAGATCGAGGGTCTCAAGGCCGGCGGCGCCGAAGTCGCCTGGATCGAGACCATGTCGGCGCCCGACGAGATCCGCGCCGCGGCCGAAGCCGCCATCCGCGTCGGTCTGCCCTATACCTATACCGGTTCGTTCGACACCGCAGGACGCACCATGATGGGGCTGCTGCCGAAGGACATCCACGCCGTCGCCGACGGCCTGTCGCAGGCCCCGCTCGGTGTCGGCGCCAATTGCGGCGTCGGCGCTTCCGATATCCTCGCCTCCCTGCTCGACATGACCGAGGCGAAGCCGGAGGCGACCGTGATCGTCAAGGGCAATTGCGGCATTCCGGAATTCCGCGGCAGTGAAATCCACTATTCCGGCACGCCGGAGCTGATGTCCGATTATGTGCGCCTGGCGGTCGATGCCGGCGCCAAGATCGTCGGCGGCTGCTGCGGCACCTCTTTCGCCCACCTCGCCGCCATGCGCAAGGCGCTCGACGCGCACACCAAGGCAGCGCGCCCAACCGTCGAGACGATCATCGAGCGCATCGGCCCGATGCGCAACAAGACGGCAAGCGCTGGGGACAGCGGCGAAGGCAGGCGCGAACGCAGGCGCAGCCGCGCCTGACTATTTGCTGTTTTCGGCGTAGCGCGACAGCGCAGTGCTGAAATCGACGACGTTCTCGGAATTCATCGTCGCCAGCGCGCCCGACGCGTCGGGGTCGGTGATCTGTTCCAGCATCACGCGAAAACGGTCGTTGTTGAGCGCCGAAAGCGCCGTGTTGCGAGCCGCATCGACATCGCTCCTGATGCGCGCCGATTCCGCCGAAGCCGTGGACGATCCCCGCACCGGCGCATTGGCCGCCGTCGCGTTCGCATTGCCGATTGTCGTAATATGCACTGCTGTCCCTCAAATCTATCAGCACTGACTAACAGACGCTGATTGCAATGATGTTCCGGAAAAACCAAGCAATTTAACGATTGCAAAAAGGCCGACGGGACAATGCATGTCGCCCAGAAGTGTGCAGCGGTTCTGGGGCAACGACATGCATCAAAAAACTTAAGCGCGTCGCACCGCGACGCGCTCTTAGTCCCGCCGGCCCGACATTCAAGGCCGCAACGCTCTATTTATTGCCATCCAGCGATGAGGCCAGACGCACCAGCGACAGGAACTCCGCCCTGTAGCCGAACGGATCCGCGCCACGCGCGGCATTGGCGATCTCGGCGATGCGGTCATAGCCGAAATTCGCCGTCTGATCCTCGTCGCGCAGTTTCTGCCCGAAGGCCGCGACGGCAACCGAAAAACGCTGGTCGGCGCCGGCTGCATCGAAGGACGAGACCTCGTTGACAGCGGTCACCGGCGTGGTGATGAGCTTCGAGACATTCTCGCTCGGCAGCTTGTAGCGGATCTTGACGAAGGCATATTCATCGGCATTGGCGACGCCGCCATTGTCGACCTTGGCCTGGCCGTAGCGTAGCGGATCGACCTGCTCGCCGCCGCTCCCTTTCGGCGTGATTTCATAGACCGCCGTCACCGAATGGCCCGAACCGATATCGCCGGCATCGACACGGTCATTGTTGAAATCCTCGCGCTTCAAGGCGCGGGTCTCATAACCGACGAGACGGTATTCGGAGACCTTGGCCGGGTTGAACTCGACCTGTATCTTGACGTCCTTGGCGATGGTGAACAGCGTCGAGGAGGCATCCTCGACCAGCACCTTCTCGGCTTCGGCCAAAGTGTCGATATAGGCGGCCGTGCCGTTGCCGTTCTGGGCGATGGTCTGCATCATCTGGTCGTTGAGATTGCCGCGCCCGAAACCGAACACCGAGAGGAAGACGCCGGTCTTGCGCTCCTTCTCGATCAGTTGCTTGAGGTCGTCGTCATCGGTCTGGCCGACATTGAAGTCGCCGTCGGTGGCGAGCATCACGCGGTTGACGCCGTCCTTGACGAAGGATTGCTGGGCAAGCTTGTAGGCTTCGCGGATGCCTTCCTCGCCGGCCGTCGATCCGCCGGGCTCGAGATTATCGATGGCCGCAAGGATTTTCTGCTTTTCCGCCGCCTGGGTCGGCATCAGCACTGTGCCGGCATTGCCGGCATAGGTGACGATCGAGACGGTGTCGTCGGGTTTGAGCTTGCTGACCAGCAGGCGAAAGGCGGATTTAAGCAGGGGCAGCTTGTCCGGCTCGTCCATCGAGCCCGACACATCGATCAAGAAGACGAGGTTGGCCTTGGGCTGCTCGGCCGGCTTCACGTCGAAACCCTTGATCGCGACATGCATGAGCTTGGTGTGCTCGTTCCACGGCGTCGGCATGACGGTGACGGTCGAGTTGAATGGCGTCGCGGCCGAATCCGGACCCTTCCAGCCATAGGGGAAGTAGTTGATCATTTCCTCGACCCGCACGGTATCCGGATCTGGCAATGTGCCTTCCTTCAGCGAGCGCCGCACGAAGGAATAGGAGGCCGTGTCGACGTCGATCGAGAAGGTCGAGACCGGGTCCTGCGCCGTTTCATGGACCGGATTGGTCTTGAAAGTCTCGATGCGGTCGCGGTTTTCCTCCTGCGGCTGCCTCTGGTCGGCAGGCATAGGCGCGGGCTGCACCATGAGCTTGGAATCGGCCATTGCCGGAGGAGACGCCGGGCTCGCCGCCGCTACCCCTGCCGGCGCCTTGTCGGCTCGCTCCAACTCGTCGGCGCTCCGCTTGGGGGAATAGCCCGCAATTGGCCCGACCCCGTCCTTACCGCCGGTTGCGAGTTGGCCACTCTCGGCTGGCGCGGGTTGCAGGGCCGGCTCGGCTTCGGGCGTCGCCTCCTGCTTGAGCAGGCTGTCGACTTCTGTCGCCGGTTTGGGCGGCGTTGCCGGCAGCATTTGTGAATTGGTCCGGGTCTCCGCGTCCGCATCGGTCTTCTTCGCCTTTGCCGGCGCAGCCGCCAGCGGCTCGCTGATCGCCGGCTGCTGAGGCGCGGGCTTCTGCGCCACCGGCTTGTCGGCCAGCGTCTCGGTGATCTTGCCGTTGCCGGTAATGACGGGCGGCTGCTCCTTCAGCATCTCGAAAGCGGCATATCCGGCGATAGGCAGCGCGACCAGCGCGGTGATGGCCGGCGTGGCAATGAGTTTCCGTTGCATAATGTCTCTCCAGAGCTTTTGTGCTCGCTCCGTGAGACGAAGGCCTGCCGACGTTCCTTGGGGGGCGGTCGAATTTTTTTCATCGAGGTCGAACGCCTGCATTGCGGCGGCCAGCGCGCGCGCCTTCGCTTCGCCGTCCGACGCCGGTATCGCGAGATCGCGCAGCCTTTCGAGTTCGTTGTCGTCGACCATGGTCACACTTCCCCGGCTGAACGCATCAGCATCTTCAGCCGTTTCTTCGCTTCATGGATGTGCCAGGAAACCGTCGTCTCCGAGATCGCCATCACCTCCGCCGCCGCCGCGTGGTTGAGACCTTCGCCATAGACGAGCAGCACCGCATCGCGTTGCTTGTCCGGCAGCAGCCGCACCGTCTTCCACAACGCCTCGGCGGGATCGTCCGCCGGCACCTCGCCCGCGATCGACGCATAGGCGCCATAGGCATCGACCTTGGCGGTATCGCGGGCGCGCTTGCGCATCATGTCGCGCGAAGCATTCAGCGTAATGGCATAGAGCCATGTCGTGAAGGCGCCATTGCCCTGATAGTCGCGGATCGCGCGGCCGAGCCGCACGCAGACATCCTGAGCAATGTCCTCGGCGTCGGCCTTCCTGCCGCACCAGCGATAGGCGGCGCGATAGACGAAGCCATAGTGCCTTTCGACCAGTTTGCCGAAAGCCCCCCTGTCTCCGCCCCTCGCCCGCCCGATCAACTCGGCATCGGAGGCTTCGCTGTCGTCCAGCATCATCGCCGTCATTTGCCCGTTGGACGAAGGCTAATGGCCAATCCTTGGGGCGATGAAAAGATTTTTCTGCGGCACCACTTTTCCTTCTCTCCGTTCCATGCGGAGAAGGTGCCCGAAGGGCGGATGAGGGCAGCGCGAACATTCGAAAGCTCGAGCTCTACAGTGCCCTCCCCGCAATCGGCGAGATGACGGCTCAGCCCAGCGTCTCTTTGAAAAACGTCGTCAGCCGCTTCCAATGCCTCTCCGCGCCCACCTCATCGTAGACGCTGTGGTCCTTTATGCACCAGCCATGGCCGACGCCGACATAGTTCTCGATCGTATGGTTGACCTCTGCCACCCTGAGCGCCTCCGCCAGCCGCGCCGACTGCTCGGGCGGGAAGCTGCCGTCGACGCCGGCGACGCCGACATAGACGCGCGCCTTGATCGAAGCCGCTTTGCGATGCGGGCTGTCGGCCGCGTCGCTGGCCAGATTACCGCCATGGAAGCTTGCCGCGGCAACGATACGGTCCGGGTAGCTCGCCGCCGCGTTCAACGCCCGCGCGCCGCCCATGCAATAGCCGACGACGCCGATCGGTCCGCCAATGCCCTCGGCCGCGAACGCGTCGAGGAAGGCGCTGCCGTCGCGGATGGTCATGCCCTGCGTCGTACCGCCGCTCAGCATCAACAGCAGGGCCTTGGTCTTTGCCTCGGTGAACGCGGTTTTGGGATCGAAGGGGCCATAGGGCGCATAGCGGTAGAAGAGATCGGGCAGCAGCACGGCATAGCCATGCCCCGCGAGGCGCTCCGCCATCTGGTCGAGCACCGGACGCGGACCGAAAATATCCATGTAGAGGATGATTCCGGCCTTGGCCGGCGCGGCTGGACGAAACAGCCGAGCCTTCGCCGTGCCGTCCTGGGTCTTGATCTCGATGTCCCGCTTCGTCATTGCGCGCTCCGCTTGTTGCCACGCGATAGATATCTGCGCCGCTCGCCAGGGCAAGCCACGACATCTCAATGGCGGTCAAGTTTCCGTGCGGTCCGGAAGAATGTCTACACCCCGGCGAACGCCGCCATATGGAAGGCCTGGATATCAGCCGGATAGCGATACTCAGCGCCATAGGGACAGGCGTTGCGGTCGAGGCAGCCGCCGCTCCGGCAGGGCTCGCCTCGCGGTCCGCGCACATGCGCCAGACACGCCTGGTGCGCAAAGCCATCCACCGAATAGGCGTCCACCGGACAGGATTTCAGGCAGGGTTTTTCGACACATGTGTCGCAAAGATGAATCGCTGCATGAGGTTCGGGAACAGAAATCTCGCCCTCGAACAGCAACGCGCCGCGATAGGCATGCCAAAGCCCATACTGAGGATGCATGAGGATGCCGAGCGGCGACGGCCTCAGCGCTTCCGCCCGCATCGCCCATTGCTGGAACGGCAGGTAAGGCCGGTCTGAAGGCGAAACGGCACGCGCGCCGAAGCCTTGCGCGACCGCGCCGATCACCTCACGCGCCCAGCTGTCGAGCGGATTGGCGATGGCCCGAGGCTGTCCCTCGAGCCAGCGTTGGAAATATGGCCATGGCGCCGCGCCCGCCTGTCCAACAAGGAGCACCGATTTGGCTGGAAAGCCGGAAAGTCCGGCTGGCGCCATCTCATCGTCGCCAAAAGTGAAACCGCTGCGAAGGATCAGGCCATTGGCCGCGAGCGCGGCCGCAATCTCCTCGGCCGTGCCGCGCGAAAAAGTCATCTCTTCCGGTCCGGGTCGGAGAACGCGCTCCGCCAGACTTCCTTGTGAATGATGTCGGCCACTTTAGCCCGGCCTGAATCGGGCTCCTTTCACGTGAAGGCGTCCGGCATCGAGCCTTTCTTCTTGGCGATGAACTCCTTCAGCGCCTCGTCGATGGCCGGATCGAGATGCGGCGCCTCGTAGCTCTCCAGCCAGCGGCGGGCTAGCTCGTTGGCGCGCTGCGGCGCGGTCTTCTCGCCCTCGGCCAGCCACTGCTCATAGGAATTGTTGTCGGCGATGTTCGAGCGGTAGAAGGCCGTCTGGAAATTCGCCTGGGTGTGATCGCAGCCGAGATAATGGCTGCCCGGACCGACCTGGCGGATGGCGTCCATCGCCTGGCCGTTTTCCGACAGGTCGACGCCCTCGCAGAACTTCTGCTGCATGCCGAGCTGATCGATGTCCATCATGAATTTCTCGTAGCAGGAGGCGAGACCGCCCTCGAGCCAACCCGCCGAATGCAGCACGAAATTGGTGCCTGCAAGGATCGTCGAGTTGAGCGTGTTGGCGCTCTCATAGGCCGCCTGCGCATCCGGGATCTTCGAGGCGCAGAGCGAGCCGCCGGTGCGGAACGGCAGGCCGAGCCGCCGCGCCAGCTGGGCAGCGCCGTAGGAGACCAGCGACGGCTCCGGCGTGCCGAAGGTCGGCGCGCCGGACTGCATCGAGATCGACGAGGCGAAGGTGCCGAACAGCACCGGCGCGCCGGGCTTGATCAGCTGCGTGAACGAGGCGCCGGCGAGCACTTCTGCCAGCACCTGCGTCAGTGTGCCGGCGACCGTCACCGGGCTCATCGCACCGGCCAGGATGAAGGGCGTGACGATACAGGCCTGGTTGTGGCGCGAATAGACTTTCAGCGCGCCGAGCATCGTCTCGTCGAACACCATCGGCGAGTTGGCGTTGATCAGGCTGGTCAGCACCGTGTTGTTCTCGACGAAGTCGTCGCCGAACACGAGCTTGGCCATCGCCACCGTGTCCTCGGCCCGCTCCGGCGCGGTCACAGAGCCCATGAACGGCTTGTCCGAGTAACGGATATGCGCGTAGATCATATCGAGATGGCGCTTGTTGACCGGCACGTCGACCGGCTCACACACCGTGCCGCCCGAATGGTGGATCGAAGGCGCCATGTAAGCGAGCTTCACGAAATTCTGGAAATCCTCGATCGTCGCGTAGCGGCGGTTGCCGTCAAGATCGCGCACGAAGGGCGGGCCGTAGACCGGCGCGAACACGGTCGCGTTGCCGCCGATCTGTACCGAGCGTTCCGGGTTGCGCGCATGCTGGGTGTAGATGGAAGGCGCGGTCTTCAGCAGCGAGCGGCAGAGCCCCTTAGGGAAATGCACGCGCTCGCCCTTGACGTCGGCGCCCGCTTCTTTCCACAGCGCCAGCGCCTCGGCGTCATCGCGAAAGATGATGCCGATCTCTTCCAGCACCGTGTCGGTGTTCTTCTCGATCAGCGCCAGGCCTTCCTCGTTGAGGACCTCGTAGACGTTGATCTTGCGCTTGATGTAGGTGAGCTGGGTGCCCGGACCGCCGCCTGAACGGGCTGCCCGGCGTGCCGCCGCGCCGCCGCTGGCGCCGCGACCGCGTCGTCCACCCGGCGCTTCCTGCTCGACTGCCGCGTTATCGCTCATGATCGTTCTTCCTGTAACTTGGCCTGAATTGGCTGGGCGGCCCGTCGCTGCCGCCTCTTGCCTGGATCGTAGCCATGCACCCTATTGGAAACGGCCAGCCAGCGCCAACACCTGTCGCAAAATCGACAAGAAAAGCGCCAATTTTTCAGTCGCTTTCCTTTTGCGGGAAGTCGCAAATCAGCTATGGCTAGCTTGCCCTCGCGGGTTAGGTATTGGCGCATCGATTTTTAGGCTGCCGCAGTCATTCCCAGCAGCAAGGAGCCCGAGGAAAAATGGCCGACGACGAGATCATCCTTTCCGAGCTTTCCGACGAGGAGCTTGTGCAGCAGATGCACGACGACCTCTATGACGGTCTGAAGGAAGAAATCGAGGAAGGCACCAACATCCTTCTGGAGCGCAATTGGGCGCCTTACAAGGTGCTGACCGAAGCGCTGGTCGAGGGCATGCGCATCGTCGGCGAGGATTTTCGCGACGGCATCCTGTTCGTGCCGGAAGTGCTGCTTTCGGCCAACGCCATGAAAGCCGGCATGGCGATCCTTCGTCCGCTGCTCGCCGCCACCGGCGCGCCGAAGCAGGGCAAGATGGTGATCGGCACCGTCAAGGGCGACATTCACGACATCGGCAAGAACCTCGTCGGCATGATGATGGAAGGCGCCGGCTTCGACGTCATCGACCTCGGCATCAACAACGCGGTCGAGAAATATCTCGACGCCATCGAGCAGCACCAGCCCGACATCATCGGCATGTCGGCGCTGCTCACCACCACCATGCCCTATATGAAGGTCGTCATCGACACGATGAAGGAAAAGGGCATCCGCGACGATTATGTCGTCCTAGTCGGTGGCGCGCCGCTCAATGAGGAGTTCGGCAAGGCCGTAGGCGCCGACGCCTATTGCCGCGACGCCGCCGTGGCGGTCGAGACGGCCAAGGACTTCATGAAGCGCAAGCACAACGTTCGCGCTTCCGCCTGATACGAGGCATCAGGATGGACCTAAAAAAGCCGCGCCTTGCAGCGCGGCTTTTTTGTTCCCAGATGATGGAAAAGGCTGCCGATCAGTTGACAGTGTCCTTGACCGCCCTTGCCGTCGATTTGACGTCCTTGCCGACGCCCCGGATGGTGTTGGCGCAGGCGGTGAGCGCAAGCGCGCAGGCCAGGATGGCGATCGGCGCGACGCGTAGCAGTTTCATGAACGGTGTCTCCCTCGACAGATATTAAGCCCCGCAGCGAAAGCCGGCCCGACTTGGTCAAGACGCAAAAAACGGAACCGAATCAAACAGACAGGCTGCTCGTCATCGCCTGCGGGATGATTGCGCGCGAAGTTTTGGCCGTCAAGCAACAGCTAAAGCTCGACCATCTCGAGCTGACCTGCCTGCCGGCCGAGTTCCATTTCTATCCGGACCGCATCGCGCCGGCGATGGACA
The DNA here is from genome assembly GCA_004017535.1 of Mesorhizobium sp. Classification (GTDB taxonomy): domain Bacteria; phylum Pseudomonadota; class Alphaproteobacteria; order Rhizobiales; family Rhizobiaceae; genus Mesorhizobium. The sequence continues at coordinate 234,156 of SAJS01000002.1, forward strand.
AGGCGATCGAGAAGGCCAAGGCGGAGGGCTACGATCACATCTTCGTCGGCTATGCCGACTGCGGCACGGGCGGCCTGCTCGATCGCGTCATCGAGAAGCACGGCGTCGAGCGCATGGCCGGGCCGCACTGCTTTGCCTTCTACCAGGGCATGGACGCCTATGCGAAGGTCGCCGATGGCGACATGATGTCGTTCTACATGACCGACTTCCTGTGCCGCCAGTTTGAGGCCTTCTTCATCAAGCCGCTCGGCCTCGACCGGCATCCCGAGCTGATCAAGGACTATTTCGGCAATTACGAGAAGCTGATTTATCTCGCCCAGACCGACGATCCGGAACTCGACAAGGTCGCCGAGAAGGCTGCGGTTATGCTCGGCCTCGCGTACGAGCGCCGCCGGACTGGCTATGGTGATCTGAGGGCCGAGCTGGCGCGGGCGGCGGAATCTGGCTGAGACTTTCGATCGGGGGGAATTCCATGCCGGCTGGACCTTTGCTCCTCGCTTTGCTCGTGAGCGTCTGCATGGCCCTGCCGGCATACGCCGACGGCGAGGTGCAGAAGCTGATCACCGCCGCCGACAAGGCGCGGCTGGATAAGTATGGCGAGACGCGCAAGGCCGCCCTCGAGGTGGCAAAGGCCGGCAATCCGGCGGAGGTCAAGCAGTTGGATGACCTGCTCGCCAAGCCGCTCGTCGCCTTCTCCGACACGGACCTCACCGGCAACTGGAAATGCCGCACCATCAAGGCCGGCGGCTTGAGCCCGCTGATCATCTATGGCTGGTTCAGGTGCAAGGTGACCGACGACGGCTCCGTCTGGCGGCTTACCAAGATCAGCGGCTCGCAACGCACCACCGGTCGCTTCTTCGACGATGGCGAGAAGCGCTCGATCTATCTCGGCTCGTTCTCGGTGAACAACGACAAGGCCAAGCCCTATGGCAGCGGTCCTGAGAGCGATCAGGTCGGCTACGCCTTCCGCAACAGTGCCACCGAATGGCGCATCGAATTCCCCGCACCCTATTACGAATCCAAGCTCGACATCATGGAATTCAAGCGCTGAGCCGGGTACTGAAACGCCTCCGGCACACCAAGGGTTAACCCGCCCCGCATAGCATGCGCCCGGTTTTCAAAGCGGGTGCTTGCCGTGGCGGCGTCGGAATCGAGTAGGCGACCCATCGTGGTCGTCACAGAAGGTGGTCCGCATATCTGGGCCATCGTCAATGCGCTCGCCGATCGGATCGGTTCTGTCAGCGTCATCCTCGAAGCCCCTGAATCCAAAAAGCGCCTGCTCATGGGCCGCGCGCGGCGGCAGGGCTGGATCTCGGCCATCGGCCAGCTCGGCACGATGGTGCTGACGAGACTCGGCAAGCGCTTTCTGGCCGGTCATGCCGAACGGCTGATCGCCGAGGAAAAGCTCGATACCGAGCCGCGGCAGGGCCAGGCAATCATCCACGTGCCCTCGGCCAACGGGCCGGAATGCCTGAAGGAAATCGTGAGCATCAATCCTGGCGTCGTCCTGCTCGCCGGCTGCAGGCTGCTGTCCAAGGACATGCTAGCCAAGATGCCTTGCCCGGTGCTCAACTATCACGCCGGCATCGCGCCAAAATATCGCGGCATGAATGGCGGCTACTGGGCGCTGGCCTCCGGCGACGCACAAAACTTCGGCACGACCGTTCACCTGGTCGATGCCGGCGTCGACACCGGCGGCGTGCTCAAGCAGGCGCGCGGCAAGCCCAGGACGGGCGACACCATCGCCAGCTACGCGCTGCGCCAGGCAGCGTTTTCGCGCGATATCTGCGTCGAGGCGGTCAGCGACGCGCTGGCCGGTAGGCTGGAAACCATCGACCCCGGACTGCCGTCCAAGCAGTGGTTTCACCCGACGATCTGGTTCTACCTCTGGACGGGCTTGACCAAGCGCGTCTGGTAGCACTGTCAGGCAGGCGGTTTGTATGCTATTGTCATACAGAAAGTGAGATCTACCATGTCTAATATGGCTCCTCTCAGCGTCCGGGTGACGTTGGACGAACGCGAGATACTTGAAGCCGCCGCAAGCCAAGCCAACACCAATCTCAGTGACTTTATCCGCCGCAAAGCAGTCGAAGCCGCTGAAATGGAGGTGTTGGACGGACGTCTCGTAGCGATCCCGGCTGCAGATTGGGAAAAGTTTGAGGCTTGGGCGAAGTCGCCGCCGCGGGCGCGCGCCGGTCTGCAAAAGCTCGCTGCATCGCAGCCTGTATGGCAGGACTGACAGAACCTCGACCGCTTGCTGCGGACGACGACAGAGACGCCTTCGACTGCGGTCGTGAGTCGCTGAACAATTGGTTTCGCCGCAATGCCTGGCGCAATCAACAAGACGGAATCTCGCGCACCAGCATCATATGCGCAAACGGTCTCATTGCCGCCTATGTCGCCCTCAGCGCCGGCCAGATCGAACGGGCATATCTGCCAAAGTCTTCGCAACGCAATCGCCCTGATCCGATCCCCATAATTCTGCTTGGCCAACTTGCCGTGGATCTTCGCTATCAAAATCGAGGATGCCGACGTTCGCTTCTCTTATTTGCGCTCCGCACTGCGGTACGATTGTCGGCCGACATCGGATGCTTCGGCGTCCTCATCCACCCGCTCGACGAAACGGTGAGAGACTTCTATCGCAGCTTCGATTTCGAAGACCTGCCGTTCGATCCGAAACGAAGTATGATCGTGCGTATCGCCGACTTGAGAGAAAGCGGCTTCGGCTACGAATAAGGCAAGTTTCGAGAGCATGCGGTGCTGCGCGTCTGGTGATCAGCCGGCGACGATTCCAGCATTCGCTTTGCGCCATCGCCTGCGTCGCTTTTGAAGGGGCGCGCGTCGTCCCATAACAAGCGGCCCAACAGCGCATGCGGCAATGCTCCAACATATCGAGGAGTTGAGAATTCATGGCCGATCTGATCGTCGTCTATTGGCGCGACATTCCCGCCCAGGTCATCGTCAAGAAGGGCCGGCAGAACGCCAAGCGCGAACTGCCGCTGCGCTTCACCGAGGCAATCGACATGTGCGCCATGCGCACCGGCGCCGGCGGCACCGACGACTATCTGGCGGAATGGCGCAAGGCCGACCCGGTTCCGGTCGGCGACGACATCGAGGCCGAGGTCGAGAAGGCCTATCAGGAACTCGACGCGAAATATGATCGCGAGCGGCTGGTCGCTCTGGTCAAGGCTGGCGGGAAAGAAAATGTCTGACAAGCAGCCGGCGGTCACCCAGGCCACATTGGTCAAGAAGGCAGCGCCGAAATCCGACTACAAGCCTGCCGACGTGTCGCCGCAGCGGCGCGTCCAGCGCACCTTCGCCGTGCGGCTGTGGTCGATCAGGCATTCGCGACTGCTCGAATGGTTCTACAGCCGGTTCGCCGACGCCTTCCTGCTCCTCCACCCTCTGTGGAAGGGCATCGGCTACGGCCGGGTCGAAGCTCCGGTCAAGTTTGTCGAGAAGCGCGTGAAGGGCTTCATGTTCGACTGCCGCATGTGCGGCCAGTGCGTGCTTTCCTCCACCGGCATGTCGTGCCCAATGAACTGCCCGAAGCAGCTGCGCAACGGCCCTTGCGGCGGCGTGCGCGCCAACGGCAATTGCGAGGTCGAGCCGGACATGCCTTGCGTCTGGGTCAAGGCCTGGGAAGGCTCGCGCAATATGGTGCATGGCGACAAGATCCTGACCGTGCAGAAGCCCGTCGATCAGTCGCTGCGCGAAACCTCGGCATGGCTGCGCGTGACCGCGCAGGCTGCCGCCGCGCGTGAAACGAGCCAGACCCCCGGAGCTTCGGCATGAACGCCCGCCAGCGCGACGAGAACCCGGCCGGCATCCACCTGCCGCTCGATCCCCTGCCCGGCCACACGTCGCGCGGCCGGCTGGAGCGCGTGCTGCGCCGCGGCGAGTTCGCGGTGACCACCGAGCTCAATCCGCCCGACAGCGCCGATCCGGAGGACGTCTACAACCGCGCCAAGATCTTCGACGGTTGGGTCGACGCCATCAACGCGGTCGATGCCTCGGGCGCCAACTGCCACATGTCCTCGGTCGGCATCTGCGCGCTGCTCACCCGCATGGGTTATGCGCCGATCATGCAGATCGCCTGCCGCGATAAGAACCGCATCGCCATCCAGGGCGACGTGCTGGGCGGAGCGGCGATGGGCGTGGCCAACATGCTCTGCCTCACCGGCGATGGCGTGCAGGCTGGCGACCAGCCTGGCGCCAAGCCGGTGTTCGACCTCGATTCCATGTCCCTGCTCGAAACCATCCGCATCATGCGCGACAACGGCAAGTTCCTGTCCGGCCGCAAGCTGACGACGCCGCCGCAGGTTTTCCTCGGCTGCGCGGTCAACCCCTTCGCGCCGCCTTACGACTTCCGCCCGATCCATCTCGGCAAGAAGATCGCCGCCGGGGCGCAATTCGCGCAGACGCAGTACTGTTTCGACGTGCCGATGTTCAAAGCCTTCATGCAGAAGGCGCGCGACCTCGGCCACACCGAAAAGCTGTTCCTGCTTTGCGGCGTCGGCCCGCTCGCTTCCGCCAAGACGGCGAAATGGATCCGCTCCAACGTGCCGGGCATCCACATCCCCGATGCGGTGATCAAGCGGCTGGAAGGCGCGCAGGATCAGAAGAAGGAAGGCAAGCAGCTCTGCATCGACATCATCAACGAGGTGAAGGAAATCCCGGGCGTCGCAGGCATCCATGTGATGGCCTACCGCCAGGAAGAATATGTCGCCGAGATCGTCGATGAATCCGGCGTGCTGAAAGGCCGCCAGCCCTGGAAGCGCGAGATCCGGCGTGACGACCAGCTGGTCGCCCAGCGGCTCGATCACATACTGCACGACGAGATTACCGAAACCCAGGTCGACATGGTGAAGACCGCGCATTGACAGCATTGTCGGCACGCATTCGCTTGAACCAAATCAGATAACGATATAAAGAACTCTTTATATCCCGACGGAGAGATCGCATGACCCGCACCATCGTCGCCTCGGCGACCCGAGAAATCGTCATCGGCTTCGATCAGCCCTTCTGCGTGATCGGCGAACGCATCAACCCGACCGGCCGCAAGAAGCTCGCCGCCGAGATGGTGGCCGGCAACTTCGAGACCGTCATCAAGGACGCGCTGGAACAGGCCGCCTGCGGCGCCACCATGCTCGACGTCAATGCCGGCGTCACCGCCGTCGACCCGAACGCGACCGAGCCGGCGCTTCTGGTGCAGACGCTCGAGATCGTGCAGGGCCTGGTCGACCTGCCGCTGTCGATCGACTCTTCGGTCACCGCCGCCATCGAGGCCGCGCTGAAGGTCGCCAAGGGCCGCCCGTTGGTCAACTCCGTCACCGGCGAGGAAGAGAAGCTCGAGGCCATCCTGCCGCTGGTCAAGAAATACAACGTCCCGGTCGTCGCCATCTCCAACGACGAGACCGGCATCTCGATGGATCCGGATGTCCGCTTCGCCGTCGCCAAGAAGATCGTCGAGCGCTGCGCCGACCACGGCATTCCTTCGCATGACGTCGTGGTCGACCCGCTGGTGATGCCGATCGGGGCGCTGGGCGATGCCGGACGCCAGGTGTTCGCGCTGCTGCGGCGGCTCCGCGAAGAGCTCAAGGTCAACACCACCTGCGGCCTCTCCAACATCTCCTTCGGCCTGCCGCACCGCCACGGCATCAACGCCGCCTTCATCCCGATGGTGATCGGCGCCGGCATGACCTCCGCAATCATGAACCCGGTCCGTCCGCAGGAAATGGAAGCCGTGCGCGGCGCCAATGTGCTCAACGGCACCGACGAGAACTGCACCAACTGGATCCGCACCTACAAGGACTACAAGCCGGCCGAAGGCGGCCATGCCGCTGCCGCTCCGGTCGCGGTCACCGCTCCTGGTGAAGGCGCTGCCGCCGGCGGCCGCCGCCGCGGCGGCCGCGAAGCCCGCATGGCCAGGGGATAAGCGCGCAATCGTGGGCCGCACCGCAAACAAGGTTGGTCCGATCGCATCGTGGATGCGGTCGGATAGCTCTGCTTTGCGTTCAGGCCATGCCCAAAATGGCGTCGAACAACACCATGCCCGCCCACGATCCGAAAATGCCCGTGACCCCGCCGACGATGAAATCATCGTCATACGCGGGCCAGTAGGCGTGCAGCACCAGGGTTCCGACGATCGCGCCGACAATCCCTGTGGCAAGATATTGCGGATTGCGCAGCCAAGAGCCCTTGATCACGCGCATCATGGTGAGCGCGGTGAAGATGGCGGAAAGCAGCAGATCCGACATGATTGGCCCCTGGACCAACGGACTCTCCGCCCAATAGTAGAACGATCCGTTAAACGGCATCGGCAATTGCCATCGAGACGCGTGCCAGCATGAATCCTCCCGCCAACATCACCGATCCGCTCGTCCTGTTCATGCCGTCGGGCAAGCGCGGCCGGTTCCCGGTTGGCACGCCGGTGCTCGATGCGGCGCGCCAGCTCGGCGTCTATGTCGAAAGCGTGTGCGGCGGCCGCGCCACCTGCGGGCGCTGCCAGATCGAGGTGCAGGAAGGCAATTTCGCCAAGCACAAGATCATCTCGTCCAACGACCACATCTCGCCCAAGGGCGCCAAGGAAGAGCGCTACGAGCGCGTGCGCGGCCTGCCCGAGCGGCGCCGCCTCTCCTGCTCGGCACAGATACTCGGCGACCTCGTCATCGATGTGCCGCAGGACACGGTCATCAACGCCCAGACCATCCGCAAGGACGCCGACACCAGGGTGATCGCGCGCGATACGGCGATCCGCATGTGCTATGTCGAGATCGAAGAGCCCGACATGCACAAGCCGCTCGGCGATCTCGACCGGCTCAAGATCGCCCTGATGAAAGACTGGGGTCTCAAGAATCTCGAATTCGATTTCTATCTTCTGCCGCAGGTGCAAGGCATCCTGCGCAAGGGCAACTGGACCGCAACGGCCGCCATCCACAAGGATGCCGACAGCGACATCGCGCGCGTCATCGCGCTGTGGCCTGGCCTGAAGAACGAGGCCTACGGCCTCGCCTGCGACATCGGCTCGACCACCATTGCCATGCATCTGGTGTCGCTGCTGTCGGGCCGCGTCGCCGCGTCCTCCGGCACCTCCAATCCGCAGATCCGCTTCGGCGAGGATCTGATGAGCCGCGTCTCCTATGTGATGATGAATCCGGACGGCCGCGAGGGCATGACGGTTGCCGTGCGCGAGGCCATTTCCAGCCTGGTCGACAAGGTGTGCGCCGAAGGCAACGTCCAGCGTAACGACATCCTGGATTCCGTCTTCGTCGGCAATCCGATCATGCATCATTTGTTCCTCGGCATCGATCCGACCGAGCTCGGCGGCGCGCCCTTCGCGCTCGCCGTCTCCGGCGCGGTGCGCATCAAGGCCTCCGACATCGGCCTGAAGCTCAACCAGGGCGCGCGCCTCTACATGCTGCCCTGCATTGCCGGCCATGTCGGTGCCGATGCCGCCGCCGTCACGCTGTCGGAAGGCCCGCATCGCCAGGACGAGATGATGCTGATCGTCGACGTCGGCACCAACGCCGAGATCGTGCTCGGCAACCGGACGCGCGTCGTCGCGGCCTCGTCCCCCACCGGCCCGGCCTTCGAGGGCGCGGAAATCTCCGGCGGCCAGCGCGCGGCGCCCGGCGCCATCGAGCGCGTGCGCATCGATCCGGACACGCTGGAGCCGCGCTACCGCGTCATCGGTTCGGAGCTCTGGTCAGATCAGCCGGGCTTCGCCGAAAGCGTACAGGCGACAGGCGTCACCGGCATTTGCGGCTCCGGCATCATCGAAGTGATCGCCGAGATGTATCTGTCGGGCATCATCTCCGAAGACGGCGTCGTAGACGGGTCGCTTGCCGCGCGCTCGCCCCGCGTCGTACCCAACGGCCGCACCTTCTCCTATGTGCTGAAGGAAGGCGAGCCGAAGATCACCATCACGCAGAACGACGTGCGCGCCATCCAGCTTGCCAAGGCGGCGCTCTATGCCGGCACCAAGCTGTTGATGGAAAAGCAGCACGCCGATCATGTCGACCGTATCCACTTCGCCGGCGCCTTCGGTTCCTTCATCGATCCGAAATATGCCATGGTGCTCGGCCTGATCCCGGACTGCGACCTCGACAAGGTCTCGGCCGTCGGCAACGCCGCCGGCGCCGGCGCGCGCATGGCGCTCTTGAACCGTGGCTACCGTCGCGAGATCGAAGAGACGGTGAGCAGGATCGAGAAGATCGAGACGGCGTTGGAACCGAAATTCCAGGAGCACTTCGTCTACGCCATGGCGTTGCCGAACAAGGTCGACCCCTTCCCCAAGCTGTCGGCCGCGGTGAAGCTGCCGCCGCGCAAGGCAATGAGCGAGGACGGCGCCACAGGCGACGCCACCCCGCGCCGGCGCTCACGCGAGGAGCGCGCGGCGCGCCGCGGCCGCGACTAAAGTAAGCTCATTCCGCGGCCCCTGCGGCCGCGGCGCTTCTGGTCTTGACCGCGGCCTTCGGGCGTTGCGGGTGCAGCAGGGTGATCAGCGGCTTTTCGATAACCAGATAAAGCACTGCCGAGAATGCAAGGGTGCCGATCAGGATCGTCGCCGGCTGCAAAGCTGCGGGGATCCCGATCCTCAGGACGACACCCGTCGCCAGCACGCCGACCACGACGTGCCACAAATAGATCGAATACGACGCATCGCCGAGGAAAGTGGGCAAGGCAGCCGGCTTGAACGGTCGGGCCCGCTCGGCAAAAACCGCGCCCGCCACGACCAATGCAGCCGAAAGACCCCAGCGCAGGGCGCGAGGCAAATCGGCATCGAACAACTGGCCGGCGGCAAGCAGAAGGAATCCCGCACCGGCCAGCGCCAGCGCCGCACCGAGCGGCGGCCTGGCGCCCTGGAGCCACAAGCGCGCCACGACGACGCCAGCCGCGAACTCGATCACGACAGGATCGGTGAAGGCTCGTGCGTATCCCCCGGGCAGGACGAAATGCAGCGCGACGATGGCGACAAGGGCGCTCACGAGAACGCCGAACCGCCAGCGCTCGCCCAGGAACAGGACAAGCGTGAAAACGAGATAGAACATCATCTCGTAGCAAAGCGTCCAACCCTGTATGACGATGGGTTGCAGCGCATCCTCTTGCAGGACCGGCAGGAAGAACAGCGAGCCGACGAAATTCGCCACATTGAGGAAATGGCCGTAGAAGAACTGAGGCTTGAGCAGGATGCCTGCCGTGGTCAGCAGCGTGACGATCCAGTAGAGAGGCACGATGCGGGTGATCCGGCGCCCCATGAAACGCCAGGGATCGGCCGAGCTGCCCGCCGTCGTCACCCACATGATGAAGCCGCTGATGACGAAGAAGACGTCGACGCCGGCTGCTCCGACGTCGAACGGACCGCCGAACTGCTCGCTGACGTGAAAGCAAACGACCGCGCACGCCGCGAGGCCGCGCAGGTATTGAATGCTGTGTATGCTTGTCACGATGCCCTGACCCGTCTCGCATCATGCTGCGGTGCACGCCCCCCACGCCGCATTGCACAATAACTATGCAGCTCCTCGTCTCTGTCAACCGCCGATGGCAGCTATTCAGACCGGAGCCGGCTCGTCGGCCCGCTTAATTCATTTGCATGCAAATGTTTCCGGATCCGCGCGATCCGGAAACCAAAGCGCAGTTCTCGCGAAATCGGCCCGATACATGCGTGACGCATTTAGCGGCCATCGCATGGCGGCAGCGGCCATCCTCGGCCGCCATTGCTCTTCAAGGGAGATGAAAATGTCGATGTTCGGAAATCTCAGTCGCTTCGGTGTCACCATCCGGCGGGCTCATGCCAGGAACAAGGCGATCCGCGCGCTCAACGATCTGCCGGCGCATGTCCAGAAGGATATCGGCTGGCCGGCCTCGCCGCCGAGCGACCCGCAGGCAGCACTGCACAAGCTGCTTCTGGGCACGCCGCGCTGATGACCTTCGCCGACAAATGCAAGCTGCTCCGCAGGCGCCGGGGCCGCGATGCGGCTCCGGCGACCGGCGACAACAAGCTGCGCGCCCCGCTGCTGCCGAAGCGGCGCTGAGCAATTCCACGGAGGCGCGCAGCGACTGGCTCGGCGACTTCGCCATAGCCCCCGTAATTGCGGGAACCGGCACCACCGGATCACGCCGATGTGCCAGCGTTAATCCTTGACATTTTTAGCAGCGGTACAATCTTCGCAGAGCGGGGGAATTCTCTTAGTCGGCTCTGCCGAGATCCGTGTATCCGCATGCCCAGTTTGAAAAGCCATCTCGTTTCGTTCGTCCTGCGGCACAGCCGCAAGAAGGCGTTCTCCAGTCCCGAGAACCTGCAGCGCTGGATCGCCTACGCCCGCAAGACCGAGGATCATCATCCGCCGGCTCTTATCAAGGCGCGACTGGACATCACCGAGACCGAGATCGATGGCTTCCCCGTCTATGAGATCGCCCCAAAGGCGGGCGAGCGCCGGCGCATCCTTTACATGCATGGCGGCGCCTATGTCTTCCAGATCACTTCCTACCACTGGGGGCTGATCGCCGAGATGGCCGAGCGTCTCGGTTTCGGCATCACCGTGCCGATCTACCCAATCGCGCCCGAGCACAATTTCCATCACATGTTCGGCATGGTCGGCGACGTCTACCGGCGCATGCTCGAAGAGACCGAGGCCGAAGACATCGTCTTCATGGGCGATTCCGCCGGCGGCAACATGGCCGTCGTGCTAACCATGATGGCGACTGAGGACGGCCTGCCCTCGCCGTCGCGGCATGTGCTGATCTCGCCCGGCCTCGACGTTTCGCTTGCAAATCCTGAAGTCTTCGAGGCCGAGCGCCAGGATCCTTGGCTGGGCATTCCAGGTGGGCTGGAAGCGGTGCGGCTCTACAGCGCCGGTTTCGATCGCAAAGACTGGCACATCAGCCCGCTTTACGGCGACTTGTCCCTGCTGCCGAAAACGCTGCTGCTGACCGGCTCACGCGACATGCTGACACCGGACAATCTCATCTTCGCCGAACGGGCGCGGGCTGCCGGCGTGGAGGTGGACGTGGTCTACGAGGAGGGCATGTTCCACGTCTGGCCGCTGATCGAGATGCCGGAAGCGCGCCGCGCGCGCGACAGCATCGTATCGTTCCTGAGGGATGAAGCCCGCAGTCAAGCCGAAAGGGAGACGGTCAACTCGTCGGCCAAGGGCCTATCAAGAGCTCCGTTGATGACCGGATTTGCGAGTACGAAGATCGCGTCGGCGATTTCATCGCTTCGATCGGGCTGGTAGCTGATATCGTCCCTGAATTCGATCAGATTTGCCCATTCCTCCACGTCGGACGCGGCTAGCTCCCCCGTGAGAAAGCGACGGAGCGTCCTTGCCATGTGATCGGCGCTAAGGACAACGATCGGCGTATCCGACCAGCCAAGCTCGTCAATCATGTCGGTCAGCCGCTCAATCGGCTTTGCGAACGCAACGAGGTCGCTGAGCACCGAAAGTCGGTCCATCACGTTCGTCAGAACTTGCCGGTCTCGCGGAACAGCTCGAACGTCGCCCGGATATGGTCAGCCACGGCCTTCACCGGCGCGCTGGCGTCGGGCGCCACCACCATGGCGAGATTGTAGGTGCCGATCTCGGGCATGCCGTCCTTGGCGCCCAGCGAGACCATCTCGTCGCCGAGGAAGGATTTCGGCAGCGGCGCCACCGCAAGGTCGGCCATGATCGCGGCGCGCTGCCCGGCCGTGTGGGCGCTCATATAGGCGATGCGGTAGTTGCGGCCCTCGCGTCCGAGCGCTTCGAGCGCGCCGGCCCGCCAGGCGCAGCCCTCCTCCCACAGCGACACCGGCAGTGGCTCGCGCAGATGCGCGCAGCCGCCCTTGGCGCCCGCCCATACGATCGGTTCGGTCAAAAGCACCTCGGCGCCGATCGCGCTGGTCTTGTAGGAATTGGTGAGCAGCGTGATGTCGAGCGCGCGGTCATCCATGCGCCGGCGCAGATTGATGCTCTGGTCGATGGTGACGTCAACGGCGATCGAGGGATGCGACTGGGCGAAGCGCTTCAACACATGCGGCAGCACGCGCTCGCCATAGTCGTCCGGGGACCCAAGCCGCACCACGCCGACAATGTCGGGGATGATGAACTTCGACACCACCTCCCGGTTGATCGACAACAGCCGGCGGGCATAGCCGAGTAGCATCTCGCCATCCGTGGTCAGCGTCACCGAACGCGCATCGCGCGCGAAGACGGAACGGCCGAGAATATCCTCCAGCTTCTTGATCTGCATGGAGACGGCCGACGGCGTGCGGAACACCGCGTTGGCGGCGGTGGTGAAGGAGCCGGTCTCGGCGATCGCCACGAAGGTGCGCAGCACATCGAGGTCAAGCAGCGGCAAAGGGTGATTGAGCGGGGCGTTCATGGGAGCCGACCTTCAATTTTTCTGATGCAATCCATCATTCCATTTCGTTTGATTGAACATCAGTCCGGGCGCATAGTCAACTCGATCGATGCAGGATGCTGCCAAAAGCGGCCATGAAACGACCCTGACACAGTCCTGCAATCGACATGAAATGAAGCTGAAACAGACCTGACCTAACGCAGTGACGGGCGCATCCTGCCCGCCCAGAGGAGAAAGAAATGTCTTTCCTGTCGTCCATCGGTCGGCTTGCGACCGAATTCAGCGCGGCCCGCGCCCGCTACCAGACCGAACGCGCCATCCATGCGCTGCCGATCGAACTGCATAAGGATATCGGCTGGCCGGAAGCCGCCGACGTCAAGACCGGCTTGCGCCACGGTGTCGGAAGCTGGGCCGGAGCGAAGTAATCACGTGTGTATGGAGATCCGAAGGCCTGCCGCGTCAGCTCGGCAGGCTTTTTTTGTTTGTTTTAGGTCTTTTTGTTTGCATTCAAACGACTTTTCTAGCCATGCCGCCGCTGCATGACGCATATGAACAACCCGCATAGCGGGTTAACAGGCCAAGTAAGGCACTGTAAATAATAGGAAATTATGGGCAAATTGCCCAAAAATGTCGCAAATCGTGTCGCTTTTCATATCAAGCGCTTCGTTTTTGCGATTTAGTTATTGCCAAAGCGAGCCTATATCAGCGCCAGCAAAAACGAGCTGCCCCACTCCATCAAGCGAAGGCGACCCGTCTGAGCAACCAAATGGAGATGATGATGAAGCTCTTTGCCCGCCTTTTCGCCCGGCGCGAAATGAACCTGACGACCGCTCTGGAGCGTCAGCGCCTCGCCAAGACCATGCCCGGCCAGACCGGCGCCGTGGCCGCTGCTCGTCTCGGCTTTGTTGCCTGAGACAATCCAGCACCGATAGGTTGAATTCGACGCCGCCTGGCTTGCCGAGGCGGCGTTTTCATTTGGGCCGGGCAGTGTCGGCCGCGCAGTGACGCCCTGCGGTTGCACCGATTGCCCATTTGCGACCGGTGTCGCAAATTTAATCTTCACTTGGCCGCCTACCCGATTGACAGGAATGGTTTTTCCTGTTGTCGCTATGCTGTTCGCGACATCCTGTTCGCGTCATGGCTGCGTGAGGTTTCCCCGTGAATGCCGTAAAGCACCCGATCAAAAGATCGTTTGTGTTCTTCCTCGTTCCCGACTTCACCATGATCGCCTTCGCGACAGCGCTCGATCCGCTGCGATCGGCCAATCGGATGCTCGGCTACGAGGCTTATAGCTGGCGCCTGGCGAGCATCGACGGCAAACCGGTTCGCGCCTCGAACGGCGTCGAATGCGCCGTCAACACCTCGCTCGAGGAGGAGCGCAGGAAGATGGCCGGGCCGGATCGGCCGAACATGGCGATCGTCTGCAGCGGCATCAATGTCGAGCGCTACCACAACAAATCGGCCTTCGCCTGGCTGCGCGAGGAGTATAATCGCGGCGTCGCCGTCGGCGGACTGTGCACCGGCGCGCATATCCTGGCCGCCGCGGGCCTGCTGTCCAACAAGCGCTGCGCCATCCATTGGGAGAACCTTCCGGGTTTTTCCGAAGCCTTCCCGAAAGCCAATGTCTTTGCCGACCTCTTCGAAGTCGACCAGAACGTCTACACCTGCGCCGGCGGCACCGCCGCGCTCGACATGATGCTGAAGCTGATCGGCGACGATTTCGACGAGAGCCTGGTCAACCGCGTCTGCGAACAGGTGCTGACCGATCGGGTGCGCAGCCCGACCGACCGCCAGCGCCTGCCGCTGCGTGCCCGCCTCGGCGTCCAGAATTCCAAGGTGCTCACCATCATCGAGCTGATGGAGGCGAACCTCTCCGAGCCGCTGTCGCTGATCGAGATCGCCGACCATGTCGATCTGTCACGCCGGCAGATCGAGCGCCTGTTCCGCACCGAGATGGGCCGGTCGCCCGCCCGTTACTATCTGGAGATCCGGCTCGACCGCGCCAGGCATCTGCTGATCCAGTCGTCGATGCCGGTGGTCGAGGTGGCGGTCGCCTGCGGCTTCGTCTCCGCCTCGCATTTCTCCAAATGCTACCGCGAGCTCTACGCCCGCTCGCCGCAGCAGGAGCGCGTCGACCGCAAGCAACTGCTGGCGGCTTAAGTAGGCAACAGACGAAGTCTAGAGCGGCTCACCGTTTCACGGAAACGGTGAGCCGCCCTATCTCTTTGTTTTTACGCAATTCCGGACGGAAACCGCTCACACTTTTTCTGGAATTGCTCTAAGCGGATAGCGCCTGCGCCGTCCGCATCGCCTCGATGCGGATGTCTTCGGTGAGCTGCGCCTTGAGCGCGGAGAATTCCGGACTGGTCTTCAGCGTGTAGTGGCGCGGATGCGGCAGATCGACCGGCACGTCCGATTTGATGCGGCCGGGCCGGGCGCTCATCACGATCACCCGCGACGCCATGAAGATCGCCTCTTCGATGTCGTGGGTGACAAACAGCACCGTCTTCTTGCGCCGCTCCCAGATGCCGAGCAGCAATTCCTGCATCAACCCGCGCGTCTGGTTGTCGAGCGCACCAAACGGCTCGTCGAGCAGCAGGATTTCCGGGTCGTTGGCCAGCGCCCGCGCGATTGCCGTGCGCTGCTGCATGCCGCCTGACAACTGTTTCGGCCAATGGTTCTCAAAGCCTTTCAGGCCGACGAGATCGACATAGGAGGCGATGATCTCGTTGCGCTCGCGCTCGGGCCGGCCTTGCTCGCGCAGGCCGAAACCGATGTTTTCGGCGACCGTCAGCCAGGGAAACAGCGTGTAGGACTGGAACACCATGCCGCGGTCCGGTCCCGGCCTTGTGACCGCCTTGCCGTCGAGCAGCACGCGGCCCGTGCTCGGCGCTTCCAGTCCGGCGACGATCCTGAGCAAGGTCGACTTGCCGCAACCGGATGGCCCAAGGATGGTGATGAAGTCATTCGCCGCGACCGCGAGGTCGACCGGCTGCAGCGCCCGCACCGGCTGCCCGCCGCCGACCCCGGCAAAGGTCCGCGAAACGCCTTCGATTAGAAGCTTGCTCACGCCAGGCTCCATGGAAAGAGCCAGCGGTTGAGCGCCTTGAAGGCGAAGTCGGACAGAAGCCCGATCAGCCCGATGACGATGATGCCGAAGATGATCTGTCCCGTCGCCAGCCGCGACTGGCTGTTGATGATCATGTAGCCGATGCCGGAGGATGACCCGATCAGTTCGGCGACGATGACATAGGTCCACGCCCAGCCGAGCACCAGGCGCAGTGTTTCGGCGATCTCCGGCGCATTGGCCGGCATGATGACGCGCTTGACGATGCCGTTGTCGGTCGCCCCCAGCGTATAGGCGGCCTCGACCAGGTCTCGCCTCGTACTGCCGACCTTGACCGCGACGATCAGGGTAATCTGGAATACAGAGCCGACGAAGATCACCAGGAGCTTCTCGAATTCTCCGATGCCGGCCCACAGGATGAGCAGCGGGATGAAGGCAGAGGCCGGCAGGTAGCGCGCAAAGGACACGAACGGCTCGAGGAACGCTTCGACCGGCTTCCAGGCGCCCATGGCGATGCCGATTGGCACCGCCACGATCGAGGCCAGCACGAAGCCGCCGAAGACGCGCCAGATGGTGATCAATATGTCGAGCCAGAAGCGGTCTTCGACGAGCAGCCGCCAGCCGTCCTTGAGCATCGACAGCGGATCGGCGAGGAAGATTCGGTTCACATGGCCGCCGAGCGTAATCCACGCCCAGAAGGCCACGAACAGCAAGAAGAAGGCGATACCGAGCACGGTTCGCGTGCCCGGCGGAACGGGGTGCAAGGGACGCAGCATCAGGCCCTGTCCTTAAAGCATGTCCCCCGAAAGTGGGAACCGGTTTCGGGTAAAGACATACGCAAATCAAGAGCTAAAGCGCGAGGAGCGTATCTGAAGGATCGCGACGCGCTTTAGCGAGAAGGGATCGGCGGCCTTGCGCCGCCGATCGGCTGACGCGATCAGTTGGCCACCGCGCTGGTATCGGCAAGCGTCGTCACATCCGGGACTTCCTTGATCAGCCCCATCTGCAGCAAAAGCTCGGCCGCGGTCTTGGAAAAGTCCTGGAACTCCTTGGTGAAGAACTGCTTGTTCTCCTCCCTGTTCGCCCATTTCAGGTACTTGGCCGAATCCTCGAACTCCTTGGCCGACTGCTTCACGTCGGCGCCCATGATCTCGTAGGATTTCTGCGGATCCTTCTTGATCAGGTCGAGCGCGTCGAAATAGCTGTCGGCGAGCGCCTTGGCGGCGTCGGGATTGGCCTTGAGGAAGTCGGGCGTGCAGCCGACGGTGTCCAGAACCATCGGGTAGTCGAGCGTGGTCGCCAGGATGTGGCCCTGGTCGGCCTTGTTGCGGACCGCCGAAATGAACGGCTCATAGGTGACGGCGGCATCGTTCTGGCCGGCCAGGAAGGCCTGCGCCGCCGCATCCGGCTCCAGATTGACGACGGTGACGTCCTTGGTCGACATGCCGTTCTTGTTGAGCACCCAGGCGAGCAGGAAATAGGGCGAGGTTCCGGGCGCGGACGAGGCGACATTCTTGCCTTTGAGGTCGGCGACGGACTTGATGTCGTTGCGCACTACGATGCCGTCGGCGCCATAGGATTTGTCGAGCTGAAAGATCTGCTTGGTGGTGACGCCGCTGGCATTCCACACCATCCAGGTCTCGACCGTGGTCGCCGCGCATTGCAGGTCGCCGCTGGCAATGGCCAGCGGGCGGCTCGCCTGCGGCACTTTCTTGAGCGTGACGTCGAGCCCGTGCTTTTCGAAAAGCCCGGCCTGCTTGGCCAGAGTAAGCGGCGCGAAGCCGGTCCAGCCGCTGATGCCGATGGTGAGCGAGGTGGCGGCCATCGCAGGCGCGCTGAGCTGGGCGGCCGCCGTCAGCGCCGCCGCGAAAATGGTGGTTCTTTTCATCGTGGTTCCCCTGTTTTTGGTTGGAGTACAATTGTCTCACAGAGGCCCTAAGGCTTGTCAATGAAGCGGCGTTTCAACGAAATGTCATCCTGATCGGGTAAGCTCAAGCTACCTTCTCCAACCCTCAAGGCGTGCCCCAGCCGCGGTTGCGCCACATCTTCTCGCCGACTTGGCAGTCGGCGGCCGGCCTGTCGTCGGCGCGCACGACCGGCGGATGCGCGGCCTCGTCCGCCGCCCATTGCGGCGACGTCGGACCGGCGAGCTCTAGCACCAGCTTGCGGCGGATCGCTTCCGGAAACTGCGTCCAGTCATTGACCGGGATCATGAAGGCACCCGGTCCGCCGATGACGCAGTCGCTGTAATAGCGGTCGAGATTGTCGACGTCGAATGCGCCGCTGAAACCGCCACGGGTCATCAGCGGCAGTCCGTTGATGGTGATGCCTTGCCTGACCACCTCGTCGCGTGTGACATCGACCGGCGCGCCCTGGTTGTTGGGCCCATCGCCGGAAACGTCGATGACACGCTTGGTCCCTTGGAATCCGCTCTCTGCGAACAGGTCGCTGCCGAAGCTCAGCGCCCCGGAAATCGAGGTGCGCCGGGCACTGTCCGGCGGGTTGGCGTCGAGCTTCGCAACGAACCCCTCGGCGTCGGCGCGGTTGGCGATCACGGTCCACGGCACGACCACTCGCTGCCAGGTCGTGCCCGCCCATTCGACATAGGTGACGGCGATCTTGCCGTAGGCACCGTCGGCGATAGCCTTCAGCACGTTGTCATGCGTCAGCGCCGCCGCGTAGCCGTGGCGCTGGATCTCCAGCTCGGCCGGTGACATGGAAAGGGAGACATCGACCGCCAGCACCAGCTCGACGTCCACCGGCTCGGCGGGAGAAGCCGCTTGCGTCAGCCAGAGCGCCAGCGCCAGAGCGGCGCTGCCTGAAAAGATATGCCTTGCGCTGGCATAGGCGGACATGGCGGAAGGTTAGGCGAAAATCGCCGCGCGCAAAAGTCGGGAATCCGGGGCAGCGGATTCCGCCGGCCCGGGCCTTTTAGAAATACCGCGCGAGGTTCGAACGGATGCGCTCCAGCACCGTATCGCCGGAAAGGTCGGGCACGAATTTTGCGCCGGTTATCGCTTCATAGGCCTGGATATAGACCGCAGAGGCCTGGTTGATGATCTCGTCCGGAATTGGCGGGATCGGGTCCTTGTAGGGATCGCACCGCGCCGACACCCATGAGCGGACGAAATCCTTGTCGAAGCTCTGCGGCCGCCCGCCGCTTGCGAACGCCTCGTCATAGCTCGCGGCGATCCAATAGCGGCTGCTGTCGGGCGTATGGATCTCGTCCGCCAGCACGATGGTGCCGTCCGGCGCGGTGCCGAATTCATATTTGGTGTCGGCGAGAATCAGGCCGCGTTCGGCGGCGCGCTGCTGGCCGCGAGCGAACAGCTGCAGCGCATAGCGCGATACCGTATCCCACTGTTCTTGCGTGAGCAGGCCCTGACCGATGATCTCGGCTTCCGACAGGGGCTCGTCATGGCCGCCATGTGCGGCCTTGCTGGTCGGCGTGATGATCGCCTGCGGCAGCTTTTCATTGTCGCGCAGCCCGTCGAGAAAGCTGTGGCCGTAGAAGCTCCGCTCGCCTTTCCGGTACTTGGTCAGGATCGAGGTACTGGTGGTCCCCGCCAAATAGCCGCGCACGACCATCTCGACCGGCAGCATGTCGAGCCGCGTGCCGATGACGACGTTGGGGTCGGGATATTCCAGCACGTGGTTGGGACAGATGTCGGCGGTTTCCTCGAACCAGTAGCGCGCCGTCTGGGTGAGCACCTCGCCCTTGAACGGGATCGAGGCCAGGATGATGTCGAACGCGCTCAAACGGTCGGTAGCGATGATGATGCGCCGCCCGTCCGGCAGATCGTAATTTTCGCGCACCTTGCCGTGATAGTGATTGGGAAGCTCGGGAATGAAGGCGTCGGACAGGATGCGCATGGGGGTGTGGCTTTCGCGGGCTTCTGATCGGGCCACATAAGCCGCTGATCCCCTGCACATCAAGCCGGATGCTGCTGAACGGGCTTCTTATTGCCGGCAGCGCGAAACGCCCGCCAGTTCGGCCTGAAGGAAGGCGGGAACCACAACAGAATTCCGGCCATGGCGGCTGGCACGATGATCGCGAAACGCAGGACCGAAAGCACGACGCCACAGAAGCCGACGATCCGCGTGGCGGCCTCCGCGCCGAAGCGCGGCGCAAGCAGATGCCTGGCGATCGCACCGCCATCAAGCGGAATGGCCGGAATGAGGTTGAGAATGGCCAGGGCAGCATTCACCAAGGCGCCAAGCCAAAGCGTCCACTCAAGAAACGTGTCCGGTCTCGGCGGCGGCGAACTGAAAAGACCGTCTGGATCGACAGGCGACAAGGGCCGGGCAAGAAGGTGATAGGCAGCGGCAAAGCCTGCCGCCAGGACGATATTCACCAACGGCCCGGCGAAGGCGATCCACGCCCAGCCATAGGGCGAAGCCGCGCCGGGCTTGAACCAGGCAATTCCGCCAAACAGGTAAAGGTCTATCCGTTGTGTGCCGATGCCGCGTCGTCGCGCTGCCCAGACATGGGCAAGTTCATGCAGAAACACTGACAGGAACAGGAGCGCGGCGAATATGACCGTATGGATCAGGGCGAGCCTGGGATGCCTCGACCATTCATGCAGGAACGGCAGGACGGCGGGAATGGCAAAGGTCCAGCTGACATGAACGGGAATGTTCCCCTTCATCACGAAGACGAATGCGTCGTTCTTCCTGTCCCAACCGAACCGTTGCAAACCTGCTTACTCCGCCCGGCGCAACGCTAGAGCAATTCCAGGAAAAGTGTGAGCGGTTTTCCGTCCGGAATTGCGTCAAGACAAAGAGCTGGAGCGGTTCACCGTTTCCTTCAACGGTGAACCGCTCCAGGTGGGAATCTCGGCCCGCACAAAAGCAAAAGCCCGACCGAAGCCGGGCTTCGCATCTTTCTGCCTCCGATCCTCAGCTCCTCGGCTTGAGGTTCTCCGGGTCGTAGAGCGGCTTGTAACCGACCCCCGCCACCTCGACCGGATAGGTCTCGCCAAAGTACTCGACCTGCAGCTTGCGGCGCTCCTGGCAGTACGCCCAGGGGAGATAGGCAAGCGCGATGTTCTTGCCGATCGTCGGGCCATAGGCGACCGAAGTGGTGAAGGAGCGGCGGCCGAGCTCGTCGACCAGCGTCTCGCCGCTCGCGGGATCCTGCACCGGCATGGTGCCGACCGGATAGCGCGCCACGCCCTTGGAATCGATGTTCTCGGTCATCACCAGCGTGCACAGCATAGCCGGCTGATGCTCACGGGCGCGATACTCCAGATGCTTGGCCTTGCCGCAGAAGTCATTCTCCTTGACCTTGGGACGGGCAAGGTCGGCCTCGAGCAGATTGTATTCGGTTAGCAGATCGGCGTTCTGGAGGCGTAGGCTCTTTTCCATGCGGCGCGTGTTCGCGTAGGTCTCGACGCCGAACGGCATGACGCCGGTCGAGCGCAGCGCGTCCCAGACGGCGAGCCCGTCCTCGTAGCGCATATGCAGTTCCCAGCCCTGCTCGCCGACATAGGAGATGCGGAAGGCCGTCACATCCTTGCCGCCGATCCGGATCGGCTTGATCGCCGCGAAGGGAAAATTCTCCGGCGTCAGGCCATTCGGATCCTCGACCACCTTCTGCAAGGTCGTGCGAGCGTTCGGCCCCCAGATACCGATGGTGACGAATTTTTCCGTCACGTCGGTGACGGTGACGTCAAAACCTTTGTCCTGCGCGGTGCGCTGCATGTAGCGGAAGTCGCGCGGACCGGCGTCGGCGCCGTCGATCACCCGGCAGCGATCGGCCATGCGGATGACGGTGAAATCGGCGCGCACCATGCCCTCCTCGTCGAGGAAGTGGGTGTAGATGCCTTTGCCTATGTTGTTGTCGCCGCCGATCTTGGCCGCGCACAACCACTCCAGCAGCGCGACATGGTCGGGTCCCTCGACGTCATACATCGAGAAGTGCGACAGGTTGACGATGCCGCAATCCTCGCTCATCGCCAGATGCTCGGCATTGGAGACGCGCCAGAAATGACGGTTGTCCCACTCGTTCTCGCGCACAGGCACGCGGTTGCCGTATTTCTCCAGCAGATGCTCGTTGGCGGCGTAGCCGTGGGCGCGCTCCCAGCCACCCAGCTCCATGAAATAGCCGCCGAGTTCCTTCTCGCGCTCCCAGAAGGGCGAGCGGCGGATGTTGCGGCCCTTGGAGAAGGGCTCGCGCGGATGCACGGCCGGATTGTAGACCTTCATCGCCGTCTCGGTGCAGCGATCCCAGATGAACTGTTCCTGCGTCTGGTGCGGGTAGAAGCGTGAATAGTCGATCTGGTGATGGTCGATCGCGGTGCGGCCGTCAGTCATCCAGTCGGCGATTAGCTTGCCCATGCCGGGGCCGTCCTTGACCCAGATGGCGACGGCGTACCACAGGCCCCTCACCTTCTGGCTCTCGCCCATGGACGGGCCGCCGTCGGTGGTCACCTGCAAGAGGCCGTTGAAGGAATGGCCTTCATTGTAGCCGAGCTCGCCCAGGATCGGCGTCAGCTCCATGGCGCGCTCCAGCGGCGCCATAATCTGCTCCATGTCGAGGTCGCGCTGCGACGGCGACAGCCGCGCCTCATGTTTTTCAAGCAGATCGCGGGGGTGGCAGAGACGCGGATTGGTCTCTTCGTAGTAGCCCCATTCGATCTGCCCGCCCTCGGCCGTCTTCGGATCGCCGGTGTCGCGCATGTAGGCCGAGTTGCCCTGGTCGCGCAGCAGCGGCCAGCCGATCTCCTTGCCGGTGCCGGCGAACTCGTTGTAGGGGCCGAAGAAGGTGAGCGGGTGGTCGATCGGCATGACCGGCAGGTCTTCGCCAACCAGCGCCGCGGTGAGCCGGCCCCAGATGCCGGTGCAGACCACGACATAATCAGCCTCGATCGTGCCGCGCTCGGTCACCACGCCCTTGATGCGCCCGTTCTCGACGATCAGCTCCTTGGCCGAAGTGTTGGCGAAGGCCTGAAGCTTGCCGGAAGCGACACCCCGGTCGACCAGCTTGCCGGCCACCGTCTGCGAGCGCGGGATGACGAGACCGGCGTCGGGATCCCACAGGCCGCCCTGCACCAGATGCTCCTCGATCAGCGGGAATTTCTCCTTGATCTCGGCCGGCTCGATCAGCCGCGCGCGGGTGCCGAACGCCTTGGCGGAGGCGATCTTGCGCTTGATCTCGTCCATGCGGGCATCGTCGCCGACACGGGCAACCTCAAGGCCGCCGACGCGCGCGTAATGCCCCATCTTTTCGTAGAAATCGATGGAGTAGAGCGTCGTCCAGCAGGACAGGAAATCGTGGCTGGTCGTGTAGCAGAAGTCCGAGGCATGCGCGGTCGAGCCGATATCGGTCGGGATGCCCGACTTGTCGACGCCGACGATGTCGTCCCAGCCGCGCTCAATCAGGTGATGCGCGACCGACGCGCCGACAATACCGCCCAGGCCGACGATGACGACCTTCGCCTTGTTCGGAAACTCTGCCATTGCCCGCGACTCCAAAGGGATAGACGGGCGCGTTTGCGCCCCTTCGAATGGCGCACAATATGCAGAGGACGACGGCTCGGCTACCGCCTGTTTGCGACACGCCGCAGGTGCCGCGCGACCCGGCACGCCGATCGATCATCCGAGGTGATTTGGTTCAGGCGAAGGCCCAGAAGTCCTCGGCCTGGACCGGGGATGACGCAGCGAACGTTAAAATGTCCGGTTGCAAGGCATGGTCATCCGGGTACTTCGGGCGTCATCCTTAAACGTCGGCGACCGGAAACAATAAAAGGCCGGACGGGCCCGGCCTTTGCCGATCTTACCGCGCAATTCGTGGCGCGTTACTTGATGCGGGCGGTTCCACCCGAAATTTCGACCGTCTCCGAACCGGTCAGCGCTTCGAGGTCACCATTGGGGAGAGTGACGAAGCAGCCGTTCGAGCAGAACTCCACCGTCTCGCCGGCACCGAGCGTCAGCTCGCTCTTCGCGCCGCCCTCGGTCACCACCAGAGTCCGCGTCTGGGCGTCCCTGTTGATCGCGCTGGCGGCGAAAGCCGAACCGCCCAAGGCCAGCAAAGCAATGGCGGCAACGACAGACTTCCACATTGCAATTCCGGTGTTCGCACACCGCCTCTGTTCAAATTCGCAAGGCATTTTCGCCCTTTGCATCGAAGCTTATATGAGATGTTACCTGAACCGCAACTGAATGCCGCATTCATGCCACAATCGGTTTCGGCCGCGCAGGGCATGCCGCAGAAGGTGTATCGATATTCGGGTCAGGTCGGAGTCGAAGACGGGCGCGAAGCGACCAAACTGGTGGGTTCCGAGAACCGGAGCGGAGCGTACTTGAAGTACGTGAGCACCGGAAGCACAGGAAACCGCCGTTTGCAGGCCGGCCTCACCCGAATGTTGATGCACCTTAGCCAGGGTCGGGCTTGCGGCCCCTTCGCTTCATCTTGGCAAGCCGTTCCCGTTCGGCCTCGGCTTCCTCCTCCAGCCTCTGGCGCTCAGCGAATTCGGCTTCGATCTTGTCGTCGTCGATCGGCCAGGCTTCATGCTTGTTCGTCTCGACCACGGCACGCGGCGTCGACGGGATTTCGATCCGCTCGTCCTCGAAGATATCGAAGATGGCGAAACGAATATCGTTCTGCACGACGCTGCTGTTCATGATGTCGGCAACGAAGACGCGAATTTCGAACTCGAGCGCGGCCGCCCCGAAATTGGCGAAGAGGACGAACGGCTCTGGATTCTTCAGCACCATCGGATGGGCGCGGGCGATATCCAGCAGGATGGCATGGACGCGCCTCACGTCGCTGCCATAGGCGACGCCGACCTTGATTTCGACCCGCCCCAGCTTGTTGCGATGCGTCCAGTTGCCGACCGCGTTGTTGATGAGGTTCGAATTGGGCAGGATCACCGACTGCCGCTGGAAGGTCTCGATCTCGGTGGCGCGCACGCTGATCTTGCGCACCGTGCCGCTGACATCGCCGGCGACGATCCAGTCGCCGACCTTGAACGGCCGTTCGGCAAGCAGGATGAGGCCCGACACAAAATTCGAGACGACGTTCTGCAGGCCGAAGCCGATGCCGAGCGAAAGGGCGCCGGCGACCAGCGCCAGGTTGGAAAGATCGATGCCGGCCGCCGAGATACCGACGAGGCCGGCAATCGCCACGCCGGCATAGCCGACGCCCAGGCGGATCGAATTGCGCACGCCGGCATCGACCTTGCCGCGCGCCATCACCGAGCCGTCGAGCCAGCCCTGGAACCAGCGCGTCAGGAAATAGCCGACGATGAAGACGACGATGCCGCTGAGGATGCCAAGGAAAGAGATGGTCACCGAACCAATCGAGACGCCGGTCGCCAGTTTATAGGCCCAGGCCTCGATATCGCCGGGCTGGAATCCCCACATCAACAGGATCAGCGGCAGGAACACCACGATGATCATCAGGTTGATGGCGATGCTTACCACCAGCCCGAGCTGGTCGAGCGCGGTATCCTCGTAGCTTGAATTTTCCGAAAGCCAGCGTCCGACCGAAGTATCGGCGAAGCCGCCCTCCTCGCCGATCGCGCGCGCCGAAAGGAAGCCGATATAGGCCGTCACCAGGACGGTCCCGGTCACCACGACCTGGAACGCGACGAAGAGCGACAGGCCGATATAGCCGAGCAGTGCCGCGGCAATGGTGAACAGGCCGAGCCCGACGGCAAGGAAACGAAGCCAGGCCGGCCAGGGATGCCATGAGCCGTCCTCCGCCCTGAAGGGCTTCAACCACCCCATCAGGATCAGGATGACGCCGATGATGACGGTTGCGATAAAGCTCCTGGCGATCGTCAGCGAAAGCGGCGAGCCCATCTTCTCGTTGACGACCGACAGGAAGTAATTCAAGCCGAGCACCAGGGCCATCGCGGTCGTCAGCCCGACCAGCCAGCGCGCCGGCCCCGTCGCGACGGGGATCAGGCGCCAGTTGGGCAGGCGCGGCTCAAGCGCGGCGTTGGTCAGCCGGTTGACGCAGAACACCATGCCGATCACCGTCAGCAAGGCGTTGAGGAACGTTCCGATGTCGCCGCGCAGCACATTGTAATAATTGAAGAAAAACACGGCAGAGGCGAAGAAGACGCCGAGCGCCAGGGTCGGCAGCAGCGTCGACCAGAAGGCGACCGACAGCCGGCTGAGATAGGACGGCTCCTCGACGGTTGGGTCGGCCTCGAATATGCGGCCGAACAAGCGCCTGCCGCCGATCAAGAGCACGGCCGCCAGGGCCAGCGCCATGAGCGTCGCGGCAAGGATCGCCTGGAACTTGAATTTGAGGGCAAAGCTCAGCCAGGACGACACTGCCTTGTAAAGGCCGGTGATCTGGTCATGCGCGTCGGAAAAGGCCTGCGGGCTCAGCGCATCGTTCAGATCATAATGTTTGGTGATGACGCTGCGAAAAAGTTCGCTGCGCAAGAGGGCGATCTTGTCGACCAGCCCGTTGACGCGGATCGACAGATTCTGTGCGCTGGCGACGACCGCGTTGATCTCGGCCTTCTCCGAGACGAGCGCGCTCCGCTCGTTGCCGACGATCGCCGGCTCGGGTGGCTGCCCCTGTGCCGGAGGCGGCCCAAGCACTTCGACGCGAGCATTGATGTCGTTGAGGCGCTGACGGAATGCCAGTGCGCTGGTCAGCGCCGCCCGCGAGATGTCCTCGAGCTGCAGGCGGATATCGACCAGCCCCGCATCGTCCTGGTCGGGGTCGCTCAGTTTCTTCTCCAGCCCGTCGGTCCTGGTCGTAAGGTCCTGGATGACCTTCGTCTGGTCGGCGATGAGTTGCGCCGAGCCGTGGCCGATCGCCTGCGCCGACGCCTCGAGCGCCGGCTGCCCAAACACAGCGACGATGACGACCAAGATCAGGCATAGCAGGCGGAAAAACATGGCGATGTGGCGACTCGCGGCCGAAAAATCCCCGAAATTTCCGCCCTTGATAAAGACCGGCCTATCGGGCGGCAAGCCGTCCCGGTCGTGTCGAGCGGAGTCGGCCTGTCGAAAAGCGATGGCGCAATCTTGGCTTTGCGCTTCCCGCCTGCTCTATAGTCTGCCGCCTCGCATCATAAGGACGATAGTAAGAATGGCGGAATATTCAGCCTTTTCGCTGCTCAAGAATGCGCTGGCCGGCAACAAGGATTGGAAGCCCGCCTGGCGCAAGCCTGACCCGAAGGCTTCCTACGATGTGATCGTCATCGGCGGCGGCGGGCACGGTCTTTCGACCGCCTATTACCTTGCCAAGGAACACGGCATCACCAATGTCGCCGTGCTGGAAAAAGGCTGGCTGGGCTCGGGCAATGTCGGCCGCAACACCACCGCCGTGCGCTCCAACTATCTCTTGCCGCAGAACACCCGCTTCTACGAACATTCGATGAAGCTGTGGGAGAACCTTTCGCACGACCTCAACTACAATGTCATGTTCTCGCAGCGCGGCTGCCTGAATCTTGCGCACACGCCTGCCCAGCTCGATGATTATGCGAGGCGCGGGAACGCCATGCGCCATCTCGGCGTCGATGCCGAACTGATGAATGTCGAGCAGATCAAGCGGCTTGTGCCGGCGCTGGACGTGTCGGGTTCGGCGCGCTTCCCGGTGCTTGGCGGGCTGATGCAGCCGCGCGCCGGCACGGCCCGGCACGATGCGGTTGCCTGGGGCTATGCACGCGGCGCCGACCGGCGCGGCGTCGATATCATCGAGAATTGCGAGGTGATAGGCTTCCTGCGCGACGGCGGCCGCATCACCGGCGTTTCGACGACGCGCGGCGAAATCCGCGCCAAGAAGGTCGCGCTTGCCGTTGCCGGCAGCACCGGCCACGTCATGCAACTAGCCGGCATTTCGCACATGCCGATCGAAAGCCACGTCCTGCAGGCCTTCGTCTCGGAATCGCTGAAGCCCATCGTCGACACCGTTCTCACCTTCGGCATGGGTCATTTCTACATCTCGCAGTCCGACAAGGGCAGCCTCGTCTATGGCGGCGACCTCGACGGCTACAACAGCTACGCCCAGCGCGGCAGCCTGCCGATCGTCGATGAGGTGATGAGCGAGATGCTGGCGCTGTTCCCGGGTCTCGCACGGGTGCGCATGCTGCGCTCCTGGGGCGGGCTGTGCGACATGACGATGGACGGCTCGCCGATCATCATCGCCGGCCCATTGCCGGGCATGTATCTCAATTGCGGCTGGTGCTACGGCGGCTTCAAGGCGACGCCCGCCTCGGGCTGGTGCTTTGCCTACACCATCGCCAAGGATGAGCCGCACGAGTTCAACGCGCCCTTCACGCTCGACCGCTTCTATCGCGGCTTGATCATCGACGACAAAGGCCAGGGCGCGAACCCGCGGCTGCATTAGGGCTGAAAGACAATGCTTATCACCTGTCCCTATTGCGGCCCGCGCGACGTCATCGAATTCACCTACCAGGGTGACGGCAACCGCGAGCGGCCGCAGCCGGCCTCGCAAGATCTCGACGCCTGGAACGCCTATGTCTACGACCGGCTGAATCCGGCTGGCGATCACAACGAGATCTGGCAGCATTCCGGCGGTTGCCGCGCCCATCTGAGGGTCGTGCGCAACACCATCACGCATGAGATCCTGAGCACGGCCTTCGCCCGTGGTGGCCACAAGGCGGAGGGCCGTTCGTGAGCCCGCGCCGCACAGAGACCGGCGGCTGCATCGACCGGCTGCGCACCATCCGCTTCACCTTCGACGGCGCGCCTTACACCGGCCATATCGGCGACACGCTGGCCTCGGCGTTGCTCGCCAACGGCGTGACGCTGTTCGGCCGTTCGTTCAAATACCATCGCCCGCGCGGCCTGCTTGCCGCCGGCGTCGAGGAGCCGAACGCGCTGGTGACGGTGCTGCGCGGCGAGGTGCGGGAGCCGAACATTCCGGCCACCATGGTCGAGATCTATGACGGGCTCGTCGCCGTCAGCCAGAACCGCACCCCCTCGCTTACCTGGGACATCGGCGCCATCAACCAGCTCGGCGGCAAGATCCTGTCTGCCGGCTTCTACTACAAGACCTTCATGGGTCCGGTGTTCGGTCCGCTGAAGGGCACGCGCTTCTGGATGTTCTGCGAACATTTCATCCGCCGCGCCGCCGGCCTGGGCAAGGCAGGCACCGCTCCCGACCCGGCCCGCTACGAGCGCATGAATGCTTTCTGCGACGTGCTGGTGGTCGGCTCCGGTCCGGCCGGCCTGATGGCGGCGAAGGCCGCCGCCGACCAGGGCGCCCGGGTCATCCTCGCCGATCTCGAAGCCCATTTCGGCGGCTCCGCCAACTGGTCGGGCGAAACCATCGACGGCATGCCTGCCGTCGACTGGGCCCAGCGTATGGCCGCGCAGCTCGCAGGCAACGACAATGTGCGCCTTTTGCCGCGCACGACGGTGTGGGGCTATTACGACGGCAACACGCTGGCCGCGCTTGAACGGGTGACCGACCACAAGGAAGTGGCCGCCAAGGGTGAGCCGCGCCAGCGCTACTGGGCGATCCGCGCGGGCACGGTGGTACTCGCCACCGGCTCCTTCGAACGGCCGCTGGTGTTCCCGGACAATGACCGCCCAGGCGTGATGCTTGCGCACGCCGCCGAGCGCTATGTCAATGAATATGGCGTGCTGCCTGGACAGCGCGTAGCGCTCTTCACCAACAACGACAGCGCCTACCGCTCGGCCGTCGCCCTGAAGGAGGCTGGCGCCGCGGTCGTCGCCATCATCGATGTCCGCAGCGATGTTACGAACGAGATGCGCCGGCTGGCGAGCGATGCGGAAGCCGAGCTGCTTGCCGGTCACGCCGTGGTCGCGACCGAGGGCGGGAAGGCGCTCACCGGCCTCAAGGTGCAGCGCTTCGACGCCATGAGCGGTTCGCTCAGCGGCGACGAGCGCAGCATCCACGCCGACAGCCTTCTGATGTCGGGCGGCTGGTCGCCGACCATCCACCTCGCCAGCCAGGCCGGCGCGAAAGCCGAGTGGGACCCTGCCAGGCAAGCTTTCCTGCCGCCGAAGCCGACGCAGCGCTGGATCGGCGCCGGCGCCTTCACCGGCAGTTTTTCGACAGCGGAGGCAATCGCGGAAGGTCGCGCCGCCGGTCTTCAGGCGGCTGGCGGTACGGCTTCATCCGGTCCCCTGCCCGTCGTCGAGGCGGCTCCGGGCGATTCCGATCCGGCTCCGGTCTTCGAGATCAGGGCCAAGGGCAAGAGCTTTGTCGACTTCCAGCACGACGTCACCGCCGAGGACGTGCGGCTGGCGCATCGCGAAGGCTTCGTCTCGGTCGAGCATCTGAAGCGCTACACCACGCTCGGCATGGCGACCGACCAGGGCAAGAACTCCAACGTACCGGGTCTCGCCATCATGGCCGAGGCGCTCGGCAAGCCTATTCCCGAAGTCGGCACGACGCGCTTCCGCCCGCCTTACACGGCGGTGTCGATCGGCTCGCTGGCGGCAGAGCGCTTCGGCGACCTTAAGCCCGAGCGGCTGACCCCGATGCATGACTGGCACATCGCCAATGGCGCAAGGATGTATTCGGCCGGCCTCTGGTACCGCCCGATGATCTATGGCCTCCCCGGCGAGACGGTCGAGCAGGCCTATGTGCGGGAAGCAAGAGCCACGCGCGACAGCGCCGGCATCGTCGATGTCTCGACGCTGGGCAAGATCGCGGTGCAGGGACCGGATGCGGCCGAGTTCCTCGATCGCGTCTACACCAACATGTTCTCCACGCTTGCGGTCGGCAAAGCGCGTTACGGCCTGATGCTGCGCGAGGACGGCCTTGCCTTCGACGACGGCACCACCTGGCGGCTCGGCGAGCAGGAATTCCTGATGACCACCACCACCGCCAATGCCGGCAAGGTGATGCAGCACCTGGAATATTTCCTCGACGTCATCTGGCCTGAGCTGAAGGTCACCGTCACCTCCGTCACCGACGAATGGGCGGGCGCTGCGATCGGCGGCCCGAACGCGCGCGCCATCCTTGCCGCTTGCGTCACCGGGACTGCCGTCGACAATGCCACCCTGCCCTTCATGGGCATCGTGCATGGCCGGATCGCCGGCGTGCCGGTGATGATCTGCCGGCTTTCCTTCTCCGGCGAAATGGCGTTCGAGGTCTATTCCGGCGCCGGCTACGGCACCCGCGTCTGGGAAGCGCTGATCGAGGCCGGCAAGCCTTTTGGCCTTGTCACCTACGGGCTCGAGGCGCTGGGCACGATGCGCATCGAGAAGGGCCATGTCACCGGCGCCGAGATCGACGGCCGCACCACGGCGCGCGACCTCCATCTCGACTGGATGCTGTCGAAGAAGAAGCCCTTCATCGGCTCGGCCATGATGGACCGCGAAGGCCTGATTGCCCCCGACCGGCTCGAGCTGGTCGGACTGATCGCCCTCGACAACCGCGCCCTCAACGGCGGCGGACATATCGTCGAGGAACTGGACGAAGCCAATCCGCACGATTCGCTCGGCCACATCACCGCCTGCTGCTATTCGCCGGCGCTGGGCAAATATATCGCGCTGGCGCTGGTCAAGGGCGGCAAGGCGCGCCACGGCACCCGCGCCTTCGTCTCGGATCCGCTGCGCAACCGGTTCGGGCCGGTCGAGATCGTCTCCAGCCATTTCTACGACCCGGACGGGAGCCGCATGCATGGCTGAGCAGCAATTGCCCGAGCGCCAATCGCCGCTCGAGCCGGACTACCATCCGGGTTCGCACGGCAATTTCGAACATGGCGTCGATGTCATCCTGTCCGAGACGCGGCCGGGCTCGATCCTGCAGCTTGCCGCCTGGCCGGGCGAAGAGAAGCGACTGATCGAGATCATCCGCAAGGTCACCGGTCTCACTCTGCCTGACGGCGCCGGCGGCGGCACAAGCAGCGGCGCCCGTGCCGTTTTCGGCTTCGCGCCGGGGAAATTCACCGTGGTCGACGAAGCCGAAGGACTGGCTGCGGCCTTCGCGGGAGTCATCACGCCGGCCATCGGCACGCTGACCGATCTCTCGCATGGCCGCACCGCGATCCGCATCGCGGGCCCGAAGGCCGAATGGGTGATGGCGAAGTTTTTTGCCATCGACTTCGCCCTGCCGGCCTTCCCGCTCGGTGCCGGCCGTTCGACCAATCATCACGACATCTTCGCTCAGATCCAGCGCACAGGCGCCGACCAGTTCGACATCTATGTCTTCCGCTCCTTCGCGCGATCGTTCTGGAAGGCCTTGTGCCACGCCAGCGAAGAAGTCGGCTACGAGGTGCAGTAGAGCATCCAAGGTGTGTTGAGATTCAGGTCAGGCCGTGCCGAAAGTGGCGGGTTCCGAGAACCGGAGCGGAGCGTACTAAAGTACGTGAGCCCCGGAAGCGCGGGAAGCCGCCATTTGCAGGCCGGCCTCACCTGAATCTCAACACACCTTTGGTCCAGCCGCTATCTGGCACTATGAACGGCTACAACTGCTGCTTGAGCGTTGGGCCAGCAGGCGCGATAGCTAAGGAATCACGGGCGTTTGCCAATCAAACGTCCGCTCAGGCAACCAATTCGACCATACTCTTCCATGACTGTTGAGACTTCGGCGACGGCCACGACCCGCTTTGCTCCGGCGGAGGGTCCGTCCATGCTGTTGCCGGCAACCGTCGCTTGCGGCGTGTTCATGACGAGCCTGGACCAGAATGTCGTGGTCACCGCTCTGCCCGGCATCGGCGAGAGCCTCGACCGCCCGCCAAGCCAGCTTGGCCTTTTGATCACCGTCTATGTCGCCAGCCTCATCGTCACCATGCCGCTCGGCGGTTGGCTGGCCGACCGCTTCGGCCTGCGCAACGTCTATTGCTTCGCCCTGCTCGTCTTCGCCAGCGCCTCGGCGCTGTGCGGCCTTTCGGAAAACATCTGGATGCTGGTCGGCTCGCGCGCCCTGCAGGGCTGCGGCGGCGCGCTGATGGGCACGCTTGGCCAGGTCGTGATCCTGTCGAGTTTCCCGCGCGACCGCACGCTCAAGATCAACATGTATATTTCGCTGGCCGGCCAGTCCGGGCCGCTGGTCGGACCGCTGGTGGGCGGCGCGCTCACCACCTATGTCTCGTGGCGCTGGATCTTCTACATCAACATCCCGATCGCGCTGACCGCGGCGCTGCTGGCCGCCTCGCTGTTTCCGTCGACGATCAAGCCGGTGCGCACGCCGTTCGATTTTCCGGGCTTCCTGCTCGTCGGCAGCGGCATGGGCCTGCTGGTCTTCGGCATGGACTCGCTTGCCGCCAAGGATGCCGCGAGCAGTCTCATCGGCATCGAGCTTGGCCTGGCAATCGTCATCCTGGCGGTTGCCGCCTTCTACTGCCTGCGCGCCCGCAACCCGCTGCTCGATCTCAACCTGCTGCGCATCCGCACCTTCCGCATCTCCTTCCTCACCGGCGGCAGCCTCGACACGATCGGCCTC
Source organism: Mesorhizobium sp. (assembly GCA_004017535.1). GTDB lineage: Bacteria > Pseudomonadota > Alphaproteobacteria > Rhizobiales > Rhizobiaceae > Mesorhizobium. The sequence continues at coordinate 266,924 of SAJS01000002.1, forward strand.
AGCTCGGTGGTCTTCCTGCTGCCGCTGATGTTCCAGCTCGGCTTCGGCATGAGCGCCGTGCAGGCCGGCTCGCTGACCTTCGTCGCGGCGATCGGATCCCTGATCATGCGCTTCTTCATGCCGCGCCTTCTGAACCGCTTCGGCTTCAGGCGCGTGCTGGTCACCAACACCCCGATCGTCGCCTTGCTGGTCGCGGGCTTTGCCCTGATGCAGGAGAGCCTGCCGGCCTGGATCGTGCTGGCCTACATTTTTGTTTTCGGCGTCTTCCGCTCGGTGCAATGGGCCTCGACCGGCAATCTTTCCTATTCGGACATCGCGCCGGAGCAACTCGCCCGCTTCAGCGCGCTCTATTACATCCTGTGGCAGCTCGCGGTGGCGATCAGCGTCGGTCTCGCGGCGGCGCTGCTGTCGCTGCTTGCCGGCGGCGGCAAGGCCAGCGTCGACGACTATCGCATCCTGTTCGTCGTCGAAGGGCTGATCACGCTTTGCGCGCTATCGGCTTACCTGCGGCTGACGCCGCGTGATGGCGCCCACGTCAGCGGCCACGGCGCGCATATGAGTACCGATTAAGCCAGCACTATTCCGCGAAGGTCACCCAGTCCTCGAGCGGCGCTCGGTCGGTGCGGAACTCGTTCTCCGGCTTGGATGTATCCTCATAGCCGAGCGCCATGCCGCAGACGACGATCTCCTCGTCGGGAATGTTGAGCACCGGTCGGATCTGCCGATGGTAAGGAGCGAAGGCCGCCTGCGGACAGGTATGCAGCCCCCTGGCCCGTGCAGCGACCATGATGTTCTGCAGGAACATGCCGTAGTCGATCCACGAGCCCTGGTTCAGTCTCCGGTCGATCGTGAAGATCATGCCGACCGGCGCATCGAAGAAGATGAAGTTGCGGTCGTGCTGCGCCCGCATCTTGTCAACCTCGCGCCGGCCGATGCCCAGCGCGCCGTAAAGGCCGAAGCCATTGGCGCGGCGGCGCGTCAGATAGGGTTCGAAGAACTGATCAGGATAATAACGATACTCGTCCCACTCGGCCTTTTCGGCGCGGATGCCGGAGTTGAGGATCGCGTCACTGATGCGCTGCTTGACCTCGCCCTTGGTCACATAGACGCGCCAGGGCTGCATGTTGGTGCCGGACGGCGCGCGCGAGGCGACCGCCAGGATCGCGCGGATCGTGTCGTCATCGACCATATCGGGCAGGAAAGCGCGCACCGACCGGCGCGAGGTGATCGCCTCATCGACGATCTCCGCATCCGACGCGATCCGGATGTTCTTCTCAAGCATGGGTCGTCCCTTTCGGCATGGCCAGAAACCCACAACCCGGTTTCCTTGACGACCATCCGCAGACTATGAACTAGAATTGGTCTCCGACCGGGCGCCCCACTCGCCGCTCGTGCGCGAGCCTTTGCATCAACAGCCGAAAACGCGCAAGCAAATCTTGTGGCATATGAAAATCTCCTTGATTTTTTCATGGTTTTACCCTCTCATGAAATTTATCCGGATTTTTTCACGAGAAGCCTTTGAGCTCGACCACGGCCAGATCGGAGCAGGACAACGGTGACCGGCTGCTGGCCGGCGACATCCGCGCGCTGCGCAAGGCACGCGGCCTCACGCTCAGTGAAATTGCGCTCAAGTTGGGCCGTTCGGTTGGCTGGGTCAGCCAGGTCGAGCGCGGCCTCTCGGTGCCTTCGGTCGGCGACTTGCGGGCCTTCGCCGACCTCTTCGATGTACCGATCAGCCTGTTCTTCAGTCATGACGTGCCGGCCGAGGAAGAGCGTGGCGTGATCGTGCGCGCCGGCCGCCGCCGGGTGCTTGGCACAAGCGAAACGGGTCTGGTGGAGGAGCTTCTGTCGCCCGATCTCGGAGGTAGTTTCGAGGTGGTACGCTCGGTGTTCGCGCCCGGCGCCGAGATGAAGGCCGCAGCATTTCGGCCAACCGAGGAGGCCGGATACATCGTCTCCGGACTGTTCGACATCGAGATAGCGGGCGTCTGGCATCGGCTTGGCGAAGGTGACTCGTTTCGCTTCGAGGGCAAGCCTTATCGCTGGCGCAATCCGGGCACCGAGCCGGCCGTGGTGATCTGGGTGGTTTCACCACCGGTATATTGAACATTGCATGCCGCCCAAAAGTGCCCAGCGGTTTTGGGGCAACTGCATGCATAAAAGGAAGCAAAGCGCGATATGTCGCGCTTTGAACTTGAGGAGAAAAACATGGCCGGTTTGCCGACCACGGCACGCGTGGTGATCATCGGAGGCGGTGTCGTCGGCTGCTCATCGCTTTATCATCTGTGCAAGGCGGGCTGGACAGACTGCGTGCTTCTGGAAAAGAACGAGCTGACCTCGGGCTCAACCTGGCATGCCGCCGGCAACGTGCCGACCTTCTCCTCGTCCTGGTCGCTGATGAACATGCAGCGCTATTCGACCGAACTCTACCGGGGCCTGGCCGAAGCCGTCGACTATCCGATGAACTACCATGTCACCGGCTCGCTCCGGCTCGCTCACACCAACGAACGCATGCAGGAATTCCAACGCGCCAAGGGCATGGGCCGCTACCAGGGCATGGACATTGACGTGGTCGGCCTCGACGAGATCAAGCGACGCTACCCCTTCATCGAGACGCATGAGCTGAAGGGCGCCCTTTACGATCCGAGCGACGGCGACATCGATCCGGCGCAGCTGACCCAGGCGCTGGCCAAGGGCGCGCGCGACATGGGCGCCAGGATCATCCGCTTCTGCCCGGTGACCGGCGTGCGCCGCGAGAACGGCGAATGGGTGGTCGAAACACCGCAAGGCGAGATCCGCTGCGAGATCGTCATCAACGCGGCCGGCTACCGCGCGGCTGAAGTCGGCAAGATGTTCGGCCGCGACGTGCCGATGATGGTGATGAGCCACCAGTATATATTGTTCGAGGAAATCCCCGAGCTTGCCGCCTGGACGAAGGAGCAGGGTCACAAATTGCCGCTGCTGCGCGACGTCGACACGTCCTATTACCTGCGCCAGGAAAAGAGCGGCATGAATCTCGGGCCCTATGAGCGCAATTGCCGCGCGCATTGGGCGACCCACAACGATCCGATGCCGGAGGATTTTTCCTTCCAGCTTTTCCCCGATGATCTCGACCGTCTCGAGCATTATCTGGCGGATGCCGTCGCGCGCGTGCCGATCCTCGGCACAGCCGGTCTTTCCAAGGTGATCAACGGCCCGATCCCCTACGCGCCGGACGGCAACCCGCTGATCGGGCCGATGCCCGGCGTGCCGAACGCCTTCGAGGCCTGCGTCTTCACCTTCGGCATCGCGCAAGGCGGCGGCGCCGGCAAGGTGCTGGCCGAATGGGTGACCGAGGGCCAGACCGAATGGGACATGTGGTCCTGCGATCCGCGCCGTTTCACCAGCTTCGCCTCGGCGCCCGACTATTGCGTCGCAAAGGGGATGGAGATCTACGGCAACGAATACGCCATCCAGTTCCCGCGCCATGCCTGGCCGGAGGGGCGCAACCGCAAGCTGTCGCCGCTGCACGAGCGCATCAAGGCGCTGGGCGGCCAGTTCGACGCCTATAATGGCTGGGAACGCGCCACCTGGTATGCGAGGTCCGGCGACGACACCTCCGAGGAAGCGACACTCACCTTCCGCCGCGAAGGGCCGTGGCATAGCGCGACCCGGGAAGAATGCCTCGCCGTGCGCGACGCCGCCGGCATCCTCGATCTGCCCGGCTTCTCGCGCTTCAACCTCGAAGGTCCGGGCGCCGCCGACTGGCTGTCGCTGCAGGTCACCGGCCTGGTGCCAAAACCCGGCCGCATCGGCCTCGCCTATTTCGCCGATGACAAGGGCCGCATCGTCACCGAAATGTCGGTCGTGCGCCATGGCGAAGACCAGATGACGCTGATCACCGCGGCGGTGGCGCAGTGGCACGACTTCGAATGGCTGAAGTCGCGCATGCCGGCCGACGCAGCCTTCACGCTGACCGACCGTACAGAGGAATACTCGACCCAGATTCTCGCCGGCCCGAATTCGCGCAAAATCCTGGCTGAAGTCTGCGATGCCGACCTGACCCTGCCCTGGCTCACGCATCAGGAAACGACGGTTGCCGGGCGCTGGGCGAAGCTGGTGCGCGTCTCCTTCGCCGGCGAGCTCGGCTGGGAAATCCACACCAAGGTTGCCGACACGCTTACTGTCTTCGATGCCGTCTGGGCCGCCGGCCAGAAGCACGGCCTGAAGCCTTTCGGGATGTATGCGCTGGATTCGCTGCGGCTGGAAAAAGGCTACCGCACCTGGAAGGGCGATCTGTCGACCGACTATTCGATCCTGCAGGGCGGACTGGAGCGCTTCGTCAAATGGGACAAGCCCGATTTCCGCGGCAAGGCGGCCTTGCTCAATGAGAAACAGCAAGGCGTGAAGAAGCGCTTCGTCACGCTGGTGGTCGAGAACCCCGGCGACTGCGACGCGCCCTACATGTCGACGCTCTGGCACGACGGCAGGATCGTCGGCGAGACGACCTCGGGCGGCTGGGGCCACCGTGTCAGCAAGTCGATCGCGCTCGGCATGCTCCGCACCGACCTGACCGAGCCAGGCACGGCGGTCGAGGTTGAGATTTTTGGCGATCGCTTCAAAGCCATCGTGCAGAAGGACGAGCCGCTATGGGATCCGAAGAACGAGAGATTGCGCGCATGACTTCCGTCATCCTCACCGACGGCGGCATGGGTCAGGAACTGGTCCGGCGCAGCAAATCCGAGCCGACGGCGCTTTGGTCGGCCAGGGTGCTGATCGACGAGCCGGATCTGGTGCGCGACCTGCATGTCGAATTCATCAAGGCAGGTGCTCGCGTCATCACCATCAACACCTATGCGGCAACGCCGGAGCGCCTGGCGCGCGAGAGCGCAGAAGATCTGTTCAAGCCTCTGCAGAAGCGCGGCATCGAACTGGCGACGCAGGCTCGCGACGAAGCGGGCGACACCGCGATCGCCGGGTGCCTGTCGCCTCTCTTCGGCAGCTACGCGCCGGCGCTGACTATCTCCTACGACGAAACGCTTGGTATCTATCGCCGCATCGTCGCCGAACAGGTCGATGGCGTCGACCTGTTCTTGTGCGAGACGATGGCCTCGGCTGACGAAGCGCGCGCGGCCGTCACCGCCGCCTCGGAAAGCGGCAAGCCGGTATGGGTGTCATGGACGCTCGCCGACCACGGCGCGCCACGCCTACGCAGCGGCGAGACCATTGCCGACGCGGTCGGCGCGCTCTGCGACCTCCCGGTCGCGGCCCGGCTTCTCAACTGCTGCCGGCCAGAAGCAATCTCCGCCGCGTTGCCGGAACTCATCGCGCTCGGCGGACCGGTTGGCGCTTACGCCAATGGCTTCACATCTGTCGAAGCGCTGAAGCATGGCGGCACCGTCGACGTGCTGCACGCGCGCCACGATCTCGATCCGCAAGCCTATGCCGAGCAAGCCATGGGCTGGGTGGATGCCGGCGCCCGTATCGTCGGTGGCTGCTGCGAGGTCGGTCCCGCTCATATCGCTGCATTGCGCGACCGGCTCGAGCAGGCCGGCCATCGGATCTCGGGAGTTTCCTGATGCCAAGACCATCAAAGCGCATTACCGCTATCGTTCCTTCGGGCAAGGACGGCTGGGAGGTCCATTCGGCCGCCTGGGCCCGCCAGCAGGCCGGCGAGGACATCATCATGCTGTCGGTCGGTGACCACGACTTCGACACGCCTTCGGAAACGATCGAAGCCTGCGTCAACGCCGTGCGCGGCAGCAACCATCATTATACGCCGCTGCCCGGCCTGCCGCGTCTGCGCAAGGCAATGGCGGCGGCATCCACCGCCTGCACCGGCATCGAGACGGAGCCGGACGAGATCATCGCCACGCAAGGCGGCCAGGCAGCACTTTACGCCGCTGTGCAGACCGTGCTCGATCCTGGCGACCACGCCATCGTCGTTGCGCCCTATTACGCCACTTACCCCAACACCTTCAGCGCCGCCGGCGCGACCTTCACTGTGGTCGAGACACCGGCAGAGGACGGGTTCCAGCCCCGCGCGGACATGATCCGCGCCGCGCTGAGGCCCAACACCCGCGCCATCCTGATCAACACGCCGAACAATCCGACCGGCGCCGTCTATTCGCGCGAGCGACTGGAGGAGTTGGCCGCGATCTGCAAGGAGCACGATCTCTGGCTGCTGTCCGACGAGGTCTACTGGACGCTGGGCGGCGGCGAGCACATCTCGCCGCGCTCGCTGCCCGGCATGGCCGAGCGCACGCTGGTCATCAATTCGATGTCGAAAAGCCACGGCATGACGGGATGGCGCATGGGCTGGCTGACCGGCCCGACTGAGATGATCCGGCTGCTCACCGATCTCAACCTCGTGACGACCTACGGCCTGCCGGCCTTCATCTCGATCGCCTGCGCCGAAGCGCTCGAGAACCACTATGGCGTAAAAGAGATCGCCGAACGCTACGCCGCGCGCCGCGCCCTGATGCTGGAGGCCATACGCGGCATGAACGACGTCACCGTGCACGGCTCGGAAGGCGGCATGTATGTCATGCTCGATATCTCCGCCATCGAGCCCGACGACGAGAAATTCGCCTGGGGGCTGCTCGACAAGGAGAAGGTCGGCGTTATGCCCGGATCGAGCTTCGGCGAGGCCGCCGCCGGGCACATCCGCATCAGCCTCTGCCAGCCGGAGCCCATCCTTAAGGAAGCAGCGCTTCGCCTGCGCCGCTTCGCTTCCAATTACCGCCGCGAGGCCGCATGACCAAGACTGTCCCCAGCAAAGCCCGCGCTGTGATCATCGGCGGCGGCGTCTCCGGCTGCTCGGTCGCCTATCATCTGGCCAAGCTCGGCTGGACTGACATCGTGCTGCTCGAACGCAAGCAGCTCACTTGCGGCACCACCTGGCACGCGGCCGGCCTGATCGGCCAATTGCGCGGCTCGCAGAACATGACGCGGCTGGCGAAATACTCGGCCGACCTCTACGTCAAGCTCGAAGCCGAGACCGATGTCGGCACCGGCATGCGCCAGGTCGGCTCGATCACCGTCGCTCTGACCGAGGAACGCAAGCACGAGATCTACAGGCAGGCCTCGCTCGCCCGTGCCTTCGATGTCGACGTGCGCGAGATTTCGCCGCGCGAGGTCAAGGAGATGTATCCACACCTCAATGTCTCCGACGTGGTCGGCGCCGTGCATCTGCCGCTCGACGGCCAGTGCGACCCGGCCAACATCGCCATGGCACTGGCCAAGGGCGCGCGCCAGCGCGGCGCGACAATAATCGAGAACGTCAAGGTCACCAAGGTCCACACGAAGAACGGCCGCGTCTCCGGCGTCTCCTGGGCGCAAGGCGAGGACCAGGGCACGATCGAGACCGACATCGTCGTCAACTGCGCCGGCATGTGGGCGCGCGAGCTCGGGCGTCAGAACGGCGTCACCATCCCGCTGCATGCCTGCGAGCATTTCTACCTCGTCACCGAACCTATCCCGGGCCTGTCGCGCCTGCCGGTGCTGCGCGTGCCGGACGAGTGCGCCTATTACAAGGAGGACGCCGGCAAGATGATGCTGGGCGCCTTCGAGCCGGTGGCGAAACCCTGGGGCATGGACGGCATCCGCGAGGATTTCTGCTTCGACCAGCTACCCGAGGACATGGATCATTTCGAGCCGATCCTCGAAATGGGCGTGAACCGTATGCCGATGCTGGGCACCGCCGGCATCCACACCTTCTTCAACGGTCCCGAGAGTTTCACGCCCGACGATCGCTATTATCTCGGCGAGGCGCCCGAGCTTTCAGGCTACTGGATGGCTACCGGCTATAATTCGATCGGCATCGTCTCGTCGGGCGGCGCCGGCATGGCGCTGGCGCAATGGATCAACGACGGCGAGCCGCCCTTCGACCTGTGGGAGGTCGACATCCGCCGCGCCCAGCCCTTCCAGAAGAACCGCCGCTATCTCAAGGAGCGCGTCTCCGAAACGCTTGGCCTGCTCTATGCCGACCATTTCCCCTACCGCCAGATGGCGACCTCGCGCGGCGTGCGCCGCTCGCCCTTGCATGAACATTTGAAGGCACGCGGCGCCGTCTTCGGCGAGGTGGCGGGTTGGGAGCGCGCCAATTGGTTTGCCCGCGAAGGCCAGGAGCGCGAATACCGCTATTCCTGGAAGCGGCAGAACTGGTTCGACAACCAGCGCGAGGAACATCTCGCGGTGCGCAACGGCGTCGGCCTGTTCGACATGACCTCCTTCGGCAAGATCCGCGTCGAGGGCCGCGACGCCTGCGCGTTCTTGCAAAGGCTCTGCGCCAACGACATGGACGTCGCGCCGGGCAAGATCGTCTACACGCAGATGCTCAACCAGCGCGGCGGCATCGAGAGCGACCTCACTGTGACGCGGCTTTCGGAAACAGCCTATTTCCTGGTCGTGCCAGGCGCCACGCTGCAGCGTCATCTTGCCTGGCTGAGAAAGCATGTGGCCGACGAGTTCGTCGTCATCACCGACGTCACCGCCGCCGAAGCCGTGATCTGCGTGACGGGTCCGGAGGCGCGTAAACTGATCCAGAAGGTCAGCCCGAACGACTTCTCCAACGAAGCCAATCCGTTCGGCACGTTCCAGGAGATCGAGATCGGCATGGGGCTGGCCCGCGCCCACCGCGTCACCTATGTCGGCGAGCTTGGCTGGGAACTCTATGTCTCGACCGAGCAGGCCGCCCATGTCTTCGAGGCGATCACTGAAGCCGGCGCCGATGTCGGCCTGAAGCTCTGCGGCCTGCATACGCTCGATTCCTGCCGCATCGAAAAGGCCTTCCGCCATTTTGGCCACGACATCACTGATGAGGACAATGTACTGGAGGCCGGCCTGGGCTTCACGGTGAAGACCAGCAAAGCCGACTTTATCGGCCGCGATGCCGTGCTCAGGAAGAAGGAAGCCGGCCTGTCTCGCCGGCTGGTGCAGTTCCGCCTGAAAGACCCTGAGCCCCTGCTCTTCCACAACGAGGCCATCCTGCGCGACGGCCGGATTGTCGGCCCGATCACCTCGGGCAATTACGGCCACCACCTCGGCGGCGCGATCGGGCTTGGCTATGTGCCCTGTGAGGCTGAGAGCGAGGCGGATGTGCTGGCTTCCTCCTACGAGGTGGAGATCGCAGGAGAACGCTTCGCGGCGGAGACTTCGCTTAGGCCGATGTATGATCCGAAGGCGGAGCGCGTGAAGATGTAGTGCGGCTCTCCCTCCTCCCCTTGCAAAGGGAGAAGGAAAGGCGCTTCAAAACCTTTCCAGCTTCGCCCGCACCTTCCCCAAAAATGCCGCCCGGCTCTTCGGCGTCGACGAATCCATCAGATAATGCGCCAGGAAGAACGTCTTGCAGCGCGTGGCGCAGAGCGCCCGCATGCCGCGCAGGATGGTCTTGCGGCCCGGCTGGCCGACGACGACGCTCCACCAGGTCGGCGCGCCGCAGGTGGTGATGACGCCGACCTTGGTGACATGCCGCATCAGCGACGTGATCCGCCCCTTGCCGGCCGGCAGCTTGAAGGCGATGTCCGTCGCCCAGACACGGTCGAACCAGCCCTTCAGCATCGCCGGCAGACCATACCACCAGGTCGGATAGATGAAGAGGATCGCTTCTGCCCACATAAGAAGATCGAAGTGCGGCTTGAGCGCCGGATCCTCCGGCGCCCGGTCATTGTAGAAGCGCCGCTCCTCGCAGCTCATCACCGGATCGAAATTCTCGGCATAGAGGTCGAGCAGCCGCACGTCCCAGCCTCTTCGCGTCAGCACCTCGACGGCGGTGTCGCGGATCGCCGCGCAGTAGCTTTCCGGCACTGGATGGCAATAGACCACCAGCACGCGCATCAGAATTGATCCATGCTGGCCGCGACCTTTGCCATGAACGCGTTGCGCGTCTCGTCGGTCGAAAGGTTCATCGAATAATGCGCGAGGTAGGAGACGGGAGCGCCGGGCAGAATCGTGGCCCGCAGCATGCGCTTGACGATCTTGCGCGGCGGGTCGCCCATCAGCATGGCGCGAAAGCGGCTGCCGCCATAGGTGGTCACGGCAGCGAGCTTGCGGATGTTGTGCAGCGTCGGTCGTACTTTGCCATCGACCAGCTTGAACGACACGCCTGGCAGGAAGACGCGATCGAAGAAACCTTTCAGGATCGCCGGATAGCCGTAATTCCAGACCGGAAAAGACAGCACCAGCGCCTCAGCATTTTGCAACCTTTCGATGTAGCCGGCGACGGCATCGGCCGGGCTGCGTGGATCGTGGTAGCCAAGCCGCTCGGCGCGCGTCAGCCGCGGATCGAAATCCTCGGCATAAAGATCGCAGTCATCAATCGCGTGGCCCGCCGCGGTCAGCCGCTCGATGATCGTCCGGTGCAGGCCGGCATTGAAGCTGGTCTCCACCGGATGCGCGTAAAGCACGAGGATGTTCATCAGCCCGCCTCTTGCAGGCCCTTGAAAAGGAAGGGCTTGCCCGAGCGATAGTCGTAGGCGGGATTCTCCCAGGCGATCATCTTGCCGGGATTGAGCAGTCCTTGCGGATCGGTCTCGCGCTTGAAGGCAAGCTGCACATCATCCGTACGCTTCATGCCGCCCTCTTCCAGCGTGTAACGATGCGGATTGAAGATCCAGCAGCCATTGTCCTCGTGGATGCGGATGATCTCGTTGAGCCGTTCTTCCGTGGTGTAGCGCACCAGCGGCAGGCCGGCCGCGCCAATCGCGCCGTCGAAACGGATGAATTCGAGATGCGCCGGCACCTCGTCGCCGAAGCGCTCGACCATCGCCTTGACGTGGGCGAGATGATCCGGCGACGGATAGCGCGCCTGCAGATAGGTGATCGTCGGATCGACCCGGATGGCGCGTAGCGTCGTGTGGTTCCAGGTGAGTTCATAGGCTGGCGGCAATCCTTTGAGATCGGCCTCACGGTCGGCCCGGAACACGATCTCGCCCCTGGTGCTCCGGACAAAAGCGACGAAGGCGTCCATTGCATGCGGCGCGATCATGCACACCACGATGCTCTGCTCGCGCCGGAAGAATTTCTGGTGCCGCTTAAAATAATCGTAGGGAATGGGCGCGGCGATCGGCGTGATCAGCTTCGCCAATATCCCGTCCTGGACGGCGAGGTCGTTGCCGAAACCGGCCGCATCCATGAAATCGTCAAAGCCGACAATGACGTCGATCCAGTCGTAGGAAGCGGTCAGCGGCATCTCGACTTCGGTGATGATGCCGTTGGTGCCATAGGCATGCATGACCTTGAGCACCTCCTCGCCGGTGAGGTCCATCACGCGCGGCTCGGCTTCCATTGTCACGGTCCGCAGCCGGATGACGTTGCCGAGGTCGCGCAACCCGCCCCAGCGGATTGAACCGACGCCGCCCGAGCCGCCGGCGACGAAGCCTCCGATCGAGGCTGTGTTGTAGGTCGAGGGTGACATGCGCAGCTCCTGGCCGGAATGCGCCCGCGTCGCCTTGTCGATCTCGGCCAGCACCGCGCCCGGGCCGGCCACCACGCGCCCCGGCGCGATCGACTTGATGTCGTTCATCTCGGCGAGGTTGAGCACCACACCGCCCGACAGCGGCATCGCCTGCCCATAATTGCCGGTGCCACTGCCGCGCGGCGTCACCGGGACACCGTGCCGGTGACAGGCCGCGAGCACGCGGATCACCTCGTCCTCGCTCTTCGGCGTGACGATGAGATCGCCTTTGACATGATCGAGCTGTGCCTTCAGCACCGGGCTGTACCAGTAGAAGTCGCGGCTCTTCTGCTGGACGATCGCCGGATGGTCGTCGATCTTGATTCCGTCGAGATCGCGCTTCAGCGCTGCGATATCCATCATCCCACCATCAATTCATCGAGTTCAGCATAGTCGGGCAACTGGCGTTCGATCGCCTTGCCGTCGCGCACCACGATGCGATCCGATTCGGGCCGCGACAGCAATTCGGTCCAGCTCCGTCCTTTGAATACGATGAAGTCGGCGCTGCCACCGGCAGTGAGCACGCCGTCGCCGTCAAGCCGCATCACCTCCGCCGGTGTCGCCGCCACCGCCTTCGGCCAGTCTCCGACCGGATGGTCGAAATGCAGGATGCGCGTCGCCATGCGGTAGACTTCCAGCATGTCGAGATCGCCATAGGCGTAGAATGGATCGCGCGTGTTGTCGGACGCGACCGCCACCTTGATGCCTCGCGCCCGCATCTCGTGCAGCAGCGTCACGCCGCGCCAGCGCGGTGTCGTTTGGTTGTTGCGGCGGTCTTGCAGATAGAGGTTGCACATCGGCAGCGACACCACGGCGAGCCGCGCCTTTGCCACCTTGTCCAGCGTGTCGAGAACCTCAAGGTCCGGCTGCCGCGCCAGCGAGCAGCAATGGCCGACCAGGATGTTGCCCTCGAAACCGTTCCAAAGCGACGCCTCGGCGATCTTCTTCAGTGAAATCGCCGCGACATCGTCGGTCTCGTCGGCGTGGAAATCGAGGTCGAGCCCGTGCTTGATGGCTTCAGCGAAAACCTGGTCGAGCAGTTCCTCGAGGTCGGGCACCATATAGGTGACGACGCCGAGCACGCCCTTGGCCGCGGCGACGCGCTTCGCCAGCCGCTCGAACCAGGCCTTGTCGCGCACGCCTTCGATGCCGAGCAGGCAGGCGGCCTGCAGGTCGATCCGCCCGCGCCATTTTTCCCGCATCGCCTCGAAAACCGGCCAGGAGATTTCCTCCTGCGGCGGCACGCTGTCGAGATGCGTGCGCACCGCCTTGGTGCCATGTGCATAGGCTGAGCGCAGCGAGAAATCCATGCGCCGCGCGACGTCCTCCGCGCTCCAGCGCGCGGTCCTGTCGGCGCCTGTGGCGTTGAGCGCGCCCATGAAGGTGCCGTCCGGATTGGGCCTTCGCGGCCAGATATGGCCCTTGTCGATATGGGTGTGGCAATCGACGAAGCACGGCAGCACGATCCGGCCGCCAAGGTCGATCGCGTTGGCTTCTGCCTTCGACTTGGCTTGGGCGACAATATTTGTGATCTTGCCATCCGCGACAGGCAGTTCGGCCAGCGCAAAACCGTCCGTGTCGAACGGTGCTGCAAGCCCGAGCGTTAGCGAACGGTGAAGCCGAACGTTAGCCAGTCGATAAGAACCAGATGTAGGTATCAAGGCCTGCCCCCAGCTGTCCTAGGCAACACCGTTCTGTTGGGTCGGAAACACGCCTCTTCGGTGTATCTCCGGTTCAACCGGCCTCGCGCCGTTCTCAATCACGCCAACCACTCTAATGCTCCTGCTTGAGCGCGCTCTCGTGCCAGCGACGCAGGATCAGATGCGACACCAGCGACAGCACCAGGAAGATCAGGATGCCGGTGAGCGAGATCAGGATCAGCGCCGCGAACAGGCGCGGCGCGTTGAGCCGGTAACCGGCCTCGATGATGCGCGAGGCGAGCCCCGACGACTGCCCCTGCGCGCCGGCGACGAATTCGGCGACCACGGCGCCGATCAGCGACAGGCCGCCGGCAATCTTCAGCCCGCCGAGGAAATAGGGCATCGCCGCCGGCAGGCGCAGATAGCGCAATTGCTGCCAGCGCGTCGCGCCATTCAGCTTGAACAGGTCGCGCAGGTTCCGGTCGACGGAATTCAGCCCGAGCGTCGTGTTGGACAGGATCGGGAAGAAGGCGACGATCCATGCGCAGAGCAGCAGTTTGACGGTCTGGTTGTTCACATAGATGTTGATCAGCGGGAAGATGGCCACGATCGGCGTCACCTGCAGCACGATGGCGAAGGGGAAGAACGACATCTCCACCCATTTCGACTGTGCGAACAGCACCGCCAACCCGACGCCGCCGATCACGGCGAGCAGCAGGCTAAGGAAGGTGATCCTGAGCGTCACCAGCAGCGAGGAGAACAATAGGCCGGCATCATTGTGCAGCGTCTGCAGCACCACGCCCGGCCGCGGCAGGATGTATTGCGGGATCTCGTTCCAGACGCAGATGCGGTCCCACAGCACGATCGCCAGCACCATGATCGCCAGCGGCAGCACCCATTTGCCGATGCGCTCAAGACGTTCCTGGCGGGCGCGTCGCGCCTCTTCCGGATCGAGCTTCAGCGCGGTGTCGTCAACGACCGTCATGGTGCGATCCCGCGGTTGAGTTGATGGCGTCGACCAGCACGTCCGAGGCCTGTCGGCAAAGCGCGGCGTAGCCGGGTGAGGTCCGGAACACCTCGTCGCGCGGATAAGGCGCGCTGATGGCGAGCTCGCCGAAGACGCGGCCCGGTCGCGCGGCCATGACGACGACGCGGCTGGACAGGAACACGCTTTCGAAGACGCTGTGGGTGACGAAGACGACCGTGAAACGCTCGTCCTGCCACAGTTCCAGAAGATCGTTGTTGAGCTTGAAGCGGGTGATCTCGTCGAGCGCCGCGAAGGGCTCGTCCATCAGAAGGATGCGCGGCTTGGTCACCATGGCCCTGGCGATCGAAACGCGCATCTTCATGCCGCCGGAAAGTTCGCGCGGCACGGCATTCTCGAAGCCGGTGAGATGGACGCGCGACAGCATCTCCATCACCGTCGGCGCCGCCTTGGCCCGCGACACGCCCTTGAGCCTCAGCGGCAGCCAGACATTGTCGAAGACGTTCGCCCAAGGCAGCAGCGTCGGCTCCTGGAAGACGAAGCCGATGTTCGAGCGGTCGATCGAGCCGCGCCAGTCGAGCTGGCCTGAGGTCGGCGTCGACAGGCCGGCGATCAGCCTGAGCGCCGTCGACTTGCCGCAGCCGGACGGGCCGAGCAGGCTCAGGAAATCGCCCTCGCGGATCGCGAGATCGACCTTGCTCAGCGCAGTCACGCCGTTGGAAAAGACCTTGCCGACGTTGCGCAACGAAAGCAGCATCGGGGCCTCGTCCGATGCCGCCGGCGTCTCAGCCACTTTCTCCTGGATCATCTAAGGTAGGCCGCCTTACTTCTTCAGCTCCAGCCCAACGCCCTTGTTGATGAAAGCCAGCGTGTAGGCCTTCTTGATGTCGATGCCCGGCTGCGCCACCTTGGCCTTGACCATCTTGTCGTAAAAACTCTGGATGCGCGCGTCGGTCATGGCGCCGATGCCGAGCTTTTCCGAATCGCCGGAATCGACCACGCCGAACTTCTTCAGCTGCTCGATCGAGAAGGCGATCTGCTCATCCGTCATATCCGGATTGTCCTTCTTGATCATGTCGTTGGCGGCCTTGTTGTCGCCGTAGAGATAGTTGTACCAACCCTTGGCCGAGCCATCGACGAAGCACTGCACGACTTCCGGCCGCTTGTCGATCGTGTCCTGCATCACCTCGACGGTCGTCGCATAGGTATCCCAGCCATAATCGGCGAGCAGGAACTGGTTCGGCACGAAGCCGCCCGCCTTCTGCACCGCGAAGGGCTCAGACGTGACATAGCCCTGCTGGATCGACTTCTTGTTGGCGATGAAGGGCGCCGGGTTGAAGGTGTAGGGCACGCGCTTTGCCGCATCGAAGCCAAGCTCGGTCACCATCCACTGGAAGAAGGTCTGCGCGCCCTCGTCGCCGAGGATATACTGGTCGGCGTTCTTGAGGTCTTCCCACTTGTCCAGCCCCTGCCCCGGCTGGGACATGATGACCTGCGGATCCTTCTGGAAATCGGCGGCGACGACGCGCATCGGAATGCCCTGCTGCACGGCGTCGAAGGCCGACAGCAGATTGCCGCCCATGTAGAAATCGATCTTGCCGGCAAGCAGCATCGGCCGGCCGCTGACCTGCGGGCCGCCCTGCATGATGGTGACGTCGAGGCCGCAGGCGGCGTAGGTGCCGTCGGCAACGGCCTGATAGTAGCCGCCATGTTCCGGCTCGGCCAGCCAGTTGGTGCCGAACGTCACTTTCTCGTTCGCACTCGCCGCCAGCGTGCTCGCGGCAAGCAGGGCGATCGAGCCCGCCAGGATCTTCCCATTTCCGATCATAAACTCACCCTCTCTTGGCCCGGGCGCGCAACGCGCTGAGCTCGACACCTTGATTCAAGAAGCAAGACACATGCCACCGCCTGGGCCGCCTGCTTGCGCGGCAGTCATTGCCGAGACCGGGCGGGTCATGCCGTACGCGAGGCATCGTGCCTATTTTTTGGACGCCTGTCCATAATCGCCCGGGAGGCATGCACCGCATCTTGAACGTTTCATGAATCGAGCCTTAGTCTGCGAGCGCACAGGAGAATGCCATGCTGAAATACCTCGCCCCCAAGACCATCAAGCCGCCCTTCGCCCGCTACAGCCACGGCGTTGAAATACCTGCCGGAAAACGGCTGGTGCTATGCTCCGGTCAGTTGGGCATCGGGGCTGACGACCACGTTCCCGAGGACGCCGGCGCGCAGGCTGAGCTCTGCTTCAAGAACATCGCTGCAATCTTGAGCGAAGCCGGGCTGACCTTGAACGACATCGTGCGCATCAACGCCTTCGTCACCGATCGTGCCCACCTGCAGCCCTATATGGATGTCCGCAACCGGCTCTTTTCCGATCCGGCGCCGGCCTCTACGCTGATGATCGTCTCCGGCTTCGCCCGCCCGGAATTCAAGGTCGAGGTGGAGATTTTGGCGGCAGGCTAGCGTTGCCCGTAGCCAATAAGCGCATTACACCGACCGTGCGGACGGCAGAGCAATCGGAGACTAAAGTGGCCAAAAGACGTGTGTGGTGGGGCGATTACCGGACGACGGAATACGCCTCGATCGATGCGGAGGAGACGATCGCCGTCCTGCCGGTGGCGGCGATCGAGCAGCACGGCCCGCATCTGCCGGTCTCGACCGACACCTCGATCATGATGGGCATGCTTGAGACGGTGATCGCGCGCCTGCCCGACGATCTGGACATCCGCATCCTGCCGGTGCAGGCGGTCGGCAAGTCGAACGAGCACCTGCATGCGCCCGGAACGCTCACCTTGTCGGCCACGACTTTGGTGGATGCATGGACCGAGCTTGGCCTGTCGATCGCGCGCGCCGGGGTCAGGAAACTGATCATCGTCAACTCGCATGGCGGCAATGAAGAGATCATGGGCATCATTTCGCGCGAATTGCGTGTGCGCGCCAAAATGCTGTCGGTGAAGACGAGCTGGCAGCGCTTCGGCCGCCCGGCCGGCATGTATACCGAGTTGGAGGACCGTCACGGCATCCATGGCGGTGATGTCGAGACCTCGCTGATGCTGCACTTCCGGCCCGACCTCGTCGACATGAGCAAGGCGGACAATTTTGTCTCCAATGTCGGCCGCGCCGAAAAAGAATTCGCCCTGCTGCGCCACACCGGCACACATGCCTTCGCCTGGATCGCCAGCGACCTCAACCCGAACGGCGTGGTCGGCGATGCAAGTATCGCCACCGCCGAGAAAGGTCGGCTCACCGCCGAGCATCAGGCAGACGGTTTTATCAGTCTGGTCAGGGATGTGCGTAAGGCCAATCTTACCGAATGGCTGTCGTAGCGTGCGTCCGCTGCAATTCTAAGCTTCGATCCCCAATTCGAAGGGGACTCCTTCAAACGCATCGGCGCCCCGGCCGATCGCCTCGATCGCCGCGATCATACGGCCATCCCGCTGAAGCAGCGCGTCGGCAACTGCGATTAGCCGTGGATTGGGTGTCGCCGTCGGCGATAGAAAGCGAAGCGTGTGGGCGAGTTCCATCTCGTCGCGCCGCGGCGCTAGCGCGGCGGCGATGATGTAGGCCGATGCGGTCGAACGGCTGACGCCGGCATAGCAATGCACGACCAGCGGCTTCACGCGGTCCCAGCGATAGGCGAAGTCGAGCAAGGCCCGCACATGCTCCTCGCCGGGCATCGTCATGCCTTCCTGCGCCACGGCGATGTCGTGCATGACGAGATGCAGGTGGTTTTCCGCCAGGATCGAGGCCGGGCGGATCACTTCAGTGCCGGCAGCAAGCAGTGACAGCAAGCGCTGCGCGCCGGTCCTCGCCACAGTCTCGTCGACCTTCGACAGCGAACAGACATGGATCATCGTCCGATCTCCTTCGACGCATCCTTACGCCGTGCGGCCCAGGCGGCAAGCGCGCTTTCGAGGCGCTGCCATTCTGGTTCGCTGCCAGGCAAACCGATGCGCAACACTCCGGGCCGCTCGGCGAAATGGCGCACCAGCACGCCATCCTCGCCGAGCGCCGAAAACAGGCTTGGGGCCTCGGCAAATGACAAGTAGCGGAACAGACTGGTGCCGCGGACGACAGGAACGTCGAATCGGCCAAGCAACGCGTCGAGCCGGGCGGCGTCCTGTCCCAGGCGTTGCCGCATCGCGGCCTGCCATTTCGTATCCGACAGCGCGCGGATGCCATATTCGAGCGCCGGACCCGCAACCGCCCAGGGGCCCAGCTGCGCGTCCAGCCGCTCGGTCGTCAGTTGATCGGCGAGCGCGAAGCCAAGCCGAACACCGGCGAGGCCAAAAAACTTGCCGAACGAGCGCAGCACGACAATGCCGCCCTCAACGACATCGCCGGCCAGGCTGTGTTCAATCGGGCCGGCATCCATGAAAGCCTCGTCGACGACCAGCAGCCCGCCCTTGGCGCGAAGCCAAGCGGCAAGCTCTAGCAGGCGCGCCTTTTCGATCACCCGTCCGTCCGGATTGTTAGGATTCACCAGCACCGCAAGGTCCGCGTCGGCCAGCTCGTCGAAATCGCTGACTTCCGCGACCACATGGCCGGCAATAGCCGCGGCGCGGGCGTGTTCGGCATAGGTCGGGCCAAGCACCAGCGCCTTGCCGGGCCGTACCAGCGAGGCGACGCGCGGCAGCAGAATTTGCGTACCGGGCGCCGCCGCCACATGCGCCGCAGATGGCGCGCCGTAGGCCGCAGCCGCAATTTCGGCCAATTCGCGCAGTTGTCCTGCCTCCGGCAATCGGGTCAGGGCGGTGGCGGGCAATTCGAAAAGCGGATAGGAGTGCGGATTGATACCTGTCGAGAGGTCCACGAAAGGTTGTGGCGCATGAGGAAAAAGAGCGCTTGCCCGGCCAAGGCTGCCGCCATGATCAACCGCCGCAATCGCGCCGCTTAGAAGCTTCATGTCTGTCCTGATCGCTTTCCTGTCACTCGCCGTCGAACGGGTCCTCGGCTATCCGGACTGGCTGTTCAACGCCATCGGCCATCCGGTCACCTGGATCGGCAGGCTGATATCCTTTCTCGATCGCCGGCTCAACCGCGCCCCAGATTCCGACGAAATCCGTCGCCGCCAGGGTGTGCGGGCGTTGCTCATTATCTTGCTGGTGCCTGGCCTCATCGGCCTGGCGCTGCATCTCCTGCTCTGGCTGATCTTCCCGACGGGTCTGGTCATTGCCGCCGTCCTCGGTTCCGCGCTGCTGTCGCAGAAAAGCCTCGCCGAGCATGTCGAAGAGGTCGCGGATGCGCTGGAGACCGGCGGGCTGACGCTTGGCCGCATCGCCGTTTCGCGCATTGTCGGCCGCGATCCTGAAAAGTTGGACAAGGCAGGCGTCGCCCGCGCGGCGATCGAAAGCCTGGCCGAGAATTTCTCCGACGGCATCGTCGCGCCCGCCTTCTGGACCGGCGTCGGTGGTCTCGCTGGCGGAGCTGCCTACAAGGCCGCCAACACCGCTGATTCGATGATCGGCCACCGCACCCCGAAACACGAAGCCTTCGGCCGTGCGGCCGCCCGCTTCGACGATCTGATCAACCTGCCGGCATCGCGGCTGACCGGCCTGCTCATCGTGCTGGCGGCTTTCCTTGTGCCGGGCGCCGATCCGCGCGCCGCCTGGAAGGTGATGCGGCGCGATGCCAGGAAACACCGCTCGCCCAATGCCGGCTGGCCGGAAGCCGCGATGGCCGGCGCGCTCGGACTTTCCCTCGCCGGACCGCGCAGCTATCGCGGCGAGGTCGTGGAGGACGCTTTCATGGGCGAAGGCGGCCGCCGCGAGGCCGAGAGCACAGATATCCGCCAGGCGCTGAAGCTCTACCGTGTCGCCGACTGGCTGCTGCTTGGCCTGTTCGCGTTTCTGTCGGCGATCGTGATCTACCTGACCATCCAAATCAGCGGCCAAGGCGTCAACACGCTTTAGAATTCGATGCCCTGCTGCGCCTTCACCCCGGCGGAAAAATGGTGCTTCGTCAGGCCCATCTCCGTGACGAGATCGGCCGCCTCGACGAGCAGCAGCTTGGCGTTGCGGCCGGTGACGATGACATGCAGATCGCCCCGGCGCGCCTTGAGCGCCGCGACCACTTTTTCCAGGTCCAGATAATCGTAGCGCAGCGCGATGTTGAGCTCGTCGAGCACGACCAGGCTGATCGACGGATCGGCCATCAACTCAAGCGCCTTGGCCCAGGCGGCTTCAGCGGCGGCGATATCGCGCTTCAAATCCTGCGTTTCCCAGGTGAACCCCTCGCCCATCGCGTGCCAGACGACGCGGTCGCCGAAGGCTGCGAAGGCGTCCTTCTCGCCGGTGTGCCATTTGCCCTTGATGAACTGCACGACGCCGACGCGTTTGCCGTAACCCAGCATTCTCAGCGCCAGGCCGAAGGCAGCTGTGGTCTTGCCCTTGCCCGGCCCGGTGTTGACGATCAGCAGCCCCTTCTCGATCGTCTTGCCGGCGACCTCGGCGTCCTGCACCGCCTTGCGCTTGGCCATCTTGGCGCGGTGGCGCTCGGCGTCCTTCTCCTCGATTTCGGCCATGTCATTTCACCTTGAGCGGCAGCCCCGCCACCATCATGAGAACGCTGTCGGCAGCGGCCGCGACCTGCTGGTTGAGCCGGCCCGCGGCGTCGCGGAATCGGCGCGCCAGCGCATTGTCGGGCACGATGCCGAGCCCGACTTCGTTCGAGACCACGAACCAAGGCCCGCGCGGCCGCGACAGCACTTCGGCCAGCCGCCGGCATTCGGCCTCGACATCATGTTCGGCCAGCATGTGATTGGTCAGCCACAAAGTCAGGCAATCGATCAGCACAGGTTCGTGATTCGGCAAAGCCTCGATTGCGCCAACCAGGTCGAGCGGCGCATCGACGGTGACCCAGCCTTCGCCGCGCCGCGAGCGATGCAGCGCGATGCGCTCACGCATCTCGTCGTCATAGGCCTGCGCTGTGGCGATGTAGGACCAGGGCGACGGATGGGCGATCGTGAGGCTCTCGGCATGCGAGCTCTTTCCCGAGCGCGCGCCGCCCAAGACGAAGGTTAGTTTGCGATCGGAAGTTTTGTTGCCGCTCGCAGCTGTCGCGCCGGTCATTCCCTGTCTTCGTCCCTAGATGAAATCTTGCGGCAGCCAACGGCTGACGGGGCGCGACTTTAGGCAGAAGCACAACCACCGGCAAACCAATTTCCGCCGTGTCCCGGCGCGATTGCGGCAAGCGTTTCGGCGCTAAGAAGCGGCGATCCGCGCCGCGACCAGCTGCTGCAGCCGCCACAAATGAGCGTCGTGGATGCCGCGCAGCTCGAGATTCTTCACGGTGTTGTAGAGATAGTCGGCGCCCGAGCCCCAGTGGCCGCACGACGTCGCGAGCCTCTCGACAACATCCTCCTCGGTGAGCGGGCCGGCATAGGTAGTACCCTGGCGGTTGATAACGAAGGCCAGCGCCCGCAACGGACCGGCATCGCTCGTCATATTGATCAGGCGCGGATGATAGCTGGTCGGCTTCAGCGTCACCTCTCGCCGCAGCAGCCTGTCGAGTTGCTCGCGCCGGTCGCCATCGCCAAGCCGAAAGGCGACGCCCTTGCATTGTCCGCCACGGTCCAGCGCCATCATCAGGCCCGGGCTTTCCTTGGTGCCGCGCCAACGCGTCATCTTCATGCAGAAGGACCTGTGCCAGCCGCGCAGCAGAGCGACCCGCTCTTCGACATGCTCGATCTCGGGTTTCCAGATCAGGGAGCCATAGCCAAACAGCCAGAGCGGTTCGTCGGCGGGAAGCTGAGCCTCCAGCATGCGCACCATTGCGTCGTAGTCCGCGTCATCCAGATGCGCAGCGTCAGGATCCGGCCCGCTGTCCTCGACAACGCGAAAGCAGCGGGCGACCAGTTCCTCGGTGAGCGACATGGTTCTTGCAGGCATGCGCGCGACCTTAAGGTTCTCCCTCCGCCGCCACAATGCGCCAGAGCCCGCAATTGACAACAGCTTTGCCCGGGTGTCGGCTGTCGCTAGAGCAATTCCAGGAAAAGTGCGCAGCGGTTTTCCGTCCGGAATTGCGCAAAGACAAAGAGCTAGAGCAGCCGCCAGGCTGCTCTGGCAGGAGAAGCCGATGCAGCCCAATCCGAGCGAACGCGATCCCTACAACGGCCTGACCAGCCTCCAGCCGACCTTGCCGTCGGCGGCCTATTGGGATGCTGAGGCCTACCGGCGCGATCTGGAGGTCATCTGGTACCGAAGCTGGCTGATGGTCTGCCGAGAGGCCGATCTCGCCGAGCCGCTTGCTTTCCGAACGGTACGCATCGGCAGCCAGGAAATCGTAGTTCTGCGCGACGAGACCGGCGCCCTGCGCGCCTTCCACAACACCTGCCGGCATCGCGGCTCGCAGCTTTGCCAGGAAAGCGCCGGCCGGCTGAAGGCCAGGCTGCTCACCTGCCCCTACCACGCATGGTCCTATTCGCTGCGCGGCGATCTCGTGCGCGTGCCGTCGAAATCGCTGCCCGAGGGCTTCGATAAGGCCGACTATCCGCTCTATCGCGTGGCGCTCTCGCTCTGGCGCGGCTTCGTCTTCATCAACCTCGCCGAGGAACCCGACGGCTCGGCGGAAAGCTCCTTCGATCGTGCCTCCGGCGATCTCTCCAACTGGCCGCTGGAGACGCTCGTCACCGGCCACCGGCTCACCAAGGTGATGAACTGCAATTGGAAGATCTTCTGGGAGAACTTCAACGAGTGCCTGCACTGCCCGGGCGTGCACAAGGATCTGTCGCGGCTGGTGCCGATCTATGGCCGCGGCCTGATGGCAAGGCATGACGATCCCGAATGGGCGCGCCACGCCGACAATGACGATCCGGAGTTTTCCGGCCGCCTGCGCGCCGGCGCCGAAACCTGGTCGCGCGACGGCCACGTCCATGGCCCGGTCTTTTCCGGCTTGACCCAGGCCGAGCGCGCCGCCGGACAGACCTATGCGACCTCGTTGCCATCGATGTTCATCGTCGGCCATGTCGACTACATGCGCACCGTGCGGCTCGCCCCGCTCGGCCCCGAGCAGACCGAGCTCACCGCGGAATGGCTGTTCGCGCCGGACGCGCTGGGAAACACCGATATCGACAACATCGTCGCCTTCGGCACGCAGGTGCTGGAGGAAGACGCCGCGATATGCGAGGTCAACCAGAAAGGCCTTCGCTCGATACGCCACGAAGCCGGCGTGCTGATGCCGGAAGAGTACGAGCTGCACCGCTTTCACGATTGGGTGCGCGAGCGCCACGCGGCGTTCAAAACGCCTTCGGCAGATAGCGCCAGGTGACGAAGCCGCAGAAGGCCGCCAGGATGCCGAGCGTGACGAACACCGATCCCAGGCCGAAGAAGGTGAGCACCACCGAATAGACGAGCGGCGGCGTCAGCTCGGAGAAATCGAGATAGGTGCGGTAGACCGCCGCCATCTGCGCCTTCTCGTACGAACGAACCGAGCGCATGAAGGCGGTCGAGCCGAGCGCGTCGAGGGCGATAGTGAACAAGGCGCCGCAGAGCAGCAGCGCCGCCGTGAGCAGCGGCGCGGCCTCGCCGATGCCGCCCGCAGCGAACAGCATGGCCGACATGGCGAAATAGGCGAAGGTCATGACCCGGCGCGCACCGAAGCGCGCGCCGGCCCTGCCCCAGAAGATCGCCGCGAAAAGAAGCGCATTGCCGGCCGACACTAGCAAGCCGCCGGCAAGCTTACCCTCGCCGGTGATCACCATGAACAGCGGGCCATAGACGAAGAACGTCGTCCAGAAGCAGGAGCGGCCGAAGGCGATCAGCCAGGCTAGTCTCAGCCTCGGCTGCTTCACGAAGCGGCCGATATTGGCGAGCGGATTGGCCGGGCGCGACTTGCCGGGCCGGATCGACTGGTTGTCGCTCAGCCGATAGAACCAGAACAGGCAAAGCAGCGCGAACGCAAAGACCACGACCGCGCCATGCGCGGCATAGATGCCGAAATGGGTGTAGAGGAAGATGCCCAGCGTCGGCCCGCCCGTCCAGGCGAACATCGACCACGCCATGCGCAGCGATTCCGCCTGCATGAAGTCGGTCTTGCGGATGTGGTCCATGATGTAGAGGTTGAGCGTGATCGACAGCGCGCTCGCCCCCATGACGCGGCAGAGCATGCCTGCGATCTGTCCGGCCAGCGTGTGGGTAATGAAGAAGGCGGAGCCGATCGCCAGCAGCACGCAGCCGGCCGTGTAGACCCAGCGCCGCGCGAAGCGGCGGATCAGCATCGGCATGAACAGCGTCACCGAAAGGCCCATCAGCGACACGATGGTGTAGAGGATCGAGACGATCCGCTCATTGTGCAGGATCTCGTAGGCCTGGATCGGGATCACGCTGGAGATCGTGGCGCGGGCGAAGGATTCGACCGCATAGAGCGAGGCGAAGGTGCGCGCATCCGCCGGCCGCAGGGCCGGAAGCCAGATCGGATGGCGCACATGGGTGGACGTCGGCCCTCCGGAACGTGAATCGCTTTGCCAAATCTGGCCGGACCAGCAGCCGGCCAGTAGCAGGAAACCGACCCCCGGAGGCCGAAAAGCGAAGCCTGCCAAAGGCTTTCCGCCGCTGGCCTAAAGCGAAATTTCATGGCTGCCATGAAACGCATTGATGGCCGCCCGCTTCTGTCGTCGGCTTGAACCGTGATAATCGTTTGGCACGACTGAATCGGATTGCCAGACGATGAGCCTTCAAACGACCAGCGAACCCGATCAGGACTCGCCCAAGCAGGGCCGCATCGCCGCCTTCGACATTCTGCGCGGCATCGCGCTTATCGCGATGGCGAGCTACCACTTCACCTGGGATCTTGAGAATTTCGGCTATACCGCGCCCGCTTTGACCGCATTCGGCTGGTGGAAATTCTATGCGCGCTGCATCGCCTCGACCTTCCTGTTCCTGGTCGGCGTCAGTCTCTTCCTCGCCCATTGCCGCCGGATCCGCTGGCCAGGCTTCTGGAAGCGCCTCGCCATGGTCGCCGTGGCGGCGATCGCCATTTCGGCAGTCACTTATTTCGTCACGCCGGACGGTTTCATCTTCTTCGGCATCCTGCACGAGATCGCGCTGGCCAGCCTGCTCGGCCTCGCTTTTCTCAGGCTGCCCTGGCTGCTGACGGCAATCGTCGCTGCCGCTGTCATTGCAGCCCCCTACTATCTGCGGTCGGAGTTCTTCGATCATCCGGCGCTGTGGTGGGTCGGCCTTTCCGCCACCAATCCGCGTTCCAACGATTATGTGCCGCTCTTTCCCTGGTTCGGCGCAGTGCTTGCCGGCATCGCCGCGGTCAAGCTGGCTTCCGTCACAGGCCTGCTCGCCCGGCTGGGGACATGGATGCCTGGCCGCTGGTCAAAACCCCTGACTTTCATCGGCCGCCACAGCCTCGCCTTCTACCTCATCCACCAGCCCCTTCTGTTCGGCTCGGTCTGGCTGTTCGCGCAGATCATGCCCGCTGCCCCCCAGGACAGGGAAGCCGGCTTCCTGCCGGCCTGCCAGGCGCAGTGCGAACAGCAGCGCGACAGCAAGTTCTGTACGAGCTATTGTGGCTGCATGCTGGACACGCTGAAGGGCGAAGGGTCGCTCGACAAGCTCTACGCCAATGACCAGTCCAGCGTCTGGAAATCGCACCTGTCCGATCTTGCGGAAACCTGCACCGCCGCGACCGAGGACCAGATGGAGGGAGGACAGCAATGATGGGCATCGAAAAGCCCAAACACGGGATCATTCCCTGGCCGCCGGTGATCTATGTCGTGGCGATTGCGGCAAGCATTGTCCTCGGCATGTTTTATCCGCTGCCCTGGATCGGCGACATTTTTGGCGATCTCCTGTTCGGCGTCGGCTGGGTGGCGCTGTTCGGCGTCACCATGCTCTGGATCACTGCCATCCGCGCCATGTTCAGGGCCAAAACGACGCTTGACCCCAATGCCGAGCCCGACCATCTGGTGACGTCGGGTCCTTTCGGCATCACCCGCAACCCGATGTATCTCGCCAACACGCTGCTCTTGATCGGCGTCGCCTTCATCACCGGCATCGCCTGGTTCCTGATCTTCGCCTTCCTCGCCGCCTTCGCGACGCAGAGGCTGGCGATCGAGAAGGAGGAAAAGATCCTGGCGGCGAAATTCGGCAAGAAATATCGCGACTATGCAAAAAGGGTACGGCGCTGGATCTAAGCAAGACAAGATCAGCGGTGCGCTCGGTGTGATGCCATTTCGCTGGAGGGCCATAGTTTCCGGCCGAGATAAAACAGTGCTGGAATGAGCAGCACGATCGCCAACACGATAGCCGGCCCCGCCAACGCAAAACGTGCAGAAGAGATATATCCCTCTGCAAACGCCCGATGCAGCAGGGTGACGCTGACCGGCAGGTTGAAGGCAAGAGCAGTCGCCGTGCCCGGCATGTAGCGACGCATGGCTATTGTGGCGAGGAGGTGCGGAAAGACCACATTGAGCAGCATCGCCAGGGCGTAGCCGGACAGCAGATAGGCACCCATGCTTTCCTGCCCTTGCAGGGCGGCGAGCAATGCGGCACCGATGGCAAGAGCCGCGAGCACGAGGACGGCGAACCGGAATTCGCGCGCCCCGACAGGACTGTGCCAACGCCCCGCCTGCTTCGACCAGGCGGGCAACAGAATTGCTTCTTCCAGATTGTGGACGACGACTGCGGCGGCGAACAGCCAAGCCAGAATTATGAACACGGTTCGATCGATCGCCAATCAAACGGAAGCAAGCGGTTCCTTCAGGTGTTGACGCCCAGTTCAGCCAGCCGCTCCACGCAGGATTCCTCGGCCTGGTCGAGCTCGGCCAGCGTCTCTTCCAGGTCGCGCCGCTTCTGGCGCAGATCCTCGCGCTTTTCCTCGATACGCCGGATCATCAGTTTGAGCTGGCCGACCTCGCCGGGCGGCTCCTTGTACATCTGGATGATCTCGCGGATCTCGTTGATTGAGAAGCCGAGCCTTTTTCCCCGCATGATCTGACGGATGAGATGCCGGTCGGACGGCCGGAACAGCCGCGTGCGGCCGCGTCTCACCGGCTGCACCAGCCCTTCGTCCTCGTAGAAACGCAACGTCCGCGTCGACACGTCGAACTCGCGTGTCAGCTCGGTGATCGTGTAATATTCCCGCATTCCCACTCCCAAGCCAAGGCATCGCCGCGTTCAGCGTGGCCCTTCCCTACGGTGATACCCATGCAGCGCCGGAATCGGCACCTGACCCCGCGGCAACCTCGCACGGCATTTACGTAAAAGTCAATTAACGCCGGCCAGTTGATTTAGGGCACTCTAAACCACCACGTCGCCAGCCCCAGAAAGGCAAAGAAGCCGACGCAATCGGTGACCGTGGTGACGAAGACCGCAGAGGCCACCGCCGGATCGACCTTGAAGCGGTCGAGCACCAGCGGGATGAGGATGCCGGCGAGTGCTGCGGCGAACATGTTGATGATCATGGCCGCCGCGATGATGCCGCCTAGATTGGGGTCGCGGAACCAGAAACCGGCGACCATGCCGATCAGCGCCGCAAAGACCACGCCGTTGATGAAACCGACGCCGAGCTCGCGGCGGATGATGCGCGCGGCGTTGTAGATATCGAGGTCCCTGGTCGCCAGCGCACGCACGGTGACGGTCATGGTCTGCGAGCCAGCATTGCCGCCCATGCCGGCCACGATCGGCATCAGCACGGCAAGCGCCACGATATGCTCGATCGTGCGGTCGAACAGGCCGATCACCGACGCGGCGAGGAAAGCGGTCAGCAGATTGACCAGCAGCCAGGGCACGCGCGAGCGCGATGTGGCGAGCACGGTGTCGGACAGTTCTTCGTCGCCGACGCCGCCCATGCGCAGAAGGTCCTCTTCCGCCTCTTCCTGGATGACGTCGACCACGTCGTCGATGGTGAGCACGCCGACCAGCCGCCCGTTCTCGTCGACCACGGCGGCGGAGAGCAAATTATACTGCTCGAACTCGCGCGCCGCCTCTTCCTGGTCCATCGTTGCCGGGATCGCGTGCAGCGTCTCATGCATCACCTCCTCGACCTTCACCGCGCGCCTGGTGCGCAGGATCTGGTCGAGCTCGATGGCGCCGAGCAGCTTGAAGCTCGGATCGATGACGAAGATCTGGCTGAAGCGCTCGGGCAGGTTCTTGTCCTCGCGCATGTAGTCGATGGTCTGGCCGATCGTCCAGAATGGCGGCACGGCGACGAACTCGGTCTGCATGCGTCGGCCGGCGGTCTCTTCCGGATAGTCCAGCGCGCGCCGCAACCTGATCCGCTCGGTGAACGGCAGTTGCGACAGGATTTCGTCCTGGTCTTCCTTCTCGAGGTCCTCGAGAATGTAGACGGCGTCGTCGGAATCGAGCTCCTGCACCGCCTGCGCGATCTGCTCATTCGGCAGATTGTCGACGATATCCATGCGGATCGCTTCGTCGACCTCGGTCAGCGCGGAGAAGTCGAAATCCGAACCGAGCAACTCGACCAACGCCCGGCGCTGTTCGGGATGAAGCGCCTCCAGCACGTCGCCGAGTTCCGACTGGTGCAGGTCGTCGACTTCGCGCTTGAGCGTGATCGTGTCGCGGTCGGCGATCGCCGCGCCGATCTGGGCAAGGAAGGAAGCGCGCACCGCGCCGTCCTCGCCATAGATGTCGGCGTGATGCTCCTCGGCGGGCGCGGCCTCGGTCGTCTGTCTGTCCTGGCCTTCCACCAGCGCCTCCCGCATCGAGGAATCCCCAAATGAGGTCTAGTGCATTAGCCCAAAAAGTGGAAACCGCTTTTCGGGAAATCCAAGCCCTGTGCGGCAGATAGCGCGGCAACAGGATTCGTCCCGCAAAGATGTCGCTCTAGCGCGCGGAATAGCCAAGGAAATGTGACGGTCGCCTTGGTCTCGCAACCTCTCGGCAGCAGCGCGCGTCCGCGTCGCGGGTGTGACAATCGCTTCAGCCGGCGCGACAGCGCATGTCGCTGGGGAAAGAGCACCCCTTCCCCGTTGAGGCAGAATTGTCATGATGCAGGGTCCAGCAGGGTCTGAGCATCCCTAACCGGTCGAGGACAAACGCTGCCCTTGAACATCAAGTCCGCAAAGACGAACGAGGCAAATACCGAGCGGCGCGTTCGCGTGGTGGTCGCCGAGCGCAATCCTTTCGTCGTTTCGGCGCTGCGCGAAATGCTTGAATGCGACGGCCGCTTCGATTTGCTCGGCACCGTGCATAGCGGCGCGCAATTCCTCGATATGGCTGCCACCACGCCGTTCGACGTCGCCGTCGTCGGCTGGAAGCTCGCCGACATGGACGGCGCCGACGTGCTTACGGAAGTGCAAAGCCGTGAGCTTGGCGTGCGCATCACGATCTTTTCCAACGACCACGACATCGGCATTCTGAAGCAATGCGTGCGCCTCGGCGCTCAAGGGTATTGCTTCCAGTTCGACGAGCCGCAGGTGATCTTCGAGACGATCCTGGCCGTCGCGCATGGCCGCATCTGCATTCCCTATATCGATATCAACAAGGTCAACGACACGCCTTTGTCCAGGCTCACCGTGCGCGAGCGCGAGTTGCTGGCGGTGTTGTCCGACGGCTGGACCAATTTGCAGATCGCCACGCGTACAGGGATTTCCGAGAACACGGTGAAGTACCACCTGAAGAATCTTTACGACAAGCTGGACGTGCGCAACCGCGCCATGGCCGTCGCGCTCTATTCGAGCGAGAGACAACGCACGTCCAAACCCCCTGTCGGGTAGGCCGATCGGGTAGGATCATCTCACCCACAAGGGCCAACAACTTACCCGGCAAGGTGTTGTTGGCGAGCCTCGCCAAGACGAAACTTCCTCCACAATCCAAAACGATCGGAGGAATTTCACGCATGGCTGGGTTCACGCATCTGTTCATCCCGGGACCCACCAACATTCCCGAGCAAGTCCGGCAGGCCATGAACCTGCCGATGGAGGATATGCGCGCCGCCTCCTTCCCCACCCTGACGCTGCCGCTGTTCGAGGACATCAAGCGAGTCTTCAAGAACGAGACCGGCCGCGTCTTCATCTACCCGTCCTCCGGTACCGGCGCCTGGGAAGCAGCGATGACCAATGTGCTCAGCCCCGGCGACAAGGTGTTGATGTCGCGCTTCGGCCAGTTCTCGCATCTGTGGGTCGACATGGCCGAGCGCCTCGGCTTCGAGGTCGACGTCATCGATTGCGAGTGGGGCACCGGCGTTCCGCTCGATCTCTATGCGGAGAAGCTGCGGGCCGACAAGGCGCACCGCATCAAGGCGGTCTTCTGCACGCAGAACGAGACCGCGACCGGCGTCGCCAGCGACGTCGCCGGCTGCCGCGCCGCGCTCGATGCCACGAACCACCCAGCACTCCTTTTCGTCGATGGCGTGTCCTCGATCGGCTCGATCGATTTCCGCCAGGAGGAATGGGGCGTCGATTGCGCCGTAAGCGGTTCGCAGAAAGGCTTCATGCTGCCCGCCGGCCTCGGCTTCCTGTCGGTCAGCCAGAAGGCGCTTGCCGCTTCGCGGGTCGCGACGCACCGGCACTGCTACTTCTCCTTCGAGGACATGATCCGCACCAACGACGCAGGCTATTTCCCCTACACGCCGGCGACGCAGCTGCTGCGCGGCCTGCGCGCTTCGCTCGACCTCATCGCCGAGGAGGGGCTGGAGAACATCTTCGCCCGCCACCATCGGCTCGCCGAAGGCGTGCGCAAGGCGGTCGACGCCTGGGGCCTGAAGCTTTGCGCCAAGGCGCCGCAATGGCACTCCGACACGGTCAGCGCCATCCTGGTTCCGGAAGGCATCGACAGCGCCAACGTCGTCAAGCGCGCCTACAGCGCATACCAGACATCGCTTGGCGGCGGCCTCAACAAGGTTGCCGGCAAGGTCTTCCGCATCGGCCATCTCGGCTGGCTGAACGAGGTGATGGTGCTGGCCTCGCTGTCCGCGGCCGAAATGGCGCTGCTCGACTGCGGCGTGCGCCTGGCGCCGGGCTCAGGCGTGGCGGCGGCGATCGAACACTTCCGCCGCACGGCCGAAATGCCGGTCGCAAAGGCGGCGTGAGGAGCGGACGATGAGCCACACCATCAACCATTTGAAGAAACTGCGGCTCCAGCGCAGCGAGCTGGCCGTTCCGGGCTCCAGCCCGGAGATGATCGACAAGGCCGCGAACAGCGCCGCCGACTTCGTCTTCCTCGACATCGAGGACGCGGTCGCGCCGCCCGACAAGGAACGCGCCCGCAGGAACATCATCCAGGCGCTGAACGACATCGATTGGCGCGCCAGGGGCAAGACCGTCTCGGTGCGCATCAACGGCCTCGACACCCATTATATGTACCGCGACCTCGTCGACGTCATGGAACAGGCCGGCGACAGGCTGGACACCATCCTGGTGCCGAAGGTCGGCGTGCCGGCCGATCTCTACATGGTCGAGGCCATGGTCAACCAGATCGAGATGGCTAAGGGCTTCAAGACCCGCGTCGGCCTCGAAGCGCTGATTGAGACCGCGCTCGGCATGGCCAATGTCGAGGCGATCGCCGCCACGCCGGGACGGCTGGAGGCCATGCATTTCGGCGTCGCCGACTATGCCGCCAGCAACAAGGCGCGGACCGTCAATATCGGCGGGTTGAACCCCGACTATCCTGGCGACCAATGGCATTTTGCGCTGTCGCGGATGACCGTCGCCTGCCGCGCCTATGGCCTGCGCGCCATCGACGGGCCGTTCGGCGATTTCTCCGATCCTGAAGGCTACAAGGCGGCCGCCAGGCGCGCCGCGGCCCTCGGCATCGAAGGCAAATGGGCGATCCATCCCTCGCAGATCGCTCTCGCCAACGACGTGTTTTCGCCGCCGGAGAAAGAGGTCACCCGCGCCCGCCGCATCCTCGAGGTGCTGAAGGAGGCGGAGGCGCTGGGCAAGGGCGCAGCCGCGCTCGACGGCAAGATGATCGACGCCGCGTCGGAACGGATGGCGCGCAACGTGCTGGTGGTGAACGAGGCGATCGAGCGCGCCGGCCAGGTTCACGCCGCGCAGTAAAAAAAACCGGGAGGACAAGATGGACATCCACGAATACCAGGCCAAGGAGCTGCTTGCCCGCCACGGCGTGCATGTGCCGCGCGGCGGCCTCGCCTACAGCCCCGAGCAGGCGACCTACCGGGCCAGAGAGATCGGCGGCTCGAAATGGGTGCTTAAGGCGCAGGTTCATTCCGGCGCGCGCGGCAAGGCCGGCGGAATAAAACTCTGCTCGAATGACGAGGAGATCTCCAACGCCGCGGAAGCCATGCTCGGCCGCAAGCTGGTGACCCAGCAGACCGGCCCGCGCGGCAAGCTGATCTCTCGCCTCTATCTCGAGGAAGCCGTCGATATCGCGCAGGAGCTCTATCTCGGCTTCGTGCTCGACCGTAAGGAAG
The DNA here is from genome assembly GCA_004017535.1 of Mesorhizobium sp. Lineage (GTDB taxonomy): Bacteria > Pseudomonadota > Alphaproteobacteria > Rhizobiales > Rhizobiaceae > Mesorhizobium. The sequence continues at coordinate 299,325 of SAJS01000002.1, forward strand.
AACGCGTCATGATCGTGGCCTCGGCCGCCGGCGGCATGGAGATCGAGGACATCTCCGAAAAGCAGCCGGATTCCATCATCCGCGCCACCGTCGATCCCGGCGTCGGCATGCAGGGTTTCCAGGCGCGCGAGATCGCCTTCGGCCTCGGGCTCGAAAGCAGCCTGATCGGCAAGGCGACGGAAACCATCCTCGGCTGCTACCAGGTGTTCCGCGACTACGACGCCTCGATGCTGGAGATCAATCCGCTGGTTGTCACCCGCGACGGCAGCCTGGTTGCGCTCGACGCAAAAATGTCGTTCGACGAGAACGCGCTGTTCCGCCGCCCGGAAATCTCCGAGTTGCGGGACAAAAGCCAGGAAGACCCGCGCGAGACCTTCGCCAGCGACCGCGGCCTCTCCTATGTCGGGCTCGACGGCAATATCGGCTGCATCATCAACGGCGCCGGTCTCGCCATGGCGACGATGGACATGATCAAGATCGCCGGCGGCGAGCCGGCCAATTTCCTCGACATCGGCGGCGGCGCCTCGCCAGAGCGGGTGGCAAAGTCCTTCCGCGCCGTGCTCGGCGACAAACAAGTCGAGACCATCCTGGTCAACATCTTTGCCGGCATCAACCGCTGCGACTGGGTGGCCGAAGGAGTCATCAAGGCGATCCGCGAGGTCGGCGTCGACGTTCCGCTGGTGGTGCGCCTTTCCGGCACCAAGGTGGAGGAAGGGCGCAGGATCCTGGCCGACTCCGGCGAGGCGGTGATCGTCGCCGACACGCTGGCCGAGGCCGCCGAAAAGGCCGTCGCCGCCTGGCGCGAAGCAACCAAGAACAAGAAAGCAGCCTGAGGGAGGTCGAGAAAATGGCAATCCTGCTCAACCGCAGCACGCGCGTCATCGTGCAAGGGTTTACCGGCAAGATCGGCAGCTTCCATGCGGACGACATGAAGCGCTACGGCACCAAGCTGGTCGGCGGCGTCACCCCCGGCAAGGGCGGCCAGACGCATCTCGGCCTGCCCGTCTTCAACACCGTCAAGGGTGCGGTGCGCGAGACCCGCGCCGAGGCCAGCATCGTCTTCGTGCCGCCGCCCTTCGCCGCCGATTCGATCATGGAGGCGGCCGACGCCGGCATCAAGCTTTGCGTCTGCATCACCGACGGCATCCCGTCGCAGGACATGATGCAGGTCAAGCGCTACATGCGCCGCTACCGCTTCGAGGACCGCATGCGCCTGGTCGGCCCGAACTGCGCCGGCGTCATCACGCCCGGACAGGCGCTGATGGGCATCATGCCAGGCAGCATCTATCTGCCCGGACGCGTCGGCATCGTCGGCCGCTCGGGCACGCTAGGCTACGAGGCCGCCTCGCAGATGAAGGCGCTGGGCATCGGCGTCTCGACCAGCGTCGGCATCGGCGGCGATCCCATCAACGGCTCGTCCTTCAAGGACATCCTGCAGCTCTTCGAGCGCGACGACGACACCGACGCCGTGGTGATGATCGGCGAGATCGGCGGCCCGCAGGAAGCCGAAGCCGCGATCTGGGCGCGCGACAATATGAGGAAGCCGCTGATCGCCTACATCGCCGGGCTTTCCGCCCCGAAGGGAAGGCGCATGGGCCATGCCGGCGCGATCATCTCCGCCTTCGGCGAGTCGGCTCAGGAAAAGGTCGAGATCCTCAAGGAAGCCGGCGTGGTAATCGTGCCGACCCCTGCCTCCTTCGGCGAAGTGGTGGCGGACACGCTGGCGCGGACGAAGAAGGCGGCGTGATCCAGCCCGAGCTTTTGAACCGGCTAGGAATACCAGGCGGTGGCGCGGTCTTCATGACCCGCCGCCGCTTTTCGTTTGGCAAACGAGCACCGCAGGCAGCAACGACAACAGTCGCAGGGCAGCGCTAATTCCAAGGCCTTTGGAGAAGGTTTGGTGCGGTCGAGAAGACTCGAACTTCCACGGGTTGCCCCACAGCGACCTCAACGCTGCGCGTCTACCAATTCCGCCACGACCGCACGTGGTAGGAGCCGGAACCGTCCGGCCCGGGGCCTGTAGCAAATCGTTTCCGGCGAAACAAGTGCGCTGAGCGGAATATTCGTCGCTCATTCGCACAACCCTCTACGGCCCGGCTTCACACCGGTGAAACTGGACGTTTTGGCCAATTGCCGCCATATGAGAGGAACATCGAGAAAGTTCCATGACAGAACGCAGCCAGATCGCCACGTCATTCCTGCCCCTGCCCGGTTCGGCGCCGGTGGAATGGGTGATCGAACCAGGCCTGACCTCCTATCCGGACGCGCTGGCCTTCATGGAGGCGCGCGCAGAGGCAATCCGCAGCGGCGCTGCCGGCGAGATGGTCTGGCTGGTCGAGCATCCGCCGCTCTACACCGCCGGAACCAGCGCGCGGAGCGAAGACCTGATCGATCCCGACCGCTTTCCGGTCTTTGCCGCGGGTCGCGGCGGCGAATACACCTATCACGGTCCGGGGCAGCGTGTGGCCTATGTCATGCTCGACCTCAAGAGCCGGCGCGAGGATGTGCGCGCCTTCGTCGCGGCACTCGAACGATGGATCATCGAAACGCTCGCCGCCTTCAATGTGCGCGGCGAGCGGCGCGAGGATCGCGTCGGCGTCTGGGTGGTGCGGCCGGATCGCCCTGCCCTGCCGGGCGGCACGCCTGCGGAGGACAAGATCGCGGCAATAGGCATCCGGCTGCGCCGCTGGGTGAGCTTCCACGGCATCGCCATCAATGTCGAGCCAGATCTCGGCCATTTCAGCGGCATCGTGCCCTGCGGCGTCTCGGACCATGGCGTGACCAGCCTCGTCGACCTCGGCCTGCCGGTCACGATTGCCGACCTTGACCTGGCCCTGAAAGCCGCTTTCGAGGATGTGTTCGGACCTGCCGCCGTTCCGGCCACCGAGCTGGCGCGCAAGGCCGGCTAAGCCGCTCCGCCTAGGGTGTGTTGAGATTCAGGTCAGGCCGAGTCGAAAATGGTGGGTTCCGAGAACCGGAGCGGAGCGTACTTTTCGTACGTGAGCACCGGAAGCGCAGGAAGCCGCCATTTGCAGGCCGGCCTCACCTGAATATCAACATACCCTACATCAACTGGGCGGAAGCCCACAGCATCCCATAGCCATGGATGGCGAAGACCGCGAGCAAAGCGCCGGCCATGATCAATCGGTCGAAGGTCTTGATCGGCTTCAGCTCGTGTCGCGGCTTCACGCCGCTGCCCACGGTGATCAGGCTGAGCATCGAGAACACCGCGCCGGCGATCAGCAGGAAGGTCAGCGAGAAACCGGCCCGCCAGCCGAGCGCGAGAAGCGCGGACAAGAGCAGGAAGGACGCCAGCGCGAGTGCCGCCGGGCCGGGGCAGATCTGGCGCAGCACCTGGCCGCCGTCGAATTTCCACACCGGCACCAGATTGGCGATATTGAACAGCGATGCGCAGCCGGCAAGCGTCGCCAAAAGCGTCGCGCCCAGGCGATGTCCTTCGCTGCCGGCGAGGCCGCTGGCGGCGATCAGCACCGGCACCAGGAAGGCGGAGAAGCCGGCGCCCATCAACGCCACAAACGCCACCTCGAAGCGGCTGTCATAGGGCCGGCCGCCGATGGCAATCCCGCCAAGCAGCGGTATGAAGATCATCCGCGCCCGGCGATGCCCCGTCAGCCGGAAGGCGGCCATATGACCGAGCTCATGCAGGGCGACCACAGAGGTCAGGATCGCGGCCAGGGCCAGGCCGCCGAGGTTGAGGCCGAAGAACGGCCACAGGATCAGGGCCGAAAGCACGGCGAAGCCGATCTGGCTAACCGGATGCTCGAACCAGCCGCCCTTGCGATAAGTGCCGGTTGCCGCCCAGACATCCAGCTTGCGCAGCTCGCGGCGCATGGCGAAGAAGCGGAAGACCAGGAAGGCAACGCCGCGATAGCGGTCGGTCTGGGTAAGCGTGACCCGCGTTGCATCGCCCTCCGGCACGAGCTCGGCGGTTTCGCGATAGTTCGCCCAGAACGACGGATCGAGCGCCGTGTCCTCGATGACGCTCATCGAGAATCGGCTACCCTCGCCGACATCCTCGAACCGCGCCTTGCGTTCGATCGGCCGGCCGTCCCGGCCGTCCCAGGACAATCTGATCAGTGCCGTTCCCTCGCCGTCCAGCGGCTCGGCCGAAAGGATTTCGCCGGACCACCCGGCATCGCTGCCGAAAGGCCACAACGCCTGCCAGAGGCGCTCGCGGTCGGCCTTGATCGCGCGGCTGACCGTCACCGTGCGCGCCCCAAGCGGCACGGTCATCAAAAGGAAGATCAGTCCGAGATTGCCGGCCACGAGGGTGACCGTGACGAAGACCGACACTGCCTTGGCTCCCTTCTTGGGATCCTGTCTGGAGGGGGCAGCCTACGTCGGCGCAGCCAAGAAAGACTTAACAATAATGGGCCGGTCTTGCCCGTCCCAGGCGGGTTCTTGCCCATTCCGCAAGGGCGGGGCCTCGCCCGCCCGAAACAGCGGCGGCAAGGCCGCCTGATCACATGGCGCCGATCCAGATCGCCATGGAAACGAGAAAGGTGCTCATGCAAACCAGCGAGACGACATCCTGAACCAGATCAGACATAACTCTCTCCGTTGTTAATATGTTCTCAATTTGTTCTAATTTTGTTCGAATGTCAACGACCGTCGATAGCCCGGCGGAGCGAATTCAGCCGGTCCGTTTGGGCAGGGTTAAGGAAAGGTTGACGAGGAAGAGGTTCGTTGCGTGGAGCCGGGCCAAGCCGAGATCCGGATCAGGCTGAGTCGAGGATGGTGGGTTCCGAGAACCGGAGCGGAGCGTACTTAAAGTACGTGAGCACCGGAAGCGCAGGAAACTGCCGTCCGCAGGCCAGCCTCATCCGAATACCGGCTTGGCCTACAGGGGCACCACCTTGCCTTCGGCCAGCGTCACCCGCCGGTCCATGCGCGAGGCCAGCTCGTGGTTGTGCGTGACGATCAGCGCCGCCAACCCCGATTGCCGGACCAGCGCTTCGAGTGCATCGAACACATAGGAGGCGGTCGTCGGATCGAGATTGCCGGTCGGCTCGTCGGCCAGGAGCACCAGCGGCGCATTGGCGACCGCGCGGGCAATGGCGACACGCTGCTGCTCGCCGCCGGAAAGCTCGGCCGGCCGGTGCTGCGCGCGTTTGCCGATCTGCATGTAGTCCAGAAGCTGTGCCGCCCGCTCCGACGCCTCCTTGGGAGGGAGCCCCTTGATCAGCTGCGGCATCATGATGTTCTCGAGCGCCGAGAATTCCGGCAGCAGATGATGGAACTGGTAGACGAAGCCGATATCGTTGCGGCGGATCGCGGTTCGCTCTTCGTCGGAGAGCCGGCCACAGGCGCGGCCGCCAAGGATCACGTCGCCCGCATCGGGCCGCTCCAGCAATCCCGCCGTATGCAGCAAGGTCGACTTGCCAGTGCCCGACGGCGCCACCAGCGCCACCATCTCGCCGCGCCGGAGCGAAAAATCGGCGCCGTTCAGAATGGTGAGCTTGCGCGGCCCCTGGACATAGTGCCGCTCGACGCCCTTCAGCTCGATAATGGCTTCGGCCATCACTCGTACCTCAAGGCTTCGACAGGATCGAGCCGGGCGGCCCGCCAGGCCGGAAACACCGTCGCAATGAAGGACAGGCCCAGCGCCATGATGACGACATAGGTCGTCTCGCGCGGGTCCATCTTCGCGGGCAGCTGACTGAGGAAATAGAGCTCGGGGTTGAACAGGATCCTGCCGGTCATCCACGAGAAGAACTGGCGGATCGATTCGATGTTGATGCAGATGACGACGCCAAGCAGAACACCGGCGAGCGTGCCGGTGACGCCGATCGCCGCCCCCGTCATCAGGAAGATGCGCAGGATCGCGCCGCGCGAGGCGCCCATGGTGCGCAGGATGGCGATGTCGTGCCCCTTGTCCTTCACCAGCATGATGAGGCCGGAAATGATGTTGAGCGCCGCCACCAGCACGATCAGCGTGAGAATCATGAACATGACGTTGCGCTCGACCTGCAGCGCCGAGAAGAAGGTTTCGTTGCGCTGGCGCCAGTCGACGAGGTCGACCGGCCGCTGCGCCGCCTGCTCGACCAGCGGCTTCAGCGCATCGACATTGTCCGGATTGTCGACATAGATCTCGATGGTCTGCGCGCGCCCGTCCATGTTGAAATAGAGCTGCGCTTCCGAGAACGGCATGTAGACGATCGAGCTGTCATATTCCGACATGCCGACCTCGAAGATCGCGGCCACCTTGTAGCCCTTCATGCGCGGCGTCGTGCCGAGCGGCGTCACGTCGCCGTCCGGTGAGATCAGCGTGATAGTGTCGCCGAGCACCAGCCCGAGGCTTTCCGCCATGCGCTTGCCGATCGCCACGCCCTCGCCGGTGTCGAAACCGTCGAGCGTGCCCTGCTTGATGTTGCTGGAAACGATCGAGATCTTGCCGAGGTCCTCGCCCCGGATGCCGCGCACCAGGGCGCCCGTGCCGCCGCCGACATTGCCTTGCGCCAGCACCTGGCCGTCGATCAGCGGGATGGCGTATTTGACGCCTGAGACGCCGTTGATGCGGCTCGCAACCTGGGCGTAGTCCTCCAGCGGCGAATCGAGCGGCTGCACGATGAGATGGCCGTTGACGCCAAGGATTCGCGTGAGCAGCTCGGCGCGAAAACCGTTCATAACCGCCATGACGACGATCAGCGTCGCGACGCCGAGCATGATGCCGAGGAAGGAGATCGAGGCGATAACGGAGATCACCGTCTCCTTGCGCCGCGAGCGCAGATAGCGCCACGCCACCATGCGCTCAAAGCCGGAAAAGGCGCCCGCTCCTGACCTGGCCGCTGTCGCCGCCTCGCTCATGCGGCGATACCCAGGCGCTTCTTGGCCTCGGCGACCGGCAGCGTCTCGCGCTCGCCCGACTTGCGATTCTTGATCTCGACCTCGCCCGCCGCCACGCCGCGCGGACCGACGATCACCTGCCACGGCAGGCCGATCAGGTCCGCAGTGGCGAATTTGCCGCCGGGCCGCTGGTCGGTGTCGTCATAGAGCACGTCCTTGCCGGCCGAGGTCAGCGCCGCATAGAGATCGTCGCAGACGCGGTCGCACTCGGCGTCGCCGACCTTCATATTGATCAGGCCGATGTCGAACGGCGCCACCGCTTCCGGCCAGATGATGCCGTTCTCGTCATGGCTCGCCTCGATGATTGCCGCGACCAGGCGCGACGGGCCGATGCCATAGGAACCGCCGGACGCATAATGATCCTTGCCATCGGGGCCGGTCACCTTGGCGTTCATCGGCTTGGAGTACTTCTCGCCGAAATGGAAGATATGGCCGACCTCGATGCCGCGCGCCGAAAGCCGGTCGCCTTCGGCGACTTTCTCCCAGGCTGCCTCGTCATGCATTTCGTCGGTGGCCGCGTAAGGCGTCGTCCACTTCTGCACGATGCCGCCGATCTCGGCATCGTCGGCGAAGTTGGTGTTCGCATCCGGCACGTCGAGCGCGAGATAGGTGCGGTCGCAGAACACCTGGCTCTCGCCGGTCTCGGCCAGGATGATGAACTCGTGGCTGAGGTCGCCGCCGATCGGGCCGGTATCGGCGCGCATCGGGATGGCCTGCAGGCCCATGAGCGTGAACGTCCTGAGATAGGAGACGAACATGCGGTTGTAGGCGGCCCGGGCGCCTTCGAAATCAAGGTCGAAGGAATAGGCGTCCTTCATCAGGAACTCCCTGCTGCGCATGACGCCGAAGCGCGGGCGCACCTCGTCGCGGAACTTCCACTGGATGTGGTAGAGATTGAGCGGCAGGTCCTTGTAGGACTTGACGTAGGCGCGGAAGATCTCGGTGACCATCTCTTCGTTGGTCGGGCCGTAGAGCATGTCACGGTCCTGGCGATCCTTGATACGCAGCATCTCCTTGCCGTAGTCGTTGTAGCGGCCGCTTTCGCGCCAAAGATCCGCCGACTGGATGGTCGGCATCAGGATTTCCAGCGCGCCGGCGCGGTTCTGCTCCTCACGGATGATCTGGCAAACCTTGTCCAGCACGCGCTTGCCCAGTGGCAGCCACGAGAAGCTGCCCTGCCCCTGCTGGCGGATCATGCCCGCGCGCAGCATCAGCCGGTGCGAGACGATTTCGGCCTCGCGGGGATTTTCTTTGAGAATGGGCAGGAAGTAGCGCGACAAACGCATGGACTGGTCCGTGAGTGAAAATGGCGGCGCGGGGAATCGGCGCAACCGAGGCTGCTTGCCCGGGCTTCATAGCCATTTCATGGCCGAATGGAAACCCGAGTGCCCCAAAGTATCGGGCCTTCTGCACCTTACCAAAAAGGCGATTTTGACCGCAAAGTGCCGCAATGGCATTTTGATCGATTCACAAGCAAGCCTTGCCGCACTATTGTGCAGTGCAGCACGATATTGCCCGTTTCCAGGCAAAATTCTTCGTGACATTTTCACCTGCCTTGGTCTAGTGTGCGCCGATAACCGAGAGGGCGGAGAAAAATCTGCTCTCCTACGCGGTCAAAGTCTTGGGAGGATGCGATCTAGGCGCGGTAACTCGCTGCCGCCGGACACCGGAAACGGATCGGACGCGTTTAAATTGCAAGGCCTCGTGCCTTGCATTTTTTTTGTGCAATCATCTGCTTAGCCCAGCCCTCTGCCAAACAGCTTGACCATCCTGCGCACGCGAAAATCGGAAGCCGGCTTCCGATCTCAACCCTTGCGCGCGCATGGTTCGCAATACTTGCGGAGACTGTGTCCTCAGCCTCAGCGATGGGTATTCGGACTAAAGTCCGGCATGATCCGCATGATGTCGTCGAAGCTGAACCCCAGTCCCATCGTCAGGCCGTAGAGAATACCCATCACGACCACCGTCACGACCGTCGCGCGCAGGAAGGCGCGCCGCATATGCGGCCCGCGCGGCGCGCTGGAAACTGTGCCAAGCGTGACATCCCTGTCGTCGTCCTGCGTGCGCAGGCTGAACGGCAGAACGATGAACAGCGCCAGCCACCAGGTGACGAAGAACAGCGCGGCGAGCAGGACCCAGTTCATGCCTGCTCCAGTTCGACCAGCGTGCCGAAGAAATCCTTGGGATGCAGGAACAGCACTGGCTTGCCATGCGCACCGGTCTTCGGGTTGCCGTCGCCCAGCACGCGGGCGCCGCTTTGCTTCAAATGATCGCGCGCGGCCAGGATATCGTCCACCTCGTAGCAGACATGGTGCATGCCGCCCGAAGGGTTTTTCCCGAGAAACGCCGCGATCGGCGAGGCATCGCCCAGCGGCTCCAGCAACTCGATCTTCGTGTTGCCGACATCGACGAACACCACCGTCACACCATGCTCCGGCAGCGCCTGCGGCGCACTCAATCGCGCGCCCAGCATATCGCGATAGGCGGCCGACGCCGCAGCCAAATCCGGCACGGCAAGCGCGACATGGTTCAGGCGTCCAAGCATTGGCGGTTTCCTCAGGCAGTAGGCAGTAGGCAAGAAGCAAATTTGGCGAGCTAAAAGCAATCGCCTTTCCTATTGCCTACTGCCTAATCCCACTGCCTCATCTCGTAACAAACACCGTCACCAGCGGCTTCTTGCCCCAGGCGTCGTTGGCGGCGGCGCGCACGGCGCGCCGCACGGCTTCCTGCACCAGGTCAAGGTCTTTTCGGCGCTGGCGCGGAATGGAGTCCACCGCGCCGATTGCCGCATCGAGCATCAGGTCTTCCAGCGTCTCGCCGCTGGCATCCGCCTCGGCCACGCCGATCGCCACCAGGTCGGGATCGCCGGCAAGCTCGTATTTGTCGTCGAGCACGACATTGACCGCGACATGCCCGGCGAAGGAGAGTTTGCGGCGATCGCGTATCCCCATCGCCTGGTCGGTGCCGATCAAGAACCCGTCCTTGTACAGCCGGCCGAACGGCAGCTGGTCGATGATCGTCGCCGGGCCGGGCCAGAGTCTGAGCATGTCGCCGTCGCGCACCTGCGCCACCTGGCCGATACCCGACATTGACATCAGCGAGCCCTGCGCCACCAGATGCGCCGCCTCGCCATGCACGGGAACGCCGATCTGCGGCCGCACCCATTCATACATCTTGCGCAATTCGCTGCGGCGCGGGTGGCCAGACACATGCACCAGCGCGTCGCCATCCTCGATGATCTTCATGCCGAGGTCGATCAGCCGGTTCTTGATTTCCAGGATCGCCCTCTCGTTGCCGGGAATGGTGCGCGAGGAAAACACCACCGTGTCGCCGGCCGTCAGCGCCACCGACTTCATCTCGTCGCGCGACAGCTTTGCAAGCGCCGCCAGCGGCTCGCCCTGGCTGCCGGTGCAGATGATCACCAGGTTCTCGCGCGGGATATAGCCATAGTCTTCTTCGGAGATGAACTCCGGCAGGCCGTCCATATAGCCGAGCTCGCCCGCCACATCGATGACGCGCTTCAGCGAGCGGCCGAGCACCAGGCACTGCCGGCCGGCATCGCGCGCCGCGCGCGCTATCGAGACGATGCGCCCGACATTGGAGGAGAAGGTAGTGACCGCGACGCGGCCCTTGGCCTTCTCGATGACGCCCTTGAGGCCTTCGCCCACCGCCACTTCCGACGGCGACTCTCCTTCCCTCAACGCGTTGGTGGAATCGCAGATCAGCGCCAGCACGCCCTTGTCGCCATAGGTGCGGAACCGCGCCTCGTCGGTCTTCGGCCCGATCGTCGGCTCCGGGTCGATCTTCCAGTCGCCAGTGTGGATGACGGTGCCGGCCGGCGTGGTGATCGCCAGCGACATCGGTTCGGGAATCGAGTGCGCCACCGGAATGGCCTCGATCTCGAAAGGTCCGATGGTGAATTTCTCTCCGGCCCGGTAGATCGACGCCGGGATCTTCGGCGCATTCTGCTCGCCCTGCCGCTTGGCTTCGAGCAGACCGGCGGTGAACGGCGTCATCCAGACCGGCGCCTTGAGCCTCGGCCAGATGTCGAGCAGCGCGCCGTAATGGTCCTCATGCGCGTGGGTGATGACGATGCCGCGCAAGCCGTCGATGTTCTCCTCGATGAAGCGCGTATCGGGCAGGATGAGATCGACGCCGGGATGCGCGCTATCGGGAAAGGTGACGCCGACATCGACGACGATCCATTCGCGCGCATCAGCGGGCCCATAGCCGTAAAGGGCGAAATTCATGCCGATCTCGCCGACGCCGCCCAGCGGCGCGAAGACGAGCTCGGCGTTTTCTCTATTCGCCATGAATCTTTTCCTTCCTGGCCGTCAAGCCAAGCCGTTGGAGCAATTCCGGGAAAAGCGTGGTCAATGGCTTCGTCCGGAATGGCGCAAAATAAAACTATACCCGGGCCGAGGCGACAGCGCCGAAATGCACGTCACCGGCCGCGATCGTCAAAACCGATCCTTCATCGTCGCGGATCACGAAACGGCAGTCTTCGTCAATGGTTTCGAAGACGCCGCGCACCACATTGCCGTCAATTCTGACAGCAACCTCGCCCCCGAGCCCCGCCGCGCGGGCAAGCCAGCGCTTTCTGATGGCATCGAGCCCGCGCCCGTCATCCCAGAGCCTGGCATTCTCGCTCCAGGCGTCGGACAGCGCCAGGAACAGTATTTCGGCGTCGCAATCGGCGCCCAGCGCCTGCAGCGATGTCGCCGGATAAGGCAGATCCTGCGGATAGGCCACGACATTGACGCCGATGCCGATGCCGACCGCGAAACGGCCGCCTTCCAGCATCGTCGATTCCAGCAGGATCCCGGCAAGCTTGGCGCCCGAGGCCAGCACATCGTTCGGCCATTTCAGCTCGAAGCGGTTGCGGCCCTGGCTCGCGCCATCCAAGGCGACGGCGATCCGGCCTTTCGGCACGACGGCGTCGAGCGCGTCGGCCAGCGCCAGCCCCGCGACGAAGCCAAGCGTCGCTGCCAGCCGCAGCTCGCCGCCCGGAACCAGGAGCAGTGTCGCCGCAAGATTGCCTTCCGGGGTCGCCCAGGCGCGGCCACGCCGGCCGCGGCCGCTCTCCTGCTTCTTCGACACGACCCAGAGCTTGCCGGGATCGCCGGCGCGCGCGTGCTCCAGCGCCAGCGCGTTGGTGGAGCCGACGCTGTCATGCGCCTCGAGCCGGAACCCCTCCGACGCCGCGGTTGGAGCCAGCCGAAACGCCATCCGGTCAGAAAAAGGTCTTCGCGGCGGCTTCGGCGTAGCTGCCGATCGGCCCGCCGATCAGCACGTAGAACAGCACGAAGGCGCCGCTGACGCCGAGCACAAGGCGCAACTCGCTGGCCATCGGGACGAAGCCGCCGACGGGCTCGTCGAACCACATGATCTTGATGATGCGCAGGTAATAGTAGGCGCCCACCACTGAGGCCAGAACGCCGATGATCGCCAGCGCGTAAAGATGCGCGTTGATGGCGGCGAGGAACACATACCATTTTCCCCAGAAGCCCGCGAGCGGCGGAATGCCGGCCAGCGAGAACATCAGGATGGTGAGGATGGTGGCCATGACCGGGTTGGTCGAGGCGAGACCGGAAAGGTCGCTGATCTGCTCGACATTGCCTTCCTTGCGCCGCATGGCCAGGATGAAGGCGAAGGTGCCGAGCGTCATCACAAGATAGATCAGCATGTAGATGGCGACGCCACGCACGCCGGCCTGGCTGTTGGCGGCAAGGCCGACCAGCGCGTAGCCCATATGGCCGATCGAGGAATAGGCCATCAGGCGCTTGATGTTGGTCTGGCCGATGGCCGCGAAGGCGCCGAGCGCCATCGAGGCGATCGAGATGAAGACGACGATCTGCTGCCAGTCCGAAGCGATCGGCTTGAAGGCGCCCATGGTGACGCGCACGATCAGCGCCATCGCCGCCATCTTCGGAGCCGCCGCCAGGAAAGCGGTGATCGGGGTCGGCGCGCCTTCATAGACGTCCGGCGTCCACATGTGGAACGGCACGGCCGAGATCTTGAAGGCGAGGCCGGCGAGCACGAACACCAGGCCGAAGACAAGGCCGAGTTGGCGCTCGCCGCTGCCAAGGGCCGTCGCGATCTCCTGGAAGCCGGTGTTGCCGGTGTAACCGTAGACGAGGCTGATGCCGTAGAGCAGCATGCCCGAGGACAGCGCGCCGAGGACGAAATATTTCAGGCCCGCCTCGGTCGAGCGCAAATTGTCGCGGTTGATCGCCGCCAGCACATAGATCGCCAGCGATTGCAGCTCGAGCCCGAGATAAAGCCCAATCATGCCGTTGGCTGAGATCATCAGAAGCATGCCGAGCGTGCAGAGCAGGATAAGCACCGGGAACTCGAACTTGTCGAAATGCTCCTGACGCGCAAAGCGCATCGACATGACCAGCGTCACCGCCGAGCCGATCAGTGCCAGCATCTTCATGAAGGCGCCGAAGGCATCCTGCACGAAGGCGCCGGCATAGGCAGCACCCTGCCGGCCGGAGAAGGCGAGCCAGAGTCCGGCCACCACCAGCACAAGGACCGCCAGGCCGGTCACGGTCATAGTGTTGTTGGAGCGCGAATAGGCTCCGATCATCAGGAGCGCCAGCGCACCGACGGCGAGGATCAATTCCGGCGTCGAGAGCGAAAGGCTGGAGAGAAGGTCCGGCGTCATGGTCTATTCCCCAGTCAGTTCGCCGCCGCGGTCTGCGCGGAATTGATGGATGCGGTGACGTTGGTGACGAGCGATTTGACCGATTGGGCCGTCGCATCGAACACGGGCGCCGGGTAGACGCCGAAGAAGATGACCAGCACCACCAGCGGGTAGATGATCGCCTTCTCGCGCGGCGAAAGATCGAGCAGGTTCTTCAGGCTGTCCTTGGTCAGCGCGCCGAAGATCACCCGGCGATAGAGCCAGAGCGCATAGGCCGCCGACAGGATGACGCCGGTCGCGGCGAAGAACGCCACCCAGGTGTTGACCTTGAACACGCCGAGCATGGTCAGGAACTCGCCGATGAAGCCGCTGGTGCCCGGCAGGCCGACATTGGCCATGGTGAAGATCATGAACACGGTGGCGTATTTCGGCATGTTGTTGACGAGGCCGCCATAGGCGTCGATCTCGCGCGTATGCATGCGGTCATAGATGACGCCGACGCACAGGAACAGCGCGCCCGAAACGAGGCCGTGGCTGAGCATCTGGAAGATCGCGCCCTGCACGCCTTCCTGGTTCATGGCGAAGATGCCCATGGTCACGAAGCCCATATGGGCGACCGACGAATAGGCGATCAGCTTCTTCATGTCCTCCTGCATCAGCGCCACCAGCGAGGTGTAGATGATGGCGACGACGGAGAGCGTGAACACCAGCGGCGCGAACATCGCCGACGCTTCCGGAAACATCGGCAGCGAGAAGCGCAGGAAGCCGTACCCGCCCATCTTCAAGAGGATAGCGGCTAGGATGACCGAGCCCGCCGTCGGTGCCTCGACGTGGGCATCAGGCAGCCAGGTGTGCACCGGCCACATCGGCATCTTCACCGCGAAGGACGCGAAGAAGGCCAGCCACAGCCAGGTCTGCATGTTGGCCGGGAACTGATGCGTCAGCAGTGTCGGGATGTCCGTGGTGCCCGACTGGAAGAACATCGCCATGATGGCGAGCAGCATCAGCACCGAACCGGCGAGCGTGTAGAGGAAGAACTTGAACGAGGCATAGACGCGCCGCTTGCCGCCCCACACGCCGATGATGATGAACATCGGGATCAGGCCAGCCTCGAAGAAGACGTAGAACAACACGATGTCGAGCGCGCAGAACACGCCGATCATCAGCGTCTCGAGGATCAGGAAGGCGATCATATAGGCCTTGACCCGCTTCTCGATCGCTTCCCAGGAGGCGAGGATGGAAAGCGGCATCAGGAAGGTCGTCAGGATGACGAACAGCATCGAGATGCCGTCGACGCCCATGTGATAGGAAATGCCCGAATCCAGCCAGGCGTATTTCTCGACGAACTGGAAGCCGGTCTGCGAATTGTCGAAGCCCTTCCAAATGAACAGCGACACCAGGAAGGTGAAAGTTGTCGTCGCAAGCGCGATGCCGCGGATGTTGCGGCGCGCGTTTTCGCTGTCGTCGCTGATCGGCAGAATTAAGAGAACACCAACCAGCGGCAGGAAGGTGACCAGCGAGAGAATTGGCCAGTCGGTCATCAGAGCATCATCCAGGTGACGAGAGCGGCCACGCCGATCAGCATGGCAAAAGCATAGTGGTAGAGGTAGCCGGTCTGCAGCTTGACGACGCGGTTGGTGACGTCGACGACGCGCGCCGAGATGCCGTCGGGGCCGAGCCCGTCGATGATCGTGCCGTCACCGGTCTTCCACAGGAACCTGCCGAGGCGCTTGGCCGGCTGCACGAACAGGAAGTCGTAGAGCTCGTCGAAATACCACTTGTTGAGCAGGAAGGCGTAGAGCAGGCGGTGGTTGGCGGCGACGCTGCGGGGCAGTTCCGGCGAGCGGATATAGAATTTCCAGGCAACCAGCAGGCCGATCACCATGGCCACGAACGGCGCCAGTTCCACCCAGAGCGGCAGTTCGTGGATCTCGTGCAGGATGTGGTTGTCCGGCAGCGTGAACAGCGACGCCTTCCAGAATTCGGCATAGCCCTCGCCGATGAAAGCGCCGTGGAAGATGATGCCGGCGAAAAGCGCGCCGGCCGCCAGAACATAGAGCGGCACCAGCATCACCGGCGGCGATTCATGGACATGATGCATGACTTCGTGGCTGGCGCGCGGCTCGCCGTGGAAGGTCATGAAGATCAGGCGCCACGAATAGAAGCTGGTGAAGCAGGCGGCGACCACCAGCAGGATAAAGGCGAAGCCCGCGACCGCATTGTGGCTGGCGAAGGAGGTCGCGATGATGGCGTCCTTGGAGAAGAAGCCGGCGGTGCCGATCACCGTTGCCGGGATGCCGACGCCGGTCAGCGCCAGCGTGCCTATGATCATCATCCAGTAGGTGGTCGGGATCAGCTTGCGCAGCCCGCCCATCTTGCGCATGTCCTGCTCGTCGGACACTGCGTGGATGACCGAGCCGGAGCCGAGGAACAGCAGCGCCTTGAAGAAGGCATGCGTGAACAGATGGAAGATCGCCGCGCCATAGGCGCCGACGCCGAGCGCCACGAACATATAGCCGAGCTGCGAGCAGGTCGAATAGGCGATGACGCGTTTGATGTCGTTCTGGACGAGACCGACGGTCGCCGCGAAGAAGGCGGTGAAGGCGCCGATGAAGGTGACGACGGTGAGCGCGGAGTGCGACAGCTCGAACAGCGGCGAAAGCCTGGCCAGCATAAACACGCCGGCGGTCACCATGGTCGCCGCGTGGATGAGCGCCGAGACCGGCGTCGGGCCTTCCATGGCGTCCGGCAGCCAGGTGTGCAGCGGCACCTGCGCCGACTTGCCCATGGCGCCCATGAAGAGCAGCAGGCAGACCACGGTCAGAGCCGTCTGCTTGTCGAGCGCATGGCCGAGGAAAGTGAGCACGGCGGCGCCGGCAGGCGCGCCTTCGGCCGGCAGGAATGACGCCGCATTGGCAAACACGGTGCTCAGATTGACCGAGCCGAACAGCACGAACACGCCGAAGATGCCGAGCGCGAAGCCAAAATCGCCGACGCGGTTGACGACGAAGGCCTTGATCGCCGCGGCGTTGGCCGACGGCTTCTTGTACCAGAAGCCGATCAGCAGGTAGGAAGCGAGACCGACGCCTTCCCAGCCGAAAAACATCTGGATGAGGTTGTCGGCGGTCACCAGCATCAGCATCGCGAAGGTGAACAGCGACAGATAGGCGAAGAAGCGCGGCCGGTTCGGGTCGTGGTGCATGTAGCCGATCGAATAGATGTGGACCAGCGCCGACACCGTGTTGACGACAACCAGCATCACCACTGTCAGCGTGTCGATCCTGAGCGCCCAGGAGGCGTCGATGCCGCCCGACTGGATCCAGCGCAGCACCGGCACGGTGAACACCTCGCCATGGCCGAATCCGACGGTGAAGAAGGCGATCCAGGACAAGATAGCCGCGATCACCAGGAAGCCGGAGGTGATGTATTCTGAGGCCTTGGCGCCGAGTGAGTTGCCGAACAGGCCGACAATCAGGAAGCCTAGCAGCGGAAGGAAGACGATAGCCTGATACATGATGGTTCCCGTCAACCCTTCATCGCGCTCACGTCTTCGACCGCGATCGAGCCGCGGTTGCGGAAGAAGACGACAAGAATGGCAAGACCGATCGCGGCTTCGGCGGCCGCGACCGTCAACACGAACAGGGCGAACACCTGTCCGACGAGGTCATGCAGCGCCGCCGAGAACGCGACGAAATTGATGTTGACCGCGAGCAGGATGAGCTCGACCGACATCAGGATGACGATGATGTTGCGGCGGTTCAGGAAGATGCCGAACACGCCGAGCGTGAACAGGATCGCCGATACGGTCAGGTAATGTGCAATGCCGACGACCATCTCAGATGCCCTCGCCCGTTTTGACCTTGCGGATTTCCATGCCTGTCGCCGGCGTGCGTCCGACCTGCGCGGCGATCGACTGCCGCTTGACGCCTGGCTTGTGGCGCAGCGTCAGCACGATGGCGCCGATCATGGCGACCAGCAGCACCAGGCCGGAAATCTGGAAATAATAGAGGTAGTCCGTATAGAGGATGTCGCCGAGTGCGGCCGTGTTGGAGCGCGTGGCGAGATCCGGCGTCGCCTTGGCGACCGTCGAGGCCAGCTGCGGCGCGAATGTGTAGCCGCCGAGCACGATGATCAGCTCCGCCGCCAGGATCAGCCCGACCAGCGCGCCGATCGGCGCATATTGCAGGGCGCCCTGCTTCATCTCGGCAAAGTCGACGTCGAGCATCATGACGACGAACAGGAACAGCACCATCACCGCGCCGACATAGACGACGAGCAGGATCATCGCCAGGAACTCGGCGCCGGTCAGCATGAACAGGCCGGCTGCGTTGAAGAAGGTGAGGATCAGGAAGAGCACCGAATGCACGGGGTTGCGCGACGAAATGACCATGAAGGCCGACGCCACGGCGATAAAGGCGAAGAGGTAGAAAAAGGCCGCCTCTAGTCCACTCAGCATGGGTTCCCCCGGGTTCCAAATTTCGACTCCGACCCGCCTCCGGTTCGAAACCGCGTGTTCCTTAGACGGACGACGTTGCGCCGTCCACTTTCTTGTTCCTTCTCCCCGTTTACGGGGAGAAGGTGGCCCGAAGGGCCGGATGGGCTGACGCCAAGTTTCCAGAAGCTGGCGCCGTCCCTCATCTGCCTGCCGGCATCTTCTCCCCGTCTACGGGGAGAAGCACGCTGATCACCTGTAAGGCGAGTCCAGCGCGATGTTGCGCGCCAGCTCCCGCTCCCAGCGATCGCCGTTCGCGAGCAGCTTTTCCTTGTTGTAGTAAAGCTCCTCGCGCGTCTCGGTCGCGAATTCGAAATTCGGCCCCTCGACGATGGCGTCAACCGGGCAGGCTTCCTGGCAAAAGCCGCAATAGATGCACTTCACCATGTCGATGTCGTAGCGCACGGTGCGGCGCGTGCCGTCATTGCGACGCGGGCCGGCCTCGATGGTGATCGCCTGCGCCGGGCAGATCGCCTCGCAGAGCTTGCAGGCGATGCAGCGTTCCTCGCCGTTCGGATAGCGGCGCAGCGCATGCTCGCCGCGGAAGCGGGGACTGGTTGGCCCCTTCTCATGCGGATAGTTGATGGTTTCCTTCGGCGCGAAGAACTGGCGCATCGACAGGAAGAAGGCGCTGACGAAATCCTTCAGCAGCAGCGACTTTGCGGCCTGGGCCAGAGCGGACATCACGCAAACCCCGTGATCTTGAGGAAGGCCGCGGTGGCCACGACCATGAACAGCGAAATCGGCAGGAACACCTTCCAGCCCAGCCGCATCAGCTGGTCGTAGCGGTAGCGCGGCACGAAAGCCTTCACCATCGAGAACATGAAGAACATCAGGCAGATCTTCAGCACGAACCAGATCACACCCGGTATCCAGGTGAAGGGCGCGAAATTGAACGGCGGCAGCCAGCCGCCGAGGAACAGGATGGTCGCCAGCGCGCACATCAGGACGACGGCGACATACTCGCCGAGGAAGAAGAGCAGAAACGGCGTCGACGAATATTCAACCATGTGGCCGGCGACGAGTTCCGATTCCGCCTCCACCAGGTCGAACGGTGGGCGGTTTGTCTCGGCGAGCGCGGAGATGAAGAACACCACGAACATCGGCAGCAGCGACAGCCAATGCCAGTCGAGGAAGGTGTTGGGCAGGCCGAGCCGCGTGCCGAGCCCGTCCTGCTGCGAGATGACGATATCGGAGAGGTTGAGCGAGCCGACGCAAAGCAGCACCGTGACGATGACGAAGCCGATCGAGACTTCGTAGGACACCATCTGCGCGGCCGAGCGCAGCGCGCCGAGGAACGGGTATTTCGAGTTGGACGCCCAACCGCCCATGATCACGCCATAGACCTCGAGCGAGGAGATGGCGAAGACATAGAGGATGCCGACATTGATGTTGGCGATCGCCCAGCCGTCATTGACCGGAATGACCGCCCAGGCCGAGATCGCCAGCACCGCCGACACCAGCGGCGCCAGAAGGAACACGCCCTTGTTGGCGCCCGACGGGATCACCGGCTCCTTGAAGACGAATTTCAAAAGGTCGGCGAAGGCCTGCAGCGTACCCCACGGACCGACGACGTTCGGCCCGCGACGCAATTGCACCGCCGCCCAGATCTTGCGGTCGGCATAGAGCAGATAGGCGACGCCGATCAGAAGCACGACGATCAGCACGACCGACTTCAGAAGGATCAGCAGCGCCGGCAGCACGTAAATCGAGAGGAAAGTATCCATGCTTATTCCGCCGCCTGCTTGAAGCCGCTCTTGGCCAGCGCCGAGCATTCAGCCATCACGGCCGACGCCCGCGCGATCGGGTTGGTCAGGTAGAAGTCCTTCACCGACAAGGTGAAGGTGCCCTTGTTCAAACGGCCGCCGAGCTTCGCCACCCTGGCGACATCGTTGGCGCTGCCGGCCTGCACCTGGTCGATGCGGGCGAGATGCGGGAATTCGCCATAGAGCTTGGCGCGCAGCTGCGCCAGCGAATCGAAAGGCAGCTTCTTGCCGAGCACGTCCGACAGCGCCCGCAGGATCGCCCAGTCCTCGCGCGCCTCGCCAGGAGCGAAACCGGCGCGATTGGTCTGCTGCACACGGCCTTCCGTGTTCACATAGGTGCCGGACTTTTCGGTGTAGGCGGCGGCCGGCAGGATGACGTTGGCGCGATGCGCGCCGGCATCGCCATGCGTGCCGATATAGACGACAAACGCGCCGCCGGTCCTGGCCATGTCGATCTCGTCGGCGCCGAGCAGGAAGAGCACGTCGGTGTCGCCCAGCATGCCGGCAACGCTCTTGCCGCCCTCGCCCGGCACGAAGCCGATATCGAGGCCGCCGACACGCGCCGCCGCATTGTGCAGCACCGCAAAGCCGTTCCACTCGGCCGTGACCGCGTTGACGGCGGCCGCGAGCCTGGCCGCCTGGCCGAGCACCGCAGCACCATCCGTACGCGCCAGCGCGCCCTGGCCGACGATGATCAGCGGATGCGTGGCCTTGCTCAGCACCTCGAAGAACTTGCCGTTGCCGTCAGCGATATCCTTGAGCGATTCCGGGCCGGCGCCGATCAGTTCATAGTCGTAGCGTGTGTCGCCGATCTCGCCGATCACGCCGACCGGCAGGTTGCCGACGCGCCAGCGCTTGCGGATGCGAGCGTTGAGCACCGAGGCCTCGAAGCGCGGATTGGCGCCGATGATCAACACAGCGTCGGCCTGCTCGATGCCTTCGATGGTGGGGTTGAAGATGTAGCTGGCGCGGCCGAGTGACGGATCGAGCGCGGCGCCATCCTGGCGGCAGTCGATGTTCTTCGAGCCGAGAGCGCTCATCAGAAGCTTCAGCGCGTAGATTTCCTCGACCGCCGCGAGATCGCCGGCAATGGCGCCGATCCGCTCGGGCGCGGTCTTCGACACCTCATCCTTGATCGCCGCGAAGGCTTCCGCCCAGCTTGCCGGCGCGAGCTTGCCGTCCTTGCGCACATAGGGGCGGTCGAGGCGCTGCGTGCGCAGGCCGTCCCAGATGAAGCGGGTCTTGTCGGAGATCCACTCCTCGTTCACCGCCTCGTTGACGCGCGGCAGAATGCGCATCACTTCGCGACCTCTGGAATCGACGCGGATCGCCGAGCCGACAGCATCCATGACGTCGATCGATTCCGTCTTGGTCAGCTCCCACGGCCGCGCCTGGAAAGCGAACGGCTTGGAGGTCAGCGCGCCGACCGGGCACAGATCGATGACATTGCCCTGCAGCTCCGACGTCATCGCCTGTTCGAGATAGGTGGTGATCTCGGCATCCTCGCCGCGGCCGATCAGGCCGAGCTCGGAAATGCCGGCGACTTCGGTGGTGAAGCGGACGCAGCGCGTGCAGTGGATGCAGCGGTTCATCACCGTCTTGACCAGCGGGCCGATATACTTGTCTTCGACCGCGCGCTTGTTCTCGTGATAGCGCGAGGAATCGACGCCGAACGCCATCGCCTGGTCCTGCAGGTCGCACTCGCCGCCCTGATCGCAGATCGGGCAATCGAGAGGATGGTTGATCAGCAGGAACTCCATCACGCCTTCGCGGGCCTTCTTGACCATCGGCGTGTTGGTGAAGATTTCCGGCGGCTCGCCATTCGGGCCGGGGCGCAGGTCGCGCACGCCCATGGCGCAAGACGCCTGCGGCTTAGGCGGGCCGCCCTTCACCTCGATCAGGCACATGCGGCAATTGCCGGCGATGGACAGCCGCTCATGGAAGCAGAAGCGCGGCACTTCCGCGCCGGCGTCCTCGGCCGCCTGCAGCAGCGTGTAATGGTCGGGTACCGTGATCTCTTTCCCGTCGACCTTTAGCTTTGCCATTCGCCTCAAACCTCTGCGGATGTCCGCAATCTATCTTCCGGGCGCGGCTTGCGCCGCGCCCGGCTTTTCAAATCACTTCGCGGCGAGCGCCGCCGCCTGCGCAGTCCAGTCGTCGCGGCCTATGCGGCCGGCAAGCGACAGATAATCTTCCACCCAGGCGATCTCTTGCGACGTCCAGGCCGCGATCTGCTCATAGGTCCAGATGCCGAGACCGTTGAGCACCTTCTCCAGTTTCGGTCCGACACCCGAAATCGCCTTCAGGTCCGACGGCTTCGCCGGCTTGTCGACGGCTTTCGGCTGCCTGAAATCCTCGGGCATCAATGCGGCCGCTGCCGGCTGGGCGACAATATCGGCCCCGGTCGTGTCGAGAGCCTTCTCGGTCGCGTTCACCGCGATATCGGTCACGTCCCTGGCAAAGGTCTGCGCCTCGGCGATCAGCGTCTCGGTCGCCTTGCGCGCCTTGGACGCGTTGGCGGCCGCTTCGCTCTGCGCCTCGAGGTCGTCGAGGAACGGCTGGAACATGCGCTGCGAAGCTTCCAGCGCGCCGGTGAAGGCGCCCATCCACATGCCGACGGCATGGTTGGCAAAACCGATGCCGAGCGCCGACATCGCCGCCGCGCCCGCGATCGGATGCGCCAGAAGGTTGACGGCGCTGGCCATCTCCTTCGGCATCATCTTGGTCAGGTCCTGGTTCATCTTCTCGAATTGGTCCAAATCAGGCATGAACGGATAGGGTATCGAATACGGCGCCATAGAGTTCTCCTGGTCGTTTCTTCGTATGCCCCGCCCCTGCTTTGCGTCTCGGGCTTGCGCCCGTATTTCGAAGTCTTATTCCGCCGCCACCATCACCGGCTCGACCCGGTGCGCGTTGCGCGAAAACTCGTCGATGCGGCGTTCCACCTCGCCGCGGAAATGCCGCATCAGGCCCTGGATCGGCCAGGCCGCCGCGTCGCCCAGCGCGCAGATCGTGTGGCCTTCGACCTGCTTGGTGACATCGAGCAGCATGTCGATCTCGCGCTTCTGCGCTTCGCCGCGCACCAGCCGCTCCATCACCCGCCACATCCAGCCGGTGCCTTCGCGGCACGGCGTGCACTGGCCGCAGCTTTCATGCTTGTAGAAGTACGACAGCCTGGCGATCGCTTTCACGACATCCGTCGACTTGTCCATGACGATGACGGCCGCTGTGCCGAGGCCGGATTTGAGATCGCGAAGCGCGTCGAAATCCATCGGCGCGTCCATGATCTGCTCGGCCGGCACCAGCGGCACCGAAGCGCCGCCCGGAATGACCGCGAGCAGATTGTCCCAGCCGCCGCGGATGCCGCCGCAATGCGTCTCGATCAGTTCCCGGAACGGGATCGACATCGCCTCTTCGAAGGTGCACGGGTTGTTGACGTGGCCGGAGACGCAGAACAGCTTGGTGCCGGCATTGTTCGGCCGGCCGAAGGACGAGAACCAGGCCGCGCCCCGGCGCAGGATGGTCGGCGCCACCGCGATCGATTCGACATTGTTGACGGTGGTCGGACAGCCATAGAGGCCGACATTGGCCGGGAATGGCGGCTTCAGCCGCGGCTGGCCCTTCTTGCCTTCCAGGCTTTCGAGCAGCGCCGTCTCCTCGCCGCAGATATAGGCGCCGGCGCCGTGGTGCATATAGACGTCGAAGTCGTAGCCTGACGTGTTGTTCTTGCCGATCAGCTTGGCCGCGTAAGCCTCGTCGATCGCCCGCTGCAGCGCCTCGCGCTCGCGGATGAACTCGCCGCGCACATAGATGTAGGCCGCGACCGCGCCCATGGCGAAGCCGGCGACCAGCGCGCCTTCGACCAGCGTGTGGGGATCGTTGCGCAGGATGTCGCGGTCCTTGCAGGTGCCGGGCTCCGATTCGTCGGCATTGATGACCAGATAGCTCGGACGGCCGTCGCTCTGCTTGGGCATGAACGACCACTTCAGACCGGTCGGGAAGCCGGCGCCGCCGCGGCCACGCAGGCCGGACGCCTTCATCTCGTTGACGATCCAGTCGCGGCCCTTGGCGATGAGGCCGGGCGTATCGTCCCAGATGCCGCGCGACTGCGCGCCGGCCAGCGACTTGTCGAACAGGCCGTAGATGTTGGTGAAGATGCGGTCTTTGTCCTGAAGCATTTTTCGTCCCTCAGACCGGCTTCTTGCCGAAGACGCGGATGTATTCGGCGACGCCGCCCTTGGCGAGCGCCTTGGCCTGCTTCACCCAGTCGTCGCGCTCGATGCGGCCGCGGAAATTCAGATAGCCGTCGACCCATTCGCGCTCGGCCTTCTTCCAGGCGGCGACCTGAGCGAAAGTGTAGATGCCCAGCGAATGCAGGGTCGCTTCGATCTTCGGACCGACGCCGGAGATCAGCTTGAGGTCGTCGACCGTCGCCGGACGCTCGATGCCGGCCGGCCGGTTCTTGTCCTCCAGCGAAGGTTTTTCCGTCTTGGCGACCGGCTGCTTGGTTTCCGGCGCCTTGAAGGCGGCAGCCGGCTCTGCCTTGTTCTTGGGCCCGCTGCGCGGCTTGGAAACGGCCTCCACTTCCGGGGAAGCCTGATTGGCATTGGCGGCCGAATGGCGCGGCGCCCTGACACTGGCCGCCTTCTCGGTGGCCGGAGCAACCTTGACCGGCGACGGCGTCGCCAAGGCCGGGCTGGTCTCGGGCGCATCGGTCTTCGGCTTGCTGGATTTGGACGGCGCAACCGGGCCCGAGGCGGCCGGAGCAGCGGGAGCCGGGGCCGCGGCGGGAGCGGCCTGCGAGACGACGGCGGCAGGGGCAGCAGCCGGTGCCGCGGCGGCGTCCTTGGCAGCCTTCGCGGCAGCATTGGCTTCCTTGTCGCGCGTCGACTTCAGGATCGCCTTTTCGCTGGTAAGCGTCTTCAAACCATCGGCCGGCTCGGAGCCGTGGCGGCCGTTCTGCGGCCCCGGCTTGACTTCGGCGCCCTTGCCGGCGTCGTAGAGATCGATGATCTCGGCCAGCCGCTCAGGCGTCAGGTCCTCGAAAGTGTCCTTGAAAATCATGACCATCGGCGCGTTGACGCAGGCGCCGAGGCATTCGACCTCCTCCCACGACAGCGTGCCCTTGTCGTTGGTGTGGAACTGGTCGTGATGGATCTTCGAGCGGCACACATCCATCAGCGCTTCCGAGCCGCGCAGCATGCAGGGCGTGGTGCCGCAGACCTGGATATGCGCGCGCGTGCCGACCGGATTGAGCTGGTACTGCGTGTAGAAGGTCGCGACCTCGAGACCACGGATGCGCGGCATGCCGAGCATGTCCGAAATCGTCTCGATCGCCGCCTTGGTGACCCAGCCTTCCTGCTCCTGCGCGATCATCAGCAGCGGGATAATGGCCGACTGTTCGCGCCCCCTCGGGTATTTGGCGATCCACTGCTGCGCTGCCGCCGCGTTCGCCTCGTTGAAGGCGAAGGTGGCTGGCTGGACGCTGGCATCTGCGAGACGACGAACTGACATTTTAGCGATCGACCTCACCAAACACGATGTCGAGAGAGCCAAGCACGGCGGTGACGTCGGCCAGCATGTGGCCGCGGCACAGGAAATCCATGGCTTGCAGATGCGCGAAACCGGGCGCGCGCAGCTTGCAGCGATAGGGTTTGTTGGTGCCGTCGGAGACCAGATAGACGCCGAATTCGCCCTTGGGCGCCTCGACGGCCGCATAGACCTCGCCGGCCGGCACGCGATAGCCCTCGGTATAGAGCTTGAAGTGGTGGATAAGCGCTTCCATCGAGCGCTTCATCGCCGCGCGCTTTGGCGGCACGACCTTGCCGTCGAGGTTCGACACCGGGCCTGCGCTCTCCTTGCCGAGCAGCAAATCGACGCACTGCCGCATGATCTTGGCCGACTGGCGCATCTCTTCCATGCGCACCAGATAACGGTCGTAGCAGTCGCCGTTCTTGCCGATCGGGATGTCGAAATCCATCTCGGAATAGCATTCATAAGGCTGCGATTTGCGCAGATCCCAGGCGGCGCCGGAGCCGCGCACCATCACGCCCGAAAAACCCCAGGCCCAGGCGTCGGCCAGCGACACCGTGCCGATATCGACATTGCGCTGCTTGAAGATGCGGTTGCCGGTCAAAAGCGCATCGAGGTCGTCGATCGACTTCAGGAACGGGTCGATCCACTTGCCGATGTCCTCGACCAGCTTCTGCGGCAGATCCTGGTGCACGCCGCCCGGCCGGAAATAGGCTGCATGCATG
Source organism: Mesorhizobium sp. (assembly GCA_004017535.1). GTDB lineage: Bacteria > Pseudomonadota > Alphaproteobacteria > Rhizobiales > Rhizobiaceae > Mesorhizobium. The sequence continues at coordinate 325,356 of SAJS01000002.1, forward strand.
CGCGAACCGCTGGCGCGCTCATAGAACACCATCAGCTTTTCGCGCTCGACGAAGCCCCACAGCGGCGGCGTCAGCGCGCCAACGTCCATCGCCTGCGTCGTCACATTGAGGATGTGCGACATGATGCGGCCCATCTCGGAATAGAGGACGCGGATCAGCTGCCCGCGCTTCGGCACCTCGATGCCGAGCAGGCGCTCCGCGGCCAATGCGAAGGCATGCTCCTGGTTCATCGGCGCGCAATAGTCGAGCCGGTCGAGATAGGGCACGGCCTGCAGATAGGTCTTGGCCTCGATCAGCTTCTCGGTGCCGCGATGCAGGAGCCCGATATGCGGATCGACGCGATCAACAACTTCGCCGTCCAGTTCGAGAACCAATCTCAAAACACCGTGCGCTGCAGGGTGTTGAGGTCCAAAGTTAATGTTAAAATTACGGACGGAGGTTTCAGCCATCGTGGCGCCTCAGTTTGCCTTCGCCTTCTCATCGCCGGGCAGCACATAGTCGGTGCCTTCCCAGGGCGAGAGAAAATCGAAATTGCGGAATTCCTGCTTGAGCTCGACCGGCTCGTAGATCACGCGCTTCGCTTCGTCGTCGTAGCGAACCTCGACGAAGCCGGTCAGCGGGAAATCCTTGCGCAGCGGGTGTCCCTCGAAGCCGTAATCGGTGAGGATGCGGCGCAGATCTGGATGGCCGCTGAACAGCACGCCGTAGAGATCGTAGGTCTCGCGCTCGTACCAGTCGGCGCCGGGATAGACGGCGGTCAGCGACGGCACCAGCGTTTCCTCGTCGGCCTGGACCTTGAGGCGGATGCGCACATTCTGCTTCGGCGAAAGAAGGTGATAGACGACGTCGAAACGCTTGGCGCGAGAGGGATAGTCGGCGCCGCAAATGTCGATGATCGAGATGAACTGGCAGCGCGCATCGTCGCGCAGGAAGGTCGCTACCTCAATCAGATTGCCCGGCTCGACGGAAACGGTCAGTTCGCCATAGGCAAGCACGGCTTCGCCGATGCGGCCGGAGAGCTTCTCGCCGAGATAGGTGGAGAGTTCGTTCAACGCCAGGGTCATCGGCTCACCGTTCGATCGTGCCGGTGCGGCGGATCTTCTTCTGCAGAAGGAGAATCCCGTAGAGCAGCGCTTCGGCGCTAGGCGGACAGCCGGGCACATAGATGTCGACCGGCACGACGCGGTCGCAGCCGCGCACCACCGAATAGGAATAGTGGTAGTAGCCGCCGCCATTGGCGCAGGAGCCCATCGAGATGACGTAGCGCGGCTCCGGCATCTGGTCGTAGACCTTGCGCAGTGCCGGCGCCATCTTGTTGGTCAGCGTGCCGGCGACGATCATGATGTCGGACTGGCGCGGAGACGCGCGCGGCGCAACGCCGAAACGCTCCGAGTCATAGCGCGGCATCGAGGTGTGGATCATCTCGACCGCGCAGCAGGCGAGGCCGAAGGTCATGAACATCAGCGAGCCGCTGCGCGCCCAGGTGATCAGCGCTTCGGTCGAGGTGACAAGGAAGCCCTTGTCGGCCAGTTCATCATTGATCTGCAGGAAGAAGGGATCGTCCTCCCCCACCGGCCTGCCGGTGTTGGGGTCGATGATGCCCTTGGGCTTCGGCGCGACGAGGGTGCCTGAACTGTCGTTCAATCCCATTCCAGCGCTCCTTTTTTCCATTCATAGGCAAAGCCGATGGTCAGCACCGCCAGAAACACCATCATCGACCAGAAGCCGAGCATGCCGAGCTTCGAGAAGGACACCGCCCATGGGAACAGGAAGGCGACCTCGAGATCGAAGATGATGAACAGGATCGACACCAGGTAGAAGCGGATGTCGAACTTCATGCGGGCGTCGTCGAACGAGTTGAACCCGCATTCGTAGGCGGAAAGCTTTTCCGGATCGGGATTGCGGTAGGCCACAAGGAAGGGGGCGATGATGAGCGCCAGACCAACGATCATCGCCACGGCGATGAACAGCACGATAGGCAGATATGAACTCAGGAGTGCGCTCATGCGGCGGCTTTCCTTCGGCGGGGCAGTTCACTTTGATTACAGCAACGAACTCTAATGCGGAAGCGTGACAGTTTAACCGCTGAACCGTTTTAAGGGAGCCCATGCTGCAACGCGGCGAGGGTTAGCGCAGCGGTTTCGGTGACGCAAGTCAAACCTTGTTCAAATCGCGGCCCTGGACGCCATATCGGAAGAAACTGGTCCGATCCGCTCCTGTTTGATTTCCTTCATTTTTTACTCCACTTTTATCTCCTGACATATCTCCCGCCATTTGCCTGCTAGCATGGCCGGAATCACCGGCTAAAAATCCAACGGACGATCGGGGCAAGGACAGCTTGATGAAGGAGAAACTCTCGCTCGCCATGGCCAGGCGCATTGCTCTTGGAGCACAGGGGTTCAACGACCCTCGCCCCGCCGGAGTTCCGGATCGCCGTCACCTTGCGCGCGTGCTTTCGCGAACGGGCCTGTTGCAGATCGATTCCGTAAGCGCGGTGGTGCGCGCGCATTACATGCCACTTTATTCGCGCCTCGGCCCCTATCCGCTGGCGCTGCTCGACAACGCCGCGGTCACCCGCAAGCGCGCGGTCTTCGAGTATTGGGCGCATGAGGCGTCGTTCCTGCCTGTCGAGACCTACCCTTTGCTGCGCTGGCGCATGCAGCGCGCCGAGGAGGGCGAGGAGATGTATCTCGGCCTGGCCAAATGGGGCCGTGAGCGCAAGGAAATGATCGACGAGATCTATAGAGAGGTCGCCGATCGCGGGCCGATCGCCGCCTCCGATATCGAGGGTCACAAGGGCAATGGCGGCTGGTGGGGCTGGAGCGAGGCCAAGCACGCTTTCGAATGGCTGTTCTGGGCCGGGCGCATCACCACCGCCTACCGGCGCGGCTTCGAACGCTATTACGACCTGCCAGAGCGCGTTTTGCCGCAGGCCGTGCTCGACCTGCCGGTGCCCTCGGTCGAGGAGGCGCATCGCGAATTGCTGCGTATCTCGGCCCGCGCCCACGGCATCGCCACCTATGGCGACCTGCGCGACTATTTCCGGCTGGCGCCCGGCGACACCAAGGATCGCATCGAGGAACTGGTCGAAACCGGCGAATTGCAGCCGGTGAAGGTCGAAGGCTGGGACAAGACCGCCTATCTTCACAAGGACGCGCGAATCCCGCGCCGGATTGAGGCGCGCGCCCTGCTCGCCCCTTTCGATCCCGTGGTCTTCGAGCGCACGCGCACCGAAAAGCTCTTCAATTTCCGCTACCGCATCGAGATCTACACGCCGGCCGAAAAGCGCCAATACGGCTACTATGTGCTTCCCTTCCTGCTAGGCGACCGCATCGTCGCCCGCGTCGATCTGCGCGCCGATCGCCCGGCCAGCGTGCTGCGCGTCCACGCTGCCTATGCCGAGCCCGACGCGCCACCGGGGACGGCAGCCCAACTCTTCGAGGAGCTGAAGCAGATGCAGGGCTGGCTCGGCCTGGAGGCGATCGAAGTGACGCCGGCCGGCGACCTCGGGCCGGCGCTGGCCGACATCGCGGTGTCGTAGCCGCGCGTTGACAGGCGCCCAGCCGTAAGCCTAAATCCGCCGCAGACGGTCTTCTCCCGGCAAAGGGAGGAGCCAAGAGGGAATGCGGTGCGGGCCAAAACCCAAATCCGCGGCTGTCCCCGCAACTGTGAGCGACGAGCCCCGGCCGAAAACCACTGGGATGTTCCCGGGAAGGCGGCATTCAAGGCGACGACCCGCGAGCCAGGAGACCTGCCGTCTGAGACTTTAAGTATCCGAATGCCCGGCGGGTTTTCCGGGCAAGGAGCCTGGTTTTGGATCGAAACGGCAGTTTCCCGGCAAACATCGCGGACATTTCGTCCGAGCCCGACGCGTTGGGCGGCGTGACCGTCATCGTCTGCTCATCCTGCCGCGACGAGACCGGCTCGGACGCGCATCCGCGCGCCGGCGCGTTGCTGGCCGAAGACGCGCGCCGCGCCGTATCGGGCGAAAACATCCGCATCCGCACCGTCGAATGCCTCGGCAATTGCAAGCGCCGGCTGAGCGCTGCGCTGCTGCGCGACGGCTGCTGGAGCTACGTCTTCGGCGATCTGGAGACGACCAGCGGCGCCGACTTGGTCGCCGGCGCAAAGCTCTTCGCCAGGTCGACCGACGGCCTGATCCCCTGGCGCGGCCGGCCCGATTCCCTCAAGCGCGGCCTGGTTGCCCGCATCCCTCCCCTCGACATGCTGAAGGACTGACCATGACAGCTTCCGTTTCCCGCGTGCCCTGCACCGTCGTCACCGGTTTCCTCGGCGCCGGCAAGACGACGCTGATCCGCAACCTGCTCGAGAACGCCAAGGGCAAGCGGCTGGCGATCATCGTCAACGAGTTCGGCGATGTCGGCATCGACGGCGAGATCCTGAAGGGCTGCGGCGTCGACACCTGCCCGGAGGAAAACATCGTCGAGCTCGCCAATGGCTGCATTTGCTGCACCGTCGCCGACGATTTCGTGCCGGCGCTGGACCAGATCCTGTCCCGTACGCCCAAAGTCGACCACATCCTGATCGAGACCTCCGGTCTCGCTCTGCCGAAGCCGCTGGTGCAAGCCTTCCAATGGCCGACGGTGAAGAGCCGCGTGACGGTTGACGGCGTCGTTGCCGTGGTCGATGGCCCGGCGCTGGCCGACGGCCGCGTCGCCTCCGACATGGATGCCCTCCAGGCGCAGCGCGCCGCCGACGACTCACTCGACCATGACGATCCCGTCGAAGAGGTGTTCGAGGACCAGATCGCCTGTGCCGACCTGATCATCCTGTCCAAGAGCGACCTGATGGATGCGGCGGGCTCTCAGCGCGCCAACGCCGTCATCGGCGAGCACGTGGCGCGCGCCGTGAAGGTCGTGCCGACCGCGCAGGGCAAGGTGGACCCGTCCGTGCTGCTCGGCCTCGGCCTCGCCGTCGAGGACGATATCGAGAACCGCAGGACCCATCACGACGACGAGCTCGACCATGAGCATGACGATTTCGATTCCTTCGTCATCGACATCCCGTCGATCGCCAACCCGGACGAGCTGGCCAAGCGCGTCGCCCTTGCGGCAGAGCAGGAAAACGTGCTGCGCGTCAAAGGCTTCGTCGAGGTTGGCGGCAAGCCGATGCGGCTCCTGCTCCAGGCGGTCGGCCCGCGCGTCAATCACTATTACGACCGCGCCTGGACGGCCGAGGACGACCGCCGCTCACGGCTCGTCGTCATCGGCCTCAAGGGGCTGAACCGCCCGGCGATCGAGCGTATCCTCGCCGGCTGAGGGAAATCCAGACTGCGATGCACATCCTCGCCACCTCATCCGCTTCGCTCGACGATCTCGCCGAGCCGATCGACCTCAGGCAGACGCCTGCGGATGTCGTGGCGCTGTCCTTCACCGACAGCGATCTCGCCGGCTTGGCCGCTGCTTGGAAGGCCGATGCCGCGCGGCTGCCCTCGATGCGGCTGGCAGCTTTGCGCGATCTCCGCCACCCGATGTCGGTCGATCTCTGGGTCGACAGCGTCGCCCGCCACGCCAGGGTCGTCCTCGTCCGCATCCTCGGCGGCTATGACTGGTGGCGCTATGGTTGCGACCAGCTCGCCGCGGTGGCGCGCGAGCGCGGCATCAAGCTGGCGCTGCTGCCCGGCGAAAGCCATGACGAGGACCAGCGGCTGATCGAAGCCTCGACCCTGCCGCGTGCGGAGTTGGACGCCCTGCTGGGCTATTTCCGCGAAGGCGGTCCGGCGAACATGGCGGCACTGGTGCAAAGGCTGGCAGGGCTTGCGGGATCGAATGCGGCGGTTGCCGAGCCGGTGAGCGTGCCGAAGGCTGGGTATTATCAGCCGGAAGTTGGTGTCGTTGAGAAGCCGAACTCTTCAGAGGTCGGCGATCCTTCGCCCGGAGGGGCGACGGAACTCGACGTCGACAATTTCGCCGTCGTCCCCATCCTCTTCTACCGCTCGATGCTGCTGGCTGCTGATGTCGCGCCTGTAGACGCGCTCGCCGACGCCCTGCGGACGCAAGGTCTCACCCCCGTGCCGATCTTCGTCTCAAGCCTCAAGGACCCGGCATCGCTCGCCTTCGTCGAAACCGCCCTCGGCTCTCTGAGCCCCGCCGTCATCATTACCGCCACCGCGTTCGCCTCAGGCGCGGAGCCCGGCGCGGAGACTCTGTTCGACCGCGCCGGCGTGCCCGTCTTTCAGGTCATCGTCGCCACGACGCGCCGCGAGGTCTGGGAGAACAACCAGCGTGGCCTGGCGCCCGCCGATCTTGCCATGCATGTCGTCCTGCCCGAGCTCGACGGCCGCATCCTGGCCGGCGCCATCTCCTTCAAGGGCGAGATCGAGACCGATCCGGCGCTGGCCTTTCGCGCCTTTGCCAACCGGCCGGAAATGGACCGCGTGGCGCAGGTCGCCAAGCGGATCGCGGCGTTTATCCGCCTGCAGAGGACCAAGCGGGCCGAGCGCAAGCTGGCGATCCTGATCCCCGACTATCCGAGCGCGCCAGGGCGGACCGGCTATGCGGTCGGGCTTGATGTGCCCTCCAGTGTGCTTGCGATGCTGCATGACCTGAAGGAACAGGGCTATGCGGTTGAAGGGATTCCGCAATCGCCGCGGGCGTTGCTGGATGCGCTGGAGGCTGATGGGCAAGGGTTAAGCTCAGAAGACTACCTGCGCTTGTCCGCGGAACTGCCGGAAGGCGCGCGTGATGCAGTCAGGGCTGCCTGGGGCAGCGCGGAAGACCAGATAGGGCTACGCGAGGCCCCCCTCTCTGTCCTGTCGGACATCTCCCCCTCAGGGGGGGAGATTGGCAGCTCCGCCGCCGGCTCTCCCCTTGCTAGGCCGAAAATTGGGGAAAGCCGAGCGCAAGGAATAATCTCCCCCCTTGAGGGGGAGATGTCCGGCAGGACAGAGAGGGGGGCGACGGAACGCCTGCCTTTGAAGGCTGCCGCCCCGCGACACTTCCCCTTCCGCGCCGCCACCTTCAGCAACGTCACCGTGGCACTGGCCCCCGACCGCGGCCGCTCGGCCGACCGCCGCGCCGACTACCACGACCCTACCCTGCCTCCCCGCCACGAGTTGCTCGCCTTCGGGCTCTGGCTGCAGAAATCGCTCGGCGTCCATGCCATCGTCCACGTCGGCGCGCACGGCACTCTGGAATGGCTGCCGGGCAAGACCGTCGCGCTCTCCGACAATTGTTTTCCCGAGATCGTCACCGGCTCGCTGCCGGTCATCTATCCCTTCATCGTCTCCAATCCCGGCGAAGCCGCACAGGCCAAGCGCCGGATCTCAGCCGTCACACTTGGTCACCTGCCGCCGCCGCTGACCGGCGCCGGCCTCGACGAGGCGCAACAGAAGCTCGAGCGGCTGGTCGACGAATATGCCCAGGCCGACGGGCTCGATCGCCGCCGCCGCGACCGCCTGGCAAAGCTGATCGTCGAGACGGCACGGAAGACCGGGCTTGCCTCGGAAGCCGGCGTAGCCAGGACCGACCAGCCCGATGAAGCGCTGCGCCGCATCGATGCCTGGCTCTGCGACCTCAAGGATTTCGCCGTCAAGGACGGGCTGCATGTCTATGGCCGTGCACCGGAAGACGAAGCCGACCCGCTGCGCCGGCAAAGCGCGGCGGCCGAAAAAGCCAACCTGCTCGCCGCGCTGGACGGCCACCACATCAAGGCGGGTCCCGCCGGCGCGCCGGCGCGCGGCCGTTCCGACGTGCTGCCCACCGGCCGTAACCTCTTCACCTCCGATCCGCGCACCATGCCGACGCCGACCGCCTATGACCTTGGCCAAGCGGCGGCGGAGGAAGTGGTGCGCAGCTACATGCAGAGCCATGGCGATTGGCCGCGCTCGCTGGTCATCGACCTCTGGGGCTCGGCCTCATTGCGCACTGGCGGCGAGGAGATCGCGCAAGGCCTGGCGCTGATGGGCTGCCGCCCGCAATGGGATGCCGCGACCGGCCGCGTCACCGGCATCGAGGTGCTGCCGCCGGCCGCGCTCGGCCGTCCGCGCGTCGACGTCACCTGGCGCATCTCCGGCCTGTTCCGCGACATGTTCCCGACACAGATCGCGCTGATCGACGGCGCCGCAAACGCCGTCGCCAGCCGCGACGAGGACGATACGGAGAACCCACTCGCCGCGGCGACACGCGCTCATGGCAAGATCGCCCCGCGCATTTTCGGCACGTCGCCCGGCACCTATGGCGCCGGCGTCGAGGATCTGCTCTCGCGCGGCGAATGGGACGCGCGCAAGGAGATCGGCCGCGCGTATCTGGAGGCCACCTCGCACGCCTATGGCGGCGCCGACGGCGAAGCGATTGCCGCGCCCGGCGCCTTCGAAGGCCGGGTCGCCGAGGCCGACCTTCTGGTTCACACCGGCGACGATCCGGGCCGCGATATCCTTGAAGGCTCGGCCGATGTCGCCTTCATTGGCGGCTTTTCGGCCGCACTTGCAGCACTTGGCCGGAACGCCGACGTTATTGTGCTCGACACCACCGACCCGCAGAAGCCGAAGCCGCGCTCGGTCGGCGAAGCGGTTTCGCGCGTGGTGCGGGCGCGCGTCGTCAACCCGCGCTTCATCGCGGGCCAGATGCGCCACGGCCCGCGCGGCGCCTCGGAATTCGCCGAAACGGTCGATCGCCTGGTCGGCTTCGCCGAGACCACCCATGCCATATCAGGTGCGCTGATCGAAGCCGTGCATGACGCCTATGTCGGCGACCCGGACGTCCGCGCCTTCCTGTTGCGCGAGAACCCGGCGGCGGCGAAAGTCATCGCCGAGCGCTTCCTCGCCGCGCGGCGGCGCGGCCTCTGGCATCCGCTCAGGAATTCCATCGACGACGATCTCGCGGCCTTGATCGCCGAGGCCCAGGCAAACGGAGTGACGGCATGAATGCCTTTTCGCGTCGCGGTGCCTGCCCTGCCCTCAGCGCTCCGATGCAGACCGGCGACGGGCTTTTGGTGCGGCTCAACCCGGTCACTGGAGGACTTGCGCCAAACTTGCTGATCCGATTAGGCGAATCCGCCCTGCGCCACGGCAACGGCATCATGGAAGTGACCGCGCGCGGCAGCCTGCAGATCCGCGGACTGAGCGCGGAAAGCGCCCGGATGCTGGCGGCTGAGGTGGATGCGTTTGGTATTGCGATGCGCACCGGTATGCCCGTCGAGACGGGGCCGCTGGCGGGGATCGATCCGCAAGAGATTGCCGATCCGCGCCCGGTGGCCGAGCGGCTCAGGGCGGCGATTGAAGAGGCTGGGCTGACAGGAAGGCTTGGACCGAAGGTGTCGGTGGTTGTCGATGGCGGCGGGCAGTTGGGCATGGATACCGTGGGGGCCGATGTAAGGCTTGAGGCGGTGCGAGCTGATGCGGGCATCCAGTGGAGCGTGTCGGTTGCCGGAGATGGCCGGACTGCGAAGCTTCTGGCGACAGTTGATGCCGATGCTGCGCGCGACATTGCCGTGGCAGCTCTTCGGATGATCGCCGAAAAAGGACGCGAGGCGCGTACCCGCGATTTGTCGGAGCGGCAGTTGGCCTCTCTCGCAGTTTGGCGTTCTTGCGCGCCCCCCTCTGTCCTGCCGCACATCTCCCCCATTAGGGGAGAGATTGAGCCGTCGTCGCCGGTTTCGCCAATCTCCCGTGCTGAAAGAGCGCAGCATATCTCCACCTTCGCCTGGGAAGCGCCTTCGGCCGAACTGCCAATCTCCCCCCTAGTGGGGGAGATGTCCGGCAGGACAGAGGGGGGCGCCGTAGAGCGCCCTCGCTTGCCGATTGGCCTTTTCAACGTTGATGAAAGCACTGCCCTCGGCGTCGCCCTGCCCTTCGGCAGCATGCCGGCGCAAAACCTCATCGACCTTGCCACAAAGGCCGCAGAACTTGGCTCGACCGAAATCCGACTCGCCCCCGGCCGCGCCCTGCTTGTCCTCGGCCTCTCCCCGTACGCCTGCGCCTCGCTACAATCCACCGCCACCGCCCTCGGCTTCGTCACCTCCCCTGCCGACCCGCGCACGCGCATCGCCGCCTGTCCCGGCACGCCGGCCTGCGCTTCCGGCCGTTTCGCCACCCGCGCCATCGCCGAGACGATCGCAAAAGAAAGCCGCGGCCTCCTCGATACCTCGCTGACGCTCCACATTTCCGGCTGCGCCAAGGGCTGCGCACATCCCGGGGCAGCGATGCTCACTTTAGTCGGCGACGAAAATGGAGCCGGACTTGTCGTGGACGGGACGGCAAAGGCCCTTCCTGCCGGATACAGGCCGGGCTATGACGCCGCGCGCGGGGTCGCCGCCATTGCGGCGTCGGTCCGCGGTGAACGACATCAAGGCGAAACCGCCGCCGCTTGCCTCACAAGGCTTGGCGCTGCCGGCATCGCCGAACTCTATCGACGGAACCAGTGAATGGCCGCCTATGACTATATCCATGATGGGATGGCGATCTACGAGCGCTCTTTCGCCATCATCCGCGCCGAGGCGGACCTGTCGCGCTTCTCCGAGGCCGAGGCGGATGTCGCGATCCGCATGATCCATGCCTGCGGCCGGGTCGAAGTCGCCAGCCATTTCGTTTTCTCGAACGATTTCGTTGAAGCGGCCCGCGCGGCGCTTGCCGCCGGCGCGCCGATCTTCTGCGATGCCGAGATGGTGGCGCATGGCGTCACCCGCGCCCGGCTGCCGGCCGGCAACGAGGTGATCTGCACGCTGCGCGACCCGCGCACGCATGACATCGCCAGGGAAATCGGCAACACCCGCTCGGCCGCGGCGATCGACCTCTGGGGCGAGCGCATGGCCGGCTCGGTCGTCGCCATCGGCAATGCGCCGACCGCGCTCTTCTATCTCTTGGAAAAACTGCGCGACGGCGCGCCAAAGCCGGCCGCGATCATCGGCATGCCGGTCGGCTTCGTCGGCGCCACAGAATCGAAAGATGCGCTGGCCGAGAATTCCTACGGCGTGCCCTATGCCATCGTGCGCGGCCGACTGGGCGGCAGCGCTATGACCGCCGCCGCGCTCAATTCCTTGGCGAGGCCAGGTCTGTGAACGCGATCGTGAAAGGTCGTCTGGTCGGCGTCGGCACCGGCCCCGGCGATCCCGAGTTGCTGACGCTAAAGGCTGCGCGGGCATTGGCCGAAGCTGACGTGGTCGCCTATTTCGCCAAGCGCGGCAACAACAGCAATGCGCGCGCAATCGTCGAGACGCGCTTCCGGCCGGACATGATCGAGCTGCCGCTGCTCTATCCGGTGACGACGGAGATCGACAAGGACCACGACGACTATCGCGCGCAGATCACCGGTTTCTACGAGCAGTCGGCCGAACAGGTCGCCGAGCATCTCGGCGCCGGCAGGATGGTGGCGGTGCTGTCGGAGGGCGATCCGCTCTTCTACGGTTCCTACATGCATCTCCATGTTCGCCTGGCGCATCGCTTCCCGACCGAAGTCATCCCCGGCATCACCGCCATGTCCGGCTGCTGGTCGGCCACTGGCCTGCCGATCGTCCAGGGCGACGACGTGCTGACCGTCCTGCCGGGCACGATGAGCGAGTTCGAGCTGACCCGTCGCCTCGCCGATACCGATGCGGCCGTCATCATGAAGGTCGGCCGCAACCTGCCGAAGATCAGGCGCGCGCTGGAGGCGACCGGCAAGCTGGCGAGGGCCGTCTATGTCGAGCGCGGCACTATGCCGGGCAGCGTCTCGATGCGGCTTGCCGACAAGCCGGACGACAAGGCGCCCTATTTCGCCATCGTGCTGGTCGCCGGCTGGTCGAGCCGGCCCGGAGCCAAGGCATGAGCGGCCGCCTCACCGTCATCGGCCTTGGCCCCGGCAATGCCGACCAGGTCACGCCGCAGGCTGCCAATGCCGTCGCCGAGGCTTCCTTCTTCTATGGCTACAAGCCCTATCTCGACCGGCTGGAGCTGCGCCCGGATCAGACCCGCATCGCCTCCGACAACCGCGAAGAGCTTGCCCGTTCCAACGAGGCGCTGGCCAAGGCGGCCGAGGGCCATAGCGTCGCCGTCATTTCCGGCGGCGATCCCGGCGTCTTCGCCATGGCCGCCGCTGTCTGCGAGGCGATCGAGGCCGGTCCCGACGAATGGCGCGCCGTCGACCTCGCTGTCGTCCCCGGCGTCACCGCCATGCTTGCCGTTGCCGCCCGCATCGGCGCGCCGCTCGGCCATGATTTCTGCGCCATCTCGCTCTCCGACAATCTGAAGCCGTGGGAGCTGATCGAGCTGCGCCTGCTGGCGGCTGCCGGAGCCGGCTTCGTCATCGCGCTCTACAACCCGATCAGCAAGGCCCGCCCCTGGCAGCTCGGCCGAGCCTTCGAGTGCCTGAAGGCGATCCTGCCCGGCACCACGCCGGTGATCTTCGGCCGCGCCGCCGGCCGGCCGGACGAGCGCATTGAGGTGTTTTTGCTGGCGGACGCCGATGCGGCAAAAGCCGACATGTCGACCTGCATCATCATCGGCTCCCCCGAGACCCGCATCATCAGGCGCGGCGAGAAGCCGGCGCTGGTCTACACGCCGCGTTCGGCAACGGGCGCGAAAAGATGATCGACTTTGGCCGCCAGCGCATCGCCGGTTTCGGCCGAGGACACGTCAGGCAAAGGCGGCCGACGGATCATGACCACTTCGATGCCGAGCGCCCGCGCGGCGGCGATCTTGCCGTAGGTCGCCTCGCCGCCGCTGTTCTTCGACACAATCGCATCGATGCCGTGTTGTTGGAGCAGTACCCGTTCCTCCGCTTCCGGAAAGGGCCCGCGCGCCAGCAGGTAGTGCGCATCGGGCACCGCAAGCTTCGGCTCGACCGGATCGACGCTGCGGATCAGGTAGCGATGCTGCGGCGCGGCCTCGAAAGCGCCAGCCTCTTGCCGGCCGATCGCGAGGAAAACGCGGCGCGGCGCCGGGCCGAGCGCACTTGCCGCCTCGGCGACACTGCCGACCATCATCCAACGATCGCCGACAACGGGCTCCCAGCCGGGGCGGCGCAGCGCCAGGATCGGCACGCCGGATTTCGTTGCGGCTTCAGCGGCGTTGGCCGAGATCCGGGCGGCGTAGGGATGCGTGGCGTCGATCAGCAGATCGACCTTTTCGTGGCGAAGATAGGCGGCGAGCCCTGCCGCGCCGCCAAAACCGCCGACACGCACCGGCACGCCTTGCGCGACCGGACTTTCGGTGCGGCCGGCGAGCGACAGCTTGATCGAGAAATCGGCGCGACGAGCCAGCTTCCCGGCCAGTTGCCGGGCTTCCGTGGTTCCGCCGAGGATCAGAATGCGGTGGGTCATCATGCCTGCTAAGGGTCCGCGCGCCGCCAAGCCAGCCTCAAAATGGCTCACCATCGTTGGCATCGGCGAGGACGGTGTAGCGGGTCTCGGCGACGAGGCCAAGCAGCGCATCGCGCAGGCGGAATTCGTCTTCGGCGGCAAGCGGCATCTCAGTCTTGTCGCGTCGCTGGCCAAGGGCCAAACCCGCCCATGGCCGATGCCCTTCGATGCCGAGATGCACGACGTGCTGGCGCTCGCGGGCAAGGATGTCTGCGTGCTCGCGTCCGGCGACCCATTCTTTCACGGCGTCGGCGTCACGCTGGCGCGCAAGGTGAAGCCGGATGAGATGCTCGTTCTCCCGGCGCCGTCGTCTCTATCGCTGGCCGCCTCCCGTCTCGGCTGGGCCTTGCAGGACATCGAGACCATCTCGCTGCACGGCCATTCGATCGACCTGATCCGGCGCCTGCTTCACCCGAGCGCGCGCATCCTCGCGCTGACCTCCGATGGCGATGCCCCGGCGGCCATTGCCGGACTGCTCGACGAACTTGGCTTCGGCCCGTCGCGGCTGACGGTGCTCGAAGCGCTCGGCGGTGCCGATGAAGCGCGCCGCACCGCCCGCGCCGACGCCTTCGACCTCAAAAACATCAACCCGCTCAACGTGCTGGCGCTTGAAATTGAATCGACGCCGGATGCGCGCACCCTGCCCTTGACCGTCGGCCTCGCCGACCATCTGTTCGAGCATGACGGCCAGATCACCAAGCGCGAGGTCCGCGCCATCACGCTATCGGCGCTGGCGCCGCGGCGCGGCGAGCTGCTGTGGGACATCGGCGCCGGCTCCGGCTCGATTGGCATCGAATGGATGATGGCGCATCCTTCGCTGCGCGCAATCGCTATCGAGGCCGACGGCGAACGCGCCGCGCGCATCCATCGCAACGCCTCGCATTGCGGCGTGCCCGGCCTCGTTGTGGTCGAAGGCTCGGCGCCCAAGGCGCTCGCCAAGCTCGAGACGCCGGATGCCATCTTCATCGGCGGCGGCGGCAGCGATGTCGGCGTGATCGAGAAAGCGATCAAGGCGCTGCGTTCCGGCGGCCGGCTGGTCGCCAATGCGGTGACGCTGGAGATGGAGGCGCTGCTGCTCGACCAGCACAACAGGCGCGGCGGCGACCTCACCCGGATCACGCTTTCCCGCGCGGCGCCGGTCGGCTCGATGCAGGCCTGGCGTCCGGCCATGCCGGTCACGCAGTGGAGCTGGATAAAACCATGATGGTCGCGGGCATAGGCAGCCGCAAAGGCGTGAGCGTCGAAGACGTGCTGGCGGCGATCGAGACCGCGCTTGAAGCGCACGGCCTCGCGATGACGGCGCTCTCGGCGCTGGCGACCGCCCCGCTCAAGAAGGATGAGGCGGCGATTTCCGCCGCCGGGCGCGCGCTCAACCTGCCGGTGGTCATTGCCGATGAGCAGGTCCTGCAACTGGCCTCGCCCGGCGCCCGCAGCCGTTGCGATCTCTCGCAGAGCCGCGCCGGCACGCCGTCTGTTTCGGAGGCGTCCGCTCTCGCCGTTGCCGGGGCCGGCGCAAGACTGCTCGGGCCTCGCACCGTTCTTGGCCCGGTCACCTGCGCCATCGCCATCAGCGGAGACTCGCCATGACCGTCCATTTCATCGGCGCCGGTCCCGGTGCGGCCGACCTCATCACGCTGCGCGGCGCGCGGCTGCTGGCCAGCTGCCCGGTCTGCCTCCATGCCGGCTCGATCGTCGCGCCGGAACTGCTCGCGCATTGCGCGCCCGGCACCAAGCTGATCGACACCGCGCCGATGTCGCTCGACGAGATCGAGGCCGAATATGTCGCCGCGCACAAGGCCGGCCAGGATGTCGCCCGCCTGCATTCCGGCGACCTCTCGGTGTGGAGCGCGGTGGCCGAACAGATCAGGCGGCTGGAAAAGCACGGCATCCCCTACACGCTGACCCCAGGCGTGCCTTCCTTCGCGGCAGCAGCGGCAGCACTTCGCCGCGAGTTGACGATTCCCGAGCTCGCGCAAAGCCTGGTGCTGACGCGCGTTTCCGGCCGCGCCTCGAAGATGCCGCCGGGCGAGACGCTGGCGGGCTTCGGCCGCACCGGCGCCACGCTTGCCATCCACCTTGCCATTCATGCCATCGACCGCATCGTCGCCGATTTGACGCCGCTCTACGGCGCCGAATGCCCGGTCGCGGTCGTCTTCCGCGCCTCCTGGCCGGACGAACGCATCCTGACCGGCACGCTCGGCACCATCGGAGCGCAACTGGCGGAAAACCCGATGGAGCGCACGGCGATCATCTTCGTCGGCAGCGCGCTTGCCGCGCAGGATTTCGGCGAAAGCTCACTCTACGACGCCCATTATCAGCGGCGTTTTCGCGGACGGGATGGATTGTGAACGGCAGCGCCAACATGAACGGACGGGCAAATGTGGAGCAGGCGCTGGCGCGGCTGAACTTCAAGCCGCGCGACCTTGAGCCCGGCCATGTCTGGCTGGCCGGCGCCGGCCCCGGCGATCCCGGCTGCCTGACGCTGGAGGTGCTGGCCGCGCTCGGACAATGTGATGCGCTGGTCTATGACGCGCTGGTCTCGCCGGATGTCGTGGCGGTCGCCCAGGGCGCCGAGCTCTTCTACGCTGGAAAACGCGGCGGCCAACCTTCGATGAAGCAGGACGATATCAACGCCCTGCTGGTGCGGCTGGCGCGCGCAGGCCGCCGTGTCGTGCGTTTGAAGGGCGGCGACCCCTATATTTTCGGCCGGGGCGGCGAAGAAGCTCTGGCGCTCGCCGGCGAGAAAATTCCGTTTCGGGTGCTCTCCGGCCTGACCTCGGGCCTCAGCGCGCTGGCCGCCACCGGCATTCCCGCCACCATGCGCGGCATCAACAAGGCCGTCATCCTGGCGACCGGCCACGCCGCCGGCACTGACGACGATATTGACTGGGCAGCGGTCGCCCGCACCGGACAGCCGGTCGTCGTCTATATGGGCATGGCCAATTTGCCGGTGATCGCGGCAAAGCTGCTCGAGGGAGGCCTCGCGCCGACGACCCCCGCCGCGGTGATCGTCGCAGCAACCACGCCGCAGGAACGCATCGTCGTCGCCACGCTCGCAACCATTGCGGACGAAGCCACGGCTGCCGGACTCGCCTCCCCCGCGCTGATCGTCGTCGGCGGCATCGTCGCCATGCGGTCGGCACTGGCGGGCGGCATATGACGGCGCGCGCGATCATCATTGGCGCGCCGCGCTCCGGCTCGGGTAAGACCAGCGTCACCATCGGCCTGTTGCGCGCGCTGGCCCGGCGCGGCCTGAAAGTGCGCGGCGCGAAGTCCGGACCGGACTATATCGACCCGGGCTTCCACACCGCCGCCACCGGCCTTTCCGGCGTCAATCTTGACAGCTGGGCGATGTCGCCTTCCCTGCTCAACGCGCTGGCGGCCCAGGCCGCGGACGACGCCGAATATGTCATCCTCGAAAGCGCCATGGGCCTGTTCGACGGCATTCCGGCGCCGCAGGGCCGCTCCGGCTCGGCCGCCGATCTCGCCAGGCTCTACGGCTTGCCGGTGCTTCTGGTGCTCGACGTCTCCGGCCAGTCCACCACGGCCGCGGCCGTGGCCAAAGGCTTTGCCACCTACGATTCGGATGTTCGAATGGCCGGCGTCGTGCTCAACCGCCTCGGCAGCGAACGCCACCGGCGGCTGTCGGGCGACGCCATCGAGGCGATCGGCCTGCCCGTGGTCGGCGCCATCCTGCGCGATCCGACGCTGAACCTGCCGGAGCGGCATCTCGGCCTCGTCCAGGCCGGCGAATACGAGAACTTGATTGCTCATCTCGACCGGCTGGCCGACATGGTCGAAAAGTCGCTCGACATCGATGCCATCCTGGCGTTGGCGAAACCGCTCGAACCAGCGGCCGGCGACTTCGGTGACGCGCTCCAACCGCCCGGGCAGCGCATCGCGCTGGCGGAGGATGCCGCCTTCACCTTCCTCTATCCGCATGTCACTACGCATTGGCGCAAGGCCGGCGCCGAGATTGTGCCCTTTTCGCCGCTTGCCGACGAAGCGCCTTCGCAAGGCTGCGACGTCTGCTGGCTGCCCGGCGGCTATCCTGAGCTCCATGCCGGCAAGCTCGCGGCCGCGACGAACTTCCAGGCCGGAATGGCGCGCTTTGCGGCGGCGAAGCCGGTTCATGGCGAGTGCGGCGGCTTCATGGTGCTGGGCGAAAGGCTGGAAGACGCGGAGGGGACAAGCCACAGGATGCTCGGCTTGCTTGGCCATTCGACCAGCTTCGCCAGGCGCAAGATGAATCTCGGCTACCGCGAGGCGAGGCTGCGCGCCGCCTGCCC
This sequence comes from Mesorhizobium sp., assembly GCA_004017535.1. Taxonomy (GTDB): domain Bacteria; phylum Pseudomonadota; class Alphaproteobacteria; order Rhizobiales; family Rhizobiaceae; genus Mesorhizobium. The sequence goes on from SAJS01000002.1 coordinate 342,938, forward strand.
GTTAGGACCGGAAGGCACGCTGATCCGCGGCCACGAATTCCACTATGCGCAGATGACGGCCACCGGCTATGACGAGCCCTTGGCCGACCTTGCCGATGGCCAGGGCAACCCGCTCGGCGCTTCCGGCTACCGGCGCGGCCATGTCAGCGGCACGTTCTTCCATGCCATTGCGAGGAGCCCATGAGCGGTCCCTCAGCGCCCCGGCAAGTGCTTGACGATATCGGCCTCAGTCTCGTCTTCTTCACCAGGCTGAGATTGCCATCGAGCGATTTCGGCGGCCGCAGCCTGGCGGATGCGATCTGGGCGGCGCCCTTTGCCGGTCTCGCGGTGGCGATCATTGGCGCGCTTGTCTACGCCATCGCCTACAGCTTGGCTCTTGCCACCGGCCCTGCTTCGGCGCTCACGCTCGCCGCGACCATGCTCGCCACCGGCTGCCTGCACGAAGACGGGCTTTCCGACACCGCCGATGGCTTTTGGGGCGGCAGGACGCGCGACAGGAAGCTGGAGATCATGCGCGACAGCCGCATCGGCGCCTATGGCGCCGCCGCGCTTGGGTTGTCGCTGCTCATCCGCTGGAGCGTGCTGTCCGAGCTCGCCGGTCCCGGCCACATCTTCCTGGCGCTGCTTGCCGCGCATGCCGCCTCCCGCGGCCTGTTCGGCGCCTTCATGCATCTTCTGCCGCCGGCCCGCAGCGACGGCCTGTCGGCGAATGCAGGCACCGTCACCACCGAGACCGCCATCATCGGCGCCGCCCTCGGCGCGGTGGCGCTGCTAGCGCTCGGTCTTGGCGGCGCGATCGCCGCGCTGATCCTGCTCGGCCTGGTCTTCGCGGGCTTCGGCGCGCTTTGCCTCAGCCAGATCGGCGGCCAGACCGGCGACACGATCGGCGCGCTACAGCAGCTCGGCGAGATCGCCGTTCTTCTCGTCGCTTCCGTTTGCCTTTCCTGATTCTTTTTCGGAGACCTTGCCCCCATGTCCCCCCAACCAGCCTCGTTCAAATCGCTCGAAAACCTGCGCGCCGCCTGCCTCGATCTTCCGGCCGGCAGCGACACCGCCGCCGGAGCCGTCGCCCGCCGCCAGGACACGCTGACCAAGCCGCCAGGCAGCCTTGGCAGGCTGGAAACGATCGCCGCCTGGCTCGGCCGCTGGCAGGGCCGCGACATGCCCAAGCTCGATCATGTGAAGGTCTTCGTCTTTGCCGGCAATCACGGCGTCACCGCGCAAGGCGTCTCGGCCTATCCGTCGGAAGTGACAGTACAGATGGTGGCGAACTTCGCCGGCGGCGGTGCTGCCATCAATCAGCTGGCCCGCATCGCCGGCGCCAAGCTGGATGTCATCCCGCTCGATCTCGACCATCCCACCGGCGATTTCACGATAGTGCCGGCGATGGACGAGCAGGCCTTCCTCGCCGCCGTCTCCGCCGGCTACGACGCAGTAACGAGTGATCTCGATCTCGTCTGCTTCGGCGAGATGGGCATCGGCAACACCACCCCGGCGGCCGCGATCTCCACCGCCCTCTTTGGCGGCAGCGCGGAGAAATGGACCGGACGCGGCACCGGCGTCGACGATGCTGGCCTCAAGCGCAAGGTGGTGGCCATCGAGGCCGGCCTGAAGCGCCACGCCGATTCGCTATCCGACCCGTTGAAGATCGCCGCCGCCCTTGGCGGGCGCGAGCTGGCGGCCATCTTCGGCGCCACGCTTGCCGCGCGCAAGAACAATGTGCCGGTGCTGCTCGATGGCTTCGTCTGCACCGCTGCCGCGGCACCCCTGGCCCGGCTGCATCCGACCGGGCTGGCCCACACCGTCGCCGCCCATGTTTCGGCGGAAGCCGGGCACCGCCGTCTGCTCGAAGCGCTCGGCCTGCCGCCCCTGCTCGACCTCGGCATGCGGCTCGGCGAAGGCTCCGGCGCCTGCCTCGCCGTGAACATCGTCCGTTCGGCGCTGGAGTGTCATGCGAAGATGGCGAGTTTCGCCGAGGCTGGCGTGTCAGAAAAGTAAATTCCGTTGCCGCGGCAGAGGTCGCGCTTCGCTCCTTTTTGCAAAGTGGCGGCCGGCAGTTGCGCTATGGTGGTCGAAACTGCCGCCGACACGTGCGAGGTCGCCAGCATGACGACCAGCGTCAACGGTCGATCAAAACGCCGGTGCTGGATCATCAGAAAACTTTTTGTTCGGATATAGCCGCTTCTTCTGCCATTTTAGGCCATAAAATAGTGTACCATGTATTCCATTAATCTCAGTTTTATTTTGCAAACCTCGATTTAATCTCTCTTGAATTTTCTTAGCCGCTTTACTGCCAACTCGTTTAAAGAAATCTTCAGCGAACTCAATGTCTTGACCGTTTGGAAAAATAATTTCAAAATCATCATCTGAAACTGCATAAATATTGTATGCAGCATTGATGGCGCCATCGATGATCTGGACATTTTTCATTGACGCACCGCTCTCCGCATATCTCCGCTCGCCCAGAACGATGCCTATCGTAATAAGGATCGGCAATACTTGCCAAGACTTCGGCGGTGGAACTCGCAAGTTGCCGGCCAGCGGAGAGACATCGGCATATCCTCCTTTTCTAAGCTGAAACATCCCAATGTGGACCGAGGCACGCTGGCGGCCCCTTTCGGTGGAGGCACAAAAAGCCGTCGCTTTGAGCAGCGAGACCATCCATCTCATCAAAGGGAATTTTGGTGGGTGTGCACAGGATCGAACTGTGGACCCGCTGATTAAGAGTCAGCTGCTCTACCAACTGAGCTACACACCCACACCGCCGGGAAAACCAGCGTCGGCGGCGCATATAGCCGCCGCTTTCGGGGATGTCTAGCCCTGTCGGATCATTTCCCGACAAATCGCCGAATTGCCGCAGGCGTCAAACAAACAGCTTGCCTTCGGCGACCTTGATCGCATGGCCGCCGATGCGCGCGGAGGCCAGTTTTCCGCCATTGACATTGAGTTCCAGCCGGATGCGCGAGGGCCGGCCCATCTCCAGCCCCTGCTCGATCCAGAGCTGCGAGACGCCGTCGGTCGGGGTGTCGAAATGCATGATGGCGCCGGCAAAGGCCGCGGCAGCCGAACCGGTCGCGGGATCTTCGTAGGACGGCGTACCGGGCACGATCATGCGGACATGGAAAGCGCTGTCGTGACGCACCGTCTCTCGGCAATAGACATACGGACTGGCGAAAGCCCATTCGCTCTTGCGGGGCGCCAATTCCGACCATGCCTGGTTGTCGAGCCTGATCTTGGCCGCCTCCTCCAATCCGGCAACGGGAATGGTCACATAAGGCACGCCGGCCGACCAGAAGGCGACGCGGTGATTCTCGAAGCCGATCTCGTGCGGGCCAAGGCCGAGCGCGGCGCCGATCGCTTCCGGATCGGCGTTGAGCTCCAACGGTTCCGACAGTTTCGCCAGATCGAACTCGGCGAATGTCGAGCCGTCATGCTTGCTCACCGCGCAACGCACCGGCCCGATATTCTCCTCCAGCACGAAAATGCCGGCCTCCTCCTCGGCGAGTTCGGCCAGCGCGATCGCCGAGCCGACCGTCGGATGGCCCGCGAAGGGCATTTCATAGTCGGGCGTGAAGATGCGGACACGGTTGCGGTGCATCGGATTGTCCGGAGGCAGCACGAACACCGTCTCGGACAGATTGAATTCGCGCGCGATCGCCTGCATGCCGGCAGTGTCGAGTCCGTCGCTGTCGAGCACCACCGCAAGCGGATTTCCGGCCAGCCTTTCGGTGGTAAACACATCGTAAAGCAAGTAATTGCGCGCCATGGAGAAAACCTTTCGCCTCGCCCCGAATTTCTGCCCCAATCCCAACACGAGGGAAATTTAATTTGAAATTCGAACCTTAAAGCCTGATCTGTGCACGGATAGGGACATCGATTTCCAGCATAGGGGTCCGGGGTGGACCAGGTTGTCAATCCGCCAAAGGCGGAATCCGGTGCTTCCATAGAGGCCGCGCTCGGCCTCGACCGCAAGGGCGTAAGCCGCAAGCGTCGCCGCCTCTGGCTGTACGCCCTGCTGGCGATAGCGGTGGCGGCGGCCGGCATTGCCCTCTATCAATGGTACGCCGCGGCGCCCCCCAGGATTGAATACACCACCGTGCCGGCGGCGACCGCGGACCTCACCGTCGAAGTATCCGCCACCGGCACGCTGCAGCCGCTGACCCAGGTCGACATCTCCAGCGAGCTTTCCGGCATCGTCCGCTCGGTCGCGGTCAATGAAAACCAGCAGGTCAAAAAGGGCGACGTGCTGGCGACGCTCGATACCGCGAAGCTCGAGGTCCAGATCGAGCGAGCCACCGCCTCCGCCAAGGCGGCTGCAGCCGCCGTCGAGGACGCCAAGGTGACACTGCAGGAGAACGAGAACGCGGTGGTGCGCGCCAGCGCGCTCACCAAGCGCGGCATGGCGACGGACCAGTCGCTCGAAGCGGCAACCGCGACGCGCGACCGCTCGAAGGCGGCGCTCGACAGCGCCGAGGCCAATCTCGCCATCGCCCAGGCCGACCTCAAGGCGCAGCAGACAGACCTGGCCAAGAGCACCATCTATGCCCCCATCGACGGCATCGTGCTCACGCGCTCGGTCGATCCCGGCCAGACGGTCGCGTCCTCGCTGCAGGCGCCGGTGCTGTTCGTCATCGCCGCCGACCTGAGGAACATGGAATTGCGGGCGGCGGTCGACGAGGCCGATATCGGCCAGGTCAAACCCGGCCAGCACGCCCGCTTCACCGTCGATGCCTTCCCGGACCGCCCCTTCGACGCCGAGATCCGCGACATCTCCTACGCCTCGGTCACCACCGACGGCGTTGTCACCTACAATGCGCGCCTCGAGGTCGACAATGGCGAGCTTTTGCTCAGGCCCGGCATGACGGCGACGGTCTCGGTCGTCACAAGGCAGGCCAAGGGCGTGCTTACCGTTCCCTCCACCGCCTTCCGCTATCGCCCGATGCAGCAGCAGGCGCGCGGCTGGAGCCTGAGCGATCTCTTCATCGGCCGCATGGGCCGCTCCAATCGGCAGCGCGAGCCGACCAAGGCGCCGACCGACGGCTCGCGCACGCTCTATGTGCTGGAGAACGGCCGGCCGCATCCGGTCAACGTCAGGATCGGCTCGACCGATGGCGAGCTGACCGAGGTCACCTCCGGCCTCGATGAGGGCGCGCAAGTCATCACCGGCGCGCAGCAGCGGAGCTGACGACATGTCGGCTCCTTTGCTCATCACCTTCGACAAGGTCTGGAAGAGCTATGGCGAGGGCGAGGCTCGCGTGCATGCGCTGGCCGGCGTCGATCTCGCCATCCGGCGCGGCGAATTCGTTGCGATCATGGGTCCCTCCGGCTCGGGCAAGTCGACGGCGATGAACATAATCGGCTGCCTCGACACGCCCACCGAGGGAACCTACAGCTTCATGGGCGTCGATTCGGGCAGGCTCGACCGCAACCGCCGCGCGCTTTTGCGCAACCTCTATCTCGGCTTCATCTTCCAGGGGTACAATCTCCTGCCGCGCACCACCGCGGCGGAAAATGTCGAGCTGCCGCTGATCTATCGCGGCGTCGCCGCGCGCGAGCGCCGCGATCTCGCCATGCAGGCGCTGGCCGAGGTGGGGCTTGTCGGGCGCGAGCACCACACCCCGGCCGAACTGTCGGGCGGCCAGCAGCAGCGCGTCGCGATCGCCCGCGCGATCGTCACCAGGCCGACGCTGCTTGTCGCCGACGAGCCGACCGGCAATCTCGACTCCGCGCGCACGCACGAGATCATGGAGTTGCTGGCCAGGCTGAACGCCGAGCTCGGCCTCTCCATCGTCATGGTCACGCACGAGGCCGATGTCGCGGACTATGCCGGCCGCACCATCCGATTCCTCGACGGCCATGTCGCCTCCGATACCCTGAAAAGGGAGGAAGCGGCGTGATCTGGGAGACCGTCCGCCTTTCGCTGCGCTCGATCCGCCGCAACGTGCTGCGCTCGTTCCTGACGCTGCTTGGCATCGTCATCGGCGTCGCCGCAGTTATCGCCATGCTCACCATCGGCTCCGGCACCACGGAGAAGGTCAAGGCCGACATTTCCAAGCTCGGCAGCAACCTGCTCGTCGTTCGTGCCGGCCGCCCGGCAGGGCCTGGCGGACCGGGTGGCCTCGACCAGACGGTGCGGCCGTTGGCCGAAAAGGATGTGACCGCGCTCGTCGCGCATCTGAGCGGCGCACGCGCGATTTCGCCTGCTTCGCAAAAACAGGTGCGCGTCATCTTCGGCACCGAAAGCCTGACCTCGGGCGTCACCGGCACCGACAGCGCCTATCTCGACGCCCGCGACTGGAAATTGGTGTCGGGACGGCCGTTCAGCGATTCTGAAACGCGCGCCGGCACCGGCGTCTGCCTGGTCGGCGAAACGGTGCGCCAGCAATTCTTCGGCGCCGGCGATCCGGAGGGCGAGATCATCCGCGTCAACCGCACCTCCTGCAAGATCATCGGCCTGCTCGAGCCCAAGGGCTATACCGGCTTCGGCCAGGACCAGGACAATGTCGTGCTGATGCCGCTGCACACCTATCAGAGGCGCATCGCCGGCAACCGCGACATCGACAACATCTACATCGCCGCCGACGACCGCACCCCGACCAGCGAGTTGCAGCCGCGCGTCGAGGACATTTTGCGCGACACGCGCCGCATCACGCCGGACCGCGATCCCGATTTCGCCATCCGCGACATGACCCAGATCGCCGACGCCATGACCAGTGCCACAACCACCATGACCGGCATGCTGGGCGCCGTCGCCGGTGTCAGCCTCCTGGTCGGCGGCATCGGCATCATGAACATCATGCTGGTCTCGGTCACCGAGCGGACGCGCGAGATCGGCATCAGGCTGGCGATCGGCGCGCACGAAAAACACATCCTCATCCAATTCCTGGTCGAGGCGACGGTGCTGTCGCTGCTCGGCGGCATCATCGGCATCCTGATCGGGCTGTCGCTGGCCGGCATGGCCTCGATGGCGCTGACGATACCGTTCGCGCCGAGCCCCGCCGTCATCCTGCTCGCCGTGGGCTTCTCCGCGCTGATCGGCATGGTGTTCGGCTTCTTCCCGGCGCTGCGCGGCGCCCGCCTCGATCCGATCGACGCGCTGCGGCACGAATAGCACTCGGCATCGCTCGGCTCTGTTGCCGCAAATCCTGCGGTGATAAAGCGGTCTCCTGGGAAACCTTGCAGGGGACGGACGAAATGAGCAGGAAGGCGCGTGTGATCCTCGTGGCAATTGTCGTCGAGGCGTTCCTGGGCGGCATCTGGTGGTATCTGGCCCACTTCGGTCTGGCCAATCCCGACCGCGTCGCGCCCAACTTCCAGGAAGTCGTCGGCCAGACCATGGGCACGGCGATGGGCGCGCTCCTCGGCCTCTGCGTGATCCTTTTCCTTGTCGCCGCTCGCAACGACCGCAAGACCGCCAAGCCGTGATCGTTCCGGCGTGCCGCTCGCGCGGCTGCTACTCGCTCCCAGCGAAATGCCATTCGATCAGCGGTTTCATATGCCCCATAAGACCATCCGGCAGGTCGGCGGCGTTGCGGATTACGACTGGCCCTTCGATCTCCGGATCGGCCTCGGCGGCGACGAAGGCGCTGATGCGCCGCGCCAGCGCGTCGGCCGTTTCGGCAACACGGTAGCGGCGGAAGATCACCGTGCCGCTCGCCGTCGACAGCGCGTGGTAGCGCTGTCCACGCTCGGCCGCTGAAAGATCGAGCCCGGTCTCCTCCCCCACCTCGCGTATCATGTTGAAGTCGACATCGACCAGCCCGTCGCGAAAATCGAGCGGCTCGAACGAGCCGGCGGCGAAATAGACGCGGCCGGCATTGACCGTGTGCCGGCCCATGCGGATCGCCACCAGCGCATTGTCCCCGGCGACCAGCATGGCATGCGCATAGGCATGCTCGGCACCGGAATTCTCGCGCCGCCTGCGCCACAGCATGAAGGTCGAATAATTGACCGCATGGCAGCGGCCGATGAGGCGGCTGTCCCGGTATGCCAGCTCGGAAAGCAGCACCACCGTGCCGTCGAACAGCGCCGGTTTGGCCGCAATCTCCTGGCGCCAGTTCTCGGCGATCGCCTCCGCATTGCTGACGGCGAAGGGATGCGGCTCGGGATCGAGGCGGACGTCGATCGCATCGACCGGCAGGATGACGTTGCGGGGCAGATCGAAACTCAAGAGGTCACGCCATGTCCAATGTGATTGCCACGGGGCAATGGTCCGACGCTTTCGGCCTGTCCCAGCCGGCGCGCGGGAACCGCTCGACCTCCTGGCCCGCCGGGAAGATTGTGCGCCAGGGCTGGCCGTTGCGGATGATGTCGGGCACGGCGGTCGCGTTCTTCGCCGCCAAGGCTTTCGACAGGAGGATGTAATCGAGCTGGCAGAGATGCCGCTCCTCCGGGCCGCGCGTGTGGTAGAAGCTCCAGCGATCCATCTCCGGCCGCCGCTCGACGACATTCTGGCAAAAGTCGCCGGCGGTCAGCACATTGATCGAGGACTGGGCTTCATCGACGACCTCGAAGCGATAGCCGTCGAAGCTGTCGCCCTCGATCTTCACACGCTGCCGGTAATCGTTCATATCGCCGCAGATCGCCCAGCGCTTGTCGGCGGCATGGTCCTTGCCGAAACGCTCCTCGATGATGCGGCGCACGGCCTGCGCCTCGGCCATGCGCAGCGGCATTGTCGCCTCGCGGCCGTCCAGCCCGTTGCGCGGCGAGCCCATCGACTTGAAATGCACGAGATAGAGTGTCAGCGGCACGCCGCCGACAGTGAGGTCGACCTCCAGGCAGTCCCGGCGAAAGATGCGGTCGCTGGCCACATGCCCAAGCGCCGCAAGCTCCGGCGTGAAGAGGCCGAACCGCTCGAACGTGACATGGGCGTGGCTCGTCATGCGCACGAACTCGATCGGCTGGCCCTGCATGGTCTCGTTGCGCATCATCACCGCGACATCGATGCCGCGGGAGTCGTTGCCGGCCGTGGTGTATTTCTGACGGTAGCCCTGCCCGATCATCTTGAACAGATAGCCATATTCGAACGCCTTCAGCGCCTCGATATTGTCGACCTCCTGCATGCAGATGATGTCCGCACGTGTGGCCGCTATGGCGAGCGCCGTCAACTGGCGGGTGTCGTCGGACTGGGCGATCGCGCGGGCCTGCTCGAGGACCCGGTATTCCGCCTCGCTCTGGATGTCGAACAGCGCCAGCGTGCGGTCTTCGTTGAGCTGGTTGCGATAGCCCGAGAAATCGAACCTGTTCATCAGGTTCTCGACGTTGAAGGTGGCGAGGCGCAGCGACATGGCCGTGACCATTGCGCGCAAGCGAGGCCGAAAACAAGAGCCGGGCGTATGCTCGTCATGGTTGATGGAACCTTTCCGTTCATCTTCCGTTCAGACGAAAAGTTCCAACAATAGCCCATTCCCGGGGTGCTCTGGGCGTGGGGCCTTTACTCCTTGGAGAGTGAAATGAAACCGCTGTTTTCTTCCTTCAGATCCGGGCTCTTGGCCCTGGGGCTCGTTGCCGGCGTGACCGCGCCGTCGGTGGCCGGCCCGATCCTGCAACCCGATCTTGGCGTCGCGACTACCGCCGCCCCGACGATCATTCACGTGCGCGACAGCTGGGCAGGCGGTAACAACAACGGCAGCTTCGAGAACTGGCGTTGGCGTCATCGCGGCGGCGACTTCAGGTGGCGCGGCGATCAACACTTCTCCCGCGATTGGGACGGCGGCAGGTGGAATGGCGACGGCGATTGGCGTTGGCGGCGTCACCATCACCGCCACTTCCGGGATGGCGACGCGGCGCTGCTTGGGCTGGGTCTAGGCCTTGGCTTGGGCAGCTTGGCCTACAACAACTACTACGATCCCTACTATTACGACCCCTATCCGCGCTACTATCAGCCGCGGCGCATTTACCGGACGGAGCGGCTTTCCAGGGCCCATGTCCAATGGTGCTACGACCGCTACCGGTCCTATCGGGCCTGGGACAACACGTTCCAGCCCAGCTACGGCCCGCGCCGGCAGTGCATTTCGCCTTATATCTGAGCGGCCTGCTGGCACAGAAACGGCGCCCTTCGCGGCGCCGTTTTATTTTTGCCGCAACCCTGTGCCGCGACCTTGATAACCCTAAATTCATCAGCGGCGCCTATTCATCCATGTCGGTGCTCCACATGCCGATTCGCAGCGAAAAATCGCCAGAACGTACCCTGCAATGGCCGAGAACGAACTCAGATTCCAACGCCGCCAACGCGTCCTCAAGGGCGCGGCGATCTTGACCGGCATCAACAATTCCGAGGTGACGTGCACGGTACGCAACATGCATTCGAACGGTGCGGAGCTGAAAGTGTCGATCGATGCACGCGTGCCGGACGAATTCCTGCTCTATGTGCCGGTCGATGGCATCGGCTACAGGGCCGTGGTGCGCTGGCGCCGCGAGGACCGCATCGGCGTCGAGTTCACCGGCACCGAGCCCAAGCCACACTGGCACTACGGCTGAAGGCGGATCGACTCTTCCCAGGCGACGAATTGAACGCCAACCAGTCTCGCCGAGCGCCAGCGAACAAGCGCCGCACGCGCGGCGCCATTGACCACCAGCTCGAAGCCCTGCGGCACGCCGGTCGCATCGCCGAAACTCAGTTGCGCGCCGTGTTCGGACTCGTTGCGCACCAATCCTCCCACCACTCCGAAGCCGCCGTTGAACCGCAAGGTTGCGCCCCTGAGCACACGCCTGCGCCGCTCGATCCGGCGTTCGCCGGCAAATGCAGTACCACTATCCGTCGTTTCCATCATCGCCAGTCTCCCAGCACCGTTCTGGCCCATGCGAAGCGAAACGTGTGCCAGCGTAGTCGTACCGGAATGAAACAGTCGGACGAAAAAAAGCCGGCGGATCGCTCCACCGGCTTGCAACTTCGCGGCCAGAAGCTTGATGACAATTCGCCTTGCCGAGTCAGCTGGCGCGGGTTTCGAGAACCGGAGCGGAGCGGACATAAAGTCCGTGAGCACCGGAAGCGCAGAAACCTGCGGCAGATGGCCGGCAGGGTGGAATTGGCGCGAGCTTCCTAGTTCTTGGCCTTGTCGACCAGCTTGTTCTTGGCAATCCACGGCATCATGGCGCGCAGCTTGGCGCCGACCTCCTCGATCTGGTGGCCGTCATTCATGCGGCGGATGCCCTTGAAGCGAGCCAGGCCGGCCCGATACTCCTGCATCCACTCCGAGGTGAACTTGCCGGTTTGGATGTCCTTGAGCACGCGCTTCATCTCGGCCTTGGTGTCGGCGGTGATGATGCGCGGACCCGAGACATACTCGCCCCATTCGGCGGTGTTCGAGATTGAGTAGTTCATGTTGGCGATGCCGCCCTCATAGATCAGGTCGACGATCAGCTTCACCTCGTGCAGGCACTCGAAATAGGCCATTTCGGGCGCGTAACCGGCTTCCACCAGCGTCTCGAAGCCGGCGCGGATCAGCTCGACCAGGCCGCCGCACAGCACAACCTGCTCACCGAACAGGTCGGTCTCGCATTCCTCGCGGAAGTTGGTCTCGATGATGCCGGAACGGCCGCCGCCAACGCCGCAGGCATAGGAGAGCGCGAGATCGAGCGCGTTGCCCGACGCATCCTGGTTGACGGCGACCAGGCACGGCACGCCGCCGCCCTTCTGGTATTCGCCGCGCACCGTGTGGCCCGGGCCCTTCGGCGCGATCATGACGACGTCCACCGAAGCCTTCGGCTCGATCAGGCCGAAATGCACGTTGAGGCCGTGGGCGAAGGCGATCGCGGCGCCGTCGCGGATGTTCGGCGCGATCTCGTTCTTGTAAATGTCGGCCTGCAATTCATCGGGCGTCGCCATCATCATCAGGTCGGCCCATTTGGCGGCGTCCGCCACGCTCATCACCTTGAGGCCGTCTGCCTCGACCTTCTTGGCGGTCGCCGAGCCGGCTTTCAGGCCGATGGCGATCTCCTTGACGCCGGAATCCTTGAGGTTGAGCGCATGCGCCCGGCCCTGGCTGCCATAGCCGATGATGGCGACCTTCTTGCCCTTGATCAGATTGAGATCGGCATCGCGATCGTAATAGACACGCATTTTGGTCTTCCTTCCCTTTTGAAGATCAGAGGCCTTTCGGCCGGTTGTTTGCTCCGAAGAGAGCGAGAAACTGTTGCGTCGCGCGGCGGGCATCGCCGCCGATCGTCACCTCAGCCAATTCCACCCGGTCGCCGAGCAGCAGACGGATCTGCACGTCACGGCCGACCAAGCCGAAAAAGGTCCGGAACGCCGTTTCGGCGTCCTCGAAATCGAGCAGTCCGGCCTGCCGGCCGGCTTCAAGCACCGGCTTCAGCCGCCTGGCAAGCGCGAAGCGGCCATTCTGCAGCACGATGGCGCCGAGATCATCCTTGCCGGAACCGGCATGCCCGACGGCCACGCGGTTCAGCGCAATCGAGGTGTCACTAGAGATAACCTTCAGCCAGTCCGAAGCGAAACGCTCCAGGCTTGCGGTGAGCGAAGTGAGGTCCAGGCCCTTGCGATCGACCGGTGTCACACGCACCTTGGAGGCCTGCCATTGCACCGTCGCCGTCAGCAGCCCGTCGCGGTCGCCAAACCATTTGTAGAGCGTTTCCTTGGAACAGCTGGCCCGCCGCGCCACCGCGGTCATGGTGAGGCTGTCACCCTCTTCCACCAGCAGGCGAAGTGCTGCGTCCAGAACGGCCTGCTGGCGCTCCGTCAGCGTTTCGCTTGTTTCGATGCCGGCGCCTGCCTGCAGCACGATCTTTCCCGGTTTTCCGGCCGCCTAGAGGAGTACCGTACGTTACGGTTCGGCTTATCGCGCATTCCTGTTTCCGATGCAAGGGGCTGCCGCGAAAAATGCGCGGCGGAATTGCGAAGGGCTCGCCAGCTAGTCGCTGGCCGGCGGATCGCGCAACCGTCCGAGCAGCCTGGCCAATGTCTTCAGGTCCTGGGCTGAAAGCCTGCCGTCCATTCGGTCGGCAATGCAAGCGCCATAGACCGCCCAGATGCGGCGGCGCATCTCCCGGCCGCTTGCCGTGATGCGAACGGTCTGCCCGCGGCCATCGTCGGAGACGGGCAATTTTTCGACCAGGCCATCCGCCTCCAGCCGGGCCAGCAGCCTTGAGACGCCGTACTGCGCCAGCAGCACGCGATCGATCAGCTCGAACGGCCTGAGCCCGCCCTCGCCCGCTTCGGCGAGTTCGTGCAGCACGTCGTACCAGGCGAGCGGCGGCAGGCGGTTTGCCTTCAGCGCATCCTCGGTCCTTACGACCAGCTGGCGCGACACGCGCACGAGGCGCGCCCAAGCGGCGATGGCTTCGGGCGATGGGGATTTCTTCGTCATCTGAGCAGCCTAGCGGATAGATGCAATTGCATCAAGCTTGACGATCAATGCATTTGCATCCATATAGATGCAATTGCATCAACAAGGAACTCTCCGATGAAACATGAGATCTGCAGGATCGCCGACATCCCCCAGGCCGGCAGCCTGGTCACACCCTTCTTCGGCCGCGAGATCCATGTCTGGCGCAGCGGCGAGCGCATCCGCGCGGCGGCCAATGTCTGCCTGCATTTCGGCGGACCGCTCGACTGCAAAGACGGCACGCTTGTCTGCCAATGGCACGGCGCGAAATTCGACATGGAGAGCGGCGAGCGTCTCGAAGGACCGGCACCGAAAGCCTCGCGCCTGATGTTCCTGTCGACCCGCGTCGAGGATGGCGCGCTCAACTATGTCTGGGGAGAGTGAGATGACCCCAAGGCTCACCCTCGTCAGCCATTACCTCTGCCCCTACGTCCAGCGCGCCGCGATCGCGCTCGCCGAGAAAGGCGTGCCGTTCGAACGGGTCAATGTCGACCTTGCCGACAAGCCGGAATGGTTCAGAGCCACCTCGCCGCTCGGCAAGGTGCCTCTGCTCCGCGTCCGGCACGGCCACTCGGAGGAGGTGATTTTCGAATCCGCCGTCATCCTCGAATTCCTCGAGGAGACCGAAGCCAATCCCTTGCACCCCGCCGATCCGCTGGCGCGAGCCAGGCATCGCGCCTGGATCGAATTCGGCTCGGCCATCCTCAATGCCATAGGCCGCTTCTATTCCGCCACCAACGAAGCTGCTTTCCTCCATGAAAGCAGAGGTCTGTCCGAAATGTTCGCTCGTGTTGAGGCCGAACTGCCGGCAAGGCAAAGCGGCCCGTGGTTCGCCGGCGAGCGCTTCTCGCTGGTCGATGCCGTCTACGGGCCGATCTTCCGCTACTTCGACACGTTCGACCGCATCGATGATTTCGGCATTCTCGACGGCAAGCCGCTCGTCCAGGCCTGGCGCGCGACCTTGAGCAGGCGGCAATCGGTCAAGGAGGCGGTCGGCGCCGATTATCCGCAGCGGCTGCATGCCTTCCTTCGGGCAAAGGGATCCCATCTATCCGGGATCATCAGGCGGCAGGCCACTGCAACTCCGCAAGCCCGATCCGCCTGAACGGGTCGATCACCGTTCCAGCGACCATGGCGGCAAGGAATTGCGGCCCCGGCGGCACACGCGCCAGCGCCGCCACCATGCGGTCGCGGACAAAGGGCAAGGCTACGGAGTCCGACTGGTAGAATGGGGTCAGGGACAGCGACAGCGCCTGGAACACGCGCACATGCCAACGGCGTGCGCTGGCATAAGTCGCCAGCGCTTCGTCGACACTGCTAGCCTGCGCCAGCGCGTGGCCGAGCGCGGCGGCGTCGAGCAGCGCCATGTTCGCGCCTTGCCCGAGTTGCGGGCTGGTCGAATGCGCGGCGTCGCCGATAACCGCAAGCCGCCGGCCTGCCGGCAGTCTCATCGTGTGATGGCCGTAACGGGCGAGCGAGAGCTGCTCGAAACTGTCGATCTGGCCGGTGAAAGCCTCGCACTCCGGCCAGACCGAAACCACCCTCGCCTTCCATGCTTCGAGCCCCTCGGCCTTCACCCGTTCGGCATCGGCCGGCTTGAGGCTCCAGAAGAAAGCCGCCATGTCTTGTGCGCCGGGCTCCGGCCGGCCGATCGGCAGCACACCGACCATGATGCTTGCCTTGTCGTAGCGCTGCAGCAGCGCGCTTCTGTCAAAGCCGTCCCGCCAGCCGAGCGACGCCCAGAATGCGCCATAGGCGAGCGGTCGCGGCATGGCGGCATCGCCGAGATAGTGCCGCAGTTTCGAGCGCGCGCCGCTGGCGTCGACAATGAGGTCGAACGGCCCGAGCCGCCTGCCGTTGGCGCAGACCAGTGTCGCGCGCTCGGCCGTCTCCGGTGTCTCGACCTCGACATTGGTCTCGATGGCGATCGCTTCGCGCAAGGCGGCGCTGTAGAGCACGCCAAACAGCGCCGCCCGATGGACCGCGAGGCCGAAGCGACGGCCGCGCCGCGCGTCGTAGCGGACTTCGAGCACCGTGCGCCCGGTCTGGGCATCGGTGCCGTGCAGCCGCTCGATACGGCTGCCGAGCGAAAGGATGTCGTCGAGCAGGCCAAGGTCGGCGAGCACCGTCAGCCCGGTCGGCTGCAGGATCAGGCCGGAGCCAACGGGCTTTGGCGCGTCGAAGCGCTCGAAGATGGTGACCTTGTGCCCCGCCCGCTTGAGATAGAGCGCCGCGGCCAATCCGGCCGGCCCGGCGCCGGCAATCGCAATGTCGTAGGATCTGCTCATCGCCCGCCCAAGCCAAGCCGGCCGGACAATCTCCCAGCACAGCAGTCAAATCAAGCTGGCGCTTTGACGCCCGTCAGGGTTGAGCCGCGTCGAAAGCGGCGCGTGCCTCGCGCACGGCGTCATGGTTGAGCTCGGCCCATTGGACCAGCATCTGCAGGGGCGCAAACATCGAGCGCCCGAGATCGGTGAGGCTGTATTCGACGCTCGGCGGCTTGGTGGGGAACACCTCGCGGTGCACATAGCCGTCGCGCTGCAGCTCGTAGAGCGTCTGTGTCAGCATGCGCTGCGAGATGTCGGGAACCAGCCGGCGCAGCTCGCCGAAGCGATAAGGCTTCTCGGCCAGAGCCATGACCAGCAGCGAGCTCCATTTGCCGCTGATGCCCTGGATCACGTCGCGGACCGGACAGTCGGCGAAATTGCCGCCGTTGGTCATCGCCTTATAGACCTCGAGCTTGGCTTTCAGATTGAAGATCTTGCTGTCCATCGCGATATCCGCCGATCGAAACTGGAGCATGTCTCCCAAAGCGGGAATCGGTTTCGGGATAAAGACATGCGTAAAATCAAAAACGTAAAGCGCATGGAGCGAACCTGAAAGATCGGCACGCGCTTTAGGTCGGCTGGGTGGTTCCCTCGCCGTGCCTACCTCCCGGAAAACTGCCTTCTTTACGCCTTGGGGTCAATTCCTATTTTAGTGCTGGTCTCTTTTTGAAACCACCATTTGATCCACCTTCGACACAATTTCAGGGAACCCTCCCCATGACCGAAACCCTTCTCGTCACCGGCGCTTCCGGCCAGCTCGGCCGAGCCGTCATCAATCACTTGCTGGACGCGCAGAAAATTACGCCCTCGAGCATCATCGCCGCCACTCGCAACCCAGAGAACCTTGCCGATCTGGCAGCGCTCGGCGTCATCGTCAGGGCCGCCGACTTCAACGACAGCGCCTCGCTGGAAAAGGCATTCGAAGGTGCCGACCGCGTGCTGATCATCTCGACCGGCGACCTCGATTTGAAGACGGGCCGGCGCCTGAAGCAGCATGAGACGGCCGTGGCTGCGGCCAAGGCGGCAGGCGTTTCGCATCTGCTCTACACCTCGATGCCCAATCCGGAGCCGGGCTCGCCCGTGCTCTTTGCCGGCGATCACTACGGCACCGAGCAGGCGATCAAGGCGAGCGGCATCACCTACACCATCTTCCGCAACGGCTGGTATCAGGAGAACCTGTTCATGTCGCTGCCGCACGCCATTTCGTCGGGCAAGTGGTACACGGCGGCCGCCGACGGGCGCATCGCGCATGGCGCGCGTGACGATATGGCCGCCGCTATCGCCGCCGGACTCGCGTCCGGCTCCAAGGAAAGCCAAATCTACACACTGACCGGCCCGCAGGCCTACACCACGAACGAGATCGCGGCGCTGGTGAGCGAGGTGACAGGCAAACCGCTGGAGGTCATCCAACTGCCGGACGAGGCGCTGACCGAGGGCGTTAAGGCGGCGGGCGTTCCCGAGGACTTCGCCCGGATCATCGTCTCCTTCGATGCCAACACCCGCGCAGGCCGCATAGGCGAGGTGACTGATGCCGTCGAAAAACTCTCGGGCCGCAAGCCGCGGACGCTGAAGCAGTTCCTCGAAGCGAACAAATCTGCCCTGCTCGGCTGAAAACCGGCGCGCCTGAGGAGCCTCTCAGGCGCGCTTCACTTCGACTTCGTGAGCGATCCAAGCCGGATAAGGCTCTCAGAAGTCGCGACAAGCGCGTCCTCGCGCGACCGCGGCGCCCCGCCAAGCAGGCGCATGGCCTTGGGCTCGTCGCACTCCTGGCTTTGCCCAGTTCCGTCACGATCTGCGCCGCCTGCCCGTCGAACAGCCCGACGATCCGGACCAGCCAATCCGGCAGCACTTTGGTCGTAATCCGCGATCCTGCGTTGCCGCGATTCGACTCCTGCTCCGGCCGATGCGGCGCAGTCTGTCAGATGGCGACCTGTGTGCCAATCTCCACCACGCGTCCGGTCGGGATCTGGAAATACTCGGTCGCATCCGCCGCCGTCTTGGCCAGGCCGATGAACAGCCGGTCCTGCCAGATCGGCATGCCGGAATTGGGTGAAGCCTTCAGCGAGCGCCGTGACAGGAAGAACGACGTCGTCATGATGTCGAACTTCCAGCCCTGCTTGCGGCAGATGGCCAGCGCCCGCGGAATGTTGGGCTGTTCCATGTAGCCGAAGGTCAGCGTCACGCGCATGAACAGCTCGTTGACCGTCTCCAGCTTGACGCGCTCGCTGTCGGGCACGACCGGCTGCGGCGCCGTCACCACCGACAGGATGACGTTCTTTTCGTGCAGCACCTTGTAGTGTTTCAGGCTGTGCATCAGCGCCGTCGGCGCGCTGAGAGGATCGCTGGTCAGGAACACGGCCGTGCCCGAGACGAGCTGCGGCTTCTTCTTCAGGAGGTTCGCCGCCAGGAAATCGAGCGGGATCTCGTTGCGGCGCGTCTTGTCGAACAGGTAGCGGCTGCCGCGCACCCAGGTCCACATGCCGAGGATGATGGCGAAGGCGACCGCGAGCGAGGCCCAGCCGCCCTCGAACACCTTGACGATGTTGGAGGCGAAGAAGCCGATGTCTATCAGCGCGAAAACCACTGTCAGGGCGACGGCCGGCCAGATGTTCCATCTCCAGATGCGGGTCATGACGATGAACAGCAGCGTCGTCGTCACCAGCATGTTGCCGGTTACCGAGATGCCGTAAGCCGAGGCGAGCTTACTGGATTCGCCGAAGCCGACCACCAGCAGCATCACCACCAGCGCCAACAGCATGTTGACACGCGGCATATAAACCTGGCCGGACTGCTTTTCGGACGTATGGAGGATCTCGAGCCGCGGCAGCATGTTGAGCTGCACCGCCTGCCTGGTCAGCGAGTAGGCGCCGGAGATCACGGCCTGGCTTGCAATGACAGTCGCCGCCGTAGCCAGCACGACCATCGGAACAAGCGCCCAGCCTTCGTTCATTTCGAAGAATGGGTGGCCGACAGTGCCGCCCTTGGCAAGCACATAAGCGCCCTGCCCGGCATAGTTCAAAAGCAGGCAGGGAAACACGATGGCAAGCCATGCCAGCACGATCGGCTTGCGGCCGAAATGGCCGAGGTCGGCATAGAGCGCCTCGGCGCCAGTAACCGCCAGGAAGACGGCGCCGACGGTGACGAAGGACACGTCAGGCGAATTGATGAAGAAGGCCACGATGTAATGCGGGCTGATCGCCCACAGGATTTCTGGATCGGCGATGATGTGCTTCAGCCCGGAAAGGCCGATGGCGAGAAACCAGATGGCGGTGACCGGGCCGAACACCAGGCCGACGCCCCCGGTGCCGAAGCGCTGGACCGCGAACAGCACCGCAAGGATCAAAAGCGTCAGCGGCACGACATAGGGCTGAAAGGCAGGTGTGACGACATTCATGCCTTCTACAGCCGAAAGCACGGAGATGGCGGGCGTGATGACCGCGTCGCCGAAGAACAGGGATGCGCCCACAATGCCGATGCCAAGCACGATCGCCGAACGCGTCGGGAAAGTTCCGCGCGCCAGCGCCATCAAGGACAGCACGCCGCCCTCGCCGCGGTTGTCGGCGCGCAGCACGAACATGATGTATTTTATGGTGACCGTGATCGTCAGCGACCAGATGATCAGCGACAGGACGCCGAGAATATCGGCGCGGTTGGCGACGTCGCCGCCGGAAGAGGCGTGCAGCGCCTCGCGGAATGCATAGATCGGGCTGGTGCCGATGTCGCCATAGACGACGCCGAGCGCGCCCAGCATCAGCACCTTGGTGCTGTGCTGCTCGATTTCAGCGTGGCTCGACTGGTCGGCAGGTTCTGCGTCTGCACCACCATTGGCAAGGGCCATGGACGACACTCCGATAAAACGCGCGGTGCTCTACGCTTGCTGCAGTGCAATATCAAGTGCCCCAGCGTTAGGGCTCCCATGCCGCCGACGCAAGGCTTTCGGTATACGCAACGGCTGGATCGTTCATCCGGCGGATCTCGTCAGATGGCGACCTGGGTGCCGATTTCAACGACGCGTCCGGTCGGGATCTGGAAATACTCAGTGGCATCCGCGGCCGAGCGTGCCAGGCTGATGAACAGCCTGTCTTGCCACACTGGCATGCCGGAATTGGGCGAAGCCTTCAGCGAGCGCCGCGACAGGAAGAACGACGTCGTCATGATGTCGAACTTCCAGCCCTGCTTGCGGCAGATGGCCAGCGCCCGCGGAATGTTGGGCTGTTCCATGTAGCCGAAGGTCAGCGTCACGCGCATGAACAGCTCGTTGACCGTCTCCAGCTTGACGCGCTCGCTGTCGGGCACGACCGGCTGCGGCGCCGTCACCACCGACAGGATGACGTTCTTCTCGTGCAGCACCTTGTAGTGTTTCAGGCTGTGCATCAGCGCCGTCGGCGCGCTGAGAGGATCGCTGGTCAGGAACACCGCCGTGCCCGACACCAGCTGCGGCTTCTTCTTCAGGAGGTTCGACGCCAGGAAGTCGAGCGGGATCTCGTTGCGGCGCGTCTTGTCGAACAGGTAGCGGGTACCGCGGATCCAGGTCCACATGATCAGCCCCATCAGAGAGGCGACCGTGATCGAGACCCAGCCGCCCTCGACGATCTTGACGACATTGGCCGAGAAGAAACCGAGATCGATGACGCCGAAGAGCACCACCAGGGCCAGCGCGGTCGCAACCTGCCATCTCCACAGCCAGCGCATCACCACGAACAAAAGGATAGTCGTCATCAGCATCTCGCCGGTGACCGAAATGCCGTAGGCCGACGCAAGCGCGCTGGAGCTGCCGAAACCCACGACCAGAAGCATCACGCCGAGCGCGACCAGAAGGTTGACCCTCGGCATATAGATCTGGCCGCTCTGCATCTCGGATGTGTGCTGCACCTCGATGCGCGGCAGAAGGTTGAGCTGCACCGCCTGCCTGGTCAGCGAGAAGGCGCCGGAAATGACGGCCTGGCTGGCGATGACGGTGGCCGCGGTTGCAAGGCCGACCATCGGCATCAGCGCCCATTCGGGCAGCATCTGGAAGAACGGGTTGGTGGGCTTGCCGCCATGCGAGAGCACGAAGGCGCCTTGGCCGAAATAATTCAGCAGCAGGCACGGGAAGACGATTGCGAACCAGGCCATCACGATCGGCTTGCGGCCGAAATGGCCGAGGTCGACATAGAGCGCCTCGGCGCCGGTCACCGCAAGGAACACGGCGCCAACGGTGACGAAAGCGCCTGTCGGCGTGGTCGCCAGGTAATAGATCGCGTAATAGGGATTGACCGCCAGGAAGACGGACGGGTCGTCGACGATATGGTAGAGGCCGGCCGCGCCGATCGCCACGAACCATGTCGCCGTCACCGGTCCGAACACCGCCGCCACCTTGCCCGTGCCGAAGCGCTGCACGGCAAAAAGCACGGCCAGGATGACCAGCGTGATCGGAACCACGAACGTATCGAGCGCCGGCGTGACGACTTCCAGGCCTTCGACAGCCGACAGGACCGAGATCGCCGGAGTGATGATCGAATCGCCAAAGAACAGCGCCGCGCCGCAAAGGCCGATCACCAGGATAAGCTTGGAACCCGGCGGGTAGGCGCTGCGCGCCAGCGCCATCAGCGACAGCGTGCCGCCCTCGCCCTTGTTGTCGGCCCTGAGCACGAAGGCGACATACTTGATCGTGACGATGATCGTCAGCGCCCAGACGATCAGCGACAGCACGCCGAGCACGTCATTGCGGGCAACCGAACTCGAAGACGCGTGCAGCGCCTCGCGAAAGGCGTAGATCGGGCTCGTGCCGATGTCGCCATAGACGACGCCCAGCGCGCCAAGCATGAGCACCTTGGTGCTATGCTGCCGCTCGGTTTCGGCATGGCCCGAGCGTTCGAGGGATTCCGTTTCGCTGGCGTTGGCTAGCACCATGAACCCCACTTTACCAAATTCGTCACGATCCCAGGCCACCGCGACGCGCGCGACACACCAAGACTGCCGAAACTACCCAAAGTCCCCTACCATCCGCAGGCCCTCAAGAACCGCCCGACCGTGCCGGCCATGCCATACTCCAGCGCATCGGCTGTCAACCCATGTCCGATCGATACTTCGGCCAATGCCGGGATGCGTTTGGCCAATGGCGGTAGGTTCTCGACGGTCAGATCGTGGCCGGCATTGACGCCGAGCCCCGCCTTGAATGCGGCGTCGGCGGTTTTTCCCAGCCTTTCCAGCTCTTTCGCCGCCTTTGCGGAATCGGAATGGAAACCTCCGTAGGGCCCGGTATAGAGCTCGATGCGGTCTGCGCCCGTGTCGCGCGCCGCATTGACCCCGTCCGGAACCGCATCGGAAAACAGCGACACGCGGAACCCGCCTTTCTTCAACCGCTTGACGATCGGAGTGAGGAACGCCGCCTGGGCGACGAAGTTCCAGCCATGGTCGGAGGTTGCCTGCGCCGGGTCGTCCGGCACCAGCGTCACCTGCTCGGGCTGGTTCTTTTCGACTAGCGCCAGGAAATCCTCGGTCGGGTAGCCCTCGATGTTGAACTCCGCCGTGGGGAATTCGTCGTCGATCAGCGCCCTGATCTCCGGCAGGTCGGAATGCCTTGTATGCCGCTCGTCGGGCCTGGGATGCACCGTCAGCCCATGCGCGCCGGCGGCCAGCGCGATGCGGCCAAGTCCGGTGACGCTCGGCCACGGCAGGTCGCGGCGGTTGCGCAGCATGGCGACGGCGTTGAGATTGACCGAAAGCTTGGCGGGCATGAGCTGGGGTCCAGTGGATCGGCGGGCATCTATAGCGCCTTTGACGGGAACAGATAGGGGGTTTCGCGTGTTCCAGGGGACAGTTGGAGCCCAAGGTGAGGATTTGCAGTGAATTTCCTTGAAGCCGTGCCGGCTATCCGCCGCATCGACACCAACCGCGATGCGCTTTTCGCCATCGACGTCGTCGGCGATGTCTCGCCGGCCGATGCGGAAAACCTGTTCGGCCTCCTGGAAGCCGCCTACGCGCTGCATCCGAGGATCGACGTGCTGATCAGGCTGACCGACGAGGAAAGCGTCGACTGGGCCAATATCAAGCAGGACACGCTCCGGCAGGGCGTGACCGAGGCGATGCAACATGTCGTGCGCTGCGCCGTCATCGGCGAGCCGAGTTGGGCTTCCCTCGTCGCCGGCGTCTTCCCGAAGACGCTGCCTTTCGAAGTCAGACGCTTCGATGTCGACGATGAGGAAGCCGCCTGGCAGTGGCTTGGCGCAAGGCCGACCTGATGGCCAAAAACCTCAGCGAACGATTGTCAGCCGCTCGGCGGCGCGGGTGATTGCCGTATAGAGCCAGCGCTGGCGGGTCTCCTTGAAGGCCCAGCTCTCGTCGAACAGTACGACGTCGTTCCACTGCGAGCCCTGCGCCTTGTGCACGGTCAGCGCATAGCCATAGTCGAAATCGTCGAAGCGCTTCTTCTGCTGCCACGGGATTTCCGCGTCGGGATCCTCGAACGCCGCCTTGAGCAGCTTGATCTTGGCGACGCCGCGGTCGGGGTCGTCCTCTTCCGGCGAGACCAGAAGGTTGATGCCGGGCTTCACCGTCTCGCGCGAGGAGGTCATCACCTTCCACAGCGAGCCGTTGAGCAGGCCCTTGGCCGGGTCGTTGCGCAGGCAGACCAGCTTGTCGCCGGCCTGCGGAAAGTCGGCGTTGAACCCTTTCAGCTCGCGCAGTCTTTGATTGTAGCGCCGGCGCGTGCGGTTGGTGCCGACCAGCACCTGGTCGGCCTTGAGCACTAGGTCCTGGTTGACTGCTTCCCTGCCGATCACCTGCGCCGTGCCATAATCGCCATGCATGAATTCCCGGCCTTCGCGCACGTCGAGCGCGAGCCGGATAATCGGGTTGTCGCGCGCCTGGCGGTGGATCTCGGTCAACAGCACATCCGGCTCGTGTTCGGTGAAGAAGCCGCCGCCCGAGATCGGCGGCAGCTGCGCCGGATCGCCCAGCACCAGGATCGGCGTGCCGAAGCTCTGCAGGTCGCGGCCGAGCTGCTCGTCGACCATCGAGCATTCGTCGATGACGACGAGCTTGGCGCGCGAAATCGGGCTCTGACGATTGAGCGAAAAGGTCGGCGACATCGAGGTCTTGCCGGTCACCTCGTCCTCGACCGATTCCTCACCCTTCGGTCTATAGATCAACGAATGGATGGTGCGGGCGTTGGTCGCTCCCTTTGAGCGCAGCACCTGCGCCGCCTTGCCGGTGAAGGCGGCGAACTGCACCTGGCCGTCGACATGCTCGGCGAAATAGCGCGCCAGCGTCGTCTTGCCGGTGCCGGCATAGCCGAACAGCCGAAAGACCTGCGGCCGGCCCTCCTTGAGCCAGCGCCCCACCGCCTTCAGAGCTTCATCCTGTTGGGGAGAAAATTCCATCTGTCCGACAGACCGGATTCGCAGGGGAAAGACAAGATTGGCCGCAATACCGACCGTTGTCGGCAGCAATCGCCAGCGCCTCCGACAAAGTCAGGCTATCAGTCACAAACTGGAACGTAAAGAGAACAAAACGTATTGGCTCGGTTGGCTTAACTGAACTTTTTGGATCCGGCAGCACATACCCTGCCATCAGGGCCCTGGATCGTTCTCCAGCAGGATCGGCTTGCCATGCGGCGTGGCGTGCGCGGCGCGTTCCCACGCGGCAGCAAGCTCATCGACCTCGCTTTTGCGGGCGATACCCTTCCCGGACAAAAGCTTCTCCAGCGCCGCCAGCCAATGCTCGTAGTAATCGTGGCCATCGCTCGCCGCGCCAGGCTGCTTCACCTCGGCCGACAGCGCCTCCGCCCACTCGCTCCATGAGAACAAGCCCTTGCCGTGCAGCGCGACCGTCAGGGCGAAGGCTTCGGCCTGCCACGGCTCGGCGAAGACGGGTTCGTCGAACCCCACCGGCAAGGCGCCTTCATGCCGGCTCAAGATAGCTCTCCCAGGCATCGATCGAGACGCTGAGCGTCGGATCGGCGCCCTCGCCCCAGATTTCGGCCCCGTCGAACACCACGGTATAAACCCATTGCGGGTTCTCGCCCTTGCCATGCGCATTGCTGTCCGGAAAGACGAAACCGCCGCGAACGGCCTCGATCCTCCCGGTCTTGTCGCGCGCGTAGCGCGGCAGGCGCGTATGTCCGGTCGGGTTGAAATTCTTCGTCCGCACCCGGTCGCCCGCGCGAAAGCGCGCCGGGGTATTAACCGGCCGATCGCACGGCCCGCCCTTGGCGAGCATTGCTGGGACGTCCGCCGCCTTCAACACCCTTTTCGGCGTCGCGGCCGCATCGAGCGCCTTGCCGGCGGCAAGGTCGCGCTCCGTGATGAAGCCATGGCGCTTCAGCAGCGTTTCCAGCGCCTTGATCCAGATCTGGTAGTAGCTCGACGAATAGTAATCGGCAGGATGCAGCGATTCCCTCGCATGCCGGCTTTCGTCGATGTTCCAGGCACCCATGGAGCCGGCGGTGAGCGTAACGCCCAGCGCCCGCCGCTCCCAGGCGGCGTGGAAATAAGGCTCGTCCTTCTCGGGCGCGACCGGTCCGAAGCCCATCTGTCCTCCGAGATCCTGCGGCCCGTTCATGCCGGCTCCCCTTCCGGCTCTTTGGCAAGCGCCGTGCCGATCATCGCGTCGCGGCTGACCAGCTCGGCGAGCTGCTCCTCACTCCAGCCTTCCGTTCCGCGGGGTCGCATCGGCACCACGAGATAGCGAAGCTCGGCGGTCGAATCCCACACGCGGATCTTCTTGTCCTTGGGCAGCGTCAGCCCGAATTCCTCGAGCACGCCGCGCGGATCGATCACCGCCCGCGAGCGGTAGGGCGGCGCCTTGTACCAGACCGGCGGCAGGCCGAGCACCGACCACGGATAGCAGGAGCAGAGCGTGCAGACGACGAGGTTGTGCGTCTCCTCGGTGTTGAAGACGGCCTGCATATGCTCGCCTTGCCGGCCGGTATAGGAGAGCGATCCGATCGCCGCCGTCGCGTCCCGCTTCAGCCACTCGGCATAAGCCGGATCGCTCCAGGCCTTGGCCACCACCCTGGCGCCGTTGCGCGGGCCGATCTTCGTCTCGTAGGTATCGACGATGACGTCGATGGCCGCCGGATCGATCAGGCCTTTCTGGGTCAGGATCGTCTCCAGCGCGCGCACGCGCGCCGCGAACGGGTCGAGCTCGTTGTCGTGGTCATGATCATGAGTCATGCCCCGAGACTAGGATCGGCTGCCGTTGGCCGCAAGCGCGACGCCTTGGGCCAGTGGAACTGGAGCGAAACTGAAGCTTCGCTCCAGGTTTGTCTTCTGAGGCATGATCCTGTCCGAAAAGTCTGCAGCTTTTCGGGATCATGCTTCCTACTCGGCCGCCACCTTCTTCGGCTCGGACTCGCCGTCGAACAGCGAGCCCTGCTCGCCGCTCTCCACCACATGCAGCGCCGGCTGATTCCTTCTCGACGAGAAGCTGAGCAGCCAGGCCGAGAAATTCTCGAAATAGACGTAGATCACCGGTGTCACGAACAGCGTCAGCGCCTGCGAGGCGAGCAGGCCGCCGACCACCGCGACGCCGAGCGGCTGGCGCAATTCGGCGCTGGCGCCGGTGCCGAGCGCGATCGGGAATGTGCCCATCAGCGCGGCCAGCGTCGTCATCATGATCGGCCGGAAACGCATCAGGCAGGCCTTGTGGATGGACTCCTTCGCCGACATGCCCTGTCGCCTGAGCTCCAGCGCGACGTCGACCATCATGATGCCGTTCTTCTTGACGATGCCGATCAGCATCAGGATGCCGATCACCGCGATGACCGAAAGGTCCATGCCGGCGAAGCGCAAAGCCACCACCGCGCCAAGCACCGCCGACGGCAGGCCGGTGAGGATGGTGAGCGGATGGATGAAGCTCTCATAGAGCATGCCGAGCACGATATAGATTGTGAGGATCGCGCCGCCGATCAGCAAGCCCTGATTGGCCAGCGAATCCTGGAAGGTCTTGGCGGTGCCCGCGAAGCTCGTCGAGATCGCCGTCGGCATGCCGATCTGTTCCTTGAGCTGGTCGATGCGGGTCACCGTATCGCCGAGCGACACGCCCTGCGGCAGATTGTAGGAGATCGTCACCGCCGGCAGCTGTCCGAGCTGGTTGATCGTCAGGGCGCCGGCCGTGCGGTCGACGCGGGCGAAGGCGCCCAGCGGCACCAGGGTGCCGCTCGACGTCCGCATCTGGATGGCCAGCATGTGTTCCGGCGACCATTCGATCTTGGGGTCGAGCTCGGTGATGACCTCATAGCTGTCGGCCGAACCGAAGATCGTCGAGACCTGGTCGGTGCCGAAGCCGCCATAAAGCGCGGAGCGCAGCGTGTCGGTATCGATGCCGAGCTGGGCGGCCTTGTCGCGGTCGATCACCAGCGATGCCTGCAAGGCATTGTTCTGCAGGTCGCTGGTGACGTCGGTGAACATCGTGTGGTCCGCGACCATCGCATCGTTCAGCTTCTGTGCCCAGACGTCGGTCTGCTTGGTATCGAGCCCCTGAACCACAAGTTGGTAGGCGCTGGCGGACGACCGCGAGCCAAGCCGCAGGTTCTGCACCGGCTGCATATAGGTCTCGATGCCCGCCACGCCGGCCAGCTGGCGTCTCAGATCCGCAAGCACCTTCTCGATATTGGGGCGCTGGTCCTTGCCCTTGAGCTGGACGAAAAGCTGCCCCTGGTTGAGCGCGTTGTTGCCGCTGCCGGCCGACCAGGCCACATGGTCGACATAGGGCGACTTCGAGAACACGCTGGCCACCTGCCCTTGCAGCTTTGCCATGGCGTCGAACGAGATGTCCTGGCGCGCCATGGTGGTGACCGATATCTGGCCGATATCCTCCTGCGGGAAGAAGCCCTTCGGCGAAACCTGGATCACCCACACCGACGCCGCGGCAGTGGTGATGAAGACCAGGAAGATCAGGAAGGTGTGGCGCAGGCAGAAGCTCAAGAGCCAGTCATAGGCACGGGTGACGATGTCATGCCTGCCGGCGCTATGGGCCTCGCGATCCGCCTTCGTCACCGACAACAGCCGCGAGCAAAGCATCGGCGTCAGCGTCAGCGAGACGAACATCGAGGCCAGGATGGCGACGGTCACCACGACGGCGAATTCGTTGAAGATGCGGCCGATGACGCCGCCCATCAGAAGCACCGGAATGAACACCGCCACCAGCGAGATCGAGATCGAGATGATGGTGAAGCCGATCTCGCGCGAGCCCTTCAGCGAGGCGTCGAAGGCCGACAGCCCATCCTCTTCCATGTGGCGAAAGATGTTTTCCAGCATGACGATGGCGTCGTCGACGACGAGGCCGACGGCCAAAGTCAGTCCCATCAGCGAGATGTTGTCGATGGAAAAGCCGAACAGGAACATCGCGCCAAGTGTGGCGATCAGCGAGATCGGCACCGCCACCGCCGGGATGATCGTCGCCGTCACCCTGCGCAGGAACACGAAGATCACCATTACCACGAGCGCGATGGTCAACAGCAGCGTGAACTGAACGTCGTCGACGGCCTGGCGGATCGAGGTCGAGCGGTCGTTGAGCAGCTTGATCTGCGCGGCGGCCGGCATCTGGTCCTGGAACGACGGCAGCATCGCCTTGACCTTGTCGACGACATCGACGGTGTTGGCATCGGGCTGGCGCTGGACGGCCATGATGATCGCGCGGGTGCCGTCATACCAGCTCGCCGTCGTGGTGGTCTGCACGGAATCGACGACGCGGGTCACCTCGCCCAGCCGCACCGGACGGCCGTTCTTCGTGGCGATGATGAGGTTGGAGAAACCGGCGGCATTGGTCAGCTGCGTGTTGGCGGTGATTGTCAACTGCTGCTTGTTGTTCTGCAGCACGCCGAGCGGCGTGTTGCTGTTGGCCGAGGCGATCGCCGCCTGCAGCTGATCGATCGAGATGCCGCGCGCGGCAAGCGCGGACGGATCGATCTGGACGCGCACCGCGTATTTCTGCTGGCCGAAGATCGAAACCTGGGCCACGCCGTCGATGGTCGACAGCGAAGGCGAGATGACATTTTCCGCGAAGGCGTCGAGATCGGTCAGCGGAACCGTGTCGCTGACCAGCGACATCAGAAGGATCGGCGCGTCGGCCGGATTGACCTTGCGATAGCTCGGCGGCGAGGTCATTTCCGGCGGCAGCGATTTTTGCGTTCGCGCGATCGCCGCCTGCACGTCGGCGGCGGCGGCATCGATGTCGCGGTTCAGCACGAACTGGATGGCGATCGAGGTCTGGCCGAGCGAATTTGTGGTCGAGATCGAATCGATGCCGGCGATCGTCGCGAATTGCTTGATCAGGGGCGTCGCCACCGATGTCGCCATCGTCTCCGGCGATGCGCCGGGCAGGCTGGCCGAAACATTGACCACCGGAAATTCGGCGCTGGGCAGCGCCGCCACCGGCAGGAACTTATAGGCAAAGATACCGCCCAGAATGAGGGCGAACGACATCAGCAGCGTGGCGACGGGCCTGCGAATGCAGAATTCGGAGATCATTGGGCAGCCCCGCCCGCCCTGTCGGCCTCAGCGACTTTCGGTGACGCCTGGTCGCCGGATCCGGCCGCCTTGCCTTCATGCACCGCCGCGCCGTCTTTCAACCGTGTCTGGCCCTCCACGACGACCTTCTCGCCGCTCTTGAGGCCGTCGCTGATGGCGCTGTTCTGCCCCTCCGTCAGCGCCACCCGCACCGGCCGCATCTCCACCGTGTTGTCCGGCTTGACCACATAGACGAAGGGGCCCTTCTGGCTGGGCTGCACCGCGACCGTCGGAACCGAGGTCATCTGCGGCATCGTGCCGGCTTCGAGCACCACATTCACATATTGCCCCGGCCACAGCGAAAGATCCGGATTCGGTATGCTCGCCCGCGTGGCGATGGTGCCGGAAGCGGTATCGACGCTGGAATCGACGAAGTCGAGCGTGCCCTTGCCGATGGCCGTGGGGTCGCCGTCCTTGATGAGCGTCACGTTGCCTTGCTGCGGATCGGCGAGCGCCTTGTGCAAAAGGGCGAGATTGCTTTCCGGCAGCGTGAAATTCACCTGCAGCGGGTCCATCTGCGTGATGGTGACAAGCGGCGTCGAACTGCTTGAGTTGCCATTGCTGGTGGTGACGAGATCGCCGACCGAGACGTTGACGGCGCCCAGCCTGCCTGAGATCGGCGCGGTGATGGTCGCGTAGCTCAATTGTACGGTGTCGGCGTCGATCGTCGCCTTGTCGGCATCGATGGTCGCGGCCGCGGCTTTCTGCGCCGCCAGCGCCTGATCGTAGGTCTGCTGCGTGCCGGCCTGCTTGGCGACAAGATCCTTGGCGCGCTGCAGGTCGGCCTGGGCGCTCACCAGCATCGCCTGGTCCTTGGCGAGCGTCGCCTGATCCTTGGCGAGCTGCGCCTTCAGCGCGCGATCATCGAGCGAAATGAGCAGATCGCCGGCCTTGACCATCTGGCCGTCCTTGACCGCGATCGACACGATCTGGCTGGAAACACGGGCATTGATGTTGACCACCTCCGGTGACGAGACGAAGCCGATGGCGTAGCGCCGGATCGGGAAATCGGCGGTGGTCGCGACGGCGGAGACGATCGAGGCCGAACGCGGGCCGCCGCCTTTCGCGTTGCCGCCTTTCGCATTGTCCGAGGCGCCGGCCGCCCTCTCGCCGCTCGCCGTCTTGTCCGAGGCCGCTTGCTTGCCCGAAATCAGCTGCTGGACCCTCAGCAGCGTTGTCGGGGAATAGTAGAGCCCGGCACCTGCCAGGCAGGCGACCGCCACAACTGCAAAGGCGATTTTTCCGCGCATCGACAATAGCCCTCTACCCGACACGCCGATCCCGGTGGTCCATTCTAACGCTATTCACGGCCCCGCGCCGCGATTTTCGTGGAGTAGATAGGACACGGCTTTGGCGGAAAAGGGCCAAAACGCGGCATTACGAAGATTTAATGTGCACTGCACAAAAGCTGGGTAGCCGGCTAACGTACCGCAGCCGGACCGCTCACCTGTCCAAAAATCAGCTCAGCGGAGCATCGGCCACAGCGTTGCCGCCAGCAACACACCCATGGCGATATTGAACCATTTCAGCCGCACCGGGTCCGACAGGAAGCCGCGCAGCGCCGTGCCGAAGCCCGCCCAGACTGACACGCTGGGCAGGTTGACGATGGTGAAGGCGATCGAGATTAGCGCCACGGAGACGAACGGGTGATCGGCATTGCTGTAGACGGCCATGGCGGTGATCGCCATCACCCACGCCTTGGGATTGACCCATTGGAAGGCAGCGGCGTCGATGAAGCGCATTGGCCGCCCCTCCGCCCCTTTTCCATCACTGATCGAGCGCGACATGGCGATCTTCCAAGCGAGGTAGAGCAGATAGGCGGCGCCCGCGATCTTCAGCGCCGTATGCAGCGCCGGAAACGCCGTCAGCACTGCGCCGAGCCCGAAGCCGACGGCCAAAAGCAGGATCAGAAAGCCGATGCTGATGCCCAGCATGTGCGGAACCGTCCTGACGATTCCGAAATTGACGCCGGAAGCGAGCAGCATGAGGTTGTTCGGCCCCGGCGTGATCGACGTCACGAAGGCATAGACCAACAGGGCAAGAAATGCGTCGACCGACATGTTATCCTCCCGGATATGTCAGCCTTATTGTCCTTTTGGCAAACGCGCAAAAGCCAGGGGCGGGCAACTGCCGGGCCAAAGCGGCAAACAGGATGGTCGTCCTGTTTACATCCCCTGCGGGCCGCGGTTCATCGCCGCGACGCCGGTGCGGCAGATCTCGACCAGGCCGAGCGGCTTCATGATCGCGATGAACTGGTCGAGCTTGGAGCCCTTGCCGGTGATCTCGAAGATGAAATGCTCGGTGTTGGCGTCGATCACCGAGGCGCGGAAGGCGTCCGCAAGCCGAAGCGCCTCGACGCGGGCGTCGCCCGTGCCGGCGACCTTGACCAGCGCGAGTTCGCGCTCCAGCGGCCGCTCCTGTCCCAGCTCATGCGAGCGCACGGTCAGGTCCACCACCCGGTGCACCGGCACGATGCGCTCGAGCTGATGCTTGATCTGCTCCATCACATGCGGCGTGCCGCGCGTCACGATGGTGATGCGCGACAGGTGCTTCTCGTGCTCGGTCTCGGAAACGGTCAGGCTTTCGATATTGTAGCCACGGCCCGAGAAAAGGCCGATGACGCGGGCCAGCACGCCCGGTTCGTTGTCGACCAGCACGGAAAGCGTATGGGTTTCCGGCTTCTCGGTTTCCTTGGCGATGAAATAAGCCGAACCGGTCGGCTGAAGCTGTGCGTTCATGACATGAATCTCTATTTCAGATTTTTGAGCTAATTCTCAGTTTGCGCACGGCTTTCTCGCGACAGCCCCGCCTTTGTGGCTAATGTTATGGATGGAGCATGATGTTGCCCGAAAACCGCTTCTCACTTTTCGGCATCCTGCTCTAAACCAGTTCCCTGCCCTTGGCGTCGATGGCGTTGGCCACCGCCTCGTCGGTCGCCTCGTCCGGCAGCAGCATCTCGTTATGCGCCTTGCCCGACGGGATCATCGGGAAGCAGTTGGCCAAGGTAGCCACGCGGCAGTCGAACAGAACCGGCTTCTTCACCGAGATCATCTCCTTGATTGCGTCGTCGAGTTCGTCAGGCTTGTCGCAGCGTATGCCGTGGCCGCCATAGGCCTCCGCCAGCTTGACGAAGTCCGGCATCGCCTCGGTGTAGGAATGCGACAGTCGGTTGCCGTGTAAGAGCTGCTGCCACTGGCGCACCATGCCCATATACTGGTTGTTCAGGATGAAGATCTTGATCGGCGCCTCATACTGCACCGCCGAGCTCATCTCCTGCATGGTCATCTGCACCGAGGCGTCGCCGGCGATGTCGATGACCAGCGCTTCGGGATGCGCGATCTGCACGCCGAGCGCCGCCGGCAGGCCATAGCCCATCGTGCCCAGGCCGCCCGACGTCATCCAGCGGTTCGGCTTGTCGAAATGATAATGCTGCGCCGCCCACATCTGGTGCTGGCCGACCTCAGTGGTGATGTAGGTGTCCATGTCCTTGGTCAGCGCATAGAGCCGCTGGATCGCATATTGCGGCATGATGACGTCGCTGTTCATCTTGTAGGCCAGCGAATCCCGCGCGCGCCATTTCGCGATCTGCTCCCACCAGGGATAGAGCGCCTTCTTGTCGGTCTTGGCGGTGGCCCGCCACAGCCGGACCAGATCTTCCAGCACGCGGCCGACATCGCCCAAGATCCCGATATCGGCATGCACGTTCTTGTTGATCGATGACGGGTCGATATCGATGTGTATCTTCTTCGAATTCGGCGAGAACGCATTGAGGCGGCCGGTGATGCGGTCATCGAATCGTGCGCCGATGCAGATCATCACGTCGCAATCATGCATTGCCATGTTGGCTTCGTAGGTGCCGTGCATGCCGAGCATGCCGACCCAGTTCTTGCCCGATGCCGGATAGGCGCCGAGCCCCATCAGCGTCGAGGTGATCGGGAAGCCGGTGAGGTCGACCAGCTCGCGCAGCAGATGGCTGGCCTCCGGGCCGGAATTGATGACGCCGCCGCCCGAATAGATGACCGGCTTCTTCGCTCCGGCCATCAGCTCGACGGCAGCCTTCACCTTTTCCAGGTCGCCCTGGACTTTCGGCTGGTAGCTGGTGCGCGGCGCCGTCTGCGGCGGCACGTAGGTGCCCTTGGCGAACTGCACGTCCTTCGGGATATCGACCACGACCGGGCCGGGGCGGCCCGTCGTCGCGACATGGAACGCTTCATGGATGGTGGCGGCGAGCTCGTTGACGTCCTTCACCAGCCAGTTGTGCTTGGTGCAGGGCCGCGTGATGCCGACCGTGTCGCATTCCTGAAAGGCGTCGGAGCCGATCAGCGATGTCGGCACCTGGCCGGTGAGGCAGACCAGCGGGATGGAATCCATCAGCGCGTCCTGCAGCGGCGTCACGGCATTGGTGGCGCCGGGGCCGGACGTCACCAAAAGCACGCCGGCCTTGCCGGTCGAGCGCGCATAGCCTTCGGCCGCGTGGCCTGCGCCCTGCTCGTGCCGGACCAGGATGTGCTCGACCTCGTCCTGTTGAAAGATTTCATCGTAAATCGGGAGAACCGCGCCGCCCGGATAGCCGAAGACGTGCTTGACGCCGTTGTCCTTCAGCGCCTGCACCACCATTTCGGCACCCGTCATCTCGCGCCGCTCGTTCTGTCCATTGCTCATCGGTCTGGTCCCGTACTGTTTCGCCGTTTGGCGATTGCTGGTCGTTTAGTTGGATTTCAGGCAATAAAAAAGGCCCCCGAGGGAGCCTGTGTGGTGCGCATGGGAGGTTTTCGCCCGGCGGTTACACCGCCTTGCCCACGCGCCAGCCTACGAGAATGAGTGCCGTTTTCATGGGCGCGGACAATAAGGGCGAAAACGCGGGCTCGTCAATGGGGTCCGGCGCGAATTCGCCCGCCGGTGAGAAACGGCGCTGTTTCGCGCTACCATAGTACAGTTGAGCGCCCGCCGCCGAGGCACCAGTATGTGCCGTTGCATGTCACCCGGAAGGGTGGAGCGGTTTGGGGCACGACATGCACAATGGTGCGACGTTGGCTGCGAGGAGGACGCATGGCTGGCGAACGGGAGCATATTCGCGAGATCGAAGAGGTGCTGTCTGGCGCGCGATCGGTCCGCGACGATATCGTGGTTCAATCCTGGCTGCGCTGCATCGATACGCATCGGCTCGACCCGGCACGGCCGACGGAAGCCTACATCGTGCCCGACACGCAGCTGCGCGAGCATCGCGAGCAATCCGAAAGACTGATCGCCATCGCCCGCAGCGGGCTGGAGACATTGTTCAAGCAGGTGGCCGGCCAGAACTACGTCCTGCTGCTGGCCGACGCGAAAGGTGTCACGGTCGACTTCCTCGGCGACCCGCTGTTCATGGACCAGTTGCGCACGGCCGGTCTCTATCTAGGCTCCGAATGGTCGGAGAGCCGCACCGGAACCTGCGGCGTCGGCTCCTGCATCGTCACCGGCGAGGCGATGACCATTCACCAGACCGACCATTTCGACACCACCCACACGCCGCTCTCCTGCACCGCCGCTCCGATTTTCGATACCGAGGGCGAACTGACCGCCGTGCTCGACATATCGCTGCTGCGTTCGCCGCAGCCGAAAGTCAGCCAAAACCTTGCCCTTCACCTAGTGACGGCGTCTGCCCGGCGCATCGAGCTCGCCAATTTGATGGCGCAGATGCATTCAGAATGGGTGCTGCGCTTCTCGCGTTCGCCCGAATTCCTCGATGTCGATCCGGAGGCAGCGGTGGCGCTCGATGCCTCGGGCCGCATCCTCGGCACCACGCGCGGCGGGGCCTTGCTTCTGGCGCAGGCCGGAGGCGTCGACTGGAGGCTCTCCTCGCCGATCGGTCAGCCAATCTCGCGTTACCTCGACATGGACATCGACGACTTGCCGAATCTGACGCGCGGGCGCCCGACCGAGGAGCGGCTGGTGTTCGGCCGCAACGGCAGCGCGTTGTTCGCGCATGCCATCGAGCCGCAGCCGCCGAGCGGACGCCGCACACCTGTCGAGGCGCTGCCGAAACCGATCGCCGAGCTTTCGGGCGGCGACCCGACCATGGCGGCCATGCAGTCGCGGGCCGCCAAGCTGGCGCGCACCACCATCCCGATCCTTATCCATGGCGAGACCGGTTCCGGCAAGGAACATCTCGCCCGCGCGCTCCACGACAGCTCCGGGCGCTCCGGCCCGTTCGTCGCCATCAATTGCGCGGCCATCCCCGAGCACCTGATCGAGAGCGAGCTGTTCGGGTACGCGGCCGGCGCCTTTACCGGTGCCACGACCAAGGGACGCAAGGGACTGATCGAGAGCGCCGACGGCGGCACGCTTTTCCTCGACGAGATCGGCGACATGCCCTACGCGCTGCAGTCGCGCCTGCTGCGTGTGATCGCCGAGCGCGAACTGATCCCGGTTGGCGGCACAGCACCTCGGCCTGTCGACATCAAGATCATTTCCGCCTCGCACCATGACTTGCGCCGACTGGTTGCCGAGGGCCGTTTCCGCGAAGACCTGTTCTACCGGCTGAACGCCGCCTCGCTGACATTGCCGGCGCTGCGCGAGCGTACCGATTTTGAATGGCTGCTGGAACGGCTGGTCGGCGAGCGCGCACGCTCGGCCGGGCGGCCGGCAAAACTATCGCCGGCGGCGCGGCTGGCGCTGATCCGTCATGGCTGGCCCGGCAACATCCGCGAGCTCGTCAACGCCGTGGATCTGGCAGTGGCGCTTTGCGACGACGAGACGATCCAGCCTTCCGACCTGCCCGATTTCGCCACGTCCCGCACGGCGCCCCCGGCTCCTTCCGCCAGCGTGGTCGCGCTACGCGTGCCCTCGCCCGAGGAAGAGCGCGGAGCCCTGCTGGCCGTGCTGGCGGCGACCGGCTGGAACATTTCCGAAGCCGCGCGGCGGCTCGGCGTCGACCGCACAACGGTGCATCGCCGCATGAAGCGCCTGCGGCTGGAGGCGCCGAACTGACATAATATGGGTGTGGCGCGCCGTAGCGCGTGCAACAGGAAATGCAACAGTCAAGGCGCCGCACGAGCGTCCTAACAGTTTGATTCCATTGACAGCCAGATGAGCGCTACGGTTGGCACGCCGCTTGCTGCTCATGACACACTCTAGCAAGTGGAGGAGAACAAATGCTCGAGAGAACACCCACCACCAAAGCTCAGGCGCTGCTCGACAAGTTCGGCAAGGCCCTGGAAACCGGCGACATCGACAGCGCCGTCAACTGTTTCCAGGCCGACTGCTACTGGCGCGACCTCGTCACCTTCACCTGGAACCTGAAGACCATGGAAGGTCAGGATCAGGTTCGCGACATGCTGCAGGCGACGCTGGCCAACACCAAGCCGACCGCATGGGCGGTGGCCAAGGGCGAGGAAGCGACCGAGGATGGCGGAGTCATCACCGCCTGGATCACCTTCGAGACAAGCGTCGCGCGCGGTTTTGGCCTTGTGCGGTTCAAGGGCGACCTGATCTGGACCCTGCTCACCACGATGGCGGAGTTGAAAGGGCATGAGGAGAAAGCGGGCTTCACCCGTCCGCTCGGCGCCAAGCACGGGCACGGTAAGGACCGCAAGACCTGGCGCGAGGAGCGCGACGACGAGATCGCCGAGCTCGGCCATACGAAGCAACCCTATGTCGTCATCATCGGCGGCGGTCAGGGCGGTATCGCGCTCGCCGCCCGGCTGAAGCAGCTCGGCGTGGCCACCATCATCATCGAGAAGAACGAGCGTCCCGGAGACTCCTGGCGCAAGCGCTACAAGTCGCTCTGCCTGCACGACCCGGTCTGGTACGATCACCTGCCCTATATCGACTTCCCGAGGAACTGGCCGGTCTTCGCGCCGAAGGACAAGATCGGCGACTGGCTGGAAATGTACACCAAGGTGATGGAGCTGAACTATTGGAGCTCCACCACCGCCAAATCCGCCAAATACGACGAGAAGACGAAGGAATGGACCGTCGTCGTCGAGCGCGACGGCAAGGAGATCGTGCTCAAGCCCAAGCAACTGGTGCTGGCGACCGGCATGTCGGGCAAGGCGAACTGGCCGAAATACAAGGGCCAGGACATCTTCAAGGGCGAGCAGCAGCACTCCTCGACCCATCCCGGCCCGGACAAATACCGCGGCAAGAAGGTGGTGGTGATCGGCTCCAACAACTCGGCGCACGACATCTGCGCGGCGTTATGGGAAGGCGGCGCCGACGTGACCATGGTGCAGCGCTCGTCGACCCACATCGTCAAGTCGGACACGCTGATGGATGTCGGCCTAGGCGCGCTCTACTCCGAGCAGGCGGTGGAGAACGGAATGACGACGCGCAAGGCCGACATGATCTTTGCTTCCCTGCCCTACCGCATCCTGCACGAGTTCCAGATTCCGCTTTACCAGCAGATGAAGGAGCGTGACGCGAAGTTTTACGAGGACCTGGAAAAGGCTGGCTTCATGCTCGACTGGGGCGAGGACGGCTCCGGCCTGTTCATGAAATATCTGCGCCGCGGTTCCGGCTATTACATCGATGTCGGCGCCTGCGATCTCGTCATCGACGGCTCGATCAAGCTGAAGAGCGGACCGGGTGCGGCGGTACAGGAACTCACCGAAACCGGCGTCAAATTCGTCGACGGCACCGAATTGCCGGCCGACCTTGTGATCTATGCCACCGGCTACGGCTCGATGAACGGATGGGCCGCGGACCTCATCTCGCAGGAGGTGGCGGACAAGGTCGGCAAGGTCTGGGGTCTCGGCTCCAACACCACCAAGGATCCGGGTCCCTGGGAAGGCGAGCAGCGCAACATGTGGAAGCCGACGCAGCAGGAAGCGCTATGGTTCCATGGCGGCAACCTCCACCAGTCGCGCCACTATTCGCAGTATCTTGCGCTGCAGCTGAAGGCCAGGCAGGTCGGGTTGCCTACCCCGGTGTATGGGCTGCAGAAGGTTTATCACAAGAGCTGACGCACAGTGCTCTCGCGGAAGCCGGGCCAGCCGGGCTTCCGCGTCTATGCCGCCTTCTCCGCGGCGAACTTCTTCACGACGCGCTCCAGCAGCGGCACGTAGTCGCGAAAAGCCCGCGTCTTCATGTCGGCGATCTTGCCGCCCTCGTCCCAGATCCGCACGCGCACCGCTTCGTCGTGGAAGGGATTGCTGCGGAAATCGGCCACTTCCTCCGCGCTCATCGGCCCGCCCTGCAGTGACAGCGTATGCACCGAGGCCGGCGACAGCTTGCTGAAATAGGTCGGATCGGTGGCGCACAGATAGCGCTTGGCCGAGACATGCAGCCTGACACATTCGACGATGACCGGCGGGAAAAAGGGCGCGAGCACCTCGCCGCCAGCCTCATCATGGTGTTTGTCCTCGACATCGTCGGGCGAATAGGTGCCGAACTCGCTTGTGTAGTGGCCGATGTCGTGCAGCAGCGCCGCCGCCACCTGTTCCTCCGGCGCGCCGTCCTGCTCGGCAAGCCACGCACCCTGCAGCATATGCTCGGACATCGAGACCGGCTCGCCGAGATAGGATTCCGCACCGCGGCGCTCGAAGATATCGGCGATGAATTCGACGATGTTGCCGGCGTTCAATTCGTTCGGTTTCATTCCGCTGCCTCCTTGAACCCATGCTCGATCGCGGCGAGTGTCGAAAGCAGGCCATCCTTGTCGGCGTAGCAGCCTTGCAGCCAGCGCTTGCCGCTGCCGGAAAACGCCTTGCGCGCATGCATGACGCGGGTGTTGTCGACGATGAAGGATTCTCCCGCCTCGAGCTTGAAGCTCACCTCGAAGGCGGGGTCCTCGATCAGTTCGGCGAACCGACGATAGGCCGCATAGTATTTCTCCATCTCGGCGAAAGGCACGTCGACGGCCGGCGCCAGCGAGCGGTTGTTGAAGCGGATGCAGATCAGCTCGCCATCGGGCCCAAGCTCGATCATCGGCCGCTTGGACCGCAGCCGCACGCCCGACGAGCCGGCATATTCGAAGCGGGCCGGATAGGAAGAGAGCAACCGGAACCCCTCGGGGTTTTCCGCCTGGAGCGCCGCCACCACCGCAAACCCGTCGACGACGCTGGATTCGCCGCCTTCGACTGTGTTCTCGATGCAGGCGAGGATCTGCAGCGTCGGCACCGGGTCGCGGTAAGGATTGTCGGTGTGCGCCTGCAGGCCGAGATTGGTGTAGGCCAGATTGTTCGGATTGACCTCTGCGCGCACCTCGAACCAGCGCCCGTAATTGGTCTCCCGGATGTAGCCGAAGAGATCGGCCACCTTGCACAGCGCGCCGGATTCCGTCGGCAACCCGTCCATGACGGCGAAGCCATAGCTGCGCACCGCGGCCAGCCATTGCCGCAGCACATTGCTGTCGCGGGTGGCATCCGCATAGGCAGCGCGCGGCACGCAGTTCTGCATCGAAGCTTTCGTCCAGCGCTTTATCTCGCTTCCCGTCCAACCCGGCTGCTGGACCTCCCGACGATCGTAAGCGTGGGCGCGAAGCCAGCCTGCAG
Source organism: Mesorhizobium sp. (assembly GCA_004017535.1). Taxonomy (GTDB): domain Bacteria; phylum Pseudomonadota; class Alphaproteobacteria; order Rhizobiales; family Rhizobiaceae; genus Mesorhizobium. The sequence continues at coordinate 382,573 of SAJS01000002.1, forward strand.
GAAAGCCGACAGTTTGGCCTTCAGGGACGAATGTGAGCTCCAGCATCTCGCCCTTGATCGAGGCCCCGCCGATCCGCGTTTCGGCCGGAATGTCGAGGATGGTGATCAGCCGCTGGCCATTGCCGGCGCTGCGCGTCTTACCGTCCAGCGCATTATCGCGCAGCCACATGGCGTGGAAGCGATTGCGCGCCCCGTCTTTCCAGCCAAGCTCGATCGTTCGTCCCTCGTCGCCCAGCGTCGCTGTCGTCAGCATGTCCCAGAAGCTCCATTTCACCCGCCGCGGCGGTCATGGTTTGCATGCTGGCGTCCAAAGAGGCATAATTCAAATTATCGTTTTACGGGTATTGGTTATAAATTCATTATGTCCGCAAGAGCTTTCGGCACGATGCCTCCGCTCGACTGGCTGCGCAGTTTCGAGGCAGCCGCTCGTTTGTCAAACTTCACCGCAGCAGCCGCCGAACTGGGGCTCACACAGGCAGCCGTCAGCCAGCACATCCGCTTTCTGGAAGAGCGGCTCAAGACGCGCTTGTTCGAGCGCCTGGCGCGCGGAGTGGCGCTGTCGCCGGCGGGCGCGGCCTATCTCCCGCACATCCAGTCGGCATTCGCGACCATCGGCAACAGCACGAAAGAGTTGTTTGAACCTCGCGCGCTGCAGACGGTCTCGATCAGGGTTCCGATCTCGTTTGCGCTTCTTGTGCTGGTCCCTGCCCTGCCCGATCTGGCAAAAGCGCTGCCGCAGATCCAGCTCGATCTTGTGACCATCCATCGGCCGACCGATTACGACCAGCCTGGTTCGGCGCTCGACATACGCTTCGGCAATGGATCCTTTCCCGGCCGCGACGCCGACCGGCTCACGGTCGAGCGGCTTGTCCCGGTCGCGGCGCCAACGCTCGCCGGAGATGGCGATTGGGCGTCATTGCCGCTTCTCTTGGTGGCCGGGGCGCGCGAGATGTGGGCGGAATGGTTTGCCGCCGCGGGACTTGCCTGCCATTCGCGGCGCTCGCATCGCTTCGACAGTTTCGTCGCCGCTATGGAAGCGGCGAGGGCCGGCGCCGGAGCGCTGCTCGGCTCGCGGCCGCTGATCGATGCCGCGCTCAGGGACAACGCCCTGGTGAGGCTTTCGGATTTCGAGCTGTCGAGCCCATCGGGCCATTTCCTGACAAGACCGTCGTCGTCGCGACTGTCCGGCGCCGAGCAGGATTTTCGCCGCTGGCTTCTGTCGCGCATCGCCGGAGGGTCAGGATAGCGTACGGCCCCCCGCTCCTATCCGCTTCCAGTAGATCAGCGTGCCGGTCAGTCCGCCATGCGGCTTCAGCGCAAAGTCCGGGATCGCACCAGTCAGCGTGAAGCCGAGCCTCTCATAAAGCCCGGCCGCGCCCGTCTCGCTTGCCGTATCCAGCACGAGCAGCGTGCGGCCCTTCTCGACCGCCAGCTCCTCCGCGGCGCGCATCAGGCGCGTCGCGATGCCTTTGCCGCGATGGTCCCGTCCGGTCATCAGCTTGGCGATCTCGGCGCGATGCGGCTGGTTAGGCGGAAAGTCGAGCAGCAGCGTGACGGTTCCTGCAAGCACCCCATCCTGCCAGGCGCCCAGCACCGCTCTTTCCCCGCGCGCGGCCGCGGCAAGCGATTTGCGCCAGAAATCCCGCGCGGGCTCCACCGGCAAAGGATGCATGAAGCTCACCGATCCGCCCGCGGCGACGGTCTCAATCAAGAGATCAGCGAGCATCGCGACGGTTGTCGCATCGTCGCTCAACACCCGGATTTCAAGTGCGTTCATGCTGGTGTTCTCTAAGGCGATGCGACATCGGGAAGGTCATTTGAAATGGCTGCTCCGCCTGCGCCGCCGCGCCCGCCGGATTTCGGCGATCCGGTCGGCGTCGTCCGCGCTGAGATGACGGCCGCGCTCCAGTATCTCGAGCGTATATTCCTCATAGGTCAGCCCGAGGCGCTCGGCTCTCTCCAGCCGCATCAGCATGACGGCCTGGCTTGGCGCCTTCCAGACCTTGTCGTGGGCGGCGCGCCAGGCGAGAAAGACGTAGGCCTCGCCCTTGCCCCAGGGCGGGCCTTCATAATCGTCGAGCGGCGGCCCGCCATTGTGCGAGCGTTTTGGCCGACGAGACATCGAGGTCAGTCCCTAACCAGCGCCACGAGATACTCCGCCGCAGCCGGTCCGGGAGCATGAAAGACGCAATCCGCCGGCGTCCCCAGCGCCAGGCAGTCGCCGGGCTCGAGCCGGTGCACCACATCCCCCTCGGTGAAATCCAGCCTTCCGTCGATCAGCCATATCTGCTGCTTGATGAAAGCGTAGGAGGCGGCCGGAAGGCTGACCTTGGCGCCCGCCGGAAGGCTGACCCTGATCAGCTCGAGCGGCATCTGCGATGCCGGCGACAGATGCCGCCGGATGTAGCCGGTTGCCGGATCCTGCCACACCGGCTGCTCGTCCCTGCGCGAAACGCCGCCGCCTTCCAGCTCGGCCCGCGCGATCAGCGTCGACAGTGTCATGCCGAAGGCGGCCGCGATGCGCACCAGGAGCGCCGCGGTCGGACTGGTCGTGCCGCGCTCGATGGCGCTCAGCATCGCTTTGGACACGTCCGAGCGCCCCGCAAGCTCGGCCAGCGACCAGCCCCTCACCATCCTTTCGGAGTGAATCCGCCGGCCGATAGTGGCAGTGATGTCATTCGATATATCGTTCATTCGTCCAATATATCGGAATTGCGAAAACTGGGAAGAGGGCTATTCGATCGAATTGTGGCGGCCGGCTTAACACCGTCTACACCATTCGACCTCACCTCAATTTAACCCAGCCTGGATAGGGTCGACGCTCCAGGGAATGGGACCAGGTCAGTCATGTTTGTCGAACGCGAAGCCTCCGTTGGCGAACCGATTTCGCAGGAGCGCCGCAACGCCCTGCAAAGCGACAAACGCATTCTCGGCAATGTCGTGCAATGCGACGGCGCGCGCGCCACCATCAGCGCCTACGCCGAGGATGCCGAGGGCACGATCACCGGCCAATGGACGGTCGGCAAGATGATCTCCATCAATCTCGGCACGACGCGCACGGTCGGCCTTGTCTATGAGATAGGCAAATCGGACCGCGCCTGGAGCAATGAGGGCCAGAACCCGATCGAGGTCAGCATCGAACTGATCGGCGAAGTGCGCGACGGTGCAGAGCCCGGCGCCAAGCCGGTCTTCGACCGCGGCATCACCGCCTATCCGCATATCGGCGCCATCGCCCACCGTATCCGCAGTCGCGACCTGCAGGCGGTCTACGATCTGGCCGGACGCCATTCAGTCACCATCGGCACGCTGTCGCAGGATGAATCCATCGATGCCAACATCGCCATCGACGACACGCTGGCGCGCCATTTCGCCATCGTCGGCACCACCGGCGTCGGCAAGTCCACGGCTGTCTCGCTGCTCTTGCGCAAATCGATCGAGGCGCGGCCGGATCTGCGCGTGCTCATCCTCGACCCGCATAATGAGTTCGCGGCCTCGCTGCCGGAATATTGCGTCAAGGTCGATTCCAAGACGCTTGACCTGCCATTCTGGATGTTCCGGCTGGAGGAATTCGCCGAAGTGCTGTTTCGCGGCCGCGAGACGGTGCCCGAGGAAGTGGATGTCCTGCGCGACCTGATCCCGGCGGCCAAGAACCTCTATCGCAACCCCAGTTCCGGCACCTATGTTCGGCGCGGCAGCGATGCGCTGACGGCGGATACGCCGGTGCCTTACCGCATCGCCGATCTCATCAAGCAGATCGACGAGCGCATGGGCCTGCTCGAAAGCAAGAACGATCGCCCGATCCTGAAGTCGCTGAAGACGCGGATCGAATCGGCGGCCGCCGATCCGCGTTACCGCTTCATGTTCAATTCCCGCCTGATCGAGGACACGATTCACGAGACGATCGGCAATATTTTCCGTGTCCCCAACCACGGCCGCCCGGTCACCTGCTTCGAGATGGCGGGCATGCCTTCGGAAGTGGTCAACTCGGTCTGCTCGGTGCTGGCGCGCCTGGCCTTCGACCTGGCCTTGTGGAGCGAGGGCCGGCTGAGGCTGCTCCTGCTTTGCGAGGAAGCGCACCGCTACATGCCGGCTGACCCGCGCCTCGGCTTCGCGCCGACCAGGCATGCGCTGTCACGCATCGCCAAGGAAGGCCGCAAATATGGCTGCTATCTGGGTGTCGTCACCCAGCGCCCGGGCGAGCTCGACCCGACCATCCTGTCGCAGTGCTCGACCTTCTTCGCCATGCGCCTTGCCAACGAGCAGGACCAGGCAATCATCCGCTCGGCGATCGCCGACTCCTCGGCCTCGACGCTGGCCTTCCTGTCGTCGATGGGGCAGCGCGAAGCCATCGCCTTCGGCGAAGGCGTCGCGACCACCATGCGGCTGAAATTCGAGAAGTTGGCGCAGGAGTTCATCCCCGGAACCGCGAAAAGGGAGCAGGTCGAGCCCTCCGTGGACGGCAGCGACGTCGATCTGGCCATGATCGTCGAGCGGCTCCGCAACGTACCGAAGCCGCAGCAGGCCATGGCCTTCGCCGAGACCGTCGACTCGGCCCGGCAGGCCGGCGACCCGGACTATAAGAAGCCGGCCACAGCCGCCCCCCGCGCCCAGCCCGACGACGACTTCGACACCCGCTACGGCCTGAAGCCCTCGACCTTCGGCATGCGCAGCTGAACGACTGAGCAACCAACCTCGCAAGCCCCAAATCCCGAACAGGAATTCATCAGGCCGGATCGAATGGCGTGGCTTTCGAGAAGCCGGAGCGGAGCGGACATTCAGTCCGTGAGCACCGGAAGTCGAGAAAGGCGCGTCAGTCGACCGGCCTCATGAATTCATGTCGGAATTTTAGGCGCAGACGCGGTTGCGGCCCTGCTTCTTCGCCTCATAAAGCTGACGGTCGGCGCGTCGGTAGAATTCCTCGGCGCTCTCCTTATGGTCCCACACGGCAAGGCCGACGCTGGTGGTGACCTTCAGCCGCACATTGCCCGACATAATCGACAGGTTGGCGATCGCCTTGCGGATGCGCTCGGCGAATCGGGCAAGCAGCTCGACATCCATGTTGGGCGTGACGACGGCAAACTCCTCGCCGCCCAGCCGCGCCACCACATCGTGGTAGCGCGTCATGCCTCTCAGGCAGGTGGCTACGGCCCGAAGCACCTCGTCGCCGACATCGTGACCATGTGTGTCGTTGACCTGTTTGAAGTGATCGAGATCGAGGATCATCAGCCCGACCGGCCTGTCGATACGACGAAATTCTTGCAGATATTCACGCAGCGCATCGTCGAAATAGCGGCGATTCTGCATGCCGGTCAGACCGTCGGTGAGCGCCGCCTGCTCGAGCGTCTGCGAACGGGCGCTGAGCGAGACCGTCATGGCCCTGAGCTTGCCCTCTTCCCGCACCTGGCCACGGATCAGCGGGTAGATGAAGAAAGTGCCGAAGAACAGCGCGGTCGCCAGCAGAGCGCCGGTGACGAACAGCAATTTGTTGAGATAGACGATCTTGTCGACGCGCGATGCAGCATCGAGATCCGAGGCAATGTCCTGCAACTGGCCATAGGAATGGAAGGTCACCAGGCCGGCGGCCAGGATCACGAAAATAAAGACGAAAAATGCGGATTCCGCCTTGTGGAAACGCATCTACTCCCCGCGCGACTGTAGCCCTTGAGCTTATGCCATAGCGGACCTTACGGACCGTTAACCCGGACAACCTTGGCGGGAATTAGAACAAAGGACTTTAAGACGCTGATTGAAAAAGTCTTTTGGTCAGCCGTGAACAGCCGCTTCATCGCCCGGCCGCAGCCTGCGCCACTCCGCGCCCAGCTGGTGCCTGAACCAGGTCGATTGGCGCTTGGCATACTGCCGCGTCGCGATCTTGGCTCGCTCGATTGCCTCGGGAAAACCGGACTGTCCGGCCATCGCCGCCTGCAGCTCGCGTACTCCGATCGCTTTCATCGCCGGCAGGTCCGGGTCGAGGCCGAGCGCCGTAAGCTGCCGCACTTCGTCCAGCGCCCCCTTGTCGAGCATCTGGTCGAAACGCGACTCGATGCGCCGGACCAGCTGCGACCGGTCCGGCTCGATCACCAGGAAACGGGCGCTGTCGCGGTCGATCAGCGGATGGCCGCGCGCCGCCTGCCACTCTAGGAGGGAACGTCCCGAAGCATCGAGCACTTCGAGCGCCCGCACTATGCGCTGACCGTCCGTTGATCTGAGTTGCATGGCCATGGCTGAATCCTCGTGCATCAGCAGCCGATGCAGCCGTTCGGCTCCTTGCTCCTTAAGCTCATAGCGCCAGCGCTCACGCACAGCCGGCGGAATGTCCGGCATATCCGAGATGCCTTCGGTCAGCGCGCGGAAATAGAGCCCGGTGCCGCCGACGAAAACAACCGGACGGCCTGACAGCACGCCGTCTTCTATCAGTCTCGTCACGTCGCGCAGCCAGGCGCCGGTGGAATAGGCCGTCGAGGGGTGCACATGGCCGTAGAGGAAATGCGGCACGCGTGCCGTTTCGGCGGCGCTCGGCCGCGCAGTCAAGACATCGAGCACCGAATAGCCCTGCATGGAATCGGTGTTGACGATGACCCCGCAACCACGCTCGGCAAGATCGAGCGCCAGCGCCGACTTGCCGCTGGCTGTCGGCCCGGCTATCAGGATCGCGTTCTTGACGCGGCCTTCGCCCGCCTGCCTGCCGGAATGTTCAATGCCGCTGATCGCCACTCTAGTGTCCCGTCCAGAAGCCCGCGCCGTGCCGGCCTCGCTTGCGAATATGGCCTTGCAGGCTGCCGGCGCAAGCGCTGTCCGTTGGCTGGCTGAAGACGTCGCCTGCGACCTCGTCCTGCCGCAAACGCCGGATATCGGCGAAATGACCGCCAATCTGCGCGCCGCACTGGCATCCGAGCCGGTCGACGTCATCGTCCAGCCCGCCGAAGGCAGGCGCAAGAAGATCCTGCTCGCCGACATGGATTCGACGATGATCGACCAGGAATGCATCGACGAACTCGCCGACGAGATCGGCGTCAAGGACCATGTGGCGGCGATCACCGCGCGCTCGATGAATGGCGAGATCGCCTTCGAGCCGGCCTTGCGCGAGCGCGTCGCCTTGCTGAAGGGCCTCGACACCGCGGTGGTCGACCGCATCATCGCAAATCGGCTGACGCTCGCCGCCGGCGGCCGCGCCTTGGTGCAGACGATGCGTGCCAACGGCGCCTGGACGGCGCTGGTCTCCGGCGGCTTCGACGTCTTCACCAGCCGTATTGCCGAGATGCTGGGGTTCCAGGAAAACCGAGCCAACCGCCTTATCGAGGAAGACGGCAGATTCGCCGGCATGGTGACCGAGCCCATCCTCGGCCGCGCCGCGAAGGCCGAAGCACTGCTTGACATAGCGGCGAGGCTCGCGCTGACAACAGAGGATGCCATCGCGGTCGGTGACGGCGCCAACGATCTCGATATGATCCGCCTTGCCGGCACGGGCGTCGCGCTCCACGCCAAGCCGGCGGTGGCCGAGCAGGCACGCATCCGCATCGATCATGGCGACCTGACCGCGCTGCTCTATCTCCAGGGCTACCGCCGGGACGAGTTTGTGGAATGAAGCCGATCCGCACCGAGCGCCTGATCCTGCGCAATTGGGAGGATCGCGACCGCGAGCTTTTCCATCGCATCAACTCCGATGAACGCGTGATGGAATTCTTCCCGTTCCGCCGCAACCGTGCCGCTGCCGACGCCAAGATGGACGAAGTCCGCGCCTGGATCGAAGAGGACGGCTACGGCTTCGCCGCGGCCGAGATTGCCGCGACCGGCGAATGCATCGGCTTCGTAGGCTTGTCCGGAACGGAAGACATAGACGTGCTGGCGCCCGGCACGATCGAGATCGGCTGGCGGCTGGCGCCCGAATTCTGGGGTAAGGGCTATGTCGCCGAGGCTGCGGAAGCCTGGCTCGCCTTTGGTTTCGAAACGCTTGGCGTCGGCGAGATCGTATCGTTCGCGGTCGCGGATAACCATCGTTCGATCGCCGTCATGAAGCGGCTCGGCATGCAAGCCGCTCCCTGTGCCGATTTCGATCATCCAAGTGTCCCCGACAGCCACCCGCATCTCAAGCGCCATGTCATGTACAGGCTGTCGCGCGAGGACTGGCAGGTACGAAAAAGGGCGGCTCGTTAGCCGCCCCATTCGTTTCAACATCAATCGGTGCTGAACGATCCGGACTCAATCCATCCGGATCGTCACAAAGCGCAGTTCGCCGGTCTTCGAAGCCAGCATCAGGAGCGCGTTCTTGCGGCCCTGCTCCTTCAGCGCGCCGATCCGGTCCATCACGTCCTTCGGCGTGCCGACCGATTCCTGCGCGATTTCGGTGATCACCTCGCCGGGCTGGATGCCCCGCTCGGCCGCGGGCGAATCCTTGGCGACATCTGTGACGACCACGCCGGACACATCGGCGGCGATGCCGAATTTCTGCCGCGTCTGGTCGTTGAGCTCACCGACCGTCATGCCAAGCACCGAGGCCGTCGACACTGGCGGCGTCGCCTTGCCGCCCTTGTCCTGGTCGGTGTTGCCGTTCTCGCCGCTGGCCAGTTTCTCCCCGTCCTCGAGCCGGCCGAGCGTCACCTTGACGGTCTGCTCGACGCCTTTGCGCACGATGACGACATCGACCGCCTTGCCGACCGGACTTTCCGCCACGACGCGCGGCAGGTCGCGCATCTCATGGATATCCTTGCCGTCGAACTTGATGATGACGTCGCCGGCCTGGACCGTGCCATTGTCGACCGGTCCGCCCTTGATGACGCCAGCCACCAGCGCACCCTTGGCGGTCGCCATGCCGAGGCTTTCGGCGATGTCGTCCGTCACCGGCTGGATGCGAACGCCCAGCCAGCCGCGCCGCGTCTCGCCATACTGGCGAAGCTGGTCGACGACGCCGGCGGCAAGCTGCGAAGGGATGGAGAAACCGATGCCGATCGAGCCGCCCGACGGCGAGATGATCGCTGTGTTGATGCCGATGACCTCGCCGGCGGCGTTGAACAGCGGACCGCCGGAATTGCCTCGGTTGATGGCGGCGTCGGTCTGGATGAAGTCATCATATGGGCCGGAATTGATGTCGCGGTTGCGCGCCGAGACGATGCCGACCGTCACCGTGCCGCCCAGGCCGAATGGGTTGCCGATCGCCATCACCCAGTCGCCGACGCGCATCGTCGTGGAATCGCCGAATTTCACCGCTGTCAGCTTGTGACCCTTGGGGTCGACCTTCAGCACCGCGACGTCGGTCTTGGTGTCGGTGCCGACAAGCGTCGCCTTCAGCGTGACGCCGTCCGAGAAATTGACCTCGATGTCGTCGGCATCGGCGATAACGTGATTGTTGGTCACCACGATGCCCTGCTCGGCGTCGATGACGAAGCCGGAGCCGAGCGACTGCACTTTCTGCGCGGCTCCCCCCTTGTCGCCGCCGCGGTTCTTGAAGAAATCGTCGAAGAAGTCCTGGAACGGCGAGCCCTCGGGCAGTTGCGGCATCGGCACCGCGCCCGGTCCTTCCGTGCCCTTCACCGTCTGCGAGGTCGAGATGTTGACCACCGCGCCGAGCAGGCGCTCGGCGAGATCGGCGACCGAAGGCGGCCCGTCGGAGGCAACCGTCGGCGTGACGAAGGACGGAACGGCAACAATGCCGACCGCGAATGCGGTGGCGCCGGCGAAGACCATACGCCGCGCCGCGCGCAACAGGGTGTCGGATATCATCATGGCCTCCCGGTGGTTCTGAAAAGGAAAGGCGCATCCGCAAAGGCGCCTGTCCGGTTCATGTTGGCAAAAAATACGGCACGTTTGCGGCTATAGCTATCGGCGCAAGATAAATCGTCAATCGCTTGGGCACCAAGGAATTTCCAATCGGACAATTCCAGGAAAAGTGGTTGGCGGTTGGGCTCGGCGCCCTCGCCGTAGCCTTCCGTCCGGAATTGCGTCAGACAACACTAGCTGCGGACCAGCCAGACGATGCCGACGCCGACGGCGATCGCCACCAGCCCACCGATCCGCAGCACATTTTCCGGCATCGACAGCACCTCGGCCGCGAGTTTCCGGGCCAAAGCCGGAAACCCGCCATAGACCAGCCCTTCGATCACCAGGACCAGGCCGATTGCCGCCAGAAAATCCTGCACCGCCTGCTACTGGGCGGTGCCGGGTTGGGTCGCAGGCGCGGAAGGTGCCGGGCCGGGCTTGCTGCCCGGATCGCGGAAGTAGCGGAAGAACTCGGACTCGGGCGAGAGCACCATCGTCGTTCCGGTGTTGTCCAGCGCCGTGCCGTACGCGTTCATCGAGCGATAGAAGTCGAAGAAGGCGGGATCGCGCTTATAGGCGTCCGCGAAGGTCGCGCTGCGCTGCGCCTCGCCCTCGCCGCGCAGGATTTCCGATTCCTTCTGCGCCTCGGCGACGATCTCGACGACCTCGCGGTCGGCCCGCGCCCTGATGCGCTGCGCCGCCTCGTTGCCGCGGGCTCGCAGGCGCTCGGCCTCCGCCAGGCGCTCGGCCTTCATGCGGTCATAGGTCTGCTGCGAAACCTCCGCCGTCAGGTCGGTCCGGCGGATGCGCACATCCTCGATGTCAAGGCCGAGCGACGTCGCGTCGGGGCGCAGCTGATCGCGCACCTCGCGCATCATGTTGCCGCGCTCTTCCGAAAGAGCTGCCTCGAAGTCGCGCAGGCCGTAGACGCGGCGCAGCGCCGCGTCCAGGCGCGTCCTCAGCCGGGCTTCGGCGAGTTCCACCTGACCGGACACGGCCGCGCGGAACGTGCGCGGATCCGAGATCCGGTAAGCGATGAAGGCATCGACCTCGTAGAACTTGCCGCCCGAGACCTGGACGCGGATGTTGTCGAGGTCGAAGCGCATCACGCGCTTCTCGACCATCTGCACGCTGTCGGCATCGAAGAAGGCGAAGGGCGCCTTGAAGTAGATGCCAGGCTCGTTCTTGACGTCGATGATCTCGCCGAACCGCAGCACGATCGCCTGCTGTCCGGCATTAACCACGAACACCGAGGAATAGAGCAGGAACAAAAGGACCGCCGCGATGACGGCGATGATGGGAAGACGGTTGGCCATCACTGGTTACCTCCCGTCGTGGCGCCCAGGGGCGACGGCGGTGCTTTCGGCTGCAATGCCGGCAGCGGCAAGTAAGGCAGCACGCCCTGACCATTGCCCGGCTCGACGACGACCTTGTTCGAGTCCTTCAGGATCCTCTCCATGGTTTCGAGATAAAGGCGCTTGCGCGTGACGTCGGGCGCCTTAGCGTATTCGTTGTAGACGGAGATGAAGCGCTGCGCCTCGCCTTCCGCCTCCTGAACGACCCGGTTCTTGTAGGCGGCCGCATCTTCGCGGATCTGCGCCGCTTCGCCGCGCGCCTGCCCGAGCTTCTGGTTGGAATACTGGTTGGCCTGCTCGACGAATTTGTCCTCGTCCTGCTCGGCGCGCTGCACTTCATCGAAGGCGTCGGCTACCTCGCGCGGGGGTGCGGCGTCCTCGATCGAGACCGCGTTGACCTGGAGGCCGGTCTTGTAGCCGTCGAGCGTGCCCTGGATGATCTCGCGCACCCCGGTGGCGATGCCCTGGCGATCGTCGCGGAAGATATCCTGGGCCGGGCGCCGGCCAACAACTTCGCGCATCGCGCTCTCGGCGACCTGCGCCAGCATGCCGTCGGGATCGGAGACGTCGAACAGGTAGGCCTTGGGATCCGAGACCTGGTAGGCGACCGAGAACTGCACGTTGACGATGTTCTGGTCGCCGGAGAGCATCAGCCCGGAGCCGCTGCTCGCGCCGCCGCCGATGCTGACCAGTTGCTCGGAGATCTTGGCCGTCTCGACCGTTTCGATCGGCCACCAGTGGAAATGCAGGCCAGGCTGTGAGAGCTCGGCCTTCGGCTGGCCGAAACGCAACTCGACGGCGACCTCGTCGGGCTGCACGGTATAAATGGCCTTGAAGGCCCACAGCACGACGAGCGCCAGAGCGATGAGCCCGAGCACAGCCGGACTGGCGCCGCCGCCGCCCGGAAGCGCGCGCCGCAGCCTGTCCTGGCCACGGCGGATGATGTCCTCGAGATCGGGCGGGGAACCCTGCGGTCCGCTTGGCCCTTTCGGTCCCTGCCCCCAGGGTCCCTGATTGCCGCCGCCGCCCCATGGGCCGCCGCCGCCGCTCTTGTCGTTCCAGGGCATGAATGTCCTTTCGCTTCGGTTCCCTCAGGCCTTGCGGCGCAATCCTAACGCAAGACCCAGAAAACCCATATCGGTTTTCGGAAAGGAATCATGCGCCAAAATCAAAGTATTACGGCGACCTCTTGTGCGTCCGGGTGGACGCGGGCCGCTGCAACACCGTTCTTCTATAGGGACGCGTCGATCCGCTTTCAACGCGATGGGCCATCGTCCCCGTGCGATTTGGATCGGTAGCGACCCTTTGTCGTCATCAACGGTCGTCGCGCCGGCGCTGGTAAACCGTATAACGCGTGGCGTGGCTGTCTTTCTCGCCGGCGGGGAAATCCTCGGCGCTGACGACCTGCCAGATGCCTGGGTCGATCGGCGGAAAATGCGCGTCGCCATCGACGCTGGCCAGCACATGCGTCACATGCAGCCGGTCGGCCAGCGGCAAGGCCTGAGCATAGATCTCGCCGCCACCGACTACGCAGATCTCCTCCGCTCCCGCCATGCAGCGGCCGCGTACCCTGGCCAGCGCGATCGCGTCACCCAGCGAGTGGGCCAGTTCGATGCCTTCGGCCCGCCAGGCCTTGTCGCGCGTCACCACGATGTTGAGCCGGCCGGGCAGCGGCCGGCCGATGCCTTCATAGGTCTTGCGTCCCATGATGATCGGCTTGCCCATCGTATCGGCCTTGAAGCGCTTGAGATCGGCGGAAAGCCGCCACGGCAGGCCGCCCTCGCGGCCGATCACGCCGTTCTCGGCGATGGCGACATAGATCGCGATATCCATCAGCCGCCGTTCCCGCCATTGTCGGACGGCTCGAGCAGCAGGATGTCGATGTCGCGCTCGGGATAAAAATCCTTCGCGGTGATCTCGAACGTCGTCGGCCCGACCTTTTTGACATTGTCGCCGCAGAAGGAGACGAGGTTTTTCGGGCTGCCCTTGTCGATCGTCAGCTTGAAATTGCCGATGGTGCCGGAGGCCCAGTTGCCCCCCGTGGTGAGGATGTAGGCGATCCGGCTCTCGTAATATTTCGGATAGCCGTCCGGATTCGCCTTGGCCGCCTTGCGCACCGCGTTCTCGAACGTCTGATCCATGCAGTAGCGGGTCTTGTAAGTATCGTATTGCGGGCTCTGGAACTGGCCTTCGGAGAAGAAGCTGACCGAGGAGGTGCCGCCGACGCTTGGCTTATAGCGATGCGAGACATGAACGTCCTTGTTGGCCGGGAAGGTCGAGCGCCACCAATAGGTCGAGCGTAATTGCCAGAAGGGCACATAGGCGGTCTGCATGCCCGAGCCGTCATCGGCAGTATCCTCGATGATGATGCCGCGGTCCTCCCAGTCCTTGGTGACATCCTTAGGCAGTTTCGCCAGCGCCGCCTTGGCGGCGTCGCCGAACGGATAGAGCGGCACGCTCTGGGCCTTGAGGTCGGCAGTGATGTCGATCCCCAGCGCAAACGCCCTCTGCTCGAGCTGAGGCTTCGCGTCGACGCCGTCGATCGTCACCTCGAAGCCGAGGAAATTGTCGCTCTGCGCCTCCGGAAGCGCCGGCATCTCGTTGGGATCGCCCTCGATGTCGGGCATCGGGAACGCGACGATGGAGCTGACATCCTTGTCGGTGTTGTTGCGGAAGACATAGTCGACCGTCACCTTCTCCGGCGAGATGAAGAGGTCCTCGCTTTGCATGGCGACGGCGTCGCTGCGCGACAGGATCAGGCCGCCGGTGCCGAGTTCGGCGACGGAATCATTGGCGAGGGCCGGAGCGGCCATCATCGCCAGCGCCGCGGTCAGTATGGTGCGTAACATCGACCCCTCCTCTGTGCCGCTATACCGGGACCAGCCGGATGCGCATTTCCATCTACCCGTTTCAAGATAGCGTTTCAAAGCCCTTCGTCACCGGATACGGGTACTTCTGGACACCGCGCCGCCGATCGGGCAGGAGATCGCCATGCGCAAGCTTCTCGTCATCGGCATCGGCGCCGGCAATCCCGATCACATGACGGTCCAGGCCATCGACGGCCTGAACCGCGCCGACGTGCTGTTCATTCCCGACAAGGGGGCGAAGAAGAACGATCTCGCCGATTTGCGCCGGCAGATCTGCGATCGCTTCGTCACCAATCCGAAATCGCGCCGGGTCGAGTTCGATGTGCCGGTCCGGGCCGAGCCGACATCGTCTTACCGGACAACCGTCGACGACTGGCACGAGGCGATCGCCGAAATCTACGAGACCCTGATCCGCCACGAGCTTGCCGAAGACGGTTGCGGCGCCTTCCTGATCTGGGGCGACCCGTCGCTTTATGACAGCGCGCTGCGCATCCTCGAGCGCGTCCGGCTGAGGGGCCATGTCGGTTTCGAGCTCGAAGTCATCCCCGGCATCACCGCGATCCAGGCGCTGGCCGCCGCCCACGCGACCGCGCTCAACCGCATCGGCGATTCGATCCTGGTGACGACCGGTCGCCGGCTGACCGAGGAAGGCCTGCCGGCCAATGCCGGCTCGACCATAGTCATGCTCGACGGCAAATGCGCCTTCAACACGCTGGCCGACAAGGACGTCCTCATCCAATGGGGCGCCTATCTCGGCACGCCGGACGAGATCGTCATTTCCGGGCGGCTCGGCGACGTCGGCGGCGAGATCGAAAGGGTTCGTGAGGACGCCCGGCGGAAAAAGGGCTGGATCATGGACACGTATTTGCTGAGGAAGCCAGAATAGGCAGTGGACAGTAGGGATTAGGCAGTAGGGCGATCGAGGTCGTCGATTTCATGCGCCTGGCAACTCCAGGGAGATCACACGCTACTGCCTACTGCCTACTGCGTACTGCCTTACCCAGCATCGATCTCCGCCTGCAGCGCCTGCATATGCACGGCGGCGGCCGATGAAGCGGCCCGCTCTATCGCCCGGAAACGGCTGACGACCGCCAGACCCACCGATGTCAATTGCGCGCCGCCGCCCTTCTTGCCGCCGGTCTGCGCCGCGACCAGCGGCTTGCCGAACACGCGGTTCATGTCCTCGACCAGATCCCAGGCATGCTTGTAGGACATCTCCATGCCGCGCGCCGCGGCCGAGATCGATCCGAAGGCGGCGATCTGCTCCAGAAGCTCAATCTTGCCGGGGCCGATCCGGCCGTCGGGGTCGAGATTTATCCGCAGGCTCAACGATGGCATGCCCTGTCCTCCGCGATCATGCCGAGATTACCCTCTCCGCCGCCAGATCGCTATTCCAAATCGACATAGCGATTTGGCCCTTTCGTTAACCATCCGCCTCAACCGGCAGCCCCGCCCCGGTCGTCGCGCTGTCGAAGCTCACTGTCTTAATCACCGCGAAGACCTGCTGGCCGAGTGCCAGGCGAAGGGTGTGTTTGGACTGTTCGGTGATCCGCGCCAGCACGATCGCGCCATTGCAGTCGATCGCGATTTCCACCGTCGGCCCGATGCCCGGCCTGACAGCGGTGATCGTTCCCGCCAGAATGTTGAGCGCGCTGAGACCTGCCGGTCGCTCGGTCGCGATCATGACGTCGCGGGCGCGGATGCGGATGCGCACCGGAGCGCCCGCTGCCATCGCCAGTTTCGGCACCCGGATTTCGCCGGCCGCTGAGGTCAGCAACGTCATGCCGAACGCCTCGTCGTGGCGCAGAACCTTGGTGTCGAGCACCGCCCCGCCCTCGCCGCGTTCCTCCGCCGGCAACAGGTCGAGCCGTTGCATGATCGCCTCGGTCGGCCCCGCGGCCGCCACCTTGCCTTGCGAAAGCACGACGACGTCGCTCGCCAGCCGCGCCACCTCGGCGATGGAATGGCTGACATAGACAATCGGGATTTTGGTCTCGTCGCGCAACCGCTCGATATAGGGCAGGATCTCGGCCTTGCGCGCCTCGTCGAGCGCGGCGAGCGGCTCGTCCATCAGAAGCAGATTCGGGCTGGCAAGCAGCGCGCGGCCGATCGCGACGCGCTGCTTTTCGCCGCCCGACAGTTTCGCCGGCCGCCGGTCGAGCAGATGACCGATGCCGAGCAGATCGACCACCGCATCCATCTTGGCGTAGCGCTCGGAAGCCGGCGTGAACCAGCGGCCATAGCGCAAATTGCCGGCGACGCTCATATGCGGGAATAGCCGCGCATCCTGGAACACCATGCCGATCCGCCGCCTGTGCATCGGCACGAAGGTCCGCGCCTCGGTGTCGACCAGCACCCGCCCGTCGACGGCAATGCGACCCTTGTCCGGACGGATCAGCCCAGCAATCAGATTGATCAGCGTCGACTTGCCCGAGCCCGACGGCCCGAACAGCGCCGTAAGTCGCCCGGCGCTCTCGAACTTGGCTTCAACGGCGAAGCCCGCGAGCCGATGGTTGATATCGACCGAGAGCGTCATTCGATGTCCATCCGCCGGCCGACGCGCCGCGCCAGCACTTCCGAGGCGATGAGCGCGGCCATCGAGATGACGATCGAAATCAGTGTCAGCCGCAGCGCCCCGGCATCACCGCCTGGCACCTGGGTAAAGGTGTAGATAGCCGAGGGCAAAGTCTGCGTCTCATTGGGGATGTTGGAGACGAAGGTGATGGTGGCGCCGAATTCGCCCATAGCCTTGGCGAAGGAAAGGATGGCGCCGGCAATCAGGCCGGGCAGGATCAGCGGCAGCGTGATGGTCGCGAACACCCAGAGCGGATTGGCGCCAAGCGTGCCGGCCGCCGCCTCGATTCTGCGGTCGACGGCCTCGATCGACAGCCGGATCGCCCGCACCATCAGCGGAAAGCCCATGACGCCGCAGGCCAGGGCCGCGCCGGTCCAGCGGAACGAAAAGACGATGCCGAAATGCTCGGCAAGGAAGGCGCCGGCCGGCCCGCGCCGGCCGAAGGTGAGCAGCAGCAGATAGCCGGTCACCACCGGCGGCAGGATCAGCGGCAGATGCACCAGCCCGTTGAGCAGCGTCTTGCCCCAGAAACGCCCCCGCGCCAGCAGGAGCGCCAGCAGGATGCCGGGCGGCACGCTGGCGATCATCGCCACCGTCGCCACCTTGATCGACAGCCGGACCGCATTCCATTCGTCGGGAGTGAGGTCTAGCAGCCAGTTCATGTCAGCGTTGCGCGGTCTTTCTCAGTTGCTCGGCGCGAGCACCGTAAAACCCTGCTCTTTGAAGAGGTCGGCGGCCTTGGCCGACTCGACGCATTTCAGGAAGGCAGCCGTATCCTTGTCCTTCGAATCCGCGGTCTGGGCAATCGGGTAGATGATCGGCGGATGCGAATCTTCCGGGAAGGTGCCGACGACCTTGACGCCCTTCTCCGCATGCGCGTCGGTGGCATAGACGATGCCCAGCGCCGCCTCGCCCGTCGACACCAGCTTCAACGCTGCGCGCACATTCTCGGCCTGCGCGACCTTGCCTTCGACCGACGACCAGACCCCCAGCGATTCCAGCGCCGCCTTGCCGTATTTGCCAGCCGGCACGGCCTTGAAATCGCCCATCGCAAGCTTGCCCTCCCCGATGAGCCTGGCGAGGTCGAAGCCCTTCTCGACCCTGGTCTCGACCGTGGAATCCTTCGGCGCCACCAGCACGATCTGGTTGCCGAGCAGCTTCACTTCGGTATCAGGCTTGGTCAGCTTCTTGTCGGAGAGATATTTCATCCAGTCGAGGTCGGCCGACACGAACACATCGGCGGGCGCACCGCCTTCGATCTGCTTGGCCAGCGCAGAGCTCGCCGCGTATGAAATGGTGGCGGCTTCGCCGACTTCCGGCTCGCAGGCCTTGTTGACCGCGTCCAGCGCGTCCTTGAGGCTTGCCGCGGCAAACACGACGACCTTGTCGTCGGCACGTGCCGCCGTCACCGCCGCCATCAGCATTGCCGTGAAACCTCCAATAGCGATCGCCTTCAACCCGAAACCCGTGCCCGTCATGAAGTCTCTCCCTGGTTCAAAATCCGTACGGCTCGAAGCCTCAGACCGATATATCCGGATGAACATAACAAGGAAAGGCTTTTCGCCTGTCGTGGCATTGTAGGCCGGCATGGTCCCGGTCTACGATGAATCGGAAACAGCGCTGCTCAAGGAGAGACGCATGAAGATCAGCGCCCGAAATATCCTGAAGGGTAAGGTCACCGATATCGTCAAAGGAGCGACCAACTCGCATGTCAGGATCGACATCGGCGGCGGCGTGATCGTCACCGCATCGATCACCAATGAGGCGGTCGCCGACCTTGCGCTCGAAAAAGGCAAGCAGGCCTATGCGGTGATCAAGGCCTCGGACGTCATGGTCGGCATCGACTAAGCGGAAGGCTGGCTCACACCGCGATCGGCGCCTTAATGTTGGCGTCAGCAAAATAGTTTTCGAGGCGGAAATCCTCGAAACGGAAGGCGAACAGGTCCTTCACCTCCGGATTGATCCACATCGTCGGCAGAGCCTTGGGCGTGCGCCGCATCTGCTCGCGCGCCTGTTCGAAATGGTTCGAATAAAGATGCGCGTCGCCCAGCGTGTGGACGAAGTCGCCAGGCTTCAGTCCGGTCACCTGCGCCACCATCATGGTGAGCAGGGCATAAGAAGCGATGTTGAACGGTACGCCGAGGAAGATGTCGGCGGAGCGCTGGTAAAGCTGGCAGGAGAGCCGGCCTTCCGAAACGTAGAACTGGAACAGGCAGTGGCAGGGCGGCAGCGCCATCGCCTCGACCTCGGCCGGATTCCAGGCCGAGACGATCAGCCGGCGCGAGTTGGGATTCCGGCGTATCTCCTTCAAAAGGCCCGCGATCTGGTCGATCTCGCCGCCGTGGCCGTCCGGCCACGAGCGCCACTGCTTGCCATAGACCGGGCCGAGATCGCCGTTCTCGTCGGCCCATTCGTCCCAGATGGTGACGCCATGGTCGTTGAGATATTTGATGTTGGTGTCGCCGGCCAGGAACCACAGAAGCTCGTGGATGATCGACTTCAGATGCAGCTTCTTGGTGGTCGTGACCGGAAAGCCGCGCGAAAGGTCGAAACGCATCTGGTAGCCGAACACCGAGCGCGTGCCGGTTCCGGTACGGTCGCCACGGTCGCTGCCGTTCTCCAGCACATGCTTCAACAGGTCGAGATATTGGCGCATCGGCTCCGCCTCGATTCGGGTTGCAGCCAATCATACCCGACCGACAGCCGGTCGAACACCGCAAAGCGGCTGCGGATGCGGGTCGCACCCAAAAGCCCACGGTGCCGGCACGGTTTCGTGCCGGCCGCCGGGTAGCCGGACTCAGAGTGAGCCGAGTTTGCCGAGATCCTTGGCAACCAGGTAATAGAAGGTCACGCGGCTCTTGGTGTTGTCTGCCTGCATGGCCTTGCAGGTCTTCTCGATCGAGGCATTCGCCTTTGCGGCATCGGCGATGCCGAGCTTCTTGCCGATCCAGTTCTCGCGAACGCGATCGAGTTCCTTCGGGTCGGTGCAGGACACCAGCGAGGAATCGCGGTTCCTGAGCGCAATGCCAAGATGCTTGACGATCTTATCGACCGCGTCGGCGCTGGCGCCGGCATCGTATTTCTTCACATCCGCAAGATAGTCGGCCATCGAACTTCCCCTCGTCGGCGCCACGGATCCGGTCGATGAGGGTTGTGGCGCGCCGCGCAACCTTTGCGCAAGGTCAGAGACTCCTCACCGGGAGCGAGATTTGATTGAGTGGGCGCGCAAGTCAACCCTTGGCTGCACAGTTTGACATTACGGATAACCGCCGGTTTGGCCTTTATTTTTCCCTCATCGCTCCCTATATTCGCTTCGTCGGCTTGACCGACTATGGCGATAAACAGGCGATGAAATAAGCCGTTCGGACCCGGGGGCGGTACCCGGCGCCTCCACCAAAAACCGCTCTGGCTGACGGAGCGGCTTTTGCTGGGGGCGAAATAGGATCGACGAAGGTGTAAAGATCGTACTTTTGCCCGGCATTGTACCACCGTCATCGGGCTAAACTTATAGTTGCCAACGACAACTATGCGGAAGCTCGTCTCGCTGCTTAATGCGGCGCGAACGCTTCAAATCAAGTCCTAGCGGTTCGCACTTCTAGGCGGGGTTCGGAGGTACCTGGCAACAGAAACCTCCACCTTCCCCTATTTGCGTGTTCCCAATCAATCGAACGGCCAAAGCTTGTCCGGCGCTCTGATGCGCGGCACGGCCTTTGCCGCCCATCACCTATGGACAAGCAATGCAAAACGATTGCGACCGATTCTTCGTGGTGACCGGCGGTCCGGGTTCAGGCAAGACCAGCTTGATCGAGGCGCTGCAGGCCAAGGGTTTCGCAACGGCCCCCGAAGCCGGGCGCGGCATCATCCGCGATCAGATGGCCATCGGCGGCCCTGCCCTTCCCTGGCAGGACCGCGAGCTCTTTGCCGAACTGATGCTGTCGTGGGAATTGCGGTCCTGGCACGCCGCGCGCACCGAGCCCGGCCCGGTCTTCTTCGACCGCGGCGCGCCCGACACAATCGGCTATCTCAGGCTGTGCGGTCTGCCGGTGCCGGATCACATCGCAAGCGCGGCGGAGAAATTCCGCTATGCCCGCCGCGTCTTCGTCGCACCGCCATGGCCGGAGATTTTCACCCAGGACGAGGAGCGCAAGCAGACGCTGGACGAGGC
The DNA here is from genome assembly GCA_004017535.1 of Mesorhizobium sp. Classification (GTDB taxonomy): domain Bacteria; phylum Pseudomonadota; class Alphaproteobacteria; order Rhizobiales; family Rhizobiaceae; genus Mesorhizobium. Next base: position 403,288 of record SAJS01000002.1, read on the forward strand.
CGAGCGCACCTTCCGCTCAGTGACCGGTGTCTATGCGGAGCTCGGCTACGAACTGGTGCCTTTACCTCTTGCCTCGGTTGAAGAGCGGGTGCGCTTCGTGATCGATCAAGCGGATTTGCGACAGATATGAAAAAGGCCGGTGCGACCCGGCCTTCGTGGGGTGTTTCGAGGCGCCTACTCCGCCGGCGCCTCGGCCGCTTCGCGCGTGCGGCCGAGCGTCAGCTTGGCCAGCGTGAACGAGATCACGGCGCAGAGCGTGATGCCCGCCACCATCGGCAGCGGCGTGCCGTCGAAGAAGATGCCGGCGACGCCCATCGCCAGCGCGCCGATGGCGAAATGCAGCGTGCCCATCAGCGCCGAGGCCGTGCCGGCGATCTCGCCATGCTCTTCCATCGCCAGCACCGAGGTGGTCGGAATGACGAGGCCGAGGAAGCCGTAGCCGACGAAGAGCAGCGCGGCCATCACGTCGAGCCGGTCGACGCCGGAGGCCATGATGGCGAACAGCGCCACCATGACCGTGGCATAGCCGGTGACCGCAACCCAGACGACGCGCTTCAACCCGAAGCGGTCGGCGAGCATCCCGGTCAGCTGCGACATGCCGATGAAGGCAACCGCATTGATCGAGAAGAACACGCTATAGACCGACGGCGACAGGCCGTAATGGTCGATCAGGATGAAGGACGAGCTCGACAGATAGACGAAGAAGCTCGCAATGCCGAAGCCGGCGATCGCCACAAGGCCGAGGAAATTGCGGTCGCCCATCAGGTAGCGATACCCGGCAAGCGCCGTGCCGAAGGACGAGCCGGCGCGCTCCTCGACCGGCCGCGTCTCTTTGAGCGAGGTGGCAAGCAGGATAGTGGCCAGGGCAGCCGCGCCCGTGACGGTCCAGAATACGGCACGCCAACCAAAACTCTCGATGATCTGGCTGCCGGTCAACGGCGCCAGGATCGGCGACACCGAGAACACCAGCATCAGAAGCGACATCAGCTTCGCGGCCTCATTGCCGGTGTGCAGGTCGCGCACGATGGCGCGCGGCACCGCCATGCCGGCGCTGGCGCCAAGGCCCTGCAGGAAGCGGAAGGCGATCAGCCACTCGATATTCGGCGCCATGGCCGAGCCGACGCCGCCGACCATGAACAGCGCGAGGCCGGCATAAAGCGGCGCCTTGCGGCCGACCATGTCGGAGATCGGCCCGACGACGATCTGCCCGAAACCCATCGACAGGAAGAAGATCAGAAGGCTCATCTGAACGGCGGCGGTGCCGGCATGCAGGTCCTGGCCGATCGAAGGCAGCGCGGGGAGATACATATCGATCGCGAAGGGGCCGATCGCGGACAACAAGCCGAGCACGACCGCGATGCGGAGGAATTTGGGACTCATGATAAAGGCTCTTTTCGGATCTGGTTGCCGCCGCAATACCGGCGTCTGAACCCAGGACGTTCCATCCCGCGGGGAATCCTACAATCAGAGTGAATTCATTCGCCCTATCAGGCGAACATATTCGTCTCTCCAGCGGGATTTCCCTTCGTTGTGTCCACAAATTTAGACAGACTTGTCCAATTCGTCAATCACCGCTATATAGATTTCCATGAGGCACGGCGTTTCTCCTGACACTTTCCCGCCACGCAGCCATGAGGCCAAGCGCGTGTCGGTGGTGGATGCAGCCGCTTCCGTTTTCTGCCGCGAAGGCTATGCCGGCGCCAATATCGACCTCATCGCGGCCGAGGCCGGCGTATCGAGGCAGACGGTCTACAACCATCATGGCGACAAGGAAAAGCTCTTCGTCGCCGTGGTGCGCGACCTGACGGAGCGCTGCAATGCCGGCATCTTCGCCACTATCGGCAGTTTCCCCGACCAACCCACGGACCTGGAAGCGGACCTGATCGCCTTCGCCGTACGCATGAACCGCAATTGCATCTGCAACCGCGACGGCCGTTTTCTGCGCAAGCTGATCCAGGCCGAAGGCGAGCGTTACCCGGAACTGTTTGCCGAATGGCGCGAACAGGGTCCGGGCCGCACCTGGTCGGCGCTTGCCGCCCGTTTCGCCCGGCTTGCCTTCGCCGGGCATCTTTCGATCGGCGACCCCGACGTCGCGGCGCGCCAGTTCCTGGCCCTCGTCAACGCCGAGCTTCAGATCACTTTCATGCTGGGCGGCACGCCAACCGAGGAAGAGGTGCTGCGCTCCGCCACCAACGGCGTGCGGACCTTCCTCGGTGCATTTGCCAGGAAGAAGTCGCCAGCCGGCAAACAGGCAGTGCTCGCCACCGCTTAATCGATCAAATCGCCGACACCCCTCTTGGCCTCACCGCTTTGCGCCTATATGCGGTTTACGCCGCGCCCAAGCTTGATTACAGCTATGCGGACGATTCCACGGAACCCGACCATCACATGGCCGACGACCACATCCGCTACGACATTCTGGCCCAGGAGGCACTGCGCGGCGTCATGCGCAAGGTCCTGGCCGAGGTCGCGCGCACCGGCCTTCCGGGCAATCATCATTTCTTCATCACCTTCCTGACCGGCGCGCCGGGCGTGCGCATCTCCTCGCGGCTGCGCGAGCGCTATCCGGAGCAGATGACCATCGTCATCCAGTTCCAGTATTGGGACCTCAAGGTGACGGATGCCGGCTTCGAAGTCGGACTTTCCTTCTCAGACGTTCCGGAAAAGCTCGAGATCCCCTTCTCGGCCGTGCGCGGCTTCTACGATCCGTCGGTCAATTTCGAGCTCGAATTCGACGTCAAGACGGAGAGCGTGGAAGACGAGGCCGCCGCTCCGGCGCCCGAACCGATCGCCGTCGTTCCCGAGAAGAAGCCGGAAACCAAGAAGAAGGCCGCCGAGGCCGAAAAGAAGCCGGCCGTCGCCGAGACCGGCGGCAAAGGCGCCGACGTCGTCTCGCTCGACGCCTTCCGCAAGAAGTAGTCCGGCGCCATGGGCGAGGTCGTCAATCTCCGCCAGGCCCGCAAGCAGAAAGCGCGCACCGAGAAGGAACGCCAGGCGAGCGAGAACCGGGCGTTGCACGGCCGCTCGAAGGCGGAGCGCGAGCGTGACCGGCTGACGTCAGAGAAGGCCGAGACATTCGTGGCCGGCCATCGCCGGGAAAAACCCGACGACCCGGGCAAGCGCTGAGTCCTGCAATGGCCGCGGTCGAAAAACGCTCGGTAACGATCCGCGGTCACCGCACCAGTTTTTCGCTGGAACAGCCCTTCTACGATGACCTCATCGCCATCGCCGCGCAGCGTTCGCTGTCGCTCGCGGCCCTGGTCGCCGAGATCGACGAGACGCGCACCCGCGACGCGAACCTGTCGTCGGCGCTGAGGCTCTATGTGCTGGCTTGGGCGAAGCGCGGCGGCAAGGCGACCTAGGCCGCGCTGTCGCTGACGCTTTGGCCAGCCTTACGCTTCGCCCCAAAGCTGAGCAAGGCAGCACGGTCGCGCTCCTCCGCCTGTCCTTTCGACCTGACCCGCATCATGTCTTTCCAGCCGATATAGCCGACGAGCCGCTCATCCTCGCGCGAGACCACAGGCAGGTGCGAGACATTGGCGGTGAGCAGCTTGTCGGAAAGCGCCTCCAGATATTCGTCCGGATAAGCGAGCGTGATCTTGCTGCCGGCAAGCAGCTCGCCGAGGGTTGCCTTGCGATGCTTGCCGTTACGACGCCAGCGCAGGATCGCCGGAGGATCGATGACGCCGAGCACATGGCCCGCTTCATCGATCACCGGGAAGCTCGGATGCCGCGTGTCCGGCGCTGTCAGGAAGGTGGCCGCGCCATGCAGCGTCATCGTCGCCGGCACGCTCTCGACCTTGGTCGTCATCACTTCCTTGACCCTGGTCAGGGCGAACGGATCGACGCGGTATTCGCGCACGAGATGGTGCCCGCGCCGCGCCACTTTCTCGGTCAGGATCGAGCGCTTCATCAACAGCACGGTGACTGCGTGGGCCGAGGCGCAGGCCGCGATCAGGGGCACCAGAACATGCGTGTTGCCGGTGAGCTCGGTGGCGAAGAAGGTCGCCGTCAGCGGCGCGCGCATAGTGCCGCCCATGGTCGCCGCCATCGCCAGCAGCGGCCAGAAGCCGGGGCTCGCCTCGGGCAGGACGCCTGACAGCACCGCGCCCATCGCGCCGCCCATGATGAGCAGCGGCGCCAGCACGCCGCCCGATGTCCCGGATCCCAGCGCAACCGACCAGATGATGGCCTTCACCACCAAAAGCAGCAACGCAGCAGCCGCGACGGTGCGGCCGTCGAGCATGCTGGCGATGTTGTCGTAGCCGACGCCAAGCGCGTGCGGCTCGATCAGGCCGCCGATGCCGACCACCAGGCCGCCGATCATCGGCCACCACATCCAGTGTATCGGCAGTTTCTGGAAAGCGTCCTCGCACCGATAGACCATCTGCGTCAGCAGTCCAGAAAGCAGGCCGGCGCAGATGCCGACCAGCACCCAGCCGCCTAGTCCGGTGACCGACGCTTCCATGCTGCCGGAGAAGGGAAAGATCGGGCCTGGCAGATGCAGCAAGGTGCGCTCGACTTCCGCGACGATCGCCGCGACGGCGACCGGGATGAAGCTGCGCGGCGTCCATTCGAACAAAAGCAGCTCGACGGCAAGCATGATCGCGGCGATCGGCGTGCCGAATACCGTCGTCATGCCGGCCGCGGCGCCCGCCACCAGCAGCGTCTTGCGCTCATTGTCGCTGACCGGCAGCATCTGCGCGATCAGCGAGCCGATGGCGCCGCCGGTCATGATGATCGGGCCTTCAGCGCCGAACGGTCCGCCCGAGCCGATCGAGATCGCCGACGACAGCGGCTTCAGCACCGCGACCTTTGCGTCGAGCCGCGAGCGTCCTAGCAGGATCGCCTCAATGGCTTCGGGAATGCCGTGGCCGCGGATCTTCTCGCTGCCGAAGCGTGCCATCAGGCCGATGATCAGCGCGCCGATCACCGGCACGAGCACCGCGGCAAGCCCAAGCGGTGTATCCTCGAGCTTGAGGTTGGCCAGCGAGAATTGGCCGAAATAGGCGATGTTGGTGGCAAGCCGGATCAGTTGGAGAAGGACAATGCCGGCGAAGAGCCCGGCGGTCGCCACCACCACGGCGATTGCCGCGATGACGAGCACGCGCGGATCGGTCGTGAAGTCGCGAAGATGGCCGTTGTCGGCGTGGGCGGATTTCATTTTGGGAACCTGAGCTTTCTGGCGGCGCGAAGAACCGTCCGGTTTCAGCCGGCGTCATATCGTAACACGATATAATCCTTCAAGGGTCGTTTTCCATCATCGATCCGCGTCATTTTGAACAACGATCGCGTCAGGCTCCGGATTTTGAAAAGAGTTTGAGCTTCGACGGGAAAGAGCCATAAGTCGCAAAATGACGTCTCCGCCGAAAAAGCCACGCCCCGCCATCAGCCAGGCCGACTACCAGCGGCTGTCGCAGTTCCGTTACCTGATCCGCCGCTTCCTCGAATTCAGCCAGGTCCAGGCGGATGAGGCGGGACTGACGCCACGCCAGCACCAGGCGCTGCTGGCGATCAAGGGATTTCCAGGCGGCGCACCGGTGGCGGTGGGCGATCTCGCCGAGCGGCTGCGCATTCGCCACCACAGCGCGGTGGAACTGGTGAACCGCCTTGCCGAGGCGGGCCTGGTCATACGCGATCAGGACAAGAGCGACCACCGCCGCGTTCTGCTGCAGCTCACCCCTTTGGCCGAGGATCGCCTGGCCGAATTGTCGGCCGCGCATCTCGACGAGCTTTCGCGCATCGAGCCGATGCTGCGGCGTCTGCTCTCGCGCCAGGAAGAGTCCTAGGCTCCGCACTTCGACCAGTTCCGCCACGCCTGCGGCGTAAAACTCAACCGCCGTCGAGCGACTTCAACAGATTGTCGATGGTGAACGGATTGGCCTTCGGCTTTGCCGGCGGCGGACTCGAACCGTCATTGACGCCGGGCAGCGACTGGTCGGTCTTTGGCGCCTGCTCGGCCGCCTTGCGTGCTGCTTCCAGCTTCGCCTGCTCGGCCTTCCTGCGATCAGCCTCGGCCTGCGCCTTGGCCGCCTCGTCCGCGGCCCGCTGCTCGGCCTCCGCCTTCGCCTGCGCATCGGCCTGGGCTTTGGCATCCGCTTCGGCCTGCGCCTTGGCGTCGGCTTCCGCCTTCGCCCTCGCCTCTTCGTCAGCCTTGGCTTTTGCCTCGGCTTCCGCCTGTGCCTGCGCTTCCGCTTCGGCTTTCGCCCTGGCCTCCGCCTCGGCCTTCTGCCGCGCTTCTTCCTCTTGCCGGCGCAACTCCTCGGCCGCCTTGTCGCGCTCCGTCTGCAGCGCCGCGTAATAGCGCACTTCGCGCCGCAGCCTCTGCTTTTCGAGCAGCGCCGCCTGCATCGCTTCGACCCGCTGCTGCTCCTTCTCCAGCGCGCGCTGTGTCAGAAACTGCGCCAGCGGGCCGCTGTCGAATTGAAGCGCGGACGCTCCAAGCGGGCCGGCCAGGCTGAAATTGATGGCAGGCTCCGAGCCGACCAGCGCCTCGTCGCCGGGACGATAGGTCAATGTCCCCTTTGCGGTGACGGTGCTGGTGTTGAGATCGGCGCTCACATCGGCGGACAAGGTCGCGCCGGGACTGTCGAGGCTGATCGGCGGCGCCCGCAGCGTCCCGTTGGCGACGGTGAAGGCAACCTCGGTGTCGCCGGCGGCGAAGCTGCCCTCCCCGGCGATCTGCGGCGCGAACTCGGCCGTCTTGGCCGCGTCGATGTCGCGTCCGATCGCATCGGCCTTGGCGATGATGGCGGCAAAGCCGTCCGGATTGATGCCGTCCACGTTCAATCCCTTCAGCGCCGCCGTGCCGGACCCGGACAGGGCTGCGATCATGGCGTCGACCGATTTGCCGCTGGTCGACAGCGCCGCCGAAAGATCACCGCTGCCGCCGATACCGGCACCGGGGAGGACCGCGGAAAGATCGCCGCCGGCCAGCCGCATCTGGCCGGAGAACAGGCCGGTGCCTTCCGTGTTCTTCAGGTCGAACAGGCCGGTCAGATCGCCGCCATAGAGCTTCGCCTTGAGGTCGGAGACGTGGATGCCTTCGCGATCGAGCTTCAGCGAGAAGGAGGCGTCATGCGCCGTCGCGAAGGGCCCGACGGCCAGCGCCGACGTGTTGAGATCGAGGTCGGCGTTGAACGGCAGGGTCGATTTCTGGCTGAACGGCGTCGTCGGCCATCCGCCCTTGGCGGACGCGAAGGACTGGTCGCCGAACAGCGAGACCGCAAGCGGGTCGAGGTCGAGCTCGTCGAGCGCCAGCGCCCCGGCAAGATGCGGCAGCCCATCCTTGGCGTCGATGTTGATATCCCCGGACACCGCCGCCTTGTTGATTGAGCCGGTGAGGCCGCTCAGCACCAGGAGCCCGTTGCCGAAATCGGCATCTGCCGCCAGCGACGTCGACGTGCCCGTTCCCATGCCGGGCAGGCCTACCCCTGTGGTCATCAGCCACGGCTCGATATCGGCGGCTTCAAGATTGACCTTGCCCTTGGCTGTAGGGCCTTGCGCTGTATCGGCCACCGTTCCGTCGAAGCTCGCCCTGAAATCGTCGGCGGTCAGGTTGAAGCTGGTCGCGAGACCGCCGGCGATGGAGCCCTTCGCCGAGACGTCTGTGTTGGCATGGCCGAGCATGCCGAGCGGCAGCGCCGGCAGGCCATAAAGCGCCAACAACGTCGTGGCATTGTCATTGCGGGCGTTGAAGGTGATCGACACCGGCGCCTCGGTGAGCTTGTCCGCGCTTCCCTTGCCGGAGAGCGACGCCGAGAAGGCCGAGCCGCCGGCATTGCCCTGGGCCGAGAGCGCCAGGCCCGTGGTGCCGTCGCCATTGTCGGCGGCGCTGGTCAAGAGATCGATGCGTGCGTCCTGGAACAGTTCGGGATAGGCTGCCGCGCGGCTTGCCAGGCCTTTGAGCGCGGCATTGTCGGGATAATGCTCGGCCGCGACATCGATCAGCGGCTTGAGGTCCACAGCAACGATGGAGGCGTTGAGCTTGCCGGTCGGGCTTTCAGGAAAATCCTTGACCCGGCCCGTGGCGCTGATGGAGGCGCCGGCCAGGCCGCCGATCGACAGCCGGTCGATCTCGAGCAGGCCCTCTCGCAGCCGCAGCGCGGTGTCGACGGTGTCGGCGCTGAGCCCGCCGGCGCTGACCGGCCCTGCCTTGATCTGGAAATCGAGATCGCGATCCGAAAAGCGGTTGGCACCCTTGTCGCTGATGAAGATCGAGGCGAAGGCCGCGAGCCCGTCGAGGTCCATCTCGCCGCCCGTCAGCCGCATCAGCACGGAAGGCCTGGCGCCGTCCGGCTGGCTGGAATCGATGCTGCCGGAAAATTTCGCCTTGCCGAGGATGAGTTCGAGGTCGCTTAAGGACTGCCGGTTCTCGCTGAGGTCGACCTTGGCCTTGAAGCCTGCCGCGGGCAGCCGGCGGATCGCCTCGTCGACATCCTTCGACAGCCAGGCGGCAAAGCCGGAAGGCTGCCCGACGGCGAGCAGCAACGAGCCGGTGAAGCCGAAATGGTCTTCGACGCTCAACATGCCGTCGGCTTCGAGCGTCGTGCGGCCCGGCAGCGTCGCGGCTAGCGACTTGACCGACCAGCCGCCTTCGACCGGCTCGGCCGACAGCCGCACGTCGCGCACCGTCGTGTCGCCCGCCACCACCGCCGGCAGCCGCACCTCGAGCGTGCCCGGTACCGTCGGCTTCGGCATGTGCTGCAGTGTCTGCTCGAATGCAGCGATGCGCTGGTCGAGGGTGAAACCTGACCCGGCGGCTCCGCCGACGGCCTCGTCGAACTGCACCTGCGCCCCGCTGGCCTCGACCGCAAAATGCGGCTTCAGGCCAAGATCGACAGAGGCTTTGCCGTCGGCGGTATAGGGGTTGTCGAGTGGCCCGGTCTCGAAACGGAACTCGTCGACATTGAGCTTCTGGTGGTCGAGCGCGAACTTGCCGTTCAGCCGGAAGCCCGGGTCAGGCTTTCCGGTGCTGATCTTGACCGGTTCGCCATCATTACCGCGCAGCTCGGCCGAATTCTTGTCCGCACCCGAAATCTTGAACTGGCCTGAATAGACGGCCGCGCCCTTGACGATGCCGGCATTGCCGTCGGTCTCGATGATCAGCGGATAGGCGTTGGGATCAGCCTTTAGCCTGAGCCGCATCTGGCCGTCGGGTTCCACCTTGCCGGTCGAAGCCGAAACATCGGTGCGCAAGCCGTCGAAGCGCAGCGTTCCGTCCATGCGCCACGGGCCGGTAAGCGCCTTGGCCGAAATGGTCGAGTTGATCTCGGAGACCAGATGGCTGCGACCGCCGGCGGCATGGCGCAACTCGACCTGTCCCTCGGTCACAGTCAGCTTCTCGATGGCTATCTGACCCGGATCGAACGGCGTCGAAGGCCGGATCGCCCAATCGACGGTACCGTTGCCGGCGACATTGATGATAGCCCTGGGATGGACCAGCCGCATGTCGAAGATCAGCACCTCGCCGCGCAGGAAAGGTGCCAACTCCGCATCCATGGAAAAGGTCTCGACCGTCATCGCCGGCTGGCCTTCCGGACCGCCCGCGACCTCGACATTCGAGAAGGTCACCGACGGAAACGGCAACAGCCGCGCCGTCGCGTCGCCCTTCACCGTCACCTTTCGGCCGAGTATGGCACTGGCCTCGCGCTCGAAATCGCCCCGGTAGCCCGTCCAGTCGATGAAATACGGCACCACCAGCGCCGCGCACAGCACCAGCACGAACAGGCCACCGAAGATCACGAACAAGCGGGCGAGCATCTGTTTCCCAGGTTGAAAGTCAGCCGCACTCTACCCGCATCCGCGTGTCGATAAAGAGGCAAATCAACGTGCGGCAGCCGGGCGACGTCTCGAGTTGCGCGACCGCTGTCGGTCGCGATATCTCTTTTGCGAATTCCTGCCCATCCGGCCACGTCCTTGGCCGCCATACCCAACACGGAGCGTCCCCGATGTTAGGCAAGAACTGGGATAGAGTGCCCATCGACGCGCAGAGCGTCGACGCTCCGCTGTCGACGGCTGCGATTTTCCTCGTCGTCACGGTCGGCAGCGACCAGGCCGCGCTTTCGACCGCCGCCTCGGTGCTCAGCGAGCTCGACGATCTGGTCAAGAATGTCGGCTTCCGCGACCTCTCGGGCCGGCTATCCTGCATCGCCGGCATCGGGGCCGGGCTCTGGAATCGTTTGTCGCCCAACCGGCGGCCGCGCGAGCTGAAACCCTTCGCGCCGATCGAGGGCGCGGCGCATTCGGCACCCTCGACGCCGGGCGATCTGCTGTTCCACATCCGCGCCGAGCGGCCCGACATGTGCTTCGAGCTCGAGCGCATCCTGCTGGAAGCCCTTGGCGGCAGCGTGACCGTCGTCGACGAGGTCTCAGGCTTTCGCTATTTCGACGCCCGCGACCTGCTCGGCTTCGTCGACGGCACCGCCAATCCGACCGGCCTCGACCTGCCGGCCTCGGCCTTGGTCGGCGACGAGGATGGCGACTTTGCCGGCGGCAGCTACGTCGTCGTGCAGAAATACCTGCACGACATGGCGGCCTGGAAAGAAACGCCGACCCATGTCCAGGAAGAGATCATCGGCCGCACCAAGATCGACAACATTGAGATCGATGACGAAGACAAGCCGCGCAAGTCGCACAAGTCGCTGGCCACCATCGAGGACGACGCCGGCAACGAGTACGACATTTTGCGCGACAACATGCCGTTCGGCCGCCCGGGGCAGAACGAGTTCGGCACCTATTTCATCGGCTATACGCGCTATCTGTGGGTGATCGAAAAGATGCTGCAGCGCATGTATGTCGGCGAGCCGCCCGGCGCCTATGACCGGCTGCTCGACTTCTCTACCCCGCACACCGGCACGACCTTTTTCGCGCCGACGCGGCCCATGCTGCAGAAGCTTGTCGAGGGGGCGGCGGAATAGACCTGAGCAGCGTCACCCCGCCGCCGGCAAGATCTTGCCGGGGTTCATGATGTTGAGCGGGTCGAGCGCCTGCTTGATGGTGCGCATGACATCGACGCCATGGCCTAGCTCATGGCGCAGGAAACCGACCTTGCCCTGGCCGATGCCGTGCTCGCCGGTGCAGGTTCCTTCCATGGCGATGGCGCGCATGTTGAGCCTGGCGACGAATTTTTCCGCAAGCGCGATCTCGGCCGGGTTGTCGACATCCATCAGCACCAGCACATGGAAATTGCCGTCGCCGGCATGGCCGACGATCGGCGCGATCAGCCCCATCTCGGCGATGTCGGCTTCGGTTTCGGTGACGCACTCGGCAAGCCGCGAGATCGGCACGCAAACATCGGTCGACAGCCCCTTGGCGCCGGGGCGCAGCGTCAGCGACGACCAGTAGGCGTCGTGGCGCGCCTTCCAGAGCTTTGTCCGCTCTTCCGCGACGCTGGTCCACAGGAACGGCCCGCCGCCATTCTCCTCCGCGATCATGCCGAACGTCTCGGCCTGTTCGGCCACGCCCGCGTCGCTGCCGTGGAACTCGACGAACAGGCACGGGCTTTCCGGGTAGTCGAGCTTGGAATAATTCTTCATCGCCCGCATCTGCAGCGCGTTGACCAGCTCGATCCGCGCCACCGGAATGCCCATCTGGATGGTCGCGATCACCGTGTTGCACGCGGCTTCCAGACTGGGGAACGGGCACACACCGCCGGAGATCGCCTGCGGAATGCCCTGGAGCCTGAGCGTCAGCGAGGTGATGATGCCGAGCGTGCCTTCCGAGCCGACCAAGAGCCGGGTCAGGTCGTAGCCGGCCGAGCTTTTCTTCGCCCGCTTGCCGGTCGTCACCGTCTCGCCGTCGGCCATGACCGCGCTCAGCGACAGCACGTTCTCGCGCATCGTGCCGTAGCGCACCGCGTTGGTGCCGGAAGCCCTGGTCGCCGCCATGCCGCCCAGCGAAGCATTCGCGCCCGGATCGATCGGAAAGAACAGGCCGGTGTCGCGCAGATGCCTGTTGAGGTCCTCGCGCGTCACGCCGGGCTCGACCGTGCAGTCGAGATCCTGCGGATTGACGGCGAGGATCCGGTTCATGCGCGAGGTGTCGATGGAAATGCCACCGCCCGGCGCATTGGTGTGGCCCTCGAGCGAGGAGCCGACGCCGAAGGCGATCACCGGCACGCGGTGGGCAGCGCAGGCGCGCACGATCTCCTGCACCTCCTCGGTCGTCTCGACGAAGGCGACGCCGTCCGGCGCCTGGGTCGGGATATAGGTGGTGGTGTGCGCGTGCTGGCTGCGTATCGCCTCGCCGGTCTGGAAGCGCTCGCCGAAGCGCTGCTTGAGGATGCCGAGCACCGCGGCGATGCCTTCCTCGTTGCGTTCGACGGGATTGAGGTCGCTCAAAGCCATGAATTCCTCCGCGAATGGACCAGCGGCCACTCTTGATATGCAGCTATGGATGATGCCTAAAGCAATTCCAGGAAAAGTGTGAAGCGGTTTTCCGTCCGGAATTGCGCCGGAACAAAGAGAACCTCACCCACCACGCCCTGTCCAGCGACGATCAAGGAAAATCAGATGACCATCCCCGCCCCGTTCATTTCCGACCCGATGGACATCGAGAAGGACTGGATCGACTATAACGGCCATCTCAACATGGCCTATTACAACGTGCTGTTCGACCGCTGTTCGGACGTGGCCTTCGAGATGATGGGCATGGGGCCGAACTACGCAAGGGATCGCCGCCTCACCATCTACACGGCGGAAGTCCATGTCTGCTATGTCCAGGAGTTGCACCTCGACCACAAGGTGAAGGTCTCGTTCCAGCTTATCGACCACGACGAGAAGCGGCTCAGGGCCTATCAGGAAATCCGCCATGTCGACGGCTGGCTGGCCGCGACCTCCGAGCAGCTTGCCCTGCATGTCGACATGGCCGGGCCTCGGGTCGCCCCCTTCCCGGCCGACGTGATGGCGAAGGTCGAAGCCATGCGCGCCGCCCATGCGGGTCTGCCGATCCCGGAGCGCGCCGGGCGCTCCATCGGCATCAAGCGCAAGAGCGCTTGAAAACCCGCGCGCCCGCGTTAACCTTACCAAGGTTTTAACGTGAACAAGTCGCTTGAGTCCGTTGAACGACTCAGCGACGCGTTTGAAAACCGCCCCACCGGGTTTGCGCGCGGGCGGCTGGCGGAATGCGGTGCGAGGAAAGTGCATGAAAACCGACATCAAGGTCGAGGTGGAGCGCTTGGCGGCCGACCCACGCATCACCGACTATGATTTCTGGCGATCGCTGAAGAACGTCGACAACGAGATCTTCCACATCGCCAACAACAACGAACCCATCCCGTTCGACATGATCCGCTGGCGCGCGATTCTGACCCAGGCGCGCATGCGGCGCGGCCACGCCTGATTCGTCCCCCGTTACTTCTGCCTGAATCCGCCCAGCGGCGAGCGCGGCTCGACCGGTGACGATTGGATGATGGCCGTGTTGGTCATCGCGTAAGGGATGATCCGGTCGATCACTCGCTCGAGCTCGCTCACCGAGCCGACATGGGCGAGCGCGATGAAGCAGTCCTCACCGGTCACGCGGTCGCATTGCGCGATTTCCGGCAGCTCGCGAATGATGTCCGCCACCACGGAAAGCTGTCCCGGAACCGGCCTGATTCTCAGCCATGCCGACAGCTTCATGCCGAGCGCCGCCGGGTTGATCCTGACGGTATAGGCCTCGATCACACCGTTCTCCTGCAGCTTGCGGATACGCTCCGCCACGCTCGGCGCCGACAACCCGACCGCGCGCGCCAGCTCGGCCGTGCTGATGCGCGCATCCTTTTCCAGGAGCCGCAGGATTTTCAGGTCCACGGCGTCCAGGTCGGCATTTTCATTTCGAAGGTTTTTCAAATTCTTTGTCTTCCATTGGAATCCAAAATGACAAATGGAACACCGATCGCGCATGTAAGTCATGCATTTCGCCTGCGATAATGCGCGCATGACCAGCCAAACGCAAACTCCAGCTGCAAACCGGGCCGCCGGCAGAACCGACGCCCCGCGCCCTATCCTTGCCCTCGGGGGATTGGCCAATGCGCTGCCGCCGCATGTCTGGTTCTGCGTCAGCGCCGTGTTCCACTATCTCGGACCGGCTTTCGCGGTGCTGCTTTTCGCCCAGGTCGGCGTGCTCGGCATGGCGTGGCTGCGCATCGCCACCGCCGCTCTCATCTTCGCCCCTTTGACCAGGCCCTGGCGCGTCTTCGCTCGCGCCGACCGCGCTCAGCGGCTGCTTTTGCTGGCCTTCGGCGCCTGTCTGGCGGTGATGAACTGCTCGTTCTATCTGGCGCTCGACCGCCTGCCGATCTCTCTAGTGGCGGCGATCGAATTCGTCGGCACGATCGGGGTGGCCCTGGTCGGCCTGCGCAGCCCGCGCAATTTTGCCGCTCTGGCCGTCGCGGTCATCGGCACCTTGCTGCTCATCGACGTGAAGTGGTCAAGCGATCCGGCCGGCCTGTTCTGGGCCTTTCTCAACGGCGCACTGTTCGTGGGCTATATTGTGATCGGCCATCGCATTGCCCAGACCGGCATCGGCATTGCCGGCCTCGGCACCGCCATGGCGGTCGCATTCCTCATCGTGCTGCCCATCGGGTTCGGCGAGGCGCTGCCCGCTTTCTCATCGCCGCAACTGCTGATCGCCGCGATCGGCCTCGGCGTCTGCTCCTCGGTCATTCCCTATATCTGCGACCAGTTCGCCATGGTGAGGCTGCCGCGCGCGAGCTTCGCGCTGATGCTGTCGCTCCTGCCGCTCACGGCAACGCTCATCGGCGTCATCGTGCTGCGCCAGGTGCCGAGCGTCTCCGACTGCACCGGCATTGCGCTGGTCATCGCCGGAGTGGCCATGCATCGGCCAGGAGCCGTGTAGATCAAAAAAGCGACTGCCACGCAGGAACTCAGAAAAACTCCGGTTTGGTTCCTTCACTTTCCTTTCTGTGACAACAAAACCTGCGATTGAACCAATTCCAGGCCTGCGCCGTTGTTGGCGCGGTCAAGGCTTGGAGTTATCAATGGACGGGAAACATACAAGGGAAGCACCAGACGCCTGGCACATGACTGACAGTCTTCACGTCGAGCATGGCAAAGGCGACCCATTCGCGGCGGCCATTCGGGCAACGCGCATGTCGATGCTTATCACCGATCCGCGCAAACCGGACAACCCGATCGTCTTCGTCAATGATTCGTTCCTTCGGCTGACGGGCTATGCGCGCGAAGAGGTCATGGGCAGGAACTGCCGCTTCCTTCAGGGACCGGAGACGGACCCGGCTGCCGTCGCGGAACTTCGCGCGGCAATCGCCGAGGGCAACGACATCAGCATCGACCTTTTGAACTATCGCAAGGACGGTTCCGCCTTCTGGAACGCGCTCTACATCAGCCCGGTCTACAATGACAAAGGTGAGCTTTTGTTCTTCTTCGCGTCGCAACTGGATGTCTCCGACCGCAAGCACTCCGAGCAGCGCATCGTAGCCGACAGGCAGCGCTTCGAAGAGGCGGTGAAGGAACGGACCAGAGAGCTCGAAGCTGCGCTCGAAACGCAGACCGCGCTGCTCCATGAAGTCGACCACCGGGTGAAGAACAATCTTCAGATGATCTCGTCCCTGATTCTGATGCAGAGCCGCATGATCAAGGATGAAGCCGTCAAGGACTCCCTCGCGACGATGCTGGAACGCATAGAGGCGCTGAGCACCGTCCATCGCCGACTCTACCAGTCGAAGGATGTAAGCAGGTTCGATGTCTCCGACTTCGCCAGGGATCTTGTCTCGGATCTGCTTGCCGCATCCGGCCGGCCGCAGATCAGTTCGAAACTCGACCTAGAGCCGATCGTCGTTCCTGCCGACAAGGCAACGCCGGTGGCGCTGATTGTGAACGAGCTTGTCACCAACGCGTTGAAGCATGCCTTCAAGGACGAGACGAGGCCCGGCAGCATCGGCGTCAAGATGAGCCAACCGGACGGGCACCTCATCATTGAAGTCTCCGACGACGGCGTCGGAATGGACGGGAACGCCGGCGACGCTTCCTTCGGCATGCGCCTTATCCGGCAACTCGGGCGCCAGCTTCGTGCCGATGTCGAGTGGCGGAACGCAAGTCCGGGCACGCGAGTTTTAATCAAAATGCCGAACGAAGAGCAGAAAAGGGACATGTCATGAGCCAGCCGTTGAACGTGCTCATCGTCGAAGACGAGGCCCTGCTTGCCATGGAATTGGAGAGTCTGATCGAGGAGTCAGGCCACCGGGTCGTGGGTTGGGCGATGTCGTCGGATGAGGCAAAGGCCATGGTCGATACCGAACGCGCCGACATCGCGTTCGTGGACATTCATCTGTCGGATGGCCCGACTGGCGTCAACGTTGCCGAGCATATAAGGCAGTCGGGTCAGCCGATGGTCGTGTTCATGACCGCGAATCCGAAACGCATTCCTGAGAACTTTGCCGGCGCGGTTGGCGTTATATCGAAGCCCTATACCATGAACGGGCTGATGTCGGCTCTGCGCTATCTGCACGAGGGCGTGTGTCGCCCGCCTCCGGCGTCGGCGCCGCCCGCTGGCTTCACGCTGTCGCCTGACTTTGCAGCAGTTTGGGCGTCGGCCGCCGCCTGACGCGGCAAGCCTCAGGCCAGCTTCTCCTTCAGGAACGCGATCGTCCGACCCCAGGCGAGATCGGCGGCTTTCTTGTCATAACGCGCGGCCGAGGTGTCGTTGTTGAAGGCGTGGTTGGCGCCCTCATAGACATAGACCTTGTATTCGACATGCGCCGCGTCGAGCGCTTTCTTGTAGGCATCGATGCCAGCATTGGTCCGGCTGTCGAGACCGGCATAGTGAAGGAGCAGCGGCGCCTTGATCTTCGCGGCATCCTCCGCCTTGGGCTGCATGCCATAGTAGGCGACGCCGGCGCTGAGATCGCGCGCATGGACGGCTAGCTGGTTCACTGCGCCGCCGCCCCAGCAGAAGCCGACCGCCCCGACCTTGCCGTTGCCGTCCTTGAGGCTCTTGAGATAGGCGACCGTCGCCACGCCGTCTGCCGCGACTTGGGCAGGGTCGAGCTTGGCGAACATGTCGCGCGCCTTATCCTCGTCGGATGGCGTGCCGCCAAGCGGCGACAGGAAGTCCGGCGCCAACGCCACGAACCCTTCCAGCGCCACGCGTCGGGCGACATCGCGGATATGCGAGTTGAGCCCCCTGTTCTCATGGATGACGATGACCGTGCCGAGCTTGCCTGACTGGTTCGCGGGCTTGACCAGATAGGCTTTCATCTCGCCGCTCGAGCCGGGATAGGTGATGTCCTCGCCCTTAACGCGGCTATCATTCTCGGCGACGATCGCCGCTTTTGCGGAATTGGCCGCCAGCATCGGCGCGATCGCGGCCGCCGCGGCGCCCGAGCCCGCCAGCCTCGTCAACTGCTCCATGAAGCGGCGACGGTCGAGCGTCAGATGCGTGTATTCGTCATAGGCGTCGATCATCGCCTGAGTGATGACGGGCTTGGCAACGGGCTCGGTCATGGCTTTCCTCGAAGACAGCTGGGAACGGTTGGCAGGGTGATCCGCAAGATAGGGTCGGGATTCGAGCGGTCCAGTCACGTCCAGATGACGATCAAGAGAGCCGCAGCTCGCCCATCACATTTTGGTCATTTCCGAAAGCCTTGATGATGCTGTCACATTAGGAAGGAAAGCTGCTGGCGCAGCTTCGATCCGATCGACGAAAGGGGAACGCCATGAACGTCCAGGACATCATCAACACCGTTTCCTCGAAGGCCGGCCTCGACGAGGCGACCACCGAGAAGGTCGTCGGCACTATCTTTTCCGTGCTCGAGCACGAAGCGGAAGGCACCAGCGTTTCGTCTTTCTTCGCCCAGATCCCCGGCGCGGACGCGCTGGCCCAAAAATATGACGTGATGGCCGCCGGCGCGGCCAATTCGGGCGGCGGCCTCCTGTCGTCGCTGCAGGGCGCGCTTGGCGGCGTGCTCGGCGAGAAGGCCGGCGCGCTGATCAACGGCATCGCTGCACTTAAAGCGTCCGGCCTCGACATGGCTCAAATCCGTCAGGCCGGCGAGGCCCTGATCAAGCAGGCCGAAGCCGCCGCCGGCCCCGATCTCACCAACCAGGTGCTGGACCAGGTGCCGAGCTTGAGGGGCCATCTCGGGCTTTGAAGCCCGACCCTTCCCTCACTTGGGCAGGGCGTAGGCCATCACATAGTCGCCCGGCTTGGTCCCGACCGAGCCGTGGCCGCCGGCGACGATGACGACGAACTGGCGGCCGTCGGCCACCGTGTAGGTCATCGGCGTCGCCTGCCCGCCCGCCGGCAGCCTCGCCTGCCAGAGCTGTCTGCCGGTGGTGAGGTCATAGGCGCGCAGATAGTCGTCGACCGCCGCGCCCAGGAAAGCGACTCCGCCCGCCGTGATCATCGGTCCGCCAATGCCTGGAACACCGACCTTGAGCGGCAATGGCAGTGGCGTCATGTCGTAGACGGTGCCGTTGCGGTGCTGGTAGGCGATGTTTCCGGTCTTCAAGTCAACGCCGGCGACATAGCCCCAGGGCGGCGCCTGGCAGGGAATGCCGAGCGGCGACAGGAACGGCCCCATCACCACCGCGTAAGGCGCGCCCTCGTTGCGGTTCAGCCCCTGCTCGCTGCCCTTGGTATCGCCCGGCGGCGGCACGTCCGCGCGCGGGATGAGCTTCGAGGTGAAGGCGAGATAGGTCGGCATGCCGAACATCACCTGCCGCACTGGATCGACAGCGACGCCGCCCCAGTTGAAGACGCCGAAATTGCCGGGATAGATCAGCGAGTCCTGCAGCGAGGGCGGCGTGTAGCGGCCTTCGTAACGCAGCTTCTTCAACTCGATCCGGCAGGCCAGCTGATCGAATAGGGTGATGCCCCACATGTCGGCGCCGGTCAGCGGCTTCGGATTGAAGGAAAGGTCCGAGGCCGGCTGTGTCGGCGAGGCATGATCGCCCTCGATGGCGCCGCCGGGCGCCGGCACGTCCTTCACCGGAATGATCGGCTCGCCCGTGCGCCGGTCGAGGACGTAGAGATCGCCCTGCTTGGTCGGCCCGACCAGCGCCGGCACGATGCCGTTTGCCGTCGTGATGTCGACCAGTGACGGCTGCGCCGGCACGTCCATGTCCCACAGATCGTGATGCACGGTCTGCCGCACCCAGCGCAATTGGCCGGTGTTGAGGTCGAGCGCGGCGATCGATGAGGAGAATTTCTCGACATTGGCGCTGCGGCCCATGCCGAGCTGGTCCGGCGTCTGGTTGCCGAGCGGCACGTAGAGCAGCCCGAGCTTCTCGTCGGCGCTCGCGGTCGACCACATGTTGGGCGAGTTGTGGGTGTAGGTCTGCCCGGCGGGCAGCGGCGTCGTCACATCCGGATTGCCGGAATCCCAGTTCCACAGCAGCGCGCCGGTCTCGACATCGAAGGCGCGGATGACGCCCGACGGCTCCTCGGTCGAGTAATTGTCGTTGACCGCGCCGCCGACGATGATCTTGCCGGCGACGATCAGTGGCGCCGATGTCGAATAGTAATAGCCAGACTTCGGATAGGGCATGTTGGCCATCAGGTTCAGCGTGCCGCCCTCGGCGAAGGACGGACACACCTGCCCATTGGCGGCGTCGAGCGCGATCAGGCGAGCGTCCGATGTCGGCAGGTAGACGCGCTGCGCGCAGGGCTGGCCGGCGGCGATCTTGGCATCGGCATAATAGGAAACGCCGCGGCAGGTCTGGTGCTGGCGGTTGTTGTCGAGCTTGATCTTCGGATCGTAGCGCCACTTTTCCTTGCCGCTCGCAGCATCGATGGCGATCGCGAAGTTGTGCGGCGTGCAGATGAACAGCGCGTCACCGATCTTCAGCGGCGTCACCTGATAGGTCGTTTCGCCGATATCGTCGGGGCCCTTCACATCGCCGGTGCGGTAGGTCCAGGCTGGCTGCAACTTGGCGACATTGTCGGGCGTGATCTGGTCGAGCGGCGAATAGCGCTGGCCGAACGGCGTGCGGCCGTAGAAATGCCACTCGCCGGCCGGCATGTCGCCGCCGAGATTGGCCGCCGCCGCCACCTTTTCGGTGCCGAGCGTGCCGGCGATATCGTGCGGATCGGCGGTCATCGAGTAACCGGCGACGGCAAGCGAAGCGAGCACCGCCAGGATCAGCGGCGCGCGCCCGTCCGGGCCCCGCAAGCCGCGCCTCGCCCATGGCGTCAGAAGCCACAGGGCGATGAGCACGATGACGCCGCCGCGCGGACCGAGCTGCCACCAGTCGAAGCCGATTTCCCACACCGCCCAGCACAAAGTGGCGAGCACGAACAGCGCGTAGAGCCAGAGCGAGGTCGACCTGCGCCTGAACAGCAGCCAGGCCGTGATCAGGAATACCAGGCCCGCGATCAGGTAGTACCAGCTGCCGCCCAGCGCGACGAGCCAGATGCCGCCGCCGCCGAGAATGAGACCGATGAGGAAGAGGATGAGGGAGGTGATGGTGACAGCCAAGACGGTGCTCCTTCGACTGTTGCGCGCATCAAGCAATTCCAGAAAAAGCGTGAAGCGTCTTTCCGTCCGGAACTGCGTCAAACAAGATAGAGCAGCTTGCGGGGTGCGACAGGCCCCGCCCTGCCGGCAGCTTTCCCCTCACCCGCTCCGGCTGTCAAGTTGGCCCTGGACACGCAAAACTAGAACAAAACGTAGACAGTTCTGGTCTTTCGCTCCCGAATCACTACATTCGGGGGCGATGTCGGGCTTTTCCGAAGACATGCCTTTTTTCGATGAACCGAATGCGCGGCCCGCTGCGGCCCCGTCCGGCATAGCAGCGCGCGCCATGGCGGCGCGCAGTGGTCAAAACAGCGCGCCCGACTATCTGAAGGGCCTGAACCCGGAGCAGCGGCTCGCCGTCGAGACGACCGAAGGCCCGGTCCTGGTCTTGGCCGGCGCCGGCACCGGCAAGACGCGCGTGCTCACCACCCGCATCGCCCACATCCTCGCCACAGGCAGGGCCTTCCCCTCACAGATCCTGGCCGTCACCTTTACCAACAAGGCGGCGCGCGAGATGAAGCAGCGCATCGGCCACCTGATCGGCGAAGGCAATGTCGAGGGCATGCCCTGGCTCGGCACTTTCCATTCGATCGGCGTGAAGCTGCTTCGCCGCCACGCCGAGCTTGCCGGGTTGAAATCGGACTTCACCATCCTCGACACAGACGACGTAGTGCGGCTGATCAAGCAGCTGATCCAGGCAGAAGGGCTTGATGACAAGCGCTGGCCGGCCAAGACCTTCGCCCAGATGCTCGACAACTGGAAGAACAAGGGCCTCGGTCCCGACGAGATTGCGGAAGGCGATGCCCGCAGCTTCGGCAACGGCAAGGGTCGTCAGCTCTACAAGGCCTATCAGGAACGGCTGCAGACGCTGAATTCCTGCGACTTCGGCGACCTGCTCTATCACCCGATCCGCATCTTCCGCGCCTATCCGGACGTGCTGAAGGAATATCACCGCAAGTTCAAATACATACTGGTCGACGAATACCAGGACACCAACACCGCGCAGTACATGTGGCTGCGCCTGCTGGCGCAGCGCCCCCATGCAGGACGCTCTGCGAGCTCCGACTCGGCCGAAGGCCGCAAGCCCGACCGGGCGTCCGAGCCGTTGCGAGGCCACTCCCGCGACGCCGAAGGCGCGCAAAAAAGAGGGGTCGGGCCCGTGCCGGCAGGCGCGGAACAGCCCGTGAGCGTGAATATCTGCTGCGTCGGCGACGACGACCAGTCGATCTATGGCTGGCGCGGCGCCGAGGTCGACAACATCCTGCGCTTCGACAAGGATTTCCCGGGCGCCACCATCATCCGCCTGGAGCGCAACTACCGCTCCACCGCGCACATCCTCGGTGCTGCCTCCCACCTCATCGCCCACAATGAGGGCCGCTTCGGCAAGACGCTGTTCACGGACCGCGACGACCCCGAGGACGACAAGGTTCATGTCCATGCCGCCTGGGACTCGGAGGAAGAGGCGCGCGCCGTAGGCGACGCCATCGAGGCTTACCAGCGGCAGAAGCATAATCTGAACGACATGGCGATCCTGGTGCGTGCCTCCTTCCAGATGCGTGCCTTCGAAGACCGCTTCATCACGCTGGGCTTGAACTATCGCGTCATCGGCGGCCCGCGTTTCTACGAGCGCCTGGAAATCCGCGACGCGCTGGCCTTCTTCCGCGTCGTCGCCAACAGCGGCGACGACCTCGCCTTCGAGCGCATCGTCAACGTGCCGAAGCGCGGGCTCGGCGAGGCCACCATCCGCCAGATACACGACACCGCGCGCGCCATGCGCGTGCCGATGCTGGAGGCCGCCGCGACGCTTGCCGAAAGCGACGAGCTGAAGCCCAAGCCGCGCGCAGCGCTGCGGGAGGTCGCGGCCAATTTCGAGCGCTGGCAGAAAGCGCTGGAAACGAAGCCTCACACCGAGCTCGCCGAGACCATTTTGGAAGAGAGCCGCTACACCGGCATGTGGAAGAACGACCGTTCCGCGGACGCGCCGGGGCGGCTGGAGAACCTCAAGGAGCTGATCCGCTCGATGGAGGAGTATGAATCGCTGCGCTCCTTCCTCGAGCATGTTGCGCTCGTCATGGATGCCGAGCAGAATGCCGAGCAGGATGCGGTCTCGATCATGACGCTGCATTCGGCCAAGGGCCTTGAATTCGAGACCGTCTTTCTCCCCGGTTGGGAAGAAGGCCTATTCCCCCACCAGCGCGCGCTGGACGAAGGCGGCCGCTCCGGCCTGGAGGAGGAACGCCGGCTCGCTTATGTCGGCCTGACGCGGGCGAAGAAGAACCTGCACATCTGGTTCGTCTCCAACCGTCAGATCCACGGGCTGTGGCAATCGACCATCCCGTCGCGCTTCGTCGACGAGCTGCCGGAAACCCATATCGACATCGCCGAAGGCGGCAATAGCTACGGCGGCTACGGCAATCCCTATGGCGGCGGCGCTTTTGCATCGGGACGCGGTGGCGGCCGGCAGAATCCTTACGGCGCCTCGCGCTTCGACAATGTCGGGGCGAAAGACCAGGGCAGCTTCTCCAACACCTATGCCACGCCCGGCTGGCAGCGCGCCCAGACCAACCGCACCGAGGCGACCGACCGCAACTGGGGCACCCGCTCCGGCCATCAGGTCGAGCGCATCGGCTATGGCGAGACCGACTCAGGCTACGGCGCCGGCCGGACCAGCGTGAAGGGCCGCACCATCGAGGGCGAGCTGGTCGCCAAATCCGTCGCCGACACGCCATCCGCCTTCAATGTCGGCGACCGCGTCTTCCACCAGAAATTCGGCAACGGCAACATCGCGGCAATAGACGGCAACAAGCTAACCATCGACTTCGACAAGGCCGGCCAGAAACGCGTGCTAGACGGGTTTGTCGCGCCGGTGTGATCGGCCTCCTCACCTGTACCTAGCCTGGTTCCACTTGTGGCCGAGCAGCGACAGGATGATGATCAGCCCGTTGAAGAACTGCACGTAGAAGCCGCTGAGGCCCGCCGCCACCACGCCGGTCTGGATGAACGACACGGTGACCGCGCCGATCGCGCCGCCGACGACCGTGCCGATGCCGCCCCAGGTCGGCGTGCCGCCGACGAACACCGAGGCGAGCACTGGCAGCAGATAGCCGTCGCCCGCCGTCGGCCACCAGGTGAAGTTGATCATCACCGAGAACGTGCCAGCAATCGCGGCGCCTATGCCGGTGAAGACGAACACCTTGATCCGCACGAGCTTGACGTCGATGCCCATCTGCTTGGCGCTGTCCGGGTTGTCGCCGACCACCTTGACCTGCGCGCCGAAGCGGTGGCGGTTGTAGAGCAGCGCCGAGAACACGACGAAGGCGATCGCCCAGAAGATCTGCACCGGGATGCCCCAGATCTGGCTGGAGAAGATCTTGTAGGCCGCGCTGTCGGCGAGATTGGTCAGCGCCGTCGACTTGCCCTCGTTGATGATCTGGATCAGGCCGCGCAGCAGGAAGTTCATGCCTAGCGTGGCGATCAGCGACGACAGCCCGCCATAGACGACCAGCGAGCCGACCAGGAAGCCGAGCAGCGTGCCGGTGACGAGCGCCGCGGCAATGCCGAGGAACGGATCGTAGCCGGCCTGCACCACCAGCGCGAAGACCCAGGAGGCGAAGCCCATCGTCGCCGGGAACGACAGGTCGATCTCGCCGCAGGTGACGACGAAGACCAGCGGCACCACCACGAACAGCGCGACGGGAAGCGTCGTCAGCACCGAGCTGTAGAGATACCAGGTGGTGAAGACGGTCGGGTTGGCGATCATGAACACCGCCATCATGACGATGAAGACGGCGAGCGTGCCGAGCGAAGCGCGGTTGTCCAGCACGAAGCCGCGCAGCCAGTTGTCGGAGGGATGGCTCCATTCCTTGGCGGCTTTGCCGCCTGCCCTTCCCAGAGGAGATTGCAGATCGGGTTCCATCGCCTTGCTCATTGCGCTCTCTGCTCCGCTTCGCCCGTCTCGTGCAGTCCCGGCAGGCCGCCGGGATGCGCTACGTCTTCCATGAAGTTGATCAGGTCGTCGGCCGACTTGACCTCGCTGCGGTCGGCCGTCAGCGCCACCTTGCCGCGGTCGAGCACGACGAAACGGTCGGCGATGTCGAAGACGTGGTGGATGTTGTGGCCGATGAACAGGATCGAGCGCCCGCTCGCCCGCACCTGGCGCACGAAATGGAACACTTTTGCCGTCTCGGTCAGCGACAGCGCCGTCGTCGGCTCGTCGAGGATGATCAGCTCCGCCTGCTTGTAGATGGCGCGCGCGATCGCCACGCCTTGGCGCTCGCCGCCCGAAAGCTGGCCGACGATCGACTGCGGCGTGAACACTTTCGAGGTGAAGCCGATCTCGCGCATCAGCCGGCTCGCTTCCGCGATCTCCTTGTTGACCTTCAGCCAGCCCATGAAGCCGGTGAGCTCGCGGCCCATGAAGATGTTGCGCACGATGGTCTGCTGTACGGCCAATGCCCGGTCCTGGAACACGGTCTCGATGCCGGCGTCGCGCGAGCGCGCGGCGCTCCATCCGCTGACCGGCTTGCCGCGCACCAGTATGTCGCCGCTGGTCGGCTTGACCACGCCGGACAGGATCTTGATCAGCGTCGACTTGCCGGCGCCGTTGTCGCCGATCAGCCCGACCACCTCGCCGCGATCGACGCTGAGGTTCACGCCGCCCAGCGCATAGACCTGGCCATAGGATTTCTTGATGTCGCGCAGTTCGATGATGCGTTCGCTCATGCGATCCTCGCTTGAATTGTCTGTTATGCCTGCCTCGTCCGCAGGCGGTCCCGCCGGCCGGGTTGGGTCCGGCCGGCGGCCTGGGAGGTCAGCGCAGCGCCTGCTTGGCGAGCTCTGAGACGATCTCGTAGTTCTGCGGCGTCACGAAGCCGGCGCCGGTGTCGACATTCATGGGCGCAAGACCGAGCACCACCTGCTGGCAGAGGCTGAGGATCGGCAGATAGCCCTGCATGAACGGCTGCTGGTCGGCCGTCAGCTGCACCCAGCCGCCCTTGAAGGCCTCGACGATCTGCGGGCTGGTGTCGAAGCCGAAATTGAAGATGTCGCCGGGCTTCCTGCCCGCCGCCTGCATATAGGTGGCGACATTGCCGAGCATCTGCCCGCCAGGATAACCGACCGCCTTGACGCCGGGATTGTTGAGCAGCGCCGCAGTGATCGGCGGGATCGCGAGATTGGGATCGGCTGCCCATTCGGTTTGCGAATTGATCTGAACGACATCGACGCCGGCCTCCTTCAGCGCGGCGACCGTCCCACGCTCGCGCGCGCCGCGGCTCTCGTTCTCGAACGGGCCGATCATGATCGCCTTGTCACCGGCCTTCAGCCCGGCCAGCTTGAACGCCTCGGCGCCGAGCGCGCGCCCCTGCTGCTCCTGCTGCGCGCCGACATAACCGCCGCCGAACGCCGCCACCACGGTCGGCACGGGAACGTTCTGGTACATCATCTTGATGCCGTCCTTATGCGCCTGCTCGGCCAGCGGCATGATCGCAGCGTCGCCCGGATGGCCCATCATGGCGATGCCCTGCGGCTTGACGGCGACCGCCTCGCGCAATTGCTGCACCATCTTTTCGACGTCCCAGCCGGAAAAGATGTAGTCGACCTTGGGCCCGAGATCGGCCGCCGCCTGCTTGGCGCCATTATATACGATGGTGCCGAAGGCGTCGCCCTCGGCGCCGCCGACGAAGAAGCGGATGTGGACGTCCTTGCACCATTGGGCGTCAAGCGCGTTTGCCGGCAGAGTGGAGATCGAGGCGCAGAGCGCCGTGGCGGCCGCCACGACGGTCGAGCGCAGAACAGTTCTTCTGGTCGTGATGCTCATGCACGTTCCTCCCTTTTGGTCCCTCGCAAGCGGAGGGTTTCGACAATGATTTGGATCGGCCGGCTCCTCCCGCCGGCCGGCACTCAAACCGGATTGGGCAGGTAGCTGTTCCCTCCCCGGCATTGCTTGAGATATTCCAGCGCCCGGACCTGACCGGTGATCTCCAGGTCGCCGCGATAGACCGGGTCGTGCCAGCCCTCGATGTCGATGGCTCCCTTGTAGCCGGCCAGCCGCAATTCGCTGATCACGCGCGTCCAGTCGCTGTCGCCGAAGCCCGGCGTGCGCATCTGCACGAAAGGCAGGCGGCCGAACACGCCATGCTCGCGGATCACGTCCCAGCGCACCGTCGCGTCCTTGCCGTGGACATGGAAGATGCGCGGCGCCCATTTGCGGATCTGCGGGATCGGGTCGATCAGATAGACGAGCTGGTGGCAGGGCTCCCATTCGAGGCCGAGGTTCTCATCCGGCACTTCGTTGAACATCAGCTCCCAGGCATCCGGGTTGTGCGCGATGTTCCAGTCGCCGCTCGCCCAGTTGCCGTCCATGGCGCAGTTCTCGAAGGCGATGCGCACGCCCTTGTCGGCGGCGCGCCTGGCCAGCGGCCCCCAAACCTCGCGGAAGCGCGACAGGCTGTCGGTGAGCTTCCTGCCACGCAGGCGGCCGGTGAAGCCGCAGA
This sequence comes from Mesorhizobium sp., assembly GCA_004017535.1. Taxonomy (GTDB): domain Bacteria; phylum Pseudomonadota; class Alphaproteobacteria; order Rhizobiales; family Rhizobiaceae; genus Mesorhizobium. The sequence continues at coordinate 430,258 of SAJS01000002.1, forward strand.
CCATCGAAGTGCCGAACAGATGCGCGTTGTCGATCACCGTCTCCCAGGCGGCGAGCACGCCGCGATCGACCTCGCCGCTTTCGAGCGGATTGCCGAACACCCCGAGCGACGACACGGTGACGTCCGCATCGCCGATCGCGTCACGGATTTCGCCCGCTAGGCGCTTCAGGTCCTTGCCGCCCAGCGTCTGCCAGAAGAAGGGCTGGATGCTCTCGAAGCCGAGCGGCAGGATTTGTTTCACGTAGTCGGTCGGATCGTCGAGATTGGCCCGCACCATGGTGCCGATCCTGATATCGAGAAGCGGGTTCGGCATCGTCATCCTTCCTGGGTCGCGATCGCCACGCGCCGTCCGGTCTCCGCGCTTTCGATCGCGCCGAAGACCATGGCGAGGCTTTTGATATTGTCGGCGCCGCGAGTTTCCGGTTCGGTGCCGGTTTCGATCGCGCGCACGAAATCCTGGATGATGCCGAGATGTCCGCCCACCCGATCAGCGGGGTCGAGCGCCGGCACCTCGATTGAATGCGTCTTGTCGATGATACCGTCGCGGCCCGACGCGACCACCTCCGCCTTCAGCCCGTCATGGCCGTCCCACAACAGGCTGCCGCGCTCGGCAACGATGCGCCAGCTGCCTTCCCAGCTGGTGCGGAAACCGTCGGCGCACCAGGAGCCGGCATAGGTGAAGACCTTACCGCCGCCGAGGTCGAAGACGGCGCTGGCCGACGAGCCCTGCCGGTACCAGGAACTGGCCGGCTCCCATTCCTGGCAATAAACGCTGGCCGGCTCGCCGGCGACCATGTAGCGCGCGGCGTCGAAGGTGTGGATCGCCATGTCGAGCAGCAGCACATGCTCCATCTCCTCGCGAAAGCCGCCGAAATGCGGCGCGATGAAGAAATCGGCATGGATGCTGGTCGGCTTGCCGATGGCGCCGGAATCGAGGAAGCGCCGGATACGCCTGACATTCGCGACATAGCGCCGGTTCTGCACGACCGCATGGATGCGACCCGCGCGGCGCGCCGCATCGATAATGGCCCGCGCATTTTCCGGGCTGTCGGCAAGCGGCTTTTCGGTGAGCAGGTGGCAATGATGGGCAAAGGCAGAAAGCGCCACCTCGCGGCGGGCCGCCGGAACCACGACATCGAACACCGCGTCGGGTTTCGTCTCGTCGAGGACGGCGTCGACACTGGTGCCGATGACGGCGTTGCTGAGATCGTATTCGCGCGCCCTCTTTTGCGCCCGCTTGGCATCGAGGTCGACAAGGCCGGCAATGGCGAGCCCGTCGATCTGCCTTGCGGCATCGAGCCACTGCTTGCTCATGGCTCCGCACCCGACCAGGACGGCCTTCATCATCCAGCGCTCCTCCTCCGCTCGGTCCCTCCAGTCCGAGTGCCACGGCATTTCCGGTATCACCGTAAACGTTTTTCCGTAAACGTTTACGAGAACACACCCGATGGCCTAGAATGTCAATCGCCTGTCCGCGAAAATCGACATCCGCTGCTTGGCCTGAAGGGCGGCCGGTGCTAGCGAAGACAGGGGGAGAACCGGCCTTGGCGTCCAGCATCCACGATCTCGCGCGTCACCTGAACATTTCGATCGGCACCGTGTCGCGCGCGCTGAACGGCCGCGCCGATGTCAACGCGGAGACGCGCCAGCGCGTGCTGGAGGCGGCCAGGAAGCTGAACTATTCGCCCAACCAGTCCGGCCGCAGCCTGAGGAAAGGCGCCACACATTCGATCGCCTTCATGCTGCAACCGCATCCCGGCGACCAGCAATATGGCGAGCCTTTCTTCATCCCGTTCCTGACCGGTCTGCAGGCGCGGCTCGCCGAAAGCGACCTCGATCTGATGGTCGTCATGGGTGAGCCCGGCCAATATCAGCCGGAGAGGCTGCGCCGCGTGGTTGAGACGCGCCGGGCCGACGCGGTCGTGTTGGCCAATACAAGGCGGGAAGACGATCGGATCGACTATCTCAGCAAGGCCGGCTTTCCCTTCGCCACGCTTGGCCGAAGTCAATCCGGCGGCGACACCTATCCTTCGCTCGATATCGATTTCGAGAGGGCGGGTGAGGAAGCCGTCGATCGGCTGGTCGCGCGCGGCCACCGTCGCATTGCCGCCATCCGCCCCTCGCTCGATCTCAACTTTGGCTACCTGTTCCTCGACGGCTACCGCAAGGCGCTGAAGCGGCATGGCATCGAGGTCGACCCCGGCCTGATCGCCGACGGCTTCATCAACGAGACCGGGGGCTATCAGGTGACGCCGCGCGTGATGCTCTCCAAGGACCGGCCGACAGCCATCATCTTCAACAACGACGCTATGGCGCTCGGCGGCTGCAAGGCACTGGCCGAGATGGGCATCAGGCCCGGCCACGACATCGCGGTGATCGTCATCGTCGACACGCCGCTTTGCCGCTACTTCTCGCCAACACTGACCGCCTTCCGTCCGTCGCTGGAGCCGATGGGAAGGCGTCTGGCCGAGATGCTGCTGGCCTCGCTCCCCGCCTTCGCCGGTCCCGAAGGCACACGCATCATCCGCGAGGTCTGGCCGCTGGAGTTGGTCGCCAGAGAGAGCGATTGACGCGGAAGCGCTTTTCCTTCCCCCTGCGGGAGAAGGAAGAAGCCTGTCACGCAACCATCACGTTCAGGCCCTAGACCGCTCGACGGCAAGGGCTGCCCCGCATCGTCGATGCCGCGCCCTTTTGAGCCAATGGCCGCTCTGCTCGTCACGAAGGGGATTTCCATGAAACATCTCAACCGAACCGCCGCGCTCGGCGCGCTGCTTGCCCTGTTCAGCGCCATGACGCCGGCCCTCGCTGACGGCGTCGCTTACGTCAACAAGGGGCTCGTCGGCGTCGGCCGCATTCCGGCCAGCCAGAAGGACAAGTTCGGCGAGACGTTCGGTTCGGGTTCCGGCATGTCGATCGACACCAAGTCCTGGGCGCACGACGGCGCGGGCTACAAAGGTTCGCTCTGGCTGCTGCCGGATCGCGGCTATAATGTCGTCGGCACCACCGATTACCGCCCGCGCCTCAACACCATCGCGATCGAGCTGAGCCCGACCGCTCCCGGCGCGGCCCCGACCGCCGGGCAGGAACAGGCCGGCGTCAAGGCAACGCTCGCCGACACGATGCTCTTGACCGACGACAAGGGCGCCGACGCCACCGGCCTCGACCCGCTGAACGGCGTGCGCCCGGCCTCTGGCGACATGCCGATCCTGCCGCAGGCCGAAAACGGCAAGCTTTCGCTGGACGACGAGGCGATCGCGCGCCTGCCCGACGGCACCATGTTCATCTCCGACGAATACGGCCCCAACATCTACCGCTTCTCGGCCGAAGGCCGCTTGATGTCGGCGACGCAGCCGCCCGCGGCCCTGGTGCCGATGCGCCACGGCAAGCCGAACTTCGCTTCCGACAATCCCGGTCCGGGCGCGGCCGGGCCCGATCCGAAGGATCCCGAGACCGGCCGCCAGAACAACCAGGGCCTCGAAGGCATGTCGATGACGCCCGACGGCAAGTTCCTGATCGCGGTGCTGCAGTCGGCGGCCCGGCAGGACGGCGGCGATTCCGGCTCGACGCGCCAGAACACCCGCGCGCTGGTCTATGACGCTTCAGACCTCGCCCACCTCAAGCTGGCGCATGAATATGTCGTGCCGCTGCCGGTGTTCAAGGACGCCAAGGGCAAGACCAAGGTCGCCGCGCAAAGCGAGATCGTCGCGCTTTCCGACACCAGCTTCCTCATACTGGCGCGCGACTCGGGCAATGGCCAGGGCCTGAAGGGCGAGGAGTCGCTCTACCGCAAGATCGGGATCGTCGATCTCTCCGCCGCGACCGACATCGCCAATGGCTCGTTCGATGCCGCCGACAAGCCGGTGGCACCGAAGGGCGTGCTCGATCCGTCGGTGACGCCGGCCAAGCTGACGCCGTTCATCGACATCAACGACAAGGGCGAGCTCGGCCGTTTCGGCCTGCACAATGGCGCGCCGAACGACAGGAACAACCTGTCCGAGAAGTGGGAGGCTATGTCGCTGGCGCCCGTCCTCGATCCAAAACTGCCCGACGACTATTTCCTGTTCGTCGCCAACGACAACGACTTCCTCACCCAGGACGGCTTCCAGGTCGGCGCGCCCTACAAGGCCGAGGACGGCGCCGATGTCGACACCACCTTCCTGGTCTATCAGGTCACCCTGCCCGGACTGTCTGGGAACAGCCTCGCCGCGAACTAGTTCTGCTTCAGCCGTATGCCGAGCGGGCATACGGCTGAGCGCGGAAGGGATGCATGAGCATCAGGCCTGCGATAGCATCGCGGGCCTGATTCATTTTCGGTGCTGCCATGGATGATAAAAAGCCCGCTCGCCGGCACGACCTGACCAGCGGGCCGATCCCGCGCACGCTGCTGCTGTTCGCGCTGCCGGTGCTGGGTTCCAACGTGCTGCAGTCGCTCAACGGCTCGATCAACGCGGTCTGGGTCGGCCGCTTCCTCGGCGAGGCGGCGCTGACGGCGACCTCCAACGCCAATCTGGTGCTGTTCCTGATCCTCGGCACGGTGTTCGGCATCGGCATGGCAGCGACCATCCTCGTGGCGCAGTCCGTCGGCGCGCGCGACCTGCCGGAGGCGAAGCGCATCGTCGGCACCAGTGCCACCTTCTTCTTCCTCGTCTCGGTCGTGTTCGCCGTCTGCGGCTGGATCTGGGTCGATGCCATCCTGACCGGGCTCGGCACGCCGGCGGATGCCTTGCCGCTGGCGCGCAGCTACCTGCGCATCATCTTCGTCGCCGTGCCGATGATGAACCTCCTGTCCTTCATCATGACCGTGCTGCGCGGCGCCGGCGACTCGCGAACCCCGTTCGTCTTCATGGCGCTGGCGGTCGTGCTCGACGTCGTGCTCAACCCGCTGCTGATCCGCGGCGTCGGCCCCTTCCCCGAGCTCGGCATCGCCGGCTCGGCGACTTCGACACTCATAAGCCAGACGGTGAGCGTCATCACCATCCTGATCGTGCTTTATGTTCGCAAGCACCCGCTGCGGCTGGCAGGCGCCGATCTTGCTCTGCTGCGGCCCGAGCCGGCGCTGCTGCGCATCGTCGTCTTCAAGGGCATCCCAATGGGCCTGCAGATGATCGTCATCTCGGCCGCGGCGCTCACCGTGATGGGCATCGTCAACTCCTACGGCTCGCAGGTCGCCGCCGCCTACGGCATCGCGGCGCAGCTCTGGACCTATATCCAGATGCCGGCTCTCGCGATCGGAGCCGCCGTCTCCTCGATGGCGGCGCAGAATGTCGGCGCCGGCCGCTGGGACCGCATCGGCAAGGTCGCGGCCTCGGGCGTCGGCTTCAACCTGGTGCTGACCGGCGCGCTGGTGGCGCTGCTCTTCGTCTTCGACCGCCCGGTGCTCAGCCTCTTCCTCAGCAGTGACAGCACTGCGATCGACATTGCCGCTCATATCAACAGGGTGGCGTCCTGGTCGTTCATCCTGTTCGGCATCACGATCGTGCTGTTCGCCACGGTGCGCGCCACCGGCGCCGTCATGCCGCCGCTGATCATCCTGATCATCTCGGTGTTGTTCATTCGCACCGGCTTTGCCTATTCGATGCGCAGCGTCATCGGCCAGGAGGCGCTGTGGTGGAGCTTTCCGGCCGGCTCGATCGCCTCGCTGGTGCTCGCCGCCGCCTATTATCGCCTCGGCCGCTGGCGCACCACGCATATGATCGAGGGCCGGCCGGCGGCCGGCGAGCCGCCCGACACCGGCCTCGGCGTGCCGCGCCAGCGCGCCAATCTTGCGCCTGAGACACCGGCCAGCTGAGATCTAGAGCAATTCCAGGAAAAGTGTGGGCGGTTTTCCGTCCGGAATTGCGTAAAAACAAGGAGATAGAGCGGTTTGCCGTTTCCATGAAACGGTGAAGCGCTCTAGCGCGCGTATTTGGCGCCGAAACCGAGCGCCACCATCGAGAAGACGATGATCATGCCGGCAAATGCGAGGCTTGCCGTCGTCGCGCTCGCCAGGCCTGACAAGACGCCGATGCCGATCACCGGCAGCGCGTTGCCGCAGAAGCAGCAGATGAAGAAGACCGAGACCACCTCGGCGCGACGGTCGGCCGGCGCGATCTGATTCACCACCTGCAGGCCGCCGCGATAGCCAAGCGCCGCCGCCGCGCCGCAGACCGCGGTCGCCGCGATCATGAGCGCCATCGAGGCGTAGATTTGCGCCGCGACGACCAGCGCCACGGCCGGGATCATCAGCGCCAGCGCGGCGAGCATGGTGGAACGGGCGGACAACCGGGCGGTGCCGACAATCGTCGCCGCCGCTACGATCGACAGCTCGAAGAAAAGCCCGCCGGCTTCGGCATGATTGGTCACGTGCAGCTGCTGCGCCAGGATGCTCGGGGCCAGCGCGGCATAGAAGCCTACCAGGGCCATGGCGCCGAAACCGGTCACCGCCGGCGCCACGAATTGCGCGCGGACATTGTCGGGCACCGAAAGCCGTGGCCGCAGCGAGACGTCCGAGAGCCGCCCCGGACTGGAGACCGTTTCCCGCGTGCGCCAGATCAGCACGATCACCAGCGCAAGCAGGACGAGATAGACGGCAAATGTGAGCCTGAGCGGCCAGGGCGCATATTGGGCGAGCAGGCCCGCCATGAGCGCGCCGACGCCGAGACCTATGAAATTGGTGCTGGTGGTGATGATAGCGGCGCGCGACTTGTCCTTGCCTTCGATCAGCTCGGCCAGCCAAGCAGTGCCCGCACCCGCGCCGACCCCGATGCCGAGGCCGCTCAGAATGCGGGCGATGTCGAGCCAGGCGAGGTTTTCGGCGAAGAGGAAGAACACCGCGCTGACCACGGCAACCCCCATCGCGGCGAGCGCGGCGGGGCGGCGGCCGATCACATCCGACACCCGGCCGAAAAACAGCAGCGCCCCCAGATTGCCGACCACATAGACCGCGTAGACCAGCGTCAGCGTGACCTGCGAGAAGCCGAAGGCCTGCTTGTAGATGATGTAGAGCGGGGTCAGCGCGGTGCTGCCGGCAAAAAGCGCGGCGATCATGGCGGCTACGGCGGCCTTTCCGCCAAGCTCATAGTCACGCGCCATGGTTTGAGCGTAGCTGGTCATGGCTAACTCCGAGGGTTGCAAGCCCAACGCCTATATAATGGCGCCGTTCCACCCGGCGGACGCCCTCCTGACAATCCTGACAGGATGGTCAGACGCGGCATCCTCTCGTAACGTCTAGGCAGAGCGAGGGAGGAACCATGGGCAAGGGACGGGTCGAGGCATTCACCGATGGCGTTGTCGCCATCATCATCACCATCATGGTGCTGGAGCTGAAGGTGCCGCATGGCGAGGATTTTTCCGCCCTTTTGCCGCTGTGGCCGGTCTTCTTCTGCTATGTTCTCTCCTTCATCAATGTCGGCATCTACTGGAACAACCTGCACAACATGTTCCACACCGTGCAGCGCGTCGACGGGCGCGTGCTGTGGGCCAATTTGAACTTGTTGTTCTGGCTGTCGCTGATGCCGGTGACCACGGCCTTTATGGGAGAGAACCACTTCGCTCCGGTTCCGGTCGCCGTCTATGGCATCGATCTCGTGCTTTGCGCCGTCGCTTATACCATTCTGGTCATCAAGCTTCGCCACCTGCACGGCGCCGACACGACCTTCGCCAAGGCCGTCGGCCACGACGAGAAAGGCAAGATTTCACTGGCGCTCTACACCGCCGCCGTTCTGCTCAGCTTTCTCAACCAATGGATCAGCGTGGCGATCTACGTGCTTGTAGCGGCCGTCTGGTTTGCGCCCGACAAGCGCTTCGAGAGGCTGGTCGACAAATAGGAACCTATTTCCGCATCGCTTTCAGCTTCTCGGCCGCCGAGGCGGCAAGGTCGGCATAGCGCTCCTCCAGCCGCTCGGCCGCCTTGATGATCGGGAAGTCATGGCCGAACTTCTCCAGCGCCAGCCGCAGCTTCTCGGCGAAATCGGCCTGCTTCTCCAGCGCCGCGAACAACGTTTTCACCTGCGTCTCGCTTATATCGGGATTGGCGAGCATCTTGGGCACCTCGCGGCCCATCTCGTCGCCATTGGCGGTCTGTTCTTTGAGGATTCCGATCCAGTCGGTCAAATGCCGAGCTCCTTTTTCAGGACAGCATGCGCGGCAGGCACGGCGATGGTCAACCCGTTGCGACTGTAAGTCGTCAACCCGTTGCCGCTCTTGCGGTCAACCCGTTGCGGCTGTCGCCGTCGCTCATCGGGACTATCCAGCCTTGCCTCGGCGGCGGTGAGCGTTAAGTTCGGCGCGACCCGAACAAGGATGGAAACCATGACCAGCAACGCCGAAATCCAGACCGCCCTGCCCGCTTTCGCCTCGGGCAATGTCGCCGTCATCACAGGCGGCGCCAGCGGCATCGGCCTCGCCGCCGCGAAACGGTTCGCGGCGATGGGCATGAAGACGGTGCTCGCCGACATAGGCGGCGTGCGCCTCGATCAGGCGACGGAGGCTGTCGCCGCGATCGCCGGCAAGGATTCCGTCCTCCCGATCCCGACCGACGTCTCCAAGGCCGAAGAGGTCGACCGGCTGGCGGAGCTCGCTTACGGCGCCTTCGGTGCGGTGTCGGTGCTGATGAACAATGCCGGCGTCGGCAATAATCCAGGTAAGCCATGGGAGAACCGCGACGCCTGGAAGCGGTTGCTCGACATCAATTTCTGGGGCGTGGTGCATGGCGTCGAAGCCTTTGCGCCGCGCATGCTCGCAGCTGGAAAACCGGGGCTCATCATCAACACCGGGTCCAAGCAGGGCATCACCACGCCGCCCGGCAATCTCGCCTACAACGTCTCCAAGGCCGGCGTGAAGACGTTTACCGAGGGGCTGGCGCACGCACTCCGCAACGAGCCGGAGACGAAAGTGTCGGCGCATCTGCTGATTCCCGGTTTCACCTACACCGGCCTGACCGAAGGCGTGACGGAAAAGCCCGCCGGCGCCTGGACCGGCGAGCAGGTGATAGACTTCATGCTGGCATCGCTCGTCGATGGCGATTTTTACATCCTGTGCCCCGACAACGAGGTGGCGCGGCCGACGGATGAAAAGCGCATGGCCTGGGCGATCGGCGACATCATCGAGAACCGCCCTGCCTTGTCGCGCTGGCATCCCGATCACAAGGACGCCTTCGCGGCCTTCATGAACCGCTAAGCAATTCCAGGAAAAGTGCATAGCGGTTTTCCGTCCGGAATTGTGTAAAAGCAAATACTGACGGCCCTTCAAGCGGCCGCTTTCTTCTTGGAGGTGTTCTTCCCGGCCGCAGGCTTCTTTGCGGTCGCGCTGGTGGTCTTGGCTGCATGCCTCGTACCGTTCTTTCCGGCCGTGGCCTTGTCGGTCGCCTTTTCGGCAATCTCGCGATCGTGGCGTTTTGCCGCCGCCTCGCATTTGGAGCGGATCTCCTCGACCTCGGATTCCGTCAGGTGCTCGATGCCGATGAAATGATTATGGGCGCGGCTGACCCTGATCAGCTCGTCCAACTTGGCCTGGATCGCCGCGCCGTCGCGGTTCTGCGTGTTCTGGATCAGGAACACCATCAGGAAGGTGACGATGGTGGTGCCGGTGTTGATGACGAGTTGCCAGGTGTCCGAAAAGCCGAAGATCGGGCCGCTTGCCGCCCATACGACCACGATCAGCACACAGATGACGAAAGTCCACGGCAGGCCGGCCAGATGCGCCACCCAATTGGCTACCTTGCTAAAAGTTCTCTCGATCATGCAAGTCCTTCTGAAACTGTGGATGTAAGAGCATCTGCGGAGAAACAAGCTGCCGCCGCCTCAGGTTCCAAGGGTGTGAATTTTGGTGCCTACACGCGGCCTTAATCAGACACACGCCAGAAGCGCAGGCGCGTGAAGAAACGCCTTATCGGTTTTTGCTTGCGATAGTGCCGGTGCAGGCAGGAGAGCCTGTTCCTTCCGCCCCACGGCGGTTTGCCTCCAGCCCCTTTCCGCCGCGCCACCCCGCATGGCGGAAGGGGCAACCGCTCCCAACAGAGGCTACCATCCAGACAGCGCCGTTATGCTTTCAACGGCATCCTGTGTGTCAGTGAGTATTGCCTTCCCAGCGATCGAGGAAGGCCTCTATCGGCAAGGCCTGCATGTCGGGGATTGCACTCGCCAGTCTCTCCGGCGCCCAGTCCCACCAGGCCAGGGCCTCGATACGCGCCGCGATGGCCGTTGGGAAGCGTTCGCGCAACGGCTCTGCCGGAACGCCGGCGACAATCGTGTAGGGCGCGACGTCACGCGTCACCACGGCATTGGCGCCGATGACGGCGCCGTTGCCAATCGCAACGCCCGGCATGATGACCGCGCCGTGGCCGATCCAGACATCGTGTCCGACACTGACCGATTTGGCTTGCCGGCGCGAGCGGAATTCGGTGTCGACGCCCAGCCAGCGGAAATACTCGTTCGGCCGGTAGCTGACCTTATGCTGCGTCAGCCGCTCGATCGGGTGCTCGAGCGCGTTGATGCGGCTGTTGGCGGCGATCGAGCAGAACTTGCCGATCGTCGTGTAGATCGCCTCGCAATGGCGCTCGAAATAGGAAAAGTCGCCGACGCTCACCTCGCGCAGGATCACCCGCTCGCCGATCGAGGCATAGCGGCCGAGCTTGCATGCCTTGAGCTCCGCCGTCGGATGGATGCGCGGCTCGGGATCTTTCAGGACAAGGTTTTCAGAACGGTCCATGCTCCGGCTTTACGCCCGAGCGATTGCCCCCGCAAGCGGGACAGATAATCCGCTCGAACCTATTGCGGCTTGCCCTTGGTCCACACCACGTTCTGGCCGTAGAGCGGCACGGTCGTGACCGACATCTTGGCCGAGCCGTTCTGCACCTGGCGCGAATGCGACAGATAGATCAGCGTCTCATTCTTCCTGTCGTAGATGCGGTTCACCACCTGCTTCTTCCAGATCAGGCTGAGGCCCTGCTTGAACACTTCCTCGCCGCCCTCGCCCATGTCGATATCGCCGATGGTGATCGGCCCGGTCTGGCGGCAGGATATCGAGGAATCGGACGGATCCTCGAACCAGTTGCCCTTATGCAGCCGGTCGATGATGCTGCGATCGAAATAGGCGACGTGGCAGGTGACGCCATCGACCTTCGGGTCCTTGATGGCGTCGATCATGATGTCGTTGCCGACCCAGTCGACACCCACTTTACCCACTTCTTCAGCCATGGCCGCGCCGGCGCTGAGAGCAAGACATACGGCGAACAAGCCGATCAGTTTTCGCAAAGGTGGCCTCCTGGGTTGGCGTTTGCCGATGTCAGGTGGGACAGGATCGTGGCGTTTGCAAGCCGCCCGATACGGGTTTGTGCGCCCGGCTGGATCTCTGCTTGCGGCAACGCGACATCTTTGCGTGCCCGGCGCCGACCCGTTAAGACTGTCGCCAAAACTGGCTGCCCAAAGCAATCACGACGGACATTCACTGATGATGCGTTCAATCCTGGTCGGCATTCTCGTCCTGATGGCGGCGGGCATCGGCTGGCTGACATTCGACTGGTACCGCGGCCATTATGGGGGCGAGCCCTTCGGCGCGCCCTTCACGCTGGTCGACCAGAAAGGCGCGCCGATCACCGAAGCCGCCTTCAGGGGCCACCCGAGCGTCGTCTTCTTCGGCTTCACCCATTGCCCGGAAGTCTGCCCGACAACCCTGTTCGAGCTGGCCGGCTGGCTGAAGACGATGGGCGACAGCGGCAAGAACCTCAACGCCTATTTCGTCACCGTCGATCCGGAGCGCGACACGCCGGAGACGATGAACACCTATGTCAGCAACTTCTCCGACCGCATCACCGGCATCACCGGCGATCCGGACAAGGTGCATGCCATGGCCAAGGCCTTCGGCATCTATTGGAAGAAGGTCGACACCGGTGACGGCGACTACACGATGGACCATACGGCCTCGGTGCTGCTGCTCAACGCCAAGGGCGATTTCGCCGGCACCATCGCCTATGGCGAGAGCGCCGACACCGCCGTCGCCAAGCTGAAGCGGCTGGCTGCCGGCGGGCAAACCTGATGGGCCAGACGAGGCTGCACCTCACCGCCAGCAAGGTCGAGGCCGACCGCATCTTCGCGGCGCTCGACGCCGCCTTCGAGGACGACGGCCTGCCGATCGCCGTGCTGGAGCTCGACGAGGAGAAAGACATCCACGAAGTGTCGCTCTATACCGATGGCAACGTCGATCCTGTCGAGGCGCGGGTCAGGGACATCCTCGCCGGTCTCAGTCTGCCGAGGGCCGTCGAACGCGAGGTCCTTCCCGACGTCGACTGGGTGTCCCGCTCGCTGGAAGGGTTGAAGCCGGTCCGAGCCGGCCGCTTCCTCGTCCACGGCTCGCACGACCGCGCCAAGCGCCACGCCGGCGATCTCGCCATCGAGATCGAGGCAGGCCTTGCCTTCGGCACCGGCCATCACGGCACCACCGCCGGCTGCCTCGAAATGCTGGAGCAGGTGGTGCTGCGTGAGCGGCCGCGCAACGCGCTGGACCTCGGAACGGGAAGCGCGGTGCTTGCCATCGCGCTCGCCAAGCTCGCGCATATCCCGGTGCTGGCGACCGACATCGACCCGGTCGCCGTCCGCGTCGCCGCTGCCAACGCCCGCCTCAACCATGTCAAGGCGCTGGTCGAGACAGTGACGGCGCCGGGCTTCCACAACCCGATCTTCGCCAGGCGCGCCCCTTTCGACCTCATAGTCGCCAACATCCTGGCCCGGCCGCTGATGCGGCTCGCGCCCGAAATGGCCCGGCACATCAGGCTCGGCGGCTCGCTGGTGCTCTCCGGCATCCTCGACCGGCAGCGCGACGCGGTGATCTCAGCCTATGTCGGCCAAGCCTTCCGCCATGTGCGTACCTTGCATCGCGAGGGCTGGGCGACCATCCACCTAAAGCGCTGAGGCGGTTACTCACACATAAAGCGAGTTTGCCGCCTTCTTCAGCTCTTCGCGATCGTAGCCATTGGCGTTCAGCGTTTCATCATCGAGACAAAGCAGCGCCCCGTTGACGTAGCGGCTCGCCTCGCGCCGGCGAGCTTCGATCAGCGCGCTCATTGCGTTTCTGAAAAATCCGCGTCTGGCTGGAAGCGTGGACATGACAGTCTCCTTTGCAGGACAACAGGATTCATTCCTCCACATCCGGGAAACTAAGCTCTGCCGACCTGTCTGGAAATCAACGATCCTGCATAGCGACCATGCGAAAAGACACGGCGGCGCCCCTGGCTTGCACGTCGTCCCTTCAGCATATCTGGATCATATGGCGTCTGGTGACAGATCCGTTTCAATTGGCGCACGAAATGCTCTAGGTTCGGGACAAGCATCCGAGGAGAGGCCACCATGTTCCAGACCTTTGATTCCGCTGGCGATCCGGCGGTCGGCAAGCCGCGCGTGGCTTTGCTGCGGCAATGGCTGGCCGACAATGGCTTGGATGGCTTCATCGTTCCCCGCGCGGATGAGCACCAGGGTGAATATGTCGCCGACCGCTCGGCGCGGCTGAAATGGCTGACCGGCTTTTCCGGTTCGGCCGGCGTCGCCATCATCCTGCGCGACCGCGCCTTCATCTTCGTCGACGGCCGCTACACGCTGCAGGTCCGAAACGAGGTCGACCTTTCGATCTTCACCGTCGAAAGCCTTATCGACAATCCGCCGGCCAGCTGGATCAAGGACAATCTCGGCAAGGGCGCAAGGCTCGCCTTCGACCCCTGGCTGCATACGATAGGCGAGGTCAGGGCGCTGAAGGCGTCGGCCGAGCAATCCGGCGCGACCTTGGTGCCGCTCGACAGGAACCCGATCGACATCATCTGGAAAGACCAGCCCGAGCCGCCGCGGGCGCCGGTGGAGTTGCAAGAGCTCAATTTTGCCGGTGAGTTCGCCAAGGACAAGCTTGTGCGGCTGGCAAGCGCCATCCAGAAGGACGGCGCCACCCATGCGGTGCTGACCGACCCCTCTTCCATCGCCTGGAGCTTCAACATCCGTGGCGGCGACGTGCCGCACACGCCGCTGGCGCTCGGCTTTGCCATCCTCGCCGCCGACGGCAAGCATCAGCTGTTCATGGACCAGCGCAAATTCCCGCGCCAGGTCGCGGCCTATCTCACCCAGCTTGCCGATCTGCATGATCCGGACGAGTTCGAAGCGGCAATCGTCGAGCTGGCCAAAAACGGCGCCAGGATCGCGCTGGATCCGGTGCTGGCGGCGGAAAAGCTGCGGATGCTGACCGAGGACAATGGCGGTACGGTCGTCTTGGCGGCTGACCCGGCACGTATTCCCCGCGCGACGAAAAACCAGGCCGAGATCGCCGGCAGCCGCGCCGCGCATCGCCGTGATGGCGCAGCGATCGCCAAGCTGCTGTGCTGGCTCGACCGCCAGAAGCCCGGCACGCTCGACGAAATCGCCGTCGTCACCAAGTTGGAGGAAGTGCGCCGGCTGACGGGCGAGGAAAATCAGATGCCGCTGCGCGACGTGTCCTTCGACACCATTTCCGGCGCCGGCCCGAACGGCGCCATCATGCATTACCGCGTCTCGCGCGCCACCAGCCGCAAATTGGAAAGCGGCGAGCTGTTCCTGCTCGATTCCGGTGGCCAGTATCAGGACGGCACCACCGACATCACCCGCACCGTGTCGATCGGTGAGCCGACGCAGGAGATGCGCGAGCGCTTCACCCTCGTGCTGAAGGGCATGATCGGCATCTCGACGCTGCGTTTCCCGGCCGGCACGCGCGGCTCGGAGATCGACGCGGTGGCGCGCGTGGCGCTGTGGAAGCATGGCTGCGACTTCGCCCATGGCACCGGCCACGGCGTCGGCTCCTACCTTGCCGTGCATGAAGGACCGCAGCGCATCGCCCGCACCGGCACGGAAAAGCTGCTGGCCGGCATGATGGTGTCCAACGAGCCGGGCTACTACAAGGAAGGCGCCTACGGCATCCGCATCGAGAACCTGATCCTGGTCACGCCAGCGGAGCAGATCGGAGGCGGCGACATCCCCATGCATGGCTTTGAGACGCTAACGCTGGCGCCGATCGACAAGCGCCTCATCCGCACCGACCTGCTGACGCGCGACGAGTTGCAGTGGCTCGATCAGTATCATGCCTGGGTGCTGGCCGAGATCGGCCCGATGGTCGATGGCGAGACGCTTGCCTGGCTGGAGAAGGCAACGGCGCCGCTGCCGCACGACGCGAAGATTTGAGATAAGCATCTTCCTCCCGTCTACGGGGAGAAATGCCCGGTAGGGCAATGAGGGGCAGCGCCGGCGGTCCGAAACGATCGCGCCGGCAGAATTCCTATCCGACAAACTGCCGCGCGATGATCAGCACCGCAGCACCTGCCAAAAACATCGACATCAACCCGCCGCGCAGCGAGACCAAAGCGGTGACCACCAGCGCCGCCCATTCGGCGGGCCCTGCGCCAAGCACTGCCGGCGCGACCAGTGTCGTCAACACCGCGGCCGGCACGGCGTTCAGCCCCGCCTCGACGCGCGGGTGGATATTCTCGAAGCGCGAGATGACGAGGTGGCCGCCGACCCGGGTCAGATAGGTGGCGATCGCTCCGGCAAGGATGATCCAGAAGGTCGTGCTCACGGCCGCTCCACTATTCCGCTGTGATGCGGCGGCAGGATCACCGCCAGCAGCACGCCGGCGATCGCGCCGATCGAGACATGCCAGGGAGAGCCGACCGTCTTGTAGGCGATGATCGATGCGGCCGCGCTTGCGGCGACGACAGGCAGCCAGAGCGGCCGCTTGCGGAAACCGAGGACGAGGCCGAGGAAATAGATCGGCAGCAGGAAATCGATGCCGAGCGCATGGGTATCCGGAATGAGCTTGCCGAACACCGCGCCCAACCCGCTTTCGATGACCCAAAACACATAGACCGGCAGGCCAAGTCCAAGATACCAGACGAACCCGACCGGCTTGCCTGACACGGCCCTGGCCTCCGCCACGGCAAATTGCGGGTCGGTCAGGATGAAATAGCCCAGCGCCTGCTGCAGCAATGGCCAATGCGCTATGCGGCGGCCGATGCCGGCCGAATAGAGCACGTGTCGAAAATTCACCGCGAAGATCGACAGCACGATCAGCCATGGCGCGACATGCTGGCCGAATAATTCGATGCCGACCATCTGGCTCGCGCCGCCGAAGATCAGCGCGCTCATCAGGAAGGCCTCAAGCACCGAGAAACCATTGTCGACGGCGATCGCCCCGAACAGGATCGCGAACGGCGCGGAGGCGACCACGACCGGCATCGACAACCGCACGCCGTCCCAGAAATCGCCGCCGGTCCTGCTCTCAGAGATTGCTTCCGTTACCATGCGCCGCTCCTTGAGCGGCCTCATTTAGGGAGCGTCGTCCTCGATGTCACACCAATTCGCTTGACCCAGCGATCAGCGGAACTGATCACCGGGTTGCGAAACGTCGAAAATCTGGCGGCTCAGCTGACGAAATAGCGCTGCCACTCGAAGTCGGTGATGTGCGACGCCTGCCAGGCATCGAAGGCTGCCTGCTCGGCGCGGCGGCTCTCGGCATAATTGTCGCGGAAGGCTTCGCCGAACGCTTCGGCGCAGAAATCGGATGCTGCAAAAGCTTCGATGGAAGCGTTCAACGTGCGCGGCAGCTTCGGCTTGTCGAGATTGGCAAGGTTGCTCGTCACCGGCGGCTCGAGCGGCAGGTTCTTCTCGATGCCTTCACAGCCGGCCGCCAGGATGGCGGCGATCGACAGATAGGGATTGACGTCGGCGCCGGGCGCCCGGTGCTCGAACCGGCAGGCGGCATCGTTCGGCGTGGTGATGGCGCGGATCGGCGCGGTGCGGTTCTCGAACCCCCAGGCGACGTCTTCCGGCGACCACGCGCCGCGATCGAAGCGGCGGTAGGAATTGACCGTCGGCCGGAAGAAAATATGCGTCTCCTGCATTCGGTTGAGCACGCCGGCGAGGAATTTCTCGGCGACCGGCGTCAGCCGGTTGGGCCCGGCCGCAAAAGCCGGCTTGCCGTCCCGCCACAGGCTGACATGGTGGTGCGCGCCGCAGGCGCTTTCCTTGCCCGGCGGCTGGAAGCGCGTCATGAAGGTGGCGACCAGCCCACGCTCGGCGCACAGCTCGCGCAGATGCAGCTTGGCGCGCATGGCGGCATCCGCCGCGGCCAGGGCGCTCTTCGGCGTCAGCGCATATTCATACATGCCGTAGCCATATTCGGTGACCAGCGAGGCGACGCCGATGTCGATGCTCTTCATGCGCGTGATGAACTCGGCGGCGAAATCCCGGTACTCGCCGCTGCGCACCAGGTCGTAGTTGATCAGCGAATGGCCCCACGGCTTCAGCTCGCGATAGCGGCCGGCGCGCATCAGATCGTGGTCGGCGTGGAAAATGCCGAACTCGTATTCGAGGGCGAATTTCGGCTCGTAGCCGAGCGCCCGCGCACGCTCCTCGACACGGGCGAGGACGTTGCGCGGATCGTAGGCGCAAGGCGCGCCGTCGAGCATGTAGGAGCGAGTGATGGCGGAAGCGAATTTCGGCTTCCAGCCATGCTGCACCACCGTATCCGGATCGATTATGCCCTTGATGTTGGGAAAGCCGTTCTCCTCGTTGGCGCTCGGCGAAGCGAAGGCGACGTCGCCCATCGGCTGGCCATCGCCATGGGTGACGCAATAGAGGATGGCATTGATCGACTCGCCGGATGTGGAAAGCTTCAGCGGCGCAATTTTGGAGCGCACCACGCCCGACGTGTCGACGGTATGCACCTCGACGAACTCGGCGCCGCGCGATGCAAGCTCGGCCTGCAGCGCCTCGAGCTTCGGCGCATACGCCGCCACCCTGTCCTCAAATTCCACGTTCAACCCTCCACCAGGAATGACGACGCTATCTGGCGTTGCGCCGGAAAAGAAGCGACACAAGCTCGTCGAGCTCATGCCGGCCGCTGATGCCGCTTGGCCGGAACGCCATGCAAAGCACGATGACCACGCCGAGCGCCACGCCCGACAGTCCGAGCAGCTGCGGCATTTGGATACCCGCGACGGTCACGCCGGACTCGATGCTTCGGATGAATTCCAGCCCGATCGAAAGCACGATCACCCCGGTCACCGCCCCGGTCACCGTCGCCATGCCGCCGAGGATCAGCATCGCCAGCGTGTTGAAGATCATCTGGAAGTAGAAAAGTTTCGGGCTGATCGTGCCGGCGAAATAGGCGTAGAGCACGCCGGCAAGGCCGCAGATCAGTGCCGACAGCACCCACGACATCAGCCGCAGCTTTTTCGCATCGATGCCGAGCGCGGCGGCCGCCTGCGGGCTCTGCGCGCTGGCGCGCAGCTGCAGGCCCCAGCGGCTGTCCTTGAACAGCCGCGCCGTCACGATCGCCAGCACCGCGAAAACCAGCATCCAGGGCAGGCCGACCACTTTCGGAATGCCGAAGAAAGCCTGGTTCCCCTTGAACAGGTCGGTCCAGTTGAGGAACACCGAATGGACGATGATGAGCAGCGCCAGACTGACAATGGTCGCGGCGACCCCCGACAGCCGGCTGATCACCTTGCCGCTGACCAGCGCAACGATGCCGACGACGACGAGCGCGATGAGCGCCGACGAAACCGGGTCGAGCTCCAGCGTCGCAAAATCGAACGGCGCGTTGGGGATCGACAGCTTCTTCATGGCAAGCGGCGTCGACAGGATGGCGACGCCATAAGCGCCGAGCCCGACAAAGGCGCTGTGGCCGAGATTGGCGATGTTGGAATTGCCCATGAACACCTGCAGCCCGACCACCACGATCAGGTTCACGAAGGCGCCGAGCGCCAGGAAGGTGTAGTAGTTCGGCGCGAAATTCAGCACCAGGAGACCGATCACCAGCACCGGCAGCGCCGTCACCAGACCGCCGATCAGCGAGCGGACAAGCGCATTGCCGGATTGGGTCGCGCCAGCCTGGGACCCCATCTGTTCAAGTGCTTGCGACAATTCGGAGCCTGCCACTTCAGATCTCCTTATCGCCGAGTTCGATGCGCTGGCCGAGCAGGCCTTCCGGCCGGTAGACGAGCAGCGCGACGATAATGGCGTAGGTGAGCGCATCCCGGAAGCCCGCATATTCCTGTGGCAGCGCGACAAGCAGGCCGACTTCGATGAAGCCGAGCAGCATGCCGCCGACCGCGGCCCCCGGCAGCGAGCCGAAGCCGCCGATGACGCAGGCGACGAAGGCTTTCAGCACCAGGCCGAAGCCGAGATCGGGAGAGACGCTGCCGCGCCGCGCGAGGATGAAGACGGCGGCGATGCCCGCCAGCGCGCCCGAAATCGCAAAGGCTGTGGCGATGACGCGATTTGCCTTGATCCCCATCAGCCGCACCGTGGCGAAGTCGCGCGATGCGGCGCGGATGGCGAGCCCCAGCGTCGAGCGATTGAGGAAGAGCACCAGCGCCAGGATGGTCAGGCCCGACACGATCAGCTCCATCACCTGCAGCGAGGAGACAGCGAAGGGCCCGAAGAACCACATCTGGTTCAAGCCGTTGAGAACCGAGACCGACTGCGGCTTGGGCGAGATCAGAAGCATGAAAAGGTTCTGCACCACGATCGACACGCCGAAGGCGGTGAGCAGCCCGGTCGTGGTCGGCGCATAGCGCACCGGCCGGAAGGCGACGCGCTCGAACACCACCGCCGCGAGCGCCGCCATGCCGACGGCGAGCAGCACCGCGACGAATGGCGAGGTCAGCCCGAGCGCGGCCGCCAGGAACACGCTGTAAGCCGAGACGCCGATGATCTCGCCATGCGCGAAATTCACCAGCCCCATGATGGAGAAGACGACGGCGAGCCCGAGTGCCACCAGCGAATATTCCGCGCCGAAGGCAAGCGCGTTGAGGAGTTGCTGCAGGGCATAGTCCATCGCCGCCTACCCGCCGATATAGAGGTTGAATAGGCCGTGCTCGTCGGCGAGCCTGGCCGGCGGTCCGTCATAGCGCAGCGTGCCCGAGCTCACGACATAGACGCGGTCGGCGAAGCGCAGCGCCTGCTTGGCGTTCTGCTCGACCACCAGCAGCGTCAATCCCTGCGCCTTGAGCTCGCCGATGAAATCGAAGATGCGCGCCACGATCTTGGGCGCGAGCCCCAGTGACGGCTCGTCGAGCAGCAACAGCTTCGGCCGCGACATCAGCGACCGGGCGATCGCCAGCATCTGCTGCTCGCCGCCCGAAAGCGTGCCGGCCGCCTGGCCGTAACGCTCGGAAAGCACCGGAAACAGCGACAGGAACCGCTCGATGTCCTGGCGCACCCCGGCAGGGTCGCGTCGTGTCGCCGCCCCCAGCCGCAGGTTTTCGCCGACGCTTAAGTTGGCAAAGATGTGCCGGCCTTCCGGCGTCGAGGTCAGCCCGGCGCGGATGCGGTCCTCGGTGCGGACATGCGAGATGTCCTTGCCGTCAAGCACGATACGCCCCGAAGCCGGCGTGACCAGCCCGGTCAGCGCGTTGATGGTCGAGCTCTTGCCGGCGCCGTTGGGTCCGAGCAGGGCGACCAGCTCGCCCTCCCCGACTTCCAACGACAGCTCGCGCACCGCCATGACGGCGCCATAGCGCACGACAAGCTTCTCGACCTTCAGCACGTCTTCCCGCCCCGCCTTAGTTCAGCGCCGGAACGAAGGTGGGCGGCGTGTCGGTGATCAGCACCCGCTTGCCGTCGGCAAATCCCATCACCGGCACCGTCTTGACCGGATAGCCCTTTTTCTCGGCAAAGGAGATCGTCGGCGCCGTCGTGCCCGGATAGCCGCCCGGCGCGCGGATCGCCTCGCGCAAGGCGGCGGGGTCGACGGTGCCGGCCTTCTTCGCCGCTTCATAGCTGATCTGCACCATGTCGGCGCCGAGCGCGTCGAAGATGCCGTTGATCTTGTAGCCATCGGCCTTGCACTGGGCGAGGAATTTGTCGATCGGGCCATCGACCCCGGTCGCGCCATGGGTCGCGAACATCACCTTTTCCAGCGACTTCGCATCGCCGACGGTGCCTTCCAGCGACTTGTCGTCGAAGGCATCGCAGCCGGCTACCCAGCCGTCATAGCCGTTGGCGCGCAGCTGGCGGATCAGGATGCCGACATCGGGCAGCACGGCGCAGATATGGATCGCGTCCGGCTTCTGCGGCAGCGCCTTGATCGAGGCGATCTGCGGCGACCAGTCGGTGGTGCCGTAGGAATAGTTGAACTTGCCGACCACCTTGCCGCCGAGATGCTCGAACACTTCGCCGAACCACTCCGGCAGCTTCTCCGAGTAGGACCCGGCATCGGGCGACACCATCAGCGCCACGGTCCGCGCGCCCTTGCCGTAAAGCGCGTTGGCGGTGGCCGAGGCGTTGATCGGATCAGGCACCGCGCCGGCGATGAAATTGTCGAGCCCGGCCTGCTGCATCTCGAGCTGCGTGTTCGGCGCCGAGAACACGGTGGCGCCATAGGGCTGAGCAGTCTGCGCCATCGGGATCAGCGCATCCGGGAACGGCACGCCGGTGATGACCTGCGCGCCGGCATCGAGGAATTTCTGGCCGAGCGAAACCGAAAGCTGCGGGTCGGAGCGGTTGTCCTCGATCATCAGCTCGACCTTGGGGTCGTTGGCGCCGGCAGCCTTGTTGAGCTTGTCGGCCATGCAGCGCGCGCCCTCGGCTTCGCTATAGGGCGCGTAGGCGCCGGTCATGGCGACCGCAAGCCCGATCTTCAGATCGGCTGCGCCCGCATGCTCTGCCTGCAGCAGCCCGGCGGTCAGCACCGCCGCTCCCAGCAAAATCTTTTCCATTCTACCCCTCCTTCCTCTCCTTGTGGTTGTTCTTCCGGACCCTCAGGCCGTCTCCGACTGCCCGACATAGACCTCGATGACACGCGGATCGCGCCACACGTCTTCCGTCTCGCCCGAAGCGATCACCTGGCCCTGGTCCATTACGCAAAGCCGGTCGCAGAGCCGGTTGATGAAGCGCAGGTCGTGGTCGATGACGATGGTCGCGCAGCCGACGTCGCGGCGGATGCCTTCGATCGCCATCGCCAGCGTCTCCGACTCAGCCTCGTTGAGTCCGGCGGCCGGCTCATCGAGCAGCAGGAGCGATGGGCCCAGCGCCAACGCACGGGCGATCTCGAGCCGGCGCTGGCTGCCATAGGGCAGCGTGCCGGCCGGACTGTCGGCGAAGCTTGCCAGCTCATATTGCTGCAGCAACTGGTCGATGCCGATGCGCCTGGCGGCATCGGGGCGTACGGCGCGGCAGGTGATATGCGCGACCTCGACGTTCTGGCGAACGGTCAGATCCTTGAACAGCCTGATGGTCTGGAAGGTGCGGCCGACCCCTGCCCGCGCGCAATGCTCCGGGCCGCGGCCAGTGATCTCCTCGCCCGCCAGGCGCACGCTGCCGCTGTCCGGCTTGAGCACGCCGGAGATGGCGTTGACGAGTGTCGACTTGCCAGCGCCGTTCGGACCGATGAGACCGAGGATCTCGCCGGCCTCGCAGGTCAGCGAGGCGCTGCGCAACGCCTGCACGCCGCCGAATGTCTTGCTGACTGCCTCAACCGACAGCATCGGTCATTTCTCCCATTCCGGCCGCTGGCTGTTCTCCTGTCGGCCGGTCAAAAGGATGCTAGTCCCCCGACTTTTCCAGAACAAGTATTTTTTTCCATTTTAGAAAAATTCTTGGACGGAGGGGCCTTGTCGCGTGGATCAGACGCCTGCTCCCGGCGCCAGTCCGTCGCGCGGCACCGTGTTCGACATCAGCATGATGACGGGCTCGTCGCCGAGCGCGACATAGGCGTGCTGCATCTCGCCGTCGAACAGGATGCTGTCGCCGGGCTGCAGCACGGTCGGGTCGTAGTGAAGCGTGTGCAGTTGCAGGCTGCCACTCAGCACATGGATGAACTCCTCACCCGAATGGCTGCGCCAGCCGCCGTTTTCCTCAAAACTTCTGGCGCGCAGCGTGACACGCCAGAAGATATTGGTCTTGTCGCGGAAATCGCTGCACAAGACCTCGAATTCCATGGCGTTGCCTTCATGCAGGATGCCGCTGCCGGCGCGCGTGATCGAGCGGCGCGCCTGCGGTCCAGGCTTGGGGCTGAACAGGAATGAGGCCACCGGCACGTGCAGCACGCCGGCGATCATCAGCGCGATGTCGACGGTCAGCCTGGCCTTGCCGTTCTCCAGCTTTGACAGCTGCGAAACGGAAAGGCCGGAGCGCTCGCTGAGGTCACGCAAGGTGATGTTCTGCTGCTTGCGCGCGTCGCGGATCTTGCTGCCCACATTGCCTTGCATCGTCCACGCCCTTGGCTGTCGTGTTTCCAATTTGACAAGCTCTAGAGCAATTCCAGGAAAAGTGTGAGCGGTTTTCCGTCCGGAATTGGTTAAAAACAATGAGATAGAGCGGTTCGTCGTTTCCGTGAAACGGTGAAACGCTCTAGCGGCCCGTTATTTGAGCGTCCAGCCTTTAGACGGCTATGGCTGATGCGGCCATAGGGACATCGCGACGGTGGCAAAGGCATTTTCAAGAAGGCGGCTGACGCGTTCGAACGTTTCCGGATCGGCAAGGAGGTCGTTGCGGAGCTCGAGATAGAGGCAGGGCCGGCCCTGCTGCAGCCCATGCCGGTTCAGCGTGTAGCCCACGGCCTGGCGCCAATCGTACGGTTCATTGTCGCCGATCCTGAAGCCTGCCTCCGTGCCCTGGGTAATGAGCGTGTTCAGCACCGAGTTCACGAAGGGCGACTGTTCCCGCCACAGCACGCCAATATCGACATTGCGCTTCACCCCGGCCATGACCGGCGTGAAGGAGTGCACCGAGATCAGCGCACGCCTGCCGGCGGCGGCTTCGACGATCGCCCGTTCGACCGGCGCCCAGGCGACAAGCTTGCGCAACCTCGCATCCGCCGCGTCGACCGCCAGATTGCCTGGCACCGGGATGCCGCCGAGGTCCGGCCGCATGAAATCCCACGCATCGGCGGGGCGGTTATAGTCGAGGAACAGCCGCGAATAGCGCGCGATCACGGCCGGGGCCCGCAGCGTTCGCGAGAGCCGCCGCGTCAGCGGATCGACGCCGATGTCGGACGCGAAATGCGTGCCGAGATAGGGCTCCGCCAGGCCAAGATCGCGCCACGGCCCCGGCACGACATTGCCAGCATGCTCCGCGATCAGGAGATAGGGGCTGGCCGCATCCGGCAGCAACCGCTCCATGCCGGCCGCTGCAAGCGCAGCAACGGCCGCATCGCCCAGCTTTTCAAGTTCCCGCACGACTGGATGCCCTTGGCGCTCAGGCGATGACGGAGCGGACATGGTACGCCTTCGCCGCCGTCGCCTCGATCAGGCCGGCGCGCCCGTTGGTGCGACCGAGACCGGAATTCTTGATGCCGCCCCAGGGCAGATAGAGGTCGGCGTGGTCGCAGCGGTTGAGATAGACCGTGCCGGCCTCGACCTCGTCGAGCAAGGCCACGCCGCGCTCGACATCGCGCGTCCAGATGGAGGCGCTGAGACCGTAGTCGCTGTCGTTCATCAGTCGAATCGCCTCGTCGTCGCCGCCGACCGCCTGGACGCAGGCCACCGGCCCGAACAGCTCGTCGCGCATGATCTGCATGCTGCGATCGACGCCGGTCAGCACTTCGGGCGCGACATAGGCGGTTCCGAGGCTTGCCGCCTTGAGCGCGCCATCCCGCGGCATCAGTCGCTTCGCCCCTGCCCGCACCGAGCTTTCGGTGAGGCCGCGGATGGTGTCGGCCGCAACCGCGCGCACCACCGGGCCGACCATCGGCTTTTCGCCGATCGGATGGCCGATCCCCCATTTCGCCGTCTCGGCGACCAGCGCCTCGACGAAACGGTCGTGAATCAGGCGATCCACATAGATGCGCTCGACCGAACAGCAGGACTGGCCAGCGTTGGAATAGGTGCCTTCGGCGATCAGCGGAACCGCCGCCTCGAGGTCGGCGTCGGAACGCACATAGGTCGGATCCTTGCCGCCGAGTTCCAGATGCACCTGGGTGAAGGTGCCGGCGGCGGCCGCGTGCACGCGCCGGCCGCCATTGACCGAGCCGATGAAGTTGACGGCGTTGAAGAAGCCGGAAGCGATCAGCCGCTCGGCGTCCGGATGGTCAAGATGCAGGCTCTGGAACACGCCTTCCGGTCCGCCGGCCGCGCGGAAAGCCTCCTCGGCAAGCTCCGCGATCAGCGGCGTCTGCGGCGAATGCTTGAAGATCACCACATTGCCCGCGGCAAGAGGCGACGTGACCAGGTAGCCGAGCATGGCGGTCGGATAGTTCCAGGCGCAGATCGACAGATGCAGCCCGCCGGCCATCGGCTTGGCGTAGCGGCGGATGTTCTCATCCGAGGGATACGGCATGTCTGCCAAGGTCTCCGGCGCGGCGCCGGCAAGCAGTTCGCCGATCAGGGCCAGGCGGGGCGTCTCGTCGGCCTGCCACAAGGGCCTGCCGATCTGCCACGCCACCGCTTCGGCAAGCGGGACAGCGCGCGCCTTCATCTCCTCGCCGAAGCGCAGAAGGATCGCCAGGCGATCGGCCAGCGGCGTGCGCCGCCAGCCCGGCAACGCCGCGCGAGCCCGGGCGACCGCGGCCTCGATCGCCGCGCCGTCGGCATAGTTTCGCGTGGCGTAGATCGAGCCGTCGATAGGAGAGGTCACCGAGAAGGTCGGCGCGCCGGAATGCAGGTTCATGGTCTTGAAATCCACCCAAAGGAAAGCCGTCCAATCGCGGCACGATATCAAGATTTTCCATTTTGGCAAATTTTTTCGAATACGGCTTGATGGATTTTTTGTCGACCCCTATTGTCCCGCCATCGCGCCTTGGCGCCAACACCAAGAGGGGTGACGAATGGTTGTCTTTGATTTCACCGGCAGGCATGCGGTTGTGGCTGGTGCCGGCGGCGGCATGGGCGAGGCCATCGCGCTTGCACTGCTCGAGGCCGGCGCCTCCGTTACCGCCATCGACGTGAAAACACGTCCGGCCTCGCTTGCCGGTTATGATGATCGCCTGACCTTCGCGCAGGGCGACCTGACCGACGCCGCTTTCGTCGAACAGGTCATCGGCGCCGCCGGCCGCGAGCGCGGCGGCATCGACTATCTCGCCAATGTCGCCGGCGTCCTATGGTTCGGCCGCGACAAGTCGGCGCTGGATATGGATCTCGGCGTCTGGGACGACGTCTTCAAGATCAATCTGAAATCCTTCGTGCACACGGCGCGCGCGGTCGTTCCCCATATGCGCGCCGGCAGGCGTGGCGGCGCCATGGTGCATTTCTCGACCATCCAGTGGTATCGCGGCGACCCGAACCCGCAGGACGCCTATCAGGCCTCGAAGGCCGGCGTGTGTGCGCTGTCCAAGTCGCTCGCCATGCAGCTTGCGGGCGAGCGCATCCGTTCGAACGCGATCTGCCCCGGCATGGCGCTGACGCCGCTGCAGGCGCGCTGGGACACCGAGGAAAAACGCGCCGCCGTTGCGAACTATGCGCCGCTTGGCCGCATCGGCACGCCGCAGGACATGGCCAATGCCGCGCTCTTCCTGCTCTCCGACGCCGCGAGCTACATCACCGGCATCGAGCTCGCCGTCGACGGCGGCCTCTTGATGCGGATGTAAGCCCTGGCGACCGCCGAACGGCGGCGTCAGGCAGCAGCGGCCGTCCCCTGGATCACCCTGCCCCAATCGAGCAGTGGCTTGGCGCGAAGCGTGAAGTCGACGAGATCGTCGACCAGCGCCGGTGAATGGATCGTCGCCGGATCGATGTCGTGCCGGACCACGAAATGCCGGCTGCGCACCGCCTGGGCGAGATCTTCCTCGCCGACGTCCTCGAAGCCGCGCGGCGCGCGCTTCAGACGATCTTCCGCATCGAGTTCCAGCCCGGCCTTCTTGAGCGACGAGACCATGGCGCGGAACGCTGCCGGCTTGGTCACGATCGCCTTGCGCATCGCCTGCAGCAGTTCGGGCGTCGGCTGCCACCAGGCAACGCCGGCAAAGCAGCGCTCGAGCCCGATGTGCACATAGAAGACGCCCTGCTCCATCTTGGTGCCGTCCGGCGACAGGATCGCTGAGAGATGCCGGTTATAGGGCCGCTTGTCCTTGGAGAAACGCACGTCGCGATTGATGCGAAACAGCGACCTCTTGCGGTCGCCGCGCAGCCCGAGCTTGGCTGCTTCGAAGCGCGTGGTGAGCGTCTCGACCAGATCGCAGAACGGTTCGTGCAGCTCGCTCTCATAAAGGGCGCGGTTCTCCTGGAACCATTCCCGGCTCTGATGGAAATCGAGCGCCTTCAGGAATGGAATGGCTTTCTGCCCAAATCCCTTGAACGCGCCAGTCATCAGCCAGCCCTGCCGATGCGCTGCAGCCAGGTATCCTCGTCGATAACCTCTATGCCAAGCTCGCTTGCAACTTTCAGCTTCGAGCCGGCGCCGGGACCCGCCACCACCAGGTCGGTTTTGGCTGAAACCGAGCCCGCCACCTTGGCGCCGAGCCGCTCCGCCATTGCCTTGGCTTCCGAGCGCGTCATCTTTTCCAGCGTGCCGGTGAACACCACCGTCCTGCCGGAGACTTCGCTGCCGGCCGAGATTTCCATGACATAGGGTTTGGGGTGGACTTGCGCGAGCAAGGCATCCAGCACGTCGTCATTGCGCTCATTGCCGAAAAAGTCGCGCAGCGCGTTGATCACCGTGTCGCCGATGCCGTTGATCGACGGGAAGACGCTGTGCGGATCCTCCGCCTTTGCCGTCTCCTTGCCGACGCGGATCAGTTCCTCGATGGTCGAGAACTGGCGGGCAAGCACTGCCGCCGTCGTCTCGCCGATATGACGGATGCCGAGCGCGAAGATGAAGCGGTCGAGCTCGGGCTCGCGGCGTGCGTCGATGGCGGCGAACAGCTTGTCGAGGCCTTCATAGTTGCGCTCCTCGACGCTGCGCACATTCTTGCGCGTCTTGCCCGAGGCTTCCTCGCGCAACCGCGCCTGCTCCTCGCGCCGCTCGGCAAGCGCCTTGGTGACGGCCGGGCGGCGATCCTTCAGCGTGAAGATATCGGCGGCGGTCTTGACCAGCCCAGCATTGAAGAAGAGGTCGATGTTCTCAGCGCCCAGGCCTTCGATATCCATCGCGCCGCGCGACACGAAATGGCGCAGCCCCTCCACCGCCTGGGCGGCGCAGATCAGCTCGCCGGTGCAGCGCCGGCGCGAATCCTCCTTGCCGGTCTTCTCGTTGATCTCGCGCGTCGCCGGCGAGCCGCAGACCGGGCAGGTATGCGGAAATTCGTAAGGCACGGCATTGGCCGGCCGCTTGTCGATGACGACGCTGACGATCTGCGGGATGACGTCCCCTGCCCGCTGGATCACCACGGTGTCGCCGATGCGAACGTCGATGCCGTCGCGGATCGGCTGACCGTTGCTGTCGAAGCCCTTGATGTAGTCTTCATTGTGAAGCGTGACGTTCTCGACCACCACGCCGCCGACGGTCACCGGCGCCAGCCGCGCCACGGGCGCCAGCGTGCCGGTGCGGCCGACCTGGATGTCGATCTTCTCGACCGTCGTCATCGCCTGCTCGGCCGGGAATTTGTGGGCGACCGCCCAGCGCGGCTCGCCGGTGACGAAGCCCCAGCGGCGCTGCAGCTCGAGCTGGTCGACCTTATAAACGACACCGTCTATGTCGTAGCCGAGCGAGGAACGCAGCTCCTCGATCCGGTGATATTGCGCGATGAGTTCGTCGATCGACTTCGCCCGCACCATCAGCGGGCTGACCTTGAATCCCCACTCCTTGAACTTCTGCACGGAATCGTACTGCGTCGGAGCCGGATCGGCGGTGGTGTAGCCCCAGGCATAGGCGAAGAATTTGAGGTTGCGGCTGGCGGTGACCGACGGGTCCTTCTGACGCAGCGATCCGGCCGCCGTGTTGCGCGGATTGACGTAATCCTGGCCGCCTGTAGCCGCCGAACGCTGCTTCAGCGCCTCGAATTCGGCATAGGTCATATAGACCTCGCCACGGATTTCGATGATCTCCGGCCAGCCCGAGCCCTGCAGCTTCTTCGGGATATCGGCAATCGTCTTCAGATTGGCGGTGATGTCCTCGCCGACCGCGCCGTCGCCGCGCGTCGCGCCCTGCACGAACACGCCGTTCTCGTAGCGCAGCGAGGCCGACAGGCCGTCGATCTTGGGCTCAGCGGTGAAGGCGATGTCGAGGTCCTTGTCGCGGTCGAAGAAGCGTCGGCCGCGCTCGATGAAATCGGCGACATCCTGGTCGGTATAGGCCTTGGCGAGGCTGAGCATCGGCACCGCGTGCCGGACCTTGGCAAAGCCTTCAGCCGGCGGTGCGCCGACCCTGCGAGACGGCGAATCCTCGCGCACCAGATCGGGAAAGCGTTCTTCGATGGCGAGGTTGCGCCGTGCCAGCGCGTCATATTCAGCGTCCGAGATCGTCGGGGCGTCCTCGGTGTGATAACGCCGGTCGTGCTCGGCGATCTCCGCCGCGAGCCGCTTCAGCTCCTCCGCGGCTTCACCCTCGCTCAGCGATTCGACTGGTTTTTCCGACATGAAACGCGGTTCTCGATTAATGGCGGGCCACTATAAATCAGGATTCGTCGGCATGAAGTCGGCTTGCGCAAAAATCATTCTCGAACAGCGGGATGCAGCCATCTGCTGACTCGGCCTGCAAGGCCGGAGAATCAAACTCCAAGGATGTGCTGAGATTCAGGTCAGGCCGAGTCGGGAAGGGTGGTTTTCCGAGAACCGGCGCGGAGCGTACTTGAGCCAGGTGAGCACCGGAAGCGCAGGAAACCGCCGTTCGCAGACCGGCCTCACCTGAATATCAGCACAGCCTAAGCGGCGGCCGTATTCTCGCGCAGCAGCCGCTCCGCAGCGGCGCGCGCTTCGTCGGTGATGACGGCGCCGGCCAGCATACGCGCGATCTCCTCCTGGCGCGCGGCGCGGTCCATTTCGGCGATGCCGGTGGCGACACGGTCCTTGCCGCCGGATTTGGAGATCAGGAAATGCGTGGCCGCGCGTGCCGCGACCTGCGGCGCATGCGTGACGGAAAGCACCTGCACGCGCTTTGACAGCCGCGCCAGCCGCTGGCCGATGGCGTCGGCCACGGCGCCGCCGACGCCGGTGTCGATTTCGTCGAAGACCAGGGTCGGCGCCGAGCCGCGATCGGCGAGCGCCACCTTCAGCGCCAGGAGAAAGCGCGACAGCTCGCCGCCGGAGGCGACCTTCATCATCGGCCCCGGCCTGGTGCCAGGATTGGTGCGCACCCAGAACTCAACCTGGTCGATGCCTTCTTCCATGCGGCTTTCGGCGTCGCTTTCCATCTCGACGATGAACTCGGCCCGTTCGAGCTTCAGCGCCGGCAATTCGGCCATCACCGCCTTGGCCAGGCCCGATGCCGCCGCCTGGCGCAGGGAGGAAAGCTGCGCTGCCGAAATATCGTACGCCTCGCGCGCCGCGGCGGCCTGCTTTTCCAGCGCGTGCAGCCGCTCCTCGCCGGCATCGAGATCGGCAAGATCGGCCACCATCGTATCGCGCAGCTGTGCCAGATCGTCGACCGCGACACTATGCTTGCGCGAAGCGGCGCGCAGCGCAAACAGGCGCTCCTCCGCCTTCTCCAGGCGCTGCGGATCATATTCGGTGGCGCGAAGCGCAGCTTCCACGCCGGACTGTGCCGCATCGAGCGAGATCATCGCCTCGTCCAGCGATTTCACCACGTCGTCGAGCAGGCCCGGCGCTTCACCCGCCTTGCGCTGCAGCCGGCGCAACAGGCTGGCAAGCTGCGGCAGCGGCGAGGACGGCCCCGACAGCACATCCTGCGCGTCATGGATTTCGGCGGCGATCTTCTCGACCCGCATCATCTGCGCGCGCAGCTCTGCAAGTTCCGTCTCCTCGCCCGGCTGCGGATCGAGCTTCGCGAGCTCGGCGACCGAAGCGCGCAGATAATCGGCCTCGCGCGCCGCCGCCTCAACCTTTGCGCGATGCCGGGAAAGCTCCTGCTCGCAGTTTCGCCAGTAGCGCCAGGCTTCGCCCGTGCCGCGCACGGCGCCCAGATGCCCGCCGAAACTGTCCAGCAATTCGCGATGCGCGCCGGGATCGACGAGCGCGCGCTCGTCATGCTGGCCGTGGATCTCGACCAGCGCGCGGCCGACATCGCGCATCAGCGTGACGCTGGACGGCTGGTCGTTGACGAAGACGCGGGTGCGGCCGTCACCGGTCTGCACGCGGCGCAGGATGATATCGCCATCATCCTCGATGTCGTTTTCGGCAAGCAGCGCGCGGGCCGGATGGTTGCGCGGCACGTCGAACACCGCGATGACCTGGCCTTGCGCGGCGCCATGGCGCACGAGCGAGGCGTCGCCGCGCGCGCCGAGCGCGAGCGACAAGGCATCGAGCAGGATGGATTTGCCGGCGCCGGTTTCGCCGGTCAGCACCGAAAGCCCGGGCAGGAAGTCGATGTCCAGCTTCTCGATCAGGACGATATCGCGGATCGACAGTCTGGACAGCATCGCAAGCTTCAGGCGCCGGTGATCAGCTTCCCGGCCTTGGAGATCCACGATCCGGCATTCTCGCGCGGCTCAAGCCCGTTGCTCTGCAGGAGCTTGTAGGAATCCTTGTACCACTGGCTGTCCGGATAATTGGTGCCGAGCACCGCCGCGGCCGTCTGCGCTTCCGAGGTCAGACCCATCGCATAATAGGACTCTGTCAGGCGCGCGAGCGCCTCCTCGACATGGCGGGTGTTGGAATAGTTCTCGACCACGGTGCGGAAGCGCTTCACGGCGGCGATGTATTCGCGGCGCTCGAGATAATAGCGGCCGACCTGCATCTCCTTGCCGGCAAGCTGGTCGTTGGCGAAGCGGATCTTGTCCTTGGCGTCGGCGACATATTCGGAGTTCGGCCAGCGCGTCACCAGATCCTGCATGGTCTGGATGGTCTGGCGGGCCTCCTTCTGATCCTGGGTGACGTCCTTGATCTGCCGGTAGTAGCTCAAGCCGATGATGTATTGGGCGTAGGCAGCGTCGTCGGTCGACGGATAAAGCGTCAGATAGCGCTTCGCGGTGCCGATCGCTTCGTCATAGTTGCCGGCGCGATAGTCGGCGAAAGCCCCCATCACCATCGATTTGCGGGCGAATTCCGAATAGGGGTGCTGGCGGTCGACCGCGTCGAACTTCTTGCTCGCCTCGTCAAGGCGGCCGGCATTCATATTGGCCAGGCCCTGGTTGTAGAGGACGTCGGCCGGCTCGGTCTGATCGACATAGGTCGCCAGGTTGACGTCCTTCTCGGAGGACATGCAGGCCGAAAGAACAAGCGCGGGAGCAACCACCGACAGCGCCAGCAAAACACCCCGACGCGGCGTTACCGATTGACCAACTCGCGAAAAAAACATGTTTGGATTCCGCCCCTTCGGCGTCGTTTCGGTCCGGGCCGAAGCCATAAACCATTATCCCCTTGCCCGGCAACGCTATGTCCGGCCAATCGCACATTTTTGTGGCGGCTTGGCGCTGCGACCGAGGTTGTGCAATTTCAGCGATTCGTGATGCAATCGCGCAACACAACCTGACTATAACGTCAGAAAACGGTTAAAAATCAGATCACCCAGGGTGCGTAGACCGGCCGGCTGACGGCGATCATCTCGGCGACGCGGCCACGCTCCCGGCGCCGGGTCTCGACGATCTCGAAGGCCGTGTGGTCGGAAAGCAGCCGGCGCAACGCGGACGCGTTCATCCGGTGGCCGCCGCGATAGGAGCGGAAACAGCCGATGAAGCGCGCGCCGGCCAGCGCCAGATCGCCCATCGCATCGAGCGTCTTGTGGCGGGCGAACTCATTGGGATAGCGCAACCCGCCGACATTGATGACGCGGTTGTCGTCGCCGATAACCAGCGAGTTTTCGAGCGACGAGCCGAGCGCGTAGCCGGCGGCCCAAAGCCTCTCGACGTCCTTCATGAAGCCGAAGGTGCGGGCACGACCAATGTCGCGGCGGAAGATGTCGGGGTTGATGTCGGAGGCGAATTGCTGACGGCCGATCGCCGGGCTCTCGAAATCGATCTCGACCTCGAACCGCGTGCCGTCATAGGGACGGAATTCCGCCCAGGACGCGCCGGCTTCCACGCGCACCGGCTTGACGACGCGGATATAGCGGCGCTTCACCGCCAGCGTCTCGATACCCGCCTGGTCGAAGGCTTCGACGAACGCCATGGCGCTGCCGTCGAGAATGGGAACCTCCGAGCCGTCGATCTCGATGATGAGATTGTCGATGCCGAGGCCGAACACCGTCGCCATCAGATGCTCGACGGTGCCGATATGCGCGCCGGCCGGATCGCCGAGCATGGTGCAAAGATCGGTGGCGCCGACTTCCGCGACCAGGGCACGGAGCTCACGGGTTTCGCCGCCGTTCGAAAGATGGAAGACGATGCCTGTATCGGCGTCGGCCGGCAGGAAATGAACGGTGACGGTCTTGCCGCTATGGACGCCGATGCCAGTCAGCGTCGCGCGCGATTTCACTGTCGTCTGATAGTCGTGCAAGAGTAACCCCATACGCCCAAAATGCCTGCGTCCGCTCAATCGGCCTTGGGTATCTTGCAGCCAGGTGAACGATCTGGCGCTCGCATGGAATGCGGCAAAATAAGCAAGAGCACGCGGCTCTGTGTGATCGGCAGGCAGGGCTACTCCCCGAATCCCGGCAAACCGACTTTAGTCCGTGGCGAAGATAATGGCCCGCCCTGGAGACTCCAAATCACGGTTTCTTACCCCGTGTAACCACGGGATTGCGTCAGAAACAGCTGATAAGACATTGTTTTTCATGAATTTTACAAAAACAACAGGCAGACGATTTCCCGTCTGCCTGTTAACAACCGTTATATATCGCTAACGATCAGCCGTACCGTATCGAGATTGGCTGTCCACCGTATCGCTCAGTTGGCTTGGCGGCGCAGGAAGGCCGGGATTTCCAGCTGATCATCTTCCTGGACCGTGCGGGCCTGCGGCGTCAACCGGCCCTGGTCGTCGAGCTGGCCACGGCGCGGCGCGTAGAGAGCAGGATCCTGGCTGGCGAGGCGGCGCATCTCGGGCGCTGCCTGGCGCAGCTTCGGTTCGCGCGGCTGCGCCGGCTGGAGCCGGGCCGGCTCTTCCTCGCGGCGGGTAAGGCCGTTGGTCAGCCGCTTGATCAAGCCCATCGGACCGCTGTTCTCATGGTCCGCCGGGCGGGTCTTGGCTTCGACCTCAGCCCTTACCACCGGCGGAAAGTCCTCTACGCGCGGCATGCGCTGCGGAGCAGCGGCCACCGGCTGCGGCATCTCGCGCTGCGGCGCGGGCTGCTGCATGACCTGCGGCTGCATCACCGGCTGCGGCTGCGGTTGCGGCTGGGCTGGCGGGGCCTGGAAGATCTTGCTCTGCGGCCGGAAGTCGTCGACCGGCGCGGGGCGCGGCTGCGCCATGGCGGCTGCGTTCGCCTCGGCAAGCTGGATCGCCTCGGCCACCGGATCGACCGCGCGCGGCTCATAGGCCTGCGGCTGAACCGGAGCGGGCCGGATTTCAGCGACCGGAACCGCCGCCGGGCGGGCGGCCGGCTTCTGCGGCGCGCGGATCGAGATCGGCGCCGCGGCGATTTCGGCCGCCGACTTGTCGATGCCGGTGGCGACGACCGACACGCGGATCACGCCTTCCAGTTCCTCGTCGAAGGTGGCGCCCAGGATGATGTTGGCGTCCTGGTCGACCTCCTCGCGGATGCGGGTCGCTGCCTCATCCACCTCGAACAGCGTGAGGTCGCGGCCGCCGGTGATCGAGATCAGCAGGCCCTTGGCGCCCTTCATCGAGGTCTCGTCGAGCAGCGGGTTGGCGATCGCGGCTTCGGCAGCGGCCATCGCGCGGCCCTCGCCCGAAGCTTCGCCGGTGCCCATCATCGCCTTGCCCATCTCGCGCATCACCGAGCGCACGTCGGCGAAGTCGAGATTGATCAGGCCTTCCTTGACCATCAGGTCGGTGATGCAGGCAACACCTGAGTAGAGCACCTGGTCCGCCATGGCGAAGGCATCGGCGAAGGTGGTCTTGTCATTGGCCAGCCGGAACAGGTTCTGGTTGGGAATGACGATCAGGGTGTCGACGCATTTCTGCAGCTCCTCGATGCCCATGTCGGCCGTCTTCATGCGGCGCTGGCCCTCGAAGTGGAACGGCTTGGTGACGACGCCGACGGTGAGGATGCCCTTCTCGCGCGCCGCGCGGGCAACGACCGGAGCGGCGCCCGTGCCGGTGCCGCCGCCCATGCCGGCGGTGACGAAGCACATATGGGTGTTGGAGAGATGATCGATGATCTCGTCGATGCACTCTTCCGCCGCCGCGCGGCCGACTTCCGGTTGAGAGCCGGCGCCGAGGCCTTCGGTGACATGCGCGCCGAGCTGGATCAGCCGCTCGGCCTTCGACATCGTCAGCGCCTGTGCGTCGGTGTTGGCCACCACGAACTCGACGCCGCGCAAGCCGGCGGTGATCATGTTGTTGACGGCATTGCCGCCGCCGCCGCCGACACCGAACACGGTGATGCGGGGCTTGAGCTCGGTGATGTCCGGCTTTTGCAGATTGATGGTCATTGTCTCCGTCCTTTGCCTTTCCCGCCGCCTCGCCGCTGCGGCCGCCTATGGGGCTGTCCCCGTCAAATTAAAAACTGTCTCTCAACCACTGACTCATGCGATGCAGTCTTCCGCCCGTTCCGGTCATCCTGAAACCGGAAAGTCCTTTCGCCGAATGGCTCTCGAAGCTCGCCATCTGCGGGTAGATCATCAATCCGACCGGGGTCGAGAACGCCGGTCCCTTGGCCGCCTCCGGCAGGCCCGCCACGCCGAGCGGACGACCGATGCGCACATTGCGCCCGAGAATGCGGCGCGCCGCTTCCGGCAGGCCGGCGAGCTGGCTGGCGCCCCCGGTGAGCACGACGCGCTTGCCTACGGCATTGCCGTAGCCGGACTTGTTCAGCCGGTCGCGCAAAAGCTCAAGTGTTTCGTCGATGCGCGCACGGATGATTCGCGTCATCACCGAGCGCGGTATCTGCGACGGCACATCGCCTTCCTCGCCGATCGGCTGGATCGAGACGAGGTCGCGGTCGTCGGCGCTGCCGGGCAGCGCCGAGCCATGCATCACCTTGAGCCGCTCCGCGGCGTCGAGCGAAGTCGACAGGCCCTTGGCCAAATCGAGCGTCACATGGTTGCCGCCGATGGCGATGGCGTCGCCATGGATGAACTTGCCTTCCGAGAAGACTGAGATGGTCGTGGTGCCACCGCCCATGTCGATGCAGGCGGCGCCCATTTCGAGTTCATCGTCGACCAGCGAGGCAAGCCCGCTGGCATAGGGCGTCGCCACCATGCGCTCGACCGACAGATGCGAGCGGTTGATGCAAAGCTCGAGATTGCGCATCGGCGCCGCATCGCCCGTCAGCACATGCATGTCGACGCCGAGCGCATCGCCCACCATGCCGCGCGGGTCGCGCATGCCGCGCTCGCCGTCGAGCGAGAAGCCGACCGGCAGGGAATGGATCACTTCGCGCTCAGCCCTGAGCGCCTGCTTGGCGCCGGCGGCGAGGACGCGCTTGATGTCGACTTCCTCGACCTGATGACCACCGAGATTGATCGTCGCCGAGAAGGCTTCGCTCTTCAGCCGGCCCGCCGTCATGTTGACGATGAGGGAATCGACCGTGAGCCCGGCCATGCGCTCGGCTGCGTCGACGGCAAGCCGGATGGCATGCTCGGCGCGATCGAGGTCCACCACGACGCCCGACTTCACGCCCTGCGACTTCTGGTGGCCGATGCCGATCACCTGGATACGATGCGAACGTCCGCGCAAAAGCTTGCCGTCCTCGTTGGGCTTGAGCTTCGCCACCACGCAGCAAACCTTGCTGGAGCCGACGTCGAGCACCGTGAGTATGCCCGACCGGCGCGAAGAAGCGTCACCGCCGCCGCCAAGCCAGCTCATATCTTCGTCCCCGTCTTGCGCCTGGCCAGGTTCTTCGGCTTGTCGCTGAGCGCGGCTTCACGTTGCGTGGCCGCCTCCGGCGAGAGCTCCACGACCAGCCGGTCGGGGAGCCGCATGTCGACGGCGGCGATGTCGCGCGTCAAAAGCCCGTTGTCATGGTCGATCTTGACCAGCTCGGCGATCGCCTGGTCCTCGTCGTCCTCCGGCAGCTTGATCGTGATGCCGTTCTCAAGCCTCAGGTCCCAGCGGCGCTCGCCGACACGGATATAACCTTTGACCCGCGCCGCAAGCTCGGGATAGCGCTTGATCTTGTCGAGGAAGGCCGGCGCCATGGCAGGCGCGCCGCTACCGATGATCAGCGGCAGCAGCGCCTGCTTGCCGCCCGAGAACGGCGCGATCACCTCGCCGGACCGCTCGATCACCGAAACCGATGCGCCCTGCTGCCAGAGCGCGAAGGGCTCGCGCTCCTCGATGCGCACTTCCAGCGTATGAGGGTAGATCTTGCGCACCGCCGCGCCCTCGACCCAGGGCAGCGTCGCGATGCGCTCGCGCGCAGCCTCGGCATCGAAGCCGATCAGCGACGTCCAGCCGTCGAGGCCGAGCCGGTCGAGCACGTCGATCTCGGATGTCTGACGGTTGCCGACCACCTTGATCTGGTCGACGGCAAAGCCGGTGCGGGCCGTGATGCCCTGCACGACGCTGTCGGAGTAGCCGCCAAGAAAAGCGCCATAGGCGCTGCTCGACGCGATGAGCGCGGCGGAAAGGATCGCCGCCGAAAAGCGCGGCGCCTCATACTCGCCGCCGCACAGGCGCGCCAGCACGCGCACCGGCCGGCGAAGCTGACGCGGCAAGACGAAACGGTCGAATGACAGCGGCACGCCGAACAGCGCGGGACCAGCCGCGTTGCCGCCATTACCCTGTCCCCACCTCAACGCAGACACGAAGCGTCCTCCACCATCCAACTCAACAAATCGCCGAACGAGTGTCCCGCTTGCGCGGCGATTTCGGGCACCAGAGACGTCGGCGTCATGCCCGGCTGAGTGTTGACCTCGAGCCAAACAATCTCGCCGTTTTCGGAGTGACGGTCGTCGTAACGGAAGTCCGATCGGGAGACGCCCCGGCAACCAATGGCAAGATGAGCCTTGAGGGCCAGTGTCTGTATTTTTTGGTAAATATTCGGTGAAATTTTAGCAGGGATTTCGTGTTTTGATCCGCCAGGCACGTATTTTGAGTCGTAGTCGTAAAAGGAATGCCCGGTCGGGATGATCTCGCAGACGCCGAGCGCCACATCGCCCATCACCGCGCAGGTCAATTCGCGCCCATGGATATAGCGCTCGACCATGACGGTTTCGCCATATTGCCACTCGGTCGAGCCGATCACCTGCGGCGGATGCGACTGCCCTTCATGCACGATGACGACGCCGAAGCTCGACCCCTCATTGACCGGCTTGACCACATAAGGCGGCCTCATCGGATGCACATCCTTGACGGCGAAGCGATTGACCACCCTGGATTCCGCGACCGGAATGCCGGCCGCCTTGGCAACCTTCTTGGCCTGCTCCTTGTTCATGGCCAGCGCCGAGGCGAGCACGCCCGAATGAGTGTAGGGAATTGCGAGATATTCGAGAATTCCCTGGATGGTGCCGTCCTCGCCGAACGGGCCATGCAGCGCATTGAAGGCGACGTCAGGCTTGAGCTCGGCAAGCACGGACCCGACATCGCGCGAAACATCGACGCGGGTAACTTGATAGCCTTCAGTCTCGAGCGCATCCGCACACGCCTTCCCCGAGGACAGAGACACGGGCCGCTCCGAGGAGAATCCACCGAGGAGAACAGCCACATGCTTCTTCTTCATTTCCCGTCATCCCCTCTCACGCCGGGCCTGCAACCGATATTCCCGCACCGCATTCCCGAGCATTGAGTCCGAGTCTTCCGGCAGGTTGCCCCCCAGACGGAAAACGCGGCTGAACGCGTCGAACGACTCAAATCAGGAAACGCTTCAGGGCAGAGAATCAGAGAGTTGATTCGCTGGCAAGTGCCTATGATTCCGAGAGATTCACTTTCCGCGAAAACAGTCGAGAAAAGTGTGTCGTTGAGTCTTTGCAGCAACGGTTGACGCCGCGCCGAGGCGCGGAAGTTCAAGTAGTACTTGAACTTAACGAGGCCGCTGACGTGCGTTGAGATTCAGGTCAGGCCGAGCCGGAGTCGAAGACGGGCGCGAAGCGACCAAACAAGGTGGTATCCGAGAACCGGAGCGGAGTGTACTAAACTACGTGAGCAGCGGAAGGGCAGGAAGCGCCGTTTGCAGGCCGGCCTCGCCTGAATATCAACGCACCTCAAAGGAGCTGTCCGAGGAACTCCTGCACCTCATGACCGGGCCGGAAATTGCCGAGGCGCTTGATCTCCCAGTGCAGCCGGATGCCGGAATTCTCGAGCACACGCGCGCGCACCGTCTCGCCAAGATATTCGAGGTCATAGCCGGTCGCGGTGCCGGTGTTGATCATGAAGTTGCAATGCATCGGCGACATCTGCGCGCCGCCGATCATCAGCCCGCGGCAGCCGGCCTTGTCGATTTCCTTCCAGGCCGAGGTGCCCTCCGGATTCTTGAACGTCGAGCCGCCGGTTTTTTCGCGGATCGGCTGCACCGTCTCGCGATGGTTCTGCACGGCATCCATCGCCGCCTTGATCGCCGCCTTGTCTTCCGGAAACCCCTCGAAAATGGCGGAGGTGAAGATCAGTCCGGCGGGCGCGGACGAGTGGCGGTAGGCATAACCCATATCGGCATTGCTGAGCGTGTGGAGATTGCCCTTGCGGTCCAGCGCCGTCACCTCGACCATGCGCTCCCGCGTCTCGACGCCATTGGCGCCGGCATTCATTCTGAGCGCGCCGCCAACGGCGCCGGGGATGCCGTGGTAGAAATGGAAGCCGCCGATGCCGGCTTCATGCGCCACGGCGGCCAGGCGCTTGTCCGGTGTCGCAGCACCCGCCTTGATAGTGGTCGATCCAGTGACTTCGGCTTCGCCAAAGCCCTTGGCCGAGAGCCTGACGACGAAGCCGGGAATGCCGCCGTCCCGCACCAGGAGATTCGAGCCGACGCCGACCACCATGACCGGCACCTCTTCCGGCACCGCGCGCAGGAAGGCGGCGAGATCTTCTTCGTCGGCCGGCTGGAACAGCGCCTCCGCCAGGCCGCCGGCCCGGAACCAGGTGATTTTGTCCATCTCGGCATTCGGCGTGATGCGGCCGCGCAGGCCCGAAAGCTTGTCGCCGAGCTTGTCGATCAGATCCTGGCCGCGCATCATGAGGGCGTCCCGCCAAGTTCCTTGGGCAGCGCGTAAGCCCATTGCGTGATGTTGCCGGCGCCGAGGAAGACGACGAAATCGCCGGGCTTGGCAAGCTCGCGAATGGCGGGCGCGATCGCCGCCTGGCCCTCGATATAACGCGCGTCGCGATGGCCGCCGGATCGGATGCGCGCAACCAGCGCATCGGAGGTCACGCCGTCGATAGGCTCCTCGCCGGCCGCATAGACCGGCGCCACCATCACCGTATCCGCGTCGTTGAAGCAGACGGAGAATTCGTTGAACAGATCATGCAGCCGGGTGAAGCGATGCGGTTGCGCGATGGCAATCACGCGTCCCTTGGTCGCGCTGCGCGCGGCCTTCAGCACCGCCGCGATCTCCACCGGGTGGTGGCCGTAATCGTCGAACACCTCGACACCGTTCCACGAGCCGGTGTGTGTGAAGCGCCGCTTGACGCCGGCGAAGGACGACAGACCTTTCTTGATCGCGTCATCCGACAGGCCGAGCTCGTGCGCGACCGCGATTGCCGCCGTCGCGTTGGAGACGTTATGCTTGCCGGGCATCGGCAGGCGCAGGCCATTTATCGTCGCGGTTCCGCGCCCCTTGCGGTCGCGGATCACCACATCGAACTCCGAGGTCGCGCCCAGCATGCGATGGTTGGTGAAGCGGACATCGGCCTGCGCGTTCTCGCCATAGGTGATGACGCGCCGGTCCTCGATGCGGCCGACCAGCGCCTGCACTTCCGGATGGTCCGTGCACATCACGCCGAAGCCGTAGAACGGAACGTTCTCCACGAATTGGCGGAAGGCCTCGCGCACATTGTCGAAGCTGCCATAGTGGTCGAGATGCTCCGGATCGATGTTGGTGACGACGGCAATGTCGGCCGGCAGCTTGAGGAAGGTACCATCGCTCTCATCGGCCTCGACCACCATCCACTCGCCATCGCCCATGCGGGCATTGGTGCCATAGGCGTTGATGATGCCGCCATTGATGACGGTCGGATCGAGCCCGCCGGCCTCGAGCAGCGTCGCCACCATCGAGGTGGTCGTCGTCTTGCCATGCGTGCCGCCGATTGCGACCGCCTGGCGGAACCGCATCAGCTCGGCCAGCATCTCGGCGCGACGGACGATCGGCAAAAGTTTCTCGCGCGCGGCCTTCAGCTCGGGGTTGGACTTCTTGATCGCGGTCGAAACGACGACGACTTCGGCATCGCCGAGATTCTCGGCCTTGTGGCCGACGAAGCATTCGATGCCTTTATCGCGCAGCCGCTGCACATTGGCGCCGTCGGACTGATCGGAACCCTGCACCTTGTAGCCGAGATTGTGCAGCACCTCGGCGATGCCGCTCATGCCGATGCCGCCGATGCCGATGAAATGCACAAGGCCGATCGTCTGCGGCATTTTCATGCGCGCGTCCTCCTGTAGTCCGAAACCGTTTTGCCGGACGCAATAGCCTCTGTCAGATCGGCGAGCAACCGCGCAGCGTTCGGTTTCCCGGCCGAACGGGCGGCGGCGGCCATGGCCACCAGCCGATCCGGGTCCTGCATCAGTGCGCCGACCAGTTGCGCAATCCGTTCGGTCGACAGCGTCGACTGCGAATGGAGCTCGGCGCCGCCGGCGGCCGCAAGTGCGGCTGCATTCGCCGCCTGATCATGGTCGAGCGCGTGCGGATAAGGAACCAGCAGCGCCGGCCGGCCGATGACCGCGATCTCCGAAACGGTGGAGGCGCCGGAGCGCGACATCACCAGATGCGCCGCCGCCATGCGCGCCGCCATGTCGGTAAAGAAGGGCGAGACCTGGACGTCGACGCCGAGCTCGGCATAAGCCGCCTTCACCCGCGCCACATCCTCCGCGCGCGCCTGCTGGGTGATCACCAGGCGCCTGCGCAGGTCTTGCGGCAACAGCGCGACCGCCGCCGGAACCGCATCGGAAAAGAACTGCGCGCCCTGGCTGCCGCCGAACACCAGCAGGCGGAACGGCTCGCCTTCGTTTGATGCCGCATAGGGCGTCTTTGCTGCCTCGAGCACCTGCGGCCTGACCGGATTGCCGGTGGTCACCGTCTTTGCGCCGTCGGCGCTCGCGCCTTCCGGCAGGAAGCCGCCGGCAATCGCGTCGACGCGGCCGGCAAGCGCCTTGTTGGCACGACCCATGACGGCGTTCTGCTCGTGGATCAGCGTCGGCACCTTGCGCCTTGTCGCCGCATAGAGCGGCGGCAGCGTCGGATAGCCGCCGAAGCCGACGACCGCCTCCGGCTTGATCCGGGCGATGATCCGGCTTGCTGCGCGCACGCCCTGCCAGATCTTCCAGAACGCCGAGACCACGGCGACCGGATTTTTCGAGCCCAGCGTCGCCGACGGCACCGCATGGATGTCGGCGGCGGGAAACTGTCCGGAATAGCGCTCGGCGCGCCGGTCGGTGGCAAGATGCACCTTCCAGCCGCGTTCGATCAGCTCATGCGCGAGCGCCTCGGCCGGAAACAGGTGTCCGCCCGTTCCGCCGGCCGCAAGCAGGATGACACCCTTCGCCATCCCGCCTCATTCCGCCGGGATTGCGCGCTGCGCGAGGACGAAGCCCATCTGCTTGCGCTTTTCCGGACGCTTGCGCGTCAATGCCAGCACCATGCCCATCGAGACGGCGATGGCGATCTGCGAGGAGCCGCCGTACGAGATGAAGGGCAGCGTCATGCCCTTGGCGGGCATCAGCTGCAGGTTCACGCACATGTTGATGGCCGACTGCAAGCCGAAGATGGTGACAAGACCACCCACCGCGTAGCGGGTGAAATCATCATGCTCCTTGAGCGCGATGCTCAGGCCGCGCAGCACGATGAAGGCGAAGATCGACATGATGAAGAAGCACATGATCAGGCCGAACTCCTCGCCCGCGACCGAGAACACGAAGTCGGTATGAGCATCCGGAACAATGCGCTTGACGGTTCCCTCACCCGGCCCAACCCCGAACCAGCTGCCGTTGATCAGTGCCTCGCGGCCCATATCGACCTGAAACGTATCGCCCTCGCCGGTCAGGAACTTGTTGATGCGCAAGGCAACGTGCGGGAACACCGTATAAGCGGCGAACAGGCCACTCGCACCGGTGATGCCGAGGGCCATGATCCACAGCCACGGCAGGCCGGCCATGAAGAACATAACGCCCCAGGTGCCGGTGACCAGCATGGTCTGGCCAAGATCGGGCTGAGCGACCAGAAGCGAAACCACGAGGACCAGAAGCAGCAGGGCGAACAGATTGCCCGGGATGTCGAGCTGGCGCTTATGCTCGGCGAACAGCCACGCGCAGATGATGACGAAGGCCGGCTTGAGGAACTCGGACGGCTGGATGGACAGGCCGGCGAGCGACACCCAGCGCCTCGCGCCCTTCACCTCGACGCCGATGTAGAGCACCGCCACCATCAGCACCAGCATGACAAAGATCAGCACCAGCGACATGCGCCTTATCTGCCGCGCTTGCAGGAAGGACACCGCAAGCATCACGAGAAGCGCCGGGATGGTGAAGATGATCTGCCTGGTGGCGAAGTGAAAGCTGCTGAGGCCGATGCGTTCGGCCACCGCCGGGCTAGCGGCGAAGGACAACACGATGCCCAGTCCCATCAGCGACAGGAACGCCGCCAGGAACCAGCGATCGATGGTCCACCACCAGGTGGCGACAGGACTTTTGTCGAGACGGCTTTGCATCAACGTGGCCCTCCGATGGGTTTGACACCATCAATAGCAGTCGCAGCTTGCCTGAAGGCTTCG
This sequence comes from Mesorhizobium sp., assembly GCA_004017535.1. GTDB lineage: Bacteria > Pseudomonadota > Alphaproteobacteria > Rhizobiales > Rhizobiaceae > Mesorhizobium. The sequence goes on from SAJS01000002.1 coordinate 474,143, forward strand.
CCGCGAACTTCGAAATTCTTGAACTGGTCGAAACTGGCGCAGGCCGGCGAAAGCAGCACCACCGCCTCGCCGCCGGCGTCGCTCGCCGCGTCATGGGCGGCATGCTCGACCGCCGCCGCCAGCGTTCCCGATATCTCGTAGGGCACCGCTTCGCCGAGCGTCGCCGCGAAGGCGGGCGCCGCCTCGCCGATCAGATAGGCCTTGGCGATGCGCGGGAAGAAGCCGCGCAACGGCTCGATGCCGCCTTCCTTGGGCAGGCCGCCGGCGATCCAGTAGATGCGGCTGGGGAAGCTCGATAACGCTGGAGCCGCCGCATCGGCATTGGTCGCCTTGGAATCGTTGACGAACAGCACATGGTCCTTGCGGCCGACCTGTTCCATGCGGTGCGCCAGTCCGGGGAAGCTTTCGAGCCCGGCCTGGATCTCGCCGAGCTCGAGCCCGACCTTGAGGCAGGCGACGACGGCGGCCAGCGCGTTCTGCGCATTGTGCTGACCGCGCAGGGAGCCTATGCCCTCGAGGAAGGCGACGCGGCTGTAGCGGCCATGCACGGCTTCCATCAGATTGGTGCCGTCGGCGAAATAGCCATCGGTCAAAGGCAGGCGCTTGGAAATGCGGGTGACCTGCCGCCCTGCCCGCTCGAGTCGGTCGGCGATCTGGGCGCCCCAGGAATCGTCGACGCCGACGATCGCGGTGTCCGAGCCGGCAACCAGCCGCTCCTTGATCGAGGCGTAATGCGCCATCGTGCCGTGCCGGTCGAGATGGTCGGGCGTCAGGTTGAGCAGGATGCCGGCCGTCGGGTTGATCGAGGGCGCGAGATCGATCTGGTAGGACGAGCACTCCACCACATAGTGCCGCTTCGGTTCGGGCGGATCGAGCGTCATGATGGCTCGGCCGATATTGCCGCCCATCTGCGTGTCGCGGCCCGCCGACTTCAATATATGCGCCGTCAGCGCCGTCGTCGTCGATTTGCCGTTGGTGCCGGTGATCGCGATGAAGGGTGCTGCCGGCGCTTCGGCGATGCGCTCGCGGCAGAACAGCTCGATATCGCCGATCACCTCGACGCCGGCACCGCGCGCCAATTCCACCGTCCAATGCGGCTTCGGATGCGTCAGCGGCACCCCTGGCGACAGCACGAAGGCGGCGAAGCGCGGCCAGTCGGCGGCGCGCAGATCGCCCGTCGCGATGCCCGCGGCCGCTGCCCGGGCGACGCTTTCAGGATTGTCGTCCCAGGCCAGCACCTCGGCGCCGCCCGCAATCAGCGCATGCGCGGTGGCTATCCCCGAGCCGCCGAGCCCGAAGAGCGAAACGCGTTTGCCTGAGAAGGAAGCGGCGGGGATCAAGCGGGCTGGTCCTATCTGAGCTTGAGGGTGGAGAGGCCGACCAGCGCCAGGATGACGGCAATGATCCAGAAGCGGATCACCACCTGGCTTTCGGTCCAGCCGAGCTTTTCGAAATGGTGATGGATCGGCGCCATCAGGAAGACGCGCTTGCCGGTCATCTTGAAATAGCCGACCTGGATGATGACCGAGAAGATCTCGACCACGAACAGGCCGCCGACGATGACCAGAACGATCTCGTGCTTGGTGGCGACGGCGATGGTGCCGATCAGGCCGCCCATCGCCAGTGAGCCGGTGTCGCCCATGAAGATCGCGGCCGGCGGAGCGTTGAACCAGAGGAAGCCGAGGCCGGCGCCGATCACCGCGCCGAGCACGACGGCGAGCTCGCCGGTGCCGGGAACGAAATGGATCTGCAGATATTCCGCGAAGACCGCGTTGCCCGAGAGATAGGCGATGACGCCGAAAGACGCCGCCGCGATCATGATCGGCACGATCGCCAGGCCGTCGAGGCCATCGGTCAGGTTCACCGCATTGCCCGCGCCGACAATGACGAAGCAGGAGAACGGCACGAAGAACCAGCCGAGGTTGATCAGGAACTCCTTGGCGAAGGGGAAGGTCAGAGACGACGAGAACGGAGCCTGGCCGTTATGCATGATCACCCACGCGGCTATTGCCGCGATGACGAATTCGATCGCCAGCCTCGCCTTGCCAGAGAAGCCCAGATGCGATTGCTTGGTGACCTTGAGATAGTCGTCGTAAAAGCCGATCGAGCCGAAGCCGACTGTGACCAGCAGCACAACCCAGACATAGATCGAGGATAGATTCGCCCATAAAAGCGACGAGCCGATGATGCCGGACAGGATCATCAGCCCGCCCATGGTCGGCGTTCCAGCCTTCTTGAAATGCGTCTGCGGGCCGTCGGCACGGATCGGCTGACCCTTGCCTTGCCGCAGGCGCAGCAAATTGATGATCGTCGGCCCGAAGATGAAGACGATCAGCGCCGAGGTGATCAGCGCACCACCGGTGCGGAAGGTGATGTAGCGGAAGACGTTGAAGATCGAGATCTTGTCCGCGAAATCGACGAGCAGTGTGAACATGGTCCTTCCGTCCCCCGGAGCCCGACCTCAAGTCGGCTTAATGTTTGTGGCTTCCGCCGGAAATTTGCCGAGCAGCGCCTCGACCAGCTTTGAAAACCCGATGCCTTTCGACGATTTGACCATCACCACGTCGCCGGGCCTGAGCGCAGAGATCACGATCGGCTTCAGTTCCTCAACGCCTGCCCGGTACTCGGTCTGGACATCGGCCGGCAACACCTCGGCCAGCGCCCGCATTTCCGGCCCGCCGAGAAAGACGTTGCGCGTGCCGGTGCCGACGATCAGCTCGGCCAGCGCCGCATGGAGCTTCGCCGAGTGGCTGCCAAGCTCCAGCATGTCGCCCAGCACCGCGATGCGCCGGCCCCCGCCCGAGACGGGCGTGGCGTTGAGCAGCGCCATCGCCGCCGCCATCGACGCCGGATTGGCGTTGTAGCTCTCGTCGATCAGCGTGATCGGCCCGTTTGGGTGATGCAGGACATGGCGCCGGCCACGCCCGCGTTCGGCCGACAGGTCGGCAAGCGCCGCCGCGACTTTGTCGAGATCGGCGCCGACGAGCTTGGCAGCGCCCAGCACGGCCAATGCATTCTGCACCATATGGCGACCGGGAGCCCCGACACGCGCCGCAACATCCTGCTTGCCGATTTTGGCGGTGATGTCGGAGTGATCGGCGTAGAGCTCGCAGCCGGTGAGCCGGAACGTCGAACGGGCATTCTCGCCGAAGCCGAAGACGTGCTCGACGCCGGCTTCCTTCGCCATCTTCTCGAGCAGCTTCCAGCGCTGGTCGTCACGATTGAGCACCGCGGCGCCGCCGGGCTCCAAGCCCTCGAATATCTCCGCCTTCGCCTTGGCGATCTCATCCAGATTCTTGAAGAAACCGAGATGAGCGGCGGCAATCATCGTCACGATGGCAACATGCGGCCTGACCATCTTGACCAGCGGCCTGATCTCGCCCGGATGGTTCATGCCGATCTCGAAAACCGCGTAGTCGCAGTCCTGCGGCATGCGGGCGAGCGTCAGCGGCACGCCCCAATGGTTGTTGAACGACTGCGCCGAGGCGTGCACCTTGCCGACCGCCGACAGCACATGGCGCAGCGCTTCCTTGGTGGTCGTCTTGCCGGCCGAGCCGGTGACCGCGATGATCCGGGCCTTCGAGCGGGCGCGGGCAGCAACGCCCAGCCTCTCGAGGGCCGCAAGCACGTCCTGCACAACGATCATCGGCGCCGTCAGCCGGCCGAGCGAGGGCAGCTTGCCCTCGGCGACGACCAGGACGGCCGCTCCGGCCTTGACCGCCGCTGTCGCGAAATCATGGCCGTCCATCGCCTCGCCCTTGATGGCGAAGAAGGCGTTTCCCGGCTCCAGGCTGCGGCTGTCGATCGAAATACCGGTGATGCCTTCCGGCAGCGAGCCGATGGGCCTGCCTTCCATGGCTTCGACCAGCGCTTCCGACGTCCATAGCAAGTTCATGCGGCGCGCTCCTTCAGCGCATCGCGCACTTCCTCATGGTCGGAGAAGTGGAAGGTCTGGGCGCCGATGGTCTGGCCTTCCTCATGCCCCTTGCCGGCGACGATGAGCGTATCGCCGGCGCGCAGCATCGCCACCGCCTCATGGATCGCCTTGCGGCGGTCGCCGATCTCGATGGCGCCGGGCGCTGCGGCGAGAATGGCCGCGCGGATGGTCTCGGGCACTTCCGTGCGCGGATTGTCGTCGGTGACGATGACGATGTCGGCGAGCCGCGTCGCGATCTCGCCCATGATCGGCCTTTTTCCCCGATCGCGGTCGCCGCCGCAGCCGAAGACCACGATGACGCGGCCGGTGGTGAAAGGCCGGACCGAGGTCAGCACGTTTTCCAGCGCATCGGGCTTGTGCGCGTAGTCGACATAGACAGGAGCGCCGGCGGCGGTGGCGCCGACGAGGTCGAGCCGGCCCGGCGCGCCCTTCAATTTTTGTAGGGCGGCCAAAGCTTTATCCACCGGCGTTCCAGTCGAGATGGCAAGGCCGGCCGAGACCAGCGCATTGGAAATTTGGAAGTCACCGGCCAGAGGAAGATCGATCTCGTACAGCACGCCGTCGGCCTCGACCTCGGCGCGCTGGCGGTGGCGCTCGTGCTCGACCCGCTTCAGTGTCAGGAAATCGCCATGACGCCCAACCGTCAGGACCTTGAGGCCCGCCGCCTTTGCGGCATGAACCGTCGGCTCCGACCACGGATCGTCGGCGAAGATAACCGCGGGCGCGCCCTTCGGCAGCAGCGTGTCGAACAGGCGCAGCTTGGCGCGGTGATAGTCATCGACGGTCGGATGGTAGTCCATGTGGTCGCGACCGAGATTGGTGAAGGCGCCGGCCGCGAGCTTCACGCCGTCGAGGCGGCGCTGGTCAAGACCGTGGCTCGAGGCTTCCATCGAGGCGTGGGTCACGCCGGCATCCGCCAGTTCCTTGAGCAATTGGTGCAACGCGACCGGATCGGGCGTGGTCAGCGAGCCATATTCGTTTCGGCCGGGCGCCACGACACCGGTCGTGCCGATCGAGGCGGCGGCAAACCCCGCCTGCTCCCAGATCTGGCGGGTGAAGGCGGCGACGGATGTCTTGCCGGCGGTACCGGTGACGGCGACCATGGTCTCAGGCTGGCGGCCGAAGAAGCGTGCGGCGGCGAGCGCCAGCGCATGGCGCGGATCATCGACGGCAAGAACCGGGATCGACAGGCCGGAAAGCGCCGCGCCCCTGCCGGTGACGATTGCGGCGGCACCCCGGCTGGCGGCATCGGCGGCATAGGCGGAACCATCAGCCTTGCTGCCGGCAAGCGCAAAGAAGACGACGCCGGTCTTGACCGCGCGGGAATCGGAGGAAAGTCCGGTAACCTCCAGATCGCGGGAAGCTGTTCCCTCGACAGGCAGGATACCGGCTAGATCTTTTAGATGCATTGAGTCCCGTTCACTGCAACAAAATAGCGCGCAGTTGCCGGCGCGCCCCAAGAATCACTGATAGGAAACCAGCGTTGCACCATTTTCATGGCTGAAATCTGGCTTCACGCCAAGCATGGCCGCCGAGCGCCTGATGATATTGCCGGCGATAACCCCCGCATTGTTGGCGGCGACGTCCGTCATCCCGGGCTTTTCCGGATGCGGAGCGTCGGCGATCGTGAACACCAGAAATTGCGGATCGTCCATCGGGAAGGCGGCGACGAAGGTGTTGAAATTCAACTCCTTGGAGTAACGGCCGTTGATGACCTTCTCGGCCGTTCCGGTCTTGCCGCCAACGCGGTAGCCGGGAGCCCTGGCGTTTCTGGCCGAGCCCTTCTCGGCATTGAGCGTATAGAGATAGCGCATGCCTTCGACCGTCTTGTCGCTGACCACTTTCTTGGCCACCGCCATCGCCTCCTGTTCGCTGCGGACCAGGAATGTCGGCTGGATCAGATAGCCCTGCATCAGCGCCGCGCAGCCGACGGCGGCTTGCAGCGGCGTCGTCGACACGCCATGGCCGAAGGCGATGGTGAACGAATTGACCTGTTTCCAGACCTTGGGTTCGGTCGGGCGCGCGACCTCCGGCAGTTCGGTCTGCATCCTGTCGAGGATGCCGAGGCGATGCAGGAATTCGCGGTGCCCCTCGATGCCGACAAGCTCCGCCTCCCTGGCCGAGCCGATGTTGGACGAATAGAGGAACACCTCCGGCAGCGACAGCACGCGGTTCTTGCCGTGGAAATCGTGAATGGCCTGATGGCCGACCCGGATCGGATGCGACGCGTCGAAGTGGCTGTTCATCGTCGCCTTGCCGGAATCGAGCGCCATCGCCGAGGTGAAGCTCTTGAAGGTCGAGCCCATCTCGTAGAGGCCCGCCGACATGCGGTTCAGCCGGTCCTTGTCCTGGGCATTGTAGGGATTGTTCGGGTCGAAGTCCGGCACCGAGGCCATCGCCATCACTTCGCCCGTCTTGATGTTCAGCACGACGGCGCCGGCGCCCATGGCGCGATAGCGCTCCAGCCCGGCGGCGATCTCGTCGCGCACCACATGCTGGACGCGCAGATCGATCGAAAGCCTGACCGGCTTGAGGTCCTTGGCGATGGCAAGGCCCGACGCCTGCAGGTCGCTCAGCCCCTGCTCGTCGATATACTTCTCCATGCCGGAGATGCCCTGGTTGTCGATATTGGTCAGGCCGACGATATAGGACGAGGTCTCGCCGCTCGGATAGAAGCGGCGCTTTTCGGTGCGGAAGCCGAGGCCGGGAACGCCCAGCGCCATGATGTCGGCCTGCTGCTTCGGCGTCAGCTGGCGCTGCAGCCAGACGAAGCCGGCTCCGCTCTTGAGCTTGCGATAGGTCTGCTCGTAGTCTATCTCCGGCAGCACGGTCGACAATTTCTCGATCGCTTCGTCGGCATCGACGATGCGCCGCGGCTCGGCAAACAGCGACGCCGTCTTGATGTCGGTCGCCAGCACTTCGCCATTACGGTCGACGATATCGGGACGCGACGCGGTGACCCTGCTCTGCGGGCCGTCCGACAGGTCCGGATTCTGCAGGCCGAGATAGACAAGCCGGCCGGCAATCGTCGAATAGAGGGTGAAGAACACCGCCATCGTCATGACGATGCGGGTCCTGGCCTTGCCGCCCGTCGCCTTGCGCGCCGCGTCGACGACGATCGAGCCGTCCTCGGCGGTCTTCTTCCGGCGCTTCAGCAGGTCACCGATCCTAGGAAGCCTGCCGATCATTGCACCGTGCTCCCCGTGACGACCGGATCCTTGTCGTCCGCTGGTCCATTGCCGGAATTGTCGGCCAAGCCGCCAAGCCGCTGCGAGGAGAGGTCCTCAATGGTCACCGGTTTTACCGGAATGTCGTCAAGGCCGCCGATCTGGCGGGCGCTGACCGGTTCGAGTCCGAGCTGGCTCTTGTAGATGTCGGCAAGCTTCTGCAGCCGCGATGGCTGGGTAAGCAGGCTCCAATCCGCCTTGAGGAGATCGATCGTGTCTTCCTCGTAGCGGATCTGCGCCTGGATCTTCTGCACGGCCGCCATTTGCTCCTCGGCCTCGCGCTTGGTCTTATAGGTCAGGGCTGCGGCCGAAACCATGACGGCGATCAGGACTATGTCGCTGGTACGAAACACGTGCTCACCTCTCTCCCGGCCGTTCGACGGCGGGAAGCTTTGGAAGGCCGAAAATCGAAAAATCGCCCGCACGCGCCTGGGCATCTGTGCGGATCGCAGCGCGCAGCCTGGCCGAGCGCGCTCGCGGGTTGGCCGCTATCTCGGCCTCCCCCGGCGTCACGCCGCCGCCAGCTTTACCGAAGGTCGCGGCGCGCTGCGGCGCGTCGGGCATGTGTCGCGAGCCGCTGGCGGCTTCGGAACGGTCGGCGATGAAGCGCTTGACGATGCGGTCTTCCAGGGAGTGGAAGGTCACCACGGCAAGCCGGCCACCGGGCTTCAGCGCCCGCTCGGCCGCCAGCAGCGCCCTTGCAAGCTCGCCAAGCTCGTCATTGACGAAGATGCGCAAAGCCTGGAAGACGCGCGTGGCCGGATGGATCTTGTCCTTGGGTCCGCGTCCGACATGCGTTTCGATGGCGTCCGCGAGATCGAGCGTGCGCTCGAACGGTCTCTTCTCGCGCCGGCTCTCGATCATGCGTGCGATGCGGCCGGCATGGCGCTCCTCGCCGAGAAAGCCGAAGATGCGGGCAAGATCGCCGGCCTTGAAGGTGTTGACGACGTCGGCGGCGGAAAGCCCCGACTGCGCCATGCGCATGTCGAGCGGCCCATCGGCGCGAAAGGAAAACCCGCGCTCCGCCTGGTCGAGCTGCATGGAGGAAACACCGATGTCGAGCACCACGCCGTCGGCGCCCTCGACATGTTCGTCCAGCGTCGAGAACGGCGCCTGGACAAGCCTCAGCCGGCCGCCCGCCTGCCGCTCCAGCGCCCTGCCCGCCGCGATTGCGTCCGGGTCGCGGTCGATGGCAATGACGGAGGCGCCGCGATCGAGGATGGCGCGGGTGTAGCCGCCGGCACCGAATGTCCCGTCGACGATCGTCTCGCCGGCCTTCGGCGCAAGCGCGTCGAGCACCTCGGCAAGGAGGACCGGAATGTGGCGGGCCGGTCCGCCAACGGCGTGAGGATCATCGCCGTGGCCAGCCATCATTCCGATCGCTCCCCGGGCTTCGTCTCCTGCCGAAGCTGCAAAAGCCTGGCGCGCGCCTGCGCCCCATAGGCGGAAAGCCGTCCCGGCTCCCAGATCTGAAAGAAATTGCCGCGGCCGACAAAGGCCACCTCGTTCGAGATGCCCGTATGCTCGCGGATGAAGTCGCTCATGGTGATGCGGCCATCCTGATCGAGCTTCAGGAACGTCCCGTCGCCGTGGCAGAAGAACGACATGTCGTCCGCCGTCTGCACAAAGGGATCCTCCAGCGCGATCCGCTGCTCGTACCGGTCGAGCAGATCGAGTCCGCCGACATCCATGGCCGGCAGGTCCAGGCAACGCAGCGCGTAAAGCTCCGAATAGCCGCGTTTCTGAACCACCGCGCGGAAATGCGCCGGAACGGAGACCCGCCCCTTCGCATCGATCCTGTTCACCGCGTTTGACAGAAATCGGTCCAATGAACGCTACAGCCGCTTCCGCCGCCGCACCCCTTCCCATGTTGTTCTCCGCGCCCTCGCCGCACTCGCGGCAAATCGCTTCATTCACCGGGGCGAAAACCGGCAAACGCGCAGCCGCCGCGGCTGCCCGATTGGCGTACGCTTCACCCTGACGCGGAACGAAAGCTTGATGATGTGAACGGGATATCATGGGGTACTATGGGCGTCAACGGGAACAGGCATCACAAACACGCGCATCACAACCACAAAGCGCAGGCCGAAGGCACGTCTCGTCTTTATCCTCCATTAAGCCTAACGAAGCGTTTAGAGCCCTGTGGCCCAAAAGGACGCTCCTTGTCGCGAACAGCCGGCACGCATAGCGTCGTTGGAGTTTTCTGCCTGAAGAAGGATCGAGCTGATGTCCGACTCTGCGAAGTCACGCGCCGCGACACTGGCCCATTTGCGCAGCGCCGATTTCGCCAAAGGCGATCCCATCCCCCTGCCGCTGACCATGGCCTCGATCTTCCACGCGCCTGGCGACGCGACGGGCTTCAATCAATATGGCCGCTTCAGCAACCCGACCTGGCATGCTGTCGAGCACGCGCTTGGCCATCTTGAAGACGCGCAATGCATCATCTTTCCATCAGGAATGGCGGCGATTTCCGCGGCTCTCTTCGCGCTCGTCAAATCGGGCGACTGCATCCTCTTGCCGTCGGACGGCTATCACACGACGCGTGCGCTGGCCGAGCGTTTCCTGAAACCGCTCGGCGTCGCCTACGACGTGCGGCCGACGGCAAGCATGCTCGACGGCGGTTTCGCCGGCTACCGGGCGGTTTTTGTCGAAAGTCCGTCGAACCCGCGGCTGGACATCTGCGACATTACCGCCGTAGCCAAGGCCGTCCATGCAGAAGGAGGGATCTTGATTGTCGACAACACGACGATGACGCCCTTCGGCCAACGCCCGCTCGATTTAGGCGCAGACATCGTGGTCTCGGCCGATACCAAGGCCATCAACGGCCATTCCGATGTTCTTTTCGGCCATGTTGCCAGCCGCGATCCCGACATTATCACCAGGGTGAAGGATTGGCGCGAGACGGCCGGCGGCATCCCTGGTCCGTTCGAGGCGTGGCTGGTCCACCGCGGCCTCGAGACGTTGGAAGTGCGGTTCGACCGTATGTGCTCGTCGGCCGAAACGATCGCGCGGCGCCTGAAAGACCATCGTGCGGTCAGCGGCCTGCGCTTTCCCGGGCTTGCAGGCGATGCCTCGCACAATTTGGCGCGTGCCCAGATGCAACGTTTCGGCTTCCTGATTTCCTTCGAGCTCGCCTCAGAAAAAGAGGCAGAGGCATTCATCGACAACTGCGCGCTGATCGAATCGGCAACGTCCTTCGGAGGCGTGCATACATCTGCCGAGCGACGCTCGAAACGCGGCGATGACGTGCCGCCGGGCTTCGTTCGCCTGGCGATCGGCTGCGAGCCGGTCGAGGAACTCTGGAAGGCAATCGAGGCGTCGCTGGACAAGATCGCCGGTTGAGTAAACCTCCGCCCACGCCAGATGCCTCACATTGAACCAGAAGACCCGCCCATCAGCGTAACCTCCTGATCCCGTTCAGCTATTGTGACGAGAAAAATTGCCAGCTGGCCTGTAAGCCGGGTTCTGTATGGCCCTCGCCTTGCGACGAGAACGTGGCGGCCATTCATCTTGGGCGCATGTTGCCATGCGCCTCACGCAACCTACCCGGACGGTGGGCCGGAAACAGCCCTCGAAGGTTTCCCCTCGCACCGCCCCTATTCGGTTTTGCTCCCGGTGGGGTTTGCCGTGCCGCTCCTGTTGCCAGTCGCGCGGTGGGCTCTTACCCCACCCTTTCACCCTTGCCGCGGCAATGCCGCGGCGGTTTGCTTTCTGTGGCACTTTCCCTGGGGTCGCCCCCGCCGGCCGTTAGCCGGCACCGTGTCTCCATGGAGCCCGGACTTTCCTCACCCGCAACCTTTCGGTTCTCGCGGGCGCGGCCGCCCGGCCAGCTGGCAAGCGCGTATAAAGGGATTCCCGCCTGAAAACGCAAACGAAAAAGCGCCCCGTCCCAAATGCGCGGAGGTTTGGGGCAACGACGTGCGTAAAGCGCGCGCGTGCCCAAATCCGCCGCGTTGGATAGCGTCAGGCCGGCGAGCCCAGCGCCACCATCTGCACCTTCACCTTGCTGCAATAGGCTGCGGAGACCGGGTTCATCCGCGTTGCTCCGTGGCCGGCATTGTATTTCAGGATCGTGCCGCAGGTGGTGCCGCCGCCGAGGTCTCGCGCCATGGCGAGGTACTTCATGCCGTATTTGATGTTGGTGTCGGGATCGAACAATCCCTTGGCCGAACCGGTATAACCCATCATGCGGGCCGTCGCCGGCTTGATCTGCATCAGGCCGATCTCGCCGGCGCCGCCGACCATGTTCGGCCGATAGTTGCTTTCGATCTTGATGACGGCCTTGGCCAGCGACACCGGCACGCCATAGCTCGCGGCATAACGGGCGATGATCGCCGAATACTGGCCGTCGCCGGCTGCAGCGGGCGTCGCCACGGCGACCCTGCCGCGAGGGATAGAGGCCGTTGTGGTGAGATCGACAGCCTTTCCGCCGCGCCTTGCGCGTTTCGCCGTCGATTTTGTCACCCTGGTTGCGGCGGCCTTCTGAACCCTTGCCGGAGCAGCCCGCGCGGTTTTTGCCGTCTTGGGGGCTGAGGCGGCCTTTGGGGTCACGGCTACGAAGCCGTTGTCCGCCCTGGGGCTCAACGGGGCACTGTTGGCCTGGTTGAAGGCAAAACTCATCACTCCGGCAGCAACGGCTGCCGCTACAACGGTCAATTTTTGCATGTAGTCCTGTTCTGTTAGAGCTGCACGAAGAACTTCGCACAGTTAGGTCAACTCAACATCGGGTGCCTTGGGGGGATAGACGCCCGACAACTTGCGCAAGGGGCATTTGCAGGCGGAATTGGCGGCAATGAAGGCGGCGCAATTCACTTTGAGTGACAGATTGTAATTTAAGGATCCCGGCGCAACTATTTGACGGGAGTTGCCTTTACGGAAGCCAGGAGCCTCTGCAGCGTGCGGATCGTCGAATTGTCCGCCACGCCGTCGACCAGCCGCCGGCGGAAATGTCGCTGGAAGGCCGCCACCACGATTTCCGTCTGCCGGTCATAGACACCCGATATCTCAACACCGTAGCCATAGAGCGCCAGCATCGATTGCAGCGCCTCGACATCCGAGCCGGCATCGCCGGCCTTCAGCGCAGCGCCCGCCTTTATCGACGCCGCCGGCACGAGATGTCCGATACCGGCCGCGAACAGCGCCTTCCAGGGGAATTTCTCGCCTGGATCGACCTTGCGGCCCGGCGCCACGTCCGAATGGGCGAGCACCCTTGCCGCGGAAATGGAATGGCGTTCCACGATACCCGCGCACAACTCGATCACGGCGCCGATCTGCCGCCGGGGGAAGGCCTTGTAGCCCAGCGTGTGCCCGGGATTGACGATCTCGATGCCGACCGAGCAGGAGTTGATGTCGGTTCGCCCGCGCCAGGAACTCTTGCCGGCATGCCAGGCGCGATCGCTCTCGCGCACCATTTGCACGATACGACCATCCTCATGAACGAGGTAGTGCGAGGATACCTCGCTCGCCGGGTCGCACAGCCACGCCTCGGCGCCGGCACCGCTTGCCATACCGGTATAGTGCAGCACGATCATATCGGGCCGGAGCGTCTCGCGGCGCGGGCCGAAATTGGGCGAGACCCGGACCTCCGCCTCTGGATGGTCGGGCAGAAAACCGCTCATGCGTGCCTGAGGCCCCGCTCGATCATCTCATAGGCGGCGTTGATCGCGGCGACCCTGGTCGTGGCGATCTTGATGAATTCCTGCGGCAAGCCGCGCGCGATCAGCCGGTCGGGATGATTGTCCGAGATCAGCTTGCGATAGCGTTTCCTGATCTCCTCGAACGGCCTGCCCCGCTCGATCCCCAGTACGACATAGGGATCGGCGGCGCCAAGATCGACGTGCCTGGATAGGATCGCCTCGTAATGCGCCTCGTCAATCTGAAAAATCTCCGCGATCCGATGCAGGAATTGCCCTTCCTGCTCGTGGATGAGGCCATCCGCCTTGGCGATGTGGAACAACCCGTCGAGTATGTCTTCCAGCATCATGCAATTTGCATGGCCGGAGCCGCAGAGTTGCGCCATGCGCTGGGCGTAGATCTCGAAGCCGGCGACATCCTGCTTGGCGATGTCGTAAAGCCGCGCCACGTTGCGTGTCTCGCTCGGCGGCACCTCGAAGATTTCCTGGAAGGCGCGCACCTCGTCCTGGGTGACGATGCCGTCTGCCTTGGCCATCTTGGCGGAGAGCGCGATCATGGCCACCGAGAAGGCAACGCGCCGGCGCAGGTCCGGATCCCCGGAAAACACGGTGCGTACGGCTTCCACGACATCCGCGATGCCCGAGGACGCCGACGACGAAACACGAGCGATGAAGTCGCCAAGGCGGTCCCAAATCGACATGCCGGCTTCATAGAGCGAACCGGGCGGTTCTATCAAGCCTGGACAATGCCGCAGGTGATCGGTGATTTTGGGAACGAAGGGGCAAAAGGAAGGCCGGCAATGCCGGCCTTCCTTGATTCTATTGGTCGGCTCTTACTGCGCGGGCGCGGCAGGAGCCGGTTTTGTTGCCGGAGCCGGTTCGGCGGGCTTCGAAGCGTCGGGCGAGGCCGGCTTCATCGGCTGCTCGGCGGCCGGCGGATTGGTGCTCTGGGTGGTGGTCTTATCGGTGCCACTGTCGCTGCAAGCCGCGACCCCCAGCAGGGCGAGCGCCGAAACAGACGCCAGAATGAGCTTCTTCATGATATCTCTCCTTCAACAGAACGCTCACGTTTCAGTGAGCGGTCGCACGGGAAATGCATCAGCAGGCTCGCCGGTTTCGTAACGTTGCATTTCGATATGTAACATCAACTTGCAATTGCTGGCGGGGAAATCCCGAACTAACAGAACATGCGCACGCAGACATGGGTGGACAAGCAGAATGCCGGCAGCCGCGGAAACACGAAAATGGGATTTTTGGATCGACCGCGGCGGCACTTTCACCGACATCATCGGCCGTGATCCGCAAGGCCGGCTGCACCCTCGAAAACTCCTGTCCGATAATCCCGAGGCCTATGCGGACGCCGCCATCCAGGGCATCCGCGACCTGCTGGGTCTGAAAGCCGGCGCCGCCATTTCCGCCGACGCGATCGGCGACGTCAAAATGGGCACGACCGTCGCCACCAATGCGCTGCTCGAGCGCAAGGGCGACCGCGTGCTGCTGCTCATCAGCAAGGGTTTTCGCGACGCATTGCGCATCGCCTATCAGGCGCGGCCGGATATCTTCGCCAAGGAGATCATCCTGCCCGAGCAGCTCTACGAGCGGGTGATCGAGGTCGATGAACGCGTGCGCGCCGACGGCTGCGTCGAGCGTCTGCTCGACATCGCGGCCTGCCGCCCGGCGATCGAGCAGGCCAGGGCCGATGGCATCGACGCTGTCGCCATCGTCTTCATGCATGCCTGGAAATACCCGGACCACGAAAGGGCCGTGGCAAAAGTCTGCCGCAAGATCGGCTTCAGCCAGATTTCAGTCAGCCACGAGGTCTCGCCGCTGATCAAGCTGGTCGGCCGCGGCGACACCACCGTGGTGGACGCCTACCTGTCGCCGATCCTGTCGCGCTATGTGCAACGGGTGGCGGGCGAGCTGGGCGCCGGGCCGCGGCTGATGTTCATGATGTCGTCGGGCGGCCTCACCGCCGCCGATATGTTCCAGGGCAAGGACGCCCTGCTATCCGGCCCGGCCGGCGGCGTCGTCGGCATGGTCGAGACGGCGAAGCTCGCCGGCTTTGAGAAAGTCATCGGCTTCGACATGGGCGGCACTTCGACCGACGTCGCTCATTACGACGGCGAATACGAACGCGCCTTCGACACCGAGGTGGCCGGCGTACGCATCCGCGCGCCGATGATGCGCATCCACACCGTCGCCGCCGGCGGCGGCTCGATCCTGCATTACGAGGCGGGACGCTTTCGCGTCGGCCCGGATTCGGCCGGCGCCAATCCCGGCCCCGCCGCCTACCGGCGCGGCGGCTCGCTCGCCGTCACCGACGCCAATGTCATGCTCGGCAAATTGCAGCCCGACTTCTTCCCGACGATTTTCGGCGCCGGCCAGGACCGGCCGCTCGACGCCGGCGCGGTTCGCGAGAAATTCGTGGCACTTGCCGCCCAGATCGGCGACGGCCGTTCGCCCGAGGCGGTCGCCGAAGGCTTTGTTACCATCGCCGTCGAGAACATGGCCAACGCCATCAAGAAGATCTCGGTGCAGCGCGGCTATGATGTCACGGAATATCTGCTCAACTGTTTCGGCGGCGCCGGCGGCCAGCACGCCTGCCTTGTCGCCGACGCGCTCGGCATGGAAGCGGTGCTGATCCATCCCTTTTCCGGCCTGCTTTCCGCTTACGGCATCGGCCTCTCGTCCGTCTTCGCCTCGCGCCAGCAGGGCCTGCTGCAGCCGCTTGCCGAGGAATCGCGCACCGCGATCGAGGCGCTTATCGCGGCCTTGCGCCGCGAGGTCGTCGCCGAACTCGGCGAACAGGGCATTGCCGAGGAGGCGCTTGCGACGAGGCCCGTGCTGCATGTCCGCTACGACGGCACCGACACGGCCCTGCCAGTGAATTTCGAGCAGGGCTCGATCTTCCGCGCCAGAAGCGATTTTGAGGCCGCGCACAGGGCGCAGTTCGGATTCGTCTATGAAGACAAGCCGATCGTCGTGGAAACCGTCGCCGTCGAAGGCATGGAGGCCACTCGACAGGACAAGGCTGAAACCTCCGCCCCTGACGGAGCGGCAGGAGTCGAGCCCAAGCCTTCGGAAAGCCGGCGCATCTATACCGAGGGCCGCTGGCACGAGGCCGGCATCTATCGCCGTGAAAACCTGAGGCCATCCAACACGGTCGCCGGACCCGCGCTGATCATCGAGCCGAACCAGACCATTGTCGTCGAGCCCGGCTGGCAGGCCGATATCACCGGTCTCAATCACGTCGTGATCCGCCGCACGGAACGGAAAGCGCGTGCCGCGGCGCTCGGCACCGAGGCCGATCCTGTGATGCTGGAGGTGTTCAACAACCTCTTCATGTCGATCGCCGAGCAGATGGGCGTGACGCTGCAGAACACCGCCTATTCGGTGAACATCAAGGAGCGGCTCGATTTCTCCTGCGCCGTGTTCGACCGCCATGGCGCGCTGGTCGCCAACGCGCCGCACATGCCGGTGCATCTGGGCTCCATGGACCGTTCCGTCGAAACCGTCATCCGCCTGAATTCCGGCGACATCCATGCGGGCGACGTCTTCGCGCTCAACGCGCCCTACAATGGCGGCACGCATCTGCCCGACATCACGGTGGTGACGCCTGTCTTCGACGATGCGCGCAGCGAGATCCTGTTCTGGGCGGCCTCGCGCGGGCACCACGCCGATGTCGGCGGCACCGCGCCGGGCTCGATGACGCCTTTGGCGACAACGGTCGATGAGGAAGGCGTGCTGTTCGACAATTTCCGCATCGTCGATCGCGGCCGCTTCCGCGAGAAGGAGCTGGAGACGCTGCTGACCGACCATCCCTACCCCGCTCGCAACCCAACTCAGAACATCGCCGACCTAAAGGCGCAGATCGCCGCCAACGAGAAGGGCGTGGCGGAACTGCGCAAGATGGTCGCGCATTTCGGCCTCGATGTCGTCGAGGCCTATATGGGCCATGTCCAGGACAATGCCGCCGAGAGCGTGCGCCGCGTGATCGAGCGGCTCCCCGACAGCGCGGCCTACGAATACCCGACCGACACCGGCCAGGTGATCAGGGTTAAGATCACCGTCGACCGGCAAAAGCGCGAGGCGACCGTCGATTTCACCGGCACCTCACCGGTCATGAAGAACAATTTCAACGCGCCGGAGCCGGTCGCCCGCGCCGCCGTGCTTTATGCCTTCCGCGTAATGGTCGAGGACATGATCCCGATGAATGCCGGGTGCCTCAGGCCGATCAACATCGTCATCCCCGACGGCTCGATGCTGAAGCCAGCCTACCCTGCCGCCGTCGTCGCCGGCAATGTCGAGACCTCGCAACATGTCACCAATGCGCTGTTCGGCGCGATGGGCGCCATGGCCAACGCGCAAGGCACGATGAACAACCTCACCTTCGGCAACAAGAAATACCAGTATTACGAGACGATCTGCTCCGGCTCGCCGGCCGGCCGGATGAATTCGGGACGCGGCTTTGCCGGCACCTCCGGCGTTCACACCCACATGACCAACTCGCGCCTCACCGACCCAGAGGTGCTGGAACTGCGCTTCCCCGTCGTGCTGGAAGATTTCCACATCCGCGAGGGCTCTGGCGGCAAGGGCAAGTGGAATGCCGGCGACGGCACCAGGCGCACCATCCGCTTCCTCGAAACGATGGAATGCGCGATCCTGTCCTCGCACCGCAACCGGCCGCCCCAGGGCCTCGAAGGCGGCGGCGATGGCGAGGCCGGCTCGACCAAGGTCAGGCGCAAGGATGGCTCGATCGACGTCCTGAAGGCCTGCGACCAGACCACGCTCGATGCCAGTGAAGCCGTCATCGTCACCACGCCGACACCTGGGGCGTTCGGCAAAGCGTAAGAATTCGTGACAGCCTGCCGTCAAAAGGCTGTCACCTGCCTGTCATGACGCTGCGCTACCCGCTTGCGCCAACGCAAACGGGAATCATCTTTCCATGTCGGACGTATCCGGAGAACTCGTTTATCGTCGAGGCAAGGAAGTCGGAAAGGCCGTCTACCAGAACCGTGCATTGTCGAAGGACGGCATTTCCGAGCGGCTCTTCGCCTTCCTGTTCTCCGGTCTGGTCTATCCGCAGATCTGGGAAGACCCGGATGTCGACATGGAGGCCATGCAGCTCGGCGCCGGTCATCGCGTCGTCACGATCGCCTCGGGCGGCTGCAACATCCTGGCTTACCTGACCCGCTCGCCGGCTAGGATCGACGCCATCGATCTCAACGCCGCGCACATCGCGCTGAACCGCATGAAGCTGGAAGCGGTGCGCCATCTGCCGTCGCAAGGCGACCTGTTCCGCTTCTTCGGCGCCGCCGACACCAGCCACAATTCCGATGCCTATGATCGCTTCATCGCGCCGCATCTCGATGCGGTCAGCCGCCACTACTGGGAGCGCCGCAACTGGCGCGGCCGCCGCCGCATCTCGGTCTTCGACCGCAACTTCTACCAGACCGGCCTGCTCG
The DNA here is from genome assembly GCA_004017535.1 of Mesorhizobium sp. Taxonomy (GTDB): domain Bacteria; phylum Pseudomonadota; class Alphaproteobacteria; order Rhizobiales; family Rhizobiaceae; genus Mesorhizobium. Next base: position 492,405 of record SAJS01000002.1, read on the forward strand.
GGCTTTTCATCGCCATGGGCCATCGCGTCGGCAAGCTGCTTGGCGTCGACCCGGCCGGCATCATGAAGGCGCAGAATATCGGCGAGCAGCGCCGCTTCTTCAACGAGGAACTGGCGCCGGTCTTCGACAAGAAGCTGCTGCGCTGGGCGACCTCGCGCAAGGCTTCGCTGTTCGGCCTCGGCATCCCGCCGGCGCAGTACGACTCGCTGATCACCTCCGGCGACGGCTCGATGGCAAGCGTGCTCAAGGCGCGGCTGGAAAAGCTCGCTTGCGACTTCCCGCTGAGGAACAATTATTTCGCGTGGCAGGCCTTCGCCCGCCGCTATCCGCAGCCTGGCGAGGCGGCGCTGCCAGCCTATCTGGAACAGCGCAATTACAAGACGATCCGCGACAACATCGACCGCGTCGCCATCCACCACGCCAACCTGATCAAGTTCCTGGCCGCCAAGGACGCCGGCAGCGTCGACCGTTTCGTGCTGCTCGACGCGCAGGACTGGATGACCGACGACCTGCTCAACGCGCTGTGGACCGAGATCACCCGTACAGCTTCGGTTGGCGCTCGTGTCATCTTCCGCACCGCGGCAGAACCCAGCCTGCTGCCTGGCCGCGTCTCCAGCTCGCTGCTCGACCAATGGATCTACGAGGCCGACGCCTCGCGCGAGTTCTCGGCAAAAGACCGCTCGGCGATCTATGGCGGCTTCCACCTCTATGTGAAGCGCGCCGCATGAGCACGACGGAGCTGCCGGCCAGCCATGCCGAACTGATGGACGGCGTCTACCGCTGGCAGCGCCATATCTACGACCTCACCCGCAAATACTACCTGCTCGGCCGCGACCGGCTGATCGACGGGCTGGACGTGCCGCAGGGCGGCACCGTGCTGGAGCTCGGCTGCGGAACTGGCCGCAACATCGTGCTTGCCGTCCGCCACTATCCCAACGCTCACTTCTTCGGCCTCGATATCTCGGCCGAGATGTTGGAGACGGCCAATGCCGCCATCGCTCGCGAAGGTCTCTCCGGCAAGGTCAAACTGGCGCGCGGCGACGCCACCGATTTCGACGCCAAGGCGTTGTTCGGCGTCGAGCATTTCGACCGCGTCTTCGTGTCCTATTCGCTGTCGATGATTCCCGGCTGGGAGAAGACGGTATCGGCGGCGCTTGCCGCGCTCGCCCCTGGCGGCTCGCTGCACGTCGTCGATTTCGGCCAGCAGGAAGGCCTGCCAAAATGGTTCCGCGCGCTCTTGCGCGGCTGGCTGCGGAAATTCCATGTTTCACCGCGCGCCCCGCTGCGCGACGTGCTTGAATCGGAATCCGAGCGCGCCGGCGCGACTTTTCGGTTCAGAACGCTTTATCGCGGCTATGCATATCTGGGCGTGATCGGATCCTCCAAATAGCAAGCGCTACTAGTGCAGCGCCTTCACCAGCGCTCCCACCATGGTCTGAGGCCGGTAGCCGAGCTTGGCCGGCGTCAGCCCAAGCCGCACCACCACCAACTGCTCCGACGGAATGATCGCCACCGTCTGGCCGTCATGGCCTTCCATCCAAACTGCGTCCTTGGGCAGACCGACAGCAGCACCGGCGCCGGGCTTGTCTTCGTCGCCCGGACCTTCGATCCAGAGCTGGCCCTTGCCGTACACCTTCGAGGCCGGCGCCGGCTCGCGCATCCAGTCGACGAAACCGGCAGGCAGGATCTGGTTTCCGTTCCAGGTTCCGCCCTGCAGCAGGAACTGGCCAAAGCGCGCCCAGTCATGCGCGGTGGCGTAGAGATAGGACGAGCCGACGAAGGTACCCTGCTCGTCGGTCTCCAGCACCGCGCTGTGCATGCCGAGCGGCTCGAACAGCGCCGTGCGCGGCCAGGCCAGCGCCTTGGGCTTGTCGCCGATCGCGTCCTGCCACAGCCGCGACAGCATCACCGCCGTGCCGCTCGAATAGGAAAACACCTTTCCGACCTCGCCGGTCAGCGGCTTTGCCTCGGCGAAGCCGGCCATGTCCGGCTCGAGATAGAGCATGCGCGTCACGTCGGCGACATCGCCATAATCCTCGTTGAATTCCAGCCCGCTCGACATCGCCATCATGTCGGCAAGACTTATGGCGGCGCGGCCGTCGGCCTTCCACGACGTGAAAAGGCCCTTGTTGTCGAGCGCGAGCTTGCCGCCCCTGACCAGCGTGCCGACGATCGCGGCATTCACCGTCTTGGTCATCGACCAGCCTAGCAACGGCGTCTTGGCCGAGAAGCCGTCGCCATAACGCTCGGCGACGACGCGGCCGTTCTTCACCACCACGATGGCGCGCATACCGGGTCCGGCCATGGCCGAGTCGTCGACGATTTTCGCGACCTCGGGATTTTGTGACGGATCCACGCGCTCGCCATCGGGCCAAAACGCGTCCTCCTGCGCCAGCGCGGAAGCTGCCGCGCGCAGCGAGGTCCGTCGCGCCTTCCCGGTGTCACCGTCGGGAACCGAGGCGCAGCCGACGCCGTCGCGTTCCACCGCGACGCTCTTGCCCAGCACCCACAGCAGCCCGGCCGAAACCAGCCCTCGCTCCTTGTCGACGGAAACCTTCATCAGCCTAAGCAGCGGATGACCGGGCGACTGCACGTCGACAGCCAGAACCTGGTTAGCGTCGCGCCCGGCAATGAAGACGTTCGAGCAGACGATCTTGGCCGAATAGCCGGAGCCGACCCGGATCAGTTCCGGCGGCGCGAAATAGAGCCAAGCGAAGAGCGCGACCAGCGCCAGGATCACAAGGCCAAGCAGCCACTTGATGAATTTCACGACAGCCCGCATCTTTCCCCCGCCTCTTTGGATTCGCCGGCACGACTTATGTCATCGATTTGCCGCCATTGCTTCCGCAAATCATTCGCGTCGTCGAGCGCCGTCAATGAATTATCAACCGTGTTCGGCGATCAACTTGTCCCATGTCGCCCAAAAGTGCACAGCGGTTTTGGGACAACGACATGGACGGATAAATAAGGCGGACGATCTCGTGGGGCGATCGTCCGGCGGGGGGCGCCAGATTAGCGACCACCATCAGTAAAGGACCCATCAGCGGCCGGCTGAACCCGGCCTGGGGAACGCCATGCGCCGACTCGCGGCCATCCTGATGCTGACGCTGCTGGGCGCCTGCTCGACCGTCGACGACCTTTCGCCGTTGTCGCCATCATCGCAAATGACCGCTGTGCGAGCGCCCAAATTCGAGGACTCCAAGCCGCATGAATGGGACAGCGGCGCGCCATGGACCTACGCCATCCACGGCACGGATGTCTCCAAATACCAGACATCGGTCGACTGGCCCACCGCCAGGGCCAGCGGCATCTCCTTCGCCTTCATCAAGGCGACCGAAGGCGGCGACCGCTTCGACGAGAATTTCAACGAGCACTGGGCACGCACCAGGGCAGCCGGAATTCCGCGCGCGGCCTATCATTTCTTCTATTTCTGCACGCCGGCGGAAGCCCAGGCGCGCTGGTTCATCGCCAATGTCCCAAATGACCCGTCGGCCATGCCGCCGGTGCTCGACATGGAATGGAACCCGAAATCGCCGACCTGCAGGCTGCGCCCCGATGCGGCTACCGTGCGCAGCGAAATGAGCGTCTTCCTGCAGATGGTCGAGCGCCATTACGGCAAGAAGCCGATCATCTACACCTCGGTCGACTTCTTCGACGACAATCAGCTCGCGACCTTCCGCGGCTACCCCTATTGGCTGCGCTCGGTCGCAGGGCATCCGCGCGAGAAATACGGCAGTCACCCCTTCACCTTCTGGCAGTACACCGGCACCGGCATCGTGCCCGGCATGACCGGCAAGTCCGACATCAACGTCTTCAACGGCTCGGAAGCCGCCTGGAAGAAGTGGCTGCGGCAGAACACCCGTTGACATCGGCCCTCCCGCCTGCTTTTCGACACGGCGGGCGGCGAAACATGCAACCGCTGGTAATCCGGAGTGGCGCGCTCGCGCGAGTGCACGGCGCGGCTCCCAGGCTTTGAAATCTCGCATGCGCCTATGCGGTCCCGGTCCGGGATCACGATCAGGTCATGCGCCGGTCTCGAAAGGCAAGCGATGCGATTGGGCGTTGAAATCCTGGCGGCGCTTTTTGTCGGCGCGTTTGCACTGCCCGCGGCGGCGCAGGAATGCGGCGGCGATTTCGAGACCTGGAAGCAGGGTGTTGCGGCCGAAGCCAAGGCGGCCGGCGTCGGCGAAACCGGGCTCGACGCGCTGGAGGACGCCACCATCGACGAGCGAGCGCTGGCGCGCGACCGCGCCCAGGGCGTCTTCACCCAGACCTTCACCGAATTCTCCAACCGCATGATTTCGGCCTACCGCCTGAAGCAGGGCGCGGCCAATCTGAAGAAATATGCCGAAATCTTCGACCGCGCCGACAAGCAGTTCGGCGTTCAGCCGGCCGTCATCGCCGCTTTCTGGGGGCTGGAGACCGACTTCGGCGCAGTGCAGGGCGACTTCCATACGCTGAATGCGCTGGTCACGCTTTCGCATGACTGCCGCCGGCCTCAGCTCTTCCGGCAGCAACTGGTGCCGCTGCTGACGCTTATCGACCGCGGCGTGTTGCCGGCCGACGTCAAGGGCGCCTGGGCCGGCGAGATCGGTCAGACGCAGATCCTGCCGACCGACTATCTGGCGCACGGCGTCGACGGCGACGGCGACGGCAAAATTGACCTCAAGAACAGCGTGCCGGACGTCATCATGACGACCGCCAGCAAGATACAGTCGCGCGGCTGGAAGCGCGACCAGCCCTGGGTCCAGGAAGTGCGCGTCCCCGATGAGATGCCATGGGACCAGACCGGCCGCACCAACAAGCTGCCGCTGTCGCAGTGGGCTCAGTGGGGCGTGACCGAGCCCAACGGCAACCCGCTTGTCGACAATGGCCTGAAAGCCGGCCTTGCGCTGCCGATGGGCCGCAAGGGTCCCGCCTTCCTGACCTATGACAATTTCGACGTCTATCTGGAATGGAACCAGTCCTTCACCTATGCGCTGACCGCGGCCGTCATGGCGACGCGGTTTGCCGGCGCGCCGCAATTCGACCCGCGCGCGCCCGAGCAGGGCCTGAGCGGCGATCAGATGAAGGCGCTGCAGACTAAGCTCGAAGCCAAGGGTTACGATGTCGGCAGGGTCGATGGCATCCTGGGCACCAACACGCGCGAAGCGATCCGCAAGGAGCAGATGCGGCTTGGCCTGCCGGTGGACGGCTGGCCGACGCCGGAGTTGTTGGCCAAACTCTGAGAGCGAATAGCGAATAGATAGTAGCGAATAGGGTTGCCCGTCGCTTCTTTCGCTTAGGCACTATTCGCTATTGGCTATTTCCTATTCGCTAATCCGCCATCGTCTCCAGGCTCGCGAACCCCTGCGGCGCGTCGCCTTCGTCGAACGGCGTCGTCACCTCGACGAATATGTCGGGGTAGAAGCCGTTGAAGCGGGTCCTCAGCGACAGCGAGTAGGCGCCGATATGGCCGATCTCGATCCAGTCGCCTGTGTCGACGGTTTCCGGCAGCCAGAACGGCCTCGACAGGATGTCGACGGAATCGCAGGTCGCGCCGCAGACCTTGAACGGCACGATGTTTTTCTCGTCGCCATTACGCGTGCGGATCGCCGGATCGGGGATGAAGCGGGCCGGCAGGGTGATCTTGCCTGTCCATGAATCCGACAGCGAGGCCCAGATGCCGTCATTGATGTAGAGTCGCTTGCCCTTGCGCAGCAGCACCCGCACAATCAGCGACAGGCACCGCGCCACGATCACGCGTCCGGGCTCGGCCACCAGCGGCATCTGGTCGAACTGATACTCCGTCAGGTCGCCGGCAAGCCGCGACATCAGCTGGCCGAGCGAAGGCATCTCGACCTGCTTGCGGTTTGGATCGTGGCCGTATTCGGCGGGGAAACCGCCGCCGACATCGAGCCCGGCAATGTCGAAGGTCAGGCGATTGCGCACCCAGTCGGCCGAGGCCAGCGCCCGCTCATAGGTGTCGGGATCCTCGATCTGGCTGCCGACATGGAAGCAGAGGCCAACCTTGTAGCCGGTGCGGTTCAGCCGCTCTGCAAGCTCGACCGCATTGGCCGGTCCGGCGCCGAATTTCTTCGACAATTCGTAAGCCGCATGGCCCTTGGTCTGGATGCGCACGAAGACGGTGATGGCGCCCGGGTCGATATCGAGCGCCCGCACGACGCGCGTCAGCTTGGTGATCTCGTCCTCATGGTCGAGCGAGATCACCCGGATGCCGTATTTCTCCAGCGCCAGCTTGATGTCCGACTGCGCCTTGACCGGGTGCATGTAGAGCATCTCGGCATCCGCCGAGACGGCGCGCACGGCCGCGAACTCTCCCGGCGAAGCGACGTCGAAGGTGCTGACGCCGGCTTCCACCAATGTCTTCAGCACGATCTGCTCACCATTGGTCTTCACCGCATAGGCGGTCTTGCCGGGAAACATGCCCATGAACTGCAGGGCATCCGCCTTCAGCACCTGCGGGCGGAAACAGTAGACCGGATCGTCGGGACGAAGCGCCAGTGCCGCATCGCGGGCATTTTCGAATCGCTGCATGGACGAATCCTCGGGGCTGGAGCGCGCACAATTAATCCTAGCTAGCCGCCAAAGAAAACAGTTCTGTGTCTGGCGACCCGACGCGGCCGGTTGCACATTTTGCCAACGCTAAACCACCAGTCAGGTTTCGGGTGGCCCTTGCCGGCGAACGCATTATCGGTTGGTGAGGTGTGAAGCCGAGATTGCGATCGGCCTGGGGAGGAACAGGACATGTCGATTACGGCCGCCGCCGCGCCGACGCGCGGACCGATGACACTCAAGGATTGGGGGCAGCTTCTTCTGCTCGGCGCAATCTGGGGCGGCTCGTTCTTCTTTGCCCGCATTGCAGTGTCCGAGATCCACCCGCTTGCGCTGGTACTGTTCCGCGTCGCCATCGCCGCCATCGCACTTCAGCTCTATCTGGCGGTCCGCGGCCCCTCGTTCCGGCTCGCCTTCCCGCATGCCGGCCTGTTCTTCCTGCTGGCGCTCACCAACAATGTCGTGCCCTTCTCGCTGATCTTCGCCGGCCAGACTAAGCTCGGCGCCGGCGTCGCCTCGGTGCTCAACGCCACCACGCCGTTCTGGACGCTGATCCTGGCCAATGCGCTCACCACCGATGAGAAGCTGTCCTGGAACAAGCTGGCCGGCATCGCGCTCGGCGTCGCCGGCACTGCGGTGATGATCGGTCCGGGCCTTGTTGCCGGACTCGGCGGGCCGGTCTGGGCCAAATTCGCGCTGATCGGCGCTTCGGTGTCCTATGCGATCGCCTTGATGATCGCGCGCCGCTTCAAGGGCGTGCCATCGCCAGTCATCGCCACCGGGCAGCTGACCGCCTCGACCATCATCATGATCCCTATTGTGCTCATTGCCTATGGGCCGACGGGCTTTTTGTCGGCCTCGCAGCCGGTCTGGGCCGCGGTGCTGGGCCTGGCACTTTTGTCCACCGCCTTCGCCTATATCCTCTATTTCAACCTCGTCGCCTCGGCCGGCGCCACCAACGCCTCGCTGGTCACCTTGATCGTCCCGGTCAGCGCGGTGTTGCTCGGTTTCCTCTTCCTCGGCGAGCGGCTGGCGCTGCTCGAGATCGGCGGCATGACGCTGATCGGATTGGGCCTCATCACCATCGACGGACGGCTGTTCGGCAAATGGTAGCGCTGTCATGCCACATCGCCGCCACAATTTATTCACAACCGCAGAGCCGGCTTTTGCCGAAGAGTTTCAACGGCTAACGGCAAATCCCGGGTCGCAAATTCCACAATCATGTCGCATTGCAGCACGTTTTCCGCTTGCCTGTGGCCCAAATGCCCCTAGACTCCTGCCATAGCTCTGAAGAGGAGGCTATGGCATGGGACTGACGAGGCCGATCAACGCTTTGATGATTTGTGCCGCATTCGCATTCATCGGTGCCCTGATCATAGGTGTTCTTCCCTGACCCGCCAAAGCCGGGAAGACCAAGCACCGAGAATAGTCCAACAGTTCGAAAAGGCCGGGTTTCCACCCGGCCTTTTCCATTTCCGCCGACCTCAGGCCGCGGCCGACCCGGTCGCCTCCGCCTCATGCGAGCGGATGCCGATCATGTGGCAGACGGCAAAGACGAGGTCGGCACGGTTCATCGTGTAGAAATGGAAGTCGCCGACGCCGCGCTCGACAAGGTCGAGCACCTGCTCGGCCGCCACGGCCGAGGCCACCAGCGCATGCGTCTGCGGGTCGTTCTCAAGCCCTTCGAAACGCTCGGCCAGCCATGCCGGCACCAGCGCCCCGCAGCGCGACGAGAAATTGGCGACCTGGGTGAAATTATGCACCGGCAGGATGCCCGGCACGATCGGGATATAGATGCCGGCGCGGCGCGCCCGCTCGACATAGCGCTCGTAGAGATCGTTGTCGAAGAAGAACTGCGTGATCGCCCGAGTCGCGCCATTGTCGACCTTGCGCTTCAGCATATCGATGTCGGTGGCGAAATCCGGGCTTTCCGGATGCTTTTCCGGATAGGCCGAGACCGAGATGTCGAAATCGCCGACGCTCTTCAGCGCCCCGACCAGTTCGGCGCCATTGGCGTAGCCGTCCGGATGCGGGCGATAAGCGGTTCCGACGCCTGCGGCCGGATCGCCGCGCAGGGCGACAAAACGGGTGACGCCGAAGTCGACGAACTCGCGGATGACCGTGTCGACCTGGTCGCGCGCGGCGTCGACGCAGGTCATATGCGCCGCCGGCGTCAGCGACGTCTCGTTGAGGATGCGCTTGACGGTGCGCGCCGTGCGCTCGCGCGTCGAGCCGCCGGCGCCGTAGGTCACCGAGACGAATTCCGGCTTGAGCGGCTCCAGCCTTGTGACTGTATCCCACAGCCTTGCTTCCATCTCGTCGGTCTTCGGTGGAAAGAATTCGAACGAGACGCTGACCTTCTCGCCAATGTCGGGCCGACGGGAAAAGCGGAACTGGTTCATCAGGCTGTTTCCCTCACTGGCAAGGAATCGTTGGACGGATCGGCGATCTGCAGGCGGCGGTCGCGGCCGAGCCAGAGCTTGACGGTGAGCCTTGGCTCGTTGCCGCCGCGCGGCTCGAATTCCTGGCTGTCCTCGAGGTCGAGTCCGGCCTCCGCGAACCAATCGGACATCTGCCGGTCGGAGAAGCCCAGCCGCATATGGGCGTGCTGATCGCGCAGGAATTCGAGATTGTGCGGCGCGAAGTCGACGACGATCAGCCGGCCCGATGGCCTGAGCAGCCGCGCCGCTTCGGCGATGGCGCGGGCGGGATCGTCGAGATAATGCAGCACCTGGTGGATGGTGACGAGATCGAAGGCGTTGCGCTCGACCGGCGGCGAGAAAATATCGCCCTGGCGCACCTGCGCATTGGCAATTCCGGCCTTGTCGAGATTGGCGCGCGCGACCGTCAGCATCTCGCGCGACATGTCGATGCCGACACCGCGCCGATAGAGCGGCGCGAAGATTTCGAGCAGCCGGCCCGTGCCGGTGCCGAGGTCGAGCATCGACTGGAACGGCCGCTTGCCGACAAGCTTGATGAGCGCCGCTTCGACCGCGCGGTCCGGCACATGCAGCGAGCGGATATGATCCCAGCTCGCGGCGTTCTCGGAGAAATATTCGGCGGCCCGGTCCTGCCGCTTGCGCTTCACCGCCGCGAGCCGCTCGAGATCGCGCACCACCTGCGGATCGGCCTCGCTGATGCCGGAGACCAGACGCTGCACGAAATCGCGCGAATTATCCGTATCGGTCAGCCGGAAGAAGGCCCACGACCCTTCCTGGTAGCGGCCGATCAGCCCAGCATCGAGCAGCAGCTTTAGATGGCGCGAGACGCGGGGCTGCGACTGTCCGAGTATCTCGGTGAGGTCGGAGACGGTGAGATCGCCGCGCGAAAGCAGCACCAGGATGCGCAGCCGGCTGGATTCGGCCGCCGCCTTCAATGTATCTACCATTGTGTCGAGCAAGACATGCATGAGCGGGCTCTCGTTGAGAGATATAAAGATATGTTTATGTCGATTTCGAAACCCTGGCAAGCGCTATGTCGCTTCCGGACAAGAAAATGGCGCAGCCGTGATCCGCGCCCGGCAGGCGGTTCTTGCGCGGAGTGAAGAGCATGTTTGAGGCGCGCGAAGGTGAAACGCTGCTTGCGGCCGATCCGGCGGAGTTGCGGCCGGACGGCCATGTCGTCTTTATCGGCCGCATCGTCTCGCCTTGGACGAGGCGCGAGGACTGCCCCAAGAACATGCGCGCCGCTCGCGAATCCGGGCGGGCCGCAACCGTCCTGATCGACGAGCCTTATCGCCCGGGGCTGCAAAACCTGGAACGCGCCAGCCACGTCGTCATCCTGTCCTGGCTCGATCACGCGCCGCGCAATCTGATCGTCCAGAAGCCGCGCCATGCAGCTGAATCGAAAGGCGTTTTCTCGCTGCGCTCCCCTGCCCGGCCGAATCCGGTCGGCCTTCATGTGGCGAAGCTTGTCACGCTCGACATCGCGGCCGGACGGATCGGGATCGACGCCATTGACGTGCTCGACGGCACGCCGATCATCGACATCAAGCCCTATTACGCTTCAACCGATGCCTTTCCCGAAGCGACCATCGCAGGACGCGACGACAAATGAGCGCCCCCACCGGCCGCCGCCGCGCCATCGCCAAGGCGCTGACAGCGCTTCTTCCGCTCGCGCCATATGCCGATATGGAGAAGATCCGCACCGATGCCGGTTCAGTGCACATGAAGGCCCTGCCGCCAACGATCGCGGTGTGGCTGGCAACCATCGCGCATGTCCGCCATGCCCACACCGATTACGAGAAGCTGCTCGCCGAAGGCTATGACCGGGATTCGGCGCGTTTCTTCGTTATCGATGAGACCAATGCGGTGCTCACCCGCTGGCGCGCGACAAGGCTGCTCGAGGAAGACGACGAGGATGAGTGAGGCCAAGCGGCGCCTTCTGCCTGGCTCTACTGCATCCGCAACCGGAAGCTAGCCTGCCTTGCCGACGATCGAGGGAGGAATGAAATGAGCCAGGCCGCCGCCACGCAAGCCAAGCCGTTACCCTTTCTCTCCGAACGCCACATCGACCCGCATGCCTATCCCGACGGCGTCGCCTTCCTCGACGGGCAATATCTGCCGATGTCGCAGGCCAAGATCTCGGTGCTGGACTGGGGATTTCTGCATTCCGACGCCACCTACGACACGGTCCATGTCTGGGACGGCCGCTTCTTCCGCCTCGACCTGCATCTCGACCGGTTCTTCGGCGGGCTGGAGAAGCTGCGCATGATTATCCCATTCGATCGCGACGGCGTTGCCGAAATCCTCCACAATTGCGTCGCGCTGTCCGGCCATCGCGCGGCTTATGTCGAGATGCTGTGCACGCGCGGCGCCTCGCCGAGCTTCAGCCGCGACCCGCGCCAGGCGGTCAACCGCTTCATGGCTTTCGCCGTCCCCTTCGGCTCGGTCGCCAATGCCGAGCAATTGCGCACCGGCCTTCATGTCGCGATCAGCGACAAAGTGCGCATTCCGCCGGCCTCGATCGATCCTTCGATCAAGAACTACCACTGGCTCGATCTCGTCCGCGGCCTTCACGACGCCTATGATCGTGGCGCCGATTCCGCACTGATCCTCGACTTCAACGGCAATGTCGCCGAAGGCCCGGGCTTCAACGTCTTCTGCGTCACGGACGGCAGGCTCACGACGCCCGCCGTCGGCGTGTTGCCCGGCATCACACGCCGCACCGTCTTCGACCTGTGCGCCGAAATCGATCTCGCCGTCACAGCCGAAGCGGTCGGCGTCGCCGCTCTCAAAGGCGCCGACGAGGTCTTCATCACCTCGACCGCCGGCGGCATCATGCCGGTCACCGCGATCGACGGCGCGCCTGTCGCCGGCGGCAAGGTCGGTCCGATCACCGAGCGGTTGATGGCGCTCTATTGGAAAAGGCATGAGGACCCGGCCTGGTCGAGCGCAGTGCGCCATCCCTGACCTGCCAACCAAATAATTCCAGGCCGCCTCTGGAAAAAAGCCGAAAGCGCCGTACATGCAGCAAGCGGAGTAACCTCCGCTTGAATCCGAATACATCGCCCGCCTAAGGCAATCCCAGGAAAAACGCACAGCCGTTTTCCGTCCGGAATTGCGCAAAACAAACACTTGGAGTGTCCGGCGATCCTGAGAGGCGCTACACCGCTCCAAGGGCAAGGATCACAGATCATGACTGATAAGGTTTGGTTCATCACCGGATCGTCGAAGGGCTTTGGCCGCGTCTGGGCCGAGGCCGCGCTCGCTCGCGGCGATCGCGTCGCCGCCACCGCCCGCGATGCCGGCATGCTCGCCGATCTCGTCGAGAAATATGGCGACAAGATCGCCGCCCTGAAGCTCGACGTCACCGACAAAAGGGCGGTCGACGCCGCGATCGCCGAGGCGCACGATCGGTTCGGCCGGCTCGACGTCGTCATCAACAATGCCGGCTACGGCCATTTCGGCGCCATCGAGGAGGTCACCGAGCAAGAAGCGCGCGACCAGATCGAGACCAACGTCTTCGGCGCGCTTTGGGTCACCCAGGCGGCGCTGCCCATCATGCGCGCGCAGCGCTCCGGCCACATCATCCAGATCTCGTCGATCGGCGGTGTCAACGCCTTTGCGTCGATCGGCCTTTACCACGCCTCGAAATGGGCGCTGGAAGCATTCAGCCAGTCGCTCAGCCAGGAGGTCGCCCAGTTCGGTATTCACGTGACCCTGGTCGAGCCGGGCGGGTTCTCGACGGACTGGGCCGGACCGTCGGCCAAGGTCTCCAAGCCGATGGACGCGTATGAACCGGTCCGCGCGGCGATGGCTGAGCGCCGCAGCCGCTCCGTCGCCGGCGATCCGCAAGCGACCGGCCCGGCAATGTTGGCGATCGTCGACGCCGCCGAGCCGCCGCTCCGGGTCTTCTTCGGCGACGGCGGCCTCCCAATGATCAGGCAGGAGTACGCCAACCGCATCGCGACCTGGGAAAAATGGGACCATGTCTCGGTCATGGCGCAAGGCGCCAACAAGAACCGGAAAGCCTGATCAAAGGCACCGGCCACGCCGCTTCAGCGGCGTGGCCTCAGACTTAATAGATCCACTGCTCCGGGACTCGAACGGAAATCTCCTCGCCGGCTCTGATGACGCCCGGCTTCTCGACCCAGGCGACAAGACCGCGGAGCCGTTTCGCCTCCTTGGGAAAGAGCAACGCGGTGGCGTCGGCATCCGCGGCGCCTACATGCTCGGCGACCGACTGTCCGGCAAAGCGACACGGCTTGTTCTGCCCGTCGACCTTGAGCGTCACGCCGCCCTTGAAAAACATCAGCGAACCGGCCGGCAGCATCGACAGATGCGGCACGCCTTCGACCAGAAGATTGGCGCCGATCCACTCCGGCTTGATCTCCGCGAGGCCCATGCGCTGCGCGACAATGGCAAGTTCATCGGCGGCGACCAGCGACAACTGCCGCTCGTTGCGAATCTCGGTGCCGCGCGGATACCAGGGCTCGCGCCCGCCCGAACGCCGCGTTGCCCCCGCATGGAAATCGCCTGCGATACCGTCGAAGCCAAGCCGCAGTTCCTCGACCGCCTTCGTCTCGAAATGATCGTGCGGGGCGGCATAGAGCGCCGCTGCCTTGGCCGCGAGCTTGCGGCCCGGCACGATGTCGACCGCCGGCTCCGCCATGGGAAAAAGTTCCAGGTTCGTTTCCTGCATGCCGCTGGTCTAAAGGTGCCGAAGAATGCGGTCCAGTCGAAAGCGCTTATGATCCGATCACGCAGCTTGATGCGATCACGATCTTCTTACCGCGAATCCCTTTCGCTGGCCGCGGCAAGTCGCAATGCTGCCGCGCTGGCCGAATAGACGATCGCGCGCGCAATCGGGAGGAGGCCCGATCTTGCAGGTTGGACACGCAATCGCAGCACTCTGGCTTTTCTGGGCGGTATCCTGGGTCCTTGGCGCTGCCTGGGCAGATCCCGCGCAAAAGCGCGCCGATCTCAAATCGGAGGCGCGCTATCGTGTCCTTTGGCTTGCCGGCACCGTGCTGATGTTCGTGCCGGCGCATGGCTATATCGGCCGGCTGCGGCTCTGGACGCCGACGCGCACCGAGGCCTGGATCTGCGTTGCCCTGATCGCGCTCGGCATCGCCTTCGCCTGGTGGGCGCGCCTGCATCTTGGGCGGCTGTGGTCGGCCAACGTCACCGCCAAGGCCGATCATCGCGTGGTCGATACCGGCCCCTATGGCCTCGTCCGCCACCCGATCTACACCGGCCTGCTGCTGTCGATCCTCGCCACAGCGGCCGTCAAAGGCACGATATGGGGTATCGCGGGCGCGGCGCTGCTGCTTGTCGGCGTCGTCGTCAAGGCGAGGCTGGAAGAGCGCTTCCTGCGCGGCGAGCTCGGCCCGGCCTATGACGACTATGCCAGGCGCGTGCCGATGCTGGTGCCCTTCGCGCCGGCGTGACGCGACGGGATGGCTTTACAGCATTCTGAGCAGCGCTCCCCCAATCGAATAACCGGCGCCGAAGGCGCAGATCAGGCCGAAATCGCCGGCTTTCATATCGGCATGGTTCTCGGACAGCGCCACGATCGCGCCGGCGCCGGCGGTGTTGCCGAGCCGCTCCAGCACCATGGGCGCGCGGTCATGGTCGACGTCGTGGCCGAAGGACAATTTCAGGATCATCGCATTCATGCGCGCATTGGCCTGGTGCAGCCAGAAGCGGCGGATGCCCCCCGGCGTCAGCCCGTGCTCGGCCAGGAATTCGACGATGAATTTCTGACCGGCAACGGTGACTTCCTTGAAGACCTTGTTGCCGACCTGCTTGATGAGGTTGCCTTCCAGGGTGATCATGTAAGGATCCTCCTGGGCGGTGCGCGTGTAATAGCCGAGATTGGTGCGGATGTTGTTCGACATCTGCGTCCAGGTGCGTGTGTCGAGCACCTCGAAACGCCCCGGCCGCTTTTCGCCTTGCGCCAGTCCCTCGACGACCATGGCAACAGAGGCGTCGCCGAAGATGAAATGCGTCTGCCGGTCGCGGAAATTGAGATGCCCGGTGATGATTTCCGGCGTCGACACCAGGACGCGCTTATGCGCCCCCGCCCGCACCAGATTGACGGCGACATGCAGCGCCGCCGCGGCGGAAGAGCAGCCAAGCCCCATGTCGAAGCCGGCGCCTTTGGTGCCCAGCGCCTCCTGCATCTCGATGGCGATGGCCGGATAGGGCCGCTGATGGTGCGAGGCCGAGCAGATCACCAGGTCGATATCTGACCCATCGACGCCTGCATGGGCAAGCGCCTTCCTGGCCGAGGCGATGCCGAACTCCGCCTCCAAGGACAGCGCATCGTCCGGCCGCGCCGGAATGCGCGGCGACATGCGGGTCGGATCGAGGATTCCCTCGCGCTCGATAACATGACGGCTCTTGACCCCCGAGGCATGCACGATGAAATCGCTGTCCGATTTCTGTAAAAGCGGCTCGCCGGTGTCGGCGCGGCGCTGATTCTCGGTGTCGACCCAACTGTTGAAGCTTGCGACCAACTCCTCATTGGTGATGACGGGTTCAGGGATTTCGGCGCCGATGCCGCTGATGATGACGCGATGCATGTCCAATCCGTCCGAGGGGAGGCAAGTGGTGCCGAGGCGAGGCGCTACACTTGTCGCATTTGCCCGGTTTATTCCAGCTTAATTCGACAACCAGCGCTGGCATTCAGGGTGGTGGATGCTCAAGCGCGTTTGGCGACGATGAAGATACGCGGGAAGCGCAGCAGCACCTTGCCGTTCGCAGTCTTCGGATAAGCCTTGGCGATCTTGGCGGTATAGCTGTCGAGAAACGCCTTTTTCTCATCCGCGTCGAGCGGATCGAGGAAGGGCTTCAGCCCTGTCGACTTGACCCATTCGACGATCGCTTCGGCATCAGCCAGCGGATGGTTATAGATCGTGTGCCAGATGTCGAGCCGGTCGGCGAGCGGCGACAACAGGTCATAGTAGAACGACACCGGCGGCAGAGGTCCGCGCGCGGCGCCCTTGAGCTTGGCCGCAAACGCCACTTCCGCCGCGGTCTCGCGCATCAGCTGGTGCGAGGCTTCGCCAAGATTGTCCGGCATCTGGACGGCCAAGGCGCCGCCCGGCCCCAGAAGCCCCATCAGCCGCTGGAACACCGCCGGATGGCCCGGCAGCCACTGGAAGACCGCGTTGGCGAAGATCACATCGACGGGATGCTCTGGCTGCCAGTTGGCGGCATCCGCCAGCTCGAAATTGACATTGGGCAGCCTCGCCTTCGCCTTCTCGATCATGTCGGGCGAGGTGTCGAGGCCGCTCACCTGCGCATTCGGCCAGCGCTCGACCAGAAGCTCGGTCGAGTTGCCCGGGCCGCAGCCGATATCGACGACGCGACGCGGAAAATCGACCGGCACCTGCGCCACGAGATCGCGCGCCGGCCGCGTGCGCTCGTCCTCGAACTTCAGATATTGGGCGGCGGACCAGTCAGCCATTTGGGAACCTCGCTCTGTTCGCCGCCCCTTCGGACCGATGCTACCGCGTCAGCCGCTTGTGCGTCATGCGGTGCGGCGCCGCCGCTTCCGCGCCGAGGCGGCGCAGCTTGTCCTTCTCATATTCCTCGAAATTGCCTTCGAACCATTCGACATGCGCGTCGCCCTCGAAGGCGAGCATGTGGGTGGCCATGCGGTCGAGGAACATGCGGTCGTGGCTGATGATGACCGCGCAGCCGGCATAGGCTTCGAGTGCGTCTTCCAGCGCGGCCAGCGTTTCGGTGTCGAGGTCGTTGGTCGGTTCGTCGAGCAGCAGAACATTGCCGCCGCCCTTCAGCATCTTTGCCAGATGGACCCGGTTGCGCTGGCCGCCCGACAGGTTGCCAACCTTCTGCTGTTGGTCGCCGCCGCGGAAGTTGAAAGACGAGCAATAGGCGCGACTGTTGACCTCATGCTTGCCGAGCTTGATGACCTCGGCGCCGCCCGAAATCTCTTCCCACACCGTCTTGTTCGGATCGAGCGCGTCGCGGCTCTGGTCGACATAGCCGAGCTTGACCGTCTCGCCGATGCGGATCGAGCCGGCATCCGGCTTTTCCTGGCCGGTGATCATCTTGAACAGCGTCGTCTTGCCGGCGCCGTTCGGGCCGATGACGCCGACGATGCCGCCCGGCGGCAGCTTGAACGACAGGTTCTCGATCAGGAGCTCGTCGCCAAAGCCCTTGTTGAGGCCTTCCACCTCGATGACGACATTGCCGAGGCGCTCGCTCGCCGGGATGACGATCTGCGTGTCGGTCGGCTTGCGGTTCTGCGACTGCTCGACCAATTCCTCATAGGCCTTGATGCGCGCCTTCGACTTGGTCTGCCGCGCCTTGGGCGAGGACTGGATCCACTCGCGCTCGCGCCAGATCGACTTCTGACGGGCGTCGTCCTCGCGCCCTTCCTGGATCAGGCGCTTGGCCTTGGCGTCGAGATATTTGGTGTAGTTGCCCTCGTAAGGAATGCCGCGGCCGCGATCGAGCTCGAGGATCCAGCCCGTGACGTTGTCGAGGAAGTAGCGGTCGTGGGTGATGATCAGCACCGAGCCTGGATAGTCGCGCAGATGCTTTTCCAGCCACTGCGTGGTCTCGGCGTCGAGATGGTTGGTCGGTTCGTCGAGCAGCAAGAGGTCGGGCTGTTCGAGCAGCAGGCGGCAAAGCGCCACGCGGCGACGCTCGCCGCCCGACAGGTTGGTCACCTCGGACTCCGGCGGCGGACACTGCAGCGCGTCCATCGCCATCTCGACCTGCTGTTCGAGATCCCACAGGTTGAGGCGGTCCATCTCGTCCTGGAGCTTGGCCGACTCGTCGGCCGTCTCGTCGGAATAGTTCATCATCAGCTCGTTGTAGCGCTCGATGATGGCGGTCTTCCTGGCGACGCCGTCCATGACGTTTTCACGCACGGTCTTGGTGTTGTCGAGCTGCGGCTCCTGCGCCAGGTAACCGACGGTCGCGCCTTCCGCCAGCCACGCCTCGCCCTGGAACTCCTTGTCGAGCCCGGCCATGATGCGCAGGATCGTCGACTTGCCCGAGCCGTTGGGGCCGAGGATGCCAATCTTGGCGTCCGGATAGAAGGACAGGTGAACGTTATCGAGCACCTTCTTGGTGCCATAGGCCTTTGACAGGCCGGACATGTGATAGATGAACTGGCGAGCCACGCGCGCTTTCCTTGGAAACTGAAGTGTCAAAGTGAATGGGGGTTGCGCGCTATGTAGGCGATGAAGCGCCGAACGGCAATCGCTTTCGGCGCGCCCACAAGCAATCCGCCCCCATTCGCCGGTTTGCGCCCCCAACCTCGTCTTTTCGCCGCCGCCCGCGATAGCGCGAAATCAGCGGTTAACCATTCGCCTTCAAAACGCTAATAGGTTGGCAAATTGGCGGCCATGCCGCGGTTTCGGGGAAAGATCGGATCGACGACGTGCTGAACGGTGCCCTGCTCCTTGCCGAAGCGGTTCTGTATTTCGGCGCCATGGTCACGCTTTTCCGCTTCCGGCGACGCATCGGGCTTGGCGTGTTCATCTGCGCGCTCGGCGTCATGCACTTCCTCGAAACCTATCTCGCCAGCGTCTTTTATGTCGCGCTGCCGTTCGGGCTGGTGTCGCCGGGCTCCGCCGTGCTCTTCTCCGGCAAGCTGGTGATGATCCTCCTGCTCTACATGAAAGAGGATGCCGCGACCGTACGCCAACCGATCTATGGCCTTTTGCTCGGCAACGCCCTGATGATCGGCCTGGTGCTGATCCTGCGCCTGCACGCCGTTTCGCCGCTTCCCGACGGCAGGATGCCCAACATCGCCTTCATCGACGAGATGGGCTGGCTGATGGTGTGGGGCACCTCGCTGCTCTTCATCGACGCCATCCTGATCATCCTGCTCTACGAGAAGCTCGGCGCCTATCTGCGCTCGAGGCCGTTCATGCGCATCCTCGCATCGGTCGCCTGCGTGCTCACCTTCGACCAGGCCGGCTTCTTCACCGCGCTGCATTTCGTCGCCGGCGCACCTATCGCGGTCTTCTTCGGCGGCTGGTTCGCCAAGATGGGCGCGGCGCTTGCCTATAGCGGCATGCTCGTCGCCTATCTCAAATGGATCGAGGACAATGATGTCGGCGTGCCCCGCGGCCTCTCCGATATCTTCGACACCCTCACCTATCGCGAACGCTATGAGGCCCTGGTCAAATATGTCGGCCGCGACGGTCTGACCGGCCTGCTGCATCGCGGCAGCTTCGATGCCGACGGCGAATCCGCGGTCACGGCCGCCATCAGGATGGGCAAGCCGCTTAGCCTTCTCATCGTCGACGTCGACCATTTCAAGTCGATCAATGACCGCTTCGGCCACGCCGAGGGCGACAAGGTGTTGAAATCGATGGCCAAGCTGCTGGCAGAGACGATCGGCGCCAACGATCAGGTGTTCCGGATCGGCGGCGAGGAATTCGCCATATTGACGCAACAGTCGCACGCGCCCGCCAGGCTGCTCGGCGAGACCATCAGAAACGCCACCAAGACCTCGGCGCATACCGCCCGCTTCAACGTCACGGTGAGCGCCGGCGTCTCCACCGTCAGCGAGACGACGTGCTCCCTCGCCGACATTTTCGCGCTGGCCGATCAGCGTCTCTACAAGGCCAAATCGAGCGGCCGCGACCGCGTGGTCGGCGAACCAGGCAGCGACCCAATCATCGTCCAAGCGGCGCCCAGATCGGCCTGATCAAGAACGGCCTGATCAAGCAAATCCCGCCTACTGGAAACCGATCGCGTCGACCGTCCCCTTCGGGCAGCCGGCCTTGGCTGTCGGCGCGGACGCCATCAGGAGATCGGCGAGCTTGCTGTCAGGCCCGATCGGGCCTGACAGGCCGAGCGTGATCTCGCCGATCAGACGCCGGCCGCTCGACGGGTCGACCAGGCAGGAGACGCGCACGCGGTCCCCGGCGCCGGCGCCGAAGGTCGCGTTGAAGGCGCCGCGGATCTGGTCGGAGGTCAATTGCTTTCCGATGTTCTTGGTGAAGAGATCGCGCACCGCCGAGGCGTTCACCGCCCGCATCAGATTGAGCGCATCGGAGAAATACTCCTGCTGGCTCTTGCCGTAGCAGGTGCCGTGCTTGATCCATTCATGCCGCTCCAGCTTGGAGGCGGTGCCTGGCATCACCTGGTCGAGCTCGGCGCGCGTGTTCGCGTCGAGCTTTACCGGCGGCAAATCTCCCCAATGCGCCGGATTGTCATTGGCTTTGTCGGCCGCCGGCACCTGGCAATAGAAATTGCCGTTCGGCTGCGGCCACAGGCCGTGCAGCGTGAAATGCGAGGCATCGAACTCGGTGGGGTTCTGAACTTTGCATTCGGGCTTGCTTGCCTTGGTCTCGCAGAAGGCCGGCTCCCAGCTCAGCGCGAAGACATATTCGGGTTTTCCGGAGGCCGAGGGCTTGGTCTGGCCGGGCGGCGCCGGGGTGGTCGCCGCGCTGCCGCCGCTGACATGGCCGCAGCTGATCTTCACCCAGCGCCGCTCCGGATCGGCGCCCGGCACCTGGATGAGATAGTGGGTGGGCTCGTCCTTGTTGCCGGCAAGAAGATCGTAGGACTTGCCTGCCTCGGTCGAGACATTGCCGGGATTCTTGCCGTTCTTGATCGCCTGCGTCGCAGGGCAGGCGCTGTCGGCCACGAAAGTTCCGCTCATCTTCACGTCGGCATGCGCCGCGCCGGCGCCGGCCAGAGCCAGCACCATCGAACCCCACAATGCCCAAACCCGCATTCCCGCTCTCCCGGCGATTATTGATCCGTATTGGATTCGTCACACTAGAACAGCCGACGTGTCAGAATTGCGATCTTTTTTCATCGTGCGAAAAAACAATCCCCAGCTGAGCGCTCCATCGGCGTGTTCGCAAGCGCGCCCCGTCCACTTGACGTACGTGGCGCCCTCGCCCAACAGTCACCAAGGGAGCGAGACATGCCATTCGACAAGCAAACCAGCCTGGGCTCACCGAGCGGGGCCGAGCTCAACCTCTATATAAAACACGCTGAGGCGAAGCCACGCGCCGTGGTGCAGATCAACCATGGCCTGGCCGAGCATGCTGCGCGCTACGCCCGCTTTGCCGATTACCTCGCGCCGCGCGGTTTCCACGTCTATGCCCACGATCACCGCGGTCATGGCGCGACAAAGGCGCCCGACGCGCCGCTCGGCAAATTCGCGGACAGCAACGGCATCGCCAAGGTGATCGCCGATGTCGACGCCGTTCACGACCTGATCGCGAAAGAGCATCCGGGACTGCCGGTGATCGCATTCGGACATTCGCTCGGCGCCTCGATCGCCCTGAACTTCGTGCTGCGCCATTCGCAGCGCGTCCGTGCCGCCGCGATCTGGAACGGCAATTTCTCGCAAGGGCTTGTCGGCCAATTGGCACTGCTCATCCTCGGCTGGGAACGGATGCGGCTGGGCTCCGACGTGCCGTCGCGCCTCCTGCCCAAGCTCACTTTCCAGTCCTGGGGCAAGGCGGTGCCTAACCACCGCACCCCGTTCGACTGGCTGTCTCGCGACGCCGCCGAGGTCGACAAATATGTCGCCGACCCGCTCTGCGGCTGGGACGCCTCGATCTCGATGTGGCGCGATGTCGTCAATATGGCGCAGCACGCCGGCAAGGATTCCAGCTTTGCAGGCGTCCGGCGCGACCTCTTCGTCAACCTTGTCGGCGGCGAGAAGGATCCTGCGTCGGACTACGGCAAGGCCGTCCATCATTTGGCAAAGCGCATGCAGGCGATGGGCTTTTCGAATCTGGTTTCAAAGGTTTACGCCGAAACCCGCCATGAAAGCCTGAACGAGATCAACCGCGACGCCGCCATGAACGATTTCGCCGCCTGGGCGGACAGCGTGCTGAAACCCTGACGCGGTGGCCTACTGCATAGGCCGTGACACGGCGGGTGCGTGTTGCTAGAGGCTGCGCTTTGTTTCACGGTGATCCATGGCCGAACCTCCGCTTAAAGGCATCCGCGTTATCGAACTCGCCCGCATCCTGGCCGGCCCCTGGGCAGGACAATTGCTGGCCGATCTCGGCGCCGATGTCATCAAGGTCGAGAGCCCGGACGGCGGCGACGACACCCGCAAATGGGGTCCGCCTTTCGTCATGAGCCATGACGGCGAGAACCTCTCGGCCGCCTATTACCATTCCTGCAATCGCGGCAAGCGTTCCATCGCCGTCGATTTCTCCAAGCCGGAGGGCGCCGAGACGCTGCGCAAGCTAGTCGCCACCGCCGACGTGCTGATCGAGAATTTCAAGCTCGGCGGCCTCAAGAAATACGGCCTCGACTATGAAAGCCTGAAGGCGATCAATCCGCGCCTTGTCTATTGCTCGATCACCGGCTTCGGTCAGGACGGTCCTTATGCGCCGCGCGCCGGCTACGATTTCATCATCCAGGCCATGGCTGGCATGATGTCGATCACCGGCGAGCCGGGCCGCGAGCCGCAAAAGGCCGGAGTCGCCATCTCCGATCTCTTCACCGGCCTCTATTCGGTGATCGCCATCCAGGCAGCACTTCGCCATGCCGAACGGACCGGCGAGGGCCAGCACATCGACATGGCGCTCTACGACAGCCAGATCTCGGCGCTCGGCAACCAGAACCTCAACTATCTGGTCTCCGGCAAGTCGCCGGTGCAGATGGGCAATGCGCATATGAACATCGCGCCCTATGAAGTGCTGCCGGTGAAGGATGGTCATATCATCCTGGCTGTCGGCAATGACGGCCAGTTCGGCAAGTTCTGCGCCGTGGTCGGCCTCACCGATCTGCCCGTTAACCCGGATTTCGCCACCAACCCGGCTCGCGTCGCCAACCGCGTGAAGCTGCGCGAACGGATCATCGAGACCCTCGCCACTTGGGATCGCGATCCGCTGCTGGCGAACCTGGAAGCCGCCGGCGTGCCGGCGAGTCCGATCAACACGATCGGCCAGATGTTCGCCGACCCGCAGACCATGGCGCGCGGCATGCGGCTCGACCTCGACGACGGCCATGGCAACCGCCTGCCCTCGGTGCGCGCGCCGATGGTGATGTCGGGCACGCCGCTCGTCTATGAGCGCCCCTCGCCGCGCCTTGGCGAGCACACCGCAGAAATCCTTGCCGAACTGGAGAAAGCAAAATGAAGACCGGCGGACAACTGATCGTCGAGGCGCTTGAGGCGAACGGCACCGACCGCATCTTCTGCGTTCCGGGCGAATCCTATCTCGCGGTGCTCGACGCCCTGCATGACTCCTCGATCCGCACCATCGTCTGCCGCCAGGAGGGGGGTGCCGCGATGATGGCCGACTGCCAGGGACGGCTGACCGGCAAGCCCGGCATCTGCTTCGTCACCCGCGGCCCCGGCGCCACCAACGCCTCTGCCGGCGTCCATATCGCCATGCAGGATTCGGTGCCAATGATCCTGTTCATCGGCCAGGTCGCCAGCCACGCCAAGGAACGCGAAGCCTTCCAGGAGGTCGACTACAAGCGCTTCTTCGGCGACATCGCCAAATGGGTGGTCGAGATCGACGATGCCGCGCGCATCCCGGAATTCGTCACCCGCGCCTTCGCGGTCGCGACGTCAGGACGCCCCGGCCCTGTGGTCATCTCGCTGCCCGAGGATATGCTGACCAGCGAGGTCGAGGCTCCGGCAGCCCTGCCGCATACGCCGGTCGAGACCCGTCCCGGCGAAACCGAGCTCGACGCGCTGCAAATGCTGCTCGCCAACGCCAAGCATCCCTTCGTCATCCTCGGCGGCACGCGCTGGAACGAGCAAGCCGTGGCTAATATGCGCACGATCGCCGAGACGTGGTCGCTGCCCGTCGGCTGCTCCTTCCGCCGCCAGATGCTGTTCGACCATCTTCATCCGAACTATGCCGGCGATGTCGGCATCGGCATCAATCCGAAGCTGGCGGAGCGGATCAAGCATGCCGACGTCGTGCTTTTGATCGGCGGCCGCCTGGGCGAGATGCCGTCTTCCGACTACACGCTTCTGAAGAGCCCCTACCCCGACCAGGCGCTGGTGCATGTCCATGCCGATGCTGGCGAGCTCGGCCGCGTCTACCGGCCGACGATTGCGATCAATGCTTCGCCCGCCGCTTTCGTCGAGGCCTTCGCTAAACGCAAGCCCCCCGCCAGCCCCTCCTGGGCGGCCGAAGTGGAAAAGGCGCATGCCGCCTATCTCGAATGGTCGACGCCGCCGCAGACCGGCCCGGGCGCAGTCCAGATGGGTCCGATCATCGAACATCTGGGAAAGGTCCTGCCGGAAGATGCCATTCTCACCAACGGCGCCGGCAACTACGCCACCTGGGTGCATCGCTTCTACCGCAACCGGCGCTTCGGCACACAGGCGGCGCCTACCTCCGGCTCGATGGGCTATGGCACGCCGGCCGCGGTCGCCGCGAAATCATTGTTCCCGGATCGCACCGTGATTGCCTTCGCCGGCGACGGCTGCTTCCTGATGAACGGCCAGGAGTTCGCGACGGCTGTTCAGTACGACCTTCCGATCATCGTGATCGTCGTCAACAACGGCATTTACGGCACGATCCGCATGCACCAGGAGCGGGAATATCCGAGCCGCGTCGTCGCCACCGAGTTGAAGAACCCGGACTTTGCCGCACTTGCTCGCGCCTATGGCGGCCATGGCGAGACGGTGGAAAAGACCGCCGACTTCGCGCCGGCCTTCGAACGCGCGCGTACCAGCGGCAAGCCGGCGATCGTCGAGATCAAGCTCGATCCCGAAGCGATCACGCCGACCCGCACGCTGACGCAGATCCGTAACAAGAGCTGAGGCGGTTCTCCGCTGGCTGCACGACAAAAGGGGCGATGAACCGCCCCTTTTGTCGAAAGAAAGGGGCGCTTGACGCCCCCCTTTCCTGGTTACATCGCCTTCTCGATCTGGCCGCGGATCTCGCCGTCCTTGTTCTTGGCGGTGTGAATGTTGACATAGTATTTGCCGGCCTCAAGGTCGGCCGCTTGCGCGTCCGTCAGGGTCGCCGATCCCTTGATCGGGCTCTTCAGCTTCTTGAAGGGGATGACCGGGTCCGCATTCGCGCCCATATCGGCCGGGCCGTGGATGTGAGCCGCCACGGCAGGCCCGCTGAGACCGGAATATTTGACGTTCCAGCTGAGCTTCTTGCTTGTCGTGTCGAAGGTGAGTGTGGCGGTTCCCTTGCCCTTGGTGGTCACGGGCGGACTCTGCTGGCTGCCGTCGAGCGTCGCCTTGAACTTCATCGTCTCGGCCATGGCCGGCGATGCGATGAGGAAGGCGGTCGAAACGGCCAAGGCCGAAAGCATTGGCACGGATAGGATGCGCATGAAGAACCTCCGTTGGTTGCAGCATCCTTTGCGGCTCCCCGACGCGCGGATGCGCCGATCAACGGTTGGGGCGCCGAATGTATCCCGGCACACGATTATTTTACCGCAAACACGAAAAAGGGGCGGTCGCCCGCCCCTTTCAATGTCGGTTGTGAAGACCCGAGCTTACTTGATTGCCTTGTCGGTGATTGCGGTCGTGTAGGCGCCGCTCGCCTCCTTGCTGATGATCTTCTGGTCGAGCAGCGCCTTGGCGGTGCGTTCGTAAGCGGCCGGGATCAGCTTGCCGTCGGCATTGTCGATCAGCTTGGCCACTTCCTTCATCATGAACTTCTGGTGGTTCTCGTCCTGGCCGCCGGCGTCGACGACGATTTCGGCCGCCTCGTCGGTGTTCTCGGTGGCGTATTTCCAGCCCTTCATCGAGGCGCGCACGAAGCGAACCATCTTGTCCTCGAAGGCCGGATCCTTGAGCTTGTCCTCGAGCGTGTAGAGCCCGTCTTCCAAAAGGTCGTTGCCCATGGCCGAGTAGTTGAAGACGATCAGGTCTTCCGGCTTGTAGCCGGCATCCAGCACCTGGCCGTATTCGTTGTAGGTCATGACTGAGATGCAGTCGGCCTGCTTCTGGATCAGCGGCTGCACGTCAAAGCTCTGCTTGAGCACGGTGACGCCGTCCGGGCCGCCATCGGTCTTGAGACCGATCTTGTTCATCCAGGCGTAGAAGGGATATTCGTTGCCGAAGAACCAGACGCCGAGGGTGTGGCCCTTGAAGTCGGCTTCCGTCTTGATCGGCCCGGCCTTGGGGCAGACCAGTTCCATGCCGGCCTTCTTGAACGGCTGGGCGATGTTGACGAGCCCCACGCCCTTGTCGCGGGCGGCGAGCGCACCGCCCATCCAGTCGACGATGACATCGGCGCCGCCGCCGGCGATCACCTGCTCGGGCGCGATATCAGGGCCGCCCGGCTTGATGTCGACGTCGAGGCCTTCGGCGTCATAGAAGCCCTTGGCCTTGGCGACATAATAGCCGGCGAACTGGGCCTGCGTGACCCATTTCAATTGCAGTGTCACCTTGTCGGCGGCCATCGCCTGGAAGGCGGCCAGCGACATGGCGCCGGCCAACGCGGAGATCAGCAGTCTTTTCATGTTTTTACCCTCTGAAGTTAGTGCCCAAACCCACCGCCCCTATCCACCTCGGACAGAGGGATGCCAAAACGTGACAGCTCTCTCGATGAGAGCGACCACGCCATAAAAGACCGAACCCGCAAGTGCTGCAACTGCGATTTCGGCCCACACCATGTCGATGTTCATCCGCCCGACTTCCGTCGAGATGCGGAATCCCATGCCCACCACTGGCGTGCCGAAGAACTCCGCGACGATGGCGCCGATCAGCGCCAGCGTCGAGTTGATCTTAAGCGCATTGAAGATGAACGGCATTGCCGCCGGCAGCCTGAGCTTGAGCAGCGTCGGCCAATAGCCCGACGCATAGGTGCGCATCAGGTCGCGCTCCATATGCCCGGAGGCCGCCAGGCCGGCGACCGTGTTCACCAGCATCGGGAAGAAGGTCATGATGATTACGACCGCCGCCTTGGACGGCCAGTCGAAGCCGAACCACATCACCATGATCGGTGCCACGCCGATGATCGGCAGCGCCGACACCATATTGCCGATCGGCAGCAGCCCGCGTCGCAGGAAAGGCACGCGGTCGGCGAGGATGGCGACGGCGAAGCCGGCGAGATTGCCCACGGCATAGCCGATGAGCACCGCCTTGAAGATCGTCTGCCGCACATCCGAGCCCAGGATCGGCAGCGAGTTGGCGATGCGCGCGCCGATGGCGCTCGGCGGCGGCAAAAGGATGAAGGGAATGCCGGCGCCGCGCGTCACCGCTTCCCAGATGATCAGGATCCAGGCGCCGAAGATCGCCGGAATGATCAGGCGCAACACGTTCCTCGCTACGCTTTGGCCCGCACGCAATGAGGAAAGCAGGGCGACGCAGCGCCAAGCGAGCAGCCAGGCGGCGGCAAGCAGCAAGAAATACGGCGCCAGCGCCGTGCCCTCGAAACCGGCTATGCCCTTGATCAGAAGCCAGGCGGCGGCATGAGCGCCGACGAACAGCACGATCGCCTCAACGACCGGCGTCAGCCTTAAGTTCGAGACCAGCGCCGCAAGGAGCAGCAGCCCGATGATCAACCCCTTTGCGCCCATATAGGGATAGGCAACGGTTGCGGTCGGGTCCGCCAGCGCGGCTGCCTCCGGCTTCGTCATCGCGCCGAGCGCAAAGGCGATGAGGCAGAGCAGGATTGCCAGCGCTGATTGCCATGATGGCTTCAGCCAGGTCATGCCGGCCTCCCGCCCATGGCGCGATCGACGAGGCGTCCGGCAATGCCCACCACCATCACCAGCAGCGCCGCGACGATGGAACCTGCAACCAGCGCCGACCAGATATCGATGGTCTGGCTGTAATAGGCGCCGGCGAGCAATTTCGCGCCGATGCCCGCGACCGCCCCCGTCGGCAACTCGCCGACGATGGCGCCGACCAGGCTTGCCGCCACCGCCACCTTCATCGAGGTGAACAGGAACGGCACCGATGCCGGCACGCGCAGTTTCCAGAAGGTCTGCGAGGCGCTGGCATTATAGGTATGCATCAAATCAAGATGCATGAGCTCCGGCGAGCGCAAGCCTTTCACCATGCCGACGGCGACGGGGAAGAACGACAGGTAGGTCGAGATCAGCGCCTTGGGGATCAGGCCGGTGATGCCAATCGCCGCTAGCACCACGATGATCATCGGCGCCACCGCCAGGATCGGTATGGTCTGCGAGGCGATTATCCACGGCATCAGGCTGCGGTCGAGCGTCGCCACATGCACGATGCCGACGGCAATGACGATGCCGAGCGCCGTGCCGAAGGCGAAGCCGAGCAGCGTCGAGGACAGTGTCACCCAGGCGTTGTAGACCAGGCTGCGGTTCGAGGTGACGGACCGCAGAAAAGTGTTCTCGAAGAAATTCACCGCCACCTGATGCGGCGCCGGCAGCGTCGGCTTCGGCTGCGACAGCGTCTTGCCGATGAACTCGACCGCGCCGGGCGCCTCATTGCCTCGCTGATCGAGATCGCGCTGGAACGGCGCGTTTAGGATGACGGCAAAGACGTACCAGAGCACCACCACGCCGGCGAGGATGGTGGTGACGGGAATGATTTTCGAGCGGAAGGTGTCCATCTAGCGCCGCCCTTCTCCTCTCCCCTGCGGGGAGAGGGTGGCCGGAGCGAAGCGAAGGCCGAGCAGCTTGGACTGGGGTGCCGTGGCGCACCCGCTCTTCGTCATCCTAGGGCGGAGCAAGGAGCGAAGCGACGCAGCGCAGACCCTAGGATCCATGCCGTTACCTGGACGATCCGCATCGGTCCAGAATAAGACTCCCTGCGTTCTGCGGCGGTTAGCGACCATTCTGCTCCGTTTGGGCCCTTCGGCCGGCGTCACGGCATGGATCCTAGGGTCTGCGCTCCGCTTCGCGTCGCTCCGCCCTAGGATGATGAAGGCGTGGCGGCCTCGTCCGCAATCATTCGCCCTCCCCTCAATCATCATAGCTGTGCCCAGCCCTCAGCCCATCGCGCACCCGCGCGGCGATCGCCAAAAACTCCGGCGTCTCGCGGATGTCGAGCGGCCGCTCCTTCGGCAGCGTCGATTCGATGATGTCGGTGACGCGGCCGGGACGCGGCGACATCACCACGATGCGCGTCGACAGATACACCGCCTCGGGGATCGAATGGGTGACGAAGCAGATCGTCTTGTTGGTCCGCGCCCAGAGGTCGAGAAGCTGCTCGTTCAGATGATCGCGCACGATCTCGTCCAGCGCACCGAACGGCTCGTCCATCAACAAAAGGTCCGCATCGAAGGCGAGCGCGCGCGCGATCGAGGCGCGCTGCTGCATGCCGCCGGAAAGCTGCCAGGGATATTTCTTCTCGAAGCCAGAAAGATTGACCAGGGCCAGCGTGCGCTTGATGCGCTCTGCCTGCTCGGGCTGGGAAAGGCCGATGATCTCCAGCGGCAATCCCACATTGCGCTCGATGGTGCGCCACGGGAACAGGGCCGCCGCCTGGAAGACATAGCCGTAGGCGCGCTTCTCGCGCGCCTGCTCCGGCGTCATGCCGTTGACGGAGATCGTTCCGGATGTCGCCCTTTCCAGGTCGGCGATAACGCGCAGCAAGGTTGTCTTGCCGCAGCCGGACGGGCCGATGAAAGAGACGAATTCGCCCTTGCCGATAGTCAGGTCGACATTGGAGAGCGCCTGCACCGGACCGTCATTGGTCTGGAAGGTGAGGCCGAGCTTGCTTGCCGAAACGACGGCTGGCGGCTGTTCGGTCATTGGCTGCAGCCTGCCTTTCGCAGCCGCTGCCGCGCCGTCCGCAATACGGTTGATTTTATGATAGCGTTGCTTTCCACTCGTCCTGTCCCACCCGATCGACGCCGCCCGGAGCCTTGCCGATGTCGCCTAAACCCACCTGTCATCTCGTTCGTCCCGAAAGCACCTATCAGGGCAAGCAGGGACTGAGCTATTTCGCCGGCATCGCCGCCGAGACCGTCGGCTCCTCCGGCATCTGTATGCATCTTCTCACCATGCCGCCCGGCGCCCGCGCCAAGGCGCACATGCATGAAAGCCACGAGACGGCCATCTATGTGCTCTCGGGCGAAGTCCACACCTGGTATGGCGACCGGCTCGAGCACCACATCGTCGTCAAGGCCGGCGACCTGTTCTACATTCCAGCCGGCGTGCCGCATCTGCCGGCCAATCTGAGCGGGGCGCCGTCCTCGGCGGTCATCGCCCGCACCGATCCCAACGAGCAGGAAAGCGTCGTCCTGCTGCCGGAACTGGATGGCCTGGTCGCCTGAGATGGAGGAAAGATCTCTCGCCGTCATTTGCACCGGGAGACTTCGCCCATCACATTGCCGTCCTCGTCGGCCACCACCAGCTTCTTCGCATTCTTCGCGCTGCGCTTGATGGTGAACTTGGTCGGCGCCTGTCCCTCTTCGCCTTCCGCCTCGCATTTTGCCGTCACCACCAGCGATCCGTCGGCCTGAGCCTGCTTGTCGCTGAAGGTGCAAGCGCTGGCCGCCGTGATCAATTCCTTGTCGGTGAGGAGCAGCATCTTGTCGGCGGCGACCTCCTGACCGTTTTTGTTGATGCAGCCATATTTGTCGCCATAGGGCTTGCTGAGGTCTATACCCGCCGCCGGCGCCTGGCTGGCAGCCAGTACCGCGGCCGCCGCGATCGCAAGATGAAGCGCCCGCATGGTCAGACCCCGGTGGCCGGAATGCCGGTACGCTCCACCTTGCGTGGCGCGGAAATCTCCTTCCAGGTCGACAGCGCCCGGTTGACCGCGGCGTTCGGCTCACGCGCGACGAACTCGCCATGGCCGGCCTTGGCCTTCACGTCGGCTTCTTCGATCGACAATTCGCCGCGCGAGAAGACGAAGCGCGGCAGCCCGGTCACCGCGAAACCTTCGAAGACATTGTAGTCGATCACCGACTGCTGCTTCTTGGCCGTGATCGTCTTCTTGCGCTTCGGGTCCCACACGATGATGTCGGCGTCGGCGCCTTCGACGATCGCGCCCTTCTTCGGATACATGTTCAGGATCTTGGCGATATTGGTCGAGGTCACCGCGACGAACTCGTTCATCGTCAGCCGCCCCGTGTTGACGCCAGTGGTCCACAGAACCGGCAAGCGGTCCTCGAGCCCTCCGGTGCCGTTCGGGATCTTGGTGAAGTCGCCGATGCCGTTGCGTTTCTGCTTGGTGGTGAAGGAGCAGTGGTCGGTCGCCACAACCTGCAGCGAGCCGGCCTGCAGACCTGCCCAGAGCGAATCCTGATGCCACTTGCTGCGGAAGGGCGGGCTCATAACGCGGCGCGCAGCATGGTCCCAGTCCTTGTTGAAATATTCGGTCTCGTCGAGCGTCAGGTGCTGGATCAGCGGCTCACCGAACACGCGCATGCCCTTCTGCCGGGCGCGGCGGATCGCCTCGTGGCTCTGCTCGCAGGAGACATGCACGACATAGAGCGGCACGCCGGCCATGTCGGCGATCATGATGGCGCGGTTTGTCGCCTCGCCTTCCACTTCCGGCGGACGCGAATAAGCGTGCCCCTCGGGGCCGTTGTTGCCGGCGGCCAAAAGTTTTTGCGACAGTGCCGCGACCACATCGCCATTCTCGGCATGCACCAGCGGCAGCGCGCCGAGATCGGCGCAGCGCTGGAACGACGCGTACATCTCGTCGTCATCGACCATCAGCGCGCCCTTGTAGGCCATGAAGTGCTTGAACGAGGTAATGCCTCTGTCGACCACCGTCGCCATCTCGTCGAACACCTGCTTGCCCCACCAGGTGATCGCCATGTGGAAGGAATAGTCGCACGACGCCTTCGAGGTCTTGTTGTCCCACATCTGCAGCGCTTCCAAAAGCGACTGCTGCGGCGCCGGCAGGCAGAAATCGACCACCATTGTCGTGCCGCCGGACAGTGCCGCGCGCGTGCCGGATTCGAAATCGTCGGCCGAATAGGTGCCCATGAAGGGCATCTCGAGATGCGTATGCGGATCGATGCCGCCCGGCATGACGTAGCAGCCGGTGGCGTCGAACTCATGGTCGCCATGCAGGTTGGAGCCGATGGCGACGATCTTGCCGTGCTGCATCAGCACGTCGGCCTTCCACGTGCGGTCGGCCGTCACGATGGTGCCGTTGCGGATGACTTTGGTCATATCTGTTCCCCTGTTCTTTCGCGCTTCTTTGCGAGCGGCGTTGCGAGGTGATTGGTCTAGCCGGTCATTCGACGATTCCCGCAGTCTCCACCACCGCGTGGAACAGCACGTCGGCGCCCGCCGCCGCCCATTCCTTGGAGATTTCCTCGGCCTCGTTGTGGCTGAGACCGCCCACGCAGGGGCACATGACCATGGTCGCGGGCGCGACCTTGGCCGCCCAGCAGGCATCGTGGCCGGCGCCCGAGATGATGTTCATGTGGCTGTAGCCCAGCTTTTCGGCGGCGGTGCGCACGCGACCGACCAGCGTCGGGTCGAAGGTTATCGGATCGAAATGGCCGACCGCCTCGACCGAACATTTGACGCCGAGCGCCTCGCAGATCTTCGGCGCTTCCTTCTCGATGCGGGCGCGCATGCCGTCGAGCTTCGCCTGATCCGGCGAGCGGATGTCGACTGTGAAGACGACAGTACCAGGCAGAACGTTGCGCGAATTGGGCGAAAACTTCACCTGTCCGACGCCGCCGACGGCGCCCGGCTGGTTCTCCATGGCCACCGTCTGCACCATCTCCAGGATGCGGGCCATGGCGAGGCCGGCATTGACGCGCATGTTCATCGGCGTCGAACCGGTATGCGCCTCCTTGCCGGTCAGCGTGAATTCCAGCCACCACAGGCCCTGGCAGTGCGTCACCACGCCGATCTGCTTGTTCTGCGCCTCCAGGATCGGTCCCTGCTCGATGTGGTACTCGAAATAGGCATGCATCTTGCGGGCGCCGACCTTCTCGTCGCCGACCCAGCCGATCCGTTTCAGCTCGTCGCCGAAGGTCAGGCCGTCCAGATCCTTGCGGGCATAGGCGTAGTCCTGTGTATGCACGCCAGCAAACACGCCGGAGGCAAGCATGGCCGGGGCGAAGCGCGCGCCCTCCTCATTCGTCCAGTTGGTGACGACGATCGGATGCTTCGTCTTGATGCCGAGATCGTTGAGCGAACGCACAACCTCGAGGCCCGAGAGCACGCCGAGCACACCGTCATATTTGCCGCCGGTGGGCTGGGTATCGAGGTGGGAGCCGACATAGACCGGCAGCGCGTCCGGATCGGTGCCGGCGCGCGTCATGAACATGGTGCCCATCTGGTCGACACCCATCGAGAGCCCGGCCGCATCGCACCAGGACTTGAAAAGCGCGCGGCCCTCCTTGTCGGAATCGGTGAGCGTCTGGCGATTGTTGCCGCCGGCGATGCCGGGGCCGATCTTCGCCATCTCCATCAGGGAGTCCCACAAACGGTCTGAATTGATTCGCAGATTTTCGCCGGGTGCGGCCATTTGCGGTTCCCATTTTCACCAGGGGTCTTGTCGCCCCTTGAGTGGTTTGCATCCTGACCGTATGGTCAGCTTTCAGACTACACAAGCTGACCAAGCGGTCAACGAGAATCTTGGGGGAGACATGACCGAATCCACCCGTCCGATGCGGCGCCAGGACATAAGGCGGGAGAATGAAAAGGCCATTCTGCTCGCCGCCGAAAAGGTGTTTGCGGAGGCCGGATTCGGCGGCGCCACGATGCAGCTGATCGCCGATCTGGCGGGGCTGCCAAAGGCAAATCTCCACTATTACTTCGCCACAAAGGAAGAACTTTACCGGTCCGTCGTCCAGAACATCTTCGAGATCTGGCTGCAGGCCGCCAATTGCTTCGATGTCGCGCGCGGGCCGATAGACGGCATCAGCGCCTATATCGACGCCAAGATGGAAATATCGCGCCGCCATCCGGATGGCTCGAAGGTCTGGGCCTCGGAAGTGATGCACGGCGCGCCGGTGCTGCAGGACTATATGGAATCGACCCTGCGCGAATGGACCGACGGCCGCGTCGCGATCATCAAGCGCTGGATCGAAGAGGGCAAGATGGACCCGGTGGATCCACGCCATCTCCTCTACATGCTCTGGGCCACGACCCAGCATTACGCCGATTTCGGCCACCAGATCGAGACGCTGAACGGCGGCAAGCCGCTCTCCGACCGGCAATGGCGGGAAGCCAAGGAAAACATCAAGCGGGTGATCCTGACCGGCATCGGCGCGCAGCCCGCCTGAATTGCGCGACCATCGAGGTCGGCACTTCTTAGCCGACCTCGCCCAGCCGCTTCACGGACACCCTCCCCTCGACGGGAAGGAGGTCCGTCCCTGCTTGTCAGTCGATCGACCTCAGCACATCGCGGACATGGTCGATCAGCTCGTTGATCTGGCCCTTGGTGATGATCAGCGGCGGCGACAGCGCGATGATGTCACCGGTGGTGCGGATCAGCGCGCCGCGCTCGAAAGCCTTGACGAAGGCCGAGAACGCCCGCTTGGTCGGGCTGCCGGCGATCGGCGCCAGCTCGATCGCGCCGATCAGGCCGATGTTGCGGATGTCGATGACATGCGGTTCGCCCTTCAGCGAATGCAGCGCGTCCTCCCAGTAAGGCGCCAGTTCCTCGCCGCGGGTCAAAAGACCCTCTTCCTTGTAGGTGTCCAGCGTGCCGAGCGCCGCGGCGCAGGCGATCGGATTGCCCGAATAGGTGTAGCCGTGGAAGAACTCGATCATGTGTTCCGGGCCGGTCATGAAGGCGTCGTGGATCTCCTTCTTGACGAACACCGCGCCCATCGGGATGACGCCGTTGGAAACACCCTTGGCGGTGGTCATGATATCCGGCGTGACGCCGAAATAGTCCGCCGCGAACGGCGCGCCGAGGCGGCCGAAGCCGGTGATCACTTCATCGAAAATCAACACTATGCCGTGCTTCGTGCAGATTTCCCGAAGCTTCTGCAGATAGCCCTTCGGCGGCAGGATGACGCCGGTGGAGCCGGCGACCGGCTCGACGATGACGGCCGCGATGGTCGAAGCGTCATGCAGCGCGATCAGCCGCTCGAGATCGTTCGCTAATTCCGCGCCATGCTCCGGCACGCCCTTCGAGAAGGCGTTCTTCTCCGGCAGGTGCGTGTGCGGCAGATGGTCGACGCCGCCGAGCAGCGTGCCGAACATCTTGCGGTTCGAGACGATGCCGCCGACCGAGATGCCGCCGAAATTGACGCCGTGATAGCCGCGCTCGCGGCCGATCAGACGGGTGCGCGAGCCCTCGCCCCTGACACGGTGATAGGCGATCGCCATCTTCAGCGCGGTCTCCACCGATTCCGAACCCGAATTGGTGAAGAAGACATGGTCCATGCCCTTCGGCGCGATATCGACCAGCCGGTTCGCCAGCTCGAAGACAATGGGATGGCCCATCTGGAAAGCCGGCGCATAGTCGAGCTCGGCCGCCTGATGCTGGATCGCCTCGGTGATCTTCGGCCGGCAATGGCCGGCGTTCACGCACCACAGGCCCGCGGTGCCGTCGAGCACCTTGCGGCCGTCGCTGGTGGTGTAGTGCATGTCCTTGGCGGACACGAACATGCGCGGCGCCTGCTTGAACTGACGGTTTGCCGTGAACGGCATCCAGAATGCGCTGAGATCGTTCGGCGTGACTTTCAGCCGGTTGGACATGACCAGGACTTCCCCTTGTAACCTGTTTCGGTGCGGCCAACGCTTGGTCTTTGCTGCGTTTTCATGCTACGCAAATTTTTGACCGGTTGGACAAACGTTAGCGCCGCCTTGCGGCGGTCAAAGGACTACTAGCGGAAATGCCGCATAAAAAGCGCGCTCCACAGCCCAAGGAAAAACTGGTCCAGAGAATTGGTCCAGATGGTCGGCGCGGCGACCTGCAAGGATGACGGACACGATGGAAGGCTCCGCTCCCCGCCGCACCCGCATCCAGCAGGAAAAGCGCGAGCTCATCCTCGAAGCGGCGCTCGAAGTCTTCTCTGCCAACGGGTTTCGCGGTTCGACCATCGACCAGATCGCTGAAGCCGCCGGAATGTCGAAGCCGAACCTTCTCTATTACTTCCGCCGCAAGGAAGACATTCACGAGACATTGATGCAGCGCCTGCTCGACACCTGGCTCGCGCCCCTGCGCGAGCTGGACGACGTCGGCGACCCGCTGACGGAACTCAGGAGCTATATCCGCAGGAAGCTGGAGATGGCACGCGACTTCCCGCGTGAAAGCCGGCTCTTCGCCAACGAGATCCTGCAGGGTGCGCCACGCATCAAGCCGATGCTGGAGGGCGAGTTGAAGACGCTGGTCGACGAGAAAGCCGCCGTCATCAAGGGCTGGATGCGCGCCGGCAAAATCGCCCGCACCGATCCCTGGCACCTGATCTTCTCGATCTGGGCGACGACGCAGCATTATGCCGATTTCGATGTCCAGGTCCGCGCCGTGCTCGGCGCCGACCGCGGCGGCGACGGCCGCTTCGAGGACGCGGCGCGGTTTCTGGAGCAGTTGTTCCTGGATGGGCTGAAGCCGAAGGGATAGCGCATCGTCATAACGACCCGACGGACTGCAATAGCTTACGACCGTTTGGCCATCACTGCCCTTGGACATTGGCCGAAGCCTCTCAGCTTCGTCATCCACGGGCGGAGCAAGGAGCGTAGCGACGCAGCGCAGACCCGAGGATCCATTCCGTGACTTAAACGCGCCGCTACGGTAATCCGCGGCACCCCACGACTGAGGTAACGGAATGGATCCTCGGGTCTGCGCGCCCGCTTCGCCCGTGGATGACGAAGTTGAGAGGCCGCTGCCAACACCCTCAGGCGCTGCGCCGTTCGGTTGGAAGGTCGTCGAGCAGCTTCCGCAGCTTTGCAACCGAATTCTGCTCCGCCAGCGGCGTGTAGACGATCAATCTCATATCAGAACCATCGTCAATCGACAGGCTCATATGCTCGAACGTCATCGCGCCGGCGATCGGATGGCGCAGGTGCTTCAAGCCGGAAAGCCTGTGCACGACATCGCGCTGCGGCCACCACTCGCGGAACTCGGGGCTCGAGCGCATCATCAGCGCGATCAGCCGCTCGAAATCCGGATCGCCGGTGTATTTCGCGCTCTCGGCACGGAAGGCGGCAAGGGTTGCGCGCGCCAGTTGCTCCCAGTCCACCAAAAGGTGCCGCCGGTGCGGATCGGTAAAGACGCCGTGGAGGATGTTGCGGGCATCGCCATCCAGCTGGCCGTAATCGCCGAAGATGGCGACCGCTGCGTCATTCCAGGCCAGCACGTCCCAGCGCGGGCCGACGACATAGGCGGGCTGCAGCACCAAGCTCTGCAGCATGTGCAGCAAGGGGCCTTCGACCTTGCCCTGAACGATGCGCCGCCGCTCCGGCTGCTGGCGGCCGGCGAGCGTGAACAGATGCCGCTGCTCGGCGCCGTCGAGCCTAAGTGCCTGGCAAAGCGCCGACAGCACCTCGACCGAGGGCCGCACGTCCCTGCCCTGCTCCAGCCAGGTGTACCAGGTCGTGCCGACGCCGGCGATCATCGCCACTTCCTCGCGCCTTAAGCCCGGCGTGCGCCGCCGCGCGCCGCTAGCGATGCCGGCGGCATCAGGTGAGAGCCGCTCCCGCCGCGAACGCAGGAAGGCGCCAAGCTCGCGCCGGCGGTGATCTTCGGGGGAATGAGCGATGGCATCCATGCGAGCTATTATAGCAGTACTGATACCAGGATAAAGTTTGAACTGTTTGGGACGCGAGCGGTGTCCCATCTTGTCGTTCAGAGCAGCGCAAGGAGGCTCTGGACATGGAACTCAAGGACAAAACCATTCTCGTCACCGGCTCGACCGACGGCGTCGGCCGCGTGGTCGCCGAGAGGCTCGGCGCCGCCGGAGCTCGCGTGCTGGTGCATGGCCGCGACGCAGGCCGCGGCAAGGCGACGGTCGCCGCGATCGAGGCCAAGGGCGGCAAGGCGGAATTCCTCGCCGCCGACCTCGCTTCGCTTGCCGAAGTACGCCGCCTCGCCGAAGCCGTGCGCGCAAGGACCGACCGGCTCGACATCCTGATCAACAATGCCGGCGTCGGCACCGGCGGCCAGGGCGCCAAGCGGCAGGCCAGTGCCGACGGCTACGAGCTGCGCTTCGCCGTCAACTATCTCGCCGGCTTCCTGCTGACGTCCCAGCTTCTGCCCCTTCTCAAGGCAAGCGCGCCGGCGCGCATCGTCAACGTCGCCTCGGCCGGCCAGCAGGCGATCGATTTCGACGACGTCATGCTGGTGCATGGCTATAGCGGCGTGCGCGCCTACTGCCAGAGCAAGCTGGCGCAGATCCTGTTCACCGTCGATCTGGCTCAGCAGCTCGAGGGCACCGGCATCACCGTCAATGCCTTGCACCCGGCAAGCTACATGGACACCACGATGGTCCGGCAGGCGGGCGTCACGCCATGGAACTCGGTGGAAACCGGCGCCGACGCCATCCTCAACCTCGCGACCTCGCCGGCGCTCGAAGGGCGCAGCGGCCGCTATTTCGACGGCCAGCGGGAATCGCGCGCCGATGCGCAGGCCTATGACGAAAAGGCGCGTCGCCGGCTGCGGGCGCTGAGCCTCGAATTGACCGGACAATCTTCTGCAACATCCAAGGAACAACACCCATGAGCGAGACCATCGAACATTGCGTCATCATTGGCGGCTCATCCGGCATCGGCCTCGCGACGGCCAAAAAGCTGGTCAGCCCCGCCATGAAAGTCACGATCACCGGCCGCAATGAGGAAAAACTCAAGGCTGCGTGGAAGAGCCTGGGCGGCTCAGCCGACAAGGCTGCGTTCGATGCCGGCAATCCTGATGAGGTGCAGCGGTTTTTCAAAGACCTCGGGCCGTTCGATCACCTGGTTCTCGCCGCGAGCGGCGGCAAGGGGCTGGGACCGTTCGCGACGCTGGACCTCGCCGATATCGGCAGCGGCGTCGACGAGAAGATCCGGCCGCAATTGTCCTGTCTGCAGGCAGCCCTGCCGACCCTGAACAAGACCGGATCGGTCACCTTCATCTCGGCTGTCTCGGCGCAGATCGCGGCGCCCGGCATCGCCGGCATCGGCGCCATCAACGGCATGCTCTTGACCGTCGCGCCGATTCTCGCTGTCGAGCTGAAGCCGCTGCGCGTCAACGTCGTGGCCCCCGGCGTCATCGACACGCCCTGGTGGGATTTCCTGCCGGACGATCAGCGGCAGGCGGTGTTTGCCGAATATGCCGGCAAGACGCCGGTCGGCCGCATCGGCCGCGCCGAGGATGTCGCCGAGGCGATCGCCTTTCTGGTCTCCAACGGCTTCATGACCGGCCAGGTGCTGACCTGCGACGGCGGCTTGAGGTTCGCGGCCTAGCCATGGCCGTCAAAGCGAATGCGCGATCAGCGCCAGGAAGCCTCCGCCCAGCGCGGCATTGCTGACGACACCGTTGATACGGACAGCGCGATCGGCACCCTGATGATCCCAGAAATTGTGGAACATCGGCGTCGCGACGATGAGGAAAAGGATCAGGGCCGCCGCCGCTGGCGCGGTCCATAGGCCGGCGATCACCAGTGCCCCAGCCGCGACCTGCAGCACGATGCCGAGCCACAAAGCGAGCCCGGCCTGCGGGACACCACGCGCGGCCATCAACGAAGCGACCAGCTTTCTGTTCTGGATGTTGCGCAGTCCAGCAAAGACGAAAGCGCCGCCAAGCAGAAGCCGTGCGATGATTAGAATCTCGCTCTCAAGATTCTCAAACATGTCGTTGATCCTGAAAATGAAAAAAGCGTGGGCCCGTCACAGGCCCACGCTGCCGCTAGATAAATCAGGCGGCCTTGGCGGCCGGCATTGGATGAATGGCATGGAATGGAACGCACAGCCGGTTCCAAGTGTTGATCATGCCGAGCGCGACGGAGAGCTTGACCAGCTCCTCTTCCGAGAAATGCGCGAGCGCGCTGGCGTAGAGTTCGTCCGACACGCCATTGTCAGCGATCAGCGTGACGGCCTCGGTCCATGCGAGGGCGGCACGCTCGCGCTCGGAAAACAGCGGCGATTCCTTCCAGGCAGCGACGAGATAGAGCCGGGTCTCGGTCTCGCCGTCGCGCCTCGCCTCGCGGCTATGCATCTCGACGCAGTATGAGCAGCCATTGATCTGCGAGGCGCGGAGCTTGATCAGGTGCAGCAGGCTCACTTCAAGCCCGCATTCGTCGACGGCCTTGTTGAGCGCCGACACCGCCTTCATGATCTCGGGGGCCTTGGCAAAGAACTGCAATCTCTGTTTCATCGTCTTTCCTTCCAGTTTTTTGGGCGGGTTAGGGGTTTAAGTCTGCTTGGATGAAGCGGATTTCTGCGGCCGCTGGTGGCGCTCGACGAAGGCGCAGCTCGCGGCATAGGATCGCGGATCGCCTTCGGCTGCATACTCCGCCACGATGTCGGACAGCTTTACGTCGGCAAGCGCTGTCCGATAGGCGCGCTCGGCCTTGAGCATCGCGGCATTGATGCCGCAGGGTTTGACATAGGCCGAGGCGTCGATCTTGACCGGGCCGCGCTGGCGGATTTCGCCGCAGCGGAAGGCAGGCTCCCTGCCCTCGACGGCCAGCACGATATCGAGCAGCGTGATACGTTCCGCTGCCCGCGCCAGCCTGTAGCCGCCCGCGGGTCCCGGCACCGATTCAAGAATATGCGCCGCGGTTAGCTGATTGAGATGCTTCAGCAGATAGCTCGGCGAGAGGCCGAAACACTCCGCCAGCGCCGCACCCGGCATGGTGCTGTTGCCGTCCACGCTGGCCAGCGTCGCCGCGCAGTGGATGGCCGCCTCAACGCCATCGCCCAGTTTCATCCTACCGATCTCCAATTCGTGGATATAACTTATCGTGGATAGTTTTTATCTGCAATAGGAAAATACAAATTGCCCTGCCAATTCATCAAAGCAATGTGAGAGAACGGCGCTTCGCAGGACCTGGGTTCCTCGCACCCCGCAAAGCGGGGGAGAGGTGGCCCGGCGAAGCCGGGACGGAGAGGGGGACACCCTCTGCGAAGTCAGAGCCGGTCAAGGAAGAGGCGCAGGGAACAAGCAATCAGGCCCTCCGCGGCGTCCAGCCGAAGGCCCCTCTCCGTCCCGGCTTCGCCGGGCCACCTCTCCCCACTGTCGTGGGGCGAGGAACCTAAATCCTGCGAAGGCAACCCTACTCCGCAGCCACCTTGGCCATCGGATTGTTGGGGTGCGTCGTCCAGTTGGCATAGATCGGCGATACCGGCTTGCCGGTGCGCTGATCCAGCACGCCGGCGGCCAGCGGCTCCATGGTGATGCAGCCCTCGACCGGGCAGACATTGACGCACAGATTGCAGCCGACGCATTCGGCCTCGATAACCTCGAAATGCCTCACGCCGTCGACCATGCTGGTGATCGCCTGGTGCGAGGTGTCCTCGCAGGCGATGTGGCAGCGGCCGCATTTTATGCAGGCGTCCTGGTCGATATGCGCCTTGGCGACATAGTTGAGGTTGAGATACTGCCAGTCGGTGACGTTGGGTGTGGCGCGACCGATGATGTCGGAGAGCGAGACGTGGCCCTTCTCGTCCATCCAGTTCTCCAGGCCGGCGATCATCTCCTGCACGATCTTGAAGCCGTAGGTCATCGCCGCCGTGCAGACCTGCACATTGCCGGCGCCGAGCGCCATGAACTCGGCGGCATCCCGCCAGGTGGTGATGCCGCCGATGCCGGAGATCGGCAGGCCGTGCGTCTCCGGATCGCGCGCGATCTCGGCCACCATGTTCATCGCGATAGGCTTCACCGCCGGGCCGCAATAGCCGCCATGCGAGCCCTTGCCGTCGATGGTCGGCTGCGGCGCGAAGCTATCGAGATCGACGCCGGTGATCGAGTTGATCGTGTTGATCAGCGATACCGCGTCCGTGCCGCCGGCATGCGCGGCTCGCGCGGGCTTGCGGATGTCGGTGATGTTGGGCGTCAGCTTGGTGATGACGGGCATGCGCGTGTACTGCTTGCACCAGCGCACCACCATCTCGATATATTCCGGCACCTGGCCGACCGCCGAGCCCATGCCGCGCTCGCTCATGCCATGCGGGCATCCGAAATT
Source organism: Mesorhizobium sp. (assembly GCA_004017535.1). GTDB lineage: Bacteria > Pseudomonadota > Alphaproteobacteria > Rhizobiales > Rhizobiaceae > Mesorhizobium. The sequence goes on from SAJS01000002.1 coordinate 534,319, forward strand.
GAGCTCGATGCCGTCGGCGCCGGTCTCCTCGACCAGCGGCAGGATCGCCTTCCAGTTCTCCTCCACGCAAGGCACCATGATCGAGGCGATGAGCGCCCGGTCCGGCCAGTTCATCTTGACCTGCTTCATCTCGCGCAGGTTGGTCTGCAGGTCGCGGTCGGTGATCAGCTCGATGTTGTTCAAGCCAAGCAGCCGGCGGTCGGCACCCCAGATCGCGCCATAACGCGGACCGTTGACGTTGACGACCGGCGGGCCCTCTTCGCCCAGCGTCTTCCACACCACGCCGCCCCAGCCCGCCTTGAAGGCGCGCTCGACATTATAGGCCTTGTCGGTCGGCGGCGCAGAGGCCAGCCAGAACGGATTGGGCGACTTGATGCCGATGAAATTGTTGCGGATGTCTGCCATGCTCATGCCCTCCCATTAGAGGTCAGTGCCCGGTGGATGCTCTCGGCCGCGTCGCGCCCTTGCGCCACCGCCGATACGGTCAAGTCGTCGCCGCCGAAGATGCAATCGCCGCCCGCCCAGACTTTCGCCAGCGAGGTGCGGCCTTCGGCATCTACCTTGATGCGGCCGCCTTCGAGCTCGATCGCCTCCGCGCTGCCGTTGAGATGCGCCGGCACAAAACTCTGGCCGATCGCCTTGAACACCTGGTCGGCGACGAGCGTGAGCCTTTCGCCGGTGCCGACGAGCTTGTCGCCGCTCATCGCGGTGTATTCGAGCTCGATCGCCGACACCTTGCCGTTCTCGGCAATGACGCGCTTGGGCTGCAGCCAGTGGCGGATGGTAACGCCGTTGGCGGCGGCCAGATCCTGCTCGAAGCCGGAAGCGTTCATATGCTCCTGGCCGCGCCGGTAGCAGATGGTCACCTCTTCCGCGCCGAGCAGCTTCGACTGCACCGCGGCATCGACCGCCGTCATGCCGCCGCCGATGACGACGACGCGCCGGCCGACCGGCAGGCTGGAGAGGTCGCTTGCCTGGCGAAGCTCGGCGATGAATTCGACCGCGTTGGCGACACCGTCGGCGTCTTCGCCCTCGGCGCGCAATGCATTGACGCCGCCAAGGCCGAGACCGAGGAACACCGCATCATAGTTGCGCATCAGGTCGGCCAACTGGAAGTCGCGGCCGAGCGCCTTGCCGTTCTGGATGTCGATGCCGCCGATCGCGGTGACATAGTCGACCTCAGCCTGGGCGAAATCGTCGACGCTCTTATAGGCGGCAATGCCATATTCATTGAGGCCGCCGGCCTTCGGCCGCGCCTCCAGGATCGTCACCTCATGGCCATGGCGGGCAAGGCGATGCGCCGCCGCCAGTCCGGCCGGCCCGGCGCCGACCACGGCGATGCTTTTCCCGGTCGGCTCGGCGCGCTTGTAGAACTGCTTGCCCTCGCCCATGGCAACATCGGTGGCGTAGCGCTGCAACCGGCCGATCTGCACCGGCTTGCCTTCGGCCACTTCGCGCACGCAGACTTCTTCGCACAGCGTCTCGGTCGGGCAGACACGGGCGCACATGCCGCCGAGGATGTTCTGGTCGAAGATGGTCTTGGCCGAGCCCAGCGGATTGCCGGTCGCGATCTGGCGAATGAACAGTGGGATGTCGATCGACGTCGGGCATGCATTCATGCAGGGCGCGTCGTAGCAGAAATAGCAGCGGTCGGATTCGACCAGCGCCTCGTGATGATCGAGCGGTGGGTGCAGGTCGGAAAAATTATCGGCATATTGCTCGGAAGACAGCCGGCCGCCGGCAATGCCTTCGATGAAATGACCAGTCGCCATTCCAGTTCCCCTTGTTGTCGTTTTGGGGAAGGCTAGCACGTTTTATTTTTTTATCAATTGGTCAATTTTCCGCCAAACCTCTGAAAAGGTTGAGTAAAAACATGACAAGCGTTGTCATGTTATAGCCGCCTCAGTGATCTCTACCGCGTCATGATTTGTGACACTGTGGCCATGGATCGACCGGATTTCCTCCGCCACCAATTCCTGCAGCCGCCACAGATTGCGGTCATGGATGCCGAAGGTCTCGAGATGGTTGACGGTGTTGTAGAGATATTCAGCACCCGAGCCGACATGGCCGCACGCGCGCGCCAGCACCCAAGCCACCTTCTCCAGCGGCTGCCCGAGCGACGTCCCCCTGCCGGTCACACCGACCCAGAAGCCCAGCGCCCGCACCCGGCCTTGCGCCGTCCGCACCGGAACCCACCTGACGGAGGAAACGGCTTCGTGGTCGTCGATCTCGCGTCGCAGCAGCCTCTCGATCTGGGCCGGCTTTTCGCCATCCGGCAGGCGGTAGATGACGCCGTCGCAGCGCCCACCGCGTTCAAGCGCCATCATCAGTCCGGGCTGCTCAGCGCTGCCTCTCCAGCGCACGAGATCTAGGCAGAAAGAGCGATGCCAGCCATGCGCCGAAGCGCGCTGCTGCTCGACGGACTCGAAGGCCGGCTTCCAGATCAGCGAGCCATAGGCGAACACCCAAAGCGGTCCCTCATCGGCTTCGCCGGCAAGACGCCTGCCGAGCGCGCCGAAATCGTCGTCGCTGAGCTGCGTCCACTCCCCGCTCGGTCCGGGATCAATCTCCTCGCGATGGCAAAGAGCCACAAGCTCGGGCGTGAGCGACATCTGGCGCATGGAAGGCAAACCCCTCTCTGCCGGCAGCAAAGTCGAAAAGAGTGGGCTATGCAAGATCAGGAGCAAAGCGCCTTGCCGACCGGGATTTTCGGCCCATGTCGGATTTCTGTCGCCAGGATCGTCCTAGGATGGATCAAACCGCGATCGCTGCCTGAACCGGTGAGGAGACCGACCATGCCGAAATCCCCGCAACCTTTCTTCTGGTACGAACTGATGACCACTGATCTCGACGCCGCCGAGGCCTTTTACACCGCCGTTGTCGGCTGGAAGGCCGAGCCCTTCGACAACGCCCCCGGCATGCCCCGCTATATCGTAGTGAATTCCGCCGTGCGGGGCGTCGGCGGATTGATGACCATGCCGGAAGAACCCGCCAAGAGGGACATGCCGCCAACCTGGCTGGGTTACATCTACACCAAGGACGTCGACGCCTCCGCGCAAGCGCTCAAGGATGCCGGCGGCACTGTGCACCGCGCGCCCGACGACATTCCGGGCGTCGGCCGCTTCGCCGTCGTTGCCGACCCGCAAGGTGCGGCCTTCATGTTCCTGCAGCCCAACCAACCTGAACAGCCGCCGGTGCCGGCAACCACGCGCGGCCATGTCGGCTGGCATGAGCTCTACACGTCGGACTGGAAGGCAGCCTTCGATTTTTATTCCAGCCAGTTCGGTTGGACGAGCGCCGGCGAGTTCGACATGGGCGAGATGGGCACCTATAAAACCTTCGGCGCCGGCTCCGAATCCGGCGGCGGCATGATGAACAAGCCCCCACAGATCCCGGTTCCCGTCTGGCAGTTCTATTTCAACGTCGACGCCATCGACGCCGCCGCCAAGCTCGTCACCGACAATGGCGGTAAGGTCATCATGGGACCGATGGACGTGCCGAGCGGCCAGTGGATCATCCAGTGCCAGGACCCGCAAGGTGCGCATTTCGCCCTGCTGGCGCCGGTCCGCTAGGATCAGTTACCGGCTGGCTGGCGCCGGATCATTCCGGCGTCAGCACCGCCACCTTCAGGTTAGGCTTCTTCGCGCCGCTGAACTGCAACGTGGCCGGACCGGCGGTCAGCTTGAAGCGCACGCTTTTGCGGATGCCCGGGCAGGTTTTGATACCGCTCACGCCCGCCGATTTCACGGAACGCCCGTCCTGTACGACATCGATCCAGGCTTCGTCGGATATGGTGACCTGGAGCTCCGCATCTTGCGGCACGGTCACACTGGCCGTCGCGCCGAATGTCCCTGCAGCCGGTGCGCGTTGCGGCGGAACTTCAAAGCTAACCATGTCGGCAGCTTCAAGTGAGAAATCCACGGCTTGTCCGACAGTCAGCTCAACGCCGGATTGGGCTGCCGGCGCCTCTGGGAACAAGGACTGCTCGCGAGCAATCGGCCATTTGAAGGCTTCGCAGCCTCCGTCCGCGGCTACGGCGAAGCTGTTCCCTGCAAGGATTGCGATTAGGCTAATGACGACTTTTCTCATGGCAATGAAGCTCGCATTGGTTGATAAATCCGCCAACTAATACAACCATAAGAATAATAATGCAACTAAGACGAGAATCTTTCTGAGAGCTGAAACCATTTGCACTCACAGATTGTTGAAAGACAGCCAAGGGGAAGTGAGTGGCTCATCGGCGGGCGATGATCTATGGCCGGCTTGGGCAGGTGGAATGGAGTTTTAGATGAAGCTTTTCGAAACCGTTGCCCAGTACCGCCCGCAAGCGCTGGGCATGTTGCGCATCATGGCCGCCTTGCAGTTCATCGAACATGGCTCGCAGAAGCTGTTCAACTTTCCCGCCAGCGCCCAGCCGCACGCCCTCACCGGCCTGACGACGGCTGCAGGTATCCTCGAATTCGCCGGCGGCATCCTTTTGGTGCTCGGTCTCTTCACCCGCCCGGTGGCCTTCCTGCTCGCCGGCGAAATGGCCATCGCCTATTTCATGGCGCACTTCCCGCGCGACTTCTTCCCGGCCAACAACGGCGGCGACGCAGCCATCCTGTTCTGCTTTGTCTTCCTCTATCTGTTCTTTGCCGGCTCGGGCGCCTTCGCGCTGGACAATCGCAACAGCGCCAGAGCCTGAGTGGCAGGATGCGCGCCAGGAGGCTTTTTGTTTTGACGCAATTCCGGACGGAAAACCGCTTCGCTGTTTTCCTGGAATTGCTCTAGCCGCGCATCCGCTCGAAATTGGCGTCGAACAGCGGCGCCGCCTGGATGCGCGCCGCATGGCGCTGGCCGAGGATCTCGATCTCGAAACCGTCCGGTCTGTCGGCGATCTCCTTCGGCACATAGCCCATGGCGACCGACTTTTTCGAATTGTGCGCGTAGCCTCCTGACGTGACCCAGCCGCGCACGAAGCCGTCATGCCAGATCGCCTCGTCGCCGATCACATCGGCATCAGCGGCATCGACGATGAAGGCGCGCAACCTGAGCTTGCCGCCCTCGCGGCGCTCCGCGAGCGCCGCTTCCTTGCCGATGAAATCGGCGTCCTTGCCATAGGCGACGAAGCGGTCGAGCCCGGCCTCGACCGGCCCGTAGATCGGCCGGTACTCGCGCGCCCATGAGCCGTAGTTCTTTTCCAGCCTCAGCGCATTCAGCGCGCGCGAGCCGAACAGGCCGATGCCGAATTCCTCGCCAGCTTCGACCAGCGCCCAGTAGGCGGCGCGCTGGTATTCCGGCGCCACCCAGATCTCGTAGCCGAGATCCCCGGTGTAGCTGACGCGTCCGACGAGACATGGCGCCATGCCGATATCCATCCTTGCGACCGCCATGAAGGGAAAGCCCGCGTTGGAGACATCGGCGCGAGTGACCTTGGCGAGCACCTCCCTCGCCTTCGGCCCGGCAATCGCAAGGCCGGTGAGTTTCTGTCCCAGCGCTTCGATCCGCGCCGAGCCATCTTTGGGCAGATGCGCCTCGAACCAGCGCATGTGGTATTGCTCGGCGATGCCTGAGCCGGCAATGAACCACTCCGCGTCGTCGATATTGGCCAAGGTGAAATCGCCGATCAGTCTGCCGTCGTCCTTCAGCATCGGCGCCAGCGTCATGCGGCCGCGCTTGGGCAGCTTGCAGGCGAATACGCGGTCGAGCCATCCAGCCGCGCCATCGCCCGTCACTTTGTATTTGGCGAAGTTCGAGATCTCCGACAGGCCGACGCCGTTGCGCACCGCCGCGACTTCCTTGGCGACATGCTCGAAGTCGGTCGAGCGCCGCCACGAAAACTCGTCCCTGACGCCGTCCGGCGCATACCAGAGCGGCACTTCGAGCCCATAGGACACGCCCCATTGCGCGCCCTTGGCGGCTAGCGTGTCGTAGAGGGGCGTCGTCTTCAGCGGACGCCCGGCCGGCAGTTCCTCATTGGGGAAGCGGATCGAGAAGCGGCGCGAATAATTCTCGCGCACCTTTGCGTTCGTATAGGCCATCGTCGCCCAGTCGCCGTAGCGCGCCACATCCATCGCCCAGATATCGGCGCCCGGATCGCCCTCGATCATCCAGTTGGAGAGCGCGAGCCCAACGCCGCCGCCCTGGCTGAAGCCGGCCATGACGCCGCAGGCGACCCAGAAGCCCGGCAGGCCGCGCACCGGACCGACCAGCGGATTGCCGTCCGGCGCGAAGGTGAAGGGGCCGTTGATGATCTGCTTGATGCCGGTCTTCTGGAAGGCCGGGAAATGCCGGAAGCCGACTTCCAGCGACGGCGCGATGCGGTCGATGTCCGGCTCCAGCAGCTCATGGCCGAAATTCCACGGCGTCTGGAATTCGGACCAGACCTTGTTCGCCTTCTCGTAAGTGCCCATCAGCATGCCGCCGCGCTCCTGGCGCAGATAGAGCTCGCCGTCGAAGTCGACCGCGTGGATGATCTCGGTGCCGGTCTTCTTGTTCCAGTCGGCGACCTCCGGCATGTCCTCGGTGATCAGGTACATATGCTCCATGGCCAGCACCGGCAGCTCCAGCCCCACCATGCGGCCGACCTCGCGCGCCCAGAGCCCGCCGGCATTGACGAGATGCTCGGCAATGACATCGCCCTTGTTGGTGATGACGCGCCACAACCCGTCGGGACGGCGCACGATGTCCTCGACCTTGGTGAAGCGCTCGACCTCAGCGCCCAGTTTCCGCGCCGCCTTGGCATAGGCGTGCGTCACGCCGGACGGGTCGAGATGGCCGTCCTCCTTGTTGCGCACCGCCCCGACGAACTGGCTGGGATCGATGAGCGGCATCAGTTCCGCCGCCTCCTTGGCCGAGATCACCTCGAGGTCGATGCCGAGATAGCGGCCCTTCGACACCACGCCGCGCAGCCAGTCGAGCCGCGCCTCGGTCGCGGCCAGCAGCACGCCGCCGGTCAAGTGCACGCCGGTCGCCTGGCCCGAAAGCTCCTCGATCTCCTTGTAGAGCGAGATCGTGTATTTCTGCAGCTTGGCGACGTTGGGATCGCCATTGATAGTGTGCATGCCGCCGGCCGCATGCCAGGTCGAGCCGGACGTCAGCTCGTCGCGCTCGAGAAGCACGACATCGGTCCAGCCATGGCGGGCGAGATGGAACAGCACCGAGCATCCAACGACACCGCCGCCGATGACTACGACCTTTGCATGCGACTTCATGGGTTTTCTCGTTGGTTCAGTGAGTTGAGAGATTGAAATGATTGCGGAGGAAGGCGTTCCCTCACGGTTCGCCTTGCCCGATCGTTTGCTTGCGGCGCGCCATATAGGCTTCAAGCGCCTCGCGCACGGCGGGGTCCATGGCCGGCTGGACATATTCCTCCAGCGCCTTCTTCCACAGCCTGGTCGCGCGCGCCGTCGTGTCGAGCGCGCCGGCTTCCTGCCAGGCCTCGTAATTCTGCCAGTTGGAAAGCATCGGCTGGTAGAAGGCGGTGGCGTATCGCTCCAGCGTGTGCGGCTCGCCGAAGAAATGGCCCCCTGTCGGCACCGCGCCCAGCGCCTCGACCGCGAGCTCCGCCTCGTCGACAACGATCGGCCGCAGAAATTCCATCATGTGCTGGATCATCTCGACATCGATGATGAGCTTTTCGAACGAGGCCGTCAGTCCGCCCTCCTGCCAGCCGGCGGCATGGTAGACGAGATTGCCGTGGCCGAGCACCGCGCCCCACAGCGCCATCATCGTCTCATAGGCGCCTTGCGCGTCGGCAGCATTGGAGGCCGAGCCGGGCGTCGTACGATAGGGCAGGTTATAGCGCCGCGCCAATTGCCCGGAAGCGATGTTGGCCTTGGTGTTTTCGGGCGTGCCGAAGGCCGGCGCGCCCGACTTCATGTCGACATTGGAGGTGAAGGCGCCATACATCACCGGCGCGCCGGAACGCACCAGTTGCGTCAGCACGATGCCGAACAGCGCCTCGGCATTCTGCTGCGCCAGCGCGCCGGCCAGCGTCACCGGGCTCATCGCGCCCATCAGCGTGAACGGGGTGACGGCAACCGACTGGCCGTATTCGGCCATCGTCATCAGCCCTTCCGCCATCATCTCGTCGAAACGGCGCGGCGAGTTGACCGAGATGATGGTGGTGACGCCGGGGTCAAGTGCCATCTCATCCAGCGTCAGCCCGCGCGCGATCGCCATCATCTCGATGCCGTCCAGCGCCCTGCCCCGCCCGATCGCCGAGACATGAAAACATTTGTCGGTCAGCGTCAGATTGGCGAAATAGGTGTCCATGTGCCTTGTGTTCGCCGGCAGCTCGATCGGCGCGCAGACCTGATTGCCGAGCATATGGATGCAATTGAAATGCTGCGCCAAGCGGACAAGGTCCTGGTAGTCGGGCATGTTGCCGGCGCGGCGGCCGCGCTCCATGTCGTGCACGTTGGGCGGCCCGGCCACCAGCGTGAAGTTGATCGTGCTGCCGCCGAGATGGATTGCTCGAGCCGGATTGCGTGGGGTAAGCGTGTAGCTGCTGCGCGTCGACCTCAGCGCTTCCTCGACCATGCCGCGATCGACGCGCACATTCATCGACCCGTGATCGACCTTGGCGCCGGCGCGCTCGAACAGCGACAGCGCCCGCGGGCTCATCACCTCGATGCCGAAATTCTCCAGGATGTGCATCGAGGCTTGGTGGATCGCCTCGATCTGGTCGGCCGACAACAGCGCCATCGGCGGATAGGGATTCTCCACGCGCCTCGGCGGCAGTTGCGGGATGGCGACGGGTCCTCGGTTGCTGGTGCGCTCGGCGCCGCGCTTGCGTCTTGGTTCGCTCATGCGCACATCAGAGCGCCGACATTACAGGCGAGCTGTCAGGAATTCGCCATTTGCCGGCGCGATTTTAGCCTAGGCGGCATTTCTGAAAATCGATGGAAAGGATAGCGACGTACATAGTCGGAATATCGATACTCGACTCTTCGCGCTGCCCGCGTCCTCGTTAAGGAACCGCGCAAGACTCCTTTTATGATTTCGGCCTATTCGTCTTCCAATGCGTAGGTCGAATTTTAGTAAAATTGTCGCTGTTTCCGTGCTGCTGGCGCTTTCGGCCTGCGCGACGGCCCCCAGCCATATCAACAATGTCTGCGCCGTCTTCGACCAGAATGACGGCTGGTTCGACAACTGGCAGTCCGCCGCCGAGCGGACCGAGCAGAAATACGGCATTCCCGTTCCCGTGCTGATGGCCACGGTTCGCAAGGAATCCGGGTTCAAGAGCAATGCCCGCCCGCCGCGCACCAAGCTGCTCGGCTTCATCCCGTGGACACACGTCTCGAGCGCCACCGGCTACTCGCAGGCGCTCGACGGCACCTGGTCGCAATATCAAAGCGAGACCGGCAACTGGGCGGCGCGCCGCACACGCTTCGCCGACGCCATCGATTTCGTCGGCTGGTACCACTCCAAGACCGCCGACACTTTCGGTGTCGCGCGCAACGACACCTATAATCTCTATCTTGCCTATTATCTCGGCTGGACCGCCTATGGCCGCGGCAATCGCGGCGACGCCGGCGTCCAAAGCTACGCGCGCGCCACCGACCAGATGGCCCGCGACTACGCAGAGCAGCTACGGCAGTGCGGCACCTGATCCTTCGCCTTGTCTAGTGCCGCCTTGTCGTGTCCTTCGGTCTTGCGACACCGGTTTCCGAATCCTCGTCGCGCACTTCGTGGCGGCGGGCCTTGAGCACGGCGTCGTTATCTTCGACGCCCTCTCCGGTCGCGTCGGCTTCCGCACTGGCATTTTTGCCGTCCGGACGCTGCGGCGGCGTACCGGCAAAGCCCGGCCCCTCGCCTTGCAGCGCATCGTCCGGCACGCCCTCACGCGCCGCGTGCTCCTTGTCGAACTTGATGACCGGCTCCATCTTGGCCAGCACGTCGTCCGAAAGCCAGCACAGGCTCGTATGGCCGCCGCCGAGATTCTTCACCGGCGGCACCTTCGTCTCGCACAGATTGTCCGGCACCAGCTTCTTGTAGCCGCAGCGCGTCTGGAACGGACAGCCGGTCGGCGGGTTCATCGCCGAGGGAATGTCGCCTTCGAGCACGATGTGCTTCTTGACCACGCTGGTGTCCGCGATCGGGATCGCGGACAGCAGCGCTTCCGTGTAGGGATGGTAGGGCGGCGAGAAGATCTGGTCGGTCGTGCCCTGCTCGACGATGTAGCCGAGATACATGACGACGACGCGGTCGGCGATGTAGCGCACCACCGACAAATCGTGGCTGATGAACAGCATCGTCGTCTTGTTCTTGCGCTGGATGTCCATCAACAGCTCGGTCACCGCTGCCTGCACCGAGACGTCGAGCGCCGAGACCGGCTCGTCGGCCACCACCACCTTGGCGTCGCCGGCAAAAGCGCGAGCCACGCCGATGCGCTGCTTTTGGCCGCCCGAAAGCTGGCGCGGCTTGCGGGTCTCGAAGGCCCTGGGCAGCTTCACCAGGTCGAGCAGCTCCAGCATGCGCTGGCGTCGCTCGGCGACATTCTTGCCGACATGGAACTTTTCCAGCGTGCGGATGATCTGCGAGCCGACCGTGTGGCTCGGGTTCAGCGTGTCGAACGGGTTCTGGAACACCATCTGGATCGACGACACGGTGTCGACGCCGCGGCTCTCGATACCTGTCGACTGGATTTCCTTATTGGCCAAAGTCACGGTGCCGGAGCTGGCGGTTTCGAGGCCCAGTAGCACCTTGGCCAGCGTCGACTTTCCGCAGCCGGACTCGCCGACGATCGCCACCGTCTCGGATTCGCGCGCGGTGAACGAGATCGTCTCGTTGGCCTTGACGACGCGGCCTTCGCTGGAGCCGAACACCTCGCTGCCGCCGACTTTGTAGTATTTCTTGAGGTCCTGGATCTTCAGCACCGGCGCGCCGGGCTCGACCTTCTCGTTGACCTTCTTGGCGCCGGGCGGCAGCGCCTCCCAGTCGATCTCGTTGAAGCGCACGCAACGCGAGAAATGCCCCTCATGGCCCTCGACCGGGACCATCGGGATTTCCGCGGCGTTACAAACGCCCTCGACGAAATGGTGGCAGCGCGGCCCGAAATTGCAGCCCTTCGGCCGCTCATGCGGCAGCGGCAACTGTCCGGGAATGGAGATCAGCGGCCGCGAGTTCTTGTCGGCGCCGGGCAGCGGGATCGAGCGGAACAGCCCTTGCGTATAGGGATGGCGCATCCGGTCGAACACGTCCTCGATCTTGCCGGTCTCGACGGCCTCGCCGGAATACATCACCGTGATCCTGTCGCAGGTCTCGAGGATCAGGCCGAGATTGTGCGACACGAAGATCATCGAGGTGCCGAACTTTTCGCCGAGACCCTTGACCAGCTCGACGATGCCGGCCTCGACGGTGACGTCGAGCGCGGTGGTCGGCTCGTCGAGCAGAAGCAGCGCAGGTTTCGACAGCAGCGCCATGGCAATCACGATGCGCTGCTGCTGGCCGCCGGAAAGCTGGTGCGGATAGGAGCGCATCATGCGCTCAGGGTCGGGCAGCTTCACCGCCCGCACCATCTCCAGCGCTCTGTTGTAGGCCTCTTCCTTCGACACCTTGTCGTGGATCAGCGGCACCTCCATCAGCTGCTGGCCGATCTTCATCGCCGGGTTGAGGCTCGCCATCGGCTCCTGGTAGATCATGGCGATCTTGTTGCCGCGGATGGCGCGCAGTTCCTCATCGGACATCTCGCCCATGTCCCTGCCTTGGAACTTGATGCGCCCGCCGACGATCTTCCCGATGTTGGAGAGGTCGCGCATGATGCCGAGCGACACGGTCGACTTGCCGCAGCCGGATTCGCCGACGATGCCCATCGCCTCGCCGGGCATGACCGTGCAGGAGAAATCCATCACAGCCGGGATCTCGCCCTTTCGGGTGAAGAAGGAGATCGAGAGGTTCTCGATCTCGATGATGGGTTGAGCCGGATCTCGAACTGCCTCGTTCATGGGTCGCTCCAATCCTAAATTATTCCAGCAGGTAGGGCCTGAGCCCTCGCCATCAATCCTTCATCGACTGTTCGCGCAGCGAGTCCGCCAGAAGATTCAGCCCCAGCACGAATGACATCAGGGCGATCGTCGGCGGCAGCGCCGGGTGGATGAAGGAACGCAGCAGCCGGCTGGCATCCTTGATCGCGGTACCCCAGTCGGGGCTTTCCGGCGCCAGGCCCAAGCCAAAATAGCCGAGCGTTCCGAGCAGGATCGTCGTGTAGCCGATGCGCAGGCAGGCATCGACGATCAGCGGACCGCGCGCATTGGGCAGGATCTCCCAAAGCATGATGTACCAAGGGGATTCACCGCGCGTCTGTGCCGCCGCCACATAGTCGCGCGTCTTGATGTCCATGGTCAGCCCGCGCACAATGCGGAACACGCCGGGGCTGGAGGCGAACACCACCGCCACGAAGATATTGAGCTGGTTGGGATCGATATGGACGATGTGCAGCGGATCCTTGTCGAAGACCAGGCCTGCATAGATCCAGCCGCCGAGCACCAGCGTGATGCTGAGCAAGATATAGAGCCGGTCCGGACGGTTCTTGTATCGGGTCCAGAACAGCACGCAGAAGAAGATGATCGGGAACAGGAAGAACAGACCCGCCATCGCATAGGGGATCGGCGTGTCCATGATGCCCGGCGTAACCAGCAAATAGAACAACAGGATCACCGGAAAGGCCAGCACCAGATTGGCGAGGAAGGACAAGAGCGTGTCGATCTTGCCGCCATAATAGCCGGCCGGCAGGCCGAGCGTGATGCCGACCATCAGTGCGAAGCCGGTGGCGGCCGGCGCGATGATCAGCACGATCTGGCTGCCATAGACCATGCGCGAGAACACGTCGCGGGCGAGCTTGTCGCCGCCGAAATAATAGACCAGCTTCGACGCCGGCTCGACCGCGCCGGGCAGTGTGTCCTTCATCACCGAGACCTGGGCCAGCGGGTCGAAGGGCGAGATGGTCGAGGCGAAGATCGCGGTGAACAGCCAGAACAGGCAGATGAAGACGCCGGCAATGCCGACGCCGCTGTCGAAGAGCTGACCATAGAGGCCGAGCCGCTTCTTGTAGGTAAAGCTCGCGCCCATCACCAGGATGAGAGCCACCCACACCGGCCAGAAGCGCCAGAGCACGCCGATGACGACGTCGAAGGCGCTGATATATTCCGTTTGCATCGGCCCCTGACCTCTACTGAACCCTGATACGCGGATTGAGAAACGCGTAGCCGACATCGGAAATGAGCTGGGTGATCAGCACGATGAACACCGAGACCAGCGAGCAGCCGAGCAGCAAATCGATGTCGTTGTTGCCGGCGGCCTCGACCAGCGTGTAGCCAAACCCCTGGTAGCGGAACATAACCTCGACGATGACGACGCCGGTCAGCAGCCACGGGAACTGCAGCATGATGACGGTGAAGGGCGCGATCAGCGCGTTGCGCAAGGCATGCTTGACGACCACGCTGCTGAAGGACAGACCCTTCAGTCGCGCAGTGCGGATATATTGCTGCGTCATCACCTCGACCATCGACGCGCGTGTCATGCGCGCGATATAGCCTATGCCGTAGATAGCCAGCGTGATCACCGGCAGCGTGAAATTGTAGAAGGTGATGCCCTGACTGGCGGACGCAGCCGAACCGTTCAGCCAGCCGAGCCACGATGCGAAGATGACGGTGAAGATGACCCCCGACACATATTCGGGTGTTGCCGTCGAGGCGATCGAGGCGACGGACAATGTCCGGTCCGTTCGCGACCCTTCGCGCATGCCGGCGAGAATGCCAATCAGCAGCGAGATCGGCACCATCACCGCCAGAACCCAGAACATCAGCAAGCCTGTGGCGCCGAGCGCCGGAAAGAGCTTCGCCGCGACGGTCGTCTTGAACTTGGTCGAGCAGCCGAAGTCACCCTGCAACACGCCGGAGAATTTCGGCTCCGTCGGATCGTTGCAGAAGGAGAAGCGCTGCGTGGTCTTGCCGGTCGCCGGATCGGTGATCGGATGCTTGGGCAGGACGCCCAGCCACTGGCCGTAGCGCAGGAAGAAATTCTGCCGGTAGCCATGATTGACCAGCCAGCTTTCGAGCTGGTCGGCGGGCGTGTGCATCTCGGTCTGGCTGATCGCCAGCTTCTTCAGATTGGGCTCGAGATTGACGAGGAAGAAGACGACCAGCGTCAGGCACAGCATCGTGAGCAGTATCGTGCCGATGCGTCTGGCGATGAATGAGAACATTTATGCCCCCCTGCCGGCCGGGTTGGGGTCAGATACGTTCAACCCTGTTTCGTAATGCGGATGGCGCTCCGCCACCGCTGCAGGTTATGCAACGGCGACGAAGCTGCAAATACGAGGGGCTCTCGCCCCTCGTATTCATCGCGCCATGGATCACGCCTGATCGAGCCAGACCTTGCCGAAGTCGTGCTCGTAGGTGGGGTGCATCGAGTGGTTCTTCACCTCGGGCTTGATGTTGATGTAGAGCTTGCGCCAGTAAGGCTGAATGATGATGCCGGAATCCTGCAGCGTCTGCTCGATATCCTTCATCACGACCTTGCGCTTCTCCGCATCGGCGATGCCGAGCGCCTCGTTCACCTTCTTGTCGAAGTCCGGGTTGGAGTAGGCCGTCTCGTTCCAGGCTTCGCCGGTGCGGTATGCGATGGCGATCACCTGGATGCCCAGCGGACGCATGTTCCAGTTGGTTTCCGAGAACGGATACTTGGTCCAGTCGTTCCAGAAGGTCGAGCTCGGCAGCACGGTGCGCTTCACCTTGATGCCGGCTTCGCGCAGCTGGGCGGCGATCGCGTCCGTGGTGTTCTTGTGGTAATCCTCGTCGTTGCTGATCAGCTCATGCTCGAAATCAATCTGGCCGGCTTCCGTCAGCATCTGCTTGGCCTTGGCGATGTCGCGCTTGACCTCGGGCAGCTTCACATATTCCGGATGGATCGGCGCGACATGGTGGTTCTCGGCCGGCGTGCCGGCATTGCCGTAGCCGAGCTGCAGCACGGTGGCATTGTCGACCGCAAGCAGCATCGCCTGACGGACCTTCTGGTCGTCATAGGGCTTCTTGGTGACGTTGAAGCGCGACACCACGGTGGCCGCCGTCACGACTTCCGAAGCCGGAGCGCCGACATCGGCGATGATCTTGATGTAGTCGGCGGTCGTTTCGTGATTGGTATGGACTTCGCCGGACTCGAAAGCCGAGACGGTCGCGGCCGGATCGGTGCCGTAATCGATGAACTCGACGCCGTCGAGGAAAGCCTCGCCCTGCCACCACTTGCCGGTCGTGCGGCGTTTGTAGACCACCTTTTGGCCGACGTCGTAGGACACCAGCTCGAACGGGCCGGTGCCGATCGGGCAGTTCTTGAAGTTGGCGCCCTTCTCGTCGAAGGTCTTGTGCACCACCAGCGCGGGATAATCGCACAGGTTCGGGATGATGGCGATGTCGGGCTTGCTCAGCTTGAGCTTGACCGTCATGTCGTCGACCTTGACGACGGAGCCTTCCCGCAGCTTCTTTGTCGTGTCGTCGACAAGGCTGCCGAGGCGGCCAGGCATCGAGTTGCCTTCCACCGACTTGTCGGCCCAGCGGGTGAAATTATGGACCACGTCGTCGGCAGTGAACTTGTCGCCATTGTTCCATTCGACGCCCGGCCGCACATGCAGCGTGTATTCGGTGGCGTCGTCATTGATGTCCCAGCTCGCCAGGAGGTAAGGCGCGAAGGTATATTCCTTCGTGTACTTCACCAGCGGCTCGAGCGCCTGGCGCTCCGCGTTGGAGATTTCGGACCAGTCGGCGGTGCGCGGATCCTTCGGATCCTTAATCGACATCGCGACCTTGATCACGCCGCCCTTCTTGCCCTGCACGTCCTCGGCTCTGGCCGGGGTCGGATCGGCGAGGCCAAGCATACCGTAGGCCATTGCCGTCGATGCGCCGAAGACGCTGGCCAAGGCCAGGAATTCGCGGCGGTCGACGCCGCCCGTTTTGGCTTCTTCGGCCATTTTCAGGATGTGATCCGGAACGCGATCACCGTTGCTTGTATAGATTGCCATGACTTACTCCCATTGTTGGCTTTCCGCCTTGTAACATTCCGCATCCAGACCGTGATGTCAAAACACGGTGTGAAGTGGGAACATGTTAGGGAATGTGCATCTTTGAGCGCAACCCGGTTCGCGCGATAGCGACAGTCTTGACGCAAATTTGTTAGCGCGACACGCATTTCCAAAAAAATCGCCGGGGGCGATTAAATCAATACATTTTATAAGGATAGGAGTCCCGTGCCGGGGGTCGACTCCTGGTTCGCCTGGCCAATGCGGCGCGGCACAACCTCAATATTCGCGTTCGTAAAAGACGCCGCCCTTGGCTTCGCCGGCGTCGTTGGCTTCTCCGCGCAGCTTAACGCCGCGACCGACATTGAGGTCGATCGTCGCCTTGCCGGAACCTGGTTTGTCGCCCTTCTGTATGGTCACATAGGTGCGGTCATTGAGGTACTTGCCGGCAGAAACAGCGGTGCCGCCCTTCTCATCCGTCGTCACGTCGAGATCATCGATGCCAATGGCGTTGCGCAAATTATCAAGCAGCGAGGTCGTGCCGCCGGCGCCTGCCAATTGCGCGGCAGCATCGGCGAGCTGGGCAATCTGCAGCGGCGAAAGGTTAGACATCGAGCGGCCGAAGATAAGCTGTGCCAGCACCTCATCCTCCGGCAGCGCCGGAACAGAGGAGAAGTTGAATTTCGGATTGGTCGCCTCGCCGGACACCACGATTGTCACGGTGGCGCTGCTTGTCGTCGTCGTCGCTGTGAGATTGAGGTAAGGCACCAGCGATCCCTGGAACCCGACCGTACCCTCCGTGAATGTCAGCCGCTTGGCGAGAATCGTTAGCCGCCCACGCTGCAGGGTGAACGTGCCTACGGCCTGCGGCGACGACGCCGGGCCGGTCAGCTTGAGCGATCCGCCCAGTTCGGCATCGACGCCCCTGCCCTGGATGAAAATCTGGTTCGGCGCATTGACCGTCACGTCGAGCGTCAGGCCGCTGCCGCCCTTGCTGCTGCTGCTGGACGTCGCCGGGCGCAGCGCCTTGTCCTGCGCCCGCACGGACGCCGGCGCGTTCTTGTGCTTCACATCCAGCGCCGAGAGCGAACCAGGCAGCTTTTCCGGGACGGTGATGACCGTCCTCGCCAGGTTGATCGTGCCGGCAACCACCGGCGCCGAGACGAGCGGCCCTTTGACGGTCAGGTCGCCGCCGAGATTGGCGGTCACCACCCGGCCGTCGGTATAGCGGCCGTCGGTGAGCTTGATCGACAGGTCAGCCGGGAAGCCTTGCACAGGCGTGATGCCCACGGTGCCGCTCGCCGATAGGCTGCCGCGCGTCGACAGAGTGCCCGTCAGGCGGTTGATTCTGGCCACACCGCCGCCGATCGAGACGTCGGCGGCGATGTCGTTCACCGCCAGGCCGGAGCGCGCATCGATAAGGCGCGCGCCGGATGTCGTGACTTTGCCGCTGATAACAGGCGCGGATGCAGGACCGCGCACCTGCACATCGACATTGGCGGTGCCGTTGAGCGCCAGCCCTTGCGCGGCGAGCTTTGCGGCCAGGAAGGAGAACGGCACCCTGCCGGTGAAGTCGAGCGCCAAGGTTGGCGTGCCGGCCGTCGTCACCGAACCGCCGCCCTTGAGGCCGAGGCCGGCACCGTCGCTGATGTTGGCGTCGAAAGTGAGCTTGTTGCCGGCAAAGGTGCCGGATGACGACACATTCATGCCGCCGAGCCCGGCGCCACGCGTCTGCGAGGTCTGCACGCCGGCGGCATCGATCTTGAAGGCGACCGAGGGGGTCGAAGGCTGGCCGGTGACCTTGACCGTGCCGGAGATCGAGCCGGCCGCGTCGAGACCCGGCGAGAAACTGTTGGCGAGCGAGATCGGCACCCGAGCCAGGTTGGCGTTGATGTCGAGCGCTTGCGCGGCTTTGCCCGTCACCGTCGCCGTGCCGCCGCCCAGGTTGAGCACCATCCGGTCGAGCGTCGTCACGCCATTGGCGATGGTCACCGTCGAGGCCTGCGCGATCGCGGCCTTGATGCCTTGCACCGTCGCCTGGCCGGAGACGAGCTCGATGGTCGTCGTGCCGTTCGCCACCTTCACGCGCCCGGCGGCTTTGGCCGGGATGTTCTTGACGGTGGCCCCGCCCGAAAAACCGGTCCAGTCGCCGTCGCGCTTCAGATCGACATCGATGCCTGTGATGGCGGTGCCGCCAGAAGTCACGCTCTCCGCCCGCACCGTGCCGGCGATCACCGGTGCTGCCAGATAGTTCGCGATCTGCGCGTCGATGGCGACATTCCTGGCCGAGAGATCGCCGCGCTTGATCTCCGAGGTGTTCGCTTTGACCGCGACATTCGGCCCGTTGCCCGCCTTGGTAAAGGCGATCGTGCCGCGCACATTGCCTTCGGCCTTTTCCAAGGCCAGCGCGGCGAGCGGTCCGATATCTGGCAGGTCGAGCGAAACGGTGCCCACCGGCACGAAAGCATCGTCGAGCGCGAGATCGCCGGAAATCTTGTTCGGTCCGAGCGATAGCAAAAGCCCGTTGATCGCGCGGCTGCCATTGGTCGTGGCGAGCACGGCGCTGCCTTGCAAATTCTGCCTGGAGACAGTGCCGGTGAGCTGCACATTGGCTGCCGGATTGGCGGCATCGGCTTTGCCGGTGGCCGTCAGCTTCAGTCCGGTGATCTCGCGCGCCGCAACGAGGAGCCGGTCGCTGTCCACCGTCATCGACAGGTCAGGCGCGGCGACCGGGCCTTGCGCGTTGAGGGCGAAAGCGATGGCGCCCTTGGCGTCTTTCGAGAGCCCTGAAACATCGCTCAACGCGCCTCTGATGCCGGCAGCCAGCTTGCCGTCGGCGAGGCTCGCCTGGCCATCGGCGCTGAGCGCGCCTGAATTGAGCTTCAGGCTGTCTATATTGACATTGCCATTGACATCGCGCTTCAGCGCACCGCTCAACTGCGCCGTCTCGCCCAGCATGCCGCGCACCGCCGCCGGCAAGGCGGAAGACGCGACCTCGGCCTTCATATTGAGGTCGACGGCGCCGTCGCCCAGCGATACCCGGCCGGCGACCTGGCTGTTGAGCGCATCGCTGGTCAGCGAGCCGCTGTCGACGGCGACCGAATCGGGAGCCAGCCGGCCATTGACCTTGGCCACCACCTTGCCGGCGATCAGCGGTGCGATCAACGGATTGTCTAGGCCGATCCTGTCCAGTGAGACCGTGCCGGAGACCGGGCCTGCCCGTCCCTTGAGGTCGAAGGCATCCGAATGCAGCGCCAGGGTGAGGCCGTCCACTTTCGCCTGGCTGGCGACGATGGAAGGCAGGATTGCGGACACATCGAGCCGCGCTTGCGTGCTTTCGCCCGCCATCTTCGCCGACAACGACTGGACTTCGACCTTGACCGGGCTTTCGGCGCGGCCGAGCGTCAAAGGCAGGCTGGGCCCCGATGACAAAAGGTCGAGGGAGAAGTCGCTGGCGCCATTGGGATTGAGGGTGCCGGCGGCCTTGCCTGAAATCTTGTCGCCCGAAAGCGTGGCGTGATCCAGGGCGACGCCGCCCGCCAGCGTGTAGCTGCCGACAGCTTCCAGATCCAGCGGCCCGAGCCCCGCCTGCCGGGTCTGGCTGGTCTCGGCGCCCGCCACCTTGGCGTTGAACTGAACGTCGGGGTTGGACGATGGACCCGTGACGTGCGCGGTGCCCTCAAGCGTTCCGGCCCCGTCGAGGCCAGGCACGAAATCATTGCCGAGCGCCAGCGGCAGGTTGGCGAGATTGGCCGTTAGGTCCAGCGTCTCACCGGCGCTGCCGGAAACCGTCGCCGAGCCGCCGCCGAGGTTGAGCGCGAGCTCCTCGATTGTCGTCACGCCATTGGCGATGGAAAGGCGGGATGGCTCGGCGATGGCCGCCTTGATGCCGCGCACCGTCGCCTCGCCGGAAGCGATTTCCACGCTTGTCGTGCCGTTGGCGATCTTCACCCGCCCCGTGGCGGTGGCCGGAATCCCAGACGCCGTGGCGCCACCGCTAAAGTTGGTCCAGTCGCCATCGCGCTTCAAATCGATGCCGATGCCGCTGATGACCGTGCTGCCGGAGGTCACATTGTCGGCCTTGATCGTGCCCGAGATCGCCGGCCCCTTGAGATAATTGGCGATCAGCGCGTTGACGGTGATGGCTTTCGCCGCCAGACCGCCACGCGCGATTGACGTGCTGGCCGCATTAATGGCGACGGTCGGCGCCTCGCCCTCCTTGGCGAAGGCGATCGTGCCGTTGATGTCGCCTGTGGCGGTCTGGTTTGCCAGGGCTGCGAGCGGCCCGATGTCGGGCACGGCAAGCGTCAGCGTGCCGAGCGGCAGGAACTTGTCGTCGAGCGCGAGATCGCCCGACACCCTGTTGTCGCCGAGCGCCAGGCTGAGCCCTTTGATCGAGCGCTTGCCGTCGGCGGTCACCAGCGAAGCCTCGATGTCGAGCGCTTGCCCCTCGGCATTGCCGGTCAGGGAAACGTCGGCGGTAGGATTGGCGACATCGGCCTTGCCCTTGGCCGAGAGCTTGATGTCCTTCACTGTGCGGCCGGCCGCCGTCAGGCTGGCGCTGTCGGCTGAAACGGAGAAATCCGGCGCCAGGCGCGGTCCGCTTGCGCTCAGGGCGAAATTCACCCCGCCGGCAAGCGGCGTGCCGGCGAGCGACGACAGCGGCGAGACATCGCCCAACGTTCCCTTGACGCTGGCCTGGAGGTCCGATCCCTGCATGCTGCCGGTGCCGCTGGCGCTGAGCGAGCCGGAGCTGATCTCCAGCGAGTTGGCGGCGAACGCGCCTTGCGGATCGCGCGTGGCGCTGGCCGAGAATTTCACCCGCTCGCCGAGCAGCGAGCTGATCTGCGGCGGCAATGCCTTGGAGTCGGCGTCGGCATTCATCTTCAGCGTCATCGACAGGTCGGCCAGCGCCACATTTGCCGTCAGCCCGGCGTTGAGCGCATCGCTGCGCAAGCTGCCCTTGTCGATGGCCACGTTTTCGCGGCTGATCGTGCCGGAAAGATCGGCGGCGACCCTGCCGGTCACCAGCGGCGCCAGCGTCGCTACATCGGTCTTCAGCCCGGCGGCGGCAAGCTGGATGCTCACCGGTCCGCTGCGGTTTTCGATGTCGAAGCCGTCGGAATGGATCGCGCCTGTAATATTGTTGAGCTGCGTGCCGCCGACGGCGACCGAGGTGAGCGACGTGCCGATATCGACCGTCGGCGCCTTACCGTCGCCGAAGGCGCGCACCGTGGCCTTCTCCACTGCGACCAGGATGGGCACCGCGCTGTTGCCGACATCGACGGTGACCGGTTTGTCCTTGGCGGCAAGCTCGACGGCCAGGTCGCTGGCGCCCTTCGGGTCGACATTGCCGGTTGCGGTGCCGTGCACCGTATCGCTCTCTATGGCGGCGCGCTCGATATCGACGCCGCCCTCCGTGGTCGCCGTTCCGGCGACGTCGAAGCTCGTCTTGCCGGCAAAGAGCGACTTTATCTTCTCCGGCAGGAACCCTTCGAACTGGCCGTCGCCTTGGGCCTCGATGCGGTGGCCCTTGTCGGTGAGCTGGTGCCGGCCGGTCAGCTGGCTGATGATCCGACCATCGACCATGAAGGTGCCGACGCCGCTCCAGTTGGCCAAAGGCCCGCTGCCGGAAACGACGATGTTGACGGCCGGCGCATCCGGCAGCTTGAGCAGATTGGCGATGATGCCGCCGGCCGGCTCCGACGCCTTGAGATCGAGGTCGAGCTTGTTGTCGGCCGGCGCGAAGTGGATCTTGGCGTCGACATTGCCCTGCTTGCCGTCATGGCGGCTGACATTGAGCACGCTTTCGATCGCCAGCGGCGACGGATCGGCCTTGAGCGAGCCCTTGGCGGCCAGCTCGGCGATGCCGCTGCCGGCAAGCTCCTGTCCCAGAGCGATCTCCGGCAGGTCGATCTGCTTCACGTCGATCGACACCGGCAGGCTGGATGAGCCGCCCTGCGATGGCTTCTGGCTCGGCTGCGGCAGCCGCGCCAGCTCGATCCGCTCGGCGGCGAAGCGGTCGGCGCTGAAATTCCGGGAGAGCAGCGCCGTTGGCGACCAGTCCAGCGCCACCTTGCGCGCCACCATCCAGGGTCCGGCGCGGTCCTCCAGCACGACATGATCGATCCTGAGCGCCCCCGACCAGATGCCTTCGATGCCGGCGACCGTAACCTTCCGGTCCTCGCTCGAGGCCATCTTCGAGATCAGGCCGGCGAGGTTCTCGCGGCCGCCTTCGGTGCCGGTCAGGACGACGAGAGCGCCGATCGCCACCACCAGCAGGGTGAGCAGCGTGTAGATAATAATGCGGAGGATGCGCCAAAAGATCTTCATCGTCAGAACGCCTGGCCGATGCCGGCATAGATGCCGAAATGCGGATCGCCCGGATCGCGGTTGAGCGGCACGGCCGCGTCGATGCGCAGCGGCCCGAATGGGGTGATATAGCGCAGGCCGACGCCGGCGCCGACCTTCACATTCGAGAAATCCGGGAAGGATTTTGTCGAGACAGTGCCGGCATCGACGAACGGCACGATGCCGATCGCGTCGGTGACGCCGATGCGCATCTCCACCGAGGTTTCGAAGAAGGAGAGGCCGCCGATCGGCTGCCCGTCGACGTCCTTCGGGCCGATGCCCTGGTAGGAATAGCCGCGAACAGAGCCGCCGCCGCCGGAATAGAAACGCCGGTCGGCCGGCACGTTCTGCAGCCCGGTGCCGACGATCGAGCCGAGCGTCGCGCGTTCGGCGAGCACGAACCGGCTTGCCGTGTCGAGCGACTGGTAGGTGTAGCCCTCGCCCTTCAGCTTCAGGAAGGTCGCGCCGTTCAATATGTCGTAGCTCGGCTCGGCATAGGCGAGGAAGCGGAAGCCCCTGGTCGGGTTCAGCTTGTTATCGCGGTTGTCATAGACATATTGCAGCGGCACGCTGGCGATCAGATAGGTATGCTTGCCGAAGGCGTCGGTGATCCGCGAATAATCGAGGTCGAATTCGGCCGAGACCCTCTGCTGCTTGTCGAGGTCGTAGGAAACGCCCACGTCGCCCTTCACCGAGAAATGGTCGTAGGCATCGGGGTGCTCGAACACCGTCTTGACGCCGGTGAAGAATTTCGAAGTCGGCCCGAGCACGCCCGGCTTCTCGAACATGACGCCGGCATTGTAGTTGAGCGCCGAAAGGCTGTTGCTGCCGATGCCGCTGATCGAACCGTCGATGCGCAGCTTCTCGGCCTGGCCGAACAGGTTGCGGTGTCCCCAATAGCCTTCGAGCCCGAGCCCTTCGGTATTCGAAAACGTGCCGCCGAGGCCGAAGAACCGCGGCTTGCGCTCGCTGACCTGGACGTCGATCGGGATATTGCCGTTGGCGTCGAGGCTGTCGCCTTCCTTGATGGTCACGCTGTTGAAGACCTCGAGCCCGAGCAGTCGGTCGCGGGCGTCGTCGATCTCCTGCGGCGAATACTGCTGGCCCCGCTTCAGCCCGGTCATGTATTCCGTGAAGTCGCGATCGACCTTTTCCGTGCCCTCGACCGTGGTGTCGCCATAGCCGGCGACCGGGCCGGCGGCCACCGTCAGCGTGACGTCCAGTGTCGAGCTGGCGTGCTCAGCCACGATCTCGCGGTCCGTGACCTTGGCAAGCGGCCTGCCCTCTTTCTTCAGTGCCCGCACAATCAGCGCCTCAGCCTTAAGCACGGCACCGGAGCCCGCATCGCCGCCGGCGATCAGCCCGAAATCGGCGCTCGCCAGCCCGGCGGCATCGCCCTTCAGCCGGATATTGCCAAGCGTGAATTTCGCCCCGGGCGCGACACTGACGACGACCGGAATGGGCTGCGGCCCCTTGAATTCGGCGTCCGGCGGCAACTCGTCGATCGACTTGCCGTCGATAGTGATCGTGACCACACCCTCGTAGCGGGCATCGGCGTAGAGCGCGGCGACCAGTTGTTCGCGGTCGCCGCGCGCCTTGGCCATCAGGCCGAGCGATCCCGACACCGGATGGGCCTCATCGTTCTTCAGCGCCGAGGCGTTTTCGAGCTTTTTGATCAGATCCTTGTCGGCATCCGGCGCATTGATCGTCACGGAATAGCGCAGCGGGTCGACGATGTCGGCGTCCTCGTCCTTTGACGAGCCCCAGAGCTTGATGCCGAAAATCTCGAAAGCCGCCGCCGGGCGCGCCTCG
This sequence comes from Mesorhizobium sp., assembly GCA_004017535.1. Classification (GTDB taxonomy): domain Bacteria; phylum Pseudomonadota; class Alphaproteobacteria; order Rhizobiales; family Rhizobiaceae; genus Mesorhizobium. The sequence goes on from SAJS01000002.1 coordinate 558,479, forward strand.
CCGGCCAGCATTGCGGCGCAAAAAAGCGCGAAAAGCAGGGCGCGCGGAAGCCCGCGCCCTGGCGCGACCCCTCCTGACATCTGCGTTTCATGCGCCGGCATTAAGACAACCTAGTCGACAAAACTAAAATTGGAATGAAGTTCCGAAACGTTCGTAAAGGGGCCACAATCCAATTGTCTGAAATGGACCGGGCTTGGAATTCACACCTTTTGCGATTCCGCAAGAAAGTGTGATCCGTCTCATAGAGGTTCTGTCGAAATACCGGCCTTTGGCCGGTTTGGAAACCGTTCGCGGGTGATAAACCCGCGGCGCTCCGGCGTTGACAAGCCTGCACGAAGCTTGATCATGCTCGGACGCTGGCGATGTCGGGAGGGTGGTATGGCAATGCGCGCGGCTCGTGGTTTCTCTTTCCTTCTTCTCGTCTTTTTCGCCCTGGGCGGGGCGGCCCTTGCGGCCGAAGCCCGGCGAATCGTGACGACCGACAATTCCGACTATTTCGGCTTCGACCTGAAGTCGGAGCAGAATGTCAGCCTCGACCAGTGCAAGACCATGTGCCTCGGCGATACCGCCTGCCGAGCCTTCACCTACAACACAAAGGCGAAGTGGTGCTTTCTCAAATCCGACTATAACCAGTTGAAATCCTTCACCGGCGCCGTCGCCGGCAAGATCGCGAATGTCGATAGCGACCCCGATATCGGCGCTCCGCCGGCACTGGCTTTTTTCCCGAACTGGATGGCCGACCAGGCCCAGCAGTTCCGCAACAAGCTGACCGATCCGGCCTATGACAAGCCGACCGAGGGCCTTGCTGCCCAGCAGGCCGCCGCCGAGCAGGCCTCGCTCACCGGCGACCATCGCCTTGCCATGCAGAAATACCAGGCCGCGATCTCCGTTCTGCCCGATGACGGCGCGCTCTGGCTGGCGCTGGCGCGCGAGATACTGGCCGTGGAGCCGGCGTCGAACACCACTGAACCCGCGACTTTCCCGATGAACGCCACGTCGGCGGCCTTCAACGCCTACAAGCTGGTGCGCACGGCAAAGACCCGCGCCGAGGCGCTGGCGCTGCTTGGCGCCGGCCTCGACAAGCGCGATCTCTACCGGCCGTCGCTGCAGGCCTATGAGGCGAGCCTTGCGCTGGTGAGCTCGCCGGCCGTCCAGGCCGACTATGCCGACCTCAAGGCGCGCAAGGGTTTCCGTGTTGTCGAGCACACCGTCGACGCCGATTCCTCCTCGCCGCGCATCTGCGCCCAGTTCTCCGAGGAACTGGTCAAGACCGGCGTCGATTATTCGCAGTTCGTGACCGTCGACAATGCCGCGCCCAAGGCCGTTGAGGCCAAGGACAAGCAGATCTGCGTCGAAGGCCTGCAACACGGCCAGCATTATGACGTGACCTTCCGCGCCGGCTTGCCGGCGGCGATCGGCGAAACGATCGCGGCGCCGGTCGTGCTGTCGATCTATGTCCAGGACCGCGCTCCGTCCGCCCGCTTCACCGGCGACAGCTTCGTGCTGCCGGCAGGCGCCCGCCGCGGCATTCCGGTCGTCACCGTCAACATGAACGCCGCCAAGATGACGCTCTACCGCATCGGTGATCGTTCGCTGGCGCAGCTTCTGTCCGGCTATCAGTTCCTGCATCAGCTCGACGGCTACGACATCTCCACCATTTCGGACCAGATGGGCGCGCCCGTCTGGTCCGGCACGCTGGACATCGCCAATGATCTCAACAAGGAGGTGACCACCTCTTTCCCGGTCGATGAGGCGATCCCGCAGCGCAAACCCGGCGTCTATGTGCTGACCGCGCAGCCTGTCGACGACAAGAGCGACGACTATGGCTCGCGCGCCACGCAGTGGTTCGTCGTCTCCGATATCGGCCTTTCCACCTATACCGGCCAGGACGGCCTCAACGTCTTTGCCCGTTCGCTGGGTTCGGCCAAGCCGATTTCCGGCGCCGAATTGACGCTGCTTGCCAAGAACAACGAGATCCTCGGCACGGCGACCACCGACGCCGAAGGCCACGCCGTCTTCAATCCAGGCCTCACCCGCGGCGAAAACGGCATGGTGCCGGCCGTGCTGATGGCCAAGCAGGGCGACAACGACTTCGTCTTCCTCGACATGGGCAAAGCCGGATTCGACCTGTCGGATCGCGGCGTCGAAGGGCGCGCCTCGCCCGGCGCGCTCGACGTCTATGCCTGGACGGAGCGCGGCATCTACCGCGCAGGCGAGGATGTTCACGTCGCGGCGCTTGCCCGCGACGGCGCGGCAAAAGCGGTCGAGAACCTGCCGCTGACCTTCATCTTCACCCGTCCCGACGGCGTCGAGAACCGGCGCATCGTCAGCAATGGCGAGTCCGCCGGCGGCCATGCCGTCGACCTGCCGCTCGAGGCCAACGCCATGCGCGGCACCTGGACGGTGTCGATCTACACCGATCCCAAGCAGTCGCCGGTCGCCAGCCAGATGTTCCTGGTCGAGGACTTCGTGCCGGATCGCATCGAATTCGACCTAACCGCCGACAAGAAGGAGATCGCCCAGGGCGAGACCGCCAACGCCACCGTCGACGGCCGCTTCCTCTATGGCGCGCCGGCCGCGGGCCTGGCGCTCGAAGGCGAGATGACGCTGTCGACCACGAGCAGTTGGGACAGCTTCAAGGACTTTACCTTCGGCCTCGCCGACGAGCAGTCGGGCGAGCCGACCGTGACGCCGCTGGCCAATCTTCCCGTCGTCGGCGACGATGGCAAGGCGACCTTCCCGATCACCATCGACCAGTTGCCGTCGACCACCAAGCTGGTCAACGCCAAGGTCACGGTGCGCATGCGCGAAGCCGGCGGTCGCGCCGTCGAGCGCTCGCTCGACATCGGCGTTCGCCCGCAGCGCGATGTCATCGGCATTCGCCCGGATTTCGAAGGCGATGAGGTGCCGCAGGGCGGAACGGCGAAGTTCAGCATCATCGCCGTCGATCCGAACGGCAAGCGCGAGGACCTGAAAGGCGCCCAGTGGTCGCTGGTCAAGGTCGAGCGGAACTATCAGTGGTACCGTTCCAACAATTCCTGGAACTACGAGGCGGTCAACCTCACCAAGGCCGTAGCCAATGGCTCGGTCGATCTCAAGGCCGATGGCGAGGCGACCGTGTCGCTGCCCGTCGACTGGGGCCGCTACCGGCTCGAGGTCGAGACCGCCGATCCCGAAGGTCCGGCGACCAGCTATGAGTTCGACGCCGGCTGGTATGTCGCCTCGACCACCACCGAGACGCCCGACGGCCTCGAGATCGCCCTTGACAAGGATAGCTACGCCGCCGGCGAGGTCGCCAAGCTGAAGATCTCGCCGCATTTTGCCGGCGAACTTCTGGTCACTATCGGCGCCGAGAAGCTGTTGAAGACCGTGACCGCTTCGGTGCCGGCCGGCGGCAGCACCGTCGACATTCCCGTCGGCGATGACTGGGGCGCCGGCGCCTATGTCACGGCGACCTTGTTCCGGCCGGGCGATGCGCAGGAATCGCGCATGCCGGCCCGCGCCATCGGCATCCAGTGGCTGTCGGTCGATCCGGGCTCGAAGAAGCTCGCGGTCTCCCTGACCCCGCCGGAAAAGACCCTGCCGCGCCAGCAGCTGTCCATCCCCGTTGCGGTGAACGGCGCTCAGCCGGGCACAAACGCCTATGTGATGGTGGCCGCCGTCGATGTCGGCATCCTCAACCTCACCAACTACAAGGCGCCCGATCCTGAGGACTGGTTCTTCGGCCAGCGCATGCTGGGCTTGGAGATCCGCGACCTCTATGGCCGCCTGATCGACGGCTCGCTCGGTACTATGGGCAAGATACGCACCGGCGGTGACGGCGCCAACATGCAGGCGCAAGGCAGCCCACCGACCGAAAAGCTGGTCGCCTTCTTCTCCGGCCCGGTCGAGCTCGACGCCAACGGCAAGGCGCGGATCGACTTCGACATCCCGCAGTTCAACGGCACCGTGCGCGTCATGGCGGTCGCCTGGACCAAGGAAGCTGTCGGCCATGCCCAGACCGACGTCATCGTGCGCGATCCAGTGGTGATCACCGCCGGCCTGCCGCGCTTCCTGGCGCCGGGCGATGCGGCGACCATGCGCCTCGACATAGCCGACACCGATGGCCCGGCCGGCGTCTACGCGCTGTCTGTCACCACCACCGGCGACCTATCGACCGGCGACAAGCCGTTGCCGGAAAAACTGACCCTCGCCCAGGGCAAGCGCCAGTCGCTCACCTTCCCGCTGGTCGCCAGGACCGCGGGCGACGCTTCGGTCACCGTCAAGCTCGCCCATGCCGACGGCACCCAGGTCGAGCAGACGCTCTATCTGCCGGTGCGGCCGGCGCAGCTTCCGGTCACCAACCGCATGGTTGTCGACCTGAAGCCGCATGGCGGCTCGCTGCGTGTCGACAGGGAACTGCTTGCCGCCGGCGTGCTCGACGGCGCTTCGGTCAGCGTCGGCGTCTCGCAGTCGTCCGCGCTCGACGTGCCGTCGCTTCTGATGAGCCTTGATCGCTACCCCTATGGCTGCGCCGAGCAGACCACCAGCCGCGCCATGCCGCTGCTCTATGTCAACGACATGGCCAAGAGCATCGGCATGGAGAGCGACCCTGACCTGCATCAACGCATCCAGGACGCCATCTACAAGGTGCTGTCCTATCAGTCGGCAAGCGGCAGCTTTGGCCTCTGGGGGCCGGGCTCCGGCGATCTGTGGCTCGATGCCTATGTCAGCGAGTTCCTGACCCGGGCGCGCGAGCAAAAGTATGATGTGCCGGCGCTCGCCATGAACCAGGCGCTGAACAACCTGCAGAACTCGCTCGGCTACGACCAGGACGTCCAGGACAAGGGCAGCGATATCGCTTACGCGCTCTATGTGCTCGCCCGCAACAAGAAGGCCTCGATCGGCGACCTGCGCTACTACGCAGACACGCAGCTCGAAGCTTTCTCGAGCCCGATGGCGGTCGCGCAACTGGCGGCGAGCCTGGCGCTCTACGGCGACACGCAGCGTTCGGAATCGACCTTCCAGACGGCGCTCCGGCTGGCGCAGTCTGAAACCGACTACGACTGGTACCGCTCCGACTATGGCTCGCGGCTGCGTGACGGCGCGGCGATACTGGCGCTGGCGGCGGAATCGAAGCCGGTGCCCAGCATCATGCCGCAACTGATCAAGCTGGTCGGCGTGGCCCGCGCCGATGCCCGCTGGACGAGCACCCAGGACGAATCCTGGATGCTGCTTGCCGCGCGGGCGCTGAAGCAAGGCAATGATTCCATCACGCTTTCCGTCAATGGCGCCCCGCATTCGGGCGGCTATTCCGACCAAATCGCCGGCAGTGACCTGGTCGACAGCCCGCTCACCATCGCCAACACCGGCGCGACGCCGCTGCAGGCGGTGGTGACCGCGGTCGCCGCGCCGGTCGATCCGCTGCCCGCCGGCGGCGACGGCTTCACCATCGATCGCACCTACTACAAGCTCGACGGTACCGAGGCCAACGTCACCGAAGCCAGGCAGAACGAACGCTACGTGGTCGTGCTCAAGATCTATGAGCAGAACAAATGGCCGTCGCGCCTCCTGATCACTGATCTGTTGCCGGCCGGCTTCGAGATCGACAATCCGAGCCTGGTTTCCAGCGCGCAATTGTCAAACTTCTCCTGGCTGGCGCAGACCGACGCCGCGCATCTGGAGTTCCGCGACGACCGCTTCGTCGCCGCCTTCAATCCCAATGAAGGCGACGGCGACCGCAACATCACGCTGGCCTATGTCGTGCGTGCCGTGACGCCCGGAACCTACGCCCATCCGGCGGCGACGGTGGAGGATATGTACCGGCCGCAATACTCGGCCCGCACCGCCACCGGCGTGATGGAGGTCAGGGCCGAGTAGCGATGAAAAGGTCGCCGATATCGCCCTTCTCCCCGTCTCTGCACGGGGAGAAGGTGCCGGTTCCCCCTCCGAAGCTGCAGCGTAGCTGGTGCGAAGGACGGGCAGGGCAATGAGGGGCAGCGCCATGCTCTCCACAAAATTTCTCAGACGCACCGCGATCGCAGGCATCTCGCTTGCCGGACTCGCGGCATTTTCCCTCGCCGCGCTCTGGGAACTCGACCGCGCCTTCCCACCGCCGCTACCGGCAAAGCTGACGGTCTCGACCGAGGTGCAGGACCGCGACGGCCAGCTGCTGCGCGCCTTCGCCACGCCGGACGGCTACTGGCGGCTCGAGACCCGGCTCGACCAGGTCGACATGCAATTCGTCGACATGCTGGTCACCTATGAAGACAAGCGCTTCTGGGACCACCGCGGCGTCGACCTGTTGGCGCTCTGCCGCGCCGCCGGCCAGCTCGTCACCAGCGGCCACATCGTCTCCGGCGGCTCCACCCTGTCGATGCAGCTCGCCCGGCTGATCGAGCCCCGCGACAACCGCAGCCTCGGCTCCAAGCTCAAGCAGATGCTGCGCGCCATCCAGATCGAGCGGCGGCTGTCCAAGCAGGAAATCCTCGAACGCTATCTGACGCTGGCGCCCTATGGCGGCAATCTCGAAGGCGTCCGCGCCGCCTCGCTTGCCTATTTCGGCAAGGAGCCGAAACGGCTTACAGTGTCGCAAGCCGCTCTCCTGGTGGCGTTGCCGCAATTGCCGGAAAGACGCCGGCCCGACCGCAACCTCGGCATCGCGCACGCGGCGCGCGATCGCGTGCTGACCCGCATGGTCTCGGCCGGCCTGCTCGGCGAGCGCGAAGCGCAGCGCGCGGCGCTGGACGACGTCTCCGGCCTGCGCAGAAAACTGCCGGCGCTGGCCGCGCACGCCTCCTACGCCATGCTGCCGAGGGCCGTGCCTGGCAAGCCGCTGCAGCTCACCATCCGCCGGAGTGTGCAGCAAGGGCTGGAGCAGGTCGCAAGGGATGCCGCCAGGAAGCTTGGCCCGAAACTTTCCATCGCCATGGTGCTGGCCGACGCCCGCACCGGCGACATCCTCGGCGAAGTCGGCTCGGCCGATTTCTTCGACGCCAGCCGCTCCGGCTGGATCGACATGACCAGGGTGGTGCGCTCGCCCGGTTCGACGCTGAAGCCTTTCATCTACGGCTTGGCCTTCGAGCAGGGGCTGGTGGCGCAGGAGATGATCATTGAGGACAGCCCGGCCGATTTCGGCGGCTACCGGCCGAAGAATTTCGACATGGGCTACCAGGGCGACGTCTCGATCCGTCAGGCGCTGCAATTGTCGCTCAACGTGCCGGCGATCCGGGTGCTCGACGCCGTCGGTCCGGCCCGGCTGACGGCACGCTTCCGCCAGGCCGGCGTCAATCCGATCCTGCCGCCCAACGAAGCGCCCGGCCTGGCTATCGGGCTTGGCGGCGTCGGCGTGACCTTGCGAGACCTGGTGCAGCTCTATACCGGGCTCGCCAATGGCGGCAAGATGCACACGCTGCATGACGGCACCGAGCCGGCCAATGCCGAGCGCACCACAGCCACCATCCTCGACGACCAGGCGGCCTGGCAGATCAACGACATCCTGTCCGGCGTGAAACCGCCGGAAGGCGCCATGCAGCGCGGCATCGCCTACAAGACCGGTACATCCTACGGCTACCGCGATGCCTGGTCCGTCGGCTTCGACGGCCGCTACGTGCTGGGTGTGTGGGTCGGCCGCGCCGATGCCAGCCCCGTCCCGGGCCTGTCGGGCTATGTCTCGGCGGCGCCCATCCTGTTCGAAGGCTTCGTCCGGTCCGGGCTTGCCAGCGTGCCGCTGCCCAGCCGGCCGCCGGGTGTCTTCAATCCCAAGCGCGAGGAATTGCCGGTGACGCTCGCCCGCTTCGGCGCCGGCGCCGACGGCCTGGTGCAGGCCACCGCCACCGAGCCGGCGCCGACCATCATCTTCCCGCCCAATGGCGCCCGCGTCGACCTCGGCACCAACTCAGCCGACGCCACGCCGCTGGTGCTGAAGCTGCAGGGCGGCCGCGCGCCGTTCCGCTGGCTCGCCAACGGCAGGCCGCTCGCCGGCATCGACCGCCGCCGCACCGCGACCTGGCAGCCCGACGGCACCGGCTATTCGACGCTGACGGTAATCGACGCCGCCGGCCGCGCCGCCAGCGTGAAGGTTTTCGTTGAGTAGGATGCGGCAAGCGATTCTGGGGATTGCGTTTCTCGAGGGATGGGCGCGCGGAGTTTCTCCACTGATGTCCGGCGCGAGGCCCCCCTCTCTGGCCTGCCGGCCATCTCCCCCGCAAGGGGGGAGATTATTCGCATCGCGGTTTTCGCCAACCTTCAACGTTGGAAAGAAGGGCGCAGCGCCAAAGCTGCCAATCTCCCCCCTTGCGGGGGAGATGCCCGGCAGGGCAGAGGGGGGTGCCTCGCGCCGACCTTTATTGGGAGCATTTCTCGCAACGCTGGCTATCCCGACCGTTACCGCCCCAGCTTACGCCGTCCCCCTGCCCGCCGGCTTCGTCAGGCTCGCTGATGTCGATCCGACCATCCGCCAGGACATCCGCTACGCCGGCCGCGAAAACTTCCTGCGCCGCAAGGTCGACGGCTATGACGCCCCGGCCTGCATCCTGACCACGCAAGCAGCGAAGGCATTATTCAGCGTCCAGAAAACGATGACGGCCAAAGGCCTGACGCTAGTGGTCTTCGACTGCTACCGGCCCGCACGGGCCGTCGCCGATATGGTCAGATGGACAAGAGAAGGCGGCCCGCCGGATCCGCAGTGGTATCCGACCGTCCGGCGTGGCGATCTTATCGCGAAGGGCTATGTCGGCGAGCTGTCCAGCCATTCGCGCGGCTCGACCGTTGACCTCGCTATCGCCGACGCCACCAGCGCGGTTCACCCGGCCTGCGGCGCGCCTGACGGCACCACGCTCGACTTCGGCACCGGTTTCGACTGCTTCGATCCGATGAGCGAGACGGCGCACCGCCCGCTCCCCGCCGAAGCGGCGGCGGATCGCAAGATGCTGCTTGCCGCCATGCACGCCGCTGGCTTCCGCAACTACGCGCGCGAATGGTGGCACTTCACCCTCGCCAAAGAGCCTTATCCAAAACAGCGCTTCGATTTTCCGGTCACCGCCGACTAATGCGCCGGGGCTTGCCCCGACCCTGACCGCTTCTAATTAGGCCGACTGATGCCGAGCCGAGCGAAGCGGTGGAGGAAGTTATTTCTTCAAAGAGCTGAAGCTCGGCGAAAAATTGCTTCCAGGAGGTGAAAAAGGCAACTTTCAATGCATCTAATTTCTATAAACTCGCTAGAGTTGGCAGCAGTTCAACGGAGGCGGGAATGACCAAACCTCATTTCAGGAAACTGCTCGGCGCGCTGGTCGCCACATCTGTCCAGTTCGGCACGCTCGGTTTCGCATTCGCCGATACGACCATCTTGAACGTGTCCTACGATCCGACACGTGAGCTCTACAAGGCCTATGACGAGGCCTTCGCCGCGCACTGGAAAGCCGAGACCGGCGAGACGGTCACCATCCAGCAGTCGCATGGCGGGTCGGGCGCCCAGGCCCGCGCGGTGATCGATGGCCTCAACGCCGATGTCGTGACGCTGGCGCTCGAAGGCGACATCAACGCCATCGTCTCGAAATCGAAGAAGATCAATCCCGACTGGCGCAAGAAATTCGAAAACAATTCAGCACCTTACACCTCGACCATCATCTTCCTGGTGCGCAAGGGCAACCCCAAGGGCATCCACGACTGGAGCGATCTGGTGAAGGACGGCGTCCAGGTTATCACGCCGAACCCGAAGACCTCCGGCGGCGCGCGCTGGAACTATCTCGCGGCCTGGGCCTATGCCAACGCGCATGACGGCAACGACGAGGCCAAGACCAAGGAATTCGTCGCCAAGCTCTATGCCAACGCCCCGGTGCTCGACAGCGGCGCGCGCGGCTCGACCGTCACCTTCGCCCAGAAAGGGCTGGGCGACGTGCTGATTGGCTGGGAGAACGACGCCTATCTGGCGCTCGACGAATTCGGCGCCGACAATTTCGACATCGTCTACCCGCCGACCTCGATCCTGGCCGAGCCGCCGGTCGCCGTCGTCGACGCCAATGTCGACGCCAAGGGCACGCGCAAGGTCGCCGAAGCCTATCTTTCCTGGCTCTATTCGAAGGAAGGCCAGAGCATCATCGCCAAGAACCACTATCGCCCGGCCAAGCCCGAGTTGGTTCCGGCCGAGGACCTCGCCAAGCTGCCGCAGATCAAGCTGGTCACCATCGACGACCCGCAATTCGGCGGCTGGAAGAAGGCGCAGCCTTACCATTTCGGCGACGGTGGTATATTCGACCAGATCTACAAGCCGGCGCAGTGAGAGGCCGGGCCTCGAAAACTGGCGACTGCAATCTGGTTGAGTAAGAAGGGACGATCCAGAACAGCATGACCACAGCACCCGCTCACGCGGGGTGGCGATTCAGACAGCCGAGTGTCATTCCGGGTTTCGGACTGACGCTCGGCTTCTCGCTTGCCTACCTCACGCTCATCATCCTCATCCCGCTCTCGGGACTGATCTGGCGTTCGGCCGCGCTCGGCTGGACCGATTTCTGGGCTTTAGCCACCGACCGGCGCACCCTCAAGGCGCTCGAAATCAGCTTCGGCACCGCTTTCATCGCCGCTGCCGTCAACGTCGTGTTCGGCACGCTCGTGGCCTGGGTTCTGGTCCGCTACCGTTTCCCCGGCCGCCGTGTCGTTGACGCCATGGTCGACCTGCCTTTCGCGCTGCCCACCGCGGTCGCCGGCATCGCGCTGACCACGCTCTATGCCCCGACCGGCTGGCTCGGCAAATTGCTGATGCCGCTCGGCCTGAAGGTGGCCTACACGCCGCTCGGCATCATCGTGGCGCTGGTGTTCATCGGCCTGCCCTTCGTCGTGCGCACTGTACAGCCGATCATGGAAGAGCTCGACAAGGAGGTCGAGGAGGCCGCCGCCACGCTCGGCGCCAGCCGCTTCCAGATCATCACGCGGGTGCTGCTGCCCAGCCTGGCGCCGGCCATCGTCACCGGCTTCTCGCTCGCCTTCGCGCGTGGCGTCGGGGAATACGGCTCGGTCATCTTCATCGCCGGCAACCTGCCCTACAAATCCGAGATCGCGCCGCTTCTGATCGTCATCCGGCTGGAGGAGTACAACTATCCGGCCGCGACCGCGATCGCCGCGATCATGCTGGCGCTGTCCTTCGCGATGCTGCTTGTCATCAACCTCGTGCAGACATGGAGCCGCAAGCGCTATGGCTGATCCCGAGATCAAATCCTACGAGCCGCACCACGAGAGCCGCTCGGCCGCGGTCACCGAAAGCCGTCCCGTCCGCATCACGCTGACGACCGTCACCCTGATATTCCTCGGCATTTTCCTGCTGTTGCCGCTGATCATCGTGTTCAAGGAGGCTTTCGCCAGGGGCGTCGGCGCCTATTTCCAATCCTTGGGCGATGCCGACACGCGTTCCGCCATCCGCTTGACATTGCTGGTGGCGGCGATCTCGGTGCCGCTCAATCTCGTCTTCGGCCTTTCGGCCGCCTGGGCCATCGCCAAGTTCGAGTTCAAGGGCAAAGCGTTCCTGACCACGCTCATCGACCTGCCCTTCTCGGTCTCGCCGGTCATTTCCGGCCTGGTCTATGTGCTTCTGTTCGGCGCTCAAGGACTGCTCGGCGAATGGCTGAAGGCGCATGGCATCCAGATACTGTTCGCCGTGCCAGGCATCGTTCTGGCGACCGTCTTTGTCACCTTCCCCTTCGTCGCGCGCGAGTTGATCCCGCTGATGCAGGAACAAGGCAATGGGGACGAGGAGGCGGCGCTCTCGCTCGGCGCCAGCGGCTGGCAGGCCTTCTGGTATGTGACGCTGCCCAACGTCAAATGGGGGCTGCTCTATGGCGTGCTGCTCTGCAACGCGCGCGCCATGGGCGAGTTCGGCGCGGTCTCGGTGGTGTCGGGCCACATACGCGGCCTCACCAACACCATGCCGCTGCATGTCGAGATCCTCTACAACGAATACAATGCCGTCGGCGCCTTTGCGGTCGCTTCGCTGCTCGCCGGCCTGGCTCTGGTGACGCTGGTCTTGAAAACACTTCTCGAGATGCGCTACGGCGCCGAGATCGCCGCGACACGCGGGCATTGATAGAGGTCATTCTATGGAAGTTCGCGTCGTCAACGTGCGCAAGGAGTTTGAGCGGTTTCCGGCGCTCCACGACGTGTCGCTCGACATCAAGTCCGGCGAGCTCATCGCGCTGCTGGGCCCATCGGGTTCCGGCAAGACGACGCTGCTGCGCCTGATCGCCGGCCTGGAGCGGCCGACCAAGGGGGCGATCTTCTTCGGCGAGGAAGACGCTTCGCAGAAGTCGATCCAGGAACGCAATGTCGGCTTCGTCTTCCAGCATTACGCGCTGTTCCGTCACATGACGGTCGCCGACAATATCGGCTTCGGCCTGAAGGTCCGGCACGGCGCTGCAAGGCCGCGGGCGCAGGAAATCCGCCGCCGGGCATTGGAACTGCTCGACCTCGTCCAGCTGTCAGGCTTGGAAAAGCGCTATCCGGCGCAGCTGTCCGGCGGCCAGCGCCAGCGCGTGGCTTTGGCCCGCGCCATGGCGATCGAGCCCAAGGTGCTTCTGCTCGATGAACCGTTCGGCGCGCTCGACGCACAGGTTCGCCGCGAGCTGCGCCGCTGGCTGCGCGAGATCCACGACCGCACCGGTCACACCACCGTCTTCGTCACGCACGACCAGGAAGAGGCGCTGGAACTCGCCGACCGTGTCGTCGTCATGAGCCAGGGACGTATCGAGCAGGTCGGCACCGCCGACGACATCTATGACACGCCGAACTCGCCCTTCGTCTACTCCTTCATCGGCGAGTCGAGCTCGCTGCCGGTCAAGATCGAGAACGGCGAGGTGTGGATCGCCGACCGGCCGATCGGGCTGCAGGCGCCGCATGCGCCGCCCGGAGAGGCGGTTCTCCATTTCCGCCCGCATGATGTCGACCTGCTCGACGGCTGCAGCGGCTGCATCGCCGGCACGGTCGCCGCCAGCCGCCGCGTCGCAGGCACAAGGCGCGTCGAGCTGGAGATCGGCGGCGAGCGCCAGCGCGTCGAGATCGAGCTTCCGGTCGACCACCCCGCAGCGCAGAAGAGCCGGGTAGCCTTCAGGCCGCGGCGCTGGAAGCTTTTCCCCACCGCCTGAGCTACCTTTCGCCCTGACTCGGGCTCCGGCACCTCAGTCTGGCGCTGTTGAAGAATCAGCTTGGAAGAAAATCCTAGCAAAGAGCTGCTTCGGCGAGATATTTTCTAGACCCTCCCCCGACTGTCGGAGCGCGTGCCTCGTCGCTTCAGGCATTCCCGACTATGGTCGCGCTCTAGCTTCGGTCCATTTCCAAGGAGCCTGTTTTCATGAAGCGGCTATTGCTCGGCATCGCGGCTGTTGCCGGTCTCGTCCTCGCGTCCTCCCAAGCCTGGTCGGCCGACAAACTCTTGAATGCGTCCTATGACGTCGGCCGCGAGTTGTTCGTCGACATCAACAAAACCTTCGTCGCCAAGCATCCCGGCGTCACGGTCGATCAGTCGCATGCCGGCACCTCGGCGCAGGCGCGCGCCATCGCCGAAGGTCTTGCCGCCGATGTCGTCACCTTCAACCAGGTCACCGACGTAGACTTCCTAGTCAAGAAGGGCCTCGTCTCGGCCGATTGGCAGAAGGATTTTCCGGACAACGCCTCGCCCTTCTATTCCTTGCCCTCCTTTCTGGTGCGCACCGGCAACCCGAAGCATATCAAGGACTGGAACGATCTGGTGCGTGAGGACGTGCAGGTGATCTTCCCGAACCCGAAGACTTCGGGCAATGCGCGCTACACCTATCTCGCCGCCACCGCCTACGCCAAGGAGGCCTTCAAGGGCGACGATGCCAAGGTGAAGGAGTTCATCACCAAGCTGTTCAACAACGTTCCGATCTTCGACACTGGCGGCCGCGCCGCCACCACCACCTTCGTCCAGCGTGAGATCGGCGACGTGCTGATCACCTTCGAGTCGGAGACGCGCGGCATCCGCAAAGAATATGGCGACGACAAGTTCGAGCAGGTCACCCCTTCTGTCAGCCTGCTGGCCGAGTTCCCGGTGGCGATCGTCGACAAGGTCGCCGACGAGCATGGCAGCCGCGATCTCGCCAAGTCCTATCTCGACTTCCTCTACACGCCGGATGGCCAGGAGATTGCCGCCGAGAACGGCTTGCGGGCTCGCGATGCGACGGCCGCCGCCAAGCACAAGGCCGACTTCCCGGACGTCCGCCTGCTGACCGTGGAGGAAGTGTTCGGTGGTTGGGACAAGGTTCAGAAAGAGCATTTCGCCGCAGGCGGGCTGCTCGATCAGGCCTATGGCACCCGCTGAAAAGGCTTCACAATCAGGAAGCGCAAGGAGGCCGGCTTTGCCGGCTTTCTTCTTGTAAGCGGGGCTGCATGAGTTCGCAGGGGAAATCCCGGCCCCAACGTGAAAAACGTTACGAAGAATCAACGCGTTTGTGCCTAAGCTGCACGGGCAAATTGTTGGACCAGAGGCGTTCGCCGGTCAAACTGTCATGATTTGCACACAAACAACCGCCAGATGCAGGGCGATTGGGGTTTGATGAATTGAATCGGGCATGCTGACCAAAAAAGGCAAATACGGCCTCAAGGCCCTTGTGCATCTTGCCAGCCTGCCGGCCGGCCAGCTTGCATTCGTTAACGACATTGCGGTCGCCAACAACATCCCGAAGAAATTCCTGGATGCGATCCTGGGTGAGCTGCGCAATGCCGGCTTCGTCCAGAGCCGCAAGGGCAAGGAAGGCGGCTATCGCCTCGCCCGGCCCGCTTCCGAGATCAAGATCGGCCATGTCGTGCGCGTGCTCGACGGGCCGCTGGCGCCGATCCCTTGCGCCAGCCGCACGCAATACCAGCGCTGCGAGGATTGCGACGAGGCGACATGCCAAGTCCGCCACATGATGCTGGAAGTGCGCCAGGCGATTGCCGAGGTGCTGGACAACCGCAGCCTCGCTGCCATGCGCGACGCCGACAACGACGATTTCCCGGCAGAGCTCACTTCGCAGATCTGAAACGGCTCGCCCTCGACAGAGGCCCCGTGGTTGCTTGTCTGCTTTCGACGCAGTAAAGCGGCAGAGCATGATCCCGAACCGAAGGTCAGCGAACGCAAAAAGTGGGTACCGGTTTTCGGACAAGATCATGCTCCATCTAAAAAGTGGAACGGGGCTCTGACGCATGAGGCTGCCTTGGCTTGGCAATTCCCGCAGGGCCAGCCGGCAGCCAACGTCGAACGAGATCTATCATACCGAGATCACCGCCGACGTGCCGGTGCCGGAGCGCAACGAAACCGTTCGCTTCTTCAGCCGCAAGGTAATCCGCCCCGGAAAACTGCGCCACTTTGTCAATCGGGACCTGCGCGAGAGCCTGCTGTCCTGTTTCTATGTTGGCGTCGCGGCGGTTTTGCCGGTCTCCTGGTGGCAACCCATCTGCGGCTGGGTGTCGGGGCTCCGGCGCAAACGCCACTTTCGCAAGGAGTTCGACCGTTACGAGGTCGCGGTGAAGGCGGTGCTCGGCGACGCTGTCGACACGCGAAAAATGTTCGAAGCGCAGCTTGCCGCCGTTCACCGTCGGCGGCTGACGCTTGCTGCGCATCTCGTCGCCGGCTGGCGCTGGTCGCCGGCGATCCGGCTGGAAGGCCTCGAAGGACTGCGGCAAGCCCTGCGCAACGGGCACGGCGCCATCATATGGTGCGACCAGTTCACGGCGCAGACGATCATGGGCAAGCGCGCCCTGCACGCGGCCGGCGTCGATGCCCATCAGGTAAGCGCACGGTACCACGGCTTTTCGCCAAGCGAATTCGGCTTCCGCGTGATCAATCCGCCATTGGTCAAGGTGGAAAACCGATTCCTGAAAAGCCGGATCGTCTTCGAGCGCACCGACGCCTATCAGGTCACCACGCGCATCCAGAAGGTCCTGAAAGCAAATGGCGTGGTGCTGATGACCAACACCATCTATGCTGGCTCCGCCTTCGCCGAGGCCGCCATGGGCGAACGTGGCTGGACCCACCTCGCCTCGGCGCCGGCAAACTTCGCCGCACGCGCGGGTGCTGCACTGTTTCACATGGCGACCATCGAGACGATCCCTTTCCGCCAGTACCGGGCTGTGGTCAGCGAGCTGAGCGCGGGCCCGCAAGCGCCCGCATTGCCGGCGGGGAACACAGCGGCGAAGAACCTTGCCGTCCAGGCGGGATATATCCTATCGAAGCGCGACCATATGCTGGAAACGCTCAAACTCTGTCCGGAGCAGATGATGGCCTGGTCGAGCGCCACACGGCTGACCGAACGGCCAACCGAGGCCGCAATCGGCAATGACGGCGCCTGAATCCCCCGAACTGTTCTAACCAGCAATTGCTTTCAAGATATCGCCAACACTTCGCGTCCCCTCGGCCGTCACCGCCCGCTCGTCCGCGGCAGGCTCTTCCAGCGTGGCGAACTGGCTGTCGACCAGGCTTGCGGGCATGAAATGACCCTTGCGATTGGCGACCCGTCGCCAGGCGGTCTCGCGATCGATCTTGAGGTAGAGGAAGACGACCTCCGGACAAAAGCGGCTCAGCCTGTCGCGATACGTCCGCTTCAGCGCTGAGCACGCCGCCACCGCTTTTTGCCCTTCGGCAACGGAGGTCGCGATGCGCGCGCCAATGGCGTCGAGCCAGCCCTCGCGCAGCGCATCCGTCAGCGGCTCGCCGCGCGCCATGCGCGCCACGTTCTCCGGCGGATGCAGCCGGTCGCCTTCGATGAAGTCGGCGCCGAGAGCCCCGGCAAGCGCTTCGCCGACGGCCGTTTTGCCGCAACCGGCAACGCCCATCACGACGATGGCCGGCGCCATCCGAAGATCGGTCATGCGAAGCTGCGGTCTTGCGCTTGCCTCATCCACGGTCAGCGGCTTGCCGGCGCGCGCCCGTAGAGCAGAAGCATGGCGACGATGACGACGCCATAGATGATCTGCCGCCCCGCCTCGGGCATCTGCATGACCGAGAGGATGGATTGCAGGAGCGTGATCAGGATCACGCCCGCCACGGTGCCGAGGTACGAGCCGCGCCCGCCGAGGATCGACGTGCCGCCCAGCACGACAGCGGCGATCGACGGCAGCAGATAGGCGTCGCCCATCGACTGCGCCGCCTTGGACGCATAGCCGGCCAGAAGCACGCCGCCAAAAGCCGACAGGCCGCCGGAGACGGCGAAGGCGATCAGCACGATACGGCGCGTGTCGATGCCGGAAAGATAGGCGGCGCGCTCGCGATTGCCGATGCCGTAGACGGCGCGGCCGAAGCTGGTGCGGGTCAAAACGAACACCATCGCGGCGCCGATCAGCGCCCAGATGATGACGGCGTTGGGAACGCCCGGGATGGTGAAACCCGTTGCCAGATAGCGCATCGCCGCCGTCGCCGAATCCTGTGGCGAGAAACCGCCCGTATAGACAACCATCAGCCCTTGCGCCACGGCATTGGTGGCCAAAGTGATGATCATCGAGGGAATGCGCAGATAGGCGACGCCGACGCCGTTGACGAGGCCGATCGCGACACCGCAAAGGACCCCGAAAGGAATGGCCAACGCGACGCCGGCCGATCCGTAGGCGGCGGCTGCGCAGGCCATCATCGCGCCTGTGGCCACGGACCACGGCACTGACAGATCGATCTGGCCGAGCAGGATGACCAGCATCATGCCGGTGGCGATGACACCGAGGAAGGACGCGACCTTCAACTGCTGCAGCAGATATTCCGGCGAAAGGAAGCTGCGCGAATAGAGGCTGCCGAGCAGGAGCAGGATCACGATGCAGGCAAAGGCGGTGACAACAGCCGGATCGGCGCGTCGCAGAAACTTGGGCATGCGGCCGGCGATGCCGCCGAGTGTCGTCTCGCTCACAGGAACCACTCCAGCCGGTTGCGCACCCGAAACAGCGCGAAAGCGCCGAGGCTGACTGCGATCAACAGGATAACGCCCTGGAACAGCGGCTGCCAGAGCGGATCGAAGTCGAATACGAACAAGAGGTCGCCGATGGTGCGGAAGGCGAGCGCCCCGAAGATCGCGCCGATGGCGCTGCCCTTGCCGCCGAACAGCGAAACGCCGCCAAGCACGACGGCGGCGATCGAGAACAGCGTGTAAGCGTTGCCGCTCGCATAGGCCGCCTCGCCCGTGTAGGTGAAGAAGGTCAGGAACAGGCCGCCGATGGCCGCAAGCAGACCGGCAAGCGTGTATGCCAGGAACTTGCCCCTGCGGATCGGCACGCCCGACATGTAAGCCGCCGTCTCGGATGAACCGGCCGCGTAGGCGGCGCGCCCGAATTCGGAGCGGCTGAACGGCACCCAGACGACGAGCACGACGACGAGCAGCGCCACGAGGCTCGCCGGCACCACGCCGAAGAAACGCCCGGTCAGGAAATCCGCAAGGTCCTCCTTGACCGAGCCGCCGGGAACCGGTCGCAAAAGCAGCGCCAGGCCGAAAAAGACGGCGCCCGTGGCTATGGTGGCGACGATCGGCTGCAGCCGACCGTAGATGACGATCGCGCCGTTGACGGCGCCGCAGATGAGCCCGGTGCCGAGCACAGCCAGCACGCCAAACGCCGTCTCCAGGCCGGTGCCGATCACCAGCCATGAAGCCATGCAGTTGGTGAGCGTGAAGATCATGCCGACCGAGAGGTCGATGCCGGCAGTGATCACCACCAATGTCTGCGCCATGGCGACGAAGGCTAGCAGCACGCCCTTGTTGGCCGCCGTCTGCACGACATTGGCGGTGAAGCCGGCCGGATGGTTGCCGCTGTAGATGGCGAACATGACGATGAAGATGCCGAATGCCAGCAGCGTTCCGCGCTGCTCGGCCAGCCAGTAACGCCAGTCCTTCACGCGCCCACTCCTTGCCTCGGCCCGGCACCTTCGCCATGGATGTTGAGCGCGCTGGCGATCAGCGCGTGCTCGGTGATCTCGGCGCCGACCAATTCGCGCTTGACCCCCCCGTCATAGAGCACCAGCACGCGGTCGCAGCAGCCGATCAGCTCGTCATAGTCGGTCGAATAGAACAGGATCGCGGCGCCCGCGTCGGCCAGCTTGCGCATCAGCTGATAGATCTCCTGCTTCGTGCCGACATCGATGCCGCGCGTCGGATCGTTGAGCAGGATGATGCGCGGCTGCCGCATCAGCCATTTGGCAATCACCACCTTCTGCTGGTTGCCGCCGGAGAGCGCGCCAACAGGGATGTCGAGACCCGCTGTCTTGATCGCCAGGAGCCCGACCATGTCGTCGATCAGCCGCTGCTCGGCGGCGCGGTCGATGATGCCGCCTTTCGACAGCCTGTCGAGCGCCGCGAAGGAAAGGTTCTCGCGCACCGTCATCGGCAGCATCAGCCCTTCGGTCTTGCGATCCTCGGGGATCAGCGCCATTCCGATGCGGCCGTGGCTTGCCGCGGTCGGGCTGGCGATCGAAACCGGCTTGCCGTCTATCAGGATCTCGCCTGAAAGGCCGCGCAGCACGCCGAAAAAGGCAAGCAGCAATTCGCGCTGCCCCTGTCCGTCGAGACCGCCCAGGCCCACGACTTCCCCTGCCCTGACGCTCAATGAGATATTGTCCAGCCGGTCGGCCCAGGAGAGGTTGCGCGCTTCGAGAACCGTTGCCGCGGCCGCAGTTGGGCCGGGTTTCGGCGGAAAGATATGGCTGTATTCGCGGCCGATCATCAGCTCGACCACTTCATTGTCGCTCTTCGAGCCCGCAGGGTAGCTGGCGACGTTGCGACCGTTTCGGAACACCGTGCAATGGTCCGCGAGTTCCGCGATCTCGTTCATGCGGTGCGAGATGTAGAGCAGCGCCAGCCCTTCCGAGCGCAGCCGCTTCAGCACTTCGAAGACCTTGGCGACATCCGCCGCCGTCAGCGCCGAGGTCGCTTCGTCGAGGATCAGGATACGCGGTTTGCGGGCCAATGCCTTGGCGATCTCAACCATCTGCCGGCGCGACAGCGGCAGGTCCTTTACCAGGGCGCAGGGATGGATGTCGGAAGCCCCTGCGCGTGCCAGCGCTTCTTCCGCGATGCGCCGCTGCGCCTTGCGGTCGATCATGCCGAAACGTTTCGGCGGATCGGAAATGACGATGTTGTCGGCGACGCTCAGTTCCGGGATGAGCGACAGCTCCTGGAAGATGCAGACGATGCCGGCCTGATTGGCGGCCGCCGGTGAGGCGAAGCTCACCTCGCGGCCGTCGAGCGTCATCGTGCCTTCGTCGGGCGCCACGACGCCCGCCATGATCTTGATCAGCGTCGATTTGCCGGCGCCGTTCTCGCCCAGGATGGCGTGGATGCCGCCGGCGGTGACCGTCAGGTCGGCCTTTTCCAAGGCCCGCACGCCGCCATAGCGCTTGGAGATGCCTTCCATGCGGAAGAGCGGAGCCGCGCCGTCCATCAGCCCTCCCCGGCCGTTTCGAGTTGAGAACAGGGGGACGGTGCCGCGAGCTCGCCGTGGCACCGTCCGGTCAGACTATTTATTTTCCTTGGTCTGGCCCATGATTTCCTGAGCGGTGAAATTGATGCCGCAGGTCGGGAAGGAATTGCCGACGAAGAAATTATCGGACTGGTCCGGGAAGAAGTCCTGGCCGGCCTTGAAATTCGGATCCTCGACGATGGCCAGGGGCAACTTGACCGACTGCGGCACGACATTGCCTTCGAGTGCCGAGATCGCGGTCTTGATGGCAACCGCCACCTGTGCGGGGCCGGTGCCGGCGGACGAGCATTTCAGTCCATCGGCAGCGTGCGCGGCGCAGAATTTGCGGAAGCCGTTTTCCGTCTCGCCGCCGAACGGCACGAAAGGATGCTTGGCGTCGATCATCGCCTGCACGATGCCGGTGTCGCCGCCCTGCCCGGTGATGCCGTCGAACGGCCCGCTGGTGGCGATGGCATCGGCCGTGGCTTTTTGCGCCACGCCGTCATCCCACTTGCCGACGACCTCGGTGACATTCCACTTCTTGCCGGAAGCATCCAGCACCTCGTGAATGCCGTTGTGGCGATCGGTGTCGACCGAGGTGCCGGCAACGCCGCGCACTTCGAGCACCTTGCCGCCGTTCGGGACATGTGAGACCAGCCACTTGCCCCAGAGCTCGCCAAGGCCCTTCTGGTCGACATTGACGTTGATGGCATCCTTGGTGTCGAGGATGTTGTCGAACGCGACGAGCACGACGCCGGCTTCCTTGGCGCGCTTGATGACCGGCCCGAAGGCGGTCGGGTTCTGTGCGTTGACGACGATCGCGTCAAAGCCGGAATCGATGAAGTTGTTGATCGCCGAAATCTGCGCCGGAACATCCTCGCCGGTCGACACGACCTTGAATTCCTTGAGCTTCTTGGCGACATCTGGCTGCGCCGCGTAGGCCTTGGCCGTCTGGATCATCTGGATGCGCCAGGTGTTGGCGATGTAGCCGTTGGCAAGCGCGATGCGGTAAGGACCGTCTTTCTTCGGAAATTTGAAAAACTGCGTGTCGGCCGCCCATGGCGCAAAGCAGTCCGGCTCTGCCGCGGGTCCCTTGACCACTTCAGGTCCGGCGTTCGCCGACGAGCCCAGCATGACGAATGCAGTGGCGGCAATGACGCCGCCAACGAGTGACTTGATCATCGATATTCCTCCCAGTTGCAGTTCTGCTTGTGATGAATCCTGGCGCTCACGGTCGGCACCCTCCGCCCACCAAACACGCCCATAGGGACGCCCCATGTCGCCCTGATCCTCCTCTCCCCCTCAGCGTTCCTGGCAATTTAGAAAACTATCATATTATACATAATAAACAAGCAACGACTGTTGCTTATGTATAATAAACAGCCTCCGATCCCGCCGAATGTCGATTTTACAGACAAATGGTAGCGCTACCATGACTGGCTGTAAAGCGGTGCCTTCGACATTTTCCAGGCTTTTCAACGCGCGGTGCTCTCGCGCCGCATGAGCTCGAAACCGAGATCGACGATCCGCTGTTCCGGCCGGTTTCCGGCGATCGCCGCAAGCGCCATGGCAACGGATCGGGTGCCGATTTCATAGCGGTGCGTACGCACGCTGGTGATCGAGGGAAACGACACCTGCATCATGTCGAGATCGTTGAAGCCGACAATGCCGATCTGCTTCGGCACGTCGAGCGACGCGCGATGGCATTCGAACAGGACGCCGAGCGCGATATCGTCATTGTTGCAGAACACGCCGTCCAGCGTCGGCACCTTGGCCAGCGCGTCGCGGAACAGCTCGCGCCCGAGGCTCACGCTTGACGGCACCGGCGTCGTGGTGACCAGCCGCGGATCGAACAGTCCGGCGGTCTCCATGGCGGCGCGGTAGCCGGCAAGGCGCCGCTGCGAACGCGGATCCATCCTGGCGCCGATGAAGCCGATCTTGCGGTAGCCAGCCTGCAGAAGGTGCTCGGTGGCCGTCCTGCCGCCGTCCAAATGCGAGAAGCCGACCATCATGTCGACCGGATCCGGCCCGGTCTCCATCACTTGCACCACCGGGCAGCCGGCATTCTCCAGCAGTCGCCGCGCGCTGGGGGTCTGGTCGATGCCGGCCACGATCAGCGCCGCCGGACGTTGCGATCCGAAAACCTGCAGCAGCCGCTCTTCCTCCAGGCCGGAATAATGCGTGTTGCCGATCTGGATGCGGAACGGGCTGTCGGAGAGACTGTCATAGATGCCGCGCACGACTTCGGCGAAGACATTGTTGGTGAGCGAAGGCACCAGCACGCCGAACACTTCGGCCCGCGCCGAGGCGAGCGCGCGGGCGTTCGGGTCGGGCACGTAGCCGAGTTCGTCGACCGCGGCCTGTATCTGCCGGCGAAGGTCCTCCGACACCCGTCCGGGCTCGCGCAGCGCGCGCGACACCGTGATCGCGCCGACGCCGGCCTTGCGCGCCACATCGGCAATGGTAGGACGGCCGCCGCCGCGGCGGGAGCGCGCCTTGCTCAAGGGCGAGCCTCGTGCGGCAAATCCCGCCCGCTGCGCGCCTGCAATGCCATTGATCCTGGTGTCGCCATCTCGCTGGCCTGTACCGCGTTCATCGGCCATGGCGTCGCGCAGTCGCGATTTTGTGTCAAGCCGAAGCGTATTCCCGGAAATGCCGGCACGAGCCCGTCACGCCACGATGCCGACGCTGCGTCTTGCCTTCCAGAACACCAGAAGCATCACCAGGATATTGAGCAGGTTCCAGGCAATCCCGTTCAGGAAGGCAGCCGAATAGGAACCGGTGAGGTCGTAGATCCAGCCCGACATCCAGCCGCCGATGGCCATGCCGAAAATGGTTGCCATTATGACGATGCCCACCCGTTGGCCGGCCTCCTTGGCGGGCATGTATTCGCGCACGATGATCGCATAACAAGGCACGATGCCGCCTTGCGACAGGCCAAACACTAGCGAGACGACATAGAGCGAGGCAAGCCCGTCGAAGGGAATGTAAAAGAACAGCGACAGGCATTGCAGAACCGAACCGATCAGCAAGGTCCTCACCCCGCCGATCCGATCGGCGACGAAGCCGGAAGCAAGGCGGCTGACCACGCCGGCGGCCATCATTATCGAAAGCATGTCGGCGCCATGCGCGACGCCATAGCCGAGGTCCAGGCAATAGGCGACGATATGCACCTGCGGCATCGACATCGCCACGCAGCAGCCCAGACCAGCTATCACCAGCAGCATCTGAAGTGCCGCCGGCGACAATGCGATCGGCTGGACCAGGCGCGTGCCTGGCGAGCCTGCGACAACCGCCGGAGCACGCCGGCGCAGCATCAGAACCAGCGGCACCATCGTCGCCAGGCTCGCGATGCCGATCGCCAGATAGGTGAAGCGCCAGCCCTCCGCCCGCATCAGCGGCGGTATGATCGCCGGCCAGACCGTTCCGGCGAGATAGCTGCCGGACGCAGCAGCAGCCACCGCAACGCCACGCCGACGATTGAACCAGTGCGAGATGTCGGCGATCAGCGGTCCGAAAATAGCCGATGTCCCCAACCCGATCAGCAAGCCTTGGGCGAAGGTGAACTGCAGGATTGAACCGGAGAGCGACGCCAGCAGGAAGCCGGCTGCCAGCGCCGTTGAGGAAAGAAGCGCCGGGATCCAGTAACCGACACGATCGATGGCGCGCCCGACCAGCACATTGCCGGCCGCGAAGCCAACCATGGTCGCGGTGTAAGGCATCGAGGCCGCCGCGCGATCGACGCCAAACTCGGCCTGGACCGCCGGTAGAACGACGACCACCGCCCACATGCCGACGCCCCCAATCGTCGCCAGCAATACGGAAATGGCCAGCCTCGTCCAGGCGTAAGCGCTGTCTATGCCCGGGGGCGCTGCATTGCTGGAGATCGTCGTCAAGGCGTTCCTGTCCGCTGTTCTCGAAGTCGGCGGTTCGCCTCCACTATCGGCGCATTTGCCGGGCCGAGCAGCGCCACGACCGGCCAATCCGTGGCACCAGAACCGGGAACCCCTCTCAGTTCCTGGAGTTTTGCCTCAGAGCAATTCCAGGAAAAGTGCCTAACGGTTTTCCGTCCGGAGTTGCTGGAAACAAAGAGATAAACGGGTTCGGCGGCAAACAGCTGAACCGCTCTGGCAAGGAGTTTCGCCATGACCGCAAAGAAGAAATGGTCGGCCGACGTGACCGAGCACAGCGATGCGCTGGATCTCGAGGAGCACGTTTTCGAATCCGACGACGCCAGGAAAATCGCCGCCTCGCTGAAGCGTTCGGCCGAGCACAGCGACCGCCGCAAGGCGGAGCCGTTTCAATCCGCCATGTCGATGCTGAATTTCTACATCAACCGCGCCGGCAGGAACCTGCCCGAGGAGCGCAGAGAAGTGCTGGAAAAGGCAAAGGACGAGCTGCGCGTCGCCTTCGGACGCGAGAAGCAGAATCAGCATTAAATCTACCGGGTCGGGACCGACCCTAACGCGATTGAATAACTTCGTCGGTGTTGGCCAACAACTTGCGGACCGCGTTACGCGCCGCATCCGGCCTTTTCAGGCGGATATTCCTCTCGATCGCCTCATGCAGCTTCTGGACATGCTGCAGATCGTCCAACTCGCGTGTCGTGTAGGCGAAGAGATGGTCGAAAGCTGATTCAATCAGCACGCCCAGCGGCACCAGGAGGTCGTTGCCCGAGGCCCTGAGGATCGCGAGGTGGAAGCGCGTGTCGGCGCGGGTTCGCTCCTGCAGGTTGGTGGCCTCGCCCATCTCGCGGCAGGCCTGGCTGATCTCGGCCATCTGCTCGTCGGTGCGCCGCACCGCCGCGAAGGCCGTCGCTTCCGGCTCGATGATGTGGCGGAATTCCTGCACCGTCCTCAGGAAAACCTCGCGGTCCGGCGAGGTCGCGTACCAGGACAGCACGTCGCGGTCGAGAAGGTTCCAGCGTTCCTTCGGTTCCACCCAGCTGCCGATCTTCGGCCGTGACGCCAGGAGGCTCTTCGCCATCAGCATCTTGATCGCCTCGCGCACCGCCGAGCGGCTGACGTCGAAGGTCTCCGACCATTTTGCTTCATTGGGCAGGATGGTGCCCGGCGGATAGTCGCCGCGCACGATGCGAAGACCGATTTCGCTGGCCAGAGAGGTGTGCACGCTGGCGCCGGGGATGCGTGGCGCATCGGCCCGGCGGAAGCCAGCCGGACGCTCCGCGGCCGCCGTCTTCATCGGCTTTCTTTCGTTATTCGGCTTCGCGTCCCGCATAGGTCCAGAAAGTCCCGTTTTCAGGGGCTGTCAAGCATGGCAGGCCCGCTTTGCCATAACCTGCTGAGATGTGCACAGATCAGCCGGCATTTGGCCTCGCCTCAGGCGGTTTTGACGTATTTGCGCCAGCTGTGCTCAGGCCGGAAGCCGAGCACGTCGCGGGCCTTCCGGTTGGATAGCAGCGTCTCATATTCGCCGAGTTCGGCCTTGACCGGCACGCCCGGATAAAAGCGCTTCAACAATTCCGCCGTCGGCAGGTCCGACGAGGTATCGTCATTGGCCGCGTTGAACACCTGGTAGCCCAGGCCGTCCTTCTCGATGGCGCGCAAGGTGATCTGACCGAGGTCGCGCGCGTCGATGTAGCTCCAGGCGATGCGCTTGCGGAAGCCGGGATCGGCGAACCATTTCGGGAAGAGCGAATATTCGTGCGGCTCGATCACGTTGCCGATGCGCAGCGCATAGATGTCGGCGCCGCTGCGCAGCGCGAAGGCTCGCGCCGTCTTCTCGTTGACGATCTTCGACAGCGCGTAGGAGTCCATCGGGTCGACGTCATACTCCTCGTCGAGCGGGAAATGCGTGGGATTGCGCGGCTCGTTGGCAAAGACCAGCCCGTAGGTCGTCTCCGAGGAGGCGATGACCACCTTGCGGATGCCGAGCTTCACCGCCGCTTCGATGACATTGTAGGTGCCCATCGCGTTGATGCGGAACACCTCGTTGTCCGGCGTGATCATGATGCGCGGGATCGCCGCGAAATGTACCACCGCATCGACCGGTTGGGCTCTCAGCGACGGATCGAACTCGTGCAGGCCCATATAGCTCGACAGCGCGTTGAACACCTGCCCGCCGTCTGTGATGTCGGTGATCAGGGTGCGCACCTTCGGATTGTCGAGCGGCCTGGTGTCGATGTTGAGCACCTGGCAGCCATGTTCGACCAGATACTGAACGACATGCCGGCCGGCCTTGCCGCTGCCGCCGGTGAACATGATCCGCTTCGTCATTTTGCTCTCCACAAGGCTCAGGAATTATGTGTATTGTCAGACAATAAGGTATTCCGCAATCGCTTGCCAACCGCGATCCGCGGAAACCTTCTCGAGAAATGCCCGCCGCGCGGGCGCCCATCACCACGAAAGACAGGGAAGAGACGACATGAGCACCACCGCTGCCCGCGAGAACATCGGTTTCATCGGCCTAGGCCTGATGGGGCACGGCATCGCCAAGAACATCGTCGAAAAGGGCTATCCGCTGACCTTTCTTGGCCGCAAGAACCGCAAACCCGCGGAAGACCTTTTAGGTCGCGGCGCCAGGGAAGTGGCCACCTCCAAGGAGGTGGCCACGGCTTCCGACATCGTCTTCATCTGCGTCACCGGCTCGCGCGAGGTGGAGGCGATCATCCGCGGCTCCGGCGGGCTGAAGGAAGGCCTGAAGCAAGGCTCGGTGGTCGTCGATTGCTCGACCTCCGACCCGGTCTCGACCGTGGCCCTGGCCGCCGAACTCAAGGCGCTCGGCGTCGACTATGTCGACGCGCCGCTCAGCCGCACGCCAAAGGAGGCGTGGGAAGGCACACTCGACGCCATGGTCGGCGCGCCGGACGCGGTATTCGCCAGGCTGAAGCCGGTGATCGAGACCTGGGCCGGCCGCATCGTCCATATCGGCGACACCGGCGACGGCCATCGCATGAAGCTGCTCAATAACTTCGTCTCGCTGGGCTACGCCGCGATCTATTCGGAGGCCCTGGCGTTGGCTGAGAAGGTCGGCATCTCGCCGGCGCGCTTCGACAGCGTCATCCGCAACGGCCGCATGGATTGCGGCTTCTACCAGACCTTCATGCGCTGGACCTTGGAGGGCGACCGCGACGCGCACAAGTTCACCATCGCCAATGCCTTCAAGGACCTGACCTATCTGGAATCGATGGCGGGCGCGGCCGGCATCGCCAACCCGCTCGGCAACGCCACCAAGAATTCCTTTGCGACAGCCCATGCCGCCGGTCCCGCCGAGCAATATGTGCCGATGCTCGCCACCCATATCGGCAAGCTCAACGGCGTCGACCTGATGCCTTCGAAGGACGGCGTGAGGCAGAAGATCTGAGAGCAATTCCAGGAAAAGTGCGGGGGCGCCTTTTGGGCGCCCCCAGACTGCTGACAAACCCCGTCGAATTTCGGCGGGGTTTTGTTTTATGTGGTTGAGCGTTTTGAGAAGTTGGCGTCAGGAGATTTTGACGGGAGGCGCCGAGCCTCATGCGAGGCCCGGTTTTGGCTTTGGCCAGAGGCTGATTGCGATCTTTTTGATGTTCTGGGCGGCGGCTGCGATCAGGCACTGGCAGGCGACGCGTGTTCGCCCTCGGAAGTGAGCATAGCGATG
>SAJS01000030.1 GCA_004017535.1 Mesorhizobium sp.
CTACTGCCCTACTGCCCTACTGCCCTACTGCCCTACTGCCCTACTGCCCTACTGCCCTACTGCCCTACTGCCCTACTCCCCTGCTCCCCTTCATTTTCGGGGTTACATCCCGCAAAACTCTTCCCTATAAGGCCCTCCTAGCCTGATACCAGAATCGCAAGCACAACCGGCCGGGTCCTCCCCGTCCCGGTTTTTCGTGCAAGCTGCTCGCCGAACGGATTTTTCGAATATGCCAAGACGCACCGACATCAAGTCGATCCTGATCATCGGGGCCGGCCCCATCGTCATCGGCCAGGCCTGCGAGTTCGACTATTCCGGCACCCAGGCCTGCAAGGCGCTGAAGGAAGAGGGCTTCCGCGTCATCCTGGTCAACTCCAATCCGGCCACCATCATGACCGATCCGGAGCTGGCCGACGCCACCTATATCGAGCCGATCACGCCCGAAGTTGTGGCCAAGATCATCGCCAAGGAGCGGCCGGACGCGCTGCTGCCGACCATGGGCGGCCAGACGGCGCTCAACACGGCGCTGTCGCTCCGCCGCATGGGTGTCCTCGACCGCTACAATGTCGAGATGATCGGCGCCGACGCGCATGCCATCGACAAGGCCGAGGACCGCGCGCTGTTCCGCCAGGCGATGAGCAAGATCGGCCTGGAGACGCCGCGCTCGATGCTGGCAAACGCCACCGACGTCAAGAACGCCGACCGCAAGACGCATGAGGCCGAGCGCGCCGCGCTCAAGGCCGAGAACCCGGAAAACCTCGACGCCGCGCTCGACGCGCTGGAAACCCGCTGGAACCTCGGCGAAGGCGACCGCAAGCAGCGTTATATCAGCCATGCCATGGCGATCGCCGCCCAGGCGCTCGACCATGTCGGCCTGCCGGCGATCATCCGCCCTTCCTTCACCATGGGCGGCACCGGTGGCGGCATCGCCTACAACCGCGCCGAATTCTACGACATCGTCCAGTCGGGCCTCGACGCCTCGCCCACGACCGAGGTGCTGATCGAGGAAAGCGTGCTCGGCTGGAAGGAGTATGAGATGGAAGTCGTCCGCGACAAGGCGGACAATTGCATCATCGTCTGCTCGATCGAGAACCTCGATCCGATGGGCGTGCACACGGGCGACTCGATCACCGTGGCCCCTGCCCTGACGCTCACCGACAAAGAGTATCAGATGATGCGCAACGCCTCGATCGCGGTGCTGCGCGAGATCGGCGTCGAGACCGGCGGCTCGAACGTGCAGTTCGCCGTCAACCCGGCCGACGGCCGCCTGGTTGTCATCGAGATGAACCCGCGCGTCTCGCGCTCGTCGGCGCTGGCCTCGAAAGCCACCGGCTTCCCGATCGCCAAGGTCGCGGCAAAGCTTGCCGTCGGCTACACGCTGGACGAGTTGGAGAACGACATCACCGGCGGCGCGACGCCGGCCTCCTTCGAGCCGACGATCGACTACGTGGTGACGAAGATCCCGCGCTTTGCCTTCGAGAAATTCCCCGGCGCCGAGCCGGTGCTGACCACCGCCATGAAGTCGGTGGGCGAGGTGATGGCCATCGGCCGCACTTTCCAGGAATCTCTGCAGAAGGCCTTGCGCGGATTGGAAACCGGCCTGACCGGATTGGACGAGATCGAGATCCCCGGACTTGGTCACGGCAGCGCGCCCGCCAGCCACGCCGACGACCGCAACGCGATCCGCGCCGCGCTCGGCACGCCGACGCCCGACCGGCTGCGCATGGTGGCGCAGGCGATCCGCATGGGCACCTCGCTGGAAGACGTGCACGCCATGTGCAAGATCGACCCGTGGTTCCTCGAGCAGATCGCCGGCATCATCGCCATGGAGGAGCGCATCCGCGAGCACGGCCTGCCGCAGGACGCCGTCAATCTGCGCATGCTGAAGGCGATGGGTTTTTCGGATGCCCGCCTCGGCTCGCTCACGAAGACCGATGCCGAAGCCGTCCAGAAGGCCCGCGAAAAGCTCGACGTTCATCCGGTCTACAAGCGCATCGACACCTGCGCCGCCGAGTTCGCCTCGCCGACCGCCTATATGTACTCGACCTATGAAGTGCCTTTCGTCGGCGAACCCGCCAACGAGGCGCGCGTGTCGGCGCGCAAAAAGGTCGTCATCCTCGGCGGCGGCCCGAACCGCATCGGCCAGGGCATCGAGTTCGACTATTGCTGCTGCCACGCCGCCTTTGCGCTGCGCGACGCCGGCTATGAGGCGATCATGGTCAACTGCAACCCGGAGACGGTCTCGACCGACTACGACACCTCCGACCGCCTCTATTTCGACCCGCTGACGGCGGAGGACGTGCTGGAGATCCTGCGCGCCGAGCAGGCCTCGGGCGAGCTGATCGGCGTCATCGTCCAGTTCGGCGGCCAGACGCCGCTCAAGCTCGCCGACGCGCTGGAGAAGGCCGGCATCCCGATCCTCGGCACCTCGCCCGACATGATCGACCTGGCTGAGGACCGCGACCGCTTCCAGAAGCTGCTGCACAAGCTGAACCTCACCCAGCCGAAGAACGGCATCGCCTATTCGGTCGAGCAGGCGCGCCTCGTCGCCGGCGAGCTCGGCTTCCCGCTGGTGGTGCGCCCCTCCTATGTGCTCGGCGGCCGCGCCATGCAGATCATCCATGACGAGAGCATGCTGCAGACCTACCTGCTCGACACCGTGCCCGGCCTGGTGCCGGAGGACATCAAGCAGAAATACCCCAACGACAAGACCGGCCAGATCAACACGCTGCTCGGCAAGAACCCGCTGCTGTTCGACACTTATCTGAAGGGCGCCATCGAGGTCGATGTCGATTGCCTCTGCGACGGCAAGGAGACCTTCGTCTCCGGCATCCTGGAGCATATCGAGGAGGCCGGCATCCATTCGGGCGATTCGGCCTGCTCGCTGCCGACGCATTCGCTGCCGTCCGATCTCGTCGACGAGCTGGAACGCCAGACCGCGGCGCTGGCCCGCGCGCTCAATGTCGGCGGCCTGATGAACGTGCAGTATGCCATCCAGGACGGCACGGTCTATGTGCTGGAGGTCAACCCACGCGCCTCGCGCACCGTGCCCTTCGTCGCCAAGACCATCGGGCGTCCCATTGCGAAAATCGCGGCGCGCATCATGGCCGGCGAGACGCTGGAAAACGCCTTCGCCCATTACGGCGCCATGCCCGACCCGCGCAATCCCGGCCACATCGCCGTCAAGGAAGCTGTCTTCCCCTTCGCCCGCTTCCCCGGTGTCGACATCCTGCTCGGCCCGGAAATGCGCTCGACCGGCGAGGTCATGGGCCTCGACCGCGATTTCGCGCTCGCCTTCGCCAAGAGCCAGTTAGGGGCCAATGTCGACCTGCCCCGCTCCGGCACGCTGTTCGTCTCTGTGCGCGACGAAGACAAGAAAGGCATCCTGCCGGCCGTGAAGCGCCTAGCCGAGCAAGGCTTCAAGGTTCTCGCCACCTCCGGCACCGCCCGCTTCCTCGCCGAAAACGGCGTGGTGGCCGAAAAGATCAACAAGGTGCTCGAAGGCCGCCCCCACATCGAGGACGCCATCCGCAACCGCCAGGTCCAGATCGTGTTCAACACCACCGACGGCCAGAAGGCGGTGTCGGACTCGAAGTCGCTGCGCCGCGCGACGCTGATGCAGAAGGTGCCGTATTATACGACACTGTCAGGTGCGGCGGCGGTGGCGGAAGCGATTGCGGCGTTGAGGGCGGGGAACCTCGAAGTGCGGCCGCTGCAGGAGTATTTTGCTTAGCGAGATGTGGTCAAGGCTATAGGCTATGTAGATATGGGCTGGAAGAGCGCCCCAGTTGGCCTTCGCCTAGCCGTCAATAGAAAGGCAGGAGCGGACCGAGAAATTGCGAACTTACAGGGGCACCCTTATAGTGAGGAGATTCTGGAGAGTTGGCGAAAGAGTTGGCGAGCAGAAATTTGGCAGAGAAAGGAAAAACTTTAGTATCAGTGAGCCTCGCTTTTGCCCCCTCTAACAAGGTGGGCAAAACTATTTCGCTGACCGTCCGTGGCTCCGAAGGCAAGGCCGGCTGGAATTTTCCGACTATCCGCTATGCTATCCGAAGATTTTACTTAAATTTTGATATTGAAGACTGCGTCCTTCCGGAAGAAGACTGGAACATAGACGGCATAAATCTCTCAGAAATCGAGATTGAGCACCAGGAATCTGAATCGTCAGGGAAAAATGCTCAACTTGAGAGTGGCTGGTCACTTGCAACGTCCGATGCAGGTTCGACAGGTATTTCGTTGAAATCATCGAAGGCAAAGCAGCACGAAGCAAGCCAAGGGCGCCGATACTCCGCGAAATATCAACCGGTATTGGCTCACGGGGATGCAAAAGCTCCCCAATGGAGCCTTTCGTCAGAAAACCCTCTATCGCCCCTGTTAGGAACGTTGATAAAAGAATCTCATTTTTGCCGTGTGGAGCCAACCGGAATTCGACCAAAAGTCTCGGTCTCTTTTACCATCCCCTATGATGCGCTGCTGTTTAAAA
Source organism: Mesorhizobium sp. (assembly GCA_004017535.1). Classification (GTDB taxonomy): domain Bacteria; phylum Pseudomonadota; class Alphaproteobacteria; order Rhizobiales; family Rhizobiaceae; genus Mesorhizobium. The sequence continues at coordinate 4,484 of SAJS01000030.1, forward strand.
AGTCTGATGGGAGATACATTTCCGGAAATAAGTATGGAATCATAAGACTTATCCTTAGGGCGGCTTTGTGTGAAAAGAAGCACAATATTTTTACATCCGAGGTCGATTAAAGTGCTAGAAGAAGTAGACCACTATATTTACATAGTTGAAAGATCTTCAAGCGAGAACTTTGTTGACCTTGTCGTCGCCTCGGGACTCGATCCGGTCTCAGATTTCCGATACTCAAATTTTGAGGGTATGGATTTCTCGGAATGCAACCTTCAGAGGTTCGACTTCACAGGCAGCGATTTCAGCCAGGCAACTCTAGGGAACGCGGACTTCAGAGGCTCCGTCATAACAGACGCGGTGTTTCCGCCGGGCTACAAAGCTGCGATCGGCACCCCTGGAGATCCCCCGCTCAAATCGACCTTAGATAAGCTGATCGATCTAGCAACTAATCGAAGCCACGCCGCAGAGCGCTCTGAGGCTATCCGCAAAATCCATCGTTTCTTCCCAGGGTCACCTGTTGCTAGACGCTTTATCAGAGAGAGACGATCAGCAGACAAGTCGAGAACGGTTAGAAACCTTGCTTGGGAGCTGTCCGGGGAAACGGAGCATCCTTCGCTGCCATTATTTGAGACAATTGTGCGGAGTCGACAGGGTGAGGCGGTTGGTGTTGCTATAAGAGATCTTTTAAAGAAGAAGAATATAGACGATCTAGAGTACGAGTATTTATCACTGCATGGATTTACACAGGACATTGAAGTTATTCAGGTACTTGAAAAGAAGGGATTTAAACAGCGAAATTTAACCAGAGCTTTCGCCTTTATAGTACAAAATATTTTTAAGAGGAGAATAGACGACCCTTTCAATTATTTCATATCGAGGGCAAATCCGAAAGAGATATCTATGCTATCAGAAATTATTGCTGCGTATCCGGAAGAAATACTTTCACGAAATGAGGAAATAATAAACGAGTATTTTGATATAGTTTCAAGTGCTGCGGCTCGTTTGTTCGACAACGAAAGCTCATACTTCTACAATAACTACGACTTGATCAACAAGATAATCCGCGATGGGCTGCCGCTTAGCCTAGAATTCTGCAGAAAATTCTTTGGAAGAGGGCCTGGCCCCGGGATAAATCAAGAAATATACAACAAACTTGTCATAACGCCAAATAATTCGAAAACATTTGAAAATATTGTTATAAATTGGGTAGATTTATATCTGGGAAGTTCGGAAGATGAGGCGGAGTACAGGCACCACAGGACAGCGAGTGAGGTTGTAAGTCTTATCCTAGACTTCCACCCATATGGCGTAATATTGAAAAGCGATAATTGGTACTCGCCATCAAGCGATTATTCCGAGAAAGAAATAGAGATCGCCAGGGATTTTTTGGACTTTCACGGCATTCATCGTCGACGTAATAGCAGGGTAGCTCCCACTGAATAGATAGCAATCAGTCGCCCAACCGTGGTGGCGGTGGCCTCGACAGCCGACTTCAAGCCACCGCCACACACTCGATCTCAATATCGAACTCCATCGGCCATGACGCCACCGGCACGAAACTGCGCGCCGGCGGGTTGGTGGCAAAATACTTCGCATAGATCCGGTTGATGGCGTTGTAGAAGCCGGAATTGACGGCGTAGATGCGCACCATCACCACCTTCTCCAGCGAAGTGCCGGCCGCCTCCAGGCAGTGCTTCAGCGCCTTCAGCGACGCCTCGGTCTGGGTCTCGATGTCGCCGCGCACCATCTCGCCGGTCACCATGTCGACCGGCGGCGTCGCCGAGATGAACACGAAGCCGTTGGCCCGCACCGCCGTCGAGCACGGCAGGCCGAGCGCGCGCACCTTCGCCGACATCACGGGCACTTCGATGACTTCCTTGTCCATGGTGGTCCTCCCTGATTTGCGAGGGAGCTTAGCGCGGCGGCGAGGGAACGCCAGCCTTGCCTTCCCCCCCTTGTGCAGGGCTGTTCGGCATTTTGCCAGGGTTGGTGGAAAGCGCGCAACGTCGCGTTCCTTTGCCCCCCTCTCTGTCCTGCCGGACATCTCCCCCTCAAGGGGGGAGATTGGCGGCTTCGGCGCCTCGCCCTTCCTGCAACGCTGGAGATTGGCGAAAGCCGGCGTGACGGCTGATCTCCCCCCTTGAGGGGGAGATGTCCGGCAGGACAGAGAGGGGGGCCTCGCACCGTCGCTAGCCGATTGGCTCCGCCCAAAAACCTCACTGATGCGCGACCGCCAAATCCTTCACGTGCTTCTCGTGCATCTTGAGCACCGGCAGCGTCTTCTTGGCGAATTCCTTCATCGCCGGGTCGTCGCCGGAATTGGCGTAGGTGGAAAACAGCGCAACCGCTTGCCTATGCGCGTCGGTCTGCATCTTGATGTATTTGGCGTCGAAATCCTTGCCGCTGGCGCCTTTCAACTCATTGAGCATCTGCTGCTCCTTCGGCTGCAGCGCCGGGCCGGCGGGCTTGATGGATGCGGTGGTCTGGCCCTGGCTGAGCGCGGCCTTGAAGTCCTCGCCGGCCTTGGTGTGATCCTTGATCATATCGGCGGCGAAAGCCTTGACGTCGGCCGATGCCGACTTCTCCTCAGCCAGCTTGCTCGACTGGATCTCGAACGCGTTGGCGTTGGGCACGGTGGTGACGAAGGTCTGGGTATCGACCTTGTTCTGGGTCACCATCGGTCCCACGGCGTCTGTGTTGGTGTCGTTCGATTGGGCGAACGCGGCGGGCGCGCCGGCAATAAGCGCGACGGCGACCAGGGGCAGCAGCGTTTTCATCTCAAAACTCCGATCCGAACAGCCCCTCCGCCTTCCCCAACGCAGCATTGGCGCCAGGGTTGCCTGAAAGGCTGCCTCGAAAAGGCACGGCGGAACCAGCGCAGCTTTGCCGCATTGCTTCGCGTCAGCTAAAAACCACTCAGGAACGGGGAGCCAAAATGACCGACAGCGACGAGATCGACCTGCGCTGCCCGCAGGTCGTTGCCGACAACGCCGCCAAGGGCCTCAGGCTGCGCCAGCAGTTCGGCCGTGGCGGCACCGAGATCGGCATCGCGCGCGCCACCGAGCTCAAGAACCGCAAGAATCTGTCGCCATCGACCATCCGGCGCATGGTCAGCTATTTCGCCCGGCACGAGGTCGACAAGCGCGGCAAGAACTACGGCAACGAGGACAATCCCTCGGCCGGTTATATCGCCTGGCTGCTGTGGGGCGGCGATGAGGGGCGCGCCTGGGCGCTCGACATGAAGAAGAAGGTCGGCAACGCGCCCGACATCTAGCCCTTCACGCCGCCGGCGGTGAGGCCGGAAACGATGCGGCGCTGGAAGATCAGCACCAGCACCACCAGAGGCACGGTGACGATCACCGAGGCGGCCATGATGTTGCCCCAGGGGATCTCGAACTGCGAGTTGCCCGACAGAAGCGCGATCGCCACCGGCACGGTGCGCTGCGTGTTGGTGGAGGTGAAGGTGAGCGCGAAGAGGAACTCGTTCCAGGCGCTGATGAAGGCAAGCAGCCCGGTGGTGGCGAGCGCCGGCCACATCAGCGGCAGGAAGATGCGCGTGAGGATGGTCCAAGGCCCGGCGCCGTCGAGGATCGCCGCCTCCTCGACCTCGACCGGCAGGTCGCGCACGAAGGTGGTGAGCACCCAGACCGTGAATGGCAGCGTGAAGATCATGTAGGACAGGATGAGCGCGAAGAGCGAATTGTAGAGATGCAGCGCCCGGACGATCTCGAACAGCCCGGCAAGTGCTGCGACCTGCGGAAACATCGAGACCGACAGGATGGCGAGCATCAGCGCCGATCGCCCGCGGAAACGGATGCGCGCCAGCGCATAGGCAGCGGTCACGCCGAGCAGCAGCGAGACCGCCACGACCGCGCCGGAGACGATGAGCGAGTTGACCAGATTTCGCAGGAAGGGCCCTTCGGTCAGCACATTGCGGTAGTTGGCAAGGCTGAACGATCGCGGCCAGAGCCCGGCCTGGAACAGTTCGGTCCCTGACTTCAGGCTGGTGACGATGGCGTAGTAGAACGGAAACACCGCGATGAGGACGATCGCGAGAAGCAGCAGATAGAAGGCGGCGCGCATCAGCATTTTCATCTCAGCGCCCTCCCTCGAAGCTCAGCCGTCCAAGCCGGATATAGGCGATGGTGAGCAGGCCGATGATCAGGAAAAGCAGCGTCGAGGCGGCCGAGCCATAGGCAAACTTGTCGAACTCGAACAGGTTCTCGCGCGCGAAGATCGACATCGATTTGGTCTGGACGTTGTTGGGCGTCAGCACATAGATCAGATCGAAGATGCGCAGCGCGTCGAGCGCGCGAAAAATCACCGCCACCATCACCGCCGGGCGGATCAGCGGCAGGGTCACGCGCCAGAAGATCTGCCAGGGGTTCGCGCCGTCGAGCTTCGCCACTTCGAGGATCTCGCGCGGCAGCATCTGCAGCGCCGCCAGGATGAGCAGCGCCATGAACGGCGTCGACTTCCAGATATCGACTATCAGAACCGCGACCATCGCGGTGTCGGCGCTCGCGGTCCAGGCGATCTTGGCATGGATCAGGCCGAGATCGAGCAGCACGACATTGATGATGCCGAACTGGTCGTTGAGCATCCACTGCCACATCTTGGCCGAGACGATGGTCGGGATCGCCCAGGGGATGAGGATCGCGGCCCGCACGATGCCGCGTCCCGGGAAGTCGGCGTTGAGCGCAAGTGCCACGATCATGCCCAGCACCGTCTCGCAGGCCACCGAGATGACGGCGAAGCGCACCGTGTTCCACACCGCGCGCCACCAGACCGGATCGACCAGCAGGCCGTCATAGAGCACCCGGCCGCTCGGCAGGCGCAACACCGAGAAATAATTGTCGAAGCCCACCCATTGCCGCGCGCCGAGATCGGCGAGCGAGGCATCGGTGAAGCCGTAATAGACCGTGCGCAGGAACGGCCAGCCGGCGACGACGGCGAGCACGAAGAGCATCGGCGCCAAAAACAGCCAGGCCGTTCGCACGCGCCGGCGCGCCAGCGGCGATGGCCTTACGCCGGCCGCGCTCACCAGCCCTTGCCTTTCAGCCTGGTCAGCCGCGCCTCGAGATCGGCGAGATTGTCGGCGGCCGTGCCGTTCCCGGAGATCGTGTTGTGGACCGCGGTCCAGAACTGGCTCGACGCCTCGTTGTATTTGATCCTGGCGATCGCCGAGGGACGCGGCTGCGCGTTGAGGAAGATCTCTTTCCAGCGCGGCACGATCGGCTGTTGCCGGGCGATGTCGGGGTCGTCATAGAGCGCCGCGATGGTCGGCAGGTTGGATGTCTTCAGCGTCCGGTATTTCTGCATCTCGGGCGAAGCGATGAACTTGACCAGGTCGATCGCGGCATCCGGATGTTTCGAATATCTGGAGACGGCAAGGTTCCAGCCGCCTAGCGTCGCGACCGGATGCCCGCCGTCGCCGGCCGGCAGCGGCGCCACATCGAACTTGCCCTTGATCGGCGAATTCTCGCTGTTGCCGAGCGCATAGGCATAGGGCCAGTTGCGCATGAAGACGGCATTGCCGGTCTGCCAGACGCCGCGCGCCTCTTCCTCCTGATAGGCGAGAGCGCCCGGCGGCGCGATCGTGCCGATCCAGCCCTTGACCCCGTCGAGCGCCGCGGCTGCCTTTGGATTGTTGATGGAGATGCGGCCGTCCGGCTCAATGATGCCGCCGCCGCCATTCGACATCACCCATTCGAGCGCGTTGCAGGTCAGCCCCTCATAGGCATTGCCCTGGAAGACATATCCCCAGAGGTCCTTGTTGCCGGCCGCCCGCTCCCTGTCCATGACGAGCTTCGCGGTGTCCTGCAATTGCTGCCAGGTGGTGGGTACCTTGGCGCCATACTTGTCGAGCAGGTCCTTGCGGTAGTAGAGCGCCGGCGCGTCGGTGAAGATGGGCAGCGCGACCAGCCTGCCGTTGACCGTTTGCGATTGGATGATCGACGGGAAATGCTTGCCCACCACATCTTTGGTCGCCTCCGTCAGGTCGACCAGTTGGCTGGCAAGCTGCGGCGCCCAGATGACATCGGTCTGGTAGACGTCGATATCGCTGCTGCCGGCGGCAAGCCAAAGCCGGTATTGGCCGAACTGGTCGGTGGTCGAAGGCGGGATGACGACGATGTCGACCTTGTTGCCGCTCTTCTTCTCGTAGAGGTCCAAGATCTCGCGCAGCACCTTGATGCCGTTGCCGGTGTCGCCCGACACGATCGACAGTTCCACGGCTCGCGCTTGGACAGCGCCAAGCAGGATGCCGGCGGCGAGCGCCAGGAACGCGGGGACAAATTTCACGAGGTTGCGGGCCTCCCTCAGCGGCCGGCGGCGCCATCTCGGCGTCGCGGCTCATCAAGGCCCCTGCGATGAATGCACGATGCCGCTTAGGGTTCCATGCGCTGATGCGCGCCGGTTCAGCCGACAGGTCAGTGAAGTAGCCTCGGTCGGCTCGACAGGGTCGGCGTCCTGCCTTCCTCACCCGCTTCACGAAAGCGGACGGGCTCCGAAACCCCCGCCCCGAAGCCCGTCTGGGAGTGGCTGACGCATGCCGGCACAGCCCCCTCCACGCCTTGCCAGCGTCGATCCGCCGATCGGCCGCCCGGCACGACGACGAATTAGCATGCTCTAACGTCAGCCTATGTGAAGGAGTTCACAATGCCGGGACGCCATTAACCTTCCCAGTCGACCGGGATCATGCCGAGCCGCTCGTAAAGCCTGAAGGCCGCAGTGTTCTTCACACTGTTGGTCTTGAGATCGACATGCGTCGCCCCGCGCTCGCGAAAAGTAAGGAACACGTGCCGCATCAGCGCCTCGCCGATGCCCTGCCTTCTGGACTCCGGATGGACGGCGAGGTCCTTGACGAAACCGGACGCCAGCACAGCGCCGCGCCGGCAAGCAGGCCCTCGCCGTCGATGACCAGAAAACACAAAGCGGGATCGAACTCGGCGTCGCCGGCAATGCGCGGCCACCAATCGTCGAACGGCCCGTCGGCGCCGTCGTCGAACACCGCTTCCAGCAGCGCGTGCAAGGCCTGCGCATCACGATGTTCGAAAGCGCGCATGACGAAGCCTTCCGGCCAATGCGGCGCGGTGAGCGTATCGTCGAGCAGCTTGCGCAGGCGGATGTCGTTGGGAGCCGGCGGACGAGGCGTCGTGTTCTCATGCATGGCGCTGTCTCGAAACGCCGCGCGGACCGTCCACTCAGGCGTCGGGCGGCAGGCGATGCCGCCTGCGGTCGACGCCAAGTCCCGTCGCCTCGAGCAGGCCCTTGCGCTTGGCGTCGTAGTAGTAGCCGGTCTGGTAGAGCGTGTCGGCGCGCTTGGCGTTGCCGCCCGAGACCAGCCAGGCGCCACGCAGATATTTCACGGCGTATTTGAGATTGGTCTCGGCGTCGAACAGGCCGGTCGCCGGCCCGTCATAGCCCATGCCGCGCGCTGTCGCATGCTTGATCTGCATCAGCCCCCAATGGCCGTGATTATAGGCTTTCGGGTTGAAGGTGCTCTCGCGGTTGACGACATGGCGCACCAGCTCGACCGGCACCTCGTAGAGCGCCGAATATTTCTCGATCAGCCGCTCGATCTCGCCGCGCGGGCCACTGGCGTGCTGCTCGGGCTGGCCGGGCGCCGCCAGCAGAGCGGGGTTGTCCGGCGCCACGTAAGCAACCTGCTGGACACCGGGCATCGGGGCGATCTTCGCCGACTGGCCGGTGACCGGCATGGCGACGCCGGCGGTCGTATAGACCGCCGCCTGCTTGAGGGATCCCGCCTGTTTGATCGATCCGGGACCGGTCGGCGAGCCGCCGGCCGTCAGCACTGGCGGGGGCGGAAACTTGCCGGCCATCGGCGTCGCCCCCGCGAAAGCCGCGGGCTGCGCCAGCGCCGCGCCGGGCTGGACAGGAGGCGGCAAAAGCGCGCTTTGCGTCGCAAGCGAGGCGGGCGTCACGGGCGCGCCGGAAGGAGTCGCCATGGCAACGGTATCCCCGGTAAGCGCGGCGGTCTGCACCTGCGCGAGGCCGGATGGCTCCGGCAGCACGGCCACCGTTTCGGGCAGCGGGACCGTCGGCGCGTCGTCGGCCACGACAGGCGTCGAGGCTTCCGCAAGCGCGGGCGCGGCCTTCATTTGCGAGGTCGAGGTGCAACCGCTCAGACCAGCAGCGGCAACGAGCACGCCGATCGCGGTGATTATGATTTTAGCTGGCAAGCCGTGAGGGTCCGGTTTGTCTATTCTTAAGGAGTCCTTACACCAGCGATTCACACCCGGCAATCGGGGCCACCAGGCAGTTTTCGGGTGGCGGGAACAGGGCGGAAATGCCATATTGTTCTGGATATGTACTCGTTTTTCGCTGTTTTGCCGAAGGAAAACGCCATGAAACCCACATCTGAGATCACGGCCGGCCACGCAGTGTTAGAAACAGTGATCGGCTTCATGGCCATCGCATGGAACGAGAAGGGCCTGATCCGGCTCTGCCTGCCCGAACGCAGTCGCGAGGCGGTCGAGCGCCGGCTGTTCCGCCACCCCGGTGTTTCGACCTCGACCGACCAGCCGCAATAGGTGGTCGAGCTGATCGCCTCGATCCAGGCCTATGCGGCCGGCGAGGACGTCGATTTCTCCGGCGTGCCGGTCGATCTCGACGGCGTCGATGACTTTCGCCTCGCCATCTACGATGCCGCGCGCAAGCTCGGCTTCGGCGAGACCACCACCTATGGCGAACTGGCCAGGCGCGCCGGCCATGCCGGGCTCGCCCGCGAGACGGGTGCTGCGCTTGGCGCCAACCCGGTGCCGCTGGTCATCCCCTGCCACCGCATCCTGGCGGCCGGCGGCAAGATCGGCGGCTTCTCCGCGCCGGGCGGCTCGGCCACCAAGGAAAGGATGCTGGCCATGGAAGGCGTTCGCGTCGGCCCGCCGCCCGCCGCGCAGGCCTCGTTCGGGTTCTGAGGGGCGCTACCCGGCCCTTCACCCGCTGTCAGTCGTTGTGCAGGAACCGGCGACGGAAACGCCGATCGAAGTCCGGTCGCTTGCAGACATAAACCATGCAGGACCTGGTGTCGGCGCTCGGCACATAGGCGCGCGACCTCACCTCGCCCGCATTGCAGAAGCGCTCGTCGCGCACATAGCGATCATAGAGCGGCAGACCCGGCACCCGCGTCGACTGATAGCGCAGAATGACGGCGCCTTGTCTGGCGATCGTCGCCTGCACCCGGTCGCAGCTCATGCGCGTCGGATCATAGCGCGACACTGCCTGCGCCTCGGCGGCCACCAGCAGCAGGCAGACGGCAAGCAGAATGGTCTTCATGGTTCCTCTCCCTGGAACGGCAAGCACTTCATCTCTCCACAACGTGTGACCGGTGTCAAAACTTCCGTGCGCCGCTTCCAAACGCTCGGGACTGCACGCCGGCAGCGCGCAAGCGAACGTCTTGTTTTCTTGCAAAAACTATCCTATATCCGGGGCATTGAATTTGGCCGATCGATCGGGCCGCGATCTTCGCGTTTGCTGACGTCTATCTCCAAAGTTTCGATACCGCCGGCCGGACGTTGGTCCGGTCAAACAAAAGCAAATGTGAAGGACTTTCTATATGGCAACTGGTACGGTCAAGTGGTTCAACGCCACCAAGGGCTACGGCTTCATCCAGCCTGACAATGGCGGCGCGGACGTTTTCGTCCACATCTCCGCTGTCGAGCGCGCTGGCATGACGAGCCTGGCTGAAGGCCAGAAAATCAACTTCGAGATCGAGCAGGACCGCCGCACCGGCAAGTCCGCCGCTGGGTCTCTGAGCAAGGCAGCCTGATTTGGCTTAAGCATTTTGCCGCGAGGCTTAACTGCCAAGCGCCGCGAAATGCGAGTAAGTAAGGCGCGCGCCGGACGAAGGTTCGGGGCGCGCGGCAAGTCACGGATGTACTGACGGTCGCGCGATAAGCGCGCCGGAGCGGAAGGATCGACAAGCTGGAACAGCAGATAGCTGCCAGCCCGGACCGGACGCTCCCGATCAGGCTACCGGCACAGGAAGGCGGGCAATGCCCGCCTTTTTTGTTGTCTGGATTCCGGTGGATTGCCGTCTGGGTTGAATTGGTCCCACTGGTAGTACCATTTTAGCCCAATAGTGGTACTATCGACGCATGACTAAGCTTGAACAGATCGAAAAATCCGTCGCAGAACTCAGCCCCGAAGAGCTGAAGGCCTTTGCCGCTTGGTTCGAGGCGTTGCAGGCTGATTTGTGGGATAAGCAAATCGAGGCCGACGCGAAGGCGGGACGGCTGGACAAGCTTGCAGAACAAGCACTGGCCGATCACCGCGCGGGTCGGACGCGGCCCCTGTGAATCACTTTGCCGCCCCTTCGTTTTGGGACGCCTACGATAAACTACCTAAATCAATCAGAACGAAGGCTGACAGCAGCTTCGCCAAGCTGCGTGCAGATCCGTTCCATCCTTCGCTCCATTTCAAGCGGGTGGGACGTTATTGGTCAGCTCGAGTAGATCTGGACTACCGTGCTGTTGCAGTCCGGGAGCAAGACGACATGATCTGGTTTTGGATCGGCACCCACTCCGAATATGAACGCCTTTTGAAATAGCCGCTTACGGCCGTGGGTATATCAAGCTGCTCGTTGGCGCGCTCGTACAGGTCAGGTGCAAAGCGGCGACCGCATGAGGATTATCCCACCCACTCGATCGGCACATGCCCGTTGTCCGCCTCGACCCGTTTCAGCCAGGCGGCGACGGCCGGATAGGCCTCGATCTGGAAACCGCCTTTCTCGGCGGTGTGGGTATAGGCATAGAGCGCGATGTCGGCGACGCTATAGGTATTGCCAGCGAAGAATTCGTTCTGATCCAGATGCTGGTTCATGACGCCCAGCGCCTTGTTGCCGCGCTCCAGCGTTAGCGCCAGCCGCTCCGGCGTTGCGTCCTTCGCCCGTTCCGGAAAGGTCAAAAGCGCCTTGCGCACCGCGATATAGGGCTCGTGGCTGTATTGTTCGAAGAACAGCCATTGGTAAGCCAGCGCGCGTTCGTATTTGTCGGCCGGCAGGAAGCGCGTTCCCTCGCCGAGATAAAGCAGGATGGCGTTGCTCTCGGCGATGCGCCTGCCGCCGTCGAGTTCCAGCATCGGCACCATGGCGTTCGGATTCTTGGCGACGTAGTCGGGCTTGCGCGTCTCGCCGGTATGCGAGCTCACCTCGACCCGGGTGAACGGGATGCCGAGCTTCGCCATCAACAGCCGCGGCTTGTAGCAATTGCCGCTGTCGGCCATGTCGTAAAGGATCATGCCTCTTGCCCTCTCGAATCTCCAAGAACGCTCTAACGCGCGCGGCCAGGTCGCATCCAGTGATTTGTTTTTGCGAAAAACCATCAGCGCCGCTGATAGGTTGTCTTTGGCATCAGCGTTGCTGGTGCAGCGGTACAACCTTGTTGCCGGCGTCGAGCAGGGCGTCGACGGAAAGCGGCTCTTCCTTGAAGATCGTGCCTGCGAGGGCCGGGCGGGCGAGATGGAAACCCTGCAGCAGGTCGGCGCCGCCCTCGAGCGCGACACGCAAGTGCTGGGCGTTCTCGATGCCCTCGACCAGGACTTTGGCGCCGCGCTCCTGCAGCATGCTTACCAATGGACGGAAGAAGCGCTCGGCCGCGGCATGGCGGCAGAGCGCACCGAACCAGGCGCCGTCGATCTTGACGATGTCGGGCGCCAGCAGATTGATACGCGCCTCGGTGGAATGTCCGGTGCCGAAATCGTCGATGGCGATACGGATGCCGTCGCGCCGCATTTCACGAACCAGACTGGCAAGAACGTGCTCGTCGGCAGCTTGTTCGGTGATCTCGCAGACCAGCAGGCCCGGCTCCAGCTCGAAATCGCCGAGATGCCTGGTCATCAGCCGGATTTCGGCCAGCGCCCGCCCGAGATGATCGTTGATCATCGGATTATAGTTGAAGAACAGCGTGAGCCCCTCGACGCCGATGTTGCGGTAATTGCCGAGATGCAGCATCCGGCACATCGTTTCGACAAACAGCCGGTCGGATGCGGGAACACCGCCGAAGAAGATCGACGGGGCCACCGGCTCGGCGATACGGCGCGGCTCGATCAGCCCCTCGACCGCGACCGCCCTGAGCATCCTGTCCTCCGGCGCGAAGATTGGCTGATAGGCGCTCCACAGCCGGAATTCGCCGTAAATGCCGAACTGAAGGCCGATCTCGTCGGCGAAGATCGCCCTGGCGACGTTGCGCCGCCTCTCCTGGCTTTCGTTCATGGCGCGACCTTGCGCCCGAATACCCTTGCCCGCCGCGACCGCTTTGCCGGAGCCGCAGGGCTTCCGGCAGCCGGCACCGTGCTCTCTTCAGCCGAAGACTGCACGAAGACGCGAAAGCTAGTGGGAGCAAGTTCGGGCCGGGCAAGCACATAGCCTTGCACCATGGAAGCGCCGGACTTCTCGGCAAGCTCCAGTTGCCAGCCTTCCTCGAGACCTTCGAAGACGGTGTGGATGCCCTGGGTTTCGAAGCCCTGCACCATCGCCGTCAGCAATGCGAAGCCGGCGCCGGACTCCATCAGATGCGTGATCCACTGCGCATCGAACTTGACGATGTCGGGCTTCAGTTCCTGGATCCGGTGGATGTCGGATTCATCGGCGCCATAGTCGTCCACCGCGATGCGGAAGCCATTGGCCCTCAGCGCCTCGACAAAATCGTAGAGCGCTTCCTGAGAGGCCGACTTCTGCTCGGTAACCTCGCAGACGATGCGGCGCGGATCGATACCGGCTTCGTGCAGCACCAGCCGCATATCGCGCAATGCGCTGTCGGCAATGCCGCGATCGGTGAAGACCGACGGGTCGAAATTGATGAAGACGGACGCCTCCTGCGGCAGGCAGGCGCCGGCGTTCAGAAGATGCAACGTGCGCGTCAGCGCCTCGATCTGCAGCCGGTCGGCCGCCGGGCAGGTGCCGAAGAACGCGGCCGGCGACAGCGGCTCGCCGTCGCGGAACGGCCGGATCAGCCCCTCGAAGGCGGCGACCGAAAGCTTGCCCTCCTTGAAGGCGAAGATCGGCTGGAACGCGCTTTGCAGCGTATAGATGCCCCAGACACCGGTCGAGGTGCCGTCATCATGACGGATGATGTGAGCAAGCCCGATGCTGCGCGACAAGGTTTCTCGCTCCGCGAATTGGCGCAATCCGATCTGCAATCCTGCCAGCCAAGGGTTTACCGGCCGTTGATGAATTTAGCGTTGCCGCTCACGCAGCTGACTTTGGTCACGCCTCCTTGACCTCTGGCTCATCGCACAATGCTTGCGCTCCGCGCTATGATGCGACATGAGAGGCGCCGCGGCCGCTCCTGGCCGCCACCTTCCTAGGAGACTTTTTGTCATGGCTTTTCTCGCCGACGCCCTTTCCCGCGTTAAGCCTTCCGCGACCATCGCGGTGACGCAGAAAGCGCGCGAGCTGAAAAATGCCGGCCGTGACGTGATCGGCCTCGGCGCCGGCGAGCCGGACTTCGATACGCCCGACAACATCAAGGACGCGGCGATCGAGGCGATCCGCCGCGGCGAGACCAAGTACCCGCCGGTGTCGGGCATCGTGCCGCTGCGCGAGGCGATTGCGAAGAAATTCAAGCGCGAGAACAATCTCGATTACCGGCCCGAGCAGACCATCGTCGGCACCGGCGGCAAGCAGATCCTGTTCAATGCCTTCATGGCGACGCTGAACCCCGGCGACGAGGTCATCATCCCGCGCCCGTACTGGGTGAGCTACCCCGAAATGGTGGCGATCTGCGGCGGCACGTCGGTCTTCGCCGACACTTCGATCGACAACGGCTTCAAGCTCACGGCCGAGGTGCTGGAAAAGGCGATCACGCCGAAGACCAAATGGCTGCTGATGAACTCGCCGTCCAATCCGTCGGGCGCCGCCTACACGGAGGCCGAGCTCAGGGCGCTGGCCGATGTGCTGCTCAAGCATCCGCATGTCTGGACGCTGACCGACGACATGTATGAGCATCTGACCTATGGCGACTTCGTCTTCAAGACCATCGCCGAGGTCGAGCCGAATCTTTACGAGCGCACGCTGACGATGAACGGCGTGTCGAAAGCCTATGCCATGACCGGCTGGCGCATCGGCTACGCCGCCGGCCCGGTGCCGCTGATCAAGGCGATGGACATGATCCAGGGCCAGCAGACCTCGGGCGCCTGCACCATCGCGCAATGGGCTTCCGTCGAGGCGCTCAACGGCCCGCAGGATTTCATCGCCAAGAACAAGGCGATCTTCCAGGGCCGGCGCGACCTCGTCGTCTCGATGCTCAACCAGGCGCGCGGCATCTCCTGCCCCTCGCCCGAAGGCGCCTTCTACGTCTATCCGTCTTGCGCTGAGCTGATCGGCAAGATGACCAAGTCCGGCAAGGTGATCGACACCGACGAAGCCTTCTGCTCGGAACTGCTCGACGCCGAAGGTGTGGCGGTGGTGTTCGGCTCGGCCTTCGGCCTCGGTCCGAATTTCCGCATCTCCTACGCGACGTCGGAAACCTTGCTGGAGGAAGCCTGCACGCGCATCCAGCGCTTTACCGCGTCGCTGATCTGATCGACGCAAGAAGCGCCGAACGCGAAGAACCCGGCGTCACGCCGGGTTTTTTGTCAGAGGCTTGACTCAGCCGCCATATTGCTCCGGTGTCACCGCTTCCAGCCAATCCGCGTGGACTCCTTCAAGCGCCTCCTGCATGGCGATATGGGTCATGGCGGTTTTCTGTCCGGCGCCATGCCAGTGCTTTTCGCCCGGCGCGAAGGAGATGACGTCCCCTGCCCTGATCGTCTGGATCGGCTCGCCCCAGGTCTGGGCAAGTCCGGCGCCGGCCGTGACATAAAGCGTCTGCCCAAGCGGATGCGTGTGCCAGTAAGTGCGCGCGCCGGGCTCGAAACTGACCAGCGTCGCCCTCAGCCGCGCCGGCGCTTCTTTCTCGATGATCGGCGTCTGCAGCACCCGCCCGGTGAAATAGGCCTCCGGCGCGATGATCGTCGACACGCTGCCGCACGCAATGATCTTCATCGATCAGATCCTCGAACTCGTTGGTTGAACAAGCGGCCGCGCTCGGCCTCTCGTGGAGCAGTCTCCTCCTGCGGAGAGGCCATTGCAACGGCTTTGGGATGTTGCGGCGCGGCAGCTCCGGTTGCGTGCTAAGGCACCAGAAGTTTCTATTTTAGAATGTATGAATATCGTCATAAATCGTTGCTTTTTAACCATAAAATCGCCTCCTCGATCCAGCCGCCAGAGAACAGGTCGAGACAATCGCCGCGCTCAGCGTTTGTTAACGGCTGAGGTTCTAGCGATGGCGCGTGCTGTGGGGGCGCGGACATGAGTATCTTGGCGACAATCAAGGATCATAGCGGCCGTATCTATCGCGGCATCCAGGCTCTGCTCGTGATGAGCATCGCGGCCACCGGGCTCGCGGCTTTCGCGCTGACGGAGAGCGCTGCCCGCGCCGGCGCGCTGACGATGTCGGCGGCATCGACCCTGATGGCGCTTCTGGTCTTGATGTATATGCGCTCGAGCGTCGTCCAGCGCCTGCAATCGGCGGAGGATGCCGAAGCCGAGAAGCACCGCTTTCTCACCGTCGATGCCATGACCGGCGCCATGACCCGGCGCTATTTCATCGAAGCCCTGCGCGACCGGCTGGGCGGTTTGCGCAATCGTCGCCAGGCAAGCCTCCTTCTGATCGACCTCGATCATTTCAAGCAGCTCAACGACACGTTCGGCCATCAGTTCGGCGATCTGGCGCTGGCGCATCTCGTCGGCGAAACGCAGCGCATCTTCGAGGACGGCGTCGTCGGCCGGCTCGGCGGCGACGAGTTCGGCGTCATGGTTCCGCATGGCGACGTCGCCGTCATCAATAAGGACGTGCGCCGGCTGCTCGATGCGATGCGGACCGGCAAAAGACATGAAGGCAAGATCATTCCGCTGTCGATCTCAGTGGGTGTGGCGCTTGCGCCCCTGCATGCTTCGAACGGCGCTGAGTTGATGTTGCTGGCCGACCTTGCGCTCTACGAAAGCAAGGCCGGCGGGCGGGGGCGCGTCACGGTCTTCGACGAGGAGATGCTGTCGGACAAACGCTATCGCCGGCTGGTGGAACGCGAGCTGCGCGCCGCGATCTATCTCGGCGAGCTGGAACTGCACTACCAGCCGATCGTCGATCCCGACGGCTCGGTCGACGCGCTGGAGGGATTGATACGCTGGCGCCATCCCGTGCGCGGCTTGATCTCGCCGGCGGAATTCATCCCGATCGCCGAGCGCTCGACCCTGATCGACATGATCGGCGAATGGGTCTTCAAACGCGCCTGCGCCGATATCGGGTATTTTCCCAGACGGCGCATCTCGATCAACGTCTCCGGCGAGCAGCTGAAGCGCGATGAGATCGTGACGATGTGCGATCGGGTCCTGCGCGAAACCGGCCGGTCCGCCTCGCAATTCATCATCGAGATCACCGAGACGGTGGCGACGGCCGCGACGCCGGAGGTCCTGAGGCGCCTGGAGGCGCTGCGCGGCCTCGGCTTCCACATCGCGCTCGACGACTTCGGTACCGGACATTGCGGTTTCAATTATCTGAAGTCGCTGCCCATCGACAGCGTCAAGATCGACCGCTCCTATATCCGCAGCCTCGCCCATGACCAGGTGGCGCAGATCTTCGTCTCGGCGCTTGCCCAGATCGCTCGCATCCAGGAGATCGCCATCGTCGCGGAAGGCGTCGAGACCGAGCAGGAATTCAGCCTCGCCCGAACAGCCGGCTGCAGCCGCTTCCAGGGCTATTTTTTCGGCAAGCCGGCGCCACGCGACAAGGCAAGCGCCTTATGTGTCGCCGGCCGCGAGCCGCTCGCCCTCACGGCCTGACAAACCCAAGCCGGCGAAAATCCTATTTTCCTTGCCCTCCCGGCGAACCCGTGTGACGATGGCCTTGGGAAGGGGTGAATAAACCCCGCTCGCGACGGCCGAACAGGCCGGCCGCCGCTCTGCATAGGGTGCGATCGGACGCAAAAACCGGTTTCCACTTTTGCTGATCGCTCTCTTGGGAAACGCCTGAGTGGAGGTCAGCCATGGGTACTCGCGCCGGAGGACGACGCACGGGACCGAAATGCATCGCCATAGTCGGTCCCTTTGCAAGCGGTAAGACGACACTTCTCGAAGCAATCCTCGCCCGCACGGGCGCCATTCCCCGCCAGTCACCCGTTTCATCGGGCAACACCGTCTCCGATCATTCGCCCGAAGCCCGCGCTCACGCCATGAGCGTCGAGGCGACCTTCGCCACCACCGATTTCATGGGCGAGCAGATCACCTTCGTCGATTGCCCCGGCTCCATCGAATTCGCCTTCGAGGCCGAACCCGTGCTTGCTGCGTGCGACCTTGCGGTCGTCGTCGCCGAGGCCGACGAGAAGAAGATCCCGGCGCTGCAGCTGATCATGCGCAAGCTCGACGATCTCGCCATTCCGCGCATCCTGTTCCTGAACAAGATCGACAAGGCGATCGCGGGCGTGCGCGAGACGCTGAAGATGCTGCAGCCGGCAAGCTCGGTTCCGCTGCTCTTACGCCAGATTCCGGTGCGCAAGGACGGCATCGTCATCGGCTCGATCGATCTGGCGCTGGAACGCGCCTACATCTATCGCGAATACGCCGAAAGCCAGGTCGCCGAGATCCCGAACGACGACAAGGCGCGCGAGCTGGAAGCGCGTTTCTCCATGCTGGAGACATTAGCCGATCACGACGATCACCTGATGGAACAATTGCTGGAGGAGATCGAGCCGCCGAAGGACGCGATCTTCGACGATCTCTCGGCTGACCTGCGCGCCGGCGCAGTGACGCCGGTGCTGATCGGCACGGCCGAGAAAGGCAACGGCGTGCTGCGCCTGTTGAAGGCCATTCGCCACGACGCGCCGGATGTCGAGGCGACGAGGAAGCGCCTTGGCGCGCCGGAAAGCCAGACGGTGGTGCAGGTGATGAAGACCATCCACACGGCGCATGGCGGCAAGCTTTCGGTATCGCGCGTGCTTTCAGGCCAACTGGCCGACGCGGCCGAGCTTTTCCTTTCCAACGGCGACACGACAAAGGTCTCCGGCATATACAGGATGCTCGGCAAGGACCAGATCAAGCAGACATCGGCCAAGGCGGGCGACACCGTCGCGCTCGGCAAGCTCGACAACGTCAAGACCGGCCAGACGCTGAGTTCGGCCAAGGGCGGCATCCGGCCATTGGTCACGTTAGAGCCGCCACAGCCCGTCTTCGCCTTCGCGCTTCGCCCCAAGGAGCGCAAGGACGAGGTCAAGATGTCGGCCGCTATCCAGCGGCTGGCCGAGGAAGACCCTTCGCTCAGCCTGCGTCACAATCAGGACTCGGCCGAGACCGTTCTGTCGGGCCATGGCGAGATGCATCTGCGCGTGGTGCGCGAGCGCCTTGAGGGCAAGAACCAGATTCCGATCGAGGGCCATGCCCCGGCAGTGCCCTACCGCGAGACGATCCGCAAATCGGCACAGCAGCGCGGCCGCCACAAGAAGCAGTCCGGCGGGCACGGCCAGTTCGGCGACGTGGTGATCGAGATCAAGCCGCTGCCGCGCGGCTCCGGCTTCCAGTTCACCGACACCATCACCGGCGGCGTGGTGCCGAAGACTTACATCCAGTCGGTCGAGACCGGCATCCGCGACTATCTGAAAACCGGCCCGCTCGGCTTCCCGGTCGTCGATGTCGCCGTCAACCTGTCGGACGGCTCCTACCATGCGGTCGACTCTTCGGACATGGCCTTCCAGATGGCGGCCAAGCTCGCGATGAAGGAAGGCATGGCCGCCTGCTCGCCGGTCCTGCTGGAGCCGGTGATGAAGGTCGAGATCGTCACGCCTTCCGACGCGACGTCGAAGATCATCGCCCTTATCCCGCAGCGGCGCGGCCAAATCCTCGGCTATGACGCGCGGCCAGACTGGCCGGGCTGGGACGTCGTCGAGGCGACCATGCCGCAGGCCGAAATCGGTGACCTGATCATCGAGCTGCGCTCGGCCACCGCCGGCGTTGCCAGCTACAAGGCAACCTTCGACCACATGGCCGAGCTCACCGGCCGGCTCGCTGACGAGGCGATGAACGCCAACGGCAAGGCCGCCTGAACAGGTCGGAGTGCCTGACGGGCTGTCTGCTGAAGATATGAAAACGGCGTCCGGTTCGCCCGGACGCCGTTTCAATTGCGGACCGTCTTCCTGGGAGGCAACGGCTGGTCCGCCGCATCCGGACAAATGGTTCGGACGCGGTAGCTGCCTGAGCCCGGCCGTTCCGAGTGATGCCCCCATCTCTCGAACCGACCAACCGCGTCCTATGCTCTAGTTAAACCATAGACTGCGTCTGCGACATGTTACCCGATGTTACATGTCACTGTTACGTGTCGGATTCGGTCGTGTTTTTGCCGGCTCGAAGGCATGCGGGCAACAAAAAAGCCGGATCAATAAAGATCCGGCTGAGTTTGATTGGAAGTGCCGATTAGGGCTAACCTCCAGAGGGGAACACTCGAGGGCGCTAATGGGAGGAGAACGCGCCCTAGAGATGTCACTATATATGTGCTCATCATGCCCAAGAAACAAGCATCTATTTTGCAACACACGCATGCAAAAAGACGCAGGCTGTGGTCCAACCCATTCCAGAAAGCCGTAGGACCAGGAAAATCGCGGATTTCAAGCCGCTTTCCTGATCTAAAGCGACTGCTTAAATGCCAAATCAAGCCGATTTTGCTCCGAAATATAGGCGACTCGGCAAATGATGCCGTTTTCGGCAAGCCGGGGTTATTTTTGCGGCAGGAGATCGATGATGCGGACTTTTTCAGCAATCGCCGGCAGCGCCCTGTTCCTTGTGGTCGCGCCGGGCGTTGTCGCCGGACTGATGCCCTGGCTGCTGACCGACCATTATCGCAAACCTCTGGCGACTGTGCCGGGCTTCGTGGCCGCGGGCTCCATTCTCGTGATCGGAGCAGTTGCGATCCTGCTGCACGCCTTCGCCCGTTTTGCCCTCGAGGGGCTGGGCACGCCCGCCCCTGTGGCGCCGACGGAGAAACTGGTAGTGGGCGGCATCTACCGCCATGTCCGCAACCCGATGTACGTGGCCGTGCTGGCGATCATCCTCGGCCAGGTTCTCATCTTTTCGAGCTGGCCGGTGCTGCTCTATGGCCTGATCGCCGCGGCTGCTATGTTCTCGTTCGTCAAGATCTACGAAGAGCCGACGCTCGCCCAACGCTATGGCGAAGAATATGAAGTCTACCGACGCGCCGTGCCCGGCTGGCTGCCACGCCTCACACCCTGGCGCGGGCATTAGTCCCGCCCGGCATTCTCAGTAAGACCAGCTGCGCGCCTTGGCGATAACGAAATCGCGAAAAACGTGCAGCTTCGCCTGGTTCTTCATCGCGTCGGGATAGGCGAAATAGGTGTCGAAGGACGGCACCTCGGTCTCCGGCAGCAGCTGCACCAGGTTCGAGTCCTTGTTGATCACATAGTCCGGCAGCATGGCGATGCCCGCGCCGCCCTGCACCGCCCGCTTGATCGAAAGGATGTCGTTGATCTGCAGCGTCGGCACCCGCTGCGCGCCTTCGAAATCGCCGACCGTCTCTAGCCAGTTCAGCTCCGACAGATGCGAAGGCACTGGCACGCCGAAGGTGACGATGCGATGGTTCCTGAGCTCCGCGATCGAGGCCGGCCTGCCGAACTTGGCGATGTAGGACGGCGCCGCATAGAGGTGAAAATGCACCGTGAACAGCCGCCGCTGGATAAGGTCGGGCTGCTGCGGCTGCCGCAGCCGAATCGCGCAATCGGCCTGGCGCATGGTGAGGTCTAGCTCCTCATTGGCCAGAATAAGCTGCAGGCTGATCTCGGGATAGAGCTCGATGAATTCCTGCACGCGTTCGGTCAGCCAGCCGGCGCCCAGACCCACCGTAGTTGTCACGCGAAGCACGCCCGACGGCCGGTCCTTGGTCTCGGTCAGCCGCGTCTTGATGGTTTCCAGCTTCATCAGCACGTCATGCGCCGTGCGGAAGAGCATCTCGCCCTGCTCGGTCAGCACCAAGCCACGCGCATGACGGTGGAAGAGTGCTACGCCGACATCATGCTCCAGCGCGCTGACTTGGCGCGAAATGGCCGATTGCGACAGATGCAGCGTCTCGGCGGCATGGGTGAACGACCCAGCCTCCGCCGCTGCGTGAAATACGCGTAGCTTGTCCCAGTCCAGCGCCATGATTCCCCTCGCGTTGCATTTGGCGTCTGAATGAAAAATCAGGCTTTTAAACGGCTTTTTTCAGCCGATTTGTCACTCCGCCGCTTCGCGGTGAACCTCGATGCCAGCCAGGTATTTTTCCGCCTCGAGCGCCGCCATGCAGCCGAGCCCCGCGGCCGTCACCGCCTGGCGGTAGACATCGTCCGTGACATCGCCGGCGGCGAACACGCCGGGCACGTCGGTGCGGGTCGAATCGGGTGCCGTCCACAGGTAGCCGTTCGGCTTCTGCTTGAGCTTGCCGACGAACAGCTCGACCGCCGGCGCATGGCCGATCGCGACGAACACGCCGTCGACCGGCAGCTTCGATTCCTGGCCGGTCACGACATTGCGCAGCGTCAGGCCTTCGACGGAAGGCGGCAGCGGCGCCTTGCCCGGACGTCCGGTGATCTCGTCCACCACCGTGTCCCAGATGACGCGGACATTTTCCTTCGCAAGCAGCCGCTCGCGCAGGATGCGCTCGGCACGGAAATCGCTGCGCCGATGGATGACTGTAACGCTTTTGGCGAGGTTCGACAGGTAGAGCGCTTCCTCGACCGCGGAATTGCCGCCGCCCACCACCGCGACGTCCTTGCCGCGGTAGAAGAAGCCGTCGCAGGTGGCGCAGGCCGACACGCCAAAGCCCATGAAGGTCTGCTCCGATGGGATGCCCAGCCACTTGGCCTGCGCGCCGGTGGCGATGATCAGCGCGTCCGCCGTGTAGACGGTGCCGGAATCGCCGGTGGCGCGAAACGGCCGCACATTGAGGTCGACCTCGGTGATGATGTCGTTGATGACATCGGTGCCGACATGCTCGGCCTGCGCCAGCATCTGGCTCATCAGCCAGGGGCCCTGGATCGGATCGGCGAAGCCCGGATAGTTCTCGACGTCGGTGGTGATCATCAATTGGCCGCCCTGCTGCAGGCCGGCGACCAGCATCGGCTTCAGCATGGCGCGGGCGGCATAGATCGCCGCCGTGTAGCCGGCCGGACCGGAACCGATGATGAGAACGGGCGCATGTTTGGTGTTCATGAAAAAGTCCCCTGCGGCTCCAGGCCGTGGTTTTGTCGAGGTTAATGTAAGGGTTGCAAACCATGGCAGCAAGACGAACGGACCGTCGTCCCCGGAAAGCTGCCGTCAGCCGGTTATTCGCAAAGTCGCAGCTTTTGTTACCTCCAAAAATCGCGTCGACGAGGGCTGGCGCGGACACAAAAGTCGTTTAATTACAAATTCGCGAAAGATTCTTGCGCAAAGCTGAGACCGCCATGCCGCTGAAAGCCGATCTCGACGCCATCGACTGGAAGATCCTGCGCGAATTGCAAAGCGATGGCCGCATGACCAATGTCGAGTTGTCTAGCCGAGTCGGTATCTCGGCGCCGCCTTGCCTGCGCCGCGTCAGGCGGCTGGAAGAAGCCGGCATCATCCGCGGCTACCGCGCGCTTCTCAATGCGCCGGCGCTCGGCATGGATGTCGTCGCCTTCTGCCTGATCGGCCTGCACCATCAGGCCGATGCCGAGCTGAAGACCTTCGCCGAACGCACGCGCGGCTGGCCGATCGTGCGCGACGCCTGGATGGTCTCGGGCGAATCCGATTTCCTGCTGCACTGCGTGGCGAGCGACCTCGGCACCTTCCAGACCTTCGTCATCGAGGAACTGGCTTCGGCCCCGAACGTGGACACGGTGCGGACCGCGCTGACCATCCGCCGGGTCAAGGATGAAGGGCTTGTGGCTTTCTAATCCTTGGACAGCTCGACAATTGCATCACACAGTCTGCGATGGTCATTGCCCGTCGTCAGCTTATGGGTGGTGAAACCGCCATCGGGCGTCTTTCGGTTGGACCTGCCGCCGACAAGCCAGCCTTCCGCCAATCCGGCTCTCCGGCCGGCTTCCATGTCGTCGGCCTTGTCGCCAACAATGATCGATCCGGAGATGTCGAGGCCCAGCAAATCTCCGGCGCGTAGAAGCATTCCCGCATTGGGCTTACGCATCGGGTGATCGCCGATCGACAGGTCACCTTTGCCGCTCGAATGATAGGCGCAGGCAAGCACGAGATCGATTTGACATCCGTGCCCATCAAGGAGGGCCAGCAACCGGGCATTCACGGCGGCGAATTCCGACCAGCCAAAATACCCGCGGGCAATGCCCGATTGGTTCGAGACAATGATTGCGGGCAAGCCGGCAAGGTTAGCCGTCCGGATTACGGGCAGAATTTCAGGCCGGAGCACGATCTCCGCCGGATCGCTTGGATAGCCGGTATCGACATTGATCGTGCCGTCGCGGTCGAGGAACAGCGCTGGCCGGCCGGTCGGATACGTCCTGTCGCCGACTCGCTCGACCCAAAGGCCGGGCTCGGCAAGCGGAAAGCCTTCGCTCTCAGCCATTGCTGAGACGCGCTTCGACCGCCTCGCACAGATGGTGATAGAGGCAGAGATGCCCCTGCTGGATGATCGGCGTCGAGGTCGACGGCACATTGAGCAGGATGTCGGTCAGCGGCGCGAGCTTGCCGCCGGTATCGCCGGTAAGGCTGATCACTGTCATCCCCATCGCTCGCGCCTGCTCGGCCGCGGCCAGGATGCTCGGCGAGTTGCCGCTGGTAGAAATTGCCAGCAGCACGGCGCCTTCCGATCCATGCGCCTCGACCTGGCGCGAGAACACCGTGTCGAAGCCGTAATCGTTGCCCCAGGCGGTCAGCACCGCAGCGTTGGCCGGCAGCGCGATGACGTTGTAGGCCTTGCGCTCCTTCAGGAAGCGGCCGACCAGCTCGCCGGCGATATGGATGGCATCGCTGGCCGAGCCGCCGTTGCCGCAGATCAGCAGCGCCTTGCCTTGCGAAAGCGCGGTCACGACCGTGCTCACGGCGCGCTCCATCTCGCCGGTGAGGTCGCGCTCGACCATCGCCGAGATCGCCGCCGCGGAGCGGACCAGATAGTCGTTCAAATCGGACATGAAACCCTCAGTTTGCGGCACGCAGCTTGCCGATCGTGTTCGTCGTGCTCTTGCCGGCGACGAGATCGACCAGCACCACGCGCCCGCCCGCCTTCTGCACCACATCGGCGCCGACCACGGTCTCGATCGTGTAGTCCGCGCCCTTGACCAGGACGTCGGGCAGCAGCGCCTTGATCAGCTTGAGCGGCGTATCTTCCTCGAAGATGACGACGGTATCGACCGAGGCAAGTGCTGCCAGCACGCAGGCGCGGTCATGCTGATTGTTGACCGGACGCCCAGGCCCTTTCAGCCGGCGCACTGAGTCGTCGCTGTTGAGGCCGAGCACCAGCCGGTCGCACTGGCTGCGCGCGGCATGCAGCAGGCTGACATGGCCGGCATGCAGGATATCGAAGCAGCCATTGGTGAAGCCGACCGTGAGGCCCTCTTCCTTCCAGGCAGCGACCATCCTGGCCGCGGCATTGGCGTCAAGAATGGCATCGGTATGGCTCGTCGGCCCATGCGAGCGGAACAGCGCGCCGGACAGTTCCTCGACATTCAATCGTGCGGTGCCGCGTTTTCCCACCACGACGCCGCCGGCCGCATTGGCGATGATGGCGGCATGCACCCGGTCGGCGCCAGCGGCGAGCGACAGCGCGAAGCTCGCAATGACCGTGTCGCCGGCGCCTGAAACGTCGAACACTTCGCGGGCTTGGGTGGAGATATGGCGCGCATCCTCGGCGGAGACGACGCTCATGCCTTTCTCGCTGCGCGTGGCGACGATGAACTCGAAATCATGCTCGGCGATCAGGTCGCGCGCCGCGGCCACGACCTGGTCATCGCCGAACACCTTGCGCCCGACCGCTTCGCCAAGCTCCTTGCGGTTCGGCGTCACCGCCGTGGCGCCGGCATAGCGTGCATAGTCGCGCCCCTTCGGATCGACCAGCACCGGCTTGCCAGCATCGCGGCATATCGCGATCAGCTCGCCGGCGACGCCGTCGAGCAGGATGCCCTTGCCGTAATCGGAAAGGATCACGATGTCGGCGCGGCCAAGCGCGACCTGGAAATGGTCGATGAGCTTCGCCCGCTCGGCGGAAGTGAGCGGCTTGATCTCTTCCTCGTCGAAACGCAGCACCTGCTGGTTTAGCGCGCTGAAGCGGCTTTTCGACGAGGTCATGCGGTCCGGCCGCTGCAGAAGCCCGTCCGTGTCGACGCCGATCTCGCTGAGCATGCGCATCAGATTGTTGCCGGCCTGATCGGCGCCGATCACCGACACGGGTATCGCGGCCCCGCCCAGCGAAACGATGTTGGAGACGACATTGCCGGCGCCGCCCATGTTCAGCGTTTCGCCCCGTCCATGCAGCACGGGGATAGGGGCTTCCGGCGAGATGCGTTCGATCACGCCGCTGACGAAACGGTCGAGAATGAAATCGCCGACCACCAGCACAGTGACCTCGCCGAACCGGGCGATGGTGCGATGCAAAGGTTCCGGAGAGGGAGGATTGTGCTTGATCATCTCACTCGACATATGCCTGAAAAAGGCAGGACTTTGATTAGGTTTCAGCGCCGGAATTGTGGCGCACCTCGCTCAACGCGATGCGGATATACCGCAATTGGGGCGAGCGCAACGGCAGGCCCCGATTGGCTGCGGCCGGAACCAGCTGTGCAATCAGCTTCTCTGCAGGGCCACGTGGACGCCAAGGCCGACCAGCACGGCGCCGCCTGCGCGCTGCATCAGCCGCTGCGCGCGGCCCGAGCGCCGCAGCCGGGCGATCATCGCGCCGGCGAGGAACACGCAAACAATATCGGCGGAGGAAAACATCAGATTGACGATGGTTCCAAGCACGACGAACTGCAGCCAGACCGGGAACACCGCCGAGGCATCGATGAATTGCGGCAGGAACGCCATGAAGAAGATCGCCGTCTTCGGATTGAGCACCTCGACTGTGACGCTTTCGAAAAGGCGCGCCGGGCCGATTTCCGCTCGATGGCCGGCAAATCCGTATCGCCGTCCGTCCGTTTGCGGAACATTGAGACGCCGAGCCAGATCAGGTAGAGCGCGCCGCCGAGCTTGACCGCCAGATAGAGCGGCGGCACGGCGTGGAACAGGACGGACAGTCCCGCGGCGGCCGCGAAGACATGCGCATAGCCGCCAAGATGGATGCCGAGAGCCGCCGTCAGCCCCGACCAGCGGCCGCGCGCCATCGTCTGCGCGGCGGCGTAAAGCATGGCGGGACCAGGGATATAGGCGAAGATCGCAGTGGTGGCGAAGAAGGCGATCAGCAGTTCGGTCGACGGCATTCTTATCCTCGCTATCCGCTGGGTGGCGAAAGCCGACTGAAGCGGGAGCTTTGCGGCCTCACTGTGGCGCATTAGGGCGCGCCTGCTTTATCGACACTACGGCTTGCCTCCCTTATAAGGGCCGAAATCGGCAACGGAGCAAGGCTGAGAAAAGAATGATCATCGTCACGGGCGGCGCCGGCATGATCGGCTCCAACATCGTCGCCGCTCTCAATGCCGAGGGGCATGACGACATCGTCGTGGTCGACGATCTCACCGACGGCCACAAGATCGCCAACCTCGCCGACCTTCGCATCGCCGACTATCTCGACAAGGACGATTTTCTCGCCCAGCTCGAGAACGGCGCGCTCGGCCGCATCGAGGCCGTCTTCCACCAGGGCGCGTGCTCAACCACCACCGAGTGGAACGGCAAGTTCATGATGGAGGTGAACTACACCTATTCGAAGCGGCTCCTGCATGCCTGCCTCGACCTGCGCGTGCCCTTCCTCTATGCCTCCTCCGCATCCGTCTATGGCGGCGGCAGCGAGTTCCGCGAGGAGCCCGAGTTCGAGCGCCCGCTCAACGTCTATGCCTATTCGAAGAAGCTGTTCGACGACTATGTCCGCCGCAATGTCGACGCCGACCATTCTCAGGTGACGGGCCTGCGCTACTTCAATGTCTACGGACCGCGCGAGGCGCACAAGGGCGCCATGGCGTCCGTCGCCTTCCATCTCTTCAACCAGGTCGAGCGCGGCGAAAATCCGAAACTGTTCGGCGCCTATGGCGACTTCGGCCCGGGCGAGCAGAGCCGCGACTTCATCCATGTCGGCGATGTCGCCGACGTCAACCTCTGGCTTTGGAAAAAGGGCCAGAGCGGCATCTTCAACTGCGGCACCGGCCGCGCCCAGCCGTTCCGCGCCATCGCCGAAACGGTGATCGACACGCTGGGCAAGGGCGAGATTGAATTCATCCCCTTCCCCGACCATCTCAAAGGCAGCTACCAGAGTTTCACGCAGGCTGATATGTCCCGCTTGCGCGCGGCCGGCTACAATGGCCAATTCCGCACAGTCGAAACCGGCGTCAGGGACTATGTCGAATGGCTGAAGGCCCAACGATCCTCGTGATCGGCCCACGATGGGTGGGCGACATGGTCATGGCCCAGTGCCTGTTCGCGGCGCTGAAGGAAAAACATCCGAACGCGGCGATCGACGTGCTGGCGCCGGCCTGGGCTGCAACCTTGGTCAGGCGCATGCCTGAGATACGCAGCCAGATCGACTTCCCGCTGATGCCGGGCGCGCTCGAATTCCGCAGCCGCAGGCGCTTCGGCCGCCTGCTGCGCGGCCGCTACGACATGGCCTATGTGCTGCCGGGAAGCTGGAAATCGGCGCTGATCCCGTTCTTTGCCCGCATCCCGCGTCGTGTCGGCAATCTGCGCGAAATGCGCTATGGCCTCCTCACCGACATCGTGCCGCTGCCGGAAGCGCTGAAGCGGCGCACGGCGCGCGCCTATTTCGGCCTCGCGCGCGGCGGCACGTTTCGCGCGCCGCGGCTCACCGTCGACAAGGCCAACCAGGCTGATCTGCTGGCACGGTTCGGGCTGACGGGAAGGAAATTCGTGGCGCTCATGCCCGGCGCCGAGTTCGGCCCGGCAAAACGCTGGCCGAGCGATCACTATGCCGGGCTTGCCCGGGACATGATGGCAAAGGGTCTGGGCGTCGTGCTGCTCGGCTCGAAGAACGATGCCGGCGTGACCGGGGAGATCGCGACGCTCGCGCCCGGCGCTATCGACCTTGCCGGCAAGACGCGGCTCGAGGACGCCATCGACCTGATCGCCGCGGCGAAGCTTGCGGTCTCGAACGACAGCGGCCTGATGCATGTCGCGGCAGCCGTCGGCACGCCGATCGTCGCCGTCTATGGTTCGACTTCGCCGGAGAACACGCCGCCGCTCAGCGAACGCTCCGAGCTGATCTGGCTGCATCTGTCCTGCTCGCCCTGTCACAAGAAGGTCTGCCCGCTCGGGCATCTCAACTGCCTGAAAACCCTCGATGTCGCTCGTGTCACTGCCGCAGCCGACCGCCTGCTCAAGGTTCCGGCGGCCGCATGAAAGTGCTGATCGTCAAGACATCGTCGATGGGCGATGTCATCCACACGTTTCCGGCCGTCGAGGACGCGGCGCGCAATCGCCCCGATATCAGCTTCGACTGGTGCGTGGAGGAGCCGTTTGCCGGCATCGTGGCGCTGCATCCGGCGATTGGAGTGATCCACAAGGTGGCGGTCCGGCGCTGGCGCAAGAGGCTTTTCGACGGCGGCACATGGCGCGAGATAGCCGGGCTGCGCGGAGCGCTCCGTGCCTCCCGCTACGATCTTGTCATCGACGCGCAGGGCTTGCTCAAGTCGGCCCTGGTCGCCGTCCAGACAGGCGCGCCGATTGCCGGCTTCGATCGCGCCAGCGCCCGCGAGCCCTCGGCGACGCTGTTCTATCAGCGCAAATACGCCGTGCCGCGCGATCTGCACGCCATCGAGCGCACCAGACGGCTGTTCGGCCTGACGCTGGGCTACCAGCCTGACCTGTCGGCGCTCGAGTCGGGCATCGTGCCGCCGGTAGGCGCGCTGCCCGGCGTTGAAGGCAAAACCGCTTTCCTGTTGCACGGCACCAGCCGCGAGGACAAGAAATGGCCGGCAGAGGACTGGATCGGAACCGCGCGCGAGCTGGCCGACCGGCACTTCACGCCAGTGGTCACATGGTCGAATGAGGCGGAAAAGAAGGTGGCAGAGGCCATCGCCGGTGCCGTGCCAAGCGCGATACTCGTTGCGAAATCGCCGCTCGCGGATGTCGCTGCGATCCTCGGCCGCTCGACGCTGGTCATCGGGGCCGACACCGGCCTCACCCACCTCGCCGCTGCTTTCGGCCTGCCGACGGTCGCCATCTTCCTGGCGACTGAACCCGGCCTGACCGGCCCGCGCGGGAAGTTTGCATCGACCTTGCTTGCGCCGCCCGGCGGCAAGGTCACGCCGGCCGAGGTCGTGGCGGAGGCTGACCGCCTGCTGGCGCTCAGTTCGAAGGCGCCAGCTTAGACCACGGCTGCTTCGTCACGGAGGCTTCAGCCAATTCCGAACGATTGCAATGGATCCGCAGCGAGCCGTGGTAGCGCAGAAATCGATGCCAGGACATGATCTCGAAAAGTGAGAACCGAAAGATCATGTTCTAACAAAGAGTTAGATCAGGATGACAATTCAATGAAACGTCATCCCAATCTGGCGAAGCGCACTAAATGAATTGCACCTGGACGATCTCATACCCCCGGGCGCCGCCGGGAGCGTTGACCTCGATGGCGTCGCCGACTTCCTTGCCGATGAGCGCTCGCGCGATCGGCGAGGAGATCGAGATGCGGCCGGACTTCACGTCCGCTTCCTGGTCGCCGACGATCTGATAGGTCTTCTTTTCCTCGGTGTCCTCGTCGACGAGCACGACGGTTGCGCCGAACTTCACCTTGTCGCCGGAAAGCTTGGAGACGTCGATGACCTCGGCGCGCGCGATCAGATCCTCGAGCTCGTTGATGCGGCCTTCATTGTGGCTCTGCGACTCCTTGGCCGCGTGATATTCGGCATTTTCGGACAGGTCGCCATGCGAGCGCGCTTCGGAGATCGCCTCGATGATACGCGGACGCTCCTCTTGCTGGCGCCAACGCAGTTCTTCCTTCAATGACGCGAACCCCTCGCCTGTCATCGGGACCTTGATCATATGCCTGACCTTTCCTGCCGCCACCCCCGCTTTTCGGGAGCAGCCTTGTCAAATGGGTACAAAAAGAAAACGGTCCGGCAGCCTCGGGCTAACGGAACCGTTTCACCACAATTTCCCTGAATATAGCGATCTTGGCGCGATTTTCACGTGCAAAAATGAAGTTCGGCAAAATGATCACCGCTTTCGCCGATGCCGCCCGACGGCGAACGACAAAAAGCCGGCTACGATTGCTCGCAGCCGGCCCGAAGAGCTTGAAGCCCTGTTCAGCTCCGCAGGAAATGATCGATCTGTTCGGACAACATGCCGTATTCGCGCGAGCCCGTGCCGGTCCGCTTTTCGATTTCCTTGAGCTGTTCCTGAGCGCCGGCGAGATCGCCGATCTGCAGATGCGCTTCGCCGAGATATTCGCGCACAAGCGTGTAGTTCGGGTCGATGCGCAGCGCTTCCTCGTAATAGCCAAGGCCGACCGTGACGCGGCCCGAATGGCGATGCGAATAGCCGAGATAGTTGAGGATGCGCGGATCCTGCTTGTTGGCGGCGAGCGTCAGCACCGAGATCGCCTCGTCATAGCGCCCGGCCATCGCCAGATCGTGGCCGGCCTCGTAGATGCTGTCGTCATCCAGCATGCCATATTGCGGCTTCACGCATTTGTTCTTCTTCTTGTCCCAGACCTCGTCCTTCTTGCACTGGGTGGTGGTTTGACCGCTTCCGCCTTCACCGGCCGCAAAAGCCGGGGCAACGAACAGCGGCAGCGCCGCAATGGTCAGGACTTGAACAAGCAATCGTCTGCGCATCGATGCCTCCGTGAGCGTGACAATGGCAGACTAACGCCGGCCCGATCGGGTTTCATCCCGAAAAGCCGTCATCGGCCGAACTATTTTGGACGGCCCGAAAAAGAGCCTTGCCTCCGGGCGTGACGCGCGCTGCAAATCCGCTATCATCGGCCAAGCGCATCACGTGGAGAAGGACCGTGCAGCAGCGCCGCGAGAAGGAGTGGGAACTTTCGATCGACCCGGACACGGTGCGCCTGTTCATTCTCAAGGCCAAGGCGCTGAGCGCCGCCGTCAACGAGGATTATGACGACGGCGCCGAGCACGAGGTCGAGTTCGACGGCGACGCGCATGCCGGCCATCACCATGACGGGCTTGTCGAGGAAGCCTCGGAAGACCTCACCGAGGAAGAATTCCGCGAGCTGATCAACGATCTCAACATCGACGAGGCGGCCGAGCTGATCGCGCTCGCCTGGGTCGGGCGCGGCGACTATGACGCATCCGAATGGGCTGACGCGGTGGCAGCCGCCAGGGAGCGCCCAAGGAAGCGCACGGCCAAATACCTGCTCGGCCTGCCGATGCTGGCCGACTGGCTGGAGGAAGGCCTTGAAGCCATAGGCGCGTAACGCGCCGGTAACCGATTGTGATCGGCAAGGCCGGCGGTGCAGGCAACTTCGCGACGCGATTGCCGTTTCGGGGCGATGGCAACGCTGAGCATTTCCGGATTGTGCAGATTGGTGTTGCCTTTGGCGGCGGCAGCCTTGCTGGTAACGCCGGCCACGGCCGCCAAGCATCATCACCGGCACAAGAGACACTTGCCGCCAGTCAGCGAGAGCGCCGCTCCGGTACCGGAGACGCCGCAAACGACACCGGCGCCAGGCTCTCGTCCTCAGGATATGGAAAACCGCGCCGACAAGTTCGGGCAAGGCAAAAGCCGCCTCGACAGCAACGACGACTTCCTCAACCAGGAGAAGTCGCATCCGAAATGGGACGCCCATCCGCCGCGTTCGAAGGGCGCTCAGTCCGCGCCGCGGACGGAATCCGAGCCTGAGACGCCGGAGATTGTCCCCACGCCAACCGAAAAACCCGCCGAACTGGAGCCGGAGCCGCCGGAAACCGCGCCGCAACCGCCGGAAAAGCCGGCCGGTGCCGGCGAGGAAAAGATGCTTCCCGATCCCCGTTCGGCCGATGTGCCGGCCGACAAGATGCCGGCCGAGGAAACCGCGTGCCGGGAGCGGCTAAGGGCGCTTGGCGTCGAGTTCGAGGAGCACAAGGCCGAGCGCGACGCGCAAATCGGCTGCTCTGTCCCCTATCCGATAATTTTGAAGACGCTCGGCAAGTCCATCGGCGTCAGTCCCGGCACAGAGCTCAACTGCCCGATGGCCGAGGCAGCGGCTCGCTTCATGGCCGATGTCGTCCAGCCCACGGCAAAGGCTGAACTCGGTGCCGATTTGAAGGCGGTCAACCAAGCCTCGGCCTTCATCTGCCGCCCGCGCAACGGTACCCGCAAACTGTCGGAACACGCCTTCGGCAATGCGCTCGATATCGCGAGCTTCACCTTGTCGGACGGGAGCAAAATCGACGTCGGTCCGGCGCCGCCTGAAAAAGATGCGAAGTTCCTCGACGCGGTGCGCAAGGCTGCCTGCGGACCGTTCAAGACGGTGCTTGGGCCGGGCGCCGACGCCGACCACGCGCTGCATTTCCATCTCGACCTGGAGCCGCGACGTCACGGCGGCACCTTCTGCCAATAGGCACAATTCCGGAAGTTTCGGTCACGTCCCGGCAAGAACAGCGCCGCAATTCCGCCCCAGGCATGAATGCCGGCGCTGATCTTTCCTTTACTGTTGAGAGCTAACCTTGTGCCATTCGGGGACAAGGACGCCTTTCAATGGCTCGAAGACTTGGCGCTGCGCTGGTGGCGGCGCAACGGAACAAGTGTGCGCGGATTGCGATTGTCGGGCTGGCCGCCGGAGCCATCGCGACGATATCGGCCTGTACCACGGGTGACGTCTTTGCGCTGCAGCCGGCCGTCGATGTCGGCAGCCAGACGGCGGCTGTGCCGCAGCCCGACGCGCCGCAATATTCCGGCATGCAGCGCCTTGTTCCGTCCAACCCCTACATGACCCAGGCCGCCTATCCGCGCATGGACGAGCCGATATCGCCTCTCGAGCAGATGCCGGCCAGCGAGATCGACTGCCGCAACGAGCTGAAGCGGATGGGCGTCGTCTATCAGGACGTCCAGCCGATCCATGAAGGCCAGTGCGGTATCGATTTCCCGGTAAGAGTCTCGGCGATCGGCAGCGTCGCCATGAAGCCGGCGGCGACGCTGACCTGCAACATGGCCGCCACCTTCGCCGCCTGGACCAGGAATGAGCTGCAGCCCGCCGCCCGCTGGCGCTATTTCTCCGGCGTCAAGGCGATCCACCAGGGCTCCAGCTATTCCTGCCGCAACATCGCCGGCGAAGGCGTGTTGTCCGAGCACGGCAAGGGCAACGCGCTCGACGTGATGAGCATCGAGCTCAACAATGGCGACGACATCGATGTCCGCAAGCCCGGCCTGTTCGCGTTCCGCACCCGCGGCTTCCTCAACAACGTGCGCGCCGACGGCTGCGAATATTTCACCACGGTGCTCGGCCCGGGCTACAATTACGACCACCGCAACCATTTTCATTTCGACATCAAGAACCGCAAAAGCGGTTACCGCGCCTGCCGCTGAGGCGGCTCTGCCCCAAAACGGCCAACACCGCATAAAATGGTCGCGCAAGGATGGGAGCGGGTTTGGTGGGTAAACGAAGCCTGAGGCGGCGGGCGGCGATCTGGCTTGCGGCTATTTGCGCCTTCTATCTGGCGCTCGCCTATGTCGCCGCGCCGGAATTCTGGACCTGGCGGGAGCGCGGTTTTCGTACCCGGCCCTTCGAGATGGTGACGCATACGCCGCAGGGCATTCCCGGCGACCCGATCAATGTCGGCCTTGTCGGCACCGAGAAGGAGGTGGTCCACGCCTTCGCGGTCGCGGGCTGGGATACGGCCGATGCCGTGACGCTCAGGACCGCGATCGATATCGGTGAAAGTGTGCTGTTTTCCCGCCCCTACCCCGATGCGCCGATGAGCCGCCTGTTGTTCGAGGGCCGCGCCCAGGACCTGGCCTTCGAGAAACCGGTCGGCGACAGCGCCGACCGGCGTCACCACGTCCGCTTCTGGCAGACGGACACGGTCGGCGACGACGGCCGCCCGCTTTGGCTGGGCGCCGCGAGCTTCGATCGCGGCGTCGGCCTCAGCCACGACACCGGCGCCATCACCCACCATATCGGTCCGGACATCGACGCCGAGCGCGACTTCCTGACCGGCGACCTGAAGGCCGCCGGTCTGCTTACCTCAACCAGCCAGATACCGGGAATCGGTGCCACCAGGACGGGACGCAACGGCGGCGGCGATCCCTATTTCACCGACGGCATGGCCGTGATCGGCGTCTTGAGCACACGGGAGTGACGGCACGGCAAGGGCCGAGCCGCAGCACAGATTGTCATGCGGATGGGGGCCCGGTCGGCGGCTTCAGGCTGTCTCTTATGACTTTGGCCTCCCTGATCAGTGACGACCAGTTCGATCCGAGCAGCGAGATCAGTTGCAGCGCCTGCGCCTCGGTAATACCGGTCTCCTCCAGAAGCTTCTGGACAAGGCTGCGTTTCGGTTCGAGCGCCAATGGGCAATCCCCCGCGAGCTATCCTAACTATATCATTTGATATTGGTTCCGCCCCATCCCATTGATTTCCATGATCCGCTTTTGAGATTTCGTGGTGGTGTCCTGCTCGAGTGTCAAACTCGCCACGGCCTGCCGATCACGTCCTGCCGAACGGCGGTCCGGAAGCCGGGAGGTCGCGCGCCGAAGCTGTCATCTTTCAAAAATACCGGCAGGCTATTTTCGAATGCGCTGCAGCAATGCTATTGACCGCCCATGCTTTACGTTGAAATCGCCGTCGTTGCCGTCCTCATCCTGGTGAACGGCCTTTTGTCGATGTCGGAGCTTGCCATCGTCTCGTCGCGGCCCGCCCGCCTCAAGGCGATGATCGACCGCAACGTCAAGGGCGCCGGCCGCGCGCTGGCGCTGGGTTCCAATCCCGGCAAGTTCCTGTCCTCGGTGCAGATCGGCATCACCCTCGTCGGCGTTCTCTCAGGCGCATTCTCGGGCGCGACGCTTGGCGAAAGGCTGGCGCAATATCTGGCGTCGACCGGCATCCGCGAAAACATCGCCGACCCCGTCGGCGTCGGGATCGTCGTCGCTTTGATCACCTACGCCTCGCTGATCGTCGGCGAGTTGGTGCCGAAGCAGATCGCGCTCAAGGACCCGGAACGCGTCGCGGTCAGGGCCGCGCCGGCAATGACGATCCTCGCCACCGTCTCTGCGCCGCTCGTCCTCCTGCTCGACCTCTCCGGCCGCGCCGTGCTGTGGCTGCTCGGCCAGGCCGGCGAGGCGGAAGAGAAGGTCACCGACGAGGAGATCAAGATGCTGGTCGCCGAGGCCGAGCACCACGGCACCATCGAATCCGACGAGCGCCGCATGATCGCCGGCGTCATGCGGCTCGGCGACCGCGCCGTGCGCGCCGTGATGACGCCGCGCACGGAGGTCGACTGGCTCAACCTGCAATCCGACGATACGGTGATCCGAAAGCTTCTGATGGAAACGCAGCACTCGCGATTGCCGGTCGGCGACGGCAATGTCGATGCCATGGTCGGTGTCATCCAGACGCGCGACGTGCTGGCCGCCCTTCTGGCCGGCAGGGTTCTGGATCCGCGCCAGCATGTGCGCGACGCACCCATCGTGCACGACCAGGCCGACGCGCTCGACGTGCTGCAGAAGCTCAGGGAGTCGGATGTGCCGATGGCGCTGGTCCATGACGAATACGGCCATTTCGAAGGCATCGTCACGCCGGCCGACATCCTGGAAGCGATCACCGGCGTGTTCCGCTCCGACCTCGAGGCCGGCGAGGAGGAAAACGCCGTCAAGCGCGACGACGGCTCGTGGCTGCTCGCGGGCTACATGCAGGCCGACGAGATGGCCGAGGTGCTGGGCATCGACCTGCCGGAGAACCGCGATTACGAGACCGTCGCCGGCTATGTGCTCTCGCATCTCCACCATCTGCCGACGACCGGGGAGTGCGTCGACGCGCAAGGCTGGCGTTTCGAGGTGGTCGACCTCGACGGCCGCCGCATCGACAAGCTGATCGCCACCCGCCTGCCTGACGGGCATCGGCCCGTGGCGCGCTGAGCGGAACCTTAGCGTCAACTTGCGGTTTCAGGTCATGGGGAAAAATCCATGGCCGAAGACAAGCGCGAACGCGCCGAGCGACTGAAGGCGGAGAAGGAATTCCGGGTCCGCTTTCTCATGCAGGAAACCGGAATCACCGAGGCCCAGGCCCGCGACCTTGTCGACATGATCGGCATCGACGCCAGTTCGCTTCTTCGGGAGGCGCGGCTTTTAAAGAAGACGTAGGTGGAGTTCACCCTACGCGAGTTCACTCGTAACGGTGACCTTCCCGAGCGTGCCGTTCATTCGTCCGTACTGAACAGAGGCAAGCGGACGCTTGGAGCGGCTCTCATGCTTTCGTCCCTGTCAAGGGAGGCAAGCATGTCAGCATACGGCGGGCGTATTCCGCCGAGCTCGACGTCAAAAAAAGCCTTCAACGACTACTGCGCGAGGCATCAGATCGCAAGATAGGCAGCTCGGGTACTAGCCTAAAAAAAGGGGGCGGCGCCCGGCGCCGCCCCCAGACTGCTGACAAACCCCTGGCGTTAGCCGGGGGTTTTTGATTCACTGGGTCATGTTGAAGCGACCCGACCAGTTGGTCCCGGCTGATCACTTGTTGCGCAAGATCGATTGTGCGATCGATTTTTCGTTCATCCACGATCTGAC
>SAJS01000031.1 GCA_004017535.1 Mesorhizobium sp.
GTGAACCGCTTCGACGCAAAACAGAAGCGGACAAATGATGTGCTACCAAACCGGACAACTTGATTAGCTACCGACAGAGGAGTCTGAAAGCCGATCAGGCGGCCGTCTTGCGTTGGGCGGCCGCCTCTTCTTGCCAAGCTTGTGTGTCAAGCGGCCAAGGCAGTTTCCGCCAGCTTCACCCAGTAGCTCATGCCGTGCGGGATGACCTCGTCGTTGAAGTCGTAGGCCGGGTGATGCAGGCCGGCCGAGTCGCCGTTGCCGATGAAGATGAAGGCGCCGGGGCGGGCTTCCAGCATATAGG
Organism: Mesorhizobium sp.; assembly: GCA_004017535.1. Classification (GTDB taxonomy): domain Bacteria; phylum Pseudomonadota; class Alphaproteobacteria; order Rhizobiales; family Rhizobiaceae; genus Mesorhizobium. The sequence goes on from SAJS01000031.1 coordinate 302, forward strand.
AGAAATCCTCGCCGCCCATCACCGGCTGTATGGCGCGATGGACATGCGCGTCGCCGGCGACGTCGGCGGCGACATCGCTGGCGAAGACCGTCTCTTGCGCATGATTGAAGGTGACGGGGTAGTTGGCGTCGTAATCGATCTCGATCGTGGCGCCGAAGGCGGTCGCGATGCCGGCGCAGATGGCGCGCATGCGCTCTTCCGATTTCTTGGCCACTTCCTTCTTCAGCGTGCGGACCGTGCCGGCGATCTCGGCGCTTTCGGGGATGACGTTATAGGCGTCGCCGGCGTGGAATTTCGTGACCGACACCACCACGGCCTCGACCGGGTCGGTGCTGCGCGAGGCGATGGTCTGCAGCGCGCCCACCAGCTGGCTGGCGATGACGATGGGATCGATCGTGCCGTGCGGCATCGCGGCATGGCCGCCGCGGCCCTTGACGGTGATCGTGAACTCGGCCGTCGCGGCCATGATCGGACCGGGCTTGATGGCGAACTGGCCGACCGGCAGGCCTGGCATGTTGTGCATGCCGAACACCTTCTCGATATCGAAGCGTTCCATCATGCCGTCCTTGACCATCTCGTTGCCGCCGCCGCCGCCTTCCTCGGCCGGCTGGAAGATCACCGCCACGGTGCCGGCGAAATTGCGCGTCTCGGCAAGATATTTGGCGGCGCCCAAGAGCATCGCGGTATGGCCGTCATGGCCGCAGGCATGCATCTTGCCGCGCACGGTCGAGGCCCATGGCTTGCCGGTGATCTCGTCGATCGGCAGCGCGTCCATGTCGGCGCGCAGCCCGATCGTCGGGCCATCGCCCTTGCGGCCGCGGATGATGCCGACGACGCCGGTCTTGCCGAGCCCCGTCACCACCTCGTCGCAGCCAAAGGCCTTCAGCTTCTCGGTGACGAAGCCGGCGGTCTGGAAGACGTCGAAATTCAGTTCCGGCGTCTGGTGAAGATGTCGTCGCCAGCCGGCGACTTCTTCCTGCATTTGTGCGGCGCGGTTGAGAATCGGCATGATCGGTCCATCTCTTGGTTGGTTGGCGGCGGTCGGTTCAGAACCGATGCTCAGCAATTGTGATTGTGTTGAACTTTGCCATTTTGGCGTCACATAGGGTAAATAGCACCGCAACAATGGGGTCCGGGTCGAGGGGCCGGGCCGCATTATGCTGGCGATGGGTAACGAAATCTTACGGACCCAGCGGCGATTACGGCAAGAGGCGATTTCGGATTTGATCATGCGGCAGAGGCATTTCCTCAACCTGTTGCTGGCGGGCGTGCTGGCGCTTCCGGCGTTTGCCGGCATTGCGCGCGCCAATCCGGTGGTCCTGTTCGACCTCAAGAGCGGCTCCATCCTGGAGCATCAGGACGCGTTCAAGCGCTGGTATCCGGCCTCGCTCAGCAAGCTGATGACGGCCTATGTCGCCTTCCGCGCCATTCAGGCCGGTGAGGTGGCGCTCGATTCGCCGATCAAGGTGACAAAGCATTCGGCCGGCGAGCCGCCAAGCAAGATGGGCTTCAAGCCAGGCTCGGTGATGCGTCTCGACAACGCGCTGAAGATGATGCTGGTCAAATCGGCCAACGACATCGCCATGGCCGTGGGCGAGAATATCGGTGGCTCGCAGGCGGCCTTCGCCGATCGCATGAATGCCGAGGCGGCCCGGCTCGGCATGGTCGGAACGCATTTCGTCAACCCGAACGGGCTCTATTCGCCGGAACAATACACCACAGCGCGCGACCTCGCCGTGCTGGTGACGGCGCTACGCAATGATTTTCCGCAATATGCGCCCTGGTTCTCAATCCAAGGCCTTGCCGTCGGCAAGAAGGCGCTCCCGAACTACAATCTGCTCATCGGCCGCTATCCCGGCGCCGACGGCATGAAGACCGGCTTCGTCTGCTCTTCCGGCTTCAACATGATCGGCTCGGCGACGCGCAACGGTCGCACGCTGGTCGCCGTGGTGCTTGGCGAGAAATCGGCGGTCAGCCGCGCCGAGGCGGCGGCTAAGCTGCTCGACAAGGGTTTCGATGCGCCGGCGGCGGGTTCGACGACGCTGGCCGCCCTCAAGCCCTATGGCGACACGCTGTCGCCCAACGACATGCATGACGAGATCTGCAGGAGGAAGCCGAAGGAGGAGCAATCCGAGGCGGCCCCCGAGGTCGCTGCTAAGGATAAGCCCAAGTCGCCCTATCAGGTGAAGCTCGATCATCCGACGCTGATCGCGGTCGGCCTCGGCGGCGCCACCGGGCCGGCGCCGAAGGCATTCGTCGATCAGGCCGATCAGAACTACGCCGACGTGCCGCTGCCGAGCTGGCGGCCCGACCGGCCGGCGCCGGCCGGCGCCGAGCCGGCGGCGACCGCCGCAGCAGGGGCGCAAGGCGACCAGCCCGCCAAGGCGGCGAACTAGCCATCATGAAGGGCGGCTTTCCCATCCCCGTCTCCGTTCTCACCGGCTTTCTCGGCGCCGGCAAGACGACGCTGCTCAACCGGCTGCTCAAGGATCCGGCGCTTGCCGATACGGCGGTGATCATCAACGAGTTCGGCGAGGTGGCGATCGACCACCTTTTGGTCGAGCAGGCATCCGACGGCATCATCCAGCTCTCCGACGGCTGCCTCTGCTGCACGGTGCGCGGCGACCTGGTCGACACGCTTGCCGATCTGGTCGACCGGCTGCAGACCGGCCGCATCGCGAAACTCGCCCGCGTCGTCGTCGAGACGACGGGCCTCGCCGATCCGGCGCCGGTGCTGCAGTCGATCATGGCGCATCCTGCGCTGGTGCAGGCCTTCCGGCTTGACGGCGTCATCACGCTGGTCGACGCCGTCAATGGCGAGGCAACGCTCGACGCCCATGTCGAGGCGGTGAAACAGGCGGCGGTGGCCGATCGCATCGTGCTGACCAAGACGGACCTTGCCGATGCGGCCGAGGTCGAGGCGTTGCGGGCAAGGCTGAAGCAGGTCAATCCGGGCGCCGTCGTGCTCGACGTCAACAAGGCCGGCGCCGCGGCGCTGTTCAATTGCGGGCTTTATGATCCTGAAACCAAGTCCGCCGATGTGCTGCGCTGGCTTGGCGAAGAGGCGGCGCATGACCATGATCATGGCCATCATCACCATGACGGCGATCATCATCACCACCATCACGAGCACCGCCACGATAGGCGCGTGCGCACCCATTCGCTTGTCCATGACGCCCCAGTGCCGTTCTCGGCGATCGAGATGTTCCTCGACCTTCTGCGCTCGACACACGGCGAGAAGCTGCTGCGCATGAAGGGCGTCATCGAGCTCGCGGAGGATCCGTCGCGACCGCTTGTCATTCACGGCGTGCAGAAGATCCTGCATCCGCCGGCAAGGCTGCCGGCCTGGCCCGACGGCCAGCGCGGCACCAGGCTGGTGCTGATCACCCTCGACATGCCGCAGGATTATGTCCAGCGCCTGTTCGCGGCCTTCACCAACAAACCGTCGGTCGACACGCCGGACCGGGGCGCGCTCGAGTCCAATCCGCTGGCGATTGGAGGGTTATAATTCCAAAACGGCGCCGGCTCAGGCCGCGCTGCCGCGCTCGACCAGGAAACGATGACCGCCAGTGACCGCGGCCGTTTCGACCAATTGGTGACCGGCATCGGCGCAGAAGGCCGGGATATCGATGACCGCGAGCGGATCGGTGGTTTCCAGCCAAAGCCGGCTGCCCGGGCGCATGGCCGCCAACCGCTTGCGGGCTTTCAGAACCGGCAACGGACAGTTCAGTCCCTTGAGATCGTAGATGGCGGGCGGCTTTGCCCTTTGTTCATGCATGTCGTTATCCCAAAACCGCCTTGCACTTTTGGGCGACATACATTGGGTCTCAGCCGCCGAACATGCCGAGCAGCTTCTTCTTCAGCTTCGACACGGTGCCCTGGTCGGCGTCGGCGGCCTGCTGGGTTTCCTGCGCGGGCGCGGGCTCGACGCCGGCGGTGACGACCGGCTGCTGCGCGGCCTGCTTGGCGGCTTCCTTCTCGGCCAGCGCTTGCGCCTTGGCCTGTTCCTTGGCGGCCTTGGCCGCCTCGATCGCCGCCAGGCGCTGCTCTTCGGCCTTGCGCTTGGCTTCCTTTTCCGCGTCGAGCGCGGCCATCTTGCGGCCGGCCGGCGAATCGATACGGCCCATGCGAGTCGTTTCCGTCACCGAGCCGTCCGCATTCATCGACGGCGGCTCGATCGGCACGCGCTCGCCGCGGGCGCGGCGTTTCGACCAGTCGGAGACAATGCTGGCTTCCTTGATGCCGGCAATCGTCGGCTTCGGCGGCGGGTTGCTCGAATTCACGGCCGAATTGAAGGCCGCGTCGTAGCTCTTCTCGTAACTGGTATAGGCCATCTTGAGCGAATCCGGCTGCGTCGTCGCGGGGCAGGGGCCGGTCGGGTCGAAGGTCGTGCCTTCCGGCGCCACCTGATTGAAGACGTAGCGCTTCTCGCAGACGTCGACCTTCGGCGGCACCTTGGTGATCTCGAAATTGTCGTAGCCGACCTTCAGCATCTTCCAGAACTCGTAGTTCGGGTCGTTGCGGTAGCGCGCCATGTTGGCGGCGGTCATGCGGAAGGGGAAGGCCTGGATCTGGAACTCGGTCTGTCCGCCCTGGAAGGCGTCGCGGCCGAAGGCATAGATCTGCTCGATCTGCGCGTCGGTCATCGAATAGCAGCCGGAGGATGAGCAGGCGCCGTGCACCATCAGGTTCTGGCCGGTGCGGCCATTGGCGCGGTCATAGGCGTTCGGGAAGCCGATGTTGAAGGACAGATGATAATTCGAGCGCGGGTTCATCTGCGAAGGACGAACGGTGTAGAAGCCTTCCGGCGCCTGGCGGTCGCCCTCGGTATATTTGGGGCCGAGCTTTCCCGACCATTTGCAGATATCGTAGGTGGCGACGAGATCGTAACGGCCGTTGGTCTTGGCCTTCCAGATCTCCAGCTTGCCTTCTTCCTTGAAGATGCGCGCCATCACCGAGGAGGTGCGCACCATGCCCTTGGCCTTCATGTCAGCAAGGATCTTGTCCGGCAGCGGCTTGTTGGCCTCCGGCGCGAAATCCTTCATCGACGAATCATTGCAGCCGGCGATGCCGATGGCGGCGATCAGGACTCCGGTGCGGGCAAGCTTGGCAAACATCGGTGCGGCTACGTCTCTTCTCTCGGGCCAACGACTCTCGGCATGGCCGGGCCCGCAGGCTGAACACCAGTGGACCGTAAGCCCGTTAACCTTGAAAATTCCTTACCGCAAGCCTTCGTCACAAATCTGAGCAAACCCCTCACGGCAAATCCCATTGAGCCGAATCCGGCGGCATTTTTGTGGCGAAATTGGTCGTTGCCGCCACAGTTTACCAGCAGAGGCCCGATTAAAGGCTTCGGCCCATCGCTAGATATTTCTCGCGGCGCTGCTCGCGGAAATCGGTGTTGGCGCCGGCAAAGTCCTTCATCGTCCTGGCGATGAGGTCGCCGGTGGAGGCAATCACCGTCTCCGGCGCGCGCTGGGCGCCGCCCATCGGCTCGGGGATGATGGCGTCGATGATCTTCATCTCGAGAAGATCCTGCGCGGTGATCTTCATGTTGGTCGCCGCGTCCTTGGAGCGGGTGGTGTCACGCCACAGGATCGAAGCGGCACCCTCCGGCGAGATCACCGAATAGATGGCGTGCTCTAGCATATAGACCCGATTGGCGGTGGCGATCGCAATGGCGCCGCCGGAACCGCCTTCGCCGATGACCACCGAGATCGACGGCACTTTCAGCGAAAGGCAGGCGGAAGTCGAACGTGCGATCGCTTCGGCCTGGCCGCGCTCCTCGGCGCCGACGCCGGGATAGGCGCCGGCGGTGTCGACCAGCGTCAGAAGCGGGATCTTGAAACGGTCGGCCAGTTCCATCAGGCGCACCGCCTTGCGGTAGCCCTCCGGCCGCACCGAACCGAAATTGTGCTTGATGCGGCTCGCCGTGTCCGAACCCTTTTCCTGGCCGATCACCGCCACCGGCTCGCCGCGGAAGCGGGCGAAGCCGCCGACGATCGCCTGGTCGTCGCCGAAATTGCGGTCGCCGGCCAAGGGCGTGAAATCGGTGAACAGCCCTTTGATGTAGTCGACGCAATGCGGGCGGTCGGGATGGCGCGCGACCTGCACCTTCTGCCAGGGGGTGAGCGCCCTGTAGAGGTCGCGCAACGCGTCGCGCGAACGCTTTTCCAGCCGGCTGATCTCTTCGGCGACATCGACCGCCTCGCCGTTCTCGGCAAGCTTCTTCAGCTCGAGGATCTTGAGCTCCAGATCCTGCACCGGCTTTTCGAAGTCGAGGTAGTTGTACATGCTTGAGCGGACCGATCCGTCGGAAGGCGAAATGGCTGGCGGAACCGCTGAAATGCCGGCTCCGGGCGGAGGAACGTCGCCCTCACATAGCGATATGAGGCCTAGTCGGCAAGCGGATGATGATCGTTGACCAGCCGCACCAGCCGCTCCTCCAGCACATGGGTGTAGATCTGCGTGGTCGAGATGTCGGCATGGCCAAGGAGTTGCTGAACGGCTCTGAGATCGGCGCCGTTCTGCAGGAGATGGCTGGCAAAAGCATGGCGAAGCACATGCGGCGAGATTTTCGCCGCAGCTATCCCCGACCGAGCCGCCAAGCCCTTGAGATCGCGGGCGAAAACCTGCCGGGAAAGATGGCCGCTGTCGGAGGAGGCGGGAAACAGGAACGTGCTCTCGGCAAAGGCCGGGCGCTCGGCCCTTGCGGCAAGCCAGGCGCGCATGGCCGTGCGCGCCTTGGCCGAGAGCGGGACCATGCGTTCCTTGTCGCCCTTGCCGCGCACCATGAAGAAGCGGTCGTCGCGCAACGCCACCGTCACCGGCAGGCCGACCAGCTCCGACACGCGCAGGCCCGTGGCGTAGAGCACCTCGACCAGCGCGTGCAGGCGCAACGCCGCCATCCGGTCGCCATCCGGACCAGCTTCGCCGGCTTCCTGCGCCGCCCGGTCGAGCAGGCGGCCGGTCTCGGCCTCGCTCATCGTCTTCGGCAGCGGCCGGCCCTTGCGCGGGCTGTCCAGCGTGCCGGTCGGGTCGTCACCGCGCAGTCCCTCGGCGTAGAGGAATTTGAAGAACTGGCGGATCGCCGACAATTTGCGCGCCTGCGAGGTCGGCGCGAAGCCGCGCGCGGCAATGTCGTCGAGATAGGCGCGGATGTCGGCCGATCCAGCGCCCGCAAGTCCGCCCTTGATCGCTTGGGAAGCGTCCTCGAGGTCGCGGCGGTAGGAGGCAAGCGTGTTCTCGGCCGCCCCCCGTTCGGCGTTCATCATTTCGAGGAAGGCTTCGATGCGGGCGGCGCTGTTCATCGGGCCGGGTTTGTCAGTTCTTCTTGGGGTTGAGCTTCTCGGCGGGAATGCGGATGCTCATTTCCGCTTTTTTCGGCTCCACGAACATCGCCAGCGCGAACATCGCGCCATAGGCAATGCCTGCAAGAACCGCCAGCGTCACGACGAAGCGAAACAAAGTCGGCATTCAAATTTCGCCCGTCTTGTTGTTCTGCGTTTCCAAAGCCCTGTGCCCTTATGGGACGCCAAACTGGGCAATTCAAGGACGAAGGATTCCGCTCGCTGCAGGTTTTTGCCGGAAAGGCTTCGGACCCGTTCGCGCACCCGCGCTTGACGCAAACAGGCTTTTGATGTCGATACGGCGCAAAGAGGCCCCGATGAACGCTCTGCCACCAAATCCGACGGACGAAGGCTGTGCCGCGCTGGTCGAACGGCTCGGCAGCCGTTCGATCGTCTTCGTCGGGCTGATGGGGGCCGGCAAGACGGCGATCGGCCGCAAGGTGGCGACGATGCTGTCGCTGCCCTTCATGGATAGCGACCAGGAGATCGAAAGCGTTTCGCGCATGACGGTTCCGGAACTGTTCGAGCGCTATGGCGAGCCGGAATTCCGCGCGCTGGAGCAGCGCGTGATCCTGCGCCTGCTGGAAAACGGCCCGCAGGTGCTGTCGACCGGCGGCGGCGCCTTCATGAACGCGCAGACGCGCGAGGCGATTTCCGCGCATGGCATATCGGTCTGGCTGAAGGCCGATCTGGACCTCTTGATGGAGCGCGTCTCCAAGAAGCAGAACCGGCCGCTGTTGAAGAACCCCGATCCGCGCGCCGTGCTGGAAAAGCTGATGGGCGAGCGTTATCCGGTCTATGCCGTCGCCGACCTCACCGTTCCGACGCGCGACGATCGCAAGGAGATCATCGCCGGCGAAGTCGTCGCGGCGCTCTGCGCCCATCTCGGCGTCGAGGCGATCGCGACGGGCGCTACAGGCGCCACAAATGACGAGGTGCAGCCGTGAGCCATGCCGAACCGGTGAAGGTCGAGGTTGGGCTCGGCGACCGCGCCTATGACATCCTTATCGGTTCCGGATTGCTGGCGCGCGCCGGCGAGGAGATCGCGCGCCGACTTCCCGGCACCCGCGCGGCCATCGTCACCGACGAGAACGTCGCCGCCGCGCATCTGGGCACGCTGAAGGCAGGATTGGAGAAAGGCGGCATCCAGTCCGCCGTTATCACGCTCCCGGCCGGCGAGAAGACCAAGAGTTTCGCCCATCTCGAGGAGGTGGTCGACGGTGTGCTCGCCGCCAAGCTCGAACGCCGCGACGTGGTGATCGCGCTCGGCGGCGGCGTCATCGGCGACCTGGCCGGCTTTGCATCCGGCATCGTGCGGCGCGGCATGAATTTCGTGCAGATCCCGACCTCGCTCTTGGCCCAGGTCGATTCCTCCGTCGGCGGCAAGACCGGCATCAACAGCCCGCGCGGCAAGAACCTGGTCGGCGTCTTCCACCAGCCCAGGCTGGTGCTGGCCGACACTCAAGTCCTCGACACGCTGCCCATCCGCGAGTTCCGCGCCGGCTATGCCGAGCTTGCCAAATACGGGCTGATCGATCGCCCGGCCTTCTTCGCCTGGCTCGAACAGAACTGGCGCGACGTCTTTGCCGGCGGCCCGGCGCGCGTCGAGGCGATCGCCGAGGCCTGCCGCGCCAAGGCTGATGTCGTCGCCCGTGACGAGTTCGAGACCGGCGACCGCGCGCTGCTCAATCTCGGCCACACATTCGGTCATGCGCTGGAAGCCGCCACGCACTATGACGGCGCGCGCCTCGTTCATGGCGAGGGCGTCGCCATCGGCATGGCGCTGGCGCATCGCTTTTCGGCGCGGCTCAACCTGGCGAGCCCGGACGACGCGGAACGCGTCGAGGCGCATCTCAGCGCCGTCGGCCTGCCCTGGCGCATGGCCGATATTCCCGGCGAGTTGCCGGACGCCGAGGCGCTGCTTTCCTTCATCACGCAGGACAAGAAGGTCTCGCGCGGCGCGCTGACCTTCATCCTGACGCGCGGCATCGGCCAGTCGTTCATCGCCAAGGACGTGCCGCCCTCGGAAGTGCTTTCCTTCCTCAAGATGAGCCATCCCGCAGCGCTCAAGATGAGCCACCCCGAACGGTCCAAGAGGAGCCGTTCCGGATGATCGACGCCGGCTGGATCGTCGCAGCCGTCCTCGCCGCCATCGTAATCGTGGCGCTCCTGTTCCGCGCCCGGGTGCTTGCCGCTTCCGGCTACGCGCTGCGGCCGATCGAGCCGCAGCAGCGATCCGAGCGCAACGGCAAGGATCATGACAGCGACGATCCGCGTCGCGACGGCGAAGCCGGCCGCGAGGAGCGCAACCGGCTCGAGGGCCTCTTCGAGCTTGATGAGCTCGAAGTGTCGGACGTCATGGTCCATCGCACCAATATGCGCTCCGTCAATGCCGACAATGCGCCGGAGGCGGTGGTGCGCGAGATCCTCACGAGCCCGCACACCCGAATGCCGCTGTGGAAGGGTTCGCTCGACAACATCGTCGGCGTCCTGCACGCGAAAGATCTGCTGAGGGCCCTCAATGAGGTCGGCAACGACTTTTCGCGGATCGACGTGATGAAGATCGCGGCGAAGCCTTGGTTTGTGCCGGACACCACCACCTTGCAGGAACAGCTCAACGCCTTCCTGCGGCGCAAGACGCATTTTGCCATCGTCGTCGACGAGTATGGCGAGGTCGAAGGGCTGGTGACGCTGGAAGACATCATCGAGGAGATCGTCGGCGAGATAGCCGATGAGCACGACGTCGACATGCAGGGCGTGAAGAAAGAAGCCGATGGCTCGGTCGTCGTCGACGGCACCGTGCCTATCCGCGACTTGAACCGCGCGCTCGACTGGAACCTGCCCGACGAGGAGGCGACGACGATCGCCGGTCTCGTCATCCATGAGACGCAGTCGATCCCGGAGGAGAAGCAGGCCTTCACCTTCCACGGCAAGCGTTTCGTCGTCATGAAGCGGGACAAGAACCGCATCGCGAGGTTGAGGATACGTCCCGCCAGCGAAGGCTGACGCGTCCCGCTATTCAAGCCATGTCGCTCAGAGTTCCTTCGTCCAGCGCTCGCTGAGCGTCGCGCCAGTCCCGGCGTCGATTGCCGCCAGGCTGACCTCGTAGCCCCAGAGGTTGCGGATATGGCGCAGGGTTGCGTCGCGGCTTTGGCCCTCGAGCATGATGCCGTCCTTGACCTTATGCTGCAGCCGCAGATGCCGATCGCCCAGCAGGTCCACGTCGACCACCTGGATGTCGGGGCGGCTGGCACCGATATCGTAGCTTTGCGCCAGCGCCGACCTTATCCTGGCATAGCCGCGCTCATTGTGGATCGAGGCCACCTCGTAATGCGGCTCGTCGGCGCCGTCGGCCAGCGCGAAGAGCCGCCATTTGCGGATCAGCGCCGGGCTCAGATACTGGCGGATGAAGGATTCGTCGCGATGGTTGGCCCAGGCGTCGAGCAGGGTGTCGCGCCAGTCGCCGCGGCCGGCGATGTCCGGGAACCAGTCGCGGTCCTCGGCGGTGGGCGCGGTCGAGATGCGCTGGATGTCCTGCATCATGTCGAGGCCAAGCGCATAGGGATTGATGCCTGAGTAGCGCGGATCGTCATAGGACGGCTGGAAGACCACGTTGGAGTGGTTGCGCAGGATCTCGAGCATGGCGCCTTCGCCGATGCGGCCACCATCGAACAGCGTGTTCATGATCGTGTAGTGCACGAAGGTGGCGCAGCCTTCGTTCATCACCTGGGTTTGCCGCTGGGGGTAGAAATATTGTGCGATGACGCGCACGATCCTGACGATCTCGCGCTGCCAGGGCTCAAGGACGAGGCTGTTCTTCTCCAGGAAATAGAGCAGGTTCTCCTCCGGCAGCTTGAGCGATTTCTTCCGCTCGGCAAGGATTTCGTCCCCTGCTTCCGGCTTGCTCTTTCCCTGCGAGGGCGGCAGCGTTCGCCACAGATCGTTGAAGGAGCGCTCCTCGTATTCGAGACGCTCGCGCAGCCCCTCGCGCTGCTGCTCGGACGACAGTTTCGGTGGCCGATGGTAGCGGAAGACGCCCTGCTCCATCAGCGCGTGGGCCGAGTCCAGGATCGCTTCCACGGCCGCCAGGCCATGCCGTTCCTCGCATCGGGCGATGTAGCCCTTGGCAAAATCCAGATAGCTCAAAATGCCGCCGGCATCGGTCCATTGCCGGAAGAGATGATTGTTCTTGAAGAAATGGTTGTGCCCGAGCGCGGCATGCGCGGTCACCAGGGCCTGCAGGGCCATGGTGTTCTCTTCCATCAAATAGACGATGCACGGGTTGGAGTTGATGACCAACTCATAGGCCAGGCCGCGCGCGCCCTTGCGGTAGAGAAATTCGTCGTAGAGGAAACGCTTGCCGAACGACCAATGCCGGTACATCAGCGGCATGCCGACCGAGGAATAGGCGTCGAGCATCTGCTCGGAAGAGATGACCTCCATCTGCACAGGATAGATGTCGAGGCCCAGCTCTTCGGTCCCGAGCGCCTCGATCTCGTCATAGACGCGGGACAGCTTTGCAAAATTCCAGTCCGAGCCGGAAAACAGCAGTTCGGATTTGCGCGCCTGGCTGACCATTGCTGAAGCCCTCAAGCGCTCTTGCGCAGGGCGGGCTGCCTGGCGAAGAGCTCGCGGAAGACCGGGTAGATATCGGCCGGCGCGGCAATGCGCCTCATCTGGAAGTTCGGCCATTTGCCGTCGACGGCGTTGTAGGCGCGCCAGAGCGACGTGCCGTTCTCGGTCGAGCCGAAGATATGGCTTTCCCGCTCGTCAATGATCTCCACATAGGCGAAATACTGGCAAAGCCGCATGAGCTTGCGATCGAGCAGTTCGATGCAGCGCTCGGAGTCGGTGGCGAAGTTGTCGCCGTCGGAGGCCTGGGCGGCGTAGATGTTCCACTCGGCGACCGGATAGCGTTCCTGGATGATGCGGTGCATTTCCTCGAGCGCGGTGGAAACGACCGTGCCACCGCTTTCGGTGTGGTAGAAGAACGTCTGCTCGTCCACCTCCTTGGCCTGGTGGGTATGGCGGATGAAGACGACCTCGATGCGTTCGTAGCGGCGCGTCAGGAAGAGATGCAGCAGCACGAAGAAGCGTTTGGCCAAATCCTTCTCGCGCTCTCCCATCGAACCCGAGACATCCATCAGGCAGAACATGACCGCGTTCGCATTGGGCACCGGCTGGGGATCAAAGCGGTTGAAACGGATGTCGACCGGATCGACATAGGCAATCCGCCTGCGCCGGCGCTCAAGCCGCTCGCGCTCTTCGCGCAGCGCCGCGATGCGTTCGCGCACAGCGGCGCTTGCCGGCTTCGATTCGAGTTCGGCGATCTGATGGGTGATTTCGTCCACCTCCGCCTGCTTGGGGCGTCTCAGCGCGATGCGCCGCCCGTGGCTGTTGCGCATCGTGCGTCCGACATTGATGTTGGTCGGCGCTCCGCTTGCGGCGAAGCCTGCCCGCCTCGGCTTGAAGCTCAGTATCTGCTTGAGGTTGAGCTTGACCAGATCCGGCAGTTCGAGGTCTTCGAAGAAAAGGTCGAGCACCTCCTCGCGCGACAGCACGAAGCGGAAGTCGTCTTCGGATTCCATGGTCCCCGGAGCCGATCGGTAGCCTCCGCCGCCGCCAGGCTTGTCGATGAGATCGCCAGGGCTGAACGTCTTGTTGCCGGGCAGGATGTGCTGGCGCCGGCCGCTTTGCCTGTCGTCGCCGAAGCTCGGTTCGTCGGTGCCCTTGCGCGGCATCGGCACGGCGTGTTCGCGGTCGAGATCGGCGATGCCGCCGGTGCGGACCTTGTCGCGGATGCTGCGCTTGAGATCCTCGCGGGCGCGCCTGAGGAAGCGCTGGCGATTGCCAAGGCTCTTGTCTTTCGGGTTCAGACGGCGGTCGATGAAGATCGGCATGGCACCGTTCGGGCGTCCCTCAACCCGCCTTGTTCACGCGCATGTACCAGTCGACCAATCGGCGCACCTGCCGCTGGGTATAGCCGCGCTCCACCATGCGCTGCACGAATTCATTGTGCCGCTTCTCCGTGACGCTATCCTGCTTGGAACCGAAGCTGATCACCGGCAACAGGTCCTCGACCTGGCCGAACATGCGCTTCTCGATAACCTCGCGAAGCTTTTCATAACTCGTCCAGGAAGGATTGCGGCCATGGTTGCGCGCCCGGGCGCGCAAGGTGAATTTGACCACTTCGTTGCGGAAGTCCTTGGGGTTGGCGATGCCGGCCGGCTTTTCGACCTGCGACAACTCCTTCTCCAGAACCTCGCGGTTGAGGATCTGGCCGGTGTCGGGGTCCTTGTAGTCCTGATCCTCGATCCAGGCATCGGCATAAGCGATGTAGCGGTCGAAGAGGTTCTGGCCGTACTCGCTGTAGGACTCCAGATAGGCCTTCTGGATCTCGTGGCCGATGAACTCGGCATAGCGGCTAGCGAGTTCCGACTTGATGAACTCGAGATAGGCGGCCTCCGTTTCCTTCGGGAATTGCTCGCGCTTGATCGCCTCTTCGAGGATGTACATCAGGTGGACGGGATCGGCGGCCACCTCCTTGGTGTCGTAGTTGAAGGTCTGCGACAGGATCTTGAAGGCGAAACGTGTGCTGACGCCGGTCATGCCCTCGTCGACGCCGGCGGCATCGCGATATTCCTGCACCGATTTCGCCTTCGGGTCGATCTCCTTGAGGTTCTCGCCGTCATAGGCGCGCATCTTGGTGTAGAGCGGCGAGTTCTCATGCTCGGCAAGGCGGGTCGAGACGGTGAAGCGGCTGAGAATGTCCAGCACCTCCGGGGCGCAAGGACTGTTCGCCAGCTCACTTTCGCGCAGCAGCTTCTCGTAGATTTGCCGCTCCTCGGTGATGCGCAGGCAATAGGGAACCTTGACCACGAGGATGCGGTCGAGGAAGGCCTCATTGTTCTTGTTGTTCTTGAACTGCTGCCATTCCGATTCGTTGGAATGGGCGACGACGATGCCCTGATAGGGGAAAGCCCCGAAATTCTCGGTGCCGTTGTAGCTGCCTTCCTGGGTCGCGGTCAGCAGCGGATGCAGGACCTTGATCGGCGCCTTGAACATCTCGACGAATTCGAGCAGGCCCTGCGTGGTCCGGTTCAGACCGCCGCTGTAGGAATAGGCGTCCGGGTCGGACTGGCTGAAATGCTCCAACTGCCTGATGTCGACCTTGCCGACCAGCGCCGAGACATCCTGATTGTTCTCGTCGCCGGGCTCGGTCTTGGCGATGGAGATCTGACGCAGCCGCGACGGCATCAGCTTGACGACGCTGAATTTCGAGATGTCGCCCTTCAGCTCATCCAGGCGCTTGGCCGCCCAGGGCGAGATCAGTCCGTTCAGGCGGCGGCGGGCGATGCCGTATTTGTCCTCCAGCAGATCGCCCATCCGGTCGGGATGGAAGAGGCCTAGCGGCGATTCGAAGATCGGGCTGATCTGGTTGCCGACCTTGAGCGTGTAGATCGGCCGCTCTTCCATCAGCTTCTTCAGTCGTTCGGCGAGCGAGGATTTGCCGCCGCCGACCGGGCCGAGAAGATAGAGGATCTGCTTGCGCTCCTCGAGGCCCTGCGAGGCGTAGCGGAAATATCCGGCGATGCGCTCGATCGTATCCTCCATTCCGTAGAAGTCGGAAAAGGAAGGATAGATCTTTATAGTGCGGTTGGAGAAAATGCGGCCGAGCCGCTCGTCCTTGCTGGTGTCGACCAGGTTCGGCTCGCCGATCGCCTCGACCATGCGCTCCGGCGCCGAGGCGTACATGGATTTGTCCTCGCGGCAGGCCAGCAGATATTGCTGAAGGCTGATCTCTTCCTGTGCCGCATTGGAATAGATCTCCGAAAACAGATCGAAGACGTCGGATTGGTTCTCGTGCATGATGCTTTGCCTCGGAGCCGATAGGCTGCCAATCGGCTCATCGCTTCATCAACCACCGGAAAGCATTGTGGTTCCCTTCATGTGAAGGAAGAGCGCACAATGCACCCCGACATTGGCCTTCGGGACACCCCGACTCGGCCTTAAATGCTCGCCTATGAACATACGTGGTGATTGCCAGCGGACGGTCAAGGAGCGGATTTGGTTTCGCACCGAAAGTTGTCATTTTTGGTTCGTAAACGAGGCGTGGCGAGCATCCGTGCCCGCCGCGACACAACCTGGCCGGAGATGACGATGATCGATCGACGCAGCTTCATCGTGGCAGCCCTGGCGACGCTGTTGCCGCCTGGTGCGTCAGCCGCCGGCCGTCCGGGCCAGCCGGAACCGCAAACCCTCGATTACGGTCCGGCCAAGCTCGACATCTACGCGCCGGCCGGCGCGAAGAACCTGCCGGTGGTGTTCTTCGTCCATGGCGGCGCCTGGCGGTTCGGCAAGCGCAGCCAGGTCGGCTCAAAGCCGGACTTCTTGCTCGCCAATGGCTTCGTGTTCGTCTCGATCGATTACCGCATGCTGCCGGAAGCGGATGTCGCCACCCAGGCCGGCGATGTCGAAAAGGCCTGTGCCTATGTGCGCGCCAACATCGCCCGACATGGCGGCGATCCGGACCGCATCGTCGGCATGGGCCATTCGGCCGGCTGCCATCTGGTCGCGCTGACCGGCATGCGCGGAGGGTTGCCGGGCGTCGCCGCGCTGATCCTGGACGATACCAGGGCCTATGATCTTGCCGCGCTTTCGAGGAATGGCGGCATGGCGCGCGCCTATGCGCGTGTCTTCTCCGACCCGAAACAATGGGCGGCGCTTTCGCCCGCGACCTTTGTCGAGGGCAAAAAACATCCGCCGACCTTCATCGCCTATTCGCGCGCGCCCGGGCGAGGCGAAGAGTCAAAGGCTTTCGCGGAACGCCTGCGCGCCACCGGCACCAAGGTCACGCTGTTCGACGGCAGCGCCTATACGCATATGTCGATCAATGGCAATTTCGGTGAGGATGGCGACGCCTTGACCGCGGCGGCGCTAGCCTTCCTGAAGGCGACGGTGGCCTGACTACCAGCGCGTCTTCTCGCCGGGTGCGGCCGGCTCGATCGCCAGCGCATGCACGCCTGCCTTCAGTTCGTCGGCAAGCAGTTGGTTGACGGCGCGGTGGCGGTCGATGCGGCTCATACCGGCAAAACTCGGTGAGACAATGCGGACGCGGAAATGCGTCTCGCCGGTGCCGTCGAACGTCGCGTGGTGGCCGGACTCGACATGGTGATGGCCTGCATGAAGGTGGCTTTCATTGATGACGGCGAGCCGTTCGGGCGAAAATGCCGCTTTCAGCTTGTCTTCCATCTTGGCCTGTATGGACATCAGGGCTTCCCTTCACCACATATGCGGCACAGCCGCAAAATCTTGTATTTCGACCGCTTTTAAGCCGCGATTCAGCGGTTAGGGCGATCATCTGCGAAATGTCAATTCTTGTTTCGCACATGCGAACAGCCCATAAATGGGTGAGATGAAAGCGTATCCCAAATATTTCGAGAAAATCCGGATCCGGCCGGAAAAGGACGCGGAGCTGAAGTCGCGCGCGCCGATCTGCCAGTGGGACGGCTGCAACGAGGCCGGCACGCATCGGGCGCCGGTCGGGCGGCTCAAGGAGGGCGAGTATTTCCGCTTCTGCTTCGATCATGTGCGCGAATACAACAAGGGCTTCAACTACTTCTCCGGCGTGTCGGACAGCGAGATCGCCCGCTTCCAGAAAGAGGCGCTGACCGGCCACAGGCCGACCTGGCGCATGGGCGCCAATGGCGGCGGGGCGCGCTCGGCGCCGGATTTCGCGCAGCAGCGCTCGGGACGCGCCGGCTACTACAACCGCATGCGCGACCCGTTCAACCTGTTCGGCTCAGGCGCGCGCGAGCCGCGCGAACGCAAGGCAAAGCCGCTTGAGGCCAAGGCGCTGGAAACGCTTGGCCTTGATACAAAGGCGACTGGTCAGGACATCAAGGCGCGTTATAAGGAACTGGTTAAGCGCCACCATCCGGATGCGAATGGCGGCGACAGAGGTTCGGAAGACCGGTTCCGCGATGTGCTGCAGGCCTATCGCGTGCTCAAGCAGGCAGGATTGTGCTGAGCGGCCCTACGGTCCGTGTCGTTTTCCAACTTTCATAAGGTTGGAAAAGGCTCTAAGACCGCCCCCGGACAAAATCGATTGCCGGCGAAACGCGGCGTTTCGCCCGTGGAGACGTTGATAGAGATGAACAAGGTCGATCGCGACATCGCCAACCTGCCCGACACGACGGTGTCGGTGAAGGAGAAATTCGGTTTCGAGTCCAAGATGGTCGTTCCTGCCTATTCGGCGGCGACCGAGCATGTCCCGGACATCGACCCGGATTATCTGTTCGACAAGGCGACGACATTGGCGATCCTCGCCGGCTTTGCCTACAACCGCCGCGTGATGGTGTCGGGCTATCACGGCACCGGCAAGTCGACGCATATCGAGCAGGTCGCGGCGCGGCTCAACTGGCCTTGCGTGCGCGTCAACCTCGACAGCCATGTCAGCCGTATCGACCTCGTCGGCAAGGACGCCATCGTCGTCAAGGAGGGCCTGCAGGTCACCGAGTTCCGCGACGGCATCCTGCCCTGGGCCTATCAGCACAATGTCGCGCTCTGCTTCGACGAGTACGATGCCGGCCGGCCGGACGTGATGTTCGTCATCCAGCGCGTGCTGGAATCGTCGGGCCGGCTCACGCTGCTCGACCAGAGCCGCGTCATCCGCCCGCATCCGGCCTTCCGGCTGTTCGCCACCGCCAACACGGTCGGTCTCGGCGACACCACCGGCCTCTATCACGGCACGCAGCAGATCAACCAGGCGCAGATGGACCGCTGGTCGATCGTCACCACGCTCAACTACCTGCCGCACGACAATGAAGTGAACATCGTGCTGGCCAAGGCCAAGCACTATCGCGACAACAAGGGCAGGGACATCGTCAACAAGATGGTGCGCGTCGCCGACATGACGCGCTCGGCCTTCATCAATGGCGATCTGTCGACCGTGATGAGCCCGCGTACCGTCATCACCTGGGCCGAAAACGCCGAGATCTTCGGCGATGTCGGCATGGCGTTCCGGCTGACCTTCCTCAACAAATGCGACGAGCTGGAGCGTTCGGTGGTGGCCGAGTTCTATCAGCGCGCCTTCGGCGAGGATCTGCCGGAGAGCGCCGCCAATGTGGTGCTGGGCTAGGCGCGCAGCTGAATGGCCTCCGGCCGTTCGGCATGAAAACGCGCAGGGAATGATCAATGGCGGGTCCGGGCGACAACACGCGCAACAAGCCGAAGAACGGGTCTGAAGCGGACAGCTTCAAGCGCGCCGTGACCGTGTGCATGCGCGCCGTCGCCGGCGACAAGGACCTCGAGGTCGGCTTCGCCAAGGACCGGCCGGCGCTGGCCGGCAACCGCGCCCGGCTGCCCGATCTGCCGAAGAAGGCTTCCCGCAACGACATCGCGATCACCCGCGGCATCGGCGATTCCATGGCGCTGAAGCGCGCCTGCCACGATCAGCGCATCCACAATAAGTTGGCGCCGGAAGGGAAGCTCGCGCGGTCCATCTTCGATGCCGTCGAGCAGGCGCGCGTCGAGGCGATCGGCAGCCGCGCCATGCAGGGCGTGGCCGACAATATCGGCTCGATGCTCGAGGACAAATACGCCAAGGCGAATCTCGTCGACGTCAGGGACAAGGCCGACGCGCCGCTGGAAGAAGCGATCGCGCTGATCGTGCGCGAAAAACTCACCGGCCGCGCGATCCCGAAGAGCGCCGAGCGGCTGGTCGATCTCTGGCGCCCTTGGGTCGAGGAAAAGGCGGGCGGCGACCTCGACGGCCTCTCGGCCAAGCTTGAGGACCAGCAGGCCTTTGCCCGCGTCGTGCGCGACATGCTGGTTTCCATGGAGATGGCCGAGGAACTCGGCGACGACCAGGAAACCGACGACTCCGAGGAAAACGAAGAGAACGAGCAGCAGGGCGAGGAACAGAGCGAGGAAGGCGGCGAGGAGGATTCCGGCTCCGAGCAGTCGCAGTCGGAAGATGCCGAGGCCTCCGCCGACGAGGAAGAGTCGGCCGAGACGGAAGCGACCGACGCCACCTCGGACGACCTCTCCGACGAGGACGATTCCGACGCCGAGACGCCGGGCGAGGCCAAGCGCAACGACAACCCGTTCCTCAATTTGCCGAAAGAGATCGACTACAAGGTCTTCACCACCGCCTTCGACGAGACGGTGGGGGCCGAGGACCTTTGCGAGGAAGAGGAGCTCGACCGGCTGCGCGCCTTCCTCGACAAGCAGCTCGCCAACCTGTCCGGCGTCGTCGGACGGTTGGCCAACCGGCTGCAGCGCCGGCTGATGGCGCAGCAGAACCGCTCCTGGGATTTCGATCTTGAGGAAGGCTATCTCGATCCGGCGCGCCTCGTGCGTGTCGTCATCGATCCGATGCAGCCGCTGTCCTTCAAGCAGGAGCGCGACACCAAGTTCCGTGACACAGTGGTGTCGCTGGTGCTCGACAATTCGGGCTCGATGCGCGGCCGGCCCATCACGGTCGCGGCGACCTGCGCCGACATCCTGGCGCGCACGCTGGAGCGCTGCGGCGTTTCGGTCGAGATCCTCGGCTTCACCACCCGCGCCTGGAAAGGCGGGCAGGCGCGCGAGAAATGGCTGAAGGACGGCAAGCCCCCCAATCCCGGCCGGCTCAACGACCTGCGCCACATCATCTACAAGTCCGCCGACCATCCATGGCGGCGCGCCCGGCGCAATCTCGGGCTGATGATGCGCGAGGGCCTGCTCAAGGAAAACATCGACGGCGAGGCGCTGCTTTGGGCGCATAACCGGCTGATCGGCCGGCCCGAGCAGCGCAAGATCCTGATGATGATCTCGGACGGCGCGCCGGTCGACGATTCCACGCTCTCGGTCAATCCGGGCAACTATCTGGAGCGCCATCTGCGGGCGGTCATCGAGCTGATCGAGACGCGTTCGCCGGTCGAGCTTTTGGCCATCGGCATCGGTCACGACGTCACGCGTTACTACCGCCGCGCCGTCACCATCGTCGATGCCGAGGAACTGGCCGGGGCCATGACCGAGCAGCTCGCCTCGCTTTTCGGCGAGGAAAGCGCGCGCGACACCCGGCGCGGCGGTTTGCGGCGCGCCGGATGATCTTTTCGGGGCGGCGTGCGCGGCGGACGCTCTTCGCCTGCGTGCTGACCTGCGCTTCGCCGGCCATTGCCGCCCAGAGAGCTCCCGTCGAGGCCGTCGAGATTTCGGCGCGGCCGATCACCCAGTTCCATACCGGCCACGACCAGACGCGGTTCGGACCGTTCGAATTCGTCGGCGGGCTGGAGATGACCTCGCCGGCGCGCGATTTCGGCGCGCTGTCGGCGCTTCGTTTCTTGAAGCCGGGCAGCGACTTCATTGGGGTCGCCGACACCGGCTTCTGGTTCTTCGGCACGATCGCGCATGACGCCGGCAAGCGACCGTCGGGTGTCAAGAATTTCCGCATGCAGCAGATGGTCGACGCTTCGGGACGGCCGATCGACCGGAAATGGAAGGTCGACGCGGAAGGGCTCGCGGTGAAGGACGGCATCGCCACCGTCGGCTTCGAGCGCGACCAGCGCGTCACCCAGTTCAAGATCGACCCCGACAATATGAAAGCGCCGATCCGGCAGCTCGACTATCTGGTTCCCGCCCAGGAGCTGCGCCAGAACCGCGGCTTCGAGACCGTCACCCATGCCCATCCTTATGGGCAGCACGCCGGCGGGCTGGTCGTGGTTTCGGAGAGGAGCCTCGACAAGGCGGGCAACGTCTACGCCGCCATTATCGAAGGTCCGCACAAGGGCGTCTTCACCGTCAAGCGCAATGGCGATTTCGACATCACCGACGGCGCCTTCCTGCCGGACGGCGACCTGCTTCTGCTCGAACGCAGCTTCTCGATCGCGCGCGGGGTGAAGATGCGGCTGCGGCGCATCTATGGCGAGAGCGTCGAGAAGGGCGCGGTCGCCGACGGCCCGGTGCTGATGGAGGCCGATCTGGGCTACCAGATCGACAATATGGAAGGGCTCGACGTCTGGACTCGCGACGACGGCGCGCTGATGGTGTCGCTGGTATCCGACGACAACCATTCGATCCTGCAGCACGACCTCTATTTGGAATTCATCCTGCACCAGGACTGAGCAAGACCGGCCGGCAAACGCCGGGAGATTACCGGCCGACGTGGCGGACTTCGTTCATCACGAAATTGGCGGCGCGCTTGCTCCGGTTGCGGATCTTGAGCGTCGCGGTGTTGTCGACGAAATAGGTGTGAAGGATGCTGTCGCGGGTGCGTACTTCCGGCCCGACAGTATCGACCGCGTGCCAGGTGTCGGTGCCGACCGCAAAGGCGTAGCCCGTGTTCGGCGAAAACGACATCCGGTGCGAATTCTCGAAACGCCCGTCCGGCATGCGCTCGGCGAAGCGGGTGCCGATGTGGTTGATCGAGTCGTCCTCCGGCAAATAGAACTGGACCGTGATGCCCTTCCATTTCGTGTCGGTGTGGAAGCCAATCTTGTAGCCCGCCACGTCGCGCGTCAGCATCGGCACCGGATACATGCCGACCTTCATGAAATCCGAGCCGAACCGGCGCTCCAGACCCGGGGCAAGGCGGCGCATGAAGGCATCCTTCAGTTCCGGCGCGTGCAATGCCTTGCCGACCAAGGCCCAGACGGCCCGTTTCTCAGCTGGCAGATGGCGGATATATTCGGGATAGAGGTCGATCTTGATCCGCGTCGCGGTGCCGTCGGCCTTGATGTTCACATTGTTGCGGCCCTTGAGCGCGCGATATTCGCGCGCCTCGGGCATGGCGGCGCGCATGCGCTGATAGAGGTCCGCCGGAAAGATATCCGTCATCTCAAGATGCCAGAACGGCTTTTCCACGAAGGTGGCGCGGTTCACCGCCTCCACCATGTGGGAGACAACATGCTGCAGCGTTTGTTTGGCTGATGCTGACGCGCCGTCTAAGACCGACATGGATAACCTTCCCCAATCCGAAGAACCCCGAACCCAAATTTCTTGAATAGATATCTCGCCGACCGTGCGGAATGCTAACCAAAGCACAGGCTGGATTGCAATGATCCACGGGCTGACTTCAATCGCGGTTTCCAAATTACGAGGTGATGTTGCATCGGCGCAAAGCAAGGGCGTTGCAAGGCACCCGGCGACGATGCTGATTTGGCCGCAAGCCGATATTCAACGGACCTTGTAGATCTCGATCGGCTTGCCCGCGGTCGACTGGTCCAGTTCAAGCCATGCCGGCTGGTCGCCCTGCAGCAACGCCGCGGCAAGGCCATCCGGCGCGTCCAAGCCCAGCGATATCTCTTCCGTGTTGCCGCGGCAGATCGCGATCAATCCCACTCGCTCGCGCTGGATAACGGCGCGGGCTGCTTCCGGCGTTCCCATGAAAGCGTCGAGCATGGCAAGATTGCCGCCGACATTGCGGTGGTAAGGGCCGGCCAGCGCCCGGTGTCCGGTGAACATCAGTATCCCCGAGCCGAGATTGGACGAGGCAAGCACCGTCGTCGCCGGCAAGGCGGCCAGATCGCGGAAGTCGGTCGGCTTGCCGCAGGTCACGGCATGGTCGGGGTCGGAATTGATCTGCTGCGGCGCCCTCTGGACCGCGGATTGCGCCGCTACCGCTACCCCGGCCCAGGTCGCATTGAGCGAGACCAGCCATGCCATGACAATGCCCATGGAGATGCGCCATGAGGGCGCGGCGCTGGCCCTGAGGCGGATTTGCGCGATCCAGGCCGAGAGCGGCAGCACGGCGAAGGCGACGGAAAAGGTCGAGCCGCGCACCTGCCAGAGGCTGACGCCGAAGGCGACGACAAGCAGGATGGCGGCCAGCATCTCCTCGCGGCGCAGACGACGGCTTCGCAGCTGAAAGCCGATCAGCAGGATGGCGATGAAGGGCGTCACATAGCGCGCCGCCATCAGCTTGGGCTGGTGGATGGCGACGCTCCAGAAGGGCTGCGCTTCGACCACGTCGGCCAGCCAATAGGTGCGGATGCGCTCGTCCATGCCCGCATAGGGCGATGCCAGACATTGCGGGAAGAACACAATCACGGCGGCCGCGACTACCACCGTAAGGGCCAGCATTGAAGCAAGCCGCGCCCGGACCGTCGATGCGGTCAATGTCGAGGTGATCGCGAGGCCGAATCCGGAAAGCGCCGCAACCGCGAACTGGAAGGATGAGAACGCGTCGCATTGGGCGACGCCCCAGTCGGCTGGCCGGATGGTTGCCACGAAGACCAGGAAGGCGACGCCGGCAAATCCAAGGCCGAAGCCGCGCGCCGTGAGGCGCTCCTTATCGTCGAGGATGAACAGGGCCGCGGCGCAGATGCCGAGCGTCGCCACGTAGGGAGCGGTCTCCATGCCGACAGCGAGCGTCAGGCCGGCACAAATGCCTGACAGAAGGGCGGCAGGCCGCCAGGAGGGCGCTTCCATCAGAAGCCACAGGCTGGCCGCCGTCAGCAGCAGCTGGACATTGTGATGATCGATCACGCCTGGGCTGTAGATCACCAGGAAGAAAAGCGCCGCCGTCGACAGGATGACCGCCGGCATTGCCACATTCGCTCCGGCGAAGCGCTGGGCGGCGCGCATAAGCACGAATATGGTCAGCCCGTAGAGCGTGGTCGGCCAGATGATCTGCGCTGCCCGTTCGGCGAAGGCGGTGCCGGCGCCCAGCGCGTCGAAGGCCATGACAAGCAAAGCGAGCGGCGCGTCCACCAGCCGCGACCAGTGCATGACGAAACCGCCCGCCGTGCCCATCCTGTATTGATGGAGATCGAACCAGCCCTGGCCGGCGAGCAGGTCGCGGACCTCGACCAGCCGCAGCATGCTGTCATTGTCCGCGCCATAATTCGCAAGGGTTGGGAAGCCGGCAACCGCGTTGACGGTCAACACCACCAGCGTGGCGCATGCCGCAAGCAGGAGATCGTTTTTCCAACCGGTGGCGTGCACGGTCATGGTGGTCGCTAAGCCTTAGAGCAATTCCGGGAAAAGTGTGACACGGCTTTCCGTCAGGAATTGCTTCAAAACAAAGAGTTAGAGTGGTTCGTCGTTCCCTGATACGGCGAACCGCTCTGGAGAATTTCCGCGATCCTGCATCATCGGGCGTAACAAAGCGTAAAGCGGCCGCGGCTGTGAAGGAAAGCGTCAAGGCCGGTTGGTCGCAACCCAGATAACATGGCGGGCGCCGCGCTTGCCGTTGGCCCGCGTGTTGATCTCCTCGACCGCGAAGCCTGCCTGCTTTAGCCGCCGGGTGAAGCCGCCGTCCGGTCCCTGCGACCAGACCGCCAGGACGCCGCCTGGTTTCAATGCGGCGCGCGCGGCGGCCAGCCCGGCCGCGTCATAGAGCGAGTCATTGCCCTTGTAGACGATGCCCTCGGGACCGTTGTCGACGTCAAGCAGGATGGCGTCCCAAGCGGCTTTCTGCGCCCTTATCAACTGGCCGACATCAGCTTCGCGAATGCTGACGCGAGGATCGTCGAGGCAGCCGCCGAAGATCGTCGACATCGGCCCGCGCGCCCAGGCGACGACCGTGGGGACAAGCTCGGCGACGGTGACGGCGGCGTCGCCATCGAGCGCGGCGAGAGCGGCGCGCAAGGTGAAGCCCATGCCGAGCCCGCCGATGAGGATGCTTGGCCGCTTGCGGCTGGCGATCCGCTCGCAGGAAAGCTTGGCGAGCGCCTCCTCCGAGCCGCTGAGGCGGCTGTTCATCAGCTCGTTGGTGCCGAGCATGATCGAGAATTCAGTGCCGCGCTGCTTCAGGCGCAGTTCCTGGCCGCCATCGGGGGTGCGGGCGGAATCAAGCTGAACCCAGGGGATCACGGTCTCTCTTTTGGCTTGAGCATGATCTTTTCCAAAAACCGAGTCCCACTTTTTGGGATCATGCTCCGACGGCGACCGCCGGCTGGCTCCAGCGTGCGGCGAGCAGCCGGTAGGGGATCAGCGCCACCACGGCGATGATGAGCTTGACCGAAAGGTCGCCAAGCGCCCAGGAGACCCAGCGCATCGTCTCGACCGGCAGCACGCCCATCAGCGGCGCGGTCTCAAGCGCGAAACCGTCATTGGGGCCGGCAAAGGCGAAGGCGGCGGAAAAGGCGACGCCGAAGAAGACGAGCGTGTCGAACACCGAGCCGACCAGCGTGCCGACGATCGGCGCGCGCCACCAGCTCTGCCGGCGCAGCCGGTTGAACACGGTGACGTCGAGCAATTGCGCGGTGAGGAAGGCGGCGCCGGAAGCGGCCGCGATGCGCACCAGCCGATCGGCGGCGGTCTCGAACTCGATCAGGCCATGACGGAACAGGAAGGGCGGGACTAGGATCGAGCAGGTGACCGCGGTCATGAAGCCGACGAACACCACCTTGCGCGCCACGGCCGGGCCGTAGCGGCGGTTGGCGAGGTCGGTGACCAGGAAGGAGAAAGGATAGGTGAAGGCGCCCCAGGTCAGCAGGTCTGCCAGCGACAGGCCGCCGACCTGGCCCTGCATCGGGAACTGCACGAGGATATTCGACGCCACGACGACAAGCGCCATGGCGGCCACGAAGGGCAGGTATCGCGTCAGGAAATTCATTTTTTTATCCTGGGTAATGGAACCAGCCGAGCGTCATGCCGACGCCCGCTCTTATTCCGAGCACCGGTCTGGCCGGTGCCCGAGGCGGTCGTCTCCGCCCGAAAGCTGCTTAGGCGGCGGACTGCTCGGCAAGCTTCTTGGCGATCTGCTTCTTCAGCAGACGAGCGCGCTGCGACAATTCCTTGACGTCGGCCTTGACCAGGAAGGCGTCGAGGCCGCCGCGATGCTCGACCGAACGCAGCGCGTTGGCCGAAATGCGCAGCCGAACGTTCTGGTTCAGCGCTTCGGAAATCAGCGTCACATTGACCAGGTTCGGCAGGAAGCGACGCTTGGTCTTGTTGTTGGCGTGGCTCACATTGTTGCCGGTCTGGACTGCCTTGGCAGTGAGTTCGCAGGTGCGGGACATTTGTCTAACCTTCAGTTTCTAAACCTGCCAAACCATTCTGCCCGCGCCAGGCGGCGCGCGGTCTCGGTCAGGCGGCCTTTGGAAAAGTTGGCGTTCCATAGTGGCATTTCGCCATTGCGTCAAGCTCCGGCGCGTAGCCTGCCGTCGGGCGCGCTCCATATAAAGGCCGGATTTCATACTATAAGCCCTTCACGAAGGGATATGCCAGGCTGGAGCCGTTTCGTTCTGGCCGAACCGCCAGGGATTCGCCAGCCGCCATGCTCCGTCCATCTCATGCATTCGCCACCCTTCTTGCCCTTGCCGTACCGGCAACAAGCTTCGCCGCCCCCTCGCCGCAGTCCTTCAAGGGCGAATATACGGTGTCCTATCTCGGCCTTTCGATCGCCAGGGCGACCTTCTCCAGCCGCTATGTGGGCGATACCTACGCCATCAACGGCACCGTCTCCGCCGCCGGGCTCGGCAGACTGTTCGACGACACGAAAGGCACGATTTCGTCGAAAGGCATCATTTCCGACAAGCGTATGACGCCGCAGGTGTTCAGGGCCGATTATACGTCAGGCAAGAAGTCCTCCATGGTCGACATCCGCTTCAGCAACGGGGCGGTCTCCTCCACGCAAGTCGTTCCCGCTCCAGGCAAGCGCGATCCGAAGAGCTGGGTGCCGATCGGCGACGGAGACCTGAAATCGGTGCTCGATCCGATGGCCGCGACCGTCATCCATGCCGATAGCCTGGACAAGGTCTGCGGACGCACGGTCAAGTTCTATGATGGCGAGATGCGCGCCGACCTGACACTGACCTATGCCTCCAGGGGCTCGATAGCGGTGCCGGGCTACAGGGGCGACACGGTGACCTGCAAGATGGGCTTCGAGCCGGTGGCGGGCTATCGCAAGGGACGCAAGGCGTTGAACTACCTCAAGAACAAGAGCCGCATGCTGGTGACGTTTGCACCGGTCGGTCAATCCGGCGTATATGCCCCGATCCGCGCCACGGTCGGGACCCAGATCGGTCCGCTGACCATCAGCGCCGGACGGTTCGAAGCGGTAAATTAGGTCAGGCGCCACCGCGCGTCGGCGGGGGATATATGGGGCGCGCAACATTGATTGGGTTTTCGGCGGTCGCCATGTGGGCGCTGCTGGCGCTGCTCACCGACGCCTCGGGGCAGGTGCCGCCATTCCTGCTGTCGGCCATCACCTTCGCCATCGGCACCTGCGTCGGGCTGGCGGCCCGGCTGGTGATGCCGGCGCCCGACCGCAGTGAGAAGATCCCGCCACAGGTCTGGGTGATCGGCATAGCCGGCCTGTTCGGCTACCATTTCTTCTACTTCACGGCGCTGCGCAACGCGCCGGCGGTCGAGGCGAGCCTGATCGCCTATCTGTGGCCGCTGCTGATCGTGCTGGGTTCCGCGCTGATGCCGGGCGAGCGGCTGGCCTGGAACCATGTCGTCGGCGCGCTGCTCGGCCTTGCCGGTACCTTCCTGATCGTCACCAAGGGCGGCGGGCTGGCCTTCGACGCGCGTTATGCCTTCGGCTACGCGATGGCCGCCGTCTGCGCGCTTTTGTGGTCGTCCTATTCGCTCTTGTCGCGGCGCTTCCCCTCGGTGCCGACCTCGATCGTCACCTGGTTCTGCGCGGCGACGTCGGTGCTGTCGCTGGTCTGCCATTTTCTGCTTGAGAAGACCGTGCTGCCCGACGGCCCCGGACAGTGGCTGGCTGTCGTTGGGCTCGGCCTGATGCCGGTTGGCGCGGCCTTCTACGCCTGGGACATCGGCGTCAAGCGCGGCAACATCCAGGTGCTTGGCGCCGCGAGCTACGCCGCGCCGCTGTTGTCGACGCTGGTGCTGATCGCCGCCGGCGTCGCCGAGCCGTCGCTGCGCATCCTCGCGGCCTGCGTGCTCATCACCGGGGGTGCCGCGCTGGCCGCGAAGTCTCTGCTGATGCGCAAGCCGGCGGTCAAAGAGGTGAACGCATGATGCCGTTTCCCGGCGGCATCGAGGCCAATGCCAACGCGACGCTTCTGTTCTCGTTCGTCGCGTCCGTGATCTACGCCTTTGCGCTCGACATGCCGCCGAAATGGACGCGCACGGCGGCAAAGACGTTTGCAGTCGCCTTGCTGGCCGTGCTTGCCGCAATGCAGGGCGGTCCGCCGCTGCTTGTCGCGGCGCTGGGCTTGAGCGCCATCGGCGACGCCTTCCTGTCGCGCGACGGCGAGAAGGCCTTCCTCGGCGGGCTGGCGAGCTTCCTCGCCAGCCACATCGCCTATGTCGCGCTGTTCTTGCAGGCGGGTGGCGGGCTCCGACTGTTGAGCGCCGAATCCTGGCGGGGCGCGATCGCGCTGGTCATGGCCGCATTCAGCATCGTCATGCTTGCCGCGCTCTGGCGCCGCGTCGGTCCGCAACTGCGCATCCCGATCGCCGTCTATGTCGCGGCGATCCTCGCCATGGGCATTTCGGCGCTTACCACCGGCAGCGCATGGGTCATCGCCGGCGCGGTGCTGTTCATCGCCTCGGACGGGTTGCTGGCGACCGAGCGCTTCCTGCTCGCGGCGATCTCGCCGCAGCGCCTGTGGATGCGCTACGCGGTCTGGGCCCTTTATTACGCCGCCCAGCTGGCGATCACGCTGGGGTTTCTGCTGGCCTAGACCGGCTGCCAGCCGGGCTCAGCCAGCTCGAAGGCCGCGAAATCGAAGCCCGGCGCCACGGTGCAGCCGACCAGCGTCCATTCACCTAAGCTGCGCGCCGACTGCCACCAGCCGGCCGGCACGACGATCTGCGGTCGCTCGCCCGCGGCAAGAGCCGTGCCAAGCACCTGCTCGATGACCACGCCTGCGCCCTCCTCATGCATCGACAGCGCCAGCGGTGCGCCGGCATAAAAATGCCAGACCTCGGCCGCGTCCTTCACCCGATGCCATGCCGAAAGCTGACCTTGCTCGAGGAGGAAGTAGATCGCGGTGGAATGACCGCGTGGGCCACCCGCGGCGTCGCGAAACGTCTCGGCATACCAGCCGCCCTCGGGATGCGGCTCAAGGCCTAGCGTTGCGATGATCTCGGCGGCGCTGGTCATTGGCGGTCTTTGGCCCGGTGCATGTCGCTAAATGCGGTGGAATTAGAAATTATCCTTGCGCTTGCGGATCTCCGCGAACACCTCGGCGTCCGAGGCTTTCTCCATGCCGAGATGCTTGCGGATCGCTGGGTCGTGCCAACGCAGGAACGGGTTGGTCGACAGCTCCTCGCCGATGGTCGTCGGCAGCGTCGGCTTGTTGTCGGCGCGCAGCGCCTCGATCCTGGCCGCGCGCTGCGTAAGCAGCGGGTTGCCCGGGTCGACCGTCACCGCGAAGCGGGCATTGGCAAGTGTGTATTCGTGGCCGCAATAGATGGCGGTATCCGCCGGCAGCGCCGCCAGCTTCTTCAGCGATTCATACATAACCGGCGGCTTGCATTCGAACAGGCGGCCGCAACCCAGCGCGAACAAAGTGTCGGCGGTGAAGGCCACTTTTGAGGCTGGCAGGTGGTAGGAGACATGGCCGGCGGTATGGCCGGGCGTCTCGATGACCTCGATCCGTTCCTCGCCAAGGCGCACGACCGAGCCCTGGCTGACCGTCTCGTCGATGCCGGGAATGTTTGCCTTCTCGGCTTCCGGGCCGATGATGCGCAGCTTGAAGCGGTCCTTGAGCGCCAGATTGGCCTCGACGTGATCGGCATGATGGTGCGTGGTGAGGATCAATGTCGGCGTCCAGCCGGTGCGCTCGATCGCCGCAAGGATCGGCGCTTCTTCCGGCGCGTCGATTATCGCCGTCTCGCCGCTTTTGGGATCGTGGACCAGCACGCCAAAATTGTCCGTGCGGCACATGAACTGCTCGATCTCGACGGCCATAGGCATCTTTCTCCATCTATCGCCGCAGACATAGGGCGACCGGCCGCCGATGTCATCCGGCTTTGTCGAACTTGGCGCGTTCATCGAACTTGCCGCCTTTGTTGAACTTGGCATTCATCGCGGCTACCGTCCCGCCCATGCATTCGGACATCGTCGATCTGCGCTCCTTCTATTCGTCCATGCTCGGCCGCCTTGCCGAGCATTCGATCACCATGGCGCTGTCGTCCATTTGGACAACAGTGCCCAACGAGCGGCTGGTCGGCCTCGGCTATACGCTGCCGTGGCTGGAACGCTTCGGCACCGATGCCGAGCGTGTCTTCGCTTTCATGCCGGCGACGCAAGGCGCGGTGGTGTGGCCGGCGACCGGGCCGGCGGCGACGGCGCTGGTCTTCGACGAGGAACTGCCGCTGGTCGATTCCTGCATCGATCGCGTGCTGCTCGTGCATTCGCTCGAACACGCCGAAAACCCGCGCGAGACGCTGAACGAGATCTGGCGCGTGCTGTCGCCGGCGGGCAGAGTCGTCATCGTCGTGCCCAACCGGCGCGGCGTCTGGGCGCGCTTCGAGCACACGCCCTTCGGCAACGGCCGGCCGTTCTCGCGCGGCCAGCTGACCGAGTTGCTGCGCGAGGCGAACTTCACCCCGGCCACGTGGAGCGATGCGCTGTTCTTCCCGCCGTCGCCGCGGCGTTTCGTGATGCGGTTCCACAATGTGCTGGAGCGGGCCGGCCGCCGGTTCTGGCCGATCTTTTCGGGCGTCATCGTCGTCGAAGCGCAGAAACGGCTCTACCAGGGCGTGCCGGTCGCCCAGCGCGCCTCGCGCCGCGTCTTCGTGCCGGTCTTCTCGCCACAGGGGGCCGCAACACGGCTTGGCCGGGAGGCGGCCAAGCCGCGCACGGCCAAGTGACGCGTTCGTGATCACTGCAGCGCCTTGCATCGCGCGGATATCGTCACCCTATCTGAGGCGTGCCCGATCCAAGGCATGCTCGTTTAGTGCGGCATTCGTAACCGCCGCGGGAATCAGGAAAATCCTCTATGGACGACCAGACCGATAAAAAGCCGGCGCCGCAAAAGGCCGCCGTCTCGGTGGAGGCAAGCAGCCTCGCCGACCAGGTGGCGACGATCAAGCTGGGCCTGAAAGCCTCGCCGGTGCGCGGGCCACTTGCCTGGGTCTGCGTCGGCATCGTGGCGGTCATCGTCGCCACCTCGATCGGGCAGGTCCTGCTCAATCGCTGGAACCAGCCTTTCTACGATGCGCTGGCGCGGCGCGACATGGCGGACTTCCTGCACCAGCTGCTGGTCTTCGCGATGATCGCCGGTGGGCTTCTGGTGCTCAATATCGGCCAGACCTGGCTCAATCAGATGATCCGGTTGCGGTTGCGCGAGGCACTGACGCTCGACCTGATCGATCAATGGATGCGCCCGGCACGGGCCTTCCGGCTGGCCAATGCCGGCGCCATCGGCGTCAATCCGGACCAGCGCATGCAGCAGGATGCCGCTCACTTGTCGGACCTCTCCACGGATCTCGGCGTCGGGCTGCTGC
Organism: Mesorhizobium sp.; assembly: GCA_004017535.1. Classification (GTDB taxonomy): domain Bacteria; phylum Pseudomonadota; class Alphaproteobacteria; order Rhizobiales; family Rhizobiaceae; genus Mesorhizobium. The sequence continues at coordinate 32,011 of SAJS01000031.1, forward strand.
AGTCCTTCATCCTGCTCGTCTCCTTCATCGGCGTCTTGTGGGAGCTGTCTTCCGGCTTCGTCTTCCACATCGGCGGCTATTCGCTGGCGATACCGGGCTACATGGTCTGGGCCGCCTTCCTCTATGCCGGCATCGCGTCGTGGCTGAGCTGGCTGGTCGGACGTCCGCTGATCGGGCTCAACAGCGAGCGCTATACCCGAGAAGCGGAGCTGCGCTCCTCAATGGTGCGGGTCAACGAGAATGTCGACGCAATCGCGCTTTACCATGGTGAGCCCGACGCCCGGCGCCGGCTGGAGCTTGACCTGGGCACGCTGCTGGGCGCCATGCGACGCATCTTCACGGCCCAGATCAACCTGTCCTGGGTGACCGACACCTATGGCTGGATAACGGTGGTGGCGCCCATCCTGGTGGCTTCGCCGGTATATTTCTCGGGCGACATCTCGTTCGGCGGGCTGATGATGGCGGTCGGCGCCTTCAACCAGGTCCATTCGTCGCTCCGGTGGTTCATCAACAATATCGGCAGCATCGCCGACTGGCGCGCGACGCTGATGCGCGTGGCCGATTTCCGTATCGCGCTCACCGAGACCGATGCGCTGCACGACACCGAAAAACGCATCCAGTTCGGTGAAAACGCCAATGGCAGCCTGACCTTTGACAAGCTTCAGGTGTCGTCGCCGGAAGGCTGCACCAAGCTTGCCCAGACGGATGTTGAAATCCACGCCGGCGAGCGCGTCATGATTACCGGCGAGCCGGGTGCCGGCAAGACATTGTTCTTCCGCGCGATTGCCGGCCTGTGGCCCTGGGGGAGCGGCCGCATCGGCGTTCCAGCGGGCGAAACTCCCATCTTCGTGCCGCGCGTGCCCTATTTCCCGGCCGGCACGCTGCGCGAGGTCCTCGATCATCCCAACGGCGAGGCCCCAGCCAGCGATGCCGAGATCACGGCCGTGCTCACGGAACTCGGCCTCGATCGTCTGGCAACCAGCCTTGACCAGCCCGGGCGGTGGGAACGCGAGCTCAGCGATGACGAACAACGAGCGCTGGCTTTCGCCAGACTCGCCTTGCGCAAGCCTAAATGGGTGATCATGGACGAGGCGCTCGACGCGTTCGACGGCCCGTCGCTGCGGCGGGTGCTGGCGATGATGGAAAAGCGCCTGCCGGGGACTGCCATCCTGAACATCGGACGCGGCCTGCACAACACCCAGTTCTTCCCGCGCGCGCTGAGCATCGTAAAAGATACCGGCGCACCGGCGCTCAAGCCGGCGCGCGTCCGCGCCGGAGCGATCGAGCCGCCGCCCCAGGCGGCGCGCCGCAAGAAATAGCTTTATTTTGCCGTGATCGCCGGGGAGAATCGCCGGGGTCGACAGAACGCCTGCAGCCATGCTCGAGATGCTCAGCCTGCTTGCCTGTTTCGCCTGTGCCGAGGCGGCTTCGTTGCCGGCGCCTGGCGGCGGCACGCCGGTCGATGTGGAACTCGTGCTCGCCGTCGACATCTCGCAGTCGATGGATGAGGAGGAATTCGCGCTGCAGCGCGCCGGTTATGTCGAGGCGCTGCGCCATCGCGATTTCATCAACGCGGTGCGTTCGGGGACGAACGGGCGCATCGCGCTTGCCTATTTCGAATGGGCAGGGGTGGTGCGCGACGACGGTGTCATCGCGTGGCAGGTTATTGACGGCGAGGACAGCGCCGATGCCTTCGCCGACAAGATCGCCTCCAGGCCGTTCCGGAGCTTTCGCGGCACCTCAATCTCGGGCGCGCTGGGCTTCGGCATCGGGCTCCTGGAGAAAAGCGCTTTTTCGGCCCCCCGCCGGGTCATCGACATATCGGGCGATGGCCCCAACAATACCGGACGGCCCGTCGCCGCGATCCGCGATGCCGCCGTTGCCGAGGATATCGTCATCAACGGTCTGCCCATACTCATCAGGCCGTCGCCGAGCGTCAGCCGCCTCGATCGATATTATGCCGATTGCGTGACCGGAGGAGACGGTTCCTTCGTGCTGCCGATCTACGCGGCGTCCGAATTCGCGACCGCCATCCGCCGCAAGCTGATCCAGGAGGTGAGCGGCCTGACCGACGGCAGATCCCTTCGCGTCCAGGATGCGGCGCCCGTCGATTGTATGCTGGGCGAGCGCCTGCGGCAGCGGTTCTCCGACCCCTATTTTCCGGAACTCGACAGATAGAGGCTCGCATCAGACCGCCCGGGCGCCGTACTTGGCGCGGAACTCATCATAACAGTCGCGGCGCCAGCGCCGACCGACGACATAACCGCGCAGCAGTTGCGGCAGCGAATAGCCGAGCGCGTTGGACGAGCGATTGGCAACGTAGCCGGAAAAGGCCTGCTGCAGCCGGCCCTTCAATGTGTCGGCGATGATCTGGCGAGCGATCATAAAGGGCGGGATATCGGGATAGCGGTCGGCGATATAGGGATGCTTGTCGATCAGGTTGGCATAGGCCGCGACATAGCCGTCGCGCCGGCGGGAGATCGAGTTCTCCGAATTGTACTTCTTCCAGTCGATATCTTCGGACAGCTGGGCCCCGCCGCGGCGGGCAAAGCGCAGCAGAAGGTCGAGATCCTGCATGCGCGTGATGTCGCTGTCATAGCCGCCGATCGCCAGCAGCGATTCGTGTCTGGCGGTGATTGCCGAGCCGGCGATGAAAATAGTCTGCGAGACAAGGGCGCGCTGCAGCGTGCTTTTATCAAGAAAGGTTTCGCGGTTGATGCATTTGGTGCTGCGGCTGCCCTTTAGCGACAGGAACGAGCTGATCAGGACTTCGAGCGAGGGATTCTGGTCGAAGCGCGCCAGCGTCCGCTCCAGCCGGTCCGGCAGATAGACGTCGTCCGAATCGAGGAAGGTCACCACGGGCGCCCGCGCGCGCTCGATGCCCGCGTTGCGGGCGGCATTGGCGCCGCGCCATTTGGCGCCGACATAGATCAGCCTCGGGTCGCGGATCTCGGCGAGCGCAGCGGCCGTTCCGTCGGTCGAACCGTCGTCGACCACGATGTGCTCGAAGCGGGTAAGTGTCTGCGCCAGAACGCTTTCCACCGCACGTACGACCTGACTGCGCCGGTTGTGGGTCGGCGTGATCACTGAGATCAGCGGAACGTCCTGGTTCGACATCGGGCTGCCACCGGTCGGATCTGGCGCGTGTCGGATGGGTTTAATGGCTATGTTCTTATCCCACCTGTGATTTGCGGTCGACGCTACAAAAAAGCCACCTATGTGTCACGCCGAGCCGGCCGAGAAATGCGAAACGGAGGCTTTTCCGCAACGTTGCGGTTTGATGGCAACACAATCGGCCTTCCGGTCAGCGGAGGCCGTCCGCCGGCCGGCGGTGAGGATCATGCGCTCATGGAACCGATCGCGCGGCGTCAGCGCCTGAGCAGAAACACCGCTTGCTGGCCAAAGAAGTTCCAGAACCACCACGGCATCGACAGGCCGATCTTCTGGCCGTTGGCGTCGAGCGCGGTTGCCTTCTCGACGGTCGCGCCAAGCTCTTCGCACAGGTTGACGAAGTCGCGGATGGTGCAGAAGTGGATATTGGGCGTGTCGTACCAGGAGTAGGGCAGGTCCTTGGTGACCGGCATCCTGCCCTTGATCAGCAGCGAAAAACGCACGCGCCAATGGCCGAAATTGGGGAAGGAGACGATGGCCCGATTGCCGATCCGAAGCAGCTCATCGAGCACCACCTTCGGGTTGCGCGTCGCCTGCAGCGTCTGCGACAGCACGACGAAGTCGAAGCCCTTGTCGGCATAGAATTTTAGATCCGTGTCGGCATCGCCCTGGATCACGGAGAGCCCGCGCGCCACGCATTCATTGACGCCACGCTGCGACAGTTCCAGCCCGCGGCCATCGACCTGCTTGGTCTCCTGCAGAAGTTCCAGAAGCACGCCGTCGCCCGAACCGACGTCGAGGACGCGCGACTTGGCCGGAATGAGATCGGTGACGACTTCGAGGTCGACACGCTGGGCGCGGTTGACGCTCATAGGCTGAGCCCCCTTGCGCGTGCTGCCGAACCGATGAAGCCGTTGATGGCCGCGAACAGCTCCGGCTCGTCGAGCAGGAAAGCGTCGTGGCCGCGGTCCGTCTCGATCTCGACGAAGGAGACGGAAGCGCCCGCCGCGTTCAAGGCATGCACGATCGAGCGGCTCTCCTCGGTCGGGAACAGCCAGTCGCTGGTGAAGGAGACCAGGCAGAAGCGCGTCTTGGTGCCGGCGAAGGCATCGGCGAGGCGCCCGCCGTGATCGGCGGCAAGATCGAAGTAATCCATCGCGCGGGTCAGATAGAGATAGGAATTGGCGTCGAAGCGGTCGACGAAGGTCATGCCTTGGTGGCGCAGATAGCTTTCGATCTGGAAATCGGCGTCGAAGCCGAAGGTGAGCGCCTCGCGGTCCTGCAGGTTGCGGCCGAACTTGCGGTGGAGCGCCGCTTCCGAAAGATAGGTGATGTGGGCGGCCATGCGGGCGACGGCGAGTCCCTTTTCCGGGCGCGTGCCGAACTCGAGATATTTGCCGCCATGCCAGTCCGGATCGGCCATGACCGCCTGCCGGCCGACCTCGTGGAAGGCGATGTTCTGCGAGGAATGGCGGGCGCCGGTGGCGATCGGCAGCGCCGAGAAGACCCGCTCCGGATAGCTCGCCGCCCATTCCAGCACCTGCATGCCGCCCATTGAGCCGCCGAGCACGCAAAACAGCTTTTCGATGCCGAAATGATCGACTAGCATCGCCTGCGCGCGCACCATGTCGCGTATGGTGATGATCGGCAGGTCGAGCCCATAAGGCTTGCCGGTCGCCGGATTGGTCGAGGCCGGGCCGGTCGAGCCAAGGCAGCCGCCGATGACGTTTGCGCAGATGACGAAAAAGCGGTTGGTGTCGATGATCTTGCCGGGACCGATCAGCACTTCCCACCAGCCCGGCTTGCCGGTCACCGGATTGGTGTTGGCGACGTGCTGGTCGCCAGTCAGGGCATGGCAGACGAGAATGGCGTTGGAGCGCGCGTCGTTCAAGCTGCCGTAGGTTTGGTAGGCGATCTGGAAAGGCGAGAGCAGCGTGCCGGCGTCGAGCTTCAGCGGCTTGTTGGGGCCGAACTGCAGCACCGGGCTCGACGGACGGTCGGCCTCGTTGTTGGTTCTTGCAGCGCGCTGAGCGGCCATGTCCGTCCTCGATCCTGTCCCGCATCTATCCCGACACGACGCGGTGTCCGGCCGGCGGCGGACAACAAAAAACCGGCTTGCCGTCGCAAAGCCGGTTACAGGTTGCAAACGGCCCTTTAGCGAGTTGTTTAACGTGGCTGCAAGCCGACCGGCCAAATCACCACGGAAGTCTGGCTGACCTTCTAGGACCGGAGCCGCTGTTCGTCAACGGGGGTCGCCTCCATGTGTCGTAAGCACATGAGTTGTCCGGGTTAGGTAGCACAGGAGTTGTCCGGTTTTATCGCCAGCGAATGGAGGCTGG
>SAJS01000032.1 GCA_004017535.1 Mesorhizobium sp.
AAGGCGACGGATGAGGGGTGTTCCAGGGAAAGCCAACGTCTCACTCCGCTGGAACACCCCTCATCCGTCTCGGCGCTGCGCGCCGATCCACCTTCTCCCACAAAGGGAGAAGGAGAAGCCGCACCCGGTCCCAACCTCGCAATTACTTTTCTGGCGGCAACCGCCGCGCAAACTTCCGCCAAATTGCGCGCGGCGCGAAAACATCGACAAGAAATTTCGTCGCCATATCTGCATCTTGAGCCTGCGCGTCGCATCGGCTTGCTAAGGCCGGCGCCGGGAGGAAGGCCCTGCCCAGACCCGGCGAATTGGCACTGGTGTGGCGGCGCGGATGTGCAAAGATCGCACCGGCAACATTGGAGGATGTGAGCTCATGGCCGATGCTGGAATGTTGCGCTTTCATGTGCCCGAGCCCGAGGTGCGGCCCGGCGGCACACCCGACTTCTCCAATGTGACCATCCCGAAGGCCGGCTCGGTGCCGCGTCCGGAAATCGACGTCGATCCGCGCACCATCCGCGACATGGCCTTCTCCATCATCCGCGTGCTGAACCGCGCCGGCGAAGCCGTCGGGCCATGGGCCGGGCTGCTCAGCGACCAGGAACTGCTCGAAGGCCTGCGCCATATGATGACGCTTCGGACCTTCGACGCGCGCATGCAGATGGCGCAGCGCCAGGGCAAGACCTCCTTCTACATGCAGCATCTTGGCGAGGAAGCGGTGAGCTGCGCTTTCCGCAAGGCGCTTCAGCGGGGCGACATGAATTTCCCGACCTACCGGCAGGCCGGTCTGCTGATCGCCGACGGCTATCCGATGGTTTCGATGATGAACCAGATCTACTCCAACGAGGCCGATCCGCTGAAGGGCCGCCAGCTGCCGGTGATGTATTCCTCGAAGGAGCACGGCTTCTTCTCGATCTCGGGCAATCTGGCGACGCAATATATCCAGGCGGTCGGCTGGGCGATGGCCTCGGCGATCTCCAACGATTCGCGCATTGCCGCCGCCTGGATCGGCGACGGCTCGACGGCGGAATCCGATTTTCATGCGGCGCTGGTGTTTGCTTCCACCTACAAGGCTCCTGTCGTGCTCAACGTCGTCAACAACCAGTGGGCGATCTCGACCTTCCAGGGCATCGCGCGCGGTGGCTCCGGCACGTTCGCCGCGCGCGGCCTCGGCTTCGGCATTCCTTCGCTGCGCGTCGACGGCAACGACTATCTCGCCGTGCACGCCGTGGCGAAATGGGCGGTCGAACGGGCGCGCGCCAATCTCGGACCGACACTGGTCGAATATGTCACCTACCGAGTCGGCGCGCATTCGACCTCCGACGATCCATCGGCCTACCGGCCGAAGGCGGAGTCGGACGCCTGGCCGCTCGGCGATCCGGTCATCCGGCTGAAGAACCACCTCATCCAGAAAGGCGTCTGGTCCGAGGATCGCCACACCCAGGCGGAGGCCGAGATCCTCGAAACGGTGATCGCCGCTCAGAAGGAAGCCGAGGGCCACGGCACGCTGCATGCCGGCGGCAAGCCGTCGACCCGTGACATGTTCGAGGGCGTCTATGCCGAGATGCCGCCGCATCTCAGGCGCCAGCGCCAGCAGGCAGGGGTCTGACCATGCCCAGGCGTACCATGATCGAGGCGATCCGCGACGCCATGGACGTGTCGATGGGCCGCGACAACAAAGTCATCGTCTATGGCGAGGATGTCGGCTTCTTCGGCGGCGTCTTCCGCGCCACGCAAGGCCTGCAGGCCAAATACGGCAAGAGCCGCTGCTTTGACGCGCCGATCAGCGAATCCGGCATCGTCGGCTCCGCCATCGGCATGGCCGCCTATGGGCTGCGGCCATGCGTCGAGGTGCAGTTTGCCGACTATGTTTACCCGGCCTACGACCAGATCGTGTCGGAGGCGGCGCGGCTGCGTTACCGCTCGAATGGCGATTTCACCTGCCCGATCGTGGTGCGCATGCCTACCGGCGGCGGCATCTTCGGCGGCCAGACGCACAGCCAGAGCCCGGAAGCGTTGTTCACCCATGTCTCCGGCCTGAAGGTGATCGTGCCCTCCAATCCGCACGACGCCAAGGGGCTGCTGATCGCGGCGATCGAGGATCCCGATCCGGTGATCTTCCTCGAGCCGAAGCGGCTCTATAACGGGCCGTTCGACGGTCACCACGACAAGCCCGTGACGCCCTGGTCGAAGCATGAGCTCGGCGAAGTTGCCGACGGCCATTACACGATCCCGCTCGGCAAGGCGGCGATCCGCCGCCAGGGTTCGGCCATCACCGTGCTCGCCTATGGCACGATGGTCTATGTCGCGCAGGCCGCGGCCGAGGAGACCGGCATCGACGCCGAGGTGATCGACCTCAGGACGCTGCTGCCGCTCGACCTCGACACGATCGTCGCCTCGGTGAAGAAGACCGGGCGCTGCGTGGTCGTGCATGAAGCGACGCTGACTTCCGGCTTTGGCGCCGAGCTGGTCTCGCTGGTGCAGGAGAACTGCTTCTATCATTTGGAGGCGCCGGTGGCGCGGGTCGCCGGCTGGGACACGCCCTATCCGCATGCTCAGGAATGGGACTATTTCCCCGGCCCGGCGCGGGTCGGTCGCGCCTTGCTTGAAACGCTGGAAGCTTAGGGGGAGGCCTGAGATGGGCGAACACGTCATCAAGCTTCCCGATGTCGGCGAAGGCGTCGCCGAGGCCGAGCTTGTCGAATGGCACGTCAAAGTCGGCGACCTCGTGCGCGAGGACACGGTCCTCGCCGCCGTCATGACCGACAAGGCAACGGTCGAGATCCCGTCGCCGGTCGACGGCGAGATCCTGTGGCTCGGCGCCGAGATCGGCGACACGGTGGCGATCGGCTCGCCGATCGTGCGGCTGAAGGTGGCCGGCGAAGGCAATGTGAAGGCCGCCGCCGAAGCGGCCTCCGAGGTGAAAGCGCCGGCCGCACCGGCCGAGGCAAAACCGGCGCCGGCGCCGGCCGCACCGAAAGTGGCGCCGAAACCAGCCGATCCGCCGGCCAAGGTTTCGCCGGCCGCCGCGCCGAAGGCCGCGCGACCTGCCTCCATCTCCGGCGCGCCGCGCGCGGAGGGCGAGAAGCCGCTGGCCTCGCCGGCCGTGCGGCTGCGCGCCAAGGAAGCCGGCGTCGATCTGCGCCAGGTTCCGGGCAGCGGTCCGGCCGGGCGGATCACCCATGAAGACATCGATGCATTCGTGGCACGCGGCCCGCAGGTCGCCCGAGCCACCGGACTTGCCCGGAAGGACGGTGTCGAGGACATCAAGGTCGTTGGGCTCAGGCGCAAGATCGCCGAGAAAATGGCGCTCGCCAAATCGCGCATCGCGCACATCACTTATGTCGAGGAGATCGACGTCACGGCATTGGAGGAATTGCGCGCGACGCTGAACAAGGAAAAGCGGGCGGATCGCCCCAAGCTGACGCTGCTGCCCTTCCTGATGCGGGCGATGGTCAAGGCGATCGCCGAGCAGCCCAACCTCAACGCGCTGTTCGACGACGAGGCCGGCGTTATCCATCAGCATGAAGGCATCCATATCGGCATCGCCGCGCAGACGCCCAACGGCCTCGTAGTGCCGGTCGTGAAACATGCCGAAGCGCGCGATCTCTGGGATAGTGCCGCCGAAGTCAACCGGCTGGCCGATGCGGCCAAGGCCGGCACGGCGAGCCGCGAGGAGCTGTCCGGCTCGACCATCACGATCACCTCGCTCGGCGCCATGGGCGGTGTCGCGACCACGCCGGTCATCAACTATCCGGAAGTGGCGATCGTCGGCGTCAACAAGATGATGGTGCGGCCGGTGTGGGACGGTACCCAGTTCATTCCGCGCAAGATGATGAACCTGTCGTCCAGCTTCGACCACCGCGTCATTGACGGCTGGGATGCCGCCGTATTCGTGCAGCGCATCAAGGCGCTGCTGGAAACGCCGGCGCTGATCTTCGTGGATTGAGGGGTTATGCATAAGGACGCTGCCTCCGCGCCTTCGTCATCCTCGGGCTTGACCCGAGGATCCATGCCGTGCCCGACGCCGAAGGGCGCAGCGGAGCAGAATTCTCCACCGTTGCAACGCTTGAACGTCACGGCATGGATTCCAGGGTCTGCGCGCGTCGCTTCGCTCCTTGCTTCGCCCTGGAATAACGAAGGCACGGTCGCCCCGGCAGATCTCCAACCTTGGCGATACGGCACCGAGGCACGGCGACCGATTGAGGTGACCCCATGAAAGAAATCTCCTGCAAGCTGCTGGTCATCGGCGCCGGCCCAGGCGGTTATGTTTGCGCCATCCGCGCCGGGCAACTCGGGGTCGATACAGTCATCGTCGAAGTTGCGAAGCCGGGTGGCACCTGCCTCAATGTCGGCTGCATTCCGTCCAAGGCGCTGATTCATGCGGCGGAGGAGTTCGAGAAGGTCGCGCATTTGGCCGGCGGCAGGGATCCCGTGGGCATCAAGGTCGCCGCGCCGACGCTCGACCTGGCCCAGACCCTCGCCTGGAAGGACGGCATTGTTAGCCGGCTTAACAGTGGCGTGGCCGGGTTGTTGAAGAAGGCCAAGGTGAAGACCGTGCAGGGCTGGGCGACGTTCCGGGACGGCAAGACCGTCGAGGTCGAAACCGAGACCGGCATGCAGGTCATTCGCGCCGAAACGGTGGTGGTCGCCACCGGCTCGGCGCCGGTCGAGCTGCCGTTCCTGCCCTTCGGCGGCCCGGTCATCTCGTCCACCGAGGCGCTGGCGCTAAGCGATGTACCGAAGAAGCTCGCGGTCGTCGGCGGCGGTTACATTGGGCTGGAGCTGGGCATGGCCTTCGCCAGGATGGGCGCCAAGGTCACGATCGTCGAAGCCTTGCCGCGGGTGCTGGCGCAATATGATGCCGAGCTCACGAGGCCAGTGCTGAAGCGGCTCGGCGAGCTCGGCGTCGAGGTGATGACAGGAGCGAAGGCGAAGGGATTGTCGACCAAGGGCGACGCGCTGCTGGTCGAGACTGTCGACGGCAAGAGTACCAAGATCGCTGCCGACAAGATCCTGGTCACGGTCGGCCGCAAGCCGCTCACCGAAGGTTGGGGGCTGGAGCAGATCGACCTCGACAGGGCTGGAAAGTTCATCCGCATCGACGACCAGTGCCGCAGCTCGATGCGCGGCATTTATGCCATCGGCGACGTCACCGGCGAGCCGATGCTGGCGCATCGTGCGATGGCGCAGGGCGAGATGGTGGCCGAGATCGTCGCCGGCCACAAAAGAAGCTGGGACAAGCGCGCCATTCCCGCGATCTGCTTCACCGATCCGGAGCTGGTCACCGCGGGTCTCACGCCGGAAGAGGCGAAGGTGCTCGCCGGCGAGATCAAGATCGGCCAGTTCCCCTTCGCCGCCAACGGCCGGGCGATGACGAAGCAGGGTGAGGACGGTTTCGTCCGGGTGGTGGCGCGCGCCGACAATCATCTGGTGCTCGGCATACAGGCGGTTGGGCAAGGCGTGTCCGAACTGTCCGCGGCATTTGGCCTGGCGCTCGAGATGGGCGCGCGGCTGGAGGATATCGCCGGCACCATCCACGCGCATCCGACGCAAGGCGAGGGTTTCCAGGAAGCGGCGCTCAAGGCCCTCGGCCACGCGCTGCATGTTTGAGGGAGCGCTTGTTCCTTCTCCCCTTGTGGGAGAAGGTGGATCGGCGCGATAGCGCCGAGACGGATGAGGGGTGTTCCAGCGGAGTGAGACGTCGGCGTTCCCTGGAGCACCCCTCATCCGGCCGCTTCGCGGCCACCTTCCCTCACAAGGGGCACAAGGGGGGGGGAAGGGGAGCCCGCAGCTCAGCTCGCGAGCCGGCTTACCATCTCGTGCTGCGCATAGGCGCGGCCGAAGCGGTTGGCGAGGAAGGCGTCCAGCGCAATGTCTTCCTGGCGCACGAAACCTTTCGCGGGCAGCGAGCCGTCGGCCAGCATGTCGAGCACGGCGCAGATGCCCGACGCGGTGGTGATCTGGATGGCGCTGCGCACGATGTTGCCGACGCGATGCGAATAGATCTTGTTGGCGTAGGTCTCCTGCAGCAGGCGGCCGTTGCGGCGGCCCGATACGGTGACGAAGACGATAACCACGTCCTGCAGGGTGGACGGCAGGGCGCTTTCGAAAATGTCCTTCAGCACGTCGCGGCGGTGACGCAGTCCGAGATCGTTGAGCAGCGCCTTCATGATCGCGGCGTGGCCGGGATAGCGGATGGTGCGGTAGTTCAGCGTGCGCACCTTGCCTTTGAGCGTCTCGGCCAAAGTGCCCAAGCCGCCCGAGGTGTTGAAGGCCTCGTAGGTGACGCCGTCGAGCGAGAATTCCTCGCGCTCCTCCAGTGGCGGCACCTCGATCAGCTCGCTTTCGACGATCGCCTCGCAGGGCTCGCAATATTCGTTGATGACCCCGTCGGTGCTCCAGGTGAGGTTGTAATTCAGCGCGTTGGACGGATACTGCGGCAGCGCGCCGACGCGCATGCGCACGCTTTCCAGCGTGTCGAAACGGCTGGCGAGATCGTTGGCGACGATCGAGATGAAGCCCGGCGCCAGACCGCATTGCGGGATGAAGGCGCTTTTGGCGTCGCCAGCCAGTTCCTTGACACGGCGTGTCGAGACGACGTCCTCGGTGAGGTCGAGATAGTGCACTCCGGTGGCGGCGGCTGCCTCGGCGATGCGGGTGGTGAGGTGGAAGGGGGCCGCGCTCAGCACGGCGAACTTGCCGGCAAGGATCTCTTCCAGTTCGCCGGCGGCGGCGATGTCGAGCTCCTGCGTCGCGACGCCGGCCGGCAGTTCGGCGGCGGCAAGCTGGGCGGCCGAGCGGTCGACCAGCGTGACGCGATAGTCGCCCGTGGCGCTCAGCATTTCCGCGATGGTCGAGCCGATCTTGCCGGCGCCGACGACAACGATGTTCTTCATGATCAATTCCCCTGCAATCTCGATTGGGTCAATTCGATTTGGCGGAAATCATTGCAGCTTTCCTGTCGAAAGGAAGCGAGGAATCTGGCAATATGAAGCTGGATTTAAAGCAATCTGCCGAAGGATTTCGTCGAAATGATCACAGCAGCGGAACAAGCCCTGCTTACCCTCCTGCGCGCCAACGCCCGCGCCTCGACCGCCGAGCTCGCGCGCCAGCTCGGCGTGTCGCGCACGACGGTGCAGAGCCGCATCGAGCGGCTGGAGCAGCGCGGCATCATCGCCGGCTATGGGGTCAGGCTGTCGCCCGATTACGAGCAGGGGCTGGTCAAGGCGCATGTGCTGCTCACCGTCACGCCGAAACTCGCCGACAAGGTGGTGCGGAGTCTGGAGGCAATGCCGCCGGTCAGGACCGTGCATTCGGTGAGCGGCAACTTCGACATGATCGTCATCGTCGACGCGCCGTCGATCCGCGACCTCGACGCGCTGCTCGATCGGATCGGGGCGATGGATGGGGTGGAGCGGACGTCGTCGTCGATTATCTTGTCGACGCGGGTGGATCGGTGAGGGGACTCATTCAAGGCGCCGGCGCGAGGCCCCCCTCTCTGTCCTGCCGGACATCTCCCCCTCAAGGGGGGAGATCAGATGTCACGCCGGCTTTCGTTAGTCGCCAACGTTGCAAACGGAGCGCCGACGCTGAAGCTGCCAATCTCCCCCCTTGAGGGGGAGATGCCCGGCAGGGCAGAGAGGGGGGCGAAGAAACGCGACGCCTCTGGTTTTCTCCCCCTACGCCCTCCTCCTCTCCGCCCCCTCGTCCAGCCAGGCCACATCCTCCGGCGTCAGCTTGACATCCAGCGCCTTGAGGCTGTCCTCCAGTTCGTCCAGCGTGCGCGGGCCGATCAGCGGGACCGACGGGAAGGGCTGCGCCAGCACGTAGGCCAGCGCGACATGGATCGGGCTCCTGCCGAGCTTTCGGGCCAGCTCGATCGCGCGGTCGCGGCGGGCGAAATTCCTTTCCGAATACCAGACCCGCACCAGCTCCTCATTGTCAGTCCGGTCGCGGCCGGCGCGGTCGGTGAAGAAGCCGCGACCTTGGCTCGACCAGGCGAAGTTCGGCATCTGGCGCGCCGCCAGCCAGGCTTTCCATGCGTCCGTGGATGAGGTGATACAGCCCGGCCAGATCGGCTCCAGCATTTCGGCCAGCGAGAAATTGTTGGAGAGCGCGCCGGGCTTCTGCTTGCCGTTCTTCTCGGCATAGGCAATCGCCTCGTCCATGCGTTCCATCGTCCAGTTGGAGCCTCCGAACAGGCCGCGGATGCGGCCGGCCCTAGCCTCGGCGTCCATCGCGTCGACGAATTCGCCGACCGGCACGTCCGGATTGTCGCGGTGCATGAAATAGATGTCGACATGATCGGTCTGCAGTCGGTCGAGCGACTGCGCCAGCTGTGTTGCGATCACATCGGGGTAGCAGAGCGGCGAATGCGCGCCCTTGGCGATGATGACCGATTTTTCGCGAACACCGCGGTTCCTCAGCCACTGGCCGAGCAGCGTCTCGGTGTAGCCGCCTCCATAGACAAAGCCGGTGTCGAACAGATTGCCGCCGGCTTCGAAAAAGGCGTCGAGCAGAATCGAACCAGAGGAAAAGGTGCGGAAATCCTCGAAGCCGAGCGCCAGCACCGAGACCGGTTTCGGCAGGCTGGGAAGGGCGCGCTTGCCGATGGCCGTGCCGTCGGTACGCAGCGGCCTGCCGGATATGGTGTTGAGGCGCTTAGCCGGCTTTTCGATCCCGTATTCGAGACCGACGGCGGCGCGCCACTTGTCGAGGACGCGCAGCGTGCCGAGGCTCTCGGCCCAGGACATGCCCGGCCAGGCGAATTCCTGCCTGCCTGCCTGGATTGCTTCGCCCGCGGCATCGACCTCGAAGGAATAGAGGTGACGGGTCTCGTTGAGGCTGATCACCTCGCGAGCCGCCCCGGACCGGATCACCTCGATCCGGCCCGGCCCGACATCGCGGTTGCCACCGGCGAACCAGAAATCGGGCACCTCGATCTGGCCCTTGGTGCCGAAAATGCGCAGCACATTGTCCTGGTCGAGCGAGATGCTGCTGGAGGTTTCGGCGACGATGCCGCCGGGGAAATGCAGCAAGGCGGAAGCCCATTCGTCGACACCGGACTGGCCGAGATGGGCGGTACCCACGACTTTGTCGGGCTCGGCAAAAGGCTGGCCGATCGCGGCGCCCGCGATCAGCCGCGCCATCGAGACGGGATAGCCGCCGACATCGAGGATGCCGCCGCCGGCGAGATCGTTGGCGTAGAGCCGGTGCTCGGGCATGAAGCCCGGCATGGCGAAACCAAAACTCGACTTGATCATGCGCACTTCGCCGATTGCGCCGGATTTGATCAGCTCGACCAGCTGGCGCGTCTGCGGGTGCAGCCGGTACATGAAGGCTTCGCCGAGGAAGGTACAGGCCTTGCGCGCGGCGTGCATCATGGCGTCGGCCTCGAAGGCGGTGAGCGCCAACGGCTTCTCGCACAACACATGCTTGCCGGCTTCCGCCGCCTTGATCGCCCATTCGGCGTGGCCGGGATGCGGAATCGAAATGTAGACGGCGTCGACCTGGCTGTCTGCGAGCAGCGCGTCGTAGCCGTCGAGGATACGCGCGCCGGGAAAAGTTTCGGCCAGCCCCGGCTTGGCGGGGTTGCGGGCGCCCAACGCGACCAGTTCGCCGGTGCGAGACTGCGCCACGCCGCCTGCAAAAGACTTGGCGATGCTGCCGGGCCCGAGGATGCCCCAGCGGATTTTTCCAGATGTCATGTCGAATTCTCCATGGGTCGCCGCCACGCCTTGGGGATCGGGCGGAAAAGAAAGTCAGCGAATCCTCGCGCCTGATTTGTCGAAAAGCAGCGAACGCTCGGCCTTGATCGAAACGGTGAAATGATCGCCGCCGGCGCGCTGGCGCGAGGCCTCGCGCTCGACGATCAGCTCCTCGGGGCCCGCGTTGGCGTAGACATAGCTCACGGAACCAAGATGCTCGGCGACATCGGCCTTGACCGGAATGTCGCAATCGCCCTCGCCGACCTCGAAGAAATGCTCCGGCCTGACGCCGAGCACGATTTCGGCGCCGATGGCGGGAAAAGCATCGCGGAGCGGCTTGCGCAATCGTGCGCCGCCATGGTTGACGAGCTCGATGATCGCGGCGCTGTTTGACGTATCGACGACTTTGGCGCTGAGGAAATTCATCTTCGGCGAGCCGATGA
This sequence comes from Mesorhizobium sp., assembly GCA_004017535.1. GTDB lineage: Bacteria > Pseudomonadota > Alphaproteobacteria > Rhizobiales > Rhizobiaceae > Mesorhizobium. Next base: position 10,148 of record SAJS01000032.1, read on the forward strand.
AGCCGGCTACGAAACGGTTGGCCGGATCGTCATAGAGGTCGAGCGGTGCGCCGATCTGCTCGACATTGCCGGCCTTCAGCACGACGATGCGATCGGCCAGCGTCATCGCCTCGGTCTGGTCGTGCGTCACATAGATCATGGTGACCCCGAGCTCCTTGTGCAGGCGCGAGATCTCGACCCGCATCTGCACCCTGAGCTCGGCGTCGAGGTTGGAGAGCGGCTCGTCGAAGAGGAAGACCTGCGGCTCGCGCACGATGGCGCGGCCGATGGCGACGCGCTGGCGTTGGCCGCCGGAGAGCTGCTTCGGCCGCCGCTGCATCAATTCGTCGATGCGCAGGATCTCGGCGGCGCGTTTGACGCGGCGATCGGTGTCGGCCTTCGGGTTGCCGTTCATGCGGAGACCGAAGGAGAGGTTCTGCTCGACCGTCATATGCGGGTAGAGCGCGTAGGACTGGAACACCATGGCGATGCCGCGGTCGGCCGCCTCGACATCGTTCATCACCTTGCCGCCGATGGCGATGTCGCCGCCGCTGATGTCCTCCAGCCCAGCGATCATCCTGAGCAGCGTGGACTTGCCGCAGCCGGACGGGCCGACGAAGACGACGAACTCGCCGTCGGCAATGTCGATGTTGGCGCCGTGGACGACCTCGAAGGAACCGAAGCGTTTTATGACATTGGTAAGGGTGACGGCGGCCATCGCGCTTCCTATTTGACCGCGCCGGCGGCAATGCCGGCGATGAAATGACGCTGCAACAGCACGAAGACGATGAGCATCGGCACGGTCAGCATCACCGCGCCGGCCATGATGCCGCCCCAGGAAACCTTGGTCAGGCCGATCAGCGTGCCGAGCGCCACCGGCGCGGTCATGGCGCCCGGCTGGCTGTTGATCAGCAGCGGCCAGAGATAATTGTTCCACGAGGCGAGGAAGAGGATGATCGCCAGCGCCGCCAGCATCGGGCGGGCCAAGGGCAGCGCCACGAACAGGAAGATGCGCCATTCCTTGACGCCTTCGACGCGCGCCGCGTCGAACAGCTCGGCGGGCATCATCGAGAAAGCCTGGCGCATGAAGAGCACGCCGAGTGAATTGAACAGCGGCGGCACGATCAGCGCGATCCAGGTGTTGGCCAAAGCGAAGTCGCGCGCCACCATGATGAATTGCGGGATGAGCACCACGGCGTAGGGAAGCGTGATGGTGCCGAAGATGATCGCCACCACCGCGCCCTTGCCGTGGAACTCGTAGCGCGCCAGCGCCCAGCCGGCCATCGAGGTGAGCAGCACCGAAAGCACGGTGTAGGTCACGGCCACCGAGACCGAGATGCCGATGGCGCCGACGAAATTGGTGTCGCGCTGCAGATTGTTGAAATTGTCGATGAAGCCGTCATGCGGCAGAAGCTCGATGCCGGGGCTGAAGATGCCGTTGTCGGGCATGGTGGAGAACACCACCATCATCCACAGTGGGAACAGCCAGATCAGCGCCAGCGGCGTCAGGAAGAGATGCAGCAGGATGCTGCGGCCGAGCCTTGCCTGCGAGCGCGAGGTCATTTCGGCTCCCTCATCAGCCAGAGCTGCACCAAAGTGATGGCGATGGCGAGGCCCGCCATGGTGTAGGCGACGGCCGAGGCGTAACCGAAATTGAGCGACCGAAAACCCTGGCGGTAGAGCAGCAGCCCAAGCGTTTCGGTGCCACCGCCGGGGCCGCCACGCTCGGTGATCAGGAACGGCTCGGTGAAGAGCTGCATGGTGCCGATGATCGACAGCACGGCGCAAAAGACGATGACGGGCTTCAAGAGCGGCAAGGTTATGTGGAAGAACTGCTTCACCTTGCTGACGCGGTCGAGCGTCGCCGCCTCGTAGACGTCCTCCGGAATGGACTGCAGGCCGGCGAGGATGATGATGGCGTTGTAGCCGGCCCAGCGCCAGGTCACCGCGATCATGATCAACGCCATGGCCGGTGTGACGTTGGAGAACCAATCGACCTTGGGCAGGCCGATGCTGTTGAGCAGCTTGTTGACGATGCCGAAATCGAGGCTGAACATCAGGCGAAAGACGGCCGAATAGGCGACCTCGCCGACCACGACAGGGGCGAAGAAGGCGAAGCGGTAGAGGCCTCGCGCCTTCAATAGCGGCGAATTCAGAAGCACCGCCATGCCGATCGCCAGCGCAATCATCACCGGCACCTGGATGACCAGGATCAGCAGTGTGTTCTTCAGCGCGTTGTAGAAGGCGGGGTCGCCGATCAGGCGGCCCCAGTTGAAGGCCGGCGCGAAACGCCACGGCACGGTCCGCGTCGCCTGGAAGGAGATCAGGAACGAGGAAATGATGGGCCAGATCCAGAAGACGACGAAGATCAAGAGGTAAGGCGTGAGGAAGCGGTACGCGGTGGCGTTCTGGGTGCGCATCGGCTTCCTCCTTTCTTCGTCTTCCCTTCTCCCTTGTCGGACAAGGTAGCCACGCAGCGGCCGGATGAGGGGTGTTCCAGCGGAGCGAGACGTTGGCATTCCCTGGAGTACCCCTCATCCGTCTCGGCGCGGCGCGCCAATCCACCTTCCCCCACAAGGGGGGGAAGGCAAGGCGGCGCTCACTTCACCGGCAGGCCGGTGGCGGCGGCGATCTGCTTGGCGGCGTCGTCGAGCGCGGCCTTGGCGTCGGGATAGCCGTTGGCCAGATATTTGGTCTGCACGGCGCGGACGATGATCTCGGCGTCGCTCTGGAACTGGGTGCCGCGGCTCGGCACCACCTTGGGCAGCGTGGAGAGGATATCCTTCCAGACCGCTTGGCCGCCCCAATATTCCTGACCTTGCGCGACGTAAGGATCATCGAGCGCGGAGACCAGCGACGGCACCAGGCCGAAATCCTTCAGCATGGTGATCTGGCCGTCGTTGGTCTCCAGCGTGTATTTCAGATAGGCGTAGGCAGCCTCCTTGTTCTTCGAGGCCGATGTGATGGCCAGCGACGAGCCGCCGAGATTGGCGGCGCGCGGGCCGTCGGCGGTCAGGCTCGGCATCAGATAGACGCCCCATTTGCCGCTTTCCTTCGGCGATTCGGTGCGGATCGTGCCTTCATACCAGCCGCCATAGACCTGGGTGGCGACGGTGCCGGCGGTGTTGTTGGTGATCTTGGTCGACCAGTCGGCCGACGACACGATGCCGGCGTCCTTCATCTCCTTGACCTTGGTCATGGCGTCGACGCATTTCGGCTCGGCCACGGTGATCGACTGGCCGTCCTCGGCGAAATAGGCGCAGCCCTGCTCGTTGGAGATCATGCGGAAAAATTCGGTGTCGCCGTTGAAATCGGCATTGGTCATCGACACGCCGGGATTGGCGGCCTGGATCTTCTTGCCGGCGGCGATGAAATCGTCCCAGGTCTTGATCGAGGCCGGGTCGACGCCTGCCTTCTCGTAGAAGTCGCGGCGGTAGAAGACGGCGACCGGGCCGGAATCCCATGGCATGGCATAGGCCTTGTCGCCGACCTCAAGCTCGGTGCGCTTGAAATCGGGGAATTTCTTCTGGTCTTCGGCGGTGTAGCCCATCGTGTGCAGGTCGACGAAGCAGTCCGGGAACTGGCTCCAGTAGTTCTCGGCCTCGCCGTTCTCGATCGTGACGATGTCAGGCAGTCCGACGCCGCCGGCGGCGCAGCCGGCGATCGACTTGTCATAGGTCGGCTGGTTGCCGAGGTCCTGAACCGTGACCTTGATGTCGGGATATTTCTTGTTGAAGCCCTCGACCGTCGACTTCAGCGACGAAGCGGCGATGTTCCAGCTCCAGATGGTGATCTCGCCGGACTGCGCCAGCGCCGGGCCTGAACCCAGGGCAAGCAAAAGCGCGGCGCAGGTCAGTGTAGTGCGCATTGAAATCCTCCCAATTCATTTGCTCTCTCGCTGTGAGCGTGGCTAGATTATGCGGCGCGGAAGGCTTGTCCCCGACAGAGGGAATAAGAAGTTGGCGGAAAGTAAGATGCCCGAGCGTCCGTTCTACCAGCCTGGCGCGAGCAGCGTCGAAGGCCTGCCGCTGGCCTTGCAGATGTTCCACAACCACCCGCTGGTGATGCTGAAGCCGCACTGGCACGCCCAGGTCGAGGTGAACTTCATCGTGCAGGGCCGCGTGCATTACCGCATGGCCGAGCATGAAATCGCGCTGTCGGCCGGCGAGATGTGCCTGTTCTGGGGCGGCCTGCCGCACCAGATGGACGACCTCTCCGACGACGCCGTCTATGCCGGCGCGCATCTGCCGCTGGTGCATTTCTTCCGCTTGCACCTGCCGGCCGATGTCAGGCACCGGCTGATGACCGGCGCGACGCTGGTGACGAATGCCACCGATCAATCCGACAATGACAATTTCAAGCGCTGGAACGATTATGCGCGCTCGGGCGATCCGGCCAGGACAGAGCATGCCGTCAACGAGCTGCTGCTTCGGCTAGAGCGGGTGCGTTTCGAGCCCTACCGGCTGGTGCCCGGAACCGTCGCCGGGCATGGCGCGGGCAGCCCCTTCGACCAGCAGTCCTCACGCAACGTCGGGCGCATGTGCGATTTCATCGCCGAGAATTTTCTCTACGATATCGACTGCGTGAACATCGCTTGCGCCGCCGATATCCATCCCAAATACGCCATGAGCCTGTTCAAGAAATCGACCGGCATGACGCTCAACGAATATGTCAGTCTCTTGCGGCTGAGCTATGCGCAGGCACTTTTGATGCATGAGGACGCCAATGTGCTGAAGGTCGCGATGGACTCCGGCTTCGGCTCGCTCAGCGCCTTCAACAAATCGTTCCGCAAGCTTGCCGGCATGTCACCTTCCGATTTCCGCCGGGCGGGCGCATCGCGGTGACCGCCAAAGCGGATCCGGATCAGGCGGCTTTCACCGCCGGGAAGCTGACGGTCACGCCGAGCCCCGGTTTGCAATCCTCAAGCGTTATTGCGGCGCCATGCAGGTCGGCCACAGCCTTGACAAGGCTGAGACCCAGGCCGCTGCCGGGCGTCGTGCGGCTCGCATCCAGGCGGTAGAGCCGCCGGAACACCTTTTCACGCTCTTCGGCCGGAATGCCCGGGCCATTGTCGCGGACATGGATAAGGACGTGGCTGCCATCCCTGGTCACTGAAAGCCCGATCGCGGTACCCGGCGGGCAATGCCGGAGCGCGTTCTCGACCAGATTGGCGAGCATCTGCATCAGCAGGTCCCGGTCGCCGTGGATGTACCATTTCGTATCCGGAACGACGCTCGTCGACAGCGACTTGCCGTCATCCTCCGCGACATCGGCGTAAACCTCGCCGATGGTCTCGACGATCGCCCCGACATCGAGATCGACGAAGCGCGCCTTGCGGGCGCCGGCTTCGATCTGGGCGATGCGGAGAAGCGCGTCGAATGTGCTGTTGATCTGCTGGCTTTCGGCGCGGGCGTCGGTCAGCTCGGCCGAGATGTCCTCGCCCGACACCGTCTTGTCGGCGGCAGATTCCAGGATCATCTGCAGACGGTTGAGCGGCGTCTTGAGATCATGAGCGATGTTGGCGCTCACTTCGCGCATGCCGTCGACCAAGGCGGACAGGCGCTCGAGCGCCGCATTCACCTGGGCGGAGACGGCGTCGATGTCGTCGCCGCTGCCGATCAGCGGGATGCGCGCGTCGAGCCGGCCATGCGAGACGTCGACCATGGTGCTGGCGATGCCATCCAGGCGCCGCTGGACGCGCGAGGCAAGCACCGCGCCGCCGCCGATCGCCAGAAGGGTGATGGCGAGCGTCGCCCAGCCGAAGCTCATCAGCACGATCCTTTCGAGATCCTCGGTTTCCGAAAGCGAGAAGGCGACGGTCAAATTGTTATCGCCGACCGGGCCCGAATAGGCGCGATATTCGGTACCTGGCGGCACTCCCGGCAAGTTTGCCGCGAACATGGAAAACCCGTCCGGCAGGCCGGAGGCGGTGAAATCGCCGGCGAGGCGGTTGCCGGTCTTGTCGGTGAGGGAAAAGATCTCGTCCTTGTCCTGGCTGAACTGAGCATGGTCCCTGACGGTGGAGACGAGATCCTCCTCGTCGCTCTCGGCATGGGTCGCGGCGATCAGCGAATAGGTCTCCTTGATCGATTGATCGAGCTGCCTGGCGAGCGAGGCGCTCATCAGTTGATAGACGACCGCTCCGGACAGGATGAAGGCGAGCAGGAACAGGAAGGCGAAGGTCAGCGCCAGCCTGAACGGCGTGCTGCGCAGAAGGCTGGAGCGCCTCTCGCTCATGCGTGCGCGAAGGCGCTTGGTCGCCCGGCAATCGCGGATGCGGGATCAGGCCGGAACATGCAGGCTGTAGCCGGTGTTGCGCACGGTGTGGATCAGCGGCACGTCGAAAGGCCTGTCGACCTTGGCGCGGAGCCGGCTGATGTGCGTCTCGACGACGCTGGTCTTGGGGTCGAAGTGAAAATCCCAGACGCGCTCAAGAAGCATGGTGCGGGTGATGACGCGGCCCTCGCCTCGCATCAGCACCTCGAGCAGGCTGAACTCGCGCGGCTGCAGGTCGATCGGCTGGCCCTGCCGGGTCACGCGGCGCTGGATCAGGTCCATTTCCAGGTCGGCGACACGCAACGCCGTCTTCTGTTCCTGCGCCGCCGGCCGGCGGCCGAGCGCATGGATGCGGGCAAGCAGCTCCGAAAAGGCGAAGGGCTTGACCAGATAGTCGTCGCCGCCGGCCTCCAGGCCCTCGACGCGGTCGTCGACGCCGCCGATCGAGGTCAGGAAGATAGCCGGCGTATGGATGCCGGCGGCGCGCACCGCCTTGATCATCGATAGGCCGTCGAGGCCGGGAACCATGCGATCGGCGACGATCACGTCATAGGCGTTACGGGTCGCGGCGAAGAGGCCGTCATGGCCGTCGCGCAAGAGATCGCAGACATGGCCGGCCTCGGTCAGCCCCCTGACGATATAGTCGGCGGTTCTCGGATCGTCCTCAACAAGCAGAAGTCGCATCGCCCCGTGCTGTCCTTGCCGCCGCAACCTCGCCGGCATGGCGGCGCCGGCCGGCTCTTTCCTGGCTGGTTCTCCAGGACATGATGCCGAAACGCGTGAAGCGGCTTTCGGGCGGCATCATGCCCCATCTCCTCGTCTTGGCGCAATTGCGGACGGATTGCTCCAACCATCTGCTTGTACGCATTCGTGGACCGAAGACCGCTACACATTTTTGCGAGACGGCTGGTTCAGGCATCGCGCTCAGTCGAGCAGGGCCTGCTCGTCTTCGTCGATCAGGCTCTTCAGCGTCATATAAAGAACGATGACCACGATAGAGCCGAGGAAGGTCAGGCTGGTGAAAGTGGTGCCGAAGCCCATGCCGCCATATTCGACCGGCTGCGCCAGCAGGTCGCCGAAGGAAGCGCCGAACGGCCGGGTCAGGATATAGGCGAGCCAGAAGGCGAGGATGCCGTTCAGGCCGAGGAAGAGCCAAGCAAGCGCGATCGCCGCGATCAACCCGCCAAGGATGAGGCCGGTCGCGAGATAACCCATGTCGAAGCGCTCGGCGACCAGATCGCCGGCGACGGTGCCCAGCGAGAAGGTGAACAGGACCGCCAGCCAGTAGAAGATCTCGCGCCGGGTGGTGAAGATGGTGTGGATCGACAGGGTCTTCCCGCTGGCGTACCAGGCGATGAAGGTCAGGGCGAGGGCGACCGAGAAGATGATGGTCGTCGTCTCCAGCCGCACGCCGAAATTGTCGACGAGGTTGTCGGTGACCAGCGTGCCGACGACGCTGCTCAGGACGACTGCCAGCCAGTAGGCCCAGGGCACGTAACGCTTCTGCGCGAATTCGAGGACAAGCGCGACAATGAGAATGCCGCTCATGATCAGGGATGTGACGGTAAGGCCGAGCCCGAGAGTGACGGCCAAATAGTCCGCCGCCGTCTCGCCCATGGTCACCGCCATGATCTTGATCAGCCAGAAATCGAGAGTGACGTCCGGGACCCGGTTCGCTTCGGACCCGTCTTCGTTGGCTGTCATGGTCATTGCGATGGCCGTCATCCTGTAAGAGCCGGTCGTCCGCGCTCTGTTCAAGCCGACAATCCATGGCCGTCAGGCTAGGCTGGTAAATTCACCGCGGCCTGTCCGCATCCTTACAAATTGGTAAGATCGGCCAAAAACATTCGCCGGGTCTCGTCATCGCCCGGCGGAAGAGCTAGAGAAAGCCCGGCGTCCGTCTCGGCGCCGGAGCGGTGAGAAAGAATGGCCTACACGTCCCTCAAATCGGCGCCGAAAGCGTTCGACCAGCACAAGCGCCTGATCGTCGTGCAGGTGGCAGCCGTGCTTGCCGTCATCCTGCTTCTCTTCAGCAGACCGGCGCTGGCCGAAGGATCGGATGGGCACGAAGTTGTCGAGACGATCGGCTTCGCGATGGTGCTGGCCTGCTTCCTCGGCCGCCTGTGGAGCATCCTCTTCGTCGGCGGCAGAAAGAATGACGAGCTGATCGTGTCCGGCCCGTTCTCGATGACCCGCAACCCGCTCTATTTCTTCTCGACCGTCGGCGCGGTCGGTATCGGGCTGATGTTCGGCTCGGTGCTGGCGGCCGCGATGCTCGGCCTGGCAAGCTTCCTCGTCTTCCGGTTCACCGCGCGCAAGGAGGCCGCGTATCTCGCCGGCAAGTTCGGCGCGGCGTACGCGGCCTATGCCGAACGTACGCCGTCCTTCTGGCCGAACCCGCTGCTCTACCGCGACGAGGCGCAGTGGCTGTTCTCGACGGGCGCGCTGAGGAACACGTTCCGCGACGGGCTCTATTTCCTGGCTCTGTTTCCGGTGATCGAGGCGGTTGAGTATGCCCGCCTCAGCGGCCACCTGCCGACGCTTTTCACGGTCTACTAAAGGTGCGCTGATATTCAGGTGAGGCCGGCCTGCAAATGACGGCCTCCTGCGCTTCCGGTGCTCACGTACTTCAAGTACGCTCCGCTCCGGTATCTCGGAAGCCACCGCAAGCAGCGCCAGCGCCAGGGCAGCGCCGGAGAGCGCTGGGCGCCAGTTGCGCGTCACGCCAATGGCGAGCACGATGGTGAAGGCTTCGACGACCTCCACGAAGGACGCCAGGAACGAGGCCGTCACGGTGGAAAGTATCGGTGTCAGGCCATGCATGAAGCCATCGTTCAATGCTGGGGGTCATCGGCTGGCGGGAACGATACAGCGCGCGGGAGGTGGCGAGAATGCCGGAGGTAATCGCAGGGCCTATCGGCGCGCTGGCACCGGCCTGCGCCACATGTGCCGTGGTGTGATCGCGCTCCGACGCGAGCCGGGCCGGACATTTCGAAGAACTCATTGACGGTCTGTATCCGTTCGGTGTCCGTTGTATCGCGGCGCTGCCCTGGCTATCTGCTGGGGCAACAAGGCGTTCGAGCGGCCGATGAACCGCTCCAGCAGGAACGGAGCACATGAAGAAGATCGGATTTCTGTCCTTCGGGCATTGGTCGCCCTCACCGCAATCGGGCACGCGCTCGGGCGCCGACGCGCTGCTGCAGTCGATCGACCTCGCGGTTGCGGCCGAGGAGCTCGGCGCCGACGGCGCCTATTTTCGCGTCCACCATTTCGCCCGGCAGCTCGCCTCGCCGTTTCCGCTGCTGGCCGCGGCGGGCGCCAAGACCCGGCGTATCGAGCTCGGCACCGCCGTCATCGACATGCGCTACGAGAACCCGCTCTACATGGCCGAGGATGCGGGTGCCGCCGACCTCATCGCCGGCGGGCGTTTGCAGCTGGGCATCAGCCGCGGCTCGCCCGAGCAGGTGATCGATGGCTGGCGCTATTTCGGCTACGTGCCGCAAGAGGGCAAGAGCGACGCGGACATGGCGCGGAACCACGCCGAAATCTTCCTCGACCTGTTGCGCGGTGAAGGCTTCGCCCAGCCCAATCCGCGGCCGATGTTCCCCAATCCGCCCGGCCTGCTCAGGCTGGAACCCTTCTCGGCCGGTTTGCGCGACCGCATCTGGTGGGGCGCGGCGACCGACGCCACCGCCGTGTGGGCGGCCAAGCTCGGCATGAACCTGCAGAGCTCGACCCTGAAGTTCGACGAAACCGGCGAGCCGCTGCATGTCCAGCAGGCCAAGCAGATAAGAGCCTACCGCGCCGCCTGGAAGGAAGCCGGCCATGCGCGCGAACCGCGCGTCTCGGTCAGCCGCAGCATCTTTGCCCTCGTCAACGACATGGACCGCGCCTATTTCGGCGGCAGCGAGGGCGAGGACCACTTTGGCTATATCGAGCCGGAAAAGCGCGCAGTGTTCGGCCGCTCCTATGCCGCCGAACCGGTCAAGCTGGTCGAACAGCTCAGGGAGGACGAGGCGATCGCCGAGGCCGACACGCTGCTTTTGACCGTGCCCAATCAGCTCGGCGTCGACTACAACGCCCATGTCATCGAGTCGATCCTGAAGCATATCGCCCCGGCGCTCGGCTGGCGGTGAAGGCGCCGGCATCGGCCGAGCCGTTCTTCCCCGGTATTGACGCCGGCCCAACCCCGGCCTTACTTTGCCGCGTAATCGGTTACGCAACCGATTACCGGTATCGAGGAGGGTAGAGCGGGCAAGGGTTCACCGTTGGCTGCCAGCCGCCGGCGTCGCGGCGGAGGATATCCGTCGGGCGGACCGCAATTGCCCGGCGTCGGTGACGATTTCGAACCCTCCGTGATCGGCCTTGTCGTCGTGCTCGCGGTCATCCTTGACGCGTATCGGGAGAGATTGTTGCGGAAGGGTCCGGGTCGAAGAGATAGAGCATGATGTCGTCCCGCTGCACGCTTCTCAGCATCATGCTTCAGGGATTGCCTGGGGAAACGGGCCCATGACGACCATTGCCGATGTCGCGCGCTATGCCGGGGTGTCCGTCGCAACCGTCTCGCATGTGATGAACCATACCCGCCATGTCGAGCCGGAGACGGCCGAGCGGGTGCGCGCCGCGATCACCGCGCTGCGCTACAGCCCGAACTCGGTGGCGCGGAGTCTGCGGCGCGGCGAGACCAAGACCATCGGCCTGCTGCTGCCCGACAATTCCAACCCGTTCTTCGCCAGCGTCGCGCGGCAGATCGAGGATGCCGGCTTCGTCTCCGGCTACACGGTGATCCTGTGCAACTCCGACGGCAATGCCGAAAAGGAAGAGCGCTACCTCTCGGTGCTGATGGCCAAACAGATCGACGGGCTGATCTTCGCCGGCTCGTCCGACCATGCGCGGGTGTTCGCCCGCATGCTGCCCAGCGTGCCGGCGGTGCTGCTCGACCGCGAGATCCAGTCGGTCAATGTCGATTCGGTGCTGGTCGACCATGACCATGGCGGCTATCTCGCCGGTCGGTATCTGGCCGGGCTTGGACATGAAAAGATCGGCGCCATCGGTGGGCCGCGCGATTCCAGCTCCAGCCCGGCCCGCCTGCGCGGTTTCGCGCGCGCTCTCGAAGAGGCGGGCCTCGAGCTGCCGGCCTCGTCGATCGTCGATTCCGATTATCATTTCGCCGGCGGGCGCCTGGCGATGGAGCAGCTGATGGCGCAGGCGCCGGGTATCACGGCGGTGTTCGCCTGCAACGACCTGATGGCGATGGGCGCGGTCACGGCGCTGCGCTCGCGGGGGTTGCGGGTTCCTGACGACATGTCGATGGTCGGGTTCGACGACATCCCCTATGCCGTCACCACCTGGCCGCCGCTGACGACGATCGCGCAGCCGGTCGAAAAGATCGGCACGCGCGCGGTGAGCCTGCTGCTCGAAAGACTGGCCGAACCGGAAGCGCCGTCAAAGCGCGAGGTGCTGGCGCCGGTGCTGGTGGAGCGAGAGAGCTGCGCGGCGCGGGGGTAGTAGGCGCCAGCATCATCGACGCCGGCGCTGCCCCCTCTCCGTCTCGGCGCTGCGCGCCCATCCACTTCTCCCCCATTTCATGGGGGCGAGGAACTCAAGCCTTTCAGGCCGCGACGTTAGCGATTGGCGTTTCCTCGCCCCCGCAAAGCGGGGGAGAGGTGTCCGCGTAGCGGACGGAGAGGGGAGCGCCCTATGCGATTGGCTTATGCCGCCGGCTGCATGGCCGCCCTCTCCAGCATGCCGAAGAGATCACGCGGCTCGTCGGGGTCGGCGAGCAGGTCGAGTTCCTCATAGAGGCCGGTGGCCTGGAGCTGGTCGCGGACGTAGCGCAGCGCCGAAAAATCTTCGGTGGCGAAGCCGACGGAATCGAACAGCGTGATCTGCTCGGGGGCCTTGCGGCCCTTTGCCTTCCCGGTCATTACCTGCCACAGCTCGGTCACCGGATGGTCGGCGTCGAGCTGCTGGATCTCGCCCTCGATGCGCGTCTGCGGCGGGAACTCGACGAAGATGTCGGAGCGCAAAAGGATATCGCGGTGGAGTTCCGTCTTGCCGGGGCAGTCGCCGCCGACGGCGTTGATGTGGACGCCGGAGCCGACCATGTTGTCGGTAAGGATGGTTGCGTACTGCTTGTCGGCGGTCACCGTTGTGATGATGTCGACTCCCTCCACGGCGTCCTGGCCGGTCGCGCAGATCGTAATGTCGAAGCCCTTGCCGGCGAGGTTGCGGGCGCATTTTTCCGAAGCCAAGCGGTCGATGTCGTAGAGCCGCAGCCGGTCGATGCCGAGCAGCGCCTTGAAGGCGATGGCCTGGAACTCGGACTGGGCGCCGTTGCCGATGATGGCCATGGCGCGCGAACCCTTGGGCGCCAGGTATTTTGCCGCTACGGCGGAAGTGGCAGCGGTGCGCAGCGCCGTCAGGATGGTCATCTCGGTGAGCAGCATGGGATAGCCGGAGCCGACATCGGCGAGCACGCCGAAGGCGGTGACGGTCTGGCGGCCCTCGCGCATGTTCTTCGGATGGCCGTTGACATATTTGAAGCCGTACATCTTGCCGTCGCTGGTCGGCATCAGCTCGATGACGCCGTCATGGCTGTGCGAGGCGATGCGCGGCGTCTTGTCGAACAGCTCCCAGCGGCGGAAATCCTCCTCGATATAGGCGGCGAGCTCGGTGAGGAAGCGCTCGACCCCGATGGCGAGCACCAGCTTCATCATGCGGTCGACGCTGACGAAGGGAACGATGGCGAGGCGCGAAGGCTGAGTCATGATCAGAGGCTCCCGGAATGGCTGCGGGTCGGGCGGTCCATGATGCGGCGGCCCATCAGGCTGGCGGTGAGGTCGACCATCAGGGTCGCGGTGCGGCCGCGCTCGTCGAGGAACGGGTTGAGCTCGACCAGGTCGAGGCTGGAGACGAGGCAGCTGTCGGAGAGCATCTCCATTACCAGATGCGCCTCGCGAAAAGTGGCGCCGCCGGGAACGGTGGTGCCGACGGCCGGCGCGATCGACGGGTCGAGGAAGTCGACGTCGAGGCTGACATGCAAGAGCCCGTTCTCCTGCTCGACCCGGGCGAGGAAAGCGCGCAGCAGCGGCGCGATGCCGTGCTCGTCGACGGCCCGCATGTCATGCACGGTGACACCGGCTTCAGCGAGCGCGCGGCGCTCTGCCGGATCGACACTGCGCAGGCCGATGGCGCAGATGCGGGCCGGGTCGACCGCCTGCGGCAGATCCGGGAAATAGCCCTGAAAACCGGCCTGGCCGCTGGCATAGGCGAGCGGCACGCCATGCAGATTGCCGCTGGTGGTGGTGTCGAGCGTGTGGAAATCCGGATGCGCGTCAAGCCATAGCACGAAGAGCGGCCGGCCGCGTTTGGCGGCGCGGCGCGCCACGCCGGACACCGTGCCGGCGGAGATCGAATGGTCACCGCCGAGGAAGATCGGCATGGCGTCCCTGGAAGCGGCGTAGGCGGTCTCGGCGATCGCCGCGGTCCAGGCGGAGATCTCCGGCAGCGCCTTCAGCGCAAGGTTGCCGTGCACCACCGGGCGCGCCGCGGCCTTCTCGACCGCGCCCCAGTCCTCGACCTCATGGCCAAGCTCGGCCAGCACCGAGACGAGGCCCGCTGTGCGCAGCGCGCTCGGCCCCATCTCGCATCCCATCCTGCCCGCGCCGTCCTGCACCGGCGCGCCGACGATCCTGCAGCGCATGATTTTTTTGGTCCTTACGATTGATTGGCTGATTGGATCATCAGGCGCTGGCGGTTTGAACAGGCGAAATTGGCATTTCGAGAAGAATGATCTATCATTCTGCACATCCAACTTGACCAAGATGGGCAATCATGGACGCGCTTGACGAAAGACTGGTCACGCTGCTCAGGCACGATGCGCGGCGCAGCGTCTCCGACCTCGCCGTCGATCTCGGCGTCTCGCGCGCCACGGTTCGGGCGCGCATGGAGCGGCTGGAAAAGTCCGGCGAGATCATCGGCTACACGGTGGTGCTGCGCGCCGACGCGGTCGATCAGAGGATACGCGGCGTGATGATGATCGAGATCGAGGGCCATGCCGCCGACCGGGTCATCCGGGCGCTTGGCGGCCTGCCCGAGGTTTCGACCATCCACACCACCAACGGCCGCTGGGACCTCGTGGTGGAGCTCGGCACGGCCTCGCTCACCGATTTCGACGCGGTGCTTCGCCGGATAAGGCTGATCCCCGGGATCACGGGCAGCGAGACCAGCCTGCTGCTGGCGACGCCGAGGACGACGCGGGCGAGGTTGGGGTAACGGAAGCCGGTAGCGTTAGCGAAACACTGCGCTCGCGCGTCTGACATATTCCTGCCCGTAGGGGCAGGAGCCAAGTGCGGAGGAGGAGCAATGCTCAAGGTGATCGCGGCTGGAATGGGCCTCGGCCTGGCAGGCTTTCTCGTTGCGGTTTCCACCATGGGCGCTGGCCACGGAACGAACGTCCCGGGCTTCATCGTGGTGCCCTGGATGATGCTCTTGCTGCTGGCCGGCGCCGGAACCCTGGCGTTGCTGTCAGCCGCATGCGCCCAGTTCGTGGTCTACATGCTTCTGATTCGGATCAGGCTGCTGCTGGCACTGCCGATCGCCCTCCTTCATTGCGCTGCCATGGTCTGGGGCATGGCGCAAAACGGGATTCTATTCTGAAGCCAGTATTCCAGGCGGCAGGTGCGGTCACGCCGATCTTCTCAGGCAACGATTGCGAGCGGCACCGGCGGCCGCCTGAGGAACTCGGCATTAGCCTGCTCAAGCTGCTCGGCTTCGCCACGCGTCAGCCCGATCAGCACCCGGCCGTCCATCTCCGGCGGGGGGTCGAGAGCCAGATCATAGACATGCCAGTCGTCACACGGATTCTGCATCGCTGCAAACCTCATCGGCTCTCCCTCGGTCGGCACATCTAAATCTCCGACGAGTCCGATCATTCCGGATCGGAACGGCAGAATACCGATAAATGGCTGCAATACCGACGAAATGGCTGCGGCGCCGATTGATCCGCCTGTCCGGCAAGCCGCTCCGCCTCCTCGCGGCTCAGGCCGAGCAACAATATGTCCCCAACCTGTGCCGGATAACCCGAAAGCAGGTCATATACCATCCATTGGCCGCACGGATCCCGTAAGGCTGTGAACCTCATAGCCGACGTTCTTTGATCTAGTATGCACCAACGCAACGACTCGCGGGAACTGCGCCCCGCGAAACTGCCCGGCCGGATTTAGTTCCGTCACTTTCACTTAACATATATTTGCCAGGCGCCCGACAAAAGAGGCTCTACAGTCCCTTTGGTGTGCGACCCAAGTCTGATGGGCGGCGGCACTTGCCGAATGACCCGAGCCAACTGCCAGCGGCAGATGTCATCACTCCCCGGCAATTGGGGCGCGCTCCGAAGGTCAAAGAAGATCAAAATGGTCCAGATGCGAAAAAGCCGCGGTGGTCCGCGGCTTTTCGTTTGCTTGATCCTCGGTGGAGGAAACTGGAGCGGGTGAGGCGATTCGAACGCCCGACCCCAACCTTGGCAAGGTTGTGCTCTACCCCTGAGCTACACCCGCTCGCGCGGCCTCGGCCGCAAGCCGCGCCTATATGGCCGAAGAGCGCGGCGATTGCAACAGGGAAATGACGGTCTTTTTGGAGTGAATTTTTCACGGCGGCAACGTCCGCTTCGAAAGCATCGAAGCGGCGCGGAACCGGCGGATCGCAAATCCGCGCTCAAAGCGTCCGCGCGCCTTCCCGGAATTGCTGCGGCGGCCTTGCCCCGGTGGCATTGTTGGCCGTAAACGGCATGACCGCTCTTTTGACCGCGCGAGGACCGATGCCTAAGACCGAAGCCGAGCTCAACGAATTTCTTGCCGATCTCGGCATTTCCGTCTCGACGGTCAGGCATCCGCCGCTGTTCACGGTCGCCGATTCGCAGTCCTTGCGCGGCGAGATTCCCGGCGGCCACACCAAGAACCTGTTCCTCAAGGACAAGAAGGACAATTATTTCCTCGTCACCGTCGGCGAGGAAGCCGTCGTCGACCTGAAGCAGATCCATCACCTCATCGGCGCCGCCAGCCGGGTCTCCTTCGGCAAGCCCGAGATGCTGATGGAGCTGCTCGGCGTCATCCCTGGCGCGGTCACCGTCTTCGGCCTGATCAACGACACGGAAGGGAAGGTCAAGGCGGTGCTCGACCAGGAATTGATGAGCCACGACGTCATCAACGGCCATCCGCTGACCAATGAGGCGACGACCTCGATCGCCGCCGCCGATCTGATCAGATTCGTCGAGGCAACCGGCCACGATCCTGTTATCCTGAAAGTCTCACAATCTTGAAAGTCAGGGCTTGATCGCCACATGGAAGGCGGTTCCAAAATCCGACAATGACGCGCCGGGCGCCGACGCCTGGGAGCGCGACCGAAAGGGCGACATGATGAGCGACAACAATCCGTATAGCGGCGCGTTCGGCGGCAATGGCGGCCAGTACGCCCAGACGGTGCAATATGGCGGCGGCGACCGCCCCAAGGTTTCGCTGGGCGAGGCGCCGGCGGCGGCCGACCTGATCAAGGACACCACCACCGCGACTTTCGCAGCCGACGTCATCCAGGAATCGCGGCGCCAGCCGGTGCTGGTCGACTTCTGGGCGCCGTGGTGCGGGCCCTGCAAGCAGCTGACGCCCCAGCTCGAAAAGGCGGTGCAGGCCGCCGGCGGCAAGGTCAAGCTGGTCAAGATGAACATCGACGATCATCCCTCGATCGCCGGCCAGCTCGGCATCCAGTCGATCCCCGCGGTCATCGCCTTCAAGGACGGCCAGCCGGTCGACGGCTTCATGGGCGCCATTCCCGAAAGCCAGATCAATCAGTTCATCCAGAAGGTCGGCGGCAAGGGCGGCGGCGCGCCGCAGATCGCCGACGCGCTGGCCGCTGCCGCCGAGGCGCGCACGGCCGGCGACGTGCAGACCGCGGCCGACATCTATGACGCGATCCTCGAGCAGGCGCCGGAGACGCTGGAGGCGATCGCCGGCTTGGGCGAAATCCTGTTCGATGCCGGCGATGCGCAAGGCGCCGAGGCCGTGCTCGCCCGGGCGCCCGAGGACAAGAAGGAGGCGCCGGCGCTGGCGGCGCTGCGCGCCAAGATGACTCTGGCGGCGGAAGCGGCCGCGCTCGGCAATCCGGCCGAGCTCGAGCGCCGGCTCGCCGCCAACCCGGCAGACCATCAGGCGCGCTTCGACCTCGCGATGATCCAGAACGCGCGCGGCGATCGCAATGCGGCCGCCGACAATCTGCTTTCGATCGTCAAGGCCGACCGCAGCTGGAACGACGACGGCGCCAGGGCGCAGCTGCTGAAGTTGTTCGAGGCCTGGGGAATGACCGACGAGGCAACGCTGGCGGCACGCCGCAAGCTGTCGTCGCTGTTGTTCTCGTAGAGCATTTCGGCGTTTCACAGAATGGCGAAACGCTCTAGGTATTTGTTCTGACGCAATTCCGGACGAAGGCCGCTGCGCACTTGTCCCGGAATTGCGCTCAAAGCGCGTCGCGATCTTTCAGATTCGATCTATGCGCTTTGGGTTTTGATTTTGCGCATGTCTTTATCCCGAAACCGGTTCCCCACTTTCGGGAGACATGCTTTGAAGTTTTTTGCCGGCTGTCGCGGCCGTCAGGCTTGAGCGGAGGAGTGCCAGCGCCAGATAAGGGCTGTGCCGATCAAGAGAGTGCGAGAGGAGATTGCAGGGTGATGCGCTTGCCGGCGTTGCTTTGGGAGGGTCGCGGTGCGCGTCGGTAACGCACTCTACCGGCTCGCCAAGGATTTGCCGACGGCAATCCCGGTGTTTCCGCTCGCCGGCGCGCTGCTTCTGCCCGGCGGCCGCATGCCACTCAACATCTTCGAGCCGCGCTATCTGCAGATGATCGACCAGGCGATGGCCGGCTCGCGGCTGATCGGCATGATCCAGCCGAGCCTCGACGGCGCGTTGCGCGATGACGGCGAGCCGGAGCTGTGCAGCGTCGGTTGCGCCGGGCGCATCATCTCTCTCGCCGAGACGGGCGACGGCCGCTACCTGATCTCGCTGCAGGGCGTGTGCCGGTTCCGCATCGTCCAGGAGCTCGCGGCGAAGGCGCCGTTCCGGCAGTGCAAGATCATGCCGTTCCTGGCCGATCTCGAGGATGACCCGGCCGCCGCCGAGATCGACCGGCCGGCGCTGCTCAAGGCGTTTCGCGCCTACCTGCAGGCCAACGACCTGGAGGCCGACTGGGAAAGCGTCAGCCGCGCCGAAAACGGCATGCTGGTCAACGCGCTGTCGATGATGGCGCCCTACGGGCCGGCCGAGAAACAGGCGCTCCTGGAAGCGCCGGACCTGAAGACGCGCGCCGAAACGCTGATCGCCATCACCGAGATGACGCTGGCGCGCGAGGATGACGAGTTCGGGTCCAGCTTGCAGTAGGTTGCCGGTACGGGGACGGGTTCATGGCGGACGGACGTGACGGAAAAAAAGCCGAGGTCGATCCGAAGCTGCTGGAACTGCTCGCCTGCCCACTGACCAAGGGGCCGCTGACCTGGGATCCGGAGCGCAGCGAGCTGGTCTCGCGGGTGGCGAAGCTCGCCTATCCGGTGCGCGACGGCATACCGATCATGCTGCCTTCGGAGGCGCGCACGATCTCGGCCGAGGACATGCTGGCGCCACCGCCGCCGCGGCTCGGCGGGCCTTCGTGAGCGGGCTTGCCTTATAAGCGACGTAGGGGGGCGCTGTCCCGCCGACATCAAAGTTGTGCATCGTGACGGCACGCGCAGTCCGACGTCATCCTACTGAAAATTGCGCCCTTTCGGCATGACCTGTTGCGCGGCGCTCGACAGCGTGGCGACATCCTGGCGGACCGGCAGGCCACGGCTTGCGTCGGCCTTTGCTCCAGCCGGCCGTTCGGCGGGATTGTGCTCTATGACCGGGCGATTGGCGGACTCCAGCAGCACGCTCAGCCAGGAGGTCAAATCCTCGATCCGGTCGGCGACGATGTGGATGACGTTTGATTCATGCTGCAGCTTGCCGGTGACGCGGATGAAGCGCGCGCCCATGACGATGGGGCGGAAGCGGTCGAAGACGCGCGGCCAGATGATGACGTTGGCGATCGATTTTTCATCCTCCAGCGTGAGGAAGATGGCGTTGCCCTTGCCCGGCCGCTGGCGGACCAGCACCAGACCGGCGACGGAGACGCGGCGGCCATCCCGCACCGACGGCAGCTGGGCGTTGGGTGTGATGCCGGCGCGGGTGAGCCGCTCGCGCAGGAAGGCGACGGGATGCTCCTTCAGCGACAGGCCGAGCGAGCGGTAGTCGTGCACGACATGCTCGCCGAGCGGCATTTTCGGCAGTTTCGTTTCCGGCTCCAGCTCGCGCAGGCGAAGCGACGGCTGGTCGAACAGCGGCAGCTTCTCGGCGGCGCTCCTGCCGTCTAGCGCCCGGACTTCCCAGAGCGCGGCGCGGCGGTCGAGGCCGATCGAGCGGAACGCGTCGGCCTCAGCCAGTCTTTCGATCTCGCCGACATCGAGGCCTGAGCGCAGCCAGACATCCCTGACCGATCGATAGCCGTTGCCGCGTTGCGCGACGACGGCTTCCATGCGTTCCTCGGACAGGCCCTTGATTTGGCGGAAGCCGAGGCGGACGGCGTGCGCCGTCTCGATGACGCCGCGCATCGAGGCGTGGCGCTCGAGGATGCGGGACGGATCGAAGGCGGTGGCCTCCAGCGTGCAATCCCAGACGGAATGATTGATGTCGACCTCGCGCACCTCGACGCCATGGTCGCGCGCGTCGCGCACCAGCTGCGCCGGCTGATAGAAACCCATCGGCTGCGCGTTCAGGATCGCGGCGCAGAAGACATCCGGGTAGAAGGTCTTGAACCAGCAGGAGGCATAGACCAGCAGCGCGAAGGAGGCGGCGTGGCTTTCGGGAAAGCCGTACTCGCCAAAGCCTTCGATCTGCTTGAAGCAGCGCTCGGCGAATTCCTTGTCGTAGCCATTGCCGACCATGCCGTCGATCATGCGCTGGCGGTAATTGCCGATCGTGCCGGTGCGCTTGAAGGTCGCCATGGCGCGGCGCAGCTCGTCGGCCTCGCCCGGCCTGAAGCCGCCGGCGACGATGGCGATCTTCATCGCCTGTTCCTGGAACAGCGGCACGCCCAGCGTCTTGCCGAGGATCTTCTTGAGCTCAAGGCTGGGATAATGGACCGCCTCCTTGCCCTGCCGCCGGCGCAGATAGGGATGCACCATGTCGCCCTGGATCGGGCCGGGACGCACGATCGCCACCTCGATGACGAGGTCGTAGAAGCTTTCCGGCCTGAGGCGCGGCAGCATCGACATCTGCGCGCGCGACTCGATCTGGAAGACGCCGAGCGTGTCGGCTCTCTGGATCATGGCGTAGACGTCCTCGTGCTCCTCGGGAAGGGTTGCGAGCACGTAAGGCCGCCCAAACGGATCCCGCGCTTGCGGATAATGGTCAGTGAGCAAGGTGAAGGCGCGCTTGAGGCAGGTCAGCATGCCGAGCGCCAGCACGTCGACCTTGAGGATCTTCACCGCGTCGAGATCGTCCTTGTCCCACTCGACCATCTTGCGCTCCTCCATCGCCGTCTTGACGATGGGCACGACCTCATCGAGCCGGTCGCGGGTGATGACGAAGCCGCCGACATGCTGGGAGAGGTGGCGGGGAAAGCCCATGATCTCGTTGGCGCGCTCCAGCACCTGGCGCGACAGCGGATCGGTGCGGTCGAGGCCGCCGGCATTGGCTTCCCTTTCGCCGAGCTCGGAGGTCGACCAGCCCCAGATGGTGCTGGACAGCGCGCTGCGCACATCCTCCGACAGACCCATGGCCTTGGCCACCTCGCGCAGAGCGGAGCGGCCGCGATAGCTGATGACGGCGGCCGCAAGCGCCGTGCGCTTGGCGCTGTATTTGTCGTAAATGTAAGCGATGACCTCGTCGCGCCGCTCATGCTCGAAGTCGACGTCGATGTCGGGTGGCTCGTTGCGCTCCTCCGAGATGAAGCGCTCGAACAGTGTGTCGATGCGTTCCGGACCGACCTCGGTGATGCCGATGCAGAAGCAGATAATCGAATTGGCGGCCGAGCCGCGGCCCTGGCAGAGGATGTCCTTGCTGCGGGCGAATTTGACGATGTCGTGGACGGTCAGGAAATAGCGCGCATAGTTCAGGCGCTCGATCAGCGCGAGCTCGCTGTCGATGCGTTCCAGCACATATTCGGGAACGCCGGCCGGATAGCGCCTGACCGCCCCTTCGCGGGCCAGGCGTTCGAGCTCGGCCTGCGGCCCGAGGCCGGATTCGGTCGGCTCGTCCGGGTAGTTGTATTCGAGGTCGCTGAGCGAGAAGGTCAATTCATCGGCGAAGCGCAGCGTCTCGGCCAGCGCTTCAGGATGGCGACGGAAAAGGCGCGCCATCTCCAGCGGCGGCTTCAGGTGGCGCTCGGCATTGGCGGTCAGCTCCAACCCGACCTCGGAGACCGGCGTGTTGAGGCGGATCGCGGTCAGCACATCCTGCAGCGGGCGACGGTCGGCGGCATGATAGAGCACGTCGTTGGTCGCCATCAGCGGGACGCGTGCCTGGTCGGCCATCGCTGCCGCCTGCTCGATGCGGAAGCGGTCATTGCCGCCATAATCCGGCGCCACCGCCAGTCTGAGCGCAGCGCCGAAACGATCTTTGAGCCGGCTAATCAATTCCAGATTGCCTTCCGCGCCTCCGGACAGATTGGGCAGGATCGCCAGCGACATCCGATCGCCCCATTCAAGCAGGTCGTCGAGCTCGAGCAGCGTCGCGCCCTTCTCGGTCTCGTCGCGCAGATTGGCTTGCGTGAGCATGCGGCACAGATGCCCCCAGCCTTGGCGGTCGCGCGGATAGGCGAGAATGTCTGGCGTGCCGTCGCCGAACACCAGGCGGCAGCCGGGATGATAGGCCATCTTCTCCACCTTGGCCTGCTGCCAGGCGCGCACGACGCCGGCGACGGTGTTCCTGTCGGCAAGCCCGATCGATGAAAAACCGTAGAATTTCGCCGTGACCACCAGCTCCTCGGGCTTGGAGGCGCCGCGCAGGAAGGAGAAATTCGAGCTTATGCCGAACTCGGCATAGGGGATGGCGGTCAGGGCGTTCATGCGAACACCCCATGCATATACCAGCGCGGCGGGGCGGCCTGGGGCGCGTTGCTGTAGAGACCCTGACGGTAGAGCCAGTAGCGGCGTCCCTCGCTGTCCTCGATGCGATAATAGTCGCGGGTCGGCGCCTCTTCCTCGCCGGGCAGTTGCCGCCACCATTCGGCGGCGATGCGTTCCGGCCCCTCGGCGCGGGCGACGCGGTAGAGCGCGCGCCGCCAGCGGAAATTCATCGGCGGACCCTCCGGGATCTCGGTCGCCGGCACCTCGATCGGCTCGGGCGAGCGGAACAGGCGCACCGGCCGCTCCGGCGGATAGATGGTCATCGGCGGGGCTGTCCGGGACACCGTCCGTCCGGCCGCCGGCGCGCGCCTTTGCGGCGCTTCGGCGAAAGGCACGCTCTTGACGGCGCGTTCAGGCAGATGGCTCTCGACGACCACCGGCTTCAGCACGGCGGCCTCGCCGAGGCGGGCGCGGACGCGATCGGCGAACAGCGCGATGTCGGCGTCCTCATCGTCCGCCTCGCCGGTGAGGTCGCCCTGAACCAAGTCGAAGGCGGCGACCGACAGCACGGACAGCCGCACCAGGTCGAAGCCGAAGCCGGCGTCGATGGTCTGCTCCAACGCGGTGAGCCGCTCATGGAACAGTCTTTGGATCAGCCGCGGCTCGCGCATCGGGCGCGAGGTGCCGACGGCGATGCGGCTGACAGCGCCGTCGACGCGAAAGAGAAGCAGCGCCAGCGTCCTTGCGCCTTCGCCGCGCCGTTCGAGGTCGGTCTTCAGGGCGACGGCAAGCCGGCTTATGAGCCGCTCGATGTCGTCGGTGAGCATGACCGGCTCGGCAAGGTGGCGCTCGACCGAGAGCGGCGCGACGGGAAGACGCGGCGACACGGCCTCGTCGAGGCGGCCGAGCGCCTGGTCGAGGCGCAGAAGCAGAGTGGCGCCGAAGCGGCGGGCGAGCGGCGCGCGGGGTGCGGCCATCACCGCGCCGGCGGTGCGCAGGCCCACACTTTCCAGGCTGGCGCGGGTCTCCGGCGCGATGCGCAGCGCCGACAGCGGCAGGGGCGAAAGCAGCGCCTCCTCCTCGCCGCCGGCAACGATGCGGTTGCCGTGGAAGCGTGCCGCCGCCCAGGCGGCGCCCGGCGTCGAGGCAAGGCCGGCGCGGACGTCAAAACCCTGCTGGAAGAAGCGGGTGAGGATCTCGTCCTGCATGGCGCGCTCGCCGCCGAACAGATGCGTGCAGCCGGTGACGTCGAGGAACAGTCCGTCCTCGGCGTCGATCGCCACCAGCGGCGTGTAGCGGTCGCACCAGTCGGCAAGGCCTTCGAGCAGGCGGCGGTCGGCCTCCGGGTCGGCTTCCACCACATCGATCATAGGGTGCATGGCGCGGGCATCGGCAATGCCCATGCCGCGTTTCAGCTTGAGCGCCTCAGCCCGCTCGTCGAGGGCTGCGATGCGCTGGGTGTTGTTGTCGCGATGGCTGATCACCAACGGTGGGTAAGATGGGGGCAGGTGATCCGACGGCCGGGAACGCCAGGACCGCCCCAGACGCTGGCGCAGGATCCGCTCCGCGCTGAGATGCGGGAACCACAGCGACAGGATTCTCTGTTCTTTCCGCAAAAGCGTGCTCATTTGGGTTCCACTCCAGTGTGAATTGTCCGGGCAGGGCCGTGCGGCTCTTGCCGATATCGACCTTGAAAGCGGGGCGGCCGATCGAGCCGGCGAGCGGTCCGGTGACCGTCTCGCGGTTCGCCGCCGGCGCCGCCGAGACGATGAGGCGCACCGGGGCGGCGGTTGGATCGGCCTCGCCGGCCTGGCGCAGCAACAGCAGCGGACGGCTGGCGTTCTGGGCGCGGGCGTGCAGCCGGCGCGTGGCGGTGAGGTCGAGAAGGCGCGGGCTGCCGCGGATTTCGAGGATGACCGCGGCGAAGGCCGTCATGCGGGCGGCCTCCTCGGCGATCCACAGCGCGTCGAGCAGTTTTGGCGCCTCGGAAAACAGCAACTGTTCCGGCTCGATGCCGAACAGGGCATGAAGGCCCCTGGCATAGGGCAGGCCGGCCTCGTGGAAGATTTCCGACGTGCCGACCCAGAGGATCGGCAGACCCTGCTTCTCCTTGAGGATCAGGCTTACCAGCGAGAGCGCGAAGCCGGCGACCGCGCCGGCATCGCGGGTCTCCAGCCCATGAATCTCGCTCATCGCCGCCCTGGGCAGGCCGCCGCCAAGGGCGGTGTCGAGGCGCTCGATGCCGGTGTGCAGGAAGGCACCCGGCGAGGCCACCGCGAGGCCGCGCCGGACAAGCGTCATATCCGACTTGGCGGCATCCGCAGGGGCAGCAACCGGCACCTGCAGGCGCTCGGGCAGCGTTCCCTCGATCTTCGCGATCTGGCGGCGCAGGTCAAAAACAGTGTCCCGCGCTACGGCGCTCATCGCCATGACGTTCACTTCCGGCAGCAATTGTTCCTGTTATGTTCTTATAGATTCCAGAGGCGCCCGGAAGAGTCAAGCAGAGTCAGAAGGAATTTATTCCTTCACTTTTTACCCTGAAGGCGGACGGCCAGCCGGCTCATTTGCCTCCAAAGCCGCGAAAGCCTATATGCCGGGATCAAAGGACGTTTCATGGCCCGCATCTACAAGACCCGCACCTGGCACGATCAGCTCTCGCCGTCGATGGACGAGCTGGAGCTTATGGCGCTGGAGGCCTATGCCCATCTGCCGGACGAGTTCCGCCAGCTCACCGGCGAGATCGTCATCCAGATCGCCGAATTCCCGACCGACGAAATCATGGACGACCTGTCGCTGGAGACGCCCTTCGACCTGCTCGGCCTGTTCGAGGGGCGCGGCATCGCCGAGCGCTGGAACCCGCAGACCGGCGAGGGACCGAACCGAATCACGCTCTACCGCCGCGCCATCCTCGACTACTGGGCCGAGAACGAGGAGACGCTGGGCGACATCGTCACCCATGTCCTGATCCACGAGATCGGCCACCATTTCGGCCTGTCGGACGACGACATGGAGCGGATCGAGGAAGCGGCCGAGCAGGCGGCGGCGGGGTAGCGCACCTCGTCATCCTAGGGCGAAGCAAGGAGCGAAGCGACGCGCGTAGACCCTAGGATCCATGCCGTTCCATCAACACCAAGCCCGCGGTGAAGAACGGAAATCTCGCCGCCCGACACCGCAACATCCTCTATATTCTGACCCGCTGCGCCTTTCGGCTCAGGTAACGGCATGGCAACTGTGTTCATGCGAAGGCGGTTTTGTCGCGCATGATGGCGTTGAGGACGACCAAGAGCTTCCTTG
>SAJS01000033.1 GCA_004017535.1 Mesorhizobium sp.
GCGAATCCTCCTTGCCGGATATCCGCATGGAATCACTGATCCGATTCTGTGCAAAGCCCTCCTTGTGGGAGAAGGTGTCGCCGAAGGCGACGGATGAGGGGTACTCCAGGGAAAGCCGACGTCTCACTCCGCTGGAACACCCCTCATCCGTCTCGGCGCTGCGCGCCGATCCACCTTCTCTCACAAGGGGAGAAGGGGCGCCGCCCCCTACACCAGCGGCTTCAGCCATATCCAAACCGAGCCGCCGATCAGGCCGAGGAAGATCAGCCAGCCGACCTGGTTGTTCGACTTGAACAGCTTCAGGCACTGGTCCGGATTGTTGATGTCGAGCCGGATGATCTGGCGCCCCATATGCGCGCCGGCGGCGATCAGTCCCGCCAGCGCCACGATCGGCACCTGCGCCGAGGCGAAGGCGATGGCGAAGCAGATCAGCGCGCCGCCATAGAGCCCGCTAAGCCACATCTTGGTGTTGTCGCCGAACAGCCGCGCCGTCGAGCGCACGCCGACGATGGCGTCGTCTTCCTTGTCCTGATGCGCGTAGATCGTGTCGTAGCCGATCACCCACAGGATCGAGCCGATATAGAGCATGATCGCCGGGTCATCGATGTCGCCGAACTCGACCGCCCAGCCCATCAGCGCGCCCCAGGAGAAGGCTAAGCCCAGCACGAATTGCGGCCAGTTGGTGATGCGCTTCATGAAGGGATAGACCGCGACGATCACGAGCGAAGCGATGCCGAGCGGAATGGCGAAGCTGTTGAACTGCAAGAGCACGGCCAGGCCCACCAGCGCCTGGATGATGACGAAGATCCAGGCCTGGCGGCGCGTCACCTTGCCGGCCGGCAGCGGCCGCGAGCGGGTGCGCTCGACCTGGTTGTCGATGTCCTCGTCGGCAAGGTCGTTATAGGTGCAGCCGGCGCCGCGCATGGCGACGGCGCCGATGAAGAACAGCAACAGGTACCATGGCGCCGGAAGCAGCGTCAGCAGCGGGTCGGTCGGACGCGGATAGGCGCCCGCGGCAAGCGCTGCCGACCACCAGCAGGGCCATAACAGGAGCTGCCAGCCGATCGGGCGGTCCCAGCGCGCAAGCTGCGCATAAGGCCAGAGCCAGCGCGGCAGCACCCGGTATACCCAATGGCCGCTCGGCGCATCGGCGACACGGCCCTGGATCGCTTTCGACTGGACGGTTTCCATCACGTTGGAGTGGCAGCAGCAAGCGGCGCCGTCAAGCGGCAGCAGTGTCGCTCAACCGGTGAAAACATCGTGACTGGCGAACCATTCCTTGCCGACGTCGATGAACGCTAAGGCTGCCTTCGACAGGCGCTGGCGCGT
This sequence comes from Mesorhizobium sp., assembly GCA_004017535.1. Lineage (GTDB taxonomy): Bacteria > Pseudomonadota > Alphaproteobacteria > Rhizobiales > Rhizobiaceae > Mesorhizobium. Next base: position 1,330 of record SAJS01000033.1, read on the forward strand.
GTCGTGGGTCAGGATGATGCGCTGCATCGGCAGCGCGTCGGAGAGCGGTTTACAGACCAGCGGCAGGCCATCATAGCTGCGGTCGCCATAAGGCCTTGTATAGCTGACGGCGACGCCGAAGCCGTTGGCCACCATGGAGCGCTGCAATTCGAACGAGCTGGTCGTTGTCCTGGCGATCGGCGACAGGCCGCGGCTGAGGAAGAGGTCCAGCATGTGCTGCCAGCTGTGCGGCTGGTCGGTGGTGATCAGCGGATGCGCCGCGAGCTCCGCCAGGCTGACGGCGTGCTTGTCCGCCAGCAAATGGCCTGCCGGCAGAAGCGCGTGCGGCCGCAATTCATGCAGCAGGATGCGCTTGAAATGCCCTGGAAGGCCGAGATCATAGGTGAGGCCGAGATCGACGGCGCTGTCGGCCAGGCGCCGCCCCAGCGTCTCGAAAGTCTCGTCGCCGATGACGACCGTGACAGCCGGGCAGCGCTCCGCGAAGGCGCGCATCAGCGCCGGCGCGAAATAGGGCGCCAGGTCCTCGAAGCAGCCGAGCACCAGCTCGCCGCCGACATCGGCGTCGCGCGAACCGAGCGCCGCCAGCTCGTCCGCCTCGCCTAGCACCTGCCTGGCCTTGGCGACGGCCCTGCGGCCGAAAGATGTCAGGGCGACGCCGCTGCCGCGCTGGCGCACAAAGATTTTCTGGCCGAGCGCGTCCTCGACATGGTCGATCGCCACCGAGATCGAAGGCTGCGACACGTTCAGCGCCTGGGCCGCCATGGTCACGCTGCCATAGCGGGCGACGGCGACGACATAGCGCAACTGCGTGAGTGTGAATTTCATAGGTTAAAACTATAAGCGAGATGACAAGTTATTATTTTACGTAATGTGACGCCCTTGCGATAGTCGTCATCGACAAGCAGGAGAGCACGATGGCCAGCCCGAAGATCGACGCCGCGACGATTGCCGATTACCAGCGTGACGGCGCGGTCTGCATCCGCGGCGCCTTCAAGGACTGGGTCGATGTCATCGCCGACGGCATTGAACGCAATATCCAGAACCGCAGCGCCACGGCCTCCGACATCGCCGGCGGCAAGGGCAGCTTCTTCGACGACTACTGCAATTGGGAGCGCATCCCGGAATTCGTCAGGATCGTCAGGGAATCGCCAGCCGCCGAGCTTGCGGCGGCCGTCATGCAGTCGCGCAGCGCCCAGTTCTTCCACGACCACGTCCTGGTCAAGGAGCCCGGCACGCAGAAGCCGACGCCCTGGCACCAGGACATTCCCTATTACTTCGTCGATGGCAGCCAGACGGTGAGCTTCTGGATCCCGATCGATCCGGTGAAGGAAGCGACGCTGCGGCTGATCGCCGGCTCGCATAAATGGGAAAAGATGGTGCTGCCGGTGCGCTGGCTGAACGACGCCAATTTCTATGCCGACGAGGGCGACTATTTGCCGGTGCCCGATCCCGACAATGATCCCTCGATGAAGGTGCTGGAATGGGAGATGGAACCGGGCGACGCCATCCTGTTCGATTTCCGCACAGCGCACGGCGCGCGCGGCAACTTGACCTCGGCGCGGCGCCGGGCGCTGTCGCTGCGCTGGGTCGGCCACGACGCGCACTACGTCGAACGGCCGGGCCGCACCTCGCCGCCCTATCCGGGCCACGACATGAAGCCGGGCCAGAAGCTGCGCGAGGACTGGTTCCCGGTCATCTACCAGAGCTAAACGGCCCGGCTTCGTCATCCACGGGCGGAGCAAGGAGCGAAGCGACGCGCGCAGACCCGAGGATCCATTCCGTGACCTTGACGCGCCGCAACGGAGCAGAATTCTGCGCCATTTGCATCCTTCGGCTGACGTAACGGCATGGATTCTAGGGTCTGCGCGCGTCGCTTCGCTCCTTGCTCCGCCCTAGAATGACGAGGTTGAGGAGGCTTCAGCCAATCCCCCTGGAATTGCTATAGGCTAGCCGAACGCGGGACTTGTCTTATCCCCGAACGCCATGTTCCCGTGCGCAATTGCCGCCAAAATGCCAAGACGCCTTGACCCGCCGCCCGCGGACCAATAGCGGGTTCGGGGAGACGATCAGCAAGAGGTGGCCATGAACGTTCTTCTTCTCGGCTCGGGTGGCCGCGAACATGCGCTCGCCTGGAAGATCTCTGCCTCGCCGCTGCTGACGAAGCTCTACGCCGCGCCCGGCAATCCCGGCATCGGCCGCGTCGCCGAACTGGTGAAGCTCGACGTCGCCGACCATTCCACCGTCGCCGCCTTCTGCCAGGAAAAGAAGATCGACCTCGTCGTCGTCGGCCCGGAAGGCCCGCTGGTCGCCGGCATCGCCGACGACCTGAGCGCCTGGGGCATCCGCGTCTTCGGTCCGTCAAAGGCCGCGGCAAGGCTCGAGGGCTCGAAGGGCTTCACCAAGGACCTTTGCGCCAAGTTCAACATTCCGACCGCCGCCTATGGCCGCTTCGGCGATGTCGCCTCGGCCAAGGCCTATGTCGAGAAGGTCGGGGCGCCGATCGTCATCAAGGCCGATGGGCTTGCCGCCGGCAAGGGCGTCACGATCGCGATGACTACTGATGAGGCGAACGCCGCGCTGGAGGCCTGTTTCGAAGGCGCATTCGGCGCGGCCGGCGCCGAGGTCGTGGTAGAGGAATATCTGACCGGGGAGGAGGCGAGCTTCTTCTGCCTGTGCGACGGCGCCACCGCGCTGCCCTTCGGCACCGCGCAGGATCACAAGCGCGTCGGCGACGGCGATACCGGGCCGAACACCGGCGGCATGGGCGCCTATTCGCCGGCGCCGGTGATGACGCCCGAAATGACCGAGCGCACCATGCGCGAGATCATCGAGCCGACCATGCGCGGCATGGCCAATCTCGGCGCGCCCTTCGCCGGAATCCTCTTCGCCGGCCTGATGATCACCGAGAGCGGCCCGAAGCTGATCGAATACAACACCCGCTTCGGCGATCCTGAATGCCAGGTGCTGATGATGCGGCTGAAGGACGATCTGCTCGTCCTGCTCAACGCCGCCGTCGACGGCCAGCTCGCGCATATGTCCATCCGCTGGAGCGACGAGACGGCGCTGACCGTGGTGATGGCCGCGAGGGGCTATCCCGGCACGCCGGAAAAGGGCTCGGTCATCCGTGGCCTCGACGAGGCCGAGCGTGATGGCGCCCAGATTTTCCACGCCGGCACCGCCATCAATGGCGGCGCGCTGGTCGCCAATGGGGGCCGCGTGCTCAACGTAACCGCGCTCGGCAAGACAGCCGGCGAGGCGCAGGCCAAGGCTTACGCGGCAATCGAGCACATCGACTGGCCGCAGGGCTTCTATCGCCACGACATCGGCTGGCGCGCCGTCGAGCGCGAGAAGACCGGCGCGTAACCCAGTTTCAGGCGGCCGCGCTCTTTCGTCCGCCACGCGCCCAGGCCGGCAGCCAGTCGCCATGCGCGGCAAGCAGGTCGTCGACCAATGACCAGATCTGGTCGAGATCGAGCTCGGCGGCGGTGTGCGGGTCCATCATCGCCGCGTGGTAGATGTGCTCGCGGTTCTCGGTCATGAGCGCCCGCACCGTCAGTTCCTGCACATTGATGTTGGTGCGGATCAGCGCGGTCAGCTGCGGCGGCAGGTCGCCGATATAGGTCGGCTGGATGCCGGAGGCGTCGACCAGGCACGGCACTTCCGCCGCGCAGTCGGAGGGCAGCGAGGTGATGCAGCCATTGTTGCGGACATTGCCGTAGATCACCGACGGCTCGCCGGTCCACACCGAGTTCATGATCGAGGAGGCATACTCCCTGGATTCCTCGACCTCGATGCGCTGGGCCGAGCGGTAGGCCTGCGCCTGGTCTTTCCAGCGCTCGATCTGCTCGATGCAGCGCTTGGGGTATTCGTCGAGCGGGATGCCGTATTTCTCGATCAGGTCGGGCCGGCCGTCCTTGATGAAATAGGGCGTGTATTCGGCGAAATGCTCCGAGCTTTCGGTGACGAAATAGCCGAGCCGAGTCAGCATCTCGTAGCGCACCTTGTTCGGGCAGCGCGGGTTCCAGCCGGGCTTCGGCGCGCGGCCTTCGCGATAGGCGCGCACGAGGTCGGGGTAGAGGTCGCGATAGGAGCCGTCCGCCTGGCGATGCTCGAACTTGAGATAGAACGCCATGTGATTGATGCCGGCCGAGCGGTAGCGGATCTCGTCGTAGGGGAGGTCGAGATCGTGCGCCAGCTCCATCGCCGTGCCCTGCACCGAATGGCAGAGCCCGACCTGCTTGATCATGGGATATTTCTCGGCGATCGCCCAGGTGTTGATCGCCATCGGGTTGACATATTGCAGCATGATCGCCTCCGGGCAGACGGCGAGCATGTCCTCGCAGATCTTCCACAGATGCGGCACGGTTCGTAAGCCCCGCATGATGCCGCCGACGCCGAGCGTGTCGGCGATGGTCTGGCGCAGGCCGTATTTCTTCGGCACCTCGAAATCGGTGACGGTGCAGGGCTCGTAGCCGCCGATCTGGAAGGCGACGACGACGAAGTCGGCCCCTTTCAATGCCTTGCGCTGGTCGGAATAGGTCTCGGCCTTCGCCTTGACGCCGAGCGTGGCGATCAGCTTGTTGACGACGATCGCACTTTCTTCCAGCCGCTGCGGGTTGATGTCCATCAGCGCGATGGTCGCGCCCGACAGCGCCGACCGCTGCAGCACGTCGCCGACGATGTTCTTCATGAACACCGTCGAACCGGCGCCGATGAACGCGATCCTGGGGTTCTTTGCCACTTTTGAAGCCTCCGGCACTTGTCTACGCCACCTCGAAAGCGGCCCTGACGAGCCGTTCGGTGTAGGCGGTCTTCGGATTGGAAAGGACCTCGTCGACAGGTCCCTGTTCGACGATCCTGCCGTGCTGCATGACGATGACGCGGTGGCACAGCGCCCGCACCACTTTGAGGTCGTGCGAGATGAAGAGATAGCTCAAGCCGCGCTCGTCCTGCAGCTTGCGCAGCAGGTCGATGATCTGCGCTTGCACCGAAAGATCGAGCGCCGATGTCGGTTCGTCGAGCAGGATGAATTCCGGCTCCAGCGCAATGGCGCGCGCAATCGCGATGCGCTGCCGCTGGCCGCCGGAGAATTCATGCGGGAACCGAGACAGGATGTTGCCGGGCATGCCGGCGCTGACCAGCGCCTCGCGCACCCGCTCGACCCGCTCGCGCCGCGTGGCGCCCAGCCTGTTGACGACCAGCCCTTCCTCGATGATCTGGCCGATCGTCATGCGCGGATTGAGCGAGGAGAACGGGTCTTGGAAAACGATCTGCATGCGCGAACGCAGCGGCCGCATCTCGCCGCGCGACAGCGTCTCGATCAGTTGGCCGTCGAAGCGGATTTCCCCGCGCTTGGCATCCTGCAATCTGAGCAGCGCCTGGCCGAAGGTGGTCTTGCCGGAACCGGATTCGCCGACCAGCCCCAGTGTCTCGTGGCGGCAGAGCTTCAGGTCGAGATCGTCGACCGCGACCAGCTCGCGCCAGTCGGGTTTGAGGAACGTTCCGTGGCGCAGCATGAAGCAGACGCGCACGCCGTTCGCCTCGAGGATGGCGCCGGAACCTTCCGGCAGCGGCTTCGGCTGGCCATGCGGCTCGGAAGCGAGCAGCCGCTGCGTGTAGGGGTGCTGCGGATTGGCAAAGAGCCGCTCGGTGACATTGTGCTCGCGCATCTCGCCATGCTGCATGACATAGACATAGTCGGAGAATTTGCGCACCACCGTGAGGTCGTGGGTGATCAGGATGACCGCCATCTTCAGCTCCTTCTGAAGATTGCGGATCAGGTTGAGGATCTGCGCCTGCACCGTGACGTCGAGCGCAGTGGTCGGCTCGTCGGCGATCAGCACGTCGGGATCGTTGGCCAAGGCCATGGCGATCATCACACGCTGCCGCTGGCCGCCGGAGAGCTGATGCGGATATTGCTTTAGCCGCGCTTCCGGCTCGGGGATCTGGACATGCTTGAGGAGTTCGAGCGCCCGCGCCCAAGCTTCCCTGCGGCTCACCTTGCGATGCACCCTGATCGCCTCGACGATCTGGCTGCCGACCGTGTAGATCGGGTTGAGCGAGCTCATCGGCTCCTGGAAGATCATCGAGATGCGGTTGCCGCGCAGCTTGCGCCGGGCGGCCTCGGGAAATTTCAGGATATTCTGCCCGAGATAGTCGACGCTCGAGCGTGGCGACACGGTCGCCCGCCGCGACAACAATCCCATCACGGTGCGCGCCGTCACCGACTTGCCGGAACCGGACTCGCCGACGATGGCGATGGTCTCGCCGCGATAGAGCTGGAACGAGACGTCCTTCACCGCCTCGACGGTGCCGTGCTCCACCTTGAACGCGACCTCAATGTTGCGGGCGTCGATGATGGGCTGTTCACGGCGGCTGGCATGATCGAGCCGGATGGCGGGTGCGAAGTCTTCTGCGAGCGCGATCGTCGTCATCCCGGCCACCTCAATACGGATCGACGGCATCGCGCAGGCCGTCACCCAGCGCGTTGAAGGCAAACACGGTGACCAGCACGAAGCCGACCGGCGACAGGATCCACGGATAGGTGCCGATGACCGAATAGGTCGCCGTGTCCTGCAGCATCAGCCCCCAGGAGATCAGCGGCGGCTTCACGGCGAAGCCGAGGAAGCCGAGAAAGGCTTCGAGCAGCACCACCGTCGGGATGGCGATCGTCACCGCGACGATCACATGGCTCATCGCATTGGGAAAAATGTGCTGCATGATGATGCGCCGGTCGTTGGCGCCGACCGCCATGGCAGCGCGCACATAGTCGATCCGCGCCAGCGCCAGCGTCTTGCCGCGCACCTCGCGCGACATCTGCGCCCAGCCCAGCGCCGACATGACGATGATGACGAAACCGAGGAAGACATTGGTCGGCGCGGTGACCGGGATCAGCGTCGTCAACGCGAGATAGAGCGGCAGCTGCGGGAAGGCCAGCACGAGCTCGACGAAGCGCTGCATCCAGATGTCGAACTTGCCGCCGAAATAGCCGGAAACCATGCCGACGGTGGTGCCGATCAGCGTGATGATGAAGACCACCGTCAGCGCGATCATCAGCGAGACGCGCGAGCCGTGGATGGCGCGCGACAGCACATCGCGGCCGAACTTGTCGGTGCCGAGGAAATGCACCGGCTGGCCGTCCATCGAGCCGAACAAGTGCCGGTCCGCCGGGATCAGCCCGAACAGCCTGTATGGCGCGCCCTCGACGAAGAAGCCGAGCAGGCGCGGATGGTCATAGTCGGGGCCGACGATCGGCTGGAAGGTGACTGGATCGAGATCGGCCGAGTCGGCCAGCGCATAGATCCTCGGCCGGAAGGTGAAATTGCCGTCCTTGTCATGAAAGCTCGGCACCTGCGGCGGCGCGAAGGCGACGTCGGTTGCCTTCGGATCCGAGGGCGCGATGAAATCCGCGAACACCGCCATGACGAGCAGGAGCACGACCAGGAAGAGCCCGGCCATGCCGGTCCAGGAGCGCTTCAGCCGGCGCCAGACCAGCGCGATATAGCTCTCATTGCCATGCGCCGGCTCGGCGATGGCCACGCCTTCGGCTGGCGGCGGCGGGGAGGGATCGCGCGCCAGCATTTAGCGCTCCCCGAACTGTCGGATGCGCGGATCGAGCAGCACCAGCAGCATGTCAGCGATGATGTTGCCGACGATCAGCGTCGCCGACAGCACCATCATGAAGGTGGCGGTCACATAGACGTCGCCTACCGCCATCGAGCCGACGATGGCCGGGCCTACGGTCGGCAGCGCGAAGATGATCGCCGTCTCGATCTCGCCGGTGAGCATATAGGGCAGCACCACGCCCTGATACATCACTAGCGGATGCAGCGCGTTGGGCACGGCATGCCGCATGACGACGGCACCCCCGGTCAGGCCCTTGGCCTTCGCCGTCTCGACATATTGGGCGTTGAGCGTGTCGAGCAGATTGCCCCGCATGACGCGCATGTTGTAGGCGAGGCCGCCGAAGGTCGCGATCGCCACGACCGGCCAGACATGCTTGACCAGGTCGACGAACTTCGCCCATGACCACGGCGCCCCGCCATATTGCGGCGAGAAGAACGAGCCGATCTCCGACACGTTGAACTGGAAGACCAGCAGATAGACAATGATCAGCGCCATCAGGAAGCGCGGCACCGTCATGCCCAGGAACGAGATCGCCGAGAGCGTCGAGTCAATCCAGCTATACTGCCTTGTCGCCGCCCATATGCCGAAGGTGATGCCGAGCACCGAGGCGAGCAGGTGGCAGACCAGCGCAAGCAGCAACGTGCGCGGCAGGCGTTCGCCCACGACGTCGGCCACCGGCTTGTTGTAATAGAGGCTGTAGCCGAAATCGCCGCGCGTGATGATGCCGGCGATCCAGTTAAGATACTGGACGGGCAGCGGCTTATCGAGGCCGTGCTCGACGCGATAGGCCTGTGCCTGCGCCTCTGCCTGCGCATAAGAGGCCCCGCCCTGGTTGATCAGCTGCGATTTGATGTAGTCGGCATAGTCGCCGGGCGGCGCCTGGATGATGGCGAAGGTGACCAAGCTCAAAATCGCGAGGACGGGAACGGCCGAGGCGATGCGCATGAGCAGGAATCGCAACATGGACAGTCTGCTTCCTTTCTGGCCGGTCACGTATTCGATGCGTTTGGAGGATTTGCTTTGTCCGGCCGCGCCGCGGCGCGGCCGGACATCTCTTCGTCAGGGGAGGTAAAGCTTAATCCATCGGTCCCTTATCGCCAGGCTTGCCGGGCAGTTCGTTGGGGAACAACTCATATTTTGCCTGCTTGTCCGCCTTGACGAACACACGCTCGCGGATGATCGAATCCTCGGCCCAGTTGAACATGTAGATCGGCGTGCCCTGCGGAATGTTGGAGAAGCGCTTGTTGACGATCAGCGCGCCCGGATATTCCGTCAGGCCGACATTGTAGACATGCTCGGTCGAGATCTTCTGGAACTTTCGCATCAGCTCGGCGCGCTGGTCGTTGTCCTGCGTCGACACGAACTTGTTGACGATGTCGACGAGATCCTTCTCGAATGGCATCATGTCGACCTGGCCGCTTTCCGGCGCGCGATGGTTCCAACTGGTCTTCGGACCGACCGGCGCCAACTGCTCGGTGTTTTGAACGACGGATGTGAGTTCGGTTTCGTTTCGCCGGATCAGCCAGTCGAAGCGGCCGGAATATTGTGTGGCATCGCGCTGCGTGCCGTTGAGCCCGTTGAGCACGACCCTCAGGCCGAGCTTCTCCATCTGCGCGACCACGCCTTCGGCAAGGCTCTTGTCGGTCGTGTAGTCGTTGTTGACCAGCATCACGATCTCGACATCCTTGCCGCCGGCGGTGCCGGCCGGGAAATTCACGATGCCGTCGCCATCCGTGTCCTTGAGGCCGGCCTTGGCGAGCAATGCTTTTGCGCCTTCGAGGTCGAACGGATAATAGACCGTCGACTTGCGGTCATAGAAGCTGGTGCCGGATGAGAAGCCGCCCGGATAGATGGCGGTGAACGGGCCCTTCACCAGCGAGTCGCCCAGCGCCTTGCGGTCGAGCGCCATGGTGACGGCCTTGCGGAAGTCCTCGTTGCGGTTCAGCTCGCGGATCGCCTGGCCGCGTTCGTCCGGGTTGCCCCAACCGTTGGCGGAAAAATTCATGCGCAGATTGTAGCCGATGAGCCGCGGACCGAAGGCAAGGCGTGCAGGTGCATTCTTGTCAGCCGCGCGCTTCAGCGAGGCGACGAAGTTCTCCGGCTGCTCAAGGTTGGAGAAGTCGCCGGAGCCGGCAACTGCCTGGACGTCACGATCGGCCCAGGTCGATAGCTTGTAGTGCAACTCGTTGAGATAAGGCAGCTGGTTGCCCTTCTCGTCGACCTTCCAATAATACGGGTTACGGCGCATGACGATGATGTCGTCCGGCCTGTATTCGACGGGCACCCATGCGCCCATCACCGGCATGTTCATATATTCCGGCGGGAAGGCGTTCTTGAACTGGTCGTAGGTGTTCTTGGAATATTTCGGATGCTGCGGCTTCAGGATGTGCGAGGGGCCGGGGCAGAATGTGCCATAGGCCATCGCGTAGAGATACTGCCGCGGGAACGCCTCCTTGAACGTCCACTCGACGGTGTAGTCATCGATCTTCTTCAGCGTCGTGCCGACACCGAAAGTTTCCGGCGTGGCGCCGTTGAGCGGCGAGACGTTCGGATCGACGACCTCGTCGTCCCAGTAGAACATCACGTCGTCGGCATTGAACGGCGCGCCGTCGGACCATTTGGCGCCTTCGATCAGATGCATGGTCAGCTTGTGGCCGTCGCTCGACCAGTCCCAGCTCTTGGCGAGGTTGGGCAGAGGCTCGGTGTCCTTGGCCTCGACCTGGAACAGCGGCGCCGTGCGCGTCAGGCATTCGGACAGGCCGATATCGATGCCGCCCCAGCCTTGCGTCTGGCCGGCGCCGTAATTCCAGCCTTCCGGCCTGCCGCCGATGACATGGCGCATCGTGTCGCCATAGACGCCGATGCCGTCCGGCATGTTGCCGGTCTTGAAGACCAGCGGCTCCTTCGGCAGCCGGTCCTTGACCGGCGGCAGCTTGCCGGTCTTGACGTATTTCTCGGTCACCCAGTCCGGCTCGTGATATTCCGGCAGCGCCTTGAACTCCAGGATGGAGTCGCGCGGCACATAGTGGATCTTGCCCTCGGCTGGGAATGTCGCGGGCTCGGGCGGGATCGTCGGCTCGGAAGCGAAGGCGTTGAGCGCATGGACTGAAACGCCGAGCATCAGCCCTGCGGCAATGCCAGTTCTACGAAAAGTCCTCATAGTTTCCTCCCAGATATTTTTGGACGTCTGCTGCTGCCCGCCTCTTGTGAATTTCTTGCGGACCTTCCTCCTGCGTGCCCGCCTGCTTGCCGGCGATATCAGCCGGCCTGTTTGAGCGCCGCCTTTTCGGCGCGCAATTCCTCGATCGAACGCACGCTGCGGCGCGCGGCGCCCGCCCATTCGCGGGTATTGACGTGTGCTTTCGAAAGCCGCTCCTTCGCCGCCGGAACGGCGTGCGCATATTGCGGCAGCCATGCGGCTTCAGCGACCACCATCTCGTCCACCATCTGCCAGACCTCTTCCGGCGTCGACACCGCACCGACCAGCGGATCGTGCAGCACGGCGAGCTTCAGGAGGTCGATGTCGCCGGCGATCGCTGCGTGCACCGACATGCGCTGCACGTTGATCGAGGCCATACAGGTAGCGGCACAGGCTTCCGGCAGCGTGAAACCGGCCGCCATGTTGATGCCGAAACGGTCGACGAAACCGGGCGACTCGATGATGGCGTCCTGCGGCAGGTTGGTGATCACGCCATTATTCTTGACGTTGAAGTGACCGCGATAGACGCGGTTGGTCTCCAGCGCCTCGAGGATGTGGCTGGCATGCTCGTTGGAGCGTTTGGCCGGATCGATCGGCTTCGACGCCGCTTCGAGGAACTGCGGATATTCGGTCTCGAACCAGTTGCGGGTTTCGGTCGAGTAGCGCAGATAGCCGCCGGTCTCGCCATGGATCCAGTCCGACATGTCGATCCAGCGCGTGATCTCGTCGGGGCGCTTGCGGTACCAGGGGAGGTATTCCGACAGATGCCCGTTGCTCTCGGTCGAATAGACGCCGAAGCGCTTCAGCACGTCGATCCTGAGCTTTTCCTGCTTCGAATAAACCGGGTGCGCCTCGAAGGCGGCGATCAGCTCGTCCCTGCCGACCGGCCGGCCGTTCAGCTTGAGCTCGATGAACCAGGTCTGGTGGTTGATGCCGGAACAGACATAGTCGAGCTCCCGAGGCGATTTCGCGCCGAGCACTTCGGCGATCTGTTCGGCGCCGTGCTGGACGCCGTGACAGAGCCCGACCGTGTCGACCTTGCCATATTCGATCGCCGCCCAGGTGTTCATCGCCATCGGGTTGGCATAGTTGAGGAATTTCGCGCCGGTCGCGGCGACCTCGCGAATGTCTTTGCAGAAGTCGAGGATCACTGGAATGTTGCGCTGGCCGTAGAGGATGCCGCCGGCACAGATCGTGTCGCCGACGCACTGGTCGATGCCATATTTCAGCGGGATGCGGATGTCGTCGGCATAGGCCTCCAGCCCGCCGACGCGCACGCAGCTGATGATGTAGCGCGCGCCCTCCAGCGCCTCGCGGCGATTGGTCGTCGCCGTCACTTTGGTCGGCAGTCTGTTCGCCTGGACGATCCGGTCGAGGATCGCCTTGATCATCCCGAGATTGTGCTCGCTGATGTCGGTCAGCGCGAATTCAATGTCCTGGAATTCAGGCACGCACAGAATGTCGGTGAACAGCTTCTTGGTGAAGCCGACGCTGCCGGCCCCGATAATAGCGATTTTGAAGCTCATCACCTTCACCTCGATCCAATCGAATGCTAGGCAAGGAGAAGCAACGGAGGATACGGTCGCGCGCCGTTGCGCACGCACCGCTCAAAGCCGGAAACCCGGCTTTTTCTCCTCCTGCCCGCTCCTCGACCGCGGGTCATTCCCGTTCTTGAGGGCCGGATTATGCCCTTATTGGCGGGCACCGCCAGAGAAGGATTATGCTTTCGAGGGTAATTTTGTGCTGCGGGACCTGATCGCCAATGGAAAGCTGATGCGGACGATCTCGCTGCCGCGCGGCCGCCAGCGGCTGCATGCCATGCCGACAAGCACCGGCTATGAGGTGCGCGAGAATGAAACCTACGACTGGGACGGCAGAAAGCGTGGCCAGACCCCGTTCACGGTGCTCCAGCACACCATCAGCGGCACAGGGCAGTTGCGCTACGAGAACCGCAACTACCGTCTGCAGGCCAACGACACGCTGCTGGTTCTGGTGCCGCACAATCATCGCTACTGGCTGGGGCAGGGCGACCGCTGGGAATATTTCTGGATCTCGATGAACGGTGAGGAGGCGTTGCGCATCCACAAGTCGATCCTCAGCGTCTCCGGCCCGGTGTTCCGGCTGCAGCCGGCGACCGTCGATCACCTTGCCGATTGCAGCCTGCGGCTGATCAAGGGAGCGGCTTCGCCCGGTGCCGCCTCCGCGATCGCCTATGAGGCGGCGATGGCGCTCTACGACGATGTCTTCGGCTCGCACGCCTTCGCCGAGAAGCAAAGCGCCATGCAGCCGGTCATCGATCATATCAACGCCAATCTCGACAAGCCGCTGCCGGTGGCCGAGCTGGTCGAGATCAGCGGCCTCAGTCGCGCCCATTTCTCGCGCTGCTTCGCCGAGAGCGAAGGACTGCCGCCGGCGGAGTTCGTCCTGCAGCAGCGGCTGCAGCGCGCGGCGAAGCTGCTCACCAAGGCCGATTTCCTGCCGGTCAAGGAGGTCGCGGTGCTGTGCGGGTTCGAGGACGCGAACTATTTTTCCAAGGTCTTTCGCCGCTGCTACGGCATCAATCCGACGCAGTTCCGCACCACCGGCATGTATGCCAGCCTCGGCAACCATCGCTGATGCTTGGGATTCAGTGCCGGTCCAGAGCGGTCGAAGCGGTCTTGACCGGATCGGCGGCGGCAAAGGCCGCGTCGATCTGCTCGGGCGTGCGCTGCTCGGTCCGCTTCCAGGCGACATATTGCACGATGCCGAAGCCTGGGCGCCGCGGCACTGTCTTCACAACAGGCATGCGGAAGCCGTCGCGGAATTTCTCCCAGCGCGCGCCGAGCACAGCGACCATTTCCTCAACGGTCGGCGGCGTCGCCACATCGGCATAGGTGATGGTGACCTTGCCGGCGAGGGCCTTTTCGCGCGAGAGCGGCACCGGGATCGAGGCGAGATAGTCGGCCGGCACGTCGAGCAGGCCGCCAAAAGGCCATTGCCGGCGCAGCTCGTCGGCGCTCATCGGCGCGACGCTGACGTCGATGTCGTTGGGTGTGCCCGGCACCCGGTAGGGGCAGCGGAAACGCCCGCAATTGGCCTGCGCCGAGAATTGCCACAGCGCATAGCCCTGCCAGTTGCCCATTGGGAAATGCACGTCGATGTCGGGCTTGTAGCGCGCATACCAGAGCGGCAGCCGTGACAGCAGGCGGTACTCGTAACGGTTGTCGGCGATATACTGCGCCGTCTTGCCGTTGACATAGAGCACCGGAAAGCGGCCGAGGCGGCGATGCACCTGGCGCACGAATTCCTCGGCGTCATCCAGCGACATCCATTGCGTCGGATCGATGCCTTCGATGTCGAGAGCCATCAGCTCATCCGGCGCCGGTTCCGCGAAATCGATGAAATTATTGGCTTGCTCGACGGGGTTGCCGGGCCGCGCCAGGTGATAGGCGCCCCATTTCAGGCCGAGCGCCTTGGCCACCACCTTGCGCGTCTGGAATAGCTCGCGCGTCACCGCATAGCGCTTCCACTGCGCCTTGCAGAGTTTGACGTCGGCCTCGGCGCCGAAGCAGAAGTAGGGCGGAGGCAGCCCGTCGGACGCCTTGTTGATGAAGCCGGCGACGCGCTTGTCGGTGACGAGCTGCTGCCAGTCGATGGAATTGTATTCGTAAGCGTCGATCACTAGAGGGCGGTCGGCGTTCTTCCAAGGCTCGGAGAAATCCGAGGCCTTTGCCGCCGTGCCCAGCGCAACCGCCGCAGCGAGAAGCGCCAGGCGGCGAAGAGGGCGCGCCGGCTTTTTCAATCAGGGTGTCCCCACTGACCAGAGGACGATCCTGAACTGCTATGGTTAAGGAAGTGCTTCAGAACATCGGCTTGCTTCGGTCCGATCCAAAACGTCAAAAAAGTATCGGTCGGGTGGACAAGCCGTGGTGGCAGGGGCTTCAATTGCCGCCTAAGCTTTCGATCACGGCGGCCAGGGTGAAGACACGGGCCGCCTGACGAAGCGCAGCAACCGGTCACAAGACCGGACCCGCGCGGGAGGAAAATGAACATGAATCCGGACCTGGAAGTTGTCCAGATCAGACAGGGAGAGTCGTTCAAGGCCTGGGCCCACGGCTATCCTTTCCGCACCGTGCGCTGGCACTTCCATCCCGAATACGAACTGCATCTGGTCGTCGCCACCACCGGCCGTTATTTCGTCGGCGACTTCATCGGCGAGTTCGAGCCGGGCAATCTGGTGCTTACCGGGCCGAATCTGCCGCACAACTGGGTCAGCGACGTGCCGCCGGGCGAGACCGTGCCGCTGCGTGGCCGCGTCGTGCAGTTCTCCGAAGAATTCATCGCCGGCGCTTCAGCCGTGTTGCCCGAGCTTTCCGCCTGCGCCGGCATCCTCGAGACCAGCCGCCGCGGCGCGCTGTTCTCACCGGCGACGGCCGAGCTTGCGGCGCCCCTGCTGGCGGAACTGACCGAGGCGCAGGGCGTGCGACGCCTGTCGCTGTTCATGGCCGTTCTCGACATCCTGAACCGCGCCGGCGATGTCCGCACGCTGGCCAGCGCCGGCTATCTGCCCGATCCCTCCGGCTTCATGTCGGCCGGCATCAACCAGGCGCTCGCCTACATCAACTGCCACCTGACCGAGCCGTTCAGCGAAGCGACGCTGGCCGAGATCGCCGGGCGCAGCCCGAGCGCCTTCTCGCGCAGCTTCCGCCGCCATACGGGCATGGCGCTGGTGCAATATGTCAATCGGCTGCGCATCAACCTTGCCTGCCAGCTATTGATGAGCGAGGCGCAGATGTCGATCACCGAGATCTGCTACGCCGCCGGCTACAACAACATCTCGAATTTCAACCGCCAGTTCCTGGCGCAGAAAGGCATGTCGCCTTCGCGCTTCCGGGCCTTGCTGGCTGAGAACATCAACGCGGAGATTGCCGCCTAACAGGGAGGAAACCGGGAGGAGCTCAAAGCAATTCCAACGGGAATTGCTTCAAGACCAAAGAGACATTCAGGGAAGGAAGAAAAGCGGGGTGCGCAGGGCACCCGGTGCTGGAGATCGTTTGTCCTGAATCCAGCACGTCAGGAGGATGTTTGCGCGGCTTACCGGGATCGGATCGATCCTCAGCCGACTGATCATACTCCTTCCAACAGTTCGACATGCAGTCAAGGCCTGGCGCGCCGTTCACCGCGCAGGTCCTCGTGAAACCATTTCTCGAAAGGGAGACATTCGAATGACCAGACAAGCTTGGAAATCGCCTTTTGCCTTGAAATCGACGATCGCGGCCGTTTTCGCCGTTTCGCTGCTCGGCAGCACGGCGGCGTTGGCCGACACCGTCACCGACGCAACGGTGGCTTTCCTGATGCCCGACCAGGCGTCGACCCGCTATGAGCAGCATGATTATCCGGGCTTCGTCGCAGAGATGAAGAAGCTCTGCCCGGGCTGCAAGGTGATCTACCAGAATGCCGATGCCGATGCGGCGCGCCAGCAGCAGCAGTTCAATTCGGTGATCTCGCAAGGCGCCAAGGCCATCGTGCTCGACCCGGTCGATTCAACCGCCGCCGCCTCGCTGGTCAAGCTGGCCCAGAGCCAGGGCGTCAAGGTGATCGCCTATGACCGGCCTATCCCGACCGCGCCCGCCGATTTCTACGTCTCCTTCAACAATGAAGGCATCGGCAAGGCGATCGCCGATTCGTTGGTCGAGCACCTCAAGGCTCTGAAGGTCGATCCGGCCGGCGGCGGTCTGCTGCAGATCAACGGCTCGCCGACCGACGCTGCCGCCGGCCTGATCAAGAAGGGCATCCATGAGGGCCTCGACAACAGCGGCTATCCGATCCTGGCCGAGTTCGACACGCCGGAATGGGCGCCGCCGAAGGCCCAGCAATGGGCGAGCGGCCAGATCACCCGCTTCGGCGCCAAGATCCTCGGCGTCGTCGCCGCCAACGACGGCACCGGCGGCGGCGCGATCGCCGCCTTCAAGGCGGCCGGCGTCGATCCGGTTCCGCCGGTGACCGGCAATGACGCGACGATCGCGGCGCTGCAGCTGATCATCGCCGGCGACCAGTACAACACCATCTCCAAGCCGAGCGAAATCGTCGCGGCGGCCGCGGCCAACGTCGCCGTCAAGCTGTTGTCGGGCGAGACGCCCAAGGCCGAGATGACGCTCTACGACACGCCCTCGCAGCTCTTCACGCCGGCGGTGGTGACACAGGAGAACCTCAAGGCCGAGATCATCGACAAGAAGATCAACACGGCGGCCGAGCTCTGCGTCGACCGCTATGCCGAGGGCTGCAAGAAGCTCGGGATCACCAACTGATCAAAGGCATCCGGCCGCCCGCTCGGCGGCCGGATGCCAGGCAACGACTGTCAAGAAAGGCGGCGCATGAGCGAAAGTCCTCAAATGTCGGCATCCGTCGGCGAGCTGGTGCTCAGCCTGCGCGGCATATCGAAGAATTTCGGCGCCGTCTCGGCACTGACCGATATCGATTTCGACGTCCATGCCGGCGAAGTCGTCGCGCTGGTCGGTGACAACGGCGCCGGCAAGTCGACGTTGGTCAAGATTCTGGCCGGCGTGCATCAGCCGAGTTCGGGAACGATCAATTTCCGCGGCCGGCCGGTTACGCTGCCCGACCCGCGCGCGGCGCTGACGCTCGGCATCGCCACGGTGTTCCAGGACCTCGCGCTTTGCGAGAATCTCGATGTGGTCGCCAACATTTTCCTCGGCAACGAGCTCAGCCCGTTGCGGCTGGACGAGGTGGCGATGGAGATGCGCGCCTGGACGCTGCTCAACGAATTGTCGGCGCGCATTCCGAGCGTCCGCGAGGCGGTCGCCTCGCTGTCCGGCGGCCAGCGCCAGACGGTGGCGATTGCGCGCTCGCTGCTGCTCGAGCCGAAGCTCATCCTGCTCGACGAGCCGACCGCCGCACTCGGCGTCGCCCAGACGGCGGAGGTGCTCAACCTCATCGACCGCGTCCGCGCGCGCGGTCTCGGCGTCGTCATGATCAGCCACAACATGGAGGATGTCCGCGCCGTCGCCGACCGCATCGTGGTGCTAAGGCTCGGGCGGAACAACGGCGTCTTCGAGCCGGATGCCTCGAATCAGGACCTGGTGAGCGCCATCACCGGCGCCTCAAACAACGCGGTGTCGCGGCGCGTCGAGCGCCTGCGCATGGAACGCGATCAGAGCGCACAGGCGGGGGAGCCGCGTCCATGACGGAGCAAGGCAATTCGACTCCCCTGGCGCTCGATCGCGCCGATGCGCGCGTGAAGCATGAGGCGGGCCTCAGTGGAGCGGTGCACACCTTCCTCAATCGCGTGCGCAGCGGCGATCTCGGCTCGCTGCCGGTCATCGTCGGTCTCGTAGTGATCTGGACGGTCTTCACCAGCCTCAACCCGGTCTTCGTGTCGAGCAGCAATCTGGTCAACCTCCTGTTCGACTGCTCGACCGTCGGCGTTATCGCGCTCGGCATCGTCTGCGTGCTGATGGTCGGCGAGATCGACCTTTCTGTCGGCTCCATCAGCGGCTTCGCCTCGGCCCTGGTCGGCACGCTCTGGGTCAACCAGGGGTGGCCGGTCGCGCTGGCGATCCTCGCCGCGCTCGTCTTCGGCGCCCTGATCGGCTCGCTCTATGCGCTGCTGTTCAACCGGCTTGGCATGCCGAGCTTTGTCTCGACGCTGGCCGGCCTGCTCGCGGTGCTGGGCATGCAGCTCTATATCCTCGGCTCCACTGGTTCGATCAACCTGCCCTATGGCTCCGCTTTGGTGGATTTCGGCCAGCTGATGGTGATGCCGAAATGGGTGTCCTACACGCTCGCGGTTATCCCAGGGCTGGCGATGCTGATCACAGGGTTTCGCAGCGTCGCACGCCGCCGCGCGGCCAATCTGTCGACGCCGTCCGTAGCCGGGCTCGTCCTGCGCGTCGCCACTATTACCATCGGCCTCGAGCTGATCGTCGCCTATCTCAACCAGTCGCGCGGCATCCCGTGGATGTTCGGTCTCTTCGTCGGCCTCGTCGTGGCGATGAACTACGCGCTGACACGGACCAAATGGGGGCGTTCGATGACCGCCGTCGGCGGCAATCGGGAGGCGGCGCGGCGCGCCGGCATCAAGGTGCGCGCCATCTATCTCAGCGCCTTCGCGCTGTGTTCGCTGTTCGCCGCGCTCGGCGGCGTCCTAGCCGCCGCCAGGCTCGCTTCGGCCAGCCAGCAGGCCGGCACCGGCGATGTCAATTTGAACGCCATCGCGGCCGCGGTCATCGGCGGGACCAGCCTGTTCGGCGGCCGCGGCAGCGCCTATTCCGCGCTGCTCGGCATCATCGTCATCCAGTCGATCGCCAGCGGGCTGACGCTGCTCGATCTGTCCTCGTCGCTTCGTTACATGATCACCGGTGCCGTTCTGGCCATCGCCGTGATCGTCGACTCCCTCGCGCGCCGCTCCCGTGCCTCGCACGGCCGCGCCTGATCCGTTCAAACGAGAAGGGTACACATGGCTCAAGAACTTTCGGGAAAAGTCGCCGCGGTCACCGGCGCGGCATCGGGTATCGGCCTCGAATGCGCCAGGGCAATGCTTGCCGCCGGCGCCCGCGTGGTCCTGGTCGACCGCGCCGAGGACAGGCTGAAGGAAGTCGTCGCCGAGCTCGGCGACGGCGCGATCCCGCTGGTGGTCGACCTCACCAATCCCGCCAGCGTGGCGACCATGCTGCCCGCCATCCTCGACAAGGCCGGCCAGCTCGACATCTTCCACGCCAATGCCGGCGCTTACGTCGGCGGCGAGATACTCAATGGCGACCCGGATGCCTGGGACCGCATGCTGAACCTCAACATCAATTCGGTGTTCCGTTCGGTGCACGCGGTGCTGCCGCATATGGTCGAACGCAAGACCGGCGATATCATCGTTACCAGCTCCATCGCCGGGCTGGTCCCCGTCGTCTGGGAGCCGGTCTACACGGCCTCCAAGCACGCCATCCAGGCCTTCGTCCATACGCTGCGCCGTCAGGTCGCCAAGCACGGCCTGCGCGTCGGCGCCGTGGCGCCCGGCCCGGTGGTGACGGCGCTGATCAGCGACTGGCCGAAGCAGAAGCTCGAGGACGAGCTGGCGGCCGGCGGGCTGATGCAACCCACCGAGGTCGCGGAAGCCGTCCTGTTCATGCTGACGCGGCCGAGGAACATCACCATTCGGGATCTGGTGATCCTGCCGCAGAGCAATGATCTGTGAGGCAGTAGGAACTAGGCAGTAGGGAGTAGGGAGTAGGGAGTAGGGAGTAGGGAGTAGGGAGTAGGGAATGAGGCTCTTGCGTCCGGCCATTCAGCACTGACCATCTCCTACTGCCTACTGCCTACTGCCTACTGCCTACTGCCTACTGCCTACTGCCTACTGCCTACTGCTTACTGCCTACTGCCCCACTTCTGAGGTTCCCCCATGCCTTCCCACTTCCTCGGCATCGATGTCGGCACCGGCAGTGCGCGCGCCGGCGTCTTTGACGAGCGCGGCGAGCTGCTCGCTTCCGCCAAGCGCGACATCGCGCTCTTCGTCGAGCCTGGCGAGATCGCCGAACAATCCAGCCGCGACATCTGGCAGGCGGTGTGCGCCAGCGTGCGCGAGGCGGTCGAGAAGGCTGGCGTCGATCCCAGAGACATCGGCGGCATAGGCTTCGACGCGACCTGTTCGCTGGTGGTGGTCGGCGACGATGGCGAGCCGCTGCCTGTGGGCCGGTCCGGAGACAGCGACAGAAACATCATCGTCTGGATGGACCATCGCGCCCTCGACCAGACCAGGCGCATCAATGCCCTCCGGCATCCCGTCCTCGACTATGTCGGTGGCGTCATCTCGCCGGAAATGGAGACGCCGAAGCTTTTGTGGCTGAAGGAGAACCTGCCCGCGACTTTTGCCAAAGCGCGGCATTTCTTCGACCTTGCCGACTACCTGACCTGGCGCGCCACCGGCAGCCTCGCCCGATCGGTCTGCACCCTTGCCTGTAAATGGACCTATCTCGGCCATGAGCGGCGCTGGGACGACAGCTATTTTTATTCCGTCGGGCTCGGCGATCTTGCGGATGAAGGATTTGCCCGCATCGGGACCGAAGTGGTCGATCCCGGCACGGCGGTGGGCGCCGGCCTGACGGAAGCGGCCGCGACTGAACTGGGGCTGGTCGCGGGCACCATCGTCGCCGCCGGGCTGATCGACGCCCATGCCGGCGGCGTCGGTACCGTGGGTGCTTCCGGCGATGCCGGCACCATCGCCTCGCGCATGGCCTATGTGCTCGGCACGTCGGCTTGCACTATGGCGAGCAGCCAAGGTCCGGCCTTCGTTCCGGGCGTATGGGGGCCCTATTACTCTGCTATGGTGCCAGGGTTCTGGCTGAGCGAGGGCGGCCAGTCGGCGGCCGGCGCGGCCATCGATCTGCTGGTGCATTTCCATCCTGCCGCAGCCGAGGCCGCCGCGCGCGCCGCTTCGGAAGGCAGATCGCTGGTCGATTGGCTCGCCGCGGCGGCCATAGCGACGTCCCCCGACCTGTCTGCAGCCGCCATGCTCGCGGGAAGCATCCATGTCGTGCCGGAATTCCTCGGCAACCGTTCGCCCTTGGCCGATCCGGACGCACGCGGCCTGATCGCCGGGCTCGGCACCGACCGTTCCGTCGAAAGTCTCGTCGGCCTTTACGTGGCTGGGCTTTGCGGCCTCGGCTACGGCGTGCGCCAGATCGTGGCGGCGATGGCGTCGTCCGGCCTTGTCGTCGACACCATCGTCATCAGCGGCGGCGCAGGGCAGTCGCCGCTCGTGCGCCAGCTGCTCGCCGACGCCGCCGGCCTGCCGGTCGCCGCCTCGCAATCGCCCGAACCGGTGCTGCTGGGCGCCGCCATGCTCGGTGCGGTCGCGGCCGGACGTTACCCCGACCTTTCCAGCGCCATGCCTGCCATGTCCCGGCTCGGCGACGTTTTTACACCTGCGTTGCACGACATGCGCGCTTGGCACGACAAGCGTTACGAAGCCTTCCTGGCACTGCAGGCAGTAGGCCGCAGCATACGCTGAGGGATCGATCAGCTTCTGAACAGTGACGGCACCTCGAATGGATCGGGCGCCGGCTCCTGCGGCAGCGTGCCTTCGGCCTTGCGCTTCTTGTGATGCGCGAGTGAGCACTGCGGCGAGCATAAGATGCCGCGATCGGTCCAGTAGGCGGGGCCCTCCTCGATCATGCCGTGGTAGTGGTTGAAGCCCGGAGCCCGGTAGGGCAGGCCGCATTCGATGCAGCGATAGGCGTCGGGTCTGGCGAGCATAGCGTTCCGGTCAGTTGGTCTGCTTGGCCGATCATATCGGCATGAGAGACTTCGTACAGTAAGTGCGTCCGCTGCATTCCGCTCCGCCCGTGGACGCGGCAGGCAATGCAAAATCAGCGTGACATATTTTGACGTTTACGTAAAAAGAAAGTGAGGAGCCGACCAAAGGCGGATGGTTTTGCCCTTGCGGAGGTCCTATGACCGAACAACCGACCCGAAGAGGAGGAACGGACAGCATGTATCGCGCGCCGGTCGAGGACATAGCGTTCACGCTGAAGTATGTGGCCGGGCTGAAGCCGGAGCTGGATGCCGGAACCTTCGGCGATCTCGGCGAGGACCTCGTCGACGCGATTCTGGCCGAGGCGGGACGCTTTGCCAGTGAAGAGGTCGCGCCACTCTATAAGGTCGGCGACGAGCATGGCGCTGTGCTGAAGGATGCGGCCGTCACCACGCCGCCCGGCTGGAAGGAGCTTTACCGGCGCTGGATCGAGGGTGGCTGGAACGCGCTGTCGGGGCCGGAGGAGTACGGCGGCCAGGGCCTGCCGACGATGCTCGGCGTCGCCGCGCTCGAAATGTGGAACTCGGCGGCCATGGCCTTCGGCATCGGCCCGACGCTGACCATGGGCGCGGTTGAGGCGTTCGACAAACACGCCTCCGAGGAACTCAAGGCCAAATATCTCGCAAAGCTCGTCTCTGGCGAGTGGATGGGCACGATGAATCTCACCGAGCCGCAGGCTGGCTCGGACCTCGCAGCCCTGCGCAGCCGCGCCGAGCCGGTTGGCGACGGCACCTACCGCATCTTCGGCCAGAAAATCTTCATCACCTATGGCGAGCACGATTTCACCGACAACATCGTGCATCTGGTGCTGGCGAGGCTGCCCGACGCGCCGGCCGGCACGCGCGGCATCTCGCTGTTTTTGGTGCCGAAATTCTTCGTCAACGACGACGGCTCGCTCGGCGCCCGCAACGACGTCTTCTGTTCCGGCCTCGAGCACAAGCTCGGCATCCATGCTTCGCCGACCTGCACGATGATCTATGGCGACGGTTTCCAGGGCGCCAAGCCCGGCGCCATCGGCTGGCTGATCGGCGAGGAGAACAAGGGGCTCGCCTGCATGTTCACGATGATGAACAACGCCCGCCTTGCCGTCGGCATGCAGGGCGTGGCCGTCGCCGAGACCGCGACGCAGAAGGCGATCGCCTATGCCAATGAGCGCCGCCAGGGCAAGGCTTCCGCCTATGCGGGCTCCGGCATGGCGACGATCGTCCATCATCCGGATGTGCAGCGCAATCTCCTCACCATGCGGGCGCTGACCCAGATCGCCCGCTCGATCAGCTATTCCTGCGCGCATGCCATCGACCGCGCGCGCGTCGGCGAGGGCGAGGCAGGAGCGAAATGGCATGACCGCGCCAGCCTGCTGACGCCGCTCGCCAAAGCCTTCTCCACCGATGTCGGAGTCGAGGTCGCCTCGCTGGGTGTCCAGGTGCATGGCGGCATGGGCTTCATCGAAGAGACGGGCGCTGCCGCGCTTTATCGCGACGCGCGCATCGCGCCGATCTATGAAGGCACCAACGGCATCCAGGCGATCGACCTTGTTGGGCGAAAGCTGCCGCTTGGCGGCGGCGAGCATGTGCATGGCTACATCAGCGAACTGAAAGCGGTGGCGGACGCCGTGCGCACCTCCAACATCGAAGGCTTTGGCTGCACCGCGGACAATCTCGACCGTGCGCTGGCCGATCTCGACGAGGCGACGCGCTTCCTGCAGAAACTGCTTGCCGAGGGTCAGGCCGATGCCGCGATGGCCGGCGCCACGCCCTATCTGCGCCTGATCTCGCTCGCCGCCGGCGGCGCCTATCTGGCGCAGGGTGGCCTGGCAGACCGTAGCCGCATCGCGCTTTGCCGCTTCTTCGCCGAAAACCTGCTCGGCGAGACCCGCGCCTTGAAGGAGCGCGTCATCGACGGCGCTGAAAGCCTCGCCGTCGCCGGCAAGGCTCTGATTTCCGCTTAAGCACCCCTCGACGCTCAAAGGACCAACCGTGACAGATCATATCCTCGTCGAGCGCCAAGGCGCCGTGCAGATCATTCGCATCAACCGCCCGGACAAGAAGAACGCTCTGACGCGCGCCATGTACGCGAAAATGTCGGCGGCGCTCACCGAAGGCGACGCCGATCCGGCGGTCCGCGTGCATGTGTTCCTCGGCATTCCGGGCGCCTTCTCCGCCGGTA
Organism: Mesorhizobium sp.; assembly: GCA_004017535.1. Classification (GTDB taxonomy): domain Bacteria; phylum Pseudomonadota; class Alphaproteobacteria; order Rhizobiales; family Rhizobiaceae; genus Mesorhizobium. The sequence continues at coordinate 25,620 of SAJS01000033.1, forward strand.
ACGACCTCGCCGATTTCCTGGTCATCGCCACCGGCGGCGAGGGCGGCAATGAGGTGTGGGATTTCCTGATGGCGCTGGCGAGGTCTGAGAAGCCGATGGTATCCGGCGTCGACGGCATCGCCGTCGGCATCGGCACCACGCTCAATCTGCATTGCGATCTGACCTTCGCCACGCCGCGCACGCTCTTCCGCACGCCCTTCGTCGATCTCGGCCTGGTGCCGGAGGCCGGCTCCAGCCTGATCGCGCCGCAGCTTCTGGGCCGGCAGGGCGCCTTCGCGCTGCTCGGCCTCGGCGAAGGCTTTTCGGGCGAGCGCGCCAAAGCCGCTGGACTAATCTACGACGTCGTCGCCGAAGAGGCGTTGGAAAGCGCAGTGCTGGCCGCCGCCGACGGCATCGCCGCCAAGCCGCCGCAGGCCCTGAAGATTGCGCGCGACCTGATGCGCGAGCCGCGCGAAGCGCTCATCGCCCGCATCAAGGTCGAAGCCGAGCATTTCCGCGAGCGCCTGACATCCGACGAAGCTCGTGCCGCGCTCACCGCTTTCATGACGCGCAAGAAGAGCTGAACGCGTCGCCCGCCCTCAAGGATAAAGCCTGGTCTTGTCCCAGCCGCCGGCGGCATTGCGTGAAAAGACGACCCGGTCATGCAAGCGGAACGGCCTGTCATGCCAGAACTCGATCGTCTGCGGCACGATACGGAAACCGGACCAATGCTTCGGCCGCGGGATCTCGCCGATGGCGTAGCGCGCCGTGTATTCGGCCACCGCCTTCTCCAGCGCGAAGCGGCTCTCCAGCGGCCGCGACTGTTTCGAGGCCCAAGCACCGATGCGGCTGCCGCGCGGCCTTGTCGCGTAGTAGGCGTCGGCCTCGGCGTCGCTGACGATTTCCACCGGCCCGCGCACGCGCACCTGGCGGCGCAGCGATTTCCAGTGGAAGCACATCGCCGCCTTCATGCTGCCAAGAATTTCGCGGCCCTTGGCGCTCTCGAAATTCGTGTAGAAGACAAAGCCTTTTTCGTCGAACCCCTTGAGCAGCACCATCCGCACATCCGGCATGCCGTCGGCGTCGACGGTCGCCAGCGCCACGCCATTGGGATCATTGGGCTCACTCTTCGTCGCGTCTTCCAGCCACGCTGCAAAGAGCCGGAACGGCTCCCCGGCCTCGGTGAAGTCACTGCTTGTTAACTCGGTTTCGTTCATAGTTTTCCAAATTTTTAACATTGCGGGAGGAGTTCGCCGATTGTCGCGTATCGCGCAAGCTTTTGACAGCGGGCAATGGAGCGTTATCGCTTCGGCCAGTGCCAAGGCTGCGCTGCTGACCTTGGCGCTTCCCCTTGCCGCCTGCGGCGCCGGCGGCTTCAGCCTGCAAAAGGCCGAGGTCGACCGCTCGATCATCACCGCCAGCGCGCCGTCCTCGTCTGCCGCACCGGCTGCCTCCGACCAGGATTCCGACCAGACCACCATCGGCAACGCGGTTTCTTCCGCCGACATCAAGGAGCTTGGCGGCCAGACGGTGCCTTGGGCCAATGCCGGCACCGGCTCGCGCGGCGCGATCACCGAGCTGGTCGAGCTGAAGGATGGCGGCCTGACCTGCCGCCGCTTCAGCGCCACGCGCGAGAGCTTCGATGGCGTCGCCCTCTACAAGGGCGAGCTGTGCCTGGCCGAAGCCGGCGGCTGGCGCATGCAGGAGTTCAAACCGCTCTGATTTTGGGCCCCTGATTTTCGGGCGCTAATTGCCCTTGCGCCACTGGAATTTCTTCCTATGCGAGCGCATATAGGGGGCGACCACAATTCCATTCTCTCTAGCAGGCAGGAAGCATGCGCGACCCCTATGAGGTGCTGGGCGTTGCCAAGAACGCATCGGCCAAGGACATAAAATCGGCTTACCGCAAGCTCGCCAAGAAGCATCATCCGGACCAGAATCCGAATGATCCGAAGGCGAAGGACCGTTTTGCCGCCGTCAACCAGGCTTACGAGGTCGTCGGCGACGAGAAGACGCGCGGCGCCTATGACCGCGGCGAGATCGACGCCGAGGGAAAGCCGAAATTCCAGGGCTTTGAAGGCGCGGCCGGCGGCGACCCGTTCGCCGGCTTCCGCCGTCAGCAGGGCCCGGGCGGCGCGCATTTCGAATTCCGCACCGGGCGTCCGGGCGGCGATCCGTTCGACGGCAACAGCGACATCTTCAGCCAGATCTTCGGCGATGCCTTCTCCGGCGCCCGCGGCGCTGGCCGGGGCGATCGCCGCCAGCCGTCGCAGGCTGCCGACCTCAACGTCACCATGGACATCAGCGTCGAGGAGGCGGCCACCGCCGACAAGGTGACGGCGATGTTCCCCGACGGCCGCAAGGTCGCGGTCAAGCTGCCGGCCTATGTCGAGGACGGTCAGACGATCCGCCTGAAGGGCCAGGGCGAGCAGGGGCCTGGACAGCCGGGCGACGCGCTGGTCAAGATCCACATCCGCCGTCACCCGCGCTACCGCATCGAGGGCCGCGACCTGCATGTGGATCTGCCTGTCGATCTGGCCGACGCAGTGCTCGGCGCCAAGGTGGCGGTCGAGACGCCGACCGGCAAGCTCGCGGTCAACGTTCCGGCATGGTCGAGCTCGGACAAGGTGTTGCGGCTGAAAGGCCGGGGCTTGCCGGAAAAGGCCGGCGGCCACGGCGATCTCTATGCCCATGTGCGGCTGATGCTGCCGGAGGGCCGCGATGCCGAGCTTGAGGCCCTGATGCGCCGCCAAAAAGGCTGATCGAGGGAATTTTGTTCCCGTTACAGTGTCTTTTGAGCGCTTGAAGGGGCTCTGTGCCTGTGCGATAGGGCTCTCCACAAAGCAGATATTCTTGCGGAGAGCTTGCACATGGCAGGTGGACAGGGCCTTATGGCCGGTAAGCGGGGCCTGATCCTGGGCGTCGCTAACAATCGGTCGATCGCTTTCGGCATCGCCAAGGCTTGCGTCGATCACGGCGCCGAAATCGCGTTGACCTATCAGGGCGAGGCCTTCAAGAAGCGCGTCGAGCCGCTGGCGGCCGAGCTCAACGCGCATGTCGCCGGCCATTGCGACGTCACCGACCCGGAAAGCCTTGACGCGGTCTTCGGCGACATCGCTAAGCACTGGGGCAAGCTCGACTTCCTCGTCCATGCCATCGCCTTCTCCGACAAGGACGAGCTCACCGGCCGCTATGTCGAGACGACGCGCGACAATTTCCTGCGCACCATGGACATCTCGGTGTTTTCCTTCACCACCATCGCCAAGCGCGCCGAGCCGCTGATGACCGATGGCGGGTCGCTTTTGACGCTGACCTATTACGGCGCCGAGAAGGTGATGCCGCACTACAACGTCATGGGCGTCGCCAAGGCGGCGCTGGAAGCGAGCGTTCGCTATCTGGCCGTCGACCTCGGCGCCAAGAAGATCCGCGTCAACGCGATCTCGGCCGGGCCGATCAAGACGCTCGCCGCCTCCGGCATCGGCGATTTCCGCTACATCCTGAAGTGGAACGAATACAATTCGCCGCTGAAGCAGACGGTCACCCAGGAAGAGGTCGGCGATTCCGGCGTCTATTTCCTGTCCGACCTGTCGCGCGGCGTGACCGGCGAGGTCCATCACGTCGATTCCGGCTACCATGTCGTCGGCATGAAGGCCGTCGACGCGCCCGATATCTCGACCGTCAAGGACTGATCGCTCCGCTTAGCCTTCGTCCCAGCAATTCCAGGAAAACTGCGAAGCGGCTTTCCGTCCGAAATTGCTTGAAATAGCGCCCGACCTTGGAAGACCTGATGTACCCGCTCGTCTACATCGCGCGCCACGGCCAGACCGAGTGGAATGCTGAGAACCGCCTGCAGGGCCAGGCCGACACCGACCTCAATGATTTTGGCCGCGCGCAGGCGAGGTTTAACGGAAAGCGGCTGGCTGAGCTCGTCAGAAATCCTGCGGATTTCGACTTTGTCGCCAGCCCGATGCGCCGCACCCGCGAGACGATGGAACTGATGCGCGCCGCGATGGGGCTGGATCCCGCTGCCTACCGCACCGATCCGCGCCTGGTGGAGATAAGTTTCGGCGACTGGCAGGGCTTCACCTTCGCCGAACTCGAGAAACGCGCGCCCGGTTCAACCGACGGTAGGCGCGCTTCCAAGTGGGATTTCCAGCCACCCGGCGAGGGCGCGGAAAGCTACGAGATGCTGCTCGAGCGGATAAAGCCGTGGTTCGACGCGCTTCGTCAGCCGACCGTCTGCGTTACCCATGGCGGCGTCATCCGCTGCTTCTTCCGCTTCGTAACCGGCATTTCCAAACAGGAAGCCGCCGGTCTCGATGTCCCGCAGGACCGTCTCCTCAGGCTGGAAGGCCGCAGCCTGGAGTGGCTGTGAGTCCGTTTGCCCTGCTCATCCCCAATTGGGCGGTCTCCTTTGCGTTCGCTGAAATGAATTGATGATTGCAACCGGCAATACTTGCCTGTCATGATCCGCTTAGAATCCGGAGTTTGAGACGGCATGTTCGCCAGTTTGATGGAGAGGTTTCGCCAACGGCCGGAGTTGGGTCGTCCAATCCGCCCCGAGCAGGTCCTGGGCGACATAGTGGCAGGAGTGCTGGTGAACACTCTGGCACTAGATTTTCAGCGAGTGGGCGATTTGTTCTGGGTGAGCGACCCAAAAGATCACATGCGCTATCTGCTGAAATTCCAGGCGATGAAAGGGATGACTTTTTCTGCTTGCTGGGGCGTATCGGTCGACTTTGTGCCAACCCTCGGCGGCGGAAAACTGAAGTTGAAAAGAACGCCAAAGTCGGCCGCCTTTGATCTGTGCATCGATCCCATCGACTTGTCAGGCCAAATTCCAGACTGGTGCTCTTTCTACAGCAACGACCGCGACTATCATGTCAAACGGGCTGCATCAGCTGCCGTGAGAGCCGCTCGACTGGACTGGTCTAAGATCACGACGTTGAGTGATGTCGCCGACACGTTCGAGCGACGCTCAAGGATGGTGTTCAAACGCTTTTCTTTGGAGAACTATGTGCAAACTGACTTGGCATGGGGACTCGTCCTCATCGCTCTGGGACGAACCGATGAAGGTAACCGGCATCTTGACGCATTTTGTCGGCAGTTTGCGATTGCCCCGGAGGCGGCTATTCTCACAAAGGCAAAGCGTGAAGCGGCCGCGATAGCGGGCCGGATGACCTAGCTCCGATTGTGTTCGGTAGCGGACGCGGCTTAATTCTGGTCGCTGTCGGGCAACTGCATATCGGTGACGACATTCTCGCCATTGCTCACGTCATAGGCGATGACGATGTCCATGCCCGGCTTCAGCGAGTCCATATCGGTCTCAGCGTTGAGCTTGTAGGCCTTGCCGTCGTCAAGCGTCAGCGTCAGCGTGTCCTTGTCGACCTTCTTGATCAGGCCTTCGGTCTGGCCGGCGAACGCGGCGGTGGAAATCAGCAACATGGCGCAGGCGGCGCCAATCACGGTACGCATCGTCGTCCTCTTTTGGTCATTGCGCCGGCATGAGCAACGGCGGATCCTCAACGGCGGATGGAAGAGAGCAGAAACCAACCGAATGTGTCAAAACTAAATCGGCCATATCACAGATTGATGCATCCGATCACCGTTTGACCGCTGTGGAAAACGCCAATAGAAGGCAGCCTTGAACCGGCGAACCGGGCTCCGCCGCCGGGCAGGGCGTTTTTCCATGTCTCACAACACTTTCGGCCATCTGTTCCGCGTCACCACCTGGGGTGAAAGCCACGGCGCCGCACTCGGCTGCGTGGTCGACGGCTGCCCGCCCGGCATCCGCTTCAAGCGCGAGGACATCCAGGCCGAGCTCGACCGCCGCCGCCCCGGGCAGTCGCGCTTCGTTACCCAGCGACGCGAGCCGGACGAGGTCAAGATACTGTCCGGCTTCATCCTCGACGAGGACGGCGAGACCATGATCACCACCGGCACACCGGTGTCGATGCTGATCGAAAATGTCGACCAGCGCTCCAAGGACTATGGCGAGATCTCACGCCAATACCGGCCAGGCCATGCCGACTACACCTATGACGTCAAATACGGCCTGCGCGATCATCGCGGCGGCGGCCGCTCCTCGGCGCGAGAGACGGCGGCGCGGGTCGCGGCCGGTGCGCTGGCGCGCAGGGTTGTGCCCGGGATGACGGTGCGCGGCGCGCTGATCTCGATGGGCGAAAAGTCCATCGATCGTGCCAACTGGAACTGGAATTTCGTAGGCAACGCCGAAAACCCGTTCTTCACCCCGGATCCGGCCTCGGTTCCGGTTTTCACCGCCTATCTTGACGGCATCCGCAAGGCCGGCTCCTCGGTCGGTGCTGTGATCGAGATCGTCGCCGACGGCGTGCCGCCCGGCCTCGGCGCGCCGATCTATGCCAAGCTCGACCAGGACATCGCATCCGGCCTGATGTCGATCAACGCGGTCAAGGGCGTCGAGATCGGCAATGGCTTCGAGGCGGCCCGCATCACCGGCGAACAAAACGCCGACGAGATGCGCATGGGCAACGACGGCAAGCCGGTGTTCCTGTCCAACCATGCCGGCGGCATACTGGGCGGCATCTCGACCGGGCAGGCGATTGTCGCCCGCTTCGCCGTCAAGCCGACCTCGTCCATCCTGACGCCGCGCAAATCCATCGACAGGGACGGCAAGGATGTCGAGGTGATGACCAAAGGCCGCCACGACCCGTGCGTCGGCATCCGCGCCGTGCCGATCGGCGAAGCGATGGTTGCCTGCGCGATCGCCGACCATTATCTGCGGCACAGAGGACAGACGGGAAGGTGAGTGGTGAATGGTGAGTAGTGAATGGTCAGGCAGAATGTTAGTCCCGTCCGACCAGTGATTTCTCACCATTCACCATTCACCATTCACCATTCACCATTCACCTTTCACCATTCACCGCGAGCGAAGCGAGCGCCAATGCCTTACGACCAGAAGAAGATCGTCGAAGCGATCCGCGCCTTCGAGCGCGGCGAGATCGTTGTCGTCATGGACGATGACGGGCGCGAGAACGAGGGCGACCTGATCGTCGCCGCCGTGCATTGCACGCCGGAGAAGATGGCTTTCATCGTGCGCAACACCTCCGGCATCGTCTGCACGCCGATGCTGCGCGAGGACGCGAGGCGCCTGAATCTCGCGCCGATGGTGGCGGACAATGATTCCGCCCACACCACCGCCTTCACCGTCAGCGTCGATTTCAAGCATGGCACGACGACAGGCATCTCCGCCGACGACCGCACGCTCACCGTGCGTAACCTCGCCAATGGCAATGTCGGCCCGTCGGATTTCGTGCGCCCCGGCCACATCTTCCCGCTGATCGCGCGCGAAGGCGGCGTGCTGATGCGTTCCGGCCACACGGAGGCCGCGGTCGATCTCTGCAAGCTCGCCGGCCTGCCGCCGGTCGGCGTCATTTCAGAGCTGGTCAATGACGACGGCACGGTCAAGCGCGGGCCGGAAGTGCAGGCCTTCGCCGAGGAGCACGGCCTGAAGCAGGTCTCGGTGGCTGACCTCATCGCCTACCGCCAGCGCAAGGAAACGCTGGTCCAGCGCGTCGCCTGTTCCGATATCGAAACGCCAGGCGGCAAGGCGCAGGCCTTCACCTACACGCTGCCATGGGATTCCATGCACCATCTCGCGGTTGTCTTCGGCGACATCCGCGACGGCGAGGAGGTCCCGGTGCGTCTGCATCCGGAGGATGTCGTGACCGACGTCTTCGGCACCAGCCACCGGCTGGACGGCATCATGAAGGCGATGGGCGAGCGCCGGCGCGGTGTCATCGTCTATCTGCGCGAAGGCTCGGTCGGCGTCGCGCATCAGGAGCGTAAGCGGCCGCTAAGCGGCGACCGCGAGGACCACGAGGAAGCCCGCCGCCGCGAGAACGAATGGCGCGAGATCGGCCTCGGCGCCCAGATCCTCAAGGATCTCGGCATCTCCTCGATCAACCTGATCGCCTCGCGCGAGCGCCACTATGTCGGCCTCGAAGGCTTCGGCATCCATATCGCCAAGACCGAGATTCTGTAGTTCGTCAGGGTTGACGCCGAAGGTCTATGGCAGCCTGCCGGCGTTGCTGACCGACCGAAGCCTCCCCGACTTGGCCGAACCCTCCGCAACGCAGGCGATTGGCCGAGACCTATGCGACGTCGTCATCCACGGGCGGAGCAAGGAGCGAAGCGACGCGCGCAGACCCGAGGATCCTGTGTGTTGGTTCTGGTGTATGGTTCGAAGTGGGAAGGAGACCGAGTGGATCCTGGTCGTCCTT
>SAJS01000034.1 GCA_004017535.1 Mesorhizobium sp.
GCCGGGCCTCGCCCGGCGGCTTTTTTGTCCGCCGTCCCCTCACGCCGATTTCAGCCGAATTTCAGCCCGGCATCATGGCGACGGGCGACTCTTCGGGCAGCATGGCCGAAAATGAAGGAAGGCATTCATGCAAGCCGAGCAGCACTGGAGCGACAGCAATTCCCGCAGTTTTCTCGATTACGGCCGTTACTTCGTTCCTGAGCGCGAACGCCAGATCGACGTGATCGCCGACCTGATACCGGTTGCGCCGGACGGCCTGCTGGTCGAGCTCTGCCCTGGCGAGGGGTTGCTCAGCCGCGCATTGCTGGAGCGGTTCCCCGACTGCCGGGTGCTGGCGCTCGATGGTTCGGAGCCGATGCTCGAGCAGACGCGGGCGGCCTGCCGCGACCATGCCGGCCGGCTGACCACGGGTACCTTCGAACTGGCCGATCGCGGCTGGCGGCGTTTTTTCGAGCCGCCGCATGCAATTGTCTCTTCCTTGGCCATCCATCACCTCGACGCGCGGCAGAAGCAGACACTGTTCGCGGACCTTGCGGCGGCGCTCCGCCCCGGCGGCGTTCTCGTGGTTGCCGACATCGTGCGCCCGCCAAGCGCGTCCGGTCTCGCCATCGCCGCGCGGCAGTGGGACGAGGCTGTGCGTTCGCGCGCGCTCGCCATCGACGGCGACCTTGCGGCCTTCGCCGAGTTCAACCGGCTGGGCTGGAACTATTTCCGCAATCCCGACGGCGAGCCGATCGACAAGCCATCTTCGCTGGCCGAGCAGCTTGCCTGGTTGTCCGAAGCCGGTTTTGCCGCGGTCGACTGCGCCTGGCTGTTTGCCGGCCACGCCATCTTCAGCGGACGGAAACCTTGATGTCTCGGGACAGACGTGATGTCTTCGAGCGCAAGGATGTTGACCGACGGCTAAGCCGTCGCGTGCAGGCAGAATTTGTGTGACGTCTCCTCGAGGGGCGACATGACGACGTTCGAATTCTCCGGCCACAGGCTCGATCTGCGCAAGGGCAGGCTGCAGAGGGGCGGCCACGACGTTTACCTGCGCGCCAAATCGTTGTCGCTGCTTATCTATCTCCTGGAACATGCCGGCCGTGTCGTCGGCAAGGACGAGCTGGTCAACGCAGTCTGGCCCAACATCGCCGTCTCGGACGATTCGCTCACCCAGTGCATGAAGGACATCCGCAAGGCGCTCGGCGCGGATGCGGACGGCTTGGTCCGCACAGTGCTGCGGCGGGGCTATGTGATCGACGAGGATCGTGTCCGCCGCATCGGGGATCGCGACGCGCCGAATGCCGCCGGGGCCGGCGAGCACGCCGGCGACGCGCCGTCGATCGCGGTGCTGCCCTTCGAGAATCTCAGCGGCGACCCCGCGCAGGACTATTTCGCCGACGGCATGGTCGACGAGATCATCACGGCGCTGTCACGCATGCGCTGGCTGTTCGTCATCGCCCGCAATTCAAGCTTCGCCTACAAGGGACAGGCCGACAGCGTGAAACGGGCCGGAGCCGAGCTCGGTGTGCGCTACGTGCTGACCGGCAGCGTGCGCAAGGCCGGCGACCACATCCGCCTCACCGGACAGCTCATCGACTCCTCGTCCGGCAAGACGATCTGGGCCAACCGCTATGACGGCACCATGGCGGACGTCTTCGACCTGCAGGATCAGTTTGCCGAAAGTGTCGTCGGAGCCATCCAGCCCTCGATCCTTTCGGCCGAGATTGATCGGTCGCGGCGCAAGCGGCCCGAGAGCCTCGCCGCCTACGATTATGTGCTGCACGCTTTTCCGCTGGCCTGGTCGCTGGAGCGGGCGCAGAACGACGAGGCCATGACGCTGCTCGAGCGAGCGATTGTCATTGAGCCCGACTATCCGCTGGCGCTTTCGCTGCTCGCCTGGTGCCATCTGCAGCGCGTCACCTATCATTGGACTGAAACGCCGGCGGCTTCTAGGGAGGAAGGCCTGCGCCTAGCGCAGAAGGGGGCGGCGCTCTCCGGCGACGATCCGATGGTGCTTGCAGTGCTGGGCGCCGCACATTCATTCGCACGCGACTTTGAAGTTGCCGCCATGCATCTGGCGCGGGCACGCGCGCTCGATCCGAATTCGGCCTGGGCCTGGCTGCGCAGCGGCTGGCTCGACGTCTATCGCGAGTGGCCCGAGGCGGCGATCGAGAAGTTCGAGCATTTCGCACGGCTGAGCCCGCGCGACCCGATGGGCTACATGGCAGAGATCGGCATCGGCGCCGCGCATTTCGTCGCCGCGCGTTATGGCGAGGCGGTGGCGCTGACGCAGCGCGGCCTCAGCCAGCAACCAGGCGCCTGGTGGGGACTGCGCCTGCTGGTCACCGCGCTGGTTCATGCCGGTCGAAATGACGAGGCACGGCACGCTTGCCGCAGGCTGATGGAAACGTACCCGGGGCTCACCATCACCAAGGTTGGCGACGCCTCGCCTTTCGACGCAGACACGAGCGAGCGCATCGCCGCCGGCCTGCGCGAGGCCGGCCTGCCGGAGTGATCTTGAGCCGGCCGACCTGGCGCTGGCGCCAGCCTGCCGATTTCGCCCGAATTTCCCCGCGGCTTCGTCGAGGCTTCACGATCTCCGGCCGTGTGCCGGCTACCTTCTTCCTCGCTGTCGATCAAGGACAGCTCGAGCACGGAGACAACGCCATGACCACGCTGGTTCCCTTTATCGGCCTCTCGGCCGTTCGCCCGTCGCATGCTTCTCCCTCGGGGCATTTCCGGCTGCTCGCCGCCGTGACGGCGGCGCTGCTGTGGCTGCCGCGCTTCTGGAGGGCGCGCAGCGACCTCGCGGCCCTTGCCGCCATGAGCGAATGCGAGCGCCGAGACATCGGTCTCACCGCCTTCGACATCGAAAACGCGATTGCGCTGCCTTTCGACCGCGACCCGACCGAGGTGCTGGCGCGCGTCGTGGACGATCGCCGTCATCGGCGGGAATCCTGAAGGCGGGCGCCTGCACGATCATGCCTCGTCGGATGCGGGTGCATAGGGCCAAAAACGGCGGCGCCTCAGACCTCGGTCGACTTGTGTTCGGCAACACGCAACGCCAATCTAACGAGGACTCCCTGTTCTTGCCCGCCATGGCGCATGGCTTAGACACCGCCCCCGGCGACCCGAGCCCAGATATGGGGAGTTGAGAAGACGGCAGTCGATTCCTCAGGGATGTAGCTGTTCCTTCATCGAGCCCGCCACTGGTTCAAAACCAGTCGGCGGGCTTTCGATTTTCGAGCTAATCCGCGTGATCGAGCAGGCGGGTGGCGTCCGGGCGGTCCCGGGCCTGTCTGCTCCCGGCGTGGTCGATGCCTTCGACGGTGATGGCGAACGTGCCGTTCTCGGTCCTGCCGATGAAGCCCTTCGCCTTGAGGTACCACAGGTGGAATTCGAGATGCTCGCGCGGGCAGCCCGACAGGCGTTCGAGCTCGTCGTCGCCGATGCCCGGATTGTTGACGTCGCGCCGGCGCCGCACATAGAGAAGCGACAGCAAATTGGCCTGGATGGCGGCATCCCTGTCCATGCCGCCGCCGTCGCGCGCGCCATCCGTGAGTTCATGGCGAAGGCCCAAATGCTCGCGGTAAAGAATGTCGTACTGGGCCCGCTTGACTGGATCCCGCAGCGTATTGTGGGCCTCGACGATCTCGCTGAAGCGCGATTCATTGCCCGTTTCCCGATTATCGGGATGGTAGCGCATAGCAAAATAGCGGAAAATCCGCTCGATTGTCTCGGAATTGGCGTTCGGGCTTATTTCGAGAACTTCATAGTAGTCAGTGAACATGTGATCGTGCTTCCGAAATTACGGAAACCACTCCCCCGAATCCGAGCATTGCCCAAATGCCGCGCGCTTGCAAGGCGCCACCGGGCCGGTTCCGAGCCCTACGGCCGGCGCAAATGCTCGCCGCAACTGCCCGAGCTCGAGCCGGATTCGGGACGCTGAAGCGCATGCTTTCGCACCCCTGCCAGCGGGGAAGGGAAGTCCTAGCCGGCGCACTGGTTCGCGGGCGCCCGATCGGCAAAGGCTTGCTCTGCTGTTCGGATTCGAAGCTTACGGCACTGATCCGCGATGGCGGTGGAATAAATCCCGCACTCTGCTACGTTAGGCATGTCTGAAATTCAGGTGGCAACCTGGATGGGAGCCGACCTCAAGCCCGGCTCCCTTTTTGGCTCGCCTCGAAAGAGGCGAGCCATTTTTTCGCGACGCCGCCTCGCGGCTTTCGTCCGAAGGTTTCACCGACCTAACGCGAGTCGCGGTCTTCGGTTTCGCTCCATGGGCTTTAGATCTTTGGTTTTACGCACGTCTTTATTCCCAAATCGGTTCCCACTTTCGAGAGATATGGTTTAGGTTCGCCATGGCTAATATGGCTGGCTGGATATAGACTTCGCAGAGTCGGGTCCACAGAGGCATTGGGAGGACAACAGAAATGCCACGCGTATCGGAACTCTTCTTCAAGACGGCCATCGTCTTTCTCATCCTGGGCATCGCCGCCGGGCTGCGGATGGCGATTTCGGGCGATCACGGCGCCTTTCCGGCCCATGCCCACATCAACCTTCTAGGCTGGGTCACCAGCGCCATCTTCGGTGGCTATTATGCGCTCAACCCGGCCAAGGCCGAGCGCCGCATCGCCATGATCCATTACGGCCTCTATACGGCCGGCATCGTGATCATGCTGCCGGCGCTCTACTGGATGCTGGCGGCAGGCCATCCGGAGGTCGAACCGGTCGTGGCGATAGGCTCGCTGATCGTCGCCGCTGCGGTGCTGGTCTTTGGCTTCGTCGTCTTCTCGTCGTCGGAGACCGTGCGCTCGGCCTCACCAGCCGCGGCACGCTAGCCTGGATCGAGCAGGGGCTTCGGCCTGGACGGGCCGGGGCCTCCAACCGAAGAGCACGGCAAGCCGGCCGTTTTGCATCGCGCCGAATAATCTCTGTCGCGGACGGGCGCCGGCGACAAAGCCAAACGGATTGCGCCTCGGAAGCATAAGGCAGGGGCGAGCCCGGCTCGCTACGGTCGAGCAGAGGCGTGCAATGTCGGGCGAAACGGATTGCCGCCGGCTTCCGAGGAAAGCGATTGGCCGGCCATTCGCGGGCAGGCTACCGCCGGCTAAGGCAGAAGCTTCGGAAACAGCAGCGAAATGACCGCCAGGATGATGCCATCGCGCTTGAACGGGCCAGGCAATTTGGCGGGCGAGGCGGCGCCGTCGCTCGATTTGGCCTCGTCGGTCACGCGGGCCTCGCCATGCACCAGCCACAGCACCGCCGCGAAGTAGCCGGCTTGCAGAATAACCGCGGCAAGGACCGTCCAGCCCAATGCCGCCCAGACCGATCCGGTGGACGCGAATGTCCAGCCGAGGATCACCAGAAGCGTCGCCGTCATTCCCACAAGAAACTGCGGAAAATACATTTGCCCAACCGAGCGCCGCGACCATGACCAGTCGTCGACGATCTCGCCCATATCTCTACCCGTCATGACCCTTGCACCTTTTCCGGGTGGACCGCAAGCTTGAACAATCCGCCCGGCGGCCTTGTCGCACCATTGTCCGCTCCGACAGGGACCAACGGAGCAGGACTTCCTTGTAGCAACCGCCAATTGCGCCGGATCGTTCCATGGGCCCCGGCATTAAAGCAACGCCTCATGGAACGCGTCGGCGACGGCCGGCGGTAGTTGTAAGGGCAGCGGCGGCCGGACGAAAAAAGGCCCGACGAGGCGGGCCTTTTTTTCTTGATGCTTTTTTTGTCAGCTCAGGATCACGACGATCTTGTAAGTGTCGGGGTCGACAATGACGATGCGTCCATCGGCCAGCACGAAATACTCGTAGGATTCATAGGCTGGCACGATCTTGACGATGCGAGCCGGCAGGCGGTGCAGGCGTATCTTGTGCCGCGGCACCTCGACGCCGACTGAAATGTCGAAGTTGACGTCGCGAACCGGTTCCACCTTGGTCTCATGGATGACCTGCGTAATCTGCGTCCTCTGCTCGACCGTCACATTGTTGATCGAGGCCGTCTTGTTCTGGTCAGTCTCGACATTGGTGTTGCCCTGGGCATTCTGCTCGGTCTTCGTGCCGGTGCCTGTCTGAGCGTTCTGCTCGGTCTGCATCTTGGTGTTGCCGCCCTGGGCATTCTGCTCGGTCTTGGTGCCGGTGTTGGTCTGGGCGTTCTGCTCGGTCTGCATCTTGGTGTTGCCGCCCTGAGCGTTCTGCTCGGTGGTGGCGCCGGCCTTGCCCTGAGCCTGCTGTTTCTTCTTCAGCGTGGTGTTGTCCTGGGCATTCTGCTCGGTGCTGGTGCCGGTCTTGCCCTGGGCGTTCTGTTGCGTCTGCATCTTGGTGGTGCCGCCCTGAGCGTTCTGCTCGGTGTTCGTGCCGGCCTTGCCCTGGGCCTGCTGCTTCTTCTTGAGCTGCGTGTTGTCCTGGGCGTTCTGGTCGGTCTTGGTGCCGGCCTGACCCTGGGCCTGCTCATCTGTCTTCATCTTGGCCTTGCCCTGGGCCTGCTCCTGCGTGTTGGCGCCGGCCTTGCCCTGGGCGTTCATTTCGGTTTTCGATTTGGTCTCGCCCTGGGCCTGCCCGCCTGCCTTGCCGCCTTTCTGGCAATCGGCCGTGCCGGCCGCGCAATTGTTGTCGCCGCCGCTTGGCTGCGCGGATTGGGTTTGCGCCATCGCGGCGCCGCAACTCACACTGAGCGCGATCATGCTTGTGATCAGCAGGTGTTTCATTGGATTTCTCCTGGGAAAGTCGGTCCCTTCGCATGGGTAACCCCGCCCGAAACGCATTGTTCCGAAATTGCTGAAAGGGGCGAAAAGGTTGGTTTTGCGGAACACGGCGGCATCAATCTTTGCAGGCGGCGGTCCAAATTTCGCAGGAACAACGCTAGGCGATTGGCGTTACGGCAATGCCGACCCGCTGTGGAAAATCGCAGGCGCAGCATCAAGGCGACTTGATCCAAATCCACATAGGAGAGACGAACAATGAAAATGCACATCACCTCCGCCGCCGCCGGCTTCCTGCTTCTTGCCGGCATTGGCGCCGCTGCCGCGCAGGATGTCGTCATCGCGCCGGAGCAGGAAACCGTCATCAAGGAATATGTCCACAAGCAGCCGCTGGCTTCGGTGAAGGTTCCGGGCGTCGAGTTGAACATCGGCAGCACGGTTCCCGACACGGTCGAACTGCACGAGGTGCCGAACGTCAAATACCGTTACGTTGTCGTCGATAACCGGACAGTGATCGTCGACCCCGGCACTCGCAAGATCGTCAAGGTGCTCGATTAATCGACAGTCCGCCGGAACGAGATGGCCCGTCGCCAGTCCCGGCGGCGGGCCATTAACCGGTTATTATTTTGTTACCATGTGCTAACGGAACCTTCCCGCCGCGGTTGAGTTAGCGGCTCTGGGCCCACGCTGTCTCATAGACAACACAAATCATTGGCAGGGTGGAGATTCGGGCGGCGGCGAACAGATACGGGCGGGTCTAGGAGGAGTTTGACCAACATGTCGAAACGAGAAATCGGAACATCCCGGTCGCTCGGGATGCGCGTCGCCGATCTCAAAGCCCGGATGCGGGACGCCCGGATCACCGAGCATGAGATGAAGACCTTCCAGAAGGTCGCGGCCATCATGGGGGGCGGCGAGGGCTCCCTACGCATCGAAGCGGACGACCTGATCGCCGCGTCTTTCGTCACCGAGGCGCTGGGCGAGTCGACGCCGACCTGAGAGCGCGGCCGCCAGCCGAAAAAGCCCCATCGATCCAGTCGAATCAGCCCCGGCGGCGGTCCGCAGGGCAAACGGACGCCAGGCGCGGCTCCGCTTGCCGGGGATCTCGTCGGCCAGCTCCTGCCTGCAGGCAGGCCACGCGCAGCGGCCCCAATGCGCACCGGCTCTGTCAGTGCGCCGGCCGCTGCAGCGCCCGGCTCTCGCGTGCCCGGTTGCGCCTGATCTTGGCCTCGCGCAGCACCGCGACCGGATCGGCCCCGGTCCACTCGATCCCCGCCTTCTTCGCGAAGGCGAGGAACGCCTGACGAGCCTTGTCGAGATCGATCTCGCCGGCCCGCGCCGCCTCGCAGGCGCGCAGTGCCCTTGCGTGGCTTTCGCCCCGCGAAGCCGCCGGCCATTCCTTGAGAAAATTCTGCATCCCGGTGAGCGAGGCGATCTCGCGCTTGAAGCCGGCGCCGACGGCGATCGCCACGGGGGCGCGAAGTTGGATGTCGCTTCTGATGTAACCTTCTTGCATGACGGCGGCGCCCTTTGGATTTCAAAGTGTTGGGGAGTTTCAATGCCTTCCAATGCAGAGCCGATGCGAAGGTTCCGCCACATCAATTAGTCGTCGCTGACGGAACAACACCTTGCCGGGGACGTTTGCCCCGGGAGCTCAACTATTCGACCTGTCTATGTTTCCGCTCCCCGCGGAGGCAGGGCGGAGCTCGCCAACGCGATCCGAAGGATCGTCGTGAACCATACGCGATCCGAAGGATCGTCGTCCAACAGGAGAGAAACGATGAAAACCACCCTCATTCCAGCTGTCGCCGGCCTGGCTCTGATGGCCGGCATCGGCGTCGCGGCCGCGGACGAGGTGATCGTCACCCCCGAGCAGCAGACCGTGGTCAAGGAATATGTCCACAAGCATCCGATCGCCTCGGTCAACGTGCTCGGCCTCGAGCTCGGCGTCGGCTCGACCGTGCCTGATACGGTTGAGCTGCAGGAGGTGCCGGACGTGCAGTATCGCTATGCGATCGTCAACGACCACACGGTGTTGATCGATCCCGGCACGCGCAAGGTCGTTCAGGTGATTCAGTAACATCTGGCCTTGAAGAGCCCGATCCTTGCCCGATGTTCGGTGAAGGATCGGGCTCTTCTCGCATCGACGCACAAGGCCTAGAATAGGCAACGGTTTGGGAGGCAACGAAGCGAAGGAGTCGTTGCCATGCATTATCCACACGTCGAATCACCTGATATCGCCCGGCAGGTCGACAAGCTGCTGGCCGAGCACAGGACTGGCCTGCTGTCCATGCAGGAGGCAATTTCCCTGCTGCGGAAGCGCACGGGAACCGACCGCTCTGACGCGGATTTAGCCGGATTGATCACAAAGAAGGCAGCGTATCTCGGCATCGCGGTCGTCACCGACGGCCACTGATCGAATTTACCGCCTAAGTCGGTCGGATATGCGTGATACCGAAGACGCCGCATGAAAATTCCGCTAGTGTTCGCGCCGGGGAACCCGTCCCAACCTTAGGAGGCGACAGTGACGGACGACAGGCACGAACGCATTCGCCAACGCGCGCACGAGATCTGGGAGCAGGCCGGCCGGCCCGAAGGCGCTCATAAGGAGCATTGGGAACAGGCGACCGCCGAGATCGACGCGGCGGGCAAGCCGAAGGCGAAGAGTCCGAAGAAGGTCGCCGCCGCCAAGGCCGAGAAGCCGAAAGCCGCCAAGGCGGAAAAGCCCGCCAAGGCCCCCGCCAAAGCAAAGGCGGCCAAACCGAAAGCCAAGGCCTGAATCTCCGGCGGCCGCGCCGCCGCCGGCTCGCCCCGACAACGATCTCCGACAGCGACCGGACGCGGGTAGCCCGCGCCCGGCGGTCCGTCATGGAGATGCCACTTCCGTTGAAGACGCGCTGGCTAAATAAGATTAGCTATCATTAAAATTAGAGATATCTAACCAAAGATTGCTGATGTATTGCTGAATAGGTAGGACGATCACTGTTGCGCCATGGCAACAGGTTGGATTTTATGAGAATATACTCCCAGTAAAAGTCAGGTATTGGCTACGAGCCCCCCGTTGACGCGGTGCGGACTTCAATGGTGGTCTCACGCGAGGGCATTCTCAAACCAATTTTCGGGGGATCATCATATGCAGGGCATTCATCGTCTTGTTCCATTCGCGTTTCTGGCCGTGGCAAGCGGCGTTCCGGCGTCGGCGCTGGCCAAGCCGGTCGAGTATGTCAAGGTTTGCACGCTTTATGGCGCGCAATACTACTACAGCCCCGGCACCGATACCTGCATCAATGCCAATACCGGCGAGACGCGCCGCTTGACCGAAGACGGCGTGGTTGTCGGCAAGACGGCGCTGGCGAGCAAGGTCGACGACATCGACGGCCGCATCCAGCGCGCCTTCGAGGGTGCCTCGGTGGCGTCGGCGCTGACCAGCCCCGACCTGGTGCAGGGCGAGCATTTCGGCGTCCGTGTCAATTGGGGCAATGCCGGTCAGTCCAATGCCATGGGCCTTACCGGCGCGGCCGTGCTCGGCGAGGGGTTCATGCCTGGGGGCAACGGCCGGCTGGCCGGCGCCGCGGGCGTCGCCTTCTCCGGCAAGACGGTCGGCGGCAATGCCGGCCTGCAGCTGACCTGGTAAGAGCGGCCGGGGGGCATCATGTTCAGATACTTCCTCGCGCCGGCCATTCTCGGCGCGGCAACGTTGCTTGCGTCGCCATCCGAGGCGGCTATCGAATATGTCAGGGTCTGCTCCGCCTACGGTCCCAACTACTATTACAGCCCGGGCACCGACACCTGCATCAATGCCCAGACCGGCGTGACCAAACGGGAAGTCGACAATGGCCAGGGCGGGACGACGACGGTCACTGGCAAGACGGCATTGGCCGCCCAGGTCGATGACATCGACAATCGCATCACCCGGGCCTTCGAGAACGCCTCGATCTCGGCCGCGCTCGCCGCGCCCGATCTCGTGCAGGGCGAGCATTTCGGCCTGCGCGTCAACTGGGGCAATGCCGGCGATGCCAATGCCTTCGGCATCACCGGCGCCGCCGTGCTGAGCGAAGGCTTCGCCCATGGCGGCCGACTGACCGCCACGCTCGGCATCGCCTTCGCCGGCAGCCAGGTCGGCGGCAATGCAGGGCTGCAGTTCAATTGGTAGGAAGAGGACGAAGAGGGAAGGGGCCGCCGATGGCTAGCGCCCTCCCTGCTTGCTGGCGTATTGCGCGACAGCGCAGAGAAGGGCAAGCGCCGCGGTATCGCAGGCGGCCCGTGACGGCGACGGGCCCCTGGCGAAAAGCACCGCATCCGCGACCGGAACCGTCAGTCCGTGCTTTCTGGCAAATGAAGTGACTTCGTAGGGCTGGTCCTCGGGCAGTGCGCCGATGTCGATTTGCGGTTGCATCAAACGTGTTCCTCCCTGGTATGCGTCTATTCTCTCCTTCGCCCGGCAAGAATTAGCGCCCGGCCACTCACCCGCGTCCACCAATTGGCGATTGTGTGAAACGATGCATTTGCCGGAGCGGCGAGCCGAGGGTTGCAGCCGGTTGGTTGAAGGGCCTGCGGCGCGGGCTTCTTCGGTTCTCCCGCACGGGGAGAGGGAAGCCCTCACCAGGCATCGCTCGATCGGGCGAACCTCACCCCCGCCGCGATCATCGCGCTTTCGCACTCGCTGATCAGCCTGAGGTTTCGCAGATACCGCGCCACCGTTTCCGGCAGCCAGGCGGCGCAGGCTTCGACATAGGCGCGGCCGTGCACAAGCGCGCCGCTCGACAGCCGCTCGTCCTTCTCGGCGATCACCTTCAGATATTGCCGGATGAAGCGGATGTCGTCGGCGATGTCCTGGCTGGCCGTGCGCCAGGCGCCGGCGAGGCGCTCGCGCTCGGCGAGCGGCAGCGGCGACAGCAAAGGGCGGGAGAGGTCGGCAAAAGTGGCATGGTTCGCGGTGTTCAAGCAGATTCCCTCAAAGGAAATATCGTACCGTATGTACGAAATCCGATCAAGCGATGTTCGTACAATTTGAACGATTGGCCGTTATAAGAAATTCGAGAAAATCTTATAACCACCGGCATCTCCCCCTAGGGGGAGATGAGACTCGTGGCCCAATCGGCCTCGCAAAAAACCCCTTCCCCAACCCGGCGAACAGTGCTTTAACGCGCCCATCCACAGGGGTGCTCCGTACGGTCGGGGCTGAGATGGTGGCGGCAAGCTTCTGGACCCTAAAGCTGATCTGGATAATACCAGCGGAGCGAGGCGGGCCATGTTTTCCGGCGCACAGATTTCCCTTTATCCCATGGCCGACGATTTCGTCGGCGTCATCCTCGGCGCGTTGGGCGCGCTCGATCCTTACCGCGACAGGCTCAGGATCGAGACCGACGATATCTCGACGCTGCTGGTCGGGCCGCCCGAAGTGCTGTTCCCGGCGATGCGCGACCTCTTCGTGGCGGCGGCCAAAAGCGGCAAGCATTGCGTGCTGTCGGCCGCCGTCTCGCGCGGCTGCCCCGGCGAGCCGGACGATCCGATCTGCCGTTCCGACGAGATCGGCGGCCCGGCGATCCCGCTCGACGAGCGCAAGCGCGCGGCGCTCGGCGCCGTGCGGTCGACGCCTTCGACCGACCAGCCGGTGGCGGCGCAATTCTCGCTCTATGTGATGGGCACGGGCGACCACATGGACGAGATTTATGGCTGCATCGATTTCCTGAAACAGTCCGGCGTGTTCGACCGTTCCAAGAACTTCTGCACCAGGCTGCGCGGCGACGCCGGCGCGGTGTTCGCCACGCTCAACGAAGCCTTCTGCCGCTTCGGCCCCGGCGCGGGGCATGTGACCCTCGACATCACGATTTCGGCGAACAGCCCGACCGCGGTCTGAGCCGCCGAGATAGATGCCATGGCTGTTTCGTTTGAGCCGCAGCGCGGTGCTATGGGGCAAGTTTCGCAAGCCGGCGTTCCTTCGCGCCCCCCTCTGGCCTGCCGGCCATCTCCCCCACTAGGGGGGAGATCAGCCCTCACGTCCGCCTTCGCCAAGTTCTTCCCCGCCGCCCTCGCGTTTGCCTTGCTGCTCCTCGCCTGGGAGCTCTATGCCCGTCTCGGCGGCATCGCGCCCACCGTGCTTCCCGCGCCGTCCCGCGTGCTGGCGCAAGCCTGGGAGAACCGCACGGCACTTGCCGAAAACACGCTTCCCACGATCCGCGCCACGCTTGCCGGCTTCGCCTGTTCGCTGATTGCCGCCTTCGTGCTTTCGGCGCTGGTCGACTTCTTGGCCCCCCTGCGCCGCGCGCTGTTTCCGCTGCTGATCGCCAGCCAGACCTTGCCGCTGGTGGCGATCGCGCCGCTGGTGGTCTTGTGGTTCGGCTTCGGCCTCTTGCCGAAGATCCTGCTGGTCGCGCTGGTCACCTTCTTTCCGATGATGGTGGCGCTGGTCGAAGGCTACGCCGCGACAAGCGCCGAAATCAGTCAGATGCTTGCCGCCATGGGGGCAGGGCGCTGGCGCATTTTCTGGCTGGCGCGGCTGCCGTCGGCGCTGCCCTATTTCTTCGCCGGACTGCGGATCTCCATCACCTATGCGGTGGTCGGCGCGATCTTCGCCGAATATGCGGGCGCGGCGAAGGGGCTGGGCATCTACATGCTCAGCGCCAAGAACAACTTTCGGCCCGATCTCGTGCTTGCCGCCGTCGCTGTCAGCTCGGCGCTGACGCTGGCATTGTTTGGTCTGGCCGTCCTGGTGCAGCGTTTCGCCATGCCCTGGGAGAGGGCCGGGCGCGACCGCAAGGTCGAACCCTCCGGGCGCCGGCCGTGACCCGACTCGAGCTCCGCGATGTGCGAAAAAGCTTCGGCGCGCTCGAGGTTCTGGCCGGCGTCTCGCTCGATGTCGGCGCGGGCGAGTTCGTGTCGATCCTCGGCCCCTCCGGCGCCGGCAAGTCGACGCTGTTCCAGCTCCTCACAGGCGCGATCAGGGGCGAGGGCGAGATGCGTTTCGACGGCGCGCCGCTCGATGGCGCCCGCTTCGCCTTCATGCCGCAGCGCGACGCGCTGATGCCGTGGCGGCGCGTCATCGACAACGCCACGCTGGGGCTTGAAGTGCAGGGCATGAAGCGCCGGGCCGCGCGCGAGCGCGTGGCGCCCCTGTTCGCCGAATTCGGCCTTGCCGGCTTCGAGCGCGCCTGGCCGGCCGAGCTGTCGGGCGGCATGCGCCAGCGCGCGGCGCTGCTGCGCACCGTGGTGCAGCAGCGCGACATGCTTTTGCTCGACGAGCCGTTCGGCGCGCTCGATGCGCTGACCCGGGCGGCCATGCAGCGCTGGCTCGAAGGCATGTGGCGAAGCCACCGCTGGACGGCGCTGCTGATCACCCATGACGTGCGCGAGGCGGTGCTTCTGTCCGACCGCATCTATGTGCTTTCAGCGCGGCCCGCGCGCGTGATGCGTGAGGTGGCGGTGCCGCTGCCGCGCCCGCGCACCGAAAGCGCCGCGCTCGCCCGCGAGGCGGCCGCGATCGAGGCCGGCATCCTCGACACGCTGCTTGGACAGCCGACCCCGATCAACGATCACCCGATGGAGAACCGAAATGATTGACCTCACCCGCCGGCAGGCGCTGTTCCTGGCCGCCAGCCTGCCATTTGCCGGGGCCGTCACGCAGGCCCGGGCCGCCGCGCAAAAAATCACCGTCGCGCTCGACTGGACCGTCAACACCAACCACATCGGCCTGTTCGTCGCCCGTGACAAGGGCTTCTACAAGGATGCCGGGCTCGATGTCGAAATCCTGCCCTATGGCGACACCGGCTCGGGCACGCTGGTGGCCAACCGCGTCGCCGATTTCGGCATTTCGGGTTCGCTCGGCCTGTTCACCCAGAAAAGCGCCGGCGCCGACCTGAAAGCCGCCTATGCCGTCGTCCAGTCGGAAACCGGCCGCGTCGTCTTCAACGCCGACCGTGCCGCCATCAAAAGCCCGAAGAATCTCGACGGCCTGAGCTATGGCGGCTTCGGCAGCGCCTGGGAGAACGCGCTGTTGCGGACCATCATCCGCCATGACGGCGGCAAGGGCGATTTCTCCACCGTGACGCTGGGCACCTCGGCCTACGAGGCGCTGGCCAATGGCGCGGTCGACTTCACGCTGGAAGTCTCGACCTGGGAAGGCATCGAGGCCGAGCTGAAAGGCTTGAAGCAGCGCAGCTTCCGCTACGCCGATTACGGCGTGCCGGACGAGCACACGACGCTGATCGTTTCCAGCAACGCCTTCCTCGCGGCCAATCCGAAGGCCGCCGCCGCCTTCGTCCAGGCGACACGGGCCGGCTACGCCTTCGCGGTCGACCACGCGAAGGAGGCTGGCGAGCTGCTGGTTGCCGCCAACAAGGACACGCTCACCAACCCAGCGCTGATCGATGCCTCGCTGAAGGCGCTGAACGACGGCCATTTCCTGAAAAGTGCGGCCGGCGCCATCGGCACCATGGACAAGGCCAAGATGGAAGCGATGGGCGGCTATCTGTTCGCCTCGAGGATATTGCTCGATGGCAACGGCAAGGCGCTGAAGGAGAAGCCGGATCTGGCGGCGTATTTCACGAACGAGTTTCTGGGCGCTTAGAAGAGATAGCGACCAAACATAAACGCAATCGCGGTTGCAGATGACAGGATGAGAACGCTTGCGACGAGCAGGCCGAACTTGAGCAATGGGGTTTTGTGGCGGTAGGCCCGCCAGGTGGTCCGCGCAGTTGAGGTCTGCAGACAGTAATGCGTTAAGAGCAAGGCAGCTTCCCAGCCAGTCGCCAGAATAAAGATCCATAGCCAGGACGCCTTGCCAAGGCCAAAGTTAATCGCCCTGATAAGGACAAGGGTCAAGATCACCAACGAGAACACGCGACCCAGACCATTGCGCCACCGTGCTGGTCCACGTCGGCGAATGGCGACTGACCGACTGGGAGCCGCTGGTGCAGTCTCAGAAGTGGAAGACATTGGACACCAATCAGCTATCAGCCTTCTTCCTGTTGAACAGCCTTCTCAGCCATACCAGCGGCAAGAGCAGGATGAAGGCACCCTTCTTCAGCACCAGCAGCGCCAGCGCGATCAGCCCGGCGCCGGCGGCCTTGCCGTATTTGACGCCGAGCATCGTCGCCAGCACGCCGAGCGCGCCATAGCCCGCCACCTTGTCGCCGCTGGAGAATTCGAAATAGGAAGAGCCTGCCTGTGGCTTGTAGGCGGCGGCCGAGGCTTCGACGATCTTCTGCACCGCATCGCTGGTCATGTTGCCGTTCACCGGCACGATCTTGATCGGGATATAGCCCTGCCGATCGAAGATCGAGACCGAGATGTTGATCGTCCTGTCGCCGGCCCAGTTCAGAATGTTGGCGTAGTAGAGGATGTTCTTGCCCTTATCGACCCGCGGGTAGACCAGCCAGCCGTCGAACCGGATGTCCTGTCCAAGTCGCTGCGACTGCGCTTTCACCGAGTCTTTGAAGCTCTCCTCGATCGAGCCGATCTCCTCGCTGCGGTCCGCATTATCCCAGTCAGCGAGGCTGACATAGCCGTCCGACACCGGCTTTTCGACCGTGAGGTTATCGATCTCCGGCGTGAATCCGAAGATCAGCTGATCGATCGTCGAGCACTGGTCACGGTCCCAGCCAAATTCCTTCACCACCAGATTGCAGCGGTCCTCCGGCTTCAGGTAGATGGCGCCGCCGCCAGCCGGAGTGATTGTGCCTCTGGCGGCGCTCAGAGGCTGGGTAAAATTTTGCGGATGATAGTCCGTATCCTCAGCATGCACGATCGCTGGCTGCGCCAGGAAGCAGGTATGCGCCACCACAATGAAAATCAAATTTTCCCTGACCGATTTGTTCATGACCCCCTCCCGCTAGCGGGACCCCAGCTTCACCCAGCCGTGATCTAACGGGATTTTCAACGCAAGTACAAGTCGGGAAAGTTCTTTTTTTGTTCTTTATGCAGACTGTAAGTTCGGCATCGCTGCGGCTCGCCTAATTCTTCACGATGGCGTAGAGCAGGGCAGTTTTGACATGTCGTCCAGCCGCGCCCGGCAGCGAAAGGGCCGCTGCAAACAATTTCGCCGTTGCCGGGCACAGACCCGCGGAAGCCTGATTGGCGTTCGCTATGGCCTCCATCTCGGTCGGCGTGCCGCCGCTTTTGGCAAAGGCCTCGGCGACGAGCGACCAGTCCTGATCCTCGGGTTCCGCAGCCGCCAGACCGCTTCTTTTGGCGGCGCCAAAAGCGCGAAACAGCGTCGCGCCGATCCGGTCCAGATGCACCAGAAATTCGTTGTCGGGCGCGCTGACGGCATCCGGCCCGAGGCGCAGGTAATTGTCGCAGGTGGCTGGCGTTTGCCGCGCCATCAGGTAGTTGATCATGGCAAGCTGGGCCGAGAGCGCCTGCGAAGCTTCGTTGTCTGGAGCGGAAGGCAAAAGCGGCGCATACCTGCGCCGCAGTTTGGCGACAGCAACCCGGCTGGTGCTCTCCACCGCCTGCTTGCCTCCCAAGCGGGCCACGACCATGACGTCGTCGAGCAGTGCGTTGTAGTCGTCCGGGAACTCCTCGGCGATTGCTTTCAATATCTGCGAGTCCTGCTTCTGAACCTCGGCGTTAATGTAGGCTCTGGTCAACGCTTGGGGCGCGGGCGTCTGCTTGCCGGCTTGACTGGCGAGCTTGCCTGACGTCTTCGAGGCAAGCGCCTTCTTCTTGGCAGCCATCGCCAATTTACGACCTTGCCGGGCCATGTCGGATTTAGGATCGAGCCTAAGAGCCCGGTCGAGATCGGCGGCGGCGCGATCGAAGTCGCCGATAGAGTACCAGGTGCTGCCGCGCCCGAAATAAAGCGGGGCAAAGTCCGGCTTCATTTCGATCGCACGGTTGTAATCGGCGATGGCTTTTTCCGGCTCGCGCTTCTTTGTCAGTATAAGAGCGCGGGCATGGTAGGCCGTGATGTAGGATGGATCGATCTCGAGCGCTCGGTTGACATCCGCCAAGGCCCCGTCATAGTCGCCCTGTTGCATGCGCGCCCTGGCGCGCGCCGAATAGTTCGACGGTTCGTTTGGCGCAAGGGCCACGGCACGGCTGTACTCAGTGGCGGCGCGATCGTATTTGCGTTTCCTGTAGAACGTGTCGCCGCGCTCGAGCGCCGCCGCCAAGGCCACCGGATTCGGAGCGGTTTCGGCCGCCGCCGCTTCGTTTTCGCCTTTCGCCGCTACCGCTGCCTTACGGGCGACGGCATAGTCTCCATTGCCGGGATCGAGCTTGAGCGCCTGGTCGAAATCGGCGATGGCGCCGGCATAGTCCTTGCTGTCGGCGCGAGCCATGCCGCGGGCATAGTAGATGGCATCGTCCTTCGCATCGATTCCGATCGCCACCGAATAGGCTGCGATCGCGCGTCCGGCGTCGCCTTTGGCGTGCCAGGCCATGCCCCTGCAGTAATGGGCGTCACGCGCCTTCGGATCGAGCGTGGCAGCTCTGTCGCAGTCGGCAAGGGCGCCATCGACATCGCCTGATGTCACCTTGGCGAGGCCGCGGCGAAAATATGCCGCGGCAAAATTGGGGGCGAGTTGAATGACCCTGTCGAAGTCGGCGATCGCCTGGCCGTAGTCGCGTGTGGCGGCCCTGGCCCTGCCGCGGCCGAAATAGCCGAAGCGGTTGTCGGGTTCGAGCGCGATCACCACGTCATAGGAACCGATCGCCTTGTCGTATTTGCCCATGTCCAGCCAGGCATCGCCGCCGAGGATCGCTTGCAGCGCGCGCTGGTCTTTTGTCTCCAAGGTCTTTGCGGCCAGCGTGTCGTCTATGGCCGTCAAATTCGGATGTATCGTTTGCGGGACCGAAGCGGCGCCGGCCAGCTTCGGCTGCCCCACGTCTGGCGCCTGCGCCGGCGCGGCATTGCCCTCATCGCCGGCAGCCTGCTGGTCGCAGCTTCCCGATCGAGCGGGATCCAGCTCCACGGCGCGCCGGCAATCGGCCGCCGCGCCGTCCTGGTCGCCCTTTAGCGTCCTGGCGCGGCTGCGGCCGAGATAGGCGTCGGCATTTTTGGGATCGAGGCTGATTGCCTTGTCGAAATCGAGCAGCGCGCCATCGACGCCGTATTTTGCCAGACGCGCCCCTGCGCGTTCGACCAGTATCCTGGCGGCGGCCTGATCCTGGGCAGCCTGATCCTGTGTCTCGGCGACCTGAACAGTTGGCTGGCCAGCAATGAGCGGCGCGCACGCGCCGGCGCGTTGCGGGTCGAGTTCGACAGCGCGCCGGCAGTCGCTCGCGGCAAGGGCATCGTCTCCTTGCGATGCCGCGGCGACCGCCCGGTCGTAATAGGCCTCGGCATTGTCGGGATCGAGTGAGATGGCATAGCCGAAGGAAGCGATCGCGCCCGGCACGTCGCCGGAGACCTGCTGCTTCAATGCATCCCGGATTTGCGCGGCAGCTTCCTTGGAACGGACCTGTCTGCCGGTGGCCTCCAACTGCTTGGTCAAAGAGGAAAGATCCGGCTTGGACGCCGTTTCCGCCGCAGGCATCTCGGCGTCGGCCGGCCCCGCATCGCAACTGCCTGTCTTCTTCGGATCAAGCGCGATGGCCTTGCGGCAGTCGGCGGCCGCGCCGGCGCTGTCGCCTTTGCGTGATCGCATCAGCGACCGGCCGAGCCACGCCCTGGCATCGGTTGCATCGAGCGCGATCGCCTTGTCGAAATCGGCAATGGCGCGATCGTCGTTGTCCTTGCTCGCCCAGGCCACTGCCCGGGCGTAGTAGCCATCGACCATCCCGGCGTCGAGCTCGATTGCCTTGTTGGCATCGGCAATCGCGCGCGCCCAGTCGTTCTTGCCGATCCAGGCGGCGCTGCGGTTGGCATAGGCCTCGGCGCTCCCGGGGTCCACGGCCAGCGCTGCGTCGTAATCGGCAATGGCGCGATCGAACTCGTCCTTGGCGGCGTAGGCGAGGCCGCGATTGACCAGCGCAATGAAATCGGCCGGATCGATGCGGATAGCCTTGTCATATTCCGCAATCGCCTTGTCGCGTTCGCCGGTCTTGCTCCAGGCGGTGCCGAGGCCCGTATGGGCGTCGCCGTTTTGCGGGTCGGCCTCGATCGCCTGCTGGAAATCGAGCATGGCCGCGTCGATCTTGCCCTTGCGAAGGAAGGCCGAGCCGCGGCTGGAATAGGCGTCGCTGGCGGACGGTTCGAGGCTGATCACGATGTTGAAGTCCGCGATCGCGCGGTCGTAATCGCCCTTGTTGGACCAGTCCGTGCCGCGGTTGAACAGCGCCGAGGTCGCCTTTGGATCGAGCGCGATGGCCCGGCTGTAATCGGCAATCGCACCGTCCCAATCCTCCCTGTCGTCCCGGGCGGAGCCCCGATAGAAATAGGCCTTGATCCGCTGGCGCTGCGCCTGCGTAACGTCTTCGGCGATCGCCGTGCAGGCAGCGATCCGCTGATCGACCGCGGCCTGGTCGACATTCGCTTCCTTTTGGTCACTGCCCTGACCGCCGCTTTCGTCGCCGAAGCAAAGGGTATAGTTCCCTGCAACGGCGGGCACAGGCGTGGCCATGGCCTCGAGCACCGTCACCCCCGCCAACGCCAGCCCATGTGAGAGCACGGCAAGGAATATGCGCGAGGCCGCGCCGGCACGGCGAGACATGGTTTGAACCTCCCCCCGGAGTTGCCGCGACCGCGGCTGCAATTCCTATATATAGTTCTGTCTTTGTTCCAAAATGCAAGCAGAAATTGTAGCGACCGCCGAAATCGGTCTCCTGTCGAGGGAATCCACCCTCACATATCGATGATCGACCTTCTCACCCTGCCGATGATGGTGATCGCGCCCTCCAGTTCCGGCGGGGGGATATCCAGGTAGGAAGCCGGCTGGAACGGCGGGTTGTCGTTCGGGCGGTAGCGTTTGTAGGTGGCCCGTCCCGTCTCGTCCGAGATCACATAGCAGCCATTGGTCACCAGCCGCTTGTCGCGCAAATTGACGAAGATGATCGAATCCGGCGGCGAGATCTTGTTCATCGACGGCCCGTCGACGCGCAGCGCGATCCATTCGCCCTCCTCGAGGTCGGCGGTGGGGATCGTCGGATATTCGGAGAGGTTGACGACGCTGTCCTGGCTGCCGAGCTCGCCTGCGCTGATCCATGACACGATCGGCACGTCGACGGTGACGGGCGCTGAGGTGAGGCTGACCGGCGCTGCTTCCGCGCTGTCTCCATTGAACAGCAGCCAGCCGGGGTCGACGCCGAACAGCCGGCCGTATTTCTCGGCGGCTTTGCGCGACAGCGGTCGGTTGCCGTTCTCATGGCTGATGAGGGTGTTCTTGTTGATGTCGCGCAGCGCCCGCGCGGCATCGCTGGGCGAGGCATAGCCGGCCTGGGCGCGCGCCTGCTGCAATCTGTGCCGTGAATCCATCATCGTACAAAATGCCTGAAATTTATCGTCTAAACTGTACGATTTCGCTTGCGCGTCATTCGTACATAACGTACGCTTAGCGCATGAATGAGCATCCCGCAAGCATTTCCCCATTACCGGTGATTCCGGCGCAGCCTGTCCCGGGACTGCCCACGAGCATCTCGGGGCTTATCGACCGCTGGGGCAGCATCGGCGCTTTCGCCGCCGATGTCGGCTGCGGCTACGAGGCGGCGCGCCAGATGCGCCGGCGCGGCCGCATCGCGCCGCAGCACTGGCCGCATGTGGTGGCGGCGAGCCGCCGGCTTGGCATCGCCGGCGTCAGCTACGAATGGCTGGCCGGCCGCGCCGCCGCCATGCAACGCGCGGCCGCCATGCAAGGGGAGGCGGCATGAACGCGCTCCCATCACCTTTGGAATTCCAATCGTCCGGACCGTCTTCCTCCCCGGTCCGGGCGCATTCCGGGGCGCTTGCCCCGGATCCGGTCGAACCGCCCGCACCCCGGTTCACCGGAACGGCCGGAGCCGCTCCTCCCCCGGCTCCGGCCCCCAATCCCGGCATAAGCTGCATCCGCACCGAGGACGGCACCGTCATCCTGTTCGAGCGCGCGTCGGGCCGGGCTGTGTCGGGCCTGACGCGGGCGGCGGCTGAAGCCAGGCTCCGCGAGCTGGAAGGGGCCGCGCGCCCCGCCTGATCCCGACCCTTTTCCGAGCCCCACCGACGGCCTCGCGGCCGAACCCAGGCGCTTGGGCTTCAGCCCGGCGCTTCCCAAGCCCACGCCCCCTACCAATCGACGGAATGAGAAGATGGCAGCCGCCTACACCGAAAAGGAAATCGACGAGATCGCAGCCTGGCTGAAGGAGGGGCTCTCGGCCTCGCGCATCGCCGGCCGCTTCAGCGCGCTGCGCGGCGCCCCGGTCTCGCGCAACGCCATCATCGGCATCGTCCACCGCAACGCCGGCTTGCGCGCTATCGGCTTCGCCAACCCGAAGGGCGGCCGCGCCGGCGGCAGACCGAGGAAACATGCTCGGCCGGATCGTCCAGGTCGGCGGGGCAGGACAGCGATCGGAGGGGTAACGCTCTCCGAGCCGGCCGCGCTTTCCAGGTTCGCCGAGTTCGTGGAAGGCGCCGGCGGCGAAGCTGCCAATCTCCCCCCTTGCGGGGGAGATGTCCGGCAGGACAGAGAGGGGTGCTGTCCCGCCGACGTATCAGTCGTAGGCAACCCCACGCAGGTGCAAACCACCACTCGCACCTCCAAGCCCAAAAAACCCAAACCCCGCAAGCCGGCGCGCACCTTGCCGCCGGCCTGGCTTGCGCCCGGCGAGCGCCAGAAATCCGAAGCGCATCTCTACAAGCTGCCGGCGCCGCCGCCCGCGAAAAACCCCGGCCGCCAGCCGCATGTCGCGGCGATGCGCTTCCTCGACTGCCTGTTCGGCCGCTGCCGCGCCCCGCTCGATCTCGCGCTGCGCGAGGATGCCGACGCCGATCCGCTCGGCGCGCGGCCGGGGCCGGACATGCTTTGCTGCGGCCTGCCGACATCGGCCACGCGCTCCTACTGCGTGCATCACCACGCCAGGTTCCACGGCCATCGCGGGAGGGGTATGTGAGGGCGGCTAATCCCCGCCGCCCCGCTTCTCATCAGGCAATCCCATGAGCGGCACGATCTGGTCGAAATTCTTCTGGTCGGACTGGGAGTCCGATCCGAACCTGCGGCTGTGTTCGCTGGCGGCGCAAGGCCTGTGGATGCGGATGCTGTGCATTGCCGCCGCGCACGAGCCCATCGGCTATGTCGCGATCGCCGGCAAGGGGCTGGAGGAAGCGGCCCTTGCCCGCCTTGCCGGCTGCGCGGAGACGGAGCTTGGCGCGCTGCTTTCCGAACTGGAAGGCAACCGCGTCTTCTCGCGCGACCGCCACGGCCGCATCTATTCCAGGCGCATGATCGCCGACGCCCGCAAGGCGCGCGCGGCGCGCAAGAACGGCTTGAAGGGCGGCAATCCAAGCCTTTCGAAGGAAAGGGCTTTTTCGCCCTCGGATAAGCGGCGGGCGAGGGCCGGGGATAAGGCGAGCGATAAGCCCCAGAGTCCAGACTCCCAGAGTCCACAAGCCATCGATCCAACGGGAGAAAACGCTCCGGCGTTTTCTTCCCGCGCTTCGCGGGACAGGAATGGAAAAGCGCCTTCAGGGCAACGGTCCGAACAGAAATGGCAGCAGCGCAAGACCCATGTCGATGCCGCCAACGCAATCATCGAGGAGATCAATGACCGCAGCCGAATTGCAGCAGGCGGCGAAGGCGCTGGCCGCGATGTTTTCCTGCTTCCCGCAATCCGCGCTGGCTGACGCCGAAATGCAGCTGCGCGGCTATCTGGCCGCCGTGCAGGATGCCGAGCTTCAAGACGTCGAGGCCGCGATCCGGCGCTTCATCCGCGGCGAGGCCAAGATGGCCAACGCCCAGTTCTGCCCCTCGAGCGCGCAGCTTTCCATCGAGGTGCGGGAGCGAAGATTGATGCGGGAGCTGACGGCGAAGCGGGGAGGGCAATTAAGCGCGGGTTCCTCGCCCCCGCTGCGCGGGGGGTCCGAAGGACGGGCGAGACCCGTGGCTCGCCCCGGCTAGTGGCGCGGCGAAGCCGCGACGGAGAGGCGGAGCACCGCCGACGATGATCGTGAGGTCGGCGCGAGGCCCCCCTCTCTGGCCTGCCGGCCATCTCCCCCTCAAGGGGGGAGATCAGTCTCGCCGCCGGTTTGGCCAATCGCCTGCGTCGCAGGAGAAGCGCCGCGCTGAAGCTGTCAATCTCCCCCCTTGAGGGGGAGATGTCCGGCAGGACAGAGAGGGGGGCCGCGCGCCGGCCTTTCCTAATTCTTACCTATCACAAGGAGCTCCGCCCATGCCCCGCAAAACCGCCAAAAAACCCCAGCCGCCAAAACTCCCCAAGGGCGAGGCCGAGCAGGTGCGCATCCGCCGCGAGGTCGGCCACGACTTCGCGCTGAAGCAGGACGCCTTCGGCCGCCAGCGGCTCACCGCCGGCACGGCGGAGGCGCGCCGCGTCTACGAAGTCTCGAATGGCGGCTACACCTCCACCGGCGGCATCGTGCGCCTGCGCAATGTCGATCCGCTCACCGGTATCACCTCGCTGACCCGCCAGCAGCGCGAGGCCGGCCAGCGTTTTCGCGACGATTTCGAGCGCGCCGCCCGCCACGGCCTGCAGCCGCAATCCTGGAGCGAGCGCGTCGACGCCAGCCGCATGGGCGGCGGCGTCCCCGACCGCGTCCTCTCAGCCGGCCGCACGCATGCGCATGCGGCGGCCGCGCTCGCCCATTGGGAGGTGGCGGAGGTGGTGCGCAAGACCTGCCTCGAAGGCCAGTCGGTGAAGGCCATCGCGGAGCGCAGCGGAGAGGGAAGGGATGTGGTGGTGAAGCTGCTGAAGGTCGGGCTGGATCTGCTGGCAGTGCACTATGGGATGATGGGGCGGAAGGCAGGGTGAGGGCACGAGACGCCACATAGATTTCAAAATTCGCAACCAGCCAGAAAGCATTCTCGAAATCTTTCTCATCGCCATGGTGCTTCAGCTATGGCAGCGCGGATGAAATCCAATAGATTGGGCAAATAAAGGAGGAGCCCGATGGATGACGGTGATGACGAAATTCTGAAGGCCATAAAGAGGAATGTAAAAACACACCTGACGCTTCTGCGCGAAAAAAAGTTCGCCGAATTGCGGAAGTTCCTGGATGAGACCTACAGCGCTAAACCCGCCCAACGGCACGCATATGAATGCGAAGTCCTCTGGGAAGAAGGCAAGCAGGACCAGGCTTTGGAAGAGACGGTCGCTCGACTGAAAAGCGGCGACTACAATGTCAACCACATCATCCTCTGCGCCACGTATGCGTGGAAACTGCGCCGAAAGGATGTGGCGGATTACTTGGGGTTGTCATTTAAGTCCAAGGAACTCGAGACATCGTCCGTCGTGCTCGCCCAGTTTGTTTACCGGGACCTCAACGGGCTGGAAATCAGTGAAGACATGAGGCACACCGCCTGGATGTTAGGCGTTGGTTGATAGTGATGGGACTGAAGGCTTCGAGCAGCCAATGAAATACCCCGATGGAACACTTGCCCGACTTGGGGACAAAATCATCGTCTGGGAAGGAAATGAAGGCGTCGTGGTCTGCTCCATGGATACCGATGAATATTCCGAGGAGTATTCCAGGGAAGTCCTTGGCTATCTGGGACGAGGGATCATGGTCCTGTCCGAAAAGGCGGGACTGATTCACTATGTAGAGCCTGAGATCGACATGCGACTGATCGAGCGGAAGAAATGAAGGGAAGGGTCGCCAGTCGCGGATGCCGGCGCCGCCTCCCATCCGCCTGCCGGCACCTTCTCCCCGTGAACGGGGAGAAGAGGACAGCCGCAACGCCGGCGCCAATTCCGTGACGTTGGCGATTGGCGAAAGCATCGATGACAGCCTCTTTCTCCCCGTCACTATACGGGGAGAAATGCCCGGCAGGGCAATGGGGCAGCGCCGACCGACAAGTCTTTGCCAGAGCGTTTCAACGCGACGCCTCAAGCGCCTTTCTTCGCAGGCCTTGACTCACTGTCAGGTGGTGGCTCCCACCCAAACACACTCCGTCCCCCCAGCAAATGCGACTGGTCCATCTCACCCGCCACAATCTCCTTCAAGCTCGGCCCCGTCACATACCTCTCCATCCGGCGTGACTCCCCGTCCAGCCTTCTCAGCGCCTCCAGCTCCTCGCTCCGTCCGAGCTTTGCCTTCCCCACCGCCGATTTCAGCACCGAGATCGTCTCGTCATAGACCTTCAGCGGCACGGGGAAGGGGTGGCGGTCCTTGCCGCCGTGGGCGAGCGAGAAGCGCGCCGGGTCGGAGAAGCGGTAGGGCGCGCCGTGCACCACCTCCGAGACCATGGCGAGCGCCCGCACCGTGCGCGGGCCGACGCCGGGGACGAGCAGCAGCTCGGGGAAATCCTTCGGGCCGCTTTCGATGGCCGAGGCGATGTTGCCGTGCAGGCGGCGCATGACGATGTCGCTCTCTCGCACGTCGTGATGCGCGGGCATGATGAGGTTGGGCAGCAGCGGCTGCGCGGCGGGTTCGGGCTCGGGTTGCGGTGCCAGCACGGCAAGCTCGCTCAGGATCTTTTCCGGGCTCATGGTCTTGAGCAGCTCGACCTGGCCGCCGCGCGCCTTTTCGGCGCGGTGGTCGGTGAGGTTGATGATCTCGCCCTGGCGCTCGCCCTCGATCGCGGCATGCGGCTGGTCGACGAAGCTGGTCAAGCCTTCCGACAGCCAGTGGTAGCGGCGCGCCTGGCGGGCGTCGCCGTTCATGCCCTGCTGCACCACCACCCAGCGCCCATCATCGGTGACGATGAAGCCATGCAGATAGAGGTCATAGCCGTCCTGCACGGCGGCGCTGTCCACCTTGGCCACCAGCCGGCTGGCGGTGGCGAGAGCCTCGCCATCCAGACCGACGCGCTCGCCGATCGTCAGCAATTCGCCCGGCGTCTTGCGCGAATGCGCGCCGCGCCCGCCGCAGACATGGATGCCGAGCTCGCCCGCGAGCGGGTTCAGCCCGCGCTTCAGCGCGCCGATGACCGAAGTGGTGATGCCGGAGGAATGCCAGTCCATGCCCATCACGGCGCCGAAGGATTGGAACCAGAAGGGATGCGCCAGCCGCCGCAAAAGCTCGTCGCGGCCGTAATGGTGGATGATCGCCTCGCACAGCACCGCGCCGAGCTTCGTCATGCGCTCGCCCAGCCATTTCGGGACCCGCCCGCCATGCAGCGGCAGGTCGGCGCTGCCGCTTCGCTGCGTCACGTGATTCTCCTGGATACCGATGATTTAGATGGCATTTTGGCGAGGATTTGCAAGGCGCACGAACTGCCAATCTCCCCCCTCGTGGGGGAGATGCCCGGCAGGGCAGAGGGGGGCGCTGTCCCGCTAGCGTCTCGGTCCTTGGCTGCCACTGCCCTTGCAGACAATCCGCAGCAAATCCAGCATCAGATAAGCCGCGATCCTTCGCGCCCCCCTCTGTCCTGCCGGACATCTCCCCCACAAGGGGGGAGATCAGCTAATCGCTGCCGTTAGTACCTGTAATAGTACCCGTGGTGATGCCTGTGGTGGCGCCAGTAGTGGTGCCTATGGTGGTGCCGGTGGTGATACACGTAGTAGTGCCTGTAATAGTACCGGTGCGGATAGCGGACCGCGTAGCCGGGATAGTAATCGTCATAGTAGCGCGGGCCGTAGTAGCGGCCGCCATAATCGTAGAACGGGCCGCCATACATCGGACCGCCGTAGAACGGATAGCCGCCGAACGGCCCGAAACCGAGACCGAGGAAGCCGTGCGCATCCGCCGGCGCTACCGTGGCCGCCGCCGACGCGACTGCGATCACCGAAGCAAGTATGAGCTTTTTCATGGGGCAACCTCCTCCTGAAGGTCGATCACCCTATAAACGCGCCTGAGGCGGCCGGTGTTCCCGCAACTGCTAATATTCCCTCGCGTTGGGCCAGCAGCATCAGCAAGAGATCAGAAGTGCCGAGTAATCAGGCCGGTAATGCAAGCGTCCCTTTAAGGTGACTGACACGAGATTGCGCGGGACGGCAGGGCCGCCCCGCGCAATAATCCAGGCCTCTTGTGTCGCCTGCTAGTAGTTGTTGTAGTAGCCGCCGTTACCGCACACGCGCACTTCTTCCGTCACGCGGTGGTGATGGCGCCAGTGGGTTATCAGCTCGGTGCGGCAATGATGGCGGTGATAGCGGTTGTGGTAGCGCACCACATAGCCGCCATTGTCGTAATAGTCGTCATTGTAGACATGGCGATAGTAGCGGTGCGGGTAATAGCCGCCATAGTCGTTGTAATAGCCATCGTCATAGCCCGGACCGATGCCGATACCGAGCTGCACGCCGCCGGCGCTGGCCGGCGCGATCGCGAACGCCGAGGCGATGGCAATCATCGAAGCAAGCAGAAGCTTTTTCATCGCTGCCTCCTTGAGTTTCAAGGCCCCTTCGGCAAAACAACGATTTCGGGCGGTCCATGTTCCCGGCCCGCTGCCCGGTTGCTGGGCCCGGCCTGCGCATCGGCAGGATGCAAGGGAGCGGATCCGACACATCGCGTCGTCCCCGCAACCTCATGAGCCGGGATAGTTATTAGAGCAACTGCAACCGACCGGGCTTCGGCGCGTTGCACGCCGGCGAAGTATCTGGGATCATTGCCCGGACGGACGGCATGGAGGCTCGATGGTGGCGGCCAATCGCGGGAACGGGGCGTCGGAGCCGAGGCTGGAGGGCCTGCTCGCCGCGTCCAGGGGCCATCCGCGCACGGCGCTGCCCACGGTGGCGAGCGTGGTCGTCACGGTCGCGGCGCTCTATTTCGGGCGCGAGGTGTTCCTGCCGATCGCCGTCGCGCTGCTGTTGACCTTCGCGATAGCGCCTGTCGTGTCCTCGCTGAAGCGCGCGGGGGTTCCGCGCATCGCGGCGGTCATCGCCAGCGTCGCCGGCGCCTTCGCAGCGCTTTCACTGTTCTCCTTCGTCGTCGCCACCCAGGTCAGCGACCTCGCGCAGAACATCCCCCTCTACCAGATCAACATCCTGACCAAGGTCCGCGCGCTGAAGGAAAACGGCCTCGGCGGCGGCATCATCTCGCGCCTCGGCGGCGTCATCGAGCGCGTCGGGCAGGAGATCGATCGCCAGGAGCCGCAGCTGCCCTCGGCCGCCCAGGCGCCGAAGCGCGAGCCGATCCCGGTCGAGGTCGTCTCGCATGAAAAGCCGCTCGAGGTGCTGCAGAACCTGATCGGGCCGCTGATCAGCCCGCTCGGCTCCGCCGGCCTCGTCATCATCGTCGTCATCTTCATGCTGATGGAGCGCGAGGACCTGCGCGACCGCTTCATCCGGCTGGTCGGCTATGGCGACCTCCACCGCACCACGCAGGCGCTGCAGGATGCCGGCAAGCGCGTCGGCCAGTATCTGCTGATGCAACTGGTGGTCAACATCATCTACGCCGTGCCCATCACCATCGGGCTCTGGGTGCTCGGCATCCCGAACGCGCTGCTTTGGGGCCTGCTGGCGCTGGCGCTGCGCTTCGTGCCCTATATCGGCCCGATCATCGGCGCGCTGCTGCCGCTGTTCCTGGCCTTGGCCGTGGCGCCCGGCTGGTCGCTGCTGTTGTGGACCGCCGCGCTTTTCATCGTCGTGGAGCTCGTCACCGGCAATGTCATCGAGCCGTGGCTCTACGGCTCGCACACCGGGCTGTCGCCCTTGGCCATCATCGTGGCGGCGATCTTCTGGACCTGGCTGTGGGGGCCGATCGGCCTGGTGCTGTCGACGCCGCTCACCGTCTGCCTGGTGGTGCTCGGCCGGCACGTGCCGCAGTTCGAGTTCCTCGACGTCCTGTTCGGCAACGAGCCGGTGCTGGAGCCGCATGCCAGGCTCTACCAGCGGCTCCTGGCCGGCGACCCGGACGAGGCGACCGACCATGCCGAGGAGATGCTGGAGGACAAGTATCTGTTCGAATTCTACGGCAAGGTGGCGATACCCGCGCTGCTGCTCGGCGAGCAGGACCGGGAGCGCGGCGTCATGGATGACGCGCAGCGCCGGCAGCTCGCCGACAGCGCCATGACGCTGGTCGCCAATCTCGACGACAGCGCCCAGCAGGAGGCCGAGGAGGAAGAGAGCGAGCAGGCGGCCGCTGCCGATGAGAAGGCAGCCGACAGCAAGGCTGGCGAGAAAAACAAGGCTAGCGAGAAAAACCCTGGCGAAGCCAAGCCTGCCGAGGAGGGGGTGGAGGAGGAGGTCGATCTGCCCGACGGCTCGGGCATCGCAGTGCTCTGCGCCGGCGGGCGCGGCGAGCTCGACGACGCCGCCGCCGCGATGCTGGCGCAAGTGCTGGAAGTGCAGGGCGCTTCGGTGTCGAAGGCGAGCTTTACCGAGCTCGAACCATTGGCGATCCGCCGTCTCGACCTCGAAGGCATCGATGCCGTCGTGATCGGCTTCCTCAACCGCCAATCCACCCGGCACGCGCGCTTCATGGTTCGTCGGCTGAAGCGCATCAAGGCGAAGCTTCGGGTCGGCATCGTTTTCTGGTCGGAAGTCGGCAATGGCGACGTCGGGGCCGCGGCAGAACTGGCCAGCACTCTCAACGCCGACTTCGTCGCCTTCGGTATGATCGACGCGGTGACCGGAGCGCTTTCCAAAACGACGGCCGTCACGCTCAAGCCCGCCCACCGCCGCCGCCAGCCGGCGCGCAGGAAGCAGCTGCAGGCCGCGGAGTGAAGGCGGAGCGCCCGCCAGCGGGCATAACGGTGTCGGCATAACGGTGGGAAAAGAAAACTCGCCGGGCCTAACCCCGATGCCCAAAGCCCACAGGCCCGGCGAGATTTAAACCTGATCCCCGATCAGGACCGGCGGGAGGACACCGGCAATCTCTTCATAGCAAGACGGATGCAAGTCCCGAAACGGGACAGTGACGTTTAACGCCGTAAGCACTGCGGAACGTCCGTTAAGTGTTGCTAATGTGCTACAGCTTATGGGCCTAGCCAGCTTTAAAAAGTTGCACAAGCGGACCTACGAAGCCTTGAAAGGGGTTACCGTGAAGAAGACCTATGAAAAGCCTGTTCTGGTCAGGCGCGAAAAGCTGAGCAGCATCGTCGCAACACCATCTTCCACTCCGACCTGATCTGACCGGACACCGAAAAGCCCGCCGCCAGGCG
>SAJS01000035.1 GCA_004017535.1 Mesorhizobium sp.
CTTGCCGGATATCCGCATGGAATCACTGATCCGATTCTGTGCAAAGCCCTCCTTGTGGGAGAAGGTGGATCGGCGCGTCAGCGCCGAGACGGATGAGGGGTGTTCCAGCGGAGTGAGACGCTGGTGGCATCTGGAGCACCCCTCATCCGTCGCCTTCGGCGACACCTTCCCCCACATGGGGGGAAGGAGAGGGCGCTACGCCAGCGTCCGCTCCACGATATCCCGCAAATCAGCCGACAGGTTCTCTACCTTCGCCATATCGAGCAGCGCCTCCTTGGCCTTGGCCTGGCGTCCGGGCTCCAGTGAGCGCCAGGAGCGCAGCGCCGTCGCCAGCCGCGCCGCCACTTGCGGGTTGCGCTTCTCGACCTCCAGCACCGTCTCGGCGAACAGGCGGTAGCCTTCGCCGTCGGGGCGGTGGAAGCCGGTCTGATTGGCGCTGGAGAAGGTGCCGATCAGCGAACGCACCCGGTTTGGATTGGCGATTGAGAAGGCAGGGTGCTGCATCAGCGCGCGCACCTTGTCGACGGTCTGTGCACCGGGCACGCCGGCCTGGATCTGGAACCATTTGTCGAGCACCAGCGCGTCGCCGCGATAGCGGGCCTCGAAGGCCGCCAGCGCCTCTTCGGCCTCGGCCGTGCCCGAATGACGATGCGCCAGCACGGCCAGCGCCGCCGCGCGGTCTGTCATGTTGGTGGCGGTATTGAAGTGCCGCGCGGCGAGGGCGGCGCCATCCGGCAGCAGCGAAAGATAATCGAGCAGGATGTTGCGGAGCGCCCTGCGCCCGGCGCTTGCCGCGTCCGGGCTGAACGGGCCCTTGTCGGCGAGGCTGTCATAGAGAGCGGAGAAGGCATCGCGATTTGTCTCGGCGATGATGCGCGCCAGCGCCTCGCGCGCGGCGAAGATGGCGTCGGGGTCGATGCCCCTGCCGATGTCGCGGGCGATGTCGGATTCGCCGGGCAGCGCCAGCGCCAGTGCCCGGTAAGCCGGCTCCAGCGCCTGGTCGCCGGCGATCCTGCCCGCAAGCTCAGCCAACGGTGCCGCGAAGACCGGCTCCTTGCCGCCGAGCAACTGGCGAAAGGCGGCGATCAGCGCGTCGGTCAAAAGCGTGTTGAACGCCTGCCAGCGCGAGAAGGGGTCGGAGTCATGCGCGGCGAGGAAGAACTGATCGTCGGCCTTCTGCTGCACCGAAAGCGTGATTGGCGCCGAGAAGCCGCGATTGAGCGACACCGAAGGCCGTTCCGAAACGCCGGAGAAGCGCACCGTGTGCCGGCGCTTGCGGATATGGATGACGCCATCATCCACCGTCGCGCCCTCGACGGCCGTCCATGTGACAGGCTTGCCGTCGCCGCCGACAAGTCCGAATGCCAGGGGGATATGCATCAGCCGCTTGCGGCTCTCCGACGGCGTCGGCGGCACCGACTGCTCGATCTCCAGCGTGAACTCCCTGGCCGCCGCATTATACGTGGAGCTCACCGTCAGGTTCGGCGTGCCGGCCTGATGATACCAGAGCGCGAATTGCGCGAGATCCCGTCCCGAGACGTCCTCGAACACTTTGAGGAAATCCTCGATCGTCGCGGCCTGGCCGTCATGCCGCTCGAAATAGAGGTCCATGCCGGCACGGAAGGTCTCCGGCCCGAGGATGGTGCGGATCATGCGCACGACTTCCGAGCCCTTCTCGTAGACGGTCGCCGTGTAGAAATTGTTGATCTCACGGTAGCGGCGCGGCCTGACCGGATGCGCCAGCGGCCCCTGGTCCTCCGGGAACTGATGCGCGCGCAATGTGCGCACCTCGGCGATGCGCTTCACCGCCCGCGAGCGCTGGTCGGCGGAGAATTCGTGGTCGCGGTAAACCGTCAGCCCTTCCTTCAGGCAGAGCTGGAACCAGTCTCGGCAAGTGATTCTGTTGCCTGTCCAATTGTGGAAATATTCATGCGCGATAATCGCCTCGATATTGGCGAAGTCGGCATCCGTCGCGGTCTCCTCGTCGGCCAGCACATATTTGTCGTTGAAGACGTTGAGGCCCTTGTTCTCCATCGCGCCCATGTTGAAGTCGGACACGGCGACGATGTTGAAGACGTCGAGGTCGTATTCGCGGCCGAAAGCGTCCTCGTCCCATTTCATCGAGCGCTTCAGCGCGTCCATCGCATAGCCGGCAAGCCGTTCCTTGCCGGGCTCAACATAGATGCCGAGCTCGACCTCCCGGCCGGACATTGTGGTGAAGCTGCCCGCCACCTTGCCGAGTGCGCCCGCCACCAGGGCGAAGAGGTAGGAGGGTTTGGGGAAGGGGTCGTGCCAGACCGCATAGTGCCGGCCGTTGGCGAGCGCGCCGCGCTCGACGGGATTGCCGTTGGAGAGCAGCAGCGGCGCCTCGTTATGCGGGGCTTCGACGCGCACCGTGTAGACGGACAGGATATCAGGACGATCAAGGAAATAGGTGATGCGGCGAAAGCCCTCGGCCTCGCATTGCGTGCAATAGACGTTGTTGGAGCGATAGAGGCCCATCAGCGCTTCGTTGCGCGACGGCGCGATCTCGGTCTCCAGACGAAGCTCGAAACGCTGTGCCGCCGGCGGCTTCAGGATCGTCAGCCGGTCCGGCGTCGCCTCGTAGTCGCCGGCAGCGAGCGCCTGCCCGTCTATCGCTACGCCAAGCAGCGTCAGCCCATCGCCGTCGAGTACCAGCGGCGCCGTCGGCCCGACGCCCTCGCGCCGTTCGATGGTGAGCAGCGCGATGACGCGCGTCGCGTCCGGCGACAGGCGGAAGTCGAGGCTGGTCCTCGGGATGAGATAGTCGCTGGGGCGATAGTCTTCGAGCTTGAAGACATGGCCGGTATCGGTGCGCATTCCTTGGGCTTTTCCTGTCGATTTCGGTCGGGAGCCAGCTTGGCTGGTCCAAGAATTTTGAGGTGCGCGCTCTTTACACGAAACCGCCACGCGACAAAACCGCGGGATAGGGTAGTTTCGCAATTCCGGTTACACACTTTTCCTGGAATTGGTCTTAGGCTATTTGGCGGCTTCGTTCTCCAACCATTCTGACGAGGCAAGATGACCGTCGATCATGCCGTCGGCCACAGCACGCTGCGCGGCATCACACTGGAGATCGTCTCGGTGACGGTTTTCGTCGGCATGCAGACCTGCATCAAGGCGGCCGGCGACGTGCCCGCCGGGCAGATCGTCTTCTTCCGCTCCTTCTTCGCCATCTTCCCGATCATCGCCTTCCTGGCCTTCAAGGGCGAGCTCGCCACCGCCTTCACGACCAGGCGGCCGTTCAACCACATCGCGCGCGGCCTGGTCGGCGTCGGCGCCATGGGGCTCGGCTTCTTCGCGCTGACCAGGTTGCCGTTGCCAGAGGCGATCACGCTGAACTATGCCCAGCCGCTGCTGGTCGTGGTGTTCTCCTCGATCTTCCTCGGCGAGACGATCCGCGTCTATCGCTGGAGCGCGGTCGTCGTCGGTCTTGCCGGCGTGCTGGTCATCTCCTGGCCCGAACTGACGTTGCTCAATTCCGATCAGGGCCTCGACGACCAGGAGGTGCTTGGCGTCATGGCGGCGCTGATCGCCGCCGCGATTTCGGCCGTCGCCATGCTCCTGGTGCGCAATCTCGTGCAGACGGAAAAGACGGCGACCATCGTTCTATGGTTCTCCTCGACGGCTTCAGTGCTGTCGCTCTTCACCCTGCCTTTCGGCTGGCAGGCGCTGACGCCGCTGCAGGCGGCGCTCCTAGTTTTTGCCGGCTTCTGTGGCGGCCTCGGCCAGATCCTCATGACGGCGGCCTACCGCCACGCCGAAGCCTCGGTCGTGGCGCCGTTCGAATACACCTCGATGATCCTCGGAGTCGTCGTCGGCTATCTCGTCTTCGGCGACGTGACCTCGCTCAACACGCTGGTCGGCGGCGTCATCGTGGTCGCTGCCGGCATCTTCATCATCTGGCGCGAGCGGC
Source organism: Mesorhizobium sp. (assembly GCA_004017535.1). Taxonomy (GTDB): domain Bacteria; phylum Pseudomonadota; class Alphaproteobacteria; order Rhizobiales; family Rhizobiaceae; genus Mesorhizobium. Next base: position 3,938 of record SAJS01000035.1, read on the forward strand.
AACTCGGCCTGGAGCGCACGCGCACCAGGACAGCCGCACCGCCGCAGGGATGACCGAAATCGCCGGCGTGTCAGGACGTTCGCCACCGTTTCTCAGTCGATGAGGAATTGAAAATGAATGACGAAAAGCGCCCTTACACCCTTCACACGAACCGAGAGCTTGCGATGATGCTCGCCGGCGCTAAACCGTTGGCGGTGTTTGCTCACGAGAAGGTGGATGGTTTTGAGAAATCCGATGCGCTGGCCAACCAGGACTTCGCGCCGCACGTTGCGGACGGCACGCTTTCGGAGCAAGTGAAGACCAGAACGATCTCCCTACCAAGCGGTGCTACCGTCGATATCGATTACTGGTTCTACACGCTCAAGGGCGAGGAATGGCGCGTCGAGGCATATTGGCTGCTTGTCAATTCTCGTCACCGCAGCGGCTGGTGTCCGCAATTCGAATGGTTGGAAGGAAAGCTGCTCGGCTATACCGATAAGGAGAACATCCATCATCTCTTGCGGACCTACCCGGCAGATCCTTGGGTTGCCGAGATTTCCAAGCCGAAGGACTGAAGACTGGCGAATGCAGTTCAGCTAGCGATCGCGTTGGGGGCCCGTTCCTCAGCCAGCCTCACCAGCACCGCCCTTGTCTGCTCATCCGCCGGGAAAAAGGATTCGATCGCCAGCTCCGACAGGGTGACGTCGAGCGGCGTGCCGAACACGGTGATCGTGCTGATGAAGGAAAGCACCTGATCGCAATGCGCGAGCCTGAGCGGATGCACGATGCCGCTCGGCTCGACCGGAGCCGGCCGGCTGCTTTGCAAGCCGGACGGATAGGCGCGCAGCTCGCGCTCCAGCTCGATCAGCACCGGATCACCGGTCGCGTCGCTCAGGTGCTTCAGCCGCTCCAGCAGATGCGCGCGCCATTCCGCCAGATTGACGATGCGAGGCGCCACGCCACCGGGATGCAGGCTCAGCCTCAGCACATTGACCGGCGGCGCAAGCAGCGACTGTTCGAAAATATCGGCGAGGAATGGGGCGATCGCCGCATTGGCGGAAACAAGGTTCCAGTGCCGGTCCACCGCCAGCGCCGGAAAGGGTTCGTGGCCCTTGAGCACGGTCTCGACCGCGGCCATCGCCGGCGCCAGGCTGGCGTCGGTCAGTGGCCTCTCGCTGAAGCTCGGCGCGAAGCCCGCCGCGAGCAGCAGCTGGTTGCGTTGACGCAGCGGGATCGACAGCTGCTCGGCCAGATGCAGCACCATCTCGCGCGACGGCTGCGCGCGGCCGCTCTCGACGAAGGAGAGATGCCGCTGCGAGATATCGGCTTCCATAGCGAGATCAAGCTGGCTCATCCTGCGACGCGTGCGCCACTCGCGGATCAGGTTGCCGGCGGAGGGTTCGGATGTGGTCATGGGGAATTGGTAGGGAGGCGAGGGAGGGATTTCAATTACCTTGGAGGTTATAACTCCACCTTCTCCCCTTGTGGGAGAAGGTGTCGCCGAAGGCGACGGATGAGGGGTGCTCCAGGGAAAGCCAGCGTCTCACTCCGCTGGAACACCCCTCATCCGTCTCGGCGCTGCGCGCCGATCCACCTTCTCCCACAAGGGGAGAAGGGGAAGGGCGCTTTACCCCATCGCCTTGAGTTTCGCCTTCACCTCGAGAAAGTCCCGCCAGGCCAGCTTCTTGTGCGCCGGCGTTCGCAAGAGATAGGCCGGGTGCAGCGTCGGCATCGCCGGAATTGCAATCCCGGAAGCCGTCATGTGCACCCGCCAGTTGCCGCGCAGGCGCAGGATCCCTTCGGTCGTGTTGAGCAGCGTCTTGGCCGACGGGCCGCCGAGATTGACCAGCACCTTCGGGTTGACCAGCTCGATCTGCCTTTCGATGAAGGGCCGGCAGATTTCGGTCTCATGCGGCGTGGGCGTGCGGTTGCCCGGCGGCCGCCACGGAATGACGTTGGCGATATAGGCCGAGTTGCGGTCGAGGCCGATCCCCGCCAGCATGCGATCGAGCAGCCGGCCGGATCGGCCGACGAAGGGCAAGCCCTCCAGGTCCTCGTCACGGCCCGGCGCCTCGCCGACTAGCATCAGGTCGGCGTTGGGGTTCCCGTCCGCGAAGACCAGGTTCTTGGCGGTGAATTTGAGGTTGCAGCCGTCGAAGGCGGCCATTTGCTGGCGCAGCTCATCCAGTGTCGTCGCGCGGGCGGCAAGCTGCCGCGCCGCGGCCGCCTGCGCCTCGTCGGGGACGGCGGCTGCCGCCGGCACGCGCGCCGGCGCGTCGGGAATATTGCTGGCGTCGAGGCCGGATAAGGGCGCTGGCGGGTTCTCAACGCGTTCCGGGACCTGCTCGGGTACCGTTCGGCTCTCGGGCGTGGCTTCGCGGCGCGGCGCGGCTGGCGCTCGCTCTGCAGGCCTGCGTTCGGCCGGCCCGCGTGCAAGTGGTGTTGCCGCCGCTTCGGCAAACCGGTTGATCGGCGCGTCTTCAAGCGCGTCGTCGACGCCCGCGCTGGCATAGAAGGCGAGCAGTTCGGCGATCTCGGCTGGTGTTCTGGGGGAAGCGGCAGTCATGGCGCCAACATCGTCCGCGCGGTTCGAATTTGCAACCGTGGTCAGACTTTTAGCCGGTCGGAATCCTGGGATCCTGCACGATGTAGAACGTCCAGCGTGGCGTGTAGTCGGTGATCAGGAAATCAAAAGTTGCTGACTTCAGCGGATCGACCTTGCCGTTTTTGAACAGCAGCTGGTCATAGGGTTCGAACTTACGCTCGAAATCGGCGAAATTGCTGGAGATGATGTTGTCGGGCGTCTTGTTGCGCTGGTCGAAGGACAGGCCGTCGCCGAACACGCTCGGCTGATCGAGGATTTCCTGCAGCTCGAACTGGAACTCCACCCAAGGGAGCGCGCTGTTGTTGAGCACGTCGATGCGCATATACATCACGCCGTTGGCGACCTCTCCGGCCTTGCCGAAGGGCTCGATCGGCTTGGTCGCGCGGATGGTCAGCGTCACCGGCGTCGCCGTGTTCAGCTCCTCCTTGATGACCAGCGGATCTTCCTTGGTGCCGATGCCGGACACGCCGGTGATACGGAAGCCGCCCAGCTCGTCGGAGAAGGAATAGGCGCCGGTGGTCCAGACCTTCACCGGATCGGCCTCAGCTGGCAGGCTCAAAAAGAGGAGCGGAAGAACCGCGCGCCAGGCCAGGCCCGGCGTCAAGAGTAAGCGCTTCGATGGAAAGCCGGAGGGCTCTGGACTGCGCATGGCGCGAAGTATTGCCGATAACCAAGCCGCCGAACAATTAAAAACATGCAGGCGCCACCTGGCCTGCCAACATGCCGGGTCTGGCCTATGCTTGGCCATGGCCTGTGCTGCTGCCTTTTCGTAGGAAAACCGCGACTTTTTGTCGAAATCGGCGTTGTCACGTCAGCGCCGGTTTCGCGTCGCGAATTGATGCGCTATGCAGCGCGTGAGCCAGCACAATGCGAGAATGCGGCAAGCTATAGAGGGGTCGATGAGCGATATCGAACGCGAAAGCATGGAATTCGACGTGGTGATCGTCGGCGCAGGTCCCGCCGGCCTTGCCGCGGCGATCCGCCTGAAGCAGCTCAACCCTGAGCTCTCCGTCGTTGTGCTGGAGAAGGGCGGCGAGGTCGGCGCGCACATCCTCTCCGGCGCGGTCGTCGATCCGATCGGCATCGACCGCCTGCTGCCCGGCTGGCGCGAGGAAAGCGATCATCCGTTCAAGACGCCGGTGTCGGCGGACCATTTCCTGGTGCTCGGCCCCGCCGGCTCCTTCCGCCTGCCGAACGTCCTGATGCCGCCGTTGATGAACAATCACGGCAATTACATCGTGTCGCTCGGCAATGTCTGCCGCTGGCTGGCGACAAAGGCCGAGGCGCTGGGCGTCGAGATCTATCCCGGCTTCGCCGCGGCAAGCCTCGTCTATAACGAGGCCGGCGCCGTCACCGGCGTCATCACGGGCGACATGGGCGTGGAGAAGGACGGCACGCATGGCCCGGCTTACGCGCCGGGCATGGCGCTGATGGGCAAATATGTGCTGATCGGCGAGGGCGCGCGCGGCTCCTTGGCCAAGCAGCTCATCGCGAAGTACCAGCTCGCCGAAGGCCGCGAGCCGGGCAAGTTCGGCATCGGCCTCAAGGAACTGTGGCAGGTCAAGCCGGAGAACCACAAGCCGGGTCTGGTGCAGCACTCCTTCGGCTGGCCGCTTGACATGAAGACCGGCGGCGGCTCCTTCCTCTATCACCTTGAGGACAATCAGGTGGCGGTCGGCTTCGTCGTCCACCTGAACTACAAGAACCCCTGGCTCTCGCCCTTCGAGGAGTTCCAGCGCTTCAAGACGCATCCGGCGATCGCCGGCACCTTCGAGGGCGCCAAGCGCATCGGCTACGGCGCGCGCGCCATCACCGAGGGCGGCTGGCAGTCCGTGCCGAAGCTTTCTTTCCCCGGTGGCGTGCTGATGGGTTGCGCTGCCGGTTTCGTCAACGTGCCGCGCATCAAGGGTTCGCACAATGCGGTGCTCTCCGGCATGCTGGCGGCCGAGCATGTGGCCGAGGCGATCGCGGAGGGCCGCGCCAATGACGAGCTTGCGTCCTACGAGGAGGCTTGGCGCGGCAGCGACATCGGGAAAGACCTGAAGAAGGTTCGCAACGTCAAGCCGCTGTGGTCGCGCTTCGGCACCATCGTCGGCGTCGGCATCGGCGGCCTCGATATGTGGCTGAACACGCTGTTCGGCTTCTCGCCCTTCGGCACGCTGAAGCACGGCAAGGCCGACTATGCGACGCTCGAGCCGGCTTCCAAGCATCAGAAGATCGCCTATCCGAAGCCGGACGGCGTCTTGACCTTCGACCGGCTCTCCTCGGTGTTCCTCTCCAACACCAACCATGAGGAAAACGAGCCGGTGCATCTGATCGTCGGCGACATGGCGCTGCAGCAGCGTTCGGAGCACGACGTCTTCGCCGGTCCCTCGACCCGCTACTGCCCGGCCGGCGTCTATGAATGGGTGGACAAGGACGGCAACGCCGCCGCCGATCCGTCGGCCAAGGACGTGCGCTTCGTCATCAACGCGCAGAACTGCGTCCACTGCAAGACCTGCGACATCAAGGATCCGAACCAGAATATCAACTGGGTGCCGCCACAAGGCGGCGAAGGCCCGGTTTACCAGGGCATGTGAGCCGCTTCATTGACCGGCAACCATCCGCGGTTCCGGTCGGCCGCGTCTTGAAATTGCAAGCGGCTTATAGTTCCTTCTCTGCGGATAGGGAGCAAATGGGCAATGCGCCTGCCGGTTCTTACATGCCTCATCATGCTCGGCCTGTGCGGCGGCGCCCCGCAGGCCCTGGCCGGCACCAAGGTGCTGGTCACGACGCGCAACTATGACATCGTAGGCGCGACGGGCGCTGCCCTGGTTGAAGCGATGAACCGCAAAGGTCCCAAGCACGGCTTCATGACCCGCGCCATCGCCGACACCGGCTATGTGGTGAACTGGAAGCTCGATGTGGATCGAACCGACGGGGTCTGCAGGTTGCGAGGCGCCGACGGAACGATGGAGCTCACCTACACTTTCCCGCGCCTGGCTTCGCCGCCGAAGCCCGAGCTCGAGCGGCGCTGGCGGCGCTTCCTCGCCGGCGTCCACGCCCACGAGCGTCACCACGGTCGCATCGCCGAGGCCATGATGCGCGCCACCGATAAGTCCATTGCCGGCCTGAAGCTTGCCGACAACTGGTTCTGCACCGCTACCCATCGCGAGGCCAGGCGCCGGATCGACGCAGTCTACGCGGAATATGAAGCGAAACAGAACGCCTTCGACGCGCGCGAGCACCGCGACGGCGGCCATGTCGACCGGCTGGTCAATGCACTGATCAAGAAATAGACGCAGGAGCGCCTTCCAAGCTGCGGGCTACTTCGAGGGTGCGCAAATTGCCGACGTTCGCGCATTGAGATTCCAGACCTTCAGGTTTGATCGGCACCCGAAACGTCCTCCAAGGTGGCAATGTAGTGTATTCGGCTGCCGCTCGCGTACATGGTGAAGCTCTTGTTGCCCAGTCTATCGTTTTTCACAGTGAGCGAGGTAGTGTGGCGCGGAGCGTTTCGTGGCAACGTTGTGGCGGGTGGTAGATGGCTCGAAGCTAGCTGCGAAAGAAGCACAACTAGTTGACCTTCAGGCAGCGACTTCTCTGGGATGGAATCCTCCCATTGGCCAGGTGCCCCGTGGCGTACAATCTTCCAAACTCGCGCCATTTCACCGGCCCATGATTTTGCGGCAAGCATATACGACTTTGTCGCGCGGTGCGAAGGCGGTCGACGCGGGCCAATCTAGCTACGTGGCCTGCTGGGCCAGGGATTCGCCGCCAGCGCCGACTTGTGCGCATCGTCGGGCGGGTCGCTTGCGGGCGGCAGCGTGAATTCGACCAGCACGGGGAGATGGTCGGAGCCTGTATCCTCCAGCCGGGCCGACGAGAGGATCGTCACCTCGCCCTTGCTGAACACCTGATCGATCGGTAGGCCGGCATAGCGGCGCAGGACGTCGGGCAGGGTGCGGTGGATCCAGGTCGGGCCGGCCGAGGGCATCAGCGTCATGCCGCTGAGCCGCGCCACCCGCCGCACCGCCGCGCTCCACGGCACGGCATTGCAGTCGCCGGCCATGATGGCGGTTTCGCCGAGCGCTGCGAGCGGTTCCGCCAGCTCGCCGATCTGCCAGGACTGCTCCATTGGCCATGGCCAGCTGAGATGGATCGCGGCGACGTCGACCGGAACGCCGTTGAAATCGATCGTTGCGGTCGCCATCGCGCCGCGCGGCTCGCAATGCGGCGCGGTGCCGGCGGCGAACGGACGGCGCGAGAGCAGCGCAACGCCGAATATGCCGTTGGGATAGTCGCACAGGATGCGATAGGGATAGGCGCCGGCAATATAGCCGAGCTCCTTCGTCCACATGCCGGACACTTCGTCGAGCGTGATGACGTCCGGATTGGTCCGGCCGATCAGCGACAGCACTTTCTTCGGCGTCGGATTGTTGAAGCGCAGGTTCATCTGCAGCAGGCTGTAGACGATCCGGTCGGCCGGCTTCGCGACCGCCTGCTGCGTCGACAACCTGGGCAGCGCGCTCGTGGTCGTGGCGAGGCATACAATGGCGAAGACCAGCGCCGCGACCGCCTGCAGCCGGTAGGAACCGGCAAGCAGCGGCAGCGCGAGCAGCGCCGTCAGCACGCTCAGATGCATGCGGAAATGCGAGAACGAATCGAAGGCCGGATGCAGCGCGCCGAAGAACCCGACCAGTAGCGCGGCCGAGAATGCCGTCATCGCCAGGAATGTCAGCTGAGCCATCATGCTCAAGCGCGCGCCGCCCGTAGTCATCTGCTCCGACCCGCCCAGGACACCGTTCACGGAAACGCCGGAATGTCCTGTCTCCTATTCCGACGCATCCCTTCGGACCGCTTATCGGCCTTATTGCGGCCCTGCCAAGAGGACCGATTGCCTCGGCCGGGTGTCGTTGCCGCAACGTCCCGACCTGACTTGTTTCAAGTCAAGCGGCTATTGGAACGCCGTCTCCGAGAAACTTCTGAGCTTGCGCGAATGCAGCCGCTCCATCGGCATTTCGGCGAGCTTCTCCATCGCCTTGATGCCGATGGTGAGATGCTGCGCCACCTGCCGCTTGTAAAACTCGGTCGCCATGCCAGGCAGCTTCAATTCGCCATGCAGCGGCTTGTCGGAAACGCAAAGGAGCGTGCCGTAGGGCACGCGGAAGCGGAAGCCGTTCGCGGCGATCGTCGCCGATTCCATATCGAGCGCGATGGCGCGCGACTGCGACAGGCGCTGCACCGGTCCGCGCTGGTCGCGCAGTTCCCAGTTGCGGTTGTCGATTGTGGCGACTGTGCCGGTGCGCATGATGCGCTTCAGGTCGTAGCCGGAAAGTCCAGTGACTTCAGCGACCGCTTCCTGCAGCGCCACCTGGATCTCGGCCAACGGCGGGATCGGCACCCAGACCGGCAGATCGTCATCCAGCACATGGTCCTCGCGCACATACGCATGCGCCAGCACATAGTCGCCAAGCGCCTGCGTGTTGCGCAGGCCGGCGCAATGACCGAGCATGACCCAGGCATGCGGCCGAAGCACCGCGATGTGGTCGGTGATGGTCTTGGCGTTGGAGGGGCCGACTCCGATATTGACCATGGTGATGCCGCCATGGCCGGGCTTCTTCAGGTGATAGGCCGGCATCTGCGGCAGCCGTTGCGGTGGCGTGCCTTCGCTTGGCGCGCCGGCTCCCGCCTTGGTTACGACATTGCCCGGTTCAACGAATTCGCTGTAGCCGCCTCCACCACTCTCCATCAATTCGCGGGCCCGCGCCACGAACTCGTCGATGTAGAACTGGTAGTTGGTGAACAGCACGAAGTTCTGGAAGTGCTGCGGACTGGTCGCGGTGTAATGCGTCATGCGATGCAACGAATAGTCGATGCGCTGCGCGGTGAACGGCGCCAGCGGCCTTGGCTCGCCGAACGCCACCTCGAACGTGCCATTGGCGATCTGGTCGTCGGTGCCGTCGAGGTCCGGCACGTCGAACAGGTCGCGGATCGGCCGCTTGATGCGCTCGGCGGCCGTGCCGTCGACATAGGTGCCTTCCAGGAACGCGAAATGAAGCGGTATCGGCGTCGTCGATTCCGACACCGTCACTGTCACGCCGTGGTTGCGCATGATGAGGCGAAGCTGCTCGATGAGGTAGTTCTCGAAAAGCTGCGGCTGCGTGATGGTGGTGGCGAAATGCCCGGGCGTCGGCATATGGCCATAGGCCTGGCGCGAGTCGACCTGGCTGAACGAAGTCGTGGTGACGCCGATCTGCGGATAGAAGGCCCGGTAGCGCTTGCTCTCGTCGGCGCCCGCGGCAAGGGCGGCGAAGGAATCGCGCAGGAATTTGGTGTTGCGGTCGTAGAGCGCCTGCAGCGCCGCGACTGCCTTTTTGGCGTCATGGAAGCTCTGCGCGCCGAAAGGCTCCGGCATGACGACCGATTCGATGGCTTGGGGGTAGATTCGCTTTTCCATGTCTCAATATAGAGACTAAGGATGGCGCTTGGGAGGGGGGAGCGGGGCCGCGAGAGCCGACAGCGTCGATTTTCTTCGGATGTGTTTAAGGCGCGCTGGCTACGAACCAGTCGCGCCGTACAACACTCTATCACTCTATAAAGCCTGTCCGCGCTGCAGGCTGATCAGCAGCACGAAACCGACGCTCCTGTTCTTATTCGTCGGCGCTTCAATCCGGTGGCCGGTGTCGGCGCGCATCATTGGCACCGCCAGCACCGGGGCGGCGAGCAGCATCAGGATGAGCATCGCCCGCGGCAACAGCCGGAGGATCTTCGTGGCGTTATCGGCGATGCGGTTCATCTTCGTGGTGCCCTGTTTGCAGCGTCTTGGTCGATTTTCAGTGTGTCGTTTCAGTGCTCGAATTGGTTCACCGGGCTGAGAATGAAGTCGCCGGCCGTTCCCACGTACGGGCGGGATGGCCGGTCTCCGCCACCAGGATCGCGAAGAGCATGCCGAACAGGCTCATCAGCAGGCAGACGATGGTGAAGCGGCGGGCAAGCATTTCTCTCTCCTTCAATGCGGGAGAGAATGCCGGAATGCCTCTGAACCGGTTCTGAGACCGGTATTCATCTGCGGTTCAAAATGATTGACGGCTCTTGAAGAGTTGCCGACGGGCCTGGGCCGCGGTCAGGCAGGGCGCAGCCGCCGCAAAAGAAAACGGGGCCGCTCGGGCCCCGCTTGGACGATCTGGGATTGGTGATCAGAGCTTGTGCCAGGTCTGGCTCTTGCAGATCAGGCCGCCGAACACGCAACCGCTCATCTTGAGCGAGGTGCCCGACAGCGTCGCCTTGCCGGAATAGGTCTTGTCGGTCTCGGGGTCGGTTATGGTGCCGGTGTATTTGTTGTCGCCGGCAGCCTTGAAGGAGCCGATCGTCTTGCCGGAATATTTGCCGGATTTCAGCGTGATGGAGAACGCATCGCTGCCGGCGATTGCCGCCGTTGAGCCGGCCTGCGTCTTCCAGTTGCCTTCGATCGGATCGGCCCACGCGACGCCCGCCATGATCAAGGTGGCCGACAGGGCCAGGCTCGTCTTTCGAAACATCTTGTCCTCCTCCCAATGGGCATGCGGCGGACTCGGGTCCGCCTTCCAGTCCCTTACGCAAAGGTAAAGCTAGTCCAGCTCCCGCCAAAACAAAAGCGGTGCCGCTACGGAAGGTTGTAGCGTTTTTCGCCGCGCCCATGGCCGAAAATGAACGGCACCGGAAAAACGCTTCGGTTCCCGTGGTTAGCGAAGTCTTGATTCCGCTACCGGCAATTTTCATCGAATTTGACGCAAAACCGCGCAAACGCTGGATTCCCATGCTTAACGGTTTTCCGCGTTTACCTATTGTTTTAGCTTTGTTTTCCGCAAATTAAGCAAGCCATTTAACGACGGATTCAAGGCCAGGCTTCATCCTCGAAAGCATCGAAAGAGCGGCCCGCCCCGAGGGAAATCAAGGGACAGAAGGAGGCAGCTCTCGGGAGCCAGACAGGGGATTGAAATGGCACGTTTTGAAATGCTTGAAGACGGCTTCGGCGCCATGGGGGCAACTGCCCAGGCCGACATTCTTTTCGAACTGGGCATGATGTATGCGACCGGTCGCGATTGCGAGACCGATGTAGTCGCCGCCCACAAATGGTTCAACATCGCCGCGATCAAGGGTTCGGTTCGCGCCGCCGAGCTGCGCTCGGAACTGTCGGCCACCATGTCGAAGGTGGAGATCGCCATGGCACTGCGCGAAGCCCGCGAATGGATGACGATGCATTGATCCTGCGCGCCGCGCTGAGAGGTTGATTTGGATGAGGCCGCGAAAAGACGGCCGGCCCACAAGACCAAGAACGCGGCAGGCCAACAAGGCAAAGCCGCGCGAAAAAACAGGGAAGCGAGCGGGTTTCAGGCGCGGGGCGTCTGGGGAGCTCGACTGCAAAAGCCGCGACCGACCGGAACAAGGTCGGCGCGGCTTTTTGCATTCCGCGTGGTAATCACGCGGGTGCGTGGCCCAAGAAATCCTCGCCGGAATGAACCAAAACGGGTCTCATTGTCCTCTCGACAGTCTCGGCGAAGGGTGAAATTGTCCCGGCTCTGTGAAAGAAGCGCGGTCATGCCGCCGCGCACAAGTGGAGGAGTTCTTATAGCCATGAAAAGATTGGGTATTTTGAGCGCGGCCGCATTTGGCCTGATGATGAGCGCCCCGGTTGCCTTTGCCGACGACATCACCATTTCGGTGGTCGGCCCGATGACCGGCCAACTCGCCACCATCGGTGACCAGTTCAAGCAGGGCGCGCAGGCTGCCGCCGACGCCATCAACGCCGCCGGCGGCGTCAACGGCTCGAAGATCAAGCTCGACATCGAGGACGACCAGTGCGATCCGAAGCAGGCGGTGTCGGTGGCCAACCGCATCGTCGCCAACGGCGTCAAGTTCGTCGACGGCCATGCCTGCTCGGGCTCGAGCATCCCGGCTTCCGCCGTCTATGCCGAAGCCGGCACGTTGATGATGAGCCCGGCCTCGTCGAACCCGGTGCTGACCGATGCCGCCGCCAAGTCCGGCTGGCCGACGATCATGCGCCTCTACACGCGTGACGACGCGCAGGGCGCCTTCATCGGCCCGTGGATCGCCAAGAAATATGCCGGCAAGAATGTCGTCGTGCTGCACGACAAGAGCGCCTACGGCCAGGGCGTTGCCGACGCCGTCAAGGCGACGATGAATGCGGGCGGCCTCAAGGAGGTCGACTATGAAGGCATCAATGCCGGCGAGAAGGACTATTCGGCCCTCGTTACCAAGTTGAAGGAACTCAAGGCCGACGTCGTCTATTTCGGCGGCTACCACCCAGAGGCCGGCCTGATCTTGCGCCAGGCGGCGGAGCAGAACGTCAAGTTCCAGCTGATCATGCCGGACTCGATCGCTTCGCCGGAATTCTGGCAGGTCGCCGGCCCGGCCGGCGAAGGCACGCTGTTCGTCTTCCCGTCGGACCCGCAGGCCAAGCCCGAGGCGAAGGACGCTGTCGCCAAGATCAAGGCCGGCGGCTTCACTCCGGAAGGCTTCACGCTGTTCTCCTATGCCGTGATCCAGGCCGTCGCCGAAGGCGTCAAGCGCGCCGGCACCGACGATCCGGCCAAGGTCGCCGAGGCGCTCAAGGACGGCAAGCCGATCAGCACCGTCGTCGGCGACGTCATCTTCGATGAGAAGGGCGACCTCAAGAACGCCAGCTACGACATCAACCAGTGGCACGACGGCAAATACGCGCCGATCAAGCAGTAATCGGTCCCGTTTTTGCGAAGGTGGCCGGGCTCGTCCCGGCCACCTTCGTTTTAGCCCCGGCTGTCCTCCGCGAACCGCACCAGCACCGTGCCGTCGCTGACCTGAGCTCCCTCGGCCGCGATCTCGGCGATCACGCCATCATGCGGGGCGGCGATCATGTGTTCCATCTTCATCGCCTCGAGGATCAGAAGCGGCTGGCCCTTGATCACCGCATCGCCCACTGCTGCCCGCACCAGCTTGACCAGCCCCGGCATCGGCGCGCGCAGGCTACCCGAAGCGCTACCCGCCTCGTCGGCCTTGGCCAGCGGGTCGGGAACAGTGAAGGTGTAGCCGACGGCGCCCTCGAAGACGGTGACGTGGCCGGGCCAGCGGACGGCGCGCGGCATGGTCCTCAGATCATGCGTGTTCACCGCATCATGCGGCGCCTCCAGCGCCACCTGGAAACGGCCGTCAGGCCGTGCTGACACCCGCGCCAGGATGTTCTCCTCGCCATGGCGCAGGCGGATGCGGCGCGCGAGCGTGTGGAAATGCGCATAGCCTGAAAGCGTCGACCACGGATCGGCTGGCGCACCTGGCGCGCCGGCGTCGGTTGCGGCCAGCGCCGCGGCGGCGATCGTCTCGTCGCTCGGCGCGGAGATTGCGGTGAGCGCCTCCTGATGCCTGCCGATCAGCCCGGTATCGACATCGCCCGCCGCGAAATCGGCGTCCGCGGCAAGCGCCGCCAGGAAGGCGGCGTTTACTGTCGAGCCGGCCACTTCGGTCCGGGTGAGGGCATCGCGCAGCGCGCCGAGCGCCATGGCCCGGTCCTTGCCGTGCATCACCAGCTTGGCGATCATCGGATCATAGAAGGGCGAGATCGCGTCGCCGGCGCGTACGCCGGTTTCGATGCGCATCGCAGCACCCTCCGGCGCTGCGTCGGGGAATTTGAGGTGATGCAGCGTGCCGGTCGCCGGCAGGAAGCCCTTCGCGGCGTCCTCGGCATAGAGGCGCGCCTCGAAGGCGTGCCCCGAGAGAGTGATTTCAGCCTGGGTCTTCGGCAGCCTTTCGCCGGACGCGACGCGCAACTGCCATTCGACGAGATCGACGCCGGTGACCATCTCGGTGACGGGGTGCTCGACCTGCAGCCGCGTGTTCATCTCCATGAACCAGAAGCGGTCGGCTTTGAGCCCCTGGGAGGCATCGACGATGAACTCGATGGTGCCGGCGCCCGAATAATTGATCGCCTTGGCGGCCTTTACGGCGGCATCCGTCATCGCCTTGCGCAGTGCTGGCGTCATGCCGGGGGCGGGGGCCTCCTCGATCACCTTCTGGTGGCGGCGCTGCGCCGAGCAGTCGCGTTCGAAAAGATGCACGGCATTGCCGAAATTGTCGCCGAACACTTGGCACTCGATATGGCGCGGCTTGTCGACATTTTTTTCGACCAGCACCCGGTCGTCACCGAACGCCGCTTTCGCTTCGCGCCGTGCGCCCGAGAGCGCTTCGGAAAAATCGTCGGGATGGTCGACGCGGCGCATGCCCTTGCCGCCGCCGCCGGCGCGCGCCTTGATCAGGACGGGGTAGCCGATCTCGCGCGCCTTGGAGGCGAGCAGCACGATCTCCTGCGCTTCGCCATGATAGCCGGGCACGACGGGCACGCCGGCCGCCTCCATCAGCCGCTTGGCGGCGTCCTTCAATCCCATGGCGCGGATAGAGGCGGCGCTCGGCCCGATGAAGACGAGGCCTGCCGCGGTCACCTGGTCGACGAAATCCGGATTTTCCGACAGGAAGCCGTAACCGGGATGGATCGCCTCGGCGCCGGTGGCGAGCGCCGCGGCCACTATCTTGTCGCCGCGCAGATAGCTTTCGCCGACAGGCGAGGGGCCTATATGCACCGCCTCGTCGGCCATCTCGACATGCAAGGCGCGGGCGTCGGCGTCGGAATGGACAGCCACGATGCGCACGCCGAGCTTGCGGGCCGTGCGAATGACGCGGCAGGCGATCTCGCCGCGATTGGCGATCAGGATCTTGCCGAACATGAAGCCTCCCGGATGTGGTGCGGGCGGCCTCGATTCGACGTTCGCCCGCCTACTTCGAGGCCGCGATCTGGCACTGGCTGCCGGCAGCCACCTTGTAGTGCGCCAGTCCAGATTGACAGGATTTCATTGCCAGGTCCTCGGCCGCCTGTTGCGACGCCGCATTGTACTTGGCGCCGCACAGGACGTAGCCATCCATGACCCTTATAAACCCTGTCGTCGCATAGGCCGAATGGCCGCTTGCGGCGACATAGGCCTTGTAGGCCTTGTTGCATGGGTCCTTGAGGCTGCTGGGCAGAACTGGCGAAAAGCGCTTGTCGCCCACGCTGCCTGCCAGCGATCCGGCCATGCCGGCGCCAGGTGCTGCAATAACCAACAGCGCCGCTAGGAGCGACGCCGCGGTCTGGTCGAAAAACCGGAGGTTCATGCTGTTTCCCCTGGCATGAAGAAGCTGGCGGTTCACAGCCTATTTGGAGGCCGCGAGGCTGCAACCGCCGGCCACCGTGACCTTGTATTTGCTCTTGCTGGCCTGACACGATTTCAGTGCCAGGTCCTCGGCCGCCTTTTGCGACGGGGCGTTCAACTTCACGCCACAAATGAAGTACTCGGTTTGCGGAACGATCGGTGTTGCCGCGAAGGCCGAATGTCCCGAAGCCGCTATGTAAGCCGCATAGGCCTTGCCGCAGCCGCCTGTCGTGAACCAAGGAATAGTCACCGGATAGCGCACGTCGCCCTTGCTGCCCGCCAGCGATCCGCCGGCCTGGGCGGCGGGCGCTATAAATATTAGAAGTCCTGCAAGTATCGAAGCAGCCGGCTTGCGGCAATATTTCAAGATCATTTCCACCCAACCCCACATGCCCAATGCAAGATGAGGAATAGCGAATATTTTTAGCCAAGGCTAGCGGTGGCATGGAAATTCGCATTTGGCTGTATTGAGGAATCCTTTGGTCCATAAGTTCAGCCCTTCCCGGCGCTAGCAACGGTTTGCCGGTACAACTCGGCCGTCTGGTCGTCGAAGCAGCAGAAAGTAACGGTCTCGAGCAGCGTGTCTTGTCGCAGGAAGTCAGTTACGGTGTCGACGGCTATGCCAGTGGCTTCGATCTTCGGATAGCCGTAGATGCCGGTCGAGATGGCTGGGAACGCGATCGTCAGGAAACCTTGGTCGCTAGCGATTTCGAGCGAGCGCCGATAGCACGAGGCAAGCAGGCCCGCCTCGCCCTCGCCGCCGCCCTGCCAGACCGGACCGACCGTATGGATGATGAAACGCGCCGGCAGGCGGTAGCCCCTGGTCAGCTTGGCGTCGCCGGTCTTGCAGCCGTTGAGCGTCCGGCATTCGGCAACCAGCTCCGGCCCGGCCGCGCGGTGGATGGCGCCGTCGACGCCGCCGCCGCCGAGCAATGAGGAACTCGCTGCGTTCACGATAGCATCCACCACGAGTCGGGTGATGTCGCCGGTGTGGATGCGGATCCTGTCGCCGAGAGCACCCATCGTCACATCCTGAACACGCCGAATTTCGTCTCCTCGATGCCCGCATTGAGCGTGGCCGAGAGGCTGAGCGCCAGCACGTCGCGGGTCCTGGCCGGATCGATGATGCCGTCGTCCCAGAGCCTTGCCGAGGAATAGAGCGGGTGGCCCTCATGCTCGTACTTCATCAGGATCGGCTTCCTGAATTTGGCTTCCTCCTCGGCGCTCCATTCACCACCCTTGCGCTCGATGCCTTCGCGTTTGACCATGGCAAGCACGGTGGCTGCCTGCTCCCCGCCCATCACCGAGATGCGCGCGTTGGGCCACATCCACAGGAAGCGGGGCGAATAGGCGCGGCCGCACATGCCGTAATTGCCGGCGCCGAACGAGCCGCCGATGATGACGGTGAGCTTCGGCACCTTGGCGGTGGCGACGGCCATCACCAGCTTGGCGCCGTCCTTGGCGATGCCGCCGGCCTCGTATTTGCGCCCGACCATGAAGCCGGTGATGTTCTGCAGGAAGACCAGCGGAATGCCGCGCTGGCAGCAGAGCTCGATGAAATGCGCGCCCTTGAGCGCGCTTTCGGAAAACAGCACGCCGTTGTTGCCGAGTATGCCGACCGGCATGCCGTGCAGATGGGCGAAGCCGGTGACCAAGGTCGTGCCGTAATTCTGCTTGAACTCGTCGAACTCCGAACCGTCGACAAGGCGCGCGATCACCTCGCGCACGTCATAGGGCTGGCGCAGATCGGTCGGCACGACGCCATAGAGTTCCTGCGGATCGTAAAGCGGTTGAATCGGCTTCTGCAGATTCAGGCCCAGGGCCTTGTTCCGATTCAGATTCCGGATGATGCGCCGGCAAATGGCCAGGGCGTGTTCGTCGTCCATGGCGTAGTGGTCGGCAACACCCGACAGCCTGGTGTGGACGTCCGCGCCGCCGAGCTCCTCGGCGCTGACATCCTCGCCGGTCGCCGCCTTCACCAGCGGCGGGCCGCCGAGGAAGATCGTTGCCTGGTTGCGCACCATGATCGTCTCGTCCGACATCGCCGGCACATAGGCGCCCCCCGCGGTGCAGGAACCCATCACGCAGGCGATCTGCGGGATGCCGGCGGCCGACATGTTGGCCTGGTTGAAGAAGATGCGGCCGAAATGCTCGCGGTCGGGGAAGACTTCGTCCTGGTTGGGCAGATTGGCGCCGCCGCTGTCGACCAGATAGACGCAAGGGAGGTTGTTCTGCAGCGCGATCTCCTGCGCGCGCAAATGCTTCTTCACCGTCAGCGGATAATAGGTGCCCCCCTTCACCGTCGCGTCGTTGACGACGACCATCACTTCCCGGCCCTCCACACGGCCGATGCCGGTGATGATGCCGGCCGACGGAATGTCCTCGCCATACATCGACCAGGCCGCGAACTGGCCGACCTCGAGGAAGGGCGAGCCGGCGTCGAGCAATTGCGCCAGCCGTTCGCGCGGCAACAGCTTGCCGCGTGAGACGTGGCGTTCGCGCGCCTCGTCGGAGCCGCCGCGCTCGATGCCTGCCGCCTTCTCGGCGATGTCGTCGACCAGCGCCCGCATGCGCTCGGCATTGGCGCGGAAAGTGTCGGAGGAGGGGGAGATCTGGGTTTGCAGGGTGGCCAATTTGTTCCTCACACCTCTTGATGCCGTAGCGGAGCCAGTGTAACAGCCCGCGCCCGGATGCAGCGTGCCAACCGTGGCATCTCTTGTACGTATGACACCCTCAGGAGGCGACGATGGAAAGCATGGATATGCGTTTCACCAGATGTCTCCCTTCGGCCATGGCCTGACGCCGCCGAAGGGCGGCCGTCCACGTCCCGAATCTGAGCAAGAGGAACACGGCGCCCGCAGGCGCTGTGGGTGCCATCATGTATTTGCGGTTTGTAACGCCGCTGATCCATCCGAACAGCCGGGTGGAGACCGGCTTTTTCCACGCGTCGTGGTACCTGTACCGGAACGGATGCCCGGACTGGATCCATGACGAATTGGACGATCAGTTCGACTGGTTCAACCGGCATCTGCCCATTCCAGGCCGGGTCGGCCGGCATTTCAAGCGCCGGAATTCGATCTGGGGCATCTGCTGGTTCCATCCGGACGCCAGAGAAGCGATCAGTCGTGCGCGTTATTGCGCCTGGCTGATCGAAGAGGGTGGTTTGCCGGTGCGCCCGATCACGGCGGCCCGTCAGCGCGAGATCCTGTGGCGCGACGCGCATCAGATCGTCGCCAAGCCAACCGACGACCTGCCCAAGGCGTTCGGCTGAGATGGCGGGGAGGGGCATCACACCCCCTCCGCCATGATCTCGCGGCCGATCAGCCAGCGGCGGATCTCGCTGGTGCCGGCGCCGATCTCGTAAAGCTTGGCGTCGCGCAGCAGCCGTCCCGTCGGGTAATCGTTGATATAGCCATTGCCGCCGAGCAGCTGGATCGCGTCGAGCGCCATCTGCGTGGCCTTCTCGGCGGCGAAGAGCACGCAGCCGGCGGCGTCCTTGCGCGTGGTCTCGCCGCGATCGCAGGCGGCTGCCACCGCATAGACGTAAGCCCGCGCGGCATTCATCGTCGTGTACATGTCGGCGAGCTTGCCCTGCACCAGCTGAAACGTGCCGATCGGCTGGCCGAATTGCTTGCGCTCGTGGACATAGGGGACAGCCACATCGAGGCAGGCCGCCATCAGCCCGATCGGTCCGCCGGAAAGCACTGCCCGCTCATAATCGAGCCCCGACATCAGCACCTCGACGCCGCGCCCTTCCTCATGCAGCACATTCTCGAACGGCACCTCGACATCCTCGAAGACGAGCTCACCGGTGTTGGAGCCGCGCATGCCGAGCTTGACGAGCTTTTGAGCGACCGAAAAGCCGGCAAAAGTCTTCTCAACGATG
Organism: Mesorhizobium sp.; assembly: GCA_004017535.1. Classification (GTDB taxonomy): domain Bacteria; phylum Pseudomonadota; class Alphaproteobacteria; order Rhizobiales; family Rhizobiaceae; genus Mesorhizobium. The sequence continues at coordinate 22,602 of SAJS01000035.1, forward strand.
AAAGCGGTGATGCCGCGCGAATGCCGCTCCGGATCGGTCTTGGCGTAGACCACCATCGTTCCCGCGTCGGGGCCGTTGGTGATCCACATTTTCGAGCCGTTGAGCACATAGCGGTCGTTGCGCTTTTCGGCGCGCAGCCTGAGCGACACCACGTCGGAGCCGGCGCCAGGTTCCGACATCGCCAGCGCGCCGACGGTTTCGCCCGAGCAGAGGGCCGGCAGGTATTTCTCCTTCTGCGCCGGCGTGGCCCAGCGGTTGATCTGGTTGACGCAAAGGTTCGAATGCGCGCCGTAGGAGAGGCCGACGGAGGCCGAAGCCCGCGAGATCTCCTCCATGGCCACGACATGCGCGAGGTAGTTCATACCGGTCCCGCCGAAATCAGGATCGGCGGTGATGCCGAGCAGGCCGAGCGCGCCGAGCTCGCCCCACAGATGCGCGGGAAACTCGTTGGAGCGGTCGATTTCCGCCGCGATCGGCGCGATCCTGTCCTGGGCGAAGCGCCTTACGGTGTCGCGCAACGCCTCGATGTCGGGATCAAGTCCGAAGCTGAGCGTGTTCGTGTACATGCCGTTCCTCCCTGCGCACGCCCCGGTCTTCGCGGGGATCATGCCTGTATCAGAGTGCCGCGGCGTTCCCGGCGCGCCTGGAAGGACGCGCGGTGCCATGGCTGATTGTCGCGCCGACCAGGCGCATTGTCATCGAAAGATATGATGCGGTGACCTCGGCGATCGACAGCCGCTCGCCCGGCCGGAACCAGACGATGACGCCGGTCATCATCTGGATCAGCGCCATGGCGGTCAGGCCTGTATCGTCGATCTCGAAAGCCCCGGCTTCCACGCCGTCGCGCAGGATCGTGCGCAGCTCCTTCTCATAGGCGGTGCGCATCTTGAGAATCCGCGTCAGCCGCTCATGCGAAAGACTACGCAATTCCATGTTGGAGACATGGGTGGCGTGGCGCCGCTCGATATGGAAGGCGATGTGGTTCTCGACATAGGCGGCAAGCTGGGTGACCGGATCGGCGCTCGCCGGTCGCGCCGCGTCCCAGGCCTTGAGCAGACCTTCCATATGCTCTCGCATCAAGGTGAAAAGCAGATCTTGCTTGGTGGGGAAGTAACGGTAGAGCGCGGCCGCCTGTACGCCGACCTCCGCCGCCAGCTGCCGCATCGACATCGCCTCATAACCCAGCCGCGCGATCAGGCTGACCGCCGCCTCGCGGACGGCCGCCTCGGTCTTTTCTCCGTCGGAACCGGTGGTGCGCGCCATATTCGCCTCCTGCTGTAATAATAAAACGAACGTTCAATTAATTCAAGCTGTGTCATACGCTCATTGTTCGCCGTGGTTTGCGGAGACGGGACGAAACTAGACGATGATCCTGAAATCGATGGGCGCGTCGTCGCCCGCTTCCTCGATCTCGACCTTCGAGACGAGCGCGCCCCGTGGCCCTTGCCACAGGCGTTCGATCATCGCCGTGACGGCGGCATCGGCGCCGGCAATCAGCGCGGTAACCGAGCCGTCGCGCTCATTACGAACCCAGCCTGTCAACCCGAGACGCAGGGCTTCGCCGCGCGTCCAGACACGGTAGCTCACACCTTGTACCGTGCCGGAAACGCGCGCTTGAACTGCTCGTTGTTCGCCCCGCATCCTTCATGCTCCGTGCGCCATGCCGGAATCTGGCACAGGACCAGCTAAAGGCAACAGCCCGGGCGCTGCCGGATGCGATCGAGGCTAATTGCCCCGCGCTGCCGCCAGCGCGCCTGGCAGTTCCTCGGCGAAGATGTCGAGCTCATGGTCGAGGCCGACGCTGACCCTTATGCAGCGATCGAGCCTAGGTGCCATCGGCTTGCGGATGAACACGTCGCGCGACAAAAGGTTCTGCATCACCTTCAGCGCGAAGGCTCCGTCGCGGCCGCAGTCGATGGTGACGAAATTGGTCGCCGACGGCAAAGGCTTGAGATCGTTCTGCCTGGCGATGGCCGAAATGCGATCGCGGCCTGCCGCCACGCGCGCCACCACCGAGCGCAGGTAGTCCTGATCGGTAAGCGCCTCGAGACCGGCGATCTGCGCCATGCGGCTGACGCCGTAATGGTTGCGGATCTTCTCGAAGTCGCGGATCACCTCGGCCTCCGCGACGGCATAGCCGCAGCGTATGCCAGCCAAGCCGTAAGCCTTGGAGAAGGTGCGCATGCGGATGACGTTCGGCCGCGCGACATCGATCGCCGGCAGTGCCGAGGCTGGGCCCAGCTCGCCATAGGCCTCGTCCAGCACCAGCACGGTGGTTTCCGGCAGCGCCTCGATGAAGCGCACGACATCAGGCGCTTCCCACCAGCTTCCCATCGGATTGTCGGGATTGGAGAGATAGACCAGCGGCGCTTTTTCGCTGGCGACCTTGGCGAGGAGCCCGTCCAGGTCCTCCTTGTCGTTGGCATACGGCACCGTCACCAGTCGGCCGCCGACGCCGGCGATATGGAAATTGAAGGTGGGGTAGGCGCCAAGCGAGGTCACCACAGCATCGCCCGGCGCGACATACATGCGGGCCACCAGGCCGAGCAGGCCGTCGATACCTTCGCCGACGACCACGTTCTCGACGGCGACGTTATGATGCGCGGCCGCCGCCACCTTCAGCTCGTAATTGTCGGGATCGCAATACATCCACTGGTCGCGGGCGACGGCCTCCATGCGGGCAATGACGCGCGGCGAGGGCCCGAAACTGCTTTCATTGGCGCCGATGCGGGCGCGGAACGGCCGGCCGCGCTCACGCTCCTGCGCCTCCGGGCCGACAAACGGCACCGTGGTGGGAAGCGCACCGATGATCGGCGTGAGGGAAGGGCGCTGGCGCATGGTATGGGCTCACGTGGAACGGGCGTTCTTGCTAGCGTGATGGTTGGATGCGCGCAAGCTGGATCGGAGTCGCCGGACGCGCTGTTGCCGGCGCGGTTGATGAGCACAAGCTAACTGAATGCAGTGCCTGTCCGTCGAGGTTTGGCTGGATTCCGCCGGTTCTTTTTGCTAGCAGACGCCATGAACAATCGTTTGCCGCCTGCCTGGTCCAAACACCTCAAGTCAGGACCTGCGCCGAAACCCAGATGGTCCCAGGCAAGTCCGCCACAGCCCAGCTTCCGGCAAGCGAACTCGCTTGCCCGCGCGCAGGCCGATGACGCGTTGCTGATGAAAGCCTATGAGTATCAGCATGCCAAACGTCTCGATGAGGCGCAGGACCTGTGCTTCCAGGTGCTGGAGCGAACACCAAACCATCCGCTCGCCCTCTACATTATGGGCACCGTTTGCCTTGGCTACGACGACGAGGCGGCGCTGCGCTATTTCGGGCGTGCGATCGCCGAGGAGCCCAGGAACGCTTACTACCATCTCAGCCTCGGCGAGGCCTATGGCAAGCTGAGTGAGTATTCGGCGGCAATCAAACATATTCAGTATGCCTTGGAATTGCAGCCGGATCTCATAGAGGCGCTTTGTGCCTTGGGGCGCGTGTACACGCAGTTCGACAAACCCGACTTGGCGTTGCCGCTTTATGAGAAGGCGATGAAGATCAACCGCGACCATCCCAAGGCGCGGGTCGGAATAGCGGCCGCGCTCACCGGCCTTGGGCGGATGAACGAGGCCGCGTCTTTTCTCAAGGAGGCGATCGACCGCCAGATCGACGTGGCAGCTGCCTACTACGACCTTGTGCAAACCCGAAAGTTCACTGAGGAGCCCGCCGAACTCCAGTCGATCCTGCGCGAGCTGGATAGTCCGGGGCTTAAGTCCGAGGCCAAAGCGAGTCTCAACTACGCCGCTGGTAAAGTTGAGAATGACCTCAAGCGGTATGCGGAAGCGTTCGACCACTTCAAGAAAGCGAAGCAAGCGGAAGGTTACAAATTCGACATCGATCAGTATCGTCGTTTCATAGACCTGACGATTAAAACCTTCACGCGAGATCTGTTTGCCGCAAGGGCCGGCTATGGAAACCCTTCGGAAGTACCTGTCTTCGTGGTGGGCATGCCGCGCTCGGGAACGACGCTTACCGAACAGATATGCGCAAGCCATCCCGAGGTTCACGGGGCGGGCGAGCTCAGCAAACTGAGGCGGGTGGCGAATGCGGTCGGCCTGAACGCCTCCGCCTCCGATTTCAACAAACCGATCGCGACGATCACCGAAGGCTTGTCCAAGACGTTGGCCGAAGAGCATCTTTCCTATCTGCGGGAGCGCGCTCCGGTTGCGCGGCGCATCGTGGATAAGATGCCGCACAATTTCGAGTTGATCGGCCTCCTCACCCTTCTGTTTCCGAACGCGCGCATCATTCATTGCCGCCGCGATGCGATCGACAATTGCGTGTCATGCTATGTCCTGCCCTTCAGTTCGGCGCACAGCTACAATGCGGACCTGCGGACGCTTGGCCTCTACTACCGCGAGTATGACCGTTTGATGCGTCACTGGAACGAAGTTTTCCCGGGCCGTATCTTCGAGAATCGCTATGAGACGCTGGTGGAGGATCAGGAGGCGCAGTCGCGCCGGCTCATAGATTACCTGGGGCTGCCTTGGGACGATGCCTGCCTTCGTTTCTTCGATAGGGAAGGGGCGGTCACCACGCCCAGCCGCTGGCAGGTCCGTCAGCCGATCTACAAATCCTCCGTGAAGCGCTGGAAGAACTTTGAGAGCGAGATCACGCCCCTTGTCGAGGCCTTGGCGGATCTGGCTGACACCTGACCTCCAGTGACGCCCCAGCAGGCGCATGGTGGCACCGGCTCAGCATCAAAGCAACGTCTTGGAAGCGCCTCGGTTGCTTGCATTCTTCGTGTCTTTGAGGGGCGCGATCCCATGTGGCCGGTCTAGACGACCAATCGGCAACGCCTGACCGATCCGCGTTCAATCTTCGAAAAATATCGGGCGCCAATTAGGGGGGGCGCATCGCCGTTGTGCCCCGACGGACGCGCGGCGCGATACAGCAATTCAGATCCCGCCGGTTTCGGTCGGGACTGCGCCAAAAGGAGCAGGTGGAGCGGTTCTTCGAAAGGTGATGGTCGCCATATTGCGGCGGCAGGCTCGCCCCAACGAGTGCGTCAATGAAAAAACCCGGCGGTCGCCCGCCGGGTTTCGATTTTCGAGGGATCTTCGACTTAGAAGTCGCGCTGGAAGCGAAGGATGCCGCCGACGCTGTTCTTCTTGTTGGCATTGGTCCAATTGGAGAAGCCCACGTCATTGAACTCGCCAGCGTGGAGGTAGTCGACTTCGGCCGTGACCGTGAAGCCCGGAACGAGAGTGTAGGCGACGTTCGCGGCAACGCCCAGGTTCTTCCACTGGTCATACGAAACCTGAGCGTTGAACGATGCCTTCTCGTTGAACTTGTAGGTGCCGCCGCCCCACACAGCCCACTTGCCGCCCCACGGCTTGTAGAAGCCACGACCGCCAGCATCGACGGTGCCGACCACAGCCGAGGTGTCGTTGAGCTTGCCCTCGCTAGCGAAGCCGCCCATGATGAACAGCGAGAGCGCGTCGTTCACGTTGACGTCCGCGCGGACCTTGCCGGACACGTATTCGTAGTTGCTGTCATAGGCAACAACGCCGGTGATGGCGCCCCAGCCCTGCGTCCACTTCACGCCGCCGACGACATGCGGAACATAGCTATCGATCGTGCCGGCACCGTAGAAGCCGTCGGTGCCGCCGCCCGAGCCTTCTTCGAGCGAGACCACCGCCGAGAAGCCGTTGCCGGCGTCGAAGTAGTACTGGATCTCATTGGTCTGGAAGCCGCCATAAGGAACGAGCGTATCCTGGATAACGTTGCCGGCGTAACCGATGAACGTATCGAAGGCCGACTCGTCCAGACCGACGCGCAAGCCGCCGAGCTGGACATAGGCGAAATGCAGATCGAAGTCCTTGTTGCCAGCCGCGTTGACGAAAGGCGCAGTGTCGGCATTGTGATTACCGAAATTCATGCGCATTTCGGTGTAGGTCTTCAACGTGCCGAGTTCGGTTTCCTGGCCAGTCCAGGTCTTGAGCGTGAAGCGGGTGTTCTTCTCCCAAGTGCCCTGGTCTTTGCCGGTCCGCACGTCGCCGGAGCGCGCGCCGTCGAACGAGCCGACGTCGCCGACGCCGGCGTCATAACGGACATAGCCGCCGATGCGCAGGCAGGTCTCGGTGCCCGGGATGTAGAAGTAGCCGGCGCCGTAGACGTCGCAGATCTTGACGTATTCGGCCGGTTCCGGCTCGGCGACGGTCACCGCGTCGGCGGCGCGGGCGCCCGAAACTGCGATCAGGGCCGCAGCGGAGCCGAGAAGAAGGCTCTTGATGTTCATTTTCTGACCTCCAGTCAGAATCGAACGCGAGTGATGTGGACTCTCGACCAAAATTATGGGCAATGCCTTGTTATTGCGGTCTTTTTCGCCCCGTGCAGCGGAACGAATGGCGTCTGCCGGTGATCGCGTGTCCGGTTTCCGGTCTACGATGGCGCTCCAATGAAGGTGCCCGTGCTGGCTCGAAACGGCCGCATAAGTCACGATTCGCCGTGTCTGGGCCGATGCGATGCCGATGCTCCACCGCTTTCCGAATCTGCCGGCCAGACGATTTTTCGGCGATTCTGGCGCCGGCTTGTTGATTGTGCCCACGCTTTTCTTTATCCAGCGGCGCGACGGAGAGGTGGCCGAGTGGTCGAAGGCGCTCCCCTGCTAAGGGAGTAGAGGTCAAAAGCTTCTCGTGGGTTCGAATCCCATCCTCTCCGCCATCTTCCCCTGTGCTGTGCGCAACCAGCCTGCCTTCGCAAGGCGATTCTGCGGCGACAATCGGACAGGGCGACTCGCCGGGACGCCGCAATTCAGCCGGCCGATCGCCGGATTCACCCGGATTCCATGTCTCGCGGCCCTTGATGGTTAACGAGAGCTTTCTGAGTGAGGCCAAATCGTGTCATTTGTGCAACAACCTCGGGGGATAGCGCCCAGACTGCCCTTGCGCCGATACGATCGTTGTTGAACGGCGCCGGCTCATGGGTAAAGGTCACGTTCGAAGGAGCGGCGCGGTGCGCATCTTTTTCGGTAGTGGGGA
>SAJS01000036.1 GCA_004017535.1 Mesorhizobium sp.
ACTTCGAGTCAATCTGGGAAACCAGGAATGGCGCCGGACGCGCGCGAGAGTTGCAGTAAGCCGTTCGGTTTTCTCGATGACGCATATCAGGAGATCCTAGGGCGAGCGATTTCCGCAACGAGGCGGGAACGCGGATTAGGACGGTTTCAATAACAATCGCCGGAGGCAGCACTCTGAATCGGCAAAATGGATTCTGACGCAATTAGGTTCATGCTGAATTGTACCGCCTCGACAACACCGACCGGGTTGGCCATGCGAAACGTCACAAAAGAAGTGGCCCTGCAGCTAGCATGATTGGACCGAATCTGGCGAAAGAATTTGTCCGTCGCGAGGGGCCGACGCTGTCGGCGCGGTTGTTTTCCGTCCCCAACTGCGGGCGACCGGCGTTCTTAACGAACCAGTCGAACTAGTCATCGCTAGGGTAACCTGCACCCGCGGCCACTATTGGGGCGCGACACCGGCAAGTTCGCCCACTCGGCCCGCCTGAATCCAGCGCCTTATGGACCGCCAAAGGGAGGATTCTTCGAAAGAAATCACCGTCACGCAAAACGGTAAGCATCACTACGAACTTTAACATGAGGCCGACCATTGCGCGCCAGCCAGCGGTGCGATCCGGATCCGGTTAGCAGACACATATGCAATTATTCGAGAGCATCGCAAACGAAGGAGCGGCGACAGCAATGAGAATTACACGACTAGTAGTTTGGCAAGTGCCATTGACCAGCTATGTTCCTTATCACATGGCAGATAGAAAAACCTGCGATACTGTCACCTCAATATTGCTCCGCGTAGATACGTCGGAAGGTATCTCTGGCTGGGGTGAGGTTTGTCCGATTCCCCACTATCTACCTGCCTATGCTGAAGGCGTGCGCCCCGCGCTGGAATATCTTGCGCCTGTCATCATCGGAGCTGATCCGATCGGCCCGGAAGCGTTAATGAGCCGGGTTGACAGTTGGCTACAGGGGCATGCCTACGCAAAATCCGCCCTTGACCTGGCTCTTTGGGACATCACAGGCAAAGTCGCGAAGCTACCTCTTTATGCGCTTCTCGGTGGACGCCAGATGGCTCGCATACCGCTCTACCACTCGATCACCTGTATCGCGCCCGATGAAATGGCCGTCATCGCTAGAGAGGCACAGGCAGACGGTATGACGCAGTTTCAGGTCAAGTTAGGTGCCGATATCAACTGGGAAGCCGACGTCGCTCGGCTACGTCTTGTACGAGAGGCTGTTGGCATGGGTCCCCTCGTCTATGGCGACTGGAACTGCGCGGCTTCTCGCTTGGATGCGACACGCGTTGGCAAGGCTGTCGCAGCATACGACATCATGCTGGAGCAACCCTGTGCAACTCTTGAGGAGTGTGCCGCTGTTCGCGCGGCAACCGGGCTGCCGATGAAGATCGATGAAAACGCGCACGATACGGCTTCGCTGCTTCGGGCTTATGATCTTGGCTGTATGGATGCCGTAGCCCTAAAGCTCTCCAAATCGGGAGGGCTTAGTGCCGTTCGGCGACTTCGCGATCTGTGTCTGCACCTCGGCCCCCAGATGTGCATCGAGGACACTTGGGGATCGGATGTTACCACGGGCGCAATCCTCCACTTGGCGGCGTCGACCCCGTCAAGCCGGATCATGAATACGTGCGATCTATCGGGCTACGTTACTCCGCGGCTCGATACACACGCCCCAAATCGCAACAGTGGCCATATCGCGCCGCCGGAAGCCCCAGGCATCGGCGTAAATCCAGATGCTGAAAGGCTTGGCCAGCCGGCTGCCATTATAAGTTAGAGCAGCTTTAAAGTTAGAGTAGCGTTTGAAGCGACATGAGGTTGCAGCCGTGCTCGACAAGCTGGAGGACAGGCTCGGTCGCAGGACGCCTTTACCATCTGACGGCAGACCGTTTTCCTGACCCGGGCTCTTGATACCGAGATGAGATTGCAGGCGCTCACCTACGACTGAAGCAAGGACGGCATGATTATAGCCGTGCCGTCCTTTCCGCGTCGAGATGGTTCACATGATGCGCAAACGGCAGGCGAGGTTCGCCTACAATCCACTCGTTGCATTCCAGCTTTTTGTAACAAAAAAGCAAATCGAGTTAACAGAAAATTCGCAGCCGCCAATCCGAACACGAGGTATGTTCCGCCTGGGATCTGATAAGGCATGTTTGAAAAAATTGATGCCAATGCTTGGAGCCCCGCCGGAGCACAGAACGCAGCAGAAATCTTTTCTATAGCGCCTGCCTCAACCGGATTGGAATTGGAAGGAGACTGATCTCTCTAGCTGCAGCCCCACGGCTCCAGCGACAACTCACGGACCGGGGCTATTTCGCATCAGTGACCTCGTGTTCTCCTCCCTGCTCAGCGGCGGCTCGGCGTATTGTCTGACACTGGAACCGACACCCCCGAGCCAGACCGCTACACAAAGTGCCACACTAAAACGGTGCGTACGGAATGACAGCGGATTGGATAGCAGCGTGGCCGAAGACTGCAAAGGTAGTTTCAACGATGAACATCGGTGTTTTGAAGGAAATCAAAGAAGACGAGCGACGTGTCGCACTCCAGCCGATCCAGGCGCAAGCTCTTTCGCGCCTCGGTCACCACATTTATGTTGAAATCGGTGCCGGGGAAGGGGCCGGATTCTCGGACGCGGATTATCAGGTCTGCGGAGGGAAGCTTGCGATGAAAGATGAGGTCCTCGCCCGGGCGCGGCTCCTCCTCAAGGTTAAGGAACCGCTGCGCTCAGAATATTCTGACTATGCTCCGCATCACATCTTATTCACGTATCTGCATTTTGATGAGAACAACGTTGATCCTCGGGACGTCTCTGAACTCATCAGTAGAGGCTTTCTGGGAATCGCTTACGAGTGGGTGGGAAAAGCTAGCCGGTATCCATTGCTTGAGCCGATGAGCCAACTGACTGGCTATCTCTTCGCTCAGCGGGCGTTGGAGTTGTGCTCCAAGGAAAAAGGAGTGTTCTGCCCGCGAAATGAGAGCGGTCTTCCCGGAGGGCGGGCTCTGATCATCGGATGCGGCAATATCGGTCTGTCCGCATTCAAATACTTGTCGGACCTAGGGATTGCCTTGACCGTAGTTGTCACTCGAGGGCGTGAGGATTTCAATTGCAAAGCCAACGCGCGCTTCGAAACCGAAGGCGTCGACTACATCGGCGCAACCGACACCAACCTGATCGTCATGAATAACAAAGATCCTTCACGCACTCAGGACACGATTGCGGCGGCACTGTCGGAGATGGACATCGTCCTCAACTGTGCGGTGCGTCGCTCCGATCTTCCGAAGCGAAAAATGGAGTACCTGATCGACCGCAGCATGGTTGGAGCCATGCAGAGAGGCAGCATACTGTGCGACTGTACAGCCTGTGATCGCGAATTGATCGAAACCTGTACTTCTTCTGCATCGCTCTACCACTCGTATCGCGAAGAAAATGTCGTGCATTACAACTGCGATCACATTCCATCAATGGTGGCCAACACCGCTACGCGGCTGCTCACAGCGCGAACTTTCCCTTACATCCGTTACATCGCCAGTCTCAAATCCGTGCAGACCATTACTGACGATGAAAGCCTGTGTGACGGAGTCTGTTGCTATGGTGGCCACCTGACCCATGCTCTGTCGGCAGAAAAAAAAGGCTTGCCATATCGGCCGCTGAGCGACGTTATTAAAACGATTTCACTTCCCATGTAGGCGCTGAGAATAGTCCAAATTGACGGGGGTAAAGTGCGCAACAGTTTACATGGTTCTGTCGCAAATCGTGCTTTTGGTCACAAGGGGACGCTTTCGCGCCGATGATCATGCTGCAAGGATTTCGAACTGCTCGGCGATCGAGGGGCGTGAATAGGCGAACCGCGCCTGCCGTTTGCGCATCATGTGAACTATCTCGACGCGGAAAGGACGGCATCGGCACCGGCCATCGACTTGAAGCCGAGCATTGACACAGCGCGGCGCTGATGTGCCGATGGTCTGCTCGGTCTCGATTGTTGAGGTACTTGCTGTTGCGGAGCGGATCGGCTTCAGCGCTCGTCGCGATGGATTTCGCAGACGGTAGTTCGGCGTCGCAGGAAATGATCGCCTCATGATTGGTCGGGCTACCGTCGATGAAGATGCGATCCGGTCTGCCGTGGCGCTCCAGGGCTTTCTGGAAGAAGCGGCACGATAGAGATACATCCGTTGGCCGCGTATCTTGATGCATGTCTCGTCCATGTGCCACTTGCCGGTGAGGGCGCGCTTGCGCCCGTTGAAGCGCTCCAGAAGCTGGGGCGAGAAGTGAACGACCAGCGGTGCACGGTCGAATGGTCGACGTTCAGGCCACGTTCGGCCATCATCTCCTTCAGATCGCGCAGGCTCGGTCGAAATGACGGCCTTTGAACATAGCAAGCGAGCTCCCCGAAAAAAGAGAGGCCTTCGTGCCAGATATGGGTTGCCATTCCGTTTTGCGACAGAACCCTCAGCTGTGGTTGCCATCAACAATTGAAGTCTTTGGACGCGACCGCACTCTCAATTTCAGCTTGTTTGTCACATTACTCCAGCAACCGTTACCGAAGTGAACGCTTAGTCGAAGGCAGTCAGACATCATGCAGCGCGAAGATCACCAGCTGCCTATTTCAGCAACGCTCGCTCCATTTCGGAACCCGGTGTTTCGCACGATCTGGACGGCCACACAAATATCCAGCCTGGGTTGGCTCGTGCAAACGGTTGCCGTCAGCTGGCTGATGGCAACTACTTCGGCTTCCGATCTGATGGTTGCGATTGTTCAGGCTGCCTCGACATTGCCGGTGTTCTTCCTCTCGATCCTTGCCGGAGCCATCGCCGACAATTTCAGCCGCCGGTGGGTGATGTTTGCGGGCCACTGCCTCATAGCATCGGCATCGACGACGCTGATGATTTCTGTCGGGCTGGGGTTTGTCAGCCCCTGGTTCATACTCGGACTGAGTTTCCTGGCCGGCTGCGGCTTTGCGCTAACCGATCCGGCTTGGCATGCTTCCGTCGGCGATATCCTCGATAAGCGCGACATTCCCGCCGCGGTGACGCTTGTGTCGGTCGGGTACAACATCGTGCGCAGCATCGCACCGGCTTTGGGCGGCGTGATCATGGCCTTCTTCGGACCTCTGGCCGCTTTCGCCTTGGCTGCGCTCAGTGATCTAATCCCTCTAAGCGCAATATGGCGCACCAAATGGCAAGTCCGCTCCTCTCCTCTCCCTCGCGAGAGGATGACGACGGCAATTCATGACGGCGTGCGCTTCACGGCGATGTCCTTGGAGATCAGGGCGGCGATCGCCCGAGCAGCTCTTTTCGGGGTGACCAGTATAGCGATCTTTGCGCTGCTCCCTCTCGTCGTCCGGGATCAGTTGAAGTGCGGCCCAATCGCCTATGGCGTCCTATTAGCCAGTTTCGGCATGGGTGCTTTCATCGCTGGCATGAGCAACAGCTACCTAAGGCGTATCACGTCTCAAAACAGGCTGGTGGCGTTCGCGTCCGTCGCTTGTGCAGCATGTTGCCTTTGCCTTGCAGTTACTTCTTCGATTGCCGCGGCGGCCATTTCGTTAGCGCTCGGTGGGGCGGGTTGGCTAGTCACTTGGACGGGCATTGACTTGTCGGTGCAGCTGGCAAGCCCTAGGTGGGTTGTTGGCCGCACGCTCTCGATCTACTACGCCTTGAGCGCCGGCGGTATGGCAGCCGGCAGCTGGATCTGGGGTTCTGTCGCGCAGAATTACTCGTTGACATGGGCTTTGGAGGGCGCCGCACTAGCCCTGTTGCTGGTGGCAGTTGCGGGAATAGTGTTGCCGGTGGGACCCCGGGAAGAAACGGATCAAGAGAGTTCCGGCTTCCATCCGCCGGAACTGGCATTCGATCTGAAACCGAGAAGTGGCCCTATCGTTGCCAAAACCGAGTATTCCATACCTGAGGAGAACATTGACGCCTTTCTGGGCTACATGCGGACCCGGCGTCATGTTCAGAGCCGTGCCGGTGCTCGAAACTGGACGCTTCAGCGAAACCTTCAAACGCCCTCGCTTTGGACGGAGACATTCCGCACGCCGACATGGATGGATTTTCTCCGCCTAAATCATCGGCTCACGTCGGCGGACAAGGAAGTCGGCGATCATCTTCTGGCCCTGCATGATGGAGATGTGCCTCCGCAGACAGTTCTTTCCATTCAGCGAACGACAGACGCAACGTACGCATCCGCTGAAGGCCGCAGACGTGCGTATCCGGCGGCCATGAGGACCTGAGCACCGGAGTGCTGGCGTCAAGTTTTTGATGGGGAGACGCGATAATATTCTTAGGAGGAGTTTGACCTCCTCGATGCCTTCATCGGTGAAGGCCAAGATCCCGTCGTCTCGTTGGTGCCGTACACCCAGATGACGCCGTCCTCCGGCTCGAGACCGAGGGTCAGTTCGTGGATGAGCGCTTCGCTGACGCCGAGGTCGCTGGCGACACGGCCGACGGTGTAGACGTGATGCACCTTATTGCGCTGCATGATCAGGCGGCAGCTGGTTGGGTCCGCAGTTTTGCGGACCTCCAATTCCACAGCAGCAGATCATCGATCCGATGGGCCGGATAGGCGGGCAGTCGGGCGAGGACGTCGGCGAGCCAGGCCTGCGGGTCGATATCGTTCATCTTGGCGCCGACGATCAGGCTGTAGAGAACGGCAGCGCGCTGTCCGCCGCGATCGGAACCGCAGAACAGCCAGGACTTTCTGCCGAGAGCGAAGACTGATTCATTATGCACCCCCTCTTCAAATGGCGGGAAACAGCGATTTCTGATTATCGTCGTTGATGATACGCGGAGATTTGCGCGCCAAATCGGCCTTGATCCGTTCATCTTCAAGGTCGCTGGCGCGGATCTGGTAGGGCGCGCCGCGCATGACCTGCTCGGCTGGCAATATGCCGTCCCTGACGAACCGGCGGATTTTGACGTGCGACACGCCAAGCTTCGCGGCCGCGTCCGACATGGTAAGCCACTCGCCGTTCTTGTCGGAAGACCGATAGCCGCTGATCTTGTGCACGTGCGCAGGGATTGGACGCGTCGCGCCGTCCAGGTCTTTCCCTGACCCGTCTTCATGCCCATGCGGTTGAGTGTGGCGGCGATTTCGGCATCCGACCATCGCGTTGCCATGGTTCGCATGATCGCCAGGGCTTCTTCGGGCGTATGCTGCCCATGCTCGCCGGATTTGGGCTTGCGCACACGCACCTGCGAGTGCTGGGCTCCATGCCAGTAGATGGTCAGTATCACATCGCGCGCTTCGTCATCGACGTCCGCCACGACGTCCTTGATGAGCGCGCGCAGGAGTTGCTGACGGCATCGCGAGGCATGTCGATGTCGATCAATCGCGCCGCGCCGCCTTTGTCCTTGGGCAGGATCAGCGCCTGGTCGACTAGATAGATCGCTTCTTCCAGGTCATGGGTGACCATCACCATGGTGACGTTCTCCTCTCTCCAGATGCGCGCCAGTTCCTCCTGCATGCGATCTTGGTCATGGCGTCCAGCGCCCCCCAGCGGCTCGTCGAGCACAAGGATTTCGGGCTGGACGGTGAGTGCCCGGGCAATGCCGACGCGATGCGCCATGCCGCCGGAAAGCTGCCTCGGAAAAGCATCGGCGAATTCGGCAAGGCTGGGTTCGGGCAATCGGCGACGGGGCGTTCTACACCTGGCGATCGCTCACGTCGATCCGTGCGAAGATCGCCATCGCCCGATCGGCATCAAGCTCGCCGCCGGCCATCTGCTTGCGCCATGCATAGAGCTGTGACGGAGCTACGCCGAATGCTTCCGCGACCTCGGTCACCGATGACCCCGCCGCATCCGCCATGTCGACCAACGAGCGCTTCTCGGTGCAACTCCACAGCCTTCGTTGCCGCGCGCGCCCGGGCACCGCTGCAAGATCTTCGGCCGCCGCGGCGCCGCTTAACTCGGCGACGATATCGCCCCTTGCCTGCCGTTTGCGCATCATGTGAACCATCTCGAGACGCGGAAAGGACGGCATAGGCACCGGCCATCGACTTGAAGCCGAGCGTTGACCCAGCGCGGCGCTGATGTGCCGATGGTCTGCTCGGTCTCGATTGTTGAGGTACTTGCTGTTGCGGAGCGGATCGGCTTCAGCGCTCGTCGCGATCGATTCCGCAGACGGTAGTTCGGCGTCGCAGGAAATGATCGCCTCATGATTGGTCGGGCTACCGTCGATGAAGATGCGATCCGGTCTGCCGTGGCGCTCCAGGGCTTTCTGGAAGAAGCGGCACGATAGAGATACATCCGTTCGCCGCGTATCTTGATGCATGTCTCGTCCATGTGCCACTTGCCGGTGAGGGCGCGCTTGCGCCCGTTGAAGCGCTCCAGAAGCTGGGGCGAGAAGTGAACGACCAGCGGTGCACGGTCGAATGGTCGACGTTCAGGCCGCGTTCGGCCATCATCTCCTCCAGATCGCGCAGGCTCGGTCGAAATGACGGCCTTTGAAAGATCTTTTGCTCGGCAGTGTCGCTTCATCTTTTCGGCGCGACGCACAGAAGCGCCGGAAATGTCGTAGAACAAATTGCAACTTTGATCGTTCCCTCCTTGAGGCCTCCTCCGTATTGCGTCGTTAGAGTTCTGCTTCTGCAAGATGAAGCAGCCCGTTTCTGCGCGAGCACCTTCCCGATTTTATGTCTTCCCTTCAAACGCCCGTTAGCGGTCTCACACGCGTCCCATCGGTAAACCGAGAAAAACGAAAGTCCGTGGGATCAACGACGGGGGGAGTGCCTCTGACGAGATCAGCAGCCAAGCGCCCCGCGCCCGGAGCTATGCCGAAACCATGGCCAGAAAATCCTGTCGCGACTATGAGACCCGGGACAGCATCAACCTGTGAGATGACTGGGATTGCGTCAGGGGTCACATCAATCAACCCCGCCCATTGCTGAACAACCGTGGCTGAAGCAAAGACCGGAAACGCCTTCTTCAATCGCTCGAACGTTCTACGCAGACTTGCTTTATCTGGCGCTGGATCGAGGACGCGGGTCCTCTCATATGGCGAAATTCGGTCGGGCGGTGTATGGTGCGATTCCGAACATTCCTTTATGAATCGATCATCGACGCGCAACCTCAAGTTCTTAAAATCCGATCGCAAGGCTGGCCAGAAGTTGGCGAAGAATCTAAAACTGTCGGGGACAATCGAGACGACGCTGGCGTGTCCATTGGCAATAGTGTAGCCGCCGTCAATGCGTTTGCGCAACGCAAACTCGGTGCTCCAGAGCGCCGCTTCAGGGCCGCCCTCGACCGGAGATGTGCGCATCACACTTCCTAAGACTTTCAACTGAGGCAACGTTATATCGAGATCCTTGAGAAAGCGACGAGACCACGCACCCGCCGCTACTACGACAGTTGAGCAACAAATTCGGCCATGTTCGGTGATGACGGCAGACACACTGCCGGCGCTCAACTCCAATCCACGCACAGCACAATTAGTGAGCACCGAAGCTCCACTGCGGCGGGCAGCTAATGCGATCGCGGTCGTAGCCAGGTGCGGTTCGGCCCGCCCATCGGTTGCGCAAAAAAGCCCGGCTTTCCAGCGTTTGTCCGCTCCGGGTGTAAGTCGCTGAAGCTCTGAGCCAGAAACCATACGAGCGTCGATTTGATGCTGACGCGCCTCATCGAGCCATGCCTCATTTTGGGCAATGTTCTCATCGCTATCGGACGCGAATAGAATACCGGCTCGGCGGAATCCCGACTCAGACTCCAGATCTTCATTCATGCGTTCCCAGAGACGCAGACTTTCGATCATCAGAGGGAATTCTCGAGGGTCACGCTGACCCTGCCTTACCCAGCCCCAGTTGCGACTGGACTGCTCCCCTGCAATATTCCCTTTCTCGCATAACGCCACCTTAACGCCACGCTTCGCCAGAAAGAGCGCCGCACTCGCGCCAACGATCCCGCCACCGACAACAACTACGTCAACTTTCGACGGCAGCCGGTTTTCGCTTGGAAGCGGTTCGACAAACAGGCCCATCTCAATTACTCTCCCATCCTCGGTACCAACGCCTCCATGAATTTGACCAGCTCACAACATCGAAGCCTAATCGCCGAATCTTGCTCGACTGAGCCAAGTTGCCGGCGTACAGATACAGCCCTACCGATGTTCGTTTTTTGTGCATTGGGGCAAATCCGCCCAGTTTTGAACACACTCTCGGTTTTCCTACGTCCGCCGCTGAATCCCGCGAAGGTTATTCCGTTGGGCGTCGAACGTGAAACCTCCGCCCTTCAGTGCGAGATGCCGAGCAGCTCACAACTCTGCAGCAAGATCAGCCATCATTGCCGTGAGCTGGTCAGCGAAGTTGCAGTCCCAGGCGCTCCAGTTCTCGAGCACGCTTAAGTAGACAACGGCAGTTCCGGTATCTGGATTCGCAACCATGTACTGACCGCCCCAACCGCCGTGGCCGAGCCAGGTGCCGTCGGTTACCATTTGGCGACTATAGCGAAGTGACTTCTGTCCGTAAGAAGGCCCAGGATTGTGACGGGTGTCTTCAATGAAGTCGGCATTGCCTACGCGGCGACCGTCAACACCCTCGCCTTTGCGGGCGAAGAGCAGACCATGGCGCGCCAGATCGCGAGCAGAGAGACAAGCACCGCCGTCGAGCAGCGGCACGCCCTCGCGATCGCACGTAATGTGCAAGCATCCCTCAAGACCGGCTGCCTCGACGTTTTCGATCAACCACTCCCGCAGCGGCCGGCCGCTAGCACGCTCAATTACCCAGCCGATGATCTCACTGTTGGTCGACTTGTAGAGCGACTGTCCGGTGCGGTTCACAACATCGTCGCTGGTGATCCCACAGAGGAAGGAGCGGATTGTACCCTCCTTCTCGCCCTCCGGCGGCAGTCGCCAGCCCATGGCGCGTTCCATGGACCACCACTTCGTATTGGGATCGCTGAGGTCCTCGGTAAAGTCATTGACGACATTCATATCGGCTGTTGCCCTGACAGTCGCCTCCGCGTAGCCCGTGCCGATCTCTGGCAAGTAAGTGCCAATCCGCTCGTCGAGATCCACCAAGCCATCGGCGACTGCGCGGCCGAGCATAAGGTTCAGCGTGGTCTTCGTCACTGACTGAATGCTTTGCGTCCTATCGGGACCAAAGTCGGGGGCATAGGCCTCATATAGGACGTGGTTGCCCTTGACCACGACGAAGGCGGAGAAATGCTGCATCGCGAGGAAACGCGCGACCTCGGGCCGAGCCCCGATCGCCCAATCAAGCTGCTTTAACAATGGAAAGACCGATGGTGCGCGGAAGGAAAGACTGTAGCGGGCGAGCCTGTGGAGGTTGTGCCAGCCATGGCGGCGGTGGTCGGGCGAGGCCCAACGTGGCTTGTTGTCGCTACCAGTAAAGAGGTCGGGATTTGGGATTGAGGCAAGCAACATTCAGTCGGCCTTTCAGTTGGTGTAAGTTCACGGGATCCTTGGAAGTGTACGAGTCACTTCGTCAGCGTTCTGGTTGCTATCTTCAGATCACCGATGGCAGAGACAAATGGGCGCGCTAGCGGAAGCGCGTTTTGCCTATAGAGAGCTTGGGACGTTCCGAGGTCGGGAGGATGTCCCCCGCAATCGGAAAATGACATCTGAAGCTGTGCTTCTTATCCTCTTGGCCCGCTGAAGGTTCGGGGAAGACGCGGCTGCAGATATCCTGCGCGTAACGACAACGGGTGTGGAACTCGCAGCCGGATGGCCGCCTCATGAGGCTCGGCACCTCACCTTTGAGCTCGATCCTGTTGAGCACCGCATCTGGGTCAGGCTCAGGATTGGCCGCAAGCAGCGCCTCGGTGTAGGGATGTCGCGGTTGATCGAAAATACGCTCGGTCGCGCCGACCTCAATAAAGCGGCCGAGATACATGATCGCCATGCGATCGGTCATGTGGCGTACGACATTGAGATTGTGAGTGATGATCAGGATCGCCATGCCAAGTTCGGTTTGAAGCCTCGCGAGAAGATTGAGCACCTCGCCCTGCACCGAAACATCGAGGCCTGCGGTCGGCTCGTCGGCAATAAGCAAGTCCGGACTTAGCGCAAGAGCACGCGCGATACCAACGCGCCTGGCCTGACCACCGGAGAGCTGATGGGGGTAGCGACGAGCAAATTCCGCCGACAAGCCGACCATTCGAAGCAGTCGCTCCGCTTCCCCTTCGACATCGCGATCCTTTAGCCCATGGATGCGAAAGGGCTCTGTGAGAAGCGATCGCACTGTCAGCCTCGGCGAGAGTGAGCCGATAGGATCCTGGAACATCATCGCCATGCGCCGCAAATAGGGCTTGCGTTCAGCCCCGCTGAGCTCCTCAATTTCCTGCCCATCGAAGCTGATGCTGCCGCTCACAGCCCGCTGCAGGCCGATGATCGTGCGCGCGATAGTGGATTTGCCCGAGCCGCTTTCACCGACAAGGGCCAGCGTCTCGCCCTTGCGGATTTCAAAGGACACACCACATAGCGCGTCAATGAAAGGGGCTCTCGTCCCGGTTGCGAGCGCCTTAAGCGGACCCATAGTGCGGAAACGTACCCGCAGGTCCTCAACCCGGAGCAGCGCGCTCATACCGAAACCAACAGTTCTTTGTCGAGGAGATGGCATCGGGCGACTTGGTCTACGCCGATGCGGTACTCGACCGGGTTCTCTTGCCCACAGCGATCGAACGCTTGCCGGCAACGTGTCCGAAAGATACACCCTACCTTGGTGCCTAGGAGACTGGGCACCTCGCCCGGAATGGTCGGCAAAGTGCGCGTGCTTTTTTTGATCCGCCCGGGATCGCACTCCAGCAGCGCGCGTGTGTAGGGGTGAGCAGGATTATGGAAGATGTCCCGGACAGCTCCCTGCTCAACCACTTCCCCAGCATACATCACGGCGACCCGGTCGCACAGCTCAGCAACCGCACCGAGATGATGGGAAACGAACAGCACAGAGCAACCGATCTCTTTTTGCAAATCCTTGAGCAAATGAATGATCTGCACTTCCAGTGTTGCATCGAGCGCAGTGGTTGGCTCGTCGGCGACGAGGAGCGTCGGTTTCACAAGAAGCGCCATGGCAATGCAAACGCGCTGACGCATGCCACCTGAGAAGTGATGCGGATAGGCGCCGATACGGCTTTGCGGATCGGGAATTCCGACCCGTTGAAGCATGTCGATGGCACGGGCGCGTTTCTCGCCCCAGCTTCCTTGCTCGTGGTGCTGGACATCGATCATCTGGCTCTCGATGGTCCGCACGGGATTGAG
Source organism: Mesorhizobium sp. (assembly GCA_004017535.1). Taxonomy (GTDB): domain Bacteria; phylum Pseudomonadota; class Alphaproteobacteria; order Rhizobiales; family Rhizobiaceae; genus Mesorhizobium. The sequence continues at coordinate 13,220 of SAJS01000036.1, forward strand.
TGCGGTCATCGGGTCTTGGAAGATCATCGAAAGATGATCGCCAAGCAGTCCCCGACGCGCCTGAGTTGGCATTTTGAGCAGGTCTTTATATTCGAACAGAATGCTGCCGGATGTCACATCTGCATTCTCTGGAAGTAGGCCCATCACTGTGTAGGCGAGTGTCGATTTTCCAGATCCGCTTTCTCCGACGATGCCAACCACCTGTCCGGCTGGCACATCGAGCGACACATTGCGCAGGGCATGGACGCGCCCCCGCGGCGTGCCGAAATCGAGATTTAGGTCACGGATCTCAAGAAGCGCGCGGCTTGACGAGAGCTGCGTTTTCGGATCTTTGCGTCTCATAGGTCTTTCCGCAATTTTGGATCGAATATGTCGCGCAGCGCTTCGCCCAGGAACGTGAAGCCGAGCGTTGCGAGGACGATCGGGATGCCGCTAGCTATCACCGGCCAAGGGGTCTGGTTAATGTAGCTATAGCCGTCGTTGAGGATAGCTCCCCAATCGGGCGTCGGTGGCCGCACGCCCATGCCGAGAAAGCTGAGACCCGCCTCTACGGCGATGACGGCCGGCACGTCCATACTCACCAGAATGAGAAGCGGGCCGAGGACATTGGGGAGTACGTGCACGGCGAGAATGCGCGTTGTTCCGGCCCCCATGCTGCGCTCTGCCGCAATATATTCACTGCTACGCAGCGCTTCCGTCTGGGTGCGCACCACACGCGCGTAAATGGGCATGGACGTTATCGCGATGACGAGAATAATACTCGCTAAGCTTGGTCCCAGAAGGGCGATCATGGCCAGCGCGAAAATAATACTCGGAAACGACCGGATCGTATCGAAGACAAGCAGTAGCAAATTGTCGAGCCAGCGGGGACCGAAGCCCGCGATCAAACCAAGGACTAGACCGACTGCCAGTGAACTGCCGAGAGAGGCGAAGGCAACGAGGAGCGGGATGCGGCCGCCCATGACGACGCGGGAGAATGTATCACGGCCCAGTTGGTCCGTGCCCAGCAGAAAATCGAGTGAAGGGCCAGCAAGACGCGGCCCGACCATGATTCTGATCGGATCATGCGTGATCATCAGCGGAGCGAAGATCGCGGTTGCTGCTATGAATATGACAAGAACTGCTCCGAGCATGCCCAGAAGGTTTTGTCGAAACTGCCGCAAAAAGGTGCGAGAGCTTTCGGCAGCCATTGCATCGTTGGTTTCGGGAAGAATGCTTTCAACGATCGCCATGTCAGAGCTTTTCCCGGGTTCGCGGATCGAGGAACGCGTTGATTACATCCGAGAGCGTCGTAGCCGAAACGATAAGGAAGGTGCTGACCAGCACGACGCCCATCACAATCGGGTAGTTGCGCGTATGGACCGCGTTGACAATCAAAGCCCCGATGCCAGGTCTCGCGAAAACCACCTCGATGAAGACAGCCGACGAAAGAAGCCACGCTATCCCTACCCCGAGTATGGTCACGGTCGGCAGGATCGCGAGAGGCAGCGCGTAGCGCGCGACGATGCGCCATTCCGAGATTCCGAAAGAGCGAGCCATGCGCACATGGTTTTCCCCGAGAACCTCAAGCATGGATGCGCGTACCAGCCGGGAAATGTAGCCGACCCAGCCAATCCCTATTGCGAAGCCCGGAAGGACGAGATGGATGGGTCCATCCCAGAAGCCATTGCCGGCCCCGATCGCTGGCAACCAGCGCAGCGTCACCGCAAAAATCAGCAGCGCGTAAACCGCCACGACGAAGGAAGGAATGGCGATTGTGGCGACCGTCACGACGCCGGCCACCTGGTCGACCAGGGAGTTGCGCCGCATGGCCGAGTAGCAACCGAGCGGCACGGCTATCGCAACCGCACAGGAGATGGAGACCAGGATCAGTTGGATCGTATAAGGCAGTTGCTCGAAGACAATGTCGGCAACAGGCCTCTGGCTGAATACGTCGAAGCCGAGATCGCCATGAAGCAGCCCGCCGAAGAAGGTAGCGATCTGCACGACAAGCGGCTTGTCGAGCCCCATCTGCTGATGCAACAGCGCCTTCATCTCAGGCGTCGCCCGCGGGCCGAGTAGAACCGCGGCAGGATCGCCGGGCACCGCTCGGATCATCAAAAACAATAACGTCACCGCAATCGCAATGATTGCGATCGCCAGGACCAGCCTCCGACAGAGATAAAACCACATACCTACGCCCGACCCGCAACTCAAGCCGAAACTGGTTTGAAATTGATGTATAGCGGGTTCCCATCTGGGGTAGTTGCGGCCTGCATTTGTGTGATGCGGAACATGACTGGATTGGCCCCATGGGTCAGGAACCGGTAGGCGCCGGAGTCTTCCATGAGGTCCTGCATCTCATAGTAAAGCTTCGCCCGCTCGTTGGGGTCGCTGATGGTGACCGCCTTACCGCTGAGCTCGTCAAAACGCTCGCTTCGGAAACGCTCCCAGTTCCACACACCTACTTGACTTTGCACAAACCAGGACGCCGGGTAACACGGGTCTGGTAAACTGTAGAAACCATTGACAATGAGTTGTACGTCCTTCCACCGCGCGCCTTCCGATTCCATGCCAAGCGTCCAGAACGACCCAGAATCTTGGGCATTGACCTCAACCGCGATGCCGATCTGCGACAATTGCGCTTGTACCGTTTGGGCTATGGTCGAATTAGTGCTATCGTTCGTACAGTCGATTGTCAGGGTTAGACCACTGACACCCGCTTTGTCCAGAAACGCCTTGGCCTTGGCGAGATCGCCTTCCGGTGGGACGAGCGCCTTGTCGCGGTGCCCGACGATCCCTGGAGGAATGACGCCTGTCGCAACCTCCGCCTGTCCGCCATACGCGGCTTCTAGAATCTGCGGCACATTGATTGCCCATTGGATTGCCTTGCGGACATTAATGTCCTTCAGCTTCGGGTGATCCATGTTCATGCCGACCCAGGCGTAATAGAGCGAAGTATGATCTTCGATCTTGGTCTCGGCGGGCGGATTGCTCTTGAACGTCGCAAGTGAATCCAGACTGACACGCGTGAAATCGATGTCACCAGCTTGATAAGCCCGTTCCGCCGACTTCTCGTCGGTAATTGGAATAATTCGGATTTCGTCAAAGCCAGGCTTCGGACCCGACCAGTCCGGATTGCGGGTCAGAAGCACATACTGGTTCGGCTTCCAGTCGGCGAGCACATACGGGCCGGAGAAAGCCGGCGGCTTCATCCCGAAATCACCGCCGTCCTTTGTTGCCTTCATCACGGCATTCTCGGAGACGATAGTGCCAACGCCAAAGGGCAGTGCGGTGTACCAGAGCGGAACAAAGGGCGACTTGAGCACGATCACGCCAGTATAGTCATCTTCGATTTCAACATGGTCAAACGAACCCCAATCAGGCTTGACCGGCGAATTGTGCTTGATCACGCGCTCGAAAGAGAACTTGACATCCCTCGCGGTCAGTTCACCGTAGTTGCCCGTAAATTTGATGCCTTTCTTCAACCTGAAGCGGATATGGGTGGGATCGACCTGCTCGATCTTTTCTGCCGCTTCCAGCTCCCAGCCCCATTCGGAGCCCGGCTTGTAACATGTGAGCTTCGAATAAATGCAGTTCGCCACGTTCACATCGACCGGACCCGAATAGAAAGCCGGATCAAGCTTGGCGATATCACTAGCGTAACGCACCTTGAGCACCTTGCCCTCGGCCGCCCATATGGCTTGCGACAAGGGCATGCCCGCGGCGAAAACTCCCCCGCCGAGCACTGCGCCGTTCTTGAGAAAGGCCCTTCGATTCACATTGCCTGTGGTATCAGTCATGATCTGTTCCTCCCTTTCCTTTGAGCGGTTTCCCTTGCAGCGGGCCGCTTTCCCCTTGGTTGATCCGGCACGTCGCCGTGGGCGCACTTTCGACACGGACCGCCATCTGCTCTCTCGCCGCCGAGCAGGCAGGCACCGAAAACAAGGAATATCGCACCAGCGGATCATTAACTAACGAATATAATTACGGTCTAACATCGGCTTTCTCGATGATGCACCTTCACAGACGAGACCAGGATCCAGAGGAACGATCGTGCGATTTAAACTAATCGTGAAGGAATCCAACGCGATCCGGGAATTGCTAGCTCGCCAGAGCGGGTTTGCCCGGGCAACACCTGTCCTGCGAAACCGCTGTCTGCTAGATGTGGCGTGGGCTGAGCGATCCGGCGCTCTCAGGCTCGTTTGCCGACGCGCATCAGCCGTGCCGGGCTGCCCGCCTCAGCCAGGATTTCCGCCACCGCAATGGATATGATCGAGCAAGCGAATCTGGTGCGGACGGGACATATCAGGCTCAACCGAGCTGGTCGAGCCGCAATCGCCTGCATAAAAGGCCATCAATCTCGATCTCAATGCGGTGATCCTTGATGTGTCAGACGATGCGCGTCGCGAGGTTTTGTCGACGACTATCCCTTAGGCTCATACCCCTTGTCACAAGCAAGTCCCGATCTGTGACGCCTTCGATGCTATCCCAATCTGCGATGCCTAGCAGATGTCCTGGGATAACGCCGATACGCCATTCCCGGACCGGAAATCTTGAGGCGTCTTGTGGTAGTAACTGCGAAATACCCGGCTAAGGTGCGACCCATCACAGAAGCCGCACTCCACTGCGATAATGGAAATCGACTTGGGCGTTCTCTGCAAAAGATGACGTGCATGATCGAGCCGTATTTGCGTGTAGATCGCCTGTGGAGAGGTACGGAGTTCTGACCGGAAGCGGCGCTCGATCAGCCGTCTGCTGAGCTTGAGCTTGCCGGCGAGGCGAGCGATGGTCAGGGGGACCTCCAGGTGGTGTTGCATCAGCAGCACAGCCCGTTTCAGGACTTCGTCACGAACGACAACCTCAAGGCGTCCGGTCGGTTGCGCCGTCTCACCCTTGGCCGCCTCGTTGAACATCATAATTCGCAAGCTTTTGGCGGCCAGGGCTTTGCCGAGATGCCTCTCGACGAGAAAGGCGGCGAGATGCGCGGCGCTCGCGCCGCCCGAACAGGTCAGCCGGTCTCGATCAACGACGTAGATTTGGTCGGAAACGGCCTGTAGGCCATCAAAAAGTCGCAGGAAATCTGAGTTGTGGAACCAGCTAACGCAACACTTGTAGCCGTTCATCAGGCCGGCGCGGCGCAAAACGAATGAGCCCGTACACAGCCCTACGAGTGGTATGCCTGCCTCGGCAGCGTGTCGAAGATGGTCGTCGAAGCGCGTGTCGACCAGGAGGGTTTCTTCTTCGAGAACCCCGCCGACAACCACCAGGTAGTCGAAGCGGCGAAGGTCTCCAATCCTTTCATGGGGTGAGATTGCAACGCCGCAGCTGGACAGGATCGGCGACATGTCGGGTGAAATGATGCGCCACTGGCAGCGGATTGGGCGGCTCCGGTCTCCGTCGTCTGCAGCCAAGCGTAGCACATCGACGAAGTTGGCAAATGCGCCGAGGGTAAACCGATGGAGCAGGAGGAACCCGACAGACAAGGGGGCAGAGTCCCGTGCAAGCCTTGATGCCTGATTCGTGGGTGAACCGGGGCCTTGTCGCAACTCTACTGTCATGCCGACGCAAACGTCCTTTCGCGGATGTTCCCAATCGCTCAAATAGGGCGCGAGCCGGTTATGCCGTGTCGCTGATAGAACATGGCGGAGAGTCTGACATGGTCCACCACTGGTCCCGCGATGCTTGGGCGTCCGTTCGCGCCAATGAGCCAGTTACCGTCGCCGTTTACTTGGCGCACGGGTTCGAACTGCTCGCTCTGTCGTCTGCTCTGGACGTCTTTCGCCTCGCCAACAAAGCGGCCGCACGGGAAGCCTTTCGATGGCGTACGGTTTCCCACTGGGGCGAAGCCGTGCGGGCCAGTTGCGGTATTGTTGTCGCGGCTGACGCCGACCTGGCCCAAGAACGCAGATATCTGCAGCAGCTTGAACGACCCGCACTGGCACTGATCTGCGGGGATGAGCCTGATGAAGGTCGTGAAACCAAAGTGCTGAGCGCATGGCTGCGCGAATGCAGGCAGCGCAGGATCGCCATAGGCGGGTTTGGAAGCGGTGTCGCTGCTTTGGCGAAAGCTGGTATGCTTAATGACCGCAAATGCGCCATCCATTGGGAGGAATTGCCGGCCTTCAAGGAGCGGTTCATGCGCGTAGAGGCGGCGGCGACCGTCTATGAGGTCGACAATGATATCTGGACCTGTGCTGGCGGCACGGCAGCCTTCGATATGTTGGTCGAGCTTGTAAAACTGAATTGCGGTGAGCCTGTCGCAGTCAATGTTGGGGAGCTTGCTGTGGCTGGGCGTGTCCGAACTGGCGATGAACGTCAGCGACTGCCGCTGCTGCGTCAGCATGGCAGGATCAACCCCACGGTCGTGAAACTCATCGAATTGATGCAGAGAAACTTGGCTACCCCGCTTACCATGGCTGACCTCGCGGCGGCTGCGGGGCTGTCGCGGCGCCAGGTTGAACGTCTGTTCCGCAATGACCTCGGTCGCTCGCCCTGCCGCTACTTTCGGGAATTGCGGTTGGAACACGCGAAGCTCCTGCTTGCCCAGTCGTCGATGCCGGTTTTGGAAATTGCGGTGTCTTGCGGTTTCGTGTCTGCCTCCCATTTTTCGAGGTGTTTCCGCGAGACGCATCAGATAGCGCCTCATGAAGCGCGCAATCTTTCGGCCGGAAGGTATCTCGGTGTATAAACGCCACGACCTAACGCCGGCGACACACGCCCTGACACGGTTTCGCTCCTAAACAAGGGCATGGCGTTATTCCGATAGTATTAATAGCCGGCCTCCCGGTTGAACAGCGGAACGACGTCAAGACCGCGCTCAAGACGGCGCACGTTGTTGGCGATTACATCAACTGCGCTCGATGCAAATGTGGCCCCCGACACATGCGGCGTGATGTACACTTGCGGGTGAGTCCAATAGCGATGCTCCAGAGGAAGCGGTTCCTGGGCGAATGCATCTAACGCGGCGCCGGCGAGATGGCCGCGGTCGAGAGCGTCAAGCAGGGACTCGTCATAGACGACCGCGCCGCGGCTGATGTTAACAAAAAAGCTGCCCGGGGGCATGGCCGAGAATATTTTCTCATCGAGAAAGTGCCGCGTCTTCGGGGATAGTGGGAGGGCGTTGATAACGATATCGATGCGGCTCAGGAACTCTGGGAGGGAATCCGTTCCGAAATAGCAGTTGACCCCTTCGATCTGTCGCGCGCTGCGGTCCCACCCGCTGACAGCGTATCCAAAATCGCGAACGCGGCTAGCGACTTCCGTGCCGATGCGACCCAAACCGAACACGCCCGCCCGGAACTCTCTCGTGGGGACGATCTGCTTACGATGCCAGATCCGGTCCTTCTGCTGTGATCGATAGTCCGCATAACGCCTGTGAAATGTCAGTACCCAATAGAGGGCGTGTGCCGCCATGTCGCGGGCGACGGCCGGATCCGCGAGCAAGATCACGGGAACGTCGGGTAGGGTAGGATCTGCCACGAAGTGCTCCGCCCCGGCGCCGAGTGAGAAAATTGCCTTGAGATTCGGATACCGGTTAAGGTCACCTGCGGGGTGGTTCCAGACCATCGCATAGACGACCTCATTGGGATCAATCGGTTCACCGAACACTTTGACAGGCAATTCAGGAAGCTGGCGGCAAAGTTCCCTTCGCCAGCTTTCATTGTCGTAGCCATGGTTGTTCAACAGGATGGTCATGGTTTTGGCGCCCCTGGGAGGAGAATAGGCTCGCGCGGATGCAAGGGCTGGCCATGCGACCTCCGTGCAAGGCTTCTGCAGACGAGTAGGCGCTGGAAACCCCGGCCAGTGCCTGCCGGGGATTCAAGCTGTTCGATTAATAACGGTACGAGGGATCAACCCGGTCGCACTGGCGCAACAGGGCGGGCCATTCATATTTGCCGAGCGGGAAATCGTCATATTGGCGGTGCGCCAGGCGCCAGATGTCCTCACGGCTCTTGTCGAGCTTGAGCCCCGTAGAATAGGCATCAATTAACACGCGGCAGGCACGGACCGTGTAATAAAGATTCATGAAGGCTTCACCGGCGGTAGCACCCACCGCGAGGAATCCATGGTTCTTCATGATCAGGCATTTTTTGCCCTCGATGTTCTTAGCGAGGCGGTCCCGCTCCTCGAGTGTGAGGGACAGTCCTTCCCAATCATGATAACCGATGTCGCCCCAAAGCATCGAGCCATCCTGGGTAAGGAACTCAAGGCCATCCTGCAGCGCAGTGATGGCCAGGCCGGCCGGCGCGTGGCTGTGGAACACCACCTTCATGTCGTGATGGGTGTTGTGAATTGCTGAATGGATGACGAAACCGGCGGTATTGACGTCTGGCGGGCCGTATAGAACCTTACCCTGCTCGTCGACCTTGATCAGGTTCGACGCCGTGACCTCGTTGTAAAGCAGGCCGAAGCGGTTCAGCAGGAACTGGTGATCGGTGCCTGGCACCCGCATCGTGATGTGATTCCAGATCAGGTCGTCATAGCCGTAAATATTCGCCAGACGGTACAGGGCAGCGAGGTCGACTCGCGCTTCCCACTCTTCCTTGGAGATGTTCGCATGGCCGCCCTGGACGCTGAAGTCCTCGGCTTTCATCTCATGTGCCATTGGTTTTCCTTTCGATCGGTTATTGTCAAATGGAGCGGAGAAATGTGCCATTCTGCTCTTCCAAGAGCTTCACCGCCATGAGGTGGTTCTGGTCAAAACCGTACTGATCGACGGCTTTTTTGTAGATCGCCTCAACCTGTTCGCACATGGGCAACGTGGCGCCGACAGTTCGTGCCAGCTCCAGGGTCAGGACCAAATCTTTGTGTGCAAGGCCGAGCGCGAAGCCGGGATCGTAACTTCCGTCAAGAATAGCCGGGCCGTAGCGGTCCGCGACATAGCTCGCTCCGGTGCTGCCTTGGATGATTCCGAGCATGGTCGCAGCAGGAACCCCACCCATTACTCCTAGCATCAGCGCCTCACTCAGCGCCACCGAGTTTAGGTAGCAAAGCACGACCTGCGAAATCTTGGCCACGTAGCCAGCTCCGTGAGGGCCAAGATGCATGATCCGGTTGCCAATCTTTTCCAGAACCGGCTTGCACCGCGCAAACACATGCTTGTCGCCGCCGACCATGATCATCAGGGTTCCGGCAGCTGCTCCTTCAATCCCGCCAGTAACCGGTGCATCGAGAAACGCAATCTCCCGGTCGGTGGCAGCGGCGCGGATGCGTCGCTCGCACTCCAAGTTGTTGGTCGAAAGGTCGATCCAGACGGAGGCTTTCGGCAGCCCGGCGAGAATGCCTTGTTCGGACAGCGCCACGGCCTCGATGATCTTCGGGTTTGGCAGCGATGTGAACGCGATATCGGCGCCGGAGGCCGCCTCGGCAGCGGTGGTGGCCGACGAGATTGCATGGTTGCCGGCCGCTGCTCCCGTCGCCCGCACGGCATCAACCTTATTTGAATCGAGGTCGAACAGGGCAAGCTCGTAACCGGCGCGTGCCAGGTTGCTGGCCATTGGCCCGCCCATATTGCCCAACCCAATGAATGCAATCCGCATAGATATCTCCGTTGTGGCCAGCCAGCCCGTTTTTGGCATGTCTGAGCAGGCGCTGTTGTGACTGGTTTTCGGCCAGGCAGTCTTTCTCACCCTGATTGACGTGGCAAACGAATATAATTACGGAGTCACATCGAAGAATTCGATTTGAAAGTCATTTTCTTGAACATCGAGCACATCAGGGCTTTCCTAGAAGTCGGCGCGGCCGGTAGCTTCCAGCATGCTGCCGACCAGCTTAACGTCACCCAGTCGACCATTAGTGCGAGGATAAAGGCGCTCGAACGCAGGCTGAACCGCCAACTGTTTCACCGTAAGCGCAACGGAGTGGCGCTTACGACGGGCGGTCATCAGTTCCATGCGAGCGCCGTGAATATCGTACGCGCTTGGGAGCGCGGGCAGCAGGTGGCCACCCTGCCGGAAGGCCTTAATGCCTTCGTCACCTTGGGCGTCGAGGATAACCATTGGCCCCGCGTCGTGCCGGGCTGGTTGGAATGCATGGCCAAGGCATTGCCGGACGGCGTCGCAAGCGCGATCAGCGAGCGCTCGGATATTCTTATGGAGAGACTGCGAGCCGGACTGCTCGACATTGCTGTGCTTTACGACCCACGTCATTGCGCGGAGGCACGGATCGAGCCACTCATCAGCGAAGAACTCGTGATGGTTTCGACCAAGCCACGTGCGGTTCAAAGCGGCGTTGTTCCTGGCTACGTCTTCGTGGATTGGGGTGAAACGTTCCGAGCCCAGCACAGCATGCATTTTCCTGGCGTGTTTAGCCACAAGCTTACTATCCGCAGTTCAGCGGTAGCAATGGATCATATCCTGGCTAACGGCGGCTCCGGGTATTTCCTGGCCGAGTCCGTGACCCAGCACGTCAAATGTGGCCGCCTGCATCTGGTCGAGGGAGCTCCGCGCTTTCAACGAACAGTCTTCGTCGCCGTTCGTATTGACGTCATTGCGCCCGAATTTATCGAAACCGCTGTGCAAGCCTTGCGCGATACGATCGCCTGAATTCCGGTCCAAAGCCAGAGAGATGACATGAAAATCACCACGTTGAAGACCCGACTGACGGACGTGCCTTTTGCCAATCCGATCACCACGGCCATTCATAATATGCGCTCCGTCGGGTGCCTGCTCGTGTATCTAGAAACCGATGTAGGGCTGGTGGGCCAGAGTTATATCTTCACATTGAACGCCGTCCGGCTTAAAGCCTTCGACGAGATGGTGCGCGGCTTCTCGCATCGCATCGTGGGCCAGGATCCTCACTATGTGACGGCGATCAATTCTGCGATCTGGTCCGAAATTAACCCGACCGGTTATGCAGGCGTCACGATCTCGGCGCTCTCCGCACTTGACACGGCCTGCTGGGATCTGATCGGCAAAAGTGCGGACCGGCCGCTCCATCATCTGTTCGGGGCCTGCAGGGATCGCATTCGCACATATGCCAGCGGCGGCCTCTGGCTTTCCCAGAACATCGACGAACTGGTTAATGAGGCGGCGACCTTTCTGGACCAGGGGTTCCGGGCGATGAAGGTGCGGGTTGGCAAGGCCGACCCGCGAGAGGATTTTGAACGCGTGAGGGCTGTCCGCGAGGCCGTTGGACCCTCCATCGAACTTCTCGCGGACGCCAACCAGGCGCTCACGCCAAAGCAGGCGATCCGACTTGGCAGGATGCTTGAGGAGCTCGACATCGGTTGGCTGGAGGAGCCGGTCTCGGTCCATGACCTCGTGGGCCAGGCCGAGGTCCGCAACGCGCTCGATCTGACGATTGCCTCGGGTGAGACAGAGTGGACGCGTTTTGGTATCCGCAACACGATCGAGGCCCGCGCCGCAGATGTGTTGATGCCGGACCTCCAGAGGATTGGCGGGCTGACCGAAATGCGCCGGGTTGCAGCCTTGGCGGAGGCTTACAGCCTGCCGATTTCCACTCACATATTTACCGAGCATAGCCTCTGCATTGCCGGTTCTGCCGCCAATTGCATCTCCGTTGAACACATGCCGTGGTACGCCCCACTGTTCCGCGAAGAGATGAAGATCGTGGATGGCGACATCATCATACCCGTCCGTCCCGGCACAGGCTTCACCTTCGACGAGGCTGCCGTGACCCGCTTCGCCATCGACCATTAGGTTTGGCATCGAAAAAGTCGATGTCAGGCCCGAATTATATTCGTTAGTTAGATGTTCGATATTCCTATAATTCCTAAGTGGGGAACCGGCCCGGTAGCCTCTAGCCGCCGAGGAGAATCGCCTGGAATGGAAAACCAACAGGAGAAGACAATGCTCTCACGCACGCTTAAACTTACTGCCGCTGTGTTTATCGCAACGCTCGCCGCGTCCGCGGCCGAAGCGAAATGCGGCGACGTCACCATTACCGAGATGAACTGGGCTTCGGGGTCGATCGTCACCGCCGTCTCCAAGTTCCTGATGGAGCAGGGATACGGCTGCAAGGTCACGGTGGTCCCATCGGCTACGGCTACGGCAGTCACCTCTGTCGCAGAGACCGGCCGCCCCGACATCGTGACCGAACTCTGGCTCAACGGCGCGCCGGCTTATCCAGGATTGCTGGCCGCCGGTAAAGTCAAGACGTTGGGCCATGTCCTCACCCCCGGCGGCATTGATGCATGGTGGGTTCCGCAATACCTGGTGGACGAACATCCGGAACTTGCGAAGATCGATGGCATTCTGGCGCATCCCGACTGGGTAGGCGGCAAATTCCATAATTGCCCCGAAGGCTGGGGCTGTAAGATCACCAACGACCATCTGGCGGAAGCCTTCGATCTGAAAAGCCACGGCATCGAAGTCTTTAATCACGGCTCCGGAGAGACGCTGGCAGCGGCGATAGCTGCGGCCAACGAGAACAAGCAGCCCTGGTTCGGTTACTATTGGGGTCCAACATCCGTGCTCGGCAAATACAAGATGGTCAAGGTCGACATTGGCCCGTACGTCCCTGAGATCCACGCCTGCAACGCGGTCGAAACCTGCAAGAAACCCGGTAAGTCGGCTTATCCGCCGGCAGAAGTCGTAACGGCAGCGACGACGGATTTCGAGAAGCGTGAGCCGGAGATAGCAGCGCTAATGTCTAAGGTCACCTTCACGAATGAGCAGATGAGCGAGATCCTGGCTTGGCAGGATAGCAAGAAGGCTTCGGCCGATGAGTCTGCGGTTCACTTTCTGACCACCTACAAAACGATTTGGGCGGACTGGCTCAGCCCCGAAGCCAAGGAAAAGCTTGCGGCAGTCCTGAAGTGAGATCCATCATTTCACTTGGACTCCGCACCTAATGGACGTGACGGGCTGTTCACTGATTTGGCAACCTCAAGCACGTCGACAAGCACCTCTCGTCCAATTCCGGTGCCACGCGCTGATGAGCCCGGCTGCCGGAGTACCGCGATTTAAGGCGACACATGGCAGCGTACGAAAGAGCTTTTGACTCGCTGGGACTGCGGTCGTGGTGCGACGTCGCCGCCATCGGTGGCCCCATGTCGATGGACGATCTACTTGCAAAGACTGGCGCCGCGGGGACCGACCAAACCGAATCTTTCCCGTTTCCATCCCTGGACGCCCTTCACAAGGCCTGCGGCGCCATCCCTCGCACCCGCGACATGACTGCCGGGTTGGAACGCCTGTTCCTGAATGTGAAAGATCCCATCAAAGTGGTTCTGGATCCGGTTACGCAGCCATTGAGTTGGGCCTTGCGTAACGCCATCGACATCATGCAAATGCTTCCGTGGTGGGCCGCGATCCTGATCCTGGTCGCCATCGCCCATTTTGCCGGGCGTCGCATCGGCGTGACGATGTTCGTGCTGGTGGCGTTCCTTGGGTTGGCGTTCATTGACCATTTTGGCTACGCGATGCAGACGCTCGCCATCATAATGGTCTGTACGTTCATCTGCGTCCTGTTCGGTGTGCCTATCGGCATTGCGATGTCACGCAGTAATCGGTTGGAGCGTTGGCTGACGCCTTTTCTAGACCTGCTGCAGACGTTGCCCACCTTCGTCTATCTTATCCCGCTGATATTTCTGTTCAGTGTCACGGAGCCGAAGCTCTACGGCATAGCAATCATTCTCTACGCCGTGGTGCCATCTATCAGGCTCACTAACCTGGGCATTCGGCTGGTGGACAAGGACGTTCTGGAAGCGGGGGAGGCGTTTGGCATGACCTCTTGGCAAAAGCTCTATCGCGTCCAGTTGCCGCTCGCGTTGCCGAACATCATGGCGGGGATCAACCAGACCATCATGCTGTCTTTATCCATGGTCGTGATCGCTTCGCTGGTGTCTGCGCCTGGCTTGGGAACCCTTGTCCTGCGAGGTATCAACAAACTTGAACTCGGCGTCGGCCTCGTCGCAGGCCTCGGCATTGTTCTCCTCGCCATTGTGCTCGACCGGGTCAGCCGGGCTGCCCTCCAGCGCGTCAACAAGATGCACCAGTCGCGGACATGAGTATGACCGAGAGTTTCGTATCAATCCGCAACCTCTATAAGATCTTCGGCAACAATGCGCCGGCCATGGTGTCTTACGCGAAGTCGGGGATGCATAAGAAAGACATGCTGCAGGCCCACGGCCATGTGCTCGGGCTGCGCGACATTAATGTTGAGATCAAAAAAGGCGAGATCACGGTGATCATGGGCCTCTCGGGCTCTGGAAAATCGACCCTGATCCGTCACCTCAACCGCCTTATCGACCCCACGGCGGGTGAGGTAATAGTCAACGGGACGGACATCATGAAACTCGATCGGGCGAGGCTCCGGCAGCTGCGCCGCACTCAGATGTCGATGGTCTTTCAGAAGTTTGCGCTGCTGCCGCATGAGACAGTCCTAAGGAATGCCGGTATGCCGTGCTCGGTGCGCGGCGACGGACGGGCAAAGACCGACGAGACGGCCCGCAAGTGGCTGAACAGGGTCGGTCTGGCGGGCTCGGAGGCGCTGTATCCCCACCAACTCTCGGGGGGCATGCAGCAGCGCGTCGGCCTCGCCCGGGCTCTGACGTCGAACTCCGAGCTCATGCTCATGGACGAAGCCTATTCAGCGCTGGACCCACTCATCCGGTCGAGCATGCAGGACCTTCTCCTCGAACTGCAGAAGGACCTCCAGAAGACCGTCGTATTCATCACACATGACCTCGATGAGGCTCTCAAGCTTGCGGACCACCTGGTGATCTTGAAGGACGGCGAGATCGTGCAGCAGGGGGAGCCGCAATACATTCTCCTCAACCCCGCCGACCCTTACATTGAAGACTTCGTCAGCGATATCAACCGCGCACGCGTCCTTCGCGTCCGATCGGTAATGGAGAAGACGATCACCGAGGACGACGGCTATGAAGTCCTGGACGGGGACGAGACCTTGGAGCGGGCGATCCTGCGATCCCATGGCGTCGCCGACAAATCCTTCGCGGTACACTCGGACGGAGTTCGGGTGGGTACGCTCAACATGACTGATGTTCTGAAGGCGCTTGTACCCGCGGTGGCGACCGGGCGGAACCATAGCGACTTGTGAGTTAGGACCACGACAATGGGATTCCCATGGCGCTCCCCAATCGAATGGACCTCGCTGTTGCCGAGAAAATGCCGTACCCCATGGCTGCACATCTTTGTGCTAAGGCTTTTCAGGCGTCGCCCGGGAAAATGACTGTATGAACCCTCTGGTCACAGCTTACGGCGCCCTCGTATTGGGTATTGTGTCGGAAGTCATCGGTTCATCGCTGTTGCCAAAAACACAGCAATTCACGAAGCTTGGACCTACTGCAGCTGCCATCGCCAGCTTTATTGTCGCGTTGTTCTTTCTCTCCCATGCCCTCAAATTGATTCCCCTGGGTGTCACGTACGCAATCTGGTGCGGTGTCGGCATGGTGCTGACGGCTATGGTGAGCGTTCACGTCTATAGGTCGCCGCTTGACCTGCCTGCGATATTGGGGATCATTCTGATTATTTGCGGTGTCGTGGTGATCAACATTTTCTCCAAGACTGTTGCTCACTGATAGCGAGTTTCGTTAGTCGCCCTGGCAGTCGAGCTGCTAAGGTTTGGAAATCCGCCGACCTCACGGTCCACGATGCGAAGGCGTCGGAGAATGCGCGCTGGTTGGCCGGCAGCAGATACGGATCGCCAAGTTCGAGCGCCAGATTCGCTGCCAACGGTTTGGAGCGTTCATCGCGGTAGATCAATCAGTTGGCGGTGGGGTTAGAGGATCTGAAAGACGACGCCCACAGAAGACGGACTGGCAGAACGGGCCGAAGCCACGACGACGATGGCGTCGGATTTACGCGCAGCACGCTAGTCTAGCTCGCACAGCGTGGATCTACCGATCAGGCTTACGCCGCGAGATTCGGGAGCGGTGTTTTCCGCTGCCGAACCTGAGCGGTGCGTCCTCACCATATTTGCGCAAGCTCGAGAAAACCGAACGGCTTACTGCAACTCTCGCGCGCGTCCGGCGCCATTCCTGGTTTCCCAGATTGACTCGAAGT
>SAJS01000037.1 GCA_004017535.1 Mesorhizobium sp.
GGCGAAGACGCGGTAGCGCCGCTCCGCGTGGAGCTGGTCGATCGCATCCTCGAAGAACCGCTGGTAATTCATGTCGACTTCCCAATTTTGCGGCGGATCATAGTCACTGCCCCATGCCGCGTCCACCGCGCCCAACCGGTCAAAATGCCACGCCTTCACCCTGTTCCTAACGATGCCGGATCGTGGCCTATTCCCGGCTGTTTGAAGCAGATTTGTTTCAGTACGATGCCTCGAACGGGAGGAACTGTTACCGACTTAACGTTAGAGGGAGGCCAATGCATATCGCCCAAAAAGTGTACAGCGGTTTTGGGGGAACGACATGGACTTTAACGGGCTTGCGGCGGGGTTTCCAGCACGGGGGCTGTTGAGACAGTTTCCGATAAATCTTGATCAGCGAGGTAGAAGATGACGGTTTTGGTGACGGGCGGTGCCGGTTATATCGGCAGCCATATGGTCTGGGAGTTGCTGGACGCCGGCGAGAGCGTCGTGGTGCTCGACCGGCTTTCCACCGGGTTCGAATGGGCGGTGGCCCCGGAAGCAAAGCTCGTCGTCGGCGACGTCGCCGACCGAGACCTGGTCGGCCGGATCATCCGCGAAAACAAGGTCGACGCCATCATCCACTTCGCCGGCTCGATCGTGGTGCCGGAATCGGTTGCCGATCCGCTCGGCTATTACGAGAACAACACCTGCAAGACCCGCACGCTGATCGAGACGGCCGTGCGCGAGGGCGTGCCGCATTTCATCTTCTCTTCCACCGCCGCCGTCTATGGCGGCGCCGGGCTGGAGCCGGTGCGCGAGGATGCCCGCCTGGCGCCGGAATCGCCCTATGGCCTCTCCAAGCTGATGAGCGAATGGATGCTGCGCGACGCGGCGCTGGCCCACGACATCCGTTACACGGCGCTGCGCTATTTCAACGTCGCCGGCGCCGATCCCAAGGGCCGCACCGGGCAGTCGACGCCCGGCGCCACGCATCTGATCAAGGTCGCCTGCGAGACCGCGCTCGGCAAGCGCCCCTTCATGCAGGTCTTCGGCACCGACTATCCGACGCCGGACGGCACCTGCATGCGCGACTACATCCATGTCAGCGATCTCGCCGCCGCGCACCGGCTGGCGCTGCAGCGGCTGCGCGCCGGCGGCACGAGCCTCGTCGCCAATTGCGGCTACAGCCACGGCTATTCGGTGCTGGAAGTCATCGACAGCGTGCGCCGCGCCTTCGGCCATGACTTCGATGTCCGCATGGGAGATCGCCGGCCCGGCGACGCCGCTGCCGTGGTCGCCAATTCCGAGCTTGCCCGCGAGGAGCTCGGCTGGACGCCGCAACGCGACGATCTCGACCTGATCGTCAACGACGCCCTGGCCTGGGAGCGCATCCTGACGGGCAAGAATTCCGTGGGAAGCTGACCTGTTGGGCCAAGGGCTCGTCCCGCGCCTTTAGACACGGTATTGAAACCCATTCGGCGGCGCGCGGAGGCGCCGCCGTGATGAGGGGACGGCATGAAGGTCTTGGTTCTCGGCGCCGGCGTGGTTGGCACGGCGGCCGCCTATTATCTGGCTAAAGACGGCCACGAGGTGACGGTGATCGAGCGCCACGAGGCGGCGGCGCGCGGCACCAGCCAGTCGAATGCCGGCTTGGTGTCGCCCGGCGACGCCACCGCCTGGGCTTCGCCCGCCGCCCTGAAGACGTTCCTGCGCGCGCTTTGGAACCACGACCTCGGCATCAAGGTGAGACTCCGCCTCGATCCCTATTTCTATATCTGGAGCCTGCGCTTCCTGCGCGAATGCACGGTGAAGAGGCTGCGCGCCAACACCGACATCAAGCTGAGGCTCGCGCTGCATTCCCGCGAGTGCATCAATCAACTGTCGGAGGAGACCGGCATCCACTACGACGAGCGCAAGAAGGGCATCCTCTACTTCTTCCGCTCGCAAAAGAGCCTCGACACCGGCACCGACAATTACCGCTATCTGGGCGAGCACGGCCTGCCGATCGAGATCGTCGGCCGCGAGCGCCTGGTCGAGCTGGAGCCGGGCCTGGCCGGCGTGAAGGAAAAGATCGCCGGCGGCATCTATTCGCCGATCGATCAGACCGGCGATTCCAAGCAGTTCACCGACGGGCTCGCCGCCTACGCCGCCGAGGAGCTGGGCGTCAAATTCCTGTTCGGCACCACGGTCCAGGGCCTCGATATCGAGGGCGACCGGGTGCGCGCCGTCATCACCTCGGCCGGGCCGGTAACCGGCGACGCCGTCGTCATCTCGATGGGACCGGAAAGCGGCCTGCTCGGTCGCCGCTATGGCATTGACCTGCCGGTCTATCCGGTGAAGGGCTACACAGCGACGATTCCCCTGGAGGATGAGAGCAAGGGGCCGACCATGGGCGGCGCCGACGAGGACCGGCTGATCGGTTATTCGAGGCTCGGCAATCGCCTGCGCATGTCCTCGACGGCCGAGTTCACTGGCTTCGACCGCAGCTTCAAGCTGGGTGATTTCAGGACCATCCTGGAAACCGGCAGGGACCTTTTCCCGGGAGCCTTCGACGAGAAGAAAGCCGTGCTCTGGGCGGGCCTGCGGCCGATGATGCCGAACTCGGTGCCCGTGATTGGCCAGGCGAAATACCGCAACCTCTATCTCGACACCGGCCACGGCCATGTCGGCTGGACCATGGCCTGCGGCTCGGGGCAGTTCCTGGCCGACCTCGTCGCCGGCCGCAAGCCGCAGATCGATCCACGAGGATTGCTGTACGGAACGGCACGCTGAGGGCCTTCATTGCCGATTCAGACAGCGGTCGGTTACGTCTGAACAGCCATCTGCCACGCCATTGCATAGTCGCCCCAGGCCGGATCGGTCGGCGGCTCGGTCCGCTCACCCTTGCTCATCGCGGGCCTACCGTCCGACGCAAGCAACGCCGCGCCGATGCTGGTCCCGGTGGACGTCTCCGATGCGATGACCGGCCGCTCCGCCGCTGCCGCCAGCATGCGGATGAAAAGCGGGTTCTGCGCAAACGGTCCCTCGACGGTCGTCGGTCCGTCGCCGCCGATCAGTTCCAGGCAGGTCGCGGTCATCAGCGCGAGATAGAACGAGATGGCGGCGAAGCGCTGGCCGGAGCTCAGGTCGTCGGCGTTATGCCATTGCGCGGCGCGATGCGGAAAGGGTCCGGAACCCTGCTGCGTCGAAGGCAGAAGCTGAACCTGCCGCGCCAGCACGGCGGCAACATCATCGTCGATCCATTCCTGCGGCTGATCCTTGGTCAGCAGCGAGAATTCACGGCCACCCATGAAGCGCGCAGATGGCACGGGATCGCCCAGCGCGTTGACGTTTACCAGCGTGTCGCGCGCCGGGCCGAGCTCCACCTTCCTGCCGCCGACGGCCATCGACACCACCCATGTGCCGGTCGAGACGACGGAGAAGGGCGGCCGATCGGACAGCAGATGCGGCAGCAGCGAGGCGTTGGAATCGTGCAGTCCGCAGAAAACCGGGGTCTGCGGGTCCAGCCCTGTCCGTCGCGCCAGCTCCGGCAGGATCGGGCCAAGCCGGTCCTTGGCCGGTCGCACCGGCGCCATCAACCGGCGCCAGCCCATCCTGTCGACCAGCGAGGAATAGTCGGAAGTCCAGGGATTCCACAGATCGGTGTGGCAGCCGAGCGAAGTCACCTCATTGGCGGCGACGCCGGTCAGCCGCAGAGCCCAGTATTGCGGATACATCAGCATCGCGGTCGCCCTGGCGAATTCCGCCGGAAAACGCTTCTGCTGCCAGAAGAACTGCGCGCCGAGATTGAGGCCGATCGGCAGCCGCGGCGTGCCGGTCTCGGCAAAGGGCGGACGGACGGCATCGTAGTCGGCCGCAAGCTGGTCCGGACCGTCGAACTCATAATCGAGCACCGGCAGCGCCAGTTCGCCTGACCCGTCGACCAGCGCGCCGGTCGCGCCATGCGTGGTGATGGAGATAGCACCGATCCGCCGTTTGCGGTTGAGATCGGCGAGGCTGTCGAGGATGAACGTCCACAGCGCCTCGACATCGTGATGCGGGTAGGGCGCCTGCCGCACCGGCGCGTTGGCGACACGGCGCAGCGCGATCTCGCTCAGGGTCGTCAAATCGACCAGCGCCACCTTGGCGTTGGTCTTGCCGATATCGATGACGGCGACAATCATGCCATATGGAACATTGTTTCCAGCGGCACCGCCACCGGCTCGTTGTCGGGCTTGGTCTCCATGAGGTCGGCCATATGCGCCCACCAGCGCCGCATCACCGGGTGCTTCGGCAGGTCGGCCATGCCGTGGTCATCACGCCGCCACAGCACGCCGAAGAGGGTGTTGGTCTCCTCGTCGAGATGAATCGAATAGTCGGAGACGCCAGCCTCTCTCAGCAGTGCAAGCAGCTCAGGCCAGATCTCGTCGTGGCGGCGCTTGTACTCGGCTTTCATGCCGGGGTTGAGCTTCATCTTGAAGGCGTATTTTTCCATCAGGCGAAGCGTCCTTCACGCAGCCGCCGCCAGACGATAGGCAGCGCGATGACGACGATCAGCAGCAGGCCGATGAAGATCGACATGACGATGCCGGGCACGTTGAGCAACCCAAGCCCAAACGTCACCAGCCCCATGATGAAGGCGGCGAGCACGACACCGAGTATGCTGCCGGCACCGCCGAGGATCGACACACCCCCAAGCACCACCATGGTGATCGCCTCGAGCTCATAACCCTGCGCGATCGACGGTCGTGTCGATCCGAGTCGCGAGGTGATCAGCACCGAGGCGATGCCCGACATCAGGCCGGTCAGGCAGAACAGGATGAATTTTATGCGATCGACCCGCACCCCGGAGAACTGGCAGGCGACCGGATTGTTGCCGATGGCAAAGACCCGCCGGCCGAAGCTCGTGCGGTGCAGCACGAACCAGTAGATCAGCGCCGCGACGAGGAACAGCGCCAGCTCGAACGAGAAAACCCACCAGACATAGCCCTGGCCGAAGAAGGCGAAGCTCTCCGGATAGCCCTTGTAGGCCTGGTCGCCGAGGATGATGAAGGCGATACCGCGGAACAGGCTCATCGTGCCGATGGTGACAACGATGGAGGGCAGGCCGAGCCGCGTGACCAGCAGCCCGTTGAAGGCGCCGCAGGCGAGGCCGACGGCAATGCCGATCGCGGCCAGCACCGGCGTGCCGGCGCCGGCCTGCACCGCCATGCCCATCATGGTCGAGGCCAGAGCCACGATCGCGGCAACCGACAGGTCAATCTCGCCTGAGATGATCAGCAGCGCCATCGCAAGCGCGATCAGCCCCTTTTCCGTGAAGTTGAAGGTCAGGTCCGACAGCGACCACGGATCGAGGAAATAGGGCGAAGCAAAGCTGTTCACCGCGAAGATGACGACCGCGATGACGACCAGCAGCGCCTCCCAGGAGAAGATCGCCGAGGAAAGCGGCTTGTCGAGCCGGTCTGGAATGTGCCGCGGGGTAGGGGTGTCGGTCATGCCGCTTCCGCCTTTCTCAGGATGATGCGGCCCTGCCGGCGCTCGCCGCGCGCGTTGAGCACCACGGCCAGGATGATGGCGCTGCCCGAGATCGCCATCTGCCAAAAGGGCGAGATGTTGATGACCGGCAGGGCGTTGGAGATGATGCCGAGAAACAGCGCGCCCAGCACCGCGCCGCAGACCGAGCCGATGCCGCCGGCGATCGAGATGCCGCCGATGACGCAGGCGGCGATGATGTTGAGCTCATAGCCGTTCGCGACCTCGACGGAGGCGATCACGTAACGCGAAATCCACAGATAGCCGGCAAGCCCGCCGATCATGCCGGAAATGCAGAAGACGATGAATTTGGTGCGGCCGACATCGATGCCGGCATAGACCGACGCGGTCGGATTGACGCCGATGGCGTAGATCGAGCGGCCGATGGCGGTCCGCGTCATCACCAGGAAGAACACCGCGATCACCAAAAGCGCGATCCAGGACAGCACCGGCAGGCCGAGCAAGGCGGCGCGCTGGAAATTGATGAAGTCGGGGCTCATCTGGTCGGCATTGACCCAGGCGCCGCCGGAAACGACGAAGGTGGCGCCGCGATAGATGGTGAGCGTGCCGAGCGTCACCACGATCGACGGGATGTTCAGCCGCCATACCAGGAAGCCATTGATGGCGCCGAGCACCAGCCCGAGGGCCAAAGCGACCACAATCAGCACCGGGATCGGGATTGCCGGATGCGCTGCGTTAAGCATCGCCACCACCATGCCGGTGAAGCAGAGATTGGACGCCATCGACAGGTCGATCGAGCGCGTCAGGATCACCACCATCTGTCCCAGCGCCAGGATCATCAGGATCGATGTGTCGTTGAACACCTGGCGCAGATTTGCTGGATTGGCGAAGCCGGGAAAGCGCGTCGAGATCAGCCCGATCAGCACGACTATGCCGGCCAGCAGCCAGATCTCGCGGTATTTGAGGAAGCTCTTCATGCTGCGATCCCCGCTGCGGTCCGCACCAGCGTCTCGGCATCGAGGCCCTTGTTGTCATAGGTCGCCGCGATGCGACCTTCGCGCATGACCACGACGCGGTCGGACATGCCGAGAATCTCCGGCAGTTCGGACGACACCATGATCACCGAAAGCCCTTGCGCGACCAGTTCGGCCATGAAGCCGTGCACGGCGGCCTTGGAGCCGATGTCGATGCCTTTGGTCGGCTCGTCGAGGATGATCACCTTCGGCGCTGTGGCCAGCCACTTGGCGATGACCACCTTCTGCTGGTTGCCGCCGGAAAGCGTGCCGACATCCTGGCTGAGCGACGAGGCGCGCAGGTCGAGCCGCTCGGTGTAGGAGCGGGCGAGCGAGAATTCTTCGGCAAGCCTGAGCACGCCGGATTTCGAGGTGCGCTTCAGCGATGGCAGCGACACGTTCTGGAAGATCGGCAGGCCGATCACCACGCCCTGCTTGCCGCGTTCCTCCGGCACATAGACGATGCCGGCCTCGATCGAATCCGCGGCCGATTTCGGCGCGATCGTCTTGCCGTCCAGCGAAATCGTGCCCCCGCTGGTGCGGGTGATGCCGGCGATGGCCTGCATCACCTCGCTGCGACCCGCGCCGACCAGCCCGTAGAACCCGAGGATCTCGCCCTTGCGCAACTCGAAGCTGATGTCGTCGAACTCGGTCGGATGCGACAGGCCGGAGACGGAGAGCACCGGCGCGCCGATCTTCGGCTCTCGCTGCGGAAAAATGTGGTCGACGTTGCGGCCGACCATCATGCGCACGATCTCGTTCTGGGTCGCGTCCTTCAACAGGCCTTCACCCACCATCTCGCCGTCGCGGAAAACGGTGTAGCGGTCGGCGATGCGGTAGATCTCGTCGAACTTATGGCTGATGAAGAGCACTGCCTTGCCTTCGCTCTTCAGGAATTCGATCAAAAGGAAAAGCTCCTCGATCTCCTTCATCGAAAGCGCCGCGGTCGGTTCGTCCATGATGACGATGCGCGCGTCGATCGACATCGCGCGCGCCACCGCAACCAGGTGTTTGTTGGCGATACCAAGATCCTTCAGCCGCGCGTCGGCGTCGATATGGCCGGCGCGCATCGTCTCCAGCACTTCGCGCGCGTTGTTGCGCATGGTGCGCCAGTCGATGGTGCCGAAGCGCGTGCGAGGCGCGTGCCCGAGGAAGATGTTTTCGGCAACCGAGAGATCGTCGAACAGCACGGTTTCCTGATGGATGGCGGTGATGCCGTGGCCGAAGGCGGCATGCGCGCTGGGCAGCGTCGTGGCCTGGCCGTCGATGCCGATCTCGCCTGAGTCGGGCTGGTAGATGCCGGTCATGATCTTGACCAGCGTCGATTTGCCGGCGCCGTTCTCGCCGATCAGCGCCGTGACTTGGCCCGGATAGAGCGACAGGCTGACTTTGTGCAGCGCGCGGACGCCCGGGAAGCTTTTCGAGATGCCCGTGAGCGTCAGGCGGGGGGCCGAGGCTGGGAGCAGCTCGTCTGCTTTGCCGTGATGGGCCGTCGTATCCATACTCGTATCAAGCCCGTCCATATTCCGTGTCGACTTCCCCTCACCCGACTTCCGCTTCGCTCGGTCGACCTCTCCCCGAGGGGAGAGGAGGTTTGCGAGCTTGGCTCCAGGGTCTTCTCCCCACCGGGGAGAAGGTGGCCGCGAAGCGGCCGGGTGAGGGGGCAGCGCCGTCAGTCCGAGATCAATAGATCTTGGAGAACTTCTCGATGTTGGTCTTGTCGAACTGGAAGGGCGGAGCCATCGCGGCCGAGTTGGTGTCGTCGAGCGTCACCTTGCCGACGCGGCCGATCGACAGCGTGGCGCCGGGTTTGGCCTCTTCCTTCTTCACCGCCAGGTCATGGGCGAGGTAGATCGCCGAGTAGCCGAGGTCGATCGGGTTCCACAGCGCGACAGCCTGCGAAGCGCCGTTGTCGATGAACTTCTTGAACTCGGACGGCAGCGCCAAGCCGGTGACGTTGACCTTGCCGATCAGGTTTTCGTCGGTGACGACCTGCGCGGCGGCGACGACGCCGACCGTCGTCGGTGCGATGATCGCCTTGAGGTTCGGATAGGACTTCAGCAGGCCCTTGGCCTCGTCGGTGCTCTTGGCCGAGTCGTCATCGCCATAGACGGTGGCGACCAGCTTGATCTTCGGAAACTTCTCCGGCAGCACCTTCTTGGCCGCTTCGATCCAGGCGTTCTGGTTGGTCGCGGTCGAGGAGGCCGAGAGGATTGCGACGTCGCCGCCTTCCGGCAGATAATCGGCGGCGAGCTTGATGATGGTCTCGCCGATCAGGCCGGTGTCGGACGGGTTGAGGTGGAGCTGGCGGCCTTCCTTGGCGACGCCGGAATCCCACGAGATCACGGTGATGCCGCGTTGCATCGCCTTCTTCAGCACCGGCAC
This sequence comes from Mesorhizobium sp., assembly GCA_004017535.1. Lineage (GTDB taxonomy): Bacteria > Pseudomonadota > Alphaproteobacteria > Rhizobiales > Rhizobiaceae > Mesorhizobium. Next base: position 8,850 of record SAJS01000037.1, read on the forward strand.
CAGCGCGTCGGCGTCATTGGCCGAAACGGCGATGGCGTTGACCTTCTGCGCGATCAGCGAGTTGATCACTTCGATCTGCGCTTCGGCGGTCGCCTTGGTCGGGCCGGTATAGATGACGTCGACGTCACCCAGTTCCTTGGCTGCTTCCTCGGCGCCCTTGTTGGCGGCGTCGAAGAAGCCGTTGCCGAGCGACTTCACCACCAGCGCGATCTTGACGTTCTCGGCATAGGCGGCATTCACGAACATGGCTGCGGAAAAGGCCGCCGTGACCAACAGTTTCTTCAAAAAGCTCATCGAATATCCTCCCTTGAGCGTTGCATTCCATCGCCGCTGCGGGCGTGAGTTTCCCTCAGGCCTGCAGTGAAGATTCTTCCCTATCGCTGGACTGCTTGCGGGCAACGATCAGCGCTACGCCCGCCGTTTCCAGCATCTTGGCCTCCCGATCCTCGATGCCGTCGTCGGTGATCACGGTCGCGATGCGCGACAGCCCGCACAGGATCAGGCTTGAGCGCATGCGGAATTTCGAGGAGTCGACCAGCACCACCAGCTCGTCGGCCTGGTCGATCAGCTTCTGCTCCGCCTGGATCAGCAGCGGGTCGCCTTCCATAAGCCCGAGCGGGCCCAGCCCCTGCGCTCCCATGAACATGCGCCGCGCATAGAAATTGCGCGTCACGTCATTGTCGAAGGGCGACAGGATGATGTTCTGCTCGCGGTAGATCGTGCCGCCCGACAACATCACCGTGTTCTTCGAATGCTTGAGCAGGTGCTCGGCGATCGGGAAGGAATTGGTGAAGATCGGCATGCGGCGTCCGGTCAGGAAATGCACCATCTGGAAGGTGGTGGTGCCACCATTGATGATGATCGGCTCGCCGTCGGCGCAAAGGCTCACCGCTTCCCGCGCGATTGCCCGCTTTTGCGCCGCGTTCAGCGTCTCGTTGACCGAGAAAGGCCGGCCAGCAAGGCCGATGAATTGCGGCGGCGAGATTGCCTCGGCGCCGCCGCGCACCCGGCGCAGGCGCTTTTGCACGTGGAGCGCCGCGATGTCGCGCCGGATCGTCGCCTCGGAGGAGTCCGTCAGCTCGACCATCTCCTGCACCGTCGCCACAGGCTTTTCCTGGACGGCGGACAGAATGATCCTGTGGCGCTCTTTTTCGTGCATGGTTCCTCCCTGCCTAAGCATCTGGCTTAGAAAACGCGCAGTGTCAATCATTTCCGATCATATATTTTCATTGTGCGGTGCAATATGATCGATATTGATCGTTTATGATTGACAAGCGGGGCGCTTGCGTGGACATTCCCGAGCAAGAAATGAGGGGCGCGGCATTCGCGCTCCAAGGGAGGATACCAATGCTCGACAAGCGCTCCGGCTCGCGCCTCGCCAATCTTTGGGACGATGCAAAGGCCGAAGGGATGAGCGATCCCGAGCTCCTGGTCTATCGTTCGAACACGCTGGGCTCCGACAAGCGCGTCACCAATTATGGTGGCGGCAACACCTCGTCGAAAGTCTGGCAGAAGGACCCGCTGACCGGCGAGGAGATCGAGGTTCTGTGGGTCAAGGGCTCCGGCGGCGACAGCGCCTCGATCAAGCTGGACGGTTTCGCCACGCTCTACATGGACAAGCTGCGCGCGCTGAAGGGGCTCTATCGCGGCGTCGAGCATGAGGATGAGATGGTGGGCTATCTGCCCCACTGCACCTTCAACCTCAATCCGCGCGCGGCCTCGATCGACACGCCGCTCCACGCTTATGTGCCGAAGGCTTGCGTCGACCACATGCATCCCGACGCCATCATTGCGGTCGCCGCTGCGAAGGAATCCAAGGCGATCACCAAGGAGATCTTCGGCGATGCCATCGGCTGGCTGCCCTGGAAACGGCCGGGCTTCGAGCTTGGCCTGTGGCTGGAGAAATTCTGCCTCGACAACCCCGAAGCCAAGGGCGTCGTGCTTGAAAGCCACGGCCTGTTCACCTGGGGCGACACGCCCAAGGAATGCTACGAGACCACGATTTCGGTGATCAACCAGGCAATCGAGTGGTTCGAGCGCCGGTCGGAAGGCGTGGCTATTTTTGGTGGCGAGGCGGTGCAATCGCTCGACGCGCCGGCGCGCCGTGCCATTGCCGCCAAGCTGATGCCGCGCATCCGTGGTCTGATTTCCGAAAAGAGCCATAAGCTCGGCCATTTCGACGACCAGCCGGCGGTGCTCGAATTCGTCAACTCGAAGGATTTGCGGCCGCTGGCGGCGCTTGGCACCTCCTGCCCGGACCATTTCCTGCGCACAAAAATCCGGCCGCTGGTGATCGAGTTCGATCCGGCGACCCCCGATATCGACGCGGTCATCGCGCGGCTCGCCGGCGACATTGCCGAATACCGCGTCGGTTACCAGGCCTATTACGACGCCTGCAAGCATGCGGACTCGCCCGCCATGCGCGATCCCAATGCGGTGGTCTATCTAATGCCCGGCGTCGGCATGTTCACCTTCGCCGGCGACAAGGCGACGGCGCGCATCTCCGGTGAATTCTATGTCAACGCCATCAACGTTATGCGCGGCGCTTCGACGGTCTCGTCCTATGTCGGCCTGCCGGCGCAGGAGGCTTTCGACATCGAATATTGGCAGCTCGAGCAAGCCAAGCTCCAGCGCCTGCCGAAGCCGAAGGCGCTGGCCGGCCAGATCGCGCTGGTCACCGGCGGCGCCGGCGGCATCGGCCGCGCCACCGCCAACCGGCTGCTGCGCGAAGGCGCCTGCGTGGTGCTGGCCGATATCGACGAGGGGGCGCTCGCCAGCGCTAATGAAGAGCTCTCGAAAGCCTACGGCAAGGATTTCGTCCGTCCGGTGCGTATCGACGTCACTTCGGAGGACCAGGTGCTTTCCGGTTTCGCCGAAACGGCGGTCGAGTTCGGCGGCATCGACATCCTGGTCTCCAATGCCGGCCTGGCATCCTCGGCGCCGATCGAGGAAACGACACTGGCCTTGTGGAACAAGAATTTGGACATCCTGTCCACCGGCTATTTCCTGGTTTCGCGCGAGGCTTTCCGTCTGTTCCGCGCCCAGAAGATCGGCGGCAACGTCGTCTTCGTCGCCTCCAAGAACGGGCTCGCCGCCTCGCCGAACGCGTCGGCCTATTGCACCGCCAAGGCCGCGGAGATCCATCTTGCCCGCTGCCTCGCGCTGGAGGGGGCCGAAGCGCAGATCAGGGTCAACGTCGTCAATCCGGACGCCGTGCTGCGCGGTTCAAAAATCTGGACCGGCGAATGGAAGGAACAGCGCGCCGCCGCCTACAAGATGTCGACCGACGACCTCGAGGAGCATTACCGCTCGCGCTCGATGCTGAAGCGCTCGGTCTTCCCGGAAGACATTGCCGAGGCAATCTATTTCTTCGCCTCCGACATGTCGGCCAAATCGACCGGCAACATCGTCAATGTCGACGCCGGCAACGCGCAAAGCTTTACGCGCTAGGCGCCCTTTTCCTTCTCCCGTTTCTGTACGGGGAGTTGAGGAGTGGTCCGCGTAGCGGACGAAAGTCCGAAGGGCGGATGAGGAGCGGCGCCGGCCGAACGAATTCTGGGAGGAATGCATGTCAGAAACGATTATCCGCGCCGACCTCGTCGCCAGCCACAACGCCGCGCGCCAACCCAACCTCGAGCGCGACTACGCCTCGCTCGGCGAACGCCTCGACCGCCGCGGCATCGCCATCGACGCCATCCGCGGCAAGGTGGAAAAATTCGGCGTGGCGATCCCGTCCTGGGGCGTCGGCACTGGTGGCACGCGCTTTGCCCGTTTCCCCGGTCCCGGCGAGCCGCGCGATATCTTCGACAAGATCGAGGACTGCGCCGTCATCAGCCAGCTCACGCAGGCGACGCCGACGGTCTCGCTGCACATCCCCTGGGACAAGGCTGATCCGAACCGGCTGAAGCAGGCGGCCTCGCGCTTCGGCCTCGGCTTCGACGCCATGAACTCCAACACCTTCTCCGACGCCAAGGATCAGAAGCTATCCTACAAGTTCGGCTCGCTCTCGCATGCCGATGCCGGCACGCGCCGGCAGGCGGTCGAGCACAATCTCGAATGCATCGAGATCGGCAAGACGCTGGGCTCCAAGGCGCTGACGGTGTGGATCGGCGACGGCTCGAACTTCCCCGGCCAGGTCAATTTCGCAAAGGCCTTCGAGCGCTATCTGGACGCGATGCGGGAGATCTGTGCCGGCCTGCCGGACGACTGGCGGCTGTTCACCGAGCATAAGATGTATGAGCCGGCCTTCTATTCGACGGTCGTGCAGGACTGGGGCACCAACTACATCATCGCGAAAGAGCTCGGCGACAAGGCATTCTGCCTTGTCGACCTCGGCCACCACGCGCCCAACGTCAACATCGAGATGATCGTGTCGCGGCTGATTCAGTTCGGCAAGCTGGGCGGTTTCCACTTCAACGATTCCAAATATGGGGACGACGACCTCGACGCCGGCTCCATCGATCCCTACCGGCTGTTCCTCGTATTCAACGAGCTGGTCGATGCCGAGCTTTCAGGCACCAAAGGCTTCAACCCGGCGCATATGCTCGATCAGAGCCACAACGTCACCGATCCGATCGAGAGCCTGATGCTGTCGGCGGTCGAGGTGCAGCGCGCCTATGCGCAGGCGCTGCTGGTCGACCGCAAGGCGCTCGAAGGCTTCCAGGAGGAGAACGACGCGCTGATGGCGACGCAGACGCTTAAAAGCGCCTACCGCACCGATGTCGAGCCGATCCTTGCCATGGCGCGCCTGCGGACCGGCGGCGCCATCGATCCGGTCGCCGCCTATCGCGAGGCGGATTACCGGGCGAAGGTCGCGGCGGAACGGCCGGCTGTCGCCAGCGGCGGTGGTGGCATCGTTTGACAGGCAGCGCCACTCCCCCTCATCCGGCCGTTTCGCGGCCACCTTCTCCCCGAGGGGAGAAGAGATCAGCGCCGGCGCACGCTCCTCTCCCCTTGGGGAGAGGTCGGATTGCCCGAATTGCCCCTGCAATTCGACTTGGGTGAGGGGCCCTCTCACACTGCTCCGATTTTTATTGGACTAATTCGCCCTCACAGTCTTTCCTAGGCGTTCCAACGCCAGGAGCACCGCCATGCCCTTGACCTGCCGGACGCTGATCGGCGTCACCCTTTCGCTCGCGATTGCCCTCACGCCGCCGGTCATCGCTTTCGCCGCGTCGCCCGCTCCGGCCAAGGGCGAGCACGGGATGGTGGTCACGGAACAGCATCTGGCGACCGAGGTCGGCGTCGACGTGCTGAAGAAGGGCGGCAACGCCGTCGATGCCGCTGTCGCGGTCGGCTACGCGCTGGCCGTCGTCTTTCCCGAAGCCGGCAATATCGGCGGCGGAGGGTTCATGACCATCCGGCTGAAGGACGGCCGCACCACCTTCATCGATTTCCGCGAGCGCGCGCCGCTCGCCGCCGCCAGGACCATGTATCTCGACAAACAAGGCAATCCGGTGAAAGGCGCCAGTCTCGACGGCTATCTTGCCGTCGGCGTGCCGGGCTCGGTGGCCGGCTTCGAGATGGCGCGCGAGAAATATGGCACGCTCTCAAGGCAGGATCTGATGGCGCCGGCGATCGCCTATGCCAGGGATGGTTTTGTCCTCAACCAGGGCGACGCGGCTTGGTTCGCCGACAGCGCCGACCGACTGGCGAAGGACCCGGCGGCGGCGGCGATCTTCCTGAAAAAGGACGGCAAGTCTTATGGCATCGGTGAGAAGCTCGTTCAGCCGGACCTCGCCGCCTCGCTCTCGGCGATCTCGCAAAAGGGGGCGGACGCCTTCTACAAAGGCGCCATCGCCGACGCCATCGTCAAGGCCAGCGGCGCCAAGGGCGGCATCCTCGCCAAGGGCGATTTCGAGCAATATGCGGTGCGCGAATTGAAGCCGGTGATCTGCTCTTATCGCGGCTACGAGATCATCTCCTCGCCACCGCCAAGCTCGGGCGGCGTCATCATCTGCGAGATCCTCAACGTGCTGGAAGGTTATCCGCTATCCTATCTCGGCGCCGGATCGGCCGAAACGGTTCATGTCATGGTCGAGGCGATGCGCCACGCCTATGTCGACCGCAACTCGGCGCTGGGCGACCCTGATTTCGTCGACAATCCGGTCTCGAAGCTGCTCGACAAGAGCTATGCCAAGGACATTCGCGGCAAGATCGATCCGTTCCGAGCTGGCGTGTCGAAGGAGCTGATGCCGAAAGGCTTCGGCGAGTCGAAGGAGACCACCCACTATTCGATCATCGACAAGGACGGCAACGCGGTCGCGGTCACCTACACGCTGAACGGCTCCTTCGGCGCCGGCGTCGTCGCCGACGGCACCGGCATCCTGCTCAACAACGAGATGGACGACTTCACCCAGAAGCCCGGCGTGCCCAACCTCTACGGGCTGGTCCAGGGCGAGGCCAACGCCATCCAGCCGAAGAAGACGCCTTTATCCTCGATGAGCCCGACGATCGTGACGAAGGACGGCAAGCCGTTCATGGTCATCGGCAGCCCGGGTGGCTCGCGCATCATCACCATCACGCTGGAGGCGATCGTCAACGTCATCGACCACGGCATGGACATCCAGCAGGCCATTGACGCGCCGCGCATCCACCATCAATGGCTGCCGGACAAGGTTTATGTCGAGCCCCTCGGGCTTTCGCCGGACACCGAGCGGCTGCTTGCCGGCATGGGCTATCATCTCGACCTGAGCGACGAGACCTGGGGCCGGGCAGCCGGCATCCTTGTCGGCGGCAAGAGCCTGGCGGAGATCGAGAAGGGCGGTGGCGCCCGCTACAACGGCGCCATGGACAGTCGCGCGGCTGCCGGCGAGGCGCTGGGATATTAGATCAGAGCTTTTGAATCGGCCGCGCCGTTTAACAAGGCATGGGCGCCGCCTCGGCCGGCGCAACCCACCGACCGCAGCGACGGTGTTGCCGCTGCCCGAGCAGGGAATGCGACCCGCCAGCATTGACGACGGCTCAGGCAATTGAAGATTAATGAGAAATCGCTAGAAGGCGAAGTTGGCGGACGATGTCCCTTTATGCTTATGCCTTAACATGCCAAGGCCTCCAGGCCGGCGCTATAGTGGCGGTCGATGAATGAGCGAGAGCTTTTCTTTGGTGGTTCCTACGCGTGACGGAGCGCCGCACAGTCTGATCATTGCCGAAGAATATCGACGGCTCGGGATCGAAATTCGGTATTTCGTCGATAGCCGTTCATCGCCGCAATATATAGAAGATGTACTTCGAAAAGTAGACTTGGCCACCAAGCTATCCGTCAGGTGGGGGCGGTCTTATGTCGAAGGCATTCTGCCGAAGATTGCAGCCATTTCACGCGCAAAGCGTATTTTCCGGCTGGACGACGATGAATTTCCCTCGCGTGCCTTGCTGACCTGGCTGCGCGATATTGCGGCGCCGACAAATAAGCCGGTGATCGCCATCCCGCGCCGCGCCGTAGCCGTTATCGATTCCAAGGCTGTCTTTGCTGCGAAATTGCCCAATTTGCCGCCGCACGACTTTCAGTTCAGAGGGTTCCTCGTCGATTCGGTAAAATTCAAGAAAAAGATCCACACGCCGGGCTTCTCGTTCAATGAATCCGACGTCTTGTACGCGCCTTCGGAGTGCCACATCTATCATTTCGACTGGGTTGTACGAAGCCGCGAGCAGCGTGCCGGCAAACTCGAATTCTACGAGAAGATGGAGCCGGGAGCGTTCGAATTGTTGAAGTATCAGTATCTCTACGAGGATTTCGATCCAGCCCTTTATGAATTTACCCCGCTGGACGATTCGGACGTATCGGCCCTGGCCCTTCGGCTCCATGACGAGCGGGCTGTGCCCACGGAGGCGACCAGGGGATGGACGCGGCTCTTCCGCAGGATCGCCTGTCGATGAATCCCTTCCGTTTCGTGTCGGGTCAGCGGCCATTGCCCGGCCCATCGGCAGGTGGCCGGCAGGCAGGAATCTTCATAACGCATGTGCTGAACCATCGAATACAAGCTCATTTTGATCGTCTCCGCCGCGAAACCGAGGCGATCATCGACTGGCAGTTCGCCTATAATCCGTGGTCGGTGGATGACCTCGCCGCCGGACGAGGAGAATTCGAGATCGACCGGACCTCCGCGCGCGTGCGCCAGGCCATGAATAACGGAAACTTGGCGGGCTATATGGACATCGTCCTCTTCCCTTTGGCGAAGTCCGCAAATCGGGAATTCGTCTGGATTCTTGAGTATGACGTCGACTTTGCCGGCCGGTGGCTCGATTTTTTCCAGCAGTTTTCAAGTAATGGCGCGGACTTGCTGACGACGACGCTCAACACGCGCCGCCGCGATCCGCGCTGGACATTTTGGGGCTCGGCAAACGGACCGTGCCCGAAATCACGCTTCACGAGAGCATTTATGCCAATCATGCGCGTTTCGAGGCGCTTTATCGGCACCTATGAGGAGGCGCTTTCGACAGGCGAATGGAGTGGGCACTACGAATTCCTCGTGCCGACCATTGCGCGCGTTCATGGTTTCAGGATCGAGGATATCGGCGGGACCGGGCCGTACGTACCCTGGCGTCGAAGGAGACGGAACTATCTGAATGCGGCGAAGGACCCCTATCTCAGTCCGGGGACGTTCGTCTGGCGCCCATCGATGACGGCCTATTTTCACGAAGACGATACCGCATTCACGCAACGGGCCATGCTTTACCATCCGATCAAGGCCGACGTGGCCGAATGGGAAGCTAAAGCACCTGTGGCGTCATCCGAGGCCATCTGATGCGGAGAGGCCTAAAGCATGTCTCCCGAAAGTGGGAACCGGTTTCGGGATAGAGACATGCGTAAAAGCAAAATCCTAAAGCGCATGGAGCGAATCTGAAAAGATCGCGACGCGCTTTAGGTTGGTTTATCGCACACCAACCCGATTGTCTGATCAGGTCACCAGCGTGATGGTCGAGGCGATCAGCATGACGGCGGCAATGGCCACAAACAGCGCGTAGATGCGCGGCCGGTCGAGCAGCAGCGCATTGCCGGAAATCCACGCCGCCGTGGCGCCGCCGAGCGCGAACAGGAAGCCGTTGCGGTGGCCGAAGGACATGGAGGCGGCCATCAGGCCGCCGATGATCAGCGCGCCGAAGACAATGATGACGGCGACCGCGTATTTCTCGAAGTCATTGCCGCCGCCCATCACCGGACCCATCGCGTTGAGATTGGGCAGGTCGTCCGGATCGAAAGGGTTGGCCGAGCCGTATTCGTCTTGACCGAGGGATTCGCGCATCATTCGTTCTCCGCTGGGCGGCAACAAACCATCAACGCCTGCCAAGCGCAACCCGGCAACGCCATCGCGGCGATGCGTTCAGTGGCCGGCTGGTGCCAACGTGCCACGGTTTGCCGGACAAGCTCAACGGCCGGGGATTGGATCGGGTTCCACGAGCTTGATCTATCTGGAAAAATCGCTGCGCACGATACCGTGCCGCTGCAGCTTGTCATAGAAGGTCTTGCGCGGAATACCGAGCGCCTCGATGGTGCGGCGAACGTCGCCCCCATTGCGACCAAGTGTCTCGCGGATGATCTCGGCCTCGTAGCGATCGAGCCGCTCGGGCAACGGCATCGCGGCGTCGCTCTCCATTGCCGCAGGGGAGGACGTTTCGGCGACATCCTCAAGCCCGAGCACGAAGCGTTCGGCGAAATGGGCGAGTTCGCGTACATTGCCCGGCCAGTCATGCTCCCTGAGGTGGCGCTGGACTGCCGCCGACGTCGCCGGCACAGCGCGGCGGAAGCGTGCGGCGGCCCGGTCGGCGAAATAGCCGAACAGCAGCGGCACGTCGTCCCGCCGTTCGCGCAGCGGCGGGATGGAGAGCGTCACCACATTGAGCCGGTAATAGAGGTCCTCGCGAAAAGCGCCGCGCTGGCTGGCATTGCCGAGATCGACCTTGGCGGCGGCGACGACGCGCAGGTCGACCGGCCTGACCTCGTTGGTGCCGAGCGGCGTCACCTCGCGCATTTCGAGCACGCGCAGCATCTGCACCTGCGTCGAGGCCGGCATGCTTTCGATCTCGTCGAGGAACAGCGTACCGCCGCTCGAATGCTCGATACGGCCGACGCGCTTCTTCTGCGCGCCGGTGAAGGCGCCGGCCTCGTGTCCGAACAACTCGCTTTCGATCACCGTCTCCGGCAGCGTGCCGCAATTGAGCGCGACGAAATTGCCCTTGGCGCGGCGGCTCCAGCGATGCAGCAGGTTCGCCACCACCTCCTTACCTGAGCCGGTCTCACCGGTCACCAGCACGTCGACATCGGTGTCGGCGATCTGCCTCAGAGTGCGGCGCAGCCGCTCCATCGCCGGTGTCTGGCCGATCAGCGGCAATCCTCCCTGCGCTTGCTCGGCCGCTTCGCGCAAGGCGCGGTTCTCCATCACCAGGCGGCGTTTCTCGGCGGCGCGGGCAACGCTTTGCGCCAGCCGGTCGGCGGCAAAAGGCTTGGTAATGAAGTCGTAGGCGCCGCCCTTGATCGCCTTGACGGCCATGGCGATGTCGCCGTGCCCCGTGACCAGGATCACGGGAATATCGGGGTCGAGATGCAAGACGCGGCCGAAAAGCTGCAGCCCTTCGATCTCCGGCATGCGAATGTCCGAGACAACCACGCCGGAGAAATTCCGGTCGAGCGTCGCCAGCGCTTCGCTCGCCACCGAATAGGCCGACACCGCAAAGCCGGCAAGCTCCAGCGTCTGCCTCGTCGCCTTGAGCAGGTCGCTGTCGTCGTCGATCAGGATCACCGGTGCGGGATCGTTCGTGGTCATGCTGCGCCGGCTTTCGACAGATGGATGGTGAAGCGTGTGCCCTGATCGCTGCTCGAAACCTCGATGCGCCCGCCATAGTCGGCGACGATCTCCTTGGAGATGACCAGGCCAAGCCCCAGGCCCTTTTCCTTCGAGGTGTTGAAGGGCGTGAACAGCGATTTCAGCATCGCGGGCGGGATGCCCGGCCCGTTGTCGGAAACGACCAGCGCCACGTCTTCGCCGGTTTCGGCGGCGGAGACTTCGACCCGTGCGCCATCACGGCCTTCGAGCGCCTCCAGCGCGTTCTGGAACAGGTTGATCAGCACCTGTTCCAGCCGCAGCCGATTGCCCATTACTTTCAGCGCCGATGGCGGCAGCGTGATCGCCAGCGCATCCAGCCGGCCGGCGAAGCGGCTCCTGAGCAGCACGACTGCGCCCTCGATCACGCTGCGCAATTCGACGGGCTCGGCGGCGGTGCGGCCCTTGCGGGCAAAGGCTTTCAGCTCCTCCGTGATGGCTCCGATGCGATCAGTCAGCGCGGCGATGGCGCCAAGATTCTCTTCGGCTGAAGCGCTCTGCTCACGCTCGAGGAACACGCGCGCGTTGTCGGCATAGGCGCGGATGGTCGCCACCGGCTGGTTGATCTCATGCGCGACGCCGGCGGCGACCTGGCCAAGGGTGGCGAGGCGATTGGCCTGCACCAGCTCCTGTTGCATGACCTGCAGCTTCGCCTCGGTGCTGCGATGGTCGGCGATCTCGGCCTGCAGCCGGTCGCGCGCCAGGCTGAGATCCTGCGTGCGCTCGACGACCCGCCGCTCCAGCTCGGCGCGCGCCGCCTGTTCGGCGGCAATGCGCATTTGGGCGGACTGCCGCCGCCACAACAGATAGGCCGCCAAAGCCAGGAGCGGTACAAGCACGCCGAGAGCCAGGAGCCGCATTTCGCGCTGCGCGGCGGCGATCGGCGCTTCGGCTGGAACAAGATAGTCGAGCTGCCACGGTGTTGATGGCACAGCGGTCGAGAGCCGCAGATATTCCGCATCGCTGCCTCCGGGCGTTATGGCATGGACCAGCGCGACATCGGAGCTCAGCGCCTCCGGCCTCGTGATCGGCAAGGGCACCAGCGGCGCATCGCCGAATTGCTGGCTGGCGCGGATTTCGGCGAGCACCGGCCGGCTGAGCGGTTCCGTCGTCAGAAAGCGCCAGGAGGGCACGCTGGTGATCAGCACCACGCCATGCGCGTCGCTGACAAAGGCCGGCCGGTTCGCTTCGTGCCAGTCGGCTTCGAGCTGGTCGAATTCCATCTTGACCACGACGACGCCGAGGGGCTCCGAGGCGCCGTCGACGCGCCGCGAGATGTAAAGCCCGGGACGCTTGCTGACATTGCCGAGCGCGAAATATTCGGCGGTGCCGGTCTGCATCGCGCCTGAGAAATAGGCGCGGAAACTGTAGTCGCTGCCGACGAAGCTCACCGGTTCGCGCCAGTTGCTGGAGGCGACCGCCAGGCCGTCCGTGCCGGTGACGTAGAGCACCGAGGCCTTGGTGCCGGAAACCAGCCCTTCCAGCTTGCGGTTGAGCACGTCGATCGCGGCAGGGCTTCGCTGGGTCAACGCGTCATGCACCTGCTGGTCCTCCGACAGGAGCAGCGGCAGCGCGCGCGGATTTTCCAGCACCGCGCGCAGCAGCGCGACCTTGAGGTTGGCGTCCGTGCGTCCTTGCGTGGCTAATGCATCGATCTCCGTCGAGCGGCCATAGAGGCCGGCGCCGTAGAGCGCTGCCGCGATGATCGCCAGCGCCACCGCCGTGAACAGCAGCCAGGCGCGCCGCGCCCGCCCGGCCAGCAGTTCGGGCGTCGAAGCGAGGGCAGCGGCAGGGCGTTGCAGCATGCCGTATTTGTGCATGTTTCGGCACAGGGCGCAATTCTACCTATGCGAATAACCGCACAGATGCCGCAGAAAGGCACCTCACGAACTCGAAAAAGTCAGCAAAATCAACGAAGCGAAACTCCAGGCGCCATCTGGCACGCGCGTTGCAACTGCATCCGCAGCAGCCGCGAGGCTGTGGAGGTCAACAGCCCCCTGGGAGGTCGAGCATTCTCGATCGGGGGCCGAACGGAGGATATCATGCAGACAGCAATCGCTGCCGCCGAACCGCGCGGCAAAGTTCCCTTTTACCGGCATCTTTATGTGCAGGTCCTGGTGGCGATCGCTGCCGGCATTCTGCTTGGCCATTTCTACCCCGATCTGGGCGCTTCGCTGAAGCCGCTCGGCGATGCCTTCATCAAGCTGGTCAAGATGGTCATCGCGCCGGTGATCTTCCTCACCGTGGCGACCGGCATTGCGGGCGTCTCCGACCTGCACAAGGTCGGCCGCGTCGCCGGCAAGGCGATGATCTATTTCCTTGTGTTCTCGACATTGGCGCTGATCGTCGGCCTCGTTGTGTCGAACGTCATCCAGCCCGGCTCCGGCATGCACATCAATCCCGCGACCCTCGACGCGTCGAAGGTCTCGACCTTCACCGAGAAGGCGCATGACACGACCATCGTGGGCTTCCTGTTGAACATCATCCCGGACACCATCACCGGCGCCTTCGCGCAGGGCGACATTCTGCAGGTGCTGTTCTTCTCAGTGCTGTTCGGCATTGCGCTGGCGCTCGTCGGCGAGCGTGGTCGCCCTGTGGTCGATTTCCTGCAGGGCCTGACCGCGCCGATCTTCCGCCTCGTCGCCATCCTGATGAAGGCGGCGCCTATCGGCGCCTTCGGCGCCATGGCCTTCACCGTCGGCAAATACGGCATCGGCACGATCGCCAATCTCGCCTTCCTGATCGGCACGTTCTACCTGACGTCGCTGCTCTTCGTGCTGGTCGTGCTCGGCACTGTGGCATGGTACAACGGCTTCTCCATTTTGGCGCTGATCCGCTACATCAAGGAAGAGCTGCTGCTTGTGCTCGGCACCTCGTCGTCCGAGGCGGCACTTCCCGGCCTAATGGCGAAGATGGAGCGTGCCGGCTGCAACCGTTCTGTGGTCGGTCTGGTCATTCCGACCGGCTATTCCTTCAATCTCGACGGCACCAATATCTACATGACGCTGGCGGCGCTGTTCATTGCCCAGGCGACCGACACGCCGCTCACCTTCGGCGACCAGATCCTGCTCCTGCTCGTCGCCATGCTGAGCTCGAAGGGCGCCGCCGGCATCACCGGCGCCGGCTTCATTACCCTGGCCGCCACGCTCTCGGTTGTGCCCTCGGTGCCGGTCGCCGGCATGGCGCTGATCCTCGGCGTCGACCGCTTCATGTCTGAGTGCCGCGCGCTCACCAACTTCGTCGGCAATGCGGTGGCGACCATCGTCGTGGCGCGCTGGGAAGGCGAGCTCGACCAGAAGCAATTTGCCGCCGCCCTGGCCGGCCAGTTGCCGGAAGAGGCTGACCTTGCGCTGTCGGGTGGTTTGCAGCCGGCGGAGTGACAGGCAACTTCAGGCATCCGTCCCGAACCTGTGCAGGCCGCGGCTCAGAAGCAATTCCAGGAAAAGTGTGAGCGGTTTTCCGTCCGGAATTGCGTAAAAACAAAGAGCTAGCGCGTTTCACTGTTTCCGTGAAACGGTGAAACGCGCTAGCCGCGGCCTGTTCTTTTTGCCGGCCGCCGCATAGGGTGCCCGAGCCGGATTCCCGGCGAAACATTCAGCCGAGGGCGGTCAATGAGCAGCGCGTATCCCGAGATACATCTTGTCCGTCATGGCGAGACCGAATGGAGCCTCTCGGGCAGGCATACCGGCCGCACCGACATCCCGCTGACGGCAAAAGGCGAGGAGGCCGCGCGCGGCGTGGCCGACCGGCTCAAGGGCCTGACCTTCCAGGCGGTATGGTCGAGCCCCTCGCAGCGCGCCTTCGACACCTGCCGGCTCGCCGGCTTCGCCGAGCGCGCGGTCAAGAAGCCGGACCTGCAGGAATGGGATTATGGCGCTTACGATGGCATGACTTCCAAGGAGATCCTGTCGAAGCGCCCCGGCTGGCAATTGTTCCGCGACGGCTGTCCTGACGGCGAGACGGCGGTCGATGTCGGCGCACGCGCCGACGCGATCATCGTGGGGCTGCGCGCGATTGCCGGCAATGTGCTCGTCTTCTCCAGCTCGCATTTCCTGCGTGTTCTCGCGGCGCGCTGGGTCGGTCTGCCGCCCGAAGGCGGCGAGCATTTCGTGCTCGACACCGCGAGCCTCAGCATCCTCGGCTACGAGCACGACCTGACCGAGCCGGTCATCCGGCGGTGGAACCAGAAGTAGCCCCGGCTCGATTGCAGCCCAGCTGTCTGGAGATTAGGCGAAACCCCTCAGCCTGGTCATTCTAGGGCGGAGCAAGGAGCGAAGCGACGCGGCGCAGACCCTAGAATCCTGTGTGTTGGTTCTGGTGTATGGTTCGAAGTGGGAAGGAGACCGAGTGGATCCTGGTCGTCCTTTCGGACAGG
>SAJS01000038.1 GCA_004017535.1 Mesorhizobium sp.
GACGTCGAGCTGATCGTGCCGATCGCGATGGAAGAGAAGCTGCGCTTCGCCATCCGTGAAGGCGGCCGCACCGTCGGCGCAGGCATCGTCGTCACCATCAAGGAATAATCGATCCGGCATTTGCCGGTTCGACAAGGAAAGGGCGGTCTTCGGGCCGCCCTTTTTCGTTTGCTTCTGCCGCGCTGAATAAATTGAACCGTTGTTTCGAAGCTATTGCATGCACGCTTGCCACAACTATTATCGATTGCGGCAGGGGGGCTTCGCCAAGCATGATTTCGGGGTGCCGCTTAAATCATACAGCTACGTCGCTACGTGGACTCGTTCGCGTGATTCTGCTGCTTGCAATGGCTACCGCCGCCGCGAGGGCGGAGGATATCCCGATGCCGTTGTCCTATCCGCAGCCGTGGTCCTATCCAGTGATACGGGCCGTTCCACCGCCCGATCCACCCGTGTGGTCGTCTCCGCAGACATCGCCCGATCCCAAGATATGGGCTAATCCGACGATATTATCCGACTGGCCCTCGCCGATGCGGTTCGTCGTCGTACGCAGCAGTGCCCCGGGCTGCGAGCCCAATTGTCCCGAATGGATTTCGGCAGAAGGGG
The DNA here is from genome assembly GCA_004017535.1 of Mesorhizobium sp. GTDB lineage: Bacteria > Pseudomonadota > Alphaproteobacteria > Rhizobiales > Rhizobiaceae > Mesorhizobium. The sequence goes on from SAJS01000038.1 coordinate 604, forward strand.
CCATCGAGGCTGAGACGCCGGCTAAAGTCAAGCGTGTATTGAAGACGCTCGGTGGTCGGCGCCTGCCGATTGTCGTCAATTCCCCCGGCGGCAGCGTCGAAGCGGCAATTCTGCTTGGTCGAACAATCCGCAAAAACAAGCTGGATATCGCCGTCGGAGCGACCAAATTTGTCGGGTGCTGGCCAGGGATGGAGGATTGCCGGACAAACGACGGCAAGGGCGCCGCCTATTTCGGCATCGCAAAGGATGGCGGCGCTATGTGCAATTCCGCATGCCCGCTAATGTTTGCTGGCGGTGTCCGACGCCTTGTCGGTAGTTGGGCTTATCTCGGCGTTCACCAGATCACCACGACCTACCGGCGGCAGCAGCTATATTACCGCACCACCTATAGAATTGTGCATGGCAAGAAAAAAATAGTCAGCTCCAAAGTCGTAGACCGCGTCGACGTCGGTACTTACCAGACCTACGAGATGAGCAAAGCCCTTCAGAGGAGGCTATCTGCTTATCTCAGGGAGATGGGGGTGGGTGAGGGCGTTCTTGACGTGATGAAGGCGACCCCTGCGAGCGACATCCGGCGCATCGTCCTCCAAGACATGATGACGATGAAATTGGCCACCGGTACCGACACTGTGGATTTGTTGACCAGTGCAAGTTTGTGCATGGTCGACAAGCCGCCCCCTAGTTGCAGGGAAGTGCCGGGGAACACCAAGCCCGGCGTGTCGAAGCCAAAGACGGTATCTTTGCAACAAGCGGAAGTCCCACCTTCCCAGCCGGCCAAGGCTCCGGCCGCCGAACCATTCAAGCGAGCGGCAGGAAATGCCGCGCCGGAGATGCGCTTCGTGGTCGTTCGCGGCAGCGATCCGCTCTGCGATCCCGACTGTCCCGAATGGATATCGGCGGAAGGCACGATCGTTTCAGGCACAGCCGCTAAGCTGCGCCAGTTGCTCGATACGATCGGTGGGCGCAGGCTGCCAATGATCATCAACTCGCCGGGGGGAGATGTACAGGTCGCGCTTGCAGCAGGCCGACTGATCCGCGAGCGTGGATTGGACGTCGCTGTCGCCCGAACCAATTTTGTCGATTGCGATGCCGGCTCGGTGGGATGCGACGCCACCGACGGTCAGCGTAACGGCTTCGCGCTCGACGCGGGCGCTGAGTGCGACGCCGCCTGTGCCGTGATGGTCGCTGGCGGCACCAGGCGCTTCGTGGGTGCCAACGCGCATTTCCTCGTGCATTCCATGGGCATGGAGGAAAAGGTCAGGGTGTATCTTGACGAGATGGCGATCGGCTCAGGCTTTTTCGTTGCCATGCAGTCGGCTCAGTATGCCAAACACAGGGAACTCAGCCGGGACGAACTGCGAGAATTCGGGCTGACGACAGGGCCGCAGTCGGTGGACGCGCTGACCGGTACTGCCATTTGCAAGTCCTCGCCCAAGCCCGACAACTGCCGGCCGCCGTCTGCCATTGATGCCACCGCAGGTCCGCCGCCGAAGATCTGATGCGTATCGATATTAGGGGCAGTCCCAAGACTGCCCCTAAGCTGCAGCGCACATCGCTATCGAACAGCAATACGCAGACGAAGCTGTTGCAAGCCCTGTTCGCGCAACTAGTATGGGTTGTACCCGAGGGGTTTGCCAAGCGTGGTTTCGTTTCGTTCAAAGGCCATTTTGTGGCGGCAAGGGCCTATCCGGCTCGTGCTGGCTATCGCCGTGGCGCTTCCCGTCCTCGGCGTCGCCGCGAAAGCGGAGTCGCCGGACTACGGTCCGGCGATGCGCTTCGCCGTCGTGCGCAGCGACGCGCCGGGCTGCGAGCCGAATTGCCCGGAATGGATTTCCGCCGAAGGCACGATCGAGGCCGGCACGCCGGCGCTGTTCAGGCGCTTGCTGAACACGCTCGACGGGAGGCAACTGCCGATCGTCGTCAATTCTCCCGGCGGCAATGTCGATGCCGCGCTCCAGCTTGGCCGCATGATCCGCAAGAACAGGCTCGATATCGCGGTCGGCATCACGGAGTTTTCCGGCTGCTCGCCGGGGATGAAGAACTGCCGGGATAATGACGGCAAGGGCCAGCCCTATTTCGGCACCGCCGATGACAGCGGCGCCATGTGCAACTCGGCCTGTCCGCTGATGTTTGCCGGTGGCGTACGCCGCGTCGTGGGCGAATGGGCCTATCTCGGGGTCCATCAGATCACCACCACTTACAGGCGAGAAAAACTGCTCTACCGCACGACTTATAAGATCGTGAACGGCAAGAAGAAGGTCCTCAGCACCAAGATCGTCAGCCGCAAGAATGCCGGCAGCTACAAGACCTACGAGATGAGCAAGGCGGTCGAGAAGCGGCTGTCGGCCTATCTGAAGGAGATGGGCGTCGAACAGGGCGTGCTGGATGTGATGAAGGCGACGCCCGCCAGCGACATCCGGCAGATCGAGCCCGACGACATGCTGGAGATGAAGCTCGTCACCAGCCTCGGTTCGCTCGATCTGTTGACCGAAAAGAGCATGTGCCCGCGCAGTCCCATGCCGGCGAATTGCCGCGAGGTGCCGTCGAACGCCAAGCCTGCCGAGGTCGCGATTATTGAAGCCGCGCCTTCGCCCACTGCTCCGGCCCCGGCGCCCGGGCCGCGGATCCAAGACCAGGAGATGCGCTTTGTTGTCGTTCGCGGCAGCAATCCGCTCTGCAATCCCGATTGTCCGGAATGGATCTCGGCGGAAGGCACGATCACCGCGGGCACGGCCGGCAAGCTTCGTCAGCTGCTCGATACGCTCGGCGGGCGCAGATTGCCGGTGGTCGTCAACTCGCTAGGTGGCGATGTGCAGGCAGCGCTTGCCGCAGGCCGCCTGATCCGTGAGCGTGGGTTGGATGTCGCGGTCGCCCGAACCGACTTTCTCGATTGCGATCCGGGCAAAGCGGGTTGCGAATCAACCGATGGCCTCTACAGCGGCCTCACCATCGATGCAGGCGCCCAATGCGACGCCGCCTGCGCGGTGATGATCGCCGGCGGCATCAGGCGCTTCGTCGGCGCCGATGCGCATTTTTTGGTGCATTCCATTGGCATGGAAGAGAAGGTCAGGGCGTATCTCGACGAGATGGCGATCGGCTCAGGCTTTTTCGTCGCGATGCAATCGGCCCAATATGCCAAGCACAGCGAACTCAGCCAGGGCGAACTGCGCGAATTCGGATTCACGACCGGACCGCAATCGGTGGACGCGCTGACCGGGGCGACCATCTGCAAATCATCGCCGAAACCGGACAATTGCCGAGTGCTGCCGGCCGCCAATGCCGAGGCTGAGGCGCCGGCGAAACTCTAGAGCAGGAAAAGTGTTCACGGTTTTCCGTCCGGAATTGCGCTGGCAAAGAGAGCCCGCACTGGCCATCGAGGCAGGTTGAGGCGGGCAGGGTGGCGCCACTATCCTCCTCGCGCGATTTGCGGAACGGAGGATCGGCGATGGGCGCGGAAATCCCGACTTTGTACGACTGGGCCGGAGGCAGCGAGGCGCTTAACAGGCTGACACGCGCCTTCTACGACAAAGTGGCCATGGATCCGATCGTCGGCCCGGTGTTCACGACCATGTCGCCGGACCATCCGGCCCATGTCGCCGCCTTCATCGGCGAGGTCTTCGGCGGGCCGAAGACTTATAGCGAAGAGTTTGGTGGCCATCGCGAGATGGTGATGCATCATCTCGGCAAGCACCTGACCGAGGAGCAGCGGCGGCGCTGGATCAACCTCCTCGCCGACGCGGCGGACGAGGTCGGCCTGCCGGACGACCCCGAGTTCCGCTCCGCCTTCATGGGCTATGTCGAGTGGGGATCGCGGCTGGCGAAGATGAACTCGAATCTCGGCGAGACCTGCGATCCCGAGACCGAGCCGATGCCGGCCTGGGGCTGGGGCGTGCCGGGTGGACCGTACAAGCCGCCGGCCGGAAAATCGTAGGCCCGGGAGCGTTTTCCGGGAAAGCAATCCGTCGCCGACGGAAATGCGATCGAGAAATCCGGCAAAGCTTTGAAAACGGCAGTCAGTGCTCTTTACAGAGGGCCCGGAAGCTTTTAGGAAGCGCCTGCGCCGAAAAAGCGCATGCACGGGCATAGCTCAGTTGGTAGAGCGGCGGTCTCCAAAACCGCAGGTCGTAGGTTCGAGCCCTGCTGCCCGTGCCATTTCCCCCAAAGTGGTCGATGCACGCTCCGCGGTTGAAAATCGGCGGGTGGCTTGCCATATGGCGGAAATTGGGGCATAAGCCCCGCATAGCCGGGACGGGACGACTGGATGGTTCCGAGGCGGCGCTAGGACATAAAGCGGACCCTTGCCACTTGCGTGGATTAAGAATCGGTTTTATGTAGACAGAACAGACACGCGACGCGTGGAGCTGGGAAGCCGGCTTTACGCGTCTGATTTGCGTGGGTGAAATGGAGCGCTGATTCGGCGCCGCATTGAACCCAGGCGGCACGTCCCGGCCAGCGGGATCATCCAGGAGGCCCGGCCAACGGGTCTTGAAAACAGGCGGCACATGGCTTCGAAAACCACTAATCCCTTCACCTTTCTCCAGCAGGTTCGCGCGGAGACGGCCAAGGTGACATGGCCTTCGCGGCGCGAAACCATGATCTCGACCGTGATGGTTCTGGTGTTCGCGGTGATCGCGATGCTCTTCTTCTTCGCAGCCGACATTTTGATGGGCTATGCGATCGAGTGGATCCTGGGTCTCGGGCATTAATTCGGCGGTTTACGGAGAGGTCGGGAAATGACTGCGCGCTGGTATATCGTCCACGCCTATTCGAACTTCGAGAAGAAGGTCGCCGAGGACATCGAGAACAAGGCCAAGCAGAAGGGCCTGGCCGGCGAGATCGAGCAGATCGTGGTGCCGACCGAAAAGGTCGTCGAGATCCGCCGTGGCCGCAAGGTCGATGCAGAGCGCAAGTTCTTCCCGGGCTATGTGCTCCTGAAGGCCAACCTGACGGATGCCGTGTTCTCGCTGGTCAAGAACACGCCGAAGGTCACCGGCTTCCTGGGCGATTCCAAGCCCGTGCCGATCACCGAGACCGAGGCGCAGCGCATCCTGAACCAGGTGCAGGAAGGCGTCGAGCGGCCGAAGCCTTCGGTCACCTTCGAGATCGGCGAGGCGATCCGCGTCTCGGATGGTCCGTTCGCGTCTTTCAACGGCGTCGTCCAGGAAGTGGACGAGGAGCGGGCCCGCCTCAAGGTGGAAGTTTCGATCTTCGGGCGCGCCGTGCCCGTCGATTTGGAATTCGGACAGGTCGAAAAGGGCTGACCCGTACACCCGCGCCGTAAGGCGTCGGGATACGCGCCGCGAGGCGTAGGGGCGGTTGCTTAAGGCGCCGCATGAACGGGTGGGAGGCGAAGGCGGCATAGCCGGCCGTCGGAACCGCACCACCAGACTGCAACCGCCGGTGTCCCGCTAATGGGCCGGCATGAGAAAAGGCAGGAATAGAGATGGCTAAGAAAGTTGCAGGCCAGCTCAAGCTCCAGGTTGCCGCGGGCTCGGCCACGCCGTCGCCCCCGATCGGCCCGGCGCTTGGTCAGCGCGGCATCAACATCATGGAATTCTGCAAGGCGTTCAACGCGCAGACGCAGGAGCTCGAGAAGGGGTCGCCGATCCCGGTCGTCATCACCTACTACCAGGACAAGTCGTTCACCTTCGTCATGAAGACGCCGCCGGTGAGCTACTTCCTGAAGAAGGCCGCCAACCTGAAGTCGGGCTCCAAGGAGCCGGGCAAGACCAAGGTCGGCACGATCAGCCGCGACAAGGTGCGCGCGATCGCCGAGCAGAAGATGAAGGACCTGAACGCAAACGACGTCGAGGCGGCCATGCGCATGGTCGAGGGCTCCGCCCGCTCGATGGGCCTGGAAGTGGTGGGCTAAGATCATGGCAAAGATTGCAAAGCGTGTTGCTGCGAGTCGCGAAGGCATCGATCCGAACAAGGCTTATGCGCTCTCCGAGGCGCTGCAGCTGCTCAAGGACCGGTCCAAGGTGAAGTTCGACGAGACCGTTGAGGTCTCGATGAATCTCGGCGTCGATCCGCGCCATGCCGACCAGATGGTCCGCGGCGTGGTCAACCTGCCGAACGGCACTGGCCGTTCCGTGCGTGTCGCGGTGTTTGCCCGTGGCGACAAGGCTGAGGAAGCCAAGGCCGCCGGCGCCGATATCGTTGGCGCCGAGGATCTGGTCGACATCGTCCAGAAGGGCACGATCGATTTCGATCGCTGCATCGCCACGCCGGACATGATGCCGCTGGTCGGCCGTCTCGGCAAGGTGCTCGGCCCGCGCGGCATGATGCCGAACCCGAAGGTCGGCACCGTGACCACCGATGTGGCCGCGGCCGTCAAGGCTTCGAAGGGCGGCGCCGTCGAGTTCCGCGTCGAGAAGGCCGGCATCGTCCAGGCCGGCGTCGGCAAGGTTTCGTTCGACGTCAAGGCGCTGGAAGAGAATGTGCGCGCGTTCGCCGATGCGGTGAACAAGGCCAAGCCTGCGGGCGCCAAGGGCAACTACGTCAAGAAGGTGTCGGTCACCTCGACGATGGGCCCGGGCCTTAAGCTCGACATCGCGACGCTCGCCGCGTCGTAAGTGTCGTCGGGTCGGCCCTGAGTCGACCCATGAAGAATTCCGGACCGCCGATCCGTCGGCGGCCCGGTAACCCGGAAGCCGAAAGGTTTCCGGATATCCTGTCCGAGATTGCAGGCGGCCCAACAGCCTTAATTCATGTGGGCCTGCATGAGACGGGTGAAGACCTGACAAAGGAGCTAAAGCTCCAATGAAAGGTTCGAACCGTGTTTGCCTTTTGTCAGCGCATCGCCGGCTTGCCGTCGGTGTGGCGAAAGGGGGCAGGATCCTCGAGCGTCGTTCGGGAGATCCATTTTTGGATGGCCCGGCCGGCAAAAGGCAACCCGACTTCTGACCTCGAAAATGAGGCAGGGGTCAACTGGAGATAGGCAGTGGACAGAGCGGAAAAGCGCGAACTCGTCACGGGCCTGAATGATGCGTTCTCGAACGCGGGTTCAGTCGTCGTGGCCCACTACGCCGGTATCACCGTGGCGCAAATGAACGACCTTCGGTCGAAGATGCGCGCTGCCGGCGGCACCGTCAAAGTCGCGAAGAACCGTCTCGCCAAGATCGCTCTTCAGGGCACGGACTCCGCATCGATCATCGATCTGTTCAAGGGACAGACGCTGGTCGCTTATTCGGAGGATCCGATTGCGGCGCCGAAGGTCGCGTCCGAATTCGCCAAGGGGAATGACAAGCTGATCATTCTCGGCGGCGCGATGGGCTCGACCTCGCTCAACGCCGACGGTGTCAAGGCACTCGCCACGATGCCGTCGCTCGACGAGCTGCGCGCCAAGCTGGTTGGCATGATCGCCACGCCGGCAACCCGGATCGCCCAGATCGTCAATGCGCCCGCGGCTTCGGTCGCGCGTGTCATCGGCGCTTACGCCCGGAAGGACGAGGCGGCATGAGGCCGTTCCTCGCTGTCAACAACACACGTTCGAACCAATTGAAGGAATATCAAAATGGCTGATCTCGCGAAGATCGTAGACGACCTTTCGAGCCTGACCGTCCTCGAGGCGGCTGAGCTCTCGAAGCTCCTGGAAGAGAAGTGGGGCGTTTCGGCCGCCGCTCCGGTGGCTGTTGCCGCCGCTGCCGGTGGTGCTGCCGCTGCTGCTGCTCCGGCTGAAGAGAAGACGGAATTCGACGTCGTTCTCGCCGACGCCGGCGCCCAGAAGATCAACGTCATCAAGGAAGTCCGCGCCATCACCGGCCTTGGCCTCAAGGAAGCCAAGGACCTGGTCGAAGCGGCTCCGAAGCCGGTCAAGGAAGGCGTTTCCAAGGCCGACGCCGACAAGTTCAAGGCTCAGCTGGAAGCAGCTGGCGCCAAGGTCGAGCTGAAGTAACAGGCGAGGGCGGACGGTCTCGCGCCGTCCGCCCCCTCCCTTGGTGCGGGAGGCTATGTTGCGCGAGGCGTTTGAAAACCTCTTTCCTGAGGGCCGAAAAGCGGCCTTCCGGAAACGGGTTTTCTCCCGTTTTAGCCGGTACCCGCCAAGCCGTTGGCAAGGGAGGCCGGAAAACAGATAGGGGCAGCCGCCGAGGCCGCCCGTTGGTGCAAGGCGAACCGCGGCGAGGTTCGTCCCGAGTTTAGAGCTAAGGAGCGACGATGGCCCAGACCCAGACTTTCAATGGCCGCAGACGCGTACGCAAGTTCTTCGGAAAGATCCCGGAAGTTGCGGAGATGCCGAACCTGATCGAGGTTCAGAAGGCATCCTATGATCAGTTCCTGATGGTGGACGAGCCCAAGGGCGGCCGTCCGGACGAAGGGCTGCAGGCCGTTTTCAAGTCGGTCTTCCCGATCTCCGACTTTTCCGGCTCCTCCATGCTGGAGTTCGTGAAGTACGAGTTCGAGGCACCGAAATTTGACGTTGACGAGTGCCGTCAGCGCGACCTGACCTATGCCGCGCCGCTGAAGGTGACGCTGCGCCTCATCGTGTTCGATATCGACGAGGATACCGGCGCGAAGTCGATCAAGGACATCAAGGAGCAGGACGTCTACATGGGCGATATGCCGCTCATGACGTCGAATGGCACCTTTATCGTCAACGGCACCGAGCGCGTCATCGTCTCGCAGATGCACCGCTCGCCGGGCGTCTTCTTCGACCATGACAAGGGCAAGTCGCACTCGTCGGGCAAGCTTCTGTTTGCCGCGCGCGTCATCCCCTATCGCGGCTCGTGGCTCGACATCGAGTTCGATAGCAAGGACGTCGTGCACGCCCGCATCGACCGCCGCCGTAAGATCCCGGTGACGTCGCTGTTGATGGCGCTCGGCATGGACGGCGAGGAGATCCTCTCGACCTTCTACAACAAGATCACCTACAAGCGCTCCGGCGACCACTGGCGCATTCCGTTCAACGTCGAGCGGTTCCGCGGCCTCAAGGCCGTTGGCGACCTGGTCGATGCCGACACGGGCGAGGTTGTTGTAGAGGCCGGCAAGAAGATCACCGCCCGCCAGGCCCGCCAGCTCGGCGAGAAGGGCCTCAAGGCCATCAAGGCGACCGACGAGGACCTGCTCGGCAACTACCTTGCCGAGGACATCGTCAACTACGCCACCGGCGAGATCTTCCTCGAAGCCGGCGACGAGATCGACGACAAGACGCTGAAGGTGCTGCTCGGCACCGGCGAGGACGAGATCCAGATCCTGGACATCGACCACGTCAATGTCGGCGCCTACATCCGCAACACGCTGGCCGTCGACAAGAACGAGAGCCGCCAGGACGCGCTGTTCGACATCTACCGCGTCATGCGTCCGGGCGAGCCGCCGACGCTTGAGACCGCCGAAGCCATGTTCAACTCGCTGTTCTTCGACAGCGAGCGCTATGACCTGTCGGCCGTCGGCCGCGTCAAGATGAACATGCGCCTCGAGCTCAAGGCTGAGGACACCGTGCGCGTGCTGCGCAAGGAAGACATCCTGGCCGTGGTCAAGACGCTGGTCGAGCTGCGCGACGGCAAGGGCGAGATCGACGACATCGACAATCTCGGCAACCGCCGCGTGCGCTCGGTCGGCGAGCTCATGGAGAACCAGTACCGCGTCGGCCTGCTGCGCATGGAGCGCGCGATCAAGGAACGCATGTCCTCGATCGAGATCGACACGGTCATGCCGCAGGACCTGATCAACGCCAAGCCGGCGGCCGCCGCCGTGCGCGAGTTCTTCGGCTCCTCGCAGCTGTCGCAGTTCATGGACCAGACCAACCCGCTGTCGGAGATCACCCACAAGCGTCGCCTGTCGGCGCTTGGACCGGGCGGTCTGACCCGCGAGCGCGCCGGCTTCGAGGTGCGCGACGTGCACCCGACGCATTACGGCCGCATCTGCCCGATCGAGACGCCGGAAGGCCCGAACATCGGTCTGATCAACTCGCTGGCCACTTTCGCGCGCGTCAACAAGTACGGCTTCATCGAAAGCCCCTACCGGAAGATCGTGAACGGCAAGCTGACCAACGAGGTTGTCTACCTGTCGGCGATGGAAGAGGCCAAGCACTATGTCGCGCAGGCCAACGCCGAGCTCGACAAGAACGGCAGCTTCGTCGACGAGTTCGTCATTTGCCGTAACGCCGGCGAAGTGATGATGGCGCCGCGCGAGAACGTCGACCTGATGGACGTCTCGCCGAAGCAGATGGTGTCGGTCGCGGCAGCGCTCATCCCGTTCCTCGAGAACGACGACGCCAACCGCGCGCTGATGGGCTCGAACATGCAGCGTCAGGCGGTGCCGCTGGTGCGCGCCGAGGCGCCGTTCGTCGGCACCGGCATGGAGCCGGTCGTCGCCCGTGACTCGGGCGCCGCCATCGGCGCCCGCCGCGGCGGCGTGGTCGACCAGGTGGACGCGACCCGTATCGTCATCCGCGCCACGGAAGATCTCGATCCCGGCAAGTCGGGCGTCGACATCTACCGGCTGATGAAGTTCCAGCGTTCGAACCAGAACACCTGCATCAACCAGCGTCCGCTGGTGCGCATGGGCGATCGCGTCAACAAGGGCGACATCATCGCCGACGGTCCGTCGACCGAGCTCGGCGATCTGGCGCTCGGCCGCAACGTGCTTGTCGCGTTCATGCCGTGGAACGGCTACAACTACGAGGACTCGATCCTGCTCTCCGAACGCATCGTGGCCGACGACGTCTTCACCTCGATCCACATCGAGGAGTTCGAGGTCATGGCGCGCGACACCAAGCTCGGGCCGGAGGAAATCACGCGCGACATTCCGAACGTTTCGGAAGAGGCGCTGAAGAACCTCGACGAGGCCGGCATCGTCTATATCGGCGCCGAGGTGCAGCCGGGCGATATCCTGGTCGGCAAGATCACGCCGAAGGGCGAAAGCCCGATGACGCCGGAAGAGAAGCTTCTGCGCGCCATCTTCGGCGAAAAGGCCTCGGACGTCCGCGACACCTCCATGCGCATGCCTCCGGGCACCTTCGGCACCGTCGTCGAAGTGCGCGTCTTCAACCGCCACGGCGTGGAGAAGGACGAGCGCGCGATGGCGATCGAGCGCGAGGAGATCGAGCGTCTGGCCAAGGACCGCGACGACGAACAGGCGATCCTCGACCGCAACGTCTACGCGCGTCTTTCCGACATGCTGGTCGGCAAGGAAGCGATTGCCGGGCCGAAGGGCTTCAAGAAGGGCTCGAAGCTGTCGAAGGACACGCTCGACGAGTATCCGCGTTCGCAGTGGTGGCAGTTCGCCGTGGAGAACGAGAAGCTCCAGGGCGAGCTCGAGGCTCTGCGCGGCCAGTACGACGAGTCCAAGAAGGCGCTCGAGCAGCGCTTCATGGACAAGGTCGAGAAGGTGCAGCGCGGCGACGAAATGCCTCCGGGCGTCATGAAGATGGTCAAGGTCTTCGTGGCGGTGAAGCGCAAGATGCAGCCGGGCGACAAGATGGCCGGCCGTCACGGCAACAAGGGTGTCGTGTCGCGCATCGTTCCGGTCGAGGACATGCCGTTCCTCGAGGATGGCACGCATGCCGACATCGTGCTCAACCCGCTGGGTGTGCCGAGCCGCATGAATGTCGGCCAGATCCTGGAAACGCATCTGGGCTGGGCCTGCGCCGGCATGGGCAGGAAGATCGGCGAGCTGATCGACGCGTATAAGGGTGGCGGCGACATCAAGCCGCTGCGCAAGACGCTGGAAAGCTTCATGCCGGCCAACGACCGCAACGAGCCGATCCGCGAGTATGACGACGAGAGCATCGTTCGCCTGAGCGAGCAGATGCGCCGCGGCGTCTCCATCGCGACACCGGTGTTCGACGGCGCGCATGAGGTCGACATCAACACCATGCTGGAGCAGGCAGGCCTGCACACCAGCGGTCAGTCGCAGCTCTATGACGGTCGCACCGGCGAGCCGTTCGATCGCAAGGTGACGATGGGCTATATCTATATGCTCAAGCTGCACCACCTGGTGGACGACAAGATCCACGCGCGTTCGATCGGTCCGTACTCGCTCGTCACCCAGCAGCCGCTGGGCGGCAAGGCGCAGTTCGGCGGCCAGCGCTTCGGCGAAATGGAGGTCTGGGCGCTCGAAGCCTACGGTGCCGCCTACACGCTGCAGGAAATGCTGACGGTGAAGTCGGACGACGTCGCCGGCCGCACCAAGGTCTACGAGGCGATCGTGCGCGGCGACGACACGTTCGAGGCGGGCATTCCGGAGAGCTTCAACGTTCTCGTCAAGGAAATGCGCTCGCTCGGCCTCAATGTGGAGCTGGAGAACACCCAGGTCGAAGAGGCTCCGACGCGTCTGCCCGACGCAGCCGAGTAAAGCCTATGGCGCGCCGCTCCAGGAAGCGGCGCGCCCCGAGCATGACCCCGAAAAGTGGCCACCGGTTTTCGGACAAGGTCATGCTCAACCAAGAAATCTACCGCCGGTTTGACCGGCCAGTCTGCGGACATTTCGTCCGCGATCGATTGAAGGGGTTATCGAGGACCCCGAAAAGGAGAACGGCATGAACCAAGAGGTCATGAATCTCTTCAACCCGCAGGCGCCTGCGCAGGTGTTCGATTCCATCCGGATCTCGCTTGCCAGCCCAGAGAAGATTCTGTCCTGGTCGTTCGGCGAGATCAAGAAGCCGGAGACCATCAACTACCGCACCTTCAAGCCGGAGCGTGACGGCCTGTTCTGCGCGCGCATTTTTGGTCCGATCAAGGACTATGAGTGCCTGTGCGGCAAGTACAAGCGCATGAAGTACAAGGGCGTCATCTGCGAAAAGTGCGGCGTCGAGGTCACGCTGTCGCGCGTTCGCCGCGAGCGCATGGGCCATATCGAGCTCGCCGCCCCGGTCGCCCATATCTGGTTCCTGAAGTCGCTGCCCTCGCGCATCGGCACGCTGCTCGACATGACCCTCAAGGACATCGAGCGTGTGCTCTACTTCGAGAACTACATCGTCACCGAGCCGGGCCTCACCGCGCTGAAGGAGAACCAGCTCCTCAGCGAGGAGGAGTACATGCTCGCCGTCGACGAGTATGGCGAGGATTCCTTCACCGCCATGATCGGCGCCGAGGCCATCCATGACCTCCTGGCCGGCATGGACCTGGAGAAGATCGCCGGCGATCTGCGTTCGGAGCTGGCTTCGACCACCTCCGAGCTGAAGCAGAAGAAGTATCTGAAGCGGCTCAAGGTCGTCGAGAACTTCATGGAATCCGGCAACCGTCCGGAATGGATGATCATGAAGGTGGTTCCGGTGATCCCGCCGGATCTGCGTCCGCTGGTTCCCCTGGACGGCGGCCGCTTCGCAACGTCCGACCTCAACGACCTCTATCGCCGCGTCATCAACCGCAACAACCGCTTGAAGCGACTGATCGAGCTGCGCGCGCCCGGCATCATCGTGCGCAACGAGAAGCGCATGCTGCAGGAAGCCGTCGATGCGCTCTTCGACAACGGCCGCCGCGGCCGCGTCATCACCGGCGCCAACAAGCGTCCGCTGAAGTCGCTCTCCGACATGCTCAAGGGCAAGCAGGGCCGGTTCCGTCAGAACCTGCTCGGCAAGCGCGTCGACTATTCCGGCCGTTCGGTCATCGTGACCGGCCCGGAGCTGAAACTGCATCAGTGCGGCCTGCCGAAGAAGATGGCGCTAGAGCTGTTCAAGCCGTTCATCTACGCCCGCCTCGACGCCAAGGGTTTCTCCTCGACCGTCAAGCAGGCGAAGAAGCTGGTTGAGAAGGAGCGTCCGGAGGTTTGGGATATCCTCGACGAGGTTATCCGCGAGCATCCGGTGCTGTTGAACCGCGCGCCGACGCTGCACCGCCTCGGCATCCAGGCGTTCGAGCCGACCCTGATCGAAGGCAAGGCGATCCAGCTGCATCCGCTGGTCTGCACCGCCTTCAACGCCGACTTCGACGGTGACCAGATGGCGGTCCACGTGCCGCTGTCGCTGGAAGCGCAGCTCGAAGCCCGCGTGCTGATGATGTCGACCAACAACATCCTGCACCCGGCCTCCGGCGCGCCGATCATCGTGCCGTCGCAGGACATGGTTCTCGGTCTCTACTATCTCTCGATCGTCAACCAGAACGAGCCGGGCGAAGGCATGGTGTTTGCCGACATGGGCGAGCTCCAGCATGCGCTGGAGACCAAGGCCGTGACGCTGCACGCCAAGATCAAGGGCCGCTTCCGCACGGTCGACGCAGAAGGCAATGTCGTGTCGAAGATCTACGACACCACGCCCGGCCGCATGATCATCGGCGAGCTTCTGCCGAAGAACGTCAACGTGCCGTATGAGACCGCCAACCAGGAGATGACCAAGAAGAACATCTCCAAGATGATCGACACCGTCTACCGCCACTGCGGTCAGAAAGAGACGGTCATCTTCTGCGACCGCATCATGGCGCTCGGCTTCGCCCATGCCTGCCGTGCCGGCATTTCGTTCGGCAAGGACGACATGCTGATCCCGGATACCAAGCTGAAGCTGGTCTCCGAGACCGAGGCTTTGGCCAAGGAGTACGAGCAGCAGTACAATGATGGCCTGATCACGCAGGGTGAGAAGTACAACAAGGTCGTCGACGCCTGGGCCAAGTGCTCGGAAAAGGTCGCCGACGAGATGATGGCGCGCATCAAGGCGGTGGAGTTCGAGGACAACGGCCGTCAGAAGCCGATGAACTCGATCTACATGATGTCGCATTCGGGTGCGCGTGGTTCGCCCACCCAGATGCGCCAGCTCGCCGGCATGCGCGGCCTGATGGCCAAGCCGTCGGGTGAAATCATCGAGACGCCGATCATCTCGAACTTCAAGGAAGGCCTCACCGTGCTCGAGTACTTCAACTCGACCCACGGCGCCCGCAAGGGTCTGGCAGACACCGCCTTGAAGACGGCGAACTCGGGCTACCTCACCCGCCGTCTCGTCGACGTGGCGCAGGACTGCATCGTCAACTCGGTTGATTGCGGCACCGACAAGGGCCTCACCATGCAGCCGATCGTCGATGCCGGCCAGATCGTCGCTTCGGTCGGCCAGCGCGTGCTGGGCCGCACGGCGCTCGACGACATCAACCACCCGGTCACCGGCGATCTGCTGGTCAAGGCCGGCAAGCTGATGGACGAGCGCGATGTCGAGCAGATCGAAAAGGCCGGCGTGCAGTCGGTCCGCATCCGGTCGGCGCTGACCTGCGAGGTCAGGACCGGCGTGTGCGCCGTCTGCTACGGTCGCGACCTGGCCCGCGGTACCCCCGTCAACCAGGGCGAGGCCGTCGGCGTCATCGCGGCGCAGTCGATCGGCGAGCCGGGCACCCAGCTCACCATGCGTACCTTCCACATGGGCGGCACGGCGCAGGTGGTGGATTCCTCGTTCCTTGAAGCCTCCTATGAGGGCAAGGTGCAGATCCGCAACCGCAACGTCGTGCGCAACTCGGAAGGCCAGCAGATGGTCATGGGCCGCAACATGGCGGTGCTCATCCTCGATGAGACCGGCAAGGAGCGTGCCACGCACCGCGTCGCCTATGGTTCGCGCATCTTCGTGGACGATGGCGACAAGGTGAAGCGCGGCCAGCGTATCGCCGAATGGGATCCCTATACCCGCCCGATCCTCACCGAAATCGAGGGTCGCGTGGCGTTCGAGGACCTGGTCGACGGCATCTCCGTCCAGGAAACGGCCGACGAGTCGACCGGCATCACCAAGCGTGAGGTCATCGACTGGCGTTCGACGCCGCGCGGCAGCGACTTGAAGCCGGCGATCGTCATCCAGGACGCCAAGGGCAAGGTCGGCAAGCTGTCGAAGGGCGGCGATGCACGCTTCCTGCTCTCGGTCGAGGCCATCCTCTCGGTCGAGCCGGGCGCCCATGTGAAGCCCGGCGACGTGCTGGCGCGTATCCCGATGGAAAGCGCCAAGACCAAGGACATCACCGGCGGTCTGCCGCGTGTTGCGGAACTGTTCGAGGCTCGCCGTCCGAAGGATCACGCCATCATCGCCGAGATCGATGGCACGATCCGCTTCGGCCGCGACTACAAGAACAAGCGCCGCATCATCATCGAGCCGCATGACTCGACGCTGGAGCCGGTGGAGTACCTGATCCCGAAGGGCAAGCCGTTCCATCTCCAGGACGGCGACGTCATCGAGAAGGGCGACTACATCCTCGACGGCAACCCGGCGCCGCACGACATCCTGGCGATCAAGGGCGTGGAAGCGCTTGCCTCCTACCTCGTGAACGAAATCCAGGAGGTCTACCGACTGCAGGGCGTGTCGATCAACGACAAGCACATCGAGGTGATCGTTCGCCAGATGCTGCAGAAGGTCGAGATCACCACGCAGGGCGACTCGACCTACATCCCGGGCGACCATGTCGACGTGATCGAGCTGGAAGAGGTCAACGAGCGCCTGATCGAGGACGGCAAGAAGCCGGCCGAAGGTCAGCCGGTGCTCTTGGGCATCACCAAGGCCTCGCTGCAGACGCCGTCCTTCATCTCTGCCGCCTCCTTCCAGGAGACGACCAGGGTGCTCACCGAGGCTGCGGTTGCCGGCAAGACCGACATGCTGCAGGGCCTGAAGGAAAACGTCATCGTCGGTCGTCTGATCCCTGCCGGCACGGGCGGCACGATGAGCCAGATCAGGCGCATCGCCACCTCGCGCGACGAGCTCATCATCGACGAGCGGCGCAAGGCCTCCGGTGTCGAAGTCGCCGAGCCGATGCTGACCGACATGGTCAACGCCGCGCAGTAAGTGGCATGAAATGAGAGAAGAAGAGAAGGGGCCCACGCGGGCCCCTTTTTGCATTCAGAGCATGATCCCGAAAAGTGGGGGATCGGTTTTCGGGAAAGATCATACTCCAACAAAGAACCGGATAAGGATGGTGGCTCTTAGCCGTGATCCTGATCTGGCTTCATGCAACGAGGAAGAGCTATGAGCAGCAAGACCTGGGCCGCAGTCGACGATTATATTGTTTCCTCGCTTTTCGATGCGGACCCCGTGCTGGACGCCGTGCTTGCGGCCAACCGCGACCAGGGCCTTCCGGCCATCGACGTGTCGGCTGCGCAAGGCAAATTGCTGTCGCTGCTGGTGCGCATCCGCGGCGCGAAGACCGTGCTGGAGGTCGGCACGCTCGGCGGCTACTCGACCATATGGATGGCGAGGGGACTGCCGGCCGACGGCAGGGTGGTGACGCTGGAGCTCGATCCGCACCACGCCAGGGTCGCGCGCTCGAATTTCGAGCGGGCAGGCGTTTCGGACAAGGTCGACCTGCGGGTCGGTCCCGCGCTCCAGTCTCTCGCCGCGCTCGTTGACGAAAATGCCCGCCCATTCGATCTGATCTTCATCGACGCCGACAAGCCCAACAACCCGAATTATCTCAACTGGGCGATGAAGCTGTCGCGCTCGGGCACGGTAATCGTCTGCGACAACGTCATCCGCGATGGCGCGGTCGTGAAAAAGAACAGCGGTGACGTCAATGTCGAAGGCGCCCGCGCCGCGTTTTCGTTCATCGGCGGCGAGAAGCGGCTGGACGGCACCGCCATCCAGATGGTTGGCGCCAAAGGCTATGACGGATTCGCGATCGCGATCGTAGAATAGGGCTCTCGCTCGCCTTGGCGCTTGCCACTGACTCAGTCGAAGAACGCCTCGACCACATTGCGCTTGCCGAGCATGAAGGCGTCAGCGACGTGCTGCAGTGGCGCGAGGTCGACATCGGAAGTGCCCGCGCGAATGATCTCGGCGAAGCGCTTGTAGAGCATCGGATATTCTGCCTCCGGCTCGTCATGGATGACTTTGCCGTCGACGGCGAGCTTGGCGCCGCCGCCCGACAGCACCATGTTGCCCTTGTCGGTCTCGGCCAGGATGTCCCAGCTCTGCGGCCCGGTCTGTAGCCAGTCGAGCTCCATCGTCACCGGCAGGCCGTTCGAGGTGCGAAAGGCGACACGCGCGGCGACCGGCGCCGCGCGGTTCTCCGGAAAGTCGAGCACGGCCGAGGTGATGAACATCGGCGGCAGGATGTGCGTGGCGATCGACAGGGCGTTGATGCCCGGATCGAACACGCCAAAACCGCCTGGTTCCCATATCCATTCCTGGTTCGGATGCCAGCGGCGCACGTCTTCCTTCCAGTTGATGGCAGCCGAGGTCAGCTTGGCCGAGGCGAGGAAGGCGCGCGCGGCCCCCACCGCCGGCGCATAACGCGAATGCCAGCTCGCGAAGAGCGAGACGCCGTTCTTGTCGGCCAGCGGCTTGAGATGCTCGACCTCGCTCACCGTCGCGCCCGGCGGCTTTTCGAGGAACACATGCTTCTTCGCCTCCAGCGCGGTTCGCGCGGCGTCGTAGCGGAACTGCGGCGGCATGCAGAGCGAGACTGCATCCAGATCGGGTTCGGCAGCAAGCATCGCTTCGATGTTAGAATAATTCGCGATGCCGTCGACCTTGCCGTGGCGGCTGGCCGCGGCGGCGAGCTGATAGTCGCTGTCTTTGGCGACCGCCGGCAGATGCTGGTCGCGCACGATCTTTCCCACGCCGACGATGCCGAGCTTGATGGGATTGCTGGTCATGGAAACTCCGGAAGGAAAGAATGGCTGTTCTAATAGAGAAGCGTAGGGGGACAGAGCGGGGAAGGGACGTCGCGCCCGGCAGCGAGATCAGAACGGCTCGTCAAAGGTGACGATCGAGACCTCGCCTTCCAGCGCGCCCTGATAGGCAGACAGATGCGGTTCTTCATCGGGTTCGCCCTCCATGTCGCCGATCTGATCGAGCTCGGCCTCCGCGAATCCCTCGGCGGCAAGCGATTCGAGCGCGCGGCGCACGGCAGAATCATCGTCGGGCGCCACCAGCATCACATGCACGCCCTCGGGCTTGCCGCCCTTCTTGCGCCAGACTCGTCCGGTGATGATGGTGACCGGCCGTTCTTCATTGTCGTTCACGGGCTGATTCCTCGTTCTCCGGCGGAAAGTCCGGCTCAAGCCGCCTTTTGGCACGAAGCCAGTGCGGAAGACAGCCGCAAGCCGGTCACTTTCTTCCTCGCTCTTGAAAAAAGGCGCAATAAAACTACATGCGTTTTGCGCATGGCTGCCAAGCCTCGAATTGACCGCAATATTTGCCGTTGCGGGGTTGACGGGCAATGGCCTTACGAGTAGAAGCCGCGACGTCAGAACCGATGTGAGACCAGCCTTTCCGAGGCGACACGCTTTGGAGTTTGTCTCAAACAGGGTTCGTTTTACGAGCGAAAAGACATTTCCGGCGCGCATGAAGCGGCTTCCGCTTCCTCTGCAATTTGTTCGGGCAGGACCGCGAGACGCGGTGTGTTGCCCGAATTCGCGTATGGAAATGACGCTTTGAGCGGCCCTGACAGGGCAGACACGGAATTGAGAGACAAGAGGGTTTAATGCCTACCGTCAACCAGCTGATCCGCAAGCCGCGCCTGGCGCCGGTGAAGCGAAACAAGGTCCCGGCCATGCAGCAGAACCCGCAGAAGCGGGGCGTCTGCACGCGCGTCTACACCACGACGCCGAAGAAGCCGAACTCGGCGCTGCGCAAGGTGGCCAAGATTCGCCTGACCAACGGTTTTGAAGTGATCGGCTACATCCCCGGCGAAGGCCACAACCTTCAGGAACACTCGGTGGTCATGATCCGCGGCGGTCGCGTCAAGGATCTGCCGGGCGTCCGCTACCACATCATCCGCGGCGTGCTCGACACGCAGGGTGTGAAGAATCGCAAGCAGCGTCGTTCGAAATACGGCGCCAAGCGTCCGAAGTAAGGGTTTCCCATGTCCCGTCGTCACAGTGCAGAAAAGCGTGAGATCAATCCGGATCCCAAGTTCGGCGATCTGATCGTCACCAAGTTCATGAACGCCGTCATGTATGACGGCAAGAAGTCGGTTGCCGAGACCATCGTCTACGGCGCGCTGGACCAGGTCCAGGCCAAGACCAAGCAGGAGCCGGTCACCGTCTTCCATCAGGCGCTCGACAATGTCGCGCCGCATGTGGAAGTGCGCTCGCGTCGCGTCGGCGGCGCCACTTACCAGGTTCCGGTCGACGTGCGCCCCGAGCGCCGCCAGGCCTTGGCCATTCGTTGGTTGATCGCCGCGGCCCGCAACCGCAACGAGACCACCATGGTCGACCGCCTCTCGGGCGAGCTGATGGACGCGGCCAACAACCGCGGCACGGCCGTCAAGAAGCGTGAAGACACCCACAAGATGGCGGAAGCCAACCGCGCCTTCGCGCATTACCGCTGGTAACGCGAAAGAGACTGAGAGGCACCTCCCATGGCCCGCGAATACAAGATCGAAGACTACCGCAATTTCGGTATCATGGCGCATATCGACGCCGGCAAGACGACGACGACCGAGCGCGTCCTGTACTACACGGGCAAGTCGCACAAGATCGGCGAAGTCCATGACGGCGCTGCCACCATGGACTGGATGGAGCAGGAGCAGGAACGCGGCATCACCATCACGTCCGCCGCGACCACGACCTTCTGGAAGGGTCGTGACGGCAAGATGCGCCGCTTCAACATCATCGACACCCCCGGACACGTCGACTTCACCATCGAGGTCGAGCGTTCGCTGCGCGTGCTCGACGGCGCCATCGCGCTGCTCGACGCCAACGCCGGCGTGGAGCCGCAGACCGAGACCGTGTGGCGCCAGGCCGACAAGTACCACGTGCCGCGCATGATCTTCTGCAACAAGATGGACAAGATCGGCGCCGACTTCTACCGCTCGGTGGAAATGATCGGTTCGCGCCTCGGCGCTCAGGCCGTCGTCATGCAGCTGCCGATCGGCGCCGAGACCGAGTTCAAGGGCGTCGTCGACCTCGTCGAGATGAACGCGCTCGTGTGGCGCGATGAGACGCTGGGCGCCGCCTGGGACGTCGTCGAGATCCCGGCTGACCTCAAGGAGAAGGCCGCTCAGTACCGCGAGAAGATGATCGAAGCCGCGGTCGAGATGGACGAGACCGCGCTTGAGAACTACCTCGAAGGCAACATGCCGTCGAACGACGAGATCCGCGCGCTGATCCGCAAGGGCACCATCGCGGTCAAGTTCTTCCCGATGTTCTGCGGCTCGGCTTTCAAGAACAAGGGCGTGCAGCCGCTGCTCGACGCCGTCGTCGAATACCTGCCGTCGCCGATCGACGTGCCGGCCATCAAGGGCGTTGATGCCAAGACCGACGCCGAGATCGAGCGTCACGCCGATGACAACGAGCCGCTGTCGATGCTGGCGTTCAAGATCATGAATGACCCGTTCGTCGGTTCGCTGACCTTTGCCCGCATCTATTCGGGCAAGCTCACCAAGGGCACCTCGCTCGACAACACGGTGAAGGGCAAGAAGGAGCGCATCGGCCGCATGCTGCAGATGCATGCGAACTCGCGCGCCGACATCGAGGAAGCCTATGCCGGCGACATCGTTGCGCTGGCCGGCCTCAAGGACACGACCACCGGCGACACGCTTTGCGATCCGCTGCACCCGGTCATCCTCGAGCGCATGGAATTCCCCGATCCGGTCATCCAGATCGCTATCGAGCCGAAGACCAAGAACGACCAGGAAAAGATGGGTCTCGCGCTGCATCGCCTGGCGGCCGAGGATCCGTCCTTCCGCGTCAAGACCGACGAGGAATCGGGCCAGACCATCATCGCCGGCATGGGCGAGCTGCATCTCGACATCATCGTCGACCGCATGCGTCGTGAGTTCAAGGTCGAGGCCAATGTCGGCGCGCCGCAGGTGGCCTATCGCGAGACGATCACCCGCACGCACGAGCAGGACTACACGCACAAGAAGCAGACCGGCGGTACCGGTCAGTTCGCCCGCGTCAAGATCATCTTCGAGCCGAACACCGAGAGCGAAGAGTTCGTGTTCGAGTCCAAGATCGTCGGCGGTGCGGTTCCGAAGGAATACATCCCGGGCGTCGAGAAGGGCATCAATAGCGTCATGGGTTCCGGCCCGTTCGCCGGCTTCCCGATGATCGGCGTCAAGGCGACCCTCATCGACGGCGCCTTCCACGACGTCGACTCCTCGGTGCTGGCGTTCGAAATCGCTTCCCGCGCCTGCTTCAAGGAAGCTGCTCCGCGCCTCGGCGTGCAGCTGCTGGAGCCGATCATGAAGGTCGAGGTCGTGACGCCGGAAGATTATGTCGGCGGCGTCATCGGCGATCTCAACGGCCGTCGTGGCCAGATCCAGGGCCAGGAAGCGCGCGGCGTTGCCGTCGTCATCAACGCGATGGTGCCGCTGGCGAACATGTTCAAGTATGTCGACAATCTGCGTTCGATGTCGCAGGGCCGCGCCCAGTACACGATGCAGTTCGACCACTACGAGCCGGTTCCGACCGCGGTCGCCCAGGAAGTTCAGAAGAAATACGCGTAACTCGAGCGGGTTGCACGAGACCTTAATT
The DNA here is from genome assembly GCA_004017535.1 of Mesorhizobium sp. Classification (GTDB taxonomy): domain Bacteria; phylum Pseudomonadota; class Alphaproteobacteria; order Rhizobiales; family Rhizobiaceae; genus Mesorhizobium. The sequence goes on from SAJS01000038.1 coordinate 22,915, forward strand.
CAAGGCCCGCACGGGCAGGCAGGAATGGAGAGATCACATGGCAAAAGGTAAATTCGAGCGCACCAAGCCGCATGTGAACATTGGCACGATCGGCCACGTCGATCATGGCAAGAC
>SAJS01000039.1 GCA_004017535.1 Mesorhizobium sp.
GGCAAAGCGAGTTCCCTAAACGCATCAAAAACCTATGAGTCGTGTACTGTGGAATCTGAAAGATCGCGACGCGCTTTTAGGGCGCGGCTCAGCCGCCCACCGTCACCTGCGGCTCCCCGGCCTGCCGCCGCTCTACATAGTCGCGAAAGCTGATGCACTCGACATCGGCTTTCACGCAGACCTCGCCGGCGAAGCGCTCCAGCGCGTCCCAATAGGCGCCATTGTTCATCAGCGTGAAGTGGAAGCCGAGTTCCAGCGGCAGGCGCTTGCCGTTGTACTGGGTATCGAAGGCAGCGCGGAACGCCTGATAGGCACGCTCTGTGAATTCGCCAGCCATCGCCGGGTTCTCGGCGCCGTCTGAATGGCGGACATAGAGATTGTAGTCCATGGCGACCACCGGCTTCGCCTTCGGCCCCTCGGGAACGAGGGGCAGGGCGAAACGGATCGTGCCGTCGCGGGTCGGCGGCAGCTCGGGGCCGTTCGAAACGCCGCTCGCGTCATATTGGAAGCCCGCCTCGGGCAGCGCTTCGTAAAGCGCCTTGTCGGTCGAAAGGTATGGCGCGCGGAAACCGGTCACGGCATGACGGGCGAAATCGCGCCAGTCGGCCGGTTCGGGGATGCCGTTGATCGCATAGGCGTTCTCGAAGATGCGCCGGACGGAGGCGAACTCGGCCAGCCAGTCGGCCTTGCTCCACGCCTTGCCATCGAAATGGCCGCAGGCGTGGCTGCCGATGTCGTGGCCCTCGGCAGCCGCCAGCCGGACCTGCTCGAGCCGGTCCGCGACGTCCTGTTTCGAGGCGCCGAAGCCGACATTGGATTTGCCGGTGGCCTTGCCGGGGCCGGCATATTGTTGTCGCGCGTCCGGCGAGAGCAGGAAGACGCAGGACAGGAAATAGGTGAAATGCGCGCCAGTGCGCTTTGCCAGCGCCCGGCTGCGCTGCCATTGCGAGATCTCGCGGGCGGCATCGAAAGAAATCAGCACGACCTGCTTGGGCCTGGCCGGCGAAACGGCTCGCGGTTTCGGCGGATCGGCGAAGGCGGCATTGGCTGAGGCGAGCGAGGCGAGACTGTATGCAAGGACGCGGTACGAACGAAGCATTGGCAACCTTCCGGCGGGAACGTCTCCCGCTGATCGGAAGCCGGCTATCGCGCAAATGTGGCGTCGATGCGATCCGGCAAGGGCCGTGTGGCATCTGGCGTTCTCAGCCGATTTTCCGGCCCGCCCCCTTCCATGCCGACAAATTTTCGCTAAAACGCGGGCTCAAGAAGCGCCCCCTCTGGGGCAACAATGGTTTTTGATTGATGTCGGACGACAGTTTTATCCGCGAAGTCAACGAAGAGATTCGTCGCGAGCAGGCGCAGGCGCTGTGGGATCGTTTCGGCCCGGCCATCCTGGGCATCGCCATCCTGATCGTGCTGGGCACTGCCGCCGTCGTCGGTTACCGCTACTGGGACGAGAGCCGCGCCAACCGCTCGGGCGACGCTTTCTCGGCGGCCCTCAAGCTCGCCAATAACGGCAAGAACGACGAGGCGATCGCCGCTCTCGATCAGTTGGAGAAGGACGGCTACGGCGCCTATCCGCTGCTCGCCCGCATGCGCGCCGCGACCGTCAAGGCCGACAAGGGCGACGTCGACGGCGCGGTCAATGATTTCGATGACGTCGCCGCCGACAACGCCATCCCCGGCGGCATCCGCGACATCGCGCGGCTGAGGGCAGCCCTGCTGCTCGTCGACCACGGCTCCTTCGCCGATGTCTCCAGCCGGGTCGAGGCGCTCACCGCCGACACCAATCCGCTGCGCCATTCGGCGCGCGAGGCGCTCGGCCTCGCCGCCTGGAAGGACGGCAAATCGGCCGATGCGCTCAAACTGTTCGACCAGATCTCCTCGGATGACGGTGCCCCGCGCAATGTGCGCCAGAGGGCGCAGCTGATGTCCGAGCTGATCCGCGGGTCGGGCAACGCGTCGTGATTGCATGTCGCCCAAAAGTGCGCAGCGGTTTTGGGACAAACGACATGCAAAATAAACGGTAGAGTGGATGGGCTTCAAAGTCGCCATCATCGGCCGGCCTAACGTCGGCAAATCGACTCTTTTCAATCGGCTGGTCGGAAAGAAGCTGGCGCTTGTCGACGACACGCCGGGCGTCACGCGCGATCGCCGCGTCCATGCGGCGAAACTCTACGATCTTCATTTCGATGTCATCGACACCGCCGGCTTCGAGGATGCGGCCGCCTCGACGCTGCCCGGCCGCATGCGCCAGCAGACCGAGATCGCCATTCGCGAGGCCGACCTCATCTTTTTCACCGTCGATGCCAAATCCGGCCTGATGCCCGACGACCGCACCTTCGCCGACGTCGTGCGCAAATCCGGCAAGCCGGTGGTGCTCGTCGCCAACAAGGCCGAGGCGCGCGGCGCCCAAGGAGGACTGCTGGAGGCTTGGGAGCTCGGTCTTGGCGAACCGATCCCGGTCTCGGCCGAGCACGGCCAGGGCATGCCCGACCTGCGCGACGCGGTGGTCGAAGCCTTGGGCGAAGAGCGCGCGCTCGGCGAGGAGGAAGACGACAGCGACGAGATCGCCGCCAGCGAGGTGCTGATCGGCGAGGACATCGCCGACCCGGATGCCGAGCCCGCCTATGACGACACCAAGCCTCTGCGCATCGCCGTCGTCGGCCGGCCGAACGCCGGCAAGTCGACGCTGATCAACGCGCTGATCGGCGAGGAGCGGCTGCTCACCGGCCCGGAAGCCGGCATCACGCGCGATTCGATCTCGGTCGACTGGGACTGGCGCGGCCGCCGCATAAAGCTGTTCGACACCGCCGGCATGCGGCGCAAGTCGAAGGTGCAGGAGAAGCTCGAGAAGCTTTCTGTGCAGGATGGCCTGCGCGCCATCCGCTTCGCCGAGATCGTCATCATCGTGCTCGACGCGACCATCCCGTTCGAGAAGCAAGACCTGCAGATCGCCGACCTGATCATCCGCGAGGGCAGGGCGCCGGTGATCGCCTTCAACAAATGGGACCTGATCGACAACCCGCAGGAGCTTTTGGCCGAGCTGCGCGAAAAGACGGAGCGGCTCTTGCCGCAGGTGCGCGGCATCCAGGCGGTGCCGGTCTCGGCCGAGACCGGCCGCGGCCTCGACAAGCTGATGGAAAGCGTCATCAAAACCCACAAGGTGTGGAACAGCCGTGTGTCCACCGGCAAGCTCAACCGCTGGCTGGAAGGCATCCTCGCGCATCATCCGCCGCCCGCCGTCGCCGGCCGCCGCCTGAAGATCAAATATGTCACCCAGGCAAAAACCCGCCCGCCGGGCTTTGTCGTCTCCTGCTCGCGCCCGGATGCGATGCCGCAATCCTATGTCCGTTACCTGACCAACAGCCTGCGCGAGGCTTTCGACATGCCGGGCGTCCCGATCCGCATGGCGCTGCGGACGTCGGACAATCCTTTCGCGGGCCGCGCGAAGAAGCGGTGAGGCAAGGCGGCGACGCCTTTCCAGCCGTCATCCACGGGCGAAGCAAGGAGCGAAGCGACGCGCGTAGACCCGAGAATCCACTCCGTGACTTAGAAGCGTCGTGGGATCCAGAATTCTGCACCGCTTCACCCTTCGGTCGATGTAACGGAATGGATCCTCGGGTCTATGCTCCGCTTCGCGTCGCTCCGCCCGTGGATGACGAAAGTGTGGGGCTTAAGCGACCTCTCGCATCCCTTCACCGGGCCGCGCCCCCTCCGGCAGCGTTTCCAGTGTCGCCTGCAAAAGAATCTCCGCCAGCCGCGCCGCCACCGGGTCGAGCTCGGCGTCCTTCTGGTGGAGATGCAGCGCCATCATCGGCAGGGCGGGAAGCCCCAACACGCCCGGCGCGATCGCCCTGACATTGGCGGGCAGGCCGATATCGGTTCGGATCGTCAGGCCGAGGCCAGCCGCCACCGCCGCCCAGATGCCACCGAGGCTGGGGCTCGAGAAGGCCATGCGCCAGGGCATGCCGGCGCGGTCGAGCGTCTCCGTCGCGACCGTGCGCAACAGGCACGGCGCCTCGAACACCACCAGCGGCAGCGGCTCGCCATTGCGCGGACCGGCCTCGATCGGCTTGGCCGGGCCAATCCAGCGCGACTGCACATCGGCGACATGGCGGCTGTAGGGCAGGGTGGCGCCGTCATGCCAGGCAAGCGCGATGTCGAGATTGCCGGACAGGACACGTTCGGCCAGGTCGTGGCTGCGTCCGATCCGCGCCTCGATGCGAACCTTGGGATGGGCGCGGGCGAAGCGGCCAAGCACGTCGGGCAGCACGGCCTCGCCGAAATCCTCCTGCAGGCCAAGCCGCACCCAGCCTTCCAGCTCGACGTCGCGGATGGCGGAGGCCGCCTCGTCGTTGAGCTCGATCAGCCGCCGCGCATAGCCGAGCATGGTTTCGCCGGCTTCCGTGAGCGTCAGGCCGCGTCCTGCCTTGCGGAAGATCGGCGTATCCGCCTGCTCTTCCAGTTTCTTCAATTGCGCGCTGACGGCCGACGTCGAGCGTCCCAGTCGCTCGGCCGCCTTGGCGAAGCTGCCCAGCTCCATGCCGGTGACGAAGGTTCTGAGGACGTCGAGGTCGAATGTGACGCGGCGCATAAAATTGTCCTGATTTTCAGGAGTATTGATCAAAAACTTCCTGATTTTATGGATGAAGCTATGGCGCTACATCCCTCCCGTCAAGCCGCTTAGCCGGCCGCAACAGGAATGAACCATGTCCGCCATCGTTACATGCAGCGACTGCCAACAGCCTGATGCAGCCGCCGTCACCTCCGCGCGCCGCGCCTTCGGCCCCAATCACCGCTGGAAGGTGCTGGGCATAGGCGTTGCCGCCAATGCCGGCTTTTCCGCCACCTTCTCCGGCATCCCGGCGACCGCGGTGGCGATGCGCCAGGGTTACCATCTCGACAATGCCTCGCTGGGCCTCGCGCTTGGGCTTCTCGGCCTCGGCGTGGCGCTGAGCGAACTGCCCTGGGGCGTGCTCACCGACCGCTGGGGTGACCGCCGCGTGCTCCTGACCGGGCTCGGCGCGACGGCTGCATGGCTTCTCGTCATGGCGCTGCTCGTCGTGCCGGGGAAAATGGACGTTCCCGGCGTCACGCTTCTGTCGGCGAGCCTGCTCGTCGCCGGCTTGCTCGGCGGCAGCGTCAACGGCTCCAGCGGCCGCGCCATCATGGGCTGGTTCGGCGAGGGCGAGCGAGGCTTCGCCATGAGCATAAGGCAGACGGCGGTGCCGCTCGGCGGCGGGCTTGGCGCGCTTGTCCTGCCGTCGCTGGCACTGGCCTTGGGCTTCACGGCGGTCTTCGGCCTGCTTGCGGCCGTCTCCGCCGTCTCGGCGTATTTTGCCTGGCGCTGGCTGCACGAGCCGCCGGTGGAAGGCGGCAGCCACGCCGCCGCGGCGACAACCGGCCCGGCGCCCTTGCGCAACATCGAGGTGTGGCGCATCTCGACCGCCATCGGCCTGCTCTGCTTCCCGCAGGTCGCGGTTCTGACCTTCGCCTCGGTCTTCCTGCACGACTTCGCCGGCATGGGGACTTTTGTGACCAGCGCAACCCTCGCCGCCGTGCAGACCGGTGCCATGGTGATGCGCGTCTGGAGCGGCCGCTTCACCGACCGCCACGGCAACCGCCGGCCGTTCCTGAAGATCTGCAGCGCGTTGAGCGCGCTGGCCTTCCTGGTGCTTTGGCTGCTGGTGATCGGCGCCGCCGGTGCACCACTGCTGCCGCCGCTGCTTCCGATGATGGTCGTCGTTGCCGGCATATTCGTCTCCGCCTGGCACGGCGTCGCCTATACCGAACTTGCCACGCTTGCCGGCGCCGGCCATGTCGGCACCGCGCTCAGCCTCGCCAACAGCTTCGTCTTCGTCGGCTTCTGCCTGGTGCCGATCGCCATTCCGTGGCTGCTGGTGGCTTTTGCATGGCCGGGCGTTTGGCTCGCGGCCGCGATCTGTGCGGCGCTCGCCTGGCCAATCTTCCTGCGCCAGGTCTGATTAGCCCAAACCGATGCACCTGCCGGGCCCGATTCTTCGCCGGCTTGCTGTGGAAACAGCAAGCCGGCTTTCCTCAAACATGAAAAGAACATGATCGATGTCGTTAACCCCGCATCAAGGTTAATGCTTCATTTTGGCTCTCCGGGGTCAGTAGCGTTCTGGAGAGTTCCGTGCATCGACGCGTTTCCATGCGGCTTGCCGCCGCCGCCGTTGCGAAAAGACGTTCCTTCCTTTCTCCTTTGGTGCTCGGGCTCGGCATGTGGATCGGCTTTCCGTCGGTCGTTGCCTATCAGGATATGACCAGCCTGATCACCGGCCTGGAGTCGCCCAGCGCCCGCTGGAACGCCTATATCGAGAAATCCGCCGCCGGCTCGGTGCATGCCGCCGAAATGCCGTTCATCGATTCCACCACCACGGGCGCGATCTCGGGCTCCGGCGTCAATCTGCCGGGCGTGGGCACGGTGGCCTTCCGTGGCAAGGGCAACGCCGCGGGTGCCACGCCCGATGAGGATCGGGTGGTTCGCGCCGACAAGAAAGGCCGCCTTGTCCAGGTCTCGCCCGTCGCGCCGCCCAAGAATTTCAGCGCCGGCTCGATCTTCGAGCGCACCTCCTCGCTGCTGCGTCCCTCGATGGACAGCGGACTGAAGCTCACCTTCGCCAAGCCCGGCATCAAGGGCAAGGAAGTCCAGATCGCTCAGGCCTTCCATCTGCGCGAGGACAAGAAGCCTGACCCGGATCTGCCGGCGGCGCTCGTCGCCCTCGTCAACAACGACAAGCCGGACATCCTCGCCACCGCCTATGCGCAGTCCGCGCCCGACTATGCCAAGGCCTCGCCCTTCGAAGCGCTGCTGCAGGACGATCCAAACGACGGCCGCTTCATCCCGCCGATGGGCAAGGGCGATCATGCCTGGCTGCAGAACCCGCTGCCGGCGAGCGTCTTTTCCAAGCCCGAGCAGGAATGCCTCGCCAAGGGCATCTATTTCGAGGCGCGCAGCGAGCCGGTCCGCGGCCAGGCAGCAGTCGCCCAGGTGATCCTGAACCGCGTCCGCAACCCGGCCTATCCGAAGACGATCTGCGGCGTCGTCTACCAGAACGACGACTGGTTCAATCGCTGCCAGTTCTCCTTCGCCTGCGACGGCAGGAAGAAGACCATCACCGACCAGGCTTCCTACAAGACCGCGCAGGAGGTCGCCATGGCGGTGACCGCCGGCAAGATCTTCATTCCCGAGGTCGGCTCGTCGACGCATTACTACGCCAACTACGTCCATCCCGGCTGGGCGCGCGCCATGCAGCGCATGACCAGGATCGGCCTGCACATCTTCTACCGCACCTACGGCGGCGGCTGGAGCTGAGCCGTCACGCGCCTTGAACTGGACCCGCCTAAACGACGCCTCCGGCGAACCTTCCTCCGGCGCCCCGCATGCCCCGGCGGGCGCGGCTTGTCGCCAGGATTCGCTCCGTCACCTCACGCGGGCGTGAAGGGCACGATGTCGCACCTCGATAAATCATTGTTTTAACATCGAAAAATACATCGCTTGGAAGTTCGGCCCGTGGCTTGACGGGCGCGGACCCTCTAACTATGTTGCCGGCGACTTTAGAAGCGGACGGACGGCAATCGTCTGCCCGGGCAGGGGGGTTGCGATGGCCGACAAAACCGGGCCAGACGGAACCGGAGAAACCGGCCGCGGCAGGCAGCCAGAAGCCACCATCCGCGACGACGAACTTGAGCGCCGCCGGCGCGATCTCGAAGCATCGCTTGCGACGAGGCGCACGGACCGGCTCGAGGGGAAAGACGAAGCGAAAGCTGTGGCCGGTTACGGTCAGGCGCTGAAACTGTCCAGCGAGTTCATCGCCGGAGTGGTGGTTGGTGTCGGCTTGGGCTGGATCATCGACCGCCTGGCGGGAACAGCGCCTTGGGGTCTGATCGTCGGCCTGCTGCTGGGCTTTGGCGCCGGTATACTCAATGTCCTGCGTTCGGCGGGGCTTGCACCGGAATTCGGTCAGGGCGGCAAGCCGCGCGAGCCGAAAGAATGAAGTGGGCGCCCCTGGGCGCTGAAGTGAACTTAAGAAGCCGATTGTGGCTTTGACGGGGATTTAAAGTGGCTGCTGCTGACAAGGTCGATCCGATCCACCAGTTCCAGATCCATCCGATCATCCCGCTGCATATCGGCGGCTACGACGTCTCGTTCACCAACTCCTCTCTGTTCATGGTCGTCACGATCGTGCTGGCCTCGGCTTTCCTCTATTGGAGCACGGCCAGCCGCGCCTTGATCCCGGGGCGCCTGCAGTCGGTCTCCGAGATGGCCTATGAATTCGTGGGCAACATGCTGCGCGACGCCGCCGGCAAGCAGGGCATGCAGTTCTTTCCGCTGGTGTTTTCGCTGTTCATGTTCGTGCTGGTCGCCAACCTGATCGGCCTGTTCCCCTATTTCTTCACCGTCACCAGCCACATCATCGTCACCTTCACGCTGGCAATCCTGGTCATCGGCACGGTCGTCGTCTACGGCTTCGCCAAGCACGGTCTGGGCTTCCTCAAGCTGTTCGTACCGCATGGCGTTCCGGGTCTTCTTCTGCCGCTGGTGGTGGCGATCGAAGTCATCTCCTTCGTCTCGCGTCCTGTCAGCCTCTCGGTTCGTCTTTTCGCCAACATGCTGGCCGGCCATATCACGCTAAAAGTGTTCTCGGGCTTCGTCGTGAGCCTTAGCGCGCTCGGCGCCGTCGGCATCGCCGGCTCGGTCCTGCCGCTCGCCATGGCGGTCGCATTGACCGCCCTCGAGCTGCTGGTCGCCTTCCTGCAGGCTTACGTCTTCGCGGTGCTGACCTGCATGTATCTAAACGACGCGCTGCACCCGAGCCACTGATCAATTTTCACCGGCGCCGCGGCGCCAGCATACCCAACGTACCAACCGCAACGAACAAGCAAACCACAGGAGTTTTGAAATGGACGCAACTGCAGCAGCTGCTATCGGCGCTGGTATCGCCTGCATCGGCATGGGCGGCGCGGGCATCGGCCTCGGCAACATCTTCGGCAGCTACCTCTCGGGCGCGCTCCGCAACCCGTCGGCTGCCGACGGCCAGTTCGGCCGCCTGATCTTCGGCTTCGCCGTGACCGAAGCTCTGGGCATCTTCTCGCTCCTGATCGCTCTGCTCCTGGTCTTCAAGTAAGATTGAGAGCTGACGAGAGGGGCCGCATGGTGCGGCCCCGCCGAATGGACAGGGGCCACATGGACAGGGGAATCAGATGTTCGTGACATCTGCCTATGCGCAAGAAACAGCGCCGGCCGCGGCCGAGGGCGATACGCATGCGGGCACTGCCGTGCCTGCCGCGGAGCATGAAGCGTTCCCGCCGTTCGACGCCAAGACCTTCCCGTCGCAGATCCTGTGGCTGGTCATCACCTTCGGGCTCTTCTACCTGTTCCTGAAGCGCGTTGTGATGCCGCGTCTTGGCGGCATCATCGATGTCCGCAACGATCGCATCACCCAGGACCTCGACCATGCCGCAAGGCTGAAGGGCGAGGCGGATGCCGCCGTTGCCGCCTATGAGCAGGAACTGGCGGAGGCCAAGGCCAACGCCAACAAGATCGGCCAGCAGGCAAGCGACGCCGCCAAGGCGGACGCCGAAGGCACGCGCAAGAAGCTCGAGGCCGAGCTCGAGAAGAAGCTTGGCGAGGCAGAGGCGAGCATCGCCTCGATCAAGGCCAGGGCGATGAAGGAAGTCGGCACGATCGCCGAGGATACCACGTCGGCCATCGTCGAGGCGCTTGTCGGCGGCAAGGCCGACAAGTCCGAGATCGCGGCCGCGGTCAAATCCGCGAGCCGGTGAGGAGCGGGATCATGGACGCCACATCACTTGCCACGCTCTGGGCCACCATCGCTCTGATCATCTTCCTCGGCGCCATCATCTATCTGAAGGTGCCGGGCATGCTCACCAAGTCGCTGGACGCCCGCGCGGCCAAGATCAGCGGCGAGCTCGAGGAAGCGCGCAAGCTTCGTGAAGAGGCCCAGCAGCTGCTTGCCCAATATCAGCAGAAGCGCAAGGAAGCCGAGAAGGAGGCCGCCGACATCGTCGCCGCCGCCAAGCGCGAGGCTGAATTGCTTGCTTCCGAGGCGGCCAAGAAGACCGAGGACTATGTCGCCCGGCGCACCGCGCTTGCCGAGCAGAAGATCAGCCAGGCCGAGCGCGAGGCCGTCAGCGAAGTGCGAGCGTCGGCCGTCGACATCGCCGTCGAAGCCGCCCGCGCCTTGCTTGCCGCCAAGGTTGACGCCAAGGCCGGTGCCGACCTGTTCAAGTCGGCGCTGAATGACGTGAAGGCCAAGCTGAACTGAGCCTATCGCAGCCACCAATCAGAAAGCCGCCTGGGCAACCCGGCGGCTTTTTTGTTGTAGCTCATTCGTCATCCTAGGGCGGAGCAAGGAGCGAAGCGACGCGCGCAGACCCTAGGATCCATGCCGTGACGCTAACGCGTTGCAGCGATTGCAAATTCTGCGCCGCCGCGCCCTATGACAGGAGTCAAGGCATGGATCCTCGGGTCAAGCCCGAGGATGACGAAGGATCGAGGCAGTCGCCGTCACTCCAACCCGGCCAAGCTCTCTTCCTCGACCACCTCGACGCCACCCAGCCTGAACGGCGCGAAGGAGGTTCGGTGCAGCCTTGCCACTGGGCCATGCGCCTCGATGGCGGTGCGGTGCCGGACCGTCGCATAGCCCATGTGAACTTCGAAACCGTAGTGTTCATGATGGCCACCGCAGCCGCACATCATGCGGTCGCGCATCACCTTGGCGACGATCGAGGCGGCGGCGATCGACTGCGAGCGCTGGTCGCCCTTGATCAGCGCGCGGCCCTCGCAGGCGAGGCCTGGCGGGACGTCGCGGCCGTCGGCCAAGGCGAGCTTCGGCTGCAGCGAGAGACCCGCGGCGGCGCGGCGCATCGCCTCGAGACTCGCTTTCAGGATGTTGCTGTTGTCGATGCCTTCGGCGCTGATCGAGGCCATCGATACGCTGAGCGCCGAGCCAAGGATCTTTAGGAATAGCGCCTCGCGCTGCAAATGGGTGAGGCGTTTGGAATCGTCGAGGCCTTCCGGGATATTGGCGGGGTTAAGCACCACCGCCGCAGCCACCACTGGACCAGCGAGCGGACCGCGGCCAGCTTCATCCATGCCGGCGACCGGCCACAGCCCGTCGGCCATCGCCTTGGTCTCGATCGAGAAGTCGGGCTTCTCGACCATTTCAAAGAGAAGCGGAGAATCGGAACGCGCGCGAGCCATGGTGCGGCGAGGTTCGCATCGGCTCCGATTCTCCGCAAGTCCCTCAGGGTCGGGTGGGGCGCCGGACCGGGAGGGCACCGTCTCACGGCCGGGGGACATGGGCCGGACGGAATTCTTGAAACAAGTAGCAATCCCGGACGGAAAACCGCTTTGCCTGGAACTGCTTAGGGCCGGCCGTTAGGGCCGGCGCCATCTTCACAGCAGCATCAGCTGCTCGCCAGCGCCGGAGCCTGCGACGAATTGATCGATGCGAAGCTGCCGCCGTTCGACATTGAGGCCGAGACGCTTGGCCGCGATCTCGAAGCGCCGGCCGATCTGCCAGGCATAAGGTCCGGCGCCTTTCATGCGCTTGCCCCATTCGGAATCGTAGTCCTTGCCGTCGCGCATCGAGCGGATCAGCGACATCACATGCCGGTACCGGTCCGGATAATGCCGCAACAGCCAATCCTTGAAGATCGGCGCCACTTCCAGCGGCAGGCGCAGGATGACGTATCCGGCCTCCCGGGCACCGGCGGCCCGCGCCGAATCGAGGATGCGCTCCATCTCCGGGTCGTTGAGGCCGGGAATGATCGGCGCCACCATCACCGAGGCCGGGATGCCGGCGTCCGACAATTGCCTGATCGCCTCCAGCCGCTTCGTCGGGGTCGACGCGCGCGGCTCCATGGTTCTGGCCAGCATGCGGTCCATCGTCGTCACCGAAAGCGCCACCTTGGCGAGGCCGCGCTCCGCCATGCGCGACAGGATGTCGATGTCGCGCGTCACCAGCGCCGACTTCGTCACGATGCCGACCGGGTGTCCGCGCGCCTCCAGCACCTCGAGGATCTCGCGCATGATCCGGTACTGCTTCTCGATCGGCTGGTAGGGATCGGTGTTGGTGCCGATGGCGATGGTGCGCGGCTGATAGCCCGGCTTCGACAACTCCCGTTCCAGCATGCGCGCCGCATCCGGCTTGGCGAACAGCTTCGATTCGAAATCGAGCCCCGGCGACAGGCCCATGAAGGCATGTGTCGGACGGGCGAAGCAGTAGACGCAGCCATGCTCGCAGCCGCGATAGGGATTGATCGAACGGTCGAAGGAAATGTCGGGCGACTCGTTGCGGGTGATGATGGTGCGCGGCTTCTCGACCTGCACTTCCGTCTTGAACGGCGGCAACTCCTCCAGCGAGTTCCAGCCGTCATCAAAGACATGCCGGCTGACCGGCTCGAACCGGCCGGACGGGTTGATGCCGGCCGAGCGGCCGCGATTGCGGTCGGGCCGCACGCGCATTCCGCTCTGCTCGATCATCGCGTTCGCCATCTCGGCTCTGCCTGCTCCAAAAGCGGCAATGTCGGCGCGCACGATCTGTTCCATTTTCGCCCTCTCCCAGGGACTATCGGCAGGCTGTCGAATCGCTCTGTTCATGAAACTATTCCTATTTTGCCGAGGAGAACAAAGCAAGAACTTTTTCGCTTGGGGCGCGCAACTGGCGCATCGCCGCACTTTCCGCTATTCGGCTAGGCATGCTCAGCGTTCTTATCGAGACCCGCAACGACGAGGAGGGACTTGCCCGCACGCTCGCCTCGCTGGTCGGTGGCGCGGTCGAAGGCGTCGTGCGCGACGTGATCGTCTGCGATCAAGGCTCGACCGACCAGACGCATCGGGTGGCCGAGCATGCCGGCTGCCATTATGTGAGCGGTGGGCTGGGCGCCGGGATCGGCCAGGCCAAGGGCGACTGGCTGCTGCTTCTCGAACCCGGCGCCCGGCTGGCCGAAGGCTGGATCGACGAGGTCGTGGCGCACACGGCGAAACAGACCATGCCGGCCCGTTTCTCGCGCGCCCGCGCCGGCCGCGCGCCTTTCCTGGCCCGCGTCTTTTCGGGCAATCGTGCGCTCGCCGAAGGTCTCGTCATCAGCAAGCGCCAGGCCGCGGCTCTGGCAAAGAGCGCGCGCAGCGCGGAAGCGGTGGCGCGCGGCCTTGCCACCAGAAGGCTGAATGCCGAAATCTGGGTGGCGCCGCCGAAGTGACGCCTGCGCCCCCTTACGAGGTGACCTTGCCGCCGCGCCTCAGATGCTCGTCCAGCCGCGGCATGATCTCAACGAAGTTGCAGGGCATGTGCCGGTAGTCGAGCTGCGCCTTGATGATGCCGTCCCAGGCGTCCTTGCAGGCGCCGGGCGAGCCCGGCAGCACGAAGACGAAGGTGGCGTTGACGACGCCGCCGGTCGCCCGGCTCTGGATCGTCGAGGTGCCGATCTTGTCGTAGGAGATGCGGTGGAAGACCTCGGAAAAGCCGTCCATGCGCTTCTCGAAGATCGGCTCCAGCGCCTCCGGCGTCACGTCGCGGCCGGTGAAACCGGTGCCGCCGGTGGTGATCACGACGTCGATGTTTTCGTCCTTCGACCAGCCGAGAACCTTGTCGCGGATCTTCTCGCGGTCGTCGGTGACGATGTCGCGCGCCGCAAGCGTGTGGCCGGCGTCCACGATGCGGTCGGCCAGCGTCTGGCCCGACTTGTCGTCGGCAAGGCTGCGCGTGTCGGATACCGTCAGCACCGCGATGCGCACCGGGATGAAGGGCCGGCTCTCATCAAGCTTCGCCATCGCTCACCTCCATGCTGCGCGTGGCGGCCACAAACCAGTCGGGGTGGCGGGCGCGGATCTCGATTGCCGCGCGCTTGGCGACATTGCCGGTCTCGAACAGGCCAAAACATGTGGCGCCCGAGCCGGACATGCGCGCAAAGGCTGCGTCGGCGCGTTTGAGCGCCTTGAGCGCTTCGCCGACCGCGGGCTGAATGGCTTGAGCGGCGCCTTCGAGATCGTTGCGCGTCGTCTCCAGCCAGTTTCGGACGGCGTGGAAGTCGAGGCGCCTTGGCAGCGGCGGCAGCGCCGCGTTGTCGCGACGCGAGAGCGCCTTGAACACGTCTGGCGTCGAGACGGCGGTGCCCGGATTGACCAGAACGAGGCCAAGCGCCGGGAACGCGGAGAGCGGCGACACCTCGTCGCCGATGCCACGCGCGACCAGCGGTTTCGACTTCAGGCACATCGGCAGGTCGGCGCCGAGCGAAAGCCCGATCCGGGCCAACGAGATGTCGTCGATCTCGAGCCTCCAGAGCCGCGTCAGCGCGTTGAGCGCGGCTGCTGCGTCGCTGGAGCCGCCGCCCACGCCCGAGGCGACCGGCAGGTTCTTCTCCAGCCGGATGGCGACCGGGGGCGTGCGCTGCACGCCGGCTTCGCGGCGCAGGGCATCGCGCGCCTTCACCACCAGATTGCCGTCGTCGAGCGGCAGGCCTGCGGCATATCGGCCGGACACCGAGAATTCGTCCTGCTCCGCCGGCTCGATCTCGAGCCGGTCGCCGAAGCGGGTGAAGACGGCAAGGCTGTCGACGAGATGATAACCGTCGTCGCGCCGTCCGGTGACATGCAGCGCCAGGTTGATCTTGGCAGGCGCAAGCCACGTCCGGACCTCTGTGCCGGGCTCCAGGATGTCGGCTGCTGGCGAGATGGGATCAGTCCTTGGCGAGACGATATTCGCCGGTCTTGGGATCCTTGACCAGCGTGCCCATCGTGCCGTTCGCCGCCTGTTTTTCGGTGCGCCGGATCTTGGCCGTCACGCGCTCGGCCTCGCGCACGAAAGCGCGGTAGCCGAAATAGGCGGCGGCGCCGACAACAGCGAAGAAAATGATCTGCGGCATATCCAAACTCCTCCCGCGCTTCTCGCGGCAAGGCCGGCCGAATGGGCTCGGTCAAGCGATCATGCTATCCGCAATCATGGCTTTTTCAAAGCCCGAAGCGCGCCCACAGCGCGCGCTCTTCCGCCGCATCGAGCACGCCGTTTGCGGCGGCAGCGGCGATATCGGGTGGCGAGAAGCGCGAGCCGAACAGGCCGAAACGGCCGAACAGACCGCGCGGCGCGGTGATCAGCTTGAGCTGCGTCTTGTCGCCGAAACGGGTCTTGAGCACGCTGCGCATATCGCCCAGCGCATCGACAAGGCCGAGTTCGAGGCCGCGCTTGGCGGTCCAGAACAGGCCGGTGAACAGGTCGGGGTCGTCTTTCAGCTTGCTGCCGCGCCGCTCCTTGACGAGGTCGATGAAGGTCTCGTGCACTTCGAGCTGCAACGCCTTCAGCCGCTCCACGTCCTCCTTCTTCTCGGGCTTGAACGGATCGAGCACCGCCTTGTTCTGGCCGGCGGTGTGGACACGCCGCTCGACGCCGATCTTCTTCATCAGCTCGGGGAAGCCGAACGAGGCCGAGACCACGCCGATCGAGCCGACGATCGAGGACGGGTCGGCGAAGATCTCGTCGCCGGCGACCGCGATCATGTAGCCGCCGGAAGCCGCGACATCCTCGACGAACACCAGCACTTGTCTGTTCTTCTCCACCGCCAGGTCGCGGATGCGCTTGAAGATCAGCCGCGACTGCACCGGCGAGCCGCCTGGCGAGTTGATCGAGATGGCGACCGCCGGCGCGTCGAAGCCGAACGCCTTTTCGATGAGGCCGGCCGTCGAGGCGAGCGACAGGCTCGGCCGGAACTGGCCGCCGCCGGCCATGATGGTGCCTTGCAGCCGGATGACCGGAATGGTGACGACTGTCGAGCGCCAGGATTTCGGCAGCAGGCGGTTGAAAAGGCGTTTCACGAACGGGTGTCTCCGGACAAGATGCAAAGGAGCAGGGTAAGATCAGGCAAGTCGGTAATGTCTTTCGGGCGCGATGTCACCTTGCCTGCCATGTAGGCATTCGCCGCCTAACGGCAATGCCGCATCGCGCGCCTGGGATCAATCGCCGAACAGCGATGCCAGGCCGTTGCTGATCATTTCCGTCCGCTCAGTCGGCGCGTTGCCGGATGGTCCGTGCAAGGCGAGCGGCGGGCGGATCGACATTTTCCCGCGCGCGCCGAGCACCGCCCTGACGACGATGCGGATCGCCGCCGCGTCCGGGCGCGGATGCACGCATAGCAATTCGGCATCGCCGAAGCGCCCTTCGATCGCATCGAGGATGGCGACCAACTGCTCGGGCCTGGCGATGACGGCCAGCCCGCCATGCGGCCTGACGACGGCGGCAGCGCTCCTGATCCAGCTTTCGAACAGCCCATCCTCCGCCACATGCGCCTGCCGGCGCAGCGCGTCGGGCGTCGAGCGATCCTGCACCGCGTTGAAGGGCGGGTTCATGATGACGAAGTCGAAGGACTTGTCGGCAAGCCCGGCCTCGGTTCGCGCCCGGCCGGTCAGCGTCACGTCGGCCGTCAGCACCGAGGCGCGGTTGCCGAGATGCGCATTGCCGGGATGCGAAAGGGTGGCGGCGGCGAACCCTGCCATTTCGGCGGAGCGCTCGACTAGCACGGCCTGCGCCGACGGACACCGCGACAGCACGGCAAGGGCGGCAGCACCAGCCCCGGCGCCGAAATCGGCGAGCCGGCCGGAAAAGCCGGACGGCACGGCGGCCGCCAGCATCATGGCGTCCATGCCGGCGCGATGACCGCCCCGGCTTGGCTGCACCAGCCAGAAGCGTCCGCGATGGAAGGCATCGACCGTATGCGCCGGCGTATCTGGGGCGGTTGTCGCTGCCATTATTTCTGGCGGATCTCGTTTTCGATGCCGGCATCCTTGAGGATGCGGCGCGCCGCGTCGGCCTTGTCGGCGTCGACCATGACACGCTTCTGCAAAAGGCCGATCGACCCCTCGAGCACGCTCATATTCTGGTCGGCTACGAAACAGGCGATGCCGGCGTCGCGCATCAGCGATTCGACAAAAGAGATCACGACGGCGTCATTGGTGCGGACAAGCTCGATCATGGAACGAAAATCGCAGGTTGCGGCGTTCGTGTAAACGTGCGGGTAAACACAGCGTCGGCAGAGCGCGCCAATTCGCCTCTTGCCGTGCCCGGTTGTGCCGCCCTAGAGTCGGCGCGGGATCAAGGGTGCCGTGGTGCGCGCTGCTCGTGCGCGTCAATGTAGACGGGAGTTGTCGTGGTGGGTGTCGTTCTCAACATCGAAGGCAAGCGGGAACCCGCTTCCATCAAGGATCTGATCGATCTGACGGCCGCCGACATGGGACGCGTCAACGAACTGATCCTGTCCAAGGCCGGCTCCGACGTCGAGATGATCCCGGAGATCGCCAACCACCTGATCTCTTCCGGCGGCAAGCGGCTCAGGCCCATGCTGACGCTCGCCGCCGCACAGATGTTCGGCTATTCGGGCGAAGGCCATGTCAAGCTCGCGACCGCGGTCGAGTTCATGCACACGGCGACGCTTCTGCATGACGACGTGGTCGACGAGAGCGCCTTGCGCCGCGGCAAGAAGACGGCGCGCATGATCTGGGGCAACCAGGCGAGCGTGCTCGTCGGCGATTTCCTGCTCGGCCAGGCTTTCCGCATGATGGTCGAGGTCGGCTCGCTGGAAGCGTTGGACATCCTATCGGCCGCCGCCTCCATCATCGCCGAGGGCGAGGTGATGCAGCTTGCCGCCGCCAAGAACCTCGACACCACCGAGGACGAGCATTTCGCAGTCATCAAGGCCAAGACCGCGGCGCTGTTCTCGGCCGCCGCCGAAGTCGGGCCGGTGATCGCCCAGGCCACGCGCACCGATCGCGCCGCGCTGCGCTCCTACGGCATGAATCTCGGCCTCGCGTTCCAGCTCATCGACGACGCGCTGGATTACGGCGGGTCGAGCACGGATCTCGGCAAGAATGTCGGCGATGATTTCCGCGAGGGCAAGGTGACGCTGCCGGTGATCCTCGCCTACCGGCGCGGCACCAAGGCCGAGCGCAGCTTCTGGAAGCGCGCCATCGAGGAAAACGTCACCGACGATGCCGGGCTCGAAAAGGCGATCGGCCTGATGGCCCGCCACGGCGCCATCGCCGACACGATCGGCCGCGCCCGCCATTTCGGCGAGATCGCCCGCGACGCATTGGCGCCGCTGGAGGCGACGCCGCAGAAGTCGGCGCTGCTCGACGTCATCGATTTCTGCATCAGCCGGGTGAACTGAGCCTGCTTGGCTCCCTGCCTGGCTGGCATCCGCCGGGCGGCGCGTCCGTGAATCCCGATCCGGCCGTCTCGACAAAGGGCGGCCCGGCAAATTATCTATAAAATATGGCCAGCACAGAAGACACGATCGCCGTCCGCATCAGCAAGGAACTGGCGGACCGCATCATTTCGGGCGCGATCGAGCCCGGGTCGCGGCTGCGCCAGGACCATGTCGCCGAGGAATTCAAAACCAGCCATGTCCCGGTGCGCGAGGCCTTTCGCCGCCTGGAGGCTCAAGGGTTGGCGATCAGCGAGCCCAGGCGCGGCGTGCGCGTCGCCTCCTTCGATCTCGGCGAGGTCAGGGAGGTGGCCGAGATGCGCGCCGCGCTCGAAGTCTTGGCGCTGCGCCATGCCGCGCCGCATCTGACGGCGTCGATCCTCGACCAGGCCGAGGAAGCGACCAAGGCTGGCGACAAATCCCGAGACGTCCGCTCCTGGGAAGAGGCCAACCGCACCTTCCACCGGCTTATCCTGGCGCCCTGCAACATGCCGCGCCTGCTCTCCACCATCGACGACCTGCATGCGGCGAGCGCCCGCTTCCTGTTCGCCGCCTGGCGCTCGGAGTGGGAAACCCGCACCGACCAGGACCACCGCGCGATCCTCAGCGCGCTGCGGCAAGGCAACACCGAATCGGCCGCCGCCACGCTCGGCCGCCATGTGCAATGGATCGGCCAGAAGCCGGTCAAGACCGCCTCCGGCCTCACTCGCGACGCCTTCGCCATCGTGGGGTGACGGGCGATTGGCAATTAGCCGAGGCCTCTCAGCAAGGAGAAGCGACGCGCGCAGATCCTTGAATCCATGCCGTTACCTTCGCCGAAAAATAGAGGCGGTGCAAAACATAGCGCCGCGCTGAATCGTCCTGACGCCCATGCGTCACGGCATAGATCCTCGGGTCTCCGCGTCCGCTTCGCGCCCGCTCCGCCCGTAAATGACGAACCTGCAGGCTTGCCATCGCCGCGAAAATATGGATTCGATAATAGATGAAGTCGCAAAATAATCTATAATTTCGCACCAATCAGGGAAGACACCGTGACCAACGCAACCGTTTCGATCGAGAAGCACTCCTTCAGCCCGCTCAAGCTGCACAGCCGTTCGCTCGCCTGGCAGATCGGCGCCGTGATCATCGGCTCGCTGTTCCTGGCGCTGTCCTCCTATATCGAGGTGCCGATGGTGCCGGTTCCGGTGACCATGCAGACCTTCGCCGTCACGCTGGTCGGCGCGCTCTACGGCTGGCGCTTCGGGGCGCTCACCATCGCCGCCTGGCTGGTCGAAGGCGCGGCCGGCTTTCCGGTGCTGGCGGGCGGGGCAGCCGGCGTGCAGCATTTCGTCGGTCCGACCGGTGGCTACCTCTTCGCCTTCCCGGTCGTCGGCGCCGTCGTCGGCTGGCTGGCCGAGCGCGGCTGGAACGGCAACCGCGTCATGCTTGCCTTCGCCGCCATGCTCATCGGCAACCTGCTCTGCCTGGTTCTGGGCACCGTGTGGCTTGCCGTCATGATCGGCGCCGAGAAGGCGATCACCTTCGGCTTCCTGCCCTTCATCGTCGGCGGCCTACTCAAGTCGGCGCTGGGTGCCGCGACGCTGAAGCTGTTTTCGGGCAACCGGCCGGCCGATCCCCGGTAAGCCGCCGGGCGGATGACCGAACCCGACACCAGATGACCGTCAGGCTGCGCGCCCATCATCTGCTTTGCCTGCTGACTTATGTCGGCAAGGGCTACTCGCCGGCCTTCACCGCCAACTATGACGTGGTGGTGGAGCGCCTGGCCGGCGGCGAGGATATCTTGATCGTTTCCGGCCCGGACGACATCTGCGCTCCGCTGCTGAGCGAGAGCGAGCCGCACTGCCTGGGCGAAAGCGCCGCCGGGCGAGACGCCGTCGCGGCGCTGGACGTCGCCGGTCTTCTCGGCCGGCCGCTCCCGGCCGGCGCCCGGCTCGAGCTCGATCCCTCGACGCTCGAGCGCATGCGCGAGGCGTTTTCTGCCGGCCTGACGCGCAAGGCGTGCCCGGGCTGCGAGTGGTTCAAGCTGTGCGATGCGGTCGCGGCGAGCGGCTTTCGCGGAACGCGCCTTTAGATCGCTTATGTCGAAATTCAGCCGCCGATCCGCATATTTTCGCTGACTGGCATCGTTTTTTAAGCCGGATGGTTGCATTGTGATTCGCTTGCCGATTGAAGCCCGACCCCAAAAAGGCCATGCTTTGGCCGGAAAAGATCGAGTCTGTGGGCGGTCCGCCAAGGGCGGGATCGCGTCTGGCTGAAAGGGATACGATGCGGCAAGGACGTGCGCACTGGCTGACGAGGCTGGCATTTTTGACCGGAGTGGCGCTCTGGGTGCTGCCGGTCCAGGCCAAGGAAGAAGCCAAACCGCTGCAGATCACGTCTTTCTCGGGCGCCTATCTTGCGGCCCATATCGCCGAAAGCGACAACGACCTCGACGACGCGATCGCCTATTACAAGCAGGCGCTGGCCTTTGCCCCCGATGACAAGGACCTGCAGCAGAGCCTGATGCTGGCGCTGGTCTCGCAGGGCCGTTTCGAGGAATCGCTGGTCTATGCCGACAAGCTGAAGGAAGTGCCCGATGTCGAGCGCTTCTCGCGCTTGGCGCTGGCGGTCGATTCGTTCCACAAGAAGGACTACGCCAAGGCGCAGTACTGGCTGAAGCTGTCGCTCGAATCCGACCTCGACCGGTTGCTCTCCGGCGTCATGGACGGCTGGGCCAAGCAGGGCGCCGGCAATGCGTCCGAGGCCATGGATGCCATCGACAAGCTGAAAGGCCCCGATTGGTTCGGCCTGTTCAAGTCGTTCCACCGCGCGCTGATCGCCGATGCCGCCGGCCTCAGCGACAAGGCCGATGCGATCTACGCTGCCACCTTGGCCGACACCGCGGCCGGTGGCTCCGCGCCCGAAACCTGGATGCGCAATGCCCAGGCCTATGCCTCCTTCCTCGCCCGCAAGGGCGAGAAGTCGAAGGCCGAGGCGGTGTTGAACCAGGCCGAAGCCTTCGCCCCGGGCAAGCTCGAGATCACCACGCTGCGCGACCGCATCGCCAAGGGCGACAAGATCGAGCCACTGGTCGCCGGCCCGGCCGACGGGGCATCCGAAATCCTGCTCGACCTTGCCACTGCGCTCAACCGCGGCGGCGGCGAGCCTTTCGTGCGGCTTTATCTGCAATACGCGCTGGCGCTGAAGCCGGACAGCGATGCTGCCCTTGTGCAGCTTGCCGCCGTTGCCGAGCAGTTGAAGGATGGCGAGGGCGCGGTCGCGCTCTACCGCCGCATTCCGGAATCCTCGCCGCTGAAAGAGCTCTCCGACCTGCAGATCGGCCTCAACCTTGCCGATCTCGACAAACATGACGAAGCGATTTCCCATCTCAAGGCCTATCTCGACAAGCACCCGGACGACATGCGCGCCTATCTGGCGCTTGGCGGCGTCTATGGCTCGAAGGAAGATTTCCGTTCGGCCGCCAATCTCTACGACAAGGCCGTCGAGCAGCTGAAGTCGCCGACCGCCGCCAACTGGAACATCTTCTACCAGCGCGGCATCGCCTATGAGCGGCTGAAGGAATGGCCGAAGGCCGAACCCAATTTCCGCAAGGCGCTGGAGCTGCAGCCCGACCAGCCGCAGGTCATGAACTATCTCGGCTATTCCTGGGTCGACATGAACATGAACCTCAAGGAAGGCTTGGCGATGATCCAGAAGGCCGTGGATCTGCGGCCGAACGACGGCTACATCGTCGATTCGCTCGGCTGGGCCTATTTCCGCATGGGCCGCTTCGACGACGCCGTGCGCGAGATGGAGCGCGCCGTCTCGCTGAAGCCGGAAGATCCGGTCCTCAACGACCATCTCGGCGACGCCTACTGGCGCGTCGGCCGCAAGCTCGAGGCCACCTATCAGTGGACCCAGGCGCGCGACCTGAAGCCCGATCCGGATGTGCTCGCCACTCTGCAGCAGAAGCTGCTCAAGGGCCTGCCGCCGATCGAATCCAACACCGCGCAGGAAACCCCGAAGGTGAAACCGGACCCAACGCCGGCGCCGAAGGGCTGACCCCTTCACCAGCATATAAGGCAACGGGGCTCATCGAGCCCCGTCAGACTGCTGACAAACCCCTGGCGTTAGCCGGGGGTTTTTGATTCACTGGGTCATGTTGAAGCGACCCGCCCCCGA
>SAJS01000003.1 GCA_004017535.1 Mesorhizobium sp.
TTGTGCTTGACCATGGCGTTCTCGGTCCAGGAGGCGTTCGCATCCGGCACCGCCATCAGCGCCATCGCCATCGCCTTAATGACCATGTCGTTGACCGAGAGCTTGTAGGCCGGAACCTCGCCCTTGTCGGTCTTCCTCATCGGTGCTGCGGCATTCAACTGCGTGCGCAGCGCCAAGAGCGCGTCGAGCTCACAGTCGAGCGTCAGATAGAAATGCGGGATGGTGGACTTCGCCTCGACCAGGCGGCGGGCGATGGTCTTGCGCATGTTGTCATGCGGCACGAGTTCGTAGGAGCCTTCGGCGAACAGCTTCAGCACCTGGTCGTCCAACATCGGCTTGGGTGCTGGCGCCGGAGCGGACGGGACCTCGACCGCAATCTCGGCGGCCGGCTTAGCAGGGGTGGCCGTGCCTTTCGCCGTGACCGCGGCCTCGACGTCGGCGCGCACGACACGGCCGCGCGGGCCGCTGCCTTGTATTTCGGCTATCTTAAGACCGGCTTCACGAGCCAAGCGGCGCGCCAGCGGCGTTGCGCGCTCGCCCTGCGATTGGCCAATTTCCCCCCCTGTGGGGGAGATGCCCGGCAGGGCAGAGGGGGGCGCGAAGGAATGAGACGTTGGCGGGACAGCGCCCCCCTCTGTCGGCTTCGCCGACATCTCCCCCACTTGGGGGGAGATTGGCGCGTAAACCTCGTCGTCGGCATAGATCCAGGCGACGGGCTCACCGACGGGAATGTCGACGCGCTCCTTGCCGGTGACGTCGCGCAGTGTGCCGCTAGCCGGCGCGTCGATCTCCATCGCCGCCTTGTCGGTCTCGATCTCGAAGAGCACGTCGCCCTTCTTGACGCGAGCGCCTTCCTCGGCGAACCAGCGCGAGATCTGGCCGGTCGCCATGTCCATGTCGACCTTGGGAAGAATGACTTCTGTCGGCATCGCTCAGCGGACCCCTTTCACAAGGTCGCGCGCTGCGGCGATGATGTCGGAAACCTGCGGCACGGTCGCCTTTTCCAGATCCGGATTGTAAGGGATCGGCGTCTCGGCGCCGCCCAGGCGCACGATCGGCGCATCGAGATAATCGAAGGCCTCGCTTTCCGCGACGAGCGCGCTCACTTCCGCGCCGATGCCGAGCGTCTTTACCGCTTCGTAGACGCAAAGCAGGCGCGAGGTTTTCTTCACGCTGTCGATGATGGTCTGCCGGTCGATCGGGCGGATGGTGCGCAGATCGACGACTTCGATGTCGATGCCCTCGCCTTCCAGCGCCGCGGCGGCTTCGAGCGCCTTCTGCACCATGATCGACGTGGCGACGATGGTGAGGTCGCGACCCTCGCGGCGGATCTCGGCCTTGCCGATCGGCACGGTGTAGTGGCCTTCCGGCACATGGCCCTTCATCTTGTAGAGCAGCTTGTGCTCGAAGATCATAACGGGGTCGGGGTCGGCGACAGCGGCAAGCAGCATGCCCTTGGCATCGTGCGGCGTCGCCGGCTGGATCACCTTGAGGCCAGGCACATGGCCGAGCCAAGCCTCCAGGCTCTGGCTGTGCTGCGCGGCGGCACCCGTGCCGGAGCCGGCCGGGAAACGCATCACCACCGGCACCGAGACCTCGCCGCCGAGCATGAAGCGCATCTTGGCCGCCTGGTTGACGATCTGCTCCATGCCGAGCGTGGCGAAATCTGAGAACTGGAATTCGAAGATCGGCCGCATGCCGGTGACGGCCGCCCCCACCGCGACGCCAGCGCCGCCCAGTTCGGAAATCGGCGTGTCGATAACCCGGTCGGTACCGTAGCGCTCGACCAGATCGCCGGTCACCTGGAAGGCGCCGCCATAGACGCCGATATCCTCGCCCATCAGGAAGACGCGCTCGTCCATGTCCATGGCGATCGCCATGGCTTCCTGGATTGCCTGGGCGTAGCTCAGTTCACGCACCACGGCGTCCATCACGCATGCTCCGTGTAAACATAGTTCTCAAGGGTGGCGATCTCCGGCGCCGGGCTCGCCTTGGCGAATTCGATGCCGTCGGCGATCTCCTTGGCGACCGCGTCGCGGATCGCCTCAATGCCCCGGTCGTCGATGAAGCCGAAATCGCGCAGCTCGGTCTCGAAGAGCGTGATCGGATCGCGGTTCGCCATCCAGTCCTCGATCTCTTCCTTGGTGCGGTAGCGGTTGCGGTCGCTCTTGGAATGGCCGCGATAACGGTAGGTCTTGGATTCGATCAGCGTCGGCCCCTCGCCGGCGCGCGCCCGCTCCACCGCCTTGAAGGACGCCTCGGCGACCTCGGAGAAGATATTGCCGTTGACGACGACGCCGGGCATCGAATAGGCGGCTGCCCGCTCGGCGATGTTCTTCACCGCGGTCGAGCGCGCCGTCGAGGTCGACATGCCGTAGCCGTTGTTCTCGCACACGAAGATCACCGGCAGCTTCCAGATCGCCGCCATGTTCAGCGCCTCGTGAAAGGCGCCCTCATTGTTGGCGCCGTCGCCGAAGAAGGAGACGACCACCTTGCCGGTTTTCATCCTCTTGGATGAAAGCGCCGCGCCCACGGCGATCGGAATGCCACCGGCAACGATGCCGTTGGCGCCGAGATTGCCCTTGGCGACATCGGCGATATGCATGGAACCGCCCCTGCCCTTGCAGTAGCCAGTTGTCTTGCCGAAGAACTCAGCGAACATGCGGCTGACTTCCGCGCCCTTGGCGATGCAATGACCGTGGCCGCGATGCGTCGACGTGATCTGGTCATCCTCGGCGAGCGGCATGCAGATGCCCATGGCGCTCGCTTCCTGGCCGATCGACAGGTGCATGGTGCCGTGGATGAGGCCGCGCATGTAGCACTCTTCCGCGCCCTCTTCGAAGCGGCGGATGAGGTACATCTTGTGAAGCACCTGTCTGAGCTGCTCGGGACTGTACTGGCGATAGACGAAAGGCAGGTTGGCCCGGCTATCCACGACGGCTTTGCTGGCTCCGGCCATGATCACGCCTCCGCGGTTCCGTAGACGAGCTTGTCCTGGCGGGCGCGCAGCTCGGCGATCTTCGAGCCCGGCGCGGGCGCCGCATTGACATAGGTGATGAGTTCGCCCTTTTTGATGGGCGCGGTGACCGAGCCGCCCTGCAGCAGGCCGCAGGGGATGGCGCGCGCCGCGCGAGCTTCCGGCGCCGTCATGATCCAGGCGCGATAGCAATACTCGCCGATGGCATCGAGCTTGTCGCCGGGCTTCAGGTCCTTCTTGGCGACCGCGCAGACCTCGGCGACCGGCTTTGCCAGCGGCACCATGTCGGCCTTGCCGTAAAGCACGACGCGGGCGCAGGTCAGCGGCACTTCCAGCGAGGTCAGGTGATAGGGGCGATGGAAGGTGAAGTACGGACCCTTGCCCATCTTCAGGTCTTCCATGCGCTCCGAGATGCGCGGATGCGACATGTCGGCAACAACGAAAACGCCGGGCGCGACGCCCTTGCCGATCGAATAGTCGACGACGCCGACCTTCGACAGCACGCCGCCGTCCTTCTCAGGCACCAGCACCTTCGACAATTCGCCGAGCGTGGCCGCCGGGCCGTGCATGCCGGGCTTGTCGGGAACCAACCCGGTCGCGTTGGCGATCGCCGCCATCTCGACCATGGTCTTCGAACCATCAACGAATTCGACCAGCATGCGCACATTCATGTGCCGGCGCTTCGCCTCCTCCTCATAGTCCGGAGGCGTGGCGTCGATGTTGAGCGGGTTGTTCTTGCCCTTGCCCGCGGCAACGATCGGGTGACCCATGGCGGAGACGAACTCGATCAGCTCCATGCAGGAAGACGGCTCGTCGCCGGCGCCCAGCGAATAGGTGACGCCGAGGCGGTCGGCCTCGCTCTTGAGATAGGCGCCGATGGTGACGTCCGCCTCGACATTCATCATCACCAGGTGCTTGCCGTGCTCCATGGCGCGCAGGCCGATCTCGGCGCCGACGGCCGGAACGCCGGTCGCGTCGATCACGACGTCGATGAGGTCATTGCCGATGACAAGGCTGGAATCGTTGGTGACGGCGATCTTGCCCGCCTCCATGGCAGCGGTCATGGCCGAGGCGTTGGAAACCTCTCGCGCATGGCCGGTTTCCTGGAAAGCAATGTCGACGGCCTTGCTCGCCGCCGGCAGGTTGAGTTCGGAAATGGCGCCGATCTCGATGCCGGACATATGGGCGACGCGGGTAACGATGTCGGTTCCCATTTCGCCTGAGCCGATAAGGCCGATGCGAATAGGCTTGCCGGACTTGCCGCGCTCCTCGAGATCCCGGGCAAGGCCCGTCAACGAAATATTGGAAGCCATGCCGCTTATTCCTCCCATATCGCATGCTGATTGATTGCTTGACGGGTATTGAACATATGTATTTCTGTCAAGACTAATGTCCAACTCTTTGGCGGTCAGTCGACGCTTTTCGGATGATCGAGGCGCGGCCGCGAAAAGGCATGGACCATGAGCGCCGCCATCAAACCGGATAAGAGCAAGGGCCTGCGGCCGAATGCCGGCCAAGGCCGCTCGACGGACCGCAAGGAGATACCTAGGCGGCGATTGTTACTGGCAAACGTCGACCCATATGGCGCCGACCAGATCGGCCATGCGCTGCGGCCCGATGCGCACAGCGGCGTTGGTGGCGCCGGCAGCGGGGACGACCTCGTCGAAGGCCTTGAGCGACAGATCGCAATAAACGGGAAGCGGCGCCGGCAGGCCAAACGGACAGACGCCACCCGGCGGATGGCTGGTGACGGCCAGCACCTCCTCGCCGCCCAACATGCGCGGCTTGCCGCCCATCCTGTCCTTGAACTTGCGGTTGTCGAGCCTGGCGATGCCGCTGGTGACGACCAGCATGGTCTCGTCGCCAACGCGCAGACAGATCGTCTTGGCGATCTGCGCTGGCATCACGCCATGGGCTTCCGCCGCCAGCGCCACGGTGGCCGAACTGGCCTCGGTGACGATGACTTCGATGTCGGGCGCATGCCGCGCAAAGAAAGCGCGCACCGATTCCAAGCTCATGGTGGACCCCTCGTCAGGTCTGTCGGAAGGCAGCGGTCGGCGAATCGCACGGCTAAACCGTTGTGGCAAGAGCCAGCGCTTTCCGCCTTTCAGGCATTAAAAAGCCCGCCGGGCGAAACCTCGGCGGGCTCGAATGGACGCTTTTCGCGCCTCTACTGATGCGTGGGCCGATTCTCGGCGGCCGGCACTTTGATCAATTCCTCTTCCGGCATCTGCAGCGCCGAAGCGATGCGCCGGAGCTTGGCGGGATCGGCGTCCTTGCCGTCCTCGATGTCGATGATCTCGCCCACGGCCAGACCGCAGGTCAAAGAGAGTTCCTCGATCGTGTATCCCCTCGTCTCGCGAGCGGCTTTCAAAGGATTGAGGCCGGGCGCGGCAATGATGTCGTTGGAAACAGCGTTTCGTGCGGTGTTGGGCATGGCAACTCCTTGGGATGAAACAGGGTCTGATGAAATGGTGTTGCCTGAGACGGGCGGGAGAATGCTCGTTAACGAATGATTTGCCAAGAGCTTCGGCCGTCACGCCATCGTGAAGCGGCGTCGCGGCCGGTATCGCAGGCCTCACATATGTAAGGTCGCGCCGCGCTCAATCAAGTTCTTTTGAAGCTCCTCGATCGGTCTCGCCGGCATTTTCGACGCTTCGATTCGTTAGCTAACCGTCACGGCAGCAGCCCCTCTGCGCCGGGCGTTTCTCGGAAGGATCGAATGCCATGAATTTGAAATCATTCGCAATTGTGCTCGGCGCAATCTCGAGCGTCATCGGCGCGACGGAAACATGGGCGGCGGACGCCACTCGCGTTCGAGGCACTGTCGTCGGCGTTACCGGATCGACGCTGACGGTGAAGGACCGTGACGGCAAGACCGACGCGATCAGGCTTGCCGACGGCTGGAAGATTTCGGGCGTCGCCAAGGCGTCGGCCGCCGATATCAAGCAGGGCGATTTCCTTGGCATCGCCTCGATCTCGAAAACCGACGGCGGCAGCGGGGCGCTGGAAGTCGTGATCTTTCCCGCTGCGCTGAAGGGAACGGGAGAAGGCGACCGCGACTGGGATCTGCAGCCCAACAGCCGCATGACCAACGGCACCGTAGCCGACGTCACCGAGATCGAAGGCCGCACGGTCACGCTCACCTATGACAACGGCCAGAAGAAACAGATCGCCATCCCGCAGACCACACCGATCGTGACATTCGCCACGGCCACGCCGGCGGATCTGATGCCGGGCTCCGCCGTCTTCGTCAACGCCGAGCGCGGCGGCGACGGCAAGCTCACCGCCAATCGGGTCGTGGTCGGGAATCACGGCATCGCGCCGCCCATGTGAAGCCGCGCAGGTCGCATCCCCAAATTTACCGCGATCTTCGCTTGTCGGGCGGGCAGGCGACGCGAGCGGACTTCTCAGAAACAGTCCAGAAACAAAAATCTACATTTGGGAAAAATTGTCGAAAAAAACCAGGACGATAGTCCTTGTTGTTGCGAGGCTTGGGTCACGGATTTGGTCCAGTGGACCCAGAACGCCCGCTTTAACGAGGAAACGAGTCATGAAGAAATCCCTTCTCTCAGCGCTCGGGCTGGCTCTGGCCCTGGCGTTCACCATGCCGATCCTGGGCGCCAGTAGCGCTGATGCGGCTCCGATGAAGAAGCATTATCGTCATCGTCACCATCACAGGCATCATCGCGTCCACCATCACCACTATCACCACCATCATCGTCACCACCACAAGATGGTTCCGAAAAAGGCCTGATCCCCCCTTCTCGCCGACGGGAGGGCAGGCCTTCGTTGTTCGAGCGACCTGCCTTCCCTTCGGAGTCTCTTCTCATTAAGCATCCGGTGATGCCGAAACGCCGCCCGGACCGCGTGTGATGGGAGCCTACGCCGACCTGCCGGCCAGACACCGCTTGGTTCTGATGGTCGCGCGAATTGTACTGACGCTTCGTCATCAGGTTCTTGTTGCCCGCTTCGCCATGAGGCTCGGCTATCTGCCGATTCCCGCCGCTCCGTCGCGCTACAACGAACTGATGCTGTGGCGGAAGATCGTCGACCGCAATCCGCTGTTCGTGACGTTGACCGACAAGCTGGCGGCAAAAGCCTGCATCCGCGCCGCCTGCCCTGAGCTGCCGATGCCCGAAACACTATGGTCCGGCCGGCACGCTGAAGACATCCCGGCGGACCTTTTGTCCGACAGAGTGGTCGTGAAGCCGAACCACGGCTGCGCGATGAACATCTTCGTCTCGGAAGGCCGCCCCGAGAGGGCGGAAATCATCCGCAAGGCCAGGCGATGGCTCCGGAAGCCCTACGGGCGACGCAATGGCGAATGGGCCTACTGGCCGATCGATCGCGTGCTCTTCGTCGAAGAGAGGCTTGATCTCGCAGGCGGATCAATCGCCACCGACATCAAGGTCCATGTCTGCAGCGGCGTCGTCAGCCATGTCTGGGCCGAGGACAAGCTTGCCAAGCGCTCGCATCTGTTCGATGGCCAGGGCAAGCAGCTCCCCGGCCGCGACCCGGACTATCCGCGCGAGGATCAGGCGCTGCCGCTAACCCCCAGGCTGCTCGACTTCATTCGACAGGCCATAGCACTGGCGCCAAGGATCGCCGGCGATCTCGATCATGTCAGGGTGGATTTTCTGGTCACCGACAGGGGCCTGCATGCCGGTGAGATGTGCATCTACACCGCCGCAGGCTACGGCACCTGGACGAATCCCGAGATCGCCAGGCGGATCGAGCGCTTTTGGCGTTTGGAGCACTCGGCCTATCTCAGGCAACCGCGACACGGGATCGGACACCTCTATGCCGAGGCGCTACGCGCCCGATGCGCCGCGCGCCGAAGGATGGAATCCGAGGGCTGTCCCAAGCCGGTATCGACGGCCAAATGAAAAATAAACGCGCGGCATATGAACCATTCCCTGGGGAGCGGCACTAAGCGGTCATGGGCGCCATGAAGGCGCTCCTCAACCGAATGGAAACGCCGACGGCGATTCCCGACAACCTATGGAAGGAAAAGCTCAAATGACCAACTTCAAGCGCATCACTCTTGCCGCGGCCCTCATCGTCTCGGCTTTCGGTTCGGTGTCGGCTCCCGCTTTCGCGGGCACGCACCCGACCGGCGATGGCGGCGCCGTCTGCAAGGGCCACGGCTCGTGTCTGGTACTGCAGCTCGACTGCAAGGGAACCTACACCGATGCCACCGACAAGAACGGCACCGTCTACGGCAAGTGCAGCCAGGTCATGAAGCTCGACCCGAAGACCCGGCTCAAGCTCGCGAACTGATCGCCTGCGGCCGAGGAAGCACGCAAATGGCGGCCGTCGAGGACGGCCGCCATTTGCGTTTATCCCGCTGATCAGCGGCGGCTGATAAGAAGGCCGGCAAGCAGTCCGACCACGACAAGTCCGACGGCGGCGGTCGTCGCCGGATGGTCGCGCGCCGTCCGCTCGATCACCCTGCCTCTGCGCCCTATTGCCGGCAGCGCCTCGTGTAGGCGATGGTATAGCTGAGAATAATAGTCGGACGCCGCCTCGCGGCCATCCTCATAATAGGCGTCACCGCGCCTGGCCAAGACCTTCTTGAGGTCGTTCAATTGTCGCGAAAGCGCCGCGACCTGCTTGTCGATGTCGAGGTCGGAGAGGGTCGAAAACGATGCCATGCTGATTGTCCTTCTCTTCGAGAAGGCCTAACGCGCGGACGACGGGCCAGTTCCGGCGGCCCGACCGCGCGGCATCACGTGGAATGATGCCCTTCAACGAACCTGGTCGAGCAGGCGTTTGCATTCCAGCAAGTCGAACAGCGCCTCCTGCAGCAAGGCGCGATTGTCACGCGACAACTTTGAAGCGTCCGGTTGCACCGGACCTTCGTCGTCATTCTTGCCGAGACCGAAGAAACGGCGGCTGGGCTTCACCTTGGGCTGGCCGACGAGCGCGTCCTCGTCGCCGCGCGGCTGCGCGGCCGCCGTCAGCGGCACCTGCTCGGCCTGACGGCGCTGGGCGATCGCCTCCACGGCGGCCATGTCGCCATTGCCGATGGCGACCAGAAAATGGTTGCCGTTCTCGCGCAACAGTTTCTGCACGCCTTTGATCGTGTAGCCCTGATCGTAGAGCATGTGCCGTATGCCCTTGATCAGCTCGACGTCCTGCGGCCGGTAATAGCGACGGCCGCCGCCGCGCTTCATGGGCTTGATCTGGGTGAAGCGTGTCTCCCAGAAACGCAGCACGTGCTGCGGCAGATCGAGATCTTCCGCGACTTCGCTGATGGTGCGGAAAGCATCCGGGCTCTTGTCCATGGGCCAATCCTCCACACTGGACCACAATCCGGCGCATGATGCCGAATCGCCCCTTATTTCAGCGATTTATGAAGCGATATTCAAGCCCAGCGTCAAAACGGCCGGCGGTTTTCAACCGCATTCGCCAGCAAACTACTTGCCGCCTTTGCCCTTGCTGTTCTGGTGCGAACGCAGAATCCGGTTCTTGAGCACGTTCGACGATTTGAACGTCATCACCCGGCGCGGCAGGATCGGCACTTCCTCGCCGGTCTTGGGATTGCGGCCGATGCGCTCGTTCTTGGAGCGGACGTGGAAGGTGGCAAAAGACGAAAGCTTGACCGTCTCGCCCCGAACGATGGCTTCGCAGATTTCGTCCAGCACAGCTTCGACGAGTTCCGCCGATTCAGTTCGCGACAGGCCAACCTTCCGATAAACGGCTTCAGCAAGGTCGGCACGCGTCAGTGTCTTTCCCCCCATGCGACCGTCCCATCTGCTCGCAGAAAATGTAAATCGATACAGCCAAAGGCAGAGCCTAAGTAATTGATCCGGCAAGGTCAAGGACCGAACCGGCGCGTTCGGCACTTACCAGCGGAGCAACACCGCGCCCCAGGTGAAGCCTCCACCCATCGCCTCGAGAAGCACCAGATCGCCCTTCTTGATGCGGCCGTCGGCGACGGCCACCGAGAGAGCCAGCGGCACCGAGGCAGCCGAGGTGTTACCGTGTAAATCGACGGTGACCACAACTTTCTCCTCGGCTATCCCGAGCTTCCTGGCGGAAGCGTCAATAATCCGTTTATTCGCCTGATGCGGCACGAACCAGTCGAGATCCTGCGCCGTTATGCCGGCCTCTCCGAAGGTCGCCTCGATGACATCTGTGATCATGCCGACGGCGTGCTTGAACACCTCACGGCCTTCCATCCTGAGATGGCCGACGGTTCCCGTCGTCGAAGGCCCGCCATCGACGAAGAGCTTGTCCTTATGCGCGCCATCGGAGCGCAGGCTCGCCGCCAGCACACCGCGGTCGGTGATCGCGCCGGCGCCCTCTTGGGCTTCGAGAACGAGCGCCCCGGCGCCGTCGCCGAACAGCACGCAGGTCGAGCGGTCGTTCCAGTCGAGGATGCGCGAGAACGTCTCCGAGCCGATCACCAGGACACGCTTGGCCAAGCCGCCACGGATATAAAGGTCGGCGGTGGCGACGGCATAGACGAAGCCCGAGCAGACGGCCTGCATGTCGAAGGCAAAGCCGTGATGCATGCCGAGCCTGTTCTGGATCTCGACGGCGGTCGCCGGGAACGTGTTGTTGGGCGTCGAAGTCGCCAGGATGATGAGGTCGATATCGGCGGGCGTCATGCCCGCGCTGTCGAGCGCGGCGCGCGCCGCCGCCTCGCCCAGCGAGGCCGTCGTCTCGTCATCGGCCGCAACATGGCGCTGGCGGATGCCGGTGCGCTGGACGATCCACTCGTCGGAGGTCTCGACCATGCCTTCGAAGTCGGCATTCTTCATAATGCGGCGGGGCAGCGCGGCACCATTGCCGCGCACGACTGATCTGATCAAGGTCCGTTCCTATTCCTCGGCGTCGGCGGAGACGCCGGATTTCCTGTTTGCCTGGGCATTCGGATTGCGCGCATGGAACAGATCGAGGTCGGCCTCGATCCGGTCAAGCAGATTGTTGCGCACCATGTCGTAGCCGAGCTCGATCGCCGCAGCAAAGCCATCCGAATCGGCGCCGCCATGGCTCTTCACCACGATGCCGTTCAAGCCCAGGAAGACGCCGCCATTAGAGCGGCCGACATCCATCTTCTCACGCAGCCTGTCGAAGGCGCCCTTGGCGAAGACATAGCCGATCTTGGCCATGAGCGTGCGGCTCATGGCGGCGCGAAGATAGCCGGCGATCTGCCTTGCCGTGCCCTCGGCGGTCTTGAGCGCGATATTGCCGGCAAAGCCCTCGGTGACCACCACGTCGACCGTGCCCTTGCCGATGTCGTCGCCTTCGACGAAGCCGCGGTAATTCATCGAGGCCATGTTGGCCTCGCGCAGCATGCGGCCTGCCTCCTTGACCTCTTCCTGGCCCTTGATCTCCTCGACGCCGACATTGAGCAAGCCGACGCTCGGGCGCTCGATGCCGAACACCGAGCGGGCCATGCCTGTGCCCAGAATGGCGAAATCGATCAGTTGATGCGCGTCCGCGCCGATGGTGGCGCCGACATCGAGCACGACGCTTTCGCCACGCGTCGTCGGCCAGAGCGCCGCGATCGCGGGGCGATCGATGGTGGCCATCGTGCGCAGGCAGAATTTCGACATCGCCATCAGCGCGCCGGTGTTGCCTGCCGAGATGCAGGCCTGCGCGGCGCCGACCTTCACCGCCTCGACGGCCTTCCACATCGACGACTTCCAGCGGCCGTGGCGGAGCGCCTGGCTCGGCTTGTCGTCCATACGCACGGCGACCTCGCAATGGACGAACTCGCTTACTTCAGCGAGTTTCGGGAACTTGGCGAGTTCAGGACGCACCACGTCCTCGCGGCCGTAAATGACGAAGCGGATGTCAGGGCGGCGGATGACGACCGTCATCAGCGCCGGGATGACCACGCTCGGTCCGTGATCGCCGCCCATGGCATCGATGGAAATCCTGATCACTCGGTGTTTTTCTCACGGTTTGCCTGGCTAGCGGCGGACGCCTGCCAAGGTAAGGGGGCTCGCGAAGGTTCGGCGAAAATAGCGGTTTTGCGCCTGCGCACAACCAACTTTTCCAAAATCCGGACCACTCTCAGGATTTTCCGAGCAGCGAACGCAGCTTTTTCTGGAATTCGCTTTCCTCGGCTTGATCGTCGCCGGCGACGTCGAGCGAGGCTCCCGGCTTGCGCGGATAGGGGTCGATCGCCAGGCCGAAGAACTGTTCGGCCAGCGCACCGACATCGATCGTGTCGCCTGAGAATGTTTCCGGACTGTCCGGCCCATCGGCGTCGAGAATGATCTCGCCGCCACCCTCGAAGCCCTCGCGTCCGAGCTTCGACTGCTCGGGCAGGAACAGCGCCTCGACCGGCTCGTCTATATGCGCGCTTACCGGCTCCAGGGTGACGATGCAGGCCTGCGTGATGTCGGCCTCGACACGCCCGGTAACCTTGACGCCGTTGCGCTTCCACGAAGCAACAAGCAGCTCGGCGCGGTAGCTTTCGACCGAAAGCAGGTCATATTCGGCGGCAAGTGCCTCGCGCTGGCGCTGATCGGCCTCGACCAGGACCGGCAGGCCCTTTTGCGGCAGCCGCGCGACATTGGCGACAAAAGATACCGGGCTGCGCAATTCAGCGTCTTTCATGCTGGCCTCCTTCAAGCGGCCCCGGCGGCCGGGAACGCGACCGTGCCGGCGGCGATCGATTCGGTCGGCTGCGCGACGAGCTTCTGGCTGGCATCGCAGACATAATCCGCCAGCAGCGACGCCTGCGGCCACGGGCCCATGTCCGGCCTGACATTGCGGGCAAGCGCCGCCGCAAGCGCCACCCGGTCGTTTTCCCGGAGGGCATCATCATAGGCGGTCGTGCGGCCGTAAAACATCCTTGCCAGCTTCTTCATGCGTTTGGGCACGCCGACATCGCTGATTCCAAGTTCGCGCAGCGAATGATCGACGTCGAGGAAGAACTCGTCGATCAGCACTTGCGCGACCTCGGCCGCCACGCCTTGCTCGCCATGCAGGCGGTGCTGGACGAGATAGATATGCAGTGACAGCATCTCGAAACGGCCAAGCGGCGTATCCGGCACATTCCAGTCCGAATAAAACACCGTTTGCCGCGCCGCCGCCACGATTTGTGCGTAGAGCGCGTCGGTGATAGCGCGGTTGGCATTGCGTTCGCGGCCAAAAAGGCGCTGGAACATTGAGGGCGGTCTCCCGGGGACCTGTTGTTTGATTTGGCCTTGTTGCATCGGCATGCAAGCTGGTTTACCGGTTTTGCGGCCCAGCGCAAGTTGCGGGGATGTGATGGAGAATTGTTGTTGGGTGCGCTGAAATTCAAGTCGTTTCTTGCGCCCGCCCCGGTGGGCGTGGCCTCACTGCTGATGGTGGCATCGGCGCTTTCCGCCTGCAATTCGTCCAAGATGTTCGGCGATCTCCATCCAAGCGAGACGCTGACCAAAGGCTACGTCATCGACCAGCAGGCGATCGATTCGGTGCCGGTCGGATCGAGCCGTGAACAGGTGCTGCTGGCGCTGGGCACGCCATCGACGACGGCGACCTTCGACAACGAGGCCTTCTACTACATCTCGCAGACGCGCAAGCGCTACGTCGCCTTCGACAACCCGCACATCATCGACCAGCATGTGCTGGCGGTCTATTTCGGCGCTGACGGTCGCGTGACCCAGATCGCCAATTACGGCCTGAAGGACGGCAAGATCTTCGACTTCATCTCCAGGACGACACCGACCGGCGGCAAGGACCAGAACTTCCTCAGTCAGGTCATCAACGGCGCCAGCAAGCTGGCACCCGGCATCCCCGGCGGTGGCGGCGGCACGCCTTAAGTCCATCGACGACCCGCAGAGCAATCAAAACCCGCCGCCTCGCCGGCGGGTTTTGTGTATGTGAAGCCAGACGCACTTGCTTATGTTCCGGCGTCCTCCTATCAATTTGCCGGGATTGGACCGGTCATGAGCAACAGCGATCGTACTGTGCCGCAAGGCTGGATGGCGACAGGCACGCCAGACCGGCAGACCGTGACACCCGACTGGCTCGTCGTAGACGCGCCGACAATCGACGGCGTCGCGCTCAAGGAAATCCGGCCTGTCGCGACTTCGACCGGCTACCTCACTGAAGTCTTTCGCGAGGAATGGGATCGGGACGGGCTTCCCATCGGACAGGTGTTTCAACGCACGCTTTATCCCGGCGCGGTGACGGGGTGGCATGCCCATGGCGTCACAACCGACCGGCTTTTTTGCTCGGTGGGCAGCGTTCGCATCTCACTATTCGACGGTCGCAAGGCCTCGCCGACATTCGGTGTGGTCTGGCACAAGATCGTCGGAGCGGTCCGGCCCGCCATCGTCGTCATTCCGCCCGGCGTCTGGCACGGTGTCGTCGCGCTCGGACCGGACATTGCATTGGTGCTCAATCTGGTCGACAAGGCCTATGCCTATGACGCGCCCGATCACTGGCGGCTACCGCCCGATACCGAACATATCCCCTACAAGCTGGCATAGCTTGGAACAGGCCGGCCAGCGCGCGCCAACAGGGCGGATCGAACCACTCGTCTCGGTCGTCATCGCGACGCACAACCGCCCGGCGGTCCTGCGCCAGACGCTGAAGAGCCTCATCGGTCAGACCCTGCAGGACTGGGAAGCCATCGTCGTCGGCGACGCGTGCCGGCCGGAGACACTGGCAATTGTCGCCGCCTTTGATGACTGCCGCATTTCCTATATCGATCTTCCGGTGAATTTCGGCGAGCAATCAGGGCCGAACAACATCGGCTTCGCCAGGGCCCGCGGCCGCTTCGTCGCGATCTTGAATCATGACGACCTCTGGTTTCCCGACCATCTGGCGTCCATGAGCGGCTGGATCGACGCCACCGCTGCCGATGTGGTGATCGCCCGCGGCGCGGTCATCGAGTCGGCCGCGAGCAAGGGTTCCAGGCATATGATCCTCGGGATGGGGCGGGACGGCTTCTATGACCCAGTCACCACGGTCGGATTTGGCTCCGCGCAAATGGTCCGGCGCACGTCGCTGCCAAGGCTTGGGCCATGGCGCCCGGCCAGCCAGTGCGTTTGCGAGAGTTCCCAGGACTGGCTGTTCCGCGCCTGGCGCAAGGGCGCGGTGATCGCGACAATGCCGCATCTGACCGTGCTCATGCTGCACTCGGGCAAGCGTGAAGGCAGCTATGCGCGTGATACGGCGCAGGAGCAGGAAGAACTGATGGACGCGATGAGCTCGCCGGACGTTTTGCGGGCCAGGATTCTCGGCAACGCCGAGGAACCTGCTCCCCTCAAGCGCTCCCGTTACCTCAAACGCAGGCTTCTGGCGATGCTTGGCATACATCCGCGGGCGCGTTCCTTCCGCCGCCAACATCGCCGGGGCGCCTTCATTGCCATGCTGCGCCAGACGCGCGGCTTGCCGCCAATGCCCGAGAGAGAGCCGGACATAGACGCGTTGCTGGCCCGCTATCGCCATGCCAGCGAAAGGCCGGAAGCCAACTGAGTGCCCAGCCGGGGACGGCTGCATGTGTGATGTCATGCGAAGAAACAAAGCCCGCGGGAGCGCTCCCGCGGACTTATCCTGGAATAGCCGCCGCAATCAGCCGTGCGCGAGCACGGCGAGAAGAAGCAGAGCGACGATGTTGGTGATCTTGATCGCCGGGTTGACCGCCGGGCCGGCGGTGTCCTTGTAGGGATCGCCGACCGTGTCGCCGGTGACCGAGGCCTTGTGCGCCTCGGAGCCCTTCAGGTGCTTGACGCCGTCCTTGTCGGTGAAGCCGTCCTCGAACGACTTCTTGGCGTTGTCCCAGGCGCCGCCGCCGGAGGTCATCGAGATGGCGACGAAGAGGCCGTTGACGATGACGCCGAGCAGCGAGGCGCCGAGCGCCGCGAAGGCCGAGGCCTTGGAGCCGGAGATCAGCAGCACGCCGAAATAGACGACGAGCGGCGCCAGCACCGGCAGCAGCGACGGGATGATCATTTCCCGGATCGCCGCCCTGGTCAGGATGTCGACGGCGCGCGCATAGTTCGGCTTCGAAGTGCCGGCCATGATGCCCTTGTCCTCGCGGAACTGCTTGCGCACTTCCTCGACGATCGAGCCGGCGGCGCGACCGACGGCGGTCATGGCGATGCCGCCGAACAGATAGGGGATCAGGCCGCCGAAGATCAGGCCGGCGACGACGTAGGGGTTGGAGAGGTCGAAGGAGACGTCGCCCATGCCCTGGAAGTAGGGGTATTTGTCGCCATTGGCTGCGAAGAACCTGAGGTCGTTCGAGTAGGCCGCGAACAGCACCAGCGCGCCGAGGCCGGCGGAACCGATGGCATAGCCCTTGGTCACAGCCTTGGTGGTGTTGCCGACCGCGTCGAGCGCGTCGGTGGAGTGGCGCACTTCCTTGGGCAGGCCGGCCATTTCGGCAATGCCGCCGGCATTGTCGGTGACCGGACCGAAGGCGTCGAGCGCCACGATCATGCCGGCTAGGCCGAGCATGGTGGTGACGGCGATGGCCGTGCCGAAGAGGCCGCCGAGCTGGTAGGTGGCTATGATGCCGCCGACAATGACGATAGCCGGCAACGCCGTCGATTCCAGCGAGACCGCGAGGCCCTGGATGACATTGGTGCCGTGGCCGGTCACCGAAGCCTGGGCGATCGAGTTCACCGGGCGCTTGTTGGTGCCGGTATAGTATTCGGTGATCACCACGATCAAACCGGTCACCAGCAGACCGATGAGGCCGCAGATGAACAGGTTCTTGCCGGTGATGGCGATGCCGGCAACGGTGCCGACCTCGCCCCAGCCGACCGTGGCGGAAGTGGCGGCGGCAAGACCGACGATCGACAGCAGGCCGGTGACGATCAGACCCTTGTAGAGAGCGCCCATGATCGAGCCGTTGGAACCGAGCTTGACGAAGAAGGTGCCGACGATCGAGGTCAGGATGCAGGCGCCGCAGATGGCGAGCGGATAGAGCATCGCCGCGCCCAGCGCGGCCGTGCCGCCGAAGAAGATGGCGGCGAGCACCATGGTGGCGACAACCGTCACCGCATAGGTCTCGAAAAGGTCCGCGGCCATGCCGGCGCAGTCGCCGACATTGTCGCCGACATTGTCGGCGATGGTGGCCGGGTTGCGCGGATCGTCTTCGGGAATGCCGGCCTCGACCTTGCCGACGAGGTCGCCGCCGACATCCGCGCCCTTGGTGAAGATGCCGCCGCCGAGACGGGCGAAGATCGAGATCAGCGAAGCGCCGAAGCCGAGCGAAACCAGCGAGTCAATGACGACGCGGTCATTCGGCTGCAGGCCCATCGGGCCGGTCAGGATGGCGTAATAGATCGAGACGCCGAGCAGCGCCAGCCCCGCGACCAGCAGGCCGGTGATGGCGCCGGATTTGAAGGCGATGTCGAGGCCGGCGGCGAGGCTGTTGGAGGCGGCCTGCGCAGTCCGCACATTGGCGCGCACTGACACATGCATGCCGATGAAGCCGGCGGCGCCCGAAAGCACGGCACCAATCAGGAAGCCGATAGCGGAGGTGATCGAGAGCAGCCACCATGCAAGAAGGAGCACGACGATGCCGACCACGGCGATGGTGGTGTACTGGCGCGCCAGATAGGCTTGGGCACCCTCGCGGATGGCGGCGGAGATTTCCTGCATGCGCTGATTGCCCTGATCGGACGCAAGGACCGAACGTGTCGCCCAGATGGCGTACAGAACTGACAGCAAGCCGCAGGCGATGACGGCGGTAATAATGGTCATTGCCGGATTTTCCTCGATTGATGGCCCAAAAGAACCCCTCCCTGGGCCGTTGGAACGGAGATGGATGCCGCGCGCGGAATCCACCCCTTGGTTGGGGTATGCGAAACAAGGCTTGGAACGTCAAGATATTGTTCGGTTTTTGCCCGGCTTTCGCCCAAAAGAAGAAGGGGGAATCGTTGTGCCAGCGCGAGCCTGTAATTAGATCGATTGAAAAAGACGTTGCGTCCAGCTGCTCAGGATCGCTCCGTGGCGAGGTTGCCGCCTGACGGATCGGCGCTTTGCAAATACTCAGTGCCAAGCATATCTTCCGTGTGGACAGGAGTTGATCAATGAAGTTCAAAGCTATCGTGCACGAAGCGGAAGAAGGTGGATTCTGGGCTGAGGTTCACGCCATTCCGGGATGCGCAACCGAAGGAGAAACCCTGGACGAACTCATGGCAAATCTGCGTGAGGCAATTGAAGGCTGCCTTTCGGTAGATCTGCCGTCTTCGGTCACTTCAGTTCCCGGTAAGGTGGTGGAAATCGCAGTTTGAAATGCATTTCGGGTAAGGATCTGGCCAGGGCCATTGAGCGGCGAGGCTGGCAACTTCTGCGAATAGCAGGCAGCCATCATATTTATGGAAGAGAGGGAAGTATTGTGCGTCTCTCTGTCCCCAATACATGGCAACAAGCCCCTCAAGACGGGTCTCGTGCGCCATCTTCTGAAGAAGGCGGAAATCAGCGAAACAGATGTCTGAACATCTCTACTCTACCCCCTGCCCCATCCGCCGCGCGGCGTAGCGCTCTATGGCCGACAGACCGTCATAGATCAGCACCGCAAGCGCTGCCACAATCAGGCCGCCCTGCAGAACGAAGGCGAGGTTGTTCGAGATCAGGCCGGCGATGATCACCTCGCCCAGGGTCTTGGCGGCGACCGTCGAGCCGATCGTCGCGGTGGCGAGGCTGATGACGACCGAGAGCCGGATACCGCCCAGGATCACCGGGGCGCTCAGCGGCAGCTCGACCTTCATCAGCCTTTGCCAACCGGTCATGCCGGCGCCGCGCGCCGCTTCCATCACGTTGCCCGGCAGCGTGGTCAGCGCGGTCAGCGCATTCTCGAAGATCGGCAACAACCCATAGAGGAAGAGCGCGATCAGCGTCGGCTTCTCGCCGAAGCCGACGGCCGGAACCGCTAGCGCCAGCACGGCAACCGGCGGAAAGGTCTGGCCGATATTGACCAGGCTGCGCGACAAGGGCAGGAACTCGGCGCCTGCCGGCCTGGTGACCAGGATGGCTAAAGCCACCGCGACAATCGTTGCTGCGACCGTCGCGACAAGGACGGTCCGCAGGTGCTGCAGGGTCAGGCTCAGCAGGCTGCCCTGGTTGTAGATTGCCGGCGCCCCGTTCTCTGTCAGGGGTTTCAGAAGTGGCTCGAACCAGCTGGGGCTGGTGATGAAGACCACCAGCAACGCCAGGACGGCCAGCCTCAGCAGCGCGGGCAGCCGGGCTTTCATTGCGGCCTCGCCGCGCGCTTCACCAAGCCTTCGACGGTGACGCGGCCCAATGCCTTACCGTCGGCGTCTTTTACCGGCAGCGCAGGGCGGCCCGACCACAGGAGCTCGGCCAGCGCGTCGCGCTGTGTGGCGTCACCGGGGATCGCCTCCCCTTCCGCGCTACCCGGCTCCACGGCGTCTCTCACATGGCCAAGCGAGAGCAGTCGGAATGGCCTTTCACTGGCGCCGACCAACGTCTCGACGAAGGCGCTTGCCGGCCTGGCCAGAATCTCCGCCGGTTTTGCGTATTGCACCAGCTTGCCGGCATCCATGACGGCGATCTTGTCGCCCAGATGCACCGCCTCTTCCATGTCGTGGGTGACGAGGATGATGGTGGTGCCGAAACGCTTCTGGATCGCCAGCAGATCCTCCTGCGCCTTGGTGCGGATGATCGGATCCAGCGCGCCGAAGGGCTCATCCATCAAAAGCACGTTGGGCTCGGCGGCCAGAGCGCGGGCCACGCCGACACGCTGCTGCTGGCCGCCGGAAAGCTCGTGCGGGTAACGCGGGCCGTAGGCCTGTGGATCGAGCTGGTAGAGTGTCATCAGCTCGTCGACACGCGCCTTGATGCGATCCCTGTCCCAGCCGAGCAGCAGCGGCACGGTGGCGATGTTCTGCGCCACCGTGCGATGCGGAAACAGGCCGTGGCCCTGAATGGCGTAGCCGATGCTGCGACGCAGCTGATAGCCGGGCACGGAGCGGTTGTCGGCGCCGTCTAGCTTGATGACGCCGGAGGTCGGCTCGACCAGCCGGTTGATCATTCTGAGCAGCGTCGTCTTGCCGGATCCGGATGTGCCGACAATGGTGGCGATGGTTCGCGGTTCGATAATCATCGAAACATTGTCGACCACAGTCGTCTCGTCATAGCGCTTGGTGATGCCCTCGATCTCGATCATGCCGTTTCAACTATCCTGCGCTTGGTGGCGGTCATCTCGATGACCGCGTCGAGGATGATGGCAGCCGCAAAGGCCAACGCCACGGTGGGCAGCGCGCCGAGCAGCACCAGATCCATCGCCGTCTGGCCGACGCCCTGGAAGACAAACACGCCGAAGCCACCGCCGCCGATCAGCGCGGCTATGGTGGCAAGGCCGATATTCTGCACCAGCACGATGCGGATGCCGGTCAGGATCACCGGAAAGGCGAGCGGGAACTCGACATCGAACAGGC
This sequence comes from Mesorhizobium sp., assembly GCA_004017535.1. Lineage (GTDB taxonomy): Bacteria > Pseudomonadota > Alphaproteobacteria > Rhizobiales > Rhizobiaceae > Mesorhizobium. The sequence goes on from SAJS01000003.1 coordinate 20,353, forward strand.
GCTGGCGGTCGGTCATGCCCACGCCGCGCGCGGCGTCGTTGGCCGCTCGGGGCACACCAGCCAGCCCGACCACGGTGTTGGCCACGACCGGCAACAGCGAATAGAGGAAAAGCGCGACAAAGGCGGGTGCGGTGCCGATGCCCCTGATGCCGATCGCGGCGGCCCCCGGCACGTGGACGGCGACCCAGCCGAGCGGCGCGATCAACAGGCCGAACAGCGCTATGGAGGGAATGGTCTGGATGATGTTGAGCACATTCAGCACGCCCGCCTGCAGCTTCTCGACGCGATGGCAAAGGATGCCGAGCGGTATGCCGACGATCACCGCGCCAGCCAGCGAGCCAAGCGCCAGGCTAACGTGCTTGGAAGCCTCTGCCCAGAAACTGTCGGCGCGGCTGGCATATTCCTTGAGGATGGAGAGGCTATCCCAGCTTCCCGAGACGAGCAGCACGGCAATGGCGAGCGCGGCAAGCACGAGCACGCCGACGCGCGACCAGGGCGACAGGTTCAGCCTGGTCAGCACATCGGCCAACAGCAGGGTAAAGGCAAAGATCAGCAGCCAGAAACCGGAGGCGGGCGCGACGCGGGCAAAGGTATTTCCGGCAGGCGTCAGGAAACCGCCGGCGGTGCCGATCAGGACCGATAGCGCGACCAGCGCGACGACGCTGACCGCCAGCCTGAGGATGAGCGGCGTCCTGAGCAAGGCGACGATGGCGGCGGCGATCACCACAGCCACCAGTACCATGCCAAGCGCGGGCGGCAGCGCTTCGAGGATCGAACGCGCCTGCCCTGGCACGATGCGGTTGGCGCGGAACGTGGCAAAGGGAGCCGCCAAGGCAGCGTAGGCGACGATCGCGGCAATGACGACGCCGAGCTTGTCGAAGCGGATGGTCACGATCGCCCCCAATTGGCGGCGCACCGCAGCACGGCGCGCCGAGCTCACCTCACTTCAAGAACCCGTTCTTCTTCAGAAAGTCCTCCGCCACGCCCTTGGCAGGCTCGCCACCCAGTTGGACGCGGCCATTGAGCTCCTGCAGCGTGACGAGATCGAGTTTGGCGAAGACCGGCTTCAGCAGCGCCTCGATTTCGGGATGCTGCTTAAGGACCTCTTCGCGGATGATCGGCGCCGGCTGGTAGACCGGCTGCACACCCTTGTCGTCCTCAAGCACGACGAGGCCGGACGGCTGGATGCCGCCGTCGGTGCCATAGACCATGGCGGCGTTGGCGCCGTTGGTCTGGTTGGCGGCGGCAGCGATGGTTGCCGCGGTGTCTCCGCCGGAGAGCGTGATCAACTGGTCAGGTTTAAGCGTGAAGCCGTAGGTCGTCTGGAAGGCGGGGAGCGCCGCCGCCGAATTGACGAACTCGGCGGAAGCCGCGAGCACCACCTTGCCGCCCCCGGCGACATACTTGCCGAAGTCCGTCAGGGTGGCGAGCTTGTTCTCGTCAGCCACTTCCTTGCGCAGCGCGATCGCCCAAGTGTTGTTGGCTGGCGACGGCGACAGCCAGACGATCTTGTTGGCGTCATAATCGAGCTTCTTGGCGGTTTCGTAAGCCTTGGCGGCGTCCTTCCAGACCGGATCGTCGGCCTTCTGGAAGAAGAAGGCGGCATTGCCCGTATATTCCGGATAGATGTCGATCTCGCCGGCGGTGATCGCCTTGCGCACGACAGGGGTCGCGCCGAGCTGGATGCGGTCGGTGGTCTTGATGTTGTTGGCGTTGAGCACGAGCTGGATGATGTTGCCCAGCACGCCGCCTTCGGTGTCGATCTTGGAGGACACCACCACCTGGGCATTCGCCGATGCCGTCGCGATGCCAAGCGCCGTCGCCGCGAAGGCGAGCTTTCTAACTGAAAACATTGTGAAAAATCCCTTGCAATGAACCGATTGATCGGTGGCCGCATATGAGCACGGGGTCAACGGCCAGTCGGGGCATACGGTTTCATAACTATGGGGATACACGCAATAATTTTGTTCGGCCCGGACGAAGGCCCTGGCCGCGCCTCAAAGATGGCAATGCCGACCTAAGGTCGGCTGGTGGCCTGCCCTGTTCTGGGGATATTAGAGAAGGGCGGGTCGGCGGCCAAAAAACAGGGAGTGTGTCATGGCCAAGCATAAAGTCGGCTATCTCATCGGCAGCCTCGCCAAGGGCTCCATCAACCGCAAGCTTGCGAAGGCTCTCGTCAAACTGGCGCCGCCCGAACTTGAAATGACGGAAATCCCCTTCAAGGACCTGCCGCTCTACAGCTACGACTATGATGCCGAATTTCCGCCGGTCGCCCTGGAGTTCAAGAAGGCCATCGCGTCCGTCCAGGCAGTGCTTTTCGTCACGCCGGAATACAACCGCTCGATCCCCGGCGGCCTGAAGAACGCGATCGACTGGGCGAGCAGGCCCTACGGCAAGAACGCTTTCGCCCGCAAACCGACCGCCGTCATCGGAACCTCGCCAGGCGCGATAGCGACAGCCGTCGCCCAGCAAAGCCTGCGCAGCGTGCTCAGCTTCTGCAACGCACCCCAGATGAACTCTCCCGAAGCCTATATCCAGTTTACCCCGGGATTGATCACCGACGACGGAGAGGTGACTGTGAAATCAACCGAAACATTCCTGCGCAACTACATGCAGGAGTTCCACATGTTCATCGCGCGGGTGCTGCAGGTGCTCCCGCCTGATGCATGACGCCGGCCGTTTCGGACTTGTCGCCGGAACGGCCTTTGGCACCTTCCTCAGACTTTGCGGAGGCCCATCATCTTCAACGTGCCGAGCGCGACAAAGCAAAGCGCGACGACCGGGAAGACGATCCAGTTGAGCATCGTCCAGCCCCACGCGTTGTAGATCGCGCCTGACATGAGGGAGGAGAAGGTGACGGAGCCGAACAGGACGAAGTCGTGGAACCCCTGCACCTTGCTCTTCTCGGAAGGGCGGTAGCTGGCCGCGACCATGGTGGTTGCGCCGATGAAGCCGAAGTTCCAGCCAAGCCCGAGCAGGATCAGCGCCGTCCAGAATTGCCACAGGTGCAGCCCGGAAAGCGCCACCGTGGCGCAGCCGATCAGAAGCACGAGGCCAGCGGCCAGGACGCGTTCGGGGCCGAAGCGGTGGATCAGCGAGCCGGTGAAGAAGCTCGGCCCGAACATGGCCATGACGTGCCAGGAAATGCCCAGCGTCGCATCGTCTTCCGACAGGCCGCAGCCGACCATGGCGAGCGGCGCGCCGGTCATGACGAAGCTCATCAGCGCGTAGCTGCCGACGGTGCAGAAAAGTGCTGCGACGAAACGCGGCTGAGTGACGATTTCAGCCAGCGGCCGGGCATCGCTTGCAGCGGTTTCGGTGACGGTGTTGGTCGTTGAAGACACACGCAGGAACGACAGGATAAGCGCGCCAACCGCCGCAAGTGGCAGGATCGAAGCGAAAGATCCCGCGAACATGACCGGGGCCAGCAGTTCGCGGGTGTAAATGACGATCTGCGGTCCGAGGATGGCGGTGACGATGCCGCCCGCCAGCACAAAGGAGATGGCGCGCGCCCTGAATTGGGGCGGCGCGTTGTCGGCGGCCGCGAAGCGAAACTGCTGCACGAAGGCGCCGCCGACGCCGATCACGCAAAGGCCGAAGGCAAACAGCCAAAAGCTCGCCTGGAAGAGCGCTAGCGTCGCGATCAGGCCGCCGAGCGCAGTAACCACGGTGCCGGTCATGAAGCCGCCGCGATAGCCGAGGCTGCGGATGATGGCGGCGGCCGGCAAGGCTCCGAGCGCCACGCCGAGATTGAAGCCGGTGATCGGCGCGGTCGCCAGCGACTTGTCGGGACCGAGTAGGTATTGCCCGGCCAGCGCGCCGAGCGAAATGGCGATCGGAGCAGCCGAACCGACGATCGCCTGCGCGGCGGCAAGCAGGACGGCTGTGCGACGCCCTTCCCTGCCGGTCCCGGCGACCGCGGCCGTTGCGGTCGTCACGAAGCGTCCTTGCCGCGCCCCTCACCGCGAACCCGGCGCGAGACGCGATCGAGAACGGCATTCACCAGCTTGGGTTCGTCTTCCTCGTAAAAAGCTTTTGCGATGTCGACATATTCGGACACGATCACGGCCACCGGCACGTCTTCGCGCTTCATCAATTCGTAGACGCCGGCGCGCAGGATGGCGCGCAGCGTCGAATCCAGCCGCGACAGCGGCCAATCCTCGGTCAGCGCCTGGCGGATGACGGGGTCGATGGTCTTCTGGTTCTCGACGACGCCGGTCAGGATGGCGCGGAACCATTGCGCGTCCGCCTCGCGGTAAAGCGCGCCATCGACTTCCTTGCCGAGGCGGAAGGCCTCATATTCGGCCGTGATCTCGAAGACGCCGCTGCCGGCCACATCCATCTGATAAAGCGCCTGAACGGCAGCAAGGCGGGCGGCGCCGCGCTTGTTGGCGTGACGTACCGCTCCGGTCGAGGCAGGCTCGGTCACGATTGGGCTCCGAATTTCTCTTTGAGCGCGATCATGGTCAGCGCCGCGCGCGCGGCGAAGCCACCCTTGTCGCCCTCGGTCCTCTTCGCGCGCGTCCATGCCTGCGCGTCGTTCTCGGTGGTCAGGATACCGTTGCCCACCGCGATCGCCTCCTGCACCGCAAGGTCCATCAGCGCGCGGCTCGATTCATTGGCGACGATGTCGAAATGATAGGTATCGCCGCGGATGATGGTTCCGAGCGCGACGAAGCCGTCATAATGCGTGCCGCCCTCGGCAGCGCCATCGAGCGCGAAGGTGATGACGGCCGGTATCTCCAGCGAGCCGGGAACGGTCACGACGTCATAGGTGGCGCCGGCATCATCGAGCGCGGCTGTCGCCCCTTCCAGAAGCGCGTCGGCAAGATCGTCGTGAAAACGCGCTTCGACAATGAGCAGATGCGCCTTCGCCTTCGGGCGAATGAACGCTTTGCCGTGTTGGGATGTGCCTGCCATAAAAGTCTCCGGGGGGTTGCCGGTGACTTAGGCCGAAGCGGGGTTGATCGCAAGCGGAAGATTGGCAGAGATGATCGTCCTATCGATCCTCTCTGGCATGCCACAGACGCAGCACCAAAATTGTGGTGTTCTGGATTTCGTACCGAATTTCGTAGTTGCCTACTAAAATGCGACGCACCTCACGCGACTCGTACTGTTCCAGTTTCTCACCGATGCGCGGATATTCGATCAACCGTTTCGGCGCCGCGGTGAGCGACTGCACCACGCGTGCAGCGGCTTGGCTATTAGCTGGCGCGAGAAAATCATGAAGCCTGACCAGATCGGACAATGCCTTGCTGGTCCACTTCAATTCCATCAACGCGGCACCGGCAATGGGTTTTCAGTTCCAAGGCTGTCAGCCCAGGCTTGGACCGCTTGGTGGTCTATAACCCGACCAGCGTCCACGTCAGCTAGTGCCTCAAGCGTGAGCTTGTGGCGCTCTTCCTCCAGATCGACCCAAGCCGAAAGGGCTTGTTTGACGATCCAGCCGCGCGGACGCTCCAAACGCGCAGCAAGTTGGTCCACTTTCTCGGCGAGTGGCAAAGGAACGTGAGCGGTGATGACCTTGGTGTCCATATAACCTCGCAATCAAGTTTAATCATAGTGATTGAATCTGATTAAGTCGAGAAAAGCTTTGAGCCTTGCCTCAAAGCCCCTCTTTCGCAGCCTCCGCCAGGCGCGCGGCGTAGCGAGCCATGGTGTCGATCTCGATGTTGACGCGGTCGCCGGCCTGCCGCTCGCCCCAGGTGGTGACGCTCAGCGAGTGCTGGATCAGGAGAACGTCGAAGCGGGTGCCTTCCACCTTGTTGACGGTGAGCGATGTGCCGTCGAGCGCGACCGAGCCCTTGGGCGCAATGAATTTGGCCAGATGGCGCGGTGCCTCCAGCGTGAAGCGTACGGCGTCGCCCTCCTCCTTGCGCTCGACGATCTCGGCGGTGCCGTCGACATGGCCGGAGACGATGTGGCCGCCGAGCTCGTCGCCGATCTTCAGCGCCCGTTCGAGATTGATCCGGGTGCCGGATTTCCAGCTCGACGCGGTGGTCAGCCTGAGCGCTTCCTCCCAGGCCTCCACCTCGAACCAGCGCGCGTTCGACCCATGTTCGGGGAGCGCCGTGACGGTAAGGCAGACACCGCCGCAGGAAATCGAGGCGCCAATCGCGATGGTCTCCGGATCGTAGGCCGTGTCGATGCGCAGGCCGACGCCTTCGGCGAGCGGCTTCACAGCGGCTACCGTACCGACGTCAGTCACAATTCCCGTAAACATCAGAGAGTTTCTTTCGTTTTGACCATGATCTGATCCAAAAACCGGTTTCCACTTTTTGAGATCATGGTCTTACCCATTCGGCGTAGCTGTCCTCGCCGAAGCGCATGTCGCGCAGTTTGCGAAATCCGGCCGGGATATGGTCGGCGTCGATCGGCGATGCGATACCGTCTTCGCCAATGGCGTCCGGCCCCTGGAACAGGACGATACGGTCGACAAGGTCTTCCTCGAGGAAGGCCTTGGCCACCTTGGCGCCGCCTTCGACCAAAACGCTTGCCATGCCGAGCGCGGCAAGGTCTTCCAGCAATTCCGGCAGGGCGACGACGCCGTCATGGGTTTCGGTGCCGATGAAGCGCACGCCGGCGCGTTCGAGCGCGGCCCGCCGGTGCGGGTCGGCTTCGAGGCACGAGGCGACATAGAGCGGGACGCGGTCGACGCCGGACACCAGCTTGGATGTCTCCGGCAACCGGATCTGCCGATCGAGGATGATGCGCGCCGGCGAGCGGTTCTCCAGTCCCGGCAGGCGCACGGTCAGCGCCGGATCGTCCTCGAGCGCGGTGCCGATGCCGACCAGGATGGCGTCGGACTCGGCGCGCATCAGATAGACATCGCGCCGCGCGATCTCGCCGGTGATGGCGACCTGGCCGGCGCCCTTGCGGCCGATCTTGCCGTCGCTCGAAAGCGCAAGCTTCAGAGTTACTTCCGGGCGCTTCTTCAGAGAACGAGTGAGATAGCCGGCCATCTGCTCGGCAGCCTCGGCTGCCAGCACCTTCTCCACCACCTCGACACCGGCGGCGCGCAGGATGGCGTAGCCTTTGCCGGAGACGCGCGGGTCGGGATCGCTGGCAGCGCCAACAACGCGTGCTACGCCGGCATTGACCAGTGCGTTGGCGCAAGGCGGCGTGCGGCCGTGATGAGCGCAAGGCTCCAATGTCACATAAGCGGTGGCGCCTCGGGCCAATTCACCGGCCTCGGACAGCGCCTCTGTCTCGGCATGCGGGCGCCCACCCACGGCGGTCACGCCGGTGCCGACGATCATCGGGCCGGCGCCGTCGTCGCGCACGATGATGGTGCCGACGGAAGGATTGGTCGAGGTGCGGCCGGCATTGCGGCGCGACAGCCTGATGGCCGCGGCCATGAAGCGGCGATCAAGCGCCGCCTGCGCGGCCTCGTCCAGTCGCGGTCCTGCCATGATCAGCTGGCGTCCTCTTCGGCCTTTTCCTCGTCGCCCTTCAATTCGCCCAGCAGCTCGTGAAAATCCTTGGCTTCGCGGAAATTGCGATAGACCGAGGCGAAGCGAACATAGGCGACGTCATCCAGCGATTTCAGCGCCTCCATGACCAGGCGGCCGACTTCGCCGGAAGCAATCTCGGTCTCGCCGGAGCTTTCGAGCTGGCGCACGATGCCGGTGACCGCGCGGTCGATGCGCTCCGGGTCGACATTGCGTTTGCGCACGGCGATCTCGACCGAGCGCAGCAGCTTGTCGCGGTCGAAAGGCACCTTGCGACCGGACTTCTTGATGACGACGAGGTCGCGCAGCTGGACGCGCTCGAAGGTGGTGAAGCGGCCGCCGCAATCCGGGCACACCCGCCGCCTGCGGATCGCCGCGCCATCCTCGGCGGGACGCGAATCCTTCACCTGCGTATCTTCGGACTGGCAATAGGGGCAGCGCATAGGGAGCTTTCGGTTGGCGATTCTCGGGATGCCGCAGGCTTAGTCTGTTTTGCCGCCATGGCAAAGCGCTGAGCCTTCGTATCAGAGATAGCGAGGCGCGGGCATAATTGCCAGCGCCCCCCGCCCCGCCGGCCGGCAAGTGTCAGGGGGCGACATCCTTGGTCGAAAACCCGCAGGACGTGCCGAGATTGCGATAGGCTTTGGCGAAGCCGTCCATCGGGATGCTGGTGACCTGCTGTTTGCCAAAGGTCACGTCGAGCGACGTCACCTTGCGCATGGCGCGCAGCAAGGCGAGGCTGGTCTTGGCCTGGTTGTCGACCGTCCAGCTCGGACGGCCGCCCGCGGCCGCGTTGGAGCTTACGGTCGCGGCCACCTTCACGCCGGGGTCGCCGAAAGTCGCGGCGATCTTGTCGCCGGTCGGCAGCGTCTTGTTGTCGATGATGAACATGATGGCCGGATAGGCATCCGGCGGCAGCGCATCGCCGGTCGAGATCGACAGCGTCAGGGAGCCGGCGTTGCCATTGCCATCGACGAAAGCCGTCGAGGCGGCGCAGGTCTTGTGCGCATCCTGCCCTGTGTCGAGCGTGTCGATGATGGTGGTCCACCTGCCGAAGGTTTTGGTGGCCGGCATGTCGGGGGCGGACTGCGTCTGCTCCTGCGCAATTGCGCAGGAGAGGGCGAAGGCGGTCAGCGAGCCTGACAGGGCCAGGGCGGCGAGGTGGAAAGTGCGCATCATCAAGTCTCCGGTAAGCCGCGCCGCCCGATCAGGGAGCGGCGCGAAGCGCGAGGATAAAAGATGACGCGCAGCATCCGGTCAACCGAAGGCTGACAGCCGGCGGAAGGATCAACCGAGGTAGGGGTAGAGCGGGAAGCGGTCGGTCAGCGCCGTGACCTTGGCCTTCACCGCGGCCTCGACCGCCGCATTGCCTTCGTCGGAATTCGCCACCTTCAGCCCGTCCAGGACCTCGGCGATCAGCTTGCCGATCTCGCGAAATTCGGCCTGGCCGAAGCCGCGCGTGGTGCCGGCCGGCGTGCCGAGGCGCACGCCCGAGGTCACGAACGGCTTTTCCGGGTCGAATGGAATGCCGTTCTTGTTGCAGGTGATGTTGGCGCGGCCGAGCGCCGCCTCCGCGCGCTTGCCGGTGGCGTTCTTCGGACGCAGGTCGACCAGCATCAAATGGTTGTCGGTGCCGCCCGAGACGATGTCGAGGCCGGTCTCCTGCAGGCTGGAGGCCAGCGCCTTGGCGTTGGCGACGATGCTTTCGGCATAGGTCTTGAAGCTCGGCTTCAGCGCCTCGCCGAGCGCCACCGCCTTGGCGGCGATGACATGCATCAGCGGACCGCCCTGTAGACCCGGGAATACCGCCGAGTTCATCTTCTTGGCGATCTCCTCGTCGTTGCACAGGATCATGCCGCCGCGCGGACCGCGCAGCGATTTGTGCGTCGTCGTGGTCACGACATGGGCATAGGGCAGCGGCGACGGGTGCACGCCGCCGGCGACGAGGCCGGCGATATGGGCCATGTCGACCATCAGATAAGCGCCGATCGAATCGGCGATCTCGCGGAAACGCTTCCAGTCCCAGATGCGCGAATAGGCGGTGCCGCCGGCCAGGATAAGCTTCGGCTTCGTTTCATGCGCGGTCTTTTCGATCGCGTCCATGTCGAGCAGGTGGTCGTCCTTGCGCACGCCATAGGACACGACCTTGAACCATTTGCCGCTCATGTTGACCGGCGAGCCGTGGGTGAGATGGCCGCCCGAATTCAGATCGAGCCCCATGAAGGTGTCGCCGGGCTGGAGCAGCGCCAGAAACACGGCCTGGTTCATCTGGCTGCCCGAATTCGGCTGGACGTTGGCGAAGTTGCAGCCGAACAGCTTCTTGGCGCGCTCGATGGCCAGTTCCTCGGCCACGTCGACGAACTGGCAGCCGCCATAGTAGCGCTTGCCCGGATAGCCTTCGGCATATTTGTTGGTCATGATCGAGCCCTGCGCTTCGAGCACGGCGCGCGACACGATGTTTTCCGACGCGATCAGCTCGATCTCATGGCGCTGGCGGCGAAGCTCGTTGCGGATGGCGCCGAAGATTTCCGGATCGGCGTCGGCAAGCGTGGTCTCGAAGAAGGACTCGAATTTGCTGGAGGCTGCCGCTGCATTTGACATGGCTTGCTTTCCCTTGGGGCCGGAGGTCTGCGAGGTCGCCGCGCATTAACACAGTTGTTTTCGGGCCGCCACGTTTGCGGCGCGAAATTTGCTGGCCGGTTTGCGCCAAGACAAAGCCGCCTGGTTCTAATCCTGCGGTCCCCGGCCCTTGAGGATCGCTTCGGAGAAGGTGATCTCGGTCAACAGCTTGCGCGCCGTGTGGTCGTTGATGTCACCGCGGCGCAGCATCGCCTGCAGTTCGGCGCGCTCGGCCTCGATGCCGACCAGCCTGAGCTCCAGCTCGATCCGGCCGGATTCGCGCGCCTCGGCGCGGGCTTCCTCGGCCCCGTCGGAGAGCGAGATGCGCCGCCGGTAGATGGAGGCGACGCTCTCGGCGATGGCGAGCTTCATCTCAGCCGCCTCGCCTTCGTTACTGTCACCCGCGAGGCCCTCGATCCTGGTGATGGCCGCGTTGGCGGCTCCGACGCGAGCCCTGCGCTCTTCAGCCGCGCCCGGTTGCTCGCCGGGCTCGACGAGACCGCGCGCGACCGCCGGCAAAGCAAGGCTGGCAATCGCCAGTGAGCAGATGATGACGCCGGCGGCGAGGAAGATCACGAGGTCGCGGGCTGGAAAGGGCGTGCCGTCCTGCAAGGTGAGCGGCAGCGACAGGATGCCGGCCAGCGTCACGGCGCCACGCACGCCGGCGATCGAGCCGGCAAGCCTGACGCGAAAACCAAAGGGTTCCGCCTTGCGCTTGCCGAGCCGCGCGGCAAGCACGGCGCCGATGTCGCCGATCCATATCCAGACGAAGCGCAGGCCGATGAGGCAGAGCGTAAGCAACAGCACGGTCAATGCCGGCTCGAACAGCCAATGCTGGGTGGTCAGTTCCGGCGGTACCTTGCGGATGATGTCCGGCAGCTGCAGGCCGAGCAGGATGAACAGCGAGCCGTTGAACATGAAGATCAGCATCGACCAGAGCGAGATCGTCTGGATGCGTGCCGAAACCGCCATGTGGCGGACGATGCCGGAATATCCGGTCAAAAGCCCGGCCGTGACCGCCGCCACGATGCCTGAAGCGCCGAAATGCTCGGCGATCAGATAGGCGACGAAGGGCAGCAGGACCATGACCAGCACCTGCGCTTCGGCCGGTGTGCTGGTGATGCGGCTGAGCATCTGCAACGACTTCGCGGCAATGAAAAGCGCCGCGATACCGGCGAGAATGCCGATCGCCACAGCCAGGACAAAACTCATGGAAGCCGCGGCAAACGAAAAGCTCCCGGTCAGCGTCGCCGCCACCGTGAAACGGAACATCACCAGGCCGGAGGCGTCGTTGAGCAGCGACTCGCCTTCCAATATGTGCATCAGCCGCGCCGGGACGAGATTGCGGTCGACGATCGAGGACACGGAGACCGCGTCGGTCGGCGACAGCACGGCGGCCAGGGCGAAGGCGACAGCCAGCGGAATGCTCGGCACCAGCCAATGCAAGGCGTAGCCGAAACCGACGATGGTGAAGAAGACCAGACCGAGCGCAAGGTCGAGGATCGGGCCGCGGAGTGCCATCAGCTCACGCTTCGGCGCCGAAAAGGCGTCGCCGAACAGAAGCGGCGGGATGAACACCAGGAGAAAAAGCTCCGGATCGATCTCGACATGCAGGCCGCCTGCCGGCCAGGCAAGGGCCGCGCCGATGGCGATCTGCAGCACAGGCAGCGGCACGCGCACCAGCCGAACCAGCGCGCCCGAAACGGTGACGAAGGCGAGCACAACGAGGATGAAGACGGCGACGTCCATGGCTTGATTCCAGCGGTTCGGCCGACCATGGGCAATTGGACGCGCGCCGTCCAGCAACGCCCCTCCGATCGCGCGAGGCAATGTGGATTTCGGATCGGCTGCAGAAGATTTGAGTGAGCCGAAATGCGCCCGGCTGGTGAACCAGCAGCTGTTCTAGGCGCGCATTGCCCAAACGAAAAAAGGGCCGCTGCTGGAGCGGCCTTTTTTCGTGTTATATCAGCTGCTTACTGAGCCGAGCTGATCTGCAGCTCTTGGGCGCCATCGAGGGCGTAGATGTCGTCGCGGAACTGAACGACGCCGGGGGCGGTCGACCAGGCCGACAGATAGAGGAAATGGACCGGCACCGGATTGACGACCTGGATCGGCGTGTTCTCGCCGGTCTTGATCGCCGCCTCGAAATGCTGGCGGTCCCAGCCGGGCGTGTCGCGCAGGATCCAGGTGACGAGGTCGCGCACGTTCTGGACGCGCACGCAGCCCGACGAGTCGAAGCGCATCAGCTTCCCGAACAGGCTCTGCTGCGGCGTGTCGTGCATATAGACGCCGTCCGGGCTCGGGAAGTTGATCTTGACCGAGGCCATCGCGTTGTTGTTGCCCGGATCCTGGCGGAAACGGTATTTCGCGGCATCATCCGTCGACCAGTCGATGGTCATCGGATCGACCTCGCTGCCATCCGGCGCGAACAGTCGGATGTGGCTGTCCTTGAGGTAGTTGGGATCCTTCCGCATCAGCGGAATGATGTCCTTGCGCACGATCGAGACCGGCGCGTTCCAGTAAGGATTGACGATGATCTCGTTGATCTTGGAGTTCACGATCGGCGTCTGGCGGTCGATCTTGCCGACGATCGCGGTATGGCGAAGCACGACGCGGTCGTTCTCGACCGCCTCGACCTGGGCCGCCGGAATGTCGACGAGCACATAGCGGCTGCCGAGCGTGCCGGCCTTTTCCTTCAGGCGCTGAAGGTTGGTCTGCAACTGGCCGAGGCGGATCTGCGCCGAGACGTTCATTGCCGTATAGGTGTACTTGCCCATGGCGCCGTCGGCCGGCAGGCCGTGGCGGAGCTGGAAGCGCTTTACCGCGGCGTCGACATACGAATCGAAGGCCGTCGAGATGCCGGCGCTCTGCGGCAAGTCGCCCGAAACCATCAGGCGCTTGCGCAGCGGCACGACGTCCGGATCGTCGTCGCCGAGCTGCAGTTTCTTGGTTGCCGGAACCTGTTCCCAGCCGCCTTGGGCGACGATGTTCTGGTACTGCGCCACGGCCTGCTCGGTGAAGGCCACCGTCTGCTGGCTGAAGATCGGCAGCGTCGAGGCGACCTTGTTGGTGTCGTTGGCGCGGGCGTCGAACTGGTCGTCCCAATTGCCGCGCGTCGAGGACTTCAGGATGTCCCCGATCACGTCTTGTGCGCTGGCCTGGCCGGCGACCATGGCGGCGGCGATCGCGGAGGCTCCGGTAAGGAAGAAACGGCGGCTGGTTCTCATGGCAGACATTCTTTGTTGATCGCTCTCGCTCAATCGCTTGCCGGGCGGCTTTGTCCGCACTCTAGGATTGGCAAACTTAACAATTCGCCAACCATGACCCGCTTCACCGGCCGCCAGAAACGCGCTGCCGCCACGCAGGTTCCAAGGAGCGCAGGGCATAGGCCCGCAGCATCACCCGTCACCCGCATTGCCCGCGATTATGGCGGCAACGTGGCCTTGGCCCGCGATTTGCATGATGCGAGAAGGTGAAAGAAATGGGGGCGATGCTTTTTTGCATCGGCGGGATACGTCGGGAAAGACGGCGCGACCTAGAGAAGCGATTGAATTCCTGGAGGCGGACTTTGCCAAAATGGTCAAGAGGGCCAAGCTGACCAGCGAACGCGACAGCTCGCGCTAGGACAGGCTGGCGAATCTTAGCAGGTTCAATCTTCGCAGGCTCTAACTTGCCTTACGGAATGCCTGCGTCGTCTGAACCGCCTCAAGCAGCTCCTCTTCGGTTCTCCGGCCGCTCTCGAACATGTTGACCAGCAGCAAGGCGGTCGCCTCGGCGTCCGGGGAACTCAGCTGGCATCCGCGCTCGGCGCACACCATGTCAAACACGCGCTTCAGCACGTCGAGGTCTTCTGGATAAAAGGCATTAGGCGGCAGGTGCCTTTGCATCTCTCTACTCCTGGCTAGGGCGAGAGTGCATTCCTCCCATCGCCCGTGCGCCATAACAGACCGGACCACGATTGAACCTTACGCGTTTGGGTGATGGCTGCCTATTACATTTGACGTACCTGGCCTAGAAACCGTCCAGGAACATTTTTTTGGGCGGAAAGTTGCTCAGAGTGTCTGAAGCATATCTCAGAGGGGCAACCTATGCCGTTGTTCTATTTCGATATTCACGATGGGTATGAGTTCACGCGCGATGACACGGGCATCGAGTGCTCGTCGCTCGAAGACGTGAGCAAGCAGGCGGTCGATGTGTTGCCGGACATCGCTCGCGAGGAATTACCCAATGGCCCCAGGCGAACGTTCCAGGTGAAGGTGCGGGATGGGTCAGGGCGTCACGTTTTCAGGGCATCCCTCACACTTGCCTCGAGCTGGATGGTAGAAGAAGTGAATGGTGAGCATCCGCCCGGCGAGGACCGTCGGGACGCAGCGCTTTCTCGCACAAAGACCCAGGTCCGGGCTCTACGCCGAGAGTTTTCGGAGGATGGGCTCGCGCCCGCGATGGACGACCTCGATAGCTTATTTTCCGTGGCTGAGGGTGAGGTCGAGCGCCTTCGCAAACAGAACAAATGAGCAATTTGCGATGTGACGCCAGCGGTCATCATGTTCCGGAGCCAGAAGGTCGTCCACATCAACAAGGGCATCAGGGCGGCTCTTCGCCAGGCGGAAATAGACCGGGAGGTTACGGCTACTCCTGCCGCCATTGCTCCGCCCGTGCAGAATGGCCGATAAAGAAAGGCACGCAGTGGGCACGCAACCTAGCGCGCCGGTAGGCATTTTACCGCCCCGTTATCCTTCTGCGTGCCCAATATGCCCTGTAATCACCAAGCGGAAACAGTTGCTTAGCTCTTACATCCGGTATGCAATCGTATCGTTCCAGAAGCGGTCGAGCCGCTGCAGGGCGCGGTTCATCTGCTTGAACTCGTCGGTGTTGATGCCGCCGACCGCTTCGATCGAGCCGACGTGGCGCTCGTAGAGGCCGGCGACGACGTCAGCCACCTCGTTGCCCTTCGGCGTCAGCGAGACGCGGACCGAGCGGCGGTCGATGCGCGAGCGCTGGTGGTTGATGAAGCCGAGGTCGACCAGCTTCTTCAGATTGTAGGAGACGTTCGAGCCAAGATAGTAGCCACGCGAACGCAGCTCGCCGGCGGTCAGCTCGGAATTGCCGATGTTGAAGAGCAGCAGCGCCTGGATGGCGTTGATGTCGGAACGGCCGTTGCGGTCGAACTCGTCCTTGATCACGTCAAGCAGACGGCGGTGCAGACGCTCCACCAGCTGCAGCGATTCCATGTACAGCGAGCGGATAGCCTCGCGGCGATCGTCGGATACGTTTGCGGTCTTCGCCGCCGGACGCGAATTGATCATTGTCTTTGCCTCTCGTTTGTCGCCTTGGTGATTTTTTGTTTTTCACCTTGAGCGCGACACTATCGAATACTCATAAAATTCGACTTAAACGCCAGGGCTAACAAGAGCTTACCGGTAAGAGGTTTCGGAAGACGCTTAACGATCGGTCACCCGAGCAAGAACAATTAACGTAAAGATTTAGCCAACGGATTTCGGGTGAAAACGGGCCGCGAAATCGGCCCGGAAAACCAGCCCCTCGGCCTATTGGCGGAGCTGGCGCTTCTGCAGCCAGATGGTCACCCGGAAGACGATGTAGAGCAAGGCCACGCAGGCATGCGAGATCACGATCAGCAGGCGATGACCGAAAAGGTTGGGGAAGCCGGCATACATCACCGTCTCGGTCACCGCGCAGATGAACCAGATCACCGGCCCCCAGGACGCCAGCATCCAAAGCCCAGCCGCGGCGAAAGGGAAAAAGACGGCAAGCGTCGTCGCCG
The DNA here is from genome assembly GCA_004017535.1 of Mesorhizobium sp. GTDB lineage: Bacteria > Pseudomonadota > Alphaproteobacteria > Rhizobiales > Rhizobiaceae > Mesorhizobium. The sequence continues at coordinate 36,205 of SAJS01000003.1, forward strand.
CCACCTGCCAATGCACCGGCATCAGGTCGAAGCGCCACAATTCTCCCGGATAGATGCCGATCAGGCGGATCCAGTAGAGGATGCCGAACAAGAGGCAGTAGCCGGCGATCACACGCTGGAACCAGGCGAAGATGACCTCGGTGGCCGAGGGCTGCAGCACCACGCGCCTGGAGGTGACTTCGCTCACAGGACGAGTTCCTTGTCCCCGAGCGGCGCGAAATAGGCGTCGATGTCGGTGGCGCTGACCTCGTCCAGGCTCGCCGGCCGCCACTGAGGCGTCGCGCCCTTGTCGATGATGGCGGCGCGGATGCCTTCGTAGAAATCGTGGCCGGCCAGCATGCGGTTGAGGATGCGGAATTCCATCTTCATGCATTCGTCCATCGACAGCGTCGATCCCGTGCTGATCTGGCGCCAGGCAACGTTGAGGCTGGTCGGCGAGCGGCTCTTCAGCGTCGCCAGGGTCTTTGCGGCAAAGGCATAGTCGGCCCCTGCCCGCTCCAGACTGTCGATGATGCCGGTGAGCGAGCTCTGCGAAAAATGGCGCGCGATCGCCTCCAGGTCCTGCCGCTCCGTCTCGCGTTTGGCGGGCACGAAGAAATCGCGCAATTCCGCATTGGCGTCGCCGCTCGTCGCCAGCTCGTCGAGCAGGCCCGCCTGGTCCTCGGCCCTGATGGTATGGGTGGCGAGACCCGACCACAGCGCGTCGCCGTAGCGGATGCGGTTTCCGGTCAGCCCGAGATACATGCCGAACGAACCGCCGAGATCCGGCAGCAAATGGCTGCCGCCGACATCGGGGAAAAAGCCGATGCCGACCTCCGGCATGGCGAAATGCGCGTTTTCGGTCAGGACGCGATGCGAGCCATGGAAAGAAATGCCCACGCCGCCGCCCATGACGATGCCGTCGATCAGCGCGACATAAGGTTTCTTGAAACGCGCGATGTGGGCGTTCAACCGATACTCGTCGGCGAAGAAGTCGACCGGCGGCTTGCCGGCGCGGCCGGCCTCATAGATGTGCAGGATATCGCCGCCGGCGGAAAACGCCCTGCCCTCGGCCTTGACGACAACGACGCCGATGCCCGGATCCTCTTCCCAGGCGTCGAGCGCCTTGCCGAGCGCCTTAACCATGTTGTGGGTGACGGCGTTGAGCGCCTTCGGCCGGGTCAACGTGACCACGCCCGCTCTGCCCAGCCGCTCGAAGCGGATCTCGTCGCCTCCGCCAAAATCGACCACCAGGAATCCCTCTCTCCGCCCGCGGGGGAGAAGTGCTAAAGGGGGCATCGGGACACGTCAATGGTAGCGGTTCCGGGCGGCGGTCCTTGTGCTGGCGGGCGGCCGCGCCAGATGTTAGGTAACCGGCAAAGCACTATGCCCGCACCCGACTGGTTTTCGAGCAGATCGACATGCCTGGAATTTCCCGCTTCGTGCTTGGATTGGTCGGTCTCCTGTGCCTTGGGGTGCCCGTCCGTGCTGCGACGCCCTCCGAGCTTTACCAAGCGCAAACGATCGTCACCGGCACCGGAGACGAGAACCGGCAGATCGGTTTCAAGGATTGCCTCGACAAGGTGCTGGTCAAGGTCTCGGGCGATCAGCGGCTGACGCAGAAGACGCAGATGCTGGCGCTGCGCGAGAAGGCGGCCGATTTCGTCCAGTCCTTCCGCTACCACGACCGGCTCGAAGGCATTCCGATCCATGACGAGCAAGGCACGCATGACCGGCCGCACGATCTGACCTGCCTCTACAAGCCGGCTGTGGTCGACAAGCTGCTGGCGCAGCTCGGCAGCAGGCCCTGGTCCGGCGAGCGGCCGCCGATCGCCGTCTTCATGACCGCCGAGCAGGGCGCGCGGCATTTCGTGCTGACCCAAGACGAGCAGCGCGGCGACGCGATGCGCGAATCCTTCGCCAATGCCGCTGGTCCGATGCTGATGCGCGTCACCTTTCCAAAGGCCGGGCAGCTTGGCGGGCGCGATGAGAAGGCGATTTCCGAAGCCGATATGGCAAGGCTCGACAGGCTGGCGAAGAAAGCGGGAACGGCCCGGGCGCTCGCCGGCAGCATCGTGTGGAGCGACGAGGAACTCGGCTGGATCGCCGACTGGCGGCTGGCCGATCGCGGCAAGATCTATCGCTGGCAGGCGCGCGGAGTCAGCTTCGACGAGGCCTTCCGGGTCGCGATCAGGGGCGCGGCGCAGATACTGTCAGGGCACGGGCAGCCGTAAGTGCATTTCCTCGCCCCGCGCGAGCGGGAAGAGGTGGCTCGGCGAAGCCGAGACGGAGAGGGGAGCGCCGGTTCCGTCGGCAAAGGCCCTCGTATTGGAAGACTTTCCGCCCTACGATGGCCCCCTCTCCGTCCGCTTCGCGGACACCTCTCCCCCGCCTTGGCGGGGGCGAGGAACCACGGGCTTCGTCCCTGGCACAATCGTGTCGCATTGGTCAGCGGCCAAGACGCGTGGTAAAAGCCGGCGCAAAAGAGAGTTTCGGCCATGAACAAATTCACCCCCGCAAAGCCTGCCGGCGCGCGCAGCGTCGACGAGATCACCGGCAGCCGCCGGCTCAGGCGCATGCGCAAGGCCGACTGGTCGCGCCGCCTGGTGCAGGAGAACCAGCTTTCGGTCAACGACCTGATCTGGCCGATCTTCGTCGTCGACGGCAAGAACACGCGCGAGCCGATCGCCGCCATGCCGGACGTCTATCGCCTCTCGATCGATCTCGCGGTGAAGGAAGCCGAGCGCGCCGCCAAGCTCGGAATTCCGGCGATCGCCACCTTCCCCAATGTCGAGCTTGCGCTGCGCGACCAGACCGGCTCGCACATCCTCGACCCGGACAATGTCATCAACCGCGCCACGCGCGCCATCAAGGACGCGGTGCCGGAAATCGGCATCATCACCGATGCCGCGCTCGACCCGTTCACCAGCCACGGCCATGACGGCATCCTGCGCGACGGCATCATCGTCAATGACGAGACGGTGGAGCAGGTCGCGGCCGCGGCCGTCATCCAGGCCGCCGCCGGCGCCGACATCATTGCGCCTTCCGACATGATGGACGGCCGCATCGGCGCCATCCGCGACGCGCTCGACGCCAATGGGTTCCAGGACGTGGCGATCATGTCCTATGCGACCAAGTTCGCCTCCGCCTTCTACGGCCCCTATCGCGAGGCGGTCGGCACCGCCGGCCTGCTCAAGGGCGACAAGAAGACCTATTACATCGACCACGCCAATTCCGACGAGGCGGTGCGCGAGGCCGAGCAGGACCTCGCCGAAGGCGCCGACATGCTGATGGTGAAGCCGGGTCTGCCCTATCTCGACATCATCCGCCGGCTGAAGGACGAGCTGCAGATGCCGACATTCGCCTATCAGGTGTCGGGCGAATATTCGATGATCAAGGCAGCGGCCGCCAATGGCTGGATCGACGGCGAGAAGGCGATGCTGGAATCGCTGCTTTCGCTGAAGCGCGCCGGCTGCGACGGCGTGCTGACCTATTTCGCGCCGACCGTGGCGGAGATGCTGAAGGGGTAAGCCCGCCTTTCGAACAACGCGGAGCCGTCAGCTTTCGATCTGTCGCTTGGCGACAGGTTCTTTGTGGTCGTAGTCAGTTGACGTCACCAGCGTGCAGAAGAAGTCGCTCGACCTGACAACAACCGTTTGCAATCCGCAATCGGTTACGCTACTCGATAACTGCTTGCAAAAGACAATTGGTTGTGGAGAGGGATCATGTCCAAGCTGCGCGTCAACGCTTTCACCTTGTCGCTGGACGGTTACGGCGCCGGTCCCGATCAGAGCCTCGACAACCCGCTCGGCGTGGGCGGCGAAGATCTGCACAAGTGGATGATCAAGACCCGCTCGTTTCACCAGATGATCGGCAAGGAAGGCGGAACGACCGATACGGATGACGATTTTGCGGTGCGCAGCTTCGAGAATGTCGGCGCCTGGATCCTCGGCCGCAACATGTTCGCGCCGAGCCGTGGCCCATGGCCGGACGACAACTGGAAAGGCTGGTGGGGCCCCAACCCGCCCTACCACGTGCCGACCTTTATTCTGACGCATCACAAGCGCGCGCCGATCGAGATGGAAGGCGGGACGACGTTCTATTTCGTCACCGACGGCGTCCACTCAGCGCTCGAACAGGCGAAGGCGGCCGCCGGCGGCAAGGATGTGCGCGTCGGCGGCGGCGTCTCGACCGTCCGGCAGTATCTGCAGGAGAAGCTCATCGACGAGATGCATCTGGCAGTCTCGCCGCTCCTGCTGGGCTCGGGCGAGCATCTGTTCGCCGGGCTCGACATGCTGAAGCTGGGATACCGCTGCACCGGGCAGGTGGCGACCGCTGACGCCACGCATGTGATGATCGGGCGGGTGTGACGAGCGTAATCTCCCCCCTCGTGGGGGAGATGGCCGGCAGGCCAGAGGGGGGCGCTGTCCCGCCAGCGCTTCAATCAATAGCCGGTCCGCTTTCGTAAGCTATCTACCGAAAGGCTGAGATCCTTCGCGCCCCCCTCTGCCCTGCCGGGCATCTCCCCCACGAGGGGGGAGATCGCAGCTTCACCGCCTCAATACTTCTGCGGCACGTAGAGCTCGCGCGGCAGCACTTGGCGCTCGTAGGAGGGGTTGAAGACGCGCTCCGGCAGCGTGATCTCCTCGTGCGGAACCTCCTCATATGGCACCTGCTGCAACAGATGATCAATGCAGTTCAGCCGCGCGCGCTTCTTGTCGTTGCCCTCGACGATGAACCAGGGCGCCTCCTTGATGTTGGTGCGGGCGAAGGTCTCTTCCTTGGCCTTGGTGTACTGCTCCCAGCGCACGCGCGACTGCAGGTCCATCGGCGACAGCTTCCACTGCTTCATTGGGTCGTGGATGCGCATCAGAAAGCGCATCTGCTGTTCCTCGTCGGTGATCGAGAACCAGTATTTCACCAGCGTGATGCCGGAGCGGACCAGCATTCGTTCGAATTCCGGCACGTCGCGGAAAAACTCCTCGACCTGATCCGCATTGGCAAATCCCATCACCCGCTCGACGCCGGAGCGGTTGTACCAGGAGCGGTCGAACAGCACGATCTCGCCGCCGGCGGGGAGATGCGGCACGTAGCGCTGGAAATACCATTGCGACTTTTCGCGTTCGGTCGGCGCCGGCAATGCCACCACGCGGGCGATGCGGGGGTTGAGCCGCTGCGTGATGCGCTTGATGACGCCGCCCTTGCCGGCGGAATCGCGGCCTTCGAAGATCACCACCAGCTTCTTTTTGTGGTAGGCGACCCAGGACTGCAGCTTGATCAGTTCGGACTGGAGCCTCAGCAGCTCGCGAAAGTAGGTCATCCGCTCGATGGAAGGCGGATGCGACTTCTTGTAGATCTTGGCGATCTCGAGCGAGAGCGCCGGTTCGGAAATCTCCAGCTCATAGTCTTCGTCGAGCGTGTCCTCGAGCTCGGCTTCCAGCCAGTCCTTCGCCCCGGAATTCGGTGTCACTTCATTCATCGCGCAGCTCCGTCGCCTGCAAGCCATCATCGCTTCGGAATGCGCCGCGGCTCCGCCCCGGACACGCCACTCCGTAAGCCGACTGAGATACAGAGGCGCAATGACGGTTTTATTGCAAGGCGACCACAGCCGGGCATATAGACGATATGTGATCGGCCCGTATCGATAGCGGGGCGACAAGCGGCTGGAATTGTCCTACAAATCCCCTTGCCTCTTTCCCGCGCCCGCCACGGCGCCTCTCCAAAACAAAATCGCGAGGACCCGACATGGAATACCGCACACTTGGCCGTTCTGGCCTGAAGGTTTCGACATTGACCCTCGGCACCATGACCTTCGGCGGCACGGGCCCGTTCGCCGCCGTCGGCAACTCTGATCTTTCGGAAGCCAGGCGCATCATCGACACCTGCATCGATGCTGGCATCAACCTCATCGACACCGCCAACGTCTATTCCAACGGGCTGTCGGAGGAGATCATCGGCGAGGCGCTTGGCGGCAAGCGCAAGAACGACGTGCTGATCGCGTCCAAGGCGCGCATGCGCATCGGCACCGGTCCCAACGAGGAGGGCCTGTCGCGCCACCATCTGATCCGCGAATGCGAAAAGAGCCTGAAGCGGCTCAGGACCGACGTCATCGACGTCTATTTCGTTCACCAGTGGGACGGGCTCACCCCGGTTGAGGAGACGATCGCGGCGCTCGACAATTTGGTCAACCAGGGCAAGATCCGTTACATCGGCTGCTCCAACTGGTCGGGCTGGCAGGTCATGAAGGCTCTTGCCGTCAGCGACAGCCGACATCAGGCCCGTTTCGTCACCCAGCAGATCCATTACACGCTGGAAGCGCGCGAGGCCGAGTATGAATTGCTGCCGATCTCGGTCGACCAGGGCCTCGGCGTGCTGGTCTGGAGTCCGCTGGCGGGCGGCCTGCTCTCCGGCAAATACCATCGCGACAGCCCGACCGCGCGCCAGCTCGGCGGCTGGAAGGAACCGCCGATCCGCGACCAGGACCGGCTATGGCGCATCGTCGACGTGCTCTCCGACATCGGCAAGGCGCGCGGCATTTCAGGGGCGCAGGTGGCGCTGGCCTGGCTGCTCGGCCGGCCGGCCGTAAGCTCGCTGGTGATCGGCGCCCGCAACGAGACGCAGCTCAAGGACAACCTCGCCGCGGCCAGCCTGTCGCTTTCCGAGGAGGAGCGCCAGCGACTTGACGCGGTCAGCCGGCCGCCGGTGCTTTACCCCTACTGGCACCAGCAGTTCACCGCCAGGGACCGGTTCGGGCCGGCCGACAAGGTGCTCGACCGCTCGCATGCCTAAAACAGTCAGTCGGCGATAAAGCGCCAGACTTCCGGATCGGGCTTTATCTGCCCGCTCAACACGAAATATTTATAGAGGACGAGCAGCGAGATCGCCTGCTCGTCCTGTTCATTGCCGAATTGGCGGCAATAGGCGTTGGCGGCGGCAGTTATCCGCGCCGCCTCGGCGGGATGTTTTTCGAAATGGGCCACCTTGTCGACAAGGTCGGAGAAATCAGGCTCGAGCGGCACGTAATGGATATTGGGCTCAACCTTGGCTTCCGCAAACCAGGTTTCGTAGGTCGGCTCCGGCATCAGGCAGAGCGAATTGGAGCTCATGATCCATTTCAGGTTCGTCGCAACGTCATTGCCTTCGAGCGAGACGATGTAGCGATACTGCCGCTGCTGCTCGATGTTCAGGAACGGCTTGCGGTATCCATCCGGCGCGTCGGCCCTGTGGGACCCCGCATCGCAGATCGGCAGGCTGGCGGCCTTTTCCACGAAGCGGGTGCGAAGCGGATTGTTGAGGTGACCGCGCCACACCACCATCGGGCGCTTGTCGGCGAAAGGCAGGCTGTCGGGTGGCATGTAGAAGTGGCGGAACTTGTTCAGCTTCATCAGCACGCCATTGGCGTTGTCGTCGCCGATGGGCCGGTCCTTGACGATCCTCGGAATCTCCGGGACGCCGACAACATCGCCGAATTCGAAATCGATCAGCAGGCCGGGATCGAAATAGCGGGCGAATTCCTTGAGGTCGTAATAATACATGCTGGACGCGGTCGGCAGCTTGCCGACGGCCACGGCGTCTGGACTGGGCGCGAACGGCTGTTCCAGCTTATTGTAGTAGTTCAGACGCTCGCGGACAGTCTTGCCTGAAAGCCTCGCTTGCTCGAGCCGGCTGGCCAGGCGGTCGCGGAACAGGGACTGCGGTGCGCGGTCACGCGCGAAATTGCGCGCGTAGTAGAACAGCTTTGCGGCGGTTCGTGCGAGTGAGGCCATGCGTCCGCGAGTTCAACAAGATGGTCAATGGTAGTCAGCCTTCATCCCCCTCGTCTCCTACAGCATTCTCCCGGCCATGTTGCAAGCCGCTAATGCGAATGGTCCCAGAAGACTTTAAGCTGCGACGACCGCGAACCCTCTTGCGCGCAGACCGCGCCGATCGTCATGCAGCGAGGTGACCAGCCGATCGCGGCTGCCGGCGATGTGAGCGGAAAGCAGCTGAGCCGCTTGCTCGGCGTCGCCGCTCCTAACGGCGGCGAGGATGGCGTGGTGTTCGGCCCAGGCGCGGCCGAGCGCCTTTTCATCCCGCACCTCCAGCCAACGGGCCCGCGACAGCCTCGTCATCGCATCGCGTACGGCTCTCAATAAAAACTCGTTGCCGGAAAGCCTTGCGAGCTCGATGTGGAAATCCAGGCCGACGCGATGCCACTCCTCGCGCGGCGTCTCGGCATCGCAAGAATCGAGCATCGCGGCGATCAACTCGATGCCGCCACGGTCTTCGAGCGCCGCCGTCAGGCGAACCGCCGCGACCTCGACCGCCTCGCGGTAGACGGCGATCTGTCCGAGCTCCGCGAGGTTGATCGGCGCGACAGTCCAGCCGCGGCCGTCGCGGCCGATCAGACCTTCCGTTTCCAGGCGCAGAAGCGCCGCCCGCACCGGCGTGCGCGAAGCGCCGAACCGGCTCTCGATCCAACGCTCGGTCAAACGTTCGCCCGGGCCGATCTCCAGGCCGAGGATCATCTCGCGAAGCTGCCTTTCGACATTCTGCATCTGCGACATTGTCGGTCCGATCTTCAAAGCCCCATTGACAGCGGCAAATGCCAGGTTCATGACGGATACCAGCCTGGTATCCCAAATTGGTATCCGCAACAACCCCCAGCATTGGCACGTGTGACATGACGCCCAACGAATCCGGACAGAGCGGCTTCAACATCCATTGGCGACGCAACTTGGCTGTCTGCTTCGCCGGCTCGTTCAGCACGCTCATCGCCATGACGCTGCTGCTTCCGTTCCTGCCGCTCTACGTCGAGCAGCTTGGCGCCGAAGGCCACGCGGCGATCGTGCAGTGGTCGGGCATCGCTTATGGCGCGACCTTCTTCGCGGCCGCGCTGGTGGCGCCCTTGTGGGGCCGGCTGGGCGACCGCTACGGCCGCAGGCTGATGCTGGTGCGCGCGTCTTTCGGCATGGCGATCTGCATGTCGCTGACCGGCATGGTCCAGAGCGTGTGGCAACTGGTGCTGCTGCGGCTGCTGATCGGCTTTGCAGGCGGCTATTCGTCGGGCTCGACGATCCTGGTGGCGATGCAGACGCCGAAGGAGCGCTCGGGCTGGGCGCTGGGCGTGCTGGCGGCGGGCATCACCGCCGGCTCGCTGGTCGGGCCGCTGCTGGGTGGCCTGCTGCCGCCGCTGATCGGTATCCGCGCGACTTTCCTGCTCTCCGGCGCGGTCATCTTCCTGGCGTTTCTGGCGACGACTTTCCTGATCAAGGAGAATCCGCCGGCGCCCAAGCCCGCCTCGGCGGCGAAGCCGAAAAGCGGCTGGTCGCAGATCCCCGATAAGCGGCCGATCGTCGCCATGCTGGCTACGGGGATGCTGCTCGCCTTCGCCACCATGTCGATCGAGCCGATCATCACCGTCTACGTGCAGCAGCTCGTCGAGGACCAGAGCAAGGTGACCATAGTCGCCGGCGGCGTCATGTCGGCGGCCGCGCTCGGCACCATCCTGTCCTCGTCCTGGCTGGGCAAGCTCGCCGACCACGTCGGCCACTGGAACGTCGTGGTCGGCGCCCTTGCCATCTCGGCCTTGCTGCTTATTCCGCAAGCCTTCGTCACCAATGGCTGGCAATTAATCGGCCTGCGCTTCCTGATGGGCCTGGCGCTGGGTGGCCTCTTGCCCTGCATCACCAGCGTCATCCGCCACAACATCCCCGACGGGATCGGCGGCAACGTGCTTGGCCTGGCGATCTCTGCGCAATATGTCGGCCAGGTCGCGGGGCCGCTGTCGGGCGGCTTCGTCGGGGGCCATTTCGGCATGCGCTCGGTGTTTCTGGGCACAGCGGTGCTGATGGCGCTGGGTGCTGCATACAACTGGATTGTCCAATCGAGGCGGGCGCGGCATATGCTGATCGAGGCTGGCGAGTCTTGATCGGCCTTCCGCCCAACCGCCATGGAGCATCCAGGATGAGCCTCACCGGGCAAGCATCAGACAGCGGAAGCCGCGTCCTCGTGCTGGCGGCCGGCCTCGTCGGCGCGGCGGGCGTGGCGTTGTCGGCCGCCGCCGCGCATCGCGGCGGCGCCTTTACCGGCACTGCCGCCAATTTCCTCCTGATGCATGCGCCGGCTTTTCTCGTCATCGGCCTTGCCGGCGGCAGCCGTTGCCTCAGGATCGCCAGCCTCGCCATGCTCGCGGGCCTGCTGCTGTTCTGCGGCGACCTGCTCGCCCGCGACTTTCTCGGCTCGCGGCTGTTCCCGATGTCGGCGCCGATCGGCGGCACCTTGCTGATCGCCGGCTGGGCGGCGATCGCCGTCTCGGCGCTGTGGCGCCCCCGGCATTAGGCTATTTCTCAGCGCCTATTTTCGGCCGGCTCGCCGCTTGCGCTCGCGCGCAGGCAGCTCGTCACGGCGGGTCCGCTCAGGCTGCTCGGTCCCGGGCGTGATGCCCCAATAGTTGCGGTAGATGTCCTGAAACAGATGACCAATCGGATGCATGATTGCTTCTCCTTGGATTTGAATCGATCCAATGTAAGGGTGCGAAAAATGGCTGCGACTCAGCCGCGCTTACGCTCCACGAGGAAGCGCGGCTTGCGGCGCCAGGGACTCGACCTGCCTCGCCGCTTCTCGCTGACAGCGGCCGAAGCGATGCCCCAGTCGTTGCGGTAGATGTCCTCGAACAAATAGCTCACCGGATGCATGGCATCCCTCCTGTCGAAATTCGCTCCGCCATGGAGCATGGAACTTGGATCGATTCAAATAATAGACCTCATTTGCCCGCCGTCAACTGAAATTTGAATCGATCCAACAAAAATGTTAGATGACCGGCAGCAATTCAGCGGTCATGTTCGTGCCGTGACCGGATTCGGAGGAACGACATGGCATCACTCCTCGAAGGCCAGGCAAGACCGATCAGGCTGGCCGACATCGCCAAGGCCGCCGGCGTCTCGCATGGTACGGCTTCCAATGTCTTCAGCCGGCCCGAGATCGTGCGCGCCGAAGTGCGCGAACGGGTCAAGGCGGTGGCGGAGCAGATGGGTTACGCCGGCCCGGACCCGAAAGGCCGGTTGCTGCGCGCCGGCAAGGTCAATGCCATCGGCGTCGCCACCACCGAACCCCTCTCCTACTTCTTCGACGATCCTTTCGCCCGCGTCATGATGGGCGGCATCTCAGAAGCCTGCGACGCCACCGGCGCGGGCATCGCGCTGGTGTCGGCCGCCAACCAGGAGAAGCTTGCCTGGAATATCCAGAGCGCCCTTGTCGACGGCTTCATCCTGTTCTGCATCGAGGGCGGCTCGCGCCTTGTCGACCTGACGCGCGAGCGAAGGCTGCCCTTCGTGGCGCTGGAGCTCGGCTTCCAAGACGAGACCGTCTCCGCCATCGGCGTCGACAATGTCGCCGGCGCAAGGCTCGCGGCGCGCCATCTGGCCGAACTCGGCCATCGCCGGTTCGCGGTGCTGTCGCTGGCCTTCGCAGATAACCGCACCGGCTTCGCCACTCCGGACATCGTGCGCGGCGCGCTCTACACCGGAACACGCGACCGCCTTGCCGGCTATTTCGAGGAGCTTGCCCGCTTCGGCATCGATACGACGAAAATCCCGGTCTACGAGACCGAGAATGAGGAAAAGAGCACCAGGGCCGGCCTCGAGGCGATCTTCGCCAAGGACGAACCGCCAACCGCCATCCTGGCGATGTCGGACCGTATGGCGCTGATCGCCATCGACTGGCTGAAAGCGCGAGGCCTGGACATCCCCGGCGACGTCTCCATCGTCGGTTTCGACGGCGTGCCGGACGGCGCGCTGTGCACGCCCGCGCTGACCACGATCGCCCAGCCGATCACCGAGATCGGCCGCCGCGCCGCGCGTATGATCCTCGATCATGACGGTACGGTGCGGCGCGAGACGATGGGTGTCGAACTGATCGTCAGAGCCTCGACCGGCCCGGCCCGCACAGGCTGAGCGCTCTTGCGGCGTCGCGCAACTGCGAGCGGAAAACCGCTCCGCACTTCTCCTGAAATTGCTTCTTCAGTATCCTCCCGCCCTTGCCGGCACCGGCTGCGCGCCGAACGGCCTGTTTGGAGCCTCCCCACGCGCTTCCTTGGCGCGGGACGGCCCGAGACCGGCAAGCCATTCAAGGTAAAGCGCAAGCGCGAACTGCATGGCGATGCCGGCCGCGATCAGCAGCGTATCGTAGGCCGGGCCGCCCGGGTTGATCAGCTTCAGCACCTGCGCCGCCATCGCAAGCAGCGTGCCGGCGATGAACACCGGCAGCGAGCGCTTGCCCAGAATGGCCAGCGGATTGTCGGGCCTGACGCGGAAGAGGTTGGAGACAGCCGGCAACGCGACCATCAGGTAGCTGACCGACAAAATGTGCAACAGCCGCGGCAGCGACAGGAAGGTCTTGTCGAAGCCGCCGATCACCACCGGCAGATTGAACCAGGTGATCCGGCCCCAGAGCGGGCTGTGCACCCAGATCGCCGCGCCAACCACGTAGATGCCCGCGGCGCCAAGCAGCCACGGATTGATCGGGATTCGCCCGCCCCGCTTCACATGCAGCATGGCGGCAAGGCCGATGTTGAAGAGGAACTGCCAGGACAGCGGGTTGAGGAACCAGAGGCCAGGCTCCGGGTAGTTTGGCGGCGCGATCTGCCAGATGCCGGCGACGAGCCAGAGCAGGCCTGACACGATCAGCGCCGTCACCGGCCGATAGCTGACGAACAGCACGAAAGCCGGCGCCGCCAGAAGCAGCGCCGCATAGACCGGCAAGATGTTGTTGTAGCCGAGCTGGTGGCCGAGCGTGACGATGCCGAGCAGCACCTGCGGCGTGTTCTTCATCATGGGCTCGATGTTGATCATGGTCAGCATTTCCGGCCGGTGCGCGAACAGCGCGGCGGCGCAAAACAGCGCGATCACCACCATCGTGATGACGATGTGGGCGATGTAGAGCACGCCGGCGCGCCGCCACATCTTCAGGGTCGCGAGCAGGCGGCCGCCCGGCTTGAACTTCGTGCCGTAGGCCAGCGCCACCGAGATGCCGGAGATCAGCACGAAGGCTTCGGCCGCGTCGGAAAAGCCGAAATTCTTGTAGGTCCAATTCTCGAAGACCGTGCCCGGCACGTGGTCGACGAAGATGGTGAGCAGCGCCAGCGCGCGCAGCACGTCGATACGTGTGTCACGCTCTCCGATACGCTTGTCGCGTTCGTTGGAAACAGGGGTGGTCATCGACAAAAGGCCTCAAAGCTGGTTGTTCATAGCCAGCAATGCGACCCCCGGGGCGCACCGCTTCGATTCCTCCCGCGGGAGGTGTATCGGCGCTGAAACGGACTGAAATGCGCCTGGTTCAATCAACTTTCGCGGAGCGCGAAAATATTCCGTTTTGAAGCCGGCAAATCAACGAATCTCTCATGGAATCAAATGGATATGAGCGTGTCCGAATATAGTGACGAAAACAGTATCCTGTACGGCGATCTAGGCTTTCGCTACCGCGTGGTGACGCCCGCAAGGTCGACCGGCAAATGCCTTTTTGTGCTGCACGGATCGGGTGTGGACGAAACGACGCTCATCCCGCTTGCACGGAAGATTGCACCTGACGCGACGCTGGTTGCCGCGCGTGGACGCATTCCTCAGGACGACGGCTTCCGCTGGTTCGAGCGAATCACGCCGACAAGTTTCGAACAGACCAGCATCCGCAAGGAGACCGCCGCCTATGCCGAATTCGCCGTGGCGGCATCGGAGCGCCATGGCCTCGACCTGCGGCGCGCGACCTTCCTTGGTTATTCGAACGGCGCCAACGTCGTCTCCAGCCTGACGCTGCTCCATCCCGGCCTGGTCCGGCAGGCGGCGCTTCTACGAGCGATGCCGGTGCTCGACACTTCGCCGATGACCGATCTCGGCGGAACGCGTGTGCTGATCATCGCCGGCGCTGCCGACCAGACCTACGGCCCGTTCGCCCCGGCTCTGGTGACGCTGTTCAGCGAGCGCGGCGCCGAGGTCGACGCGCGCATCGTCGCCTCGGGCCATGAATTCGGCGACGCCGACGCCGCGATCGCGCGGCAGTGGCTGGCAGCTCCCATGCCGGCGAACTGACCGCGCCCGCAAGCCGTGCAATGCTGCCTTTAGACGGCAGGCGCGGCCCATGGCGGCCTGAGGAATTCTACCCCCGTCCCATCCGGTTCCAGGCATCCAGGCCCGCGATCTTGTAGGCTTCCGCCAGCGTCGGATAGTTGAAGGTGTTGTTGACGAAGAAGTCGACCGTGCCGCCGAGATTGATCACCGCCTGTCCGATATGAATGAGCTCGGTGGCGCCCTCGCCGACGATGTGGGCGCCAAGCAAGCGGCGCGTCTCGACAGAGAACAACAGCTTCAGGAAACCGCTTGAGACGCCCATGATATGACCGCGCGATGTCTCGCGAAAACGCGCCAGGCCAACCTCATAAGCATCGCCGCTCTCGCGCACCTGCTCCTCCGACAAGCCGACCGTCGAGATCTCCGGCACGGCGTAGATGCCATAGGGAAAGCTCTCCGGCGGCGGTGGCAAGTTGACTCCGAAGGCGTGGCATGCCGCCACCCGGCCCTGCTCCATCGAGGTCGAGGCAAGGCTCGGGAAGCCGATGACGTCGCCGGCCGCGTAGATGTTGGGCACGCTGGTCTGGAAGGTCTGCGGATCGACCTTCACCCGGCCCCGGGCGTCGGCCTCGATGCCGACCGCGTCGAGGCCGAGGCTGGCGATGTTGCCGGTGCGGCCGGCGGCGTAAAGCACCATCTCGGAGCGGATGGTGCGGCCGTCGGCGAGCGTCACCTCGGCATAGTCGGGTTTGGAGGCGATCTCCTTGACCGGACTGCCGAGCCGGATGGTCATGCCGCGGTCGCGCATCTGGTGAATGAAGTCGTCGACGATCTCGCGGTCGATGAAATCCAGGATGGAGTTGCGCGGCTCGACCAAGGTCACCGGCACGTCGAGCGCCGAAAAGATGGTGGCATATTCGACGCCGATAACGCCGGCGCCGATCACCGTCAGCGTGCGCGGCAGGTGGTGGAGTTCCAGCATCTCGTCGCTGTCGAAGATCCGCTTCCTGTCGAAGGGCACGTCGGCCGGCCGGTGCGGCCGGGTGCCGACGGCAATCAGCGCGTTGGCAAAGCCAATCTCGCTGTAATCGCCATTGTCGGCGGTCAGGCTGGCCTTGTTCGGCGTGAGGAATTTAACCGCGGCGCGCGCGCTCCTCACGGTGTTGCGCATGAACTGGTGCTGCAACACCTCGACCTCATGGTCGAGGGTCTTGTGCAGCCGTTCGACCAGATCGCCGATCGAAATGTCCTGCTTCACCCGGTAGCCGCGCCCATAGAAGCCGCGCTCGCGCCAGCCCGAGAGATTGAGCACGGTCTCGCGCAACGTCTTCGACGGGATGGTGCCGGTATGCACCGAGACGCCGCCCAGACGCCTGCCCCGGTCGACCACCAGGACCGACTTGCCCAGCTTGGCCGATTGCACGGCGGCGCGGCGTCCCGAAGGACCGCTGCCGATGACCAGCATGTCATAGTCCATGTTCCCGTCCCCTTGTGCACCGCAGCAAGCTAAACTGGCGGCGGCGTCACATTCAACTGCCTATCGCGCCCGCCTGTCGCGGAAATTTCGAGGACTCGACCGTGTGCGCCGTGAAACTTAACCCGGCGGCAACGCTTAAGTGCAACGGTCAAGATCGAGGGATGGGGTGGCTGAGTGTTGATGTCAAAAAGCGATACCTTGCCTGGCACAGCGACAGGATTCCTGTCCGACCTACAGGCCCACCCGGTCTTCGTGGATCTGCGTAAGGCCTGTTTCGATTCATCGCGCTGCTCGTTGCCGCGATCTTCGTCTATCGCGGTGTGAACAACGTCATCCGGGCCGCCTCAACGTCCTGCTGCTGACGATCTCCGAGACGCTTACCTTCGCCTGGCTGCTTTTGGCGCAGCGGCCGCTGGTGCGCGACTGGAGCCCTTTCACCGGTCTTTATCGCGGTGACCCCGGGTTTTGGCTCGGGCTTCGTCTCGCTCAGGAGGGCACCGCCATCATTCCGATGTTCATCGCGGCACCACTGCAGGTCCTGGCCCTGTGGCTGGTGATCTGGGGGAAAATGTCGCTCGGCCGCTCCTTCGCCATCCTGCCCGCCGATCGGGGCGTGGTCACCGGCGGGGTCTACCGCTACGTGCGGCATCCGATCTATGCCGGCTACCTGGCGGGACACATCCTGTTCCTGCTGTCGAGCTTCTTCCCGTTCTACAATTTCACCGTCTATGCGATCATCACCATGTTCCAGGTGCATCGCATCCTGCGCGAGGAACGCATCCTGGCGCTGACGGAGGAATATCGCGACTATCTCGGGCGGGTTCGCTACAGGCTCTGTCCCGGCATTTTCTGAGATCACACCGCCCGCCCGCGGGCACGTTCCTTGAATTCCGGGCCACTCTCACCATTTGAGAATGCGGCAAGCATCCTTATGCGGATGCAGCGATCGAGGAACGGACATGAACGCACGCGTTTTGGATGGTGAGATCATTACGACCAGGTTCGAGGACACCCGCGCCTATCGCGGGGTGCGGACAAGGCGGATCTTTGCCTTCCTGCTCGACTATTTCTTCGTCGCGCTGCTGACCATTCCATTTGCCATACTGGTGGCCATTCTCGGGCTTTTGACCTTCGGCCTCGGCTGGGCGCTGTTTTCGGTGCTGGTGCCGATGGTCGCCATCCTCTACATCTGGAACACGCTGGGCAGCCGCGACCAGGCGACGACCGGCATGAAGATCATGGGCATCCGCCTGGAGAAGCTCGACGGCAGGCGTATCGACGGCATGACGGCGGTGGTGCATTCCGTTCTGTTCTGGGCCGGCAACGTCATCCTGACGCCGCTGGTGCTGCTGGTCACGCTGTTTTCCGACCGCAAGCGCACGCTGCACGACCTTTTGCTCGGCACCGTGGTTACCCGCACCGACATCTGACGGTGTCCAGGGTCGCGTCCATAGAACCGCTGCGCCGCCTGTGCCCAAATATGAACAGGCTTCGGCCGCCGCGCCCGCACAATCCTGTTGAATTTTTCGCTGGCCGGGCCAAAGGTAGGGCGATTCGCAGGAGCGTTTCCAAGATTTAGATGACGCAGCATCCGACCCAGTCGCCGCAGTTCTTCCTGACCGCGCCGTCCCCGTGTCCCTATCTGGAGGGACAGTTCGAGCGCAAGGTGTTCACGCACCTTGTCGGCGACAAGGCGCCTGAGATGAACGACCTGCTCACCCAAGGCGGCTTTCGGCGCTCGCAGAACATCGCCTACCGCCCAGCTTGCGAGTCTTGTCGCGCCTGCGTGTCGGTGCGCATCCTGGCGCAGGAATTCGATCCCAGCCGCAACATGCGCCGCGTCATCCAGCACAATGCCGATCTCGTCGGCGCCATGCATGACGCGCAGCCCTCGACCGAGCAATACTCGCTCTTCCGCAGCTATCTCGACGCCCGCCATCGCCGTGGCGGCATGTCGGACATGACCGTACTCGACTATGCGATGATGGTGGAAGACACGCATGTCGACACCAAGATCATCGAATACCGGCGTCGTGGCCCCGATACCTTCATAACCGGCAAAGGCCAGGGCGAACTGATCGCTGTTGCGCTCACCGACAAGATGGCGGACGGCCTGTCGATGGTCTATTCCTACTTCAATCCCGACCTCGAGGACCGCTCGCTCGGCACCTTCATGATCCTCGACCACATCGCCCGCGCGAAGGCGATGGGCCTGCCCCACGTCTATCTCGGCTACTGGGTCAACGGCTCGCGCAAGATGAACTATAAGATGCGCTTCATGCCGCAGGAGCATCTCGGCCCGAAAGGCTGGGAACGCTACGACCACGAAGCGGTCAGTCGCTGATCCGCCCTACGCTTCACCCTTAGACTGTCTCAATGAGGAGGAACGCTGGTCTTTCGGCCCCTCAGGCTGGGAGGACCGTGGCATGGCCGTGCGCGCCTCTTCATGACTGCTTTGCGAGATTGCCCGCGTGTCCACCCATACCGACCACCAAAAAGGTCTCCTGATCACCGCCATCGGCGGCCTGACACTGACTATCGACATACCGCTGATCCGGCTTGCCGACGGCACACCCTGGACGATCATGCTGCTGCGCACCGGCACCACCTTGCTGGCGGGGCTGGTGATCTGGGCGATCTGGAGGTCGCTGGACAGGAACGCGCCGAAGCTCATCCCGGGCTGGTCGGGACTTGCCGTTGCTGTCTGCTACGGTTTGACCGGCATAAGCTTCGTCACGGCCGTCTATCACACTTCGACCGCCGACCTTGTCTTCATCCTGGCCTTCAACACCGTGTTCGCGGCGCTGCTGTCGTGGCTGTTCCTCAAGGAGAGACCCGGACCAGCAACCGTGATCGCCATGCTGGCGATGATCTTCGGCGTGCTGATCATCGTCGGCGGCTCGCTCGGCACCGGGCATCTTTTCGGCGACTTCATGGCCCTGTGTTCGGCCTTCTTCGTCGCCTTGGCCATCACCATTTCGCGCGCCAGCAACAAGGATATGGGTTTCACCGGGCTGGTCGGCGTCATCCTGCCGCTGGCGCTCGCCGCCTTCATGGTTTCGGGCGAAGGATTCCACGTGAACGCGCCGTGGTGGATCATCTTCAACGGCGCCGTGATCATGCCGATCTCGTTCTTCTGCCTGGCCAATGGACCGAAATACATTTCGGCGCCGGAGGTGGCGATGTTCTATCTTCTGGAGACCGTGCTGGCGCCGATCTGGGTCTGGCTGATCTTCGCCGAAGCTCCCACGCGCAACAGCCTGATCGGCGGCACGATCCTAATCGTGACGCTGGTCGCGCACTCGCTGTGGCAATTGCATGAGGGCCGCAAGCGCCGTGCCGCGCTTGCCGTCGTTCACCCGGCCTGAATCTTCCGCGGCTCGGCCGCCGCCTCGATCTGGGACGGCGCGTCGGCTTTGTCGGCGACCGGAGGAATCTCGTCCATCAATTCCACCTCGCGCAGCCATTCGCGCCAGATGGCGACCAGCAGCGCCATCAGCACCGGGCCGATGAACAGGCCAAGGAACCCCATCGTCTTGACGCCGCCGATCAGGCCAAAAAAGGTCGGCAGGAACGGCAGTTTGATTGGACCGCCGACGAGCTTGGGGCGCAGCGTCTTGTCGACGACGAAGAGCTCGACCGCGCCCCAGCCAAACAGCGCTAAGCCGGCGATCATCTTGCCGCTGGCGGCGAGATAGATGGACACCAGCGTGAAGGAGAGTGGCGCGCCGCCAGGGATCAGCGCCATGATGCCAGTGAGCGCGCCGAGCGTCACTGGCGACGGCACGCCCGCGAGCCAATAGGCGATGCCCAGTACAAGGCCCTCTCCGATGGCGATGATGGTCATACCGGTGACCGTCGAGGAGATGGTTGCCGGGACGACGCGCGAGATGCGCTCCCAGCGCATCGGCAGGATGCGCTCGCCGAGGCGATCGATCTGCGCGGCGAAGGCCTCGCCGTCGCGATAGGCGAAGAACAGCGCGATCATCATGAACAGAAGCGTCAGGAGCAGGCCGAAGGCACTGCCGCCGGCGGCCAAGGCACCTCGATAGATCGTGCCGATGTTGGAGCCGCTGGTCAGTTGGATGAGCTCGCCGATGCCGCCAGGGTGGCCGAGATAGCCCGTCCACTGCTCGTTCAGCCACTCGCCGACGACGGGCATGGTGGCGATCCATTGCGGCGTCACCGCGCCATGCCGGTTGGTCTCGATCGCCCAGGTCACCCACTCGCGCAGCTCGTTGATGGCATAGGTGCCGGCAAGAGCGATCGGCACGACCAGGAAGGCGAGGATGAAGAGGATGGCCAAGGTCGCGCCAACGGTGCGATTGCCGCCGACGGCGACGAGCAGCCTGCGGTAGAGCGGCCAGCTCGCGAAGGCGATGACGAGCGCCGCCAGCACCGGGAACAGGAAGCCGTGGAAGAAATAGACGCCGGCGGCGGCGATCAGCACCAGGAGCCAGCGCGCCGCCGACAGCGGCGGGATGACGGCCGCCCTCAGCGGCGTCGACAGGCCGAACAGTCGCTGCCCCGGCTTCTGGATCTCGGCCCGCTTCAATCCGGCGTTTCTCCCTGCCCTGTGGTTTCGATGGATGCCTATGCACCATCATAGTGCAGCAATCGTGACGATAGTCCAAATGTTGGCTGGACTGGACGCTTCCCCTTGTGGGGTGAGCAGCCGGTTCGCGAAGCGAATTCATCGTGCCAGTGGCACGATGAAAGGCCGGCGAACGCTGGACGCTGCGGCGCAGCGGGGACCCGGCCGGGGTGGATCGGCCGCCGCCCGGCCCTTCGCAGGCTCAGGGCGTTCGAAGCTCGAAAAGCCAAGCAATTGACTTTTCGTCCGCTGACGCGGACCGCTTCTCACGCCCCAAGGAAGAAGGGAAAGGTCGCGCTACCCGAATTTCCCCGTCCTCGGGAAGCCCTTCGGCACCATACGGCCGGCGGCGGCACGGGCGCCAATCCACTCGGCCAGCTCCTCGCGCGACTTGGTGAAGGTGCGGTCGGCCGAATCCTGCCAGCTTAACCCTGTTTCCAGTGTGAACGTCTTCAGGTCCAGCACGCCGCCGTCCTTGTATTTCTGTAGGCGCACGCCCTTGCCGCGGGCCATTTCCGGGATTTCGGAGAGCGGGAAGACCAGCATCTTGCGGTTTTCGCCGACAATGGCGAGATGGTCGCCCAAAACCGGAATGCAGCGCTTGGCCTCGTCCGGCGCCTTGACGTTCATGACCTGCTTGCCCTTGCGGGTGTTGGCGACGACCTCTTCCTCCGAAACTATGAAGCCGTTTGCGTCGTAGGATACCAGCAGCAGCTTGCGCTTCGGATCATGGACAAAAGCGGTGACGATGTCCTGGTCGTTCTCCATATCGACGATGATGCGGATCGGCTCGCCATGGCCGCGCCCGCCCGGCAGCCGGTCAGCGCCGATGGTGTAGAACTTGCCGCCGGTGGTGAAGACCAGGATCTTGTCCGTGGTTTGGGCATGGAAGGCGAGCTTCAGGCTGTCGCCTTCCTTGAAGGCTAGCTGCGAATAGTCGGTCAGGTGGCCCTTCATGGCGCGCAGCCAGCCCTTTTCCGAGACGACGACCGTGACCGGCTCGCGTTCGATCATCGCATGCGCGATATCGGTGAGATCGTGCTCCGGCGCGTCGGCGAACTGGGTGCGGCGCTTGCCGAGTTCGGTCTCGGGGCCGAACTTGTCGCGAAGCTGCGTGACTTCCCACTTGATCGTGGCCCATTGCTTGGCGTCGGACGCGAGCAGCGCCTCGATCTGCTTCTTCTCCGCCGTGAGGCCGTCGAACTCCTTGCGGATCTCGATCTCTTCCAGCTTGCGCAAGGCGCGCAGGCGCATGTTGAGGATGGCTTCGGCCTGGTTGTCGGTGAGCGACCAGCGGGCCATCATCGCCTGCTTGGGCTCATCCTCCTCGCGGATGATCCTGATCACCTCATCGATGTTCAGATAGGCGATCAGGTAGCCGGCAAGGATTTCCAGCCGCTTCTCAATCTCGCCGAGACGATATTTGGAGCGGCGGACGAGAACGTCGCGGCGATGGTCGAGCCATTCCTTCAGCACGCCTTTCAGCGAGAGCACGTTCGGCACCTTGCCGCGCGACAAGACGTTCATGTTGAGCGGGAAACGACTTTCGAGCTCGGTCAGCTTGAACAACGATTCCATCAGCAGGCCGGGATCCACGGTGCGGCTCTTCGGCACCAGCACGATGCGGATGTCCTCGGCGCTCTCGTCGCGGATGTCTTCGAGCAGCGGCAGCTTGCGCGCCATCAAGAGCTCGGCGATCTTCTCGATCAGCCTGGCCTTCTGCACGCCGTAAGGGATCTCGGTGACGACGATGCTCCAGGTGCCCCTGCCCTGATCCTCCTGGCTCCATTTCGAGCGCACGCGAAAACCGCCGCGGCCCGTCTCATAGGCTTCTAGGATCGAGGCGCGGCTGTCGACGATGATGCCGCCGGTCGGGAAATCCGGCCCCTGGACGAAATCCATCAACTTCGCCACCGGCGCTTCCGGCTGTTCGATCAGATGGAGAGCTGCGTCGCAAAGCTCGGCGGCGTTGTGCGGCGGGATCGAGGTTGCCATGCCGACGGCAATGCCCGAGGAGCCGTTGGCGAGCAGGTTCGGGAAGGCGCCGGGCAGGACGGACGGCTCCTCGTCCTCCTCATTGTATGTCGGCCGGAAATCGACCGCGTCTTCATTGATGCCGGCAAGCAGCTCGCTCGCCACCTCGGTCATGCGCGCTTCGGTGTAGCGCATGGCGGCGGCGTTATCGCCGTCGATGTTGCCGAAATTGCCCTGCCCGTCGACCAGCGGGTAGCGCATCGAGAAATCCTGCGCCAGGCGCACCAGCGCGTCGTAGATCGACTGGTCGCCATGCGGATGGAACTTGCCCATCACGTCGCCGACGATGCGGGCGCATTTGGCGAAACCCTGATCGGGGTTGAGCCTGAGCAGCCGCATGGCATGCATGATGCGGCGATGGACCGGCTTCAGTCCGTCGCGCACATCCGGCAGTGCCCGGTGCATGATGGTCGACAGCGCGTAAGCAAGATAGCGCCGCTCGAGCGCTTCCTTCAGATCGACCGGTTCGATTTTGTCGCCGCCGCCATTGTCATCGGGCGGCAAAAGCCTCTTTCCCATGGATTTGGACTAGCCGAGCGGGTGATTCGCGGCAAGCGCCGCGTGAACATAGGCGCTTTGGTCGCGGCTACGAAACGCACAACCGGCGATGTGAAGGGCTTCACGGAAGCGCCCGGGAGGCGGCTGCAATTTGCCACCGATCTGCAACAGGCCGCGGCGGCACTACGACACCGGCCAACATCTACTCGTTACACGCGGCCTCTATCTGGCATGCAACGCTCTGGCGGAGGAAAGCCGCGATCTTCATGACAAATTCACCGCATCAGACAATGGCTGCCGGCCGGCGTTTGCTTTTCGTCGCCATTTTCGACACATGTGCCGGAAAATGCCTTCTTCCCGTCCCGTTCGTCACGGAATGGTGATGGAGCAGGTTTCAGAACAATTTTCATCATAGCCAATCAGGACAGGGAACTCGCCATGACAATCCAACGCTCAATGATAAAGAAACTGGCTTTTTCGACCTTTCTGCTGACGCTGCCTCTCAATGCGGCCTTCGCCGCCGATCCGGCGGTGGCCGAGCACATCAAGGCAGCCCTTGCCGCCCAGGGCGTCGAGATTTCCTGGACCAGTGTCTCGGGCGACGATTCGAACGCCGTGCTGCAGGGTGTTTCCATCAAGCCGGCAGCCGAGAAGGAAGCGCTGCCGATCGGCGACGTGAAGCTGGAAGGTGTCACCGAGGCCAATGGCGGCTATGCGATCGCCACCGTCTCGACCTCGCCCTTCGAACACAGCAAGGACGGCGTGACGCTCGACCTTAGCCCGGTGGTCATCCACGACATGAAAGTCCCTGCCGAAGGCAGCACCGATCCGCTCGGCTCGCTGATGATGTACAAGTCGGCGGAACTCTCCAACATGACGGTCAAGGTCGGCGACAAGACGGCCTTCGCGATGGACGGGCTTGCCGTCCAGATCACCCCGCCGGCAGACGGCAAGGCGATGGACTTCACCGCCAACACCGAAAAATTCACCGCCGATCTGTCGCTGATCGACGACCCCAAGTCGAAGGAAGCGATCGAGGCGCTCGGTTACCAGAGCATCTCGGGCAACATTGCCATGGCCGGCACATGGCAGCCGAGCGACGGCAAGATGGAGCTGTCGAAATATGACATCTCGGTCGAGAATGCCGGCACGCTCGGTATGACCTTCAACCTCGGCGGCTACACGGTCGATTTCATCAAGTCGATGCAGGCTATGCAGAAGCAGCTCGCCTCGCAGCCGGAAGGCGCCGACAATTCCGCGCAAGGCATGGCCATGCTCGGCCTCATGCAGCAGCTTTCCTTCAACGGCGCATCGGTGCGCTTCGAGGACGATTCGCTCACCGGCAAGGTGCTCGACTATGTCGGCAAGCAGCAGGGTATGTCGGCCAAGGACGTCGCCAACCAGGCCAAGGCGATCGTGCCGTTCGGCATGGCGCAGCTCAACAATCCCGAGCTGACGGCGGAAGTCTCGTCGGCGGTCAACACCTTCCTCGACGATCCGAAGAGCCTGGAAATCTCGGCCGAGCCGCCATCGTCGGTGCCGTTCGCGCTGATCATGGCCGGCGCCATGTCCAACCCGCTCGATCTGCCCAAGACGCTCGGCGTCAAGGTCAAGGCGAACCAGGACTGATCGAACATCAGCTCCAAACGAAAGCCCGGCAGTGATGCCGGGCTTTTTTGTCGGGCCGATTTCTTAAGAAGAAAGAAAGGCTTGGCTAGGAGTCCTAGCCTTCCTTCTTCGTAACCGCGACGCGCAGCGACAGCTCGCGCAGCTGTTGCGGGGTCGCTTCGGACGGCGCGTTCATCAAGAGGTCGTAAGCCTGCTGGTTCATCGGGAACATGGTGATCTCGCGCAGGTTCTTGGCCCCCACGAGCAGCATGACGATGCGGTCGACACCCGCGGCCATGCCGCCATGCGGCGGCGCGCCATACTGGAAGGCGCGATAGAGACCGCCAAAACGCTCTTCCACCGTCGCACGGTCCAGGCCGACCATCTCGAAAGCCTTGACCATGGTTTCCGGCAGATGGTTGCGGATGCCGCCCGACGCGATCTCGAAGCCGTTGCAGACCATGTCGTACTGGAACGCCTTGATGCCGAGCGGCTCCTGGCCGTTCAGCGCGTCGATACCGCCCTGCGGCATGGAGAACGGGTTGTGGGCAAAGTCGATCTTCTTCTCGTCCTCGTTCCATTCGAAGAAAGGAAAGTCGACGATCCAGCAGAGCTCGAAGCGCTCGCGGTCGACGAGGTTCAGCTCCTCGCCGGCGCGGGTGCGCGCGGCGCCCGCGAAGGTGACGAACTTCTTCGGGTCGCCGGCGACAAAGAAGGCGGCGTCGCCGTCGGCGAGGCCGAGCTGCTGACGGATCGCCTCGGTCCGCTCCTCGCCGATGTTCTTGGCGATCGGACCGGCGCCTTCGAGTTTTTCACCTTCCTTGCGCCAGAAGATGTAGCCGAGGCCCGGCTGGCCCTCGCCCTGCGCCCAGGAATTCATGCGGTCGCAGAAGGCGCGGCTGCCGCCGGTCTTGGCCGGAATGGCCCAGACCTCCGCCTTCGCATCGTTGGCTAGGATGTTGGCAAAGACCTTGAAGCCGGAATCGCGGAAATGATCTGAGACTGCCTGCATCTCGATCGGGTTGCGCAGGTCCGGCTTGTCGGAGCCATAGGTTCGCATCGCCTCGTCATAGGGAATGCGGCGGAATTTCTGGCTTACCGGCTTGCCGTTGGCAAAAGTCTCGAAGACACCGCGCAGCACCGGCTCCATCGTGGAGAGCACGTCGTCCTGCTCGACGAAGCTCATCTCCAGGTCGAGCTGGTAGAATTCGCCGGGGAGACGGTCGGCGCGCGGATCCTCGTCGCGGAAGCAGGGCGCGATCTGGAAATAGCGGTCGAAGCCCGAAACCATGATCAGCTGCTTATACTGCTGCGGCGCCTGCGGCAGCGCGTAGAAGGTGCCGGGATGGATGCGCGACGGCACCAGGAAGTCGCGCGCGCCCTCCGGCGAGGAGGCGGTGAGGATCGGCGTCGAGAACTCGGTGAAGCCGACCTCGCCCATGCGCTTGCGCATCTCGGCGATGATTTTTGTCCGCGCCACGATATTGCGGTGCAGCGTCTCGCGGCGCAGGTCGAGGAAGCGGTATTTCAGGCGGATGTCCTCGGGGTACTCCGGCTCGCCGAACACCGGCAGCGGCAGTTCCTTGGCGGCCGACAGCACTTCGATCTCGCGCGCGAAAATCTCGATCTCGCCGGTCGGCAGGTTGGCGTTCACCGTCTCCGGCAGCCGCGCCCTGACCTCGCCGTCGACGCGGATCACCCATTCGCCGCGCACCGTCTCGGCCACTTTGAAGGCCGGCGAATCCGGATCGGCGACGATCTGGGTCAGGCCGTAGTGGTCGCGCAAATCGATGAAGAGCAGCCCGCCATGGTCGCGCACGCGATGCACCCAGCCCGACAGGCGGACGGAATTGCCGACGTCGTTCTTTCTCAATTGGGCACAGGTGTGGCTGCGGTAACGATGCGTGGTCATGGGTAAAGTCCGGAAATTGCGGGCACCAGCCCGGCTCGAAAATTGGCGCGAAAAGCGCATGAGAGGCCGGCTTTGTCAAGGCAAGCGGTCACACAGGCGCGCTTCTGCTCAGGCAAAGTGGATTTGCGCGCCCTGGCTTTGGAAATCGGCGAGCGTGGCGGCAGGCGCGGTCTTCCCCACCACGAGATGGCGGATCGCATCGGCGCCGGCGACACGATACGGCGCAGCCGTCGCAAGCTTGTCGTTGGTGACGGCAATGACGATGCCGGCGCTGTTTTTCGCCATGGCGCGTTTCACCTCAGCTTCGGCCGAATCGAAGGCGGTGACCCCGCGCGTGGCATGCAGACCGCAGGAGCCCAAAAAGAACAGATCGGCGCCAAGCTGGGCCACGGCGGCCAGCGTATCGGCGCCCACGCAGGTGCCGAGATCGGGAACATAGCGGCCACCGAGCACGATCAGTTCGACCAGAGGACGATCGACCAGCGCCGAGGCGACCCCCAGCGAATTGGTGGCAATGGTCAGTTCCATATCGCGCGGGATTGCCCTGGCGATGGCTTCATTGGTCGTGCCGCCATCGATGAACAGGGACTGCCTCGCCACGAGCAGCCCCACTGCCGCTTTCGCCAGGCGCGTCTTTTCCTCGACCGCATGCCCGCTGCGCTGGCTGAGCGTCGCGGCGGCAAACGGCGCCGAGGCGACCGCGCCGCCATAGACGCGGCGCAGCTGCCCGGCCTTAGCGAGCTCCCTGAGATCGCGCCGCACGGTGTCTTCCGAGACACCGAAGCGGCTGGCGAGTTCTCCGGCCAGCACCTTTCCGTCCGCCGCAAGCTGATCGCGAATGAGTTGGTGGCGTTCTTCGGTGAGCATGCACGATCCTATTTATTTGTGCACGTTATTGCATGTTTTGCCTGTTCATGCAAGAAACAGAGTCGTGAGCGGGTCCAGGAGTTCGCCCGCCGTATCTCCCTGTTGTTGGATGCCCGCGATGACCCTTGGCCTGAAACTCGCTCCGCAGCACCGCGTCTATGCGGGTTTTGCGATCTATTCCTTTGCCATGGGGAACATCTTCCCGCGCCTGCCCGACATCAAGCGAGCCATGCGGATCGAGGATGGCACGCTCGGGCTCGCCCTGATCGGCACGCCGATCGGTACGCTGATCGCGCTGACGCTGGCGACGCCGGTCCTGGAGCGTGTAGGCTTTCGCCGCGCGCTGCTTTGGCTGGTGCCGTTGCTTGGCCTGGCATATGCGATAGCGGTGCACGCGCATGGCCCGGCGTCCCTGTTCCTGATGCTGCTTCCGGTCGGGCTGATGATCGGCAGCATCGAGATCATCTTGAATGTCGAGGCCGACAGGACCGAGTTCCTGCTCAAGCGCCGCATCATGAACCGGGCACATTCCTTCTGGAGCATCGGCTTCTTCGGCGCCGGCCTGTTCGGCGGTGCGCTGGCGCATCTCGGCCTGTCGCCGCAACTGCATCTGGCGCTGGTGGTGCCGATGGTGGCGGTTGCGATGGCGCTGTTCCTCGGCGGCTTCGAGCCGGCGCCGGCGCGGTTCGCCGCGACCAGCGACGAAGCGCCGATATTCGCGCGCCCCACGCTGCCGATCCTCATCCTCGTCGCGGTGACGCTGTCGGCCATGCTGATGGAAGGCGCCAGCATGGACTGGTCGGCGATCTATATGCGCACCGTGTTCGAATCCGGCCCGCTGACCGCCGGCTTCACCGTGGCGCTGTTCGCCTTCTCGCAGGCGACGACGCGCTTCTTCGCCGACAGCTTCGTCGACCGCCACTCGCCGAGCGGCGTGGCGCGCGTGCTGTTGGCGACGATGACGGCCGGCGTCTTCACCGTCTTTTTCTCGCCCCTGCCCTTCATCTCGATGCTTGGCTTTGCACTTCTGGGCATCGGCAGCAGCGCCATCTTCCCGCTGGCGATCTCGGCGGCGGCTCAGCGCACCGACCGCCCCGCGGCGATCAATGTGGCGGCGCTGTCGCAGATCTCCTTTGTCGCCTTCCTGCTTGGGCCGCCGCTGCTCGGCTTCGTGTCGGACCATTGGGGTATCCGCTCGGCCTATGGCATCGGCATACCGTTCATCCTGCTCAGCCTGGCGGCAGCGGGCGCGCTCGGCCGGCGGCCATCGCCGAGCGGCGTTCCGGACGGCGCGGTGTCCGGTTCGACAAGAGAGCGAGTGCCGGCGCGGGCCTATGAGGCATGAACGGCTCGGCGGAGCGGAGCGTGACGGCCTGGGGATATGGCGGCTTGGCGCGCAGGCGCGCCGTGCGATTTCGCATGGGAGAACCCGGCGATCCAACCACCGCTTACGTTGCGGCGGCTTGACGAAAGCGCGCGCGGCTGAAATTGAAAGGGGCCTAATATTGTGCCAGAAGCGATTTGATGCGCGTCATCACCACACAAGAAGAACTCGAGAGCGTTGTCGCGGCGTTCGAAAAGTCGGAATTCGTTACCGTCGATACCGAATTCATCCGCGAGACGACCTTCTGGCCGATCCTATGCCTGATCCAGATCGCCGCGCCCGGGATCGAGGCGCTTATCGATCCGCTGGCGCCCGGTATCGACCTGAAGCCGTTTTTCCGGCTGATGGCCAATGAAGCGGTGCTGAAGGTTTTTCACGCGGCGCGCCAGGACATCGAAATCATCGTCCATCTCGGCAATCTCGTACCGCATCCGGTGTTCGACACGCAGGTGGCGGCGATGGTCTGCGGCTTCGGCGACAGCGTCTCTTACGACCAGCTCGTGCAGAAGGTCACGGGAGCGCGCTTGGACAAGTCGTCGCGCTTCACCGACTGGCGGCACCGGCCGCTCTCCGATAAGCAGCTCGAATACGCGCTTGCCGACGTCACCCATCTGATCAAGGTCTACCAGCATCTCAGCGCCGAGCTGAAGCGCGAGGATCGCGCGCACTGGCTCAACGAGGAGATGGATATCCTCACCTCGCGAGAGACCTACGATCCGCATCCCGAGGACGCCTGGAAACGGCTGAAGATGCGGCTGCGCAAGCCGCAGGAGCTGGCGATCGTGCAGGCGGTAGCCGCCTGGCGCGAGCGCGAGGCGCGCGAGCGCGATGTGCCGCGCGGCCGCGTACTCAAGGACGACGCGATCTACGAGATCGCGCAACAGGCGCCGCGCGACGCGGCGGCGCTCGGCAAGCTGCGCACCACGCCGAAGGGCTGGGAACGCTCCGCCACGGCGAGCGCGCTGCTCGTCGCGGTCAACGCGGCGCTGGCCTTGCCCAAGGAGGCGATGCCGAGACTGCCGAAGAGCGTGCAGCCGCCGGAGGGTTCGAACGCGGCGGCGGAGCTGCTTAAAGTGCTGCTCAGGATCGTCGCCGAAAAGGAAGGCGTCGCCACCAAGGTGCTGGCCTCCAGCGACGATATAGACCGCATCGCGGCCGAGGGCGACGAAGCCGACGTGCCGGCGCTGCAGGGCTGGCGGCGCGCCGTTTTCGGCGAGCAGGCGCTGAGGCTGGTGCGCGGCGAAATCGGCATCAAGTTCGACAAGCGCAGAATCGCAGTGTTCGATCTTTAAATCAAACCACCCCGAGCAGGTGGAGCGCGAACCAGACCCAGGCCAGGAGAAGTATGCCGGCGCCGAGAAAGAAGAGGCCGGTGCGGTGCGGCACATGGTTTCCGTCGAGATGCACCCAGGCGTGCACATAGCGCGTGAGGATGAACAGCCACATCAGCGCCAGCGTCAGATAGTTCACGCCGTTGGTGACGAACAGCGCCAGGCAGAGCACGTGGAAGAGAACCGGCAGCTCGAACTGGTTGATCAGATTGTTGGCAACGGTGACGCTCGAAGCGGGTTCGGTCGAGCGGAGCTTGTACTGGCTGACCCTGGCTTCGCCCGAATTCACAGCCCCGTAGCGCCGCCTGAGCATCACCAGATAGACGATATAGACCAGAAGCACGTGCGCCAGCATCGGCCAGAAGATGGCGGTCTGGCGCATCGGCCCCTCCCCTTTTCCTTAACGCAATTGCGGACGGAAAACCGTTTTACACTCTTCCTGTAACTGCTTTAGCGCCGCCGTTGTCCGGCCAGCGCGAAGACTGCGATAACGAAGACCGGGATCGCCAGCAGCGCGAATTTGGTGACGGTCAGCGAGGAAGCGAAGGCGAGCGAATCGGGATTTGCCGATTGGAAATCGGACAAGAGCCGCGCCACGGCAAAATTCTGGGCGTAGTCGGCGACCGCGTAGGGAAGCACCAGCACCAGCGAGAACAGTGCCTGCAACTGCGCCGACATGGCGCGGAACGTGCTGAGCCGCCGTCCGAAAACGAGGATGAGGCTGACCAGCGTCAGCGATAGCAGCGCCGGGAACAAGAGGTCGAAGGTCAGGCAGTGCCAGACGATGATGATCTCGCCGCCGCGCCGGCCGAGCGCCGTGAGCCAGGCCATGCCCTCGTCGGGGGTGAAGCCGGCGATGCGGATGTCGAGCGAGGCCAGGCCGCCGCTCAAGCGCTGAAAATACAGGAACTCCAGCGCCGTCATGGCCAGGAAAAGCGCGATCGAGGCGATGGAGAGCGCCGCGGCGTGCCGCGACAGCCGCAGTACCGCCAGGCTCAAATCACGCCACAGTCCCCCCTGTCGGTCGGACTGGTCGGTCTCCCGATCAAATTCCGCCCGGGTAATTGGGGCTTTCGCGGGTGATCGTGACGTCATGGGCGTGGCTTTCACGAAGTCCGGCATTGGATATGCGCACAAAGGTGGCGCGCTCGCGGAAGTCTGCAAGGTCACGTCCACCCACATAACCCATAGCGGCTTTCAGGCCGCCCGCAAGCTGGTGCAGCACGCCAGCCACAGGTCCTTTGTAGGGAACCTGCCCTTCGATGCCTTCCGGAACCAGTTTCAGCGTATCGCGGACCTCCGCCTGGAAGTAGCGATCGGCCGAGCCTCGCGCCATGGCGCCGACCGAGCCCATGCCGCGGTAAGCCTTGAAGGAGCGGCCCTGGTGCAGATAGACCTCGCCCGGGCTCTCGTCCGTGCCGGCAAGCAGTGAGCCGATCATCGCGGCACTCGCGCCCGCGGCGAGCGCCTTGGCGAGATCGCCCGAATATTTGATGCCGCCATCGGCAATGACGCTGACGCCGGCTTTGCCGGCCGTCTCGACCGCCGACATGATCGCCGACAATTGCGGGACGCCGACACCGGCAACGATTCGCGTGGTGCAGATCGAGCCCGGGCCGATGCCGACCTTGACGGCGTCGGCGCCGGCATCGATCAGCGCCTGCGTGCCGTCGGCGGTGGCGACATTGCCGGCCAGGATGCGCACGGAGTTCGAGAGCTTCTTGGCCCGCGCCACCGCATCCAGCACGCGCTGCGAATGACCGTGCGCGGTGTCGATGACAAGCAGGTCGACGCCAGCGTCGATCAGGCGCTCGGCGCGCTCGAAGCCGTCGTCGCCGACGCTGGTGGCGGCGGCGGCGCGCAGCCTCCCTTGTGCATCCTTTGTGGCATGCGGATTGAGCTGCGACTTCTCGATGTCCTTGACGGTGATCAGGCCGACGCAGTTGCCGTTCCTGTCGACCACCACCAGCTTCTCGATGCGGTGCTTGTGCAGCAGGCGCTTGGCCTCGTCCTGGTCGACATTCTCCTTGACCGTGATCAGGTTCTCACGGGTCATCAGCTCATAGACCTTCTGCGCCGGATCGGAGGCGAAACGCACATCGCGGTTGGTGAGGATGCCAACCAGGCGGCCGACCGTGTGGCCGCCGGTGCCGCCATTCTCCACCACGGGAATGCCGGAGATGCTGTTGGAGCGCATCAGCGCCAGCGCGTCGGCAAGCGTAGCGTCCGGACCGATGGTGACCGGGTTCACCACCATGCCGGATTCGAATTTCTTCACCTGCCGGACCTGCTCGGCCTGCTCGGTCGGGGTCAGGTTGCGGTGGATGACGCCGATGCCGCCGGCCTGCGCCATGGCGATCGCCAGCCGCGCCTCGGTGACGGTGTCCATGGCTGCCGACAGGATCGGCACGTTGAGGTCGATATCGCCGGCGATGCGGGTGCGGATGTCGGTTTCGCCCGGCATGACCTCGGAATGGCCGGGCTGCAAGAGCACGTCGTCGAAGGTCAGCGCCAGGGCGCCGGTGGACGTTTCGATGATTTTTCCCATGGCCAGTCCTTTTGAATGCGGAAAAGGCGCTGGGCCGATTGGCCAGCGCCGACTCTCATCTTCCCTTTCAGGATTGGCGCTGGCTGGTAACACGTCCCGGGACGGAAGAAAAGCCAGTCGTTGCGTGAGGCGTCGAGTTCCTATCCGGTGCCAAGAAGCGCATCGAGCAATGCATGGCGCGGCGATGCAAAAGGATTGACGACGGTCACGCCGCCCCAGGTAAAGCCGTCCTGAAGGTCCTCTGACAGAAGAAGCCGGCAACCCGCCTGCGAGGCGGCGGAAAGAATGACCGCGTCCCAGATGCCAAAACGATGGTCCGCGGCCAGATCGGCTGCCATGGTCATCACTTCGGGCGTCGTTGCGGTAACTGGAAATGCGTCTCGCCAGCTCAAGAGAGCGTCACGAGCTGTTTGCGGCGATCGCCCGGCCTTGCGGATAAGCACATTGTACAGTTCACCCAGCACCTGGACGGGAACGATGGCAGTCTCTTGTGGAACGTTGCGCAACAGTTCGAGAACGGTATCGCGTTTTTCAACGCCGTTTATCCCTTCCGCATAGGCGAGGATGTCGGTGTCGAGTGCAACCTTCACCGGTCGTTCTCATAAAGCTCGTCACGCCTCCAATGTGCCGCTTGCACGACCGGCTGCCGTTCAAGTCGTGATAACAATGCCCCCCGTGCGCGCGCAGGCACGCCTTCGTGCTTATCGGCAGGCACGATCCGAGCCACTGGACGTCCATGGCTGGTCACGACGTAGCTCTGACCCTCACGTACCTCGCGAAGGATATAAGAAAATCTACGGTTGGCATCGGCAGCCGACACGGCTTCATCCACGATTGCACCTATTTGTAGTTATTTTCACTACAATAGCGACAGTAGCGCTATCTATCAAGCATATTGGCAGTGACTTGCGCCACCAGCCGCGCGTTCGCGCAAAAGTGACAGCAATTTAATGCGACATCCGGGCGAAGGCGTGATACCCGCCCGTCGTAGCCGGTTCGCCCCCAGCCGGGCCTAGAATCGCGAAGACAAGTCAGGGCGTTTCCCCTTGAACCGCATCATCCCGCTCATCCTGGCGGTCGCTCTCTTCATGGAGAACATGGATTCGACCGTGATCGCGACGTCGCTGCCGGCGATCGCGGTCGACATCCACACCAGCCCGATCGCGCTGAAGCTGGCGCTGACGGCATATCTGGTGTCGCTGGCGATCTTCATTCCCATCAGCGGCTGGATGGCGGACCGGTTCGGGGCCAAGACCGTGTTCCGCGCCGCGATCGGCGTCTTCATCGCCGGCTCTGTCGCCTGTGCGTTCTCCAATTCGCTGCCGGCTTTCGTGGTGTCGCGCTTCCTGCAAGGCATAGGCGGCGCGATGATGACGCCGGTCGGCCGCCTCGTGCTGGTGCGCGCCACGCCGAAGAGCGAGCTTGTGGCGGCAATGTCCTGGTTGACGGTGCCGGCGCTGGTCGGCCCACTGGTCGGCCCGCCGATCGGCGGCTTCATCACCACCTATCTGACCTGGCACTGGATCTTTCTGATCAACGCGCCGATCGGGCTGCTGGGCATCTGGCTCGCCACGCGCTTTCTGCCAGAAACCGCGCCGGCCGCGACGCCGCCGCTCGATTTCCCGGGATTTGTGCTCAGCGGTCTCGCAGCGTCCGGCGTCGTCTTTGGCCTTTCCGTCGTCAGCCTGCCGGCGCTGCCGCCGATGGCCGGCTTTATCACGGTGGCGGTCGGAGTGATCTCCGGCGTGCTCTATCTCAACCACGCCCGCCGCGCGAAGAACCCGCTGCTGGCGCTGGAGTTGTTCCGCAACCAGGTCTTCCGATCCTCCGTGCTCGGCGGCTCGCTGTTTCGCATCGGCATCGGCGCGGTGCCGTTCCTTCTGCCGCTGATGTTCCAGATCGGTTTCGGGCTGACGCCGTTCCAGTCCGGCATGATCACCTTCGTCTCCGCGATCGGCGCCATCGGCATGAAGTTCGTTACCGCGCTGCTCTTCCGGCTCGCCGGTTTCCGGCGCGTGCTGATCTGGGGCTCGCTGGTCGCCGCCGCCTCGATCGCCATTTACGGCCTGTTCACGCCCGACACGCCCTACGCGCTGATGCTGGCGATTTTTTTGGTCGGCGGCTTCATCCGCTCGATGTTCTTCACCGGCGTCAATGCGCTCTCCTATGCCGAGATCACGTCCGCCGACACCAGCAAGGCGACGCCGATCACCGCGGTCTTCCAGCAATTGTCGATCGCGCTCGGCGTAGCGCTGGCCGGCGGCATCCTCGAAGTGTCGACCTCGATCCATGGCGGGCCGCTGACCTTGAGCGACTTCCATATCGCCTTCTTCATCGTGGCGGCAGTGTCCGCCGCGGCATCGATCACCTTCATGCGGCTTGCGCCGGAGGCCGGCAGCGCCGTCTCCGGCCATGGCCGGCTGGCCACGCCGAAGACGCTGGAAACGGTGGGCACGGCGGGGAAGTAGAGCACCTTTTCCACCTCCCCTTGTTGTGGGAGAAGGAGAGGCGCTATCCCTTAAACTCCTTCGCCAGCAGATAAAGCTCCACCGACTCATCCCTCGAAGCCGGCGGCTTCACGTGATGGACCGAACGGAAATTCTGCTTCAGCAGCGACAAGAGTTCGTTCTCGGCGCCACCCTGAAATGTCTTGGCGAGGAAATGCCCGCCGGGTTTTAGCACGTGCAACGCGAAATCGGCCGCGACTTCGCACAGATGCATGGTCCGCAGATGATCCGTGCGGCGGTGGCCGGTCGTCGGTGCTGCCATATCGGACAACACCACGTCCGGCTGGCCGCCGAGCGCCTCGGCCAGCTTCTGCGGCGCGTCCGGATCGAGGAAGTCCATCTGCAGGATGATGGCGCCCGGAACCGCATCCATCTCGAGATAGTCGATGCCGACGACATGGGGATTCTCGGCGCTCGACTTCGTCCGCGCGGCTGCCACCTGGCACCAGCCGCCGGGAGCGGCGCCAAGGTCGATGACTTTCATGCCGGGCTTCAGCAGATGGTGCTTGTCGTCAATCTCGATCAGCTTGTAGGCGGCGCGGGAGCGGTAGCCGTCGGCCTTGGAGCGCTGCACATAAGGATCGTTCATGTGGCGCTCGAGCCAGCGGCGCGACGACTCCTTCAGGCCGCTCTTCTTCTTGATCCTAGTCTTGAGGACGCGCAGGCTGGCTGAGCCCGGCTTTTCGGGTTTCTTGCCCATCACCGGCCACGTCCATCATTTCGCCAGACGCCATCGTCGGCCATCAATTCACTCAGGATCCCCTCGCGCAGGCCGCGGTCGGCGACCCGCAGCCGCTCGGATGGCCACACACCGCGGATCGCCTCCAGGATGGCGCAGCCGGCGAGAACGAGATCGGCGCGGTCTGCGCCAATGCAGGGGTTGGCGCAACGCTGCTGGAAATCCCAGCCGATCAGCCGCTCGATCATCCGATCGACGCTGTCGCGGTCCATCCATAGCCCGTCGACGCGGCGGCGGTCGTAGCGCTCGAGATCGAGATGCACGCCGGCGAGCGTCGTCACCGTGCCGGAGGTGCCAAGCAGATGGAAGTTGGGGCTGGCCAGAACATGCGCGAGCCGATCGCGGCCGTCAAAAGCCTTCAGCCGCGCGGCCACATCGTCGACCATCGCGGCAAAGGTCTCGCGCGTCACGGTGCGGCCGCCGAAGCGTTCGGCAAGCGAGACGACGCCGACGGGCAGCGACGTCCAGGACACGATGTGATTGGCCAGACGTGGCGAGCGCCGTCCGGTCAGGTCGATCAGCGCGATTTCGGACGAGCCGCCGCCGATGTCGAACAGCACCACGCCCTGCGTGTCGCGCTCGACCAGCGAGCCGCAGCCGGAAACGGCAAGGCGGGCCTCGGTCTGGCGGTCGATGATCTCGAGCTTCAGCCCGGCCTCGCGCTCGACGCGATCCAGGAACTCGACGCCGTTGGCGGCCGAGCGGCAGGCCTCGGTGGCAATCAGCCTGGCTTTCCTGATCTTGCGGCTGCGCAGCTTCTCGCCGCAGACCTTCAGCGCCTCGACGGCGCGGTCCATCGCGGCCTGGCCGAGCCGGCCGCTGGCCGTCAGCCCCTCACCCAGCCTGACGATGCGCGAGAAAGCGTCGATGACGCGGAATTGGCCGTGACGGCCAGGCACCGCGACCAGCAACCGGCAATTGTTGGTGCCGAGGTCGAGCGCGGCGAAGACAGGCAATTCCTGCTGGGGCGGACGTGGCGAAGGCTGGAGCGGCGGCCTTCGCTCGGCCTGCAAGGGCGGCACCTGAGGCTGGCTTGCCGTCGTGCTGGCAGGCGCGGCATTGGGCACGGCGCCGTTCTCGTCACGCGC
This sequence comes from Mesorhizobium sp., assembly GCA_004017535.1. GTDB lineage: Bacteria > Pseudomonadota > Alphaproteobacteria > Rhizobiales > Rhizobiaceae > Mesorhizobium. Next base: position 72,810 of record SAJS01000003.1, read on the forward strand.
GAACACCTTGCGGCCGCGCTTGCGCTTGCGGCGCTTGCGCGTCTTGCCTTTCGGCTGATCGCCATGCTGGTCTGCTTGACCGGCGCCAGTCTGTCTCTGGCCGGCAGGTTTGGGGCCGGCATGTCTTGGGTCGGCATGTCTTTGGTGCGCACCCGCGTGGCGGCTGAATCGCGCCGGTTGCGGGCCTCCCGACTGCGCCGGCGATGCCCCGGACATGCCCACTGCCGACGCGCCCGCGCCGGTATCGTGGTCTTCCACTTCAGTTCCTTCCGGCGCCGCGCGAACCGGGAACGGACGCAGCAGGCACCTCGATTTGTTTCAAGTTGGCAACAGAGTAGCAGTGCCGTTCGCAATCACCAAGAGCGCGGGGCTCGAATTTTGGCAGGGTCACGTTGAGGCAATGTCTTGCTGGTTGAATAGCCGGCTTCAATCAGGCATGTCTCAAATGCGGGTTCGAAGAGGTTGGGCACCATCAAAACAATGAGCTGCAACGCATGATGACGACGCCATGAACTGGAGGCGCTATATCTGGCCGGTCATAGGCATCGCGGCCGTTGCGTTCTCGCTGTGGCTGCTCATTCACGAATTGCGCGGCGTATCGCTCGACGATGTCTGGGCCGGCATCGCCGCCATCCCGCCGCGCGGTTGGGTCCTGGCGGCGCTAAGCTCGGTCGTCGCCTATGCCTCGCTCGCCGGCTACGATCACATTGCGCTCTTGCATATCGGCAAGAAAGTATCGTGGCTGTTCGTCACGCTGTGCTCCTTCACCACCTACGCGGTTTCGCACAATATCGGTGGCTCAGTGTTTTCCGGCGCGGTGATCCGCTATCGCGCCTATGGCACAAGGGGGCTGACCGGCCAGGAGATCGGCGTGCTGGTGGCGATCTGCTGGTTCACCTTCATTCTCTCCAGCGTCTTCCTCGGCGGCCTCGTTCTGCTGTTCGAGCCGCAGATCATCGATCGTTTCACCGGCGCGCCGCATCATGGCGCCGCCTTCGCCGCCGGGCTCGCCATGCTCATCCTCGTCGGCGCCTATGCCTTCGGCAGTTGGCTTCGGCTGAGGCCTTTGAAGATCGGCTCCTTCCAGCTGCACTACCCCGCGCTGCCGATCGTGGCGCGACAGTTGCTGATCGGGCCCGTCGAGCTGTTGGCCGCCGCCGCGATCATCTATTTCGCCCTGCCGGAAGCCGGCAATCCCGGCTATTTCGTCGTGCTCGGCGTGTTCATGGTTTCGTTCTCGATCGGGCTCCTGTCGCATGCGCCGGGCGCGCTCGGCGTCTTCGAGGTCGTCTTCCTCACCGGGCTTTCCGACATGGACCCGGTGGGCGTGCTCGCCGCGCTTCTGGTGTTTCGCCTGTTCTATCTCATCATTCCGCTGCTGATCGGCCTTTGCATGGTGCTCTATTTCGAGCATTCGCAGTACAGCAAAGGCGAAGGCTGACGGCTTTTGGGGAGCTTGGCAGACCGCTTCGGCAAAAACCCTGCGATTGAACTCAGCTGCGGGCTTGACTATTTTCCGATGGCGGCTACAAGGCAGCGCTCGCGGCACATGAGCCGCGGGGCTAGCGCGATACCAGACGCGCCTGCTGGGGAATAGGTTAACGGTAGACCCACGGACTCTGACTCCGTTAGTCCTGGTTCGAATCCAGGTTCCCCAGCCAGTTTCTTTGCATCGATCGCAGATTATGGGAATGCGTGCTGGCGCGTGCTATCGGTCTCAGCGCGTAGGCGGCCTTCATCCGCTCATTTTGAGCCTTTTCCTGCCAGGTGCCTATGCCTTTCGAAGATCGCCAGTTTGTGCCCGTATGTCATCGGCACCTCGGATCGGCACCCTTCGCATCTGAAGGTTTTGATGCTCTTGATCCAGGAGCCTTTCCGGACGATCGTCCTGGAGCAGCGTTGACATTGGAACATCAAGTTCTTGTCATGCAGGTCACTGGAAAGGGGCATCATCCCTCCTGGCTGAGCGGGCTGTACCGACGCGCTTTCGCCACGGGGTTATGCCATGTGCTGCAGCACAGAACCGTGACAGACGTCACATGCACAGGTTGCGCCCACCGGCCAACGCTCCCTCTTGGCCAAGCCCCTATGTCGGCGATATATTAGCAATCAACGATATATTAATGCTTGGCGTGCAGCCTGTTCGAATCGGGAATTTCCCGATCGGCGATCCGGTACTCGGTGTGCCGAGACGCTCGACCAGATGCGGAGCAAACGCATGAGTGTCGAAACAGTATTGGCGCAGCTATTGCGCATGATCCACCGTCGCGCGCTGAATTTGGCGGCACTGCCGGACGATGAGAGAGATCCATATTACGACAGCATCCGCCGATCCTGCTGCGGAGCGGCCGAGCACATCGGTCAATCGCCGGACAACGCCGCCATCACCGCAAACAGCATGGTGGAATTTACGCGGGCGATGGTCGGTATCATCGAAGTGGGCCGCGGGTAACGAGCGTGGCAGGTACCAACAAGCGGGGTTACAGCGTATTGCCCGAAGCTCGCAAGGCGACGATTGCAACCGGGCACTTCGACGATCAAGCTTCTCGGCTATGGTTTATCTCGGACCGTCCCAGATGTTCGGCGACAGATGCCTGGTTATCGGCATCACAGGGAAACCAAAATCCATAGGCGTGCCGGGCGGCAGCCCGTTCAGCATCCCCGCCGTCCTGCGGCCGTCCTGGGCGTATTTCAAGGCCATACCCATGCGATTCAACGTCTTCAATATCGACATAGACCTATCCCTGTTTCGCCAAGGCTATGACGGAGACAATCCCCGCCGCCTCATTGTGGCGGTCTAAATGATCGATCAATGTTTCCGTCGCATTGCACGGAAACGCCCGGCACGTAACATTTGCATGCAAACAAGTTTATCGTTGCCTGCAGAGTGCCGGCCGGCTTAGGCCCCTGCCGGAACTGACAGTTTCCAATTCGAAACAAATTCGCACTCAAGCGCCATCAAATCGAAACGCAACTGCGGGAAAACCGGCATCGACCGGCGTGGCCGGAATTTAAACAAAGGAAAATTCGAGATGTCCAAGATCCTCCGCAATGCAGTTCTCGCGGTTGTTGCTGTCGCCGGTCTGTCCGGCTCGGCTTATGCACAGCAGGCGACCATCAATTCGTGCAGCAACCATGACGATTACTATGGAATGTGCCTGGGCGCCGCCAACAACGGCGGCCACCATGAAAGCCGCGGCGACCGCCGCTGATCGACAAGTCGCGCTAAAAAAGGCCTCGCGGGCATCTCGCCGGCGAGGCCTTTTTTCGCGTTCCAAGTAGGTGCGGCGGCTGCCCGTCGCTCCTCGGACACTCTTCCGGTTGTGGACCCGGGCCCGCTACTCCGCCGCCTCGTACCCCGCGATGCCCTTGATCTCGAGGAAATCCTCCAGACCGTATTCGGCATATTCGCGGCCGTTGCCGGACTGCTTGTAGCCGCCGAAGGGCAGGCCGGCGTCCCAAGTGGGATAGTTGATGTAGACATTGCCGGAGCGCATGCGGGCAGCGACGTCGCGCGCCTTCTCGATGTCCCTGGCCTGGATGTAGGAGGCAAGGCCGTAGACCGTGTCGTTGGCCTGCTCGACCGCCTGCTCGACCGTGTCGTAAGGCATGATCGACAGCACCGGGCCGAAGATCTCCTCCCTGGCGATGCGCATGTCATGGGTGACATTGGCGAACACTGTCGGGCGGACATAGTAGCCGCGGTTGAGCTCGGCCGGGCGGCCGGGACCGCCGGCGACCAGCGTGGCGCCTTCGTCGATGCCGCTCTGGATCAGGTCCTGGATCTTGTCGAATTGGATCTGGCTGACCACAGGACCGAGCTTGGAACCGGGCGCGTCGGCCGGGCCGACGGTGAATTTCTCCGCTGCCTTCTTGGCGTAGCCCGCGGCCTCATCGTGACGGTCGCGCGGCACGAACATGCGGGTCGGCGCGTTGCAGGACTGGCCGCTGTTGGAGAAGCAGCCGGCGACGCCCTTGGTGACAGCCCTTTCCAGATCGACATCCGGAAACAGGATGTTGGCCGACTTGCCGCCGAGCTCCTGGTGCACGCGCTTGACCGTTTCGGCCGCCGCCTTGGCTACGAGGATGCCGGCGCGGGTCGAGCCGGTGAACGACATCATGTCGACATCCGGGTGGCTGGCCAGCGCCTGGCCGACGGTCGGGCCGTCGCCGTTGACGAGATTGAACACGCCCTTCGGCAGGCCGGCCTCATCGATGATCTCGGCGAAGATGATGGCGTCGAGCGGCGCGATCTCCGACGGCTTCAGCACCATGGTGCAGCCGGCGGCAAGCGCGGGGCCCACCTTGCAGGTGATCTGGTTCAGCGGCCAGTTCCACGGCGTGATCAAGCCGACGACGCCGATCGGCTCTTTCACGATCAGCGACGAGCCTTTGACGTGGCGGAACTGGAAGGTCTTCAGCACCTCGGCCATCTTTTCCAGATGCGCCTGGCCGACGCCGACCTGGCTGTCCAGCGCCATCTGGCGCGGCGCGCCCATCTCGCGCGAAACGGCGAGCGCAAGGTCCTTGCTGCGCTTCTTGTAGATTTCGATGACGCGGTTGAGGATGTCGAGCCGCTCCTCGACCGAGGTGAAGCCGAAGCTGGCGAAGGCGCGCTTGGCGGGGGCCACCGCCTCGTCGACATCGGCCTTGGAGCCCAGCGATATCTGCGCGAAAACGTCCTCGTTCGAGGGATCGATGACATCGAGCGCGTTCGGCACGACCGGATCGACCCAGGCGCCGTCGATATAGAATTGCAGATTGTGGGACATGTTTTTCCTCCTCGGCCAGCCGCGGGTGCTCGATTGCAGTGGATTGGGTCGTCGTATACCGCCAGCGATAACGATGCCGCAAGCGCCCTGTCAAACGCAAGCGCGGGCGGTTGAGCCAGCCGTCCGTCGAGCCTGACGTGCCGGCGGAAGGCGACTGGGACGGTCTACAGCAACGTATGTCCAGCGTCACCCAGCAGCCGCGCCGCCGCAGCTTGATCGGCGGCCTTCACCAGCAGATGGTCGCCATCGAAGGTAGACACGACGAAGATGCCCAGGCCGTTCTCCGACAGCGGCCGAATGACCGACAGCACGATGCCGGTTTCGCCGAAGGCAAAGGGGCCTTCGAATTTGAAGGCGATCCAGTCGCGATCCTGCCTGGCGGCAGCCGGTACTCGCTCCTGCAGGCAGGTGATGGAAAGCTCGTCCTCGGTTCTGGTGATGCTGACGAAGCCCGGCCCGTCCGCCCAATCGGGAATGCCATGTCCGGCCTCCAGCCGCGAAATCGCGTGTAGGCCCGGCAGTTGCTTCAGGCTGATCCTGGCAGCCATTGCACTCTCCGATTTGCCGGTCATCCCGCGATCCTCTTGCTCATATAAACGGTCGTGCCATTCATGAACGGCTCTTCCCGGTCGACCGAATAGCCCTGTCTCTTGTAGAGCGACACATTCGCCTCGAAGGCGCCGTTGGTCAGCAGGCGAATCTCATGGCGCCTGACCTGGCGCGCCTGGCCTTCTGCCCGCTCCAGCAATAGCCGACCGATCCCTTTGCCCTGCGCCTCCGGCGCGACGCAGAGATTCTCGATCCAGAGATGATCGTCGGCGAGCATGGTCTCGAGCATGCCTACAATGCGATCCTGAGCGATGGCGAGGTCGAATGGATGCTCGGCGACAGCCTTGTCGTAGTCGGCGCGCATCGGCAGCGGCTCGCGGCCGATCACCGGCACCCATTTGGCATAGGCGGCGCGCACGATGTCGCGGATGGCGGCGGCATCCGCCGCTTCGCCTGGCCGAAACCGGATGGAAGAATCGATGGTCATTGCAGGGCTCCAGATGTGAAAAACCCCGCCGGCTGAAGTCGCGGGCGGGGCAGGAAACGAACGAACCTTATTTATCGTATCGGGTCTATCGTCGCGCAATCGGCCTGCCGCTCCGCACTCGGCGAAGGCGGCGTCGCTTGGTATTGGCGGGCGCGCGGGAGAACATGGCGGCAAGCTGGAGGAGGAACCGGCAAGCGTCAAGGCTCGGCCGGTGCCGGTCGTTAGGCCACCCATTGGCAGGCCAGTCCATTGGCGGTCGCCAATCGTTCGTAAAAATCGATCGTTATAACTCGAATAATTCGTTGGAAAGATTGGTTCTGGAATGGCATTCCGGCACCGCACACGCTTGGAGAATTAGATTGCCTTTCCTGCCCGCTGCCGCGAACGCTCTTCCAGATCACCTGAACCCGGCCACCGCCGGGCGCGGGCACCCTGCCCTGACCACGATCTCGGCCGGCATCATGCCAGGATTGGTGCTGGTGGCGATGATCACCAGCGTCGCCTACTCGGCACGCGGCTTCTCCGGTTTGTTCAGCCCGATGATCCTCGCCGTCGTCGCCGGCATGATCTTTTCCAACGTGCTCGGCCGGCCCGCGCACGCCAAGGCCGGCATTGCGTTTTCGCAAAAACGCCTGCTGCGCTTCGCCATCGTGCTGCTCGGCTTCCAGCTCACGCTCGGCCAGGTGGCGGGCATCGGCCTTGGCGGTGTCGGCATCGTCGCGGCCACGCTCGGCGCCACCTTCCTGTTCACCGTCACGCTTGGACGGCTGATCGGCGTCGACCGGAAGCTGGCGCAGCTCATCGCCGCCGGCACCTCGATCTGCGGCGCTTCGGCGATCGTCGCCACCAACATCGTCACCAACGCGCGCGACGAGGACGTCACCTATGCGGTCGCCGCGATCACGCTGTTCGGCACCATCGCCATGCTCGGCTTCCCGCTGCTGGCGCCGATCTTCGGCCTCGACCAGCACGCTTTCGGCCTGTGGGCGGGCGCCTCGATCCACGAGGTAGCGCAGGTGATCGGCGCCGGCTTCCAGAACGGCACGCTTGCTGGCGAGACCGCGACCGTTGCCAAGCTGACGCGCGTCGCCATGCTGGCGCCGATGGTCATTGCGCTCGGCCTGATGGCGCGCCGCGGCAGCTCCGACGCTTCCGGCGCCAAGCCGCCGCTGCCCTGTTTCGTCGCGGCCTTCGTTGCGGTGGTGGCGCTGAACAGCCTGGTTACGATCCCGGCGCAGATCCATTCGGCGATCGCCTTGGCCGCGCAGATCATGCTGACCATGGGCCTCGCCGCCATGGGCCTGCAGGCCGATATTTCGGAGCTGCGCTCGCGCGGACTGCGGCCGCTGATGCTGGCCTTCTCGGCCTTCCTCTTCATCGGCTGCTTCAGCCTGGTGCTGGTGAAGCTCGTCTGAGGCAGGCCGAGACCGCCCTGGTCTAATCCCGCTATCCCCTAGTCCTCGTCATCCTCCTCGAACTCGCACGCCGCGACATAGATCGCGGCGAGCTTCTCGATACCGGCCTGATCCTCCTTGTCGAAGCGGCCCGGCAGCGGGCTGTCGAGGTCGAGCACGCCGAACGCGCCGTCGGCGTCGCGCAACAGCACCACCAGCTCGGAGCGCGAATCGGCATCGCAGGCGATGTGGCCGGGAAATTCGTTCACGTCCTTGACCAGCATCGACATGTCGAGCTCGATCGCGGTGCCGCAGACGCCCTTGCCGACGGCGATGCGCACGCAAGCGGGCTTGCCTTGGAAGGGCCCGAGCACCAGCTCGCCCTCGGAGGCGAGGAAATAGAAGCCGGCCCAATTGAGGTCGGGCACCATCTGGTAGATCAGCGCCGCCGTGTTGGCGGCGTTGGCGACGGAATCGCCCTCGCCTTCCAGCAACGCTTTCAATTGCGTGGCCAACTCCTTGTAGAAGGCCGGCTTGTCCTTGGTGTCGATGACGGTTGCCGCGAACATTCGTATTGTCTCTCCGTTGCAAGCCGGCCGCGTGGCCAGCTACAGTTCACCTCTCTGCCACCAAAACCGCCGCCGGGAAACAGCCTGTCGTGACCTCCAGCCATTCCAGAACAGTGACGGCCAGGACGATCCGCATCGCCGCTGCCGTGATCCGTGACGATGGCGGCAGGCTGCTGCTGGTGCGCAAGCGCGGCACAAAAGCCTTCATGCAGGCCGGCGGCAAGATCGAGCCGGGTGAGTTGCCGGCCGCAGCCCTGGCGCGCGAATTGCGCGAGGAGCTGGGCATCGTCGTCGATCCGGGCGCTGCCTCACATCTCGGTTTGTTTTCGGCGCCCGCCGCCAACGAGCCGGACGCCCGTGTCGAGGCCGAGCTTTTCGAGCTTTCCATCACACACGAGCCGATCCCGGCGGCGGAGATTGAGGAGATGATCTGGCTTAACCCGGCACTGGCGAGCGGCATGGACCTGGCGCCGCTGACCGCCGATATCGTCCTGCCGCGTTACGGCCGCCAGCCATGAGTTTGCGGAGCCAGACAAAGCAGGCGGCGAACGACGCGCCCCTCACCTTCGCGGTGCTGGTCTTTCCTGGCTTTCCGATGATGGCGTTTTCGTCCGTTATCGAGCCGCTGCGCGCCGTCAACATTCTTGCCAAGCGCGACTGCTACCGCTGGGTCATCGTCGGCGCCGATCCGGGCACGGTCGAAGCCTCCAACGGCGTCGTCATCCAGCCCGGCTTTTGCGCGACGGACGCGCCGAAGGTCGACCGCATCGTGGTGTGCTCCGGCGGCGATGCCGACCACGTCGTGGCCGACGAGGCGATGAATTGGATCCGCAAGAGCCTACGTGGCGGCGCGCATATCGGCGCTGTCGCGGACGCCGCCTTCTTCCTCGCCCGCGCCGGCCTGCTCGACGGCCATGCCTGCACCTTGCACTGGACCAGCCAGCCCGCCTTCACCGAGGCTTTCCCGGATATCGAGCTTCGGCGCGATCTTTTCGTCATCGACCGCAAGCGTTTCACCTCGGCCGGCGGCGTCGGCAGCCTCGACATGATGCTCGAGATCATCACGCGCGACTGTGGCGCCGAGCTCGCGGCGGGTGTCGCCGAATGGTTCGTGCACAGTCCACTGCGCTCCAGCGTCGACCGCAAGCTGATGCCGCTCAGGCTGCGCACCGGGGTGCAGAACGAGCTGGTTCTATCGGCCATCGCCATCATGGAGGATGCGGTCGAGGAGCGACTTGGGATGGCCGAGCTGGCGGAGCGGCTCGGCGTGTCGCCCGACAAGCTCGAGCGCAATTTCCGCGCCGAGCTGGATATCTCGCCCAACGGCTACTACCGGCGGCTCAGGCTGAAGCGGGCGGCCGACCTCTTGGCGCATTCGACGCTGATGGTGCGCGATGTCGCGCTGGCCTGCGGGTTTGCGTCGATGTCCAGTTTTGCCCGGGCGTTTCGCGAGGAGCATGGGCACGCGCCGAAGGCAATCCGAAGGCAGTAGGGTGCAGTGCGCGCTGGCGCGATGAGACGCTGGCGGGACAGCGCCCCCTCTGGCCTGCCGGCCATCTCCCCCACTTGGGGTCCACTTGGGGGGGAGATTGGCAGCCTCGGCGCCGCGCCCTTGTTGCAACGTCGGCAATTGACGAAGCCCTGCGCGACATCTGATCTCCCCCCTCGTGGGGGAGATGTCCGGCAGGACAGAGGGGGGCGCGAAGGATCGCTACACTGCCCATGCCTGCGGCATCCGGCACAACAAGCGCGGAATGCCGCACAAGCTCAAAACCCTGGCCGGCTATGGTCTCCGCAACAGGAGACCTCTGATGAGCATCGTCGTATTCGATCCCGACAGCACCGAGGATGTGGACTTCAAGGACCGCATGCGCCATCCGGTGGCGGCGGATCCCGCCGGCGGTATGTGGCTGTCCGATACCGAGCCATCCTTCATCGATGCGGACGCGCTGCGTAAGGGACGCCTTACCAAGCTACGCGCATGGATGCGCGAGGCGGGTTACGGCGGCGTCGTGCTGTTCGATCCCTATAACCAGCGCTACGCCACCGGCTCGCGCAACATGTTCGGCTATTTCCTGCGCAACTCGACCCGCTACTTCTTCATCCCCACCGAAGGGCCGATCGTGCTCTTCGAATATCCGCAGAGCTACCATGTCTCGATGGTGCTCGACACGATCGACGAGGCGCGGCCGTCCAAGCTGGTCTGGTCATCCGTCTCCGGCCGCGACGACGAAACCGCCGGCCCTTTCGCCGACGAGATCACCGAGCTTCTGAAAAAGCATGGCGGCGGCTCGATGAAGCTGGGGCTCGACCGCTGCAGCCATCTGCAGGCGCTGGCGCTCGAAAGGCGCGGCTGCGAGGTGAAGGACTGCCAGGGCGAGATTTTGGCCGTGCGCGCGGTGAAGACGCCAGAGGAAGTGAAGTGCCTGCAAGCATCGATGGCCGGCGCCGAAGCCGCGGTGGCGGCGGTGCGCGAGGCGATCAAGCCGGGCGTTTCCGAAAACGAGCTGTTCGCCATCATGTATCACGAGGTGATCCGTCAGGGCGGCGAGTTCATCGAGACCCGGCTGCTGACATCCGGACAGCGCACCAATCCGTGGTTCAATGAGGCGAGCGGGCGCAAGATCAGGCCGGGCGAGCTGGTCGCGCTCGATACCGACACGATCGGCTGCTACGGCTATTATTCCGACTTCTCGCGCACTTTCCGCTGCGGCCCCGGCAAGCCCACCCCGTATCAGAAATCGCTCTACCGCATGGCGCACGACCAGGTGCAGCACAATATCGGCATCGTGAAGCCCGGCATGGCTTTCCGCGAGATCGCCGAGAAGGCCTGGAAAATCCCCGACCGCTTCGTCGACCAGCGCTACACATCGGTTATGCACGGCGTCGGCATGCATGGCGAGACGCCCTTCATCGCACACGCGATGGACTATGAGACCTACGGCCGTGACGGCATCATGGTGCCGGGGATGGTGGTCAGCGTGGAAAGCTATATCGGCGAGAAAGGCGGCCGGGAAGGCGTCAAGCTCGAGGACGAGATTCTCATCACCGAGACCGGGACGGAGCTGCTCTCGCGGTTTCCTTATGAAGACGAATTTCTTGACAAGTAGCGCCCACGTACCGACAGCACATTGCGCATGAAAACGCCCATTTCCATCCGACGCGGCACGGTGGCCGCGGTGTTCATCGATCTCCAGGAGGAGCATCGCAAGGACAAGCGCTATCTGGTCGAGGGGTTTGCCGACATCCTCGCCAATGTGCAGCGCCTGCAGGAGGCGGCGCGCCGCAATTTCGTGCCGCTTTACCATTGGGCCTATATCGTCGACCTCGCCGAGGCGCGGCCGTTCCACCCTGTGGACGAAAGCGGCAAGTCGGCCTTCTCCGACAAGGACGATCCGCTGACGGCGATCTGCCATGAAGTGGCGCCGCAAAACGGCGAGGCCATGCTGGTCAAGCAGCAAGCCAGCGCCTTCGGCAAGAACGATTTCGGCGACAAGCTCAAGGCATCCGGCATCGAGTGGCTGGTGATTGCCGGCGTCTGGACCGAGGCCTGCATCGACGCCACGGTGAAGGACGCGGTGGCCCGCGGCTTCCGCGTGCTGCTGGTCAAGGATGCATGCGGCAGCGCAAGTGCGGCCATGCACCAGACCGGCATCCTCAACCTCGCCAACCGCCTCTATGGCGGCGCCGTCACCAACACGCTCGACGCGTGCCGGCTGATGGCCGGCGACACGGTCAATGTCTGGCAGGTCGAGGGCTCGGTACCGCTGCGCTTCACCTTCGAGAACGCGGCGCAGCTCTACGCCGAGCTTTGACGTCGATGGCCAGCAACCCGAGCAATCCGGCAGGCCGCGGCAAATATGCCAACCGGCTCGATCCGGAGCTCTGGGACTATATCGACAAGGTCAACAGCTGGTACCCGCCGGAGATCGCTGCAGCACCGATCGCCGACCAGCGTGCGGTCTACAACCGGATGTGCATCGCGTTTCACCAAGGACACCCTGAAGGTGTGACCACCAGTGACGGCATCGTCGCTACGGCGGCGCATGCGATCCCGGTCCGCCGCTATCGCATGGAGGGTAAGCCGGCGGCGATCGTCGTCTATTATCACGGCGGCGGTTTTGTCCTGGGCGATCTCGCCAGCCATGACGACATCTGCGCCGAAATCTGCGCCGGCACGGGATTCGAGGTGGTCTCGGCCGACTACCGGCTGGCGCCGGAATATCTGCATCCGGCTTCCTTCGACGACGCGCTGGCCGTGTTCGACTGGGTCGCCGCGACCAGCGCGCTGCCGATCGTGCTGTGCGGTGAAAGCGCCGGCGGCAATCTCGCCGCTGCGGTGGCGCAGGCGACGCGGCGTCATGCGCGGCACGCGATCGGGCAGGTGCTGATCTATCCTGGCCTTGGCGGCGACGAGACCGGGCGGTCATACATCGAACATGCCGAAGCGCCGCTGCTGACGCTCGCCGACATCGAGTTCTACCGGCGCGTCCGATCCGCGCCTGGTCAGTCGCTCGACGACCCGACCTTCTCGCCGCTCAGGGACCGCGACTTCTCCGGCCTGCCGCCGACTGTGATCGTCACCGCCGAGTGCGACCCGCTGTCGTCGGACGGCGAGACCTATCGCGACCGGATTGTTGCCGCCGGCGGACAAGCGTGGTGGCGCGAGGAGAAGCGGCTGGTGCACAGCTTTCTGCGGGCGCGTTCCGCGGTGCCAAAGGCTGCGGAGGCGTTTGCGCGGATCATCGAAGACATCGCAAGGCTGGGCGCAGACGGTCGAACGCTAATCTCCCCCCAAGTGGGGGAGATGGCCGGCAGGCCAGAGGGGGGCGCGAAGGATCGCGGCCTCTCAGTGCCGTAGCGTCCAAGATTGCCTCAAAAAGTCATCGCAACCAGCTGAGACGCTGGCGGAACAGCGCCCCCCTCTGCCCTGCCGGGCATTTCCCCACAAGGGGATAGATTGGCTGTATCCCCTGCGGAACAGCGCACAAGAACTGCGGAAAAGCAAACACTTCGCCGCGGAAAGCGGACCTATCATTCCTCAGCAAGCAACGGCGCCTCGGCGGTTGCATCCGCCCCCGAGCATGGCGATCCCCGGGCGCCCAACAACAGAGGGAACGACAATGAAATTCATGCTGACCGACAGGAAACTGCACCCGCGCGCCAAGCCGATCGCCGACGATTTCAGGAAGGGCGCGATCAGCCGGCGCGAATATCTGGCGCTGATGGCCGGCTTCGGCGTCAGCGCCGCCGGCGCGATGGCGCTGGGCGGGATTGTCCTCTCGCCTGCCCGCGCCGCCGAGCCGAAAAAGGGCGGCGTTTTGCGCGTCGCCATGAACGTCAAAGGGTTCAAGGATCCGCGCACCTTCGACGGCGTCGAGATGTCGAATGTCGCGCGCCAGTGCAACGAATATCTGGTGCGCTGGAACACCGATTTTTCTTTCGAACCCTGGCTCTTGGAAAGCTGGGAGACCAGCGACGATGCCAGGACGATCACGCTTCACGTGCGCAAGGGCATCACCTGGTCGAATGGCGACACTTTCAACGCCGACGACGTGATCCACAATCTCGACCGCTGGTGCGACGCGTCCGTCGCCGGCAACTCGGTCGCGGCGCGCATGGGCGCGCTGGTCAATGCCGACACCAAGAAGCCGGTCGATGGCGGCATACAGAAGGTCGACGACTACACGGTCAAACTCAACCTGCCCAAGCCCGACATTTCGCTGATCGCCGGCATGGCCGATTATCCGGCGCTGATCATGCACCGCTCCTATGAAGGCGACGCCGATCCCAAGAAGGCGCTGGCCATCACCACCGGCCCATGCGAGCTGGTGAGCTGGGATGCCGAGACCGGCGCCGAGGTGAAGCGCAAGGACAAGCCCTGGTGGAAGGGCGAGTTCCATCTCGACGGCATCAAATGGGTCGACTACGGCTCCGACCCCAACGCCACGCTGTCGGCCTTCGAATCCGGCGAGATCGACACCGACCACGAAACCGCGTCGGACGCCGTGTCGCAGACCGACAAGATGGGCCTGCAGAACTCCGAGATCGCCACCGGCTCGACCATCGTCGCGCGCTTCAATGTCTCCAACGCGCCCTATGACGACGTCAAGGTGCGCCGCGCCGCCCAGCTTGCCGTCGACAATGCGGCCGTGCTGAAGCTCGGCCTCGACGGGCGTGGAAAACCCGCCGACAACCACCATGTCGGCCCGATGCATCCGGAATTCGCCGATATCGGCCCGGCCAAACGCGATGTCGAACAGGCTAAGAAGCTGATCGCCGAAGCCGGCAAGGCCGACCATGAATATGAGCTGATCTCGGTCGACATCGAATGGCAAAAAAGCACCGCGGACGCGATCGCGGCGCAGATCCGCGAGGCGGGCCTCAAGATCAAGCGGACCGTGCTGCCGGCCGCGACCTTCTGGAACGACTGGAGCAAGTTCCCCTATTCCTGCACTGAATGGCTCGGCCGCCCGCTCGGCGTCCAGGTGCTGGCCTTGGCCTACAAATCGGGCGCGGCCTGGAACGAAAGCGCCTATTCGAACAAGGAGTTCGACGAGCTTCTCGACAAGGCGCTTGCGACGCCGGACGCCGCTACGCGCAAGGAGATCATGGCCAAGATCGAGACCAATTTGCGCGACTCCGGCATCATCATCCAGCCCTACTGGCGCTCGGTCTACCGCACCTATCGCAAGGGCGTGCAGGGCTGCGAACAGCACCAGTCGCTCGAGCAGCATTTCGAGAAAGTCTGGCTGGAGTCCTGATCCTCCCGCGGCCGAGCGGCCGGCGCGACCTTCCAGTCGCGTCGGCCGTTTGCCATTTGCCAAGCGATTGCCTTTCAGCTCAGATTGCGCTCCGGCCGGCACTCGCCGGCGCGGAATGCGAGAAACAGCAAGGCATGGGCCACTTCGACCTCGGCATCTATCGCCGCCCCATCTCCACATCATCGGCCAAGACGCAGCGCTGGTTCGATATAGGGCTGAACTGGTGCTACGGCTTCAACCACGAGGAAGGAATAAAGTGCTTCGAGAAGGCGCTGGAGACCGACGCCGGCTGCGCGTTCGTGCATTGGGGTGTCGCCTATACAGCCGGTCCTTTCTACAATTTCAATTGGAAGGAGCACGGCAAGGCCGAGGCGGACCACTCTGTGGAACGTTGCTTCGCGCATGTGCAAATGGCGCTCGCCAATGCAGCGAGCGCGAGCCTTGTCGAGCGGCGCCGGACGAGCGCGCGGGCGGACTGTTGCTGTTGTCACTAGGCGGCTGTCGCTCCTCGACGATGCCGGCCGCTACGAGAAAATCTCCGCCAGTTCGTCGATGCTTGCCCCTTCCTTCGCCTGGCGCAGCTCGACATAGCTCACTGCCGTGGCGATCGAGAGCACCATCGACACCACTGTCTGCACCAGCGCGGCTCCGATCTCGGCGATGATGCCGCCGAACAGCACGAGAACGAGCAAGATTCCCCACTGGATGATCATCGCGATAATGATAAGAATGAGGAACAGGCCGAACAGGGCCCAGCGGCTGCCCTTGGTCAAGGCGCGGCTGCGCGACATCGAGCCGAACACGCCCCGCCGTTCCTGGATCAGGACGGGCACCGACATCGACCAGCCAAGCCACAGAATGATGCCGGGCACGATCAGCAGCATCAGGCCGATGCCCGCGCCGAGAGCGACAAGAATGCCGATCGCCAGCGTCGGCAGCAGAAAGCGGATCGCAATCTGGACGCAGTCGCCGAAGGACGGCCGCTTGCCGTTGAGGTCCTCGATGGTCGCCCGCACCAGCGCCGATTGCAGCAGAAGCGTGCATACAAATGAAATCAGACCGGCGATGATGGTGATGTAGGAATTGCGAAATGCCGCGCTCGGATCAGGCATGGCACCAGGATCCCTTTGCAGAATCGCGTCGATCTGAGGCTGGGTCGCCATCCGGATTACCAATGTCGGCAGGCCGGCGAACAGCGCCGCTAGGCCCACGCAAAGCCCAATGTTTCGCCCGATTACCCCGAATGTATTGCTGAATACCCTGCCGATCTCGAACCTGCCGGGTTGTCCCAATGTCGCAGTGGTCATGATAATTTCCCCGAGTCATCGCCGCATCCGATCGGTGACTTCAAAGTAAATTTGCCAAGATTGCGGGGCTGCGTCCAGTGCACTTGCAATTGTCATGGCGTATTGTCAGTGTCGGCCCTGAACCGCGGGTTGCAGGGGAAACGGGCGGGTGACAGCCGCAGGGACGGAAGACGCGGAACGGCTGGCACAGTTGCACAAGCAGCTGCTGACCGACGATTCGATCCAGTTCGGGCTGCCGACCTATGTGCGGCCCGAGCCTCCCGAATGGCTGAAGCCGTTGCTGGACGGCTTGGCCAAGCTCGGCCCCTATATGATCTATCTGTTCTGGGGCGCGGTGATCATCGGCGTCGCGATAATCGCCTTTCTGCTCCTCCTTGAAGCCAGAGGCGTCGCCTGGCGCATGCCCTGGCGGCGCAAGCGCCAGGAGACCGAGGAGAAGGAGGAATGGCGCCCGGACGTGGGTGTCGCCCAGGTGCTGCTCTCCGAGGCCGATGCGCTTGCCGCGCGCGGCGAGTTTGACGAGGCGGTGCATCTTCTGTTGCGCCGCAGCGTCGCCGACATCGCAACCCGCATACCGGACTTCCTGCGACCGTCGCTTACCGCGCGCGACATCGCGGCTGCCGGCTCGATCCCCAGCCGGCCCCGCGCCGCCTTCAGCGAGATCGCCCGCATTGTCGAGGCAGCCTTGTTTGCCCGGCGGCCCGTCGGCGCCGAAGGCTGGCGGCAGGCGCGCGGCGCCTATGAGCGTTTCGCCTTCCGGGACGCCTGGGCATGAGCGCGGCAACGACGGAAGCAGTGCACGAACCGTTCAGCCGCAAGACGTTGTTCTGGGGCATCTTCGCCAGCCTTTTGGCCGCTGCCGGCTTCTTCCTGCTGTCCACCTATGCGCCCGATTTCCGCCAGCCTGAAGGCGGCGCCACGCCGTTCTCGAAAGGCGGCACCGGTTATGCCGGGCTTGTCGAATGGCTGAAGCTCACCAATGGACAGGCGCCACCGATGGAGCGCGGCGAGAAGGACCTGGAGTCGCCGCTGGCTTCGACCTTCCTGCTCGTCGTCACCATCGCGCCGGGCAGCGACCCGGCCGCCCTCGATCGCCTCATCAAGCTGCGCACCGGCAAGCCCACGCTGTTCGTCCTGCCCAAATGGCAGACTTTTCCCCTGTTTGGCCATGACGGTTGGGAGACGAAGGTCGGACGGCTACCCAACGACTTCATCAACGACTGGCTCGGCCGCATCGCCAAGGCCAAGCTCGGCGAAGCGAAGAACACGCTCCCACAAATCAATATAGCCGGCCGCATGGTGCCCGTGCCGGACGAACTGCAATGGGTGGCGGACGATCGCCCGCTGATCGCGGCCGGTAACGGCGAAGCCATCCTCACCGAGCTCGACAACGAACCCTTCTACATCCTCACCGATCCCGACTTCATCAACAATGCCGGGCTGAAGGACGAGCAGACGGCAGCAGCCGCGCTCGACATGATCGCCATGCTGGAGCCCGCCAAGGGCGCGGTCATGTTCGACCTGACGCTGCACGGCATCGGCCAGAAATACGATCTCGCCAAGCTCCTGGTCGAACCGCCTTTCCTGGCGCTGACGCTTTCGGTGCTGGTGGCGGCCGCGCTTGCCTTCCTGCACGGGCTCGGCCGCTTCGGGCCGCCAAAGGCGGAAGGCCGCGCCATCGCCTTCGGCAAACAGGCGCTGGTCGACACCACGGCGACGCTGTTGAGGCACGCCGGGCGATTGCAGGGGCTCGGCGACCGCTACGCGACGCTGATGCGCCAACGCGCCGGCGCGCTGCTCGGCGCGCCGCACGGGCTGCAGGGCGAGGCGCTCGACCGCTGGCTCGATTCCCGCGACAGAAGCGAGGCGCACGGCTTCACCCGGTGCTTCCAGGCCGCGAACGAATCCAACAGTTTGGCAGGAATGCATGAAGCAGCCGAACAGCTGCATGACTGGACGGCAAGGAGGCTCAGTGAACGTCGATGAAGTGAAAGCCCTGGCGAGCGCGATCAGGGAAGAAGTGGCGAAAGCGATCACCGGCCAGCACGACACGGTCGACATGATGCTGACGGCGCTGTTTGCCGGCGGTCATATCCTGCTCGAAGGCCCGCCGGGCACCGCCAAGACCATGACGGCGCGCTGCTTCGCGCAGGCGCTGGGTGTCGCCTATGGCCGCATCCAATTCACGCCCGACCTGATGCCCGGCGACATCGTCGGCGCCAACATCTACAATTTCCAGACCGGGCAGTTCACGCTGACGCGCGGCCCAATCTTCTGCGATCTGCTGCTCGCCGACGAAATCAACCGCACGCCGCCGAAGACGCAGGCGGCCCTGCTCGAGGCCATGCAGGAGCATGCCGTCACCTTCGACGGCACCACGCACTCGCTCGGCAGGAATTTCATGGTGGTGGCGACGCAGAATCCGATCGAGCATCAGGGCGTCTATCCGCTGCCAGAAGCGCAGCTCGACCGCTTCCTGTTCAAGCACCGGGTGAGCTATCCGGATCTCGCTGAAGAACGCGCCATCATCGTCAACCACGGGGGCGGATCGGCCTCGCATGGCATCGAGCAATACGGCATCAAGGCGCAGACCGACCGCACGACGCTTGAAGCAGCGCTGGCGGCTGTCGGCGACGTCACGCTGGTCGACGATATCGTCGGCTACATCGCGGCGCTTGTGCGCGGCACACGCGAAAGCCCCGACCTGGAGGTGGGCGCGAGTCCGCGCGCAGGCGCCATGCTGGCGAGAGCCGCGCGCGCCAGGGCGGCGCTAGACGGCCGCAGCTACGTCATCCCGGATGACGTCAAGGCCTTGGCAGTGCCGGCATTGCGCCACCGCGTCGTGCTTTCGCCGGCCGCGCAGATCGATGGGCGGCTGGTCGAGCAGATCGTCGCCGACCTCGTCGATCATACGGAAGCGCCGCGTTGATCTATCCGAGCGGGCGAGCGGTCTGGGCGGCGGCGGCGGGGGCGATCCCCGCCTTCCTGATCGCGCTCGCGCTGCCTTCTGTCTGGTATCTCGGCCTGTTGTGGATCTGTGTCCTGCTTGCCTTCCTTGCGGTGGACGCGGCCGCGGGCAGAGGCCGCGCCGCGCTCGATGCGGTGCTGACGGCGCCGCCGCAAGTCGGCATCGGCGGGCGCTTCACGCTGCACATCGCGGCCGGTGTCGGGGCCAAGCTGCGGCGCCTGCAGGCGCGTGTCGGGCATGATCTGCGCGTCCAGCCGATAGCTGGCACGGGCGGCGCGCTGCCGGCCAATGGCGGCACGCTCGACCTCGAATTCGAGGCCATCCGCCGCGGCATCGCCAGTTTCGACCGGCTCTGGCTGCGCTGGCAGGGCCCGTTCGGGCTGGTGTGGAACCAGGTCGTGCTGCCGGTCGACCGCAAGGTCGCGGTGCTGCCCAAT
This sequence comes from Mesorhizobium sp., assembly GCA_004017535.1. Taxonomy (GTDB): domain Bacteria; phylum Pseudomonadota; class Alphaproteobacteria; order Rhizobiales; family Rhizobiaceae; genus Mesorhizobium. The sequence continues at coordinate 92,057 of SAJS01000003.1, forward strand.
GCCAACAGCGCGCGCGACGACGCGATCACGCTCCTGCAGCGCTCCGCTCTTGCCGACGGCCATGCGCAAAAGCGCGCCGGACAGGGCCGCGAATTCGAGGCCCTGAAAGACTACCAGCCCGGCATGGGCCGGCGCATGATCGACTGGAAGCGCAGCGCCCGCCACGGCAAGCTTCTGGCGCGCGAATTCCGGATCGAGGAGAACAACAACATCGTTCTGGCGATCGACAGCGGCCGGCTGATGTGCGAGCCGGTCGACGGCGTGCCGAAGGTCGACCGGGCGGTGACGGCGGCTCTCCTGTCGGCCTTCATCGCGCTCAAGGGCGGCGATCTCGTCAGCCTATTCTCCTTCGACGCCAGGCCGCGCGTCTCCAGCGGCGCGGTGCGCGGCTCGCCGAGCTTCACCATGATCCAGAAGCGCGCCGCCGAGATCGACTATTCGACCGAGGAGACCAACTTCACCCTGGCGCTGGCCACGCTGTCGGCCAAGCTCGACCGCCGCTCGCTGGTCATCGTCTTCACCGATTTCGTCGACCCGATCAGCGCCGAGCTGATGCTGCGCACCGTCGGCCGGCTGACCGAGCGGCATCTGGTGCTGTTCATGCTGATGAAGGATATCGAGCTTGAAACGCTGGCCGACATGGCACCGGCGGCGCCGGAGGATGTCGCCCGCTCGGTCACAGCCGGCGACCTCCTGCGGCAGCGGCAGGTGGTGATCGGCAGGCTCAGGCTGCTCGGCGCGCATGTCATCGAGGCCGACCACCAGCGGCTCGGACCGGCGCTGGTCGAGCGCTATATCCAGATCAAGGAGGAGAACCTCTTATGACGCTCGCCGCCGGCACCGATGCGGTGCGCCAGTCGCTGGCGAGTTTCCGCCAGGAGCGCGAGGCCGACTGGAAAGCCTTCGAGGCGCTGCTGGCGCGCGTCGAGAGGCGCGCGCCGCGCGCTCTGTCGGAAGACGAGCTGCTGTCGCTGCCGCTGCTCTACCGCTCGGCGCTGTCCTCGCTTTCGGTGGCGCGCGCGACCTCGCTCGACAGCGCGCTGATCGCCTATCTCGAGGCGCTGTGCCTGCGCGGCTATTTCTATCTCTATGGCGCGCGACGCTCCTTGCGGACGCGCATCGGCGATTTCTTCCTGCACGACTGGCCGGCGGCGATCCGCGATCTGTGGCGCGAAGTGTGGGCGTCGGTCGCCCTCACGGTGATCGGCGCGATCGCCGGCTATTGGCTGGTCGCCTCCGACAAGCGCTGGTACGACGCCATCATCGCGCCGAGACTGGCGGGCGGGCGCAACCCGGATTCTTCGGCCGAGGTGCTGCGCAGCGTGCTTTACGGCGGCGGCGACCATTTCCTGTCCGGCTTTGCCGCCTATCTCTTCACCCACAACACCCAGGTCTCGATCCTGGCCTTCGCGCTGGGCTTCGCCTTCGCGGTGCCCAGCGTGCTGATCATCCTGATGAATGGTTGCATGCTCGGCGCCATTTTCCAGATCTATGCTGCCAAAGGGCTCGGCTTCGAGCTCGGCGGCTGGCTTTCGATCCACGGCACGACGGAGCTGTTCGCCATCGCCATCGCGGGCGCGGCCGGCATGCGCATCGGCACCAGCATCGCCTTTCCCGGCGAACTGACCCGCATGGCCGCTGCCGCCCGGGCCGGTCAGGTGGCGGCGACCGCCATGATCGGCGTCACGGTGATGTTGCTTTTCGCTGGACTGTTGGAAGGCATCGGAAGGCAGACGATCACCAGCGACGTTGTCCGCTATTCGATCGGCGGCGGCATGCTGGCTTTCTGGATCTGCTATTTCTACCTGTTCCGGATGGTGCGCCATGGCGACCGCTAGGACAGCGAAGGTCAAGAACCCGGCGGGACTGATCCGCCCGCTGGTCACGCCGGAAGGGGTGGACCTGCGCGTGAAACTGGCGGATGCCGGCACCCGCGCTTCCGGATTCCTGCTCGACGTGGTGATCATCGTCGTGGCGGCGGTCGTGGTCAGCCTGGTCGCGCTGTTCGGCCTCGGCGGGCTTGGCGTGCAGGATGCCGAGCCGCTGTTCATCGTCTGGATCATCTTCATCTTCTTCCTGCGCAACGTCTATTTCATCGCCTTTGAAGCGGGACGGCGGGCAGCCACGCCAGGCAAGCGCATGGTCGGCGTGAGAGTCGCGTCGCGCAGCGGCGCCGGCCTCACGCTGGACCAGGTCATCGCGCGCAACCTAATGCGCGAGATCGAGGTGTTCCTGCCGCTGTCGATCCTCGCCGCGCGCGCCAGCGCCGATGTCGCCGACACGCTGTCGACCATTTTCGGCCTGGTGTGGGCGTTGCTGTTCTCGCTATTCCCGCTGTTCAACCGCGACCGACTGAGGATCGGCGACCTCCTCGCCGGCACCTGGGGGGTCGAGGCGCCGAAAGTAGCGCTGGTCGAGGACCTGTCGCTGCGCAAGGCCCCGGTCGCGGTGCGCTTCCAGTTCAGCCTCGCGCAGCTCGACGCCTATGGCATCGCCGAGCTGCAGAAGCTGGAAGAGGTGCTGCGTCGCGACGATTATTCGGCGCTGAGAGCCGTGGCGGAGACGATCGCCCGCAAGATCGGCGCAAAAGTCGAGCCGGTCGATTCCAAGGCTTTCCTCACCGCCTATTACGGCGAGCTCCGCGCACATCTGGAACGCAAGCTGCTGCTTGGGAACCGCAAGGCGGACAAATACGCGCGGTAGATCGGAGTTCCAGCGTGCGCGCCAAGATCAGCGAAGCAGAAGAAGTCAGGATCAACCGCGCCATTCAGGCCGCTGTTTCCGGATCCTGGAACGAATTTGCCAAACTCACCGACGCTCCGTTCTCAAACGATGCGTCGATGAGAGAGCAGTTTGAGGATTCGTCCCAGCGCCTTCAGCAAGCCGCCGGGAATTGGAAGGTGAGCTCAGAAGTGGGTATCGTGTCTGATGGGACGCGCTTGATCACTACACGGATCGAGAGCCCGCCCTCCGTGGATATTATTCTCTCCCTCCACAGCACGAATGACCGAGACGACAGTACAATCAGTGTCTGGACATTCTATCAGCAGCTGAACTGGGCCGACTAACCTCGCCTACCCCACCCACTTCTCATAGTCCGACACCAGCAGGTGCAGTGGCGCGACGTCTTCATCGATGTTGGAGAAGCGGCCGATCGGCTCGCGAAAGACGTTGTCGGTGAGGTCGTCATTGACGGTTGAGACCTCGCCGATCAGCACATCCTTGCCCTCCGCCCAGAAGGCGTGCCAGACGCCGGGCAGAAGCGTGACGCTCTGGCCTGGATCGAGCTTCAGGAGCCCGCCGGCCGGCAACCTGGTGATGGTGCCGTCGACCGGCACCGACACTTCGGCTTTCGGGTCGATGCCCCCGTCGCGGTCATGCATGAAGAGTTCCAGCACCAGCTTGCCGCCGCCGCGGTTGATGATGTCCTCGGCCTTGATGTTGTGGCGGTGCATCGGCGAGAGCTGGTCCTTGCGCGAGATCATGATCTTTTCGGCATAGAGCATACCCATGCCGAGCTTCATGTCCTCGTAGCGGCCGTTGCGCACGGTGAACAGGAACAGGCCCAGCTCGTCGAACTTCTCCTGGCCGTAGTCGGTGATGTCCCAGCCGAGGCGCGAGGTGAAGATCGCCGATGAGTCGGCCTTGTGCGCCTTCATCTCTTCCGGCGACCAATAGGCGAAGGGCGGCATGATGTAGCCGAACGAGCGAATGAAGGCGTCGGCTTCGCGGATGATGTCGTTGATCTTGGAGCGCTTCATGGTGGTTCTCCTCCGGCCGATGCCTTGCTGAATTCTGACCATCCGAATAGCCCAATGCCGGTCCGCTGTCGACGCAAACCCGCTGTTCTGGCCCCGTGACATCCGGCCGGATCGGGACCATAAACCCAGCCGGACTTTTCGATTTTGCGCCTGTCTTTGTCCCGAAAACCGGATCCCGCTCTCGGGAGACATGCTTTGAATGGTGACTTTCATGCCAAGCATAGACGACCTCGACACGCCGGCGATCCTGATCGATGCGGCCCGCGCCGAAGCCAACATCAAAAAGGCGCAGGCGCATGCCGACGCCCATGGATTGAAGCTGCGGCCGCACATCAAGACGCACAAGCTGCCCTATTGGGCGAAGAAGCAGGTAGCGGCCGGCGCCGTCGGCATCACCTGCCAGAAGATTGGCGAGGCCGAGGTGATGGCCGATGCAGGGCTGCAGGATATTTTCCTGCCCTACAACATCCTTGGCCGCGCCAAGCTGGAGCGGCTGAAGGCGCTGCATGGGCGCGTCACTCTTTCGGTGACGGCGGACAGCCATGAGACGCTGGAAGGCCTGGCCGCCACCTTCACCGATGCCGGTCATCCGCTGCAGGTGCTGGTCGAGTGCGACACCGGCATGGGCCGCTGCGGCGTGCAGACCCCGGCCGATGCGGTGGCGCTGGCCAAGGTCATCGACCAGGCCAAGGGCCTCGCCTTCGGCGGGCTGATGACCTATCCGGCGGCCGGCCGCGCGGCGCAAGCCGAGGCCTGGCTGAAAAGCGCGCACGACGCGCTTGCCGCGGCGGGGCTTGAATGCCCGCGCGTCTCCAGCGGCGGCACGCCGGATATGTGGCGCTCGGGCGAGAACAGCATCGTCACCGAATACCGCCCCGGCACCTATATCTACCTCGACCGCTACCAGGTCGCCAAAGGCGTCGGCACGCTGGACGACTGCGCGCTGACGGTGCTTGCCACCGTCGTCAGCCACCCGACGCCGACCCGGGCCATCCTTGACAGCGGCAGCAAGGCGCTGTCCTCCGACACATTGGGGCTGCCCGAATTCGGTGAGTTGCTTGGCATGCCGGGCGCGCGAGTCACGGGCTTAAGCGAGGAGCATGGCACCGTCACGCTGTCAGACGGCGCCGCCTTGCGCATCGGTGAGCGGGTGCGCGTCGTGCCCGACCATTGCTGCGTGGTGACGAATTTGTTCGATCAGGTGCATCTGATCGACGGCGACAAGGTGCTGGAGACGCTGCCGGTGGCGGCGCGAGGGAAGATGGGGTGAGCCCTACTGCCGCTCGGCCTGCCGTGCCGCAACTCTCCGCATCGCGGTCACCCGCCGCCTGAATATCTCCGTGCGCATCGCCATCAGATGCAAGGCGAAGAACAGCACGGTGAAACCCAGCGCCATCACGGCGAGCGGCCATAGCATCGAGGGGTCGATGGTCGGGCCGCCGAGGCGGAAGACGGAGGCGGGCTGGTGCAGCGTGTTCCACCAGTCGACCGAGAATTTGATGATCGGGATGTTGATGAAGCCGACCAGCGTGATGATGGCCGCCGCCCACGCGGCGCGGCCGGCATCGTCCAGCGCGCGGGTGAGCGCGATGATGCCCAGATACATCAGGAAAAGCACGAAGACAGAGGTCAGCCGCGCATCCCAGACCCACCAGGTGCCCCACATCGGCTTGCCCCAGATGGAGCCGGTGATCAGCGCGAGCGCCGTAAAGGTGGCACCGATCGGGGCCGCCGATTTCAGCGCGACATCGGCCAGCGGATGGCGCCAGACCAGCGTGCCCAGCGCCGAGATCGCCATGATCGTGTAGCACATCATGGCGAGCCAGGCGAAGGGAACGTGGATATACATGATGCGCACGGTGATGCCCTGCTGGAAATCCTCCGGCGCGGTGAAGCTCATATAGAGGCCCGCGCCAAGCAGGATCGCCGCGATAGCCGCCAGCCACGGAATGACCTTGTCGGCCAGCCCGACAAAGCGAGTCGGGTTGGCGAGATCGATCCAGCCCGAAAAGCGTGAAGTGGCGTCGCTCATGGCGACCTAAATAGACCGGCAATGTGTCGGGGGCAATTCCCTTCCCCTGTTGTGGAGAAGGTGTCGCCGATGGCTACGGATTAGGGGCGTTCCAGATGACGCCAACGTCTCACTCCGCTGGAACACCCCTCATCCGGCCGCTTTGCGGCCACCTTCTCCCGCAAGGGGAGAAGGTGGAGCGCTGTACTTTACGCCGCTTCCGTCACCGGACGGCTCAGGCGGCGGACCTCTTCATCGTTGAGCAGGCCGCCGGCGCGCAGCAGGGCGGCGAATCGACCATTGCGCAGGGACAGCTCGGTGAAGCCGCCCATCTCGACCACCTTGCCCTTGTCCATGAAGACGACGAGGTCGGCGTCGCGGACCGTGGTCAGGCGGTGGGCGATGATGAAGGTCGTGCGGTTGCGGCGCAGCTCGTCGATCGCTTCCTTGACACGGTCCTCGGTCTCGACGTCGAGCGCGCTGGTCGCCTCGTCGAGCACCAGGATCGGCGCATCCTTCAGCACGGCGCGGGCGATGGCGATACGCTGGCGCTCGCCGCCCGAAAGCTGGCCGCCGCGCTCGCCGACGACGGTGTCATAGCCGCTGCTCTTGGCCAGGATGAAGTCCTGCGCAGCGGCGGCATTGGCCGCGGCGTGCACTTCGTCATTGCTCGCATCGGCGCGGCCGACGCGGATATTGTCCTCGATCGAGCGGTTGAGCAGGCCGGCGTCCTGGAAGACGGTGGCGATCGAGTGGCGCAGCGACTTGCGGGTTACCGTCCTGGTGTCGATGCCGTCGATCAGGATACGACCGCTCGATGGCGTGAAGACCCGCTGCAGCAGATTGATCAGCGTCGTCTTGCCGGCGCCGGTCGGGCCGACAATGGCGACCGTCTGGCCAGCCTGGACCTCGAACGAGACGTCCTCAATGCCATGGCCCGAATTGGCGAACTCGAAGCTGACGTCCTCGAAGCGCACATGGCCGGTGACGTTGGTGAGCTCGCGCAGGCCATCCGGTTCGATAGTCTCGGCAGCCGAGTCCTCAAGGCGGTAGAAATCCTCGAGCTTGGCGCGGGCCTCGGAAATCTGTGTGGTGAAAGCCGACATCTGGTCAAGACGGGCGATCAGCATCCCGGCAAAGCCGGTGAAGGCGACGACATCGCCGACGCGCAGCTGGCCACGGGTGACGAGATAGGCGCCGATCGACAGCACGATCATCATCGAGATGGTCGACGACAGGCGGTTCAGCGCATTGGCGATCGCCCACCAGTCGAGCACAGGGTTCTGCGCGTCGAGCAGGTCCTTGACGTAACGCTTCAGCGTCGCGGTCTCGTGGCCGATGCGGTTGTAGCTCTGCAGCACCGCGACATTGCTGACGCTGTCCGACACATGGGCAAAGACGGTGTGGTAGTGGCGCTCGACGGCGGTCTGCCCCGCCTTGGTGCGGCGCATGACGATACGGCCGATGCCGACATAGAGAATGCCGAGGCCGAGCAGCACGACGGACATGCGGATATCCATGGCGAGCGCGGTGGGCACCAGCAGCACCAGCGCGATGGCCGTCGACAAATGCACGCGCATGAATTCGAGCCACAGGCTGAACAGGGTCTCGACGGCGCGCAGAAGCGTGTGCAGCGAATTGGACGTGCCGCGCTGGTGATGCCAGGCAAGCGGCATGGTGATCACGCGCTCGAAGGACTGGCACAGCACTTCCGAACGGCGGGCATGGGCGAAGCGGTCGGCGCCGCGCGCCACCAGCACGAAGGCAATCACGTTGAAGGCACCAAGCGCGGCCCATACGGCGAGCGTCGAAAACACAGGGCCTTTCTCGGAGATGGCACCGATCACCCTGCCCAGCAGGATCGGCTCGAGGATCGCGATCGCCGCGAGCGCGACGTTGGCGCCGCAAATCAGCGCGACGCGCTTCTTGTCGGCCGCCAGATAACCCAGCGCTCTAAAGTAGATCTGCAGAAGTGACACTTCAGCTACTCCGCCAAACTCTTGTCTGTGCTCAATGCCGGTATTGTGCACCGCACCATTTTTTGACACGTAACGGTAAACGTGTCGCGAAACAATGCGTCGTCTATCCCTTCCGTTCCCATTTAGCGAACAAAAGATGACGACGGTGCGAAATCTGACGTGATCACCTAACGGTTTGAGATAAAAGGTGAAATGTCAGCCTTGCGGCAAAATAGTGGCACTTGCTCCCCGCTGCCACATTTTTAGTCACAGCCTGCTTGCTTAGCCTGCCCTAAAGGAAGGCGCACGACGGAGGGCGGCAACCGCGCCAAGTAAAAAACGGCGATCGGCCACACACCCCGAGGGATGCACGGCCGACAAGTCAAGTCTTTGATTTTACGCAGGTATCCTGACGACGACCTCGGTCTTGTCGCCGGCTTTCGGCTCGAAAGAGGCTGATTTTCTCTTCGAACCGTCGACTTCTAGCGAGATCGACTTGGTCTTTTTGTCGCGGATGACGCGAAGCTTGATTTCACCGCCGAACATCTTGAGCGTCGCGGCGTAGCCGTCCCAGTGTCCGGGCAGCTTCGGCCTAAACGTGATCTCCCTGCCGCGCCGCTCGATGCCGAGGATGCCTTCCACCGCTGCGCGGTAAAGCCAGCCGGCCGAGCCCGTGTACCAGGTCCAGCCGCCGCGGCCGCCCTTGCCTTCGCCGGCATAGATGTCGGCGGCCACTACATAGGGCTCGACACGGTAATGCTCGGCCGCCGCCTCGTCCGAGGCGTGGTTGACCGGGTTCAGCATCGAGAAGCAGCGATAGGCCTCGTCGGTGCGGCCCATTTCGGCCAGCGCGATCACGAACCAGGTGGCGGCATGGGTGTACTGGCCGCCATTCTCACGCACGCCCGGCGGGTAGCTCTTGATGTAGCCGGGGTCCTTCTCGCTTTTCGAGAAGGGCGGCGTGAACAGCTTGACGATCTTGAGCTCGTCATCGACCAGCATGTTGGTCGCCTGCTCCATGGCCGTCGTCGAGCGGGCCGGATCGCCCTCGCCTGACAGCACGCTCCAGGATTGAGCGATCGAGTCGATCTTGCACTCGTCCGAATTGTGCGAGCCGAGCGGCGTGCCGTCGTCGAAACTGCCGCGCCGGTACCATTGACCGTCCCAGGCGGTGCTTTCCAGCGCCCGCTTCAGCACGTCGGCGTGCTTCAACCAGGCCTGCGCCCGCTTGGTATCGCCGTGTCCCTTCGCGACGGGCGCGAAGTCGCTGAGCGTCTTCAGGAGGAACCAGCCCAGCCACACGCTCTCGCCCTTGCCGCCCTCGCCGACACGGTTCATGCCGTCGTTCCAGTCGCCGCCAAGGATCAGCGGCAGGCCGGCGGGGCTGCTGCGCTTGATCGCGAGATCGAGCGCCCGCGCGCAATGGTCGTAGAGCGACGCGGTGTTCTTGGTGATCTCGGGCGTGAAGAAGGCGTCATGCTCGCCTTCGCCGAGCTGCTGCCCGTCGATGAAAGGCAACTGTTCCTCGAGGATCGCGGCGTCGCCGGTCACCTCGATGTAGCGCGCCGTCGCATGCGCCAGCCAGACGACGTCATCCGAGATCATGGTGCGCACGCCGGCATCGGTGCGCGGCAGCCACCAATGCTGCACGTCGCCTTCCGGGAACTGCCGGCGCGCCGCATTGAGGATCTGGTCGCGCGCCAGCTTCGGATCGTGCGCCAGAAGCGCGAGCGTGTCCTGCAACTGGTCGCGGAAGCCGAAGGCGCCGCTGGCCTGATAAAAGGCCGAGCGCGCGCGGATACGGCAGGCCAGGCTCTGGTAAGGCAGCCAGTGGTTGACCATGGCGTTCATCGCCTCGTCCGGCGTCTCGACCTGGATGGTGTCGAGGAAGCCGCGCCAGGCCTTTTTATTGTCGGCCAGGCGATGGTCGAAATCCTTGCCGCGATGGGTCTGCACCAACGCGCTTGCTTCGGCGGGCGTGGCCGCGTCGCCGAGCAGCCAGGACAGGGTGACGTCGCCGCCGGCGGGTATGTCGATGTCGCTGGCGACGACCGCGCAAGGGTCATCGCCCGCCTCGATGCGACCGGAGAGCGCAAGCCCGCCCAGCACGGCCTGCGGATACTCCGTCGTGCCGTGCCTGCCGATGAATTCGGAGCGGTCGGCGGTCACCGAATGGATCGGATGACTTGCTCCCAGGAAGGCGACGCGCTCGCCGAAGTCGAGGCCGTAGGGGTTCTGCGCCAGCATGGCCCCTGTTGCCGTGTCCCGCGCGGGCACGATGGTCGCCGCCGTGCGCGAGCGATGGCCGCCCAGCACCCATTCGGCATAGGCATAGACGCGCAGCCGCGCCGGTGCCGATCCGGAATTCTGGATGCGCAACCGGCTGATCTTCACCGGATCGACGGGATCCACCACCTGCGTCAGGTCCATCGACAATGGGCCGCGCTTGGAGCGGAAGGTCGAGAAGCCTTGGCCGTGCCAGGTCTCATAGGTCATCGACGGATCGCGAACCGTCGCGGCCATCGGCGAGAACGCCTTGCCGCTGGCATGGTCGAAGACATAGAAGCCCTCGCCCGGCCGATTCGACACCGGGTCGTTGGACCATGGCGTCAGCTGGTAGTCGCGGCTGTTGCGGCTCCAGGTGAAACCGGCGCCCTCGGCCGAGACGTGGAAGCCGAAGGAGGCGTTGGAGATGACGTTGATCCAGGGCTGCGGCGTCACACGCCGCCCGGTCAGCCGCGTGACATAGTGGCGGCCGTCGCCGTCGAAGCCGCCATAGCCGTTCCAGAGGCTGAGGCCGCTGCCGTCGGCGGCGATATCGTCTCCACCCTGGCTTGCCGGCACCGGCAGGGGCAGCGGCGGGCTGGGTTCGCGCGGCGAGCCGCCCTCTGCCTGCAGCAGGGCATCGCGGGCCTGCAGCGCCGCCGTCTCGGCGCGTTCGAGCTGATCGAAGATCGTGCCGTTGCGGGTATGAAGGACCACCCGCGCGACCGACAGCAAGGTCTTGTAGGTCGGCTCGTCCATAAGGTCGCGGCGCACCGCGAAGATGTGCTGGCGCGGCCCAAGCTCGCGACCGCGCAGGCGGCTGTTCTCGCACAGCGTCTCCACTGCGCGCTGCAGGTCCTGGACATAGGACGAGGCCTGCTCGTTGACGACGACGAAGTCGATCATCATGCCGCGCGCCCGCATATATTCCTGGAAGCGCAGCGCCTGGGCGACGATCTCGAGATCGGCGACGTCGCCGATGCGCACCAGGAAGATCGGAAAATCGCCGGAGATGCTGGTCGGCCACAGGCTCGACTGGCGGCCGAGGCCCGAGGCGATTGATTCCGCCGGCAGGCGCAGGAACGGATCGGGATAGATCAGGTAGCGCGCCAGCTTCTGCACATTGGCGGCGTCGGTGAGGCTGAGGCCCAGATGGCGCGTCTGCACCTGGCTGCGCGTCCAGGCAAGCATCGCCTGGCGTGCGAAGCTCTCCTGATGGTCGAGCCGGGAGATCGCCTCGTCGAGCTCGGCGCGATTGGCGCCGACGGCGGTCCAGAAGGTGAGCGAGATCTTCTTGTTGGCCGGCACGCGGACCTGGCGGCGCAGCGCCGCCACGGGGTCGAGCGTGAAGCCCTGGCTGCCGGAAAGCCGGACGCCGGGATCGAAGGCGACGGCATCGGCGATGGTGCGGCCGCGGCCGATGAAGGCGCGCCGGTCGGTTTCGGCCTCGGCATCGCGCGACGGGCCCGACGGGTCGGTGACGAAATGCACCATGGTGAGGTCGGGGTCGTTCTTGTCGCGCTTGCGCCTGGTGGCGAAGATCGCGCCGTTGTTCGGTGCGATCTCGGTCTCGACGAACATCTTCGAGAACGCCGGATGGGCGTTGTCCGAGGCCTCGTTGCCCAGCACCAGCTCGGCGAAGGATGTCACCTCGATATGCCGGTCGGTGGCGCCGTCATTATAGAGGGTGATGCGACGCCCTTCGCCATTGCCCTCGGAAATGACGATGCACTCGACCTCGGAACGCAGCGAGCCTACGGACTTGGTGAAGCTCGCCTTGTCGTCGGCAAACAGCGTCTGGACGCGCTCGCCCTCGGCGCGCTTCGGCTCGGCGGTGGCGGACCACCAGTCGCCGGTCGCGGTGTCGCGCAGGAAGATGTAGGAGCCGAGGCGATCCTCGCTCGGATCCGGCTGCCAGCGGGTGACGGCAAGCTCGCCGAACCGGCTGTAGCCGGAGCCGGTCGCGGTGACCATGACCGAATAGCGGCCGTTGGACATGACGTTGGTCGCCCGCAGCGCCTTGATGGGATCGAGGATGACGCGGCTGTCCGGGCTCTCTGTCTCGGTCTCGTCCTTGGATCGCTCGTCTGCTTCCGTCCTGACGGTCGCGGTCGGAATGTCGCGCGGCGCCTTCTCCTGCAGGAGGAGCTCGGCCGACTCGATCACCGGGTCGCTGTGGAAACGCTCGCGCAGCCGGCCCTCGAAAATGGCGTCGGCGACAGCGGCGATCGACATGCCGGAATGATGCGCCATGTAGTTCTGCACCACGGCGTGGTCGGTGCCCTCAGGCACGCGCTGCGGCGTGAAATCGACCGCGTCATAGAAACCGTGGCGGCCAAGCGCGCCGATCGAGCGCAACCGCTGGAGGTTCTGCACGGCCTCGCGCGGGCTGAACTGCGCCGCCAGGATCGTTGCGTAGGGCGCGATCACGGTGTTTTGGCCAAGGCCGCGCTTGAGGCCAAGGCCGGGCACGCCGAAATTGGTGTACTGATAAGTGAGCTCGCGGTCGCGGGCGTTGTAGGCCGCTTCCGATATGCCCCAGGGCACGTTCTTGGAACGCGCATACTGGATCTGGCGCTTGATGATGAGCTTGCTGGTCTGGTTGAGGATCGAGCCCTGCGGCTCCTTCATCACCAGAGGCGGCATCAGATACTCGAACATCGAGCCCGACCAGGACATCAGCGCGCCCTGGAAGCCGATCTCGACAATCGGGCGTCCGAGACGGAACCAATGCTCTGTCGGCAGATCGCCCTTGGCGATGGCGAACAGGCTGGTGAGCCGCGCCTCGGAAGCGAGAAGGTCGTAGCAGCTTTCGTCGAGCTGGTGGTCCTCGACGCGGTAGCCGATCGAGAGCAGCTTGCGCTCCTGGCGCATCAGGAAGGAGAAATCCATCTCGAAGGCATAGCGACGGCAGCGCTCGCGCAGGGCAAGCAGCTTGGCGCGCAAAGCGGCGACGGCGCTCTCGTCATTGTGCGAATCGTGCACATGCGCCTCGCAGGTCGCCTCGAGTCTCGCCGCCCAATCGGCGATGACATCGCTCTTGGGCGAGGCCGCCTCGGTGTGAATGGCGGTGGCGAGCTTGCGGATCTCGCCGGCGAGCACGGCAAGGTTGATGGTGCGGATCGAGGCCATCTCCGGCTGCGCCTTGATGGTCGCAACCGCGCGGCGCATGCCGTCGAGACGGTCTGCCAGGCGCTGGCGCAGCGGCCGCAGCTGCCGGCGGTCGTCCGGCAGCTCTTCCAGGCTTTCGTCGAGGATTGTGACGGTGTCGATGATGCCTTCGAAATCGCCCTGCAGATGCACGGAGGGCGCTTCGGCCCATTCGGCGCAGGAGGCAGCAACCGCGACCAGATGTCCGGCGAGATTGCCGCTGTCGACCGCGGAGATATAGAGCGGATAGAGCGGCTTCAGCGTCGTCGTGTCATACCAGTTGTAGAGATGGCCGCGGTCGCGCGGCATGTTCTCGATGGTCGTCATCGTGGCGTCGATACGGGTGATGGCATCCGACAGGCTGATCCAGCCGAAATCGCGCGCCGAAACCACCGACAGCAGATAGACGCCGATATTGGTGGGCGAGGTGCGCGGTGCCACCACCGGCGCCGGGCTTTCCTGGAAATTGTCCGGCGGCAGATGATGCTGCTCGGGCGTCACGAAGGTCTCGAAATAATGCCATGTGCGGCGCGCGAAGGTGCGCAGCACCTGGATGTCGGCGCTCGAGATGCGCAGCCTGTCCTCGGTCTCGGCCGAGCGGCTGATCCAGCAGGCGACGGCGGGAGAAGCGATCCAGAAGATGGCGAAGAAGAAGGCGACGAAGGCGCCTGTGGAATCGGCCAGCACCGGAATAGCCAGGCCGACGACACCGATGATCACCGCGCCATACATCATGCCGTAATAGGCGCCGAGATCGTTGCCGCCCTTGGCCGCCTGCGAGGCGGTGCGCCATTCGAGCAGGTTCTGCCGGCTGACGAAGAGGCGGTAGATGGTGCGAATGATGGCGTCGCCCATCATCCAGGCGAGATGCGCCATCAAGAGCACCTTCAGCGCCACCAGCGCCGTGCCGAAGACGGTGTCGCGCGCAAGCGCCGAGAAATGGCCGCGCGGCGTCTGGTCGCCGCTCTTGGGCAGGATGCCGTTCACGATGTCGAAGGTAGGCGCCATGAACAGGCTGAGGATCATAAGCGCCTGCCACTGCGCCGCTTGGGTGAAGGGCAGCAGCGTCCAGCCGGCGACGCAGGCCATGACCCAGAAGATCGGGGTGACTGAGCGGCGCAGATTGTCGACCATCTTCCAGCGCGACAGCGCCGGCACGCCGGAGCGCGGGTCGAAAATATAGCCGAGCAGCTGCCAGTCGCCGCGCGCCCAGCGATGGTGGCGCGAGGCGTCGACCGAGTAGCGGGTGGGATAGTCCTCGACCAGCTCGACGTCGGTGACCAAAGCGGCGCGCGAGAGCGCGCCTTCGAGCAGGTCGTGGCTGAGGATGGTGTTTTCGTCGATGCGGTTCTTCAGCGCCGCCTCGAAGGCGTCGACATGGTAGAGGCCCTTGCCGGTGAAGGAACCGTCGCCGAAGACGTCCTGGTATACGTCAGAGACGGCGAAGACATAGGGGTCGAGGCCGCGATTGGCCGAGAAGACGCGCTGGAAGAAGGAGGCATCGTCGCCGCTGGTGAGCGAAGCCGTGATGCGCGGCTGCAGGATTGTGTAGCCGGCGCTGACGACGCGCTTGACCGGATCGAAATGCGGGCGGTTCAGCGGATGGGCGAGCTTGCCGACCAGGCTCGAAACCGCATCGCGCGTCGTGCGTGTGTCAGCGTCGAGCGTCATCACATAGACGACCTTTTCCGGCAGCGGCACGTCGAGCGGCAGGAAGGTGGTGTCGCTGTCGCCACGCAAGAGAAGGTTCAGCTCATGCAGCTTGCCGCGCTTGCGCTCCCAGCCCATCCAACAGCCCTGCGCCTGGTTGTAGAGCCGGCGGCGATGCAGGAGATAGAAGCGCGGCGAGCCTTCCGACGGATAGCGCGCGTTGAGCCTGGCGATCTCGTCGCGGGCATATTGCAGGATCTCGATGTCGGCGGCGTCGATCTCGGTCTTGGAATCCGGCCAGTCGGACAACAGGGCGAAATGGATCTCTTCCGCCGTATTGGCGAGGTGATGCACCTCGATGTTGCGGATGTTTTCCTCGACGTCGTCGCGCGAGCCGATCAGCGAGGGCACCACGACCAGCGTGCGCGACTCGGCCGGGATGCCGTGCTTGTTGTAGTCGTAGCCGACAAGCCGGGTGGGTTTGAGGAACAGCGCCACGACGGTGTTGAAGAAAGCCAGCGCCCCTTCGCTTGCCGGCACCGCGAACAGCGCCAGCATCAGCGTGATCGATTCCACCGACAGGCCGAGATTGGCGAGTGCCCTGCCCGACAGCACCAGCAGCAGCGCCGTCAGAAGGAAAACCGGCACCACGATGCCCAGCCAGCCGGCGCTGGCAAACGCGCGCTTGAAGGTGACATAGAAAGGTGGCCGGTAGCCGATCGCCTTTTCCAGATCCTGCCGGCGCGGCCCCACCAGGAAGAAGCCGACATCGGTATGCACGTCCGGGTCCGCCGTTTCCGGCACACCGGATGCATCGGTGACGCCGGGCGTGTGACCGGCAAGCTCGATCGCCTTTTCGGCCACCCGATATTCGGAAAGTTTGGAGCGCCGCGCCAGCTGCTCGATCGCGGTGCGGTACTGGTCGCGTGAGAAGAAATCGAGGTCGGCGAAATCGGTCTTTTCACGCAGGAGCGTGTCGATACGGCTGACGCCTTCGAACCAGACCGTCCAGTCGACGTCGTTGATGAGCCGCAGGCCGCGGATGATGTTGCCGGTTGTCACATTGCCGCTGGACAGCGTCTGATGCTCGGAGATGATAATCTCCTCGGCATCGGAGCCGGTCTTTTCCAGCTCGCCTTCCAGCCATTCCAGCGCCCGGCCGGCGTTCTGCGACCCGTCACGCAGCCGGTAAAGCAACTGGGTGGCGAAGGTGGTGTCCTGCGCATGCGCGCTGTAGTGCGACAGGATCCTGGTGCGGTCGGCATTGTCGTCGGTCGCCAGCACCCGATCGGCAACCTCGTTGGCGATGTGTCGCATCTGCCTGGTGCGATCGACGCGCACGGCAATGCGGCGCAGGTTCTCGATCAGCACGAAGCGCAGCAACGAGGGCAGCGCCCAGAGCTCGCCGATCTTCATCGGCTCGACCGATTGGAAGCCCTCGACAATGGCCTTGAACATGTTGGCCGAGACCGAGCTGTCGGAATGCTCGACATAGCTCCAGGCGACGACGAAGGCGCGCGGCAGCACCGTGCCGTCGCCGAGCGTGAGCGTCGGCAGCTGGCGGTAGAAGCGGCGCGGCAGGTCGCGCTTGACCTGGAAGATCGTCTCCTCGACCAGGTAGTTGTTGTCGAGCAGCCATTGCGCGGCCGGCGTGATGGTCTCGCCCTTGGCCTGGGCCGCATTGGTCGAGCGGTAGACTTCGAGGATCTTCTTGGCGCTGTCGCGGATGCGCGCCTGGAACTCGAACGGGGCGAGGCCGAACAATTCCTTGACCTCGCCCTTGGCCAAAGCGACGCCCAAGGCGCGCAGCCGGTCATCAGGCAGGAAATTGGAGCGTATCGGCGCTTCCGTCACCAACGGGAAGCCGGCGCTTGTCTGTTCGATCTTGTTGGGATTGGTCTGAATGTTCATTGAAAATTCCGTAAGCGGGGGCGCAATGCGGCGTCACCGCCACGGCAATGGCCCTAAAACCGGTTCAATTGCAATTGGTTGCATGACTGATCGGCCGAAAGTTTGTTCTGCGCACCACAACAGGGGCGTGCCCTTTCGACAGCTTGCGGGCGAACGCCCCTCGCTCTTCGCCCCCGGTTGGATCAGGGCAAGGAATCAGGCTTTTTCGTGATACATGCAAGGGGCCGAGCGATAATTCGCCCGCGCCGCGATCATGTTTGGCAACAGCCGTTAATGGTTGGCGGCAAGGCGATCGATCGCGACCACGAAAAGCAGCCCCTGCCCATCAGGCTGGAGCCGCAATTCCGGGCTGTCGCGCTCGAGGATCAGCGCATCGAGCGGTCCGAGGCTCTGCCTCTCGTCCGTGAGAAGCGTGAAGCCTGCGTTGACTGCCAGAACCAGCGTCGTATCGGCGCGCGGCATAATGCGAATGTCACCTGAGAGCGGCCGGCGCTCGACCGCATGGGCCATGCGGCCACGGCGGGTCATGACGTTGAGATCGGTAATCGGACCGCCGATCAGCGCCGCGCTGGTTGGCACGTCGCCCGCAAAGGCGAGCGGTACTGACGCCGTGGTCAGCCGAGCTGTCGGCTGGCCGGCTATGTCTAGCAGAATCCCCGCGCCTTCCAGCACCGAGAGCGTGCGGTCGATGTCGGTGAAGGTGGAAAAAGGCCCGGTGGCTTCGACCCGGGCCATGGAGACCCGCCAGTCGAACTCGTCGAGCCCGGCGCCATCGGGCGAGACGGCGATCTCGGTGGTCGTGCCGCCGCCATTCTTCCACGGCATGACGCGGTAATCGGCGGCACGAAGGATGCGCATTGGTTTAGCCCAATATGCCCGGCAGGTTGAGCTGGTGCTCCCTGGCGCACTGGATGGCGATGTCGTAGCCGGCATCGGCATGGCGCATAACGCCGGTCGCCGGATCGTTCCAGAGCACGCGCTCCAGGCGCTTGGCGGCATCCGCCCTGCCGTCGGCGACGATCACCATGCCGGCGTGCTGCGAGAAGCCCATGCCGACGCCGCCGCCATGATGCAGCGACACCCAAGTGGCGCCGGACGCCGTGTTGAGCAGCGCGTTGAGCAGCGGCCAGTCGGAAATGGCGTCGGAGCCGTCCTTCATCGCTTCGGTCTCACGATTCGGCGAGGCGACAGAGCCGGAATCGAGGTGGTCGCGGCCGATGACGACCGGCGCCTTGAGCTCGCCCTTGGCGACCATCTCGTTGAAGGCGAGGCCAAGCCGATGGCGGTCGCCGAGGCCGACCCAGCAGATGCGCGCCGGCAGGCCCTGGAACGAGATGCGCTCGCGCGCCATGTCCAGCCAGTTGTGCAGATGGGTGTTGCCGGGGGTCAGCTCGCGCACCTTGGCGTCGGTCTTGTAGATGTCTTCCGGATCGCCCGAGAGCGCTGCCCAGCGGAATGGGCCGATGCCGCGGCAGAACAGCGGGCGGATATAGGCCGGCACAAAGCCCGGGAAGGCGAAGGCGTTCTCAAAACCTTCGTCCTTGGCAACCTGGCGGATGTTGTTGCCGTAGTCGAGCGTCGGCACGCCGGCGTTCCAGAACGCCACCATCGCCTCGACATGCTCGCGCATCGACGCGCGCGCCGCCTTCTCGACCGCCTTCGGGTCCGAGATGCGCTTCTCGCGCCATTCGGCCATCGTCCAGGCCTTGGGCAGATAGCCGTTGATCGGGTCATGCGCCGAAGTCTGGTCGGTGAGGATGTCGGGCCGGATGCCGCGCTTGAACATCTCGGGCACGATCTCGGCGGCGTTGCCGAGCAGGCCGACCGATTTCGCCTCGCCGGCCTTGGTCCAGCGCTCGATCATCTCCATCGCCTCGTCGAGCGTCTCGGCCTTCTCGTCGAGATAGCGGGTGCGCAGGCGGAAATCGATCGAGTCCGGGTTGCATTCGATGGCAAGGCAGGAAGCGCCGGCCATGACGGCGGCCAGAGGCTGGGCACCGCCCATGCCGCCGAGGCCGCCGGTCAGGATCCACTTGCCCTTGAGGTCGCCGCTGTAATGCTGGCGGCCGGCCTCGACGAAGGTCTCGTAGGTGCCCTGCACGATGCCCTGCGTGCCGATATAGATCCAGGAGCCGGCCGTCATCTGGCCGTACATCATCAGGCCCTTCCTATCGAGCTCGTTGAACTTCTCCCAGTTCGCCCAATGCGGCACGATGTTGGAATTGGCGATGAGCACGCGCGGGGCATTGGAATGGGTCTTGAACACGCCGACCGGCTTGCCGGACTGAACCAGCAGCGTCTCGTCCTCGCCGAGCGTCTTCAGCGAAGCGACGATGCGGTCGAAGTCGTTCCAGGTGCGCGCCGCCCGGCCGATGCCGCCATAGACGACCAGCTCATTGGGGTTCTCGGCGACCTCCGGGTCGAGATTGTTCATCAGCATGCGCAGCGGCGCCTCGGTCGTCCAATAGCGGGCGTTGAGCTTGTCGCCGCGGGGCGCACGCACTTCGCGAATGTTGTGGCGCGGATCGTTCATCATTGTCCCTTTCGAGTAAGGCGGCGCGTCAGCGCCCAGCCCATTCAATGGCGGTTTCGAGAATAGTTTTCAGCGTGGCGCGGATCGGCGCGGCATAGCTTGGGTCGTAAGGCACCGGCCAGTTCTCGGGCGAACCTTTTTCCGCAGGCTCGCGCATGTAGCCGCGGTTGGAGAGTTCCATCTGCAGCGCATGCACGCCGTTCTCGGGCTGGCCGAAGCTTCTGGTGATCCAGCCGCCCTTGAAGCGGCCGTTGACCACCCAGCTCTCGCCGGTCGCGGCGAGGATCTCGGCGACCTTTTGCTGCAGCGACGGATCGGTGCTCCTGCCGTCATTGGTGCCGAGGTTGAAGACCGGCAGCGTGCCTTCGAACAGGCGCGGCAGCACCGAGCGGATCGAATGGCAGTCATACAGCACGATGTTCTCATGCATGCCGCGCAGCCGGTCGATCTCTGCCTGCAGGGCGGCATGATACGGCACGAAATAGGTCTCGCGGCGCTGGTCGATCTCGGACGGGGTCGGTTCGTCACCCATATTGTAGAGCGGATCGCCGTCAAAAGTGTCCGTCGGGCAGAGCGTCGTCGTCGCCTGGCCCGGATAGAGCGAAACACCGGACGGATCGCGGTTGACGTCGATGACCGTGCGCGAGATGGCGGTGTGCACGATTGTTGCGCCAAGGTCGGCGGCAAAATCATAGAGCTTGTCGATCCACCAGTCGCAGTCGCGCCGGCCAAGCCAGGTTGAGACCAGGCGGGAGTCCAGGCCTGCAAGATCGATGCCTGTGTGCGGGATCGAGACCAGCAGGGGCGCTGTGCCTTGGGTGACGGTAAGCCAGGATGACGTTGCCATCATGCCGCTCCCGCGATCGAAGGCAGCGCGACCGCGCTCGCCGCCTTCACCGCGGCGCCGCTGCGCACCATGGCGATCGCCTTTTCCATGTCGGGATGGAAATGCCGGTCATTGTCCAGATACGGCACCTCGGCGCGGACCAGCCTGCGCACCGCTTCCAGCGCCTCGCTCGAAGCAAGCGGCGCTTGGAAATCGCAGCCTTGCGCCGCGGCCAGCAATTCGATGCCGACAACGGCGGTCGCATTCTCGATCATGCCGAGCAGCCGGCGCGCGCCATGCGCGGCCATCGATACGTGATCTTCCTGGTTGGCCGAGGTCGGGATAGAATCGACGCTGGCTGGATAGGCCTTTTGCTTGTTTTCCGAGACAAGCGCTGCCGCCGTCACCTGCGGGATCATGAAGCCGGAATTGAGCCCCGGCTTAGGCGTGAGGAAGGCCGGCATGCCCGACAGCGCCGGATCGACCAGCATGGCGATACGCCGCTCCGACAGCGAGCCGATCTCGCATACGGCGAGCGCGATCATATCGGCGGCGAAGGCCACCGGCTCGGCATGGAAATTGCCGCCCGAAAGCGCGGTGTCGTCCTCGGCGAAGATCAAGGGATTGTCGGTGACGCCATTGGCCTCGGTCTCGAGCGTGTCGGCGGCCTTGCGCAGCACGTCGAGCGCGGCGCCCATCACCTGCGGCTGACAGCGCAGGCAATACGGATCCTGCACGCGCTCGTCGTCGACGCGATGCGATTCACGGATGGCGCTGCCGGCCATGAGATTCCGCAAGGCATCGGCCGTCTCGATCTGGCTGCGGTGCTTGCGCAACAGATGGATGCGCTGATCGAAGGGGGCATCGGAGCCTCGTGCCGCGTCGGTCGACAACGCGCCGGCAACCAGCGCCGACTGGTAGAGTACCTCGGCCTCGAACAGGCCGGCCAGCGCGAAAGCGGTCGAGAATTGCGTGCCGTTGAGCAGCGCCAGCCCCTCCTTGGCGCCGAGGGTTACCGGCTCCAGCCCATGCGACACGAAGGCAACCTTGGCCGGGAAGCGGCCGTGCGGGGTAAAACATTCGCCGACGCCGATCATGACAGCGGTCATGTGCGAGAGCGGCGCGAGGTCGCCGGAAGCGCCGACGGAGCCCTGCGCCGGCACAACTGGAATGACGTCGTTGGCGAGCATGCCCTGAAGCAGGTCGATGGTCTCGGCGCGCACGCCGGAGGCACCCTGGGCAAGGCTGGCGAGCTTGAGCGCCATCATCAGCCGCACCACGGCGACCGGCATCGGCTCGCCGACGCCGGCGGCATGCGAGAGCACGATGTTGCGCTGAAGCGTTTCGAGATCGCTTTCTGGAATACGAACGCTGGCCAGCTTGCCGAAGCCGGTGTTGATGCCATAGACCGGCTCGCCTTTGGCGAGGATGCGAGCCACCGCCTCGGCGCTGGCCCGGATCTTCGGCCGGCAGGCCGCATCCAGTTTCGGCACGGCGCCGCGATAGATGGCGCGCCAGTCGGCAAGCGTCGCGCTGCCGGGCGTCAGGGTCAGTTCGGTCATTGTCCTCTCCAGATGCGGGCATGGAGCGGGTTGAAGCCCATGCGATAGACGAGTTCGGCCGGGCGCTCGATGTCCCAGATGGCGAGGTCGGCCGATTTGCCGGCTTCCAAAGTACCGGTCTGTTCAAGCAAGCCCAGAGCGCGCGCGGCTTCGCGGGTGACGCCGGCCAGGCATTCGTCGACGGTCATGCCGAAGAGCGTCGCGGCCATGTTCATGGTGAGCAGCAGCGAGGTGAGCGGCGAGGTGCCGGGATTGCTGTCGGTGGCGACCGCCATTTTCACGCCGTGCCGGCGGAACAGATCGACCGGCGGCTTCTTGGTCTCGCGAATGAAGTAATAGGCGCCGGGCAGGATCGTCGCCACAGTGCCGGCTTTGGCCATCGCGGCGGCGCCCTCTTCGTCCGTGTATTCAAGATGGTCGGCCGACAGCGCGCCATAGCGCGCGGCAAGCGCCGCGCCATGCAGATTGGAAAGCTGGTCGGCATGAAGTTTCACCGGCAGGCCGAGCGACTTGGCCTTGTCGAAGACGCGCGCCATCTGCTCCGGCGAAAACGCGATGCCTTCGCAGAAACCGTCGACGGCGTCGGCGAGCTTTTCGGCGGCGACCTGCGGCAGGATGGTATCGGCGACGAGATCGATGAACGCGTCCTTGTCGCCCTTGGCTTCCGGCGGCAGCGCATGGGCCGCGAGACAAGTGGTGCGGATCGTGACTGGGCGCTCGTCTGCCAGACGGCGGGCGGCGCGCAGCGACTTTTTCTCATTGTCGGCGTCGAGGCCGTAGCCCGATTTGACCTCGACGGTGGTGACGCCTTCGGCGATCAGCGCATCGACGCGCGGCAGAGTCTGGGCGACGAGCTCGTTCTCGCTGGCGGCGCGCAGCGATTTGACCGAGGAAACGATGCCGCCGCCGGCGCGAGCCACTTCTTGATAGGTGGCGCCGGCCAGCCGCATCTCGAATTCATTGGCGCGGTTGCCGGCATAGACGAGGTGCGTGTGGCAATCGATCAGGCCAGGCGTAATCCAACGCCCCTCGCAATCGACGATCTCGGCGCCCTGCCCGGCTGGCATGTCGGCCTCCGGACCGGCATAAACAATGAGCCCGTCGCGCGCGGCGACCGCGCCTTTTTCGACGATACCGAGACCGGTCGCGCCATCGGCCATGGTCGCCAGGCGCGCGTTGCGCCAGACCCGATGGCCGCTCTTCCCGCTTGCTCCACCCATCATCTTTTCCGTTTGCTTGGATAGCGATTATGTATATACATATTGAAACGCGACGCAAGTGATAATGTCGCTCAGACTTCGGATTCGGAGAGGAACGTGACGGCAATCTTTGCGGAACAGGCGCTGCTGCCCGAGGGCTGGCAAAGCAATGTCAGGATCGCCTTTGAGGACAGCCGCATCTCTGCAGTCGAGGCCGGCTCTTCCGCGCATGCGGGAGATGAGCGCCATGTCATTGTCCTGCCCGGCATGCCCAACCTGCACAGCCACGCCTTCCAGCGCGGCATGGCGGGCCTTGCCGAATTGCGCGGACCTTCGGCCGACAGTTTCTGGAGCTGGCGCGAGGTGATGTACCGCTTCGCTTCGTCGATGACGCCGGACCAGGTCGAGGCGGTGGCGGCGCAGCTTTATGTCGAGATGCTGGAAGCCGGCTTCTCGCGCGTCGGCGAGTTCCACTACCTCCACCACGACCGCGACGGACAGCCCTACGCCAACGTCGCCGAGATGGCGGAGCGGATCGCGGCGGCAGCCGGAGAGACCGGCATCGGTCTGGCGCTCCTGCCGGTCTTCTATGCACATTCGGCCTTCGGCGGCGCCGCTCCCAATGAAGGCCAGCGGCGATTCATCAATGATGTCGAACGTTTCGGACGTCTGCTTGAGAAAGCCCGCGAGGCTGTTCGTCCGCTTGAGCAGGCCGTTATCGGCGTCGCGCCACACAGTTTGCGGGCCGCAACGCCGGACGAGCTCAATTCAGTCGCAGCGATGGCGCCGAACGGTCCAATCCACATCCATGTCGCCGAGCAGGTGAAGGAGGTCAAGGATTGCGTTGCATGGTCGGGCAAGCGTCCGGTCGAATTCCTGCTCGCCAACGCCAAGGTGGACGAGCGCTGGTGCCTGATCCACGCCACGCATATGACCGAGGCCGAAACGATCGCCATGGCCCGGACCGGTGCGATCGCCGGGCTCTGTCCGATCACCGAGGCCAATCTCGGCGACGGCACTTTCGCGGCGCCGCTTTTCGTCGAGCATGGCGGCCGTTTCGGTGTCGGCTCCGATTCCAACGTGCTGATCGGGCTGCCGGACGAGCTGAGGCAGCTCGAATATTCGCAGCGCCTCGCCCATCGCGCCCGCAATGTGCTGGCCCGCGCCGGCGGGTCGACGGGGCGTGCCCTGTTCGACGCTTCGCTCGACGGCGGCAGCCAGGCGCTCGGCGCTGGTCCGTCGGAAATTGCCGCCGGCGGCGCTGCCGATCTCGTCTCACTCGACCAAAACCATCCATCGCTCTCCGGCAAGGCGGGCGATGCGATCCTCGACGCCTGGATCTTTGCCAATGGCAGCAAGGTCGACTGCGTCTGGGTGCATGGCAAAAAACAGGTCAGCGGCGGCAGGCATGTCAAGCGCGAGGCCGTTGCCAAGCGGTTCCGCGAAGTCATGACCGCATTGTCGCAAGGCTGAAGCGGGACCGTCCGATGAGCCTGGTCGAGACAGATGATGTCGATGGCGGCGAAAGCCTCTCGCTGCACCAGCGGATCCTGTCCGACATCCGCGAGAAGATCCTGTCGGGCGCCTGGGCGCCTGGACATCGCATCCCCTTCGAGCACGAACTGACGGCTCAATATAATTGCTCGCGCATGACGGTGAACAAGGCGCTGTCGCAGCTTGCCAAGGCTGGACTGATCGAGCGCCGGCGCCGGTCCGGCAGTTTCGTGCGCCAGCCGCAGTCGCAAGCGGCGGTGCTGGAACTGCACGACATCAGGATCGAGGTCGAGGCGCTCGGCCTCCCCTATCGCTACGAGCGGCTGGAACGGATCAAGCGGCGCAGCAGCGCCGATGACCGCGCGCGGCTCGGGCTTGCCGCGCCGGGGCCGGTGCTTGCGCTGGAGGGCCTGCATTTTGCCGGCGAACGGCCGTTCGCGCTGGAGCAGCGGCTGATCAATCTTTCAGCCGTGGCCGAGGCTAACGAGGAGGAATTTCTCGAGATCGCGCCCGGCCCCTGGCTGATCGGCCGCGTGCCGTGGAGCGAGGCCGAACATCGCATCCGCGCCATGGCAGCGGACGAAAATATCGCCGACGCGCTCGACATCGAGGCGAGCGCGCCCTGCCTGGTGGTCGAGCGCCGCACCTGGAGCGCCGAGCGCCCTGTAACGCATGTGCGCTTCATCTATCCGGCGGAAAGCCACACGCTGGTGGCGAGGTTTACGCCGTCGCAGGGGTAGCGCCAGCGCCACCTTCTCCCCTTGCGGGAGAAGGTGGATCGGCGCGCAGCGCCGAGACGGATGAGGGGTGTTCCAGCGGAGTGAGACGCTGGCTTTCCCTGGAGCACCCCTCATCCGGCCGCTTCGCGGCCACCTTCTCCCACAAGGGGAGAAGGGGAAGTCGGCGCTACAGGGCCGCCGTCACAATAATCTCGACCAGATATTCCGGCGTGGCGAGCTTGGCTTCGCCGGTGGCGCGCGCCGGGGTGTGGCCCTGCGGCACCCACTTGTCCCATTCCGAGTTCATCTCGGCGAAGGTGCCCATGTCGGCCAGCCAGATGATCGCCTGGACGATCTTGGTCTTGTCGGTGCCGGCCTTGGCCAGCAATTCGTCGATGGTCTTCAGGATGTCGCGCGTCTGGGAGGCGACGTTGCCGCCGGGCTGGCCAACCTGACCGGCCAGGTAGACGGTATTGCCGTGAATGACGATCTGGCTCATGCGCGGGCCGACATCGATGCGACGAATGCTCATTGGAGGTTCCTTCGTTCCTTGGAGTCGCGATTGTTTAGAGTCCGGACCGCCCTGGGGCAAGGCCGGTGGCCGTGAAACCAATTGAGCCAATTGTCCGGTCTCCCCCATCCGCTTACACGGCGAGTTGACCGGCCGTGTCACAATTCCGCCGGACCGCGCTGTTGACTAATGTAATAACATCACATATCGACGAGCTACCCGATTTCGCGGACCGACGCCTGATGACCAATGCCTGCCTGACCTTCCGCGACCTGACGCTCGGCTATGGCAGCCATCCGGCGATCCATCATCTGAACGGCGTCGTCCGCAAAGGCTCGCTGACCGCGGTGGTCGGCGCCAATGGCTCGGGCAAGTCGACGCTGATGAAGGGCATCGTCGGCGTGCTGAAGCCGATGGAAGGCGCCGTGGTCCGCATGCCGGGCGTGCGCACCGCCTATCTGCCGCAGCAGTCGGAGCTCGACCGCTCCTTTCCGGCGCGCGTCGTCGATCTGGTCTCGCTCGGCCTGTGGCCAAAGCGCGGCATGCTCGGCCGCTATACGAAGGAGGATCGCGAGTCGGTCAGCAAGGCGTTGATGGCGGTCGGACTCGGCGGCTTCGAGAAGCGGCCGATCGACACGCTGTCTGGCGGACAACTGCAGCGCACGCTTTTTGCCCGCGTGCTGCTCCAGGACGCCGACCTCATTCTGCTCGACGAGCCCTTCAACGCGGTCGACGCCAAGACCGTCGGCGACCTCATCCAATTGATAAAGCGCTGGCATGGCGAGGAGCGGACAATCATGGTCGTCGTGCATGACCTCGATCTCGTGCGGCAGAATTTCCCGGAAACGCTGCTGCTTGCACGCCAGCCAGTGGCCTGGGGCGACACAAAGGAAACGCTGCGGCCGGAAAACCTGCTCAAGGCACGGCGCTTTCACGAGGCCTGGGAAGAGAATGCGCCATGGTGCGAGCCGAGCGAGCATGACCATGACCATGACCGTGATCGCGACCATCACGATCATGGGCGTGACCACCGCCACGGCTCCGGACCGAAAGCGGCGTGATGGACTTCCTATACGGCCTGCTCATCGCCCCCTTTGCCGATTTCGCCTTCATGCAGCGCGCGCTGTTCGGTTCGCTGATGCTGTCGCTCGGCGCTTGCCCGGTCGGCGTCTTCCTGATGCTCAGGCGCATGAGCCTGTCAGGCGACGCCATGGCGCATGCCATCCTGCCGGGTGCTGCCGCCGGCTTCCTGCTCTACGGGCTCGAGATCCTGCCGATGACGGTCGGCGGATTGATCGCCGGCATCATCGTGGCGCTTGGCGCGGGCGCCGTCTCTCGCTTCACCATCCAGCGCGAGGACGCGTCGATGGCGGCCTTCTATCTGATCTCGCTGGCCGTTGGCGTGCTAATGGTGTCGATCCGCGGCTCCAGCGTCGACCTCATGCATGTGCTGTTCGGCACGGTGCTGGCGCTCAACAATGAGGCGCTGATCCTGATCGGCGGCATCGTGGCGGTGACGCTCGCCTGCCTCGCAATCTTCTGGCGCGCCCTGGTCGCCGAATGCCTCGATCCGCTGTTCCTGCGCTCGGTGAGCCGCATGGGCAGCCCGGTGCATTTCATCTTCCTAGGCCTTGTCGTGCTCAACCTCGTCGGCGGGTTCCAGGCGCTGGGCACGCTGCTCTCGGTCGGGCTGATGATGCTGCCTGCCGCCGCCGCCCGCTTCTGGACGGTTCGCGTGGAACCGATGTGCGTGCTGGCCGTGCTGATCGGCTTTGCCTCCTGCATCGCCGGGTTGCTTCTGTCCTACCACGCCTCGCTGCCGTCCGGCCCGGCGATCATCCTTTCAGCCGGCGTCGTCTATTTCTGCTCGATCCTGTTCGGCACGCGCGGCGTGCTGCGCGCCCGCATCGTGCACCACCGCCACCGCACCGCCTGACCAACCCCCAAGCAAGGAGACTGTCCCCAATGCTGAAATCCTTCAGTGCCGCGCTGGCGTTGAGTGTTATAACATTAAGCACCTTCGCGACCTCGTCGGCCTTCGCGGCGCCCCTCAAAGTGGTGGCGAGCTTCACGGTCATTGCCGACTTTGCGAAAAATGTCGGCGGCGACCGGGTCAACATCACCACCATTGTCGGGCCGGATGGCGACGCGCATGTCTATGAGCCGAGCCCGGCCGACGCAGTGGCGATGGCAGGCGCCGACGTCGTGCTGGTCAACGGCCTGCATTTCGAGGGTTTCCTGCAGCGCCTGGTCGATGCCAGCGCCACCAAGGCCGCGATCGTGACGCTGACCAAGGGTGTCACGCCGATCGACTTCAAGCCGGAATTCGCCGACGCGGATGCCGCCGAAGGCGCCGGCACCGGCGGCGGCAAGACCGTAACCGATCCGCACGCATTCCAGTCGATCGCCAATGCCAAGATCTATGTGAAGAACATTGCAGAGGCCTTTTGCGCGGCCGACACCGAAGGCTGCGACAGCTACAAGGCCAACGCCGCCGCCTACACCCAAAAACTCGACGCGCTGGAAGGCGAAGTGAAGGCGGCGATCCAGTCGATCCCGGAGGCGAAGCGCGTGGTCATCACCTCGCATGACGCCTTCGGCTATTTCGAGCATGAATACGGCCTGACCTTCCTGGCGCCGCAGGGCATCTCGACCGATTCCGAGCCTTCCGCGGCCGACGTCGCCAAGCTCGTCGAACAGGTGAAGCAGGACAAGGCTGCGGCGATCTTCGTGGAAAACATCACCAATCCGCGGCTGATCGAGCAGATCGCCGGTGAGACCGGCATCAAGGTCGGCGGCACGCTCTATTCGGACGCGCTGTCGGGGTCGGACGGCCCGGCCTCGACCTATATCGACATGATGCACAACAACATCACGCAGATCAAAGGCGCGATCCTGGGTAGTTGATCGGTCGGGCATCCAACCGGGCCAGGATCGGCCCGGTTGGATTTTTCGATCGGCCGTCGCTATTTGGCAGGGAATTCCTTCAATGCGGATTGCCGCCCCTCTCCCGGAGTGGCAAGACTGCCGCCAAAGAGATTGCGAGGACGACATTATGGAATACCGCCAGATCAGCGACGACTATTCGGTCTCCGGCCAGATCCAGCCCGAGGATATCGCCGCCATCAAGGATGCAGGTTTCAAAACTGTCATATGCAACCGGCCGGACAATGAACAGCCGGGCCAACCTTCGGCCGATAGCATCAAGGCCGCGGCCGAGGCCGCCGGGCTTGCTTTCCGCTATATTCCCGTCATCAGCGGCCAGCTCACCATGGACAATGTCGAGGACCAGGCCCAGGCGCTCGACGACCTCGAAGGGCCCGTGTTCGCTTATTGCCGCTCCGGCGCGCGGAGCGCCAACCTTTATGGGCTGATCCAGCAGCGGGGGTGAAGATCAACTTAGATCGGCAACGCGCCCGTCTCCTTCAACGTCTCCAGCACGATCGCCGTCTTCACATGCTGCACGGATTCGTGCGGCAGCAGAACGCCGTTGACGAACTCCGACAGGGATTTGAGATCGGGCGTCACCACCTTGAGGATGTAATCCATCTCACCGGTCAGCGCGTGCGCCTCCTGCACCTCGGGCAGTCGCGCCACCAGTTCGCCGAAGCGGCGGGCATTGTCGCGGTTGTGGGTGGCCAGGGTCACCGAGATGACGTTGACCAGCGAAAAGCCGAGACGATCGCGGTCGAGCACCGCCCGATAGCCCTTGATGTAGCCATCGTCCTCCAGCCGCTGGCGGCGGCGCGAGCATTGCGAGGGCGACAGGTTCACGCGCTCCGAAAGATCGTTGTTGGTGTATCGCGCGTCGTCCTGCAGAAGCGCCATTATCTTGCGGTCAAACTGATCAAGGCGCGTATCATCCATACGCATTTCTCCGTTCATGCACAATTTGCGCACATGATGGGCATTTCGGGCGACTGAATGCAAGCACCGTGCGGAGGCTTCGCGCTATCCTGATGAAAGATGGCCGAGCCCGGCCGTACAGCTCTCGGAGGACTGCCATGGGCCCCTTCCCGCACGACGCACCGCCCGCGAAAATCAGCAAGCAAAATCCCGCCGGTACCGACGGCTTCGAATTCGTCGAATTCGCGCATCCTGAGCCCACCAAGCTTGCCGAGCTTTTCACCCGCATGGGTTATGTCGCGGTGGCCAAGCATCGCAGCAAAAACATCACCGTCTGGCGCCAAGGCGATATCAACTATGTCATCAATGCTGAGCCCGGCTCGCATGCGATGAAGTTCGTCGAAAAGCATGGCCCCTGCGCCGCCTCGATGGCCTGGCGCGTGGTGGATGCCAAACACGCCTTCGAGCACGCCGTGTCGAAGGGCGCGACGCCTTACGAAGGCATCGACAAGGCGCTGGACGTGCCGGCCATTGTCGGCATCGGCGGCTCGCTGCTGTATTTCATCGAGGCCTATGGCGAGAAGGGCTCGGCCTATGACGCCGAGTTCGAATGGATGGGCGAGCGCGACCCGAAGCCGGAGGGCGTCGGCTTCTATTATCTCGACCACCTCACCCACAATGTCTATCGCGGCAACATGGACAAGTGGTGGGATTTCTACCGCGACCTGTTCGGCTTCAAGCAGATCCACTTCTTCGACATCGACGGCAAGATCACCGGCCTGGTGAGCCGCGCCATTACCTCGCCCTGCGGCAAGATCCGCATTCCGCTTAACGAATCCAAGGACGAGACCAGCCAGATCGCCGAGTATCTGAAGAAGTACAATGGCGAGGGCATCCAACATATCGCGGTGGGCACCGACGCGATCTACGAGGCCACCGACAAGCTTGCCGCCAATGGGCTGAAGTTCATGCCAGGCCCGCCCGACACCTATTACGAGATGTCGCATGAGCGCGTGCACGGCCATGACGAGCCGATCGAGCGCATGAAGAAGCACGGCATCCTGATCGACGGCGAAGGCGTAGTCGACGGCGGCATGACCAAGATCCTGCTGCAGATTTTCTCTAAGACCGTGATCGGCCCGATCTTCTTCGAGTTCATTCAGCGCAAGGGCGACGAAGGCTTTGGCGAAGGCAATTTCCGCGCCCTGTTCGAGTCGATCGAACAGGACCAGATCAAGCGCGGCGTGATCAAGCTCGACGGCAAGGCGGCGTAGGCGATCCGATTCGGATAGCTTGCGATGCGATCCTTTATGACCTAAATTATGGTCATAAAGGATCGCAGCCATGAATGTCTCCATCGCCGAAGCCAAGGCCAAATTGTCGGAACTCGTAAGCCGCGCTGAAGCCGGCGAGGAGATCGTGCTTACGCGCCATGGCAAGGTTGCCGCGCGTATTGTACCGCCAGAGGTGGTCGAACCGCTTCCGCGTATCGGCGCCCTGAAGGGCAAGATCTGGATTGCGGACGACTTTGACGAACTCGGTCCCGAATGGGACGAGTACGTCAAATGACGACAGGTCCGTTTCTCGCCGACACGCATGTTATCCTCTGGTCGATTTCGGACGATCGACGTCTCAGCGAACAGCACCGTGCCATCCTGAACTCCGAAGCGGTGGTGTTCGCGAGCGCGGCAAGCGTTTGGGAAATCGCCATCAAACGATCAATTGGAAAACTTCAGGCGCCAGCTGACCTGCCGGCATTGCTTCCGAGGATGCGGTTTCAGCCCCTCGCCGTTACGTTGCTGCATGCGCACGCAGTCGGCGATCTACCTTCTCACCATGGCGATCCGTTCGATAGGTTGCTGATTGCACAGGCGCAGATAGAGAACCTGACGATCCTGACATCCGACTCGCATTTCGCTCGGTACAACGTTGCGCTAGCTTAACTTTCCAGCCCCAACCGCTCGACCTCGTCCCTTCTCAGCTTGATGTCGTAGTCGAGCAGAAACTCATCCAATTGCGGCGGCGGAACGGACGTGCCGGAGAGCATCGCATGCACCTGGCCGCGGTGGTGGATGTCGTGCAGGAAGACATGCGCAAGAATGTCGCCGATGCGTTCGGGGATCTTGCCATCCTCGCGTCGGTCGGTGATGACGCGGCGGTCGAGATCGACTTCCAACAGGCCGTCGCAGAAAGCGATCAGCCTGTGGTCGAAATCCGCCTGTGCCGCCGCCAGGCTCGCCGCATCGTCGAACGGCACGAAAGTGTCGTATGCCGCGGCGCCGAGACCGCCGTCGGTCAGGAAATCGAGATAGAGATGGTCGACCGCGAGGATATGGTTGAGCGTCTCCCTGATCGACGGAAAGAAGCTGACCCGCCCGGCCTCGAATTCGCCAGGCTGCAGCGCGAGCACGGCGCGGTAGAGCCGGTCATTCGACCACAGATTGTTGCGAGCCATGCGGCGCAGATGCTCGAGCAGGGTCACCTTCACCCCTCGTATTTCTCGACCTTCTGCTCGATGGCACCGAAGATCGAGTGACCGGCCTTGTCCTTCATCTCGATCCGCACCGTGTCGCCGAAACGCAGGAACGGCGTCTTCGGCTCGCCGCTTTCGATCGTCTCGATCATGCGCAGTTCGGCGATGCAGGAATAGCCGGCGCCGCCGGCCGAGACGGGTTTGCCCGGCCCGCCGTTCAGCTTGTTGGAAACGGTGCCGGAGCCGATGATGGTTCCGGCGGCGAGCGGCCGGGTCTTCGCGGCATGCGCGATCAGCGCCGGAAAGTCGAAGGTCATGTCGACACCGGCATTGGCGCGGCCGAAGGGCTTGCCATTGAGATCGGCGAGCAGCGGCAGGCTGACCTTGCCGCCATCCCAGGCATCGCCCAACTCGTCGGGCGTGACAGCGACCGGCGAGAATGCCGAGGAGGGTTTCGACTGGAAGAAGCCGAAGCCTTTGGCCAGCTCCGGCCCGGTAATGGCGCGCAACGTCACGTCGTTGACCAGCATGACGAGGCGGATCGCCTCCCTCGCCTCTTCCAGGCTGGCACCCATCGGCACGTCGTCGACGACGACCGCAACCTCCGCCTCCATGTCGATACCCAAGGCTTCGTCGGCCATGCGGATCGGATCGCGCGGGGGAACAAAACTATCCGAGCCACCTTGGTAGAGCAGCGGATCAGTCCAGAAGCTTGCCGGCATCTCGGCGCCGCGCGCCTTCCGCACCAGCTCGACATGGTTCACATAGGCCGAGCCGTCTGCCCATTGATAGGCTCGTGGCAGCGGCGAATGCGCGTTATGTTCATGGAAGCGCTCCGACGGCACTGCGTTGGTCTCGAGCGATTCCGCCAAGGTCGCGAGATGCGGCGCGATGCGGCGCCAGTCATCGAGCGCGGCCTGCAGCGTCGGCACCAGGAAGGAGGCATCGGTGAACCGCGTCAGATCGCGCGAGACCACGACCAGCTTCCCGTCGCGCGTCCCGTTCTTCAGTGTGGCAAGCTTCATGCGGTTTCCTCTCCTCGCGCGGCTTTGGCGCCGCTTAGTTGTACAACAAGGCCGTCGCGGGCGATCGTCAAGTCACCCGGCCAAGTTTTCCTGACAGCGGCGACCCAATCGGCTTCGCCGAAGGCTGGATCGTCGGCCGGAATGAGATGGTTGAGCACCAGCCGCCGCACGCCGGCATCGCTGGCGATGCGGCCCGCATCCTCGGCGAGGCTGTGGCTGGCGAACAGGTGCTCGCGCAGCCGCGCGCCGTTGCCGGTCCGGGCGACCAGCCTTTCCACACCGTCTTTCAGCATGGCCTCATGGACGAGGATGTCGGCGCCGCGCGCGAATTCTGCCAGCGGCGGGAAGAAGGCTGTGTCGGCGGAGAACACCACGCTCCTGCCGCCATGCTCGAAGCGCAGCGCAAAACAGTCGGTCACCGGCGGATGGTCGACGCGCAGCGCCGTCACTGTCAGTCCTTCCTCCTCCAGGATGGCGCCCTCGCCGAATTCCTTGATGGAGACCAGTTCGCGGATATCCGGCCGCCCCTCGTCGACGATGCGGATCTCGATGTCGAACTCCATCGCCTGACAGAAATGCCGCCAGTAGTCCTGTGTGCCGCGTGGGCCGAAAACGGTCGTCGGCGTCGTCAACCCCGCCGTCCAGGCGGTGTGGATCAGCGGCCCGAGTTCCAAAATATGGTCCGAATGGAGGTGCGTGATGAAGACCAGGTCGAGCGCCTTCAGGCTGATGCCGGCATCGACCAGGCCGCGCGTGACGCCCAGCCCGCAATCGACGACGATGGTGCGCCCACCGAGTTCCAGCAGCGACGAACTCGGCCATGGACCGCCCGGCCGCAGCGCCGGGCCGCCCTTGGAACCCAGAAGCACCAGCCTGTCGCTCATCGGGCGAGCCTCAAGACCAGTCGCCCTCCGGTGTGCCGTTGAAACGCTTCTTCAGGTCGGCCCAGCAGTCGATATAGTTCTCCTGCAAGGTGCCGAGTTCGGCGGCATAGCGCGTCAGCATCTGCGGGAAACGCGTCTCGAACATGAAGGCTATGGTGTTGTCGAGCTTGACCGGCTTCAGATCGGCCCGCGTCGCCTTCTCGAAGCCGGAAGCGTCCGGTCCGTGCGCCAGCATCTGATTGTGCAGGCTGATGCCGCCGGGGACGAACCCTTCCTCCTTGGCGTCGTACTGGCCGTGGATCAGGCCCATGAACTCGCTCATGATGTTGCGGTGGTACCAGGGCGGCCGAAAGGTGTTTTCCGCCACCAGCCAGCGCGGCGGGAAGATGACGAAGTCGACATTGGCCGTGCCCTCCTCGCCACTTGGCGCCGTCAGCACGGTGAAAATAGACGGATCGGGATGGTCGAACAGAATGGCGCCGACCGGCGAGAACGTAGCCAGATCATATTTGTAGGGCGCGTAATTGCCGTGCCACGCGACGACATCGAGCGGCGAATGGCCAAGTTCGGTGACGTGGAAAGAGCCGCACCATTTGACGATCAGCCGGCAAGGCGTCTCCTTCTCCTCGAACCAGGCGCAGGGCGTCTTGAAATCGCGCGGATTGGCCAGGCAATTGGCGCCGATCGGGCCGCGGTCCGGCATGGTGAACTTGGCGCCGTAGTTTTCGCAGACATAGCCGCGCGCCTCCTTGTCGGCGAGCTCGACCTTGAAGACGAGCCCGCGCGGCAGCACGGCGATCTCGCCAGGCCGAAGCTCGATAACGCCCATCTCGGTGACGAAGCGCAGCGCGCCGACCTGCGGGACGACCAGCAACTCGCCGTCGGCGTTGAAGAAATGGTCATCCACCATCGAGCGGTTGGCGACATAGACATGCGCGGCCATGCCGGATTGCCCGACAGCATCGCCGGCCGTGGTGAAAGTGCGCATACCGGAGATGAAGTCCGTCGGCTCGGAAGGCATCGGCGTCGGGTTCCAGCGGTATTGGCTGAGAGCCAGCTCATGATCGCCGATGTTCGGGCCAGTCTTCCACAAGGGATAGTTCACGCCCTTGAAGCGGCCGGTGTGTTTGACGCTCGGGCGGATGCGGTAGAGCCACGAACGCTCATTGGTGCCGCGCGGCGCGGTGAAAGGCGAGCCGGACAGCTGCTCGGCGTAAAGCCCATAGGCCGGCCGCTGCGGCGAGTTGCGGCCCTGCGGCAACGAGCCGGGCAGAGTCTCGGTCTCAAAGTCGTTGCCGAAGCCCGGCATGTAGGAAAAACCCATCCGATCCTCCCTGATCCCGACGTCCAGCCTCACGGTGCTAGCCTGCCGGCGATGTTGACCAAACTGGTTTCATTTGTAACCATCGAAAATGTAACTATCAACGGCGCGCTGCATCCCGGGGAGCGCTTCATGGAGCCTGAAATCCTCGATCTGGAAAGTTTTCTCCCGTACCGTCTCTACCGGCTTGCGGACACCGTCAGCCGCCAATTCTCCCGCATCTACAAGGAGCGCCACGGCCTGACGAGGCCGGAATGGCGCACGCTTTCAGGACTCGGCCAGCGCGGCACTATGACAGCGACGGAGCTCGGCGAGCAGTCGGCCATGCACAAAACCAAGGTGTCGCGGGCAGTGGCCGAGCTGGAGCGCCGGCGCTGGCTGATGCGCACGCCGGACGAGAAAGATCGGCGTGTCGAGCATCTGGTGCTGACCAAGGCGGGGCTTGCGGCCTATCGGGAAATGGTGCCGCTGGCGAAGGCGTTTGAAAGGGAGTTGCTGGCGAGGTTGAGCGCGGAGGAACGGGCGGCGATCGTGACGGGGATCGCGGCGCTGGAGGGGGCCTTGGAGGAAAAGGGCTGATAGGTTGGCGCGAGGGGGGCGAAGGAACTCGGCGTTTCCTTAGAAGCCCCTCACCAATCCATCACCACCTTACCCGAGCTGCCGCTCCGCATCGCATCGAACCCTACTTGGAAATCGTCGATCCCAATGCGATGCGTGATCAGCCCCGAAACATCCAGCGGCCCCTGAACGAGCGCAATCATCTTGTACCAGGTCTCGAACATCTCGCGGCCGTAGATGCCTTTGAGATGCAGCATCTTGAAGATGACCTTGTTCCAGTCGATCTCGAAGCCGGTAGGCGCGATGCCCAAAATGGCGATCTTGCCGCCATTGTTCATGGTGTCGATCATGTCGCGGAAGGCGGGCGCGGCGCCCGACATCTCCAGCCCGACATCGAACCCTTCGCTCATGCCGATCGACGGCATGACGTCGCGCAGCTTCTCCTTCGAGGCGTCGACCACATGCTGAACGCCGAGCTTACGCGCCAGATCCAGCCGGACCGGGTTGATGTCGGTGATGACGACCTTTCTGGCGCCGACGCATTGGGCAACCAGCGCGCCCATGATGCCGATCGGTCCGGCGCCGGTGACCAGCACATCCTCGCCGACCAGATCGAAGGACAAGGCGGTGTGAACCGCATTGCCCAGCGGATCGGAGATGGCGGCGATCTCGTCCGGGACGTCGTCGGGGATCGGCACGACATTGTGCTGCGGGATCGCCATGTACTCGCCGAAGGCGCCGGGACGATTGACACCGACGCCGAGCGTGTTGCGGCATAGATGGCCCCTGCCCGCGCGGCAGTTGCGGCAGTGACCACAAACGATATGGCCTTCGCCCGAAACGCGCTGGCCGACCTTGTATTCGGTGACCGCGGCGCCGAAATCGGCGACGGTGCCGACGAATTCATGGCCCGTCACCATCGGCACCGGCACGGTTTTCTGCGCCCACTGGTCCCAGTTGTAGATGTGGACGTCGGTGCCGCAGATCGCGGTTTTCTTGACCTTGATCAGCACGTCGTTCGGGCCGATCTCCGGCACCGGCACCTCTTCCATCCAGATGCCCGGCTCGGCCTTGGCCTTCACCAGCGCCTTCATCATGTTGGACATTCTTTTCTTCCTTGAATCGCTTGATCCGGGACCGTTTTTCAGCGCCAGCCGTTCACGAAATCACGCCGAGTTCCTTGCCGACCTCGCCAAACGCTTCGACCGCGCGGTCGATGTCGGCGCTGGAATGGGCGGCCGACATCTGCGTGCGGATACGCGCCTGACCCTTCGGCACCACCGGGAAGGAGAAGCCGATGACATAGATGCCGCGCTTCAGCATGCGCGCGGCCATCTCCTGCGCCAAAGCTGCGTCGCCCAGCATCACCGGAATGATCGGGTGATCGGCGCCGGCAAGCGTAAAGCCGAGCTTGCCCATCCTGGAGCGGAAGCGATCGGCATTGGCATATAGGCGCTGGCGCAACGCGTCGCCATGGCGGATCAGGTCGAACACCTTGATCGAGGCGCCGGCGATGGCCGGCATCAGCGTGTTGGAGAAGAGATAGGGCCGCGAGCGTTGGCGCAGCCAATCGACCACCTGCCTCTTGCCGGACGTGTAGCCACCGGAGGCCCCGCCCAGCGCCTTGCCTAGCGTGCCGGTGATGATGTCCACCCTGCCCTCGACACCGCAATGCTCGGCCGAGCCGCGGCCGTTCTTGCCAACGAAACCGACCGCGTGGCTGTCGTCGACCATGACCATGGCGTCGTATCTCTCTGCGAGGTCGCAGACGCCGCGCAGATTGGCGATGATGCCGTCCATCGAAAACACGCCGTCGGTGGCGATCAGCCGGAAGCGGCAGTCCTTCGCCTCCGTCAGCCGGGCCTCGAGATCGGCCATGTCGTTGTTGGCGTAGCGGAAGCGCTTGGCCTTGGAGAGCCTGACCCCGTCGATGATCGAGGCGTGGTTCAAGGCATCGGAGATGATGGCGTCCTCCTCGCCAAGCAGCGTCTCGAACAGGCCGCCATTGGCGTCGAAGCAGGAAGAGTAGAGGATGGTGTCCTCCATGCCGAGGAAGGACGAGATCGTCGCCTCGAGTTCCTTGTGCTCCTCCTGCGTGCCACAGATGAAACGCACCGAAGCCATGCCGTAGCCATAGCGGTCGAGCGCATGCTTTGCCGCGTCGCGCAGGTCCAGGCTGTCGGCGAGACCGAGATAGTTGTTGGCGCAGAAGTTCAGCACCTTTTCGCCGCCGACCTCGATCTCGGCGGACTGCATGGAGGAAATCACCCGCTCGGATTTGTAGAGCCCGGCCGATTTCAGGCCCTGGAGCTCGCTGTCGATATGGGAAAGGAATGCTTTGCTCATGGGTCCGGCCCTGTTCGGTTCGAGGCCGGACTGTCGCGCCATGGCTGCAAAAAATCCATCGCAAAAGCGACCGCTTCGGTGGCGTTGCGAAAGCCGGAAGGCGATCCTTCCTGGCGGTGCAACAGCAATGCGATCAAAAAGCTGTGCGCGGGAAACGACATGATAACCATCTTGCAAGCTTTGTCCTCGCCGCCATCATGGCGTCCAGCCTCTCTTGCCGAGCTGTTAACCCTTTCAAGTCAAGCGTCTTCCCGTCACGCGGGAATTCGTCGACCGGAGGGTCACTTAAGTCATGTCGCAGCAGCCAGTGCAGAGCGTTTCGCGCAAGCTGATCCTGCTCATCAAGACCGGCTACTGGCTGGCGCTCACGATTATTGCCGCCATGGTGGTGGCCTCCTTCATTCTTCTGCAGCAGCTGATGGCGCAGCAGCAGCACAATGATGCCCTGCTCGACATCGTCTCGACGCAGAAGGCGCTGTCGCAGCGCATCGTCTTCCTGGCAAGCGCCACGGGCGCTGCCTCGCGCGACAAGCAGCCGGCGCTGGTAACCGCGCTCAAGCAGGCAACGGGCGAATTCGAAACCAGCTACGACCGGCTGCTCAAGGAGACCGGCGCCGATCCGCTGTCGCCGGCACGCAACGATCCGAAGTCGATCGAATATGTGCTGTTCAACAAGCCGTTCCACCTCGATTACTTCTCGGTCGGGCTGGTCGCCAATGGCGACAGGCTGGTCTCGTCCTTCGAGTCGCAGCTCGGCATGCAGAGCGACGGCTACAAGGCCGGCGGCGAACGCGCCGGCCTTGACGCTTCCGTCGCCAATGCGACACTGTCCGGCTATGCCGCGCTCGGCCAGCGCATCAGCGCCTTCGCCGACGCGCAGTCCAGCAACATCCTCGACCTGCACCGCACGCTGTTCTTCGCCACCCTCGGCGTCATCGTGCTGGTGGCGCTGTTCATCTTCCGGCCGATGTCCAACGCCATCCTGCGCAAGACCCGCGAGCTGGTCGACGCGCGCAACTCCATGGCCTTCATTGCCGTGCATGACGGCTTGACCGGTCTCCACAACCGCACCTTCCTGACTGACCATTTCGACACTCTGATCAAGGGCGCGCACCGGCGCCGCGAGCGCCTGGCGGTGGTCCAGTTCGATCTCGACCGCTTCAAGCAGATCAACGACACGCTCGGACACGCCGCCGGCGACTATGTGCTGGTGGTGACGGCGCAGCGCATGCGCGATTCCTGCCGCGCGTCGGACCTCTGCGCGCGGCTCGGCGGCGACGAGTTCGTCATGATCCTCAACGGGGCCGGCACCACCGAGGACATCCATGCGCTGGCCAAGCGCATCCTTAGCGAAATCAACGAGCCGATCACGTTCCAGGGCACGACCATCATGCCTGGCGCCAGCGCCGGCATCGCGGTCTATCCGGTCGACGCCGACAACGCGCAGGACCTGCTCGTCCATGCCGACCTCGCCCTCTATTCGGCCAAGAAGCTCGGCGGCGGCAATTTCTCCTTCTTCTCGGAGGATCTGCGGCGCGAGCTCGACTACCGCAAGCAGCTCGAACAGGACATCCGCACGGCGATCGCCGACAAGAGCTTCGAGGTCTATTTCCAGCCGCAGGTGTCGCTGACCAGCGGCAAGATCAGCGGCATCGAGGCGCTGGTGCGCTGGAAGCACGCAACGCGCGGCATGATCTCGCCCGGCGAGTTCATTCCCGTCGCCGAGAAATGCGGCTTCATGCCGGATGTCGGCCGCATCGTCATCAGCAAGGCGATCAACGAGGCCGCCGAATGGGACCGCGCCGGGATCGATTTCGGGCGCATCGCCGTCAATGTTTCGGGCACGGAGCTTCGCGAGCCTGATTTCGACGAGTTCCTGTTCGGCACGCTGGAGCGTGCCGGGCTGGCGCCGCAGAAGCTTTCGCTGGAGATCGTCGAATCCGTCATCCTCGACGATGAGAAGACCGGAATCGCCGCCAAGCTCCGCCACATCCGTGCCGCCGGCGTGCATCTTGAGCTTGACGATTTCGGCACCGGCTATGCTTCGCTCAGCCACGTCAATCCCAACGAGATCGACCGGCTGAAGATCGACCGGCGCTTCGTCCAGAACATCAATGAGAATGGCGACAACAGCAAAATCGTACGCGCCATCACCGAGCTCGCCCGGGGGCTGGGCATCTCGATCGTCGCCGAGGGCGCCGAGACCGAGGCAGAGCTCGACTCGCTGATGGCGATCGGCTGCGACCAGGTGCAGGGCTATTCCATCGCCTTCCCGATGCCGCAGGACAAGACGCGCGAATGGCTGGCGGCGCGCAGCCCAAAAAAGGCGAAGCTGAAAGTGCTGCAGGGCAGCTTGGGCTGACACTTTCGCCAACAAGCTTGACACAACCGGGCGTTATGGCGGCCCATCGGGATCGCAACCGGTTCTTGCGAATGCCGCTTCGTTTTGTCCTGCCGTTCCTGCTGTTCGCCGCGTCGCCTGCCCTGGCTGCCGATCGCACCATTTACCTCACCTTCGACGACGGTCCGCTGAACGGTACAGCCAACATCCTCGACGTGCTGCAGGCCGAGCAGGTGCCGGGGACTTTGTTCATGGTCGGCATGCATGCCGAGGCCAACGCAACCAGCCGGGCGCTGTTGCAGCGGGCGAAATCAATGCCGCTGGTGACGATCGGCAACCACAGCTACAGCCATGCCTATAATCACTACCGCCATTTCTATGGCGACACCGAAGGCGTGGTCGCCGACATGCTCAGCGCCAATGTGGTGCTCGGGCTTAAGCCAGCCGTGCATGCGCGGCTGCCCGGACGCGACGTGTTCCGGCTGCCCAATTACTCGAAGGACGACAATTCGCTCGGGCTGGCCGAGGCCGGCCGCGAGGATCCGGAACTACGAATTCGTCGCGGCTTCAGGCTTCTGGCTTTACGGCTGGGATCACGAGTGGATGCATGAGGACAGCGGCAAGCCGGTTCAGAGCGTCGATAATTTGGTCAGCGAGATCAACCATCTGTTCGGTTACGGCCATTTCGCCAGGCCGAACAAGCTGATCCTGCTCATCCGTGACGAGATGTTCCAGGACGCTTTCGACGGCAAGACGAAGCTGACGGCTCTGGTCGCGGCGCTCAGGGTGCGTCACTACGCTTTCGGGGCAATAGCGGGCTACGACTGGGGCGCCTCGGCGTTCCGCCTGAGCATCGCAAGCACCTCGGCGAATTCGGCCAGCCTGTCATCGGGAATGCCGGCCCGCAGCCGCTTGTCGAAGGCAACGGCCGCGAGACGGAGTTTTTCGAATAGCGTCTCGCCGGCTTCGGTCAGCGCCACCTGATGGACCCTGCGGTTTTCCGGATCGCGGCGGCGCGTCAGCAATCCCTGCGCTTCCATTGCGTTCAGGTGATGCGTCAGCGTCGCGCCCTGGATGCCGATCATGCCGGCAAGTTCGCGCTGGTTGGCCAGTTCCTTCGACTTGACCGACAGCAAGGTCAGCCAGACCGGCAGCGTGCCGCCAGCATCGACCAGCGCGGCATCGAAGGCCTGCGCCACCACTTTCGAAGTGCGGGCGAGGTTCATGCCGACGGGCGGGCGGTCAAATGGTGTCATGACGTGACAGTAGAGCATGCGATGAGAACGTGAAACTCGGCCTTACGAATTGACATCTAATCGTTAGATATCTAACTTTGTCTTATTAATGGCATCGCGACGTGGCAGCGACGTGCGGCGGGCGGCAGAGAGGAATGGTCATGCAATATGTCTATATCGTCGTCATCGGTCTGCACGTCATGGCCGGCGTGTTCTGGGCCGGCACGACCATTGCGGTCGCCCGCGATCCGGAGATCAAGGCGGAGCGCTTCATCCGGCCACAACTCGGCGCCTCCGGCCTCGTGTTCCTGACCGGCTTGCTGCTCTGGTATTTCTTCCATGAGGGCGCATTCGGCCCGATGGAGAAGGCGCTGGCGCTCGGCATCTTGACGGCGCTGATCGCCGCCGGCGTGCAGGGCGCGCTCGTCGCCTCCGCCAGCCGGCAACTGGCTGGCGCCGACCAGGCGACGCAGATCCGACTGCGGGCGAAAATGACCAGAGGCGAACGCATCGCCGGCGGGCTGCTGGTCATCACGGTGTTTTGCATGGCGACCGCCAAGCTTTTCTGAAATCGCACGGCCGGCGAAACCGACCGGGCGCGGCGCGCAACGGACCAGAGCGGCAGGTGGCTCTCCTTGCAAAGGTCCGTTGCGCGCTACAAGCCGGCTGACGGGGCGGCAAGAGCAGGCGCCTAAGCCATTTCGGGGCGCCTGGAGGCCTCGCGAATGGCCTTGTGGACATTGCGCTGCAGGTCCATGAAGGCGGCGCTCTCCATGACCTCCTCGCGGCGCGGGCGCTCGATGTCGACGTCAAAAGTCCGCATGATGCGCCCGGGGCCGATCCCCATCACGACAATGCGGTCCGACAGATAGACGGCCTCTTCGACGTCATGGGTGACGAAGAGCACGGTCAGCCTGTGCTCCTCCCAGATCTGGGTGAGCAGCTCCTGCATCTGATGCCTAGTCAGGGCGTCGAGCGCACCGAAGGGCTCATCCATCAAGAGCATCTTGGGACGGTAGGAAAGCGCGCGCGCAATGGCGACGCGCTGCTTCATGCCGCCCGAAAGTTCGGATGGATAGAGATTGGCCGAGCGCGGGAGCTTGACGAGGTCGAGATGCTCAAGCGCGATCCTGC
Source organism: Mesorhizobium sp. (assembly GCA_004017535.1). Taxonomy (GTDB): domain Bacteria; phylum Pseudomonadota; class Alphaproteobacteria; order Rhizobiales; family Rhizobiaceae; genus Mesorhizobium. The sequence continues at coordinate 134,770 of SAJS01000003.1, forward strand.
GGCAGGTGGCGCGGTCATGACCGGCAGCCTTGAGGGCGAACTCGATATTCTGCTGCGCCGTCAGCCAGGGCAGCAGCGTGTAGGACTGGAAGACGACGCCGCGATCGAGACCTGGCTTCAGGATCGGCGACCCGTCGATGTCAAGGTCGCCCGAGTCGAAATCCTGCAGCCCGGCGACGATCGACAGCAGCGTGCTCTTGCCGCAGCCCGACGTGCCTACCAGCGACACGAACTCGTTGTCGGCAAGATCGAGGTTGATGTCGCGCAGCACTTCGGTGCGTCGCGCTCCGGTGCCGAAACTCTTGTGGAGGCCCTTGATCCGCAGTTTGGGGGAATTCATCGGCCGGACCTCGTCATGAACGGCTGTCCTGGCGGAACAGCACCTTACCCAGCGCCTTCATGACCTGGTCGGTGATCAGGCCGAGAATGCCGAGCAGAAGGATGTAGCCGATGATGGTGTTGGTCTGGAAATAGCGCTGCGAGACGGTGATGCGATAGCCCAGGCCGGACGTCGCGGCGACGAGCTCGGCCAGCACCAGCCAAGTCCAGGCCCAGCCCAGGCTGATGCGCAGCGTATCCCAGATGCCCGGCAAGGCGCTGGGCACCACGATGCGCGTCAGGATCTTGCGGTCCGGCAGGCCGAGCGTCCGGCCGAGACCGACGAAGTCGGCCGGCACGCGCTTGACGTTGTCCATGATCATCAGCACCTGCTGGAAGAAGGTGCCGATGAAGATGATCAGGAATTTCTGGACGTCGCTCGTGCCCGCCCACAGGATGGAGAGCGGCACGAAGGCAACGACCGGCATATAGCGGATGAAATCGACCAGCGGCTCGATGGCCGCTTCCCATGTCCGGAAGCTGCCGATCAGCACGCCGATCGGAATGGCGAGCACCGAGGCGATGAGAAAGCCGACCGAAATACGGTAGATCGAGGCCTCGAGATCGGTGAGCAGGGTGCCGTCGGCCCAGAGCTTGCCGAGTTGCGTCGCCACGCTGGCGGGCGACGGCAGGAAGATCGGCTTGACCAGGTCGAGCCCCGTCGCCGCCCACCAGGCGAGGCCGAGACCGGCAAAGACGGCCACGGCGATGATGAGGAAGCGGGAGCGCGCGATGGGCGCGCCGATCCCGGAGGAGCGGCGACGGCGCATCGCCTGCCTGGCGGCAGTTCCCGTCGCCGGGCCAGGCGGTCTCGTTTTGCCGGCAGGCTCGTCGGACATCTCGGCGGCCGCCACGACCCAGCCTACTGCGCGGCCTTGACGAAGGCCGGATCGATCATCTGCTCCGGCGTCACGTCGGCCTGAAGCAGCCCGGCATTCTTGGCGGCGGCCTCGACGTCGGCGAATGTCTTGGTGGAAAAGTCACCCGTCAGCGCGCCCTTGTTCTCGGCAAGCGAATAGTAGCGCACGCCATCGAAGGCGGTGTTGAGGTCCTCGACGCTCGAGCCAACCGCCTTGGAGATGATGGCGCGGCCGCCGGGCGTGTCGGCATTGTAGTCCTTGAGAGCCGCATCCCACGCCTTGATCATGGCCAGCACCTGGCCGGGCCGCGACTTGATCACCTCGTCGCGCACCACCAGCACATCGCTGATCAGGCCGGGATCCTCGCCGGCAGTGAAGAGAAGCTTGACGTCCTTGTTCTGCGCCCTGGCCGTGGTGAGGTAGGGCTCGTAGGTGACAGCGACCGGGACGCGGCCGGCGATCAGCGCGCTGCCGGCATCCGCCGCCGGCATCGGCACCGGCTGGACGTCGGCGATCGACATGCCGTTCTTGGCCAGCGCGTATTTCAGCAGGATGTCGCTGGTCGTGCCTTCCTCGAAGGCGACCTGCTTGCCCTTGAGATCAGCGACAGAGTTGACGTCCTTGCCGGCGATCATGGCGTCGGCCGTCATCGAGACGTCGAGCAGCAGCACGATCTTGACCGGCAGGCCGGCCGCAACCATGCCCATGGCGGTGTGGGTGGCGATGTTCGCCGCATCGAGCTGGCCGCTGGCCAGGGCGGCGTTGATGTCCTTGTCCTCGGTGAAGTTGACGATCTGGACGTCCGACAGACCGCTCGCCTTGAATAGGCCCTTGGCTTCGGCGACATGCCACTGGCCGTAGCCCAGCCACGGCTCAATGCCGATCTTGAACGATCCGGCCTCGGGCGTCGCGGGAATGGCCGTATCGGCAGCGTGGGCCAGCGGGGCGAAGCCGATGGTCGCCGCTATCACGAGCGCACGGAATTGTCCTGTGAGGTTACGCATCATCTTTGTTCCCCTTGATGATCCAGAGCGCTTTTGAACCAAACTTCCCGTCCGGTGAGAATGCGGGTTCTGCTTCTTGCGGCACTGTGCCTCGGCGTCTTACCTGCCACGTCGACGGGAGTGAAACGATATTCAACGTCGGCGATGATGGATGTCAAGGCTAAAATACATACATGCATATACAAGCTGGAGAGGCTGGTTTCCGTGCTGTTGGCAGCATTAGGACGGGCCGATCCCTGCCCGGTCATGACCGGCGCCGGAGGCATGAACAATTCGACCCGCCTCACGTCTTGCGCGACGGAGAATAGCGGCTGCCCAGCGAGTAGCGGCTGCCGACATAGGTCAGCTTGCTGATGGTGGCGACGACCGCGCCGGTCCATGTCCGGCGATGCAGGAGCAGGCAGCAGGCGCCGACGTCGATGGCGAGGTGCCGCGCCTTCTCGGCATCGGCCGGGACAGCGGAAATGATGTGTTCGACCTCGGTCACCGGCGTCCTCTGCATCAGGTAATCATAGGTCGCCGTCTTGGAGAAATCCTGCTTGTCGTAGTCGGGTATCAGGATCGGATTGACGAAGCGCTCTTCCAGCTGCACGGGCAGGTCGTTCTCGAAATTGACGACCACCGAATGATAGATCGCGGCGCGCTTGGCGAATTCGAAGGAAAGCGATAGCTCCTTGGTCGGCGTGATCTTTTCGAGGACGAGAACCTCGGAGCGATGCCTGTTGCCGCGCGCAACGATCTCGGCCGCGATGTTGTTGATCTCGATCAGCGTCGATTGTGGCTTTGGCGGCGCTATGAATGTCCCCACGCCCTGCAGCCGGATCAGGAAGCCGGCCGAGGTCAATTCCCGCAAGGCGCGATGGACGGTCATGCGCGACACGCCGAGCGCCGCCACGAATTCATTCTCGGACGGCAGCTTGCTGTCCTTGCTCCACTTGCCGGTTCCGATGTTGCTCAGAATGTAGTCCTTGACCTTCTCGTAGAGGGGGCTGGCCGTATCGGGCAAAGCACTCATTTCAAAAGTCCTTTCCGGCGAACATCGGAAATCAGGTGCCGGCCGGCTGCCGCAGCCGGATAATGGTTTTCAAGCCATCGCCCTGCCCCGCCAGCAGACGCTCATAAGCGGCGGGAATGTCGTCCAGGCCGATCTCGCGATCGATCAGGCTGATCAGCGGTCCGGACAGCTCCGCCAACATCCCGATGGCGTCGGGCAGCTCGTCGGCAAAGGCGTGGCAGCCCAGCAGACCGATCTCGCGCTCGACCAACACGTTGGGGTCGATGTCGAGGCGGCCGTGGAAAATGCCGACCAGCGCCACGGTGGCGCCGGAGCCCAGAACACCCAGCAACTGGTTGAGCGCGGCGATGCTGCCGGTCGCCTCGACGGCGGCAAGCAGAGGCGCATCGGCCGTCGCTACGGCAATGGCCTCGCGGTCGAGATCGACGATGGTGGCGCCGGTCACCCGGGCGACGCGCTCGCAGCGCGCTTTGTTGCGGTCGGCGATCAGTACCCTGCCCGAGAACGTCCGCGATAGGAGCAGCGCCGTCAGGCCGCCGATGGTGCCGCAGCCGACGACAAGCACCGAACCCGCGGTCTTCGGCAGGCGCCGCACAGCATGCAGCGCGACGGCGAGCGGCTCGGCCATGGCCGCCACTCTTTCGTCCAGCGCGGCGTCGATGACATGCAGCAGGCGCGCCGGCAGCACCGTCTCCTCGGCAAAGCCGCCGTCGCATACTTCGCCGACGAAGCCGAGCGAGGCGCACAGATGCCGCCTGCCCGCGCGGCATTGCGCACATTCTCCGCACCAGAAACGGGAATCGGCGACGACCCTGTCGCCCACGGCGATGGTGTCGACGCCCGCGCCGACCGCAACCACCGTGCCGGTGAACTCATGGCCGGCCGTCGACGGCGCGCGGCTTATCCATTGTCCGGTGCGGAAATTGTGGAGGTCGGAACCGCAGATGCCGGCGGCGTCGACATTGAGCTTCACCCAGCCCGGCTCGGGGGTCCCTGGCGCGGCGATATCCTCGACGCGCAGGTCGCCGGGTCCATGGAGTCTGGCGGCCTTCATCGCGACGGTCCGTCAGGCATCGAGGTAGCGGTCGCGGATTTCCGAGACCGCGTTCTCATGCGAACTGAAGCCCTCATAGCGGGCTAGCCTGCGGGCATGGCCGGCAAGCTCCGGATAGGCGGCCGAGGTCACATAACCGACGGATGAGCGCTTGAGGAAATCCGTCACCGAAAGCGGCCCGTAGGTGCGTGCCCAGCGGCTGGTCGGCAGCACCGCATTCGGCCCGAGGACGAAATTGGCTAATGTCACCGGCGTGTGCGGCCCCATGAGGATCTCGGCCGCCTCGGTGATGTGGCCGAGATGCGCGAACGGCTCCCTGGACAGGATCTCGAGATGCTCTGGCGCATAGTCGTTGATGAAGCGATAGCTATCCTCCAGCGAGGCGGTCAGCACGATGCCGCCGCGCTTGCCGGTCAGCACCGCGCGCGAGAACTCGACCCGCTGCTCGGTCATACGGGACCAATGGTCGGGAAGTGCTGCCAGGGCAGCGTCGGCGACCTTGCGGCTGTGCGTGACGAGATAGGCGGAGGAATCCGGTCCATGCTCGGCCTCGATCAGAAGGTCGAGCGCGGCGAGGCCGCCGTCAACGCTGTCATCGGCGAAGATGATCGCTTCCGACGGGCCAGCCGGAAGGCCGGTGTCGATGATCGAGGACAGCAGGCTCTTGGCTGCAACCACCCAGGGGCTGCCCGGGCCGACGATCTTGAGCGCGGGCTTCACCGTCTCGGTGCCGTAGGCGACAGCCGCGACCGCATGCGCGCCGCCGCATTTGTAGACGGTCTCGACCCCGGCGAGCCGGGCGGCGACCAGGGTCGCGGCATCGACGGAACCGTCCGCGGTCGGCGGCGTCACGATGGCGATCTGCGGCACGCCGGCGATGACGGCCGGAACCGAGGTCATCATCGTCACCGACGGAAAGGCGCCCTTGCCGCGCGGGACGTAGAGCGCGACCGAGCCGATCGGCGTGTAGCGGTCGCCGGCATAGGCGCCGGGGCGGACTTCCTTGAGCCACATCGTCTCGGGACGCTGCTCCTCATGGAAATGCCTGATGTTAGCGATGCCGAAGCGGATGCTGTCGACGACATCCTTGTCGACCTTGCCGAAGGCAGCGTCGAACTCCGCTTCCGAAACCTTCAGATTGCCCGCGGCCACATCGGCCTTGTCCAGATCCCTGACGAAGCGGAGCAGGGCCGCGTCGCCTTCTGTCCTGACCGCCTCGAGGATCGGGCGCACCTTCTCGACAAACACCGAGAGGTCGGCTTCGGCGCGCTTCAGCAGGCTCGCCCGCTGTTCGGCGCTGGCGGATGAGAGGTCGTGGAAGCTGATGTCGGACATGGCTGCTCCTCAGAAACGCGGGAAAAGTATATACATGTATGTATAATGCCCGCCAGCATTTTTCTGCGGCCTCCGGGTCGGTCGGTCACGGCAAACCGCATCAGATCGAGGCAAGAAAGCCGCCATCCACCGGAAAGCACTGACCCGTGATGTAGGACGAGGCGTCCGAGGCCAGGAACACCGCGATGCCGTGCAGGTCCGAAAGGTCGCCGAAGCGATGCTGCGGGATCTTGGCGAGCATCGATTGCTGCCACGCCTCGTCGGCGTAGAACACCTCGGTCATCGCCGTCCTGAAATAGCCGGGAGCAATCGCATTGACCCGGATCCCGAGGCCCGCCCACTCCGCCGCCAGCGCCCGCGTCATGCCGAGCAGGCCCGACTTCGACGAGCCGTAGGGCACGGCCGTGGGGATGCCGACCTCGGAGGTCAGCGAGCACAGATTGATGATGGCGCCGGGCCGCCCCCCATCGCGCATGTGGCGGGCGGCGGCCTGGGCGCAGAAGAAGGCGCCCTTGAGGTTGGTGTCGACAATCCTGTCCCAGAGCGCTTCATCGACATCGAGCGAAGGCCTGACCTCTTCCATGCCGGCATTGTTGACCAGGATATCGAGACCCCCGAGCAGGCCGGCGGCCTCGGCGGTCGCGGCGCGGCAACGGGCGACGTCGGTGACGTCAAGGGCAATGGCATGGGCAACCCCGCCGGCGGCCCGGATCGCCGCCGTGGTCTCCTGCAGCGAAGCAAGGCCGCGCGCCGTGACGGCGACCGCGGCGCCGGCCGCGCTCAGCGCCTCGGCGATGCCGCGCCCGATGCCGCGGCTCGCGCCGGTGACGAGCGCCTTCCTGCCCGACAGGTCGAAGAGGGAAGCATTGCGCATGTCGATCCTCCTTGGCCTTGCCGGCCTGCCCTCGCCCGCGAGACTAACCGATCCTTGGTTATACATACAAGCATATACAATGACTTTGGAAGCCACGCGCTACCCGCAACCAATACCGCAAGCCGTACGGCGTTTCCCGCCGCCGCGATTTCGCGCGGCGACCTGTCCCTCAGATCCTGATCCCGAACCGGATGCCGTCATAGATGGCGGCGTGGATGTTGCGCGAGGCGACCGCGTCGCCGATGCGGAACAGCACGAAACCGCCTTCGGCATTGCGCGATGGGAATATGTCGCCGCCCTTCACCAGCCGCTCATAGTCGACGGCGCCGCCATTCTTCGACAGCGGTTTGAGCGCAAGGTAGAGGTCGTCGAGCGGCGCGGTGCCATGCTCGACCACCACCTGGTCGACGCGCCTTTCGCCGCGCCAGCCGTCGGCAAAGTCCGAGGCGAGCTCGGCGACGAGCTGGTTGCCCTCGCGCCGCACCGAACGCAGCCTTGTGTTGATGGTGACGGTGACGCCCTTTTCGTGGAAGGCGCGCATATAGGGCACGTGGTTCATGCCGCCCATTTCGGGCGCGAAGAAGCGTTCCGGCGACACCAGCTCCAGCTTCGAGCCGCTGTTGGCGATGAGTTCGGCTGCGCCCATGCCCTGATGGCCGCCATTGTCGTCGTAGAGCAGGACATTCTCGGCCGGTTTGACGGAGCCTGCCATGATATCCCAGCTCGATGTGACGAGATTGTCGCCTTCCGTCAGCGGCGGGTTCTGCGGCATGCCGCCCGTCGCCACGATCACCACATCCGGCGCCAGAGCCAGCACATCGTCCCTCTCGGCCCAGGTGTCGTAGCGGATCTCGACGCTGAGGCGGTCGAGCTCGGCCAGCCGCCAGTCTATGATGCCGATCAGCTCCTTGCGGCGAGGGTTCTGGGTCGCCAGCCGCACCTGCCCGCCAGCCTGGCTGGAAGCTTCGAGCACCGTCACCCGGTGGCCGCGTTCGGCCGCGACGCGCGCGGCTTCAAGACCACCGGCGCCGGCGCCCACCACCACGACTTTCTTCTTCGGTCCTTCGCTCTTCGCGATAATGTGTGGAATGGTTGCCTCACGGCCGGTCGCGGCGTTGTGGACGCAGAGCGCCTCGCCGCCCTCATAGATGCGGTCGAGGCAATAGGTGGCGCCGACGCATGGCCGGATCTCGTGCTCGCGGCCTTCCATCACCTTCTTGACGATATGCGGATCGGCGATATGGGCGCGCGTCATGCCGACCATGTCGAGCTTGCCGGTGGCGATGGCGTGGCGCGCCGTGGCGACATCGGAAATGCGCGCCGCGTGGAAGGTCGGGAACTTGGTCGCCGCCCTCACCTCGCCGGCGAAATCGAGATGCGGCGATGAGCGCATGCCGGTCACCGGGATGACCTTGGTCAGCGACGCGTCCGTCTCGATCGTGCCGCGGATGATGTTGAGGAAATCGACCTTGCCGGAATTGGCGAGCCGCCTGGCGATCTCGACGCCGACTTCCTTCGAGATGCCGTTTTCGAGATCCTCGTCGGCAACCATGCGGATGCCGACGATGAATTTCTCGCCCACGGCGGCGCGCACCGCGTCTAGCACTATATCGGTGAAGCGCAGCCGGTTGTCGAGCGAGCCGCCGAACTCGTCGTCGCGATGGTTGGTGAGCGGCGACCAGAAGCCATCCATCAGATGGCCGTAGGATTCGAACTCGATGCCGTCGAGGCCGGCCGCCTGGCAGCGCTGCGCGGCCGAGGCGTAGTCGGCGACGATGCGCTCGATGTCCCATTCCTCGATGGTCTTGGGAAAGGCGCGGTGCGCCGGCTCGCGCACCGGCGAAGCCGACAGCACCGGCAGCCAGTCGGCCTTGTTCCAGCCGGTGCGGCGGCCGAGATGGGTGATCTGGATCATCACCTTGCAGTCGTGCTCATGGCAGGCATCCGCCAGTTCGGCGAGCCAGGGCACGATCCTGTCGTCATAGACATGCAAATTGCCGAAAGCGGCCGGGCTGTCGCGCGAGACGATCGCCGAGCCGGCCGTCATGGTGAGCGCCATGCCGCCCTTGGCCTTCTCGGCATGGTAGAGCCGGTAGCGCTCCTTCGGCATGCCGTCCTCGGAATAGGCCGGCTCATGGCTGGTCGACATAACCCGGTTCTTCAGCGTCAGGTGCTTGAGCTGGTAGGGTTGGAGAAGCGGGTCGTTGCTGGTCATCGTCTTCCTGTCGTTTCAAATTGTGCTAATGAGCGCGCCAAATGTGCCGCGCCCGAAAGAGTTGCGGTGCCTTCTTCGTTCTTCGTTTACGCCCGCCACCTTCGAACCGCGGTTCGGACCGGCGGCAAGGAGCCACTGATGACAGACGCCAAGAACCTCACCCAGCTCGGCAAGCACGTCGAGACGCCACAGAGCCCCGAACAGGCGGTCCTGGAGACCGTGCCGTTCCAGCGCGGCGACGGTCCGCCGGCGATCGTGCGCTTCACCTGCCCCGAATTCACCTCGCTGTGCCCGGTCACCGGCCAGCCGGATTTCGCCCATATCGTCATCGACTACGCGCCCGACCGGACGCTGGTGGAATCGAAGTCGCTGAAGCTGTTCATGACTTCGTTCCGCAATCATGGCGCCTTCCATGAGGAATGCACCGTGATGATCGGCCGCCGCGTCGTGGAGGCGACCAAGCCGCTCTGGCTGCGCGTCGGCGGCTACTGGTTTCCGCGCGGCGGCATCCCGATCGATGTCTTCTGGCAGACCGGCGCGCCGCCCAAGGACGTATGGCTGCCCGACACCGGCGTGGCGCCCTATCGCGGGCGCGGTTGAAATTTGTTGTGAAAGGCCGGCGGGACAGCGCCCCCCTCTGTCCTGCCGGACATCTCCCCCACAAGGGGGGAGATTGGCAGCTTCGGCGGCCCGCTTATCCTGCAACGTTGAAGATTGGCGAAAGCCGGCGTGACCTCTGATCTCCCCCCAAGTGGGGGAGATGTCCGGCAGGCCAGAGGGGGGCGCGAAGGATCGCCGACACTGATCTTTGCTCACTTTCATTCGCACTGATACTGGCTCAGCGCCCATTCGCCGGTGACCGACAGGAGGTCGGAGACCTTCCAGGCGCCGCCGACCTTCTTCAGCTTCCATTCCAGCCGGTGCTGGTGGCCCTCGACGACGAAGGCGACCACCACCTTGGCCTGGTCGCCATTGACGGCCTCGATCGTGCGCAAGCTCCGGTCTATGGCCAGCTTGTCATAGTCGGCATTGTCGAGCGCCATGTTGGGATCCAGGCACTCGCCCTGGCCCGAGGCGCGCAACGCATCGCTCTTGTCGAGCACGGTCTTCGCCGGATCGGTGAAGTTCCTGCGCTGGGCCGGATCCAGTTCCAGTCCGAGATGCTCGTAGAAGGGCTTCACCACCGCGGTCGGCGACCCGGGCAAAACAGGGGCGAAAGGCGCCGGTTCGGCCGGCTTGCTGTCCGGCGCAGCGGCTGCAGGCGGCGACGTGTCGACCGCAGGCGGCGAGGCATTGTCGCCGGACGAGGCCTTCGGCGGCGGCGCGCCGAACAGCCCCTGCGCAGAGGCGCCGCCGCTCAGCCCCGCGGCCAGCATCGACAAGCTCGCCAGCGCGAGGACGAGACGGCGAGGCACGGCGTCACTCCGTCGAGGCGCCGCATCCCAGCGCGCTGAGCTTCCAGTCGCTGGTCTTGGAACTGATGTCGGCGATCTTCCACTTGCCGTCCACTTTCTTCAGCGACCACACCATTTCGCGTTTGGAGTCATCGCCTTCCGGGAAAAGATTGAAGCTTGCCGTCACCTCGGCGGTGTCGCCATCGACGGCCTCGGTGAGCTTCAGCGTCTTCGACAGGGTCTTCTGGTCGAAGTCCTGTGCGTCGAGGCCGGGATCGAAGTCTAGGCAGGACACCTCGTCGGGCTTCTCCTTCTGCGCCTTGTCGTTGGCTTCGAACAGCTTTGTCACCGGCTCGGTAAAACGGTCACGGTATTTGGCGTCTCCCTCGAACTTCACCGAAGGCACGTAGAAGAACTTCACGGCGTTGGAGGCCGGCCCGGCGAGCACGGCGCCGGGCAAGGCAATCGAGAAGACAGCGGCAAGCACTATCGGCTTCATGCAGGATCTCCGGGGTTCGGCGCGTGGCGGCACGCTTGCCACCACGCATCCTGCATATCGCCTTTTTTGCGGCTCATGAAGTCTTTGCGGCTCATGAAGCCCGGGCGCGCTCAGGCATCCAGCCAGACGTTCTGGAAGTCCATCTCGTAGGTCTGGTGCATCGAATAGTTCTTCACCTTCTTGTTCATGTGGCAGTAGAGCTTCTGCCAGAAGGGCTGGATGATGACGCCGGAGTCCTGCAGGATCGCCTCGACGTCCTTCATCACCTCCTTGCGCTTGGCGACGTCGATCTGCGACAGCGCCTCCTTGAGCTTGGCGTCGAACTCCGGATTGGAGTAGGCCGTCTCGTTCCAGGCCTCGCCGGTGCGGTAACCCAGCGCCAGAACCTGGACGCCCAGCGGGCGCATGTACCAGATGGTCATGGAATAGGGGTATTTCGTCCAGTCGTTCCAAAAGGTCGAGCCGGGCAGCACGGTGCGCTTCACCTTGATGCCGGCGTCACGCAGCTGGCCGGCGATGGCGTCGCCGGTGTTCTTCTGCCATTCATCCTCGACGGTAATCAGCTCATGCTCGAAGTCGGCCTGGCCGGCTTCCGCCATCAGCTTCTTGGCGCCGGCGGCGTCGCGCTCCTTCTTGGGCAGCGGGTAGTATTCGGGATGGATCGGCGCGACGTGATGGTTCTCGCCGACCGTGCCGCGGCCGTTGTAGCCGAGCTGCATGACCTGGTTGTTGTCGACCGCCATCTGCAGCGCGTTGCGCACGCGCTTGTCGTCATAGGGCTTGTGGGTGATGTTGGTGCGGGCAACGAGCGTGGTCGCGGTCGCGACCTCCGACTTCACCAGGCCCATCTTGTCCAGCGGGTCGATGTAGTCGGCCGGCGTTTCGAAATCGAGGTCGACCTCGCCGGAATCGAAGGCATTGAGCGTGGCGTTGAAATCGGTGCCGTAGTCGATGAACTCGACTCCGTCGAGCGGCGCCTCGCCGCCCCACCATTTGCCTTTCTCGCGGCGCTTGACGACCGCTTTCTGGCCGACATCGTAGGAGACCAGCTCGAAGGCTCCGGTGCCGATCGGCTTCTTGATCGGATCGGCGCCATCCTTGTCGAAGTCGCGATGCACGACCAGCGCCGGATAGTCGGTGAGGCCCGGGATGATGGCGATGTCGGCTTCGACGAGCTTCAGCTTGACCGTGTGGTCGTCGACCTTGGTGATCGCGCCGTCCTTGGCCTTGCCGGTCTTGGGGTCGATCAGCGCGCCGACGCGGGCGGCCATCGAATTGCCGGAAGCCGCCTTGTCGCACCAGCGGTTCAGATTGGCGACCACGTCGTCGGCGTTGAAGGCATCGCCATTGTTCCAGGTCACGCCCTTGCGCAAATGCAGCGTGTATTCGGTGGCGTCATCATTGACGTCCCAGCTTTCGAGCAGAACCGGCTCGAAGGTGAACTGGTGGGTGTAACGCACCAGCGGCTCCAGCCAACAGCGGGTGACGTTCGCCATCTCCGTCCAGTCATAGGTGCGCGGATCCTTCTGCGCCTTGACCGACATGGCGACATGCAGCGTGCCGCCCTTCTTCGGCTCGTCGGCCAGCGCCTTGGTCGGCGCGGCAAGGCCGAGCATGCCATAGGCGAAAGCCGTCGATGCGCCGAAGGCGCTGGCCAGCGCCAAGAATTCGCGCCGGTCGACGCGGCCCGCGCGCGCCTCCTCGGCCATCGCTTCGATAGCGGCCGGAACCCGGTCACCATTGCTTCTGAAAAGTGTCATTCTCGTTCTCCCATTGATTTCTTCGGATCTTCGCCCGGTTGGCTTCAACTAATGCTGCCTTCCATCAACTAACGCTGTCCGGCAGCTTTTCCTCGCGCCGCGCGATCAAATCCCTGAGACCTTCGGCAATGCCCTCGTCGAGCTTCGGCTCCTGGTAGTCGGCCAGCATGGCGCGCGCCTTTTCGCGGCCGCGCGTGTCATGGTCCTTGGCGCCTTCGGCGCTCCATTGCTCGAACGAATTGAAGTCCATGATGTTGGGCATGAAGAAGGCGCTCTCGAAATGCTCGAGCGTGTGCTGCGTGCCGAGGAAATGGCCTTGCGGACCGACCTCGCGGATCGCCGCCATCGCGTCCTTGAAATCATCGAAGGATACACCGCCGGCATATTTGTACCAGCCGACGAGCTGCTCGCAGTCGGTGGCGAATTTCGAATAGCCGCAGGTCAGCCCCGCTTCCAGCCAGCCGGCGGAATGCCAGATGTAGTTGGCGCCGGAAAGGATCGCGGCATGCATCAGCATGTTCGCCTCATAGCCCGCCTGCGCGTCGTTGAGCTTCGAGCCGACATGGAAGCCGGAGGTGCGCCAGGGCAGCTTATACTTCCTGGCCAGCGCTCCCATCAGATACATCATCTGGGCAGCCTCCGGGGTGCCGCCCATCGGCGCGCCGGTCTTCATGTCGACGGTCACCATGAACTGGCCGTAGAGCTGCGGCGAGCCGGGCCGGATGAGCTGAGTCAACGCCACGCCGGCAAGCGCCTCGGCGTTGACCTGCGCCACCGCGCCGACTGCGGAGGCCGAGGTCGAGGCGCCGCACAGCGCGAAGGGCGCCAGGATCAGCGGCTGGTTGTGGCTGGCATAAACCCGCATCGCGTCGATCATGGTGGCATCCCACACCAGCGGCGAATTGCAGTTGGTGATCGAAACCAGCACCGGGTTGTCGCGTACGAACTCCTCGCCGAAGACGATGCCCGCCATCGCCATCGTGTCTTCGGCGCGCTCCTTGGACGTGACGATGCCCATGAACGGCTTGTCGGAGTGCTTCAGCGCCGAATGAATGATGTGAAGGTGCCGCTTCGGCACCGCGATTTCCATCGGCTCGCAGATGACCGAGCTCGAGGAATGCAGCGCCGGCGCCATGTAGGCCATCTTGTGGAAATTGTTGAGGTCGGCCAGCGTGCCGTAGCGGCGCTTGTTGTCGAGGTCGCGGACATAGGGCGCGCCATACATCGGCACGAAGATGGAATTCTTGCCGCCGACGCGCACCGTACGCTCCGGGTTGCGCGCGTGCAGCGTGAATTCCGGCGGGACCTTCGAGACCAGCTCCATCAAGAGCGTGCGGTCGATGCGGACACGCGTTTGCCTGACGTCGGCGCCGGCCGCCTTCCAGAGCTCGATCGCGCCGTCGTCGCGGAATTCGCAGCCCACCTCCTCGAGGATCTTCAGCGATTCCTCGTGTATCAGCTCCACCGCCTCGTCTGGCACGATCTCGTAGGCAGGGATCTTGCGCACAAGGGTGGGGAAGGACGCGATCGGCGCGCTTCTCAGCGCCTTGCGGCCGAGCCGGCCGCCGCCGCGGCGGTGGGTCTGTTCGGTCAGTTCAACGGCCGGTGCGTTCATGGAGGCTCCTTCTTCCCGCCCGGCCAAGTTAGCGAGAGGAAATATGGATGTGATGCTGGAAAATCCTGATCTCTTGTATAAGCTACACTTATGCGAAATCTACGCCAGCTCCTGCCCTCCGCCGGCAGCCTCATCGTCTTCGAGGCCGCGGGCCGGCTGTCCAGCTTCACCGCCGCCGGGCGCGAGCTCGGCATGACGCAGGCGGCCGTCTCCTACGCGGTGCGCGGCCTGGAGGAGCAGCTTGGCGCCAAGCTTTTCCAGCGGCGCCACCGGCAGGTGCTTCTGACGGAAGCCGGCGAACGTTTCCATGCCGATGTTTCGCTGGGCCTCTCGCATATCCGCAAGTCCGCGGAGGACCTTCGCCTGCAGGCGACCGGCGGTCATGTGACCTTGGCCGCCTCGACCGCCTTCGGCTCCTTCTGGATGATGCCGCGCCTGCAGCAGTTCCGCGACGAACTGCCAGGCGTCGACCTGCGCATCCAGACCGCCGACCGCGACCTCGACATCATCGCCGAGGGAATTCCACTGGGGGTCCGCGGCGGCGTTCCTCGCGACTGGCCGGACTATCACTCGCTGTCGCTCTCCGATGAAGAGATCTTCCCGGTCGCCGGCCCCAGCTATCTCGCCAGATTCGGCAAGCCGAGGACGGTCGAGGAACTGGCCACGCACCGGCTGATCCATCTGGAAGAACCCTATCGCGAGGCTCCGACCTGGGACGAATGGTTCGCATCGGCGGGAACCAGCCTGCGCAATGCCGAGCGCGGGTTGCGCATCAATGATTACGCGCTGGTGATCCAGGCGGTGATGGAAGGGCAAGGCATCTCGCTCGGCTGGCGCCATCTCGTCGAGCGCCTGGTGGCGTCAGGGCTGCTGGTGCCGGTGACCGATCATGTGATGCGCACCGGCATCGGCTTCCATGTCATCTGGCCGAAGAACCGCGATCTCAGCGACAACGCACGCAAGGTCAGGGACTGGCTGGTGGCGCAGGCCTAGGTTTCACTCGTTCCGTGAAGCAGGCAACGCTGGCGGGACAGAGGGGGCACGAAGGATCGCGGCGTTAACTGTTGCCAACCTCATCCTGCCCCTCCCCCACGAGGTTCGAATCCGCCTATAATTGCCCAATGCCCATCCGCCAGCTTTCAGAAACGATGATCAACCAGATCGCCGCCGGCGAGGTCATCGAGCGTCCGGCGAGCGTGGTGAAGGAACTGGTCGAGAACGCGCTCGACGCCGGCGCGTCGCGCGTGGAGATCGTCACCGCCGGCGGTGGGCTGAATCTGATCCGCGTCACCGATGACGGCTCGGGTATCCCCGAACAGGAACTCGCGCTGGCCATTGCCCGCCACTGCACCTCGAAGCTTTCCAACGACATCCATGACATCCGCTCGCTCGGCTTCCGCGGCGAGGCGCTGCCATCGATCGGTTCGGTGGCGCGACTGTCGATCCGTTCGCGCACGGCGTCAGGCGACAGCGCGGCCGAGATCAGCATCGACGGCGGGCGCGTCTTACCGGTGAAGCCGGCGGCGGCGAACCGCGGCACCACGGTCGAGGTGCGCGACCTCTTCTTCGCCACGCCGGCACGCCTGAAATTCATGAAGGGCGAACGCGCCGAAAGCTCGGCCACCAGCGATGTGGTGAAGCGGATCGCGATCGCCTTTCCGGCCGTCCGCTTCACGCTGGCCGGCTCGGACCGCTCGACCTTGGAGCTGGCGGCGACCGACGACACGGCGGAAGGCCGGCTGGGGCGTGTCGCGCAGGTGATGGGCAAGGATTTCCCGAACAATGCGATTGCCATCGATGCCATGCGCGATGGCGTGCACCTGGCCGGCCACGTCTCGATCCCGTCCTACACGCGGGCGAATGCGCTGCAGCAATATGCCTACGTCAACGGGCGGCCGGTGCGCGACAAGCTGATCGCCGGCGCGATCCGCGGCGCCTTCGCCGATGTGCTGCCGCGCGACCGCCACGCGGTCACCGTGCTCTTCTTGTCGCTCGATCCCTCGACGGTCGACGTCAATGTCCATCCGGCCAAGGCCGATGTTCGCTTCCGCGATCCGGGCCTGGTGCGCGGGCTGATCGTCGGCGCCATCCGCGAGGCGCTGGCCGGCGCCGGCATCCGCGCGGCGACCACGGGCGCCGCCGGCATGATGGCGGCCTTCCGGCCGGGGGCGACGCCCTATTCGCATCCCGGCCCGACCGGCGGCCATCGCAGCTACGAGGCGGCCTATCACGCCTCCGATTCCGGCAGCTTCGACCCACTGCGCTCGGGGCAGCGACCGCTCGACATAGGCAATGGCGAGATGGGCTATGGCGGGGCGAGGCACCAACGCAATGGCTTTGCGGAGAACGACCAGGCGGCATTCGACACCGGCCCGCTCGCCAGCGCCGATGCCCGCGCCGGCGTGGCCGAGCCGGCCGAAGCGCTGCTCGGCATGGTGCTGGGCGCGGCGCGCGCGCAGGTGCATGAGAATTATATCGTCGCGCAGACCAGGGATTCGCTCGTCATCGTCGACCAGCATGCGGCGCATGAGCGTCTCGTCTATGAGGCGCTGAAGAACGCGCTGCATTCGCGCGCGGTGCCGTCGCAGATGCTGCTTTTGCCCGAGATCGTCGACCTGCCGGAAGAAGACGCCGAGCGGCTGGCGATGCACTCCGACACGCTTGCCAAATTCGGCCTTGGCCTGGAGCGCTTCGGCCCCGGCGCGGTGGCGGTGCGCGAGACGCCGTCGATGCTCGGCGAAACCAATGTGCAGCAACTGGTGCGCGACCTCGCCGACGAGATCGCCGACAACGACACGGTCGAGACGCTGAAGGAGCGGCTGGACAAGATCGCCGCGACCATGGCCTGCCACGGTTCCGTCCGCTCGGGCCGGCTGCTCAAGGCCGAGGAGATGAACGCGCTGCTGCGCCAGATGGAGGCGACGCCCGGCTCCGGCACCTGCAACCACGGCCGCCCGACCTATATCGAGCTCAAGCTCGCCGATATCGAAAGGCTGTTCGGGCGGCGGTGAGTGCGCCACGGCCCCTCACCCAGCGTCCGCTGCGCTCGGCTGACCTCTCCCCGGTGGGGAGAAGATGGCCGCGAAGCGGCCGGATGAGGGGCAAGAAAAGAGCCGCTCGAAGCGGCTCTTTTCTTGAGTCAAAAACCAGCTCCAACCGTCTGATTTACCGCTTCAAATTCACCACAATCACGCCACCCAGAGCCAGCGCGCCGCCGAGGATGCCGAGCAGCGACGGCACTTCGCCCAGCCAGAAGAAGCCGATCAAAGCGGAGGTCGGCGAGACCAGATAGAGGAAGTTCGAGGCGCGGGCGGCAGGCAGGCGCGACAGCGCGGTCGCCCAGGCGGCATAGGCGATCAACGAGGGCACGATGCCGAGATAGATGACGGCGCCGAGACCGGCAGTATCGGCGACCGCCGCCTGCGAAAACGCTTCCGGCAGGAATGGCGACAGGCAGAGAGCGCCGAGCACCATGTTGGAGGCGGATATCGTCAGCGGATGATGGCGGGCGAAGAGCGGCTTCTGGACGATGGTGTTGACAGCGGAACAAAGGGCGGAGCCCAGCACCAGCAACGCGCCGGTGTTGAAACGCAGGCCGTGCCCGTCGGCCACCGCGATGATGCCGATGCCGGCGAAGGAAATGACCGTGCCCAGCCAGGCGATGCCTGAGAACCGCTCGCCGAGCAGGGCCATGGCCATGATTGCGGTGAAGATCGGGCTGACATTGATGATGAAACCGGCCGCACCAGCCGAGACGGTGAGCTCGCCGAAATTGAGCATGGCGGTGTAGAGCGCGACGAAGATGGCGCCGCCAAAGGCGAAGCGCCACAGCTCGTCGATCCTGGGCAGCGCCGGGCGCTTCACCGCGAGAAATATGGCGGCCGGAACCGCCGCGATGGCAAAGCGCAACGAGCCGAGCTCCAGCGGTTGGAAGGCGACAAGGCCGGCGCGGATCGCCGGGAACGCCGAAGCCCAGCCAAGCACCGTCAGCGCCACCCCGACGGCTGCGGTGCCGTCGATGCGCTGTGTCTCATTCAACGTGCCGGTGTAAGCGCTCATTGCCGTACCCTCATCTTTCTGTGCCATGGGCGCAGAAAACGCCATTGCCGGCCAATTGACAAACGAGCAATTCGAGGGTCAGCTGTGATCATGGATCACAGCTCTGATCAGATACTGCCGCTGGAAACCTTGCGCGCATTCGATGCCGCGGCGCGCACGGGGAGTTTTTCCGCGGCGGCCGAAAAACTAAATCTCACCCATGGCGCGGTGAGTCGCCAGATCGCCAAGCTCGAGGACTGGCTTGGCTTGAAAGTGTTCGAGCGCAATGCGCGCGGCGTGACGCTGACCATCGAGGGCAATCGCCTGCATCTTCGCACCACAGAGGCCTTCGCGCTGATTTCGGTCAACTCCGACCGCTGGGTCGAGCCGCGCGGCACAGCCGTCGTGCGGCTGGCCTCGATCCCCTCGGTGAGCGGACTATGGCTGATGCCGCGCATGGCCGCATTGGAAAACCATCCGACCAAGTTGCGCATCGTGCTCGATGTCGACAATCGCCAGGCCGACCTTGCCGACGAAGGCATCGACCTTTCGGTGCGCTGCGGGCGCGGCCGCATCCCTGGCCGCGTCTCGGTGCAGCTTTTCGAGGAGCAGATTTTCCCCATCGCCTCGCCGGAGCTCGCCAAGGAGATCGGGCTGGGCGATCCTGCGCGGCTGCTGAAGTACCCGCTGATCAACGATTCCGATGCGTCCGGATGGCGCGCATGGCTCGCCGCGCAAGACATCGATTACCGCCCCCGTCCGCAGGACCGGCGTTTCGAGGATTACAATCTGGTGCTGGACGCGGCGGCGCATGGGCTGGGCATTGCGCTAGCGCGGCCGCCGCTGACTGCGGACCAGCTCCGATCTGGCCGTATCGTTGCCGTCGACGAGCGCGTTGCGCTCAATCCGGTGTCTTACTGGATGGACCGCCCCATCGGCCAGCCGCGCGCGGCCGCCGCAGATCTGGCCAGGCGCATTGCCGAGCAGGCAGGGCTTGCTCCGGAAAAGCTAGAGGCTTTCCTTCAGGATGATGCCTAAGGACAGGCTTAGCGAAGCAGCAGAACCATGATCGTTGCCGTCACCGCCGAGACGATCGCAGTGACCACCGAGATCGTCCAAAGGGATAGCGGCGCGGATTCCGATCGCGGCGCATGACCAGCCGGACGGACCGCGGCGCCGCGAGGCTGCGGCGCGTTGGCGTTGGCCGCCACCAGCACCGCGGCGGAAGCGACGGCGGGCGAAAAAGTGGTCGGCGCCGGCGCAACCGCGGGCCTGGACACATTGTCTGCAACCGCTGCCTGCGGTGAGGCGAAGCCGCGCGGAGCCTGATCGGCATTCGTCGTCGCCCTGCCCGTCGAGGGTCTTGCCGGCAAGGCGTCGGTGACGGCATCGGGCTCCATCACGGCGCGGTAAGCATCCTCGACCTCGGAGGACGACTGGCGCTGCGATGCCTGGGTGGCAGGGCGCGGCTGCGCGCTTTGCAGCGACTGCGCCGCGATTTGCGCCGCCTGCCCCGTCGAGGGCGCCTGCGGCTGGACCAGCGTCTTGATCAAAGCCGCCGCCGCGGGATCGGCCTTGGGCGACGGCACCGGCTGCGGGATGAGCGCTTCACCGATCAGTGCGTTCAAGCGGGTCGAGGTGATGTCCATGCCGGCTTCCGGAAACTATCTTGACGCTCGGCCATACCGGATGAGCATTGCGTCAAGCTTGACGTTGCTTGCGATTTGTGGCGATTGAAACCCCGATGAACGCAAGCGTCTTTTCATGATGAACCGTTTCGAAGGCCCGGGCGGCAGGGAAGCCCGGATCCGCTATCTCGACGGCGACTTTCAGGTCACCAGTCCGGGCTCGTTCGTGCGCTGCGCGGTGACGGGCGAGAACATTCCGCTCGACGAGCTCAAATATTGGAGCGTCGCCCGGCAGGAGCCCTATGCGAACGCGGCCGTCTCGCTTGCCCGCGAGATCGAGATGCACCCGGAACTGCGCAAACGGGGATAGTCCGGGCGAGCATCTGCTTCGCTCGCTTCTCACCACACGGCGCCCTCCTCTGTGGAATCGAGCCCCACCCAGGTTCGCAGCCAAATGTCGCCCGCGGTCGATCGCACCGGCAAAACACCCCTTTTTCCGATATGCGTGACAGGTTCGTGACTCTGCGGCTATAGACAATGCCGTGGGTATGGGGGATCTGCCGTGAAGACTCTGGTGACCGGCGGCGCCGGCTTTATTGGTTCGCATCTATGCGACCTGTTGCTTGCAGGAGGCCATGAAGTTATATGCCTCGACAATTTCTCGACTGGTTCGGATGAGAACATCCGTCACCTTTCAAACAATGCGCGGCTCAGCCTTCTGAGGCACGACGTCACCCTGCCGCTTCAGGCCGAGGCCGATGAGATCTTCAATCTCGCCTGCCCAGCCTCGCCTGTTCACTATCAGCGCATTCCGATCGAGACGACAAAGGCCTGCGTCTACGGCGCCATCAACATGCTCGACCTTGCATGCGCCACGGGCGCGAGAATCCTTCAGGCGTCGACGTCCGAGGTCTATGGCGATCCGCAAGTCCATCCCCAGACCGAGGCCTATTGGGGCCATGTCAACCCGATCGGCCCGCGCAGTTGCTACGATGAAGGCAAAAGATGCGCCGAAGCGCTGTTCTTCGATTATCGGCGCCGGTCGCGACTGCCGATCAAGGTGGTGCGCATCTTCAACACATACGGGCCTCGCATGCACCCTTCGGATGGGCGCGTGGTCAGCAATTTCATCGTCCAGGCGTTGCGCAACGACCCCATAACCATCTACGGCGACGGAAGCCACACGCGCAGCTTCTGTTATGTCGACGACCTGGTGGATGCGATGGCCCGGATGATCGCGACGCCCGACGATTTCGTCGGGCCCGTCAACATCGGAAACCCGACGGAGGTCACGATCCTCGAGCTGGCCGAACTGGTGCTGGGCATCGTCGGCGGCAAGTCCAAGATCGAGTTCAAACCCCTCCCCGAAGACGATCCCCAACAGCGCCAGCCCGATATAGGCCTAGCGCGTTCGGCGCTGAACTGGTCCCCTCGTGTTGCCCTCGAAGACGGGCTTGGCGAGACAGTTCGCTATTTCCGTGGGCTTATCAACTGACGACGGGGCACAGGATCGACCAGGCGCAGCCCAAGATTCAGCCACGCATCTTGCGCTGACGCCAGGCGTCGAGCGTCTCGTCGACGATACGTTCAGGCACGTGATCGAGCTCGAATACGGCCTCGATATCGAGCACGTCCAGTTGATCGAGGAAACCGGCGGGCACCTTGCCATGGCGCAGCCGCGCGGCGTCTTTCGCCGTGGTGACGAGGCGCAGCCCCTGCTGCCGTACGAGCGCCAGAAGGTCGGCAAGCTCGTCCTGGGCGTAAAAATGATGGTCCGGAAAGGCGCGCGAAAGCGCGACTTCGCCGCCCGCGCGGCGCACCGTGTCGAAGAATTTCTCCGGATGGCCGATGCCGGCGAAGGCAAGGAAGCGGCCGCCTGCGAACCGCGACGGGTCCGCCGGCTCGACATGCGCCAGGAAGATCGGCCGGCCGGCACGCGCCGCCTGGCGCACGACGCCGTCAGCGGCAGCGCCCTCGCCCATCTTCAGCAGGCCGCTGGTAAAGACCAGCTGGTCGACGATTTTGGCGCGGAGCGGTCCGCCCGGAATGACGTGGCCGTTGCCGACGCCGAAGCGGGCGTCGACCACGACGAGCGCATAATCGATATGGATGCGCGCCGACTGGAAGCCGTCATCCATGATCAGGAAATCGCAGCCATGTCCCTCGATCAGCAGTTTCGCGCCGGCGGCGCGGTTCGCCGTCACCGCCACCGGCGCATGTTCGGCCAGAAGCAGCGGCTCGTCGCCGACATGCTTGGCGGCGTCGTGATGCGCATCGACGACATGCGGCTTGGCGAACGAACCGCCATGGCCGCGCGACAGGAAGCCCGGCGTGAGATGCATGCGCCTGGCCTGTTTGGCGAGGGCAATGGCGACCGGGGTCTTGCCGCTGCCGCCGACGGTCAGATTGCCCACGCACAGCACCGGCGCGTCGACCTTCTCGCGCGGGGCATGCCGCATGCGGCGGCCGGCAACCATGCCGTAGGCAGCCGACACCGGCGACAGAGCGAGCACGCGCCAGTCCGGCTTTTCCCACCAGAAGGGCGGCGCCTCGCTGGTCATCTCATCGACCGTTGGCGCCTTTCAGGCGCGCCTTGACGACTAGCGGCTGGATATAAGGCTCCAGAGATTTCAGCGTGCGGGCAAGCGCGCCGCGCATCTCGTCGACGGTAGCGGCACCCGCCGCGATCATTTCGTGGCGCGCCACTTCGTTGGTCAGAAGGAAATTGACCGCGCCGGTCAGCATGTCGCGGTCGCGCACAAGCTTGGCGCCGCCGCTGTCGAGCAGGCGCTGATAGGCCTCGCGGAAATTCTGGACGTTGCGGCCGGCAAGCACCGCGGTTTCGAGCATTGCCGGCTCGAGCGGGTTCTGGCCGCCTTCCGAGGTCAGCGAACGGCCGACAAAAGCGATCTCGGTCAGCCTCAGGTAAAGCCCCATTTCGCCGATCGTGTCGCCCAGAAGGATATCGGTGTCGGGCGAGATGCGGTCACCCTTGCTGCGCCTTGCCACAGTAAGGCCCATGCCGGAAATCTGCGCGGCAAGCGCGTCGGCGCGGTCGGGATGACGCGGCACGATGATGGTCAAAAGCCCATGATGGCGCCTGTGCAGGCTGGCATGGACCTCGGCGGCCACGGCCTCTTCGCCGTCATGGGTCGAGATCGCCGCCCAGGTGGGGCGATCGCCGATCTGGCGCTGCAGGGTGGCCAGGGCCCGCTCGTCAACCGGCGGCGGGTTGGTATCCACCTTGAGGTTGCCGGAAACCGTGACCGGCCGGGCGCCGAGCGCGCGAAACCGCTCGCCGTCGACATCCGATTGGGCGATGACATGGGCGAGATTCTCGAACAGCGCCTCGGCAACGCTTGCGCGCTTCTTCCACGAGGTGAAGGAGCGGTCCGACAGCCGGCCGTTGACCAGAACCTGCGGCACGTTGCGGGCGCCGAGTTCCAGGATGGTCATCGGCCAGATCTCCGATTCGGCGATGATCGCCAGTTCCGGCCGCCAGTGATCGAGGAAACGGCTTACCGCGGGCTTGAGATCGAGCGGCACATATTGGTGGATGATGCGGCTGCCGAGGCGCTCGTCGGCGACCTTGGCCGAAGTCACGGTGCCGGTGGTCAGGACGACGTTGACGCCGTAGTCGAGGATGCTCTCGACCAGCGGCACCACCGCGATCGTCTCGCCGACGCTTGCCGCATGGATCCAGATCACCGGCCCTTCCGGCCGGGGCCGGCCGGCGACGCCATAGCGCTCGCGGCGCCGGGCGCGATCCTCCTTGCCGCGCGAGGCGCGCCAGGCGACATAGGGACCGATCAGCGGATAGGCGGCCGCCCCCGCATAGCGGTAGGCGGTCAGGGCCGCACGCGCCCAGCGCTCGCTCATTTGGCGCCATCCACGAGGCGATAGGCCTCGGCCGTCGCGGCGTTGAGGGAGGCGGTGACCTCCTGGCGCTTGCGCTCCATCTCGGCATCGTCGGCATCGGCCGGCACGAAGACCGGGGAGCCCACGATGACCGCGGAACGCCCGAAAGGCAGGTTGATTGTAGTCTTGTCCCAGCTCTTCTCAAGCACCTTGCGACGACTGGTGGCGATGGCCGAGGGCAGGATCGGCCGGCCGGAAAGCCTTGCCAGAAGAACGATACCAAGTCCGGCGTCGCGCGGTTTGCCGTTCGGAATATCGGCGATCATGGCGACGTTCTTGCCGGCGACGAGCGACCTCTTGAGCGCGATCAAGGCCTTGGCGCCGCCCTTGTCGAGATGTTTCGAACTGTCGCGCCCGCCGGAACCGCGCACCGCCTCGATGCCGAATTTCTCGATCATCAGTGCCTGGAGCTCAGCGTCGGCACTGCGCGAAACCATGGCGACCAGCGGCCGGCCCTCGGGGTAATAGGCAGGGGTCAGAAGATGCTGGCCATGCCAAAGCGCGATGATGCCGGGCTCGAGATGCGCATACGCGCCGCCGGCGACCTTCGTCGAGCCTTCGACCAGCGGGCTGGTGAGACGAATCAGCCGCAGGAACCAGGCGAACAGGCTGGCGATGAAATTCTTGACGAAACTCGACTGCGCCAACGGCTCGCGGATGCGCCGCCACAGCGTACGCGTTCCGCCGCGTCTGGCAGCGCGCCGCCTGGTAGCCCCTTTCACCGCCTCATGCTCCATCGACGTCAACCGCCGACCTTTGTTTCTGGATCGAGCAGACGGTGCAGATGAACAACGAAATAACGCATATGGGCATTGTCAACACTGGCCTGCGCCTTGGCTTTCCAGGCGCCAAGCGCGCTTTGATAGTCGGGATAGATACCGACAATGTCGAGGGCGTTGAGATCGCGGAACTCGGTTCCACCCAGCTTTTTCAGCTCGCCGCCGAACACCAGGTGCAAAAGCTGCTTCTTTCCGTCTTCCACGGCCATGCCGATCCTTCGCTATTCATGAATTGGGACAGGTCTAGACCAAAGCGCCCGGTTTTGGAACCGTCGACTGCCTCACCCTTCGTCAAGTCCGGCAAGGACGCCGGTGAGCACGTCGAGCAATTCGCCGCTGCCGGCGGCAAGCGCGCCGTGGTTGATCACCTCGCCGGCATAGCGCGGCGGCTTGCCGCGGCGGTCGAGCAACGCGCCGCCAGCCTCGGCGAGGATAAGATCAGCGGCGGCGATGTCCCAGTCATGCGCGCTCGGCTTGACGAAGGTGGCGTCGAGCTTGCCGGCGGCAATCATGGCCAGCCGATAGGCAAGCGAGGGAATGTAGGCGGCCCGCCGCAGCCTGTCGTGCCAGACTTCCGGCATCAGATCGACCAGCGGCTTGGGGCCGCCGATATCGACGCTCTCACCCAGCGGACGCACATGGATGCGCTTGTCGTTGAGATAGGCGCCCTCTCCCGGTAGCGCCCAGTAGGTCTCATGCTTGGCCGGGCATTCGAGCACGCCGGCGAGTGAGCGGCCGTCCTCGACCACGGCGACGCTGACGCACCAGGAATGCAGGCCGTCGAGAAAGCCGCGCGTGCCATCGATCGGGTCGACGACGAAGGTTCGGCGGGCCGACAGCCTGGCGTGGTCATCGGCAGTCTCTTCCGACAGCCAGCCATAGTCCGGACGCGCCTTGAGCAAGGTCTCGCGAAGATAGGCGTCCGCGGCATGGTCGGCCTCGCTCACCGGCGAGGTGCCGCCCTTCATCCACACCTGCGGGTTGTTGCCGAAATAGCCCATGGCGATGGCGCCGGCTTCGCGGGCGGCTTCGCGCAGCAAGGCAAGGTCGTCGCCAGCCTCGCTCGATGTCAGTTGGTCAAGCGCCGGCAAGGGTCATCCCTTCGATCAGGAGCGTCGGGGCAGCCGTGCCGAAATTGCGGTCGAGGTCGCTCGCCGGCACCATGTTGAGGAACATGGCCTTCAGGTTGGAGGCGATCGTCACCTCGGCCACCGGATAGGCCAGCGCGCCGTTCTCGATCCAGTAGCCGGAGGCGCCGCGGCTGTATTCTCCGGTCACCATGTCGACGCCCTGGCCGAACACCTCGGTGACGTAAAAGCCGCGCTTCAGCGACGCGATCAAGTCGTCCGGCGAATGCTCGCCGGGCTCGACGGCGAGATTGGTCGAGGACGGCGAGACCGACGAGCCGCTGCGCGAGCCGCGTCCATTTGTGACGAGACCGAGCTCGCGCGCCGCCGAGGTCGACAGGAACCAGTGGTTCAAGATGCCCTTCTCGACCATCAGCAGCTTCCCGCCCTCGACGCCTTCGCCGTCGAACGGGCGCGAGGCCTGTCCCCGCCGGCGCAAAGGCTCGTCGGTGACGGTGATCGCGGCCGAGGCCACTTGCTTGCCCATCATGTCGCGCAGGAAGCTGGTCTTGCGGGCGACCGCCGCGCCGTTGATGGCGCCGGCGAGATGGCCGGCGATGCCGCGCGCCACGCGCGGATCGAACACCACATCGACCGGGCCGGTCGCCGCCTTGCGGGCGCCGAGGCGGCGCACGGCGCGTTCGCCGGCCTTGCGGCCGATCTCTTCCGGCGCGTCGAGGTCGGCGAAATGCTGGCGCGAGGAGAATTCATAGTCGCGCTCCATCGCCGTGCCCTCCCCGGCAATGACGCTGGTCGAGCGCGAGAAACGCGAGGCGACATACTGGCCGACAAAGCCATGCGAGGTGGCGAGAACCAGGCCGCCCAGGCCGGCGGTGGCGCTGCTGCCCGAGGAATTGGTGACGCCCTTGACGGCCAATGCGGCCGCTTCGGCGGCAAGGGCTGCCTCCTTCAGCTGATCGGCCGGCACCTCGGTCGGGTCGAAAAGATCAAGATCGCGCAAATTGCGGGCAAGCAGCGCTGGATCGGCGAGGCCCTGATACGGATCCTCGGGCGAGACTTTAGCCATGGCCACGGCGCGCTCGGCAAGCGCTTTCGGATCGGAAGCGGCGGTCGCCGAGACGCTCGCCACGCGCTGGCCGACGAAGACGCGCAGGGACACATCCTCGCTCTCCGACGATTCGGTGCCCTCGACCTTGCTCAGCCGCACCGACACGCCGGCAGAGCGGCCGCGCACCGCCACCGCGTCGGCCGCGTCGGCGCCGGCGCGCCTGGCGGCCTCGACGAGCGCCGTCACGCGATCGGTCAATTTCGCTGCGTCGAGCTGGTTGGTCATACAATTATTCCTGTTTGTTCGAGCAGTCCGTTAAGGCGTCATTCCGCCGACGCCCCGCAGGGTTGCCCCTGCCGCACCATCGCGGTGCAGCGCAACCTCCATGGATGCCTCGCACCATCTATTGTTCCGCCGGCGCTTGCGCAATGGGCGATGGCCGATCCAGGCGCCGCGACCAAATCGCCCAAGGGGCCGGCACAACGTCCGCGGTTCATCCTCGTTCCGGAGTTTTCGCATAACGTTGCCCTCAACTCGCCTTCCCGGTCCGTGATCCCGACGAAATCCGCGCTTTCTATGACGAGCGCTCGGCTTATTCGCGGCTCGTCCGGCGCTCGGGCCAGTTTCGACCTCCATCGTGAGCAGATTTCGGCGCAGCCCTTCGGATTCACGCCCAGTCTGTCATCGACCGGGCCGATCGACCGATGGTACGCTGCAGCCTTGCCCGTGATTTTCGGGCAATGGGGATTGGAATCAAAAGGGGCGCCGATCACCGGGCAGGTGTTTGCGCGCCGGCAATTGGGTTGGTCATATGCTCGCTTCGGGCACCGGGCCTCATGGGGGAAGAATGGATTATTTCGCAGGTGGACGGTTTACCTATGACTGGACCTCCCATCACCTGAAGCTTTGGGAGGAATTCCTCCGCGACAAGATCGACACCGCGACCGCAGTGCTGGAAATCGGCTCATTCGAGGGCCGCTCCGCGCTGTTTTTCCTGCAATTCCTGCCAAAATCCCGCGTCACCTGCGTGGATAGCTTCCAGGGCAGCGAGGAGCATGTCGAGCGCGGCTCGAAATATGAACCCGACATGGTCGAGGTCGAAAGACGCTTCGACCAGAACCTGGAGCCCTTTGGCGACCGTGTCGCCAAGCACAGCGGCGACTCGGTGGTGGTGCTGCCGGCGCTGGCAGCCGAACAGCGACTGTATGACGTGGTCTATGTCGACGGCGACCATTCAGCCGCATCCACTTACACCGATGCGAGGCTGGGTTGGGACCTGCTCGACAATGATGGCGTGATGATCCTGGACGACTATCGGTGGGGCGCGCGCCTGCCGACGGCGAAACGTTCCGCCGCGGGGATCGAAGCCTTTCTGCGGCAGATCGCCGGCGAATTCGAACTGCTGCACCGCGACCAGCAGGTCATCATACGCAAGAGCAGGATCGTTGCGACCAAATCGTTCACAATTGCCGGGCGAGACATCGGCGAACTCGCCGGCGGCGCGTTGTCGCCGCCGCTCGTCAGCTTCGTTGTCATCAACTGGAACTACGGCCGCTATGTCGGCGCCACAATCGATTCCATACGCAGGCAGGACTATCCGCATTTCGAGTGCATCGTCATCGACAACGGGTCGACCGACGACAGCGCGGAGGTGATCGCCCGGCATGTCGAAGGCGATCCGCGTTTTCGTGTGGAAACCCTGGCGCAGAACCACGGCCAACTCGGCGCCGCCCTGTGGGCGCTCGACAAGGTGAATGGCGGATTCGTGACCTTCGTGGACGCGGACGACGTGCTGTTCGACAATTACGCCTCAATGCACATCCAGGTGCATATGGCGCTGCGGCGAAACGTTGGCTTCACCTCGGCCAACGTCGCCGAGATGGATTCGACGGGCAAGACCTTGACGACCTCGTACTCGCAACTCAGGCTGAACATGCCTGACGCGAAACGAGGCCTTCGAGGCGAGCAGACCGTGCTGCGGCTGCCCACGGTCTCCACCTCGCAATACCGAATTCTCGACGACAATACGGCGACCATACCAAGGCGGCACATAGGCTGGCTCTGGGCGCCCGGCAGCGCCAATATGTTCCGCACCTCGGTGCTGCGTCTGTTGCGGCTGGACGACGGCAGCAAACCGCGGATGACGTCGGCAGACGGGTATTTCAACACGATCTGTCACGCCGTTGCCGGCAGCGCGCTGATCGACATGCCGCTGTCGGGCTACCGTCTCCATTCAAGCAATTACTTCGCAGCCGGCGAAAGCATCGAAGGCATACGCGGCGGAACAAGAAGCTACGCGGCCAAGTCGCAGCAATTCACATATGAGAGCGTGAGGTTCCTGATAGAACAGAGCGATCGTTTCAACTGGCTGCTCGGACTGGAGTTCTGGCCGACTGTCGACAGGGTCACGCGGGAGGACAGGCCAGCGTTGCGCGACTATTTCAGGAATGAGATCGCGGTTGAAATTTTCAGGCAAAACGCACCGCAACTAAGATCCGTTTTCGGCGACGGGAAGTTCCGCAGGGAGATCACGAACCGCTTCTCCGGCGCACAAGCCAGGTCAATCCTGCGAGCCGGTTTCGGAGGTCGAATTCCGATAGGCCACCTACACAAGTCGCTGTTCCGCGATTTCCGCGCATTCCTGGGGATGACGCGGAAACGGTGATGACCCGGCCGGGATGCTCCAACGTGGCTGACGGGATTCCGTTGGATGCATATTTCAACCCCTTGCAGTACCGGAGAAAGTCCAGCGCGGGCTGAAGGGCTGGCGCAGCCTGAATCACGCCACCGGCGCCCAGATCACGTCCTCGATCCTCGTTGCCCCCGTCGCCAGCATAACCAGCCGGTCGAAGCCCAGCGCCGAGCCGCTTGCCTGCGGCATGATGGCCAATGCCGCGAGGAAATCCTCGTCCAGCGGATAGCGCTCGCCATAGATGCGCTCCTTCTCGTCCATCTCGGCGAGGAAGCGGCGGCGCTGCTCTGCCGGGTCGGTGAGCTCGCCGAAGGCGTTGGCGAGCTCGACGCCGCAGCAATAAAGCTCGAAGCGGTCGGCGACGCGCGCATCTTCGGCGCTCGGGCGGGCAAGTGCCGCTTCCGAGATCGGATAGCCGTAAAGGATGGTGGCCCGCCCCTGCCCCAGCGCCGGTTCGATCTTCTCCACCATCACCCGGCTGAACAGATCGGCCCAATTGTCGTCGGGCGCGGTGCGCATGCCAGCCTTGACCAGCGTGGCATGAAGTCCGTCGCGATCCGTGCTCCCGTCAGCCCCTACGGTCGCCAGGAGGTCGATGCCGGCATATCGAGTGAAGGCCTCAGCCACGCTCAGCCGCTCCGGCTCGGCGAAGGGGTCGGCCTCGCGTTCGCGAAAACGGAAACTCCTGGAGCCGGCCTTCTCCGCAGCGAGCGCCAGGAATTCGGCGCAGTCGTCCATCAGGCGCTCGTATGTTTCGCCGACGCGATACCATTCGAGCATGGTGAACTCGGGATGATGCAGAGGCCCACGCTCACGGTTGCGCCAGACCGGGCCCAGGCTGAAGATGCGCTCCTCGCCGGCGGCAAGCAGCTTCTTGCAGGCGAATTCCGGCGAGGTGTGGAGATAGAGCGGCTGGCGTGACGCGTCCGGTCCGATCGCCTCGGTGGCGAAGGCGGAAAGATGCGCCTCGTTGCCGGGCGAAACCTGCAGCGCCGAGGTCGTCACCTCGATGAAATCGCGTGTGGAGAACCAGCCGCGAAGCGCGGCGGCAATTGCGTTGCGCGCCATCAGCCGGGGCCGGCGGTCGGCATGGATATCAGGCATCCACCAGGGCGAAGCGGCGGTCATGGGCAGGAAAATCGCACGCAAGACTGGCGGTTCGGCGCAAGATGCGCTAGGGCGCACGCGATGGCCGCCGTCGCCGCTTCGCGGAAATCGACGCTTGCAGGCCGAAAAACTCGAACGGGATCGAATATCGTGGTCAAGGTCATCGCCAGCTCCTTACGCAAAGGCAACGTCGTCGATAAGGACGGCAAGCTCTATGTCATCCTCTTTGCCGAAAACATCCACCCTGGCAAGGGCACGCCGGTGACCCAGCTCGACATGCGCCGCATCGGCGACGGAGTGAAGGTGTCGGAGCGCTACCGCACGACCGAAATGGTCGAGCGCGCCTATGTCGAGGAGCGCGAGCACACCTTCCTCTATTCCGACGGCGAAGGCTTTCACTTCATGAACCCGGAAAGCTACGACCAGGTCGTGGCTTCGGAAGCCGTGGTCGGCGACTTCGCGCCCTATCTGCAGGAAGGCATGGCCGTTCAGCTCGCCCAGTTCAACGGCGTGCCGATCTCGCTGACGCTGCCGCAGCGCGCCACCTTCGAGGTGGTCGAGACCGAGCCGGTCACCAAGGGCCAGACGGCGTCTTCCTCCTATAAGCCGGCCGTGCTCTCCAACGGCGTGCGCACCGCCGTGCCGCCGCATATCTCGGCCGGCACGCGCATCGTGGTGATGACCGCCGACGGCTCCTACGTCGAGCGCGCCAAGGACTGAGGGCTTACGGGCACCCGGAGCGTTTCACGGAGACGGCGAACCGCTCCGCCTTCTTGGTTTCGAGGCAAATTAGGATCCACAGGCTCCGGCGGGCCTTGTCGGCCTTCTCCGCTGGAGTTCGGCTGAACTACTCTCCCGAAGGCGACGATATCAGCACATATCCGCGGGTTCTGTTCTCATTGTCGCTGTCGACCGTGTTCATCGCTGCGAACAGGTCGGCCGTTTTCACCCATACCGGCGGATATTTGTAGCGGGCGACATCGAGGATCAGGAACCTGTCCGCTTTCTCGTCGTAAGCGGCCAGCGGCGATATATGCCCGCCCTTCTCCTGGCCCATCGCCTTGCGCAGATAGTTGACGATAACGAAGTGCCCGGGCTTGGCAAGGAAAGAACTGGCCTGGGTGCGAAACTGCTCGAGGCTGGCATCCGAAGCATGGCGGACCTCAGCCTTGATCGGCTGGGTGGAAAGAATGGCCCCGATCTGGTCGAGCGTCATTCCCTGCTTGTCGAGGACCTGACGAGGAAGAATGGTCTCCGTGCGCTCGTTAAGGACATTATCCTGCGTGAACGTCTTGTAAGGTTCGTATTCGGGCACCGCCGGCGCCGGAACGTTGAGCGCGTTCAACACCATGACGATGCTGGCGACGCCGCAATAGGCCTGCGTCTTTTGCGTGAGAAAGTTGCTCGCGAGAGGGAAATAGGCTTCCTTCGCCGTGCTCTCGGCAAGAAAGCTCTCTCCGGCTGGGGAACTGAATCCCGTCAGACTGTCCGGAAGCTTCAGCGTCTCGGAGAAGGCGCTGGGCGCAGCCAGGAGAAGCGCCAGCAGGAGCGAATAGAAACGCGCAGACATTGCGACCCTCAGCCTCGTGGAGAAAGCATCGAGGGACGCTATCAGCTTTCGCAGGCCATCGCACGTTGATCTGCCGGCGCGCATCGTTCCGGTATCGCCATCGGTGCCGAGTTCAGCCACTATGAGGCCCTCTCAATCATGGGCCGGCGATGAAGGCAACGTCGTGCGAAAATTGACATCGCCTCCTCCGCCTACGGAAGCGGCTCGGGCTCGGACGCTCAATGCCGGAGCGAAATCTTGAGCACAGCGGCGCCCGCAGTCGCGCTCGGCCTCAAGGCCAACTGGAAGCAGTTTTCGCTGCTGGTGCTGATCAATGCCTTCGTCGGCGGCATGGTGGGCATCGAGAGGACCGTCGTGCCGCTGATCGGCGCGGAGGAATTCGGCGTCGCTTCCACCACGCTGGTCGTCTCCTTCATCGTCAGCTTCGGCGTGGTCAAGGCCTGTGCCAACCTCCTCTCCGGCCAGCTTGCCGACACATGGGGCCGCAAGCGCGTGCTGGTCCTCGGCTGGCTGTTCGGCCTGCCGGTGCCCTTCATCATCATCTCAGCGCCGAGCTGGGGCTGGATCGTGGCCGCCAATGCGCTGCTCGGCATCAACCAAGGGCTCGCCTGGTCGATGACGGTGATCATGAAGGTCGATCTCGTCGGACCGAAATCGCGCGGGCTCGCCGTCGGCCTCAACGAGTTCGCCGGCTACCTCGCCGTCGGGGTCACCGCCTTCCTCACCGGCTATCTCGCCAGCCGCTACGGGCTGCGTCCGGTGCCGATCTATCTCGGCGTCGTCTATGCGATCCTGGGTGCGACGCTGTCCATCCTGCTGGTGCGCGACACGCGCGAGCATGTGCGTCTGGAGCTGGCGGACCACCCAAAACAGGCTTCGCCG
Source organism: Mesorhizobium sp. (assembly GCA_004017535.1). Taxonomy (GTDB): domain Bacteria; phylum Pseudomonadota; class Alphaproteobacteria; order Rhizobiales; family Rhizobiaceae; genus Mesorhizobium. The sequence goes on from SAJS01000003.1 coordinate 167,523, forward strand.
CTCAGCTTCCGCGAGATCTTCGTGCTGACCTCGTTCGGGGACCGCAACCTGTTCGCCGCCTCCCAGGCCGGCCTGGTGAACAATCTGAATGACGGCATGAGCTGGGGGCTCTTCCCACTCTTCTTCGTCGCCAACGGGCTGGGCGTCGAGCGCATCGGCATCCTCAAGGCGGTGTATCCGGCGGTGTGGGGCGTCCTGCAAGTCGCGACCGGGCCGCTCAGCGACCGGTGGGGCCGTAAGGGCCTGATCGTCGCCGGCATGTGGGTGCAGGCGGCGGGACTTCTCTTGACCGCCGTGACGCGCGATTTCGGCTGGTGGCTGCTGGCGAGCGTGCTGCTCGGCCTCGGCACGGCAATGGTCTATCCGAGCCTGATCGCGGCTGTGTCGGACGCCTCGCACCCCTCCTGGCGGGCGCGCTCGCTCAGCGTCTACCGCTTCTGGCGCGACCTCGGCTACGCTCTCGGCGCCCTCACCGCGGGCCTGATCGCCGACTTCTTCGGCTTCGCCGCGGCGATCGGTGCCATTGCGGCGCTGACGTTCCTGTCGGGCGCGATCGTCGCGATAGCGATGCGCGAGACGGGTGCCGCCGCGCGGTCTCCGTAAGGCGATGGTTAACGCGGGCCCCGAACAAGGTTTCCGTTTACGATATCGTAAGCTTGTTGCTGCGGGCCATTCGCCGGTCCGCTACAATCGCGGCAGTTGAATTTTCCTCGAGATCGCGCATGAGCAGCCCCAACCGCATGCCGTGGGTGGACACGGCAAAAGGCCTTTCCATCATCCTGGTGGTGATGATGTACTCGGCCTACAACACAGGCGAGTACACCGGCGGTGTCGGCTTCCTGCACTATGTGATCGGCTTCGCGACGCCCTTCCGCATGCCGGAATTCTTCCTGATCTCGGGCCTGTTCCTGTCGCAGGTGATCGACCGGCCGTGGCGGCGCTATGTCGACCGCCGCGTCGTCCACTACCTCTATTTCTACGTGCTGTGGGCGATCATCTCGATCGGGCTGAAGATCGGCATCTTCAGCCGCGACCCCGCCGGCATGCTGCACGACCTCGCGATGGCCGTCGTCCAGCCCTATGGCGTCTTGTGGTTCATCTACATGCTGGCGGTTTTCGGCATCGCGATCCGTGTTCTGCGCGAGCTTCGCGTGCCGCACTGGGTCGTCATCCCGTTCGCTGCCGCGCTGCAGATGTGGGCGCCGAAGCCGGACAGCTACGCGCTCGAGCAGTTCGCGGCCTATTTCGTGTTCTTCTATCTCGGCTTCATGCTCGCGCCGCTGATCTTCCGGCTGGTGGAATGGACGCAGGCTCGTCCGGCGATCGCCGTCGCGGGCCTGCTCGCCTGGGCGCTCGTCAACGGGCTGCTCGTCTATTCGCCGGGCTACGCGATGCAGCCTGTCGGCATGCAGATGGGCCTGGCGGCATGGCCGCCACTGCATCTGACGCTGGCCGTCGCAGGCGCGGTGGCGCTGTGCGTGGCCGGCGGCTTCCTGTCGAAATTCGCTTCCATGGAATGGCTGCGCTGGCTCGGCGAGCATTCGCTGGTCGTCTATGTCGCCTTCACCATTCCGATGTCGATCTTCCGCGGTGTCATGCTGGCGAGCGGCCTTCTGACCGACACTGGCCTGCTGAGCCTGGCGGTGCTGCTCGTCTCCGTCATCAGCCCGGTGGTGCTCTATTTCATCGTCAAGCGCATCGGCTTCGGCACCTTCCTGTTCGAGCGGCCGGCCTGGGCGCATGTCGATGGGCCAAACGCCGCGAAGGCTTCCAACAAGCCGATGACGCGGCCGGCGCGCGAAGCGGCCTGACCGGGCCGCCTTTCCATGGTCCGCTACTTGCCACGAGAGAGCGTTTCACCGTTTTCGCGCAAACGGCGAACCGCTCTATCTCTTTGTTTGTACGTAATTCCGGACGGAAAACCGCTCACACTTTTCCTGGAATTGCTTTATGTCCCGGACGCTTTGCGGCCTTGATCTTGCCGCTGCTGCCGCCACCGCAGAAGAAGCAGCCGCCGCTATCGGATTCCAGCCCCGACACGCCGGAAGGCATCGCTAGCTCCTGCAGCACATCGCCTGTGTCGGGATCGACGCGCACCAGATCGCCTTCCTCGCCCTCCCAGGTGGCGTGCCAGAGCTCGCCATCGACCCAGGTGACGCCGGTGACGACGCGCTTGGATTCGATCGTGCGGATCACTCTGCCCGTTTCGGGATCGATCTGATGGATCTTATGCGCCCGGTATTCGCCGACCCAGAGCGAACCCTCGGCCCAGGCCATGCCTGAATCGCCGCCATTGCCGGGCGCCGGAATGGTTGCGACGACCTTGCCGATCTTCGGGTCGACCTTATGGATGCGATCCTCGGCAATCTGGTAGAGATACTCGCCATCGAAGGCAGTCCCGGCATGCGACGCGACATCGATCGTATGCACGATCTTGCCGCTGTCGGGATCGAGCGCGTTCAGCTTGTCGCCACTGGCGAACCAGATATTTTGGCCGTCATAGGTGACGCCATTGACGCGCTCGACGCCGGGGAACGGTCCGTATTCGCGCAGGATCTCGGCAGCGGCTCGTTTCATTTTCAGTCTCCATTCGAACAATGGCCGCAGACTAGTCGGTCGGCAGCGGCCCCGGGAGTAACAACACAGTCGGGAATCCGGTCACCGGCGGCATCATCCAGCGGCGCGCCCGGCCGCGGCCGACCGGCTGCACCTTATTCTGCGTCGACAGTTCTTCCAGCGCCCGCTGCACGGTGCGCGCGCTGGCGCCGAGCGCGATCGCCAGCGCCGAACTCGACCAGGCCTCGCCGTCGGTCAGAAAGGCAAGCACCGCGCCATGCTCGTCTTCGACCGGCGGCGTCAGCACGACGACCTCGGCGGCCTTCAACGGCGTCAATGCAAAACCGGCTGCCGTGGCATTGATCTCGGCCAGTCCGGCGAGCTCGGCGCGCAGCCGCCCCATCTCGACCCTCAGCCGCGCGCGATGAGATTCATCCGCGTGCCTTGCCCGAAAGCCGCGTCTCAACAGCATCTCACGCGAGGCATCCGCCGGCCATGCCTCGGCAAGCGTGCGCGCCAGCGCGAACAACACCGGCCGTGTCGCCAGCGAGACGACCGCATCGGCCTCGCGCACCACGTTGCGGCAGGCATCGATGACCAGCGCGCCCGAGGTCAGCAGCGTCTCGACCTCGTCGAGCAGCAGATCTTTCTCTGTGCCGCGCGCGATCAGCCTGCCGACCGGCGTGTTCAAGACCAGGGATGCCGCTTCGACTTCGGCCTTCAAGGCCGGGATGTTGGCTTCGTAAGCGGCCAGCGATGCCCGGCCGAACGCCGAGCGCGCCGCTTTCGTCCTGAGGCGCCGGACCGCGATGCCGGCCGCGGCCAGTTCATGCGCGACGCGCGCGACCGGCGGCAGCGGCGCCGGATCGAAATCCGAAAGCAGCCGCTCGGCCTCGTCGAGCCGGCCGATCAGGATGAGGCGACGCGCCTCGAGGCTGCCGGCATAGGCGGCGTTCAGCCGATCGCCATGCGCGGCAAGCGTGGCGCGTGCGGACCGCAAGGCCTTCTCCGGCCAGCCGAGGTCGCGTGAGACTAGGGCAATCTCGGCCTCAGCGACGACGCAGCGCGCGCGTGCGACCGCCTCCTTCGGGCTGAAGGCGCGGACGGCGTCCTTCAGCAGCGCCTTGGCCTTGGCGAAGTCGCCGAGCTGCGCCATCGCGATGCCGCGCAGCGCCAGCGCTGGCGCGTCGTCGCGCAAGCCGACGCGCTTCAAGGCGCCGAGCGGATCGCCCGCGGCGAGCGCGCGCCCGGCGGCGTTGATCAGCGAGTCCATGCCGCCGCCTCGAGGCTCGCCGGCTCAAATCGCGTCACACTTGTAACTCTCACCATCGAAGCATGCGGCCTATGTCTGTCCCTGTCACCCCCAACCAAACCCAAGAACGGGACAAGAGCAATGACCCAACACATGAAGACACCGCCGGTCGTCTCGCAGGAAGCGTGGGAAGGCGCCTATGAAGAAATGCTGGTCAAGGAAAAGGCGATGACCCGCGCCCGCGACGCATTGGCCGCCGAACGCCGCCGCATGCCGTGGATGGAAGTCACCAAGGACTATGTGTTCGAAGGCCCGAACGGCAAGGCGAGCCTGCTCGACCTCTTCGAAGGCCGCCGCCAGCTCGTGATCTACCGCGCCTTCTTCGAGCCGGGCGTCTATGGCTGGCCCGAACATGCCTGCCGCGGCTGCTCGCTCGGCGCCGACATGGTCGGCAACCTCGCCCATCTCAACGCCCGCGACACCACGCTCGCCTATGCCTCGCGCGCGCCGCAGGCCGACATCCAGCGGTTGAAGCAACAGATGGACTGGAAAATGCCCTGGTACACCATCACGGACAGCTGGGATAAGGATTTCGGCGTCGACCAATGGCACGGCCACAACGTCTTCATCCATGACGGCAAGCGCATCTTCCGTACCTATTTCGTCAACAACCGCGGCGACGAAGCCTTCGGCACCGTATGGAGCTATCTCGACGTCACGCCGCTCGGCCGCCAGGAGGTGTGGGAGGATTCGCCCGAGGGCTATCCGCAGACCCAGACCTACAAATGGTGGAACTGGCACGACAATTACGAAGAAGGCGCCGCGCCCGACCAGAGATGGGTCGAGGTCTCGGATGCCGGCGAAGCGGCGTTCCGCAACAAGAGCGGCTGAGCGCAACGCGGCTCCGGCGGCGCGCGCCGCCGGAGCCGATCCCGGTATCTCTCCGAACATTGAAAATCCGACCGCTTCGGAAGGTGAATATCATGAGCATCGACAATTCCGCCCCTCGCCCAACCGGCTTGGGCGGCTTCGGCCTCGCCGACTGGCTTTGCCTCGCCGCGGCGCCGACCTTCGCGGCAATGGCGCTGCTGACGGCCGCCTATGACGGCCACGACATGATGTGCATGTCGGGCGCCTCGGCGCTCACCGGCATGGCGCCGATGTATCTGTTAATGGCCGGCTTCCATCTGGCGCCATGGCTGCGGCTGATGGCGAGGCGCGGGTGAGACTGAAGGGTTCGATTTCAAGCCAGGCCATGCGTCTGTTTGACCTGCAGAATGGACTCGACAAGCTCCTGGTCCTTGTAAGGTTTCGCGAGCAAGGGAACATCAGCGGGCAGATCGCCGATCGCCTTGGTGTCGGCATAGCCGGTAATGATGACCGCCGGCCAGTCTGCCTTCAGGTTGCGCGCAAATCGGATCACGTCCAAGCCTGACACGAGCGGCATGGCGAAATCGGTGACGATCACGTCGAAGTCCTGCGGAGCCTTCTCGATCCTGGCCAGCGCCTCGGCACCGCCGGCGGCGCATGTCACGTCGAAGCCGCGTTGCCTCAATGAGGAAGCCGTCAACTCGCGCAGCGCGTCGCTGTCGTCGACCAGCAGTATGGTCGGCCGGGCGCCATTGCCGTCAACGCGAGGCCGGCTGACCTGGTTCTGCTCGATCGACCGGGCCGGCTGTTCCAACGATCGCGGCAGCCACAGCTGCATCGCAGTGCCTCGCCCGACAACACTCTCGATCCGAAGAGTGCCCCCTGACTGCTTTGCAAAGCCGTATACGGTGCTCAAGCCGAGGCCGGTGCCCTTACCGACAGGTTTCGTCGTGAAAAAGGGCTCTATGACCTTCGCCACGAGATCGGCCGGAATGCCCGAACCGGTATCGATGACCGAGATGACGACATAGTCGCCGGCTCCCAATTCGTCGGAACGACTGTCGATCGTACGATTTTCAGCGCGGATCGAGATCAATCCTCCGGTGGGCATTGCGTCGCGCGCGTTGAACACCAGGTTCATAAGGGCGAGTTCGAGCTGGCTTCCGTCCACCAGTACAGGCCAGACCGAGTCTATATTCCATTCAAAACGAACAAGACCTCCGAGCACCGGCGCGACGAGCCCGTTCAGCGGCTCGACGAGCGTTGCCAGTTGCAAAGGTTCGGGCTTCAGACGCTGACGCCGGGAGAAGGCGAGCATGCGATTAACGAGGTCGGCGCCCTGCTTGGCCGAGCGCCTTGTAAGGTCGAGCACTTTCTTCGCCTGCTCATCGAGCGCAGTGCTGCGCTCCAGAAGCCCGAGCCCACTGAGGATCGTCGCGAGCAGGTTGTTGAAGTCATGGGCAAGTCCGCCTGTAAGCTTGCCGATCGCATCAAGACGCTGCGCCTTGAGCAGCCTGTCTTCAAGCTCGCGCCGCTCGGTGATGTCGAGCAGCGTGCCGACGATCTCGTCCGTGTTGTCCACTGGATTATGCGAGATGACGCCCTGGTCCAGGAAGCTTCGGTATTTGCCGTCCGCGCATTGCCATCGGAATTCGCAGCTGTAGGAGCCGGCTGCTTTGGCGCCAAGCAGAGCGGCCTCGACGTCCGGCAAGTCGTCCGGATGCACACGGCTCAAGCCAAAGCCAGGCTCGGACGTCAGCCGCTCGGGAGAAAATCCGGTCAAACGCTCGATCCCGCTGGTGACGAAGCGGGCATCAAAAGGCGGTTCGAGCGACCGGGCATGAAAGCAAACCGGCACCGACTGCAGTATGGCTTCCTGGCGCTGTTCCGCGGCACGCAAGGCTCGCTCCGCCTCGAGCCTCGACTTTTGCGACTCCAGCGCCTGCTCCAGCAGCGTCTGCTCCACGATCGCCTTGCGCTGGATTTCCAGGGTCTTCTCGTGCAATTCGACGAACACGGCCACCTTCGAACGCAGCATGGCTGAATCGAAGGGTTTGAAGACGAAATCGACCGCGCCGGCATCGTAGCCGCGCAGCATATGCGCTTCTTCCTTGTTGATCGCGGTCAGAAAGATGATCGGGGTGCGCCTGGACTGCTCTCTTTGCCGGATCAATGAGGCCGTCTCGTATCCGTCCAATCCCGGCATCAGAACGTCCAGAAGGATCACGGCGAACTCTTCCTTCAGAAGGAACCGCAATGCCTCCTCGCCGGATTGTGCGCAGACAACCTCGCCCACTCCAGCCAAGACTTCGCTGATCGCCAAGAGATTGCGATCGTCATCATCGACGGCGAGGATGCGCGCGCCTTGCGCCACCTCTGACAGCGCTGCGCGCTGCTCGGATTTGGTTTTCAGCATCCCTTGCATTGGCAACCCATCATACGGCCGCCAAGAGCGTCTCTGCCGGCTGTGCGTGCTGTCTCGATCGCCCGATCCAGACCCGGAGCAGCGCGAGCAGAAGGTCAAGATCCACGGGCTTCGCTATGTAGTCCGAAGCACCCGCATCAAGGCACTTTTGTCGGTCGCCCTTCATCGCCTTGGCAGTCACAGAGATCAGGGGGACATGCGCGATTGGCAGCATGCCGCGTATCTGCCGCATGGTCTCATAGCCGTCCATCTCAGGCATCATGATGTCGATGAGCGCGACGTCCATGTCCGGATTTTGCTCGAGCAGCGCGATGCCATCGCGACCGCGCTCGGCATGCAAAACCTGAATGCCATATGTCTCGAGCACGCTGGTCAGCGAATAGATGTTGCGAATGTCGTCGTCGACAATGAGGACTTTGGCGCCGGCAAGGTCGGTCTTGTCCGATCGTTGCGAGGCCGCAGCCCCATTGGCGTGATTATCTCGTGGCAGGGTCGCCGACATCAGCAGCGCCAACTGGCCAAAATTCTCGGCGCGGGCAACGTCCGCCAACTCCGGTTTGAGCCCGATCAGCTGCTCCACGGCCTCTGGATAGGGTGCGAAGAACACGAGCTTGGGTGACAGGTTCTCGAACGAGGCCGCGATCTCCTCAATCATTTTGGCGTTGTCCTTGCCCGACCTCCCAAAGCCGAGCACAATCGCGTCATAGATGTCGAAGTCTATTCCCCGACCATTTGCGGCGATCCGACCGACAGGCGTGACGGAAGTAACGCCGTCGCGGATTGCTTCGACCAGGGCAAGCCGCCGCTCGGGATCGGCATCCACGATCAGCACATTGCGCTGGAGGCGCAACTTGCTCGAATGGACATCCTCGAACACCTTCATGAGGTCGTCCGACGATACCGGCTTTGTCGAGACGCTGGCGGCGCCACTGCGCAACAGGCCCGCCGTATCTTCCGCACCCGAGATGACATGGATCGGGATGCCTTCGGTCTTGGGGTCGTGCCGCAGAAGGTCGAACAGCACCCAGCCATCTATATCCGAAAGGCCGAGGTCCAGCGTGATTGCATCTGGAACCAGCTTCCTGGCCAGCGCCACTGTCCCGGAGCCTGCGGAGGACAAGACGCCCTTGAGGCCGGCCGAGCGCGCCATGCCCAGCAGCAGTCCTGCAAAGGTAGGATCGTCCTCCACGATCAGCACGACCCTGTCTTCGGGCGAGAGGCCATCGCGATCGTCGATCAATTCCGGAACCGAAACGCCAGCCGCCGGAGCCACCGCTTGCTGTTCGACCATCACGGGTTGCGGAACTGCTCTAGGGCCTTCGATGGGGATGACGAGCGTGAATGTCGATCCCTTGCCTGGCGTGCTTTCCACCCTCAACTCCCCTCCGAGCAGCCGCGCGATTTCCCGGCTGATCGACAGGCCGAGCCCAGTGCCACCATATTTGCGGCTGGTGGTGCCGTCGGCCTGCTGGAAAGCCTCGAAGATCAACTTCTGCTTGTCGTCCGGGATGCCGATGCCGGTATCGGTGACCGCGATAGCGAGCGCCTTAGGTGCCTGGGCACCATTGCGCCGCCCGGTCTTCTCCGGCCTGAAAGTGAGGCTGACCTTACCGGTCGACGTGAATTTGAATGCGTTCGACAACAGGTTGAGCACGATCTGCTGCAGCCGCTTTTCGTCGGTCCGCACCGTCTCCGGAAGTCCCGGGGCAAGGTCTATCGTAAAGCCCAATCCCTTGTCGGCAGCCAGCTGACGGAAAGTGCGTTCCATGTGCTGGCGCAGATGCGCCAGAGGCATATCGTTGATCTCGACGGAAACGGTGCCAGACTCGATCTTGGAAAGATCGAGAATGTCGTTGATAAGGCTGAGCAGGTCGGTCCCCGCCGAATTGATCGTCCGGGCAAACTCGACCTGCTTGTCGTTGAGATTTCCCTGCTGGTTGCTGGCCAGCAGATTCGAAAGGATGAGCAGCGAGTTCAGCGGTGTGCGCAGTTCGTGGCTCATATTGGCCAAGAATTCAGATTTGTACTTGGAGGTCAGCGCAAGCTGTTCGGCTTTCTCCTCAAGGGCGCGCCGAGCCATCTCGATTTCCAGATTCTTGTTCTCCACCTGCTTCTTTTCGTTTTCGAGCAGTTGCGCCTTTTCCTGCAACTCCTCGTTGGTGGCGTGCAGTTCCTCCTGCTTCTTGGTCAGTTCCGTCTGGCGCGCCTGCAATTCGGAAGTCAGCAATTGCGACTGTTTCAGCAGCCCTTCGGTGCGCATCGTCGCAGCTATCGTGTTGAGCACGATACCGACCGATTCCATCAGCTGGTTGAGGAACGATTGGTGCGTGTCGCGGAACTCGCTGAAGGAGGCAAGCTCGATCACCGCCTTTACTTCGTCTTCGAAGAGCGCGGGCAGGATGATGACATTGGCAGGCGTGGCGTTGCCGAGGCCCGACGTGATACGCAGGAAATCCGGCGGCACATTGTCGAGAACGATCGCACGCTTGTCGGCGGCGCTCTGGCCAATCAGCCCCTCACGTAGATCAAGGCGCTGTTTCATCGCCGATTTGCTTTCTGCGCCATAGGACGCGGCAAGCTCGAGATAGGACTCGTCTTCTTCCCGGTTGGTCACATAGAAGACGCCGTATTGCGCATTCACCAGCGGTGCCAGCTCCGACATGATCAGACGCGACACCGTCGCCAGATCGCGTTCGCCCTGCAGCATGCGCGAGAACCGCGCCAGGTTGGTCTTCAGCCAGTCCTGTTCCGCATTCTTCAGCGTCTGATCCTTGAGGTTGCGGATCATCTCGTTGATGTTGTCCTTGAGCGCCGCCACCTCGCCTGACGCTTGGACGCTGATGGACCGTGTCAAGTCACCCTTGGTCACCGCCGTCGAGACTTCAGCGATAGCCCGCACCTGGGTGGTGAGGTTGGCTGCCAGCTGATTGACATTATCGGTCAGGTCGCGCCAGAGCCCTGCCGCGCCCGGCACGCGAGCCTGGCCGCCGAGCTTGCCTTCGATGCCGACCTCGCGCGCGACGTTGGTCACCTGGTCGGCAAAGGTGGCGAGGGTCTCGATCATGCCGTTGATGGTGTCGGCCAGCGAAGCGATCTCGCCCTTTGCATCGACGGTGAGCTTGCGGCGTAGATTTCCCTGCGCGACCGCGGTCACGACATCCGCGATGCCACGCACCTGGTTCGTCAGATTGGTGGCCATCAGGTTGACGTTGTCGGTCAGATCCTTCCAGGTGCCGGCAACGCCCTCGACGCGGGCCTGGCCGCCCAGCTTGCCCTCGGTACCCACCTCGCGCGCCACACGCGTCACTTCCCCGGCGAAGGAGTTCAGCTGATCGACCATGGTGTTGATCGTCGACTTCAGCTCCAGGATCTCGCCCTTGACGTCCACGGTAATCTTCTTCGACAGATCGCCGCGTGCGACGGCGGTGGTTACCTCCGCGATGTTGCGCACCTGGCCGGTTAGGTTCTCGGCCATGGAGTTGACGTTGTCGGTGAGGTCTTTCCAGGTGCCGGCGACGCCGCGGACCTGGGCCTGGCCGCCCAGTTTGCCCTCGGTGCCGACCTCTCGGGCGACGCGGGTCACTTCTCCGGCGAATGAGTTCAACTGATCAACCATGGTGTTGATCGTCGACTTCAGCTCCAGGATCTCGCCTTTGACGTCGACAGTGATCTTCTTGGAAAGATCACCGAGCGCAACGGCGGTAGTCACCTCGGCGATGTTGCGCACCTGGCCGGTCAGATTCGCGGCCATGGCATTCACATTGTCGGTCAGGTCCTTCCACGTGCCTGCCACACCACGCACTTGCGCCTGCCCGCCGAGTTTCCCGTCCGAGCCCACCTCGCGCGCGACGCGCGTCACTTCCGAGGCAAACGAGTTGAGCTGGTCGACCATCGTGTTGATGACGTCCTTGATCTGCAGGATCTCGCCCAGGGCGTCGACCGTGATCTTCTGGGTAAGATCGCCGGTAGCGATTGCCGTCGCGACCTTGGAGACGTCGCGCAGCTGCACCGTGAGATTGCCGGCCATTGCGTTCACGTTGTCGGTCAGATCCTTCCAGGTGCCTCCGACACCTTCGACGTGAGCCTGACCGCCGAGCTTGCCTTCCGAGCCGACCTCGCGGGCCACGCGCGTCACTTCCGAGGCAAAGGAGTTGAGCTGATCCACCATCGTGTTGACGGTGTCCTTCAGTTCCAGGATTTCACCCTTGACGTCGACCGTGATCTTCTTCGACAGGTCGCCGCGCGCGACGGCCGTCGTCACCTCGGCGATATTGCGCACCTGGCCAGTGAGGTTGGCAGCCATCAGGTTGACGCTGTCGGTCAGGTCCTTCCAGGTGCCGCCGACGCCCTTCACGTCGGCTTGGCCGCCGAGCTTGCCCTCGGTGCCGACTTCGCGGGCAACGCGCGTCACCTCCGACGCAAAGGAATTGAGCTGGTCCACCATCGTGTTGATGGTATCCTTGAGCTCCAGGATTTCGCCCTGGACGGCCACGGTGATCTTCTTCGACAGATCGCCAGACGCGACCGCGGTCGTCACTTCGGCGATGTTGCGAACCTGCCCGGTCAGGTTCTCGGCCATCGAGTTCACATTGTCCGTCAGATCCTTCCAGGTTCCCGCGACACCACGCACCTGGGCCTGGCCTCCCAGCTTGCCCTCGGAACCGACCTCGCGCGCCACGCGGGTCACCTCGGAGGCAAATGAGTTGAGCTGGTCCACCATCGTGTTGATGGTGTTCTTCAGTTCGAGAATTTCGCCCTTTACATCGACGGTGATTTTCTTCGAAAGGTCGCCAAGCGCGACGGCCGTCGTGACCTCGGCGATGTTGCGGACCTGGCCCGTCAGGTTCTCGGCCATCGAATTGACGTTGTCGGTCAAGTCTTTCCAGGTGCCGCCGACGCCCTCGACGCGCGCCTGACCGCCGAGCTTGCCTTCGGTGCCGACTTCGCGCGCCACGCGCGTCACTTCCGAGGCGAATGAATTGAGCTGGTCCACCATCGTGTTGATGGTGTTTTTCAACTCTAAGATTTCGCCCTTCACGTCCACGGTAATCTTCTTCGAAAGGTCGCCTGACGCGACAGCCGTGGTGACCTCGGCGATGTTGCGGACCTGCCCAGTGAGATTGGTCGCCATGGCGTTGACGTTGTCGGTCAGGTCTTTCCAGGTGCCGGCCACGCCCTTCACTCGCGCTTGGCCGCCGAGCTTGCCTTCTGTGCCCACCTCGCGGGCAACGCGCGTCACTTCCGAAGCAAAAGACCCCAGCTGCCCGACCATCGTGTTGACGACCTTGCCGATACGGAGGAACTCGCCTCGTAGAGGCCGGCCGTCGATCTCCACCATCATGGTTTGCGACAGGTCGCCCTTAGCAACCGCGCCAATGACGCGCGCCACCTCCGTGGTCGGTTGAACCATGTCCTCGATGAGATCGTTGACGGAGCGGACGCTTGTTTCCCAGCTGCCCGTAGCATTGCGCACGTGACCGCGCTCACCAATCCGCCCGTCCTTGCCGACCACCCGGCTCAGCCGCTCGAACTCGCGCGTGACCTGATCGTTGATCTCCACGATCTGGTTGAAGGTGTCAGCGATATCGGAGTCGAGGCCTTCATAGACATTGTCGATGCGCACAGAGAAGTCACCGCGCCGGAAGGCCTTGAGCGCGTTCAAAATCTGACGGCGGTCCAATTGCGGCTTGGATCTCAGCGTACTCACAGCGCCCCCTCACAGCCCGGCAGATAACGACGGTCGTGAATGAAAATGCCCCTCGCGAGGATACTCCCGCGAGCGGCACAACGCGCGGACCGCATTTCGGTTCCATTAGCGGCGGCGAGATCTTCGTGGGCTACCCTCCTACGCGGCCGGCAAACCGCCGGGAACGATCTTTCGTGGGCGGATCGCTCCTCGGTCCAATTCTTTTTCACCGACGAAGAGGCTTTAGGAATATCATTCCTGTCTAATTCTATAAGTTTAGTGGACTTTAGTCACAGCCATCTGTTTGGCTGCAAATCGGGCTCTGCCCGCTGCTCAAAGGATTAAAGTCCATGCGAAAATTCATTTCCGCCGCGCTTTTGGGGCTTGCCCTGTCTTCCGTCCACGCCACGGCAGGTGCCGCGGACGAGAAGAAAGTCGTCATCGCCTATCAGACTGGCGCGAATCCCTACAATCTTGGCATCGCCAATGGCGACCTCGCAAAGAAGACAGGCTGGGACATCGAATTCCGCCGCTTCAATTCCGGCGCCGACATCTTCGCAGCCATCGCCTCCGGCGACGTCCAGATCGGCGATGTCGGGTCGAGCCCGTTCTCCGCTGCCGTCAGCAAGGGTATCGATGTGAAGGCGTTCTACATCTCGTCGGTCTCTCGTGATGGCGAAGCCCTGGTGGTGCGGCCCGAAATCAAGTCGCCGGCGGATCTGCGCGGCAAGAAACTCGCCGCAGCACCAGTCTCGACCGATCATTACCAGCTTCTCGCCGTGCTCAAACAGGAAGGCATTTCCGAAAAGGAAACCCAGGTCATAGCCATTCCGCAGCCCGAGATCGTCGCCGCCTGGAAGCGCGGCGACATCGACGGCGGCTTCGTCTGGGATCCGGCGCTGTCCGAACTCAAGAAGAACGGCAAGGTCCTGCTCACCGCCGGCCAGGTCGCCGATCGCGGCGCGCCGACCTTCAGCGCGCTGGTCGTCACCGGTGCCTTCGCCAAGGCCAATCCCGAGTTCCTCGGCCAGTACGTCCGGCTGATCGACGGCTACAACCAGGCATACCTGAGCAACCCCGCCGCATGGGGCCCGGACTCGGAGAACGCCAAGCTGATCGCAAAATTGCAGGGTGGCACGGCGGCGGAAAATTCGGAGCAGCTGAAGACCACGGTCGTTCCCCCGCTCGAGGAGCAGGTTTCCGACAAGTGGCTGGGCGGCGGCGAGAAAAGCGCGGTGGCGAAGATCCTCAGGGACACTGCGAGCTTCCTGAAGGATCAGCACAAGATCACCTCGGTCAAGGACAGCTACGCGGCGTTCGCCGATCCGCAATATGCGGAAGTGGCCAAGGCCTCGAACTAGCAATCCCTGAAGGAACCCGATCTGGCTGGCGCGCCAGCCAGATCACCGGAGGCCACCATGCTTCGAATTCGCGATGCCAGCGTCACCTTCCCGGCTTCCGATGGCCAGGACGTGCATGCGCTCGATCACGTCTCGCTCGATATTCCTCCCGATTCCATCGTCGTCGCGGTCGGTGCTTCCGGCTGCGGCAAGTCGACATTGCTTAACGCGATCGCCGGCTTTCTACCCCTTACCGAAGGAACGATCACGCTGGATGGGCGAGAAATCGTGGCGCCAGGCGGCGATCGCGGCGTCGTGTTCCAGAAAGATACCCTGCTGCCCTGGGCCAACGTGCTGGACAATGTTGCACTCGGATTGAAGTACCGGGGCGTGTCACGCGGCGAACGGTACGAGCGGTCAAGGCACCTGCTGGAACTGGTGGGACTCGCCGATTTCGCCGAAAAGCCGCCCTATGAACTTTCGGGAGGCATGCGCCAGCGCGTCGGCATCGCGCGGGCACTGGCGACCGATCCGAAGATCCTACTGATGGATGAGCCGTTCGGCGCCCTCGACAGCCTGACTCGCGAGACCATGCAGCAGCTTCTTGCCTCGGTCTGGGCCAGGACGGGCAAGCAGATCCTGTTCATCACCCATTCGATCGAGGAAGCCCTCACGCTCGGTACAACCATCGTCGTGATGTCGCCGCGGCCGGGCCGCATCGTTGCCCGCTTCGACGCCGACTTCGTCCGCGACTTCGCGGAAGCCGGGGATATCGGGACGATCCAGTCCCACCCCCGCTTCATCGAACTGCGGCAGGAAATCCGCTCGCTCATCCACCAGCCGGAAGGCGCCCGGAAAGGAACCTTGCAATGACCCTTGCAGCCAATTCCCGAACCTCGTTTCCGACCGCGGCGGCTCAGCGACGGCCGTCTCGCCGGTTGCGCCGAGCCGCATCGGCAAGCACGTTCGGCATCAGCCTCGCCACGCTGGCCGCGCTGATCGCATTGTGGTTCCTGGCCGCGCAATTCGGCTGGGCCTCGCCACTCTTCCTGCCGTCGCCGGCCGATGTGCTGACCCAGTTCAGCGCAGTCGCGGCCGACGGCTATGCCAACGGCACGCTGCTCGATCATACGCTGGCAAGCCTTGGCCGCATTGCCGCGGCACTCGGCGTCGGCATTTTCGTGGGTATTCCGCTTGGCCTGCTCATGGGCCTGAACCGCTGGGTCAAGGGCATTTTCAGTGTGCCGATCGACCTCTACTGGGGGCTGCCGCCGCTGGCCTACCTTCCCCTGCTGATCATTTGGCTCGGCATCGGCGAGACCTCAAAGATCGTGCTTCTGTCGCTGTCGACCTTCGCGCCAATCTGCTTTGCGGCGCAGGCGGGAGTCCGGTCGGTGCCCGCTGAACGCATCAACGCCGCGCTATCGCTCGGCGCCAGCCGGCTGCAACTGTTCGCCAGCATCATCCTGCCATCCGCATTGCCGGAAATCCTGACCGGCCTGAAGATTGCCATCGGCGCCGGCTTGTCGACACTGGTCGCGGCCGAACTGATCGCAGCACAGTCCGGGCTCGGCTACATGATCATGTCGGCCGCCAACTTCCTCGCCACCGACGTCGTCTTCGTCGGCCTCATCGTCATCGCCGTGCTTGCTTTCGCCTTCACCAGCGGCATGCGCTGGCTGGAACACCGCCTCATCCCCTGGAAAGGCAAGCTCTGAGGCTTGCTCAAGATTCCGCAATCGCAGAAGGAAACAATCCGATGTCCAGCAACGAACCCCACGCGCTCGATCTCCACTGGTATCTTCCGACCCATGGCGATGGTCCCTACCTCGGCACAGAGGAGCGACACCGGCCGGCAACCTTCGGATATCTCAAGGAGATCGCGCAGGCCGCCGACCGGCTTGGCTTCAAGGGCGTGCTCCTGCCCACCGGAACGCGGTGCGAGGACGCCTGGATCTTGGCGGCCGGGCTGATCCCGCTCACGGAAAGGTTGAGATTCCTGGTGGCGCTGCGGCCGGGCAGCGGGACGCCAGCCCTGTTTGCTCGCCATGCGGCCACGCTGGACCGCATTTCCGGCGGCCGGGTGCTGCTCAACGTCGTCACCGGCGCGGATCCGGCCGACCTCGCCGGCGACGGCATCAAGCTTGGACACGACGAGCGCTATGCGCAGACCGACGAATTCCTGACCATCTGGCGGCGGATCCTTTCAGGCGAGCCGGCGGACTTCGACGGCAAGTATCTTTCAGCCCACGGCACGGACATTTCGTTTCCGCCCGTTCAGCAACCGCATCCGCCGCTCTGGTTCGGCGGCTCCTCCGATGCCGGCATTGCGATCGCCGCCAAGCATGTGGACGCTTATCTGAGCTGGGGCGAACCGGTCGACCAACTCGCCGAGAAAATCGAACGCGTGAAAAGGGCGACGGCGGCGCAAGGTCGCACGATCCGTTTCGGGCTGCGCATCCATCTGATCGTGCGCGAAACGGAGGACGAGGCCTGGGCGGCCGCCGATCGCCTCATCAGCCACGTCACCGACGACGTGATCGCCGAAGCCCAGAACGGTTTCGTCAACATCTCGGAATCGGTCGGCCAAAAGCGGATGTCGGCCCTGCATCAAGGCCGGCGCGACCGGCTGGTTGTCGGCCCGAACCTTTGGGCGGGGCTCGGACTGGTGCGTGGAGGCGCCGGAACCGCCCTGGTTGGCAATCCCGATAATGTCGCCGCGCGAATCCGCGAGTATCAGGAGATCGGCATCGAAACGATAATCGCGTCCGGCTACCCGCATTTGGAGGAGGCATTCAACGTCGCCGAACTGCTTTTCCCAAAACTTGGGCTGAGCGGCGAAGCGGCTCCGGCGGAACGCAGCTGGGACGTCGAGTTCGGACGCGGCGTACGCCCTAGAGTCGCAGCATCCGCGTCGTAGGATCGTTCATTCCGAGCGAGTCATGTGCGCCGGCGAAGCTGGCGCGCATTTGCCGTAATCGGCTTGACCGCCAGCATTGCCTTCCGCGCCGGCTCGCACAATAGTCGGGCCGATGTTCGAGGCGATTGCGAGTCACTGGTCGACGCTTATCCTGGTCCTCTCGCTGGCGATGGCCGCGGTCGGCATCGTGCACGCCATCATGACCAAGGAGGACGTGCGCGCCGCCACCGGCTGGGTGGGCGTGATGCTTTTGTCACCCTTTATCGGCGCAATCATCTACGCCATCGCCGGCATCAACCGCATCCGTCGCGCGACGATCAGCGCGATGCGGCCGTCGCCCGACGCCGCCGCCAGGCACGACCGCGACGTCGCGCTGGAAGCCCTGATCAACGCTGAATTCGGCCAGCGCTTCACCGGGCTGAAGACGCTTGGCGACCGGGTGGCGCGGCGTCCGCTGACCTCCGGAAACACCATCGCGGTGCTCAAGACCGGCGACGAGGCCTATATGGCGATGTGCCGGGCAATTGACGCTGCGCAAAGAAGCGTCCTGCTCGAAACCTATATTTTCGACAATGACGCGGTCGGAGCGCTGTTCGTCCAGTCGCTCGGCAGTGCCGTCAAGCGCGGCGTCACCGTGCGCGTGCTGATCGACGCCGTCGGCGTGCGCTATTCGGTGCCGAGCATCCTGAAACAACTCAGGGAGGCCGACGTCACCGTCGACCTCTTCAACGGCAACATCGTCATGGGCCTGAGACTTCCCTATGCCAATCTGAGGACGCACAGGAAGATCCTGGTCGTCGACGGCGCGGTGGCGTTCACGGGAGGCATGAACATACGAAAGGGATTCTCGGCCGAATTCGCCGGTTCCGACAGTTCGCGCGACACGCATTTCCAGGTCACCGGGCCGGTGGTGGCCGATCTGTTCTCGGTTGCGGCCGAGGACTGGCGCTTTGCCAACAACGAGGCCTTGAGGGACGGACCCTGGCAGGTCGAGCGCGCCGCGCCGCCGCCCGGGCAGCCGGTGCTGGTGCGCGCGGTGGCGAGCGGGCCGGACGCCTCCAACGAAACCAACCTGAAGCTGCTGATGGGCGCATTCTCGGTCGCCCGCAAATCGATCCGCATCATGTCGCCCTATTTCCTGCCGGACCGGGAGTTCATCAGCGCGCTGACCACGGCCGGCCGACGCGGCGTCGAAATCGACATCGTCGTGCCGGCGGTGAACAACCTCTTCCTCGTCGATCATGCGATGACGGCGCAGTTCGACCAGGTGCTCAAGCATTATTGCCGGGTCTGGCGCCACGAGGGCTCGTTCGACCATTCCAAGCTGATGGCGATCGACGGCGTGTGGGCCTATGTCGGCTCTTCCAACCTGGACGCACGCTCGCTGAGGCTGAATTTCGAGATCGACATGGAAGTCCTGGACAAAAACTTCGCCGCCGAGATCGACGCCCGCATCGCGGCCGCCATCTCGACCGCCCAGCCGGTGACGCTGGAGACGCTGAAGGCAAGGCCATTCGTAATCCGCGTCTTCGACCGTTTGCTGTGGCTGGGATCGCCCTATCTTTAGAGCAGGAAATCGAAAGCAGGATCATGGAGATAGACGACATCAAAGGACGCAGCCTGCCGGAGACCGTGCTCTTGTCGATCCGCGCCAGGAACGCGCGCAAGGCGAAGGCCACGCCCCGCAAGCGCGTCAACGACACTGAAATCGTCGTCGCTTCCTACAACGTCCACAAATGTATCGGCACGGACCGCAGGTTCGACCCTGACAGGACGGCCCGCGTCATCCGCGAGATCAGCCCCGACGTGATCGCCCTGCAGGAAGCCGACAACCGCTTCGGCGACAGGGCCGGGCTGCTCGACCTCGCCCGCCTGGAACTGGAGACGGGACTGGTGCCGGTGCCGGTCTCGGGCAACGGCAAGGGGCATGGCTGGCGCGGCAATGTGCTGCTGTTCAAACGCGGCACCGTGCGCGACGTCCACCAGCTCAAGCTGCCGGGACTGGAGCCGCGCGGCGCGCTGGTCGCCGAAATCGATCTTGACGAGAAACGGTCGCTGCGCGTCATCGCCGCCCATCTCGGTCTTTTGCGCCGCTCGCGCTCCGAACAGGCCCGCGTCGTGCTCGACATCATGAGCAGCGCCGATGAAAGGCCGACGCTGCTGCTTGGCGATCTCAACGAATGGCGGCTCGGCAACCGCTCGGCGCTGAATACGCTGCACACGACCTTCGGGCCGACGCCGCCGGCGGTGCCGACCTTCCCGTCCGGCCTGCCGGTGCTGGCGCTCGACCGCATCATGGGCAACCGGCACGGTTTGGTTTCAGGCGTCGAGGCGCATGACACGCCGCTGTCGCGCGTCGCCTCCGATCACCTGCCGCTGACGGCTTTCGTGCATTTGTAACCTGGCGCCCTACCCTTCCCTCAGCCAGACCAGCATCTCGCCGGGGTCGCGATTGTCCCAGGCAAAATAGGGAACCGCCTTGAGCTTCATCGCCTCAGTCGCCGGCGGCTCGGGACGATAAAGATCCCTGCCCCAGTTCTCCGTCTCGGCCCGACTGCCGATCGCCGAAAGCGTGACGACGCCGCCGAGCAGGTTTGGCTCCTTGTGTGCCTCCAACCTCGCCTCGCGCGGCAGGGCGATGCGATGCAGCCCGCCGCCATTGTCGGTTTCCTCGACGCAGTAGACCAGCGGGCCGCGCGCCAGCGCGACACGGCCGATGTCCTGGCGCACCTGCGGGTTGGCGAAGAGGCGGGCCATCGACATTTCGAGGTCGAGCTCGACTTTGTCGCCCTGGCGCCATTCGCGCCGGATCGCGGCATAGCCGTCGACCGTGGCCGCCTCGAGATCGACCAGCTTGCCGTTGACCCTAAGTGCTGCCTTGCGGCACCAGGCCGGCACGCGCAGATGAAGCGTGAACGCAACCGGCGCCTCCGGCCCGACCTCGATAGCGACCGCGCCGTCCCACGGATAGTTGCTGGTCTGGACCAGGTTAACCTGGCGGCCGGCGATCTCGAAACGGGCAGTCGAGTCGCCATAGAGATGCACGGCAAGCGCATCATCGGCGAGGCCGTAGAAAAAGCTGCCGATCGAGGCCACCATGCGGCCGATATTGGGCGGGCAGCACGGGCACCGGTGCCATTTCCAGCGGTGGTGCCCGCCCCGGCTCTCCAGCGGGTTCTCGTAGAAGAAAAGCGAGCCGTCGAGCGACAGGCCCGAGATCGAGCCGTTGTAGAGCGCACGCTCCATCATGTCGGCGTAACGGGCGTTCGGGCCCATGCCGAGCATGCGGCTTGCCCAGAACACCAAGCCGACCGAGGCGCAGGTCTCGGCATAGGCGGTCTCGTTGGGCAGGTCGTAGTCGCTGGTGAAGCCCTCATTGTGCGCCGACGGTCCGAGGCCGCCGGTGACGTAGAGGCTCTTGGTCATCAGATCGTCCCAGAGCCGGTCGAGCGCCACGCGCAGCGTGTCGTCGCCATATTCCGTCGCGATATCGGCCATGCCGGAATAGAGATACATGGCCCGCACCGCGTGGCCGACGACCTTGTCCTGCTCGCGCACCGGCTTGTGCGACTGGTTATACTCGTAGGTTTTGAAGTGATATGCCTTCGGGTCGGCGCCGCGGGCGCGCGCTTCTTCGTCGAAATAATGCGGCTGCTGCCCGCGCTGGTCGATGAAATATTTGGCGAGCTCCATGTATTTCTTCTCGCCGGTGGCTCGCGCCAGCTTGACCAGCGCCAGCTCGATCTCCTCATGGCCGCAATAGCCCTTTTTCTTGCCGGGCTCCGGGCCGAACATCGAAGCGATGTGATCGGCGTAGCGGCACATGATGTCGAGCAGCTTGCGCTTTCCAGTCGCCTGGAAGTAGGCGACGGCGCCTTCGATCAGATGGCCGGCGCAGTAGAGCTCGTGGCAATCGCGCAGATTGGTCCAGCGCAGCCCGGGCTGGATGCGCTGGTACCAGCTGGAGAGATAGCCGTCCTCCTGCTGCAGCTTGCCGTACATATCAATAACGGCGTCGATCTTCTGCTCCAGCTCCGGATTGCGGCGGCGGTAGAGCGAATAGGCGGCGGTCTCGATGGTCTT
The DNA here is from genome assembly GCA_004017535.1 of Mesorhizobium sp. GTDB lineage: Bacteria > Pseudomonadota > Alphaproteobacteria > Rhizobiales > Rhizobiaceae > Mesorhizobium. Next base: position 188,655 of record SAJS01000003.1, read on the forward strand.
GCCCCAGTCGGAATCCCAGAACATCTGCGTCGTCACCGTCGAGCCGGTGAACTCGGTGCCCTGCCCCTCGGCCTCGTCGGGCGACGGCGAATGGAACGGGATGACGACGCCGGGCGACGGCCGGTCCGGATCAATCTGCTCCAGCATGCGCGCCTCGACGCAGCGGTCGTAGAGGATGCCGGCCGTCCTGGCGGCGACCGCATCGACACGGTCGCCCCAGAAGCCGCGGACATCGACCTGCGGCACGGGCAGCGGCCGGAAGGCGAGCTTCGGCCTGACGGAGGTCTCTTTGGCGGGGTGCGATGCGGTCATGAGGTTCACTCCATTCGAGTTACTTGACGGCCCCGGCCATCAGGCCGCGGATGTAGAAGCGCTGCAGCGCCAGGAAGAGGATCAGGCAGGGCACCATCATCACCGTGACGCCCGCCTGCACCGCGCCCCAGTCGATGGCGCCGAAGCGGCCGGACTGAAGCGCCGTCATCATCACCGGCAAAGTGAATTTGGACTGGTCGGTCATCAGCACGAGCGCGGCCAGAAACTCGTTCCAGGCGCCGAGGAAGGCGAAGAGCGCGATGGTGACGACGCCCGGCCAGACCAAGGGCAGCATCACCTTGACCAGCATGGTGACGTTGCTGGCGCCATCCATGCGCGCCGCCTCCTCGATCTCGCGCGGCACGGCATCGAAGGCGTTGCGCATCATGAAGATCGAGAAGGGCAGCTGCAGCGTGACATAGACGCAGACCAGCCCGGTCAGCGTATTGTGCAGGCCGAGCCTGGTCAGCACCAGGAAGATCGGCGTCAGGATCGACTGGAACGGGATCATGATCGTCGACAAGATGAGCACGAAGAAAAAGTCCCGGAACGGGAAGCGGAAGCGCGAGAAGCCGTAACCGGCCAGCACGCTGACCAGCACCGAGAGCAGCACCGTCATCACCGAGACATAGATGCTGTTCTGCGCCGAGACCCAGAGCCCGTCGCCGAAGGCGTTCAGCGTCTCGTAATTCTCGACCGAGAAGCCGGTGGTCGGCCAGGGCGGCAGCGGCGGCTGGCGCGCCTCCTGCGCCGGCTTGAAGGTCGACAGCACCGTCCACACGATCGGCGCCAGGAACAGCACCGAGGCGATGATGCCGGTGGAATGCCTGGCGAGGCTGAAGGCGGCCTTGCGGTTCTGCGACATCGCCTCGGTCATCAGTCGAGCCCCTCGGGCCTGCGCAGCAGCCAGAGCTGGATGAGGCTGAGCGCCACCAGGATGGCCAGCAGCACCATGGAAAGTGCCGCGCCATAGCCCAGCTTGAACGAGACGAAGGACTGGTTGAAGATCCAGTAGACCGCCGTCAGCGTCTGGTTGCGCGGCCCGCCGCGCAGTATGATGTAGAACTGGTCGAAGGCTAGGATCGAGCCCGCCACCGACAGGATCAGCGCCAGCGCCAGCGTGCGGCGCATCAAGGGCAGCGTGATCGCCCTGAATCTCGCGAACGGCCCTGCCCCGTCGATGACGGCGGCCTCCTGCAGATCCTGCGGGATCGACTGCAGGCCGGTCATCAGGATGATCATGGTGAAGCCCGCGACCTTCCAGACCACCATGGCGATGATCGACCAGAAGGCCGGCTGGAAGGTGGCGAGAAGATTGACCTTCTTTTCGGTCAGGCCGAGGTCGTAAGCGGCCGGGCTGAAAAGACCGGAATCGACATTCAAGAGCCAGGACCAGAGCAGGCTCGCCGAAGCGAAGCCGACGACCGCCGGCATGAAGAAGGCGGTGCGGTAGAGATTGGTGAGCGGGCGCGGCTTTTCGATGAAGATCGCCAGCGGGAAGGCCACGGCGAAGATCGCGATGGTGACGATCACCGTGTAATAGAAGGTGAATTTCAGCGCGTTCCAGAACCGCGTGTCGCGCAGGATCGCTACATAATTGTCGAGGCCGACAAAGGCATGCTCGCCCATCAGCGGCCAGTTGTTGAGCGACATCCATGCCGTCATGCCGAGCGGGATGACGAAGAAGACGGTGACGAAAGCGACGGCCGGCAGGACGTAGAGCAGGCCAACCCATTGCCGCAGGCTGGCGCTGGTGCGTGAGCGGACGAGCGCGGAGGTGCTGGCGATGGCAGTCATGGTCGCGCTCCCCCTTCTCCCCTTGTGGGAGAAGGTGTCGCCGAAGGCGACGGATGAGGGGTGTTCCAGCGGAGTGAGACGCTGGCGTTCCCTGAAACACCCCTCATCCGTCTCGGCGCTGCGCGCCGATCCACCTTCTCCCACAAGGGGAGAAGGGGGAGCGAACCTCGGGGCGCCCTCAAATTGACGATGCCAGTGAAAGCGAATTGTCTCAACGCGATAGTCCTGCGGTTGGACGGATGCAACTCCCGGCCGCCCGGCCAGGGAGACGGGGCGGGCGGCCGGCCAGGGCCCCGGCGACGGGGCGTTGCGCGATCCCCGCCGCCGGTCGGCCCTGGTGTCTACTTGTTCGGCGCCTGGTCGATGATCGACTGCATCGTGTCCTGCGCGTTCTTGATGGCGCCGTCGACGTCGTCGCCGAAGAACACCTCGTTGATCATCTGCGTCCACGGACCGTTGGCGGAGTTGATCAAATCGTTGAACACCACCGAATAAGGCGTCCTGCCCTTGGCCATCGCCTCGGCCGCCACCTGGTAGCGCGGGTCGAGTTCCTTCAGCGCGTCCTTGGCGATGTCGTTGCGCACCGGCAGGCTGCCATATTTGGCGAGGATCGTCTGGCCTTCGAGCGAATAGGCGAAGTCCAGGAACTCCTTCACCACGGCGATCTTCTTGGTGCCCTTGGTGATGACGAAATTGTCGCCGCCGGCGAAGGAGGACCAGCCGCCATCCTTGCCCGGCAGGAAAGTGATGCCGTAGTCGATATCAGGATACTGCGTGTTGAGCGCGCCGATGGCGAAGGCGCCGGAGGGCGAGATGCCGATCTTGCCGCCGGCGAAGGCGGCGAAGAAGTTGGCGCCGGTGTCGGTCTGCGCGCCCTCGGGCACCAGCCCCTTCTTGATCATCGAGCGGTAGAGGTCGATGGCGCCGCGCAGTTGCGGGCTGTCAAGCGTCGCCTTCGAGCCGTCTTCCGACAGGATGTCGCCGCCCGAGGCCCAGATCAGCGGCGTGAAGGTGAAGATGTTGCAGCCGCCGCAGTTGCCGGAGAAGTAAAAACCCTTGATATCGCCGCCGAGCGCGTTGACCTTTTCGGCGTCGGCCGCGATCTCGGCCCAGTTGGCCGGCCCCTTCTCCGGGTCCAGCCCCGCCTGCTTGAACAGCTTCTTGTTCCAGATCAGCACCGAGGCGTCGGCCGAGAACGGCAGGCCATAGATGCGGTCCTTATAGGTGCCGGTCTTCACATGCGCCGGCGAGAGGCTGGAAAAATAGGGCAAGGATTTCGCCCAGTCGGTGATGTCCTCCAACTGGCCGGCGGCGGCGAAGGACGGCGTGTAGATCAGGTCGAGCGAGAGCGCGTCGGGCGCCGTGCCGCCGGCGGCGGCCGCGCCATATTTCGGGATGATCTCGGCGTTGGGGATGATGTCGAGCTTGATCTGGTCCTTGTTCGCCTTGTTGAAGGCGTCGACGATGCGCGGCATGAAGTTCGAGCCGTCGGCGCGCACCCAGATGTTGGCGGTCTCGGCGGACGCCGCCTGCAGGCCGCCGCCGATGACGGCAGCGGCAAGCATCAGCTTGGCAAGCATGGTCTTCACGTTACTCCTCCTCATGGTTCTCCTCCCAGTTTGGCGACGCCGCCCGACGGATGCGGGCGCGTGGCCGCGTTGCTTCATTCCGGCGGACCTCCGCATGACTGACGCACCACCAGGCGGCACGGCAGTTTCCTGATGCCCGGCGCGGCCGGCTGGCCGTCGACGAGCGAAAGCAGGGCAAGCCCGGCCTCGCGGCCGAGCGTCGAAAGATTCATGTCGACGGAGGTGAGCGGCGGGCGCGTCGCCTCGGCCACGATCTCCCAATTGTCGAAGCCAATGACCCCGACATCGTCAGGCACGCTTATGCCGCGCTCGCGCAGCGCATCGATGACGCCGCGCGCGATCTGGTCGTTGCCGCAGAAGACGGCGTCGGGCCACCCTTCCCTATCCGCCTTGCCGAACAGTTTTTCGACTGCCTCGTGGCCCCAGGCTTCCGACCAGGCGCCGAGCAACGGCTCGCTCTCGGCTAGGCCGTTCTCCTTCAGGACATCGCGCCAGGCTTGCGCACGCGCATGCACGACGGCGAAGCTCGCCGGGCCGCTGACATGGGCGATGCGCCGGCGGCCGAGCCGCAGAAAATGCTCGACCGCCAGCCGCGCGCCGCCGGCATCGTCGGAGACGAGGCCGATCGCGCCGGGATCGGGCTGGGTGAAAGCGTAGACGACCGGAATGCGCAGATTGGAGAGATCGACCGGCAGATGGCGGTCGATGCGCTTTCCGGTGGCGATGATGCCGTCGACGCGCTTGTCGAGCATGGCCTCGACATGCAGCTGGCCGAGCCGCTGGTCGTCCTCGACATTGCACAGGAACACCGAGACGCCCTTGTCGACCAGCGCATCCGAAACGCCGGCCATCAGCGGCAGCGAGAAGCGGCCATAGGTATCGTTGGTGAGCAGGCCCACGGTGAAGGAGCGTTTTCTGAGCAGGCTCTGCGCCAGGCTGTTCGGCCGGAAGCCGAGCAGCCGCGCCGTCTCGCGAATGCGCTCGCGCGTCTCCGCCGTCATCCGCCCCTGCCCGTTCAGCGCCTTGGACGCCGTGGCCACGCTGACACCCGCCGCGGCCGCCACCTCGCGCAGCGTGACCGGCGGCTTGGCGGAAACTGGCGCTGGTTCGGGGGCGGAAGGCATGGGCGCGGCGGAATCCCTTAGGTGAGAAAAGGTTTTCCCTTATCGCCCTGCGCGTTGATGACGGGTGAGGTCAGCGGACGCGGGGTGGGTTGGGAAAAGGTTTTCTCAGTGCTCAGAGTAAAGGAAGGGGGAGAGGTTGGCAAGGGGGATGAGGACAGGCGAGGCAAGCCGAAAGCTGCCGGTCCGCTTACGGCTCCATTCCACTCGTTCGAGAACTGTTAGCGAAGCCGGGAAACCGCCGTTCCATTCGGCGCGCCGCGCCGTCAGCGTTGGGCCCACGCTCTGCTTGGCTTCAAGTACCCAGAACTGCCCTGGGCTCTGTTCATTCCGTTGGCAGCGGCACAAGGTCGAGCCTCGGCACGAATTCCTCTATTTCATCGTCGAACGGTGGCGGTTCTTCTTCAGCTTCCTGCTTCGGTTCGACCATCAGCAGGCCGACCACGATCAGCGCTAACGAAACCCAGGTGAGCGCCGGTATCGCTTCGCCCAGCAGCAACATGCTCCACCCTATACCGGCCGCGGTTACGGCGTAGGCGTTCTGGCTTGCGAACACAGCACCTGTGCTGGAGATCAGCGCAATGAAGAGCAGCATGGCCAGATTGCCGGCAATTGCCATCAGAATGACAATGATGCCAAGCCTTCCGGTCAACAAACCAACCGGTATGAAATCCGCATAAAAGGCCGCCAGCGGGATCAGCATCAGAAGCGAAGCAACAAGGACGATGCCGAACATTGCGACGCTGTCGATGGCAGTCGGTTTGAACTCAGAAAGATAGATATCCTCCGTGGCATAAGTGGCGGGGATCACGAGCGCGATGGCAAGCCACAACCAGTTGGTGTTCATTTGTCCCGGCTCGCCAAAGAAGAGAATGATAACGATGCCGACGAGCCCCAGTCCAAGGCCCAAAAACCGCTTCATGCTGGGCGCCTCGGTCCGCATCAAGGCCGCGAACAGGAATACGGCGAACCCTTCGAGTACGATGACGATGGAGACGATAAAGGCGGGAAGCTTGCTCGCCAGCCAATAGACCAGCACCTGATTGATCACCGAGCTGATGAACGCGAGGATGATGACGAACCGCCAATCCGAGCGCGTGAGAGCAGACAAGCTCGGCATGGTCCCGCGCTTGAGGCTAATCCCGAGGCAGAACGCAGCTCCGATAAGGTCAATAAGGATCGCTAGTCCAATCGGGTGAGCTTCAACGAGCGAAGCCATTTTCGACAGCGGGACGACAAGGCCCCACAGTCCTCCGCAGGCCAACAGCAGCAAGGCTCCGCGGAATGTGCGGATATTTTGCCGCATCTTGCGCTCGCGCTCGTAAACCTTTTGGGCCATCGTAGCGAACACACTGGCGAGCTTGCCCAGACCATCGGTTCGGGCTGCCACATCGCGGAGGCCCAGCTTCGCAGGGTTGAACCTGCCACCTTCCAGGGTTGCCGCCGCCTTCGTCAACTTGGCTACCTGACGCAGATATTCCTTCTCTACGTCGCGCAGTCGCTTTTTCTCGATGCACGTGGAAATGCGCGCCTTGAGAAGCGCCAGCTCGAAATCCTTGGGCAAGAAATCCTCGGCGCCCAATTCAATCGCCTTGACGACGCTGCTCATCTCATCGTCAAGCCCGGAAATCACAATCACCGGCACATCCCGGGTCCGCGGCGACGTCTTGAGGCTCGTCAGCACTTCGAAGCCGTCCATCACCGGCATCATGATATCGAGAAGAACAAGATCGAAATTTTCGGCTGCGAGCAGGTCGAGTGCCGCTCGCCCGCTCTCTACAGCCTCGGCTTCATGTCCGAGAGCCTCGACCGATTTCTTGAGCTTGGTCCTTATGGTCCGAGAGTCGTCGACGATGAGGATTTTGCCGGGGTTGCTCACGCTATTTCCCCAGATTGAAGATTGTTCGAAGCTCGGTGATGGCGACGTCGAAGGCACTCTGTACATCGCCGATCTCGGCAAGACTTGCGGGCTCCCCGCTTGCGCACCGCGCCTCGACCCCGCCGCAGATCTGGCTGAGATCAGTCGCACCCATATCCCGCGCATTCGATTTCAGGGAGTGGGCGGCCCGTCGGACGGCAGCGTAGTCGGAGGCCTGACACGACGACCACATGTCCTGCATGATGGACGGCCCTTCCTCCAAGAAGGACTCCACAAGCTCCAGAAGGTCGGCTTCCTCGCCACCGACAAGCTCAAGCAGCTTGTCCAGCGCCCCTCTGTCGATCGCCACAACATCCCCCGATGTATGCTTCTTCGAATAAGCCGGCGACGAAAAACCTCTGCCGACGCTGGCAAAAACAGCGAAATCGAACTCCCTACTTTTTTCAGAGTTCCATCGCGTTGAAAAGACATATTATCGCAGCAATGCTAAATTAGTGAGATAACCATTCCCGGCGATGCTACCACGACTCCAAATGTCGATTGCTCCAACGCCGTCGTTCCATCTAGAGGCGGTCAGGCACGCCGGCATCTTCAATTTCACCCGCTGCGCCCCGCAGACCTTCACCCAAATTCACCACGGCTTTGTTCAGGGAGGCTATGAGATCTTCGACACGCAACGGCTTGCTCAGATAATCGTCCATTCCAGCATTCAGGTATCTCTCGCGATCGCCCGCCATCGCGTTGGCGGTCAGGGCAATGATGAATGGTTGATGCAGGGCTTTGGCATTGATACCGCGGATCAATCTTGTCGCTTCGAGCCCATCCATGTCAGGCATTTCGATATCCATTAGGATAACCTCATGGCTGCCCTGGCTGTACGCGGCGATCGCCGACTGGCCGTCGATCGCCAGGTCCGGCTTGTATCCCAGGCGCTCGAGCACCTTAGAGCCAAGCTTCCGGTTGGTGGCATTGTCGTCGACCAAAAGAATTTGCAGCGGAAACGTCTTCGCCATCGAACCGTCAAAAGCGGGGGCCTTCGGTTGATCGGCTCGGATGGAGCGAGCCGGCGTCCCAACAAAGATCGACAGCAACGTGTTGAGCAATGGAGAAGGCTTGATCGGCTTGGATAGCGCGGCCGCAAACCGCAAGCTTTCCATTTCCTTCTTCCTGTCCTCCGACATCGGCACCATGGAACTAAGCAGCACCAGCGGAACGCTTTCCGTGCCTTCGAGCGCGCGGATTTTTCTAGCGAGTTCGATCCCATCCATGTCAGGCATGTTCATGTCGAGAACGATGACGTCGAAGACTTCCCCTGCTTCAAGCTTTCGCAGTGCGTCGCGCGGGTGTTCGCTCGCGGACGCGATCATGTTCCATGACTGCGCCTGCAGGGCCATGATGCGGCGGTTGGTTGCGTTATCGTCCACAACGAGCAACCGCTTGCCTGCCAGTTCGACGGTGGCCGTCGGGGCGTTTGCTAGCTTTTGGCGCGATGCCACAGGCGCGCGAATCGTGAAGAAGAATGTGGTGCCCTTCCCTTCCGCGCTGTCGACCCAGATCTCGCCGCCCATCAACTCCACCAGGCGCCTGCTGATGGCCAAGCCAAGTCCGGTTCCGCCATAGCGCCTGGTCGTAGAAGCATCGACCTGGCTGAAAGATTTGAAGAGCCGGTCCATCCGGTCGCCGGGTATACCGATGCCGGTGTCGCGAACCGAAAACTGGAGCGTGCAAATCTTCCCCTCGCCGTCCTCGTTTGAACCATGGTTTGTGGCTGGGGACGCGACCGCCATCACCGAAAGGACGATCTCTCCCCGCTCAGTGAATTTGACAGCGTTATTAAGGAGGTTGATCAGCACTTGGCGAAGTCGGCTGCTGTCGGCAATTACCGCCTCCGGCGTACCGGGCTCGATCAAATAGCTCAGATCGAGCCCTTTTTCGGCCGTTCTCGGTGCGATCAAATCGATCGCACTTTCCAGGCAGTCGCGCAATTGGAACTGCCGAGGATCGAGATCGATCTTGCCCGCCTCGACCTTGGAGAAATCGAGTATGTCATTTATGACGGTGAGCAGGGCCTCGGCGCTGTTGTTAATTGTCTCTCCAATTTCCCGCTGCTCATCATCCAGTTTTGTCGCTAGCAGCAGGTTGGCCATGCCGATCACACCGTTCATCGGTGTGCGGATTTCATGGCTCATCGTTGCCAGGAACGTACTCTTAGCCTCGTTGGCCGCTTCGGCAGCCTCCTTTGCCTGCTGAAGGGCGAGGGAAAGTTGTTTGAGCTCAGTCACGTCCTGCGTGGATGACACAATGCGCGACCAGTCATTTGCCGGGTCCTCCGGAAGCTGAACTGTCTCGACCAGATAGAGATCGCGCCCGCTGAAATCCTTGTCGCAGACCTCGGTCGAGGTGTGCAGGCGACCGTCGAAATATTGGGCGACGGCATCTGGGTAGGTTGCCCAGGAGTGTTCCCCGGTGTCTGCCTCCAACCGAGACCGCAACGCATCTTTGCTTTCAGCTCCGTAGAGCCGAACCAGCGCATCGTTGAAATCGATCCAGCGCACGGAACTGTGGAGAGACGCGGCAATTTGCGGGTTATCGCGGAGATAGCCGCGGACATCACTGATCCCCTGCCGCAACAGGCCATCGACGACAACTTTGAGTCCGGACCAATCCTCCTCCCAAAGCGGAATTGGGGCCGATTCAAAAAGTTGTCGGAACCGTCCTTCGCTCTGGCGAACGGCGGCCTCGGTGTACTTTAGCTCGCTAAACAGCTGCGCGTTGTGTAAGGCGGCGCCCGCTGTGGCGGCGATGGTGGAAAGCAAACGCAGAGAGTCATCGTTGAACATGCCCTCGCGTGTAGTGCTCTGCACACTGATCACACCGACATTTCCCTGGCCAGTCCTGATGGGAACACCGAGATAGGAGAGCGCGTCCTTGCCCACCGGCGTTGCTCCAATTTCGGCTCCGCGTTCGGCGACATCCCGATTGATAAGCAAGGGCTCACCTGTTTCGAGGATTTTGCTCGTTAGGCCTTCACCGAGCCGAAGCGTGGTGAAGGCTTCGCCGAACTGGTAGGGGAAATGAATGAGCTTGGTCTTGGGATCGAGCAAGGCCACATACACAATGTCGGCGCTGAAAATTTCTTGCATTTGATCGCCAATCAGCTGGATCGTGTTGCCAAGCTCAGCTTCACCGACCAGCGCCTGACTAACCTTGCTGATTGCCCCCAGTTCGGCCGCGCGCTGTTGCGTCTCCTTTAGAAGTCTCTGGGTCTCGTCGAAGAGGCGGGCGTTGGCGATCGCAACTCCCATGTTGGAGGCTATCGTCTGCAGCAGGCGTACATGGTTCTCGTCGAATGCGTTCCTTTCGTAGCTTTGCACACTGACTACGCCGAGCGTCTTATCGCCCGAATTGATTGGGACGCCAATGTATGAAGAGGTCCTGTCCTCTTCGAACGGGAAATAGGCACCGCGCCTTTTTCCTTCCTCCATGGTGCTGAAAACCAGCGGCTTTCCCGTGGAGATGATCTCCGATGTAAGTCCTATTCCGAGCGAGAACGGTTCGATGGTCTTGTAGCCCCTGTAGTAAGCGTAGGGCACTCGAACCAGCCCGGATTGGCTATCGTGCAACAAAATCTCGCTGACCTCAGTGCCAAAGGCCTCCCTGACTTTGTCCCCCACCAGCCGAATAACAGTGTCGACGTTCAGCGACTTTGTCATCGCTTCGCCGACGCTATTGAGAATGGCCATCTCCTTGGCACGGTCTTGAGCCATCTTCAGCAGCCGCTGCGTCTCGTCGAAGAGGTACGCGTTGGCTATGGCAACGCCCATGCTGGACGAGAGCGCCTGCAGCAGGCGCACGTGATCTTCGCTGAAGACGTTCTTCTGATAGCTCTGGACGCTGACCACACCGAGCGTTCTGTCACCGGCAATGATCGGAACGCCAAGATAGGACTCGGTCTTGTCCTCTTCCGTCGGCATCAGTGCGCCCAGAGCAATGTGCTCTTCGATAGTCCCCAAAAGAAGTGGCTTGCCCGACAGAATGACTTTCGACGTCAAACCTTCGCCCATGACGAAGGGTTCAGGCTCCTGGTAGTCGCGGTAATACGCGTAAGGGACAGTAATCAGATCAGACTTCTCATCGCGCAGCAGGATCTCGGTGACCTCGGCACCAAACATTTCGCGAACCTTGTCGCCGACGATCCTGCTCACCGTCTTGACATTCAGCGTTTTGGCGGTCGCTTCGCCGACGCTGTTGAGAATGGCCAGTTCTTTTGCGCGGCCCTCTGATATTTTCAGGAGCCGCTGAGTCTCGTCGAAAAGGCGCGCATTGGCGATCGCGACTCCCATACTGGAGGATAATCCCTGCAGAAGGCGCATGTGATCTTCATTGAAGGCATTCTTCTCGTAACTCTGCACACTGACAACGCCCAAAGTTCGGCCGCCGGCAATGATTGGAACGCCGATATAGGATTCTGCCCGCTCCGCTTCGGTGAGGGCGATCACATCGAATTCGAGGGACTGTTGAAACGTCCCGAGAACCAATGGTTTTCCAGACAGAATTACCTTGGAGGTCAGCCCCGCGCCCAAAGTGAAAGGCTCGACGTCCTGGTACTCGCGATAAAATGAATACGGGACGGTGATGAGATCAGAGGCCTCGTCGTGCAACAGAATTTCGGTTATGTCCGCGCCAAATATTTCTCGCACCTGATCACCCACGATGCGGGTCACCGTCTTGACATTCAGCGTCTTTGCCATCGCTTCGCCGACGCTGTTGAGGATGGCGAGTTCCTTGGCACGTTCCTCGGCGAGTTGAATCAGGCGCTTGTTTTCGGCGGAAAGTCGATCAAGCTCGATTGCCGCGTCTGCATTGCTAGTTTCCAGTTCGGCAATATGACGATTGGCGGCTTCCAGGAGACTGGCGAGGTCACCTTCCACTAAGCGCTGCATGTTGGTTCTCCCAAAAAGGACATCCGCAGCTTCACCGGAATGCCTTCCCACCCGTATATTAGCAAGCAATGTTACATGCCAGACGCCTGATTGACAGTACCGGCGAGGATCGCCTTGAGGGATAAGCTGGACTCTTTGCCCAAGCTCCGCGTCTGCTTTCGGCAGAGATGAGGCGCTTCGCGGCCCCACCGAGGCGGTAGAGCCGCTTCCAGTCAGACCTCCGTCGCCTCGGCGAGTTCCAGGGCGTTTTCTACGTCGACGCCAGATACCGGACTGTGCTTTCGATTTTAGGTGGCCTAACAGAATCTGAACAGCCCAAAGCTTATCAGTTGCCCTGCAGAACCCTCGCGTGGCCGCCCTTTGGCGCGGGACCACCGCTGCCACCTGGCGCACAGAAATACCGCTTTTGAGTTGTTGCCAAGGTCGGCGGAACTGCCGAGATGAGGCGCAAAGCTGCCGAGCATCGTGAAGAACGAACGCCGGTTTCGGTCAAAAGCAACCCAATAGCGGCTTGTCCTCTTACCTATGAGATCAGCGAAATCGCCCGCCATTCCACCCCGCCCCGCTTTCTGCTTGATATCGCCTCCGCCGATGGAGCATCGCCACCACCCCCTTCGCGCCCTCGCGCCAAACGCACCCTCGCCCGCTGCGCCGATCAGCTCGCCGGGCTGACGGCCATCGCGCATCGGCCGACTCCCCTCCCCAGCGACGATTCGCTGATTCGGCTCGCTCACCCGCTCGCCGGCGCGGCGGGCGCGGTCGGCTTTGCGGAGGCCGCGGGCGGGACTCAGCGCTGGAGACGCGGCTCGCCGAGCAGGGCAAGCGTGCGCGGCGTACGAGATGACGATGTCGAGGTCCTCGCCCATCGTGTCCCGTGGCGGATCCGACCAGCCCAAACTGACCTTTTCTGGGTGGATTTTTGCCGGAAGCCGCGAGTCCTGTGGATAGTTGCCCCGGAGTTTGGCAGTTCGATCCCCGAGTGTTGCATTTTTGCCATCACAAATTTCAACAACCCCTGCTAGAACATCACCGGGTTTTAACTTGGGGTTATAGGCTATGCTTCTTCGTATTTCCGCGAAATCGGTTCTGCTGGGTGCTGTTTCCGCTGTTGCCTTGATGTCGGCCGCGCATGCCGCCGACGTTGTCCAGGAGCAGGCGGCCCCCGGTTTCAACTGGAGCGGCGTCTATGTCGGCTTCGGCGTCGGGGCCGGCGCCAATGTGCACAAGCTCAGCAGCGACTTCCTCCCGGGAGCCTCACTCAACGGCATCGGCGGCGAAGGCATCTTCGGCCAGGCGACCGTCGGCTATGACTACATGGTCTCGCAGCGCTTCCTGCTTGGCGGCCTGATCGACGCCCATGTCGGCACGATCAAGACGTCGCTTGATGTCGGCGCCCTGGGCGGCCTCAGCGCCGACCTCAAGGAAACCTACGGCTTCGATGTTGGCGTGCGCGCCGGCTACCTGCTGACGCCGACCACGCTGGGCTATGTGCTGGGCGGCTATGCCTGGCAGAAGTACAAGCTCGACACCAATGCCGGCTTTGGCATGGATTGGGACCAAGGCGGCTACTTCGTCGGCGCCGGTGTCGAAACCGCGATCAACAGCAACTGGACGCTGAAGGGCGAGTATCGCTACACCCGGTTCAGCACCAAGGACAATCTGCTTTCCCAGTTTGGGCTGCCGGATGGCGCGCTCAATCTCGATACCTCGCGCCACACCTTCGAAGTGGCCGCCAGCTACCGTTTCAACGCAAATGACGGCGGCGCGGCCAGCTTCGAGACGCCTTCCTACAACTGGACCGGCTTCTATGTCGGCGGTGGGCTCGGCGCCGGCGCGGCGGTTCATCAGGTTGAAATCCCGCCGGCTGGCGTCAAATTCAACGGCCTGGGCGGCGAAGGCGTGTTCGGCGAAGCCAGCATCGGCTACGACCAGGACATGGGCAGCTGGGTGGTTGGCGGACTCGTGGACGCGCGCCTCTCCGGCATCAAGTCGAAGCTTGACCTGGGCGGGCTCCTGGGTGGTGTCGATTCGGTAAGCTTCAACACCGACTATGGCTTCGACGTGCTCGGCCGCATCGGCATGAAGGTCAATGAAGCAACGCTGGCCTACGCGCTCGCAGGCTATAGCTGGCAGCATTTCAAGCTCGATGCTCCGGCACCGTTCGACGTCGATTGGGGCTCCAGCGGCTTCTCGGTGGGCGCGGGCCTGGAAACGGCCGTGTCGGACAAGATGACCGTCGGCATCGAATACCGCTATTCGCAGTTCGCCAAGGAAGACTTTTCGGACGAATTCCCGATCTCGAGCGGGCTTGCGACCTCGACGCCGTCCTTCCACACCGTGCGCATCGACGCCAAGTACAAGTTCAACTAAGCAAAGGCCTCCAGCCAAGCAAGGAAAGCCCGCCGATTTGGCGGGCTTTTTTTTGCGGGTCGACAAATGGGCGGCGATCCGATCGCGCAACGGTGGGCGCGCGGAAGCTCGGGGCTACTGTCTGAAAGCCCGGCTGATCTGGTCCTGCAGCGGCTTGACCAGGTAGGACATCACCGAACGATCCTCGGTCTTGATGAAGGATTCCACCGGCATGCCGGGCACCAGCTTCACCTCGCCGAGCCGCGCGACCTCCGCGGCAGTCGTGGCAATGCGCACCGTGTAATAGCTGATGCCGGTGCGCTGGTCGGTGGTTATGTCGGGCGAGGTCCGCTCGACCACGCCGTTGATCTGCGGCGTGGTGCGCTGGTTGAAGGCCGAGAAGCGCAGCGAGGCAGGTTGCCCGACCCATAGCTGATCGATGTCGCTCGGCGCGATCTTGGCCTCCACCGCCAGATTGTCGTTATCGGGCACCACCTGCATGATGGTCTCACCTGGCTTCACCACGCCGCCGACCGTGTAGGCGATCGACTGCTGCACCACACCGTCCTGCGGAGCGCGGATATCGACCCGCTTCAGTTGGTCCTCGGCGGCGACCTTCCGCTCCAGCAGTTCGCCCATCCGACCGTCGACGTCGCGCAGATCCTTGTTCACTTCGGTGCTGAGATCGAGGTTGATCTGGATGATCTGGAGCTTGATTTCGGCGATCTTCCCCTGCGCCTGTGCCTGCGCAGCGACGAGTTGACCGCGTTCGCCGTCCAGGCGGGTAGCCTCGCGCTCGGTCTGCGTCAACCGATCGATCGAGATGAGCTTCTTGGCCCACAGCGTGCGCACCGATGCAAGCTCCTGTTGCACAAGCTCGATCTCCTTGCTCTTGGCCTTAGCCTGCGCGGTGTCGCCGACGATCTCTTTCTCGAGTTGCGCGATACGTTCCTCGAGCTGGCTCTTCTGGCCGGCGCGGGACGTGCGGCGCGTCTCGAAATGCTGTTTCTCGCCCGAGATCGCCTCCGCGACATCCGGGTCGGCCGAGCGATCGAGAAGCTCGCGGGGAAACGCGATGCTGTCGGCACCCTGGCGCTCGGCGTCGAGCCGGGCCTTGCGCGCGGAAAGCTGGTCGAGCGCCTTGCTCACCACGCCGAGATTGGCGGCCGGAACGGTACGGTCGAGACGCAGCAAAAGGTCGCCGGCTTTCACGCGGTCGCCGTCGCGGGCATCGATCTCAGCAACGATGCCGCCCGTCGAATGCTGCACGTCCTTGACGTGGGAATCGACCACGAGCGTGCCCGGGGCGATGACCGCGCCCGCAATCTCGGTGACCGAGGCCCAGCCGCCGACGCCTCCGGCGAGCAGGAGCACGACGCCGAGGCCAAGACGCGTGTAGAAACGAATCGAGGCGTGCGAGGCGCCGGTCATGCTAATGCCCTCCCTCGGTTCCATCCGCGACGGCACGCGGCGGATTTTCCGCGGCCACCCTCAGCTGTGGATTTGCCGACGGCACTGGACGCAGCGTCGGGAACATCTTGGCGAACACTTCGTCCTTGGGACCGAAAGCGTGAATGCGTCCCTGATTCACGGCCAGGACGAAATCGACGGCCGCCAGCACGTTTGGCCGGTGCGCGACGATCACGACGATGCCGCCCCTTTCGCGCACGCCGAGCATCGCCTTGATCAGCGCCTGCTCGCCATCCATGTCGAGATTGGAGTTCGGCTCGTCCAGCACCACCAGGAATGGGTCCCTATAGAGCGCGCGGGCGAGCGCGATGCGCTGGCGCTGGCCGGCTGAGAGCGCCTCGCCATGCTCGCCGATCTCGGTCTCGTAGCCTTCGCGAAAACCGACGATGAGCTCATGCGCGCCCGCGGCCTTCGCCGCGGCGATGATGGCGCCGGCATCGGCATTCGGCTCAAACCGGGCAATGTTCTCAGCCACCGTTCCGGCAAAGAGCTCGACATCCTGCGGCAGGTATCCGATGTGGCGGCCGCGCTCCGCCTGCGACCATTGATCGAGGTCGGCGCCGTCCAGCTTTATCCTGCCGATGGCGGGGAGCCAAGCGCCGACAAGCGCGCGTACCAGGGTGGATTTCCCCGACCCGCTCGGACCGATGATGCCGACGCCGTGGCCTGCCTCCAGGGCGAAACTCGCGTCCTGAACCAGGAGTCGCTGGGTGCCCGGCGCGGCGACGCCGACATTGTGCATGCTGACATTCGCGCTCGGTGGCGGCAGCAACATCGGATCGGCTTCAGCTGGCAGCGCCGCCAGCACCCTGTTCAGCCGCTGCCAGCCCTGGCGCGCGGTGACAAAACCCTTCCAATTGGCAATCGCAAGATCGACCGGCGCCAGCGCGCGGCCGCTGAGGATGGAGGCGGTGATGATGATGCCCGCCGTTGCCTGCCCCCCGATCACCAGCCAGGCGCCGAGGCCGAGCATGGCCGATTGCAGCAGCATGCGCAGCACCCGCGACACCGCGCCGAAACCAGCTGCGACGTCGCTCACCTTGCGCTGCTCCGCGATATAATCGAGGTTGGCGCCTTGCCAGCGCGCGGTAAGGCCGCCGGCCATGCCCATGGCCGCAACAACTTCCGCATTGCGATTGGCGGCGCTGACCAAGCCGTTGCGGCGGATACCGCTCGACGTTCCGGACGAAACCGGCTTTCGCGTCAGTCGTTCGGCCATGATCGTGAGCGCGACCAGCACGATCGCGCCGATCAGCGCCGTGACGCCGAGCAGCCAGTGGAACATGAAGATGATGAAGAGGTAGAGCGGCAGCCACGGCAGGTCGAAAAGCGCCGTCGGCCCGCTGCCAGACAGGAAGACGCGAACGCTGTCGAGATCGCGCATCGGCTGCAGGCTGTCGCCGTCGCGACCCGTCTTGAGCGGCAGGCGCAGAATCGATTGATAGACGCGGCCGCCAAGCGCTTCGTCGAGCGCGCCGCCAATGCGGACCAGCACGCGTCCGCGCACGAATTCGAGGACACCCTGCCCGCTATAGAGGATAAGCAGCAGGACCGAGAGGCCCACGAGCGTCGGCAGGCTGCGGCTCGGCAGCACGCGGTCATAGACCTCGAGCATATAGAGCGAGCCGGCGAGCATCAGAACGTTGAGGACGCCACTGAACATCCCGACAGCGAGAAAGGCGGAGCGGCAGGCGCGAAGGGCCTCGGCAAGCTCCGAGCCTTGCGGGCGCTTGTGGAGGGTTTTGGCCGATCGGGCGGGTGCGGCAACTTTGGCAGCCGCGTCGCGCAAATCAGCCGGACGAGCGCGAAACAGAACCAGGCCGCCGAAGCCGGCGATCGCCGTTGCACCAAACGCCGCGCCTCTCGAGAGCGATCCGCTCGCAAGAATCGCCACGCCAAGGATGAGAAGGATGAGGCCTGCCAGCCTCACCCTCGCCTGCCCTGTGCCTAACATGCCGGTTGTTGCCATGCCGGTTTCGCTAAGGCCGATTGAACCGCAACGCTCAGCTGACGCCCGTCAGCCCTCCCACCTCGTGGAGCGTCACCCAGAACTGGTCGAGCGTGTTCGGGTGCTCGTCGACGATGTTGCTGCCGTTGAACCAGGCAACATCGCCGCCAGGGCCGGAGGTCACCAACTGGCCCTGGTTGAACCACATCAGGGCGTTCTTCAGGCCCTCGCCGTCGGCCTCCTTGCCGCCGTTCCAGTCGGTGATGCCAGTGCTGGCGTCAGTGACGTCGACATAAGTTGTCCATGCCGCCGACGAGGTCTTGACCGCAGAGCCTGCAAGCGCGGTGTGAGCGGCATTCTCGTCCACATAGCCGTTGCTGTCGGCGTCAATGTTGACGCCGACAGTTGACCAGGCACCTTGCTTGGTCAGCCACATCACCGCCTCGCCAACCAGATCGTTAGGCTGGGCGACGTGGTTATCGATATTCAGCTGAGCAGCAATCGCCTGCTGCAGCATGATCACCCGCGCGTCGCCGCTGGTGGAAGAAGATTCGATGGCCTTCGCCAGTGAGATCGAGATGAGCAGAGTGTGCTCCCCCGCATCAGCCGTGCCATTGCCATTGCTGTCGCCGAGCAGCAGATAGCCATCGATGCGCGGATTGACGTCGAGGCTCGACAGAACGCCGCTTGCGACAGCACTTTTGGTCGGATTGCCTTCGTTGTTAGCGACGTTGTCCCAGGCATCGGAGTGACTGCCCCAGAAGCCCTGTGTCAGGGCCTTATTGGAGAAGCCCTCATAGTCGCTGCTGTCGGTGGCGCTCGGCGTGCGCGGGTGGCCGGCGGTGTCAGTGTAGGCGTCAGTGGTGGCAGTGGCATTGTTCACATAACTGCCCAGTTGCGCAGTGCCTGTGGCCTTGTAGTGCCACGTCTCGCCGGGATCGAGCAGGTTGTTGAAATTTGTATCGCCGGTGTTGAATCCGCCGCTGGTGATCGCAGTGGCATTGAAGTCGTCGGCTGTATTGCCTGGAGTGCCGTTATCATCCTTGACGACCACATTGGTGAGCGCGACGTTGCCGTCGTTTGTAACATCATAGGTCCAGGTGACTGCCTGACCCTGGAAAATGTTGAGGCCGTGATCGATGCCGTTGGTCTTCTTGTCCAGGGTGATATGCGGATCGGCGCCAAAGTAGCTGGAGCTGTCCGTTTCGGTGTCGGTACGCGTGTGTAGGGCATCGTCGGTGAACGAACCCGACGCCGTGCCGACGTTGCTGTAGACACCTTTGCCCGCAACGCCACTGGCCGTGTAGACCCACGCTTCGCCGACGTCGAGCAGGCCATTCAGATTGGTGTCGCCGATGTTGTGGGTGGCATCGGCAAGCACCGCGACCGGAGTGACTCCTGCGTCGCTGTCGCTCACGATCACGTCCGCCAACGCCACATTGCCGGCATTGGTGACCGTGTACTTCCAGGAGATCGCCTCGCCCGACAGGATCTTGAGGCCATCACCCACGGCCCCATCGTCGACCGTGACCTTGTCGATGGCGATCTCGGGATCGGCGCCAAAGTAGCTGGAACCGTCGGTGTCGGTTACCGTGATGCCGTTGGCCGAAGCGGACACGGAGCCGACATTGGCATATGGACCGGAGGTCGCGGTACCGGAGCCGGTAAATATCCAGGACTCTCCCACGTCGAGCTTGCCGTCGTGGTTGGTATCGCCGACGTTGAAGCCGCCGCTCAGCTCCGGCGAGACCGTCACGCCCTGATTATCTGTCACTGCTACGTTTGACAGGGCAACATTGCCGGTATTGGTGACCGTGTACTTCCAGGAAATGTCTTCACCGGATAGGATGGTAAGATCGTCACCCTCGGTCGTGCCGTCCACCGTCACCTTGTCGATAGCGATGGCAGCGTGATCCTCCGTGCCGCCGCTCGTCGTGATCGTGCGCCATTCCTCGAAGCCGCCATTCGAGCCCGAGAAGCTTGAATAGAGCGTCACATAGGAATCGGCAGTCGCGCCGGCCGCTTGGAAGAGGCTGACCGGGATCAGAATCCGGTAGTCGTCCGTTCCCGATCCGTGATTGGCATCGATCAGCAGTTGCGGCTTGGAATTGTCGAGGTCGAAGATCGACGTGAACCCAGCGAAGCCCGCAGTGTAGTCGGCAAGCGTGGCATCGGCGCCCGAAATATAGACTCTCAGATCAGTCAGCGTGATTTCGCCGTTGGTGGCGTTGTTGCTTTCGTTGAGGTCGAGCCGGAACTCTATGTAGTCGGTGCCGCCAATGTTGATCGATTGAATATCGCCGTATTGCAGGCTGTGGGTGAAAGACGACTTGTCGTCGAGGACGTTCCCGTTCTGGTCGGTATTGAATCCTTCCTCGATACCCGTCGCCTGCAACCGCAGGAAGGAGTCGTAATTACCCGTGCCCGAGCCAATGGTGGTTGCCTCAAGAAGAACGCCAAAACCTATATCGAGACTCATGTCCATCCTCCAGGGCGCGGTCGCGTCCCAATTGGCCGCTCCAGGCGGCGAAATAGCCCATGCCAAAAGCACCGAAATCGGCGCCCGAATTCAGTGAGGAGGATCAACTTGGCGTCCGGCAAGCCGCGCCCACCGGCCCCCGGCCAGCGAGCAACCAAATGCAACATGGCGGCTCACGACGGCGGACGAATCCGGTTATAACGGCTAAGGCGGCTCAGATGCCGCGCTGAGTTCCCCTACCCCAGTAGCGCCTTACTCGTTGTTGCCGGTCGCGAGTTTGTTCACGCTACTCTAATATTAGGATATTATTAACTCTACCGCTGCGTGCGTCAACGGGCAATTTCACGAAGAGTTAATGACAAAATCCAAGCGTACGGGCGAGCACGACCGTTTCAGCATAAATAATACTTTGCACTATACTTAGGTCCTGATTCCTAACGGACCTATGGCATTGTTCGGCCAGACTTCAGTTGCCAGACCTCGGCCGCCGTCGAACGCGCCGAATTGGCCGGGGGAACCCTCAGACAACCTTCTTCCCACGCTTGCCGACATGCCTGGCCACCGCCTTCTCGACGGCGCGCTTCAATTCGTCCTTGATCTCCGCCGTCTCGGCCATCAGTGCCTCGATCTTCAGGAAATCGAGCACGCGGTACTTCGAGACTTTCGGGCGGATCAGGATGTCGGGCCTCGACTGCTGCAGCTTGTTGGCGATGATCGACTGCATCATCAATTGCGAGGCGCCGTACATCAGGTCCACCGTGGTCGGGTGCTTGCGCTCGGCATCGCTCGGCGCTCCGACCACGTCGATCGCGATGACGATGTCGGCATCCTTTTCGAGGAGATCGAAAGGGACGGGATTGTAGATGCCGCCGTCGATCAGCAGGCAGCCATTGCGCACCACCGGACGAAACACCGCCGGGATGGCTGCCGAAGCGGCGAGCGCGGAATGCAATTCACCCTCGGCGAGCACCGCCAGCTTGTGGCCGAAATAATCGGTCGCCGTCACCTTGAGCGGGATCTGCAGCGCGTCGAACGTCCGCGGGATCGGCTCAGGCAGGAAGGCCTTGAGGATGCGCTCGATGTTGAACTGGCCAACGCGGATGCCGCCTTGCATGGCCTCCGCGATCGTGCCCGGCCGCGAGCGCCACATGCGCGCCGCCACTTCGGCGCGGCTGCCGAGGATCGATCGGGCGTAGCCGTGGATCTCGGCGCCCGTCATGCCCGACGCCATGCCGGCTCCCATGATGGAGCCGATCGACGAGCCGGCAATCGCCACCGGCTTGATGCCAAGCTCGTCGAGAGCCTCGATGATATGGATATGCGCGAGACCGCGCGCGCCGCCGCCGCCGAAAGCCACCCCGAAGGTCGGGCTCATCCCTTGCCGCCCCCCGCCACCTGCACCAGCGGCGGGCCGATGACCATCACGGCGGGGTCGGCCGACAGAAGCTTCTTCGCCGCCGCCTTGACGTCGGCCAGCGTCACCGCGTTGATGAGCGCAGCGCGGCGCTTCATATAGTCGATGCCGAGATTGTCGACCTGCAGCTCGACCAGCGTCGCGGCGATGGAGGCGGAGGAATCCAGATTGTTGATGGCGTAAGCGCCGATCATGTATTTCTTGATCGCCGCGAGCTCTTCCTCGGTGGGGCCGTTCTCGGCCATGTCCTTCACCACCTGGCGCACGATCGAAAGCGTTTCGGCGGCGCGGTCGGAGCGCGTCGCTGTCGTCACCAGCAGCGCGTGGGAGTGCTCGTTGTCGACCAGATCGGAACTGATGCCATAGGCAAGGCCGCGCTTCTCGCGCACCTCCGAAAAGAGCCGGGAGGTGAAGGTCGAGCCGCCCAGGATCTCGTTCATCAGGACGGTGGCAAAGAAATCGGGATCGCTGCGTTTCACGCCCGGCCAGGCGAGCTGCAGCGAGGTCTGCGGCAAGTCGTAGTTCACCTCCAGCTGCTGCCCCAGCTTTGGCGTGACATCCGACACCGGAGCCAGCGTCTGCCTTTCAGGCAGATCGCCGAAGACGTCGTCCAGCTTGTTGCTCAGTGTCGCGGCGTCAATGTCGCCGACCCCCGCCACATGCAGGCCGCCGCGGGCGAAATTGGCTTTGTGGAAGGCCCTGATGTCATCCGCGGTGATGGTGGTCAGGCTGCCCTTCGTCCCCTGGTCGGAACGCGAATAGGGATGCTCGCCGTAAATGGCGCGCAGCCAGCGCTGCTGCGCCACCGTGTTCGGATCGCGCTCATTGGCGAGAATGCCGGACAGCACCTGGGCGCGGATACGGTCGATCGGCGCCTGGTCGAAACGCGGGCTGTTCACCGCCAGCTTCAGCAGGCCAAAAGCCTCATCCTTCTGGTCAGACAGCATACGCATCGAGCCGTAGGTGCCGTCGCGCGCGGCCTGAAAACTCATCTCGGCGCCGGCATCGTCGAGCTTCTGCTGGAAGGCGTCGCTGTCGAGGCCGCCGGCGCCTTCGTCGAACAGGCCGGTCATCAGATTGACCAGCCCCTCCTTGCCGGCCGGATCCTGCGCGCTGCCGCCATCGAAGACGAAGCGGATGGCGATCAGCGGGATAGAATGGTCCTCCACCAGCCAGGCCGTGATGCCCTTCTTCGACTTCACCTCCTGGATGTTCATCTCCGCGCGGGCCGCAAGCGCGGGCAAAAGCAGGAAGAACAGGGCAAAGCAAAGCGTGGCGACAACGCGATAGATGCGCCCACCTTCTTCCCTTGCGGGAGAAGGAAGGGTGCTCGTGTGGCTAAGTGCCATGCTCATCATCAATTCCCCGCCTGTTGCTGCGGCAAGAGATAGCCGGTGGTCGAATGCTCGAGTACCAGGTAGCGGGCAGCGACCGCCTTGACCTCGTCGGCGGTGACCTTGCGGATACGGTCCGGCCATTCCTGAACGTCCTTGACGTTGCCGCCGGTTGCAATCGTCGAGCCATACATGTTGGCCATGTCGTCCTGCTTGTCGCGGGCAAAGATCATGGAGCGCACATAGCGGGTCTTGGCCCGCTCCAGCTCATCGTCGCTCACGCCGTCCTTGACGATGCGGGCGATCTCGGCGTCGACCGCCGCCTCGACATCGGCAAGCTTGGCGTCGCCGCGCGGCGCGCCGTACACCGTGAAGTTGGTGTCGTCGAGCATCGTGCCCTGGAAATAGGCGGCCGCGTCGGAGGCGATCCCCTGCTTGACGACGAGTTCCTGGTACAGCCGGCTGCGGTTGCCGCCGCCGAGGATCTCGGCCAGCAGGTCGAGCGCCTCCGCCTCGCCGGGCTTGGCCGTATGATAGGACGGCACGACCCATTGCGTCGAAAAACTCGGCACCGAGACGCGCGCGTCGGTCAGCGTCACGGTGCGTCTGGTGTTCTGGTCCGGCTCGACCGGTCGGATGCGCGGCCGCAGATCCGGACCGCGCGCGACCTTGCCATAGGTACGCTCGGCCATCGCCTTGACGGCATCCGGCTCGACGTCGCCCGCTACGATCAACACCGCGTTGTTGGGCCGGTAGTAATTGTCGTAGAAGGCTTTTGCGTCCGGACGGTTCAACTGCTCCATTTCCTGCATCCAGCCGATCACGGGAATGCGGTAGGGCTGGTTCTGCCAGAGCGTCGCATCGACCTCCTCGTCGAGAACCGCCTGCGGGTTGCTGTCGATGCGCGAGCGGCGCTCCTCCAGGATAACGTCGCGTTCGGTCTTGATGACGTCGTCGGTCAGGATCAGGTTGCGCATGCGATCGGCCTCGAAGCCCATCATCTGTTCCAGCGCCGAGGGCGGCACCGTCTCGTGGAAGGCGGTGTAATCGTAGGAGGTGAAGGCGTTGTTGGAGCCGCCGATCTCGGACACGGCGCGGTCGAACTCGCCGGCGGCGTGGTTGGTCGTGGCCTTGAACATCAGATGCTCGAAGAAATGCGCGATGCCGGATTTGCCAGCGGGCTCGTCGGCGCTGCCGATCATGTACCAGACCATGTGCGTGACGATCGGCGCGCGGTGGTCCGGGATCACGACCACCTCCATGCCGTTGTCGAGGAGGAAGTCCTTGACGTCGCCATCGTCGGCCGCACGAGCAGGAGCCGACGCCACCATCGCCAGCGTGCCGACAAGGAGCGCCGCGCGCAGCGCAATCCGCGTAGGTGTCATCAAGTTCTCCGGTCCCGGTTGCGCGACGATAGGCAAGGTTCGCTGGCGAGGCAAAGTGATTTGTTCGGCATTTTCGAGGCGCGGTTAGAACAAGCTAGCCGGCCTTGATGAACCGGATGACCGTTTCGCCGTAATTGCGCTCGTCGATCACCGAAAAACCGGCGCCCGGCTCGAACGGCGCCGATGCCGCCTCCTCGACGACGCAGAGCGCACCGGGCAGAAGCCAGCCGCCATCCTTGGCGGAGCGCAGCGCCCGTTCGCCGAGACCTTTGCCATAGGGCGGATCGGCGAAGATCAGGCCAAAGGGCGAGATCGTGCCGGCTTCGCCGAGATGCGTGGCGTCGCGGCGGAAGATTTTGGTGCGGCCGGTGAGGCCATAGGCCTCGACGTTCTCGCGGATCAGGCCGCGCCCCGCGGTCGATTCCTCGATGAAGACGCAGTAGGAGGCGCCGCGCGACAAAGCCTCCAGCCCGAGCGCGCCCGTGCCGGCGAAGAGGTCGAGAACTCTGCCGCCCTCCAGCTTGTCGGCGTAGCGATGCGCCAGGACGTTGAACACCGCCTCGCGGGTGCGGTCGGTGGTGGGGCGAATGGCATTGCTTTTCGGCGTCGCCAGCGGACGCCCGCGGAACTCACCGCCGACGATCCGCATCGCCGCCCCTCTTCGGACCACGCGGCCTGTTGCCGCCATCGCCTTCGGGGCGCTCGCCACGGGGCTTGTCGAACGGCTTCGCGCCCGGCTTGCCCTTGCCGCCCGGTTTGAACGGCGCCTTGCGCGCCTTCGCCTCGGCAGCCCTGGCGGCGTCGGCTTCCGCCCTGCCCTTGCCGATCGGCCGGGCGCCCGGCGCCATCCAGACATTGGCTTTGCGCTGGCCCGGCGGCTCGATCGGCCGCTGCTCGCGCTCGGATTTCTTGCCGCGCGGCTTGTCGCCAAACCCGCCGCGCGGCTTGTCGCCGAAGCCGCCGCGATCGGATTTCGCGCCTCGCTCGCCAAATGCCCTGTCCGGTTTGGTCGAGAGCTTGCTCAGCGCCTCGTCGCGGCTGTCCTCACGGCGCTTGCGCGCCTTGATCAGCCCACCCTCGCCGATCGGCCGGCGGTCGCCGTCGCGCGTGAATTTCGGCCGGTCGGCTTCTTCGCGGCGCGGACCGCCGCCGCGCACCGGCTTGTTGGAGAAAGGCTTCTGGATCTCGGCATCGAAATTTGCGCCGGATTCCTCGATCAGCCGCTCGCCAAGCTGCTCGCGCAGCACCCGGCCCTTGATCTCCAGCACATGGCCCTCGGGCAGATCTTCCAACTGGAAGGGGCCGTAGGAGATGCGGATCAGGCGCGTCACATCGAGGCCAAGCGCGCCAAGGATGTTCTTCACCTCCCGGTTCTTGCCTTCGCGCAGGCCAAGCGTCAGCCATGCGTTGGTGCCCTGCTCGCGGTCAAGCGAGGCCTCGATCGAACCATAGAACACGCCGTCGACGGCGATGCCCTCACGCAAGCCGGCGAGCGCGCTCTCCTCGACCTTGCCGTGGACGCGCGCTCGATAGCGCCGCAGCCAGCCGGTGGCCGGCAACTCGAGCACGCGCGACAACCCGCCGTCATTGGTGAGTAGCAGCAGGCCTTCGGTGTTGATGTCGAGGCGGCCGATCGTCATCAGCCGCGGCAGGTCGGGCGGCAGCACGTCGAAGACTGTCTTGCGGCCTTCCGGATCGCGGTTGGTGGTGACGACGCCCGCCGGCTTGTGGAACAGGAACAGGCGCGTGCGCTCAATCGGCGGGATCTCGGTACCGTCGAGATGGATGACGTCGGTGGCTCTGACGTTGAAGGCCGGCGAATCCAGCACCTTGCCGTTGACCTTGACGCGGCCGGCCGCGATCAGTTCCTCGGCGTCGCGGCGTGAGGCGATGCCGGCACGCGCCAGCCGCTTGGCGATGCGCTCGCCCGCCTCCGGCGCGGCTTCCGAAGGACGCGGGCGCGGCTTGAAGCCGCCCTCAGGCTTTCCCGCGCCGCGCGGACGATCGCTGAAGTCGCGCTTCGGCCGGTTGGCAAAGTCGCGTGCCGGGCGATCGCCGAAGTCGCGCTTGGGACGGCCGAAACGGCGTTCGCCACGCTCGCCTTCAGCGGCCACCGGCCGGTCACCGCGTGGCGTATAGGGCTTGCGGCCTTCGCGCTTCTCGAAGGGCTTGCCGTCGCGCGGCGGGCCTTTGCGGAACGACCGGTCGCCGCGCTCCGCGCCCTCACCTGTGTCACGCGGCTTGTAGCTGCGCTTGAAATCGCGGGCCGGGCGCTCGCCTTCGGCCATCGGCCGGTCACCGCGTGGCGCAAAGGGCTTGCGGCCTTCGCGCTTATCGAAGGGCCTACCGTCACGCGGCGGACCTTTGCGGAACGGCCGGTCGCCACGTTCCGCGCCCTCGCCCGCTTCACGCGGCCCCATCTCACGCGGCTGGTAACGCTTGAAGTTGCGCTCGCCTTCGGCAGCCATAGGCCGCTCCCGTTTTGGGGACGGCTTCTTGGCGCCGTAAGCCGGCTTGCCGCCGCGCGGGCCCGCCGGTTTCGAGCCGCCCTTGCGCGGCCCGCGTGGAGATTTCTTATCGTCGTCCATTACTTTGCTCGTCTTTGCCTGCTACAGCGCCGCGCGCCCTTTCGGACGCCCAACGCAGGCAGTGTCATCTTGATTTGCGCATCCGGCGGCGCGGCAAAAACCGATTCCGGTTTTCAGGGTCTCGCGCTAGATAACAGGATCATTCTCGGGTGGCGAGGAGTAATCGGGATGGAAACCGCTTGAAACGACCGGATTTCATGGCCTTGGCGCTTGAAGAGGCCGAGGCGGCTGCCGGCCGCGGCGAAGTGCCGGTCGGCGCGGTGATCGTCAGCGGCAACACGGTGATCGCGAAAGCCGGCAACCGAACCCGCGAGCTTGCTGATCCGACGGCGCATGCCGAGATGCTGGTGATCCGCGAGGCCTGCCGGAAGCTCGCCAGCGAGCGGCTCACCGGCCACGACCTTTATGTGACGCTGGAGCCCTGCGCGATGTGCGCCGGCGCCATCTCCTTCGCCAGGCTGCGGCGGCTCTATTTCGGCGCCGCCGACGAGAAAGGCGGCGCGGTGGTGAACGGCACGCGCTTCTTCGCGTCGCCCATCTGCCACCACGCGCCGGACATCTATCCCGGAATGGGCGAGAGCGCCGCCGCCCTCATCCTCAAGGACTTTTTCCGCGGGAAGCGAAATGGCAGTGAATGGTGAATGAAACTAGTGAGTAGTGGTCTATTCGCTACTTACAGCCCCAGCCAATCGAACCATCCGCCCTTCTTGCCTTCGGCCTGCGCCTTCAGCCGGCGCTCCTTCTTGTACTCGTCCTCGCCGAGCTCGTTCTGCGGCGCGGTGTCGGCGGCCTGGCGATAGGCCAGCGGCGGCTCGCTCAGATATTTGCGCACGTTCGGGTTGCCTTGCTTCTGTTCGGCAAGCCTGCGCTGGATCTCGGCGGTGCGCGTGGCGCTGGAATCTTCGGGCGACCAGCGCGGCGGATGGCTGGAACCGGACTCCGCCATCGCCTTCTTCACCGCTTCCGGATCGGTCTGGACATCCTCGACGGCTTCCGGCTGATAATTCGGATCGTTCTGATGCGCGGTGGCGTCGGCACGGATGCGGGCGCGGCGGGCCTCCGGCGATTCGGGCCACTCGGTGCTCGCCGTCTCGATGCTTTCCTGCGGCGGCGGCAGGTTCTGCTTCTGCCCCGGCGCGGGTTTCACCAGGTCAGGGCGCGGCTTGTAGTCGATCGGAGTGCGACGCTTCGGTGTGATCGAGGCAGCGCCCGAAACGTCGTCGAAGAGCTGCGCGGCAGCCGTCTTGTCGGTTCCGTAGGTTGGCGAGCTCATACAGCCCGACAAGGCGATGGCCGATACCACAAGCGGCGCCACCAGCGCGGCGCGCGCGAACGTTCTGTCGGTCATGCCAAAAAGTCCCACTCTAACTGCCTTTCGGTCGCCACCGGCCAAGGGCACGGTCCCCTTCTTCCCCGCACTTGCGATGGAAATCCGGCGACAATTTGTCTGCCGGAGTGTCGCGTGTTTACCTCAACCACTTATTAAGGGCAACGCACGGGCGGATATGGGCCGCCCGGCGTCGCAGTTTTGCACCGGCTTATAAGCGCCCGAGCGCCTTGAGCTCGTGCAGCACAGCGGCGTCACGAGCCGAAACATCCGGGAATTCAGGATCCTGCCCGACATCGGCGGTATAGCGCCATGAGCGCGCGCATTTGGTGAGGCCGCGATCCTCGGCTTTCTCCACCACCACCGCCACGCCCTTGACGTCGTCGAGCGTGAAGGCGCCCTCCGGCGCCTTGCCATGCTTGATGACGAGGTTGCTGGTGATCGCCATCTCGGCCATGTCGACATCGGCGATTGCCGCTTCCAGCGCGGCGTCGTCCAGCGTCACCACCGGCACGGCCTCCAGCGACGAGCCGATCAGCTTCTCGGCGCGCGCGATCTCCAGCGCGCCGGTGACGACACGGCGCACCTGCCTCACCTTGCGCCATTTCTCGGCCAGCGCCTCGTTGCGCCAGTTCTGCGGGATCGCCGGGAACTGGTCGAGATGCACCGAGACGGCTTCCGGATGACGGTCGAGCCAGGCTTCCTCGGTGGTGAAGGGCAGCATCGGCGCCAGCCATTTCACCAGGCATTCGAAGAGATGGCGCACCACCTGGACGGCCGCGCGGCGGCGCAGGCTCGACGGCCCGTCACAATAAAGCGCGTCCTTGCGGATATCGAAATAGAATGCCGAAAGCTCGACCACCATGAAGTCGAGCAGCGCGCGGGTTATGCGCTTGAACTCGAACGCGTCGTAGCCCTGGCGCACCACTTCGTCCAACTCGGAAAGCCGGTGCAGCATCAGCCGCTCCAGCTCCGGCATGGCCTCGACCGGCACGTCCTTGCCGTCGTCATGGGCGAGCGTGCCCAGCATCCAGCGGATGGTGTTCCTGAGCTTGCGATAGGCGTCGATATTGGTCTGCAGCACGTTCTTGCCGAGTCGCTGGTCTTCCCAATAATCGGTCGTCACCACCCAGAGCCGCAGGATATCGGCGCCAGACTGCTTTATCACGTCCTGCGGCACCACCGTGTTGCCGAGCGATTTCGACATCTTGCGGCCTTCCTCATCCATGGTGAAGCCATGGGTGATGACCGCCTCATAAGGCGCCCTGCCCCTTGTGCCGCAGCTTTCGAGCAGCGAGGAATGGAACCAGCCGCGATGCTGGTCGGAGCCCTCGAGATAGACGTCGGCCGGCCATTTGAGGTCCGGACGGTCTTCCAGCGTGAAGACATGGGTCGAGCCGGAATCGAACCAAACGTCCAGGATGTCCATCACCTGGTGCCATTTCGAGGCATCGTGATTGCCGAGGAAACGTTCCTTGGCGCCGTCGGCGAACCAGGCGTCGGCGCCCTCCTTCTCGAATGCCTCCATGATGCGCTGGTTGACGGCCTCGTCCTTCAGCACATTGCCGTCCTCGTCGGCGAAGACGGCGATCGGCACGCCCCAGGCGCGCTGGCGCGAAAGAACCCAGTCCGGGCGCTCCTCGATCATGGCGCGGATGCGGTTCTGGCCGGCCGCCGGCACGAAGCGCGTGTCGTCGATCGCCTTCAGCGCGCGACTGCGCAGCGTCGTGCCATCGCCGAGATCCTTGTCCATATAGACGAACCATTGCGGCGTGTTGCGGAAGATGACCGGCTTCTTCGAGCGCCAGGAATGCGGATAGCTGTGCTTCAGCCGGCCGCGCGCGAAGAGCGCATTGCGCTTGATCAACTCATCGATGACCGCCTGGTTGGCGTTGCCCTTCTTGCCGTTGTCGTCGATGACACGCGCGGCGCCGCCTTCGCGTCCCGGGCCGAAGCCCGGCGCGTCCTTGGTGAAGAAGCCGGCGTCGTCGACCGTGAACGGGATCGTGGTGTCGACGCCGCGCGCCCGAAGGTCGGCGGCCGCCTCCATCCACGCGTCGAAGTCCTCGCGGCCATGGCCGGGCGCGGTGTGGACGAAGCCGGTGCCGGCGTCATCGGTGACATGCTCGCCGGCAACCATCGGCACCGGGAACTCATAGCCGCCGCCGAGACCCTGGAAAGGATGCGAAAGCGTAAGCTTCCCAAGCTGTTCGGCCGAGACGCTGTGAAGCCTGTTCAACGTGACCTTAACCTTGGCGGCGCAGTCCTCGGCCAGCGCGTCGGCGAAGATCAGCTTCTCGCCGGGCTGCGGACCGAAGGCGTTCTCGGCCGCCGTCACCTCATAGAGGCCATAGGCGATGCGCGGCGAATAGCTGACGGCACGGTTGCCGGGGATGGTCCAGGGCGTGGTCGTCCAGATGACGACATGCGCCTCGACCAGATCGAGCGCGGTGTCGTCCAGCGCCGGCGCCGCGCCGACGACCGGCTGGGCGAGGCTCGCGACCGGGAACTTCACCCAGATCGTGTCGCTCTCATAGTCCTGGTACTCGACTTCGGCCTCGGCAAGCGCGGTGCGCTCGACCACGCTCCACATGACAGGCTTCGAGCCGCGGTAGAGCTGCCCCGACATGGCGAATTTCAGCAGCTCGCCGGCGATGCGCGCCTCGGCATGGTACGCCATCGTCGTGTAGGGGTTGTCGAAATCGCCGATGACGCCCAGGCGCTGGAACTCTGAACCCTGCACCTTGATCCAATCGGCCGCGAAGTCGCGGCATTCCCTGCGGAACTCGTTGACCGGCACCTCGTCCTTGTTCTTGCCCTTGGCGCGATACTGCTCCTCGATCTTCCACTCGATCGGCAGGCCGTGGCAGTCCCAGCCCGGCACGTAGTTGGCGTCGTAGCCGCGCATCTGGAACGAGCGGTTGATGACGTCCTTGAGGATCTTGTTCAGCGCATGGCCGATATGGATGTTGCCATTGGCGTAGGGCGGACCGTCATGCAGCACGAATTTCTCGCGGCCGGCGGCCTCCTCGCGCAGCTTCCTGTAAAGGTCCATGTCCTGCCAGCGCTTGACCAAGCCGGGCTCCTTCTCGGGCAGGCCGGCGCGCATAGGGAAATCCGTCTGCGGCAGATAAAGCGTCTTGGAATAGTCGATCGTTTCAACAGCGTCGGTCATTGGGGTATCGGTCATTGATCTGCCATCTGCGTTGCCCGGGAGCGGAATGCCCGGGCGTTGAAGTCTTAGCTGACGCATATCGCTTTCCCAAAACCGGAGCCCACTTTTGGGCGATATGCGTTGATTTTCTTGAAAAAGCGCGAGGGGCGCGCGCGAAAACTCCCGGCGGCTCCAGCGACGCTCAGGCCGCCCGGAACACCGGGCCCGTAATTCGTATCGCGATCGCGAAAAGGCGCGAAAAGCTCATCATGGCGTGGCTTTTAGCGGATGGCGCGGCAGGAATAAAGCGCGGAATTCAAGGCATGAAGCCGGTTTCGCGGCCTACATGGTGAAATTGAAGCGGTAAGTGGTCGAGACACCGAAGGTCCATTGGTTGCGGTCGCCGCGTTCCTTGACCAGGCTGGAATCGGCAGCCGGCCCCATCAGGCGCGAATATTCGGTGAAGACGCTGGCCGTCATCGGCTCGGTCACCTTCCAGGTGATCGCGCCGCCGAGGCCCGCCGATTTCACACCGCCCCCCGGATGGTATTCGCTCAGGCCCGAAGCCGCCGCTTCCTTGGAGTTGACGCCGTAATAGGCGTCGAAATAGTTGGATGACGCGAAGGAGACGCGCGGACCGCCGGAAATGCGGACCGTCGGCGTGATGTCATAGAAGGCGTCCGCCGCGATGTCGGCGACGAAGCCGTTATGGGCACGAATGCCGTGGCGCAATTCGGCCCGGGCCCTCACCCAATCCAGCGGATAGAATTCGAAGAAGCCGCCCGCCTCACCGCCGAAGCGCACGGGATCGAGCCCCTTAAGCTCGTCCTTGCTGTCGCGCGAGAAAATGAACTTGCCGGTCAGACCGGCGCGAACGGAACCGTCGTCGATCAGCGCCAGCGAGATGTTGTCGTTGCGCGAGGTGAAACGCGCCTCGGGACCGATCTTGCCAAGCGAGATGATCGGCTGGGCGCTGAGCATATATTTCTTGCCGCCCTCGAAATTCGGCGCGACGAGGCCGGTGGCGCCGAGCGTCAGGTACCATTCGCCGGATATCCAACTGCCCTCGCCCGCCTGGGCGACAGGCGCGGTGAACAGACCTGTGGCGACGGCCAGCGGAATCGTCCCGACAATACGCATCGTGACCCCTTACGCGAAACGCGCCGGCGAGACCATCCGCCGACGCTCAAGCCATGCCGTGCGTTCGGTAAAATTTGACTTAAACCGCATCGCGCTGAGCCGGGTTCAGGCGACGCGGTTTAAGTTCTTTGTTCTGATGCATGTCGTTGTCCCAGAACCGCGCACACTTCTGGGCGACATGCATTAAAATCGCAACATCGGACTGAAAGGCCAACTAGCCAACACGCCGGTTGCGGCGCAAGCCGTCTATCAGATCGCAGGCCGCTTCCAGCCCCCCGGTAAGCGGGTTTGAAGAGCCGTAGGCAAGGGCCGCCTGATGCCATTGCACGAGTACTGCCGTGTCGCCGGCTTTCCGGACCGCTCGTCGCCAGATTTCGGGATCGTCGTGATTGGCCACAACCAGTCCCGCCCCGCTGGCCTCGACATATTTTGCATATCCGCAGGCGGCCGACGCAATGACGGGCAGGCCATTTGCGAGCGCCTCGAGAATCACCGTGCCGGTATTTTCCAGGCGCGCCGGGTGCAGCATGAAATCGCTCGCGACCACAACCGCCGGGATGTCCTCCTGGATCCCCAGCAGAATGACCCGGTGCGACATGCCGGACTTGGCAACCAGGCTGCGAAGCCGGTTTTCCTCCTCGCTGTTTTTGCGAAGACCGGCAACCAGCCAATGGATGTCCGGGAACGGCTGCAGGGCCTTCACCGCCCGGTCGAGACCCTTCACCTTCATTCTGTTGGCGATGCTCAAGGCAATGACGGCCTGGCGGGGAAGCCCGAACCTATCGCGGATTTCATTGCGGTCGCCGGCCAGCAATTCCGGTCGGCGGCGTTTCGGATCGAGCGTCGGTCCGACAACATGGATCCGCGATTCCTCGGTTCGCCAGAAGTCGCGGTAAAGCGCTGCCTGGTGCTCGCTGAGCGCAATGATCTGCACGGCGCTACCGGGGGCAAAAATCATCGATTCGAGTTTTTGCTGGCGAATGAAGCGAGGCGAAAACGGCCGCCACCAGCCGAGCTTCGAGGCAAAATAGGGCGGGTCGCCGGCATAGTAGATGTCCAGGCCAGCCATCTTGTTGAAACCGACCACGCAATCGAAATCCCGCCTGGCCGTCAGCAGCGTCTTTCCCAGCGCAAATTCGGTGCCCGGGTTGGAAAGAACCCGTGCCGGATGGACTTTTATCGTCGCCGAACTCTCGACATGACCGACCTGCCGCGTCGTCAGGATCGTCACGCTATGGCCGCGCGCGACCAGTCGGTCGCTGATATTCAGACAATCCCTCTGCAGGCCCCCGTTCATGAAGAGGCCAGAGATTGCACAGCAGATTCTCATCACATGTTCCGGAGCGCCGCCCACCCCCAAGATCGACGGAGAGAGACTCCGGGTGCGCCCCAGGCTTCCCCATTCAAACAAACACGCCGGGCGCTCAAATGTTGGTCGTGTTGAAAAGACGCATATGCTGTATATAGCAGGTTATCAAGAGACTTGGATGCTGTGGCGTTGGGGCTTTCCGAAAAAAATCGACCGGATCGCGATTATGAAGATTTCATGCATTAATTATGGCTGCCAAGCCGGCTTCGCCTGAGAGCTGCCATACCTGTGCCAAAGGCCCTGCGCGAATACAACTGGCGGCAATGGCTGAGAGTGCAGCCGCTGACACATGCCATCAAGACCGCCCGTTACCGGAAGATCGACCGGAGGTTCCTGAGCCTGCCGGCCGAGGCTTGCGACATCCAGGGCACTCGCGATGCCGCTCGGGGTCGCGACGTGCTGCTCACCATCGCCTTCGGCGATGCCCAATCCCTCGATCTGCAGGTGCGGCTGATCAGGGGATTTGTCCGTCACGACCTCCACATCGTGGCCGACAACAGCATCAGCGAAGCTGCCGCGGACGAGAACAGGCAGGTATGCGCGGCCTACGGCACCTCCTATGTCAGGCTGCCGGCCAATCCGTGGACCGTGAAAAACCCGAGCCGATCCCATGCCGCGGCGCTCAATTGGATGTGGCACAATGTTCTGAAACCCGCGGCACCGGCCGCATTCGGATTTCTGGACCAGGATCTCTTCCCGGCACAGCCATGCGACCCCTTCGCGCCTCTTCAAGATGTGGCGTTCTACGGCGACCTGCGCCGAGCGGGGGCTCGCTGGTATTTGTGGGCGGGCTATTGTTTCTTCTGCTTCGACGCCGTCGCCCGCAAGCCCCTCGATTTCGGGCTCGACTGGTTCGCCGGCCTCGATACCGGCGGGGCCAACTGGGAGGTGCTCTATCGGGATGTGGACCCGAACGCGCTGCCGCAACGGCCGATAACGGCATTCGCGGCCTTGCCCGGAGTTGAACTCAGGCAGGCCTATTGCGAATGGCGGGGAAGCTGGCTGCACGAAGTCGGCCTCGACGGTGATCTCTCGTTGAAGGCGAAAAAGCGCGAGGCAGTTTTACGCTTGCTGGAACCCGCCCTCCAGGCCCTGCCCAGATCGCCGCAACAATGAGATTGGCAGTCGACACAGTGATCGAACTTTGCGATGGAACCTTGAATCCAGACCGCAAACATCCCGTGCTCAACCTGGCCGATTCAATGGTCATTCGGTCGCGCCCGATCATTGCAAGGACGTTCTCTTGCCGACAGTAAGTGTGATCATTCCGGTGAGAGACGGCGCGCCCTACATCGGCGAAGCCTTGCAGAGCATTCTGGACCAGGATCTGACTGACATCGAAGTCATCGTCGTCGACGATGGCTCCTCGGACGACAGCGCCGCGATCGCGACATCGCTCGGCGAGGGCGACGGCCGCGTCAAGGTTGTCGCCAATCGCGGCAAAGGCATCGTCGACGCGCTCAATATGGGAATTGCGCTGGCGGGGGCCCCTCTTGTGGCGCGTATGGATGGCGACGACATCTCGCTGCCGGACAGGTTGCGCCTGCAGGCGACGCGCTTCGACGCGGATGCAGATCTGCAGTTGCTCGGCACGGCGGGATTGCAGATCGACCGGGACGGAAAACCGTTGAGGCCAATAGAGGTTCCAATCGGCAACGAGCCGTTGCGGTCTGCCCTTGCCGGATACAATCCCATGCTTCATCCGACAGTGATGTTCCGGACCGAGGCCGTCCGGCGCGTGGGAGGCTACCGTCGCGCATTCACCTATGCGGAGGACTACGATCTGTGGCTGCGGCTTTCCGAGGCGGGAAAGCTGGCCAATATGGATGCGCGGCTGGTCAAATTGCGCTCGCATCCAGGACAGGTGTCGCGCGTCAAGGAGGACCAGCAAAAGGCGGCCGCGGCGCTGGCCAGGCAGTCGGCGCTGTTGCGCCGCTCCCACGCCGAGCCGTTCGACGCAAACGGCCAACCCGCAGAGGCCATCGGAACCTTTCTGGCATGGCGCGCCGCCACGGGGGTCGGCATCTCGAGCCTGGAGAGACGCGACATCGAATTGTTGCTGCGAACGGCGGGGATACCGTTTGCCACGACCTGCAAGCTGCTGCTCCTCGCGGCTGTCGGCGCTCCCTCGTTC
Organism: Mesorhizobium sp.; assembly: GCA_004017535.1. Classification (GTDB taxonomy): domain Bacteria; phylum Pseudomonadota; class Alphaproteobacteria; order Rhizobiales; family Rhizobiaceae; genus Mesorhizobium. Next base: position 224,387 of record SAJS01000003.1, read on the forward strand.
AGGACGCTCGCGCTCGGGCCCCGACTGGCCTGGCGCAGGATGATCGCGCGCCCTGCCAAGATGCGGCCGAATTGATGCGGCCCGGCTGATGCGGCTTGTCGTCGATCTCACCAGCATGGCGCGCTGGCTCGGCCCTCCAGTCGGCCTGGTTCGCGTGCAGCGGCATTACAGCGCGGCCGCGGCCGCGTTCACGGCCTCCGATGTGGCGTTCACGGTGTTCGACCCGGTCGACCGGGTCCTCAGGCAGGTCTCGCCGCAACTGGCGGCGGAAATCATCGCCGGAGACATCTCATGCGATATGCATTTTTATCCGGACCCTGCCCGCATCAAGGTGCAGTTTTACGATCGATGGCCGAACTGGGCGCGGCAGGCGCTGATGGCGATCATAAGACCGCGCCGGATCCTGATAACGGAAATCGGCGCATTCACCCGGCACAATCCGGACAGCAGTCTTGTTCCCTTGCTTGAACGGATCGAAAACCGGCTGATGAAGCCCAACGAGCGACGGCTGGTCGCTCGCGACGACGGTTCGCGCGTCCGGATCGTGCCGCTGCGGACGGTGGCCGGCAACAAATACGAGCCGGAGCCCGGCGACCATTTGCTTTTGATGAACAATGATTGGTCGCACACCGATATCGGGGTCATTTCGCGCGCCTGCCGCTCGGCAGGCGCGCGGCTGATCGTGCTGCTGAACGACATCATCCCGATCCAGTATCCCGAATGGTACAAACCTCATGACGTCGCGAGATTCACGGATCACGTGAATTTGGCGATTGGGTTGGCGGACCGCTTCATCCTGACGTCGAAGCGCGTCACCGCCGATATGGAGGAGCATGCCGCCGGACTCGGCCTTCACCTGCCGGACCTGAAACTGATCCCGCTCGGCTGCGACAGCGCGCGCATATCGCACGCGGACGGCTCCCTGCCAGACGGACTTGAGACAGGTCGTTACATCCTGTTCGTTTCCACCATCGAGCCGCGCAAGAACCATTCGTTGCTCATGGACGTCTGGCGGCGCCTTGTTCAGGACGGAACGGTCGCGCAGAGCGGCATGAAGCTGGTTTTCGTCGGCCGCAGCGGCTGGATGGTCGATGCGGTCCTGGCGAAGCTTCACAGCCATCCCGACTACGGCCAGAGCCTTGTTCATCTCGACAATGTCGATGACGGGACATTGTCCCTGCTCTACCAAAACAGCGCGTTCTGCGTGTACCCGTCGCTCTATGAGGGATATGGACTGCCGCCCGTCGAGGCTCTGGCCTACGGAAAGGCGCTGATCGCCTCGACAGGCGGAGCCATCCCCGAAGTGGTCGGTCCATTCGGACTCTGCCTTGACCCGCTCGATGCCGAAGGATGGGCAAAGGCCATGCGGGAATGGATCACCTCGCCTGAGGTCCGGACCGCCTACGAGGCGAAGGCCGGCGAATTCGTGGCGCGAAGCTGGGAGTTGGCTGGTCGGGAGACGCTGGAGGCCACCCTTGCGCCGTTCCCGGACAAGGTCGCGCCAGCGCGAGAACGAGCGCCTTAGGCTCGGCCACGCCCGGCCTCCCGCGGGCTCCGCCCGTGTTGCTGAACAACGCCATTCAGTCTAGCTTCCTTTCACCGCACGACCGGTGGTGAATTTTCGAGGGAGATGAAACCATGACTTTGCCAAGCGACACTCTCAGAGACGCAATCGGCCAGACGCGGGACAAATGGGGATGGTTCGTGGCGCTCGGCGTGCTGCTGCTGATATTCGGCGGCATCGCCTTCGGCAATCTGTTCATCGCCACCGTCGCTTCGGTGTATGTCGTCGGCTGGCTGATGCTGATGGCTGGCATCATCGAGATCATCCACGCCTTCGGGGTCAAGACCTGGGGACGTTTCTTCTACTGGCTGCTGAGCGGCCTGCTCTACGCCATCGCCGGCTTTTTCGCGTTTGACAACCCGCTGCTCGCCTCGGCGGTGCTGACGCTGCTGCTGGCCATCGCGCTCATCGCCTCGGGACTTTTGCGGTCCTGGGTGGCCTTCAGTCACCGGCCGGAACAAGGCTGGGGATGGCTGCTCGCGGCCGGCATCATCACCATTCTGCTCGGCCTGATGATCGCCATGGGCTGGCCGGTCAACAGCCTTTGGGTGCTTGGCATCTTCCTGGCGATCGACCTGGTTTTCCAGGGCTGGAGTTTCATCGCCATCGGGCTGGCCCTGAAGCGGTAGAAGCAAACGGCGATCAGAACGCGATTTCGCTATCCAGTTGCGACAGCGGGCGCACGCCCGCCAGCAGCGCCCTCGCCTCTGCCTCATCCGTTTTCATCTGCGCCACCAGCGCGTCGAGGCCGTCGAATTTGAGTTCCGGCCGCAGGAAGCCGAAGAACGACACCTCACAGGCCTCGCCATAGAGATCGCCGGAAAAATCGAAGACGTAAGTCTCGAGCAGCGGCGCGCCATCGTCGTCGACGGTCGGGCGGCGGCCGAAGCTGGCGACGCCGTCATGAAGCGTGCCGTCGGCACGGCGGAAGCGAACGGCGTAGATCCCCTCCCTCAGGGCGGCTTCCGGCGAAAGCCGCATGTTGGCGGTCGGGAAACCGAGCGTGCGGCCAAGCTGCTGGCCGCCGATCACCTCAGCCTCGACGGTGAAACGATAGCCAAGCAGGCCGGCGGCCTCCTCCACCTGGCCTTCGGCGAGCAGTCCGCGGATGCGGCTAGACGAGACCACTTCGGCGCCTTCATCGCGGAAGGCGTCGACGAGGGTCACGCCAAAGCCATGCCGTTCTCCCGCCGCCATCAAGAAGGCCGGGCCGCCCTGGCGGTCCTTGCCGAAATGAAAGTCGAAGCCGGTAACGGCATGGTGGATGCCGAGATTCTTCTCCAGAACATCGGTCACGAAGGCCTCGGCGGAGAGCGAAGCGAAATCGCGCGTGAACGGTTGCTCGACCAAGGCGGCGAAGCCAAGTCCGGCGAGCAGCCGCGCCTTCATCGGCGGCGGCGTCAGCACGAAGAGCGGCACCTGTGGCCGGAACACCTTGCGCGGATGCGGCTCGAAGGTGAGCACCAAGGCGGGCACGCCATCGCGGCCGGCCTCAGCCAAAGCACGCTCCAGAACGGCCTGATGGCCGCGATGGACGCCGTCGAAATTGCCGATCGCCACGACGCCCCCGCGCAAATGCGCAGGCAGCGGCGCGGCTGTGGAAAGACGTTTGAAGGCTTGCGTCATGTCGAGGCGCCCGTCATGGCCAGACTGTCAATCTATTGCAGGCGCGGAATGACGGCGACCGGCCAGTAGCCGTGCTTTTCGAGAAAGGCCGCCAGCCTTGCGGGATCGTCGCCATGCTCACGCGCGTGGATACCGCCGGAGACATAGAGCACGTCAAAGCCGTTGTCGGCCGCGCCCTTGACATCGGTCATCATGCCGTCGCCGATGGCGAGAACCTCGCTTCGTTCGACGGCGCGGCCAAGCAATTCGGCGACCTCCTTCATGGCGAGATGATAGATCGGCGCGAATGGCTTGCCGGCAATCAGTGTGCGGCCGCCCAGTTGCGCGTAATCCCGCGCGAGCGCGCCGGCGCACCAGATCGTGCGCTCGCCGCGCTCCACCAGGATATCCGGATTGGCGCAAATGAAAGGCAGGTTGCGGGCGCGCAGCCGATGCAGCAGTTCGGCATAGTCGGCGGGCTTCTCGACCTCATCGTCATAGAGACCGGTGCAGACGACACCCGAGGCCTCGAAGTCCTCGACAAGATCGACATCGAGCCCGTCATAGAGCGTGAAATCGCGCTCCGGCCCGATATGGAAAATCCGCCTTGGACCGTCGGCGATCAAGTCGCGCGTCACGTCGCCCGAGGTAACGACCCGGTCACAGGCGTCGGCGGGAACACCGATCACCTTCATCTGGGCAATGACGTCGGCGCTGCGGCGTGGCGAATTGGTGATCAGCACGACAGGCACATTGGCCGCGCGTGCCCGGGCAAGCGCGGCCGCGGCCGCCGGAAAGTGCCATTCGCCGTTGTGAACGACGCCCCATACGTCACACAATATGGCCGCGTAGCGCCCCGCCAGATCGTCGAGCGAAGCGATGATGTCGGGCGAATCCGCCATGCCGTGTCCCTGATTTTGATCTTGAATGCGTCGCGCTGAAGACCGCCGCAGTCGGCCCCGCATAGCCGAAGCGCCTCATCCTGTCACCAGCTTTCCCGATCACGACAGTCCGAGCCTCGATCTCGCTCGCCCGGAAGCGCAGGGTTAACGCGCCGTCAAAAAGGCGGTGCGTTCTTGATGGTTTCGCGCAAGCTGAAATTTAACGATTTATGACCATGGTACGACAACAACTGCGACCATAGTCTTATATCGACACGGATCCTTGGCGGGGGTAAATGCAATGATCCGCGATTTTTTTCGCGACAGGCGGGGTAACTACGCCTTGATGACGGTCATCACAATGATACCGCTGATGGGCGGCGTTGCGTTGGCCGTCGACTATACCGAATTGGTGCGGGAACGGCAGGAGACGCTGAACGCGCTCGACGCCGCCGGCATCGCGACGGCACAGCAGATCGTCGCGGGCGCCAGCGACGCCGATGCCAAGGCCTATGCCAAAACCTTCTTCGAAGCCAATCTCAGGCACGTCCTTCCGGCGAACACGACGCTGACGGTGACCCTGCCGAACAACAACGCTGGCGGCGGCACGCTGGTCCTCGAGGCCGCTCTGAAGTACCAGCCCTATTTCCTGCCGGCCGCAGTCGCATTGCTTGGTGGAACACCCGGCCAGACCACCGTCAACTTCTCAGCGAGGTCCGAAATCCGCCTCAAGAACACGCTGGAAGTGTCGCTGGTGCTCGACAATTCGGGCTCGATGGCAGAACTCGGGCACGGTTCGAACCAGGTGCGGTTCGATCTTCTGAAGAGCGCGGCCAAGCAACTCGTCGACCAGTTGTCCGGCCAGGCTCAGCTGATGAAGCAGATTTCGAAGCCGGTCCAGTTCAGCCTCGTCCCCTTTGCCGCCTCGGTCAATATCGGCGCGGCAAACAAGGATGCTGCGTGGATGGATCGAGACGGCATCTCGCCCATCCAACACGAGAATTTCGACTGGACGACGATGGACCAGTCCCACTCGCCCTGGCCGCAGAGATACGTCGAGAAGGTCGGCAGCATCTGGTATGCGCGTGGCACGGACTGGGATCCGGCCCAGAAGGACAAGCCGCTGACGCGGTTTTCGCTCTACAAATGGATGCAGCGGATCTCGGCCTGCAGCTCCACCGACAGCAATGGCAACTGCAGATCCAACGCGACATACACTTATGCGCCGATCGCGAGCTGGAGCGGCTGTGTCGAATCGCGCCCCTATCCGTACAACATTCAGGACACCGCCGCCTCGACCTCGACGCCGGCGACGCTGTTCGTGCCGATGTTCGCGCCCGACGAAACCGATCGTACGGACGGCTATTCCCGGCCGGCAAACAACAACTGGCATCTCGATGTCACGCCCAGCACCGACGATCCGACGCGCCAGAAATTCATGCCCAAATATTTCAACTACGGCACCAAGGTGACGCCCGCCTATGGCTCGAATGCCGGGCCAAACACCAGTTGCAGCACGACCGCGATCACGCCGCTGACCGACGTTTCGACCGCGGCCGGCGCCACCACGGTCAAAAACGCGATCGACGCCATGGTCGATGTCGGCGCCACCAATGTGCCGGAAGGCATGGCCTGGGGCTGGCGGACGCTTTCCAGCACCGCGCCCTTCGCCGAAGGCCGGCCGGAAACACAAAGAGGTAACGACAAGGTGCTGATCGTGCTGACCGACGGGGCCAATACCTATTACACGCCGGATTCGGTGAGTGCCCAGACGTATTCGGGCACCTACTACAGGAGCGGTGGCAACGATCTCGGCGGCAACAAGGCGATTTATTCCGCTTTGGGCTATCTTGCCTACGGCACCGGCACGAGCAGCCAATCGAAGCCGTTCGGAAGCACCTATACCTACGGCCGGCCGTTCCTCGGCACCAGTTCCAGCGTCAGCAAGACCGATTATTCGAACGCCAATTACACCAAGGCGATGAGCGAGCATTTGGCCACGCTGTGCGACAACGCCAAGGCCGCCAATGTCATCGTCATGACCATCGCGCTCGACCTCGATTCCAGCAACACCGCCGAGGCGGCGCAGATGGCAGCCTTGAAAACCTGCGCGTCGGACTCGCGTTTCCGCAGGGATCCGACCGACCCGAGCAAGCCCGCGAAGCTGTTCTGGAACTCGACCGGCGCCACGCTGTCGGACGACTTCAAGGCGATCGGCAACGAATTGTCGAACCTGCGCATCGTCAGTTGAGCACCACAACCGGAGGCCGCTCGAGCAAATGCGCAAATTCTGGCATCGATTCTGCCGTGACCGCCGCGGCAACTATGCCCTCGTGACGGCAGTCGCCATGGTGCCGTTGATGGGGGCGGTGGCAATAGCTGTCGATTTCAGCGAGCTCAGCCGCCAGAAGCAGATGGTGCTGAACGCGCTCGATGCCGCCAATTTCGCCGCCGCGCGGCGGCTTGCCGAAGGCGCCACGGACGATCAGATCAGGGCCTATGCGGTCGACTTCTTTAACGCCAATCTAAACGGCATCGACCCGGCCAACGTGGCGCTCAACGTCACGCTGCCCACCAACCAGGCCGGCGGCGGCCTGCTCACCATGAGCGCGACGCTGAACTACCATCCCTATTTCTATCCATCGTCGGCTCTGCTCGTCGGCGCTTCCGAGGCCGATGCCAAAAAGCCCATCAACATCGGCATGGACTCCCAGGTGCGGCTGAAGAACACGCTGGAAGTGGCGATGGTGCTCGACAACTCGGGCTCCATGACAACGCCCGGTACCGGCTCGGGGCAAAAGCGCATCGACCTGCTCAAGCAGGCCGCCAAGCAGCTCGTCGACACGCTGGCGCAGCAGGCAGCGCAGATCAAGCAGATCGACAAGCCGGTCCAGTTCAGCCTCGTGCCGTTCGCGGCCTCGGTCAATGTCGGGCCGGACAACGACAACGCCCCGTGGATGGATGTCTATGGGCTGTCGCCGGTCGCCAATGAGAATTTCGAGTGGTCGACGCTGAATGCGCCCGACAAATATGCCCAGAAGATCAACGGCATATGGTACAAGAAGGGTACCGGCTGGGGCGACGAGGAAAACGAGGTTCTCAGCCGCTTCGAGCTCTACCAAGACATGAAGGTGGTGACCAGCCACGAGCGCATCGTCGGCAGCGCGCGCAGTGTCTGCGATACATACCGCTCGAACCACACCTGCTCGCATAGCCATACGGAATATGACTACAACGACACCTACGGTCCGTTCGCCAGCTGGCAGGGCTGCGTCGAGGTCCGTCCCTATCCTTACAATGTCGATGACACACCGGCCTCGGGCGGCCCGAACAACACCGGTATCGGTGTCGGCGATCCCGCGACTATGTTCGTGCCGATGTTCGCGCCGGACGAGCCCGGCAACCATTGGAAGGTGACCCAGAACCCCAGGGAGCCGGATCCGGTGACCTATGGCGCCGCGAACAGCTGGTGGAACGACGATCCGTCGAGCGCCACCGGCAAGACCAGGCAGTCGAACATGGCCAAGTACTTTCAGCCGCGGCCGATCGATGCTCCGACGCTCGGTTCGGGCGCGGGCCCCAATTACAGCTGCACCACCACGCCGATCACACCGCTCACCGATGTCACCCAGACCGATGGGCTTGCAACCATCAAGGCGGCGATCGACCTGATGCAGCCCAACGGCAACACCAATGTGCCCGAAGGCATGGCCTGGGGCTGGCGCACCGTCTCCAGCGCGCCGCCCTTCACCGAGGGGCGGCCGGAAACCGAGCGCGGCAACGACAAGGTGGTCATCGTGCTCACCGATGGCGAGAACACCTATTCGACGGTCAGTTCCGACCCGGCCGGCAACAAGTCGACCTATGCCGCCTATGGCTATACCGGCGTCGGCTATAACGGCACCTCGGTCACCCGCCTGTTCGGCGGCACGTCGAGCGCGATCGGCCAGTTCAACTATTCGTCGAGCAACTACACCGCCGCGATGAACGAGCAAATGGCGAAGCTGTGCAACAATGCAAAGGCCGGCAACATCATGGTTATGACGGTGGCGCTCGACATGTCCTCGACCAGCTCAAGCGACCAGAAGGCCATGGCTGCGCTGAAAGCATGCTCTTCCGACTCCCGCTTCCGCAAGGATCCGACCGATCCCAGCAAGCCGGCAAAACTGTTCTGGAACGCCACCGGCGCAACGCTCTCCGACAACTTCAAGGAGATCGCGAACGAGTTGTCGAATTTGCGGGTGGTCGGGTAAGGCGCCTCGCTGGCGCAACGGGTGCCAATTGCCAAGCCCTTGCGGCTTCTTGCGAGGCAGCGCACACCTCTGGCGCTTTCGCGGAGACCCCGATGCCCGACGCCGCCAACCACCTGACCTTCGCGCTGATCTGCCTGGGCATGGTGCTCACGCCCGGCCCGAACATGATCTACCTCATCTCGCGCTCGCTGTCGCAAGGGCCAAAGGCCGGGCTGATCTCGCTCGGCGGCGTGGCGCTGGGCTTCCTGTTCTATGTGGTGTCGGCTGCCTTCGGCATCACCGCGCTGATCTTCGCCGTGCCTTTTGCCTACGACGCGCTGCGCTTCGCCGGCGCGCTCTATCTGTTGTGGCTCGCCTGGCAGGCGCTCAAGCCCGGCGGACGCTCGCCCTTCCAGGTCCGCGAATTGCCCAGGGACAGGCCGCGCAAGCTTTTCGTCATGGGGCTGATGACCAACCTGCTCAACCCGAAGGTGGCGGTGCTCTATCTGTCGCTGCTGCCGCAGTTCATCAATCCGGCGAAGGGCCATGTTCTGTCGCAGCTTCTGGTGCTTGGCGTGACGCAGATCTCGATCAGCCTCACTGTCAACGCCATCATCGCGGTGACCGCCGGCTCGATCGCGAATTTCCTTGCCGGACGACCGTTCTGGCTGGTCGTCCAGCGCTGGATGATGGGCACGGTGCTGACGGCGCTGGCCTTGAGGATGGCGACCGAAGCGCAAAGATAGCCGTCAACACAAGGAGGCAGCCCTCTCCTACATCGGCCGGCGCACCGGCCGGATCTGCTCCGGCTCGACCACCTTGCGGTAGAGATGCCAGGTCGCGTGGCCGAGGATCGGCATGACGACGGCAAGCCCGGCAAATAGCGGAATCGAGCCGATCACCAGCAGCACGGCGACCGTCAGGCCCCAGAGGGCCATCGTCAGCGGATTGGCCATCACCACGCGGGCCGAGGTTTCGATCGCCGCGACGGCGCCGACGTCGCGGTCGAGCAGCAGCGGGAAGGCGACGACAGTGGTGCCTAGAACGACAGCGGCGAAAACGAAGCCGACGGCATTGCCGACGAGGATCAGCGTCCAGCCCTTGCCGGTCGTCAGCACGTCGCGCACGAAAGTGCCGACCGAAGCGGGCGGCTCGGCGCCGAACAGGCTGGTGTAGAGCGACTGCGCGGTAAACAGCCACAACAGGAACAGCGCGAAGAGCAGGATGCCGATGACCGCGATCGAGGGCAGCGCCGGCGAATGGCGCACGTCCAGCGCATGGTGCCAGCGGCTGCTCATGCCAAGCTCGCGCCGGCGGCTGATCTCATAGAGGCCGATGGCCGCGAACGGACCGATCAGTGCGAAGCCGGACATCAACGGATAGACGAGCTGGATGGCGTTCGAGCCCGAGCTCCATTGCGTCAGGATCAGGCCGACGATCGGATAGATCAGGCACAGGAACACGTAATGCGAAGGCTTGGCCCAAAAATCCTCGGCGCCGAGCTTGAGCGCGTCCCAAAGGTCCGCGGTCGAGATGTGGCGCACCGTGGGCTGAACATGCGCGCCGTACGCGTCCGTCATGACATGAAAACCGGCCATAACCGTCCTCCGTTTATATCGGGGGCGGTCACCGCCTGGGTGGCCGCCCATGGCTGCCACTTTCAAGAACGCCGGGATGATAACCGATCTTCCGGGAAAAGTCGCCGCTTGATACGATTTTCCTCGCCTGCCCGGCAAAAGCCATGATCGGCGGTATCAGAGGCCGGATGAGCATCTCGACCACCGCCCTCCCCGCTATGAACCGTCGCATGCTGATCAAGGCCGCAGGCCTGGCGGCACTTGCCGGCATCGCCGCCTGCAGCACCGTGTCCGTGCCGACCGGCGAAGGCGCCGGCGCCTCTTCGTCCGCCACGGCGACGCTGGCCGGCATCCGCACCACCGCCGGGCTGCCGGCGCTAGTTCCCGACACGCAGCTCGAACAGGCGGCGCTGCAGCAGGCCGGCTACATGGCATCGCGCGAACGCATGAGCCACACCACCAGTTGGGGCAGGGATTTCGCCTCGCGCATGAAGGACAATGGCGTACGGGGCGCCGCGGCCGAAAACATCGCCGAGGGCCGCTTTGACCTGCAAAAACTGTTCGACATCTGGATGCACTCGGACGGACACCGCCGCAACATGCTCGATCCGGACTTCAGCCGCTTCGGGCTGGCTTACGTGCGCGACGGCCGCGATCCGGCGCTGCGCTACTGGGCGCTGGTGCTGGGCCGATAAGGCGTCGGCCCCGCCCTATTTCGTCGTCGCCTTGAACTTGCCCATCAGATAGGGGCCGGAGCGGACCGGCTCATATTTCGGCGCCTCTCCCTCGGCCAGGCATGCGTCCAGAACCGCAATCTCGGCGTCCCAGTTCGGCTGGTGGAAGAAAGCCATCGATTGCCGGCGCTCCTTGCCGCCCTGCTGCGCCGGCGGGTTGACGACACGATGCACGGTGGACACCCAACGATCGTTGGTCCAGCGCGCCATCAGGTCGCCGATGTTGATGACGAAGGCGCCGTGGACCGGCGGCACCTCAGCCCATTCGCCGCCCGGCGTGACGATCTGCAGCCCGCGCGACCCTGGCTGCGGCAGCAGGATGGTCAGGCTGCCATAGTCGGTATGAGCGCCGGCGCGGATCTGGCCGGGCTTCGGCGCGACATGCTGCTCGGGATAGTTCAGCGCTCTCAGCGCGCTGATCGGCGCGTCGAGGAAGGCGTCGAAATAAGTTTCCGGCAAATCAAGCGCTGTGGCGAAGACCCGCATGATGCGCAGCGCAAGGTCCTCGAGAGCCGCATAATAGGCCTTCCAAGCTTCGACGAAGCCCTTGGGCTCAGCCGGCCAGATCGTCTCGGCGTAGCAGAAGGCCAGGGCCTCCGGGTCCTTGATGCCCGGCGGCACGCGGGGAGGTCCGCCGTTGAAGCTCTCCTTCAAGTCCGGCGGCGTGTCGACATTGCGGGATTTTGCCAGCGCCTCCAACTCGGGGCCGAGATATCCGTAGGGATAACCCTTGTAGGTCGCTTTCGAGCGCTGCTTTTCCTCGGGCGGCAGGTCGAAGAAAGCCTTCGCTTTCGACCAGGCGGCGTCGATCACAGCTTGCGGAACACCGTGGTTCTTGACCGCCAGGAACCCGGTGCTGCGACAGATGTGGTCGACCTCGCGGCCGAGCGCCTTCTTCCGCGCGGCGCTCGCGGTTTCGAATTGTCCGAGATCGAATACGGGAAATGACAGATTCTGCATCGCGTTCACTCACCCGCTCAACGCTGGAACGATGCAGCCTGTCCCGGTCGTGATCTAGGACCAACCGGTGTGGTGGTCCTAGTCCATATGCGCCGCCGGCGCGCCGCCCGCCGGCCTGGCCTTGGGCTTGCGCAGCAGGATGACGAACGGGATTGCGGCCAGCGTCATCACCATCAGGATCTTGAAGTCGTTGATGTAGGAGATCATCATCGCCTGCGCATTGACCGCGCGGTCGACCTGCGACAGCGCCGCGGCGTTGCCGCTCGCGGCCGCCGGCGAGGCAGCCCATAGGTTGGGGTTGTACGGGTTGATGAAGGCCGAAAGCTCGGTGTGGTTGATCTGGGTGTTGCGCACCATCAGGGCCGCGACCACCGACACGCCGATCGACGAGCCCAGATTGCGCACCAGGCTGAACAATGAGGTGGCGTCCGTGCGGTAGCGTGCATCGAGCGTGGCGAAGGCGACCGTCGACAGCGGCACGAACACCATGCCCATGCCGAGACCCTGGATGACGCCCGAGGTGAGGATCAGCCAATTGTCCATCTGCGGGGTGAAGCTTGCCATGGTGTAGAGCGACTGCGCGGTCAGCAGGAAACCGATGGCGACGAGGATCCTCGCATCGAACCTGTGCATGATGCGGCCGACGACCAGCATCGAGATCATCGTGCCGATGCCGCGCGGCCCCAGCACGACGCCGATGGTCACGGTCGGATAGCCGAAGATGTTGGCCAGCATCGGCGGCAACAGCGACATCGAGGCCAGGATCAGCACGCCCATGACGAAGATGAAGCCCAGCCCGGTCACGAAATTGCGGTCGAGGAAGATCTTTGGGTCGATGAAGGGATGCTCTGCCGTCACCGTATGGATGATGAACACCCAGAAGCCTGTGAGCGACAGAGCAAGCTCGATCCAGATCTCGGCCGAGTTGAACCAGTCGACCTCGCCGCCGCGATCGAGCAGGAGCTGCAGCGCGCCGACGCCGAGCGAGAGCATGGCGAAGCCGAAGAAGTCGAAGCCGCGCACGCGCTTGGCGATGACGGGCAGATAGGCGGCCATGCCGAGGAAGGCCAAAATGCCGACCGGCAGGTTGATGAAGAACACCCAGCGCCAGTTGAAGTTTTCCGTCAGCCAGCCGCCGAGCGTCGGCCCCAGGATCGGCCCAAGCATGATACCGGCGCCCCAGATCGCCATCGCCTGGCCGTGGCGCTCCTTCGGGTTGATGTCGAGCAGGAAGGTCTGTGACAGCGGCACGATGGCCGCGCCGAACACGCCCTGCAGCAGGCGGAAGAGCACGATCGTCTCGAGGCTCCAGGCAAGGCCGCAGAGCATGGAGAAGATGGTGAATCCGACGACGGCGGCGAGGAACAGCTCCTTGCGGCCGAGCCGGTCGGCAAGCCAGCCGGTGACCGGCGTCATGATCGCCGCCGCCACGATATAGGACGTCAGCACCCAGTTGATGTTGTCTGGCGAAGCGCCGAGGTCGCCGGTCATGGTCGGCAGCGCGACATTGGCGATCGTGGTGTCGAGCGCCTGCATGATTGTCGCCAGCATCAGCGCGACGGTGATCAGCCCGCGATGCGGCACTTCCTTGAAGGGTTCGGGCGTGCTCATGATGCTGAACTTCCAGCAGGTAACAAAACCGTGTACACTAGAGCATGATGCCGAAAAGTGTGATGCGGTTTTCGGGCGACATCATGCTCTATCTCTTTGATTTAGAGCCTGATTCAGATTTCAGGTCGAACAGACCTGAAATCATCCGGCTCTAGGCTTCCGGGCGGCAAAGCCTTCCGTTGAGAGAGCTTCATCGCGGTGGGACGCGACTATCGATGTGGGGGTTACATCGACTGAAAGTCTCTGTTGGAGCGGATGCCTGCCGCCCGGAAACCTGAGGACCGACGGGTCCGTGACGAAGGTTTCGGTTTTGATCGCGCCGCCAAACGGCCGATCTTAAACTCTTATCCTTCTCACTCCTCCCATCACCAATCCCCTGCTCCGCCCCCCATTCACGGGGGCGTATTGTTACTGCGCGTGCTCTCCTGCCGTGGCATGGCCGAAGATCGACGGCAGGCCGCGCGCCACGCCGGTGTCGACGGTGACGGTCGCGCTCATGCCGGTGCGCAGCGCCATCTTGGCGTCGGGATCGGTCAGTTCCAGGCGCACGGGAATGCGCTGCGTGACCTTGACCCAGTTGCCGGTGGCGTTTTGCGCGGGCAGCAGCGAGAATTCCGCGCCCGTGCCGGCGCCGATCGCCTTGACGGTGGCCTCGAAGGTGCGGCCCGGATAGGTGTCGACGACGATCTCGGCCTTCTGGCCCGGCTTCATGTTGGTGAGCTGGGTTTCCTTGAAATTTGCGTCGATCCAGGTGTCGCCGGTCTCGACCAGCGCGAAGAGCGGCGTTCCGACGGAAACATACTGGCCGACCTTGAAGGAAGCCGCCTGGTAGATGACGCCGTCGGCCGGCGCCTTCACCGTCGTCTGCGCCAGATCATAGGCCGCCTTGTCGCGCGCAGCCAAAGCGGCCATCACGGTCGGATGCTTGTCGGTCTCGATCTCGGGATTGCCGCCGAGCGCCGCCTTGGCGCTGACGATGCCCTGCTGCGAGACGGCCAGCTGCTGCTTGGCCTTGTCGAGATCGTTGCGGGCCTGATCGAGCGAGGACTTGGCGTTGATGCCCTTCTGGGCGAGATCGGCGGCGCGGTCATATTGCGACTGCGCATAGTCGACCTCACTCGAGGCGGACTTTTCCTGCGCCATCGCCTGGCTGTGAGCGGCGCGCAGCTGCTCCACATTGAGGCGTGCGGCGGCGACCGCCGCATCGGCCTGGGCGAGCGCAATCCTGTAAGGCTCGGGATCGATGACGAAGAGAAGGTCGCCCTGCTTGACCAGCTGGTTGTCGGCGATGCCGACTTGGACGATACGGCCGGCCGTGTCGGAGGCGACCGAAATCCTGGCCTGCTGCAGGTTGGCGTTCTCGGTTTCCTGATAGCGGCCGCCCGTCACCCAGACATAGGAGCCGCCGGCAAGCAGCGCCAGCGGCAGCGCGACCATCAGCAGGAAGCGGCCGAGGCGGCGCTTCTTCTTCGGCGCGACCGGCGCCGGCTGCGGCTCCGGAGCCACGGCGACCGGGGCGGAAGCCGGCTGCGCCGGCGCTTCAGCAACCGGCTGTGCCGGCGCGTTCAGCTTGGTGACGTTGTCGTCTTCCCGCTTGGCTGCTGCGCTCATGCCGCTGCCCCTTCCCTGCTCTTGATCTTTTCGAGGGACGATGCCTCGCCGTCCGTCAGGTTCTGCACGATCGTGTCCAACACGCGGATCAGGATGCGTCGCTCTTCAGGCGAAACGCCGGTCAGCGACTCCTCATAGACCTCGCCGGCAAGGCTTTTGACATCTGCGTAGGCAGCGCTCGCCTTCTCGGTCGGGAAGATCATGCGCACGCGCCGGTCGGTGGCGTCCTGGCGGCGCTCGATCCAGCCGCCCTCCTCCATGCGGTCGACGAGGCGCGAGACGCTGATCGGCTCGATTTCGAGCAGTTCGGCCAACCGCGCCTGCGTGATGCCTTCTTCCTTGGCGACGCGCACCATCAGCCGCCATTGCGCCGAGGAAAGCCCCAACCCGCTGGCGCGCGCCTCGAAGCGCTTGCGCATCAGGCGCTGCACGTCGTGGATCAAGAATCCCAATCTGTCGATGCCATCGGAAACCATGAGCGATACATATAATAAGCGTGCTTATTATTCAAGGGGCAGCATTGCGCCAGAAGCCGGCAAATCGTCATGGCAGGCATTTGGTGCATTCATGGTTAGCGCCAGTGAATCCGGCAATGGGTGAACGGCTACCCGGGGCCGAAGCTGCGGTTTCAGGCGATGCATTCACAGCAAGGCGTCAACCGTCTGAAAATTCACTGTGTTTTCTGCCGCACCTAGCGCTTCTCAGCTTGCTCATGGTAAAGTTTGTGCCGTGGATCGGGGGATCACGCAATGCCGACGCTCTATGCGCTGAAGCCGGCCTTCCAGGACAGGCTGCGACCGCTTGTCAGCCGGCTGGCAGCAATGGGCGTGACAGCCAATTTCATCACCCTGCTGGCGGCCGCCTTCTCGATCGCGGCCGGCGTAGCGATCGCGGCGGCGCCGGGTTCGCGCCTGCTTGTGCTGCTCATCCCCCTGGTGATGTTCGTGCGCATGGCCCTCAACGCGATGGACGGCATGCTGGCGCGGGAGCATGGCCAGGCCTCCACCGTGGGCATGTATCTGAACGAGATATGCGACGTCGTCTCCGACCTGGCGCTCATCCTGCCCTTCGCCGCCTTTGCGCAATTCGACCAATGGGGTGTCGTTACCTTTGGCATTGCCGCGATGCTCGCGGAATTCGCGGGCGTGCTTGGCATCCCCGCAGGCATCGGACGCAACTATGCCGGCCCGTTCGGCAAGAGCGACCGGGCGCTTGGG
Source organism: Mesorhizobium sp. (assembly GCA_004017535.1). Lineage (GTDB taxonomy): Bacteria > Pseudomonadota > Alphaproteobacteria > Rhizobiales > Rhizobiaceae > Mesorhizobium. The sequence goes on from SAJS01000003.1 coordinate 240,379, forward strand.
CTCGGCTTGGTAGCGGCCTTGTGCGCCTTCGGGCTGTGGCCCGCGGCCATCGCGCCGCTTGTGTTTCCAGCCATGGCTACGCTGTCGCTGCTGACCGCCATAAACCGGATACGTGCCGGTCTTACTGGCAACACCGGCTAAGCATCGAGGCTCGCCATGCCGTCCGAGGGGAACAGCATGCTTCACGAACAGATCGCCGCCGCGCCGGCGGAAAGCCTTACGCGGCAGGCGCAGGAACGCAGCTTCCACAGCCATGACGGCACGGAGATTTTCTACCGTTTCTGGCCGGCCGCATCTGCCGGGGCCAAAGGCGCGGTCGTGCTTTTCCATCGCGGCCATGAGCATGGCGGCCGCATGGCGCATCTGGTCGATGAATTGCGAATGCCGGATTACGCCTTCTATGCCTGGGACGCGCGCGGCAATGGCCGCTCCGCCGGCGAGCGCGGCTATGCGCCGTCTTTCGCGGCGCTGGTGCGCGACATCGACTGTTTCATGCGCGAGATCTCCGCGAAGGACGGTTTTGGCGCATCGGACATCGCGCTCATCGCGCAATCCTTCGGCGCCGTGCTCGCCGCCGCCTGGGTGCATGACTATGCGCCGAAACTGCGCGCCATGGTGCTTGCCTCGCCGGCATTCTCGGTCAAGCTCTACGTGCCCTTCGCCAAGGAAGGCATCGCGCTATGGCAGAAGATCAAGGGGCGCTTCTTCGTCAATTCCTATGTCAAGGCGAGCCTGCTCACCCATGATCCGGTGCGCATCGCGTCGTTCGAGAACGATCCGCTGATCGCCAGGCCGATCGCCTCCAACATCCTGGTCGAGCTCTACCAGCATGCGGCACGCATCGTCGCCGACGCCCGCGCCATCACCGTGCCGACGCAGCTTCTTTTGTCCGGCAGCGATTGGGTGGTGCGGCACGGCCCCCAGCACGAGTTCTTCGTCAATCTCGGCAGCCGCGTGAAGGAGCGGCATGTGCTGCCGGGCTTCTTCCACGACACGCTCGGCGAGCGCGACCGCGCCAAGGCGCTCGACCTGATCCGGCCGTTTATCGAAGAGCAGTTCCAGAGGCCGGCCGAAGCTGTCGACCTGAAGCAGGCGGACATCGCCGGCTACACGCGCGACGAGGCCGACAGGCTTGCCTCGCCGCTCGATCTTCTGTCGCCCAGAGGCCTCTATTGGGCGATGAGCCGCGCGTTCATCCGCATCGGCAGCTGGTTCTCGCGCGGTATGAAGATCGGCGTCGGCACCGGCTTCGATTCCGGCTCGACGCTGGACTATGTCTACGAGAACGAGGCGCGTGGCCTCGGACCTATCGGCCGCATGGTCGATCGGACCTTTCTCGACGCCATCGGCTGGCGCGGCATCCGCCAGCGCAAGCTCAACCTCGAGGAACTGATCGGTTCGGCGCTGGCAACGCTGAAGTCGGCCGGACGTCCAGGCCATATAATCGACATCGCCGCCGGCCACGGCCGCTACGTGCTCGATGCGATCGGCAACAGCGCCGAGCAGCCGGCCAGCGTGCGGCTGCAGGACTATTCCGACCTCAATGTCGAGCTCGGCCGCAACCTGATCGCCGAACGGCAATTGCCGGCCAGCGTCTCGTTCCGCCGCGCCGACGCCTTCGACGGCGACGGGCTCGCCGCGCTGAACCCGGCGCCCGATCTTGCCATTGTCTCCGGCCTCTACGAGCTCTTTTCGGACAATGCGTTGATAGCCCGCTCGCTCGGTGGCGTGGCCCGCGCCATGCAGCCGGGCAGCCTGCTGATCTACACCAACCAGCCCTGGCACCCGCAGCTCGAAATGATCGCGCGTAGCCTGACTTCGCATCGGGGCGGCCAGGCCTGGATCATGCGGCGGCGCACGCAAGCCGAGATGGACCAACTGGTCGAAGCCGCTGGCTTCGAGAAGCTCGGCCAGCGCATCGACCAATGGGGTATCTTCACCGTCTCGCTGGCAAGGCGGGTTTAGGACCGCCCACGCATGCCTGCCAGCGCCGAGCCCCCGCCACTTTCAGCCACCGCAGCCACCGCAGCCGCCGAACCCTACGGACGTGTCGCCCTTCGGGCGGCGCTGTGGCTCGCATTCCTTGCGCCGTTCTTCTATTCGACCTACGGCTTCGCCAACTGGCTGGCCTCGACACGCAATCAAGTCGGCAGCATCGTCTTCTCCTGGGAACACCATGTTCCGTTCCTCGCCTGGACGATCGTGCCCTATTGGTCGATCAACCTGTTCTACGCCCTGTCGCTTCTGCTCAACGACAGCAAACAACGTGTGAACCGGCTGGCGGGCCGCTATCTCACCGCGCAGGTGGTCGCCGTCTCCTGCTTCATCCTGTTTCCGCTGACCGCCACCTTCGTGCGGCCGGCAACGACCGGCCTGCCCGGCTTCATGTTTGCCGTGCTCGGCGGCTTCGACAAGCCGTTCAACCAGGCCCCTTCCCTGCATATCGCGCTTCTGGTGATCATCTGGGATCATTGGCGCCAGCGCCTTTCCGGCCCCCTGCTCACGCTCTGGCATTTTTGGTGCTTCCTGATCGGCGCCTCGGTGCTGACAACCTGGCAGCACCATTTCATCGATATCCCGACCGGCGCGTTGCTCGGTGTCTTCGCGCTATGGCTGTTTCCGGCGACGGGCGAACTGCCTTTCGCCGGCTTCCGTCTGACTGCTGACGGCAAGGCGCGGCGCCTTTCGCTCTGCTACGCACTGGGCGCCGCCCTGGCGCTCGCCGCTGCGGCCATCGGCGCCTTCTTCTCGGCGCTTGCGCTTGTGCTTTTTTGGCCTTCGCTGGCACTGGCCATCGTCGCTTTCGGCTATGCCGGTGCTGGGCCAAAAGTGTTCCAGAAGACGGCGGACGGCCGTCTGTCCCCGGCAAGCCGCGTCCTGCTCTGGCCATACCGGCTGGGCGCCAGGACCAATGTCTGGGCCTGGACACGCAAGCTGCCGCCGGTGGTTGCCGTCACCGACGGTGTCTTTCTCGGGCGCTTTCCCGACGCTGCCGAAGCACACGGCTTCGGCACGGTGATCGACCTTGCCGCCGAGCTGGAACGGCCGGGCGACGCGCCAGGCCGCTGGATCAGCTTTCCCATGCTCGATCTCCTGCCGCCACCCGCCGACACGCTCGACGAGGCGGTGGCGGCGATCGAACCGGCGCGCCTGCAGGGCACCGTGCTGGTCTGCTGCGCGCTCGGCTTCCAGCGCAGCGCCACGGTCGTCGCCCGCTGGCTGGTCGCCAGCGGCCGCTCGCACACGCCGGCGCAGGCGCGCAAGCAGCTCGCCGCTTCCGGCCGGCCGGTGCATCTTCAGCTCGGACTGGACGAGCCGGCATGAGCGACGACGCCTATCAGCGCAAGGCTGCCGCCTTCGCCGCCATGCTGGTCAATCAGGCGGCATGGCCGGCCGCGATCGTGATCGCCGGCGACAGCATCGCGCCGCTGGTCGCCTCGGCGCGCGGCGCGCTCACAGCGCCGCTTGCGGTGCTGGCGTTGCTCGTCGCGGCGGCGAGCGCGGTGGTGGTGCTCGGGCTCTCGGTGCTTCTCGTCTTCGATGCGCTGCTGTTCCGGCTGATGGCGACGCATGGCGACGAGATATCAGGAGGCGCCGCTGTCGACGACCTACTGAGCCGCATGCGGCTGAAGCCCGCTTCGCTGACGACGCGTCCGCTCGACGAGCGCATCGCCGGAACACGCCGCCTGCTGGCCAGGCAGCGGATCGCCTTCGCGGTCTTCGTCGTCGCGTTCCTCACCGCCGGATTCTGGATGCCCAGATGAGCAAGCTTTCGCTGCGCACCTACACGCTGTTGCAGACCGTAACCTCGGTTGGCCTTTCGGCGATGGCATGGGCGGTCACCGGCGTGCGGCCGATCTGGAGCGGCAGCGAGCCGTCGGACCGGCAGCGCATCTATTTCGCCAACCACACCAGCCATGGCGATTTCATCCTGCTCTCGGCCTGCCTCAGCGAGACGGAGCGCGCCAAGACGCATGCGATCGCCGCCGCCGAATATTGGGGCAAGTCGCGGCTCCGCCGCTTCATCGCGCAGGACATGCTGTCGTCGGTGCTGATCAGCCGGACCTGGACGAGCGAAGCGGAGCACCCGATCTCGATCATGCTCTCCGTGCTCGACCAGGGTCATTCGCTGATCATCTTCCCCGAAGGTACCCGCAACACCAGCGACGAGCTGCTGCCTTTTCGTTTCGGCCTCTACAATCTGTCGATGGCGCGGCCCGACGTCGAGCTGATCCCCTGCTGGATCGAGAACATGTCGCGCGTGCTGCCCAAGGGCCAGTTCCTGCCTGTGCCGCTGCTTTGCCGCGTCGTCTTCGGCGCGCCCGTCGTTGTGGGGCCGGGCGAAGAGCGGCGCGCCTTCCTCCAGCGCGCCCGCGCCGAGCTTCTGGCGCTCAATCCGCGCCCCGACCGAGACGATTGATGCGCCACGAAATCAGCATTCTCATCATCGGCCTTTTCGTGGTGCTGAGCACCGCCAGCGTCACCGCCGGCATCCTCTCGATGCGCGCGCCGAAGCCGCTCAGTTCGACGCTGGTCAACCTCACGCAACGCATCAACGCCTGGTGGGTGATGGTGGCGCTGATGACGGTCGCCTTCTTCTTCGGCCGTTACGGCATGACCATCCTGTTCGGGCTGATCTCGTTCGCGGCGCTGCGCGAATTCGTGACGCTGACGCACAGCCGGCGCAGCGACCACTGGGTGCTGCTCGGCATGTTCGGCATCGTCATCCCCTTCCAGTACTGGCTGGTGTGGACCGCCTGGTACGGCCTCTTCGTCATCTTCATCCCGGTCTACTGCTTCCTGCTGATGCCGGCGATCACGGCGCTGCACGGCGACACCGAACGTTTCCTCGAGCGCGTCTCGGCGCAGCAATGGGCGATCATGATCTCGGTCTATTGCGTCAGTCACGTGCCTGCTTTGCTGACGCTCAACGTGCCGGGTTTCGAAGACCGCAACCTTCTGCTCATCGCCTTCCTGATCATCGTCGTGCAGGGCAGCGACGTCCTGCAATACATCTTCGGCAAGCTGTTCGGAAAACACCGCTTCTCGCCTAACGTCTCGCCGTCGAAAACCTGGGAGGGGCTGATCGGCGGGCTGGTCGCGTCGAGCCTGCTCGGCGCACTGCTCGCCTTCATCACACCCTTCTCGCCGCTGCAGGCCTCGGCCGTCGCCTTTGTCGCCTGCACGATGGGATTTCTCGGCGGCCTCGTCGCCTCGGCGATCAAGCGCGACCAGGGCGTCAAGGACTGGGGCCATCTGATTGAAGGCCACGGCGGCATGCTCGACCGCACTGACAGCCTGGTCTTCGCCGCGCCGATCTTCTTCCACATCGTACGCTATTTCTGGACGGTCTGAGCAAGCCAGTTAAAGCCGCTTGCGCATCCGAGAAGGGGAAGCGCTACAGCTCCAAATCCCAAGTCTGGCCGACGAGATCCTTGCCGAATGAATGATGGCGCTCCTCGTCGACCAGCTTGAAGCCCGCGGCCTGGTAGATGCGGCGGGCCGAGCCCAGTATGTCGTTGGTCCACAGCGTCAGCGTCTTGTAGCCCTTGGCGCGAGCGAAGGCGATGCATTCGTCGACCAGCCGCCGGCCGATGCCAAGACCCCGCGCCGAAGGCTCGACATAGAGCAGCCTCAGCTTCGCCACCTCGGACGACTTGCGCACGACGAAGACCGAGCCGACCACCTCGCCTTCGCGCTCGGCGATCCAGGCGCGTTCCCATTGTGCGTCGAATTTCTTGACGAACTCGGCGAGGATCTCGGCGACCAGCGCCTCATAGGTTCCGTCCCACCCATACTCCTCGGTGTAGAGCATGCCCTGACGGCGCGTGACCCAGCCGATGTCGCCGACCTGGAGCGGCCGCAGGATATAGGGCACCTTGGGTTCGGACCTGTCCCCGAGCAGATCCTGGACGGTGCGCATGGCCTTGACCAGCCGCTCCTGGTCGGCGGGCGGCAAGCGGTCGAGCAGCGCGCGCACCTGGTCATGCGAATCCTGGTTGAGCGGCGCGAAGGCTTGCCTGCCCGCCGGCGTCAGCGCGATCGAGGCGCGGCGCGCATCGGCTTCCGTGGCGGCGCGCTCGACCAGGCCGCGTTCCTCGAATTTCTTCAACAGCCGGCTGACATAGCCGGGGTCAAGGCCGAGGTCGCGCACCAGATCACTGGCGACCAGCCCGTCGCGATGGGTAAGCTCGTAGAGCACCCGCGCCTCGGTCAGCGAGAACGGGCTCTTCAGGAGGCCCTCGTCGAGCAGGCCGATCTGGCGGGTGTAGAAGCGATTGAAGGCGCGCACGATGTCGATGCGCTTCTTGCCGGGGTGGTCGTGGATGGTCATCGGGATTCCTCCTGTCTTGGACAGGATCGATCATTTAGTTGACTGAGTCAATGAATGTGGCGAGCGCGATGCCACACAACTTCGTCATTCCAGGGCGGAGCAAGGAGCGAAGCGACGCGCGCAGATCCTGATGGCGAAACGCCGGCATAGGGGTACCTTCTTCTACACCGTATTCGTTCTACGGCAGGCGGAACGGCATGGATTCTAGGGTCTGCGCTCCGCTTCGCGTCGCTCCGCCCTAGAATGACGACCTCCCTGTCGCCGGCGCCAATCGCCGGCGCTTAGACGCCCTACCCCATCGGCAGCACCGGCCAGAACTCAACGATCCGCCCGCCGGCAAAAACCGCAATCGCCCCGAAATGCTGCAGCACGGCCTCGCTCTGCGTCGGCCGCAGGAAGGCGTAGCCGCCGGGTTTCACATCCGCGCTTGCCGGCAAGCCCATGAATTGTTGGTTGGAGGATAGCCCGATCAGGCCGTTCGGCTTCATGCCTTCGGGGAACACCGGTTCGGCCATCCACTTGCCGCCATAGAGATAGCAGCCCTTCTTCGGGAAGAGGCCGAGCGCCTGGAGCGCCCTGGAAAGCGAGGGCGGGCCGGGCAGCATCGCGTCGACCGCCTTGAGAATCGGCGTGGCGATGAAGGCCGCCGGCTGGAAGCGGTCGAGGCCGTGCGTGTCGAAATCGCTGGGCAACACGAAGGCGGAGCCCATCGACACTTCGTTGGCCACGCCTGCGCCATGCAGCAGCGCCGTCTTCGAGCCGCCGATATTCAGGATGCGGCGCCGGTCCGGATCGAGGGCGGCGGCGAACTCCGCCGCCTTGGCCGAAGCCTGCTTCAGCGCCCTGGCCGCACCGCCGAAGACGCCCGGTATCTCCGGCGCATGCGCTTCATAGGCCATGATGCCTTCGCAATGCAGGCGCTCCGGCACCGTCAGCGCCTTGATCTCGGCGGGACTGGAAAAACCGCCGCGATGCAGGCCGACATCGACCTCGAAAGCGAAGCGCAATTCGGTGTCGAGCGCGGCGGCCAAGGCGCCGTAGTCGGCCAGCCGCTCCGGCGTGTCAATCAGCCAGCAGACGCGCGACCACCAGCCGGCGCCGCCTCTGGTCAGCGCGGCCTTGGCGGCGCCGACCGGCATCGGCTTGCCGTAGAGCAGATCGCCCTCGGGAAAGCCGTCGAGAACGGCCTGCGTCACCGGCGGATGGAAGGTCATGAAGCGATTGGTTTCGAGGGCCCGCGCGATATGCGACAGCAGCGGCATGCAAGGCAGCGACTTGTCGACCAGCCGAACGGCAAGGCCGGGCGCCAGCCGCTCCTTAACCAGCGCGATGTTGCCGTCCAGCCGGTCGCGGTCGAGCACCAGGCAGGGCCGGAAGATCTCGGCTGCCTTCAACGCCTCGGACAGGGCAGCGAAATAGGCGCTCATCATTCGATGCCGAAAAGGCCGGCCATATAGGGCGACACGAAACGGTTTTCGGGATCGATGTCGCGGCGCACGGCAAGCGCGTCGTTCCAGCGCGGATAGAGTTTCTTGAAGTCCGCCGCCTTCAGGCTGTGCATCTTGCCCCAATGCGGCCTGCCGCCATATTTGCGGAAGATGGGCTCGGCGCAACGCATGAAGGGCAGCGGGTCGTTGGCCGCGTCGTGGTGGATGGCTATCGAGCAGGTCAGCCTTTTGTGGAAGGGCGAAAGCCAGAATTCGTCCGGCGTCACCGAACGCACCTCCATCGGGAAATAGACTTCCGGAAAGTGCTTCTCCGTCAGCGCGATGATCTCGGCCAACGCCTTGGGGCCTTCCTCGAACGGCAGGTGGTATTCCATCTCGTTGAATTTGGTTCGACGGTCGCTGACATAGACGTTGAGCCAGTCCTGCACATAATCCTCGGAGGGCACCTTCTTCACCGCGCCCTTGATCAGCGCGCGGCGCAGCGATGGCAGCCGGCGCAGCACGGTGCGCAGCTTGCGCAATGTCGCCAGGCCCCCCTCGTCGTCCTCGGTCGGCCGCTGCGTCGGCTGGGCATCGCTCAGGTCGCTGGCAATGAACTGCGCATAGCCGGAAAACGGGATGTAGTAGAATTCGGCCGAACGATGCGCGGCCATCATCTTTTCGAAATCGCGCAGCATGTCGCCAATCGGCAGCACCCATTTGCGGCGTCGCAGGCGGTAGGCCGCGATATTGTTCATCATCACTTCGGTCAGGATGCCGAAGGCGCCAAGCGCGACGCCGGTGGCGTGGATCATGTCTCGGTCGTCGGCCCGGCTGTATTCGCGCAGCTTGCCCCGCCCATCGACGAGCTGCACCGCCTCGAGCTGCGTGTGATAGGCGCCGAGCGTCGGGCCGGAGCCATGCGTTGCCGTGCCCAGCGCGCCGCCGATCGCCTGCTTGTCGATGTCGCCCATGTTGGGCAGGCCCTGGCCGATGCCTTGCAGGATGTGCATCAGGGCGCCGAGCCGCGTGCCCGCCCCCACCCGCGCCCTGTGGGCCGCCGGTTCGTGCGAGACCAGCCCTTCGATCTTCTCAAGCGAGACGATGGTGCCGTCGGATTGCACCAGCGGCGTGAACGAGTGGCCGGCGCCGGCGACGCGCAGCGGGCCCGGCGCCGAGCGCACCAGCTCGGCCAGCTCGCCGGCGTCGGCCGGCGTCGCGACCATTTTCGGGGAAGCCGTGACGAAACCAGACCAGTTGCTCCAGGCGTTTGCCATTGACCCTCCCCGTTCAGGCCCGACCGTGCCGCCGGGCGACCAGCACAAAGACGCCGAGCAAAAGCACGCTGGCCAAAGCAGTCGCGGCGGCGAATTCGGGCACCGGGCGGAAATTGCCGGCATCAATCAAAAGCGAGGCGGCGATCGGGCCGATGGCGAGACCGAAGAGCTGCGCGGCCGGAACCAGAAGCACTGCCGTTCGCGTCTCGTCGGCGGTGATTGCCATGCGTATCTGATAGGGCACGATGAAGAGCAGGATGAAGCCCATCACCAGCGCAACCGCCCAGAAGACCGAAAGACTCGGGCCGGACGCAAGCAGGACAGAGCTGATCGCCGCGACGATCCCGATGATCGTGATGGCAAAACGGTAATCGATGCGCGCCTCGAAGACCGTCGCGGTCATGGCGCCGATCACCTGCGCGGCGAGGCTTGCCGACACCATCAGGCCGACGGTGCGGCCGTCGATGCCGAACTCAGCGCCGATGGGCTCCAGAAACGCCCAGACGGCGCCGAAGAACATGAAATAGCAGAAGATCGAGAGCAGCGCGGTGATCGCCGGCACTGTCGCCACATTGGCGAACTGCTCTTCCTTGGGCAGATCGGCATAATCGTCCGGCACGATCCAGGCGACGACCAGCGACAGGAGGCAGACGATGCCGAGCGCGATGAAGCCGCCGGCCGAGCCGGCGGCGGGCACGGCATAGAGCGCCAGGATCAGCGCCAGCGCGCATTGCGCCAAGGTCTGCAGCGTGACGAAGTAGCCGCCGATGCGCTCGGCCCGGCGCGAGCGCGCGATCAATTCGGTGGCGACGGCGACCAGCCCGCCCTCCGCGAGGCCAGCCAGTATGCGCGCGCCGATCAGCCCATTGTGGCTGCCGGCATAAGCGGTCCAGAAATTGGCGAGCGCGAGCAGAGCGAGCAGCGCCGCGCTCTTCCAGCGCATGTTCCTGGCTGGCAGCAGGATCGCCACGATCGCCGACCCGATGCCGATCGCGATCATCTCGGCGGTGGCGACCAGCGCCAATTCGTCGCCGGTGACATGGCCTTCGGTATAGAGCGCGCCGAGCAGCACCGGCTGCAGGCCAAGGATGAGCAGGCCGACCGAGCCGATCCACAGCGCCGAGGCAAGCTGCGATCCCGTCAGATTGCCGACAAGCCAATCGCCCTCTTCCGCTTGCGCGGCTTGCGATGCAGTCACGAGATGCCTCCCTTGCAGCCCGGCCAAAAAACTGACAAGTTGTCAGCATTTAATGAAACTGATACTTGATCATGTTTCTTGTCAACCGCGAATTCGCACTTTTCCGGGAAAGATGCGGGCCATGACGGATGCAAAGCGAACGGCGACGGAACCCAGGCGCAGGCCGAAGCAGGAGCGCAGCCGCGAGCGCATCGACGCGATCCTCGCCACGACCATGCGGCTGATCGGCGAAAAGGGCATCGACGCGGTGACGATGAAGGAGGTCGGCGCGCTGGCCGGCGGGCCGATCGCGACCGTCTACCATTATTTTCCGTCGAAGTCGGCAATCCTGGCGATGCTCTACGAACGGTTTGCCGAGGAAAGCCGGGCGCGCTTCGGCGCGATCATCGCCGGGATAAACGGGTTGAGCGACGTAACGGCGGCGGCCGATCGGATGCTCGACGACTATTATGCCCGTGTCGCGGCGGACACGGCGATCCAGGACCTGCAGAACGCCATCCAGGCCGACAAGGCGCTGCAGCACCTGGACATCGTGGAGACCAGGCACCAGGCAACAATGTTCTGCGACCACATCGGGCCGATGCTGCAAGCGGAGCAGCGCGAGGCATTCGGGCGGGTCGTGTTCCTGATCTTCCAGCTTGCCGGCGGCGTCGTGCGGCTGGCGCTGACGCAGGACGAGGCAGAGGGACGGAGAACGATCGAGGACTACCGCTCGATCATCCACACGCAGTTGCGGCTGTTTTTGTAGAGGCCCGCCGCCTAGCTAGACGTGTTGACGGATCAGCCCTTCAAAGCCGTCGGCAAGATTGGCGTTGCCGGCGGCGAGGAAGGCGGACAGGTTGCGGACGCGGCCGGGCGTCTTGTTGGCGTCAAGCAGAACGGCCTTGCCTTCATGCATGACGAAATCGAATTTGCCATAGTCGAAGCCGAGATCGCGCCGTAGCGCGCGAAGCTCATCGGGAACCGGAACCGGCTCCCGTCGGATCGTATCCTCGCCTTTGACCAGGTTCTGCGGCGAGACATGCCGGGTACAACGCTCGCGTTCTCCGCAAAACAGCCAGAAGCGGGCGCCAAAGCCGTCAGGCTCGGGCTCGGGAACAAACTTTTCCACCACAAGATCCTTGCGATCGAACACCGCCGGGGGAACATCCGCAAGCGAGTTGTGGATGCGGTAGCGATCGAGCAGCCTGGCATCGGGAAATGGCTCCGGCCTGCCGGCGCGCCGCGATCGCCGATTGAGCGTCTGCTCCCGCGTTCCCAGATTGTTGAGGCTGCTCTTGACGATGACTGGGCCTCGCCAGCCGTGATCCTTGTCGATCACCGCGCCGCTGACGCGACGCTTCGAGATATCGGCCGCGCCGATGTTGAGGCAGAAGGGATAAGCGCGCGCGTATTCGACATATTCAGGTGGCGTCACGGTCGCGTCGACATGCAGTATCGCGATATCCGCCTCCGGCCTGGCCGAAGTGCCCGCAACAATGCGCACGGAATGTCCACGGCGTTTCAACTCCTCCAGGAGATCGAAGAGCATGTAGGGGCTGTCGCGACGCAGCAACGGCCCGCGACGGCGTTCAAACGCATCAAACTCATGCGTGATAACCGCAATACGTGCCATCCGCCCTCCCCGGCTTGGTTTCTTAATCGTCCTCGATTATGCGTTCTAACACAGTGTCGTACGGGCAGGTTTGTGGATGACAGAGCATTGGAATGCAATTCGCAGGCATTGGCAGTTGCTCGGGTCGCCGCTCAGGCCGCCGCCGGAAGTCGTCGAGGCCTATAACCGCGAACTCGACCTCGCTCGATCGCAGGTGGTGATGTTCGGCGTGACGCCGGAACTCGCCGGGCTTGGCGCCAGGATGACGGCGGTCGACGAGTCGGCCGACATGATTGCCGGCATCTGGCCGGGCGATACCGAAAGCCGCAAGGCGGTGCGCGGCGACTGGTTCGATCTGCCGTTCGACGAGGCAAGCGTCGAGGCCCTGATTGGCGACGGATGCCTGTCGGTCATCGGCGCCGCCGACCTCAGGCGCAGACTGTTCGCCTCGATCGCGCGTGCGCTGAGCGCAGACGGGCGCGCCGGCATTAGGCTGTACGCCTCCCCCGAGACACGCGACGATCCGCGGGATGTCCGCACCCTGGCGCTGGCCGGCGGCGTCTCGACCTTCCACGAGCTCAAATGGCGCGTGGCCATGACCGCCATCGCCGGCGCGCCGGACTACGTCATACCGGTGACGGGAATTCTCGAGCAATTCGAAGCGATGTTTCCCGACCGCGACGAACTTTCGACATGCACGGGGTGGGAGTTGCCGGTCATCGGAACCATCGACGTCTACCGGAACTCGTCCGTCATCTACAATTTTGCGCCGGTAAGCGCGCTTGTCGAGGAAGCCAAGGTATTTTTCGACGACGTCGACGTTGCCTCGACCGGCACATACGGTCTCGCCGAACGCTGCCCGCTGCTGGTGCTGCGAGCGCCGAAGCGCCGGGACTGACGGGGGGATTGCTCGTCGGTGTGCCGCGACAGCAGGCGCTTTTCTTGGTGACGTTTCGCCTGAGAAAAATTTCGCGCCGCTTGCCCATTGCGCGCGCCTTGACTCTGGCAAGGCGCCGGCCTATCTCAGCGCCACGTTAGCACTCGCCTTTGGTGAGTGCTAACTCATATCCGGCGGCCTCGCCGGATGGAGGAACAGTTCTCACCGTTCTCACTCGAGGAAGACAACATGGCAAAGTCCAAGTTCCGCCCGCTTCATGACCGCGTGGTCGTTCGCCGGGTCGAATCCGAATCCAAGACCGCCGGCGGGATCATCATCCCGGACACGGCTAAGGAGAAGCCGCAGGAAGGCGAGATCATCGCCGTCGGCTCCGGCGCTCGCGACGAAAACGGCAAGCTGGTGCCCTTGGACGTCAAGGCCGGCGACCGCATCCTGTTCGGCAAGTGGTCGGGCACTGAAGTCAAGCTCAACGGCGAAGACCTTCTGATCATGAAGGAATCCGACATCATGGGCATCATCGGCTGAATTTCGGCCTCTCCATCAACTGAGTTTTCGGGCTCTTCCCGAGCCCCTGTCAGGAGCTAACCATGGCTGCAAAAGACGTAAAATTCTCCCGCGACGCCCGTGAGCGCATGCTGCGCGGTGTCAACATCCTCGCCGACGCGGTGAAGGTGACGCTGGGCCCCAAGGGCCGCAACGTCGTGATCGACAAGTCGTTCGGCGCCCCGCGCATCACCAAGGACGGCGTCACCGTCGCCAAGGAGATCGAGCTTGAGGACAAGTTCGAGAACATGGGCGCCCAGATGGTCCGCGAAGTCGCTTCGAAGACCAACGACATCGCCGGCGACGGTACGACCACCGCTACCGTTCTCGCCCAGGCGATCGTGCAGGAAGGCAACAAGGCCGTTGCCGCCGGCATGAACCCCATGGACCTCAAGCGCGGCATCGACCTCGCCGTCGGTGAAGTCGTCGCCGCTCTCGGCAAGGCCGCGAAGAAGATCAAGACCTCCGAGGAAGTCGCCCAGGTCGGCACGATCTCGGCCAATGGCGACGAGTCGGTCGGCAAGATGATCGCGGAAGCGATGCAGAAGGTCGGCAACGAAGGCGTCATCACCGTCGAGGAAGCCAAGACCGCTGAGACCGAGCTGGAAGTCGTCGAAGGCATGCAGTTCGACCGCGGCTATCTCTCCCCCTACTTCGTCACCAACGCCGACAAGATGGTCGCCGATCTGGAAGACGCCTACATCCTGCTGCACGAGAAGAAGCTCTCCAACCTGCAGGCCATGCTGCCGGTCCTGGAAGCTGTCGTTCAGACCTCGAAGCCGCTGCTCATCATCTCGGAAGACGTCGAAGGCGAGGCCCTGGCCACGCTGGTCGTCAACAAGCTGCGCGGTGGCCTGAAGATCGCCGCCGTCAAGGCTCCGGGCTTCGGTGACCGCCGCAAGGCCATGCTGGAAGACATCGCCATCCTCACCGGTGGCCAGGTCATCTCGGAAGACCTCGGCATCAAGCTCGAGAATGTCGGCCTCAACATGCTCGGCCGCGCCAAGAAGGTGTCGATCTCCAAGGAGAACACCACCATCGTCGACGGCGCCGGCAAGAAGGCCGAGATCCAGGGCCGCGTCGCCCAGATCAAGCAGCAGATCGAGGAGACCACCTCGGACTACGACAAGGAGAAGCTGCAGGAACGTCTGGCGAAGCTCGCCGGCGGCGTTGCCGTGATCCGCGTCGGCGGTGCGACCGAAGTGGAAGTGAAGGAAAAGAAGGACCGCGTTGACGACGCTCTGAACGCGACCCGCGCGGCCGTGGAAGAAGGCATCGTCGCCGGCGGCGGCGTGGCCCTGCTGCGCGCCTCGGCCAACGTCAAGGCCACCGGCGTCAACTCCGACCAGGCTGCCGGCATCAACATCGTGCGCCGCGCGCTGCAGGCTCCGGCCCGCCAGATCGCGTCGAACGCCGGTGCGGAAGCTTCGATCGTCGCTGGCAAGATCCTCGAGAACAAGGGCGCGACCTTCGGCTTCAACGCCCAGACCGGCGACTATGGCGACATGATCGCCATGGGCATCGTCGACCCGGTCAAGGTCGTGCGCACGGCTCTCCAGGACGCTGCCTCGGTCGCCGGCCTGCTGGTCACCACCGAAGCCATGATCGCCGAAGCTCCGAAGAAGGAAGCTGCCGGCGGTATGCCAGGCGGCATGCCCGGCGGCGGCATGGGTGGCATGGGCGGCATGGACTTCTAAGAAGTCCATAAAGCACGCCTATCAACTGACATTGCTCAAGCCCGCAAGCGGGCTTGAGTGGCGGCATGGACTTCTAATCCAGCCAAACAAGCTGATACGGAAAGGGCGTCGAGAGGCGCCCTTTTTGTTTGCGAAGGATTGCGAAGGAAACGATGGTCTCCCGCCAGAGGCCGCGCAGGCGGAAATAGGTTAGTTCCTCAACACAGAAGTTTTGACCGATGGTTAGTGTGCGTTGCAGGTCCCCTGCCTTGGTGATTGGCCGAGACGCCTATCGCGGTCGTCATCCACGGGCGGAGCAAGGAGCGAAGCGACGCGCGCAGACCCGAGGATCCATGCCGTAACTTGGAAGACGCCGCGGCGGTCCAGAAATTCTGCACCGTTGCACACTTTGGTCCAGGTAACGGAATGGCTTCCAGGGTTTGCGCGCGTCGCTTCGCTCCTTGCTCCGCCCTGGAAATCACTACCGTCGGCGACCCGCTTCGGCCTGGCGGCTCGGCGTTCGGACCGGTGACCGGCTCCGGAAGCGACGATGCTTCCGAAACCGGCAACGGTTCAGAGAGCTAGCGATCCGCCACGGCCAGTTTCGCGCCGAGCATGACGAAAGCGCCGGCGAAGGTCCTGCGCATCCAGGTCAACACCTTCGGCCGCGACACCATGTGGCTGCGCACCGAGGCCGCGAAGACGCCATAGACGGCGAAGACGACGAAGGTCATCAGCATAAAGACGCCGGAGAGTTCCAGCATCCTGGGCAGCGCATGCGGCTCGGTGGTGCTGACGAATTGCGGCAGGAAGGCGAAGAAGAAGATCGACAGTTTCGGGTTCAGCACGTTGACCAGGATGCCAGTGGTAATCGTCCTGGCGGTCGAGCGCGGCGCGGCGTCCTCCTCGATGCTGAGGCCGCCTTTTTCCTTCAACGTGTTCCAGGCCATGTAGAGCAGGTAGGCGACGCCGAGATATTTCAGCGTCTCGAAGGCGACGGCGCTGGTGTGCAGCACAGCGGCGAGGCCAGTGATGGCGGCCGCCATATGCGGGATGATGCCCAGCGTGCAGGCGAATGCGGCGACGACCGAGGCACGCGCGCCGCGCGAGAGGCCGGCGCTCAGCGTGTAGAGGACGCCGGTGCCGGGCGAGGCCACGATGATCAGCGACGTCAACAGGAATTCGATGCTCATGGATTTCTCCGCGGCCCTGCCCCGGGCGGAAGGTACCGGGAGGAGTAGGGTGAGGCAAGCGGGGCGCCTTTCCTCGCCCCCATGAAATGGGGGAGAGGTGGCTCGGCGAAGCCGAGACGGAGAGTGGGATGGCGTCGCTATTGACAGCAAGGGGGAACCGGCCAGCGTTGCAGCCCCCTCTCCGGCCGTTACGCGGCCACCTCTTCCCCGCTTGCGGGGGCGAGGAAACTAGCTCACCGGCAGCCCATGCGCCGCCCTCGCCATCAGGCAGTCGTCGCCGCCGGGCATGCAGGCGCGGCAGACATCTGGGCGGAGATCATAGATGCCGCAGGCCGTGTGCTTGCCCACCTCTCCGGTGAGCGCAGAGCACCGCGCACTCTCGCAGCGCATTCCGGACTGGTCGGCGGCAACCAGTTCGGCCGGGATGCGGTCGAGCTGTTCGTCGTCCTCGGTCGAAAAGCGCGGCCAGTCGGCCGAGTAGGAGCAGCAGGCGCCACAGCTCTGGCAGTCGAACACCGCGGTGCCTTCGCCCGCCGGCCAGCCGGGATCGACCGCTGTGCCGAACGGCAAGGGCAAACGGCTGTGGGCGGCCTCGTGCGGCAATCTCTATTTCTTGCTGGTCTTGCGCGGCGGCTTTTGCGCAGGCTGCTCGAACAGATCGTCCGCAAGCGTTTTGTCGGTTTTCGGCGTGGCGGCTTGCTTGGCCGGTTTCGCGGCGGCGGCCGGAGCCGGCGGCTGGTTCTTGGGGGCAAACCTGATGGCCATTTCAGTCCTCGTTGTAAGTCTGCGATGACGGCGCCCGCGGATTGCGCAGGCGACCGATGAGGGCCGAAACCGCCGTGATGTTCATCTCCTCGGGCGACCAGTTCGCGGCTGCCTCGATGTGGTGCGGCGCCAATTCACGATGCGTGCTGCCGCTGTAGGCAGCATCCTGATGCGTCGTCCGCTCGCGGGTCCTGGCATCTTCCCGCACATATTCGATCAGATAATTCGGCGCTTCGGCCCGGCCTCGTACGCCGACGCGCACCTGGGCATCGCCATGGGCACGCTTGCAGCGTTCCAGCTTTTCGAGCACGCGCCGGACATATTCAACCGGCTTGTCGAGGGTTTCGATCATGTCGGCGATGGTCGCATCGACAGCGATCGGCGTAGGCGGCACGCGCTTGGTGGCCATCAGCGTTTGCCCGCACGCTTGGGCGCGTCAGCGGCGGCCGCTCTCTCTTCGGCTTCCTTTTCCAGGCGCAGTTCGCGGAGCCGCGCAGTCTTGGCCTCGCGGGCCTTGTTGACCGCATCCTGTTCGGAAGTGATGCGGCCGAGCGACATCGACTGGGTCCGGGTCTTGCTGAAAAGCGATTCCGCCTGACCGTCTTTCGGCTTCAAGTCGGCTTGGGTCTTCGAAGTGGGGGGCAAAATACTCACCTGGTCAGGAGCTATCAATTTGCTGTTGCGAGGTGCTTAGCACATCCCGATCGGCCTGCGGCTACAATTCACTGACCGAAAACGAAAAAGGGTCGGGTACTGCCTTCCGGAATAGCCCTATTCGTCCGGGCCAGGCTCAGGCCAGGGCTCCTTGGCGGCTTCCGCATACCAGTGCCGCATCGCGGCCGTCGCCAGCACCGCATCGACATAGGCGCGGGTGACGGGCGCCAGATCGCCGCCATAGGTGTCGAAGCGGGTGACCACCGGCGCATACATCGCATCGGCCGCAGTGAAATGGCCGAACAGGAACGGGCCCGCCTGGCCATACTCTTCCCGGCACTGGCGCCACATCGCCTCGATCCTCGCCCGCTGCGCCTCGCCTTCAGCGTCGAGCGACTTGTGGGACTTCGGCCGGCGCAGATTCATCGGCCAGCCGTAGCGAACCTCGCGGAAGCCGGAATGCATTTCGGTCGCCACCGAGCGCGCCAGCGCGCGAGCACCGAGGTCCTCCGGCCAGAGCTTTTTCTCAGGGTAGAGGTCAGCAAGATATTCAAGGATGGCAAGGGTTTCCCAGACGATCCTGCCATTATGATTCAACACCGGCACAAGCCCGGTCGGCGACACCTTGGCAAGGTTGGCGGCGGTCTCCGGCGTGCGCAGCCGCACGAAGCCCTCCTCGAAAGGAATTTCCAGGTGCCGCATGGCCACCCAAGGCCTGAGCGACCAGGACGAAAAGCATTTGTTGCCGATATAGAGGGTGAACTCTGCCAACCCGACCTCCTTGCATGCTGATGCGGCCTAGCCTAGCCGCTTCACCTTCTGGCCGAAAGCCACTCTCGCGCCGCCAGTTGCGGTGCCAGAAGTCTCTGCGTCCGTTTGGCTGCCGGACGCGGCCCGTGTCGTTTCGAGACCCAGGAGATGCGCGCGTGGTGGTGGTGAACAGGGATCAGAGCGCCGGTCTTGCCAAGCAGATGAAGGGTTCGGTTAAGCACGCAGCCGGCAAGGCCTCCGGCAACCGGCGTACCCAGGTTGAAGGCGCCGCCGATAAGCTGGCCGGCAAGGTGCAGAGCGCCGATGGCGACGTGACGGACAAGATCAAGAAGGCGTTTTCATTTCTCACGCACCTTGATGACAGGAGCATGGAGGCCGCCGCGGGGCGGCCTTTTCATGGCTGGAATTGCTTGGCGAAAGCGTTGGTGAAGACGATCTCGCCATGGTCGCCGGCCGCCTCGCCTAGCACCACATCCATGTTGTCGGCCGTGATGCGCGCGAGCGCGAAGCCGCCCATATAGGCCGCCTTCGGCTTGACGAGATCGACGCCGTCGCGCCGGTAGATCATCGGCACTTCGTGCTGATGGCCGTGGAAGATCGCGATGACATTGTAACCGCTGATCGCAGCCAGCAGAGCCTGGCGGTCGGCCTCGCCCCACCAGTGCGGGCGGCCCGAACCATCGTCGTCATAGGTGCGTTTCACCGGATCCCAGCGCTCGGTCGAGAAGGTGTCCCAACCATAATGCTGGAAGATGACCACGGGTCGGCCATCGCCCGCATAGGTGGCGAGGTCCTGCTTCAGCCAGGGCAGGCTGCTCGGCGCGCCATGGCCAGTGTCGCCGGCGAAGCGGTGCGTCTGGACGAGATGCAGGCCGCCCCAGTCCCAGGAATAGCAGTCGGTATCGACATCATATTCGGTTGCCGGCACCGGCGGCTTGAAGAACACGCCCGGGCGATGGTTGACCTCGACATAATCTCGCAATTCGCGGCGATACCAATCGACATGCGGCGGCGAGCCGTTCTGGTCGAGATCGTGATTGCCGAGCCCGACATAGACCGGGATGTGGATGCGATCCGGCCCGATGCCTTCCTGGTAGCGCTGGGAGAACTGCAGAAGCTGCGTGCCCTCGCTGGGCTCGGTGACCTGGCCGCCGCCATCATCAGTGATGTCGCCGCCGGTGACGAGGCCGAGCGGCGTGCCGATGCGGGTGCCGGCCGAATGCAGGCCGGTGGAGACGCCGTTGATCTCGGCCGGCCACTTCTTGTCGGCGATGGCGTTCAGGGCCGCGACATTGCGCAGAAGTGCTGCATCGGTCTTGCCTTCCTGCAGGCAATTGGGGCTGAGGCCGCTCGCCATGCGGCAGGCATGGATATCGGCGACGAACAGGAAGGTGGCGTCGATCGGCTGGATGCGCTTTCCGGTCTGGCCGAGGGCCGCGCGAGGAAGGGCGCAGGCCGCAACGAGGCCACCCATCCGGGCGATGAGCAGACGGCGCGAGATGGTTGCTGGCGAGGGACGTTTCATCGTTACCCGATTAAACATTCTCGACCCGCCTCGTCCAGTTCAATGCCCAGCCGGAGCTGGAGACTTTTCATGCCGTGGCATGAAAAGCTCCTGAGTCGACAGCGCGACAGGGGTCTGTCATTGCTCTGGCACATGCACCCAGGGGAGGAAGGCATGAAGACCCTTACAACCGGCATGGTGCTCGCCATGCTTGCCTTCGCCGGCGGCGCGGAGGCCTCGGACTGCGTCGACGCAAAGTCCGCCAAGGCCGGCTTCGTGCTCGAAAAACCCGGCATAAGCAGCGAGTTCCGGCCGGCGCCCGGCGGCATGGTCGCGGTCGCCAACAAATATCAATCGGATTCGCCGCAGACACAGTATCTCTATGCCGGGCTGATCGAGGTGTTCCGCGACAGCGACACCGGGCGGCTGTCGATGATCCCGCTCGGCGACTTGAAGAAGCTGTTCCCGCTGAAGGCGGGCGTCAAGAGCAAGACCGAATTCGTGCGGCTGTCTTCGAAAAAGGCGCCGCAGGGCACCGAGACGCTGGCGCTCACCGTCAAAGGCAAGGACACCTACAGGCTCGGCGACTGCAAATACAATGTGCTCGTGGTCGGCGAAACGATCACCGGCGAGAGCGGCAACGTCATCGATACCTTCACCGCGCTCTATTCGCCGGACCTGCAGGCGGTGCTGGCGCGGCGGTATGACGAAGGGACGAGCGCGCAGAGCGAGGTGGGGTTCGAGAGGATCAAGCCGCCGGCGCAATGATGCGTCTTCGGCCGACTGCAAATTGCCAGCCGGCCGAGCATCAGCCGCGTCGACGCCGACCGGCTGCTACGGCTTGACGGTGAACTCCGTCCACATGCCTGTCGCGAAATGACCGGGGACGTTGCAGATGAGCACGTATTTGCCGGGTTTCAGGTCTACGGTAAGCGTGCCCGAAGCGCCCGGGTCGAGCTCCGAAACCTCTCCCTTGTCACCGGCCTTGTCCTCATCGACCCGGTTCTCGGCGTCAATATAGGGAAGCGGGGCCGTGGGATCCGCTCGATACATCACGATCATTTCGTGGATGGTATCCTTGGAGCTGTTCTTCACCTTGAAGGTGATCTTGCCGGCTTTCACCGTCGCGGGCTTGGCCGTTATCCCCATGCTTGCCTTCGACATATCGACGCCTGACATTCCGTAGGCGAAACCTGTGGTCATGGGCACGTTCGCCCCTTTGTCCCACAACGAAACCTGAACCGTGGCGGCAGCTTGAGCGGCACCAGCCATCGCAAAAATCGCGACAAGCCCCACAGCCGAATTCCTGACCAGCTTATTCACAGCAAAACTCCTCCGGCAGACACCGGTGGAACCGACACCGGCAATCGACCGCTCCCCGCCATGTAACCCAGCCGAACGGTGCCCGCATGATCGCACCGCCGGCCGCACCCGACCTTGCGCTGGATCAAACCGATACGCTGAAACAACACGGACTGTCGGCGAATGCCTTGGACCCGACTGCCCTACCGGATGTCGTCGTTTCCGAAGGCTTGGCCGATGATCGCAGCCACGAACGCCGGGTCTTCCCAATGCGGGTTGTGGCCGCAATCCCGCGCCCGGACCAGACGCGATCCGGCAATTGCCTGGGCCAGCGCCTGTTGGTGCGCCGCGCCGAAAAGCGGATCACGGCCGCCGGCGATGATCAGCATCGGGACTCGGACGGCGCGCGCCGCGGCGGTCAGATCGGTGCGGCGTATCTCTTCGAGAATGGCGCGCCAGCGCGCCGCCGGAATCGCGGAGGCGTCCTGCGCGAGACCGGCGAGAAAGGCCCGAGGCACGCCCGGCTGGCAGGCGTGCCACCAGTCATAGAACGGATCGGACGGCGAGATCGGGTCGCGCAAGGCCGCCACGCCGTCGATCAGCTGGTGATGCGATCCGAAATCGGGCTTCAGCGTGCCGGCCAGGATGACCAGCCCTTCGATCAGGTCCGGATATTGTGCGGCCAGCGCGATCGACACCATGCCGCCCAGCGAGTGTCCGACGACAACCGGTCGGTCCAGCCGCAAGCGCCGGATCAGCCCGGCAATGTCCTCGGCGAAATCGACGACAGAGCACCCCTCGCCCATCTGCGAGCCGCCATGGCCGCGCAGATCCGGCATGATCAGCCGGCGCCCGGAAAGATGCGGGGCCAGCAGCGAAAAACTGCGGCTGGTGTCGGTGAAGCCATGCACCAGGACAAGCGGCGGCTCCGAACCGGCGATTTCGACATAGGCAATATGGAGGCCGGCGACATCGACCATCCGCTTGCGGTCGGCCCAGCTGGACTGCTCGATTTCCTGATCCGTCAGCTCCGGAGCTGCCTGCCTCACAGTCCGAGCTTTTCCTTGACCGCGGCGAGGCCGGGCTTGCCGTCGAAAGTGGCGACGCCGGCGAGCCAGGCGTCGAGGCGATCCTTGTGCAAGGTGATCGACTTCAGCGCGCCGTCTTCCGGCTTCATGCCGTCATTGATCAGATAGCCCATGCCGACATTTTCCATGTCGATCTCGAAGGCAAGGTTCTTGAGAAACTGCGCGACGTTCGGGCATTGCTGCAGGTAGCCCTTGCGTACTTGAGTGGTCACGGTGGCGGCGCCGAAATTCGGACCGAAGAACTTGTCGCCACCGGTCAGATATTTGAAGTCGTACATCGTGTTCATCGGATGCGGCGCCCAGCCCTGAAAGACGATGAACTGCTTCTCCTTGATCTCGTAGCCGACCTCCGAAAGCATGCCGGCTTCGCTTGATTCCACCACCTGCCAGCCGCCGAGGCCGAATTGCGGATCGGCAATGGCGTCCATCATCAGCTGGTTGGAGCCCGGCTCGATGCCGTACATCTTCTTGCCGAACTTGTCGGCGAATTTGTGCAGGTCGGACAAGTCCTTGACGCCGGCATCCCAGACATAGGTCGGCACGGCGAATGTGTATTTGGCCCCGACCAGGTTGACCCGCACATTCTCGATCGAGCCGCCCTTCTTGTAGGGCTCGTAATAGGTGACCATGGCCGGGTCCCAGTAGCCGAGGAACAGGTCGAGGTCCTTGTTCTTCATGCCCTCATAGATGACGTTGATGCCGAGCACCTCGCTCTGCGGCTCATAGCCGAGCGCCTGCAGCAGGACCTTGGCCACGCCCGTGGTAAAGGCGAGATCATTCCAGCCGGGCTCGGCCATGCGGACCGCTTTACAGCTCTCGGCCTCGGCGGCCTGGGCTGCCTCGAAAGCCAGCATCAAGGCCGCGAGACAAACGCCATTCGCAAGCATCCGCAACATTCCGGTTCTCCTCTTTTCGATTGTTTTGACCTACTGGTCATTTTGTTGTCCCATTGGTCATTCATTGATCTGGGCGGGCGAAGATGTCAACATGGATTCGCCATGCATGGATCGGTCCGGTGAAACTGACGCGTCTCAGTGACATACGCCGCAAGGAGTTGCGGCAGGCGGCGTTCGCCGTTCTGGAGCGCGAAGGCATTGCTGGCGCGACGCTGGAAAAGGTCGCGGCCCAGGCCGGCGCCTCGAAGGGCATCGTGCTGCATTATTTCCGCAACAAGCAGGAGCTGTTCGAGCACGCCATGCGCGAGGCGAACGCCGTGCTCTGTCGCGCCGTGGTCACCCGGCTCCGGCGGGCGCGGACGCCGATGGAACGGCTGGATGCCGTGATCGAGGGCAATTTCGAGGAGCACCTGTTCCTGCCGCCGCTTTGCCATGCCTGGCTGTCGCTCTGCGCCGAGGTGCCGCGCGACGAGAAGCTGGCGCGCATCCAGAAGGTCATTCACGCGCGTATGCGCTCGAACCTCTTGTCCGGGCTGCGCGGCCTCGCTTCGCCCGAACTGGCCGAGGAGATCGTGCTCGGCGTCACCGCCTTGATCGACGGGCTGTGGCTCAGGCTCGGCCTGCAGCCGGGCAGCGTCACGCGCGAACAGGCGGTGCGCCAGGTCAAGGACTTCGTCGCGGGGCGGCTCGCCCTTCGCCAGCCGGCGCTCGTCGGGCTGGCCTCGGCCAGATAAAAGTTCATACGAGTGACAGGCCGCCGGGTGGATGTCGGCTATGTGGCGGCGTGAGGTTGACCGCTCGCGGGGCCGTCCCAATCCTTGAACCCCAGCTTTCCGACCTCATCGAGGATCTGCTCGCGGATCCAGCGATGAGGCGGCTCATCATCGCGGCGGGCGTGCCAGTACATCCTGACCGCCGGCGATTGTATCGGGATCGGCGCCCGATAGATGCCAATCGGCAGGGATTTTGCCGCCGCGACCGCGAACTGCATCGGGACGGCGGCCAGATAAGGTCCGCCGGCCACGGCCAGCGCCACCGCCTGGAAGTGCGGCAAAGCGAGCATGACGCGGCGCGCGCGGCCCATCCTGCCCAGCGCATCGTCGGTGAAGCCCGACATCGAGCCGTCGATGGAGCGCAGCGCGTGCGGCAGCGCGCAAAAAAGCTCGAGCGGCACCTCTTCGCCCTCGGCGATGCCAGCCTGTCCGAGCGCGGCATTGTCCTTCGACGCAATGACGGCGAAGGGCGAGCCGAACAGCGCCACGCTCGAGACCCATTCCGCCACCTCCAGCGGGCGCTCCAGCGCAAGGTCGATCCGATCCTCCTGCAGCAGCCTCGAGACGTCGCCAATGGCGCTGTCGAGGAAGCGGAAGGATACGCCCGGCGCCACCGCCGCGATGCGCGCGGCAAAGGGCGGCATCAGGAGCATGGAGAAGAAATCGGCACCCATGAGCGTGAAGGTCCGCTCCAACTTCGCCGGATCGAAATCGGTTGCCGGCTGAAAGGCGCGCTCGATCTCGCGCAGTGCCGCGCACACCGGCTCCGCCAGGCTCTCGGCGCGCGGCGTCGGCACCATGTCGTTGCCGCGGCGCACGAAGAGCTGGTCGTTGAGCGCATGGCGCAGCCGGTTGAGCGCGGCGCTGACGGCGGGTTGGCTGAGTCCGATCTGCTCGCCGGCGCGCGTCACGCTCTTCTCGCGCAGAAGCGCGTCAAGCACCCTCACCAGATTGAGGTCGAGCGCATTCAAATTCATCGCATCGATCCGCCCCATACGATCATTCGATTTCCGTCGCCGGCCCGTCCCAGGCTAGGTCGCCGTCGAAGCCGTTTCGTCGGCGCCCAACAGAGAAAGAGCAATCATGACAATGATCAACACCAGCATGGCAGGCAAGGAACTCCTTTGGTTCAACAACACGCTTGTCGCCATCCAGGTCTCTTCGGCTGACGGCGAGGATGGGATCTGTGTTGTCGAACACCGCCAGCCCTATGGCGATTCCGCGCCGCTGCACGTGCACCGCAACGAGGACGAGGTGTTTCATATCCTCGAAGGGCGGATATTTTTCGTCATCGACGGCCGCGAGCGGGTCGCCGGCGCCGGCGAGACGGTGCTCGCGCCGAAAGGCCTGCCGCACACTTATAGGGTGGAGTCCCGCGAGGGCGCGCACACACTCACGGTGACGCGCGGTTCGGACTTCGAAACGATGCTGCGCAAGGCAAGCCGCCCCGCCGAACGGCCCGACCTGCCGCCGTTGGCGGCGCCGACGCCGCAGACGATCGAGATGCTGACCAGGCTGTGCGCGGAGAACGGCATCGACATTGTCGGGCCGCCGCTGGAGTGAGCCTTCCCTTCAACCGATTTGCATCTTCCTCGCGGGCAATCTCCGCTTGATGCCGTTTGTGCAACGCGATACGCCCTTGCCCAAATCGACAGACCGGAGAGTTGCCGTGAGCGCTGAAAAGACCAGAACCGAAACCGATACGTTCGGCCCCATCGAAGTGGCGGCCGACCGCTATTGGGGCGCGCAGGCGCAGCGCTCTCTGGGCAATTTCAAGATCGGCTGGGAAAAGCAGCCGGCTTCGATCGTGCGCGCGCTCGGCATCGTCAAGCGCGCCGCGGCCGAAGTGAACATGGAGATGAAGCGGCTCGATCCGGTGATCGGCAAGGCGATCGTCGAGGCCGCGCAGGAAGTCATCGACGGCAAGCTCAACGAGCATTTCCCGCTGGTTGTGTGGCAGACCGGCTCCGGCACGCAGTCCAACATGAACGCCAACGAAGTGATCTCGAACCGGGCGATCGAGATGCTCGGCGGCGTCATGGGCTCGAAGAAGCCGGTGCACCCGAACGACCACGTCAATATGAGCCAGTCGTCCAACGACACCTATCCGACGGCCATGCACATCGCCTGTGCCGAGCGGGTCGTCCACCACCTGATCCCTGCCCTGCATCATCTGCACAAGGCGCTCGACGCCAAGGCCCGCGCCTTCAACCACATCATCAAGATCGGCCGCACGCACACGCAGGACGCCACGCCGCTGACGCTTGGCCAGGAATTTTCCGGCTATGCCGCGCAGGTCGCCTCCTCGATCAAGCGCATCGAGCAGACGCTGCCCGGCCTGCAGGAACTGGCGCAAGGCGGCACCGCCGTCGGCACCGGCCTAAACGCGCCGGTCGGCTTCGCGGAAAAGGTGGCTGACCGTATCGCCGCCATCACCGGCATTGCCTTCGTGACCGCGCCGAACAAGTTCGAGGCGCTCGCGGCGCATGATTCCATGGTGTTCTCGCATGGCGCGATCAATGCGGCGGCCGCGGCGCTGTTCAAGATCGCCAACGACATCCGCCTGCTCGGCTCCGGCCCGCGCTCGGGTCTCGGCGAGCTGTCGCTGCCGGAGAACGAGCCGGGCTCCTCGATCATGCCGGGCAAGGTCAACCCGACCCAGTGCGAGGCGTTGACGCAGGTCTGCGTGCAGGTGTTCGGCAACAATGCGGCGCTCACCTTCGCCGGCAGCCAGGGCCATTTCGAGCTCAATGTCTACAACCCGCTGATGGCCTACAACTTCCTGCAGTCGGTTCAACTGCTGGCCGACGCTTCCGTGTCCTTCACCGACAATTGCGTGGTCGGCATCGAGGCGCGCGAGGACAACATCAAGGCGGCGCTCGAGCGCTCGCTGATGCTGGTCACGGCGCTGGCGCCGACCATCGGCTACGACAACGCCGCCAAGATCGCCAAGACCGCACACAAGAACGGCACGACCTTGCGCGAGGAGGCTTTGGCCACGGGGCTGGTCAGCGAGGCCGACTATGATCGGCTGGTGCGGCCGGAGGACATGACGCACCCGGGGTAGTTTTGCGACGCGGAGCGAGGCTGTTACAGGCTGCCGCGGCCTCGCGAGGTTATCATTCCAGGGCGAAGCAGGAGCGAAGCTCCGTGGCGGAGACCCTGGAATCCATGCCGCAACTTCGGGCATGGAGCACAGCGAAGCAGATCCTCCACCGTTTGCGGCTGCTTTGAGGTCACGGCAAGCATCCTCGGGTCTGCGCCGCCTCCCTTCGCTCCTTGCTCCGCCGTGGATGACGACGTGACGAGCGTCTCGGCAAACCTCCGAAGCGAGCGCTCGCAAACTTCGGACCGAGGGTCCCGTTTTGCGGCAGCAGAATTTACCGGGATAGCCCATTTCGCGACACGATTTTCGCGCGCGGCCGCCAATTCCGAAAACATATATCCTGTGAACAATGTGTCGCCACATAGGCGGCTTTTTGTGAACAGTCTCCATCGTTTATCTGACGGGTCATTCAACCCGTTCGGAGAACCGCCATGTCCATCAACTCTTCCGTCGCCGGCAACGGCGCAGCGTCCAACAGTTCCACCACGATCCTGCTCGGCCGCATCCTGCTTTCCGTCATCTTCCTGCTTTCCGGCTTCGGCAAGCTCACCGCCATTTCCGGCACCGCCGGCTATTTCGGCGCTCTGGGCCTGCCGGTGCCGACCGTAACCGCCGTCCTGGTCGGCCTGATCGAGCTGCTTGGCGGCCTTGCGATCCTCGTCGGCTTCCAGACCCGCGTCGTCGCCTGGGTGCTCGCCATCTTCACGATCGCCACCGGGCTGGTCGCCCACACCGGCTGGGCCGACCAGATGCAGATGATCCAGTTCCTCAAGAACCTCGCCATCACCGGAGGCTTCCTCCTGCTCGCCTCGTCCGGCGCCGGCGCCTATTCGATCGACGCCAAGCGCGGCTGATCCTTCTTTCCTCCCAAGCCCAAACTCAAAAGCGGCGCGGAATTTTCCGTGCAGCGGCGCGGAATTTTCCGCGCCGCTTTTTCGTTGCAGGCGTAGACTGCGCCGCAGCCGCGTCGTGCACCGGCAAGGGAGGTGGCCAATGTTTCGCAATGCGTTGCTTCTGGTCTCGCGGCTGCTTCTCGCCGCGCTTTTCGTGCCATCGGGCTTCCAGGCCCTCACCAACATCTCCGGCACGATCAATTATTTCGCCGGCCTCGGCCTGCCGCTGCCGACTTTAGCCGCCTGGGGCACCGGCTTGTTCGAATTGATTGCAGGGCTCTTGATCCTCATCGGTTTCCAGACCCGGATCGTGGCGCTTCTGCTTGCCGCCTTCTGTATCGTCGCGGGCTTCATCGGCCATTACGGCCAGGGCGGCGACGATGCCACGCTCGCCTTCCTTCACCAGCAGATGCTGATGAAGGACGTCGCCATTGCCGGCGGCTTCCTGGCGCTCGCCATGGCCGGCGCAGGCGCATGGTCGGCTGACGGGCGCGACTTCGGGATCAGCGCCGAGGTGACCTGAGCCAGCCCTATTCCACCGAAAGGTCCTATTTTACCGAGACGCTCGGACCGCCTTCGACCGCCAGCACAAGGCGCCGGTTGGTGATGCGGGCCAGTTGCGCCAGCCGTCCGGCGGGGCGCTCGCCATAAAGGTCGGAAAGCGAGGCTGGCAGCACCAGCGCCAGCGCGCCGTTGCCGCGGCTTTCCCATCTCAGCCGCGGCATGACGCCCGGCATCGCCGCCGTCAGCAGATAGACCACGCGCATCATCGCCGCCAGCACGCGGGCGCGTTCCAGAAGGCGCGGCGGCGCCAGCGCCTTGATCTCGGGCGCGATGCCGTCGTTGAAGATGCCATCATGGCGATAGGCGTTGGCCAGGGCCAGATAGGCGCGGCCGGGATGGTCGACGCCGATGAAGGAGGCATGCGCGATGATGTTGAGCGATTGCCTGCCGCGATATTCTGGATGCGCTCGCCAGCCGATATCGGCGAGCAGGCAGGCGGCATGGCGGTAGCGCGTTTCGTCTTCCGTCTCGTCAATGCCGAAGGCCTTGAATGCCTTGCCGGTCCATTCGACAAGGTCATGCGCGTGGTGCACCGAGCGCGAGCGCAACAGCGCCAGTTCCTCGGCCGCCGAGATCAGCGGGTCAGCCTTCTGCTCCTCGGCGTCGAGCAGCGAATAGAGAAAGCCCTCGCGCACGCCTTGCGCCGAGACGATGATCTTCGAGGGCTGCATCGCCGCCATGATCTCCTGCAGCACGACGGCGCCGTAGGGCAGCAGCGAGCGGCGGTTCTTGGATACGCCTTCGATACCCCTCACCTTCTCGACCTCGCCCTTGGCCACCTGCCTGAGGAAGGTCTGCGCGCTGTCGGCCGAAATCTCGTAGTGATGCATGATGCCGAGCGGGTAATTTGTCATCTCCATGTGCAACCTGGCAAGGTTTCGCCAGGTGCCGCCGACGGCATAAAAGACCCTGCCTTGCGCACCCTTGAGCAGCTTTGCCCGCGCCAGTTCCTGGCGCGCGATCTTCTGCGCCTGCACCAGCGAGTTCTTGGCCATGTCCTGCAGGCGCAGGCCGCCGAGCGGCAGCGTGATGCCGTCGCCGATCGCCTCTCGGTTGATGTCGATCAGCTCGAGGCTGCCGCCGCCGAGGTCACCGGCGATGCCGTTGGCCGGATGGAAACCGGAAATGACGCCAAGCGCCGAATAATAAGCTTCCTGGCGGCCGGTGAGCACGCGGATTTCGGTCTTCAGCACCTCCTCGGCGCGGTGGATGAAATCGGGGCCGTTGACCGCCTCGCGCGCGGCGGCGGTGGCCAGCACATAGATGTGCTCGGCACCCGCCTGATCCGACAGCGCGCGGAAGCGGCGGAACTCCTCCATCGAGCGCGTCACGGCTTCGGGATCGAGCTTGCCCGTCGAAACGATGCCGCGGCCGAGGCCGGCCAGCATCTTTTCGTTGAACAGCAGCGAGGGCGAGCGCGCCAGCCCTTCATAGACAACAAGGCGGATCGAGTTCGACCCTATGTCGATGATCGACAGCGGCCGCCGGTCCTGAAGCCGGCCCTGGGAAACTGCAATCACGCGGCGCTGTTCTTCTTGCGGCGCTTGAACTGGGCGATGCGCTTGGGCGCATGCGATTTCAGCGCGTCACCCCGTCCGGAGAGGCTCGGATTGGTCATGAAATATTCCTGCGCGTTGAACGGTTCCTCGCCCTCCTCCAGCGCAACGCGCCGGGAGGTGCCGTCAGCCAATACGTCGAAACTTTGCTGGTTGTCCATGATGTTGCCCAGCATGATCTGGCCAAGCACCTGTTCATGCACAGTTGGATTGGTGATCGGCACCAGGGTCTCGACGCGGCGGTCGAGATTGCGCGGCATCATGTCGGCGGACGAGATGTAGACGATCGCCTCGTCCGACGGCAGGCCGTAGCCATTGCCGAAGCAGTAGATGCGGCTGTGCTCGAGGAAGCGGCCGACGATCGATTTCACCCTGATGTTTTCCGAAAGGCCCGGCACCTGCGGCCTCAGACAGCAGATGCCGCGCACGACGAGGTCGATCTCGACCCCGGCGCGGCTGGCGTCGTAGAGCGCGTCGATGACGGTCGGATCGACTAGCGCGTTCATTTTCATCCATATGCGCGCCGGCCGTCCTTCGCGGGCATGGACGACCTCCTCGGCGATGTGCTTCAGGATGCGGTTGCGCAGCGTGAAGGGCGACACGGCAAGGCGCATCTCCTCCGCCGGTTCGGCATAGCCGGTGATGAAGTTGAAGATCTGCGCGACATCGCGCGCGATCGTCGGATCGGTGGTGAAGAAGGACAGGTCGGTGTAGATGCGGGCGGTGACCGGGTGGTAGTTGCCGGTGCCGAGATGGACGTAGTTGCGCAGCCGGCCGTCCTCGCGGCGCACGATCAAGGACATCTTGGCGTGGGTTTTCAGCTCCAGGAAGCCGAACACGACCTGGACGCCGGCGCGTTCGAGGTCACGCGCCCAGCGGATATTGGCCTCCTCGTCGAAGCGCGCCTTGAGCTCGACCAGCGCAGTCACCGACTTGCCGGCCTCGGCGGCGTCGATCAGCGCGCGCACGATCGGGCTGTCGTTCGAAGTACGGTAGAGCGTCTGCTTGATCGCCACCACCTCCGGGTCGGCGGCGGCCTGGCGCAGGAACTGCACCACCACGTCGAAGGATTCATAAGGGTGGTGGACGATGATGTCCTTCTCGCGGATGGCGGCCAGACAGTCGCCGCCATGCTCGCGGATGCGCTCGGGGAAGCGCGGATTGTAGGGGGTGAACTTCAGGTCGTCGCGCGGAATGGCGACGATCTCGGAAATCTGGTTGAGAGCCAGCGGACCGGTGAGCACGCTGATGCGGCTCGCCGAGACGCCGAGCTCGCCGGCGACGAAGTCGCGCAATTCGGCCGGCATCAGCGTGTCGAATTCGATACGGATCACCGAACCGCGGCGCCGCCGCTTCAGCGCCGTCTCGAACAGGCGAACGAGGTCTTCCGATTCTTCCTCGACCTCGATATCGCTGTCGCGGATGATGCGGAAAGTGCCCGAGCCCTTGACCTCATAGCCGGGGAACAGCTTGCCGATATAGAGGCCGACCGCCTCCTCCAGCGGGATGAAGCGCACATGGCGCTTGCGGTCCGGCAGGCGGATGAAACGCCTGAGCGCCACCGGCAGGCGCAAGAGCGCGCTCATCTCCTCGCCGTTCTTGCGATGGCGCAATTGCAAGGCGATGGAAAAGCCGAGATTGGGGATGAACGGAAACGGATGCGCCGGGTCGATCGACAGAGGCGTCAGCACCGGGAAGACCTGTTCCTGGAAATGCTCCTCCAGCCAGGTCTTCTCATCCTTGGTCAACGCGTCGCGGGTGATGCTTTCAATGCCTTCCTTGTTGAGCAGGGTCATCAGCGCCGAGAGGCTCTTCTGCTGGTCCTCCTGCAGGCGCTCGACCTCGCGCAGCAGCTGCTCGAGCTGCTGCTCGGGCGTGCGGCCGTCCGGGCTCTTCAGCGCGATCCCTTCGCGCACCTGACCGGCAAGGCCGGCAACGCGGACCATGAAAAACTCGTCGAGATTGGCGGCCGAGATCGACAGGAAGCGGACGCGTTCGAGCAGCGGATGATGCTCGTTGAGCGACTCTTCCAGTACGCGGCGATTGAATTGCAGCCACGAGAATTCGCGGTTGACGAAACGGTCGGGATTGCCGCCGTCGGGGCTCGCCGCCTCGACGGTGATGAACTCGCTCTGCACCGGCTTCAGTTCGTTCATGTTTCCCGCTCTGCCCGCAACCGTCCCTGGAGCGCCGCATCTTGCCGTCCGGCGACGCTCTAACATCTCTTTGTGACGCATGATCGTCACGGAATCGCTCCGTGCCAGCCTCACGCGCTTAACCGGCTCAACTTATCCTCTGCCAGCCTTTTGCGACAGTTTGATTTCATCGATCTTGCAAACTGGCATGTTATGCTCCAGATGCAGGCGGGTCACACCCACTGGCCGAACCCAATTGGAGACGACGATGGCAGGCGGTAGCATTCCCCATTTCCAGAACGACGCGGGCCATCCGGTCATCGAGATCGGCGTCAAGGAATTCATGTGCACCGGCGCCAATCCGCCTTTCGATCACCCTCATGTGTTCCTCGACATGGGCGACGACAATGAAAAGGTCTGCCCCTACTGCTCGACGCTTTATCGCTATTCGCCGTCGCTGAAGGCGACGGAAACGCAGCCAGCCGGCTGCCTCTATGTCGACCAGGCCGCCTGAGCCGACGATGATTGAAGCACGGTCCCGGCAAATCGTCATAGCCGGGGCCGGCATCGCCGGACTGACGGCAGCACTTGCCTTCGCCGAGCGCGGCTCGCCAGTGAAATTGTTCGAGCAGGCCAAGCAGCTCCAAGCGGCCGGCTCCGGCCTCCAGCTGGCTCCCAACGCAACCCGCATTCTGCGCCGGCTTGGCATGCTCGACCGCCTGTTGCCCAACGCGGTCCGGCCCGAAGCGGTGGTGCTGAAGGATGCGAAAAGCCTGCGCGAGCTGGCCCGCGTACCGCTTGGACAGGCGGCCGAGCAGCGCTGGGGGGCACCCTATCTGGTGGCGCACCGCGCCGACCTGCAGGCGGCCCTGACAGAGGAAGTAGCTGATCGGCCCGATATCGAGCTCGTTACCGGCGCGCGGGTGACAGGCATCGCCGCCGACCAGCGAAGCGTGACCGCGACGGTCGAGGCCGACGGCAAAACCATGTCGGTTGCAGCCGGCCTGTTGGTCGGAGCCGACGGCGTCTGGTCAACGGTTCGCGCGCAGCTTGCTGCCCAGGACTCGGCCTTCGCGAAAAGCCGCTTCTCGGGCCGACTTGCCTGGCGCGCCACCGTGGCGGTCGACAGCCCCGCCGGGCAGGCTTTTGCCGAGATCGGAGCGGCGGGCTGCGTCACAACCTTCCTGCATCCCGGCTTCCATTTGGTCGCCTATCCGGTGAGCAAGGGCCGCACCGTCAATCTCGCCGCCTTCACCAGAGGCGAACGCATCGCGGAAGGCTGGTCGGGCCATGCCGACCCGGCCATCCTGTCCAATGCCATGCGTGGCACCGCAGCGACGCTCGCAAGGCTCGTCGCGCTGGCGGGGCCGTGGATGGTGTTTCCAATGCACACTGTCCAACAACAGCGCTGGGCGGTCCCGCAAGGCATCGCGCTGATCGGCGACGCCGCGCATGCCATGACGCCGTTCGCAGCGCAGGGCGCCGCCATGGGTATCGAGGACGCCTCGATGCTCGCCAATCTGGTTGCCGATTTTCCCGGCGATCCGGCCCACAGCCTCGTCGTCTGGGAAAATCTCAGGCGGACGCGCGTCGAAAGGGTGCTCAAGCGCGGCGCGCTCAATCGGCTGACCTGGCATGCCTGGGGACCGGTGGCGGCTGCCCGCAACCTGGTGTTGGCGAAACGGCCGCCGGAAAGGCTCGCAGCCGATCTCGATTGGCTCTACGGCTGGGAGGAGCCTAAACTTGCGCGGCGGTAGCGCACCTAAGCAAGGCCATAAGGCCAGCCGATTTAGTTGTACAATCTCAACGACCATCCGAGCGAAATCGGCAGAGGGTTCCACCAACCGGTGCGCAGACCTGCGGTGCGCAGTGCCGCCGCTGTCCAGGTGTTGCAACCGACCAGCGCGTTGAATTGGCCGTTGGCCTCATAGAAGCGGTCGTAGGTCGAGTAGCCGGCATTGTCGATGACAACAGGGCCGTTCCGGAAACTTGCAGCGATGTAGTCGAGGAGTGCCGAAAAATGCGCCTCGTCGATGTCGAAGCTGGCCACATCCGGATGGGGCTCCTTGACTGCTCCGGCAACATCGACATGCATCACCGAGGCATCGAGCGTCAGCGCCTTCAACACCGGCGCGGCTTTCAATTGCGACCATGTCGGCGTCTCCAGATAGAAGGCGCGGCCGCCCCAGCCGAAGACGATGTAGCGTGCATCCGAGGCATCCATCGGCAGACCGGCATCGGCCAGGAAGGCGAAGCGCCGGCGAATGCCGTCATCGAGAGGGACAGCGATGTCGGTGTGGATCGGGTTCTTCAGCACCAATATGCGCCGCGTCCCCTCGCCTTCGGCCATCGCCGCAGGCCATAGCGGGCGCGGCACCAACGTGCCGAGCGCGGCGGCAAGAAGCACTGCTCCGACGAGCAGCGCCAGATATCGGAGGATTGTTCTCATCGGACGCGGTAGGTCCGGACGAGAAAAAAGAAATCCGAAGCTTTCACCGGTGTTTCCGAGATAAGCCGAAGCCTTTCATGACTTCGTCATCCTCGGGCTTGACCCGAGGATCCATGCCGTGACCTTTGATGTAGAGCGCGGCGGAGCAGAATTCCGCAACCGTCGCAACGCGTTAGCGTCACGGCATGGATCCTAGGGTCTGCGCGCGTCGCTTCGCTCCTTGCTCCGCCCTAGGATGACGAAGGCACGGGCACAAGCCACCTCCCAGGAAACTGTTCCCCATTCAATGCAGGATCTGCGACAGGAACAGTTTCGTGCGCTCATGGCGCGGATGGTCGAAGAACTCGGCCGGGGTGTTCTGCTCGACGATCTGGCCCTGGTCCATGAAGATCACCCGGTTAGCGACCTTGCGGGCAAAGCCCATCTCGTGGGTGACGCACAGCATCGTCATGCCCTCTTCCGCCAGGCCCACCATCGTCTCCAGCACTTCCTTGATCATCTCGGGATCGAGCGCCGAGGTCGGCTCGTCGAACAGCATGATGCGCGGGTTCATGCACAGCGAGCGCGCGATCGCCACACGCTGCTGCTGGCCGCCGGAGAGCTGTCCCGGGTATTTGTTGGCCTGCTCCGGGATCTTGACGCGCTTGAGGAAATGCATGGCGATTTCCTCGGCCTGCTTCTTCGGCATCTTGCGCACCCAGATCGGCGCCAGCGTGCAGTTCTCGAGAATCGTCAGATGCGGGAACAGGTTGAAATGCTGGAACACCATGCCGACCTCGCGGCGGACCTCGTCAATCTTCTTCAGATCGTTGGTGAGCTCCTTGCCGTCGACGATGATCTTGCCCTTCTGGTGCTCTTCCAGCCGGTTGATGCAGCGGATCATGGTCGATTTGCCGGAGCCGGAGGGACCGCAAATGACGATGCGCTCGCCGCGCATCACCTTGAGGTTGATGTCCTTAAGGACATGGAACTCGCCATACCATTTGTGCATGCCGACGATGTCGATGGCGACATCGGTGGTCGAGATGTGCATCTTCTTGGCATCGACCTTCAGGTCTTCCGCGCTGACCGCGTTTTCGGTGGACATGGCCAATTTCCCCTTTTTTTATCTCTTATAACCGGTGTCGAGCCGGCGTTCGGTGTACATTGAATAGCGCGACATGCCGAAGCACAACAGCCAGAAAACAAAGGCGGCAAAGATCAGGCCGGACTTCGGGGTCTGCGGCGTCGCCCAGTTCGGGTCGGCGAAGTTCTGCTTCACCACGCCGAGCAGGTCGAACATCGAGATGATCAGGACCAGGCTGGTGTCCTTGAGCATGCCGATGAAGGTGTTGACGATACCTGGGATGACCAGCTTCAGCGCCTGCGGCAGCACGATCAGGCCCATCTTCTGCCAGTAGCCGAGACCGAGCGAATCGGCGCCTTCATACTGGCCCTTCGGGATCGCCTGCAGGCCGCCGCGGATCACTTCCGCCATATAGGCGGCGGCAAACAGCGACACGCCGATCAGGGCCCGCAGGTATTTGTCGAAGCTGACGCCTTCCGGCAGGAACAGCGGCAGCATGACGCTGGCGAAGAATAGCACCGTGATCAGCGGAATGCCGCGCACCGTCTCGATGAAGACGACGCATAGCCATTTGATGATCGGCATCTTCGAACGCCGACCGAGCGCCAGAACGATCCCCATCGGCAGCGACACGGCAATGCCGACGAAGGACAGGCTGAGCGTGACCAGCAGCCCGCCCCAACGCGGGGTCTCGACATGCGGCAGGCCGAACATGCCGCCGACCAGCAGGAAGAAGGCGACGATCGGCAGCGCCACGAAGAGCAGAAGCGCGTTCAACCCCTTGCGCGGCACGCGCGGGATCAGCATCGGCACCAGCAGCGCCACGAAAAGGATGGCCACCAGAATAGGCCGCCAGCGCTCCTCGATCGGATAGGTGCCGAACATGAACTGGCCGAACTTGGCGTTGACGAAGGCCCAGCAGGCGCCGGTCCAACCGTCGGGCTGGATGCCGCCTTGCGAAGCGGTCGTGCATACCGTGCGGTCCGGGCCGGTCCAAACGGCGTTGATGAAGGCCCAGTTGATGATTTGCGGCAAGACCCACACCACGATGGCGATGCCCAACACCGTGAGGATGGTATCGCCGACCGAACCGATCAGGTTCTTGCGCACCCACGCATAGGCGCCGCGTTCGGTAGGCGGGGCCGGCTGCGCCAGCGCCATCTCGGTGCGCACCCAGGACATATCGTGTTCCTGCATGGCCTTACCTCTCTACCAGCGCCATTCTGGCATTGACGATGTTCATGACAAAGGACGTCACGAGACTCAGCACCAGATAGGCGATCATCATGATGAACACGCCCTCCACCGCCTGTCCGGTCTGGTTCAGCACGGTGCCGGCGGTGGCTGTCAGATCGGGATAGCCGATGGCAATGGCCAGAGATGAGTTCTTGGTCAAGTTCAGATATTGGCTGGTGAGCGGCGGGATGACGATGCGCATTGCCTGCGGGATCACCACCAGCCGCAGGATCGGACCGGAGCGCAGGCCGAGCGCAGCTGCCGCCTCGGTCTGGCCCTTGCTGACGCCCCTGATGCCGGCGCGCACGATCTCGGCGATGAAGGCCGCGGTGTAGAAGGATAGCGCCAGCAGCAGCGACAGGAACTCCGGCTTGATCCAGAAGCCGCCGGTCAGGTTGAAGGTCGACTGCTTCGGGAAATCGAAGGTGAGCGGCATGCCGCTGAGCAGGAAGGCGAGAACCGGCAGGCCGACGATGAGGGCGACCGACGTCCAGAACACCGGGAATTGCTGGCCGGTTGCCCGCTGCCGCTGCCGCGCCCTCTGGGCGACGAACCAGGCCATCGCGATGGCCAGCAGCAATGCCACGCCGATCAGCCAGGAGCCATCTCCCCAAACGGCGCGCGGCAGATAGAAACCACGCTGGTTGAGGAAGGAGCCGAGGGGCAAATGGATGCTCTCGCGCGGCGGCGGCAGCACGGCGAGCACGCCGGAATACCAGAAGAAGATGACCAGCAGCGGCGGGATGTTGCGGAAGATCTCGACATAGACCGTGCAGATCTTGCGGATCAGCCAGTTCTGCGACAGGCGGCCGATGCCGATGAGGAAGCCGACGACGGTGGCAAGCACGATGCCGGCGGCGGCAATGATGATCGTGTTGAGCAGACCGACGACCAGCGCTCGGAAATAGGTCGAGTCGGACGTGTAGGCGATCGGTGTGTCGGAGATATCGAAGCCGGCCCTGCTCTTGAGGAAGCCGAAGCCTGAGGCGATGTGCAGGCGCTGGAGGTTTTCGATGACGTTGTGGACGATCCACCAGATCGAGCTGAACAGCAGGATCACCACCAGCGTCTGAAAGAACAGGCTGC
This sequence comes from Mesorhizobium sp., assembly GCA_004017535.1. GTDB lineage: Bacteria > Pseudomonadota > Alphaproteobacteria > Rhizobiales > Rhizobiaceae > Mesorhizobium. The sequence continues at coordinate 278,363 of SAJS01000003.1, forward strand.
GTATTCTCGGGTCATTGATGAAGGAGCCGCGGCTCGGCTCCCCGCGAAGGATTTCCTGCGAAGCCATGGACCGTCCCCTGGAAAGAGAAACCGGGAGGCAGACAACCTGCCTCCCGGATCACGTTTCGATCAGCGGACCGGCGGACCATATTGCAGGCCGCCCTTGGTCCACAGCGCGTTGATGCCGCGCGCGATCTTGAGCGGGCTGCCCGAGCCGACATTGCGCTCGAACATTTCACCGTAATTTCCGACAGCCTTGACGATGTTCACGACCCAGTCGTTGGAAAGGCCGAGATCGGCGCCGTACTTGCCGTCCGGCTCGGTGCCGAGAAGGCGCTGGATGTTCGGGTCGGTCGAGGTCTTCATCTCCTCGACATTCGCCTGGGTGATGCCGGCTTCCTCTGCGTTGAGCAGCGCGAAATAGGTCCAGCGCGCGATGTGGGCCCACTGGTCGTCGCCCTGGCGCACGGCCGGGCCGAGCGGCTCCTTGGAGATGATCTCGGGGAGCACGACGTGATCGGCCGGCGAGGACAGCGTCAGGCGGATGCCATAGAGGCCGGACTGGTCGGTGGTGTAAGCGTCGCAGCGGCCGGCATCATAGGCGGCGTTGACCTCTTCGAGCTTCTCGAACACGACGGGATTGTATTCCATCTTGTTCTTCTTGAAGTAGTCGGCGAGATTCAGCTCGGTCGTGGTGCCGCTCTGCACGCAGACGGCGGCGCCCGAAAGCTGCAGCGCCGAGTTCACGCCCGGCAGCTTCTTGGCATTGATCATGAAGCCCTGGCCGTCATAGTAGGTGATGCCGACGAAATCGAGGCCGAGCGCGCTGTCGCGGTTGCTGGTCCAAGTGGTGTTGCGCGACAGGATGTCGACCTCGCCCGACTGCAGCGCGGTGAAACGCTCCTTGGCGCTTAGCGGCGTGAACTTGACCTTGGAGGCGTCACCGAAAACGGCGGCCGCGACGGCGCGGCAGAAGTCCGCGTCGATGCCCTTCCAGTCACCCTTGTCGTCCGGCGCCGAAAACCCAGCGAGACCGGTCGAGACGCCGCACTGAAGAAAGCCCTTCTGCTTCACGGTATCGAGCGTGCCTGCCGACGCGGCGGACGCCACGAACCCGAGCGCGGCGGCCCCAAGAATGCCGATTGCAATGTGTTTCATGACCCACAGACCCTTTTCTGTTACAGGCGCCCCTGCTGCCAGGCGACGCTTGATATTTTTTCGTTGTGAATGCAGCTCCCACTTCAGGCCCACTCCCGGACCCGCATCGTTTGCCGATGCGCTGCCTCCCATTCACGAAACGCATCGAAGGCGATTATTCCTGTGAGGTCAAGGGAAATGACCGAAACCGCAGAGGTTTGAAAAGCAATTGCCGCAAATGCCTGAATTGCGGACAAGAGCCCATGAAATCGGCAGGACATGCGAACAAATCAGTCAAGTTGCGGCGGCGCGAATCCGTGATCCGGCGGCCGAATCCGCTTCGGCAATAGCGGTGCTTTATTGGGCGCGGGCGGGGTTGGATTGGCCTAGCCAATGACCGACTTTTGGCGGACCTGGCGCGGTTGCGCGGGCTTGGCCGCCGCTTTATGGCTGATCCCTGAGATCATTCGACCCCTTACATCAATTGGCTGGCGACGAACATGGCTAAAGACGGCATCGAAATGGGCACCAACACCCTGCTTGCCCATTCCGGCAACAACCCGCGAGACTATTTCGGCTTCGTCAATCCGCCGGTCGTGCATGCATCCACCGTGCTCTACCCCGATGCCGCCTCGATGGCCGGACGCAGCCAGAAATACACTTACGGCACGCGCGGCACGCCGACCATGGATGCGCTGACGCTCGCGGTCGATGCGCTGGAAGGCTCGGCCGGCACCATCGCGGTGCCGTCTGGGCTGGCGGCGGTGACGGTGCCGCTGCTCGCCTTCCTCGCCGCTGGCGACCATCTATTGATCGTCGACAGCGTCTACCACCCGACGCGCCACTTCGCCGATACGATGCTGAAGCGGCTCGGCGTCGAGGTTGAGTATTACGAGCCGCGAATCGGCGCCGGCATCGCATCGCTGATCAAGCCGAACACAAAAGTGGTGTTCACCGAATCGCCGGGATCGAACACCTATGAGGTGCAGGATATACCGGCCATCGCCAAGGTGGCGCATGAAGCGGGCGCGATCGTGATGATGGACAACACCTGGGCGACGCCGCTCTATTTCAAGCCGCTCGACCATGGCGTCGACATCTCGATCCATGCGGCGACGAAATATCCGGCCGGCCATTCCGACGTGCTGCTTGGCCTGGTTTCGGCCAACAAAGCCTGCTGGACGAAGCTTTATGACGGTTTCTGCACGCTGGGCTGCTGTTCCGGTCCGGACGATATCTACCAGGTCCTGCGCGGCCTGCGCACAATGGGCGTGCGGCTCGAGCATCACCGCAAGTCCGCGCTCGAGATAGCGCAGTGGCTGGAAGAGCAGCCTGGCGTAGCGCAAGTGCTGCACCCGGCTCTGGAAAGCCATCCCGACCACACGCTGTGGAAGCGCGATTTCTGCGGATCGAGCGGCGTATTCTCGATCGTGCTCAACGGCGGCGGGCAGAAGGTGCAGCACGCTTTTCTCGATGCGCTCAAGATCTTCGGCCTCGGCTATTCCTGGGGCGGCTATGAAAGTCTCGCCGTGCCGGTCCACCTCGGCGACCGCACCATCGCCAAAGGCTCTTATGCCGGTCCGCTGATCCGTCTGCAGATCGGATTGGAGGATGTCGAAGATCTCAAGGCCGACATCGCGCGTGGACTGGCCGCGGCGGCTGCCGCCGAGTGACGAACTGATCGGCGCAAGATCCGAACAGACAAGCCTCTGCCGAAGCAGTAGCATGCCGGAGCACCACTCGGGAACCTTTTGCCGGCAAGCGCATCCAATCGCGGATGCAAAACCGCCGGGAGATCAGAGCGAGATGAGAAGGCCCGCTATTGAAGCCGCCGGAGTCGGCGCGACAGAGGCCGGCGACATGGCGCTGGCGCGCCGGGCGCTGGCGCGTGACCCCGATGCGGTCCGCGCCATCATCAAAACGCACAACCAGCGGCTCTACCGCATCGCGCGCGGCGTGGTGCGCAACGACGCCGAGGCCGAGGATGTCGTGCAGGAGGCTTACATGCGCGCCTTCTCAAGTCTCGCCGCCTTTCGCGGCGAGGCCTCGCTTTCGACCTGGCTGTCGCGCATCGTCATCAACGAGGCGCTCGGCCGGCTGCGCAAGCGCAGGCGCATCGTGGCGATGCCCGAGAACCCGGAGGCCCGGATCATCCCGTTTCCCCTCAACCCAAGCGACGATCCGGAGCGGACAATGGCGCAGCGGCAGATCCTCGGGCTTGTCGAACGGGCGACCGATAGCCTTCCCGATGTCTATCGCAGCGTTTTCGTCGCCCGCGTCATCGAGGGCCTCAGCATTGAGGAGACCGCCGACCTGCTAGGCGTGCGGCCCGAGACTGTGAAGACGCGGCTGCACCGTGCGCGCAGCCTGGTGCGAAAGGCGCTCGACGACGAGATTGGCCCGGTTCTGCTCGACGCCTTCCCCTTCGCCGGCCGGCGCTGTGAGCGATTGACCCGGGCGGTGATGGAAGGGCTGGGATTCGAACCCTGATTCTGGTTTTTCCGGGAACGTTTCGTTCTCGCCCGCATCCAATGGCGGTCAACACAAGATGAAGCCCGAGGCCACGCCGACGGGCGAAGGAGATGCCATGTTCATGCGACCGACCGCCGCCCTCGCCGCCCTTTTCCTGATGAGCACCGCGCCACTGGTTCTGGCCGCCGACAAGCCCACCGACCCGCAGATCGCCCACATCGCCTATACGGCAGGCACGATCGACATCGAGGCCGCCAAGCTGGCGATCGAGAAATCGAAAAACAAGGAGATCGTCGCCTTCGCCAAGGACATGGAGCGCGACCATGAGGCAGTGAACAAACAGGCGCTCGACCTGGTGAAGAAGCTGAAGGTCACGCCAGAGGACAATGACACCAGCAAGACGTTGGCCAAGGCAGCCAAGGAGGAACGCGCCAAACTGGCGAAGCTCAAGGGTGCCGAGTTCGACAAGGCTTATATCGAAAACGAGATTGCCTATCATAAGCAGGTCGACGGCGCGCTCGAAACCCTGCTCATCCCTTCAGCCAGCAATGCCGAGCTGAGGAGCCTGCTGGAGACCGGCCTCAAGATCTTCCAGGGGCATGAGCAGCACGCCGAACACGTTGCCGGCATGCTGAAATGAGACCGCTGCTTCTCGTCTCGATGCTGGCAACGGCGCTCACCGCATCGCCGGCCTTCGCGGCGACGATCGAGGTGACGATCGACAAGCTGGTCTTTTCGCCGGCAAGCGTTCGGGCCAAGGTCGGCGACACGATCGAGTGGATGAACAATGACGTGTTTGCCCACACCGCGACGGTGAAAGGCGGCTGGGACGTGACGATCCCGGCAAAGTCGAAGGGCAAGATCACGCTGAAAACGGCGGGAGCGGTAGACTATTTCTGCCGCTTCCACCCGAATATGAAGGGCCATGTCGAGGTCGCCCCTTGATCCGATCCACCATCTCCACAGCGAGGCGCGCCCGCGCCTCGCCTAACCTGCAGCGACCCTCCCATGCCCGGTTGCCGCACGCGGAACCAGCACATTCCTCGCCGTAATGCTTGACGCGATTGACAAAGCGAAGGCCGCTGGTGGCCTGCCAGAGGTTCCGCATCGCGCAATAATATTCCCCCCAGCGCCGACGAAACGGATTGGTTTGGCTTTGCAATTTTTGTCCAGAGCGTCATTGCGAGCAACGCAATTCCACCATTCGATCCAAGGCTTGCCATGGCGTTCCGCCTCTTTGTTCCAATCCTTGCCGGGGCGACGCTTCGCGAACGGCTGCTCGCCTGCATCGGCGCGACCATCGGTATCGCACTCACCGGCATGATCAGCGGGCTCGCTATGGGCAGCGGTCCGCTTGTGGCGATGCTGGTGGCGCCGATGGGCGCTTCCGCGGTGCTGCTTTTTGCTGTCCCGTCGAGCCCGCTGGCGCAGCCTTGGTCGATCATCGGCGGCAACACGATTTCGGCGCTGGTCGGAGTGACGGTGGCGCATTTTGTACATGACACGGTGATCGCCTCCGGCCTTGCGGTGGCGCTGGCGATCGCGGCCATGTCGTTCACGCGATCATTGCACCCGCCGGGCGGCGCTGCGGCGCTTACCGGCGTGCTCGGCGGGCCGGCGGTTGCGGCGGCCGGCTTCCTGTTTCCGTTTGTGCCGGTGGCGCTGAACTCAACCATCCTGGTCGGGCTCGGCTTCCTCTTCCATAAGCTGTCGCGCCGCAACTATCCCCATGTGCATGTGCCAGTCAACAACAGTCACGGCACAGCCGACCGGCCGCCGGCCGAGCGCGTCGGCTTTCGGCCCGAGGATGTCGATGCGGCGCTCTCGGCGCTCGACGAAACCTTCGACATCGACCGTGATGACCTGGAGCGCCTGCTGCGCCAGGTCGAGCTGCAGGCAATGGTCCGCTCGCAACGCACGCTGCTTTGCCGGGACATCATGTCCCGCGATGTGATCTCGGTGTCGGAGACGGCCTCAGCCGACGAGGCTCGCAACCTCTTGATCGACCACAACATCCGCACCTTGCCGGTCGTCGACGCGGAAGGACGGCTCACTGGCGCACTCGGTCTGCGCGAGCTGACGAGACCGACCGACACGGTGGGAGGAGTGATGTCGAAAGCAAGCACCGCTTTGCCCGACATGCCGGCGATGAGCCTCCTGCCGACGCTGACCGACGGGCGCAGTCATGCGGTGGTGATCGTCGATGGCGGCCGGCATATACTCGGGCTGATCACGCAGACCGACCTTCTGGCGGCAGCCGCGCGCGTGCAACAGACAGGCAAGGCGCCGTTGAAAGCGGTGGCCTAAGGCCAACTCCAGGAATGCGGTAACGGTCTCCGCCCGGAAGTGCGTAGAACCTGAAGCGGCTCAGCTATCGTGAACGCCGAGTCGGTTCAGGCAGGGCGTCAGCCAAGCAGGCCGGCCGCGTGGTCGAGACGCCGTGCGGCACGCCTGGCGTCGTCCGGCCGGGTGACATGCGCCCATGAACGGTCATGGACCGCCTGCCTGCGCTCGATCCAGGCGCTCAAGCCTTCGCGCAAGTCCGCTGTCGGGGCCACGCGGGCGAATTGCCCCGCCTCCACCAGCAAGCCTTCCGCGATGCTCGAATTGATGCCGCGCGCCACCGCTGTGAGGATGCTGGCGACCGCCGTCTGCGAATGACTGACGATGCGGCGGGCAAGGTCAAGGGCCGCCCCCATCAGCTCGTCGTGCGGTACGACCTGGTTGACCAGGCCAAGCTCGGCGGCACGAGCGGCGGAGAATGTCTCACCGGTCAACAGCAGCTCCAGCGCGCGCTTGCGGCCGGCAAGCCGCGGCAAACGTTGCGTGCCGCCGAAAGTCGGCGGCATGCCAAGCTTGATCTCCGGCTTGGCGAACAAGGCGCGGTCGCTGGCGACGGCCAGCGGCACCGCTTCGGTGATCTCGCAGCCGCCGCCAAAGGCGAGGCCGTTGACGGCGGCGATCACCGGCTTGCGGAACGCTTCCAGCCGCGCCGTCAGACGCTGGCCGCGCATGACGAAATCACGCAGCGCGACATCGGTTCCCTCGGCCACGCTCAACGAGAATTCGTGGATGTCGCCGCCGGCGGAAAAGGCGCGTTCCCCTGCCCCTGTGAGGATGACGGCGCGCACGTCATGATCCGTCTCGATCAGGTCGAGACGCGACAGCAGCCGGTCGATCAGCGCGTAATTCAGCGCATTCAGCTTGTCGGGGCGGTTGAGTGTGAGGATCGCGACACGGTCGCGCGTCTCGCTCAGCACAAGGTCGGTCATGGCTTTTTCCTTTCCGGTGGTTCGGCGGGATAAGGAGCAGGCTTTCGGTTGCTTGTATATTCACTAGTCGGTATACTTCTGTCATGAGCGAAAAGACCAATCCCACTCGAAAACGCCTTGTCGATGCGGCGACCAAGCTCTTCTATGCCGAAGGCATCGGCCGCGTCAGCGTCGACGCCGTGGCCGAGAAGGCAGGACTTACCAAGCGCACGCTCTACTACCATTTCAAGAGCAAGGACGATCTGATCGCGGCCTATCTCGATGGACGCGACCAGCCTAATCTCGAGCAGATGGCGGGCTGGTTCGATGCGGCGGAGGGCGGCGCGGATAAAAAGGTCGAGGCGATCTTCACCAATCTGGCGCGGGTGGCGCGCCACCCCAAATGGAAGGGCTGCGGCTTCCTGCGCACGGCGGCCGAGCTGGCGGCGATGCCCGGGCATCCGGCGGTGAAGGCTGGAGCACGCCACAAGACCAATTTCGAGAAATGGCTGGCCGGCGCGCTTTCAAGCCATGATGTCGCCCAGGCGAAGATGCTGGCGCGCGAGATCGTGCTTTTGATGGACGGCGCCTTTTCCAGCATGCTGATCCATCACAATCCCGACTACGTCAACGCCGCCGGCCATGCCGCCGCGACGCTGATACGGGCGAGGATGGCAGGCAAACACGCAGCTTAGATCGTGGACGCTTGCGACGCGTCGTCTGAGGCATCCGAGGCAAGCCTGTTCAGGATACGGCCAGCCAGGCGGTGCCGGCGAGAAGCGTCACCAGCGTCAGCGGCAGGCCAACCTTGAAAAAGGCGGAAAAGGAAAGCTCCTTGCCGGCGGCCTTTGCCTGCTCGGCGACGATCAGGTTGGCGACGGAACCGAGCAGCGTGAAATTGCCGGCAAGCGTAGAGCTCATCGCCACGACCAGCCAGGCGCGCTCCGGGTTCTCCAACCCGGGAATGAACGGCCGCAGTGCCAGCACCGCCGGCACATTGCTCATGATGTTGGAGAGCACCGCAGTGAAGCCCGAAAGCCGCCAGACATCGTCGAGGCCGATATTCTTCGCCCAGACGATCATGTCGGGCGTGAGCAGCGTCCGCTCGGCGCCAGCCACCACCACGAACAGGCCGGCGAACATGAACAGCAGCGGCCCGTCAATCTCGCGATAGATGCGCCGAGGCTTGATTGCCCGGGTGACCAGCAGGAAAGCGCCGGCAATCAGCGCCGCCTTGGCAACGGGAACGCCAGCGAAGAAGGCGAGCGCCAGCAGCATGCAAACGATGGTGGCCTTCAGCACCTGTCCGGGCAGCATGCGGCCTCGATACACTTCCGGGCTTAGCTCGGCGGGGCGGGAGAATTCGGCCCGGTAAACGATGCGTATGATGACGATGACGCAGAGCAGACCGAATAGCGCCACCGGCGCGAGCACCACCGTGAAGGCCGGATAGGAAATGCCGGACAGCGCGCCGATCACCATGTTCTGCGGATTGCCGGTGATGGTGGCGACGCTGCCGCAGTTCGAGGCGGTGCAGGTGGCGATGAGGTAAGGCACCGGGTTGCGGTTAATGACGCGGGTGACATGAACGACGATCGGCGCCATCACCAGGCAGATCGCGTCATTGACAAGGAAGGCCGAGAGCACGCCGGTCAACAGCGTCACCATGACCAGAAGCATGAAGGGCGCATGGGCATGTTCGATGGCAAAGCCGCCAAGCGCGCGAAACGCGCCCGAAACCTTCAGATGCGCGACCACGATCATCATGCCGAGCAGCAGCGTGACGGTGTCAAAATTGATGGCTTTGTAGGCATCCTCGATGCTGATCGCGCCGATGGCGATCATGGCGGCACCACCAAGCAGCGCGATCCCGGCGCGGTCGAGGCGCAGCCCGGGAATGCGGCCGACGGCGACGCCGGCGTAGGTGAGCACGAGGATGAAGAGCGCGCCCGCGCCGGTCCATGTCATTCTAAGAAGCTTCCCGTTGCCTGCCCCTGCCCGGCAGAATCTGTCCGCGCATCGGGCGGCACCACATTTAGCAAAGGCAGCGCAAAGAGGAAGCGCGCAAGCGCTTGAAAGCGCTCTGACGCTTTCGTGCTTTCACATTCATAAACCCTAATGTAAAGAACGGTGAATTAACATATCTGACCGATAATCCAGGCGTTGGGGGACTTAACGGATGAACACGGTCGTTGAAGCGGAACGTCGCGTCCTATCTCGGGAGGAATTGATGCGTCCGCAGGAATGCCCCCGCTGTCACGGGGCCAAGAAAGTTTTCGTTTGCGCGCGCTGGCTGAGCTCGAACGGCCATTGCTGCCCGGAAGGCACCCACCGGATTAACTGCCCAGGACACAGCATCGCCTGTCTCGAATGCAGCGGGCGCGGCAGCTAGAGCGTTTCACCGTTTCACGGAAACGGCGAACCGCTCTAACTCTTTGTTCTTACGCAATTCCGGATGGAAAACCGCTCACACTTTTCCTGGAATTGCTCTAGCGGTAACCGACAGCCGCCGATTGACCACAGCGCCGCCGCGGCGGAATCCTGTACTCTGGCATTGTCCGAAGGCCGCCGTCGTTAAAGTTTGACATAGGCAGGTCCGCCGGGGCTGTTGCGATCAACGCCCGCTGGACTTGGCTATTGCCTTGCGCTTCACAGCCGCCTACCACTTGGCGAATTCGCGATTTTCCTCAGGCCTCCGCAAAGCAATGATCGTCCGACTGCGACGCGCCCTGCGATGGCAAGCGCTTCCGCTTCTTGCCGGCTTTGCCGTTGTCGCGCTGATCATAACCGCGCGCGCCATCCTCGCCGAAGCGCAGATCGCCGACCGCGACGCCAGCCGCGAAGCGATTGAAGCCCAGCAAACGCTCTCGAGCCTGCTTTCGCTCGCCCAGGACGCCGAGACCGGCCAGCGCGGCTATCTGCTGACCGGCGAGAAAAACTATCTGCTGCCATACCAGCATGCGGTCGAGGCGCTGCCGGCGCTTCTCAAGCGCGTCGATGAAATGTTTCCGGTCGGCAGCGATCGGGCGCAGCAGGTGGCCGGCATCAAGGACGCGCTTGCCCGCAAGCAAGCGGAACTCGCTGAGACGATCAGGCTCTACGACGCGGGCAACACGGCGAAAGCGCTGGACATCGTGCGCGGCGGCAGGGGCAAACTGGACATGGACCAGATCCGGGCCAACATCGATGCGATCCGACGCATCGACGGTGCGAACCTCGCTGCCCGTGCGGAGCGGATGGAACAGATCGAAGGCTGGCTGCGCATCGGCTCGTTCGCGGCGCTGCTGGGCATTTTTCTGCTCGGCATCTATACGATCCGCCAGTCCAGCCGCCGCTTCCGAGAGGTGGCTGCCGCGCAGGACGCGTTGAGCGCCAAGAACGCGGCGCTGCTCAACGAGATCGACACGCGTGAGAAGGCCGAGTCGCAGCTTCGACAGGTGCAGAAGATGGAGGCGGTGGGCCAGCTCACGGGTGGCATCGCGCATGATTTCAACAATATGCTGGCTGTCATCACCAGCGCCATGAACCTTGCGCAGCGCAAGCTCGCTCGCGACGAGCATGACGTGCAGAGCTTCGTTGAGGCGGCGGCCGATGCCGCGGCACGCGCCGCCAACCTCACCGCCAGGCTGCTTGCCTTTTCCAGGCAGCAGCCGCTGGCGCCGCAGATCGTCGATGCCAATCGCCTCGTCACCGGCATGTCGAGCCTTTTGCGGCGCACGCTCGGCCATGCGATCGAGATCGAAACGGTGCTGGCGGGCGGACTTTGGAAAACGCATGCCGACCCGAGCCAGGTCGAGAACGCGATCATCAACCTGGCGGTAAACGCGCGCGACGCCATGGATGAAGAGGGCAAGCTCACCATCGAGACCGCCAACTGCCATCTCGACGAGGCCTATGCGGCGGCGCATCCCGAAGTGAAGGCCGGTCAATATGTCATGATCGCGGTAACGGACACCGGCGCGGGTATGACGGCGGATATCGTGGCCAAGGCTTTCGAGCCATTCTTCACCACGAAGCCCGCGACCAAGGGAACCGGGCTCGGTCTCAGCCAGGTGTTCGGCTTCGTCAAGCAATCCGGCGGACACGTCAAGATCTATTCCGAGCCCGGCGAGGGCACGACAATCAGGATCTATCTTCCGCGCTTTACCGGTCCGGAGGAAGCGGCGCCGCCGGTAAAGACCGGCGGCAGGAGCGATGTTCCGGCAACCGAAACCGTGCTGCTCGTCGAGGACGATGCTCGCGTGCGTGCTTCGACGGCCGCCGCCTTGCTGGAGCTCGGCTATACCGTCATCGAAGCTGCGGGTGGCGACGAAGCCTTGGAGAAACTCGGTCAGAACGCCGCCATCGCGCTGATGCTGACGGATATTGTTATGCCGGGCATGAATGGCCGGCAACTCGCCGAACAGGCTCGCAAGCACTCCCCCTCGCTGAAAGTGGTGTTCATGACCGGCTTCACGCGCAACGCCGTCGTGCACAATGGCGTGCTCGACCACGATGTGCACTTCATCGCCAAGCCGTTCACTCTGGAACAGCTGGAGGCAAAGCTCCGGGACGCGCTGGCTTGATTTGTCCGGCCGTTCTTAGATCCGCCCGAGCACGACGAGAATAATGACGATGACCAGAACCAACCCGAGACCGCCGCCGCCATAATAGCCCGTGCCGTAGAACGGCCCGCCGCCCAGGCCGCTGAAACCGCCAAGCAAGGCCAGAATGAGAATAATGATAAGAATTGTGCCGAGACCCATGTTCTTTTCCTCTCTCTGAGCGCAAGCTGGCGCTTTTCATCACGAAATCAACTCGCAAGGGGCGCGCATTGTTCCACCCGGTTGGGCAGATGCTATTGGGCCTTGGCCGAGTGGGATGACACGATCGGCGGCCCGGGATTGGCTTCAAGTCTGATCGGCACCAAAAACATGAGCGCAATCGCAATCGCGATCGATACAATGATGGCCGCGGTGCTGAAGATGTCCTTCATGTTCGCATCCTGAATATTCAAAGGTGCTGAACAACGCTGCGCAATACTTCCCGTTCCACTTCGCCCTAGCGGAACCTTTTTCAGACGCGCGACGTTGGGGGCAGCCCGGTTAGGGCAATCCTGGCGATAACGGAGGCTCGCTTATGGGCGCATCGGTACTCATCGGCATCCTGATCACCTTCCTGGTGGTGATCCTGGTGCTCTATCTCGTGCAGCGCTTGCCGCTCGATGCCCGCACGCGACAGATCGCGCAAATCATCGTCATCATCATCGGAATCATATCGCTGCTCAAATATCTTGCGGTCTTTTAGCCGCGGTCCATATTCCACACGAAAAGCCCAAAGCCTGGTGTCCATGAGAATCCTGTCGATCGCACGCCTTGCGGGCAACTTGTTGAGCGCCGCTACGCTGTTGTGCGCCGCGAGCGCCGCCCACGCCCGGCCGGATACGCGCGCCATGACGTGCGCCCAGACGCAGGCGCTGATCCAACGCGACCATGCGGTGGTTCTGACCACCGGTCCGGAGACTTATGACCGGTTCGTGCGGCAATTCGGCAATGAGTGCGACTGGCCGGAAGTGCCGATATCGACGACCGTTCCCGCCCAGGACGGCGAGTGCGGCGTCTATCGGTGCGAGGAGCCGGTCGACCTTTCAGACCGGTAACCGCCTCTTGCGGTCCTGGCGGAACCATAGCAACCTCATGCAGGTTGTAGGGGCCAGCAGCAGGACTGGGCGGCCGCGACTTGGTTCTACGTTTAACAGCAGGAGGAACGGCGATGCCTGAAATCGCGCGCACCGGCAGTTGCTTGTGCGGCGGCGTGCAGTTCCGCGTCGCCGGCGAGCCACGCCGGGTAGGCCTGTGCCACTGCAAGGATTGCCGCAAAACAAGCGGATCGGCTTTTCACGCCTATGCCGTATGGCCGCTTCAAGCGTTCGAAGCCAGCGGAATCACCAGCACCTATGGCGCTCGAAGTTTTTGCCCTACCTGCGGAAGCCGCGTTCCACTGGTTGGCGAGGAGGAAGTCGAGGTCACGATCGGCAGCCTTGACGTCGCGCCGACCGAAGGGCTGGTGCCGGAGTACGAGCTCTGGATCGGAAGGCGCGAATCCTGGCTGCAGGCCCTCCCCGCGGCGCGTCAGTTCGAGCATGACCGGGTCGCCGTTGATACGGCCGCCGGCAATGAAATTGACCCGGAGCTCCGGCCAGAAGTCGGCCTAGGTCGGATCACTGTCGGACTTAAGCCTGAACGGCAATGACCTGCGGTCCAAGGGAACCCGGCGCCGCCCGGAAAGGACCGGTTGCCGATTGAGATGCCAAGCTGTTCTTCAAGCTCCGTCTGTTTCAACCACCGGTAGGTTTGCCGGTCAGTCAGCCGCCGGTAGCATTTCACGGCGAGTCGTGACCTGCACGTTCTTAGGCAGCGATGTCCGTGGAGTTTTTTCCGCTTCGCGGAACGCAAGAATTTTTGGCCACCTCTTTGGCAATACAACCTTTTGGTTTGCTTCTCCTGCCGGCGCTTGTGTTCAGCGCGTGAAGTACCAAGCCGCAATTGCAATATCGAAGTGAAATTCTTTGAGCCTAAGAAATTTCTTTAGACCATTGCTTCTGGTTGTATCAAAACATGACGCTCGGAATTGCGGCAGGCAGTAAGCCTTATGATTCCAGACCTTGTACAAAAGGCCGCCTTTGTTTCTTTCATTTTTTTCGACATAGTGCTGCCGAATCTTGAAACCGGAGCGGGCGGTTTTCATGACATCGGCGCCTGAACACGGCCGCAACATGCATATGCGGTATCCGCCGATTGACGGGTTCTGGGACTGGGACGTCAAGCGTGACCGCGTCAATGGCGACGCCAACCTTTCAGACTATCTCGGCTTGACACCCGACGAATTCTCGCATGGCGCGTCGCTGGAACGCTGCATGCAAAGCATCGATGTGGAAGACCGGCCCAGGGTCCGATTGGCGATCCGCAAGGCGATAGAACGCAAATCTGGCTTCAGGGAAGTCTACAGGGTCCCGTCGGAGAAGATGGCGCTGCGCAAGATCCTGGCTTTGGGCCAATGCTACGCAGACGGTGTCGGCGAGGCAGCGCTCTGCCCTGGCTGGTTCGTCGATCTGACGAAGGATGCCACCTGCGAGGAACAGTCGCTGCGCGAGATCCACAATCACGTCGGACAGGCCAAGGACATCGCGCGATCGATCGGACACGACCTGTTGTCCTATCTTCTGCATAACGTCGAGGAAGAGGTCGAGCAACGGCTTGACGGAAGGCTGAGGAGGCGAAGATCGTCCTGAGGCAGCTTTCGCCGATCGTTTGCGGGTCAGCTTCGCCGCATCGCCGTAAAATTCGATCATCAGCCCGGCTGCCCGGACGGCATCGGCTTTCAAGCGGCCGAAATCGACTTGCCCGTTTTCGAACGAAGGCTCGCTCCTGGCAATCAGGTCAAGCATGGCTTGCAACTTGTCAGGAGTGCTGCCCTCGTATTCGTTCATGCTCGCTATCCGATTGGGCGCGGAAAATGTCGACATTTCCGCTCTAACAGGTTCGTTGGCGGGCCTCAGTACAACCGCGTGCAGCCGCACTGCGCACGGTGCCACAACTTTCATGCAAGCATAGTGATCCAGACTTACCGCGCAGATTGGGGGGGCGCCCATGCACCAGCCTAGCAAAATGGAAAACCTGCAGTTTGCGCAGGGGATATTGCGAGAACTTCGCCAGAAGGCCGAAGCCGACGGCGAAAAACTCCTGACTTATCTCATCGATATGGCTTATCTCGAGGCCAGCGACCGCATCCGCGCCCACTGGATCGGCACCCACGGACATGAAAGCCGCCGCGCCAAGGGCTGAGCCGCCCAAGGCAATTTCATGCTCGCTGCGGTTTTCCGTGCGGAATTTGGCCGGATCGATAGCTGGAGCGGTTCAGCGTTTCCGCCAGAGGCTGGGTCGCGCAGGCCCAGCGAAGCATCCTGAACGCAAAAAGGCCCGCCATGCCTCTTCGGCATGGCGGGCTGTGCTTGGATAGCAAGGTTAGATGCGATAGCCTCGCCGCCGATCTATGATGCGGCAGCCTTCTGGCGGACCGGAAGCTTCCATCCCGGCCGCGCGAAGTGGCAGGTGTAGCCGTTGGGATAGCGTTCCAGATAGTCCTGATGCTCGGGCTCGGCTTCCCAGAAGGGGCCTACCGGAGCAAGCTCGGTGACGACCTTGCCGGGCCACAGGCCGGACGCATCGACGTCGGCGATCGTGTCCTCGGCGATCCGCTTCTGCTCGTCGCTGGTGTAGTAGATCGCCGAACGATAGCTCATGCCGATGTCGTTGCCCTGGCGGTTCTTCGTCGTCGGATCATGGATCTGGAAGAAGAATTCGAGCAGCGTGCGGAAACTGGTCCTGGCCGGATCGAAGATGATTTCGATTGCCTCGGCGTGAGTGCCGTGATTGCGATAGGTCGCGTTGGCGACATCGCCGCCGCTGTAGCCGACCCGCGTTGAAATGACGCCTGGCAAGCGTCGGATCAAATCCTGCATGCCCCAGAAGCAGCCGCCGGCAAGGACTGCGCGCTCGGTGGAAGAAGCCATGTCACACCTCCTTTGGATTGCTCCATAGATAGGCGTTGTGGCTGGCTACTTCCAGCGGCTCGAGTGGTCGTCCGCCAAGGCTTGGCGAATTGCGCCATGATTGGTCGGTCACCGAAGGCGAACACCCGCCGGCAAGTGCTCGGCGGGTGTTCGAAGTTGCGGTGATCAGCGCTCCCGGCCCCGGCCGCCGTGGTCGTGATCATGGCCGCCGCCAAGGCAGGCCCCGTCGCCGAGGCCGCAGCAGCGACCGCTCCAAAGCTTGTTCGTCGAAGTGTTGCCGCATCCTTGCTGGTCGGCCATTGCCGAACCGGCAAATGCAGCGACGGCGACAAAGGCAAGAAGAGTATTGCGAAGCATTTTGGCCATCTGGATTCCTCCGTGTAATGAATGTCCATTTGCAGCGATATGTCGCTTGAGAACATGAAATGGTTCACGAAGTTCTCGGAAAATGCCGTTGCGCCTGTATCACTATCTCGAAAACCTGCTCACCGCGGCTCTGCCCCCGCCGCCATCACTCGCAGGATTTCGATTTGAATCTTCGGATCACCACCTCGAAGACGATGTCCGAGATCCACATGGCCGAGACGCCGATCAGGAAGGCGGCGGCGAGCGTGGTGGTGTCGTCGGCGGCGTTGGGCATCGGCAAGCCGCTTGCCTGAACCCAGGCGACGGCAGGCAATGTCAGATAGGCGGCGGCCAGGGCGCCGCAGATGGGCGAGGCGATCATCTCGCGCAGCTTGTAGCGATGGCGCGACAGCGCCCGCAGCACGCCGCCGGCGAGCCCCGCCGCCACGACCTGGCCCTTGATGCCCAGAAGATCGAAAATGTCATGCATCACGGCCTCCAGCCACAGAGCTTCTCGCCCTTGCGGTTGTGCGCAAGCAGCGCCCTCGCCTCCTGATCCGACAGCATTTCGACGGCCCTGGCGGAGAGGCGCATCGGCGCGGCGGCGGCGCAGAAACCGCCCCTGGCCGTCGTGCAGCCGGCAAGGGCGGCGACGGTGGCTGCGAGGATCAATCCCTTGCCCATGACTTCAGCTCCTTCCTGACCGCTTCAGCCGGCAAGGCGCCGATGTCGTTGTCGACCTGATCGGCGATATTGCGGGCCGCCGCTTCGGCCTCTGCCTGCTTGCCGCGTTCGGCCCTTGCGCCCACGAGGCGCTGGTGAAAGCCCCAGCCTAGCGCGCCGATAAGGCCGGCGCCGATGGCCAGGATCGTCGGATTGGTGAGAAGCCATGTCAGCAGCGCGCTCATAGCAGCGCCCCGATGACAAGGCCGGCGGCGAAGCAGGCGGCGCCCACGATCACATACGGCCTGGCGGCCTCAATGCAGGCGGCGAGCAGACCTTGCAGATTTTCCATGGTCAGTGCTCCCAGCCGAACCGGCGCGCGAGCAGATGCCACCACTCGGCCGCGCCGGCGATGGCAAGACCAAGACCGGTCTCCAGCGCCATCTGGATATCGGGATCGGCGGAGAACGCCGAGGCATCGTCGGCGCCCAGAAGGCCCCGGGTGACAAGCACGCCCGCGCCATAGCGCAGGGCGATGCGGATGATGACGGCAATCATTGGCAGAACACTCCGAGGAGATTGCAGGGAAGATGTGCGGCCCAGGCGGTTAGCGCGCCGAGCGCCAGCGCGATCAAAGCGAGGATGCCGGCTGCCTTGGCGGGTGATGCGGATTCGGGCAGCGCGGCCGACGCCTCAGCGCCGGCATGCTGCGCTGCGTCGGCGGGCGGCGCGGTTGGCGCCACAGCATCGGCGGATGCTGGCGCCGTCGGCACGGATACCGTCGTCGTCAGCGGCGCGGCCGATATCAGCAGCGCCTGCCGGCGCACAGAGGCGACACGCGCGCTCCAGCCCCGGCCGAAGCTCGGCCAGGTCGGCAGCCTTTCGAGAAAGGCGAGCCGCGCGTCGCAAAGCGCGTCGATGACGACGCCGGCGGACTTTGCCCTCGCCGCCGCCAACGTGGCCGGGCCGATGCGGCCGTCCTGGACAACGCCGAGCACGGCTTGAAGATATTTCGCCGCCCTGCCCGGGCCGCTGTTCACGGCGAAGTCGAAGACGGCGTAGTCGATGCCATCGGGGAGCGAGGCGCCCGCCACGGCATCCCAGTAGAAGCGGCGGTAGAGGCGGAACTCCTCGAACCACGCCGCAAGAGTGGAAAACACCTTGAAGCGGCCGGACTGCATGCGGTCGAGCATGTCCATCAGGCCGGCCTCGACCGAGACTGAACCGTCGGCGAAGCGAGCGTGACCGGTCAGCATGTTCAGCCCATGCGCGGCATATTGCTTGGCAAGCGCCACGCCGGCGCCTTCCAGCGTCTCGCGGCGGCCGTCGCGGGGCCAGGCGAAGGGCAGCCATTCGCCCCAGGCCTTCAGCGCCACTGCTTGCATGGCCGGCGTCTGCTGGGAAGCGCGATGGGCCTTGGTCACATAGACGACATCGGCCTCAGTATCCCAGGCCAGCTCGACAGCGGCCGAAGGATGGTCCCAGCCGAAATCGAGCGCGCCTAGCCTAGGCCACCAGCGCGGCAGCTTGAACGGCTCGCAGGCGATCAACTCCTCCGCCACCGGGAAGATGCGGCCCGAGCCCAGCACGGGAATGCCCTTCGCGCGGGCCTCGCGCTCATGCTCGGGATAGGCGGCGATGATCTCGGCACGCTGCTCGGGCGAACAATGCCCGGCATCGTCGATGGTCATGAAGGTAACGTGGCGGGACATGGCAACTCCAGTTCCTCGCCCTACACAAGTGGGGAGAGGTGGCGCGGCGAAGCCGCGACGGAGAGGGGCAGCGCCAGCGTTTGACAAACAGCGGAAAGCTGCTCGCTAAGCTTGTCGCCCCACGAAATCCCCCTCTCCGGCCGCTGCGCGGCCACCCCGCCTTGCGGGGGCGAGGAAGCCAAGTTCTGAACCGCTTCAGCCGACAAAAACCGCAGCACCACATTACTCATGCCGAGCAGCGGCGTGAAGGTCACGATCGTGATGCCGTCCGTTGCATTGGTGCGTGTCAGCCCCTCGGAATAGATGTCCAGCGGCGGCTCCTCGTCGAACCAGACGCCGTGCAGCGTCTCGCCCTGCCATTTTTCGCGGCCCTTTTCGTAGCTCTTGAAGGAGAGCACGCTTTCGCCGGCCTGGACGTCGCCGCCGCCACCCCAGCGCACGACGACGCTGTCCAGCGCTCCGGGCGCGCCGCGGCCCATCACGGTGCCGGCGATGGCGTCGGCCGGGATCATGCCGGTGCCCCATTCGCCCTGCTGCTGCGGCGGGCCGACCAGCACGCGCTGCGGATTGTCGCGCGTGCCCTCGCCGGTGACGCCGGCTGCCCAGAGCCTGACGGGCTGGTCGAACACTTTGCCTGCCCACCAGTCGGGATAGCGGCCGGTGAGGTGCATGGCCCATTCCGCGCCCCCTGCCCTGGTCTTGCCGAGCTGGTTGCCGGCCATGAACAGGCGCTCGCGGTGCGTCGCGCCCGCCGTGTGAAAGGCGGCCTGCCTTTCGTATGGCGCGTAGGCGGCAAGAAGGTTACGGCGCCGCCTTCGGTCCAACTCCTCGAGCAGCGCCAGATAGGCCTGCATCGCTGTCGAGGAGCGGCCGGAGACTCGCCTCGAGGCCACGGATGCGGCTGCGGATCTCCTCATCGCTCAGTTGCTCGAAACTGGTTTTATCGACATCGAAACTTTCCGAGCTGGCCGCAAAATCCTTGGGCAGCAGCGTCAGCACGACCTTCAGATACTGGTCGGGCTTTTCGGCCCTGACCGCGGCGATGACGCCGGCGCCATGGGCGCGGAAGTCGGCGCGCAGGGCGGCGGCGAAGTCATCGACGAGCGCCTTTCGCGGGCGCTTGCGGCAGGCGGCGGCTTGAACCGGTGCGGGCTTCGCCGGTTTCGCGCCGGCGGGCTTACGGCTCGCGGCCTTGCCGGCGTCAGCCCTGGGCATCGGACGGTGTCGCTTTCGCTGGTCTCGCCTTGCGCGGCTTGCGCGCCGGCTTCTTGCGCGGCTTGGCGCGCCTCGGCGGCTCGCCATCGACGGCCGGCGCGGCAATCGCCTTCAGCTTCGCTGTCGCGGCACGGACCACCGACGCATCGAGGCCCCGGCGCGGGAAGCCGAAACCGGCAACCGCATCGACCGGTCCGCCGCGCACCATGCCGATGCGCACGCCCGGCGCGACCTGCTCGACACGCCCGGTGCGGCGTGGCGGATCCGCGCCCTCGAATTCGCCGATGGCGCTGACGATCTCAGCGCCGTCATCGGCGGTGATGATGGTGGCGTAGCGTGGCATGGAGCCTCGGGGCAGAATGGTGAGGCCGCGCTCCATCGCGCCAGCGCTCGAAGGAAATGGATGGGCCTAAAAACAAAACCCGCCTGCGGGCGGGTCCTTTGGCGCAAATCAGCACCATGGACAAAATAGTAGCATAGCTGCCCTCACCAGGCAAGAGGTTGCAGGCATATTTTCCTATCCTGGTGAAACCCCGCCTTTTCCGAGACATGCTGGCGAAAAACCCCATCCGCCACAGCCAGGGATTGAACCGCAGGCCAAAAGCCGCGCGAATTTTTGTCGGAACCAACCGTGATCCGACGGGTTCCACCCTCAGTCGCAGACGCGACAGACCCTGCAACAGACGAACCGTCTCGAAACAGAGGAGAAGAATCATGCTTACGAAGATTCTCGCGGCTTCGGCCCTGACAATCGGCCTCGCCACGGCGGCGCTGGCCCAGACCGCGAACTCGACCGACAACTCGGCCGGCAGCGGGCAAAGCATCACAGTCGAGCCGAGGACGCCGGCCACCCCGCCGCCTGACCAGATGGCGCCAGATACCGGCACGACCGGCAGCGTCACCGGCGGCGATATGAATTCCAACGCCGACAAGAACTGCCCGAACAGCCCGCAGGGCGCGCAGAGCGATGCCAACAACACCGCTACCAGCACGGTGCAGCCGAACGTCAACGATAACAATTGCGGCAAGTAGGCCTGCAACTCGCGCTCGCAAAGGCCGTGGAGCAGCTCCGCGGCCTTTGTCTTTGAGCCGGCTTCACCGGCGCGGCAAGGGCGGTCGGAACAATGCGGCGTTCCGACCGTTGCAAGGGGCACAAAGGAGAAACCCATGGCAGACAATGAAAGCAGCAGCGGTGGCGCGGCAAACGGCACCGGCACTTCGAGCAGCAGCCCAGCCAGCGAAGCGCGTCCCCGTAACGCCGCCTCGCGCAGCAGCGGCGCGTCGCGCAGTGGCGCCGCATCGCGCGGTAACGCCAGGGCATCAGAAGCGGCGATGAAGAAGCAGATCGCGGAGTTGAAGCGCGAAGTGAACCGCCTGAACCGCGCGCTTTCCGAGCAGGCCGAGGAAGCGTCAGAGAGCGCGCAGGGCTGGTACCAGAGCGCGGCCGACCGTGCGTCGAACCTCTATAGCGGTGCGGCGGACCGCGCGTCGAACCTCTACAGCGGCGCCTCCGGCCGCGCGTCGCGCGCGGCAAGCCAATTGCGCAGCCAGGCGCAGAGCGTTTCGGAAACCGTGCAGCAGAATCCGGGCACCTTCTCGACGGCCATGCTGATCGGCGGCCTTGTCGGGCTGCTGGCCGGCATGGCGATCAGCCGGACCTCGGACCCCGAGCCGGACTGGCTGCATCGCTGGCGCAGATAGGCATTTCCGGTCCGGCTCGAGCTGCCGGGCCGATCAACGGTAGTAAGCGAAGGCTGCCTCGCGGCGGCCGCGCGGAGAGATGGCCGGGCCGGCGCGCCCGGCCTTCTCTTTTGGATGCCGGGCTTTTCATTTCAAGGTTGTGTCGTCCCCATCCTTTTGCTGTGGCCGGTTGTCCCGGACTGGTCATTAGCCGGAGCTTATGGGATCATCCCCCGGGGAATCGCGGAGAGCGGCATGGACAGACCTGCCATGGCATCCGTCTTTCGGATGCGGCATGTGCCTGCAAGCATTTCGGGCGTTCGCAGCCTTGGCAGAGGCCAGGCCGATCCGATCTTTCATTCGAGACCACTCGGCGAGGCGATCCGCTTCATCGCCCAGGCCGATGGCCAGTACGACCTCAGCGCCGTTGCCATCTTCTACGGCGACCGCCAGACGCCGCCGCTGGGCAACCGCGAGATCAGGCAGCTCTGGAGTGAGTATGGCGAGCGGCTGATGGAGGCTTAGGGCCGCGTCACACCATATCCGCCGCTCAGCCGCATACGTATAAGGCTATCATGCAGCCCGAACTCCAACGTGCGATCGACGATTGTTACTCGGCATTTGCCTCGTACCCGCAGCCGCGATGCCTTGATGCGTCGCCACTCCGCGATCCGGTTGCTATCTTAGGTACACTGACCTCGGCCCCGCTGCGCGAACTGACCGGTGAGCAGATCGGGCCTTACGCCGGCTGGGCCATGACCACGGTCGGCGACATCGCCGACTACAAGCACTTCTTGCCGCGCATCCTCGAACAGGCAGTTCGCGAGTCGCTTTGGGTCGGCACCGATCCGCCGATTATTGCCAGCCGGCTGATACGAGGGGGATGGCTGGAATGGCCGGATGGTGAGCGTAAAGCAATTCGGGCCTTATTTGCCGGAGCCTTCTCACAAGCCATCGAGGAACATCCCGATCAAAGGGGCGATGCCGACAACTGGACGTGCGGTATTGCCATCCTCGATCTGGATCTGCCGGCAATGCTCGATACATGGCTTTCAACACGCTCAATGATGCCACGCTGCAGCTTGCCACTTTTCTGATGAGCACTTGCCTTTTCGAGGCCGATCCATTGGAACGTGCCTATTGGAGTCATGTCGATTTGCCGGCAATCAACCTGGTAAAAAGGTGGCTGCTCACTGATCGTGTCTTTCAGCGGCTATCATCGGCCCGCGGCTGGACGGCGCCCTGTGACGAGTGGCTGATCGACAAAGCCCTTGCCGCGCAGGCAAGGCGCCGTCAGCAAGTGCTGCAATAGCCTGTTCCGGATCGGAAACGCCGCTCATGCGTTCTTGTCGCGAGGTCAATGGGAGGAACGCCATGAACGTCGCCAATCTCCAACTCGAGGGACTGCTGATGGCCGTCGCAGCCATCAACCACGTGCTGGTCAAGAAAGGTGTGCTCACCGTCGAGGAAATCGACATCGCGCTCCGCAAGGCCGAGGCCGGTGAGACCGGCGAGGAGCGTTCCGAGGCGATCTCCGCCTCGAACCGCGACGCCATCAATTTCCCGATCCGCCTGCTCGAGCTCGCCAACCAGTGCCAGCCCGAGGCGGACATGCCGTCCTTCTCGAAGCTGGCGCGCATGGTCGGGCAGATGAAGGAGCCGTATAACGACCAGATGTGAAGGGAAAGGTCATGCCCTGCCCGGCCAGCCCTGGCGCAGCGCAAGCACGCTGCCCGGACCGTGCGCCGCGGCGTAGAGCAGGCCGGCGGCGAAGGGGAAGTGCGACATGAAGGCGCCGAACTCGGCCTGGTTTCCGGCCCAGTGCGACGGGCCGTGGAAGGCAAAGCCGAGGAAGACGACATAGACCGCGCCGATCAGCGCCAGCGGCGTCATGAAGGCGCCGGTCAGGAAGGCGATCACCAGCAGCGTCTCCAGGATCGCCGCGCACCAGGCCAGGAACAGCGGGAACGGGAAGCCGGCGGCGGCGATGTAGCCGGCGGTGGCGCCCATATCCATCAGCTTGAAGGCCACGCCCATGGCGAACATGGCGGCGAAGATCAGGCGGGCGATGAGAATGGCGGCGGTCTGCCAGGTCGATTGGGTTTCCACGAGTGTCCCTCCGGTTGAAGTGGTTGATGCCCCAAGGACGGATGGAGGAAGAGGATTCCGACAGAGGGTGGGGAGAATTGTTGGAGCGCCCTCTTCCTCACCCCCGCAACGCGGCTAGGGGATGCACACATCTTCTGTGACTGGCGCGACTGATCAGGCCGAGGCTTGATTTCCAGGTGGTTCCCCCAATCCGTCGCTGCTTCGCAGCGCTACCTTTCCCCCCTCCGGAGGGAAAGGAAGGGAGCGTTGCCGCACAAGCGTTGACGGCAAAAAGCTTGGCGCCTTTCCTCTACCCCGTCGATCGGGGGAGAGGTGGCTCGGCGAAGCCGAAACGGAGTGGGGGTCGACCAGCGCACCATTGGACGATGCATGCGCCAGTTCGCTATCGCCAAAGACAGTTGCTTGGAAATGGGTGCATGCCGTAGCGCAAAGCGGGGCAAGGAAGGAGGCTCAGCTGGCCTTCGCCTGCCGCGGATGGCTGATCGAGTCCCGCACGGTGCCGTATTCCGCGCCCCAGCGGTCGGTCATGTCGCAACGGATGTCCCACAGTTCGGGGAAGAAGCGGTGGCGGGCGCCGCCTTCCAGCATCTCCACCGGGCGGCCCTTCAATGACTTCGAGCCCAAGCCGATCGAGCGGTGGATCAGGTAGAGGTGGTTGGCGCGGAATTTCTGGAACAGCTCGTCGAACTCGATCAGCGCTTCGGCCACGACATAGGCGTCGCCATGATCGTAATGCTCGTCATAGATATCCGCCACGGTCAGCCCGCGGTCATCGAGATAGGCATGCTTGAAGGCCCGCCAAAGGTCCGGCGGCAGGCGCAGCAGGAATTTGAAGCCGGGCGATTCCTGGCCGCTGCCATTGCCGAGCTGCAGGCGGATCTGCTGATACTCCTTGGGCGACATGGTCTCCAGCAGATCGAGCTGCGCCGTCATCATGCGCATCAGCCGGTGCACGCGGCCCATCAGCGTGACGATGCGATGGGTGTCCTGTTTCTCCAGGTAGTCGAGCACATCGACCAGCGTGTAGGCGATGAGCTTCATCCACAGCTCCTCGACCTGGTGCACGATCTGGAACTGCAGCTCGTCGGCGTTGACCATCTCGGCAAGCGGCTTCTGGCAGGCGAGCAGCTGGTCGCATTTCAGGTAGATGCCGTAGTCGCGCATTTCGGGCGCTTCGATGCGGGCGTGATAGTCCGTCTTGTCCATGGCTCATCCTCCTCGGGGCATCGCCGGGCCACGAGGATAGCGCTTCCGGCTTGAACATTGTTCCTTTCTGTTATCCGAATAGTATGAAATGAAGGACGATCTTTGACCAAACCCGCCCCAATGGAGAACGAACCGTGTTGGATGCCCTCGACCGCAGAATAGTCGCCGCGCTCGAGCGTGATGCGCGCATCTCCTTCGGCGAGCTCGCCGAGGAGGTCGGCTTGAGCAAGACGCCGTGCTGGAAGCGCGTGAAGGCGCTGGAAGAGGCGGGCGTCATCCGTGGATATTCGACCCGCATCGACCCGGCCAGGATCGGCTTCGGCATCGAGGCCTTCATCCAGGTGTCGATCGACTTCGAGGTGTCGGACGCCTTCGAGGCGGCGGTGAAGACGCACCCGCTGATCCGCCGCTGCTACGCCACCACGGGCGAAGCCGACTATCTGTTGCAGATCGTCACCGTCGACATGATGGCGCTCGACCGCATGCTGCGCGAGGAGCTCAGCCGACTGCCCGGCGTGCGCCGCACGGTGACCTCGATGGCGATGCGCGAGATCAAGGGCGACATCTCGTTTGCCGAGGCGGCGGCGCGTGTGGTGAGGGGGTAGCGACAAGGCGGCTCGGTCACCCGCGCCGCCTCTTCCTTCTCGGCCTCGGCCTTGCGCTTAGGGCATTCCTCGAAGTCATGGTCGCGGCCGCCGCAATAGGAGCAGCATTTGGCGGGGGCGTCGGGGTGGAGCATCGAGGCCATTCCCAAGAATGCACGAAAAGGTTTCCAGTTGCAGCAATTGCGTGAACACGCCGCAACAACCGCTCTACCCATCCCGAGAGATCAAAGTCCAGGGAGCTCGCCGCTCGCGCGGCGGGCTCCCGACCGATCACCGCTCACGCATGCGCGTGAGGATGACGGAAGTCCCAGACGGCCCAGGCCGATGCCACGAGCACCAGCACGCCGAGGACGACATGCGTGGTCATGACATTCGTGTCAGCCGCAAAGCCCAGGAGCCAGGGCGACACGATCAGCCAGAGCCCGAGGAACGCGCTGACCCATTCTTCCCACTCGGCAAACACCGAAAGCGTCGCCAGCGCCAGCGCGCCGAGCAGAACGCCGACGATCCAGGCGTTCCACGCGGGTACCATCGCCGCGGTGAATCCGATGACCCAGGGTGAGATGAAGAGGCAGATCGCGAGGACCAGAGTGATCCAGTCCAGGCTCTTTCTTGTTTCCATCATTGCCATGACAACCTCCATGGAGCTTGACCAAAGCAACTGTATCCGCGTGGACATTGCACGCTCACGATTGATGTAATTACGCTTTTGCAGCGCTGCAAGGAGGGCCTGAGCGGCCGCGGCCCGCCCAGACCGATCTCATCGGCCAGACGGCAAGGTGCAAATCACACTGGCGCCGGCGCCGCGATCCGACGCTCAAACGGCGATGTCGCTGTCGGTATCGGTGCCGAGTTGCGGGACGATGATCGCCTCGAGCGGCGCGTCGAGCGCCCATTTCAAACTGCCGTCCGAGCGTTCGAGGCTGGAAGAACCGCTCAGCGACTGCGGAGCCACCCGCTGCAGCACCACCGTGCCGAACCCTTTTCGTTCGGCGGCGGCCCCCTTCTCCTTGCCAGTCTTCTGCGCAATCCCAGTTCCTGCCGCGCCGGACGTCTCCTGCCACAAAAGATGAAACCGCCGCCGCGCGTCCGGACCCATCTCGACCTTCCAGGTGATTTCCACGTGGCCGCCGTCGACGGCAAGGGCGCCATATTTGGAGGAGTTGGTGCCGAGCTCATGGAAGGCCATGCCGAGATTCTGCACCGCATTCGACTGCAGCGTCAGCAGCGGCCCGGACAGAGAGATGCGTTCCTCATGGCCGAAGGGCTTCAGATGCTCCTGGACGAGGTCGAACAGGCTGGCGCCGGCCCATTCCGACGTGACCAGAAGGTCGTGCGAGCGCGACAGCGCCATGATGCGCGCGCGGATCATCTGCTCGAACTCAGCGGGATCGGTCGAGCGCTTGCTGGTTTCCCTGACCATCGACAGGATCACCGCGAACTGGTTCTTAACGCGGTGGTTGACCTCCCGCATCAGCAGCCGAATGCGGCGCTCGCTTTCCTTGGCGGACGTGATATCGCGGGCAATCTGCGAGGCGCCGACGATCTCGCCCGCGCTGTTCCTGATGGGAGACACGGTGATCGACACGGCGATCAACGAGCCGTCCTTGCGCTTGCGCGTCGTCTCAAGACTGCCCACGCCCTCGCCCCGGCGGATACGGCCGATGATCTCGGTCTCCTCGCTGTGCATGTGGTCGGGGATCAAGATCAGAATCGACTGGCCGATCACCTCCTCGGCGCTGTAGCCGAACATGCGCTCGGCCGCGTGGTTCCAATCGGTGATGACGCTGTTGAGGTCCTTGCCGATGATGGCGTCATAGGAAGAGTCGACGATCGCCGCGAGGCGAGCATCGGCATTGGCGTTCGGACGAAAGATCCCCCCTGGACTGGTCATGCGCATCAAATAGGGCCGCCCACAATCAAGGCAACGTATCCGCTGGATCGCATCCGCTTACGGCTTTGACTCGCCGGGGCTATCCCCGGCCACCCTGTCCGAAGATATCACGCCGAAATCCTGCGACTTCACGCCCACATTCGCCGTGAGAAACCCATCCGACGCCAGCCCTCGACGCAAAAGTTCGCGGACCGCGGCCGAACGGCTCGGCATGCGCTTTTCGAAACGCCAGTTCTCCAGCGCCGCCAACTCCTCGTCGGTCAGCATGATCTGCAGCCTTTGCGGCCGTTCCAGTTCAGCCAAGCCCGCCTCCATCACAGACAAAAAACGCTGCGAATGAGTAAATGCCTCATTGTAAGTAGAAGTAGGGTTTGTGGCATAGGACGTCAAGAATGACCAAGCTGTGAAAGACGGCACAAGCTAACGATACCAACGATGCACCGAAACCACATTTGTTGTTCTATGCTAACTTGTTGATTTTCTTTCGTCTTTCTGGATTTCTTGCTTGCAATCCGTGACCGTCGGGCGCATGGTGGAGATCGAGGGATAACCTCCAGGAAGGAGGCAGTCCATGTTCCGACGATTTTCCATCCGGTTGCGCGATGACGCCCACCACAGGGTCCAAAAGGCCTTGCGGACCAAGGGTATCGTCAACCTCATCCGGCTTTCCGAAGAGATCAGGTTAGATCATCTGGCCGAGAACATCGCTCGCGAAGACATCGAAAGCCTGGTGATGGAGGTATCACAGCTCTACGGGGCGCCGATCGAGTTCGACGACGAGGCCTTGACGGCGCTCGACCTGCCGGAGGTCCTTAAGCCCGACAATCGCGACAACCTCGAAAAGGTGCTGGATGGGCGCATGTCCGGCGGTGAGATCAGCATCGACGTGCTGCATATGAAACGGTGCTAGGCGCGTCGCGTCTGAACACCCGATCGACCGCGCCCCTCGGCGCGCATGACACGGCCTGGCGATTGGCCGAGACGCCTGTCGTGGTCGTCATCCACGGGCGGAGCAAGGAGCGATGCGACGCGCGCAGACCCTAGAATGACGAGGTTCAGAAGCCCCCAGGTCATCGCCGACGTTTGCGCTGACCACCCAGCGGATGTTGATAGCCTTCCTTGAAGCCTGCAAATCTTTCAACATCACTGTGTTGAGGAACTAGCCCTTCTTCGCGAGCTTCGGAGCAGCTTTCCTTGGCAGCGCCACTGGCGCTTCGGCTTCCTGCGCCAGCCTGGCCGCGCGCAACCGCTCGGTCTTGGCCGCTCTCGCCTTGGCTTCCAGGTCCTGAATCTGCCGAGCGACACGAGAGGTCGTGTCGGTCTTGGCTTCCGTGCGGGATGGGACCGGCTTGAACAGACCGGTATCCGGTAGCGACTTCATTGTCATCTCCTTAATCAAAAAAGGCCGGGCAAAGCCCGACCTTCTCCAACGCGCCTCCGTGGCCTATGCCAGTACATCCGTGGTCAAGGACCGCGAGGCGCCGTGATCAGGCGGCTTGCAGATTCTCGGCCGAGCTTTTGCCGCTGCGGGCATCTTTCACGACGTCGAAGCTGACCTTCTGGCCTTCGACGAGCGAGCGCAGTCCTGCGCGCTCCACGGCCGAGATGTGCACGAACACGTCTGGCTGGCCGCCGCCCTGCTCGATAAAGCCGAAACCCTTGGTGGAATTGAAAAACTTCACCGTTCCAGTAGTCATTGCGATCTCCTTACAAATCGACGCAAAATCACACGCGCCCGGCCACTGCCGAGCGACGAATTCTTCGAAATTGAGAGGGAAGATCGCAGGGGCGCATTTTGCGCGAAAACAACGTTCTTTCAGCAAGATCGATTTGACAGATATAGCTCTTAATTCCCTCAACGACAAGGGCTCCAGCCATAATACTTCAAAGCGCGAGCCGTCCCAGCGAAAGAAGTTCCCGCCGGAACAGTCGATCCGACAGAGCGTTGGTTTCTGAATTCGACGAGCGCGGTTTCCTGAATGGGGCAGCAATGGCCAAAAGGGACAACAATCCACCCTCTCACGACGTGGTGCAGCGCCTGGTGCGGGAGACGGGCATTAGCGAGGCACAGGCACGCGAGCTCGTCCGCCTTATCGGCCTGGACTGGAGTTCTCTTGTCCGCGAGGCCAAGTTGATCGCCTCCCCGCCCCGGGATTAAGTCCGGATTCAGCCCCTGGGATCCAGATGGTCGAGGATGGCAAGGCCGGTTTCGTATTTCTCGGGCGCGACGCCCGCCTGGTGGGCCTGCCAGAGATTGTCGCGCAGATCGGCTATCTTCACCGGCAATGCCAGCGCGTTCGAGGCGGCGCGGTAGAGAAAACCTTCCTCGCTCTCGTCCATGCGCCGCGTCAGCGCATCGACCGCGGCCACCACCGGCTGGCCGAAACCGGCGCCCTGCAGCCTCTCCATGGTCCAGCCGTCGCCTTTCTCGACAACGTCGTGCAGATAGGCGACGGTTTTCTCGTCCAGCGTCTCGACGGCATCGGCAACGCGCCTCAGATGTTCGATATAGGGCCGGCCGGTCTTGTCCGTCTGTCCGCGATGGGCCTGCTCGGCGATCTTTGCTGCCTGGTGAAGCATGATCCTTCCAATCTGGTCACAATAGAGCCCGCCCCGGCGAGGGACGGCCGAGGCGGGCTTGCTCGGGTCTGGACCCGAAGGTGGCGCGCCTTTCGCGGGGGGAGCGGGGCTGCGCGCCATCGTGCCTTCCAGAACAGCGGCGCCGCGCGAATGTTCCCGCCGATGCGGGACTTTTTGAGGATGCGGCGCCTCCGTTCCACATTAGACCGATGCGGCCAAAAAGAAGCTCCGTCGCAAACCGGTTTGAGAGGTCCGGCAAACAACCAAGCCGACCGGAGGGCAAGCCATCCAAACGCTAAGTCGACGGGAGGCAGTCGACCGGACGGCCGTTCGTTCTGCGCCTGCAAATCTGCCGGGTCATCATGGCGGCCGGATGATCCGGCAGCACATGGGATCCAGCGACCGGCACCACCGGAGAAAAAGACTTTTCCGCAGGAACCTGGCGACCCCGCTGCCGTTAGCCCTGCGTGTCCAACAGGAGGTACGACAAATGGATTGGAACCGCGTTGAAGGCAATTGGAAGCAGGTGAAGGGCAAGGTCAAGGAACAGTGGGGCAAGCTCACCGACGACGACCTCGACCGCATCGCGGGAAAGCGCGACCAGCTCGAAGGCAAGATCCAGGAACGCTACGGCATCGAGAAGGATCGCGTGCGCCGCGATATCGATGACTGGTACAGCCGCCAAGGCTGGTGACAACCGACTTCCCGAAGCAAAGGGCGCTGCCGCGCGGCAGCGCCCTTTTTGCTGAGTCGTTCAGGATTGCGCGAGGCGGCCGCGCATCTCCATCTCGCCCCCGCCGAACCGCCCTGCCCTTCGGCGCCCGATTTGCTTGGCCGAGGTGATGGCGCCGGGCGCATCCGGCCACCCGGCGGCCGGGGCTGAAATTCGACTTTGCCGTCGTCCGGGCTGGAACCTTCATTCTCGGTCCGCATTTGTTGTGGCCATGGATGTTTTCGACGCAAATTCTCTGGTCATCGAACAGGCAAAGGCCCTGCGCTCCGAAAACAGCCGCATGCGAGAACTGGCTTGGGCGTATGTGGAGCAATCCAGGGCCCTCGCCCAGCAGTTGGCAGCGATCCGGAACCAATCAAGCCGGACCTTGCCGACGATGGGCGACTTGACTGAGATCGAATGAGCCCTAGATTGCTCAGATCGCTGGTAACCCCCACTGGACACTATTAGCGGCTGAGAGACGACGAACGCGCTCCCGTCTGAAAACGGGAGAGCGCTATGCGCCAAGCCAGAACTGCGTTGCCCCGGGCACGCGAACCCTTCCAAGATCAACTCATCCAAGGCAGCAAGGACGCGATCAAGCGCTCACGGGAATTGCTGCGCCGCACTGAGCGTGTGGTGCGCTCGGAACCGCCGTTTGTCTCGGAACAGCCTTCCGACGAAACCCCTAATCCTTAGGGCAATTCCAGGTAGAGTAAGCGGTTTTCCGTCCGGAATTACTCAAAAACCTGGGAGATGGAAGATTTCACCGTTTCCGTGAAACGATGAAATGTTCCAGTCGCAGGACTGCTTCGAGCGCAGCGTAACCATGTCGCTGTTCCCCGTCGGCGCCAACAGCGAATTTGACGCGATCGGCTTCAGGCATCGAACCGGGCATGCGTTCCCGCATTTCGCGGGGGAAAAAGCGCCCAGATATCAAATGTTAGCGCACTCTGTTCAACAACCCCATACCTCGTCAAACGCGCCTGTTTTTGAATCACTTGTGACATCCCCTGTGACCGGGCCGCTCGGCCTGCTCATGGAAGACATGAATGCTCGAATCGCTTTTCCTGAACCTCGGCCAGCACGACAGCCTCTCGGACGAGGAACAATCCCTGCTCGGCGATTTGATGGCCGGCGAGCGCAGCTTCACCGCGGGGCAGGACATCGTCGCTTCCGGATCGCGACCGGTCTACAGCACGCTTCTCCTGGACGGCCTCGCGGCCCGATACAAGGTGCTTGCCGATGGCGGCCGGCAGTTCACCTCCCTGCAGGTTCCAGGCGATTTCGTCGACCTCTATGCCTTCCTGCTGAAGACAATGGACCACGGCGTCATCGCGCTGTCACCCTGCCGCGTCATCCTGGCCGACCATTCGAAGCTGCGCAGCATCACCGAGCGGGCGCCACACCTGACGCGGCTTCTGTGGCTGGACACGCTGATCGACGGCGCCATCCATCGCGAGTGGATCGTCGCCATGGGGCGGCGCTCGAAAGTCTCGCATCTGGCGCATCTGTTCTGCGAGTTGTTCGTCAGGCTTGAGGTGGTGAAGCGGACCAACGGCATGAGCTTCCATTTGCCTGTTTCGCAGGCCGAGCTCGCCGATGTGCTCGGCCTGTCGGTGGTGCATATGAACCGCGTCATCAGCGCGCTGCGAAACAGCGGCGTGATCGCCTGGGCGAACCATACGGTGACGATCCTCGACTGGCGGAAGCTGCAGCAGATCGCGGAGTTCGATCCGACCTATCTCTCGATGACGCGCGAGCCACGGTAGCACTCTCCCGAACCGGCCGCGCTTTTCCGGCCGACGCCCATCAGTCGCCGCGTCGTTTCCGGTGCGCAGACTCCTGATTCTCGCCGCGCAGCATCTGCCTGTCGTCGGGATCGATCAGATCTCGCTCGCCGGGCTTCAACGCGCTGCCTTTCGCGCGGGCGGCCCGCTCCTGGCCAGGCCGCTTCAGCTCTTCCCTGGCGTTGAAATCCTTGCCGGCGTTCTTGGTGTTGACCCGCTCCTCGATGATGCGTTGCTGCTGGTCGTGCGTTGTCTTGCCTGCCATAACGGTCTCTCCTGTGCTGAAACCTCTCAAAATGGAGAAGCCCGCCCGGAGGATGAGCGGGCGGGCTTCTATCGGGAGGATTGGAACCCCGATGGCGGCGGGCTTCGGGGATGCCGCCGCGGACCAAACCGGCGAGCGGCTTTTATGTTCCGGCAGGAAGCGACGCTGGCGAGTTCAACTGAGCCTGGCGTGCCACAGCCCGCTCACATGCTGCCGCCGGCGGGCGATGACAAATCACGATTGCGCAACGGAACAAGTCCAGGCGCTTCCGGTTTCGCAGTGATCAGGACTGCGTGAAAATGGCCCAGGATCGACGTCACAACGAAGCTCTCGCCAGGTTGCTGAGACAGCAGTTTTCCAGTGAGTTTTTGAGACGGCACCTGCGCGCGTGGCCACTTTTTCGAGTTGATCGTCAGCTTCCAGAACGCCTTCGAGTCCTGCTTGAAAGGCTCGGGCGAAGGAGCGGTCGAAATCACAAAGGAGATGACAACCGCTGAGGGGCCAAGTTCGGGCAATCAGGAGAGACGCCGTTAAAGCATGTCTCCCGAAAGTGGGAACCGGTTTCGGGATAAAGACATGCGCAAATCAAGACCTAAAGCGCATGGAGCGAATCCGAAGGATCGCGACGCGCTTTAAGACTTCGGTCCGGACAGCGCGGGACTGTGGGCCCACACCGGGAACGGAAGCCATGTGCTCCCGTTGGTCGCAGGCGAAAGCTGCACAGGCAGCGCCTCATCAAGAATTGAGAGAGAAGACATGAACAACATCATCTGGCTCGTAGGAGCAATCGTCATCGTCCTTGCCATCCTTGGATTCCTTGGCATCCGGTGACGCCGGCGGAAGGGAGCTAAGTGAGGAGCCGCTCCCGGTGGGCAATATGAAGCGCCTGCGTGACCTCGAACAGATCAAGCAGCTCCAATGCCTGCTCGGCCGGAGCGCCGAGCTCGATGAGGCGATCGATAATCTCACGCTGGCGAGAAATATGACGCGCTCCTGTGCGGATATGACGATTGAGCATCTGAAGCTGGGTTTCGGAGCTAACCATCTGGTCCCAACGCGGGGGTGAGGATCGTCTCGCAACAAACTATTATGCGCCTGCGATCGCGCGCGGGCTTTGATTTTCATCAATTTCCCGAGGGCCTGGTCGTTCATGCGCGCCTCGACTCCTCTCTGCCAACGGGATATGATTCCAAAGCTCGGAGAGTGAGGCGAGCCTGGATGGACCGCTTTATCGCCAGAGAGAACATCAAGCACTTCGTGGACCGCCTTCAAACGGAGACGGACGACGGCACCAGAGCGACGGTTCAAAGGTTGCTGATTGCTGAAGAGGACAAATTCGCGAAATTGTCCGAACGGCTGGACATGGTGGACCAGAACATCCTCAGGATCGCCGAACTTGCAGTGCTGCAGCGGGCAAAGGTCGACGACATGCGCTGTGATGGCGACGGCGCGGCATTGGCCCACCGCCACCTCGAAAACCTCGAGCAATTACACGAACTCTTTGTCGAGAGCCGGCAGCTCGTGGTCACCATGATGGATAGGTCCAGCCTGTAGTCGGCAGCCGGTCGAATACGCGCCCTCCAAACAAGATCTTGCGTCGCGGCCCATAACCGGTTTCCGGCCGGCGCAATGCGTTGAGCCGTGTTGGCCCGGCGCCACGAACAACAAAAACGGCGGCCGAAAGAGCCGCCGTTCCTTGTCTGTGGACCGGCCTCAGTTTGCGCCGCCGAGTTCCTTGGTCATCTTGCAGAAATTGTCGTGCTGCTTGGCGATGGCCTCGTCGCTGCAGTCCTTCTTGATCGAGGTGCGGTCTTCCTCGCTCATGGCCAGCCATGCCTTCTTGAACTCATCGCCGGATCTCATCGTCTTCATCCCCGCATCAGTGAAGAAAGGCGACATCTTCTGCGGGTCGTCCAAAGCTGACGTACCTTTGGTGCTGCCGGCCATGGCGGCGCCCGCAGCGAGTGAAAACGCGAGTGCGCTCATGCAAAGGATCTTGGTATTCATTTTCCTGCTCCCTGCCTAGGTTGGAAACAACTGCTTTTCAACAGCGCGTATCCGGGTAAAAAGTTCCGCACGAAATCAAAGAAATGCCCGCCGCGATTGCCGCCTAAAATCCCGTCGAGACGGGAATTCTGGCCGGGCCTCGGAACTTCGGCGCCACGGTCAATAACAATTGAGATTTTTCGGACGCCTTGCGGGACAAAATCTTTGCGGAACAACTTCGCAAAACCGGGGTTGGTGTTGACCCAACCCACCCAGGAGATGCGGATATGCCGACAACGAAAGCGGCCTCGAACAAGGGCCTCAACGAACTGTTCCACGACACGCTGAAGGATATCTATTTCGCCGAGAAGAAGATTCTGACGACGCTTCCGAAGATGGCCAAGGCAGCGCAGGACGATGCGCTGAGGGCTGCCTTCGAAAAGCACCGCGACCAGACCGAAGAACATGTGGCGCGTCTCGAGGAAGTGTTCGAGGTGATCGACAAGAAGCCGGTGGGCAAGACCTGCCAGGCGATCATGGGCATCACCGAGGAAGGCGCCGAGATCATGGAGGAGTACAAGGGCTCGCCCTCGCTCGACGCAGGCCTGCTGGCCGCGGCCCAGGCCGTCGAGCACTATGAGATTTCGCGCTACGGCACGCTCAGGACCTGGGCGCAGGAACTCGGCCTGACCGAGGCCGTCACCTTCCTCGACAAGACGCTGAACGAGGAGAAGGAAACGGACGTCGCGCTCACCAAGCTTGCCGAATCCGCGGTCAACGTCGCTGCTGAGGCAGCCTGAGTTTCGAGCAAGCCGCGACGCCAACGGGAAGGCAAGCCTGCGGACCTGTCTTCCCGAACTCGCCATCGACCATGGAACTTCAGCGCCGGCCTAGAGTTGCCGTAGGTGGAGACTTCGGCGATGACAAAACGGTCGCTCCACCTACTGAAGGGCATAGGCTATCTGATCTCGACGGTCAGCGTGATATTGCTCGCCATCGTAAGCTGGTCGAGCGCATCGCGAAGTCCCCTGCTGGTTGCCTGCCTGCTCGGCGGCTCCACGACCTCTATCGCCGGCATGTTCTGCCGCTGGCTATCCTACGAAATCGAGAAGCGCTTGAACGACCGGTAAGGGAAACGCCTTTCCAGGGCGGCGCCCCATTTGCTGGACACTCGGATTTTATCGCGGGCGCTTCGGCCTGTTGGCGCTGGTTTGCGACGTCAACGCGGTGATCAGGCAGGCGATGACAATCCATGCGGCGACTTCGATGCCCGAGGCGCCGCGCGCCGGCGGCGGGGCGGTGGCGGCCGCTGGCGGATCGGCGGCCACCACGGGCGCGAGGTCCGAGCGGCTGCCGCGGCGCACCGAATAGGCGCGCGTGATCTCGGCGCCGAAGAGGAATATCTGCGCCGAATAGTAAACCCACACCAGCACCACCATCAGGGCTCCGGCCGCGCCATAGGAGGTGGCGATGGCGCTGGTGCCGATGTACCAGCCGATGAGCGACTTGCCGATGGTGAAGAGCAGCGCGGTGACCAGCGCGCCGACGCCGACATCGCGCCAGGTGAGCGTGCGGTCCGGCAGGACCTTGTAGATCGCGGCGAAGAGGAACGCTATCAGCGCGAAGGAGACGATCGTGTTGATGGCGCTGACGATCAGCTCTCCGAACGGCAGGCTCCGGTTGATGATCTCGCCCAGCGCCGCGATCGCGGTGCTGGCCGCGAGCGAGACCAGGAGCATGAAGCCGAGCGCAGCCACGAGGCCGAGGCTCGCCGCCCTCGCCCTTACAAGGCGCGACAGCGACGCCCCGTTGGGCTTGACCTTCCAGATTTCGTTGAGCGACTGCTGCATCTCGCCGAACACACCGGACGCCGTCACCAAAAGCGTCACCACGCCGATCAGCGTGGCAAGCGCGCTCGACCAGCCATGCGAAGCGGTCTCCAGCGTCGCCTTCAGCAGGTCGGCGCTCTGTGGACCCATCACGCCCGATATCTCGGCCGACAGCGCCAGTTGGGCGGCATCGTTGCCGATGACGAAACCGGCGATCGCGACGACGATCAACAGGATCGGCGCCAGCGACGTGGTGGCGTAGAAAGCCATCGCCGCGCCATGGCTCAGCGCATTGTCATCGATATAGCCGCTGACGCTTTCCTTCAGTATGGTCCAGCCTTCGTCGACCCAGCGCGCCATCGCCCCCTCACCTGTTCCGGACACGGACCGGGCGCGGTTCGCCGGCTTTGTCGAACTGCATAGCTCCTGCCATTGCGACAAGCCCTCCACTGAGCGGGCCGGGTGGGACAAGAGCTCGACTGCCTTTTCGTTGGCCAGGGCGAGAAGCCGGAGAAACCAGCCCTGTTCTCTTTGCCACCAGGTCCGGCTGACGCGGCCCGCCAATCACAACCCGGCGCGAGCGCGATGGTTCCGGCAACATCCGAAGGCTGGAAGCTCGTGGAATGCCGAGCCCAGCGCCGAAGCCATGAAACCGCGTCGCGCTGAAACGGGATTCAGGCGACGCGCTTTAAGTCTTTGTTTTGATGCATGTCGTCCCAGAACCGATGCGCACTTCTGGGCGACATGCATTAAGACCGCGTCGCGCGATCTTCGCTTTGGAGAAGCGCGGTTGTATGATGGGCGGCAAGCTTATAGCCTGTCGGGCTAACGGGTATTCGGCAATGGATTTAGAAGACCTCTACCGGATTCTGCGGACAGGTCACGTGCAAGCCCAAGGCGTTGTCGACACTGTTCCCGATCCCATGCTGGTGCTGGATTCAGCCCTGACCGTCCAGAGCGCCAACCGCGCCTTCTTCAAAACGTTCGCGGTCGAGCGTTACGACACGATCGGACAGCACCTGTACGACCTCGGCAACGGTCAATGGGATATCCCCGAGCTGCGTCATCTCCTTGGAGAGGTAATCCCGAAAAGCTCGGCGGTGATCGATTACAAAGTGGAGCATGATTTCCCGCACATCGGGAAAAAAGTCATGCTTCTGACAGCGCGCACCGTGTTCAATCCGGACAATGTCAGCCACCTCATGTTGCTGTCGATCGTCGACATCACGGACAGAAGCCGGAAAGAAGCGGAGTTCGAAGCGGTCTTTGGAGAATTGCGCCACCGGCTCAAGAACCTGCTGGGGCTGGTGCGGGCGCTGGCCAATCAAACGAAGACGGAAGGCATTTCGGCAGAGGAATATCGCACGGCCTTCCTCGGCCGGCTGCAAGCCGTTGTGGATGCAAACGACCTGGCATTCAGCGATCATGGTGAAGATGGTTTCGAAGCTTTGGTGGCGCGCGCGACGAAACCCTTCCAAACCGCCCCGGAGACGATCATCATCGAGCCCGGCCCGTCAGTGACGTTGGTCTCGAAGGAGATAATGTCGCTAAGCCTTCTGCTGCACGAACTGGCAACCAACGCCGTCAAGTATGGCGCTTTGTCCGTTCCGGCTGGGACGGCTCGAATTCGATGGGAGGTCGAGCAGGGCGACCATCCATTGCTGCGATTGTCCTGGCGCGAGAGCGGCGGCCCGCCTGTACGCAAGCCCACATCGACAGGCTACGGAACCCAGCTCATTCAATTCGCCATCGCCTACAATCTCGGTGGCAAGGTGGAACAGAATTATCGAACCGAAGGTTTCGAAGCCGAGATTATCGTCCCACTCGAAAGGGCCGCTCGCCCAGATTGATGGCCGGTGCAAAAGACCATCCTGATCGTCGAAGATGAATTCATCATCGCGATGGATCTTAAAGTCATGCTCGAGCACCTGGGATGGCGGGTCCTGGGACCAGTCGCCAGAGTCGCACACGCGCTCCGCCTGCTGGAAGACGAACTGCCGACCGTGGCCTTGCTCGACGTGAATTTAGGCGACCATCTCGTCACGCCCGTAGCCGAGGCCTTGCGCAGCCGCGGTGTGCCATTCGCGGTGGCGAGCGCCTATGACAAGCCGGAACTCTTCGGCGGGGCCGTCCTGGTGGGGGTACCCAATGTAGGCAAACCGACATCGGAGTGGAGCCTCCTGGAGGTTCTGCCGAAGCTCTCGCCGCCCTGATCCGGCGCCCCTCCACTTCTCGCGTCGAAGCCTAGGCAAACCAACGGTGTTCGACTAGCCTCGAAGCCGGATCAGGGCCGCGTGGGGGGCATGCGATGAAGGTCACTGTCGTCTACGCGCATCCGGCGCAGGACAGCTACATGGCCTCGCTTCACAGGCGAGTCTTGGGGGTCCTCAAGGCCAGGGGCGACGAGGTCGTCGATTTCGATCTCTATGCCATGAAATTCGATCCCGTCATGCAGGTCGAGGAATTGAAGGGGCACGCCGGTCCATCGCCAGCACCTGCGGAGCTGCGGGTCTATATCGACGCATTGCAATGGGCCGAGGCGTGTGTGTTCTGCTTCCCGACCTGGTGGTCGGGCATGCCTGCTGTGCTCAAGGGATATTTCGACCGCGTGTGGCGGCCGGGCGTCGCCTTCGATCTGCCGACGGATGGCGGCATGATCAAGCCGGCGCTTTTGAACATCCGCCGGATGGGCGTCGTCACCACCTTCGGCTCGCCATGGTGGTACACCAGGCTCTACATGCAGGACCCGGGCAGGAAGGTGCTTTTGCGCGGCTTGAAATCCATGTGCGGACGCACGGAGAAGCACCTCTATCTGGCGAAATACTCGTGGAACGCATCTCCAACGAGGAACGGGAAAAGTTCGCCCGCAAGGTGGAGCAGCGGTTCGAGCGATTTTGATCGACTGCCGGACTTGCCGGCAGGCTCGCCAATCGCGGTCTGACCGATGGCCCGGACCCGGCCGCCCCTGCTGGCATTTACCCGGAGTTTTGCAATGAGGGGCAATCGCGATATATTTAGTTGACTAAGTGATTCATGGCACGGTGAACCGATGGCCAAGAAGAAAGACAGACAGGCTGGTTCGGGCATCGCGGAAGCGTCGCGCGCCGAAATCCTCGAGGCGACCTATTTTGCCCGCAAATGCGGCCTCACGCGCGACGAGGCCTTGCAGATGATCCGCGAGGCGCACGCCTCGCCGGTGCTCAATCCGGCCGAGAGCGAGAAGCGCAAGCACTGATTCTTGTCAGTCAGGGCGCGGCCCTCATTGCCCAGTCTGCGGCGGCACCTCGCCCGGTTTGATCACCGGCATCTCGCTGCCGGTCGGCGGCGGGGTCGTCGCGTTCTTGTCGCCGGTCGGCGGCGGCTTCAGCACGCCGCCGCAATTGCCGAGCTGTTTCGACAGCTCATCCGTATCGGCTTCCTGCTTCTGTTTCTGCTGCTGGTCGTTGGCGTCCGGCTTGGCCTGACAGTTCTGCGTCTGCTGATCCGGCTTGGCCGTCTGCGCCGCCGCCGGCAGCGCCGGCATCAGCGCGAAGGCTGCGATGAGAAGCGCTTTCTTCATGGGATCCTCCTGATGGTCAGTAGCCCCCGATGATCGGCAGGATCTCGCCGGTGATGTAGCTGGAGCATTGCGGCGAGGCCAGGAACACATAGGCGGGCGCGATCTCCTCCGGCTGAGCGGGCCGCTTCATCGGCGTCTTGGCGCCGAACTGCGAAACGTCCTCAGCCTGCTTTTCCGACGGATTGAGCGGCGTCCAGACCGGACCGGGCGCCACCGCGTTGACGCGTATGCCCTTGGCGATCAGGTTGCCGGAGAGCGCGCGCGTGAAGGCGTGGATGCCGCCCTTGGTCATCGAGTAATCGACCAATTCCTTCGAGCCTTCGATACCCGTGACCGAACCGGTGTTGATGATCGCCGAGCCCGGTTTCATGTGCGGCACGGCTTCCTGCGCCATGTGGAAATAGCCGTAGAGATTGGTCTTCAGCGTGGTGTCGAAATGCTTTTCGGTGAGATCGGCGAAATCGGCCGAGTGAACCTGGAAGGCCGCGTTGTTGACGAGCACGTCGAGCCTGCCGAAGGCCTTGACCGTCTCGGCCACCGCCTTGCGGCAGAAGGCGCGTTTTGCGACGTCGCCGCGCAGGGTGATGCAGCGCCTGCCTTCGGCCTCGACCGCCTGCTTCGTCGCCTTGGCGTCGCGGTCCTCACTGAGATAGACGATGGCGACATCGGCGCCTTCACGCGCGAACAGCACGGCCACCGCGCGGCCGATGCCGGAGTCGCCGCCGGTGATGAGCGCGACCTTGTCCTTGAGCTTGCCAGACCCCTGCCAGAACGGCGCGTCATAAAGTGGTGCCGGCTCGATCGCCCATTCCTCGCCGGGCTTGGGATGATGCTGCTTCGGGAAAGGCGGCACGGGGTAGCGGCGCGCGCCGGCCTGCATGGCGCCCGAGGCTTTCGGCTTCGGCTTGCTGCGATCGGTGGCATCGACCTGGCGCTGGACGCTGCGCTGCCTGCGCGCGGCCTTTGCGGTGTCTGGTTTCTGCCCGGTGACTGATTTCTCCCTGGCGACTGATGTCTCCCTGGCACCTGATCTCTGGGCTGCGTCTGATTTCGTTCGGCTGCTGGTCGGCATGATGGTCTCCTTTCGGGAGACAACGCATGTCGGCGCAAAAGGTTGGCCCGGTTCGTCGCCCCGTCGAGAAGCCCGCGGATACATCAAAGTTAAATGCGGCTGGCCGGTCGGGGGTGCTAACCCTTGGTCATTGGGGGGACTCTCGAGGAGGAGTCCCATGGACGTTCGAACTTTCATCGGCAGCCTGTCGGCCGCTCTGCGGCGCCGGCGCGACGCCACGCCGCCACCCCCCGTGAGGGTGATCCGCGCTTCGCTCACCGATGTGCCGCTGAGGCCGCGCCCGCGGCCGCCGCACCGGCCGGCGCCGCCCATCCGGCCCGCGAGCAACATGTAACCTCGCGCTTGTCGCGCCGACGGGCCGGCCGGATGCAACCGACCGGCGACGTCATCGTTTAAGCCCATCCTCAATCTTGTGGTGCATCATGAAATCCTTGCCTATCAACAGCCCTCTTCTCATCCTCGCCGCCGCCATGATCACCGTGGCGCCCTTCGTCGGCCTTGCCTGGCGCACGCGCGAATGGCTCGGATGGTGAGGACCCGATGAGCCGTTTCCTCCCCCTCACCATCCGCTTCGTCAGCGGCGGCACGATGGTGGTCACCACGGTGGCCGAGGCCAAGAAGGCGCTCGCCGGGACATGGAAGAACAAGGAAGCGCCGGACTATCTCAAGGCGGCGCGGCTGGTGAACGATGCGATCGCCGGCACCTGCCGGCCGGCCGTCGCCTTTGCCGCCTTCAAGAAGGCCGCCGCGCAGCAGGGGCTGCTGAAGGAGGCCGCGCCGAGCGCCGCGCTCACCATGCTGGACGAGCTGTGGTCTCGCTCGAAGGTTCCGCCAAGCTAGAAGGCCGCTCCATCCTGGCTGGTCTATCTCGGCTCGCGCGACATGCTGAGATAGGTCGGATCGAATTCGGCGATCGTGACCAGCCGCTCCCAGTCGAGGATCGTGATCATATGGTTGGTCCAGCTGATGACGTTCATGCGTCGCAGCGTGCCGATCACCCTGTTCATATGGACGACGGACAAGCCCAGCACGTCGGCGAGCTGGGCCTGCGACAGCGGCAGGTGAAAGCTCATGTCACGCGTCTTCTTCACCACCTGAAGCCTGACGAACAGCTCGCATATGAGATGCGCGAGATGCGACAGCTTGGAGCGGCGCCCCATGGCCACGATCCATTCGCGATGGATGGCGCCGTCGACCAGCGTGTCCAGCCAGAGCAATCGGGTGAGATGCGGCGCCTGCTCGGTGATCGTCTTGAGCTTGCTGTGCTCGGCCGCTGCCACATGACAGGGCGACAGCGCGACGATGCCGTGATCCATCGTCTTCAGCAGGAACGCATGCAGGTCAACGAAATCGCCCGCGACCTGCAGCGAGGTGAACTGGCGGCCGCCGTCCTCCAGAACCTTGTAGCGGGCGGCGAGCCCGTCGATGATCAGGGTGCTGTAGGTCGGCCTGCTTCCTTCGACAACGATATCCTCTCCCACGCCGAAATATTTCTCGATCGACAAGGTCGATGTGAGCAACGCTTTCTCTTCGTCCGAGAGGGCGTCATGCTGGCCCAGATTGAGATAGAGTGATTCCAGCATCCGGCTGCCTCCATTCGCCACTCCTAACGCCGCAGGCCGATGCTGGTTGCGAGCGATGCCGCGCCGCAAGGCGGGGGCATGGCGGATTCTCCCTCTGGATCAGATGTCTGGAACCATGATCGCGTCCGCGAATTGACCGTCGGATTGGGACCGACGTGCCGATGCAACGCTTCTATTTCGACCTTTACAACACCGAGCACAGCCAGGAAGATACCGAGGGACAGCTCTTCGCCAGCCGCGAGCGCGCCGGCATGGAGGCGCTGCGCATCCTGCATGACGTCGCCCGCGACGAGATGCCGGGCGGTAGCCATTTGACCATCACGGTCAAGGTGCTCGACGAAAAGCGTGAACAGATCTTCGAAGCGTCGCTGACGCTGGATTCGGCCTGGACGTGAGATCGGCCGGCGCCGGTCCAGATACCGGAGGCAAGCATGTTCGACGATTTCGACAGCCGTGAGATCGACACGGGTGAAGCCAGGATCTTCGCTCGCCGCGCCGGCACCGGCCCCGGCCTGCTTCTGCTGCACGGCTTTCCGCAGACGCATGCGATGTGGCGCGAGGTCGCGCCGATCCTGGCGCGGGATTTCACGGTCGTCTGCGCCGATTTGCGCGGCTATGGGCAAAGCTCCTGCCCGCCATCGGCCGCCGATCACGCGCCCTATGCCAAGCGCGCCATGGCCGCCGACATGGTGGCGCTGATGGAGACGTTGGGTTTCAGACGCTTCATGGTCGCCGGTCACGATCGCGGCGCGCGTGTCGCCTACCGTCTGGCGCTCGATCATCCGGATCGCGTCGAGAAGCTCGCTGTGCTCGACATCATTCCCACCGCCGATGCCTGGGACCGCGCCGACGCAAGACTGGCCCTCGGCTATTGGCCGTGGTCGTTGCTGGCGCAACCCGAGCCGCTGCCGGAGACGATGCTCGCGGTCGCCGCCGATGCCATCGTCGACAATGCGCTTTCCGGCTGGGGATCGTCGTCCGACGCGTTCCCGCCCGGGGTGCGGCAACTCTATGTCGACGCGCTGCGCGACCCGGCTCACATCCATGCCATTTGCGAAGAATATCGCGCGGCGGCGTCCCTCGACCGCGAGCATGACCATGCCGACCGGAAGACCGGCCGGCACATCGCCTGCCCGCTGCTGGCGCTATGGAGCGAGCATGGGGCGCTGGCAGAGTGGTACATTCAGGAAGGCGGCCCGGAGGCGCTGTGGAGGAACTGGGCGGACGACGTCAGCGGCGGCGCCTTGCCCGGCGGTCATTTCTTTCCGGAGGAGTCGCCGATCGAAACGGCAGCCACGCTCGACGCATTCTTCTCCGGAAGATAGCACCGCGCCCTGCGGTCGCAGGGCGCGCCGGCAGGCGCCTGACGCGACGGCTCACGCAAGCATCAGGTAAAGCAACGGGACTGCAGCAAGGCCGATCGCCATTGCGACGAGCGCGGCATGGCCCAGACGCTCCGCGCGCCTGGCGAGGTCGGCTATCTCAGCCTCATCATTGATGACGTCAAGGAATGAAAGATCGAAAGGCGCGGCAGGTTGGTTGTCGTTGGCAGGCAGGGTTTCGACAGTCTGCCGGCTGGGCTTTGCAGAGATGTAGGTCAAAACGTCGTCTCGCTCCGGGGCCGGCTTCGCGGCCTTCTTGTTCGTGGATATTGGTGCCCGCCGACTTGCGCGGGGGCGATCGACGGGCACCAGTACGGCCGGCGACGAAGGGGTTTTCTCGTCGGCCGCTCACCAATTCGCAGAAAGCCCATTGGTTGCACGAGCCAGCCCAATGCGCTTGCCGGGTCGGACTTCAGTCGGGCGGAGTCACGAAATATTTCGGGCGGAACATCGGTTGCCGGCACTTGTTCCCCATACTCAAGGATGCCGAACGCGTCCTTGATTTCACCCCTGAAGAAAATCCGAACCAACGGAGAATTGGATATGCCCAATCAAGGCGGAACCCACGAACAGCACGTCAAGGCCGGCCAGCAGAGCCACAAGAACCGCGACGATCAGCGCCGCGGCGGCGGACAGCAGCAGGCCGAGGACCGCAATATGGGTCAGCGGAGCGCGGGCCAGCACAGGGGCGGCAGCGGCAACTTCGCCGAAGACCGCCAGCGCGCCTCGGAAGCAGGCCGCAAGGGCGGCCAGCGCTGAGTTCAGA
Organism: Mesorhizobium sp.; assembly: GCA_004017535.1. Classification (GTDB taxonomy): domain Bacteria; phylum Pseudomonadota; class Alphaproteobacteria; order Rhizobiales; family Rhizobiaceae; genus Mesorhizobium. Next base: position 322,727 of record SAJS01000003.1, read on the forward strand.
ACAAAAATGGCGCCCGCGTTCGCGGGCGCCATTTGCCGGGCGCGATCGATCCCGGGATGGAACATCTTCCCCGTCCTCCAGTTGACCTTAGGAGCGGCCGCCGTAGCAGGCTGCCGTCGCCGCAGGATATTCAACGGAGGCACCAATGTCCTTGCATTCCCTTCATCCCGAGCGCGTCGATGAGACCCGCATGCAGGCCTATTCGACCTTCGGTCCCCTGCTGATCCATGCCCTGGCGCAAAAACTGGCGCGCTGCCAGGGCGTGCGTGAATTGGACAAGATCGAACAGTCGCTGGTGCGCCTGGTCGAGGAGACAGACGTCGCCGCTCCGGATGCCGAGGCCATGAAGGAGTTCGCGGTCGAGTTGGTTGTGTCGACGCTGCGCAACGCGCGTGAGCATCCCGACGCCAAGCAGGACCTGGAACAGATCGAGGAGCGCCGCACGGAAGGCCGCTCGGAGGACCCTGACACGCTGGAAGAGCAGTTGCAGTCGGGTCTCGAGGACAGTTTCCCGGCCAGCGATCCGCCGGCCGTGGTTTCCACCGCGATCACCGGCGGCTCCAAGGATATCGTCGGCACCGACGAGGTGCTGCGCCGCAAGAAGGAAGCACGCCGCAAGCAGTCGGAGACGGCGGACTGACACGAAGGAGACGCGCAATGACGCAGGCAAACGACAACATACCGCACCGGCCGGGCGCCGCGAACGCGCCACACGGCGGCACGCTGCCGGTCAAGGGCGGCGACGATCCCGACGTGCGGTTCCTGGCCGAGAACACCGACCTTTCGCCTAAGCAGGCGCGCGAGCTGATCCGCGAGCACGGACACGATCGCGATAAGCTGCTGGAGATCGCACGAACCATGAAGGCGGAAGGCTGAACGCCCTCCGGAAAGCGAGGCAAGGATGAGCAATTCACCGAAGAAGGCACCAGCTGGAACGTCCGATCAATGGCCGCGCTGGGAAGGTCCGAAGGCCAACAAGCCGCGCGGCTACCTGCCGCCGGAGGACGACCCCGACGAGAACCGCGATGCCGCCGGCGAGAACAACAAGGACCCGGAGCGGTCCGACCTTGGCGACGTCGCCAAGAAGAAGGGCGATTGAGGGGCTGCTTTCACTCAGCGCAACAGGAGAAGAAAAATGCCACGTGGAGACAAATCGAAATACACCGACAAGCAGGAACGCAAGGCCGACCATATCGCCGAGGGCTACGAGAAGCGCGGGGTTTCCGAAAAGGAAGCCGAGCGGCGCGCCTGGGCGACCGTCAACAAGGACGATGGCGGCGGCAAGAAGGAAGGCGGGTCGGGACGAGGCAAGCACACCGGCCATCCGGCTGCGCATAAGGGCGGCAAGATGGGCGGCAAGGCCTCGGGCGAGCGTTCCGCGGCGGACAGATCGGCTTCGGCGAAGAAGGCTGCCGCTACGCGCAAGCGCAATGCGGAGCACCACGCGCATCATTGAGCGCGGCCTCTTCCTTCTCCCCTTGTGGGAGAAGGTGGATCGGCGCGCAGCGCCGAGACGGATGAGGGGTGTTCCAGCGGAATGAGACGTTGGCTTTCCCTGGAGCATCCCTCATCCGGCCGCTTCGCGGCCACCTTCTCCCACAAGGGGAGAAGGAAAAACCGCTACAGCGGCATCTCCGAGGTCTGCTTGATGATCTGGCTGGGCACGTCCGTCTTGACGTTCTGGACGCCCTTGATGCGGCTCAGATGCTCCGACTGGAAGCGGCGGTAGTCGTCGATGCCGGCCGCCACGATCCGCACCAGGGCGTCGCAGTCGCCCATCATCAGATAGCACTCCATCACCTCGGGGAATTTCGCCACCTCGGCGGCGAAATGCTCGATCGTGTCCTCGTCCTGCTGCTTCAGCCAGATGCGGGTGAAGAAGGTCTGGCCGCGGCCGATCTTGGCCGGGTTGAGCACCGCGACATAGCGATCGATGACGCCCGCCTCTTCGAGTAGTTTCACGCGCCGCAGGCAGGGCGACGGCGAGAGACCGACTTGCCTGGCAAGGTCGTTGTTTGCCATGCGCCCGTCGCGCTGCAGGGCGCGCAGGATGCGCCTGTCGATCTCATCGAGTTTCATGGTTCCAGATTTCACTTCGTCAGGTGAACGCGCTATCCAATGCCGAATTTTGGCAGAAATGGCGCATTTTCGCAACCCAATTGCCGCACGTTTCGGCTATGGTCCGGACCGACAACAACCCTACAACCGAGCGGGAGAACGGGTCGCCGCAAGGCAAACCGAAAGCAAGGCCATGAGCGTTTCCGAGATCACCCTCGCCGAGGGCAAGGCCACCAACAGGCGCGGCGCCGAGTTCCGTCGCGGGCTCGCCGCCGCGACGCCGATGCTGCTCGGCATCATTCCCTATGCGCTGGTGCTCGGCGCGCAGGCCGCGCAGAGGGGCCTCAGCGTGCTCGAGGTGCCGCTGATGACCGGGCTCAATTTTGCCGGCGGATCGGAATTCGCCGCGATCCAGCTCTGGACCTCGCCGCCGCATATCCTGCTGATCGCCGCGATCACGCTTTTGGTCAACAGCCGGCATTTCCTGATGGGCGCAGCGCTTGCGCCTTTCATCAGGCACCTGCCGAACCGCCAGGTTTTTCCGGCGCTGTTCCTGATGTGCGACGAGAGCTGGGCGGTTGGCCTGGCGGATGCGCAGCGCCGTGCCGCGGCCGGCGCGCGGCCGGCCTTCAGCCTGGCCTTCTATCTCGGCGCCGGCCTGGCCGTCTATCTCGCCTGGGTGGCGTTCACGACTTGCGGCGCGGCGCTCGGGCCTGTGCTCGGCGACGTCGAGACATATGGTTTCGCGATGGCCTTCCCGGCCGTCTTCCTGGTGCTGCTGCGGGGCATGTGGAAGGGCTTTGCCGCCTCGCGGCCCTGGCTGGTCAGCCTGGCGGTGGCGGCGCTCACCTATCTCCTCGTGCCCGGCGCCTGGTATGTGGCGGCCGGCGCGCTGTCCGGCCTGGTAGCCGCGTGGTTCCTGGCAGGCGAGACATGATCGACCCGATGACAGCGCTTGCCATCCTGGCGATGGCCGGCGTGACGTATCTCACCCGTATCGGCGGCTATGTTGTGCTCAAGAACCGCGCGCTCAGCCCGCGCGCCACGGCCGTGATGGAAGCCGCGCCCGGCTGCGTGCTGATCTCGGTTATCGCGCCGGATTTCGTCTCGAGGAATCCGGCCGACCTCGCGGCTTTAGCCATAACCGTGCTTGCCGCGACGCGGCTGTCGATGCTGCCCACAGTGGTGATCGGGGTGGCCTCGGCGGGCGCGTTGCGGTGGCTGATAGGATAACCGGCCTCAGAGGCTGTAGAGCCCGAGCTCGTCCGGCTGGTCGCCCTCCCCGCTTGCATGCTGCTTCAACGCGGCATCCAGCCTGTCGTTGTCGCCGTCTTGCGGGCGGACGACCGCATTGACCAGCGTATCCAGGGAAACGCCAAGCTGGTCCAGGCCAAGCTGCCTTTCGATCTTGGCGATCGCCGACGGAGATTGCCGTTTGAACGCCTCGACGGCGTTCTTGATCGCCGAACCGTAGGAAGAAACGGACTCGTAGTCGGTCTGGTCGACGCCGAACTCCTTGCCGGCGCGCTGCATCAGCCTGACTCGTCGCCGTGATGTTGAGGCTGTCGAGACTGAACATGGCGACCGCGGGCTCCGCCTGGGTGAGCGGCAATGCCGCCGGACCGGAGACGCTGTCGATGCTCGCGGCGGGTCTGGCCGTTGGCGGCAGGCGTTGCGGCTGCAGGATCACAAGCGCGGTGCTGAGCGTCGAAGACATTGCCGGGTCTCGCACGCGCCCGTCCGTCATGGACCGACGCCGGACAGTCAAGCCAAGACGTCATGTCTCGAGCGAAGCGTTTCACAGGTAATAAGCCGGTTGTCCTAAGAGTTCGATAGAACGATGGTTCACCTTTTAACGATGAACCGCGCTATCTCCTTGGTCGGGCTCAAAGCTCAGTCATCGCCGCCGCCACCGCCACCCTCGCCGCCCCCGTCATGCCCGCCGCTGTCGCCGCCGCCGTCATGGCTGCCGCTGTCGCCGCCACTTTCGCCGCCGCCCTGGTTATGATCGCCCTGATCATCGCCTGCGTCGTCACCCTGGTCGCCTTGGTGCGAGCCGGCGTCGACGCCATCATCGTCCCCCTGTTCATTTTCAGCGGTGGCCTGATCATCTTCCTGGCTGCCCGTGGCACTCTGCTCTTGATCGTCCTGCACCGGTGCGGTCACCTGATCGTCCTGCACGGGCGCCGCGCCGTGATCGGAGCCTGCGAGCGACGGTTGCGCCGCCAGAATGCCGAGCAGCGAGACCGAAGCCGCCAGCAGCAGGGGAAAAGCCTTCATTATCGTCTCCTTCCGGCCCACGAGCCGCCATTGTCGATGGCTGATCATCAGCCGGGCCGGATTACGGCCCGCTTAAACGGGTGATTCGAATTTTAGCCATCGCTTATTTATATCTGCCGCCTTACAGGCATAGTCAATCCGCCGGCGGCTCTTGCCACGATCGCCTCCAGCGGTTCGGGCCGGTGCAGGAAATAACCCTGACCGTAAGCGACGCCCATGCCCACGAGGATCTCCAGCGCGTTCTTTTCCTCGACCTTTTCGGCCACCACGGCGGCGCCCATCGAGCGGGCGATGCCGGTGATCGCAGAGACGATCTCGCGATCGAAGCGGCTGTCGGCGATGTGCTCGACGAAGGAACCATCGATCTTGATGGCGTCGATGGGGAAGCGCCTGAGATATTCGAACGAGCTCATGCCGGCGCCGAAATCGTCGAGGCTGACGCGACAATGGCGGAGCCTCGCCTTGCGCACGAACTCGGCCGCCGCGTCGAAATTGGTGACGGCGGCGGTCTCGGTGATCTCGAAGCCGATGGCCGACGGCGGCGCGCCGCTCTCGGCGATGGCCTCGTCGACGAAAGCCCAGAGCTGCGGGTCGGAAAGCGTCTGCGCCGACAGGTTGAAGTCGAGCGCGATGGCGCCCGCGCGCATCGCCTCGCCGTGGCGCGTCAGCGCGGTGCGGATGATCCAGCGGTCGAGCCGCGCGGCAAGGCCGAAGCGTTCGGCGACCGGCATGAAATCGCCGGGCGGGATCATCGTGCCGGTGCGGGCCTCGAGCCTGGCCAGCACCTCGACATGGCGGCTGTCCTCCCATGGCAGGCCGAGCCGGTGGATCTCCTGGCCGAACAGCTTCAGCCGGCCGTCTTCCATGGCGTCGACCAGGTCGGCGGCCAGCCGCGCGGCGTTGAGCCCGCCGGCGCCCGATGTTGTGTCGGGCGAGAACACGGTAAAGCGATCGCGACCGCCGGCCTTGGCGGCGTAGCAGGCGTCGTCGGCACAGGCGAGCGCATCGGCCACGCTCATGTTGCGGTCGCGCACGAAGGCGATGCCGATGCTGGCGGCAAGCCTGCGCGAGGTGATAGCCGAGCCGAGATCGGCATCGCGCACCGCGGCGAGCACGGCGCCGGCGATGCGCTCGGCACAAGCGTCATCGCAGTTCGGTACCATAAGCGCGAATTCATCGCCGCCGAGGCGCGCCGCATGCGCCGACGCGGGCAGGCTGGCGAGGATGCCCGCCGCGACGCTCTTCAACGCGAGGTCGCCGGCGGCATGACCGGCATAGTCGTTGAGCGCCTTGAAGTAGTCGAGATCGACATAAAACACCGCTAGCGGCAGGCGCTCGGCCATGGCGATGTTCTCGGCGAGCAGCCGGTCGAAGGCCGCGCGGTTGAGCAGCCCGGTCAGGGCGTCGTGGCGCGCGGCGAAGGCAAGTCCCTCGGCGCGCATCTTCTCCTCGGTGATGTCGCGCACGGTGCCCAAGATCTGCCCGGCCGAGCCGACGCCGGCAACGAAACGCACCAGCGACTCGACGTGGCGGATCTGGCCCTCACGCAGGACGATGCGATATTGCGCGGCGACGACGCCGTTCGAGCCGGGCGAGATCTGATGGGCCCGTTCGGCGGCTTCCTTGTCGTCGGGATGAAGATAGGTGTGCCACAGGTCTGCCATCACCTCATCCGTGTCGGCAACCAGGCCGAATATCTCGCGGGTGCGCGCGTCCCAGAAGCTTTTCCTGGTGCCGATATCGTGATGCCAGATGCCTGTGCCGCTGGCCGCAAGCGCGAGGCGGAAGCGGACGTTGACCTGCTCGAGCGCCGCCTCGGCTTCTTTCTGGCGGGTGATGTCGGTCTGCACGCCCATGAGCCGAAGCGGCCTCCCGTCGGCGTCGCGCTCGACAATGCCGCCACGGTCGAGAACCCAGACCCAGTGGCCGTCCTTGTGGCGCAGGCGCAGCTGGGTCTCGATGGAATCGACGAGGCCCGCAATGTGCCGGTCGCCGCTTTCCTGCGCGCGCTGGCGGTCGTCGGGATGGGTCAGCTTCAGCCAGAGGTCGGGCGTGTCGGCGAGTTCGCCGGGCTCATAGCCCAGCATCTTCGACCAGGTCGGTGAATAGTAGCAATCGCCGGCCGACAGATTCCAGTCCCAAAGGCCCAGATGAGCGCGATCAAGCGCCAGCGCCCAGGAATTGCCGTTGCGTTTATTGTCGTCCGCCATTCTTTGTTCTTGCCGTCCTCCCGCGGCAATACTGCATCAAAGCAAAGAAGAAAGAGTTACCGGGCATGTCCGCGATCGCCGCATTTCGACCGCAAGCAGGGCCTGGAAAGCTGCGCGCCGATCAAGCCGGGCCGCGCCGCGCTCTGCGCCTGGCCATCTCACGGTAAAGCGCCTCGGGACTGACGCCGATCTCATGCGCGACGGCGGACCAGTGGCCCTTTTCGGGCCGGCTGCCATGCCATGCGATCCACGCGTCTAGGCGGGCGGCAACGGTCTTGAGGAAGAGGATCTCGGCCTGGAGTCTCGCTTGCTGGACCTCGCGCGCCAGATGACGCGCCCACACCACGGCCAGTTCCGGATCCTGCTGGAGGCGCGCACGCAGGGTGGAACGTGGAATGGCCCATGTCACCGCCGCCGTTTCAGCGCGGGCGTCGCAATGATATTGCGCCGAGTAGAGCGAGGCTTCGGCCAGGATCGAGGCGGGCCCGGCACGCTGCAGAATCAAGATCGAGCCATCGTCCTGATGGCGGACGAGATGGATGGTGCCTGATTGCACCGCGTGAATGTTGCGGATCGGATCGCCGGAATGAAACACCGAGCCGCCGGCAGCGAACTCGCACGGGCGGCCGGGAAGATCGTCGAGCAAGGCAAACAGCGAAGGCAACATGATCTCTATCATGTCGCCTTCGGGTCCGGCATGGCAAGCATGTCCCATCACAAGAGAGAATGCCGATGATCCGTGCGCTTGACCTTGCCGCACTTGCCCTTGCCGCGAGCCTCGTCCCCACCGGGGCCCTTGCCCATCAGAGCACCCATACGATGCACCAGATGATGCATCGTCCGCCAAAGGGCCAGGCGGCGCCGATCCAGCCAGGGCAAGATGCCTTCGCCGCGATTCAGGAAATCGTCGCAATGCTCGAGGCGGATCCGAGGACCGATTGGTCGAAGGTCGACATCGATGCTTTGCGCAGCCACCTTGTCGACATGAACGCCGTCATCATGGGCGCAACGGTGACCGAACAGCCTATCGACGGCGGGATGAAGTTCACGGTGACAGGGTCTGGACCGACGCGGGATTCAATCCGCCGGATGGTCAATGCCCATGCCGCGGCGATGAGCGGCGCGGGCAATTGGCGATACATGGCGGCAGACACGGACGACGGCGCGACGCTCAGCGTGCTTACCCCTGAAGCCGACCGCGCGAAGCTGCATGGCCTTGGCTTCTTCGGCATCCTGACGATCGGGATGCACCACCAGCAGCACCATCTGATGATCGCGCGCGGCGAACACCCGCACAGCTGACTGCGGCTGTTCAAAGGGCGGGCAAGCGCCGGCGCACGAGCGCCGCATGACGTCGCGCGCCATGCAGCAGGCCACCGTCGTTGAATCACAGGCCGGGTTGTGCAGCGGGGCTGTGCCATTGCCCATGAGGACGAAGCATCCAGACACGTAGGAAACGGGCGAAATCCTCCGAAGCGGTCATGGGCTCAGCCGCGATGCCAGCGGCATCGTCGGCCGCGATGCGGACAGCGTTGCCGGCCAACACCATCCTGGCCGCCGCAAGCGCCTCGTCGACCAGCGCCGCGTGGTTGGTCTAGGGCATGAACTGGCGCGTGTAAGTGACTTCAGCCACGACACTATAAGCCTGCGCCGTGCCTTCGGCGATGCGGCGCATCTCGTTCTCGATCGCAGCCTTCCGCCCCGGGGTGAGCGAACAGGAACTGCTCAGGCAGTTTGCAGGAAGACCTCTTCGGGCGCCATCCCGACAAGTTCGGCGAAGCGGGCGTGGTCGGTCGCGCCCTCCGAGTTGATGACGAGCACGCGCGAATGCCCGTCGAGGCCGAGCGCTGTGCGCATATGCCCGTCGCCCGCGGCGCGGACCAGCCCGGCGAGACCTGCCCCGCCGCTCTCGCCCGAGACGATCGCCGGATCATTGCCCAAGGGGCGCGCCAGCCGCTTCATCACCGCGACCGCGTCATCCTCATCCACCGTCATGAAGGCATCGCCGACGCGCGCCAACACGCGCCAGGCGACCAGGGACGGCTCGGCGCATTCGAGCATCGTCATGACCGTCGGCTCCTGATTGGCGATCGTTGCCGGCCGGCCGGCCTCAGCCGAAGCGTAGACGCAGGCCGAGCGCTCCGGCTCCACCACAACGGCCTTCGGCCGCCTGGAGCCGAGCATGACCGCCATATGGCCGGCGATGGCCGCCGCGAAGCCGCCGACGCCGGCTTGCAGGAAGACATGCGTTGGCGGCTCGGCCATGCGCCGCAGCGTCTCGCGCACGATCACCGTATAGCCCTGCATGACCAGTCCGGGCACGCGCTCATAGCCGAGCCAGGAGGTGTTGGAGACGATCTTCCAGCCACGCTCGGCGCCGACACGAGCGACCTCGCGCACCGCATGGTCATAGCCGCCCTCGACCTCGACGATCTCGGCGCCAAAGCGGGCGATGGCCGCGACGCGCTCGCAGCTCACGCCGGCATGGACGAAGATCACCGAACGCGCGCCTACGAGGCTGGCGCCCTGCGCGACCGAGCGGCCATGGTTGCCGTCGGTGGCGCAGACGAAGATCATGCCGGAGGCGATCTGGCGCACCCGGGCGTCGTTTATCTCGCCGATATCGACGTCGCGGCCGAGCCACTTGCCGGCCTCCTCCAGCACCAGCCGCATGACGGCGTAGGCGCCGCCCAGGGCCTTGAAGCTGCCCAGGCCAAGACGCTGGCCTTCATCCTTGACATGAAGCGCCGCGATGCCGAGTTCATCAGCCAGCGCCGGCAAGGCGCGCAGCGGAGTCTCGGCATGGTCGTCGCGTGCCTTGAGGTAGCGCTCGGCCCGCTCGCCTCCCGCCATGCCGAGCGCCTCGGCATCGGCGGCAACCAACGGCTGGTTGTGTTCTGGACGTTGGTTGAGAAGCAGCATGCTAGTCTTCCTGCTAGGCACTGAATTCTGTCGGCGGGCGCGATTCAGGCGCGATTCCGGGCCCTTTCATTGGCTGAGTGATTGAAGTTTGTTTCGATTGGATGTCGCCGGATGTTCGCTTCGGAGGAAGCCGGTACGGCGAACTTGACTATTTTTGGGCGTATTTCGCCCCCGCCTCATGGTGTCGGCGATACCCATCCGCGTTCCTCGCGCGATCAATTGGCCGCCAGCCGGTCGGCGTTGATCGTCAGATTGCTCATGCCGGCTGCCTTGCTTTTGCGACCTCGTGCGGCGCGATGCCGACCAGTTCGGCATAGCGGCTAAGGTCGGTCGCACCCTCGAAGTTGACGATCAGCACGCGGGAATGGACATCGAGGCCAAGCTGGAGGTGCCGTCGGCCTGGAAAAGCCAGGCGGCATGGCGCCGCCTGGCGTCTGTTCCTACTGGGTCGGCGCCATCGCGTGCTCGCACGACACTTTCGGGTTCATGTCGGCGAAGGTGCCGGTCGGGTTGGCCTTCCAGGCCCACACGTGCAGTTCGTAGAAGGGTCCCAGGCCGTAGCGGTTGGGCGCGCTGTTGAAGTTGAACAGCTGGCCGTCGAGCGATGCCGGCCCTTTCGAGGTGATGTATTCAACCGCCACCAGCTTCAACCTGCCATCGGCCATCGGCTCGTACATCACCGCTTCGGGGCGCGCGATATCGACCTTGTCGTCCTTCAGATAATCGCCGTTGACGTAGTGGATGCCCATGGCGCCGCCGGTGATGCCGCTGGCGCAGGGAATGGGCGCATAGCCTTCGGCCATCGCGGCCTTGACGTCGAGAAACCGGCTGTTTACCGCCCGCACCTTGCCGGCCAGCGGACTGTCGCTGGAGGTGGGTGCGGCGTCTTCCTGATGGGCCGTCGCGAGGCTTGTGCAGGCCGCGGTCGCGACCGCAGCCGCGAGAAGCCTGATGCAAAAGTTCGATGTCATGTTCATTCCGTTCTTCCTGAGAAAGCCCGGCTGGCCGGCCGCCGGAAATACGGCGGCGCGACGGGCAAGCGCCGTGGCTGTTTGTGCTTGATGATCCCGGGTTCGATGCGGTGGCCGCCGTTCATCCCTTCGGCAGGTACGAGATCGTTCCAGCCAGATCGGTGTTGTCGATCAGCTGGAAACGGCTGTCGCTACCGCCCTGGCGGGCAGACACGAAGGGCGCGTAAGCCGGGTCATTGGTGAAGGCGCGCGCCGCCGCCTCCGACGGAAAGGCCATCAGGGCGATCAGCGTCGTGTCGAGCGGCTTGCCCTCGAGCGTCTTCACATTGCCGCTGCGCGCCAGATATTTGCCGCCATGCTTGTGGACGAGATCGTGTACCGAAGCCGCATAGGCCGGTATCCATTTCGGGTCTTTCACCTTGATGTCTGCGATAAGATAAGCGGTCATGGTTGGTCTCCTGGTTGCGGCGCACAGGTGCATCCCGTGCGTCGGCCAAGGGGCTCGCATGGCAGGCCGCTCGCCAACCAGTCCGCGATCTGTACCGGCCCGGTACAGTTTCTGTACTCGCCGCTTCATTCATGAAGGTCTAATGTTCCGCCCGATTTCGAGGGAGGACACGGATCATGGCCCAGCACGGATACAAGCAGTTCTGCCCGCTATCGATGGCCGCCGAAGTGCTGTGCACACGCTGGACGATGGTGCTGATGCGCGAGCTGGTCGCCGGCTCGACCCGCTTCAACGACCTGCGCCGCGGCGTGCCCAAGATGTCGCCGACCCTTCTGTCGCAACGGCTCAAGGAACTCGAACTGGCCGGGGTCGTGGAGCGCAAGGAGGCCCCAGGCGAGAAGGGCATCTTCGATTACCGGCTGACCGAAGCCGGGCGAGACTTGCGTCCGGTGGTGGAAGCGATGGGCTTCTGGGGACAGAAATGGGTGGAGTCGAGACTGTCGTTGAAGAATCTCGATCCCTCACTCCTGATGTGGGACATGCGGCGCAATCTGAACCCCACGCCACTGCCCGAAGGGCGAACGGTGATACAATTCCTGTATCTGGACCTGCCGGCTTCGAAACGCTCATGGTGGCTGATCGTCGAAAAGCACGGAGAAGTCGACCTTTGCTGGTACGATCCGGGCTTCGAGGTCGACCTCTACGTCTCGACCGACCTTCACACGATGACGGCGATCTGGATGGGGGTGCTGACTGTGGAGAAGGCCGGCCCCAAGGTCGTCCTGACCGGGGACCTCGCCATCGGCAGGCAGATGCAGACTTGGCTGGGGCTCAGCCCCTTTGCGGTCGTGCCAAAGCGCGCGGCCTGACAAGAGGTCGCGCCGGCGGCGAAGGCATCAATTGTTGCTGCCGGCCTCCGCCCGCCTCAGCCATTTCGCGTAGATTTCGCCGACGATGCCGCGCCGGAAAATCAGCACGCAGATCATGAAGATCAGGCCGGTGGCGATGGTCACCGGGAAGCCGGAGGTGGCCAGCGTGTTTTCGAGCGCGACGACGAGGCCCGCGCCGACCGCCGGGCCGGCCATGGTGCCGATGCCGCCGAGCAGCGTCATCAGGATCACCTCGCCCGACATCTGCCAGGTAACGTCGGTCAGCGTCGCGAACTGGAATACGATGGCCTTGGTGGCGCCGGCAAGACCGGCAAGCGCGGCCGACATGACGAAGGCGGCGAGCTTGTAGCGGCCGACGGAGTAGCCCAGCGAAACGGCACGGTTCTCGTTCTCGCGAATGGAGCGCAGGATCATGCCGAAGGGCGAATGGACGATGCGCCAAATGGCGAAGACGCCGATGAGGAAGACGCCGAGCACGAAGAAATACATGTTCAAGGTGACGCCGAGATCGACGACGCCGAAGAGCGTTCCGCGCGCAACCCCCTGAATGCCGTCCTCACCTTCGGTGAAGGGGGCCTGGACGCAGAAGAAATAGAACATCTGCGCCAGGGCCAGCGTGATCATCGAGAAATAGATGCCCTGCCGGCGGATGGCGAGGAAGCCCATGAGGAGGCCCATGCAAGCCGCTCCCGCGGTGCCAAGCAGGATGGCTGCTTCCGGCGGCCAGCCCCAGGCTTTCACCGCGTAGGCGCAGAAATAGGCCGCGCCGCCGAAGAAGGCGGCATGGCCGAAGGAGAGCAGGCCGGTGTAGCCGAGCAAAAGGTTGAAGGCGCAGGCGAAGAGCGCGAAGCACAGCATCTTCATGACGAAGATCGGATAGACGACGAAGGGCGCGGCGATCAGCGCCACGATGGCCAGTGCTATCAGTGTCCGTTCCAGCCTGAGCGAGGCTGCAGCGCGTTCCTGATGAAGGGTCGCCTCGCTCATCTCAGGCGTCCCTTCCGAACAGGCCGGCAGGCCTGAGCAAAAGCACGATCGCCATGATGACGAAGACGACCAGGTTCGACGCCTCGGGATAGAAAACCTTGGTCAGGCCCTCGGCGAGGCCCAGCATGTAGCCGGTGACGATTGCGCCCATGATCGAACCCATGCCGCCGACCACGACCACGGCGAAGACGACGATGATCAGGTCCGAGCCCATCAGCGGGCTGACCTGGTAGACAGGCGCGGCAAGAATGCCGGCAAGGCCGGCAAGCGCTGCGCCCAGCCCATAGGTGAGCGTGAGCAGCAACGGCACGTTGACGCCGAAGGCCTGCACCAGTTCCGGGTTCTCGGTCGCCGCGCGCAGATAGGAGCCCAGCCTGGTCTTTTCGATCAGGAGCCAGGTGCCGATGCAGACGATGAGCGAGGCGACAACCACCCAGCCGCGATAATTCGGCAGGAACATGAAACCGAGGTTTGTGCCGCCGGCAAGCAGCGCCGGCACGGCATAGGGATTGCCGGAGACGCCGTAATAATAGCGGAACACGCCTTCGATCACCAAGGCGAGGCCGAAGGTGAAGAGCAGGCCATAGAGCGGATCGAGGCGGTAGAGCCGCGACAAGGCAAGGCGCTCGACCGCCATGCCGAACAGCCCGACGACCAGTGGGACCAGGACCAGCGCCGGCCAGTAGCCGATGCCGAGACGCACCAGCAGAAGGTAGCCGATGAAGGCGCCCAGCATATAGAGCGCGCCGTGGGCGAAGTTGATGATGCGCAGCAGGCCGAAGATGATGGCCAGCCCCAGGCTGAGCATGGCGTAGAAGGAGCCGTTGATCAGGCCGACCAGCAGTTGGCCTAGCAAGGCCTGGATCGGGATGCCGAAGATCATCGTCATAGCGCGATCATACCCCCAGCACCTCGTGCAGCTTGTCGCTATGCGCGGAAAGCGCGGCGACCGGGAAGCCGTCCACCACCTTGCCGTGGTCCATCAGGTAGAAACGGTCCGCGATGCGGGCGGCGAAGCGGAAATTCTGCTCGACCAGGAGGATGGTCATGCCGCGCTGCTTCAGCGTCGCCAGCAACTCGCCGATGCGCTGGACGATGACCGGCGCGAGACCTTCCGTCGGCTCGTCCAGCAGAAGCATTTCGACCCCGGTGCGCAGGATGCGGGCGATGGCCAGCATCTGCTGTTCGCCGCCGGAAAGTTTCGTGCCCTGGCTGTTGCGACGTTCCTTGAGGTTGGGGAAGAGCTCGAAGATTTCTTCCACGCTCATGCCGCCCTTGGCCACGACCGGAGGCAGGATCAGGTTCTCGTCCACGCTGAGCGTCGCGAAGATGCCGCGCTCCTCCGGCACGAAGCCGATGCCCTGATGGGCAACGCGGTGCAACGGCAGGCCGATCAGTTCCTTGCCGTTGAAGGTGACGGAACCGGTGCGCTTGCGGATCAGCCCCATGATGGCGCGCAATGTCGTCGTCTTGCCGACGCCGTTGCGGCCAAGCAGCGTCACCGTCTCGCCGCGCATGACATCGAGGTTGACGCCATGCAGCGCATGGCCCTCGCCGTACCAGGCGTGGAGACCGCGCACGGCAAGCAGCGGCTCACTCATGCCCTGCCCTCTTCATGCTCGGTTCCCATATAGGCGACGCGCACGCGCTCGTCCTGGCTCACTGTGGCATAGTCGCCGGCGGCCAGCACCTGGCCGCGCTGCATGACGGTGATCCAATCGCAAAGGTCGGCGACGACAGTGAGGTTGTGCTCGACCATCAGCACGGCGCGGTCCCTGGCCAGTGCGCGGATGATGCCGGAAATCATGCCGACATCCTCATGCCCCATGCCGGCCATCGGCTCGTCGAGCAGCAGCACCTTGGGGTCGAGCGCCAGCGTGGTGGCGATCTCCAGCACGCGCTTGCGACCATAGGAGAGATCGCCGGCCAGATGATGCGCGGCATCGTCCAACCCGACGATGGCGAGCAGCTCGCGCGCCCTGGGGGTCAGTTGGTCCAGCGCCGAGACCGGACGCCAGAACTGGTAGCCCAGCCCGCCCGGACGCTGCAGCGCCACGCGCACATTGTCGAGCACGGAAAGATGCGGAAAGATCGCCGAGATCTGGAACGAGCGGACGAGTCCCATGCGCGCCACCTTTGCCGGCGGCGTGCGGGTGATGTCGGTGCCAAGCAGTTCGATCCTGCCGCTGGTCGGCTGCAGGAACTTGGTCAGCAGGTTGAAGATCGTGGTCTTGCCGGCGCCGTTCGGGCCGATCAGGGCATGGATCTTTGCATGATGGACGTCGAGATCGACATCCCTGACCGCGACGAAACCGGCGAAGTCGCGCCTGAGGCCGCGGGCGGAAAGCACCGCCCGCGGCGTCTCGTGCGTGCTGTCCGGCCGGACAGCGGTGGCGGCATCGAGCGTCACTTGGTGACGAGCGGGCAGCCGCTTTCCTCGGCTTTCATGAACGCCTTGTCGCCCGGGATGGTCGCCAGGTAGGTGTAGTAGTCCCAGTCCTTCTTCGACTCTTCCGGCTTCTTGACCTGGTAGAGGTACATGTCGTGCACCATCGAGCCGTCGGCCTGCACCTTGCCGTTGGCGGTGAAGACGTCGTTGACCGGCATCTCATGCAGCTGCTTGGCGACCGCCTCGGTCTCGTCGGTGCCGGCCTTGTCGATGGCCTTCAGGTACTGCGTCACCGCTGAATAGGTGCCGGCCTGGATCATGTTCGGCATGCGGCCGGTTCGCTTGAAGAAGCGTTGCGCGAATTCGCGGCTCTTGTCGTCGCGATCCCAATAGAAGCCCTCGGTCAGCACTACGCCCTGCGCCGCCTGCAGGCCAAGCCCATGCACTTCGGCGAGCGTGAAGAGAAGTGCCGCCAGCCGCTGGCCGCCGGCGACGATGCCGAATTCGGCGGCCTGCTTGATCGAGTTCGACGTGTCGAGGCCGGCATTGGCGAGCCCGACGATCTTGGCGCCGGAGGACTGCGCCTGCAAAAGGAAGGAGGAATAGTCGGTTGATCCGAGCGGATAGCGCACCTCGCCCAGCACCTTGCCGCCGCTCGCCTCGACAAGCTTGGCGGTCTGGTCCTTGAGCGAATAGCCGAAGGCGTAGTCGACGGTGATGAAATACCAGCTGTCGCCGCCCTGCTTGACCAGCTCGCCCCCCGTGCCGACGGCCTGCGAATGCGTGTCATAGGCCCAGTGGAACCCGTAGGGCGAGCACTGCTTGCCGGTAAGGTCGGTGGCGGCAGCGCCCGTGACGATGTCGATCTTCTTCTTTTCCTTGGAAAGCCCCTGCACCGCCAGGGCCACGGAGGACGTGGTGAGCTCCATGATCGCGTCGACCTGCTCGGTGTCGTACCATTGGCGCGCAATGTCGGAGGCGATGTCGGGCTTGTTCTGGTGGTCGGCGCTGAGGATCTCGATCGGGGCGTCCTGCACCTTGCCGCCGAAATCCTCGACCGCCATCTTGGCGGCCTCGACCGACCACTTGCCGCCGAAATCAGCATAGACGCCCGACTGGTCATTCAAGATGCCGATCTTGACCTTGCCGTCGGAAATCTGGCCGGCTGCTGCCGGCATTGCGGATGCCGCGAGCAGCGCGGCCGAGACGAGACAGGATGCTTTCACAGGTGGTTCCTCCCTGGTGGCCAACCACAGGAAACGCGGCGGCCTCGCGATGGTTCAATGGTTGCGTCCGATATGTTGTGGAAATACGGGGTCGCGCCCCGGTTGTCCTCCTCCACCCGACCACGCCACCGCCCAGGATGCGCGACCCTAACATCACATTTCACGGGCCGAGAATGCTATTTTCGTATGATGGCGCGCGGGCAAGTTGAGGCGGGACACGTTGGCGGCGCCAAGCGCGGTTACCAGTCTGGCTCGAGAGGAGACTCTTCTGAAAACCCCGGCGGCTTGGCCGCGGCGAGTGTTGGCATCGCGGCCTCCCGCAAGGGGGCGGGAAAGCCCTTGAGGTAACTGCTGTCGAACGGAAGCTGCAGATAGCTGGTGGCGATGAGCGCCGCCACCTGCGCCTGTTCGCGATCCCGGGCCGCCTTTACCGGAGATCGATCGGGCCGCCGCGCTAGCCATGCCTTGTGAAGCGCGAACGTCCTTGGATCGATCGTCGGTATCCTGACCGGATAGCCCCGCTCGTCAATGGCGATGGCTTCCGTCTTCGGCGCGTTGACGAGCCACTGCAATCCGTCCATGGGCGCGCCATCGAGGTCATCCTCAAGCGAAGTGATAGACGTCGGAGTATTGTCCCTGAGGACGTTCCTTACCTGGGGTCGAATGAGGTCGACCAGGTAGCCATCCCGGTTCATAGCCCTGAAGGCCCTGGGCTGGAGAGACTCGAAGGACCGATCGACCTTGCGCAGCACACCGATCAGTCCGGACTGCGTTATCTTTTCGCTCGTGACGAAACTGATGCGGCGGCGCGAATCGAACGGCAGGTCGATGTCCCCGGTCGCCGTTAGGCCGCTCGCAATCCGCACGCCCGCAAGGGCCTCGTAGGCGAACAGGGCGTTCGTGCCGACGACCAGCAATTGCCTGCCGAGCAGATTGGTGTCGGCGCAGCGCCGCAATATCCGGGCGGCAATCGCCGGTACCCTTCCCAGCCCCATGGCGACGTTGACCCTGGCAAGTCCGTTCAAGCGATCGGAAAGGCCGGCCAACACGTCCTTGTTGCGCTCTCTGCCTTCCGAAAAGGCTGCAAACGATTTTTCGGTTTCTCCGCTTCGAGGGCCAAGCGAGTTCTCCGTCTGCCTGATTTTTCGCAACAGATATTCGGCGCCGTTGCGCTCGACCCAGCGCATGCTGCCCGTGAAGCGCCTCTGGCGCTCGTCATCGGCGCTGAGCCAGGCCTCATAGACCTGCTGGGTGTCAATGAGTTGGCGGCGCTGCTCGCCGGTCAGCTCCACTAGCATCGGCTTTCCACTTCGCGGTTGGACAGTTCCTTAGATAGTGGAAAATTATTATTTAACAATCAATTATGAGCGATTTCCCACTCCCGCGAGCGAATTCCATTATCATAGTGGAAAATCGTATAATAACAATAGCTTAACTATCAAAATACCGCATAGGATGTCAGCCCGCATTACACCATACGCGGATTGTCGAAGGCGGGTGACGGTCACTGATCCTGCGTCGAAGGATGCGTTGGCGGAAACAATCCAGAAACAAGATTCAACAGTCCGGAAAAACTCGCGAAAAAACCAGCTGTCATAAAAGGCACCGGAGCAGCCGATGATTGCGGCGCGCGACAAAAGACATCGATCTTGAACCCTTGAACAAAGGAATGCCGATCATGAAAAAGTCCCTTCTTTCCGCACTCGGCCTAACCGCCGCACTCGCTCTCGCGATCCCGGCGCTCGGCACCACCGAAGCCAACGCTGCCGCGACCACGACGGCTGCAACCACGACGACCACCACGACCACGGCTCCGGCCGCAAAGCCGACCTCCAACGGCCCGCACAAGAAGCTCAGGAAGCATCGTCGCCATCACATCAAGAAGCATCACGTGGCGAAGCATCACAGGCACCATGCCAAGAAGCATCACGTGAAGAAGCATGCGGCGAAGAAGCCCGTCGCGAAGAAGGCCGCGTAAGCGCTGCCTCTGGTTCCACGCAATTCGGGACGGAAAACCGCTTCGCACTTTTCCTGGAATTGCGAACGCCTTCATGGCCGGATGATCCGGACCGCTTCCTAAGGGTTCAGGATCATCGCTTCCCGAAAACGCCGCCCACCCTTCCGGGCGGCGTTTTTGGTTATTTCTTCTTCTGCGGATGGATGGTGTCGCCGCGCATCAGCATCGCCACTAGATCGGCGATCTTCTTCCTGCGCCCCGCCTCCGTTTTCATATTGTGGGTACGGAAGGCGAGCGCGAAGCGGTTCTGCGCCGAGAGCTTCTCCAGCATCGCTTTCGCCTTCGGCTCGGCATCGATCGCGACCTGCAGGTCCGGCGGCAGGACCATCTTCTTCGAGCCGGCATAGGCGCGGTCCCAGCGGCCGTCGGCCTTGGCGGCCTCCACCTCGCGCAGGCCGTGCTCGGTCATGCGGCCCGCCTCGACCAGGCGCGCGACATTGTCGATGTTGATCTTGCTCCAGATGCTCTTCCTGCCGCGCGGCGTGTAGCGCTGCAGGAAGCTCTTGTCGTCGAGCGACTTGCGCACCGCGTCGATCCAGCCGAAGCAGAGCACGATGTCGATAGCCTCCTTCGGCGTGATCGAGGCGAGCCCCGAGCCGACCTTGTGGATCTTGATCCAGACCTCGCTTTCAGAGGCGTGGTTGTCGGTAAGCCAGGCATAGAAACTGTCGGCATCAGGGAATTCCCGAACCTTGTCAGGGTCGACCTTGACCGGGGCCATCAAAGAAGTCTCTTCGCGTCGGTGATCTTCGAGTGTATCTGGCTCTCGTCCAATCGCATAAAAGTGGCTATATAGAGCGCATGGCAAAGACAAGCACAGCATCGACCCTGACCGTGCGCAACGCCAAGACGGGCAAGTTTGTGACCGTCCGCGGTGCTCAGTCGCTGAAGGGTAGCAAGTTCGCGATCAAGAAGAGCGTGGACTTGACGAAGCCTATCGCGGAGCAAGCCCTCAAAGGCAAGGCACAACCCCCGAAGCATGCGGCTAAAGGCTGATAAGTGCCGGGCATCCTGCTCGACACTCACGTTCTCTATTGGTTAGTGAGTGGTGCAGAGCCACTTTCCAACGACGCGCTGGTGACAATCGGCGAGAATCAAGACGCCGGCACACTTTTCGTATCTCCGATCACGGCATGGGAATTGGCTATTGCAGCGCGGAAGCCGCCGCACAAAGCACCGCCTGATCTCGGCGCCAATACTCCCGCAAGCTGGTTTTCGGCCGCAATCGAAGCCACCGCAGCCAAAATCATCCCAATCAAACAACGTATCGCGACAGAGGCGGCAGCCGTGGTGACCATGACAGGCCACAAAGACCCAGGCGACTGCTATCTGATTGCTACTGCCCGGATACGCAATATCCCGATCATGACGCGAGACCACGTAATGCGCGGGCTCGCAGCGCCCCAATATCTGCAGATTGTAGATTGTTGATCCGCGAAATACGGCGAGGGCCGACTAACCAAACCATCGGGCCTTCCGATAACACTATCGGTTTCTTCCGTTTCCGCTTCGCGGGTTGGCCTGCCACATGACCGTCCATGCGAAGGAAAGGCATGGACATGGAAAAGATCCTGATCGTCGGCGGCAGTTCGGGCATGGGGCTGGCGCTCGCCAGGCGTTGTCTCGAGGAAGGCGCGCACGTCATCATCGCCGGGCGCAGCGAAGCGAGGTTGAGCGCGGCGCGGGATGGGCTCGGCCGGCCGGGAACGCTCGAAACGGCGGTGGTCGACATCGGCCGCGAGGATGAGGTCGCTGCACTCTTCACACGCATCGGGCGGCTCGATCATATCATCAGCACCGCGGCCGCGATCGAGGGCGCCTACCGGCTGTTGCCGGAAATCGAACTTTCAGCCGCACAACGCGTGGTGGAGAGCAAGTTCTACGGCCCGCTGCTGCTTGCCAAGCATGGCGCGCCCACGCTGCCGCCGACCGGCTCGCTCACCTTCGTCTCCGGTATCGCGGCCTACCGGCCGGCGGCGCGCGGCTCGGTGGTCGCCGCCGTCAACGCGGCGCTGGAAGGGCTGGTGCGGGCTCTTGCGGTCGAGCTGGCGCCGATCCGCGTCAACGCCGTCTCGCCCGGCTGGGTCGACACGCCGATCTGGGAGTTCGTTGCCGGCGAGAAGAAGGACGAGACGCTTGCCGCGATGGCGAAGCGCCTGCCGGCAGGACGCGTAGGGCGGCCGGAAGATATTGCCGATGCAATCCGCTTCCTGATCGGCAACGGCTTCACGACGGGAGAGACGCTGCATGTCGAGGGCGGCCACCGGCTGGTATGACCGGCGAAAAGCCCTCTCCTGCAGCGGCTATTTGTTTTTGCGCAATTCCGGACGGAAAACCGTTGCACACTTTTCCTGGAATTGCTCGAGCAGCGCCTTCAGCGCCGGCGGCTGGACGCGCCGACGCCGCCAAACCATCACGATGTCGGCCGAGCGGACAGGGCCGGGCCAGGCCAGCTCGGCCACCTGTGCGCGCTCGATCGCGGCGGCGACCGCCAGCCGCGGCACGAGGGCAAAACCTGCGCCGGCCGCCACCAGCCCGGCAATCGCGTCGATGCTGCCGGCTTCGGCGGCCAGCCTTGGCTTGCCGAGACCCGCTTCGCCGAACGCCTTGTCAACCATGGCGCGGTAGACGCAGCCGGTCTCGGTGGCGACGAAATGCTTCTCGGCCAGCGTCGCCAGGTCGACATCCACATGGTTGTCGCCGGGCGGGGCGATGAGCGCCAGCGGCTCGACCGCCACGGTCCGCCTTGCGAGGTGCTGGTCCGGCGCGCCGGCGTCTTCCAGCTCGGCGGGCCGCTCGAAGCAGAAGGCGACGTCGATCTCGCCGTCGCCCAGCCGGCGCAGCAACTCGCCGCTGCCGGCGATCCGGAGCTTGATGTCGATGCCGGCATGGGCGGCACGGAAACCGGCGAGCCACGGAGCAAGTCGTGCCGAGGCGATCGTCTCCAGCGCGCCGATCGACAGGCTGCCGGCCGTGCCGGCTTTGGTGGCATCGACGGTGGCGCGCGCGTCATCGGCCAGCGCCAGCAAATCCTCGGCATAGGGTTTCAGCGCCTCGCCCGCCGGCGTCAAAGTGAGCCCCTGCCGCGAGCGGGTAAAGAGGCTGACGCCAAGCTCGGTTTCCAGCGCCTGAATCTGATCGCTGACGCTCGACTGGGCGAGATTGACCTCCTGCGCGGCGCGCGTGACGTTGCCCGTCCGCGCGACCGCCAGAAAGGTCTTCAGCAGCCTTGGATGCATCCGGCGCTACTGCAGCTGCGGCTTCTTCAGGAAGGAATTGCGGTCAGCGGATTTGACGCGCAGCCAGGTCTCGCGGCCGTCGCGCACGACGCGCAGCGGTATTTCCGAGCCGGCCGGGTTCTGCCAGAGTTTTCTGTAGAAATCGGCCAGACCGTCCACCTCACCGTCGCGCACGTCGGAGATGATGTCGCCCTGGCGCAGCCCCGCCTTGGCTGCCGGACCGCCTTCGGCGACGCTCATCACCACCACCATGCCGTTCGACTCGGCCGAGAATGCGCCGAGCCACGGACGCGGCGCCTTCGCCGCCTGGCCGCGCTTGATGAGATCATCGAGGATCGGCGTCAGAAGATCGATGGGCACCACCATGTTGATGTCGGCCACCTCGCCGGCGCGGCTCATCTGCAGGCGCAGCGAGCCGATGCCGAGCAGCTTGCCGTCGCGGTCGAACAGCGCCGCCCCGCCCCAGGACGGATGTGCGGGCGCGATGAAGATCGCCTCGTCGATCAGATATTCCCAGTAGCCGGCGAATTCCTGCTTGGTGACGATGTGGGCGTCGACCTGCTGGCCGATGCCGTCGGCGAGCGTGACGGCGTCACCGATATTGGCCTTCCTGGCATCGCCGAACTGAACAGCCGGCAGATTGAGCGGCGACAGCGCCTGCACCAGGCCGAAGCCGGTCTCCTGGTCGTAGGCCAGCGCATGCGCGGCCACCACGCGGCCATCCTGATCGGTCAGCCACACTTCCTCGGCCTCGGTGATGAGATAGCCTATGGTGAGCACAAGGCCATTATCGCGGATCACCACGCCGCTGCCCTCGCGGCGCGTGCCCAGCGCATTGGCGGTGAAAGCGTCGTCCGGAACCGTGGCGCGCACGGCAACGACGGAGCGCGAAATTTTCTCGACGGTCATCGATCCATCCTGCGTTGCGGGTTTAGTTCTATAAGTATGGCCGAAGGAGCGCCGCGCAAGGGGTGGATTTTCCCGTTGCGGGGCTGGCACAAGTGCTAGTTCAACGAAGATTGAACTTTTTTCTTTGACGCGCGCGCAACCGCACCTAAGTCTATCGGCATCGTGGCAGTTTCCCGCCCGAAACGCTCCGCCCTGCGCAAAACATAAGGCCTCCGACATGGACCAATATATCCCGCCGAAAGTCTGGACCTGGAACAAGCCCAATGGCGGCCAGTTCGCTTCGATCAACCGGCCGATCGCCGGCCCGACGCATGAGAAGGAGCTGCCGGTCGGCAAGCATCCGCTGCAGCTCTACTCGCTGGCCACGCCCAACGGCCAGAAGGTGACGATCATGCTGGAGGAGCTTCTGGCGCTCGGCCACACCGGCGCGGAATACGATGCCTGGCTGATCAAGATCGGCGACGGCGACCAGTTCGGAAGCGGATTCGTCAAGGTCAACCCGAACTCGAAGATCCCGGCGCTCATGGACCACAGCGAGCCGAAGCCGGTGCGCGTGTTCGAGTCCGGCTCGATCCTCACCTATCTCGCCGAAAAATTCGGCGCGTTCCTGCCGACCGAGCGCGCGGCGCGCGCGGAAACCTTCTCCTGGCTGTTCTGGCAAATGGGTTCCGCGCCCTATCTCGGCGGCGGCTTCGGCCATTTCTATGCCTATGCGCCGCAAAAGATCGAATATGCCATCGACCGCTTCGCCATGGAGACCAAGCGGCAGATGGACGTGCTCGACCGCCGTCTGGCGGAGAGCGAGTATCTGGCGGGCCCCGACTATACGATCGCCGACATGGCGGTATGGCCATGGTATGGCGGGCTCGCCAAGGGCCGCAGCTACAACGACGCCGCGCAGTTCCTCTCGGTGCATGAATACAAGAACGTACAGCGCTGGGCCGACGCGATCGACGCCAGGCCGGCGGTCACCCGCGGCCGCATGGTCAACCGCGTGTCAGGCGATCCGGCCTTCCAGCTGCGCGAGCGCCACGACGCCAGCGACTTCGAGACGAAGACGCAGGACAAGCTCGAAGCGGCGGAGTAGCCCAGCCGACGCTCGTCATCCTCGGGCTTGACCCGAGGATCCATGCCATGACGCGCGCCGAAGGGCGCAACGGAGCAGAATTCTGGACGGTTTCAACGCCTTACCGTCACGGCATGGACCTAGGGTCTGCGCGCGTCGCTTCGCTCCTTGCTTCGCACTAGGATGAGGAAGGCGAAGGTCGCCGGGAGATCAACTGTAGCTACCTCCCATAAGTATACGTCACTGTCGCCTCGCCCAGCGCCGAGCTTTTCGCCGCCACCGAGACCATATCCGGCAAGGGATTGTCCGGTACGCGCAGGGTCTTGTCGCCAAGTGCGTAGAGCGTGAAGACATAGTGATGCTGGCCGCTGCCGGGCGGCGGGCATGGGCCGAAATAGCCGGCGCGGACACCGCCCTTGCCCAGCACCGAGCCCTTGGGCATGTGCTTGCCGCCCTCGGCGCCGGCGCCCTCACCCAGGCCCTTGGCGCTGGCCGGGATGTTCCAGGCCAGCCAGTGCCAGAAACCCTTGCCGCCATTGGCATCGGTGTCGAACATGGTCAGCGCATAGCTCTTGGTGCCGGCCGGCGGGTCCTTCCAGGCGAGCGCGATCGAGACGCTCTTGCCGCCGCAGCCGGCCTTGTCGCCGAGATATTTCGCATTCCATTTGCCGTCGGAGACCGACGGGCTGGCGATCTCGAAGGCCTGCGCATGGCCGGCGAAGGCGATGAAAGCAAGCATGGTGAAGCCGAGGCGCAAACTCATCCTATCCTCCCTGAACAATCCAGCGTAGCGCAAAAGCGGCCGGAAAAAGGGCAGCCGACGTGGTGGCCTGCTCGGACAACGAAAAAAGCCCCGCCGGGGGAGGCCGTCGGGGCTCTTTCGTACGGACCATGGAGGTGGGACCCCACTGCCGGGTCGATCCAGGGGGTGTTGGATCGGCCGCGACCCTAGCCGAGGAATGGGCCGCGCGGACAATCACGCCTGCGCACTACCGATCACGCCTGCGCGAGGCGGCGGTGATGGAAGGCCTAACCTCGCAGCAGCTTCGCCAGCCGCGGCACGCCTTCGTTCACCGCGCGGTCGTCGGCAAGCGTGAACGACATGCGCAGCGTGTTGCGGCCGGTGCCGTCGGCATAGAAGGCATTGCCGGGCACGAAGGCGACGCGCGCCTCCTTGACCGAACGCGCCAGCAGCTCGGTGGCATCGGCGCCTTCCGGCAGTGTCAGCCAGACGAACATGCCGCCTTCCGGGCGGCTCCAGGAAATGCCGTCGGGCATGTTGCCCTCGAGCGCGCCGAGCAGCGCGTCGCGTCGCTTGCGGTAGGCGCCGATCAGCTTTTCCACCTGGGCGTCGAAGATGGTGTCGGCGACGCGGTGCATAACCATCTGGTTGATCGAGGGGCTGTGCAGGTCGGAGGCCTGCTTCATCAGCACCAGCTTCTCCACGACATGGCGCGGCGCGCAGACCCAGCCGACGCGCATGCCGGGTGACAGTATCTTCGAGAAGGACCCGCAATAAAGCGTGCGCGCATGATCGATGCCGCCGGAGCGGGCGCAGTCGAGCGCGAGGATCGGCGGCACGCCCTCCCCGTCATAGCGCAGCGCGCGATAGGCGGCATCCTCGATCACGGCGATGTCGAGCTCGCCAGCGAGGTCGAGCACCGCCTCGCGCTGCTTGACGTCCAGCGTGTTGCCGGTCGGGTTGGCGAAATCCGGCACCAGATAGGCGAACTTCACCTTGCCGCCATTCACCGCCGCGGCGGCGCGATAGGCCTCGGGCGTCATGTTGCCGCCTGCGGTGTTCAGCCGGTCATAGCGCGGCTCGTAGGCGTTGAAGGCCTGCAGCGCGCCGAGATAGGTCGGCCAGGTGACCAGGGCCGTGTCGCCCGGCGACAGGAACAGCTTGCCGAGATAGTCGAGCGCCTGCTGCGAGCCGGAGGTGATGAAGATGTTGCCCTCGTCGCATTGAACGCCGAGCTTGCCCATATAGTCGGCCAGCCATTTGCGCAGCGGCAGATAGCCTTCGCTGACCTGGTATTGCAGCGCGGTCCCCGCCTCCTTGCCGCCCAGCACCGCCTGGTAGGCGTCGCCGATGGCCTGCGCGGGAAACAGCGACGGATCCGGAATGCCTCCGGCGAAGGAGATAATGTCGGGCTGGTCGAGCAGCTTCAGCAGCTCGCGGATTTCCGAGGCTTTCATGCGCGACGAGCGCGAGGCCAGAAGGTTCATCAGGGTCAAGGCGCACCTCCCGAAGTGCTTATTTAGGTCAGCTTGGTTGACCTATTATCAGGCCACATCGACCGCGTGAATACACAAAACGGTCATGGCGCATCGTCCACGTGGCATTTGGCCCAGAAATTTCAACGAAAGCTAATGGAAAAACATTGCGCGACCGGGGGGACGGGCGCACGATCAAGCCAAGGATCCGGGAAATCACGAGAAAATCAATCCGGACCAATGGGGAGCACAAATGACGCTTGAGGTCATCGGGGCCGGCTTCGGCCGCACTGGCACGTCGTCGACTTTCGCCGCACTGAACCGGCTCGGTTTTGCGAGCTACCACATGCAGGAAGTCATCATCAACAAGGCAAACAAGGACCATCTGGATTTTTGGCGCAGGGTGGCAAACAGCCAGCCGGGCAGCCAGCACGACTGGAACCAGGTCTTCGCGAATTACCGGGCGACCGTCGACAATCCAGGCTGTTGCGTATGGAAGGAATTGATGGCCGCCTACCCTCGCGCCAAGGTGCTTCTGACGCTGCATCCGCGCGGCGCCGAAGCCTGGTACGACAGCACCATCGACACGATCTACTTCACCGAGAATGTCTGGCAGTTCAAGGTGCTGGAATGGCTGACGCCCTTCGGACGCAAGTTCGGCGACATGTCGCGCAAGCTGGTCTGGGGCCGCACGCTGAAGGGCGTGATGAACGACCGCGA
The DNA here is from genome assembly GCA_004017535.1 of Mesorhizobium sp. Lineage (GTDB taxonomy): Bacteria > Pseudomonadota > Alphaproteobacteria > Rhizobiales > Rhizobiaceae > Mesorhizobium. The sequence continues at coordinate 349,276 of SAJS01000003.1, forward strand.
CAAGGCAGTAGCGCGCTACAACGCCCACATCGACGAGGTTAAGGCGGCGGTGTCGCCGGAAAGGCTGCTGGTCTTCAAGGTCACCGACGGCTGGGGACCGCTCTGCGATTTCCTCGGGGTCCCGCTGCCGAACGAGCCCTTCCCCAACCTTAATGACCGCGCCAGCATCAAGAAGATCATCCGCGAGATGATGATAGGCTCTTATGTGATGCTGGCAGGCGTGGCGCTGGCGATCGCGTTGGTGATCGGCGGCCTGTGGTGGCTGCGCTGACAACCGGCCGGGGCGAGGCCCGGAACATCGACGATTGCCGTCATATTAGAAAAAGCGCATATTAATCGAAGTTGAAGCCATGCTTCAGCCGAACCGCCCGATTGGCGCGTTGCCCCGGGGGCGGTCCGCAGACCACGTCAAATGTCAGGGAAGGAAGTCCGTGCTGGCCAAAGGAACGGCCAGCCCGAGACATGGCATCTGGAGGAGGATCCCATGAAGGTTACCATACTCGCGACTTACGAACCCCATGCCGCCAAGGGGCTGATGCAAGGATCGAACCGGGAAGTCGCAATCGCGGCGCTCTTTGAAAGCGTGGGCGGCAGGATGAGCAGCCTGATGTTCACGCGCGGCCTTTATGACGTCATCGTCAATGGCGAGGTGCCGGACCAGATTGCCGGGATGGGCATGGCGCTCGCGGTGCGCGCGAGTGGCTCGGTGAGCGATCTCGTCGTTCTCGAAGAGCTCGACATGAAGGCGGTGATCGCAGCCGCCAACAAGGCCGCCGGCGCCTACAAGCCGGCCGGCTGATATCGCATCGAAGGGAGGAAGCCATGACCGCCTATAATGTAGTCCGCTTTCGCACCAAGCCGGGCAAGGAAAAGGCCTTCGTCGAAGCCCATGAAAAGGTCTCGCTCAACGCCAAGGGCTTTCGCAAGGGCGCCTTGATCAAGACCGGCGAGCGCACCTTCTGCATGGTCGGCGAATGGAACGACATGGACAGCCTCGCCGCGGCGCGCCCAATGATGATCGGCATTCTCGACACGTTCCGCGATATGCTGGAAGACCTGGGCGGCGATCTCGGCGTGACGGATCCGGTGTCCGGCACGGTCGTTGCGGAAATATAGGCTGAAGGCGCTGTCCTGGCGCCGGACGGACCGCCTTGCGTGGCCAGCCGACGCCGTGGGCGCGAAGCTCTCGAGAAGCCGGTCGCCCCGGTGCGGCGCCTTTGGCACGCGTCAGAACGGCAACCGAATCTCGTCGTCCTGAGCGGCCTGCGGCCAGCCGATATCCTTGCGGATCTCCGGCGGCAGCTCGTTCAGCTCGCGCGTCGTGCGGCGGCGCTTGCTTGCCTGCGCGAAGGCGGCGCGGATCCGGTTAAGGTTCTTGAACATGGAAGCTCCCATAAATCGGCGGCGCAAAACCAGTGCCGCCTCTTCACCCGGCGCCGCTTTTGCGATGCGTCTGTAACCGGTGGATTGCGTGCGAACGGTGAATTGCTTCACGAAGCTGGGATGGCTTGAAACATTTGTGTGCAAACCAATTATGGGAGCGGGGGGCAGCTTTCGTGTCAGGTGCGGGGCCGGATGGCCTGCAGGCACTATTGGGATTCAAACCTTTCGGAAAACAGACGCAGCGTTTGTTCCGCAAATACGATTGTAGAATTCCCACGCGTACCGATCTGTCATCCCAGCGATAAAATCCGCCAAAATCCGCTTCCTCGCTGGTCCTCGGGTCGCTTCGTATAAGCCCCTATAATCCTCCGGTAAAAGCATCTTTCCTTTTTTGTCATCCCTATCAACAGCATTAAAAATCGCCGAAATTATTTCTTTTCCGCGATATTCTATTGTCTGCATTGCAGGCGACATTATAACATGCTCATAAGTTATATTCTTTAGCACCTCCACTTTTTTAAATGTATCCAACTTTAGCCGAGCACGATGAAGCTGAGGGAACGTTGCGTGAGCCACAACTTCAACCCCATCCATGAAAATTTGGACCAAACGAGAAGTCAATTTTACCCTCTCATAACCGTCGGAAGCGAGCTTATTTGAAAAACGCTCTACCAATAGAGCCGAAGTCTGCTTTTTGTGCTCCCGAGAAGCGTTTCTGCCGGCAAGAAAACTCCGCTCTTCCTGGCTTATTATGAATAACTCTGAAAACAAATCGAACAATATTTGCTGTATTGCCCTCCTATCGACAAACAAATTCTCGATTGCATTTATATCACCGTAGTATTTCTTCATCCTCTTATTTATAGTCTTAATCGCGCTCTCATATATTTTGTCGTCGAGAGAAAACATACCAATTGGGCTCAAAATACCAGCTTTAAAGCAATCCTCTATATCATAAGTCGAATATGCAATATCGTCTGATATGTCCATGATAGAGCACTCAATTGTTTTGAATGGCCCCTCATGCTTCTGCCCCAATACTGACTTCTTTATGTCAGCCACAAGCCTGGATTCGTCTTGGTAGTAACCCTTGTTGTCGTCGTAGCCGCTTCGTCGTTGAGCTGCTCTTGCAGGAATCTCGTGGTCGTACTTTAGTATCGACGCCAGTGAGCGATAGGTCAGGTTGAGGCCTGCACGATAGTCGACACTATTACCGATGGGTCCGTGTAAACCTGCAGCCTCGGGATCTGTATATTCTTTCTTTTCAACCTTCGCCAAAATGTGAAGCGTCTGAGCGTTACCTTCGAATCCTCCCTGATCCTCCATTTCATGATCAAGAGCCTCTTCCCCGTTGTGGCCGAAAGGTGGATGGCCGAGGTCATGTGCCAGTCCAGCAAACTCGACAATTTCGGGTTCTATTTTAAGCGTTTTCTCTTTGAAGAGATCGCTCTCATAGTTTAACCGTATCGCTATCGATTTCGCTATTTGGGCAACCTCTAGCGAATGAGTTAGCCGGTTCCTGAAGAAATCTGAGTCGCCGCCCGGAAAGACCTGTGGCTTGCCCTGTAGCCGCCGAAAAGCCGGACAATGTATTAGTCTGGCGATGTCCCTGCGCCACTCGGACCGAAACGGCTCGTCTGATGACTTTCCTACAACGCCTATCCGGTCGCGGTCCGAGTCCCGATACATTCCCCCCATGATGGTACCGACTATTTTCGACCGGCGGCCGGATTCTTCGAAGGCCCCGAATCCTTTGCTACCTTTTTGTCGCTATGGCTGCTCGCTCGACCAACGGCTGCTTGGCGCACAACCTCCAGTCCCCGCCAGACAGCTTGCCTAGCTGTGACGAAATCGGAACTGGGTTGGATGCGTTGAGTTTTGTCGACCAATCCCATGTGATTCTCCCTCAGGCTGCTTATGACGAGCTATCTTAGCACAATCCGTGGTGAAGAGAGTTAATGCCCTGGTAGTTAGGCGTGTGATCTATTGAGACAAGGATACACGCGCGGCTTTGGTATGCTTCTTTGAACCCTGCCGACAAGGTGCAGACATGTGGCTCACAAGAGCCCTAAGTCTGCAAGGTAATTCGGTTCCGCAGGTCGATCTGTCCACTACCTATGTCCGTCCAAGGTGTTTCACACCACCTTGCCATTCCGCGCCACCTCCCTGCCCGCTCGATAGACTGCGCGCTCCTTCGGCACCGCCACCGCCGCTTCCGGGACATGCTCTGCCTTCAGCGCGACGAAATCCGCCTTGGCGCCGACGGCGATGCCATAGCCCTCCAGCCCCAGCGCCTTGGCGCCGGCCTGGCTCACAACGTCGTAAGCTGCTTCCAGCTCCCAATCCTCGTAGAAGCCGGAGCGATAGCCGATCATATTGGCGCGGTTCAGCATATCGCCATCGCCATAGGGCCACCAGGAATCGCGGATGTTGTCGGAACCGGCGAACACGGTGACGCCGGCCTTGCGAAGCGCGGCCACCGGCGGGAAAGCATGATCGCCGGGCGCGTTGGTCATGATGGAGAGGCCGGCGGCGGCGATCCTCTCGCCGGCCCTGGCCAACGCATCGGCGGAGATGTCGCCCAGCGCATAGGCGTGGCTGACGGCGACTTGGCCTTGCATGCCCGACGCCGTGGTCCGGGCGACGATCTCCTCGATCTCGAACAGGCCGAGCGTGCCGCGGTCATGCAGGTGGATATCGATGCCGGCGCCGCGCTTTTCGGCAAGCCCGAAGACCACGTCGAGATGGGCCTTCACGTCGCGGTCGAAGCTCGCCGGATCAAGCCCGCCGACCAGGTCGCAGCCGAGCTTGAGCGCCTCGTCGAGCAGTTCCGCCGTGCCTGGCGAGGACAGGATGCCGCTCTGCGGAAAGGCGACGAGCTGGATGTCGATCAGGTCGCGGTATTTCTCCCGCACGGCGAGGATCGTCTCGACATGCTTCAGCCCGACCGCGGCATCGACCATGACATGGCTGCGCATGGCGAGGCTGCCATGGCCGACGCAAAGCTCGAGCTGGTTCTTCGCGCGCTCCGCCATGGGCGCTGCCTGCTCGAGGTTGCGCATCTGGAAGGCAACGCGCTCGCGCACGTCGAAGCCGTTGCTGCAGGGAATGTGCGGACGCCAGGCGTCGCCGTAGAAGGAGGTGTCGAGATGGATATGGCCCTCGACGAAGGCCGGCAGCACGAGCTGTCCGGCGAGGTCGACGGCGCCGTCCGTCGGCGGCGTCGTGTTCGCAGCAGGCGCCACAGCGCTGAAGCTGCCGCCGTCGACGGTGAGGTCGGCGACCGTGCCGTCGGCGAGCCTGGCGTTGAGGAAATGAGTCTGGTTCAAGATGCATCCCATTGAAAGTGAACGCATCAGTGGTCATCGCTTGGCAGGCCAAGGTCAATCCGGCATGGGATAGAAAGTGTTTCGCCCTTGCCTTCTCCCGTTGTGGGAGAGGGCAAGTACAACGCCCGTTATATACCGCTTTCGCGTAAGTTTCCGCGGGCAGCAAATGTGCCATCGTGAGGTCTGCGGTATGAGGCCGCCGTGGTCGACGCGGACGCCCAAGCACATCCCCAACAATGCGCCCCCAACGGACGCGTCGACCATGAACAGAATGCCGCGGCGACCTTGCCCAAGGTCGCCGTTTTACTTCTGCGCTACGGCGTATTCGGCGACCAGCCCCTCATATTCCTCGAAGGCCGGCAGCGCTTCGTAGCTGTGCACGGCAGGCGTCGCCGCCCAGGGCAATTTCTCCGCCGTCCAGGTTTCGATAAAGGGCGTGAACCAGGCGTGGTCGTCGAGCATGGTCGGGCGCAGATTGACGAACCAGTCGATCCCTTCGGGCCGGGTGAACATCCAGGTCATGCAGTAGCCGCAGAAATAATGCTTGGAGGCGCCATGCAGGCCGCCGATCACCGGCTCGCCCTTCGTCACCTCGAAACCGTCCGAGGGGATCGCCGCGCTCAGCGAATAGGCGCTCGACGACATGCGCTGGCAGCCGGTGCAGTGGCAGGCCATGGTGAGCAGCGGTCTTGCCGAGATTTTCAGCCGCACGCGGCCGCAGCGGCAGCCTCCTTCAGCGGGAAGAGTGAGGGTGGGCAAGCTTGGCTCCTTGGGTTGGGGTGTCTTCCTTCTCCCTTGTGGGAGAAGGTGGATCGGCGCACTAGCGCCGAGACGGATGAGGGGTGCTCCAGCGGAGTGAGACGCCGGTTTTCCCTGGAACACCCCTCATCCGGCCGCTTCGCGGCCACCTTCTCCCACAAGGGGAGAAGGGGAAGACGCGCTCAGCCTTCCGTCAACTCCGCCGTCGTCGTCAAGCGCGCGCCCTGGCCGGCAAAGGCCTCATTATGGCGGGCGATGATGTCGGGCGCCTTCTCCTCGATCGAATCCAGCGTCGAATGCGCGTCGGAGACCACGGTGACGCCCAAGCCCTCGGCCAAGGCGCCCTTGACGGTTGCGGCGACGCAGAAATCGGTCTGGGCGCCGATGAGCACGATGTCCTTCGCGCCCTGCCCCGCCACCCATTCGGAGAGCTCGGGATTGGAGAAGGCGTTGCCGACGCTCTTGCCGAAGGTCGGCTCATCGGCCGCCTGGCCGAGCCACGGCCAGACCGGCCAGCCGGAGGCGCCCGGCGCGAGCGGATCGCCCTCCGGCCCGTCATGGCGGATGAACGCCACCTTGCGGCCGGAACGTCGTGCCCAGTCGATCAGCGTGCGTGAGCGCTCGGCGATGGCGTCGGCGTCATGGATCGGCGGGTCGAAACGACCGTCGAACATGCCGGTCTGCAGGTCGATGACGATGAGCGGCGCGGCGGCGGAAGGAGCGGTGTCTTGCATGGCGGCGAAGATAACGTGGACGGAGGCTGGGTCAAGGACGAGGCAGGAGCCAGCAAGCAGCAACTCGCGCTACCCCATATGCAATTTTCAGTTGCATTGATAAATCGATGCAACTAATGTGACCAAAGGATTGGGGGAATGACAATGGATGAACAATACACCGTGTTCCTGATCGGAGGAGACACGGGAGGTGACGAGCAGGCGGTGTTCACGCCGCAGAATGTGGGGACTCGGTGCAGGCTCACTTGCAGTTATCGCGACAAAGTCATCGTTGCCGAGGAAGATGATTATTTCGAAGCCCTATGCCAAATCCGCAAGCAGCTCGAAGTGCACGGAATACTGCCCTTTTGTTATGGCGCGAGCGCGAATGTTTTCCCTGAAGGCACCGTGACAGGGATGAGTCGTGGATTGGTGATCTGCAAGGTGAAAACGGGGGAGCGTCCCAAGGAGAGCGACTTAGTCAATATATTTGACGAAGGTTATGATGTGATGCCCGTATTCGTCTCCATGCAGCAGCAGTTTTGGGATTCGTGGCTCGCCTCCCTGCCCCGATCGCAAGACCCGGAGATGACGAGCTCGACGGACGGTGCAGCCCGCTCCCTCTGGCAGTCTCTAACGCTTGGGTTTGCCAAAGTGCTGGAATCGCTTTTTCCACGGTCACGTGAAAGATAAGGCGCTTGGCTTTTACGACATCAGCGGCATCGGACCCTTCAGCGCCTCGGCCAGCGCGTCGCGGAAGACCGCGATCGGGCGCGCCAGCCTGCCGGCCGGGGGGCGGTGGAGCAGCCAGCAGCGCACCTGCGGCTTGAAGCCGGGGCAGTCGACCACCTCGACCGCGTCGCGCCATTGGCTGCCCGACAGCGCGCCGGGCGTGACGACGCCGATGCCGTGGCCACGAGCGACCAGCGACATCCTGAGGTCGGCGCCCTGCGCCTCGACGCCGACATGGAAAGGCAGCCGCGCCGCCTCGAAGCGATGGCGGATGAAGGTGCGGAAGCCGCAGCCGGTTTCGTTGAGCACCCATGGGTAGCGCGCAAGGTCGTTGAGCTCGGCCGGCTTCGGCACGCCGAGGCTTGGCGAGGCCACCAGCAGCACCGCCTGCACGCCGAGATCGTCGCCGACGAGCTCGGGCGGCGGCGCGACGCCCTCGGCGAGGCAGACGGCCACCGCGTCGATCTCGCTGTGCAGCACCTGCTCTACCAGGCGCGGCGAGAGGCTCGAGGTGATCTTCAGCGTCAGCCGCGGGAAGGCCGCGCGAAGACTGTCGAGCGGCTCGGACAGCGCGCTGGTCGAGAGATAAGGCATGATGCCGAGGCGGAACTCGCCCCTCACCTCGCCGTCGGGCGAGACGCCCGCCTTCAGGTCTTCCAGCGAGCGCAGCACGCGGCGGCCATGCTCATAGGCCTCGCGGCCGGATGCGGTGGGTTTGAGCGGCTTCGACTGGCGGTCGAGCAAGTGCGTCGCCAGTTGCTCCTCGAGATTCTGCACCCGACGCGTCACGCCGGGCTGGGTGAGGTTGAGCCTGGCCGAAGCACCGACGATCGAGCCAGTTTCGACGACGGCCACGAAGGCCTCAAGGTCATGGATGTTCATGCGAAATCCGCATAATCATTATCACGTCAATTCAATTGTAGCATTATACGCATTCCGAATAAAGTCCTCGCGAAATATGCGGACAGCGAGGTTTACCCATGAACGGAACAGACAATGCGCGGATCGCTACGGCCGGGGTCGTCGAACGGCCGCGACATATCGGCGGCAGCACCATCACCCGGTCCCAGACATTGTTGTTTGCCGCCTCGGTGGGGATCATCGTCACCAATCTGTTCGCGCCGCAGACGCTGGTCGGATTGATCGGCCCGTCGCTGGGCGCCGCGGCGTCGCAGAGCGGCCTGGTCTCGATGGCCACCCTGCTCGGCTATGCGGCCGGGCTGTTCTTCCTGGTGCCGCTGTCGGATTTGGTCGAGAACCGCGTGCTGGTGCTGCGCATGCTGTGCGCGGCCGTGCTCGCGGCAGCGGTCGCTTCGTTCGCGCCGTCCGCCACCTCGCTGCTGGTTGTGCTGTTCATCCTCGGCGCCGCCTGTTCCTGCATCCAGGTGCTGGTGCCGGTGGCGGCCTCGATGGCGCCGCCGGGCCAGGAAGGGCGCGTCATCGGCGACGTGATGAGCGGTCTGATGATCGGCATCCTGCTGTCGCGTCCGATCGCCAGCCTCGTCGCCGACGCTTTCGGCTGGCGCGCCTTCTACGGCATCAGCGCCGCGGCGCTTGCGCTTCTTGCGGTCCTGCTCGGCCTCACCTTGCCGAGACGGCGGCCGTTGGCGCAGGCGCGCTATGCGGGGCTGATCGCTTCGCTGGTCCGGCTTCTGGGCCAGGAGCCGGTGCTGCGCCGCCGCGCCTTTACCGCCAGCCTGGTGATGGCCGCCTTCAGCGTGTTCTGGACCGCGGTGGCGCTTCGCCTCTCGGCACCGCCTTTCGACCTCGGGCAGAAAGGCATCGCGCTGTTCGCGCTGGTCGGTGCCGGTGGCGCGGCGGTGACGCCGGTCTTCGGCCGCGCCGGCGACCGCGGTCTTACGCGCCCGGCAACGATCCTCTGCCATCTCGTGCTGGTCGCGGCGCTTGGCCTCGCGGCGTGGGCCGGCGCGGCCAAGGCCGGCGACGCGTGGCTTCCGCTCATCCTCATGGGTGTCAGCGCCGTGCTGCTCGATATCGGCGTCACCGGCGACCAGACGCTGGGTCGCCGTGCCGTCAACCTGCTGCAGCCGAAGGCCCGCGGCCGCATCAACGGGCTGTTCGTCGGCATCTTCTTCATCGGCGGCGCGCTCGGCTCGTTGCTGGCCGGCATTGCCTGGGCCTGGGGCGGCTGGAACGCGGTGTGCGCGGTTGGGGCGCTGTTCGGCGTGGTAGCGCTGGTGGTGGATTGGGTGGAGTAGCGCAATCTCTTCCTTCTCCCTTGTGGGAGAAGGGAGAAGTGCTACCCGATCCCGCCCGTCACGACATACGCGCCAGCAGTGCGCCCATCCGGCAACCTCACGACGGCCGTGACGATCGAGCCATATGAACCCCGCCAGACGCTGTGGAAAGCTTGATGCGTCGCGGCGGGCACCACGATCCGGCCGGTGTAGCGGTTCCCGCCGGCCTGCATGATCACCGGCTCGCCGTTGACGTGGATTTTCACGGCTACTTCCGGCTCCGCCGCCGCGATCTCCAGCGCGATCGTAATCTCGTCGGTGTCGCCGGCGCGGACCGTCTCGGCAGTCAGCTTCAGGGCAAACGGCGCATCGCCAGCGCCACTCCTCCCACCGCTGCCCGCCGCAAACACATCATCGGCAAGCGCCGGCGTGCGCGGCGGGGCGGTGCGGCGCTTAGTGGCGCGCTCATAGTCGCCGGCCATCGTCAGTAGCGCCGTGTCGTCATACGCCTTGCCGGCGAAGGTGAGGCCCACCGGCATGCCGATATCGGCCATGGTGCCCATCGGCACCGTCACCGTCGGGATGCCCAGATGCCGCCAGACGAGATTGCCGTTGGCGACCCAGGTGCCGTTGCGCCAGGCGAGCCGGGCGGAAGCCTCGTTGACGTCGGCATCGGCCGGCCCGACATCGGCCACCGCCGGCAGCACGACGGCATCGAGGCGATTGGCATCGAGCCAATCCTCGAAGTCGGCGCGGCGCGTTGCCTCGAGGCCGTTCAGGCCTTCTCCGATGGTTGGGATATCTTCCAGTCGCGCGACGCCCCGCTTCGCCCGCTCGACATACTGCGCCAGATCGAGATCGGCCTCGCCGTAACGGTCGCGCAACGTGCCCGGCGGCTGCGGGAAGATCTTTGCGCCGTCGACTGAAGCAAGATCGGGGATGGCCGGGTCGGCATTGGCGCGCAGGAAATCGTCCCACGACCAGATCGACAGGTCCCAGATCTCCCTTTCGGCGAATTCCGGCGGCACCAGCCCACGATCCACCATGGAGCGGGCGCCGGGGCGGTCGCGCTCGTAATTGGACACGACAGGGAAATCGACCTCCACCACCTCCGCGCCAAGGGCTTGCAGGTCTCGCGCCGCCTGCCGCCAGAGCTCCAGCACCGAGGCGCGCGTCTCGATCGGCCTGTCGGCGCCTTCATCCTTGCCGATATACATTTTGGGCACGCCGAGCCGTTTGCCCTTGAGCGCGCCTTGCAGCGGAAGGGCGGTGTAGCTCGCCGGCCGCAGCGCCGACGCTTTCGGGATATCCACCCAGCGCTGGACGCGCCAGAAATCGCCGCGCGCTTCGGCGTCGTCGGCGACGATCACGTCGAGCAGTTCCAGCATGTCGGCGATGCTGCGCGTATGCGGCACCACCACATCCATGGTCGGCACCAGGGGCCAGTTGCCGCGCACCGAGATCACGCCGCGCGAGGGCGTGTAGGCGGTGAGCGCATTGTTGGACGCCGGCGCGCGCCCGGACGACCAGGTTTCCTCGCCGAGTCCGAAAGCGGCGAAGGATGAGGCGGTCGCGGTGCCCGAGCCGTTGGACGACCCGGAGGCGAAGGCGGCGGTGAGGAAATCCTTGTTGTACGGGCTCTCGGCGCGGCCATAGACGCCACGCTGCATGCCGCCATTAGCCATCGGCGGCATGTTGGTGAGGCCGATCAGCACCGCGCCCGCGGCTCGCAGCCTGGCGATGGTGAAGGCGTCCTCCGTGGCGACGAGATGCTCGAAGGCCGGCGAGCCGGCAGCAACCGTCAGTCCCTTGGCCTTGTAGCTATCCTTGGCGGTATAGGGGATGCCGTCGAGCGGCCCGAGCGCCTTGCCCTCGCGGCGGCGCCGGTCGGACGCTTCCGCCTCGTCGAACATGTTGGGATTGAGGACGGGAACCGCGTTCAGCGCGATGCCGTGACGGTCGTAACGGGCGATGCGCCTGAGATATGCGGCGACCAGTTCGACGCTGGTGGCGGTGCCGTCCTCCAGCGCGCCGCGAAGGTCGGCGATCGAGGCTTCGACGAGGTGGAGGGTAGGCATGATTGGCTCGGCTGGCGTGGCGTCTCGCTACCATTGCCCTGCCTGGTGTTTACACCGCAAGGGGGCGTTCGAGGAATGGCGCCGAGGTCAAAGCTGCTGATCTCCCCTCTTGTGGGGGAGATCAGCCGTCACGCCGGCTTTCGCCAATCTTCAACGTTGCGGCTATTCCGGCGCCCCCGCAAACAGCACCGTCCCATTCCCGCCCGCCGCGGGCCAGTCGCGGATGGTGCGGTCGATGCCGCCGGTGAGAAGCGTGCCGTCGGCGGCGAAGGCGACCGAATACATCGGCCCGGTGCCGGGATCGAACTCGGCGATCTCGGCGCCCGTATCCAGGTTCCATATCCGCGCCGTCCCGTCGAGCGATGCGGAGCCGAGACGCTTGCCGTCGGCCGACAAAGCCAACGCATAGACCGTGCCGGAATGGCCGTCGAAGCGGCGCACTTCCTTGAAGCTATCGATATCCCAGAGCTTTATCGTGTAGTCGCCGCTGCCGGTCACCGCGTAGTGGCCGTCGGCCAGGAAGACCGCGCCATAGGCGCCGCGGTCGTGACCGTGCCAACTGCGCAGCTGCTGGCCCGCAACGATATCCCACAGCTTTAATTCGCCGTCGATGCTGCCGGTGAGCGCCCTGGTGCCGTCGGGCGAGATGGCGACGGAGCTCACCGACCAGTCGTGGCCAGGCAGCACATGCGACACCGTCCCCTTCTCCAGGTCCCAGACCACCACGGAACCGCTGTCGTGGCCGCTGACGGCGCGCTTGCCGTCCGGGCTGACCTTCAGTTGCCTGACGCCGCCATTCGCCCCTGACGAGAAGACATGCAGCACCGTGCCATCGGAGAGCTGGCGCAGCACGATCTCGCCATCGTCACCGCCAGTGAGCGCGGTCTTGCCGTCGGGCATGAAAAGCGCGCTGCGCGCCATGTCCTTATGAACGCCGAGATCGCGGATCAGCCGCTTGCCGTCGATGTCCCAGAGCTTGATCATGCGGTCGGTGCTTGCGCTCATGATCTCGTGGCCGTCGGCCGACACCGCCAGCCAGACGACGGCGTCGCGGTGGCCTTCTGGCGCCGTCGGCTGGGCCGGAGGCGCCGGCCGAGGCGGCGCCACTGTCGGCGGCGGCGTTGCGGGCGCGAGTGCCGTCTGCTCGGTCGGCTGGACGGGCTGTGCCGGTTGAGCAGGCTGCGGCGGTACGGACTTGGCCGGCGCAGCGGCCGGCTGGACGGGAGCCGCAACCGGCTCTGCGGGCGGCGCGGGTTTCGCGACTTCCTCCTGCGCGGGTGCGCGCGTGGCTGGCTTGGCGCTCGCCTCCGGCGTGGTTGGTTTGGCACTCGCCTCCGGCGTAGTTGGTTTGGCACTCGCCTCCGGCGTAGTTGGTTTGGCACTCGCCTCCGGCTCGGGCTTAAGCTCGGATGGCCGAGGCGCCGGCTCCGCCCGTGCGGTGGCGACTTCCTTCGCCGGCTCGCTGCGCGGCTCCTGTATCCGCCACGGGCCGAACTGGTCGGCGACGATGACGAGCAGGGCCAGGAGCGGCAAAGCGAGCGCTGCGCGGCGCAGCCGCGGATGGCCTGCCGGCGCGATCTCGGCGTCGCGGCCGAACAAAGGGGCGTCCGGATCGCGCCTGGCGGCGCCCGGCAGCAGGCCGGCGAGGAACAGCAGCCCGGCAAGGACCGACAGCAAGCCGGCCACGCCGAAGATCTCCAGGCGCATCATTGCCAGCGGCTTGCCGCCTAGCGCCGGATAAAGCTTGGCGAAACAGGCAATGCCGACGATCAGCATCGCCAGGGCCAGCAGCCCGTCGGTCAATCTCTTCATCGGTCTTCCCCCGCCGCTCCCTTGTCACATGCGGCGGTAGGCCGGCCCCGGCATCTTAGCCGAGCTCGCGGCCAGGCTGAGTGCAAGAGATCACACAGTCCCGTTGGTGATATGCTTCTCATCCAGCTCCAGCGGCCGCAGCCATCATACTATCGGGCCGCTGTTCATCAGTAAAACTCTATCCCCAGCTATAGAACGGCGACCCCGGCCGCTTGCTTGACAGAAATCGTTCATGTGAGATTATGCGCCAAGGGTCTAGGAGGGCAATCACATGAAGAAAATTTACGAAAAGCCGGTTTTCGTCCGCAAGGGCAAGCTTTCGGCGGTGGTGGCGGGTCCTTCGGTCGTCATCGTCAACGGGGGCGTCTGAGCGTTAATCCGGGCCGACAGCCGTGGCGCGCTGACAATTTCCTGACAAGTGGCTCCGGCTGAAGCGAATGATGTATAGCGGAAACGTTTAGCCGCTCTGCTTCGTTTCTGAGCCGTTTGGCGGAAACCGTATCGCACTTTTCTTGCTCTAAAGCGCGTCGCGATCTTTCCAGATTCGCTCCATGCGCTTTAGGTTTTTGATTTTGCGCATGTCTTTATCCCGAAACCGGTTCTCACTTTCGGGAGCCATGCTTTAACGGCGGGTCGCGTTCAAAGCGCTACCGTCAGATCGTCCAATACAGCCTGCCAATGATGCTTGGTGGAGATGCGTATGCGCGTCACCGCCTTCAGCATCGGCGCGTAGTGGACCGGCGCCAGCGCCGACAGCGCGATCTCATCGCTGGCGATCAGCTCTTTCCCCAACCAGCTTTCGACCAGTGCGACCTCACCCTCCGAGGCCAGCCAGGCTGCGGTCAGCATCACCGAATGGAAACCGAATGGCGCGGCGCGGCCGAACTCGGCCGGATGGCCGCTGCTGGTATAGGCGATGTAAGCGCCCGACACGTTGCCGTTGACATAACCTTCGCTGCTTGGGGTGTGATCGCGCGACATGGCGTTGAGATTGTGCCAGTCGAGACCGGCGTGACCAGACGGCACCTTGCACAGGCCGCGCGGCGTTATGTCGTCGAAGCCGATGGCCTTGAGCGGCGCGTCGGGCGCGAGCGCGCCGGGCGCCAACAGGCCGAGGTCGATCGGATAGCCCGATAGCTTGAGTCGCCGATCGAGCCCGGAACCGGCAATGGCGATTTCATCGGCATCGACGCCCAGCGGGAAGCGGAAGGCGCCGTCCGCAGGCAGCGCGTGGCTTTCGAGCAACTCGCCCTTGCCCATGACCAACAGCGTCGCTTCCACCCTTGCCGGCGTGCTGCCGCTCGCCGTCCGCCCTGGCGCGAGGCCGACCGGTTTCGGCAGGCCCTCGCCGGCGAGGCCGACCATGGAGCCTGGCGCTTCCACCAGGCGCACCGCCTGGTTCGCATTGGCACTGGTAGCGCGCCAGCCGGGCGGCACCGAGACCGAGAAGCGATAGCTGCCGGGCCGCCGGATCGCCGTGCTACGGCGCTTCGACGACATGGGGAAATTGGCGAAGCCGGCACCGTTGCTGCGCGCCGAGGCGAGGAAACTGCCGCGCCCGTCATAGAGCCGCACCACGATGCCCGCCATCGGCCGGTCGGCTTGGCCGTAAGTGCCGTCGCCGTCGACATCCATGTAGATAAAGGACGAGAAGTTGAGCTTACCGGATCTCGGCGCCCATTTGACGCGCGCCGCATAGTCGCCCGCCGGATTGGGATTGCCGCGCGCCCTGCGGCGCTTGCGGCGCAAGTGCAGCGCGATCGCTATGAGGGCTACAGCGCCAGCAAGGACGACGGCCGAGATGAGGGCGGCAAGGACGGTATCAGCCATGATGGGGAAGCGGTGGCTGGAGATAGGTGGATAAGACCAGAAGCATGATAATTGTATCCCCATGTTTGCAGCAGATTAGCGTCGGACATGCATGCCGCAAGTCATTGTCACGTTCCGGATTTGAGATGCCGGCGGGACAGCGCAGATCTCCCTTCTCCCGCCGCGACCATCACACTATTGGGCGGCGGTTACTTCAGTAGAACGCTGTCCCCAGAAACGGAACGGCCCGTCCTGGCCGCTTGACAGGAACTCGTGATATGAGATTATCGAACGGGATTTTCGAGGAGAGCAATCGCATGAAGAAGACTTACGAGAAGCCTGTTTTCGTCCGCAAGGGCAAGCTTTCGGCTGTTGTGGCCGGCTCGCTGCCTCCAACTTGATCGGGAGACTCAAAGCTTGCAATGATCCCCGCCCACGGCGGGGATTTCTGTTTTCGCGGCGCGAGCAGGAATTGCGCCGGATCAAGGGAGCGAACCCCGACCGCGGCTAGCGTGAGCCAGTCGGAGGTCTGCTGATGCTGCCTTTCACCATCGATCAGTTCCTGGCCAATCTTGCCGCGTACAACCAGGCCATCTGGCCCGTTCAACTGGCAGCCTTTGGCCTTGGCGGTTGCGCGGTGGTCCTGCTCCTGTTGCGGCCGAGAACGGCCGATTGACTTATTACGGCCATCCTAGCTGCCATGTGGTTCTGGACGGGCGTCGCATATCACTGGCTCTATTTCAGCCAGATCAACCAGGCCGCTCTGGTCTTTGGCGCCTTGATCGTCGCGCAGGCAGCGCTGCTGGCCTATGTCGGCATCAGGAAACAACTGCGTTTCGGCCGGGATTTCGAACCTGCGGTGGGCGTGGGCATCGCCTTCGTGGGCTACGCGATCGTGCTCTATCCGCTGATCGGCATCTGGACGGGTCACGCATATCCCCGGATGCCGGCGTTTGGCGTCATGCCCTGTCCGGTTACCATATTCACCTTCGGGCTGTTGCTTCTCGCCAAACAGCCGCTGCCGCGGCCGCTGCTTGCCATTCCGTTGACCTGGTCCTTGATCGGAGGAAGTGCCGCGTTCCTCCTCGGCGTGCCGCAGGACTGGCTGCTGCTGGCGAGCGGGGTCATTGCGGTTCCGCTCATCATCCTGGGGGGTCGCAGGCATTCGCACGCGCAGATCTCTGGAAAGCCCGTGTGAGCGTCAGCCCAGTTCCACCCACACCGGCGCGTGGTCGCTGGGGTTTTCCCCTCCCCGCACCTCGCGGTCGATGCCCGCCGCTTTCAGTTTTCGAGCCAGCTTCTTCGACAGCAGGATGTGGTCTAGCCGCAAGCCGGCGTCGCGTGGCCAGCGGTTCCGGCGGTAGTCCCAGAAAGTGTAGAGCCTCTCTTCCCTTGGAAAGACCTTGCGCAATGCGTCGGTCCAGCCCTGGTCGATCAGCGCGGCGAAGGCGGCGCGGCTTTCAGGCTGCACCAGCGCGTTCTCGTCATATGAGCGGGTCTGGTAGATGTCGCGCTGCTCGGGCACGATGTTGAAATCGCCGGCAAGCGCCACCGGCAGGCCGGTGTCGAGGAGCTCGGCCGCATGCGCGGCGAAGCGCTGGTGCCAGGCGAGCTTGTAGTCGAATTTCGGGCCCGGCCGCGGATTGCCGTTCGGCGCGTAGAGGCAGGCGATGACGACGCCATCGACCGCCGCCTCGATGTAGCGGGCCTGGCGGTCGGCATCGTCGCCGGGCAGCGCGTCGCGCGTCAGGATAGGCTGGGCGCCGCGCGCCAGGATCGCAACGCCGTTCCAGGTCGGCTCGCCCTTCCACACCGCGCCATAGCCGGCCTTGGCAAGCCGTGTCAGCGGGAATTGCGTGTCGCGGGATTTCAGCTCCTGCAGGCAGACGACATCGGGTTTGGCGCGCGCCAGCCAGGCCAGCAGGTTTTCCAGCCGGCTGTTGATGTTGTTGATGTTGAAGGTGGCGAGTTTCATGTTTGGATGCCGAAAGCGCCTTTCGCTTCGTCATCCTCGGGCTTGACCCGAGGATCCATGCCGTGACGACCACTGCGGAATGCGGCGGGGCAGAATTCTGAACCATTGCAACGCCTTAGCGTCGCGGCATGGATCCTAGGGTCTGCGCGCATCGCTTCGCTCCTTGCTTCGCCCTAGGATGACGAAACCGAGGGCTTCGCGAATTTTGCCACTATCGTCTCCGCCACCGTCTTCAAATGATCCGCCGTCGAAAAACCCGACATGGCCTTGCGCGGCTTGAGGTCGTGGTCGCCGTCCTCCAGCCAGACCACCTCTATCGCCGAGGAAAGGCCGTAGGTCGCGACCTCCTCCTTGGTGCCGAACTCGTCGCGCGTGCCTTGGAAGATCAGCGTCGGCGTCTTCAGATCAAGGAGATGCTTCGTCCGCAACTGCTCGGGCTTGCCCGGCGGATGGAAGGGATAGCCAAGACACACCAGGCCGGCGATCTCGCCCTTGGCGAACATGTCGTCGGCGACCATCGAGGCGACGCGGCCGCCCATCGACTTGCCGCCGATGATGAGCTTGCCGGTCACGCCTTTGGCGCGCAGATCGGCGATCGCCTTCACATATTCGGGGTTGACCGTCTCGGCGCGCGGCGGCGGCTTGCGGTGACCGTAGCGGCGCGCGGCCATATAGTGGAACTCGAAGCGCGCGACCTGGAAACCGGCCGCTGCGAGCGCCTTGGCGGTGGCGGTCATCGAGGGCGAGTCCATCGAGGCGCCGGCGCCATGGGCGAGGAGGATGGTGACGGGGGCGGTGTCGAAGCCGTCGAAGAGGAAGCTAGTGGCCATCAGGTTGGGGCGTCCCGATATAATGATAGGTGACTTTAGAGCCGTGGACTTCCTCGCGCCATTGCTCCGGGTGCAGGGTAATATTGGTGAACACGGCTGCGAAAATTCCCACGATCACGATGAAGAATGGCCTACCGAAGCAAACGCGCTGCTTATTTGATATGCGGTCCTCGGGGCGCTGCGGGAACGGCCAGCTTCTGCGGTTGTAGTACGTGCTCCAACTGATTTTGCTGTTTTCGAAGAAGTTCCAGCCATTGTTCCAATAATAGAGCAACTCGCGGACCTCCTGCACCGCCAGAACGACAAACCACGCGGAAAATATCATACTGGCTAAACGAGGAAGATTATCCACGGCAGCAGTTTCACCCCGCCGTGCGCGCCATGTGCAGATCCACGAACTGGATTCCTTTTTGCGCCGTCCGCGCCCATTCGGACTCCGCGTCCAGCTCCAGATAGCGCACCCAAAGCCGGCGGGCCTCCGTCAGATCGCCCGCATCGAACTCCAGCCGCGCCAGGTTGAACACGGGGTCGGCATAGGTCTTGTCGAGGGCGATCGCCTTCTGCAGGTGGCGCCTTGCCGACGCCACCTTGCCCTCGTCGCTCATCAGACCGGCGAGGTTGAACCAGGCTTCCACAAAGCCCGGATCGAGCTTGATCGCGCGGGCATAGTCATGCGCGGCTTCGGCAATCCGGCCGGCGCCGCGCAGGCAGTTGGCGCGGTTGAAGGCGGCGATGGCGTCCTTCGGGTCGATTGCCAGGCAGCGCTGGTAGAGCGCAACCGCATCGTCGTGGCGCCCCTCCTCTTCCGCCATCTCCGCCTCGGCGAACAGCTCTTCCAGCGTGTCGTCTTCCGATGAGCCGAGGTCGAACAGCAACTGGCCGTCGAGCTCGCTCGTCCCGTCGTCGAGATAGATCGCGTCCGGCCGGCCATGCTGCGAGCCGAGATTGAGCGATTTGGCGGTGAGCGAGGCGACCGGGCCGGAGCGGTGGACCGAACGCACGATCGCGCCCCAGCTGGCGCCGCTGGCGATCAGCCCGGCATATTTCCTCGCCAGGATCAGGTCGCGGAAGGAGTAAGGCTCGCCGTCATGCTCGAAGGCGTCGAACAGCGAGAGCATGTCGAGATCGTCGCCGGCTAGCCGCGACTGGTCGATGAGCGACTGCCTGGAGAGCGACGAGACGTCGGGCCCCTTCATCAGGCCGAGCAGGCGCAGGAAACCATTCTCGCTGATGAGTTGGCGGCCGGCTTCGCGTTCGGCCCTAGCGCGGCGCTCGATCTCGGCATCGCCGGATTTCGCCTTAGCGAGAAGCGCGCGACCGAACACGACATGGCTGGTGCGACGGGTGACGCCGCGCCTGAGCTCCGCATGGCGGCGCTCGACCTCGCGCGCGGCGAGCCGCAGCGGAAAGGCGGCCAGCGCGCCGACGACGCCGAAGACGGCGCCGGGAACGATCACCGGCCCTCCCGTCACTTCTTGCTCTTGCCGACGGCCTTCAACAGGTTCGCCTTCAGCGGGTTCTCAGGCGCCCCGCCGGCAGCCGCCTTCTTGGCCGGCTTTGCGGGCGCCTCGTCGGCCTTGCTCTTCGATTTCGCCGGGGGCTTGGCCTGCTGCGACAGGCTCGCCTTCAGCGCATCCATCAGGTTGATGACGTTGCCGCGCTCGGGCGCGGCCGCGATGATCGGCTTGTGGCCCTTGAGCTTCTCGCGGATCATCGCCATCAGCGCCACCTCGTAGCGATCCTCATAGTTCTTCGGATCGAAGTGGGTTTGCTTCTGCTTGATCAGCGCCATGGCAAGCTCCAGCATTTCCGGATCCGGCTTGCCGGCCGGGATGTTGCCGAAATATTCAGCCGTGCCGCGCACTTCGTTGGGATTCCTCAAGGTGCAGACGAACATGCCGTTCTCGCGCGCGCCGATCGTCACCACGCGCTCGCGGCTGGAAAGCACGAGCCGGGCGATGGCGAGCTTGCCGGATTTGCGCATGGCTTCGCGCAGCACCGCGAAGGTTTCCTCGGCCATGGCGCCGTCGGGCGCGAGATAATAGGGCGCGTCCTGGTAGATGACATCGACCTCGCCCTCGTCGACAAAGGCCTCGATGTTCATCGTGTGATTGGATTCGATCCTGACCGCATCGAGATCGGCGTCGTCGATGATGATGTACTGCTTGTCCTCATACTCATAACCGCGCACCAGGTCAGAGCGCTCGACCAGGCCGAGCTCGGGATCGACCGGCTTCATGTTGATGCGGTTGTGGGTCTTCTTGTGCAGCTGATTGAACGAGATGCGCTCGCTCGCGCTGGTGGCCGGATAAAGCCGGACCGGACAGCTGACGAGGCTGAGCTTGAGGTAACCTTTCCAACTTGCCCTGGGCGCCATGACGAACTCCTACGCGGCCATGCACTGACACTATGTTGGAGCATGGTCTTGTCGCGATCATGCTCTTGCAGCGCTTCGTCCGTAGGACGATTGAGGCTGCGGAAATCCTACACCGACCCGTGATGGTACTGCCGAATTCCTAGCGAAGTGTTGTCCGAGGCCGGTTGGCGCGGAGGATAGTTCAAATTGTAGCTAGCGTCGATGGAGTGGATTGAGACGCTGGAGATTAGCCGAAGCCCCGAAGCTTCGTCATCCTAGGGCGAAGCAAGGAGCGAAGCGACGCGCGCAGACCCTAGGATGACGAAATTCTAGCACTGGCACTCCCCCTCTCCGGCCGCTGCGCGGCCACCTCTCCCCACTTCGTACCCACTTCGTGGGGCGAGGAACTTAGCGCTCCAACCCCGGCAAATCCCTGGCCGCCTCGTCGATCTCTGCCCAGGGATCGCCCGAGGTCTCCAGCAGGCCCGGCAGCGAGGCGTAGTTCAGGTCCTCGGGCGCGTCGATTGTTTCCAGGTCCGTCCAGCTCACCGGCGTGGAGGCCGGCAGGTTGGTGCGGGCGCGCAGCGAATAGGGGGCGGCGGAGGTGTGGCCGCGGGCGTTGCGGTGGAAGTCGATGAAGATGCGCTTCTTGCGGTTCTCCTTGCCCATGATTGTGGTGAAGGTGTCGGGCGCGCTTGCCGCGAGCAAGGTGGATATGGCGCTGCTCGCCTGGTGCAGTTTCTTCCAGTTCTGCTTTCTGGTCACCGGCACGGTTATGTGGATGCCCTTGCCGCCGGAGGTTTTCACGAAGGGCACCAGGCCGAGGCTCTCAAGCCCGCCCTTGATGTGGACCGCAGCCTCCACCACCTCGCGCCACGAGATCCCCTCGCCTGGGTCGAGGTCGAAGACGATCTGGTCCGGCCTGTCGAGTTTTGTGCGGTGCGTGCCCCAGGTGTGGAACTCGACGACGCCGAATTGCGCCAGCGCCAGGTAGCCCTTGGCGTCCTCGACCGAGAGATAGGTCTTCGTCTCGCCTTCCGAATTGACGCTCTCGAACACCGCCACCGATGGCGGCATGCCGGTGAAGGCGTGGCGCTGGAAGAAGCAGTCCTGCGGCTTGCCGGTCGGACAGCGCACCAGCGATACCGGCCGGCCGACGATATGCGGCAGCATGAAATCGCCGACCAGAGCGTAGTAGACGGCGATGTCGAGTTTTGTAGGCCCGGTCTTGCCGAACAGCCGGCGCTCCGGATTGGTGACCCAGATTGTGGCAAGGTCGGATTCGGCGATCAGCCGTTTGCGCTTGACGGGCGCCGGCGTGGTCAGCCCGCCGACATCGCGCAACCCGCGAAAGACGCCATGGCGGATCGCATTGTCGGCGGTGCGGTTCGAATAGCGCACGCGCGCCGACAGCAGCGGCTTCACCCAGTGCATCTCGCGCATGATCTCGCGCGGCACGCCTTCAGGCGGGCTGGCGCCGGCCGTCAGCCGCTCCAGCCGGGCGAGCAGCTCGGTCGCCATGTCGCGGTCGAAGCCGGTGCCGACCTTGCCGCGATAGTGCAGCTCGCCGTTCTCGAACTCGGCCATGCCGAGGGCCGCCAGCCCTTCCGCCCGGTCGGAAACGGTATAGCCTGCGATGACGAAATCGTCCGTCTTTTGCGCCTTCACCTTGGTCCAGCTCTTGGTGCGGCCGCTCTGATAGATGGCGTCGGCGCGCTTGGAGACGACGCCTTCGAGCCCCAGCTCCGAGGCCTGATCGTAAAGGCCCTGCCCGTCGCCCTCGACATGGTCGCTGTACTGAATGGCGGCATTGGCGGCCTGGCCGGCGAGCAGCTCGGCAAGCAGCGCCTTACGCTTAATGAGCGGCGCCTTGCGCAGGTCCCAGCCGTCGAGATGCAAAAGGTCGAAGGCGTAGAAATGCAGTTTCGAGCCGGCGCCTTCGGCCAGCGCGTCCTGCAGCAGCGCGAAGCGCGAGATGCCTTTGTCGTCGAGCACCATGATCTCGCCGTCGATGATCGCCTGGGCGACCGGCAGGCGCGAAAGGGCCTGCGGGAGATCGCCATAGCGCTTCGTCCAGTCGATGCCGCCGCGGGTGATCAGCCGCACCTCGCCATCCACCACATGCGCCATGGTGCGGTAGCCGTCGAATTTGATCTCGTGCAGCCACAGCTCGCCCGTCTTCTCCGCCGGTCCCTCGCCGCCCGGCGGTTTCGGCACCTGGGTGGCAAGCTGCGGCTCGATGCGGCTCGGCGGGGCGGCCTTGACGGCGCCGGGCAGCGCGCCGGGTTTCAGCTCGCCCGGCTTCGGCGGCAGGCGTTCCCGCTTCCTCGGCGGCGCCGCCAGTTCCTCGATGCGGCGACCCGATTTCACGCTTTCGGGCCGCGCTTCGAGGATGTCGAGCTTGGGATCGGCAGCGAGGTCGCGCTCCTTGAACAAGAGCCAGTTCTTCTTGTTCTCGTCCTCACCTGGCTTGGGCTTCAGCCGCGTCAGCATCCAGCCGCCATTCAGCTTCTCGCCGGCCAGCCGGAACTTGAAGGCGCCGGTGCGCAGGCTTTTGTCGACGTCCTCCATCGGCGCCCAGGTGCCGGTGTCCCAGACGATCATAGGCCCGCCGCCATATTCGCCTTCGGGGATGACGCCCTCGAAGTCGATATATTCGATGGGATGGTCCTCGGTTTCGACGGCAAGCCGCTTGTCGGCCGGGTTGAGCGAGGGCCCGCGCGGGACGGCCCAGCTTTTGAGCACACCGCCGACTTCGAGGCGCAGGTCGTAATGATCGGCGGTGGCGTGGTGCTTGTGGACGACGAAGCGGTTGGAGCCCTCGCTGACGGTGCCGCCGGCAGGCTCCGGAGTGCGGGAGAATTCGCGCTTGGCGCGATAGGGTTTGAGGTTGGCGGGCATGGATCAGGCGCCGAAGAACGCAATGGAATACGGCGAACGCCGAGTTCCCTCGCCCCCCTCTCTGTCCTGCCGGACATCTCCCCCTCTAGGGGGGAGATTGGCAGTTCGAGCGCCGGCACCTCTCTTGCAACGGTGGCGATTGGCGAACCCGGCGGCGACATCTGATCTCCCCCCTTGTGGGGGAGATGTCCGGCAGGACAGAGGGGGGCGCTGTCCCGCCAGCATCTGAGATTTTCCTATAGCGCGGCGGAGCAAAGGAAAGAGATCAATCGTCAATTGCCGGCGTCAGTTCCAACTCGGCCGGCGTCAGCCCCTGCCTCAGCTGGCTCAGCCGGAACTCGTCGACCCAATAGGCCTCGCCGTCGACCAGCACGCGGGCGCTGTAGGAGCCGCCGGAAAAGCGCTGCGCGGTGACATAGACCTTGTGGCGCTCGAGCGCGGACTTCACCGCGGCGCGGCGGGACTTCTCTCTGGCAACGGGACTGGCCATGGCCTCACTCGAACACGCTGCCGCCGAAGAATGCGGCTGCCATAAGCATGGCGGAGAGCGGAATGCGAGTCAATTTAGCCAGCGCAGTTCGCCCACTCACCGCCCCGCCCGCAACCGCCGCCAGCGCTGCATGAAGTCCTGCGCGAGCTTGAACAGGTGCGGGTTGTCGCGCACGAAGGCGACGCCCCGGCCGCGATAGTTGATGGCGCCGCTCGCGGCCAGGCCCTTCAGCGTGATGCCGTAGCAAAGCTCGGACAGAACCGACTTCACCGCGCCCATATGCTCCTTGTAGCTCTGGTTGCCGACCGACAGGTCGAAATAGTCGAAGCCCTGCCCGCGGCCCCAGCGCATCAGCTCGCCCATGATGCACAGTCCGGGCGAAACGTTGGGCACCGCGGTCTGGTCGATCGCGACCAGCAGCGCATGCAGTGTGCCGAGATGGACCGCCAGGTACTGGACCGCGACCATGACGTCGCCGGCGCGCAGGCCGAACACGCGTACCGAACCGTCCTTCAGACCGCGCTGCGCCGCGCTGCGGTAGAAATCGACGACCGGTGGCCGCGCCAGGAGATCGAACCGGCCCAGCTCGCGAAAACGGCTGAGCCGCATTTCGACAAGCTTGCCGAAAATCGAGTCGACCAACGCCGGAGTGTCGGCTTCCACCAGCGCCAGGCCGCCATTGCGGTCCAGCCGGCGCAGATCCTTGTTGAGGGCCTTGACGAAGGACGGACGGCAGATGCGCTTGACGACGGTCTCGGCGTCGCCATCCATGGCGATGCCGTAGCGGGAATGGATGGAATCGCGCGCCTGCGAAAGCAGGGCGAGCGGATTGGCGACGCCGCCGATCTCTTTCGGGATACCGGTGATGTGGATGCGGTCCGCCGGCGGCAGCACGGAAAGCACCGCCGCCCAGGCGACTTCGGCGGACTGCCCGGTCCAGGGCGTGGCGTCGGCGAGCAAGGGTGCCGCGTAGTCGCAGACCCCGCAGCTCAGCCACTCGATCACCCAGTGGCCGAACGCGCGGCGCCGCATCAGCGGCACCAGCATGACCGGTTCGCCGGTCGCGGCGTCCCGCAATTCGACGATGGCCAGTTCGGCTTTCGGGGGCATGAGCCGCTCGACGATTCCCTCGGCCCAGGCGAAATGCTGATGGCCGGTGCACACGCCGGTCGTCTCGAGACGCAGCCAGAGCGGCTTGGCCGTTTCGAGGCTGGTGTGCAACTGCGCCACGTAAGCGACGTCAGCGACGTCAGCGGCGTGCGGCGCAGCCTCGCCGTCGGCCAGGCCGGTCGTCATCGCGGCCATCGGCATTGCCTGGCTTGCCACATCATTCTCCTATCGTTTCTGCACGGCGAGCGTCGCCGCGCGGCGCCAGGCACCGACCATCGTGGGGCGTTGCTCGTTGGGGTGCTTGAGGTTCCACATGCGGTTGGCCGTGAAATACCATGAGGCCACCAGCACGAAGGTCTCGGACACCGCCGCGCCGGCCAGCGCCCATGTCGACGGCGCGACGGCCAGCAGGATGCCGATCGTCGCCAGCCCGACGATCGCGCCGGCCATGGTGATGAAGGCGACGATGCGGAAATCGCCCAGAATCTCGAGGACCACGCGCGGCATCACATAGGCCATGATCGGCACGAAGTTGGCGATGGCGAAAATTCCGATCAGGCCGACCGAGGCATGCTGCAGAGCCTGCGATCTGATCATCGGCAGTACGAACAGAACGCCGCAGCCATAGGCCAGGCTGCCGCAACCCATGACGAGCGCCCAGATCTTGGCCTGCGTCCAGACGCGGTCGAACTCCTTGTTGCGCACCAGCTTTGCAAGTTCCGGCTGCAGCATGTTCGAGAAGGCAAGGCTGGAGATGCGCAGCGGCGCGAACAGCACCAGCACCGCCGCCAGTGGAGCGTAGGCGGCAGGCCCGGCGATGCCCGCGACCAGCAGCGCCAGGGATTGCCCCTGAATGTTGGTGGTGGTGGCGCTGAACCCCGACCAGCAGAGCTGCGGCCAGAGCTTTGCATAGCGCCGCCAGGTCGGCGCGCGAAACGAGACGCGCAGCCTGCGGCGCGCCAGTTTCACCAGCACCGCGATGCCGACGATATTGGCCGCGGCAAGTGCATAGAAGGTGGTCTGAAGCGCGTTCGCGAAGAACCAGATCGCCGCTGCCGCCAGCACGATGCCCGCGATCGTGAATGCGGCGTCGCTGATGGAGACGACGAGTTGCATGCGGCGCGCGAAGAATGCCGTGCGCATATGGCTGCGCAGCGACCAGGCGCAGACGAAGCAGGCGGCGCCGATGCCGCTCGGGTCGCCGAGGAGGCGCATCAGCAGCCCCGTGCCCAGCCCCATCAGCAGCGCCACCACAAGCGCGGCCGATCCGAAGGTCATGTCATAGGCGTCGACGCCGGCGCTGTTGGTGCTCTTGCCCATCCATATGGCGGCCGGAACGGCGGTGAGCGAACGGATATAGGACAGGCCGACGCCGCCCATCACCATGGCCAGCGCGAAGAGGCCGTAACCTTCGGCCGACAGAAGATGCAGCAGCGCGATGTTGAGGGCGAAATGGAAGCCGCTCTGCATCGCCTCGCCGCCGATCATCAACATGAGGCGCCGCACCAGATGGGCAGGGAAGGTGAACTTCACGGGCTCGTCTCCGCCTCGCGGGCGACGCCCGCCCGCCCCCGCCGCGGCGTGGCCGCCTTCAGCTTGTCGGCCACGATCGCCACGATCGCGGCGGCGGCGATATGCTCGCTGAAGAGCGTCTCGTAGCGCGCGCGGCCGGCGGCGGCGAAATCGCGCCAGAGCTCCGGCCGCTGGATGATCTCGCTGAGCTTGCCTGCAAGGGCCTTGGCATCCCCCGGCGGCACATGCCAGCCGGTCTCGCCGTCGGCCACCACTTCCACCAGCCCGCCGATCGCCGACACCAGCGGCGGCCTGCCCCAGCCCATCGCCTCGATGGCGACGCGGCCAAGCGATTCCGGGCGGCGCGACGGCACCGCCACGATATCGGCCCAGCGGTAGTGATCGGTGGGGTCGGAGACAAAGGGCAGCACCTCGACATGCCCAGTAAGCCCCATGCGACCGACCAGCTCGGCGAGCGCCTGCTCGCGCTCGACGCTTTCGAAGGCGCCGCCGACGAGACGGACCTCGACGCGATTGCGCAACCCAGCGGGAAGCGAGGCGACTGCTTCGAGCAGCACCTCCTGCCCCTTGATGCGGTTGACACGGCCAAGCAGCAGGACCCTGAGCGGGCGGCTGCCGTCATAGGTCACCGGCAGGGCGGCCAGCGGCCCGGCGACGCCGTTATAGACGACATGCGTGCGCCGCCCGCTGGCATCGACGGCCGGCGGATCACCGAAAGTGGCGCGCGTGGCGCGCGAGTTGAAGATCAGGTCCGCACGGCTCCAGCGCATCAGGGTGACAAGGACCTTGCGCAATATGCCCTCGGGGATCTCGTGGATGTGCAGCAGCGCCTTGCGCGGCAAAAGCCGCGCCGCCAGCGCATAGTCGGCGATGATCGAGGTGTTGATGTAGGTCAGGTCGCTGCCCCGCATGCGCCGCCAGGCGCGCCAGAGCGCCGCGGGCAGCCGCGCCATCTCGACGGTGGCGAGCCTGAGCATCGCCTGGCGCCTGAGCACCCAGAGCGGCTCGAACACGATGCGGCTGGCATGCGGCTTGAGGATCTCGACGATCGGCCCCTCGCGCGGCAGCACGATCTCAATTTCGGCGGCCGGAAACGCGGCGCGCAACGCAGCCACGCTCTCGGCGAAGCTACGGTCCGAACCATAGAGCTCATAGCCCTGATGAATGCAGGCAATGCGCATCACTCTCTTTCCACCCGCACCCCGAGTCCGCTCGGCACCGGGCCCTTCAAGCGCGGAAGAAACTTCATGCCAATTCCGCACGCCGCTCTGCCCAGCGGCGGCCACCGCAGGCCCAGGAGCAAGGATCGTGCCGACTTCCAGATTGCCCTGCTGCGGCCCTGGTACCCGACCGTGCCCCGTATCGACACAGATACGTCGCGAAGGTTGACCGATAATGAAGCAAGCCCCGCGCTCTGAAGAGAAATTTTACACCTTCATGCGAGTATCCACCCTGGGGGTACCCCTGGCACGGAAGTTGCTGGGCGGTCATTGACACAGCAACAACCATGACCGGACCCCGGGGGAATCCTTTTATTTTGAAACCGGAACGACCTTCCAACCCGATCGAAAAGCCTTCGATCCTGATCCTGGGGACACGCGGCATTCCGGCTTCCCACGGCGGCTTCGAGACTTTCGCCGAGCGCCTGGCGCTTTTCCTGGCCGGACGCGGCTGGAAGGTCGGCGTCTACTGCCAGAAGGAAGTCGAGCTCGTCGGCCAAAGGGTGACGAGCGACACCTGGCGCGGCATCGAGCTCATCACCATCGAGGTCGCCTCCAGGGGCCCGCGCGCGACGCTGGAATTCGACTGGCAATGCGTGCTCGACGCCGCCAGGCGTCCTGGTGTCTGCCTGGTGCTCGGCTATAACGGCGCGGTGTTCCTGACCTGGCTCAGGCTCATGCGGCGCAAGATCATCACCAACATGGACGGCATCGAGTGGCGGCGGCCGAAATGGGGGCCGGCGGCGCGCGCCTGGTTCTGGCTCAACGAATGGATCGGCGCCTGGCTCTCGCAACGGCTTATCGCAGACCACCCGGCGATCGCCGACCATCTGGCGACGCGGCGGCCGCGCAGCGCCATCGCCACCATCGCCTACGGGGCCGACCCGGTGACCTTGGCGCCGGACGAACCCGTTCGCGCGCTCGGGCTGGAGCCCGGCAAATATCTGGTCTCGATCGCGCGCATCGAACCCGACAACAACATCCTGCCGATCATCGAAGCCTTCCGCCGCCGCGATCGCGGCGACATGAAGCTGGTGGTGCTGGGCACGCTCAACGACGAGATCCCCTACCATAGCGCCGTGCGCGAGGCAGCAGGTTCGGTGGTGATCATGCCGGGCGCGATCTACGACCAGGCGACCGTGAAGGCGCTGCGCTACCATGCGCGCGCCTATATGCACGGCCACACGGTGGGCGGCACCAACCCCTCGTTGGTCGAGGCGCTGGCTGCCGGCAACATGGTGATCGCCCATGACAACCGCTACAACCGCTGGGTCGCCGGCGAGGCGGCGATCTATTTCAACGACACCGACAGCCTGAGCCAGCGGATCGACGCGGCGCTGGCCGACGACGCGCTGGTGGCGCGCTGCAGCAAGGCGGCGCGGGCACGCGCCCGCGAGGCCTTCCGCTGGGACGACGTGCTCAGCGCCTATGAGAAGGAAGCGCTGCGGCAGCTCGGCGGCGCCACCGCCGCGCCGGCGCAAGCCGACCGCGCAAAACACGCATGACTGGGCACGCATGACCGGCTGGTCTCGCCGCCGTCTGCTCGGCGCGGCGCTGGTCGCGGCGACGGCGCCGCTGGCGGTCCCGCCGCTTGTATCTAAAGCGCGCGCCGCCGGCGAATGGCCTTTCAGGCGCGGCGTCAACGCCTGGCCGTGGTTTGCACTGACGCGCGAATTTCCCGCGCCCCGCACCGACTATGACTGGCCGCCCTTCCAGTCGCAGCGGCCGGTGCCGACGCCGGCCGACCTTGCCCGGCTGCGCGCCAGCGGGCTCGACTTCATCCGCCTGCCTGTCGATCCGGGCCCGTTCCTGGCCGCCGATGCGGGCCGGCGCGCCGACCTCATGGCGATGCTCAGCGCGGCGGTCGAAGCCGCTCTAGCCGCCGACCTCGGCGTCATCGTCAACGTGCAGGCCAATGGCGCCACCCATTACTGGAACCCCGAGCGCATGGTTTCCAGCACCGGCGCGCCGGAATTCCCCCGCTATCGCGCTTTTGTCGCCGACGTCGCCGGCATGCTCAAGGACATGGCGCCCGGCAGGGTCGCGCTGGAACCGGTGAATGAGCCGCCGCAGGACTGCTCCTCCGAGGCGTGGCCCAAGGTGCAGGCAGCGCTGCTGACCGCCGCGCGGGGCTCGGCGAAAGACCTGCCGCTGCTCACCACCGGCGGCTGCGGCTCGATGGTGCGGGGCCTCACCGCGCTCGATCCGGCGCCGCTGGCGGTATTCGAGCCGATCCTGTTCACCTTCCACTTCTACGAACCCTACCTGTTCAGCCATCAGGGCGCGCCATGGATGGGCGAGCCGGTCTATCGCGCGCTGAACAACGTGCCCTGGCCGGCCACGGCCGGCTCATTGGAGCAAACGCTGGCCTCGGTCCGGGCAAGGATGGCTGAGGATACGGAGAGGTCCGACGAGGCCAAGAAGGCCGCCTATGCCGAGACCGAGAAGGTGCTCAAAGTCTATTTCGACGCGCAGCCCGGCCGCGGCTTCATCGACGGCTATCTCGCGCAGGTGAGCGAATGGGCGGACGGCCACGGCATCGTGCCCGGGCGTATCATCATGGGCGAGTTCGGCGCGTTGCGAACCGACGCCCGCTACACCGCCGCGCCCAATCCCGACCGCGCCCGCTATATCGCCGACGTGCGGCAGAGCGCCGAAGCCGCCGGCTTTCCCTGGGCGTTCTGGGACCTGTTCGACGGCATGGGCATGATGGACGACACAACCCGCGCGCTGGATCCCGCCATGGTCGAGGCGCTCGGCTTGACGATGCCGCGCGCTTGACGGGTTGAATGACCAAACAGCTCCAAGGGTTTGGTTTTACAAAAGAGCATGACGAAAGCCGGCGTTTCGTGTTCCCGGCATTTCGCTTTCGATCCTCGCCGGCCTGTACAGCGCCAGGGCGATCACCACGAATTTGGTCATCAGCGTCGTCTTGGAGGCGATGCTTTCGGAGGTGTTGAGCAGGATGAGCCAGCCCAGCATCGGCAGCCAGATGCCCGGGTGGCAGCGGCGCGCGACCTCGTGCATGAACAGCGCGAAGCCGAAGAAGATCAGGAGCGTGAAGAAGGCGCCCTGATAGAGCGTGAAGCGCAGGATTGGATTCTCGATGCCCTGCTCCAGGCCGGTGATGCGGCGCATGCTGTCGAGCAGGTCGACATCTGGGCCGACGATCAGGTCGCGCAGCTCAAGATGCCGGAAGAGGTCGAACATCTCGACGCGGGCATTGGCGCTGCCGCTGTCGGACACGAAACGTCCGAGCAGCGCGTCGAAGAAGCCGTAATAGCCGGCAAGCGCGACCGCCAGCGGCAGCAACGCGGCGAGCATGATCACCAGCGCGGCGCCCAAGAGGTTGACGCGCCCGGTCCTGAGCTGCGCCAGGCCCTGGATCAGCAGATAGACGCCGCCGAGCAGGATCGTCAGAACCATGCCCGAGCGGCCGCCGAAGGCGACCAGCGCGCAGAACTGCAAGCCGACAAGCGCCAGCCTGAGCGGCGTCGACAGCGAGCGCGACCCCGACAGCAGCGACAGCACATAGATCGAGGTGACCGTTGCATTGGAGAGCGGATGCCCCTGCAATGCCGTCGAGCGCAAATCGTTGACGAACACGGCGCCGTCGAACCTGTAGGGGAACACCAGATGCTTTGTGCCGAACTCGAACAGCGCCATCAGCGCGTTCACCGTCATCACGGCATGGATGACGATCCGCAGCTGGGCAAAGGTCTTCTCATCGTCCTCGCTAAGCAGCAGCACGACCAGCGCCGGGGCGACGAACGTGTCGATCATGCCGGCCATGCCGGGGCGCTGCCTGAGGATGACGACGAAGAGAAGCACCGTCGAGATCACCGCCATCAGCATGGTTGCCGGCCGCTTGTTGGTGACATGGACAACATAGCCGACCGGATTGCCGAAGGTGCAGGCGCGCCAGACGAACACGAGCACGAAGAGATAGGTGGACGGGTGGATCTTGCTCAGCGGGCTGCCCTGCAGGCCGTCGTAATTGTAGCCGGCCAGCCACAGCATGCCGCCCGAGACGGAAAACAGAAGCAGCACCGCCACGGTGATGCCAAGCCGGGTCAGCGTGTCAACCGGAACAGTGCGCGGGCCCGCTGTGCCGTAGCCCGGAGCCGGGACAGGTCGAACGGGACCCGCCAGGACCGAGGCCATGTCAGGCCGCCTCGTCGACCAGCATGGCGCCGGTCGGCAGCCGCCCCATCACGGAGACCGCTTCCGAGGTCGACGCGACATCGCGCATCGGCGTCGCGTTCAGCCTGGCGACGAGCAGGATCTCGTCGGCCATGGCGACCAGCGGCAGGACGTTGAGATCGTCGGCCAGAGCGCCGCCGTCGACGACGACAAGCTCGAAGCTGCGATTGGCCTCGGCCAGCATGCGATGGGCGAAATAGAGCGCCTGTGCTTCCTGGAACACGGCTGCCGGCCGGCCCCGGCCGATGAGCGCG
The DNA here is from genome assembly GCA_004017535.1 of Mesorhizobium sp. GTDB lineage: Bacteria > Pseudomonadota > Alphaproteobacteria > Rhizobiales > Rhizobiaceae > Mesorhizobium. The sequence continues at coordinate 380,961 of SAJS01000003.1, forward strand.
ACGGAACTGCCCGGCGCATAGCGGCTGACCGCGTCGAGCGGATATTCGCCGCGCAGCACGTCAAGCACGCCGGGCTGCGGGTCCTTCTGGCCCTTGCCGGCATTGATATCGATGAACAGCACGCGGCGTCCCCTGGCTGCCGCCGCGTTGGCGAGCTGCCATGCAACCCTCGAGCGCTGGGTCTTGTCCTCGGGCGGCGACGCCACCAGGATCGAAGGCACAAGCGGCCAGTCGGGCGGACGCCTCGTGGCGGCGGCGATGCGCTGCAGCGCCAGCCCGGCCACGGCGTCGGTCTTCTGCGCCACGCCGCCGGCGCGGCCGGAGCGGCGGCGTCCCCTGCCCGGCAACACGCCCAGCACCGGCGCTTCGATGGCCGACTGCATCTGGTTGGCGGAAAGCACGGTCGGCGAGAGATATTCGGCGATCAGCGCCATGCCGATGCCCAGCGCCAGCCCGCCGAACACGGCGCCGAAGACAAGCAGCCCCTTCGGCGGCCAGCTCTTCTTCAGCGCCGGCATGGCCTCTGAGATGATGCGGGCATTGGTGCTGTCGACATTGGTCTGCTCGCGCGTTTCCTGGGCGCGCTGCAGGTAGTTGGCATAAACCGTGCGCACGGCCTCGAGGTCGCGCTGCAACTCACGCAGGCGCACCGAAGCCTGGTCGGTATCGAGCGATTTCGACTTGAGCGCCGCCACCTTGGCCTGCAGGGCCTGCTGGTTGGCCAGGGACCGTTCATAATCGGTCTCCGCCGCCGTGACGATGCGGCCAAGCTCTCGCTGGATCAGCACGCGCAGGTCGCGCAGCTGCTGCTGGGCGGCGATCATCGAGGGGTGGCGCGGCCCGAGCCCGGTGCCGAGCTGGGCGATCTGGTCGACCAGCGCCGCTTCCTGTGCCCTGAGGCTCGAAATCGTCGAGGAGCGCGTGGCCTCCGAGGTCGCGTCCGTCGCGCTCCCCTGCCTGCGCAGTTGATCGACCTGCGCCTTCAGCTGCTGGGTGCGCGCCTGCGCGGCGGTCAGCTCGGCATTGAGCCCGGTCAGTTCCTGGTCGCTCACCAGATTGCCCTGGGCCATCACCATGTTGTGCTGCGAGCGGTAGGCCTCGACCGCGTTCTCGGCCTGCTCGACGCGCTTGCGCTGTTCGTCGAGCCGCGCGGTGATCGCCTCGGAGGCCTTGGCCGCCTTGTCCTTGCGCGCGTCGGCCTGGTCGGCAAGGTAGGCGGTGGCGATGGCGTTGGCGATGTCCGATGCCTTCTGCGGGCTCCTGGCGGTGATGATGATGTTGAGCACCAGAACCTTGTCGTCGCGCTTGACGGCGAGGACACGGCGCAGCGAATCCAGCGTTGTCGCCGTCCTGTCGCTGTCATTGTCGCCGAAGAGCTTGCCTATCCAGCGGCCGAGAACGCCCTGCCCGTTGAAATCCGGATCTTCTGTGAGGTTCGTCGCCTTGATCGCGCGCAGCAGGACGCCGTTCGACTGCGCGACGCTGACCTGGCTCTCGACCTGGGTGATGCCGCCGTCGGGCGAGATGCGGCTCGGATTGACGTCGTTGGTGACGACTTGCAGGTCCTCGGGGTCGACGATGATCTGCGCCGTCGAGGAATAGAGCGCCGGCGTCAGCATCGTGTAGACGAGCGTCACGGCGGTGAGCAGCGCGGTGACGGCAAGGATCAGGACGCGGCGCCGCAACAGGATGCGGCCGAGGTCGCCAAGCTCGACGGTGGGTGACGCTGGCGCGGGCGCGGGCGTGTAATAGGCCGGCGCCGGCGCGACAGCCTCCGGAGCGTTGTGCTGAGGCACCATGAGCAGGGGTGGTTGCAAAGGTCGCTCCGACAACGCTCCATCGGCCGGCAAGACAAGAAATGCGGCGTTGGCTTAGCTATTCCCGGCAACGATTAAAACACTGTTAATTATGTTCATAAATTGGGACTGCCCTGGCACGAAGTTTGCACCGACACAGTGGAAATTAGGTGCAGCTGAAATTGGAGACATCGTGCGCATGCGGCGGGAACTAGAACCGGCGGGCCTGCCTGCCGGCTCGGAAGGCGAGTCGCCGGGGGACCGAGCATGCGCCTGAGCCTGCGCCTCAACGGCGACCGCGTGCGCGCTTTCCATGTCGCGCTGGCCGAAAGGCTGTCGCAGCTGCCCGGGCTCGAGCTTTGCGTCGACGCGCGTCCGGCGGCGGGCGGTGTGCCGCAGGCGGCCGAGGCGCTGTTCCAGCTTGAGACGCTTATCCACCGCCTGCCCGGCAATGGGACGGCAAGGCGTGTGCCGATTTCGGCCCTCGCCGGCCATGCGAGGGCGTCCGCGCCGACCGATCTCATTATCGACCTCGTCGGCGATGTCGAGCCGCAAGGCGGACAGGTCTGGCGGGTCGCCTATGACGGCGTCTGCGGCGAGGAAGCCCTGCTGGCGCTCATCCTTTCCGGCCGCACGCCGCTCGCCCGCCTGGAGCAAAACGGCGCGACCATCGCCGAAGGGCGGCTCGGCACCGAATATCACGGCATCGCGCTGGCGTCCTTCCAGGACATGCTGGCGCGCACGGCCAGCCTGATCGTGGCGGCGGTGGCCGGCGCCGCGCGCTCGCACCTGCCCGTGTTGCCCGAACCGCCATCCGGGGCGTCACCCCCGCCCATGCCATCGGCCACGAAGCTCGGTGTGCGGGCCGCCAAGGCCACGGCGCGGCGCATCGTCCAGCAGATCTATCATCTGTGCTACAACGCCCCGCACTGGCGGGTCGGCTGGCGCACGACCGCAGGCAAGGACCTCTACGATCTGCGCGCCCATCCGCCATCAGGCTGGCGCGACCTGGCCGACGACGGCAGCCGCTTCTACGCCGACCCGTTCCCGGTGCTTCACCGCGGCCAGGTGACGCTGTTCGTGGAGGACTATATCCATCGCACCGGCAAGGCGATCCTGTCGGCGGTGGCTTTCGGGCCGAACGGACCGGCAGGCACCCCGAAGCCGGTGCTGGAACTGCCCTACCACCTCTCCTACCCCTTCGTATTCGAGCGCGACGGCGAGATGTGGATGGTGCCGGAAAGCGGCGCCAACCGCAGCGTCGATCTCTACCGCGCCACCGCGTTCCCGGGCGGCTGGGTCAAGGAAGCGACGCTGCTGTCGGACACCGTCGCCAGCGACGCAACGCTTGTCGAGCATGGCGGGCGTTGGTGGATGTTCGCCACCGTGCGCGATGGCGGCGGCGCCTTCTCGGACCAGTTGCATCTGTGGTCGGCGCCGGATTTCCGCGGGCCGTGGACGCCGCATCCGAAGAACCCCGTTATGATCGACATAGCGTCGGCGCGCCCCGCGGGCCGCATGGTGAGCCGCGGCGGGCAGCTTCTGCGTCCGGTGCAGGACTGCCGCAGGAGCTACGGCGCCGCGCTCGGCATCGCGCGGGTCACGCGTCTCGACGAGGGCGGCTTCGAGCAGGTCGTCGAGACGATCCTCAATCCGGGCGCCGGCTGGGCCGGCCGCAAGCTGCATACGCTCAACGAAGCGGGCGGACTGGAATTCATAGATGGCTCGGCATTGGCGCCGCGCTGGAAGCAGGCTCAGCGGCGGGAGAGCATGCCCCCGGGCCTTGGAGACAAGCAATGAGCATCATCGAGAACCACGAAACGCCCGCAGCCCCGCCCGGCCGGACCGAGGTGGAAGTGGCAATCGTCGGCGCCGGGCTGGCCGGAACCGTTCTGGCGATAACGCTCGCCAAGGCCGGCCGCAAGGTGGCGCTGATCGATCCGCACCGTGTCCACCATGACGAATTCCGGGCCGAGAAAACCCGCGACGAACAGATGCGGCTGTTCGAGAAGCTTGGCCTGGGCTCAGTCTTCAGATCGCTCTCCACGCCGATGACCGATCTCCATGTCTTCCGCTTCGGCCAGTTGTTCGAGCGCAAGCAGACCTTTGAATACGCCTTCTCCTACGCGCCGCTGGTCAACGGCATGCGCGCGGCGCTGCCTCCGGAAGTGCCGCTGACGATAGGCAAGGTCGCCGAGGTGTCGACCGGGCCGGACCGGCAGCGCCTGGTGCTCACCGACGGCTCGGTCATCGACGCGCGGCTTCTGGTGGTGGCCACCGGCTACAGTGAGGCGGTGCGGCGCGCCATCGGCGTCGAGCGCATCGAGGAATCGAAGGCGCATTCGCTGTCGATGGGCTTCGATCTGGCGATGACGCCGCAGGAATTCGGCCTGCAGTCCCTCACCTTCTACGCAAAGCGTGTCGCCGATCGCATTGCCTTTCTTACCATCTTCCGGATCGGCGAGCGGCTGCGGGCGAACATGTTCGTCTATCGGACCGTCGCCGACCCGTGGGTGCGGGCGTTCCGCGAGAACCCGCAAAAGATGCTTCAGGACCTGATGCCGGAGATTGCCCAGCGGTGCGGCAACTTCGCCGTGGCCAGCGAGGTCGAGGTGCGGCAGGTCAGCCTGACGACGACACGGGGCCATCGCCGCGACGGCGTAGTCTTCATCGGCGATGCGTTCGCCACGACCTGCCCGGCGCAAGGCGACGGCATAAACCGCGTGCTAACCGATGTCGATTGCCTCAGCTCAACGCATATACCCGCCTGGCTCGAAACGCCCGGCATGGCGGCCGACAAGATCTGCGCCTTCTATGACGATCCGATCAAGGTCGCGGCCGACACCAGGGCCCTGCGCGCCAGCATCTATGCCAAGCGCATCACCACCGAGACGGGACTGGAATGGCGCCTGCGCCGCCTGCGCAACAACACGGCGCGGCAGTTGATGGTCTTCAGCCGACGTATCCGCGAAGCGGGAAGACCGGCCGAGCCGCGCGCGGCGTGAGGGGGGCGTGGCGCCGCCGCGCCTGGGAACGTCATCGTGACTGAGCTTACGAATCCGTAAGTCGCGTGCCTGGCGATGCCGGCTTAAATCGCGGTTGAGCAGTGTCTCCTGCTCGGCGGGACAGCACTCCCGTCGCGTCAATGGCCCGCTGCCGTCTCTATTCGGTCCGGCAGTGGGCTATCGAGCGGGGGGGACACAGGATCTTTTCCGCCGCCCGTGATATCCGCCTGAACGCCCGGCACCGGCGCCGACAGGATCGGCGCTCTCCGCGCCCGGGGGTTGGCCCCGCACCGAGCTTCGCCCTATCTTCGGATTGAAACAAGGACACGACCATGACCCGTATCCGGGCGATGACGAGGACCGACCTTGCCGGTGTATCGCGGCTGCTCGGCCAATCCTGGCGGCGGACCTACGCGCCGATCATGGGCGACGAGACCGTGGCCCGGCTTTCCGACGAAAGGCATGCGCCGGACAGGCTCGCGGAAGAACTCGAAGACGAGGACAAGATGTCCTTCGTCGCCGAACGCGCCGACGGCTCGATCGCCGGCTATGCCATGGCGGCGATGGACGCCAAAGGCGACGTCACGCTGGAGCGGCTGCATATCGAGCCGCAGGCGTTCGGCAGCGGGCTTGCGGTCGACCTTCTGCATGCCGTGCTTGCCGCCCATGCCGGCATTCCCTCGATCGCGCTGGAGGTGATCGAAGGCAACGACCGCGCGATCGCCTTCTACCGCAAGCACGGCTTCGAGGTGGTAGAGCGCCGCGAGGCCGCCCACGGCGTCGGCGGCCACGCCTCGCTGATCATGCGCCGCATGCTGCCGATGGCTTAGATCGACATCAGGCAGCGGCCCGCGTTCGCAGCGCTTGCATGACGCTTGCCTCGAACGCTCCCGGCGCCCTGCCTGCCTCGGCCAGTTGCGCCGTATCCCAGCTCCGGGTCAGGCTTCCGTCGGCCACCAGGACGGCGCGGTTGCAGAGCGCCGGCACGGCTTCCACCACATGGGTCGACACGATCACGGCGTGGCGGCCGCTCGCGCAAAGCGCGGTGATCACGCGCTTCACCTCCCAAGCGGCAACTGGATCGAGGCCGTTCAGCGTCTCGTCGAAAATCAGCAGCGGCGGCCGGCCGAGAAGCGCAGCAACGATCGCGACCTTGGCACGCGTGCCGAGCGAATATTCGGCGATCGGGCGGTCGATCCAGCGCCCGAGCTCCAGCCGCTCCACAAGGTCGGCGCCCGGCAGATCGGCACTCGGCAGATCGTCGGGCGCGCAGCCGCGGATCGAGGCGACGAGCTCGATATATTGGCGTCCCGACAGCGGCGCCGGCAATTCATGCGGCTCGATGGCGAGGCCGAAGCCGGCCTTGGCGCGCTCCGGCGCGGTGGCAAGCGCGATGCCGTCGATCGTCACGCTGCCGCCGAGCAACGGGATCTGGCCGGTGATCGCCCTGATGAGCGTCGACTTGCCCGAACCATTGGCGCCGAGCAGGCCGAGAATATCGCCCCGGCGGAGCGATAGATCGATGCCGCGCACCACGGCGCGCCCGCGATAGCCCGCGCTGAGCGCTTCGACGGTAAGGACTTCAGCCATTGCGATACCTTTGTCGGGTTCGGTGCCACAGGAAAACCACCAGCGCCGCCAGGCCGATCAGCACGGTGCGTCCATATTCGAGCGTTTCATAGCCGGCATAGGCGAGCGCGCTGGCGAAGCTCAGCATGGCGACAAAGGGCGCGTTGAGGAAATAGGCGCCGAACACCGCATAGGCGCCGTTCAGCACCAGCAGCCAGACCCCACCCGCCACCGGCACGGCCCATGCCGACGGCTCGGCCGCGAGCGCCGCGCCCGCCGGCAACAGGAAAAAGGCGAGCGACAATTGCAGCGGCAGTTGCAACAGCCGCAGCCACACGCGCGTGAAGCCGATGGGCGCCGTGCGCAGCACCGGGGAGCCGAGCGGCTGGCAGCGCAGGCTGAGCATGAAGACGAGAATGCCGCCCGCCAGTCCCGCGACCGCCGCCGGCCCGGCCGTGCGGCCGGCAAGGCTTGCCCATGCGCCAAGGACGGCCGCGGCCGCCAATACCGGGCCGGCCGCGGCGAGCTTCCATGACGGCCGCAAATGGCCGCCCGGCAGTTTCCACGCCCAGCTCGAAAGCCAGCGCGGACGCGCCCGGTCGAGGCGGCGCAGCCAGGGCCTTCCAACCGGCGCCGTCTCGCTCGCCGCCTCATCGAGGAGAAGGCGTGGCCGCCGCAGGCGCCAAAGGGCGGCCGTGCCGAAGCCCAGGGCAAACAGGATCGCCGCGCCCAGGCCCCAGGCCGCCGGCAACGGCTTTCCAATGATGGCGCAGGCGAAGCCGACCAAAACGACAACCAGGACGCCCAGCGGTGCGAAGATCGCCAGCGTCGCCCTGCCGGCCATGTGACGGCGCTGTCCGGGCGCAAGCGGCAGCGCCTTGAGGAAGGGCGCGAAAGCCCGTTCAAGGCAGAGCCTGGCGACCGCGTTGCCTGTGAGTGCCCCGAGCACGACCAGGGTGAGCGGCAGGCCAAGAGTCCACAGCAGCTGGTCATCCCGCAATTTCGGCGCCGCGGCATGGAGGGCGAGCACGATATCGGCGATCGCATAGGCCAGCAGCGCGCCGCCGCCGAGCCCGATCCAGGCGAGATCGCGGCGCCGCATCGCCCGCAGGCCGGCGATGAGCTCGCGCCGGAGCAATATCAGGACAAGCCGGTCGTGCCGCATTGGTTCGTCATCATGGTTCCGACACCAGAGCGGTTCAGCGTTCACGGAATCGCCGAACTACTCTAAGCCTTTGTATTTACGCAATTCCGGACGGAAAACTGCTACGCACTTTTCCTGGAATTGCTCTAGAATAGGTCACGGCAATTGTGCCGCGAGTGGGGCGATGGCTCACCCGTTCGGCTTCGTGTTGACGTTCTTCATGGCGGCAAGCAGGTAGTCCTGCACCGTCGCCTGAAGGTTGGTGGTGGCGGCGCGCACCGCGGCCATCGCCTGCCTGACCGCCGCCTCGTCGAAAGGCTGCGCCTTCTCGGCCGCAGCCAGGTCGGCGCGCGCCGCCCGCAGCTGCCGCAGGGCTTCGAATGTGCGGGCGCGGTTGTCGCGCATGACCGCGCGGAACTCCTTGCGCACCTCTGGCGAGTAGGCGCCCGCGACCTCCGCCAGCAGCCCGCGCCCGACCGCCGCCTGGCGCAGGCCATGCGCTGCATAGCCGACGAAGAAGAAGTTGAGCGCGAGCGAAAGGGCGAGCACAACCAGCACCGCAGCCCAGATCCACGAGCGACCGTTCATAGCGCGTCCCCCTCACCCACATCGCCGGCGATTGGCGGCCCGCCGTCGTCGGGTAGCCTTGCGCCGGCGGCGAGCGCCAGAAGCTCGGAATCCTGCGACTGGTCCTGAAGACGCGCCACCTGGTAGCCGGCGATTGTCGCGATGACCAGCAAGGCCGCGGCGCAAGCGGCGATGCCGGCCGGCGCGACGAGGAAGCGCGGCAGCAGCGAAGGACGCGCCGCGCCGCGATCGATGCGCGCCAGCACCTTGCGCGCCACAGCGCGGTCGTCGCCCTCGACCAGGGCGGCCTGCCGCACGAGCCTGTCGAGCGCCGCGTCGGCGTCGGCATCGCCGTCAAGCGCCATCAATGCCAGGGCGGGCCCTCTCAAGGCCGCCGGCCAGGCATCGATGTCGTCGCCGAAGCGGCGCCGGTTGTTCTCGAGTTCCTCGCGTGTCATGAGGACTTCCTTTCGCGGCCCGCGGCCGCATCTGCCAAATGATCCCTGAGCGCGCGGCGCCCGCGCACGAGCAACTGTTCGACCGAGCCCGCGCTGGCGCCCATCACCTCGGCGATCGCCGCGATGTCAAGCTCGCCCACCGCCCGCAGAAGCAGCGCCATGCGCTGGCGCTCCGGCAGGCGCGACAGGCCATCGCGCACGATCGCCAGTTCCTGCCTTGCCGCCGTCGCGGTCTCGGCATTCGCTTCAGGCGCGGCCGGCTCCTCTGCGATGTCGTCCAGGCCGAAGAAGTTGCGCAGCGCGCGGCGCCGGCGCTGGTCGATGCAGCGGTTGGCCGTGATCCGGTAGAGCCATGTCGAGGCGCGCGCCCGGCCGGGGTCGAAGCGCGCGGCCTGTTTCCAGACGGTCACGAACACCTCCTGCACCACGTCCTCGGCATCGGCGGCATGGCCGAGATAGCGCGCGGCGAATGTCCGCAGCCCACGGCCGTGACGGGCCATGAGCGCGGACAAAGCCGCCTGGCTGCCCGCGGCGATGCGGGCCAGAAGCTCCTCATCGCCACCGACAGCTTCATCCCGCACGGCGGCGGGCACCGGTCGACGAGGCTGCGGCGGCGAGGCAGAAATCCGCGACGATCTGGCTCGGGAGAAAAACGAATTCCGACGTCAAGTCCACCACCAGATGTCAGCGGCGCCAACGGCGGAAGCCGTGAACCGTATTGCCGTTCGGGCCCGTGATGCTGCCGACAGAACGGCCGCGAAACGGTCCGGCCGCGCTGTAGCGCTGACCTGAAACGGTCTTGCCGTTCGGCCCGGTGGCAGAATAGCTCCTGGAGCAGCGGTCAACAACGCCGGCCTTGCAGGTTGAGTTGGAGGTGTAGGTGCCGCCATTCGGTCCGGTGCGCGTGGTCGAACCGGTGTAGATATTGCCGTCCCGGTCGACGCTGCGGCTCAGTTCGCCGCCATGCACGGTCTTGCGCGTCCACTCCTCGGCCGAGGCCGGGGAAGCGGCCGACCAGACGACCATCGCGCCGAGGCAAAGCAGCGGAAGCTTGAGTCTTGAAAGCATGTCATTTCCTTTCTGGAAGGCAGGTTGGTCAATTGGCGTGAGCAGCCACGATCTTGCGGATGGCCGCGATCTCGTCGGCGGAGAGCCTGCCGTCGCCATTGCGGTCGGCGAGATCGAAGAGCGGCGTGCTGGCCTGGAACTCGTCCTCGGTGACCTTGCCGTCGCCATTCCTGTCCATGCGCCGCCAGCGATTGCCGAGGCGGGCCTCGGCTGCCAGGGCGCGGTCATCGATGGCCTTACGGGCGGTCTCGATCTCGTTCTCGTCGATGACGCCATCGCCATTACGGTCGAGCCTTTTGAAGAGGCGTTCGCGGGCGGCGAGCATCTCGTCCTTCGAGATCGCGCCGTCGCCATTGGTGTCGAGGCGCTGCAGGATGCGCTGGCCGGGCATGTCCTGCGCAGCGGCAGCGCAGAGCGGAGCGAGCCCGAGAAGCAGGCCCGCAAGGATTGCTGAGTGTTTCATGGTTGGTCCTTTCGACTGTCACGTCGCGGGGGGCGACTGTCGGCCAATACGCAGCCCGGTTCGTGCTCCTACGCCGGCGTGCGGATTTTTTTGCCGGCCGCCATGGCGCGGCGCGTGCATCGACCTCCCGAAAATTCGAAGACGGCGCGTAGGAGCCGTCGAACTTGCGCGTAGGACGCGCTGCAAGGACGGTCCGCGGCGGGCCGTCGATTACAGCGGAGACCCAGATGACCAAGATTGTGACGGCGCTCGCCGGGCTGCTTCTGTGCGGCTGCAGCGCCTTCGCCGCCGACCAGGGCGCAAGGGAAGCGTTCCGGCGCATCGACACCAATGGCGACAGAAAGCTCGAATTCAGCGAGATCCAGGCGGCGCGGGCGCGGATGTTCGACCGGCTGGACGCCAACCACAACGGCGTGCTCGACCCCGACGAGATCCGCGCGGCCGTGGCGCAGGTCAAGGCGAAGCGCGACATCCAGGCCGCGCGCTTCGCGGGGCTGCAGTCCGAGGCGAGCCGCATGGACCGCAACGGCGACGGCAAGATCTCGCGCGACGAATTCACGGCCGCCATTCCCGACCGGCTCTTGCAGGCGGACACCGATGGCGACGGCGCGCTTTCGATTTCCGAACTGCGGGCGCTGAAGCGCCCGTGATCCCCCGTGGTCCCAGGTGACACACAACAAAGGAGAGAGACGATGAAATGGATAGCGACGGCCATTTGCGGCCTGATGCTCGGCGCATCGGTGCTGGCCTCGCCGGCCGAGGCCGTTCCGGTGGTGCCCGCCCCGGGCCAGGCATCGGTAACGAGCCAGGCGACGCCGGTCTGGTACCGGCGCGGCTTCTACGTCGTCGGCGGCGTCTATTACTACAATGGTTACCGCGGCTATTGGCGCGTGCGGCCCGGCTACCGCTACTACAATGGCTACTGGTTCCCGGCCGCCGCCTTCGCGGCCGGCGTGGCGGCCGCCACGGTCGCGCCACCCCCGCCCCCCGCGGCGCGCCTGGCGGCCGCCCATGTGCGCTGGTGCTTTGACCGCTACCGCTCCTACCGCGCGTGGGACAATAGCTACCAGCCCTATGAAGGACCTCGCCAGCAGTGCCGGTCGCCCTATGGTTGAGACGGGCGCGGCGTGGACTTGGGATGCATGAAAAAAGCGCGTCGCGCCGAAAGCGAGTTCGGGCGACGCGTTACAGTGTTTGCCATTGACCGCCAGATGGCGGTGTGGGTGGTTCCGTGCGTCCCCGAGGGAGTGGCGTCGGCCGGAACCACCCGCCCGCCTTGTGTCCTTCCCAAGACGGACCAACGATACGATACCCACTTGCGGCTTTCCTTGACCTGGATCAAGCGCTGCCGGCCCGGCGCTGGACGTCTCCTGTCCCGGCCCTATAATTTCGCGAGCGCTGATTTTTCGCGGGAGACAAGGACATATGAGCCTCGGCAAACACAAACTCGGCAGCCAGGGGCTCGAAGTCTCGGCCATCGGCCTCGGCTGCATGGGCATGAGCCAGGCCTACGGGCCGGCCGACGAGGCGGAATCGATCGCGACGATCCACCGGGCGATCGAGCTCGGCTGCACCTTTCTCGACACGGCCGAGGTCTACGGTCCGTTCGTCAACGAGGAACTGCTTGGGCGCGCGCTGCAAGGCCGGCGCGACAAGGTGACGATCGCGACCAAGTTCGGCTTCCGCATCGTCGACGGGAAGCAGTCCGGCACCGACAGCCGACCCGACCATATACGGGAGGTGGTGGAGGCTTCGCTCAAGCGGCTCGCCACCGACCGCGTCGATCTGCTTTACCAGCACCGTGTCGATCCCGCGGTGCCGATGGAGGATGTCGCGGGCACGGTCGGCGAGCTGGTGGCCGAGGGCAAGGTGCGCTTCTTCGGCCTGTCGGAAGCGGGCATTGCCAACATCCGCCGCGCGCATGCCGTGCACCCGGTCTCGGCGCTGCAGAGCGAATATTCGCTCTGGGAGCGCAATCTCGAGCCCGAGATCATCCCGGCGCTGAAGGAGCTGGGAATCGGCCTGGTGCCCTTCGCGCCGCTCGGCCGCGGCTTCCTGGCCGGAGACGTCAAGCGCGCGGAAGACTATCCTGAGGGCGATTTCCGCCGCGGCGACCCGCGCTACCAGGGCGAGAATTTCGACTTGAATGTCGCGGCCGCCGCCGCTGTGCGCGACATTGCCGCGGCAAAAGGCGTGAAGCCCGGCCAGATCGCGATCGCCTGGCTTCTCGCCAAGGGGCCGGATTTCGGCATCGACATCGTGCCAATCCCCGGCACCAAGCGGCGGACCTATCTGGAGGAAAATGTCGCGGCGGCGGACATCACGCTCGACGCGACCGAAATACTGGGGCTCGACATGGCGCTGACGCCCGACAAGGTGTCCGGGCCAAGGTATAACGAGCGCACGATGTCGCTGGTGGACCGGTAGGCGCGGTTCTCAACGCCCTACTTGTTCTTGCAATCCGCCCTAGCCTCCATCGCTTTCCTAGCCTCCCCCTCGCTTGGGTATGTCTTCTTGCCGAGATCCACGACAAGCGTGCCATCCGGCTTCTTCGGCACGATCTCGCACTGCTTGGAGACCGCGTCCCTGGCGACCCAATATTTTTCGGCCGCCACGGCGGGCAGGCTCATGATGCCGGTGGCGAGGATTGCGATGGCAAGGGTGCGGACCATTGCGGGCCTCCATGGCTCTGGTTGGAATGCCATTGGGAAACGCCCTGCCCGCCGCCGTGTTCCTGCGGCTCACCCGCCCGAATGCGGATCGATGCTGTAGGGATGCACCGGATAGCCAGGCCCGATCGCCTCGCCCACCCTCTCCACCCAGGCTTCGACCGCCGGATAATCGGCGAGGAAGAACCCGCAATCCTCGGCGCGGTGGCTGTAGGCATAGACCGCGATGTCGGCGATGGTGAGCGTATCGCCGACCAGGAAAGGCATGTCGGCCAAGCTGCGCTCCAGCGCGCCAAGCGCTCGCACACCCGCCTCGCGCTTGCCGGCAACCAGAGCTTGGTTGCGCTCCAGCCTGCCGGTCAGCGTCCAGAAGCGCAGCGAGCCGATGACCGGCTCGACATAATACTGCTCGAAGAACAGCCACTGCATGACCTTGGCGCGGGCAAGCCGATCCGCCGGCAGATAGGGCGTGCCCTCGGCGACGAGGGTGAGGATTGCGTTGGACTCGGCGATCGCCTGGCCATTCTCCACGGCGAGCACCGGAACGGCACCCGCCGGGTTGAGCTTGAGGAAGGCTTCAGTTCGGCTCTCGCCCTCGAAGATCGAGACCATGCGAGTTTCGTAGGCGATACCGAGCAGGCCGAGCAGGACGCGGATCTTCCAGGCGTTTTGCGACGGGAGATAATCGTAGAGCGTGAGCATGGCGCGGGTCCCCGGTTGGTAAGGTGGCTTCGCATGCGGGAAGAAACTAGCGCCACCCGATTCATGATTCAGCAAGGTCGGCGCGGGGCCCCCTCTCTGCCCTGCCGGGCATCTCCCCCTCAAGGGGGAGATTGGCAGCTTCAGAGACGGCGGTCATCTCGCGGCGCCGGAGATTAGCGAAGGTCGAGGCGAAGTCTAATCTCCCCCCTTGAGGGGGAGATGTCCGGCAGGACAAAGAGGGGGGCGAAGGAACTCGGCCTATCACGTTTGCCGCCGCCTCCTCACCGCCCCGCAATATCCTTCGCCACTGCCAGCGCCTCGATGCCGATCTCGCGCAGCAGGCCGGTGACGGGGTTGTAGAAGCCGACGAGATAGACGCCCAGCTCGCTCGCCCGCGCGTTGACGCCGCTCTTGTCCGGCCTGAACTCCGTCGGCAGGAAGGCGTCATAGGCCGGACGGTAGCCGGTGGCGAAAATGGCCGCGTCGAATTTCTTCTCCACGCCATCGACGAATGTGGCGCCGTCTCCGGTGAAGCTTGCGATGTCCGGCGCGATGCCGATCCGGCCCTGCTTGATCGCCGCCACGGTGCCGATATCGATCACCGGGATGCGGCCGGCCTCGATGCCTTGCAGGATGCCTTGCTTTGGCCGCACGATGCCGTATCGCCCCAGCCGGCCCAGCGCGAGGTCGAGGATTTTCGGGAACATCCAGTCATTGACCGACCGCGGCATGGTCCGGCTGGCGATGCCCACCATCTGGATCGGCACGCCGAACAGCTGGCGCGGCACGATGTGGACGCCGTTGCGCACTGAGATGGTGGGACGAGCGCCGCTTTCGGCGAGATCGAGCGCGATCTCCGCGCCCGTATTGCCCATGCCGATGACCAGCACGTCCTTGCCGCCATAGGGCTCCGCTTCGGTGTAGGTGGCGCTGTGCAGCACCTTGCCCTTGAAATCCTCGATGCCCGGGAAATCCGGCATAATCGGCTGGGCGTTGTTGCCGGTGGCGACGACGACCTTCCTGGCGCTGATCGCGCCGGCGTCCGTCTCGACCTGGAATCTTTCGCCCTCGCGGCGGATGGATTTGACCGTGACGCCGAAGCGCGGCTCAAGGCCGAAGCGCTCGGCATAGGCATCGAGATAGGCCACCACCTTTTCGCGCGGAACGTAGCGGGGATGGCTTTTCGGGAACGGCACGAAAGGCAGCGAGGAGAAGGATTTCACCGTGTGCAGATGCAGCCGCCGGTAATGCCGCCGCCAGGACGGCGCAACCTCATCAGCCTTTTCGAGAATCAGGAAATCGACGCCCGTCTGTTTAAGGCAGGCCGCGACGGCGAGCCCGGCAGGGCCGGCGCCGACAATGACGACATTGGTCTCCAAACGCTTTTCCTCCCGCCAAAGCGGCAAAACCTATGACGGGAGGTGTTGGAGGGGCAAGTAGGGAGAAGCACCCATGCTTGACCCTTGTCAGGGCGCCGGAGCTTATCTCCCCGGGGCGTGACATCACCAAGGCCGCGATGTCAGATGTTGGATAAAACCTGGCAGCCGCGCCGGCACGTGCTTCGTTGCAAAAATCGGTCCCACCCGGAACATTTTAGCGAGATTGAATGTTCCAAACTTATGGACAGTCGACATGAACTCTCGGCAGAACAGGTCAGACTCGCCCGCGCCCTCCTGAAATGGTCGCGGGTGCGACTTGCTTCCAAGGCCGACCTCAGCGAAGCAACGATCAGCGGAATCGAAAACGGGCTAAAGAACACCCGGCCTAGCAGTGTGCGTGCTGTGCGGCTGGCTTTGGAGGCTGGGGGAATTGTCTTTGCGCCGGACGGGCGCGCTTCGATAGTGGATCCGAAAGGCCAGATCACTGCCGACAATAGAACGTGGCGCCGGCGGATGGCGGACCGCTCCTTGACCCGCGACCGATCTGAGGGGCGATCTCCAATGAGAGCCGTCGCTCGAAAGAAAAACCCGCCGACCTGAGCCGGCGGGTCATCTTCCCTCAAACTGCTGTGCGCCCCTTTCCCCGGATGGTCCGCCCGAAACCCAGGAAACCCCGCACAAGCCTTTTCTAATGGAATCTCGGCTAACAGGCTGTAGCTTGGCGGCAACAGCTGGCGCGACTCAGAAGCAACGACCGCGATGCCGCCTACGACATGTGTGAGCGGCCCAGAGGCAGCCGTGACAGCGAAACAAGCTCCTCCTCATCCTCGATGCCGGCCATGAAGTTGGCGAGGATTCGTGACGCCAGAGCCTCACGTTCATCGGCAGTCTGCTCCTCAGTTTTCAGGCGGTGGAACACCCTTGCCAGGAACTCCAATTCTTGAGGCTCGAAAATTCCGGCGTCCTGTGCCTTCTGGCGAACTGGCATCGCAGTAACTCCACCTACTTTTCGTGAAAATCCTTCAGCGAGGCATGACGCAACGTCTCCTCGCCCTTGAGGAACTTCACCCGTCCGACCAGGCCCGGCTTCAGCCATTCCGCCTTCTGCTTTGCCAATCCCTTTGGAGGCGGAGCACCAATCTTGCCCTGCACGCGATCCCAGAGAGCCTGTCGTTTATCGGCTTTGAAAGTGACAAACGCACCGCCCATATAACGGCCCTTGTCGGCCATCAGCACCATGGAAGGCTTCCCCGCCTCACGCTGGACGCCAATGATGTCCATTTCGGCTTCGACGTAGCACTTGATTTTCCGCCAGTTCATGGTCGCGCCAGAGCGATAGACACTGTCGAGGCGCTTCGAAACGATGCCTTCCAGGTTGGCCTCGCATGCGAGGTGGTAAACGGCGTCGCCAGTGCCCGGCAGAGCCTCCGAGAACTGGATATGCCCGCCTGCCGGGATAAGCGCTTGTAGCACCTCCCTGCGATCTTTCAGGGCCATGTCGCGCAAGTCATGGCCGTTCAGATGCAGGAGGTCGAACGCGACGAAATAGAGGGCCTGGGGCCGCTGTGTGATGGCCGAGCGCAGCGCATGGAAGTCGGACAGGCCTTTTTCGTTGAGCACAATCATCTCGCCTTCGATAATGAAGCTCTCTGCCTCCAGGGTCTCGGCTTCCTTGGCGATCGACTTGTACTTCGCAGTCCAATCGATACCCGACTTTGTGAACACTCGGACGCCTTCATCGTCCTTGACGAGCTGCGATCTGTAGCCGTCGAACTTCACCTCATGGCTCCAGCCGTCTCCCTTTGGTGGTTGCTCGACAAGCTCAGGTTCCATCGGGCGAATGAAGGACAGCCGGACCGGCTTACGCATGAGAGCCCCAACGCATCACTCAAGTTTGATTCAATAGCGCAGGGTCGTTTCAGTTCCGTTAGCTGCAGCTAATGGGAACATTCGGTGCGGAACTCTGTTCTCTCTCACCAGGAGGAACAGCTATGGCAGACGACAAAACCAAGCGCGATTTCAGGGACCGCGACCGTGTTTCGGCGGATGAGGATTACGAAGTCCGCTACTTCGCTAAACAGCATCGCATCACGCCCGAGCAGGTGCGTGAACTGATCGGCGAGCACGGCAACGATAGAAAGACGTTGGAGCGCGAGGCAAGGAAGCTTCGAGGATGACGAGGCTTTCCGAGCTCGGTCCGCCGAAAGGGGTGACAGTGCACCGCCCGCCGGCTCCATTCGGAATTCGGATTTCTATCGCTGCGAGACGTGCGGCCAGGTCGTCGACTGCCAAGACATCAGACAGGTCATGTGGCACGAGTTCCAGGACGATCATGAGTCGCTGGAGTTAGACGCCTGACGCGGATAATATTCCTGCCCGCGACCTAGGATGGTCCTCCAAGGCGGCGAAACTGGCCTGCGCTACTGTCAAGCCGCAACGACCGCGAAACAAAGTCGTGAGGCGAGAGTTATTCCACTGTTCAACAAGGCCAGCGGAATGCCCACTTTTCATTTCCACGTCCACAACGGCGAATTCAACCCCGATGATGAGGGCGTCGATCTCCCCGATCTGGATGCCGCGCGCCAGGAAGCAGTGCGCGCCGCCGGCGAGATGATAAACGACAGCAAGCGATCGTTCTGGGAGCATATGACCCCTTGGATCATGAATGTGACGGATGACAGAAATCGGCTTCTGTTCACGCTCCAGTTCGCAGCAAAGGTGCCATCAGGAGAGGCTCTTTACATTCCGCGAGAGCGCGAAACAAAAAACCCGCCAGCCGAAGCCAGCGGGTGAAAGGTGGTTGGGCTCGGACCCGCCAGGACCGAGCGACCAATCATGTGCACACGACGGGATGAGGCCGCGCCCACAAATGTTAAAGGGGTCATTGCGTAAGCCTGCCTGATATGGACGCTTAGTCCGGAACGCGGCGATACGGGAAATGATTTCGAATGTGGTCGTTGAAAAAGCGACCCTTGACGAATGCCGATCGGAAAGCTGCGTAGGTCTCAGGCGGCACCCCCTCAAAATCGTAGCGCTTGCCGCTAGCCACGAACCACACAGAGAGGATCCTGCTGGCCTGATCGTACTCAGTCTTCTTGATCGAGGTGGATGGCAATGACGCACCTTGCGAGTTTGCATTCGCAAACGCCGGGGACGCGGCTTTTGTTTCAGGGATGTGAACCTATAACGCCCCTCCATGAAGACGACAGCGACCTACGATTCGGCGACGGACACATTCACGCTTGAGAAGGGCATATGGCGAGGGGCGTTCCCGATTGCCGATTTGCAGAAGTGGCTGACTTTCTATCGCCAACAGATGGAGCGCTACCCTGCGCAAGCGCGGTCCTACGCAGAAGACGTGAAGGCTCTTGAAGCGCTCGCCAAACAGATCGGCGCGAAATTGCACTGATCCATCCTGCCCGGAACATTTTAGCCCTTCTGCATGTTTCCATGAATGACCAAGAACGATCCTGACTGCCGCGCCGCGCTCCAACTTATCCGGGCCACGATCGAGGAGCATTGCCCGCCTGGCGTGCTACCGAGCGAAGATTTCACCTATGGCCGCGATGGTCCTTCCCTGCTGTCCGAAGCTGAGGCGCTATCAGCCGCGATTGTGGCCACGGTCAAGCGGCTGAGCTTCGAGCCGCGCGAGATGCCGCCAGCGCCAAGCATCAAAGCTTAGCTGGAGACGTCTCTCGATCACCGTATCAAGCACCGCGAGATCTTCCAGTGCTGCTACTTCCAGTGCTGCTACTTCCAGCGGGTCCGCTGCTTGTGCCGCCGCCAAAGCGGCAAAAGCTATGAGGGATGGGGGCAGAGGGGCAGGTAGGGAGAAGCACCTGTGCTTCACCCATGTCAGGGCGCCCGCGCCCTAGTCCGCCGCGCGCGGCGCCTCGGGCTCGTCGTCGGGCGGTTCGAGGATCTCGATCAGTCGCGCCACGCGGGCGCCAGGCATGGCATGGCCCTCATTCACCAGCGCCTCGTCGGCGCCGATCCAGGCGAAGGCCTCGCGCAGTTCCTCGAGGCTGGCCCCGGTGAGCGCGATGTCGGCGATGACGGCCTCGTCGACCGGTCCAAGCACGGAAATGATCTCGCTGCGGGTCATCTTGTCCTCCCTCACAGGTCGGGATGATTGGCCAAAGGAAACGGCTGACGGGCGGAGCGGGTTCCGGCGCGGCGGCCCGTAATCGCCTTCCTCGAAGGACGGGATTGGCCGCGCGCTTTGATCTCGCACGAGACAACCGCTATGCACCTCACGGACGGAAACATCCGAGTCCCTCATGAAATTCGCTATCCTGCTTTGCGCCTTGCTGCTTGCCTCCCCTGCCCGGGCGGACTGGAAGCCCATCGAGAAGATCGAGACCTATGCCGTCTCGGGCCAAGGCGCGGAGCAGCTCTATCTCTCGATCGGCGAGAAGGGTCCGCTGGTCGGCGCGGCCGGCGGCGGGCGTCGCGTCATTGCGCACACGTTCTTCAAGCTGACCTGGCAGCGCGACTACCAGCCGCAAGGCAGCGCCTGCGTGCTGAAGTCGGCGCGGCCGAAGCTGATCATCACCTACACGCTGCCGAAGCCGGCCGGAAAGCTGGACCCCGCCCTGCAGGCGCGCTGGGACAGGTTCGCGGCCGGCCTGATCGCGCATGAGAAGGTGCATGGCGCCGGCATCGTCGACATGGTCGAGAAGATCGTCGCCTTCAGCACCGGCCTCACCGCCGAGAACGATCCCGGCTGCAAGAAGGTCAGGGCGGAACTGACGGCCTATCTCGACCAGCTCTCCAAGGCGCAGCGCCAGGGCAGCCGCGACTTCGACAGGAAAGAGTTCGGGCAGGACGGCAACATGCTGAAGCTGATCGCGGCGTTTCTGGGCGGCGGCTAGCGGATCGCCACCAGCTTCGCCGCGTCGCGGATAGCGCGCACGGCGTCCGGATTGGTGACGGGATAGCCCGCAATGAAACCGTCCACCGAGAAGCCTGGAAATTCCGTGCGCAACCTGCCCGCGATGGCGGCCGCCTCGGCCCCCTCGCCCTCCCTCGCATGGGCGAGCATCAGAAATATCAGCACGTGCGGAGAATCCGGCGTGCTCCGTCGCAGTGCGGCTATGGCTTCCCGGTACTTGCCGGCCGTGAACAGGACCCGCCCCTGCATGCCGAAATACCATGGCGGGGCAAGCGGGTTGAGGCGCATGGCGCGCTCGATGAGCGGGATCGCTTCGGCCGGATCGCCCGCGACCAGCGCCTTGCTGCCGGCAAGCAGCGCCAGTGTGTCGGCATGATTTGAACCGCATTCGAAGGCGCGCCGGTGCGCTCTTTCAGCTGCCTCCAGATCGCCGAGGCAGCCCATGAGATCGCCGAAGCAGTTGTGCGCAGTGCTGTCGCTCGGGTCGAGCCGCAGGGCATTCTCGGCCGCCCAGCGCCATTTGGCGATCGAGGCGTTCAGATCGTCGCCGAAGCCGTTACCGGCCTCGATCGAATATGCGTACGCGAGCTCGGTCCAGGCCCGCACCAAGGTCGGGTCAAGCTCGAGCGCACGCGAAAACAGTCGGATGGCCTCCCTGTTGCCGCTGCGGCTGAAGGTGTTGTGCTGCTCGACACCCAACAGATAGCAGTCGTAGGCGCGCAGGCTAGCCGGCGGCTTGCGGCGGATCGCATTGCGGCCGACCGTGGCGATCGTTCCGAAACAGCCGGCGAGCACGTTGATGACGCTTTCGGTCAAGCTGTCCTGCAGCGCGAAGATGTCCTCCACGGACCGGTCGAAGCGCTCGCTCCACAGGCTGACGCCGGTCCCTGCGTCCGCGAGTTCCATCGTAAGCCGTACCCGTTGGCCGACCGCTCGCAATTGACCAGACAGGATATAGGCAGCGCCCAACGCCTTGCCGTCGGCGGCGAAATCGGCCGGCCTGCTGCCAAGAGCCTTCATGGTGTGGAAGGCAACGACCGGGAGGTCCGCGTAGCGCGCAAGATCGACGGTAATGTCCGACGAAAGGCCGTCGGCAAAACGGCGCCATTGCTCGTCGGCACTCAGGCATTCGATTGGGAACATCGCGAGCACCGGCGAAGCTTCCGGCCCGTTCGGTGACATGGCCGGCGCGGCTGCGATGGCGTTGATATGCATGGCGAGCGCGACCTTGCTGCGCACGCCTAGCTTTTCATAAATCGCGGCGAGATGGGTGCGCACGGTGGACGGCGCGATGAACAGCGCCTCGCCGATCTCGCGATAGGTCATGCCGGCG
The DNA here is from genome assembly GCA_004017535.1 of Mesorhizobium sp. Lineage (GTDB taxonomy): Bacteria > Pseudomonadota > Alphaproteobacteria > Rhizobiales > Rhizobiaceae > Mesorhizobium. Next base: position 402,008 of record SAJS01000003.1, read on the forward strand.
GCGAACCTCTCCGCCACCGCGCGCTCGCGGTCCGACAACACCTCCGAGGTCGTCACGATGCGGTTCATGGCTTGTCCTGCCAGTGGGCATAGACGCGTTCAACCGTAGAACCATCAAAATACTACAAATGCAGGACCCAAAACACTGCATGCGGCCGATGGTTCGGCGGAGGGCGAAGGTTCAGGCTCCCCGCATGCCTTTTCAAAGGGCAGCGTTTCAAAGGAGGGAGCCGACCATGAAAACGATGCTGGACACGATATCTGGGTTCTATGGCGCCGTGCGGCTCGATCTTAGCGAGCCGCCGACGGGCGCCGATCTGGCCGAGCAGCGGCCCGGCCTGTTCGGCCTGCTATCAGCATGGGGAGAGCGGGCGCGGTTTCGTGAGGAGCTTGCGACCAAGGCGCGCGACACGCCGCATCTCATAGGCGATATCGGCCTGACGATGGACCAGGTGCGCGACGAACTCGCAAAACCCTTGTGGCGCCGCTAGAGCAATTCCAAGAAAAGTGTGAGCGGTTTTCTGTCCGGAATTGCGTAAAAACAAGGAGATAGAGCGGTTCTCCGTTGAAACGGTGAAACGCTCTAGCCGGCCGAATTCAGCGAAAAATCAGGATTGTTTCAGGACAAACGAAGGCCCTCGGGACGATGATGGCGTTCATGGCGGCACATGGCGCCAGCCACGGAGGTGGATCATGCATGCGAGGACTGACACATCATTTGCACCGACGTCGCTGTCGCGGGGTGAAGCGCTGAGCATGCTTTCCGCGGGCATAGCGGGCCCCTGCTGCGGCGAAGCCAACGAGATGCTGGCCTGGCTTTACCTGCTGCCGCCCACCGAGACCGCGCCAGGCGAGGCTCGCGTCGAACCGAGCGCCGCACGCCGCCGTTCGTGGCTTGGCCTGCTCGGCATGTTTCGGGCTTGACCTTGCCGGCATTTGCCCTCCCAATGAACCCTGCGCAATCAGGCGTGTCGATGGGGCAAGGGCTTGGCGCTACGGATTGGCGGCGCTGTTCTCGATCTTGACCGGGGTACGCTCCGGCGCGACGGCGACATTGTGCCCGTCCGGCCAAAAACCCTGGAACTGCTCGCCTTCCTGACGCGCAATCCGGGACGGGTGCTGAGCAAGGACGAACTGATGCAGGCAGTCTGGCCGGGCATCATCGTCACCGAGGACTCGCTCACCCAGTCGATCCGCGACGCGCGCAAATCGATCGGAGACGAGGCGCAGGCGCTGATCCGCACGGTGCCGCGCCGGGGCTACCTGTTCCAGCTTCCCGAGACTGAGGCCGCGCAGCCTCCGGCGGCGGCCGCGGCGCGGGCGGAGCCTACGGTGGCGGTGCTGCCGTTTGACGTGGACCCTGCCGACGCCACCGCCAAGGCATTGTTCGATGGCGCCGTCGAGGAAATCACCAACGCGCTTTCATATTTCAAGACCGTCGCCGTGCTGGCGCGCCATTCGGCTTTCGCCCTGGCCGAGCATTCGCGCGAGGACATCCGGGCGACGGCGGAGCGGCTCGGCGCGGACTATATCGCCGAAGGCCGCGTCGAAACCGCCGGGACGGAATACGGCGCGCGCGTGGTTCTGACCGAGACGGCATCCGGCCGGCGCGTCTGGTCGCAGAGCTTCACTTTTGCCCCGGCCGATATCTTCGCTTTCCAGACGATGGTGGCGCAGCGGATCGTGACGGCGCTGGTCGCCAATATCGAAAGCGCGGTGATGCGGCGCGGCCTGCCTGCGGCCGCGGCCAATGTCGAAGCCTATCTGCATTTCCTGCGGGGGAAGGAGCTGCTGCGCAGCTATGGCGAACGGGTCAACCAGGATGCGCGCGAGCATTTCCTCAAGGCGATCGAGCTGGATCCGCAATCAGGGCTGGCGCATGCCTATCTGGCTCTCGCCGAAGTGATTATCGGCGGCTACAACGACGCGCCGCGCGTCGTGCTCGACCAGGCACGCGATCGGGCGCTGCACGCGATCGCGCTCAGCCCGGACGAGGCGCGCTGCCACCGCATGCTGGCGCTGACGCTTCTCTATCGCGGCCGTGACGAATACGACGCAGTCGAGAAGCACTTCGCCCGCGCGCTGGACCTCAATCCCTACGATGCGGACACGCTCGCCCAAACCGGCTTCTTCCGGGCGCTGCGTGGCGACGGCGAGGCCGGGCTGGCCCTGCTCGACAAGGCCATCCAGCTCAATCCGATGCATCCGACCTGGTACTATTACGACCGGGGCGAAGCCTTGCTGATCCTCGGCCGCTACCGCGAAGCGGCCGCCTCTTTCTCTTGCCTGCCTCGCAAAAGCGCTTGGCAATGGGCGAGACTGGCAACGTGCCACGCCCTGGCCGGCGACGCCGGGAAGGCCGTGGCCTGCGTGCGTGAAGGACGCGCCCTGGAGCCCGCCCTCACCATCGCGCAAATCATCGAGGAAACGCGCATGGAGCGATCCGAGGACCGCGAGAGAATACGTGGGGGGCTCGAGCTGGCAGGCTGGGACGGCCCGCCGCTCGCTAGAAGCTGATCTCCACCGCCGCGGCGCTTCGCCTGGCCTCGCCGTGGAACACCGCCTCGATGTTGTTGCCGTCGGGGTCGAGCAGGAAGCAGGCATAGTAGCCGGGATGGTAATGGCGCTCGCCCGGCCCGCCATTGTCCTTGCCGCCGGCGGCGAGCCCGGCCTTGTAGAAGGCGTCGACCATGGCGCGGTCCTTCGCCTGGAAGGCGAGATGATGGCGGCCGGTGAGCACGCCGAGCGCGGCGCGGCTGTCGGCGCTGGAGACGAACAATTCGTCGGCCCAGAAATAATCCTGCGCCTCGCCGCCGATCGGAACGCCCAGCACCTCGAACAGGGCGCCGTAAAAACGCCGGCTGGCCGCAAGGTCGCGCACCACGAGCTGGATGTGGTCGATGAGCCGGCCGCGATAAAGTTCCATGGGGTGCTCCTGCTGGTTTCTGCGGCTCAATCTAGAAGGGCCTGCAACGCGGTCAATGTGGAGCGCCGCAGACTGCTGACACTGAAAGGCCGGCCGCGGAGCGTCGACGGCAAATAACGACGCGCCCAAAAACCAGATAAAAAATGCAACCGGATTTGTAGGATCGGCTGCCGCCCCGGCGTCCTTCGGACGCAAATGGCCCGGTGGACTGGAAAAACCGCGCCACATCAAACAGGATGCCTTACGGCATGGGAGCAGAACCATGAACCATTCCTATCGTTGGGTCATCGTCGCGGCCGGCGCGCTGATGACCTGCGTGGCGCTCGGCGCCATGTTCTCGCTGGCGATCTTTCTGGAGCCGATGTCGCTCGACACCAACTGGTCGCGCACCGGTATCTCCAGCGCCATGACCTTGAACTTCCTGGTGATGGGCCTCGGCGGCTTCGCCTGGGGCACGATCTATGACCGGGTCGGCGCGCGGCCCGTGGTGCTTGCGGGCGCCGTGCTGCTCGGCCTGTCGCTGGTGGTGGCGAGCCGGGCCAATTCGCTCATCGTCTTCCAGCTCAGCTACGGCATCATCGTGGGCCTTGCGGCAAGCGCCTTCTTCGCGCCGATGATCGCGCTCACCACCGCCTGGTTCGACACCAACCGCAGCCTCGCCGTGTCGCTGGTCTCGGCCGGCATGGGCGTCGCGCCGATGACCATCTCGCCCTTCGCCCGCTGGCTGATCACCGCCTATGACTGGCGCACCGCCATGTTCGATATCGGCGTCATGGCCTGGGTGCTGCTTTTGCCCGCCGTCCTGCTGGTGCGCCAGCCGCCGGCGGCGGCCGTGGCAAGCGACGGCACGCCGGCGCCCGCCGCCGACGATCCCGGCATGAGCGTCGGCCAGGCGCTGCGCTCGCCGCAATTCATCGTGCTGGGCCTCACCTTCTTCGCCTGCTGCGCGGCGCATTCGGGCCCGATCTTCCACATGGTGAGCTATGCCATGTCCTGCGGTATCGCGCCGATGGCGGCCGTATCGATCTACAGCGTCGAGGGCCTGGCCGGCCTTGGCGGACGCGTGCTCTACGGCGTGCTCGGCGACCGGCTTGGCGTGAAACCGGTGCTGGTCGCCGGGCTTGCCATCCAGGGGCTGGTGATCGCCGCCTATCTCGCCGTCGGCCGGATCGAGCAGTTCTACCTCCTGGCCGTCGTCTTCGGCGCCACCTATGGCGGCGTGATGCCGCTCTACGCGGTGCTGGCGCGCGAATATTTCGGCCTGCGCATCATCGGCACGGTGCTGGGCGCCGCGACGCTGCTCTCCAGCCTCGGCATGTCGCTCGGCCCGCTTGCCGGCGGCATGATCTACGACGCCACCGCGAGCTACCATTGGCTGTTCATCGGCTCGGCGCTGATCGGGCTGGGCGCGGCCGGCATCGCGATCGCCTTCCCGCCGCAACCCAGCCGGCAGAAGCTGCAGATGGCGTGAGGAATCGAGCTAGGGGGCGATCGGCCTCAACCGGTCCCCGTGCCCGTGCGCACGGCCTCACGGTCGTTCTCGTCGCGTTTCACCCGCTCGTCGGAGATCAGCACCACCGGGCACGGGCCGCGTCGCAGGACGCCCGTCGTCGTCTCGCCGAAGATGAGTTCCTCGCCCTGCCTCCGCGACACGCCCATGACGATCAGCGCTGCGTTGCGCCCGGCCTGGCGGGCGATGGCGTCGGCGGCTGCCGCCCGGCTTCTGATGGCAGTCTCGATCTCGACGCCATATCGGTCGGCAAGCGCGACGATGTCCTTCAAAACCGCCTCGCGGCGTCGATGCGAGACGGTGTCGCGCGGCTCCTCGCGGCCGGTGCGCGCGACATAGAGCATCTTGACCGGGGCGCCGGTGACGGCGGCTATCGCCAGCGCCAGCTCAGCGCCGCGACGGGCAACCGCCGTGCCGTTGACGGGCACCAGTATCTTGCCGGATCCCGGGCCGAGTTGCGGCATCTGGCGACCGGCGCTCGCCGGCTTCAGGACCAGGCAAAGCGGCCCGTCGAAGGCGCCGGCGACTTCGTTCAGGCGGTGCGAGAAGGCGCCCTTGGCGGTGACGGCGCGGCCGAGGCCGACCAGCAGCATCCCGTAGCCCTTGCGGGCCTCCCTGGCGACCGCCTCGGCCGAAAGCTCGCCATGCTGGCGCCGGGTGACCGGTGTTTCGCGCACCGGCGCTTCGTCGCTCTTTTTCGCCGCTTCGCGGCTGTCCTCGGCCCCCTTCTCGATCTCGTCGAGATGCAGCCCCTCGGTCGGCTCGGCGTCGATCTCGCCGCTAGAATGCAGCACCGTCGTCGGCTTGCCGGCGCCGATGACGCCGGCCAGATAGGCGGCGAAGCGCCCGACGACGCCTTCGTCGACCACGACCAGAAGCCGCTCCAGATTGGCGACGAAACCGCGCTGATCCATCTCCTCGCGTTCCAGGCGCTTCTTTTCCTGCTCGCCCATCGGCAGCCGGCGCAGCGCCCAGCGCAATGTCGGCGGCATGGCCAAGGTGGTGATGACCGCCATGGTGACGATCATGGTGAAGAGGTTGTGCGAGAGCACCCCCATCGACAGGCCGATCGAAGCGACAATGACCTCGGTGGAGCCGCGCGCGTTCATGCCGCAACCGACCGCAATGCCCTCGGCGCGGGTCATGCCGGCGAGCTCCGCGCCGATGAAGGCGCCGCCGAATTTGCCGATCGAGGCGATGACGACCAAAGCGACGGTGAGCAGCGCCAGCAGCGGGTCGGTCAGCACGGTGAGGTCGGCGGAGAGGCCGGCAACGCCGAAGAACACCGGCATGAAAAGCGCGGTGATGATGCCCCGCAATTGCCCTTCGATGTGACGCGACAGGATCGGCGATTCACCCACCAATATGCCGGCGACGAAGGCGCCCAGCACGGTGTGCACGCCGATCAGGTCGGTGATCAGCGCCATGGCGCCCATGATGGCGAGGATGACGGTGACGACCGCATATTCCGAGCGGAATGTGTCGTTGGTCCAGCGGATGGCGTCGAAGACGATGCGGCGCCCGAGCGTGAACGAAAACACCATGAAGGCGGCAACGCCGAGGACGGTGAAGGCCAGGCTGCCGATCTCGACGCGCCCCTTGGTGGCGATGCCGATGGTGATGGCGATGATGACCCAACCGATCGTGTCCTCGATGATGGCCGAAGAGACGATGATCTGGCCGAGGTTGCGGCGCATGAAGTTCATGTCGCGCACCACCATGGCGACGATCTTGACGGAGGAGATGGAGAGCGCAGTTCCGAGGAATAGTCCGGCGACGATGCGCTCGCCGCCCGTGGCAAGCAGCGTGTCCGGCATGAAATGGGCGGCTGCGAAGCCGAGCCCGAACGGCACCGCGACGCCGGCGGCCGAGATGGAAAAGCAGGCGCGGCCTACGCGGCGCACGAGCCGCAGATCGGTCTCCATGCCGGTCAGCAACAGAAGCATCAGCACGCCGAGCTGGGCGATGGCGTTGATCATCGACTTCTGCGATGGATCGTCAGCGAAGATCAGCCGCTCGGCCTCAGGCCAGACCCAGCCGAGGAGCGAAGGGCCGAGCATGATGCCGCCGATCAGCTGCCCCATGACCGCCGGCTGTCCGAGCGCTTCAAGCACCTCGCCGATGCCGCGGCCGACAACCAGGAGCAGGATCAGCTCGGCGACGAAAATGCCTTCCGAGGACATGCCTTTCTTCTCGGCGGCGAAGGCGACGGCTGGCATCAGGGCGAACGCCGCGATGCCGAGCGCGACCCAGACCCACAGCGACGGTCGCCGATTGAGCATGTTCGACAATTTGTGCACCCCTCATTCCTCGCATCGCCACAACGGTTTGGCCAGAGGATCGGTTGCACGGCTGATGGCAGCGTTTCCTCGCCCCCATGAAATGGGGGAGAGGTGGCTCGGCGAAGCCGAGACGGAGAGGGGAGCACCCGTTCGACCGGCAAACGCACTTCGAAGAGGAGGGCTTCCGCTCTACGAAGCCCCCTCTCCGTCCGCTTCGCGGACTCGTCTCCCCCGCTTTGCGGGGGCGAGGAAACGCTCCCTACAATTCTAATCAAATGCCAGCGCCGATCTTTGCTTCGCGGTAAAGCGACTCGGCGATGGTCGCGCCATGGCGGGCAATAAGGAGAAGCTAATGAAAAGCGACTTTGCCGCCGCCCACCTGCACCTCGACCGGGCGTGCCATTACCTGCGTGGCGATGATGAAACAAGCCGCGCGGCGCTTCAGGCACTCGACCTTGTGATCGACGCGGTGGCTGCGGCCCAGCATGCCAGGCCGGTGGCCGATGTTCTGCCCTTTCCGCGGCGCTCGAATGGCGGGGTTCCGCCGCTTGCATCCTGACTTATCCGCCTGAAAAGGCGGGAACATTTTGGGCCGGCCACACGTTGTGCTATACGGGGTGTGGTCGGTCTGTTCTTAGTCGGAATACGGCCGGCCATGGCGGCGGGAGGCGCATGGCACGATGTCCCAGACGACGAAGGCCGCAAAATCCGCCGACGCGGCCAAGGGCCCGAAATCCATCGAGGCGAACGCGCCGGAAAGATCTACCGAGAAGGCCGCACCGCCAAGAGCGTCCGACACGCTGGCGCTGAAGCTCAGCTCTCCCGAATTCACCACGACGCTGTCGCATTTCCATCGCGCCGAGATCGCGCGCATGGCGGGCTGGCGCGACCGGCTCGACCGCACCAGCAACTGGGCGATCACCGTGGTCGCGGCGATGCTGTCGGTGTCGCTGTCGACGCCTTCCGCGCATCACGGCGTGCTCTTGTTCGCCATGCTTCTGATCACGCTGCTTTTGTGGATAGAGGCGCGGCGCTACCGTTTCTTCGACGTCTACCGCGCCCGTGTGCGGCAGTTCGAGCGCTACTATTTCGCGCAGATCTTTTCGCCGCAGCCGGATTACGCTTCCAACTGGCTGGCCATCCTCGGCGAAGGCCTGCGCTCGCCGCGTTTCCTGATCACGCAGCGCGCGGCGCTGATCCGCCGGCTGCGCCGCAACTACATCTTCATGTACACGATCCTGCTGCTTGCCTGGATCCTCAAGATCACCACGCCGAGCCTGTCGCGCGAAGGCTCCCCCATCGGCTTCGGCGCCTCGCTGGTCGACACGTTCCGCGTGGCGACGCTCGGGCCCATCCCCGGCGTGGTCGTGGTGAGCGGCGTGGCCGCCTGCTATCTCGCGCTGCTCGCCGCCGCCTTCCTCATCCGCGCCGATGACGGCGAACTGTCCGTTGGTGATGTGCATGTGTGAGGGAGGGAGGCAGTAGGCAGTGGGAATTAGGCAGTAGCAAAGTCAGAACGGCGGGCCCCTACTGCTGCCGCCTCACTGCGGCGACAGCGCCGCGCGGAACTCCTGCCTGGTGTTGCGGGCAGGATAGGGTTCGTGCGGCACGGGAACGCCGAGATGGGCGCAGAGCGGCGCCCAGCCGTCGCCGAGCTTGTGCACCAGCAGTCGCTCCGCCGGCACGGTGTTCAGCACCGCCTCGACATTGTTTCGATAGACGGCGATGGCATGGGCGCGGTCCTGCGGACGGCCGCCGAAAACCTGGTTAGCGACGAGCGCGATGCCCAGCGACTCCTGGTCGGTGCTGCCGACGATCGCCGGCAGGATGGTCTTTTCGAAACTCTCCCACCAGCTTTCGGGCGAGCGCCAGGTGAGGATGACGCGCGCCTTGGGATAAGCTTCGATCAGCTCGCGCCAATAGAATGCCGAGGGCCAGTCGACGCAGGATTTGTATCCCGCGAAGAGCTCGGCCCAGTTGGGCGCCCCGCCTTTGGCCACCGCCCGCCAGAGCCGCTTCTGCTCTGCATGCGCCATGACCTCCCACATATGATGGCAGGGGCCGAAACCAAGCATGGTCAGCGCCTCGCGCATCGAATCCGTACCGGTCCGGCCGAAGCCGGTTCCGATCACCATCAGCGACATTTTCCCCTCCTCCATTTTTCCCGTGTTCAAGCGGTTGCTGTCAGCCTCCCTGGACCACGAGCCGCAGGCGATTGCCTTCCGGATCAGCGGTCGAGATGGCGCGTCCGTCTCTTTTCGCTAGTATGTCGGCCGCCTCGAGCCTGCGCTGCACGGCGGCGAGCTCCTGCGCCGAGCCAAGCTCGATGGTGAAATGGTCGAGGCCGGCCGCACCCGGTGGCGGCTCGCGCAGCTCGTCGCGCGCCCAGATGTTGAAGGCGATCATATGCGGGCGGCGCGCGGTGCCGCAGTCGAACATGCCGAAGGTCCTGGACTGGATGTGGGGCCGGAAGCCGAGCACGCCCAAATAAAACTTCATCAGCATCTCGGGCGCGCGGGCGCGCAAATGGATGTGGCCGATGAAGGCGTCCCGCGCCATCCTCGGCTCGACATGGCCGGAATTGCCGAGATCGCGCAGCAAACCCGACACATCCAGCGGCTCCAGCCCGGAATGCGCGCTGCCGTCGACGGCGATCAACGACACGCGGCCGCTGGGAGAGACTTGGTGGCGCAGCAAGCGTTCAGGCGTGTCGAAGCAGATCTCTATGCCGTTGCCGGACGTATCGGAGACGTAGAGCGATTCCGAAATCAGGTGGTCCTGGGCGCTGTATCGCAGCCCCGACGCCTTGAGGCGGGCGGCCGCATGCGCCAGGTCGCGGCGGGTGGTGACGTGGATGGCGACATGAAAGAGATCGCGCGACTTCTGCGGCAGGGCGACGTCGGCGCCCGCATGGAGCACGATCAGCGGCCGGCCGCCGGCGCCGAGCTGCGCCTGAGCGGCATCCTCGCCGGCCGGCGCCAGCCCAAGCGTGTCGCGCCAGACGGTCAAGGCGGCTGGAATGTCGGTCACCTTGAGATGGACCGGCCCGAGACGCGTGGCCTGAGACAGCAATCCTTCGTCCATCGTCGTCTACTCGATTGCAGTCGATAAACATATTAGCTCCGAACGATATTTATGTCTCGCGCCAAGTTCGGGTTGACCCCTTCCCGGCGGGCGGCGACTATCGCCGAAGCAGGCTGCCTTTTCCGCAGCTCCGAACGAAGCAGGAGGAATCTCCCATGGACGACACCGACCACTGGCGCAACATGGCGAGCGCGCCGCGGGACGGCAGCCGCATCCTGGTGACGGTGCGCTCCTCCGAACAGGGACCGGCCGAGGTTGACATGGCCTACTGGTCGCGCGCCGACCAGTTCGGCGAGGAAGGCTGGCGGGCCTCGGATTCCTCGCCCGGCCGCATCGTCGAATATGCCGAGCCGGAGCTCAGATGCTGGATGCCGCTGCCGAGCGCCGGGCGAGGCTCGATGCCCAGCCCCTGGGAGGGCGAGGACGTGCCGCTGGTGGACGGAGAAGGGATTTAGGGCACCTTTCCCTTCTCCCCTTTGCGATTGGCCAAAGCAGCGGCGACAGCCAAACTCCCCCCTGGTGAGGGAGATTGGCAGCTTCGGCGCCGGCTCCCTTCTATCAGTGCGCTAAAACAAGAACGCCGCCGTTGCCGGATCAGGTCCGGTGCGGCCGTCGGCGGAATCCAGGCCACGGATGGTCTGCATGTCGTCCGCGTCCAGCTCGAAACCGAAGACGTCGAAATTGCCGGCGATGCGCTCCTGGTGGATCGACTTCGGGATGACGATCAGCCCCTCCTGCAAATGCCAGCGGATGATCACCTGCGCCACCGACTTGCCGTGCTTCTTCCCCAGCTTCTCCAGCGTCGGGTCGGAAAGCAGCCGGCCGCTGCCCAGCGGGCTCCAGCTCTCGATATGGATGTTGTGTTTCTTGTGGAAATCGCGCTTGTCGCGCTGCTGGAAGCGCGGGTGCAATTCGATCTGGTTGACGACGGGGGTCACGCCGGTCTCGCCGATGATGCGCTCCAGATGATCCTGGTTGAAGTTGGAGACGCCGACCGACTTGATGCGGCCGGCTTGCTTTAGCTCGACGAGTGTCTGCCAGGCCTCGACATATTTGTTCTGGCTGGGCACCGGCCAGTGGATCAGGAAAAGATCGATCCGGTCGATCCCGAGTTTCTGCATCGTGTCGTCGAAGGCGCGCAACGCCGCGTCGCGCTGATGCGCGCCGTTGCGCAGCTTGGAGGTGATGAAGAGTTCGTTCCTCGCCACGCCGGCCGCGCGGATCGCCTCGCCGACGCCTTCCTCGTTGCGGTAGCCCTCGGCGGTGTCGATCAGCCGGTAGCCGGCCTCGATCCCCCAGCGCACAACCTTTGCGGTGATGGCCGGATCGACCTGCCACACACCGAGCCCGATCTGCGGGATGGTCGAGCCGTCATTCAGTTTGAGCTGTTCGGGCATGGGAGATTCCTTTTGGCAGGGAGGATGGTGCCGACTATGTAGGCCGCGGGTTGGGGAATGCCAGTCAGCGATAGAGAAGATGGCGCGAAACCGAAGCTGCCAATCTCCCCCCTCGTGGGGGAGATGTCCGGCAGGACAGAGGGGGGCGCCGTAGAGTAAGAAACGCAGGTGAATCTGTCTCGGTCTAATGCACCCATGCCCCACACACCACTCTCACCTCGACATCGCGCCAACGCGAAATCGATGCGCAAAGTCATGACCGACGCTGAACTGAAGCTTTGGAACGAGCTTCGTGCTCACCGGCTGATGGGTTTGGGCTTTCGCAGGCAGTTGCCGGTCGCGGGCTATATCGTCGACTTCGCGTGTCCTCACAAGAAGCTGATCGTGGAGGTTGACGGCTCACAACATGGGGATGCGGGCCGTGCCGAGGCCGATGCGACCAGAACCAAGCGCTTGGAGCAGGATGGCTGGATTATCCTGCGGTTCTGGAATGACGACGTCATTCGAGACATCGACAATGTCTGCCAGCACATTGTTATTGCCGCAGGGTTGGCCGGTCCGACTTGAGATGTCGGCGGGACAGCGCCCCCCTCTGTCCTGCCGGACATCTCCCCCACAAGGGGGAGATTGGCAGCTTCACCGCCGGCTCTCCTACATGAAATGGGATAGAGACGAGCCCTACCCTCTCGCCCCGAACCGCAGCCCATCCATCAAGAGCTTCACCAGACGTCCGGACCGCTCGCGCCAGTCCGGCGTGTTGGGCGCGGAGTAGATGCCGCCGAGCGCATGCATGACATCGGAGGCGTCGATGTCGGCGCGGATTTTTCCCGCGGCGGCGGCGGATTGGACAAGGCCTCGCATGGCGCCGGAGACGCGGCCCGATGTGTCGGAGAACAGCGTCGAGTTGGCGGTGAGCAACAGGCGCAGGCTGGTGGCGAGGCCGCGCTTGGTGGCGATGTAGTCGACGAAGCGCTGCATCCAGAGCTCCAGCGCGACATCGGCCGGATGCTCGCGGGCAAGTTCGTCAGCGGCGTGGCAGAGCCCTTCCACCTCGCGGCGGTAGACGACCTCGACCAGATGCTCGCGCGTCGGGAAATGGCGATAGAGCGTGCCGATGCCGACCCCTGCCCGCTTGGCGATCTCCTCCAGCGAGGCGTCGACGCCGTCGCTGGCAAACATCTGCGCCGCCACTTCGACCAGCCTGTCGCGGTTGCGCTGCGCATCGGCGCGCAGCGGCTTTTGTGCCGGCGCATCGCGCGTCGCTTCAGCGGTCATTTCGGGCTCGGGCACTTTTTTCTCCACCGACGCAATATGGGGGGTTGAACCATGACTGGCCAGACCCCAGCTAAATAAACGGAGGCACCTCCGCTTTAGTGGAGTGCTTTTATCATATAACCAGGGGAAGCGTTATGTCACCAGATCATGGACGGAAAGCTTCGCCTGGCCGCTGGAGACAGGGGCATTCTTCGACGCCCGTGGTTGGCAAATCCGCTCGTGAGTTCGTCATCCCAGGGCGAAGAAAGCAGCGGAGCGACGCGGCGCAGACTCTGGGATCCATGCCATATCCTGCGAGCGCGGCTACGGTGCAGAATTCTGGCCCGCCGCGTCCTTCGGCAAACGCCACGGCATGGATCCTCGGGTCAAGCCCGAGGACGACGAACGCGAAGGTCGCCTGCAGGCGACCACCACCCTTGCCCCTCTCCTCCCAAGTTCCATTTCCATCCTAGCGTCCAGCAATCGGAGCCCGACGCCTCATGACAAGTCAAATCCACACAGGCCAGACCATCATCGATCCTCCCGAAGATGGCCATTTCAGGAATGGCGCTGGCAGCAACGGCTTAGCACCCAGTCCCACGACGCTTTCCCTCCATCTCACAATCAACGGCCGCGACCATGCGCTGGAGATCGAGCCGCGCGTCACCTTGCTCGACGCGCTGCGCGACCGCCTCCACCTCACCGGCACCAAGAAAGGCTGCGACCAGGGCCAGTGCGGCGCCTGCACGGTCCATGTCGACGGCGAGCGCGTGCTCGCCTGCCTGACTTTGGCCGCCCAGGTCGAAGGCCGCGAGATCACGACCATCGAAGGGCTCGCTGGCGAGGACGGCACGCTCAACGCCGTGCAGGCCGCGTTCCTCGAGCATGACGCCTTCCAGTGCGGCTATTGCACGCCGGGGCAGATCATGTCGGCGGTGGCCTGCATCCGCGAGGGCCATGCCGGTTCCGACGAGGAAATCCGCGAATACATGGCCGGCAATCTTTGCCGCTGCGGCGCCTATCCGAACATCGTCGCCGCCGTCCGCCAGGCTGCACAGGAGCTGCGCTCATGAGAGATTTTTCCTACCTCCGCGCCGACAGTATCGAGGCCGCCCGTAACGCGGCCGCCCTCCCCGGCGCGATGCTGCTTGCCGGCGGCACGACGCTGATCGACCTCGCCAAATGCGGCGTCGCCGAACCTTCGACCGTGATCGACATCAGCCATATCGAAGGGCTCAACGCCGTCGACGTGACCGCCGACCGCGCGGTCATCGGCGCGCTGGCCAGGATGAGCCATGTCGCCGACAACCCGCAAGTGAGGAACCTCTTCCCGGCGGTGTCGGAAGCGCTGTGGCAGGCGGCGTCGGCGCAACTGCGCAACATGGCGACCGTCGGCGGCAATCTGATGCAGCGCACGCGCTGCCCCTATTTCCGCGATCCCGCCAACTTCCCGGCCTGCAACAAGCGCGCGCCGGGCAGCGGCTGCTCGGCGATCGGCGGCGTGACGCGCGGCCATGCGGTGCTTGGCGTGAGCGAAGCCTGCATCGCCACCTATCCAGGGGATCTCGCGGTGGCGCTCGTCGCCTTCGACGCCGAGGTCGATCTCGGCGAGCGCAAGCTCAAGGTCGAGGATTTCTTCCTTGCGCCGGGCGCCACCGCCGAGCAGGAGCACGACATCCGCCCAGGCGAGGTGATCACGGCCATCGAAATCCCCGGCTCGGCCGCCGCCAGGCGCTCGACCTACCTCAAGGTGCGCGACCGCCAGTCCTATGAATTCGCCGCGGCCAGCGCCGCCGTCGGGCTGGAGCTCGAAAGCGACGGCCGTACCGTGCGCGACATACGCGTGGCACTTGGCGGCGTCGCGACGAAGCCGTGGCGGGTCCGCGCCGTCGAGGACGCGCTAAGGGGCAAGGCGCTCGACGAAGCGATCGTCCGCGAGGCGAGCGAGCTCGCCATGGAGGGCGCCGTCGACCATGGCGCCAACCACTACAAGATCGCATTGGCGCCGCGCGTCATCGCGCGCGCCATCCTCAAATTGGGAGAGACGGCATGACCGTTCATGACATGAAGCACGCCGCGTCGGACAGCGCGCGCCTCGAAGCGGTCGGCGGGCGCCTGTCGCGCGTCGACGGCCCGGCCAAGATCACCGGCGCGGCGAAATACGCCTTAGAGCAGCAGCTCGAAGGGCTGACGCACGCGGTGCTGGTCGGCGCGACCATCGCCGCCGGCAAGGTCTCGGCCATCGACAGCCGCGCGGCCGAGACCGCGCCCGGCGTGCTCGCCGTGCTCACGCCCGACACGATCATGGAACTGAAGGGCGCGTCGGACTGGCTGGGCAACCCTTCGCCGCAGCCGACCTACAACCCCCTCGCCCGCGAGGTCACCTATTCGGGCCAGCATATCGCGGCGGTGGTGGCCGAGACTTTCGAGCAGGCGGTGGCCGCCGCGGCGCTGGTCAAGGTCTGGTATGACGAGACACCGGCCATCGTCGATTTGAGCGACGGCAAGGCCGGCGACGGCATCCCGATCGACGCCATGACCAAGGAATGGGGCGATGCTGAAGCCGCCTTCGCCGCTGCCCCGGTGCGCATCTGCGCGGCCTACAACACGCCGCGCGAGTTCCAGGCGGCGATGGAGCCGCATGGGCTGATCGCGCGCTGGGAAGGCGACGCGCTGACCATCTGGGAGCCGAGCCAATGGCTGGACGGGATGGCGCGCACTTATGCCGAGTGGTTCGGCGTGCCGTTCGAGAATGTGCGGCTGGTCTCGCCCTATATAGGCGGCGGCTTCGGGTCGAAGGCGCTGGCGCTGGCGCACAGCGCGGTGGCGGCGGCCGCAGCCAAGATGCTGGGGCGGCCGGTCAAGCTGGTGCTCAACCGCCCGCAGAATTTCACCTCCTATGGCGGCCGCGCGGCGACGCGGCAGACGGTGGCGATCGGCGCCGACAGGGATGGCAGGATCCAGTCGATCGTGCATCGCGGCGTCAACGAAACCGCGGTCGACGGCATGTGGGTCGAACCGCTCGGCTCGGTGACCTCGATTATGTACGCCACGCCGAATTTCTCCTCGAAGCAGAATGTGGTGCGGGTGAACACCGTGGTGCCGGGAGCAAAGCGCGCGCCGGGCGAGAACCCCAGCGCCTTCGGCATCGAATGCGCCATCGACGAGCTGGCTCATGAGCTCGGCATCGATCCGCTGGAGATGCGGCTGATCAACTATGCCGAGCAGGATCCGCATGCGAAGAAGGCGTGGTCGACGCGCCAGTTGCGCGAAGCCTTTGCCGCCGGCGCCGAAGCCTTCGGCTGGGCGAAACGTTCGCCTCAGCCGCGCTCGATGCGAGACGGTCGTCAACTCATCGGCTGGGGCATGGCGGCTGGCACCTATCCGGTGCGGCGGGCTCATGGCGAGGCGGTGGTGAAGCTCCTCGCCGACGGTTCGGTCGTGGTCGAAAGCTCCTCGATCGACATGGGCCAGGGCACCTACACGATCCTGGCCCAAACGGCGGCCGAGACGCTCGGCGTTCCAGTGGAGAATGTCTCGGTGAAACTCGGCGACTCGCATTTCGCCCGCGCGGGCGTCACCGGCGGCTCGCGGCTGGCCGGCGTCATGACCGGCGCCGTCTACAAGGCGGCCGGCCAGGCGCTGGACGAGCTCATCGGCCTGGCACTCTCCGATCCGCGCTCGCCGTTCCAGAAGCTGCAGGCGAACACGCTGCAAGTTCGGGACGGCCGCATCGCCTCGTCGCGCGGCGAAGGGCCGGAGCTGTCGATCGCCGAGTTCATGGCGGCTGTCGGCCGCGAGCAGATCGAAGCCAAGGGCGATACGCTGCCGGCCAGCACGACAGCGGAGGAGCGCTACGCGAACTACACGACCATCGCCAAATCGATCCCGCACACCGAGGGCGACTGGTCGCGTCATTCCTGGTGCGCGCATTTCGTCGAGGTGCGGGTAGATGAGGACTTCGGCACGGTGCGCGTGTCGCGCGTGGTGTCGGCGCTCGATTCCGGCCGGCTCTACAATCCGAAGCTGGCGGAGAGCCAGTGGAAGGGCGGCATCATCATGGGCATCGGCCAAGCGCTGCTCGAGGAAGGCATCGTCGATCGCCGCCACGGCCGCATCGTCAACGGCAATTTCGCCGACTACATGCTGCCTACCAATGCCGACATCCCCGATATCCAGACCATCTCGGTCGGCATCCCCGACCCGCACTCCTCCGCCCTCGGCGGCAAGGGGGTGGGCGAGCTGGCGATCGTGGGGATCGCGCCGGCGATTGCGAACGCGGTGTTCCACGCGACGGGGAAGCGGGTGCGGGATCTGCCGATCACGCTGGAGAAGCTGATCTGAGGTCGGTGCGAGGGGCGCGTGAGGGAGCGCCGTCCCTCTCGGGTTCAAGGTTCCTCGCCCCACGAATGTGGGGAGAGGTGGCTCGGCGAAGCCGAGACGGAGAGGGGAGCGCCCTACGAAGGCCCCCTCTCCGTCCGCTTCGCGGACACCTCTCCCCCGCCTTTGGGCGGGGGCGAGGAACCCAAGCGTTGATGCGTCGGCGGGACAGCGCCCCCCTCTGTCCTGCCGGACATCTCCCCCACAAGGGGGGAGATCAGCGCTCAGCCGCTTTCGCCAATCTCCAACCTGCTCTTCCTACCAGTCCAGCCCGAATACCAATTTGCCGAAATGCAGGCCGCCGGCGGCCATGTGGGTGTAGGCTTCGGTCGCCTCATTTTGTGAAAACACCTTGTCGACGACCGGCTCGATGCGGGCGGCGCCGATGGCCCGCGCCGCGTCCTTGAGGTCGGACACCGATCCGGTGTTGTTGCCCACCACCTTCAGCGCCTTGATGATGATCGGCAGCAGGTTGACCGTCGCCTCGGCGCCGGTGACGAAGCCGATGGTGAACAGCGTGCCGCCGGGCGCGGTGGCGTTGACGGCGCGGGCGAAGGTGGCGGTGCCGCCGGTTTCGACGAGGAGGTCGGCGCCAAGGCCATCGGTCAATTCCAGCACCTTGCCGTCCCAGTCCGGCGTCGAGCGGTAGTTGATCAGGTGATCGGCGCCGAGCGCCCTGGCCCGCTCCAGCTTCTCGTCCGAGGATGAGGTGATGACCACGGTTGCGCCGGCCGCCTTGGCGAGCTGCAGCGTGAAGATCGAGACGCCGCCGGTGCCGAGCAGCACGACCACCGAGCCCGGTCCGACATCGGCGGCGCGGAGCGCGTTCCAGGCGGTGGTGCCGGCGATGGGCAGCGTCGAGGCCGCCTCGAAGGAGAGATGCGCCGGGACCGGCACGACCGAGTTGGCAGGGAGCGCGACATATTCGGCCAGCGATCCAGGCAGCGAGATGCCGCGCATCTGCCTCATCTCGTAAGGACGCGGCCGGCCGCCGATCCAGCGCGGCTTGGCATGGGCGACGACGCGGTCGCCAACGGCCAACGTGGTCACGCCCTCGCCGAGCGCGACGATCTCGCCGGCGCCGTCGGCGACGGGTATGAGCGGGAAAACCGGTCCGGGATAGTTGCCGCCCGCCACGGCGACGTCGACGAAATTCAGGCTCGCAGCGCGCTGGCGGATCAGCACCTCGCCGCGCTGCGGTTCGGGCGTGGCGACGCTGGCGGTGCAGAAGGCGTCCAGCCTGGGCTGGCTGAGTTCGATGGCTTTCATGGGTTCACTCCGTGGGTGGATTGACGGTTGAGTGAAGCTATCTGCTGCGCTATGCCTCGATAATTGTCGGCTTTCGCATTTGAGTATTGCAAATCATGCAGCAATCCCACGAACCCGCCGCCCTTGCCGAAATGGCCGCCTTCGCGGCCGTCGCCGAGGCGCGCTCCTTCACCCGGGCGGCGGCGACGGTCGGGCGCGACGCGACCATCCTGTCGCGCCGGCTGCAATCGCTGGAAGAGCGGCTGGGGGTGCGGCTGCTGCACCGCACGACGCGCAGCGTGTCGCTGACCGAGGCGGGCGCGGAATTCCTGGTGCGCGTGCGCGCCATCCTGGCTTCTGTCGACGAGGCCGAAGCCGCGGCTTCCGCGCATGCCGGCGGCCGGCCGCGCGGGCTGCTCAGGCTGGCGCTGCCCGGCACGTTCGGGCGTATGTGGATAGCCCCGTTCCTGCCCCAGTTCCTCGCCGAGTTCCCGGATCTGCGCATCGAGGCCGAATTCTCCAACCGCTTCGCCGATCTCGTCGCCGAGAATTTCGACGTCGCCGTGCGGCTGGGCAGCCTCGAGGATTCACGCCTGGTGGCGCGCAAGGTGGCGACGCGGCGCCGGCTGCTCTGCGCCGCCCCTTCCTACCTCGCCCGAAGGGGCATGCCTCAGACGCCGCAGGCGCTGCTCGAGCATTCCTGCCTCGGCTTCACCGGCTTCCAGACCTTTCCGGCCTGGGAGATGACCGACCGCGAGGGCCGGCGCGCGCGCGTCGAGGTTTCCGGGCCACTGGTCAGCGACGACGCCGAGGTGCTGGTCGAGGCCGCCGTGCAGGGCGTCGGGCTGATGATGAGCACGGACTGGCTGGTCGGACGCGAGATTGCCGGCGGCCGGCTGGTGCCGATCCTGGAGGACTGGACGCTGGCCGACGAGGGCGCGGTTTATGTCGTCACGCCCTCAGCCAAAGGCCAGGCGGCCAAGACCCGCGCCTTCGCCGACTGGATCGGCAAGCGATTTTCGCCCGAGCCGCCCTGGCGGCGGTGAGAAGGCAACCTTCCAGATGTCGGCGGAAGTCCTGAGCGGGTGATCAAGGCATTCAGGACTATGGGCAAAAAAATTGGCAGCCTGGCGACAGGCCGGCTAAACTGCTCACCCGTTCACGGAAAGGCGAGACGATGTCCACGACTGTAAATGTCCGCTACATGGTCAACGATGTGGAAGAGGCCCTCACCTGGTACACGAAGCATCTGGGCTTCACCCAGCTTTCGAACCAGGCGCCGGCCTTTGCGGATGTCACGAGGGGAGCGCTTCGGCTGCTCCTCAGCGGTCCGACCAGCTCGGCGGGCAGGCCGATGCCCGATGGCGAGCGGCCGGGCCCAGGGGGCTGGAACCGCATCCACCTGATCGTCGAGGATATCGCGGCGGAGGTTGCCCGGCTGCGGGCGGCAGGCCTCAGCTTCCGCAACGACATCGTGACCGGGCCGGGCGGCTCGCAGATCCTGCTGGTCGATCCATCCGGCAATCTGGTGGAATTGTTCCAGCCGGCCAAGGCGCGGTGACCGCAAGCCCACGCCATGGCGGCAAGGGCGTCGGGAACTGGCGATCGCGGGCATCGCCCCGGCGATTGCCATGCGGTGTTCTGTGCCACGGGGGAAGGGTTACGCTGGAGAAGTTGATCTAGCGCCAGCCTATCTTCGTCATTCTAGGGCGGAGCAAGGAGCGAAGCGACGCGCGCAGACCCTAGAATCCATGCCGTGACGCCTGAGAGCCACCACGGTGCAGAACGCTCACCAGCCGATCCCGCGAAAGAGTTCGAACCATTCCGGATTGGTCTTCTCGATCAATTCGACCTTCCATTGGCGTGGCCAGCGCTTCAGCGATGTCTCACGTTGGATAGCATCGGCGATGTCGAAGTATTCCTCGTACCAGACCAGACGCTGCACACCGTAGCGGCTGGTAAAGCTAGAGCCTTGGCCAGCCTTGTGCTCGGGCATCCGGCGAGCGAGGTCATTGGTGACACCGATGTAGATCGTGCCGCCTTTCTGGCTTGCGGTCATGTAGACGTAGCCTGTCATGTCGGAATCTTAGCTGGCGATGTTGCAAGTAGCCATTCTGCACCGTTGCATCTTACGGCCCGCGTCATGGCATGGATTCTAGGGTCTGCGCGCGTCGCTTCGCTCCTTGCTCCGCCCTAGAATGACGAAGCGAAAGGGTGAGAGATTGCGCGCTCGCCCGTTCTCGCCAATCCCTGTATGATCCACCGCATCACGAGGGGGGGCGATCATGAAACGCGGGCTGACAACACTCATCCTGGCACTGCTCACCGCCCTGCCCGCCCATGCCGCGTCCTGCTCCTGGTCCGCCAGGATGGAAGAGGACGAGGGCGGCAGCGTGATGATGGCCTCGGTGTGCGGCGGGCCGAAGGGCGATGCGCATCTGATGCTCGCCTGTTTCGGCAAGCCGGTGCTGAGCTACGACCTCGGCGCCGCGGGCGGACAGCTGGAGCCCGGCATCAGCGGCTCCTTCACCTTCAAGGCCGGCGACAAGAGCCTGACGAAGAAGCTCGAGCTGGAGGCGATGTACAACTACTTCACCACCGAGCTCTCCGGCCCCGCTGACCCGTTGCTTTCGCTGCTGCGCGGCAAGGGCGACGTGACGGTCAGCGCGGACAAGTATGGCGAGGCGACGTTTCCGTTGAAGGGCTCGGGCGCTGCTATCGGCAAGGTGCTGGCCGAGTGCGGCAAGGGTTCGGGCGGCGAGGCCGATTGACGCCTGTTCCGAGGCCTTTTCCGCGGCGCCTGGTCACGCCTTGCGTGAAAGCGGGATCGGCTGGAAGCCGACATCCGGCTCGGCCAGCCGCGTGGCGTCGCGCCCGCTTGCCTTGGCGGCGTAGAGCGCCTTGTCCGCCTGGAGGAGCAGGCTCGTCGGATTGTGGCGAGCGGCGGGGCCGCTGACGGCGATGCCGACGCTGATGGTGACGATCTTGCGCTCGCTGCGATCATGTTCCAGCGCCCGCTCGCGCACCGCGGCGCGCAGATTGTCGGCAACGCGGATCGCGCCGGCGGCAGAGGCCTCCGACAGGATGACGGCGAACTCCTCGCCGCCATAACGAGCCACGAAATCACCGGCGCGGGTGCGCTGCCGCAGGCAATCGGCGATCTGGCGCAGGCACTCGTCTCCGGCAAGGTGTCCGTAACGGTCGTTATAGGCCTTGAAGGAGTCGACATCGATCAAGAGCAGCGCGAATTCCCGGTCGGACTGGCTTGCATCCGCAACGACGCCAGCCAGCTTCTGATCGAAGGCGCGGCGGTTGCCCACGCCAAGCAGCGGATCGGTGTTGGCAAGCTGCGCCAGCTGATTGCTGAGCGTGGTCAGTTCTCCCTCGGTGCTCTTGATCTCGGTGATGTCGGAGACGACCACGAGCGCCAGGCCCGCCTCTGTCGGCCTTGTCCGCAACATTAGCCAGCGGCCGTCGAACAGCTTGATCTGCTGCTCGCCCGGCGTGCGCAGCGCGCCGACCACATTGTCTATCCACTCCCGTTCGTGACCCTTGGGGATGCCCACCTGCTCGCCGGTCACGGTCACGGCTTCGAGGATGTCGCGCAGTCTCGTGCCGGGAACGCGCAGGTCGCCGGTGAGCGGAAAGAAGGCCCGGTATTGCTCGTTGCAGAAGATCAGCATTCCTTCGGCATCGAACATGGCAAGTCCGTCCGACATCTCCGACAGCGCGTAGGAAAGCTGGTTCTTGGCTTCGAGCAATGCCTGTTCGAGCTGCTTCTGCGCCGTGACGTCGCGCGTGACGCCGACGAGGCCGATGATATTGCCCTCGACATCGCGCACGGGCGTCTTCGAGGTGGAGAACCAACGGAGATTGCCCTTCGCATTGGGGACCTGCTCCTCGAAATCGGCCATCCCCTCGCCCGTTTCCAGCATTCGCTGCTCCAGCTCAAAGAGGGTCTGGGCGCGCGCAGGTTCCGCTATGTCGAAGTCGGTCTTGCCCGTCATCTGGACCGGATGATCGTAGCCATGGAAGGCGGCGACGGACTGGTTCACGGCGACGAACTGGCCGCGCGTGTTTTTGACGTGGTAGAAGTCCGGCGCCTGGGCGACCGCGGCCCGCAGCAGATCGCGCTCTTTGGTGACAAGCTGCGTGTGAAGCACGACGAGCCCGGCCACGGCGGTTGCCGCGATAGTGAGCGCGATGAGCGGCAGCACGAGGCGCACGTCGATAGCGGGCGCGGCTGTCTGCGGCAGGATCGAGATCGGCACCAGCCCGGACAGGCCTACACAAACCGCAAACACCAGCACTTGCCAGGCGCGCGTCTGGCGGCGTCCGATGATGCGGTTGGCAAGAACGCCGGCGGCGAAGGCCACCGCAATGCCGACCAATCCGGCAGTGAGGCCCTGGCCGCCGATGGCGATGCGATATCCCAATGGAAAGGCGGCGGCCACCAATGCGCCCGGCAGGCCGGCGAACAGGCCGGCCGTCGCAACCAGCGACGTCCTGAGATCCAGCAGGACGCCCGGCCGAATCTCGACGGTCAACAGCATGGAGGCCAGGGCGCCCCAGCCCATGATGCAGCCGAAGACAAGCAGCCTGAACTTTTGCGAGCGTCCTTCAAGCCAGGGCTGCACGTAGTTCCAGCCGGAAACGAACAGCGCCACCGCAGCCAGATTTGCCGTAAGGTGTTGCCACATGACGCCGATACCGACCTCCGATCGGGTCATTAAAAGCACCTGAAAAGTTGTTTCCGGGTTAAGGCCGCCACCCAAGGCGGTTCCCCGGATGCGCGTCATTGGCGAATCCCTCGGCTTCGCACCATATGATTCCCTGCCGGCGTCGATTGCCCTCGCGACAAGCGTGATCGATCCCAGACATGCCGGCCACGCGGTCCATTCCGGGCCGCCGACGCTCCTCGCGAGGCCCGTTGCGGCATCGCGTGCCCCAAAAGGCCGCGACAAGGAGCTATTTCGATGAATCCGATCACCCTTTTCCTCACCGCCGTCCTCGCGCTCATCGGCGCCGGTATCGGCGTGCTGGCCGGACCATGGGCGGGGGCGCCGTTCTTCGTCATCGCGGCGCTGGTCGCCGCCTCACTGAAGATGGCCAACACCTGGCAGCGCTTCGTGGTCCTGCGCGCCGGCAATCTGCAGGGCGTGCGCGGTCCCGGCCTGTTCATGATCGTCCCGGTGCTCGACAATGTCGTGGCGGTCATCGACCAGCGCATCCAGACCACCGCCTTCAACGCCGAGGAGGCGCTGACCCGAGATACGGTGCCGGTCAATGTCGACGCCGTCATCTTCTGGCATGTGCATGACGCGCGCCAGGCGGCGCTGGAAATCACCAATTACCGCGAGGCGATCGACCGCGTGGCGCAGACCTCGCTGCGTGAGATGATCGGCTCCTCGATGCTGTCCTCGCTGCTCTCCGACCGCAAGGCGGCCGACGAGCATCTGCGTGACGTGATCGGCGCCAAGACGGCGCAATGGGGCATCACCGTGATGTCGGTCGAGATCCGCGACGTCGCGATCCCCGTGGCGTTGCAGGACGCCATGTCGCGACAGGCGCAGGCCGAGCGCGAGAAGCAAGCGCGCGTCATCCTGGGGTCCGCGGAAGCGGAAGTCGCGGCGAAGTTCGTGGAGGCGGCCACCACCTATGCCGACCATCCGGCCGCACTTCAGCTGCGCGCCATGAACATCATCTACGAGACGACCAAGGAACGCGGGGCCACCATCCTGATCCCGACCGGGCTGGTGGACAGCCTCAACCCGGCGGCGGCGCTGGTTCAGGCCGGGGTGCTGAAAAGCGCGGCCTAGTCAGCCGCTAAGGCCATAAAGACTCGGTCCGGCTCGCGCGCCATGGCGTATGAGCCGGACCGGATTTTTTCAACGATGGATGGAAACTCAATAGTCGGAGCCGCTCTCGACCATGACCGGACGGTGATGGTGCCGGTGGCCGATCGAACCCGTGACGACCACGGTGTCGTCGCGGCGGTGATGGCGGTGACGCCAGCCTCGCTCGCCATTGTCATAGAAGGCGATCGTGCCGTGGCGGCGGTGGTGAAGACGGTGGCCCTCGTCGTTGATGACGACCGCCGGGCGGTGGTGATAATAATGCCTGTGATGCGTCCTGATAACGACATCGGCCTCGGCCGCGGAGGCGACGGCGGGCGCGGCGACACAGAGCGCCAGGGCAGCAAGAAGCACTGTTTTCATTGCTCTATTCCTAATTCCTGAATTCATCCCTTCGCCGGATAAACCGCCGCCCGCCGCTTTGGTTCCCGCCGGGGTTGCGTCGCGGCGCGGGACCGCGGCAGGCGGAAAGGCACAGCCGGCGGCAAGGCTCAGCCTTCGCGCCGACGCCGAAGCGCCATGTAGCGCAGGTAGGTCGTGGCGGCCGCATCGCAGGCACGCCGCCCGGGGCCATTGGCCTCGATCATCGTTTTGGCCAGCCGCGGCGGCAGGCCGTGTTTGGCGGCGAAGAACGCCGGCTCGTAGGGTTGGTCGTCTACATCATCTGTCGGTCTATCAACGCTCATGTCGGCTCCCTATCGGCGGCGCGCGTGGAAATCGGCGCGCGGCCCAATGCGAAACCCCAGCTTTGGTTGCGGCGCTCGGTCCTCTTCGTGCACCGGTCCGACCTCAGTCCGACATCGCTTTGCGACCGTCGCCGGATCGGAGGAACGAAAGCTTTCCAGCCTCGTTTGCCGGCATGAATTCGCGGCACGGCGCCAGCCAACAGGAGCAAGGAACATGGACGACAATCGCAACAGTGTCCTGGAAGCGCGCTGGCTTCTGGCGGTGCCGGCATCGGTGCTGCTCACCGTGCTGGTAGCCGGCATGCTGCTAGGATAGGCGGCCGATGAACCGCCTGCTCTTCCGCGCCGCCGATTTCCTGTCGCGGCCGCCAGGCTTCTACGCGATGCTTGCCGCCATGGCTGCCTGCACGCTGCTGGTGCCGTTCGGGCTTACAAACGTGGTGACCTATGCCTTGTCGGTGGCGGCCATCATCATCACCGGGGTGGTCCTCATCCAGGGCTACCGGGACACCGCCGCCATCCACGCCAAGCTCGACGAGATCGTCATTGCGCTGAAGCAGACGCGCAACGACGTGGTCGGGCTCGAACATGCCGAGCCGCATGAGATCAAGTCCAAGCTGATGGAACTGGAGATCGAGGCCGGGCGCCTGGCGGCGTCAGAGGCGTTGAGCGGCGCAAGAGATGAGGCCGGCGCCACAGTGGGTGGGGGGTGTTGGGATAGCTGAGGCACCGGCCGAAGGCGGAATGGGCACCGCCGCCAGGCAAAGATAGGCCTCCCAGGCATGGGCGAAATTACGCGATCGCGGAAGTGTGCCCAAGCCCGAAGCCGGCCCGGCGCAGCGTCATCTCGCCGGCCGGCCGGAACAAATGCCGGGCATCGCCGTTTGCGGGGATGGTCATGTTCGCCCCGCTCGATATGCACGGCGAGAAGCGCGCCGATCTCCACCGGGCCGCAAGGTTGTCGATGCTGCATGAGCGCGTGGTGAAGCGCTTCGACAGGGTCGACCATTCAGCCGATGCCGTCGAGACCGCCGCGGCCGCTTTCGTGGAGGCCACCCATCGGTCGAGCATCATGGCCGATCCATTCAGGTCGGTCGGGAGGTCACAGGTGACGGCGGGCTGGACTCTCGGGCTGTAAGTTCCCCCCGGAGCCGCAAGAAGTGATCAGTGAGGCCGTGCGTTGCGTGCCCTGATTAGATCGCGCCTTCTCAACTCGGCATATACCGCCTCGCGGTCCCCACGATATCGCCCCAGCAATCTCACTGCCTCGTCGCGCTCCACACGCCCGAGCTTCATCATAAAGCGAAGTTCACGTTCCGGAATCAGAGGCTGAGCTTCCTGCCGCCGCCACCATGTTTCATGCATCGCTTCGACCTCCCCGCCACGCCCACTTGCCAGTCCAGCGGAACCCCTTCCTACGGTGATGTATAGACCATCCACGCGTTGGCCTCAGTGAGACTGCCCACACTTCTCAGTTCTGACATTTGCATTTGTTAGCGGAGTCTCCTTTCCTCCGACGGGCATCGGCCGCATCCGGTATCAAAGGGGCGAGCTTGGCTCAGGAAATCAGGCGCTGCATCGCTCCTCCGACCGCTGGCAAACGCAACCATCATCGCCGCCACGACCAGTCCCCCAGCCACCGCGAAGGTCATTGCCATCCCGTGCGCGACGGCCGCCGGGGCCGCCGCCGCGATATCTCTCTCCCCCACGGCGAAGGCGAACACCGCGCCCATCACCGCCGTGCCGGTGACGAGGCCGAGATTGCGCGAGAGGCTGAGCATGCCCGACACCACGCCGCGCTCGCTTCTGTCGACATCGGCCATGACGGCGGTGTTGTTGGCGGCCTGGAACAACTGGTAACCCGGCGTGAGCACGGCGATCGCCGCCGCGTAGCCAGTCACGCCGAAGAGGCCCGGGAGGGCTGTGAGCGCGGCGCAGCCGGCGACCATCAGGGCAAGGCCGGCGACGACCATCGCGGCCGCCCCCAGCCGATCGACGATACGCCCGGCAATGACGCCGCAGACCGCCGAGACCACGGGGCCGATCGACAGCACGGCCCCGGTCGCCGCTTCGCTCAGGCCCAGCGCGCGCGACAGAAAGAACGGGCCGACGACCAGGGTGGCCATCATCACCGTCGAGACCAGCGCGTTCATGGCGAGGCTCGGCGCCAGCACGCCGTCGCGCAGCAGCGCGAGCTTGACCAAGGGGGACGCCACCTTGGCCTCGGCGACGACGAACAGCGCCGCGCCAGCCATGGCCGCGCCGAGCAACGCCGCGTTGAGGCCGCCGAAATGGCCGCGCCCTAGGGTCATCGCCAGCGCATAGGCGGCGAGCGTGGTGGCGAGGAGCAGCGTGCCCGGCATATCGAAGCGGGCCTTCGCGCCCGCCGCCTGGCGCGGGATGCTCGCCGCTGGCAGGAAGCGCCAGGCGGCAAGCAACGCGACGCCGCCCAGCGCGGCATTGACGAGGAAGATCGAGCGCCAGCCGAGAGCGGCGATCAGCACGCCGCCGAGCGAGGGGCCGAGCGCCGTGCCGATCGCCGACATTGTGCCGAGCAGGCCCATGGCGCTGCCGGTGCGCTCTTTCGGCACCGTCTCGCCGACGACGGCTATCGTCAGCGCCATCATCACCGCCGCGCCCAGCCCCTGCACGGCGCGCGCGACAATCAGCAGCGCCAGCGACGCCGCGAGCGCCGCAGCAAACGAGGCGGCGCTGAAGAGCGCCAGACCGGCGATCAGCAAGAGCCGGCGGCCGACGAGATCGCCAAGACGCCCGACGCTGACGATCAGCGCGGTGATAGCGAGCAGATAGGCGAGCACCACCCATTGCACCGCTGGAAAGGACGCGGCGAAGACCACGCTCAGCGTCGGCAGCGCGACATTGGCGATGCTGGTGGCGAGCGAGGAGACGAGCATGGCCAGAGACAGGCTG
Source organism: Mesorhizobium sp. (assembly GCA_004017535.1). Classification (GTDB taxonomy): domain Bacteria; phylum Pseudomonadota; class Alphaproteobacteria; order Rhizobiales; family Rhizobiaceae; genus Mesorhizobium. The sequence continues at coordinate 429,560 of SAJS01000003.1, forward strand.
GCCAGCGCGCCCGCCGGCGAATGGCCTACGGGCGCGGCGCGGGTCTCGGCAATATCGGCCATGATGTCTTCTCCGTCGGTTGAAATGCGCCCGGAAGATAGGCATCCAGCCGATATGGCGGAACGCGCAGCATTTGCACTTGATCAGTGCATGAAACGCCATGTCATCGAGCGACAACCATGCTATGGTTGCGCTTATGTCGCGACCCGATCTCAACCTGCTCGTCACGCTGGATGTGCTGCTTGCCGAAGGCAGCGTCGTCAAGGCGGCGCGGCGGCTGAAGCTCAGTCCTTCGGCGATGAGCCGGGCGCTGGCGAGGCTGCGCGAGGCGACCGGCGATCCGCTTCTGGTGCGCGCCGGCCGAGGCCTGGTGCCAACGCCGCGCGCCGCAGAGCTCAGCGCGGAGGTCGGCCGGCTGGTGAAGGAGGCGGAAGCAGTGCTGCGGCCCGCCGAGCGGCTCGATCTCGCGCGGCTCAACCGCAGCTTCACGCTGCGCAACAGCGACGGCTTTGTCGAGAATTTCGGCCCGGCGCTGCTGGCCCGCGTGGCTGAGGAAGCGCCGGGCGTGCAATTGCGCTTCGTGCCCAAGCCCGACAAGGACAGCGGCCCGATGCGCGAGGGCACGGTCGACCTGGAGACCGGCGTGATCGGCACCACGACCGGGCCGGAGGTGCGCTCGCGGGCGCTGTTCCGCGACCGCTTCGTCGGCGTCGCGCGCCCCGGGCATCCTTTAAGCGAAGGCCGCATGACCGCCGCCCGCTTCGCGGCCGGCCGTCACATATTGATCTCGCGGCGCGGGCTCGATCGCGGCCCGGTGGACGACGCGCTGGAGCTCGCCGGGCTGACGCGGATGATCGCGACCGTGGTCGGCGGCTTCGCCGAGGCGCTGGCGCTGGCGCGCGGCTCGGACCTCATCGCCACGGTGCCGGAGCGCTATACGGGCACCCTGCGCGAAGGCCTGTTCACCTTTACCCTGCCGGTCCGGCTTGCCCCGCTGACGATCTCGCTGCTGTGGCATCCGAGGCTCGATGTCGATCCGGCGCATCGCTGGCTGCGGGGACTGGTGAGAGAGGTGTGTGGCGAGCCGCGTAACCCCACCACTTGAGAGGGGCTAACGCTGGCGGGGAACCAACCTCGCCGCCGCGGACATTTCTTTAACATTAGCGTTTACTAACGTATAATACAGGCAAGAAATACCATGCCGCTCATGGAGGGCATGGCCAGCGCGTTGCCGGGCGCTTTTGACAAAGCCGGAGGCTCGCTTGAGCGAATTCAGGAAGTTCGCGTGCCCCCGGTGCCTCGGCGCCGGCAAGGTGTTCGAGTGTGAAAAGCAGGTGGCGTCGAAAGGCTCATGCTGTCCCTCGGGCACGTTGCACGACAATTGCCCCGGACAACGGATTTCCTGCCACGCCTGCAACGGAACCGGCCTGCGCGGCTACGGCGCACCTCCTCTTTTGCAGGACTGAGCGGCGACAGGGCGATCAAGGCCGATGCGGCGCAGGCCCGCGACCCTCGAATTCAAAGCGATCGGACAGAGAAAATAGTCGACCCGTTTCCTGGAATTGCTTTAGGCGCTGGCGCCGCCCATCAGCGCGGCGACCAGGGTCGCCAGGAAAACGAGCAGCCCCAAGGCGACCCGGTCCAGCCACCCGCGCCGTCTGGCAAGGATCTCGAACAATCGATTGGCCATCGCAACTTCCCCCCTTCGCTTGCGCCATACTCTACCATGCATTTCATGAGAACATCATGAAATGCCTCACGGAGCCTCCGATGCCGTTTCCAGGGAAAATCGGCCGCTGCCGGTCGCCCGATGCCGCGCTGCCAAATGCACCCAAAAAAAGTCGGGGTCGAAGGGGACTGTCGATCTGGCGAAAAATCAGCTTATTCAAGCGGATACGCATATATGTGCGGCGCGGTATGCTGGACATCGGAAATGCCCGGAATTCCGCCATTTCATGGCTCCTCGCCGTGGCCCCAGCATGACTGCCAAGCGTGCTTCGAGCGCGAAAAGGAGGCTAAAAAGGCGCTTCTGGGGCCCTCCCCGACGGCGTTGACAGGACCCTACGTCAATGGCACTCCGCAAGCACTGGTCACGCCATGACCGTTGCTGTTGGGGACGGACGGGGTTTCAGCAGCTTGGCGGCGGCGCCGGACGGGCGGGCACCTGCGCGGTGCACCGCCCGCTCCTGGCCAGGCCGGCTTTCAGCTCCAAACAGCTTGCTTCAGGACCGATAGGGTCGACGGCGCGTTCCTAAGCATGTCTCCCGAAAGTGGAACCGGTTTCGGGATAAAGACATGCGCAAATCAAAGACGTAAAGCGCATGGAGCGAATCCGAAGGATCGCGACGCGCTTTAGGATTCAGAAAGTGAAGCCGGAGGACGACAAGGAGGCGGTTACAGCCGAAAGCCTGTCGCGTCTGGCTAAAGTCGGTTTGCTATATGGCTTCTTCATCGGCTGTCTCGCCTCGGTCGACGATGAAATCAAGACAGTATGATATGCCTGGCGGGGACCGCGTCAAGCGGGGGCCAGATTTGGCCGCCCTGCGACTGCCGCCAAACAATATGCCGGCAAGCCGACGGGTCCCCAACCAATTTCACCCGCGCGCCGGCGTTACAGGTCGACGTTCGAGGCAACCGTAGCCGCAACGACGCTCGACAGCTTCTGGCGCTTCGACAGCACCGGCTTCTCGTAAGTCTTCTTCATAGGGAACCCCTTTGCCCGATTTCACGCGCGCACCACGCAACGCCAAAGGGTTCCCGTCAAAGGAAATCTGCGTCATCCAGGCACAATGAGGGCGGACCGCGACCGAAGGCATGTGAGCTGTGGCGTGCCGGCAACATCCGACGCCCTCTTCCGAAAGGAACTTTACGACCGCCCCGGGTCAACCCGCATGCTGCAGCCAACGGCGGTCGAAGACATCGAGGATGGCGCGGAATTCGGCCGGCGGGATCTGGCCGACATCGCCCTCGCCGTCGGCCCCGAGGAACCGTCCCAGCAGCCGGTCAATTACCTCTGGATGCTCGATGGCGATGCCGAGCGCCGCCAGATCGGTGGCGACCGACCCCTGCGGCAGCAGATATCCGCCCCATTCTGTGGCGCCCGGCACCGGGTCGCGCAGGCGCACCATGATGATCCTGGTGAACGAGGGCTGCGCCTCGGGGCCGATGATGGCTGTACCGCACATATAGCCGCCCAGCACGCTGCCCGGCTGCGACTGAGGGAACAGACTGAAGAAGAACTGGGCGTCGCCGCCGGCCTCCCTGACATGGATGTACAGGCCGCGCTTTGCCGGCGTCACCGGCCCGCCCAGCACGAGCTGGCCGGTCGGCAACGCCTCGCGGTAACGGGCGGTGAGGCCGTGCACGCCCGGCCCGCCCTCGATCGACAGGCTGCCCTTGATGAGCTGGCCGCGATAATAGGGTGACCAGGCGCGCGAATAGCAGGCATAGCTGCCGATGAGCGCGATGCTGTGGGCGCGGTCGTCATGCGCGGAGGCTGCCTCGAATTGCTGGGCGGCGTGCCGCTCGAGCGCCACGCGGTCGACACCGTGACGGGCGCAGATGGCGGCGGTGAAGCTCGGCAGATCGCTTTCTGCGATCCACGCGCCGGGCTGCTCCAGCCGCAGCAGCTTTGCCCAGTCTTCGTAGACGCTGAGCTCGCGCGGATGAGCCCGGCCCTGCAGCCACTTGTCGGCGCGGCCGAGATCGAATGCCGTCCTGGCGTTGACGGAACGGAACGCCGCCGCGAGATCCTTGCGGGTGACGGTGCCGAGCAGGGCCGATGTCAGCCTCAGCTTCTGCGCGATATGTTGTGCCATCGAAGCGCCCCTCGGACCCCTTGCCCTTCCGAGAAATCATGCCTGGCCGTTGCCTGCCCGCCGGCACGGCCTCGACTCGTGATGATACGCATGCTCGCCACGCTGCGCGCCGGACTTTCGTCCTGCGCCCGACGTCCGGCGCTTCGACCTTCCACAGGCCGATGCCGCGGAATTTCCGGAGAATTCCACGCCCTTCCACATGGCCGCCCTTTGCCCCCGGGCAGCCGGCGCTAAGCTCGCATCGGGCAAGGGGCAGACCGTCATGAAAAACGCGCTGAATGTGGGCTTGAGCACGTCATCCCCTTCCTTCGCAGAGCTGTGACACGCTCGATTTCGAGCGACGGCGAATCCCGGCTCAAAAGCCGGCGACGAGCAAACCGTATTGCCACCTCATCCGGAAGGAATGATCAGATGACCTCGACCACCTCTTCGACACTCACCTTCGCCTTGTTTACCGCAGGATGCATAGCGCTGGCGCTGCTGTTCATTAACGCGCCGGAGGGGGAATTCCCGTCTAAATACGTCAAGGCAGCGCCCGCCACGCAAGGAGCGTCGCCAACGCGCATAGACATCGACAACGACGCGCACGCGATACGCTTCTATGTCGACGGGAAGCAGGTCGCGCTGCTCGACGCATCGGGCTTCAAACCATGAGGAGGCCGCAGAACCAGGAAAGGAAACCTGCCATGAAGATCGTCCTATCCGCGCTGACGGCGCTTCTCGTCTCGGTCGCGCTGACGCAAGGCGCCGGGGCCAAGACGAAAATCCCGGTGACCGAGAAGAAGGCCGCCACGACAACCGGCAAGCATCGGCCGCCGCTCGATGAGACGGCAACCGGCGGCACCCAGCCCTTGGCGGGCCAGACGCCGAAGACTCCGGATCCGGGCCAGGCCTATCCGGAGGCGCTGGACCTGCCTTTCTAGGGCGATTACGGGGGACGCGCCCGGCGGTGGGGTCCGCAACCGCCCTAAACCGATGACGGCCACCCGGGATCGAACGAGGAAAAGCAGTGGGCGAACCCCAGCCAACAGCTACCCGGCCAGCCTGAGGGCTGGGAGCTTAGCGCCGCCGGCGGGGCGGCCTCTGACCTGGCGCGGATTGCAATGCGGTCCGCGCGGGCCAAGCGCGCGGCTTGACCAGGCCATGGCCGGCGCGATAGGCGGGCGCAGGCCATCCAACCGATGAAAGACCCGCCATGACCGACCTTATCGTGAAAGACAGCAACGGCACGCCGCTGAAGGATGGCGACTCCGTGACGCTGATCAAGGACCTCAAGGTCAAGGGCACGTCCGAGACGATCAAGCGCGGCACGCTGGTGAAGAACATCCGCCTCAACGGCAATCCCGGCGAGATCGAATGCAACACCAAGCAGGTCAAGGGCCTGGTGCTGAAGACGGAGTTCCTGAAGAAGGCGTGATTGCCGGGGCCCATCTCCCCTTATGTTGCACTGCGTTAGATTTGTTGCGTTGCGATAGCGGCGCATAGGGCCGAGGCTTTGCCTCAGGCGGGATACGAACGTGCATTCACGAGGTTCGTATTCGTGTCAGCATCGGCGCAGGATTTCCCACCTGGTATCGAAGGGTTGCGGGCGTTGGCCGTGGCGGGCGTCGTGGCCTGCCATTTCGGCCTGGCGGCGCTGCCGGGCGGCTTTGTCGGGGTCAACATCTTCTTCGTCATCTCGGGCCTCGTCTTTGTCGTCCTCTGCGCCTGGCTGACGAGCGTTTCGCAGCCCTGGGCCTTCTACTTCTCGCCGCTGCGCGCATGGGAATTTGCCGCCGGCGGCCTCGCATCGCTGGCGCCGGCGCGGCTTTTGCAGGCGCGTCCGCTGCTGGGGCGGGCGTTGAGCCTGGGCGGCCTGGCGATGATCGGGGCCGCTTATCTCGCCTTCAGCGAGGACGCTCCCTTCCCCGGCTTTCTGGCGCTTCTGCCTGTCGCCGGCACGGTCCTTCTGCTCAAGGCGGGAGCGGCCGGCGCCAGGGACGGCTATTCACCCGATTCCGGGCGGAATTGGGTGAATGCCGCCCTGGCGCTGCCACCTTTGCAATGGACCTGCAGGCTCTCCTATTCGACCCATCTGTGGCATTGGCCGGTCATCGTCTATGCGGGCATGCTGGCGCCGGAGCTGACGCCCATCGAGCGGCTCTATTGCCTGGCGCTGACGCTGGCGCTGTCCGCCCTCACCTACCGCCTTATCGAGAACCCGATCCGTCGCAACGGCTGGCTGATGGCCAATGCGGCGCGGGCGCCGGTGCCGGTCCTCCTCCTGACCGGCACCGGCGTCGCAGCCGCCTATGGCAATGCCAGGCTCGCCGTGCACGACCTCGCTGGAGCCGGAGGTGGAGAAGAGGATGATTTCGAAAGTGGGAAGACAGGGGCTGGGCCCACGCGTGCATGGCAGCCTGGCGTTGTCCAATGGTGCGCTGGTCGACCCCCACTCCGTCTCGGCTTCGCCGAGCCACCTCTCGCCCGATCGACGGGGTAGAGCAAAGGCGCCCTTCCTTTCCCTCCGGAGGGGGGAAAGGTGGCGCTGCGAAGCAGCGACGGATTGGGGAACCACGTGGCAGTCAAGCCGAGGCCTAGTCAGTCACGCCAGCCACGGAAGATGTGTGCATAGGGTAGACGCAAGAGGGGAGATAAGCAGCGTCAAACTCGCCCCCTACCCCACCACGACCACGAAATGCTTGGTCACCGGCTCGAGGATCTTCCAGGTGCCCTTGAAATCCGCCTCGACGACGAAGGCATCGCCGGGGCCGACCTCGACCGGCTCGCCGCCGTCGGGCGTGATGATGATGCGGCCGGCAATCATGTGGACGAATTCATAGTCGGTGTAGGTGGCATGATAGGTGCCGGGCGAGGCGCGCCAGGTGCCGGACATCACCTTGCCGTCCTCGGTGGTGTGCTGCACGGCGGTCTGCATCGTGGGAGAACCCTCGACGACGATCCAGCCCGGCAGGTCGCCGGCCTCCGCCTGCTCGACGGCGCCGAATTTGAGAATGGTGGGTCTGGTCATCGGATGCTCCTTCGGTTCGCCGGAATTGGCTGGCGACGGCATAGCCGATGACGGCATGCGTTGCACGCGGCGATGCGACAGCGAGGGGCGATGCGGCGACGGGTGCCTGAAGGTCCGCGGCTGAGCATCCGGTGGGTTTCGGCTCAGCCGCATTCCCGATGAATCAGAAAGCCCGCCTGGCGGCGGGCTCAGACTGCTGACAAACCCCTGGCGTTAGCCGGGGGTTTTTGATTCACTGGGTCATGTTGAAGCGACCCGCCCCCGAACAGACCGCGCTCGAGATAGTGACGTTGGACCAGTTGGTCCCGGCTGATCACTTGTTGCGCAAGATCGATTGTGCGATCGATTTTTCGTTCATCCACGATCTGAC
>SAJS01000040.1 GCA_004017535.1 Mesorhizobium sp.
GGGGCGGGTCGCTTCAACATGACCCAGTGAATCAAAAACCCCCGGCTAACGCCAGGGGTTTGTCAGCAGTCTGAGCCGCCGGGCGAGGCCCGGCGGCTTTCTCGTTCACCCTCTGCTTGGTTTGCCCGGCCTTATGGGGTTGTCGTGGCCGCGGCCATGGCGTCGATCTTGCCCGCCAGCGTGTCCTTGGCCCAGGCGGTGACGTCGGCGTCGACCGGCTTGTTGGCCATGTCTGTAAGGGCCGCATCCAGCGAGGCATCGGTGGGCGCCGGGTTGGCGGCAACCGCGGCCTCCGCGTCGGTGACTGCCTGCGTGTCGGCGGTGATTGCCGCATTCTGAGCGTCGATCTGGCTCTGAACGTCGGCGATCTGCGCATCGAGGGCCGCCTGCTGTTCTGGCGTGAAGCCGGTCGTGTCAGTCGCGTTTAGGTCGGCCAGCTGCTGCGTCAGATCGGCGAGCTTGCCCTGGTCGGCGGTCAGTTGGGCATTCGCCGCGTCGAGCTTGGCCTGCGCGTTCTGCGCCGCCGCGGCCTGCGTCACGTAAGCCTGGATGCCGGCGAACTTCTTGCTCTTGGAATTCATGTAGGCGTTGATGTTGCGCTGCAGCGAGTTCAGCCGGCCGAGCTTGGCGTGAAGGTTCTTCTCCTTACCCGTGGAAGCGGTCGTCGTGTCGTCGGTCGAGCTGTCGTCCGACGCGCTGTCGTCGGTGCTCTTGTTGTGGCCCGCAGCCGAGGCCGACTTGCCATGCGTTGCGCCGCTGTTGCCGTTGCCGCCGGCATTGCCGCCGCCGTTTCCATTGCCGCCATTGCCGCCGTGGCTGCCGCCATTGCCGCCGCCATGGCCGTTGCCGGCAAGCGCCGGGGCCGCCGCGAGCGCGAGGATGGCAAGGGATGCCAGGAGTGTTTTTCGCAAGGTCATTGTGCTTCTCCGCAGATGAATCGTTACCGTGGCCCAACCGCTAGGCAGCGTCTTATGAGAATTTCCTAACGGCGTCGGATAAACTTTAAGCAACTGCGGTCGCGAACTGAGAGCATTGGCTGACTTGCCAGATATTCCTCGCGAAAAATCCCTCTAAGCCTTTGAAAAACATTTGAAAAACAAAGGGCCGAGCACATTTGGGCCTATTGGAAAAATGAGGGCCCCTATCCAGCCGGACCATGGTCCCAAACATTTCTCCAAGTCTGCGAACGCCGCTCAGACCGTGCGCATTGGCGCAGCGGAACACTTGTGCCTCAGCGGGGTTGAACAATCGAAGGGATACTAGCCGAAAGGACCAAATCTCATGAAACGGATACTTCTTGCCGCCGCCCTGCTTGCCCTGTCCGGCGGCCTGGCGACGGCGCAGTCGGGCACATCGTCTGGTTCTTCATCGACGTCCACGACCACGATGCCCAGCAGCCAGGACACGGACCAGACCAAGACGAACTCGACAAACCCGAATTCGGCGAAGGATTGCGCGCCTGGACAACAGACGACCGGGACCGCGAAGCAGGCAGCCCCCGGCCAGCAGGACACGAGCGCCAAATCGAACGCCCCCGGCCAGATGAAAACGACAGCGCAGGGCTGCTAGGACCTCGGAGCCCACTGAACGGCGAGCCGCCCGCCTCGTCGGACCGGCGGCCGTTTCAGGCGCTTTCAACGTCGCCGGCGGTGTCCGGCGCGTCGGGGGCGGTATCCGACTCCTCACCCGAGCCGGCCGGGGAAAGCACCGTCAGGTCCATGCGGGCGATGCGGGACGCGGCTTTTCCTTGCGCGTTCGGCTCGCCCGCATCCGTCCCGGAGACCGAGGCTTTTGCAAGGTGGCCGACGCTTTCCGCGCTCTTGCCCGGGAAGGTTTCCGACGATCCCTGAGGTTTGCTCGAATGATGCACGACGCCAGCGGAATGCTGGCTTCCGACGGGAGAGGTCATGGCTGCGCTCCTGATAGGACGACGGCAAATCCCTAGCATTCGTGGCTGGCGTCAAGCTTGCGACTTTAGAGACTGCTAAGATGATGCGTCGACACGTCGGAGCGGATGGGACAGTACGTAGCCGCCGACCGCCGGATCGATGGTGAGGGTGACGTTCACATTCTGCAAGCCAAGCGCCTGAAGCTTCTGCTTCGCGAAAAGGCACAAGTCGGCCGATTCAGTTCCGACTGTTACTGAGGGCAAGCTCCTTGCACGCTGTTCGCCAGCGGCACGTTCACCGTGGTCGCGTAGTTGACCGGGTAATCGCTGAAATAGGGGAAGTTGATGACGAACGCGTAGCTGGCTTTGACATGCGCCATGCAGAAGCCGCCGCTCGCCGGATCCGTGGTAATCGTGACGTTGACGTTCTGCAAGCTGAGCGCCTGCAGCTTCTGGGTCGCGATCGCCTGTATGTCGGCCTGGGTCAGCGTGTTGTTGAGCTGCAGCGAGCGGGCGGAGGCCTCCAGCGCATAGCGCACGCTGGAGTCGGCGTTCATCGACCAGCCGAAGGCGAAGATGCCGAAGAGCAACATGATCAGGAAAGGCACAATGAGCGCAAACTCGATCGCGGCACCGCCGGAGGCGTTGCCGGCAAACGCTTTTCCCCTTTTGCTAGCGGACACGGACCACCTGCTGATGGCCGATCGCGGTGTTGTTTGGGAAGGGGCCGAAGGTGAAGGGCGGAACCCAGGTGCCCGACGCCTGGATCTGGACATAGATCGTGCGTAGGTCCGACCCTGTGCACGGGGTCGCCGCGTCGACCACGGTCGTTCCGCATTTGTAGGTGCGGTTCACCGTCACTGCCGCGTCGGCCGGCTTGTTGTACCAGCTTGCGAGTGCTGCTGACTGGGTGGCGCTGTCGTCGGATGAGCCGGCCAACAGAAGGTTCGCCGCGGTCTTCACGCTCGCCCGCATGTTCAGCGACGAGGTGACGTAGGACCAGCCGTCGGCGATGCCGAATAGTGCCGTGCACAGCACCGGCAGCACGAACGCGAATTCCACCGCGGCGGCGCCGGAGCGATTCTTGCGGAAGCGGATTGCCAACGGCTCCATGTCCGCTACTCGACGATCGCGACCGACGGTGCCGCCGGGATGCCGTCCCCCATCCCGAGATCCTTGCAGTTCTGATTGATGGTCGAATTGCCCGACCACTGGATGGTGTCGGCAACTACCTGGGTGCAGCCTTTCTGGCCCGAGAAATTGCCGAGATAGTTGACCTTCTGCCTGGGGAAATAGATGGCGCCGGTCAAGTGTGAATCCGCGGTGCCGTTGAAGGTGCTCTGCGCTGCCGTTCCCGTCCTGTCGCCGTAGAACAGCACACCGGAATAGGTGCCCAAGGTCGGCGCGCTCAGGTTCACGCTGGCGTTGCCGTTGATGCTGACGGTGTTGCTGCCGGCCATATAGATGGTCACGCCGTCGGTCACGCCGTCGTTGCAAGGTGTGGTGCAGGTGATGACCGCGCCCGCGTTGATCTTCAAATTGCCCTGGACGACATAGACGCCGGGAGAAAGCGCGACATTGCCGCTGAGGTCCATGCCGCTGCAATAGGTGCCAGACTTGAGCGTCTGCGTCGTTTTGCCGTTGTTGACCTTCTGGCAGGAGCCGCTGGCCGTCGGTGCCGGCAGGTTGGAGAATGGATCGGCCGCCGGAAGGGCCTGGGTTATCGGGGCCTTGCAGACCGTGGTCACCGGGTTGTTGAGTGAAACGCCGCCCACAGAGATTAGGCAATCCGTCTGGAGCCCCGCCGATCCCTGCACCTTGATGGCATCATTGGCCATCGAGTCCGACATAACCGAGCAGCCGTTGAACTTGACGCTGGAACTGCCGGAAAACAGCGCCGCCTGCGAGGCCGACTGATTGAGCGCCAGCACGCAGGCCTTGGAGGCGTCGGTGATCAGCGCGACCGCCCTCGCCCGTTCCGGCACCTTCGTCTGCGTGAAGATGGAGGTGAACATCCGATCGAGGTTCTGGTTGAGGATCACCTCCACCGCTTTCTTGGCCGTGTTCGGTCCCGAGGTGGGCGGCGTGTTGACGACGACGGTGCCGCCGCCCAGCCCGTTCGAGGCGGCCGATGTGGTTGCGGCGGCGGTGATGGCGGCCGTGTCGGACCCCTGGACCTTTTCCAGCGCGCCCGCATAGGCGGCCGCGTCCGCGATCGCCTGCAGCTTCAAGCTCGAATAGTACCAGTAGGACGTCTCGACACCCAACCCCGCGCCGCCGACGACGATCGGCAGGGTGAACGCGAAGATGGTCGCGACATTGCCGCCCTTGCCTTCGCAAAAGCGTCGAAAGACGCGCCGGAAGAAAAGATCTCTGAAGAACCGACCTGAAGAGGCCATGGCCGAGCGCACCCAAGCTATCCCAGCCATCACGTCAATCATTGCCGTATGAACGAATGCCTAATTATTTCGCTCGACTTGCGCCGGTAAGACCGCAGCGCGACGCCACCCCCAACTTACGCCGCACAGACTCAGACTTAAGGCTTATCAGCCTTAGGACTTAAGGTGTAAACACCGGTAAAACCTAATATTTTAGCACTTTCTGCATTTTAACTTTTTTGGAAATCGCACGTAGAGACGGCGCGCATATCACTCGTTGAAATACGACGAGGGCGGGCTCCATGCTTGGACGGTTTTGGGTTTCGAAGCGCGGCAACTTCGCGGTCGCGACGGCGGTTGCCATGGTGCCGCTGATGTTGGGCCTGGCGGCTTCCGTCGACCTGATAGGCACCAGCGATGACGCCGCCCAGCTGCAGAATTCGCTCGACGCCGCCGGCCTTGCGATCGGCACCAAATACCAACCGGGCATGTCGGCGGGCGACGTGCAGCAACTGGGGCAGACCTTCTTCGCGGCCAATATGAGCGCCGCCGACGCTCAGGAGCTTTCGGGCAGCCTCGGCGCCTTCCAGGCCTCCGCCAGCGGCGGCCCGAGCGCGTATTTCATCACGGCGTCGTCGAGCATCAGCCGGCCGGCCTTCCTCGCATCCATGCCGGCCTGGCAGGCGACGCGCACCGCCTCGGTCAAGATCAAGCCCGGGGCGCAGGCCTGCGTGCTGGCGCTTAATCAGCACGCCGACAACGCCGTCAACCTGCAGGGGTCGAGCAACGTGTCGATGAGCGGCTGCGTGATCGCCGCCAATTCGGACGCCCTCGATTCCGTCAACCGCGGCGGCTCGGCGACCGTCAGCGCCGGCTGCGTTTCGACGGTCGGCGCCACACAAGGGTTGACGCCGCCCAGCGCCACGCTTTCCTGCGGCACGCCGCATGAGAACCAATACGCCTCGTTCGATCCGCTGGCCGACGTCGTTCCGCCCGCCTTCACGCTCTGCCTGCCGGTGCCCAACGGCAAGACAATAACGCTCTCGCCGGGCACCTATTGCGACAAGACCCTGTCGGGAAAGATCACCCTCAATCCGGGCACCTACATCATGCGCAACGTCGTCATAAAGCCGGGCGGCAATGGCAGCCTGAGCGGCCAGGGCGTGACGATCTTCCTGATGGAGAACTCGCAGCTCTATATCAATGCCAACGAGCAGGTGAACCTCTCGCCGCCCACCAGCGGCCCCTATGCCGGCATCACCATCTACCAGGCGCATGGCAACACACAGCCGCTGACGCTGAACGGCGGATCCGGCTCGCTGGTGAGCGGCTTCATCTACGCTCCGGATGCCGCCATCACGTATACCGGAAATTCGGACATGAGCGCCCAGGGCAGCTGCCTGCGGCTGGTGGGCGACACCGTGGCGATGACGGGAAACTCCGCGGTGAAGTTCGACTGCACGGCCGAACTGGGGAACCGGGAGATGTATGCGGGCCGGATGATCACCCTGGCGAAGTGAGGCGGAAAGCGGCGACGGCTCGCATTGGCCGGGATGAACCGGTCTCCCTGCCGGGAACCGGCGGCCCGGCCGCCGCGCCGAATTAGGCGATGATGTCGGCGCCCGGCTGCTCGTCGAAGAGCACCGCGCAGCCGCGCTCCAGCGCAACCTGCGTCAAGGCGGTGGTCGCATCCTCATCCGACGAGACGAAATCGCCGGTCAGCACGCGCAGTTCCTCTACGGCCCTCGACATCGGCACGACGCGCCCGGCCGAACGGTCGCTCACGCATGCGTCGATGACGCACAGAAGATCGATGAGTTCGAAATGATCCATCGCGGCCTCCGCTGCGGCCATCCCTTCGCACTGTCAACGGCGTGTGGCGCGGACTGGTTCCCAGGCCGGCTTCATCCCTGCGGCCTTGCCGGCGCGAGCTTGAGGTCGAAGCGGGCCGGCAGACATGGCTCGACACAGGCCCTGCGCACCGATCCAGTTACCATGGAGTCGATTGGAAAAAGGACTAACATCTGAGCATCGCGTTGCGGCCAGAGCGGCCTGCCGAAGAGGAGGAAGGCGCCGCCGATCAACACTGCCAGGAGCAGCGCCGCAAACAGGTTCGCGATCATGTTGCCGGGTTGCACGGCGAGCAACTCCACGTCGGGTTCCAGAGGGAAAGGAGTGCCCATCACATCGCAGGAATGATGGGCACTCCGTGGTCGACCGCCGATGAAGGGACTTTGTCCGGCGGCTTGCTAACCAAATGAATTGACGGCGCTGTTGTTTCTTGAAAACCGGCGGCTCGGGCCTCTGCGTCGACGCATGAGACTTCAGTCCGAACAAGGCCCCGGACCGTCGCCCGAGGGCCTGAATAATAGCTTTCGGCTGCCGCTGCCCGGCCATCGAAATCGGCGAAAGGAGAGAAGGCATGGCCGACCGACGCTTCCGCCTTTGACTTGCCGCTCCAACTGCTCCTTCCAAATCACGGTAGAATTCAGGCCTCGAGGTCCATGGGTTGATGGCCGGGCTGCTGGTGCCAAAGCACCTGGCGATAATCCGTCAGTTCGACGACCTGCGTGCAGACCGGACAGATGTAGCTGTCGCAGCATTGGCGAAGCGCCGGCGCTCCACAGCGAGCGGCAGTGACCGGCGGACGCGAATAGGCTTTGACGGCTTGATCAAGCATGGTTTCCTCCTGGTTGTTGTCGATTGTCCCCGCCCAAAGGGTTCTCCCCCTCGCCGGCATGTCGCGCCGCCGGCTTGCTCGACCAGCGCTGGAACAGGTTCGGCATGATGCTGATGGGGGAACGCGCGAGGCCGCGATGAATCGCCTTGATTGTTGCCGAGGGTCGCATCGAATTCTCCCTGTCGGGCGAAAACGGATGGGTCCCTCAACCACCGCCGTGCCAGCGCGGGAACAGGAAAGCAGCGGCGACCAGGTTCCGCATTAACTTCCGATAAGGTTCCCAAAAATTGTTCCAAATTCTTCGAGCGCCGGGAGCGCTCAATTATATTAGCGACCCCTCATAATAAGGTGTATGAGTGAGACAGCGGTCGCCGACGGACGCAACGTCAGGCTCCGCTTCACATGGGAGGGAAACCATGGCCGAAGTTGCAATGCAGGTGACGAAACTCGAATCCAAATCGCACAACAATCCCGACGAGGTCCGCGCGCCCGCCAAGACGCGTGTCGAGATTGTGCGGCTGCCGGGCTACACGCTGGGGCGGATGAACATGCAGCCGGGCTGGAAGTGGTCCGAATGCGTCAAGCCGGTGGTCAAGACCGACAGCTGCCAGGTCTCGCATGTCGGCTATGTCGTGTCCGGATCGATCACCGTGCGGATGACCGACGGCACGCAAAAGACCTTCGAGGCAGGCACCTCCTATACCATCCCGCCCGGCCATGACGCCTGGGTGGAAGGCAACCAGCCGTTCCAGTGCATCGAGGTGCTGAGCGCCGAACAATACGCCAAGCCGGCATAGCGCGGACGGTCGTCCTATTTCGGCAGTGGAGAACGGGGCGCTGCGGCGCTCCTGTGAAGTTCGCACGATCTCCTCCACGGGTGATCGTGCAAGCTGAGTTCTATCCGCGGCCGTGGCTTCAGGTTGTGGAAACTTGCACCCCCAAGCGTGGCGACTTGACAGCGAGCTTCTTTTGTTCTCTTTATGTTCTATTAATTCCCCTTACAAAAGACGCAGCTAATGCTGCAATGCCACACAAATGGCCATGGGAGCGCGCGATGGCCGCCACGAATACCGCCGCGGCCGCCACCATTCTCCATGCCGATCTCGACGCCTTCTACGCCTCGGTCGAGCAATTGCTCGATCCCTCGTTGCGCGGCAAGCCGATCGCCGTCGGCGGCGGCGTGGTGCTGGCGGCTTCCTATGAGGCCAAGGTGTTTGGCGTGCGCGGCGGCATGCCCGGCCGCAAGGCGCGCGAGCTCTGCCCGCAGCTCATCTTCGTCGGCGGTCATTTTTCCGAATACCAGCGCCTCGGCGACGCCGCGATCAAGGTGCTCGACGATTTCACGCCGGTGGTCGAGCGCATCTCGATCGACGAGGCCTTCGCCGACGTCGCCGGCTGCACGCATCTGTTCGGACCGCCGCAGGAGATCGCGCGGAAAATCCGCGAGCGCGTGAAGGCCGAGCTCGGCCTGCCGATCTCGATCGGCGTGGCGCGGACAAAGCATCTCGCCAAGATCGCCTCGCAGGTGGCCAAGCCCGATGGGCTGGTGGTGGTCGAGCCCGGCACCGAGCTCGCCTTCCTGCACGACCTGCCCGTCACGCTGATGTGGGGCGTCGGCCCGGCGACGAAGGCGCGGCTCGCCGAGATCGGCGTCGACACCATCGGGCAATTGGCGCGCACCCATAGCGGCGCGCTGGAGCGGCTGATCGGCCACGCCGCCGGCCAGAAGCTCGCCGCGCTCGCCTGGAACCGCGACCCGCGCAAGCTCGAGACGCATCGCCGCGCGCATTCGGCCGGCGCGCAATCGGCGCTTGGGAAAAAGCCGGCGGTGCCGCGCGTCTTCGTGCCGACGCTTCTGCATCTGGCCGACCGCGTGGCGAGCCGCCTGCGCGCCAAGGACCGCCCCGGCCGCACGGTGACGGTGCGGGTGCGCTTCGCCGATCTGCGCGCCGTCACCCGCTCCGTGACGCTGGAGCAGCCGATCCAGGCGACAGTGATGCTGGCCGAGATCGCCGAGGAGCTGGTGCGCGGCGTGCTGGCCGCCCATCCGAGCGAACGGGAAATCTCACTGCTCGCCATTTCGGTCTCGCATCTGGAGGAGCATGCCGAGCTGCAGCTCGAACTGCCGCTTGGCCTGATGGATGAGAAGCGGAAGCCCGGCAGCCGCAAGGGCCTCGCCCGCTTCGGCGCCGACCGCGCCATCGACAAGATCCGCCAGCGCTTCGGCAAGGAGGCCGTCGGCTACGGCACGGTGGCGCTGGAAGGGCCGCGCTCGGTGCCGGATGGATTTAGGGAACTGGCGGAGAAGGAATTGTAGGGGTTCTCAATCCGTCTCCACCACTGCCCAGTCCAGGCGCATCGTCGCGCTGATCGTCTCTCCATCGTCGAGCACCGTCAGCCCCTCGCCATGATGCGCATCGACCGCGTGCGAGACCGGCTCGAAGCAGAAGAAGCCGGCATCGGGCGACGGCGAATAGAGGATGTAGACGCCAAGCTCCGGCGAGACGGTGAGCGTGACCTTGATCCCATCCTCGAGCTGCACGATCGAGGCGCGACGATCCCATCCGTCGAAGGCGTTGTTGACCCACTCCAGTGGCAGCGGCGCGGCCTGCGAGAAATCCCATGCCGGGCGCTCGCTCACCGGCACGACGCCGACGGGAAGATGGCGCTCGTCCTCCAGCCAGACACGTTTCGCCCTGGCCTCCAGGAGGGTTGTATCGCCACGCGGGAACCAGGGATGGAAACCGAGGCCGTAAGGCAGGCGCATGCCGGCGCGGTTCTCGACAGCGAGGCTCGCCTTCAGCGCGCCATCACGCAGGGCGTAAGTGACGGTAGCCGCATAGCGGTAAGGCCCGATAGCGCCTCCGTCGAGCAGCAGCTCCGCCTCGGTGTCAGTCTGGCGCACAAGCCGCCACGGCTTCTGGAAACCATCGCCATGGATCGGAAAGGCCTCTCCCGGGACGTTCGGCTCGACCGCATGGAAGCAGCCTTCGAACTCAAACCCGCCGCCGGAGATACGGTTCGACCACGGTACCAGGAGCTGGCAGCCGGACGTGCCGGTGCCGTCCCCCGGCTTCAGCAGCGGAACCGGCGCGCCGCCGGCGACGAGCGCGTCGTAGCGGGTGACCGCTGCGCCTTTATCCGGCGCCAGGACCAGCCTCGCTTGCCCATCGTTCAGCTCGACGGCGCCGGCCATCACCAGCCGCCATCGATGGCGATGTTCTGGCCGCTGATCATGTCGGAAGCGGGCGAGACGAGGAACAGCACGAGATCGGCGACACTGCCCGGCTCGATGCGCTTCTTCAGGCTTTGGTTCGCGAGAATCCAGTCATTGTATTCTTTCAGCCGGTCGCCGAAGACGCGCTCTTCCGCCTCCGAGACCACCGCGCCCGGCGAGACGGCGTTGACCCTGATGCCATGCGGCCCAAGCTCGCGCGCCAGCGACTTGGTGAGGCCAAGCATGGCGCCCTTCGAGGCGACATAGGGCACGTAGCCGTCCCAGCGGCCGTTGAGCGTGATCGAGCAGAAATTGACGATCTTGCCATAGGCCTTCGCCTTCATGCCCGGCGCGCAGGCGCGGACCAGCGCGAACGCGGCGGAAGAGTTGACGCGAATCTGATCCTCGTACTCGGTCAGCGAAAACTCCTCGAATGGGCGGTTGATGATCAGCGCGGCGTTGTTGATCAGGATGTCGATGCCGCCTTCCTTTGCCGCCAGCGCGGCAACCGCCGCTTCCGCCTCGGCCAGCCGATTGAGGTCACAGCCAATGAAGGCGATGTCGCCGCTGGCCTCACCTGCTAGCCCGGCGACGATCTCCACCGCATTCGTGGCATCGGGGCGGTCGAGCAGCAGCACACGCGCGCCGGCCCGCGCCAGCGTCACCGCCTGGGCCCGGCCGAGCGAGCCGAGGCCACCCGTCAGCAGCACCTTACGACCAGCGAGCGCCTTCATCGGGCTCCTCCTCACAAGACAGAGTGGACTTCGTCGATCGAGGTGTCCGCCACGCGCTTGTCCAGCACCACCTCGCCGCGCGCCATCGCCACGATGCGGTCGCAGCAGTCGAAGACGTGATGCATGTTGTGGCTGATGAAGACGCCGGTCACCCCCTGCTCCTTCAGGCCGCGCACGAAGCCGATCACCTTGTTCGTCTCCTTGACCGAGAGATGATTGGTCGGCTCGTCGAGGATCATCACCTTCGACTTGAAATGCATCGCGCGCGCGATGGCGACGCCCTGGCGCTGGCCGCCGGACAGCTCGCCGACGAGCGCGTCGGGCGAGCGCAGATGCAGGTCGACATTGGCGATGGCGCGGATGCTCTCCTCGGCCATCTTCTTCTGGTCGAGGATGCCGACGCCGAGGACCGAGAACCGGGTCGGCTCGCGGCCGATGAACAGGTTCCTGGCGATCGACATGGTGGGGACCATGGAGTTGTACTGGTAGATGGTCTCGATGCCGAGATCCATCGCGTCGCGCGGGGTGGCGATGCTGACTTCCCTGCCCTCGACCTTGATCTCGCCTTTGTCCGCCCGATGGACGCCGGACAGGATGTTGATCAAGGTCGACTTGCCGGCGCCGTTGTCGCCGACCAGACCGAGCGCCTCGCCGCGCTTGAAGTCGAGCGAGACGCCCTTCAGCGCATGCACGCCGGAATACCATTTGTGCAGGTCGCGCACCGAGATGATGGCGTCGTTCATCGCTCAGCCCTCCATCTTGATGGCCTTGGCGCGCTTGCGCATCCAGGCATTGGCGACGACGGCGAAGATGGTGAGAAAGCCGATGGCGAACTTGAACCAGTTGGCGTCGACATGGCTGAGCACGAGGCCGTTGTCGATGACGCGGATCAGCGTCGTGCCGATGATGCCGCCCATGACGGTGCCGATGCCGCCGGTGAGCGAGGCGCCGCCGATGACCGCGGCGGCGACCGCCTGCAGTTCCAGCCCCTCGCCGATCGAGGGCAACGGCGAGCCCAGCCGCAGCACCTGCAGCATGCCGGCGAAGCCGGACAGTACCGAACACAGCATGAAGCAGACGATCTTGACCCTGGCGGTCGGGATACCCATCGAGGCGGCGGCCGGCAGGAAGCCGCCGGTCGCCTTGATCCAGTTGCCGAAATTGGTGCGCGACAGCATCAGCGAGGTCAGCACCGCGACCGCCGCGAACCACAGGAACGACATGCGAAACATATTGCCGGGGCCGACAAAGGAGGTGAACAGCCAGTTGGGCAGGTCGATGGGCAGCAGCGGCGGGAAGCCGCCCGAGACCACGACGGTGAGCGAGCGCGCCATGAACAGCATGCCGAGCGTGGTGATGAAGCTGGGTATCGCGAAGCGGATGGTGACGTAGCCGTTGATGAAGCCGATGGCCGCGCAGACCACCAGCCCGGCCAGCAACGCCAGCGGGAACGGCGCGCCATGCACCATCAGCACCGCCATGGTCATCGGCATCAGCGCGAAGACCGACCCGACCGAAAGATCGAACTCGCCGCTGATCATCAGGATGGTGACGCCGATCGCGACGAGGCCGGCCTCCGGCAGGATGCCGAGGATGCCGCGCAGGTTGTCGGCGTTCAGGAACACGCCATGCGAGCGAACCTGAAACAGGACGACGAGCAGCACCAGCAGGATCAATCCGGCCAGTTCCGGCTTTTCGAGATATGTCTTGAACAGGCGCTTCAACGACGATCTCCGGGTGGCTAGGTTTCAGGGCGCATCGGCGGCGCCGGGCGTCGCCGATGCAAAGCGCTTCCGGCCGAAGCTCAGCGCATGCCCTGAGCGGACAGCGCCATGATGCTGTCGGCTTCCTTCGGCCGCACGATGCCCTGCCCGGTGTCGATATCCGAAGGAGCAAGGCCGATCTTCTTGTTGAGATAGGCCTCCATCACCGGCATGAAGCCCTGCATGTAGGGCTGCTGGTCGACCAGCGCCTGAACATAGCCCTTCTGCATCTGCTGCAGCACTTCCGGAACGAGGTCGAAGCCGCCGAGCAGCACCTTGCCCGGCGCCACGCCGCGATCGGCCAGAACGCGCGCCACGCCGGCGCACCAGAAGCCGGTGTCGAAATAGGCCGTGGTGTCGGAATGGGCGTTCAGATAGGCGCCGACGCGGTCGGAGGTGATGGCGAGATCGGTGCCGCTGTCGATGCGCTCCCACGACACGTCGCGATCCTTATGAGCGGCCTTGAATTCCTCAAGGAACTGCATGATACCGGCGCCGCGGCTTTCGGACCAGTTCTGGCCGGGCGCGGAAATGCCGACCAGCACCTTGATCGGGCCGTCCTTCGGGAAGCTCTCCGAAATCGCCTTGGCGAGCGAGTAGCCGGCCGGCTTGAAGCCCTGGCCGACGAAGGCCTGCCGCGCATTGCCCTTGGCGCCCTCGGTGTCGTCGACATTGACGGCGATCACCAAAACGCCGGCGTCACGCGCCTCCTTGATGACGTCATCGAAGGCGTGGTCGTCGACGATGGAGGTCAAGAGCGCGTCAGGCTTGGCGGCAAGTGCTGCGCGCATGTTGGCGACCTGCTGCTCGACCGAGCCCTCGGTCTGGGTGAAGACCATGTTGCAGGTCGCCTCGACTTTGCCGCAGGCATCGTCGAACCCCTTCTTCACTGCCTGCCAGAACGTGTTCGAGGCCGATGAATGATGCGTGAAGACGATGTTGAGCCCGTCGGCGCGGGCCGCGGATTGGCCGCCGATCAGGGCGACACCGAGCAATAGCATTGCGGTGAGTTTCTTCATGTCTGTTCCTCCCTTTGGATCTTTCAGATGCTTGTCGCGTCGCTGACGCGACGGTGGACGGTGTAGGCGCGGCCAAGGTCCGGATTGAGCGCCAGCCCCAGGCCCGGCCCGGGCGGCACGGTGATCATGCCGTCCTTAACTTCCGGCAGCGCGGTCACCAGGTCGCGGTACCAGGTGCGGTAGAACGCCCGCACGCTTTCCTGGACGAGCGCGTTGGGCGCATTGAGCGACAGATGCGTCGAGGCGGCGAGCACGACCGGACCGGTGCAGTCATGCGGCGCCACCGGCAACCGCCATGCCTCGGCCATCGAGGCGATCTTGCGCGCCTCCGACAGGCCGCCGCACCAGGAGATGTCGAGCATGACGATGCCGGCCGCTCCCGTTTCCAACAGGTCGCGAAAAGCCCAGCGGCTGCCGAGCGTCTCCGAGGCCGAGATGGGTGCCGGGCTGGCGGCCGCATAGCGCTTCAGGTCGCCGAGGCTGTCCATGCGGATCGGGTCCTCGTGCCAGTAAGTCGCGTATGGCTTCAGAGCGCGCGCGATCCTCATGGCCGGCAGGAGCTGCCACATGGAGTGCAACTCGACCATGATGTCCATCTTGTCGCCGACGGCTTTGCGAATCTTTTCAAACGGTTCGAGCGCCGCCTTCAAGTCGGCCGCGGAGATGTCGTTGCCGCGCGTCTTTTCGGCCGCGTGGTCGAACGGCCAGATCTTCATGGCGGTGATGCCGTCCTCGAGCAGTTCCTCGGCCAGTTCGCCGGCGCGAGTGAGGAAGGCGTTGAGGTCGTCATAGTCCCGCCCGGCGCCGATGCCGTAATTGGCCGTCGTCTGGCCCTTGGCGTCCTTGATGTATTCGGTGCCGGCGCAGGTGTTGTAGGTGCGGATCGAACGGCGGCTGAAGCCGCCCAGCAATTGCGCGACCGGCTGGCCGGTCGCCTTGCCGAAAATGTCCCACAGCGCGATGTCGAAAGCCGAGTTGCCCCGCACCTCGGCGCCGCTGGAGCGGAAGCCGAGATAGCCGACGAGGTCGGCGGCGAGCAGGTCGATCTCGAGAGGATCGCGACCGATCACCCTGGGCGCGACATATTCGTGCAGGTATTCCTCGACGGTGCGCGACAGGAAGAAGGTCTCGCCGAGCCCGGTGATGCCCTCGTCGGTATGGACTTCGACCCAGAGCAGGTTTGGGCGCTCCGCGATGCGGACGGTTTCGATGGCACGGATCTTCATATCAGGCGATCCCCGCGTCGAGCAGCGCCTTGACGCTCTTGTCGAAATGCTGCGCCATGTGCTCGGCCGCGAGCCTCGGATCGCCCTTGAGGATCGCCTCGGCGATATCCTCATGGCCCTTGATCATCTTGAGCTGTGCCTCGTCGGAAGAACGGGTACGCCAGCCGATCACCCAGGTGCGGCGGGTTACGCCGCTGAAGGCGGTGACGATCAGCGAAAAGACCGGATTGTGCGAGGCCGCCGCGATCGCCTCGTGGAAGGCGATGTCATGCTCCATGACGGCCTCTGGGTTCCTGAAATTTTCGCGCATCAGCCGGGCCGATCGCCCAATGGCCGCCGCCTCCTGGTCGGTGCGGCGGAGCGCGGCAAGCGCAACGGTGCGCATCTCGATGGTGCGCCTGACGTCATAGACCTGCTGCACGCTGATCTGCTGGGTGGTGATGCCGTGCTCGATCACCATCGACATGGCGCCGGTATCGAGCTTGGCGACAGTAGCGCGCCGCCCGGCGCTCATGTCGATCAGGCGCATCGCCGACAGCGAGCGGAAGGCCTCGCGCACGACGGTGCGGGAGACGTTGAGCTGGCGCGTCATGGCGGCTTCGCTGGGAAGCGGATCACCGGGCGCCAAGCCCTCGGCGCGGATGTGCTGGGTGATCGCCTGGATCGCCGCGCTCACCAGCCCGGGACTCGGCTCGCTCATTGGTTCTGTCGGCTCCATCGATACCTGCATATTGCTTCCTTAGAACCTGTATTACAGGTTGTTATATATTGCTCATAATTCAGCCAAAAGATATATGTCAAGCCGATTTCCAAACGAGACGGAGGAGCTCGATGCCCGATATCGGAGCCGCCCTGGTTTTTGACGCGCGCGACGTGGTCGGCGAGAGCCTGGTCTGGGACGAAGCCCGAGCCAAGCTGGTATGGGTCGACATCATCGGCCGCCGGATTCACCGGCTCGATCCGCTGAGCGGCGTTCACGAAAGCTGGCCGACACCGGATCTCGTCACCTCGATCGGCTGAGAAAGGATGGCGGCGCCATCGTCGGCCTGCGCAAGGAGATCGCGCTCTGGGATTTCGGCGGGCCGTACCGGACGTTTGCCACGATCGAGGCCGACCGGCGGGGAAACCGTCTCAACGAAGGCGTGGTGGCGCCGGACGGCTCGTTCTGGGTCGGGACGATGGCCAATAATATCGGGCCGGACGACGCGCCGATGACTATCACCGGCGACGAGGGCCGGCTCTATCGCGTCGATGCGGACGGCAAGGCCACGTCGCTCAGCGAGGACCGCTTCGGCATCACCAACAGCATGGTGTGGCTGCCGGGCGGCCGCTTCGTCACCGCCGACACGACGAAGAATGCGCTCTACAGCTACGCGTGGGACAAGGAAGCCGCGCGGCTCGGCAAGCGGCTTGTCTTCCTCGCCGATTTCCCGCGCGGCCTGCCCGACGGCTCATGCCTGGACGCCGAGGGCTATGTCTGGAACTGCAGGGTGGTTGGCGGAAGCTGCCTCGCCCGTATCGCGTCCGACGGCAGGCTCGACCGGATCGTCGAGCTGCCCTGCAGCTGGCCGACGAGCTGCGCCTTTGGCGGCATAGGTCTCGACACGCTGTTCGTGACCTCCGCGCGCTTCACCATGAGCGCGGAGCATCTTGCCGCCAACCCTTTCGAGGGCGGCCTGTTCGCGATCAAGCCCGGCGTGCGTGGCGTGCCCGCCAACCGCTTCGGGTGATCCTTCGTCGGCCGTGGCCGCTTCCAATCTGCGAAGTTACGCGTTCCCCCACTTGCAAGAATGCCGGCGTTGGGCTGGATTGACCAAAGCCAAGCTCAAGGACGCCGGAGCCAGAGGGGCGCGCGATGGAGCCGATTGCGGCCGGGCCAGCACCGAACGTGGATGACGGCAGGGCCGAGCGCTACGGCCTCGGCCTCTGCCTGTCGGGCGGCGGCTACCGCGCCATGCTGTTTCATGCGGGCGCGCTCTGCCGTCTCAACGAAGCGGGGCTGCTCGAAAAACTCGACATGGTGAGCTCGGTCTCGGGCGGCTCGATCGCGGCCGGGCTGCTCGCGGTGCTCTGGCCGCGCTTTACCTTCGCGGGCGGCGCCGCCACCAATTTCAATATCTATCTGCACAGGATATTGGAGTTCTCGCAGGTCTTCCTCGACGCGCCGTCGATTTTCAAGGGCCTGCTCAACCCGTTTTCGAGCGCGGCGCGCGAGGTCGCCGCCTGCTACGAGCGGAATCTGTTCGAGGGCTCCAGGCCGATGCTCAAGAGCCTGCCGGAAAAGCCCTGGTTCGTGTTCTGCTCCAGCAATCTCGGCACGGGCTCGCTGTTCCGGCTGTCGCGGCGCTACATCGCCGATTACCGCGTCGGCGTCGCCTACCAAGCCGACCTGCCGGTCGCGACCGCGGTGGCAGCCTCCTCGGCCTTCCCGCCTTTCCTGTCGCCACTCCGGCTCGACCTCACGCCCTTCGCGTGGACGAACGACAAGCTCGACCCTTCGGTCGGCGCGCCGGTGGCGCCTTCCCGCGCCGTGCTCACCGATGGCGGCGTCTACGACAATCATGGCATCGAGCCGGCGCTGAAGCGCTGCCGCTGGCTGCTGGTGAGCGACGCCGGCGCGCCGTGGCAGGCTTCGAACGCGGGCTACTGGAACTGGTTCTCGCAGTTGAGACGCGTCGCCGACACCACCGACAACCAGGTGCGCTCGCTCAGGCGGCGGGATCTGGTGGCGCGTTTCCAGGCCGCCAAGGACGTCGACGATCGCGGCCTGCCCAACGACGCGACGCGGCCCGATTATGCGGCGACGCGCGGCGTCTTCTGGTCGATCGCCAGCAATCCGGATGCGAGCGAGCCGACTTTCGTGCAGACCGCCGCGACCGCGCCGGCCGATATCGGCACCTTCTTGCATTTCCTGGGCAGCGAAGAGACCGTCGACCTGGTGAACTGGGGCTATTGCGCCGCCGACCAGGCGCTGCGCAGCTGGTACGAGCCGGCGGTGGCGCCGGGAAAGGGCGTGCCCTTGAAGCCCGGCGATGTGAAGCCGGGGCGCTGCGCTAAAGTGTCGAAGATGATGATGAGCGTGTTCAGGGTTTGAGGTGCTTTTCCTCGCCCCCACGAACGTAGGGGAGAGGTGGCTCGGCGAAGCCGAGATGGAGAGGGGAGCGCCCTACGAACGCCCCCTCTCCGTCCGCTTCGCGGACACCTCTCCCCCGCCTCGGCGGGGGCGAGGAACCTAAGCCCTGATACGCTGGCGCAATCCAATCCGGTTCATCCCCTGCCCTGCGCATGCTAACAGGGTCGCTTTCAACAATTCCAACGAGTGGACAGCGACATGGCAGGCGAAAAAGTGGCTCTGGTGACGGCGGGCGGCAGCGGCATGGGAGCGGCGGCGGCCAGGCGCCTGGCGGCTGACGGGTTCAAGGTCGGCGTGCTCTCCTCCTCCGGCAAGGGCGAGGCGCTGGGCAAGGAGCTTGGCGGCTTCGGCGTCACTGGCTCCAACCAGTCGAATGACGACCTGAAGCGCCTCACCGACGGCGCGCTGGAGCGCTGGGGGCGCATCGACGTGCTGGTCAACAGCGCCGGCCACGGGCCGCGCGCGCAGATCATCGAGATCAGCGACGAGGACTGGCACAAGGGCATCGACACCTATTTCCTCAACGCCGTGCGCCCGACCCGGCTGGTGACGCCGGTGATGCAGAAACAGAAATCCGGCGTCATCATCAACATCTCGACCGCCTGGGCGTTCGAGCCGAGCCCGATGTTCCCGACCTCGGCCGTGGCGCGCGCCGGGCTTGCCGCCTTCACCAAGATCTTCGCCGACACCTACGCGGCCGACAATATCCGCATGAATAACGTACTGCCCGGCTGGATCGACAGCTTGCCGACGACCGAGGAGCGCCGCGACAGCGTGCCGATGAAGCGCTACGGCACGTCGGAGGAGATCGCCGCGACAATCTCGTTCCTGGCCTCGGATGGGGCGGCCTACATCACAGGACAGAACATCCGCGTGGATGGGGGCATCACGCGGGCGCTGTAAGTCCCGCCGCGGCAGGACGGCGCCCGGTCTTGCCGGGCGCAAAGTCACTTGCCGCCGCGACGATGCAGCAGCCAGAGAAAGCCCAGCAGCGCAACGACAGCGACAAGGTTGCCGATAACGTTGCTCCAAAAGCGCGTCGGGTCGTCCGCGCACGAACTCCAATTGAGCCTTCCCCGGATTTCGCCGGTCTTCAGGCCATAAGCGAGGTTATAGATCGCGAAGGCGGCGAGTGCCGCCACCAGGACAAAGACGGCGTCGGTTTTGTTGCGATCCATGGAGCGTGGTCTAGCCGCGTCCGATGAAATTTTGCTTATCGCCCGGTGGGGATATGTCGCCTCAGCTCATCCCGGCTTGCGGGAATTGAGCACCCACAGAACGCATAGGAAGGCTATCGAGCCCACCAGGACGATCGAATTGCCGACCACGATGTTCCAGAACCGTGTCGGATCATCCGAGAGCGCTACCCAATGCAGCTTGCCCCGGACTTCGCCTGTCTTGATGCCGCAGGCAATGTTGTAGATCGCGATGGCGGCGAGCGCGGCCATCAGGACAAAGAGGTCGTTGTTCTGGTTGCGATCCATGGAAGCGGCTTTATCAGCGCTTGGTGAAATATTGCTTACCTTGGGGAACGCGGCGGCCGGGAACCCGGCCGCCGCGTCAGACTGCTGACAAACCCCTGGCGTTGGCCGGGGGTTTTTGATTCACTGGGTCATGTTGAAGCGACCCGCCCCCGAA
>SAJS01000041.1 GCA_004017535.1 Mesorhizobium sp.
CGGGCCTTTTGAAAAGCTCCATTAACACACCGAGCCCGACTCCGCCTCCCGTGCAAAGTCCTCACAAGGGGAGAAGGAAGAAGCGCCCCGGCCGAAGGCCGAGCCCGCGACGGCGGGCCGCCGGTCGTCCGGCGCCCCCGCGGAGGGCCCGCCGCGGCAGCGGCGGAACAGCCCGTGAGCGAGAACTACGCCGCCTTCTTCTTCGGCTGGATCAGGCCGCGCTCGACCAAGAGCTCGGCGATCTGCACGGCGTTGAGCGCCGCGCCCTTGCGCAGATTGTCGGAGACGACCCACATCGATAGGCCATTGTCGATGGTCGAATCCTCGCGGATGCGTGAGATGAAGGTGGCGTCCTCGCCGGCCGATTCCAGCGGCGTGATGTAGCCGCCATTCTCGCGCTTATCGAGCACCTGGCATCCCGGCGCTTCGCGCAGTATCTCACGCGCCTCGTCCGCCGTGATCGGCTTCTCGAACTCGATGTTGACCGCTTCCGAATGGCCGATGAACACCGGCACGCGCACGCAGGTCGCCGTCAGCTTGATCTTGGGGTCGAGCATCTTCTTGGTCTCGGCCACCATCTTCCACTCTTCCTTGGTGGAGCCGTCATCGAGGAAGACGTCGATATGCGGAATGACGTTGAAGGCGATGCGCTTGGTGAACTTCTTGACGTCGACCTGGTCGGCGACGAAGACCGCACGGGTCTGCGTGAACAGCTCGTCCATGCCTTCCTTGCCGGCGCCGGAGACCGACTGGTAGGTGGCGACAACGACGCGCTTGATGGTGGCGACGTCATGCAGCGGCTTCAGCGCCACCACCAGTTGCGCGGTCGAGCAGTTCGGATTGGCGATGATGTTCTTGCGCGAGAACAGCGAGACCGCGTCTGGGTTCACCTCCGGCACGATCAGCGGCACGTCCGGGTCGTAGCGGAAGGCCGACGAATTATCGATGACGACGCAGCCCTGCTTGCCGATCTTGGGCGACCATTCCTTGGAGACGTTGCCGCCGGCCGACATGACACAGAGGTCGGTGTCGGAAAAGTCGTAGGTGTCGAGCGCCTTGACCTTCAGCGTGCGGTCGCCGAAGGACACTTCGGTGCCCTGGCTGCGCCGCGACGCCAGCGCAACCACCTCGCTCACCGGGAAGCCGCGCTCGTCCAGAATGTTGAGCATTTCGCGGCCCACATTGCCCGTGGCGCCGACTACCGCAACCTTGAAACTCATCTGATATCTCCTGTCCCTCTCCGCTCGGTTGTTGGAGAAAACCCGCTGGCCTCATGCGGGTTTCGTCCCCCGGGCCGGACCCGGGAGAGGGTGGTTAGGCCAAGGGAATCACACCGTTTTGGTGGTGGTTTTCTTGGCCGTAGTTTTGCTGGAACGGACTGACGCGCCGATGCGCCCGGCCCAATGCGTTACATTGCGGCTGGGGGCATCGAATGCAAGAAGAGCCATCAAAAGGCCGCGCATCGAGGATGATCCCGTTCGACGCGGGCTTTTACGCGGTTTGGCGGAAGAGTCAATTGGCAGCGCGGCTCCCCTTTCCCCCTTGTGGGGGAAGGTGGATCGGCGCGTAGCGCGGAGACGGATGAGGGGTGTTCCAGCGGAGTGAGACGCTGGCTTTCCCTGGAGCACCCCCTCATCCGTCGCCTTCGGCGACATTTTCTCCCACAAGGGGAGAAGGGAAAGGCGGTGCCGCCTGCTCTGTACAATGCCGTCGCCAAGAAGTAGGAACCCACCAACCGTCCGGCCTTGCGGCGCCTCAGCGCCTGCCGGCATCAGCCCATCGATGGGCTTACAGAAGCTTCGAATTCCGAAAGAAGAAAATGTCCAGTTTCGAAATGATCGTTCCTGCGCTGGCAGAAGCGCTGGAAAAGCGCGGTTATTCGGCGCTGACGCCGGTGCAGAAGGCGGTGCTGGAGCCTGAGCTCGGCGAGGCCGACGCGCTGGTATCGGCGCAGACCGGGTCCGGCAAGACTGTCGCCTTCGGCCTTGCCTTGGCACCGACCCTGCTTGGCGACGCTCAGCGTTTTGCCAATGCCGGCGCGCCGCTGGGCCTGGTGGTGGCGCCGACGCGCGAGCTGGCGCTGCAGGTGCGGCGCGAGCTGGAATGGCTCTATGAGCTGACCGGCGCGCAGATCGCCTCCTGCGTAGGCGGCATGGACATGCGCACGGAGCGGCGCGCGCTGGAGCGCGGCGCTCATATCGTCGTCGGCACGCCCGGCCGGCTGCGCGACCACATCACGCGCGGCGCGCTCGACATGTCGGCGCTGAAGGCTGTGGTGCTGGACGAGGCCGACGAGATGCTCGACCTCGGTTTCCGCGAGGACCTCGAATTCATCCTCGACTCAGCACCAGCCGAGCGCCGCACGCTGATGTTTTCCGCCACCGTGCCACGCTCCATCGCCACGCTGGCAAAAAGCTACCAGCGCGACGCCGTGCGCATTTCGGCCGGTGGTGAGGAAAAGCAGCATCTCGACATCGAGTACCGGGCGCTTTCCGTCGCGCCCGCCGATCGCGAGAACGCCATCATCAATGTGCTGCGCTATTACGAGGCCGCCAATGCGATGGTGTTCTGCAACACCCGCGCGGCGGTGAACCACCTCACCGCGCGCTTCAACAACCGCAATTTCGCCGTCGTGGCGCTGTCCGGCGAGCTCAGCCAGAACGAGCGCAGCCATGCCCTGCAGGCGATGCGCGACGGCCGCGCCAAGGTCTGCATCGCAACGGATGTCGCGGCGCGCGGCATCGACCTGCCCAATCTCGATCTTGTCATCCACGCCGACCTGCCGAGCAATCCGGAGACGCTGCTGCATCGCAGCGGCCGCACCGGTCGCGCCGGGCGCAAGGGGGTGAGCGCACTGATCGTGCCGGGCAATGCCCGCAGGCGCACCGAGCGGCTGCTTGCCAATGCCGGCCTGACCGCGACCTGGGCAAGCCCGCCCTCGGCCGACGAAGTGCTGCGGCGTGACGACGAGCGCATCCTGGCCGACCCGTCCTTTGGCGAGCCGGTGAAGGACGAGGAGCGCGACTTCGCCGCAGCGCTTCTCGAGCGGCACGGCGCCGAGCTGGTGGCCGCCGCCTTCGTGCGGCTTTGCCGCGGCAGCCGCTCGGCGCCCGAAGACCTGATCGACGTCGCGCCATTTGCACCGTCGAAGGAAAAATTCACGCGCCGGGAGGAGGCACCAGCCCGCCGCGACGATTTCGGCGACAGCGTCTGGTTCTCGCTGTCGGTCGGACGCCGTCAGAATGCCGAGCCGCGCTGGCTGATCCCGATGCTGTGCCGCACCGCCGGCATGTCCAAGCGCGAGATTGGCGCCATCAAGATGCAGCCGAAAGAAACCTTCGTGCAGATCGCCGCCGACTGGGCCGACCGCTTCGTCGCCGCGACCGGCCCCGACCGCAAGCTGCAAGGCAGCATCGCGGTTAGACGGATCGACGGCACGCCGGACCTGTCGCGCGCCGGCTACCAGCCGCCCAAGCCGGACAAGAAGCCGCATCGCGGCAAGCGGCCTTTCGGCCAGGGTGCGGCGGGATTCGAGAAGCGGGCGCCAGTCGAGCGGCAGCCTGGTGGCGAGGTAAAATCTTGGGCGAAGAAGCCTGGCAAGCCGAAGTTCGACAAACCGGGGCAGATGAAGAACAAGAAGTCGAAGAGGCCGCCAGTGTGAGTATAAGCCAATCCGTCACCCGCGCGGGCAATTCTTGCGCGGCTGTCGTCGACATCGGCAGTGAGAACAAGCGGGGACTTATCATGGCCGGTGTCGCGCTCTAGCGCATCGCGTGCATTGCGCTTTTCTGCAACCATCGATAGCATCTTGAAAGCGATGCAGGGGGAGCCAATGCGCGGCACTGTGTTTCACTACGACGAGGATCACGACTACGGCTACATCAACGGTGTCGACGGCAAGCGCTACATCTTCGGCCGCAAGGACCTGACCGAGGACATCCCCCTCGCCAAAGGTCTGCTGGTCCAGTTCACGCCAGACGACGGGACTGCACACGACATCGTGGCCGCGAGCCGACCTTCGCTCCCGGCAAACGGCAGTCCGGAACAGCGCGGCCACATCGCCCAACGCCATTCCGCCAGCTCCATGGGACTGTGGGCCTATTTTCTACGTGCGCTCGGCGACGACTACCGCAATTTCACCGGCCGAGCGCGCCGTAAGGAGTTTTGGGCGTTCTATCTGTGGTTCTACGTCGTGCTCGTCGCCCTGTTCGGTTTCGGCCTCCTGCTCAACCTGGCGATAAGCGGCTTCGATGACGGCCCAAGGACGTCGATCGGGTACATTCCTGCGCTGCTTTTCGTGCTGGCAGCAATCCTGCCGTCGATCGCAGTCGTCGTGCGGCGTCTGCACGATATCGGGCTGACTGGCTGGCTTGCCTTGCTTTGCTACATCCCGGCCTTTGGAGCCGTGGCCCTTCTGATCTTCGGACTTTTACCTTCACAGTTCGGGGAGAACCGATGGGGGCCGATACAGGCCGGCGTCAGGTTCTAGCGATCCTTTTCAGCGCGTCGCCCGGCAGCCGCAGGAAAACCTTCTGGCCGTGGCGCTCGGCGCCGAGCCGGTCGTAGAAACGCAGCGCGCCCTCGTTCCAGTCTTCCGTGGTGAGATCGATGCGGCCTATGCCTTTGCCGAGGCAATAGCCGGCGAGGAAGCCGACCAGCGCGCGGCCGACACCCTTGTCACGGGCGCCGTCGTGCACGAACAGATCCTTCAGGAACATCAGCCTTTCGAGATCGATGCCTGGGTGGGCGATGGCCACCGAGGCGAGGCCGGCGACCTCGCCACCCACGAAGGCCAAGGCGAAATGCGGATAGGCCGGGCTCTCGTCGCTGAGCCATTGCCGCGCCGTGGCCGCCGCCCGGCTGTGATCGAGCAGCGTCTGCCGGTAGTGAGCCGCCATCGCGCAGAGCAGGGTGGCGAGCGCTTCGGCATCGTCGACCCTCGCCCAGCGAATGTCGACGGTGCCGGGATCAGTCAAGGAACTTGGCGATGATGGCATCGCCCATCTCGGTGGTGCCGACTTCCTTCATGCCTTCAGACATGATGTCTTTCGTGCGCAGGCCCTCGTCGAGCACGGCGGCGATGGCCGCTTCGAGCTTGTCGGCTTCCGCCACCATTCCGAAGGAATAGCGCAGGCACATGGCGAAGGAGGCGATCATGGCGATCGGGTTGGCGATGCCCTTGCCGGCGATGTCGGGCGCCGAGCCGTGCACCGGCTCGTAGAGCGCCTTGCGCTTCTTGGTCTTGACATCCGGCGCGCCGAGCGAGGCCGAAGGCAGCATGCCGATCGAGCCGGTGAGCATGGCCGCGATGTCGGACAGCATGTCGCCGAACAGATTGTCGGTGACGATGACGTCGAACTGTTTCGGCCAGCGCACCAGCTGCATGCCGCCGGCGTCGGCCAGCATGTGGTCCAGCTTGACGTCGGAATAGCGCGCCTTGTGCGTCTGGGAGACGACTTCGTTCCACAAAACGCCCGACTTCATGACGTTGCGCTTTTCCATCGAGGTGACGTGGTTCTTGCGCGTGCGGGCCAATTCGAAGGCGACGCCGGAGATGCGCTCGATCTCGAACGTGTCGTAGACCTGGGTGTCGATGCCGCGCTTCTGGCCGTTGCCGAGATCGATGATCTGCTTCGGTTCGCCGAAATAGACGCCGCCGGTGAGCTCGCGCACGATCAAGATGTCGAGGCCCTCGACCACCTCCTGCTTGAGCGAGGAGGACGCGGCGAGTGCCGGATAGCAGATCGCGGGGCGCAGATTGGCGAACAGCTCCATGTCCTTGCGCAGGCGCAGCAGGCCGGCCTCGGGGCGCACCTCGTAAGGCACCGCATCCCATTTCGGGCCGCCGACAGCGCCGAACAGCACGGCGTCCGCCGCCATCGCCTTCGCCATGTCGGCGTCCGAGATCGCCGCGCCATGCGCATCATAGGCGCAGCCGCCGACCAGGCCCTCGTCGGTGGCAAAGCCGCTGCCGAGCTTGTCGTTCATGGCCTTGATCAGCTTCTTCACCTCGGCCATCGCCTCGGGGCCGATGCCGTCGCCGGCGAGCAGGAAGAGATTTTTCGAAACCATGGAGAACCGTCCCGGGAGAGAAATTGAACCGGCGCCTTGCTAAACGCCAAGCGGGCTGGGCGCAAGGGACCTCTCGAAGCTTGGTTTCCTCGCCCCCGCAAAGCGGGGGAGAGGTGTCCGCGAAGCGGACGGAGAGGGGGCCTTCGTAGGGCGCTCCCCTCTCCGTCTCGGCTTCGCCGAGCCACCTCTCCCCCATTTCATGGTGGCGAGGAACTCAAGCTGGAGCAGCGCCTACCGATGCGCCAAAATATTCACCAAACGCCCGAACGGATCGCGCACATAGAAGCGCCGCACGCCCCAGGGCTCGTCGGCCGGGCCGTATTCGACGGCGAAGCCGGCCTTCTTCATAGCCGCAAACGCCGCGTCGACATCGTCGACCTCGATCGACAGGTCCGGCACCGGCGTGCCCGACCCGCCCTCGGCCATGAAGCTCACCTGCACCGTCATGGTCTCGGCCGAACCGCAAGTGAGGATCCAGCCTTGGTCCATCAGAACATCAAGGCCGAGCACGTCCTGGTAAAAGCGCTTGGCCGCCGCAATGTCGGGGGTTTCGATATTGGCGACGATGCGCCTGACCTTCACCATGAGCCGCTCCTTTGCTTTGTCTGTCCGGGAGCCCTCCGCATTGCGGCGCAGGCCTCTATGCCGTGCGCCTGAGCGCCGTCACCTCGATCTCGATCTTCATTTCCGGCTTGTTAAGTTGGCACACGATCATCGTCGCCGCCGGTCGGATGTCGCCGAACGCCTCACCGAGGATCGGGAAGATGACGTCAACATAGGCCTGGTCGGTGATGTAGTAATGCGCCCGCACCACATCGGCCATGTCGAAGCCGCCATCGGCCAGCGCCTTGGCGATGGTGGCGAGGCAGTTGCGCGTCTGGGCCTCGACCGTGTCGGGCATGGTCATCGTGGCATAGTCGTAGCCGGTCGTGCCGGAGACGAAGCACCAGTCGCCCTGCACCACCGCCCGCGAATAGCCGGCGGTTTTCTCGAAGGGGGAACCGGTGGAGATGAGCTTGCGCATGGAAGCCTCGCGGATTGTTTCGACCATTTTGATATGCATCCGCGACTGGGTCGTGAGCCACACAACACAACGCTGGCGGGACAGCGCCCCCCTCTGCCCTGCCGGGCATCTCCCCCACTAGGGGGAGATCAGACGTCGCCGGCTTTCGCCAATCGCCAGCATTGCAGAATGAGCGGAGCGCCCAAGCTGCCAATCTCCCTCCTTGTGGGGGAGATGTCCGGCAGGACAGAGGGGGGCGCGAAGGATCGCGGCCTATCAGAAAGGGACTCGGCTAATTCCCCGACCCCTGCGCATCCTCATAGGCCTTCTTGATATCCGCCGGCCAGTCCTTCACCGGCGGCCAGGCCTGCGGCTCGCCATTGTCGCCGCGGCGGGCGAAATAGACTTTCTGCTTGGCCGGATCGACCGCCATGAAGCCATCATTGCCGCCGCAGTCATGCGGCACGCAGCCGGTGGCGTAGAAGGCGCCGGACGCCGTCTTTTCGGTGCCGCCGCCGACCAGCAGGCTGGTCGCCATGTCGGGCATGTCGTTGCCCAATAGCGCCTGTCCGGCCTTGTAGACGGCCTCGTTGTGGAAGGCGTCGATGATGTTGTCGTATTTCGACGGATCGACATCCTTCCAATCGGTGCCCGGCTCCGGCGTGTAGGTCAGGTTGCCGGAGGTCGTCAGCCCTTCCGTGGGCGACCATTGCAGCGCCGGCTTGGAATCGCCCGGCAGCAGGTAGGGCACGAAATAGATGGCGCTGTCGGAGACGGCGGCCGGCGGCGCGCCGCATTCGTCCTGCTCGACCGTGGTGGTCTCAATCTCGCCGTCCTTCTTCCAGACGATGACCTTGGCCGGACCGCACTGGTTGCCTCCGTCGCCGACATCGACGAGCGCGACGTTGACGTCGCCGATCTTGACGATCTTGTCGAAGAAGACGTCGTAATTGCTGGCCAGCTGCTTGCCGTCATAGGACAGCACCTTCTCGCCGTCCTGCTCCGGCTGCGTGATAGTGAGCTGCCCGCCCTCGAAGGGGATCGGCGCCTGCTTGTCGTCATCCGACGCAGCCTGGTCACTGCCCTGGTCGGCCGTGCCTTGATCGGCAGCCGGCTGATTGGACGTGGCGGGCGCGGTGGTCTGCGCGTGGGTGCCGATTGTGGCGAGAAGGATTGCTACCGAAGCAGCCAGAAGCGAGCGTGTCATGACTGTCCCTCCATTCAGTCGCCACGAAGCCGGCCGCGAACGGCCGGGCCACTACGTTCAGAATGTCAGGCCCAGGGGCGCAGCTCGGCGTTCTTCTTCTCGAAGGATGCGATGGCGCCGGCCTTCTCCATGGTGAGGCCGATATCGTCGAGGCCGTTCAGCAGGCAATGGCGCTTGAAATCGTCGAGGTCGAATTTGACCACGCCGCCATCCGGCCCCCGGATTTCCTTGGCCTCGAGATCGATCGACAGCGTCGCGTTGGAGCCGCGCGAGGCGTCGTCCATCAGCTTGTCGAGGTCTTCCGGGCTGACCGTGATCGGCAGGATGCCGTTCTTGAAGCAGTTGTTGTAGAAAATGTCGGCGAAAGAGGTCGAGATCACGCAACGGATGCCGAAATCGAGCAGCGCCCAGGGCGCATGCTCGCGGCTCGAGCCGCAGCCGAAATTGTCGCCGGCGACCAGGATCTGCGCC
Organism: Mesorhizobium sp.; assembly: GCA_004017535.1. Taxonomy (GTDB): domain Bacteria; phylum Pseudomonadota; class Alphaproteobacteria; order Rhizobiales; family Rhizobiaceae; genus Mesorhizobium. The sequence goes on from SAJS01000041.1 coordinate 8,754, forward strand.
TTGCGGTAGGCCGGCTTGTTGAGCACGAAATCCGGGTTCTCCGAACCGTCCTCATTGTAGCGCATCTCGGCGAACAGGCCGGTGCCGAGCCCGGTGCGCTTGATCGTCTTGAGATAATCCTTCGGGATGATCATGTCGGTGTCGACATTGACGATCGGCATTGGCGCGGCGACGCCGGTGAGCTTGGTGAATTTATCCATGGGTACCTGCCCGTCTTCTTGGCTTGCGGGGAATTTTGCGGGACGGTTTACACAAAGCCGGCGGCAAATGAAAGGCAACTGTTCGTGCACGGTCCTTGGGCCAATGGCGGGCATGGCTTGCGCACGGAATGACGCCTAAAAAACGGCTTCGAAATCCTGGCCGGCTGGTGCAGTCTGCCGCCATGGCCGATCCTTCCAAAGTCCTCTACGCCAGCGAGCCCAGGCTCGATGTCGCGGAGTTCCGTCGCGTGCTGGTCGAATCCGGCCTCGGCGAAACGCGCCCGATCGATGACGAGGCCCGCCTGAAGACGATGCTCGACAACGCCAATCTGGTGCTGACCGCGCGTCTCGATAGAGAAGGCAAGCCGCTTGTCGGCGTCGCGCGCGGCGTCACCGACTTCTCCTGGGTCTGCTATATTTCCGAGCTCGCCGTGTCCGCCTCGGCGCAAGGGCTTGGCATCGGCAAGGGCCTGATGGAGGAGGCGCGCCGCCAGCTCGGCCCTTTGGTCGCTATCAGCCTGATCTCGATGCCAGACGCCGTCGGCTTCTACGAGCGCATCGGCATGACGCGCATGAGCGACGCCTTCTGGTTCTCCCGCAAGCGCTGACGCTCCTGCAAGCTGATGGCTCCGGTCCGCGCAGCCCGGCACACGATCTTTTTGCGCCTCATCGCTTGACATGCAACCAAATGGTTGCATATTAAAGCCATGAGCATGGATGCCGTCTTTCGCGCTTTGGCCGACCCAACCCGCCGGCAATTGCTGGACAGCCTCCATGCCAGGAACGGGCAGACGCTCAACGCGCTCTGCGAGCACATGGACATGACGCGCCAGGCGGTGACCAAGCACCTGGCGATCCTGGAGGAGGCGAACCTCGTCACCACCATGCGCCGGGGCCGCGAGAAGGAGCACTACCTCAACCCCGTTCCGATCAACGAGATCGCCGAGCGCTGGATCGGCAAGTTCGAGCGCCATCGGCTCAACGCATTGAGCGACCTGAAGCAACGCCTTGAAAGGGAAGAGCCGTGAGCGAGAACAGCTTCGTCTATGTCACCTATATCCGCACCACGCCTGAAAAGCTCTGGCAGGCGCTGACCGATCCGGAATTCAACCGGCAGTTCTTCCTCTGCTCCTATCAGGAGAGCGACTGGAAGGTCGGCTCGAGCTGGAAGCTGATCTTCCCCGACGGGCGCGTCGCCGACTCGGGCGAGATCCTGGAGGTCGACCCGCCGAAACGCCTGGTGATCAAGTGGCGCAATGAATGGCTGCCCGAGGTGAAGGAGGACGGCTACACGCGCTGCACCTTCACCATCGAGCCGGACGGCGAATTGATAAAGCTCGCCGTCGTGCACGAAGCCGACGGCCCGCACAGGCTGATCCCCAACGTCTCCAAGGGCTGGCCGCTGGTGCTGGCGAGCCTCAAGAGCCTGCTCGAAACCGGCAAGGGTTTCGAGCGCCCGCCCTCGAAGGGTTGAACTTCATTCCGGATACGAGACAATGTCGCTGGGGGTGCATGCGATGCTGCAACTGTCCTTCCCGCAAGCCATGGCGAACGCCGACACAGTGATGGCCTCGGCCGACCTTCCCGCCGCGCCGGACGAGGTCATCGCCGCACTGGTCACCCGGGAGGTCGAGCGCTGGTGGGGTTCGCCCGAAACCTATCGTATGATCGGATGGAACGCCGATCTTCGCGTCGGCGGAAGCTGGAGCGTCGTCGTGAAAACGGCCGACGGTCGACGGCTCCACGCGAGCGGCGAGTTTCTCGAAGTCGAGGTGCCGCGCCGCATCGTGCAGACGCGGCGCTATGATTGGGACCATCCGGCGCTCGGGCGTAAGGAAACGACGGTGGCTTACCTGCTGGAGCCGATCGGCGGCGGCACGCGGCTCATCATCTGCCACGGCGGCTTCGCGGGTCTTCCGGACGCGACGACCGGGCACGCCGACGGCTGGGCACGGGTACTTGGGTGGCTGCAGCAGTACTTGGAAGCGAACCCATGAAACACCAAGGCGCTTAGGACGCGCGTCCCTCGATCGAGATCAGATCGAAATCAGGCGATCCTCGGTTCCGCCAAGATAGGTGTTCCAGATGTGGTCCGACAGCAGACGTCGATAGTCCGCGGTTTTCGCGCCCGAGCGGTAGGAAGCGCCGCCGACGTGGAAAAGGACCTCGTCATACAGCTCATAGTCGGCGATTGTCCCCTCGACGTTCACCGCGAGGCGATTTTTCCTGGCCATCTCGAATTCGCCGACGGGGTGCTTCGAATACAACACCGGCCAGTTGCCGCCTCCCGTGTCCATGCCAATGTCGAGACGATTTCTGAAATCGAGCTTCGCATGCTCAACGGCAGCGAAATTGTAGAAGCAGAGGCCGGCCCAGTAATACCAGCCGAGTTCGTCTTCGGCTGCCTTGTAGAGGTAGCTGGTCTTGGCATGCAGCGGCAGCCCATAGGCGATCTTGCCGCCGACGCGTTGCGCGATATCGATCGGCCCGACCGGGAAGCAATCGTGATCGATGAACCCGAACAGATCGGGTTTGAGGTGCTTGACGATGTTGTGGAATATCCAGGTCTGCGAGACGCCATGCGATCTGGAAGGGTTCGTTTCGAAATTGCTGGGCAGCCCGAAATAGGCGACCCCGCGCAGCGCGCAGATTGCCTCGATCGAAGCCCGCGCTTCCTGGCTCCTCGAATTGTCGATCACCACGAGCCTTGTCCCGGTCGGGAATACCTGCCAGGCCTTGGTGAGCACGTCGATGACCCAAGGCGTGTTGAACGCGATGGTGAAGCAGTAATTTCGTTCGGGCCTTCCGCGTAGATTCTTTGCGAATGCATGGCCTTCGGACGCAGCGCTTCCCAGAAACTGAAGGCGCAAAATCTCATGGCGGAGGCCCAGCAGCAGTTGGACTCCCCTTGTGCGCCGAAGAATTTCGACAGCCTTGCTAGACACACTTTTCCCCGAGCGCCCGATACGCTCAGAGTAGCATGACATATTCGGCAGGAGGCAACGACATTAGTCGGCGGGGACTCTCCCTTGACCCGCAATCGTACCTGTCCAGATTTTTGGACATGGAGAACAGCCCCTGTGTCGTAGGAACCGCCGGATGGAGCATACCGGCAGCGCATAATACTTCCTTTCCCGCATTGGGTTCCCACCTGGAACGCTATGCCGCGCGGCTTTCGATCGTGGAGATCAATTCGTCCTTTCATAAGTCGCATCGGGAAGAAACCTATGAGCGCTGGGCGCGCTCGGTTCCGGACCATTTTCGCTTTTCCGCAAAACTCCCCAAGACCATGACGCATGAGCGCCGCCTGCAAGGTTGCAATGATCTTCTGGACGTTTTTCTGGGTCAGATCGAAGGGCTCGGCGCCAAGCTTTCGGTGCTCCTGGTTCAATTGCCGCCGAGCCTACAATTCGAGGCCCAAACCGCCGAGAACTTTTTCGCCTCTCTGCGTGCGAAGACCGATCGACGCCTGGTCTGCGAACCACGTCACCCCAGCTGGTTCGAACCCGAAGCCGAGGCCTTGCTGAGCCGCTTTCAGGTTGGGCGCGTTGCGGCCGACCCTGCTTCAGTGCCCGTAGCCGCTATGCCCGGCGGCTGGCGCGAGCTCGCCTACTTCCGTTTCCATGGTGCGCCGCGCATCTATTATTCGGACTACGAGGCCGGTCAGCTTCTGGATGTCGGCAGGCGGCTTGCCGAAGCCAATGCGTCGGCAGCCGAAGTCTGGTGCATCTTCGACAACACGGCACGGGGCCATGCGCTCGGCAACGCGCTTTCGGTCGATGCAGCCGTCCGTCAGATGACGTTCAGTTCCCGGAACGCCCTTCCCTCGGCCACCCGCTCATAGCCGAACGCCGTGCAGTCGATCGTGCGATACCCGCCATGCACGACAAGCTCCGCGATCGACTTGCCCACCGCCGGCGCCTGCTGCAGGCCGTGGCCGGAAAAACCGTTGGCGAACAGAAAGTTTGCGACCTCCGAATGCGGCCCGATCACCCCGTTCTGGTCGAGCGTGTTGTAGTCGTAGTGCCCGACCCAGGCGCGCGTCGGCTTGATCGCCTCGAAAGCCGGGATGCGGGTGGCCAGAACCGGCCAGATCACCTCTTCGAACAGCGGCCAGTTGACGTCGAAATCCTTGGGGTCGGGCGCGACATCGCCTTCCTCCGGCTCGGCGCCGCCGGTGAGGTAGACCGAACCTTCCGGCCGCACATAGATGCCGGACGGATCGACCAGCAGCGGCATGTCGGCATATTTCTCGCGCGCCTCGAAGACGAAGACATTGCGCTTGCGCGGCTCGACCGGCAGCTCGAGCCCGGCGAATGCCGCGACCTTGCCGGCGTTCGGCCCGGCGGCGTTGACGACGGTGCCGGCTTCCAGCGTCTCGCCATTGTCGAGCGACACAGCGGTGACGCGGTTGCCCTCGCGCTTGATGCCGGCGGCGGAAGCCGTGATGAAATCGATCTTCCTGTCGCGCAGCGCCTTGCGGAACAGCGTCAGCAGCGCATGCGCGTCGAACCAGCCCTCGCCGCTGCGGCCATAGGCGCCGGCGGAAATGCCTTCGACCGACAGCCATGGGAAGCGGCGCGCCAGCTGCCCGGCATCCTCGAGCAGGATATCGGCGCCCTCGGCGACCTGCGTCTCGTGATTGGCCTTGAGGATCGGCAGCCCGGCCTCGCCGGCGAGGATGAGGTAGCCGCCCTCGCGGAATCCGATATCCGCATCGGCGCCGAACGTCTCCTTCAGCCGCCGGAACAGCTTCAGCGTGAACTGCGACAGGCGGATGTTTTCAGGGATGGAGAATTGCTGGCGGATCGAGGCGCAGGACAAGGTCGTCGCCGCATGCGAAAATTGCGGATCGCGCTCGATCAGAGCGATGGAGCCCGCAAAGCCTTCCTCCCGCAAATGATAGGCGACCGAGGACCCGACGATGGCTCCGCCGATGATGACGATGTCGTAGCGCACTTTTTTCTCCGATCAGAGCAATTCCAGGAAAAGTGTGTAGCGGTTTTCCGTGCGGAATTGCGTAGCAAGCCACCCCGGTTCTCAGACGACCGGCAGATTGATCTCGAAGCGCGTGCCGCGTTCGGAGTCAACCAGCCTGATCGTGCCATCATGCGCTTTTAGGAGGGCCAGCACGATGCCGAGCCCCACGCCGGTGCCGCCGGTCTCGCGCCGCGTGGTGAAGAACGGCTCGAAGATCTTGGCCTGGTTGGCGGCCGAGATGCCGTCGCCGTCGTCGCCTATCTGGATCGACGCGCGCTCGCCATCGGCCGAGGCATGGATCGCCACCTGCCGGGCGCCGTGCCTCGCCGAATTGTCGATGAGGTTGGCGAGCACGATACCGAGATTCTCGGCCGAGATGCCGAGCCTGATATCGCCGCCGCCTTCGAGCCGCGTCTCCAGCCTGGTGTCGACCGGCAAGGATGCCAGCGCCGCATGGAGCGTCGTGCTTTCGCCGCTCGGCTCCAGGTTTTCGGCGCGCGCCAGGTCGAGCAGCCGGCGCACCAGGAGATTGAGCCGCCCGGCATCGGTGACGATGTTGTTGGAGAAGCGCTTGCGCTCGGCCTCGTCCATCGCGCCGCCGGAATCCCTCAGCAGCTCCGCCGCGCCCTGGATCGCCGTCAGCGGCGATTTCAGCTCATGCGAGACATGGGTGGCGAAGGTCTGGATGGAGTCGGAGCGCGCCTGCAGCTTGGTCGCCATGTCTAGGAAGGCCGTCGACAGCGCCGCCATCTCGCGCGTGCCGTGATGGGCGAGCGGCCTGATCGCGTCGCGGTCGCCGGCGGCGATGCGTTTCGTCCGCTCGATCAGCGCATAGATCGGCCGGCTGACGGTGCGGATGAACACCAGCGCGATCAAGAGCGTGCCGCCGAGTATGGCAATGGCCGCCAACGTCACCTTGCCGCGCTCGCCATAGAGATGCTTGACGATGTTGTTCGGCGTCCGCGACAGATAGACCACGCCGGCGACCCTGCCGTCGAGCTCGACCGGCATGGCGACGAAGACGCGCACCCTGGTGCCGCGGCTCACCGAATAAAGCGGTGGCGGCGGCTGGTCGGGGATGCGGAGCCTGAGCTCGCTGGCATAGGCGCCGGAAAGCGCGGCCCGCACCTCCTCGACCCCGCTGAGCGACTGACCGATCTCGTCGCCGCCGGCAATCACCACGCCGCGCGGGTCGAGCAGGCGGAAGCCGGCGAGCGTCGTCTTCTGCGTTTCGTCGAGAATGCCGGAGAGCTTTGCGCCGATCGCCGCGAAAGCGGGGTCGGGGGCGGCCGGAGCCGCCGCTGGCCGCATCGGCATCACGTCGTCCGAGGCGAGATCGAGGCGCGGCTCGATCGGTTCATAGGGATAGTTGTTGTCCCGCGTCGGATCGGCCGAGATCGGCGAACCGAGCCTGTCCTGAGGAATGCCGGCGGCGCGCACCTCCCGGGCGTAGACGGCCGCGACGACCGCCCCTTGCGCGATGAGCTCGCCCTCGGTCTGGCGGATCAGCTGGTTCTCATAGAGCCGGAAGAAGAACAGCCCGACCAGCGGCAGCGCCATGACCACGATCAGGATGGCGATGACAACGGTGGCGAGCCGCGGCCGCCACCTTTCCTTGCTCAACCACCGCATCGGCCGAGCCGGAAGCCGACGCCATGCACCGTCGCGATCGCGTCGGCGCAGCCGACCGCTGCCAGCTTGGCCCGTACGTTGCGGATATGGCTGTCGACCGTGCGTTCCGAGACATGGATGTTCGAGGCATAGGCATTGGCCATCACCGCGTCGCGGCCAAGCACGTGAAGCGGGCGGGCGAGAAAGCCTTTCAGGATGGCGAACTCGATCGCCGTCAAGGTGAGCGGCTTGCCGTCGAAGCTCGCCGCATGGCTTGCCGGGACAAGCGTGAGCTTGCCATGCGCGAATTCCCGGTCGTCCGCCGCTTCCTCGACCGGCGCCGGACGCGCGCGCCGCAGGATGACGTTGACGCGGGCAACCAGCTCGCGCGGGCTGAACGGCTTGGTCACATAATCGTCGCCGCCCATTTCCAGCCCGAGGATGCGGTCGATTTCCTCATCCCGCGCGGACAGGAACAGCACCGGGACGTCGGATTTTTGCCTCAGCCGCCGGCAGACCTCCAGCCCGTCCATCTCCGGCATGCCGATATCGAGCACGATGAGATCGGGCGCGCGCTGCTCGACTGCCTGGAGCGCTGCGGCGCCGTCGGCGACGGCGGCCGTCCTCATGCCGGCCTTTTCCAGCGCGAAGCAGATGATCTCGCGGATATGCGGGTCGTCGTCGGCGACGAGTATGTTGTGCGGCATCGGTCAGTGGCCCGGCGGGTAAGCTTGGGTGACGGCAGGATTAGAGCAATTCCAAGGAAAAGTGCGAAATTGTTTTCGGTCCGGAGCTGTGTCGGGACAAGGCCATGAGACCGCAAGGCGCTCGGGCATCTGCGCATGCCTGGCCCATGGCAAGGTTGGCAAGGAGCCTCATCGCCGGACCGTCCTCGGCGTGTCCGCAACGTGGCGCGACCTCGGAGGGAAAAGCAGGACGTCCGCCGTGACGCGCAGTCTTTGCGGCTCGACGAGCCACCAGCCTTCGTCGCGGAGCCGGCGCGGCAGGGACCAGCGGGATATGTGAGGCTTTTGCATGATCCCGGTTTCGCTAGCCGGCGCGGAAAGCGCGCGGCGGATTGGAGGAGGTTTTCCGCAAGGATTTGCAGTTTTCGTGCAGGCGCAAATCACCTCCGGGCGGTGCTGCCCCTCACCTGCCTGCCGGCATCCTCTCCCCGTATAGTGACGGGGAGAGGGACGCTATCGCCGCCTATTTCGCTAATAGCAAGCGTTGCAAGATAGCGGCGAGGCTGGGGCCAGCCCCTTCTCCCCGTCACGAGAAGTGCCCGGCAGGGCGATGAGGGGCGGCGCCAACATCGACGATTTCGCTGGCTCCCGGCAGGTCGGCAAATTGCCTCCACCTTGCCTCACCCGCCATCACCCGGCATAGATCGGCCATGACCGTCGACACCTATCGCCCGCGCCGCTCGGTGCTTTACATCCCCGCCTCGAACGACAAGGCGCTAGCAAAGATCGGCACTTTGGCCTGCGATGCCGTCATCATCGATCTTGAGGACGCCGTCCTAGCCGCTGACAAGAAGGCCGCGCGCGACAAGATCGCCGGCCTCCTCGCCGGGCGCGAAAAGCGCTGCGAGATGGTGGTGCGCATCAACGCTTTGGCCAGCGAATGGGGCGCCGACGATCTTCTGGCTGTCGCCAAGGCCGAGCCCGACGGCATTCTCCTGCCCAAGATCGGCACGCCGCGCGACATCCTCGAGGCCGGCGACCTGCTCGACGACAATTCCGTGCCGGACGGCGTGAAACTATGGGCGATGGTCGAGACGCCCAGGGCGCTACTCAACATCGGCGCCATCGCCGAGCTCGGCCGGGACCCGGCCTCGCGCCTCAATTGTTTCGTGGCCGGAACGAACGACCTGGCGAAGGCGACCGGCATCCTGGCGACGCCCGACCGGCGCTATCTGACACCGTGGCTGATGCAGCTGGTGCTCGCGGCGCGGGCTGGCGGGCTCGACGTCATCGACGGCGTCGCCAATGATTTCCGCGACCTCGACGCTTTTGCCCGCGAATGCGCCGAGGGAGCCGCCATGGGCTTTGACGGCAAGTCGCTGATCCATCCCGCCCAGATCGAGCCGGCGAACCGCGCCTTCTCGCCGCCGGCGGAAGCGCTTGCCGAGGCACGCGCGATCCGCGATGCGTTCGCGAGGCCTGAAAATGTCGGCAGAGGCGTGATTGCGCTGGACGGCCGCATGGTCGAGCGACTGCATCTGGCGCAAGCCGAGAAACTTCTGGCGAAGGCCGCGATCATCGGCGCATGATGCACAGGGCTGATGCATGTCGCCCAAAAGTGCGCGGCGGTTTTGGGAAACGACATGCATGGGCTGAGACAATCACGATCAGAGACGAAAAATGAAACTCTACCGCTTCCTGTCCGGTCCGGACGACGCAACCTTCTGCCACAAGGTCACCGCTGCGCTGAACAAGGGCTGGCACCTGTTCGGCTCGCCGACCTATGCCTATGACAAGAAGACCAAGTCGATGCGCTGCGGCCAGGCCGTGGTGAAGGACGTCGAAGGCCAGGAATACACGGCCGACACCAAGCTCAGCGACTGGTAGGTAGAAGGGGCGGCGACCCGCACTTCGTCATTCTAGGGCGGAGCAGGAGCGAAGCTCCGTCGCGAAGACCCTAGAATCCTGTGTGTTGGTTCTGGTGTATGGTTCGAAGTGGGAAGGAGACCGAGTGGATCCTGGTCGTCCT
>SAJS01000042.1 GCA_004017535.1 Mesorhizobium sp.
CAGTTCTGGCATTCAGGCAGGTGTAGAAGCCATGCAAGACGCCTCATTTGAGGTCACCTGTCGTATCTAGCTGCTTGCCGGACCACTATGTGAAGCGAGCGCTATTGGCTGCCTCTGCGATGCGGGAATTGGCAGCGGACGTCTCACGATCAAACAGGCATCTGCTTGTAGAATTCTTTTAATCGTGAAGCGGCGCGAGTGCGCTATCCGTTGAGGTGAGCAAGGCCGGCGCCCTGGGTGAGCGCTGGTGTCGGGTGGTGGAAAGTACAGGGGGAGCTGTGTGGCCCCCTCTTTCTCGGCCTCGACGATGTGCGAAGGAGCCTGTGCGGCGAACGGGCCGACGCCCCAGGCTCAGAACCTGGGCGAACCTAACTCCCGCCAAAGGACAGCCCAGAGCTGGATACACGAAAGAGATACTGAACCCGCGAATCAGATTCTGATCAATCGTCGTGTCTGAGCTCCGCTCGGCTCTTACGGAGATAATCGCGCGGCCCGGCAACGGCCGCGCGTGCCGCGGGCGTGAGCTTTGCGCTTCGTCAGAAGTGCCTCGAGCGTGACGACGATAATTGACCAGCCATATGGAACGCATTCGCCCAGTTATCCAAAGCGTGGATACCTTTCATCTAAACAAAGGATTTTACCGTTTTTGCTGCAGGTCCCATAGAGGCGCTTCAAGTTGGAAAGATAGGTAGTTCCCATGGTTGCGTTGGATCCGAGGAGCATCATCTGGTGTGCGGGGCGCACAAAGTCAGTCGCATCTGCATTACGGCTTGGTCTTTCGGCGGTCTCCACAAGTTACGCCCCGTTGGTGCGATGCCAATTATTTAACCAATGCTTGGACATTTATCTCAACCAGACAGCTCCAAGGTGAGGTCTTCCATGCGCCCGAATGTCGATTGGAAGTTGTGCTGGGAAAATGAGCTGCAACTGGCCGACCATGTCGAACTCTCCGACTTTTTTCGAAAGACCTATGGACGGACTGGCGCCTTCAACGCGGAGCCATTCGAAGGCGGCCGCAGTTGGGCCGGCGCGAGGCCGGAATTCCGCGCAATCGGCTACGACGCGCATGGGGTAGCGGCTCACATCGGCATGCTGCGGCGCTTCATCAAAGTTGGCGAGGTCGACTTGATCGTCGCTGAATTGGGCCTGTACGCGGTTCGTCCGGATCTTGAAGGGCTCGGAATCGGTTTTTCGATGCGCGTGGCGTACCCAGTGCTCCATCAGTTGGGTGTTCCATTCGCTTTCGGCACGGTTCGGCACGCGCTGCGAAACCATGTCGAAAGATTCTGCAGAGCCGGCCTCGCGAACATTGTGTCGGGCGTTCGCGTACGATCGACCCGTCCAGATGTGCATCCCGACCTGCCGCCCACGCGCCTGGAAGACGTACTCGTGTTGGTTTCGCCGATCGGACGCTCGATGGACGAGTGGCCGTCCGGTACCCTGATCGACCGGAACGGTCCGGAACTATGAAGCCTCTGGACTACATATGCGAAGGGCAGAGTGACAATGCCGATGGCACTGCAGAGCGCAGCGTCTATCTGACGTTTGACGATGGTCCCAATTCATTTTTCACACCGCAGATACTCAATGTGCTGGCGCAACATCAGGTGACGGCGACCTTCTTCGTTGTTGGGGCCTACGCGGCCGACGAGCCGGAACTCGTTCGCCGAATTATTACAGACGGGCACGGTATAGCCAACCACACGATGACTCATCCGGACCTGGCCAAATGCGGGTCCGTCGAAGTCGACTGCCAGATAGTTGAGGCAAACAGAGTCATAGGGATGGCTTGCCCGCAGGCCATGGTTCGGTACTTTCGTGCACCGTATGGCATCTGGACCGAAGAAGTAATCGCTGCATCAGCGGGTGCGGCATTGGCGCCCGTCCATTGGTCCATTGATCCACGCGACTGGTCTCGCCCCGGCGTTGACGCCATCGTCGACAGAGTGCTCGCCGATATCCGGCCGGGCGCAATCGTGCTGTTGCACGACGGGTGCGCTCCCGACGAATTGCAACCAGGCAATCAAGCCAGTCTGCGCGACCAGACGGTGACAGCGTTGTCACGCCTAATTCCAGAATTGCACGGCCGCGGATTTGTAATCCGATCACTTCCTCAACACCCCTGAACAAACAGAGATCCTATGGACCTTCTCACCACAGCCAGTACTGTTGCCGTTTCGTCTTATGCGGTGCTCTCGACTGTTTACAGAGGCATGCAAGCGGTCTACTCCCAACCGGAAAATGTTACGCCGCCGTCGGAAAGCTTGTTCGGATCCGACCGTTGGCCGAGCGTGGATGTCATTATCCCCTGCTACAATGAGGACCCGCGCACACTCGCGGCGTGTTTAGCTTCCATTGCAAATCAAGATTACGCCGGAACATTTCAGGTCTATCTGGTTGACGACGGTTCTGGAAATCGTAATGCCGTCATCCCGGTACATCACGCCTACGAGGGCGACCCGAGATTCAATTTCATTCTGCTCCGCGAGAATGTTGGCAAACGCAAGGCGCAGATCGCCGCCATCCGCCGCTCATCTGGAGATTTCGTGCTCAGCGTCGACTCTGACACGACACTTGCGTCCGACGTCATCACAAAGCTTGCAGTAAAAATGCGGGATTCCATGGTCGGAGCGGCCATGGGCCAGCTGACGGCATACAACCGCAGCGACACTTGGTTGACCCGATTGATCGATATGGAATACTGGCTGGCTTGCAATGAGGAGCGCGCGGCGCAAGGTCGCTTTGGTGCGGTCATGTGCTGCTGCGGCCCATGTGCAATGTACCGCCGGTCTTGTCTCCTTTCTCTGCTGGATCAATACGAGACGCAGCTGTTCAGGGGGAAACCAAGCGACTTCGGTGAAGACCGTCATCTTACGATCCTCATGCTGAAAGCAGGCTTTCGAACCGAGTACGTTCCAGGTGCCGTCGCGGCGACAGTCGTTCCGGACAAGATGGGACCTTATTTGCGCCAACAACTCCGCTGGGCACGAAGCACCTTCCGGGACACGATGCTTGCGCGAGGTCTACTGCGTGGCCTGGATCGCTATCTAACTTTGGATGTGATGGGAGAGAATCTCGGCCCATTGTTGCTCGGCATCGCGGTAGTAACGGCGCTCGGTGAGCTACTATTTTCACATACAGTAAATTGGTGGACGGTGCTGGCTATTGTCACGATGACCATAATCAGATCTACGGTGTTATCTTTCCGCACTCGGCAGCTTCGATTCATCGGCTATTCAATGCACGCGTTAATCAGGATATTCCTGTTGATCCCCTTGAAGGCTTACGCCCTGTGTACATTGAGCAATAGCGATTGGCTGTCGCGTAAAAGTGTTCCCCTGCCCAACAGGAGCACAAAGGAAATCACAAGCGCGATGCCGCTTGCCGGAGCAAATGCTGCGGGCAATTCTGGAATTGCGGAGTCACTTCATACTGCAGATCTTTCGCTCACAGCTGGTGAAGTCTGACGGCCTTGCAGCGCCGAGTGACCGAGTAAGTTGTGTCAGTCGACACGGGGTGAAGCTTTCGAGTTACCTATGGTCAGAACGGGAACTATCTGGAAGCGACACGTGGCATCTTGACGTTATTCTTTGGCGGAAGCGATACACGCGTCGCTCCGGCCGCGACTTTCCAAAGGTGCCATCTCAAGGCGGTGGCCTGCTCTGAACCAGAATTCGCAAGTAAGCTGCCGGTGGCCAATCGGACTCATTCCGCTTGAGATAGACGCATGTCCAATGTAGCAATCGACCTTACCGGCGTAACCAAATTATTCGGAAACAAGCTCGTTGTGGACGGGCTGTCCTTCACCGTTGCATCGGGAGAGTGCTTCGGTCTGCTGGGGCCGAACGGCGCAGGCAAGAGCACGATTGCGCGTATGCTCCTCGGTATGACCCGGCCTGACGCGGGTGATATAACAGTCCTCGGTCTACCAGTGCCGGCACGCAGCCGCTTGGCCCGCAAGGGCATAGGCGTGGTCCCGCAGTTCGACAATCTCGACCTGGAATTTACGGTACGCGAGAACCTGTTGGTGTTCGGGCGCTACTTCGGCATGAGTACAAGAGAGATCAACGCCGTCATCCCACGGCTCCTCGAGTTCGCTCGCCTTGAGAGCAAGGCGGATTCACGTGTCGGCCTGCTATCCGGCGGGATGAAGCGGCGCCTGACGCTGGCACGTGCTCTGATCAACGACCCCCAGTTGCTTGTGATGGATGAGCCCACGACCGGCCTCGACCCGCATGCCCGCCATCTGATCTGGGAGCGACTTCGTTTCCTGCTGGCGAGCGGAAAAACGATCATTTTGACCACCCATTTCATGGAAGAGGCTGAGCGGCTTTGTGATCGGCTGTGTGTTCTCGAGCGGGGACGCAAGATCGCCGAGGGCAGTCCTCATGCGCTGATCGACGAGTACATTGGGTGCAACGTGATCGAGATCTTCGGCGGCAATCCACAGGAGCTGATTTCGCTGATCAGACCGTACGTTCAGCGTGTCGAGGTAAGCGGCGAGACGCTCTTTTGCTATGCGCCTGAGCCGGAGGATGTGCGCATCCAGCTTCGCGGTCGAGCGGGTCTGCGTATTCTAGAGCGTCCACCCAGTCTGGAGGACGTTTTCTTGAGGTTAACCGGACGTGAGATGGAGAAGTGAGCAATGGGTGAACGTTTTGCGGCCGCTCTACCCGCCAACGCCTGGAACTGGATCGCGGTGTGGCGCCGCAATCATCTGGCATGGAAGAAGGTGGCATTTGCTTCAATGCTCGGCACCCTTGCTGATCCGATGATTTACCTTTTCGGGCTCGGCACTGGCCTTGGACTGTTGGTAGGCCGCATCGAAGGTGCATCCTACATCGCCTTTCTGGCAGCCGGCATGGTTGCGACGAGCGCGATGACAGCATCAACCTTCGAAACAATTTACGCGGTTTTCGGTCGAATGCGCGATCAGGGCACTTGGGAAGCAATCCTGCACACACAACTTACCCTCGGCGACATCGTTCTCGGTGAATTGACCTGGGCAGCCACAAAGGCCTTTCTGGCCGGTACGACAATTGCGATTGTTGCCGCCGCGCTAGGTTATGCCGCGTGGACGTCGGTTCTCTACGTGCTGCCGGTCATCGCTCTCACCGGGTTCGCCTTTGCGAGCCTGGCCATGCTCGTCATCGCGCTCGCGCCCAGTTATCACTATTTTATTTTCTATCAGACGCTTGTCATCACACCCATGCTGTTCCTTTCGGGCGCGGTTTTTCCAGTCGGCCAATTGCCAGGAGTGTTTCAGCAGATTGCGGCCTTCTCGCCGCTGGCGAATTCTATCGATCTAATCCGTCCGGTGATGCTCGGCCGCCTGGGCGACAATGTAGGGCTGCATATAGGCGCACTTTGCATGTTCGCTGTATTGCCTTTTTTTCTGTCGGCTGGACTGTTTCATCGACGACTAATGCGTTGACGCTTACCTACGCCCATCAACGAGAAGGAGGTCCGCAATGCCGGATTGCAAACTGCCCCCAGCGGCCCGGAGGCATGCGTGTGCCAGGAATCGCGAGTGGTACAACAACGCCGAAGCCGGGCGCCACCCAGCCGCTGCAGGCACGCGCCCATCTTCGCGACCACACCTCGGAGTACAGGCTGGGTGGTGAGGCGCGCGGACCCACCCGGAGCGTTCAAGCGATAGCAGCCAAGCTTCTTGTGCGCGTCCCCAGACCGTCGCGGCCATTATTTAGTTGGATACACATGCAATGACCCACAACGAACCAACTCCTGAGCCTTTTGTGATCCTTGCTATGCCAAGGACCGGAACACACTATTTAGAAGAATTGCTAAACGAGCATCCGACCGTTCTGAGTAACGGTGAGTTGCTAAACGAATATGATCCCAATTGGCCCAGCACGGATCGCCTGCTAGGCACGGATCGCGAGCTTCTTGAGCTTGCCTATGTGCGCTGCCCTATGCGCGACTACAAGAATGTGACGCATCTTGGCTGCAAGATCAATGAACCTCAGTTTCGCGAGCGTCCAGCATTCTTTGCGGAATTAGCTCGTTGGCCAGCACTCAAGGTCATCCTCGTTGTTCGCCGAAACGTATTGGAATCGCTCCGATCCTTTGTGCAGGCCAGGGAAAGCGGTCAGTGGCTGAAGTTCAGCTCGGACAACGATACCGCTCGGCCACCGAGCGTCAGGTTGTCAATCGCCGACTGTGAGGCTTATTTCAAAGCCGCCGACGATTTTCACGCTCGCGTTATGGACTCCTTCACGTCGACCAACCTGCTTGTAATGGAATACGAGAGCCTACTTCACGAACCTGCCCAATGCTTGGGAGCGGTTTGGGATTTCCTGGGCGTTCCAGCGCTTGAGCCATCAGATAACGCCATCTTGCAGCGCCAGGAAACGCGACCGCTTGATCAAACGGTGGAGAACTTTGACGAGTTGCGGATTCACTTCGCACGCGGACCTTATTCAAGATTTTTTGACCTCGGAGATTCAATGCGCTCCTACGCTTAATCGCTTGTACCGCGTGCTCTGATGGGCGTGTAGGATATCCTGCAGTTTGCGCGCATTCCGTTCCAAAACTGACAAACCAAAGTCACCAAGGCAACCGGCAGTCGATCTGCGGCGAACATCAAAGGGCACGGGCGCAAGGCGACCTGGTCAATTCCCTCTCTGATGAAGCACTTCCTCAGACGCGATCTTTGGCGAGCCTCGAGTGCAGAATTCCGGCAAGGTGGAGGGTTCCAGTGCGCAACTGCACCAATCTCGCTGGACGGGACAGGCGTCCAGTTGGCACGGCGCTTGCTCCGAGATGACAGCAGCGCTCGACCGGAGCGCAGCATGGGAGAAGGAGGAGCCCCCACCCCGATCCGGTCAGGGAGAGAGAAACGATGTTGGTTCCAAGAGTCCCCCGCGCGATCGCAGCGCCCCGCAAGCGCCATTTTGCCCGGACCTACGTGCAGGTACTTGCCGCCATGGTCCTTGGAGCCGCAATTGGCTACCTCTATCCGGAAACCGGCCAAAGCCTGAAGCCGCTCGGCGATGCCTTCATCAAAGTCATCAAGATGATTATCGCACCTGTCATCTTCCTGACAATTGCGACCGGCATTGCCGGCATGAGCGATCTGCAGAAGGTCGGCCGAGTTGCCGCCAAGGCGATGGTTTATTTCCTTACCTTCTCGACGCTTGCACTCGTTGTCGGGCTGATTGTCGCGAATATCGTTCAGCCTGGCGCCGGCCTCAACATCGATCCGGCCTCGCTCGATGTCGAAGCCGTTAAGGGCTATGTGGCCACGGCTCACGAGCAGTCCGTGACCAGCTTCCTGATGAACATCATCCCGTCAACGATTGCCAGTGCCTTCGCGGAAGGCGACATCCTGCAAGTCTTGTTCTTCTCGGTCTTGTTCGGCATTGCTCTGGCGATGACCGGAGAGACGAGCAGGCCGGTCGTTACCTTTCTCCAGGCGCTCACCGCCCCCATTTTTAAGCTCGTCGGCATTCTGATGAAGGCTGCACCCATCGGCGCCTTCGGCGCTATGGCCTTTACGATCGGCAAATACGGAATCGGTTCGGTGGCCAACCTCGCGATACTGGTCGCGACGTTCTATCTGACCGCCTTCCTCTTCGTGTTCGGGGTTCTCGGCGTGGTCTGCCGCTGCAACGGCTTCTCGATCTTTTCTCTTGTCCGCTACATCAAGGACGAGCTGCTGCTTGTCCTGGCAACGTCCTCCTCGGAGGCCGCGCTGCCCTCGCTCATGGAGAAGATGGAGAAGGCCGGCGCCGCGCGTTCGGTCGTAAGTCTCGTCATCCCTACTGGATACTCATTCAATCTGGACGGCACCAATATCTACATGACGATCGCCGCCCTCTTCATCGCGCAGGCGACGAACACAGATTTGTCAATTGCCGATCAGATCCTCCTGCTGCTAATTGCGATGCTTTCCTCGAAGGGTGCGGCAGGCGTCACCGGCGCCGGCTTCATCACATTGGCCGCTACTCTGTCTGTCGTGCCGAGTGTTCCCGTTGCCGGAATGGCTCTAATTCTTGGCGTGGACCGCTTCATGTCGGAATGCCGCGCGCTGACGAATTTAGTCGGTAATGCGGTGGCATCGCTCGTTGTCGCTCGCTGGGAAGGCGAATTGGACCAGTCCCGGATGGAAGCCGCTTTCCGCGGTTAGGGTTACATCAAACGGGCTCCCCGCAAGCAAGCAATAGCGCGACGTGTAAGTCACGGCCTTCACAGCAGTCGAATTGCCGGCCTCCAAAGAGCGCTGGAAATAGTGTACTAACGCGGAGAGTAATACAACACCATGAAGCCCCTAAGCAAACGAACGGTTCACGGAAACTCATCTGGGTCCGCATGGAGCGCTGTTCGTCGAATGCGTTATCAACCGTGGGGTGTGGTAACTATTTCAGCTTGCCGCCCCAAGCCGTCGCGGGATCGCACCGGATGACGGAGGACCGGCCGATCAGAATCGCTAGGGGAAAGCGCGTCACAATTGCCGATCTCGCCCGCGAAGCCGGAGTCAGCGTAGCAACAGTCGATCGGGTTCTGAACGTCCGCCTTCCGGTGCGAGAGGAGACCGCCCAGCGGGTCCATGCGGCCGCGCACGCGATCGGCTATCATGCTGCCGGTCTCATCAAACAGCGCTTGCAGCAGCACCTGCCGCACTACAAGCTGGGCTTCATCTTGAGAAAACCTGCCCACGATTTTTACCAAGATTTCGCTCGCAATATTGAAGAGTCGGTCAGTATGGCTAAATCCTTCCACGGCCTTCCGATCATCGAGTTCGCGCAGTCACATTTGCCGCGTGACCTGCTCCCGCTTCTTAAGGACCTTGGAAGCCGCTGCCAGGCGATCGCCATGGTGGCGGCCGATCACCCGAAAATCACAGCATCAGTCGAGGAGCTCAAGGCGAAAGGTATCCCGGTATTTTCGCTGTTATCCGACTTCGCCGATGGCGTGCGCGAGGGCTACATCGGCCTCAACAACAGCAAGGTCGGACGGACTGCCGCTTGGGTGTTTTCCAAGGCCGCAAAACGGCCCGGCAAGGTGGCGGTGTTTGTCGGAAGCCATCGCTTCCAGGCGCATGCGACGCGGGAAACGGCCTTTCGTGCCTATTTTCGTGAGAACGCGCCCAAATTCGAGGTGCTTGATCCGCTCGTGAACCTTGATGAACGGCAGCTCACTTACGAAAAATTGCTGGATCTTATGCAGCGGGAACCAGAGCTCGTCGGCTTCTATATGGCCGGCGGGGGTATAGAGGGAGCAATTTCCGCGCTCCGAGAAGAGGGGAGCGGTCAGGATCTCGTCGCGATCGTGAGTGAAATGACGCCGCAGTCACGTGGGGCGCTTGCGGATGACATCTTGACGATGGCGGTCGGCACGCCAATGCGCCGACTTTGCCAGGAGCTGATAATGGCAATGGAGCGGGCCATCAAAGCCGGCGTCGCGGAGAGCCCGGGGCAGACATTTCTGCCGTTCGACATTTATCTTCCGGAAAATATTTGACCTTGATGGATTTCTATCATGAGCGCCCATTTTCCTTTCACCGATGAAAGGAAAGCTCGATTGACTCGGCCGTCTCTGTCCGATCTGTGAACCGGCGTGGTTCCGTCTTGAAAGAAGCCGGATGCCGAAATGGCAGCCGCGCTTCATGGAAGGAAAGTCAAGCAATGCGCCAGGTATCGCCCCGCTTTGCACTCGATCACATGGCGGCGCCCCGCCTTGACGTCAGTGCGCTTTTCGCGCTTGCCCGTGACCAAGGCCTGACCGACGTCCAAATCCGTTACCCTCATTTCAGCAATCCTGTCGCACGCGGCATTCCGGCTGCGGACGTTCGGTTTGCCGCTACCGAAGCGGGCGTCACGATCATCTCTGTCAACGCCTTGCAGCGGTTCAACGACTGGACTCCAACGCGTCAGGCCGAGGCAAGCAACCTCGCCGATTATGCGACGGCGTGCGGGGCAGAGACGCTCGTGTTGGTGCCGGCCAACCGCAGCTCGTGGCCCACCAATAGCGAGCGCCAGGACAATCTTCGTTTCGCTCTAAACGAGATCAAGCCAATCCTCCAGTCGCGGGGTCTGATCGGTCTCATCGAGCCGCTGGGTTTCCGAACCTGCTCGCTTCGATCAAAGAAGGAAGCGGCCGAGGCCGTTGCCGCGGTTGATGGCCAGTCCGTCTTTCGCCTCGTGCACGACACGTTCCACCACACCCTGGCCGGGGAGACATGCCTGTTCTGCGAGCTTACCGGCCTGGTGCACATTTCAAGCGTAAACGACCCGACCTTCTGGATTTACCCCGATCGCTTTCTTGCAGGTTCCGACAATGGCAGCCAGATTCAGGCGCTGCTGGATGGCGGCTACGCGGGACCTTTCTCGTTCGAGCTGATCGAGGAAGTCCATTCTCTGGACGATCTCGCAGGCGCACTTGCCGCCAGCATCGACTTTATCCGGCGAGGGCTATTGTCGTCAAAGTAGATGGTGACAGGTGTAGTGACTATAGGTGCGCCTGAATTTTCCGAGGGTTCACAGCGGGGCAGCCATCCGAGATGCCTCCTGTATCATTATCTCCCGCATCCAGATGCTTGCCGGATCGCTATTGTGGAGGGCCGGCCATTGGAGGGTCTCGGTGAATGTGGGAAATGGCAGCGGAAGTTCGATAACCCGCAGGGGGAACGTTTTTTCGAAATGCCTGACCAGCCGTAAGGGCATGGTCGCTATACGAGCTGTGCCGGACACCATAGGTGGAATCATGCTGAAGCCCTGCACGGCGACCTCGACACGTCTCTTAAGGCCATGCTCAAGCAAAAACCATTCCTCGATAGACGGCTTCATCGTACGCCCGAACCTGACCGCGACGTGCCTCATCGACATGTATCTCTCGAATGTAAGCTGCTGTGGCAGCTGCTTGTTTGTGGGACAGCCTACGCACACGAGCTTCTCGTCAAACAGCGCAATGCTTGAATGCACACTCGACGTGAACATATCCGGTAGAATTAGAAAATCGACGTCACCGCGCCGGAGAAGCTCATCGGGGCTATCGTCGACAGGCAGCAGTTCGAAGCTGACGGCGGGGGCTTCCCGTGAAATACGCTCCACAAGCTTTTCGAAAAACACGAGCGTGACGAAATCGGAAAGAATGATCCTGAAGAGGCGATCGGCTCGAGCTGGGTCAAACGGATCCGAAGAAATAATCGAGCACTGGATGTGCTGGAGAGCGTCGCGAACTGCGGGGGCAAATGCTGCCGCACGCGGGGTTAGAAATCGTTCGCGACCTCTTATCGTAAACAGTTCATCGCGGAAATAATCGCGCAGTCGGGCGACGGCCGCACTCATGGCGGGCTGACTCAGGTTGATCCTGCGTGCCGCCGCCGAGAGATTACGCTCCGTCAGGAGTGCGTCGAGCACAACGAGGAGATTTAGATCAAGTCCTTTGAAACGCATGTCATCAGCCATCCATGGGATGGATGCCTTTAACCGAAACAAACGACTTTAACAATTTAGCATTCTTGCAATCTTTTGTCGCAAAAAGTTTATGATGGATGACGTTAAGGTCCGACATATGAGCCGCGTGATCTGCCGAAGCGAGCAATCGTTCGTACTGTGCAGGTCAGAGATTGGCAGTTTGAAACGCCGGGCCGATGGCGCCGGGCTATCAACCAGCGTCTTCGGCGGCCCCGACCTAGCTGGGCGTGGAATCTAATAGGGTGCACCTTTCCAGTCCGAGGCGACTGATGGGCGGTTTGATCCTAAGCTGCCGTGAGGCCTGTGCCAATTGTATCGGCGAGCCAATGCAGCAGTCCGGCAGCGTTTTTGAGAGCTGTTGTAGGCTCGGCCTAAGCCCATTGGCGCAAGCCTATCTGAACGAAGCGCTTGGCCTTGCCGCTATCCGGTATGTGATCTGTGGTGTCTTCTCGTCCTGCTGTTCTTGTTTTGGAACGCCCTTATGGTGAGCCCATCCGGGACGTGGGGCACCGGGAGCACAAAGGTGCAGGCAGGCCGTCAATAGACCGTGGGCTGAGAGCCCGAGCTCGTTACATGGCCGCCCCTGGCGACTTTCCCGGATGCGCTGCGAGCGCGGATCAGTAGATGTCGTGTTGCCCGCCAGCTCCCGTCTTTGACCGAGCCAAGAAGGAGGAACGGGCATGCTTATCATCGGACTGGATATTCACCGCGCCTTCGCCGAAGCAGTGGCATGGGAGGAGGGCAGGCTCAGGCGACTCGGCCGCGTCGACATGCGGCGCGATCTGCTGGCGGCGTTCGCCGCGAAGCTGTCGCCGAACGATGTCGGGGTGATCGAGGCCACCGGCAGCGCGACGTCCGCTGCAGCTGTGATTGCGCCGCATGTGAAGAAGGTGGGGATCGCCAAGCCGAAACAGGTGTTTATCGTTGCCTATGCCAAGATCAAAACGACGATCGACGCCGACGTTCTTGCGCAGCTCTATGCCAGCGGCTTCTTGCCAGAAGTCTGGATTGCGGACGAGCCGACGCAGGCTCTGCGTCGACAGGTGACACGGCGCAATCAGATTGTCCGACAGAGATCTCGATTGAAGAGCGTCATCCAGTCGATCCTTCATAGCCACCTGATCCGTCCTGCCCGCATGCCGACCTGTGCGGCGCCAAGGGTCGGACCTGGTAATCGAGCAGGTCGTACCGCAGGACGAGCGCCTCGCGATCGATGGGCATCTGCGCGAGTTCGACCGATTGGGCGAAGACCTCCAGGTCATCGAACGCGATCTTGTCCGCTCGGCTCTCGAGGATGAAGGCGTGAAGCGGCTGATGACCATTCCCGGCGTCGACATCACCGTCGCGCTGGCGATGAAGGGCGGCGATCGGCGACGTGTCGCGCTTCGACGATCCGCAGAAGCTCGTGACCTATCTCGGGTTGAACCCAAGCGTCCAGCAGTCCGGCCAGGTCCGGCCTACCATGGGCGGATCACCAAGCAGGGCCGTGGTCATGCGCGCGGCATGCTCGTCGAGGCGGCCTGGGCGGCCGCTCGTGCTCCCGGACCGTTGCGAGCCTTCTCCCTGCGGCGTGCGAGCCCGGCGCGGACAGCATGTCGCGGCCGTGGCAACCGCACGCAAACTCTCTGTCGTGATCTGTCATCTGTTGAGAAGGGCGAGAGTTACGCGTAGGCTCGACCCTCCCTGCATGCCAAGAAGCTTGCGCGATGTGGAACTCAAGGCCGGGAGCAAGGCTGTGCGCGGCCAAAAGGGAGCGCACGCCTACAACATAAAGAGCCACCGGGAAGAAGAGCGCCGCTGGGTGGAGCAGGCCGAGGGCGCCTATGCACGCCTCGTCGCCGGTTGGAACCCACGAGGTCCGAAGAGGGTAGGCACGGATGCCGCAAACCGGGCGCCCAGCTTGGCATAAGGGCTACGTGGCCTCAGGAAGCGTCGTCGCCAATGCAGACCATGGACGAATTCCCAGCCGATGCCGAGATGCCGGTCGACCGTGCCTGTCGCCGTCCGGTGATGCGATGCCCCCGAGCGGATGAGTTCGCCCCGGATGCTCCCGGTCACGACGCACGGGTTCGGGTTCCAAGGCGCTCAGTTTTGTTCGCGCCCAATCGGTGTAGGACGCGGCAGAAAATACGAGCGTGACGAAATCGGGAAGAATGATCCTGAAGCGGCGATTCGGTAGAGCCGGGTCAAACTATCCGACGAAATAAACGAGCACTGGATGGGCGGGAGAGCGTCGCGAACTGGAGGGCAAGAGCTCCCGGACGCAGCGTTAAGTTTGAATACCTCCGCGGACATGGTCGCGAGCTTATCGCGCAAATAATCGAGCAGCCGAGCGCCGGCCGCACTCATGACCGGCTGGGCTCGGTTAATCCTGCATGCCGCGCCCATGAGGTTGCGCTCTGTCGGGAGTG
>SAJS01000043.1 GCA_004017535.1 Mesorhizobium sp.
CTCTATTCAATCACTCCAAGCCGTCCTCACCCTTGCGCGTCGTGTACTGTGTTTCAGATTCGCTCCATGCGCTTTAGTTTTTTGATTTTACGCATGTCTTTATCCCGAAACCGGTTCCACTTTCGGGAGACATGCTTTAGGCGTTCCCGATCAGCACGCCCGCCCCGAACACCAGCGCGCCGCCCAGCACCACCTGGAAGGCGGCGCGCCAGAACGGCGTCTGCATGTAGCGGTTCTGGATGAAGGCGATCGCCCAGAGCTCGAAGAACACCACCACCGCGGCGACGATCGTTGCCGTCCAGAAATAGGGGATGAGGTAAGGCAGCGCGTGGCCGAGCCCGCCCAGCGTCGTCATGATGCCGACGGTCAAGCCCCGCTTGAGCGGCGAACCGCGTCCCGACAGCTTGCCGTCATCCGAGGCCACTTCGGTGAAGCCCATCGAGATGCCGGCGCCGATCGAGGCGGCGAGGCCGACGAGGAAGGTTTGGAATGTCGCATGCGTGGCGAAGGCGGCGGCAAAGATCGGCGCCAGCGTCGACACCGAGCCGTCCATAAGCCCGGCCAGCCCCGGCTGCACATAGGTGAGGATGAACTGGCGCTGCTCGACATTCGCCTCCTCCTCCTTGACCTCGCCCGGGAGGTGCTTCTGCTCCAGTTCATGCGCGGAATTCTCGTGGCCGAGTTCGGCCGCAGCCAGCCAGTCCAGCAGCTTGCGCGTCGAGGCGTCGGTGGTGCGCTTGGCCGCCTCGACATAGAAGCGGTAGGCCTGCCGCTCCATGTCCTCGGCCTGCCGGCGCACATGCTCTATGCCGAGCGGACGCACCAGCCAATCGGGCTTGCGCTCGTAAAAGCCCCTTACATGCTCGCGCCGGATCAGGGGTATGCGCTCGCCGAAGCGCCTGCGGTGAAGCTCGATCAACGAGTCGCGATGGCCGTCCTCCTCCTCGGCCATGGCCTCGAACACCTTGGCCGATTGCGGAAAGTCCTGCGCCAGGCCATCGGCATAGGCGCGATAGATGCGCCCGTCATCCTCCTCGGAGGAGATCGCCAGCGCCAGGATCTCCTGCTCCGACAGCGAATCGAAGGAACGGCGGCCGAAGCCGAAAACACGGGAAAGCATGATGGGATCACTCTAGTTTAGAATGATTCTAAACTATGGTTTCAAGCGCCCAACGTCAATTGCGAAGGCCGCGGGCCGCGCGCGAAAATGGATGACCAGGCGTGATCGGACCGCCCCTTCATTATTGCCGAATGTTCACCTATATAGACGCGACAGCCGAAATCGAAGGAGACCAACGCAATGACGGAGAAGAAGCCGCCGCACGCATTCGACGCCAAGCCGGTGCTCGATCTCATCGCGAGCATCGAGGCCGACATCCAGCGTCTGAAGGGCCTCGTCGAGGAACAGCTCGAGAAATTCGATCCGGCCAACCCGCACAACAAGACGCCGGACGGCAAGCTGACCGAGGAGGGCGCGGAGTGCTGCTACCGCATGTTCGACGAAGGCAAGTCGCGCTACACGGTTTCCCAGCAGATGAAGATATCCTTCGCCGCCGCCACCCACCGCTTCAACACCTGGCGCAAGCTCGGCGGCAAGAAGCGGACGCCGACGCTGCTGGGGTAAGCGGGCGCCGGCAGGGGATCAGAAGAGGTCCTCACCGGCAAAATCGCTAGCATGGTACTTTGAGGCGAATGGCGCCGGCGCGGAAACTGCCAATCTCCCCATTGCGTGGGGAGATCAGCAGTTCCGCCGCCGTCCTCATCATCGCCAACTTGTCCCCATCACATTTTTTCGTTGGCGCGCGCCGGCCTTTTCCGTGCACCATGGGCGATCCCGTTCTTTCGCAAGGCCCACACCATGACCACCCTGCCCGGCATCCTAGACATCCGCGCCGCCGCCGAGCGGCTTTCCGGGCTGGTCGTCGAAACGCCTCTGATCGAATCGCCCGAGCTCAACCAGCGCTATGGCGGCCGCATCCTGTTCAAGCCGGAGACGCTGCAGCGCACCGGCTCCTTCAAGATCCGCGGCGCCTATAACAAATTGTCGACGCTGAGCGAGGAGGAGCGCGGGCGCGGCGTCGTCGCCTTCTCGTCCGGCAACCATGCGCAAGGCGTGGCGGCGTCGGCCGCCCTGTTCGGCGTCAAGGCGGTGATCGCGATGCCGGCCGACGCGCCGGCGATGAAAATCGGCAATGTCCGCAGGATGGGCGCCGAGGTGGTGACGTTCGACCGTTTCAAGGAGGATCGCATGACGGTCGTGCGCCCCTATATCGAGCAAGGCATGGCGCTGGTGCCGCCCTTCGACGATCCGGCCATCATCGCCGGCCAGGGCACGATCGGGCTGGAATTGATGCGGCAGGCCAAGGCGCTCGGCGTGGCGCTCGACGCCGTCGTCATCCCTTGCGGCGGCGGCGGCCTGTCGAGCGGCATTTCCGTCGCGGTCAAGGACGCCTCGCCGAACACGCAGGTCTGGGCGGTCGAGCCGGAGCATTTCGACGACACGCGCCGCTCGCTCGCCAAGGGCGAGCGGGTCGCGAACGATCCCGGCCACAGCTCGATCTGCGACGCGCTGCTCACCGCCGAGCCCGGCGCCATCACCTTCGAGATCAACCGCAAAAATCTCGCCGGCGCCATCGCGGTGTCCGACAAGGCGGCGGCGCAGGCGATGCGCGACGCCATGGCCCATCTCAAGCTTGTGGTCGAGCCCGGCGGCTGCGTCGCCTTTGCCGCGCTGTCATCCGGCGAGATCGACCTCGCCGGCAAATGCGTGGCGGTCGTGCTGTCCGGCGGCAATGTCGATTTCAGCACCTATGCGGAGATCATGGCCTCGGCGTAACAAGCACCCGCCAATTAGACAAGCTAAGATTACATGGGTATTTGGTTGGGGCGAGTTTTGAAAACTGTGCAGCACGAACAGCGCGGTTCGAGCAAACCCATGGCTCTTTCGATCTACCTTGCCACGAAGAAAAAACTAATCAGCCACGGGGTGAAAAATACACCTGATGGAAATCTCACCCTTACCGACAAAGGTCTATTCCTACGGTTCGTCCGCTTGGAGCGAGCACAACGCTCAAAATCCTTTGAAGCCGTCCAAGAGGCAGTTCAGGCTATCGAGAGTTACACAGAATCAATTGGCAAGCGCTATCTGGCGCTCTTTGCCTATATGTATATATATTTCTCGGACGGAACTCCGAAATTGACCAGGCCTGACGAGATCCTGAAGGACGGTGTCGTGAGGAAAACAAAGGAGTACGGACGAGCCGTCACCGACGAAGAGATCGTTATCTCCGCTTGGGCTGCGCTCAAGTTCGACAGATACCGGGACGGTTTCTTCCGCGCCTTGTATTCACATCGGCCTAATCCAACGTCCGCCTGAACCGCACCAGCGCAACCCCGGCAAACAGCGCCACGAACACCGCCAGCCAGCCGATTTCCGTCGCCACCGCTGGCAGCTCGGCGCCCTTCAGCATGACCGCGCGGGTGATGCGCAGGAAGTGCGTCAGCGGAAAGATCTCGCCAAAGGTCTGCGCCCAGCCCGGCATGCCGCGATAGGGGAACATGAAGCCGGAGAGCAGCAGCGACGGCAGGAAGAAGAAGAAGGTCAGCTGCATGGCCTGCATCTGCGAGCGGGCCATGGTCGAGATCGTATAGCCGAGCAGCACCAGCGAAAGCACGAAGACCAGCACCGAGGAGAGCAGCAGCGTCAGGCTGCCGACGAAGGGGATGCCGAACAGCAGCTTCGCCGCCACCAGCACCACCACCACCTGCACGGCGCCGACCACGAGGTAAGGCAGCACCTTGCCCAGCATGATCTCCAGCGGGCTCGACGGCATGGCCAGAAGGTTTTCCATCGTGCCGCGCTCGGTTTCCCGGGTCAGCGCCATCGCCGTCATCATCACCATGGTCATCTGCAGGATGACGCCGAGCAGGCCCGGCACGATGTTGTATTGCGAGACGCCTTCCGGATTGTAGCGCCGGTGCACCACGACATCGAGCTGGCCGCGCGCCGCTTCCCTGGCCGCGTCCTGGGTGCCCTGGGCTCTCAGCAGCGCCTGGCCGGCGACGGTGCTGAGCGTGGAGATGGCGCCGCTGGCGACGGACGGGTCGGTGGCGTCGGCCTCGATCAGGATCTGTGGGTTGTCGCCGCGCTCGACCCGGCGCGCGAAATCGGCGGGAATGGTGACGACGAAAGAGACGTCGCCGCGCGCCATCAGGAACTCGGCCTCCTCAGCGCTTTGCGCGACATGGTCGAAGCGGTAGTAGCCGGTGGTCTGCAGCGCCGAGACCATCGCCCGCGTGTAGGGATCGCTGCTGGTCGCCACAAGCGCCGCCGGCAGGCTCTTCGGGTCGTTGTTGATCGCAAAGCCGAACAGCACGAGCTGCATCAGCGGCACGCCCAGCATCATGGCGAAGGTGATGCGGTCGCGCCGCATCTGGATGAACTCCTTGATGAGCAGCGCGCCCAGCCTGGCGAAGGAGAAGACAGCGTTCATGCCATGTTGTCCTTCGAGCCGGACATGAACTGGATGAACACGTCCTCGAGGCTGGTCTCGCCCGGCGTTACCGTCACGTCCTTGTGGTCCTTCTCGACGTCGGCAAGCGCCTTTTCCAGCGCCGCCTTGTCGGAGCCGACGACATGCAGCGTCGCGCCGAACGGCGCCACCTGGTCGACGCCGGGCCTGCCCTGCAGCGCCGCAGCCACCTGGTCGAGCCCCGGCCCATGCAGCACAAACGTGGTCAGCCCGGCATTCCTCACCACCTCGTCGACCGTGCCGGTGGCGAGCATCTTGCCGTAGGAGATGTAGCTGATGCGGTGGCAGCGCTCCGCCTCGTCCATGTAATGGGTGGAGACGAGCACGGTGAGCCCGCCGCCGGCGAGGCGATGGATCTCGTCCCAGAACTCGCGCCTCGCTTTCGGATCGACGCCGGCCGTCGGTTCGTCGAGCAGAAGCAGCTTCGGCTTGTGCATGATGCAGGCCGCCAGCGCCAGCCGCTGCTTCCAGCCGCCGGAAAGCGTGCCGGCCAGCTGGTCGCGGCGGCTCGCCAGGCCGAGTTCTTCCAGCGTCTTCGCCACATATTGCTCCACCGGCTTCAGCCGGTAGAGCCGCGCCACGAATTCGAGGTTCTCGCCGATCGTCAGATCCTCGTAGAACGAGAATTTCTGCGTCATGTAGCCGACTTCGCGCTTGATCTTGAGCGCGTCGGTGCGGATGTCGAAGCCCAGCACCGTGCCGTCGCCCTCGTCAGGCGTCAAAAGCCCGCACATGATGCGGATGGTCGTCGTCTTGCCCGAGCCGTTCGGCCCGAGGAAGCCGACGATCTCGCCTTCGGCGACGGTCATCGTCACATGGTCGACGACCGTCTTGTCACCGAAGCGCTTGACCAGGCCGCGGACGTCGATGGCGTTCATTGCCCGAGATCCGCCCCGATATCCGCCAAGTCGACATCGACGATCTGGCCGGGCTGCAGCGGTCCCGCATCGCCCTCCGGCCGCGCCTCGACGAGATAGACCAGCTTCTGCCGGTTCTCGAGCGAGTAGATCACCGGCGGCGTGAATTCCGGATCGGGCGAGACATAGCTGACGCGCGCCTTGAGCCCTGCCCCGCAGCCATCGCAATGGACGCTGAGCCCGGTGCCGACCTTGACCGACGAGAACGCGCTTTCGGGCACATAGACGCTGAGCTTCACGGCGCCGTCCGGCAGCATCGAGATCACGGGCGCGGTCGGCCCGGCCGTGTCGCCGGGATTGCGGATCACGTCGTTGACGCGTCCGGGCGAAGGCGCCGTCAGCACCCGCTTCGACAGCCGCCACTCAGCCTGCCGCAGGGCCGACTGCGCCTGCTTGACCTGGTTGTCGGCGGCCTTGATCGTCTCGGGCCGCGCCGGCAGGTTGCCGACGGCGAGATTGGCTTCGGCCTGGCCGACCTGGGCATTGGCCGTCTCCAGCGAAGCCGAGGCGGTGTCGTAATCGGCCTGCGTGCCGGTGCCGCGCTTGTAGAGGTCACTGGCGCGGTCATATTTGCGCTTGGCGTCGGCGGCCTGGGCTTTCGCCATGTCGACCTCGGCCTTGAGAACGGCGATTTCTTCCGAACGCTTGCCGACCTGCAGGTCGGCAAGCTGCGCCTGTGCCTGGGCAAGCGCGGCCTCGGCCTGCGCCACCTCGATCCGGGCATCGGCATCTTCCAGCGTCGCCACCGCCGCGCCGGTCTCGACGCGGTCGCCGCGCCTCACCGTCACCGTCGCCACCTGGGCCACTTCGATCGGCGCCATCAGCACATATTCGCCCTCGACATAGCCGACGGCCAAGGGTGCTGCCGGCGCGCAGGCGCCGAACAGTTGGGCCGCGAGCGGCAGCGAACAGAGAAAGCTCATGATTTGCCCTTCTTGCCGGCGGGCGCATCGCGCGCCGCCAGCATTGCCCTGAGATTGCCGGTCGTGACCGCCACCACCTTGGCGGCCTCTTTCTCGCCGATCTCGCGCCAGCCCATCCTGCGCATCACCGCTTCGCGGCCGATGCGGAAATAGATGACTTGGCCGATCATGGTGAAAACGGTGAGCCGGGTTGCCTCGCTCTCGGCCGGCTCGCCGGTCGCCTGCTCCCAGATCTGGCACAGCCGCCGGTGCGTCGGCTCGAAGACGCCGGCATAGATTCGGTCGAGCGCGGCGGTCGGATGCGAGAGCTCTCGAAGTACGAATTGTACGATTTCGCCCGCCTGAGGACTGACGATGACGAAGCCCACCATCCGCTCCAGCGCGGCGAACAGCTGTGCCCTGGCGGCTTCCGGGTTTGCCGGGGCGGTCGCCTGGGCGCCGCCCAGCGCCTGGCCGGCGATGCCCTGGATGGTCTCGACGATGAAGTCGGCGGCGGCGGCGCGCAGACCCTCCTTGCCGCCGAAATGATAGGCGATCGAGCCGATATTGGCCTTGGCTTCCGCCGCGATTTGGCGCGTCGACGTGCCGTCGAACCCCTGCCGCCCGAACAGCTTGAGCGCCGCGTGCACCAGCGCCGCGCGCGTCTGCTCGGCGGTGGTGGCTTCGCGCTGCCGCCTTTTCGCACTTGATTGCTTTTCCATGTCCCGGTTTTTAATCAATCGATTGATTAAAGTCAAATTGACTTCTGAGTCGGCTTGCCTTCCCGACCCTCACAGGCTTTAGTGCGCGGCCATGGGCAAGGAAGTCGAGCGTAAATTCCTGGTCTCCAGTTCCGCCTGGCGAGACGAGGTCGAGGCGGAGATACGCATTCGCCAGTTCTATGTCGCCGCCCAGCCCGGCCGCACCGTGCGCGTGCGCATCTCGGACGGGCGCTCCGCCAAGCTGACGCTGAAGTTCGGCGTCAGGGCGCGCGAACGCGACGAATTCGAATATTCGATCCCGCTTGCCGAGGCCGAGGAATTGATGGCCTTTGCCATCGGACGTGTCATCGAGAAGACACGCCACCATGTTAGACACCGTGGCTATCTCTATGAAGTCGATGTTTTCGGCGGCAAGCTCGCGGGGTTGGTGATCGCGGAGCTGGAGACGCCGGAGGACGTATCGGACGAAATGCTGCCCGACTGGCTCGGTCGCGAGGTCACCGGCGAGTCGAGATTCTACAACGCGTCGCTGGCCCTCGGGGGGATACCGGAGATCGCCGCATGAGCTTCCGCATCGATCCGCGCTTGCCGCTGACCGGCGAGGTCAGGCGCATATTGACCGACGAGATCGGCAAGGCCATCGGCCATCTCGAGACAGCGCGCGAGAAACCGGAGCAGGGGCTGCATAAATGCCGCAAACGGCTGAAAGGCGTGCGCGCCTTGCTGCGCCTGGTTCGTTCCGGAGATGAACCGTTCTGCCAGACCGAGAACGAATGCTACAAGCAGGTGTCGGCGCTGCTGGCCGGCCCTCGCGAGGCGACCGCTTTGATCGAGACCGTCGATCGTCTCGCCGATGCCTCTCCGGAACAATCGGCCCGCGGCGGCCTGGACCCCGTGCGCGACCGGCTGGTACTGCGCCAGCATGAGGTCCATGCAGGCCCCGGCCTCGACGCCGCCATCAATGCGGCGATAGCCGCCTGCCGCGAGGGCTTGGAGCGCATCGACAGGCTTTCGCTTCCCGATCAGCCGGAACAGGCCGCCGACATATTGGCCGACGGCGCCCGCGCCACCTTGCGGCGTGCGAAGAAGGCGCTGGACAAGGCGGCGTCCCGGGGCAAGGACACTGACTTTCACGACCTGCGCAAGGCGGCCAAGACGCATTCCATGCATCTGTCCCTGCTCGGCCGCCTGTGGCCAACGCCGATCAAGGCGCGCCGCAAGGCGGTCGATAAGCTCGGCGAGCAGCTTGGCGAATTGCACGACGTCTTCGTCATCCGCGCTCTGCTCGACGCCGAGGGCGAGCCGCTCGGTCCGCCCGACGAGACGAAGCTTCTGCGCAAGCTCTTGAAGCGCTCCGAAAAGAGCCTGACCAAGGCCTGCCTCGCCGATGCCGCCGAGCTCTTCGGCGACAGCCCGAAACGCTCGGCCAAAAGGCTAGCCCGCAAGGCGCGCGACGATCTCGCCGCACCGCACGAAGAGGCGAAAGCGGCGTGACGCCGCCTTTACCTTCTCCCACAAGGAGGACTTTGCACGGGAGGCGGAGTCGGGCTCGGTGTGTTAATGGAGCTTTTCAAAAGGCCC
>SAJS01000044.1 GCA_004017535.1 Mesorhizobium sp.
CCAGCCTCCATTCGCTGGCGATAAAACCGGACAACTCCTGTGCTACCTAACCCGGACAACTCATGTGCTTACGACACCTTCCGGCACAACTGCTTGCACCCTTGTCCGCCTTCCGCTATAGAGCCGCCACCCGCGTAGACACCCTTGGAGGCAACGCGGAGGAAGGCCGGCCAGGCCTCGCATGATTCCAACGCATTTGGATCGCCAAACGCATCGGACGGATCGTGCAGGGCCGCGACGGCTTTCGACGTTTACGGTCGGCCTCGTGCTTGCCGCAAGCGCTCCACAACACGCGAAAGGAAATGCCATGAGCCACGATGCTTACGAGCTCAAGGCCGAAGCGCGCGAACAGGTCGGTAAGGGGTCCGCCCGTGCAGTTCGCCGCAACGGTAAAGTGCCTGCAGTTATCTACGGCGACAAGCAGCCTCCCCTGGCGATTGCGCTGAACTACAAGGACATCTTCTACAAGATCCACGGCGGTGGCTTCCTGACCACAGTCGCTACGATCGATGTCGACGGCAAGAAGATCCAGGTCCTGCCGAAGGATTTCCAGCTCGACCCGGTCAAGGATTTCCCTGTCCATGTCGACTTCCTGCGCATCGGCAAGGACACCGAGGTCAATGTCGACGTGCCCGTCCACTTCATCAATGAGAACAAGTCGCCCGGCATCAAGCGCGGCGGCGTGCTCAACATCGTTCGCCACGAGGTCGAGTTCCACTGCCCGGCCAACGCGATCCCGGAATTCATCACCGTCGATCTCGCCGGCACCGACATCGGCGACTCGATCCACATCTCGGCGGTCAAGCTGCCGGCCGGCGTCAAGCCGGTCATCTCCGATCGCGACTTCACCATCGCGACCGTTGCCGGCTCGTCGGCCATGAAGCCGGAGACGGAAGCCACCACCGAGGTGGCGGCGACCGAGACGGCGGCCCCGGCGGCCGAAGAGAAGTAATTTCTCTCAAGCGTCCGGAGGCGGCGATGCCAGAGAAGACAATGCTTGTCTTTGCAGGCCTCGGCAATCCGGGCGCGAAATACGAGAACAACCGGCACAATGTCGGCTTCATGGCGGCGGACGCGATTGCCCGCCGCCATTCCTTTTCGCCTTGGTCGCGGAAATTCCAGGGCCTGATCTCAGAAGGTACGCTCGGCGGCGAGAAGGTGCTGCTGATCAAGCCGCAGACCTTCATGAACCTGTCCGGACAGTCGGTCGGCGAAGCGCTGCGCTTCTACAAGCTCGAGCCGTCCGCGCTCACGGTCTTCTATGACGAGATCGACCTTGCCGCCGGCAAGCTCAGGGTCAAGGTGGGCGGCGGCTCCGGCGGCCATAACGGTATCCGCTCCCTCGATCAGCATGTCGGCAATGCCTATCGCCGGGTGCGCATCGGCGTCGGTCATCCCGGCGTCAAGGAGATGGTGCACGGCCATGTGCTGGGCGATTTTGCCAAGGCCGATCGCGAATGGCTGGATGTCCTGCTGGACGCCATCGCTGACGACGCCGCGCTGCTCGCCAAGGGCGACGACAATTCCTTCATGAACCGCGTCACGCTCGCCTTGCGTGAAAAACTCGTGCCGACCGGCGATGACGACCGCCCGCCGCCCAAGCCGCCGAAGCAGCAAAGCCATGTCCGCCAGGCGCGCCCGCAGCAGCCGGCGGCAAAGCTTCCCGAGAGCGGCCCGATGGCCGCCATGCTGAAGAAGCTGTTCGGCAAGGAGTGAGCGCCGAACGAACGTCGCCCAGGGCTTGACGTTCGTCACCGCTATCGCCCATAGCCCTCAGCAAAATCGAATTCCGACAGGACTGGACGAATATGGGTTTCAAATGTGGCATCGTTGGCTTGCCCAACGTCGGCAAGTCGACGCTGTTCAACGCGCTGACCAGGACGGCCGCCGCGCAGGCCGCCAACTATCCTTTCTGCACCATCGAGCCGAACACCGGCGAGGTGGCGGTGCCGGATCCGCGCCTGCAGAAGATCGCGGCGATCGGCAAGTCGAAAGAGATCATCCCTACCCGCATCTCCTTCGTCGATATCGCCGGCTTGGTGCGCGGCGCCTCCAAGGGCGAAGGGCTGGGCAACCAGTTCCTCGCCAACATCCGCGAGGTCGACGCGATCGTGCATGTGCTGCGCTGCTTCGAGGATGACGACATCACCCATGTCGAGGGCCGTATCGATCCGGTGGCCGACGCCGAGACGGTCGAGACCGAGCTGATGCTCGCCGACCTCGAAAGCATCGAGCGCCGCATCGTCCAGGTCCGCAAGCGCGCCGCCGGCAAGGACAAGGAAGCCATGGCCGTCCTGCCGATGATGGAGGCGTCGCTCGAATTGCTGCAGGCCGGCAAGCCGACGCGCTTCCTGCTGAACGGCATCGCGCCGGAGGACCTGCGCATCCTGCAGGGGCTGAACCTGCTCACCTCGCATCCCGTTCTCTATGTCTGCAATGTCGCCGAGGCGGACGCCGCCACCGGCAACGAGCACACGCGCGCGGTGGAGAAGATGGCGGCAGCGCAGGGCGCTGGCACGGTGGTGATCTCGGCGGCGATCGAGGCGGAGGTCGCCCAGCTTTCCGATGAGGAGGAAATGGAGTTCCTCGCCTCGATCGGCCTCGACGAGCCGGGCCTCAACAAGGTGATCCGCGCCGGCTACGAGCTCTTGCATCTGATCACCTACTTCACCGTCGGGCCGAAGGAGACGCGCGCCTGGACGATCCACAAGGGCGATAAGGCGCCGCAGGCGGCCGGCGTCATCCACACCGACTTCGAACGCGGCTTCATCCGCGCCCAGACCATCTCCTACAATGACTTCGTTACGCTGGGCGGCGAAGTGGCGGCCAGGGAAGCCGGCAAGGCGCGCGACGAAGGCAAGGAGTATGTCGTCCAGGACGGCGACATCATGCTGTTCAAGTTCAACACCTGATTTCGGCAATCACATAGGAACGTTGATCGAGCCTTGATATGAAAAAATTCCTAAAGTAAACTTGTTAGGGTGTTTGCGATCTTAATGCGGTCTCGAAGCAATCGAAGAGAAGCGCGAAAATGGCCGAAACATCGATCGAATGGACTGACGCAACATGGAATCCGGTCGCAGGATGCACAATCCTTACGGCAGGGTGCACAAATTGCTATGCCATGCGCATGGCCTCACGCCTCGAAGCGATGGGGGCGAACAAATATGCAGGACTAACTCGGCAAAGTGGCGGAAGAGCGAAATGGACAGGCAAGATAAAGCTTGATCATTCATCTCTCGACATTCCGGCCTCGTGGAAGAAACCACGGCGCGTTTTCGTCAATTCGATGTCGGATCTTTTCCATCCAGATGTGCCTGCAGACTTCATCCGTGAGGTTTGGCAGGTCATGGAGACAACTCCACGCCACACCTATCAGATCCTCACCAAGAGGCCGGATAGGATGGCGGAAACTCTCTCGACGGACAGTTTCAAAATATTGCCGAACGTCTGGCTCGGAACGAGCGTAGAGGACAGTCGTGTGCTTTACA
Source organism: Mesorhizobium sp. (assembly GCA_004017535.1). Taxonomy (GTDB): domain Bacteria; phylum Pseudomonadota; class Alphaproteobacteria; order Rhizobiales; family Rhizobiaceae; genus Mesorhizobium. The sequence goes on from SAJS01000044.1 coordinate 3,492, forward strand.
GATTGGATGAGCTTCGATCTGTCCCGGCTGCCATCAGATTTGTGTCCTACGAGCCATTGATAGGCTCTGTAGCGGGTGGAAGCCTAACGGGTATTCATTGGGCGATTGTTGGTGGAGAGAGCGGCCCTAATGCTCGCCCAATGAACCCAACCTGGATCGATGAGATTTTCGATCAATGCACTGATGCCGATGCAGCGTTCTTTTTCAAACAATGGGGCGGGAAGAATAAAAAAGCAGCGGGCCGAATCTATCGCGAACGCTTGTGGGATGATCTGCCAGAACTGAGAATATGAGATGCCATCTTAGTCGCTAGCTTCACAGCTGCCGGACTAGTGTTCGAGACGGCAAAGAAAAGCGACGCAAGCGGCGCACCATTTTTGTGGTGAAGCCGCACCGGGTCAAGGACGGCCCCTTTGAAAGCGGTTTGCAAGCGTCCTTTCACGTAAGCTTCAATTGCGTTTACATCAGCTCGGCGCACCGCTTGCCCTTTCGTTTCGAAAATGTCTTCAGGTGCAATTTCATGATTGTACCAACGAGAGCGCCAATCGCTGGCACCTAGAACCCGATCCAGACTTGCTTGCTTACCAAGATCGAGTTTTGCCGGATCGTGCGGAGCGTTCCTATAAAGGCCGGAAAGCGGGAAGAAATACCAGCAATCCAGTGCCTCGGTTTTGGCAATTGCTTCCACCGTCTGCCAAGTCACCTCCATGCCGTATGGATCCAAAAAAACAACACCACGTATTCCGCGGCCAACGACTTCAGAGCCGCGCCAAGGGGTATTCGTGCACAAACGTTGCACGAGTTTATTGGCGTCACCATTCCGCACGATGATTTTGCGATCCGGATACTCATCAACCAGCGTTTGAAGTTCTGAAAACCGGGACGTGTCTTGTTCAATGAGAACAATCGAGTGCAGTGGTGGCTCGATCTGAATCGCGAGCCGCGCCGACCCTGGTGTCGTTATCTCCTCTGGCTCTGCAAAATCCGGTCCAAACAGCGGCAAACCAGGACGCACTTCTGTACGAGTACCTGACCCAGCAAACGCGTCAATGTAGATGCAAGCGAACTGCTGATTTTGAAGCGCAATGGAAAACGCCTGAAGGTACTCTTTCAGACATCTAAGTTTTTTCGACGTATCAGGTCCACCAAAGATATGTTTGGCCACTTTGAACATCCCCACCCAGAGATTATCCAATCTGGAAAATAGATAGATGTCCAGATGCTTTAGTACGCTCGGAGAAAATAACGTGCCAGCCCATAGAACACCTTTCACCTCTATGCGAGCTGCCCAGGCAATCGCGATAAGGCGTCGACGAACTCGAAGCAGACTGCCTTTCCGGCTGCCTTGACCTTGTCATATCGGGGGTCTAATCGGCTGCAGCAAGCGGCCGGAACTGTCATCCAACGTGCACCCTTCGGCAATCCGTTCTGAACATACCTTTGACCAGCAAGGGAGACCCGGCGATGATAAAGACCTTCGTCGTGGACAATGACCGCCTGCGTCTCACCGAGGATCTCGCGGCGGATGGCGACAGGGTCGTCTGGGCCGACCTCTTCAACCCGACCAAGGAGGAAGAGGCGCGCATCGAGAGCTGGCTGGGCGTGGCCATCCCAACCCGCGAGGAGATGGAGGAGATCGAGATATCGAGCCGCCTCTACATCGAGGACGGCGGCTACTTCATGACCGCTGTGCTGCCGGCGCAGACCGAGGCCGACGATCCGCTGATGTCGCCGGTGACCTTCGCGCTGGCCGGCAATCGGCTGATCACCATCCGCTACCACGAACCCAAAGCCTTCAAGACCTTCCCGCTGCGCGCCGAAAAGGTGGCGACCGGCTGCACCAGCGGCGACACGATCCTGATCGGCCTTCTCGAGGCGATCGTCGATCGCCTCGCCGACATCCTCGAGCGCGCCGGCCGGGAGGTCGAGGCGATTTCGCGCGACATTTTCCAGGCGCGCTCGACCAAGGCCTCGAAGCGCAACCGCGATTTCCAGGAGCTCCTGAAAGGCATCGGCCGCAAGGAGGACCTCGCCTCCTCGGTCCGCGACAGCCTGATCTCGCTTCAGCGCCTAGCCGGCTTCCTCGCCCATGTCGCGGACCAGACCAAGATGAGCAAGGATGTGCGCGCCCGTATCAAGACGCTGTCGCGCGACGTGCTGTCGCTTGCCGATCATGCCACCTTCCTGTCGCAGAAGATCTCCTTCCTGCTCGACGCCACGCTCGGCATGATCTCGATCGAGCAGAACGCCATCATCAAGATCTTCTCGGTCGCCGCCGTCATCTTCCTGCCGCCGACGCTGGTCGCCTCGATCTACGGCATGAATTTCGACATCATCCCCGAGCTCAAATGGGAGTTCGGCTATCCCTTCGCCATCGGCCTGATGGTGGTCTCGGCCATCCTGCCCTTCTGGTATTTCCGCCGCCGCGGCTGGCTCTGACAGTGTCGGCCGGCGACGGCTGGCTTACCAGAAATCACTTGACCAAATTGCCTTGGACCTTCATCCGGGAATGCCGATTTGGGGATCACGCATTCGTCAACCGGATTGCCGACATGACCGGAAAGACCTGGGCCTATGAGGATTTCGTCGAGGGCTCCTCGCTCGACCTCGGCAGCAAGACCGTAAGCGCTGCCGAGATCATCGAATTCGCCAGCGAATTCGATGCCCAGCCTATGCATCTCGACGAGGAAGCCGGCAAGGCCAGCATCCTCGGCGGGCTTTCGGCTTCGGGCTGGCACACCTGCGCGATGTTCATGCGCATGCTGTGCGACGCCTTCCTGCTCGATTCGACCTCTCAAGGGTCGCCCGGCATCGAGCATGTTAAATGGAAGAAGCCGGTTCTGGCCGGCGATACCTTGCGCGGCACGGTCACGATCCTGTCCAAGCGCCAGTCCAAATCGCGGCCTCAGCTCGGCTTGATCACCATGCGCAGCGAACTGGTCAACCAGCGCGGCGAGAGTGTCTTCGAGCTGGAGAACACCGGCATGTTCCTCGCGCGTGATGCCGCACGAGGCCTATCATGACTTTGGACGAATACTTCCTGATCGGCCAGACCGTCACGCTCGGCTCGCACAAATTCGAGGCCGACGAGATCAAGGCGTTCGCCAGGAAATACGATCCGCAGATCTTCCATGTCGATGAAGAGGCGGCGAAGAAGAGCATGCTCGGCGGGCTCTGCGCCTCAGGCTGGCACACCGCCGCCACCTGGATGAAATACAATCTCGAAAAGCGCATGGAGACCGAGGGGGTGCGCTGGACCGGCCCCGGCCCGCAGCCCGAATTCGGCCCCTCGCCCGGCTTCAGAAATCTGAAATGGCTGAAGCCGGTCTACGCAGGCGAGACCGTAACGTTCACGCGCACCGCGCTGGCGCACCGCCCGCTCGCGGGACGCCCGGGCTGGAACCTGCTCACGCTGCGCTCGGAAGGGTTCGATTCGACCGGCGACAAAGTCATCGAATTCGACAGCGCCGTGCTGGTGAAGGTGGAGTAGCGCCGCCTCTCCTTCTCCCTTTGCTTCTCCCCTTGCGGGAGAAGGTGTCGCCGAAGGCGACTGATGAGGGGGGCTCCAGGGAAAGCCAGCATCTCACTCCGCTGGAACACCCCTCATCCGTCTCGGCGCTGCGCGCCGATCCACCTTCTCCCACAAGGGGAGAAGGAAGAAGCGCCTCAATGCCCCTCATACCCGATCAGCGTTCTGACCGGCACGCCGAGCGCTTCCAGCTTCTTGCGGCCGCCGAGGTCCGGCAGGTCGATGACGAAACAGGCCGCGACGATGTCGGCGCCGATCTGCCTGAGCAGCCTGACCGCTGCTTCCGCGGTGCCGCCGGTGGCGATCAGGTCGTCGACCACGATCACCTTCTCGCCGGGCGAGACGCCGTCCTTATGCATCTCCATCTCGTCCAGGCCGTATTCGAGGCTGTATGCCACCCGCACCGTTTCGTAAGGCAGCTTGCCCTTCTTGCGGATCGGCACGAAGCCGGCCGAAAGCTGGTGCGCCACCGCGCCGCCCAGGATGAAGCCGCGCGCCTCGATGCCGGCGATCTTGTCGATCTTCAGCCCGGCATAGGGATGCACCAGCTCGTCAATGGCGCGGCGGAAGGCGCGGGCATCGCCAAGCAGCGTGGTGATATCGCGAAACAATATGCCGGGTTTGGGATAATCCGGAATGGTGCGGATGGCCGCAAGCAGCGTGTCTTCGAGGGAGGATTTCATGAGCGGTTGATCCGTTGCCGCACAGTTTTGCCGGCAAGCGGCCGAAAAGAAAAGGGCGCCTTTCGGCGCCCTCAGACTGCTGACAAACCCCTGGCGTTAGCCGGGGGTTTTTGATTCACTGGGTCATGTTGAAGCGACCCGCCCCC
>SAJS01000045.1 GCA_004017535.1 Mesorhizobium sp.
GACGCCAACTTCTCAAAACGCTCAACCACATAAAACAAAACCCCGCCGAAATTCGACGGGGTTTGTCAGCAGTCTGAAGGGCGGCGCGAAACGCGCCGCCCTTCATTCTTCAAACGACTGCAGACGGCTCAGGCCGCTTCCTCATCGTCTTCGTCGGCGTCGTCTTCATCCTCATCGCCGTCTTCATCCTCGTCATCGGACTCATCGTCGCCCGAGGCCTTGGCTTCTTCGTCGGCTTCTTCGTCGGCGTCATCGTCTTCGTCGCCGTCCTCGTCGTCATCTTCATCCTCGTCTTCCGACTCATCGTCGGCCGAGGCAGTGGCCTCCTCTTCGGCGTCTTCGTCGTCGCCGTCTTCGTCGTCTTCCTCGTCGTCCTCGGACAGGTCGGTGGCTTCGACTGCCGCGGCGGCAGCATGGTCGAGGATGTCGTCGGAAGCGGGTTCGACGGCCTCGGTGGCGGCCGGGGTCTCTTCAGTCAGGTCGATATCGTCAACGGAATTCATGGCATGCCTCCGTGGTTTGGGTACGTCTATTGTCTGATGCATGTCGTTGTCCCAGAACCGCTGCGCAGTTCCGGGCGACATGCATCGGTTCTCCCACGCTGAGGTCATCGCCATATGACTGTAAGCCGGCTCCGGCGCGTTAAATTTCGAGCGCCGAATTGTTCAAGTCCGCCCGCGTCCTAGCGGATGAAGACAGATCCAAATGTGCGATGTTTCGAGCCGTCAGCCGACGATTTTTGAAAAATCCGCGACCTGGTCGGTGGCGGCGCGGATGCGGGCGAGCAGTGCCAGGCGGTTGGCGCGCACGGCCTGGTCCTCATCATTCACAAGAACGCCTTCAAAGAATGAATCAACCGGTTCGCGCAACACGCTAAGCGCCAGCATGGCGGCGGAAAAATCTTCGTTTTGAATCGCTTGGCCGGCTTCCTTCTCAGCCTGATTCACCGCGGCGTAGAGCTTCTTTTCGGCGTCTTCGCGGAATAGAGCTGGCTCAACGGTCTCGGCGATTGCCGTTTTCTTCTTCTCTTCCGCCGCCAGGATGTTGGCGGCCCGCTTGGTGCCGGCGAGCAGATTCTTGCCCTCCTCGGTGTCGAGCAGCGAGCCCAGCGCCTCGACGCGGCGCACGATCTGTAGAAGATCGTCGTTCGGCGATTGGCCGATCTCCCCCCTTGTGGGGGAGATGCCCGGCAGGGCAGAGGGGGGCGCGACAGAATGTGAGGCCGGCGGGACAGCGCCCCCCTCTGTCGGCTTCGCCGACATCTCCCCCACAAGGGGGGAGATTGGGCGCGAACCCGCCGACAGCACGGCGTCGATCAAGTCATGCCGTGCACCGCTTTCACGCAGATAGACCTTCAGGCGATCATGGAAGAAGGCGAGGAGGTCGGACGATTGATCAGCACCGCCTTTGAAGTTTGCAAAGGCCTTGGCCAAAACAGACGTCAGCGCGAGACGAATACGGTTCTCGATGAGGATCCTGACCACGCCAAGGGCTGCTCGGCGAAGAGCAAACGGGTCCTTGCTGCCCGTGGGCTTTTCATCGATCGCCCAGAAGCCCGTCAGCGTGTCGAGCTTATCGGCGAGCGCCACCGCAACCGAGACCGGATCGGTCGGCACGCGATCGGACGGGCCTTGCGGTTTGTAGTGCTCCTCGGCGGCCGCGGCCACGGATGCACCCTCGCCCTGCAGAAGCGCGTATTTGCGACCCATGGCCCCTTGCAGTTCGGGGAACTCGCCGACCACCTCGGTCTGCAGATCGGCTTTGGCGAGCACGGCCGCGCGGGCGACCAAAGCGCTGCCGGCGCCGACGATCGGGGCCAGTTCTAGCGCGAGCCTCTTGATGCGCTCAACGCGCTGCCCTTGCGTGCCGAGCTTGGCATGGAAGGTCACGTTGAGATGGTCGAGGCGCGCCATGCGCTGGTCGAGCTGCTTGTTCAAATCCAGGCCGAACCTTGCCACCGATTCCGTGAGCTGATCGAGGTCCGGCAGGTCGCTCTGGTCGGTCTTCCAGAAATAGAGCGCGTCGGACAGGCGCGCCCGCACCACCTTGCCGTTTCCGTAGGCGATCTCCTTGCCGCCATCGTTCGCCTCGATGTTGGCGACCAGGATAAACCGGTTCGAGAGATCCTCGCCCGCGCCCTGCGGCCGGGTGACAAAACACTTCTGGTTGGCGCGAATGGTGAGGCGGATGACCTCGCCCGGAATGGTAAGGAAATCCTGCTCGAACTCGCCCATCAGCACGACCGGCCATTCGACCAGGCCGGAGACTTCCTCCAGCAGGCCCTCGTCCTCGACCAGGTCGAGGCCATTGGCGAAGGCGAGATTGCGGGCGTCGTGCAGGATGATCTCCTTGCGCCGGTCGGCATCGAGCACGACCTTGGCCACTTCGAGCTTCGCCACATAGTCGTCGAAGCGGCGCACGGTGATCGGGCCCGGCGCATGGAAGCGATGGCCATAGGTGACGTTGCCGGCGCGGATGCCGTCGATCTCGAAATCGACCACCACCGGCTCCTCGGTCTCCGGGCCGAAGGTGCAGATGATCGACTGCAGCGGCCGTACCCAGCGCAGCGAGCCGGGCTTGGCTGAGGCCGGCCCCCAGCGCATCGATTTCGGCCAGGGGAAGCTTTTGATGATGCCCGGCACCAGCTCCGCGATGATCTCTTCGGCCGCCCTGCCCGGCTTCGAGATATGGGCGACGTAGAAGTCGCCCTTCTTCGGATCGGAATGAACATGCGCCTCGGCGATCGACGAAAGCCCGGCCTTGCGCAGGAAGCCCTGCACCGCTTGCTCGGGCGCCGTCGTCGAGGGACCCTTGATCTCCTCGCGAATATCGTTGGAGCGCGCCGTCAGGCCGCGGATGTCGAGCGCCAGCCGGCGCGGCGTCCAATATTCGCGCGCCGCCTCATAGGTGAGACCCGCCTCGACCAGACCGTCGGTCAGCATCTTCCTGAGGTCGCCGGCAGCCCTGCGCTGCATGCGGGCGGGAATCTCTTCCGAGCGGAGTTCTAGAAGCAAGTCGGGCATAGTTGGGCTCCCCACCCGCCCCTTGATGGGGAGGGTCGGCGCGAAGCGCCGGGGCGGGGTGGCGGCCTCTCAGCTGCCATTACCTTCGGCACCATCGCGCAATGCAGGTGTGATTTCCGTTCCTTCACCGCCGCATAAATCGGATCGTGCACGGAATCCAGTTTGTTTTTTTCTCGTGGTTCCAGAAGCGGACCACGCAGCTCGTTCAATTGCTTCGCGTTGATCCGCTCACACCCGTCCGTATCAAGCTGCCGATCGGCGCTACCGCAGCTTTCCGATGCGGCCAAGGTGGGCGTGGTCGGGGGCGAAAAAGCCACCAGCGCTCCCCATCATGCCCTGCCAGAGGAGCAGGAGGCCCGTTCCGCACAGAATAACCCCCTCGAGGCGCATGCCATAGGACGGTCTCGGCCATCGAGCTTGTTCGTTCGACGATCTGGCAGCTTAGAGGGTAACTTTATGCGTTGTTCCCCCGGATCACGGCCACGACAGCGGCCAGATTGTTCATGCCCCAATGTTCGGCATAGCGGCCGTCACGAACGCGCACGATGTCGATGACGTCGATGGCGATCGGCGCATTCGTCGGGCCGGCCCCGAGCAATCGCCCCGTCAGTATACCGGTGACGGACTTGCGCGTCGTCACCATGTCGCCCTCGGCGATCTGGTCCTCGATCTTGACGCGCAATTCCGAAATCGCCGGCCGGAGGAGGTTTTCGAAGGTGTTCCACATGCTTTCCGGCCCGTTGGGCGACCCGGGCGGAGCCGAGTGGTTGACGAAATCCGGCGCCATCAAATCGGCAAAGCTCTGTGCGCTGCCCGCTTCGATCACCTCTGCATTGAAGCGCCGGACGATCTCCTTCGGATTAGGATTTGCCATGATTTGCCTCATCAAAGAATACAGCTACACTGTATATTTCTCCGGCCCTAATTCCAATCACTTTCTGTATATGCCGGATGGGTATTGCATCGGCCGCGTGCTGCGGCGAGGGGCTAGATCAGACTGGGCGAGGAAATCCGGTGACATGACGAATAATGCGAATTTCGAGCTTGCCGAGCGCCTGAGGGCGGCCATCGGCTCTTTTGTCAGGCGGACACGCGAATGCGCCGGAACACCTTCGGATGCAAGGTCGGAGACGCTCGGTCTCCTGGATCGCAAGGGCCCGCTCAGCGCGGCAATGGTGGCGAAAGCGCGAGCCGTCACTCATCAGAGCGCTCGCAAGGTTCTGTCTGACATGGAAGACGGGGGGCTTGTTACCGGTGAACCCAGCCACCGGGATGGGCGGGAGCGGCTGTATCGTCTTTCGGAGGATGGCATGGTTGAACTGAGGCGATCGCGATCCGCGCGCACGCGTTGGATTGCTATCCAGTTCGAGGACATTCTGGACAAGGACGACCGCGAGACGCTGGCGGCGGCGATTGTGCTGCTGGAGCGCATTGCGTCGGCCGGGTCGGATTGATGACTGTGGATGTCAGTGGGTCGGCAAGGAAACGAGTTGGCAGCGGAAAAGACGTTCCGATCAGACACTGGTCTTTTGCGATGGCATGATAACGAGGCGGACTCGGCCAAGGACGGCGCTGATCGCGTGCGGCCAAGAGGCCGCAGCGAAGAAGTGAAAAAAGCGCCGTCTTCCCAAGGGCGCCAAAGCGGTCATCAGATGCCAGAGCCGTCATCCACGTGACGGCAGCTGGCATGAGTCGGCCATTCCTTGCCCGCGGGCCGATACCCGCTTCTGGCGCAATCCAGTCGAAATCGAGGTTCCCGCCGCTTCGCGGCTACCACCCACTCCAAGCGGTGACGCATAGCAACTCGGCTGGCCCCAGCCACCCCGGCAGCAGGTCGCCTCTCTGATCGTTTTCGCGGAATTTTCCGAGCCGCTGTCGGGACGCGGCGAAGTCGCTCGTCCTTTGAGCAGAACTTCCCATGAACCGAACGCTGCGCTGAAGCGACACACGCTCAGGCAGAGACCTATTGGCTGAACGACGATGAAGACGGCATCGAGAACCCTGCAGATCCTGGCGCTCAGCGCCTGCTTCGCCGCCCAGATGCACGGCGTGATCGCGATGCCGGGGGTGAGGCAGGCCATGCGCACGATCGATGGCGCATCGGCGCAGGTCGCGTTGCCGGTAGGCGCCGCCGCCGAGACCGCGAAAGCCGTGCCGGCCTCTATCTTTTTTTGACGCAATTCCGGACGGAAAACCGCTACGTACTTTTCCTGGAATTGCTCTAAGCCGCCGCCAGCCCGCCAGCCCGCGTCTTCAGGAACGCCTCGCCGCACGCCTTGGCAAGATTGCGCACGCGCAGGATATAGCTCTGCCGCTCGGTGACTGAGATCACGCCGCGTGCGTCGAGCAGGTTGAAGACATGGCTTGCCTTGATGCACTGGTCGTAGGCCGGGAAGACCATGCGGTGCATCGGAAGATTGTCGCTCGGCTTGGGCGTGCCGGCATCGAGCAGCGCCTTGCACTCGGCCTCGGCGTCCTCGAAGTGCCTCAGCAGCATCGCGGTGTTGGCGAATTCGAAATTGTGGCGCGAATATTCCTGCTCGGCCTGCAGGAAGACGTCGCCGTAGGTGACTTTTTCGGCGCCCTCGCGGCCGTTGAAGTTCAGGTCGTAGACATTGTCGACACCCTGCACATACATGGCGAGCCGCTCCAGGCCGTAGGTCAACTCGCCCGCCACCGGCGCGCATTCGATGCCGCAGACCTGCTGGAAATAGGTGAACTGCGAGACTTCCATGCCGTCGCACCAGCACTCCCAGCCGAGCCCCCAGGCGCCCAGCGTGGGGCTTTCCCAGTCGTCCTCGACGAAGCGGATGTCGTGCAGCAGCGGATCGACGCCGATCGCTTCCAGCGAGCCGAGATAGAGCTCCTGCAGGTTCGGCGGATTGGGCTTCAGGATCACCTGATACTGGTAATAATGCTGCAGGCGGTTCGGGTTCTCGCCATAGCGGCCGTCCTTCGGCCGGCGCGAGGGCTGGACGTAAGCGGCGTTCCAGCGCAGCGGACCCAGCGCGCGCAAGGTGGTCGCCGGATGGAAGGTGCCGGCGCCGACTTCCATGTCGTAGGGCTGCAGGATGAGGCAACCATAATCGGCCCAGTAATTGTGCAAGGTCAGGATCAGCCCCTGGAAAGAGCGGCTGGGATGCATATGGGCGGGGATCTCGATGGTCACGGCGGCCTCGGAAAGCGCAGGATGACGCTTCCCTAGTTGCCGGGCCGGCGAGCGTCAAGGCGGCGGCTCACGTCCGGCAAGGCGGAAAGCTTTGCGGCAGGCTGGCCCATTGCCGTCGAGCGGCGGTCGCCGTTTGCTCCGTTCCACGTCAACGACAGAGGTTTCGCCATGTCCGGTCAACTTACCGTCCGCCCCGTCACAAGGCAGGATTACGAGCAATGGCTGCCGCTGTGGGACGGCTACAACGCGTTTTACGGGCGCACCGGCCCGACGGCGCTTGCCGGCGAGATCACGCAGATGACCTGGTCGCGTTTCTTCGACGCCTATGAGCCGGTGCATGCGCTGGTGGCCGAGCGCGGAGGCAGCCTGCTCGGCCTCGTGCATTATCTCTACCATCGCTCGACGACCTCGATCACGCCGAGCTGCTATTTGCAGGATCTCTTCACCACGCAGGCCGCGCGCGGCCAGGGCGTCGGCCGGGCGCTGATCGAAGACGTCTACGAACGCGCCCGTGAAGCGGGCGCGAACCGCGTCTACTGGCTGACGCATGAGACGAACCACACAGCGATGCAGCTCTACGACAAGGTCGCCGAGAAGTCAGGGTTCGTCGTTTATCGCAAGATGTTCTAGCTCCCGGGAACCGGGATTTTGAAAGTCGCCATTGTCGACGGGCAAGATTTTCGCCGGTGATTTCCATGAAATTGGCATCAACGTCGAGGATTGGCCGAAGCCTCCCAACCTCGTCATTCCAGGGCGGAGCAGCCGCGAAGCGGCGTCGCGGAGACCCTGGAATCCATTCCGTGACCTTGATCGAAGAACGCAGCGGAGCGGAATTCTGCACCGCAGCAGCGCTCGGAAGTCACGGCATGGATCCTCGGGTCTGCGCGCGTCGCTTCGCTCCTTGCTCCGCCCGTGGATGACGACGGGATGGGCGTTTCGGCCAATCTCCAAAGTAGGGCCGGACCTACCCAAGCTCGACAGACGCCAAGCCGAAACGAAAACGGGGCTCGATGAGCCCCGTCAGACTGCTGACAAACCCCGTCGAATTTCGGCGGGGTTTTGTTTTATGTGGTTGAGCGTTTTGAGAAGTTGGCG
>SAJS01000046.1 GCA_004017535.1 Mesorhizobium sp.
TTCGGGGGCGGGTCGCTTCAACATGACCCAGTGAATCAAAAACCCCCGGCTAACGCCAGGGGTTTGTCAGCAGTCTGGGCGGCGCGTTTCGCGCCGCCCTTTTTTTGTCAGGCTAGCCTGATCGGCCTTCCAGGAAGAATGGCCCCCTCGATCAGGAAGATTGACGCCTCAATCTTCCACGATGCTGACCCGCACGCTGTCGGAGTAGACATCCACCTCGATCAGCGGCTCGCCATTGACGATGGCGCGCCTCGTGGCGCTGCTCATGGCGCCGCCGCGTTCCAGCATGCGTTGCAGGTCGGCGCGCGAGCCGTCGCTGCGGAACCAGGGATCGCCCTGGTCGTCGCCGTCGCGCCGATGGAACTTGTGCCAATTGGCGCGGTCCTGTCGCACCATCTGCGCCGCGCTGCTCAGCGGATAGCCGTCGCTGGCGCGATGATCGCGATCGGAAATCCGCGCGAGGTAAGAGCCGAGCATGTCGTCGGCACGCGCCGAACCCGCGACCAGTGTCGCCGCCACCAGTCCGGCAACGGCCATTGCTTTCGAAACAGTCATGAATCCCCCCTTTTTGAAACGTCAGCGCCATCGTGCCCGATCCCGATGACGGGGATCGAGCCAAGCGCCTAGCACATCGAACCGGTATCGAGTGTGATCTACATCGCCTTGCCGACGCGCGGCAACGGCTGGGCATTTGGCGGCTGCGCGCCGCCCGACGCATTGGCTGTCGCGGTGGGTTGGCTGCCTGCCTTGTCGTTGGCCTTCGAAGCGGAGGCAGTGCCGTTGGCCGGCGCTGCCGGCGAAGTGCCGTTTGCCGGCGCGGCCGCGGTTGTGGTTGCCGGTGCCGTGGGCCTCGCCGCCGCGGTCGCCGCTGGCGTTGCGAAGGCGCCGCCGACAATGCCGCCGCGGATGATCATCGGCGCCGGCTGATGCCCGGACTTTTCGGGAATAGCCGCGACCTTTTCGTCGGTGACGGCGGGCACTGGGTCGCCCAGCGCAATCATCGATGGCGCGGAGAGCGCCGACAGTTTGGCCGGATCGATCGCGTCCAGCCTGACCACCGAAGGCGTCGACGTCGAGACGCCGAGCACGACGATCGACGACGCATGCGCCGCGCCGTTCATTGCCAAAAGGCCGATGCCGAACGCTCCGAGCAAACGCATTACAAAAACTCCCCAGCCGGTAACCACCGGTCCGCACCTTAAGGCCGGCAGATTGAAGCCGGCTTGCGCGGAAACTTAGCATTTTAGGGATTGATAAATCGCCAATGCCCGCTCTTGCCCGATGGAAGCCGTCGTATTACGGGACCGGCATGCCTAAAGCGCATCGCGTTGAAACGGATTCAATCGACGCGCTTTAGGTTTTGTTTCATGCATGTTGTTGTCCCAAAACCGCTGCCCACTTTTGGGCAACATGCATCAGGACTGGTGGCAAATTTGGCTGAGATCTTGGCGGTTGGCGAGGCGCTTGAGCGGGCTTTGGCGTTGCTTCAAGCCGGTGACGTCGTCGCCATCCCGACCGAGACGGTCTACGGCTTGGCTGGCGATGCCACCAACGGCGTTGCCGTGGCGCGCATTTTCGAGGCCAAGGGCCGCCCCCGCTTCAACCCGCTGATCGCCCATGTCGCTGATCGCGCGATGGCGGACCGCATTGCCGGCTTCGACCCGCTCTCGGCGAAACTCGCGGGAGCCTTCTGGCCCGGCCCGCTGACGCTGGTGCTGCCCCAGCGCGCGGACAATGGCATCCATCCGCTGGTCACCGCGGGGCTGGACACGATCGCGCTGCGCATGCCGAGGGGGTTCGGCGGCGAGCTGATCGCGCGGCTCGGCCGGCCGCTCGCCGCCCCCAGCGCCAATTCCTCTGGCAGGATTTCCGGCACGACAGCGCAGGCGGTCGCCGCCGATCTCGGCGACAGGATCAAGCTGGTCGTGGATGGCGGCGCGACGCCCGTCGGACTGGAATCGACCATCCTCAAGGTCGAGGACGGCAAATTGCGGCTGCTCAGGCCGGGCGGCGTCAGTGCCGAGGAGATCGAGGCCGCCGCCGGCGCGAAACTGGTGCGCGGCGCTGCCGGCATCGAGGCGCCGGGCATGCTTGCCTCGCATTACGCGCCGGGTGCGGCCATGCGGCTCAATGTTCAACAGATCGTGAGGGGCGAGGCATTGCTTGCCTTCGGCCGCAACCGCGCCGAGGGCTGGCAGGGTGCGGCGGCTATGCGCAATCTCTCCGAGACCGGCGACCTGCGCGAGGCGGCAAGCAACCTTTTTGCCGCCATGCAGGCGCTTGACCGCGTCGGCGCCGCGACCATCGCCGTCGAGCCAATCCCGTTCGAGGGACTGGGCGAGGCGATCAACGATCGGCTCGCGCGCGCCGCCGCGCCACGTGACAAGCTCGCCTGAGCGCCATAGATTTTCGCTCATGGATCAGCCCTTCGACCTCGACCCTGCCGTCATCGACCGCTTTGCGGCTATCGTCGGCGACAAATATGCCTTGCGCGACCAGGCCGACATCGCGCCCTACATCACCGAGCGGCGCGGCCTCTGGCATGGCCGCACATCGCTGGTTCTGAGGCCAGGCAGCGTCGAGGAAGTGAGCCGCATCATGCGGCTTGCGACCGAGACCGGCACGCCGATCGTGCCGCAGAGCGGCAACACCGGGCTGGTCGGCGCGCAGGTGCCGGACAAATCCGGCCACGACATCGTGCTGTCGCTGTCACGGCTGAACCGCATCCGCGAGATCGATGTCTTGTCGAACACGGTGACCGTCGAGGCCGGCGTCATCCTGCAAACGCTGCAGGAGGCGACCGACGCCGCCGACCGGCTGTTCCCCCTCTCGCTCGCCGCGCAAGGCTCCTGCCAGATCGGCGGCAATCTCTCCTCCAATGCCGGCGGCACGGGCGTGCTTGCCTATGGCAATGCGCGCGAGCTCTGCCTCGGCGTCGAGGTGGTGCTGCCGACCGGCGAGGTGTTCGACGATCTGCGCAAATTGAAGAAAGACAACACCGGCTACGATCTGAAGAACCTCTTCGTCGGCGCCGAAGGCACGCTCGGCGTCATCACCGCCGCGGTGCTGAAACTGTTCCCGAAGCCGAAGGGCAGGGAGGTCGCCTTTGCCGGCCTGCCGTCCTCTCCGAAGGACGCGCTTTCGCTGTTCACTTTGGCGATGGACCGCGCCGGCGCTTCGCTCACAGCTTTCGAGCTGATCGCCAGAAGGCCTTATGATTTCACGCTGAAGCACGGGCAAGGCATCACTCGGCCGCTGGCCGACGACTGGCCGTGGTATGTGCTGATGCAGATTTCGTCCGGACGCTCCGAGGAGGACGGCAAGGCGCTGATCGAGGAGATCCTGTCAGCCGGCCTCGAGCAAGGCATCGTCGGCGATGCGGTGGTGGCGGCAAGCCTGGCCCAGGGCGACGCCTTCTGGAATTTCCGCGAGACGCTGCCCGAATGCCAGAAGCCTGAGGGGGCCTCTATCAAGCACGACATCTCGGTGCCGATCGCCTCGATCCCCGACTTCATCGAGAAGGCGGCCGGCGTGGTGGAAGGGGTCTGCCCCGGCGCGCGCGTGGTCTGCTTCGGCCATATGGGCGACGGCAACCTTCACTACAACATCTCGCGTCCGGTGGATTGGCAGGACGAGCCGTTCCTCGAGCTCTACCACCCGATGAACAAGGCCGTGCACGATGTCGTGCGCTCCTTCCATGGTTCGATCTCGGCGGAGCACGGCATCGGCCAGTTGAAGCGCGACGAGCTCATCGCCACTGCGCCGCCGATGGCGATCGACCTGATGCGCCGGGTGAAGGCCGCCTTCGATCCCGCAGGCATCATGAATCCCGGTAAGGTTATCTGATCCTTCCCATATCTGGTGGGCGGTCGCATTCCGATAACCATCCCTGAGATCAGCAAAATTTAACCGACTTTCTTAAGCGCGCCGGTAAGAAGCCAGCGCTAACATTTCTTCCCATAACGAGGCCGGAAAAACCGGCCCTGAGAGAACCGGAAAACGGCCCTCAGGAGTAACAGGGAAGACATCGATGAACACTGGACTGAAGCCAGTCTGGGCCGGGCGCAACATGCGCCTCGACCCGTTTCGCCTGCCGCAGATGGTGAGCTACGCCACCCGCGACGACTATGGCGATGTGACCTTCACCATCGATCAGCGTGGCGCCGTCATTCGCCGCATGCTGGAGATGAGCGGTTTGCCGGCGATCATCGCGCTGCCCGCCAAGGCGTTCCGCGGCGTCGCCGCCCGCGCCATGGAGGATCCGGACGGCAACGTCACCGTGACGCTTGAGCTCCTGCACAATGATCCGATGCTCTCGGTGCCGCTGCTGGTCGCCGACGATCTCGAGGACGTCGCCGCCGACTGGCGCGCCTGGGCCGACGCCTATCGCCTGCCGATGCTGCTGATCGAGGCCGACGGCATTGCCCGCACGCTGGAAGAATCGCTCGGCGCTGCCATCAAGGCGCTGCCGCCGCAGGAGCGTCGCAAGGGCCGTGTCTCCACCACGCGCCGCCCGCGCTTCCTCGCTCGCCGCAAGGCCGGCAACCTGGGCCTGAGGCTCGTCATCGACGGCCAGGAGATCATTGCAAGGGAGTAGCGCGACGCGCTCTCCTTCTCCCCTTGTGAGGACTTTGCACGGGAGGCGGAGTCGGGCCCGGTGTGTTAATGGAGCTTTTCAAAAGGCCCGCAGAAGGGTTTTCGGCAGCCTTGTGAGGCATTTGCCGGCCCCGGC
>SAJS01000047.1 GCA_004017535.1 Mesorhizobium sp.
CTCAGGCCACGGCCTTGAGCTCGAGCTTGTTGATGTAGACCCAAGGCAGGAGATCGTCGATCTGGCTGTTGGGGTGGCCGTTGACGATCCTGGTGAGGACATCGGCGAGATAGCCGAGCGGTTCGACACCATTGAGCTTGCAGGTTTCGATCAGCGAGGCGATGACTGCCCAGTGTTCCGCACCGCCGTCAGAGCCTGCGAAGAGCGCGTTCTTGCGGTTGAGCGCGATCGGACGGATCGAGCGTTCGACGGTGTTGCTGTCGATCTCGATGCGGCCGTCGTCAAGGAAGCGCGAGAGGCCTTCCCAGCGTGAGAGCGTGTAGCGGATTGCCTCTGCGAGCCTGACGCATCGCGCGGCGCTCGTTGGCCGATCGGCCACGGATGTCATCCTCGATCTTGTAGAGTTCGGCGATCCGTCTCAGCGCGTCGCTGGCGATCGGCGCGGGACCGGCTGCTGCCAGTTCATAAAAGCGCCGACGGACATGCGCCCAGCAGAAGGCGAGCGTGACGCCGCTTTTGTCGGCCAGCACGCGATAGCCGCCATAGCCGTCGACCTGCAAGATTCCGGTGAAGCCTGCGAGATGAGCGATCGGACGCTCGGCCTTTCGGTCCGGCGCATAGACATAGGCGACGCCCGGCGGGTCGCTCCCTTCCCATGGTCGGTCATCGCGGGCATAGGCCCAGAGTTGACCTGTCTTAGTCTTGCCGCGGCCGGGATCGAGCACCGGCGCGGTCGTCTCGTCGGCGAAGAGTTTTTAGCGAGGACTTCAGCTTGCCAAGCAGCCGCTCATGCACCGGACGCAGGTGCCAGGCGGCGCGGCCGACCCAGTCGGCGAGCGTAGAGCGATCGAGATTGATACCCTGCCGGGCGTAGATCTGCGCCTGACGATAGAGCGGAAGGTGATCGGCATATTTTGAGACCAGCACCTGGGCGACCGTTGCCTCGGTCGGAAGACCACCCTCGATCAGCCGGGCCGGCGCCGGAGCCTGAACCACGACGTCCTCGCAGGCGCGGCAGATCCCATGGGGAGTGGATCGTGGCCCGCACTCTGGCAGAGTGGGCCATCGCAACTCGCTCTTTGGAGGCTCTTCATGCATCTTTCGACCGCCGATCAATCCGAGCTACAAGCCGCTGTCCGCGTGGATCTTGGCGCAATCTTCGTCTCGCTGGAGCTGTCCAGATCGTCCTGGCTAGTCACCTCGATTGTACCGGGCAGCGAGAAGATGTCGCGCCACATGGTCGCCGGCGGTGACAGTGCCGGGCTGCTCGTCTGCCTCACCGGGCTGCGCAGCAAGGCTGAGGCGCGCACGGGAACGCTTTATCCGTTGGTGGTGATCCAGGAGGCGGGGCTGGACGGCTTCTGGATCGACCGGGTGCTGAACCGCGAGGACTGGATCGAAAGTCACATCGTCGATGCGGCATCGATCGCGGTGTCGCGCCGCCACCGTCGCGCCAAGACGGATCGACTCGATGGCGAGGCGCTGATCCGCGCCCTTCTGGCCGTCAAGCGGGGTGAGCCGCGCGTCTGCTCGATGGTCCGGGTGCCGACGCCCGACAATGAGGATCGCCGCCGGACCAACCGCGAGCGCAAGGTGCTGGTCGCCGAACGGGTCGAGCACGTCAACCGCATCAAAGGCCTGCTCTTCAGCCAGGGCATCCGCGACTACGAGCCTTTGCGCCACGACCGACGTGATCGCCTGGAAGAACTGCGGACCGGCGATGGCCGCGCCCTGCCGGCCCGCATGAAGGCCCAGATCGGCCGCGAGCTTGACCGTCTCGAATTGCTGCTCGGCCAGATCAAGGCGGTGGAGGCCGAGCGCGACGCGCTGCTCGCCGCGACGGCGGTGGACGCCTCGACGCCGGCGGCGATGTTGCTCAAGCTGAAGGGCATCGGGCCGGAATTCGCGACGATCCTCCACGCCGAAGGGCTGTTCCGGCATTTCAACAACCGCAGGCAGGTGGCCGCCTACGCGAGACTGGCACCCTCCCCATGGAAGAGCGGCACGATCGATCACGAACAAGGCGTGTCGAAGGCCGGCAATCCGCGGCTGCGAACGACGATGGTCGAGCTTGCCTGGCTGTGGCTGCGCCATCAGCCAGCCTCGGGCCTGGCCCGCTGGTTCAGCGAACGGGTGGCGCGCAACGGCAGCCGCCTCAAGAAGGCGATGATCGTCGCGCTCGCCCGCAAGCTGCTGGTGGCGCTGTGGAAATACGCGACCGCCGGCGTCATCATCGAGGGAGCGCTCATGAAAACCGCATGACCGCTTCCACCACCCTTTTCCTCCATTCCGCAAAGGCCTGATCAGCCTTTCGGATCCAGGTGGGCGAACCGAAAATAGGCATGGCCTCAACAGCCGATCGGCAGAATGGTTTCGTCTTCCTGAGCCTGCGCCCGCCGCAAGCGGGATATTGGTGCTGCCGCCAGGAGCGGCGACCGCATGTGAGGTGGATGAGGCCCGGCGACCGGGCCGCGTCACGTGATCGGGCTCAGACCTTGGACCGAAACTGCGAAGGAGGAAATCACACTTGACCATGTAATCCCCATGTGAGGCATATTTGGGCCGGCGCACGACGATTACACGCAGCTGCGCCGGAACGATGTCGAGCCGCTCGCTGACGTCCTCGCCGATTCGATGCAGGCCATTGCGGCAGCATGGGCAAGCATGGTCCTCGATGTCGACGATCATTTCCACCCGCGGCAGATGGGATGGCAACGCGCCGCGGTTCGTCCGACGCTTCCTGGCGCGCTCCAGGCGCTCTGCGGGAGATGCTTGTTCGTTCTCTTCCTCGTCGGCGGCCTCGATCTGCTCGGCCTCTTCGAGCCCCAGCAGCAATTGATCCTCGGGGAGCGTCTCGGCACGCCGGCCGAAGCGGTGACGCTGCAATTCCTTGATGATCTGAATCAGACGGGCATTCTCGACGTCGCGCGCCAGGACCATCGCCTTCACGCGTCCGGATCGTCGGGAAGCTGGTCAGCCGTCATCGCCATGAGCGGATCAGACCATATTCGCCGACAGCCCGCGACAGCGGAATCCAGGCTGATTCACTTCGTCGCGGGTCAGCCCGCCTGGGCTGGCACGCGGGTCCGGCGCGCCTCGTGGACTCGCCGCCAGTCGAGACCTTCGAGTAGCGCCGGAGAGCTGCGCGGCCGTCAGCCGCATCATGCTGTCATGCACTTTCGGCCAGCGGAACTCCCCATCCTCCAAACGCTTGGCATAGAGGCAAACCCCGGTGCCATCCCAGAAGATCAGCTTGATCCGGTCAGTCCGCTTCGCCCGGAAGACGTAGACGGCCCCGCTGAACGGATCGGCCCCCATTGTCTCTCGCACCAGCGCCGCCAATCCCTCCGCACCCTTGCGGAAGTCGACGGGCTTCGTCGCCACCATGACCTTGACCGCACCCGTCGGCCCGATCACGACGTCGCCTTCAGCGCGCGGATCACTGCGGCCACCGTCTTGGTATCGGCGCCCCGGCCGACGCGCATCGCGATGCCGTCGATCTCAAGCTCGATCATGCCGGCATCTCGGGTGGCTTGCCGCTTCCGCTGCTTCGGTGAACGGCTGGCTGCAGGTTCCGCCGCCGCCAAAACCGCCGGCACAAAGGCAGGAGAATCTTGCTGCACCGAAGCGGCCTGTTTGCTCGCTTCGCGGCGCCAGGCGAAGACCTGCTGCGGCCTAAGGCCATACCGACGGGCGACCTCGGAAATGATTGCGTTCGGTTCCAGCGTCTCCGCGATGATCCGCGCCTTGTCATCCACCGACCAGTGACGCCGACCGCCGGCACCGTTGATCACCTCGAAACGCCGAAGCTGCCGCTCCGGGTCAAGCGTAAGGTCAAGTCCAGACACAAGCCGATCTCCGATCCCAATACAGGATCGGCAACCTCACAGATCGCGACCACTCCCGAAAGGTGGTCCGGA
>SAJS01000048.1 GCA_004017535.1 Mesorhizobium sp.
TTCGAGGAAACGAATCCGTCCCGCCCGCTCCTTCTGGCGGCGGAACTCGGGCAGGCTGTGGATATCTCCCATCTTATGAGCCTTGCGCAGCAATTTGCTGAGGGCAGCCATCTTGCGATTGATGGTTGCGTTGCTGTTGCCGCGCTGGCGCAATGTACCGATAAGAGTGTCCAGGGTGTTCTGGTCAAAGGTGCTGAAACGCTCTCCGAGCAGGATCTCGTCTATTTCACCGATGAAAGAGCTGACATTGTATTTATGCCGCCCGTCATCCCAGAGTATATCTCGATAAGCTGCAAAAAGCTCTCCGATCCGATACGACTTTACTTCTCTGATCTTGTTAAACGTGTAGTTAAACTTCGAATTCTGAGAAGAAAAGAACGCAAAATGACCAGAGGCCTCGGCCTCTTGAACCGCTTCGTTCGACATTTTTAGCCACACCCCCTGTGGTTAAGCGATCAGCCCTAACCGTTCGGAGATGTCCTTTCAAGAGTTTTCGAGTCTTATGGCCGATCCCGTCCACCGCAGCGGACCCCACAGAATCGTTTCACCAGACTCAGTCAGCTTATCGTTTCACCCCCATCCTTTCGTTTGCGTTGTGACCAACCGCGGAAAATAAAAACGGCCCGGGCGTGGAGACGCCCGGGCCGGATTTCAACTGTATCGAACCAGCCCTTAGAAGTCGCGCTGGAAGCGCAGGATAGCGCCGACGCTATTCTTCTTGTCGGCACTGGTCCAGTTGCCGTAGAGCGTCGGAGTGTCGAAGTTGCCATAGTGGTCGTAATCCACTTCGGCCGTGATCGTGAAGCCCGGCACGGCAGTGTAGGCAACGTTGGCCGCGACACCATAGTTCTTGTCGTCGTCACCCGACACCTGGAGGTTGAACGCGGTCTTCTCGTTAAACTTGTAGGTGCCGCCGGCCCACCAGGCCCAGTTGCCGCCCCACTGCTTGTAGAAGCCACGACCCGAAGCATCGATCGCGTTTGTGGCGTTGTCGTTCAGCTTGCCGTCATTGCCATAGCCGAACATGCCAAACAGCGAGAACGCGTCATTGACGTTGACATCCACACGGACCTTGCCGGCAACAGCCTCGTAGTTGCTGTCATAGGCGACGACGCCGGTGATGGCGCCCCAGCCCTGGGTCCACTTCACGCCGCCGACAACGTGCGGAACATAGCTGTCAATCGTGTCGAAGCCCGAGCCTTCTTCCAACGAGACCACAGCCGAGAAGCCGTTGCCAGCGTCAAAGTAGTACTGGATGACATTCGTATCGAAGTCGCCGTACGGAACGATGGTATCCTGGATAACGTTGCCGGCATAGCCGATGAACGTATCGAAGGCCGATTCGTCCTTACCGACGCGGAGGCCGCCAAGCTGGATCCAGGCGAAGTTCAGCGAGGAGCCCTTGTTGTAAGCTCCGTTGCTGAAACGCGTGTTGCCGAAGTTGAAGCGGGTCTCGGTGTAGGTCTTCAACGTGCCAAGCTCAGTTTCCTGGCCGGTCCAGGTCTTCAGCGTGAAGCGGGCGTTCTTGCCATACGTGTGGTTGGTGCTGCCGTCCTGGCGGTCTTCCGCGAGAGCGCCGTCGAACGAGCCGACGTCGCCGATGCTGGCATCATAGCGGACATAGCCGCCGATGCGCAGGCAGGTCTCGGTGCCGGGGATGTAGAAGTAACCCGCGCCATAGACGTCGCAGAT
>SAJS01000049.1 GCA_004017535.1 Mesorhizobium sp.
AACACCGCTCTGATGTCCGCTGTCAAGGTTTGGAACGCATGAGGTCGCCCGATCCGAGGAACGGCTGCTCATTCTGATGATCGCGCATGGGTGGAGGCGGAACTGAAGGACGTCGGTGATCAAGCTCTGATGCGCGGGTTGGCTACCGCATTCCCGATTGTGCGTCCGGGGCTGTTCCTATCTTACTGCGGGCGTCGGTCGATTTGCCGGCCACAAAGCGTCTGACGGGCATTCCCCTGCCGTGGTCCCGCCTCCGCCCATGCGCGATATGTGCGCCATCGCGGCGAGCGATCAGGTTACGCGCGCCTCCCTTGCGACTGCCCACATAAAGCCGACCAGTTCACGGGCGATCGCGGTGCAGACGACCGTTGTCCGTTTGCCCCGAGCGCTCAGCATGCGGTAGCGGGCTGTCAGGCGGGACTGCGCCTTCCAGGCGATCTCACGCACCTTCGGTGACGCCTGCTCCAACCGGTATAGCTTCGCCTTCCCGACCTTGGGCGGATGTCGATAGGTCCAGGCGCTCTCGACCAACATGTGGCGAACCCGACCGTTGCCTGCCTTTGTGATGCCGCCGCGCCGGACTGTCTCCCCGGTTGAGCGCTCGCCGGGGACCAGACCGAGATATCCCATGAGCTGGCGTGGGCTTTCGAACCGGCTGGCGTCGCCGACTTCGGTGACGAACGTCACGGCGACAATTAGGTCTACCCCACGCAATGTCTGAAGCGCCCACACGATCGGTGCCAGCGACCAGGCCGGGACGAACTCTTCGATCACACGCTCCAGCCGCTCGACCCGCTCTTTCGAGACGCGCACCGCCTCGACCATCTCCTGGAGTGCGATCTGATGCGCGGGATGATCGAACCTTTGTTCCTGAAGCCAGCGTAGATAGCGCATCGTCCAGCTCTTCTTTCGCGGATAGCTACGGCCGTGCTTGAGCATGAATGCGCTCACCTGCTGGCGATGGACCCGCAGCGTCTCGACCGCGCCCGCCCGCGCGCGAACAAGATCCCGTATGGACTCGTGCCCTTCATCGGGCACCCACACCGCGGTCAGCTCGCCGGCGCGCAATAGCCGGGCAAGGGAAATGGCGTCTCGACGGTTCGTCTTCACCCGATCGCCGGGCTTCCTTGGTATCAATGATGGTGCAACCACGGTGCACTCGTGCCCGAGCGACCGGATCAGGCGATAAAGGCCGTATCCGGTCGGCCCAGCCTCATAGCAGAAATGCACGTAATCAAAGCGGCTGGCGATCCGGCCTATGACCCGCCGCATGCTGGTCGCCGACGCGTCGACCTCACCGAAGAACCGAACCTCTCCTTCCCGGCCTGCCTCCGCAATCGCAATAGCATTCTTAAGCTTCGCAACATCGATTCCGACAAATGCTTCTCTATAATCCGCCACGGCTCGTCCTCCTGTGGTGAGGATCGGCTCGGCCCGTCCGAGCAACCCTCGGACGCGCAGTGTAGGGCGAGCCACCTCATCGGCAGAGGCGGACATACGGTCTTACG
>SAJS01000004.1 GCA_004017535.1 Mesorhizobium sp.
CCCAGCCTCCATTCGCTGGCGATAAAACCGGACAACTCCTGTGCTACCTAACCCGGACAACTCATGTGCTTACGACAGTCGGCATCATCCAAGCTTGACAGGCTCACCCTCCCAACCTTATATCCGCGCGACCTTGGCGAACGCCTCGCGACGCCCGTCCATCCAGGACGGTTTTCCGGGCCATTTGCCACCCTGGCGGGGTAGCTCAGTTGGTTAGAGCACGGGAATCATAATCCTGGGGTCGGGGGTTCAAGTCCCTCTCCCGCTACCACCATTCCCCCCACTCCTTTGACGCCGTGGGGGAAGGCACGCTCGCCTAAGAGCGTTGTCAGCCGACCAGCGATTTCGACTTCAACCCTGCCGGCTCTCGACGGATCTCGAAACACCGTGACGGTTTCGACCAAGTCCCGCATTGCCTCAGCAGATTCGGAATCGCCAAAAGCAATGCCCTTGGCAAGCCCGGTCTGAAGTTTGTTCAGTTGTTCCTCGTAGCGAGCGAGCACGGCAGGGTGCAGCGCGATCAGCCCGGTCGCAGCGGGTACCTGATCCAAATCTGCCAAAATGCACTTGCGCTCTTCATTCAGTGTTGTTGATTGCGGTCCTAGTACAGCCGGGTCTCCGTGGCCTTTGGCAATCGCGTTGACCAGCCGCTCGATCTCCCGAGTTAGCTCTTCAAGCCGTCGCTCCAAACGGATGCGCCTAGCATCGGTATCGGCTGCCAAACGCTTCCGTTCTTCGCGGTAGGTCTGGACGTACTGGGCAATCACTTCGGGATGGCGCAGCTCGGCGGTAAGCCCGTTTAGAACTGCAGTTTCGACGGTATCCAAATAGAAGGTCTTCGGATCAGCGCACATTCCGCTCTCTGTCGCGGCCGAACAGCGGATGCGAATGCGCTTGGACTTGTCCATGCCTTTTGATGACATTCCCGAACCACAGGCACCACACCTCAAGAGCCCAGTCAGCATATGCCGTGGTCGGCGTTGATGGCTTGGATGGGTGATTGCACGCGCCTTCTTGCGTGCCTGTGCTGCGTCGAACAGCTCGGACGAAACAATTGCGAGGTCCGGTACTGCGGCTACTCGCCATTCACCCTTGGGATTTGGACGCGAGACACGTTTGCCCGTATCAGGATCCTTGATCATTCTGACCCTGTTCCAGATCAGGCGCCCAGCATAAAGCTCATTGTGAAGCAGCCCCGTCCCTCTCTGCACATTTCCGTTGATAGTAGATGCATTCCAGGTTCGGCCACGGGGCGGTGGTATACGATCGCTATTGAGCTTGTGGGCTATGTCGCGCGGAGTCTGACCACCGACGTATTCCCTGAAGATACGTCGCACGATCTCTGCCTCGTCCTCAGCGATTAGCCGCTTTCCAGGGTCACCGAGCACGTAAGAGTAGCCATAGGTTAATCCTCCGGCATGGAGTCCCTTGTTGACTCGGCCCGCCTGGCCCCGACGGACTTTGTGAGCGATATCCTCTCGGAAGAGTTGGCCCACAAGACCGCGAAGTCCGACCAAGACCGTGTTCACTACGCCTTCGTGGACCGCACGAATTTCGATGCCGAGAAATGAAAGCCGTTTGTGAATGCCCGCAAGGTCTTCCATGTCGCGCGAGAGCCGATCAAGTGCCTCTACGACGAGCACGTCGAATTCGTGCTCACGCGCATTGTCCATGAGCTGAAGCAAGCCGTCACGGCCCAGGACGGAGCCACCGGAGCGTGCTCGGTCGTCAAAGATTGCGACAACGTTCAACCCCTCACGTTCAGCATATGCCCGGCATAGAGCGAGTTGATCGTCTATTGATCGCTCATTCTGGAGGTCGGTTGAGAAGCGTGCGTAGATCGCGGTCCGATTCATGGTGAGTTTTCTCGGCCTGTTCACTCGCATGATCTTCGCGGGCCGCTTGGCGGGCGAGAGCGCTGGCAAGGCGCAGAATCGCTCGGTCGGGCGCCTTACACAAGACCTGCTTGCGGGACTTCACCACCATTGCAGGAACGGCTTGCGATGGGGCAAAAATGGCGAGGGGCATAGTACCCCGATCGACAACGGTTGGCAGGATGGCTGCCGGCCATCGACTATGCCGAGAAAACGTAGCTTCTCCATGTCCCGCAAGATGTGCTCATGCGCGAGACAAGGTAAATTCGCCGCAATGGGCGCTCGCAGAAAGGGATAGCAACGCGTACGATTCGGACAAACTTCGCCCTGATCCGCTACTCCCGCTCAAACCTGTCGTAACGAAAAACCCTGGTCAGCATTGGATTCCGTTGGTTGAACAAGCACGGTGGAGCGAAGGACTTCTATCCTGAACTAATGCCAACGACAGGCGCCTCCCCCAAGCGCAGATTAGAGGCCCGCTTGTCCAGACCGATCAGATCGGTCGCTATCTCCTGATAAAGCCTACAGTCCGCCTGGACGACGGTTCGCTCAGGCCGTTCAAGCGGCACGCTCCCGGCGATTTCCTTTAAGTCGGCAAGGACCGAAGCAATATGCGGCCACGGGAAATCTGTTGGATCGTCGATGTCACGATCTGCGCCAGCGATGATTTCGAGCTTGGCAACAATGCCGAGAAGCGACCGCGCCTGTACGTGAGGGATTTTATCTTGAAGCTTCAAGGCGGCAGTCGAGGCCTCGACTTCCGCTTGGCAGGTGATTGAATAGCCGACCTTCTTATCCATCGCGTCCGGGGCCGCAGCGTCGAGAACACGCCTCTCTAGACGTTGTTGAAGTCGGCACAGGACATGCGAGACATGCTGTGCTCGCAACCAGCCTTGGAGCAATGCGAGAGCCGGGTCCGCATCGTCGAAACGATCTACCGCGCGTGCCGTCTGCCTTTGCCCTCGCCCGTGCGTGACTGAAGGCAAAGACGTGCTATTGTCGGAATCAGCCATGATCCGAGCTCCTCAACAGCTTTGGCGTGGCCAGGCCGGATTGGTGTTGCATCACCCATCCGGCCGCCAAGTGAAACCGAGACTACACGCAGTGCATCACCTAAGCAACCAAAATCACCATAAAATGGTGATTTTATGAATCCGGTGCAGTGCCGCATGGCTCGGGCTGCATTAGGATGGGGTGTTTTAGACCTCTCAAAAGAAGCCAAAATATCGACCCAGACAATTGTTCGCTTCGAAAGAGGCGAGGCGTTGAAGCAATCAACTGTGGATCTCATAAGAAGCACGTTCGAACGCGCGGGAATTGAATTCATTCCAGAGAATGGCGGCGGACCTGGCGTTCGTCTGTCTCGCAATCAGAACTGACGTTCTTTTCGCCATGCACCAGGATCGGCGATCCATCGATTGACATCGGATTCCCGCCAGCCCGCCCCGTTTATGCTGATCTTGATCTGAGCCGGAAACGTGCCTTCGGCAATCTTGCGATAAAGGGTCGAGCGCGAGAGGCCGGTGCGGTCAAGGAGGGTTCTCAGGCGTATGATGCGATCCGGCTCGGACATAGCTCGCCTGCTTCTCACTGGTTGTTGCAGGTATATGCTGGGACAACAGGGCGAACCAATGCTGGGCGCAACCAGGCTTTGTCGCCGAACCGCCTGTGGCGTGGAAACGGCGGCAAATCGGACCTGTTCATATCCCAATGCCACGGCCCCTACCGACGCCATGGCTGAACGCGAGTTCCGCAGCGAGGCTGCGGCCGGAATCGGTATGAATGCCAAGATCGCGTTTGCGGTTTTCGAGGAGCGATTCCAGTTGCGGATCGCGCTCGAGGCTCTTGGCCATGTTGGACATGGCCGTGCGCGTTGACGTGTAACCCGACATGTCGCCAGCCTGGTATTGGTCCTGGCTTGACCGGTAGAGTTTCTGCCAGCGTTCCACAAAACGGTCGGCGCGTCGGATCGGATCGGCTTGCAGTCCGGTGCGGATTTCGGTTTCAAGCTGGAGAGCGAGCACGATGCGGTTGACGCGACCGGCCGCCGCTTCACGAACCAACTCAGGATTCCTTACGTAAGCCGCCTCCGCATCGCGCCAGCCATGAGGCCGAACCCTCTCGAAAGCGTCTCGCGCATCTCGCAATTCGCGCATCTGCTCAGGAGTCCCCTGCCCGTCCGCATTTACGCTGCGCGTAGCAGCGTCAAGCGCGCGCGCGTGGCGCACAAGAGCCTTAGTGCGAGCGCTGCGCAACGCGGCCTCCGGATCCGCCGGCGCATCCGCCTCCCGCTGCGCCCCCCTGGCGGAAGCTTCTCTTCCAGGTGCAGCACCGGCATCACCGTCTCGCGCTCGACCGTCTTCCCTTCCCGGCTGATGCCCACGGTCTTGGGCGGGCTCCGCTTCTCCAGGCGCGCGCAACCCGTCCATCAGCCCGCCGATCCTGTCGCGCAACTGCTCCGGTACGACCCGGCGCACGATCTCGACCACACGCTGTCGGAAGGTGATGCCGCGCCGCTCGGCATAGTGTTGCGCCGGATCCATCTGATCGTAATCCGACGCCATGTCCTTGGCGCGGTCGCGTGACAGCGTCCGGACGAGCCGGTCTCGTGTGGCAAAGTCATCGCTGCCGTAATGCAGGTCCATTCTGTCGCGATGTCGCGAAAGGGCGACGTAGCTGCCATGCGCGTCCATGCCAGGCGTCGCCAGCACATGAGTGCGGTCGACTGTCATGCCCTGGGCCTTGTGAATGGTCGCGGCATAGCCGTGGTCGATCTGGGCATAGTCCTTCAGGTCGAAGCGCACCGACCTGCCCTCGTCGGTTCGAACCGTCATGCTCTGTGTGCTGACCTCTTCGATCACGCCGAGCGTGCCGTTCTTGACGCCGAGCGACCGCTCGTTGCGCAGGAACATAACCCGGTCGCCGCGTGCAAAACTCCTTGCACCGCGCTCGACATCTACGTGAACTTCGTCGCCGAGATCTCCAGCGGCACGCATACGCTCACGCGCCGCCTTGTTGAGCGCGCGCACTTCGTCGTTTGTGTGGGTGAGAATGATCCGGCTTGCCTCTGGCTGCGCCTTCCTGTCGCGATCCCAGCGCTCCACAAGATCTTCGCGTGCGTCATCGCGCGTCGCAGCCTGGTGCACCATGCCTTGTGCTTCATAGGCGCCGATCGCAGTGCCGATCCTGCCGGTCGCCAGATCGCGCGTAGCGTCACGCTGCCAGTCCTCGCGCTGCCGGCGCACCTGGCCGATTTCGACGCCCCCGTGGCGTTCGTGGAGCGAACGGAACGCGGCACCCGCCTCGATCGCCTGCAGCTGCTGCGGATCGCCGACCAGCACGACCTTTGCGCCAACGACAGCCGCATGGGAGAGCACGCGCTCCAACTGGCGCGTGCCGACCATGCCGGCCTCGTCGATCACCAGGACATCGCGCGCGGTAAGCAGATCGCGGCCCTGCCCCCAACTATGTTCCATGCTGGCGATGGTCCGCGACGAGATGCCGGAACCGGTTTCGAGATTCTCGGCCGCAATGCCGGAGAGAGCCGCGCCTCGAACCTCATAGCCCGCTGCTGCCCACGAATGGCGCGCAACGCCCAGCATGGCGCTCTTACCCGTGCCAGCAAAGCCGACAACAACGCCAAGACCGCGGCCGTCGGTGACATGCGCGAGCGCTTCGGCCTGCTCGCTTGATAGAACAAGCCCGCGTTGAGCTGTGCGCGCCAGAGCAGCTTCGCGATGTCTGTCACTCACCGCATGACGCTCCTCGCCAGCCATGCGGTCTGCCGCGCGATGCAGACGCTGTTCGGTCTCGATCATCTTCCGGGTGGTGAAGCGGTCTTCGCCGCGTCCATCCTTGCCGAGCTCGATCAGATCAGGCGCGTTGCCGATCGCGCCCATCACTTGGTCGAACTGCCCGATGCCGTCGCTGTGCCGATGCGCGAACTTCGCGATGTCGCGGCGGGTGAAAGTCGATTGCTGATGCGTGATGGCATCCAGCGCCACGGATGGATCGGCTATGATGCGCGCGCCATTGTTGCGCGCGATCTCGCGATGCAGTTCGGCCCGATCTGCTTCAACGCCGGCAGGATTGAGGTCACTACCCTCAATTCGCTGAGCCGGCGCGCCAATCTGGATCTGCGGCTCCAACGCGATGCCCTGCGCTTCCAACTGCGATGATCGATGCGAGCGTCGATGTCGAGTTCGGCAAGCCGCTCGTTGGCAAGCTCCGCCCATCGCTCGCGCCAGCGCTCGACCACCTCCGTCTGGTTCCAATCTCGCACCTTCGCCCCAAAGCCGTTTTCATCCACTGACCGCATGGTGAGCATGACATGGGCATGAGGTTTTGGACTGCCATCCTCTGCCCTGTCCCAATGCACATTGAGATCGGCGACCATGCCCTGGCTGACAAACTCGGCTTGAACAAAGTCGCGCGCCAGTTCGATGCCTTGCGCCTGGGTGAGTTCGCGCGGGAGGGCAAACTCCACTTCACGAGCCAACTGCGCGTCCTTGCGCACCTCGAACGCCTCAACGTCGTTCCACAGCCGTTCGCGGTCAGTCCAGGCCTCCGGCGCATTGTCCGGCAGCATCACCTCGGAATGGACGACGCCGCGCTTGGCGGAGAAGTCATGCGAGCGTTCGATGCGCTCGTCGCGCAACCGCGAAGCCGAGCGGTAGGCGGCCGAGGCAACAGCACTCGAGCCTGCCTTGCGGCCAATAACCTTGACGTGAAGATGATAGATCGCCATCGCGACCAGATCATTTGCACGTCAAAGCGCACGTCGGCACGACGTATAAGCGCGCCCTCCCTCGGAAAATTCTCGGGATGGATCAGCCCGTCCCGGGCTGTCTCGACAACACTGGAGCCTTTCGGCAGACGCTCCCCTATCATCGCCGCATCGACAATCGATGGAGACAGCCATGCGCAAACCGCGAGACTTCGACGCCGAACTGAAGGCACTGGAAGACAAGGCGCGAGACCTCAAAACCCGAAAAGTGCAGCAGCTTGGCGAGCTGGTGATTGCCGCCGGCGCCGATCAACTCAGCTCCGACGAATTGGCCGGCGCGCTGGTCGCAATCGCCGAAACCAAAGACGCCGCAAAGCGCGAGGCATGGGCTAAGCGTGGGGTGACGTTTTTCGAGAGCGGCTCCCGGGGAGCTGTGCCGGCATGTCAGCGCAACCTGCGCAGCGCTTCAGCGCAACCAAGCAGCCCACCATCGTCGGCAAGCGGCACAGGCTCGCAATGACATGCGCAGTTGGCAAGTCGAGCGTCGCAAGCGCACCCGGCAACTGATCGAGCTCGGTGGTCTCGTCGCCAAGGCAAGCATCGTCGAACTGACTAATCACGATCGCGCCGTGATCTACGGAGCGATGCTCTGGATCGCCGCAAAGCTGCAGGGCCATGACGGCGAGCATGCACGCGGCCTTTGGGCTGCAAAGGGAAGGCAGGCGTTTGACGCGGAATGGCATGAAGACCAAAAGAGTCAGCGAACATAGCTGCGGTTGGCGACCGGCGGCGATGGCAAGGCGATCCAGTTGGTGAAACCGTCTAACAACTGCTTCGGTGTGAAACGGGTGTTGTAGACCGAAGCTATCTCTACCCGGGTAAGCGCCGTTGGTATTGCAACGCTTAAACGGCACAACTCGGCCCAGCCGCCATGGCAAGACCAATAGCGTTCAGCAAGTCGTAACGTCGGACGGGCTTGGTCAAAAAGTCGGATGCCCCGC
Source organism: Mesorhizobium sp. (assembly GCA_004017535.1). Classification (GTDB taxonomy): domain Bacteria; phylum Pseudomonadota; class Alphaproteobacteria; order Rhizobiales; family Rhizobiaceae; genus Mesorhizobium. The sequence goes on from SAJS01000004.1 coordinate 7,602, forward strand.
CTTTATTGCCGGTACGCACATTGCGACGTCCGCGTAGCCGCCTATGAAACCGATCAGGACAGTCGTGCAGTTCGCTACTCATCCCTCCACACAACTCGCTTCCCCATCTTATCTCGACCAGCCGCCGATAGCGGATCGTGTGCGCCTGCTCCCCCATCTGATGGAAAAGCAGCGCGCTCATCCACTCCCGGCTATTGCAGTTTTGGCAGCGGACCTTCTCCCTCACCTCGTCAATCGTGACGTTGCCGATCACCTCCCGCAATTCAAGGAGCGTGACCCGGAGGTCGCGGCCGACCTGCTTTCGACCGATGCGGTCCAAATCAAAACGGGCGCCTCGGTTCGGATCGACGGTTGGGGCGGGCCCGCGCTTCAGGGCAAGCTGGCGCGGGTCGACCCGGCCCGGGTTTCTCAAGGTCTCGGCGCTTGGGATCGAAGAGCAGCGCGGCGGGCACGACCTATCCGCACTGACTCAGGATGGGCCCCGACAGAGAGTTCATGTACGTCGCCAAGATCAAGGACGGATCACGCGACCAAGGATGCGAGCGGGCTCGGTAATTCGTCGGGCTGCGCTCTCACCGAACACCATCCTCCCCGCTGACTATCTGCCTTGCAGGAAATCCATGAACGGCGGGAAGGTCAGGAGCACACCGACAAGCAGCAGGGCGAAAGCGCCGATATTGACCCTGGCCATGGCCACAGTCTTGTTCTCCCAGCGCCGGGCGAGGATGAACCACGCCGCAAGCCAGATAATGATGGCCACGGTCGTAACGCCCGAGAGAGCACCCGACGGCTTGTAGAAGTTCAGCAAGCCGCTGATCGCTTTCGAGGCGTCGCCGGCGAGAGCCAAGATGCCGATGGCAGCGCAACCAATGCCTGCTGCGAGAATGGCCGCCGCGCCAGGACCGTTGGGTATGGTTTCGGAGATCGCCTCAACGGGTTGGCCGACCACCGGCTTGTGCGAGATCGTCATGGCTGTTCTCCTTTTGGCTGCGCGGGCTGTGGCTGCACTCCAGGTGTGTGGGTGGGGGTTTGGGCACCTTCCGGCTGCTCCCCCTGTATCAACACGATCGATTGGCCGCCGCGGACCGGGGCATATTTGTTGAGGAACGCGCCCAATGCGCCAGCTGCGCCCGTCGCGACAAACGCCGCTACCGCGAAAGCCAAGACCGAGATGCGCATGTTCCGATGCTGAATGATCGCGCGTCCGTATTTCATGGTTACATAGGCCACCATGGTCATTGCGATTGGCGCCAGCCAAGCGACATGCTCTTTCCACTCCATGCCGAGGGAGTGCCACTCAGACGTTCTCGGGCTCGACAGGAGAAGGCTTCGCGGATAGTTCGATAGATCGGTCACCCCGGCCGGCGGAACGGCGCGGTACCATGGATAGACGCCATAGGCGCCAGAGAACACCGTGAGCCAAGAGAGAACCACCATCGCAACAAGCCAGAAGTTGAGCAGCGACTGCTCCCTTGTGCTCATTGGCGGCGCTCCCGGGGCCGACATTCTATAGAGACCGGCAATCGCGCCGGAAAATGCGAGCATGAAAAGGGCGCCGAAACCCATTCCATGCAAAACCGTCATTAGATCGCGAGTGGTGATCTCCATCGATTGTCTCCTTCCCCATGGTATTGTTCTATTTTTGTTTTTTATGGTAGCGCAACAGGCCCCGCCTTCATTGACGAAGATCAAAAACGTCGGTCGCCTGTGAGGACTCGATTTCTAGCGGCTATTTCGACGGTTCACGAGGATTCGGCGTCATCTGGGATAAAGCCCGGAGTTGGCGAGGCAGCACACCACAAAAAGCTACTCTCTTGCTTCTCGGCCAGAGACTTGCTCGACCAGGATGCGATAGAACACATGCGGCGGTGAGTGGTCCGATATCGGCGGCATGTCCGGTTTAAGGCCGCCCGGTTCCCACCAGTCGAAGTGCCTGCTCAGCAGCAAACAGGCATGGCGCTCCGCCGCCTCATAGCCGACCCGGTTCGACAGCTCTTCATAGTGCCCATCGACAACAACGCTTCTCCATCCGCGGCCTTGAGCTGGCTCATGGATCTGAACGCACACAAGCGGATTGGCTCGCAACCATTCGATCTTCTTTCCTAGTAAGGAAAACGCGTAGAGATGACTGTCCGCATAAGCATAGTTGATCGTAACGATGTAAGGCTGCCCGCCTTGCGAGCACGCAAGATGCGCCAGGCGATTCATCGTCAGCACGGTTGTGCATTCCAGCGTGGACAGCGTACGGACAATCATCGTCCGATCTCACGCAAATTTTTGCGCGTCTAAACCTACCATCGCATTTTGATCAAGCGCGGGACCAGCAAGTCGGCCTCTTTTTGAAAATCGTCATCGTCTTTGCCGTCGCGCATAACCAATTCCTCCGCTTCTCGCAGAGAAATGAAGTTGTCTAAAGAAGGTTTCGGCTGCGTTGCCATGTGAGAAAGCCCGCCGACCGCAACGGGCCACAGGCCCTCAAACTTCGCCACCCCGACTAGGCGATATGCTGCCGAATTCTATCTTGCAAATCCGCCTCTTCGCCAATGCCGCTTTGGAAAATGCCAAGCACAGCTGTCGCCAATGCCTCGCTTTGGGCACTGCTAGGGTCAAAACCGATTTCGGCACAGGCTTGCTCGAACACGCGACGGCATAGCTGCAGATCTTCTGGTTCGAGATATTCGCTCTGAGGAATGCGACGTAGCACTCACGCCTCCTTCAATCGGGGCGAGAGCGAAGAGACTCTCAACGACGTTGCCCATACTGGCGCCGAACGTGTTTGATGTGTCCGACCGGAGGACCACCGGTCAACAACAAATGATGCGGGCGGAACATGTCCCACGAGTAAACTTTGGATTCACTCTTCGTTCACGATATTAGCGCAGGCTGATAAGCGGTCATGCTGGTACAGCGTACATGCCTGAGCCTCGGCGTTGATCTTCGGCGCCGAGGCTCTCCGCGGTCCCACTCAGCATAGAACTTACTCAGCTGCCACGCCTTCGCCCTGTTGATAGAACCTACTCAGCTCGCAGCCGTTCGAGATGAGCGGTCAGCTCTCGCTGCGCCGCCTGAAGCTCGCGGAGGAAGATTTGGGCTTCAGCCGTAGGCAGGCCACGTTCCGTCATCCAGACGATCAGCGCCCGTTGACGTGCGATGCGCTGGGCACCCTCGCTCACGTGGCGCTCCGCGATCTGCAACTGCGTTTCGCGAATTGGCATGTCCGATTTTAGCAGCCGCGTTGTGAGGTGGGGAACTAAACATATGTTAAAGACGTTTGTTCCTTACTGGCGCGTTGCCTGCGCCAAAGTCGGGGAACGGGTGTCGCCTCCGAATGCGGGAGGTTTGGTAGTTGCAGATGCCTAAGGCTGCCCCGAGAGAGAGCCCGGTTTCTCAGGACCGGGCTCTTTCATTGACCTAGCGTCGGGATTAGGCTCTGCTCCGTTTGGAAAGCGCGCGCCCCAGTGATGCCGTCGTCAAAAACTCGGAAGATTTCCATAGCCAGATCTTCTGGTCCTTCTTGGCTAGGCGGCGCTCGGCGCACAGCCGATCAAAAACACGCTGGAGTTTATCCAGATCGTTGGGCCAGTAGACTCCACGGTAAAGCGATACTGACATGACCGCCGCACCCTTCGCCGCATGCGCAAACTATCTCATGAAAAATTGCGCTAACACAGCACAAGCTACGCTGCTCTTTGTGGCGCAGCTTTAAATGGACGGGCCAGCGTGAACGCGTCGGGTCGGACGCCTGCCTCAACCTGCTTCCATGTCGCTGGGTGCGCGATTGGGAAGCCGGGCCGGGCGCGCGGAGAAAACGCGCCGACGGCAGTGTTGCCTCGGCCGTTGCGCAGGTAATCAAGGAAGATACGGCCCGCGCGTGCTGCTGGATCGGAGGAGAGAAGGTACCGCTCGGGATCGGCATCGACGAGACACTGCGCGAGTGATCTGGCCAATTTCCGGGCGCTGTCGTGATTCATCTTCGGCGGCAGCGGGACCGTAAGATGGATGCCTTTGCCGCCGGTGACCTTGGGCCAACTCTCCAAGCCAGCCGCTTCAAAAATCTCACGGAGCGACAGCGCGGCCTCGATCACCGCGTCCCATGGCACGCCTTCGCCGGGATCAAGGTCCAGTACGAGCTGGTCAGCATGTTCGATGTCGTCGATAGTGGCGTTCCATGGATGAAGCTCGACGGCACCCATTTCCACTAGTCCGAGCAAACCATCGAGGTCATCTACCCAGACCCTGACACCTTCGCCGCCCTCGCGCTTTTGAACCTTTAGCTGGTGCACCGACGCCGGGATCGGCGGCAGTGGCCCCTTGTGGTAGAACGTGGCCCCGAACGCATGGCGCACCAGCTTCAATGGCCTTCCGCGGAGATGAACCAGCGCCCGGTCGGCTACCCGCCGCCAGTAGCCCACCAACTCTTCCTTCGATGGGGAGACTGCATCGGGTAGCAATTGAAGGATGTTTTCTTGCGGGACCCCGTGCTTCCCTTCCAACCGGCGCTTAGAAGGAGCCGGAGGCTTGGCTGGAATTGGTTGAAGGTCTTCTCGCAATCCCTTGAACACCGCTTCGCGCAGGATGCCGCGGTCGGTGACGCCACTAAACTGCACCTCAACGAGCACCTCAGGCCGCACCCACGTTGCTTTCGGCTTCCTGATAGGGTCCGATAGCGGCGACTTATCGACGATCAAGGGATCCAGTCGTTCCCGAACACGCCGGGCTGCTTCAAGCGTGTAGCCGCTTTGCGCCTTGCCCGCATAAAGCAGGCGGTCGCCATCTCGCCTGCCGATGTAAAGCGATGCGATACGGCGAGGTTGCGCGCCAAGCTTCTCTACGAAAGCGACAATAGGAAACGTGTCGCTCTTGATGCACTTCACCTTGAGCCAGCTCGTTTGGATGCCAGAGCGATACGGAGCGTCGGCTCGCTTGGACACGATGCCCTCCAATCCCATTCGGCAGGCATGGTCGAATACGTCCTTGCCGGTAACTTCCAGATGCTCCGCATACGTCAGCGTCGGTGCCGTTTCCTGCAAAAGTTTCTGCAGCGCAGCTTTGCGTTCTGTCAGCGGCTGCTGTCGAAGATCGCGGCCGTTAAGGTGCAAAAGGTCGAAACCAAAGAACATGAGCTTGGGCGAGTTCGGATTGCCCAGCTCTCGCTCAAGGGCTTGGAAGTCCGGCAGGCCGGTGGTGCCGAGCACGACGGCTTCACCATCGAGGATTGCAGATTTGACCGGCAGGTTCGCTGCCGCTTGGACGATCCGCTTGTAGCGGTGGGACCAGTCGTAGCCCCTCCGGGTGAATGCTTGTGCCTGCCCGCCTTGGATAACAAGCTCCGTTCGATAACCGTCGTATTTGATCTCGTGCAGCCACTCGGCGTCTGTGGGCGCTCGGGCCACTAGCGTGGGTGATTGGAACTCGATGAAGGCGAGTTCACCATTCTGCTTACTCATGCACTCGCGACTCCCTGACTATTGGAAAAATGGCGGAAAGCCGCTTGCGTTCCTTAGCAATCGCTGAAGCATCGAGTGGAACATTTTGCCCCTATCCGGCTTCATTTCTTCACGAGCGGAGGAACAGGCATATGGCTGACGATAAGACCAAAACCGATTCCCGCGACCGGGACCGTGTGGCGGGCGATGAAGAATACGAAGTTGGCTATTTCGCCAACAAGTTAGGACTTTCGATACCTCAGGTGCGCGAGTTGATCGCCAAGCATGGCAACGACCGCGCCACGCTGGAAGCAGAGGCGAAGCGCCTCGGAGTTCGATAATGGCCCGATACCGCGTCGACGAGCTCTACGGCGAAGAGGTCGTCTCTTCAAACGAGGCCGACGCTGACAATGCCTTGAAGGCGGTCGAAGAGGTAACAGGGAGAGTTATATCGCCCCGAGCCTTGCAGGAGCATTGGTTCCGCGTTACCGACCAGAGCGGCACCACTCACGAATTCAGCGTAGACGAACTGCCGCCAAAAGACTTCAGCAAATAGTCGTTGCCGGGTGCGCGCTACAACTTCAGCCCAGCTTCGGCAGATATAGAAAAGCCCGCCTACCGGAGCCGACGGGCCTTTCCATTTTCCGTTTTGCCCGGACCTTACGTGAGGATTGGTGCCGAGGGCGTCCCCGCAACGATTGCGGAAAGCTTCGCCTTACGAACAAGATCGGGCTTCTCGTAGGTTTTCTTCATGGTAACTCCCCTGCTGATTAGAAACGATAATTGAGGCTAAGCGAGACGGTATGTGTGCTCGGCTTGACGAAGGTTGGGCCAACCAAGGTGCTGTCGTCCTGGAAATTGTGGTCCGAAAAATGCGCATAGGCGTAATCGACGTTGGCTGTGACTTGGTCAAGATCAGAATCCGCGATCTGGTAGCCGGTCCGGAGATCAGGACTCGCGCGATCGTCGTGCAGCAGAAGACTGGACGGCCGGTCCAGTTCGAGATCACCAGCGACGTACGCGCGAGCCTGATGGCTTGGCTCGAATGGCGTGGCGGCACAGTGGAGGACAATGCCTTCCCGAGCCGGATCGACCACGCGAGTCATATGAGCACGAGGCAGTATGCCCGTGTGGTTGACGAGTGGGTGACCGCGATCGGCTTTCGCCCGGAGGAGTACGGCACACTTCGTCCGTCGTACGAAGGCTTCGATGATCTACAAGGCGACGGGCAATATCCGCGCCATCCAGATACTCCTTGGTCACTCCAAGATCGAGAACACGGTGCGCTATCTCGATGTCGACGTGGAGGACGCGCTGCTCCTGGCAGAGCGGCCCGAAATCTGACGTCGAGCGGTCATCCGCGATGCGGAGACGCTTTAATTACGCGCGGCGGCGTGCCTATCGTGCTGTTGTGGGGTGGGTTCCGGAGCGACAACTGACGTTGGGCGTCGTGAGAAAAAGGCGGACTCTGGCGCGGTTCTGGTCTATGCCGACGCTCGTTGCCGGTCCGCCGGCCTTTTGCAACTGGTCCGTGAATGAAGCGCCAGCCCACGACTTCGAGCCTGTTACGCCGTCTCAATCGGTCGGCCGTGGTGGATTTGATCCGCACCGCAGGGGTGATTTCGCCATCGAGCCTCGCCGAGCGGCTGAACATCAGCCTGCCCACGGTGATGCGCGTGATCGAGGATCTGATTGCCGAGGATCTGGTGGCGTATGACGGGTTTGACGAGGCCAACGTCCGGGGCCGTCCCCGGGCACGCATCAAGTTCCGCGGCGCGGCGCATGCGATCATCGGCATTGAGGCCGGCAAGGGCGAGTTCTATGGCGCCGTGGCCAATCTAGAAGGCGTCGTGCAGACAGAAATGCACGAGACGGCCGACGATGATGGCGAGCGCAATTTCGAAAAGCTGGTCGGCCTGATCCGCCGCTTGATGGCGGCTCCCCGCCCACGCGGGCAAGCCATTCGCGGCATCGGCATTGGCCTGCCCTCGATAGTCAGGCAGCCGGCGGGCGAAGTGGTGCTGACGCTCGGGCTCGGCTGGCGCGACATGCCGTTGCGGGCGCGGCTCAGCGAATATTTTCAAATGCCCATCGTCGTCGAAAACGGGCGCAACCTCGCCGCCGTGGGCGAATGGGGATTCGGGGCCGGGCATGACGCCGACAGCGTCGTGAGCCTCTCGATCGGGCCCGGCGCCGGCGCGGGCGTCGTCATCGACGGCAAGCTCTATGGCGGGCACTCGCATGCGGCGGGCGAACTCGGCTGGTATCTCGATGACCCCCTCCTCACCGGGCGGCCGTTCGAACATCTAGGCGACAAGCAATCGCTGCGCTTTTTCGGCATACCCGAACAGGCGACCAAGATGCTCGAAGAGGCCAACACGCAATATGCGGCGGGGAAGCTCACCCTGGCTGCCGTCACCGACCGGCAGGCGAGCAAAATCGCGCCAGTCGTGACCGAACTGCTCGACTACGCGACGATGGCGGTGGGCAGTGTTGCAGCCTTGATGAACCCCGAAATCATCGTACTGGCGGGCCGGGTCGTCGGCGGCGGTGATCTGGTGCTCGATGTGCTGCGGCATCGCCTCAACGGCAATGTGTACGACCCTCCCCGGCTCGTGATAGGCGCGCTGGGGCACCGCGACGTCGTGCTTGGAGCGGTGCGCCTGGTGCTCGATGCGACGACCCTGAACCCTGCCGACAGCCTCGTGATGGTCGACTAAGATCAATCGATCGCAATTGACAGCGACTGTATGTCGGCATTAAGTTTCTAACTGAAAGAAAAACGTGCCCTGCGTCGTGTGGGCGTATCTTTCGTGGGAGGACTTCAATGACGAAGATTTTCAATCCGCTTGGGCGGATGATGCAGCGTCGTGACTTCTTGAAAGTTGCGGGTGCGAGCGTTGCAGTGGCGGCCCTGCCGGCGACGGTTCGCGGTGCCGAGCCAGTCAAGGTGCTTCTGTGGTCGTGGGTGCCGGATCTCCAGCTGCAGGTAGACATGTTCAACGCCGCGCATCCGGCCATCCGGGTCGAACTCGTAAATCCCGGCCAGGGGAAACCCGAATATCAGGCGGTTCGCGCGGGCCTGCAGGCGGGCAGCGGCCTGCCCGACGTCGTCCAGATCGAATACCAGCTCCTCGAGACCTTCCGCCAGGTCGACGCCTTCGCCGACATTGGCCCGTACGCCAATGCCCATAAGGACGAGTTCCCCGAAGGCCTATGGACGCAGGTCGCCAAGGGCGATGTGGTCAACGGCATGCCGCAGGATTACGGTCCGATGGCGATGCTCTATCACCAGGACATCTTCGACAAGCATGGGATGACGCCGCCCACCACCTGGGCCGAGTTTGCCGATGCGGGCAAGAATATCCATGCGGCCGATCCGAATGTGTTCATCACCGACGCGCCGTTCGGAGCCAATGCCGACTGGGTCTTGGGTCTGTTGTGGCCGATGGGCTGGAAGCCGGTCAGCCGCGATGGCGACAAGCTCGCGATCAACATCAACGACAAGATTGCTAAGGACTTCGCCGCCTATTGGCAGGACCTTATTACCGCGAGTGTCATCGAGACCAAGCCGGGCTTCAACAATGAATGGTACACCGGCCTCGACTCGGGCCGCTATGCCACCTGGCTCGCCGCGGGCTGGGGTCCACTGTTCCTGACCTCGGTCGCCAAGACCAGCGTGGGCAAATGGCGTGCCGCCGATCTGCCGCAGTGGGACGCGAGCAAGTTCGCGACTGGCGCTTGGGGTGGCTCAGCGCTGGCCGTGATGAAAACGACCCAGCATCTGGCCGAGGCAGCCGAAGTCGCGATCTGGCTGAACACTAATCCCGAAGCCACAAAGCTCTACACCACCAAGCAAAACTTCTTCCCCTGTACCAACGCGCTGCTGTCTAGCCCGGAATGGGCGGGCGACAAGCCGGATTTCTTCGGCGGCCAGGAGGTGAACAAAGTGTTCGCCAAATCGGCGAGTGCCGTGGCGCCGTTTGAGTGGAGCCCGTTCCAGGACTTCCTCTACCAGTCGATGTCCGATGAATTCGGCGCCTCGCTCGGCGGCAAGGGCACGCTGTCGGATGCGTTCGACCGTATCCAGGACGCGGTGGTCACCTACGCGAAGGAACAAGGCTTCACGGTAGACTGAGTCCTCCAGGGCAACGGCCGGGCGCGCTTGATCGGCGCGCCCGATCTCTTCATCTTGCCGGACGGGGGACCATAGCAATGTCGAATTCGCCAGCCGCCGCGACGCGCCCAGTGCCATGGGGCGGATTTGCGTCACGAAAGCTCGCGCCCTATCTGTTTCTGGCGCCCTTCGTGCTGCTGTTTATCGCCTTCATCGTCGCACCGCTGGTCTACGCGTTCTACATGAGCCTCTACCGCGATACGCTGGTGGGCGGACGCCATTTCGCAGGTGCAGCCAGCTACATCAAGGTCACAGGCGACGCCAAATTCTGGGGCGGCGTGTGGAACCTCGTTCTGTTCGGCATCGTGCAGGTGCCGATCATGCTGGGCCTGGCGCTGTTGTTCGCCATCGTGCTTGATCGTGGCCAGGTCTATGCCAAGGGCGCCTTCCGGCTCGGCTTCTTCCTCCCCTACGCCGTGCCGAGCGTGATCTCAACGATCATCTGGGGTTATCTCTACGGCCCAACCTTCGGCCCGTTCACGCAGATGGCCAAGGCGTTTCACCTGCCGCCGCCGGACTTCCTGTCGCCGGGCGCGATGATCTTCTCATTGGCCAATATCGTTACGTGGGAATATGTCGGCTACAATATGGTGATCTACTACGCCGCGCTGATGGCGATCCCGTCGGACCTCGCCGAGGCCGCGCAGATCGACGGCACTTCGCCCTGGCAATTTGCGCGGCTGATCCAGCTGCCGTTGCTGTGGCCGGCGATCCTGCTCACCATCATCTTTTCGATCAACGGCACGCTGCAGCTGTTCAATGAGCCGTATTTGATGCGCGCGCTCGCCGGTAACACCATTAATTCGAGTTACACGCCGAACCTCTATGCCTATTCGCTGGCGACTCAGAATCAGCAGTATGGCTATGCGGCCGCCGTCTCGTTCGTACTTGGCATCGTGATCGCCGGGGCCTCCTACGTCTTCACCCTGATCGCTAACCGCCGTCGGCCGGAGCAATGATGACTGCGACCACCGACATCGCCACTTTCGACGCCGCCAAGCGCCGGCCCGGCGAACGGCGGCGCTCCCGGATCATGCTCACGCTGCTGCTGTCACTGTTCCTCGTCTACAGCTTCATGCCGCTGGTCTATCTGATCCTGTCTGCAACGAAGACGAATGGCGACCTGTTCACCACGTTCGGTTTCGGCTTCGGCACCAATTTCAACCTCTGGCAGAATCTGAGCGATCTGCTTGCGCGCGACAACGGCATCTTCATGCGCTGGATGTTCAACAGCGTGCTCTATTCGACCGCCGCCGGGCTCGGTGCCGCGATCTTTGCTACCGCGGCAGGCTATGCGTTCGCCAAGTTCAAATTCGTCGGCCGCAAGCTGCTGTTTGCGCTGGTCTTGGGCGCTGTGATGATCCCGCAGACTGCCCTCGTAGTGCCGATCTTCCTGCTGCTGGCGCTTTCGGGCCTCAGCGACAATCCGCTGGGCGTGATCCTGCCCTCGATGATCTCGCCGATCGGCGTCTATCTGATGCGCGTCTATATCGAGCAGGGCGTCGATGACGAACTGCTCGACGCAGCGCGCATGGATGGCGCTGGCGAGGTCGTGATCTTCCGCGCCATCGTGCTTCGGCTGGTGGCGCCGGGCATGGTGACTGTGGCGCTGCTGTCGTTTGTCGGAACCTGGAACAATTACTTCCTGCCGCTCATCGTGCTGCGCTCGCAGGCGTATCAGCCGATCACGGTGGGCCTTGCGACCTGGTATCAGCTCGCGCAGCAGGGCGGTGGCGGCGGACAGGTGCTGTTCTCGATCATCATCACCGGCGCGCTGGTGAGCATCATCCCGGTCATCGTGGTGTTCCTGCTGCTGCAGCGGTTCTGGCAGGGCGGCCTCACCGCCGGCGCCATCAAATAGACTATCGCCTGGAGTTTTCCGACTATGAAGACTGCCTCGAAATCCGCCCCGCTCTCTGTCTGGCGGCCGATCGCAACCGACACTTTCCTCGTCGGTACTCCGCATTACCCGGAGCATGTCGATGAGACCTATTGGCAGCGCGACGCCGACCGCATGGCCGCGGCGGGCTTCAACACGGTGCGGCTTGCGGAGTTCGCCTGGCACATTCTAGAGCCGCGTGAGGGGTCGTTCGAATTCGATTTGTTCGACCGCGCCATAGATATGTTGGGCAAGTCCGGCATCAAAACCATCATGTGCACGCCGACAGCGACGCCGCCGCGCTGGCTGACGGCGCGTTATCCCGAAGTGTTGCGCGTCGATGCCAATGGCCGCGCCATGAGCCATGGCTCGCGCCAGCACGCCAATCTTGCGAGCGGCGTGTTCCGCGAGCATTCTAAGCGCATCACTGAAGCGATGGCCGAGCACTATCGGAACAATCCGCACGTCATAGGCTGGCAGACAGACAACGAGCTCAACACTTCGGGGGCGCTGTCCTACGGACCGGTAACGCTGCTCGAGTTCCAGACCTTCCTCAAGGACAAGTATAAGACCATCGCCGCGCTCAACGATGCGTGGGGCGGGCATTTCTGGGCAACCGCTTACGACGATTTCGATCAAGTGGTGCTACCCCTCGATTACGCCCCTGCCCCTATCGGGCCGACGCATGCGGTCGACTATCACCGCTTCCTCGCCTTCGTCACGGCGCGGTTCCAGCACGATCAGGTGCTGATCCTGCGCGCCACCAATCCAGCCTGGTTTGTCTTCCACAATCTGGGGCGGATCGATGACATCGACTTTCGCGGCGAATTTTCGACCGATCTCGATTTTCTGGGCTTCGACATCTACCCGCATCTTTATGACGAGATGCAGCGGGTCGGCGGCGTTGGCGAGGTGCAGGCGCTCCATCTCGACATCTGCCGCGGCTTCACCGGCAACTTCATCGTGCCAGAGCAACAATCGGGCCTCGGTTCGCAGCCGCACATATCGACGCTGACGCCAGAACCCGGCGAGATGCGCCGCATGGCCTATACGTCAGTGGCGCGTGGCGCCGATGGCGTGATGTTCTTCCGCTGGCGGCCCGCGCATTTCGGCGCCGAGATCTATTGGATGGGCATCATCGATCACGACGACATCCCGCGGCGGCGCTATGACGAGGCCAAGCAGTTTGCGGTTGAGGTCACGGAGCTCAAGGACAAGATTCTCGGCACGCATGTGCGCATGGATTTGGGCATCGCCGGATCAGATTTCGACAATCAGGAGATGTACCGCTCCTATCCCATAGGCATGCCGAGCCCGCAGGACGATGCAACGCTGCTGCACCGCTACTGCTACCGCCACAACATCGCTTGCGGCTTCATCCACCCTGAGGATGATCTCAGCAAGCTCAAGGCGCTCTACGTGCCGCATTGGCTGAAATGGACCGATGCGTGGACGGCTCGGATCGAGGCCTTCGCCGAGGCGGGCGGAACGGTAATCCTGGGCGGCCGCACAGGATCGCGCGACGTCAACAATCATGTCATCCGCGATACGTCGCCGGGCAAGACGCTCTCGGCGCTAGCGGGGATAACCGTCGAGGAGTTCGGGTTGCTGACGTCGATCGGCGGCGACGGCCTGGTCGAGCGGGGCGGTCGCTTCGGCGCCAACACGGTGCGCGAGAAGCTACCGGCGACGTCGGCGAGCCGCCAATACGAGGTCAAGATCGGAAATGCGCAGGTCACCGCGGCGCATCTCTACGAGCTGCTGAAAGTGGCCCCGGGCACTGAGGTCATTGGCCGCTGGGCCAGCCGTTTCGCCGAGGGCCAGGCAGCGATGACGTCGCGTAAGGTCGGCAAGGGCAACGTGATCTACCTCGGCACGTACCTCAGCGATGCTCTGGTCGAGGTGCTGGCCGATCAGGTGCTGGCGCCCGCCGGTATAGTGCCGCTCATCGCCGACATGCCGGCCGGCGTCGAAGCGACCATTCGCGAGAGCAAGGACCGCCGCCTGCTGTTCATCCTCAACACGCAGGGCGAGCTGGCAAGCATCGGCAATGTCCCCATGGGCAAGGATTTACTCGGCGATGGCAAATCACGAGGCGGTAAGCTGTCGCTCCCGGCCTATGGCTGCAGTATCATCGAACTCGACTAGGAATGTTGTCGCAGGTAGGACGGTATGGCCCCCTGTCCGCTTTGGGGCCGGAAGCAGACGGTCCGGTTGGGGCGCTAATTTGAAGGAAGGCGCCATATGCCGTCGCTCGAATAGCCATTTTCACGGCATTTGTCGTGACGGGTTTGCCAGTTATCTCCCTATAGGTGACTCGCCTATTTAGCTTGATTTCATCGAATGCTGGGGCATTAGCCGCAAGGGGGGTTCATCCTTGTTGCGTACCGTTCAGGTCATGCCGCGCCGGGCAACTTGCGGCGCAGGATCTCGATGATCGCCATCAGCCCGATCGAGATCGAGATCATCACCACCGCCGCGGCAATGACGACCGGCGTAAGCTCGTCGCGGATGCCCCGAAGAGACGCACCGGCAACGTGACCTGACCGGGGCCAGGAAGAGCACGATCACGACCTCGTCGAACGAAGCGACGAAGGCACTTGAACGCCTTTTCATTCAAATCATGCGTATCCGACTCGAACAGCAGATCCATGGGCATGCTATGCGCATATGCTGAGGCTTGGCTTCTGTGGACAGTCAGCTGACTACCACTCTTTCAGAGCAAGTTATGGCGCCGCGGGGTAGGCAGCGTTTCTCTGGAGTTTCTCGATAATAAGGGAAGATCCTTTCTGCAGTCCCTGAAGCACGATCTCACCAGCCTCGTGGGCGTCCTGTCGGTGCAACGCGTCGAGCAGGTGAAGGTGCGGGTGGTTTCGATCGTGCGGGTGATTGTCCGAGGGATATTGATTGATCAAGAACGGCCCGACCAGAAGCCATAAATTCTCGATGGCAGCGACCAAGATTTCATTGCCCGATGCAGCATAGATCGTGAAATGGAACTTCGTGTTAAGGGACAAGGCTTCTTTCCAACGTCCTGCATTCTCCGCGTTCAGGAAGCGCTCATTTATCTGCCCTAGCGCAGAAAGTGTTTCCTTCGTGATCAAAGGAGTGGCCATCTCGGTAGCCATACGCTCCAATGGCGCCCGAACCTCTCTGATTTTCTTGTATCGTTCCACGGTCAAGATCGGCACCCGCAGTTCGTGACCAGGTCGCAATTCGAGGCCACCTTCTCTAACTAGCTGCATCACGGCTTCGCGGACGGGCGTCGGAGAAGTGTCAAACGTTGCTGCCAAGCGGCGGATATTGAGCCTTTCACCCGGCTCAAAAGCGCTGCTCATGAGGCTCGATTTCAGATCGTTGTAGATCATTGCGGACAGGCTATCCCTGGACAAGCCCGAGCCAGTTTCCGGCGAAGCGACCATCGATATCCGATCCCAAGATGAAGCACTGGATACCATTAGCCTCTTCCAAGAACAAACGCGATGGCTGGCCGTGCAGAGTGCGCTTGGGCATTGTCTGCGCCACGCGCTTTGGGCTCGCAGGCCCGAGGCGGAGCCAACCGGGAGGGCAATCGGGCGATTTGCCGCCTCGAAATGCTGTTATTTCACGAAAATCGGCCGCCGCCGGACGCAAGTTTCCGACGACGACCGACATGTGCCTTGGGAGGCCACAGCGCACATCTGTTTTGCAGTCCAGCACCGAAGCCCGATCTATACTACCGCATCCAAAGTTGCGAATCTCTGATGCATCATATGTCAGGACGGAAGACTAGCGGTCGAAGGGTCTATACCGCCAAAACCCGCCACGAAACTAGCGAAGGATTTCGGCGACCGCGACGTTCGGTTGCAAGAAGCTACCGCTTCTGCTTGCAATACACTTCTGCGGCACGGCCGACCGCGTCAAGGTCAAGCTCGAAGCCGTAGCCAGGTTTCTTCAGCACCGGCAGGAAGCCATTGACCGGCCTGAGGTCGGGGCTTTCGACCAGATCCTCCTCAAGCAGTTGCCACATTATCTGATTGGCATCATCCAGGTTAGGGACTGTCGCACCGACCTGGTTCGCAATGCAGGTGGTGATGCCGGTTTCGAAAATACCATGGATATTGATCCTGATATTGGCCGCTTCTGCTACCGCGGCCGCTTTGCGCCATCGCAGTGCGCCACACGTCTCGTGAAGCCCGAGGACGATGGCGTCCACCGCGTGGCTGCGACACATCTCGAAGACCTCCTCAGGCAAGTAGACGCTCTGGTCGGCAGACAATGGCATCCCGACGCCTCGAAGTCGTAGAAGTGCGTCCGATCCCCCAATACCCGGTACCGGCTGCTCCATGATCTCGATGTCAAACGCCTTGAGTTTCTCCATCATGCGTACGGCACGAAGTGTATCCCAGGCCTCATTGGCGTCGAGACGGAGCCGAACGTTGGGCGCCACCTTCCTAACCGCCGCAACTATGTCGACGTCGAGTCTGTCATCACGCCCTACCTTAACGTAGAGGACCGGATACCCTTCCTTGGCCAACTGTCCCGCGTGCTCGGCCAATTCCTCCGCCGTGTCACCCTGCACGAACCCGAAATATCCAACCTTGTCGCGCACGGCCCCGCCGAGAATATTGCAGACCGGCTGGTTCAGGCCCTTCCCGATCGCGTCCCAAAGGGCCAACTCGATGCCCGACATAGTTCGGGAGAAGAAACGGTACTGGCTCCCAACGCCTCGTGCCTTGAAGCCGCTTTGAAAGTACTCCCAAATGAGTCTGTTGCCGTCGAAGACGGACCTTCCAATGAAATGTGGAATGGCATCGTGCAAAACCGAAAGCATTGGCTCTATGGTCGGCCCGACGCCTGACTCGGCGATTCCAACAATCCCTTCGTCGGTCTCGACTTCGATAAGCACAACGGGTGAGCACAGCGTTACGCCATCTGCCCAGTGGTAGTCCTGCTTGAACTTGCACAGGAGAGGCGTGGTTTTGATGTTGGTGATCTTCATGAAGTCCTCGCTGTATTCAGATTGGCCTGCATTTTGCCATATGATATATCGATTTGATTGCGATTAGTCTGCCGCTTCAAATGCCGTGGTTCAGCCTCAAGCCTGGCTCATGCCAGGCAAACGCCGCGAGCCTTCCTTCGTGAGACAGCGTGGCGTAGCAAGTTTGCATGTCTGGACCTCCGAAGCAGAGATTCGTCACCAACAGATCAGGCATTGAGTGAATGACGCAGTTCCGCAAATCGCCACTGAGTTCGAGCACAGCGCAGCGGTCCAGCGCTGCGGCATAGACAGTTCCTGAAGCCGAGACCGCCAGTCCATCGA
The DNA here is from genome assembly GCA_004017535.1 of Mesorhizobium sp. Lineage (GTDB taxonomy): Bacteria > Pseudomonadota > Alphaproteobacteria > Rhizobiales > Rhizobiaceae > Mesorhizobium. Next base: position 24,386 of record SAJS01000004.1, read on the forward strand.
ACCGAACGTAGCCGCCAGGGGCGGCGAAGAGCAATCCGCCGGCCGGGGACGGCCATGGTGCCTTTCTCACTGCGCCGGGACCCGTTATTTGGAAGGACCAGATACGCCCCGGTATAGTTTCTGCGACATACAGAGTTTTGCCGTCGGGCGAGAGCGCGATGCCGTTGGGTGTTATGAGGTTGGTAATTACCGCTTTGATTTCTGATCCATCGCAGGCAGCCCAGTAAACGGCGCCAATATCCATGTCCCTCGCCCGGCGCTTTCCCATGTCGGTGAACCAAAAGCCTCCGTCTTTGTCGAAAACAAGATCGTTTGGTCCGCGCAATCGATGCTCTCCGCACCGGTCGTAAAGATGCTTAACTGAGCCGGTGGAGATGTCGACCACGTCAATACTGCCCCCGCTGTAGTCTTGGCTCTGCACGCTGGGGCGAAACCGACCCGGTCTCTCCTCTATCCACTCCATCCCGCCGTTGTTGCAGACATATATTTTGCCGTCTGGCCCCGGAGCAGCTCCATTTGGACCGCCTGGCACTTTCGCGATTAGTTGGACTTCACCATCCGGTGTGACCCGAAGGAGGCTCTGCGTCACAATGTCGACCAGAATAACCGAGCCGTCAGAAACGGCGATCGGTCCTTCCGGAAACGAGAGGTCACTCGTAAGGATACGCATGGCTTCCGACGTTTAGCTCTTTGTGACCTGAAGGACTGCTTCGATTTCGACCCGGATGCCGCTGGGCAATGATCCCATGCCGACCGCTGAACGTGCGTGATTTCCTCGTTCTCCAAGGATCTCGACCAGAAGCTCGGAGCAACCCTCGATTACCTGGCCATGCTCTCGAAACTCAGGAATTGCGTTGACCATTCCGAAGAGCTTCAGGAACTGTACATCTTCGAGCGATCCGGTCACCGCTTTGGCAGAAGCGAGCATATGCAGCCCACACAGGCGAGCTGCTGCTTTCCCGGCTTCAACGGAAGTGTCCTGTCCCAGTTTTCCAGTGAGGTACGAACCGTCGGGCAGTCTCGGTACTTGGCCGGCGAGGAACACGATGTCCCCTGCTCGCTGAAACGGCACGTACGTGAACTTCGGTTTGCCTATCGCCGGCAATTCGATACCGAGGTCCTTCAATCGTTGTTCGGCCGTCACATGATGTCCTTTCATTAGACGTGAGAAGTTGGAATTGAGGTGCTGGGGCTTCGGCAGCCGCTAAATGCGGCTGCTGTATCACCGGCCTGAATTCAGTTCATCGCCGGCGGAGGTGGCGGACTGCTTCGTATCCGCTTGGGCCTGGCCTACGCTCTGTCGGCGGATGGCGAGGTTCTCCATCCCGATTTTCTGGTTTCTTTCCACGGTTTCGAGCAGCCTGCGAGGGTTTGCGCCGATCGCCTTGACGACCCTACCCCGCTTCGAAGGAATACAAACCTCTACCTTCTTCCTCTTGATGGCATCCATGATGATTTTGGCGACGTCCTCGGGTCGCCAAGAAGGAACCGCGAAAGCCAAGGCAACTCCGGTTCGCGCCTCTTCCTCCAGCATCGGGGTTTCCGTCGAGCTGGGATGAACGATCGTGAACGCGATCGACGAATCGCGTTCTTCCATCGCCACGGCAAGGTGAAGAGCCCGTAAGGCGTGCTTAGACGCCGCGTAGCTTGCGATGCCTGGAAACGGCAGAAAGGCAGTCATGCTGCATACCGTCGCTATGTGGCCGGACTTTGCGGCTCTAAAACGTGGCAGGACTGCACGCATCCCGATAAGCGGGCCGATAACGTTCACCTCCATTGTCTGACGGTGGAGGGCTAGAGGTACTTCCCGGGTTGAGCCGGTATGGACCACCGCAGCATTGTTCACCAATACGTCGAGACGTTGAAAGCGCTTATACGTCTCGTCCAGGGCGAACTCCCATTGCTCGGGAGAGCAAATGTCGAGCTTGAGCCCAATCGCGGCTGGACCGAGGCTTGCGGCAACCGATGCCGCGCCTGCCTCGTTGATGTCAGCCACCACAACCCGATGACCCATTTCGACCGCTAACTTGGCGGTCGCCGCGCCAATACCGCTCGCCGCCCCTGTAATAAGAAGTACCTTGTCGGAGTCAGATTTTGCCACCACTTTGTCCCTGTTAGGCTTGCAATCGTTGAGCTTGCTTGTTTACGCGGCAATGCCGCTCCGGCGCATGCCGGTATAAATGGCCGGAGCTATCCGCCGCCGGCGAGTTCAGAATGCATTGTGTTTCTCGACGTTTGAAACAATCCACAGCAAGTCCCTGCCTCACAGGTAGCGCGCGCGAACGTCTGTCTTCAGAGCGTCCAGGAGCATCGCCGACAGGACGAGCGCACCTTGTATCATTTGGGTATACTGAGGAGGCATAGAGAGCAGATTGATCGCCGTTCTGATCGCGCTGAGCAACAGTACACCGGCAAAAACACCCGACAGCCTGCCGACACCTCCCTTGAGACTGACGCCTCCGATCACGACAGCTGCGAACGCTTCGAACAGCATGCCCAGACCGAGGTTAGGGGTGGCGCCAGAAGTCCGCGCGGCCAACAGCCAGCCTGCGAAAGCAGCAAGCACGGAAGAGAGAACAAAGCTCCACGCTGCGATGCGTTTTACTGCAATACCGGCGCGGAAAGGGGCGACCGGATTGCCGCCAACCAAATAGAGGTATCGACCGAATGGTGTCTTGGTCAAAATGAAGGAGAACACGAGGAAGATAGCGATTGTAAGCCAGGCAAGCATCGGGATACCGCCTAGTCGCGTCACGGCTATCGATCGCAGCGATTGCGGTAGGCCGAACACAGCCCCGCCGCCGTTGAAAGCTACCACGGCTCCGCGCAGAAAAATATACGTTGCCAAGGTCGCAATGAATGCGTTGATCTTCAGTTTAACAACCAGGAAGGCGTTGACGAGGCCGACGAGAGCACCCAAAGTCAAGGCTACCGCGAGAGTACCCGGTATGACGAGCCATATCGGTGTTGGCGCCCACCCCCAGCCGAGCTCGCCGGTGCTGACCAACGTCGCCGTGAGCATTGCAGCGAGCGCCATGGTCGACTCGATGGAAAGATCGATCTGTCCGGCGATGATCGCAATTGATAGACCAACGGAAAGTATACCCACGAAGGTGGCCTGCTCAATGATGTTGAAGAATATGCCAACTTGAGCATATCCCGGAATAAAGAGGCAAAATGCTGTTACGATTACAAACAGTATCAACCAAACGACGTTGTCCAGGATCGATTCGACAATTGTTCGGCTGAATCCGGTCATTGACTGCCGCCCCGGCACGTCCCGATTATCTGCAACTGCCATTCTAGCCTCGATAGCGGAAAATCGGGGCCGGGGTGTTCCCGGCCCTCAACGAAACAGAGCTGATACGGCGAAGCGTCACATAAGGGGCGTGACCTTGACGTCGGGCACCTTTCCGTTGGCCCAGTGGACCGGATCATCCACGTTGGCCTTTGTAACCACGTTGCCCGGAATCTTCATATTCGGCCCCCAAGCCTCCTCCGTCAGCTCGGATTTCAGCCCGAGGATTTGATAGGTGCCCGCCTTTAGTGGTTGATGGTTGACGATCTGATCAAGCACCTCCGCGACAGCCAGCACCTGGGCGTACATGGGAGCCCCGACAGCAACCTGCTGCCAACCGGCGCGGATCTGCGCCAACCCTCCCGGATCGCCATCTCCGTCGAGGCACAAGATATCTCCCGGCTTCTTGCCGGCAGCCTCGAGTGACCCGACTACGGCTGACGCCAGATATCCTGAGTGATAGAAGATCAGGTCGATATCCGGATTTGCCAGCAACTGGTCTTGGGCCGTGCTTCCGGCTGTTGTGGGCTCCCACTGCGGCGTTGGCTTGGTGATGACACTGATCTCGGGGTGAGCGGTCATCTTCTCTGCGAAGCCTTTACCGAGGCTTATGCTGTAGGAATCGCCTGGATCCCCCATGATCTGAAGCACCTTGCCCTTGATTGCGCCTTTGCGCTCTTTCAGCAGCCTGATGGTCTCGTCTCCGGCGATGCGGCCAATTTCGAGGGTCCCCGCAACCGAGGTGAAATCCAGCTTGGTGCTCTTGATCTCACGATCGAACGCTATGACCGGTATGCCAGCCGCCTTCGCCTTCTCGATGCCCGGAACGATCGCATCGTAATCGACGGCCGCAACGATGATCGCCTTTGGCTTCAGGTTGATGACGTTGTCCAACTGGTTGAGCTGCAAGTCGGACTTGTTCGTGGCGTCAAGCACCGTCAGTTCGTAGCCGATCTGCTCCAGAAACTTGGCCTCCACCTTCGCGGACGTCGGATAGAAGGGTCCGCCCGAATCCGGGATGAGGAAGTATACTTTTCCCTTGCCTTCGGCAAAGGCAGGGTTCGATGCCAGGGCGGCTATCGCTCCCAACGCCAGCCCGCCGATCGTCCTTCTAGTAATGTTCATTTTGCTCTCCTCCCTGTTTTGGCCGCCGGCATCTGACGATCAGGAAGCGGGGCGGCGAGCCGCGTCTCCGGTGATCATGCGAATGACTTCCTCATGCGTGGTCTCGGATGTCTGAACATCGCCAGCCACCCGTCCCTGATGCATGACCACGATCCGGTCAGCGATATCGAAGGCGTGAGTCATGTTGTGGGTCACGATGATCACGGCGATGCCCTGATCTCTGACGTGAGCAATCGTCTCCAGCCCACGGCGAACCTGCTCAACCCCGAGCGCGGCAAACGGCTCGTCAAGGACGACGAGCTTGCCGCCCCAATGGACGAAACGGTTCAACTCGATGGCCTGACGCTGGCCGCCGGACAGGTGTTCCGCGTTGACCTTGACAGACGGAATGCGGGTGCCCCCCGCCCTCAGAACACTTTCGGTGATCGCCTTCATCTCGGCCTCTCGGAGCACTGGTATGCCAAAGAGGCTCTTGGTGAGTTCGCGTCCCATGAAGAAGTTGGCGACGACGTCCACGTTCATGCAGACGGACAGGTCCTGATAAACCGTCTCGATCCCCATGAGTTTGGCATCGTGAGGCGATTGGAAGTGACGTTCCGCACCGTCGAAAAACAATTGCCCAGCCGCTGGTTTCAGGCCGCCGGATATGATCTTGATAAGGGTCGACTTGCCGGCGCCATTGTCGCCAAGCAAGGCCACAACCTCGCCCCCCCGAACCGAAAAACTGACGCCTTCCAACGCGCTCACTGCGCCAAAATGCATGCTGATGTTTTTCAGCTGAAGCAGATCACTCATCATCGGCGTCGTTTCACTCCCAGAGGCCGTTTTAAGGCCACCGATCGCAATAGAACCATGCATGATATATCATGTCAAGGACGGTCGCACGCTCCGCCGGGCATCTGCAATCTCACGAGATTGATCTCGGGCGGCCGAAACGGGTGCCTGCGGAAAGCTCTGGGTCCTGTCGTCGCTGCTACCGTCTTTTTGGGGAAGCGGTGCACGGCCCGAAGCGCGTTCGGCCGGTTGGAGAAGGACCGACCAGTCAGATTTTTCCGTGAAGTTGGCAAAGCCGCTCAGATTTGTAGCGCACCGCAATCCCAGAGATGCGGCTGACAGGGGGCCCCTTTAGGCGGTGATTTCGCCGATCTGCTCGGACGGGGGCAGCGTCCAGTCCGGACCAACGCAATCTACGAGCCTCCTCCCAGATGATCAGCCGAGCCCAGGCTTCCTGGAATACGGCCGTCTCGTTCTAGGAGCTTGCTGAACCGAATATTTGATATATCATGCTTTGTAACTCGCCTACTACGAAGGGCTTGGAAGGCGAAAATCCGCTACTCGCAAGTGCCAAAACCGGTTGCGTCAGTTCCGTAGGGATGCCGGAACTACGGGTAGAACTCCTGTTGTTCGGCAAAGGGGCAAGGACGATGATTAAACTCAGGCTTGATTGTCACGCGGTTTTGGCTAGTGGCGGATTGATGACCTCAGCATTTGCAGGCTGCGGCTGGGCGACGAGGGCATTTGCCGCGGCAGTCGACGCAAAAGCAGGTGCTGCCGGCGAACGTGCCACAATCTGCCGACAACGGCAGGGTGACAACATAGTCACTCCTGGAAAGACGGCGACCGACCCTGCCGGAGAGTGAACCACTATACCCTCTTCCGCTTCGGCTCCCGTGACTCAAGCTTCAGCTTTTCGAGAATTCTATAGGAGCCGTCTCGAAGATCACGTGTGACTAACTCCCCGGCCTCCGAGGGTGATCGTCGCTTCAGCGCATCAATAATCAGGTCATGTGGATGAACATCGTAAGCAGGCCTCTTAGTGTAAGGATATTGATTGTTCACAAACGGACCGGCAAGCAACCACAGATTTTCAATCACCTTGATAAGCACCTGGTTTTGAGACTTCCTGTAGATCACGAAATGAAATGACTGGTTTGCCGCAAGTGCCTTCTTCCAGTCCCCCTCTTCTTCCGCACGCATGAAATCGGCTTGATGAGCCTCCAGCAGCTCGATATCGCGCCGTGTAATATTTGCAGCGGCGAGCTCGGCCGCCAACCTTTCTAACGGAGCCCGGGTCTCGCGAATTTCGAGATACCGAGGAATGGACAGTATTGGCACGCGGGGTTGATGACCCAGCTTCAACTCAAGCGCCCCATCGGCCACCAATTGGATGATCGCCTCTCGAACCGGGGTCTGAGACGTTTCGTAGGCGCTGGCGAGCCGGCGAATGTTCAACCGACTGCCGGGCTCATAATGGCCCGACATGAGCGCGACGCGCAAATCGGAATAGATCCGCTCAGCGAAGCTGTGCCGGGTTAGTCCCGACTCTATCGCGTTCGGTTCGGCGTCACGTTCGGATCCGTCAAGCTCGTCGCGCATCAATCAACCTGTCCCAAAGCCGCATGTACCGACCAACTATCGATTCCTTTATATACCGAAGAAGTGGCGAGTTCCGAAAGGCCATGGATCCGGCCCTGCTTGCTGCGGGTTACCTGAACTATCGCGAGAAATTGAGCCGCTTCTCAACATGCCGCAGGATCAGCGCTAGTGGATAGCTCATTGCGAAATATATCGCGGCCGCGAGCAGGAAGACGGCCATTGGTTCGTAGTCCGCAAATGCAATGCTTTTGGCATCATTCATGAGCTCGTTGACCCCGATAAGCGAGCAGAGCGAAGTCTCCTTCAACAGCCCTATGCCGTAGTTTGCTACCGGCGGCAGGACGATTCTCGCGGCCTGGGGCACCAGGATGTATCTCATCGATTTCGCTGGCGTCATGCCGAGGGACAGCGCGGCCTCGCGCTGTCCCTTGTGAAGCGCTTCGATGCCGGCCCTGAATACCTCGGCCAAGATGGCGCCACCGTGGATGCCCAGCCCCAGAACCGCGCCAACGAACGCGTTGTACCAGGACCAATTCCATCCGCTCACAAGCTGAGGAGGAACGAAGTAGACAATGTACAGCAAGACCACGATCGGCAGACCGCGGGCAACCTCAATGATTAAGATCGCCAATGTGACCAGGGGCGAGATCTTCGATACACGCAGCATCACCAGGACTAGCCCGATTGCCACGGCGAGCACGAACGAGACGATAGCAATCTCCAGCGTCGTGATCGAGAAGAAAAGCATCTCTGGCAGCCACACGTCGATGTGATCTACATAAACGGCCAGAAGCTTTTCCATCGGCTGCTCCTATTGCCAGGCCCGACGGTTGCGTTCCAGACGCGCCGCAAGATGAGACATGGGAATGGTCACGCAAAGGTAAAGCGCGCCGGCCATCAGGTAGACAACGCCACTTTGGAGCGTTTCGGTGACAAGGTTGCGAGCAAGGGCCATCACTTCCACAACCCCGACAGCGAAGATAATTGACGTATCCTTGAGCAACACTATCGCGAAGTTGGTGAGAGCTGGCGTCATCACACGAATTGCCTGAGGCAGAACTATATACCGCATCGCCCTGGTCGGTGTCATTCCAAGCGCAAATGCGGCCTCCTTTTGCCCTTGATGGATGGACTCAATGCCGGCCCGATAGATCTCAGCAAGATACGCCGCGCCGTTCATCCCCAGACCAATCACTGCCGCTTGGAACGGGGAAGGACTGTATCCGAGGTCTGGCAATCCGAAATAGATGACGAAAAGCTGCACAAGCGCGGGCGTCCCGCGAAAAAATTCTATATAGGCGATTGCGAAGCCGCGCGAGAGGCGCGAGCGAGCCATTCGCAGGAGAGCGAGGACCAGTCCGAAGATCAGCGCGAAAAAGAAAGAGGGGATGGCCACCGAAATCGTAGCCGGCCAGCCGCTCAAAAGGGTTACGAGAAAGTACCAGCCCTGCTGGTCGAGTATCTGCAAGAACGACATCCGGTCTGTTCCCTATCGCTGCTCGATGCGCTTGAGGAACTCTCGGGTGCGCGGGTGCTGCGGATCTTTGAGCACCTTGGCCGGCGAGCCCTCTTCGACGACCGCTCCGTGGTCCATGAAGATAATGCGATCGGAGATTTCCGCCGCGAACTGGATCTCGTGCGTCACGATGACCATCGTCCGGCCCTCTTCGGCGAGCTGGCGCATAACACGCAATACCTCGCCAATCAGTTCTGGATCGAGAGCCGACGTTGCCTCGTCGAAGAGGATAAGTTTTGGCTGCATGGCAAGCACTCTCGCGATCGCCACACGCTGCTGTTGTCCGCCTGAAAGGCGCTCGGGATATTCGTCCACCTTGTGACCAAGGCCGACCTTCTCCAGCATCTGCCTCCCACGAGCCTCTGCATCACGCTGGGACAGTCCAAGCACTTTTGTCTGCGCTATTGTAACGTTTCCTAGCACCGATAGGTGAGGAAACAAGTTGAACCGCTGGAATACGAAGCCTATCTCCTGACGGTCCTTGGCCAATTCGGTATCGCTCACATGAACAAATTTGCCACTCACCGTTTTTTCGCCGATGAGCTTACCTTCAACGAAAATGTGACCTGACGTTGGCTTTTCAAGGAAGTTTATGCACCTCAGGAAAGTCGTCTTGCCAGATCCGCTCGGCCCGATGATAGATACTTTCTCACCTCGTTTCACATTGACGCTAACACCGTTCAGGATCTTCAGCGCGCCGTATGCCTTGTGAAGATCATCTACCTTCAGCAGTGGCTCCATCCGATAACATTCTCCTGCGACAAGCTTGGGGGCGGGTTTGAGCCCGTCCCCAATCGATCAACCTACAAGCAGATAGCTAGAAACAGTGATCTGCCCTGGGGAACGACCAGCCTGCGTCCCGATCCACACCCGTACGTTCGTTGGTCTTTGGTGGCGTTATCCAGGCCTTGTCGGCCATCTTGTACTTGGCGAGAGCTTTTACGTTCAGACAGTTGGGCCAGATATCCCCGGAGATGACCTTGCTGATTGCGTCCGCCAAGGGCTGCTCACTCCTGGTGACGCCGAAGACCACCTCATGTTTTCCCGACATGGTCGGATATTTGTCCGGCATCGGGGTCAGAGATGACAATTTCAGCTTCCACTCGGGATGTTGCACGATCGCCCATGACGCCAGAGGCGGGTCCAGCAAGGCCATGTCTAGCCGGCCAGCAACGAGGTCCTGCAGGGCTCCGTCAGAGGTATCATAGAGCTTCACCTGCCCGATGCCCTCGACCGTCTTCAGCTCCGGGACAATGCTGAAACCGGTGACAGTCCCCACGGCCTTGCCCTTCATGTCGGCGAAGGTGCTGTAGTTGTTCTGTGACTTCTGGACCAGGAACGAGCCGAAATAGTAGACCGGGTCGGTGAGATTCATGATCTTGGTGCGCGGAAGCTGCCAATTCATCGCGCCCAGCATAACGTCGACTTTGCCTTGTTTGGTCGCCTCGATCTCGGCGGCCCAGTCCATTTGATGAACGACTGGCTCCAGCCCAAGCTTCTCGGCGATGTGCGCGAGCAGAGATCCATCAAGACCTTCGAGCTTCCCGTCCTTTAGCTGGGTCATCGGCATGTCGCCGTTCATTGCGATATGCAGCTTGCCCGGCTCAATTGTCTTGAAATCCTCGGCATTGCCCATTGTGGCGGTCAGCATCCCGGCAGCGAACGCGATTCCGGCGAGCCGACGCGCTCGCTGGTGAACTCGAGAAAATTTCATTTCATGTCCTCCAATTGATTGATCCCGGTGAAGCTGTTTTCTCGTTGAGCGAAATTTGGGCTGCTGGCCTCCTTTCTCGGTGAGGGCCGTAACGAGGGACGACGGATCTCCGTCCCCGGGGACGGGACAAGCCATTTTGCTACATGATATATATCGTAGAACAAGAACCGGGCGACCGGTCAAGCCTGCATTTCTCCTCGCACGAAAAAATGGCGACTGGACTACTGCCTATGTTTGCTACATGATATTTTTTTATACCCTGTCCGGCGGCTTCCGCCGGTGACGGTCTCAACTTCGACAGTTCCGGCTGCGGAATGCGGCTATTCAGGAGCTGACGAGCAAACGTTCGGAGACAATGTCTTGATCAAGCCCGCCAGCAAGCGCCCGCTCTACGATCAGCTCGGTACCGACGGCCGCGTCCCTCGCGGCTGTTCCTGGGATGTTTATGGGCGTGAGGATGAATTGGGAAGCATCGGCCTGCTGACGCCGGGTTGCGTGCTGGCGGGAGCGTCACTCATTTCAAAGGGCGCAGTGTTCTCTTTGAACTGGTCGCTCGACATGCCAAATCCTGCGCTGTTTGGCCGGAAGCATATAAAGCACACAATCTGCTTCGACTCTTCGGGAACTGACGATATTTACGACGAATTCTTTCCGCAGTGCTCTTCTCAGTGGGATAGCCTGGCGCATATTCGCCATCCTCAGCATGGATTTTACCAAGGCTACCAGGAGCAAGATATTACCGGACGGCCTGGGACCCGGCTCGGCATCGAGAACTGGGCCAACCGAGGAATCGCTGGGCGTTTTGTTTTGGCGGACATCGCGACGTTTCGCCAAGAAATGGGACGCCCAATCCAGCCTGGAGAATCTGACGCGATAACAGTGGATGAGGTCGACGAATGTCTGCAGAGGCAAAAGTCAAGACTGGAAGTCGGTGACGTGCTTCTTCTTAGATTTGGCTGGATACAGTGGTATGAGCAGATCGATGATGGAATGCGCTCGAAGCTTGCTGGCCCGGAGCGCTTCGCAGCGTGTGGACTTGCGCGATCAGAGGATACAGCGCGCTGGATTTGGGATAAGGGCGTTGCAGCCGTTGCGGGCGACAACCCTGCCCTGGAAGTACAGCCCTTCGATCCTTCCGATGTCGATGGCTTTCTCCACTATCGCCTGATTCCTCTCTTAGGCACCGCGATTGGAGAGATGTTCGCACTAGACGCCTTGGCTGCCGATTGCAAAGAGGACGGCCGCTATGAGGGCATGTTTGTTTCGGCGCCGCTCAACAAGCTGGGCGGCTCGGGATCCACGGCGAACGCACTAGCACTGAAATAGCTGATCCCCGACCACATCGCTCCAGGGCGACATGGCCGGCATTTCACGTCTGGGAGCGCAGACTTGGAGAGCTGAATTTCAGCCCGACTTACTGCTTGTCGGCACCTGGCGCGCCGGCGCTCTGCAAGGCGCACTCCAGCGGCACCACGCGTGACGGGCTGCGGCTGATGGTTTTCGGGTGACGTTCCAGCTGCCATGCCCTTCCTGCAATGAAGGCGCCGGCGTCAAATTAGCAGCTCGATGAGAAAAGGATCTCTCTTTGTGAAGCTTTGCGTCATCAGCGCCGCGCAACCTTCCATAGTATCGACCTTTGCCGCATCAACGCCCATTCCCTGGGCCAGTTTAACCCAGTCGAGACATGGATTGCCAAGATCCAGCATATTCATTGCCGTCTCACCAGGCACAGCGCCAACACCTTCATACTCGCCGATCAGAATATTGTATTTTTTGTTGCTCAGAATTATTGTTGTAACGGGCAGACGCTCTCGCGCTTGAGTCCAAAGCGACTGTAGCGAATACATGGCCGATCCATCTGCCTGAAGGCCGATGACGCGCCTCTCGCCTCCAGCAGCGATGGCCGCTCCGGTAGCGACCGGTAGCCCGTCACCGATGGCGCCCCCTGTCAGATGCAGCCAATCGTGGGGTGGTGCATTGAAGGTTTGGGCGTAGAAGCCGCGTCCGAACGAGACACTCTCGTCAGAGATAATGGCTTGGTCTGGCATGACAGCCGCAACGGTTCGGGCGAGCCCCTCGGGGGTTGGCTTGCCATTTGCGATCTCAGGTCGAGGTCCGGATTGCGGTAACTCCACTTCGGGCGCTTTCAGAGCCTCGGCGAGTGCCGCCAAGGCCTCTTCGGAATTCTGTGTTGCCCTGGAGAGAACGTGCACCTGGGCACCCGCGGCATATTGTGTAGAGGGTTTCCCGGGATATGCAAAAAAACTCACAGGGGCTTTGCAGTTCACCAGTATGATGTGCTTGTACCTATCAAGCGCCTTCCTGGCTACATCGATGCTGTAGGGAACTCGATCGAACGGCAGTCGCCCCAAACCGCGTTCAACACGGCCATTCACCCAATCGAGCATCACCGATGCGCCTGTCGCTCTCGCAATCCGCCAGGCCAGTCGCTGCGAAGTTTCCAGGACAGCCTGGCCGCCGAGCAGAATGAGTACATCAGAATGCCGGCGCAGCATGTCAGCGGCCGTGTCGACGTCGTGCGGGTCGAGTGCTGCGTAGCGGTTCACCTGTAGGCAGTCAGCGACAATTCCCCCCTCCTCCCATGAGGAATCCGACGGCAGAATGAGAGTGGTCACATTGCCGGGCGCTATTCGCGCGGCATGGACGGCCGCAGCGGCGTCGCGACCCACATCGGCTGCTCTTGCGCTCGTGCGGACCCAGCTTGACACAGTCCGCGCCAAGCCATCCGTATCCGCGGTCAGGGGAGCGTCGAACGGCCTGTGATAGGTCGCCTGGTCACCAACAATGTTAACGATCGCGCTGCCAGCACGACGAGCGTTGTGGAGATTGGCAAGGCCGTTTGCCAGGCCCGGCCCGCAATGCAGCAAAGTGCAGGCAGGATTTCCTGCGATCCGAAAGTATCCGTCGGCCATTCCCGTGACGATGTTTTCCTGGAGGCCGAGGACGCAACGCATACCAGGTATCTGATCGAGAGCAGCGACGAAATGCATCTCACTGGTCCCCGGATTTGCAAAGCAGGTGTTGACCCCGCTGCCCAACAGGGTCCGAACCAAACTTTCTGCGCCGTTCATGCCGGTGCTGCCCGATGCGCTCACGTAAGACTCCTTGCTAATCACGGCCGCATATCGCAGATGCTAATTCGCAGAACAGGGGCTTTTTAATCCAGCGACGGCCACCACGCCCGCCAGTCCTGCCCTGGAGCATGTGGCAGCCTGATGCCGCCATCGTGCCCCATCCAGCCGCGCCAGTCGCTCCGGCAGAGGCCGGTCGCCTCGACGTTGATGACGACACCATCGGTCGCTGGCTTTGGGTGTAACGCAGTCCGAATCGTCGGCGCCTCGCCGAAGTTTTCGAAGACGACGGCTTTCATTGGTTGGCCTCATCTATCCACTTGAAGAGGGGCTTTGCTGCCATCTCATCCTAGCCATCTTTCGGTATTTTTGATATATGATCCATCAAAAAAAGTTGGTATTCGAGTCTCAATCACTGGAGTTGTGAAAAGATGACTGGCACGGAAAAAGACGCCCAAACCCCGCACTCAATAAGGACGCGGCCCCAATTCAGGGCCGTTATGGGGCCAGCGGCGCGGATCGTCGCGATCCTACATGTCGAGGAGGCCGACGCCGCCGAGCCACTGCTCCAGGCGTTGGAAGCCGGTGGCATCGGGCTTATCGAAGTTACACTCAGGACACGCGCGGCGCTGGACGTGATCGCCCGGATGCGTGTCGCAGCACGCAGCGCCGTCATTGGTGCCGGGACCCTGACACGGCCCGACCAGTTCGCGCTCGCCAAGGATGCTGGTGCCCAATTCCTGGTCGGACCGGCCTTTTCCACCAGGTTGGCCGATGCAGCCGGTGTTGCCGGGCTTCCATTCCTGCCAGGCGCGACCAGCCCCAGCGAAATCCTCGCCGCGGTCGAAGCCGGTTTCAACGAGTTGAAATTCTTCCCGGCAGATCTGAATGGCGGGCTGAACTGGATCCGGCATATGCGGCCGCTCTTTCCGGAAGTCAGCTTCTGTCCGACTGGCGGAATCACCAACGAAAATTTGGCGGAGTATCTCAGCGAGCCAAACATAGTGGCCGTGGGCGGCATGTTCATGTCCCCTCGCGCCGAAATCGAGGCTGGCGCGTGGGATCGGATCTCGGCAATGGCCCGCAACGCGGTCGCAGCTGCATCGGCGGACCAGGCAGCGCCAGAACGGGCGCCGCGCCATTGAACCAGATCCCGATGGCAGGAATCAGGAGTTCGTCATGATGGCTATCGCCAGCAGTACAGACACCGCGCTCTCAGCGTTGGACAAAGGCGCGCCATCGCTGGTGAGACCGATTCCCATTGCGGATGTCGCCGCTCAAGGCTGGAACCTACTGGCCGAGGATCTGGCGCTGCCTGCGGCCGTCATTGTCGAGAGCGCCCTGCGAAACAACAGCCGTTGGATGAAATCGTTTGTCGAAAGCACGGACGCGCAAATCGCGCCGCACGGCAAGACGACCATGGCGCCTGCGCTGTTCGATCTGCAGCTTGCTGATGGGGCCTGGGGAATTACAGTTTCTACGCTCCATCAGCTGCGGGTGGCACGCCTGGCAGGATACAGCCGGATATTCTTCGCCAACCAATTGATTGGAAAGGCGGCCATTTCTTACCTAGTTAGCGAGACCGGCCAAGATCCGTCCTTTGACGTCATTTTTCTAATCGACTCGCTGGACAATCTCCGCGCCATTGAAAAGGCGGCAGCCGACGCCGGTCTTTCGAGGCCGCTCACCGTACTCGCAGAGCTTGGCTATGAGGGCGGGCGCACCGGTTGCAGGACCAAGGAGGAGGCCTTGGTGATCGCCGAAGCGATCCAACAAAGTGAATTCATCGACCTGGTCGGGATCGAAGGGTTTGAAGGCTTGCTCAAGGCAGCAACCAACGAGCAGACAGCGATACTGGTAAGCGATTTCCTCGATCGGATGGTCGATCTGGCGCAAGAATGCGAACGGCTAGGATTTTTTGCATCGGAGGAGATCATCCTCAGCGCCGGCGGGTCGTCATTCTATGATATTGTTGCGCGCAAGCTCCGCGGAGCAAAGCTGTCGTGCCCACCTACCGTTCTGTTGAGATCCGGCTGCTATATCACACACGATTCCATGATGTACGCGCGGGCGGTCGCAGCGCTTCGCGAGAGGGACTTCAATGTTACGCTTCCCCAAGGCGACCTTCGGCCGGCGCTGGAGGTGTGGGCATATGTACAGTCGCGTCCGGAAGGCGAAAAACTGATAGCGGCACTTGGTAAGCGCGACGTTTCGCACGACGAGCTCCCGGTCGCTATAAAATGGTTCAGGCCCGGCGGCCAGATGGACGCGCCGCTCCCGGTGCCTGAAGGTCACACGGTTTCCAAGCTCAACGATCAGCACGCGCACATCTCGGCGCCGGCCGATTCACCGCTGCGCGTGGGCGACTTGGTATGTTTCGGCATTTCGCACCCATGCCTGACCTTCGACAAATGGCGGGTCCTGCATGTAGTCGATGACGACTACAACGTCGTCAGCGCGATCCGCACCTATTTCTAGGTGCCAGGCGGAGGTTCAATCGGCTGCCTAGCCTTCGATTGCCGCGGCTTTTGCTCCTGTTCGGAGGCCTTTTGCAGTTTTTCGAGGATGGCGTATGAGCCCTCGCGCAGATCGCGGACCACAAGCTCGCCCGCCTCCGCCGGAGACCTGCGCACAAGCGCATCGATGATGAGATCGTGCGGATGGACCCGAGCCATCGATGCAGACTCGCTCGGATATTGATTGTTCACGAACGGCCCCGCAAGTAGCCAGAGGTTCTCGATCACACGCACAAGCACGTCATTGCCCGAGGCGCGATAGATGGTGAAATGGAACTCTTGGTTGGCCGCCAGCGCATCCTTGTAGCGGAGGGTCTTTTCAGACTCGATGTGACGACGGTGGTGAAGCTTCAGCTTCTGTATGTCGGCCTCGCTGATACGAACAGCGCCCAATTCCGCCGCAAGCCGTTCCAAGGGTGCCCTGGTTTCACGGATGTTGATGTACTGGGGTATGCTCAGCACGGGAATGCGTGGCTGATGCCCGAGCCTGAGTTCAAGCGCACCTTCTCGAACAAGCTGGAAGACCGCCTCGCGAACCGGAGTCGGCGACATGTTGTAGTTCGCCGCCATCTTGCGAATGTTGAGCTTGCTGCCAGGCTCATATTGGCCGGTCATAAGGGCCACGCGGAGCCGCGCGTAGATCTGGCCCGAAAGACTATCCCGGTTGAGATCGTCCTGGGGACCGGGGGCATCCTCCTCCGAGGCCGAAACAAGGGTCAATGCAAAGCCTCACATAGACGCCGCAGTGCGCAATTGATCACGAACCGCACCATCTCGCCGAAAAAGCCGGAGCAAGACGGGCTGTAAGTCGTTAGCCTATCATTCCGCCCATGCGGCCTGCTAGCTCGCCTGTGGAAAATGACAGGCAAAGGTTGAAGCTCCGTCGGAGCGCAATTCCGGCTCGGTGGTCGAGCAGACCTCTTTTGCCTTCCAGCAGCGTGTGCGGAACCGGCAACCGCTCGGAGGAGCGGCCGGGCTCGGTATCTCGCCAGACAACACGATACGCTGCCGCCGACGTTCGACTTTGGGATCGGCGACTGGTACGGCCGAAAGCAGCGCGGCCGTATAGGGATGCCGCGGCGCCCCGAAGAGCTGGTCGCGGGGAGCGATTTCCATGATCTTGCCGAGATACATGACCGCCACGCGATTAGAAATGTGCCTGACGGTCGACAGGTTGTGCGCAACGAACAGGTAGGAGTGGCCCAGGCGCTCCTGAAGGTCCATCAGAAGGTTCAATATTCCCGCCTGAATCGACACGTCGAGCGCGGAAACCGGCTCGTCAAGCAACACCATCTTGGGGTTCACCGACAAAGCTCGCGCAATTCCGACGCGCTGCCTTTGCCCCCCTGACAGTTCATGCGGGAACCGTTCGAGGTGCTCCCGGTTGAGCTTGACCAGATCGACAAGCTCCTTCACCCGGTCATCGGAAGCCCGCCGGCTTAGGTTCAGCAATCTGAGAGGTTCGGCAATTATGTCACCGATCCGCATCCGGGGATGCAAGGACGCGTAGGGATCCTGGAAGACCACCTGCAGATGCTTGCGCTGGTTCCGCATTGCTTCTGCGTCAAGCCCGGCAAGGTCGACACCTCCCAGGCTGACAGATCCGGACGTGGGCGTAAGCAACCTCAGGATGCAGCGAGTCAAGGTGGATTTGCCGCACCCCGACTCCCCCACGAGGCCGAGAGTCTCGCCACTCAACACGTCGAACGAGACCCCCGCGACCGCACGGATCGGATTCGAACCGGCGAGTGCGAATACACCGCTCGACGCGAAATCCTTGATCAATTCCCGCACCGACAGAAGCGGCGGTGCTATACTTTTCGCGTCCGCAGACGGACTGGCATGGTTTGGGCCGTCCATTGTCATGCGGTTTCGATCTCTTTCTCAAAGGCAGGCAGGCTTCCGCCGAGGTGGCATGCCGCAATCGACCTGCCGTATGAATTCAGGCGGGGCGTTTCCTTGCGACATACATCTGTGGCGAACGAGCATCGCGGATGAAAGGCGCACCCGGTCGGCAGCGAGGCCGCCGTCGGAGGCGTGCCGCCGATATCTTCGAGGCGCTTTGCCTGGTCTTTCATCTTCGGGAGCGATCTGAGCAGCCCTCGGGTGTAAGGATGCGCCGGGCGTTCGAAGATATCATCGACAAGCGCGGCCTCGACGATCGAGCCGGCATACATGACATACACGCGCTCAGCCATGCCGGCCACCACGCCGAGATCATGAGTAATGAGGGCAAGGCCGGTGCCGTTCTGCCTGCAGAGCCGGCGCAAAAGGTCCAGTACCTCGGCTTGGACGGTGACGTCGAGCGCAGTTGTAGGCTCGTCTGCGATGATCAGATCTGGTTTGTTGGCGATCGCGATCGCGATCACAACACGCTGACGCATACCGCCGGAAAATTCATGCGGATACTGATCGAGGCGCTTTTCCGGGAACGGGATGGCGACGTCCCTCAGCAATTGGAGCGCGCGCTCCCGCGCTTCGCGCCGCGACACATCCCGATTGTGGATGCGGATCGCCTCCGAGATTTGATCGCCGATGCTCAAGAGAGGATTAAGCGCTGTCAAAGGATCCTGAAAAATCATCGCAATACGGGATCCCGTCAGAGACCTAAGGGTTGCCGTCGATGCACCAATCAACTCCTGCCCGAGAAATTTCGCTGAGCCCGATACGTATGCCGAATCCGGAAGCAATCCCATGATCGCCCGCATGCTGACGCTCTTGCCGGAGCCGGACTCACCAACGATGCTGACTGTTTCGCCTCTCGCAATCGTCAGGCTTACATCGCGTACCGATCGTTGCCCGGCCATCCCAAAGAAAGCGATGTCGAGACCCCTGACGTCGAGGAGGATATCGCTCATGACTGATGCTTCCTGGGGTCGAGAATGTCGCGCACTCTGTCTCCAATGAAGTTCAGCGCAAGCACGACGCTCAGAATGGCAACCCCCGGGGCGGCTGCAATCCACCAGAAATAATAGTTTACGGCACCGTCGGAGACCATGGCACCCCACTCGGGAGCGGGGGGCGCCGCGCCGAGGCCGATGAAGCTGAGCGATGCGGCCAGCAGCACGACCTGCCCAAAATCCATTGTCGCGTTTACCAAGATTGGCGTCCAGCAAAGCGGGAGGATGTGCCGGAGCAGCAGACGTCCAGGGCGTACGCCGGAGGCGATGGCCGCCTCGACATGCTCCATGCGTATCACACTCAGGACCTGCGCCTGCATGAGGCGCGCGTAAAGCGGCCACCAGACTATGATCATGGCCGCTGCGGCAGTCGTGAGGCCGGGCCCGAAGGAGGCGGCCACAGCCATGGCCAGCAGCATTGGGGGAAACGAAAGAGTGATATCGACGAGCCGCATGACGACGGCACTCCTCCAGCCGCCGACAAAGCCAGCGAAGGCACCAAGCACGCAACCGATGAACGCGCCGATGGTAACGACAACGAACGCGATCGGGATGGAGTATAGGGCGCCGGCCATGGTCCTGGAGAACACATCGCGCCCGAGCGCATCGGTCCCAAACAAATGATCAAAGCTCGGTGGAGTCAGGCGTGACCCAACCGTGTCGAATGGAGAATAGGGTATCCAGAACCTCGCGGTCAGCGCTGCGACTATCCAGAAGCTGATGATCGTGAAACCGAAATAGCCCGGCAGAACGGACCAGAACCATTTCGTTCGTGGGCGTCGCGCGATCAGTGGAGCGGAAGCTGACATCGTCGCACCCAATCCTATTGAAGCTTGATGCGCGGATCGACCAGGACATAGGCAAGGTCGGTCGCTAGGTTGGTCAGCACAAACACCGCCCCGCCGAGCATCGTGACACCCATGATGGCGGGGTAGTCGAGCGCGCGCGCCGACTCCACCGCATAGGATCCGACGCCCGGCCAGGAAAAGATCGTCTCGGTCAGCACGGCTCCAGTCAGGAGGTAGGCGAATGAATATCCGATGACCGTAATCGCCGGCAGGAGGGCATTACGAAGCGCGTGATGAAAAAGGATCCGCAAGCCGCTTGACCCCTTGGCCTTCGCCATGAGGATATAATCCTGCCCCAGAACATCCAGCATGCTTGCGCGAACCAGGCGCGAGATGACCCCGGTCGTCGCCCAGCCGAGAACTGCCGCAGGCAGGATGAGATGGGTAACCGCGTCGGAAAAACTGGCCATATTGCCGCGAAGAATGGCGTCGATCGTATTGAAGCCGGTGATGGGATCAAGAGCGGCTGCGCGCGGGTTCATCCTCCCAGGCCCGGGCAAAAGACCCAATTGCACAGAGAAGATGGACAGTGCCGCCAAGCCGGACCAGAACACGGGTAGCGACGATCCAAACAATGCTATCAACCGCACAAGCTGATCGACAACGGTGTCGCGAAATCGTGCCGCGACGACCCCTAGAACGATGCCGGAGCCAACCCCGAGGAAAAGAGCTGCGAGCACGAGCTCCATGGTCGCCGGCAAGCGCGCCGCAAGGTCCTCGATGACCGGCTGCTTGGTGCGAAAGGAGATGCCAAGATCGCCCTCGAATACATTCTTGACGTAGTAGAGGTACTGCTCGACCGGGCTGCGATCCAGCCCCCATCGTGCCTTGGCGGCGGCAACGGCTTCGGGGTTGCTCAGCTGCCGTTCCGAAAGGATGGAGGCCAGCGGCTCAGCGGGCGAAAGCTGCGACAACAGGAAAGCGACGGTCACGACACCGAGAAGGAGGAAAGGAAGCCCGGCCAGACGCCTGAGCACATAGCGGTACGCATTCATGTGGACAACTTTCTGGCCGGGCTCCCTTGCGCTACTTCTTGAACCTCAACTCCTGGAGCGGAAGGAGCGCAACGACGCTGTAGCGCATTCCCTCGACCTTGTTGTTGTAAGCGAGCACGGTATTCGGGCCGACCAGCGGGATGATGACGCGATCCTTGATCATCAGCTGAGCGATTTCGTGGTAAAGCTTATCGCGCTGATCCACGGGCGAGGCCAGCGCCTTATCGAGCAATTCCTTCTCCTTCGGATTTGCCATTCCCTGGACCCGCTCGGCGCCCGAGCGCGTATACCATCTCGTGCCCGGCATCATCGCAAAGGTGCGGACATATTGATCGGTGCCGAAATAGTCAGGCCCGTAGAAGGAGGCTGTTAGCGGCGTGCCCTCGCCCTTGACTGTCTGCAGCCAGACCGGGAAGGTGACGGGCTTGAGCTGCAGCTGAATGCTCACTTTGGCCAGTTCCTGCTGGACGAACTGCATCAGCGTCGACATGTCGACGCCATAATAGTTCTCGTTCGGGAACACGGCTTCCATGGTGAAGCCATCCTTCAATCCGGCCGAGGCCAGCAGTTCCTTGGCCTTCTTGACGTTGTATTCGGGTGCCGGCAGCCCGTCGGCGCCAGGGAATCCATTGGGGATAGCCACAGGCACGAGCTGACCTGCTCCGCCGATCGTGAAGTCGATAAGCTTTTTGTAGTCGATCGCATAGCCGATGGCCTGTCTGACAGGAACCGACAGAGGCGGATTGCCCTTGGCTCCCGGGCTAAGTGCCAGGTAGAGGAACTGGTAGGACGGAACAGTCTGCACGGTCACGTCGGGTGCGCTGATAGTTTTCGCTGTGTCCGGGGACACTTCCGTGGCGATGTCGACCGCACCGCTCATAAGTGATTGCGCCTGCGCGACGGAGTCTTTGACCTGCCGAATCACGACCTCGCCGATATCCGCCTGCTTGTTCCAGTAGTGATCGTTGCGCTTCAGACGCAGTTCGCTGTCGGGAGCATAGGCGGCCAGAACGTAAGGGCCGCTTCCGGCCGAATTGGCGAGAAACCATGGTTCGGCCGTATCTGTAGCAGCCTCCTCCTTTGAGGTCTTGGCCCCGTGCTGCGAGGCGACCTTGCTGTTGACCACACCCGAGTAGGGAGCGATGACTTTGCCGAGGAATTCCGAATCCGGCTGGCTCAAAGTGACCACGACAGTGTGGCTGTCGGGCGTCTCGATCGACTTAACCTGCTCGAACAGCCAGGACATGCCGCCTTGCAGATTGGTCAAGCGCTCCCACGACCACTTGACGTCCTTGGCTTCGACGGGAGAACCGTCTGCAAACACCGCCTTGGCATTAAGATGAAATGTGAAGACCGTGCTGTCACCGTTCACCTCCCAGCGTTCGGCCAGCCCAGGCTCGACGGTTTTGTTGTCTTGCCCCAGTCGAACGACCGTGTCGTATACGGCCGCCATGTAGATATTGCATGTGTCGCAGCTTGTCCTGGCTGGATCCAGCGAGTTGACGGCGAGGTTGCGCGCGATAATTAGCGGCTGTTCGTCACCCTGAGCGCTGGCCGTCGCGCCAAGGCCGGCGGCAACCCCCGCGGCAAGAATCGCAACGCGGGCTGACGCGACCAGCCCACTGACGTTTTTCGGAATAGTCATCACATCTCTCCCCTTGCTATATTCCCAACGTATTCGTATTTTTGATATATGATCCACCACGCACAGGGACCTTGTCAACCCCGCTCCGGTCGATCATAGCAACATGCTGTTTTGACTGGCTTTTTCCGAAATCCCACTTTCTTAAAGCTTTGCTTGACCCAGCCGCCGCGGGAAATTTCACTCAACATTCCACCCTAGAGCGAATATCTTGTCGACATATATCCCTTTTTTGCTATATCAAAAGGCAGTGCGACTGATGAGAATTGCTCAGAACGACGATGATTGAACGGTGCATAGATTTTTCATTGGAAATCGGTGAGAGCCCGGTCTGGGATCGGGCGCGTGACGTCCTGTGGTTCGTCGATATTCCGAAACCTGCTATTTACAGCCTTGACCCACGCAGTCGGCGAGTCACCACGTACGGCATGCCATCGATGGTTGGCAGCCTTGGTCTGGCGGATCATGGCAAGCTGATCGTTGCCCTGCGCAGCGGCGTTCATATGTGGGATCCCTCGAGCGGAGATCTTGAATTCATTGTCCACCCCGAGCCCGACCTAGACGTCAATCGCCTGAACGACGGCAAGGTTGGTCCGGACGGCAGCTTCTGGGTCGGCAGCATGCATGACGCCATGCCTCGCGCACCAACTGGCAGCCTTTACAGAATCGCGCCGGACGGTTCCTGCAGCAAAGTGCTGAATGGGCTGCATGTCTCGAACGGACTAGCCTGGAGCCCGGATGGCCGCACGATGTACCACGCCGATTCCCGCGCGCCCTACATCCAAACTTTCGATTTCAACATCGCCGACGGCACGCTGTCCAATCGCCGGACGCTGGCCGAGCCCGACGCTACGGCTGGGCTTCCCGATGGAGCCGCGACGGATCAGAACGGCGTCTATTGGAGCGCCGGCGTTACAGCTGGTGTGCTTAATGGATTTTCGCCGGATGGTGTCCTTGTCAGGACAATTGACCTACCCGTCTCCTCGCCCACAATGCCATGTTTCGGCGGGCCCGATCTGAGCACCCTCTTCATAACGTCACTTTCCGGCCAGGGGTCAGGAAGTCGCTCCAGGGGCACGTTACTCAGTCTGCGCATGGAAGTGCCGGGCGTCCCTGTCGACGTGTTCGGCAAACCACGGTCTATTGGGCTGGGGACGGCGCATAACCCGCAGTTTCAAAAGGCGACTCGCTGATGACGGATCTGGCCCGAACCTCCGACCATGTTGCCGCATTGCGTGCGCTTTTGGGGGAACGCTCAGTCCTGATCGGCAGCGACATGGCGGGCTACGAGGCCGGCGCGCGCCACAGCGGCGGGCGCGCCGCCTTCGTGATGCGTCCGAGAACGACAGCCGACGCGTCGGCTGCGGTCGCCTATTGTGTCAGGCACAAGATCCACATCGTGCCTCAGGCCGGCAACACCGGTGTTGTCGGGGCTTCGACCCCTGATGCCACCGGCACCCAGGCCGTCATGAGCGTCGAATTGCTGGTTGCCCCATGGGAACTTGATCTCGAGAATCGCTCTGTGCACTGCGGAGCGGGCTTGCGGCTTTCGGAGCTCAACGCGAGGCTGGAGCCCCATGGCTTGTTCTTTCCCATTGATCTCGGTTCCGATCCTCAGGTTGGCGGCATGCTCTCGACCAACACGGGTGGTAGCCGCTTCCTGAAATATGGCGATGTACGCCGCAACACCCTGGGAGCCACGGTAGTGCTGGCGGACGGCGAAGGCACGGTGCTCGATCTGTCGTCGCATCTTCGAAAGAATAACGTCGGCGTCGATTGGAAACACATTTTCATCGGCAGCGCCGGAGCGTTCGGCGTCATAACAGAAGCGGTTTTGAGCCTGGAGCGCCGGCCGCGACAGAGTGCGGTAGCGATACTGGTTCCCTCCAATGGAGAAAGCATGTTGCCGCTGCTCCTGGCGCTGGAAGATGATATTGGTCCATTCTTGTCTGCCTTCGAAGGCATGTCTCGGGAATCGATCGTGGAAACGATCGCCCACCAGCCGACGATCCGGAGCCCATTCAGCGGACGTACTGTGCCGGACTATTCTATCCTCTGCGAGATCACCAGGAACTGGGATCCAAGAGAAGATGAACTTCCGATCTCCGAAATGCTCGAGCAGTCCATCGCTCGCGTGTGGGAAACTGGATTGATTGAGGATGCGGTGTTCGGACCACCCGAAGAGATCTGGCGCCTGCGGCATACAATATCGGAAGCAGTCAGGCTCGCAGGCAATCTCGTCGCTTTCGATCTTGCATTCCGGCGCAGCGACTTGATGCCCTTCCTGGCGCGGATGCGTAAGGATTTGGGCAAGGACCTGCCCGACATCCGGGTCTGCGACTTCGGCCATCTCGGCGACGGCGGCGTGCACTTCAATCTCGTCGTTCCTTCCGTGGGTGGGCAACCACTCGACCCTAACTTCGAACGGGAACTCAGGGATCGGGTATACCGGATCGCCGTCGAGGAGTTTGGAGGAAGCTTTAGCGCAGAGCACGCGATCGGACGGAAGAACCAGCGCTACTATGACGCTTTCACGCCGGCAGCAGTCGTCGATGTTGCGACGGCTGTCAAAGCGGCCATCGCACCAGGCGCGATCGGCGCAGCACGCTATCACAGAGCCCTGAACCCACCCGTTCCTCAGTCCTGATTAAACGCGATCGACGGTGCAGAAAGGCCCGAAGGTGACTCCGGCCTTCCGCACTTTTCCAATGGCGGCAGTCAATCGAATGCGCCCGGCGGAGACCAGGTCGAGAAACCGTTGCAGGACGTTTCGGGTCACGCGAGCGACGCCGGGCGCCCGGCCTCCCAGCAGCAAATTCCAAAATAGTGCGACGAATTCCAAAAGCCTCAGTTTGGTCGGAAAGCGACCTAGCCAGCCCTGCCCTTGCGTTTTCGAGCTGGCCGATTATGCATCTGAACGATGGGTGACGAATTTGGTGTTCAAGTAAGGCTCGAGGGCATCGGCCCCGCCCTCGGTACCGTTGCCCGAGTCGTTGATACCGCCGAAGGGCACTTCGGGAAGTGCCAATCCCGTATGGTTCACCGATAACATTCCAGCGGCGATTTCATCAGTCAGACGGTTCACCGCCGCGGCCGAGCGAGTGAAGGCATATGAGGCCAGACCGAAATTGAGACGGTTGGCCTCGGCGATTATCGCCTCCAGCGACGGAAGCGGCACCATCAGCGCAACGGGGCCAAAGGGCTCCTCATTCATCACCCGGGCGGCAGTGGGAACCCGCGACAGTATGGTCGGCTCGTAGAAATAGCCGCGATTTCCGACCACCTGTCCACCCGCGACGAGCTCGGCGCCGGACTGGATCGCGTCATGAACCATTCCGTCAATCGCTTCGATCCGTCTCGCGTTGGCCAGCGGCCCCATCGTGGTTTCCGGTTCGAGGCCGCTGCCTACCTTCACCGACTTCGTCGCCTGGTGGAAGGTATCCACGAAGCGGTCATAGACAGGCTCCTCGATCAAGAAGCGCGTGGGAGAGACGCAGACCTGCCCGGCATTGCGGAATTTGGCTGCTGCCGTGATGCGGGCTGCCGCGTCAACGTTCGCATCTCGCAAGACGACAACCGGGGTATGGCCGCCGAGCTCCATTGTAGCGCGCTTCATATGCACGCCTGCGAGCGCTGCCAGTTGCTTGCCAACCGCTGTTGAGCCCGTGAACGATATCTTGCGGACAACGGGACTCGCGATAAGGTGGTTGGAGATTTCTCCCGGGGTCCCGTAGACAAGATTTAGAGCCCCGGCTGGTAGCCCCGCGTCCACAAAGGCACGGACCAGCTCTGCAGGTGCGGCTGGGGTCTCTTCCGGTGCCTTTAGAACAATGGAACACCCGGCTGCCAGAGCTGCAGAAATCTTTCGCACGGCCTGGTTGATCGGAAAATTCCACGGGGTGAACGCTACCACAACGCCGACCGGTTCCTTTACTGTCAGCTGCCGCACTGCGGGAACCCTGGCAGGAATGACGCGACCGTAGCTTCGCCTGCCCTCCTCGGCGAACCATTCGATGATGTCCGCGCCTGCCATGACCTCTGCTCTCGCCTCGGCAATAGGCTTGCCTTGCTCGATCGTCATCCAGGTAGCGATTTGATCGCAGCGCTGGCGCAGGATTTCTGCCGCCCGCCGCATCACGCGGCATCGCTCGAAAGCGGAAACCCGCTTCCATGATTGGAATCCATGCTCAGCGGCGGCCAGGGCAAGGTCGAGATCGAGGATGCCCGCATGCGCGTAATAACCAATCACATCCTGCGTGGCCGGGTTCAGAACTTCGCCAATCCGCCCGCTATCGGCAGCCCGCCACTCGCCACCGATATGCAGCAGAACGGAAGGGTAGCTGGTCTGGTGTTGGTCTCCGCTCATATGTCCTCCAGCGGCGCTCCAAATGCTGCATACGCAAGAAGCTCGATTCTGCTTTGGATTTTGAAATATCATATATGATTGATGGTCTGTCATCAGAAAGTTTGCACGGTCCAGCACGAGCATCTCGGGTCCATTCATCGGATCGAAAGGAACGTGAAGGTCCTTGGCTTCGTAAATAATGCGACTATAGCCGCATTCGCCGAAAAGTTGCGCCGAGCCGGCATGAGCAGCGCCCGCGGATTTGCTTCGATGATTGGCATTCTATGTCCGCTTCACGTGTTAAATGTCCGTGCCCCCATGACCGAACTTGAGGCGCAAAGCCACCATGTCGTCTTTGGGGCCGGCAGCTGACTGTCCGCTTCTTCGAAAGCTAAGGCGAAAGGCAGTCTTTCCTGGATCGCTAATGCTTCAGGATCTGGCTGAGGAACAACTTGGTCCGATCATGACGCGGGTTGCCGAAGAACGCGTCGGGCGTGCCCTCCTCGACGATTTGTCCGGCGTCCATGAAAATGACGCGGTCGGCCACGGCACGGGCGAAGCCCATCTCATGCGTCACGCACACCATTGTCATGCCATCGCGCGCCAGCCCCGTCATCGTCTCCAGCACCTCGGAGACCATTTCCGGGTCGAGCGCGGAGGTCGGCTCGTCGAACAGCATGACATCGGGCTTCATGCACAGGCTGCGCGCGATCGCCACGCGCTGCTGCTGGCCGCCGGAAAGCTGGACGGGAAACTTGTTAGCCTGCTCGGGAATCCGGACCCGCTCCAGGAACTGGAGGGCGGTCTGGCGCGCCTCCACGGCGGGTACACCTTTGACCCACATCGGACCGGCCATGCAGTTCATCAGCACCGTCATATGAGGAAACAGATTGAAATGCTGGAAGACCATGCCGATGTTGGAGCGCACGGCGGCGACGTTGCTCATCCTGCCATGCAGCGCGACGCCGTTGACGACGATTTCGCCCTCCTGATGCGCTTCGAGGCGGTTGAAGCAGCGGATCAGCGTCGACTTGCCCGAACCGGAAGGCCCGCAAATGACGATGCGTTCGCCCTTGTGGACCGTCAGGTTGATGCCCTTCAGCGCATGGAAGTGCCCGTACCATTTGGAAACGGCCCTGGCTTCAATGATGGCTTGAGCGCTCATCGCACCTTGCTCCTGGCATAGTGCCGTTCGACGCGGGACTGGATCAACTCGAGGCAGATCGACAGCACCCAGTAGATCATGGCTGCGGAGATCAGCATCTCCATGTGCTGGAAGGTCTTCTGTCCGAGCGTGCGCGCCAGGAACATCAGCTCCCAAACGCCGATCACGGAGACCAGCGAGGAATCCTTCAGCATCGAGATGAACTGGTTGCCGGTTGGCGGAATGATAACCGGCAATGCCTGCGGCAGGATGATGCGGCGCATGGTCAGGGCAAAGCCGAACCCCATGGAGCGCGAGGCCTCCCACTGGCCGCGATCGATGCTCTGGATGCCGGAGCGGAAGATCTCGGTCATGTAGGCGCCGTAACACAGCGACAGCGCCAGGATGCCGGCAGGCACGGCATTGATGACGAAGCCGAGCTGCGGCAGCCCGAGATAGATCAGATAAACCTGCATCAAGAGCGGCAGGCCCCGGAAGAACGAGGTGTAGAAGCTGGCGATGGCATAAGCGAAGCCATTGTTGGAGAGCTTGGCAACCGCGCCAGCCACCGCGATGGCCGAAGCGATGACGATGGAAATCGCCGAGACATAGAGCGTGGTGACGACGCCCTGGCTGACCAGGAACGGAAGCTTCTCGCGAATGAACGGCAGGCTGAGGTGGAATGTCTCGAAGAAGGCGATGAACAACAGCAGCAGTTCCAGCCAGACGATGCCGATCTGCAGCTTGAGCGGCGCGAAGCCGATTAGCACGACGTTCAGCGTGAAGATCACCGCGATGGTAAAGCCGATGGCGAATCGCCCGTAGAGGCCGCTCGTCGAGGGGTCGCCGATTACCGGGCGCATCAGTTCGGCCAAGCCGGTGCCCGATAGGTTGAACGCCATGAAGGCCATCAGGACGACGCCAAACATGGTCCCCACGAACCAGGGCTTGTGAACTAGGACTTCGGCCTCGACGGTATCCGGATAGAGCATCTTTGAGCACCGGTGGTTCGGCGGCCCGCGAGTGGCAGGCCGCCTTTGGAAAGATCAGTTCGTCTTCGAGTAATCCTGCCCGTACCACTTTTCCGAAAGCTTGCTCAGCGTGCCATCCGCCTTCATCGCCTTCACGGCGTCGGCGATCTTGGCCGACAGCTCCGGATCGCCATGCTCGATGGCGATCGCCAGCGGCTCGTAGAACACCGGTTCGCCCAACTGCTTGATCGGATAACCTGCCTTTATGGCATCCAGGATCGAAGGCAGCGACGACACCACCGCGTCCAGGCGCACGCCGTCGCCGAGACGCAGGTCGTCGAAGGCGGTGGTCGAGTTCTCGTAGGAATGGACTTCCTTCGGGTTCAGCTTGTATTCGAATGGCGGTGCGCCGGCCGCATCGAGCGTCAGGTCCTTCTTGGCATACGCTTCGAAGGTGGAGGTGCTGGTAGCGCCGACCACCTTGCCGTCGAGATCGGCGAGCGTCTTAGCCTTGCTGTCCTTGTGCACGGCGACCGCCGCGGGCGTGTAGTAGTAGACGGCCGGAAAATCGAAGATCTCGGCGCGCTTCTTGGTCGGCGTCATCGAGCCGACATGCATGTCCCAGCGGCCCGCCCAGTTGCCGGCGGTGATGATGTCCCAGCCCGGCGTGACGAAGTCGACCTTTATGCCGAGACGCTTGCCGATTTCCTTGGCCACATCGACGTCGAAGCCGTCCAACTCGTTGTTGGCGTTCATGAAGGATTGCGGCGCCCAGTTGGCGTCGGTAGCCACCTTGAGCGTGCCCGCGGCGGTCACGCGGTCGAGCACCGCGCCGGCATGGGCCGGATAGGCACCCAGCACAAGTGTGAGTGCGGCCATCGTCAGCTGTCGTCTGTTCCAGAATGTCATTTTCATGTGTTCCCTTGTTCTTTGTTCAGTCCCATGCGGTCATGGCCATTCAGCCGGTCATGATCTCGCAATTCCTTGCCGACGAGGTCGGCGGACGGCTTGCGAGTTTAGCGATGCCCTGGCCGTCCAGTCTTCCGCCGCCACGCGGGGTGTTTGCCGTCA
This sequence comes from Mesorhizobium sp., assembly GCA_004017535.1. Taxonomy (GTDB): domain Bacteria; phylum Pseudomonadota; class Alphaproteobacteria; order Rhizobiales; family Rhizobiaceae; genus Mesorhizobium. The sequence goes on from SAJS01000004.1 coordinate 53,939, forward strand.
TCCTTCCCTCGCTCACGGGGAAAGCTTCTGCGTATTTTCGGCCAAGTGCCGCTTGGCAAGCCGGCCCTTCCCGCTCCGCGAAGACCGCTACCCATGCGCGATGGCTCTTCTGCCGCGGCCGGCGCTGAGCAGGAAGCCAGCCATCGTTTCAGCGACAAGCGCCGGCGCCTCGATGAGGATCGAGTGGCGAAGCCCGGGCAGGATTGCGAGCTCGGACCCCTGCACCTGCTCGTGCATCAGCCTCGCCATGCGCGGGCTGGAGCCTTGGTCGTTCTCGCCGGTCACGATCAGCGTCGGACAGTTGATGCGGTCGAGGATGCCGCCGTAGTCGGTTTCGGCGAGAACCCGGTAGGCGGCGGCGTAGCAGTCACGATCATTCTCGGCGTCACGCCGATGCAGTTCCGCGATGATCCCGGGGTTGGTGTCCTGAAAATCCTCAGTCAACCAGCGCGACAGCGAGGCGGCGTGGTGCGCTGAGGCGTCGCTCGTCATCAGCGCCGCCAGCCGGCCGCGCACCGCCTGCCGCTCTTCCGGGGTGCGGCCGGCGACGGTTGACAACAGCACGAGTTTTTCCAGCCGCTCGGCATGCGTCAGCGCTAGCCGCTGCGCGATCAGACCGCCCAGGGAAAATCCGGCCAGATTGAAGGTGGAAAACCCCAGGTGGTCGGCCAGCGCCAATGTCTCGCCGACGAAGTCGTCGATCTCGTAGCGGCCCTTTACCCGGCTGGAGCGGCCATGGCCGCGCAGGTCGAAAGTCAGCACCGCGAAGCGATCCTTGAGCCGGTTGGTCACGCCACTCCAGGCTTCGAGATAGGAGCCGACGCCGTGGATGCAGATCAGCGGCGCGCCGCCCTCCCCCTCGAGGCGCCAGTTAAGCAGCACGCCTTCGACATCGAGCTGGCCGGAACGGGCCATGATCACGCCCTCGCCGCTTGGCGCGCTGCATCACGCTCACGCGCGGCAAAGACCGGCATCACCTCGTCGACCCACAATTTGATGGTCTTCTTCTGCAGCTCGAACGGCAGGTTGAACGTCAAGCCGAGACAGTACTGGTCGACGCCCGCCGCCTCATAGTCGAGCAGCTTCTCGATCACCTCGTCCGGCGTGCCGAACATGAGGTTGCGGCGGATGTTTTCGGGATTGTAGTTGTCCTTGCCCTTGACGCTCTCGTAGGGCACCGCTTCTGGATAACCGTTTTTAACCGTGCCAATGTTCTGGAACAGGTTCTCGAAGGCGCGGCCGTAGTCGATGGCACGGCCGACGGCCACCTCCCAATCCTGTTCCCTTTCGTAGACGCAGGTACGGCGCTGCATCATCAGCCGCGGACGGGGCACTTCCGGATGATCGGCGACGGCCTTGCGGAATTTCTCGCCGAGCACCGCGATCTCGGCCGCCGGCGCCGACAAGGGCGTCGACAGTATCGAGGCGCCGATGCCGACCGCCCAGTCGAATGTACCGGGGTCTCGCGCGGCCACCCAGATCGGCGGATGCGGTCTCTGCAGCGGCTTAGGCACGCCGGCGGCTAACGGGAATTTCCAGTAATGGCCGTCATGGGCATAGTCCTCGGCCCACAATTTCTTCACCGCCGGCACCAGTTCCTTAAGATAGGCAACGCCTTCCTGCTGCGGCATGCCGCCGGCCATGCGGTCGAACTCGTATTGATAGGAGCCACGCGCGATGCCGAATTCCAGCCGCCCGCCGGTCAAGTGGTCGCAAAGTGCGGCCTCGCCCGCCAGGCGGATCGGGCTCCAATAGGGCGCGACCAGCGTCGAGGTGCCGAGCCTGATCTGCTCTGTGTGCTGGGCAAGCCAGGTCAGCGTCATCAGCGGGTTGGGCGAGATGGTGCATTCGATCGTATGGTGCTCCGCCGTCCACAGCGTCTCGAAGCCGCCCTCGTCGGCCATGCGCGCGAGTTCGAGCAGATTGCTCTTCACCCGCTCCATCGGGTTGTCGGGCGAGAAGCGCTCCATGGTCAGCGATACGGCGAATTTCATGTCGGTCTCTCCCGGTCGTTGCGTCGGGTATGTTCAGCGAAGGCGGATGACGAACGGGTCCTGCATGGCGCCCGAATAGTCGATGACGACGTTCTTCAGCCGCGAGAACTCCTCCATGGCGTCGAAGCCGCCGCGCCGGCCGTAGCCGCTCTCCTTGAAGCCGCCATTGGCGGACATGAAAGAGGAGGCGCGATACGTGTTGATCCAGACCGTGCCGGCCTCGACATTTTTGGCAAAGCGCAGCGCGCGGTTGATGTCGCGGGTCCAGATGCCGGAGGCGAGCCCGTAGCGTGTGTCGTTGGCGAGCCGGATCATCTCGTCCTCCGACGAGAACGGGATGACGCCGACGACGGGGCCGAAAAGCTCCTCTTGCATGAACTCCATGCTATTGTCAGCGTCGGTCATCACTGTCGGCTCGAAATACCAGCCGCCGGCGAGTTCGTCCGCCTGCGGGCGGTTGCCGCCGGTCGCGATCCTGGCGCCCTGGCGTACGCCCGAGGCGATATAGTTTTCCACCTTGGCAAGCTGCGCCGACAGCGCCAACGGGCCGATATCGGTATCCTCCAGCATCGGCAGACCGACGCGCACGCGCCGGGTGCGCTCAACCAGCGCCTCGACGAAGGGCTCATAAGCACTTGCCTCGACGAAGCAGCGCGAGCCGGCGACGCATGTCTGCCCCGCTGCCGCGAAGACGCCGGATACCACACCGTTCACGGCATGCTCGATGTCGACGTCGCCGAAGACGACATGCGGTGACTTGCCTCCGAGTTCCATCGAGCAGGGGATAAGGTTCTGCGCCGCATTGGCGGCAATGCGACGCCCGGTTCCGGTCGAACCGGTGAAGACCAATTTGGCGATGCCGGGATGACGGGTCAGCGCGTCGCCGGCCACGGCGCCCGTGCCGGTCACGACGTTGACGACGCCGGCGGGAAAGCCGGCCTCCATGATCAATTCGGCCAGGGCCAACGTCGAGGCCGAAGCATGCTCGGACGGCTTGATGACCACCGTGTTGCCAAGCGCAAGGCATGGCGCCAGCGTGCCGGTGAGCAGCATCAGCGGCGAGTTCCACGGCGTGATCATGCCGACGACCCCGATCGGCTCGCGCAAATTGAAGTTCAGCATGTCTAGCTTGTTGACTGGGATCGTGTCGCCGAGCAGCTTGTCGGCCATGCCGGCGAAATAGGTGTAGCTGTCGGGCATGGCGCGCATCTGCGCGCGCATTTCCTTGAGCAGCTTGCCGTTGTCGTGCGTCTCGATCAGCGCCAGCTCGTCGGCGTTTTCCAGCACCAGTTCCGCCAGCCGACGGACAAGCTTGCCGCGGTCGGTCTGGGTCATGCGCCGCCATGCGGGGTTGGCGAATGCCGAACGCGCGGCTTCGACGGCGGCGGCGACATCCTCGGCGCCAGCCTCGGCAAACTGATACCAGGGCCTGCCGGTGGTCGGGTCGAAACTGTCGATATAATGCCCGCTCCTCGGCGCCACGAACGCGCCGTCGATGAACAGGTCCTGGCGCGAGCCTTCGAGCGATCCGACCGTCGTTTTCATGCTGTCTGTCCTACGGAAATCATCATTCGCACGCGGCCTGCGTCCACGATTGCGACTGGCCGTCGATCATGGCGACGCGGCCGCCGTCGCCGGTGTCCATGTAGATGCCGAAGCGCTTGTCCTGACGTTCGCGCGCATAGCGGCGCAGCATGGCGCGCAGCTCGTGCGTGGCGATCTGCTCATAGGGCAGCGCATCGACGGCGAAGAAGGCATGGCCATCCGGGAGTGCCGCTTCAGCACTCTCGCGGCTGAGCTCGGCGCGATAGATCAGATAGCCGGGGTCGCTGTCGGCGACATCGAAGACCGAATAGAGGAAGGTGTTTTCGGGAACGAGGCTCAGCGCCTCACCACCGTCGAGCACCAGCTTGCTGTCGGCCTTGCGCCGCCGCGCCGTGGGCAGCACCCATCCGTCCTTGCCGTTGCCGCGCAGCAGGATGCGGTTCCCCGCCTCGACCAGATAGCCGATGATCATGTCCTGCGAGGCCAGCCAGCCGGCCGGCAGCGGATCCTTCACGCTGGCGTAGCGGCCACGGCAGAAGCCGAGCGGCGCCGACGGGCTGGTGCCGAAAGCCTGGACCTGGCCGATCAGGATGATGTGGTCGCCGGCCTCGATGCGGTTGTGAACGCTGCAGTCGAACCATGTCAGGCTGTCGGTAAGCACCGGCGCGCCGGTGTGAGCGCGCTCGTGGTTGACCGACTGGAATTTGTCGACCGCCTTCGAGGCGAACACGGACGAGATTTCCGCCTGGCCTTCATGCAGGAAATTGACCGCGAAGGCGGTTGTTTCGTTGAACGCCGGAAAGCTCGCTGCCGACTTGCCGACGCAAACCAGAAGCAGCGGGGGGTCGAGCGAGACCGAGGTGAAGGAGTTGGCTGTCATGCCGCGCGGATTGCCGTCGCTGTCGCGCGTGGTGATGACGGTGACGCCGGTGACGAAGGTGCCGAAGGCACGACGCAAGGCGATCGGGTCGATCGTCCTTTGTGCCACCGCGTCCGCCATTGCCTTCCTCCACATCGTTGGATGCAAGCTAGGCAGGGACCTACGCCGGTTCTTCCTCCGATCTATAGGAAAGAGATCACGACAGGCTGCTGCCATCCCGAGCAAGCCCGGGTGCGGCAGGACCGTGCCGGCCGTGAACGGCAAAGGCGTGCTGAGATTAGGAGGCTTAGCGCAGGGCCGGAACGCGGCTGTCGATGATGCCGCTGAGGCGGATCGCGAGCTCGACCGCGAACCGCTGTTCGGGTGTGTCGAGCCTGATGCCGAACAGTTCCTCCATGCGCGACAGGCGATAGCGCAAGGTGGTGACGTGAAGGCCGATTGCGTCGGCGCAGGCTTGGCTGCGACAGCCTTCGCGCAGATACGCAAACAGCGTGTCGAGATAGGGCGTGCCGTGCTCGCGGTCATGCGCGATCAGGGCACCGACGCTTTTGTCGACGAAGTTGCGCACGTCGGGAACGTCGGCGGCGGCGACCAGCATCGGCAGCGGACCGAAATCCTGGCCGGCGAAAACGCCGGTCCTGCCGAAGGAGCGGCCGATGCGGATCATGCGGTGGCATCGTTCCCAGGCAGTGGGATAGTCCGCAAGCGTAGAGCAGACCTCCGAAACCAGGACCGCCGGCTCGCGCTCGAAATAGCGGCCGAGCTCCTCGACTATCCTGGTCGGCAACTTGCCGAGGCGGCTGTCATCCTGTCCTGTGTCGGCCTCGACGAGGCAGACAAGACCGCCCTCGACAGCCACGACCGTGCCGGCGATGCCGGCCTGCTGCAAAAGCCGCGCAAGCGCGTGATGAGGATCGGCAAGACCACCGCCGGCGTTCTTCGCTTCGTCGGCGTAGTCCACCACAACCATTTTGTGGGACGCGGCCAGGTTCACGCCCAACCGGCGCGCCCGGTTGACGATATCGGCCTCGTCGCGCCAGCGCCCTTCCACCACTTCCAGGAAAAGCTCGGTCAACGACCGGGTCTCGAAACGGAAGCGGACGAAGCTGCGCATCATCTGCACGCTGAGCGCGAATTTTGTGCTGTCGAGCAGCATCTGATCGAGCTGTCCGGACTCCCGCGGCGTTGGAAAAATCAAAAGCGCGCCAACGACTTCACCGTCGACGGTGAGCGGCTCGATACGCACCGAAAGCCTGAACCGGTGCTTGCCGTCATCAATGAACAGTGTCTCGCTCTGCCGGGCCTCGGAGGCGCCGCGCGCCGCCTTGAACATCTGCCGGTTGAGCGGGCCGGCGACGGCCTGTTGCCAGGCCGCGGCATCGAAATGCGCTTCGCTCGGCGAGCGGCCCGCCACGACCAGATTGGCATGGAAATCGATGACCACGACCGGATTGGGCAGCAGTTCGCCGACCTTGTCAGCGAGCGCGGCCACCGATGCTTCGGACAGGGCCTGCTGCAAAAGCGAAGTGTGTGCAACCAAGGCGCGCTGCAGGCGCTCGCCAGCCTGCTTTTCCTGGCGCAGGCGGTGCTGCTTCTCCACCGCGATCTCGCCCAGATGCACGATCATACCGATGAAGGCGATATCCTCGGCGCTCACTTCGGTGATCTCGCGCGAGACGACGGTCAGCACCATCGGCCGGCCGTCCTCGTCGACACAGTTCATCGGCATGACGAGCACGCTGCGGTAGTCGCGCTCGAACGCCTCGCGGCGATAGCCTGGAAACTCCTCGGACACCCGCGCGTCCCTGATGTAGACGGGCTCGTTGCGATTGAGCGCCACGATCGAAGGACTGGTCGCGAGTTCCCAGCGGTCCGGCAAGGTGCGCTGGATGAGCGTCGGGTCATGGCGCACGATGACATAAGCGTGGCCATGTGGCGCGTCGATGCTCATGATTGAGCCAAGCGTCCATTTGGCATGACGGCATGCCGCGATCACGAGGTCGCGCAACACCGACTGGAGATCGCCACCCGAATTGATGAGGCTGGCGGCGTCTCGCAAAGAGAGAATTTGCGACTTGTGGTCCACGCCCGGTCTTCCGCCTCGCAATGGGCCAATTTAAGCCGTTGCGTATATAACGACGCTACATCGCTTCCAAGCTGGGTGCACGCCGATTCTTCCTATGAACCGGAGGAATACCTGATCAACGGGCCTAACTAGGCTGGGCTTCCACCAACAGGGCTCGAAATCATGGAATTGCGAAAAGTCTGCACCTTCATCGAGGAAGTGCATATCGAGGGCGGCAAGGCAGGCACCAGGCCGGTGACGTCGATCGTCGTTGCCGCCGTGCTTCGCAATCCATGGGCCGGGCGCGGCTTCGTCGATAATCTGCGACCGGAGATCGTGGCTATCGCACCTCGGCTGGGCCATGAACTTACGCATCGCCTGCTGGCGCTTATGCCTGCGGAGCGTATCGAAAGCTACGGCAAGGCCGCGGCCGTCGGGGTCGCGGGCGAGATCGAGCACGCCTCGGCCCTGATCCACACGCTGCGCTTCGGCAACGTGTTCCGCGATGCCGTCGGGGGCACGACCTATCTCGAATTCTGCAACACCCGCAACGCGCCGGGAGCACTGCTGTCGCTGCCAATGATGCACAAGAGCGAGAACGGCCGCCGCTCTCATTTCATCACCGCCAATTTCCAGATCGCCGACGGCCCGGCCGCCGACGAGATCGTCGTGGCTATTGGTGCGGCGGATGGCGGCCGGCTCCACCCGCGGATCGCCGACCGCTTTCAGGACATGAAGGAGATGGAGCAGGAAGCCGCGACGTAATGCCTTGCGCGACGTCCTTTGCGTTGGCGTCGATGACGTCCGCTTTCGAGAATACTCACAGCTGACCTCAACGGCCGACATTCATGAGACGGGCGTCGGCTTCGATTCAGATTTGCGCTTGCCACTGGTCTTTGTGACACCGATCCAGGTCTCCACGCCTAACAACGTAGGAAATATCGCGCGGTTTCTGAGTGGGGGGAAAGGCGGTAGCGCTCTCCCGCTACCAGCCCTCTCCAGGGCCTCCTGAAAACCTAAGAAGTCGCCAGGCCTTGTGTCCTGGCACGTTCCAATGCTTCCCCGCCTGAAATCGAGCTTAATTGAATTCGCCTTGGCGGCGGCCTATACGTCGGCCGATGGAAACCATAGCCAGCGCCCAAAAACAAATCGCTCCGCTCTCCACCCGCGCGCATCATTTCGGGCGGGCTGCGCCGTTCCTGCCGATGAGCCGCGGCGAGATGGCGGCGCTCGGCTGGGATGAATGCGACATCGTGCTGGTCACGGGCGACGCCTATGTCGATCATCCGAGCTTCGGCATGGCGATCATCGGCCGCCTGCTCGAATCCCAGGGGTTTCGGGTCGGCATCATCTCCCAGCCCGACTGGCAGTCGGCCGAGCCGTTCAAGGCGCTGGGCAGGCCGAGGCTGTTCTTCGGCGTCACCGGCGGCAACCTCGATTCCATGGTCAACCGCTATACGTCGGACCGCAAGCTGCGCCATGACGACGCCTATACCGCCGGCGGCGAGGGCGGCAAGCGGCCGGACCGCTGCACGATCGTCTATACGCAGCGCTGCCGCGAGGCCTTCAAGGATGTGCCTATCGTGCTGGGGGGCATCGAAGCATCGCTGCGCCGCATCGCCCACTACGACTACTGGTCCGACAAGGTGCGCCGCTCGATCCTGGCCGATGCCAAGGCCGACCTCTTGATCTACGGCAATGCCGAGCGCGCCGTGGTCGAGGTGGCGAACCGGCTTGCCGCCGGCGACACGCCGCGCCAGCTCGATAGCATCCGAGGCGTCGCCCTTTTCCGCCGCGTGCCCGAGCATTTTACGGAACTGCACGCCGACGATCTCGATTCCGCCGACGAGGGCGCGAGCCGCAAGCCCGGCGACATCGTGATCCGGCTGCCGTCCTTCGACCAGGTCGAGGGCGATCGCGACGCCTATGCCCGGGCCTCGCGCGTACTGCATCGCGAGGCCAACCCCGGCAACGCCCGCCCGCTCGTCCAGCGCCATGGCGACCGCGACCTGTGGCTCAATCCGCCGCCCATCCCCCTGACCTCCGAGGAGATGGACGCCGTCTACGACCTGCCCTATGCGCGCGCGCCTCACCCGTCCTATGGCGATGCCAAGATTCCTGCCTGGGACATGATCAAGTTCTCGGTGACCGTGATGCGCGGCTGCTTCGGCGGCTGCACCTTCTGCTCGATCACCGAGCATGAAGGCCGCATCATCCAGAACCGCTCCGAGGGCTCGATCCTGCGCGAGATCGAGAAGATCCGCGACAAGACCCCGGGCTTCACCGGCGTGATCTCCGATATCGGCGGGCCGACCGCCAACATGTACCGGATGGCCTGCAAGGACCCCAAGATCGAGGCGGCCTGCCGGCTGCCCTCCTGCGTGTTTCCCGATATCTGCCCCAACCTCAACACCTCGCATGACGATTTGATCCGGCTCTACCGCAAGGTGCGCGAGGTCAAGGGCGTCAAGAAGGTCATGGTCGCCTCCGGCGTGCGTTACGACCTCGCCGTCAAGAGCCCGGAATATGTCAAGGAACTGGTGACCCACCACGTCGGCGGCTACCTCAAGATCGCGCCAGAGCACACCGAGCGCGGGCCGCTCGACAAGATGATGAAGCCCGGCATCGGCACCTATGACCGCTTCAAGGAGATGTTCGACGCAGCCGCCAAGGAAGCCGGCAAGAAATACTATCTCATTCCGTATTTCATCGCCGCGCATCCCGGCACGACCGACGAGGACATGCTGCAGCTGGCGCTCTGGCTGAAGAAGAACCGCTACCGCGCCGACCAGGTGCAGACCTTCCTGCCTTCGCCCATGGCGACCGCGACGGCCATGTACCACACCGGCGTCAACACGCTGAAGGGCGTCCGGCGCGGCGCTACCGACAAGGTCGAGACCGTTCGCGGTGGGCGGCAGCGCCGCCTGCACAAGGCGTTCCTGCGCTACCACGACCCCGACAATTGGCCGCTGCTGCGCGATGTCCTGAAGGAGATGGGCCGCGCCGACCTGATCGGCCCCCGCCCCGACCAGCTCGTGCCCGCTCACCAGCCGCCCGGAACCGGCAAGGCTGCCGCCACGAAGCGACCGATGCGCCCCATCGGCAGAGGGCAGCGATTCACCACCAAGGGCGTGCCCTTTCCAAAGAGGTGAGGCGTAACGGGGCGGTGGTCTCTCTGTAGCTCACCCGTTAGCATAGCTGACCTGCCGGATGGTGATCTGAGCCACACTCAGATCTGCTTTCGCCGTCAACCTTGGCGCCGCATTACGGCCGTTCATCTATCTTCCGCGAGGACCTGAAAGCGTACAGTCTGCCTGATCGACAGCAGCGTCAGCACCGAAGCGTGGTACGGCCCCACCACGGACATTCAAATAGCGGCCTGCTTGCAATAACTCCGTTCGGCCGGCAATAGACGGTATGAACTATTGAGGCCGCCATGAGTGCTCGCCTAACGACTGCCATCAGGATCGGCGAAGGCGCCTGAGCAATTTGCGAAAGACCCGGAGTCTTCCTGCTCCCGAATTCGGAAGGTTTGCCGAACCGAGCGGACGTGAGCACATCGGGGTCGAGCCGATGCTGTTGGCGCTCGCGATGGAATTGGCCCTCAAAGCTTGGTCCGTCTTTGATCACGACAAGCCAAAAACTCGCAAATCGCACGATCTCTTGAAGCTCTTTGAGGATCTAAAGCCCGAAAGTCAGGAGAAGCTTGACCTGGAATTCAAGCGATCGGTAGTGCCATATCATCCCAACTTCTTCCACATGGACTACAGCATTCGTCACATTCTGCGCCAACACAAAGATGCCTTCGTAGATTGGCGGTATCTTCACGAAGCTAAAAAATCGATGATGTTTGACCAGGCTGCGTTCGAAGCAACGCTCGGAATGGTGCTGGGGGAATTCGAGAAGAGATACCGAGTCGACCGAGTGCAGCCGCATCGGTCTTCCTGAACAGATTTGGCATCGGCCTTTCGCCTGAAGGCTAACACCTTTACGACCTATCGTCCTATCTAACCTGGCGGCGAAACCTCTCGCTGCATGACGGCGGCAAAGAAGCCGTCGGTGTCGTTGCGCGCCGGCGTCAGCGACAGATAGTGGCAATGGGCTGAATTCGTTAATTGCGGCGCGACCTCGCTCAGCGGCACCACATGAAAGGCAGGATGCACCGCCAGGAAAGCGGCCACCTGTTCCTCATTCTCCTCGGACAGCATGGAGCATGTCGCGTAGACCAGCCGTCCGCCGGGCTTCACCAGGCGCGCGGCGCTCGCCAGGATCCGGGCTTGCAACGACACGAGCTTGTCCAAGCCCTGTTCCTCCGGCGCGCGCCAGCGTGCATCGGGATTGCGGCGCCATGTGCCGGTGCCGCTGCATGGCGCGTCGACCAGCACGCGATCGAAACCACCCTTGTGGCGCTTGACCCACTTGTCCGTTTCGCCGGCCAGGAGCCTGGTCTCGATATTGTGCAATCCTGCCTGCCTGAAGCGCTCGGCGCCGCGCTTCAAACGGCCTTCCATAACGTCGCAGGCGACGACATGGCCCTTGTTGTTCATCTGCGCGGCGATGGCCAGCGTCTTGCCGCCGGCTCCGGCGCAGAAATCGACCACGCGTTCGCCCGGCCGGGCATCGACCAGCATGGCGACAAGCTGCGAGCCCTCGTCCTGAATCTCGACCTTGCCTTTCTTCAGCATCGGCAGGCCGGCCAGCGACGGGCGCTCAAGCACACGAATGCCGAAAGGAGCGAGGGTCGACGGCTGCGCCCGCAAGCCGAGATCCTTCAGCGCGTTGAGCATGGCCTCGCGCGTCGACTTGATCGGATTGACGCGCAGATCAAGCGGCGGCGGCGTCAGAAGCGCTGCCATCTCCTGGCCGAACGCTTCCCCGAAACGGCGCCGCAGGGGATCGGCCGCCCAGGACGGGCATTCAAGGCGCACCTCTTCCGGCATGTCGGGATGGCCAATCGTGCATCCCCGCAATTTGACGAGCAGCGCGTGCTCATGATCCGTCAGCATGGCAGGCGCGAATTTCGCCCCGTTGAACAGGCGCTTGATCTGATCGGGCGTCTTCGCTTCCTTCAGCGTGAGCCATGCGAGCAGCCGGTTGCGGGGCCTATCCTCGCGCCCATGTCTCGCCAGCCACCAGCCAAGCCGTGCATGGTGGCGCAGAAGCGCATAGAGCAGCTCCAGGATCTGGCCACAGTCGGTGTCGCCGATATAACGGCGGGCCCGAAACCAGGCCGAGACGACAGCATCGGCGGGACGCGCAACGCTGTCGACTTCATCCATAAGTTCGATTGTAGCTCGCAGACGGGCGGCAGGGGTCACGGATCGGCGATCAGGCTGAAAAAACGCCTATATAGGCGACAGAGCCGCTCCTGGCCATCGTTCGCGGATGGAGGCTCGTCAGCCGGGGCTTTTCGCCAGCATCTTTTCGGCAAAGGCCTCGACCTCGCCTGCGCGAGGTTCCTTGCCCGTATGCGTGAGCAAATAGGCCGGGGTCAGGAACAGACGGTTGCTGACCGGCTCGACGATCTCGAGAGAGTAATAGCCGATCTGCGTGAAGTAGAGGACGCGCGCCCGCACGAAGGCCTCCGTGTCCGCATAACCGTGCCGGGAGAACATGGCGCGGATCGCATCGACGCGCTTGTCGTCTTCCTCGTTGACGACCCGGTGCACTTCGGCGGATTGGCGCGACCAGGCGCGCACGGCGAAATCCAGCCGCGGATTGAACAGCTTCTCGTCCAGCCAGCACTCGAAGATGTTGAGCACGGCCTGTGTGATCGACGCGGCCGGCCGGTCGGCCTGTTCGACGATGAAACGGGTGTTGTTGTTGCGCCAGTGGTCCAGCAGTTGGTCGAGCAGGTCCTGGCGGCTCTTGAAGTACCAGTAGAAGCTGGAACGGGAGACGTTCAGCTTCTGCCCGAGCGCCAGCACGCGCACCGCCTCCACGCCCTCGGAGATCAACGTCTCCAGCGCGAGGTCCATCCAGTCCTCGCGCGTCACCTTAGTGTTGCCGGTCAGACCGGACCGCCGCACGACTTCATCAGCATTGGAATCGGAGAACATAGCGGACGGGCCAAGATTGAACGCCGGCTAGATAGACCCGAAACCATTCCCGCTACAACACTTGCGCCTGGTCGAGCCATTCCCACAGATACGGAGCAAGTCCCCGGTCGACATGGAGACGCGCCCGCTCGGGGTTGCCGAACCGGTAGAACAGAACGCCGACGCCGGCGAAAAGGATCGACGCCGAGCGGCTTGCCGCTCCCGGATCGAGCGCAGTGCCCCTGGCGATCAGGCGATTCAGCTCCGGCCCCTCGATCTCGAACACATGCAGTCCCGCATCCATGACCGTGACGGCGAAACCGGCCGCGTGCCAGCCGGCCGCGATGGGGAATGGCTGTTCGCCGACCGCGAGAAGGCGATCGCGCGCGATCCGCACCATATATTTGTCGCCACTGGCAACCGCTCCGGCGCCGACGCCTTCGCCGGCAAGCCTTGACGCCTTCGACCAGGCCCCGAGGTCGCCGCTGACCAGAAGCTGGTTCAGCCCGCCAACCGTCCGCAGGGTGACGCCATCCTTGTTCAGCGTCGCTGTGGCGAAATCGGGCGCCGCCGGCCATTTTTCGGCAAGGTTACGCATGGAGCCGCCTCCCCTCCAGATCGAAGGCGCAAGGCGCGACGACCGTCGCCTGCCGCACGACACCCAGATGTTGAACGTCGATGGTTTCGCCGTGCCGTGCCGCGCCCCGTTCGATAAGCGCCAGGGCAACTGGATGTCCCAGGGTCGGACTCTGATAGCTGGAGGTGACGAAGCCGATGCTTCTGCGGCGGCCGTCGCGCTTCTCCACGCCATGCGCGCCGGTGGCCAGCGGCGCCTCGCCTTCGCGGACAGCCAGGCCGACGAGCTGGTTGCGGTCCGTGCTGTTTGCCGCTTCGGTGAAAAGCGAGCGCCGGCCGACGAACTCGCTGGCGCGTTTGGTCCGCGGTCCGGCGACGCCCAGATCGTGCGGCATGGTGGTGCCGTCGGTGTCCTTGCCGATGACGATATAGCCCTTCTCGGCGCGCAGGATCATCAGCGATTCAAGCCCGAGCAGCACGGCGTCAAAAGCGCGGCCCTCGTGCTGCATCCTTGCCCAGAGCGCCTCCGCCCGGTCGGCGCGGATGGAGATCTCGTAGCTGCGGTCGCCGGTGAAGGAGACCCTGGCGATGCGCACCTCATCACCGGCAAAGCGGCCGGCGGCGACGGCCATATGCGGCAGGCTGGCATCGTCAAGTGCTGCGCCCAGTTCGAGCGCTTCCACGACCTGCCGCGCATTGGGACCCGAAACGGTCAATGTCGCGTATTGCGCTGTGGCATTGTGGATATAGACCGCATCGCGGCCGAAGCGGTCCTGCCGCCATTCCTCGAGCCGCGCATGGACCGCGGCGACATGCGACGACGAGCAGGAGACGATGAAGCGATGCTCGTCCAGGCGGACCAGGACGCCGTCATCGAAGACGACGCCGTTGTCCGACAGCATGAAGCCGTAACGGCAATGGCCCGGCTTCAGGGTCGACATGGTGTTGTAATAGATGAAGTCGACGAATTCGGCCGCGCGCGGGCCGATCACCTCGATCTTGCCGAGCGTCGAGCCGTCGAAGAGCGCCACGGATTGCCGGGCTTGTCGCGCCTCCTCCTGGATCGACGCGCCGGCTTCGCCGCCGCCATAATAGGCAGGCCTCAGCCAGCCGCCATATTCCTGGAACACGCCGCCTGAGGCGCGATGGTTTGCCTCCAGCGGCAGCCGGCGAACCGCAGCGTGCATGCTGCCCCGGCGCGAACCGGCTAGGCTGGCGAAGGGGACAGGCGTGAAGGGCGGCCGGTAGGTCGTGGTGCCCACCTCGGGAATGCCGCGCCCGGTGATGTCGGCCAGCAGCGCCAGGCCGTTAAGGTTCGAGGTCTTGCCCTGGTCGGTCGCCATGCCGAGCGTGGTGTAGCGCTTCAGATGTTCGACCGAGACGAAATTCTCCCGCGCGGCTAGCTCGACATCCTTGGCGGTGACGTCGCTCTGGTAGTCGATCCAGACGCGACCGCTGGCCTTGGGTTTTGGCCAGAGGCTGACGACACCGAGTGTTGCTTCCACTCCCGTGCCGCGAAGCGCCGGAGACGATGAGCCGAAATCGCCGGAGGCCGCGGCGCCGCTGGCCAGGGCATCCGAGAGCGAGACCGTGCCGGCCACGGCGCCGGCGACGCCGATCCCGTCAATGGCTTCGCTGGGAATGAAGGCCGCAAGCTGGTCGCTCCAGGCGAGCTTGCCTTTCGCTTGCGAGAACAGATGCACGGTGGGAGTCCAGCCGCCGGAGACGAGGACGCAATCGGCGGCAAGCGTCGTGCCGTCGTCCAGTTGGACGCCCTGGACTGCGTTGCGCCCGCGCGCCGCCGCGATCGTGCGGCCACCCAGGACGCGAATGCCAGTCTTCGCCTGCGCAGCGCCGTCGCGCCGGCAATCGACCACCGTCACCGAGGCGCCGGCCGCGGCCAACGCCGAGGCCGGCTCATAGGCGCTGTCATTGTTGGTCGCGACCACGATGTCCCGGCCGACAAGCACGCCATGCCGGCGCAGATAGCTGAGCGCCGCATCGGCGGACAGGATTCCCGGAAGGTCGTTGTTGGCGAACGGCACGGGCCGTTCGATCGCGCCCGTCGCCAGCACGATGCGGCGGGGCCGCACGCGCCACAGCGTGTCCGGCCTGCCGTCGGCATGGCGCTGGTTGAGCGCCACGAGATGGTGGTCGTAAAGGCCGAAGGCGGTCGTGTCGCTCAGCACCAGCTGTCCGGCGCCCTTCAGCCTGGCGACCGTCGCCTCGACCCACGCCCTGCCCTCGACGCCGTCGACTTCGCCGGCGCGGTGGCGCAGCGACCCGCCTGGATGCGTCCTGTCGTCGGCCAGGACGACCGAGTGCCCGGCCGCCGCCGCGCTGGCCGCCGCGGCAAGGCCGGCAGGCCCGGCGCCGACCACCAGGACGTCGCAATGATGGTTGATCTGGTCCGAGACCTGGCGTGGCTGCCAGTCCGGATCGACGACGCCAAGTCCGGCCATGGCGCGGATGCGCGGTTCGAACAGGTGCCAGTCCGGCCACATGAAGGTCTTGTAGTAGAAGGCGGCCGGCAGGAAGCGGGCGAAGCGGTCCAGAACCGCGTTGCGGTCGGTCTCGGCCGTGGGCGAAGCGTTGACGCTCCTGACTGTGATGCCGTCGGCGGCTTGCACGGTCGTCGCGCGCGCATTCGGCACGCGGCCGGCCGCGCTCTCGACATCGACCAGCGCGTTGGGCTCCTCGACGCCGAAGCCCAGATGCCGCGCGGCCGATGGTATTTGAAGCTGCGGCCGATCACGGCCTGGCCGCTGGCGAGCAAGGCGGAGGCGATCGTGTCGCCGGCAAAACCCTCGACGCGCCTGCCGTCGAAGGTGAAGCTCAGCGGGCGGCTGCGGTCGATGTCGCTGCCGCCGGTGGGGAGACGGGAAGCACTCATCTTCCGTGCTCCGCTTCGCCTAGCACGGAAGAGCCTGACACCTTGTGATTGACGCTGTCGCGGCTCATGGCGAAGAACTCGCCGCAGGTCATATGCACCCAGATCTCGCGGGTCGCCCCCTTCGGATTGTCGCGCATGTGGAGATAACCGGCCCAGCGCTCGGCGGTCACCTCGGCGCCGTCAGGACGCAGATTGCCGGCCTCGCCGCCATGGTGGAACTCGCTTTCTTCGCGCGGCCCGCAGAAGGGGCAGGGAAAGAGCTGCATCGTTTATACACCTTCAATGCGCAATGCCGGAGCCGGCGGCCTCGTCGATCAGGCGGCCGCGGGCGAAGCGGTCGAGATCGAAGGGCCGGCTGATGTCGTGGTGTTGGCCGGTGGCAAGCAGATGGGCAAGCAGCGTGCCGCCGGCGGGGATTGCCTTGAAGCCGCCCGTGCCCCAGCCGCAATTGAGGAACAGGCCCGGCAGCGGCGACTCGCCGATGATGGGCGAGGAATCCGGGACAACATCGACGATGCCGGCCCATTGCCGCATCATCTTCAACTGACCGAAGATCGGGAACATTTCGAGCATGCCGGCGACCACGCCTTCCAGCACCGGCAGGTTGCCGCGCTGGCCGTAGGAAGGGATGCGGTCGAGCGCGCCGCCGATCACCAGTTCGCCCTTGTCCGACTGGCTGACATAGACGCCCGTGTCCGGCGAGATCACCACTGTGTCGATGATCGGCTTGACCGGTTCGGACACGCAGGCCTGCAGCGCATAGGAATTGACCGGCAGCCGGAACCCCGCCTTGGCCGCCAGCACCGACGAATGGCCGGCCACCGCCATGCCCGTACGCTCGGCCCGGATCGCGCCGCGCGAGGTGACGACACCGCGGCACCGACCCCCTTCGATGATGAAGTCGGTGATCTCGCAATTCTGGATGATGTCGACACCAAGGCGGCTTGCCGCGCGCGCATAGCCCCAGGCGACGGCGTCGTGGCGGGCGGTGCCGCCGCTTGGCTGCCAGGTGCCGCCATAGACCGGGAAGCGGGCGTCCGGGCTGAAATTGTAGATCGGCACGACGCGACACACGTCCTCGACCGAGAACAGTTCGCAATCGATGCCGTTGACCTGGATGGCGTTGACGGACCGCGCCGCGGTTTCCATTGCCGCTTCGCTGTGCGCGAGTGTGAGGATGCCGCGCGCGGAAAACATCACGTTGTAGTTCAGATCCTTCGAGAGCGTCTTGTAGAGGCTGTGCGCCAGCCCGTAGATCGCAGCGCTTTCAGGATAGAAGTAGTTGGAGCGCACCACGGTGGTGTTGCGGCCGGTGTTGCCGCCGCCGATCCAGCCCTTCTCCAGCAGGGCCACGTTGGTGACCCCGTGATTCTCTGCGAGATAGTAGGCCGTCGCCAGGCCGTGCCCCCCGCCCCCGATGATGATGGCGTCATAGCGCGGCTTCGGATCGGGTGAGCGCCAGGCCTTCACCCATCCAGTCTGACCAGCAATGCCCTCCTTGAAGAGCGACAGCGCCGAATAATGTCTCGTCATGCGCTGAAGCCGCCGTCATCGGTCGGACATGTCGCTTCATCGTAAAGGCTTGACCGCCCTGTCTGCAGCCCGAGCTTGTGCATCAAATCGCCCCCTGGACACTCGCCCCCTGGACACTCGCTTTGCCATTGATCGCCGACCAGCGAACAGGGCAGCGCGAAGCTCATATCTAGCGCGAATGTACACCTGTGTCCATTCAAAGCGGCAACGATGCGGCCAAGCGACGCCCCTCGCTCTGCGCCCCCTCCTCCGCAAGTTACCCCTTGCGTTCCTGCAGGATGTTGCCGCCGTCCACGACGAGAACGGCGCCGTTGACATAGCTGGCTCCGTCCGACGCCAGAAACAGCACGGCGGCGGCGACTTCGTCGGGACTGCCCGCGCGCCCAAGCGGCGTGTTGCGGGCAGCGGCGAGTTCCTCCGGCGTCGATGCGCCGGTCGCGATCCAGCCCGGCGCCACGGCGTTGACCGTGACGCCGCTGCGCCCGACCTCCAGGGCGAGCGCGTGCGTCAGCCCGATCATGCCGGCCTTGGCTGCGGAATAGGCGGCCTCGCCTTCATTGGAGACGTAAGGCCCCGTCACCGAAGCCATGTTGACGACGCGCCCATGGCCGCGCTGCACCATGCCGGCCAGGAATCCGCGCGTGCTCAGGAACGCGGTTTTGAGGCTGACGTCGATGCCGCGGTCCCAATCGCTTTCGCTGAGGTCGACAAACCGCCGCTGCAACGCCGGCTGCGCGACCGTGCCCATCCCGGCATTGTTGACGAGGACGTCGATTTCGCCGGCCTGCGAGCACAAGCGCTCGACATCGCCCGAAACAGTCAGGTCGGCCATAACGGCGCGGACGTCGAGCCCTTCCGCCCGCAGTTCCCCGGCCCGCTGTTCGACGCGCGCGGACGAAGCGGTGATGACGACCGAAAGGCCGGCCGCGCCAAGCGCACGCGCGGTCGCGATTCCGATGCCATCGGCAGCGCCCACGCCGGTCACCAACGCCCTGCGGGATTTGCGGAACACGATCATTTCCTCTCCACGATTGGAATGCCGGCATGCCGACGCGGGCAATCATACCCGCGATGAAACCGCCCAGGCTCTCTTCAATAGCCGGCGCTGACGCCGAAATCGATCGACAGCGCGGCCCCGGTGATCGGCGCAGCGCCCGGTTGGCAGAGGTAGTGGATGAAGGATGCAATCTCTTCCACCTGAATGAACCTTGCTTTGCCCCCTTGCGGATAGTGCCCGAGAAGCCGGCGCTTGTAGCCGTCGGGATCGTCCCCACCATAGGTCCTGGCCTGATATTCGATCATCGGCGTCGCCGTATCGCCGGGGCAAACGGCGTTGACCCTGATGCCTTGCGGGGCGAGTTCCAGCGCGAGTGCCTTGGTCAGCAGAACCAGTCCGCCCTTCGAGGCGCAATAGACGGCCGCCCCATTGTTGCCGACGAGCCCGGCGTCGGACGCGATGTTGACGATCACGCCTTGCGCCGCCGCCAGATGCGGGACAGCCGCCGAGATCAGGAAGAACGCTCCCTTGAGATTGACGTCCAGCACAAGGTCCCACTGATCTTCCTCGACCCCGCTCGACGGCCCCTCGAGCCAGACGCCGGCGGCGTTGACCAGGATATCTATGCCGCCGCCCCAGTCTCTGGCCTTGGCCACCACGTCGCGGCAGGCAGCGACGGAGCGGATGTCGAGCGGCAAACCCACCGCATCCGATCCGGTCGCGACAATCTTGGCCACGGCTGCGTCGAGCTTGGGACCGGCAAGGTCGGCAAGCGCGATCCGCTCACCGTCGGCCGCGAGGCGCAGTCCGGTCGCAAGCCCCATGCCCCCGGCGCCTCCGGCGATCAGAACCGTCCTGCCAGCCATTCGACAACCTCCACGCCACGCAGCGCCCGGCAAGGGCACACCATGTCCCTAGATCACGTCATGGGGCCCAGTCGCATGGACCAGCCAGGCAAAACAATGACCTCAGTGGCTTCGCCGGCCCCGATCATCCCAGCTCGAGCGTCGTGATGCCGAAAACTGTCGAGGGGGCGTTGCCGGGTTTGCCGCCCTTGTACATGCGTGTCGTCGCAAAGCCCGGGACCATGCCGGCGGCCTGAAGCATGGCGGTGAATTGAACCTGGCTGGCCGGCACGTCGATATGCAATGTGTCGTTGCCGATCCCCCCTGCAAGGTCCGCCAGCAACGCCAGGGCAAGGTCCGTCCTGTCGGCAAACACCGGTCCGACCTTGAAGCCTTCCCGGCATCGGCGGGCCACGCCATAGCCAGCAATGCCGGCCGATCCGCCACAGAGCAGCGCAATCCGGGGCTGCCGCAGCCACTCCCGGAGGAAGGCTTCCCGCGGCGCCGGGAAACGCTGGCGATCATAGTCGAGTATCCTGGCCATGTCGCCGGCCGTCACTGGCCATATGTCGCCACCCCCCGGCAATCCGGCGGGGCGACCGCTGTAGCGGACGGTCTCATAGACGGGCACGAAGCCCATGCGCTGGTAGTTGGCCCGCTGCTCGGCCACGCCGTCGAGACCGATGATACGGTTGCCCAGGCGTGCCATGCCGGCATCCCAAACGGCCTTGCCGTGGCCTTCGCCACGCCGGTCGGGGCGGCAGATATAGAGGCCGATGAAGCCGAAGCCCGGGCCGTATGCGACGGCCGAAATGCCGGCCACCATCTCTTGGCCAACGAAAGCGCCGATGAAACCGTCGGGATCGGCTGTCCGGAACGCCGCGGCATCGCCGATGCCTGGATTCCAGCCCTCTCCAGCCGCCCAGTCGACGAGCGTTTCCACCTCGCTGGCGGTCAGTGTCCGGATTGTTCTCGGCATCATTTCACCCGCGCGGCCTCGGCAAATTGCGTCAAGGCATCGCGATAGGTAGCCGCTTCCTCGCTGCAAAGTCCACACGAGAACTTCGGTTCACCTTCGATTATCGGCCGGAGCCGATCACCTGCCGGCGCCCCTGCTCAGCCAAGGCCGGGAGACATATGGTGGAGACCATCCTCATGGCTCGGCAGAACGCCGCCTATCCAACGCAGGGCTGCGGGCCGGACTATTATTGGGACGGGTTTCCCGAACCGATGCAACGAGCTAGCAACAAACGCGCCGCTTGATCGTTCGTTGTTCCAATAGGCAACTGGACACAACCGGCGAACACTGGGAAGTCTTCATTGCCGTTCTTCGAAAATCGCCTGGAGTACCGCAGGAAATGCCGCTGAGTGCCGCAGAGATCGCCCGTCATCCGGCAGCGCTTCGCAGTGTGCAGGAACAGTCGCGCGCGCTCATCCATGTCTACGAAACAAGCCCGCGGCTGGCCGCCGTGTTTGCCACCCAGCAGCGCTGGCTCCTCGGCCATGTCGGCCTGGCTCTGCATTTCCGTCGCGATCCCAACGACCGCCGCACCGACATGACGATGGCGCGTTTCATCGAGGTCGTGCGTCGCAATTCGGTGGCCAGCCGCAACACCGCCGAGGCTTTCGTCAAGGAGATGCTGCGCTACAACGTCGCCGAGTATATTTCACCCAGCGGTGACGGCCGCGCCCGCCCCATGCGCGTCACCGAAGGCACCATCGAAACCTTCACCGGCTGGATCCACGCGCATCTGAGGACGCTCGACCGCATAGACGGTGGACATCGGCTGACGACTTTCCTCGATCGACCCGGCATGCTGTCAAGGTTGCAGCCGCTCATCGCCGACGGATTGCTGGCCAGCGAGGGCGTGCGGGAGCCTGGGCGGACTTTCTCGTTGTTCATCTGGCTGAACAATGGCGGCATCGTCATGGACTGGCTGATGTCCGGTATCGATCCGGAGGACGTTCATCTCGACAGGATACCGACCAGCGTCATCTCGGTCAGCGAATTCGCGCACTGGCTGAAGCTGTCACGCACCCACCTGGCGCGGAAACTCAACGATGGCGAGGCGCTTGGCAGCATCGGCTGGGTCGGCCAGCGCGGTCATTCCGTCATGTGGGTTTCACGCCAGTTCTTCGACGAATACGTGGCGGTGCAGACGTCCAAGCTCGCCGTCGTCGACCTGGCTTTCGAGGACAGTTTGCACTAGGCGGACGAGAGCTGACCGGCGCAACGATCGCTTCTCGAATCCAACTGACAAAATACCGCTGGTTGCGTTGGCACGCGCCGGCTGGCTTGGGCGGCGCGGCCATTTCGTCATGTGGATTTCGAGTGAATTCTATAGCGAATATCTCACCGCGCAGGCGGTCGAGCTCGCCATCGCCATCGTCAAGGCGGCTTTCGCTGTCTGCATGGAGCAGGCGGCCGGCTGATCGTCAGGCGTTTTCTATCCGGCCTTCAGGATAGCGGAAAACCGCGGATCGAAGGCCCGGCTGATCGGTTCGGCCGCGGCGCCCACAGCGATCGCCCAGGGATCGGTGGTGCCCAGCTGCAGCCGTGGCAGGCGGCGGGCGGGCCGGTCCGCGATCGACGGCAGCAGCGGATGCATGGCCTGGTGCAGAAGCCGGGCTAGCGCCTCGGGCGCGCTGCTGGTGAGGATGACGGTTTGCGGATCGAAGATCGTTTCTATCAGATGCACGCTCCAGCGCAGGTCGGACGCGGCTCTTTCGACCCAGCCCGTGACCCTCGAGTCTCGCTGAAGCGCCAGCGCGCCGAGCTTTTCGTAAAGCCCCCTTTCGGCGGGATCGAGGCCGAGATGCTGGTAGAGCGAGGCGAGCGAAGCGCGATGTTCCAACGGCGTCGAGCCTGGACCGGCCGGCGACAGCAGCGCCCTGCCGATCTCGCCGGCATTGCCGTTGCCGCCATTATAGAGCTCGCCATTGAGGATCAGCCCGGCGGCAATGCCGTAACCGACATACAGGCAGACCGCGTGATCGACGCCATGCGCGGCGCCGACGATGCGCTCCGCCGTTGCACAGGCTGCCGCATCGTTCTGCAGCCCGACATTCAGTCCGGTGCCGGCGGCAAGCGTCTCGAGCAGCGGGAATAGCTGCCAGGCAGGCATCATCCATGTGTCGTCGGATTCCTTCAGGCCGAACGGCCCCGGCATGGCGACGCCAAGGCCGACCAGCCGCCGCTCGGACTGGGCGAACAAGGAAGCCAGCTCGCGCCTGACGCGGTCGACCAGAGCGAGGATGATCTTGACGCCGGCTGATGGCCCGTCGAGCGGCAGCCCTGCCTCGGCGCGCGCAATGACCTTGCCGACGAGGTCGACCACCACGACGCGCGTCAAATGCCGGTCGATCTGCAGCCCGATGGCGAAGGCGCCCTCGGGCACCAGCCGGTAGGGTGTGAAGGGCTGCCCCCTGCCCTTGCGCACCGCGTCCAGCGCGACAACCAGCCCATCGCGCTCGAGATCCTCGATGATGTTGGAAACCGCCTGCTTGGTAAGCTGCGTCGCCCGCGCCAGGTCGGCACGCGACAGCGCGCCGTTGAGCCGCAGCGCCTCGATCATGACACGGCGGTTATGCGCGCTGGTGCCTTCCTGGTTGGTGCCGCTCTTCGCGCGGATCGGGCTGATATCGTGCACCGTCTTTTCCCCTCTTGACTCGATTAAAGGATTGATCGACTAATTAAGTCAAGCGAATTGACTTAATAGGTGAAACCCGGACGGCTCCATAAGAAGACGGCAAAGCCACGAGCTCCCGCCGCGCGCCGTTCAGGACAGATCCGGTCACACGCGATGCAATTCGAGAAAGCGGCGGCATAAGCTTCGCCGCCCTCTTGCAGCTGTCGAAATGGGAGAAAGACCAATGCTGAAATCGATTGGTAAGACACTTATGGGCGCGGTGTTCGTCGGCGGGCTGTTCGTCCCCCACGCCTTCGCCGAGACCACCTTGAACGCCCTCTTCATGGCGCAGGCCGCCTATAGCGAGGCCGACGTGCGCTCCATGACGGAGGCCTTCACCAAGGCCAACCCGGACATCAAGGTCAACCTCGAATTCGTTCCCTATGAAGGCCTGCACGACAAGACCGTGCTCGCCCAAGGCTCCGGCGGCGGCTATGACGTGGTGCTGTTCGACGTGATCTGGCCGGCCGAATACGCGACCAACAAGGTGCTGGTCGACGTATCCTCGAAGATCACCGACGACATGAAGAAGGGCGTGCTGCCCGGTGCCTGGACGACCGTGCAGTATGACGGCAAGTACTATGGCATGCCGTGGATCCTCGACACCAAGTACCTGTTCTACAACAAGGAAATCCTGGAAAAGGCCGGCATCAAGGCACCGCCGAAGACCTGGGAAGAACTCGGCCAGCAGGCCAAGATCATCCAGGAGAAGGGGCTGCTGAAGACGCCGATCGCCTGGAGCTGGTCGCAGGCCGAAGCCGCTGTCTGCGACTACACCACGCTGGTCAGCGCCTATGGCGGCGACTTCCTCAAGGACGGCAAGCCCGACTTCCAGAACGGCGGTGGCTTATCGGCGCTGAAATACATGGTCGACAGCTACAAGTCGGGCCTCACCAATCCCAATTCCAAGGAGTTCCTCGAGGAAGATGTCCGCAAGGTGTTCGAAAACGGCGATGCGGCCTTCGCGCTGAACTGGACCTACATGTACAACATGGCCAACGATCCGAAGGACTCCAAGGTCGCCGGCAAGGTCGGCGTCGTGCCAGCGCCGGGCGTCGCCGGCACCAGCGAGGTCTCGGCCGTCAACGGCTCGATGGGCCTCGGCATCACGGCGGTGTCGAAGCACCCGGACGAAGCCTGGAAATACATCGAGTTCATGACCTCGCAGGCGACGCAGAACCAGTATGCCAAGCTCTCGCTGCCGATCTGGGCCTCGTCCTATGACGATCCGGCCGTCACCAAGGGCCAGGAAGAGCTGATTGCCGCCGCCAAGCTCGGCCTCGCCGCGATGTATCCGCGCCCGACCACGCCGAAATATCAGCAGCTGTCGACGGCCCTGCAGCAGGCGATCCAGGAATCGCTGCTTGGCCAGACGACGCCGGAAGACGCGCTCAAGACCGCCGCCGAAAACAGCGGCCTCTGATCTGGCATTCCTCGACGCGGGCGGCCTCATCCACGAGCGCCGCCCGTGCCATTTCTGACCGGATGAAGGGAAAGAGGCGCCTCTGATGTCAGGCACCTGGATGACGACTCGCGCGTGGCTGTTGATGCTGCCGCTGCTGGTGATCATGGTCGCCGTCATCGGCTGGCCATTGGTCGATACGGTCAGGCTTTCCTTCACCGACGCACAGCTGGTCGGCACAGCGGGCAACTACGTCGGCTTCGACAACTACACCAAAATGCTGACGAGCTCGAACTTCACCCGCACGCTCTCGACCACCACCTGGTTCGCGGTCGTCTCGGTCGCCGCCGAAATGGTGCTTGGCGTGCTGGCGGCGCTTCTGCTCAACCAGGAATTCCGTGGCCGCGCCGTGTTGCGCGGGTTGATGATCCTGCCCTGGGCACTGCCCACCGTCGTCAACGCCACGCTCTGGCGGCTAATCTACAATCCGGAATATGGCGCGCTGAACGCGGCGCTGACACAGCTCCACCTGATCGACGACTATCGCTCCTGGCTGGGCGAGCCGGGCACGGCACTTGCGGCGCTGATCGTCGCCGACTGCTGGAAGAATTTTCCTCTTGTTGCGCTGATTGCGCTCGCGGCCTTGCAGGCCGTGCCGCGCGACATCACCGCCGCCGCGCTTGTCGACGGCGCCGGACCGTTCAACCGCTTCCGTTTCGTCATGCTCCCCTATCTCGCCGGCCCGCTGATGGTGGCGCTGGTGCTGCGCACCATCGAGGCCTTCAAGGTCTTCGACATCATCTGGGTCATGACCCGGGGCGGCCCGGCCAACAGCACGCGCTCGCTGTCGATCCTTGTCTACCAGGAAGCCTTCTCCTTCCAGCGTGCCGGTTCCGGCGCATCGCTGGCGCTGATCGTCACCTTGCTCGTCACCGTTCTCGCCGTTGCGTATGCGACGCTGGTGAGGAAGACCGCGGGGAGCGCTACCTGATGGAACGCAAGAACCCGGTTTTCACCGCCTTCGTCTACATTTGCGCCCTCCTGCTTGCCGCCGTGATCCTGGCCCCGCTCGCCTGGCTCTTCGTCATGAGCATATCGCCGGCGGCCGACCTCGCCGCCAAGCCGCTACGCTGGTGGCCGCAGGCGGCCGACTTCTCCCGTTACGTACAGCTTCTGTCCAGGGCCGAAAACAGCGCCGGCGCTGCCTTCACCGCCTCGTTGCGCAACAGCCTGGAAGTCGCCGGCATGGCGACGCTTGCCGCTGTCGTCCTCGCGGTGCCCGCCGGCTGGGCCGTTTCGCGCACACCTTCGGTCGGCTGGTCGCTGTCGATGGTGATCGCCACCTATATGCTGCCGCCGGTGGCGCTCTCCGTACCGCTTTACATGGGCCTGTCCTGGCTCGGCCTGCTCAACAACGTCTTCGGCCTGGCGCTGATCTATCTGACCATCCTGGCACCCTTCACCACCTGGCTGATGAAATCGGGTTTCGATTCCATCCCGCGCGAGATCGAGGCCGCGGCGATGATCGACGGAGCGGGGCTGTTCCAGACCTGGCGCATCATAACCTTGCCGCTGGCCGCGCCCGTCGTCGCGACATCGGCGTTGTTTGCCGTGCTGCTTGCCTGGGACGAATTCTTCTATGCCCTGCTCTTCACCTCCGATCAGCGCGCGAAGACGCTAACTGTCGCCATCGCCGATCTCGCCGGCGGCCGCGTCTCCGATTACGGACTGATCGCCACCGCCGGTGTGCTCGCGGCCTTGCCGCCCGTGCTGATCGGCCTCGTCATGCAACGCGCGCTGATCTCGGGCCTCACCAGCGGCGGCGTGAAAGGATAATGATGTCTGCTCAACAACCACGTCCCTCCGGCCTGCTCGCGATCGACCGCGAGATGGCGCGCCAGCATAAGGATGCGCTCGCCTCGTTCGAGAGCAATCGGGAGGCAGCCGCGAAGGTCGCCGCCTCCATCAGCAAGACCGGCAGGCTCGTCCTGCTCGGCATGGGCGCCTCGCATTCCGTCGCCCGCGCCGTCGAGCCGCTCTATCGCGCGCATGGCATCGACGCCATCGCGCTGCCGCTGTCGGAGCAGCTCGGGCAGCCATTGCCGCTTGCCGGCAAGACGGTGATCGTGACCTCGCAGTCCGGCGAAAGCGCCGAGGTGCTGCGCTGGTTCTCCGAAGCGGTTCCGCAGGCTGACACCTTCGGGCTGACGCTGGAGGCCGGCTCGTTCCTTGGCCGCACGGTGACTTGCCTTGTCGGCGCCGGCGGCACCGAGCTTGCCTTTGCCGCGACCCGCAGCCTGACCGTGACCTTCGCGCTACATCTGGCGATCCTCGCAGCGCTTGGCGAAGACCCCGCCGCCGCGCTCGCAGCGCTCAAGGCGCCTGAAACGGTCGAGATCGATGCAGCCTTGGCGGCGCTGAGCAAGGTCGCGACCATCGTCACCTCCGGCCGCAAGCTGCAAGGCGTGGCTGAAGCGCTTGCGCTCGGCTTCACCGAACTGTCACGCCTGCCCTGCTTTTCCCTCGAGGGCGGCCAGCTTCGCCACGGGCCGATGGAAATGCTCGGGCCGAAAATCGGCGTCGTCCTTTTCCGTGGCAACGATCCGACCGCCGACCTCGTCACCGCGATGGCCCTGTCCGTCGTCGAGACCGGCGCGCCGCTGATCGTGTTCGACGCTTCGGGCAAGCCGCCGGTCGCAGGCGCCGTGACCCTGGCCTTCAAACCCGCCTCCGGACTGGCGGCGATCTTTGCCATGCTGCCGGTTGCGCAGCGCCTGATGATCGCCTTCGCCGACAGCCGCGTCGAGAATGCCGGCACGCCGGTGCGCACCACCAAGATCACCCGGAGCGAATGATGCGGCCGCTCGCGGTGATCGGCAACGTCAATGTCGACCTGATCGTCGGCCCGGTCGCGCCCTGGCCGAAGGCCGGCACCGAGACCGTCGTCGATCACGACGACCTGCGCGTCGGCGGCCAGGCCGGCAACACCGCGCTTGCCTGGCAGGCGCTGGGCATCGACTTCGAGATCGCCGCTAATGTTGGCGACGACCAGTTCGGCCGCTGGCTGCGCGAAGCCTTCGGACAGCGGGCGCAGAAATGGCCGGTTCGTCCCGAAGGCACTACATTGTCGGTCGGCATGACCCATCCCGATGGCGAGCGCACCTTCTTCACCACGCGCGGCCACCTGCCCCGCTTCAGCCTGGACGATGTGCTTTCCGTGCTCGACGGCAATCGGCTCGCGGGGGGCTATGCGCTGCTCAGCGGTTCCTTTCTCACCGACGATCTTACGCGCGACTATGGAGCGCTCTTCGACTGGGCCGAAGCGCACCGCATCGCCGTCGCGCTCGACACGGGATGGCCGATCGACGGCTGGACCGAAGCGAACTGCGCGGCGGCGCGCGGCTGGCTGTCGCGCTGCGAACTGGCCCTGTTCAACGAGGTCGAGACGACGACATTGGCCGGTCTCGCTAGTCCCGTCGAGGCAGCGCACAAGATCCGCGACGGCATGAAGGACGGGGCGATCGTCGTGGTCAAACGCGGACCGGACGGCGCGATCGCCATCGGCGCCTATGGCGAGTTCATCGAAGTGGCGGCACCGCGCGTCGCTGTCGTCGACACGATCGGCGCCGGTGATGTCTTCAACGCCGCCTTCCTGGCCGCCCTGGCACAGGGACGCTCCCTTGAAAAGTGCCTGTCCGCCGCCATCCGCGTGGCCTCGCGCGCCATCTCAACCCTGCCCCGCGACTATGGCGGGCCGACCCAATTCGAGGATGCCGTCCATGAGCGCGCTTGAGATCCGCGATGTCCGCAAGAATTACGGCAGCGTCGAGACGCTGAAAGGCATCGACATCGCGCTCGAAAATGGCGAGTTCCTGGTGCTGCTCGGCTCGTCGGGCTGCGGCAAATCCACCTTGCTCAACATCATCGCCGGTCTCGCCGAGGCAACCAGCGGCGACGTGCTGATCGGCGGCCGGTCGGTGCTTGGCGTGCATCCTAAGAACCGCGACATCGCCATGGTGTTCCAGTCCTACGCGCTCTATCCGAACCTAACCGTCAGCCGCAACATCGGTTTCGGCCTTGAGATGCGCAAGGTTCCCGCTGCCGAACGCGACAAGGCGGTGCGCGAGACCGCGAGACTCCTGCAGATCGAGACCCTGCTCGACCGCAAGCCCGGCCAATTGTCCGGCGGCCAGCGCCAGCGCGTCGCCATCGGCAGGGCGCTGGTGCGCAAGCCGCAGGTGTTCCTGTTCGACGAACCGCTCTCCAATCTGGACGCCAAGCTGCGCCTGGAAATGCGCACCGAGCTGAAGCGCCTGCATGAGATGCTCAAGACCACCGTCGTCTACGTCACCCATGACCAGATCGAGGCGATGACGCTGGCGACCCGCATCGCCGTCATGCGCGACGGCCGCATCGAACAGTTGGGCACCCCGGAAGAGATCTACAATCAGCCGGCGACGCTCTATGTGGCCGGCTTCGTTGGCGCGCCGGCAATGAACATGCTGGAAGCGACGGTCGAGGACGGCAGGCTCGCGATCTTCGGCACGGATACGCGGCTGGCGCTGCCCGCGCGCTACGCCAACGCGGCCCGCAACGGTGCTTCGGTTGTCGTCGGCATCAGGCCCGAAGCGCTCCGCCTTGGGCCGGGCAGCGGCGCAGACTTGTCGCTGCCGGTCGAGATCGATGTCGTCGAACTGACCGGGCCCGAGCAGGTCACCACCGCCCGGGCCGGCGCACAGAAATTGACGGCAACCTTGCCGCCGCAGGCCCGCCTCGCCAAGGGCCAGCCATGCGCTTTTGTCTTCGACGCGGAAGCGCTTCGCCTGTTCGATCCGGCAACCGGCAAAGCTTTCTGATGATCGTATCAGGCGCCTCGGTTTCGCGGCGCCTGTATCGCATTAATCGATGTCGAACGAGACGCCCTGCGCGAGCGGCAGCGCCTTGGAGAAGTTCACAGTGTTGGTGGCGCGGCGCATATAGGCCTTCCAGGCATCCGAGCCGCTCTCGCGGCCGCCACCCGTCTCCTTCTCGCCGCCGAATGCCCCGCCGATTTCGGCGCCCGAGGTGCCGATATTGACGTTGGCGATGCCGCAATCCGACCCGTCGACGCCGAGGAAGCGTTCCGATTCCTGCAGGTCGCGCGTGAAGATCGACGACGATAGGCCGGCGCCCACGGCATTGTGCTGCTCGAGCGCCTCGTCGAAATCAGTGTATTTCATCACATAGAGGATCGGCGCGAAGGTTTCTTCGGTCACCGGCGAGACCTGCTTCGGCATCTCGACCAGCGCCGGATGCACGTAATAGGCGTCCGGATGACCGTTTTCGACGCGCGCGCCGCCGGTCACCCTGCCGCCATGCGCCTCGGCCTCCTTGAGCGCCTTCTGCATGTTGTCGAAGGCCGCCTTGTCGATCAGCGGACCGACCAGCGCCTTGCCTTCCAGCGGATTGCCGACCGAGACGCTCTGATAGGCCTTCTTCAGCCGCGGCAGCAACGCGTCATAGACGCTGTCATGGACGAACAGGCGCCTCAGCGTCGTGCAGCGCTGGCCGGCAGTGCCCATGGCGCCGAAGGCGATCGCGCGCAGTGCCATGTCAAGATCGGCGGTGGGCGTCACGATGCCGGCATTGTTGCCGCCCAACTCCAGCACCGCGCGGGCGAAGCGCTTGGCAAGCCTCGGACCGACCTCGCGGCCCATACGCGTCGAGCCGGTGGCCGAGACCAGCGGCACCTTCGGATGGTCGACCAGCACCTCGCCGGCGACGCGGTCGCCGATCAGCACCTGGAGCAGCCCTGTCGGCGCATCGGCGCCGAAGCGCCGTGCGGCGCGCTTGAAGATCGCCTCACAGGCAAGTGCGGTCAGCGGAGTCTTTTCCGACGGCTTCCACACCACCGCGTCGCCGCAGACGAAGGCGAGCGCCGCGTTCCACGACCACACCGCGACCGGGAAATTGAAGGCGGAGATGACGCCGACGACGCCAAGCGGGTGCCAGGTCTCCATCATGCGGTGTCCTGGACGCTCGGTGGCGATGGTGAGGCCATAGAGCTGTCGGGAAAGACCGACAGCGAAATCGCAGATGTCGATCATCTCCTGGACTTCGCCGAGACCCTCGGACGGGATCTTGCCGACCTCGATCGACACCAGCCGGCCGAGCTCGTCCTTGTGCGCGCGCAGTTCTTCGCCCAGCAGCCGCACCAGTTCGCCGCGCTTCGGGCCCGGCACCAGGCGCCAGGCCTGGAAGGCCTTGTGCGCCGCATCGATGGCGTTGCCGGCGTCCGCCGCCGAGATCGACTTCAGCGCCGCGATCTGTTCGCCCGTCACCGGGCTGCGAACTATGAGGTCGCCGCCGGAAAGCGCCTCCTTGGCAACGCCGAGTTTCTCAAGAAGTGAAGCCGTTTCCTTCGCTAACGTCATTTTTTGTCCCTTTCAGGTTCCACCTCGAAGGGTGGGAATGGAGCGATGCGCCCTGTCCTTGACGTTCCGATAGGAACGCCCGGGCGCTTTGATGGCGTGGCATTACTCGTTTCGGGGAAAAACCGCCACCCCGGCATGGTCCAAGGCCCGGCTGCGAAATTGGGCCAGAGGATGAAGCCGGATCAGCGCGCCTTCTGGATCGATGACTTTTCGCCGCTTTCCTTGATCAGCCGATCGATATGCATGCGGATATGCGCGGCCTCGGCTGCGGTGTTGGCCAAGGCGATGGCGCGATCGAAGGCAACGCGCGCCTCTTCGTTGCGGCCAAGCTGCATCAGCAGCCCGCCCCTCAGGCCGAAGAAGTGGAAATAGCCCGACAAACGCTCTTCCAGCGGCTCGATCATGGCAAGCGCGGCTTCCGGGCCGCGTACCTTGCTGACCGCGACGGCGCGGTTCAGCGTCACCACCGGCGACGGCTGCATCTGCTCCAGCAGGCCGTAGAGCAGGTCGATCTCGGTCCAGTCGGTATCCTCGGCCGTCGCCGCCCGCGCATGCAGCGCCGCGATCGCCGCCTGCACTTGGTAGGGGCCGGGCTTGCGATGGCGCAGCGCCTTGTCGACCAGCGCCAGGCCCTCGTCGATCATCTTGCGGCTCCACAGCGAGCGGTCCTGATCCTCGAGCAGGACGATCTCGCCATGCTCATCGAACCGCGCCGGCGCCCTTGCATGCTGCAGCAAAAGCAGCGCGGCCAGCCCCATGATCTCCGGTTCGGCTTGGAACAGCCTGAGCAGCAGGCGCGCAAGCCGGATCGCCTCTTCGCAAAGCGGCGCGCGGGCCGGCGCCTCGCCGCCATTGCTCGAATAGCCTTCGTTGAAGATCAGATAGACCATCGCCGCGACTGCGGCGAGCCGTTCGGAGCGTTCGACGGCGCCCGGCGTCTCGAACGGCACGCCGGCGTCCGCGATGCGCGCCTTGGCGCGGGTGATGCGCTGTTCCATGGCGCTCTCGCCGACCAGGAAGGCGCGCGCGATCTGCTTGACAGTGAGGCCGGAGACGATGCGCAGCGCCACCGCGATCTGCTGCGTCGCCGGCAGATCCGGATGGCAGCAGATGAACAGAAGCCGCAGGATGTCGTCGCGGTAATGCGCGCCGTCCAGCCGCTCGGCCATGTCGCCCTCGGCATCCTCCAGATCGGAGATCTGGTCCTCTTCCGGCATCGGCGCCTGCTTGGCGCGCTTGCGCACCGCATCGATGCCGCTGTTGCGGCCGACGAAGATCAACCAGGCCGCCGGATCGCGCGGCGGCCCATTCTTCGGCCAGTTCTTGAGTGCTCGCAGGCACGCGTCCTGGAAAGCCTCTTCCGCGGCGTCGAGATCGCGGAAGTAGCGCAGCAGCGCGCCCATCGCCTGCGGACGGGCGTTGCTGATCGCCGTGCTTATCCAGGCAAGGTCCGTCATACCGCGACCTTTGTCGGATTAAAGACCGAAACCGGCCGGATCTCGTAGGAGCCGCCGCTCGGATTGACCTCGGAAAGCTCGCGGGCGAATTCGACCGCCTCGTCGAGGTCGCGGCATTCGAGCGTGTAGAAGCCGAGGAACTGTTCCTTGGTCTCGGCAAACGGGCCATCAAGCACGACCGCCTCGCCCTTGACCTTTCTGAGCGTCGTCGCGGCCGTCGTCGGCAAAAGGCGCGCCACGGGCCCGAGCCGGCCGGCCTTGGCGTATTTGTCCTGCACGTCGAGGATCTTCGCCATCACCTCGTCGTCCTGTTCCTTGCTCCAGGAGCAGACGACGTCTTCGGAGGCGTAGCAGAGGATGGCGTATAGCATGGCAGGTCCTTTCCGTATCAAAGGACGCGACACTAGGACCCTTCCCGACACAAGGTCGATAAAAAAATTCGGCGGGCAATCACGGACTTGGCTGTCCCTCGCGCCTGACCGTCAGGCGCCATGCGCCTGCAGCCATCTGAGCACCAGCGTTTCTTCCTCGTCGAGGCCTTGTATCAGGCGTTTGCGCTTGCTGGCTTCGGCCATTTCGTCAAGCAGGCGACCCTCGGTCCACGCCTCGAACACCAGCGGATGGATGTAGCATTTGCGGCAGACGGCACGGGTATTGCCCAATCGCTCGGCGACCTTGTCGACGACGCTGTTGATCACCCGGTTTTGTTGCGTCTTGCTTTCCGGCAGCTCGGTCCCGGCAAACAGCGACGCAGCATGGATGGTGCCGCCCCAGGTGCGAAAATGCTTTGAGCTGAATTCGGCGCCGGAAGCCTCGCGGATGTACCGGTTGACGTCCTCCGAGCGCACCGGCCGCCGGTCGCCATCCTCACCCAGATACTGGAATAGCTTCTGCCCAGGCAGATCCTGCGCGCCGCGCACGACCTTGGCGATGCGGCGATCGACCAGCTTCAGCTTCCATTCCTTGTCCGACTTGCCCTTGAAGGCGAAGCGCAGGCTGGAGCCATTGATCTCGACATGGCGGTCGCGCAGCGTGGTCAGCCCGAAACTCTTATTGTCGCGCGCATAGGCCGCGTTACCGATGCGGATCATGGTGTTGTCGAGCAGCCAGACCACCGAGGCGACGACCCGCTCCAGGGGCAGTCCCCGCCGGCGCAGATCGGCATCGATCTGGCGCCTCAGGGCGGGCAGGCTTTCCGCGAAGGCGACGAGGCTGGAATATTTGACGCCGTCGCGTTCCTCGGTCCATTGCGAATGGTAACGGTACTGCTTGCGGCCGCGCTGATCCCTGCCCGTCGCCTGGATATGGCCGTCCGGATCGGGCGAGATCCACACATCCGTCCAGGCCGGCGGAATGACGATCGCCTTGATGCGGACAAGCGTCGCTTCGTCGACGGCTCTCCCGCCGGGGTCCAGATAGGCGAATCCCGTGCCTTTCCTCAATCTGCGGATGCCGGGATCGGCATCGCTTACATAGTTGAGCGACGTGCTCTCGGCCAAGCTGCTGGCGCCGTTGCTCCGGGTTGCCTCGTCCCGCGCCGAACGGTCCGATGACGCTTGTGAATGCTGTAACATGCCGGCTCCGCGAAATGACCCGTAGATAAAGCCGCGCGCCGATAACTGGTTCCGAACGAGCTTTTCAGTCGCGCCGGTTGGCAGAGAGATCCGCCATCCAGAGCCCGCCGTCGTCCGCATGGGCGGGAAAGTAACCTCGTCCGGCCGGTACGCCTTCGAGGATCATTCCCGCCTCGTCCGCCAGATAGTCGTAGCCGATCTGCTGCAGCCGGCGATCCGGATCGAGACGATTGTAGAGGTCGCGACGCGCCGCGCGCCGCTTTGGCTCGATCATCTTCAAGTGATAGAGATTGAGACCGCTGTCCTTGAGCCTGAAGCCGATGTCGTCGGGAAACCACGCGCCGTGCAGATCCTGAGAGCGGTAGCGGTAGGGGGGATAGGCGCCAAAAAGCCTGTGCTGCATCTTCCGGCCCCACGGGCCGTCGACCCTGTAGCTCGCCGGCGTGTACATCTCCCGGCAGCGGAATCCCCAGGCGACACACCTGGACCCGCTGATCAGCCGGCCGATCCGGCTGGCGACAGTGTTTTCCAGCCTTTCGTCGGGATCCATGGCCAGGATCCAATCGGCGCCCGCCTCATGGGCCGCGGCAATAAGCGCGCGCCGCCTTTTGGGCTCGCTGCTGAAAATCCCGTCCGAGGCGCGGTCGTCATAGGCAATCCAGCCGTCAACAATCGGGGCCAGGTTGGCGATCAGATCAGGCACGAGATGCTGATCATAGCGATAGCTAAACACGGCGAAGATTTTTTGCCGCGACCAAAGCCATCGGCCGCGCCGCCAGCGCGGCGGCTTCATCTCGACTGTGATCATCGGCGACAGCCCGTCTTGTCGCCATGCCGGGCACCGACGGACGCCCCAAGCGATTTGGCGAACAATGCCATCCACACGATCGGCAGCGACAACCTTGCGAAAATCATTTCCCTGCCGGACAGGCCCTCCTTGGCCAGCCTGCCGACATTGCGCCTGTCCCGGAACACCTTGCGGAACGGGCGCACGGGTTTTTCGGCCTGGACGGATCCGAGATAGGCGCCGTAGCGACGTCCGCGCCGATACTGGTCGGCAAGCAACTTGAACAGGCTCGTCTCATTGCGATGGATGGTCAGGACTCGCGGTTCCCAGACGGGCCGCAGAGCTTCCGGCAGCCTGGCCATGAATTCGGTGTCTTCTCCCGACCTCATCCGCTCGTCGAACACCCCATATCGCTCGAACAGCGTCCGGTCGAACGACACGCCGTAGCGTTGCGCCTTCTCGGCCGGAAGACCGGGCAGCCGTCGCATGTAGGTGGCGAGATACGCCGCGCAGGCGACCGGATTGCGCGGGTGGCTGTTCACCACTGCGCTCGCCACCGCCGGGATGCCGCCGCGATGGCATTGCAGCCTGGCTTCCGCCCATCCCGGACAGGCCAGACAATCATCCGCGAGAAAGGCAATAAAAGGAGCCTTGGTGGCCGCGACGCCGCGATTTCGAGCGGCGCCGGCAAACAGCCGTTCCTCGACATCGATGACCCTCACGTCGATGCCGGCATTGGCAAGAAGCGCCTTGGCGTTGCCGCCGCCGGAATTCACCACCACGACTTCAAGTGGAATATTCTGGTCGAGGACCGATCTGACCGCGCCCCTCAGTTCGGCCGGCGCCTGGAAACCAATCACCACCACGGCTAGGTCCGGCCTCTCGGCCATCAGGCGCGTTGCGGTTGGGCGGCCGGTGCCGAGAACCGGCGCCGTAGCGTGATCTTCAATCGATAGCGCATGCAACGCCAGACGTCCGCGCCCGCCCGTGGCGCGGCTTCGGCCACGTTGAGGAATCTTGCCGCCTCGTCGAAATCGCCGCGCGCGTAATGAACGCGCGCGATCTTCAAGGCTACGAGGCCTTCCCTGATCTTCAGCGACCGCTCCGCGATGCCGCTGGACCGGAGGCGGCGCAGCGCCAGACGCCATTCCAGGAAGCGCGCGGCAGATCTGACCGTGAAACGATCGTCGGAGCGCTCCGCCGACACGAAATAGATGAATATCGGTTGCGTCACGATCGCAAGCGAAGCCCTGGCCATCACGTGCGCCCAAAATAGGGTGTCCTCGTCATAGGCAAGGCCGGTCGCAAATCTTGTCTCGCCTATGAGCCGCCTCGACACCAGCGCGCTGCCGACCGCGATAGACCGTATCCGTCCTTCGAGATAGGCGCTGGCATTGGCCGGCCCGTTTGCCGTGTAGCCCGCCGGCAGCTTGGTCGACCGCTCCCCGCCATCGACCCGCCGGCGGTAGGCGCCGACAGCCATGTCGGCCGCGGGTTGCGCCTTAGTGGCCGTGGCCAGCAATGTACGCAGGCCGGCTTCCAGGTGAAGATCGTCAGCGTCGATCATGTAGATCCAGGGAAAGCGGGCTTGCTCCAGCGCCAGATTCCTGGACCCGCCGGCGTCGCGGCAGCTCGACTTGATCACGCGCAGCGGCAAGGCAAGCCGCAACGCCGCTTCCTCGGCGACTGCGGCGGTGTCGTCGGACGATGAATCGTCGACCAGAAGCACCTCGCCGATAATCGCTTTTTCCGATGCCAGCGAGGCGAGCGTCCGGGCTATCGTCCGGGCCGCATCGTGTGCCGGAATGATGACGCTGACTGCTTCCAAACCTGTCTCCGCGCCGGAAGTGATCCGTAGGCGGCCCCCGATCCCGTCTATCCCAATGCTCACGATATCGGCCGCGCCCGTGCTTGAGAAGCGTCTATCGGGTGATCGGAGTTGCCATCACACCTTTTCCATGGCGACCGGAATGACGTCGACCGCCTGCTCGCCGACCTGGCCGCCCGTCGTCTTCAGCACGCCGACGATCGGCGCCACGTCGGAATAGTCGCGGCCATAGCCGACGGTGATATGGTCGTTGCTCGCCCGCATGCCGTTGGTCGGGTCGAATTCCTGCCAGCCGGCATCGCGCCCGCACCAGGCTTTCACCCAGGCATGCATGGCATCGGCGCCTTCGAGCCGCGGCTTGCCCTTCGGCGGAATGGTGCGCAGGAAGCCGCTGACATAGCCGGCCGGGATGCCAAGGCCGCGCAAGCCGGCGATCATGATATGCGAGAAATCCTGGCAGACACCGCGTTTCAGGACGAAGGCGTCGCTCGCCCGCGTCTGCACCGTGGTCGCCTTGCCGTCATAGGCGAAATCGCGATGGATGCGATTGCACAGATCGGCCGCCGTGGCCACCGTCGAGGAGGCCAGGCTGTCCCGCGCGTAAGCGGTGATCGCCGCATCGATGCCGGCATGGTCGCTGGCGCCGAGGAAATGATGCGGCGCGGACGGTGACAAGGAGCGCACCAGATCGAGCTCCGCCCTGAGCCCGCTTATATCGGGCGAGACATCGAGGTCCGGCTCGGGCCGCAAGACCGATACGCGCGCACTCATCCGTATGTCGAGCGTCTCATGCGCATCGCGAAAGGCAATTGATGTGACGTTGTTGCCGAAGAAATCGGAAAAATCGGCACGCTCGCCCGGCATCGGCTGGAACGACAGCGAAGCGGCGATCACGCGCTGCACCCCGGCGATCGTCTGCGGCATGACGCGCACCTGATGCCGTCCGCCGCCGGCGGCCGCGGCATAGTCGTAATGCAGATGGAGTTTGATGTCGTAGAGCATTAAAGCAATTCCAGCAAAAGTGCGCAGCGGTTTTGCGCCCGGAATTGCGCAAAAACAAAGAGATAGAGCGATCCTTTTCGCTGGAATGCTCTAACTGAAATAGGCTTTGGCCAAGCTGTTGTAGAGATCGCCGATCTGGCCGGCGAAGTCGTCGAGCACCTTGGCGCTCATGTCCGACGGCTCCATGACGGCGATTGCCGTATTGAGCTGCAGGATCTCCTTGGCGGCCGGCGACATATGCCCCTCGCCGCCGACCGAAGGCAGCATGCCGATCTCGGCCTTCAGCCGCTCGAGCTGGAACAGGATCGAGCGCGGATTGAGCGGGTCGAGCGCAAGCAGGTCGATGACCGTGCGCCGCCCGGCCTGCACCGGATATTGCCGGCGGTGGGTCATGACGCTGTCGCCGATCTCCAGCATCATGTCGAGCGCGCCTTCCGGCGCC
Organism: Mesorhizobium sp.; assembly: GCA_004017535.1. Lineage (GTDB taxonomy): Bacteria > Pseudomonadota > Alphaproteobacteria > Rhizobiales > Rhizobiaceae > Mesorhizobium. Next base: position 91,899 of record SAJS01000004.1, read on the forward strand.
CCGTTCCCGGTCAACCGGCTGAGCGTGCGGGCAATCTGGATGCCACGCTCCAGCCTCCGGCCGATCTCCAGGAAACGCCAGCCTGTAAAGCGGTACATGTTCTCATGCAGCAGGCCGGAAAACCCGGCGAGCTTGCGCAGCATCACAGTCATCGCGCGCGTCGCGTCGTCTCCGGGCGCGACCGTATTGGCGAATTTGTGGATGGTCTTCGACAGGTCCTTCAGCGCCAGCCAACCATCAGGCGAGAAGCGGTCACGAATCTGGCCGGCGCTGTAGACGGCGCTGTCCAAGGTGCCGATCAATCCCAATGGTATCGCCGTCTCGACGTCGATGCCGTACGGCTCGAGATAGTCCCTGATATCGGCGAGCAGCGGCATGTCCGGGTCGGACGTCTCGGCGAGCCGCACGTGATAGGCGCGCAGCACGCGCACCGTATCTTCCGAGCGCTCGATATAGCGCCCGAGCCAGGTCAGGTTCTCCGCCGCGCGGCTGGGCAGGCTGCCCGGCGTGGTGCGGGTGAAACTCTCATGCTCCTGCGGCAGCAGCGTCTCACGCTCGACCGGCCTGTCGCTGACCACCCAGACATCCGCGGCCTGGCCGCCGCGCTGCATGGCGATCGCCGTCGGGTCGAGCGAAAAGCCGACGCGGGCGAAGCCACCGGGCATCACCGTCCAGCCTTCCGGCGTGCGCGCCAGATAGACGCGCAGGCTGGCGGGCCGTGGTTCCAGCCAACCACCGACAAACACCGGCGTGGTCGACAGCGTCACCGCTTCCTGGCCGACGAAACCGGCACCATCCGCTTCGATCCGCGCGACAAGCTCGGCCCGCTCGCCGGCCGACAGGGATGATCCGAGCCGGGTCGCGCCGTCGTCCTCGAAGGCGAGCCTGGTCGACAGCGCCGGGCCGACCACCATGCGGTCGATATTGGCAAGCACATGGGCGCGCTCGCTCTCCTGCCCGCACCACCAGGTGGCGATGTTCGGCAGCTTGAGGTCGTCAGCCTGCAGTTCCCGCGCGATCCTGGGCAGGAAGGACAGCAGCGCCCGCGTCTCCATCAGGCCTGAGCCCAGCGCATTGACGGCCGACACCGTGCCGCGGCGGATCGCCTCGACAAGCCCTGGCGTGCCGATCTGCGAGTCCGGCTTGAGCTCCAGCGGGTCGGCAAAAGCGGCATCGAGCCGCCGCCACAAGACGCCGATCGGCATCAGGCCGGAAACGGTGCGCACCATCAGCCTGCCGCCGGAGACGGTCAGGTCCTCGCCCTCGAGCAGCATGATGCCGAGATAGCGGGCGATATAGGCATGTTCGTAATAGGTTTCGTTGAGCGGCCCCGGCGTCAGGATGGCGACACGACCACTGGCATCCTTGGCCATGCCGTTCAACGCGTCGCGGAAACGGCGGAAGAAGCCGGCGAGGCGGTGCACATGCATCTCGCCATAGATGTCCGACAGCGCGCGCGTCGTGGCGACACGGTTCTCCAGCGCGAAGCCGGCGCCCGACGGCGCCTGGGTGCGGTCGCCCAGCACCCACCAGCGGCCGTCCGGTCCGCGGCCGAGCTCGAAGGCGACCATGTGCAGGAAATGCCCGCTGGCCGGTCTCACGCCGGCGATGGGGCGCAGATATTCTGGGCTCGCGGCGATCAGCCCGGCCGGCAGGATGCCCTTCTCGATCAGCCGGTTCGGCCCGTATATGTCGGCCAGGATCGCCTCGAACAGGTCGGCGCGCTGGACCAAGCCGGCGCTGATCTCGGCCCATTCCTGCTCGTCGATCAGCAGCGGAACATAGGCGAGCGGCCATTCCCGCTCATTGGCGCCTGCCTTGTCATAGACGCGGTAATAGACGCCGGCATCGCGCAGATACTGGTCGGCGCGGGCAAAACGCTGCCCAAGCCGCTCCGCCCCCAAACCGTCGAGCGCGTCGATGAAGGAGCGCCAGGCTGGACGCGGGCTGCCCGACGCGTCGACCATCTCGTCGACGACGCCTTCGATCGGCCGGTAGCGTTCCAGCAGGCCCTGCGCCCGCGGTCTCCCGCCCGCCCGTTTCTGATTCCCCTTGGCCATTGTCGATCAGAGTCTCGCTGGCCGCCTGAGGTCAAGGGTCATCGGGAAGTCTTCAGAGGCTTCTTCGTCACACAACACATAGCCGCCCGGCGTGTGGCCGCGCGGTTCGAAGCGGGCAAGCCGCCGGGCCTCGGCCTCGTTGCCGTTGACCGGGAAAGTGTCGTAGTTGCGGCCGCCCGGATGCGCGACATGGTAGATGCAGCCGCCGACCGAGCGACCCGACCAGCGGTCATAGATGTCGAAGACCAGCGGCGTGTTGACCGGCAGGGCCGGATGCAGGCCGGAGGCCGGGTGCCAGGCCTTGAACCGCACGCCGGCCACCGCGACCTCTCTGGTGTCGGTAACCTTCATTGGCACGATGCGCCCGTTGCAGGCGATGGCGTGACGCTCTGGATTGAGGCCTTCCGTCCGCACCTGCAGCCGCTCGACGGAGGAGTCCACGAACCGGACAGTACCGCCGATGGCGCCCTGCTCGCCCATCACATGCCATGGCTCCAGCGCCTGCCTGAGCTCCAGCTTGACGCCGGCATGCTGAACCTCGCCGCAGAACGGGAAACGGAATTCGAGCTGGGCGGCGAACCATTCGGGGCGGAAATCGAAGCCGTTGAGCTTCAGATCCTCCAGCACGTCGAGAAAATCCGCCCAGACATAATGCGGCAGCATGAAGCGGTCATGCAGCGACGTGCCCCAGCGCACGAAGCGTCCGTCGAGCGGGTTCTTCCAGGCGCGGGCGATGATCGCGCGGACCAGCAACTGCTGGGCGAGGCTCATACGCGCATTGGGCGGCATCTCGAAGCCGCGGAACTCGACCAGTCCCAGCCGGCCGGTCGGGCCGTCCGGCGAGAACAATTTATCGATGCAGATTTCGGAGCGATGCGTGTTGCCTGTCACGTCGGTCAAGAGGTTGCGGAACAGCCGGTCGACCAGCCATGGCAAGGGTGCTGCCCCCTTGTCCGGATGCGGCACCTGCGCCAGAGCGATCTCCAGCTCGTACAGGGAATCATGCCGCGCCTCGTCGAAGCGCGGCGCCTGGCTGGTCGGACCGATGAACAGGCCGGAAAACAGGTAGGACAGCGACGGATGCCGCTGCCACTGCAGCACCAGGCTCTTCAACAGGTCGGGCCGGCGCAGGAACGGGCTGTCATTGGGCGTCGCGCCGCCGACCACGACATGGTTGCCGCCGCCAGTTCCGGTATGGCGGCCATCAATCATGAACTTGTCGGTGCCGAGCCTCGACTGCCGTGCTTCCTCGTAGATCGCCGTGGTGGTGGCGACGCATTCCTGCCAGTTGGCGGCCGGGTGGATGTTCACCTCGATGACGCCGGGGTCCGGCGCCACGCGGATGACGTTGAGGCGCGGATCGTGCGGCGGGGCGTAGCCTTCGATATGCACCGGCAGGCCGATGGCCTTGGCGGCGTTCTCCGCCGCCGCCACCAGTTCGAGATAGTCCTCCAACGCCTCGACCGGCGGCATGAACACGCAGAGCCGGCCGTCGCGCGGCTCGACGGTGAGCGCGGTGCGCACCGCGCCGCCGATCTCGGTCAGTTGCTGCTCGACGCGGTCCTGCTGCGCGCTCGCAGCGGTGAAAGACGCCGCCTGCTGGCGGCGTGCCATTTCGTCCGCGCCTTCCGGTTCAGCTGGCGACGGCTGGGGCAAGATGGCCTCGCGCGTCGGCAGCGCGCCACGCGGCACGGAGGGATCGACCGGCACGACATACGGGAACTGCGCCGGCGGAACATAAGGCAGTGTGCCGAGCGGCAGGCGATAGCCGACCGGGGAGTCGCCCGGCACCAGGAACAGGCGGCCGCGCCTCGTCTTCCATTTCTCCGAGCGCCAGCGCTGGCCAGCGGCCTGGCTGTTCCAGCGCTGCACCGGCAGCACATAACCGGACGGCTTGGTCAACCCGCGCTCGAAGACGCGCGCCATGCGGCTGCGCTCTTCCGGGTCTTCCAGCTTCGAATTGGACGGATCGACATTGTCCGGCAGCTTGCCTTCCTTGAGCAGCCATTCGGCCGGATCTTCATAGGCCTCGCTCACCATCGCCTTGTCGATGCCAAGCTCGCCGGCGATCGCCGTGAGCAGGCTTTCAGCCTGTTCGGGACCGATCGCGGCATTGCCATTCTCGCGCGCAATCAGCGACGGGTCACGCCACACCGGCTCGCCGTCGGTGCGCCAATAGAGCGAAAACGTCCAGCGCGGCAGGCTCTCGCCCGGATACCACTTGCCCTGACCATAATGCAGGAAACCGCCCGGCGCGAAGCGCTCGCGCAGCCGGCGGATGAGCTGGTCCGCCTTGTCGCGCTTGGTTGGGCCGACGGCTGCAGTGTTCCATTCGGCGGACTCGAAATCGTCGATCGACACGAAGGTCGGCTCGCCGCCCATGGTGAGCCGCACGTCCTGCTCGCGCAGAACGGCATCGACCTTGTTGCCGAGCGCATCGAGCGCCTCCCAGCTCTCGTCCGAGAACGGCTTGGTGATGCGCGGATGCTCGGCGATCCGGTCGACCCGCATGTCGAAACCGAAATCGACATTGGCGAAGCTCGCCATGCCGGAGATGGGTGCTGCATTGCGATAATGCGGCGTCGCCGCCAGCGGCACATGGCTTTCGCCGGTGAGCAGGCCCGAGGTCGGGTCGAAGCCGATCCAGCCGGCGCCGGGAATATAGACCTCGCACCACGCGTGCAGGTCGGTGAAATCGACGGCGGTTCCGGGCGGCCCGTCCAGCGACACCAGATCGGGCTTGAGCTGGATCAGATAACCGGAGACGAAGCGTGCTGCGATGCCGAGATTGCGTAGTATCTGCACCAGCAGCCAGCTCGAATCCCGGCATGAGCCCTTGGCAGCGGCAAGCGTCTCCCCCGGCGAGAAGACGCCCGTCTCCATGCGCACGATATAGGCGATCTCGCGCTGCAGCCTGGCATTGAGGTCGACCAGGAAATTGACGGTGTTCGTCGGGCTGCGGTCGATGCTGTCAAGGAATTTGGACAACAGCGGCCCGGCCGGCTCCGGTTTCCGGTAGATGGCGAGGTCTTCCCTGATCTCTTCGGGGTAGTCGAACGGAAAATTCTCGGCCGATTCTTCAACGAAGAAATCGAACGGATTGTAGACCGTCATGTCGGCGACGAGGTCGACCTCGATCTTGAGCTCGTTCACCGGCTCCGGGAAGACGAAGCGGGCGAGGAAATTGCCGTAGGGGTCCTGCTGCAGGTTGACGAAGTGGTTCTTCGGCTCGACCTTCAGCGAATGGCTGAGCACCTTGGTGCGCGAATGCGGCGCCGGCTGCAGCCTGATCACCTGGGGACCAAGCACCACCGGCCGGTCATATTTGTAATGGGTCAGGTGATGAACGGCTGCCAGAATTGCCATGGTACCCCGGAGTTCGGCGTTTCAGTCGCCGAACCCTGACATAGATGCTGGCCATTCTCCAAGCAGAGATGTTGCGCTGCACCTAATTTAAGCAACCTTGCCGGCTTAGAAAAACGCCTGGATGCCGGTCTGCGCCCTTCCGAGGATCAGCGCATGCACGTCATGCGTGCCCTCATAGGTGTTCACCGTCTCCAGGTTCTGCGCGTGGCGCATGATGTGGTAGCCGATCTGGATGCCATTGCCGCCGTGCATGTCGCGGGCCTGGCGGGCGATGTCGAGCGCCTTGCCGCAATTGTTGCGCTTGACGATCGAGATCATCTCCGGCGCCATCTTGCCTTCGTCCATCAGCCGGCCGACGCGCAACGAAGCCTGCAGTCCAAGCGCGATCTCCGTCTGCATGTCGGCGAGCTTCTTCTGGAAGAGCTGCGTGCCGGCGAGCGGCTTCCCGAACTGTTTTCTGTCGAGGCCGTATTGCCGCGCCCGCTGCCAGCAATCCTCCGCCGCGCCCATGGCACCCCAGGAAATACCGTAGCGCGCCCGGTTAAGGCAGCCGAACGGGCCTTTCAAGCCCGAGACATTGGGCAGCAGCCCTTCCTCGCCGACCTCGACGCCTTCCATCACCACCTCGCCGGTGATCGATGCACGCAGCGACAGCTTGCCACCGATCTTCGGCGCCGAAAGTCCCTTCATGCCCTTTTCCAGCACGAAGCCGCGGATCTCGTCCTTGCCGTTCTCGCCCTTCAACTTCGCCCAGACGACGAACACGTCGGCGATCGGCGCGTTGGAAATCCACATCTTGGAGCCGGAGAGCTTGTAGCCATTCGCCGTCTTCTCGGCGCGCGTCTTCATACCGCCCGGATCGGAGCCGGCATCCGGCTCGGTGAGGCCGAAGCACCCGATCCACTCGCCCGACGCCAGCTTCGGCAGGTATTTCTTGCGCTGCGCTTCCGAGCCATAGGCATGGATCGGATACATGACCAGCGACGACTGCACGCTCATCATCGAGCGATAGCCGGAATCGATGCGCTCGACTTCGCGGGCCACCAGCCCATAGGTCACATATCCGGCGCCAAGCCCGCCATATTCTTCGGGAATGGTGATGCCGAGCAGGCCCGCCTCGCCCATCTCGCGGAAGATCGACGGGTCGGTCTTCTCGTCGGCATAGGCTTCCTCGATACGCGGCGCGAGCTTGTCGGCGGCGAAGGCGGCTGCGCCGTCGCGCACCATGCGTTCATCCTCGGACAGCTGGTCCTCGATCAGGAAAGGATCGTTCCACACGAAAGCATTCTTATCGGCGGCCATGGCCTCGGGCTCCCAGTATTTTTGATGTGCCGGGCTTATCCGCCTGCTTACGCTAAAAATCAAACGAAATTGCATCGCGCATCAATGAGCTTTAGTAATGGATCATGAACGTTCAGCGCCGCCTCTTGCCGAACACCGCCGCGCTTGCCGCCTTCGAGGCGGTGGCGCGGCTTGGCTCCTTCACCGCCGCCGCGCGCGAGCTCGATTTGACTCAGGGCGCCGTCAGCCGCCAGATCAACCTGTTGGAAGAAAAGTTCGGCCGGCGGCTGTTCGAGCGCGACAGCCGCAATGTCCGGCTGTCGGCGGCCGGCGAGATCTACGCCGAGGCGGTGCGCTCCGCACTTGGCCAGTTGCGCGACGCCGCGCTCGGATTGATGAGCAATCGGCATAGCGGCGCCTTGAACCTTGCAATCCTGCCGACCTTCGGCACGCGTTGGCTGATGCCGCTGATCCCGGATTTCGTAACGCGTCACCCCGATATCACCATCAACTTCGCGACCCGCATCGGACGGTTCGACTTCGCCCGCGAACGGCTGGACGCCGCCATTCATCACGGCATGCCTGATTGGCCGGACGCCGACTGCACGCTTCTGATGCGTGAGACCGTGATGCCGGTGGTTTCGCCGGAATTCCTGGCCAGCCGCGAGATCGCCACGCCGGCCGACATCAGCCGCCTGCCGCTGCTGCATATGGCGACCCGCCCCGGCGCGTGGAGCGAATGGTTCGAACACCAGGGGCTCGAGGCGCCGACCGGGCCCGGCATGCAGTTCGAGCAGTTCGGAACGGTCGCCCAGGCCTGCACGGCCGGCCTTGGCGTGGCGCTGCTGCCGGAAATCCTGATCTCAAGCGAATTGCAGCGCCGCCAGTTGGTGCCGGCGCCCGGCCAACCGATGCAGAGCCGCAGCGCCTATTATCTCGTCGTACCGAATGACAAGCGAGGACATCCGCCGGTTGCCAGCTTTCGCGACTGGCTGCTGGGCCAGATCGGCAAGGAGCCGGCAGTGCTGGCCTGGTAGCTACTTCCGCTTCATCGCCTCGGCGAGCGCTGCGCCGAACGCGCCCTGCGAAGGCCGCTCCGGCTGGCGCTGCGGCGCTGGCGAGCGCGGGGTGGGCTTGCCGCCGCCGTGATCGCGCTGGCCGCCACGCGGCGCGCCACCTTCGCCGCCATCCTTGCGCATCGACAGGGCGATGCGCTTGCGCTTGATGTCGACATCGACGACCCGCACCTTCACCACGTCACCGGCCTTCACCACCTCATGCGCATCCTTGATGAAGCGGTCGGCGAGTTGCGAGACATGCACCAGCCCATCCTGGTGCACGCCGATATCGACGAAGGCGCCGAAAGCCGCGACATTGGTGACGGTGCCTTCGAGCAGCATGCCTGGCTTCAAATCCTTGATATCGTCGACGCCCTCGGCAAAAGTTGCGGTCTTGAAGCCGGGGCGCGGATCGCGTCCGGGCTTTTCCAATTCGGCGATGATGTCGCGCACTGTCGGCAGGCCGAAGCGCTCATCGACGAAGACGCGTGGATCCAGCGCCTTGAGCGCGGCGCTGTCACCCATCAAAGCGCGCACGTCGCGGCCGCAAGCGGCGACGATCTTCTTCGCCACGCCATAGGCTTCCGGATGCACCGAGGACGCATCGAGCGGCTCCGCGCCATTCGGAATGCGCAGGAAGCCCGCGCTTTGCTCGAAGGCGCGCGGCCCGAGCCGCGCCACCTTGAGCAGGTCCTTGCGGCTGGCAAACGGCCCGGCCGCATCGCGATGCGCGACGATCGCCTCGGCGAGCGACGGCCCAAGTCCAGAGACGCGCGCCAACAGCGGCGCCGACGCCGTGTTGAGATCGACACCGACGGCGTTCACCGCATCCTCGACCACCGCCTCGAGCGAGCGGCCGAGCCGGTACTGGTCGACATCGTGCTGGTATTGGCCGACGCCGATCGACTTCGGCTCGATCTTGACCAGCTCGGCCAGCGGATCCTGCAGGCGCCTGGCGATCGACACCGCGCCGCGCAGCGAGACATCGAGGCCAGGGAATTCCGCAGCGGCCGTGGCCGACGCGGAATAGACCGAAGCACCCGCTTCGCTGACGATAACCTTGAGCGGCTTCGGCCCGGCGCCGGCCGGCAGGTCCGACAGCATGTCGGCAACAAGCTTCTCTGTCTCGCGGCTGCCGGTGCCGTTGCCGATCGAGATCAGCTCGACCTTGTGCTCGCGGATAAGAGCGGCGAGTTCGGCCTGCGTACCGCGCACATCGTTCTTCGGCGGGAAGGGATAGACCGTCGTCGTTGCCACCAGCTTGCCGGTGCCGTCCACCACCGCCACCTTGACGCCGGTGCGGATGCCCGGATCGAGACCCATCGTCGGCCGCGAGCCGGCGGGGGCGGCGAGCAGCAGGTCCTTCAGATTGCGGGCGAAGACATGGATCGCCTCTTCCTCCGCCCGCTCGCGCAGATCGCGCATCAGGTCGAGCGTCAGATGCAGCGACAGTTTGATCCGCCACGTCCAGCCGGCCACCTCCATCAGCCATTTGTCACCGGGCAGCGTTGCGCCGATCGCATAGGCATTGGCGATCATGCGCTCGACCGGCTTCACCGGCGATTGATCGTCGGCATCGACCTCGATGTCGAGCGACAGCACCTCCTCGTTGCGACCGCGCAGCATGGCCAAAGCGCGGTGGCTGGGCACGCCTGACCAACGCTCGACATGATCGAAATAGTCGGAGAATTTCGCGCCAGCTTCCTGCTTGCCGTCGACGACTTTTGCGCGCAGGAAAGCGCGTTCCTTCATATAGGCGCGCAGCTTGCCGACAAGGTCGGCATTCTCGGCGAACTGCTCCGACAGGATGTCGCGCGCGCCTTCAAGCGCCGCCTTGGCGTCCGCCACCTCTTCGGTGACATAAGCGAGCGCGAGCTCGGCCGGAATTTTGGAGCGGTCGGCCAGGATCGCTTCAGCGAGCGGCCCGAGCCCGCGCTCCCTGGCGATCTCGGCCTTGGTGCGCCGCTTCGGCTTGTACGGCAGGTAGATATCCTCGAGCTCGGCCTTGGTGCTCGCTGCCGCGATCTTGGCTTCCAGTTCCTCGGTCAGCTTGCCCTGCTCGCGGATGGAGCTGACGATCGTCTCGCGCCGCGCGTCGAGCTCGCGCAGATAGGCGAGCCGCTCTGAGAGGTCGCGCAACTGCGTGTCGTCGAGCCCGCCGGTGACTTCCTTACGGTAGCGCGCCACAAAAGGCACCGTCGCGCCCTCGTCGAGCAGCCCGATCGCCGCCGCGGCCTGTTCCGGCCGCGCGCCGATCTCGGTCGCGATGATTGCTGCGATGCGCTTGATGTCCGATGCCATGCCGATCCCTGTCGAAAAGAGCGGCGACCATAGGCCGGGATGCCGGCCGCGCCAACCGCGCCGTTTTCAACTGCCCCTGAAGGTCCACAGGAAACAGCTATCAATGCGACCCGCCGAACGGTTCAGACCATCGTGCTCAGCGCCTCGAAGAAGCCGACGAGGTCGACGTCGAGCCGATCATCGACGGGCTCCGGCTGCGACGACATCTTGGCGATGACCACTTCCTTCTTCGGATTGACGTAGAGCCACTGGCCGTGGATACCGATGCAGCAGAAGGCGCCGCTGTCATGGCCGGTCTGGTACCATTTGTTGCGATAGCGGCCTTTGGGGAACAGGAAAGCCATCGTGCCGCGCTGCCAGGCTTCATGGCTGCCGCCAGTGGCAACCGTGTCGCGCACCCAGGTTTCAGGGACGATGGGGCGGCCGTTGGCCCTGCCGCCCTGCCGCATCATCTCGCCGATCCGGGCAAGATCGCGCGGCGTCATCGACATGCCGCCGGCGGTGCGCGCCGTGCCTTCCATGTCGACGGTCACCGACATGTCGCTTGCGGCGCCCAGCGGCAGCCACAGCTTGTCGCGGAGCAATTGGGTAACACGCATGCCGCAGGCACGCTCCAGCAGGATGCCCAGCATATCCGAATTGGGCGAGCGGTAGCGATAGGTGTGCCCGTGCGGCTCGGCGAGACGCGGCAGCGTCTGCAGGAACGCAGTAAGGCTTTCCGATCCGCCGCCTGGATTCCACAAGGTCGAACGACGATAACGAGCAAACGCGCTTTCCGGATCGAGATAGGCTTCCTCGAAATCGAGGCTAACCGTCATGTCGAGCACGTTCCGGACGCTGGCATCGCCATAGGCCGAGCCCTTGGCCTCCGGGATGTAGTGCGTCACGGATGCGTTGGGATCGAACAGCCCCTCGCCTTCCAATATGCCGGCAAGAATGGCGGTCACCGACTTGCTGATCGAAAAGATGATGTGGCGGGAGCCGAACGGCATATGCAGCGCCGACCAGTCGCCGACAAGCCTGCCGCCCTTCAGGATCGTCAGCCCGTCCGTGTCGGATCGCTTCAGGAAGCTCTCGACGGTTTCGCTGCCGCCAGCGAACGAGATGTTCTCCTCGAGCAGCGCCCCCAGGGATTTTGCCTGCTCCTCCCCGCCGGGCGCCCCCGGGACATGCGCGCTCGGCACCAGTTCGCCGACATTCTGGAACGACCATCGGTTGAACGGCGCCAGCCGCCAGGTCTCAAGCCGCACATCCTTGCGAGCAAAGCCGTATTGGGTCTCGAACGCGGTTTTGCCGGTCATGATGCTCTCGCGATTGTTATCTTGAGGGGTGTTCAGGCCATCGCCTCGGCTATGGCATGGACGGCCTTCAGCGTCGCCACGGAATAGGCTTTGTTGGTGAAATCCGGATAAGTCGAAAGCTTCACCACGACCATCCTGTGTTCCCAACTCATATGGATCAGTTGGCCGAACACGCCGCGGCACATCAGCGAGCGCGAGCGCGAATCCTGGATCCAGAACTGGTTGCGGTAGCTGCCGTCCGGAAGGCTCGGGCTGAAATCCGGTCCGTGCTTGCCGCGGCGCGTCGCCTCGATCCAGTCGGCCGGGATCACACCGCTGCCATTGTCTAGGATCAATTGCCCGAAGCGGCCATAGTCGCGCAGCGTCGCGTTGAAGCCGCCATCGGCCAGCGCATAGCCGGCGCTGTCGACGGTGAAGCAGGCGCTCTCGTCGGCGCCGAGCTTTTGCCAGAGTTCTTCGGAGACGAGCTGCGCCAGGCGCTTGCCGCTCACCCGTTCCATGATGAAGGCGAGCACGTCGGTCTCGATCGAGCGGTATTCGAAGGCCTCGCCATGCGGCCGCACCTTATCCTTGAGCCGCAGGATGAGCTCGAACAAATGCGACGGCCAGGCAAAGTCGGGATCGCTGCCCGGCGGAATCGGCTTCCAGCCGGTGGCGACATCGACCTGGCCGATCTCGGAATAGCGGTCGGTGTATTCCTCAGAGAAGCGCACGCCCGTCGTCATGTCGAGCACGTGCTGCACGGTGGCGCCGGCCCAGCCGGTCTCACCGAGTTCCGGCAGATAGTCGGTGACGAGCTTTGCCGGATCGATCAGGCCGCGCCCGACCAGTATGCCGCACACCGACCCGGTGACCGACTTCGCCATCGACTGCGACAGATGCAGCGTGCGCTCATTCATGCCGTTGAAATAGCGCTCATAGGCGACCTTGCCGTCCTTCAGCACCAGGAAGCCGTCGGTATAGGTTTCGTCGAGCAAGCCGGCGAGCGTCGTCGGCGCTCCGTTGCTATCGACCACCGGCAATTCGTCGAGATCGACCTCTGCCCGCTCCAGGCGATGGCGGTGGCCGCTGCCGCGCCAGACCTCGACCGTCGGCAGGAATTCGCGGATGTGCTGGAAGGCCCAGCGGTTCCATGGCGGCCGGTCCCAGTCTAGCTTCGGCGGCACCAGCCCGGGCGGCGAGCCCTGCATGATCGGCGGCCGCGGATCGGAGTTGCGATAGGACGAGGTCATGGTCCCTCCTAATGCATGTCGCCCAAAGCGCGCGGCGACTTGGGAGAACGACATGCACACAAACAGTCACACGAAGGGGAGGCCGGAGCCTCCCCTCCTTTCATGCGTTGCGCCGATTTATTTGCGCAGGTTGGTCCAGATCTTGTTGTAGATCTCCACCACGTCCGGCGGACACGGCGGCACGAATTCCGGCGTCGGCGAGCCGGCGGGCGGGCTGATTTCCGGCGAGTTGGCGAATTCCGGCGGCAGGAATTTGTGGCTGCCGGCGATGCCGTTGTCGTAGCCCGCGAACTCCGAGATCAACGCCGCGTTCTCCGGCGCCATGACGAAGTCCTGGAACAGCTTCGCGCTCTCGAGGTTCTTGGCCCCCTTCAGCACCGCGACATTGTCCATCCAGCCTTCGACGCCTTCCTTCGGATAGGCATATTTGATCGCCGGGATCTTCTGGCGCGAGCGGTAGGCAGCACCATTCCACTGTTCGGTCACGATCACGTCGCCGGAAGTGATCTTGGTGATGGTGTCGTAGCTGAAGGTCTTCCAGGATGGTTTGGCGGCCGTCAGTATATCGTTGACCTTTTTCAGATTGGCCTTGTCGGCGCCGCAGCGCGGCACACCGGCATAGCGCTCGGCCGCATGCATGACGGTGTTGACGTCGTCGAGCACGTTGATCTGGCCCTTCAGCGCGTCCGGCGGGTTGAACAGGATGGCCAGCGTATTGATGTCACCCTTGAACTTGTCCATGTTGACAGAGAACGTCGTCGTGCCGAACTGCCACGGCGCCGTGTAGTGGCGGCCATCGTCCCAATACACGTTGAGGAAGCGCGGATCGATGTTCTTGCCGTTCGGCATCGCGTTGGGCTCGGTCTTCTCGAGCAGGCCTTCCTCGACCATGATCTTCACGGTGTAGTCCGACGGCACCACGATGTCGTAGCCGGAATTGCCGGCGCGCACCTTGGACAGCATGGTTTCGTTGGAATCGTAGTCATCCAGCGTCACCTTGATGTTGTACTGCTTCTGGAACTTGTCGATCAGCTTGGGATTGGTGTAGTCACCCCAGTTGTAGATGTGCAGTTCGCCGTCGGCCAGCGCCGGCACTGCCCATAAAAGCACGGCCGCGGAAACGGCCGCCATCAGTTTTGCAGACATTTTATGTTCTCCTTGCCTTCCCATTGTTGTGTGTTGGAGCTCATTTGGCGCGTCGGCGCGCAATCAGGAACGAGACCGAGACGAACAGGATCGACACCATGAGCAGAATGGTGGAGATGGCGTTGATCTCGGGCGTCATCGGCCGCCGGATCTGGTTCCAGATATAGAGGGGCAGCGTCGTCTGGCCGGGGCCGGCGACGAGCTGCGTGATGGTGAAATCGTCGAAGGAGACGATGAAGGCCAGCGCGGCGCCCGACATGATGCCGGGAACCAAGAGCGGCAGGGTGATCCGCCGGAAGGCGTTCCACGGCGTCGCGTAGAGATCGGCTGCGGCATATTCCAGCGTCAGGTCCATGTCCTCGAGCCGCGCCCTGATTGGCATATAGGCGAAGGGGATGCAGAACACGGTGTGGGCGAGGATCAGGTTGCCGATGCCGAAATTCAGGCCGAGCGTGCCGGCGATCAGCGCAAAGAAGGAGAGAGTGGCCACCGCTGTGATGATCTCCGGCACCATCAGCGGCAGGTTGATGACCATGAAGGCAGCGGCGAGCCCGCGCCACGGCTTCACTCGCGTCATGCCGATCGCCGCCAGCGTCGCGCAAATCGTCGAGACGATCGTCGCGGTCACCGAGATGATCAGCGTGTTCCTCGCTGCGGCATGGAACTCCTCGTTGAGGAAGGCGCTGCCGTACCAGCCGAGCGTGACGCCTTCCCAATGCGTGACCAGCGAGCCGCTGTTGAGCGAGAAGATCATCAGGATAAGCACCGGCACATAGAGCACCAGCAGGCAGATGACGGCGATCGTGCGGAAGCCCGGCTGGTCCTTGATGTCCATGACGCGGGGCTCAGCCATGCTGCACCTTCCCCGACGTGTTGCGGACATAGAAGAACAGCGCAACCAGCACCGCCGCCATAAGGATCAGTGCCTGCGCACAGCCGAGCGGCCAGTTGCGTCCCGACCCGAACTGCTGCGCGATGAGATCGCCGATCATCAAGTGCACGCCGCCGCCCAGGATCAGCGGCGTCACATAGGCGCCGAGCGCCGGGATGAACACGAGCAGACAACCGGCGATGATGCCGGGCTTGGACAGCGGGATGATCACCCGCCACAGCACCTGCCGGCGCGTCGCGTAGAGGTCGTAGGCTGCCTCGACCAGGCGGAAGTCGAGCTTCTCAAGGCTGGAGTAGAGCGGCAGCACCATGAACGGCAGGAAGGCGTAAAGCAGGCCGAGTTGGATGGCGAAGTTGGTGTAGAGCATGGTGATCGGCTTATCGATCACGCCGAGCCCGATCAGCGCGTTGTTGATCAAACCCTCGTCACGGATGATGAACATGATCGCCAGCGTGCGGACCAGAAGGTTCGACCAGAACGGGATGGTGATCAGAAGCACCCACCAGTTGCGCTGCGCCGGCGGCCGCGTCGCCATGAAATAGGCGGTCGGAAAACCGAGCAGCAGGCAGATTACAGTCGTCACCACCGCGAACAGGAACGAACGCAGATAGATGATCAGGAAGTCCGGCGTGAATTGCAGCGTGTCGTCGAAAATGTCGCGCTGGAACAGGAAGTTCAGATAGGCGTCGGTCGAGAACTGCCACTGCACGCCGCCATAGGGCGCGGCGACCAGGAACGAATAGACGCAGATGATGATCAGCGGCAGCACACCGAAAATGCCGATGATGAGAAGCGCCGGCAGCGACAAGAGCCTGTTGCGTCGCGCGCTGGTCTTCACCGCCTGGGCTTCGAACAGCGCGGCCTTGGACAGTGGGACTGAGGAAAGAGCGGCTGTCGTCATCAGTCTTTCAGAACGCGCGCCGCGTCCTCCTCGAACTGGATGCCGACCTTCGCGCCGGTCGCGTAGGTCACCGGCGACGAGCGGCTGTTCTGATGGCGCACGATGAAGTTTTCGCCGCCGCCGTCGAGCTTGACGTGATAATGCGTGTCGGTGCCGAAATAGACGATGTTGGAGAGCGTGCCGGTGATCGTTCCCTTGGCCGGATCGGGCACCAGATCAGCATGCTCTGGACGCACCACCAGCGTCACCTCGCCGGTCGGATCGAAGCCTTCCGGATAGCCGGCACTGATCGTGGCGTTGTTGGCGAATATGACCGTCGCCACGCCGGCCTGCTTCGACACCACTGTGCCCGGCAGGAAATTGGTCTCGCCGATGAAGTCGGCGACGAAACGTTCGGCCGGCCGGTCATAGATGTCGCGCGGCGTGCCGACCTGCAGGATCTTGCCGGCCGACATCACAGCGATGCGGTCGGACATGGTCAGCGCTTCTTCCTGGTCGTGGGTCACGAAGATGAAGGTGATGCCGGTTTCGTGCTGCAGCCGCTTCAATTCGATCTGCATTTCCTTGCGCAGCTTGTAGTCGAGCGCAGACAGCGGTTCGTCGAGCAGAAGCACCTTCGGCTGCGGCGCCAGCGCCCGGGCCAGCGCGACGCGCTGCTGCTGGCCGCCGGAGATCTCGCTGGTTCGGCGCGCCTTCAGCGCCTCCATCTTGACCAGCTTCAGCATCTGGGCGACGCGGGCCTCGATCTCCGCTTTCGGCTTGCCGAGCATTTCGAGCCCGAAGCCGATATTCTGCGCCACCGTCATGTGCGGGAAGAGCGCGTAGCTCTGGAAGACGGTGTTGACCGGACGTTTGAAGGGTGGCAGCGGCGCGATGTCCTGGCCATGCAGCAGGATCTCGCCGGCGGTCGGGAAATCGAAGCCGGCAATCAATCTCAGCAGCGTCGTCTTTCCGCATCCCGACGGGCCGAGCAGCGTGAAAAACTCGTTCTCGCGGATCGACACCGACACCGTGTCGAGGGCGGCCACCTGGTTTTCGCCGGTTCCGAAAACCTTGCGAACACCGCGCACTTCGATCGCGTTCTTACCCGGCTGTTCCGGCACGATTACCCCATTGAGAGAGCCTGCTCTTTCCGGCAGGTGTGTTCCTGTTTGATTGTCACCATAAGCCGGGCGGCTTGGCAACTGCGGAGCTGCTACCTGATTTTCAAACGCAATTCCCATGCCACACCTCAGGCCTGGTAGGTGACCTTGCCGCCACAAATGGTGGTGACCGGGCGCACCGTATGCAGCGCTTCCGGCCCGGTCGCCTCGATATCGGCTGACAAGACGACGATATCGCCGAGGTAGCCGGTTTTCAGGCGGCCCTTGCGATCTTCCATGAACTCCGCATAGGCGCCCTCGACCGTGTAGCCCTGGATCGCTTCCCGCAACGAGAAGCTCTGGTCGGGCATGCCTTCCGCCCAAGGCTTGCGCATGACTGCCGCCTGGATGGACAGGATCGGATCGACCGGAGAAACCGGCCAGTCGGAGGCGAACACCACGCGCGCGCCGGCATTTTTCAGCGTGCGCCAGGCATAGCTCAACGGCCACTTGTCGCGACCGATGCGCGAGATCGTCGGCTCCAGCGGGAAGTTCATCGCCCCCGGCGGATGCGCCGGCTGCATCGAAGCCAGAACGCCAAGTTCGGCGAAGCGCGGCACGTCGGGGGCCGTGATCACCTCGATATGCTCGACGCGGTGGCGGCTGTCGCGCCTGCCGTTCTTCTTCGCCGCCGCCTGATAGCCGTCGAGCACCGCGCGAACCGCGCCGTCGCCGATCGAATGCACCGCGATCTGCAGGCCGCGCCTGTCGGCTTCGACCGCCACTTCGGCGAAATGTTCAGGCGAAAACACCGGCTCGCCGCGCCAACCGGGACGGTCGGCATAGTCGTCGACCATCACCGCGGTCCAGGAATCCAGCACCCCGTCATAGAAGACCTTGACCATGCCGGAGGACAGCCACTCGGAATCGTAGCTCTGGGCCATCCGCGAGGCTTTTTCCAGCATGTCCAGCTTCATGAAGTTCTTGAAGTGGAACGGGATTTTGGTGCGGCAAAGCAACGTTCCCGCTTTCTCCAGACCGGCCAGCAGCTCGAGCTGGTAGAGGTTGCCGTCCATGTTCTGGATCGAGGTGATGCCGTGCTTGGCGCACCATTCAAGGCCGCGATGCATCAGGTCGCGATCGGCCGCCAGTTCCTCCGCGGAAGGATAAGGATCCGGTTCGGCGCCTTCGAGGCCAAGCCGTGTCCGGTTCGCTCCGTAGTGATCGAGGACCGGCCCGAACGCCTCGCCCTCGCGCAGCTCGCCAGCGGCAAGCCCGTCGGCGCCCATGACGACCTCGTTGCCCTGCCCGACTTGCCGGCCATGCAGCAGTCCAGCCTCTTCCAGCGCCTTGGTATTCGCCCACATCGTGTGGTGGTCGGATGCCGACATGGCGAAGGGCCGGTCGGGAATGATGCGATCTAGATCGTGTCGGGTCACAGGTTCGGGCAGGATCGTGTAGTCGACGCCTGCCCCGAGCAGAAGCCTGGCGTCCGGCCGCTTCGCGGCGAAATCCTGGATCGCGTCGCGTAGCGCGTCGAAGCCATGCACGCCGGCCAGATGTAGGTTGTCGAGCTCGGCCGCGCCGCCGAAGAGGTGCATATGCGCCTCGATGAAACCCGGCAGCACCGAACCGCCCTGGGCGTCTACAACCTTTGTCGCCGGTCCTTTGAACTCCTCGATGGAAGTGCGGTCGCCGATGGCGACGATGACGCCGTCCTTGACGGCAACAGCCTCAGCAGTGGGATTGTCATCGTCCATGGTCAGCACACGGCCGTTGACGACCACCAGATCCGCACCACCACCCGCAACCGACATCGCGACTCCACATTTTGCTAAGGGACCGACAACGCCACGCCGCCCCAAAAGCGGCCGCCACCGGGGCGACGCCATGGAGGAAAAGTCGATGTCGATGCGCCGTCTTCCAAATTCCCCTTGTTATCGTTGAAGACAGCGTGGATAAAGAATGCGACTGTTTATTCGCGTTTGTCAACAGCCGGAATTTGGCATGTATAGTGGACTGCACCACGCGCCGATCGTGGGGCCGAGCGGGGAACGGGGGCAACGAGCAGTGAAGCGCAGTCTCGACCGCAAGACCAAAATAGCGCTCGAGCCGCGCAAGCAGCCGCGGCAGCAACGGTCGAGCAAAGTCGTCGACAGGATACTCGACGCAGCGCTGATCCTGACCCGCGAGCAAGGAACCAAGACCCCGACGACGCTCGCCATCGCGCAGCGCGCGGGCCTGTCGGTCGGTTCGGTCTACCAATATTTCCCCAACAAGGAAGCCATCCTTCTCGAGCTCGGCAGGCGCTGGCTGTCGTCCTTTCCGGAGGTGATCGCCAAGCGCATCAAAGTCGCCCCACCTACCAACCGCGAAGAGTTTCGCCGCGAAGTTCGCAAGCTCTTCATCGATACGTCCAGGATCTATCTCGACAACGCGACCCTGATGCCGGTGATCGAGGCGATCTCCGGCAACGCCGACCTCAGGCCGATCCAGGACGGATACGACAAGGAGATCATCGCCCTCTACGCAGCCTGGCTGCAGCATGTGAACCCGGCGCTTGAGGAGAAGACCGCCAAGCGGCTGGGCCTGGTGATGATGGAGGTCGGGCACGCCTGCAGGCTTGTCGGACTGAAACGGGATCGCAAGACGTTCGACCTCATCGAGGACGATGTGGAAGCCATGTGGCTGGCTCTCGTGACCCCCTATCTCAACCTCGACTGATTTCGCACCTCCAACCGATTGGCTACTTCCAGGGGAATTCCATGAAAACTGTCTTTTCGCCACTTCACGCCGGTCATTCAGGCCAGATGGAACTGGTCACATCGGCCATCGTGCCCGGCTTCGAGAAACCGTCCCGGGCCGAATTCATCAAGGCGCGGGTGGAGAGCGAGAAGCTCGGGCCGATCATCGGACCGGTCGAGCACGACCTCGCCGCCGCCAAGCGCGTGCATGATGCCCATTACATCGACTTCCTGCCGACGGTCTGGCCGGAATGGATCGCCGCCGGTTTCACGGGCTCGGCCATGGGCTTCACCTGGCCGACGCGCGGCCTGCGCGGCGACGTTCCGCCGAAGCGCATTGACGCCCTGCTCGGCTATTATTCCTTCGATGCCGGCGCCACCTTCGTCGAAGGCACCTGGGCGGCGATCAAGTCATCCTATGATGTCGCGCTGACCGCCGCCGCCCTCGTCAAGGGCGGCGAGCTCACCGCCTTCGCGCTTTGCCGCCCGCCCGGCCACCATGCGGGTGCTGCCTTCATGGGCGGCTATTGCTTCATCAACAACGCCGCCGTCGTCGCGCAATGGTTCCGCGACCAGGGTGCCAGGCGCGTGTCGATCCTCGATGTCGACTATCACCACGGCAACGGCACGCAGGAGATCTTCTACCGCCGCGGCGACATCCAGGTCCTCAACCTGCATGGCGACCCGATGGTCGACTATCCCTTCTTCCTCGGCCACGCCGACGAGCGCGGTGAAGGCGAAGGCGAAGGTTTCAACGTCAACTACCCGATGCCCTTCGGCACCGACTGGGAAGGCTGGAGCGCATCGCTGGAGGATGCCTGCGGCAAGCTCACCGCCTACGCCCCCGATGTCGTCATCGTGTCGCTCGGCGTCGACACCTTCGAGAAGGACCCGATCAGCCAGTTCAAACTAAAGAGCGAAGATTATCCCAAGATCGGCCGCCGTATCGCCAAGCTCGGCCTGCCGACGCTGTTCGTCATGGAAGGCGGCTACGCGGTGGAAGAGATCGGCATCAACGCCGTCGGCGTGCTGACCGGCTTCGAGGATCGCTGAGCCGCACCCGAATTGACCTACGCCCCCGGACACAACCGGGGGCATATTTGTTGCAGCCGCGCCAGGAAATCATCCGCTCAATTCGACTTTGAGATCACCGCCAAGCAAAGCGAAAACCGGCTGCTGAGTCGCAACGCGAGTCCATCAGATTCGATTTTGTCAAATCGCGTTTGATGTCGGATTCATCTGCGGGTAGATTAGGCCCGAATCAGCCGGTCCACGGGGGGCGCGGCGACCACCCAAAGTCTCAAGTTCCGGCGCCAGGCCGGCACCAGACGCGGACGGTTTCGCGTTCCCTGGAGGGATTCGGCGCGGTTGGGGCGCCGTTCGCGTCCGTGAGTGTGTCTTCGTAAACGTGATGTGTTTCGGGTCCGGCCGCCGGCTTCGCCAGCACCGGGCACAAGGATCGATTCCGGCAAGAATCCAAGAATTGGAAATGAGCAGTCCCGCCGCGCTTCTCCAACCCGATGCATCAAGCCCGCACCTGACGTCCCGCGGCGATCTCACCGGTTTTTTCATGCAGCTTGCGGCCGACATCGGCGCCGACAGCTACATGCTGGTCGCCATTGTGCATGACCAGGACCGCAACGATGCGCGCATCGTGTCCTCGAACTGGATATTCGATGCCATCGAGCTCATCGGCAAAAGGCTGATCGCCAACCTGGCGCTCGGCCCTCTGACCGTGGCGCCCGGGGTGCGTCCGAAGCCGTTGGTGGCGGCGCACGCGCCCGACGCCGGGGCATTGCTGACTGGCGAAGAGGCCCGCCTGCTCGACGTGCTCGGCCATGCCGAGATCTACTCGTTGCGGCTCAATGTCGGCCGCCAGCGCCTGTTCGTGCTGTTCTCGGCCGCCGAGGCAGGCAAGATCGGCCTGACCGCCCTGATGAAGGCGCAGCTCAAATGCTGCTATGCGCTTTCCAGCATTCCGCAGCTGATCGCGGCGGCATCCATGCAGGACCCGTTGTCGGACCGCGAGCGCGAATGCCTGTTCTGGGTTTCGGAAGGCAAGACCACCGACGAGGTGGCCGTCATCCTCGGCGTCTCGTCCAACACCGTCAACAGCTACATCACGCACGCCATCCAGAAATTCGCGGCCTCGAACCGCGCGATGGCGATCGCGACGGCGATCAGGAGCGGCATCATTTGAAGCACGCACAGGTCAAAGAGGCGGCCGCCGCCCTTTTCAACGATCAGCGCAATCCCTTCGGCGCCTTCTCGCTGGGCTCGGAGACGCATCATGCGGCCACCATTCCGGATGCCGTGCGCCGCTGCCGCTGGATCGCGGTCGACATCAACGCCTCGGCCTTCGGCCTTTATTTCGTCAGCCCATCGCCTGAGCGCGCGCGTCTCGTCGCGTGCTTCGATTCCGACTATCCGAGCACCGCGGTCGCGACCAAATTCATCTCCGGCGCCAATGGCGAGGACGTGGTGCGCCACAGCCGCGTCTCGACGGCGCCGCGCTGGTGGACCGACGACGGCATCGCCGGATCGCGGCAGGTTTTCCAGTCGCTCGCCTGGGCAGAGCCGACTGCTCCGCTGGCGCCCGGCACCAATGGCATCGCCCTTCCCGTGCATGCCGACCGCGGTCAATGCGGCCTGGTCGTCTTCCTCGGCTCTGAGATGGCTTTGTCCGACGACACGTTGTGCGAGATCCACGCCCGCTCCTTCGCGCTCTTCGCGGCTGTCGCCCGCATCCGCCCCGGCGACACTGGCAGGACGCGCTCGATCTCAAAGCGCGAGCTCGAATGCCTGAAGCTGACCGCCAACGGCAACACCAGCGAGGAGATCGCCAAGCTTCTCAAGCTCTCGGTGCACACCGCCAACCAGTACCTCACCCAGTCGACGCAGAAGCTCAACGCGGTTAACCGCAACCAGGCGGTCGCCAAGGCGTTGCGGCTCGGCCTGATCGAGTGACGTCGCGCATGCGGCGCCAGGGCGTCTCACCGTTTCACGAAAACGGCGCAACGTCCTACCTCTTGGTTTTTTTGACCCAATTGCGGACGGAAGGCTACGGCGAAGTCGCCGAGCCTAACCGCTCACATTTTTCCTGGGATTGCTCTAAACGTGCCGCAGCGGGTTGGCTGGGGTGCAATCAAATCAATACGGAAATGCCAGCGGCTCGGTCCTGCGGATGCGGGCCTCTTCCACGGCATACTCGAGCAAGGCAGTGTTGTGCTCGGGCGTCTCGCCGGGCTTCTCGAACGACACGTAGTTGACCACCACCGAAGGCCCGCGCTCGGTCAGCGTCAATTGGAAATAGACCGTCACGCCTCGCGGCCGCAGCTCGAGATCGAGCACGATGCGCGGACTGCCGCTCCAGTCGACATGCGCCTCGCCGCCATGGCCGAGCCGCAATGTGCCCGGCCGGAAGTAGAGCTCGGCGGCCGAATCCACCAGATCCGACAGGCAGGCGAAATGCTCGAGCCGGATGAAGGCGATATAGTCGGCAACGTCGATCAGCCTCAACTCGCCTACAACAGGCTCGATGGCGCTGGCGACTATCAGCTCGCGGGAATTGGCGTGTGGTTGCCGGTCCATGGATTAGCGGCGTCCGTTCATTGGGTTGCTTTGCGCGAGGCCTTCTTCGAGTAGACGATCCGCACCAATTCGGCGACCGCCTGGTAGAATTGCGACGGGATCACGCTATCAACCGAAACTTGCTTGTACATGGAGCGCGCAAGCGCCACGTCCTCGAAGATCGGGATGTTGTTCTCCTTGGCGATCTCACGGATCTTGAGCGCCACCAGATCCTGCCCCTTGGCGAGCACGATCGGAGCGGAATCCTCCCCGCGCACATATTTCAGCGCGATCGAATAGTGCGTCGGGTTGGCAATCACCAGCGTCGCGCGTGGCACCGCCGTCATCATGCGTCTGCGCGCCCGGTCGCGCGCCAGCGAGCGCAACCGCGACTTGACGATCGGATCGCCTTCCGACTGCTTCAGCTCGTCCTTCACTTCCTGCTTGGTCATGCGCAGGTCGCGCCGCCAGTGGAAACGCGACCAGACGATGTCGACCACCGCGACCAGGCCCATGACGAAAACGATCGCCACCAATATGTCGACGAAGATGCCGCGTATCACCAGGCCGAACGAGACCGGGTTGGTGATCATGCCAGCGAGCAGCTTGCGATGATCTTGCGAAAGCGTGAAGCTCAGCACCGCGATCGCGAAGCCGAGCTTTGCGAGCGATTTCAGGAACTCGACCCAGCCCTGCACGCCGAACATCCGGCTCCAGCCCTTGGCGATCGAGATGCGCGACAGCTGCGGCCTGATCCGTTCACCGACGATCTGGGGCAGGTTCTGGAAAACCGACGCGCCGATGCCGGCAACCGTCAGGAGCACCAGCAGGCTGACGACGGCGCGGCCGATTTCGCTCATCACCTGCCTGTACAGCGAGATGACGTCGGTCTCGGTGTCCATCGGCCAGGCTTCCGGCTTTTCCAGGAAACTCGACAGGAACATGCCGAGGTCGACGATCGCGTCCTTGGCGTAGAAGACCGTGAAAACCAGGATGGCGAGGAAGGACGCAAAGATCGCGGTCTCGCGCGAATGGGGCAGCTTGCCCTGTTCGATCGTGTCGCGGATCTTCTTTTCTGTGGCTTCCTCGGTTTTGGAATCCTTGTCGACCGCTTCAGCCATGACGCTCTGACCGTGCGGCTATCGTCAGGCGGCTTCGGCGGTGGCTGCCTGCGTCGAAGGCAGCTCGAAGGCCCCTTCGCGCGACAGCCGGATGGCGGCGCTCGATATGCTCTTGCGGGCCGCCATGATGTCGGCAAGTGCAATGCCTTCCGATCCCTGTCCAAGCTCGGATTCGATCATGCGGCGAGAGCGCGCGCCGATCGCCGACAGTGCCGATTCGGCCAGTTCCGGCGACGCGCCGCGAAGCGCCAGCGTGACGAGTTCGGTCGACAGCCCGTCGAAGAGCAGAACCCGGGCTTTCTGCGGAAGCAGCGGCAGATCGTCAAAGGCGAACAGCCGTGACTTGACGCCGGCGAGATCGGGCGTGCCGGCTTCCTCCAGGTCCTGCATCAGGTCGTCAAGTTCCGGCTTCGCCATCTCGTTGAGCATACTGGCGACGCGCTCCTGCCCGGCCGTGGTGTCCCTGCTGGCCTTCTGCGACAGCACGCTCACGCGCAGCTGGTTCTCGACGATTCGGGAGGCTGCATCCGGGATGTTGGCCATCGTCACCATGCGCTTGATGATCTGGCTGCGCATCGGCTTTTCCATGGTGAGCAGAACATTGGCGGCGGCCTGCGGCGCCAGCTTCGAAAGCACCATCGCGGACGTCTGCGGATGCTCGCCGGAAAGGAAGGCACCCAGCCGTGCCGGTTCGAGCTTTTCGAGGTCCGGCCAGATCGGCGCGGGCCCTTCCGCGACCGGCTCGAACCTCTTCTCGCCCATGATGGCGCTCATCTCTTCGGGCGACAGGGATTCGTTGAGGATCGTGTCCATCCGGTCGGCAGAGTCGAGCAGGCCCGCGCCCTCCGTGAACTCAGCCTCGAACTCAGCGACGATGCGCTCCAGATCGGCCTGCGGGATGGTGCGCAAGAGACGCGCGCCCTCGATCAGCGCCTTCAGCTCATCCTGTTTGAAGAATTTGAGCAGCCGACTGGCAGCGGGCTTGCCCATGGCCACCAGTATGGCCGCCGCCTTTTGCGGACGTGTGAGCGCCAGTGCCGTCGTCATGCGTGTTGCCCTCGCTGCCGATTGGTCCGCCCGCCGACCATTCTCAGGCGCTCTTCGTCGCGGCGATGATTTCGGTGAGCCTGATGCCGAAGCGCGTCGGATCGTTTTCCAGCACCGTGATCTCGCCGCGCGCTATTCTGCGGCCGTTGACGACCACGTCGACGGGCTCGCCGATGCGGCGGTTGAGCGCGACCGTGGAGCCC
Organism: Mesorhizobium sp.; assembly: GCA_004017535.1. Lineage (GTDB taxonomy): Bacteria > Pseudomonadota > Alphaproteobacteria > Rhizobiales > Rhizobiaceae > Mesorhizobium. The sequence goes on from SAJS01000004.1 coordinate 117,204, forward strand.
TTCTGCAGCGCCATCAGCTCCGAGACCGGCATTTCCGTACTGCCGAGGATGATCTGCACGTCGACCGGAATGGTCATGATGATCGAGGAATTGGCGCCCGATTGAAAGGCGTCGTCCGGGCGCTTTTCCTCCTCCCGCAACACGCCGCGCAGTTCCTCGATGGCGCGGTCGAGCTGTTCGTCGGGCTGGTCGGGTTCGGCTTCCACCTTGGTTTGTGCCATCTGTCGTCTCCATAAATCCCGGGCCTGGCGTCAGCCCGGCATCAGTCCGTCAATGAAATCCTGCCCGGCATCGTGCGGATGGCTGATGCGGACGGTGTAGTTCTGTCCGAGCTTGCCGAACTCGCAGACAAACAATGTCTTGTCGCGAGCGCTGAGCCTGGCGTTGAGCTGCGCTTTCTCCTCGAATTCGATCACCTGGCCGGGCGCGAACGCCGCAAGGTCGCCGAGTGTCAGCCTGGCGAGCGGCATCGTCGCCTCGAGCCGGACGGTCGAGCGCATCACCTCCTCGGAGAAGCGAGCCCGCCAGTCGAATTCCGTGGCATCGCCGTCCTTGCCCGCGGCGGCCTCACCGTCGCGCGAGATAAGCAGCAGACGCTGCGGGATCATCACCGTGAGCATGCCGCTGTCGGACGGCGTGGAAAGACCAAGGACGATGCGCACGGCGGCGCCGTCGCGCAGCACGCGCCGCCTCGCCTCGTTGCCGGCCATGGCCCTCGGCACCGGCAGGCGCAGGTCGAGGGAGCGTTTGCCGGATCCGTTGAGCGCCACGGCGACCTCCTGGAACACGGCGGTGGCGACATCGGCCTCGATCTGCGACAGGTCGCGCTCGATCGGCGCGACCGGCTGGTCCGGATCTCCGCCAAACAGCGCGCTCACCATGACGGCGACCGCCCGCGCATCCATCACCAGCGTCATGGCATCAGCCGAGGACGGCGAGGAAACGATGGTCAGCGCGAAGGCATCGCCGGCGCGCGAACGCGCTTCGGGAACGCGACCGACCTCCACCGCCTGCAGGTCGACGGTCACAGGCGCGCCGAGTTCCGCGGTAAGCGCCTTTTGCAGCACCGGCAGCGCCCGCTCGGCCATGCCGCGGCCGGCGCCGATCACCTGCGCCGCCTCGCCGCTGTCGCCGACGAGACGCTCGATGATCAAGGCCCGCGTTTCTGACGGACTGGCCGGACTGGTCATGGCGGCAGGCGGCCCTGTCTCGGATCGAGCATGCTCAGGCCGCCTTCTTCTCGGCGGAGCCGGCGTTCATGGTGCTCTGCTCGACGGCATCGATCGTCGGACGCTCGTAGGAGGAGATCGTCTTGCGGCCGAATTCGATCGCCACCTGCGGCAAGGCGCCGTTCATATACGCAAGCAGCGTCTGCTTGACGATGATGTAGAGGCGGTTCTTCTTTTCGCGCACCGTCTTGATCTTGGTGGCGACCGGACCGACCACCGCATAGGACAGGAAGATGCCAAGGAAGGTTCCAACGAGCGCGGCGCCGATCAGGCCGCCGAGGATTTCTGGCGACTGGTCCAGCGCGCCCATCGCCTTCACCACGCCGAGCACGGCGGCCACGATGCCCAGCGCCGGCAGGCCGTCGCCGACCGCCACCATCGCGTGATAGGCCTTCAGCTTGTCGCTGCGGATCGTCTGGATCTCTTCATCCATCAGCGCCTCGATCTCGTGCGAGCGGGCATTGCCGATGATGATGATGCGGCAGTAGTCGCAGATGAAATGCGTCAGATCATGGTTCTTCAGCACCGTCGGGAAAGCCTGGAAGATGGCGGATTCCTCCGGATTGTCGATATGCGCTTCGACCTCGCTGCGCGATTTCGAGCGCAGTTCGCGCATCAGGCTGTGCAGGACGCCCAGCGTCTCGAGGTAGTCGCGCTCCTTCGGCACCGCCTGCTTGAAGGCTTCGAGAATGCCCTTGCCGGTGTCCTTGACCGTCTTCATCGGATTGGCGACGAGGAAGGTCCCGAGCGCCGCGCCGCAGATGACCACCGCTTCCCAAGGCTGCAGCAGCACGTGCAGATGGCCGCCCATGGCCATGAAGCCGCCGAGAACGCAGCCGAGCGTCACCACAAGTCCGATCAGAATGCCCACGACTGGTCCTTCCGCATGTCACGTCGTGGATCAGGGATAGTCCCCGTGCCTTGTGTGAGGCTTGAATCAAGGGCAGCGGACACGATTCAGCTTCGCGCAAGGAAGTGACGTTATTGTCCGGGGATAGCTTCGGCCGGAGGCGTGTCCTTGCTCAGTACCTACACCAGCTATCAGTTGATTGCCAAAGATATTGGCAAGTCGATCGACCGCATTGAGCAGCAGCCGACGGTCGATCGCGATACCCAGTATTATCTGGCCAACATCACCAAGGTGAAATCGATCGACGATTTCGTCAACAATGATCGCCTGTTCAAATATGCCATGAAGGCCTACGGGCTGGAGAACATGGACTATGCCAAGGCCTTCATGGTCAAGGCGCTGAAGGAAGGCGTTTCCGATCCCGACAGCTTCGCCAACAAGCTGACCGACAAGCGCTACGCCCAGTTCGTCAGAGCTTTCAATTTTGCGGCGGATGGCGCCAATGCGACCGTCTACAACCCGGCGCAGCAGCTGGTGACGAAGAACTACGCCGTCCAGGCCCAGATCGCCGGCCTCGACCCGAATTCGGACTATGTGAAGGGCGAGACGACCTATTATCTGGCTAACATCACCAAGGTGAAATCGGTCGACGATCTGATGTCGAACGACCGGCTCTACACCTACGCGCTGGCCGCTTATGGGCTGGATTCGGCAACCGAGGACAAGGACCTGATCAAGTCGGTCCTGCAAGGCGGCGTGCACGATCCCGACAGCGTCGCCAACCAGCAGACCAACAAGGCCTATGCCGGGCTGGCCTCGGCCTTCAACTTCGAGCAATACGGCGAAAAAGCCACCACCTATGTTCAGGCGCAGCAGCCGACCGTCGACATGTACATGCGCCAGACGCTGGAGGAGGATGCCGGCAAGACCAACGAGGGCGTGCGGCTGGCGCTTTATTTCCAGCGCAAGGCCCCCGATATCACCAGCTGGTATGACGTGCTGGCCGACACCGCTCTGGCCAGCGTGGTGCGCACCGCGCTCGGCCTGCCCGATTCCTTCGCCACGGCCGATATCGACAAGCAGGCGCAGCTGTTCGGGCAGAAGCTCGACATCAAGGATTTCACCGACCCCGAAAAGCTCAGCAAGTTCCTGACCCGCTTCACCAGCATGTACGAGATCGCCCACCCGACCTCGACAGCCGTGACGTCGGTCAGCGTGCTTTTCGCGCAGCCGACCACCGTCGGCATCTCCACCGATCTGATGCTGGCTATGCAGCAATTGAAGTTCTGAGATCATGCAGGACAGTCTTTACGTCGCCCTTTCCTCTCAGATCGCGCTCGAGCGCCGTCTCGACACCATTGCCGACAACGTCGCCAATGCCTCGACCATCGGCTTTCGCGCCACCGGCGTGAAGTTCGAGGACGTCGTCTCCGGCACGGGGCCAAGGTCGGTTTCCTTCGCATCCTCCGGGAAGACCTATCTTTCCGGCGCGCATGGCGCGCTGACCGAGACCGGCAACCCATTTGACTTCGCCGTCCAGGGCGACGCATGGTTCGCCATCGATACGCCCGCCGGCACGGTGATGACGCGCGACGGCCGCTTCTCCATGAACGAGAACGGCGAGCTGATGTCGATCGAAGGCTATCCCGTGCTGGACGGCGGCGGCGCTCCCATCCAGCTCGATCCACGCAACGGCCCGCCCAAGGCAGGCGCCGACGGCTCGCTCAGGCAGAACGACCAGCTGGTGGGCGCCATCGGTCTCTACAATTTCGACCCCGGCGAGAATTTCGTCCGCTACGGCAATTCGGGCATCGTTCCGGCGCGTACGCCCGAACCCGTCACCGACCGCTCCGACCTCGGTGTCGCACAAGGGTTTCTGGAAGAGTCGAACGTCAACCCGGTGCTGGAGATGACCCGGCTGATCCAAGTGCAGCGCGCTTTCGAGAACACGGCGGCGCTGATGCGGCAGACCGATTCCTCCACCGACGACGCCATCAAGACGCTCGGCTCGAAGTGACGGTATGACGACCGGGTCGTCCCTATTGCGCGCTTCCGAGAGCCCGGCCGATTCCGGAAGGGCGGACCGGCTGGCCGCGCTCGAACGCGTCTGGCGGCGGTTCGACGATCCGCAGGCGCTGCTTGCGCGCGGCGGCCGCCTCGCCGAGATATCGCCGACCCATTACAAGGTCCGCGGCCTGTCTGGAATTGCCAGGCTGGGCGACATCGTGGAGCAGCGCGGCAAGGCCGGCGCGCGACGCGGCGAGATCGTCAAGATCGGCAGCGACGAGGTGGTGATTGCGCCCTTCGAGCGCAGCGCCGATGCCGGTATCGGCGACGCGGTCTTTCGCCGCGGACCGCTCACGGTCACGCCGCATGTCTCCTGGCGCGGGCGTGCCATCGATGCCTTGACCCGCCCCATTGACGGCGGTCCCGCGCTGATCCGGCCGAATGCCGCCGATGTCACGCATGGCGCGACGCCGGGCGCCTTGTCGCGCCAGCGCGTCGGCACCGGCTTTCTCACCGGGGTGCGGGTGATCGACATCTTCACCCCGCTCTGCTTCGGCCAGCGGCTAGGTATCTTCGCCGGTTCCGGCGTCGGCAAGTCGACTTTGCTTGCCATGCTCGCCGGCGCCGAGGCCTTCGATACCGTGGTCGTGGCTCTGATCGGCGAGCGCGGCCGCGAGGTGCGCGAGTTCCTCGAGGATACGATCGGCGCCGAGAGCATGGCCAAGACCGTCGCCGTCGTCGCCACCAGCGACGAAAGCGCCATGATGCGCCGGCGTGCGCCCGACACCGCCATGTGCGTGGCCGAGCATTTCCGCGACCAGGGCCATCGCGTGCTCCTGGTGCTGGATTCCATCACCCGCTTCGCGCATGCGCTGCGTGAGGTTGCGACGGGAACCGGCGAGCCGCCGGTCGCGCGCGGCTATCCCGCCTCGGTCTTCACCGACCTGCCGAAGCTGCTCGAACGCGCCGGCCCGGGCGCCGAGGGAAAGGGCTCGATCACCGCCATCATTTCCGTGCTCGTCGACGGCGACGACCACAACGACCCGGTCGCCGATTCGGTGCGCGGCATCCTCGACGGCCATGTCGTCCTCGACCGCGCCCTTGCCGAGCAGGGCCGCTATCCGCCGGTCAATCCGCTGTCGTCCATCTCGCGCCTTGCCGACAAGGCCTGGAGCCCGGAACAGCGCACGCTGGTGACAAGGCTGAAATCGATGATCGCGCGCTTCGAGGATACGCGCGACATCCGTCTTTTGGGCGCTTACCAAAGCGGCGCCGATGCCGAACTCGACAACGCGGTGCGCCAAGTGCCGCTGATCTACGAGGCGCTCACGCAATCGCCGAGGGACCGCGCGTCGGCCGATCCGTTCGCCGACCTCGCCCGCCATCTCAAGGGGAAGCTGAATGGCGATCAAGGAGACTGAGCTCCAATATACCGAGCGCATGTTGCGCGACATGCTTGCCGAGGCCGAGGCGGCGGAAAGGGCCGAGGCCGACGCGGCGAGGATTGCCAGAGACCAAGCCGCGCGCGCCAAGACGCAGAAGGCGGCGGCACTTCTGACTAGAGCCGATAGGCCGCATCCGCCGCGGACATCCGCCGCCGGGATCGCCGATGCCGCGCAGGCCAGCCGCGATTCCGTGCTCGACGGGCTTTTCCCGCGCGCCGAGTGGCCGGAGCCGCCGAAAGCCCAGTTCCCGCGCCTGGCCGACAGGAGCGCCGACCGCCGCAGCGATTTCGTCATCGCCGCGCTCGGAATCGCGCTCGGCCTCATCTGCGCGTTGTTCCCCTGGTACATCTTCTTCAACCAGGAGCAGTTCGGCGTCCAGACCATCACGTTCGGCGGCAGCGGCAGCAATTCCGGACGCGAGGGCGGTGGCGTTGTGGCTCAACGCAGCGGACCGCTGACGGCCAAGGACGTTCCCAATCCCGACATCGACCTGTTTGCGACCGGGACGGTGCAGGATGATCCCGACCTGCCGCCCGCCGACCAGCCCTTCCCCGCCGCCGCTTCCGAATTCAAGATGGTGCACGTCGCCAACGGCCGCGCCATGATCGAGGACGATACGGGTCTGTGGGTCGTTCAGCGCGGCTCCATCCTGCCGGATTCGAGCCGCGTCGCCTCGATCGAGCAGCGCGGCGGCAAGTGGGTGATCGTCACCAGCACCGACAAGGTGATCCAGCTCTCGAAGTAACCGAGCCCGGCCGTACAGCCCCTCCCCCGCGCAAGGTCCGCGCAAGACTGGCCGCCTAGTCTTGTGCGTACTTGTCCGGGAGATTGCCATGGAACCCGTAAATCTTTTCGACCTTGCCACGCGGCAGTCGCAATGGCTGGCGGTGCGCCAGTCGGCGATTGCCTCCAACATCGCCAATGCCAACACGCCGGGCTATGCGGCCAATGATGTCGAGCCGTTCGAAAAGCTCCTCGACCGCACCGCGGTAAGGCTGGCTGCCACGCAGACGGGCCATCTTGGCACCGAGACCACCAATGCCGGCTTCACCGTGAAGCCGGAGGATCCTGACGGCGCGATCATGCCGTCGAAGAACACCGTCGTTCTCGAGCAGGAGCTGATGAAGGCCGGCGAGGTTCGCCGCTCCTTCGAGCTCAACACGGCGATCGTCAAGGCCTTCCATTCGATGATGACGATGGTGGTGAAGAGCTGACCATGGACGCCCTCACCGCAGCCCTCAAAGTCGCGGCATCCGGTCTTGGTGCCCAGTCGGAGCGCCTGCGCGTGGTCTCGGAAAACCTCGCCAACGCGCAGTCGACCGGCAGCACGCCCGGCGCCGATCCCTATCGCCGCAAGACGATCACCTTTCAGTCCGAGGTCGACCGCGCAACCGGCGGCTCGCTGGTGGAAGTGAGCGGCATCAATCGCGATCCTTCGGACTTTCCGATCGAATTCCAGCCCGGCAACGAAGCCGCCGACGCCAAAGGGTACGTCAAGATGCCCAACGTCAACACATTGGTCGAGATGGCCGACATGAGCGAGGCGAACCGCTCCTATGAAGCCAACCTGCAGGTCATCAAGCAGGCTCGCGATCTGATTTCCATGACCATCGACCTGATGAGGAACCAGTAATGATCGGCGGTATCGGGGCAATACAATTCAAGACGGCGGTTGACGGAGCCGAGACGGCGTCACCAAACCTCTTGCAGAGCGGCGCCGGGACGCAGGCCAGCGAAAGCATCGGCAGCAGCTTCGCCGACCTCCTCAGCCAGGCCGCGACGAAGACCGTCAACACGCTGCAGGGTGCCGAGCAGATGTCGATACAGGCGCTCAAGGGCGACGCCGACACCCGTCAGGTTGTCGATGCGGTGCTGAGCGCCCAGCAGGCGCTGCAGACGACCATCGCCATCCGCGACAAGGTCGTCTCGGCTTACCTCGAAATCAGTCGCATGAGTATCTAGGAACCGCGTCATGAAAGCACTCGCCATCGCCGCCACCGGCATGAACGCCCAGCAGACCAACCTGGAAGTCATCGCCAACAACATCGCCAACATCAACACCACCGGCTACAAGCGGGCGCGGGCCGAATTCTCCGACCTGCTCTACCAGGTCGACCGCACGCAAGGCGTGCCCAACCGTTCCAACACCTCGCTGGTGCCGGAAGGCGTTTCGATCGGTCTTGGCGTCAAGACGACCGCCGTGCGCAACGTCCACACCCAGGGAGAGCTGGCCAGCACCGGCAACAGCTTCGACCTGGCATTGACCGGCAGGGGCTGGTTCCAGATCCAGGGCGCCGACGGCGGCACGCTCTACTCGCGCGCCGGCGCCTTCAACACCAACGCCACCGGGCAACTGGTGACCGTCGACGGCGCCGAGGTCATTCCGGCCATCACCGTGCCGACCGACGCCGTCGAAGTGATCGTCAACAAGACCGGCCAGGTCTTTGCCCGTCTCCAGGGCCAGACCAATCTCCAGCTGCTTGGCCAGCTTCAGATCGCCAATTTCGCCAACGAGGCGGGCCTGGCTCCGCTCGGCGACAACCTCTTCCAGGAAACGGCTGCCTCGGGCCCGGCCAATGTCGGCGTTCCGGGGGATCCCGGCTTCGCCACGATCCAGCAGGGTTATCTGGAATCATCCAACGTCGATCCGGTCAAAGAAATCACCGAGCTGATCTCGGCGCAGCGCGCCTATGAAATGAACTCCAAGGTCATCCAGGCCGCCGACGACATGGCCTCGGTTGTCTCCAAGAATATCAGGTAGCGGATGATGGCCGGGCCGATCTCCTCCGCATTTCGCCGCGCCGTGCTGGCCATCGCCCTGGTGGCCACCGGCACGCCGGCTATCGCGCAGGACACCACCGGCCAGTCGGCGAACCAGATCGCCGCCGGCCAGGCTGTCGGCGAGGCCGTGCTGATCCCCAACCGGGTCATCTATCCCGGTGAGACGATCGAATCCGCCTCGCTCAAGCAGGTGACGCTCATACCCGGCAAGCACAAGCCGGATGGCATGGCAACGCGCTCCGAGGAGCTTCAGGGCAAGGTCGCCAAGCGCACGCTTCTGCCCGGCCGCTACATCCCGGTGACCGCTATCCGCGACGCCTGGCTGGTCGAGCAGGGCGCTTCCGTGCAGGTCTATTTCACCGCCGGCGCGCTAACCATTTCGGCGGCCTGCGTCACGCTGCAGCCAGGCGCGGCCGGCGACCAGATCAAGATCCGCAACATCGACAGCGGCAAGATCATCTCCGGTACGGTGATGGCCGATGGCACCATCAAGGTCGGCGCTTCGTGATGCGCGCCTTTGCCCTTCTGCTCGCGGCGGCCATCGGCATTCAGCCGGCTTTGGCGGATGGGCTGACGCCCAAGGCCAAACGCGAGCTGGCGCAGAAGAACGGCGGCGTCTACGACGATCCGGAATACGATCCGGCGACGACCCAGCGCATGTTCCGCGTTTCCACCGGACCAAGCACGCTGCCGCCCGGCCAGGTGGCCGCGCGCATCAAGGACATTGCCCAGCTGCAAAGCGCGCGCGACAACCAGCTCGTCGGCTACGGCCTGGTCATCGGCCTTGCCGGCACCGGGGACAGCCTGCGCAACTCGCCCTTCACCGAGCAGTCGATCCGCGCCATGCTGGAGAATCTCGGCATCGCCACCGAAGGCGGCAGCGCGCGCGCCAAGAACGTGGCCGCCGTCATTGTCACTGCCAACATGCCGCCCTTCGTCCAGTCGGGCGCCCGCATCGACATCGACGTCTCCTCGATGGGCGACGCCACCTCGCTCGCCGGCGGCACGCTGGTGATGACGCCGCTGAAGGCGGCCGATGGCGAGATCTATGCCGTCGGGCAAGGCTCGGTGATTGTCGGCGGCTTCACCGCCAAGGGTCAGGCCGAGGAACTCACTCAGGGCGTGCCGACCGCCGGCCGCGTGCCCAACGGCGCCATCGTCGAGCGCGCAGTGCCGGCCGAGTTCGACGACCAGGGCGTCTTGACACTGCAATTGCGCAATCCCGATTTCTCGACCGCCATCCGCATCGCCGATGCCGTCAACGACTACACCTCGCAACGCTTCGGCATGCGGGTCGCCGCCGAGCGCGATGCCCGCACTGTGCAGATCAGGCGGCCGAAGAACGTCTCCGCCGCGCGCTTCTATGCCGAGATCGAGAACCTCGTCGTCGAGTCGGATTCCCCTGCCCGCGTCGTCATCGACGAGCGCACCGGAACCATCGTCATCGGCAACAATGTCAGGATCTCGCGCGTGGCGATCAGCCACGGCACGCTTACCGTACGCATCACCGAAGCGCCTCGGGTCGTTCAGCCTGAACCCTTCTCCAGGGGTGAGACCGCGGTGGAACCCTCCACGGCCATCGATGCGAGCCGGCCCAACGCGCGCGTCGCCGTGCTCGATGGCCCTGATCTCGAAACGCTTGTCTCCGGCCTCAATCGCCTCGGCGTGAAGCCGGACGGCATCATCGCCATCCTGCAAGGCATCAAATCTGCCGGCGCCCTGCAGGCCGACCTGGTTCTCCAATAGGCTACGCCGATGATCGCGCTCCTCTCCTCAACACTGCATCGCCGCCCAAGGCTTCACCCCGTGACCGGCCTCCTCGCCATTGGCGCGATCGTGGCGTTGGCGGGCGGCGCGGTCCGCGCGGATGAAGTGCGCCAGGTGTTGCCCGGCGGTCAGGCGCCGGCTCAGCCGGCCCAACTTGCGCGCGAGACGGCATTGGCCGAGCCGGTTGGACTTGCGCGCGGGAGAGCGCCTGACGAAAGCGAGGTCCAGCGCTTCTGCTCCAACATCGCGGATGCCGCGCGCGACCGCCGCTACGCCCTGCAGGCGGAGGAGCTGAAGCAGCTGCAGGCCGGCATCGACGAGCGCATGAAAGCCCTGGAGGCGAAGAAATCCGAATATGAGGAGTGGCTGAAGCGCCGCGAAGTGTTCCTGGCGCGCGCCGAGGACGGCGTCGTCAAGATCTATGCCGGCATGAAGCCGGACGCCGCCGCCGAGCGGCTGGCGATGGTCAATGCCGAGCTCGCGGCGGCCATCCTGATGAAGCTCGATTCGCGCAAGGCCGGCGTCATCCTGAATGAAATGGACCAGAAGGCGGCGGCAACGCTCACCGGCATCATGGCCAGCGCGGCGCGAAGGGTTGACCCGTCATGAAGTTGAAGTTCTTAGTCCTCGTCGCGGTTGCGGGGTTGTCCGGCTGCGGCACCAATTTCAAGGAGATCGGCCGGGAGCCGGCTATGTCACCCGTCGGTTCAGGGATCGGTGCCTCCGGTCCTTACAGCTATCCCGAGCCGCCTGCCTCGCGGCCGAGGAAATTTTCGCTGTGGGACGACCGCCAGAGCCGGCTCTTCACCGATCCGCGCGCCTTGCGCGCCGGCGACATCCTGACCGTCAACATCAAGCTCAACGACAGGGCTAATTTCAAGAACCAGAACGATCGCAGCCGCACCGCCGCGCGCAAGCTCGGCTATGACGTCACGCTCGGATGGGACGGCAAGAGCACCAGCGGCAAGGGCGACGCTGGTTTGAGCTCCAGCACGGAGACCAATGCCGATGGCGAGATCAAGCGCTCGGAAGACATCGAGCTCAACGTCGCCGCAGTCGTGACGGAGGTGCTGCCCAACGGCAATCTGATGATCAGGGGCTCACAGGAGGTCCGCGTCAACTACGAGCTGCGGGTCCTCACCATCGCCGGCATGGTTCGTCCATCCGACATCGGCGCGGAGAACACCATCCCCTACGAGCGCATCGCGGAAGCGCGCATCTCCTATGGCGGGCGCGGCCGTGTGAGCGAGGTCCAGCAGCCGGCCTATGGCCAGCAGGTCCTCGATCAGGTTCTTCCTTTCTAGGACCGAGAGAGCGCGATCGTGGCCAATGTCGAGCAGGTCCAGCCCAAGAAGGGACCTTCCCTGGTGATCCAGTTCGCCATGCTCCTGGTCATGACGGGCGCGGCCATCGGCATGGGCTGGCTTTCCGGCGGCTATCTCAAGCAGGGCGAAACGCCGGCGCCGGTGCCCGTGGCGCCGGAAAACGCCGGCGCCGCGGAAAAACAAGCCGAGGGCGGCAAGGCCGCCGTCGGGCCGATGCTGGTGCAACTGGCGCCGATCACCACCAATCTCGCCTCGCCGTCGGACGTCTGGATCCGGCTGGAGGCATCGGTGCTCTATGACGCCCCGCAGCCGCCGGAATTGACCGAGCAGATCCACCAGGACCTGCTCGCCTTCGTGCGCACGATCAAGCTGCATCAGATCGAAGGCGCCAGCGGCTACCAGCATCTCAAGGCCGATCTCGAGGAGCGCGCGGCGCTGCGCAGCGGCGGCCACGTCAAACAGGTTCTCGTCAGGACGATGCTGCTCGAATGAGAAAGTTGCTCATAGCCGTGGCGCTTATCGTCGTCACCACCTCCGTCGCCGCGGCCCAGCAGCTCGATCTCGGCGGCATCGGCAAGGCCGACGGCACGACCGTCGGCTACCTGATCCAGATGTTCGGCCTGCTGACCGTGCTTTCGGTGGCGCCGGGCCTGCTCATCATGGTGACGAGCTTCACCCGCTTCGTCATCGCCTTCTCGATCCTGCGCGCCGGCATCGGCCTGCAGTCGACGCCGGCAAACCTGATCCTGATCTCCCTGTCGCTGTTCATGACCTTCTATGTCATGGCGCCGACCTTCGACCAGGCCTGGAACACTGGCGTGAAGCCGCTGATGGACAACCAGATCACCCAGGCTGAGGCGTTCGAGAAGATTTCCGGTCCGTTCCGCGACTTCATGCTGCACAATGTGCGCGACAAGGACTTCGACCTTTTCGCCGACCTCGCCCGCGAGCGTGGCCAGACTGTCTCGCGCGAGACCGTCGATCTGCGTATCCTGGTGCCGGCATTCATGATCTCGGAAATCCGCCGCGGCTTCGAGATCGGCTTCCTCATCGTGCTGCCGTTCCTCGTCATCGACCTCATCGTCGCCACCGTCACCATGGCCATGGGCATGATGATGCTGCCGCCGACGGTGGTATCGCTACCGTTCAAGATCCTTTTCTTCGTGCTGATCGACGGCTGGAACCTCCTCGTCGGCAGCCTGGTGCGATCCTTCACCTGAAGCCGCAGAAGCCGGCGCCTGACAGGCGCTCGAATTTTAGGCGATATATTTTCGATTAACCCTGCGATTTAGCTCTTTGGTAGGGACTGGCCCGCATATTGCTCGCAGATGGCGGGTGATCGCGTTTCACAGATCATTGGCATGATGCCGCACCGTCATACCGGACACGCCGGTATGTCCAAAAAAAATCCGTGTAAAAATAGGGTACGAGTACCATGGCCAGTATCATGACCAACGCTTCGGCGTTGACCGCTCTGCAGAGCTTGAACGCCACCCAGAAAGCCCTCGACACCACCCAGTCCCGCATCTCGACGGGCTATCGCGTCTCCCAGGCTTCCGACAACGCCGCATATTGGTCGATCGCAACCACGATGCGCTCCGACAACCAGGCCATGTCCACCGTTTCGGACGCTCTCGGCCTCGGCGCCTCGAAGGTCGACACCGCCTACACCGGGATGGACAGCGCGATCAAGACCATCAACCAGATCCAGCAGAAGCTCACCGCTTCCTACGGCCAGACCGACGCTTCCAAGGAAAAGACCCAGGTCGAAATCAAGGCCCTTCAGGACCAGCTGAAGGCCTATGCCGACGGCGCCACCTTCTCCGGCACCAACATGCTGTCGGTCAACAGCGGCGCCACCGCGACGAGCGCGGCCGACGTCAAGATCGTTTCGGCTTTCAACCGCGATGCCACTGGCGCGGTTTCGATCTCGACGATCGACGTCAAGGTGGACAGCATCAAGCTTTATGAGGCCGGCACCGCGGCGGGCGTGTCGAAGGGCATCCTCGACGCCGACCGCGTCGGTGCGACCGGCGCGGTCACCGCTACCGCGCAAAACCCGACCCTTGGCGCGGCAGCCGCGGCGGGCGACACCTATTCGGTCGCTACGATGGCGATCTTCTCCGGCACCACCGCTGCCAGCGATACCCAGATCGCGGACATGATGAAGGTCGTCGACGCCGCTCTGAAGGACATGACGACCGCCGCGACCAAGCTCGGCGCCGCCAAGAGTTCCATTGACCTGCAGAAGACCTTCACCTCGAGCCTGATGGACTCCATCGATCGCGGCGTCGGCCAGCTTGTCGATGCCGATATGAACAAGGAATCGACCCGCCTCCAGGCGCTGCAGGTTCAGCAGCAGCTCGGCGTCCAGGCCCTGTCAATCGCCAACGGCTCGTCGCAGTCGATCCTGTCGCTCTTCCGCGGCTAATCGCTCTTACTGACCACGCCAAAGCATCGGGCCGCGCCAAAGGCGCGGCCCGATTTGCGTTTGCTCAAGGCCCGCGCAACCCTCGTTTCTTAACGTCTCCGAAGCCGACTTTTAACAGGCCGTTAACCATATCGCGCTAGGTATGGTTAACCAATGACTTAGATCGCCTCGGCCTAATCCGGCACGACCGCGATCAATGGCAGGTCAAGCCCGGCCTGTGGCATGCCGGCTTTTGAGAAGGAGCGAGTTTCTTGGCAAGCATCATGACGAACGCTGCGGCGTTGACTGCACTTCAAAGCCTCAACGCCACCAACAAGTCGCTCCAGCAGACGCAGGCCAGGATCTCGACCGGCTACCGCGTCTCCGAAGCCTCCGACAACGCCGCCTACTGGTCGATCGCCACCACCATGCGCTCCGACAACTCGGCGCTGTCGACCGTGCAGGACGCGCTCGGCCTTGGCGCTTCGAAGGTCGACACCGCCTATACCGGCATGAACAACGTGCTGGATACCATCGGCAAGATCAAGACGAAGCTTCTGTCGGCCGTCGGTCAGTCGGATGCCAACAAGGCCAAGACGCAGACCGAAATCACTGCGCTGCAGGCGCAGATGAAATCCTTCGCCGACGCCGCCACTTTCTCCGGCTCGAATTATCTTTCGGTGACGTCCACGCAAGTGTCGGCCCCCAATGACGGCGTCCAGCAGGACGCCAAGATCGTCTCGTCCTTCAACCGCTCTTCATCCGGCGCCATCTCGCTCGGCACCATTGACATCAATGTCGAGAGCACCAAGCTGTTCGATTCCGGCCTCTCCACGGCCGTCAAGAACCAGGGCATTCTCGATCGCCAGACCTCGATCTATTCCACCGCCGCGGACCAGTCAGCGTACGATACGGCCTACGCAGCCGCGATCGCCGGCGGCGCCACCGACATCGCCGCCAACACCACCGCCCAGGCCGCGGTGTCGGGCACGCCCGTCAAGATCGACAACGTTTCCGCCTTCAATCTCGACATCACGGCGGCGGGCGTGACCGACGACATCATCACGCAGATGGTCACAAAGATCGACAACGTCATGAGTCAGCTTACTGACGCCGCCACCGTGCTCGGCGCCGCCAAGAGCTCGATTGATTTGCAGAAGACCTTCACCCAGAGCCTGATGGACTCCATCGACCGCGGCGTCGGCCAGCTCGTCGATGCCGACATGAACAAGGAATCGACCCGTCTGCAGGCACTCCAGGTCCAGCAGCAGCTCGGCATCCAGTCGCTCTCGATCGCCAACAGCTCCTCGCAGTCGATCCTGTCGCTGTTCAAGAACGGCTAAGCCGCCTGATCACCTTCGACCGACGAAAGGCCGTGTCTGAAACGCGGCCTTTTCGTTTCTCGGAAGGAAGTTGCGCGTTGGGCATCTTGCTGGCCCTTTGCCGGCGCGCCCCTATCATCCTCGCACAAGCTTCGCGGTCTAGTCTTCCGGCGGACAGTCGTGCTGGGAGCCGTTGAATCGTGCCGGAACAGATCCAGAGCATCATCGCGAATTTCAAGAGCTTCGGCGTGCGGCGTCTGGCGCTCATGGGCGGCATCGCGGCCCTGGTCATGGCCGTCATCGGCATCGCCTCCGTCTATCTTAATCGCCCGGCCTATGAGACGCTCTATGTCGGCTTAGAGCGTTCCGACGTGAACCAGATCGGCCTTGTGCTGGCCGATGCCGGCATCGGCTTCGATGTCGGCTCCGACGGCACTTCCGTGCTGGTGCCTGCCGGCACCACCGCGCAGGCGCGCATGCTGCTTGCCGAGAAAGGCCTGCCGACCAGCGCCAATGCCGGCTACGAGCTGTTCGACAATGTCGGCTCGCTCGGCCTCACTTCCTTCATGCAGCAGATCACCCGTGTGCGCGCGCTGGAAGGCGAGATCGCGCGCACCATCCAGTCGATTTCCGGCGTCAAGGCGGCGCGCGTCCATATCGTCATGTCCGAGCGCGCCAACTTCCGCCGCGACGAGCAGCAGCCTTCCGCTTCGGTGGTGATCCGCTACGCCGGCAACGATGCCGAGAAAAGCGCCATGTCGATCCGCCACCTCGTCGCCGCGGCTGTTCCGGGCCTCTCGGCCGACAAGGTCACCGTGCTCGATTCCAACGGCAATCTGCTGGCCGCCGGCGACGATCCGTCCAACACGAGCGCCGCGCGCACGCTGGGCGTCGAGCAGACGGTCGAGGCGCAGATCGGCGACAACATCCGCCGCGCCCTCACTCCCTATCTTGGTCCCGACAATTTCCGCGCCAGCGTCAAGGCCGACGTCAACACCGACACACGCCAGACCGAGGAGACGATCTTCGATCCGAACTCGCGCGTCGAGCGTTCGGTGCAGTCGGTGAAGACCAACGAGGCCAGCAACCAGAAACAAACCTCGGCCCCGGCCAGCGTCGAGCAGAACCTGCCCGAGACGCAGACCACCAGCACCGAGGGGCCGCAGTCCTCCTCGCAGAACGACCGCAAGGAAGAGATCACCAACTACGAGATCAATTCCAAGAAGATCGCCACCGTCTCCAACGGCTACTCGGTCAACAAGATGTCGATCGCGGTCGTCGTCAACCAGGATCGGCTGAAGACCATCCTCGGCAAGGACGCCACGCCGGAGCAGATCGCCAAGCGCGTCGCCGATATCCAGAAGATGGTGGCCTCGGCGACCGGCTTCGACGACAAGCGTGGCGACGTCATCGACGTGTCGGCGGTCGAGTTCATCAACGGCCTCGACGGTGAGCCGATCGAACAGCCGGGCATCCTCGCCTCGATCGGCACCTATACCGGCACGCTGATCAATGCCGGCGCCTTCATCGTCGTTGTTTTCCTGGTTGCCTTCTTCGGCCTGAAGCCGATGGCCACCGCGCTGACGGCGTCGGCAAAGCCCGCGGCCATTGCCGGCCCAAGCTTCGACGACGTGCAACGCTCGCTGCCGACGCCCGACGCGCCGGTCGCCGCGATCGCCGCCGAGACCCCGCCCCTACCCGGCGCGCGCGCCGGCGCAACCCCGCTCGACGACCTGCGCCAGAAGATCCGGCCGGCGCCGCAGGAGCGGCTTGCCCGCATGGTCGACCTCAATGAGGAGCGCACCGCGCAGATTCTGCGCAAATGGGCTGCCGCGCCGGAAGCCGTGGGTTAGGCCATGGTCTCGGCGGCTCTCTTCGATCTCCTGCCCGATTTCGGCTCGCGGGCCCCGCATGCCAGCCAGGCTCCGACCCCGCGCGAAGCCGCACATATGCCGGCCGCTCCGGCCCCGCTCGCGCCACAGGCCGACATCGGCGCGCTGATCGCCGAGGCGGTGGCCGATGCCGAGGCCGCGCTCGAGGCACGGCTTGCGCTCGCCCATCAGGCCGCGCTCGACGCCGAGCGCCAGGCCAGCGACGATGCCGCGAGAGCCTTTCTTGAAAGCTTCGGCGGCGATCTCGGCGCTGCTATCGCCACGCGGATCGACGCCATGGAGCAGCGCGTCGCCGAGCTTACCGGCGCGACTGTTGCCCGCATCATCGGCGGCCTTCTCGGCGACGACCTGCAGGAACGTTCGCTGCAGGCCCTTTCACGCGCCATCGGTGCCGCGGTCGCCGACAACGAAGCCGTCCGCATCGGTGTTCGGGGACCGCTTTCGCTGTTCGAGCCCCTGAAGGCGGCGCTTGGATCGCGCGCCGCCAATCTCGACTTCACCGAGGCGCCGGCCTTCGACCTGACCGTCAGCATCGACGAAACGGTGTTCGAGACGCGTATCGCCGAGTGGTCGGCGTCCTTGTCCGAGGTTCTGTCATGAGCGCCATCGACCATGCCGAACCCCGGCACGAAATCATCATCGTCAAGCGCAATCACGACGGTCATGACGATGATCACCATGGTGGCGTGTGGAAGATCGCCTTCGCCGACTTCATGACGGCGATGATGTGCTTCTTCCTCGTCATGTGGCTGATCAACGCCGCCAACGAGCAGACCAAGGCGGCCGTCGCCAGCTATTTCAATCCGGTCGAGCTGATCGACCGTAATTCCAGCCGCAAGGGCCTCGAAGACCTCGGCGACGGCCCGAGCAAGGTCGGTTTGACCGCGGACAATCCGCAGCAGGGCGCCACCAAAGCGGGCGAGGACGGCAAGGGCGGCGCCGGTTCGTCCGAACGCCGGCAGACCAAGGACGGCGCGCAGGATGCCCAGCTGTCCGATGAAAAGCTGTTTGCCGATCCCTATGCGGTGCTGGCGGAGATCGCCGCCGATACGGGAGTGCTGCAGAATGTCAGCGCCAAGGGCGAAGGCGGCGCCCAGGCGGCCGGCCCGGCGACCGGCGCTTCCGGCGGCGAATCCTATCGCGACCCCTTCGCGCCTGATTTCTGGTCGCAGCAGGTGGCGGCGCCTGGCGCCGAGGCCACCGCCGAGCGCGCCAAGATCGATGGCGATCCCGCCAAGCCTGGCGAGAAGGTCGCAACGGCCGCGGTGCCGAAGGCAAAGGCCGCTCCGGCGGCTCCCCCGCTGACGGCCGCGCCGCTGGAGCCGCTGGCAACCTCGGAAAACACCGAGGCCAAGAGCGGTCAGAAGGCCGCGCAGGGCGAGGCCGGGAAGCCGTTGGGTGAAGGTAACAAGACTGACAAGGTGCAGGGCGGGAAAGCCGAAGCCGACAAGCGCGAGGCCGCGGCCGGCGACGCCAAAGCCGAAGCGGCGAAAGTCGAAAAGACCGAACAAGAGCAGGCCGCCGACAAGGGCGACAAGGCGCCGAGCAAAGCCGCCCTCCAGCAGGCCGCGGACATCAAAAAGGAACTCGCCAAGGCATTCCTGCCGGGCGAAAAGCTCGCCGAGGGCGTCTCGGTCGAGGCCACCGACAAGGGGGTCGTCATTTCGATCACCGATCAGCTCGATTTCGGCATGTTCGAGATCGGTTCGGCCATGCCGCGTCGCGAGCTGGTGCTGGCGATGGAAAAGATCGGCCACATCATCAACGAGAAGAAGGGCACCATCACCATCAGCGGCCACACGGACGCGCGGCCGTTCCGCAGCGACACCTACGACAACTGGCGGCTGTCCACCGCGCGTGCCCATGCGGCCTACTACATGCTGGTGCGCGGCGGCGTCGACGAAAGCCGCATCACCGAGGTCGCGGGCTTCGCCGACCGGCAGCCCAAGATCGCCTCCGATCCGATGGCGGCCGCGAACCGGCGCATCGAAATCCTGATGACGGCCGGCGGATGAAGGCCATGAGCGTCATCGGCGGCGCGATCGCGCTGCTATTGCTTGCGGCGGGGTCGCCATCGGCGGCCTTCGCGCAGGACGCGCTGCAGCCTTATCAGTTGGTGCGTTCGCTGCAGCTGATCCAGGACCGCATTGCCGGCGGCGATCATGCCGCGCTGCCGATGCAGGCGAAGCTCCTCGAAATGATCGACGCCCGGATGCGGGATGCCAATGCCGAGGACTTCAAGGAGCCGAAGAATTTCCGCGCCTTGCTGGTCTACGGCATGAGCGGCGGCAATCCGGTGACGGTCGCGGCGGCGGCTTCGCGCGCGATGACCGACCCGCAAAGCCTCGCCATCGCCAAGGGCGTTGTCGCCTATCTGAATGGGCGGCCGGCCAGTGCGATCGAAATGCTGAAGCCGATCGATCCGATGAGCGTGCCTCCGGACATCGGCGCCTTTCTGGCGCTGGTCAAGGGCTCGCTGCTTGCGGCCGATGACCCTGCCCAGGCGCTCGCCCTGCTGGACGAGGCGCGCCTGCTCAGCCCCGGCACGCTGGTCGAGGAGGCGGCGCTTCGCCGGTCCGTGGGCATCGCGGCCGCGCAAGGCGACGCCGCCCGTTTCGCGCTTGCGTCGACCCAATATGTCGCGTCCTATCTCTACTCGCCCTACGCCAGCCAGTTCGCCGATGCCTTCGTTTCCGGCGTCATCACGCTGCATATGGCGATCAGCCAGGACAAGATCGCCGACATCACCTCGATGATGGATCCCGAGCGCGAGAAGGT
The DNA here is from genome assembly GCA_004017535.1 of Mesorhizobium sp. Lineage (GTDB taxonomy): Bacteria > Pseudomonadota > Alphaproteobacteria > Rhizobiales > Rhizobiaceae > Mesorhizobium. The sequence continues at coordinate 137,010 of SAJS01000004.1, forward strand.
GATCTATCTGCGCATCGCGCGCCGCGCCGCGATCGACGGGATGACGGAGCTCTCGGCCTTTGCCGCGGCCAAGGCGGAACTGGGCCGCAACGGCGGCGGCAGCCAGGACGACCCACGCAGCCAACTCTATTCGAGCCTTTCCACCATGACATCGGCCAGCGTCGACGACGTGCGCGCCAAGCTCGGCAAGATCGACCGCGGCAAGCTTTCGCAAAACGACCGGGACCTGCTTGACGCCGCGCAGGCTGTGGCGGGCGAAGTGGTGGCGCCGGTTAAGACACCCGCCAAGGCGGAAGCAGCGCCGGCCGCAGCGAAGGGAGGCGGGGCGAAGGAAGTGGTCGAGGCCTCGGCCGATCCGGCCAATGCGGATCTGCCTCCGGTGGAAGGGGCGATGCCCGATCAGCCAGCGGCCGCGTCAAGCGATCCGCCGGTACCGGCAAGCAATCCCCCGGTCGCGTCGGGCGATCCGGCGAAAGACACTCCATCCGCGGCTTCGCCGCCTTCTGCCCAGCCACTGGCGCGAACAACGGCCAACACGCCGGCCGCCGCTCCGATGCAAGCTGACGCCGCGCCCGTGGTTCAGGCCTCCGCGCCGGCGGTCTCGAATGCGCAAGACCCCATCGACGCGGCGGTGGCCAGCACGCGCCGCCAGCTCGACCAGATCGACCAACTCCTCGGAGCAGCCCCCAAATGACCAGCGTCAACCAGACCCTGCCGGGCTTTGCTTCGACCCAGCCCCGGCAGCACGGCGCCGGCCGCAAGGACGAGGATCAGAATTTCGGTGAGATGGTGCACGGGACGGAAAAGCCCGATCGACCGCAGGACAAGCACGCGACCGTATTGGCGGACGCTCATCAGGCAAAGCGCTCGGTGGCCGACAACGGCAAGCAGGAGCCGGACCAGGATCCGCAAGGGAAAACCGGCTCGCAGAAAGCGGCGGGAAAGTCCACGAGGATCGCGGCCGCCCGGGCCGATGAGGCGAAGCCGACGACCGACAAGGATGCCACGGCGCAAGCCGGCGATTCCGTGCCGCTGCAGGACCGCTTGCCGTTGCTGATGGCGTTGAGCGACATGAGGCACTTCGCGCAATCGTCGGGCGCGGGCGGGAAGGATTCGGCTGCCGGTGGAGAAGGCGCCGGCGAGCACGAGGCACTGAATCTGCAATTGCGCATTGGCAAGCGCGCGCCGGTCGGCAGTTCCGCCGAGCCGCAGTCGCGGTCCGTCCGTTCGACGGCCGCGGAACCTTCCGGGCCCGACTTCGGGCCGAAGCCGGTGAAGGCGGACATGGCTCTCGACATGCCCGGCCGCCGCGAAACCAGAATCTTACCGATGCAAGGGAATGACCCGCAGGCCGACAGCCCTGTGCCGCCGCAGGGCTGGCGACCGGCTTCCGCCTCCAAGGCATCACAGCAATCGCAGCCGGCCACGCCGCAGACACCGGTCAAGCCGTCTTCTGCCGCCACACGCATGGAAGTCGTCAGCCAGCAGAGCTTCCCGGCGCCGGCGCAAAACCCAATCGGCCAGACGGCGTCGGCGCTGGTTGAGGCGCTTGTCTCCGACAACGGCGTTCAGCAGGCTTTCGCGAGCGCCTCGGCAGGCTCCCAGACGACCAATTCTGTTGCCGTTCCGACACATGTGCTCAAGATCGAGCTCCACCCTGCGGAGCTCGGGGCGGTCACCGCCAGCCTGCGGCTATCGGGCGAGCAGCTTTCGATTGAGATGAAGCCCGAGACGCACGAGGCATATCGCCGTCTCACCACCGACAGCGATGCAATCGTCAAGTCGATGCGCAGCCTCGGCTTCGATGTCGACAAGGTCACCATCCTGCAACCTTCGATAGCAGCGCACGCGGCGAGCCGCGCCGACGCCAACAGCGCCATGCCGATGTCGACAGCCCGCGACCAGCCTTCGTTCCAGCCCGGGAACTCGGGTGGCAACGGCGCGGGCGGCGGCCGGCAACCGGGAAGGAACGACAGCAATGGCACACAGGAACTTGCCCGCCCGGCTTCGCCTCTTCGCGAGCGCGCTGGCGACGATATGTATATCTAGCTTGGCGGCAGGCGCTGCCGACGCCGCCGCAAATCCCTGCGAGCCGGAGATCCTGCGCGCCGCGGATCGCTACGGCGTGCCGGCCGGCATTCTCTATGCGGTCGGCCTGACAGAGACCGGTAAGAAGGGCAGCCTTCAGCCTAACGCCTTGAATATAGAGGGAAAAGCTGTGTTCCCGCGCAGCCGCGATGAAGCTCTCGTCACCTTCGAGAATGCCCGCCGCGAAGGCAAGACATTGATCGACCTCGGCTGCATGCAGATCAACCAGCACTATCACGGCGACCATTTCCGCAGCGTCGAGGACATGCTCGACCCGCATCAGAATGTCGACTATGCCGCACGCTTCCTGGCTGCCCTGCACGCCCGGCACATGACCTGGTCGATGGCCGTCGCCCGCTACCATGCGGGCCCTGACAACGACCCGGCGCAGAAGGTCTATGTCTGCCGGGTCATCGCCAACATGGTCGCCACCGGCTTCGGCAAATGGACGCCGAATGCCAGCGCATTTTGCAATCAGTAGTTGCTTTCCCTGAATGCCGATCGGCCCTCGAAGGCATGTCCGCCGGCGCCAATATTCATCCACCAACAGCTGGCGCGAATACACCTGCACGATCGCTTTTATTACGGCTCCCAAAAAAACTCCCAAGAAAATAGCTACAAGAAATGATGGTTTTCCAGGATTCGTCGACCCGGCTACCCCTTTCCCCACGGGGCAAATGAATTGATTCGGAGGGCGGGCCGATGATCGTGATCGTTGACGAGCGAGAGCTCGTGACAGAGGGCTACACTTCACTTTTCGATCGTGAGGGCGTGGCCACGGCCGGTTTCGCGCCAGGTGAATTCGGCGAGTGGGTGAGTTCCGCCGCCGACACCGATCTCAGATCCGTCAGGGCCTTTCTCATCGGCGACTGCCGCGAGGGCGCAATATCGCCGCGACAGATCCGCGACCGGACCGGCGCGCCGGTGATCGCGCTCAGCGAGCATCACTCGCTCGAACATACGCTGCGCCTGTTCGAGAGCGGCGTCGACGACGTCGTCCGCAAGCCTGTCCATATCCGCGAGATCCTTGCCCGCATCACCGCCATTCGCCGCCGCGGCTCCGAAGAGGCCGCCTACACCGAAGTCGGCTCGATGCGCATCTTCATGGATGGCCGCGATCCGGAGATCGACGGCGAGCCGCTGCCGCTGCCGCGGCGCGAGCGGCGCATCCTGGAATATCTGGCCAGCAACCGCGGCCGGCGGGTGACCAAGACGCAGGTCTTCAACGCCATCTACGGCATCTTCGACGAGGAGGTCGAGGAGAACGTGGTGGAGAGCCACATCTCCAAGCTGCGCAAGAAGCTGCGCGAGAAGCTTGGCCACGACCCCATCGATTCCAAGCGGTTTCTCGGCTACCGGCTGGTGTTTTGATGGCCGTCCAAGGCACATCCCGCGCCAGCCTCGCGCAAGACACGAGGCATAGTTTTGTGGCCTCCTACCCAGGCACTGCGGAGATCCATCGATGAGCCTCTACGGAATGATGCGGACCGGCGTTTCCGGTATGAACGCGCAGGCCAACCGCTTGTCCACGGTGGCCGACAACATCGCCAACTCCGACACCACCGGCTACAAGCGCTCTTCGGCCGAGTTCTCGTCCCTGATCATGCCCGGCACCGGCGGCGCCTATAATTCGGGCGGCGTGACGACGACGATCCGCTCGGCCATCAGCACGCAGGGCGTCATGACCTACACCACTTCGGTGTCGGATCTCGCCGTCAACGGCGACGGCTTCTTCGTCGTGCAGGACGCCGGCGGCACGCCCTACCTTACCCGCGCCGGCTCCTTCGTTCCGGATGCGCAAGGCCGCCTGGTCAATGCCGCGGGCTATCAGCTCATGGCTTACGACTATGCCAACGGCGATCCGGCGGCGACCGCCAACGGTTTCGAGGGCCTCGTGCCGGTGCAGATCTCCGACCAGGAAATGACGGCGACGCCGAGCACGGACGGCATCTTCAGCGGCAACCTGCCGGCAGGCGCCACTCCGGTCGCGGCCGGCAGTCTGCCCTCCACCAACAGCGCGACCGCCCAGTACACGTCGAAAACCTCGCTAGTCGCCTACGACAATCTCGGCAACAAGAAGCTGCTCGACGTCTACTTCACCAACACCGGCGCCGGCACCTGGCAGGTCGCTGTCTTCGATCAGTCGAAGGCGACGCCGGGCACCTCGTTCCCCTATACGGGTGGCGCGCTGGGCACCGCCAATCTCACCTTCGACACTACCACCGGCAAGCTCACCGGCGCGACCACGGGCGTCTCCTTCACCGTTCCGGGCGGCCAGACCCTCAACCTCGATCTCTCTAAGCTGACCCAGCTCGGCACCGGCTTCACCGTCGCCGACGCAAAGGTCAACGGCAACGCGCCGAGCTCCATCCAGAAGGTCCAGATCGGGCAGGACGGCGTCATCTACGCGCAGTTCGCGGACGGCTCGACCAAGGCGCTTTACAAGATCCCGCTTGCCGACGTTCAGAGCCCCGACAACCTTACCGCCATGCCCGGCAACGTCTATGTGCAGAGCACCGATTCCGGCGCGGTCCATATCGGCTTTGCCAATGAGGGCAAGCTCGGCTCCATCGTCTCCGGAGCGCTCGAAAATTCCAACGTCGATATCGCCGAGGAACTGACCAACATGATCGCGGCGCAGCGCAGCTACACCGCCAATTCCAAGGTCTTCCAGACCGGTTCGGACCTGATGGACGTCCTCGTCAACCTGAAGAGATAAACGACGGGCACCGCCCCGTGAAAGATCAGCATGTCGCTTTCCTCCGCACTAAGCATTGCCCAGTCGGCGCTTCTGGCCACGTCCAAGCAGACCAGCGTCGTATCGCGCAATGTGGCCGATGCCTCGAACCCGGACTATACCCGCCGCATCGCGGTGGTGACCAGCACGGCGCCCGGCGCCAGAATGGTGGAAATCCAGCGTACCGCCAATGATCTGCTGTTTCGGCAGAACCTCCAGGCTCTGTCGGCATGGAGCGGCCAGAGCACGCTTTACGACGGCATGGACCAGCTCGATCTGTCGGTCAACGGGGTCGACAACGCGTCGTCGCCCTCGACGGCAATCGCCAACCTGCAGAAAGCCCTGCAGCTCTACGCCACCACGCCGTCGAACCAGAACCTTGGCACCAGCGTCGTCGACGCCGCCAAGCAGGTGGTGAATTCGCTGAACAGCGGCACCAAGGCGATCCAGGATTTCCGCACCCAGGCGGACAGCCAGATCGCCACGGCCGTCAACGATCTCAACTCGCTCCTCAGCCAGTTCCAGGACGCCAACAAGGCCGTCATCTCTGGCACCCGCTCCGGCACGGACGTATCCGACGCGCTCGACCAGCGCGACGCGCTTTTGAAGAAGATATCGGAATATGTCCCGGTCTCGACCTTCACGCGCGGCGACAACGACATGGTCATCACCACCAAGGACGGCTCGACGCTCTTCGAGACCGTGCCGCGCTCGGTGACCTTCACGCCCTCGTCCGGCTATTCGGCCGGCACGCCCGGCAACACGATCTACATCGACAACGTGCCGGTTTCCGCGGACACCGGCGACAGCACCACGGCCGATGGCAAGCTGGCGGGCCTGCTGAAGCTGCGTGACGGCGTCGCCTCGACCATGCAGAGCCAGCTCGACGAAATCGCGCGTGGCCTGATCACGGCATTTGCCGAAACCGCGCCGGCGCAGCCCAATGCGACCGGCCTGTTCACATGGTCCGGCGCGCCGGCAATTCCGGCCGCCGGCACCCTGGTCGACGGCCTCGCCGGGTCGATCAGCGTCAACGTCGCCTTTGATCCGAGCGCCGGCGGCAATCCCGCGCTGCTGCGCGACGGCGGCGCCAATGGCGTGGCCTATGTCGCCAACACCAGCGGCGGCGCATCCTATGCGGACCTGCTGATCGGTTACGGCAACAAGCTGGATCAGCCCATGGCCTTCGATACTTCCACCGGCATTGCCGTCAGCTCTGGCGTCTCCGACTATGCGGCCAACGCCATCGGGTGGTTCGAAGGCGTGCGCCAGCAGGCCTCGACCAATGCCGACAGCAAACAGGCGCTGGCCGCACGCACGGCCGAGGCGCTGTCGAATGACACCGGGGTCAATGTCGACCAGGAAATGTCCCTGCTTCTGGACCTCGAGCACACCTATCAGGCATCGGCGCATATGATGAAGACGGTAGGCGACATGCTGGATTCCCTGTTGGCCGCGGTGGGATAATTCATGAAAGCGACAGGCGTTTCCTCGGCTGCCATATCCAACGCGCTGCGCTACCAGCAGGCGAAGATGCAGGCCGACCTCATCAAGGCGACGAAGGAATCACAGACCGGCACGGTCGCCGATATCGGCTTGGCGCTCGGCAGCCGCACGACCCAGGCCGTCACCTTCCAGCGCGATCTCGACCGGCTGAACGGCATTGTCGATTCCAACGCGCTCGTCACCGCGCGCCTGAAATCGACACAGGATTCGCTCGGCCAGATCGCCAACAGCGCGCAGAGCTTTCTGTCCGCGCTGACCAGCGGCGTGTCGGGTGACTCCTCGACCAGCATCCTGCGGACCGCCGGCGCCTCGGCGCTGCAGCAGATGACGGGCATCCTCAACACCAGCGTCAACGGCGAATATCTGTTTGCCGGCACCAACACCGACGTCAAGCCGATCGACGATTTCAACGCCGCCGGCTCGCCGGCCAAGGCTGCGTTTGACGCCGCTTTCACCAGCTATTTCGGCTTTACCCAGACCGACCCGGCTGCGGCCAACATCACTGCCGCGCAGATGGATAACTTCATCACCACGCAGGTCGAGCCGCAATTCCTGGGCTCCGGCTGGCAGGCCAACTGGTCGAGCGCCACCGACGAGCAGATCACCAGCCGCATTTCGCTCAACGAGACCACACAGACCTCAGTCAGCGCCAACGACCAAGGCATCCGCAAGCTCGCCATGGCGGCCGCCATGGTCAGCAGCCTGATGACCGGCAGCATCAGCGAGGCCGCGCAGAACGCGGTCGTCAGCCGCGCCCAAGCGCTGGTCGGCGAAGCCATCGGCGGCATCACCCAGATACGGGCCGAAACAGGCATTGCCCAGCAGCGCGTGTCCGATGCCAGCGACCGCATGAAGACCCAGGTCGACCTTTTTGAGAAACATATTGTCGATCTCGAAGGCGTCGATCCCGCGGAAGCGGCGACCCGCGTGGCCGATCTGACGCAGCATATCGAGACATCCTTTGCCTTGACCGCGCGTTTGCAGCAGCTCAGCCTGCTGAAATATCTGACCTGAACTCCCAAACCGGAACGCCAGAGCGCCGACGATGTATCAATTCTCCTACGCCGACATCCAGACCGACTCCGTCGCCGACGCCAAGGACCGGGAGCGGCAGTTGCTCACCCGCTCGATCGACATGCTGGCGGCGGCGGCCGCGGTCGGCACCGACTCAATGGAGGCGGTCGAGGCGCTGCACTTCACCAACCGCATCTGGACCACCTTCGTCGAGGATCTCGGCTCCAGCGACAACGCGCTCCCTAAGGAGCTGCGCGCCAACCTGATCTCCATCGGCTTGTGGCTGCTGCGCGAGACAGAGGACATCCGCCAGGGCCGCACCAACAATTTCGAAGGACTGATCGAGGTCTCCCAGATCATCCGAGACGGCATCCAATGACCAACACGCTGAAGATCTCGCTGAAGCCAAACGAGAAGATCTACATCAACGGCGCAGTCATCCGCGTCGACCGCAAGGTCACCATCGAGCTGATGAACGATGTGCAGTTCCTGCTCGAAAGCCATGTGATCCAGGCCGACCAGGCCTCGACGCCGCTCAGGCAGCTCTATTTCATCGTGCAGATCATGCTGATCAATCCGGCAGGCGCCGCGGAAGCTCGCGACATGTTCCGCCGCTCGCTGCCGATGCTGATCGCGAGCTTCGAAAACCAGGACATCTGCAACCGCCTGAAGCAGATCGACCGCATGGTCGGCGAGGACGATATCTACGAGGCGCTGAAGGCGATCCGCGCGCTCTATCCGCTCGAGCGCAAGGCGCTCGAAGGCACTGACGACATTCCCGAAGCGCCGCGCGCACTGGCTGTAGGAGCATAAGATGGCCGTCGACATGACGACAACGATCCCGGTTGGCGCCAACCAGGCCAGCCAGCAGACCTCGAAGACGGCGGTGGACTACCAGTCGTTCCTGAAGCTCCTGATCGCCGAGATGAAGAACCAGGATCCGACCAAGCCGATGGATTCCACGCAATATGTCGCGCAGCTCGCCACCTTCTCCCAGGTCGAGCAGTCGGTGCAGACCAACACCAAGCTCGACCAGATCATGCAATCCTCGGCGCTCTCGCAGGCCGACGCGCTGATCGGCCGCTCGATCACCTCGGCCGACGGCAAGACCACCGGCACGGTGGCTTCGGTGACGCTCTCCAGCAACGGTCTGATCGCCGTGCTGCAGGATGGCACCAAGGTCCCGGTCGGCGCCGGCGTCTCTATCAAGCCGGCCAGCTAAAGCATGTCTCCCGAAAGTGGGAACCGGTTTCGGGATAAAAGACATGCGTAAAACCAGAGACCTAAAGTGCATCGAGCGAATCCGAAGGATCGCGACGCGCTTTAGTCTGACCGCTGGGGGTGTGCCCGCATGAATGAGGCCGATGCCCTCGATATCGTCCAGTACGCGGTGTGGACGGTTCTCACCGCTTCCGCCCCCGTGGTGCTGGTGGCGATGGTGGTCGGCATCGGCATCGCGCTCATCCAGGCGCTGACCCAGATCCAGGAAATCACGCTGACCTTCGTGCCGAAGATCGTCGCCATCATGCTCGTGGTGGCGCTGACCGGCCCGTTCATCGGCAGCCAGATCTCGGCCTTCACCAACGTCATCTTCGAGCGCATCGAACACGGCTTCTGACGCGATGCCGCAGCGAGCCTCCGGCGGCCCGTTTGCAAGCCGCGGGATCGCTTGCGGTGGCCTTCTTTGCAGCTAGAGTATAGGCGCGCCGGCATCGGCCGACGCCATTATCTCAGGCGATTTTTCAGGAAGCGATGCATCAGGCAATAACAGCCGGCGGGCCATGTGCGGAATAGCCGGCGTCTGGCGAAAGCGCGATCCGATCGGCAGCGGCGATCTTTCCGATGTCGCGTGCATGATGCAGGCATTGGCGCATCGCGGTCCCGACGACCACGGCAACTGGAACAACGCCCGCTTGGCGCTCGGCCATCGCCGGCTGACCATCATCGACCCCTCACCCGCCGCGCGCGAGCCGATGCTGACCGCATCCAGCGACGGCGTGCTGTGCTACAATGGCGAGGTCTATAATTTTCGCGCGCTACGCAAGACGCTGGAGGCGGAAGGCCTCACCTTCCGCACGGTGTCCGACACCGAAGTGGTGCTTCAGGCCCTGCATCACTGGGGCCCGCAGAAAACGGTGCCGCTGTTCGACGGCATGTTCTCCTTCGCTTATTTCGATGCCCGCGACGGGGCCTTGTGGCTTGCCCGGGACAGGCTCGGCATCAAGCCATTGTCGGTCGCCGACACCGGCGAGCGCTTGCTGTTTGCCTCCGAGGACAAGGCGATTCTCGCCTGCCATGACTTTGCGCGCCGGATCGACACGCGCGAGCTGACATTGCGGCTGGCCTGGCAGAGCCGCGATTCCAGCTACAGCGTCTTCGACGGCATAGAGCGGCTGCCGCCCGCTGGTCTCTGGAAGATTACCGGCGATGGCATCGAAAAGCGCCGCTTCTGGCATGTCCTCGATGTGATCGAGACGGCGCGCATCGCCAAAGACAAGGCGTCCGACGCCGAGCACATGGCGACCCTCGAGAGGCTGCTGGAGGAGAGTGTCGAGCTGCATTGCATCGCTGACACCAGCCTGGCCACCGCCTGCAGCGGCGGCGTTGATTCCGGCCTGATCACCGCGCTCGCCAAGCGCTTCAGGCCGGAGCTGCACGGCTACGTCGTCGACCCGAAGCTCGGCCGCAGCGAGGCGCAGGACGCCGAGCGCACCGGCCGCCACGTCGGCGTCGACCTGCGCCGGGTGCCTTTGGACCAAAACCGGTTCTTCGAGCTTTGGCCGCGCGCGGTCTGGCATCTCGAGACCGACGGCTGGCATGCCAGTCACGCGGCGCTGCTGGCCCTTGCCGAGCAGTGCCGCGCCGACGGCGTCAAGGTGCTGCTCACCGGTGAGGGCTCCGACGAGCTTTTCGGCGGCTACAAATGGCAGGCATCGACGATGAGGCTCTGGCGCCAATCCTGGCTGCAGCGCCTGTTCCGTTCCAAGGCCAGGCGCGACCGCAAATTTGCCGAATTGCGCCGCACCCCCTTCCGCAACTCGATCGGTCGCGGCTCGCCCTCCGACCGCACCATAGCGCTCAGGGCCTTGTCGCCCGAGCTGAACTTCCTGCAGACGAAGCTGTTCGACAGTCTGGAAGGCGTCACGCCGTCTGGCGATCGTGCTTTCCTGGCCGCCTGTTTCTACGACCTCTACTCGCATCTGCAGGACCTGCTGCACAGGCATGACCGGCTGAGCATGGCGGCTTCCGTCGAGCTCAGGGTGCCGTTCATCGAGAACCGGCTCATCGACTTCGCCCTCCATCTGCCACGCAGGCAGAAATACCGCGACGGTACCAGCAAATGGCTGCTTAAGAAGGTCGCCGAACACCATCTGCCGCGCGAAAACATTCGTGCGGCAAAGATCGGCTTCGACATGGCCGATGCTTTTTCGGCCGGCACGCAAGGGCTGCTGCGCGGCGGTCTACTCCGCGACGCGATGAAATGGTCGTCCTTCGAAGTGGACGACCTGATCGACATGGCAAGGGGCCAGGAAACGTCGCGCCTGCGCCTCGTCGGCATGGAAATGCTGCTCAGGCTCTACATGGGCGGCAGCACCACAGGTGACCTGACCGAGGCCCTGCACGCCGAGACGAGAGGCGAAAAATAGCCCAGGGTTGGTCCAGACCGGCAAGATGCTTGGTTTAAAGCTTCGCCGACGCATTTTCGCCTTTGCCATCCTGTTGTTGGGTCGCACTCTTTGGCGAGTCGCCGGCCTCTTCGGGCGCGGCGAGCCTCGATAGCGGACGAAGGCCCAACCATGATCGACGACGAGCCGGAAAGCGAACGCGTCTCCGCGCTGGCGCCGTTCCGGCACGGCATATTCCGAGCCGTCTGGGCGGCCAGCCTGGTGTCGAACTTCGGCGGCCTGATCCAGGGCGTGGGCGCCGCCTGGATGATGACCACGATCGCCACCTCGTCCTACCAGGTGGCGCTGGTCCAGGCCTCGACCACCTTGCCGATCATGCTGTTCGCGCTGGTCGCCGGCGCCATCGCCGACAGCTTCAACCGCCGCAAGGTGATGCTGGTGGCGCAGACCTTCATGCTGGTCGTGTCGGCGCTGCTCACCCTGTTCACCTGGCAAGGCTGGATGACGCCGTGGACGCTGCTGGCCTTCACCTTCCTGATCGACAGCGGCACGGCGCTGAACAGCCCGTCATGGCAGGCCTCGGTCGGCGACATGGTGCCGCGCGCCAAGGTGCCGGCGGCGGTCGCCCTCAATTCGCTGGGCTTCAACATCACCCGCAGCGTCGGCCCGGCCATCGGCGGCGTCATCGTCGCCGCCGCGGGCGCCGCGGCCGCCTTTGCCGCCAACGCCATCAGCTATATCGGCCTGATCGTCGTGCTCGCCCGCTGGAAGCCGGCGCTACCCGAGCAGACCCTGCCGCGCGAGTCGCTCGGCGCGGCGATGGGCGCCGGCCTGCGCTATGTCGCCATGTCGCCCAACATCGCCAAGGTGCTGGTCCGCGGTTCGGCCTTCGGCTTCAGCGCCGGCGCAGTGCTCGCGCTTCTTCCGCTGGTGGCGCGCGACGTCGTCAAGGGCGATGCACTGACCTACGGCATCATGCTCGGCGCCTTCGGCATCGGCGCGGTCGGCGGCGCGCTGATCAGCGTGCGACTGCGGCAATTGCTGTCGAGCGAGGTGATGGTGCGCATGGCCTTTGCCGGCTTCGCGCTCTGCGCCCTCAACGCCGCCGTCAGCCACAATGGCTGGCAGACGTCCGCTGGCCTGCTCATCGGCGGCGCTTGCTGGGTGATCGCGCTCTCGCATTTCAACGTCACGGTGCAGATGTCGACGCCGCGCTGGGTGGTCGGACGTGTGCTGTCGATCTACCAGACGGCGACCTTCGGCGGCATCGCGCTGGGCAGCTGGATCTGGGGTGTCGTCGCCGACGCGCATGGCGCCGAAATCGCGCTGATCGCGGCGGCGGTCGCCATGCTGGCCGGCGCGGCCATCGGCTTCGTGCTGCCATTGCCGAAGCAGACCGTTCTCAACCTGGATCCGCTCAACCGCTTCAAGGAGCCGACGCTGTCGCTCGATCTCAAGCCGCGCAGCGGCCCGATCGCCGTCATGATCGAGTACATCATCCGCGAGGACGACGTGCCGGATTTCCTGGCGACCATGGCAGAGCGCGGCCGCATCCGCCGCCGCGACGGCGCCCGCAACTGGACGCTCGCGCGGGATCTCGAAAATCCGTCGGTCTGGATCGAGCACTACCACACGCCGACCTGGGTCGAGTATATCCGCCACAACCGCCGCGCCACCCATGCCGACGCCGTGGTCGGCGAGCGCATCCGCGCGCTGCACAGCGGCGAGAGCCCGCCGCGCGTGCGCCGCATGATCGAGCGCCCGACCACCGCGGGCACGACGCTTGTCTCGCCCAAGGGCCCGATCGATCACTGATCTTCTGGCCGATCAATGGCCTGTGATGCTGTCGGCGAGGGCGGCCAGTCTTGACGTGTGGCCGAGCCCCGCCGCTTCGCGCTGGTCGGCGATGCGGTAGAGCTGGTACATCGAATGCACGCCGAGCCAGCGGAACGGCTCCGGCTCCCAGGGTCGCACCTTGCGGTTGACCCAGGGCAGCCGCGTGAGTTCGGTATCCTGGCCGAGCACCAGATCGGTCAGCGTGCGCCCGGAGAGATTTGAGCTCGACACGCCGAGCCCGACATAGCCGCCGGCCCAACCAATGCGCGTCGCAGGATCGAGGCCGACGGTCGTACACCAGTCGCGCGGCACGCCGAGCACGCCGCACCAGGCGTGGTCGATACGGCACCCCGCGGTCTGCGGCAACAGCGTCGTCAGGATCGTGTGCAGTTGGTCGATCGTCGCCTGCTGCGTCTGGCCGTTGATGTCGGTGTGCGAGCCGTAACGGTAAGGCACGCCGCGCCCGCCCATGGTGATGCGGCCCCCGCGCGTGCGCTGGGCATAGCAATAGGCATGCGCGGCATTGCCGAGAAGCTCATGCCCCTCCCAGCCTATCTGGCGCCAAAGCTCTTCCGAGACAGGCTCGGTGACGATCTGCGCGCTGTTGAGCGCCAGCCAAGTCCGCTCCTCGCCCGGGATGCCGGCCGTGAACCCTTCCGTGGCGCGGATGATGGTTTCGGCCCGCACCGTGCCGCGGTCCGTGGCCACGATGCCCTTGGCAATAGAGGTGGCCGTCGTCTTCTCGTAGATGGAAACGCCGAGACGCTCGACCGCCGCCGCCAACCCGCGCACCAGCTTGGCCGGCTGCACGCGCGCCTGGCCGTGGATGACGAAGCCGCCCATGACATTGCGGATGTTGATGCGCGCGCGTGTCGCCTCGGCGTCAAGCAGTTCGATCCGTTCGGGGTCGGTATCCCAGGAGCGGGTCGTCTCGCATTCCTCGCGCACGCGCTCCAACTGCGCTGGGTTGGTGGCGACCGTCAGATTGTCGACACGGTGGATATCGGCATCGATGCCCTCTTCCGTCGCCACCCGGATCACCTCGTCGACGCAGCCGGCCATCGCCTGCTGCATGGCGGTGACGCCTTGGCGTGTCGAGGTCTTCAGATATTTCTCGCGCGACCAGCCGAAACCGCCCGACAGCCAGCCGCCATTGCGCCCCGAGGCGCCGAAGCCGGCGAACTCGCGCTCGACGAGCACGATGCGCAGCGAGGGTTTCGCCTTCTTCAGATAATAGGCCGTCCAAAGCCCGGTATAGCCGGCGCCGACGATCGCTACATCCGCCTCGATGTCGCCGGGCAGAGGTGGGCGCGGCGCGGGGATAGCGCCCAGATCCGCATACCAGAACGAGATATCGCCGTTGCGTTTGACTTGCATGGGATGGCTTCCAGGGGTGACCGTCTTATTGGCTGGGCTGTCGATCGGGTCAACCTTCGCCCGACAGATCGCGCCGCGCCTTGTCGAGCTCCTCGGCATAGCGGCGCATCAGATGGCTTTCGGTGAGCAGGCCGAGAACGATGCGCTCATCAAAATCCTCCACCACCGCCAGTTCTTCGGCGCCGGTGCGCTGGAACGTCTCGGCCGCGGTCTGGACATTCATCGAGGGCACCAGCACCGCGTCCTTAAACTGGGCAAGCGCGCTCACCGGTGTCTCGCCATCGGAGCGATCGCTGTGCAGTTCCGGCACCAGCAGCATGCCGACATACTGGTCGGCTTGCTCGACGGCAATGACCCGCTGGGCGGAGCCGAGCGGGACCTCCTTGCGGAATTCGGAAAGCGTGGTCGAGGCGGGGATGGTGCGGACATCCTTGCGCATCATCGATCCGACCGTGAGGCTGCGCATCCAGCCGACGTCATGAGCACTGCGGATCGTCTCGCCGCGCAGATGGAAGCGCCAGGTCGAGAAGGAGTAGCCAAAGGTCTCGCGCACCAGGATCGCCGACATGATCGAGGCCGCCAGCACCACGCCGGTGAGCGTCAGGTCGCGGGTGGATTCCAGCGCCAGGAACGTCATGGTCAGCGGACCGCCGACGACGCCGACCGCAAGCGAGGTCATGCCGACGACAGCGGCGACCGCTGGGTCGATGCCAGCCGAGGGCGCGGTGATAGCCATGACGCCCGCGAAGACCTTGCCGAGCAGCGCGCCCAGGAACAGCGAGGCGAAGAACAGGCCACCGCGGAAGCCCGAGCCGAGCGAGATGGCCGAAGCCGCCAGCTTCATCACGAAGACGCTCGCCACGACCGGCAGCGCGTAATTCATGGCGAACTCCCGGTGCAACGCGCCATGGCCGCTCGAAAGCACCTGCGGCGTGATCAACCCGAGCAGACCGACGAAGATGCCGCCGATGAACGGCCTGACCGACGCGTCGATCGACAACCGCACGAAGACGCGCTCGACGATGCTGACCAGATGCATGATGGCGATCGAAGCCGCGCCGCCAAGCAGCCCCAGCAGGAGGAACGGCACATATTCGCTGGCAGTCAAATTGGGCAGACCCGACAATTCCAGCGGGAACGGCACGCCGCCGAACATTTCCGCGGTCAGCGAGGCTGAAATGGCCGCCGTCATCACCGGCGCCACATTGGCGACGGAGTAGATGCCGATGACCAGCTCGAAGCCGTAGAAGGCGCCGGTCAGCGGCGCATCGAAAGCGGCGGCGATGGCGCCGGCCGCGCCGCAGCCGACCAGGATGCGCACGTCGTTGCGGCGCAGCCGGAAGGCGCGGGCAAGCCGCGATGCGATGCCGGAGCCGATCTGCGTATAGCCTGCCTCCAATCCGACCGAGGCGCCGAAGCCGGAGGAAATCATCGTCTGCGCCACGATGATGAAAGTGTCGGTGAGCGACATGCGCCCGCCATAGAGCGCGTTCGCCTCGATCGGGTCGACCGGCGTGCGGAACTTGCGCTTTCTGAGCCAAATGACGGAAAGCCCGAGCAGCAGGCCGCCGATCGCCGGGAACATCGCCTGCACCGGATCGGCCAGCGAGAACATCGCCGAAAGCCGGCCGCCCGGCTGCACGTCGAACAGCAGATAGTGCATGCCTTGCACCAGCGCGCTCATGCCGGTGACCAGCGCGCCCGCGATGGCGCCGACCATGCCGGCCATCAGCACGATGACGATGCCGCGCGCCTCGAGCACGGGGATCGAGCTGATCAGCACCGCACGAAGCCGGCGGGCGTAGACTTGTGGGTCGTTTCTGGCAGGCAAGTGAACGGCTCGCCGGTATGCGAAAGAAAAGAACTGCCGTGCCTGATACGCGCGGCGGCTGTGCGTGGCAATCGCAATGCCGACCGCCTGTGGCGCCAATTTGGCGTTGCGCGAATTAGCGTTAAGAAGGCTTCCGCCGCGACAAAGGCGATAGATTTAATCAGCTGCCGGGATGGTCAGCGGGCCGCAGTTGTCCTCCGCGACGAAGATCGCCAGCAGCTCCGCCGGCTCGGTGGCGCTGGCGTCGAGTGGCAGCCGGATCGTGCCGATGATCAGCAGCATGCGATTTTCCTTCCGCCGACGGGATCGAGGCGGCGTAGCCGCTCTCCCACCTTCGCGCAAGCTTGGAGGGTTACGGTCGAGGGCCTGCCTTGCGCGTGGCGGGTCTTGATTTGGGGACGACATGGCGATCAGCGAAACACTCCCGTCCGGCCTGGTGGCGAAGAACGGCCGCGACGTGTTCTTCGCGCTCGGCATCGTCGTCATCCTGGCGGTGCTGTTCCTGCCGATCCCCGCCTTCCTCATCGATATCGGCTTGGCCTTCTCGATCGCGCTTTCGGTGCTGATCCTGATGGTGGCGCTGTGGATCCAGCGGCCGCTCGATTTCTCGTCCTTCCCGACCGTGCTGCTGATCGCCACGATGCTGCGCCTGTCGCTCAACATCGCCACCACGCGCATGATCCTGTCGCATGGCAATGAAGGCACGCATGCCGCGGGCTACGTCATCTCAGGCTTCTCCAAGCTGGTGATGTCGAGCGACTTCGTCATTGGTCTCATCGTCTTCATGATCCTGATCGTGGTGAACTTCATCGTCATCACCAAGGGCGCCACCCGTATCGCCGAGGTCGGCGCGCGTTTCACCCTCGACGCCA
Organism: Mesorhizobium sp.; assembly: GCA_004017535.1. Taxonomy (GTDB): domain Bacteria; phylum Pseudomonadota; class Alphaproteobacteria; order Rhizobiales; family Rhizobiaceae; genus Mesorhizobium. The sequence goes on from SAJS01000004.1 coordinate 153,897, forward strand.
TCCCAGGCAAGCAGATGTCGATCGACGCCGATCTTTCCGCCGGCATGATCGACGACAAGACCGCGCAGCTGCGCCGCCGCGAGCTGGAAGAGGAATCCTCCTTCTTCGGCTCGATGGACGGCGCCTCTAAATTCGTGCGCGGCGACGCTATCGCCGGCCTGATCATCACCGCCATCAACATCGTCGGCGGCATCGCCATCGGCTATCTGCGCCACGGCATGGGCCTCGGCCAGGCCGCCGATGTCTTCATCAAGCTGTCGGTCGGCGACGGCCTCGTCACCCAGATCCCGGCGCTCATCGTTTCGCTCGCCGCCGGCATGCTGGTCTCCAAGGGCGGAACGCGCGGCTCGGCCAACCAGGCGGTGTTCGGCCAGCTCGGCGCGCACCCGCGCGCGCTCTATGTCGCGGCCTCGCTGCTCGTCATCCTCGGCCTGATGCCAGGCCTGCCGTTGTTCCCCTTCTTCGCGCTTGCCGGCGGCATGGCCGGCTTGGGCTACATCATCCCGCTGCGCCAGCACCGCGCGCTTGCCGCCGCCGAAGCCTTGAAGACGCAGGAGAAGGCGAACAAGGTCGAGGAGGAGAAGAACTCGGTCAAGGCCTCTCTGGTCACCGCCGAGATCGAGCTGCTGATCGGCAAGCAGCTGTCGACCAGGCTGATGGTGGCGCATCAGGAGCTGGTGTTCCGCATGTCGAAGATGCGCAAGAAATTCGCCCAGCAATATGGCTTCGTCGTGCCGGAAGTGCGCGTTGCCGACGACTTCGCCATTCCGCCGAAGAGCTACCAGATCAAGGTGCACGGCACCGTCGTCGCCGAATACCAGATGCGGGTCGGCGAGATCATGGTGCTGCTTGGCACGCGCGGCGTGCCGGAAATCCCCGGCGAGGAAATCCGCGAGCCGGCCTTCGGCATGCGCGCCTATTCGGTGCTCGAAACCTTCGCCGAGGATCTCAAGCGCGAGAACTTCACCTTCGCCGACAACATGTCGGTGCTGCTCACGCATCTCTCCGAGGTGATCCGCAACAACCTGCCGCAGCTTCTCTCCTACAAGGACATGAAGGCGCTGCTGGAGCGGCTCGACCCCGAATACCGCAAGCTCGCCGACGAGATCTGCACCTCCCACATCTCCTATCCCGGCCTGCAGGCGGTGCTGAAGCTGCTGCTCGCCGAGCGCGTCTCGATCCGCAACCTGCACCTGATCATCGAGGCCATCGCCGAGATCGCGCCGCATGTGCGCCGCACCGAGCAGATCGTCGAACATGTGCGCATCCGCATGGCCCAGCAGATCTGCGGCGACCTCTCCGAGGGCGGCACGCTCAAGGTGTTGCGCCTCGGCAACCGCTGGGACCTCGCCTTCCATCAAAGCCTCAAGCGCGACGCCAAGGGCGAGGTGCGCGAGTTCGACATCGACCCGCGCCAGCTCGAGGAGTTTGGCCAGGACGCGACCAAGGCAATCCGCAAGCATCTCGAGGCCGGCGAGCGCTTCGTGCTCGTCACCGCGCCAGACGCGCGTCCCTATGTGCGCATGATCATCGAGCGGCTGTTCACCACGCTTCCCGTGCTCAGCCATGTCGAGATCGCCAAGGGCGTCGAGATCAAGGTGCTCGGAACCATCTCGTGAACGCGCTCTCGCAAGGCGTCGTCATCGCCGCCTTCCTCGCCTTCTGCCGCATAGGCGCCTGCTTCATGCTGATGCCGGGGCTGTCCAGCGCGCGCGTGCCGCTGCAGATCAGGCTCTTCGTGTCGGTCGCCGCCACCGGCGGCCTGCTCGCTTTCCTGTGGGATCGCATCTATCCATTCGTCGATCCGCGCCCGCAGGTGCTCGCGCCGATGATCGTTTCGGAGCTGCTGGTCGGCGGGCTGATCGGCGCCATGACCAGGCTCTACATGGAAGCGTTGCGTTTCATGGGCTCGGCCATCGCCACGCTGATCGGCTATGGCGGCTCAGGCGGGCCGGCGATCGAGGAGCCGGAGCCGCAGGCAGCCCTTGCCGCCATCATCTCCTTCTCGGCCCTGCTACTGCTCTTCGTCTTCGACTTCGACCACGAGATCGTCAAGGCGCTCGTCGCCTCCTACCAGGTCGCGCCGGTCAACGTGTTCTTCAACCCGCAGGCGGCGCTGGTCGACGTCACCGACACTGTGTCGGACTCCTTCTTCCTGGTCATCCGGCTCGGCAGCCCGTTCGTCGCCTATGCCATCCTGGTCAACCTGACGATCGGCTTCGTCAACAAGCTGACGCCGCAGATCCCGGTCTATTTCATCTCGCTGCCCTTCGTCATCGCCGGCGGCATGATCATCTTCTATTTCGCCGTCGGCACGCTGCTGTCGCTCTTCGTCGACGGCTTCGTCGACCTGACGCTGGCGAGATAGCCATGACCACGCGCAAGGACCGTCTGAAGAAATTGGTCAAGGTGCAGGAGCAGTTGAAGGCGCTGCACGAGACCCGCCATGCCGGCTTCCTCGCCGCAGCCGTCAGGGCGGAAGCGGAGGCCAAGGAACTGGTCGAGCATTTCGACACCGACAAATCGCTGGCAGGCCTCTTTCCAGCGCTCTACCACAAGCGCATCACCGACGCGCTTGGCCGGCAAAAACAGAACCTGAAAGATGCCAGGCAGGAAGCCGCGCTGATCGCCACCGCGACGGCGCGCACCAACATGGTCGAGCGCGCCTACAAGGACGTGCGCCGCCGCGACGAACGCGAACGCTCAGACCGCGAGCGGCTCGATCTCATCACGCAGAAGCGAAGGGACGACGACTAGCCTTCGCAAGCCTGCCACAAGCTTGTTCAGTCATTCTGCGGATGACAAAACCGGCAAAGGGCGGACTTTCTTGGCCATTTCCCCACCCAGCGACATCGTCATGGACGTTGCCCGCGCAGCGGAGCCGGCCGATGTCGAGGCCGCGCGCGCGGCGCTCGCAAGAAGGGCGAATGGCACTTCGGCACCGTTCTCTGTCGATCCGTCCGCAACGGTCGATGCCGGCTCCGTGCTCTCGCGCGCCACGGCCGACAAGGTGGAAGCCGCCAATCCCGCGAAGAAGTTCCAGCGCTTCGAGGCGATGGTACTGACGACCTTCATCCAGAACATGATGCCTAAGGACGCCGAGGGCGTATACGGCAAGGGCCTGGCCGGCGACATGTGGAAGTCGCAGCTCGCCGAGAAGGTGGCCGATGTCATGGCCGCGCATGGCGGTATCGGCATCGCCCGATCCATGCTCGCCGACCACTATCTCGACGGCAAGCAAAAGCTGCCGGTGGGCCCCGTTGCCGGCGGACCGCAGAGAGCGGAGATCGACCAGCAAACCACGCTTTCGACCTCGATGGTCGAGGAGCTTGAGCGCAAGGCCGCACGGTCGATGACCGGCGACGACACAACCATAAAAACGGACATCAATATCTAGGGACCTACATGGCCGACCAGACGGACCTTTCCAACCTTCCCGCGCGCGCCAATGCATTGGACGCGCCCGCCGCCGCACGACCCGGCAACCTCGCCGCCATCATCGGCCGCATCGAGGAAGTCGTGGACGAGGAGACCGCCGGCATCCGCAGCGGAACGGCCTATGACCTCAAGGCCTCGAACGCGCGCAAGAGCCGGTATCTTTACGAGCTCAGCCGCGCGCTCAAGGGCGCCAACGAGATCGAGTTCCTCGAGCAGCATCGCGAGGGTCTTTTGCGGCTGCGCCAGAAACTGGCCAAGAACGAAGCGGCGATCCTTGCCCATCTCAACGCCGTCAACGAGGTCGCGACGCTTCTGAGGAATGCCATACAGCGAGCCGATACGGACGGTACCTATTCGGCCGCCGAGTTCGGCATGGCCCGAGCCTGATTGAGATGACCTGGGCGCAAGGAAAGACCCGGTGATAAAGTTTGTCGCCGCCGCGCTGTGGATTTGCGCCGTGACGCTGGGCGCGGTCTTCTATTCCTTCCAGGCGGCCAGCCAACGCGGCGCGGCCGAACCGCCGAAGCCGATGCTGGGCGGCCTCGACTACGTCAAGACCGACATGATCTCGGTGCCGCTGCTGCGCGATGGCACGATCGACGGCTATTTCCTCACCAAGCTCGTCTATACCGTTGAGCCGGAGCAGATGAAGAAGCTGTCGGTCCCGGCGCAGGCGTTGATGACCGACCAAGTCTATTCCTATCTCTATTCCAATCCGCAGATCGATTTCACGAAGAAGGAATCGATCGATCTCGACGCCTTCCGCAAGTCGATTCGCGATACCATCAACACCCGCATTGGCGTCGAGCTGGTGCACGACGTGCTGATCGACCAGGTCAACTTCCTCTCCAAGGACGATATCCGCGACAACGCGCTGCGCCGTCGCAGGGGCGCCGGGGAAACCGCGGCGGCAATGACCAAGGCGTTCAAGGCCGCGCCGGAGCATTGATTACCGGCACGGAGGCATCAGCCGCGCTTACCCCTGTTGCGACATGACGCATGGTGACCGCGTTGACGTTTACGTCAACTCGAAGCTATATGCGCGGTGACAGGCGACCGCGCAGGCGCGGCGCATCTACCTCGCCCAGCGGCCAAGCGCCGGTGCGCGTCAACGCAACCAACGAGGAGAACAGCCATGGGCGTTCAGGAGATTGCCGACAAGATCAGGTCGCGCGTGGCAAGCGCGGGCTTCGAGCATTCGGTCAAGTTCGACACCGGCAGCGACGGCGTCATCGTCATCGACGGTGCGACCGTCTCGACCACCGATGCGCCGACCGACTGCACCGTGAAGCTGTCGCTCGACGATCTGGATTCGCTGATTGCCGGCGACCTCAACCCGACCATGGCCTTCATGGCCGGCAAGCTAAAGGTCGAAGGCGACATGACGGTCGCCATGGCACTCAGCCAGCTGCTCGGCTGATCGTTCGCAAGAAACAAGGCCGCCCGTCGGACGGCGTTGTTTTGTCGAACCTAGAGCAATTCCAGGAAAAGTGCGTGGCGGTTTTCCGTCCGGAATTGCGTGAAAACGAAAGTGTCAGGCGACGAAGCCCGGCGCCTGCCCCTTGATCTTGCGGCCAGCGGCCTTGATGGTGCCCTTGGCGCCATCCAGCGCGCCGTCCTTCAGCTCCAGCGCCAGAAGCCGGTGCCGCTCATAGGGGCCAGGCATGGCGAGCGCTCCGGTGCGGTCGGCCGAGAAGCCGAACCGTCCGTAATAGGGCGCATCGCCGACGAGCAGGATCGCACCATGGCCGAGCCGCGCGGCCTCGGCGATCGCATGCCGCATCAGCGCCGAGCCGATGCCGCCGCTCTTCAAGCCAGGCTCGACCGCCAGCGGGCCAAGCAGAAGCGCTGCCGGACCGCCCTCGCCCAGCCTCACATCCCAAAGCCGCACCGTGCCGACGACGACGCCCGACGCATCGCGGGCCACGAAGGCCAGTCCCTCCGAAGGCCGGCGGCCGCGCCTCAGCTTCTCGGACGACTTCTTCTTGCGCTTCGGCCCCATGGCGCGGTCGAGCAGCGCTTCGCGCGCCGTGGTGTCGGCCGCGCCTTCGCCGACGATGACGAAGGCAGGCGCCTGGACGGCCCCCTCGTCCGGCGCGCCGCGCGAGCCAGCCTGTGCCCGGAGGGCAAGGGAGGGCGCCAGCGCATTTTCAGGCGAAGTGGAAACCGGTTCGCCGTAAGAAAATGCGCCACGAAGCACTGCCGCAATCGGGCTCTTCTCCCCCGCGGAGAAAAGCTCGGCCGACGGTCCGGACGAGGGGGCAATTTCGGTGGCCGCGATGGCCGATTTGATCAGGTATTCCATGTCCGCGATCCTTCACGAGCGGAGATCTTTTCCACAAGCGAGCCCGGGCGGGCGACAGGCGCCCGCGCCGGTTGATCTGAGCGGTTCTTGCGAACGGCTCAGATCACGTAGGATCGCAGAGGCTCGAAGCCGTTGAAGGCGACCGCCGAGTAGGTGGTCGTGTAGGCCCCGGTGCCTTCGATCAGCACCTCGTCCCCGATGGTCAGCGACAAGGGCAGCGGATAAGGCGTCTTCTCATACATCACGTCGGCCGAATCGCAGGTCGGGCCGGCGAGCACGCAAGGCGCTGTCTCCGAGCCGTCATGGCGGGTGACCAGCGGGTAGCGGATCGCCTCGTCCATCGTCTCGGCGAGACCGCCGAACTTGCCGATGTCGAGGAACACCCAGCGCACATTGTCGTTGTCGGCCTTCTTGGAGATCAGCACGACTTCCGACTTGATGACGCCGGCATTGCCGACCATGCCGCGGCCCGGCTCGATGATCGTCTCGGGCAGCGCGTTGCCGAAATGCTTGCGCAACGCCGAGAAGATCGCCTGGCCGTAGGCCTGCGCGGCGGGCACGTCCTTCAGGTAACGGGTCGGGAAGCCGCCGCCCATGTTGACCATCTTCAAGACGATGCCTTCCTCGGCGAGCGTCGCGAACACCTTCTTGGCGTCGCCCAGCGCGCGGTCCCAGGCCGTGAGATCCGTCTGCTGCGAGCCGACATGGAACGACACGCCATAGGCGTCGAGGCCGAGGCCCCTGGCATGGCGCAGCACGTCGACGGCCATCGCGGGCACGCAGCCGAACTTGCGCGACAGCGGCCACTCGGCGCCCTCGCCGTCGGTCAGCACGCGGCAGAACACGCGCGAGCCGGGGGCGACGCGGGCGATCTTCTCCACCTCCTCGACGCAGTCCACGGCGTAGAGGCGAATGCCGAGCTGGTAGGCGCGTGCGATGTCACGCTCCTTCTTGATGGTGTTGCCGAAGGAAATGCGATCGGCCTGCGCGCCGGCATCCATCGCCATCTCGACCTCGGCAACCGATGCGGTGTCGAAGGACGAGCCCATCGCAGCAAGGAGGCGCAGGATCTCCGGCGCCGGGTTTGCTTTCACCGCATAATAGATCTTGGAATCGGGCAGCGCCTTCTCGAAGGCGCGGAAATTGTCGCGCACGACATCGAGGTCTACGACGAGGCAAGGGCCGTTCGGACGTCGGGTGGCGAGAAAGTCAAGGATGCGCTGGGTGGCCATCGGGTCTCTCCATAACGCCTTTCGGCGCGCACAAAGGCTGCGGAACGCGGGCGCTCAGCCTCGCGAACTCGCGGTCAAACAAAGGCGGGACGTCAAATTCATGGAACCAGCCGGTGGAGACCCCGGAACCATGAAATGCCGTCTCGCGGCGATGAACCTTGGCCTTGCCCGGCCTCGGTTCGCTTTGTCTGCCTTGGCTTGGATGGGAGACCCCGTCCGCACTGCCGGCAATGAAGGTGTGCCTCTTTAGTAACCCCGGTCTTTGGACAACCGGAAGAGAACCAGAAAGGCCCGCACCGTCGTTGCTTCAAGGTGTCCTCGGTCTTGTGGTTGGCCACTGACCGACTGGAGGGGTTGGCTCCAGTTACCTTACCGATTGCCCTCACCATTCGAGGATCGGCGGACACCCACAGGCACGTGCGACTTTGGGCAAGCGCGATATAGGAGCGAAGGGTTTCACAATCAATAAAAATCGTAAGCCCAGGTTGTAAAATTTCTGGCATCGAACAATGTTGGCCACACCGTATCCGGAAATCGAACGATGCCAGGAACTCAAGGACCGCTGAACGCCTTCCTCGATCTGCGCCAAATGCCTGTGGCGAACGCGGAATTGGGCCCGCTCGCCGGCCTGCGCCTGGCCGTCAAGGACATCTATGACGTCGCCGGCTACCGCACCGGCTGCGGCAACCCGCAGAAATACGAGGAGGCGCATGCCGCCTCGCGCACGGCCGAAGCGGTGCAGGCCATCCTCGATGCCGGCGCGCGATTCGTCGGCAAGACCCAGACCGACGAGCTGGCCTTCTCGCTGTTCGGCCAGAACGCGCATTTCCCCTACCCGGTCAATCCCGCCGCGCCCGACCGCGTCACCGGCGGCTCCTCTTCCGGCTCGGCGGCCGCGGTTGCCGGCGGGCTGGCGAACATCGCCACCGGCTCCGACACCGGCGGCTCGATCCGCGCGCCGGCGAGCTTCTGCGGCCTGATCGGGCTACGCACCACCCATGGCCGCATCTCGCTCGACGGGGCGATGAAGCTGGCATCGAGCTTCGACACGTTCGGCTGGTTCGCCGACGACATCGAGACCTATGAGACGGTAGGCAAGCTTCTGCTCGGCCGCGACCCGCATCAGCACCCGATCAACCGCCCGCTGTCGATCCGCTGGCTGGACGCCTTCGTCATGGGTCCGGCGGAGGCCGCGCAATATGCGCGCATGAAGGCGCTGGCCGCCTCTGTCATAGGCCAGCCCGTGGAGACCGAATATGCCTTCGCCTCGTTCCCCGACGAGCTTTACTGGTGCTTTCGCCGCCTGCAGGCCTTCGAGGCCTGGCGTGAGCATGGCCCGTGGATTTCGGCCGGCGGTCGCCTCAGCCCGGGCGTCGGGGAGCGTTTTGCCTTCGGCCGCACCATAGACGCCAAAACTGCCGCCGCCGAAGCGGCGCGGCGGCTGGCTTTCCGGGCCGAGCTTGGCGCCTTGCTTGGCAATAACGGCTTTCTCGTCCTGCCCACCGTTCCCGGCGCGGCGCCGCTCGCCGCCAGCACCCCGGAACAGTTCCTGACCTACCGCGAAAGGGCGCTGCATCTCTTATGCCTTTCGGGTCTTTCGGGCTTTCCGCAGATCACCTTGCCGATCGGCTCCGTCGACGGCGCACCCTTCGGCCTGTCGCTGCTTGGGCCTTCCGGCAGCGACGTTGCCCTGATACGGCTCGGCCGCAAGATTCTCGACGCGGCACGAAAGATCTGACCATGGATACATTGACCCGCATGCGCGCCTTCATCGACGTGGTCGAGGCGGAGGGCTTTTCGGCCGCGGCGCGCAAGATCGGCCGCTCCAAGGCGCTGTTGTCGAAATATGTGCGCGAGCTGGAGGACGAGCTCGGCGCGCTGCTCTTGAACCGCACCACGCGCCAGTTCTCGCTGACCGAAGCCGGCCACACCTATTATCAGCGCGCTTCGGAGATCGTACGCGAGGTCGATAGCCTTGCCGAGGCGGTGCGCCAGTCTTCCGGCGACGTCCGCGGCAGGATCAAGCTGTCGGCCGCCCGCACCTTCGCCGACGCGCCGATCGGTCAGTCGCTGGTCGATTTCGCCAGGCAGCATCCCGACATCGTGCTCGACATCCATCTCGACGACCGCTTTGTCGATCTGGTCGAGGAGGGTTTCGACCTTGCCGTGCGCATCTCGCGGCTGGAGAACTCCTCGCTGATCGCCAGGCGGCTGGCGCCGTTCTCGGTCAGGCTGTGCGCGTCGCCCGAGCTGATCGCCAGGCATGGCGCGCCGACACGCCCGCAGGACCTCGCCAACCTGCCCTGCATCGTCGACACCAACGGCCGCTCGCTGGCCAACTGGCGCTTCAAGGGCGAAGGCGAGGAATCCATCAGCGTCGCCGTTTCCGGGCCTATCGAGGTCAACAGCCCGATCGTGGCGAGAGCCGCCGCGCTCTCCGGCCTGGGCTTTGCCATGCTGCCCGATTTCATCGCCGCCCCCGACCTCGCGTCCGGCAAGCTGGTCACCGCGCTCGACGATCGCATCCTGGCCGGCACCGGCATCTTCGCCGTCTACCCGCACCGCCGCTATCTGCCTGCCAAGGTAAGGGTCTTCGTCGACTTCCTGGTGCACTGGTTCAGGACTCGCGACACGGGCGCCTGAGCAAGCGTCCCAATTTCGCCCCCTTTCTGCTAACTCTCGGGCTCGCCCTAGAAGTCAATGGAATCGCGGCACGGAATGCATCTGAAACGGCAAGCAACCATGCTGGCTTCGGCCCTTGCGGCCACATTGGCCTCGGTCGAGCAGGCTGAAGTCCATCCGCATGTCTTCGCCGAAGCCCGGCTCGACGTCATCCTCAGCCAGGATCACCAAAGTGTGACGGCGCTGCGCCACCTTTGGCGCTTCGACGACCTGTTTTCGAGTACAGTGATGATGGAGTTCGACAAGAACTCCGATCTGAAGCTTGACGACAAAGAGCTCAAGGAAGTGGCCGATACCGTCCATTCCTCGCTGGCCGAGTTCAACTACTTCCAGCTCGTCACCCAGGACGGCAAGGACGTGCCCATGGTGCCGCCACCGCATCTGATGGCGAATTTCGACAACGACCAGCTGATCATCCTGTTCGAGTCGCAGCCGAAGACGCCGATCAAGCTTGCCGGCAAGATCGACATCGGTGTCTACGATCCGACCTTCTACACCGCGATCGACTTCACCGACGACGCGAACATGACCGTCGAAGGCCTGCCCTCGACCTGCACCAAGAAGGTCATCCGTCCGGATCCGGACGAGGCGATCAAGGAAAATCAGAAGACCCTGACGGACGCGTTCTTCAACGATCCGACAGGCACCGACATGAGCAAGATCTTCGCCACCAAGCTCGAATTGGACTGTCCGCCGGAAGGATGATTTGGTGATGAAACCGTTCTTACGCGCAAGCAGGTACCGCAAAAATGTCACACGGTTTTGCGATCGGAACCTGCGACAGACAAGGGAATCCAAGCGGATATTCGTGGGGCATCCCACGAATATCCGCTTGGCGCTTGGCCTGCTGGCCGCCACCTTGGTGATCGCCCACCTGCCCGGCGCCGCGCATGCGCAAAGCTCGCTGGGCATCGGCACCAATGACGGCATGGCGCCGACCACCACGGGTCCGTTCGCCCATATCCTGATGTGGATCAATCTCAGGCAGCAGGAATTCTACCATTCGCTGGCGGCGGCCATGAAGGCGATGCGCCAGGACGGCAGCAAGCTCTGGCTGCTGATCGGCCTGTCCTTCGCGTACGGCATCTTCCACGCCGCCGGCCCCGGCCACGGCAAGGCGGTGATCTCGTCCTACATGGTCGCCAATGAAGTCGCGCTGAGGCGCGGCATCCTGCTGTCCTTCGTTTCGGCGCTGCTGCAGGGCCTGACGGCGGTGGTGGTCATGATGCTTGCCTATTTCGTGCTGCGCGGCACCGCGATCTCGATGACCGACGCCGCCTGGTTCCTCGAAATTTCCAGCTTTGTGCTGGTCACCTTGTTCGGCGCCTGGCTGCTTTGGCGCAAGCTCGGCCCATCGGTACTGCGCCTCTTCGGCAGGACGCCCGCCTACAGCCTGTCGGCCGCCCATTCCGGCCATTCGCATGGCGGGCATTCCCACGCGCACGCTCACGCGCATTCCCATGCCGGCCATTCTCATGCGCACGCGCACGCCGCGCATTCCCATGCCTTGCAGGTGCACGACGATCACGATCATGGCCATACACATAGCCATGATCACGGCGCGCACGATCTCCATCATCACGACCATGCCGCGCACAGCCACAGTCATGGACATCAGCATCACGACCACGACCCGGGCGAAGTCTGCGAGACCTGCGGCCATTCGCATGCGCCGGATCCGGCGATGCTGTCGGGCGACCGCTTCGACTGGAAGACCGCCTGGTCGGCGGTGGCCGCCGTCGGCATCCGCCCCTGCTCCGGCGCGCTGATCGTGCTGAGCTTCGCGCTGCTCAACGGACTTTGGCTCGGCGGGCTGCTGTCGGTGCTGGCGATGTCGATCGGCACCGCGATCACCGTCTCGGCGCTGGCGACGATCGCCGTGACGGCCAAGAACTGGGCAGTCTATTTCGCCGGCGACGGCCGCATCGGCAACCGTATCCATTCCATCGTCGAGATCGGCGGCGCCGCCTTCATTTTCATCGTCGGCTTGCTGCTTCTGTCGGCCAGCCTGTCGGGCGGCGCCTGATTATGAGCAGTGCCCCCAAGCGATGTTGAGCTTCGGGTTAGGCCAGCATCACCAGTATCGACGGACGTCAGGCGATCTTGCCGCCGAGCTCGTCCTCAATATGCGCACGGATGATCTCGTCGAAATTCTTCTCAGCGGCAAAGCCGAGTTCCCGCGCCCGCCTTGCCTCGAACCGGGTCGGCCAGCCTTTGACGATCGCCCAGATCGTTTCGTCGGGCTGCTCGCGGATCCGCTTTGCGACTTCGGCGCCGGCAATGCGCTCCAGCGCCTCGATCTGCTCGCCGACGGTGACGGCGACTCCGGGCATGGTGAGGTTGCGACGCGGTCCGACCTTGTCGCCGTCGATTTCGGCCGCATGGATGAGGAAATTGACCGCCGAGCGCGGGCTGGCATGGGTGTGCAGCACCGAGCGCGGCACGGGCAGGATCGCCTCCTGCCCGGCGAGCGGCTCGCGGATGATGCCTGAGAAGAAGCTGGAGGCCGCCTTGTTCGGCTTGCCGGGGCGCACGCAGATCGTCGGCAGCCGGATGCCTATGCCGTCGAAAAAGCCGCGCCGCGTGTAGTCGGCGAGCAGCGCTTCGCTCATCTGCTTCTGCGTGCCGTATGAGGTGAGCGGCGTCGGATGGAACTCGTCCGGAATGACATCCGGAAAGGGCGCGCCAAAGACCGCGATCGAAGAGGTGAACACGAGGCGCGGCGCGAAGGCCGCCAGCCGCACGGCGTCGAACAGCGCCCGCGTGCCATCGAGATTGACCCGGTAGCCGAGATCGAAATTGGCTTCCGCTTCGCCCGAGACGATGCCCGCCAGATGGAAGATCACGTCCGGGCGCGGAGCCACGAGGGCCGCCATGGCGCCTGGCGCGGATAGATCGCCGGTGTGGATCGAGACATCTACGCCCGCGAGCGCCGGCGGCTGCGGCGCCACGATGTCATGCAGGTCGAGCGCCGTTATCTTGCGCCCGCGCAAGGCGCCGTCCCTCGCCAGCCGCGCTACAAGCTTGCGACCCACCATGCCGGCCGCACCCGTGATCAGAATTCTCATCTTCAGAGACCTTTCTTGCGTTGGCTGCGTCCGCGCAGCCATAGGACGACGAACAGCCCGACCATGAAGACCACCGCGATGACGGCCGCCAGCACCGTCGACACCTTGCCCGCGGCCAGCATGATGGCCGGCAGGAAATAGGCGGAGAGACCGAACACGAGCAGTATCACAGCCGCGGCAATCGCCGCGTTGCGTGTGTCACGATCCATCAGCAGGCTTTCCTGGCTTCGAGGCTGTTAGGCATAATCCTGATCAGTGATAGTGCCGGCGATCGGTGGGCGCGCCATGCGTATGATCGTGATCATGGTGATGGCCATGCTCGTCATGACTGTCGGCGCATTGCCCGAATTCCGGTTCGACGGTGGCATGATCGATGCCGTGCTTGGCGGAAAGCCGTTTCTTGATGGCGCTGACCGCTACATGCGGATCGACGCCGTCATTCAAGCAGGCATGCAGCGTCGCCATGTTGGAGGTGCCGTCGAGCGACCAGACATGCATATGATGCACCTCGCGCACGCCCTTGACCGCGCCTTCGATGTCCTTGGCGATCACGTCGCGATCGAGGCTTGCCGGCACGCCTTCGAGCAGGACATGCGCCGCCTCGCGCATCAGAGACCATGCCGTCGACAGGATGAGCAGCGACACCAGCACCGACAGGATAGGATCGATCGGCGTCCAGCCGGTTGCTAGGATGATGAGGGCTGCCGCGATGGCCGCGGCGGAGCCCAGCAGGTCGCCCAGCACATGCAGGATAGCGCCGCGCATGTTGAGGCTCTCGCGGTCCCCGCCATGCAGCACGAAGAAGGAGGCGATGTTGACCAGCAGGCCTGCCACCGCCACCACCAGCATCGGCCCGCCAAGCACGGGCGCCGGGTTCATCAGCCGCCCCCAGGCCTCGTAGACGATCCAGAGCGCGATGACGAAGATGGCGATGCCGTTGGTGTAGGCGACCAGCGTCTTCACCCGGCCGAAGCCATAGGTCAGGCGTCCGGTGGCCGGCCGTCCGGCGAGATGGAAGGCGTACCAGGCAAGGCCGAGCGCGATCAAATCGGCAAGCATATGGCCGGAGTCCGCGAGCAGCGCCAGCGATCCGGTGAGCAGACCGCCGAGCGCCTCGGCGACCATGAAGCCGCCAGTCAGACAGGCCGCGATCAGCACCCGCCTCTTGTCGGCCGAGCCGTGCACATGCCCGGCGCCGTGGCTATGACCGGCGGAACCGTGATCATGCGAAGCGTGCGCCATCGTCAAACTCCTGTCACGCTCCGAAGTCGGCGCGGAAATCCTCAAGGCGCCGCTTCTGGCCGCCTTCGTCATCGAAATTCGCCGGATCGAGCCAGGCTTCGTAGGCCTTGCGCAAGGCCGGCCATTCCTTGTCGATGATCGAATACCACGCCGTATCGCGGTTTTCACCCTTGACCACAAGATGCTGGCGGAAGATGCCTTCGAACTTGAAACCGAAGCGCTCGGCGGCGCGTTTCGAGGGTGCGTTGCGGTTGTTGCATTTCCACTCGTAGCGCCGGTAGCCGAGGTCGTCGAAAAGATATCTCGCAAACAGGAACTGCGCCTCGGTCGCCGCCGGCTTGCGCGAGATCAGCGGCCCCCAATAGATGTTGCCGATTTCACCAACGCCGTTGGCGGCGTCGATGCGCATCAGCGTCTGGCGCCCGGCGATCTTGCCGCTCGCCTTGTCGATGACGGTGAAGAACAGCGGATCCTCGCTGGCTTCCGCCTTGTCGAGCCAGGGCTGGAAGGCTGCGCGGGTTTCCGGCGGGTAGTCGGGCAGCCAGGCGAAACGCCCGCCGGCATCGGAAACCGAGGAGGCCTCGTAGAGGCCGTCGCCATGTTTCGCCGCGCTCAGCGGCTCGAGCCGGACGGTGCGTCCCTCGATCGTCTTACGCTCCGGCCGTGGGCGCGGCTGCCAATTCTTCAGATCTTCCGACACCGGCCACTCCAATCCGTTGACTTTTCCCAGCGGACGGTCACAAAAACGCTCGCTCACAGAAAGAACCACAGGGACGGGAAAAATGCTCCACACGATCGCGGCCTTCGACCGTCTTGGCGAGGAAAACGCCTTTGCGGTGCTGGCCAGGGCCACCGCGCTTGCCCATCAGGGACGCGACATCGTCAATCTCGGCATCGGCCAGCCCGACTTCAAGACGCCGCAGCACATCGTCGAGGCGGCGATCAAGGCGCTGCGCGACGGCCACCACGGCTACACGCCGGCCAACGGCCTCTTGGCCACGCGCGAGGCGGTGGTGCGTCGCACGCTGACCACCACCGGCGTCGAGGTCTCGCCTGAGAATGTGATGATCC
The DNA here is from genome assembly GCA_004017535.1 of Mesorhizobium sp. Classification (GTDB taxonomy): domain Bacteria; phylum Pseudomonadota; class Alphaproteobacteria; order Rhizobiales; family Rhizobiaceae; genus Mesorhizobium. Next base: position 168,935 of record SAJS01000004.1, read on the forward strand.
TGCCCGGCGGCAAGCCGACGATGTTCGCCGCGATCCTGATGTTCGGCGAACCGGGCACCGAGATTCTCTACCCTGATCCCGGCTTTCCGATCTACCGCTCAATGATCGAGTTCACCGGCGCAACGCCGGTGCCGGTGCCGATCCGCGAGGAGAACGGCTTTGCCTTCTCGGCGGACGAGACGCTGGCGCTGATCACGCCGAAGACCAGGCTGCTCATCCTCAACTCGCCCGCCAACCCGACCGGCGGCGTCACGCCACGCGCCGAGATCGAGAAACTGGTCAAGGGGCTGGAGAAGCATCCTGAGGTCGCGGTCATGTCGGACGAGATCTACGACGTCATGACCTATGACGGTGAGAAACACTGCTCCCTGCTCAACTTCCCCGAAATCCGCGACCGGCTGATCGTGCTCAACGGCTGGTCGAAGACCTGGGCGATGACCGGCTGGCGCATGGGCTGGTCGATCTGGCCGAACGGCGACAAGGGAGCCCATCTCTACGACAAGGTGCGCAAGCTGGCGGTGAACTGCTGGTCCTGCGTCAATGCGCCGAGCCAGTTTGCCGGCATCGCCGCGATCGACGGCCCGCAGGACGATGTCGAGAAGATGATGCGCGCCTTCGACAACCGCAGGAAAATCGTCGTCGAGGGCCTGAACGCGCTCCCTGGCATCTCCTGCATCACGCCGAAGGGCGCCTTCTACGCCTTCCCCAACGTGTCGAAGACCGGCTGGAAAGCCAAAAAGCTCGCCTCGGCATTGTTGGAGGATGCCGGCGTGGCGCTGATCGGCGGCCCCGATTTCGGCGTGCTCGGCGAAGGCTATATCCGGCTTTCCTACGCCAATTCCGAGGAGAATATCCTGCGCGCGCTGGAGCGGATCGAGGCGTTTCTAAAGAAGTGAACTTCACTCCCCGCGGTAGGGTCGGCGAAACCTCAGTTCCGCTCTGGTGAGTTGCCTCGCCCCGACCCACCATCATTGCATCCTTGCGGCTGGCTGCAGTCCGCCGACATGGATCTTAGCAAACATTGTCACCGCGCTGAGCGAAAGCAGATGTTTGATCCAGCGCAAGGTGCCGGGCTGCCCAGCGTCGTAGGATTATGCGTGGAAACGTTAGGACAGCTCCCATGCGTAAAGGCTTGATTGAATCGGCGGCCGTCGCAATCAGCGTGGTCTTAGCCCTTGTCCCCAGGGCCGCGTGGGCACAGGCATCGGATGCCGACAGATATGCCTATGGTCCCGGGATGATGTGGTGGGGCGGAGGTTGGGCGATGATTTTCGGTCCCTTGTTTATGATCCTCTTTTTCGTCGTCCTTGTGGGGGCCATCACTCGCTGGCAGTGGGGACTGGGTCCGGTGCCGCCCCATCACACGCTGCCGGGTCGCACGCCTCTCGACATTCTCAAGGAGCGCTTCGCACGTGGTGAGATCGACAAGAACGAGTTCGAGGAACGCCGCCGAGTGCTCGGCGACTAATTCGAGGAAAAGTGTGAGCGGTTAGGCTCGGCGAGCTGGCTCACCCGCGCCCAACGAAAGGCATTTTCGTCGCCATCACCGTCATGAACAGCACGTTGGCGTCGAGCGGCAGGCTGGCCATATGCAGCACCGCATCAGCGACGCGCTGCACGTCCATCACTGCCTCGGCGGCGATCGAGCCATTGGCCTGCGGCACGCCCACCGTCATCGGCTGCGCCATCTCGGTCAGCGCATTGCCGATGTCAATTTGGCCGCAAGCGATGTCGAAGGGCCGGCCGTCGAGCGCCAGCGTCTTGGTGAGCCCGGTGATGGCGTGCTTGGTCGCCGTATAGGGCACGGAACCCGGGCGCGGCGCATAGGCCGACACCGAGCCGTTGTTGATGATACGGCCGCCCATCGGCTTCTGCCTCCGCATCGCGCCGAAGGCGGCGCGCGCGCACAGGAACGAGCCGGTGAGATTGACGCCGACGACATCGTTCCAGACCTCGACGGGGATTTCGTCGATCAGCGTCGACTTGTAGCCCATGCCGGCATTGTTGAAGAGCAGGTCGACGCGGCCGAAGGCCTCGAGCACAGTCTCGAACATGTCGTCGACTTCTGCCGCCTTGCTGATGTCGCAGGCGACTGCCAATGCCTTGGCTTGCGTCTTTCCCGCATCGGCGATCGCCTCCTCCAGCACCGTCTTGCGACGGCCGCAGAACACCGTGTTCCAGCCTGCCTGGAGCAGCGCCGTGGCGACGCTCTTGCCGATACCGGTGCCGGCGCCGGTCACGATGGCGGTCTTCTCTGCTATGGCTGTCATCGCCGTCCTCCCGGTCATCAACAGAAAGACGTGGCATCGCAAATGCAGGCGGTCATGGCAAGCCGCTCTTGGCGACAAAGCGGAGGCCAACAAAAAGGGCGGCCATTGGCGACCGCCCCGATCTGAACCGCGCTTGGGAGGAGGAAAAGCCGGTCCGACTGATTAGAATGATGCGCTTGCTGAGTTAACCAGAGATTAACGACCGGCAAGGCGGTGCGCAGCGGCGTTTACCAACGTGACTCACCAAGGCGAGCTAGGCGCACTGCCGGCCGGCACCTTTGCCGCCGAGACAGTCGCCTCGACATGATCGACCAGCGCGTCCGGCAGGTCGAGCCGGCCGGCGAGCAGGTCGAGATAGCCGCGCTCAGCGCGCGTATCGGGATCGATGGTCAGGCGCGAGGCGGTGTAGAGTTCCAGCTTCTGCGCATCGGTCTTGGCGCCGGCGACCAGCGAGTCGAGATCGAGGGGCCTTTCGAGTTCGGCAAGCAGGAATTCTTCCGCCTCCGCGCCGATGCCGGCGAGCTTGAGCTTATCGGCGATCTTCTTGCGCTCTTCGTCGTCGATATGGCCATCCGCCTTCGCCGCAGAGATCATCGCGCGGACCAGCGTCAGCGTGAACTCGGCTTCGCCCTGCGGCGCCTGCGAGGGATCGAAAGCGGTATCGGCCGGCGGCGGCAGCAGTTCAGGCTCACCCGATGCGGGCGCCCGCGCCGGCTCGTTGCCGGCCTTGTAATTCTGATAGGCCTTGTAGGCGAGCCCGCCGATCGCCGCCAGACCGCCGAGCCTGACGGCAGCACCCGTGACCTGCCGGCCAGTTCCGGTGCCGAGCAGCACGGCCGCAAGCGCGCCGGCAGCCAGCGGATTGTCCTTCGCCATCTGCACCGCCTGCCCCGCCTTGTCGCGGACGGTCGAGCCCGTGCCGGGAATTTGCGAGCCGAGAAGGTCGTCGAGCAGCTTCTTGGGGTCGAGCATCAATGCCTCCAGAATTGGCCCGGCCGAATGCGCGCGGGCATGGTTTCGGACCGGCAAGAGGTAGGCCTCGCACTTTGACATTACAATGACGGAGCGGGTTTTGCGCGTGAGGCGCTAGCTGCCGATATGGCGCTTGCCGCCGCGCGCCTGCGCAAGTTCGACCTGACGGTGGCGTTCGGCATAGCGCTCGCGGTCCGCATCGGACCGCGTTTCGAAGCAATGCGGGCATGAAACGCCGATTGCGTATTTCGGCGACAGCCGGTCCTCGACCGTCAGCGGATGCCGGCAGGCGCGGCAGAGCTCCGCCTCGCCCTCGCTCAGACCATGCGAGACGGACACCCGCTCGTCGAAGACGAAACACTCGCCCTGCCACAGGCTCTCCTCTGCCGGCACGTCCTCCAGATATTTCAGGATGCCGCCCCTGAGATGGAAGACATTCTTGAGGCCGAGCGACTTCACATAGGCCGTCGCCTTCTCGCAACGAATGCCGCCGGTGCAGAACATCGCCACCTTGCGGCCTTCAAGCTCCTCACGGTGCTCTTCCACCCAGGCCGGGAACTCGCGGAAGCTGGAGGTCCTGGGATCAACCGCGCCCTTGAACGTGCCGAGCGAGACTTCATAGGCGTTGCGCGTGTCGATGACGACGGTGTCAGCGTCCGAGATCAGCGCGTTCCAGTCAGCCGGCGCGACATAGGTGCCGGCGCTGGTTGCCGGGTCGATATCCTCGACGCCCATGGTGACGATCTCGCGCTTCAGCCGCACCTTCATGCGGTGGAACGGCATCTCGGCGGCGCTGCTGTATTTGACTTCCAGCCCGGCAAGACCTTCGATGGCCTGCAGATGGTCCACGAGCGCGGCAATCGCTTCCTCGCTGCCGGCGACGGTGCCGTTGATGCCTTCATGCGCCAGAAGCAGCGTGCCCTTGATGCCGCGCCCGCAACAGAAGGCGGCGAGCGGGGCGCGCAGGGCCTCGTATCCGTCGAGCCGCGCGAATTTGTAAAGCGCGGCGACCTGGATGGGCTGAATTTCCTTGGTTGTCGTCATGGCCATGCCACTAGACTGTGGTCAAAGCGGTTTCAAGGCAAAGGAAGTTCAGGCGGCGCACGATCCGCCGCGCGGCATCGCGACACGCCGGGCTTCGTGGACTTGGACGGACCCTTCTGCTAATCGGTTTAAAACATGGAAACGGAGACCAGCACATGACCAGCAAGACCGAAAAGCTCCTGTCGCTCCTCAACGGTCAGCCGGTCATCCCGGTGCTCAAGATCGCCAATGTCGCCGATGCCGTGCCGCTCGCGCGCGCTTTGTCGCGCGGCGGTTTGCGTGCGATCGAGATCACCTTGCGCACCGCCGATGCGCTGGAAGCGATCCGGCGCGTCACGGCCGAGGTCGAGGAAGCGATTGTCGGCGCCGGCACCATCCTCGATGCCAGGCAGTTCGACGAAGCAGCCCGCGCCGGCTCGACATTCATCGTCAGCCCCGGCATCACCAGCCAGCTTCTCGAGGCGGCCAAGGACAGCCCCGTGCCGCTGCTGCCCGGCGCCATCACGCCCGGCGAGATCATGGCCGCGCGCGAGGCCGGCCTGCGCTTCCTGAAATTCTTCCCGGCCGAGCAGTCCGGCGGCATCGCTTCGCTGAAAGCTTTCGCCTCACCGCTGGCGGACGTGAAATTCTGCCCGACCGGCGGCATAACGGCCGGGAACGCCGCCGACTATCTGAGCCTGCCTAACGTCATCTGCGTCGGCGGCTCCTGGGTCGCGCCCGACGATCTCATCAGGGCCGGCAAGTGGAACGAGATCGAAGCGCTGGCGCGTGAAGCGAGCAAGCTCAAGAAGTAGCCATCGCGCCTTCACCAGGGCAGCGGACCGTTCTCATCGAAATAGCCGCCCGTCGGTCCGCCCGGCTCCAGCGTCGCCAGCCGCAGAATGATTTCGGCCGCCTGTTGCACCGTGCGGCCGCCTCTGTGCGCGTTGAGGTCCGTCGCGGTGTAGCCGGGAGCGGCGGCATTGACCATGATGCCGTGCGGCGCAAGTTCCCTGGCGAAGGCGAGCGTAACGGCGTTGAGCGCAGTCTTCGAGCTGCCATAGCCCATGACATTGGGCGACTGGCTGTTGCCGGCCGCGCGCGCCAGCGATCCGAGATAGCTGCTCACCATGACGATGCGGGCGGCGGGCGATGCCAGGAGCAGCGGCAGGAATGCCTGCGTGACCCGCACCGGCCCGAAGACGTTGACGTCATAGGTGGCTTGCATGTCAGCTATATTCTCGCGGCTTGGCGGCCGCTCATAGCGGCCGTCCGGGCCGAGAGCCTCGACATAGCCGGGCGCGATGCCGGCATTGTTGACCAGCACGTCCAGGCTGGATATCCGCGCCGCGACTGTCTTGGCCGCGGCCGCCACGCTGTCGTCGCTGGCGACGTCGAGCGCGAGCCACTCGACATCAAACCCCTCATCACGCAATGCCTGCGCCGCGGTCTCGCCACGCTCGGCGTCGCGCGCGCCGAGCCACACCTTGTAATTCAGTGCCGCCAGCCGCCGGACGGTCTCACGGCCGATGCCCTTGTTGGCGCCGGTCACCAGCGCGTTCTTTCTCGTCGTCATGTCCATGTCTCCTGTTCGGTGACCCAGAGATGACGTGAACGGCCTTGCGTCGCGCGCCAAAAGCTCTCAGCCTCTTGCCTAATCCTCTCAGGTTCGTGTCTTCGCGGGCGCGCCTCGCCTGGTTGCCTGGCCGCGATGGATCGGCAATGCTGGAGCGATGAGTGACATACTGCAGGAATTGATCGCCATGGCCGGGCGCCATGCGCGGGGGCGGCGGACGAAGACGGCCATTCCGCGCGTCACCATCGGCCGCAGCGAGGTTCCGACGCCGCCGGTGCCCGAGCTCTGCCAGCCGACCGCGCTTCTGGTCCTGCAGGGGACCAAAACGGTGCTGATCGGCGACCGCACGCTCGCCTACAGCGCCGGCAGCTATTTCGTCTACGCGGTGGAGGCGCCCGCCACCAGCCAGCTAATCGAGGCCAGCAGAGCCTGTCCCTACATGGCTCTCGCCTTCGCCATCGATATCGAGCTGATCGCCGGGCTGCTTATCGACCATCGACCGGCGATAGACGGCGACAACTTCGTCACCAACACGGCCGATGACGACTTGCTCGACGCCTGGCGACGGATGCTGCGGCTGCTTGATCGACCGGAAGAGATTCCGGTGCTGGCGCCCATGCTCGAACGCGAGATCGCATTCCGCCTGCTGCAAGGCCCGCAGGGCGAGAAGCTGCGCCAGCTCGCGCGCGCCGATGGCCGCCTGTCGCAGATCCGCCGCGCCACCGCCTGGATCCGGGTGCATTACAACGAGCCTATCGATGTGACGCGGCTGGCCGAGCTCTCGCATATGAGCAACGCCGCCTTTCATCGCCATTTCAAGGCGGCGACAGCGATGAGCCCGATCCAGTATCAGAAGCAGCTCCGCCTTTTGGAAGCGCGCCATCTGCTGATTGCCCAACCGGGCAGCGCGGCGCAGGTTGCCTTCACCGTCGGCTACGAAAGCGCCTCTCAGTTCAGCCGCGAATATGCGCGCCAGTTCGGGCTGCCTCCGGCCCGTGACGCCGCGCGGCTTCTGGCCATGGGCGAGGCGGTCGCGCTCGAAATCGACTGAACATTAACATCCGGCCGGCTGGGCGCCCACCTCCTCACGGGAAGTTCAAGCCGATGTAGCTTGCGCAATGCCAGATAACGGCAACCGAGGACTGGTTCCCGCTCATGGATTCGAACCACGATTCACGCCTTCAAAGGGCGCTGTCCTACCATTAGACGAAGCGGGAAGACCGGGCCATCAAACAGGCCTTCAGGAATGAAAAACAATAGCCGCGTCGTCGTCCAACGCGGCTTGGTCCCAGGCAGGATCGCTATTTGGTCTGGAAACGGGCGACCGACAGGAACTTGACCGCGTTGCCGCTGAAACGGCTGGCATCTTGCATCTCGCCATCCGTCTGGAAGCCGGCTGTGTACACTTCGCTCGGCGGCGTATGCACGATGTTATAGGCATAACGCGGAGCCGTCGTCGGATCGGAAACCGAAGCGATGTTCACACCGCTGCCCAGCGCCCAGCGCGCGGCCTGCGGCGGTGCCGCCACCACCACGGCCCGCGGTCCCGGCCTGAGATCGCGGGACGAGGCTCTGCCTTCCTTGGCCGTCGTCTTCACGCCGGCGCCGATCGCCTTCGTGGGATCGCTGCCTGCCGGAAGGGCGGCGATGGCCTGGCGCGGCGAGGCAGCATCGGCCCCCGACGGATCGTTGAACGCCGAGCGCGGCTCCGGCTGCGTCAGCGACGCAAGCTGGTATTCGGCGCCGGCGCCGCCAGCCGAGACGGTCGCGTTTGCCTGTTCGAGAACGGCCTTGACCTCATCCTGCTTGCCGGGCTGCGGCCGGGCGGTCGGCAGCACGGAGAACGCGTCGGTCGCGCTCTTGTCCTGCGAAGCCGTTTCGGCCAACGCCAGAAGCACGTTCTTGTCCTTCGACGCCAATTCGGCCGGCGTCGAGCGATCGGGGCGCCAGGTCGGAAGCGGGATGTTGTTGACCGCCACCTGCGCCGGATCGGTGCCAGCGGCCTCGGCCGCGCTGGCAGCGCCGAAAGGAACCTTGTCAGGCAAGGGCGCCTGCGCCGTCGAAACCGCCTGCTCGGTCGTCGCCGAGGCATCCGCCATGGCGAACGGCACGTTCTGCGGCGTCTGCTGGCCGACATCGACCTTCGGACGCGGCGCGAAGTCGGGCAGCGGGACTTCCTTGGGCGGCAGGGCGGCGATGATCGTCTCCGGCGTATCCTGCTCCGGCTGCTGCTGATCGTCGGCGCTGTCATCCGCGATCTGCGGGATGTTGGCGCGCTTGGCATCCTTCGGCGAAACGATCGCGATACCCGGAAGATTGTTGGTGCGGGCCGTCGCGGCGCTCGCGACCTGAACCTGCTTCACGGCCTTCGCCTGGGGCGCACCACCGCTGTCTCCGGTATCGGCGTCGTCGTCTGCCTCGTCGGCGCCACCGCCGAACAAGGCGGCAAGCAATCCGCCGGACCGCTTGGTCGAGCCGCCGGCGCTGGCCAGTTCGATGTTCGGGGTGCCGGCGCCCTTGCGCGCCTGATAGGCGGCCAGCGCCTGCTCATAGCCAGGCAGCGGGCGACCGTCGCTCGGCACATGCAGCGTCTTGCCGTTCGGGAACAGGCTGACCAGTTCCTGGCGGCTGATGCCCGGCCAGTGGCGCACATTGCCGACATCCATATGGACGAAGGGGGAGCCGGAGGTCGGGTAGTATCCGACGCCACCCCCCTGCATCTTGAGGCCGATGTTGCGCAGCTTCTTCAGCGGCACGCCGGGAATGTAGAAGTCCATCGCCTTGCCGAGCATGTGCTGGCTTTTCTCGGCGACGCCACGGCTGCGCGAACGCAGCATCGCGTTGGTCGACGGCGAACGATAGCCGCAGACGACCTGGATGTAGTCAGTCGCGCCGGCTTCGCGATAAGCTTCCCAAACGAGGTCGAGCAGCCGCGGGTCCATTTTCGTCGGCTCGTTGCGGCGCCAGTCGCGCAGGATGATGTTGATCTTGCGCAGGCCTTCCGGATCGTAGCGGCCATTGCGCTTGTAGACGATCTCGGCCTTCTCGTGCGTGTGCAGGTGATAGAGCTTGAGCGTGCGGACCTCAGCCCTGGCGCCCGACATTGCCGCGGACAGAAACCCGACAGCCAAAATCACAAACGTCAGCCACCTCGGCCAGACGCTCATGTGAAAATGCCGCCCGTTTGTGTGTCGTTCGACTTTGTTCAAATCAAATGGCTTTCAGGCTGCCGTTTGTCCCCGGATTTGACCAAACGGATGCGTGGTTTTCACATCCGAATATCGATCCTAATGGTTAATCATCGTTTATTGAAGCCGAAATGCGGTAACACCGTGGCGATATCCCGTCAAAAATGATGCACAGCATTTCGTGGTAAACCGCTGGTTTAGATCAAGAATCCGGCCCCGGCCAGAACACGATCTGTTACCGTTAGCGTTAATGCGTGATCCTCGGCAACGTTAACCGCTGAAAACCCTGCGTTTTCACGTCAAAAGCGACAATTTGACTCGGATTTTAGGCGCGCAAGCTGGTTCGAAGCTTGCCTGTCAGGAGGCAAGCCGGTCGACGCGACCAGCTTCGGGATCAATGCCATATTCCTTCAACTTGCGGTAGAGGGTCGAACGGCCGATGCCCAAACGGCGCGCGACTTCGCTCATCTGGCCATTGTAATGGTCGATCGCCAGCTTGATCATCTCGAGCTCGACATCGGCCAGCGCCCGCACATTGCCGCGCTCGTCCAGCGCCCGAAGCGTTCCGAACCGCGGCTGAAGTCGCGCCGGTGACTCGCTGTCGGCAAAGGCGGACCCCATTGTCTCGGCAACCGCCTCATCCGCAGGCTTGGAGGCATCCACGACCGTTTCGGCAACGGTGGATGTCGTTTCCGCTCCGAGATTGACTGTGCCTTCCACTTGGGCCCGGATCTGCGGGAACTCCTCCTCGGTCAGCACGTCGCCCTCGGCAAGCACCGACGCGCGGAAGACCGCATTTTCCAGTTGGCGGATGTTGCCCGGCCAGTCATAGGCCTGCAGCATCGCAAGCGCTGACGCCGATATGCCGGCAAGGCGTCGGCGCGGATCGGCCGGCGCGACCTTTTCCATGAAGTGCCGGACGAGGTAGGGAATGTCGTCGCGGCGGTCGCGCAGCGGCGGCACGAAGATCGGATAGACGTTCAGCCGGTAGAACAGGTCCTCGCGGAACTTGCCGTCCTTGACCTGCTGCAGAAGGTTGCGGTGCGTGGCCGAGATCAGGCGGATGTCGACCTTGACGGTTGAGCGGCCGCCGACCGGATCGACCTCGCCTTCCTGCACTGCGCGCAGCAGCTTGACCTGGACGTCGAGCGGCAGATCGCCGATCTCGTCGAGGAACAGCGTGCCGGAATTCGCCTCGACGAATTTGCCCGTATGCTTCTCGGTGGCGCCGGTGAAGGACCCCTTCTCGTGGCCGAACAGGATCGATTCGACGAGATTGTCCGGGATGGCGCCGCAATTGACGGTGACGAACGGCTTCGACCGGCGATCGCCGCTGCCCTGGATGGCGCGCGCCACCAGTTCCTTGCCGACGCCGGACTCGCCCTCGATCAGGATCGGGATGTTGGAGGCCGCCGCCTTCTGCCCGAGGCGTATCACCCGGTCCATTGCCGGGCTGCGCGTGATCATGTCCTTGAAGGTGAGATGGCCGCCGCCGCGTCGCCGCGATGCGCGCTTCATCTCGTCCTCGACGGCTTCCACCTTGAGCGCATTGGAGATCGCGGTCTGCAGCCGGTCGGGCGACGCCGGCTTGACGACGAAGTCGAAGGCGCCATGCCGCATCGCCGAAACGACGGTCTCGATGCCGCCCTGCGCCGTCTGCACGATGACGGGAATGTTGATGCCGCGCTCGCGCATCGCCTTCAGCACGCCGATGCCGCCAAGGCCGGGCATCACAAGGTCGAGAATGACGACGGAGACCTCGCGCGCGTTCGGCCCGTCGAGCACATCGAGGCCAGCCTCGCCGCTATCGGTGACGATCGCTGTGTGCCCGAACTTGGTCAGCGCGGCCTCGACCAGCCTGCGCTGGACCGGATCGTCATCGACTATGAGAATGGAACCTGTCATGACTGTTTGAGTTTTCCGCCCGAGAAAATCCCCATGGATCATCTTGGCACAGGGTTCTAAATAAGGTTTCAAAAGACCCGGTGAACGAATTCCTTAGGATTTGACCGGCTTCCTCCTTCCCTCTGATTTGGCCCGATTCAAAGAAGGTATTGCTGATGCGCATGGAATTTGGTCATCGGCTTGCGGCGCCAGCGTCCGGACACGGCGCGGCGGAGCTTGGCGATCTGCCGGAGTGGAATCTCGCCGATCTCTATTCAGGCATGGAAGCGCCCGAGCTGAAGCGCGACATCGCCAAGGCGGCCAGCGACGCCATCGCCTTCGAGACCCGCTGGAAAGGCACGCTCGCCGCGGAAGCCGGGCGCGGCGGCGCCGGCCGGCTGGGCGAGGCGCTGCAGGCCTATGAGGCGCTCGAGGAGCTGATCGGCCGCATCGTCTCCTATGCCGGCCTCGTCTATGCCGGCAACACCGCCGATCCGCAGCGCGCCAAGCTCTATGGTGATGTCCAGGAAAAGATGACGGACGCGAGCGCCCATCTTCTCTTCTTCGCGCTCGAGCTCAACCTGATCGACGATGCGGCGATCGAAAGCGCTCTGACCGCCGACAAGGCCTTCGGCCACTACCGGCCCTGGGTGCTCGACCTCAGGAAGGACAAACCCTACCAGCTCGAGGATCGCGTCGAGCAATTGTTCCACGAAAAGTCGGTCACCGGGCGAGGCGCCTGGAACCGCCTGTTCGACGAGACGATGACCGACCTGCGCTTCGACGTCGACGGCGAGGAGCTGACGCTTGAGCCGGCGCTGAACCGGCTGCAGGACTCGAACGGCGAGGTGCGCCGCCGCGCTTCCGAGGCGCTTGCCGCCACGTTCCGCAAGAACCTGCGCACCTTCACGCTCATCACCAACACCTTGGCCAAGGATAAGGAAATCTCCGACCGCTGGCGCGGCTTCCAGGATATCGCCGACTCGCGCCACCTGGCCAACCGCGTTGAGCGCGACGTGGTCGACGCGCTGGCCGCAGCCGTGCGCGAGGCCTATCCCCGGCTGTCGCACCGCTACTATGCGATGAAGGCGCGCTGGCTCGGCATGGAGGTGATGAACCACTGGGATCGCAACGCGCCGCTGCCGGAGACTCCGAAGGCTGTGATCCGCTGGGACGACGCCAGGGACACGGTGCTCTCCGCCTACCAGCGCTTCTCGCCCGACATGGCCGAAATCGCGCGCGGCTTTTTCGATCGCAGATGGATCGACGCGCCGGTCAGGCCAGGCAAGTCGCCTGGCGCCTTCGCCCACCCGACAGTGCCGTCGGCGCACCCTTACGTGCTGCTCAATTACATGGGCAAGCCGCGCGACGTGATGACGCTGGCGCATGAGCTCGGCCATGGCGTGCATCAGGTGCTGGCCGCCGGCCAGGGCGCACTGATGGCCTCGACGCCGCTGACGCTGGCCGAGACAGCCTCCGTCTTCGGCGAAATGCTGACCTTCCGCTCCCTATTGGAGCAGACCAGCGACAGACGCGAGCGCAAGGCCATGCTCGCTCAGAAGGTCGAGGACATGATCAACACGGTCGTGCGCCAGATCGCCTTCTATGAGTTCGAGCGCAAGGTGCATACCGAGCGCAAGAACGGCGAGTTGACCTCGGACAGACTTGGCGAGTTCTGGCTCGAGGTGCAGGCCGAAAGCCTGGGGCCGGCGATCAAGCTGCGCGACGGCTACGAGGTCTTCTGGACCTATATCCCGCACTTTATCCATTCGCCCTTCTATGTCTATGCCTATGCTTTCGGCGACTGCCTGGTGAACTCGCTCTACGCCGTGTACCAGAATGCCGAGCGTGGGTTTCAGGAGAAGTATTTCGAGATGCTGCGCGCCGGCGGCACCAAGCATCACTCCGAGCTCCTGGCGCCCTTCGGCCTCGACGCCACCGATCCCGCGTTCTGGCAGATCGGCCTCGGCGTGATCGGTTCGCTGATCGACGAGTTGGAAGCCCTAGACAAGTGAACAGCAACGAAGCGTGCATCGATAGCTATAGTTTAGCCGAGACGCATATTAGCCAGACTCTATTCTTGCCCTAAATAGCTGTTCTTGAATAACTCTCCGGCGCATTTTCACTGGCTTTCGACAAGCCGTATGATAGCGTCCGGCCTCAAGCTCAGCCGGACGCATCGCGCAGGCCAGAGATGCCTGCCGCTCCGCTACGGCGAATGCGATGATGGCCGTCGGTCCGGACAAGACCGAAACGCCGATGGCTCGATTGAAGCCGGCGGTTCCACGGAACCTGCGACGATCCTTGGCGGCAAGCGTGCCCTCCCAGCCGCGGCCGACGGATCGGACTGGAGAGGGAAATGAGCACTTTCTTCTACATGCTCCTGGCGTTCGTTGTGGGTATCCTGGTTGGCTGGTTCATCTGGGGCCGCCTGCGCGGCGACAGTCTGCGTGGCGATCTCGATCGTACGCGAAGCGAGCACGACAGGCTGCGCGCCGACAGCGACCGGCTGAAGGGCGAGCTCGATGCCTGCGGCCGTGCCCGCGCCGACCTCGAAAGCCGGCTGCGTAACGCGCCTGCCGCCAAGGCCGGCGCCGACAAGGCCGCCACGCCGGCGCCGGCGGCGCTGATCTCGACACCGGCGGCCGCGACATCGGCTGCAGCAAAGGCCGCGCCGGCGAAGCCCGCCGCCGCGGAGAAGCCGGCGGCCACGAAAACTGCGGCAGGGAAGCCCGCGGCCAAGGCAGCCGCGCCGAAGAAGGCGGCGGCTCCCGCCAAGAAAGCTGCCGCCGCGCCGAAAGCCGCGCCCGGCAAAGCCGACAATCTGCGTCGCCTCATCGGCATCGGCCCGGTCAACGAACGGCTCCTCAAGGGCCAGGGCGTCACCACCTACGCACAGATCGCCGCCTGGACCGACGCCGACGTCAAACGCATCGAGGAGGTGCTCAATTTCGACGGCCGCATCGCGCGCGAGAAATGGATCGAGCAGGCGAAACTGCTGGCCGCCGGCGACGAGGCTGAGTTCGCGCGCCAGTTCCCGACAGCGGGTACCGCAAGCAACACCTGAATATCCGCTTGGCTGGTAAAAGACGGCGCCCGCACGAGCGCCGTCTTTGGTTTGGGCCAGCCGCCTTTGCGTCGCTCGACGCCGTTCCCTCGATTGCGCGTCCCCGGGCCCCCATATAGACCGGTCGACTGAATTGTCCGCTTCCGAGGCTCATGCCCCTGCCCGCAGCCATTTTCCGCAATGACGAGAGCGCGCGTCAGTTGGTGTTCGACCGGCCGCACGAGGTCATTCTCGCGCGCACTGCGGAGGAGTTCATGCCGGCGCTCGAGCGAGCCCAGGCTGCTTCCGACTCCGGCAAATGGCTGGCGGGCTATTTCTCCTACGAAGCCGGCTACCTGCTCGAGCCGAAGCTGGTGCCGCTGCTGCCCGAGGGCCGCCGCGCGCCCCTGGTCTGCCTCGGGATCTTCGATGCGCCTGTCGACCAGGCGGTGCCGCAAAGCGCCGGGCCCGCCAGCAACGGCCCGATCTTCGATGCGAGGGCAACATGGTCCGCAGAGGACTATGCCTGCCGTTTCGCGCGCCTTCACAATCACATCCGCAAGGGTGACTGCTACCAGGGCAACCTTACCTTCCCGGTCCATGCGCAATGGTCCGGCGATCCGCTTGCCGCCTTCGACGCGCTGACCGAGCGCCAGCCGGTCAAATATGGCGCGCTGATCTCGCTTGGCGATCCGGTCGTTCTGTCGCGCTCGCCCGAACTGTTTTTCGAGATCGACGCCAACGGCATGATCGAGACGCACCCGATGAAGGGCACGGCTCCGCGCGGCGCGACCAAGGCCGAGGACGAGCGGCTGAAGGCCTTCCTGCGCAACGACGAGAAGAACCAGGCCGAGAACCGGATGATCGTCGACCTTTTGCGCAACGACATCTCGCTGATCAGCGAGGTCGGCACGCTCGACGTGCCGGAATTGTTCCGCATCGAGACCTACCCGACGGTGCACCAGATGGTGAGCCGCGTGCGGGCGAAGCTGCTGCCCGATATCGGCATCCGCCAGGTCTTCGCCGCTCTCTTCCCCTGCGGCTCGATCACCGGCGCACCGAAAATCCGCGCCATGGAAATCCTGCACCAGCTGGAAGACACGCCGCGTGACGTCTATTGCGGGGCCATCGGCTGGATCGCGCCCGGCGGCAGGATGCGTTTTTCGGTGGCGATCCGCACCATCTCGCTCTTCGCCGGCGGCGAGGCCGTCTACAATGTCGGCGGCGGCGTCGTCTTCGATTCCACCGCCGAGGAGGAGTATCGGGAGTGTCTGTTGAAAGCGCGCTTCGCGACGGGAACGGTGCCGGCTTCGAGCTGATCGAGACCATGCGCTGGGAGCCTGGTTCCGGCTTCCTGCGCTTCGAGCGCCACCTCGCCAGGCTTTATGCGTCCGCCGCCGAGCTCGGCTTCGCCTGCGATCCCGAACGGATCGGCGAGGTGCTGTCGAACACCGTCAGCGGACACGGGATTGCCTTGCGCGTGCGCCTTGCCTTGCAGCACAATGGCGAAGCGACGGCTGCCGCTCAAGCCTATGAACCGCTGCCCGCCGACAAGGTCTGGCGGCTGCAGCTGGCGCGGATCCATCTCGATTCCACCAACACGCTGCTGCGCCACAAAACCAGCCTGCGCCAAGTCTACACGCACGCCCGCGCGGAATATCTCGCCACGCGCGCCGACGAAGTGCTTTTGGCCAACGAACGCGGCGAAATATGCGAGGGCACGATCACCAATCTCTTTGCCGATTTCGGCGACGGCCCGCTCGCCACGCCCCGCCTCGACTGCGGCCTTTTGCCTGGAATATTGCGCGGCGAGCTTCTGGACGAAGGCCGCGCCGTGGAAGCGATCTACAGCTTCGACGATCTGAAGGCGGCGAAGGCGATCTTCGTCGGCAACTCGCTGCGCGGGCTGATCCCGGCGCGGCTTGGCTGACCACGGTGGAGACACAAACTGGATAACACCCACACAAGCATCCGCCAGCCGACCCATACACCCTATGACGGGTCCTCGAAGCTCTTCACCATCGGGCTGAAGCCGCTCGATTTCGACCGCTGGATCGAGGTCGACGAGCTCCTGCTGCCCCATCTCGCCGAAAAGCAGCGCCTCTACGCCGAAATCCCGGAAAAGGTCTTTGTCGAGGAAGACGGCACCCGTGACGCTCAGCGCGAAGTGCTCGACCTTCTCGTCGCCCATCTCGAAGCCGCGCATCCCGTCACCCATCGCCGCAACGGAGCCGGCGTCGAGCCGGCCGGGTTCGAGGGTATAACCGACCGGCTGCCTCCTGCCTTGCGCGAGGCGCCGCTCGCAAAGGCCTCGCTGCTTGTCCAGGAAGACCTGATCCTGATGCGCCGCGACGAGCGCGGCTGGCGGTTGGCCGCCGGCTCGCTATGTTTTCCTTCATCCTGGTCGCTGCGGGAAAAATTCGGCAAGCCGCTGCAGGAGATCCACAAACCGGTGCCCGGCTTCGGACCCGGCACGCGGCCGGCCGAGCTCATCAACCGCATGTTCGACGGACTGCAGGGACAGGCGGTCGAGCGCTTCAACTGGTCGATCCAGGCCGATGACAGGCTCTATCATCCGCTTTCCAATGTCGAGCGCATCGACCGCGCCACCAACCGCCCGAGCCGCTTCCCCGATGGCGACGTCAACGCCCATGCCTTCATCCGCGTCGAACGCCAGACGCTGCGCAAGCTTCCCGTGTCGCGCGACATCCTCTTCACCATCCGCATCCACCTCGATCCGCTCAAGCTGCTCGCTAACCATCCGGACCGGGCGATATTGGCGGCCTCCTTCACGGAGCAGCTCCTGGCCCTCGACCAGCAACAGCTCGACTACAAGGGCCTGACCGCCGACCGCGACCGGCTGGTTGCATTCCTCGGCCGCATGGCCGGATCGGCTTAACCACACGCCCAGAACGGCCTAGCCGGCGGTTGGCGCTTTTCGCTGGTTTATGACAATGATCTGTGGTGTAGCGCTTGGCCGTCGGGCCAAAGGCGCCCGGTTTTGCGCGTGTTTGAAGGAGTGTGCGAAAAAATGGCGAATGAAAACTGGCCCGTTTACGGTGAAATCACCGGTCCCGTCGTGATGATCGGCTTCGGCTCGATCGGGCGGGGAACGCTGCCGCTGATCGAACGCCATTTCAAGTTCGACAAGTCGCGCATGACGGTCATCGACCCTCTCGACACCGACCGCAAGCTGCTCGACGAGCGCGGCATCACCTTCATGCAGGATGCTGTGACCGAGAAGAATTACAAGAAGCTGCTGACGCCGCTCCTGACCAATGGCGGCGGCCAGGGCTTTTGCGTCAACCTGTCGGTCGACACCGGGTCGGTGGACCTGATGAAATTGTGCCGCAAGCTCGGCGTGCTTTACATCGACACCGTCGTAGAGCCGTGGCTGGGCTTCTATTTCGACGCCGAGGCCGACAATGCCAGCCGCTCCAACTACGCGCTGCGCGAGGCGATGATCAAGGAAAAGCAGGACAAGCCCGGCGGCTCGACGGCGGTCTCCACCTGCGGTGCCAATCCCGGCATGGTCTCATGGTTCGTCAAGAAGGCGCTGGTCAACCTCGCCACCGATCTCGGGCTCGAGTTTTCGGAGCCCGCGCAGGAAGACCGCGAGGGCTGGGCCAGGCTGATGAAGAAGGCCGGCGTCAAGGGCATCCACATCGCCGAGCGCGACACCCAGCGCACCAAGAAGCCGAAGCCGATGAATGTGTTCTGGAACACCTGGTCAGTCGAAGGCTTCATCTCGGAAGGCCTGCAGCCGGCCGAGCTCGGTTGGGGCACGCATGAAAACTGGATGCCGAAGAACGGCAAGCAACACAAGCACGGCTCCAAGGCGGCAATCTATCTGGAGCAGCCCGGCGCCAACACGCGCGTGCGCAGTTGGTGCCCTACGCCGGGCGCGCAATACGGCCTCTTGGTGACGCATAACGAGTCGATCTCGATCGCCGACTTCTTCACCGTGCGTTCGAAGAAGGGCAAGGTCCAATACCGTCCGACCTGCCATTACGCCTATCATCCCTGCAACGACGCCTTGCTGTCGCTGGACGAGATGTTCGGCGCCGCCGGCAAGCCGCAGCCGGTCCACCATGTGCTTGACGAGAACGAGCTGGTCGACGGCGTCGACGAGCTCGGCGTGCTGCTCTACGGCCACGACAAGAACGCCTACTGGTACGGCTCGCAATTGTCGCTGGCCGAAGCCCGCAAGCTCGCCCCCTACCAGAACGCCACCGGCTTGCAGGTCACCTCGGCGGTGCTCGCCGGCATGGTCTGGGCGCTGGAGAACCCGGCGGCCGGCATCGTGGAAGCCGACGAGATGGACTACCGGCGCTGCCTCGAAGTGCAGTCGCCTTATCTCGGGCCGGTCAGGGGCTACTATACCGACTGGACTCCTCTGGACAATCGCCCGGGCCTCTTCCCGGAAGACCTGGACAAGGACGACCCGTGGCAGTTCCGCAACATTCTGGTCCGATAGCGGTCAGGCCTACCGCCGCCTCCACCTTGCAATCGCCCGGAAATCGGGCGATTGAGAAGATGCGGACCGAGGAGAGGACCAACATATGACTATTGCGCGCAAACTGCTTTCGGCGGGTGCCGCGGCAAGCCTGCTGGCTACGGCCGCCTGCACAACCACCGGCCCGTCGGAACCACCGGGCGCAGCCGCGCCGAAGGGTGTCGAGGGCAATTGGATCGACGCCAAGGGCACCGGCCTGTCGACCTTCGCGGCCGGCAACTTCACCACTGTTGCCACCGACACCGGCCAGAAGCTGTCGGAAGGCAGCTACACCATGACTGGACCGACCTCGGTCGAGATCCACGGCACTTCGCTGATCCGCCAGACGCCGGTCAGTTTCAACTGCCTGATGGTCTCCATCAGCCAGCTCAACTGCACCAGCGCCAGCGGCCAGAATTTCGTGCTGACGCGTCGGGCCTGAGGCTCGCAGACATGCATCCGAAAGGACGGCGGCGCGAGCCGCCGTCCTTTTTTGTGCCGGCAAACATCTCCCCCGATTTGTGCTTGCATCGGCCAGGACCCGATGTGAACATGACCCGAGACTGACTGTTATTTTCCAGTCAAGTGAAGGCGTTAAAGCATGGCGTCCAGAAGTGTGCAGCGGTTCTGGGACAACGACATGCATCAAAACAAGAACCTAAAGCGCGTCGCCTGAATCCGTTTCAGCGCGACGCGCTTTAGGTACCGTCGAAGTCAGCTTATCCGAGAGACGCAGATGAAGAAGATTGCCGCCATCCTAGCCCTGTCCGCTTCGACGCTTGGCCTGTCGGCCGGCGTTTCCTTTGCCGACTACACGCTGAACATCCTGCATTTCAACGACTGGCACAGCCGCATCGAAGGCAACAACAAATACGAGTCGACCTGTTCCGCCGAAGAGGAGACCAAGGGCGAATGCATCGGCGGCGCCGGCCGGCTGATCACCGCAATCGCCGAGGAGCGCAAGAAGCTCGAAGGGCAGAACCTGCTCTTGCTCAATGCCGGCGACAGTTTTCAGGGGTCACTCTTCTACACCACCTACAAGGGCGCTGCGGAAGAGGAATTCCTCAACCAGATCAAGCCCGACGCGGTGACGCTCGGCAACCACGAATTCGACGACGGCGAGACAGCACTGGTGCCTTACCTCGACAAGGCGAAGTTCCCGATCGTCAGCGCGAATGTCATGCCCAACGACAAGTCCGGCGCTAAGGACAAGATCAAGCCGTCGATCGTCGTCGAGGTCGGCGGCCAGAAGATCGGCATCATCGGCGCCGTCACCAACGACACGCCGGAACTCGCCTCGCCCGGCCCGAACATCGCCATCGCCGACGACGTCAAATCGATCACGGCCGAGGTCGAGAAGCTCAAGGCGCAAGGCATCAACAAGATCATCGTGGTCACCCATATCGGCTACCGGCGCGAGCGCGACGTGATCGCCAAGATCCCGGGCATCGACGTGGTGGTCGGCGGCCATAGCCACACGCTTCTGTCCAACACCGACCCGAAGGCCGAAGGCCCCTACCCGACCATGGTCGACAACCCCGACGGCTCCAAGGTGCCGGTGGTGCAGGCGGCGTCCTATTCGAAATATCTCGGCGAGTTCAAGGTCGTGTTCGACGACAATGGCAACGTCAAGGAGGCCAGCGGCGCCCCGATCTATCTCGACAAGTCGATCACGCCCGATCCTGCTGTCCTTGCCCGCATCAAGGAGCTCGACGCGCCGATCGAGGCGCTGAAGAACAAGGAGGTAGCCGAGACCACCAAGGCGATCGACGGCAGCCGCGAGAACTGCCGCGCGCGCGAATGCGAGATGGGCAATCTCGTCTCCGATGCCATCCTCGACCGCACCAAGGGCCAGGGCGTCGAGATCGTTATCTCAAACGGTGGCGGCCTGCGCGCCTCGATCGACCAGGGCACGGTGACTATGGGCGAGGTGCTGACCGTGCTGCCGTTCCAGAACACGCTGGCCACCTTCAAGATCTCGGGCAAGGACCTCGTCGCGGGCCTCGAAAGCGGCCTCAGCCAGGTCGAGGACGGCGCCGGCCGCTTCCCGCAGGTTGCCGGGCTGAAATATTCCTTCGATAAGTCGGTCGCGCCCAATGCCGGTCGCGTCAAATCGGTCGAGGTGATGGAGAACGGCGCCTGGGCGCCAATCAATCCCGACAAACACTATCTGGTCGCCACCAACAACTACGTCCGCCAGGGTGGCGACGGCTACAAGGTCTTCGCCGAGAAGGCCACGGACGCCTATGACTACGGCCCAGGCCTCGAGCAGGTGGTGGCCGACTATCTCGGCGCGCATCGACCTTACACGCCGAAGCTCGACGGCCGCATCACCGAGATCGCGGCAACGACGGCGGCGGCTGAGCCAGCCAAGCCTGCGGAACCGGCAAAGCCTGCCGAGACCGCTCCAGCAGCCACCCAGGCGCCTGCGGCCGAGGCAGCAAAACCGGCCGAGGCTGCGCCGGCAAGCGAGCCGGCGATGCCGGCTATGCCGTCCGGCTCCAGTGACATTGCCGGCAAACCGCCGGCGGTTCCGGCTGAGACGGCGCCGGCTGCGGAACCGGCAAAGCCGGCCGAGACCGCTCCGGCGGCCTCTGCTCCCGCCGCCGAGCCGGCCAAACCCGCTGAAACCAAGCCGGCGGAAACCAGGCACACCGTCGCGGCCGGCGATACCTACTGGGACCTGGCCAAGAAAGCCTATGGCGACGCCACCAAATGGAAGCTCATCTCAGAGGCCAACAAGGACTTTAAGCCGCGTCGCCTGCCGCTGGGCGCGACGCTGACCATTCCGCCGGCCGCGAAATAGGCGGCCACCCGGAATTCAGGGCACCCGCCCGGAAACGGGCGGGTGTTCCTTTTCCGGTGCCAAACTTGATAAGGTGCGGCCAGACGCAGCATTGAAAACCGGCGGGGCATCACTAGTTTCCGCGGCGCTACCGGAGACCGTTGATGACGCTTGCCCGCCCCACCGATGTCAATACCGCGAGGACCGCTGGTCCGCTGCCCGCCGGCCACCCGGCGGTTAAGCAGGGCAAGGTCGGCGTCATGCTGATCAATCTCGGCACACCCGACGGTATCGAATTTGCGCCGATGTGGCGGTATCTCAGGGAATTCCTCTCCGACCCGCGCGTCATCGAGCTCAACAAGGCGATCTGGTATCCGATCCTCTACGGCCTGGTTTTGACGACCCGGCCGAAAAAGTCCGGCGCCAACTATGCCCGGATCTGGAACCGGGAGAAGAACGAGTCGCCGCTGCGCACCTTCACCCGTTCACAGGCAGAAAAGCTCGCCAGAACCCTCGCCGATCAGTCGAACGTCGTGGTCGATTGGGCGATGCGCTACGGCAATCCGTCGACGGCAAGCGTGGCGCAAAAACTGATCGAGCAGGGCTGCGACCGTATCCTGTCCTTCCCGGTATATCCGCAGTATTCGGCAACGACCACGGCGACCGCCAACGACCAGCTGTTCCGCGCGCTGATGAAGATCAGAAACGCTCCGACGATCCGCAGCGTGCCACCCTACTACGATGAACCGGTCTACATCGAGGCTCTCGCTCACTCGATCGAGCGGCATCTTGAGACGTTGGACTTCGAGCCCGAGGTGGTTATCGCGTCCTATCATGGCATCCCGAAGCCGTATTTCGAGAAGGGCGACCCCTACCATTGCCACTGTCTCAAGACGACGCGGCTGCTGCGGGAAAGGCTCGGCTGGGACGAGAAGAAGCTCATCACCGCCTTCCAGTCACGTTTCGGCGCGCAGGAATGGCTGCAGCCCTACACCGACGTCACGGTCGAGAAACTGGCCAAGGAAGGGGTGAAATCCATCGCCGTCGTCAATCCGGGCTTTTCCGTCGACTGCATCGAGACCCTGGACGAGATCGGCCGCGAGGCGGCCGAAACCTTCCATCACGCCGGCGGCAGGAACTTCGCCCATATACCCTGTCTCAATGACAGTCCCGAGGGCATGGCGGTCATCGAGGCGCTGGTCCGGCGCGAGCTTTCCGGTTGGGTGTGACCGGCTTCACCGACAGACTCGAAACGGTGCGCAAAACCCGCCGCTAACCGATATCAGAGCATGATGCCGAAAAGTGTGAGCGGTTTTCGGACCACATCATGCTCTTTCTATTGACCCAGAGCCGTATGATTTCAGGTCGATCCGGCCTGAAATCATCCGGCTCTGGCGATCACCTGATTGTAACGTTGCGGAAACACACTTAAGTGATTCCGTGAGGTCGCCGCCTTTGAGGGAGAAGCGAAATGGGCTTTAGCGGTTTCGATATTGCCATTATTGTTCTTGTTTTCCTGGTCATCATTCTGCTTTTCAAGGGCATCAGGACGGTGCCGCAAGGTTACAATTACACGGTGGAGCGCTTCGGCCGTTACACCAAGACGCTGACCCCCGGCCTCAACATCATCAACCCCATCTTCGAGCGCGTCGGCGCCAAGATGAACATGATGGAGCAGGTGCTCGACGTCCCGACGCAGGAGATCATCACCCGCGACAACGCCATCGTCGGGGTCGACGGCGTCGCCTTCTACCAGGTGCTGAACGCCGCCCAGGCCGCTTACCAGGTGGCCGGGCTGCAGAACGCCATTCTCAACCTCACCATGACCAACATCCGTACCGTCATGGGCTCGATGGACCTCGACGAATTGCTTTCCAATCGCGACGCGATCAACGAGCGCCTCCTGCGCGTCGTGGACGAGGCGGCGCATCCGTGGGGCATCAAGATCACCCGCGTCGAGATCAAGGACATCAACCCGCCGGCCAATCTCGTGGAATCGATGGGCCGCCAGATGATGGCCGAGCGCGACAAGCGCGCCCAGATCCTGGCCGCTGAAGGCCTGAAGCAATCGCAGATCCTCGAAGCCGAGGGCCGCAGGGAAGCCGCTTTCCGTGACGCCGAGGCGCGCGAGCGCTCGGCTGAGGCCGAAGCGAAGGCGACGCAGGTCGTGTCGGAAGCCATCGCCAAGGGCGATGTGCAGGCCATCAACTACTTCGTCGCGCAGAAATACACCGAGGCCTTGGCCAAGATCGGCTCGTCGAGCAACAACAAGATCGTGCTGATGCCGTTTGAGGCCTCGTCGCTGATCGGTTCGCTCGGCGGCATCGGCGAGATCGCCCGCGAAGTCTTCAAGGGCGACAGCCCGTCGGGCACGCGCCAGGGTTCGCGCCCGCCGATCATGCGGCAGAGTGACAGCTGATCATCTAACTCTGTGGGAGACCGTCAATGATCGACCGCATCGTTTCGGAACTCGGCCCGTGGAACTGGATGGTTCTCGGCATCGTGCTCCTGGTGATGGAAGTCGTGGCGCCCGGCGTGTTCATGCTGTGGATCGGCATCGCGGCGCTGATCGTAGGCGCTGTTTCGCTGGCGATCTGGGATGCGGCGTTCTGGACCTGGCAGATCCAGGTCCTAGCCTTCCTCGTGCTGGCCGTGATCTCGGCCTATGTCGGCCGGCAGATCGCCGTCAGCCGGCAAGGCAGCGTCGACCAGCCGCTGCTCAATCGCCGCGGCGCGCAAATGGTCGGCCGCACGGCGACGCTGGCCGAGCCGATCAAGAACGGCCGCGGCCGCATCCGGCTCGGCGACACGCTATGGCGCGTCTCCGGACCCGACCTGCCGGCCGGCACGCAGGTGCGCGTGACCGGGGCGGCGGATACCGATCTGGAGCTGACTGTCGAAGCGGTCTGAGTTTCTTTAGGCAGCGCCGATGCGCAGCAGATCGTGCAAATGCACAAGCCCAACCGGCCGCTTGCCCTCGACGACCATCAGGCTGGTGATGGCGGAGGTGTTGATCGTCTGCAGCGCCGTCGCCACCAGCGTATCCGGACTCGCGGTCTTCGGCTTCTTCGTCATCACCTGATCGACGCTCATGGACAGAAGATCGCTGGCGATGTGGCGGCGGATGTCGCCGTCGGTGATGATGCCGGTCAGCGCGCCGTCGGGGGCGGTGATCGCGACGCAACCGAAACCCTTGCGCGACAATTCCAGGATCGCTTCGCGCATGCCGGTGCCCGACGGCACCAGCGGCAGCCTTTCACCGACATGCATGATCTCACGCAGCTGGGTCAGATTGGCGCCGAGCTGGCCGCCCGGGTGGAAGGTGCGGAAATGGTCCGGCGTGAAGCCGCGCGCCTCGAGCAGCGCGATCGCCAGCGCATCGCCCATGACCAATTGCAGCAGGGCGGAGGTTGTGGGCGCCAGCCCATGCGGACAGGCCTCGGGCACGGCCGGCAGCAACAGCACGACATCGGCGGCCCGGGCCAGCGCCGAGTTCTCGCCGGACGTGATGGCGATCAGCGGGATGGAAAATCGCCTGGAATAAGCGACGATGCCCATCAATTCCTTGCTCTCGCCCGACCAGGACATGGCGATGATGGCGTCGTCCCGGGCGATCATGCCGAGATCGCCGTGATTGGCCTCCGCCGGATGGACGAAAAAGGCCGGCGTGCCGGTCGAGGCCAGCGTCGCGGCGATCTTGGAACCGATATGGCCGCTCTTGCCGACGCCGGTGACGATGACGCGGCCGTCGATCCGCGAAATCAGATCGATGGCCGCCGCGAAGGGCTCGGCCAGTCCGTTTGCGAGCCCGGCGGCCAAGGCCGCCATGCCGGCCTGCTCCGTCGCCACCGTTCTCAGCGCCGATTCGATCGCAGCCTGCCTGTCCGGCTGCTTTCTTTCTGGGGACCCCGCATGCATGGCCGAAGCGATTAGCGCTTTGCCGCACCGCTGTCCAACGGAATTGTCCAACACAATTGCCTCAAGCCGCCGGTTGGAAGGCTTACGAGGGGCTGTCTCAACCCTCCGTTAACCATCCGCATTTACGGTTCGGTAAGTATGGCGCAACCGCGCCGCGCAAGCAGTGGTGACGATGTCCGGGGGCCAGCCTGAAACGAAAATCGGTCGGAAGGGCATTGCCGTTGCAGCACTGCTGTTGACGGCAAGCGCGCTTGCCTTGCTGCGTCCGGCACCGGCATTTTCGCAAGAAACCGAGCTGCGCGGCGAGGTTTCCGAATCGGCCATACTTGCCGACCAGCAGCGCAAGGCCAGGCAGTTGCGGGCGCAAGGGACGCAAGATCAGAACGCTCCTGCCGCCGCCGTCCAAGACACGGCGCCCACGACCTATCAGCCGGCAAGCCCGGGCGCGGTTCCCGATGACGACCAGACGGCGGGCGCGTCGGACAGCATCTTCGACCAGCCGCCGGCAGCCAACGACCCGCTGGCCGGCACGACCGCGCCGGCAAAGCTGCGCCGGCCTTCGACGGCTGCTCAACGCGCTCAGGACTCCAAGACCGACACAAAGGCGAATACCAAGACCGCCGACAAGAAGAAGGCCAGGAAGAAGGCGGGCGAGGCCACCGACAGCACGACCACCGCCGCGACCGCCTCTACGGGCGACAGGGCTGATGCGGCAGCGGCCGGGGATGACGGCAGCAACCGCCGCGCCGTAACTGTCGATGGCGTCGACAAGCAGAAGCTCGACCCGGGCCAGGAGCGCACCGGATCGATCGATGGACAGAAGGTCAAGCCGGAGGAAGATCCCTTCGCAGCTCCCGGCGTCAGGATCGGCACCTTTGTCTTCCGGCCGACGCTCGAGCAAGGCTTCACCGCGACGTCCAATGCCGATGCCAGCAGCACCGGCAAATCCGCCGTTCTGTCCGAGACGTCGCTGCGGTTCACGGCGACCTCCGACTGGCGCGAGAATTCGGCTCTGATCACCGGCTACGGCCTGTTCCGCAACACGGTCTCAGGCGAGAAGATCAACGATGCGCAGGGCCGCATCGACGGTCAGCTCAATGTCGATCTCGACAACGAGCTGCGCGCCATCGCCAAGCTAGGCTACGAGGCGGCACCGGAATCCGCTTCCTCGCCCGACGCGATCGCCGGCGTCAACCAACAGCCGCTGCGCCAGACCCTGGACGGCAGCCTCGGTCTCGAAAAGAGTGTCGGCAAGATGCGTTACGCGCTGACCGGCTCGGTCTCCCATGATTTTTACGGCGACGCCGAGCTCTCGGATGGAACCAGCATTTCGCAGAAGGATCGCGACAACACGCTCTACACGGCCACCTTGCGTACGGGCTACCAGATCTCGCCGGCGCTCACGCCCTTCACGGAGGTCGAGCTCGGCCGCAGAGTCTACGATCAGCGTCTCGATACGGAAGGGTTTGAGCGCTCCTCGAAGCGGATCGGAGCGCGCGCCGGCGTCGAGCTCGACATGGGCGAGAAGCTTTCAGGCGAATTCTCCGTCGGCTGGCTGCGCGAAGCGATCGACGACAGCCGCCTGCCCGCGGTGGCAGGGCCGAGCATCAACGCCGACCTCAAATGGTCGCCCGAGCGCAGCACCACCATCGGGCTCACCGGCAAGACCAGCGTCGAGACGACAACGACGGCCGGCGAGAGCGGCGATATCCTCTACTCCGGCCGTTTGACCGGCGAGCGCCAGATCCGCGCCAACCTGACGGCAAACTCGGCGCTTGGCCTCGATTGGCGCGACTATACTGGCTCCGACGGCCACGACCTGATCCTGAGCGCCGAAGCCGGACTGACCTGGTGGCTCAATCGCTATGCCGGCCTCACCACGCGGGTGCGGACGGAGAAGCTGACCAGCAACCTGCCTGGACGCGACTATACGGCCAACAGCGTCTATCTCGGTCTGAAGGTCCAGCGATAGCCTCGCCGACCACGAAGGCTAGAATGCCGCGCCGCGGCGTTCCGCCGGCCGCACCTCGTCCAGCAGCGTGCGGATGACGCCGGCCATGCTTGCGTTCATGTCGCTGCGCCACAGCGCGAAGGCGACATTGGCCTCGACGAACCCTTCCGGCGAGCCGCAGTCGAAGGTGCGGCCCTTGTAGTGATAGCCGTAGAAGGGCTGCTTCTTCTCCAGCTTCAGCATCGCGTCGGTCAGCTGGATCTCGTTGCCGGCGCCGCGTTCCTGGCTTTCCAGGATGCCGAAGATTTCCGGCTGCAGGATGTAGCGGCCGTTGATGAAGAGATTGGAGGGTGCCGTGCCCTGCTTCGGCTTCTCCACCATGCCGGTGATGCGAAAGCCGTGATGCGTGTCCTCGCCGCGCCCGACAATGCCGTATTTATGCGCCTCGAGGGGGTCGCATTCCTGCACGGCGATGATGTTGTTGCCGGTCTCCTCATAAAGCTCGACCATGCCCTTCATGCAGCTCTTTTCCGACTGCATGATCATGTCCGGCAGCAGCAGCGCGAAGGGCTCGTCGCCGACCAGCTCGCGAGCGCACCAGACGGCGTGGCCGAGGCCCATCGGCACCTGCTGGCGCGTGAAGCTCGTCTGTCCGGGCGCCGGCTGCAGCCGCTGCAGGCGGGCGAGCTGGTCGTCCTTGCCGCGCTGGGCGAGCGTGTCGTAGAGTTCGAACTGGACGTCGAAATGGTCCTCGATGACCGCCTTGTTGCGCCCGGTCACGAAGATGAAATGCTCGATGCCGGCCTCGCGCGCCTCGTCGACCACATATTGGATGACAGGCCGGTCGACGACGGTCAGCATCTCCTTCGGGATGGCTTTCGTGGCCGGAAGGAACCGCGTGCCGAGGCCGGCCACCGGGAAAACTGCCTTGCGAACGCGCTTCATGCTGACACCCCTGCTTTTCGGCCAATTATCCGCTCGGCGGCACGCTCCGCAATCCCCCCAAACATTTTCACGCCGGAATCATTTTCACGCCGGAATGCTGGGCTACCGAACGTCCATGTTGAATGTGAGAGCTAAAAGCCGCGACACCTCTTTTCGTTCCCGGCGGCACCTATGGTAAACTAAATACTAACCCGGTTCGGCGTTGAATGATTCTTCCTGATTTGACGAAGGAGGAAATGATGTCCGTTCGCAACACCGCGAGGCGCCTGACGGCACTGGCGACCGCAGCCGGCCTGACCTTGGCCCTGCTGATGCCCGCCGGACCCGCTTTCGCCGATGCCGGGTTCCGCCAGTGGGTCGCGGGCTTCCGCGCTACCGCGGTGGCGGGCGGCGTTTCGGGCGCTGTCTACGATCAGTCCATGCGAGGCATCGAGCCCGACCCGGTCGTGCTGGAAAAAGCCCGCACCCAGCCCGAATTCACCGCCCCCGCCTGGGATTATTTCGACAACCGCGTGCATGATCAGTCGGTGGCCAATGGCCGCGCCATGGCGAAGAAATGGAAGCCTTGGCTGGATCGCATCGAGGCGCGGTTCGGCGTCGACCGCAACATCCTTCTGGCGATCTGGTCGATGGAGTCGAATTATGGCGAGATCCTCAAGCGCGACGACATCATGCGCAACGTCATCCGTTCGCTGGCCACCCTTGCCTATGGCGATCCCAAGCGCTCGAAATATGCCCGCACCCAGCTGATCGCGGCGCTGAAGATCCTGCAGACCGGCGACATCGACGAGAGCCATCTGATGGGCTCCTGGGCCGGTGCGATGGGCCAGACCCAGTTCATTCCGACCAGCTATCAGCGCTATGCGGTCGACATGGACGGCAACGGCAAGCGCGATATCTGGAACTCGATTCCCGACGCGCTGGCGACTTCCGCCAATCTGCTCAAGAAGAACGGCTGGCAAGCCGGCAAGACGTGGGGCTATGAGGTCACCACCCCGGCCGGCAAGCTGCCCGGCGGCGCAAAGACGATCGCGCAGTGGCAGGCGCTCGGCGTCGTCAGGGCCAGCGGCAAGCCGTTCAAGAACCTGACCGACAAGGCGACGCTGAAGGTACCTGACGGCCGGGGCGGCCCCGCCTTCCTGATGATCCGGAATTTCTCGGTCATCAAGGCCTACAACAATGCCGACAAATACGCTTTGGGTGTCGGCCTTCTCGCCGATGAGATCGCCGGCGGCTCGGGCCTTGTGCAGGACTGGCAGCGGCCTTTCACCAAGCTCAGCTTCGAGGAGCGGCAGGAGCTGCAGAAGCGGCTTTCCGAGCACGGCTATTACGACGGCAAGTTCGACGGCAAGATCGGCGACGGCTCGAAGGCCGCCATCATGGCCTACCAGGCCAAGGTCGGCCTGACCCAGGATGGCTATCCGAGCCTGGAAGTGCTCAAATGGCTCCGCAAGCGGTAGAGCCCGCGGAAGCGCCAGGCATCCTTTCGAAGACGGCAAGGAATGCGGTAGCGCTTCGGCTTGCGCATGACTTTCCCGCGTCTGCCTGATCATGCGCCAAGGGATGGAGAGGTGTTTGGTTTTGGTCGCGCGTATCAGGCAGGGCATTCGCCGGGCGCCGATTCTGATTCTTGCCCTTGCCGTGCTTGTCGTCACCGCCGCCGGCGCTTTCCACGCTCCTGCGTTCGCGCAGGAGGAAAGCCGCGGCTGGTCGCTGCGCGACCTTCTTTTTCCGCGCCGCAGCGAACGCATCGAGCCGCCCGTCGAAGTCCAGCCAAGGCCGAAGCCGAAGAAGAAGCCCAAGCCACGCCCGCCGGCGGAGCCCGAAACGCCGATTGTCGAGAAGACCAGCGACGCTCGCGTCGTTCTGGTGGTCGGCGATTTTCTGGCGGGCGGCCTGGCTGAGGGCCTGGACACGGCCTTTGCCGACAATCCCGCCGTCAGGATCGTCGCTCGCTCCAACGGTTCCTCCGGCTTCGTTCGCGACGACGTCTACAATTGGCCAGCCCAGATAAAATCGCTGATCGAGACCGAGAAACCGGCGGCCGTGATCGTCATGCTGGGTTCCAACGACCGGCAGCAGATGAAGGTTGGCGATGTGCGCGAGCAGCCGCGCTCGGAGAACTGGACCAAGGAGTATGAACGCCGCACCGATGCGCTCGGCAAGGCCCTTCAGGAGACCAAGGTGCCGTTCCTGTGGGTCGGCATGCCGGCTTTCGGTGTGTCGAAGATGAACTCCGACATGCTCGCCTTCAACGACATCTATCACTCGGCCGCCCAAAGCCATGGCGGCGAGTTCGTCGATGTCTGGGACGGCTTCGTCGACGAGAACGGCGCTTTCGTCACTTCCGGCCCCGACATCAACGGCCAGCCGGTGCGCCTGCGTTCCGACGACGGCATCAACGTCACCAAGGCCGGCAAGCGCAAGCTCGCCTTCTACACGGAAAAGCCCCTGGCCAAGATCCTCGGATTGGCGGCGCCGGGAAGCATCACCACCGTGTCGGCGCCGGCCGGCGCTCCGGTCGAGGCGCCCAAGCCGGCCGCCGCGCCCGTCATCGTCGACCGCACCGCGCCGATGCTGCTCGGCGATCCCGCGCTCGATGGCGGCACCGAACTGCTGGGCGCAGCCCAGCCGGCCAGGGCCAATCCGAACCTGCCCGGCGAAAAGCTGATCCTGGAAGGCAAGGCGCCGGCCGCCTCGCCCGGCCGTGCCGACGATTTTACCTGGCCGCCGAAGCCGACCGCCGCCGCTCAGCCCGATACGGCGGCGGGCGTCAATCAGTAGCTCATCGGCCCGGAGACCGTTTCAGAAATTCGCTCCTGCGAGTCAGATGGTGGTGTTTTCGAGAACCGGAGCGGAGCGTACGTTGACGTACGTGAAGCACCGGAAGCGCAGAAAACGCCAGCAGCTGGCCGCAGGAGTATAATTTCTAAACGGTCTCAGCGCGGCAGCACCGTCGACCCCATCAACGCCTCGTCGATCGAGCGTGCCGCCTGGCGGCCCTCGCGGATCGCCCAGACCACGAGGGACTGGCCGCGGCGCACGTCGCCCGCTGCATAGAGCTTGTCAACGCTGGTCCTGTAGTCGCGATCATTGGCCTCGACATTCCGCGAGCGGCGGCTGTCGGTGACGACCTTGATCTTGCCGTCCAGCTCCTTCATCAGGCTGTCGCCCGCCGGGCCGGCAAAGCCGATGGCGATGAAGGCGAGGTCGGCGCGGATGACGAACTCTGTGCCGGGGATCGGCTTGCGCTTGTCATCGACCTCGCAGCAGCGCACGCCGGTCAACTGGCCGTCCTCGCCGATGAATTCGAGCGTCGCCACCTGGAATTCGCGCTCGGCGCCCTCGGCTTGCGAGGAGGACGTGCGCATCTTGGTCGCCCAGTAGGGCCATACGGAGAGCTTGTCTTCCTTCTCCGGCGGCTGCGGCCGGATGTCGAGCTGCGTGACGCGCACCGCACCCTGGCGGAAGGCGGTGCCGATGCAGTCTGACGCGGTATCGCCGCCGCCGACCACCACGACATGCTGCCCGCCGGCGATGATCGGGTGCGAAGGCCAAGCCACAGACTGGATCGGCTCGCCCCCGATGCGGCGGTTCTGCTGCACCAGATAAGGCATGGCGTCGTAGACGCCGCTCAGATCGGCCCCCGGAATGCCAGCCGGACGCGGCGTTTCCGAGCCGCCGCAATAGAGCACCGCGTCGAATTCCTCGATGAGGTCGGCCACCTTCATGTCGACGCCGACATTGACGCCGCAATGGAAGGTCACGCCCTCGCCCTGCATCTGCTCGATGCGCCGGTCGATATAGTGCTTCTCGATCTTGAAGTCGGGGATGCCGTAGCGCATGAGGCCGCCGGGGCGGCTTTCGCGCTCATAGACATGCACGTCATGCCCGGCCCTGCCGAGCTGCTGCGCCGCCGCCATTCCGGCCGGGCCTGAGCCGATGACGGCGACACGCTTGCCGGTCTTCCTTTCCGGCGGATAGGGCCGGATGTGGCCGGTTTCATAAGCCTTGTCGGCGATCGCCTGCTCGACTGTCTTGATGGCAACCGGAATATCCTCGAGGTTCAGCGTGCAGGCTTCCTCGCAAGGCGCGGGGCAGATGCGGCCGGTGAACTCCGGGAAATTGTTGGTCGAATGCAGGTTGCGGATCGCGCTGTCCCAGTCGCCATTGTAGACGAGGTCGTTCCAGTCCGGGATCTGGTTGTGGATCGGGCAGCCCGTCGGTCCATGGCAATACGGAATGCCGCAATCCATGCAGCGCGCGGCCTGTTTCTCGACCTCCTTGTCCGACATCGGCAGCGTGAATTCGCGGAAATGCCGGATGCGGTCGGAGGCCGGCTGGTATTTGTGCACCTGCCGGTCGATCTCGAGGAAGCCTGTTACCTTGCCCATAGTCCAGTCCCTGCTGTCCGAAGGCACGCTTTTGTCGCGCACCCGTTAACCCCATAAGGCCGCCATGGCAACCGCACCTTGCTGGAGCATGACCTTCGCCGAGTTCCCACTTTGCGGGGTCATGCTCTCGGGGTCAGGATTGTTGGTGAGGATGCCGGCCGGAAAGTCATCTTTCCGGCCATGGCCGATGCTTATTCCGCCGCCACGCTCATGCGCATGCGTTCCATCTCGATCAGGGCGCGGCGATACTCCACCGGCATGATCTTGCGGAATTTCGGCCGGAAGTTCTGCCAGTCGTCCAGGATCTCGCGGCCGCGCACCGAGCCGGTGTAATGGACGTGGTTCGAGATCAGCTGGTAGAGCCGTTCCTCGTCATGGCTGGTCATGTCGCCCGACACGTCGACGCGGCCCTTGTGGTCGAGGTCGCCGCCGTGATGGAGCAGCTTCTCCATCAAATCGTCCTCTTCCGGGACCGGCTCCAGCTCGACCATCGCCATGTTGCAGCGTTCGGCGAAATCGCCCTTCTCGTCCAGCACATAGGCGACGCCGCCCGACATGCCGGCCGCGAAGTTGCGCCCAGTCTTGCCAAGCACGACCACGATGCCGCCGGTCATGTACTCGCAGCCATGGTCGCCGACGCCTTCGACGACAGCCGCCACGCCCGAGTTGCGCACGGCGAAGCGCTCGCCGGCGACACCGGCGAAGTAGGCCTCGCCCTCGGTGGCACCGTAGAGCACCGTATTGCCGACGATGATCGAGTCGGCAGCTATGATCTTGGCCTCTTCCGGCGGGCGGATGACGATACGGCCGCCCGACAGGCCCTTGCCGACATAGTCGTTGCCGGCGCCGACCAGCTCGAACGACACGCCGCGCGCGAGAAACGCGCCGAAGGACTGGCCGGCCGTGCCGGTGAGCTTCACCTGGATCGTATCCTCCCGCAGGCCCTTATGCTTGAAGCGCTTGGCGACCTCACCCGACAGCATCGCGCCGGCGGAGCGGTCGACGTTGCGGATCGGCAGCTCGATGGTGACGGGCTGCCTGGCTTCGAGCGCCGGCTTCGCCAGCTCGATCAGCTTGCGGTCGAGCACGTCGTCGATCGGATGCTTCTGCCGCTCGGTCCAGTGCAGCGCCTCATGCGGCGCGTCGGGCTTGAAGAAGATCTTCGAGAAGTCGAGCCCGCGCGCCTTCCAGTGCTGGATCACGTCGCGCTTTTCCAGGAGGTCACTGTCGCCGATGATCTGGTCGAGATGGGTGAAGCCCATTTCGGCGAGCAATGCCCGCACCTCTTCCGCCACGTAGAAGAAGAAGTTGATGACATGCTCGGGCGTACCCTTGAAGCGCTTGCGCAGCACCGGATCCTGCGTCGCCACGCCCACCGGGCAGGTGTTGAGGTGGCACTTGCGCATCATGATGCAGCCGGCCGCGATCAGCGGCGCGGTCGAGAAGCCGAACTCGTCGGCGCCGAGCAACGCGCCGATGATGACGTCGCGCCCGGTGCGTAAGCCGCCGTCCACCTGCAGCGCGACTCTGCTGCGCAAGCCGTTGAGCACCAGTGTCTGATGCGTCTCGGCAAGGCCCATTTCCCACGGGCTGCCGGCATGCTTGAGCGAGGTCAGCGGCGAAGCGCCAGTGCCGCCATCATAGCCGGAGATGGTGATGTGGTCGGCGCGCGCCTTGGCGACGCCCGCCGCGACCGTTCCGACGCCGACTTCCGACACCAGCTTGACCGAGACATCGGCCGCCGGATTGACGTTTTTCAGGTCGTAGATCAGCTGCGCCAGATCCTCGATCGAATAGATGTCGTGATGCGGCGGCGGCGAGATAAGGCCGACGCCGGGCGTCGAGTGCCTGACCTTGGCGATGGTGGCGTCGACCTTGTGACCAGGCAGCTGGCCACCCTCGCCGGGCTTGGCGCCTTGCGCCACCTTGATCTGCATGACGTCGGAATTGACCAGATATTCCGCTGTGACGCCGAACCGCCCCGAAGCGACCTGCTTGATCGCCGAACGTTCCGGGTTCTTGCCGCCGCCGGGCAGCGGCAGATAGCGGTCGGCCTCTTCGCCACCTTCGCCGGTGTTCGACTTGCCGCCGATCTGGTTCATGGCGCGCGCCAGCGTGGTGTGCGCTTCCCTGGAGATCGAGCCGAAGGACATCGCCCCGGTCGAGAAGCGCTTGACGATCTCGGCAGCCGGCATGACGTCCTCGATCGCGACCTTCTTGCGGCCGGTTTCTTCGGCCAGCTTGATCTTGAACAGGCCGCGGATGGTTTGTGCCCGCGCGGTCGCGCTGTCGATCTGCGCCGAATACTCCTTGAATGTGTCCCAGGAGCCCTGGCGCACGGCATGCTGCAAGGTAGCGACCGCATCCGGCGACCACATATGCGCCTCGCCGCGCATGCGGAACATGTATTCGCCGCCGACCTCCAGGCTGTTGCGCAGCACCGGATCGCTGCCGAAGGCGTCCGCATGGCGGCTGAGCGTCTCGGCGGCGACCTCCTCCAGGCCGACGCCTTCGATCAGCGTCGCGGTGCCGGTGAAATACTTCTCGACGAAATCGGACTTCAACCCGATCGCGTCGAAGATCTGCGCGCCGCAATAGGACTGGTAGGTCGAGATGCCCATCTTGGACATCACCTTGAGGATGCCCTTGCCGATCGACTTGATGTAGCGCGAAACCACCTCGTATTCGTCGACCTCAGCCGGCAGTTCGCCGCGCTTGTGCATGTCGAGCAGCGTGTCGAAGGCAAGATAAGGGTTGATCGCCTCGGCGCCATAGCCGGCGAGGCAGCAGAAATGATGCACCTCGCGCGGCTCGCCGGATTCGACGACGAGGCCGACTGAGGTGCGCAACCCCTTGCGGATCAGGTGGTGGTGAACCGCCGCCGTGGCCAGAAGGGCTGGAATGGCGATGCGGTCGGGCCCGACCTGACGGTCCGACAGGATGATGATGTTGTAGCCGCCGGCGACCGCCGCCTCCGCGCGCTCGCAGAGCCGGTCAATGGCGCCTTGCATGCCCGCTGCGCCCTCGTTCGAGCCGTAGGTGACGTCGATCGTCTTGGTGTCGAAACGGTCCTCGGTGTGGCCGATGGAGCGGATCTTTTCGAGATCGCCATTGGTCAGGATCGGCTGGCGGACTTCGAGCCGCTTGCGGCGCGACGTGCCGACCAGGTCGAAGATGTTCGGCCGCGGCCCGATGAAGGACACCAGGCTCATCACCAGTTCCTCGCGGATCGGGTCGATCGGCGGGTTGGTCACCTGGGCGAAGTTCTGCTTGAAATAGGTGTAGAGCAACTTCGACTTGTCCGACATCGCCGAGATCGGCGTGTCGGTGCCCATCGAGCCGACCGCTTCCTGGCCGGTGGTCGCCATCGGAGCCATCAGAAGCTTGGTATCTTCCTGCGTGTAGCCGAAGGACTGCTGGCGGTCGAGCAGGCTGACATCCTTGCGCAGCGCGCGCGGCTCGACCGGCTTGAGGTCTTCCAGGATCAACTGCGTGTTGGCGAGCCAGGTCTTGTAGGGATGCCTGGTCGCGATCTCCGACTTGATCTCCTCGTCGGAGACGATGCGGCCTTTGGCGAGGTCGATCAGCAGCATGCGGCCGGGCTGCAGCCGCCACTTCTGCACGATCTTTTCCTCCGGCACCGGCAGCGCGCCGGCTTCCGACGCCATGATGACGCGGTCGTCGTCGGTGACGATGTAGCGCGCCGGGCGCAGGCCGTTGCGGTCGAGCGTGGCGCCGATCTGGCGGCCGTCGGTGAACACCACCGCCGCCGGACCATCCCACGGCTCCATAAGCGCCGCATGGTACTCGTAGAAAGCCTTGCGGTCGGCATCCATGAGCTTGTTGCCGGCCCAGGCTTCCGGGATCAGCATCATCATGGCGTGGGTGAGCGAATAGCCGCCCTGGAACAGGAACTCGAGCGCGTTGTCGAAGCACGCCGTGTCCGACTGGCCCTCATAGGAGATCGGCCACAGCTTCGATATGTTGTTGCCGAACAGCTCGGAATCGACCGAGGCCTGGCGCGCCGCCATCCAGTTGTTGTTGCCGCGCACCGTGTTGATCTCGCCATTATGCGCGACCATGCGATAGGGATGCGCCAGCTTCCACGACGGGAAAGTGTTGGTCGAGAAGCGCTGGTGGACCAGAATCAGCGCCGTTTCGAAGCGCGGATCCTTGAGGTCCTTGTAATAGGCGCCGACCTGGTAGGCCAGGAACATGCCCTTGTAGACGATGGTGCGCGCCGACAGCGACACGCAATAGGCACCGATGTCCTTGTTGTCGTTCTCGGCATAGATGCGGCCCGAGATCACCTTGCGCAGCAAGTAGAGCCGCGCCTCATATTCCTCGTCATCCGGGATGTCGGCCGTACGGCCGATGAACACCTGCCGGTGGAACGGCTCCGAGGCCACGATATCGGGCGCCTTCGACAACGATGAATTGTCGACCGGCACGTCGCGGAAGCCGATCAGCGGCAGCCCTTCCGACTGCGCCGATTCGGCGATGATCTCCTCGATATGGGCGCGAAGCGCCGCGTCCTGCGGCATGAACCAATGGCCGACGCCATATTGGCCGGCCGGAGGCAGCTCGACGCCCTTGGCCGCCATTTCCTCACGGAAGAAAGCGTCCGGGATCTGGACCAGCACGCCGGCGCCGTCACCGACCAGCGGGTCGGCGCCGACGGCGCCGCGATGGGTGAGGTTTTCCAGCATCGCCAGACCGTCCTCGACGATCCGGTGCGACTTCACGCCCTTCATATTGGCGATGAAGCCGACGCCGCAGGCGTCATGCTCGTTGCGCGGATCGTAGAGGCCCTGCGCGGTCATGCCGTTGGCAGTTCGCAGCTCTTTGGCCAGGACGGTATTTTTAACGGCTGCCGCTTTCGTCTGCGCGGCCTGGCCGTAGATCGCAGATGGCGTCAGTTCCGTCATCGTCCTATCCTCCGTTCTCCACCTTGGCCCCGACTGTCTGAGGGCGCTGGTTTGCCTTGGGAAGCACAAGGCTTCCCCTTGATCCTTGCTGCACGTCTCGCGAAATCCATCGAACCATACGGCTATACGCCCGGTTCGCATCCGGTATCGTACAGGCCAGAGCCGGGCCGTCTACCCGCCGCTCGCGACAATGGCCGGAATGGCAGCAATGATACGCCAGTCCAGCCTGTTTTGTGCGACAAAATAAGACAGCACTACTGTCCTAAATTTTTTATGGCAGAAATCAGGGACCTATACAAGACCGATTCACAAAAAACTTGGGCGCGACGCGACACAAAATTTCGTCCCGGATACTGGAAACGCAAGCTTTGGTCGGGCTTTCGAGGCGATGCGCTGGCTTCACCGCTTTGCCGGCGATTGGCCCTTGCGCTTCTCCCGCCGAAGCGGTCAAGTCCCGCCGCTTCTGCCAATCACGATACGGACCTCTTGATGTTCTTTGCTTCCGACAACTGGGCGGGCGTCCATCCCGACATTTCGGCCAACCTGGCGCGCCACGCCGACGGCGTTGCGACCGCCTATGGCGACGGCGATCTGGACCGGGCCGTCTATCACCGCTTCAACGAGATTTTCGAGCGGGAGGTGCAAGTCTTCTTCGCCGCGACTGGCACGGCGGCGAACGCGCTTTCGATGGCCGCGTTGAACCGTATCGGTGGCATCGCGCTTTGCCACTCCGAAGCGCATATGAACGTCGACGAGTTCGGCGCGATGGGTTTCTACACGGGCGGTGCGCGCATGGCGCCGGTTCCCGGGCCGTTGGGGCGCATCAATCTCGAAGCTCTCGACCGGGCTGTAAAGCGCTATTCGCAGGATCTGGCTCCCGCCGGTCAGCCCATGGCAGTCACCATCACCCAGGCGACCGAGGTCGGCACGATCTACAGCGTCGACGACGTCAAGGCGATCGCCGAGGTCAGCCGCCGCCACAAGCTGCCGCTGCACATGGACGGCGCGCGCTTCGCCAATGCGATTGCCGCGACCGGCGTCAGCCCGGCCGAAATGACCTGGAAGAGCGGCGTCGACCTCATCTCCTTCGGCGCCACCAAGAATGGCTGCTGGATGGCCGACGCTGTGGTGATCCTCAATCCGGATGTCGGTAAGGACCTGCGCCTGCAGCGTCAGCGCGCCGGGCAGACCTTCTCCAAGGCGCGCTTCATCTCGGCCCAGTTCGAAGCCTATTTCACCGACGATCTGTGGCTGAGGATGGCCGGGCACGCCAATCAAATGGCAGCGCATCTTGCCGAGGCGATCGAAGACGCACCGACGGGCAGGCTCGCCTGGCTGCCGCAGGCCAACGAGGTCTTCGCGATCCTGGACCGCGCCACGGCTGAAAGGCTGCGGGCGGCCGGCGCCAAATTCCATGAATGGGGCGTGCCTTCAGGATTCGACGGCCATCTCGGCGACAATGAAGCGATCTACCGCTTCGTCGCTAGCTTCGCGACCACGACCGGGGAGATCGACCGCCTCGGCCAGTTGCTCGGCTGAGCGTCCTGCCATGACTAAGCCGCCGCTCGGCTCGACGACGTAGCTGGTCAATCAGGAGAGTCCTTCACGCTCCGCCGCGCTTCAAAAGAGATCAGAAAGGCCCGTAGCCGGGAGCACCAATAAAAAGCGGCGCCTCGCGGCGCCGCTTTCGTCTCGGGAGGGAGACGTCGTCTGGAAAAAGTCCACGGATTACGCGGCCGCTTTCGCCTCGATCTGCTTGGCCTTGTCCGAGGACTGGGTAATCGCGATCTTGCGCGGCTTCAGCTCCTCGGGAATGTTGCGCTTGAGGTCGACGAAGAGCAGGCCGTTCTTCAGCGTGGCGCCCTCGACCTCGACATGGTCGGCGAGCTGGAAGCGGCGCTCGAAAGCGCGCGAGGCAATGCCGCGATAGAGCAGCTCGGAACCCTCGCCATTACCCTCTTCCTTGCGCTCGCCCTTGACGGTCAGCACATTGAGGTGGGCTTCGATCGAGATCTCGTCTTCCGAGAAGCCCGCAACAGCCATCGAGATGCGATAGGCGTTCTCGCCGGTACGCTCGATGTTATAGGGCGGATAGGTCTGCGCGGTCTCGGGCTGGCCGAGCGAATCGAGCATGGTGAACAGCCGGTCGAAGCCGACGGTCGAACGATAAAGCGGGGAAAAATCAACGTGACGCATGAGGTGTTCTCCTGTTGAGCAACATAATTTGCGTGTGACCCGGTGCGAAACCCTCGAAAGGCGTTCCGGATAGGCCAGCGACCCCGACAAGCGGCGGCCGCAACCTTCATTTGGGAAGCTCAAAAACCCATTTCAAGGTTTTTTCGGCGCCGCAATGCGGCCAAGTTGATGAATGGCGGATGAACCGCAGCTTCGGCATCCGTTCAGCCGCTCGACGCTAGGCTTTGGTCAAGTTGGAGCAATTCCAGGAGAAGCGCGAGGCGCTTTCCGACCGGAATTGCGTCAAGACAAGGAGACAAGCGGTGCCTTGATCCCGGCGCCGCCGAAGCCGAACCGGGTGCAACGTCCCTTCCTCCCGGATCGACAGAGGCCGGAAGTGCGCCGCAGGCACTTCCGGCCTTCCCATTTCAAGGCGGTTGCGCTGCGGCGCCTTTGCTTTTGCCGCCTGGCCGTCTATCACCATGCCGACGCCTTGCCCGCTCGGGCAAAGAACAACCAGCGACTCGCCGAATGACGGATCTTTTCCATCTGACCGAGGACAATCCCGCGCCGTGGAATGCCGCGGGCGGCTTCTTCACCACGCCCGACGGCAAGAAGATCCGCTACGGCGTCTTTGCCGCCGTCGCCCGCCCGCTGCTGGGCACGGTGGTTCTGCTGACCGGGCGCAACGAGTGCATCGAGAAATATTTCGAGACCATCCGCGATCTCGCCGATCGCGGCTTCGGCGTCGCTATCCTCGACTGGCGCGGCCAGGGCGATTCCAGCCGCCTGCTGCGCGACCGCCAACGCGGCCATGTCCGCAGCTTCCGCGACTATGCGCGCGACCTCGAGCAATTCTTCGAGGAGATCGTGCTGCCCGACTGTCGCGGCCCCTATTATATCCTCGCCCACTCGACCGGGGCGGTGATTGCGCTGCTTGCCTCGCCGTCGATGGTCAACCGCGTGCGGCGCATGGTGCTGCTCGCGCCTTTTCTGGAGGTGCCGGACATGCCGGTCTCGATCGCCACGGTGCGGCGCGTATGCGCGATCTTCTGCGCGCTGGGCCTCGGCTGGCTTTACGCGGCGATCGGTCCGCGGCCGAAAGTGCCGCCGGCTTTTGAGGTGAACAAGGTGACCTCGGACCCGGCGCGCTACCGCCGCAATGTCGGGATCTACGAGGCCTGGCCGCAGCTCGCGCTCGGCGGCCCGACCATCCGCTGGCTGCAGGCCGCAGCCGCGGCCGCGCAAGCCGTCAGCGATCCGGATTTCATGGCAAGGGTCAAGGTTCCGATGCTGATCGTCGCCGCCGGCGCCGACCGGGTGGTCTCGACCAAGGCCGTGGAAGCCTATGCCAGGAAATTGCGTGTCGGCTCGCTGTTGATGATCGACGGCGCCGAGCACGAAATCCTGCAGGAGAGGGATATCTATCGCGAGCAGCTGCTCGCCGCCTTTGATGCCTTCATTCCAGGCACCGGCGATGCTCCCTGATCGCGGTCGAAATCAGGCCGCGGCGGGGATGAATCAACCGCGCAGCGCCGCCATTGCCGCGGCATGCAGCTCCGGCGTCGCCGCAGCCAATATATCGCCGCCCTTCTCCGCCGGCCCGCCTTCGAAAGTGGTGACGACGCCGCCGGCCTTCTCGATGATCGGGATCAGCGCGACGATGTCGTAGGGCTTCAAGCCCGGATCGGCGACGATGTCGACACAGCCCGCGGCCACCATGGCGAAGGCGTAGCAGTCGGTTCCGTAGCGGGCGAGTTGGACCTTCGTCTCGAACTGGTCGTAGCGCTTGCGCGCTTCGCCCTTGAACAGGGCGGGTGTGGTCGTGAACAGCGTCGCTTGCGCGAGGTCGGTCGTCTTGCGGGTCGAGAGCCTGCGCGGACCGCCCGGTCCTTCATAGTGCGAGCCGGACGCGTTGGCATAGAACAGCTCGCCGGTGAAGGGTTGCGACATCATGCCGGCTACCGCGTCGCCGTCGGCGGTCAACCCGACCAGCGTTCCCCAGACCGGAAGGCCGGAAATGAAGGCACGGGTGCCGTCGATCGGGTCGATCACCCAGACATGCCGGTTGGTGATGTTCTGGCTGCCATGTTCTTCGCCGAGAATGCCGTGTTCGGGATATTCGGCGGAGATCAGCGCCCGGATCGCGCGCTCGGCTTCGCGATCGGCCTCCGTGACCGGGTCGAAGCTTCCCGCCTCCTTGTTGGCGACCACCCCCTGGCTGCGGAAGCGCGGCAAGGTTTCCGCTGCGGCGGCATGCGCTATGCGCCGCATGAAATCGGTGCTGATATCCAAGTCGCTCTCCCCATAGCGGCTCTTGCCAGCCGCTCTTTGTCGCAGAACAGGCGCCCTGAAGACCGGTCAGACGCCCGCCTTCTGTTGCCGTAATGCCACAACTGAACCGCCGAAGCGGAATTTCCACATCATATTGAATTAAAAAACCCAGCTGTCGATTGACATTTGTGCGCCGCACAATAATTTTGTCATCGGACAGGTTTTCCTGTCCATGCCCTCCTTGGGCGTTTCCTCCCTAGACTTCGACCGTGTCGTGAAAACGATGCGGTCTTTTTTTCGAGCAATTCCAGGAAAGTGTGAAGCGGTTTTCCGTCCGGGATTGCTTTATCAAGAACTCGGCGCGCCGTCATTCCGCCGCGAGCGGCAAATCGACGAAATGATGATCGGGCATCGACATCAGATCGGCCGAGAAGCGGGTCAGGTCGCAAGCCAGGGCGTCGAAGCCGGCCGATTTCTGGAACGTCCGCTCGTCCATGTAAAGCCCGCGATTGACCTCGATCTGCAGCGCATGCAGATGCCGCGCCGGTCTGCCGTAATGCTCGGTGATGAACCCGCCGGCATAGGGCTTGTTGTGCGCGACCGTGTAGCCCATGCCGACAAGCAGGCTGATCGCCATCTCGGTGAGCGCCGGCGAGGCCGAGATGCCGAACCGGTCGCCGATGATGAAGTCGGGCCGAACGCCATTGTCGCCGACGCGGATCGAGGCCGGCATCGAATGGCAGTCGATCAGCACGGCATAGCCGAACCTGGCATGCGTCCTGGTCAGGAGCCGCTTCAGCGTCTCGTGATAAGGCTTGTACACCGCTTCGATGCGCGCCACGGCTTCGGCCAAAGGCAGCCGTCCAGGATAGATGTCGAGCCCCTCGCCGACCAGTTTCGGCACCGTGCCCAGCCCTCCGGCGACGCGCGCCGAGCGGATGTTGCAGAAGGACGGCACCGGCTCCGCGAACATGCGCGGATCGAGTTCCCAGGGCTCGCGGTTGACGTCGAGATAAGCGCGCGGAAAGTTCGCCGCCAGCAACGGCGCGCCGAGCGGCACGGCGCCGCCGAACAACTCCTCGACATAGCAGTCCTCCGACCGGCGGATGGCGTTGCGGTCGAGCCGCGCCATGGCCAGGAACCGCTCCGGATAGTGGCGGCCGCTATGCGGTGAGTTGAACAGGAAAGGGACGCGCTGCTCGGCGCCCGATCGGATTTCGAAGGGTGGAACGACCGAAAAATCCTCGGCTGCCGTCTTCAATTTTTACGAACCAGGATGAAGCACTGCGTCATGACGCAAAACTTGCCACCTTGCGTGCGGCATGTCCAGCATTTCAGGCGGCAAAACGGTGCTGCGAACCGCATCCGGCATGCCCTTCATTCACTTGATGTTTACCGGCTCCATCTCATATACAGGATGGTTAACGGCCTAGCCCGGCGGCAGGCTTGGGGCGGGTGATTCGGACGGGACATGATGGCACGCATTCTGCTGGCGGAAGACGATGACGATATGCGCCGCTTCCTCGTCAAGGCGCTGGAACGCGCCGGCTACCAGGTAAGCG
The DNA here is from genome assembly GCA_004017535.1 of Mesorhizobium sp. Lineage (GTDB taxonomy): Bacteria > Pseudomonadota > Alphaproteobacteria > Rhizobiales > Rhizobiaceae > Mesorhizobium. The sequence continues at coordinate 212,321 of SAJS01000004.1, forward strand.
ATTTCGACAATGGCGCCAGCGCCTATGAGCGGCTGCGCGAAGAGCCCTTCTCCCTGCTCCTGACCGACATCGTCATGCCGGAGATGGACGGCATCGAGCTTGCCCGCCGCGCCACCGAGATCGACCCGGACCTCAAGGTGATGTTCATCACCGGCTTCGCCGCCGTCGCGCTCAATCCCGATTCCAAGGCGCCCAAGGACGCCAAGGTGCTGTCGAAGCCCTTCCACCTGCGCGATCTCGTCAACGAGGTCGAGAAGATGCTGCAGGCCGCCTGAGCCGCCTCCGGCCCGTATCGGGCCCTGTGTCGGCGGCCACTTCGCCGATGCGACAAACGGAAGCCGTCTTTCCACATTCCCGCTATTGACGTGCCGGATCAAAAGTGGTGTATGCGCGGCGTCGGATGGGCGTGTAGCTCAGCGGGAGAGCACTGCATTGACATTGCAGGGGTCACAAGTTCAATCCTTGTCACGCCCACCATCCTTCCAATAACTTAGTCGAGCCGTCTGGCGCAGAACGCTCCAGCCGCACCGCTATCCGAGATCCCCTTCGAACATCACCAGCACGCGATTCGACGCCTTGAGCGCGAAGCGCATGGCTTCCGCATAGGCCGGGTCGGCCTAGCAGGTCTTGGCGATCTCCAGCGACGGAAATTCCACAAGCACCATGCGCTTGGCATCGCGCGCCTCGACCAGCAGCGGCGGCTGTTTCGTCGTGTTGGTTCGTGCCTGTTATTTTTCGCCGATCGGCTTCCAGAGCCGGGTGTACTCGGCCTGCGCTTCCTGATCCGAAATCCCCGGTTCCGACGATCCCTTCACGCCGACGCGCTCCCCTGCCGATTGCGGTCCTATACCATGAACTCGCCGCCGTTGACGTGCAACAAATGTCCGGTGACGAACTTGCCCATGTCCGATGCGAGATAGAGGCAGGCATTGGCGACGTCTTCGGCCGTTCCCAATGTCCTGAGCGGCACGGTAGCTCTCACATGCTCGTAGGTTTCCGCGAGATCGGGATACCACGCCGCGTTTCTGTCCGTATCCAGCCATCCAGGCGCGATGCTGTTGGCGGTGATCCCGTCCGGCCCGCATTCCAGCGCCACGGCTTTCGCTAGGCCATGCATGCCGTGCTTCGCGGCGACGACATGCGCCCTGTTTGCCAGCGGGAAAAGCGCATCCGTGCCCGCCATATAAAGCAGGCGGCCATACTTCCTCCTGCGCATGTGCGGAAGCACCGCCTGGGTCAGGCTGAAAGCCGATCCGAGATTGGTGTTGATCACCCTCTGCCAGTCTTGCAGGCTAATCTCCTCGATCGGCTGATGCGGTCTTATCCCAACGCAGGATACCGCGATGTCGACGCCGCCGAGTTCCGCAACCGCCCTTTCGATCAAGGCGTTCATGGCAGTCTCGTCGGCGCCGTCGCAGATCGACGCCATCGCCTCGACGCCGAAGGATCGTGCCTCCTCCGCCACGGCCTCGATCTTGGTCAGATCGCTGCCGCCGGTAATCACGATGTGCGCCCCTGCTCGAGCGAAGGCCAGGGCGACGGCCTTGCCGATGTTTTGACCGGCCGCGGTGATGACCGCTACCCGTCCTTTCAAACCTGGAACGTCCATTTGCCCACCTTGGTCGAGACGGCGTCGATAGAGCGCGTCCTGTCCGACTTTGTAGATCGGGAAGTCAAGGAGGACGCTCTGCCAGGAAGCCAGTCGCCGCTCGGCCAGCGATCGGGCTCAAGCATTTCGCTCCCACAGAAAGGCCATCGGGGGAACCCGGTCTTGGCCGCAGCCCCCTAGATTCGGATCCCGGCCTTCCAGAGGCGCAGCCGCGCTTTCGCCAGGAGACCGGACTGAGGCGTCGTCAACGGTCGGATGTGGCGTTTGATTCTCTTGAACAGGGCGTTGTTCGGTTCCGCCTCCAGCGACATCGCAATCATCCGCCGGGCCGGTTTCAGTTTCCCGAACACGACATGCAGGATATGCGCCGAGCATGCCGCGGCGTAGGGATGCCCATCAGCGGCCGCCGCGAAGAAGGATTCGAAATCCTTCGACATGACATGGCCGCCGCGCCACGACCGGCGGACCAGAACGCCAATCGCGCGCAATGGCATTGCGGAGGAGGCCTCGAACTGCGTGGTCATGAGCGCTTTCAAGACGACCTCGCCGGACCGGTAATGACGGTCGCGAAAGTACGCCGCCGCGATCTTGAGCGGATAGACGTCGTTCTCGGGATCCAACGCGTGAGCCTTTTCGAGGATGTCTTTTGCCCGCGCGGAACCGATCTGGCCTTCGAGGTCGAGAAATGCGGTCTGATAGCCGAAGGCGGCCTCGAGCGGGTGGTAATCGCCCTGATGACGGCTCAGTTCGGCCAGGATCATTTCCGCGGCTCTCGAACCGCCGAACAAGGTTTTCGGGTGGACGAGGGCAATATCGCCCATCGTCGATGCCACGGACGCATAGACGCTGTTGCCAGCATAGATTGTCCGGCAGCGCGCCATCAGCCTCATTTCAAAGAACGCCCTGAGCGTCTCGTCCTCGAACTCCGCCGAGCCCAGATCATCGCTCTGCAATGCGCCGGTTTGCGACCGCAGATAATCGAGCGTCGCGCGGTCCTGACCGATCAGAAGGGTTGTCAGGCCTTTCGACGCAAGCTCCGAGACGATGGACTTGACCAGGGTCGACGCCACCACCTTGTCGCTGAAATCCGGCATGAAGCGATATTTGCCGCGGACGATGTCGCCGCTGCGAAGATGCAAAGCCGCGGTCGGCCCTGGAAAGGGGCACCTGTCGGCGGCATCGAGCGCCCGATTCACGGCCTGGGAAAAGCCGAAACCTCGCAATGTCTCCGATCGCCGGACGAGTTCGGGTCCTCCGTGAAAAAAATCCGGTAGCCGAAACTCGTTGCAGATCCAGCCGCGCAGACTTCGCCGTCCCGCCGCGGCATCGAGACTGGCACGGGTAAAGGCCACCTCCTCGAGGACATCGAAGCCCGATGGTTCGACCCTTTCCCCCAGCCAGTGCTTCTCGACAAAATCGGTGGAGAATATCTGGTCGACCTTCTCGACCGAGTGAAATTTGTCGTCATGCATCGGCCGCCAGGTGAAGCCGAAGCGATAGCCCAGCGTGTCGGCCAGGGACTTCGCGTTGACCATGGCCAGGAGACGGCCGCCCAGACCGTCCTCCCTCGTCGCCGCTATGAGTTTCGATTGAGGATCATGCCGGGCCAAGACGGATGTCGCCTCCCTCGACATGTTCAAGGAACCACGCATAAGTCTGTTCCAATCCACGTCGAAGCGAATATGCCGGTCTCCAGCCGGTTGCGAACAGGCGCGACACATCCATCAGCTTGCGCGGCGTGCCGTCGGGCTTCGTCGGATCGAACGCGATCGAGGCGCCTGTGCCGACGACCGATACGACAGTGCTGGCGAGCTCGGCGATGGTGACGTCCTCGCCGCTCCCGACATTGACGTGGCCGTCGCCGGAATAATTCTTCAAAAGCCAGACGAAGGCGTCGGCAGCATCGTCGACATGCAGGAATTCCCGCATCGGCCGGCCCGATCCCCACACCTGCAAGGTCTGTTGGCCGGTGCGCTTGGCCTCATGCGCCTTGCGCATCAGCGCCGGAATGACATGGCTGCCGCCCAGGTCGAAATTGTCGCCCGGACCGTAGAGATTGGTCGGCATGGCCGAGATGTAGTTGGCGCCATATTGCCGTCGGTAAGCCTGGCAAAGCTTCAATCCGGCGATCTTGGCGACGGCATACCATTCGTTGGTGGGTTCGAGCGGACCGGTGAGCAGGGCGTCTTCCGGGATCGGCTGCGGCGCGAGTTTTGGATAGATGCAGGACGAGCCGAGGAACAGGAGTTTCCGCACCTCGCTGCGAAAGGCGGCTTCGATCACGTTGGTCTGCACGACGAGGTTTTCGTAAAGAAAATCCACCGGGAAGCTGTCATTGGCGAGTATGCCGCCGACCTTGGCGGCGGCCATGATCACTGCGTCCGGCCGGCGGTCCTCCATCCATCGGCGCACGCCGGCCTGGTCGAGAAGATCAAGCTCGCTGCGCGCGACGGTCACGATCTCGCAATCCTCGCTTGCTAGGCGGCGCACCAGCGCCGAGCCGACCATGCCGCGGTGACCGGCGACGAAAATGCGCTTTCCTTTGAGGTCGAAGCTCTTGTCCATGGCGCGCATTCCTAGGTGGACGGTCGTTACGCCGCGCGTGGCCGGCGGCGCGCCCTGGGTCGGTCTTCGACCCGAAGTCCGGCCGGACAAACCTGTCCTGCCCGGTCGCCCCGTTAATCAGAGCCGCTTTGCCGGCCATTGCCGCGTTCATCCCTGAATTCGGCTAGCGAATACAGATTTGCCGGCGGAACGCAAATCCTCCGTGCGGGGATCGGCTCAGATGCCGGCCGTCGCCAGTAGGCTCTTCATCCGGGCCACGGCGAGCTCAGGGTCGGCCAGCAGGCCTGCCTGGTCGGAGAGGCGGAACACGTCCGCATAATGGCATATGCCGCGCGCCGACTGCATGCCGCCGACCATGGTGAAATGGTCCTGATGCCCGTTCAGCCAGGCCATGAAGACGATGCCGGCCTTGTAGTATTCGGTCGGCGCCTCGAAGATCTTTCGCGACAGCGGCACGGTCGGCGCCATCAGCGCGTCGTAACCGGCCTTGTCGCCTTCCGCCAGCTTCGCCAGCGCGGCATTGGCCACGGGCGCGATCGCGTCGAAGATGCCGAGCAGCGCATGCGAATGCCGCCTGCCGTCGCCGGCGATCAGCTCCGGATAGTTGAAATCGTCGCCGGTGAACATCACCACGCCCTCGGGCAGCCGGTCGCGCAACGCGACCTCCTTGCCGGCGTCCAGCAGCGATATCTTGATGCCTTCGACCTTGCTCGCATGGCGCTCGATGATCGCCACGACCGTATCTACGGCCGCGTCGAAATCGCTGCTGCCCCAATAGCCCCTCAGCGCCGGGTCGAACATGTCGCCCAGCCAGTGCAGGATCACTTTGCCGGAGGCCTGCGACAGGATGCGGTCGTAGACCCGGGCGTAGTCGTCCGGCCCTTTTGCCACCGCCGCCAGCGCCCGGCTCGCCATCATGATCGCCTTGCCGCCCTCGCCTTCGATGAAGGCGAACTGCTCCTCATAGGCGCCGACGAGGTCGTCCAGCGTCTTGGCCGCCGCCGGCGCCAGGTGATCGGTTCCCGCCCCCGAAGCAAGGTCGGCGCCCGGCACCGTCTTTGCCTCCGCGATCGAGCGGCGGATCAACTCCTTGGCGCTCGCCCAGTCGAAACCCATGCCGCGCTGAGAGGTGTCCATGGCCTCCGCGATGCGGAAGCCGAGCCGCCACAGATGATGGCGGAACGCCATGGTCTTGTCCCAGTCGACCGCCGGCCGCAACCACGGATTGGTCATGGCGATGGGGTCGGCGACGACATGGGCGGCGGCATAGGCGATGCGCGAAAAATGCGCTTTTTTGCTCGGCTCTACCGGCTTGCCGACAAGCCGGTGGCTGATCCGGGCGCCGTTTGCCGCAGGCAAGATGATGTCCATGGAACTCTCCCGTTCCGGCTCCTATAAATGGAACGTTCCAATAAATCAAGAAGCTTTATGATTCTTAGGATTCTAGCCGGCAGGGCATAGTCCCGCCGTCAAGAAATGGCTGCATTGACGGGCGTTTTCATTCGCATCGATCAAGTTTTCAGATCTCGCGGGAATCGCGATTGACTCTGGCTTGGAATGGTGATTAGAACGTTCCAATAAGATTTGCTCAAAAACGTGGAGGACGGAACGAGGATGGCCAGCCGGGCCAAGGCAACGATCCTGGACATTGCCCGCGAGGCCGGCGTGTCCAAATCGACGGTGTCGCTCGTGCTGCAGGGCAGCGGGCTGATCCGGCCTGAAACCGCGGTCAAGGTGCGCAAGGCGATCGAGGATGTCGGCTATGTCTACAACCGGGGCGCCGCCAATCTGCGCAAGGCCCATTCCAACGTCATCGGCATGGTGATCAACGACCTCACCAACCCCTTCTTCGCGGAGCTTGCGGTCGGCATGGAGCGCGTCTTTCAGGCGGCCGGCGTCGTGCCCTTCATCGCCAACACGGCGGAGAACCCGGTGCGCCAGGAAGAAGTGCTGAAATCGATGATGGAGCAGGGCGTCGCCGGCCTGATCGTTTCGCCGGCGCGCGGCACGACGCCTGGAGCTTTCCGGCGCATCGAAGCGGCGGGCGTGCCCGTGGTGTTCGCCATGCGCAGGTTGCCCGAAAGCCGCATACCGGCGATCGCGCCCGACAATCGTCGCGGCGCCTGCCTTGCCACCGAGCATCTGATCCGAAAGGGCCATCGCCGCCTCGCCTTCTTCGGCGGCTCGTCCGACCTCGTCGTATATCAGGAGCGTCTGGGCGGGTTCCTTGAAGCCTGCGAGGCGTTCGCCATTCCGGTCGCCGACCGGACGATCGTCGAGGGCCAGACCAGCCGCAAGGGCGGCATGGCCTGCCTGGACACGGCGCTAGCCATGCCGGAACCGCCGACGGCGGCCCTTTGCTTCAACGACGCGGTTGCCTTCGGTGTCATTCTGGCGCTGCGCAAGCGCGGCCTCGAGGCGGGAACAGACTTCGCCGTCGTCGGCTTCGACGACGTCGCCGAGGCCGAGCATTACAGCCCGGCGCTGACCAGCGTTGCCGTCGACACCGCGGGCCTCGGCGAGCGCGCCGCCCATGTCATGCTGAAGATGATCCAGTCGCGCACCACGCGCGCTGAGGACCATATCGGCGCGGTCAGCCTCGTGGTTCGGGAAAGCAGCGGTCCGGACCGCAACAGCCAAGTGGGAGACGCGGCATGAGCGTGCGATGGGGACTGATCGGCGCCAGCACGATCGCCAAGCAGTTCATGATCAATGCCATCCGCGCGCAGGTCGGTGGCGAGATCGCTGTGGTGATGAGCTCAAATCCGGAGCGCGCGGAGACCTATGCCCGCGAGAACGGCATTCCGGCCGCCGTCTCGACTCTCGACGCCCTGCTCAACACGGACATCGACGCCGTTTACATCTCGACCACCAACGAGTTGCATCTCGAACAGGGTCTTGCCGCGATCAAGGCCGGCAAGCATGTCCTGTGCGAGAAGCCGTTGGCGCTGACCAGCGCCGATGCGCGCAAGATGGTCGCAGCCGCCGAAAAGGCGGGCATCGTGTTCGGCACCAATCACCATCTGCGCAATGCCGGCGCGCACCGCGCCATGCGCGAGGCGATCGCCGCCGGCCGCATCGGCAAGCCGATCGCGGCGCGCGTCTTCCACTCGGTCTTCCTGCCGGAAAACCTGCAGGGCTGGCGTATCACCAGGCCAGAGGCCGGCGGCGGCGTGGTGCTCGACATCACGGTGCACGATGCCGACACGCTGCGCTTCGTGCTCGGCGACGATCCGGTCGAGATCTCGGCCTTCACGCAATCGGCCGGCATGGCTGGAAGCGGGCTGGAGGACGGCGCCATGTGCATCTGGCGCTTCAGGTCCGGCGTCATCGCCCAATCGCACGAAGGTTTCACGACAAAATATGCCGGCACCGGCTTCGAGGTGCATGGCTCGGACGGCTCGCTCATCGCCACCAACGTCATGACGCAGAAGCCGATCGGCTCGGTGCTGCTGCGCACGGCTTCCGGCGAGGAAGAGCTGAGCTTCGACCGCGAGGACCTCTACACCCGCTCGCTGCGCCAGTTCCACGCCGCGATCCGCGGCGAAGGCCAGCCATCCGCCACTGGCGAGGACGGCATCTGGTCGCTGGCTTCGGCCGAAGCCGCACTGCAATCGTCGAAGACGGGCAAGGCTGTGACCATCGACCCGCAACTTGGGAGCCTCGCTTGAGCAAGCTCGTCTCGGCGGCCTATGCCGCAGGCCTGATCAAGGACGGCATGGTCGTCTCGGTGTCGTCGTCGAGCGGCCTTGGCTGCCCCGACGCCGTTCTCGCCGCGATCGGCGAGCGCTTCGACGCGGAAGGCCATCCGACGGCGATCACGACGCTGCATCCGATCGCCGCCGGCGACATGTATGGCATCAAGGGCATCGACCATCTCGCCAAGCCTGGTCTGTTGAAGCGCACGCTGTGCGGCTCCTATCCCTCCGGCCCCTCCTCCGCCGAGCCGCCGCAGATCTGGAAGATGATCGGCGACAATTCGGTCGCCGCCTACAACGTGCCGTCGGGCATCCTGTTCGACATGCATCGCGAGGCGGCCGCAAAACGGCCCGGCGTGTTGACCAAGGTCGGCCTCGACACTTTCGCCGATCCGCGCCACCAGGGCTGCGCCATGAACGCCGCCGCCAGCGAGCCGATCGTTTCCGTTGAGCAGTTCGACGGCGAGGAATGGCTCTATTTCCGCGCCATCGTGCCGAACATCTCGATCATCCGCGCCACCTCCGCCGATGAGCGCGGCAACCTCACCTATGAGCATGAGGGCGCCTATCTCGGCGGGCTGGAACAGGCGCTGGCGGCCCGCAACAATGGCGGCATCGTCATCGCGCAGGTGAAGCGCGTCGTCGAGAACGGCACGCTGAAGCCGCATGACGTGCGCGTGCCGGGCGTTCTTGTCGACCATATCGTGGTGGCGCCCGATCAGTTGCAGACGACGCAGACCCCTTACGACCCGGCGATCTCGGGCGAGATCTTCCGGCCACTGTCGAGTTTCCGCACGCCGGAGATGAACATCCAGAAGGTCATCGCGCGCCGCGTCGCGATGGAATTGCGCGACGGCATGGCCGTCAACATCGGCTTCGGCATCTCCGCCAACGTGCCGCGCATCCTTCTCGAGGAAGGCCAGCACGGCAAGGTCACCTGGGTGATCGAGCAGGGCGCGGTCGGCGGCGTGCCGCTGCTCGACTTCAAGTTCGGCTGCGCCTCGAACGCCGAGGCGATCATGCCCTCGCCGCACCAATTCATCTATTTCCAGGCCGGCGGCTTCGATGCCTCGCTGCTCTCCTTCCTGCAGATCGACCGGCACGGCTCGGTCAATGTCTCGAAGCTTTCGGCGCGGCCGCATGTCACGGCCGGCGCCGGCGGCTTCGTCGACATCACGGCGCGGGCGAAGAAGATCGTCTTCTCCGGCTTCTTCAATGCCGGCGCCAAGCTTTCGCTCGCCGATGGCGCGATCCGCATAGACCAGGAAGGCAAGGTCAAGAAGGTGGTCGAGGAGGTCGAGCACATCTCCTTCTCGGGAAAACGCGCGGTCGCGCAGGGACAGGACATCACCTATATCACCGAGCGCTGCGTCATGAAGCTGACGCCGGACGGTTTGATGGTGACGGAACTGGCTCCGGGCGTGGACCTCGAACGCGATGTGCTGGCGCAGGCCGAGATCCAGCTTGGCGTCGCCAACGACCTCAAGGTCACGCCTGCGGCGCTTTACCAAGACCGGCCGATCGGCCTGTCGCTGAACGGCGGCGCTTCGCTCGGAGGCGCGCATGGCTGAACTCGTAACTTTCGAGCAGGATAGCGCGATCGGCATCGTCACCTTGCGCCGGCCGGACAAATTCAACGCGCTCGATATCCCGATGCTGCGCGCGCTGGAAGCGGCGCTTGACGACGCGGAACTGGCCGAGGGCGTCCGCGTCGTGCTCATCCGTGGCGAAGGCAAGGGCTTTTGCGCCGGCGGCGATGTCGAGGCCTGGGGCGCGATGAGCGCCGCCGATTTCCAGGTGCAATGGGTTCGCTACGGCCACCGCGTCTTCGACCGGCTGGCACGCCTGCGTCAGCCGACCATTGCGGTTCTGTCCGGCCATGCGCTGGGTGGCGGGCTGGAACTGGCGGCCGCCTGCGATTTCCGCGTCGCTGAAACGCAGATTAAACTCGGCTTCCCCGAAACCTCGATCGGCGTCGTACCCGGATGGTCGGGCACGCAGCGCGCCGTGCGCCGCTTCGGCGCACAGATCGTGCGCCGGATGGCGATTGGCGGCGAGGTTTTCCTCGCGTCCGACGCACTTAAGCACGGCATCGTCGACCGGCTGGTCGAAACCGGCAAGGCGTTCGACGAAGCCAGGACCTGGGCCGAAAAGATCGCCGAGCGCGGCCCGCTGGCGACCGAGGCCGCTAAGCTGATGATCGGCGTTGCCGAGGGCGAGGAAGACGCAGCCGCGACCGAAGCGCTGGCCAGCGGCTTCATTGCGCTGACGGGCGACCTCAAAGCCGGCGTCGGCGCCTTCAAGGCCAAGCAGAAGCCGGCCTTTTCGAGATCCTAGAGAAGAGATGATGAACGCACCGCTCAATATCGCCATGCCGGCCGAGGCGTCCCAGGCGCCGAAGGCCTACAAGCTCTTGATCGACGGCAAGCATGTCGACGCCCGCGATGGCCGCTCGATCGAGCGCGCCAGCCCCGGCCACGGCTTCGTCGTGTCCCGCTACGCGCAGGCCGGTGCAGCGGAGGTCGAGGCGGCGGTGCAGGCCGCGCGGAAAGCATTCGAGACCGGCCCATGGCCGCGCATGAAGGCGTCGGAACGCGCGGCGGTCCTGCTGAAGGCTGCCGACCTGATCGAGACCCGGCTTGACGAGATCGCCCGGCTCGATGCGCTGGAATCCGGGAAGCCGATCGCCCAAGCGCGCGGCGAGATCGGCGGCGCGATCGACATCTGGCGCTACGCCGCTTCGCTTGCCCGCACGCTGCATGGCGAGAGCTACGCCAATCTCGGCGAAGATATGTTGGGCGTCGTGCTGCGCGAACCGATCGGCGTGGTCTCGATCATCACGCCGTGGAACTTCCCCTTCCTGATCGTCAGCCAGAAGCTGCCCTTCGCGCTTGCCGCCGGCTGCACGGCGGTGGTCAAGCCGAGCGAGATGACGTCGGCCTCGACATTCGTGCTTGGCGACATCCTGCTCGAAGCCGGGTTGCCGGCCGGCGTGGTCAACATCCTCGCCGGCTTCGGCGCCGATGTCGGCGCGCCGATGGTCAGCCATCCGCTGGTCGAGATGGTGTCCTTCACCGGCTCCACTCGCGTCGGCAAGACGACCATGGCCACGGCGTCCAATTCGCTGAAGAAGGTGTCGATGGAACTCGGCGGCAAGAACGGCCAGATCGTCTTCCCTGATGCCGACCTCGAAGCGGCAGCGGATGCCGCGGTGTTCGGCGGCTTCTTCAACGCCGGCGAATGCTGCAATGCCGGCAGCCGGCTGATCGTGCATGAGGCGATCGCCGACGACTTCCTGAACGCGGTCAAGACGCTGGCTGAAAAGGTCCGCGTCGGCGATCCGCTCGACGACCGCACCAAGGTCGGCGCCATGATCTCGGCCGATCATATGGAAAAGGTAGCCGGCTATGTTGCGGCGGCGCAAATCGACGGCGGCAGCGTTTTCAGCGGCGGCGCCCGGCTTGCCTCCAATGCGGGCCAATATCTCGATCCCACCATCGTCCGTAACGTCACGGACGACATGGCGATCGCGCGCGAGGAAGTGTTCGGTCCGGTGCTGTCCGTGCTCACTTTTGAAACGATTGAAAAGGCATTGCACACTGCCAACAACACGCCCTATGGTTTGTCTGCAGGGGTGTGGAGCGCCAGCATCGATACATGCATGTCGGTGGCGCGCGGTGTGCGTTCGGGGACGGTTTGGGTGAACACGTTCATGGAAGGTTACCCCGAGCTGCCTTTCGGGGGTTACAAGCAGTCCGGTCTGGGACGCGAACTCGGCAAACGCGCCGTCGAGGATTATACCGAGGAAAAGACCATCCAGTTTCATCGCGGCCAGCGCACCGGTTGGTGGGTCGGCTGAGTTGGGAGACCCCGGCGGACCCCCGCCGGTTGTGAATGCAACAAGGGAGGTAGTACATGTTGCGCAAACTGCTTATCGGAACGGCTCTTGCGACGAGCTTTGCGTTCTCGGCACATGCCGCGGACGTCAAGGAAGTGCAGATGCTGCATTGGTGGACGTCGGGCGGCGAAGCGGCTGCCCTGAACGTGCTGAAGCAGGATCTCGCCAAGGAAGGTTATGCCTGGAAGGACGTGCCGGTGGCCGGCGGCGGCGGCGACGCTGCCATGACCGCGCTGAAGGCGATGGTCGCGGCCGGCAACTACCCGACTGCCTCGCAGATGCTCGGCTACACCGTGCTCGACTATGCCGCCGCCGGCGTCATGGGCGACCTGACGGAAACCGCGAAGAAGGAAGGCTGGGACAAGTCGGTTCCGGCTGCCCTGCAGAAGTTCTCCGTCTATGACGGCAAGTGGGTCGCCGCTCCGGTCAACGTCCACTCGGTCAACTGGCTGTGGATCAACAAGGCGGTGATGGACAAGATCGGCGGCACCGAGCCGAAGACCTTCGACGACTTCGTGGCATTGCTCGACAAGGCCAAGGCCGCGGGCGTCATCCCGCTCGCCCTCGGCGGTCAGAACTGGCAGGAAGCCACCATGTTCGACTCCGTCGTGCTGTCGACCGGCGGGCCGGAATTCTACAAGAAGGCGATGAACGACCTCGATGAGGAGTCGCTCAAGTCCGACACGATGAAGAAGTCGTTCGACAATCTCGCCAAGCTCGTCAAATATGTGGACCCGAACTTCTCGGGCCGCGACTGGAACCTCGCCACCGCCATGGTCATCAAGGGCGACGCGCTGGTTCAGGTGATGGGCGACTGGGCCAAGGGCGAGTTCCACGCCGCCAACAAGACCCCGGGCACCGACTTCCTCTGCTACCGCTTCCCCGGCACCGACGGCTCGGTGATCTACAACTCCGACATGTTCGGCATGTTCAACGTCCCGGACGACCGCAAGGCCGCCCAGGTCGCGCTGGCCACCGCCACTTTGTCGAAGAGCTTCCAGTCGGCCTTCAACGTGGTGAAGGGTTCGGTTCCCGCCCGCACCGACGTGCCGGACACCGACTTCGACGCATGCGGCAAGAAGGGCATCGCCGACCTGAAGAAGGCCAATGAAGGCGGCACGCTGTTCGGCTCGCTGGCGCAGGGCTACGGCGCTCCGCCCGCCGTCGCCAACGCCTACAAGGACGTCGTGTCGAAATTCGTCCATGGTCAGATCAAGAGCTCCGACGAGGCCGTGACCGAACTGGTCAAGGCGATCGACGACGCCAAGTAAGGGTCGCTTGAACTCAGGTCTCCCCCGCTTCGGCGGGGGAGGTCTCCTGTCGACAAAAGGTGTGGGAGAACCCTGGTGCGTTTTCGCACCGGGCGGTTTCCGACCAACCGGAACTGGACAAGCCGATGAGCACAGTTGCCGAAACCCAGATCAAGCTGACACCGGAGCACGACGCCCGTCCCGGCGCGTCGGTACGGTCGCGGCTGCAGGACCTGTTGCCGAAGATCGTTCTGGCGCCGAGCTTCGCGGCGACGATCGTCTTCGTCTACGGCTTCATCCTCTGGACGATCTATCTGTCCTTCACCAATTCCAAAACCTTCCCGTCCTACGCCATCACCGGCGCCCGGGCTTATCAGCGGCTGTGGCGCTGGACCTTCGAGAGCGACCCGCCATCGAGCTGGTACACCTCGATCACCAATATGGGCATTTTTGGCTTCCTCTATATCCTGATCTGCCTGGCGCTCGGGCTGTTCCTGGCCATATTGCTGGACCAGAAGATCCGAGGCGAAGGCGTGCTCAGGCCAATCTACCTCTACCCGATGGCGCTCTCCTTCATCGTCACCGGCGTCGCCTGGAAGTGGTTCCTCGATCCCGGTCTCGGCCTGGAGCAGACGCTGCATCAATGGGGCTGGACGAGCTTCCATTTCGACTGGATCAAGAACAAGGATTTCGTCATCTACACGGTGGTGATCGCCGGCGTCTGGCAGGCTTCCGGCTTCATCATGGCGATGTTCCTTGCCGGCCTGCGCGGTATCGACGGCGAGATCATGAAGGCGGCGCAGATCGACGGCGCTTCCACCTTCCAGCTCTACCGCCGCATCGTCATTCCGCTGCTGCGGCCCGTCTTCCTGTCGGCCTTCATCGTGCTCGCGCACCTCGCCATCAAGTCCTATGACTTGGTCGTCGCGCTGACCAGCGGCGGCCCCGGCGGCTCGGCCTGGCTGCCGTCGAATTTCATGTATGAGTTCACCTTCAAGCGCAACGAGATGGCGGTCGGGTCGGCCAGCGCCGTGATCATGCTGATGACCATAACGGCCATCATTGTTCCGTATCTCTATTCCGAGCTCCGGGAGAAGTCGCGATGAGCGCCGTCACTTCACCCGCCCGCCAGGCTTCGAGCGGCATGAGCGCCAGGACAATCAACCGCATCGTCATCTACGGCTTGCTCGCGCTGTTCGCGATCTTCTACCTGATGCCGCTGTTCGTCATGCTGGTGACCTCGTTCAAGACCATGGACGAGATCCAGAATGGCAACATGCTGGCGCTGCCGCATGCGCCGACTTTCGCACCATGGATAAAGGCGTGGAGCGAAGTTTGCTCGGGTCTGACCTGCGTCGGCATGAAGGGCTATTTCTGGAACTCCATCAAGATGGTCGTGCCGGCGGTACTGATCTCGACGCTGCTTGGCGCGCTGAACGGCTACGTGTTGACCAAATGGCGCTTCCGTGGCCACACGCTGGTCTTCGCGATGATGCTGTTCGCCTGCTTCATCCCGTTCCAGTCGGTGCTGTTGCCGATGGCGACCATTCTCGGCAGCCTCGGACGCTTCGGCGTCACCTTGCAGAACGCCACCGGCTTCAATTTTGGCTTTGGCAATTCGACCGTCAATCTCGTCTTCGTTCACGTGGTCTACGGCCTTGGCTTTACCACGCTTTTCTTCCGCAACTATTACGAAGCTTTCCCGACCGAGTTGATCAAGGCGGCACAGGTCGACGGCGCCTCCTTCTTCCAGATATTTCGGCGCATCATGCTGCCCAATTCGCTGCCGATAATCGTGGTGACGGTCATCTACCAGTTCACCAACATTTGGAATGATTTCCTGTTCGCTTCCGCCTATGCCGGCTCCGGCGACGTGATGCCGATGACGGTGGCGCTGAACAATGTCGTCAACACTTCGACCGGTGTCGTCGAATACAACGTCAACATGGCCGCGGCGATGATCGCCGCGCTCCCCACCCTTATCGTCTATGTCGTCGCCGGCCGCTATTTCGTGCGCGGGCTGATGGCCGGCGCGGTCAAGGGCTGATCTCTTTCTGAAGGAACCGACCATGGCTTTTCTGGAAATTGATGGGCTGAAGAAGCGCTTCGGGAGCGTCGAGATCCTGAAGGGCATCAATGTCGAGCTCGAAAAGGGCGGCTTCCTGGTGCTGGTCGGCCCGTCCGGCTGCGGCAAGTCCACCTTGCTCAACACCATCGCCGGGCTAGAGCAGATCACCGAGGGCGAGATCCGCGTCGATGGTCGCGCCATCAACGATCTGCACCCTTCGAAGCGCGACATCGCCATGGTGTTCCAGAGCTACGCGCTCTACCCCAACATGACGGTTGCCGGAAACATCGCCTTCGGTATGGAAATGCGCGGCGTGCCTGCAGCGGAGCGCCAGGCGGCGATCGACAAGGTCGCCAAGATCCTGCAGATCGGCCACCTGCTCAACCGCAAGCCTAGCCAGCTCTCCGGCGGTCAGCGCCAGCGCGTCGCCATGGGCCGGGCGCTGGTGCGCGACCCGAAACTCTTCTTGTTCGACGAGCCGCTTTCCAACCTCGACGCCAAGCTGCGGGTCGACATGCGCATCGAGATCAAGCGCCTGCATGCCACTACCGGCACCACGATCGTCTATGTCACACACGACCAGATCGAGGCTATGACGCTGGCGACCAAGATCGCGGTGATGCGCGACGGCGAGGTGCAGCAATTCGGCACGCCGGCCGAGATCTACAACAACCCGATCAACATCTTCGTCGCCGACTTCATGGGCTCGCCGGCGATGAACCTGATCCCGGCCAAGATCGACGGCAATGGCGCCGGGCTTTCGGTGGTGCTGGACCGCGAGTCGCGCCAGCCGATCGTGCTGCCGATGCCAGGCGCCCCCGCCGGCCTTGCGGCCTTCAAGGACAAGCAGGTCATCTTCGGCGTCCGCCCCGAAGCGCTGACCGACCCGGAAGGTGCCGAGCGCAACGGATCCGAGATCGCCACCGCCGACTGTCACATCGAGGTGGTGGAGCCGGCCGGCTCCGACACGTTCGCGGTCACCAATCTCGGCGGCAAGGGTGTCGTCGCTCGGCTCAGGGCCGATGCCAGGATCCAGCCCGGCACCAGCACGCCCTTGGCCTTCAACCTCAGCAAGGCGGTGTTCTTCGACCCGGCGACCGAGAAGCGCATCCTCTGATGCATGTCACCCAAAAGTGGGTCCGGTTTTGGGGCAACGACATGCATCAAAACAAAGAACCATGACAAACCCGGATATCGTCATCATCGGCTCCGGCATCGGCGGCGCCACGATCGCCTCCGGCTTGGCCGGCTGCGGCGCCTCCATCCTGATCCTGGAGCGCGGCGAGCCGCTGCCCGCGACACCGCATGCGCGCTCGACGCGCTCGATCTTCCTCGACGAGCATTACCGGCCAAAGGAGATGTGGCGCGAGGCCGGCGGTGCTGCCTTCAACCCCGGCAATTACTACTATGTCGGCGGCAATTCGAAATTCTTCGGCGCGGTGCTGATCCGCTATCGCAAGGAGGATTTCTCCGAGCTCGAGCATTTCGGCGGCGTCTCGCCGGCCTGGCCATTTTCCTATGACGAATTCGAGCCGTGGTACTCGAAGGCCGAGCAGTTGTTTCGCGTGCGCGGCAGCCTCGGCGAGGACCCGACCGAGCCGTTCCATTCGGTCCCCTACGCCTTCAAGCCGGTGCCCGACGAGCCGCCGATCGCGCGTGCCCGCGCCGAGTTGAAAGGTCTCGGTTTGCATCCCGCTTCGCTGCCGCTCGGCGTCGACATTGAGACCTGGCTGAAGGAAGGCAGGACCGGCTGGGACGCCTTTCCCAACACCGGCCAGGGCAAGATCGACGCGCAGACCGGCCCGCTGGCCGAGGCGCTGACGGATCCGAACATCCGCCTCGAAACCGGCGCCCATGTCGACTGGCTCGAAACCGCGCCGGACGGCAAGTCGATCGCCGCCATCCACTACACCCAGAACGGCGCGCAGATGACGTTGTCGCCGAAGCTCGTCATCCTCTCCGCCGGCGCGATCAACTCGGCCGCCATCCTGCTGCGCTCGCCCTCGGCGAAAGGCAAAGGCCTCGCCAACAGCTCCGACCAGGTCGGGCGCAATTTCATGAATCACAATTCGAGCGCCATGCTGGCGATCGATCCGCGCCGCCGCAACGACAGCGTCTACCAGAAGACGCTGATGCTCAACGATTACTATCTGTCGGACGGCAAGGGCGGCAAGCCGCTCGGCAATGTGCAGTTGCTCGGCAAGATCGACGGCAACATGCTCAAGGCCAATGTGAAGACGATGCCGAAGTTCGTGCTCGACTTCATGGCCAGCCATGCCGTCGACTGGTACCTGATGTGCGAGGACCTGCCCGATCCCGAAAGCCGCATCATGGTCGACGGTAAGGAGATCGTCATGCAGTGGCGGCGCTCCAACATGCAGTCGCTGGAAGGCCTCACGAAAGTAATGCGTGAGAACCTGCGCGCCTGCGGCTATCCGATCGTTCTGTCGCGCCCCTTCGACAAACGCACGCCCTCGCATCAATGCGGCACGGTGAAGATGGGCAACGATCCGGCCACCTCGCCGCTCGATCCCTTGTGCCGCGCCTGGGATCATCAAAACCTGTTCGTCGTCGACGGCGGCTTCCTGCCGACCTCCGCCGCGGTCAATCCGGCCTTGTCGATCGCGGCGCAGGCGCTGCGCGTGGCTGACCACATCCGCAAGACGGAGCTTGCGGCATGACTCGCCCGGCAGCCATCGTCACCGGCGGCGCGCGCGGCATCGGGCTCGCTTGCGCAGAGGCATTGGCGGATGCCGGCTTCGACATTCTGGTAGCCGATCTTACCGAGAAACCCGCTGACGGACTGCCTGAAAAGATCACCGCGCACGCCGCGAAATTCGCCTACGCGCGCTGCGATATCGCCGATCTCGCCGACCATTCGAAACTGATCGACTCCGCTACGCGCGCCTTCGGTCGCATCGATTGCCTGGTCAACAATGCCGGCATCGGCGCTGTTGTGCGCGGCGACCTGCTGGAGCTGAAGCCGGAGAATTTCGACCGCGCGCTGAATATCAATTTGCGCGGCACGGTGTTCCTCAGCCAGGCCGCCGCCAAGGCTATGCTGGCGACACCCGCAACCGTTGCCAGGTCGATCATCACCATCACTTCGGTCAGCGCCGAAATGGCTTCGCCGGAGCGCGCCGACTACTGCATTTCCAAAGCCGGCCTTTCGATGTGGATGAAGAATCTGGCGCTGCGGCTCGCGCCCGAGAACATCGGCGTGTTCGAGGTACGGCCGGGCATCATCCGCACCGATATGACCGCTGGTGTCTCCGCCAAATATGACGCGCTGATCGAAGGTGGCCTCGTGCCGGCAAAACGCTGGGGCGAAGCCGCCGACATCGGCGCCGTGGTTGCGGCGCTCGCCTCTGGAAAATTCGGCTTTTCAACCGGATCGGTCATCGATATCGACGGCGCGCTCTCGGTGCCACGCTTGTGAGGAACAATGGCTGACTACATCATTGTTGGCGCCGGTCCGGCCGGCTGCGTTCTCGCCAACCGGTTGAGCGAGGATCCGGGCAATTCCGTCCTGCTGCTGGAAGCCGGCGGCAAGGATTGGCATCCGCTGATCCACATGCCGGCGGGCTTCGCCAAGATGACCAAGGGCATCGCCTCCTGGGGCTGGTCGACCGTGCCGCAGAGAAACATGAAGGACCGCGTCTTCTGGTACACGCAAGCCAAGGTCGTCGGCGGCGGCTCGTCGATCAACGCCCAGATCTACACGCGCGGCAACGCCCGCGACTACGACGCCTGGGAGAAGGAAGAGGGGCTCGCCGGCTGGGGCTATCGCGACGTGCTGCCCTATTTCAAGCGCGCCGAGAACAACCAGCGCTTCGCCAACGATTTCCATGGCGACCAGGGTCCGCTCGGCGTCTCCAATCCGATCTCGCCGCTGCCCATCTGCGAGGCCTATTTCCGCGCTGGCCAGGAAATGGGCATACCCTTCAACCCGGACTTCAATGGCGCCAGCCAGGAGGGCGTCGGCTACTATCAACTGACCCAAAAGAATGCGCGGCGCTCATCGGCCTCCGTCGCCTATCTGAAGCCGATCGGCGCCCGCAAGAACCTGACGGTCAGGACGGACGTGCTCGTCACCCGCGTGGTCATCGAGAAAGGCCGGGCCATCGGCGTCGAGATCGTCGACAAGCCAGGTGGCGAAAAGACCATCCTGCGCGCCGAACGCGAGGTGATCGTCTCGTCAGGCGCGATCGGTTCGCCCAAGCTCCTGATGCAATCGGGCATCGGCCCGGCGGATCACCTGAAATCGGTCGGCGTCACGCCGGTGCATGACTTGCCAGGCGTCGGCTCCAACATGCAGGACCATCTCGACCTGTTCGTCATCGCCGAATGCACCGGCGACCACACCTACGACAACTACGCAAAGCTGCACCGCACGCTGTGGGCCGGGCTGCAGTACCTCTTGCTCAAGAAGGGTCCGGTCGCCTCGAGCCTGTTCGAGACCGGCGGCTTCTGGTACGCCGACCCGACCGCCGCCTCGCCCGACATCCAGTTCCATCTCGGCCTCGGCTCCGGCATTGAGGCCGGCGTCGAGAAGCTGAAGAACCCGGGCGTGACGCTGAACTCCGCCTTCCTGCGCCCACGTTCGCGCGGCACGGTGCGGTTGAACAGCGCCGATCCGGCCGACCATCCGCTGATCGATCCGAACTACTGGTCCGATCCGTATGACCGCGATATGTCGATCAAGGGTCTCAGGCTGGCGCGCGAGATCATGCGGCAGAAGGCGCTGCAGCCCTATGTGTTGCGCGAGGTGCTTCCGGGTCCAAACCTGCAGAGCGACGCAGACCTGTTCGACTATGCCTGCCGCACCTCGAAAACCGATCATCATCCTGTCGGCACCTGCCGCATGGGC
This sequence comes from Mesorhizobium sp., assembly GCA_004017535.1. Taxonomy (GTDB): domain Bacteria; phylum Pseudomonadota; class Alphaproteobacteria; order Rhizobiales; family Rhizobiaceae; genus Mesorhizobium. The sequence continues at coordinate 232,279 of SAJS01000004.1, forward strand.
CATGATGCGATGGCGGTAGTGAAGCCCGATCTCAGGCTGCGCGGCATCGAGGGCCTGCGCGTCTGCGACGCCTCCGTGATGCCGCGCGTCCCCTCCTCAAACACCAATGCGCCGACCATCATGGTTGGCGAAAAGGGCGCCGATCTCATCCTAGGCCGCGAGCCGCTACCGCCGGCCGTGTTCAAGGGCAATCAGGCGGCTTGAGGAGAAAACGATGATCCGGCATTGCGTCTTTGTCCGCTTTCGCGACGACGTTCCTGAAACCGAGCGCGCGGCGATCCATACCGACCTCGAAGCGCTGCGCGCCGTCATCGACGGCATGGGCAAGGTGCATTTTAGCGCCAATGTCAGCCCCGAGCCGTTCTCGCGCGGCTTCACGCATGGCTTCACCATCGATTTCCGCGATGCCGCCCGCCGGGATGCCTATCTCGTGCATGAAGCGCATCAGCGCGCCGGCGCCCGCCTTGTCGCCGCGCTTGAAGGCGGCACCGAGGGGCTGATGGTCATCGATCTCGAGGTGACGCAAATGTGACCGCTTACCGGCTTAAAACCGGCAGCCGTCCCGTTCTCTTTTGCCCGCCGTGGAACATATCGCTCCTTTTGGGGATACAAAAGGAGCACCGCCTTGAATCTCACCAGCGAGCAGAAGAAAACCGTAGTCGCGTCCTTTCTGGGCTGGACGCTCGACGCATTTGATTTCTTCCTTCTGACTTTCCTGCTCACCGATATTGCCGCTGAATTCCAGACTGATGTCCCGGCCGTCTCCAAGGCGCTGTTCTTGACCTTGGCCACACGCTTTATCGGCGCGTTCTTCTTCGGCATGCTTGCCGATAGATATGGCCGCAAGCCAATCCTGATGCTGAACATCGTCAGCTATTCGGTGATCGGCGCCTTGGCCGCCTTCTCGCCCAACCTCGGCATATTCCTGGCGTTGCGCGCCCTGTTCGGCATCGCCATGGGCGGCGAATGGGGCTTGGGCAGCTCGCTTGCCATGGAGTCCATCCCGCCCGGCGCGCGCGGCATGATCTCCGGGATCCTGCAATGCGGCTATCCCGCCGGCTACCTCCTGGCCGCTGTGGTCTACGGTCTGCTCTATGGGCAGAAGATCGGCGATTTCACCTTCGGCTGGCGCGCCATGTTCCTCTTGAGCTTCATGCCGGCGCTGATCGTGCTGTTCATCCGTTCGCATGTGCCGGAATCGCCTGCTTTCGTCGAAGGCCGTTCGCAGGCACGGCCCGGTCTTCTCGAAACGCTGCGGAAGCACTGGGGCATCGCCCTCTATGCCGTGGTGCTGATGATGTTCTTCAACTTCTTCAGCCATGGCACGCAGGACCTCTACCCGACCTTCCTGAAGAAGCAGCACGGCTTCGATCCGCACACGGTGAGTTGGATAACCATCGTCGCCAACATCGGCGCCATTGTCGGCGGCCTGGCCTTCGGCGCGCTGTCGGAGAAGATCGGTCGCATCAACGCCATCACGTTGGCCTGCGTGATCGCCCTCCCGGCGATCCCGCTCTGGGCCTATACGACCACGCCCTTCATGCTGGCGATCGGCGCCTTCATCATGCAGGTGGCCGTGCAAGGCGCCTGGGGCGTCATCCCCGTGCATCTCAACGAATTGTCGCCGGGCTCCGTGCGGGCGACGCTGCCCGGCTTCATCTATCAGGCCGGCAATCTGGCTGCTTCCTATGGCGGCCCCTATCAGGCCGGCATCGCCGAAGCGCCGGGCGGCAGCTACGGTTACGCGCTGGCGCTGTTTGCCGGCGTGGTTGCAGTCTGCATCATCGTGGTCATCCGCTTCAGCCCCGAGAAGCGCGGCGAGGTGATGACCGTGTTCGGGTGAATGGCAATCAACCCATTCTCAGCGCGACGACGCCGGCGACGATGCCGAGCGCGGCCGTGGCGCGCCAGGCCGTCATCTTCTCGCCCAGCGCCAGCACCGAGATCAGCATGGCGAACAAGATCGAGGTTTCGCGCAGCGACGCGACAGAGGCGATCGGCGCCTTGGTCATCGCCCACATCACGATCCAGTAGGCCGCGCCGCTGAGCACGCCGGTGAACAGGCCCGCCTTCCAATCGCGGGCCAGCACCTGAAGCGATTGCGGTCCGCGAAAGGCAATGCACAGCACGAGCGCCCACGCCGCATCGCAGACGAACAGCCAGGCGGCGTAGCTCGTCGCGGTCGCCGCAAGCCGCGCGCCGCTGCCGTCGGACAGCGTGTAGCTGGCGATGAAGATCGATGTGCCAAGCGCGAAGCCGACGGCGCGCAGATTGAACTTTTCCAGATGCGCGCCGCCGCGAAACGACATGACCAGCGTACCTGCCGACAAAAGCACGATGCCGAGTATGGCGAACGGGGCAGGCACCTCGCCGACGAGCACGATGCCGCCGAGCGCCGAGAGCAGCGGTGCGGTGCCGCGCGCCAGCGGATAGGTTTGGGCGAAATCGCCCGCTTTGTAGGCGCCGATCAGGAATGTCCGGTAGCCCATGTGGAAGAAGACCGAGGCGAGGATGAATGGCCAGACCTCGGCCTTCGGCACTTCGACGAATGGCAGCACCACGAGCGCCGCGGCGCCCATGCCGAGCGTCATCAGCGTGATCGACAGGAAGCGGTCGAGATGCACCTTGACCAGCGCGTTCCAGATCGCGTGCATGGCAGCCGCCGAGAGCACCGCCAGGAAGACGAAAAGCGTCATGCCCCGCCTCACCTGCCCGCCAGACTTGGGCCGATGCCCGGCGTTTCCAGGTCGATATCGATGCTCAGCGGAAAATGGTCGGATGCCACCTCGCCGACATCCGCCGTTACCGAACGCACACGCCCGGCCAGCATGCCGCCGACGAAGCAATGGTCGAGCCGGCGTTTTGCCAGTCTGCCGTCGAGAATCTTTTCATGCGTATGGAAATCCGGTCCGGGCTCCCTGGCGACGGCAGCAGCATCGACGAACCCGTCGATATAAGCGGCGCCGGGATGATACGGTATGCTGCCGGTAATACGCCGGTATTCGACGCTGCCCGCCTCCATGTTGAAATCGCCAAGCCAGATCGCCGCCTGGGGGTTTTCGGGCTCCGCCTGGCCGTTCGACCAGTTGCGCTGGGGCTCGTCGTCGGCGCCGCTCCACGGGCCGCCGTCGGATGGCGCTCGACGATGCTCGCCAAGCAGATAGTCGATTTGCTCCAGCCGCTCCTCGGCCGCGATATGCGCCAGATGCAGGGAAAGCACCCGCACTGGCCCAGCCGGCGTGCGGATCATGCATTCCAGCGCCGCGTTGCGGGTGTGAGCGGTCTCAGCGTGCGGTGCATCGGCAGCGCATGCAGCCGCGACCAGACGATCGGCAGCTTCGACAGCACCATCGTGCCGAACTGCCGCCTGCGGTTGACGACGCGACCGTCGCGCTTGTCGCTGGCGTCCATGTCGAAGGCGGGGCCATAGGCCCAGTAATAGCCGGGCAACAGCCTGGACAGGATCTCGGGCTGGTCGTCCTCATTGGTGCGCAGCCAATGCCGCTCGACCTCCTGCAGCGCAATGATGTCGGCGCCGTCCACCAGCCTTGCGCACCGCGAAAGATCGTAGCGCCCGTCGCTGCCGTAGCCATACTGGATGTTGTAGCTGATCAGCTTCATTGATTAACCGGCTCACTTATGAGGATCGCAGTAGCCCCTCGCCGTCAGCGTTTCAATGGACCGCGAGGACGAGCGGAATAGTCCAATGGTGCCTGCGAACCACGTTCGACACACCGTTTCGCTGTCCCACGGAGGCGAACCGCTCTATCTCCCTGTGCTGACGCAATCCCGGGGCAGGCGCTGCGGTGAATCGCCGACCGCAACCGCCCACGCTTTCGCTGAAATCCGTCAGGTGGTGAGCGGCTGGAAGCTTCCGGCGGGGGCCGCCGCCAGTTCCGACCAGTCGATCTCCTCTTCCAGCCGGTGATAGGCCTCGTCGCCGATCGTGCCGTTGCTGCGAAGCTCCTCCAGTCTGTCACGCTGCCGCTTGATCGCATAAAGACGCAACCGGTCGTATTCGGTGGCGGCTTGGGCATCGTCCGGATTTTCGGCGATTCGGCGTTGCGCCTCGTATTGCTCGCGCACGACAGCGGCAGCGGACGAGGTCTTGCGGCTCAGCACATCAAGCGCCGCCTGCATGATGGCTACCCGGGCCTCGGCCACTTCGCGGTCGATCGAGGTATCCCGCTCGAAGTTGAGCCGGCGCAGCAGCGGCTTCAGGCTCATGCCCTGCAGCACAAGCGTTCCGAGCACGACGGCGAACGCCGCCAGCACGATCGGGTCGCGGCCGGGAAAGTCGGCGGGCAACGCGATCGCCACCACCAGCGTCACCAGCCCGCGCATGCCGCACCAGCCGACAAGCACCGCGCCGCGAAACGTCGGCGCATCCCGCTTCTGCCCTTCGCCGTCGAAACGCCTGAACTGCCTTATCACCGCAACGTAACCCATCACCCAGACGAGACGCGCAACGATGACGACGCCCAGCACGGTCGCGGCGAAGAGAAAGGCCTCGCCTTGCCCGTCGCCGGAGAGCCGGCCGACGATCGATCGAGCCTGCAGCCCCATCAGCACGAAAGCCAGGACATTGAGCACGAACACCGCCGATTCCCAGACCGAATAGGTGCTGACGCGGCGTCTCGCCGACATCCGGCGCGGCGCGGTGCGCGCGATGGTGATGGCATAGACGACGATGGTGATGATCGCCGAGAGGCCGAGCTTGTCGGCAATGATCCAGACCGCGAAGGTTCCGGCGAACTGCACCACGGTGCTGCTTGCCGCATCCTCGATGCGCGTCAGCGCGAGCAGCGACACTCGGCCGAACACATAGCCGGCGACGACGCTGCCGACCGTCGCAAGCAGGATGACGGGCACTGCGTCCTTAAGCATGACCGAGCCGATGGCCGCCGAAACCGATATCCGGTAGATCAGCAGCGCGGTGGCGTCGTTGAGCAGGCTCTCGCCCTGCAGGATGGCCGTGATGCGGTGCGGCACCTTGAATTGGCTGAGCACGGCGCTTGCCGCTACCGCGTCCGGCGGGGCGACGATGGCGCCCAACGCGATCGCCGCGGCGATCGGCAGCCCAGCCATCTTCCAGCCGACAAAGGCCACGACCAAAGTGGTGAAGACGACTGCGCCGAGCGCCAAAAGCAGCAGCGACAGCCGGTAGCGCTTCAAGTCGCGCAGCGAGGTGTCATAGGCGGCATCGAGAAGCACCGGCGCGATGAACAGCGCCAGCGCCAGTTCCGGATCGATCTCGATCGTTGGTGCGCCCGGCACGAAGGCCAGCGCAACGCCTGCAAGCGCCAGCAGCGACGGATAGGGTATCTCGAGATGGCGCGACAGCGCCGTCAGCGCGACGGCGATCAGAAGCAGGATGAGGGTGAGCTCGAAGAGGGCCATGGCTCATCGTAACGATGAAACACGAGGCTTGGCAGTACCTCGAGCTAGGATACCTTTGATTTGTCAGGCCAGAAGCGCAGGAGACCGCCATTTGCAGGCCGGCCTCACCTGAATATCGACACAGCCTAGTGCAGGACCAGCATATCGCCCGACGAAAACGAAATGTCCGCCTTGTCGCCGACGACCGGCGGCGGCGTCGTGGAATTGTTGAAGGTGTCGAGCGACACCGTGTTGCCGCCGATGCCGACGCGCACGCGGATGACCGAGCCGAGGAAATGCACTTCGGCGATCTCGCCCGACAGGCTGGCGTCATGGCCGGGCTGCCGCCCCAGCGAAATCGCTTCCGGCCGCAGGGCGAGCGACAGCGTGTCGCCGGACTTAGACCCGTTGAGCTTGCCCTTGAGCGAGACTTCCTGGCTGTTTACCTGCACCTTGCCCGAGGCGGCGTCCGTGACCTTGCCCTCCAGCACGTTGAGCGTGCCGACGAAATTGGCGACGAACTTGGTTGCCGGCCGGTTGTAGATCTCGAACGGCGTGCCGACCTGCTCGGCCCTGCCGCCATACATCACCGCGATGCGGTCTGAGATCGACAGCGCCTCTTCCTGGTCATGTGTGACGAAGATGGTGGTGATGCCGAGCTTCTTCTGGATCGAACGGATTTCCTCGCGCAGCGACACGCGTACCTTGGCGTCGAGCGCCGACAGCGGCTCGTCGAGCAGCAACAGCTTCGGCTTCGGCGCAATGGCGCGGGCCAATGCGATGCGCTGCTGCTGGCCGCCGGAAAGCTGGTAGGGATAGCGGTCGGCCATTTGCGGCAGCTTTATCATGTCAAGCATTTCAGCAACGCGCCTGTCCGCGTCCGGCTTCGCCATGCCGCCCACCTTCAACCCGAAGGCGATGTTCTGCGCCACGGTCAGGTTCGGGAACAAAGCATAGGCCTGGAACACCATGCCGACATTGCGCTGGTTGGGTTTCAGCCTGGTGATGTCCTTGCCGCCGACGACGATCTTACCGGCCGAGGGCTCCTCGAAGCCGGCGACCATGCGCAGCACCGTCGTCTTGCCGCAGCCCGATGGGCCAAGGAAGGAGACGAACTCGCCGGGCGCGACATCGAGATTGAAATCCTCGACCACAGTCGTGGCGCCGAAGGATTTTCGCACATGCTGAATGGAGAGGAACGGCTCGGCCATGGCTTTTTCTTTCAGTGCTTTTCGCTCAATTGGGGCGGCTCGCCGATTTCGGCGCGAAGCGCGACAGTATCTGAATCAGTGACATGCAGCCCCATGTTATTACGAAGGCGATGATCGACAGCGCTGCCGGTTCATAGGCGCGGTTGGCGACCAAATTCTGCAGATAGGGGCCGAAAGCCGGGCGGTTGAGTAGGCTGGCCATCGTGAACTCGCCGATGACGATCGCAAAGGTGAGGAACGCGCCTGACAATACAGCGATCAGCACATTTGGCAGAATGACCCGGGCGATGATCGTGCCCCAGCCGGCGCCCAGGATCTGCGCTGCCTCCGTGAGCGTGCGCACGTCGATGGTGCGAAGGCCGGTGTCGACGGCGCGGTACATATAAGGCAGCGCAAGCGCGGCGTAGCCGATCACCAGCAACGCGTTCGCTCCCAAATTCGACCCCAGGAACGGCAGCGGTGAATTCGAGCCGTACATCCGGATATAGCCGAAGACGATGACGATCGCCGGGATCACCAGCGGCAGCAGCGTAATGAATTCCACGATCGGCCTGAGCTGCGGCAGGCGCAGACGGATCCAATAGGCCGTGGGCACCACGATCAGCACACCGAGCAGGATGGTGAAGACGGCAACGATCACCGAGAACATGAAGGTCGCCTGGAACTGGCTGTCGCCCAGCACCACCTTGTAAGCGTCGAAGGAATAGACGCCGCGCCGCATGCGCAGCGAGAACTCGATCGTCGCGATCAGCGGGATGAAGAAATAGGCCGCGCCCAAGAGGAAGACGAACCAGGCCCAGAACCTGCCGGATTTCATTTCAGCCACCTCTCCGAGCGCGTCCGGAACCAGATGTAGAAGATGTTGGCAAGCCCGGTGATGAAGATCATGCCGAAGGCAATGGCGTAGCCGAGATGGGCATTATGCAGCACGTCGCCGCGGATCTGCGCATAGAGCAGGATCGGAACGATGTTGAGCGACGAGCCGGTCAGCGCGTAGGCGGTTGCAATCGCTCCGAAGGCGTTGGCGAAGAGCAGGATGACAGTGCCAAGGAAGCTCGGCCAAAGCACCGGAATGACCACCATGCGCCAATATTGCGCCTGGGTGGCGCCGAGCGTCGCGGCGGCCTCGCCCCATTCGCGTTTCAAGCCGTCGATGGCCGGCACGATGATGACCACCATCAACGGGATCTGGAAATAGACGTAGGTGATCGTCAATCCCCAGAATGACAGCAGGTTGAAGCCATGCGCATAGAGGTTCAGGCCAACCAGCGTGTTGAGCAGCACCGTGACGAGACCGAGCCGCCCAAGCGTCGCGATGAAGGCGAAGGCGAGCGGCACGCCCGCGAAATTGGATGCGACGCCGGAGAAGGTGAGCGTCGCCGAACGTATCCAGTTGGGCAGCCCGCCGCGCACAATGGCGATGGCGATGGCGAGGCCTGCGAAGGCGCCGATCAGCGATGACGCCAGGCTGACCTTTATCGAGATCCAGTAAGCGGCAACGATGTTGGCCGAGAAGAGCGCTACGATGTTGGCGAAGGTGAATTCGCCCGCCTCGTTCTGGAAAGCGCCCAGCATCAGATAGAGCGTGGGCAGGATCAGGAACATCACGGCGAAGACGAAGAAAGGCGTGACGCCAAGCCACTGCGTCGGCAGCCGCAGGCTTCGCGCCTCGGCTGGCGGCGCGGTGTTTCCCGCAATTGCCTTGTTGGATAGCGAGAGATCGGTCATGCGCCGGTTACCGTGCTGGAACGCGGCCGGGCGACCATGGCCGCCCGGCCGATATCACGCTGTTACTTCACATTGGCGCCGACGACGGCGTCCCAATTCTTGGTGATGGTTTCCTTGGCCTTGCCCTGCTCGTCGAGCGTCGGGAACACGGCGGAAGCATAGGATTCCGCCGGCGGCAGCTTGGCCAGCACGTCCGCCGGGATCTTGCCGTTCTTGGCGAGATCGTTGAAGCGGATAGGATGGCAATAGCCCTTCAGCCAGCCGATCTGGCCTTCGTCGGAGTAGAGGTATTCCATCCACAGCTTCGCAGCATTCGGATGCGGCGCGAAAGCGCTGATCGCCTGCACGTAGACGCCCGCGACAACGCCCGTCTTCGGCACGATGACGTCGACGGGCGGATTGCCCTTCAGCGTGTCGCGGCCCGAAAGCGCGTTGTAGTCCCAGGTGACGAGGATCGGCGTCTGGCCTTGGGCCAGCGTCGCCGTCTTGCCGATGACCGGCACGAAATTGCCGGCGGCGTTGAGCTTCTTGAAGTAATCCAAGCCAGCGGTGCCTGCGGCTTCCCCAGCGGCGGCGCCACCGGAAAGGCCGGCAGCGTAGACCGCCTGGATGGCCTGGTTCGAAGCGCGCGGATCACCGGCGAGCGCGACCGAGTTGGCGAATTCCGGCTTGAGGAGATCAGCCCAGTCGGTCGGCGATTCCTTGACCAGATCCTTGTTCACCTGGAAGGAGAGCACGCCGTAATAGTCGCCGTACCAGGCGCCGTCGGCATCCTTAGCGCTGTCCGGGATCGAGTCCCAGGTCGACACCTTGTAGGGCAACAGCAGCCCGTCTTTCTTGGCGGTCGGGCCGAACGAAAGGCCGACGTCGATGACATCGGGCGCCTGCGGGCCCTTATTGTCCTTATTGGCCTTGATCGCCTCGACCTCGTCGCCGGAACCGGCGTCCGGATTGAGCTCGTTGATGGTGATCCCCGGATACTTAGCCTTGAAACCGTCGATCACTGCCCCATAGCCACACCAGTCATGCGGAAGCGCGATGGTGGTGAGCTGGCCTTCAGCCTTCGCGGCCTTGACGAGATCGTCCAGCGAATCCGCGGACGAAATCATCGTCGACGCGAAGAGCGCCGCGGCCGAGAGGGAAAGCACTTTCCCCGTGAACTTGAACATGTGTTCTCTCCGTTGAACTGGCGCGGTTAAGCGCCTGCGATGCGGGTATCGTTTTCGTGTGACAGCCAGATGAAGGCTTTTTGAAACCGGAGCCCCACAGCGAAAAAAGTTAACTCTTTTTAAGGGACTGTAGCAATTAGCCCGCGCTTAATTTTCCGGCTAATGGTTAGCTGTCTTGATTTTTGACCCTTCTCCCTTTCCTCGAGTGTTCCCTTCTTCAACTTTTGGTCTTGAAAGCCGGCTCTCAGACGGAGCCGGCGATGGCATTTTCGAGCAGCGTCAGCGCCGCTTTCTTGGTGAGCTTCACGGGGTTGCCGCCGGCGGTCGGGTCGACCAAGGCCATATCGGCGATCAGGGTCTTGCGCTTCTTGTCCATGTCGAGCCCCTTGATCAGGCCGGGCAGCGCGTGCGGCACCTTGAGCTCCTTGCGCAGCTTGATGATGGCCTTGGCGAAGCCGTCGAAGCCGCCCTTGATGCCGCAATAGGCGGCGAGCCGTGCGATACGATCCTCGATCGCCTCCCGGTTGAAAGCCAGCACATAGGGCATGAACACCGCATTGGTCATGCCGTGATGGGTGTCGTACAGCGCGCCGATCGGATGCGACAGCGAATGGATGGCCCCCAGCCCCTTCTGGAAAGCGGTGGCGCCCATGGCCGCCGCGCTCATCATATGGGCGCGCGCGACCAGATCCTTGCCGTTGGCGAAGGCCTTCGGCAGGTTCTCGAACACCAGTCGGATGCCTTCCACGGCGATGCCGTCGGCCATCGGGTGATAGCCCGGCGCGCAATAAGCTTCGAGGCAGTGCGCCAGCGCGTCCATGCCGGTGCCGGCGGTGATGAAGGGCGGCATGCCGACAGACAGTTCCGGGTCGGCAATGACGATCGCCGGCAGAAGCTTCGGATGGAAGATGACCTTCTTGGTGTGGGTCTCCTCATTGGTGATGACGCCGGCGCGGCCAACCTCGGACCCCGTGCCCGCCGTGGTCGGCACCGCGACGATCGGCGCAATCACGTCCGAATTTGCCCGGGTCCACCAGTCGCCGATATCCTCGAAATCCCAAACGGGCCGTGTCTGCCCGGCCTGGAAGGCGATGAGCTTGCCGAGGTCGAGCGCGGAGCCGCCGCCGAAGGCGATGACGCCGTCATGCTTCCCCTTCTTGAACACCGCGATGCCGGCGGTGAGATTGGACTCGACCGGGTTAGGCCTCACCTCCGAGAAGACGCCGTATGGGATCTTGGCATCGTCGAGGATCTTCAGCGTCGAGGCGACGACGGGCAGCTTCGCAAGGCCCGGATCGGTGACGAAGAGCGGCCGCTTGATGCCCGTCGCATTGAGGACATCAGGCAATTCCTTGATGCGCCCGGCGCCGAAGCGGACGGTGGTGGGATAGTTCCATTTGGAGATCAGCTTGGACATTTTTTGTCTTTCGAAAGGTCAGATCGCTTCGCGCAGGTGGTAGGATTTCGGGCGGGTCAGATTGTCGTAGCCGATGGCCGAGAGCGCCGCGCCCTTGCCCGTGTCCTTGACGCCGGTCCAGACCAGCGCCGGGTCGAGATAGTCGCAGCGGTTCATGAACACGGTGCCGGTCTCGACGCGGTCGCCGATGGCGATGGCGCGCTCGGTGTCGCGTGTCCAGATCGACGCGGTCAGCCCATAGGGGCTGTCGTTCATCAGCGCTATCGCCTCCTCGTCGTTGCGCACCTTCATGATGCCGACGATCGGCCCAAAACTCTCCTCGCGCATGACGCTCATCTGGTGGTCGACATTGGTCAGCACTTCCGGCGCCAGATAGGGCGAGCCGGCCCTATCGTTCTCGACCTTCATGTTGATATGCGCGGTCGCGCCTTTGCGCAGCGCCTCGGCCTTCTGCTCGCGGATCAGGTCGGCGAAGCGCGCCTGCGCCATCGGGCCCATTGTCGTCGCCTGTTCCAGCGGATTGCCGACGACATAGTTCTTCGTCTCGGCGACGAAACCTTCGACGAACGCGTCATAGACCTTCTCGTGCACATAGACGCGCTCGATGCCGCAACAGCACTGGCCGGAATTGTAGAAGGTGCCGTCGACAAGATTGGCGACCGCATGGTCCAGCTTGGCGTCGGGCAGCACATAGGCCGGATCCTTGCCGCCGAGCTCGAGACCGAGCGTCATGAAGGTGCCGGCCGCCGCCTTCTCGATGGCGCGGCCGCCGCCCACCGATCCGGTGAAGTTGACATGGTCGATCTTGCCGGAGCCGAGCAGCTTCTCGGTCTGGGCATGGTTCATGACGAGGTTCTGGAACAGCCCCTTGGGCAACCCCGCTCTGTCGAAAGCCTGCTGCAAGCGTTCGCCGACGAGCAACGTCTGTGCCGCATGCTTGAGGATGACGGCGCTGCCGGCCATCAACGCCGGCACGATGGTGTTGACGGCGGTGAGATAGGGATAGTTCCAAGGCGCGATCACCAACACGACGCCGAGCGGCACTTTCTTTACATAGCGTCGAAAACCCTCCTTCGGGTTCGAGGCCACGACCGGCTTGAGTGCCTGTTCGGCGATCTCGACCATGTAGTTGGTGCGTTCCTTAACGCCGCCGAACTCGCCGCCATAGCGCACCGGCCGCCCCATCTGCCAGGCGATCTCCGGCACGATCTCGTCGGTCATGGCGACCAGCGCCTCGAGCATCGCCAGCATGTATTTGCCGCGCTCGATGACCGGCGTCTCGGCCCATTTCTCCTGCGCCGCCCTGGCGCGCTCGACCGCCGCGTTGATCGCCTGGTCGCTAGCGACCGGCCGCTCGGCATAGATCGAGCCGTCGACGGGGGATTTCAGTTTGACCGTTTCGGTCATTTTATAAGTCCTCGCAATTTTGCAACAATTGATATGCGTATGGCCTGCCCTCATCCGCTTGCCGGCACCTTCTCCCTGTGTAGGAACGGGGAAAAGGGAAGCGTTCCAACGCCGGCTACCCCTCTCCTCGTTCTCACGGGAGAGGTTAGGGTGATGGGCAGCGCCGACGCTAACGCGACACCTTAATACCTCTCGAAGCCGCGATGCAGTTCCCAATCCGTAATGCGGCGGTCGTATTCGAACTGCTCCCAGCGCGCGGTGTGCACATAGTGCTCGATCACCTCCTCGCCGAAGGCCTGCTTCAGCATCTTCGACTTGGCCAGCGTCTCGGTGGCGTCTCGCAACGTCTTCGGGATCTCCGGCAGCCGCGAAGCCTGGTAGGCGTCGCCGACGAACGGCTTCTGCAATTCCAGCTTCTCGTCAATGCCGGCCAGGCCGGACGCGATCAGCGCCGCGAAGGCCAGATAAGGGTTCAAATCGGCGCCGCCGATACGGCACTCCATGCGGATGCCTTTCGTGCCCTCGCCGCAGAGCCGGAAGCCGGCGGTGCGGTTGTCCTCGCTCCACATGATCTTGGTCGGCGCGAAGGTGCCGGCCTGGAAGCGCTTGTAGGAGTTGATGTAGGGCGCCAGGAACCAAGTGAACTCCTTGGCGTATTTGAGCTGGCCGGCCGCCCATTGCTGGCCGAGGCTCGACAGCGTCCATTCGGCCTTTTTGTCGAAGAACAGCGGCGTCTTGCCGTCGGCGCTCCACAGCGAATTGTGGATGTGGCTGGAATTGCCGGCGAGCCCGTAATTGTACTTGGCCATGAAGGAGATGGCCTTGCCTTCGGAATCGGCGATCTCCTTGGCGCCGTTCTTCAGGATGACGTGGCGGTCGGCCATATCGAGCGCTTCGGCGTAGCGCACATTGATCTCTTCCTGACCGGGGCCCCACTCGCCCTTGGAATTCTCGATCGGGATGCCGGCCGCCTCCATCTCGTTGCGAAGCCGGCGCATGACGCCTTCTTCCTTGGTGGTGATGCCGATCTGGTAGTCGCCGATATAAGGCGAGGCGCTGTCGAGCCCCTGCCAGTGCTTCTTGCGGGCCGACTCGTAGGTCTCGCTGAACAGGTAGAATTCGAGCTCGGAGGCGAAATAGCCGATATAGCCGCGCTCCTGCAGGCGCTTGACCTGCTTCTTCAGGATCGCGCGCGGCGAGTGCCCGAGATCCTCATGCGTGTGATGGTCGAGCACGTCGCAGATGACCAGCGCCGTCTTTTCCAGCCACGGAATGCGCCGCAGCGTCGACAGGTCCGGCTTCATGACGAAGTCGCCATAGCCCTTCGACCAGCTCGCCGCCTTGTAGCCCGGCACCGGCTCCATATCGATGTCGCAGGCGAGCAGATAGTTGCAGCCATGCGTCTCGCCATGCGCGGAATCGACGAAATACTGGGCCAGGAAGCGCTTTCCCGCGAGCCGGCCCTGCATGTCGACGATGCAGGCCAGCACTGTGTCGATCTCGCCGTTCGAGACCGCTTTCTTCAACTGATCGAACGAGAAATTCCCGGCCATTCCTTTGGCGCTCCAGTGCTAGTCGATTTGAAGGGAGAAACGAGAGCCATGGCCGGCGTTACGCCGGCCATGGCCAGGAAGCGAAGGTTCAGTGGCCGGTCTCGCCGACCGCCTGTTCGGCCGCCTTGATCGCCGCCTGGCGCGCCGCGATGATGTCGCCCAGCGGCGGACCCTGGAAGCGGTTACGCTCGAAAGCGAACCAGACGATCGCCGTCAGGATGAAGAAGCCGACGGTGATGTAGAGCGCCCAGTCGTTCGGCGGCTGGATGCCGATGACGAAGATCAGGATCATCGACACGATCGACAGGAAGGCGAACAGCATGAAGACGCCGCGCCCCATGTTCCACGGCCCCATCTTGTCCCACTTCGGCGTTCCCCAGGCCATCATGCCGAGCACGATAGGCACGATGAAGGAGAGGAACAGGAAGATGACGGTGCAGGACACCACGATGGTGTAGGCCGAGGTGCCGGCGACCGAAACCACCGACGAGCCCCATACGAACAGCACCGACAGGATCGAGGCCGTCCAGATCGCGGCCACCGGCGTGCGGTAGGTCGGGCTGACCTTGGAAAGCGCCGATGAACCGGGCAGGCCGCCGTCACGCGAGAAGGCGAAGATCATGCGCGAGGCCGAGGTGACGGTGGCGAGCCCACACAGGAGCTGCGCCAGGAACACGACGAGGTAGACGAACTCCTTGATGCCGGGGCTGACGCGCTGGTCGAAAGCCCAGAAGAACACGTTCCAGCCCTGCTTGGCGGCGTCATCCATGTTCGGGATCATCAACACGAAGGCGGCCAAGAACAGGTAGCCGAACAGCGCCGACCAGATGACCGACATGACCATCGCGCGCGGCACGGAAGAAGCCGCCTTGATGGTCTCTTCCGAGGTATGGGCGGAAGCGTCATAGCCGGTGATCGTGTAGATCGGCAGCAGCAGGCCGAGCGCGAAAACCCAGGCATTCGACACCTGCGGCCAGACACCGCCGCCGGCGTCACCCGAGTAGTTGTGGAAGGTGAAGAGACGGCTGAAATCCCACGTCTCGGCGGAGATCAGGCAGACGATGGCAATCAGGATCGAGCCGAAGAAGATGAGGTAGCCCGAGAAGTCGGTCAGTTTCGCCGTCAGCTTGATGCCGAGGTGGTTGATCAGCGCTTGGGCGCCGGTGATGATGACCAGGAAGATCATCTGGTTGGTCAGCGTGCCCTCGATCCCGAGCGCCGGTCCGAAAGCACCGAGGAAGAACGTCCAGGTGCCGACATTGATGGCGCCGAGCACGGTGATCAGGCCGAGCAGATTGAGCCAGGCCGTCACCCAGCCGGTGCCGCGATTGCCCAGGATCGAACCCCAGTGATAGAGGCCGCCGGCCGTCGGATAGGCCGAGCTGATCTGCGACATGGCGACGGCAAAGGTGAGTGAGATGAAGCAGCCGACGAGCCAGCCGATGCCGACGCCGATGCCGCCGGCGCCCGAGGTCGCCTGCGCCAGCGAGTTGATGCCGCCGGACAGGATGCAGATGATCGAGAAGGAAACCGCGAAATTCGAAAAGCGGCTGAGCCGCCGCTCCAGTTCTTGGGCATAGCCCATGCTGTGAAGGACCTGAATATCCTTCGCCTTATCGACTTCGGTATAGTCGTCTGCTGCCATTTGGAAGTCCCCTGTTGGTTCTTAGCTGGCCGATTGTACTGACTTACCCATTGCGCGTTGTCGGGAGCCCCTGGCCTCCTCGGGCTCCAGATTCGAAAATATGCCCGTGAGCAGATCCGCCCATTTCCGCTGCCCGGTCTCGCCGGCGATTTCGTCGTTGCGGATTTCGATCATCGCGCAGGCAAGGCCGCGCGGGCGCGCATGCCGCTCCAGCGTGAAGTAGACGCGGTCGGTCGGCGAATAAGGTTCGTTGATGCCGACGGTGACGCCCGAGAGCCGCCGCAGCGCCGCCACCAGGGGCGTCGCCAGGCGCCGGTCGTCATCATGGATGATGCCGATATGCCAGGGCCGGCTCTTGCCCTTGTAGACCGGCGTGAAGGAATGCACCGAGACCAGCCGCGTCTCCTGCCCACGCGCCAGCCGCCGGTCGACGATCTGGGAGATGGCGTCATGAAACGGACGCCAGGCAAGGTCGATCCGCGCGGCGCGCTGCTTCTCGGAAAGACCGGCATTGCCGGGAATGACTGTGGTCTCGCTGACCGGCGGCACGAGGTCGGGCGCGTCGAGCGGCCGGTTGCAGTCGATGACGAGACGCGACACACGGGTCTCAACCAGGGTGGCGTCAAGCGCCTCGGCCATGCGGCTGGCAACAGGCAGCGCGCCCGGATCCCATGCGATGTGGCGCGAAAGGTCTTCGGCCGGCAAGCCGAGCGTTCCGAATTCGGCGGGCAGGAAGTTCGAGGCGTGGTCGCAGGTGAAGACGAAGGGGCTCAAGCCGCCAGGGTTGGTCACCCTTACGGTCTCCGACGGTGCAAGGCTGGCGGGCCGTGCTTTCTCCATACTGCCGTCCCCTGGGGAGCGCTGTATCTTATGTTACGTATTTTGCCTCATTGCGTCCCGGTGAATGATTTCATACAGTTTAAACGGCTTTGTCAAACGCGAATTCGGGAAAACGGCGGGGGCGGGTCAACGGATGGGGGAAAACGATGATTTCCAGCATTGCCGAACTGATCTCCGACCGCATCGGCGCGATGCCGGCCGGCGAGCGCCGCGCCGCCCAGACACTGATTGCCAACTATCCTTTGACCGGGCTGAAGACGGTCGCCGAATTCTCGGCCGCGGCGGGCGTGTCCTCGCCGACTATCCTGCGTTTCGTCGCCAGGCTGGGTTTCCAGAACTACCCCGAATTCCAGTCGGCGCTGCAGGATGAGCTGGCGGCGCAATTGCAGTCGCCCGCTTCGCGCACGCTCGATCCAGGCTCGGCCGGCGGCGCCGTCTCGCCGATGCTGGAGGCAACGCTCGACAATTTGCGCGAGACCTTCCGACACCTCACCGACAAACAGTTGGCCGACATCGCGGCGCGGCTTGCCGAGCGGCGCGGCAAGACCTTCCTCATCGGCGGCCGCTTCACCGATCCGCTGGCGCGCTACATGGCCGCCCATCTCGCCATCATCCAGCCGGATGTCTATCACCTCGCAGGCCAGGAGAGCATCTGGCGCGACCGCCTGATCGACATGGGCAAGCGTGACGTGCTGGTGATCTTCGACATCCGCCGCTACCAGGAAAGCCTCGTCCGCTTCGCCGAGAAAGCGCATCACCGCGGCGTGCAGATCATCCTCTTTACCGACCAATGGCTGTCGCCGATCGCCCGCTTCGCTCGCCATGTGATCGCCGGACGCACTGCCGTGCCTTCGGCCTGGGATTCGTCCGCCGCTCTCTTCGTCGTCGCCGAAACCCTGATCGGCGCCGTGACGAGGCAATTGGAAGCCGCCGGCGCCAAGCGCATCCGCGATCTCGAAAGCTTGCGCTGAGATCTTCGGCCTTCGCGGAAATACCGTAGGGATCAGGCCGAGACGGCAGTCCGGTTTCTCGATTATCTCGACATCACCGGGCTCGCTGACGGGAACTCCCTGCGCCACCTTTGCGCCGTCGTTTCCGGCATGAGCAGATCATGGATTAGGTCCTGACATCCAGCCGGCCGGGCGAAATCCTTACAGACGCCCCTCGATCGACCAGCGCGCTGCCAGGAAATTCAGCACGGCCGCGACCACGACGCCGATGATCTTGGCTGGCCACACGCCGATGGCCCCTGCCAGTGCCGCGATGGAGAGACTGGAAACACCTAGCGAAATCAGTGCGCCCAGCGAGACGAAGCGCAGAAAGGAATGGTGAAGCTGGATGTCCGGGTCCCGCTCGAACGACCAGAAGCGGTTCGCCACGAAGGAGAAGAGGACCGCGACGAACCAGGCGCCGACATTGGCGGCCAGAGCCGGCGTCGCGAGCTTGAGCAGCAGGAAGAATGCGGTGAGGTCGATGCCGGTATTGACCAGTCCGACAAGAGCGAAGCGGACGATCTTGCTGCCGGTCGAACGCTGTGGCTGGCCGGCATTGCTCATGTGCCGCCATCCATGACGCGGGCTCCGGCCTTGTCGAGGATGTCGCCGAAACCCTGCGAGGAAAGAACCGTGTACTCAACCTCGCGCGCGCCCTGCATCGGGTCTCGCGCCCGCAAAATGTCATCGACATGGCCCGGATGGCACATGAACACCCCTTGTGCGGGCAAGGTCTTGATCGCGGCGCGCAGCGTCGAGGCGAATTTTTCCGGCTGCCGCCAGTCATAGATCCCGGAAAGCGGCGTCATGACGTTAAAGCCGGCCCGTTGCATCGCTGTGTTGAAGCCCGCGGCCAGAGCGGCGACCGCCGCGATCTTGGCCGCCGCCGCATCAAGGCCGAGAAGCCCGGGCGCCCCGCGCAGCGCCGGCTTGTGCGCGCTTGCCCCGAACCGCGCGAGCAACCAATTCCTCACCACGGGAAGAAAATGCACGTGCTGGTGTCCGTCGATATAGTCGGGGGGGCCGTCCAGCGCTTCGACGAAGCGGTCGTACTGGGCGTCGAGCTCGGCATGAACGTCCGGCTCGTCGATACGCCCGCGCCGCACCGGCAGCGCGAGGGAGGCGAGCCCCGGCAGCCTGCCTTCCGGCGCCAAGCTCGACCAACCGGTTGCGGCGACCTGATCGGTGAGGGTCAGATGCAGCCCGACGGCAGCCCGACGGCGGAACGGCCTGATGCGCGCCGCCGCCTCCTCCCACTCGGGAAAACCCGTCATGCAGCCGGTTCCGGTCAGCCGGCCGCGATCGATCAGCTCGAGGATCGCGTCCGACACGCCCGGCGCCAGCCCGTAATCGTCAGCAATCAGGCGGACCGGCCGGGTCATTCGCCGGGGGCGGCCTGCTCGGCGGACTCGCCGCGCAGGACATCGCGCACGATGTAGACGGGCCGCTCCTTGCTTTCACTGAGCGTGACCCAGACATATTCGCCGATCAGGCCGAGCAGCGCCAGGTTGAGGCCGCCCAGCAACACGACGGCGACCATGATGCTTGGATAGCCGGGCACAGCGATGCCGTAGAAGAGCACCTCGAAGAGCACTTTCACGCCATAGGCGAGACCGGCAAATGCCGCCAGCAATCCGATGAGGCTGATGATGCGCAGCGGGATCACGGAAAACGAGGTGAACCCTTCGAGCGAGAACGCGATCAGGTTGAACCGGCTCCATTTCGACGTGCCGCTGGCTCGGCTTTCCGGCGAATAAAGCACCGCCTTCTGGCGAAAGCCCGCCCAGGCGAACAGGCCTTTGTTGAAGCGACGCTTGTCGCGCACGCTGGTCAGGGCACGCGCGACCGCGCCGCGCATGACGCGGAAGTCCCCGGCATTTTCGGGGATATCGAAGCGCTGGCTGCTGTTGATCAGCTTGTAGAAAAGCCGCGCCAGCTGGCTGCGCCGCCAACTGCCCTCCCGCCGGTCGTTCTGCGCAAAGACGACATCGATCTCCGGGTTGTCGACCAGCTCGCCGATCATTTTCAGGCTGATGTCCATCGAATGCTGCAGGTCGGAGTCCATGATGAGGACCAGGTCGCCGCGGGAATGGTCGAGGCCGGCGAGCACCGCCGCTTCCTTGCCGAAATTGCGGCTGAGCCGCATGATCTCCCAGGAGCCGGACAGCGCCGCCGCGAATGTCTCGGCGCTGCCGTCGTGGCTGCCGTCATCGACGAGGATCTTGCGCACCGTCATGCCGAAGCGCTCCGCCACAGCAGCCTCGAGCCTGTCGAGCAGCCCGACGAAGGCAACAGCGGATTCGGCCTCGTTGAAGAACGGCGCGATGACGTCAAGCCTCTCAGCCATGTGCGACGGCTCCCCCGGCCGGCATCTTCTGTCTGCCTCGCGTCCAGAACCAGCCGATCAGCAGGCAGGCAACTATGCTGACGCCGATTGGCCGGAACCACGGGTGGAAAAGGTCGTGCAGCCGACTATCGACACTGGTCAGTCCGGTGACGAAGAGGAGCGCAGCCAGCAACCATCGCGTGATCACGGCTCCCTTCTCCTGCCAAAGCAAGGCGATTGAGAGACCGGCGGGCACTGCCACCATGGCATAGGTGTTCTGCTCGACCCGCGGATTGAAGACGCACATGTAGCATGCCGCGGCGAGGAAGATGGCGAGTCCGCCGAGGTTGGAGTCCAGCCTGCGATCGAACTGGAGCACCAGCCAAAGTGTGAGCAAACCGGCGACGACGCGCACGATCGTCGCCATGGATTCAGGGATCGGCACCCCAAACCGCGTGAAAGGCGCCGTGAAATCGGCCGGGACGAAGGGGCCGGTCGGGTCGACCGTCATCGAAGTCAGCAGCCGGAAGAAATCATGATATTGCGCGTTGATATAGTCGGTCGACGCAAAGCCATAGGGGATGACGAGCACGACAAGGACTGCCAGCGCCAGCGCCGGTATCAGCCTGGGACGCAGCGCTCCCGCCAGCAGCAGCATGATGATCGCGGTGGGCTTGGCGATGATCGCAAGCATGGCCCAGAAGAAGCATTCGGCGCGGCGCCCCTCCAGTGCCGAAAGCGTCAAAAACCAGCACGCCCCGGTAAGCAGGATCGTAGCCTGGCCATTGCGAAGCGCTGCCAGCGAAACCGGCAGGGCGAGGAAGAGACCGAAAGACAGGAGCCATGTCTGCTCCTCGCCGCCCACCTTGCGGACCTGGCGCATCGCGGCAAAGGTAAGCACCCCGAAGCCCAGCATGTGCCACAAAAAATCGCCCAGATAGGGCCCGAGCTTCAGCAGCGGAACATAGAGGGCGGCGAAGGCGGGAGCGTATAGGTACCCCATGGCGACTTCGACCTGATACAGCGGTTCTCCGCTCAGAAACGCTTCGCTGCCATGTCTATAGATATGAACCACCGAACGCGCGTCGGGCGACCATAGCGCCAGGCCAAGCACAATCAGAAACGACCCGACCCAAAGCCAAAACCCCAAACGGTCGAAAACCGGCTTGGTTATCGTCATAGCGCACCCCGCATTCCGACCAGAACGGCTTTCCCATCGCCGCTTGGCCTCAGCGCCGGCCAGATATCACATCGAAATGAAATAGAACATCCGAGCGTGACCGTCGCCAGCGCGCGGCAACGGAAGGCGAAACAGCGGCGTTTTTCCGCCACTCCCTTGCCGATCACAGCTTTGTGTTCAAATCGGCGCCCGGCTGATTACGGCTTGATGAACACCTTTCCGTTGGGCTTGGCGAGCTCGGCCGGCAGCCGTGCCATCGCTTCGTCCAAAGGCACGACCGCCGTGACGTCGGTCGACCAGCGTCCGTCGGAAAAGCGCTTCTGCGCCTCCAGCACCGCCAGACCCCGCCTGTCGCGGAACTGGCGCATCCATTCGGCCAGCCAGAAACCCTCGACGCGTTTGTGCTGGAAGATCAGTTGCCCCGGCTCGCGGATAACCGTCGGCTCGGCTTCGAGCCGGCCATAGACGATCCAGCGTGCCCGCTTCGGCATGGCATTGAAGATAGTCGAAGCCAGCGGACCGGTGACCGCGTCGAGGAAGATGCGCGGCTGCTCGGCCTTCATGGTTTCGCGCAGCACGGCCTCGAAATTCGCCGCCTTCTCATTGAGCACATGGGCGGCGCCGAGGTCCTTCAGCAATGGGATCTGCTCGTCACGGCGCACGGTGACGATCGGCCGGAAACCCGCCTCCTTCGCCAGCCCGATGATCAGCTTGCAGAGCTGGCTGGCGCCGGCGGTCATGATGAAGGCTTTTTCGCCCTCCTGCCTGACGATGTCGAACATGGCCAAGGCGGTTAGCGGATTGACGATCATCGCGGCGCCATCC
Organism: Mesorhizobium sp.; assembly: GCA_004017535.1. Taxonomy (GTDB): domain Bacteria; phylum Pseudomonadota; class Alphaproteobacteria; order Rhizobiales; family Rhizobiaceae; genus Mesorhizobium. The sequence continues at coordinate 253,951 of SAJS01000004.1, forward strand.
TCGTCGCGCACCGTGCCGATGAGCGGGATGCAGGATGCGGCCTCGGCAACCGCAAAATCCGCCCATGCCCCCCAGTTCGACACGCCGGTGGCGAAGGCGACGCGCTTGCCGGCAAGGCTTTTTGCGTACGGATCATCGCCGGTGGCAACGACGACGCCGACGCCTTCAAAGCCCGCCGGCCTGCCCTTGACCCGCGGCTGGCCGTACTGGCCTTTGATGAAGGCGATGTCGGAGGGGTTGATCGAGGCAAGGCTGACCTTGATAAGCGCCTGTGTCGGCCCGGGCTCCGGCACGGCTATGCTGCCGGGCTGGAGGTAAGGCTCCATCGCTTCCAACGCGGCCGCCGAAGGCTTCCTGGTGTAACCGTCGCCGACAAGCAGCAGACCTCGCATTTGCGATGGAAGCGTCATGGTCGTCAGACCTTTTCCTGCGTGTATTTCTTCAGTTCCGTGCGCGCCACCTGGCGCCGGTGCACGGCGTCCGGTCCGTCCGCCAGCCGCAGCGTCCGCAGATGCGTCCAGGAGCGAGCGAGCGGCGCGTCCTGGCTGATGCCTTGCGCGCCGAACATCTGCACCGCCTCGTCCGTGACCTTCAGCGCGACGCGGGGCGCCACCACCTTGATCTGGCTGATCCAGGGGGCGGCCGCGCGCGCGTCTCCCTGGTCGATCATCCATGCGGCCTTCAGGCACAGGAGCCGCGCCATCTCGATCTCCATGCGGCATTCGGCGATGATGTCGAAATTGGCGCCGAGCTTGGCCAGCGACTGGCCGAAGGCCTCGCGCCGCACCGAGCGCTGGCACAGCATCTCCAGCGCCATCTCGGCCTGGCCGATGGCGCGCATGCAGTGATGGATGCGGCCCGGCCCCAGCCGCCCCTGCGCGATCTCGAAGCCCCTGCCCTCGCCGAGGATCAGGTTCGCCGCCGGCACTCGCACATTCTCGAATCTCAGATGCATATGGCCGTGCGGAGCGTCATCGTCGCCATAGACCTGCATCGGCCGCAATTTGGTGACGCCCTTGCTGTCGGAAGGCACCAGGATCATCGAATGCCGGCGATGCTGCGGCTCCTCGTCCGATCCGGTCCTGACCATGACGATATAGATGGCGCAGCGCGGATCGCCGGCGCCGGACGCCCACCATTTCTCGCCGTTCAGCACATAATCGCCGCCCTGCATCTCGCAGCGCATCGAGATGTTGGTCGCGTCCGAGGAGGCAACGTCCGGCTCGGTCATGAGATAGGCCGAGCGTATGCGGCCCTCCAGCAGCGGCTCCAGCCAGTCGCGCTTGTGCGCCTCCGAGCCGTAGCGCTCCAGCACCTCCATGTTGCCGGTGTCGGGCGCCGAGCAGTTGAAGGTCTCGGCGCCGAGATGCGCCTTGCCCATCTCCTCCGCCAGATAGGCATATTCGACGGTGGAAAGACCGTAGCCGCGTTTGGAATCGGTCAGCCAGAAGTTCCACAACCCGCGCTCTCGCGCCGTCTTCTTCAAGCCTTCGAGGATCTCGGTCTGCCTGGCAGTGTAGGCCCAGCGGTCGCCCTCCTTGCCGATTTCGGCGAGAAACTCCTCCCCGAGTGGCGCGATCTCGTCGCGAACCATAGCCGCCACACGCTGGTGGATCGGCTTCAGCCGCTCGGTCATGCCGAGATTCATGTCCGCCATCGCTTCCGGTCCCTTTCGCAGATAAATCTTTACCCGTGGCAAGGATGACCGTACTTCGGCTAGCCTTGTCAACGCGAGTCCCCTCGCCGGTTTGATCGAGGGTGCGGAGGAATGCAATGAGCTATCTGGACAAGCTGTTCTCGGTCGCCGGCAAGACCGCGCTGGTGACGGGAGCGGCGACCGGCATTGGCCGCATGGTGGCGACCGGCCTGGTGCGCGCCGGCGCCCATGTGATGATCGCCTCGCGCAAGGGTGAGGATTGCGCCAAAGTCGCCAACGAATTGAACGCGCTCGGCGGCTCCGGCCAGGCCGAGGGCTTTGCCGGCGACGTATCCAGCGAAGCGGGCATCGCCGCTCTTGTCGCTGAGGTGAAGGCGCGCTCGGAGCGCCTGCACATCCTGATCAACAATGCCGGCATTTCCTGGGGCGCGCCGCTGGAGGAGTTCCCCTACCACGCCTGGGCCAAGGTGTTCGGCGTCAATGTCACCGCCGTCTTCCACCTGACGCGGGAGCTTTTGCCGCTACTTGACGCAGCGGCAAGTGACGAGGATCCGGCCCGCGTGATCAATCTCGGCTCGGTGATGGGCACCCAGCCGCTTGCCGACGACGCCTATTCCTACGCCGCCTCCAAGGCCGCCGTGCATCATCTGACGCGCACGCTGGCGATCGAGTTCGCCGCCCGCCGCATCACCGTCAACGCCTTTGCCCCCGGTCCTTTCCAGAGCCGCATGACGGCCTTCGCCACCGCGACCGAGGAACAGGCGAAACATGTTGGTAACCATGTTCCACTCGGCCGCATCGGCGTGGCGGATGACATTGCCGGCGCGACGCTTTATTTGTGCAGCCGTGCCGGAAGCTACGTCACCGGCGCCATCCTGCCCATCGACGGCGGCCAGTCGGTGCAGCACGGAATGACGTTGTTCAAGGAGTAAGACGCCCGATTCAAGGAATCCGGGCGGGGGTGCGGAGGACATCAGCGTGGAACCGATCAGTCTCGATACGCTTCTGGCGAGCGTCGGCAAGGAGGTCGGCGTCTCGCCTTGGCGAACGGTGACACAGCGCATGATCGACCAGTTCGCCGATGCGACCGACGACCACCAGTTCATTCATTGCGATCCGGAGCGCGCCGAGCGCGAGACGCCGTTCGGTGGCACCATCGCGCATGGTTTCCTGTCGCTGTCGCTCTTATCGGCAATGACCTTCGAAACCATGCCGCCGCTGGAAAACACCAAGATGGGCGTGAACCATGGCTTCGACACGCTGCGCTTCCTGGCACCGGTGAAGACGGGCGCGCGAATCCGCACTCGTTTCGTGCTGGCCGACGTCAAGGTGAGGCCATCCGGCTGGGTGCAGACGGCGCATGACGTGACCATCGAGATCGAAGGCTCGAAGAAGCCGGCGCTGACGGCGCGCTGGCTGACCTTGACGCTGATCGAGCGCCAGCCTGAGGACGCATGAGCGGCGAGGCCGGTGCCATAGACCAGGCGGCGCTTGCGCCCTATCTCGAGGCGCATGTCCCGGGTTTTGCCGGTCTGTCCGCGGTCGAAAAATTCAAATCCGGACAGTCCAATCCGACCTATCTCCTGACCGCCGCCAGCGGCCGCTATGTCCTGCGCGCCAAGCCGCCGGGACAATTGCTGAAATCCGCGCACCAGGTCGACCGCGAATTCCGGGTGATGCGGGCGCTGGCCGGCACGGCTGTGCCGGTGCCGCGCATGCTGCATCTGTCGGGCGAAGAATCGCCGATCGGCCGCATGTTCTATGTCATGGAGTATCTCGACGGCCGCGTCTTCTGGGATCCGTCACTGCCCGACGCGTCCGGCAATGACGAGCGGGCAGCGATCTACGATGCCATGAATGCCACGCTCGCCGCCCTGCACGATGTCGATGTGGACGCGGTCGGCCTTGGCGATTTCGGCAAGCCCGGCAGCTATTTCGAACGCCAGCTCGCGCGCTGGGCCGGCCAGTACCGGGCCTCCGAAACCGAAACCATAGCCGATATCGACAGGCTGGTTGCGTGGCTCGATACGCACATGCCGGCCGATGACGGTCGCATTTCGCTTGTTCATGGCGACTACCGGCTGGACAACATGATGTTCGCGCTCGATGCGTCGAAAGTCATCGCGCTGCTCGACTGGGAGCTGTCGACGCTCGGCCATCCCTTCGCTGACCTCGCATATCAATGCATGCAGTGGCGGCTGCCGCATGCCTCGGGCTTTCGCGGCCTCGGCGGGATCGATCGCGCCGCCGCCGGCCTGCCTTCCGAAGAGGCCTATGTCGCAGCATATTGCCGCCGGCGCGGCCTTGACGAGATCGGCAACTGGACCTTCTTCCTGGCCTTCTCCTTCTTTCGGCTGGCGGCGATTTGCCAGGGTGTCTTTCGCCGCGCGCTGGACGGCAATGCCTCCAATCCCGAGAAGGCCAAGACCTACGGAGAGGCCGTCAAACTGCTTGCCGCCCTGGCGGTGGAACTGATCGACGAGAAGAGCTGAAGCGGAGAGCGGATAAGTGGGCCGTTTCAACGGGGCAACTGTCCTCATCACCGGCGCGACGGGCGGTCTCGGCAGCGCCGCGGCCAAGGCCTTTGCCGCCGAGGGCGCGCAGCTGGTTCTTTCCGACCTCAACGAGGCCGCGCTTGCCGACTTCGCCGCAACGCTCGACGCCGAGAGGGCGATCCTTGGCGGCAACATCGCCGATGAAAAGCTCTCGGAGGATCTTGTGAAACTGGCCGTCGAAGAATTCGGCCGGCTCGATATCGCCGTCAACAATGCCGGCATCGTGCACAGCTTCGTACGCCTGCCGCAGGTCACGTCCGAGGAGGCGCACCGCGTGGTCGAAGTCGACCTGCTCGGCGTCTTCTATGCCCTGAAGCACCAGATCCCTCAGATGGAGCGCCAGTTCAGGGAAAGCGGCAAGGGCGGCGTCATTGTCAACATCGCCTCGGTCGCCGGTCTCTCTGGCGCGCCCAAGCTTTCGGTCTATGCCGCCGCCAAGCATGGCGTGGTCGGGCTGACGCGCTCGGCGGCGGTGGAATATGCCAGCAAGGGCATCCGCATTAACGCCGTCTGCCCCGCGCATACGCGCACGGCGATGGTCGACGGCTTCGTCCGCTTCACTGGAGCGCCTGAAGCCGAAGCGCTTGCCGAGCTCACGCGCGGTGTGCCGATGAAGCGTGTCGCCGAGGTCGACGAGATCACGACCGGTATCCTGTTCCTCGCCGACCCAGCCAATTCCTTCATGACCGGCCATGCTCTCGCGCTCGATGGCGGCATCGGGGCGATTTGAGCGATTCCAGGAAAAGTGCCTCGGCGGTTTTCCGTCCGGAATTGCGCCTAACGAAGAGCAATTGCAGGAAAGTGCCTCAGTGGTTTCCGTCCGGAATTGCGTAAAGACAGAAGTTGGAGCGTACGCAAGGGAACCAGCCTGCTCTCTTGTCCGTTTCCGTACAGCGTATATAATTTCGTCAGGCAACCAACGACAAAGGCAGGCGTGCATTGGCGCTGAGCGTTCAGAAACGCCGCGAAAAACAGAAGGCTGAGCTCCGCTCCGAACTGGTCGCAGCGGCTCACAAGCTTGTGCAGGAGGAGGGATACGAAGGCCTGACCATCCGCAAGCTTGCCAAGCGCGTCGGCTACGCGCCGATGTCGGTCTATTCTTATTTCGCCGATAAGCAGGACATCCTGTTCGCGCTCGCCGAGGACGCTTTCGAGACGCTCGCCCGTCGCATCGAGGAACACCCCGCCGATGACCCGATCGAGGCGCTGCGGGCGGTGATGGCCGAATATGCCGCCTTCGGCCTTGGCAATCCCAACGAATACCGCACCGTCTTCATGACCGAGAAGACCAGGCTGCCGGAAGGGCGCAGCTACGAGGACATGGAAGAGGGTAATCCGGCGATGAAGGTGCTGATAAGCAGGGTCGAGGCCTGTGTGGCCGCCGGCAAGCTCAAAGGCGATCCGCGCACCATTGCCACCATGCTGTGGACCGTCGGCCACGGCACGATTTCGCTGCTGATCACGTTCCCCTTCTATCCGTTCGGCGATCCCCAGGCCTATGTGAAGCGGATGTGCGATTTCATGCTGGCCTCATTGTCGGCGCAAGATATTCCCCCGCTCACCGAAACACCCGTCAACTGCTGACCGGCGGTTGCGCCGCTATTCCGTGATGCCCGTCGCTTGGATCGCGCCGGACGAATTCCTACGTCTAAGGAAAGTTGTCGTACGCGTACAAATTCCCTCTTGAATTCAGCTTCCGTTAACCGTATGTGTACGCTATATCGTACATGTACGACTAGAGACGGACAATGAAGAAGACCATCCTCACACTCGCTGCCGTTCTGGCTTTCTCGGGCGCCGCCTTTGCCGGCGCAAGCCAGTCGGCCAAACATGCCCCGGCTGCTTGCACCCAGACCAACGCCAATGTAGCCCTCGATTGCACTGCGACCGGCTCGGTCGAAAAGGTGGACACCACCAAGACCCAGCCGAAGAGCCCAAAGCTTGGCATCGACGTCGACCCGTGGTTCGTGCCCGGCCTGTAAGCGGCAAGATTTCATACGAAACGGGCGGCACTTGGCCGCCCTGCGGCACTTGGCCGCCCTTTTTCGTACTGCCTATAGCCTCGAGCGATCTGCCCGGACCTATTTCTTGCGCGGTTTCGTTCCTGGCACGGCCTTGGCCGGCTTTGCCGGCCCGCCGGGGATGGAAGTGCTCGTGATCGACACCGGGTCGCTGGCCGGAAAAGTATCCTCGAGGCCTTCCTCGAGTTCCTCTTCCTCGATCTCGCGATGCTTTTCGTGTTCCAGCGACCGGACTGCCGGAGTCTTCTGGGGCGATTTCGGCGCGGTTTTGGACGGCATCGTCAATCTCCTCGATAAGCAGTTCCAGGAGAAGTGCGCAGCGGTTTTCAGTCCGGAACTGCTTCAGAGCAATATTTTGAGCGATTGGGCGTCTTGCCAAACGCTCAATCGCTCGAACCGTGGAAACGAGGCGGACCGGCGATGGTTCCTCGCACCCATTGCTGCGAGGATCAGTTCGCCGCGTCGCTCGCCGCTTCCGACAGCAGAGTAAAGACATAATCCGAGAAGGAACGCCAGCATTCCACGCGGAACACATCGGCTGCGATGCGCAGCAGCACGATCTCGGATTTGCCCAGAATGGTGCGCGAAGCGGCTCCGACCGGGAAGGCCTCGAGCGACAGGTCTTGCGGACAGCCCGAATTGACCGTCACGGCGGCCGCTGGTCCGGCGACGGAAATCCCGACATTGCGATGCGAGATGCCGACCGCCGAATGCAGCGCCGTCACCTTGGCGCAGTCGGCGAGCGGATCGTTGCCGGCCTCGTCGATGATCATCCATTCGTCCGGGCCGAGCCACAGCGCCGTACGCCCATCCTTCGCCGCCGAACTCTTCGGCTTGACCGGCAGCGTCACGCCGAGCGCCTTGGAGAGCGCGGCGACCGAAGCCTGCGGCGCGCGCAGCGAGACGCGTTCGGCCGGCGGCAGGATCTCCACCTTCACGCCCGGCGCAGACAGCGTGCGGCCGGCAAGCGCGGGACGCCGTTCGACGGAAGCGGACGCAGCAGCTTTTGTCTTGGCGGCAGCCTTAGCCATTGAGGCGCTCTCCCTTCTCGTCGACGAACACCATGCCGGTGACTTCCACCTCGATCGTGCCGTTCGGCATCGGCACATAGAGCGTCTGCCCCATGCGGTCGCGGCCGCCGGCGACCAGCGCCAGCGCGATCGAACGGCCGCAATTCTCCGACCAGTAGCTGGAGGTGACGTGGCCGATCATCTTCATCGGAATCGGCTGCTTCGGATCGGCGACGATCTGCGCGCCCTCTTCCAGCACCACTTTCGGGTCCTTGGTCTTCAGGCCGACGAGCTGCTTGCGGCCCTTGGCCACCAGGTCCGGCCGGGTCAGGCCGCGGATGCCGACGAAGTCGGTCTTCTTCTTGCCGACCGCCCAGTCGAGCCCGGCATCGTTCGGCGTCACCGTGCCGTCGGTGTCCTGGCCGACGATGATATAGCCCTTCTCGGCGCGCAGCACGTGCATCGTCTCGGTGCCGTAGGCGGTCGCGCCATGCTTCTGCCCTTCGGCCCACAGCGCTTCCCACACCGCCTCGCCGTAATCAGCCGGCACGTTGACCTCAAAGCCGCGCTCGCCGGTGAAGGACATGCGGAACAGCCTGGTCGGCACGCCGCAGATCTTGCCCTCCCGCACCGACATATGCGGCATCGCCTCGTCCGACATGTCGATGCCTTCGACCAGTGGCGCGATGATCTCACGCGACTTGGGCCCCTGCACCGCGATCACAGCCCATTGCTCGGTGATCGAGGTCAGCCAGACATTGAGATGCGGGAACTCGGTCTGGAGGTAATCCTCCATATGGTTCATGACACGCGGAGCGCCGCCGGTCGTCGTCGTCACATGGAAACGGTCCGGCGCCAATCGGCCGACGACGCCGTCGTCATAGATGAAGCCGTCCTCGCGCAGCATGATGCCGTAGCGGCAGCGGCCGGTTTCCAGCTTCTCCCACGGATTGGTGTAGAGCAGCTCCATGAACTTCGCCGCGTCCGGCCCGACCACCTCGATCTTGCCGAGCGTCGAGGCGTCGAACAGGCCGGCCACTTTGCGCACAGTCACGCATTCGCGGTTGACGGCGGCATGCATGTCCTCGCCCGCCTTGGGGAAATACCAGGCGCGCTTCCAGTGGCCGACATCCTCGAACACGGCGCCTTGGGACGCCGCCCAGCCATGCGTCGCCGTGCGCCGGGTCGGGTCGAACAGCGCGCCGCGCGCATGGCCGACGATCGAGCCGAAAGTGACCGGCGTATAGGGCGCGCGGAACGTGGTGAGGCCGACTTGCGGGATCGGCTTGCCGAGCTCCTCGGCGGCGATCGCCAGGCCATGCATGTTGGATGTCTTGCCCTGGTCGGTCGCCATGCCATTGGTGGTGAAGCGCTTGACGTGCTCGATCGAATGCATGCCTTCATGCACCGCCTGGCGGATGTCCTTGGCGGTGACGTCGTTCTGGAAATCGACGAAGGCCTTGACCGTGGTGCCCGGCCCGGCCCCGGGCGCCGCGCCCAGCATGCCGCGCGACCAGCTCTCGCCGGCATCGACCTTCGGCTTGGCGCCTTTTCCGGCCTTGCCGCTGGCTTCCTTCGCCGCCTTGGCGCCGGCCGCATAGGCCTCGTCGACCGCTGCGTCCAGCCCGTCGGTGCCGTTGCAGGCGCCGACCGAGACGCAATCCTGCGCGTAAGTGCCGGGCACGAAGCGCTTGGTCTCGTCGTTGAAGGCGACCTTGCCGCGCGACTGTGAGAACAGATGCACCGACGGGGTCCAGCCGGCTGACATCAGGATCGCGTCGACGGGGATGGTGCGTCCGCCGCCGCCATTCTTCGGCTGCACGGTCATCGAGGAGACGCGCAGCTTGCCGCCGGCGCTGACCACCGCGCGGCCGAAATTGATCTCGATGCCGAGCGCCCTCGCCTCGTCGATCGCCGGCCCGGCCGGATTGTCGCGCAGGTCGACGATGGCCGCGATGTTGACGCCGGCCTTCTTGAGGTCGATTGCCGCGGCATAGGCGGAATCGTTGGCCGTATAGACGCCGACATTCCTGCCCACCGCGACGCCATAATGGTTGAGATAGGTGCGCGCCGCCGAGGCCAGCATCACGCCCGGACGATCGTTGTTGGCGAACACCATGTGGCGCTCGATGGCGCCGGTGGCGATCACGACGCGGCCGGCGCGGACCTGCCACAGGCGTTCGCGCGCCAGCTCGCGGCCGGGATTCTTCAGGTGATCGCTGACCCGCTCGACCAGGCCGACGAAGTTCTGCGCGTAGTAGCCGAAGGCCGTGGTGCGTGACAGCACCCGCACATTGTCCATCGCCTTGAGCTTCGCGATCGCGGCTTGCGCCCAGGCATAGCCGTCCTGGCCGTCGATCCTGGCGCCGCTCTCGAAGCGCAGGCTGCCGCCGAATTCGGCCTGCTCGTCGGCGAGGATCACCCGCACGCCCGCTTCGGCGGCGGCAAGGGCAGCTGCAATGCCGGCAGCACCCCCGCCCAGCACCAGCACCTCGCAATGCGCGTAGCGCGCGGCATAATGGTCCGGGTCCGGCTTACCGGGAGAAACGCCAAGGCCGGCCGCGGCGCGGATCTTCGGTTCGTAAAGGCTCTTCCAGGCCGACTTCGGCCACATGAAGGTCTTGTAGTAGAAGCCGGCCGAAAATAGCGGCGAGGCGATGTCATTGACGGCGCCGACGTCGAAGGAAAGCGATGGCCAGCGGTTCTGCGAATGGGCGGTCAGCCCGTCATAGAGCTCCTGCACAGTGGCGCGAACATTCGGCGTCTTGCGCGCATCGTCGCGCACGATCTGCACCAGCGCGTTGGGCTCTTCCGCGCCGGCCGACAGGACGCCGCGCGGCCGGTGATATTTGAAGGAGCGCCCGACCAGGTGCACGCCGTTGGCGAGCAGCGCCGAGGCAAGCGTGTCGCCCTCGATGCCGGTATAGGACTTGTCGTCGAAACTGAAGGAGGCGGTCTTCGCCTGGCTGAGACGACCGGCGCCGGAGATGCGGAACATGGCGTTCATTTCGCGGCTCCGGGCAGCTTCGCGGGCTTCGGCTCGCCAGCCTTGTAGGTCATGACAAACTTGTCGGTCACGGTGTCGCGCACGGCGTTGAAAAAGCGCGCGCAGCCATGGATGTGGCGCCAGCGCTCATAGATGACGCCCTTCGGGTTCGCACGGATGAAGAAGAATTTCTCGAAATCGTCGTCGGTTTCGGCGGCAATGTTGGTTGGGCGCGCGATATGCGCCTCGCCGGCATTGCGGAACTCGAGTTCCGGGCGCTCTTCCTCGCAATAGGGACAGCGGATGAGAAGCATCTGGGTGATCCTAAAACTTACCGTGACCGACGCGCGCGTCGGCCTGTTGATCGCAAAGTGCCTGAGCCATCATCAGTGCGCCACCGCCGCCGCCGCGGCCTCGTCGATGAGGCGCCCGGTGCGGAAGCGCTCGAGCGTAAAGGGCGCGTTGATCGGGTGCGGTTCGTCCTTCGCGATGGTGTGGGCAAAGACGTTGCCCGAGCCGGGCGTCGCCTTGAAGCCGCCGGTGCCCCAGCCGCAATTGACGTAAAGCCCCTTGACCGGCGTCTTCGCCAGGATCGGCGAGCGGTCGGGCGTGACGTCGACGATGCCGCCCCAGGAACGCAGCATTTTCATGCGGGTGAAGATCGGGAACATCTCGCAGATGGCGTCGAGCGTGTGCTGCAATATGTGCAGGCCGCCGGTCTGCGAGTAGGAGACATACTGGTCGGTGCCGGCGCCGATGACCAACTCGCCCTTGTCGGATTGCGAGATATAGGCGTGCACGGTGTTGGACATCACCACGCAGGGCACCACCGGCTTGACCGGCTCCGACACCAGCGCCTGCAGCGGATAGCTTTCGAGCGGCATGCGCACACCGGCCATGTTCATGATGACGGAGGAATGGCCGGCCGCGACCACGCCGACCTTCTTGGCGCCGATGAAGCCGCGCGTCGTCTCCACGCCGCTGACCGCGCCGTTCGCCGCCCGCTTGATGCCGGTGACCTCGCAGTTCTGGATGATGTGCACGCCGCGCGCCGAAGCGCCGCGCGCATAGCCCCACGCCACCGCGTCGTGACGCGCCGTGCCGCCGCGCCGCTGCAATGCCGCGCCCATTACCGGATAGCGCGCTTCCTTGGAGATGTTGAGCGGCGGGCAGAATGCCTTCGCCTCTTCCGGCGTCAGCCATTCATTGTCGATACCGTTGAGGCGGTTGGCATGGATATGGCGCTTGAACACCTGCACGTCATGCACGTTGTGCGCCAGCATCATGACGCCGCGCGCCGAATACATGACGTTGTAGTTGAGCTCTTGGCTCAACCCATCCCACAGCTTCAGCGCATGGTCGTAGATGCCGGCACTTTCGTCATAGAGATAGTTGGAGCGGATGATTGTGGTGTTGCGGCCGGTGTTGCCGCCGCCGAGCCAGCCCTTTTCCAGCACCGCGATGTTGGTGATGCCGTGCTCGCTCGCCAGGTAATAGGCCGTCGCCAAGCCGTGTCCGCCGGCGCCGACGATGATGACGTCGTATTCCTTCTTCGGCTCGGGCGAGGTCCACTGCTCTTCCCAGCCCTTGTGGCCGCGCATCGCCTCGCGGGCGATGGCGAATACCGAATATTTCTTCACGTTGTAGCCTCGCGCCAAAAATCGCGGATGTCGTCCGCCCGTCACGCGAGGAGTATCACTAGCGAAACCGCGATGTCATCCTTGCGCTGTTTGCGACGGCGCTTGCCGCTTTGCGCCATGCCGAAAGGCTGGTGGCCGCGGCCGCGATCGGCCATACCGGCTGCTCCGAGACCTGGAGGATCGATATGGGCAACGCCTGGTCCAATCTGACCCTGCGCTTTCTGCTGGAACTTGCTGCGCTGCTCGGGCTCGGCATGGCAGGCTGGGAGCCTGTCCGAAGGGTCGTGCCGATGGCTCTTCGCCTTGGCCTTGCCGCTTGTTGCGGCTGCGCTGTGGGGAACCTTCGCGGTTCCTGACGACCCAAGCCGGTCAGGCCGCGCGCCGGTTCCTGTGCCGGGCGCGGCGCGGTTGGCGCTGGAACTCGTCATACTGTTCGGCGGCGCCGCCGGATTCTATCTGGTCGGTCACGCGGCCGCGGGCATCGTCATGGCCCTGCTGATCGCCCTCAGCTACGCCTTCTCCCTGGACCGCTGGGCTGGCTGTTGCCGGCAGTAGGGCAACAGCGGCCTATGCCGCGGCCGAAGCCGGACGCTTCGATCAACCGGACGTGATCCGTGAGGCGGAGGGCGGGCACAATCATCCGCTGAAATATCGCGATACGGGGCCTTGCATTTCGGCCCGTTTTGACGATTTTCGTTTCCGTCGAAATCGGACCGGAACGATGCTGCTGATCAGGACCTATGTTGCGCAGAGCGCCATCGAGGGCGTCGGTGTCTTCGCTGCCGAGCCGATCCGCAAAGGTGCTTCGATCTGGCGGCTCGATCCCGATTTCGACCGCCTTATTCCGATGGAAAAATATGAAGCGGCATCCCCTCATCTGAGGGAACTGCTCGACCGCTATGCCTATCCGAGCCCGGACAAGCCCGGCTTCATGGTCTATGAGGTCGACAATGGCCGCTTCATGAACCACTCCGAGCGGCCGAACACGGATTTCTCGCAATTTGGCGGCGCCGTCGCCATTCGCGACATCGCCGCCGGCGAGGAAATCACCTGCGATTATGGCGAGTTTTTCGAGGATTTTGCCCGCCTCCATCTGACGACCGCGTAGAGCGAGCAAGCGTCAAGGGACAGCGCATCGGCTTTTGATCGCGCTTTCCCGCAATCAGAGGTGGACATCCCAGCCTGATTCTGCTATCAGCCGCCACAATTCGCGGTGCAGCTCGCCGCGGAGGCATGTCAGCTATGGCTGTTTGCCTAACGATTTCAAACCCGAAGACAGGATTGCCCGTGCAGGTACTCGTCCGCGACAACAACGTTGATCAGGCGCTTCGCGCGCTGAAGAAGAAGATGCAGCGCGAAGGTATTTTCCGCGAAATGAAGATGCGCGGTCACTACGAGAAGCCGTCCGAGAAGCGTGCCCGCGAGAAGGCCGAGGCCGTGCGCCGCGCCCGCAAGCTGGCTCGCAAGCGCGCCCAGCGCGAAGGCCTGCTGCCGATGACCCCGCGTCCGGCTCCGGCTGGTGCCGCCGGCGCTTCGCGCTCTCCGCGCTCATAACGCCTATTTTTTGTCCTTTTCGAAGGATACCGAGGGTGGCGCGATGCGGAATCGCCGCCACCTTTTTGTTTATGCATGAGAGCCGGTTCGGAGAGGGAACGGACGGACGGCGCTGCGGCAGTGAGGACAAAGATGAACGCAATTTCCGTGGAGCGCAAATCCGCTTTTCGCGGCTTCGCCCTGACGGCGGCTCTGCTTTCGGGCCTGACGCTTGCAGCATGCCAGACGACCCCGACGGGAGAGTTCAACTCCGTCGACAAGGCGCAAGCGTCGAGCGAGAACATCTCTTCGCTCTCGGCGGTCATCCAACGCAATCCGCAGGATCCCGAGGGCTATAATGTGCGCGGCTCGGCCTATGGCCGCGGCGGCCAGTACCAGGCGGCGCTGAAGGACTTCAACCAGGCCATCCAGCTCAACCCGAATTTCTACCAGGCCTATTCGAACCGCGCGCTGATCCAACGTTTCCTCGGCAATCAGCAAGCGGCTTTGGCCGACTACAACCGCTCGATCCAGATCAACGCCAATTACGACGCCGCCTATATCGGCCGCGGCAATCTCTACCGCAAGGCGGGCCGCACCCAGGACGCCTTCAACGACTTCCAGAAGGCGATCCAGCTCGACACCACGGATGCGCGCGCCTACCACAATCGTGGCCTGATCTATCAGAGCCAGGGCCAGCACAAATTCGCCATCGAGGATTTCTCGACCGCGATCTCGCTGGCGCCGGACGCCGCAGAGCCCTACAACGGCCGCGGCCTCTCCTATCTGGCGACAGGCGACGAGGACAACGCCTTCTCCGACTTCAACATGGCCATCAAGCTCGACGGCAAGAATGCCGAGGCCTGGGCCAACCAGGCGCTGATCTACGAGCGCCGCGGCGACAAGGTCAGGGCCGCCAAGTCATACCGCGAGGCGATCCACCTCGACCCGAACTACCAGCCGGCCAAGGACGGCCTGTCGCGCACCGGCGGCAACGCCAGCTGAAACCGGTAACGGAAGGGCATCTCGCGTCAGGCGCGGTCGCCGCTGGCGGACCCCGGTGTTGCGCCGCGGCGACGCCAATAGCGATGAGTTAACCGCCCAGAGCAGTGCGTTAATCTTTGCCATGTTCGCGCCAAGTTTTCGGCGGAACGCTCCTTGCACCTCGACGTTTAGGCCGGGGCCAAGATTTTCGCGAAAGGACCTTTCCAATGATCAAATCCCTTGCCTGTGCCGCTGCCGCGCTTGCCGCCACGGTCCTCGCTTCCCCGGTCAGCGCCGGCACGCTCCGTCTCGGCACGCTCGATTGCACGATCGACGGCGGCGTCGGCTATGTCATCACGTCCAACAAGGGCGTGTCCTGCACCTTCCGTCCCTATCATCACGGTCCGGCCGAGCAGTACACCGGCATGATCTCCAAGCTCGGCGTCGACCTCGGCCAGACGCATCAGGGCCAGCTCGTCTGGGCGGTGCTTGCCGCGACGCGCCATCATGAGGCGGGCGACCTCGCCGGCAGCTATTACGGCGTCAACGCCGAAGCTTCTGTCGTGACCGGCGGCGGCGCCAATCTCCTGGTCGGCGGCCTCGACGGCGCCTTCATGCTGGAGCCGCTCAGCGTGCAGGCGCAGACAGGCGTCAACCTCGCCGTCGCGGTGGCGTCGCTGGATCTGGTCCACTCCTACAAATAGGCGCTCAGCCGCTAACGACATCCGCCTATACGCGCGGCCCGGAACAGGACATTGTAGCCGTTCCGGGCCGCGTGCTTTTGAGCAATTCCAGGAAAAGTGTGACACGGTTTTCCGTCCGGAATTGCGTCAAAAAGAAGAGGGGGACATATGTCGAGGATCATCGCCGCAGCCGCGATCGCGATTCTTGCACTGGCCGGGCAGGCCCGAGCGGAGACCGGCGGCATCGAACTCGGCGTTCTCGACTGCGCAATCGGCGGCGGCACCGGCTTCGTCTTCGGCTCCAGCAAGGATCTGAGCTGCACCTTCACGCCGGCCGACAAGACCTTCGCGCCGGAAGCCTATTTTGGCGCCGTCAACAAGTATGGTTTCGACATCGGCACGACCAGCCAGAGCGTGATGCGCTGGCTGGTGCTGACGCCGATGAACAACATCTACGCCCCGGGTGCGCTTGCCGGCGACTATGTCGGCGCCAGCGCCGAAATGACCGCCGCGGTCGGCGCCGGCGCCAATCTCCTGGTCGGCGGCACCGGCAACGCCTTCACCCTGCAGCCGCTCAGCGTCCAGACCCAGACCGGTCTCAACATCGCCATCGGCGTCAGCCAGTTCCAGCTGCGCAGCACAGCGAACTGACTGACCATCAGGGCCGGTGGAGCCTTCCTTCCACGAAGCGAAAAAGCCTCTTG
The DNA here is from genome assembly GCA_004017535.1 of Mesorhizobium sp. Lineage (GTDB taxonomy): Bacteria > Pseudomonadota > Alphaproteobacteria > Rhizobiales > Rhizobiaceae > Mesorhizobium. Next base: position 269,724 of record SAJS01000004.1, read on the forward strand.
AGCTCAACCGCGCTTGAGGTTCTACAAGCCCTGCCGAACTGGACCTGGCGCCCGTTCGCGATGCGGATGAGGCTGCGGATCGCAAGCAGGAGATCGATGTGACGGCAGCAGGCGGCAACAAGGCAGGCGGCGACAAGATAGATTGGCCCGCGCTGTGGGCAAATGGCGACCTGGCTCGCTTCTGCTTCATCAGCCTCGGCATCCTGCTCCATGCCACCAATGAGACAATGATCGCAACGGTCATGCCGGCGATGGTCGGCGATATTGCCGGCGTGCAGTTCGTCGGCTGGTCGCTTGCCGTGTACGAACTCGGCGCCATCGTCGCGGGGGCCGCCGCCGGCCGGCTGGTCAGCTTCGTCGCCTTACGCACCAACATGATGGCCGCGGCCCTTCTTTATGCCGCTGGCGCGCTGGTCTGCGCCACCGCGCCATCGATGCCCATCTTCCTAGCCGGGCGGCTGGTCGAGGGCCTGGGCGGCGGTGCGCTCGTCTCGCTCGCCTTCGTCTCGGTCGAGCGCCTGTTCCCGCGCAACATCTGGCCGCAGCTTTTCGGCATCATCTCGGCGATCTGGGGTGTCGCCGCCTTCAGCGGCCCGATGCTCGGCGCAATCATGGTCGATTTCCTGTCTTGGCGCTGGGCCTTCGGTGTCTTCACGTTTGGCGGTGCGGCCATGGCGCTCGCAAGCTTCGCCGTGCTTGGCACGCCGCAGGCGAAGCGGCCGCAGGCCGGCGCCGGCCCGACGCCCGCCTTTCCCTTCCTGGCGCTCGGCTGCCTTGCCGTCAGCGTCGTGCTGATCGCCGCGGCGGGTGTCGACATCGCGTTGCTGCGCTCGTCGCTGTTCATACTGCTCGGTCTGGCCGGCCTCGCGCTGTTCTTCCACGTCGATGCGCTGAAGCCGCGCTCGCGCCTGTTCCCCTCGCAACTCTTTTCCTGGAATTCCGCGCTCGGCAGCGGCATGACCATGGTTGCCGCCTTCTCCGTGGCGACCTGCACCTTCGCCATTTACGGGCCGTTGCTGCTGACCACGCTGCACGGCATCCCGATCCTGACGACAGGCTACATCATCGCCGCCGAATCGATTGCCTGGTCGATCCTGTCGATCGCCGTCGCCAATGCGCCGCTGCATCGCGAGCGGTCGATCATCGTCGTCGGCGCACTGATGATCGCCGCCGGCCTCGCCGGTTTCGCCTACACGATCCCGATCGGCTCGATCCCGCTCATTCTGCTTTGCGCCCTTCTGCAGGGCGGCGGCTTCGGCGTCGCCTGGCCGTTCCTGACGCGCGTGATCGTTGCCTCGGCGCGCGAGGGCGAACAGACCATCGCCTCGGCCGCGGTGCCCACCATGCAGCGCATAGGCTACGCCGTCGGCGCAGCCGTCGCCGGCATTATCGCCAACGCCTGCGGCTTCTCCGATGGCCTTAGCCGCGAGGCGGCCGCGACCGTCGCCGGTTGGCTGTTCCTCGTCTTCGTGCCGCTCGGGATCTTTGGATGCATCGCCGCGCTCAGGATCGCGCTGCCCCCGCTGCGGCCTCGACAGGCGGCCGGCTAGACGACGACTGTCGCGAGCCGCTCCGCGATGAGCGCGGCGAGCCGCGCTGCCACCTCATCCTTGCCCATCTCCGGCCATTCCTCGACGCCGGTCTTCGAGACGATGCGCACCTTGTTGCGGTCGCCGCCCATCACGCCCGATGGGCCGATGCCGCTTTCATGCGAGACGTCGTTGGCGACGATGAAGTCGGCGCCCTTTTTCTTGAGCTTGGCCTCGGCATTGGCGATGAGATCCTGCGTTTCGGCCGCGAAGCCGACGACAAGGCCAGGCCTCTGAACGTGATGACCGATACCGGCCAGGATATCCGGGTTCTCGACCATCCGCAGCGACGGCGGCCCCTTGCCCGCCACCTTCTTGATCTTCTCGCCGGCGGCGCTTGCCGTGCGCCAGTCGGCGACGGCGGCAACGAACACGGCGGCATCCGCCGGCAGCAGGCTCTCGACCGCTTCCTTCATCTGCGCGGCCGTCTGGACATGGGTGGTCGCGACGCCGGCCGGATCGGCGATGGTGACCGGACCGGAAACCAGCCGCACATCGGCGCCGAGCTTCGCCAGTGCCGCCGCGATGGCATGGCCCTGCTTGCCCGAAGAGCGGTTGGCGATGTAGCGCACCGGGTCGATCGGCTCATGCGTCGGCCCGGAGGTGACGATGATCCTGCGGCCGGCAAGCGGCTTCGGCTTCTCGTCGAGCATCGCCTCGATCGCGGCGACGATCTCCAGCGGCTCGGCCATGCGGCCCTCGCCCGCTTCGTTGCTTTCGGCCATCTCGCCTTTGCCGGGACCGACAAAGGCAATGCCGTCCTTCAGCAAGGTTGCCCTGTTGCGGCGCGTCGCCGGATGCGCCCACATCTTCGGGTTCATGGCGGGGGCCATCAGCACCTTCTTGTCGGTGGCCAGAAGCACCGTCGAGGCAAGGTCGTTGGAATGGCCGTTGGCAAGCTTCGCCATCAGATCGGCGGTGGCCGGCGCCACGACCAGCAGGTCGGCCTCGCGCGACAGCCTGATATGGCCGACATCGTGCTCGTCCTTGCGGTCGAACAGCTCGATGAAGACATGGTCGGCCGAAAGCGCGCCGACCGAAAGCTTGGTGACGAATTCCTGCGCTGCCGACGTCACCACCACCCGTACGGAAGCGCCGCGCTCGCGCAGTCGGCGGATCAGGTCGAGCGATTTGTAGGCGGCGATGCCGCCGCCGATGATGAGCAGGACGCGCTTGCCGAAGAGTGAGCCTCGCCCGAGGGGCTTGCCGGATGCCGCGACAACCGGCGCCGCCCGCTCCTTCGAACCTGTCAGCGCGCGCAGCTTCTCCTCGATCTGGTCGATCCGGCCGGCCTGCCCTGCCCTGCCTTCGACCGCTTCGCGGATCATCGCCCGTGCCTGCTCCTCCATCGAGCAGCCATTTTCGGCGGCGAGCTGCCGCAGCAGACCCTTGACCTCGTCATCGAGATTGCGGATCGTGATGCTGGCCATGCGATTGCACTCGTTTCTGAAATGTGCTTGCAATGATAGCAATGCAATCATCGAACAGCAAGCCGGCCGTGGCAGTCTCTCGCGCGTCTCGCAAAACGATTGAAGGCATGAATAGCGACAGTTTTGCCATCAGGGATGAATTTTCGAACGATTTGGAAGTTCGTTTGGAAAACAATGGTCTGCGGTTCGTAATCACTGACACATTGCCCTGGACACATGACGAGATGTTAGCTGCGCATCTCGAAATCATATCGGCGAGGGTGGACTCCTACATGCAGATCGCAACAAGCGATCAATTTCGCCAGAGATACCCGGCAAGCCCGCTAGACAAGGTTTCGATTGTGCTTCGATTCCGCTTTCAGCCCACCCCAGCTGCGGAGCCTGTTTTGTTTGCGATATCAAAGAGACTCGCTACCGACGGCATACGCATTCCGTTACGGAATGCTCAGAGTATCGGAGAGACCCTAGCTGCGGTGAAAATTCAAACTGAGATCCGTCGGAGCTCAGAGCAATTTCCACGCGATGTAGATCAGCGTCAGCGCGATCACCCACAGCGCCACGCGGCCGGACCGGGTGTGGCGCGCTTCGGCCTTGCCGATGGCTTGAGCGGTCGCTTCGTCGAAGCGCAGGCCGTTCTCGGCCATCAGGTCGATCTCGCGCGACAGCCGGTCGGTACGGGCTGCGAGGTCCGGCGCCTGCCTTGCAAGGGCCAGCAACGCCTTGGCGCCGTCGCGCGCGTCGGTGAGCAGCCCGCGCGGGCCGAGATTGCCGGCGATCCAGTCGCCGACCACCGGCTCCGAGGTTTTCCACATGTTGAAGGCCGGATCGAGCGTGCGGGCGACACCTTCGACGACCACCATGGTCTTCTGCAGCAGGATCAGTTCCGGGCGCGTCGCCATGTCGAACAGCTCCGTGACCTCGAAAAGCAGCGTCAAAAGCTTCGCCATCGAGATGGTGTCGGCCGACTGGCCGTGGATCGGCTCGCCGATGGCGCGGATCGCCTGCGCGAAGGCCGAGACATTGTGCTGGCGCGGCACATAGCCCGCCTCGAAATGCACCTCGGCGACGCGCTGATAGTCGCGCACGATGAAGCCGTAGAGGATCTCGGCGAGGAAGCGCCGCTCCTTCTTGCCGAGCCGCCCGGCAATGCCGAGATCGACCGCGACGATGGTGCCGTCCGCCTCGACGAACAGGTTCCCCGGATGCATGTCGGCATGGAAGAAACCGTCGCGCAGCGTGTGCCGCAGGAACGACTGGATGAGATTGGCGGCGATCGCCTTGAGGTCATGGCCGGCGGCGGCAAGGCCGGCGATGTCGTTCATCTTGACGCCGTCGATCCACTCCATGGTGAGCACGTCGCGCCCGGTCCGTTCCCAGTCGACTGCCGGCACGCGGAATGCCGGATCGTCCTTGGTGTTCTCGCCGAGCTCCGAAAGTGCGGCCGCCTCGAGCCGCAGGTCCATCTCTATCCTGGTGGTCTGCGCCAGCGTCTGCGTCACCTCGACCGGGCGCAGCCGGCGCGACGAGGGAATGTATTTTTCCTGCAGGCGGGCGGCGAGGAAATAGCTTTCGAGGTCCTGGAAGAAGCGGCGCCGCACGCCGGGCCGGACGACCTTCACCGCCACGCGCGAAGCGGCGCCTTCCCGCACGACTTCCGCGCTGTGCACCTGCGCGATCGAGGCAGCCGCCACCGGCTCGCCGAAGCTCGAATAGAGATCGTCGATCCTGCGCCCGAGCGAGGCTTCGATCGCATGGATCGCTTCCGCCTTCGGGAAAGTATGCATCTTGTCCTGCAGCAGCGCGAGGTCGAGCGCCATGTCGTTGCCGACGACGTCGGGCCGCGTCGCCAGGAACTGGCCGAGCTTGACGTAGGATGGTCCAAGCCGAAACACCGCGCGCGCCAGCCGGTCGCCGCGCTGGTAGCTCAGCGCGCGGCGGCGCGTGAACAACCGCGCCACGCGCCAACCGAATTTCGGCATGCCGGAGAGTTCTTCGCCCGGCAGCGCCGCGACGACACCCTCGCGGACCAGCACCCAGCCGGCCCGGGCGAGCCTAAAGGCGGCGGCGACGCTGCTCATTGGCCATCCCGATTCAAGAGGGCCTGTTTCAAGGGGGCCTGCTTCAAAGCTTCCAGCCGGAATGAAGGGCGGCGATGCCGCCGGAATAGTTGCGGAAGGTGACGCGATCGAAGCCGGCGCGGGCGATCATCGCCGCGAAATTCTGCTGGTTGGGGAACTTGCGGATGGATTCGACGAGGTAGGAATAGGGCTCGCCGTCGCCGGTCACCGCCTTGCCTATCCTGGGGATCGCGTTGAACGACCAGGCCTCATAGGCCTTGTCGAGCAGCGGCATCTCGACCTCCGAGAATTCCAGGCACAGAAACCGCCCGCCGCGCTTCAGCACGCGATAGGCTTCGGCAAGGGCGACCTCGATGCGCGGCACGTTGCGGATGCCGAAGGCGATCGTATAGGCGTCGAAGGTCTCGCTCTCGAACGGCAATTGCTCGGCATTGGCCTCGACGAAGTCGGTGTTTGCCGAAAGCCCTTGCTTCTCGGCGCGGTCGCGGCCGACGGAGAGCATGGAACCGTTGATGTCGAGTACGGTGGCATGGGCCTGGCGATGGCTGGCCTCGACGATCCTGAAGGCGATGTCTCCGGTACCGCCGGCGACATCGAGCACCTTCCAGCCCGGCCGCTTCGGCGGGTTCAGCCAGGCGACCATCGCGTCCTTCCATAACCGATGCAACCCGGCTGACATCAGATCGTTCATCAGGTCGTATCGATTGGCCACCTTATGGAAGACGTCATTGACCAGGGGCTGCTTCTCGCCTGCCCCGACCTTCCTGAAACCATAGGAGGTTTCCATGCCGCCCGCGGCCGTGGTTCTCTCAACTGACATTATTTTGATCCGTCATAAAACCGGCGGGACCATAGCCGATCGATGGTGCCGACGCTATTGTCCAAGGCGCGGTTTTCGGCCGCGCTTGCAAAACCCGGTCGAGAAAGGTCCCGCATGATTTTCCGGCCAGATTCCGTGCGAGAACAGCATGCCGGGCGCAACGACCGCATGATTTTGAAGGCCGAACTGCACTGCCACATCGAAGGCGCGGCGGCGCCGGAGCTTGTCGTCAGCCAGGCCCGCAGATATGGCAAGGACCCTTCGCCCTATATCCAGAACGGCTCCTTCGTCTGGCACGATTTCACCTCCTTTCTCGCCGCTTATGATTTCGCTTCCGACCTGTTTCGCACGGAAGACGATTATGCGCGTCTCGCCGACTATTATCTGACCAGCCTCGCTCGCGACGGCGCCATCTATTCCGAGATCTTCACCTCGCCGGACCATGCGATAAAGGCCGGCCTCTCCCCAAAAGCCTATACCGATGCGCTGGGCGAAGGCATGGCCCGCGCCAAGGCCAAGACGGGTATCGAAGGCCGCATGATCGTCACCGGCGTGCGCCATGTCGGGGTCGAGGCGATCGAGCAGGCGGCACGCTTCGCGGCGCGCTGCGGCCATCCGCTGGTGACCGGTTTCGGCGTCGCCGGCGACGAGCGCATCGGCGATTTCGAGGACTATGTGCGCGCCTTCGAGATCGCGCGTGAAGCCGGCCTCGGCATCACCATCCATGCCGGCGAGCTGATGGGTTGGGAAAGTGTCCAGGCCGCCCTTGACCACATCCGTCCCTCGCGGATCGGTCATGGCGTCCGCGCCATCGAGAACCCCGATCTCGTGCGCCGCATCGCCGCCGAGGGAGTGGTGCTGGAATGCTGCCCGGGCTCCAACATCGCGCTGAAAGTCTTCGACAGCTTCGCCGACCACCCCTTTCCGGCGCTGCGCGCCGCCGGCTGCAAGGTGACGCTCAACTCCGACGACCCGCCCTATTTCTGGACCTCGCTGAAGCGCGAATACGATATCGCCGCCGAGCATTTCCGCATGGACGACAAGGCGCTTACCGCCGTCACGAGGACGGCTATCGATGCAGCCTTCGTGGACAAGAAAACCAAGGCCGCCCTGCTTGCCCGTGTCAACGGCGTCGGCCGCTAACTCTCTGCTGGATTCGTTCTTCTTCTGGATTTAAGGCAAAAGCTGTGGTGGATGGCCGCCGAGCGGTTCCTTGGCCGGCGCATTGTCGCTAGGGTCGCTTCCAGCAGCCGGAATTTCAGGAGATCACGATGCAGGGCGTCACCGTCGTCGACCACCCCCTTGTCCAGCACAAGCTGACCATCATGCGCAAGAAGGAGACCTCGACGGCCGGCTTCCGGCGGCTGCTGCGCGAGATCTCGCTGCTGCTCGGCTATGAGGTGACTCGTAATCTCGAGCTGACCACCACCATGATCGAGACGCCGATCGAGGAGATGGAGGCGCCGACGCTGGAAGGCAAGAAGCTGGTCTTTGCCTCGGTGCTGCGCGCCGGCAACGGCCTGCTCGAGGGCCTCCTCGACCTGGTGCCGGCGGCGCGCGTCGCCCATATCGGCCTCTACCGCGACCATGAGACCCTGGAAGCCGTCGAATATTTCTTCAAGGCGCCGAGCGACCTTGCCGACCGCCTGGTGATCGTTGTCGATCCGATGCTGGCGACCGCCAATTCGGCGATCGCCGCGATCGACAAGCTGAAGGGACGCGGCGCCACCAACATCCGCTTCCTGTGCCTGCTTGCCGCGCCGGAAGGCATCGAGCGCTTCACCAAGGCGCATCCGGACGTGCCGATCTTCACGGCCTCGATCGACCGCCAGCTGAACGACAAGGGCTATATCATGCCCGGCCTCGGCGACGCCGGCGACCGCATGTACGGGACAAAGTGAGCGCATCCGTTTACCGCGCGTTTACACAACCGCGTGGTTCCGGCGCACGTTAAAGCGGCAAACACCATGCCGGCGTTAGGATGTGGCCTTGATCTAAGGGGCATCCATGCTGCGCAAGCTTCTCATCCTCGGCATCTTTGCCGGAACCTCGGCCTCGATCCCGATCGTCTTTCAGGCCAATCCGCATCTGGTGGACGGGCTGCTGAAATCGACCGAAACCGCGCAGCCGGCGGCGCCGAAGGCCGAGCCCCAGGTCAACCTCGTCTCGGTCCCGGTCAAGCCGGCTACGCCGATGCCGCTTGGCCGCCAGGTGCTGGTCAATGCCGATGGCCGCGGCCATTTCACATCGCAGTTCAAGCTCAATGGCCGGCAGATCGACGGCATGATCGACACCGGCGCGACACTGGTCGCCATCAACGCCTCGACCGCGCGCAGGATCGGCATCTCGCTCAGCCCGTCCGATTTCAATCAACAGGTGAACACCGCCAATGGGGCGATCAAGGCCGCTGTTGTGACAGTCGACCACCTGCAGATCGGCAAGATCTCGGTCGACAACGTCCAGGCGATGGTGCTTGACGACCGGGCGCTCCAGACCAACCTGATCGGCATGAGCTTCCTGCAGCGGTTGCAGAAATACCAGGTCCAGGACGGCGCGCTGCTGCTCGTCCAGTAAACGGGTCAGCGAGGCAATATCCGCCTGAGCACGGTCTTCTCGGCGGGCGGCTTGGAGCCCCCGATCGTATAAGCGGCACGCACGGCCGCCGCTGCCGCCTCCGCCTCCGCGTCGGTGCGGGCATGCACCAGCGCCAGCGGCTCGCCTGAGCGCGCCTCGGCGCCGACCGGCAGCAGCCGGGTCAAACCGACCGCATAATCGATCTTGTCATCCGGACGGGAACGCCCGCCGCCGAGCGTGACAACGGCCAGCCCGATATCGCGCGTGGCGATGCCGGTCACGAACCCGTCCTGTTCCGCTCTCACGGCCAGTTCGACCGGCGCCGTCGGCAGATATTTTTCCGACTTCTCGATGAAATCGCCGGGACCGCCCAGCGCGGACACCATCCGGGCAAAGACGGAAGCCGCCCGGCCGCCGGCGAGCGCTTCGGTCGCGCGCCTGAGACCATCTTGCTGCGACGAAACCAGCCCTGCCGACTGCAGCATCTCGGCCGCCAATGCCAGCGTCACGTCCTCCAGCCGCTTGTCGCGATAACGACCGGTGAGGAAGTCGACGGCATTCTTCACCTCGACCGCATTGCCGGCAGCCGAAGCCAGTGGCTCGTTCATGCCCGTTACCAGCGCCGATGCGCTCAGGCCGGCGCCGCTGGCGACCTCCACCAGGCTGTTCGCCAGGGCCACCGCATCGCGCGACTTTTCCATGAAGGCGCCGTTGCCGAGCTTGACGTCGAGCACCAGCGACCCCAAGCCCGCGGCGAGCTTCTTCGACAGGATCGAAGCGGTGATCAGCGGTATGGATTCGACCGTTCCGGTCACGTCGCGGATCGCGTAGAGCCTGCGGTCGGCGGGCGCCAGATCGGCGGTCTGGCCGATGATGGCGCAGCCGGTCTCGAGCACCGTCTTGCGGAAAAGCGCCACATCCGGCTGGCTGGCATAGCCGGGGATGGCATCCATCTTGTCCAGCGTGCCGCCCGTGTGGCCGAGGCCGCGGCCGGAGATCATCGGCACATAGGCGCCGCAGGCGGCGACGATCGGCGCCAGCATCAGCGAGACATTGTCGCCTACGCCGCCGGTCGAATGCTTGTCGGTGACCGGGCCGGGCAGGTCGGACCAGTCGAGCACATCGCCGGAATCGCGCATGGCGATCGTCAGCGCCACCGCTTCCTCGCGGCTCATGCCGTTGAGGAACACGGCCATTGCGAAAGCGCCGACCTGGCCCTCGGAAATGGTGCCGGCCGTCAGCCCGGCGACGAAGGCCGCGATCTCGTCGGACGAGAGCCTGTGGCCGTCGCGCTTGCGGCGGATGATCTCCTGCGGCAGCATCAGTCGGGCAAGCCGTCCTGGAAGACGCGTCGCAGGATCGTCGCCAGCCGCGCGCCGCCGACCGGCGCCATGTCCTTAGTTTCCTGGTGCGAGAGTTCCGCTCCGGTCATGCCGGCCGCCAGGTTGGTGATGACCGAGCAGGCGGCGACCTTGAGGCCGAGGAAACGTGCGAGAATGACCTCCGGCACGGTCGACATGCCGACAGCGTTGGCGCCCATGACGCGCGCCATGCGGATCTCGGCAGGCGTTTCGAAGCAGGGTCCGGAGAACCACATATAGACGCCCTTGTGCAGCGCCGTGCCGGTTGCCTTGGCCGCCTTTTCGATGGCGCCGCGCAAGCCGGCATCATAGGCCTCGGTGAGGCCGACGAAGCGGCGGTCGCTCGGCTCGCCGATCAGCGGGTTGGAGCCGGAAAAATTGATGTGGTCGGTGATCAGCATCACCGAGCCCGGTCCCATCTCGGGATCGATCGAGCCGGCGGCGTTGGTGAGGATCAGATGCGAGATGCCGATGCCGGCGAGCACCTCCAGTGCCGGGCGCATCGCGGCGGCGTTGCCATGCTCGTAGTAGTGCGCGCGGCCGGACAGCATCAGCACCGGCGTGCCGGCGAAATGCCCGGCAACCACCTCGCCGGCATGGCCGGAAACACCGCTGCGCGGGAAGCCCGGCAACTCGGCATAAGAGACGCGCCTGGCATCCTTGACCTGGTCGACCAGCCCACCAAGGCCCGAGCCCAGCACGAGCGCCGCCTTGGGCGCCAGCCCGTCCAGCTTCTCGACCAGATGATCCACCGCTTCCTTCATTTCAGGATATCGCCCCTGAAGCCGTAAGGCAGCATCTCGCCCATGGTGACTGTCTCGGCCACGCCGGTGTTGTCGCAGAGATAGAGCTTCGTGTCCGGCCGGCAGAATTCCGCCAGCCGCTGCCGGCAGCCGCCGCAGGGCGAGCATTTGGCCATGCGTTCGGCGATCACGGCGATCTCGACGATCCTGCCGCCGCCGCCCATGATGTAATGGCCGAGCGCGGTCGTCTCGGCGCACCACCCTTCCGGATAGGACGCCACCTCGATGTTGGCGCCGGTGAAGACACGCCCGTCCTCGGTGCGAAGCGCGGCGCCCACCGGGAATTTCGAATAGGGTGCATAGGCCTTGGCCATCGCCGTCTTCGCCGCCTCGAACAGATCATGCGACATACGGTTCTTCTCTCCCACGATCTTGTTCAAATGCCCGGTCGCCGCCGAACGAAAATCCAGCCTCAGCGTTCCCGATCTCAACGTTCCTTGACATAGGGCACGCCGCCGGCGCGCGGCGGAATAGCCTTGCCTATGAAGCCCGCCAGCAGGATGACGGTCAGCACATAGGGCAGCGCCTGCATGAACTGCGCCGGCACCTTGCCGACAAGGGGCAGCGGCGACCCCTGCAGGCGGATGGATGCCGCGTCGAGGAAGCCGAACAACAGGCAAGCGAACATGGCGTTGACCGGCTTCCATTTGGCGAAGATCAGCGCTGCCAGCGCGATATAGCCCTTGCCCGCCGTCATGTCCTTCACGAAGCCGCCATTCTGGACCATCGACAGATAGGCCCCGGCGACCCCGGTCAGGATGCCGGTGCAGATCAGCGCGCGATAGCGCAGCCAGGCGACCGAGATGCCGGCGGTGTCGACGGCGGCCGGATTCTCGCCCACGGCGCGCATCCTGAGCCCAAAGCGGGTGCGAAACAGCACCCACCAGGTGAACGGCACCATGGCGAAGGCGAAATAGACCAGGATCGAGTGGCCTGAGATCAGCTCGGCATAGATCGGGCCGATGATCGGCACATCCCTGATCGCCTCGGCGCCGGGCCAGATGATCGCCTCGAAGCGTTCGCCCGGCTGCAGTGCCGGCGTGCGCCCGCCCTGCTGGAACCAGGCCTGGCCAAGGATGATGGTCGATCCGGCGGCGATGAAGTTGATCGCCACGCCGGACACGATCTGGTTGCCGCGATGCGTGATCGAGGCAAAGCCGTGCACCAGGGCGAAAGCGACCGAGATCAGGATCGCCGTGCCGAGGCCGATCAGCGCCGAGTGGAAGACCGCGGCAGCCGAAGCGCCGGCAAAGGCGCCGACCAGCATCTTGCCTTCCAGCCCGATGTCGAAGATGCCGGCCCGTTCCGAGTAAAGGCCGGCCAGGCAGGCAAGCAGCAGCGGCACTGAGAGGCGGATGGTCGAGTCCAGCACCTGGACTATTGCGTTGAACATGTCCATCTCAGGCCCCTGTTCCCTTGACCGCCTGCATGCCGACCGACTTCGGACTGACCGAGGCGAAAAGCGCCTGGATGTAAGGCCTGAACATATGTTCCAGCGCGCCGGCAAACAGGATGACCAGCCCCTGGATGATGACGATCATGTCGCGGCTGATAGCCGGCATCTCGAAGGCAAGCTCGGCGCCGCCCTGGTACAGCATGCCGAACAGGATCGCCGCCAGCACGATGCCGACCGGATGCAGCCGGCCCATCAGCGCCACCGCGATGCCGACATAGCCGGCGCCGGAAACGAAATCGATCGCGACATTGTGCTGGTCGCCCATGACGGGGTTGAGCGCCATCATGCCGGCCAGCGCGCCTGAGATCATCATCGCGGTGATGATGATGCGGGTTTCCGAAATGCCGGCGTAGCGTGCCGCCTTCGGACTGTGGCCATAAGTGCGCATCTCGTAGCCGAGCCTCGTGCGCCAGATCAGAAGCCACACCAGGAAGGCCATGACCAGCGCCAGCAGGAAGCAGATGTTGAGCGGCGCCGAGCGGATCTTTGCGCCGAACAATTCGATCACCCAGTTGAGCTTCGGCAGTTCCGCCCCGGCAAGGAAATTGCGCGTCTGCGGCGCCTGCGAGCCGGCCGGCTTCAGCGCGCCCACCAGCAGATAGACCATTACCGAGGCCGCGATGAAGTTGAACATGATGGTGGTGATGACGATGTGCGAGCCGCGCTTGGCCTGCAGATAGGCCGGGATCAGGCCCCAAAGCGCGCCGAACGCGGCGGCGGCCACGATCGCGATGGGAAAGATCACCCACCACGGCATCACGCTGTCGAGGCTCAGGCAAACGAGCGCGATGCCCAGGCCGCCTATATAGGCCTGGCCCTCGGTGCCGATGTTGAACAGGCTGCAATGCGCCGCCACCGCCACCGACAGTCCGGTGAAGATGAAGGTGGTGGCATAGAAGAGCGTGAAGGCGATGCCCGTGCCCCTGCCGAAGGCGCCTTCGACGAGGATGACGGCAGCACGGAACGGGTTCTCGCCGACCAGCATGACGACGAAACCGGCAACGATAAAGGCGACCGACAGGTTGATCAGCGGGATCAGCCCGTAATCGGCCCAGGCCGGCAGCTTGGCGTAGGGCGTGCTCATTCGGCGGCCTCCTGGTGCTCGACGCCGGCCATCAGCAGGCCGAGTTCGCCTTCGGTCGCCTCGGGGCCGCGCTCGCCGACGACACGGCCGGCGAACATCACCAGGATACGGTCGGAGAGCGAGCGGATTTCGTCGAGCTCGACCGACACCACCAGCACGGCCTTGCCCTGGTCGCGCATGGCGATCAGCCGCTTGTGGATGAATTCGATGGCGCCGACGTCGACGCCGCGCGTCGGCTGGCCGACGATCAGCACGCCGGGGTCCTGTTCCATTTCCCTGGCCAGCACGATCTTCTGCTGGTTGCCGCCGGAGAAATTGGCCGTCTTCAGCCGTGGATTCGCGGGACGGATGTCGTATTTCTCGATCTTGTCCTTGGCGTCGGCCATGATGGCATCGACGTCGAGGAACGGCCCCTTCAGATAGCGTTCGTCGTCGTGATAGCCGAGGATGGAATTCTCGTTCTCCTCGAAGGCGAGCACCAGCCCGACATGGTGGCGGTCCTCCGGCACATGGGCCAGCCCGCGGTCGCGCAATTCGCCGGGATCGGCCTTGCCAGTGAGGTCGATCGGCTTGCCGTCGAGCATCACCTCGCCGGAGACCGCATGCCTGATGCCGGAGATCGCTTCCAGCAGCTCGGACTGGCCGTTGCCGGCAACGCCGGCGATGCCGACGATCTCGCCGCCGCGCACGTCGAAGGAGACGTTGTCCACCATGGTGACGCCGCGCTGGTCCTTCACCGTCAGGTTCTTCACCGACAGTTTCACCGCGCCGGCTTCCGACTGGCCTTTCTCGACCCTGAGCAGCACGCGCCGGCCGACCATCAGCTCGGCCAATTCGCCGACGGTGGTTTCTTTTGTCGTCCTGGTCGCCACCATCGTGCCTTGGCGCATCACGGAAACCGTGTCGGTGATCGCCATGATCTCGCGCAGCTTGTGCGTGATGAGCACGATGGTTTTACCCTGGTCCTTCAATTGCTTGAGGATGCGGAAGAGGTGGTCGGCCTCGGCCGGCGTCAACACGCCCGTAGGCTCGTCGAGGATCAGTATCTCGGCGCCGCGATAGAGCGCCTTGAGGATCTCGACGCGCTGCTGCAGGCCGACCGGCAGTTCCTCGATGACGGCGTCAGGATCGACCTCGAGGCCGTATTCGCGTTCCAGCCGGTCAAGCTCCGAGCGCGCCTTGGTTATGCTGCTCTTTAGCAACGCATCGCTTTCGGCGCCGAGGATGACATTTTCCAGCACCGTGAAATTGTCGACCAGCATGAAGTGCTGGTGGACCATGCCGATGCCGAGCGCAATGGCGTCGTTGGAGGTGTGGATCGAAACAGGCTTGCCGCCGACGCGGATTTCGCCGCTGTCGGCCTGGTAGAAGCCGTAGAGAATCGACATCAGCGTCGACTTGCCGGCGCCGTTCTCGCCGACAATGCCGTGGATGGTGCCGCGCGCGACCTCCAGGTTGATGTCGCGGTTGGCGCGCACCGCGCCAAAGCTCTTGTTGATGCCTATGAGCTCAATTGCGGCTTGCGCCATGCAGCCTGTCCCACTCAGTTTTTTTATCGCTTGGTCAAAATGCCTAGCATGATGCCCCGCTTATGCCAATCGGCCGTTCACTCTCGACAAATCCCCGCGCCCTTGTCAATTTCGAACCTGAGCAGGTTCCGCAAAAGTGTCCCGCGGTTTTGCGATCGGAACCCGCGAGAACCAACTGAGCTAAGCAGATATTCATGGGCATCCCACGAATATCTGCTTGGGTGAAGGCCTCACATTCGCAAGGACCGGTTTTGCATGGCCATGTCTGACGATCGGCTGACGACGCTGGAAATCCGCGCCGCCGAGCAGGAAAAGACCATCGAGGAACTGTCCGGCCAGATCGCCGAACAGTGGAAGGTGATCGAGCGCATGGAGCGCAAGCTCGCTGCTCTCACCGACCGCTTCCTGGAGTTGGAGGAGCAGACCGCCTCCGACGTGCCGGTGACCAAGCCGCCGCATTGGTGAGGAGCCATGGGAATAGACGGCCATGTCCAGTGAAAGCGACCGCGTCGCCCGGGCCGGCGACTATGTCTTCGGCCTGATGAACGACCGGGAACGCGCCCGCGCCGAGCGCGACCTCGAGATCGATCCTGCCTTTCGCTACACGGTGCTGCGGCTCGCCGAGCGCCTGCGCGCGCTCGATCCCGCGGCGCCCGAAGCGCGCGGCAATCGCTGGGAGCTGGTCACGCAACGCCTTGCCGAACTACCGCAGATGCAGGCGCGGCTCGCCGGCGTTGCCGCTCCCGAGGTCGAACCGCCGCCGGTGATGATCCACCGGCTCGAGCGCAAGCCCTACGGCGTCGGCCTGCATTCGCTTGGCGGCAGGCTTGGCTTTGTCATTGCGCTCGCCCTGCTGGCAGCGTTCGCGCTCGGCTATATCTTCGGCACGCTATAGGTTGTCGCCCTCGGCCACGGCTTCGATCGTCGGCCGCATCATCCCCTACCAAAAACGAAACCGCCGGGCACTGGCCCGGCGGTTCAAACCCTGCTTCAGATGCCGATCAGTAGGGGCACTTGTTGTCGGCGGTATAGTCGTGCACCTCGACCTTGCCGGCGATGATGTCGGCCTTGGCCTTTTCGACCGCGGCCTTCATCTCGTCGGTCACCAGCGCCTTGTTGTTGTCGTCCATGGCGTAGTCGACGCCGCCTTCCTTGAGGCCGAGATTCTGGAGGCCGCCCTTGAAGGTGCCGTTCTTGCCGTCCATGAAGGCGTTGTAGACGGCGACGTCGACGCGCTTCATCATCGAGGTCAGAACCTTGCCCGGCTGCAGGCCGTTCTGGTTGGAATCGACGCCGATGCCGAGCTTGCCGGCATCCGCCGCCGCCTGCAGCACGCCGACGCCGGTGCCGCCGGCGGCCGCGTAGACCACGTCGGCGCCCTGATCGATCTGCGTCTTGGCGATCTCACCGCCCTTGGCCGGGTCGTTCCAGGCAGCCGGCGTGTCGCCAGTCATGTTCTGGATGACGTCGGTGGCCCCGGCCGACTTGGCGCCGCCGACATAGCCGCATTCGAACTTGCGGATCAGAGGGATATCCATGCCGCCGATGAAGCCGACCTTCTTCGACTTCGACGCCATCGCCGCCAGGATGCCGACGAGGTAGGAGCCTTCGTTCTCCTTGAAAACCAGTGAGCGGACATTGGGCAGATCGACGGCATCGTCGATGATGGCGAAGTTCAGGTCCGGATAATCTTTCGCGACCGCTTTGAGCGCATCTTCCCAGGCAAAGCCGGCCATGACGATCGGATTGCGGCCGTCCTCGGCGAAGCGGCGCAGCGCCTGCTCGCGCTGCGAGGCATTGGAAACTTCGAATTCGACATAGGCGACGCCGGTCTCGGTCTTGAACTTCTCGGCGCCGTGATAGGCGGCCTCGTTGAAAGATTTGTCAAACTTGCCGCCCAGATCATAGAGGATGGCCGGCTGCACGTCCGCGGCGAAAGCCGGAAGAACCATTGCGGTTGCGGCCAGGAGGCCGAGAACGATACGTTTCATGTGATCCACACCCTGTCGGTTATTTTTCCGTTTTGCACCGCTTGCCCGCCCGGTTCTCCGGCAGGCTTGCGATGCCAGGCAGGAAGTGTTTGCCCTTCCCGCTCGCGGCCAATCTGGCACGGCGCGAAACAAAATTCACGTGGATTTTTGACCTGTTGGAAAAAGCGGTTACCGGCGCTCCGGCGTGGCTCTTTGAGCAATTCCAGGAAAGGTGTGAAGCGGCCAGGCTCGGCGGTCTTGCCGTAGCCTTCCGTCCGGAATTGCGTCGGAACAAGAGCCTTCAGGGGCTGGGAGCGAAATCCGCGCCCCGGCGTTTGCGCCGGTAGCCGATGGCGTAGAGCAGGAAGGCAAGCACCGCGAACACGGCGAAACCGGGCTGCGCGAGCACCCAGGCGACGGCGCCGTCCCACACCAGCGGACTTGCCTTGGCGCGCATGAAGGTCTCGAAAGCGGCGCGGGTATCCGGTGAGACCGCCAGCCAGCTTGCATTGAGCGGCGTCATCACCAGCGAGGAGGCAGCGACCGAGCGTGTCGTGTCGATCACCGCCATGATGACGGAAACCGACAGCGCTATCATGGCCGCCAGCCGAAAGATGAAACGCAACATCGACGCTCTCCCCGGGAAGCTCCCGTCTGCCCGCAATCGACATAGAGCGTGCGTGGTTCCCGCGCAATCGCGGCCGCATGAAATTGACACCGCGAAATTAGCGGGCCCGCGCCGGTCTGCGCCTGTTGACCCGCCAGATTGCGAAAATGCCGCCGGCGACCGCTCCGACGATCAGGCCGCCCAGCCCGATGAAAGCTGCGAAAAATCCGCAGGCGCCCTCGAAGCAGCTCATATGCGTCAGGTCCGCGATCAGCGAACCGGCGAAGAAACCGCCGCAAGCGCCGATCGCGCCGCCAAGGATGATGCCGAGCAGCGCGGCGAGGATCGAGACGAAGACCGGCGGCCGCTCGGTCTCCGGATTGGCATAGACCGTCTCTGCGCCAGCGCCGTTGCGCAGGAGATAGATACAGAGCAGGCCGATGGCGATCTCGGCGACGGTGAAGCCCAGCCCCTCGGCCGAGAACACGAAGTCGGACACCAGCAGCACATAGGCCTGGCGCACCAGGATCCATATGATGATGGCGACCTGCCAGATCGTGTAGTGGCGCGGGAAACGGGCCGATCGGTTGAAGGCGAGACCAAGCAGGAACAGCCCCCACAGAATGGTGATGACGCCGCCGGCAAGGCCGCCATAGATCAGGAAGAGGACGTTATCCGGGAGGCTGAAGTCGCCGATCAGCCGCCAGTTGGAGATCAGGCCATAGGCCGACAGGCCCATGACGATGACGAGCCAAGCCACCGGGATGAAGGAAAGCCCGCTGTCCGGCCGCCCCGCGGGTCGTTGGTCGATCGATGCCATTTCAGGACAATGCCCCTCGCAAAGCCCAATGCAACTCTCGGAGCAGTCGACAGGCTGGCAAGGCCGAAGTCAAGCTCGGATGGTCTTGCAGGGCACCGACGACGTCACGGCGACAGCCGCTTTTCCTCCTCGACCGCTTTCAATCGTACAACCGACACCGAGCAAAGGGCTCGCGCCACGACCTTGGTCGATACACTGCCAAGGTGGCGGCGAATTGCCGAAGAGGACCGTGCGCCGACAACGATGTGCCCGACATCATTGTGCTCGGCATAGTTGAGGATCGCGTCGGCCGGACTGACCGCCTCCAGCACGTGATAGCTTATGCGGTCCTCCGGCAGATGCAGCGGGCGCGCCCAGTCTTTGAGCGCGACCAGGCGCTGCAGATAGACCAGGCGCCCTGATTCATCGACATCCGGTGTCTTGCCGACAATCTCGGTCTTCAGCACCGTCACGCAGGCCAGCCAGGAATCCGGACGTGCCGCAAGGACACGCGCGGTTTCGTTGCGAACCTCGCCGGCCAGCGCATCGCTGCCGTTGGCAAGGTCCACCGCTGCCAGAACGATCGGCGGCCCGGCGCGCACCGCGGAGCTGGCCGCCTTGCCAACCAGCGACTTCTCGTCCGTCCTGCGGAAAAGGTTCCCGATCGCGCCCCAGGCCCGCTCGTTCGACAGCGCGCTCTTCCTGGCGACCACAACCTGATCGGGATTCCTGAGATCCGAAAGAACATGCGCCGCTTCGCCATAGCGCCTGGATCTGTCGACTTCCATGCAGCGTACAATGACGGCCTCCAGCCACCTAGGTACGGCCTTATCGATGTCTCGCGGCGGCCTGGGCGCATGGTAGAGCCTGCGCTTCATTCCCGCGAAGGTGGCCGGACGGCCGAACGGCTCCTCGCCGGTGGCGAGTTGATAGAGGATGCAACCCAGCGCGAATATATCGCTTGCGGGATCGGACCTCTCGCCCAGCACCTGCTCCGGCGACATATAGGCTGCCGTGCCCATCGGCACGGAACTCTCTTCGCCGAGAAGGTCCGGAAGCTCCGCATGGCGGGCGAGGCCGAAGTCCAAAAGCACGGCGCCGCGCTCGGCCAGAATGATGTTTTCAGGCTTGAGATCGAGGTGGACGACCTTCTGGCGGTGCAAGGCGGCGAGCGCCTTCGCGATTTCGGCGCCGATCCTTGCCACCTCGTCCGGCGGCTGTGGCGTGCGGTTCGCCAGCTCCGCCAAACTGATGCCGGCGACGAACTCCATGGCAATATAGGGAACCCTCGCCAGGCTTCCGGATGCCGCGAAGCGTGGCACATGCGGACCCGACAAGCGTTTGAGGATCAATTCCTCGGCTTCGAAGCCGAGAATGACGGAAACGTCTCCGCCCGGATCGAGAAACGGTATCTTCAGCAGAAGCGGGAAATCGAAATTCGGATTTCTCGCGCGCCACAGCATCGCCATGCCGCCAGATTGAAGCCTCTCGACGAGCTCGAAACCATCGATGCTTGCCCCTGCCTCGAACTTCTGCATCCATCGCCTCCAGGCCGACTAGCGGCCGATCTTCAAGCGCATGCCAAGCCACCCGGGCAAGCCTGACGCCTGAATCTTGCGGGTGGTTTCTTCATGATCGTAAGGAACGCGCACCATCGTCACCTCGCGCCGTTCCGTGTCGAGAAGCGCGAAGCAGGCGGCCGGGTTGCCATCACGCGGCTGGCCGACCGCACCGACGACGACAAGATGCCGCCTAAGCTCGAACAAGGGCGCCCCCACATTGTCCAGCGGCCGAAAATGAACCGGCCGGCTGCCGGGCAAAGCATAGTAGATGGCTGGAATGTGGGTATGGCCACAGAAGATGAAGCGGGCATCGCTTGACAACAGGCAGCGTTCTGCCGCGTCGACGTCGCGTATGTACAGCCATTTTTCCGGCCGTTCCGCGCTGGCGTGAACATAGAGCCGGTCGCCGGATCGTGAAGAGAGCGGCAGCTGCGCAAGAAAATCGAGCTGTGCCCGGGCGAGCCGTTCGCGGGTCCACTCGATGGCGATCCGCGCGTTCTCCGTCATGTCGGTCCGGCCCAACGCCGCCGCTTCATCGTGGTTGCCCTTGATGCAGAACGCGCCGCCCTCCACCAGATCGGCGGCTTTCTCGACCACATAGACAGGATCGGGCCCGTAGCCGACCAGATCGCCAAGCAGAACCAGCTGGTCCGGCGCCTGCTTCCGAACGACCTCGAGGACTGCGTCGAACGCCTCGCGGTTGGCATGGATGTCAGACAGGATCGCGATGCGCATTCAACCTTGTCCCGGGAAGCGCGCAACATAGCAAGGCGACGGCTGCAAGGAATTTGATCCGGCTCAATACCCCTGGGCGAGCATACGGCGGAGATTCCCCCCAATGCGGTTACCTTGTCGACTTCCACGACATTGCCTCCAGATCGCTGTCCCGCCTCTCACGCACGCTGAAACCAGGCTGCAGCTTAGGCGCGAACGGCTCCTGCGGGTCAGCGCGCGCACATCACGCGAACGCGCGGCATGCCGTCGTTGAGGCGGCCTTCGGGGCCATCCACGGCCAAAAGCCTTTGCGATGCCATTATGGCTTGGCATTCGCTTTCGGATCGACTAGATGAGCCCCGCGCCTGTTTGCCTAGACGGCTAGCGGCGCAGGGAAGGGTTGCCTGCCGGTTGAAGGCACACCACATATCCGCCAAGGACTTCCCATGGGAGCATCTCCCCAACCCGCGCGGCGAAACCGGCCGAGGCGAGATGTCAAGGACGGAGAGGTGGCCGAGTGGTTGAAGGCGCACGCCTGGAAAGTGTGTTTACGGGAAACCGTAACGCGGGTTCGAATCCCGCTCTCTCCGCCAGCTACCTCCATAAAAGCCGTTTGTTTTCAAAAACTTCGTTGTAGCCCTTCACCACCAGAAATCGAAACATATCTCATTCTGCCGATATTGAGAACAACGACGTTCGTCGCGCCTACGCCCGGGCAGAGCACTGGGAAGAGCGCGTCAAATAATGCAATGGTGGGCCGATTATCAGGATGAGCTGCAGAGAAATGACGCGCGGGTGATCCTAGATATAGGGGACGCGGCAGGCCTGCTCCATAACAAAGACTCAAGTAGCATTGGGTTCGTGCAATTGATGTGAGTGAGCCGTTCCTCGCTGTGATGCGGCATGGGGCTACCACCCGCACCGGTGTCGGATGTCGTATGTTAGTTTACTGGCACGAAAGGTGGTTCTGCGATACGGTTTGAAAAATCGGGCGGTTGCAGACGGCTTTTTGACCAAGTGACTCTGGGAGGAGCAATGGTCGAAATCATATCGAAGCGCGACGGCTCGCGACGCGAGGACGTCGCGATGAAGCGCTTGATCGAGCAGAACCGCGCAACCATCACGCGGCTCGCGGATCATCTTAGTGGCGGAAGCTATTCGGCAGGCAAGGCGTCAAAGCCGAAGCCGCAGGCAAAAGGCCTCGTCATCCATTCCGTCGGCAGCGCAAGGCCCGCCATCGAAGCGAGCCCCAGGATCCGCATCAGCCTCAACGGCCGGGTGATCATGGTGGACGAGAATTCGGGCCGGCAGCTGCATCATATCGGCGATCTCAGGTCCCGGGGCGGCAGCGACGTCTTTGTGCTTGCGACCAAAGCCAATCAGTATTTCTCGCCGGTCGACGAGGACATCGCGGCCGCGCTGGCCGACCTCGACGGCGGCCGGCTCGGAGCGGATTATGGCGAAGAACAGCTCGCCGCGGACATCGGCGACAGGCTTGGCATGAACTGAGGTGGGCGAGAGCGTGCGATGGTTAAATGAAACATAGCACCGGCCAGACGAAAGCCTGCTCATGACGCATTCCGCCCGTGATCCGATGCGTCCCCACGCGCTTGTCGCGCCAGGCTATGACGAGCGCGCGACCATGCGAGCTTGGGAGACCCTGCTTGCTGGCGGCAGCGAGCCAGCCGGCAACCGCTTTCCGGTTCGCTCCCTGATCCACGATTCCTGGAGCCGCTGCGCCACAAGCGGCATCAATGCGCAGCAGAGCGAAGCGCCGCTGGAGAACGGCAAGGACCACATCGAGCTGCTCTCGCGCTCCAACGGCGAATTGCTTGCCGCGGCGCGGCGGTCCTTCTTCACCATCGGCCGCCTTCTCGACGGAACCGGCGCCATGCTGGTGCTGGCCGACGGCGACGGCGTGCTCATCGATGCCATCGGCGATAAGCGCACGATCCATGACGGCATGGACATCCATCTCGCCGTCGGCGGGAAGTGGACGGAGGACGTCGTCGGCACCAACGGGATCGGCACCGCGCTGTGGGCGGGCGAGCCGGTCTTCGTGCATGCGGCGGAGCATTTCTGCGCGGGCATAAAGTCGTGGACCTGCGCCGGCGCGCCCATTCGCGATCCGATCGATGGCAACATCATCGGCGTCGTCGATCTTTCGGGCCATCCCGACATTTTCCGGCCGCATAATACGGTGCTGGTCGCGGCCGCTGCGCGCGAGATCGAGAAGGCGCTCGCCGAGCAACAGATCGAGGACCGCGCGCGCCTGCTCGAGGCCTTCATCAGCTCGGCGCCCAATTACCGTCGGCGCGACGGCCTGATGATCGTCGACCGCCGTGGCAGGCCGATCTACTGCAACAACCTTCCCGAGGAAGCCGCGCGCGAATTGCTGGCGGAGCCGGCCGCGCGGAATCCGAACGCCAGGTTCCTGGTCAAGCTGCCCGATCTCGGCTCAGGCGCCGAACTAGGCGAGGCCCTGCCGGCATCACTGCGGTCTTGCCACATCAGCGCGCTCGAGTTCGATGACGGCCTGCGCGGCGCGGCCCTGGTTTTCCCGGCGCAGGGATCGACCACGGTCGTCTCGGACGGCCGCAGAACGCAGCTCAAGCAGCTCGAGGCGGCGTCGGCGCTGATCATCGGCGAAAGCGAGGCCCTGCTTGCCGCCGTCGATGTCGCCTGCAGGGTCGCGGAATCGAAAGAGGTCACCTCGGTCCTGCTCGAAGGCGAGACCGGCGTCGGCAAGGAATTGTTCGCGAGGCTCATCCATATCGGCAGCCGCGCCTCGCAGAACAGCCCGTTCATCGCCGTGAACTGCGGAGCGATCACCAAGGAGCTGTTCGGCTCCGAGCTGTTCGGCCACGTGTCGGGTGCCTTCACCGGTGCGAGCCGCGACGGAAAGCCCGGCGTCTTCGAGCTCGCCAATGGCGGAGTGCTCAGCCTCGACGAGATCGGCGAGATGCCGCTCGAGATCCAGCCGTTCCTGCTCAGGGTGCTGGAAGAACGCGTGGTCCAGCGCATCGGCGACAGCCGCGCCCGGCCCGTCGACGTGCGCCTGGTCGCCTCGACCAACCGCGATCTCAAGCGCGAGGTGGACGCCGGCCGGTTCCGCCGCGATCTCTACTATCGCATCTCGACCGTTTCCATCCGCGTGCCGCCCCTGCGGGACCGCGGCAGCGACGTGCTTTTGCTTGCCGAGCACTTCAACCACAAGATCTCGGCCAGGATGGGATCGGCCCCGCTTGAATTGTCTACGGCAGTCATGGATGCGTTCCTGGCCTACCAGTGGCCGGGAAACGTGCGCGAGTTGAAGAACCTGGTGGAGAGGCTGCACGTGCTGTCTCGCGGCGCCATCGTCGGCCTCGGCGATCTGCCGGAGGAAATGCTGGGAGCCGGAACGGCAAAGGCAGGGGAAATTCAATTGGCAGCGCCGGCATCGGCCGGCGCGATCGGCGCATCGCCTTGCGCCATCGGCGACGCGCCTATCCGCAGCATCGAGGATGCCGAGCGCCAGGTCATCCGGGACGCGCTGGAGGCGGAGGGAGGCAATCTGAGCCGGGCTGCGCTGCGTCTCGGCGTGTCGCGTCCGACGCTCTATCGCAAGCTCGACCAATTCGGGATCCGGCGCGGCTTCATCTGAATTTGCCTCGATCGGAGGCAACGGCCCCATGGTACGAGACCATGAGGCCTTTTGTCGTTGCTGCCGGGTTCAGGCCGGCTGTGCGGCGCCTTCCAAACCGATCGCCCGGTTGCGCTGCAAGAGGCCGGCGACGGTGGCTCCGAGGCAAGGCGCCAGGAAATAGAGCCACAGCTGCGAGAGAGCGGTGCTGCCGGCAAACAGCGCCGGACCGAGCGCGCGGGCCGGATTGACCGACGAACCCGAAACCGCGATCCCCGCAAGGTGGATCGCCACTAGCGTCAGCCCGATCGCCAGGCCGGCGAGCGCGCCGGCGCCGCCAGGGGCGGTGCTGTTGAGGATGACGGTCACGAACAGGAAGGTCGCCACCAGCTCGAACACGAAGGCCGACGTCGCCGAATAAGTCGCCCAGCCGTTCTGCGCAAAGCCGCTCGCCGCGACATCGTAGCCGCCGGCTTTGCCCTCGGCGATGAGATAGAGCACGCCCGCCGAAACGATCGCGCCGGCGCACTGGGCGACGACGTAGCCGACAAAGTCGCCCGAACCGAGCCGGCCCGAGACCAGGAAGCCGAGGCTGACGGCGGGATTGAGATGGGCGCCGGAGACCGGACCGACGGCGTAGGCCATCGCCACGACCGAGAGGCCGAAGGCAAAGGCGACGCCGACGAGGCCGACCTCCTGGCGCATGAAGAGAACGGTCGCACAGCCGAAAAAGACCAGCGCGAAAGTGCCGATGAATTCGCAGATGTATTTGTTCATGTCTGTCTCCGATGGATGGTCATGCGCAATCGGGCCCTCAGGCTCCGGAGCGCTCGCTTGAAGGGACGGCCGCGGCGCGACGCACCGCAGCCGGTTGGTTCGGATCACTGACGCCCGAGCTTCTCCGCGCCGCCGCCGAGTGCGGGCCCTTCGGTGGGATCCTCGTCCTCGGCCAGATCGCCGACCAGCGTTTCGGTGGTGAGGATGAGCTTGGCGACCGAGGCGGCATTGTTGAGAGCCGCGCAGGTGACGCGTACCGGATCGATGATTCCGGCGTCGTACATGTTCTGGAATTCGCCCTTGTCGGCGTTGTAGCCGTAACCGCCATTGACGCTCGAGATCTTGGCGACCACCGCGTCGGCGTCGGCGCCGGCATTGGCGACGATGCGCCATAGCGGACGCGAGAGCACCGACCTGACCAGCCGCACGCCTTCGGCGACGTCGCCGTCGACCTTGGCCAGCACCTCGTCGAGCACTGGTGCTATCTGCGCGAGCGCCACGCCGCCGCCCGCAACGACGCCCTCCTCCCATGCCGCGCGCACAGCCGAAAGTGAATCCTCGATGAGCTGGATGGTGCGCTTCTGTTCGACGGGCGTGACGCCG
This sequence comes from Mesorhizobium sp., assembly GCA_004017535.1. Lineage (GTDB taxonomy): Bacteria > Pseudomonadota > Alphaproteobacteria > Rhizobiales > Rhizobiaceae > Mesorhizobium. Next base: position 295,102 of record SAJS01000004.1, read on the forward strand.
CCGGCATAGAGGACCGCCGTGCCGCCGGACAGTTTGGCCAGCCTCTCGCGCAGCTTGTCCTGCTCGACATTCGGCGGCGCGACCTCATACTGGCGCTGCACCTGGGCGCGGCGGGCGGCGATGGCCTGCGGGTGGCCACCGCCACGGATGACACTCGTGTGCGTGGCGCTGGTGCGGACGCGCTCGGCCGAGCCGAGCTCCTCTTCCTGGATGTCCTCGAGCCGCCCGCCAAGATCGCGCGCGATGACGCGGCCGCCGGTGAGGATCGCAAGGTCCTCCATCATCGCCTTGCGCCAATGGCCGTATTCCGGCGGATGCACCACGAGATACTTGCCGGGTCCGTTCTTGCCGAGCAGCGTGACCACGACATCCGGCGACATCTCCTCCGCGACGATCAGCAGCGGCCTGTTCTGCTTTTCGGCGATTGCCCTGGCCGCGTCGAGCGACTTCGGCTCCTTGATCTTGAGATCGGTCATCAGGATCAGTGGCCGCTCGAGCACCACCTCCATCTTGTCCTGGTCGGTGACCATGTGGTGCGAAAGGTAGCCGCGGTCGAAGGACATGCCCTCGACCACGTCCAGCGTGGTATCCCTCGTCACGCTGAAGTCGGTGGTGATGACGCCGTCGGCGCCGACGCGCTCATAGGCTTCCGCGACCAGGCTGCCGAGCCTCGGATCCGTCGCAGCAATGTTGGCGACGGCGGCCAGATTGCCGTTGGACCGGGCCGGTTTCGCCGACGCCTTCAGAGCCTGGACGACTCTCGCCACCGCAAGGTCGATGCCCCTGACCAGATCGACGGATTTGGCGCCGCGCTCATTGGCTTCGACGCCGTTCTGGACCAGGGCGTTGGCGAGCACGATAGCGGTCGTGGTGCCGTCGCCGGCGACCTCGTTGGTCTGCATCGAGACTTCGCGCACGACCTGCGCGCCCATGTTCTCGAACCGGTCATGCAGCTCGATGGAAGCTGCGATCGACACGCCGTCGCGAGTGACGATGGGCGTGCCGATCGGGCGATCGATCATGGCGTTCATGCCGCGCGGCCCGAGCGTCGGCTCGACGGCGGCGGCGAGCTGGTGGACGCCTCTGGCGAGCGCGCGGCGGGCATGTGAGTTGTGGATCAGTAGTTTGGGCATGGCTCCTCCTTCGCCGTGGGACGGCGCTTGTTGCTGCCTCGTTGCGGAGGCTGTTTTTCAGCTATGTGCCGGGCGGCTCGCGCAGTCCCGGGGCGGCACGCGGTCCAGGATGAAGTCGACCAGCGTCGGTTCGCCGTCCACCACCTCCAGTTCCTTGTACCGTGTGGTCTTCAGTCCACGGCACAGCGCGCCGTTGAACTCCATGTTGATGCGCACGCTTCTGAGCTCGGCGAGATAGGCGCCGAGCGCCTCCGGCGGGATGGACGATCCCTCCCAGGTGACGAAGACGGGCTCCGTCGGACGCCGGCCGGGCCACCGTAGCAGAAAAGCTTCGCGGTATCGCGGCTTCTGCTTGACGGCCTCCTCCCCTTCGAGCCTTGCGGTGTCGTAGGCAGGCAGGTCCATGCCGAGGATCTCGCGATCGGTCAGGCCCTGCTTCCGCAGCCCAAGAAGCATGGCCTCCTGGCGCCGCAGATAGGCCTTTCGGGCAAAGATCCCGCGCAGGCCGGCGATGTCTTCGTCGCCGGCCAGTTCGCAGAAGATCTGGCCGAATGTCTTGCCGGCTTCGACGCCGCGATTGACCTCCTCGGCGAACATGTGGTCGTGCAGCCGGATCCGATAGGCGGGCGACCAGGACAACGCTTCGAGCGCCTGGCGCATCCCGTCCAGCATCAGGAAGGCGAAGTTCGGCGAGCACCAATAGGTCGGCAGGCGGAAATCGACCGCCACGGACCCGTCGGCGAGCACCTCGGCCCGCTCGACGAAGCCCATCTCGGTCACGGCCTCGTCGAGTTCGGGATCGTTGACGCCTTCCAGGCTCCGCCAGAGCTCGCTCTGGCGGTTGCCTTGCAGGTCGGCCTGAACGCCCATCGCCGTCACTCCGCCGCGATCCGCAACGGCGATTTCGCGAGCGCCGCCTTCTTGGCTTCGACGTCGATGTCATAGAGCCGCGCCGCGTTGAGGCCGAGGATCTTCTCCTTGATCTCGTCAGTCAGCTGGACGCCCCGCTCGGCCGCGATGTCGTCGGGGATCTGGTAAGCCCAGAGCTTCTCGACGAGCCAGCGCGGGGTCCAGATGCCATAGTCCGATCCGAACAGGAGCTTGTCCGGGCCGAGCCAGTAGAGCAGCTCGGCGATCACTTCCCCGAAATAGCGCGGCCGGTTGTTGATGAACGGCAAAGCCACCGCCAGTCCGCCATAGACATTGGTTTCCTGCACGGCGACCCAGCAGAAATCGTCCAGCCTGGGCAGGCCGCAATGCTCGATGATCCAGTTGAGGCCCTGGAAGTCGGTGGCGGCATGGTCGACGTCATGGACGTCGAAGGAATCCTTGGCCAGCGGAATGATTGTCGGGCCCTTGTGGACGTGGATGTTCTTGATGCCTAGCTTCTCGCAGAGCTCGAAACACCGGTAGGCATCCGGATCATTCAGCCGCCAGCCCTTGGAGGCTCCATTCCATTCGGCCGTGTACATCTTCACGCCCTGAACGTCATAGGTCTCCTTCAGATAGTGGATGTATTCGAGCGCCTTCTCGCCATCGCGCGGGTCGAACGAGCCGTTTATGATGAAGCGTTCAGGATAGCGTTTGGCGACTTCCGCGTTGCGCTCGATCGTATTGAAGCCGTTCTTGTAGAAATCCTTCAAATAGGTCGACTGGATGATCGCCACGTCGTCCGGGCCGTTGATGAAAAGGTCGCTGTAAAGATCGTCGGCGCTGTATTTCTCGAACTTCTCCTTTGGCCAATATTCCTCTTTCGGGCTGAGGAACGTGTGGTAGCCGTAGAAGCAGTCGATGAACTGCTTGCCATGGATGTTGCGCTGGTTCTCGGGGCTGCCGTCCCAGAAATGGGTATGGCCGTCGACCACGAAGATTTCCTTGCCTTCCGGTGTGATGAACATGTTTGCGCTCCGCAAGTCGGATTGGTTGGTCGGCGCGCCGCGGAAGCGCGGCGCGCCCGTCTCGTCACGTGCTCAGATGAACTCGAAGACCTCGTCCATATTGCCGAACAGGATCACGGTGTTGTCGTCGACGCGGACCATGCGGCCGTAATGGGTCGACGTGTTCACCTCGAAGATCTCGGCGGTCATGTCGCGGCCGAGATATTCGCTGATCTCGTCCATCTTGAAGATCAGCTTGCCGTTACCGTCGATGCGGATGAGCGCCGGCTGATAGGTGATGGTGACGCCGGGCTTCTTGCTCATGAACTCGGCAATGGCGCGCGCCTCGACGGAGTCGTTCATGGTGACGCCGCACTGGTGCGAGATCGTCTGCTCGAAGGTGATGTCCTTCATCGACTTGAAGATGTTGTCGTGCGAGGCATCGCGGGCTGCTGTTGACATGTTCCTTGTCTCCTGTTTGCGGTTAGCCGTTGAGGCCGAGTTCGCCGAGGATCCTGGCGATGCGCTCCTGGGACTGGGCCCGCACGTCATCGAAGGAGATCGGCTTGGAGTGCGGCGCCGACCAGATCGGCTGCAGGCCCTGCGCGGCCTTGTCGGCGAGCGCGCGGTGCTTTTTCAGCCAGCCCTTGAAGAGCTTCTGGTTCGCGGCCGCGTATTTCTCGTCATGCGCGAGAAGGTAGATGAGGTCGATCGTGTTGGCGAGGTTGCGCTCGTAGTCCGCCTCCGCGGCCGAGATGACCGCCGGCGTGATGAAGTCGTGGTTGGCGGCGGCGACCTGCATCAGGAAGCCCGACCGGAACAGTTCGCCAACCAGCGGCTCGAAGACGATGTTGATGGCGAAGTACTGCTCCAGATAGTCGGCGGTCCCCATGATCGTCTCGACCGCCTCGCGGGTGCCCTGCCAGATGCCGTCCTCGAGCCAGGCCTGCTTGCCGAGCTCGTCGTTCCACCCGGGAATGTCCATGCCGATCTCGGCGAGGTAGAGGGTGATGTCCTGCGCCAGCCGGAGCTTGTAGGAGGAATTGGTCAGCGTGGCGTTGTTGATCATCTGGGTGTAGCCGTAGCGCTGCGCCTGCATCAGCGAGGTGCCCAGGCCGAACTCGGCGTGTTTCCAGGCGCCGAGATGCGTCTGCAGGATCTTGACCCACACCTTGTCGAAGGACTTCGGAGCGCCCGACTTGCGGCCGTTGGCGATGACGCTCTGCACCATCGTCTCGATCCTGGACTGGCGCTGATAATGGGTGCGCTCCCATTCCTGGTCGGGCGCGCGGAAGGCGTGCCAGTTCGAGCTCTGGGCGGCGGTGTTGTCCTTGACGTAGGCGCCCTTGCCGTTGGCGAAGGATATGATCCAGTTCTGGATTAGGTAGCGCTCCGGATCGGGCTGGACGTCGACGGTGACGTCCTCGTAATGCGTCGCCCTTTGACCTCTTGGATCGAAGTAGCGGTACTTGCGGCTATCGGAGTCTGCGAAGATCGCGGCGCCCGCGGCTCCCGACCCTACTGAACTCGATATGGCTGGCATTTCTCTCTCCCTTGGTTTCAGTTGCTGGTGAAGCCGCCGCGGCGGTCTCAATGTCCCGGCGTGCCGGCGCCGGAAGACGTGGTGGTGAAGCGATCGAAGAAGATGCGCTCCACCTCGAAGCCGTTCATGAACAGGACGGGCTGCAGCGCATCGATCATGGGCGGCGGGCCGCAGGCGTAGACGTCGCCCTGCCCGTCGATGGCGAGTTCCTTGAGCTTGGCGTCGACGCGCTCATGCACGAAACCGCGCTCGCCCTGCCACGAGGCGTCGCCGTTGACGTGCGACAGCACCGGAATGAAGCTGAGCTCGGGATACCGTTGCGTGAGTTCGGCGATACGGTCGAGGTGGAACAGGTCGTCCTGGGTGCGCGCGCCGTAGAAGAAATAGACCGGCCGCTTCTCTCCGCTGGCGAGGTGGTCGTTGAGGATCGACCACACCGGCGACATGCCGGAGCCGGCGCCTACGAGGATGATGGGGCCTTTGCGATCCTCGCGCCGGAAGCAGGTTCCGTAGGGTCCGACGACGGTGACCTCGGCTCCGACCCGGATTCCTCCGGAATCGAGTTCTCCGGAGAACTTTCCTTCAGGGTATTTCTTGATGATGAAGGAGAGCTTTTGGGCTTCGTCCGGCGTATTTGCCATGGAGAACGAGCGCGTAATCGTCTCCCCTTTTTGCGTGGTGACCGTGATGTCGACATATTGTCCGGCCCAGAACTTGATCGGGGAGTTGAGCTCGATTTGGATGCCGCGGATGTCGTGCGTCAGCTTCTCGACATTGGCGATGCGGCCCTTGAAGGTCTTCACCGCGATCGACTTCGACAGCACCTCCTCGTCGTAGTTGAGGAGCTCGACCTCCATGTCGGAATAGGCGATCGACCGGCACAGCAGGATGTGCCCGGTTTCCTTTTCCGTGTCGTTGAGCGCGAAGGTCGAATATTTCAGCATGTCGACCTCGCCTTCACGCAGCACGCATTTGCAGGCCGAGCACTGGCCTTCCTTGCAGCCATGCGGAAGCGCGATTCCCTGACGGAATGCCGCGTTCAGCACCGTCTCGCCGTTCTCGACCTCGAACTCGACCCCGACCGGCTCAAGACGCACTGTGTGAGCGCCGCTCATCGTTTCTTCCTCCCAAAGCTCCGCCATTGCCCGTCCGGTGGGACAGGATCGGCCGTGTCCGCTTGGGATGGAGGCCCGGAAGGCCTCCATCCCGGTCATTGCGGCTTAGTTGCAGGCGTTGATGGTGAAGCCGGCGCGGTATTCGGCGAGATGCTTCTCGCGGTCCGCGGGGCTCATCTCGCGCAGCAGCGTCAGCGGCGACTGCAGCGTGTGGCCGCGCACGTCGTCGAGCGTCCACATCTCCTTGTCGTCGAAGCGCAGGTGTGGCTGCGGCACCAGCGTCTTGCCGTCGGACCGGACGAAGTTCAGGTCCTTGATGGCATCGGCCAGGTCCCAGCCGTGATAGAGCGTCTCCCACTCGCGCTTGCCGCTGAAGCGGCCCATCGCGGGCGTCGGGCGGCCCTGGTACTCGTCGGCGAACGCTTCGACGGCGGTCCAGCGATCGAGCTCGTGGGCGAAAGTGTAGAGCTTGCCGTCGATCTCGTCGGTGACGATGTCCTCGCGGATGAGGCAGGGCACCAGGCAGGACCAGCAGCGATGCGGATAGACATAGCCGACGGCCTCGTTGAACAGCAGCACCTTCTCGCCCTTGTGGCTGAGCTTGTCGTACCACTTCCAGAACTCGCCGAACTGGGCGTACCAGCCCGGATACTTGTGCTCGAACCATTCGAAGTCGGCGTCGCGCTGCGCCTCGATGCGCCAGAAGTTGACCGGCCAGCCGACGGCGAAGAACTGCGCCACCTTGTGCACGTAGAACTTCTCGGTGAGGCGCTTCCAGGCGGTCTGGACGTCGTCGTGATGGATCTTGATGCCGTACTTCTCGAGCGGCAGCATGTAGGTGCGGTAGTAGTCCTCGAAGATCCACCGGTGCCACATCTCCGCGTAGGACTCCTTGTTCTTGTCGCGGTTGGTGGTGCCGTATTCGATGAAGGTGCCGATGGCGGCATCGACGATCGCGTGGTTCTGCCAGAAGGCGTAGCGCAGGTCGCGCTCGAGCAGCAGATGGTTCTCCGGCTCCTTCAGCGCGGCCATCAGCAGCGAGTGGCCGTTGCCGATGTGGCGGCTTTCGTCCGACTGCACCGAGAGGAACACGGTCGGCAGAGCGTAGTCGCCGTTGCGGGCGGCTTCCGACGGCATGGCGACGAAAAGCGTGTTGGTGAAGGCGGTCTCGGCGACTACCGTCAGGTACATGCAGGCGGCGGTCATCGTGTCGCCGGTGATGAAGCCCTCACCGAACTGGCGGCCGATCGTCGTGGCGTAGCACTTGCCGAAGGCTTCCTCGGTGATGTCGAACCCGGCCGGGTCGATGTAGTTCTCCATGTACCATTTCTTGAGGTTCATCTGGATGGTCGAGTGGCGGAACTCATCGACCATCTGCATGGTGAAGCCGGTGCGCAGGTCCTCGCCGGGGGCGAGCCGTGCGACCATCGCCATCGAGCGCGCCGCAGAGATTTCCGGGAACGGGATGATCGCAAGGAACAGCTTCATCCACTCCACCCAGCGCGGCTCGACATTGCGGAACATGTCGCCGCGCAACGCCGCGTCGAGAGCGCCGTAGACGCGGTTGTCCTTTTCTTCCTGCATCGGGAAATAGGAGCGCAGCACCTGCTTCATCGGGTCGCGCGGCGCCTTGGTGATCTTGTAGTCCGTCGGGAAGGTCATCGCCTCCTGGACGTAGGTCGGATTCCAACCGAGGTCGGAAATCTTCTTGGTCGCCTCGCCCACGGAGATGCCGCGCTGCGAGGTTATCTTGTTGAGCGTCAAAGACGTCATAGCCATAAGCCTCCACCAGATTTGAGTCCCGGCCCTCATGGCCCGGGCAGTCGCGGCACACACCGCCGCCAGTTGCAGATCGAACGGCAAGCGACAGGGCGCAGTCGGGTGCCCGGCCAACCGTTCAAGTGGATCACGGCAAAGGTGTGCGACGAGTTCTCCGGAATGCCCTGGCGCCAGGCGCCGTTGCGGCCGCGTGCGCGGTTTCCGGTCTCCTCCTCCGCTCCTTCGTTCTTGTGGCACCGCGCATCAGGCGCGATGGGCTTCTTATGCAAACCTATGAAGCAAGGGGCGTGCCAGTTTGAGTTGACGCCGAAATCACTGACCAGTCGCGGGCAAATCAACTTGTGTCCCGGCCTCAGATGTCGCTGCGGACAGCCTGCAGCCATACAACTGTAAAGAATCGTTACATTCGAAATTTACGGCTGTAATATTTCGCAATTATTCGCCTATGCGAAATATTACTTCGCAAATGCAGCATAATCATTTGTCGACAACTTGCAAAGCCGACCCTATCCTTTGATGAGCATGCAGGCGAAGCAGCCAATGGAACGACCATGCCTGGGAAAGACGACCGCCCCCTGCCGAGGCGCCAAAAGGAAGACGACGTCACGTCCGACCTGGTCCGCCTGATGCCGCGCGACCTGGTGTTCACCATGCGCTTCCTTGGCGAGAGCCAGAATCTGCTGCAGCGGCATTTCCAGAGCTTCATGGAAGCCGAGATGGCGGCGGCCGGCATGACTGAGGAAACGCATCCCATGATCCATGCCTTCATCGAACGGCACGCGCTGCTGATGCGCGATTTCGTCTTCTCGGGCGTCGCGCTCACCCGCCAGTTCCGGGTCGAGGAGATCGAGCGTCTGATCGGCGACAGCACCTCGCTGCTGCGCGTCGACATATGGGATCAGCTCAGGGGCCACATCGCCATGGCCGAGCGGCAGTTCCGCAGCCAGGTTCCCGGCCTGCCGCAGCTCCTGTCAGGCTTGGCGGCGCCTGCGGAAACGCCGCCGGACGATCGTTGAGGATGCCGTCAATGCCGCGAAACAGAGCCGCCCCACGCTCCCAGGATCGCCGACGGATCTTCCCGCAACGCCTTGTGCGCATCGGCCATGAGCGCGACCAGCACCTCTTTCGGCAGGCCGTTCAGAGCGGCTTGCGCCGCGCGAACCGCCGTCGCATCCGGCTCCCGCGCGGCCTCGGCAATCGCCAGGCAGCATGGATGCTGTTGGCCCAACCGCTGTTCGGCCGCCGCGAGCAGTGCCTGGAAGAAAGTCCTGCCGGTGGTCTCGAACATCTCAGGTTTTCTCCGATGCTCAGCCCGCAGCAAGGAGGATGGCGATGACGGAAGCCTCCCCTGTGCGCGTGGAATTGCTGGAGAAGCGCCTGTCGCTCGTGGCGGCCCTGTCGGGGCTGAACGCGGAGGCCCTGAAATGGACCCAACTCCTCGGCGCGATCGAAATGGACATCTTGCGCATGGAACTCGAGATCGGCCGGAGCGGCACCTCCGAGCAACTGGTGCGGGACTTGCATGGCGCTGAAACGAGCGCCGCCTCGATACGCACCGCGCTGTCGGACTGCGAGGAGCGCATCGCCGCCGCCGAGCGGCAGGTGGATGAGGTCGACCGCCTGCTGGCCGCGGCCTGATAGGAATGAAGGGAACCTGAAGCGTGAACCAGCAAAATATACGCAATCTGACATTGTTCGACCTGCTCGCCAGAAGCTGGGCGCTGCCGTCGGCCGTCGAGACCCTGGAGTTCAGTGACGACAGTTCCGTTGCGGCCTTCGCCTGCGCGGACGGCACGATCTCCCTTGCTTCGCTCACCGACCCGGAACCGCCGGAGTCGCGGGTCAGGGTAAGCGGCGATCTCGGCCAGACGACCATCCGACCCCGCGAGAAGCCCCTGGCGCCACTCATCGTCACGGAGCGTCTCCTCGACGGCGCGCCCTTGATTGCAGCGTCCGGACAATCTGGTTTCCTCGCCGGAGCGTCTGACGGCAGGATCGTGCGCGTGGCCGCGACCGGGGAGATCGACAACACGGACATCCGGCTGGACGGCGTGATCGTGGCGCTCGATCACGCCCGCGGGCAAGGCCTCACGGCCGTCAGCGACGGCGCGGACGTCGTCCTTGCGACCGCTTCGGGCGGCACTATTCGCTCGCTGCCGCGGCACGGCGGCGGCAATGTCGCGGCGCTCGGCTTTTCTCCCTCGGGGCGGCAGCTTGCCGTGTGCCGCGGCCATGAGATCTCGATCTGGACGCTCGTGGGGGAACCCGCTTTGATCCGCACGATCGGTTTCCCCCAGGCGCCGGCAGCGGTGCGGTGGAGCGCCGACAGCGAATGGGTTGCCTGCCCGCTGGCATCCGGCGGCTTCGGCTTCGCGCGCCTGGCCGACGGGAAGGCCGGCGCCGTCAGCGATTTCCCCGCCCCGGCGCGTACCGTGTCGTGGAGCGAACGCGCCGACGCGCTGATTGCCTCCGGCGCCTTCCGCATCGCGGCCTGGTCGATGAAGCTTCCGCCGCTCGAGGGCGAGACCGGAGGCGCGCTCGTCACCGGACGCCCCGGCCTGGTGGTGGTCGAGGCGGTGGCCGGCCATCCGACCCGGCCGCTCGCGGCCGCCGGTTTCGCCAACGGTCAGATCGTCATCGCCCGGATCGGCGAACGCGACGAACTTTTGGTCAAGCCGTCCGGCGGAGCGATCACGGCCCTGGACTGGTCCGCCGACGGCCGTCACCTGGCGGCAGGCACCGCGAACGGCGGCGCCAGCCTCATCACTTTCCTCGCCCAGATGTTCAAGTGACGGGCGGCAACGATCAGGAGGAAACGATGCAGACACAACAGACACAGCTGACCCCGGAGGAAGTGAGCAAGGACGCTTTCTTCCAGCAGCTTGCCAAGCTGTCGGAAGAGATGGTGGCCAGGCACGGCAAAGACTTTTCCATGGGCGCGCTGGTGCTCGCGGCCCGCTGGATCGCGGAAAACCGCATCGGCGGCGAAGCGCGCGCGGGGAAGCCATCGTGACGGCGCCAGACCGCGGCGCCACCGCGGCTGGCAGACCGGCAAAGACGTCACGCCGGCGGATGCCGGCGGATGGCCATCTCGGCGCGCTCGCCCTGGTAGATGAGGCAGACCGTGCGCAGGAGCGACGCGAAGTTCGCGACCTCGCCATGCAGGTCCACGGCCTCCTCGTAGAGCGAAGCGACGAGGCGCGATACGGACATGCCTTCGCCGGCGGCCATGGCATCCAGTATTTCCCAGAACGCGGTCTCCAGCCTGATGCTGGTCGACTGTCCCGAGATGCGCAGGGACCGGCTGGTCTGCGTGAAGCATCGCGGATCCTGCCTGGCCAGGAGCTTGCACATGTCTCCTTCCGGTTTCCTTCGGGGAGCGGCGCCGATCCGGGCGCAGGTCGCCCAGGCCTTGTTAGCGCGGCTGCAGTTTTCATTGATGCCAATGGGCGACATTGCGGCCTCCTGATGCGCGGAAGCGGCACGAGGCAACCGCACGCTGCCTCGCGACATGGTTCGGCATTCCAGGCCTGGTCGCGCGGCAATCGCACGACCAGGCCTGGAATCGCATTCCCCTTGTCAGGGAATGAGCACCGCGCGGCCGTGGATCTTGCCGTGGTGGAGATCATGCAGCGCCCTGTTGGCGTCGGTGAGCCGGTATTCGACCGTTGTCAGGTCGACCAGGCCGCGATCGGCCAGCGCCATGAGCTCGACGAGCTCGGCCCAGGTGCCGACCAGATTGCCAATGATGTTTTTTTCGGTGATGACCATGTCGACGGTTGGGACCTTGATGTCCTCGCCATAGCCGACGACGTAGTAGCTGCCCATCGGCCGGGTCATCGCCAGGCCCTTGGCGGTGGTGCCCTTCTCGCCGACGAAATCGATGACGGCCTCTGCGCCCTGGCCATCCGTCAATGCCAGCACAGCCTCGACCTCGTTGCCGTCCGCCTTGACCAGCTTGTCGGCGCCGATGCGTCCGGCGAGCGTCAGCGAGTCGTCCGATTTGTCCACGACGATCACGTCTGCCGCACACATCGCCTTGAGGCACTGGATGCCAATATGCCCCAGCCCGCCCGCGCCGATCACCACGCAGCTTTCACCCGGCAGCAAATGGCGGCTGGCCTTCTTGGCGGCACGATAGGCTGTCAGGCCTGCGTCCGCGTAGGGCGCGACATCCTTCGGCGCCAGCGTCTTCGGCAGCGCCACGATGTTGCGCTCGGAGGTGCAAAGATATTCGGCGTAGCCGCCATTGCAGTCGAGTCCCGGGAACTTTCCAGGGCCATGCATGTCGAAGCCGCGGCGGCATGCCAGGCAGGTGCCGCCGGAGATCTTCGGATGGACGATGACCGGGTCGCCGACCTTGATGCCTTCGACCTCCTTGCCGATCGCCTCGACCCAGCCGGCGTTCTCGTGGCCCATGATCAGCGGCAGCAGGGCATCTCCTGTCGGATCCATGTGGGGGCGCCATACACCCTCGATGATGTGCAGGTCCGTCCGGCAGACGCCGGCGCCGCCGATGCGCACGATCACATCCGTGGATCTGGTGATCTTCGGGTCCGGAACCTCCTGCTGGGAGACCCATTCGCTCCCGGTCAGGCTGTCGTCATATCTGGTGAGAACCTGGGCTTTCATTGTTGTCTCCTCCGCGGGACCGAGCATTGCGCCGGCCTTCGACCAGGAGATCAGCAACCTGCATGCCAGATCAGAAACACCATTGAAATCAACGATTTGACATTCAGACCCGGGCAAAGGGCCGTTCATCGGCTGAACAGGTCCGGGCGCAAGCTGTTCAGTTTCCGGCCAAGCTCAAGTGGACGTCGCGGCGCTTCATGCGCACGCGCGGCGCAGTGGAGGGACCATGTTGCACCCATCCGGAATTGATCGCGCGCGCCAGGCCCTGGAACGCGGAGACCGGCTGCTGGGCGGAACGCTGCCGGCGGCGATCGCCGAGAGTTGGCAACGCTGCCGCGATCTTGGGCTCGATCCCCGCTCGATCCCGAACGGCGAGGTGACGACCTTTGCCGAGGTGACGCGAAAGCGCGAAAAGGTCGCGGCCCTACGCCGGCTGGCGCTGGCGGAGATGAAGCTGCTGCATTCCCAGATCGCCGGGTCGAATTTCATCATCGCGCTCGGCGATGCCGAAGGCATGGTGCTGGACACGATCAGCGACCAGCACTTCGCCGACAGCACCGCCGGCCGGTCCGTCATCCCCGGCAGCATATGGAGCGAGGCTCGCTACGGCACCAACGCGCTTGGCCTGGCGGCAGCCGGCAAGGAGGCCGTCGCCGTCTACGGGCGCGAGCATTACTTCACTTGCCACGGCCATCTGAGCTGCATGGCCGCACCCATCCTCGATTCTGACGGCCGGATCCTGGGTCTTCTCGACGCCTCCTGCTCCAACGAGGCTCGCCAGCAGCATACCCACGCGCTGGTGCGCATGGCCGCCGCGCAGATCGAAAACGGCCTGATCTTCCAGGAACGCGCTGAGTGCTTCATCCTGGCCTTTCACCCGCGCGCCGAATATCTGGACACGCTTTCGGCCGGCCTGGTCGCCGTCTCGCGCGACGGCGAGGTGATTTCGCTCAACAGGCCCGGCACCTCCCTGCTCGCGGGTCTCCCTGCGGCCGCGGGCAGCCATTTCGGCCAATTGTTCGAGGCAAGCTTCGGGGCCACGATCAGCGGCCTGCTCAATGGCGGCGTCACCGCGATCCGCGACCGGGCGGGCAGCGGCGTCTTCATGGTGTGCCGCCAGATAGCCCCGGGCGGGCGTGTGTCACCGCCGCGGCGGTCCGGCGTCGCGGCAGCGGCCCAGGTTGACCATACGCCCGATTTCGTTTGCGAGGACCGCAGCCTGAAGCGGGCCGTGGCCGAGATCGGCCGAGCCGCGGCACTGCGCATGCCGATCCACATCGCGGGCGAGACGGGAACAGGCAAGGAGTTGATGGCGCGCCATGTCCATACCGTCAGCGGCAGGAAAGGCGAATTCGTCGCTGTGAACTGCGGCGCGGTGCCGGAGCAGCTCTTCATAGCCGAAATCTTCGGACATGAGCGCGGCGCATACACCAACGCCCGCAGCGAAGGATCGCCCGGCCTCGCGCGTCTCGCCGACCGAGGCACGCTGTTCCTCGACGAGGTCGCCGACATCCCCCTTCCCGCCCAGACCGCGCTGCTGCGCTTCCTCGATTCCATGGAAGTCCGCGCGGTCGGCGGACAGCACACGCACAGGGTGGATGTGCAGATCGTCTCCGCCACCAACCGCGATCTTGCCGAAATGGTCGCCGCGCGAACGTTCCGCGCCGATCTTCTCTATCGGCTCAACGCCTTCACGCTGCATCTCCCGCCCCTGGGAGCACGTTCCGATTTCGCGCGGATCGTGCGGCACCTGATGCGCAAGCTCGCGCCGGACGCGGCCATCACCGACGCCGCGATCACGGCGCTTTCGCTGCGGAAATGGCCCGGCAACATCCGCGAGCTGCAGGCAGCGCTGCAGCGCGCTCTGGTCCGCAGCGTGGATTTTGTCGACGAAGGATCCTTCGATGACTGCTCGTCACCGGAACAAATCGACAGTTGCGAAGCCTGCCGCGGAAACCCGCTCGACGAGAGCAGGTGCCGCGAAATCCGCCGGACCTATCGCGACGCGTCCGCAAATATTTCGGAAACGGCACGCCGGCTCGGCCTCTCGCGAACGACCGTCTACAAGCATCTCGACCTGTGATCGGTGAGGTGATCCGCGCGGTGATGCAGGAGCCTTCGTCCGGGGAGAGGCGATTGGTCCTAGGCGAGGAGAACGACAACGTCGCCTCGCCGGCGAAGATTCGTCCGAGACAGATTGCGCCGTTTGCGGCATTGCTCCAGCTGCTGCCTACAGACGCTATTTGGTTGAACCTGCAAGCAGGCCGGAAATGAGATATCGATTGAGGAAGATCACCAGCAGGCAGGGCACCGCAATGGCGATAGAACCGCCGGCCATGATAAGCCCATAGTCGACAAAGTTCTTCCCAGCGAATTCCGGGATCAGAACCGTCAGCGGCTTTGTGTTCTTAGGCGAGAAGACCAGCGGCACGACATATTGCCCCCAGGCGCCGAGGAAAGTGAGAATGGCGGCCGCGGTAAGTCCGGGTGCCGCGATCGGCGCGATGATGGAAAACAGGATGCGCATGTGACTTGCCCCGTCCATACGCGCTGCCTCTTCCAACGATTGTGGTAGCGTATCCATGACGCCTTTCAGGAGCCACAAGCAAAGCGGCAGGAAAGCCGAGACGTAGATGAGCGTCACGCCGAGATAGGCGTCGATCTGCCGGAGCGACACCATCAGCCGAAACAGCGGGATGAGCACCGCATATCCCGGCACCGCCATGGTCCCCACCACAGCATAGAAAAGAACCTGACGTCCGGGAAAGTTGAGGCGCGCGAAGGCATAGGCCGCAAGCAGCGACATCAGCACGCAAAGCACGGTCGCGGCACTTGAAGTGAGTATGCTGTTGAAAAGCGCAAGCCGGAACTCACCGGCCACGTCGACGCCTCCCATATGCCCGTCGAGCACACCAAGAAGTCTCAGGTAGTGCTCGCCGGTGGGATGCTCGGGAAAAAGATGAAGCGGCCGCGCATTGAACTCAACCGTCGGTGTCACGCTGGAGGCGAGTGTCCAATAGATCGGAAGAAGCGACCAGGCGAGCAGCAGCGCAACGCCGGCCCAGATTCCAAGACGGATGTGCCGCGGTTCCTTCATCAGTCGAGCCTCGTGCTGCGGTGGATGCGCAGCACATAACCAAGCGATATGGCGAGCGAAATGAAGGTGACCATCAGCGACAATGCCATGCCGTACGAGAAATTGAGTTTCTTGAAGGCCTCAAGATAGATCTGCAGCAGGATTGGCCGCGTCTCCAGACTGTTGCGGGCAAGCACGATCGCTTCGTCGAACAAGTTGAAGGCCGACACTGTGGCATTGGTCATCGCCACTGCGATCGCCCCGCGCGTCAGCGGCAATGTAATATTGCGGAACATCACAAGGCGACTGGCGCCGTCGATGCGCGCGGCCTCATAGAGGTCGCCCGGAATACTTTGCATCGCTGCCAGCACGATAACGATGGTGAGCGGCAACATGCGCCAGATATGCACCACCGAGACTGCAAGCATGGCGCTGGTGCTGTCATTGAACCAGAGATGACCCTCGTAGTCCAAACCGATCATCACCAGCAACCCGTTGAGAAGGCCGGGGCCAGGCGAATAGATCCATTGCCATATGACGCCGCTGACCACGCCGGGCAGCGCCCACGGCAGGACCACGGCTGCCAACACCCACTGACGCCCGCTCTTCAACTGATTGATGAGTGAAGCCGCAAGGACCCCCAGCACCGTCTCGGCGAAAACGGCGATTACGACATATTTGAAGGTGTTGAGCCAAGCCTGCCCCACCTCTACGTCGCTGAAGACACGCGTATAATTGGAGATGCCGACGAACGGGGTCCCTGCTTGCATCGGGTTGACTCGGTGCAAGCTGTCCCATGCGGTGCTCAGCAATGGGTAGAAAACGAGCCCGCCCATGGTGAGCAGGATCGGCAGCACCATCAAAAACGCGGTCGTGGCGTCCCCAATTTTGCGGGCGCCACGACCTTGTCGCGGGAGGACAGTTACCGTTTGCGACGTCACTGCTTGACGGCTTCAGCCGCAGCCTCGGCGATGCGCTGAACGGCCTGCTCCACCGTGATCTCACCTTTTGCGGCGCTGTTGATCGAGGTGTTGACGGCCAGCGAGAATTGCGGATACCAGGCTGGCGCGCCGGACGGAAACAGTGCCTCAACGGTAGGCGCCTGCTCCACAAGCGCCTCGCCGCTGACAAGCTTGCCCTGTTGCTGCAGCTCTGCGAGCGCGGACGTGCGCGTCGGCAATACCCCGTTTGCATAGTTGTGGATCTGATAGTCCTTGGATGTCATCCATTTGATGAATTCCTTGGCCGCTTCCGGGTTCTGGGCATTCCTTGGGATGCCGAGGCCCTCCAGCAGCCCGAATGAGCGCGTCTTGCCGCTTTCGGTGGCGACCGGAATCGCCTGAACCTGTCCGGCAACGACAGACTGCGCGGGATCATTGTAAGCGCCAAGACGGCCCGGTTCGCCGCTGATCATGATGCTGGTCAGTCCCTTGGCGAAAAGTGTCTCATTGATCTCACTGTCTTTAAGACCGGTAGAGGCGGGGTCAACCAAGCCTTCCTTCAGCAGCATCATCTCGAAGGCCATCGCTTTATAGCCGGCGGAGTCTGGCGCAGTGAACAGAGGTTTCATATCCTTGTCGAAGAGATCTCCGCCGAACGCCTTGGTTAGAAGGTACCAGCTTGTCGACGCGCCTTCGGTCGCGGAAAGTGGCAGGCCGATCGGATACTTTACGATTCCCTTGGCCTTGACGGCCTTCGCCGCCGCCACAAGCTCGTCGAGCGTCCTTGGCATGACGGTCACGCCGGCGTCGGCGAACTGCTTCTTGTTCACCAGCATGACGCGAAAGTCATTTGTGTAAGGAATGGCCAGAACCTTGCCGTTCACGTTGAAGATCGTCGAACCCTTGATGTCATCGAGGGTCGCGGCGTCAACGGTGTCGTTGAGCGGCGTATACCAATCTGCCGCAGCGAACTGGCCGGTCCAGGACCAGTCGAACTCAGTCACGTCAGCCGGCGCCGTGCCAGCCAGCAACGCCGTTGAAATCTTCACCGACACGTCGTCCCATGACGCCGTCTGCAGATCAAGCTTGATGCCGGTGGCATTCTCGAAATCGGCCGCCATATTTGCATCCTGAGGCGAGGGTAGGAGCACCGAAACTGTTTGTCCCGCAAAGGGCTTGGCATCATCGGCCAGCGCAATTCCGCTGGTAGTGGCCATCAAAACGACGCTGAAGGCGAGGATCAGATTAGGCTTCGGCAAACGCATGATTATCTCCCGTGACGTCGCGAGCGGCAGGATTGTCCCCACTATGCTTTTTGGCCGCTGCCCGCGCCAATAGATGATAACGATATCGCTGGAAATTCTGATATTCTTGCCGGTTTCGACCCAAATTTTCAGGTTTTTCAGCCCTTAGGTCTGTCGCAGGAGCAAGAATCCGGCGCTGGTGCGAAGCGTCAACGTCCGGGTGATGTTCAGGCGCGGAAACGGCGGCGGTAGTCCTTCGGCGTGCAGCCAACCTGCCGCTGGAATGCATCGTAAAAGCGGCTGAGAGAGCCGTGGCCGCTTTCGAAAGCCACTTCGATAATTGCCATATCGCTGTCGGCCAAAAGCTTCAGTGCATGGTTGAGCCGCCGGCGACGCAGATATTGCGCGATGGACTGTCCCAGGACCTTCTGAAAGGTCGCGGTTGCGTTTGTCGGATGGAGTCCGCCGACAAGCGCTACGTCCGCAACGTTGATCGGCTTGGCGAATTCGTTGTTGATGAAGGTCGTCATCTGCTGCACCCGCGCAACCACCCGCCGGTCGGCGACATGCATCGCCTGGCGCCGATGTTCAGCTTCGAGGGCGCCCACGCCTATTTCGGCGATGCGCGGGTCGGCCGCCAGCCTGCGAAGGCGAAGGCGAACCTCGTCGCGTAATATGTCGGCGGCCAGTTCGCTGTTGGTGTCCCACTCTCGCGCCCAGCGCGTCACCAATAATGCATCGGCAGCGTCGATGGACGAGCCCGTGACGACGTGCCCCGCCATGAGGTCGTTCTTGAAATCACTTGAGACCGCAAGGGACAGCAGATCGGCGAATGGCACGTAGATGCAGACGAGCTCCGTTCCGTCACCAGCAGATATCACCTGGTGAGGAACAGCGGCCCAGAAGCAGTAGATGGCACCTTCGCGCAGGCTGACCTGCTTGCCATTGATGAGATAGGTCATACCGCCGCGCGTGATGACGTTGAGTTCCACATGGTCGTGCCAGTGGGCTTCCGGCATAGGCTCCACGATATGCGTCTCAGCCAGGAATTCGTCCGGCTTGAGAAAACGGTTGCCGGTCTGGCGCGGGTCAAGCTGACGCATTCGCTCCCTCCGTTTTGCGCGCCCCGGCTAGCGCGGTTCCACTTAAAAACCGGAAATATCAATTGCATTCAAGCAAGCATTTTCCGGTTTCCAATGGCAATAGGGAAGCTGCGTCGAAAGCGCATAGCAAGGACTGGATACCCGCAATGCCCAAGATCTGTCTCGTCGGCGCCGGAAGCACGGTGTTCGCCCGCAACATCCTCAGCGACGTGCTGAGCAATGAAGCTCTCGCGCGTTGCGAAATCGCGCTTCACGATCTCGATCCGGACCGCCTTGCCACCTCCGAGATCATGACGCGCCGCATCTGCCGCGCGCTTGGGATCGAGGACGAGGTAAGGCTCGTCGCGACAGTCGATCGGGCAATCGCCCTCAAGGACGCCGACTTTGTCATCCTGATGATGCAGGTGGGCGGCTATAAGCCGGCCACTGTCACCGATTTCGAAGTCCCGAAAAGGTTCGGCCTGAGGCAGACCATTGCCGACACTCTGGGCATCGGTGGCATCTTCCGGGCCCTGCGTACAATTCCCGTCGTGTTTGCCATCGCCGACGACATGCGCAAGCATTGCCCGCAGGCGCTGATGATGAACTATGTGAACCCGATGGCCATGATCAGCTGGGCCATGGCAGAGGGCTATCCGGACATTCGCTATGTCGGCCTGTGTCACTCCGTTCAGGAAACATCGCAATTCCTGGCCCGCACTCTCGGCGAGGATATTGCCGACATCGACTATCTGTGTGCCGGCCTTAATCATGTGGCCTTCTTCCTCAAGTTCGAAAAACGCCTACCCGACGGCGGCCGTGTAGACCTTTACCCGCGGCTTCGGCAGATTGCTCGCGATGGGACTTTTCCCGTCGATGATGCAGTTCGTTTCGCGGTCATGAAGCACTTCGGCCATTTCGTTACCGAAAGTTCCATCCACTTTGCAGAGTACACGCCCTGGTTTATCAAGCGCGGCCGCGAGGATTTGCTGGAACAATTCCGGTTGCCGCTCGACGAATACATCACGCGTTGCGAAAGACAGGTCGCGCAATGGCACCAACTGCGCGATGAACTGGAAGACGAGAGTCGGCCGATCGAAGTCTCGCGCAGCAAAGAGTATGCTGCTGCCATCATTCATGCCTGCGTGACGGGTGAGCCAAGCCTGATCTACGGCAATGTCGGCAACCGGGGCTTAATCGAAAATCTGCCATCGAACGCCGCGGTCGAGGTTCCCTGCCATGTCGATCGCAACGGCATTCAGCCTATTCGCATCGGACGCATTCCGGTTCAGCTCGCCGCCATCATGCGGAGCAACATCAATGTGCAGGAGCTGGCGGTGACAGCCGCCCTGACGGGAAGGCGCGAGCATATCTACCACGCAGCCGCCATGGACCCCCACACGGCAGCGGAGCTTTCGCTTGCCGAAATCGATGCCTTGGTGGATGCGCTGATTGAAGCTCATGGCAGCTTGTTGCCTGCCTTTGCCCGGACTGCCCAATGAGCGGCTTCGACCTGTCGGGGAAGGTTGCCGTCGTCACCGGCGCACAACGCGGGATCGGACTAGGCGTTGCCACAGAACTCGCGCGTGCTGGGGCGCACGTCGTTCTCACGGGCATCATGGATGCCGATGGCGATCGCGCTGCTGCCGATCTCTGTGCCTCTGGCTTGGCCGCAACCTATCGCCATATGGATACGAGCGATGAGTTGGAGGTGACGCGCGTGATCGACGATATATTTGCCGAGATGGGTCGAGTTGACGTTGCGGTTGCCAATGCTGCGATCTACCCGAACACCAACATCGCATCGATCACGCCAAGCGAGTGGGACAGCGTCATGGCGGTCAACCTGCGAGGGCCTTTCCTGCTGGCGAAGGCCTGTCTTCCCCACTTTCAGCGGCAGTGTTGTGGCCGGGTAGTCTTTTTATCGTCAATAACGGGTGCGCGCGTATCGTCTCCCGGATATTCCCACTATGCGTCAAGCAAGGCCGGGATTTTGGGGTTCATGCGCACGGCAGCCCTCGAATTCGCGCCCTGGAACGTAACTCTGAATGCCGTCGAGCCCGGCAACATCCTGACCGAAGGCGTTATGGAACATCAACCGCAGAGCTTCGTGGATGCCCAGCGTGCTGCCGTCCCCCTTCGCCGTCTCGGCACACCACAGGACGTTGCCCATGCAGTGCGTTTTCTGGCCTCGGATGAAGCGGCCTATATCACAGGCCAAAGCATCGTGGTGGACGGCGGGCAGACCTTGCCTGAGATGTTTACCGCGGTCCTACCGGAAGCGGCGCGTTGAAGGCGGTTATCAAGCGAAACATAGCCTTCCGCTCATCGCAGCATCCAACAGCACAATCCCGACCGAGATCAAGTCCTATGCCGACCGCGCTATCGCCCCAGATTGTGCTCCGCTTGTGTATCGCTCGAGCTCATGTCCTCCGTCTTCTCCAGTGGAACACTCCGGCGAAGACGGCTTACTGGTTCGTGGCTTTGCGATAGATGTCGAGCACGCGTGTCACGCTGCCGAGCAGAAGCCCACGCGCGGTTGGTCTGATGCGGCCCGCGCCGACCTCGACATCGAGCTGGCCAATATATTGGCTGATCAGCGGGCGGGGGATCTCCCTGTCGCCAAGCGCGGCCAGCACCGCTCCGGTTGCGCGCTGCGCTTCCGGCGCCAGCCAGTAGTAACGGATGCGGTCGCTGAAGGAGAAATGCCGCCGCAGACGCTGCTCGTCGGGCGTGCCGCAATAGTATTTCTGCCAGTTGCCGGGCGAGGCGAGCATCACGCGCTCCATGGCCGCCGGCAGGGTTTCACGCAACGGATCGGGCGCCAGTTCGTCGGCAATGTGGCTGAGGCCGTAGAGCGCCTCGCGCAGCGCGAAGGTCAGCCATGGGCCGACTTTGAGGATGGCGAAACCGTCACGCACCAGCATGCCGAGCGCTTCCGAGGGCTGGTAGTCGGTCGAGTGCGCTTCGAAAACGAATTGCGGCATGCGTTCCAGCACAGCGACCAGCTCGGTCGCTTTCTCCGTCGCATAGGCGACGATATCGGCATTGCCGAATTCGACGCCGGGCTGGACGACGACGCCAACGACTCGGTCAAAGGCGCCATCGAGGCTGAGGCGAGAGAAAGCCTTGCGGTGAACCTCGACCGTGCGGAGCGCGTCGGCAGGCTCGGTAACATGCATGTGCTCGAGCGGTTCGAGCGCGCCGCCGGGCACCGGCACCTCGGTGCCGATTATGTAGACGGGTTTCTCACCGCCGGTGCGCGCGATGGCCGCCTCGGCGACCTTGGCAAGCTCGGCCGCGCGGGCGGCAATCGTCTCGTCGGGGAGCGGCACCGGATCGTCGGCGCAGGCCATGCTGGTGTCGAGATGCAGCTTGGTGAAGCCGGCGGCCGCATAGGCGTCGATCATCGCGGCCGCTTTCCGCATCGCCTCGGCGGCGGAGTCGTGCTTCCAGGGATTGGGTCCAAGATGGTCGCCGCCGAGGATCAGACGATCGAGGGGAAGATCAGCCCTTCTGGCATGCGTTTCGACGAGGCGGCGGAAGGCCGCCGGCGCCATGCCGGTGTAGCCGCCCTCGTGATTGACCTGGTTGCAGGTCGCCTCGATCAGCACATCGGCGCCGTGCAGCGCGCCATGGCGAAGCGCTGCCTCGATCACCAGCGGATGCGCCGAGCAGATCGAGGTGATGCCTCCCTTGCCGCCTGCTGCCCGCTGCGCGCCGATGGCCGCGAATCTCTTGGTCGCGCAGCTCATGCGCGTGTACCGGCCCCAGCTATGAAAGCCTCGACATCGGCGAGCCGATGAATGCCTTCCATGGGCCCCTTCCGCGTTACGGCCAGCGCGCCGCAGGCGTTGGCGATGCGCAGCGCCTCGGCAGGCGCGGCGCCGCGCAGCCAGAAGGATACGAAGCCGGCTCCGAAGCAGTCGCCGGCACCAGTCGGGTCCACTTCGTTAACGGCGAACCCGGGCATTGCGACCGAGCGCTGGCGATCGTGATAGACGGCGCCGTCAGCGCCTCTCTTCAGCACGATGCAGGCTATGCCCCGACCAAGCAGGTCGGCGATCGCGCCCTGCTCGTCGCCCGCTGAAGAGAACAGGAGCAACTCGTTGCCGCTTGGCAGAAAGACGTCGGTCAGCGCCAACACGCTGTCGAGTGCCTCGCGCATGCCGGAGTGCTGCATGATCTCGCGCCGGACATTGGGGTCGAAGGACACGGTGCCGCCCCTGGCCTTCACGGCCGCTGTCGCGGCGAGCACAACGTCGGTCGCCTTCTCCGAGAACAGCGACGAGCCCATGACATGAAAGTGGTCGGCGTCGGCAAGCAAGTGTCTTGCGGCATCATCGATGTCCAACAGGCCCGCCGCGCTGTTGCGGATGTTGAAGATGAAATGCCTGGAAGCGTCGGCTCTATAGGTGACGAAGGCGGTGCCAGTGGCGTGGCCTTCATGGGCGGCGATCGCCGAAACATCCGCGCCGAGCCGGCGCAGTCGGTCTATGTTCAGTTGGCCGAAATCGTCCCTGCCAACGGCGCCGATGAGACCCGCTGGCTGGCCAAGCGCTGCCGCTTGGCCAATGAAGATCGCAGGCGCGCCGGATGGGAACGGCCCTACCAGCGGCCCGGCTTCGAGAAAGCTCTGGCCGATCCGATCCGCCATGATCTCGACGAGGATCTCGCCGGCGGAAACCAGCTTCTTCATCAGGTCCTCCCGGCATTTGCCGCGTGTGGCGTAACCTCGAAACGGAATAAGCCGCGCCATTCTTCACGTCAATTAATAAATTTACGCACGCGATAATTTTCGTCAGCGAATTGAAACTTGAAGCGCTTCCTGTAAAGTTTTGAACTTGCAGTTCCGGGTCGGCGCACCGTATGGAAGGCGCCGGGACGGCGCATGCACCAGGCGGGAAATCCGTGGCGCGAGGGCTTTGAATGTCGATGACGCACAAGACCATGGAGGATTTCGCCCGCTCCTGCGGCGTCTCCAGGCCGACACTGTCGAAATTCTTCGACGATCCGACCAGCGTCAAGCCGGCAACGCGCAAGCGTATCGAGGATGCGTTGCGCTCGTCCGACTACCAGCCGAACCTCTTCGCGCGCAATCTCAACCGCAAGCGCACCCGCAGCATCGGCATTGTCGTGCCGACGGTGACGGACCCGTTCTATTCAGAGATGGTCAGCCGCATCGAGCTCAGGCTGCGCGACGAAGGCTACTGGCCGGTCGTCATTTCCTCGCATGGCTTGACCGAACTCGAGATTGAAGCCACCCGAACCATCTTGTCGCTGAAGGTATCCGGCGCGCTGATCGCGCCGCTGGGCAAACGATCCGATCAGAGAACCCTGGAAAAGCTCACGCAGACCATCCCGATTGTCTATTTCGACACTTTTCTGGAAGGCGACACGCCATTTGTGGGCAACAACAACGCAAAAAGTGTCGCGACGATCGTGGATTACCTTTGCCGTTCCGGCGATGCCCCGGTCTATTTCGACATCCCGCACGTCAACCACAATTCGGCAGAACGATTGAGCAGCTATGTCGCATCGATGAAGCGGCTCGGGTTCGAGCCGATCGTCTTCGGCAACACCGACGACTACACTTGGGACTTCGAGCGTATCGGCTACGAGCAGACGGAGAAGCTGCTCGGCAATGGCGGCCTGCCGGGCAAGACCATCCTGTGCGCCAACGACCGCCTGGCCTTCGGCGTGATGGCGGCGGCTTTCTCGAAAGGGCTGAAGGTGGGCCGTAAGCCGGATTGCGACCTGCGCATCGCAGCCCATGATGATCATCCACTCAGCCGCTATACCTGTCCAGCGCTCACCACCATGGCGCAGGATTTTGCCGCCATGGCCGGCCGCAGCGTCGAGACGCTGCTGGCGCTGCTCGACGAGGATGCGGCCGCCGTAACGCCGAAGGTCAGCCTCGACGCAACGCTGGTGATGCGCCAGTCGGCCTAAAGCGCGTCGCGATCTTTCAGATTCGCTCCATGCGCTTTAGGTTTTGATTTTACGCATGTCTTTATCCCGATACCGGTTCCCACCTTCGGGAGACATGCTTTAGACCCCTTCAAACGCCGGATCGAAATTGCGCCAGGCCGCAACAGCAGCCTCGACCGCCTGACGCGACGCCGGACCATGGCGGCCCATTGAGACGAACCCATGGATCTGCCCTGGCCAGTGTTTGACCACGATCGGGACGCCGTCCATCTTGAGCCGCCTTGCATAGGCCTCGTCCTCGTCGGAAAGGATATCATGGCCGGCGATAGCGACGAACGCGGGCGCCGCGCCGGCAAGGCTCTCGGCTTTGAGTGGCGAGACGCGCCAGTCTGCCCCATCGGCGGCGCTGCGGACATAGTGGTCGCGGAACCAGGCCATGGTCGCGGCCGTCAGGCCGAAACCTTCGGCGAAGCGGCGATAGCTGTCCGCCGTTTGGGCGGCATCGGTGTTGGGATAGAACAAGAGCTGCGCGGTCGGAGGGCATTTGCCATTGCGGGCAAGCAGCGCCAGCACCGCAGCGAGATTGCCGCCGGCGCTGTCGCCGGCGACGGCGATGCGGCTGGCGTCGATGCCAAGCCCGCCGGGCATATCCTGCATGAAGGAGAGAACGGCACGGCAATCCTCGACCGCAGCCGGAAACTTGTGCTCCGGCGCCAGCCGGTAGTCCGGCGAAACGACAACACAGGCGGCGATGTTGGCGTACCAGCGGCAGATCTCGTCATGCGAATCGAGATTGCCGATCACCCAGCCGCCACCGTGCAGATAGAGCAGCGCCGGCGCGTTGGCCGTCGGCGCGCCCTGCCCGCGATAAACGCGAAGGTTGAGAGGGCCACCGGGCCCGGCAATGGTTTGTTCGCGCACCGAAGCGACCGGCTCGCGCTCCCCTTGCAGGCTCGGAAAGCCTTCCTCGTAGGCGCGTCGCGCCTGCTCGGGTGTGCCGGTCTCGAAGGGCGGCTCATGCGCCTGTCGACCAAGGTCGAGGACCTTCCGCGCCTGCGGGTCGAGCGATACGGGCGATGTCGGCATGGGACCGCCTCAGGCCAGCAGGCTCGCCGCCTCTTCCTCGCCAAGCAGCGGCGGCTGGTCGACAGTGCCGGCGATGGCGACTGAGTTGCGGCTCTCGCCCGAGGCGAGGATGGCCTCCATGATCTCCAGCACATGCAGCGCCAGTTCGCCGGACGCGCGCGGCTTTCTCTTCTGAGACAACGAACGCGCCAGGTCGGCGACACCGAGCATGCGGTAATTGGCGCGATCCGGCGCCGCATAAGGCCAGTTGCGCGCGCCATACAGCTCGCTTTCGCTGGCGAAATCCGTCCACTCGGCACCGCGCGCGGAAAGCGAGACCGTGCCGCCGAAGGTGTCGGGGTCGGGCAGCCTGAGCGACCCTTCGGTGCCGTGCAGCTCGATGGGGTGGTTGGAGTGCTTGAAGACGTCCCAGGAGGCGCCGAACGTGACGGTGGCGCCGGAGCGGAACTCGAGCAGCGACAGGATGTTGGTTGGCGTGCCGACCCTGAAGCTGGTGTTCTTGTAAGGGCCGTCCGCGGTGATCAGCCGCTCCTCCTGGCCACGCGTGGCCATCGCCATGACACGGGTCACGGGGCCGAGCAGGTTGACGAGCATCGTCAGATAGTACGGCCCCATGTCGAAGACCGGGCCGCCGCCTGGCTGGTAGTAGAATTGCGGGTTCGGATGCCAGTGCTCCATACCGCGCCCCATCATGAAGGCGGTGCCGGTCACGGCGCGGCCGATTGCGCCCTCGTCCATCAGGCGGCGGGCGCGACGTCCGGCGGCGCCGAGGAAAGTGTCTGGAGCCGAGCCCAGCAGCAATCCCCGTTTCGCCGCCTCCGCCACCAGCTTGCGACCGTCGCTGGCCGAGGTGGCGAGCGGCTTTTCGGTGAAGACATGCTTTCCCGCCGAGAGCGCCGAAAACGAGATGTCGAAATGCGCCGCGGGAATGGTGAGGTTGAGGACGAGATCGACCTCCGGATCGGCGAGCAACGCATCGACGCCGAGCGCGCGGATGCCATATTCCTTCCCGCGCAAGACAGCCATCTCGGCGGAAATGTCGGCGCAAGCGCGCAACTCCACACCGGCAAAAAGTGCCGCGTTGCGCAGATAGGTCATTGAGATGTTACCGCATCCGATGACGCCGATACCGAGCTTCGCTACTGAATTTGCTTGCATTTCCCTTTCGACCTCCCATTCGGCGACACCCGGGACAAGCCATCGCGACGGCGACGGACAATTTTCGTGAATCGCTATAGCCCATTTTAAATCTTGACGCGCGTAAAATTTTTATAGAGCATATGAGAACGCTGGCCTACCGTCACAGGCCGCCGGCCTTGTAAATCAAGAGATTAGGGAATTATGAGCCTAGGGACCAAAGTGCGCCTTGCGCGCCTCTTCTCGCACCCATCCGGGCATCTATTTGGCGGCGCAGTCGACCACTTCGTCGGCTACGGCGACGTGCGCAAAGGCGGCCTCGCCGATCTGCCCGGCGCGCTGGCCCGCGTCATGGCGGGCAAGCCCGACTATGTCAGCATCCAGCCGGGCACCGCGCGCCATCTGTGGCCGCAATATGCGGGCAAGGCTTCCCTGGTGATCCAGGCCGGCTGCTTCACGCCGGACGACCGCATCAGCGAGTTGATCGCAACGCCCGAGGATGCGGTACGCGCTGGCGCCGATGCGTTGGCCGTGGCCGTTCCGGTGCGCGGCGCGACCGAAGGCAAATACATTCGCTGGCTGACCGATTCGGTGAACGCGGCGGCCCGCTACGGCATGCCGGTGGTGGCGCATATCTATCCGCGCGATTTCACTGAAGGGGCAAAGATCGTCTTCACCCCCGACGAAATAGCCTATGCGGCGCGCATCGGCTACGAGTCCGGCGTCGACGTCATCAAGATCGGCTACACGGGCGACTTCGAGTCCTTCCGGGAGACCGTGCGGACGTGCCCGGTGCCGGTTGTGATCGCCGGTGGCCCGAAGACCGATACTCTCCTCGGCGCGCTTCAGCAGACGGCGGACGCCATCCGCGCCGGCGCGCGCGGCGCCGTGGTGGGCCGCAACCTCTGGGGGCACGGCGATCCCCAGAAGGCGGCACTTGCCTTTCGGGGCGTCATCCATGACGGGCTTTCGGCGCAGGAAGCGCTTGCGAAGGCGGGCGCCTGAACGATGCGCGCCGTCCCCTCGATCCTCGGCTTCGGCGCCATTGCGATCGACGACATCGTCTATGTCGATCAGCCGTTGTCGGCGGGCAAGGGGAAGGTTCTGCAAAGTGCCCGCGCTTTCGGGGGAAATGTCGCGACGGCGCTTGCCGCTGTCGCGCGGCTCGGCGGAAGCGCCGGGTTCATTGGATGGCTGGGCAGCGCGGATGACGATGCCGCGTTGTGCGACCTCGTCGCCAGCGGCGTCGAAACCGCGTTCGCGCCACGCCATCCCGACGCGCGCCCGGTACGCTCGCGCATCACCGTCGGCTCGGACGGTGACCGGTTCATCGCCTATGACGACGACGCGATGCTGGGCACCGCGCCGGACTTTCCAGACGAGGTCTTCAGCCGCGCAACTGTCCTGATCGTCGACAGCTACGCGATCCGGTCGCTGGATGTCGTTGCCCGGGCTCGTGATCTCGGCCTCGCGATCCTCGGCGATGTCGAATGGGGCGCCGGCCCAGCCACGGACAGGCTGATGGCGCTCTGCGATCATCTCATTCTTCCGCTCGGCTTTGCGCGGGCCGCCACGGGCTGCCGAGCGCCCGCCGAGATGCTTGATTCATTGTGGTCGCCATCGCGCTCCGCCGTCGTCCTGACCGACGGCGGCCGGGGCGTCTATTATCGCGGGCGCGAGGAGACAACGCTCTGGCACCTGCCTCCGCACCGGGTTGCAATCGTCGACTCGACCGGTGCCGGTGACTGCTTTCACGGCGCCTATGCCCATGCATTGACACGCGGATCCGACATCGCGGGCCGGGTAGCATTCGCTGCCGCGGCGGCGGCGCTTTCGATAACCGGACGTGGCGGGCGCGAGGCGCTTCCGACCGACAGCCAGGTCACGGAGTTGCTGGCATCGGCGAGCGCGCCATCGGCGGTCGAACTGAAATATGCGCGCCTCGATACCGGAACATAGTCTGAAGACTACCCGAGAAATTTTCACAAGCAAAAAAGCCGAGGTGAAAAACAAAAATCATCGGCTTTGACTTGTGGAGGGAGGAATATGGCGGAAGTAATTCTTGAGAATATCTGCAAGACCTACGGAAACAATTTCCGTGCGATCGACCGATTGAACCTGTCGATCGAGGATGGCGAGTTCCTGATCCTGGTTGGGCCGTCCGGTTGCGGCAAATCCACCGCCTTGCGAATGATCGCGGGATTGGAGGATGTCACAAGCGGCAGCCTTCGCATCGGCGGCATAGACGTCGTCGATATGCCGCCCAAGGACCGCGACATCGCGATGGTCTTCCAGAGCTATGCGCTCTACCCGCATATGACGGTGTTCGAAAACATTGCCTTCTCGATGCGTCTGGCGGGCAAGCCGAAGGCCGAGCGCAAGAAGCGCGTGGACGAGATCGCCAAGATCCTTCAGCTGACGTCGCTGCTGGACAGCAAGCCCGCCAACCTTTCCGGCGGGCAGCGCCAGCGGGTCGCCATGGGCCGCGCCATGGTGCGCGAGCCGGCTGCTTTTCTCATGGACGAGCCGCTCTCCAATCTGGACGCGAAACTGCGCGTCCAGATGCGCGCCGAGATCACCAGCCTGCAGAAGCAGCTCGGCGTGACGACCATTTACGTGACCCACGACCAGACCGAAGCCATGACGATGGGCGACAGGGTCGCGGTGCTGAAAGGCGGCGTGCTGCAGCAGGTCGACACACCCAAGCGGCTCTATGAATCGCCGGTGAACGCCTTCGTCGCCGGCTTCATCGGCTCGCCTTCGATGAACCTTTTCGAGGGGACGCTGACGGGCGACGAACTGACGGCCGGCACCTTTGCCATCCAGCTGCGGGATGCAGCCTTCGCGCGAAGACCGGGCTTGAGGTCGTATGCGGGGCGCAAGATCGTGTTCGGGATCCGGCCGGAGCATCTCTACGACAGCAGCCTCGAATCCGGCCGCAAGTACCAGACGCTGCCGGCAAAGGTGACCTCGATCGAAGAGCTCGGGTCGGAACACATCGTCCATCTCAACATCGACGCCGTCCGGGTGGATTCAGGCGACCCCGACGCGGTGAGGGATTTCGGCCTGGCGTCGAATGCGGTGGCGAAATTCGAACCGGAAAGCACAGTTCGCTCCGGCTCGGAAATCCGGTTGGCCCTGGATGATACCAAGCTCCATTTCTTCGATCCCGAGACGCATCTGGCGATCTGAAGATTTGCGGCAAGGCCAGCAGGCGGGAGCGAGGCGCCTGCGAATGAAGACTGCTGAATAAACCAGACGATCGTCCGCATTGTGCGGCCGATCTCAAAGAAGGAGGAGAAAATGACGTTTCGGATAAAGCCCGCGATGCTGAAGATGGCCGCGGCCGCCTGGCTGCTTGGCGCGACCAGCGCCATGGCGGACACGACCCTGGAATTCACGCAATGGTGGGAGCCCGAAGTGCCCGCAGGCTCGCTGCGGAAGATCATGGACGAATTCGAGGCCGCGAATCCCGGCATCAAGGTGACGCTGGTCAGCGGCCCCTACGCGGCAACGCGGGATCAGATCTCGGTCGGCGCGGCGACCGGAACGCTGAGCGATGTCGTCGGCCTCGATGGCGCCTGGGTGAACAATCTGAACGCGCAGAACGCGCTCGCCGACATGAACCCGATGATGGATGCGAGCAAGTTCGACAAGGCGCAAGTCGCGGACATCATCCAGGTGGACGGCAAGGCGGTGATGTTCCCGGTGGCTTCCTTCGTCTATCCGGTGTTCGTCAATCTGGACCTCGCCGCCCAGGCTGGCGTCACCAAGCTGCCATCGACCCGAGCCGAGTTCCTCGAAGCTGCCAAGAAGATGACCCATGCCGACAAGAACCAGTATGGCTGGGTGCTGCCGCTGTCGCTGCAGTCGCCGTCCGGCGTCCAGAACGACATGATGTCGTGGGTCTGGGCATCGGGCCAATCGATGATGGCCGACGGCAAGCCCGCCCTCGAGGGCAAGCCGGTGGTGGACATGCTCACCTTCGTCAAATCGCTCAACGATGCGGGCACCATCTCGCCCGGCATCGCCACCAAGACCGAACAGGAAAAGGTCGAGGAATTCGTCAACGACCGGGTGGGGATGATGATCGACTCGCTCGCGCATGTGAACCTCATCCGCAAGCGCAATCCGAAGCTGAACTTCGACCTCATTCCGGTCCCGGTCGTGGAGAACTACAACGGCAAGCGCGGCCTTCCCTATGCCTCCTGGGGCATCGGCATCTCCGCCGGCTCGAAGCATCAGGAGGAGGCCTGGAAACTCGTCCAGTATCTGATGAGCGAGAAAGTCAACGCCAAGCTGGTGTCGCTGGCCAACGCCTTCCCGGGCAATGTCAACGCCAAGCCCGACTTCGTGACCTCGGACAAGGCTTTCGGCAAGGCTTTCGAAATCTTCAAGACGGGTTACCTCGCCAACGAGTTCACGGGTCTGCCGGTGGCTGAAGACCTGATGAGCCAGTTCGACGTCGAAGCCCAGAAGATGCTGGCCGGCGAGCAGTCTCCGGAACAAGCCGCGGCCAACGCTCAGAAAGGATGGACGGCCAAATTCTGAGCGGCCTGTTTCACGATCTTCGACCGGTAGGCCTGACTTCGGGCAGGCCTACCGGCAACAACGTACCGGCGACGCGAGTGTTCGCGAAGCTCGCCTTCTCTCGAAGGCGTATCCCAAGGTTTGCACATGACCCGGCAGAAGCGGTCCCGTCACAGACTGAAACGAACGGTCGCACCCTATCTCTATCTGTCGCCCTCGCTGGTGATCATCGGCCTGCTGATGCTGCTGCCGATGGTGACGGTGATTTCCTATTCGTTCCAGAACAGCGCGGTGCTGCGTCGCGACCCGTCCTTTGCCGGACTGAAACACTACCAGGCGATCTTTGCCGATCCCGTGTTCTGGGCCTCACTGTGGCACACGCTCTACTTCACCTGCATGAGCGTCGTTTTCCACATGACGATCGGCATGATCTTCGCGCTCATGCTGAACAGCGACCGCATCAATCCGACGCTGCGCAACATCCTGCGCGTGCTCTACATACTGCCCTGGCTCTTCACCGCGGTGATCATAGCGGTGATCTGGCGCCTGCTTCTCGAGCCGAACGGTGTCGTCAACAGCATTCTCATGCAGCTGGGTCTCATCGGCTCCAAGATCGAGTGGTTTTCCTCGCCCGAGACGGCGCTGCATGCCGTCACCTTCGCCAATATCTGGGCGGGCTACCCGCTGTTCATGGTCAGCCTGCTCGCAGGCCTGCAGGGCATTCCCAAGGATTTCTACGAGGCCGCCGATATCGACGGAGCGAAGGGCTACCAGAAGCTGACCTTCATTACCATCCCGCAGCTGATGCCGATCATCATCAGCATCTCGCTGCTCGACTTCATCTGGACGATGCAGGTCTTCCCGTTGATCTGGATCACGACGGGCGGCGGTCCGATCTACTCGACCGAGGTGCTCAGCACCTACACCTATAAGCTGGCATTCTCGAGCTACAACCTGTCCCAGGCGTCGGCGAGCGCCGTGGTGATCCTGCTGATCTCGCTTGGCCTGACGCTGTTCTACATCCGTTATCAGAAGGCCCGATAATCACCATGAGGAAAAGGCACACGACGAAGGACAGGCTGATCACCGTCGCGCTGCATGTCGCGCTTGCGGCGGGGCTGTTTTTCGCGGCCTTCCCGATCTACTGGATGCTCACCAGCTCGTTCAAGTCGAACACCGAGATCTTCGCCCTGCCGCCGACCATCCTGCCGAAAGCCTTCACGCTGGAAGCCTATGCGGCGATCCTTGGCGACCCGGTCAAGCTGCGCTTCTTCTTCAACAGCTACTTCGTGGCCTTCGTGGTGACTGTGCTGACGGTGCTGATCGCCTTGCTGGCAGCCTACGGGTTCAGCCGCTTCAATTTCCGTGGCAAGGGCAGCCTGAACACCCTCATCATCAGCACGCAGACCATCCCGCCGATCACACTTCTGATCCCCTTCTTCGGGCTCGTCGTCTCGTATCGCATCTTCGACACCTATATCGCGCTGATCCTGACCTATCTGGTCTTCACCCTGCCCTACGCGATCCTTTTGATGACGGGCTACCTGAACACCTTGCCCCGCGATCTCGACGAAGCTGTCGCCGTCGACGGCGGCACCAGTTGGACAGCGCTCTGGCGGGTGATCGTGCCGATCTCGCTGCCCGGCATCGTGGCGACGTCTGTCTATACTTTCCTGTTGTGCTGGAACGAATTCCTCTTTGCGCTGACGCTGACGAAGTCGACGTCGATGCGCACCGTCCCGATCGGCATCCAGCTTTTGATGGGGCAGCACGCTTTCGAATGGAACCAGATGATGGCGATGAGCGTGCTCGGCTCGTTGCCGCTCTTGTTGATCTACCTCATTGCCCAGAGGTTCTTCCTCGCGGGTATGACCGCGGGCTCGGTCAAATAGGCACGTCCCGCGGAGAACCAAGGAATGAAAGGATGAACGTGAGAGACCTCAAAGTCGGCTGCCAGACCTTCACCTGGGAAATGCTGGGAGACCGTTTTGCCGGAGGCCCGGACGATCTCTTGAAGGCGATTTCCAATGGCGGCTATGCCGGCATCGAGATCACCGACACCATGATCGGCCACTATGCCGGCAAGCCGCCCGAATTCGCCGCCGCGCTGAAGGCGTCCGGCCTCACGCTCGTCTCCTTCGCCTTCGGTTCGAAGAGCGGCTTTACGCTCAAAGAAAAAATCGGCGAGGACCTCGACACCGCCAAGCGCTGGATCGACTTCGCGGCCGCCTTTCCGGGCGCGCTGGTGTCGATGGGCTCGGCGACAGTCGTCTCCGATGGACTGCGCGACGACAAGTTCGCCATCGCGGCGGAAGTCTACAACAAGGCGGGCGAGCTCGGCCGCAAGGCCGGCGTCCAGGTCGCGGTGCATCCGAGCTCGCACCACAACACGCTGCTGTTCGACCGTGCCGATTACGACCGCATCTTCGCCCTGATCGACGCCTCGCTGGTCGGCTGGGTGCCGGACACGGGGCACATCTTGCGCGGCCACAAGGATATGGCCGACACGCTCACGACCTATCGCGACCGTATACGCTACGTGCATCTGAAGGATGTCGATGCGAACGGCACTTGGGCGATGCTCGGCAAGGGCGTCTGCGACACGGCAAAGGTGATCGAGATCGCAAGTGCTGCCCCCAACTTCAACGGCTGGCTGGTTCTGGAGGAAGAATCTGAGACTGCCGCCGCCGATCCGGCCGGCGCGGTCAAGACCAATCGCCAGACCATCCGCGGCTACGGGGCGTGAGACGATGATCGTCAAGAAAGACCGTCGCCTTCGTGTCGGTGTGCTCGGCTGCGGGCCGATCGCGCAGTTCGCGCATCTGGAATCCTGCGTGAAGGCAAGCAACGCCGATCTCTACGCGATCTGCGATGCGGCGCCCGATCTGCTGGCGCGGATGGGCGCCACCTACGAGCCGCGGAAGATGTATGGCGACTATGACGAAATGCTCGCCGATCCGGAGCTCGAGGCGGTGATCGTCGCCACGTCGGACGCCTATCACGTGCCGATGTCTATCAAGGCACTGGAATCGGGCAAGCATGTGCTTTGCGAGAAGCCGATCGGCGTGTCAGTCGAAGAAGGTGAGAAGCTTGCCGAAGCGGTCAAGCGCTCGGGCAAGGTGCTGCAGGTCGGGCACATGAAACGCTTCGACCCGGCGCTGGAAGCGGCGCGCGATTTCGTGCGGGACGAGATGGGCGAGATCCTGGCGCTCAAGGCCTGGTATTGCGATTCCACCCATCGCTACACCAACACCGACGCAGTGCAGCCGCTGCCCATCACAAGCAAGCTGGCGAAGAAGCCGGGCGGCAATCCAAAGGCGGACCTGCGGCAGTATTTCATGTTGGCGCATGGTTCGCATCTCGTCGACACGGCGCGCTTCCTATGCGGCGAGATCACTGCAGTGCGCGCGCGCCTCAACGAGCGCTTCGGCGCCTATTGCTGGTTCGTCGAGACCGAATTCGCCAATGGCGCGCTCGGCCATCTCGACCTCACCGTCGCCGTGCGGATGGACTGGCACGAGGGCTTCCAGCTCTATGGCGAAAACGGCTCGGTGGTCGCGAAGACTTTCAACCCCTGGTATTTCCGCGCCAGCGAGGTCGATATCTTCCACGAGAAGGACGCGACAACACGCAAGCCGCTCGGCGCCGACGGCCATTTCTTCCGTCGCCAGTTGGAAGGCCTCGCCGACACGGTGCTCAACGGCGCGCCGCAACGTGGCGCCACGGTCGAGGACGGCCTCGCTTCCATCCGCGCCATGGTAGCGATCGCCCGTTCGGTCGAGCGCGGCGAGCGCGTCGCGCTCGCCAGCGTGACGGGAGCGGTCTGATGCAGGTCGGCGTGTTCGCCAAGACTTTCCCGGGCTGCGAGCCGACCGGCGTGCTTGCCGCTGTCCGTGATGCGGGCTTTGCGGTCACCCAGTTCAACCTAGCCTGCGCCGGCCTGCCGTCGATGCCGGACGCGGTTCCGGACGCGGCGATCGACGCCATCGGTGCCGCTGCCGAGGCGACCGGGATAGGTCTCGTCGCTCTCTCCGGCACCTACAACATGGCGCATCCGGATAGTCGGATGCGCGAGGATGGACTGCGACGGCTGGCGGTTGTCATCGAGACGGCGGCCAGGCTTTCGATCCCGCTTGTCACGCTCTGTACCGGGACGCGCAACGCCGAGGACCAGTGGGCGTGCCACCCCGACAATGCCCATCCCTCAGCCTGGACCGACATGGCTCGCGAAATGGCAAAAGCGCTTCAGCTTGCCGAGCGTCATGGCGTCGATCTCGGCATCGAGCCGGAGCAGGCCAACATCGTTACCTCCGCCGGACACGCGATGCGACTGATCGGCGAGATGGGCTCGAAGCGCCTGCGCATCGTGCTCGATCCAGCCAATCTGTTCGAGCGAGCGAATGCCGAACAGGCACGCTCCATCGTTGCCGAAGCGGTCGAGCGCGTGGCTGGCCATGTCTCTCTGGCGCATGCCAAGGACCGCTTCGCCGACGGCCGCTTTGCCACGGCCGGACAGGGCGTGGTCGACTTCGCCGACTTCATCGCCCGCCTGAAAGCCACAGGCTTCGACGGGCCGCTGGTGACGCATGGGCTCTCGGCCAGGGAGGCGCCGGGCGTCGCCCGCCTTCTCAAGGAGCTGGTGTGATGGCGGGCCAGATTGCGCTTCTTCGCGACGGCGCGACGCTGCTCATGACCGACACGGGCGAAGGCCCGGCGGTCGTCTTCCAGCACGGGCTCGGCGGCGGTGAGGCGCAGGTCGCCCAGACTTGCCCCACCGGCTTCCGCCGCATCACGCTGGAATGCCGCGGCCATGGCGGCTCCGGCCTCGGCGAGCGGTGGCCGTTCTCGTTCGAAATGTTCGCTGACGATGTGCTTGCCGCGGCCGATCGGGCCGGCCTCGACCGCTTCGTTGCCGGTGGCGTCTCGATGGGCGCGGGAATCGCGCTTCGCCTCGCCTGCCATCATCCGGAGCGCGTCACTGGCCTCATCCTGGCGCGGCCGGCATGGACCTTTTCGCCAGCGCCGCAGAACATGCAGCCGATCGCCGAGGTCGCCCGGCTCATCCTGGTCCACGGCCCGGAGAAAGCGAGGGCGGTCTTCGCGCAATCCGGCACCGCCGCGCGGCTCTACCGCGAGGCGCCCGACAACCTCGCTTCGCTGCTCAGCTATTTCGACCGGCCCGAGGCAAAATCATTCGCTCAGGTGCTCTCCGACATCGCCGGCGATGGACCCGGCGTTTCGGAACGCGACGCTGCCGCGCTCGACATTCCGGCGCTGGTCATCGGCAACGAGATCGATGCGGTGCACCCATTGTCAGTCGCCTATGCATTGGCTGCGGCCATACCCGGCGCGACCTTCGCGAAAGTAACACCCAAGGCGCGCGACAGCGCGAAGCATTTCGCCGAACTGCATGAGCAGATCAGCTTCTTCCTTCATTCCCACTCGAAAGCCCGGAGCCTCGTTCCGTCATGATCGCCAAACCTCTCTCCGGTCCCGCGGCCATCGCCGCGCTGCCGCGCAACCGGCTCATCGGCGAATTCTCGCTGTGGTCGGCCGACCTCGCCAACATGGAGCGCGACCTGAAGCGGATCGAAGCCCATGCCGACCTGCATCACATCGATGTGGCGGACGCCCGCTTCACGCCCGGCTTCCTGTTCTTCCCGGATCTGGTGGCGCGCATCGCCAGGCTGACGGCCAAACCGATCCACGTGCATCTGATGGTCGAGGCGGAAATCGTCGAGGCGCAGACGCGCCAGTTCATCGAGGCCGGCGCCGACCTCGTCACCATCCACGCCGAAAACGGCGAGGCCGGGTTGCGCGCGGTCAAGCTGGCGCATGAGCTCCGCGCCGAGGCGGGCGTTGTGCTGCGGCTGGAAACGCCGGTCGACGCGATCGAGCCGTTCCTGCCTGACGTCGCCTTCGTGACGCTGCTCGGCACCTCGATCGGCGTCAAGGGGCAAAGCCTGTCCGAAAAAGCCTGCCCACGCCTGAGCGAGGCGCGCGCGCTGATGCGAAAAGCCGGCCGCGGGGCCGACATCATTTTGGCAGCCGATGGCGGTATCCGCCACGAGACGGTTCCGCTGCTGCGCGCCGCCGGCGCCGACACTGTGGTGCTCGGCTCGCTCGCCTTTGGCGATCCCGACCTCGCGCGGCGCATGGCCTGGCTGCACGGGCTGAAGGCCGCCGCCTGATGAGCACGCTTGCGCTAGCCTTCGACCTCGGCGGCACGGAGCTGCGCGGCGCGCTGATCGGGCGCGGCGGCGAGGTTGTGGCGCGCGTCTCGGAACCGACGATGACCGAAGCGGGATCGGAGGTGGTCATCGGCCGGATCATCGCGCTTGCCGACAAACTGCTGGACGACCACCCGCAGGCCAAAGTGATCGGTATCGGCGCCTGCGCGCCTGGTCCGCTCGATCCCAAGGCAGGCATCGTCATCGGACCGCCGACGCTCTCCGGCTGGCACAACGTGCCGATGATCGACATTTTGAGCAGGCAGTTCGGCCTGCCGGTGCGGCTGGAGAACGATGCCAATGCGGCAGCGCTCGGCGAATGGCGCTTCGGCGCCGGACGCGGCGCCGGCTCGCTGGTCTTCGTTACCGTTTCGACCGGCATAGGCGGCGGCGTGATCGCCGACGGCCACATCTATCACGGCAGGCGCGGCCTTGCGGCCGAGATCGGCCACATGACGATCACCGGAGAAGGCGATCGCTGCTTCTGCGGCAATGTCGGCTGTTTCGAGGCTGTCGCTTCGGGCACCGCTCTCGGGCGCCGGGCGACGCGGCTCACCAGCCCAGGCGACGGCTCGGTGCTGAGGCGTCTTTCCAATGACGGCGATGTCTCCGCCCGGCATGTAATCGAAGCCGCGCGGACGGGCGATGCGGCGGCGCGCGACCTCGTCGAGGCGGAGGCGAAATGGCTCGGCATCGGCTTTACCAATCTTCTGCATCTCTATTCGCCCGAGGTGATCGTCATGGGCGGCGGACTCGCCAACGGCTTCGATCTCTTGGCGCCGGGGATCAGGGCAACGATCGAGGAGCGGGCCATGCAGGCCTATCGCGACGTGCCGATCGTGCCGGCCGAGCTCGGCGACCGCGCCGGGCTGGTCGGCGCGGCAAGCCTGATCCTGTGGGAAGGTGAGCCGGGCACGGCGCTTTCGATGGTGCAGGACCAGGAGACAGGCGACGGGGCCGGCGGAGCGGCCGGCGCCAGAGCCGGGTGATTTCAATTGAAATCGGGAAGGCGCTGACGCGACTTCAATTTGTCCGGGTCCCGTCCGGCTCGGCAGCTCAGGCCCGCTTCTTTCGCTGTTCTCGGATCGCTGACGCAGTGGAATGAGCAGGGCCTTTTGACGGTCGCCGCTCTTTTGGAACGCTTCACCGGTTGCCACACTAAAATGCACTGTGCTCCAATTAATTATTGACGTACGTAAAATTATTTCCAAACATGCGATAACGCTGATGTGATATCATCAGCGCTCTGGGAGGAGCAACGCCTGATATGAAAGAAACCCGAACCGGGCGCCTTGTGCGCGCACCAGCTTGTCTTTCCGACACAAGCCCCGGGCTCGCGTGTGTTTCGTCAGCCATGCCGTTCGCAGAACAACGAGCCGACAATCAGAAATCCGGAGGAGGAAAATATATGCGCATGTTCAATTGCCTGGCGCTCGGCGCGGGCCTGCTTGCCACGCCGCTTGCCGTGCCCGCGCAAGCCGAAGACGCCAAGGTCGCGGCGATTGTCAAAGGCCTCGACAATCCCTTCTTCCAGACTATGCAGAAGGGCATCGAGGAACAGGCCAAGGCCGACGGCGTTGGTGTCACCGTGCAGGCCGCTGCCAATATGGGCGATGCGACGGGACAGGCCGACAAGCTGACAGCCATGGCCCTGCAGGATTACGATTGCTATCTGGTCAATCCGATCAGCGTCTCCAACCTGGTGCAGGCGCTGGTGCCGGTCGCCCAGAAGAAGAAGCCGATCGTCAACATCGACTCGACCATCGATGCCGAGCAGGCCAAGGCCGCGGGCTTCGCCGTATCGACCTATATCGGCACCGACAACGTCGCTGCCGGCGCACTGGCCGGCGAGGAGATGCTGAAGCTGGTGCCGAAAGGCTCCAAGGTGGCGCTGATTGCCGGTATCGTCGGCGACGTCGGCTCGAACGCCCGCATCAAGGGCTTCAAGCAGGCGGTCGAGGGCAAGCTGGAAGTGGTGGTTATGGTGAGCGCCGACTGGGATCGCGAGAAGGCGCTGACTGCTGCCACCGACATCCTGGCCGCGCATCCGGATCTCGCCGGCTTCTTTGCCGCCAACGACATCATGGCGCTCGGCGTCGAGCGGGCCGTGCGGACGTCCGGCAAGGACGTCAAGGTGATCGGCCTCGACGGCATTGTCGACGCGCTGAAATCGGTCGCCGCCGGCGAACTCACGGCCACCGTCGCGCAATACCCCTATGTGGTCGGCGCGATGGGCGTCGAGGCGTGCAAGCTTGCCGCCATGGGAAAGGAACTTCCCGCCAACGTGCCTGCGCCGGTGCTCCTCATCAACAAGGACAATGCGGAAAGCTCGCTGAAGAACTTCCCGCGTCCAGGCGGCGACTATCCCGATCCCTTGCGCGAGATGCTGAAGTGAGCCTTCCAGCCGACAACGCGCCCGCCTCCCGACAGGCAGGCGTCCGCGAGGAGAGCCGCCCCTCCCTGGCGGCTCTCCTCATCGATCCTTCCTTCTGGGCCGACTGGGCATCCGTCGTCGGCCTGGTCGGTCTCGTCATCCTGTTCGGCGTCACCTCGCCAGTCTTCCTCGGCGTCGCCAACATGCAGGCGATCCTGCTTGCCGCCGCGATCCTGGTGGTGCTGTCGATCGGTCAGACCTTCGTTGTCGCCACGTCCGGCATTGACCTCTCGCTCGCAGCCTCCGTCATGCTCGGCGCGGTCATCCTCGGCCTGGTCCATGCGGCGGGTCTCGGCATCTTCGCCGCCTGCGTGCTCGCGGTGCTCGCCACCAGCGCCACAGGCTTCATGAACGGCGTGCTGATCACCGCCGGGCGTATCCCCGATTTCGTCGTGACGCTCGGCACCCTCTCAGGCATCACTGGTCTTGGCCTCATCCTGTCAGGCGGCGAGCCGACCATGGTGGGCTCGACGTTCCTGCTCAAGCTCGCGTCAGGCTATCTCGGGCCGTTCGGCTATCCGGTCTGGGTGGCGATCGCGGCCGTCCTTGTCGCGCATGTTGCGCTCTACCACACGCGGTTCGGCGTGCATCTGCTTGCCACCGGCGGCCAGGCCGAGAGCGCCAGCGCGCTCGGCATTCGCACGAACCGGGTCAAGATCGCCGCCTATACGATCTCCGGCTTCTGCGCCGGCATCGCGTCGATCCTTCTGGTGGCGCGCATCGGCTCGGCCGAGCCGCAGATCAACACGAGCCTGCTCCTGAACTCCGTGGCGGCCGTGGTGCTGGGCGGCGTCAGCCTGTTCGGCGGCCGCGCCAGCATCCTGGGACCGGCCATCGGCGCGCTGATGCTGACGGCCCTCGTCAACGGGCTGACGCTGCTCAGCGTCTCGGCCTTCTATCAACCACTTGCCGTGGGCGTGATCGTGGTCCTGGCGGCGCTGATCATGCGATATCAGAAATGAGCACCGTCAATCACATCGCGCCTTCCGAGGCGATCCTCGCCTGCCAGGGACTGAGCAAGCATTTCGGCGGCATCCGCGCCTTCACCGATGTGGGGTTTCAAGCCCGGCGAGGCGAGGTCACCGCGGTGATCGGCGACAATGGTGCCGGCAAGTCGACGCTCATCCGCTGCCTGGTCGGCGTGCATGTGCCTGACGGCGGCACGATCTATTTCGACGGCCGCCAGCACCCGTTCTCCAATCCGGACGAGGCGCGCAAATCGGGCATCGAGACCGTGCACCAGAACCTGGCGCTGATCGACGAATTGACGGTGGCGCAGAACCTTTTCCTCAACCGCGAGATCGTGCGCCGCATCGGCCCGTTCGCCCTGCTCGACCGCAAGGCGATGAAAGACCAGGCGCGCGCGATGCTGTCGCGGCTGTCGATCAACGTGCCGTCGGTGACCCAGCGCGTCCGGCGTCTCTCGGGCGGCCAGAGGCAGGCGATCTCGATCTGCCGCGCGGCGGGATCCGGCGCCAAGCTGGTGGTTATGGACGAGCCGACGGCGGCGCTTGGCGTGCAGGAAACGGCAAATGTCGAGGCCCTTATCCGCAAGCTGCGCGAGCAAGGCGTAAGCGTCATCCTGATCAGCCACAATTTTGATCAGGTGCGACGGCTCTCCGACCAGATCTGGGTGATGCGCGCCGGCAAGATGGTGGCAACGGTGCGCTCGTCCGAAACCACCGGCAACGAGCTCGTGGCGCTGGTGACCGGCGCGGCGTGACAGCCGCGCCGCGCATGGAATTTGAAACAAAGTGGCGAAGGAGTTTGCCGTGGCGCTGATCCGTGTCGGGCTTGTGGGTCTTGGAGAGGTCGCGCAATCGATCCATCTGCCGGTGCTGGCCGACCAGCGCGACCGCTGGGTCATTGCCGGCGCCCATGACGTATCACCGAGCCTGGTGAAACTGATCACCTCGCAATACCCAACCGCCAAGGCCTATGAAAGCGCCGAGGCGCTGATCAATTCGCCGGATATCGACGCGGTCTTCGTGCTCTCATCGGACGACACGCACAGCCGTTTCGTCCGCGCCGCGATCGCAGCCAACAAGCATGTCCTGCTCGAAAAGCCCGCCTGCCTGACGGTGCGCGAGATCGACGAGCTGCTGGCGCTGAGCAAGGATTACGAAAAGACGATCTTCGTCGGCTACATGCGCCGCTACGCGCCGGCCTATCTGGCGGCGCGAGACGAGTTGCCGGCGCACGTAGACATCACCCACGTGCGCATTTTCGACCTGATCTCGGAAGGCCGGCATTTCCTGAAGAAGAGCCAGAATATCCTCTATCCGCGGGACATTGATCCGGCGATCCTTTCGCGCGGTGCCGAGGAACGCGACGCGCTGATCCGCGAGGTGGTCGGAAAAGACGCCTCGGCCGAGCTCGTGCGCGCCTATCGCGGCCTGACCGCGCTCTCCTCGCACCACATCTCGGCTATGCGCGGCTTGATTGGCGAGCCGCGGCGCGTGGTGGCGGCGCACCGCACCAATGGCGGCGCCAATACCAGCGTCACCTTCGACTATGGCCACTTCGCCTGCCTCTATGACGCGGTGGTCGACGATCTCGGCCTGTTCGACGCCATGATCGAGGTTCGCTCCAACACCAAACGGGTACGGATCATCTATGACACGCCCTATATCCGCAGCCTGCCGACGCGCCTGGAGGTGACGGACGCCGGGCCGCTCGGCCCAGTGATGAAGGCCTTCGGACCGCTCTATGGCGACGCCTTCTCCAACGAGCTGGAGACATTCCATCGCCACATCATGGAGGGCACCAAGCCGGTCACCGACCTGGCGGACTCACGACGCGACCTTGCGCTGATGGCCGAGATCATCGCGCAGATGAGAGAGAGCGGCGGGAACTAAGGTCGCCGGCCGCGACATGCGGGCGGCCAGATCCCGCCCGGGGTCCTGAGCAGCAAGCCTTGCGATATGGCTTTTTGAAGGACACAAAGGCGCACGCCATCGTCAAAGCCAACGCTCCCCGCTACGAAACCTACAAAGGCCCCGGGCGAGCAGAGCAAAGCGCTGCTCCATCAGGCATCGATTCGTAAGCTGCTTGAAACCGGCGCGATAATCGTATCGCCTGCCGGCTGGCCCGATGGCGTATTGCCATGCCTCCTCGGCTATTCGGCGGCGACCCGCTGACTGCCCGCGCGGCGCAACAGCGCATAACCCGCCTCCTCGACCGCCTGCGCGGCGCGCTTGCGGATCGGATCGGACACGAGAACGCCATCGGCGAAATCCTTGTCCGTCGCGTAAACCCCCGTCGGCAAAGCAAGCGCCTCGAAGAATCCGAACAGCGGCCGAAGCTGGTGCTCGACGATCAGCGCGTGCCGTTCACCGCCACCGGTGGCAAGCAGCAGCACCGGCTTGCCCCTGAGCGCGGACGGGTCGAGCAGGTCGAAGAAGTGCTTGAACAGGCCCGTGTAGCTGCCCTTGTAGGTCGGTGATCCGACCACCAGCACATCGGCGTTGACGACCTTGTCGAGGACGTCGCGGCCTTGCTGATCGAGATCGCGCGCCCATTTGGCGCTGCCGAGCGAGGCGCCGACATCCTCGATGTCATAGGTGCTCGCCGACAGATTGTTGCGGACCGCGATATCCCTGACGACGTGCTCGACGAAGCCGCGCGTCTTCGAGGGCCGCGTGAAATTTCCGGAGAAACCGACGACGGCTGGATTGGGCATGCTGTGGCACTTTCTCGGTAGGTCGACACCAAACGTCTAATGTCTATAATTTTTATAGACTCCGACCCGTCTTAGAAGAAACCGTCGACCCTTGGAGGGTTCGCCGCCGAACAATTTTTCCATGGATCGAACAGATTATGGATACCGACGGCGAGACGCCCATAACACCTTGCCGATCAGCAGGGGAAAGGGCGCCAGAATATCGGGCGCCATCCTCGATCGTCTCTTCACCCCTGCGGATGAACCTGCGGGAGGGCGGCGGCGAGCGACCGCTTGAACGCATCGACCAGCGCGTCGACCTGGGTCTCGGTGATGATCAGCGGCGGACAGAAGGCGATGGCATCACCCATGTTGCGCGAGATGACGCCATTCTGCTGCAGGAAGCCGTTGACCAGCGCGCCGAGCGCCGCCGGCTTGCCCCACGGCGCCTTCGTCGCCTTGTCGGCGACGAGCTCGACGGCGGCGATGAGGCCGACGCCGCGCACTTCGCCCACCAGCGGATGCGCGGCGAGCTTGCGCAGCCTTTCCTGCAGATGCGCGCCGACCTTGCGCGCGTTGCCGACGAGGTCGCGCTCCTCGATCAGCTTGATGTTCTCCAGCGCGACCGCCGCGGCGACCGGATGACCGCCGCCGGTGAAGCCGTGACCGAAGGTGCCGATGCGGTTGCTCTCGTCGGCGATCGGCTCGAACACCTTGTCGTTGATGAGCAGCGCCGAGATCGGCAGGTAGGAGGATGAGATCTGCTTGGACAGCACCATGATGTCTGGCCTGATGCCGAAGGTCTGCGAGCCGAACATCTCGCCGGTGCGGCCGAAACCGCAGATCACCTCGTCGGCCACCAGCAGGATGTCGTATTTCGACAGCACCGCCTGGATCCTTTCCCAGTAGCCGGCGGGCGGGACGACGACGCCGCCGGCGCCCATGATCGGCTCGCCAATGAAGGCGGCGATCGTTTCAGGCCCCTCGGCAAGGATGAGCTTTTCCAGCTCGTCTGCGAGCCGGGCGGAGAACTGTTCCTCGCTCTCGCCGGGCTCAGCGTCGCGCCAGTGATGCGGCGTCGAAGTGTGCAGGATGTTGGCGATCGGCAGGTCGAAGGAGAGATGGTTGTTCGGCAGGCCGGTCAAG
The DNA here is from genome assembly GCA_004017535.1 of Mesorhizobium sp. Lineage (GTDB taxonomy): Bacteria > Pseudomonadota > Alphaproteobacteria > Rhizobiales > Rhizobiaceae > Mesorhizobium. The sequence continues at coordinate 339,679 of SAJS01000004.1, forward strand.
CTCGCCGAGGCGATGGTGACGCCATGATAGCCGCGCTTGCGGCTGATGATCTTCTTGCGCGCCGGCTGCCCAAGCGCATTCGAGCGATACCAGATCATCTTGATCGCGGTATCGTTGGCCTCGGAACCGGAATTGGTGAAATAGGCCTTGCTCATCGGCACCGGCGCCATCTGCACCAGCTTCTCGGCCAGATCGATCAGCGGCGCATGCGCCTTCGAGCCAAAGTCGTGGTAAAAGGGCAGCTTCGACATCTGTCTTGTCGCGGCTTCGACCAGCCGCTTTTCCGAGAAGCCGACGGCGACGCTCCACAAGCCCGCCATCGCCTCGATGTAGCGATTGCCGGCAATGTCCTCGACATAGACGCCGTCGCCCTTTTCGATGACCAGCGGACCGGTTTCCTGATGCTTGCGGGCATTCGTGTAGCCATGCATGTGATAGCGGATATCGCGGGCTTCGGGGGAATTGGGTCGGGAGTCCATCATCGTGGGGTCCTGTATGGGGGTCCAAAGCGGAGATAGAACGAGATTCCTCATTGAGAAATCCGAAAGTTCCGCGTTGCATTGTCACGGCTGATGCCTCATCGCGAAGGCTAATCGCAAGGGCCGCGAAGCCGGGATCGATAGCGCCAACAAGCCACGACCGTCGCGGAACTGATGGCGCAGCAGGGTTAGCGCATGGAACAAGTCGATTGCATTGTCGCGGGCGCAGGCGTGATTGGTCTGGCGATTGCGCGCGCATTGGCCGCCAAAGGTCTCGACGCGCTTGTCCTCGAAGCGGCGGATGCCATCGGCACCGAGACGAGCTCGCGCAATTCGGAGGTCATCCATGCCGGGATCTATTATCCGCAAGGGTCGCTGAAGGCCCGGCTCTGCGTCGCTGGACGCGATATGCTGTATCGATACTGTGCGGAACACGCGATCCCGCATCGCCGCGCAGGCAAGCTGATCGTCGCGACCGACGAGGTCCAGGACCCCGTGCTTGCCACGATCCAGGCTGGCGCCGCTGCCTGCGGCGTCGACGATTTGCGCTACGTTTCCGCCGCCGAAGCGCAAGCCCTGGAGCCGGCGCTTCACTGCACCAAGGCGCTGTTTTCGCCGTCCACTGGCATCATCGACAGCCACGCGCTCATGCTTTGCCTGCTCGGCGACGCCGAGGACAAGGGCGCCACGCTGTCGCTCAACACCCGCATCGTCTCGGGCCGCGTCGAGCCGGGCAGGATCGTGGTGCGGACGATGGACGCGGCGAGCGGCGAGCAGTTCGAGATCGCCGCACCGCGCCTTATCAATGCGGCCGGCCTGGGCGCCGTCGCCTTGGCAGGCTCGCTCGAAGGGTTTGGCCGGCAATTCCTGCCGACGCTTCGCTACGCCAAGGGCAATTATTTCTCGGTTGCCGGGCGTGCCCCCTTTTCACATCTTATCTATCCTGTGCCTGAGCCCGGCGGGCTCGGCGTCCATCTTACGCTCGATCTTGCGGGCGCCGCACGCTTCGGACCGGACGTCGAGTGGACGGACACGATCGACTATCGCGTCGATCCGGCGCGCGGCGAGCGCTTCTATGCCGCGATCCGCAGATATTGGCCCGATATGCCCGATGGCAGCCTGCAGACGGCCTATAGCGGCATCCGGCCGAAGCTCTCCGGCCCAGGCGACGCCAACAGCGATTTCGTCATCCAGGATGCCGCAACGCATGGCATCAACGGCCTCGTCAATTTGTTCGGCATCGAAAGCCCCGGCCTGACTGCCAGCCTGGCGATTGCCGAGCACGTGATGTGCATCGTCGCGCCCAAGACGGGCTGACGGCGCTGCAGTCAAGACACGGCGCCCTGGCGCTCAATGCCGTCGCCCACGTCCAAAAGGCGGTATCTGAAGCGATCGCGCACGAATCCGTTGAAGAATTGGCCCTTTGAGAGAGCTGCCTTGAAGGCCATGTAGATCTCGGGTTCCACATCCTCATAGTCGTAGTGGTCGCCGCTCGGGAACCATGCCGAAAGGACTCGCCTCGACGGATCGCAGTGAATGTTCTGGATTGCGGTGGAAGGCATGGCCGGCATCCTGCTTCCATCCCAACCCTTCACGCATGTCCAGGTTCCGCGGGCCGGGAGCGGCCTTGCACACGTGCTCCGATGGCCTATCTGAGCCGCATGTCATCAGCCAAACGCCCGACCAGAGGGAGCGCCCGCCAGGGCGATCTCTTTGGTGCGCCCGCTCTGCCCGCGAGCCTGCCCGAAGGCTTCTCCTACAAGCCGGAACTGATCACCCGTGACGAAGAGCGCGAACTGGCCCGCCATATCCGTGATCTGCCTTTCAAGCCGTTCGATTTTCACGGCTATCTTGCCAACAGGCAGGTTGTCGGCTTCGGCCTGCGCTACGACTATGAGCGCCGCCAGGTGCTCGAAGCGCCGCCCATTCCGGATTTCATGCTGCCGCTGCGCGCCAAGGTCGCCGAATTCGCGGGTGTCGCGGCGAGCGAATTCGCGCAGGTGCTGATCAACGAATATCGCCCGGGCGCCGGCATAGGCTGGCATCGGGACAAGCCGCATTTCGAGCTGGTCGCCGGCGTTTCCCTGCTGGCGCCCTGCAGCTTCCGGCTGCGCCGCAAGAGCGGCGCGGCATGGGACCGTGAAACGATCGAGGTCGAGCCAAGGTCCGTCTATCTCATGGCCGGCCCGGCGCGAAACGAGTGGGAACACTCCATCCCGCCTGTCGCGCAACACCGCTACTCCGTCACCTTCCGGACGATGCGCGTCGGCTGAAGGGCCAGGCGTCCAGATGATCCGCTATCGCGTCAGAAAACAGAGATGGAGCGGCTCACCGTTTCACTGAAGCGATGAACCGCGTCGGCCCTTATTTCTTGATCGGAAACGTCAGTTCCTGTTGGGAAGTGTCGACGACGAAGACGGCCAGCAGCTTTGCCGGTTTCGTCTTGCTGGCATTTTCGCTGACGCCATGGCGGTCGCCGGGCATTTCCGAAAAGCTCTCGCCGGCCTTGTAGACTGTAACGGGACCGTCATTGACCTGGCTGCGGATCTCGCCTTCCAGCACGGTGGCGTAGATGAAGGCGGACTGGGGATGCGTGTGGCCCTCGGAGAAGCCGCCGGGAGCATATTCGACGAGAATGCCTTTCATGCTTTTGCCAGGCGCGTTCGGCAGTTCATGGTCGTAGACGAGGGCGACCTTTGCGCCTTTACCGCCGCCGGGGGTGTCGTCGGCGAAAGCCGAAGAGGGCAGAAACGCCGCGAGAATTGCGGCGGCAGCGAGTGACTTGATCATTTCGATTTTCCTTTCACGGGTTGAATGCCGCCGGATCAACGGCGGCGGGCGGTCATTTTTTCGGCTGGGCGGCGAACCACTGATCGAAGCCGACGCGGCCGATGCGGGGGTGGTCGTCGGAAACGAGCGAGCCGTCTTGCAGTCTGGTTCCGAAATACCGCGCCTCCGGATCGGCTATGACGGTGCGCGTGTCGCCGATCGCCTTGAGGTAGCGGGCGACGAAATCGCAAAGCCGCAGGCGCTCCGGACCGGAGATCTCGACGATGCCGTTGACCGGCGCGGCAAGAGCGGCGTCCGTCACGAAGTCCGCAACGTCGTCGGAAGCGATCGGCTGAAGATAGCCCGTCGACAGGCGCATCGTATCGCCGATCGTGCCTTCCTTGGCGATGCCGCCTAGAAACTCGAAGAACTGAGTGGAACGCACGATCGTATAGGGAATGCCGCCTTCCCGGATGATCTTTTCTTGAGCGACCTTGGCGCGAAGATAGCCGCTGTCGGGCAATCGGTCCGTCCCGATGATGGACAGCGCGACGTGATGTTTGACGCCAGCGGCCTTCTCGGCGGCAATCAGGTTCCTCCCCGACGTCTGGAAAAATTCGAGCACGGCCTTGTCCTCGAATGAAGGAGAATTTGCCAGGTCGATAACCACCTCGGCCCCCGTCAACACAGCAGCCAGTCCCTCGCCGGTAATGGTGTTGACGCCGGTGTTGGGCGAGGCCGCAATCACCGCGTGACCGCGCTTGCGCAGGCGTTCTGCGGTCTTGGAACCGATCAGGCCGGTTCCCCCGATGATGACAATTTTCATGTGATGACTCCGTTTGCGCCGCTCTTGCGGCACGCTCCTTGTTCGATGGTTCGTCAGGGCGAGCGGCCTGATCGGTCGATCATAACCAGCCTTTCCTTTATTAAGGATATCAGATATCCTTAAGGATGGATAATATCCTTAATTGCCGAAGTGTAAAGCCCCTCTGTGTTGAGCGGCGCGCTTCGAGCTTGAGCAGTTTCAGCAGAGGGTTCGATGCCGCTTGTCCTGACCAACATCCTCGGAATCGCGGGTATCGTCGTCTGGCACCTCCAGGGCAGCAGCCGCCCGACAGGTCGGCTGATCGTCCAGATCCTTTTCTTTGTCGGGATGAGTTCGGTGCTCTATCTGGGCGGCATCTCTCCGCAGCATGTCGACGACACCGAGCTGCGGGGCTTCGTCGCGCTGCTCGCCAAATCGGCCATGATCCTGTGGTGGACGCACCTGGCATGGACGACTATTGGCCTGGTCCACTTCTTGCTGATGCTCAAGCGCGGGCCGCGGGAAGCGCATCTCGTCCAGGATATGGCCGTCGGCGTCATCTATCCCGGCGTGGCGCTATCCATCATAGGCTTCGTTTTCGGCGTGCCGGTCGGCACTTTGGTCGCAACCTCGGGCATCGTCGCGATCGTATTCGGCCTCGCCTTGCAAAACACTTTGGGCGATGTCTTCTCGGGCATCGCGCTGACGCTTGGCAGGACTTATGCGATAGGCGACTGGATCCAGTTGAAGGATGGCGCGGAAGGCCGTGTCATCGAAACCAATTGGCGCTCCGCCAAACTGCTCACCGCGCAGTATAATGTCGTGGTGGTGCCGAACAGCGTGCTGGCCAGGCAAGCGGTGACCAATCTCAGCCGTCCCGACGACACGCGCCAGATCACATTGGGCGTGCGCATCGCCCTCGCAACGCCGACTTTTGTCGAACAGGTGATGTGGTCCGTGCTTGATGGCAGCGCGCGGATCGTCAAAGACCCGCCGCCATTTGTTGTTTTGAAAACGATCGATGCGGTCGCGATCGAAGTCGACTTGCTGTTCCGCATCACAGACCCCGCCGATTGGGCAACGGCCCGCAACGAAATCATCGGCCTCCTCTACAGCCACTGCAAGGCAAAAGGCCTTTCGTTCGCCGCACCGGCGGAAAGCCTCGTCTTCGACATGGCCGCGATGGCTCAGGGTATCGATGCGCGTTCATCCAGCGCGGCCTAACACCCACGCGAAAGTGTCCTTCCAGAGCTTTGCGGGGGTTTCCCGCACGAGCATGCGCTCGAGATCCGAGAGTGTGACGCTGCGCAGTTTTTCACGCCAGGCTTCGTCGGCCTCCCACATGATGCGCGCGACGGCGCACGGACCGCTGTAGCAATAGTCGTCGGGCAGGCAAGGATTGTTCGTGCGGATATTGTTGCACACGAAGGTGCGCGTCTCGCCTTCCACTGCCTCGACGATGTCCAGGAAAGTCACCTGCCCCGGCGACTTTGCAAGGCGGTATCCGCCCGATGGACCCAGGGTCGTATCGACGAGCCCCGCCTGCGACAGGCTCTGCAATGCCTTGGAGAGATATTCTTTCGGAAGTCCATGGAGTTCCGCCAGCGCCTTGGTGGACAGATAGCGCCCCTCAGGCAGACCGGAGAGAATGGCGCAGCAATGCAGCGCCCATTCAACCTGGCTTTTCAAAATCATAGTCTTTTCCGGGAACGACCGATCACCGCATATTAAGGATAAATAATATCCCTATTATAGCACTGTGTAAACATCGAGGGCGTAAGAGGACTGCGATGGGGGAACCATCACCGGGCCCCGGGGTTGTGTCGTCAGATTTCGAGATCGAAAGGAAAGACGATGCGCACCTTGACGATGGTCCTGATGCTGTCGGCCATGGCCTTGGCGCAGCCCGCTTCTGCTCAACGCGCCGATCCGCAGCCGCCGCAAGCCCCGCCTCCTGCCCAGGAGCCCATCCCAGGCCAGCCGCAGTCCGGCCAACCACAACCAGGCCAGGAAGATGCCGCCCAGAACGTAACCAACATCGTCGTGGTGGCGATGGAGGACTTGCCTTCGGAAGTGAAGGCGCAGGCGGAGGCCATAGTCACCAGGACGACTGCCAAGGAGCTGGCCAAGCTGCAGAGCTCGGTCGATGCCTCACCCGAGGCGACGTCGGTCCTGCATGCGAACGGGCTGAATTCATCGCAGGTCATTGCAGCCAACATCGACGGTGACGGCACGCTGACGCTGATCATTCAGACGACGGCCTGACCTAAAGCATGTCTCCCGAAAGTGGGAACCGGTTTCGGGACAAAGACATGCGTAGAATCAATAACCTAAAGCGCAGAGAGCGAATCTGAAAATCGCGACGTGCTTTAGGGGCATGACCCGGCCGAACGGCCGCGGTCGCGTTCGATCCTCACTCTTGCGGAGGTCGCCATGACCGAAGCCGCAGTCCGCAACTTCACCCTGAATTTCGGGCCGCAGCACCCGTCCGCGCATGGCGTTCTGCGGCTGGTGCTGGAATTGGACGGCGAGATCGTCGACCGCGCCGATCCGCATATCGGCCTGCTCCATCGCGGCACCGAGAAGCTGATCGAATACAAGAATTACCTGCAGGCCCTGCCCTATTTCGACCGGCTCGATTATGTCGCGCCGATGAACCAGGAGCATGCCTTCTGCCTTGCCGCCGAAAAGCTGCTGGAGATATCGGTTCCCCGGCGCGGGCAACTGATCCGCGTGCTGTTCTGCGAGATCGGGCGGCTCCTGTCGCATCTTCTCAACGTCACCACGCAGGCCATGGATATCGGCGCTTTGACCCCGCCCCTCTGGGGCTTCGCCGAGCGCGAGAAGCTTATGGTGTTTTATGAACGCGCATCCGGCGCCCGCATGCACGCCAATTATTTCCGCGTCGGCGGCGTGCACCAGGATCTGCCGGAAGAGTTGCTCGACGACATCTGGAATTTCTGCGATCCGTTCCTGAAGGTCTGCGACAATCTCGAAGGCCTGCTTACCGACAACCGCATTTTCAAGCAGCGCAACGTCGATATCGGCGCGATCTCGCTCGATGACGCATGGGCCCTGGGTTTCTCCGGACCCATGGTGCGCGGCTCAGGCGCCGCCTGGGACCTTCGCAAGGCGCAGCCCTATGAATGCTATCCCGAGATGGAGTTCGATATCCCGGTCGGCAAGAACGGCGACTGCTACGACCGCTATCTGGTACGCATGGAAGAGATGCGCCAGTCGGTGCGCATCATGCGGCAGTGCCTGGAGAAGCTGCGCTCACCCGATGGCCAGGGTCCGGTCGCGGTGGCCAATCAGAAGATCACGCCGCCGCCGCGCGCCACCATGAAGCGCTCCATGGAAGCGACCATCCATCATTTCAAGCTTTATACCGAAGGCCACCGCGTGCCGCGTGGCGAGGTCTACGCCGCGGTTGAGGCGCCGAAGGGCGAGTTCGGCGTCTATCTCGTCTCCGACGGCGGCAACATTCCCTACCGCTGCAAGATACGGGCGCCATCCTTCGCCCATCTGCAGGCGATGGATTTCCTGTCGCGCGGGCACATGGTGGCGGATGTCGCGGCGATCATCGGTTCGCTCGACATCGTGTTCGGCGAGATCGACCGCTAGCGCAAGGAGGGCGGAGAACTCGCCAGGTCTCCGTTACTCCTATCAAGATCTCGAACCAACGCCACGGTGCGCAGGTGCACGCCTAGTGCATGAACACAGCTCTCAGCCACGCAAAGATGCCTGCACCTGGAGAGACCGCCGCGCGCACGCGCGACGCCGCCCAGCGCGCCGGCATGTTGGCGCCGACATGGCAATGGCAGACAACCTCATGCAGTTGCCAGTCGCTCATCTCGAAGAAGCGCTTGGCTTCGCCGTACGTGTCATCCTGCAGGCCCTGCGCACGGAAGATCGGATCTTCGAATGCGACGGTGATCGCCGATCCGTCGGTGCGCATTCTTTCACGCACGTCAGGTGGAGCGTATTCGGTGCCCGCCAACGCCGTGAGGCGGCGGCTGGGGCTTTGTTCGAGAAGTTGCGCCCAGCGCTCAAGGCGCTGGCCCCGATTGGCGATGAGAGCCGGTGCTTCGGCGTGAACGTCGGCAACGGCGTTGATTTGGTCAAGGGTTTGGTGCTTCACGGCCGTCTCCTGTATCGACAGATGATCACCCGCCCACACTGGGAACTAAGGCGCCGCCCAACGCCGGCAAGGGCCGAGACGGACCCGCGGAATCATTTGATCGTCACCTGCCGCAATCTCGGGGCGCGATCGTGTGGGAACCATCCGCTAGCGCGGCCGTTCTGCCAGCTTGCGCCGCCGATCGCTCCTGACGAAACCGTCTGAATGCGGCGATCGCCTCCATCATTTCAGGTCGGGCAGCACATCCCGCTTGTCGGGATGGCGCAGAGCCTGCCAAGGCGCCGAGCGGAAGGAAAAAGCGATGGCCATTCTCCCCAATCGGGACCCGTCTCCAACGCCGGTGCCCACGCCTCCGCCCATCCCCGAACCCAAGCCGATGCGCGAACCGGATCCGGATCGGCTTCCCGATGAGGCGCCGATCCCCAATCCCGACGAGAATGACGCGCCGCCCAAGCATTCCACGCCCAGGCGGCGCGAGTATTGACACCGTTGCGGGAGGCGCGCCGAACGCGCCTCCCGAGCATCGTCATTCTCCGCGCATCGTCGCCTGGAAGGTCGGCAGGTGCTTCTTCTGCGCCTCGATCATCCGCTCGCGGTAGACGCCGTAGATGACGTCCGTGTCGTGCAGCGTGACGCCCGCGATGGTCGGCGAGGCGAAGACCGGCAGCTCGATGCCGCGCTTCGACAATTGCTCGGCCGTGCGCGCCAAGAGCTCATGCGCCATGATCATCGCCAGCACCGTCGACGAGCCCGCCACCGGACGGCTCCAGCCTTCGATCGGCACCACCGCATCCTCGATCGGCGAGGAGGTGTCGATGACGAGGTCGGCTGCATCCGCCAGCCTTTTGCCGGAAGAATGCGTGGCCGGCTTGTCGAGATTGTTCTTGCTGGTGACGGCAACGACGAAGATGCCGCGCTTCTTGGCGTAGAGCGCCGTGTCGATGCCCGACGAATTGCGGCCGCTATGACCGAAGATGATGATGGAATCGCCCTTGTTCAGCGGCTGATGGTCGAGGAACTTCTCCGCATATTTCTCGGTTCGCTCCAGCCACAGGAGCTCGCGCACGCCGCCGGCGCCGAGCACATTGTGCCACATCACCCGAGGGTCGGTCAGCGGGTTGAAGCCGACGAAGCTGCCATAGCGCGGGAACATCTCCTGCGCCGGCAGCACCGAATGGCCCGAGCCGTAGAGATGCACCAGCCCGCCGTTTTCCAGCGTGTCGGCGAAACGGCTGGCAGCCTGGCCGAAGGCTTCGGCATTCGCCTTTGAAGCCTGTTCGAGAAGAGCGGTGAGGCGTGGGATATAAAGATCGGACACTTTGGTACTCCTGTTGATCGTGTCAGCTTCTGGTGTTTGGGAGGCGGCCGGCGCGCAGCGTCGAGCGGATCTCGTAGCGGTCGCCGCGCATCACCGAGACGGTGAATTCGAACGGACCGCGTTCGTCGATGGTGATGCGCTCGACGACGAAGGCTGGACTGCCCGCTGGCAGCTCGAGCAGATCGGCATCGGCCGCGCTGACGGCGCCGACGCGGTAGTTCTCGCGCGCCTCGACCGGCACGATGCCGTACTGGCGCTCCAGCGCCTCGTAGAGCGAGCCCTTGAGCAGGCCGGCATCGAGGAAGCCCGGCACGCGCGCCGCCGCCAGTTGCGCCGTCTGGATGCCGATCGGCTCATTGTTGCCGAGCCGCAATCGCCGGATCCGCACCACCGGATCGCCCTCCTCGATCTCGAGCGCCCCGGCCGCCGCCGCATTGGCCGTCGTCAGGCTGCAGTCGAGCAGGCGCGAGCCGGCGACCACGCCGATAGTGCCCATTTCCTGTGTGAAGGAGGTGAGTTCGCGCGTGCCGGCGACCAGCGTGGCCGAGCGCACAAAGGTGCCTCTGCCATGCTCGCGCCTGAGCAGCCCGCCCTCTTCGAGGTTGCGCAACGCGTGGCGCAGCGTGATGCGGCTGACGCCAAACAGCGCGCAGAGCCGGTCCTCGGCCGGGATCTGGTCGCCGGTCGCCCATTCGCCGCTCTTGACGATGGCGCGGATCGCCTCCTCGACCTGGTACCAGAGCGGCTCCGGCCGCCTGCGGTCCGGCTGCTGAAAGCTCGCTTCGCTCATCGGATCTGCCTCCACCCGCTTCCCGCCTGCCCGGCAAGCGCGGCACCCACCAGGCCGGCGCGCGAGCCGAATTTTCCAGGCTTGAGTTCGATGCCGCGTAGATGCGGCGGCAATTGTCGCCGTAATGCCGCAAGCAGCGGCGGCGCGACCACATCCAGCGCATCCGCCAGGCCGCCGGACACCAGGATCACACCCGGATCGAGCAGCCCCACAGCGCCGGCAAGCGCGGCGCCCAGCCGTCGCGCGGCCTCCGCCACGGCGGCAAGCGCGGCGGGTTGCCCGGCGCGGGCGGCGGCGATCAACTCGCCGCCATTTGCGAGCCTAACCCGGCTGGCAAACGCATCGAGCGCGCGCCCCGAGGCGACGCGCTCCAGCCAGCCGCTGCGTTCATCGCCCTGATCCTCGACATCGGCGCACGCCCAGCCGAAGGAGCAGGCGCCGCCATGCGCGCCGGCGACGATGCGGCCATTGGCCAGCACCGCCGAACCGATGCCTGTGCCGATGGCCAGCAGGATCGCATCGGACACGTCCTTGGCCGCACCCTTGGCCGCTTCCGCCAGAAGCGCGACCTGCGCGTCATTGCCGATCGCCACGCTCATGTCTGGGAACAGCGCGGCGATGTCGACACCATCGAGCCAGGGCAGATTCGGGATCCAACGGCAGATCGACCCTTCGGTCAGGCCCGGGACAGCAAGCCCGAGCGCTTTGGCTTCACCCGCAACGGCAAGCGCGCGAACGCGCGCGGCGAACGCGTCGAGAGTGCCCGGGGCCGGCTCGCGGACTTGCGGCGCAAGAGCGCCGATATCGCCGGTATGGAGCGCGGCACGCAGATTGGTGCCGCCGAGATCGATGGCGAGGACCCGTGTCATGTCTCTCGGCTCCGATCGACTGGCGGCGCGAACAATCCGCTGCCGGCGCGGCGCGCCGGTGTATGGAAAGCATGCTCATTACCAGTTCTCATTCTTTGAGGCTCGCTCGGCAAGCTGCACGAAGGCACTCGTCGCCACTCGACTACCTTTTTGCAATGTCATTATAATGACATGATGCCGTCTGCAAGGGCCGCAAAGAGGTTCACGGCTGCCAGCCGGTCGGAAATCAGGCAGAAGTTATATATCAACTATCTGATTTATATACGTTATTTGGCAAGCCCGATATCGTCCAGACTTTTGACCAACAAACCTGATCCAAACGTTCGCACGCAAGGGGCTTGCGCCCTTACTCAAACTTATCATAACGTCATAGCTCTTGTCGCGGCCTGTGTGGAGGATGCCGATGTCGCTTGCCTGGATCTCGAAACTGGCTCTTGCCGCGGGGCTCATCGGGCTGCCCGCCACCGGCTGTGCGCAATCGGTCAATATCTCCTACCTCACCCACTGGTCGCCGGAGACGGTGGCGCTGCTCGAGGCGGCGGCCAAGGATTTTTCCAAGCAGAATCCCGATGTCGCCGTCACCGTGCGCGCGGTGCCCTTCGGCGATCTCTTGACCACGCTTCGCTCGCAGGGCGGCTCTTCCGACGGCCCGACGATCGGCGGCATCTACGATCTGTGGCTGCCGGAACTGGCCAAGGACAAGCTCGTCGCCCCTGCCCCCGATGCTGTTGCCAGTGAGGTGAAGAGCGCCTGGCCGGCGGGCGTCGTCAGCGCCGCTTCTGTCGGCGGCACGCTCTACGGCATCCCGAACGAGATCGACGTCTACGCGCTGAATTACAACAAGGAGTTGTTCAAGGCGGCAGGCATTGCTGCCCCGCCCAAGACATGGGCCGAATTCAAGGATGTCGCCGCCAAGCTGACCAACAAGGACAAGGGCCAGCAGGGCTTCGGCATGATCAATTCATGGGCGGCGGGGGTGGTCCATCCTTTCGCTTCGCTGCTCGTCTCCAATGGTGGCAACCTGGTCAAGGATGGCAAGCCGGCGCTGGACAGTCCCCAGGCCGGCGAGACCTTCGCGCTCTATGAAGACTTGATAAAGTCCGGCGCGAGCGTTCCGGCGATGGCGACGGCAGACGCCAACACAACCGGTCCGTTCCTCGACAATTTCGTCTCCGGCAAGACCGGCATGATCATCATGGCCAATTGGTGGGAAAGCGCGCTCAAGACCGGCATGGGCGACAAGTTCGCAAACGTCGCCACCGCTCCCATCCCCGTCGGCCCGAGCGGCGACAAGCCGCATTCGATCTCCTATTCCTGGATGACCGTGGTCAACGCCAAGGCCGGCGAAGCCGAGCAGAAGGCGGCCTGGCAATTCCTCGGCTGGCTGAACAGCCCGAAATCGGGCAAGAACGGCGCTTCGGCCATGTCCGACATTTTGATGTCGATGGGCATCCTGCCTTCGCGCAGTTCCGACATCGAGGCGCATAAGGACAAGCTCGGCTCGGAATTCCTCTCCGGCTACGTTTCCGTGCTCGCCGATGCGCGGCCTTTCCCCGTCGTGCTTGGCGGCCAGGAATTCTCGGAATCCCTGCAGCAGACGCTCGAGGCGTTGCAGTATGGCCAAGTCTCGGCCAAGGATGCGCAGGCGAACGCGCAGGCCGACGCCACGTCGATCCTGGAGCGCGCCGCCAAGTAGGTTCGGGTCGCTGACCGGAAGCAGGTTGAATGGCCAAAGCTTTTCGTGCCTCGGCGGGCATCATGCTGGCGCCCGCCGTGACATTGATCGGCGTGTTCGTGCTTGTGCCGATGCTGCTCACCATCTGGCTGTGCTTCCAGGACTGGTCGACGCAGACGCCCTTTTCCGAGGCAAGCTTCGTCGGCCTCGGCAATTTCCAGGAGATATTCGGCTCCACCTCCGTGGGGCGCGATTTCAAGACCGCGCTCCTCAACACGACGATCTACACCGCGCTGTCGGTCGTCCTCATCCTGCCGCTGTCGGTCGTCTTCGGCCTGCTGGTCTATCAGCGCGACGTCGCCGGCGGCACGGCGCTGCGCACGGTGCTGTTTTCCACCTACATGGTGCCGATGATCGCGGTGGCGCTGGTCTGGTCAAAACTCTATTCGCCGAGCGAGGGGCCCCTCAACCAGATGCTCGGCCTGGTCGGCATCGGCCCGCAGCCCTGGCTCTCCTCGCCGCGCTCGGCGCTGGTTTCGATCGTGCTTCTCAATGTCTGGCAGCAGGTCGGCTATTTCACCGTGCTCGCCATCGCCGGGCTGACGCAGATCCCCGGCAGCCTCTATGAGGCGGCGACGCTCGACGGCGCCAATGGCAGGGAGCAGTTCCGCTTCATCACCTTTCCCCTGCTTCGCCGCACGCTTCTGTTCAGCGCCGTCATCGCCATTATCAACGCCGTGCAGGTGTTCGAGCCGGTGGCGCTGATCACGCAAGGCGGGCCGGTCGGCTCGACCAATGTGCTCACCTACCATATCCGCCGCGTCGGCATCGAGCGCGCGCAGGGCGGGCTGGGCTCGGCCATGGCGGTGATGCTGATGCTGTCGCTGATGGTCTGCGTTTCGGCGTTGTTTGCCTTCGTCAACCGCAAGGACAGCGAATGAGCGCGGCTACCCGATCGCTCGCCCGCAAGCGTCCTTCGGGCAGCAAGGCGCTGCTTGCGACCGCGATGCTTCTGGTCGCCGTGGTCTCCGCCTTCCCGCTCGCCTGGATGGTGCTGTCCAGCCTGAAGACGCCGGCCGAGACCATGCAGGTGCCGCCGGTCTGGATCCCGCGCATGCCGACCCTCGAGGCCTACGAAAAGGTCGCCGGCGTCATCAATGTCGGTCGCTCGATGTGGAACTCGTTGGTCATCGCCTCGGTGACCACCGCCGGCATCCTGGTTACCAGCATTATGGCCGGCTACGCTTTCGCCAAATACCCGTTCCGCGGCCGCTCGCTGCTCTTCTCGGTGCTGATCGCCACCATGTTCCTGCCGCCGATCGTGACGCTGATCCCGCTCTACCGCATGGTCGGCTCGCTGGGCTTGAGCGCCAGCCTCGCCGGCATCATCGTGCCCAACCTCGCCAACGCCTTCGGCATCTTCCTGATGCGCCAGTTCATCGCCGGCGTGCCCGACGACCTCATCGACGCCGCACGCATGGACGGCGCCTCAGAGCTGCTCATCCTTTACAAGATCGTGGCGCCGAGCGTCGCGCCGGCGATCGCGGCGCTCGCGCTCTTCGCCTTCGTCTATCACTGGAACAGCTATCTGTGGCCGCTCACCGTGCTGCAGGGCAATGCCGACGCCTATCCGATCGTCATCAGCCTGAGCCGGCTGCTCAGCTACAACCGCGGCGCGGTCAACACCGGCCTGGTGATGGCCGGCGCCACGCTCGCTGTGCTGCCGCCGCTCGTGCTCTTCGTCTTCCTGCAGCGCTTCTTCGTGGACTCGATCGTGGGCTCGGCGATCAAGGGGTAGCTTGCGAGAGTCGCTCAGCGAGCCTCATCGACATTCGGCAATTCAAGCGCGGAACGCAGTATGCCGCGATCCCGCCGGTAGAGGGTAGAATATGTCACCGGCTCCAACAAATCGGCGTAAGGCCGGAAATCCGCGATGCGCTTGTTGAAGGGTGTCGCCCCGCAGCCAGGAACCAGACAGTCCTCCTTTCTTTTAGGACATTGGTTGAAGGAACAAAGCCGGCCAAGGTAATGGTCAGTGCCGGGCTCGAACAAGAAAACGTCGAGCTGATGGTTGGCGACACTGATGCCAAGCCCGGCTTCGAACGCCTGCCGCAGCGCCGTGGCACCCGTGCGGCGCAACTCGCCAAGCCGGTGTTGCGAGTCGACCCAGACGGCCAAGTCGAGATCACCACACTCGTGCCAGACCTCGATACGTGCGCGACGGAACTCGCTGAACCTTGGGACTTCCTTCCAGAGCGGTTTGGCCACCGAGCCAATGACAGCGATCGCCTCGATCTCGGGGAACGCCATCCAGGACTGCGTGACGACATCTGCGGCCTGGCGGAATTCGCGCTGGCGCCGCAGGAGGTAACGGTTCTGCTCTTCGATCTGCGCGCGCTTCATGGTTCACCGAGGCAGTTTCATCAAACTGCGTTTGCAGCCATCGGAGACTGAGTTCGGCAAGCCGTCAAGAGTGCGACTGCCCTCACCCAAGCCTTGCCGCCGTCCAAGCCCCTCCCGCCGCGTTCGACTCCACCGCCGCGGCTACGAACTTAACGCCGCGCGCGCCGTCGACGACATCGGGCACCTGCGCCGCGCGGCCCGCATCGACCGTTCCGCCCTTGCGGTGCGAGCGAATGATGTCGGCGGCGTCGCGGTAGAAATTGGCGAAGGCCTCGATATAGCCTTCCGGGTGCGCCGCCGGCATGCGCGAGACGCGCCTCGCTTCCGCTGTCGAGCCATGGCCGCCGCGCACCAGCGTGCGGGTTTCCTCGCCATAGGGCGAGAAGCGCAGTTCCTCCGGTCGCGATCCAGACCATTCGAGCCCGGCCTTCTCGCCATAGATGCGCACCGAAAGGTCGTTGTAATGGCCGGGCGAGGTCTGGCTGGCGAGGATCGTGCCGCGCGCCCCGCCCGCCCAGCGCATCAGCACATGCGCGTTATCGTCGAGCCGCCGCCCAGGCACCGCGGTGAACAGGTCGGCCGAAACCGCCTCAGCCTCGAAACCGGAAATGAAGCTTGCCAGGTTGAAGGCATGCACCCCGATATCGGCAAGCACGGCCGACTGCCCGGCGCGCGCCGGATCGGTGCGCCATTCGGCCTGCTTCTGGCCCTCCGCGTCGATCGGCTTGGTCAGCCAGTCCTGGATATAGGCGCCATGCACCGACACGATGCGGCCGAGCTCGCCCGCCGCTACCATTTCGCGCGCCTGGCGCACCATGGCGTAGCCGGTGTTGTTGAGCGTGACGACAAAGCGGCGCTTCCGCGCTTTGGTCAACGCAACCAGCGCCTCGGCCTCGCCAAGCGTCGTCGACAGCGGCTTGTCGCAGATGACGTCTATGCCGGCTTCGAGGAAAGCCGTCGCGATGGGCGCATGCAGATGGTTGGGCGTGACGATGACCACCGCCTCGATGCCGTCCGGCCGTGCCGCTTCGGCCTCGGCCATGGCATGGTAGTCGGCATAGCTGCGCTCGGGCGCAATGCCGATCTCGGCGGCGGAGGCCGCGGCATTCTCCGGATCCGAGGACAATGCGCCGGCGACCAGCGCGATCTGATCGTCGAGCCGCATGGCCAGGCGATGCACGGCGCCGATGAAGGCATTGCGGCCGCCTCCGACCATCCCGACCCGAAGGCGTTGGCGCGACATACTATCGGCGGTTGCATAGACCATGATTGCGATTATCCTCCCCAAGGTTCGATATGCCGGTCGGTGCGGATGTTGTGACCGGCGACGGCTGTTTTCGAATGATATTTCTATTTTTTGTTTTGTAAAACGATTGTGCCGCGTTAGCTTTTTACCCTCGGTCCAGGTGACGGACCGCATCCGATGGGCAGGGATCGGATATGCATCCGATGGTTGGGGTCACGATGAGGCATAACCTATGAGCGGCCGCGGCAAGGCGGCCGACGAGCCGTCCTCGCATAGCCTGGAGACGGCGGCGAGGAAGAGGAGCAGATCACTGGCAGCACTTGGCTACACCAAACCGCAAACCTATGAAGAGCTGCGTGCAGTGCTTTCGTCAGGCACCGTGCATTTCCCGAAACGGCTTCGCCAGGTGGCGATCTTCCTCTGGCAGCATCCGAGCGAGGTTGCGCTGGGCACGATAGCGCAGGTGGCGGAGCAGGCCGGTGTGCAGCCCTCGACCCTGGTGCGCTTCGCGCAAATCTTCGGCTATTCGGGCTTTTCCGATTTCCAGCTCCTGTTCAAGGATCGCATGAAGGGCTCCTGGCCGGATCCGCAAGGCAGCCCGGACAAGGCCGGGGAGCCGAATGTCGACCTGCATTTCCTCAACGGCATGGTCGGCGCCTGCCAAGCCTCGCTCGGCCGGATCGGCAACAATTTCGATATCGCCGCTTTCGAGACGATGGTCGATCATCTGGCGGCGGCCGAGCTGATCTATGTTATCGGCAGCAAGCGCGCCTTTCCCGTCACCACCTATCTGTCGCTGACGCTGTCACAGCAAGGTGTGCGCAATGTGCTGGTCGACAATGTCGGCTCGACCGCGCTCGACCAGGTCGGCTGCATCACGCCGCGCGACGCGGTGCTTGCCGTCTCCTTCAGCCCCTACAATTCGATCACGCCCGACCTCGTCGCCGTCGCGCATGAGCGCAAGGCGCGCATCCTCGCCATTACCGACAGCACCTTCTCGCCGCTGGTGAAGCTCTCAGACACCTGGCTCGAAGTGGTCGAGCAGGATTTTGGCGGCTTTCGCTCGCTCGCCGCCTCGCTCGCGGTTGGAATGGCCTTGGTCCATGGCGTCGTCGCGCGCCGGACAGATTGACCGGCACGATTGACTAAAGAGAATTATCCTTCCATATTCGAAAAAATGGAAACTTTGTTCCGGGAGGAGGAATGGAGGTTCGTCTCGACGGCAAGGTGATGCTGGTCACCGGCGCGACGCAAGGCATCGGCCGGGCGACCGCCGAGACGCTTGCGCGCTCCGGCGCCGCCGGCCTGCTGATCACCGGCCGGGACCAGAAGCGCGGCGATGCTGTTGCCGCCGAACTCACGGCCACAGGCGCCGCCACCGTCTTCGCTGCGGCCGACCTCGGCGATCCCGAAGCCCCGGCGCAGCTGACCCGGGCCTGCATTGAACGCTTCGGCCGCATCGACGGTCTCGTGAACGCCGCCGGCCTCACCGATCGCGCTTCCTTCGCCGACGCCACGCTCGACGATTGGGCGTCGCTGTTTGCCGTCAACGCCCGCGCACCCTTCTTCCTCATGCAGGCGGCGATCGCCGACATGAAGAAGCGCGGCCAGGGCGGCGCCATCGTCAACATCCTGTCGATCAACGCGCATTGCGGATCGCCAGAGCTTGCCGTCTATTCCGCCACCAAGGGCGCGCTGGCGACGCTGACCAAGAACGCCGCCAACGCGCACCGCTTCGACCGCATCCGCGTCAACGGCATCAATGTCGGCTGGACCGACACTCCGGCCGAACGGATCATGCAGGCCGACACGCTCGGCCAGGGTTCGGGCTGGCTCGACTCCGCCAACGCAACGCAGCCCTTCGGCCGGCTGTTCTCCGTAACCGACATAGCCAATCTCGCCGTCTTCCTGCTCTCCGACGCCGCCGGCCCGATGACCGGTACGCTGATCGACCAGGAGCAATGGGTGATCGGAGCCAACCGGTGAGCGCGTCATCGCCCGAAAGCCTCAGCCCTGCACTGCTCGGCCGCTTGCCATCCGAAGTCCGCAAGCCGGCTTACGATCGCGCAGCACTCAAGCCAGGCATCGCCCATATCGGCGTCGGCGCCTTCCACCGCTGCCACCAGGCCGAATACGCCGACGACCTCCTGGCGAAGGATTTCGATCGCTGGGGATTGGTCGGCATCAACATCCGCCCGCCCCTGCTTGCCGACACGCTGAGGCGGCAGGACGGTCTCTACACGCGGCTGATCCGCCAGGACGACGAGGTCGAGGCGCGCATCATCGGCAGTATCGTGCGCGTCGTCGACAGCCAGGAGAGTGCCGCGCCGGCGCTTGATGTGCTCGCCTCGCCCGAGATCGATATGGTCACCATGACGGTGACCGAGAAAGGCTATTGCCACATCCCGTCGAGCGGCGCGCTCGACCTTGAGCATCCCGATATCGTCCACGATCTCGCCAATCCGGAAACGCCGCGCAGTCTGCCCGGCATCCTGGCACAGGCGCTGGAACTGCGCATGGCCACGCATGGCCGCCCGGTGACGCTGCTGTCCTGCGACAACATCCCGACCAACGGCATAATCCTCGGCAATGTCGTGCGCGCCTTCGCCGAGCGGCGCGGCGGCAAGCTGGCGGACTGGATCGAAGCCAATGTCGCCTTCCCCTCGGCCATGGTCGACCGCATCGCGCCGGCGACGACCGCGGCGGATCTCGATACGATCGAGCAGCGCTATGGCTACCATGACAGCGCCGTGGTGGTCGGCGAGCGTTTCCGCCAATGGGTGATCGAGAACCGCTTCGCCGGACGCGTGCCGCGCTGGGATCTTGTCGGCGCTGCCTTCGTCGACGATGTCACACCATTCGAGCATCTCAAGATGCGGGTGCTGAATGGCGCCCAGACGGCGCTCAGTTATCTCGGCGTTCTGGGCGGCTTCGAGCACACCTCGGATGCCATCGCCGACCCGCTTCTGGCAAACTTCGTCCGCCGCATGCTGACCGAGGAAACACTGCCGACGCTGATGCCCGTGCGCGGGATATCGCCCACGGCCTATGTCGAGCAGAGCCTGTCGCGCCTCACCAACACCGCGATCCGCCATCGCAACCACCAGATCGCCACCGACGGCTCCCAGAAGATCGTGCAACGCCTGCTCAACCCGATCCGCGACCGCCTGGTGAAGGGCGGGAGCATCGAGCTTCTTTCGGTTCCCGTGGCAGGCTGGGTGGCCTATCTGATCAAGGCTTCGGCGCGCTTCGGCCAAGTCTGGCAGGTGTCCGACCCCTTTGCCGACAGGATCGCGGCGATCGCCGACCGCGTTGGTTCGGACAGCAAACTGCTCGCCGACGCGATCCTCGCCATCGACGCCATCTTCGACCCGTCCTTGGCCGCCGACGCGACTTTCCGCGCGCATGTCGTCGCGGGCCTCGACGGCCTGCTCTCGAACGATCCGATGGGCTTTGTCAAACAAGTCTGCTCTGGGCCAACAGATACGCCGTTGAAGCAGCCGGCTCGATCTGCATAGTTTGGTATTGGGAGGCATCATGAAACTTGGACTGCTCACGGCACCATTTCCGGATACTGCTCTCGGCGATGTTGCCGACTGGGCGCGCTCGACCGGTTTCGAGGCGCTGGAAATCGCCTGCTGGCCGAAGACTTCCGGAGCCAGCCGCCGCTATGCCGGCACCAGCCATATCGACGTGGACATCTCGGCCGCTGAAGCCAAGGATATTGCCGCCGGGCTTGCCGGCAAGGGCCTAGCCATCTCCGGCCTCGGCTTCTATCCCAACCCGCTCCATCCCGACCGGGCGCATCGCGAAGCGGTGATCGATCACCTGAAGAAGGTGATCGTGCTGGCGAGCCGCATGGGGGTCTCGCTGGTCAACACATTCTGCGGCGGCGACGCCTCGAAGCATGTCGACGCCAATTGGGAGGACGCGCAGAAGGTCTGGCCGGCGATCATCGCCCACGCCCGCGAGCACGGTGTGAAACTCGCTTTCGAGAATTGCCCGATGATCTTCAGCTATGACGAATGGCCGGGCGGACACAACATCGCCTACTCACCTTATGTCTGGCGCCGCATCCTGGAGGCCTGGGGCGGCGATGTCGGCATGAATTTCGACCCTTCGCATCTCGTCTGGCAGATGATCGACAAGGAGCGCTTCATCCGCGAGTTCGGCAAGAGCATGCTGCATGTGCATGCCAAGGACCTGATGATTGATCATGATGGTTTGTACGAGCGCGGAATCCTTTCGGCTGGCATAGGCTGGCAGGTGCCGCGCATGCCGGGGCTTGGGGATATCGATTGGAGCAGGATTTTTTCGGGCCTCTACCGGGCCGGTTATGACGGGCCGGTCATCATCGAGCATGAGGACCGGCGCTTCGAGGGGACAGATGAGAAGGTCAAGCGCGGCTTCCTGCTTGCCCGCGACGTGCTGCGTCCCTTCATCAAATGACGAAAAGCTTGGCGCCGGTCGTATCGGCGCCGAGGTACTGAAAAAATCGAACGGAACCGAAAAGATCAATGTGGAGGAGTACTGACATGAAAAGACATCTGACCGTGGCCTCGTTGCTTGCCGGCGCCGCCTTGCTTGCCTCGGTGGGCACCTCGGCCGCCGCCGGCAAGTACACAATCGGCATTTCCAACACGGTTCAGGGCAATGGCTGGCGCGAGGAAATGATCTGCGCGATGAAGGCGCAGGCGCTCGCTTCCGGCGAAGTGGCGAAGCTCAACATCGCCCACCGCAACACCGACGCCGCCGGCCAGCTCGAGGACATCCGCAACCTGATCAGCGCCAAGGTCGACGCCATCGTCGTCAACCCGGCCGATCCGGCCGGCATCAAGGCAGGTCTCGAGGAAGCCACCAAGGCCGGCATCGTCGTCGTCGCCGTCGACCAGGCGGTGACCGAACCGTCCGCCTACATCATCTCCAACAACCAGGAACAGTATGCCTATCTCGGCGCCAAGTGGCTGTTCCAGCAGATGGGCGGCAAGGGCGAGGTGTTCTACATGCGCGGCGCCGCCGGTGCCTCGGCCGACTCTGATCGCGACAAAGGCTTCAAAAAGGCGCTCGCCGAATTCCCCGACGTGAAGGTCGCGCAAGAAGTCTTCACCGGCTGGCAGCAGGATCAGGCCAAGCAGCAGATCCTCTCCTTCCTCGCCACCGGCACGCCGATCAACGGCATCTGGACCTCCGGCATCGACAATGTCATCGTCGACGCGCTGGTCGAGCAGCAGGCGCCGATGGTGCCGGTCGTGGGCGCCGACAATGCCGGCTTCGTCGGCCAGTTGAGCTCGGTCAAGGGCCTGGTCGGCGCGGCCGTCACCAATCCCGGCTCCATTGGCGGCGCCGGCGTGACGCTGGCGCTGCAGATCCTCGACGGCAAGAAGCCGGCGCAGCAGACCGTGCTGGTCGAGCCGCAGCTTTGGGAAAACGCCACCGAGGAAGGCAAGGCCAAGCTGAAGAGCGTCGTCGACCCCTCGCTCAGCCCCGAATGGCCGGTCTCGATCTCCATCCCGGACTGGACGACCTACACCAAGGACCAGATCGTCGCCTGCAAAGGCCCGGGCGAATAAGGGCCTGATCCGAACGCAAGCGCAGGGCGCCGGACCAAGGTCTGGCGTCCTTGCCATTTGATTTGCCACGCATAGTTTGAGCATTCGAGCAATTCCAGGAAAAGTGTGAGCGGTTTTCCGTCCGGAATCGCGCAAAAACAAAAGGATAGAGCGGTTCGCCGTTTCCGTGAAACGGTGAAACGCTCCAGATCGAGAACGCTTTGACCACCAGCCCTCTCCTCGACGCCACCGGCGTGGCTAAGAATTACGGCGCGGTTGCCGCGCTGCGCAACGCCTCGCTGTCCGTGCTGCCGGGTGAGGTCCACGCGCTGATGGGCGCCAACGGCGCCGGCAAGTCGACGCTGGTGAAGATCCTGACCGGGGCTATCAAGGCGGATGCCGGGCGCATCCTGATCCGCGGCCAGCAGCTCGACGTCCGCTCCCCTGCGGCCGCCCGCCGCGCCGGCCTGCTGCCGGTCTATCAGGAACCGTCGCTGATTCCGGATCTCGACGTCCTCTCCAATCTCAAGCTCACCGGCACGCCGGTCGAGCCCTTCCGCGCATGGGTGCGCGAGCTCGGCATTCCCGACCTCGACATCCGCGAGACGGCCCGCCATATCCCTCTGGCCATCCTGCGCGTGCTCGACCTGGCGCGCGCTCTCGCCGTCGAGCCCGACGTGCTGCTGCTCGACGAGATGACCGCGGCGCTGCCGGCGAACCTCGCCGAGAAGGTGCTGGAAGTCGTGCGCCGGCAGGGCGACGCCGGCCGCTCCGTCATCTTCATCTCGCACCGTTTCGTCGAGATCTCAGCGCTCTGCGACCGTGCCACCGTTTTGCGCGACGGCTCCACGGTCGGAGTCGTCGACATCGAGCCGGGCGTCGAGGAAAGAATAGTCGAGATGATGCTCGGCACCCGCATCGAGAAGGCGCGCGTCGCCGCGCGCGCGGCGAATGAGGTGGCGGTTGCGGCCGGCGGCCGTCCGCGCCTGTCGGTGCGCAACCTGCAGCTCGGCACCAAGCTCAACGACGTCTCCTTCGATCTCGCCAATGGCGAGGTCGTCGGCGTCTTCGCGCTCGAGGGCCAGGGTCAGGACGAGCTCTTCGCAGCGCTTGCCGGCTCGATCCGCCCGACCGGCGGCACGATCGACGTCGACGGCGCGCCGGTGAGATTCTCGCATCCGAGCGACGCCATCCAGGCTGGCATCGCCTATGTGCCGGGCGACCGCACAGAGGCTTTGGCCATGCAGCGTTCGGTGCGTGATAACATCGCGCTGCCCTTCAGCGCCGGGCTGCGCAAATGGGGGCCGATCCGCATGCGGCGCGAGCAGGTGGTGGTTTCCGGCGCCATCGGCAGGCTGCAGATCGACACCCGCGCTCAGGGCGAGGTGCAGCGCCTTTCCGGCGGCAACCAGCAGAAGGTGACCATCGCCCGCTGGATCGCGGCCAACGCCCGCACCATCCTGTGCTTCGACCCGACGCGCGGCATCGATGTCGGCACCAAGCAGGAAATCTACAAGCTGCTCCGCGAGCTCACCGGCCAAGGCAAATCGGTATTGTTCTACACCTCCGAGATGGATGAGGTGCAGCGCGTCTGCGACCGTGTCATCGTCATCTTCGGCGGCCGCGTCGTCGACACTTTTCCGGTTGAGGATGCCGATGAAGCGGCATTGATGCGCGCCGCCTACGGCCTTCCGCGCGGCGCTATGGCGGATGTCGGCATCCTTGCCGACGTCAAACCCGTTTCCAATGCGGAGGCCGCGTCATGAGCCGCTTCCTCCGCAACCAGGGTTGGGTGGCCGGCCTCTTCGCCCTGCTGATCTTCCTCTTCGTCGTCACCAAGCTGATCCAGCCGGGCTATGGCAGCGGCGACTTCGGGTCGCTCGCGCGGGCCGTCCTGCCTTACGCATTCGCGGTCGCCGCTCAGACCGTCGTCGTCATCGCCGGCGGCATCGACCTGTCGGTCGCCGCCATGATGGCGCTGACCAGCGTCACCGCCGCCTCGATGATGAATGGCGCCAGCGAGGAATATGCGCTCTTCGTCGTGCCCTTCGTGCTCGCCATGGGGCTGGTGCTCGGCGCGCTGAACGGTGTCCTGATCGTCGTGACCCGGGTGCCCGACATCGTCGTCACCCTGGCCATGCTGTTCGTGCTGCAGGGCGCGGCGCTCCTCGTGCTCGGCGCTCCCGGAGGCGCAGCCGCCGAATGGCTGAAGGCGAGCGTCATCGGCACGGTGCCGGTCCCCGGTCTGCCCGATTGGGCCGACGCCTGGGTCCCGAAGGCGCTGGTGCTGCTCGTCGTCTGCCTCTGCATCGTGTGGATTCCGCTCAGGCGCTCGCGCCTCGGCCTCTCCATCTACGCCATCGGCAGCAACGAGCTCGCCGCCTTCCGCAGCGGCGTGCCGGTGGCCCGCACCAGGATCATCGCCTATGCGCTCTCTGGTCTGTTCGCCGCGCTCGGCGGCCTGTCGCTGACCATCAGCACCGGCATCGGCGCGCCCATCCCTGGACCTTACCTGCTCGCCAGCGTCGCCGCCGTGGTGCTGGGCGGCGTCGCGCTTGGCGGCGGCAAGGGCGGCCTGCTCGGGCCGATCATCGCCGTCTTCGTGCTGCGGCTGGTGCGCACCGACCTGACGCTTCTGGCCATCGATCCGAATGTCACCGCGATCATCGAAGGCTTGATCATGGTCGCGGTCGTGATGTTCGGCGCCTTCATCACCATGCGGAGCCGCCCGGCAGGAGCAACGCCATGACCGACATCGCGACCATGCCCCGGCCCGTCTCGTTCGCCCGCCGCCTGAAGCGCTTCATGGCGGACCGGCCGCTGATACCTTTGATCATCCTCTTGTTCATCCTCGTGGTGATCCTGCAGATCCTGCGCCCCGGCATCGTCAACGAGCGCTGGCTCGCCAACACGGCGAAGTTCGCCATTCCGCTGGCGATCCTCGCCGGCTGCCAGACCATGACCATGCTGACCGGCGGCATCGACCTTTCCGTCGGCACGGTGGCGACGATGAGCGCCTTCATCATGGCCACGCAGATCGTCAACCAGGATCCGGCCGTGGCTTTCCTGCTGGCCATGCTGCCCGCCGTGCTGATCGGCCTCGTCAACGGCATCGGCGTCGGCGTATTCCGCGTGCATCCGCTGATCATGACGCTCGGCACCAGCCTGATCGGCACCGGCTTCCTGCAGGTCTACCAGCGCACCGTGATCGCGTCCGGCGCGAAAATCCCGGATTTCCTCAACTGGCTGGGCACCGGCGTCACCTACGGTTTCCCCAATGCGCTTCTCCTGTTCGTGCCGGTGGCCGTGCTGATCGTCTTCATGCTGAACCGCACCGGTTTCGGCCGCCTGCTCTATGCCGTCGGCGACAACGAGCGCGCCGCGCGCCTGTCCGGCGTGCGCTACTGGCAGGTGATCACGGCGCTCTACATCCTCTCTAGCCTGCTCGCCGGCATCACCGGCCTCCTCTATATCGGCCTGATCAAGGCGCCCTCGCTGTCGCTCGCCGAACCGCTGGTGCTGCCTTCGGTGGCCGCCGCCGTCATCGGCGGCACCTCGATCTTCGGCGGCCGCGGCGGCTATACCGGCACCATCATCGGCGCGCTGATCCTGACCGTGCTGACGACGCTGCTCACCATCCTGCAGATGCCCGAAGGCGGTCGCCGCATCCTGTTCGGCTGCATCGTGCTGTTCGTGACGGCGGCCTATCTGCGCATCGTCGAGGACCGGTAGCGCCGGCGCACGGCTCACTCCGCCGCTTGCACCTGGCGGGCATCGATGATCGCCCTGATCTCGGAGCGGCAGGAGCCGCAATTGGTGCCGGCGCGTAGCGTCGCGCCGATCGCTTCGAGGCTGTCGCATCCCGAAGCGACCGCCGACGCGATTTGATTGGAGCCGATATGGAAGCATGCGCACACGACCCGCCCGATCGCAGGCATGGGTACGGGCGAGCGGCCGGATAGAAGCGCGTGGCGGTCGGCCGTCGACAACGGCTGGCGCGTGGCGAGCAGCGACACCAGCCAGTCGCGCGTCGGCAATTGGTCGGGTGCGGCAACCAGCAGAGCCTCGGCCATGGCGCCGGCATCGTCGATTGCCGCTGCGCGATAGGCAAGCCCGCGGCGATCGGTATATTCGAGCAATTGATCCTGCGGACGGACGCCGAGCAGCTTGCGCGCCAGGAGAATGCCCTGGTCCGGCGGCTCGGTTCCGGTCAGCTCGTAGGCCCAACCGCCCTCGACTGCATGCCGGCTCCAGTGGACGAAGCCCGTCGGTCTCAGATCGCGGCGTGTGATGAGCACGCCGGTCCAACCAGTATTCTCCCGCACGATCCTTGCCGGAACATGCTTGAGCTCTGGTTGGCCGGAATGCGGATCGGTGATGGGGGAAGACAGCAGACCGGCGGCGGCCCTCGCCGCAAACTGTCCGCTCCAATGCATAGGCAGGAAGGCGTGACCACGCCGCTGCGCGTCGGCCACGCGTACTCTGGCCCGCACGAAGCCGAAGCGGGTTGAAAGCTGGGCGAGGTCACCGTCCTTGAGACGATGCGCGGCGGCGTCCGCCGGATGGAGATCGACCGCCGGCTCCGAGGCGTGCGCCATCAAACGCGGCACATTCCCGGTGCGCGTCATCGTGTGCCACTGGTCGCGAAGCCGGCCGGTGTTCAGGGCAAGCGGATAGTCGGCATCGACGCTGAAGGCCGTTGCCTCCTGCCGCACGGGCACGAAGCGCGCGCGGCCGTCCGGCGTCGGGAAACGGCCGTCGCCGAACAATCTCGTCTGGTGCTCGCCTCGCTCCGACGCGGGCCAATGACGCGGCGCGAGGGCGGAATAGTCTTCAACGCCGAGGTCAGCCATGCCGCCGAGATCGAACAGGCGCTTGCCCCTGTTCTCGAAGGCGGAAAGCGCCGCATGCTCGCGAAATATCTCGGCCGGCGTCCGGTAGGCGAAGGCCTCGCCGAAGCCCATGCGGACGGCAACGTCGCAGACGATGCGCCAGTCGGCTTTCGCCTCGCCTGGCGCCGGCAGGAACGGCCGCTGGCGTGAGAGGCGCCGTTCCGAATTGGTGACCGTGCCGTCCTTCTCGCCCCAAGCCGCGACCGGCAGCAGCACGTCGGCATAGCGCGTGGTGTCGGTGCGGGTGACATCCGAGACGACGACGAAATCGCATTTGGCGAGCGCCACGCGCACGCGTGAAGCGTCCGGCATGGAGACCGCGGGATTGGTGCCCATCACCCACAGCGCCTTGATGCGGCCGTCGGCGACCGCCTGGAACATGTCCACCGCCTTCAGGCCGCCGCGCCGCGCGATGTCGGGCGCCTTCCAGAAGCGGGACACGCGGTCGATGTTGGCCTCGTCGGCGAAGTCCATATGCGCGGCAAGCTGGTTGGCCAGGCCGCCCACCTCGCGGCCGCCCATGGCGTTCGGCTGACCGGTGACCGAGAACGGCCCCGTGCCGGGCTTGCCGATGCGGCCGGTGGCGAGATGGCAATTGATGATGGCGTTGACCTTGTCGGTTCCATGCGCCGACTGATTGACGCCCTGGCTGTAGACGGTGACCGTACGGTCGGCCTCGGCGAAGAGATCGTAGAAGGCCTGGACATCGCCGGCCGCCAATCCACAGCCTTTCGCGACGCGCGCGATCGACGGCGCATCGGCGCCGGCAAGCGCGGCCGCGGCGTCGAAGCCCGACGTATGGTCACGAATGAAGTCGGCATCGATCTTTCCGGCCTGAACCAGATGCGCGAGCAGCCCGTTGAACAGCAGCACGTCCGTGCCCGGATCGAGCGCCAGATGCAGGTCGCATTCGTCGGCGGTCGCGGTGCGGCGCGGATCGATGACGACGATCTTCGTTCCACGCTCCCTGCGGGCTGCGAGCATGCGCTGGTAGAGCACGGGATGGCACCATGCGGTGTTGGAGCCGGTGAGCACGATGAGATCGGCGCACTCGAAATCCTCATAGACGCCCGGAACGATGTCCTCGCCGAAGGCGCGGCGATGGCCGGCGACGGACGACGCCATGCAGAGCCGCGAATTGGTGTCGATGTTGGCCGAGCCGATGAAGCCTTTCATCAGCTTGTTGGCGACGTAATAGTCCTCGGTGAGCAATTGGCCGGAGACGTAGAAGGCGACCGTGTCCGGCCCATGCTCGGCGATCGCCTGCGAGAATTTTTCGGCCACGAGGTCGAGCGCTTCGTCCCAACCGGCCCGCCTGCCGCCGATTTCCGGCTGGAGCAGTCGGCCTTCGAGACCGAGCGTCTCGCCGAGCGTCATCCCCTTCGAACAGAGCTTACCGAAATTGGCCGGGTGATCGGGATCGCCGCGGACGGACGTCGTGCCGTCCGCGGCGATCTTGGCCAGCACGCCGCAGCCCACCCCGCAATAGGGGCAGGTGGTCCTCACCTCGCGTGCTTCCTCCATTCCTCAGGCCGCTTTCGAGGCCAGCGCTTCGAGCGCGATGAACAGCCGTTGGCCCTCGAGCTTGACGGGGATCGTTCGCACCGCGCCCTCGTCGGCGCCGAGCGCCTTGCCCGTCTCCAGCGAGATCACCCAATTGTGCAGTGGGCAGGTCACCGCCGCGCCATGGACGATGCCTTGGCTCAACGGGCCGCCCTTGTGCGGGCAATGGTCGTCGATGGCAAAGACCTGGTCGTCGGCCGTGCGGAAGACCGCGATCTTGCCTTGCGGGGTGGCCACGCAGCGCGCGCCACGCGGCGGAATGTCGGCGATTGCGCCGATGGCGATCCAGTTCATGCGGTCTTTTTCCCGTCGACTCATTCCGCCGCCTCCGCGAACCCGACCGAGGCCATCGGCCGGAACTCATGCTTGTCCTTGCCGGAGACGCGCTCCGACCATGGATCGACCTGGGCGAATTTCTGGCTGAAGACGAAGCGCTCGTAATAGGCTTTGCGCTTCTCGCCATCACCCAGGATCTGTCTTTTGATCTCCGCCGTGCCGATGCGCTTGGCCCATTTGTAGATGCGCTCGAGATAGCGCGCCTGCTCGCGATACATCTGGACGAGCGCCACGATCACCTCCAGCGCCTCGTCCTCGGTCTTCACCAGCCCGAGCACCTCGGTGCCTTTGATGTCGAGACCGGCGGCGCCCGCGAAATGGATCTCATAGCCCGAGTCGACGCAGACCACGCCGACATCCTTGCAGGTCGCCTCCGCGCAGTTGCGAGGGCAGCCCGACACCGCCATCTTCACCTTGGCCGGCGTCCACGAGCCCCACATGAATTTCTCGATGCGGATGCCGAGCCCGGTCGAATCCTGCGTGCCGAAGCGGCACCAGTCGGAACCGACGCAGGTCTTCACCGTGCGCAGACCCTTGGCATAGGCATGGCCGGAGACGAAGCCGGCCTTGCCGAGATCGGCCCATACGGCCGGCAGGTCTTCCTTGCGGATGCCCAGCATGTCGATGCGCTGGCCGCCGGTAACCTTGACCATCGGGATCTCGAACTTGTCTACGACATCGGCGATGGCGCGCAACTCGCCGGCGCTGGTCACCCCGCCCCACATGCGCGGCACCACCGAATAGGTGCCGTCCTTCTGGATGTTGGCGTGAACGCGCTCGTTGACGAAGCGCGACTGATAGTCGTCGGCATATTGATCGGGCCAGTCGCAGACCAGATAATAGTTGAGCGCCGGCCGGCATTTGGCGCAGCCGCAGGAGGTCTTCCATTCAAGCTCCTGCATGACGGCGGGGATCGTCTTCAGGCCCTTCGCCTTGATCAGGCGCCGCACGTCGTCATGGCCGAGGCTCGTGCAACCGCACATCGGCTGCACCGCCGCCGGATTGTAGGCTTCGCCGAGCGTCAGCTTCAGCAGCTGCTCGACCAGGCCCGTGCACGAGCCGCAAGAGGCCGAAGCCTTAGTATGCGCGCGCACGTCGTCGAGGCCTGTCAGCCCTTTGCCAGTGATCGCGCCGGTGATCTTGCCCTTGCAGACGCCGTTGCAGCCGCAGATTTCCGCATCATCCGCCAGTGCCGCAACGGCCGCCAAAGGGTCCGAGGAAGCGCCTCCCTGGAACGCTTGGCCGAAGATCAGCGTGTCGCGCATCTCGGAGATGTCGGTCGCCTTCTTCTTGAGGTCGTTGAACCAGGCGCCGTCGGCCGTCTCGCCGAACAGCACCGTGCCGATGATGCGGTTGTCCTGCAGCACGACGCGCTTGTAGATGCCGGCCGACGCGTCGCGCAGGATGATCTCCTCGCGATCCTCGCCATCGGCGAAGTCGCCCAGCGAATAGAGGTCGATGCCGGTGACCTTGAGCTTCGTCGGCGTGTCGGAATGGACGAACCGCCTCTCCTCGCTGTCCGCCAACCCTGCCGCCGCGACGCGCGCCATCTCGTAGAGCGGGGCGACCAGTCCATAGACATGGCCGCCGACCTCCGCGCATTCGCCAAGCGCCATGATGGCAGGATCGGAGGTCCGCATGCGGTCATCGACGACGATGCCGCGATTGACCTCGAGCCCGGCCTCCTTGGCCAAAGCGGTGCTCGGGCGGATGCCGACCGCCATAACCACCAGAGTTGCCGGGATGATCGTGCCGTCCATCAGCTCGACGCCTTCGACCTTGCCCTTGCCGACAATCGCCTTGGTGTTGGCCTTGGTCATGACCTTGATGCCGCGCGCCTCGACGGCTTTCTGCAGCAGATAGCCGGCGGCCGGATCGAGCTGGCGCTCCATGAGCGTCGGCATGACGTGCAGCACGGTGACGTCCATGCCGCGCTCCTTCAGCCCCGCCGCGGCTTCGAGGCCGAGGAGGCCGCCGCCGATGACGACTGCCTTGGCGCGCGACTGCGCCGCAAGCAGCATGGCGTTGACGTCGTCGAGGTCGCGGTAGCTGAGCACGCCGGGCAAGTCCTTGCCCGGCACCGGAATGATGAAGGGGACTGAGCCGGTGGCGATGACCAGCCGGTCATAACTTTCGGTCACGCCGTGGTCCGAGGTGACGGTCTTCGCCTCGCGGTCGATGGCGACGATGCGGTGGCCCTTGTAGAGGGTGATACCATGCTTGATGTACCAGCCGTCGCCATGGATGACGATTTCCTCGAACGCCTTCTCACCCGACAGCACCGGCGACAGCATGATGCGGTCGTAGTTCACGCGCGGCTCGGCGTTGAAGATGGTGACGCTGTAGCGGTCGGGCGCTTCCTCCAGCAGGTGCTCCAGCATCCTGCCCGGCGCCATGCCGTTGCCGATGATGACGAGTTTTTCGCTCATGTCGCTCTCCGGTTTATTCGGCGGCGTAGGAAAGGGACGATGTCTTGACGGCGGCCTGGCGCTCCATCCGGCGGATGCTGAAGTGCATCCAGACCAGGCAGGACAAGACGATCACGAAGAGCAGCATGAAGCAGCTCGACCAGACGCCGGTTAGGTCGTTCAGCGCGCCGAAGGCGATCGGCAGAATGAAGCCGCCGAGGCCGCCGATCATGCCGACCACACCGCCGACGGCGCCGACGCTCTGCGGATAATAGGCAGGGATGTGCTTGTAGACGGCGGCCTTGCCGAGGCTCATGAAGAAGCCGAGCACGGAGGCGACGGCGATGAAGGCGAGCGGGCCGATCTCGAAGTGGAATGGGATCGGCCCGCTGATGCCGCGCACCACGTAATCTGCCGAGGGGAGAGACAGAACGAGGGTCGCGACGGCAGAGACGCTGAAGGTCCAATAGAGCACGGTGCGGGCACCGACGCGGTCGGACAGCACGCCGCCATAGGCGCGGAAGATGCTGGCGGGGATCGAATAGGCGGCGCCGATCATGCCGGCGGTGGCGATGCCGAAGCCGTAGACGCCGATCAGGTAGCGCGGCAGCCAGAGCGACAGCGCCACGAACGCGCCGAAGGCGAAGAAATAGTAGAAGGCGAAGCGCCAGACCTGCAGGTTCTTCAGCGGCGCGAATTCCTGCCAGAAGCTCCTCGCCGGCGCCACCTTGCCGGCACGGCGCTCGCGGATGACAGGATCGTCGTTGGTGGTGAACCAGAAGACGATCGCCATGACAACCAGCGCCGCGGCCCAGATCAGCGCCACCGATTGCCAGCCCCAGGCAAGCAGCACGAGCGGCGCCAGGAACTTGGTGACCGCCGCGCCGACATTGCCGACGCCGAAAATGCCGAGCGCCGTGCCTTGTCTGCCGGCAGGGAAGAAGCGCGACACGTAGGCAACGCCGACGGCGAAGGAGCCGCCAGCGAGCCCGACGCCGAGCGCGGCGACCAGCATCTGCTGATAGGTGTGGGCAAAAGCGAGCAGGAAAGTCGCGACCGCGGCGGCAAGCATGGTGAGAGTGTAGACCAGGCGGCCGCCATAGCGGTCGGTCCAGACGCCGAGCACCATGCGCACGAGCGAGCCGGTGAGGATCGGCGTGCCGACGAGTAGGCCGAACTCGGTCTCGTTCAGCCCAAGCTCCTGCTTGATGCGCACGCCGACGATGGAAAAGATCGTCCACACCGCGAAGCACACGGTGAAGGCGATGGTGGACATGACGAGCGCCTGCCGGGGAGCACTGTCCTGGCTTTGCGCGGCTGGGAGGTTTGCAGTCATGGTCGGCTCCGGTTTGCGGCGTGGGAGACACCGCGTGTTGTATTGATCAGAGGCGCGGCATTTCTCAGCGCGCCGGGGATTGCGCGATCGGTTGCGGACCCTTGCCTTCGGCTTGGTGGCTGGCGGGAAAGAAGAGCAGCGCGGCGATGAACAGCACCGCCGTCAGCGCGCTGCTCGCCAGGACATCGCGGCGGGTGAAATCCTTGAGCGAGGGTCCGATCCGTCTGGTCATCGTCGTCTCCGGTCCAAAACGAAAAAAGCTGCCGTCCAGGCCCTCTCGCGTCCGTACATCCGGGATCGCGTGGTGACCTGAGCGGCAGCTTTGCCTGTGGCGCCCGCCATTGGACGCCTGTTCTGTTGCCCGCGAACGGGCCCGGTTATTTCAAAGCACGAAGCGTGCCAGTTTCGCGATAAATCCGAATATCGATAAAACTCAACGAGATAGCACAATGGACCTGTGGCGGAGCCAAGCTGCAACGCGGTCAAACATTGATCAATGGCATGTGCATGCCGCACAAATTTTGTGCATCGCACAAGACTGGCGCGGAAATGATCAGGCGCGTTTCTGGCCGGCAATGTAGGCGTCGATCCGGTCCGGATCGAAGATCTGGCCGTCGAAAAATCCGTCGGGACCAAGCACCAGGCTCGCCCCCGCCGAGCCGACTGGCGTCGCAACCTTCAGCGCCCCTTCGACCTTGGCATTGGCGCCGGGCAGCGCCACGCCGAGCGGCTTCAGCGCCGAGCGGTAGAGGTCGGGCCGATAGCAGTCGCGGGCGATGGCGAGGTTCTGCGGCGTGTGCGGCAATTGTCCCCAGCGCACCATCTGCGTGTAGAACCACAGCGCATGGCTCTTCCAGGGGAAGTTCGCCGCCTTGTCGAAGGGCAGGAAGAAATCCTCGACGCGCCGCTCCACGCCGCCGCCAAGTTGAAGGCGTCCGGTGAGCGCCGGCATCTGGATTGCCTCCGGCTGCCCAAGGAAGGCCGGCCTTGCCATCAGCGCGGCCAGTTCGCCGCGGTTCGCCGGGTCCTGGCACCAGCGGGCGGCGTGATGCAACGCCCTGAGAAGTGCTGCAAGCGCCTCCGGGTTCTCCTCGGCCCAGGCCTTGCGCGCGCCGATCACCTTTTCCGGACTGTTGCGCCAGAGCAATGCCTTGACGGTGACGATGCGACCGGTACCGGTGGCAACCGACGCGCTGTTCCAGGGCTCGCCGACGCAATAGGCGTCGATGCGGCCGGCAGCCAGCGCATCGGCCATGAAGGACGGCGGCACGATGACGATCTCGATGTCGCGGTCGGGATCGATGCCGCAGGCGGCCAGCCAGTAGCGCAGCTCATAATTATGCCCGGAATGCGGATGCACGACCGCGAAGCGCAGCGGCTCGCGGCCAGCAACCGCCCGCTCGCGGATCAGCGAGCCAAGCGCCGTCCCCGCGCGCGTCGGATCGAGATCGGGCGCAGCACCTTGCGCAGCCATGCCCTCCCAAACAGTGTTGGAGACGGTGACGCAATTGCCGCCGAGGCCGAGCGAGAACGGCACGATGGTCTCCGAGGCAAGCGGAGTCAGCCCGAGGCTGCAGGCGAGCGGCATCGGCCCCAGCATATGGGCAACGTCGAAATGGCCGATGGCGATGCGGTCCCGGATGTTGGCCCAGGACGTCTCGCGCTGCAGCTTGAGCTCGATGCCCTCGCGGACGGCAAAGCCCATCTCCCCGGCCACGACGAGAACGGCGCTGTCGAAGAGCGGCATGAAGCCGGCGGTGATTTCGTGCGCCATGCTCATTCGCCCTCCAGCGGTCCCAGCAAGCCCGCCGCGGTCACCAGACTCTGGGCGATCTCGGCGATCTTGCGGTTCTGGTTCATGGCGGTCTTGCGCAGAAGCGTGTAGGCCGCCTCCTCACTCAAGCCCCGCGACTTCATCAATATGCCCTTGGCCCGGTCGATG
Source organism: Mesorhizobium sp. (assembly GCA_004017535.1). Classification (GTDB taxonomy): domain Bacteria; phylum Pseudomonadota; class Alphaproteobacteria; order Rhizobiales; family Rhizobiaceae; genus Mesorhizobium. The sequence goes on from SAJS01000004.1 coordinate 374,200, forward strand.
ACCTTGCGGTTCTCCAGCTCGCTGCGCGCCTCCTCCAATTCGCGCGCCATGCGCGAGAAGGCGTTGAAGCGGCTGATCGCCATGTCGAGGATTGGCTTGATGCGCTCCTTCTTCAGTCCGTCGACGACATAGGCGGACACGCCCGCATCGACCGCGGCCTCGATCGAGGCCTGGTCGGAGCGGTCGACGAACATGGCGATCGGCCGCTTCACCGCGCGCGACAGCTGGAACATGTTCTCCAGCATGTCGCGGTTGGGGTTTTCCAGATCGATGACGATGACGTCCGGCTCGATCTCGGCGATGCGCCGGGCAATGCCGGCCACGTCATGGATCACCGTGACCTGGCGATGGCCGGCATCCCGCAATCCGGCCTCGATGATCGAGGCCCGGATGCGGTTCTCGTCGATAACAAGGATGGTCAACGAACCGGTGGACATGCCCCTATTGTGCAGCCAGACCGCAATTGTGCAATGCGGCGATGGACGGATTGGTTTCCATCCGATCCTCGAGGCACGGGCTGCGACTCTTTCGCGTCCCGGCCTGCGTTGCCGGTGAAGGGCGCGAACACTATAGATGTTCCATCGTGCGCGAAGATATTCACACGACAGGCGTCCCGGTACTCTGCGTTTCATGCGAGGCGCGGCATCGTGGTATATGCGGCGCGCTCAACGCCGGGCAGCTCGTCGATCTTGCCAGATCGACGAAACGGCACAAGGCCGAGGCCGGCAAGGAGCTGGTGGGCGATTCCAGGAGCGTCGAGCGTTTCTCGAACGTGCTTTCAGGCGTCGTGAAGCTGACCAAGACGCTTTCCGACGGCCGCCAGCAAATTGTCGGCGTGCAATTCGCTCCCGATTTCCTCGGCAGGCCCTTCCAGAGCGAGAGCACGCTCAGCGCCGAGGCGGCGACCGACGTCGAATTGTGCTCGTTCCCGCGCCAGGCGCTGGAGCGCATGATAAAGGAACAGCCGGACCTTGAGCATCGCCTGCTCGAACAGAAGCTGCGCGAGCTTGACCAGGCGCGCGACTGGATGGTGGCGCTGGGCCGCAAGACGGCCTCGGAAAAGATCGCGAGCTTCCTTCTGATGATCGCGCGCAACATCGACCCCGCCGCCGGGCCGGAGCGGCGCGGCGCGGCTTTCGATCTGCCGCTGTCGCGCGCGGAGATCGCGGATTTCTTGGGTCTCACCGTCGAGACGGTGAGCCGGCAGATCACCCGCTTGCGGGGCGAAAGCGTCATCCGCGTCGAAAACAACCGCCACGTCATCGTCGACGACATCGGGCGCCTGGCCTCGCGGGCCGGGGACTGATCCCCGCCACGTCCCTTTAGAGCAATTCCAGGAAAAGTGCGTGGCGTTTTCCGTCCGGACTTGCGTAAAAACAAATACTTACTGATTGCCGAGAACCTTCGGCAGCACGTGGTCGCGCTCAAAGGCGATGTGGCGGCGTAACGATTCGAAGAAGGCGCGCAGCATGTAGCCGAACGCCTCGGGATTTTCGATCTGCCGCCCGTGACCATAGGCCAGCAGTGCCTCGCTGAGATCCGCCGCCGCGCTTTCATCCTCCAGGTGCTCGAGCTTCAGTCGCGCGACGGTGTTTTCCTCGCCCGTCTGCCGCACGAAGGCAGGGAAGACGACCTCTTCCTCGAAGCGGTGGCACTCGCGCAGCAGCGGCAAGAGGTCGGCCGCCACGGCGAGGCACTGGAGCCGGTCGACGCGCGAGGGCAGGTCGTCGGCGATGCCTTCGAGCATGTGGCAAAGCGCAAGCTTCTGCATATGCGCCCGCCGCATATCTGCCGGGCTATGCAGCGGCTCCGGCTCGGCGCCCGTCATGATAGCTCCTCCGTCACGCCCGGGCTCAAGGCGTGGGCAGCGAGACGGTGTCCTCTACAGGTTCTTCGCGAACCGTGCGCAGTTCGTACCAGAGCGCGTTGAGGATGCCGACGGAGGCCGCCAGCCCGAGGCCGAGTACCCAGGAAAAATACCACATGGTCAAAAACTCCGGTTGGATCAATAGGCCGACGAACCCGCTTTCTCGATGCTCTTTTCACCGACCTTGCCCCACAACACCCTGTAGACCCAGGCGGTGTAGGCGAGGATCAGCGGCATGAAGATCACCGTCGCAATCAGCATGTTGCGCAACGTGGCGCGACTCGACGAGGTATCGAAGACCGCGAGCGAATGACCGGGGTTGCTGCTCGACGGCAACAGGATCGGGAACATCGCGAGCCCCACCGTGGCGATGATCGTCACCACGCCGAGCTTCGAGGCGATGAAGGTCCACCCTTCGAGCCGCGCCTTGAAGCCGGCGGCGGCAAGCAGTGGCGCTGCGACGCCGAGCGCTGGCACGATCCAGAGTAACGGATGGGCATGGAAGTTCGCCAGCCATGCGCCGCGATCCGCCACCACGGTCTTGACCAGCGGATTGGACGGCCCATCCCAGACGATCGGCGACGTCACGCGGTAGCCACCGAGCAGACCGAGCCACACCAGCACGCCGCCGCCGGCGAAGAGCAGCGCCGTGAGGACCGCGGCCTTTGCCCCGATCTGGCCTGCGCGCTTGGCGACCATGCCTTCCGCCTTGAAGGTCAGCCAAGCCGCACCATGCGTCACCAGCATTGCGAGCGACACAAGGCCGCAATAGAGCGCCAGCGGATTGAGCAGACCGAAAAGGCTGCCTTCATAGACCGGGCGCAGGTCCGGCGTGAAGTGGAACGGCACGCCCTGCAGCGTGTTGCCGACGGCGACGCCGAAGATCAACGCCGGCACCGCACCGCCGACGAACAGCGCCCAGTCCCAGCGCGTGCGCCAGGCCGGATCAGGCCTTTTCGAGCGATACTTGAAGCCGACGGGACGCATGATCAGTGCCAGGAGCACCAGGAACATGGCGAGATAGAAGCCGGAGAAGCTCACCGCGTAAAGCGCCGGCCATGCCGCGAAGATGGCGCCGCCGCCGAGGATGAACCACACCTGATTGCCTTCCCAGACAGGCCCGATCGTGTTGATCGCCACGCGGCGCTCGGCATCTGTCTTGGCGACGAAGGGCAAAAGCGCGCCGACCCCCATGTCGAACCCGTCTGTCGCGGCGAAGCCGATCAACAACACACCGAGCAATACCCACCAGATCACCCGCAGCGTTTCATACTGGAAGAGAAATTCGATCATCGTCGTGATCCTTTCACTCGGCCGGATGCAATGCGGGGCCGGCGCCGGGACGCAGGTCATCGATGACCTGCGCGACCTCCGGTCCCTTGCGGATGGCGGCAAGCATCAGCCTGACCTCGATGACCGCGAGCACGCCATAGACTAGCGTGAAGCCGGCGATGGTGAGCAGGAGCTCGCTCACGCCGAGCTCTGAGGTGGCGAGGAAGGTCGGCAGCACGCCGTCGATGATCCAGGGCTGGCGGCCGAACTCCGCCACGAACCAGCCGACCTCGACGGCGATCCAGGGCAGCGGCATGGCAATGAGCGCTGCGCGGAACAGCCAGCGCGGCGCTTCGCTCTCCCGGCTCGTGTGCCACAACGACAGCGCGAACAGGGCGGCGAGCACGAAGCCGCAGGCCACCATCAGGCGGAAACCGAAGAAAAGCAGCGGTACGTAAGGCACTGTCGACCAGGCCGCGTCCTTGATCTGCTGTTCGCTCGCCTGCCTTGGATCGGGCAGGTAGCGCTTGAGCAGCAGCGCGTAGCCGAGATCCTTGGAGCTTGCATCGAAGACCGCCCGGGCGGCGCTGTCGTTGCGGTCCGCCTTGATCTTCTCCAGCGCGTCATAGGCCACGATGCCGTTTCGGATGCGGGCTTGCGCATGGGCGACGAGCTCGTCGATGCCGGCGATCTGCTTGTCGAGCGAGCGGGTGCCGATGATGCCCATCACCCATGGAATACGGATGGCGAAACGCGTCTCGTGGTCGGTCTGGCTCGGGATGCCGAACGCAGTAAAGGATGCGGGCGCCGGCTCGGTCTCCCACATGGCTTCGATGGCAGCGAGCTTCATCTTCTGGTTGTCGGTGAGCGCATAGCCGCTTTCATCGCCGAGCACGATGACGGACAGCGCCGATGCCAGGCCAAAGGCCGAGGCGATCACGAAGGAGCGCTTGGCAAGCTGGACGTGACGGCCGCGCAGCAGATACCAGGCCGAGACGCCGAGCACGAAAGTGGAGGCGCAGACATAGCCCGCCGAGACGGTGTGGACGAATTTTGCCTGCGCCACCGGATTGAAGATCACCGCCATGAAGTCGGTGACCTCCATGCGCATCGTGTCCGGGTTGAAAGCCGAACCGACGGGATTCTGCATCCAGCCATTGGCGATCAGGATCCAGAGCGCGGAGAAGTTGGTGCCGAGCGCCATCAGCCAGGTCACGATCATGTGCGCGCGCGGCGAGAGCCGGTCCCAGCCGAAGAAGAACAAGCCGACGAAAGTGGCCTCCAGGAAGAAGGCCATCAGCCCCTCGATGGCGAGAGGCGCCCCGAACACGTCGCCGACATAGTGCGAGTAGTAGGCCCAGTTCATGCCGAACTGGAATTCCATGGTGATGCCGGTGGCGACGCCAAGCGCGAAGTTGATGCCGAAGAGCACGCCCCAGAACTTCGTCATGTCGCGCCATATGGTGCGGCGGGTCATCACATAGACGGTTTCCATCATGGCGATCAGGATGGAGAGGCCGAGCGTGAGCGGGACGAACAGGAAGTGATAGAGGGCCGTTAGGGCGAACTGCAGCCGGGAAAGGTCTACGAGGAGAGCGTCGGCCATGGAAGTATCCTTTCTGGGTACGCCTCATAACGCGCGGAGGATATACTCGGCTTGACATGAATCAATTCGTTTCGCCCCGTCGCGTGACAAAAGGAGCGCATGACGATAGCCGCCATTCCCGTACCATCTCCTGAACTCGCTGCTTCGGGGCCGGCCGCCTTCGAGGCGCTTTCCGCCGCCGAGCGATTGGCAAGGCCCGGATTGCGCGGTCTTCTCGCCTTGCAGGCGGTCCGCGCCGTGCTCAGGCTCGGCTTCGCCGCGACGGCGGCGATGGCTGCCGGCCGGCTCGTGATGGGCGAGACGGTCGAGCCATGGCTCGTAGCCGGGATGATCGCGCTGCTCGCGGCCGCATGCCTCGCCGGATTCGCCGCCGAAAGGATGCAGGCTTCCGCGGAAAACGCCGTGTCGACGCGACTGCGGGCGCTCGCGAGCGAGCGACTGGGCAAGATGCCGGCGCGGCAGCTGCAGTCGCTCTCGACGGGCGGCTTGATCGTCTCGATGCAGCGTCATCCGGAGGCAATCGCCGCGCTGGTGGTGGGCCATCGTGCCGCCACGGCCATGATGGCGGCCGGGCCGTTGCTCGCCGCCATCGCGCTTTGCCTCGTCTCCTGGCAGGCCGCGCTGCTGGTCATCAGCCTGACGCCGGTCATGGTCCTGTTCTTCGCGCTGGTGGGCAATGCGATCCGCCGGCGCGCCGACGCCCAGGAGCGTGCCTTCGGCCGGCTGGCGGGCCAGTTCGCCGACCGGGTCCGCACGCTGCCCACAATTCTTGCCAACCACGCGACGGCAAGCGAGGAGGCAAAACTCGGCCGGCGCCTGGAGGGCTACACCGGCGAGACGATCGGTTTGCTGCGCATAGCCTTCGCCAATGCCGGGATCATCGACTTCTTCGCCTCGCTCTCGATCGCGATCCTCGCCATCTTCCTCGGCCTGGGCCACCTGAAGCTTGCGACGATCCCGGGCTTCTCCAATCTCGAGCTCTGGCAAAGCCTGTTCATCCTGATGATCGCGCCGGAATATTTCGCACCATTCCGCCGCTTCTCGGAACAGTACCATGCCAAGGCGGAGGGGCTGGCGGCGGCCGCCGCGCTGGACCGGCTGCTCGGCGCGGCGCCGGTCACAGCCTGCCCCTTGCCGGTGCTCGACCGGTTGCGCCTAACATTGCCTGCACATGGCCTCGTCGCCATCGTCGGTCCGAGCGGATCGGGCAAATCGACGCTTCTGCGCCGTCTCGCCGGGCTCGAGCCGGGTGCCATGCCGACGCCGGGGACCCGGCCGCTGGCCACTGGGGAGATCGCCTGGGTTTCGACGGACGCCTACGTGCCCGAAGGAACGCTGTCGGAGGCTATGTTGTGGAATGGCGGCGCGCTGGACCGGACCCGGCTGGAAAATGCCGCGCGCGCGATCGGGCTGCTCGACGACGCCCTGCTGCCGGGCGGTCTCGATGCAAGGCTGGACAAGGGCGGCGCCAATCTTTCGGGCGGCCAGCGTCTTCGCATCGCCGTCGCCCGGGCGCAACTTTCCGGACGAACCGTGCTCGCCGACGAGCCGACGGCAAAACTCGACCGCGCGACCGCCGAAGCCGTGCGGCGCATGCTGATCGGGATTTCAGGAGCGCGGCTGGTCGTCGTGGCGACGCATGACCGGGAGCTTGCCGCCGCCGCCGACCTGGTTGTGGACCTCACCCGTGACGATACCGTCGAGGTGGCGGCATGAGCACGGCATTTCAGTCATCGAGCCGGAAGTCGTGGCGGCTGGCGACCGGCTTCGCCTTCACCGCACTGGCCTGCGCCATATTGCTGGGCGGCGTGTCCGCCTGGCTGCTCGGCTCCGTGGCGATCGCCGGCCTTTCCGCCGCCGCTTTCACTTTCAACTTTCACACCCCCGCGGCTTTCATCAGGCTGTTCGCGGTCGGCCGCACCGCCGCCCGCTATGGCGAGCGCCTGACCGGCCACAAGGCCGCGCTCGCCGATCAGATATCGCGTCGCGTCGAGCTGTTCGCAGCGATGGCGGCGGCGCCGGCGGTGCGCCGGGCCGGATGGCAGCTTGGCGACGATGCCCGCCTTGCCGACTATCTGGACGATGTCGAGGACCTCGACTTCGCCAGGCTGCGCGCCGGCCTACCGGCTCTGACGTTCGCCTGCGGCCTGGCGGTCCTAATCGTAGGTTCGGCGGTGCTGGCGCCTTTGTCCCTCCTGCCCATTATAGTCTTGCTGCTTGCCACCCTGTTCGCGGGGAACCGGGTGGCCAGAGCTGGCGCCATGGCATGGCGTGAGACCAGGTCGCTGCGCCGCGGGGGCGCGAGCCGGCTTGGCGCGGCCATGGCGTCAGCCGTACCCTTGAAGGCGGAGGGCGCCTGGAACCGCGAATGCACTGAGGCCCTCGCCGCTCTCTCTCGTGCCGACGCCGCGCAGCTTGCCCTTCGCCGGCTGCAGGCCATGCTGGACATGATCGGCGGGGCGTTGGGTCCGGTTGCCGGCGTCAGTGTGATGGCGGCTGCCTGGTATGCGGGCAGACAAGGCACGGAGCTTCTCGCGCCCATGCTGCTCGCCTTCTCCTGGCTGGCGCTGGGCGAAACCATGAATGGCGCATCGCGCATGCTGGTTGCCGTGCTTCGCCGCAATGCGGCTCGCGCCGAGATCGGTCAATGGACACGCGGCACCGCGGCCGGCAGGCGCGAATTCGCCCTGGATGACATCAAGCCCGCCCTGCTGCTTCATGGTGGCCTGCAACGCCGTGCACCCGACGGCCGGTCGATCGGAACGCCCATCTCCCTGCTCCTCGCGCGGGGCCAGCCGACACTGCTCGTCGGCGCAAGCGGCTCGGGCAAGACGAGCCTGCTCAAGCAGATCGCCGGCTGGATCGGCGACGATGCCTTCGCCACCGACGACCGCATCCTGTCGGCAGGCGAGCGGCGCGCGCTCGTGTCCCTCGTCCTGCACGACGCGGTCGTGCTGGAGGACACCGTCCGCGCCAATCTCTTTGCCGGCGATGCTCCGGATGCCGTACTCTGGCGGGCGCTGGAAGCCGTCGAGATGGACGGCCGCATCCGCGAAGCGGGAGGATTGGACAGCTGGGTCAGGCAGGACAGGTTCTCGCTCGGCGAAGCGCAGCGCATCAACCTCGCGCGCGCCTGGCTGTCACCCCAACCCGTTGTGCTGCTCGACGAACCGACCGAGCATCTCGACGAGGCGCAGGGCGAACGTATCCTCGAGCGGCTGCTCGCCCGCTTCAGCGATAGGATCGTCGTCGTCTCCACCCATCGCGCGCCGCCGCTTCGCGATGTCCGCACGATCGAGTTGCAGCCGTAATCACGCCGCCGAGCTGTCCTGCTCCAAGGCGTTCGGGTCGCCCGGCGCCGTTGCCCAGGCGAGCTCGACCAGCGTCACGGTGCGCCGGCCCGTGCCGTCGACCTGACAGACGATGAGACCCTGCTCCTCGATATAATCGAGCAGCCGCCGCGCGCGGCGCAGCGAGTGCGAGCCGTAGGCTCGCGCAATAGCCGCATCGCTCGGGCAGGGCCAGCCCTCCTTCGCCGCGCGGGCTATCATCATGAACACGCCCTGCATATCCTCGGGCAGCAGCGAGGCGCGCACGGAGACGTCCCGCCACGCATCGTCCTCGGCCATGTCGGAGCCGACGCCGGCTCGCGCCCTGGTCAGCATGCGGCGGAATTCCGGAAGATCGGGCACGACCGAGGCAAGCCCTTCGATGCGGCAGCGGACCACGAATTCCTGGTAGAGCACGACGATGACGCGGAAGCCGGCATCAGGCTCGGCCAGGATGGCGCGCAGGATGCGGTCCATGCGCTCGCGCCGTTCGGCCAGGTCCTCGGCGCTGGGCTGCGGCTCCGCCGGCTCGGGGCGGATGTCCAGCGGCGCGGCCTTGGCCGCCATCAGCTGGTCGAGGAGGTCCGGCGAAGGCCGGCGCTGCGGCCTGACCGTCTCCGGCGGCGGCGCGGCAAGGATGATCGAGCGTGCATCCTCAAGCGCCGCTTCGGGCAGCGGCATCAGCCGCGGCGTGCCGTTGCGCGGGCTGGTCTCGGTCTGGCCGATGCGCACGCCGAGCGGCCGGCGCGACAGCGCCGGTCCGAGCGCCATGAAATGCCCGCGCTCCAGGTCGCGGAAGGCTTCGGCTTGGCGCCGCTCCATGCCGAGCAGGTCGGCCGCGCGCGCCATATCGATGTCGAGGAAGGTGCGCCCCATCAGGAAGTTGGAGGCTTCCGCCGCGACGTTCTTGGCGAGCTTCGCCAGTCGCTGCGTGGCGATGATGCCGGCCAGCCCGCGCTTGCGGCCGCGGCACATCAGATTGGTCATGGCGCCGAGCGAAAGCTTGCGCGCCTCGTCCGAAACCTCGCCGGCGGCGGCGGGCGCGAAGAGCTGCGCCTCGTCGACGACCACCAGCATCGGGTACCAGTGGTCGCGCGCGACCTCGAACAGCCCGCCGAGAAAAGCAGCGGCGCGCCGCATCTGGTTCTCGGTGTCGAGCCCTTCGAGGTTGAGTACCGTCGAGACGCGGTGGATGCGCGCGCGCTCGCCCGCAGCCTGCAGGCCGCGTTCGGTATGCTCCTCGGCGTCGATCACCAGATGGCCAAAGCGTTCGCCGAGCGACACGAAGTCGCCTTCGGGGTCGATGATGGTCTGCTGCACCCAAGGGGCGCTCTGTTCGAGCAGCCGGCGCAGCAGATGCGACTTGCCGGAGCCCGAATTGCCCTGCACCAGCAGGCGGGTCGCCAGCAGTTCCTCAAGGTCGAGGGCGGCCGGCGCGCCTGCGCTCGTCTGCCCCATCTCGATTGCAACCGTCATATTTCGACTCAGAACGCCTCCATGCGCGCAAGCGGGCTTATCAACCGAAGCCGGGCGCGTCGAGCATGGCCGCGCACCGCCGGGCGGTGTTCCACACCTAAGGGCGAGCGTCGGCTCGTCCAATGCGCGAGCGTCAGCTCGTCCCTACAGGACGGATGGCGGCAGGCTGTCGCCATTGGCACTGGTCGGACCACCATTTCGCTGGCGCAATCCAGCCGTTGGCGTATCATCTCTCCAGGGAGGGTTCATGGCAGGAGGAGGCCAATGAACGTCGCTGCGGAAGTGCCCGTCATGGATCCGACGGTGCAAGACCTTGTTTCGTCTGCCCTTTCGAAATTTCGCGCCGGCGACACCGTGTCCACACGCGCCATGCTCGATGCCATACGCCATGCCGATCCGTCCTGCGAAGACAGCGATGACCATCTGGTCGAGCTGATCGTGATGGCCGCCGTTGGTAAGACCATGGGGGTTGTATTCGACCACCGCTCGCCCGACGAGCGGTTGCCGCGGCTGTCGTAGGCTCCAGAGGCATTCGTCTGCAGTGAGCAGCGGAAGCACAGGAACTTGCGCTTTGGCAGACAGGTCCCACCTGAATGTCCGCACGCCTTAAGCATGTCTCCGGAAATTGGGAACCGGTTTCGGGATAAAGACATGCGTAACATTAAAGACCTAAAGCGCATGGAGCGAATCCGAAGGATCGCGACGCGTTTTAGCCCAATGGATGCGGCATGTAGCCGACGAAGCCTGCGATCTTCCAGCGGCCACCAACCTTGCGGCAGAAATAAAGCGTCTGCCATTTCAGCCGGTCGACGCCGCCATCGGCCTTGGCGACGGAACCGTCGAACTTCTTGTGCAGCACCGCGCGATCACAGTCGACATCGATGTCTCGCATGTTGGTGACGCGAAACAGCGCCTCGCGCAGCGGCTCGGCGAATTTCGTCGCCGCGGTTTCCTTGGCCTGCCGCAGCCATTCGTCGCGATAGACCTCCAGCCTCGGGAACTGCAGCCGCCACGCATCGGCATTGGCGAGGAAATGCGCGTGCATGCCGAAGAAGCTCTCGGCGATGAAATCGTCCTCAACCATCGACCAATCCTGTCCGAGGAAGGCGTCGATATCGCGCCGAACCAGCATTTCCCACAGCGCGTGGCGGTCGGCATCGCCTTCCGGAAACGGGTTCTTGTCGAAGGTCATGCTGGATCTCCCCTCATGTCGCGCGGCCGAAGGCGGCGTCGAGCGCAAGATGCTCAGGCTTTTGTAATAAAGCAACATGGATTTCGAAAAAATGTTGCTTTCCGACATTGCCTCTATGAGGATCGTGCCGACAGGCGTAGACGGCTATGCGACCGGTTCCGCTCAAACGCCAATAGGAGACTCACTTGCCCAAGCAATGCTTTGGAAAATCGCATGTCCCGCTCTCGCCCGCCGTGCGCGCCGGCGATTTCGTCTATGTCTCCGGCCAGGTGCCGGTGGGCAGCGACGGGCTGGTGGTGAAGGGCGGCATCGCCGAGCAGACCGAGCAGGTGCTGCAGAACGTCAAGGCGGCGCTGGCGCTGGCCGGCTGCGGCATGGACGATGTGGTGAAGACCACCGTCTGGCTGGAGGACGCTCGCGATTTCGGCACCTTCAATACCGTCTACGCAAAGCATTTCTCGAAGGATCCGCCGGCGCGCACCACGGTCGAGTCGCGCCTGATGATCGACATCAAGATCGAGGTCGAGGCCGTCGCCTATCGGCCGGTCTGATCGCTACAAGCAATTCCAGGAAAAGTGTGTAGCGGCTTTCCGTCCGGAATTGCGTGAAACAAACAGCAGGGAGGGTACCGATGCAGTTCGATCTCCTGATCAAGGGCGGGCGCGTGATCGACCCCGCATCGGGCCTCGACGCGCAGCGCGACGTCGCCATTGCCGATGGCCGCGTCGCCGCAATCGAGGCCGCCATCGATGCCGAACATGCCACGCAGGTGGTCGATGCCAGGGACTGCATCGTCACGCCGGGCCTCGTCGACCTGCACAGCCATGTCTATTGGGGCGGCACCTCGCTCGGTATCGATGCCGACCGGCTGGCCGCCAAGAGCGGCACCACCACCTTCGTCGACGCCGGCAGCGCCGGCGCCGGCAATTTCCTGGGCTTCCGCCGCCATGTCATCGAGCGCTCGAAAGTCCGCATCCTCGCTTACGTCAACATCTCCTTTGCCGGCATATTCGGCTTCGCCAAGACCGTGTCGGTCGGCGAGTGCAGCGACCTCAGGCTCTGCGAGCCGCGCGAGACGGTGGCCGCGGTGCGCGAGCACGCCGATGTCGTCGTCGGCGTGAAAGTCCGCTCCGGCAAGCATGCCGGCGGTACCAGTGGCATCGCCCCGGTCGATCTCGCGCTCGAAGCCGCCGACAAGGTCGGCTTGCCGCTGATGGCGCATATCGACGAACCGCCGCCCGGCCGTTCGGAAGTGCTGCCCAGGCTGCGCCGCGGCGACATCCTCACCCACTGCTTCCGGCCATTCCCCAACGCCCCGGTCTTCGCCTCGGGCGCGGTACGGCCGGACATGCGCCTGGCGCGCGAGCGCGGCGTCATCTTCGACATCGGGCACGGCATGGGCTCCTTCGACTTCGAGGTCGCGAAGGCGATGCTCGCCGAGGGTCTCGCGCCCGATGTGATCTCGAGCGACGTCCACCTCTACTGCGTCGACGGCCCGGCCTTCGACATGCTGGTCTGCATGTCCAAGCTCATGGCGCTCGGCATGCCGCTGGTCGAGGTGCTACGCGCGGCGACAGTGAACCCCGCGCAGGCGATCGCCCGGCCCGAGCTCGGTGCGTTGAAGGTCGGCGGCATCGGCGATGTTGCGGTGCTGAGGCAGCAACCTGGCCGCTTCACCTTCGTCGACGCCGTTGGCGCGTCCCTGGTCACGGATCAGCGACTGGTGTCCAACGGCATTGTCATCGGCGGCAAATGGTGGCCGAACGAGGCGTCCGGCCACAATGAGACCGAGCGCTTTGAGGCGCATGCGCACCACACGCATGTGGATGTGGCGGCGAAGCATTTTCGCAGGTGATTGCCGAATCTCGCTCCCGTGGGGAGATCGATCGCTAACGTCCAGCGTTGCTCGGCTCGCCGTAAACCGGCGTCGCAATCCCTTCCATCCGCGCCTTCAGCTGCAGCGCCACGAACTTCGAATAGAACCGCGACAGCGCCAGATTGCCGCCGTGGAACCACAGCGCTTCCTGCGCCGTCGGCTTCCACATGTTGCGCAATTCGCCCTGCCATGGACCAGGATCGCCCTTCACACCGGAGCCGAGGCCCCAGCACGGGCCGACCTTGTCGGCGACCTCGCGTGAGACGATTGCGGCAACGGTCTCGTTCATCGACTGGTAGCCGGTGCAGCAGACGATCGCGTCGACGGTGAGCTCACTGCCGTCCTCGAACAGGATGCCGTTCGGCGTCAGCGACTTGATGCCGACGCCGCTTTTCACCTTGATCTCGCCGTTCAGGATCAGCTCGCAGGCGCCGACATCGATGTAATAGCCCGAGCCGGTGCGATAGGCCTTCATCAGCAACCCGGTCTCGTCCTCGCCGAAGTCGATGGCGAAGCCACTGTCGCCGAGGCGCTTGTAGAAATCCGCGTCGCGCGCCCTGATGACGTCATAGAGCGCGCGCTGGCCCTTGGGCACCAGCGCGAAGGGGGTGGAAGCCACGATCATGTCGGCCTTGTCGGTGGTTATGCCGCGCGCCAGCGCCTTCTCTGAGAAGATCTCGAAGCCGACATCCATCAGAGTGTCGGATTTCACCACGGTCGTCGGCGAGCGCTGCACCATGGTGACCTTGGCGCCCGCTTCCCAGAGGTCGACGCTGACATCGTGGCCTGAACTTGCAGCACCGATCACCGCGACTCGCTTGCCGCGGAATTTCTCGCCGGTGGAATATTGGCTGGAATGCAGAAGCTCGCCCTTGAAGCTGTCCGCGCCCGGCAAGTCGATCTGCCGCGGCGGCCCATAGGCGCCAGTGGCGAAGACGATATGCTTCGGCTTCAGCGTGACGCGTTGGCCGACGCGGTCGACCACCACGGTCCAGACCTTTTCGATCTCGTCATAGGCTGCGCTGATGCATTTGGTGGCCGCCCAATAGTTCAGCTCCATGACACGGGTATACATTTCCAGCCAGTCGCCCATCTTGTCCTTGGGCGTGAAGACCGGCCAGTTTTCCGGGAACGGAATATACGGCAGATGGTCGTACCAGACCGGATCGTGCAGCACGAGCGAGCGGTAGCGGTTGCGCCAGGAATCGCCGGGGCGCGCAGTCTTCTCGATGATGAGCGTCGGAACGCCGAGCTGCCGCAGCCGGGCACCCAGCATGATGCCGCCCTGCCCGCCGCCGATCACCAGGCAATAGGGCTGCTCATGCACGCCGAGATCGCGCGCCTCGCGCGCCCGTGCTTCCGCCCAGGTCTCGCGCTTGGGGTCGGCCTTGTGGCGGATGCCGAGCGGCCGCGCCGGGCCCTTTTGCTCCTCGAAACCCTTGAGCTCGCTCATCGCCGTGAAAAGCGTGCGGCAGCGGCCGTCCTTGAGCCGCAGGATCCCCTCGCCCCGCGCCACCGCCGTCTCGAAGCTGAACCAGGCCTCGACGATGCCGTCGTCGACGCTTGGCTCTCCGGTCAGGTGCCAGTGCGACGGCTGCGCTTGCGACAGCGTGGCCTTTAGCATCTTGCGGATCGCGGCCTGCCCTTCCATGGTCTTGATGTTCCATGTGAAGGTCAAAAGATCGCGCCAGTAGCAATCCTCCGCAAAGAGGTTCGTCGCCGCCTCGATGTCGCCGGCCTCCAGCGCCCGCCCGAACGAGCCGAGCCAGTTTGCCGCCTGTTGCGATGGTGCGATGTCGAGCATTTGTCCTTCCTCCGAATATGTCGAACGACATGGCCACCTTTCGCGGCCGTGCAGAAAACTCGCCTTGAGGCGGCCGAGATTAAGGTCAGGCCGAGTCGAAAATGGTGGGTTCCGAGAACCGGAGCGGAGCGTACTTAAAGTACGTGAGCACCGGAAGCGCAGGAAGCCGCCATTTGCAGGCCGGCCTCACCTGAATATCGGCTGCCTCAATCTCCCAGCGGCTCCATCTCCTTGCCTGTCCGATGGATCTGGGCGTTGTATTTGATGCGGCGCACGGTCTCGCGCGCCGGGCCGTCGATCTTGTAGGCTGTCGCCACCGCCAGCAGATCGATGGCCGCCAGGAATGCGTAGCGCGACGCGGTCGGCTTCAGCGTGTCGGGATATTCCGGAACGGCCACCGTCAGCCGCACGTCGCAGACCCGCGTCAGCTCGGTGTCGGGCGCCGTCACGCAGATCGCGTTGGCGCGGTAATGCTTGGCGAGCTCAACCGCCTCGATCACCTCGCGCGTGCGCCCCGTTGCCGAGATCGCGATCACCAGATCGCCAGGCTTCAACGTCGAGGCGGTCATGCGCATCAGATAGGGATCGCACTGCGCGCTGATGGTGATGCCGTAGCGGAACAGACGGTATTGCGTCTCCTGCGCCAGCGCCGACGAGCTGCCGCCGAGGCCGAACACCGTCACCTGCCGCGCCCTGGCGATCAGTTCCGCAGCCTTCTGCAACTGGCCCGGATCGATCTGCCGCTCCGCCTCCTGCAGCGCGCGTCGCGCCTCGCCGAACACGGCGTTCCAGAACGGCATGCCGCTGTCGCTGTTCGCGGGCTGGGGCTTGGTGGCGAGATAGAGCGCGCCGACGACGAGGCTCTGCGCCAGCTTCAGCTTGAAATCACGCACGCCCTCGCAGCCGATGGCCCGGCAGAACCGTGTCACCGTCGGCTCGCTGACCCGGGCACGTTGGGCAAGCGCCGCATTGGAAGCGTCGACCGCATATTTGACGTCGTCGAGCACGACATCGGCGACGCGGCGCTCGGCCGGCCGCAGCTCCGCATAGCTGTCCTTCACCTGCGAGATGATATCGGGAAAGCGCCTGACATGGTCGTGCCGGTCGCCGTCTTCGTCGATCGTTCGCAACGCCTGGCTGTCAGCTTCGGTCATTGGCCAGTTCTCCCCAGCCCGCTTCGGGACCCATCATTTTCGCGATTATCCGCCTGCTGGCCATAGGCAATCAACCGACACGAGTATGTAGGAAAGTAACACACATCGCAAGAGATCATAAAAATGAGGAAAATCAGAAGTTTACATAAAAGTGGATTGAACCTGATTGCTTCCATTGTCTATCGTCGCTTGACAGTAAAGTAGGATAGTTACAGACTGATTTCGCGGACAGATGGGCCTTGGCAACGCATCGCGCAGTCTCCGAGGGGAGCATGAGTACGGCAAGCGCAAGAACGCCGAAGCTCGGCGTGCAGGCAGCGACGAAGGTGTATCAGACCGGCTCCGGCGACCTTCTGGCGCTGGATCGCTGTAGCCTCGATGTGCAATCCAACGAGATCGTTTCGATCGTCGGCCCCTCCGGCTGCGGCAAGACCACGCTGTTGTGGTCGATGTCAGGCCTGCACCGGCTGACCGGCGGCGCGATCCTGCTCGACGGCAAGGAGATCACCGGACCGCGCCCCGAGATCGGCATCGTCTTCCAGGAAGCGAACCTCCTGCCCTGGCGCAATCTCGACGCCAACATAAACTTCCCCTTCGAGATCAAGGGCGAGAAGCCCGACCGCGCCTGGATCGCTCATCTCTTGCACCGCGTCGGGCTGGATGGCTTCGGCGGCAAATTCCCGCGCGAGCTTTCCGGCGGCATGCAGCAGCGCGCCGCGATCGTGCGCGCGTTGGCATTGAAACCCTCCGTGCTCCTGATGGACGAGCCCTTCGGCGCGCTCGACAGCTTCACCCGCGAAGAGATGAACCGCCTGGTCGAGGAGATCTGGCTCGACACCAAGACCACCATCGTCTTCATCACCCACAGCATCGAGGAAGCGATCTTCCTCTCCGACCGCGTCGTGGTGCTGACAACGCGGCCCGGCCGCGTCGCCAAGATCTATGACGTGCCGTTCGCGCGCCCGCGTTCGCTGGAGATCATGGCGACGAAGGAGGTCTTCGACCTCACCAACCGCATCAAGATGGACATTGTCGGCGAGCGTCGGCCGCAGGCCCAGCAACAGCCGGAGCACAAGAGCGCTGAAATCGTGAGGATCAGGCCGTGAGCGGAGGCGACGCCATTCCGGAATTCTCGAAGGCGAAGTCGGGCGGCGACGGGCAGGACGTCAGCCTGACCAACCTTTCCGCCTTCGCCAGCGGTCCCGGTATCAAGTCCGGAGCCGAGGTGGCGGCGATCCTTGCCGTGGCGGTGGTCATCATCGGCGGCATTGAGCTGGCGCTACGCCTCTTCCACGTGCCGCAATATATCATGCCGCCGCCGAGCTCGATCGTTTACGCGCTGTTCGACGAGTTCCCGCTTATCGCGCCGCATCTCGGCTACACGCTGGTCGAGCTTGTCTCAGGCTTCACCATCGGCGCTATCGTCGGCCTGGTGATGGCGGCGGTGATCACGCAGTTTCCCTTCGCCGAGAAGATCGTCGCGCCTTACATCCTGATCCTGGTCACCACGCCGATGCTGGCGCTGGTGCCTTTGCTCATCCTGCGCTTCGGCTTCGGCTACACGCCGCGCATCATCGCGGTCGCTCTGGCTGCCGGCCCGATGGTGATGATCAACGCAGCGACCGGCTTCCGCCGCGTCGACAGCGCCAAGATCGCCTTGGCCCGCTCCTATGGCGCCAGCACGCTGCAGATCTTCTGGAAGATCCGCGCGCCGATGGCACTGCCGATGATCCTGGTCGGGCTGATGATCGGCGCGATCTTCGGCCTGCTCACCGCCGTCGGCGCCGAGATGGTCGGCGGCGGTTTCGGCCTCGGCAACCGCCTCACCTCCTATTCGTCGATGATCCAGATGCCGCAATTCTTCGCCGTGGTGTTGATCCTCTCGACGCTCGGTATCCTGATCTACGTGCTGTTCTTCCTGATCGGCAAGAAATGGGCGAGTTGGGAGACCTGACGACAGGAAAAAATCGCGCCCGGGAGGCGGGCGAAGGCAAGGCAAGCGATCAATAAGGGCAATCAACAAAAGGGGAATGCCATGACCAACGACAATCCGATCCATTCCAGCGTCCCGGCCGGCATCAGCCGCCGCTACTTCCTGCAGGTGACCGCGGCCGGCGTCGTGACCGCCACCGCGCTCGGCGCATCCGGCCTGAAAGCCAGGGCGGCGGCCTATGAGAAATTCACCTGGATCTCGCCGCGCGGCACGCTCGAAGTGCTGGACGATTATCCCTACTGGTCGGCGAAGAAGGCCGGCTATTTCGGCGACCTTAACACCGACATGCAGCCGGGCCCTTCGGACGGCACCGCGACGGTGAAATTCGTCGATGTCGGCCAGGCCGACATGGGCTTCCCCTCACCAGGCGTCTTCTCCTTCGCCATCCAGAACGGCATGAAGCTGAAGTCGGTCTTCCACATGGGCGCGCGCGACACGTTCAGCCTCGCCTTCCGCAAGGGCCAGGGCACCAACAACCTGAAGGACCTCGAAGGCAAGACCATTCTGCTCGGCTCCGCCGCCTGGCAAGCGATCGTCGATCCGCTGCTTGCGGCGCAGGGCGTCGACATCAAGAAGGTGAAATATGTCGAGGCCGGCTGGCCGACCTGGGGCACCGCGCTGGCCGGCGGCCAGGGCGATGCGGCGCTTTCCTGGGAAGGCTTGCGCGCCGAATGGATCGCCAAGGGCCTCGATTTCGAATATTGGCTGGGCGTCAAGAATTCCAAGCTGCCGGCCAACACTTTCGTCGTGCGCGCCGCCGATCTCGAGGATGCCGACAAGAAGGCGTTCCTCGAAAAATACCTGCGCGGCTGGGCGATGGGCCTAGAGTTCGGCTACCAGAATCCGCGCGCCGCGGTCGAAGCCGTGTTCGAGCAATTCCCGACCTTGGCCAAGAACCTCGGCCCCGAGCTCGGCACCACTTCGATCCTGCAGCAGATCAATGTCTTCCGCGGCGACATGGACAAGCGCGGCGGCTGGGGCTCGCATGACATGGCAAGCTGGCAAGGCTTCTTCGACGAGATCCTGAAGATCGGCCAGATCAGCGCGCCGGTGAAGGCCGAGGACGTCTGCACCAACGATCTGATCCCGGCCGCCAACGACTTCGACAAGGCCAAGGTCAAGGCCGATGCCGACGGCGTGAAGCTGTCGGAAGGCTTTGCTGCCCTCGACGTCGACAAAATCAAGGCTCACCTGTTCGATTCCGCCGTCAAGTAACGCGACTGCCGTGACCATCGGGCGGCGCGAGACGCCGCCCGCAATTCCGTTCAAAGAGCATTGGGAGGCTTCGATGGCCGACAAGGTGAAAATACTGGTGGTTGGTCTGGGCAATATGGGCGCTTCGCATGCCAGCGCCTACCACCGCTCCGAAGGCTTCGAGATCGTCGGCATCATGAGCCGCTCGATCAAGAGCAACAAGAAGATCCCCAAGGAGCTCGCCGGCTACCCGCTCTATGAGGATTTCGACCTGGCGCTGAAGGAGACGAAGCCGGACGCGGTCTCGATCAACAGCTGGCCGAACACGCACGCCGAATACGCGCTGAAGGCGATCGCCGCCAACTGCCATGTCTTTATGGAAAAGCCTCTCGCCACAAACATCGAGGATGCCGAGAAGGTGGTGGCCGCGGCGCGCGCCAAGAACCGCAAGCTGGTGCTGGGCTACATCCTGCGGGTGCACCCGTCCTGGATCAAGTTCATCGAGGTCGGCAAGACGCTCGGCAAGCCGCTGGTGATGCGCCTCAACCTCAACCAGCAGAGCAGCGGCACCGCCTGGCATTGGCACAAGAACCTGATCGATTCGCTGATCCCGATCGTCGACTGCGGCGTGCACTATGTCGACGTCATGTGCCAGCTGACCGGCGCCAAGCCGGTGCGCGTGCACGGCATCGGCGCGAAACTCTGGGCCGAGGCCGACAAGCAGAATTACGGTCATCTGCACGTCACCTTCGATGACGGCTCGGTCGGCTGGTACGAGGCCGGCTGGGGCCCGATGATGAGCGAGACGGCCTATTTCGTGAAGGACGTGGTCGGCCCCAAGGGCGCCGTGTCGATCGTCGCCGGCCAGGGGGCAAGCAGCGCCAAGGACGCCGAGGAAGTGTCCGATTCCGCCGACATCGACCGCCACACCAAGACCGACGCGCTGAAGATCCACTACGCGCAGGTCGACGGCGACAAGAATTTTGCCAAGCCCGACGAGATCGTCAGCATGGAGGACGAGCCTGGACACCAGGAACTGTGCGACCGCGAGCAGGCCTTCTTCCTGCGCGCCATCCGCGAGGACCTCGATCTGACCGAGCAGATGGACGCGGCCGTCAACAGCCTGCGCATTGTGCTGGCGGCGGAGCAGAGCATCGCGGAGAAGCGGACCGTCGAGCTGGCGTGAAGGTTCCGGGCTACGCGTCGCGCCACACCGCTTCGCGGCCTTCTCCCCGGCGGGGAGAAGAGGGAAGCGCCGGCGCCGAAAGCCTCCTCTCCCCACCGGGGAGAGGTCAGCCGAGCGAAGCGGAGGCTGGGTGAGGGTGAGTCCGCAGGGCCATTCTCAGCCTCCAGCAAGAGAACGTAACGGGAGGAACACATGGCTGCGGTCTCGGAGAGCCTGCTCGAAACCTACACGAGCTCAGACGCGTTGGGCCTGGCGGGCCTGGTAAAAAGCGGCGAGGTCGCCCCCGCCGAACTGGTCGAAGCGGCGATCACCATGATCGAGCGCCTCAACCCATCGCTCAACGCTGTGATCCATCGTCTCTACGACATGGCGCGAGCCCAGGCGGCGACGGTGGACAGGAACGCACCCTTCGCCGGCGTGCCCTATCTGCTCAAGGAGCTCGCTTCGTCTTGGAAAGGCGCGCCTCTCACCAATTCCTGCCGCTACCTCAAGGACTTCGTCGCCGATTCCGACAGCGAGGTGGTGCGCCGCATCAAGGCCGCCGGGCTCGTCCTCGTCGGCAAATCCAACGCGCCGGAGAACGGCTGGTCGATCACCACCGAGCCAAAACTCTACGGCACGACGAAGAACCCGTGGAAGCAAGGCATCACGCCGGGCGGCTCCAGCGGCGGCGCTGCCGCCGCGATCGCTTCGCGCATGGTGCCGATCGCCGAGGCCAGCGACGGCGCCGGCTCGATCCGCGTACCGGCTTCCTGCTGCGGCATTGTCGGGCTGAAACCGTCGCGCGGTCGCGTCAGCCTCGCGCCCTATGGCGACTATTGGTATGGCGGCGCCTATTTCCTCTGCTGCTCGCGCACCGTGCGCGACACCGCCGCCTATCTCGATGCGGTGGCCGGCGCCCTGCCCGGCGACGCCTACACGCCGCCGGTGCCCACTGAGAGTTGGCTGAAGCTTTCCGCGCGTGCCGCGAAGAAATTGCGCATCGGCTTTACCGTCACGCCGCCCAACGGCGCCGCGATAGATCCTGAAGTCAAGCAGACGGTGCTTTCCACGGTCGCCGCGCTCGAACGTCTCGGCCATGATGTCGAGGAGCATGATATGCCGCTCGACGCCGACGCCGCGTGGAAAACCTACACCGACATGACCAACGTGCAGACGGCAGCCACCTTCGGCTTCCTCGAAACGCTCGTCGGTCGCTCCGTGACGCCGAAGGATGTCGAGCCCGTAACCTGGGCGGTTATCGAGCGGGGCCGCGCCACCAGCGGCATCAAGCATGTTTCCGACGTCGAGCAACTGAGGCTGATCGGCCGCGATATCGTCGGCGACCTCAACCTCTATGACATCTTCATCACCCCGACCCTGACGCAGCTGCCGCGCCCGCTCGGCTACTACGACATGTCGGAGACCGATCTCGACCGTTACAACGCCAAATGGGGCGACGCGGTCTTCAACTTCCCCTTTAACATCTCCGGCCTGCCGGCGATCTCGCTGCCGCTCGGGCAATCGGCCGGCGGCGTGCCGATCGGCGTCCAACTCGTCGGCCGTTACGGCGACGAGGCGACGGTTCTGGCGCTTTCCGCGCAGTTGGAGGAGGAGATGCCGTGGAAGGACCGGCGGCCGGCACTGTAGGCGGTCACCTTGTCGGGCAAGGCTATCAACGTCCGTTAGGATAGTCATCGCAAAACGCTGGCGATGAGCTGAAGGCTCATGAACCTCGTCATTCCAGGATCTGCGCGCGTCACTTCGCTCCTTGCTCCGCCCGTGGGTGACGACGCGATAGGTGTCTCGGCCGGACGCCACGGCATGGACTCTGCCATCGCACACTAACCACCGACTTTCGGACAGGTCGCCAAAAACCCTATAAAATTCCTATATCTTTCCCATCCGCCCCGTCTCGAACCTTTATGGCGATCGGGTCCATATCTCCCTTCGAAGAAACGCTTTGATCGCCGTCGCCGCCAAGGTGGCGAGCGTCCGCGCGCAGTTTTGAGCCCGCCACCGCGAGCCCGCAAACACAAAGTGCAAAAGGAAGACCTGCCATGGACCTTATAGTTCTCGGGATCGGGATTATATTCTTCGCCCTGTCCTTAGCCTATGTCAAAGCTTGCGACAGAATCTGAGCGGAAAACCGGATCATGCTTCTCGATTACATTCTTGGCGGCGCGGTGACCTTGTTCCTGCTCGCCTATCTCACCTACGCCCTCATCCGCCCCGAGCGTTTTTAGAACGTTCCGGCGCCAGGCTCGGAAAGCCATCCCAATGACAATCTACGGCTGGATACAGATCCTTATCTACTGCGCCATTCTCGTCGCGCTCGTTAAGCCGCTCGGCTTCTATATGCACCGCGTCTTCAATGGCGACCGCACCTTGCTCTCGCCCGTGCTCGTCCCGATCGAGCGCGGCCTCTACCGTCTCTCCGGGACAAATGACAAGGAAGAGCAGCATTGGGCCGTCTATGCGACGGCAATGTTGCTCTTCAACCTTGTGGGCCTTCTCGTTCTTTACGCGCTGCAGCGGCTGCAGGGCATGCTGCCCTACAACCCCGCAGGCATGACCGCGGTCGACCCGCAGCTCGCCTTCAACACCGCCGCGAGCTTCGCCACCAACACCAACTGGCAGAATTACGGCGGCGAAAGCACGATGTCCTACCTCGTGCAGATGGCGGGCCTCACCGTCCAGAATTTCGTCTCGGCCGCCACCGGCATTGCGATCGCAATCGCGCTGATCCGCGGCTTCGCTCGTGCTTCGGGCAAGTCGATCGGCAATTTCTGGGTCGATCTGACCCGTTGCACGCTCTACGTGCTCCTGCCGATGTGTATCGTGCTGACGCTGGTCTATGTCTGGCTCGGCATTCCGCAGACGCTTGGACCTTATGTCGACGCCACCACGCTGGAAGGCGCCAAGCAGACCATCGCGCTCGGCCCCGTCGCCTCGCAGGTCGCCATCAAGATGCTCGGAACCAACGGCGGCGGCTTCTTCAACGCCAATGCCGCGCATCCGTTCGAGAATCCGGATGCGGTCTCCAACTTGATCCAGATGCTGACGATCCTCGCGCTCGGCGCCGGCCTCACCAACGTCTTCGGCCGCATGGTCGGCAACCAGCGCCAGGGCTGGGCGATCCTCGCTTCGATGGGTGCGCTGTTCATCGCCGGCGTCATCGTCTGCTATTGGGCCGAGGCCGCCGGCAACCCGCTGGTCCATGCGCTCGGCATCGACGGCGGCAATATGGAAGGCAAGGAGACCCGCTTCGGCATCGCCGCCTCGGCACTATTCGCGGTCATCACCACGGCTGCTTCCTGCGGCGCCGTCAACGCGATGCATGATAGCTTCACCGCGCTCGGCGGCATGATCCCGCTCATCAACATGCAGCTCGGCGAAGTCATCGTCGGCGGCGTCGGCGCTGGTTTCTACGGCATCCTGATGTTCGTCGTCATCGCCGTTTTCGTTGCCGGCCTGATGGTCGGCCGCACGCCGGAATATCTCGGCAAGAAGATCGAGGCCAGGGAGGTCAAGATGGCGATGCTCGCCATCCTGTGCCTGCCGCTGGCCATGCTGATCTTCACGGCGATCGCCGTGGTCCTGCCGAGCGCCGTGGCCTCGATAGCCAATGCCGGCCCGCACGGCTTCTCCGAGGTGCTCTATGCCTACACGTCGTCAGCCGCGAACAACGGCTCGGCCTTCGGCGGCCTCACCGGCAACACGCCCTGGTTCAACCTCACGGGTGCCATCGGCATGCTGATGGGCCGTTTCCTGGTCATCATCCCGGCTCTGGCCATTGCCGGCTCGCTGGCGGCGAAGAAGACCGTGCCCGCCTCCGCCGGCACCTTCCCGACCGACGGCACGCTGTTCGTCGGCCTGCTGGTCGGCGTCATCATCATCGTCGGCGGCCTCACCTTCTTCCCGTCGCTCGCGGTCGGTCCGATCGTCGAGCATCTGGCGATGATCCATGGACAGACCTTTTGAGATGACCATGCCCCGCTTCAACGAGATACGTCGGCACGACGGTCACCATACCGGTGACGGAGAGCCCGACAACGGAAGGGTCGAGAAGCCTCGTCCTTTCCCGACGCTTTCAACCTTTCTCGGCATGGCGGCCGTGCTGTTCGTGCTGTGGCTGCTGGCTTCCGGCCTTCCGCACCTCTTCCCGAAGACCGAACACCCGGCGCCGTCCAACATAACCGATACTGGAGCCCAAAAATGAGCCAGTCCAAATCCGCGAGCATTCTGGACGCCCGCATCCTGGTGCCCGCCATCGGCGGCGCCTTCCGCAAGCTCGATCCGCGCACGCTGGTCCGTAATCCGGTGATGTTCGTCGTCGCCGTCGTCTCAGCTCTCACCACCGTTCTGTTCGTCAAGGATCTCATCGCCCGGGGCGGCGATCTCGGCTTCACCCTGCAGATCATCATCTGGCTGTGGTTCACCGTTCTGTTCGCGAATTTCGCCGAGGCGGTAGCCGAAGGCCGCGGCAAGGCGCAGGCCGACTCGCTGCGCAAGGCGCGCACGGAGACCCAGGCCAAGCTGCTCAGCAACGGCGACCGCACGAAATTCAAGCTGGTGCCGAGCACCAGCCTGAAGGTCGGCGATGTCGTGCTGGTCGAGGCCGGCGACATCATCCCGTCCGACGGCGAGGTGATCGAAGGCGTGGCCTCCGTCAACGAGGCGGCGATCACCGGCGAATCCGCGCCCGTCATCCGTGAATCCGGCGGCGACCGTTCGGCCGTCACCGGCGGCACCCAGGTGCTTTCCGACTGGATCCGCGTGCGCATCTCCGCCGCGTCCGGCCAGACCTTCCTCGACCGTATGATCTCGTTGGTCGAGGGCGCCGAGCGCCAGAAGACGCCGAACGAGATCGCGCTCAACATCTTGCTTGTCGGCATGACGCTGATCTTCGTGCTGGCGACCGCGACCATCCCGAGCTTTGCCTCCTATTCGGGCGGCTATATCCCGGTGACGATCCTGGTTGCCCTGTTCGTGACGCTGATCCCGACCACGATCGGCGCGCTGCTGTCGGCCATCGGCATCGCCGGCATGGACCGCCTGGTTCGCTTCAACGTGCTTGCCATGTCCGGCCGCGCCGTGGAGGCCGCCGGCGACGTCGACACGCTGCTGCTCGACAAGACCGGCACCATCACGCTCGGCAACCGCCAGGCGACCGAGTTCCGTCCGGTCAAGGGCGTCACCGAACAGGAGCTGGCCGACGCCGCCCAGCTCGCCTCGCTCGCCGACGAGACGCCGGAAGGCCGCTCGATCGTCGTGCTGGCCAAGGAGAAATACGGCATCCGCGCCCGCGACATGGCGACCCTGCACGCAGCTTTCGTGCCCTTCACCGCGCAGACCCGCATGAGTGGCGTCGACATCGACGGCTCGTCGGTGCGCAAGGGTGCCGTCGATGCGGTGCTCAATCATGTCAACCAGTCGACCGTCGCCGCCCATGGCGCGCGCCCGACAAGCGACACCATCCGCGATCTCCAGGCCGTTGCCAACGAGATCGCCAAGGCCGGCGGCACGCCGCTGGCTGTCGAGCGCGACGGCCGCCTGCTCGGCGTCGTCCACCTCAAGGACATCGTCAAGGGCGGCATAGCCGACCGTTTTGCGGAGCTGCGCAAGATGGGCATCCGCACGGTGATGATCACCGGCGACAATCCGCTCACCGCCGCGGCGATCGCCGCCGAGGCCGGCGTCGACGACTTCCTTGCCCAGGCGACGCCTGAGAACAAGCTGTCGCTGATCCGCGAGGAGCAGGCCAAGGGCAAGCTGGTCGCGATGTGCGGCGACGGCACCAATGACGCGCCGGCGCTCGCGCAGGCCGATGTCGGCGTCGCCATGAACACCGGCACGGTGGCCGCGCGCGAGGCCGGCAACATGGTCGACCTCGACAGCGATCCGACCAAGCTGATCGAGATCGTCGAGATCGGCAAGGCGCTGTTGATGACGCGCGGCTCGCTGACGACCTTCTCGATCGCCAACGACGTGGCCAAATACTTCGCCATCATCCCAGCGATGTTCGCTGTCTTCTATGTCGCGCCTGGTCAGTCCACCGGTCCGCTGCAGGCGCTCAACATCATGCATCTGACGACGCCGCAGAGCGCCATCCTGTCGGCCATCATCTTCAACGCGCTGATCATCATCGCGCTGATCCCACTGTCGCTGAAGGGCGTGAAATATCGTGCCATCGGCGCCGGCTCGCTGCTCACCCGCAACCTGCTCGTCTACGGCCTCGGCGGCATCGTCGTGCCCTTCGTCGGCATCAAGGCGATCGACCTGATCGTCACGGCCCTCGGCCTCGCATAAGGATCTATCCCGATGTTCAAGCAACTCAGGCCCGCCTTTGTGATGATCGTCTTCTTCACGGTGCTGACAGGCCTCATCTATCCGATCGGCATGACCGGCATCGCCCAGGCGCTGTTCCCGAACCAGGCCAATGGGAGCCTGATCACCAAAGATGGCAAGGTGATCGGCTCCAGCCTGATTGGTCAGGCTTTTGCCAATGACCGCTACTTCCACGGCCGGCCGTCGGCCGCCGGCGACGGCTACAATGCGACGTCCTCCAGCGGCTCGAATCTCGGTCCGACAAGCACGAAACTGATCGACCGCATCAAGGGCGACGCCGAGAAGCTGAACGCCGAGAACCCGAACGCGCCGGTGCCGATGGACCTGGTCACGACCTCCGGCAGCGGCCTCGATCCCGACATCAGCCCCGAGGCGGCCTATTTCCAGGTGCCGCGCGTCGCCAAGGCCCGCGGTGTTGGCGAGGCCAAGGTCAAGGCGCTCGTCGACGGCCATGCCGAAGCGCGCGAGCTTGGCGTCCTCGGCGAGCCGGTGGTCAATGTGCTGGCGCTGAACCTGGCGCTTGACGAGCTGAAGTGATCCACGCGCGCCGGGGATCGACACGGTCCCCGGCGCAATCCATGATTGGACTGATGCCCGACGACCGGACCGACTCCGAGAACCGCCCCTCCCCCGACGCGCTGCTGGAGCATGCCGAGCGCGAGGGCCGTGGCCGGCTGCGCATATTTCTCGGCGCGGCACCCGGCGTCGGCAAGACCTACGAGATGCTGATGGCGGGCCGCGCCCGCCGCGCCGACGGCGTCGATGTCGTCATCGGCATCGTCGAGACCCACGGCCGCAAGGAAACCCAGGCGCTGGTCGACGGCTATGAGGTGATCCCGCGCCGACTGGTCGACTATCGCGGCCAAACCTTGGACGAGATGGATATCGACGCGATCCTGAAGCGCCGCCCCGACCTCGTCCTGGTCGACGAGCTTGCCCACACCAACGCGCCGGGCAGCCGGCATCCCAAGCGCTATCTCGACGTCCAGGAGATCCTGGCTCAGGGCATCGACGTCTACACCACGCTCAACATCCAGCATGTCGAGAGCCTGAACGACGTCGTCGCCCAGATCACCCGCGTCAGGGTGCGCGAGACGGTCCCCGATTCCATCATCGACGAAGCCGACGACATTGAGGTCATCGATCTCACCCCCAACGACCTCATCAAGCGGTTGCATGACGGCAAGGTCTATTTCCCCAACACTGCGCAGCGCGCCATCGAGAACTATTTCTCGCCGGGCAATCTGACGGCGCTGCGCGAACTGGCGCTGCGGCGCACCGCCCAGCGCGTAGACGAGCAGCTGCTCAACCACATGCAGTCGCACGCCATTCCTGGCCCCTGGGCGGCCGGCGAGCGCGTGCTCGTCTGCGTCGATTCGCGGCCCG
Source organism: Mesorhizobium sp. (assembly GCA_004017535.1). Classification (GTDB taxonomy): domain Bacteria; phylum Pseudomonadota; class Alphaproteobacteria; order Rhizobiales; family Rhizobiaceae; genus Mesorhizobium. Next base: position 401,865 of record SAJS01000004.1, read on the forward strand.
GCGGGGCGGCCCGCATCCGCTATGCGCGTCGGCTCGCCGATCGGCTCCGCGCGCCCTGGACGGCGCTGCATGTCGACACGCCGCGCCTCGCCGCCATCTCGGAAGAGGACAAGGACCGGCTGGCCAGGAACCTGCGCCTTGCCGAGCAGCTCGGCGCCGAGGTGACGACCATTCCGGGCCAGAACGTCGCCCAGGACATCGTGCGCCATGCAACGGCAAACAACTTCACCCACATCGTCGTCGGCCGGCCGACGCGCTCGCGCTGGCGCGAGCTGATCGAAGGCTCGCTCACCTATGACCTGATCCGCAATGCCGGCGACATCAGCGTCCATGTCATTTCGCGAACCGAGCGCGACGCCGATGCCGCCTCGACGAGAGTCAAGGCCGCCGCGGCGCAGACACCGTTCCAGGTCTGGCCCTATCATGTGACCACCGCCTTTGTCGCGGGCGCGCTGGCCGTCAGCACCGTTCTCGACCAGTTCTTCGACGTTCGTAATCTGGCAAGCGTCCTGCTCCTGGCCGTGCTGACATCCGCGGTAACGTTCGGGCTCTGGCCGGCGCTTTACGCCTGTTTTCTTAGTGCCCTTGCCTTCAACTTCTTCTTCCTCGAGCCACGCTACACGCTGACGATCAGGGACCCGGAAAGCATCGTAGCCTTTGCCGCCTTCCTCGTCGTCGCCGTGATTGCCAGCAATCTGACGGCGCGCGTGCAGCGCCAGGCGGTTGCCGCCCGCTCGCGGGCGCGCGCCACCGAGGACATCTATTCCTTTTCCAAGAAGCTCGCCGGCGCCGGCACGCTCGACGACGTGCTGTGGGCCACCGCCTTCCAGATCGCCTCGATGCTGAAGGTCCGTGTCGTACTGCTTCTGCCGGAAAACGGCACCATCACCGTCAAGGCCGGCTATCCGCCGGACGATACCCTGGCCGAGGCCGATATCGCCGCCGCGCGCTGGGCCTGGGAGCACAACCGCGCCGCCGGCCGCGGCGCCGACACCTTGCCCGGGGCAAAGCGTCTGTATCTGCCCTTGCGGACGGGGCGGACGGCGATCGGCGTCGTCGGCCTCGACAACGACAAGCAGGGACCGCTGCTGACGCCCGAGCAGCAACGCCTGCTCGACGCCTTGGTCGATCAGGCAGCGGTGGCCATCGAGCGGGTCCAGCTCGTCGCCGATGTCGACCGCGCTAGGCTTGCGGCTGAAGCGGACCGGTTGCGCTCGGCGCTGCTCACCTCGATCTCGCACGACCTGAAGACGCCGCTCGCCGCGATCATGGGCGCGGCCGGCACGCTGAAGGAATTCGCGCCGGCGCTGCCGGAAAAGGATCGCGCGGAGCTTCTGTCGACGGTCGTCAGCGAATCGGAGCGGCTGAACCGCTTCATCGCCAATCTGCTCGACATGACCAGGATCGAGTCGGGCGCCATGGAGCCGAATTACGCGCTCCATTATGTCGGCGATGTCGTCGGCTCGGCGCTGAACCGGGCGCAGAAGATCACCGCCGAGCATAGAATAGAGACCGACATTCCGGCCGACCTGCCGATGCTGCGGCTCGATCCGGTACTGTTCGAGCAGGCGCTGTTCAACCTCCTCGACAATGCCGCCAAATATGCCTCTCCCGGCTCGATCATCCGGCTGCAGGCCTGGGTCGACAATGGCGCCATCATCCTGCAGGTGATGGATGAGGGGCCGGGCATCCCACCGGGCGACCTGGAGCGGATATTCGACACCTTCTACCGCGTGCGCAAACGCGACCAGGTGCGCGCCGGCACGGGTCTCGGCCTGTCGATCAGCCGCGGCTTCATCGAGGCGATGGGCGGCACGATCACGGCGGCCAACCGCACCGACCGTCCAGGCGCGATCTTCACCATCCGCATGCCGGTGCCGGCTGACTTGCCGGCGCTCAGCGCGCCCCTTACGGACGATGCGCCATGACAAATCAGACCGTGTCCATATTGATCGTCGACGACGAGCCGCCGATCCGCAAATTGCTGCGCGTCGGCTTGGGCAGCCAGGGCTATACGGTCTCCGAGGCGTCGAACGCCAAGGCCGCGATCGAGCTCCTGCAGACCGAACGGCCGGACCTGATCCTGCTCGATCTCGGCCTGCCCGGCATGACCGGCCTGGAGCTGCTCGGCAAATGGCGCGGCGAGGGTCTCGACATTCCGGTCGTGATCCTGTCCAGCCGCACCGACGAGGCCGGCATCGTCTCGGCGCTTGAGCTTGGCGCCGACGACTATGTGACAAAGCCTTTCGGCATGAACGAGCTGGTCGCGCGCATCCGCGTGGCGCTGCGCCACAAGTTCCAGCAGCAGGGCGAGAAGCCGGTGTTCCACACCGGCGATCTTTCGGTCGACCTGGTGAAGCGCATCGTCAAGGTCGAGGGCAAGGAAGTGAAGCTGTCGCCCAAGGAATACGACATCCTGCGCATGCTCGTGCAATATGCCGGCAAGGTGCTGACGCACCAGTTCATGATGAAGCAGATCTGGAACGACTCGACCGACGTGCAATATCTGAGGGTCTATGTCCGCCAGCTGCGGCAGAAGATCGAGAAGACCCCGGACCAGCCGCGCTACATCATCACCGAGACGGGCGTGGGGTATCGTTTGCGCGAGATCGACGCAAACGAATAACGCAACTGCGGGAAAAGTGTGTAGCGGTGAGGCTCTGCCGTAGACTCCCATCCGGAATTACGTGAGCAAAAAGCCGACCGGCCTTCGTCGACCGCCCAGGGTGGCCCTCCCCTCACTCAGTTCGCCGAGAGATCGGCCGTCCGCGCGAGCGCGCTTCCAAAACCGTTGAGCGAGATGGTGAAGGAGATCGGCTGCAGGGTATCCGCCGCCGTGGCGTCGATCTTCAGCGTGGTGCCGTTCTGAAGGCCAGTCGCGTGGGCGGGCGAAGCCGCTGTTACAGCCGCCGGCCGCCGCCGCCGTCAAGTGCAATGCTGGGCACGGGCGGGATTTTCTTTGGAACGACAATCGATCAGCTGACCATGGCGCCGCCGCTCGAACACCCTATATTGGGTAAAGGTTCTGTTTGTCATGCGGACAAGGAAGATGTCGTCCCACCGCCTACCGACGTTTCTGATTTCAGCTGCCCTGACGGCCACCTGCCTGGTGGGCATGGCTTCCGGCGTATCGGCCCAGGTCGTCATCCCGACGAACCGCAACGCATTGGTGCAGCAGAACCAGCTGCAGCAGTTGCAGAACCAATTGCAGCGGCAGCAGTACCAGCAGCAGCAGCAGATCTATCGTGAGCTCGACCGGCCGACCCAACGCCAGCCTCAGCCCGACGTGCCGGTATATGACAAGACATGCCGAATGGAAGCGGTCGGCAACACGATTTCGCGGGTTTGCCGCTGACATTTTGTTTTTTTCTGTTTATTAGCCGACTTACTTACCGGCAAAATACCGGATTGCATGGGCGGTGGTTTTAGGGTTTGCAGGGGGGGACGGGTTTTGCCGCGCCGATTGCGTATGGCAGGAAGCTGCTCTCACCGGAATTTGGGATGGCAACAACCAAGAAGAAAGCAGTTCGCCGAGCCAAGAAAGGGCAACGGATCCGCCAGGTAGCGGCCATTCCGTTTCGGTTGCGGGAAGACGGTGGCCTCGAAGTGTTGCTCGTCACCTCACGCACCACGCGGCGCTTCATCGTGCCCAAGGGCTGGCCGATGAAGGGCAAATCCGGTCGCAAGGCGGCTATGATCGAAGCCCAGGAAGAGGCCGGTGTTCTCGGTAAGGCCCTGAAGCAGCCAGCCGGTACCTATTCCTATTGGAAACGCATGACCGATGGCTTCATTCGGGTGGACGTTTCGGTCTATCTCCTCCAAGTCACGGAGGAACTTGCCGATTGGCGGGAAGCCGCGAACCGGCAACGCGCATGGCTGCCGCCGGCAGACGCTGCCCTCCTCATCGACGAACCTGAGCTTTCGACGCTGCTCCGGGATCTGACCATTCCAGCGGCCGATCCGTCCTAAGCGGGTACCTGTTCAGTATCGTTCGGCCCATGGCGGCAGGCCGGTTGTGCTGGGACCCTCATTCGCTGCTTGACTCATACATATCCCGATGGTTATACGTTAATCGATAGCCAACGGGTTATTGATTGATGACGGCCGCCCATGACATGCTGTTCAGGACGCTTGCCGATCCGACAAGACGCGCCATCTTCGAACGTCTCTGCCGCCAGGGCGAGCAGACGGTCGGAGCCCTCACCGCGCAGGCAGGCGTGTCGCAGCCGGCGGTGTCGAAGCATCTGGGCGTGCTCAAGGAGGCGGGGCTGGTGCGCGACCGCCATGAAGGGCGCCAGACCCATTACAGCGCGCAGATCAAGGCGCTTGCGCCATTGATGGATTGGACGCGCGACATGGCGGGGTTTTGGGAAAGCCGGTTCGACGATCTCGAGGACCTGCTCAAAAGGATGGATCAATGAACGAAGCCGCAACGCGCTCCGTCATCATCGAGCGCGAGATACCTTTTGCGCCGGAAAAGATTTGGCGCGCGCTCACCCAACCGCATCTCATCGAGGCATGGCTGATGAAGAATGACTTCAAGCCGGTCGTGGACCATCGCTTCAATCTGAGCGCCGAATGGGGCGGCGTCGACTGCCAGGTCCGGACGGTCGAACCGAACCGGACGCTGTCTTACAGCTGGGACACCAAGGACCTCGAGAGCGTGGTCACCTGGACGCTGACCCCGACGGGCAGGGGCACGCATCTGCGCATGGAGCAGGTCGGCTTCCGCACGGATCAGGAGCCGTATTACCGCGGCGCCACCGTCGGCTGGAAGAGATACCTGGCGACCTTGGAGGAGGTCCTTTCGCGGCTCGACTGAAGGTCGCGGCCAACAGCAGGACTGCTCGGAACCACACACTTTTTGGCGGGGCGGCACACCGCGGGCGTAAGCCATGGAGATACCGAAATGAAGATCAAGTTGACCAGCATCTATGTCGACGACCAGGAAAAGGCCCTCGCCTTCTACACCGGCGTTCTGGGCTTCACCAGGAAGGCGGATTTCACCAACGGTCCGTTTCGCTGGCTAACTGTCGTCTCGCCCGATGATCTGGACGGCACTGAGCTGCAGCTGGCGCTCAACGACAATCCGGCGGCAAAGACCTATCAGCAGGCCATCTTCAAGCTGGGCCAGCCGGCGCTGATGCTGTTCAGCGACGACATCAAGGCCGACCACGAGCGCATCAAAGCCAATGGCGGCACCTTCGCCATGGCGCCGACCGCGGTGACGGGCGCAACCATCGCGCAGCTCAACGACACCTGCGGCAACCTCGTCCAGCTTTCGCAGCTGGCGCGCTGGTAGGCGCCTCGATCCGTCTCGTCATTTGCAAGGGAGGTTAGATTGGACTGGAGCAAATGGATCAGGCAGCTTCACCGCTGGCTGTCGATCATCTTCACCGTCACCGTCATTGCCAATTTCGCCGCCATGGCCATGGGCCCGCCGCCCGCCTGGATCGTCTATTCGCCGTTGATCCCGCTTTTCCTGCTTTTGTTCAGCGGACTCTACATGTTCGTGCTGCCCTATGCCGCCAGATGGCGCGGTGGGCGTGTGAAATCGGCCTGATGGCAATCTTATCCAGCATCGCGGGAGAACCGGACATGCAAGAAGGCAGCGCGCAGGGCGGCAGGTCGGCGTCCGAGCTGATCGACGAAAGGATCGAGGAACTGGGCGACTGGCGTGGCGAGATGCTTGCCCGGCTCCGCGCCCTAATCCGCCAGGCCGCGCCGGAAGCCGTCGAGACATGGAAATGGCGCGGTGTGCCGGTCTGGGAGGATACCGGCATCATCTGCACTGGCGAGACCTACAAGGCCGTCGTCAAGCTGACCTTCGCCAGAGGCGCGGCGCTGCTTGACCCCAAGAAGCTCTTCAACTCCAGCCTCGAAGGCAACACCCGGCGCGCCATCGATTTCAAGCAAGGCGACAGGGTCGACGAAGCTGCGTTGACGGCGCTCGTACGCGAAGCCGTGACCCTCAACAGATCGAAGGCCAAGCGCTGAGAAAGGACTGTGGTATAATGCTATCGGGTTGATGTTGCCGGCTTTTTTCTTCCGGACACCGGCAACACGGATTAATACATCGCATCACCCGGCGTAAGCGTCCTGCCAAGCAACAATTCATGAAACAAGTACCGGACAAATTTATCGGCCGTTAAGCCAGGCGCGCTATCTGGATCGATGTCGCCAGCAACCGGGCGACATGCAGGGAAAAATATCGTCTCAACCGACGGACGAGCCAGTCGGACAGACGCCGGGGGAGCAGAACGAACTCCATGGGAATGGGATGAAGTTCTCGTCGACCGATGCCGGTCCGCGTCTGATAGGGATGGTCTGGCCCTTCGTCGCGGTGGTCCTGATCCAGGCGCTGGTCGCAACCCTCAGCCTTCACACATTATCGGCGGTCCGCGCCTATGTCGGCGGCGAAAGCCAATGGTCGAAAGGCCAGAAGCACGCAATTTACTTCCTGAACCTCTATGCCGATACTGGCCAGCAGGAATATTTCAACGAATATCGTCAAGCGATTGCCGTGCCGCTCGCCGATCGCGCCGCTCGGCTGGCGCTCGAACAGGCCGAGCCCAACATGAATGCGGCCCGGCTTGGCTTTCTCGGCGGCAACAACCACCCCGACGATGTTGACGGCCTGATCCGGCTGTTCCGGAATTTTCGCCGCGTCAGCTATCTCGACACCGCGATCCGCCACTGGACGGATGCCGACGAGATGATCCTGGCCATCGAAGGACTTGGCGATGACATGCATCGAAGGCTTGAGCAGGGCCCGGCATCCGCGGCTGAGATCAGCCTCTGGAAGGCGCAAATCCACCAGCTCGACCGCCAGATCGGGCCGCTGGCCAAGGCCTTTTCCGACAGCCTCGGCGAGGGATCGCGCTTCATCAAGATGGCGCTGACGGCGGCCAATCTCGCCACCGCCGCCCTGCTTATCCTGCTCGTCGTCTGGCGCACGCGCAAGCTGATGATACAGCGGCAGGCGTTTCAGAGCGCCCTCAACGCCGAGCGCGAGCGTGCCCAGATCACGCTGGCCTCGATCGGCCAGTCCGTCATCAGCACCGATGCCGAGGGGCGGCTTGACTATATGAATGCCGGGGCGGAGCGGCTGCTTGCCTGTTCTCTGGCGGCAGCCAGGGGCAGGCCCATCGCCTCGTTGTTCCGGCTTGTCGACAAGGACAGCGGCGTCGAGGAGACCGATCTGATCGCGCGCCTGCTGGCAGGCGAGCCGCGCCGCTCCAATGTGCGCCCGCAGCTCCTGGAGCGTCCCGACAGCTCGGTCGTGCCGGTGGCGCTGAATGGCGCGCCGCTGATCGTTTCAGGCCAGATCCTCGGCTGTGTCGTGGCCCTGCACGACATGACGCGCGAGCAGGATTATATCGAGCGCCTGTCGTGGCAGGCATCGCATGATGCGCTGACCGGTCTCGTCAACCGCCGCGACTTCGAGAACCGGCTGGCGGGCGCGATCTCCGAAGCGCCGGAAAGGTCGCGCAGGCACGCGCTGATGTATCTCGACCTCGACCAGTTCAAGCTGGTCAACGACACATGCGGCCATGCCGCCGGCGACCAGCTGCTGCGCCAGATCTCGGTGCTGCTCGCCAACGAGCTGCCGCCCGGCGACATCCTGGCCAGGCTGGGCGGCGACGAGTTCGGCGTGCTGCTCTTCGATTGCGATGCCGACTGTGCCGCCGCAACCGCCGAACGGCTGCGCGCCACGGTCCAGGACCTGCATTTCTCCTGGGACGGGCGTCCCTTCAACATCAGCGTCAGCATCGGCATGGTGGAAGTCGCCAACGTCGGCATGACGCTGGAGGAGGTGCTGCGCGCAGCCGACGTCGCCTGCTACATGGCGAAGGAAAAGGGCCGCAACCGCATCCATTTCCACAGCGAAGGCGACACCGCGCTGCGCGAGCGCTTCGGCGAGATGGCCTGGGTGCAGCGTCTGCACGCCGCGCTGGATCAGAACCGCTTCAGGCTGCATGCGCAAGAGATCGCGCCCCTGGGGGACGATATCCCGGAGCAGGGCGCACATATCGAAATCCTGCTTAGGCTGACCGACGAGGACGGCAGCTTCGTCACACCGCAGAGCTTCATCCCAGCGGCCGAGCGCTACGGATTGATGCCGGCGATCGACCGCTGGGTGGTGCGCAACACCTTCGCCACCTTGGCGGCCAGGCACGCCGACCCGCACGCGACCCCGATATCCACCTGCGCGATCAACCTCTCCGGCGCCACCTTCGGCGACGAGACCTTCCTCGGCTTCATGCGCGAGCAGTTCGCCGCGCACGCCATCGCGCCCGAAACGATCTGTCTGGAGATCACCGAGACCAGCGCCATCGCCAATCTTTCCGAAGCCATGCGCTTCATCGCCGATCTGCGCGGGCTTGGCTGCCGCTTCGCGCTCGACGATTTCGGCTCCGGCATGTCGTCCTTCGCCTATCTGAAGCATTTGCCGGTCGACTACCTCAAGATCGATGGCAGCTTCGTCAAGGACATGCTCGACGACCGCATCGACCGCGCGATGGTCGAGATGATCCATCACATCGGCAAGGTGACGGGAAAACGCACCATCGCCGAATTCGTCGAAAGCGACGGCATCCTCGACGCCCTGAAAGCGATCGGCGTCGACTATGCGCAGGGCTATGCGATTGCGCGGCCCCAGCCATTCGACGCAGCCACGGTGCTGCGCGGCAATCGCAGCGAGCGCGATGCAACGACGGATGGATGGGAGACTTTGGCGCGGACGCTGCGCCGCAAAGCGGGCTAATCTAGGCGACAATTCCTCCGACCCGCCGTTCCAGCAGGATCGTCGGCTTCTCGTGATAGGTGGTCCGCAGAATCTCTCCATAGCCGTTCTTTTCGGCGACCTTCAGCGAAGCGCCGTTTTCCGGATCGATGATGCAGACGGTTCTCGCTTGTCCCAACGCCTCGTCGCTCCAGGCGACGATCCGCCCGACAACCTCGCTCGCAAGCCCCCGGCCTTGCGCCTCCGTGGCCAGGGCCCAGCCGGCTTCCGGCACGCCTTCGATCGAAGGTTCGATCTCGCGCTTCAGATCATGGAAGCCGGCCTCGCCGATGAAGCGCCCCGTCGCCTTGTCCTCGATCGCCCAGAAGCCGTAGCCGATCAGCGACCACAGGCCGGCATGGCGCAGGAAGCGCATCCAGCTTTCCTCGCGCGTGCGCGGTTTGCCGCCGATGAAACGGGTCACCGCAGGTTCCGCCCATATGGCGGCATATGTCTCGAAATCGGCCGGACGATGCGGCCGCAGGATAGTCCGCGCCGTTTCGAGGATCGGCACGCCAGCTTCCGTCTTGATGCTCATGGCACTCCTCTCGTTGAGACGGCAGCGCTTAGTGTGTTTCACCGTTTCGCGAAACGGTGAAACACACTAACTCTTTGTTTTCACGCAATTCCGGACGGAAAACCGCTCACACTTTTCCTGGAATTGCTTTAGCAAACCGGCGCCCCCAGGGAAGGGCCAGGGTCGGCCGGGATCATCCTCCAGCGCAACGATTTCGCCGCCTGGGAATCCTGACCGATGATGCTACTCTTCTGACACAGTATCCAGCCGCATCGCGGCCGCCAGGCGCAGGCAAGAACATGGACACCACTGACCTTGTATTGGCCATTCTCCATCACCTGCTGGTGTTCTCGCTGGCCGGCATCATCGGCGCCGAGTTCGTGCTGGTGCGCGGCGATCTGGGTGCGGCGACGCTGAAGCGCCTTGCCGGCATTGACCGCCACTACGGCATCATCGCCGCGCTGATCATCATCGTCGGCGTCTGCCGTGTGTTCTTCGGCCTGAGGGGTTGGGAATTCTACGTCTACAATTGGGTGTTCTGGGCAAAGATGGTTGCCTTCGCCGCCGTCGGCCTGCTGTCGATCGTGCCCACACTCCGCTTCCTCTCGTGGAACAGGCAGGCGAACGGCAATCCGTCTTTCGCCGTGCCGGCGGCGGAACTAGCCTCGGTGAAGAACTATGTCCGCGCCGAAGGCGTCATCTTCCTGCTCATTCCGGTCTTTGCCGCGGCCATGGCGCGCGGCTACGGCTATTAGAGCCCAACCCGCTCTAGGCCTCGGCCGCAAACGTCTCATCCAGCGGCGCGATCGGCACCAGCGGCGCCGGAATGTCGGTGGTCTTTTCCTTCGACTTGCAGATATCGGCGATGACGCAGGCCGGGCAATCGGGCTTGCGCGCCTTGCAGACATAGCGGCCATGCAGGATCAGCCAGTGATGCGCATGTCGCATGAACTCGGCCGGGATGACCTTGAGCAGCCCCTGCTCGACCTGTTCCGGCGTCTTGCCGGGAGCGAGCCCGATCCGGTTGCCGATGCGGAAGATATGCGTGTCGACCGCCATCGTGTGCTGGCCGAAAGCGACGTTGAGCACGACATTGGCGGTCTTGCGCCCGACGCCCGGCAGCTTCACCAGCTCGTCGCGATCCTGCGGCACCTGGCCCGCATGATCATCGATCAGCGCCTTCGACAGCGCGATCACGTTCTTCGCCTTGTTGCGCCACAGACCGATGGTGCGGATATAGTCGCCGATCTTGGCCTCGCCCAGCGCCAGCATCCTGGCTGGCGTGTCGGCAGCCGCGAACAATGCCTTGGTCGCCTTGTTGACGCCGGCGTCGGTCGCCTGCGCCGACAACACCACCGCGACCAGCAGGGTGAAGGCGTTGACATAGTCGAGCTCGCCTTTCGGCTCCGGCCGCTGCACGGAAAAGCGCCTGAAGATCTCATGCACCTCGGCGGCACTGTAGAGCGACCGGGAAGCGGCTTTTCGCGGCCGTGTATCAGTCGCCCGGCCGCCGCCGGCAGGGGCGGGTTGAGGCTTTTTGACAGCGATGGATTTTTTGGACTTGGGAGGCGCCATGCCCTTCCTATAATATTCCCTCATGAGCGACACAAACGCGTCATTCGAAGCCGACCAGCCATTTTTCCAGGCCCTGCTGACGCCGCACCGCTCGCTCGGCCGGACCGGTTTCCTGATCCTGATGGGGGCGCTTGTCTTCGGCTGGGCGGTCACCGGCGCGTTCTTCCTGGCGCATGGCGCCTGGCCGGTGTTCGGCTTCTTCGGCCTCGATGTGATCGCCGTCTACATCGCTTTCCGCGCCAACTATCGCGCCGCGCGCGCCCGCGAGGAAATCACCGTATCGCGCACCAGCCTCGACATCCGCAAGACGGCGCCTTCCGGCCGCTCGGAAGCGCATCATTTCAACCCGTTCTGGACTCGGTTCTCGATCGCCCGCCACAGCGAAATCGGCATCACCAGGATGGCGGTCGAAGCGCAGGGCAAGAGCGTGGCGATCGGCGGCTTCCTCAATCCCGACGACCGCGAAAGCTTCGCCACCGCCTTTTCGCGCGCGCTGGCGACCGCCAAGACGCGCTGACGCCTAGGCAAATCTGAACCGGTAGCGCAGCAACCTGCCGACCTTGCGCATGGCGGGGATAAGCCTCCAGAGGCCAACGAACAAGCGCGCGGACCAGCTCAGCCGCGCCCCTTGCTGCGGCTTGTAGGACGGTCTGGGTGCCGGCGTCAGGAAGGCAAGTTTCGGGTGGTTGCAAAGCTCTGCAAGACCGATATTCGCGCCAAGGAGATATTGCCATGAACGCGCAGATGACCATGAATACGCAGATGAAGCCGATCGCGATCCTTGAGAACGACATCACCCCCGAAGGCAGCGACTATGACGTCGTGCGCCGCGCCATCGAGAAGATCAGCCTCGATTATCGCGACCAGCCTTCGCTGGAGGTGCTGGCCGAGGAAGTCGGCGAGACGCCGACCGGTCTGCAGAAGCTGTTCACCCGCTGGGCCGGCCTGTCGCCGAAAGCCTTTCTGCAGGCGGTGACGCTCGACCACGCGCGCAGGCTGCTCGATTCCGGCATGCCGCTGCTGGAGACCTCGTTCGAGCTCGGCATGTCCGGCCCCGGCCGGCTGCACGACCTCTTCGTCACACATGAGGCGATGTCGCCCGGCGACTACAAGACGCGGGGCGCTGGCCTCGCTATTCGCTACGGCTACCACATCTCGCCTTTCGGCATCGCGCTGATCATGGTCACCGACCGCGGCCTCGCCGGCCTCGCCTTCTGCGATGCCGGCGGCGAGCGGACTGCCTTCGCAGACATGTCCGGTCGCTGGCCGAACGCGACCTATGTCGAGGACATGTCGGCCACCCAGGCTTACGCCGCGCGTGTCTTCGACCCGACGAAGTGGCGCGCCGACCAGCCGCTGCGCGTGGTGATGATCGGCACCGATTTCCAGCTGCGCGTCTGGGAAGCCTTGCTGCGCATCCCGATGGGCAGGGCCTGCACCTATTCCTCGATCGCGGCGAGTATCGGCGCGCCAAGCGCCAGCCGGGCCGTCGGCGCGGCCGTGGGCGCCAACCCGATGTCCTTCGTGGTGCCCTGCCATCGGGCGCTGGGCAAGTCGGGCGCACTCACCGGTTACCACTGGGGTCTGACGCGCAAACGCGCCATCCTCGGCTGGGAAGCGGGGCAAGTGGGTTCCTGAAACAATCGATTTTTTTGGCGTACCGTTGCGAGAAACCGCATAGCGTAATATAAATCGATACAGCCTAAATAAACCCAGCGACATATTTACAAAATACAACCGGTGACAACCTGTGGTTATGGCCGGTTTTCTTGCAAGTTGCTTCCCGGCGTTATTTTACTTAACGCTAAATTAACCACGATAAAGGGAAGATGACCCGACGTTGAGCCGGCACCATCCGGCTCGAAGGAGGGGTCTCAATGAAATTCGCTCGCGCCGCAATGGCAGCAGGCCTGCTGGCCGCCTGTGCCAGCCAGACGGCATCGGCCGCCACCGGAAACGTGCTTTTCAACGGCACGATCACCGCGACTTGCACCATCACGATCAACTCCAACGGCACGATGACCGTGAGCAGCAATCTTCAGTCGCTGAGCTCGCACAATGCCGGCGGCTCGGCAGGCAGCGCTCAGGTCGACACGACGGGCGGCGTCTCGCTCAGCGTGGACCCGGTAACCACTACGACCGTGCCGGCATCGGACACGACGGCGACGACATGGACGCCGACCTTCGCCACTTCAGGCGCGCAGACGATTGCCGAAACCGGCACCGCGACCGCGCTGACGGTACCCGGCACATCGACGGTCGCGGTCAATCTCGCCGGCACCAAGAGCGGCACGAACCGGTTCTCCGCCGGCAACTACCAGGCAACGGTGACGCTGCGCTGCGAATAATCCTCTGGCGAAAGGAGCGGTCCTTGAGAAGAATTGCGATGCTGGCGGCGGGCCTGATCGCCGCGCTGTCTCCCATTGCGGCGACCGGCCAGTCGATGACGCCGATGCGGGGCGAGGTGCGATCCTTCACCGATGCCTTCGCCGTCCGCGTCTTTCCGGGCAACCCGTACAACCAGCGCATCCGCGTCGAGGTCCATGTCTACGACCAGGACTTCCAGCCCGTCGCGGCCAGGATCACGCCGAGCGCCTTCCTTCTGGCCGGCCAGGCGTCGCGCCCTGTCTTGGTGGTCGTCCCGTTCGACGGCGCGAACGAGCGTAAAGTGCGTATCTGTACCGAAAGTATCCCCTTTCCAAGCGAGCAGACCCAGATAAGGGCACAGATATGCGGAAAGTTCTTCGGGCATCGCAGGTTCTGACCTTGTCCTTGCTGCCCGCCCTGGCTCTCGTCAGTCGGGGACTTGCCGAGGATATCCTGAACCTGAATCAGAACCAGACCGGTTTCAGCCTGCCCGGCGTCAGCTTGCCCCAGGGCCAGGACGAGGTTCATGCCAGCGACGGCACGACCTGCCGCTCGGCCGTTTCCGGCAGCGGCGCCTATCTCGACCTTGGCGTCATCCGCGGCAACAACTCCAGCAACCATACCAACAGCGACATCGCCACCTATGGCCGCGTGGTGATCCCGATCGGGCGGACGCCGAAACGCGTCGATTGCAGCCGCCTCTACGAGCTGGAAGTCGAGCGCCTGCAGATGGAATTGAAGCTCCTCAAAATGGGTCTCGGCACCGACGGCCAGACGACAGGGAGTGTGGCCGCCTCCCCGCCCCAGAACGCCGCGCCCCAAGCCAGTGCGGCGCAAGTCAGCGCGGCCCAAGTCAAATCAGCGGGATGGGCCAACGAGGGCTGGACCATCAGAGGCACGACCGGCAATGAGAAGAAAAAGAAACGGAAATAGAAGCGCGCTGTTCGCGCTGGCGGCGCTTGCCGGTCTCTGCCTTCCGGCGCAAGCGGCGATCATCGGCACCTGCGCGATCGTGATCGGCGCCTCGGGGACGATGAAATCGAACCCCGCCATCGACATCTTGGGCTCCAAGCAGGCAGGCGGGTCGAGCGCCGGCGCCACCATCACGGCGAACTCGACGCTGTGTTCCATCCTAAACCTGCTGGACTGCTATACCGTTTCCGCGCCGGCGCCGATCGCCTTCACCTCGGCACCGAGCGGCGGCGACACCAATGTCACCTTCGCCACCGTCTTCCGCCTCGACGGCTCCGGCGTGGACATACCGGGCAGCTCGCCGCAGCGGGTGATCAACGGCACCCACACCATCCAGGTCGATCTCACCGCCACCAAGTCGCCCGGCATCTTCCCGGCAGGCAACTATCAGGGCGCGGTGACGGTGCGCTGCGAATGATGCCTGTGGGCCAAGAGCCCGCGCAACCGCCATGATCTGGCAACCGGCGGGCTTTGCGGCTAGCCTCGCGCCCAGCCCGCAATTCCAGGATCAGCGCTTCGCCGCCTATTTCGCCAGGAATTGCGAAAAGCAGAATCTTGGAGCAGGTCCGCCTTTCAAGCACGGGCCGGGCCGCTTCAACGGGAGGCAGTTTTTGTGATTATCGTTGTCGGCTCGATCAACCTCGATCTCATCGCCAATGTCGACCGTCTGCCGGAACCCGGCGAGACGGTGCGCGGCTCGAGCTTCGCCACCGCCCCCGGCGGCAAGGGCGCCAACCAGGCGCTGGCCGCGGCGCGCGCGGGAGCCCAGGTACGCATGGTGGGCGCGGTCGGCAAGGATAGTTTCGCCGCCGACGCGCTCGCCCTTCTCAAGGCCGGCAATGTCGATCTCTCCGGTGTCGGCCAAAGCTTCGCCTCGACCGGCACCGCCTTGATCCTGGTCGGAGCCGATGGCGAGAACGTCATCGCCGTCGTGCCGGGCGCCAATGATTCGGTGGTGCCGGGCGATGTCGCCAAGGCCTATCTCAAAAAGGGCGATGTCGTGCTCCTGCAGCACGAGATCCCGCTGCAGACGGTAGAAGCCGCGCTCGACGCGGCGCGCGCGGCGGGCGCCGTCAGCGTGCTCAACACCGCCCCCTTCCGTGCCGAAGCCGCCGGTTTCCTAGGCAAGGCCGACTATGCGGTCGCCAACGAGACCGAATTCGATCTTTATGGCGAGGCGCTGTCGCTTTCCGGGCGCGACCGCCCCGCCCGCATGCGCGACTATGCCCAAAAGACCGGCCGCGCCATCGTCGTCACGCTCGGCGGCGACGGCGTGCTTGCCGCGACGCCGCACGATTTCCTCGCCATCCCGGCGCTGAAGATCACGCCGGTCGACACGGTCGGCGCCGGCGACACTTTCTGCGGCTATTTCGGCGCCGGCCTGTCGTCGGGCCTTTCACTCGAACAGGCGCTTACCCGCGCCGCCGCGGCCGGCTCGCTCGCCTGCCTGAAGCCCGGCGCGCAGCCGGCGATCCCGCTGACCAAGGATGTCGACGCGGCTTTGGCGGGAATGCATTAAGCATGCGCCCCGTCACAAAACATGCCGTGCCGCTGGCCGGCGATATCTGTCGCCTTTCCGCCGTGGAACTCGCCGACAGAATAAGGCAGCGACAACTCTCGGTGCGTGAAGTCGTCAGCGCTTTCCTTGACCGCATCGAGGCCATCAACCCGCTGGTCAATGCGATCGTCTCGCTGCGCGAGCGCGCCGACATCCTGGCCGAAACCGACAACGCCGATGCTTATCTGGCCCACGGCGGCGAGGCCGGATCGCTGTTCGGCCTGCCGATCGCCATCAAGGACCTCGCCCTGACCAAGGAGCTCAGAACCACCTTCGGCTCGCCGATCTTCGCCGATTTCATCCCTGGAACGGACGACTTCTTCGTCGAGCGAATCCGCAAGGCCGGCGCCATCATCATCGGCAAGACCAATGTTCCGGAATTCGGCCTCGGCTCCAACACCTACAATCCGGTCTTCGGGCCGACGCTCAACGCCTTCGACCCGGCGCTGACCGCCGGCGGCTCGAGCGGCGGCGCGGCGGTGGCACTGGCGCTCGACATGCTGCCGGTTGCCGATGGCAGCGACTTCGGCGGCTCGCTGCGCAATCCGGCCGCCTACAACAATGTTTACGGCTTCCGTCCCTCGCAGGGGCTTGTGCCCGCCGGCCCCGACATCGACGTCTTCTATTCGCAGATGGGCGTCGAGGGACCGATGGGCCGCAGCGTGCGCGACATCGCACTGCTGCTCGACGAACAGGCGGGGTACCATCCGCAGGCACCCTTGTCCTATGCCAAGGAGGGCTCGTTCCTCGACGGCTTGGGGACGAAAGCCTCCGGCGGCCGCGTCGCCTGGCTGGGCGATCTCGGCGGCCATCTGCCGACGGAACCGGGCGTGCTCGACCTCTGCGAGACCGCGCTTGCCCGCTTTGCGGACGCGTCGTTCCCCAGCGAAGCGCTGGTGCCGGATGTCGATTTCGAGGCGCTGTGGCAGGCTTTCGTCACCTTGCGCCAGGCAAGCAGCGGCTGCGGGCTGAAAGCGCATTACGATGACCCGGAAAAGCGCAAGCTTCTGAAGCCTGAGGCCGTCTGGGAAGTGGAACAGGCGATGCGCCTCACCGCGCCGCAGATCCATGCGGCAACCGTCCGGCGCACCTCCTGGCATCGCACGCTGCTGTCGCTGTTCGAGCGCTTCGACCTCATCGCCCTGCCGACCGCGCAGGTCTTCCCGTTCGACGTGACCACCCACTGGCCGCGCGAGGTCGCGGGGCGGACAATGGACAGCTATCATCGGTGGATGGAGGTCTCCGTCTTTGCCACGCTGGGCGGCTGCCCGGCGCTCAACGTGCCGGCGGGCTTCGACGCAAAAGGCCGGCCGATGGGCATGCAGCTGATCGGCCGCCCGCGCGGCGACCTCGCCGTGCTCAAGGCAGGCGCCGCCTATGAAGCGACGCTGCCCTGGCCGGTGGGGGCCGCGTGACGGGCCGCCCTGCCCGGCCAGCTTGCGCCAACGCCAATCCCGTGCATTGATCGCGCTCCGCCCAAATCGGCGCCGTCCTGTTCGAGGGAAATCATGTCGCTGGAACTTTACGCAACCTATGTCGTCGCATGTATCGTCATCATCCTGGTGCCGGGTCCCACGGTCACGCTGATCATCGCCAACAGCATCCGTCACGGCTCGCGCGCGGGCTTGGCCAACGTCGCCGGCACCCAGGCCGGGCTCGCCATCATGATCGCCATCGTCGGCATCGGCCTCAACACGCTGATCGCCGGCATGGGCCACTGGTTCGAATGGGTGCGGCTGCTCGGCGCCGCCTACTTGATCTGGATGGGCGTTCAGATGTTCCGCGCCAAAGGCGCGCTGAACCCGGACGGGTCGGCGAAGAAGCCGCGTGGTGGCTTCTTCCTGCAGGGATTTCTGGTGGCGATCTCGAACCCCAAGACGCTCGTTTTCTTCGGCGCCTTCTTCCCGCAGTTCATCGCGCCGCACGGCAATTACACGCTGCAGATCGTGGTCATGGGCCTGACGGCGATGATCTTCGCCGCCATGTCGGACTCGACCTACGCCCTTGCCGCCGGCCGCGCCGGACGCCTGCTGTCGGCCAGCCGCGTCAGGCTGATGTCACGCATCAGCGGCAGCTTCCTCGTCGGCGGTGGGCTGTGGCTGGCGTTCTCCAAGGCGAAGTGACGCCTTTCCTTCTCCCCCTGCGGGAGAAGGTGGATCGGCGCGCAGCGCCGAGACGGATGAGGGATGTTCCAGGGGACTGAGACGCTGCTTTCCCTGGAGCATCCCTCATCCGAACTCGCTTCGCGAGGCCGCCTTCCCCCACAAGGGCGGAAGGAAGAGGCGCTACAACCGCCCCAACCTCTCCACCAACAGCGCGAAGAAGCCGTCATGGTCGATGTCGCGCATCACGGTGGCGTTCTTCTCCCGCTTGGTGACGCCCCACCAGTCGATCACCGTCATGCCCATGGTGAGCTCCGACGCGGTCTCCACGCTGACATTGCAGCGGCGACCCTTGAACAGTTCCGGCTTCAGGAGATAGGCGATCACGCACGGATCGTGCAGCGGCCCGCCATCGGTGCCGTATTTCTCCTCGTCATAGCGTTCGAAGAACTCCAGCATCTCGGCGGTCGCGGTGCCGACCTTGGTGCCGAGTTGCCGGAAAGCCTGGATGCGCTTGGAGGTGGTCAGCGCCTTGTGGGTGACGTCGAGTGGCATCATCACGATCGGGATGCCTGATTTGAAGACCAGATCGGCGGCCTGCGGGTCGACATAGATGTTGAATTCGGCGGCTGGCGTGACGTTCCCGCCCTCGAAGAAGCCGCCGCCCATCAGAACGATTTCCTTGATGCGCGACGCGATCCTGGGCTCGCGGATCAGCGCTAGCGCGATGTTGGTGAGCGGTCCGAGCGGGCAGAGCGTGATCGTGCCGCTTTCCTCGCGCATCAGCGTCTCGACGATGAAATCGACCGCGTATTGTTCCTGCAACGGCATGGTCGGCTCAGGCAGCTGCGGCCCGTTGAGGCCGGTCTTGCCATGCACTTCCTCGGCGGTGACCAACTCGCGCGTCAGCGGGCGGATGGCGCCGGCATAGACTTTGATGTCGGGTCTGCCGGCCAATTCGCAGATCTTGCGGGCATTGTTCTGGGTCAGCTTCAGCGGCACGTTGCCGGCAACGGCGGTGATGCCGACGATCTCCAGCTCGGAGCTGCCGAGCGCCAGCAATATGGCGACGGCATCGTCCTGGCCGGGATCCGTGTCGATGATGATCTTTCTGGACTGGGGCATTTCAATTCCTTTTTGGGGAGTCTTTTTGGGCGGGGTTTCGAGCATGATCCCGAAAAGTGGAACCGGTTTTCGGACAAAATCATGCTCCAACGAAGAGTTGAGCCAGGAGGACGGTTCAACGAAACGTCATCCTGATTCAGTGGCTTGAACTTGATCGCGCGGCGGACCATATCAAGACCATCGGGAAAAATGCCATCCGGGTTTTTCCAGTTTGTGTCGCTCTTCAGAGGACAGTGTAACAATGAGTCGAATGACGCCCTTCTCCAGCCCGCTTCTTCTGGGCTTCGATGCCATGGAAAAGACGCTGGAGCGTCTGGCGAAGACCGGCGACAGCTATCCGCCGTACAATATCGAACGCCTCGGCGCCGCTGACGGCAAGGCCGAAAGGCTGCGCATCACATTGGCCGTTGCCGGTTTTGCCGAGAGCGATCTCGATGTCACCACGGAGGAAAACCAGCTGATCGTGCGCGGTCGCCAGAGCGACGACACCGAGCGCGAATTCCTCCACCGCGGCATCGCAGCGCGCCAGTTCCAGCGCTGCTTCGTGCTGGCCGATGGCATGCGGGTGATCGCGGCCGAGCTGAAGAACGGCCTGCTGTCGATCGATCTCGATCGGCCGGAGGCCGAGCGGCTGGTACGGAAAATAAACATATCGGTGAAAGACTGACCTTCGCCGATGGCTCTATGCGAGGCGGCCAATCCTGGCGTCTCGCGCCAAGGAGGCTTGAAATGACCAGAACTGACGAAATGATCACCATGACCAGCGGCGAACTCGCCCATCTCGGCGAAGGCTCTGTCGCTTATCTGCGGAAAGTGTCGAGCGACGACCTGCGCGGCCGCTTCCCGGGCCTCGGCGAAATCGCGCCCGGACTGGAGCTGTGGGCTTTGTTTGCCGCCAACGGCCAGCCGATCCTGCTTTCCGATGCCCGTGACCGGGCGCTGGCGGGTGCGTTGGAGAACGACCTGACCACTGTCGCCATCCACTAAAGCATGTCTCCCGAAAGTGGGACCCGGTTTCGGGATAAAGACATGCGTAAAATCAAAACCTAAAGCGCATGGATCGAATCTGAAAGATCGCGACGCGCTTTAGGGCGATTGCTGGCAGTCCGAAATGGAAAGGGCCGCTCCCGGCGGCCCCTCTATGGTTTCATCCCAAAACCAGGTCTATCCCAAAATTTCAGGCCGCGTGCGAGGCCTGCGTGTCGGACAGCAGGGCGTGGATCGCCACCGCGTCGCGCGTACCCCTGATCTTGGCCACCGTGTCGGCATCGCGCAGCACGCGCGCGATGCGCGACAGCGCCTTGAGATGGTCGGCGCCCGCGCCTTCGGGCGCCAGCAGCAGAAAGACGAGGTCGACCGGCTGGTCGTCCAGTGCCTCGAAATCGACTGGCGTTTCCAGCCGCGCGAAGACGCCGGCGATCCGCTTCACGCCGGCGAGCTTGCCGTGCGGAATGGCGATGCCGTTGCCGACGCCGGTCGATCCTAGCCGTTCGCGCTGCAGGATGGTGTCGAACACCTCCCGTTCCGGGATTCCCGAAATCGCCGCCGCCCGCTCCGACAGCAATTGCAGAAGCTGCTTTTTGGAATTCGCCTTCAACGCCGGCATGATCGCCGGGACGCTGATGAGATCGCTGAGATCCATGCTTGAAAAATCCCTTGCTCGCCTGCCGCGCCAGTCGTCGCCCCCTCGCGCGGCCGGCTTTTTATGCTTGTGCGACTTTGGTCGTCGACGGATCGATCCAGCCGATATTGCCATCCGGCCGGCGGTAGACGATGTTGAGATGGTCGGTCCCGGCGTTGCGGAACAGGAATACCGGGCTGTCGCTGTTGTCGAGCTCGATGACAGCCGACGCCACCGACATGGTCCGCAGCGTCATGCTTGATTCGGCGACGATAGCCGGAGCGAAGTCCTCCGGAATGTCTTCTTCATCATCTGTGAGGGGAGCCATCACCGTGTAGGCGATGTCGGTCGGCTCTTCGCCATTGCCGTTGCCGGTGTTGCGCGATTTCAGCCGGCGCTTGTAGCGGCGAAGCCGTGTTTCCAGGCGATCGGCCGCCGCCTCGAAGGCAAGCGTCGGGTCCTGGGCGTCGCCGGTCGCCTGCAGAGAGGCGCCGGAATCGAGCCGGACCATGCAGTCGGCGGAGAAACGCGACCCCGATTTGATGACCGTGACATGTCCTGAAAAACCCCGATCGAAATATTTCTCGATCGCCTCGCCGACCCGGTCGTTGATGCGCGTGCGGAACGCATCGCCGATGTCCATGTGTTTTCCCGAAATGCGTAGATTCATCTGAAAACTGACCTTCCTTGCCCAGGCTTCAAACTGGTCCCGAGTTTATACCCGTGGTGCGCGCGCACAAGCTTCGCAGCGGCATGCGCGCCGATTTTAGACCCGAACTTTCCGGTTGATCACAAGTCGCCTTCTTGGCCGTCCACGGCCTTGTCTGACGGACCCATTCGCAAGCGGGCATTACCGCCCTGCTCATGCGGGCGGGCTTCTAGACACTTCATTGCGGCTTGTCAATCAAGCTTGGGAATTGTGGGAAATCATCGGAATTCGGGTCGGGCCGGCATCGCCCGAATACCGGCGGGCCTAGCGGCCGGCGTTCGCGAGCGCCCGCTTCTCCCGCCGCCTTTGCACCGACGACGGAATATTCATGCCTTCGCGGTATTTCGCAACGGTGCGGCGCGCGATATCGACACCGCTTTCCTTGAGCATGTCGACGATGGCATCGTCAGAGAGCACGTCGGCGGGCTTTTCCTCGTCGATCATCTGCTTTATGCGGTCGCGCACGGCCTCGGACGAGTGCGCTTCGCCGCCTTCGGCCGAGGCGATCGACGCGGTGAAGAAATAGCGCAGTTCGAAAACCCCGCGCGGCGTCAGCATGTATTTGTTGGCGGTGACACGGCTGACGGTCGATTCATGCATGCCGATGGCGTCGGCCACCGTGCGCAGGTTGAGCGGCTTGAGGTGGCGCACGCCATGGACGAGGAAGGCGTCCTGCTGCCGCACGATTTCCGAGGCCACCTTGAGAATGGTCTTGGCACGCTGGTCGAGGCTGCGCGTCAGCCAGTTGGCGTTCTGCAGGCATTCGGCGAGAAAATCCTTTTCCGCCTGGTCCTTGGCGTGGCTCGAGACACGGGCGAAGTAGACATTGTCCACCAGCACGCGCGGCAGCGTGTCGGCGTTGAGTTCGACCGCCCAGCTGCCGTCATTGGCCGCGCGGACCTCGACATCGGCGACGATCGCGTCGCTTGCGCCGCCCGAAAACGCCAGGCCGGGGCGCGGATCGAGCGCGCGGATCTCTCCCAGCATGTCGAGGAGGTCCTCCTCGTCGACGCCGCAGATGCGTTTCAGCGTCTGGAAATCGCGCCGCGCCAGAAGCTCGAGATTGGCGACCAGCGCTTTCATTGCCGGATCGAGTCTGTCGCGCGCCTGAAGCTGCAGCGACAGGCACTCGGCAAGGTCGCGCGCGAAGAGCCCTGCCGGCTCGAAGCTCTGGCAGACGCCAAGCACGCGCGCCACCGCCGCTTCATCCGTGCCGAGCCGGACCGCGATCTCCATCAGGTCCGTGCGCAGATAACCGGCCTCGTCGAGCCCGTCGGCAAGCTCGCCCGCGATGAGACGGTCGCCGGGGCTTAGCGAAGCAAGCGCGATCTGCTCGCCGACATGTTCGCGCAATGTGACCGCGGCCGCGGCCATGTCGCCGACGTCGAACCCCTCGGATGAGGCCGTGCCGGCGCTGCCCGCCGCCGACTTCCACTGCGCCGTGAGATCCGGCCCCAGCCGCTCGCTGGTGCCGGGATCGTCGGGAAACAGATTCTCCAGGGAAGAGTCGAGCTTTTGCGAGATCGCTTCCGCGCTCCACTCCGTCTCGCCCTCGAACCAGTCGCCCGCGCTATCCCGCTCCGGCGCGACCTCGCTTTTCTGGGCCTGGTCGCTGGCGGCGTCGTCCTGCGGTTCGGCCCGCTCCAGCAGAGGATTGCGCTCGATCTCTTCGTCGATGAAGCGTTCGAGCTCGACATGGGTGAGCTGCAGCAGCCGGATCGACTGCATCAGCTGCGGTGTCATCACCAGCGACTGGGATTGTCTGAGCTGCAGTTTGGCTGCCAGCGCCATGGTGGGATTCAAACGCCTCGTCTACGCGTCGTACTCTTGCTTTCCGGTCCGGCATAGAAACTGGCCCGGCTTTTGCTTGTCAAGGAAAACGCTAGCAGGATCGGCTTACCGGAGCGTTATTGGGCCGAAAAATCGCGACAAACCAGTCGAAATTCGCTCAAATTCACTCTGGAGAAAGGTATTTTACGCTCAGAGCGTGAAACCCTCGCCGAGATAGAGACGCCGCACATCGGCGTTGGCGACGATTTCGTCGGCCCGGCCATGCGTCAGCACCTGGCCGGCATGGATGATATAGGCGCGATCGATCAGGCCGAGCGTCTCGCGCACATTGTGGTCGGTGATCAAGACGCCGATACCGCGCGCTGTGAGGTGACGGACGAGCTGCTGAATGTCCGCGACGGCAATCGGGTCGATGCCGGCAAAGGGCTCATCGAGCAGCATATAGGCAGGCCGCGTCGCCAGGGCCCGCGCGATTTCAAGGCGACGCCGTTCGCCGCCCGACAGCGACATCGAGGGTGCCTTGCGCAGATGGCTGATGTGGAATTCCTCGAGCAGCTCGTCGAGGTTGCGTTCGCGCACCTTGCGATCTTTTTCGACCACTTCCAGCACGGCGCGGATGTTCTGCTCGACGTTCAGCCCGCGGAAGATCGACGCTTCCTGCGGCAGATAGCCGATACCAAGGCGGGCGCGCCGGTACATAGGCATCGACGTGACATCGAACCCGTCGATCTCGATCGAGCCCTCATCGACGGGAACAAGGCCGGTGACCATGTAGAAACAGGTGGTCTTGCCGGCGCCGTTGGGGCCAAGCAGGCCGACGGCCTCGCCGGCGCGCACGCCGAGCGTCACCCCGCTCACCACCTTGCGGCCCTTGTAGCTTTTGGTCAGGCCCTTGGCGATCAGGGTGCCCTTGAACTTCGCCTTGTCGGTGCCGATCGTCGCCGGAGCAGCCGGCTTTGCGGCCGCCCGTCCCGGAAGACGGGCAAGCAGCGAGGATACGCCGGCCATTACTTGCTCGACGCTCCCTGCTGGGCCGTGCCCTGCTTCTGGGGCGTGATCGACATGATGACGCGGCCGCTGGTGCCGCAGCCGTCAACATTGCCGAGGCCGCTCTTCATTTGCACCGTGAGCTTGCAGCCCTTGAGCACATTTTCGCCCTGCGACAGCACCACTTCCTTACCCTGGAGCGTGAGCACCTGGGTCTTCATGTCGAACGTTCCCGTGTCGCCGGTGGCGATCTGGTCATTCGACTTGATGTAGACCTTGTTCTCGACGACCAGGTGGTCGATGTTGGCGGCCCCGGTCATCGCCGACGCGCCGGCCGCGGCGCTTTTGCCGGCATTGGGATCCTTGACATAGTAGACCGTCATCTTGCCGGCCTTGAGCAGCGTCTGCCCCTGGTTGACGGTGACATTGCCGCTGAAAACGGCCACGCTGTCGGCCTGCCGGACCTCAAGCTTGTCGCTCTCGATCTGGATCGGCTGGTCGCCGGACAGCTTGAGCCCGGACATCTGGCTGGTCGCGCTCGACTGCGCGAAGGAATGCGCCGTCCCCAGAAACAGCAATGCGGAGGCAGCGCCCAGAGCCCACGCGGATTTACTGCGACGCATTCTGTTCTCCACTGTTTACCCCTGCCGCCTTCAGCGCAGTCGGATCGATGTTGACGCGAACCCGGTTCTCGAAGACTACGAGCCTGCCATTATCCTCGACCGACATCGAGTCTGCGGTGATGCGCGACCCGCCGCGGCTGACGTCGACCGGATTGCTCGTCTTCATAGAGCCTTTGCCCATGTCTAGGAAGATCGATTTGAATTTCGCCGCAAGGCCGTCGGTCGTCGTCACGCTGACGTCGCTGGTGAGATCCATCGTATTGGCGTCGCGATTGTAGATACCGTGCTCGGCATCGACCGATACGATATTGTCGGTGGCGACGGGCAACTTGGCGTTGATGCCTTCGAGATCGATTACGGCCTGCTGGCCGACGTCCTGCGTGGCCCTGGTCGCCGTCAGCGAATAGGGCAGTTTCTGCTTGGTGAAGCCGTTGAGCTTCGGATTGGCCATCACCAGCTTGCCGTTCGAAAACGCCGTGCCGTCGGCCTGCACGGAAATGGAGATGGGCGCTTTAAGGTAGGAATAGACTGGAAAGGCGATCGCAATCGCGGCCGCGAGCAGCGGCACCGCGAATTTCAGGACGCGCACGCGGCGCGAGTGCCGTTGCGCGCGGTTGAAAGCCTCGCCGCGCGTGCCGTCTTGGATCGCGGGAGCCGGTGCCGCAGCGGCATCGCTCGTTTCATCAGATCGCGCCAACATGACTTTTCTAATGGACCTTTGTCCGCCCAAACATCCGCCTACAGGTGGTATGCCGGCACCTACACGCAAGCACAAGGGGACGAAAACTGCAAAAATGTGACGGCTGCCGCCCACAAAGTCGGGAGGAATTCGGGGAGACGGCCCGCACTTCATAGCAGATACAGAAGGGGACTGGGTTAATTTTTCGTGAGGTCGCCATCAACGCCGAGGCTCGAAGCCGGCGTTCACGAAACGGTAGCCGTGTGCCGAGGCTTGCTTTAAAAGCTTGCTTTCCCACCGACCCATGAGGCTGACGATGGCAATGAGAGCCGACGACCTGATCGACCGCCGCCGCTTGCGCCGCAAGCTGACTTTCTGGCGCGTGGCCGCTTTTGTGGTTGTGGCGGCAGCTGTGATTGCCTTTTCGGCATGGGTCTATGAGGACAATTTCACCGGCCAGGCGGTCCCCCATATCGCCAAGGTGAAGATCGAAGGCACCATCACCGAGGACGAGGAACTGCTCAAAAGGCTGGAAACGATCCGCATGTCGCCGGAGGTGAAGGGCGTCATTCTGTCGATCGATTCGCCCGGAGGCACAACGGTCGGCGGCGAGTCGACATTCGAAGCCGTGCGCAAGCTTGCCGGCGACAAGCCCGTGGTGGCCGAGGTCGGCACGCTGGCGGCATCGGCCGGCTATATGATCGCAAGTGCAGCCGACCACATCGTTGCCCGCAAGACCTCGATCGTCGGCTCGATCGGAGTGCTGATCCAATATCCCGACGTCAGCGGTCTCATGGACAAGCTCGGCATCAAGCTGGAGGAAGTGAAATCCTCGCCGCTCAAGGCTTCGCCCTCGCCCTTCAAGCCGACCAATGACGATGAGCGTGCCATGGTGCGCAAGCTCATCCTCGACAGTTACGACTGGTTCGTCGGCATCGTCGCGGACCGCCGCAAGATGACGCATGAGCAGGCGCTGGCGCTGGCCGATGGTTCGATCTTCACCGGCCGCCAGGCTTTGGCCAATCATCTGGTCGACGCCGTCGGCGGCGAGCAGGAGGCGATCGACTGGCTGGCGACGAAGGGCGTGGATGCCAAGCTCAAGGTCGTCGAGTGGAAGGATAAGGACAGGCGTGGCGGTTTCCTGTTCTCGCAGTCGATGGCAAAACTGGCCGCCAAGGCGCTTGGCCTGCCGGATGCTGGCGGCGATATCATTCACGAGCTCGGCGCCGACCGCTTGTTTCTTGACGGTCTCGTTTCGGTCTGGCACCCTTGACATGCCGTTGGCGCGAGCCAAAAAAGCAATAAAAATCATCCTGATAATCGTCTGCAGTGGTTTTACGGGGAACGTTCCATGATCAAATCCGAGCTTGTGCAGATCATTGCTGCACGCAACCCGCACCTTTTCCTGCGCGACGTCGAAAACATCGTCGGTGCGATCTTTGACGAAATCACCGACGCGCTTGCGGAGGGCAACCGGGTCGAGTTGCGCGGTTTCGGCGCCTTTTCGGTGAAAAATCGTCCCGCCCGCACCGGCCGCAACCCGCGCACCGGCGAATCCGTCGAGGTCGAGGAAAAGTGGGTGCCGTTCTTCAAGACCGGCAAGGAGTTGCGCGAAAGACTGAACGGCGGCAAATAGGCGCCGCGCCGGCGGGTCGAGACTGCATCTTGGCGCTTAAAGCATGTCTCCCGAAAGTGGAGGCCGGTTCGGGGCAAAGACATGCGCGCTTAGGAAGCTTCTCTATACGGAGATCTGATGTTCAATCGCTTCATCCTCATCGTGGTCTTCGTGCCGCTGGCCATCATCCTGATCGCGCTCGCCGTCGCCAATCGCGGCGCCGTCGCCTTCACGCTCGATCCGTTCCATCCCGGCAATCCCGCGCTGACGCTGAACCTGCCGCTTTTCATCTTCCTGTTTCTGGCTTTGGCCATCGGCATGGTCGTCGGCAGCATGGCGACCTGGGTGAAGCAGGGGCGCTACCGCAAGCTCGCGCGCCAGCGCGGCCTGGAGGCTGAAAACCTGCGCCAGGCGGTGAGCCGCGCGCCGGCAGCGCCCAATGGACCGGCGTTGCCCAAGCCGACCAATTAAAGCAGTTCGGAGCCTTCGATGCTGACCATTTCGGCCGCCGAGGTCGACCGCGCGCTGACCTTTCCCGGTCTGGTCGAGACATTGCGCACCGCTTTCCGCCAGGGCGCCGTGCAGCCGGTTCGTCACCATCATGGCGTCGAGCGGCCAGATGGTGCGGCCTCGACCCTGCTTTTGATGCCGGCCTGGACCGACTTCAACGCCGCTGGAACCTCGGCGGGAGGCCATATCGGCGTCAAGATCGTCACCGTGTCGCCGGACAACAACACAAAAGGCAAGCCGGCGGTGATGGGCCTCTATCTTTTGCTCGACGGCATCACCGGCGAGCCACAGGCGATGATCGACGGGCAGCGGCTGACACAGTGGCGCACGACCTGCGCCTCCGCGCTCGCCGCCTCCTATCTCGCCCGCAAGGACGCCTCGCGGCTCTTGGTCATCGGCGCCGGCGCGCTGTCGCCGTTCCTTGCCAAGGCGCATTCGGCGGTCAGGCCGATCACCTCCATCCGCATCTGGAACCGCACGCCGGCCAATGCCGAAAAGGTGGCCGCCACCTTGGGCGCCGAAGGCCTTCCGGCAAGCGCCGCCAGCGATCTCGACGCCGAGCTTGCCGAAGCCGACATCGTTGCCTCCGCGACCATCTCGAACACGCCGCTGGTCAAGGGCGCGCTGCTGAAGCCGGGCGCCCATGTCGATCTCGTCGGCGGCTTCACGCCCGACATGCGCGAGGCCGATGACGATGCGATCAAGCGCGCCCGCGTCTATGTCGACACCCGCGCCGGCGCCACCAAGGAGGCGGGCGACATCGTCCAGCCTCTGGCCTCGGGTCTGCTGAAACCGGAAGCGATCATCGCCGATCTGCATGAGCTCGCACGCGGCGAGAAACAGGGCCGGCAAACCGACAGCGAGATCACGCTGTTCAAGTCGGTTGGCGCAGCGCTTGAAGACCTCGCCGCCGGCATCGCCGTCTACAAGGCGCTCAAGGGGTAAGGGAGCAGGGCAGTAAGGGAATAGGGGAAAGAACACCTACTGCCCTACTGCCCTACTGCCCTACTGCCCTACTGCCCTACTGCCCTACTGCCCTACTGCCCTACTGCCCTAC
>SAJS01000050.1 GCA_004017535.1 Mesorhizobium sp.
TTGATGTTCTGGGCGGCGGCTGCGATCAGGCACTGGCAGGCGACGCGTGTTCGCCCTCGGAAGTGAGCATAGCGATGGCCGAAGAGCTGCTTGGCATCGGCGAAGGATCGCTCGACCGTCTCCTTGCGGCGGCGATAGATGGCCTTGCCCCATGGTGTGAGCCGGTTGGCGTCGACGCGCTCGCGGGCATCCTGCCAGACATGGCGTGTGATGGTGCGCTCGGCCTTGGCGTTTGAGGTGCAGGAGGCCAAGAGCGGACAATCGCGGCAGATGGCCGGATCGCTCTTGTATTGGCGGTAGCCGTTGCGATCGGTCGTGGCATAGGTGAGCAACTGCCCCTGCGGGCAACGATAGCCGTCTAGATCCGGTTCATGGACAAAGTCGCTCTTCCTCATCTTGCCGGGCTTTGGCGGGGTCGGGTTGCGATAGCCGACGACGCCTCTGACGTTCCTGTCCTCCAGTCCCTTGGCGATACCCGGCGTGGCATAGCCGGCATCCAGTCCCGCCGCCGCCACCGTGAAGCCGAAGCGCTCCACCTGGCGGTCGAGCCGACCGAGATAGACGATCGAGTCGTGCACGTTGGCCGGCGTGGTATATGTGTCGGTGATGATGCCGCAGCGTCCGTCCACCGTGCGGTGATCGAGGTAGAAGAAGCCCTTCGGCTTGCCCTCGCGCACCATGTAGCCGGCCTCCGGATCGGCGCGCGAGACCTTGGTCTGCTTCTGCGGCGGCATGCGTTGCTTGCTCTTCAGCGGCTTCTGGCCATGCAGCGCCCGCTCAGCCTCAATCGCGCGGTCGAGATCGGCCCAGTAGTCGGCCCGTGACTTGGCGACCATGGCAAGGTCGTATTTGCCCTTGTTGGCATTGGCCTTCAGATGGGTGCTGTCGGTATAGAGCACCGTGCCGTCGACCAGACCTATCCGGATCGCCTGCTCCACGATGCGGTCGAAGATCGCCTGCGCGATGCTCTCATCCTGGTAGCGCCGCCGACGGTTCTGCGACAATGTCGAGGCGTCGAACACCTTGTCCGTCAACTTCAGCCGCAGGAACCAGCGATAGGCGACGTTGACCTCGATCTCGCGCACCAACTGCCGCTCCGAGCGAACTCCAAACAAATAGCCGATGAACAAGGCCTTGAACATCAAGGTCGGGTCCAGCGGCGGCCGGCCGTTGTCCGCGCAATAGAGCGGCGCCGTCAGATCGTGGATGAACGAAAAATCGATCGCACAATCGATCTTGCGCAACAAGTGATCAGCCGGGACCAACTGGTC
>SAJS01000051.1 GCA_004017535.1 Mesorhizobium sp.
TGACGAAGTGGTGTCGGATCGGACTTTGCGGCAGCTGCAATCTGAGCCGCGCGAAGGCGACGGTATTGTCGCGGGCAACGACGCGCTCTTCCTGGATGCACAGGATCTCGGCCAGAACCGCCGGATCGGCAGCGACGAAGGCGCTGTCCTGGACCGCGGCCGGCCTAGCGAAGCGGGCGTTGTGAGCCGGCAGATAGGTCTGTGCGATGAAGCGGTTGGCGGCCTCGATATCGACAATGCCGGCCAGCGCCAGCTCCTTTGGCAGCCGATCCTGCAAGGTGGAGAACATCCGCTCCGAGCGGCCCCTAGCTTCAGGCGAATAAGCCGGGATATGCTCGATGCCCAGTTGCCGCAGCGCCCGCCCGACCTGCGTCAGCCGGCTCTTGTCGACCGCCTCGCCGGCCTTGAGCGTCACGAAGTAATGGCTGCCGCGATCGGTGTAGAGGCTCGATGGCAGGCCTTGGACGGTAAAGGTCTCCATAAGCCCCTGAAAGCTCGACGCCGTGCCTTCCTCGGCAACCAGGAAGGCCGAATAGAGCTTGCTCGTGGCATCGTCCATCGTCACGATCAGGTCCAACTCCGGCTGACCCGCCAGCCAGGCATGCCGGCTGCCGTCCTGGTGCAGCATCATCCCTTCGCATGGCTTCCTTTCCCGCTTGCGCCGATGCGCCCCGCGTCGCTTGGCCCGCTCGACCAGCCCGGCCGCATGAAGCTGCGTCTTGATAAAGGTATAACCCCAGCTGAAGTCGTGATCGCGTATCAAGTGCTCGTGAAAATGCTTCACGTTCCAACCGAGGTAACGGTTCCGGTAAAGCTCCAGCATCTCCTCGATCGCCTCCGCAGGCACCCGGCGCGTCGAAAGCTTGCCCAAACGCCGGTCCCTTAAGCCTTCCTCCCCAGCCTCTTCGTAGCGGTCCCGGTACCGGCGGAACTGACGTTCCGACATCCCTAGCAGCTCACCCGCCTCCATCATCGAAAGATCGCCGCCATTCCAGCGGCTCAAAACGTCCCGAAACTTCTGCATTCTCCGGTCCTGTAGCCATGCTGTCCGTCCCATCCCCAGCCTCCATTCGCTGGCGATAAAACCGGACAACTCCTGTGCTACCTAACCCGGACAACTCATGTGCTTACGACA
>SAJS01000052.1 GCA_004017535.1 Mesorhizobium sp.
ATCCTGTGTGTTGGTTCTGGTGTATGGTTCGAAGTGGGAAGGAGACCGAGTGGATCCTGGTCGTCCTTTCGGACAGGCCGTGGCATGGCCCGGTCCCTTCCCACCGGTGAACCATCAACCTGAACAGTTGCACGGGGCTGTTCGAAGCAGACCCCGCACCACAGGAAGAGGCGTGGACATGATAGCCCAGAACTATGTCGGCTGCGACATCTCCAAGCAGTGGCTCGACTTTTTTGATGAGACAAGCGGCCGTCTTCGGCGCATCGACAACCAGGCCGATGCGATAGCGGCTTATGTGGCGGGCCTTGATCCCAGCCGGGACTTCGTCGTCATGGAGGCGACAGGGGTCCATGACCGGCTGCTGCGCCATGCGCTGGCCAAGGCCGGCGTGCCGTTCTCGCGGCACAACCCGGCGCACACCCACCACTATTCGAAGTCGACCAGACGGCGCGCCAAGACCGATCCTCTCGATGCCAGGATGCTGAGCGACTATGGCCGTCGCTACCACCCTGAAGCCGAGCCGGCGCCGAGCGAAGAAGTCGAGCGGCTTCAATCGCTTGCCGGCCACCGCGACCACCTGGTCGAGATGCGGGCAGCGCTAAAGAAGCACCTCGCCGAGGCCTTCGAGGAGGTCGTCATTGCCGATCTGGAAGAGACGATCGCCTACTTCGACACGCGCATCAAGGCGCTCGAGAACCTGATTGCCGAAGTCATTCGTCAAAACCAGGACACCGCTCGCGACCACGCGCTGATGGTCTCCGTGCCCGGTGTCTCCAAGGTCGGCGCGCTCTCGCTGCTGGCGCTCCTGCCCGAGCTCGGCCAGCGCTCACCCAAGGCGATCGCCGCGCTGGCCGGCCTTGCCCCGTTCGACAACAAGAGCGGCAAGCTCAACCGCAGGAGCCAGATCCAGGGCGGGCGATCACGCGTGCGCCGCGCCCTCTATATGGCTGCCCTCACCGCCATCAGAACCTGTGAGCGCTTCAAGACCTTCTACACCGCACTTGCCGCCCGCTCAGGCTCCAAGAAACTGGCCATCATCGCCGTCGCAAGGAAGCTCTTGGTCGTCCTCAACGCCATCATGCGCGACAAAACCGCCTTCGCATGAACACAGTTGCCAT
>SAJS01000053.1 GCA_004017535.1 Mesorhizobium sp.
AACACAGTACACGACGCGCAAGGGTGAGGACGGCTTGGAGTGATTGAATAGAGGATTCTTCGCCAAAAGGATCCTGCCATGCCAATTACGGTTCACGCCGCCCTCATCGAGACCCTAAAACGTCATTTCGCGCTGCGCAATTCGCGCCTGCAAACGCTGGCCGTTCTGATTGTGGCGCTGGTCCAGGGCCGCACGGTCAATCTGAGCCATGTTGCGAGCCATTTCCCGGGAGCGGCGCAGCACGGGTCGAACTATCGCCGCCTGCAGCGTTTTTTCCAGTCGATCCGGCTGGACCAGGCGGTAGTCGCGCAGATCGTGGTGCGGATGCTGGACTTGTCGCGGCCCAAATGCTTGGCGCTCGACCGCACCAACTGGAAGGTCGGCTGCAAGGATATCAACATTCTCATGCTGGCCATCGTGACGCGGCGCTTCCGCGTGCCGCTGCTGTGGACGGTGATCGATCACCAGGGCAACAGCAACACCGGCCAGCGCATCGAACTGATACGACGTTATCTGAGCCTGTTCGGCGCGGCCTCGATCGAGCTGCTGCTCGCCGATCGCGAGTTCATTGGCGCCGATTGGGTCAAATTCCTTATGGAAAACAACGTCCCATTCGCCATCCGCGTCAAGCAGGGCCAGTGCGTTGGCCTGGCCGATGGACGGCTCTGGACGATCACGTCCCTGCTGCGCCGCCGCCGCAAGAGCCGCAGCCTCACCACCTTCCAAGCCCGCTTGCCCGACGCATCCACCGTTCTGTCCTTTGCCGTCAAATGGATCGACGGCAGAAAAGGCCAGCAAGGCGAATGGCTGATCGTCATGACCAACAGCCCCGATGCTAAGGCGGCAATAAACGCCTATAAGAACCGTTGGGCC
This sequence comes from Mesorhizobium sp., assembly GCA_004017535.1. Classification (GTDB taxonomy): domain Bacteria; phylum Pseudomonadota; class Alphaproteobacteria; order Rhizobiales; family Rhizobiaceae; genus Mesorhizobium. The sequence goes on from SAJS01000053.1 coordinate 874, forward strand.
GTCGAATGCCTGTTTGCCGATGCCAAGACACGCGGCTTCAACATGGAAGACACCAGAATGACGGCGCCGGACAAGATCGAC
>SAJS01000054.1 GCA_004017535.1 Mesorhizobium sp.
AACGGCAGCGGCGTTGTCGAAGGCCGCACCGCCACGAGCAACGATCTTGTCTTCACGGTCTCTGTCAGCAGTACTGGCAGCGTCACCCTCGACCAGATACGGGCGGTGGTCCATTCAGATACAACCAACGACGACGACAGCAAGACGCTCGCCGCTGACAATTTGATCCAGCTCACCGCCACAATCACCGACAAAGACGGCGACCACCAATCAGCCACCCTCAACATCGGCCAGAACCTCAACTTCAAGGACGACGGCCCGAGCATCTCGACGACCGGCACAGAGCCGACGCTGACCGTCGACGAGACGGTTCTTGCGACCAACGACACCAAGAGCTTTGCCGCCAACTTCAGCTCGGCCTTTGGCGCCGACGGAGCTGGCACGCTAACCTATGCGCTTAGCGTCACGGCGGGCTCAACCGGCCTCGTCGATACCGCGACCGGCCAGGCGGTCGTCCTCTCGGTCAACGGCAGCGGCGTTGTCGAAGGCCGCACCGCCACGAGCAACGATCTTGTCTTCACGGTCTCTGTCAGCAGTACTGG
>SAJS01000055.1 GCA_004017535.1 Mesorhizobium sp.
TGACTGGTGACTGGGGGCTCAGGAGTCGCGACTGGGGACTGGTGACTGGGAGCTCGTGAGTCGCGACTCGTGACTGGTGACTGGTGACTGGGGGCTCGTGACTGGGGACTGGTGACTGGGGGCTCGTGAGTCGCGACTCGTGACTTGTGACTGGTGACTCGTGACTGGTGACTGGGAGCTCGTGAGTCGCGACTCGTGACTAGTGACTGGTGACTGGGGACTGGTGACTGGGGACTGGTGACTATTGACTGGGGGCTCGTGAGTCGCGACTGGTGACTGGTGACTGGGGGCTCAGGAGTCGCGACTGGGGACTGGTGACTGGGAGCTCGTGAGTCGCGACTCGTGACTGGGGA
>SAJS01000056.1 GCA_004017535.1 Mesorhizobium sp.
AGCTTGAGCCTCGGCTTGCGCGGGCCGGTCTTCGGGGTGACCTCCGCATGTGCCTCGGCCAACCATGCGATCGCCTCGGCGGTGGACCAGATCAAGCTGGGCCGGGCCGACGTAATGGTTTCCGGAGGCAGCGACGCACCCTTCGCATGGGGCGTGCTGAAAGCATGGGAAGCAATGCGCGTGCTTTCACCCGATACCTGCCGGCCCTTCTCCGCCGATAGGAAGGGCCTGGTGCTGGGCGAGGGTGCGGGCATGGCCGTGCTGGAAAGCTACGAGCATGCCACGAGGCGTGGTGCCACAATTCTTGCCGAGATCGCCGGCGTCGGCCTTTCCGCCGATGCCTTCCACATTGCCGCGCCATCTGTCGAGGGGCCAGCGTCGGCGATGCGCGCCTGCCTTGCCGATGCCGGGCTGAATGCCGAGGACGTCGACTACCTCAACGCGCACGGCACCGGTACCAAAAGCAATGATCAGACTGAAACGGCGGCGATCAAGCGTGTGTTTGGAAACCACGCTTATT
>SAJS01000057.1 GCA_004017535.1 Mesorhizobium sp.
GGAAGGGAAATTCGTTCGGCCGGACCACTGTGTACGACCCGATGCGGTGTGCTCCTGAAGCGGTCGTCGCTTAGGGCCTGAAGCATGTCGCCCAGATTGACCACGAGACTGTCGGGGAGGCTCGGCGCCGGCATCCAACGCCCGCCGAACCACACCTGCAAGGAGCGCGTGGGGAGTTCCTCCTGCAGCAGCAGCGTGAAGAACCCGTTGTCGGTATGCTTTCCAGCTGTGCCGCCAGTAGATGGATATCGGATCACGCGTTGGAGGACCGTCGGCGGGCTGAAATGGCGTGGGAACCAGCCCTCTTCCATATCGAGCAGGTCGGCCAGCGCGGTCCCGAGCTGCGGCACAACCTCGTTGACCACGGTAGCCTGCAGAGCAAGCAGGCTTCGAGCGAAACCAGGAGCTAACGCGTCATCCGGAAGGCGTGTGCGACCAGCAAACGGACGCCGGTCACCTTCATTCTCGAT
>SAJS01000058.1 GCA_004017535.1 Mesorhizobium sp.
CGCCAGGCACGATCGGCTCGCCGAAGCCAACATCAAGGATCGGATGATGCGGCGGGCCAACAGGCATCACCCTGAACTGCCGCCGCGCCAAAAGCTGCGCAACCGGCTGATCGCCAAGGTGCGGGCGGCGGTGGAGCGGCCGTTTGCCGTGTTTAAGGAGCGCTATGGCATGCGGCGCGTGCGCTTCTTCAACCTCGCCGCCAACCGCACGCAGTGCATGCTGGCCGCCTGCGCCTACAACCTAAGGACCATGATCGGCGCCCTCCATCCGCCTCGCGAAAGGCGGGCATGAGCACAGGTGCGCCTAAAATCTGCCGGGGCCGTCCGCCGGGGCCGGCAAATGCCTCACAAGGCTGCCGAAAACCCTTCTGCGGGCCTTTTGAAAAGCTCCATTAACACACCGAGCCCGACTCCGCCTCCCGTGCAAAGTCCTC
>SAJS01000059.1 GCA_004017535.1 Mesorhizobium sp.
ATCGCCAATTCCGAGCTTCATGACCTGGAGGGCATGACCGGCGCTGAGATCAAGGCGCTGCCCCAGCACGACATCAACCGGGGGCATCTCATCTCCATGGACCGCTTCAGCTTGCTCGCCGTGCTTGCAGCGCGCGAAGCCATGCGGCAGGCCGGACTTTCCTGGGACGAGGGGAATGCCCATCGCTTCGGCGCGACAGTGGGCGTCGGATTTACCGGTTCATACGCAACAGAACAAACTTACCGCTCACTGCTTTTGGGTAGCGCAATCCGTGCTGAACTCTTCACTGGAGTAAAGGTGATGCCCAGCGCCGCTTCCGTCCATCTTAGCTTGAGCCTCGGCTTGCGCGGGCCGGTCTTCGGGGTGACCTCCGCATGTGCCTCGGCCAACCATGCGATCGCCTC
>SAJS01000005.1 GCA_004017535.1 Mesorhizobium sp.
AGTGAGACGTTGGCTTTCCCTGGAACACCCCTCATCCGTCGCCTTCGGCGACACCTTCTCCCACAAGGGGAGAAGGAAGGAATCTCAACTCCGTCCGTTCACAAGATCCCCCACGATGTCGTATCTGCCCGAAATACGCATCTTGTAGACCTCGTAATTCTCCATCACGCGCTGCACGTAACTTCTTGTTTCCGTGTAGGGAATCCGCTCGATCCAATCGACCACCTCATCGACCTGCTTGCCGCGCGGATCGCCGTATTTCGCCACCCATTGGGCGGCGCGGTTGGGGCCGGCATTGTAGCCTGCGAAGGTCAGCACATAGGAGCCGCCGAAGCGGTCGAGCTGCTCGCCGAGGAAAGCCGAGCCCAGCGTCGCGTTGTAGCCCGCATCGCTCGTCAGCCGCGCCTGCGAGAAACTCATGCCGGCCTTCTTCGCCAGTTGCTTGGCCGTGCCCGGCATCAACTGCAGCAGGCCGCGCGCGCCGGCGCTGGAGACGGCGCCGACATTGAACTCGCTTTCCTGGCGGGCAATGGCGTAGGCGAGCGCCTTGCCGGACCCGGAAATGTTGGCCGAATCGGGAATGACCCCCAGCGGATGCGACAGCGCGCCGACATCGATGCCGCGCTGGGCGGCGATCTTGCCGACTTTCAGCGCCATGAAGTGGTTGCCCTGCTTTTCCGCCAGCACCGCAAGCAGCGCCAGCTCGCCCGGGCTGGTCAGCTGTCCGGCAAGGTCGCGGTAGAGCGTCTCGGCGTAGCGGTCATAGCCCGCTTCCTGCAGCCGCTTGATCGCGCTCACCGCCTCGCGGCCGTCAAAGCTCTGGCGGTCGGCCGCGCTCGGTTTCGGATAGGCGATGTTGAGTGTCCTCAACCCCACGCGCTCGCCGGCGAGCTGGCCATAGAAGGTCGTGCCGTAGCTGGCCGCGCGCGTGAAATAATCCTTGGCGCTGCCCGGACCGCCGACTTCTGCGGCGCGGCCGAGCCAGTAATAGGCGCGCGACAGCGACACCGGTCCCTGGGCGAGTTCGGTGATGCGCTTGAAGTGGGTGGCGGCGGTCGCCGGGTCATTGAGGCCGCGCAGTGCGTACCAGCCGGCGTGGAATTCGGCCTCGGCGGCATTGGCCGGGCTTTCGGCCGCATGCATGGAGACGATTTTGTAGGCGGTCTTCATGTCGCCCTGATCGACCAGCTCGCGCGAGAGCACACGCCGTTCCACCCACCAGGCATCGGGGTCGACCAGCGAATCGCGGTCGGTCGGCGCCTGCATCACGACAGCAGCGGCTTCAGCGAATTTCTGCTGCTTGCGCAGATATTCCGCCTCGGCGAAGAAATAGCCGGCCGAGCGTTGCGCCGCCGGCACCGCTTTCAACAGTTTGGCGGCGTTCTTATCGCCCTTGTCGGCAGCCGCCCAGGCATCGGCCAACGGCTGCGCCCCGGCGAGCCCGGCGACCCGCAACGCGGAGGCCGGCCGGTCGGCATAGAACATGCGCTCCATGCGGTAGCGATGGTCGGCCGCGGGGATCAGCGTGCCGAACTCCTTGATGATGGCGTTCTCATCCTTGGCTTCCAGTTTCTCGGTGCGCCAGAACGGCACCAGCACCGCGCGGGCAGCCGCCTGGTTGCCGAGCGCCACCTGCGAGCGGGCAAGGATGATGACGCCCTCCGGCGTCAGCGGCTGGCTGCGGCCGAAAGCCTGCACCACCACTTGCGGCGGCGGATTTTCGCGATAGAGCGCACGTTCGCTGTTCCTGCGCAGCGCGATCGTCCCCGGCCACCCGGGCAGCATCTTGGCGGCATCGGCAATCTCGCCGCTCGGCACCTGGTCGCCACCATAAAGCGCGATCGCCCAAGCCAGGATGTGCCGGTCGAGCGAAGTGGCGGGCAGCGTGTCGCGGGCATTGCGCGCGCCAGCGATGTTGTTGGCGGCAAGCGCGTCGAGGCCGCTCTTCAGTTGCGCAATGTCGGAGAATGGGGCGGTGCGGCCAGGCGTCTGCGGTGCATCGGGCATGGGAATAGAAGCCGTCGCCCGCGCGTCGACGCTGCCGCCGATCGCCGTGGTGGGCGTCAGCGCGACGATCGCGCCGAAAAGCGCGAAGAGATGAGGCCGCCTCGTCGGCATGGTTGCAATCCTAGCACATCGTCAGCAGGCGCGGGCACTAGAGAACCCGATGCGAAGCCTAGACTTAGGTCGTGAAGGGCTCGTAAACAAAAGGTTATCGAGGCCGTTCGAATTGCGCTTGCTGGTGTCCCGATTCTGAAATTCGCATGACCTTGATATCGGGCGCGGCGCGAATTTCAGAATCGCAAGGACACCAGCCAACTGTCGAATCCAGTGTCGTGGTTTTCGATGTTCGCTCCGAGCCTGATATCGACGTCTGGCGAACATCGAAAACCACGACACTGGCACTACGCCGATGCTTGCCGCTAAACCATGTCGAGACTATGGTGCGCGGCTTCGCTTTCGGTTAGAAGGCGCGCAATAACCGACCGACAAACCTGATACGTTCCCGAGAGTTCCAAGGAGTTTGGAAGACATGCTGAGAGGCTCGCTGACTGCGCTCGTCACACCGTTCGAAAAGAGCGGGCGTTTCGACGAGAAAGCCTTTCGCGCTTTCATCGAATGGCAGATCGCCGAGGGCACCAAGGGGCTCGTTCCGGTGGGAACCACAGGCGAGTCGCCGACGCTGTCGCATGAGGAGCACCGCCAGGTCGTGAAGGTCGCCATAGAGGTGGCCAAGGGTAGGGTGCCGGTCGTGGCCGGCGCCGGCTCCAATAACACCGAGGAAGCGGTCGGCCTTGTGAAGTATGCCGAACAGGCCGGCGCCGATGCCGCCCTTGTCGTCACGCCTTACTACAACAAGCCCACGCAGCGCGGCCTCTACGCGCATTTCGCCGCCGTCGCCGAGGCGACCAGGCTGCCGATCATCATCTACAACATCCCGCCGCGCTCGGTGATCGACATGACGCCCGAGACGATGGGCAGGCTGGCGCACGACTTCAAGAACATCGTCGGTGTCAAGGATGCCACCGGCAAGGTCGAGCGCGTCTCCGAGCAGCGCATGACCTGCGGCAAGGACTTCATCCAGCTCTCCGGCGAGGATGCTTCCGCGCTCGGCTTCAACGCCCATGGCGGCGTCGGCTGCATCTCGGTGACATCGAATGTCGCGCCGCGGCTCTGCGCCGAATTCCAGGAAGCGACACTCACCGGCGACAGTGCCAAGGCGCTCGAGCTGCAGGATCGGCTCTTGCCGCTGCATAAGGCGATCTTCATCGAACCCGGCCTGTGCGGCGCCAAATATGCGCTCTCGAAGCTTGGCAAGGTCGAAAACGTGGTGCGCTCGCCGCTGGTGACGATCGAGGCCTCGACGGCCGAAAAGATCGACCAGGCGTTGAAGCACGCCGGCTTGATTAATTAGCGAGCCCGTTTGGAAACTCTACTCCTGCGGCCATCTGAAGGCGCCACCTGCGCTTCCGGTGCTCACGTACTATATGTACGCTCCGCTCCGGTTCTCGGTGGCGCCTTCACCTGACTCGCAGGAGCGAGTTTCGAAACGGACTCTGGACGTCATGAATCAAGTCAAGAAAGCCGACCCCAACAACAGGACGGTCGCCGAAAACCGCAAGGCGCGCTTCTCCTACGAGGTGCTCGACACGATCGAGACCGGCTTGGTGCTGACCGGCACCGAGGTCAAGTCGCTGCGCCAGGGCCAGGCCAACATCCAGGAGAGCTATGCCTCAGCCGAGGGCGGCGAGATCTGGCTGATCAATTCCTATCTGCCGGAATATCTGCAGGCCAATCGCTTCAACCACGAGCCGCGCCGGCGCCGCAAATTGCTGGTCTCCAAGCGCGAGATGGCCAAGCTGTCGCAAAGCGTCGAGCGCGAGGGCATGACGCTGGTGCCGCTGAAGATCTATTTCAACGACCGCGGCCGCGCCAAGCTGCTCTTGGCAATTGCCCGCGGCAAGAAACTGCACGACAAGCGCGAGACCGAAAAGCAGCGCGACTGGTCGCGCGAGAAGGGCCGGCTGCTGAAGGAGCGCGGCTGAGCTTTTGCCGCCGGCCGCAAAAAGCCACCAGCCAGCTTCTTGGTTCAGGCCTAACAGCATTTCGGACGGGGGTGGTCTTGGGGAAGCGGACCGTTTTCTGGGGCCTGGCCAGTGTGGTTGTCGCCTGTGCCGTCGCGGCCGGCGCCTATTTCTGGTTCCGCGGCTTTTCACCGGATCGCGCAGAATTCCCGATCCGCGGCATCGACGTCTCGCATCATCAGGGCAAGATCGACTGGCGGCGCGTCGCGGCCGACGATGTCGCCTTCGCCATCATCAAGGCCACCGAAGGCGGCACGCATGTCGACACTCTGTTCGCCACGAATCTACGCGAAGCCCGCGCGGCCGGCCTCGCGGTCGGCGCCTATCACTTCTTCACCTTCTGCCGGCCGGGGGCCGACCAGGCGAAGAATTTTATCGCCGTGGTGCCGCGCAGCGAACCGCTTTTGCCGCCGGTGGTCGACATCGAATTCGGCGGCAACTGCCCGCAGCGGCCGTCGCCGCAGCAGTTGAACACCGAACTTGCCGCTTTCCTCGGCCCGGTCGAGGCGGCCTTCGGCAAGCAGGCTATCTTCTACCTGACCGATGAGGCGGCCGACGCCTATTCCGCAACCATCATCGCGCGCCAGCGCTGGCTGCGTTCGCTGGCGATCAGGCCGCGCGAAAACGACTGGGTCTATTGGCAGTATCACAATATGGGCCGCGTCGACGGCATCGAAGGCGATGTCGATCTCAACGTTCTGAAGGGCAGCCGCGGGACGCTGGCCGAGCTGTTCGCGCCGACGCCTTCAATTGCCGGCCCTTGAAGTGTTTGCCGCGCCGCCGAAGGCTCACGATCCTCCCGGCGCCGGTTCACTGAGACGTCTGCTGGCAATACGTCCTCCGATCGCTGACAAGCCCATCCCGGCGGCCATGATGGCTATGGCTGAGAACTGGATCGTCATCGGCGTTTCGCCGAGTACGGCCATGCCGACAACCACCGTGGCTATCGGTATGCCGGGCAGGAACAGCGATGCCGCCTGCGGCCCCAATTTCCGGACGATGTAGGTATAGAGGAACATGGCTGCCGCGCCAGCCAGAATCCCCTGGATCACGATCTGACCGATGATTTCGCCGACCGCGGCCGCATGGATTTGGCTTGGCGCCAGGAGACAGAGAATCGGCAGCGGCAGGCAGGACAGGAGCACCACCGCGGCCGTCGCCGGGACGGGATCGGCATGCCAGCGCCTGACAAGAACGGCATAGGTCGAGAACATCAGGCCCGATCCGATGAAAAGCATGTCGCCGAAGAGAACGCTGCCTGTTGCCTCGCGCGCCGGCGCGAGGAACAGGAACAGGCCGGCCACGATCGCGAGGACGCCGATGGTCCGTTGCCGCGAAGCGCCGTCATGGAAGACGATGCGCGACAGCAGGAACGAGAAGAAGACGATTGACGCGGGGCAGAGCGCCGCCGCATGGGCGGCAGGCGCATAGGTCAGGCCCCAATTGATGATCAGCGGATAAGGCAATCCGGCCAGCGCCGCCAAGGCCAGGGCTCGTCGCCAGCCAAGCGCTCTCATGCCTGCGAAGCCACCGCGCCAGGCGATCGGCAGAAAGACCACCGCGGCGCCGCCAAAACGCAAGACGGCTACGTCGGTCGCCGTCAGATGCTCCCGGAGGCTGAAGCGGGCGGCGACGAATTGGATGGCATAAATGCCGATCATGGTCAGGCCCGCGATGATTGCCAGCCTGGAGTTTCCCGCGTCTCGTGTGTCCGCCATGTCCTGCCGCCGTCATGACATCGTCGCCGGAGACCACCTCCACCGATGCGATGACAAGCGCAGGTTATTGCCTATAACCTTGTGGTAAAATAGGCTCTTTTCCTGAAATCAGAGTGAAATGCACAGACTAAAGGCGAACTTGGCGTGAATACAGAAGCGAGCGATCTCGACGCGGTCGACCGCAATCTTCTTCGACTGCTGCAGGAGGATGGACGTCGCACGACACTTGATCTGGCAGCGCGTGTCGGCCTGTCGCCGACCGGCACCAGCCTGCGGGTGAAGCGGCTGTTTCGGGAAGGCTACATCACCGCGGTCAGGGCCGTGCTCAATCCGGCAAAGATCGGACGCGGCACGCTCGTCTTCATCGAGGTGCGTCTCGACCATACGGCGCCCCATATTTTTGAGCGGTTTGCCGAGGCAGTGACCAAGGCGCCAGAGGTGCTGGAATGCCATATGGTCGTCGGCGGCTTCGACTATCTGGTGAAGGCGCGCATCGCGGAGATGGCCGCCTATCAGGATTTCCTGACCCGGGTCATCCTGCCGCTGCCCGGCGTGAAGGAGACGCACACTTACGCCTCGATCGGCGACGTGAAGCCGGATGCGCTGCTGCCGGTATAGCCGCCGGACCATCGGGGCGGCTGAATCTAGTTCCTCAGGAACGCCGCAATCTCGCTGAACACGCCGACGAACATCTCTTCCGTCAGCACGCCCGTATTGGTGTTGTAGCGCGAGCAGTGATAGCTGGAGAACAGCGCGATGCCGCCGGCCTCCTGCTTTCCGCCGTGGCGGAACGGAATGGCCGCGACGCGCTCGCCCAGCGCCCGCACCGTCGACTGATGCGCGATCGAACCCAGCGTCAGTATGGCGCGTAAATTGGGAAAGCGCGCGATGGTGGGTTTCAAAAAAGTCCGGCAGGTGGCGATCTCGGCGCCGACCGGCTTGTTCTCCGGTGGCACGCAGCGCACTGCGTTGGTGATGGCCGTGCCGACAAGCTCCAGTCCGTCATCCGGCCTTGCCTTGAACTCGCCGCGCGCCAAGCCATGCGCGATCATCGTGCCGTAGAGCAGGTCGCCGGCATAGTCGCCGGTGAAGGGGCGACCCGTTCGGTTGGCGCCGCGCAAGCCGGGCGCCAGCCCGACGATCAGCAGCCGGACGGAATTTTCGCCCTCGGGGGGCAGGAACGTCGGCACCGGTGCATTGAACCAGCCCGGCTCGCGTTCGCGCCAGGCGGCGATGAAATCATGCAGCCGCGGGCAGAGCGGGCAGTCACGGCTGGGTTCCGGAGAGGGTGCGGCGCTCAAGGCCGCCGCCCGTCAATAATCGTCCTCGTCGACTTCGGCGGGTTCCGGTCGGCGCACCGGCCGCTCGGACGGATCGCGACCGACCTCGCTCTTCAGCGTCATCAGATCGATGAAATGGTCGGCCTGGCGGCGCAGGTCGTCGGAAATCATCGGCGGCTGCGAAGCCATCGTCGAAATGATGGACACTTTGCGGCCGCGCCGCTGCAGGGCCTCGACCAGCGTGCGGAAGTCGCCGTCGCCGGAGAAGATGACATAGTGGTCGACGACGTCGGCAAGCTCCAGCGCATCGACGGTCAGCTCGATGTCCATGTTGCCCTTGATCTTGCGGCGGCCGGTCGAGTCGGTGAATTCCTTGGCGGGCTTGGTCACCACCTTGAAGCCGTTATAGTCGAGCCAGTCGATCAGCGGCCGGATCGAGGAATATTCCTGATCCTCGACCAGCGCGGTGTAATAATAGGCCCGCAAGAGATAGCCGCGCTTCTGGAAGCTCGACAGGAGCTTGCGGTAATCGATGTCGAAGCCCAGCGCGCGGGACGTGGCGTAGAGATTGGCGCCGTCGATGAAAAGAGCGATCTTTTCACGGGGATCGAACATTGAAAAACATCCCTTTTCGAAAATTTCTGTCGTCTAAAAGCGTTCGACGAATAGGTCCGACAAATGGACCTCCATGCCGTCATATCGGAGATAACGCGCAATTTGTTGATATCCAAGGGCAGCGCCCGCATTGCAAGCAATTGTGATCGCGACTATGTGAGCCGCATCATGGCGTCGCGCGATGATGAGCCGGGCAACGGCCCATAAAGCTGGCTCCGACGCCATAAAGCTTGTATTTCGGCCGCGCCCGCGTTATGGAGCGCGCCAGCTTTCCATCAAATCCATCGCATGAAAGGGGCAGTCCATGGCCCGCGTAACCGTTGAAGATTGCATCGACAAGGTCGACAACCGTTTTGAACTCGTGCTGCTCGCCGGTCATCGCGCCCGCCAGATCAGCCAGGGCGCGCAGATCACCGTTCCGCGCGACAATGACAAGAACCCGGTCATCGCTCTGCGCGAGATCGCCGACGAGACGCTGTCGCCCGACGATCTCAAGGAAGACCTGATCCACTCGCTGCAGAAGCATGTCGAGGTCGACGAGCCGGAAGCCGAGGGCGAGGCGATCACCGACCAGACCGGCGCGACCGCCGTCGCGGCCGACGCCGACGATGCCGAGGAGAACATCGCTTTCGACCGCATGAGCGAGGAAGACCTGCTCGCCGGCATCGAAGGCCTGGTGCCGCCGGAAAAGAGCGACGACTACTAAGAGCTTTTGTCCAGGTTGGATCAACCATCCAGGACTTCCGTATCTTAGGTTTCGTGGCTATCTATGAGATGCGTCGCACGCCAGTGCGGCGCATCAATCATTTCAGCACCGCGAGATCCCGCCCATGATGCGTCAGTATGAGCTTGTCGAGCGCGTGCAGCGCTACAAGCCTGACGTCAACGAGGCGCTGCTCAACAAGGCTTACGTCTATGCCATGCAGAAGCATGGCCACCAGAAGCGCGCCTCGGGCGATCCCTATTTCTCGCATCCCCTCGAAGTCGCCGCCATCCTGACCGAGATGCATATGGACGAGGCGACCATCGCCGTTGCCCTGCTGCATGACACGATCGAGGACACGACCGCGACCAGGGCCGAGATCGACGAGCTCTTCGGCCCCGAAATGGGCAAGCTTGTCGAGGGCCTTACCAAGCTGAAGAAGCTCGACCTCGTCTCCAAGAAGGCCGAGCAGGCGGAGAACCTGCGCAAGCTCCTGCTCGCGATCTCGGAGGATATCCGCGTCCTTCTGGTCAAGCTTGCCGACCGCCTGCACAACATGCGCACGCTCGACCATATGCCCGAGTCCAAGCGCCTGCGCATCGCCGAGGAGACGATGGACATCTATGCGCCGCTCGCCGGCCGCATGGGCATGCAGGGCATGCGCGAGGAACTCGAGGAAATCGCCTTCCGCTACATCAATCCGGAGGCCTATCGCGCCGTCACCGCGAGGCTTGCCGAGATTTTCGAGCGCAACAAGGGCGTCCTGCAGGAGATCGAGACGGCGCTGTCCGGCCTGTTCGAGAAACACGCCATCAAGGCGAGCGTGAAGAGCCGGCAGAAGAAGCCATGGTCGGTGTTCCGAAAAATGGAGGCCAAGGCGCTCTCCTTCGAGCAGCTCTCCGACATCTTCGGCTTTCGCGTCGTCGTCGATTCGGTCGACGACTGCTACCGCGCGCTTGGCGCCATCCACACCACCTGGTCGATGGTGCCCGGCCGCTTCAAGGACTACATCTCGACGCCCAAGCAGAACGACTACCGCTCGATCCACACCACCATCGTCGGCCCGTCGCGCCAGCGCGTCGAATTGCAGATCCGCACCAAGGAGATGAACAAGATCGCCGAATACGGCGTCGCCGCCCATTCGATCTACAAGGATACCGGCGGCAAGATGAACGGCGCCGGCCATGCGATCTCCAAAGAGACCAACGCCTATGCCTGGCTCAGGCGCACCATCGAGCAGCTGGCCGAGGGCGACAATCCGGAGGACTTCCTCGAGAACACCAAGCTGGAGCTGTTCCAGGACCAGGTCTTCTGCTTCACGCCCAAAGGCATGCTGATCGCGCTGCCGCGCGGCGCCACGCCGATCGACTTCGCCTATGCCGTCCACACCGATGTCGGCGACACCTGCGTCGGCGCCAAGGTCAATGGCCGCATCATGCCGCTGATGACCGAGTTGAAGAATGGCGACGAGGTCGAGATCATCCGCTCCAAGGCGCAGGTGCCGCCCGCCGCCTGGGAATCGGTCGTGGTCACCGGCAAGGCGCGCGCCGCCATCCGCCGCGCCACCAAGAACGCGATCCGCAAGCAATATTCGGGCCTCGGCGCCCGCATCCTCGAACGCGCCTTCGAGCGCGCCGGCAAGACCTTCACCAAGGAGAGCCTGAAGCCGGTTCTGCACCGGCTGGCGCGCAAGGACATCGAGGACGTGCTGGCCTCCGTCGGTCGCGGCGAGCTGAGCTCCACCGACGTCATGAAAGCGGTCTTCCCCGACTATAAGGACGAGCGCGTCACGGTCGCGCCGCCCAAGCAGCGCGAGGAAGGCTGGTCCAAGATCCGCAACGCCGCCGGCATGCTGTTCCAGATGCCCGGCACGCGGGCCGCGCGGAAGGACAAGGACCAGCCGCGCGACGGCGCGGTGCCGATCCGCGGCGTGCGCGGCGACCTGCCGGTGCGCTTCGCGCCGGAAGGTGCCGTGCCCGGCGACCGCATCGTCGGCATCATCCAGCCCGGGACCGGCATCACCATCTATCCGATCCAGTCGCCGGCGCTGCAGGCCTTCGACGACCAGCCCGAGCGCTGGATCGACGTGCGCTGGGATATCGACGAGCGCACCAAGGAGCGTTTCCCGGCGCGCATCTCGGTCACCGCCATCAATGCGCCGGGTTCGTTGGCCGACATCGCCCAGGTGGTGGCGTCCAACGACGCCAACATCCACACGCTGTCCATGATACGCACGGCACCCGATTTCACCGAGATGCTGATCGATCTCGAGGTCTGGGACCTGAAGCATCTCAACCGGCTGCTGTCGCAGCTCAAGGACAATTCGAGCGTCAGCGACGCGCGGCGCGTGAATGGCTAGATGAAGATTGAACGGGGGACGACATGAACACTGACGAAGTGCTGGGCATCTTCCGCGAGGCCGGCGCCGTTCTCGAAGGTCATTTCATCCTCACGTCCGGCCTGCGCAGCCCGGTCTTCCTCCAGAAGGCCCGCGTCTTCATGCATGCCGACAAGACCGAGCGCCTGTGCAAGGCGCTGGCCGAGAAGATCCGCAAGGCGGTGCCCGGAAAGATCGACTATGTCGTCGGTCCGGCCATCGGCGGCCTGATCCCGGCCTATGAAACCTCGCGCCACCTCGGCGCGCCGGCCATCTGGGTCGAGCGGGAAGGGGGCGAGTTCAGGCTGCGCCGCTTCGAGATCGCCAAAGGCTCGCGCGTCGTCATCGTCGAGGACATCGTCACCACCGGCCTGTCGATCCGCGAGACCATCGACTGCCTGCGCGAGATCGGCGCCGAGGTCGTAGCGGCCGCCTGCATCATCGACCGCTCGGCCGGCAAGACCGATGTCGGCGTGCCGCTGATCGCGCTTGCCGAATATGAGGTGCCGGCCTATCCGCCCGACCGTCTGCCGCCCGAGCTCGCCGCCATCCCCGCTATCAAGCCGGGAAGCCGCAACATCTGAGGCCTCTACAATGATCGCCGGGATCGACCATTTCGTGCTGACGGTCCGCTCGGTCGAAGCGACCTGTGCATTCTACCAGCGCGTGCTCGACATGCGGCGCCTGGACGAGCCGAACCGGCCGACCGCGCTTCTGTTCGGTTCGCAGAAGATCAACCTGCATGAGGTCGGCCGTACTTTCGAGCCGAAGGCGAAGGCGCCGACGCCGGGTTCCGGCGATTTCTGCCTTGTGGCGGCGGTGCCGCTTGCCGAAGTCCAGGCCAGCTTGCAAGCCAATGGCGTGGCGGTCGAAGTCGGTCCGGTCGAACGCACCGGCGCGCGCGGGCCGATGATGTCGGTCTATTTCCGCGATCCCGACGGCAATCTGGTCGAGGTCAGCGAATACCGGTCATAGACTTGGCCAGCCCAAATTCGAAAGCTCACATGGCGACAAGCTTCAATCCCTCCGAAATCTGGCAGCCATTCGGCGCTTTCTCCATGCTGAAGATCCAAGGGGTGGGCCAAATCGTCCATCTCAAGGGACAGGTTTCGCTCGACAAGGAAGGGCAAGTCGTCGGCAAGAACGATATGCCGGCACAGGTCCGCAAAACGTTGGAGAATATTCAGGCCGTTCTGGCGTCCGTTGGCGGCACGATGGCCGACATCATATCCTTGACCCAGTACGCCACGGACATACAGAAGTTCATGGCCGCAGGGGAAATTCGCAAGCAGTTTTTCGCTGAGCCATTTCCAGTTACGACCACTGTAGAGGTCGTTCGCCTCTATCATCCCGACCTGTTGATCGAGATCACGGCGACCGCGGAAATCCCTCATGACCGCTTCAGGCGGCCGTAGGACTTTTCAAGACAGACTACGCGACGTTTGGCTGGCTGTACCGCTGCTGCGGTCGGATGAGAGCCGCTGAACCGATGCGCAATCTATCAGTCGATCCCGCCGCCGCCGTCATCGTGCGGACGGCCATGTTGTCTTTCTTTCCTCAGTTTCGCCAGAATGCGGGCCTTGTTACAGCCTGCGGCAGACAATCGCGGCGGCGTTTCGTTGTTGTGCGGCCTTGCCGTCGCTATATCAGAGACTTGTTGCCTTTCTGCGCCCTCGAAGCGCAAGATATGTCGGCGCTTCCCGGTGGGCAGGGGCAGCGCGTGTTGGACCGGGAACTGGAACAGAGTGCTTTTTCGACGCCGAGAGCCTGATGGCCTCCTTGAGCGGGTGCGTACTTATCTATGGCCGCGCCGCTCGTTCTCGCGTTCCGTGCAATATTTCTCCAAGCGCATCCTGCGGCTGAAGGCGACGCCGCATTCCGTTGCCGCGGGCGTGGCGGCGGGTGTTTTTGCGTCCTTCTTCCCGCTTGGCGTCCATTTCGTGGTTGCCGCGGTGCTTTGCTGGATGATCGCCGGCAATCTGGTCGCGGCGGCGCTCGGCGCCGTGTTTTTCGGCAATCCGCTGACCTCTCCGCTGCTGTGGGGCGCATCGTGGGAAACCGGCAAACTGATCCTGCGTCAGCATTTGCCGAGGCATGGGCCGCCCGAGCATCTCGGTGAAATGATGCACAAGCTCTCCTTCGACAAGCTCTGGGCACCCGTTCTGGAGCCGATGCTGATCGGTGCGGTGCTGCTTGGCCTGATCTTCGGCCTCCTGTTCTACGGCGTCACGCGCTGGGGCATGACCGTGTTTCGCGAGCGGCGCAGGAAGCGCATGGCCGAGCGCGCTGAGAAGAAGTTGCGGCAGGGCGGACGGGAAATGCCGGCACAATGATCATCGGCATCGGCAGCGACCTCATCGACATCAGACGCATCGAGAAATCGCTGGAGCGGCACGGCCAGCGCTTCGTCCAGCGCATCTACACCGAGGTCGAGCAGGCCAAGTCGGAAAGACGCGCCGCCCGCGCGGCTTCCTACGCCAAGCGCTTCGCCGCCAAGGAGGCCTGTGCCAAGGCGCTGGGCACCGGCATGGCCGAGGGCGTGTTCTGGCGCGACATGGGCGTGGTCAACCTGCCGAGCGGCGCGCCGACCATGGCGCTGACAGGCGGCGCCGCCGCCAGGCTGGAGAAGATACTGCCGAAGGGCCACCGGGCGCTGATCCATCTCACCATCACCGATGATTTTCCGCTTGCTCAAGCCTTTGTGATTATCGAGGCGGTGCCCGCCGAACAAGCGCCACATTGATTCCATCTGACCACGAGCGGCATGACGTTGCTCAGCGCGCGCCGAGACTCTATACCAACATCGCACAATCGAGGACGACATGAGCGTGGCTGAAAAATCGCAGAAGAAATCCGGCGGGCTTGGGGAGACCTTTTCCGTCATCATCCAGGCTCTGCTGCTCGCGCTCGTCATCCGCACGCTGCTCTTCCAGCCTTTCTCCATCCCGTCCGGCTCGATGCGGCCGACGCTGCTCGAAGGCGACTATCTCTTCGTCACCAAATGGGCCTATGGCTATTCGCGCTATTCGCTGCCGTTCGGCCCCGATATCTTTTCCGGCCGCATCTGGGGCTCGGAGCCCAAGCGCGGCGACGTGGTGGTGTTCAAGTTCCCGCCGGATCCCTCGGTCGACTACATCAAGCGCGTCATCGGCCTGCCCGGCGACAAGATCCAGATGAAGGACGGCCAGCTCTTCATCAACGACGTCGGCGTGCCGCGCGTGAAGACCGGCCAGATCGAAAATCCCGACATCACCGAAGTGCCTCAGCCCGTCGACGTCTATCGCGAGACGCTGCCGAACGGTGTCAGCTACGACACGCTCGACCTGACGCCCAATTCGATCGGCGACAACACCCGCGAATGGACCGTGCCGCCCGGCCACTATTTCATGATGGGCGACAACCGCGACAATTCCTCCGACAGCCGCTTCACCGTCGGCTTTGTTCCTGCCGAAAACCTGGTCGGCCGCGCCAACCTCATCTTCTTCTCGATCGCCGGCAAGGCAAGCCCGCTCGAGATCTGGAAGTGGCCGTCGCTGATGCGTGCCGATCGCCTGTTCCATTTCGTCCACTAGAGCGATGGCGGCCAGCAAGCGTTTGACCGCCGATGCCCTTGCCGAGGCGCTTGCCCCGCGCACCGGCCATGCCTTCGCCGATCGCCAGCGTCTGCAGCGGGCGCTGACCCATGCCAGCGCGCGTTCGACCCATGCCGGCGTCGACTACGAGCGTTTCGAGTTCCTGGGCGACCGCGTTCTCGGCCTTGTCGTCGCCGACATGCTGCTCGCGGCCTTTCCAGATGCAGCCGAGGGCGAGCTGTCGCTGCGTCTCAACGCGCTGGTCAATGCCGAGGCGCTCTCCGACATCGCCGAGGAGATCGGCCTGCCCGAGCTGATCCGCGCCGGCTCCGATGTGCGCAATCTCGACGGGCGCAAGCGCACCAATCTGCGCGCCGACGCGCTGGAATCGCTGATTGCCGTGCTTTACCTGGATGGTGGCCTCGAGGCGGCGCGCGCGTTCATCCACCGCTATTGGCAGCCGCGCTCGCAGGCGATCGGCGCAGCGCGGCGCGACGCCAAGACCGAATTGCAGGAATGGGCGCACCAGGCCGCGGCCGGCGCCGTGCCGGCCTACCGCGTCGACGGCCGCGAGGGACCGGACCACGACCCGCTGTTCACCGTCAGCGTCAAGGTCGGCTCATTTGCTCCGGCGACCGGCAGCGGCCGCTCCAAGCGCGAGGCCGAGCAGGCCGCGGCGGCTACTCTTTTGCTGCGCGAAGGCGTATGGAGCGCGGCATGACAGAAAATGAAACCCCTGAAGTTCCCGCGACGCGCTCCGGCTTCGTCGCGCTGATCGGCGCGCCCAACGCCGGCAAGTCGACGTTGGTCAACCAGCTGGTCGGCGCCAAGGTGTCGATCGTCACGCATAAGGTGCAGACTACCCGCGCCATCGTGCGCGGCATCGCCACTCATGACAACGCGCAGATCGTCTTCGTCGACACGCCAGGCATCTTCAAGCCGAAGCGGCGGCTGGACACCGCGATGGTGACGACCGCCTGGGGCGGCGCCAAGGATGCCGATGTCGTGGTGCTTCTGATCGACGCCGAGCGCGGCATCAAGGGCGATGCCGACGCCATCCTCGACCGGCTGAAGGACGTCCGCCAGCCGATGCTGCTCGTCCTCAACAAGGTCGACCGCGTCAAGCCAGAGACGCTTCTCGCGCTGGCCGCGA
Organism: Mesorhizobium sp.; assembly: GCA_004017535.1. Classification (GTDB taxonomy): domain Bacteria; phylum Pseudomonadota; class Alphaproteobacteria; order Rhizobiales; family Rhizobiaceae; genus Mesorhizobium. Next base: position 15,504 of record SAJS01000005.1, read on the forward strand.
CCGCGAACGAGCGCGTGCCGTTCAAGCGCACCTTCATGGTCTCCGCGCTCACCGGCTCCGGCTGCAAGGACCTGCTCGGCTATCTCGCCGAGACCTTGCCCGCCGGCCCCTGGTACTATCCGGAGGACCAGATCTCCGACCTGCCGATGCGCCAGCTCGCGGCCGAGATCACGCGTGAAAAACTATATCTGCGGCTGCACCAGGAGCTTCCCTATTCTTCGCATATCGAGACCGAGAAATGGGAAGAGAAGAAGGACGGCTCGGTGCGCATCGAGCAGGTCATCTATGTCGAGCGCGACAGCCAGAAGAAGATCGTGCTTGGCCACAAGGGCGAGACGATCCGCGCCATCGGCCAGGCCGCGCGGATGGAGATCGCCGAAATCCTCGAGCAGAAGGTGCACCTTTTCCTGTTCGTCAAGGTGCGCGAGAACTGGGGCGACGACCCCGAGCGCTACCGCGAGATGGGGCTGGAGTTTCCCCATTGATGCTTGTCGCCTAGAAGGTCCGTAAGGGTCTGCGACATGCATAGTCCAGAGATCACGATCGATACAGGTCTCGTGCGACGGCTGGTCGACACGCAGTTTCCGCGATGGCTGGACCTGCCGGTCAGTCCGGTCGCTTTCGGCGGCTGGGACAACCGCACTTTTCATCTTGGCGACGAGATGACGGTCCGACTGCCGAGCGCGGCCGCCTATTCGCTGCAGGTCGAGAAGGAGCAGCGCTGGCTACCGAAACTGGCACCCCTACTGCCGCTGCCGATTCCGACGCCGCTGGCCATGGGCGAACCGGCCGAAGGCTACCCCTGGCATTGGTCGATCTATCGCTGGATCGAGGGCGAGACGGCCAAGAGCGGCCGCATCGCCGATCTCAACGTCTTCGCCGTTTCGCTCGCCGATTTCCTTGTCGCATTGAGGGGCATCGATCCGACGGACGGGCCTGCGCCCGGCCAGCACAATTTCCACCGCGGCGGGCCGCTGACCGTCTATGACGGCGAGGCGAGGCAGGCCATCGCCGCGCTTGAACGGCGGATCGACGCACAAGCCGCCACGACCGTCTGGGAAGCCGCACTTGCCGCCACCTGGTCTGGCTCTCCGGTCTGGTTTCATGGCGATGTCGCCTCGGGCAATCTTCTGGTCGAGGACGGCCGCCTGAGCGCCGTCATCGATTTCGGCACCTCGGGCGTCGGCGATCCATCCTGCGATCTGGCGATCGCGTGGACCTTCTTCGAAGGCGAAAGCCGGGAGGCCTTCCGCGCCCGCATCGCCGCCGACGACGCCACCTGGGCGCGCGGCCGCGGCTGGGCGCTGTGGAAGGCGCTGATCACCGTCGCCGGCCACGACGCCAACCAGGCCGAGGCGGATAGGCAGCGCCACGTGATCGACGAGGTGCTTGCCGATCATTGCCGCTGGGCCTGACACGGAAACAGAGAATGTCAGCACAGATCGAGCCCGGCGTGTCGAAACCTTGATTTCGCCCCGCAACGGGTGAAAAGCTCGATCCATGGAATGGCGCGACGAGGGAATCGTTCTCGGCACCCGCAGGCATGGCGAAACCAGCGCCATCCTCGAGGTGATGACGCGCACCCATGGCCGCCATCTTGGCCTTGTGCGGGGAGGGCGCTCGCGCAAGCAGCAGCCGGTGCTGCAGCCCGGCAACCGCGTCGACCTTCTGTGGCGGGCGAGGCTCGATGAGCATCTCGGCGTCTTCCAGGCCGAGGCGATCGAGATGAATGCCGCGCGGCTGATGGACAGCGCGGTCGCCGTCTATGGCCTGCAGACCATGGCCGCGCATCTGAGGCTCCTGCCGGAGCGCGACGCCCATGGCGGCCTCTACGAGGCCCTTGCCGTGATGATCTCCCATCTGGGCGATGCCGATGCGGCGGGCGAGCTGGTGGCGCGCTTCGAGCTGCTCATCCTCGACGAACTGGGCTTCGGCCTCGACCTCAGCCAATGCGCGGCGACCGGCACAAGGCAGGATCTCGCCTATGTCTCGCCGAAATCCGGACGCGCCGTGTCGCGCGAAGCCGGCTCGCCCTGGCATGACAAGATGCTTGCGCTGCCGGCCTTTCTGCAGCGCGGCTCCGGCCTGCGCGCCGATGCGGCGGCACTGGAAGACGCCTTCCGGCTGAGCGGCTTCTTCTTCACCCGCCATGTCTACGAGCCGCGCGGCCTCGAGCCGCCCGACGCCCGCGCCGGCTTCCTCGCCGCGCTGCGCCGGCATCATGCGGCGATGAAGGCGGTTGGTGAGGCCGGGAGCGGGGCAGACGCCTAGTTGGCGCCGCGCCGTTCCAGGAAATCGTCGAGCATGGCGCGCTGGCCTTTCAGGATCTTGACGCCGGCTTCGGGCAGCGAAAACCATCCGGCTCTGTCGACTTCGGGGAACTCCTTCATGCGTCCCGATTTCGGCGGCCACTCCAGGGTGAACATGTTGCTCCTGATGGCGTTTGTGTCGACATCGGCCTCGACGCTCCATGCCACCACGATCTTGCCGCCCGGCTGCCTGTAGCTGCCGAGCGGCCGGAAGTTGCCGTCGATGGCGACGCCGAGCTCCTCCTCGGCTTCCCGCTTGGCGGCTTCGAGCTCATCCTCATTGTCGCCGATCAGTCCCTTGGGGATCGACCACGCGCCTTCATCCTTGCGTGCCCAGAACGGACCGCCTGGGTGGACGAGCAGGAATTCGAACACACCGGCTCTGTGTCTGTGGACCAGCAGGCCGGCACTTCGCTGCGGCATCGGTCACCTCACGGCATTCCTTTTGATCGCGCGAGAATAGCACGAGTATTTCGCGGGCGACGTCGCGCGATCTCGCCGGCCATGCGGGCAATGTCGGCGGCCCGATAGCGGATAAACCGGCAAGTTGCTGGCAATCGGCCGCGAAACATGCTCGATCTTGTTAGCCGGTCCGATCTTGTTAACTGGCAAGACGCTGATTTGCGCCGGTGGTCTCGTTGCCGCATTTGGTGGCCACGACTGGTCTGGTTTTGAGGGAAACCGCCATGTTTTTCAGCCTGATCGCCATTGCCGCCGTCATAGCTCTTTTCGTCATCGTGTCCCGACAGCAGAACCGCATTGCACTGGTCGAGCGTGAGCTCGGCGTCCTGCGCGCCCTCGTGCAGTCGGGAGCTTCGCTGCCCGCGCCCAAGGCGGACGCCGCGCAGGAAGGTCTTCCCGATGAGATCAAGGCAGCCGTGGCGCCTGTCGCGCCGTTGGCCGACGGCGTGGCCGAAGAGATCGTCGCAAAGCCCGAGGCCGCTGAAGGCGAAGCCGCAGCTGGACCTTGGACGAAGGCCCGGTCGGCCGCGGCGCAATCCGCCAGGCCGATCGAACCGGCGCAACCCGCCACTGTGGCCGAGACGCTCGCGCCCGCCAAGGCGGCACGCCAGACAGACGTGGAGACGGCGCTTGGCACGCGCTGGGCGGTCTGGGTCGGCGGCATCGCGCTGGCGCTGGGCGGCCTGTTCCTGATCCGCTACACCATCGAGGCCGGCATCTTTGGCCCAGGCGTGCGTCTGGCCATGGCCGGTATACTTGGTGTCGTGCTGATTGCCGGCGCCGAATTCATCCGCCGCACCGGCTTCAGGGTGCCGGTGCAGGGCGCCGCCGGCGCCTATATCCCCTCGATCCTCACGGCTGCCGGCGCCTTCATCCTGTTCGGCACGGTCTACGCGGCGCATGGCATCTATGGCTTTATCGGGCCCGCGACCGCCTTCGCGCTGCTTGGTGTCATCGGCGTCGCCACCATTGGCGCCTCGCTGGTGCATGGCCTGGCGCTGGCCGGCATCGGCCTCGTCGGCGCCATGGTCACGCCGGCGTTGGTCGCATCGCAGGCACCCAATCCTTGGGCCTTGTTCGTCTATCTGGCGATCGTGCTTGCGGCGAGCGCGGCGACCGCCCGCATCCGCGACTGGAAGGCGCTCATGGCGGCCGCTTTCGCCGGCACCGGCATCTGGACCATCCTCTACATGGTCGACGCGCCGGATGTGAACCTCGCCGCCGTCTTGTTCATCAGCCTGGCGACGCTGGCGGTGCTTGCCTGGGTCTGGCTCGCCCCGTTCTTGAGGGCTGGCCGCGACGAAGCGGCCCGAGGTTTCGATTGGCCATCGATCGTGCCCGGCTTCTTCATCGCCCTGAGCGCGGTGGGCCTGTCAGTCGATCCGGCTTTTGCCAGCGCCGGCGATGCATTGCATGGCGCCGTCCTGCTGGCTGCGCTGGTCGCGGTGGCGCTCTACCGGCCGCGCGCGCTTCCGCTGGTCTTCGCCGCCGGCATCGCCACTGTGCTGATCTATCTCGGCATCATCCCGCCAGCCACCATCGGCGCCGATGCGCTCAATGTCGGACTGGACGCCCAGCCTTTGGCGTCGTCCGATGCGCTGACGTTCCGCATCGGCATCGCGCTTGGCCTGATCTTTTTCGCCGCCAGCTTTTGGGCGGCGCACCGCTTCGCCGCCGCCGCGTCGCGGCGCGCGGCCTGCTGGGCAGCCTGGGGCGTCATTCCTCCGCTGGTGGTGCTCACCGCGCTGTGGCTGACCTTCGGCGATATCGACCGCGATCTCGGCTACGCGCTGCCGGCGCTGTTGCTGTTGCTGGCCTTTGCCGCTGGCGGCGAATGGATCGCGCGCGCCGAAGAGCCGCCACTGGTTGGCGGCCCGGCAGTGTCCTTCGCGCTCGGCGGCGCGGGCGTCGCCGGCCTGCTCATGCTGCATATGGCCTTTGGCTCGGGCTGGACGACCGTGCTGCTCGGCATCGCCGCCATTCTGCCGGCGCTGGCCACGCGCTGGCGGTCTTACCCTGTGCTGGGCTGGATCTCGGTGGGCGCGGCGGTCGCCGTGCTTGGCCGCGTCGCCTTCGATCCGACCATTGTCGGCGCGGCGTTTCTCTCCAGGACGCCGGTCTTTAACTGGCTGCTGCCGGGCTATGGCGTGCCGGCGCTCGCCTTCGGCTTCGCCGCCTGGCAGCTCGCCCGCACCACCAACGGCCGGCCGCGCCTTGCCATGGAGGCGGCCTCGGCGCTGTTCGCGCTGCTCACCATCGCCATGCTGGTGCGCCACGCCATGCATGGCGGCGTGATCGACACCGGTGCGGTGACGCTTGCCGAGCAAGCGATCTACACGCTGATCGCGCTCGGCGCCGGCGCCATACTGGTCGCCATCGACATGCGCTCGCCAAGCTCGGTTCTGCGCTATGGCTCGATAGCCGCCGGCGTGATCTCGGCGGGCTTGATCGCCATTCAGCATTTCGTGGTGCTGAACCCGCTGCTGACGGACGAGTCGACCGGCACGATCCCGGTGTTCAACCTTCTGTTCCTAGCCTACCTGCTGCCGGCCATCGCCGCCGGCGCGCTGGCGCTCTATGTCCGCGACAAGCGGCCGCGATGGTATGCGGCCATGCTGGCGCTGATTGCCGCGCTGCTTGCCTTCGCCTACGCCACACTTTCGGTGCGCCGCCTGTTCAAGGGCGAGTTCATCGCCCTGTGGAGCGGGCTCGGCCAGCTCGAGACCTACACCTATTCGGCGCTGTGGCTGGTCATCGGCGTGGCGTTGCTCACCGCCGGCGTCTGGCTGAAATCGCAGGTGCTGCGCATCGCCTCCGCGGTGCTGATCGCGGTCGCGGTGGTGAAGGTCTTCCTCTTCGACATGTCGGAGCTGGAAGGCGTGCTGCGCGCGCTCTCCTTCATCGGCCTTGGCGCCGTGCTGATCGGCATCGGCCTGTTCTACCAGAGGCTGCTGACGCGGGCGGCGCGCGATAAAACTGGAAACTTGCAGGAAACAAATGGATAGCCGGGAATAAGTGGGCCTGCATCATCGTTATCCACGTGCTTGGGTAATCGCAGCGGTTCGGCCGCTTCGCGCTGACTGCTTGCACCGCGCCGGGAAGGCGCGTTCTATCGGGACGGAAAGCGACCACGAAACAAGCGGTCATGGACGACAAGAAGGCAGCGATCCTGAGCGAAATACCGCGGTTGCGGCGCTATGCGCGCTCGTTGCTGCGCGACCGCGATTCCGCCGACGACCTTGTCCAGGACTGCCTGGAGCGGGCGCTTGTGCGGCTCGACAACTGGCAGACTGGAGAAAGCCCCCGGAGGTGGCTGTTTACGATCATGCACCACTTGTTCATCGACCAGATGCGCAAGGTCAACCGGCGCGGCGAGGCGGCGATGCTGCCTCTCGAAGCCGGCGAGGCCCAAGCCGCGCCCGCCGATCAGGTCGAGACCATCGCGTCGCGCGAGATCATGGATGCCCTGCAGGCGATCAGCCCCGATCGCCGCGCGGCGTTGGTGATGGTCGCCATCGAGGGCTTTTCCTATGCCGAGGCCGCCAACATCCTTGGCGTGCCGGCCGGCACGCTGATGTCGCGCATCGCGCGCGGCCGCGAGGAACTGCGAGGATTGCTCGACGACACATCGCGCCGCCGCTCGATAAGGATCGTCGAGAAATGACCCGCCGCGATTTTTCCGAACGCGATATCCATATGGCCCTCGACGGCGAGCTGCCAGGCGAGGAGCGCATGGCTTACGATGCCTGGCTCCAGGCCAATCCCGAGATGAAGGCGAAGTCCGCGCGCTACATTGCCGACCGCGCCGCCATGCGCGCCGCCTTCGCGGGCGTGATGGACGAGCAGGTGCCGGCGAGGCTGCGGCAGGTCGTGCTTGGCGAGGCGCCCGCAAAAGCATCGGCCTGGCGCTCGCGCTGGTGGCTGTCGGCTGCCGCGGCCGTGCTGCTCGCGGTCGGCGGGCTTGGCGGCTATATCGCCGGTGTCGACAGCATCGCCCGTGGCGGCGAAGGCGACGATCAGCTCGCCGAGCAGGCGATCGCCGCCCATGTCACCTACGCTGCCGAGAATCGCCACGCCGTCGAAGTCCCGGCGAGCGACAAGGACCATCTCCAGACCTGGCTGTCGAACCGTGTCGGGCTGAAGCTGGTCGCGCCCGATCTTGCGGCCGAGGGCTTCCAGCTGGTCGGCGGCCGGCTCCTGCCGGCTGGTGAGCAAGGCAAGGCGGCAATGCTGCTCTACGAGGATGCCAAGGGCGAGCGCATCTCGCTCTACGTCACCGCCGACTCGTCGGAGACATCGAAGGGCACCTACGCGGCCGAGACGGGCGGACCGGAAGCAGTCTATTGGCTCGACAAGGGCTACGCCTGCGCGGTCGTCGGCTCATTGCCGCCGGAGCGCCTGTCGGACGTCGCAAAGAGCGCCTATGGCCAGCTCGTGGCCGGCATATCGAGCTGAACCGGCTGCGTTTTTCGGCGGCCGGCAGTCGCTTGAACAGCAATTCTGTTCAAACGATCGAGCCTTTGCTGCCGCCGCGGAAACTGTCACAATTCGGCCCTAATCAAGGAGCGATAGCGCTTGATGAATACTGGCGCTTCGGCCAGTATTCGCGACGCATCCACCGGGGCCGTTTCTTAAACCCAATCGAGGTTCTCCCAAGCCCGCATGCCTGCCGAGATCCGCAAGGCCCGCGCGTCAGACGTCGATGACCTCGCCGCCATCGAGAAGGCTGTTTTTCAGGGCGACAGGCTCTCGCGCCGCTCCTTCCGCCAGTTCATCGAACGCGAGACCGCCGAGATGCTGGTGGCTGAGAACGAGGGCCGGGTCGCCGGTTATGCGGTGGTGCTGTTTCGCAAGGGCAGCGGGGTGGCGCGGCTCTATTCCATCGCTGTCGGTCCCTTCTTCGGCCGGCTCGGTATCGGCCGGCTTCTGCTCGCGGCCGCGGAAGAGGCGGCCTTCGAGCACGACCGTCTGTTGCTGCGCCTCGAAGTGCGCGAGGACAATGATCGGGCCATCCGCATCTACGAGCAGGCCGGCTATCGGAAACTGGGCCGCGAGCCCGACTACTACGAGGATGGCGCGACCGCGCTGCGCTACGAAAAGACGCTGCGCGGCGATACGCCCACGGCAACCAAGGTGCCGTTCTACCAGCAGACCTGCGAGTTCACCTGCGGTCCTTGCTGCCTGATGATGGCGATGGCGAATTTCGACCGGGGCTTCGTGCCCGACCCGGTCATGGAAATCCGCCTGTGGCGCGAGGCGACCACGGTCTTCATGATGTCGGGTCCGGGCGGCTGCGAGCCCTTCGGCCTGGCGGTCGCCGGCTATGAGAGCGGGCTTGCCGCCGAGATATTCGTCTCGTTCTATGGCGCGCTGTTCCTGCAGTCGGTGAGGAGCGAGGACAAGCGCCGGGTGATGGAGCTTGCCCAGGTCGATTTCCGCCGCCGCGCCGAACTTTACGGCATCCCCGTCAACTACCGTTCATTCGGCATCGGTGATATCCGCCAAGCCCTCGGCGAGGGCAAGCTCGTGCTGGTGCTGGTCAGCGGCTTCCTTATGTTCGGCAAGAAGGTGCCGCATTGGGTGCTGGCCATCGGCGACGATGGCGACCATATCCTGATCCACGACCCCTGGGTCGAGGATGAAAGGCAGGAAACCATCCTCGATGCCGCGAACATTCCAGTGCCCTACGACATCTTCATGAACATGGCGCAGTTCGGCCGCGACGGCTTGCGCGCCGCCATCACTCTGGGAAAACGCTGAACAATGACGTGGGTAATCCTCACAGGCAGGCAGAACGATCTCGATCAGGTGGCCACACCCCACAAGATCATCACCAACCGCGACTATCTCGCGCATCCGGCGCTGTTCCGCGGCCAGCGGCCGAAAGTGATCAACCTATCGAACAATTACGGCTACCAGAGCCGCGGCTACTACGCTTCGCTGCTCGCCGGCTCGCGCGGCCATAGGGTGATCCCGACGGTAGAGACCATGATCGACCTGTCGGAGCGCAAGCTTTACGAGCACGCCCTGCCGGAGCTCGAGCTTGCCTTGAACAAATGCCGCAAGGACCTCGGCGGGACTTTTCCGGCCAAGGTCGCGATCTTCTTCGGCATCGGCCCGTCGAAAGTGTGGGACCGTTTCGCCAAGCTGTTGTTCGACTGGTTCCGCGCGCCGGCGCTGGAGGTGCACATCAAGGACAGCGCCGAATGGGCCTCGATCCGCAAGATCGGCTTCCTGCCGCTCGCCCGCATGACCGAGGACGAGGAAGAGCTCTTCCTGCAATGCCTGGAGACCTACACCAACCGCGAATGGCGCGACACCAAGGGCCGCACGCCGGCGCGTTATACCTTCGCGACGCTGGTCGATCCGCATGAGGAATTGCCGCCGTCGGAAATTTCCTCGCTGCGCTATTGGGCGCGGATCGCCGAGAAGATGGGCGTCGAGGTCGAGCCGATCACCAGGAAGGACCTCGCCAAGCTCGCCAATTACGACGCGCTGTTCATCCGCGAGACCACCTCGATCTCCAACCACACTTACCGCTTCGCGCGCCGCGCCCAGCAGGAAGGCATGCCGGTGATCGACGACCCGCTTTCGATGATCCGCTGCACCAACAAGGTCTATCTCAACGAGCTGATGACCTACAACAAGGTGCCGGTGCCGCCGACCGTGATGATTGCCGGCACCTCCGACTTCGAAGTGGCGGCGCAGACGCTAGGCTTCCCGCTGGTGCTGAAGATCCCGGACTCGTCTTTCTCGCGCGGCGTCAAGAAATGCGAGAACATGGCGGAGCTGACCAAGCTCGCGACCGAATGGCTGGAAGATTCCGATCTCCTGATCGCGCAGAAATTCATCCCGACCGAATATGACTGGCGCGTCGGCGTGCTCGGCGGCCAGCCGCTGTTTGCCGTGCATTATCTGATGGCGAAGAAGCACTGGCAGATCGTCAACCACAAGGCCAGCGGCAAGCCCGACCAGGGCGGCATCAAGACCTTCACGCTGAAGCAGACGCCGCCGCATGTCGTCGAAACGGCTGTGCGGGCGGCAAAATGCATCGGCGACGGCCTCTACGGCGTCGACCTCAAGGAGACCAAGGACGGGGTCTTCGTCATCGAGGTCAACGACAACCCCAACCTCGATCATGGCTGGGAGGATTCGGGCGAGAAAGACGAGCTCTGGGTGCGGCTGACGCAGTGGTTCCTGGAACGCCTGGAGCGGCCGGAGAAGTAGTCGCCTGATTTGAGGGAACAAAATGCTGTTCTTCGTGATCGAGGATTTCCACGGCGCGGACCGCAAGGAGATCTACCGCCGCTTCCGCGACAAGGGCCGGCTGAAGCCGGATGAGCTTGTCGTGCATCACAGCTGGATCGCCGGCGATATGAGCCGCTGCTTCATGCTGGTGGAGGCCGAGGATGCGACGGTGCTGCAGCGCTGGGTCATCGAATGGGCGGATTTGGTCGAGTTCGAAATCATTCCCGTGGCCAACAGCAAGGACATGGTCGCGGCGCTTGCCGGGCACCTGTGAACGGGCATGCCCTGCTGCCGTCAGCCTGGCGTTGCTAGCAGCGCCGGAGACCTGACTGCGCGCACGCATTCCTCGACCAGCCATTCCCGGAACGCGGCAACGATATCGCGTCTTGCGCTGCGTTCGGGGATCGTGAGGCAATAGGGCTGGCGCAGTTCCAGGGATTGTCCGGCGGCCCGCACCAGTCTGCCATCCTCCAGCGCTTGCGCGCAATAGATGCCTTGCGCCAGCGCCACGCCCAGGCCTGAAATGGCGAGATCGAGCGCTGCACGCGAGGAGTTGGCCGAAAGGCCGCGCTGCGCCGCGCGGCCCGGTTCGCCTCCCGCCGCGTCGAACCAGTTGCGCCAGGATGGAAAGGACGCTCCGGTCGGTCCCCAATCGGTGTGGATCAGCGGCAGGCCCGCAAAGCCGGCGGATACGGTCGCTCGGGCCAGCGTCGGCGCGCAGACAGGATAGACGGCGTCCCTGACGATCTCCTCGGTCGGATGCTCCCGATAGTGCGGGCCGTAGGAGAGGCGGATGTCGATCAATTCATGATCGAAGGGCACCGAATCGTCGTCGCCCCTGAGCGATATATCGGCGGCACCATGGGATGCGACGAAGCCGGCGAGCCGTTCCGAAAGCCAGCCCATCGCCATGGAAGGCGGCACCGAGATGACGAGCCTCGGCCGGAACGTGCCGCCGCCGACATCGCGCGCGACGCTGCCGATCTCCCGGAAGGCCATGCTGAGCCTGGGCAGCATCTCCACCCCGGCCTCGGTCAGCACCGCGCGCCGGTTCACCCGGTGGAATAGCTTTCGCCCCATCTGCTCCTCGACGGTGCGGATAAGCTGGCTGACGGCCGCGGCCGAGATCGACAGTTCTTCCGCGGCGGCGGCAAAGCTGCCTGTGCGCGCCGCCGCTTCGAAGGCCTGAAGTCCGCGCAAGGAGGGAAGGGCGACCATGACAATCCAATAGATAAGTTCACCTTATCTATTTCGCCGAAGTCCTCGTTTTTCGAAAGGTTTCTTTCTGGGTATTGTGGCTGCATGAACGCAATCGACCATCACGAAACCGTCGACCATCGCTCCGTAATAGCCTCGCTGACGAATGAGGAGCGCGGCCGGCTGACTGGCAAATCGAATCGGCCGGGCCTTCTCCAGTTCACGCTCCATCTCGGGGCGATCATCGTCCTTGGCGCGCTGATCGGCGCACGAGTGCCGTTCTGGCCGGTCCTGATGCTGCCGCAGGGCATCCTGATCGTCTTCCTGTTCACCCTGCTGCATGAAACCGTGCACCGGACGGCATTCGAAACGCAATGGCTGAACGATGTGGTCGCGCGCTTCTGCAGCCTGACGATCGCGCTGCCGGCCGACTGGTTCCGCTACTTCCATTTCGCCCATCACCGCTTCACTCAGGATCCGGAAAACGATCCGGAGCTGGCTTTCCCGAAGCCCGAGACAATGCGGCAATACATCGTCCACGTCTCAGGCCTGCCGGTGTGGTGGGGCCACTTCAAGACCCTCTACACCAATGCAATGGGGCGCTGCCGCGACAGCTACGTGCCGCCCAGGGGTCTGCCGAAGGTGAAGGTCGAGGCGCGGGCGATGATCGCCTTCTATGTCGTCCTGCTGGCGCTTGCGGTCTGGTTCAAGGCGTCGGTGCTGCTCACTGTCTGGATCGTGCCGGCGCTGCTCGGGCAGCCATTTCTCAGGCTCTATCTGCTGGCCGAGCACGGCCGCTGTCCCTTCGTCGCCAATATGCTGGAAAACACCCGCACGACGCTGACCAACTGGTTCGTGCGCAAGCTCGCCTGGAACATGCCTTATCATGCCGAGCACCACGCCCATCCCGGCGTGCCGTTCCACCAGCTGCCCGAATTCCACCGGCTGATCGAGCGGCACCTCAAGGTGGTCGAGCCCGGCTATGTGAGCTTCCACGAGAAATATATCGGGGCGCTGCGCTAGGCGACCGACGCCTAAGAGAGACGGGGCACATCAACCTGACTGGCGCAGGAGCGCCTGCGAATGCAGCAGCCGGCTCATGTCGGCCGCTTTGGCCGGCACGCCGATCAGATAGCCTTGCGCCTCGCCGCAGTCCGCCTTGCGCAGCATGTCGAGCTGCGCTTCGGTCTCGACGCCCTCGGCGGTGACGGTTATGCCGAGCTCGGCGCCGAGACCGATCACGGTGCGCACGATCGCCGCCGTATCGCGCCTGTCGAGGTCGCGGATGAAGGAGCGGTCGATCTTGATCTTGTCGACGGGGAAGCGCCTGAGATAGCCGAGCGAGGAATAGCCGGTGCCGAAATCGTCGAGCGCGATGCGCACGCCGAGACCGCGCAACTGGCTGAGCGTCCTCAGCACCGCGTCGCTTTCGTCCATCATCACCGTTTCGGTGATTTCGAGCTCCAGCCGGTTGGCCGGCAGGCCCGAAAAGGCGAGCGCCGAGATCACGCTGCGGGCGAAGCCGCCGCTCTTGATCTGCGCGGCCGAGACGTTGACGGCCATGCGCATCTCAGGCGGCCAATGGGCGCCCACGCTGCAAGCCTTGCGAAGCGCCCAGTCGCCGAGCTGCACGATCAGTCCGGTCTCCTCGGCGGCGGCGATGAAGTTTTCCGGCGACACCAGGCCGCGCGATGGCGAGCGCCAGCGCATCAGGGCTTCCGCGCCGACAATTTCGCCGGAGCCGATGTTGAGGATCGGTTGGAAATCGAGCTCGAACTCGCGCTTGGAAACGGCTGCTTCCAGATCCGCTTCAAGCGCGCGGCGCTCGCGCATCAGCGCATCCATGCCCGCCTCGAAGAAGCGATAGACGTTTCGACCTTCGCTTTTGCCCTGGTAGAGCGCCATGTCGGCATTGGTGAGCAGCGTGTCGGCATCATGTCCGTCACCGGGATAGAGCGCGATGCCCAGGCTCACGCCTACATGCATTTCGCGGCCCTTGTCGCGATAGGGCTTGCCGACGATCTCGACGATGCGCTTGGCGAGCTTCTCGCCGTCGGCGGCGCTCTTGATACCGGACTGGATGATGGCGAACTCGTCGCCGCCGAAGCGGGCCACCACGTCCTTGCTGCCGCGCACGGCGTGCTGCAGCCGCTTGGCGACGCATTTCAGCAGCCAGTCTCCGGCCGGGTGGCCGAATGTGTCGTTGACGGCCTTGAAGCGATCGAGATCGAGCGAGAGGATCGCCAGCGGCTTGGCCTTGGCCTCGCCAAGCGCCTGGTCCAGCTTCTCGCGAAACATCGAGCGGTTGGGCAGGTTGGTCAGCGTGTCGTGATGCGCAAGATGCGTCATGCGCTCCTCGACACGGCGTCGTTCAGTCACGTCCTCAAACGTGGCAACCCAGCCGCCGCCGGCGAGCGGCCGCCGCAGGACGAAGAGCGTTCGGCCGTCGACCAGTTCTCGATAGCTCGAGCGCGGCTGGCCCGCTTCCAGGGCCGCCTTCGCCTTTTCCACCTCGATGTCGACTTCAACGGGCACGAAGATGCCGAGAGCCACGAGTTTCTCAAGCATCTGACGGTGCGTCATGCCGAGCGTGAAATCGGCAGCCTTTGCGTTGCAAAGGTCCAGGAAGCGCTGGTTGCGGACGATCAGGCAGCCCTCGGCGCTGAACATCAGCAGGCCTTGCGACATGTTGGCCAAAGCGGCGTCGAAGCGGCGGTGCTGCTCCTTCAGCTCCGCCTCGGCGCGCCGCTGCTCGGTCACGTCCTCATAGATCGAAACCCAGCCGCCGACGGCGATGGGCCGATGCGAAATAACGATGATGCGCCCGTCGGACAGGACTTCCTCATAGGTCGAAGGCCTGGCGCCGTCGATATAGGGCTTGCGGATAGCATGGAGTTCTTCGGCGCTTTGCGAGGCGACGCCGACATCGACACTGTGCTGCAGAATGTCGAAGAATCGGATGCCAGGCTTCACCACCTTGGCGTCGAGGCGGAAGAGATCGATATAGTTTCTGTTGCAGATGATCATCCGCTCATCGGCGTCGAACATGCACAGCCCATGCGACATGTTCTCGACCGCCGCCGCGAAGCGCTCGTTCTGGGCCCGTAATTCTTCCGCAATCCGCCGTGCCGGACCGATAGCGGCCGTTCTTCGCTTGCCGGCGGTGTAAGTCGTCTTGACATGAACCCCAGGCATGAGCACGCCTTCGGACCGTGACCGAACGCTATACTCTCCTGGTAGCCGGTTAATTTAGCGTTCTTTTAAATGGCCGAATTGGCGACGAACGAAGACTGGCGCTTGGCTTCCAGTACCTTGAAACGCTTGAGGAAAGCCGTTTGCGCCCAGGTCACGGATTTTGGCGTGAAGTCGAAGCGGTCGGCGGAGAAGCCGCGCGGCCGGCCAAAATACTCGGTCGCCTCCGCCGTCGAGAAGCCGGCCAGCAGCGTCGCCTCGAAATAGGCGGCGATCTGGTCGGCGCGCTTGATATCCTTGCGCAAGGAGGCGGCGAGCTCCGCCGGCAGCGAGAAACGCAGATGGATGGCGCGCTGCAGGCGCAGCTCGCAATCCTTGTAGGAGCCGCCCATTACCGATTTGAACGGCGAGATCATGTCGCCGATGACATATTCCGGCGCATCGTGCAGCAGCGCGGCGAGCCGCGCCTCCGCCGTGGCCTGCGGTGCCAGCTCGCCATAGAGCGCCTCGACCAGCAGCGAATGCTGCGCGACGGAAAAGGCGTGATCGCCGCTGGTCTGGCCGTTCCAGCGGGCGACGCGGGCGAGCCCATGCGCGATGTCGGCGATCTCGATGTCGAGCGGCGAGGGGTCGAGCAGGTCGAGCCGCCGGCCGGACAGCATGCGTTGCCAGGCGCGCGGCGGCGCGCCGGCCCGGTCGGCCGCCATCAGGGCTCCTCCGTGCTGGCCGCGCCTTCAGGGAAGCTGAACTTCGCCCAGGCGGGGATAGCGAGCGTAACCGGAACCTCGCTCGCCAGGATCGCCTCGCCGGCATCGACCGCCGCCTTCACCCGGTCGATGCGGGCAATGGCAAGTCCGGTGCCGCCACTAACCGAGCCGAGCGCGCCCACCGGCCGGCCGGCGACGGTGAGCTCGGTTCCCGAAGCGGGCAGGGGGCCGTCAGCCGATGCGATCAGAACCCGGCGCCGCGCGGTGCCGCGATGCTGCATGCGCGAGACCACTTCCTGGCCGATATAGCAGCCCTTCTTGAAGCCGACGCCGCCGGCTTCGTCGAGCAGCACGTCATGCGGGAAGGCGTCGCCAAGCTGGTAGTCGCTCCCGCTTTCGGCGACGCCGTTGGCGATGCGGAGGGCTTTCCAGCCATCAGGATCGCCACCGTCCTTTGCCCCGCCGCCATAAGTACGCCTCACCGCCACATCGCGAAAACGCGTGTCGGCAAGCACCGTTGAATCGGAGGATGAGGCGGTTGAATCATCGCCCCACGCGACCGTGACAACCACCTGATCCTGTTTGGCAATCTCGGCCTTTGCCCTTAGCCGATAAAGCATCAGCCGGCGCACGAAGTCGTCGGCGATGTCGGCCCGGCAGTCGAGCCGAAAACCGTTGTCGCCGGCGCGCGAGATCAGGAAATCGAACAGGATCTTGCCCTGCGGCGAAAGCAGCGCGCCGGGTTTGGCCTCGCCGTGCGGGAGCGTATCGAGATCGGTGGTGAGGATGTTCTGCAGGAAATGCTCGGCGTCGGGGCCTGATACGGAAATGAGCGCGCGGTCGTTGAGCTGGGTAAAGGGCATGAGGGAAAGTCGGCCTGATCTTGCAAAACGTTCGGCCATTACGTAAGCCGGCCACACTCCCCCCGCAAGAGATTGGACCTGCCCATGGCAACCACCTTCGACCTCATCCTGACAGGCGGCACGGTAGTGAACCATGACGGCGAGGGCCGGCGCGACATCGGCGTAAAGAACGGACGCATCGCGCGGATCGGCGATCTCGGCCGGGCCTCGGCCGGCGAGACCATCGACTGCACCGGCCTTCACATCCTGCCGGGCGTCGTCGACAGCCAGGTCCATTTCCGCGAGCCCGGCCTGGAGCACAAGGAGGATCTGGAGACCGGCTCCCGCGCGGCGGTGCTGGGCGGCGTCACCGCCGTCTTCGAAATGCCCAACACCAATCCTTTGACCACCAGCGAGGCGGCGCTGGCCGACAAGGTGCGGCGCGCCACCGGCCGCATGCATTGCGATTTCGCCTTCTGGGTCGGCGGCACGCGCGACAATGCTCGCGATGTCGGCGAACTGGAACGGTTGCCGGGAGCGGCCGGCATAAAGGTGTTTATGGGCTCGTCGACCGGCGACCTTCTGGTCGAGGACGACGAAGGCGTCGCCTCGATCCTGCGCAACACCCGCCGCCGCTCGGCTTTCCATTCGGAAGACGAATTCCGCCTGCGCGAGCGGCTCGGCGAGCGCGTCGAGGGCGATCCGTCGTTCCATCCCATCTGGCGCGACGAGATCGCAGCGCTGCGCTGCACCGAGCGCCTGGTGCGCATCGCCAGGCAGACGCGCGCGCGCATCCATGTGCTGCACATCTCGACTGCGGAAGAAATCGTCTTCCTCGAGCAGCACAAGGATGTCGCGACCTGCGAAGCGACGCCGCATCATCTGACGCTGACGGCGGACGACTATGCCAGGCTTGGCACTCTGATCCAGATGAACCCGCCGGTGCGCGCGGCTCGCCACCGCGACGGCGTCTGGCATGGCATTCATCAAGGCATCGTCGATGTTCTTGGCTCCGACCATGCGCCGCACACGCTGGCCGAGAAGGCGAAGCCCTATCCGGCCTCGCCGTCGGGCATGACCGGCGTGCAGACCCTGGTGCCGGTCATGCTCGACCACGTCAATGCCGGCCGGCTCACGCTGCAGCGCTTCGTCGATCTTTCCAGCCACGGCCCGCAGCGCATCTTCGGCATGGCCAGGAAGGGCCGCATCGCCGCCGGCTACGATGCCGATTTCACGGTCGTCGACATGAAGCGGCGCGAGACCATCACCAACGCCCAGGCCGGCTCCAAGGCCGGCTGGACACCCTATGACGGCAGGGAGGTCACCGGCTGGCCGGTGGGCACCATCCTGCGCGGCAATCGCGTGATGTGGGAAGGTGAGATCGCGACAACCGGTCAGGGCAGGGCGGTGGAGTTCTCCGAGGCGCTGCCGGCCTAGCCCTGCCAAGAATTGGATTTGTTAAGCGCTCTGTATTATCTTGTAGGCGCTGTGACCGAGAACATCGCGCCGATCATTCCTGCAGAGTTTCCGGAGCTTCAAGCGCTCGCCTGGAACCGCGATGTCGCACGCCCCATCCCCGCCAAGGAAGCCTTTGCGCTTTACGAGCGCAACTGGCGCTTTGTCGATCAAAAGCGCCTTACGGCACGTGAGAAGCTGCTTATCATGAAGTTGGCTGACGAATTCGGCCACGGCATCCTTCTGACCACATCGTGATAATCCATCTTCCTGTCCTCGACGCGTGCAACCACTGCGCCAGATGGGAACATTGCGGGTAGAGATCATGAAGGCGTTCGGAAAACCGGAACACAGGATTATCGCCGAAGCCCTCGGACTGATGGATCGCGACTTTCTGACAGCGAACCAATGCTGGTTTGGCGGAGGCACGGCCATCGTCATGAAACTTGGCGAGTATCGCCGGTCACTGGATCTGGATTTCCTTTGCGCCGACGCCAGCGGCTACCGCGAGCTGCGGACAAGAGCATCGGAACTCGGCGTTCGAGCCTTTTTTCCCGAGCCCGTCGAAGCTGTACGGGACTTCCAGGTCGACCAATACGGCCTAAGGACAGTGGTGCGCCTGAGGGAACAAACTATCCGGTTCGAAGTCGTCCGGGAGGGCCGCATCGATTTGCGTGGTCATTTTGACGACGATCTTGGGATACCAGCCCTTGTTCCTGCAGATATGTTCGCGGAGAAGCTGTTGGCGAATGCCGATCGATCCCAGGATCGTGCTGTCGCATACCGAGATGCCTTCGATCTTGGGATGCTGGTTAGAGCGTATCGGCAAATCCCAACCGAAGCCCTCGACAAGGCGCAAGCCGCCTACGGCCCCGACATCCATCGCAAAGTCATTTGGGTCGTAGACAAGCTCCGAGACAAAGACGAGCTACGCGATGCGGCCAACATTCTGCAAATGGATGTGGCTGCCGGAACCGACGCCATTTCGGCTTTGCGAGCGGAGGCAACCCGGCTCTGGCCACAGGTCGGGAAGGGATGAGTTATCTGCCTTAATCCCCGGCCACAAAGAACAGCCACTGCCCGGTCGGCGTGATGCCGACGCGGTAGAAGATATAGGCGCCGAACTGCTTCATGTCGTCATAGTCGCTGGCCGTGACCAGCTTGAACAATTCGACGCGCTGCCTGGCATCGAGCTTGTCGAGCGGCAGCGCGAAGAAATACGGCCAGACATAGAGTTCCTGCGGCGTGCCGGTGTCGACATGCACATAGCCGGCCGAAAGCACCTCTTCCAGGATGGCGAGGATCTCCTGGCCGTCGCCGTCGCCCGAGAGGCCCTTGAGGAAGGTGATCGGGTCGCCGTCGATATCGCCCAGCGACAATTGGGTCATGGAATCGCCCTTGCCGATCAGCGGCCGCAGCTTCTCGATGTCGCCGGTACGGCAGGCCTCGATGATCAGCCCATGCATGCGCTTGACCGGTTCGGGAAGCGTGTTGAGGTCGTAGACGACCGCCGGCGGCGGCGCGTCCGGATCGGCGCGCGGGCTGGTGATGCCGCCATTGGCGGGCGGCGTTTCCGGCTCCGACTTGTCGGTGTCGTCTGCCGGCTGGTCGCTGTCCGCAGGCTTGGAGCCGGGCGCTTCCGGCATCGGCACGGTCGCGCCGGGCGCGGCGCTGTCGCCGCTGGCGGGCGGGGTCACCGGGGAAGGCAGGTCCTCGCGCTGGATCTCGCTCAGTGCGTAGGAAGGCGTGCTGGCGAGGCACAAAGGCAGCGCGAGGCAGGACGCGGCGATCAGGATGTTGAGCGTCAGCCCGCGCGGCCGGCCTGACATCGAAAATCTCACCGCTTGCCTCTCCATTGTTACACGGCCCAGATCAGGATGACGTTTCGTTGAACCGTCCTCCTGATCTAACCTTTTGTTGGAGCATGACCTTTTCCGAAAACCGGTTCCCACTTTTCGGGATCATGCTCTAGTCCGGGCGGCGCCTTGAATGGTCAAGCGCATGGGCATGATGCCCAAACGGCGTGCCCTCGTCAAAAGTCACTGTCGAAAAGTCGCTGTCAAAACGGATGACCAAAGCATGTCTCTCGAAAGTGGGAACCGGTTTCGGGATAAAGACATGCGTAAAAATCAAAAACCTAAAGCGCATGGAGCGAATCTGAAAGATCGCGACGCGCTCTAGTGCTTCAGCCGTTCGGGCTCGAAGGCGCCGGCGATCACCTTTTCCCGCATGCGGTCGAGCAGCGCCAGCGCCGAGGTCTCGCCATTGGCGCGCAACATCTCGCCGAAAGCCGTCTCCAGCGCCGCCTCGGCGATGATTTCCGGCTCGATGCCGGCCGACAGGCCTTCCGCCCATGCCTCGCTGTGGCTCTCAACGGCGGTCAGGCGTTTTTCTTCCCTGACCAATGCGTCGATGTCGCTGACACCATGTTCCATTGCGATGTCCACCTTACTGCAAGCGGCGATCCAAAGTGGATCCGGCTTGGGCTGTCAGTTCGTCCGCAGTCTCAATTAAGTCATTGTAAATACGACATTTTTAGGGTCGAAATTCACATTCTCGGCGAGACTTCGCTCAATCGATGCCGAGCTTAGCCGATTAGGCCGGCTTGCGGCATCAAAACCTTCAGTTTGAGTTAATTCCGCAATCGCGAGCTAACGTTTCATTAACACTGTTGCGGAACCGCAACAGATGATTGCACCAGAGCGGGACAGGAGACAATAAGGCACGCCACATTGGCGCCCGATTGCCACAAGAAACTGCGTGAAACATTGCTGCCGGACGAGCCGGGCTCAATTGCCGTAGCGGGAGGCGATGTCGCGCGACAGCGTCTCGCCTTCCTTCATGTAGCGGGCGATGGCCTCGGTCGCGGAAGGCGTGCATCGTGTATAGGTGCCGCTGAAGGAGCGGTAGCCGCGGTTGAAGGAGGCGATGAAGCGGGCGCGCCGGTCGGGGTCCGGATTTTCCGACTCGAGCAGCTTTTCCATTTCGACCCGCCACTGGTCGCCCTTTTCGCCGCACAGGTTGCGCAGGAAATGCAGCGAGCCCAGCACTTCCGCCAGCCGCATCAGCCCTGGCTCGAACGGCGCCTCGGCAGCGCGCGCCGGAGCCGGCGAGGCCGCGATGCCGACGGCGAGGCACGCGGCGAGAAGAGGGGAAGCGCGGGTCATCGGGGCCTTGCGAAGAAGGGACAAGGCTTTGTGGCGAAACATTTTGTCCCCTGCAAGGCCATTCTGGATGCTACCGCGTGGCGCGTCGCGCGGGGCCAAGCAACTCCTCGGCGACCGAGAACACGTCGCCGGCAAGCGGCATATCAGCCATTTGCGCCAGCGTGTAGAACGCCGCGGTCTCGGCATCGTCGTTTGCCACGGGCTCGCCGCCGGCATAGGCGGCGCCGAACACCGTCAACAGATAGTTGACCGCGTGATTTTCGCCGCTGCCGTCGATATGGATGTCGCGCAGCGGGCGGTAGTCGATGGCTTCAACTCCGGTCTCCTCGCGCAACTCCCGCGCGGCGGCCTCCGCCAGCGTTTCGCCCGGCTCGACCTTGCCGCCGGGATAGGCATAGAGCCCTTGCGACGGCGCCCGGCCGCGCTTGACCAGGAGCACGGTGCCGCCGCGCACGACGGCGACGGAAACGGCCGGTATGATCTTGCGCTGTTCCATGCATTCCGATCTTTCTGCAGGCTTTTGTGGACCGATTGGGCGAATCCAGCTTTAGCCGTTGCGGCGTGGCGGTTCCATCGCCACTTTCATGGACCGTCAATCGAAGAGCCAGATCCATGTGCGGACGCTTTGCCCTGACCGCCACGCCGCACCAGACCGCCGCCTTCCTTGGCCTTGCCGAACTGGAGGGATTTCCGCCCCGCTACAACATCGCGCCGTCACAGCCGGTGCTGATGGCGCTTGCCGGCCCGCCGCGGGGGCCCGGCTCCAACCTGCCGGACCGCCAGGCGATGCTGGTGCGCTGGGGCTTGATTCCGGCCTGGGTCGAGGACACCAAGGCGTTTCCGCTGCTCATCAACGCCCGCTCGGAGAATGTGCTGCAAAAAGCCTCGTTCAAGACCGCCATGCGCCACCGCCGCGCTCTTGTGCCGGCATCTGGTTTCTATGAGTGGCAGCAATCGGGTTCGGCCAAGGGGCAGCCCTACTGGATCCGCCCGCGACGCGGCGGCGTGGTCGCCTTCGCCGGCCTGATCGAGACCTACTCCGAGCCCGGCGGTTCCGAGATGGACACCGGCGCGATCATCACGACTGAGGCTAATGCCGGCATTGCCCATGTCCACGATCGCATGCCGGTGATGATCGAGGAACGCGACTTCGCCCGCTGGCTCGATTGCCGCACGCAGGAGCCGCGCCACGTGCTCGATATGCTGAAGCCCGCCGAGCCGGATTTCTTCGAGGCGATACCGGTTTCCGACCTGGTCAACAGGGTCGGAAACACCGGGCCGGAGATCCAGGAGCGCGGCATCGTTTCGCCGCAAGCCGAAAAGCCCAGGCGCCAGAAGCCTGGCGCGGACGAAAACCAGATGAGCCTATTTTAGAGCAATTCCGGGAATGGAGCGGTTTTCCGTTCGGAATTGCGTCAAACCATCCAATAGAAGGCTGCGTGCCTCGAAGGGCTGCTTTGGGGCCTTCATCTCCAGGGCGCTCTCTGGCGCCCTCATCGTCGGCGCGCCCATCGTCGGAGCCGCGCCGGTCGCGCCGTTTCAGGCGGCGCGCGGCGAGATGATCTTTTGCGCGGGCTTCTTCTTCTTCGCGGTGTGGAGGAGGGCGGCGACAATGGCCGCCGGGCCGATCGCGCGGTAGTGGGTGGCCAGCGCGGGCTGCGTTTGTCGGATCTGTTCCTGCTTGCTGCGAGCCATGATTCTCTCCCCTGGTAACGGTTTCGTGTTCAGCGTTTGGCGGCTGATTCCGTCCAAATCGTGACACCGGGCGGTCTAGCCGGCGAATGTTTCATCACTGTGCCGACATGTTTAATAAAATGTTTCGCCCCGTCTTTACCTGTGATCCAACGACATCTTTCCTAGGCCGAGCGACTTGACG
Source organism: Mesorhizobium sp. (assembly GCA_004017535.1). Taxonomy (GTDB): domain Bacteria; phylum Pseudomonadota; class Alphaproteobacteria; order Rhizobiales; family Rhizobiaceae; genus Mesorhizobium. The sequence continues at coordinate 37,959 of SAJS01000005.1, forward strand.
GCAACACCCGCCGGCGCGATAAAGCCGCCCATGAAAACGTCTTTCGCCATTTGTGGCATTTGCATTATTGGCTAGCCTCGCGCTGGTCCGGACGTTTTCGCCTCATCTTTTCCCAGATCGGAAAAAACGCCCCGGCCAGCAGGCTGGAGCCTGTTTTGCGCCGTGGCGCAGGCGAGGCTCCATCCAAGTCTAAGGGATCGGAAGGGCACGCATGTCTGACGCATCGAAGGGCCTCAGCCTCTACAACACGCTTACGCGGACCAAGGAACCTTTCGTTCCGATCGACCCGCAAAATGTGCGCATGTATGTCTGCGGCCCGACCGTGTATGACTTTGCCCATATCGGCAATGCCAGGCCGGCGATCGTCTTCGATGTGCTTTTCCGCCTCTTGCGCCAACTCTACGGCGAAAAGCACGTCACGTATGTGCGCAACATCACGGATGTCGACGACAAGATAAACGCCAGGGCCCTGCGAGACTTCGGCGGCGAGATCGCGGCCGGGAAGTTGTCGCTGAACGATGCGATCCGCAAGGTCACCGAAAAGACCGCCGATCAGTACCACAAGGATGTCGCGGCCCTCGGCTGCCTGCAGCCGACCTACGAGCCGCGGGCGACGGAGTTCGTCGCGCCCCGCGCCGACGGCAAGGCCGACATGCTGTCGCTGATCCGCCAGCTGATCGAGCGCGGCCATGCCTATGTCGCCGGCGGCGAGGTGCTGTTCGACACCGCCTCGATGCCGGACTATGGCGAGCTCTCCAGGCGCAATCTCGACGAGCAGCAGGCCGGCGCGCGCATCGCGGTCGACGCGCACAAGAAGAATCCCGGCGATTTCGTGCTGTGGAAATTGTCTTCGCCTGAAGAACCCGGCTGGGAAAGCCCGTGGGGCAGGGGCCGGCCCGGCTGGCACATCGAGTGCTCGGCCATGTCGGCCGCCTATCTCGGCGAGGTCTTCGACATCCATGGCGGCGGGCTGGACCTGATCTTCCCGCACCACGAGAACGAGATCGCCCAGTCGCGCTGCGCCCACGGCACCAAGGTCATGGCCAATGTGTGGATGCACAACGGCTTCCTGCAGGTCGAAGGCCAGAAGATGTCGAAGAGCCTCGGCAATTTCTACTCGATCCATGAGCTGCTGGAGACCGAGACCCTCGGCGGCCGCACCTGGCCGGGCGAGGTGCTCAGGCTGGCGATGCTGATGACGCATTACCGCGAGCCGATCGACTTCTCCGTGCGCAAGCTTGAGGAGGCGGAAAACACGTTGCGCAAATGGAAGCGTGCCGCCGATCTCGCGCCCGCGGCCGCGAAGGACCTGCCGGCCGAAGTGGTGGAAGCGCTCTCGGATGACCTTGCCACCTACACTGCCTTCCAGCGGCTGACGCAGATTGCCGGCGAGGCGGTCGAGTCCGGCGGCGAAACCGGGAATGGCGCAGCCGCTTCGCTGAAAGCGGCGCTGGCCTTCCTGGGATTCGATGTCGGCGCGGCCAAGGTGGACGAGGCAGCGGTGGCAAAAGCAATCGCCAAACGCTTGGAATTCATCGCCGCTAAGAACTGGGCCGAGGGTGATCGCATCCGCGACGAGCTTCTGGCACAGGGCGTGCAGCTGAAGGACGGCAAGGATCCTGTCACCGGGGCGCGGGTGACGACCTGGGAGATCAAGCGGTGATGCGGCTTGTGCGATTGGCGAAGGCCGTGGCGACAGCCAATCTCCCCCCTTGCGGGGGAGATGTCCGGCAGGACAGAGGGGGGTGTGAAGGAACTCCAGCCTCTCAGCTTGCCCGCTTTGGCGACAACTATTTCTTGAAAGTGCAGCACTCCCTAAGAGCTTCCACGTTGGCGGGACAGCACCCCCCTCTGTCCTGCCGGACATCTCCCCCGCAAGGGGGGAGATTAGCCGGCGCGTCCGGTTTCGCTAATCTACAGCGGAAGGGGGCCTGAACATGGGCCACGATCGCGTTCCCGTTCGCCAGCGCGCGAACGCCAAATCGATGCGGCGCGCGATGACCGATGCCGAGCTGAAACTTTGGAACGAGCTGCGCGCCCACCGCCTGATGGGCATGAGCTTTCGGCGACAGGTGCTGATAGGACCTTACATCGTCGATTTCGCCTGCTCTGCCCATCGCCTTATCGTCGAAGTTGATGGCAGCCAGCATGGTGATGCGGAACACTCTCGGCGGGACGAGGAAAGAACTGCCTATCTAGCTGCCAGCGGCTGGACCATCCTGCGCTTCTGGAACGACGACGTGATCCGCGATATCGACAATGTCTGCCAGCACATCGTCATCGTGGCCGGGCTGGCCGCCACGCCATCGACGGAGGAACTCGTCCTGTGATCGATCATCTCGGCATCACCGTTTCCGATTTCGACGCGTCGAAGGCTTTCTACGACAACGCGATGGCGCCGTTGGGAGCTTCGCTGCTCTATATGGTGCCGCAGGAATATACCGGCGGCGCCAAGGTCGGCGGCTATGGCCGAGACCGGCCGGTGTTCTGGGTGAGCGACAGCAAGGACAAGCCGAAATCCACCCAGCATGTCGCCTTCACCGCGCGCAGCCGTGCCGAGGTCGACGCATTCCATGCGGCAGCACTTGCCGCCGGCGGCAGGGACAATGGCGCGCCGGGCCTGCGTCCGCACTATCATCCGAACTACTACGGCGCCTTCGTCTTCGATCCCGACGGCAATAATGTCGAGGCGGTCTGTCATGACCCGGAGTGAGCCCCTAAGGCAGCCCATGAAACGGAGTGAGCGATGAGCCTCGACAACAGGCCGATCTACACCGGCGGCTGCCAGTGCGGCGCCGTGCGTTTCCGCGTCGAAGGCGCGTTGGGCGATGCCTCGGTCTGCCATTGCCGCATGTGCCAGAAGGCGAGCGGCAATTTCTACCTGCCGCTGGTGTCGGTGCGCGGCGCCACACTCGACTGGACGCGCGGCGAGCCGAAACGCTTCCGTTCGTCCAACGCCGCCTGGCGCGGCTTCTGCGCGGAATGCGGCACGCCGCTGACCTTCGAGGCGCCCGACGGTATAGCGCTGGCGATCGCCGCCTTCGACGACCCGACCGGCATCGCGCCCACCATCCAGTGGGGCATCGAAGCAAAACTTCCTTATGTCGACGGCATCCCGAACCTGCCGTCCGAGGACACGATGGCCGATATCGGCTCTGCGCCTTACCTCGCCGAGCTCGTCTCCTATCAGCATCCAGACCATGACACCGACCAATGGCCGCCGGAGGAAAGACCATGACCGATCAAGTTCGAACCGGCGGCTGCCAGTGCGGCGCCGTGCGTTTTCGCGTGCACGGCAAGCTCGGACGCCCGTCCATCTGCCATTGCCGCATGTGCCAGAAGCAGTTCGGCAATTTCTTCGGCGCGCTCGTGACGGTGCCGAAGGACGGCGTCGAATGGACCCATGAGGAGCCGACCTATTTCCAGTCCTCGGTCAACATCGACCGTGGCTTCTGCGCCCGCTGCGGCACGCCGCTGACCTACCGCCAGCCGGGCGCGCTCGAGATCGCCATCGGCGCCTTCGACGACCGCTCCGATCTCGCGCCGCAGATCCAGGTGAATTACGCCGTGCGGCTGCCCTGGGTTGAGAAGATCTTCGAGGCGCCGATCCTCGACGACCCCGATTTCTACCGGCGGCAGGAGCAGATCATCTCCTTCCAGCACCCCGACCACGAGACGGCCAACTGGCCGCAGCAGGGCCTGAAACTATGACGATGCACGGCAGTTCCTTGCGTACGCTTTATCCCGAGATCGAGCCGTTCGAGTCGGGCATGCTCGATGTCGGCGACGGCCACACCATCTATTGGGAGCGCTGCGGCACCAGGGGCGCCAAGCCCGCCGTGTTCCTGCATGGCGGCCCGGGCGGCACCATCTCGCCGAAACACCGGCGCCTGTTCGACCCGAAGCTCTACGATGTCATCCTGTTCGACCAGCGCGGCTGCGGGAAATCGACGCCCAACGCCTCGCTGGAGGCCAACACCACGTGGCATCTCGTCGCCGACATCGAGCGCCTGCGCGAGATGGCCGGCTTCGACAAATGGCTGGTCTTCGGCGGTTCCTGGGGCTCGACGCTGGCGCTCGCCTATGCCGAGACACATCCCGAGCGCGTCAGCGAGCTCATCGTGCGCGGCATCTATACGCTCACCCGCGCCGAGCTCGAATGGTATTATCAGTTTGGCGTCTCGGAGATGTTTCCCGACAAATGGGAGCGCTTCCTCGCGCCGATCCCCGAGGCCGAGCGCGGCGACATGATGGCCGCTTACCGCAAGCGGCTGGTCGGCACCGACCGCGCACGCCAAGTGGAGGCCGCCCGCGCCTGGAGCATCTGGGAGGGCGAGACGATCACGCTGCTTCCCGAGCCCGAGACCAGCGATCCTTTCGCCCAGGACGACTATGCGATCGCCTTCGCCCGCATCGAGAACCACTATTTCGTCCATGCCGGCTGGCTAGAGGAAGGGCAGCTTTTGCGCGACGCCTGGAAGCTGAAGGACATCCCCGGCACCATCGTCCATGGCCGCTACGACATGCCGTGCCCGGCGAAATATGCCTGGGCGCTGCACAAGGCCTGGCCGAAAGCGGATTTCCACCTCATCGAGGGCGCTGGCCACGCGTATTCCGAGCCTGGGATTCTCGATCGGCTGATCCGGGCGACGGATAAGTTCGCGGGAAAATAGTGACGCACGTTCGCGCTCCACTGCGACGGAGCGCGGCATTTCGAGCTACTGCCATGACAAAGCAACGCCTCTACCTCTTCGACACCACGCTCCGCGACGGCCAGCAGACGCCAGGCATCGACTTTTCCGTCGAGGACAAGATCGCCATCGCAAAGCTGCTCGACGGGTTCGGGATCGACTATGTCGAGGGCGGCTATCCGGGCGCCAATCCGACCGACACCGCCTTCTTCCAGAAGAAGCGGACGGAAAGCGCGAAATTCGTCGCCTTCGGCATGACCAAGCGTGCGGGGGTCTCGGCTTCCAACGACCCGGGGCTGGCGGCGCTGGTGCAGTCGAAGTCCGACGCCATCTGCTTTGTCGCCAAGAGCTGGGACTATCATGTGCGCGTGGCGCTCGGCTGCACCAACGAGGAGAACCTGGAATCGATCAAGGCCTCGGTCGAGACGGCGGTGGCCGCCGGCAAGGAGGCGATGATCGACTGCGAGCATTTCTTCGACGGCTTCAAGGCCAATCCCGATTACGCGCTGGCCTGCGCCCGGACCGCCTATGAAGCCGGCGCGCGCTGGGTGGTGCTGTGTGACACCAATGGCGGCACGCAGCCTTCGGAAGTGCACGAAATCGTCGGCAAGGTGATCGCCGGCGGCATCCCGGGCAACCATCTCGGCATCCACGCGCATGACGACACTGGACAGGCGGTGGCCAACTCGCTCGCCGCAGTCGAGGCCGGCGTGCGCCAGATCCAGGGCACGCTGAACGGCATCGGCGAGCGCTGCGGCAACGCCAATCTAATCACCATCATCCCGACTCTGGGGCTGAAGTCGGCCTTCGCCGATCGTTTCGAGACCGGCATTTCGGCTGAGGATCTGACCGGAATATCTAGGCTTTCCCGCGCCTTCGACGAATTGCTCAACCGCGCGCCGGAAGCGCAGGCGCCCTATGTCGGCTCCTCAGCCTTCGCCACCAAGGCCGGCATCCATGCCTCCGCGCTTGCCAAGGAGCCGGCGACTTACGAGCACGTGCCGCCGGAAGCCGTCGGCAATCGCCGCCGCGTCATGGTCTCCGACCAGGGCGGCAAGGCGAATTTCCTCGCCGAACTGAAGCGGCGCGGCATCGAGGTGCCGAAGGACGACAACCGGCTCGACTCCCTGATCGCCGTCGTCAAGGAGCGCGAGGCCGAGGGCTATGCCTATGAGGGTGCCGACGCGTCCTTCGAGCTGCTGGCCCGCAAGATGCTGCACGGCCTGCCGGAGTTCTTCAATGTCACCTCCTTCCGCTGCATGGTCGAGCGCCGCTTCGACGCCAACGGCAATCTGAAGACCGTCTCCGAGGCGATCGTGAAGGTCGAGGTGGACGGCGAGGAGAAGATGTCGGTCGCGGAAGGCCACGGCCCGGTCAACGCGCTCGACATCGCGCTGCGCAAGGACCTCGGCAAATACCAGAGCGAGATCGTCGACCTCGAACTCGCCGACTTCAAAGTGCGTATTCTCAATGGCGGCACCGAGGCCATCACCCGCGTCCTGGTCGAATCGCACGATTCCACCGGCGCCCGCTGGTGGACGGTCGGCGTGTCGGAAAACATCATTGACGCCTCCTTCCAGGCGCTGATGGATTCGATCATCTACAAGCTGATGAAGAACCGCGAGATGGCTGGGCTGGTGGCGGCGGAGTAGGGGGATTCGAAACCGTCAGCCGACTCGATAATCGGCATCATAACCGAATCGCCTGAAATCCTCCGCATAGGCCCGCACGACGGCATCAACCAGCGGCCCTGTCCATGCAATGCCTGGCGTAGGGGCAGACTGGTTGAGCGGTTTCGCCAGCGAGTTCCGAATTTCCTCCGAAGCGCCTAATCGGGCCAAGACAGGGTTCAAGCCCTCGGCCAAGGATTCGAGCTTTATGATCTCGATTCTGAAGTCGCTCGAATTCGGAATTATTGCTGACATTAGGCTCCAATGGCCGTTTTTGCCGAGAGCAGCCGTTGTGCAGGCGCCTTTGACGAAGCTGTCGAAAGACAGTTGGTCTCGGTCGATGTCGGACGAGGACAATAAGGTCATGTCGCCCATCAATTGCTCGATCAGCCCGGTATTTCCCGGGTCGGATAGTTTGAGCTCATAGAATTTGTTGAGATAACATGACCGCAATCTGGAGAATGGATTTCTCACCACGGAGAAAATCAGCGTCTCCGGGTCGCGCAGCAGCGATTCGAATAGTTTTACGCCGACGTCGCTCGGGGCAAGTAGTCCGGATTTTCGACGCGAATGATATGCCTCGGGATCGTCATCATGGTTGATTCCGTAGGCGCAGATCGAAAGCAGTCGCTTGACTGTGGTGCAACCCGCCTTGGGTACTTCCACATAGATCAGTTTTCGGTCCGGGAAAACGTGAAAGAAGTAATCGATGTCGGTTGTTGCGCGGTAAGCCCGATAGGCGACCGAGTCGGTCAGATGACGCCTTACTCCGAGCTGTGCTCGGAAGAAGGTATACTTCCTATTCTTTATGGCACTTGTCAGGCGCGACATTGAAGGGTTCCAGAATCACTTCATATTAGAATTCCCCCAAGCGCTAAAATGAGCCTATTATTCCCGGCGGGCCATCGCAAACAGAAAATTCTGTAGGCGGACCGGCCGAGGCGAATTGTGATGCGGCGCCACGGAAAGGAAGCGATCCCAACCCGCTGAGCCATCACCAAAACTCCATTGATCCATCATAATTTTGTGATGGTCTTGTGCGGCCCGCTGGGCCATAGCGTTGGGCCATGGTCACCGCTACAGCCGATCTCGATCAGGACGCCAAGGGCCGCCGTGGCTTCCTTCTGGCGCTTGGCGCCTATTTCCTCTGGGGATTACTGCCCTTCTACATGAAGGCGGTGGCGCATCTGCCGCTTGCAGAGGTGATCGCCAACCGCGTCGTCTGGTCGGTGCCGATCGCGGCGGCGGTGCTGATCTGGGCCGGCCGCACCGCCGACTTCAAGGCTGCGATCCGTTCGCCCAAAAGCCTTGCCATGGCCGCGCTGACGGCGGTGCTGATCTCGGTCAACTGGGGCATCTATGTCTGGGCGATCGCGGTCGACCGTACCGTCGAGACCGCGCTGGGCTACTACATCAACCCGCTGGTCAATGTCGTCGTCGGCGCCGTGCTGCTCGGCGAGAAGCTTGACCGCTTGCAGATCGCGGCTGTCGCGCTGGCCGCCATCGCGGTGACGGTGCTCACCGTCGAGGCCGGCAAGCTGCCCTGGGTGTCGCTGGCGCTCGCATTCTCCTTCGCCGCCTACGGCTTCTTCCGCAAGACGCTGCCGATCGGCCCGAGCCAGGGTTTCTTGCTCGAGGTGCTGCTGCTCTCAGTGCCGGCGCTTTGCTACATCGGCTATCTGATCGCCACCGGGCAGGACCATCTCATCTCCCGCATAGGTTCCGACACGGCCTTGCTGATCGGCTGCGGCCCGATCACCGCCGTGCCGCTGTTGCTGTTTGCCTTCGGCGCCAGGCTGCTGCGCCTCTCCACCATCGGCATCATGCAATATATCGCGCCGACCATGGTATTCCTGATTGCCGTGCTGATATTCGATGAGCCGTTCGGCACCACCCAGGCCATCGCCTTCGCGCTGATCTGGATGGCGCTGGCGATGTACAGCTGGTCGATGTTCAGGGGCCGCGAAGCGCGGCCAGCGGCACCCGCGAGGTAAGCAAAAGCGCGAGACGGCTATCCGTCCGCAACCGCGTCGAACAGAGGAGGGCGCCGATGTACGTTCTGCATATCGGCAACAAGAATTATTCGTCGTGGTCGCTGCGGCCATGGCTGCTAATGCGGGTCCTCGGCATTCCCTTCGAGGAGCGGCTGACGCCGTTCCCGGCCGGGCCGAGTTTCGACCTCTACAGCCAGTTCTCGCCAAATGGCCGCGTGCCCTGCCTTGTCGATGACGGTTGGACGGTCTGGGATTCGCTCTCGATCGTCGAATATCTGGCCGAACGCCATCCGTGCGTCTGGCCGGCTGATGCAAAGGCGCGCGCCTGGGCACGCTCGGCCGCCGCCGAGATGCATTCGAGCTTCACCGCGCTGCGCAACGACTGCCCGATGAGTTGCGGCGTGCGCGTCGAGCCATTGCCGATGTCCGCCGCGCTGAAGCACGATCTCTTCCGCATGGGAGACTTGTGGAACGATGGCCTTGCGCGTTTCGGCGGGCCGTTCCTGGCCGGGGACCGTTTTGGCGCCGTCGACGCCTTCTTCGCGCCGATTGCGTTCAGGGCGCAGTCCTACGGCCTGACGTTCCAAGGTGAGGCGGCTGACTATCCGCGGCGGCTGCTCGACCTACTGGCCATGCGTGAATGGTACGCGGCCGGCCTCGCCGAGACATGGCGCGAACCCGGCCACGAAGCCGAAGTCGCTGCCGCGGGCACGATCGTGGGGGATCTGCGGGCAACAGCGTAGTCCCGATTGCTTCAGACCCGGCCCAGCCGTCGCACGATCTTGTAAACAATGCCGGCGATGACGACGGAGATCGCCGTCACCACCCAAAAGCCGTGCGGCGTGTCGACCAGCGGCAAGCCGCCGACATTCATGCCGAACAGGCCGGAGATGATGGTCGTCGGCAACAGCACTGCCGTCATGACGGAGAGGATGTAGAGGAGTTGGTTCGACTGCTCGGTTAGCTTGGCCATCAGCTCGTCCTGCAACAGGCGCGTGCGCGCCTGCAGCTGCTCGCCGTCGTGATGCAGCGTATGCGCCCGGTGCGAGAGGCGTGTCGCCATGTCGTTGATCGGGTCGGGCAGCTCGTTGCGATGCGAATGGTCGAGGTGGCGGAAGAGGCTGGTGAGCGTCGCCATCTGCCGGTGGATCAGCACCAGCTGCCGGCGCGCGTCGACCAGCGCCTGGCGCTCATTGTGCCATGCATCGCACACGATGCGGTCCTCGATGCCATCGAGCGTGTCGCCCATCTTGTCGAGCTCGGCCGCCATGCCGTCGAGCGACTGGCCCATCACCGCCTCGATCAGCTCGGCCGGCGTGCGGAATTTCCGTGCGCCGCTCTCCACCATCTTGCGGATCCTGTCTACCGATTCCAGCGGCTGCTTGCGCGCACCGACCAGCATCCTGTCGTTGAAGGCGAAGCGGAAATGTGTCAGTCCGCGCGCCTCCGCGAAATCGTGCCTGAGGTCCGGCAGGTCGCCATAGAGGAAGTCGTCCTCGAAATCGATCTGACAGCCATGGCTGGGCGACAGGAAGGCGTCGCGCACCGGCGCCGGCAGGGCCGTCTCGGCGCCGATCTCGTGGCGGGCGCGCATATCGGTGATCTGGTAGCTGCGCCAGCTCCAATGCGCCTCGTCGGGATCCGTGGTGCGGGAACCGTCGGCCTTGAAATGGTAGACGAAGAACAGCCCGTGCTCGTCCGGCAGATAGGGCGAGAGATCAGTGCCTTCGGCGGGGAGGGCGATGTTCATGGCGGCTTCGCCGTTGGGGTCGCGGGATGGTCAGCGCGAACCTACCATGGCGATTGCCGCCGGGTGTGACAGTTTGATGACCGGTGCTTAGCGCGTCTCCCTCTCGGCAAGGGCTGTCCTACGTTTGCCCGCTTGCCCAACGGGTCTCTCAGCCGGCAACGGCTCAGTCAAATGCCAGGTCGGTCAGTCGGCATCGCTATCCCGCTGCCAGCCACTCCCGCGACTGCGCGAAGGTCCTGAAGGATGTTGCGTCCATCGGCCGCCCGAAGGCGTAGCCCTGGAGGATGTCGCAGCCAAGCTCTTTCAGGATGCGCGCATGTTCCATCGTCTCGACGCCTTCCGCCACGACTCCTATGCCGAGCGATTTGCCGATCTCTATGATTGACGACACCAGCCGCCGCTGCGCCGGCGAGCCGGTTATCGGCGTGACGAGCTGCCGGTCGATCTTGAGACGGCGCGGTTGCAGTTTGAGCAGGCTGACGACGGATGCATAGCCCGTGCCGAAATCGTCGATCTCGATGTCAATTCCGAGTTCCTTGATGTGCTCGATATTCCAGGCGACAAGGTCGTCGTGCTCGTCGAGAAAGATAGACTCCACGAGCTCGAATGAAACAGTTCCTTTCTTGATCGCCAGCTTGCGCAGGCCGTTGATGAGATCCTTGTCTTCCAGCCTTCGTGCCGAGACGTTGACCGACACGCGCGGGATGTTGAGCCCATCGAGCGACCAGCGCTGGAAATTCTCGAGCGTTTGTTCGAGGATCGTGCGGTCGATGAGCGAGACCACGTTCAATTCCTCGGCCACCTTGAGGAACACGTCGGGGCCAAGGATGCCGCGCTGTGGATGGCGCCAGCGCGACAGCGCTTCGACACCGACGATCTCGAGCGTGTTGGCGTCGAACTGCGGCTGGTAATAGGCAATGAACTCGTTGCGCTCCAAGCCGCCGAGAATCTCGTCGGCGGTTTGCTTGGTCTTCACGATCTCGCTTTGCAGCTCTTCGTTGAAGAACTCATAGCGGTTGCGCCCTCGGCTCTTGGCTCGGTAGAGCGCGAGATCGGCATTGACCAGCAGTTGCTTGGCATCGATGCCGCTATTGGCTGCAATCCCGATGCTGACCCCAAACCGGCATTGATGGCCCTTATAGTCGACGGGTTGCCGCATCTCTTCGATGATCCGGTCCGCGAGGGCGCCGAGTTCATCGTCCCTGCGTCCGCGGCACACCACGATGAACTCGTCCCCGCCGATGCGCGCCACGAAGTCGGCTGTCCGGGCATTGGCCTTGATGACCTTCGAGGCATGCATCAGCATCGCGTCGCCTGCCGCGTGGCCGAGCGTGTCGTTGATCTGCTTGAAGCGGTCAAGGTCGAGATGCAGCAGCGCGGTGCGATCATCGTGCGCCCCGGCGAGCATCTCATCGAGATAACGGCGGTTAGGCAGGCCTGTCAGAGAATCATGCAGCGCGACGTGTTCGATCCTAGCCTTGGCGGTCTCGAGCTCGGCATTCTTCGATTCCGACAATTGCCGCTCACGCACCAGGTTCTCATTGAGCAGAACGTCGCTGGTCACGTCCCATTCGGCGCCGATCATCTTGGGCGTGTCGCCGGCGTCCTGCAGGAAGCCTGCCCGGGTGCGCACGTGGCGGACAGTGCCGTCAGGAAGGAGAAGACGGTACTGCGAGGAATAGCGGCCGTGGGTTGCGGCCGCTGCGTCGAAGTCCTTCCTTGCGCGCTCCAGGTCGTCTGGATGAATGGTCAGCGCCCAGTCGTCATAGCCACGCGGCCGGCCGTCAGCCGGCTTGCCATAAATTTCGTTGACGCGATCATCCCACACGAGCTGCGAGGTGGCGAGGTCATGTTCCCACACGCCGATGCCCGAGGCGTCGAGGGCAAGCTCCAGCCGCTGCGAAAGCCGCCGCAGCTCCGCGTAGTTCTTCTGTCTCTCTCCGAACAACCAACCGGCTATCAGGATGGGCAACACAACCAGCGCGCCGGCCAGCGCCATCGTTGCCCACAAGGTGGCCTCGTTCTTCGGCGTGGCCGGCCAGCCGTGTTTCGGTATCGCCGACAATTGCCAGGACCCCAGCGGCAGTTCCACTTCGGCCGTCACCGGGGTGCCGTTGACCACGTTCTCGCTGCCGAAGAAGCGCTGGCCGCCGCCGCCCAGCGCGTCCTTGCCTGTTAGGGCGACTTCGATATCGAGGTCCGGGTCGGTGAGGCCGCTTGCGGCAAAGAGCCTGTCGACATCGATGACCGCGGAGAGAATGCCCCAGAACCGGTCACCGCCGCCCACTGTCGGTACGAAAATCGGAATCCTGCCGATGAAGCCTCGGCCGCCCTGGACGAGGTCTACCGGACCCGCCAGAACCAAGGCGCGCTGGTCGCGGGCCCGCAGCGCCGCCATGCGCTGTGCTTCATTCTTGCGGTAGTCGAGCCCGAGCGCCTTTTCATTGCCCTCCATCGGGTACATCAACGAGATCACAAGGTCGGGCGCGCCGGCAATGTTGCGCAGCTGTGATTTATCCTTGAACAGGTTCGCGGCGAGCGCGGCAAATCGCTGTTGCCCCATATACGGCTCGGTGGTCACCGCTGAAGCAAGGCCCTGCACCAGCTGCAGGTTGCCGTTTATGTTGCCCTCGAGCTTGGCGCGGATGATGTTGACCTTGGCCAGCACCTCGGCGCGCATCAGCTGGTCGGAGACTTTTCTGTTTTGCTGGTCGACGAAGAGCGCGCAGATCGCAAGCACGAAAACAGCGATGGCCGCCGGTAAGTTGGCGGAAGAGACAACGGCCGGTCTGATGCGGCCGATATTGAAACCCCTCCATGTCAATTCGACAGGAATACCTTTCGCGGATAGAAATCCATCGGTTGAGGCTAACAGGAAGTGCTTAAATTTAAACTTCCGGCCCGGCTTCAAGTTGCGTCACTGGTAGCTTCGCGGCCTATTTTCAGCCCAAAAACTGGAGCGATGCTTAACGCCGGCTAACTGGCCGCGGCTTCCCGTTTCATCCAGACGGGTCGCGATTTCTATCGCGCCCTGAAAAGATTCTTCTGCTCCCCGGGAATAAAGCCCGGGCCTTCCGGGTCTTGGCTGTAGCGAGGCCATCCTCCCAAGGCACGCATCAACCAACCCGGAAGGAATACGCATATGAACAACATCGCCCTCACCGCAGTCGCCATCCTCCTTGCCACCGGCAGCGCCTTTGCCGGCAGCGAACACTTCTCGACGGCCGCCCGGCAGGCAGCCGCCGTCGACACCACCACCACTGCTTCCATCGTGAAGCTGGACCGCCACGACTTGAAGCCGGCGGCCAAGATCGCTGCGGATGAGCCTGGCCAAGGCATCTGGGGTCGCTGAGCTAGGAGTCGAGGCCAAAGGTCTTGACCATGTGCGAGGAAGGCACGCCTCGCCCGGTTCAACGACCAGACGTCCCGATCTCCCCGGTGCCGGCCGGTCTTCAGTCGGACCGGCCGGCACCGGCTTCCGCAGCCGGCGGAGGGTCGCACCGGGCCCTCCGCCAATTTCTCACACCGCCTGAAACCTGACGCAAATTTGCAGCCACAAGAGGAGATTTCTGATGTTCAACATGACACGTCGCATGGTGCTCGGATCCGCCGCCGCCGCTGCCGCCTTCGGCATTGCCGGCAAGCTGGAATTCGCGCCCGCGGCCCACGCCGAAACCCCGGTGGAGCCGCTGGTCGGCTTCTACAAATACAAGGTGGGCTCGCTCGAGGTCACCGCCGTCTATGACGGCATCTGGCGCAAGCCCCACGACCCGGCCTTCATCAAGGACGTGTCGGTCGACGACACCAAGGCGGCGCTCGCCAAGGCGGGGCTGACCACCGACTTCATGCCGATCCCGCTCACCGTCGTAGTGCTCAAGATGAACGGCCGCACCATCATGATGGATGCCGGTTCCGGCGTTGGCCAGTGGCAGGCCAACGCCACGCATCTGCCGGCCAACATGAAGGCCGCCGGCATCGATTACAAGGCGATCGACACCATTCTGATCTCGCATTTCCATCCGGACCATGTCTGGGGCCTGATGGAGAAGGGCACCAACGATCCGGTGTTCCCCAATGCCGAGCTGGTCGTCAACGCCACCGAGTACAATTGGTGGACTGATCCGAGCCGCCTCGCCAAGCTGCCCGAGGGCCGCAAGCCGGCGGGCAAGCGCATCGCCGAGAATTTTCCGAAATGGAAGAACTGGAAGCTGGTCGACGACGGCGCCGAAGTGGTGCCCGGCATCCGCCTGATGGCGGCGCCCGGCCACACGCCTGGCCATTCCGTCTACCATGTCGATGCCGGCGCCGAGCAGTTCCTCGTCTCGGCCGACACCATGTACGTGCCGGCGCTGCTTGCCCCGCATCCCGAATGGCAGGGCGCCTACGACCAGGACGGTCCGACGGCGATCGCCACGCGTCACCGGATCATCGACCAGGTGATCGCCGACAATATCCGGATCTGCGGCTCGCACTTCCCGTTCCCCGGCACAGGCAGCTTCGTCAAGGACGGCAACGCCTACGCCTTCACCCCAACCCAGATCTGATCTCAAATCAGATCATGAACAGAGAGCGACAACGCCAATGAAACACGCACTTTTCGCGGTCCTCGGCGCCATCGCGGTGCTGACCGCGGCCCCCATCGCCATCGCCGTTCCGGCCTATGCCGTCGACGACATCGAAGGCGCCGACGCGCCGGACCTGACAGCCGTCAAGGCCAAGATCGACGCCAAGGACTACAAGGGCGCGCTGGCCGATTTGCGCGACCTGGCCCAGGACACCCAGCAGGCCGACGTCTACAACCTGCTCGGCTTCACCCTGCGCAAGACCGGCGACTATCAGACCTCGCTGACCTACTACACCAAGGCGCTGGAGCTTAAGCCCGACCACAAGGCCGCGCATGAATATCTGGGCGAGCTCTATGTCGAGACCGGCGACATGGCCAAGGCCAACGAGCAGCTCGCCTCGCTGGAGAAGCTATGCCCGTCGGGCTGCGAGGAGCTTTCCGACCTCAAGCAGGCGATCGACACTAAGGTGACGAAGTAGTTCAACCCGTTTCTCGCCCCCACAAAGTTGGGGAGAGGTGGCCGCGAAGCGGCCGGAGAGGAGCCCTGGCGACCTCCCCCTCCAATACAACGTTTTGGGCGCCACGGCGGTAGCGCCCGAAAACCGGAGCCGGCGTTCCTCTCCCTCGCGCCGGCTCCGACCTTTCAACCTCGAGCGCGCAGGTCCACGCGAACGCGTGACGGCCACCTGTTCCAAGGATTGGAGCCGATAATGACACCGATTGAACTTGCCGAGAAACTGCGCGCCAGGGACGTCGTCCTGCTGGCTGGCCGGCTGCTTCTGTCCCTGATCTTCGTGCATGAGGGACTGCAACTGGCGACGCATTTCGAGGGCGCTCAGAAGGCGATGGCCACGCTTGGCGTCGGCACGCCGCTGCTCATTGCCACCATCGCGCTGCAGCTCGGCGCCGGCCTGTCGGTGGCGCTCGGCATCCTGACGCGGCTGGGCGCGCTCGGGCTCGGCCTGTTCTGCCTGATGACGGCCAGTCTCTTCCACACCAATTTCGCCAGCCAGAACGAGCTGCTGCATTTCGAGAAGGATCTCGCCATCGCCGGCGGCATGTTCATCCTCGCGCTGAGTGGGGCGGGCAAGCTGTCGATGGACAGGGTGCTGACCGGGTTCGCGAAGGACACCAAGATCGATCCGCCCATCGAGCGGCATCTGTCGGTGGGGGAGACAAGCCTGCCGGTTTGAGTGTTGCCAATGAGGCTCACAACACGCTCGTGATCCCGCCGTCCACCAGCAACGTCTGTCCGGTGATAAAACTCGCGGCGTCCGATGCCAGGAACACCGCCGCGCCGGCCAGTTCCTCGACATCGCCCCAGCGCCGCATCGGCGTGCGGCCGGTCAGCCAAGTCGAGAATTTCTCGTCGGCGACCAAAGCTGCATTCAACTCGGTCTTGAAATAGCCGGGAGCAATGGCGTTGACGCGCACGCCGTGCTGGCCCCACTCGCCGGCCATCGACTTGGTCAGCATGGTGATCGCCCCCTTGCTCGCCGCGTAGGGTGCGATCGAGGGGCGGGCAAGCGCGCTCTGCACCGAGGAGACGTTGATGATGACGCCCTTGCGGCGTTGGATCATGCCCTTCACCGCGGCGCGGCTCACCTTGAACACGCCGTCGAGATTGGTCGCCATCAGCGCGTCCCAGTCGGCGTCGGAAAAAGTCTCGAGCGGCGCACGGCGCTGGATGCCGGCATTGTTGACCAGGATGTCGATCGGACCGGTGTCGGCTTCCGAAGCCGCGATTGCCGCATCGACCGACTGGGTGTCGGTGACGTCGATTAGCGCTTCCGATATCGTGTGGCCTTCGGCGCGCAGCCTATCGCCGGCAGCCTTCAGCTCCTCCATCTTGCGGCCGCCAAGCGTGACGCGCGCGCCGGCCGCGGCCAGCGCCTCCGCGAAGGCAAGCCCCAGCCCGCGGCTGGCGCCGGTGATGAAGGCATGCCTGCCCTCGAGGCCGAAGAGGCGGCCGAGATAATCAGTCGAACGCAATTTGCACCTTCATCGATTGCGATTTGTCGCTGGCCAGCTCGAAGGCTCTTCGCGCCTCGGCGAGCGGCAGCGTGTTGCTGAGCAGCGGCGCGACGTCGATCCGGCCGGAGCCGATCAGGTCGACCGCAAGCGCGAATTCCGTGTCGAAGCGGAAGCTTCCCTTCACCTGGATCTCCTTGGTGACGATGACCGACATGGAAAGCTCCGCCGTCGCGCCCTGGCCGACGGCCACCAGCGTGCCGCGCGGCTTGATGACAGGCAAGGCGCTGGCGACCGTCGCGCCCTGGCCGGCGGCCTCGAAGACGACATCGAAATACCCCTTGTTGGCGGCGTAGCCGTCCATCGCCTCGGCATGTGTGGCGACATTGATCGTGCGGTCGGCGCCGACCTTGGCGGCGTATTGCAGCGGCCTGTCCTGCACGTCGGTAACGACCACCTCGCGCGCGCCGGCAAAGCGCGCGGCGAGCACCAGCAGCGTGCCGATCGGTCCGGCGCCCATGATCAGCACGCGGCTGCCATAGATCGGCGCATGGGCGACGGCATGCAGCGTCACGGCGAGAGGCTCGGCGAAGGCGCCGGCGGTCGGGTCGGAGCCTTTCGCCAGCGGCACGGCGTTTTCGGCGCGGCAGACGAGATGTTCGGCAAAGCCGCCCTGCACATGCGGCGTTCGCATCGCCGACCCAGGAAGCGCATGTCGAGGCAATGGATCGGCTGCCCGGTGCGGCAGAAGGCGCAGACGCCGCAAGGATTGGCCGGATTGACGGCGACCGCCGTGCCCACCGCCGGCCCGGAGACGCCGGCGCCCAGCGCCTCGACGCGGCCGGCGATCTCGTGGCCGAGGATCATCGGCTCCTTCATGCGGACAGTGCCGAAACCGCCATGGCGGAAATAATTCAGGTCGGAGCCGCAAATGCCGCCGCGCGCAATGCGCACCAGCACCTCGCCCGGGCCGGGCTCCGGCGTCGCGCGCTCCTCGACGTCGAGGTCGAGCGGCCGGCGCAGCACCACCGCGCGCATCGAGGATGTTGGCGACAAACCGGCTCTCCGCTGCTTCCCCAACAGCTAACAGGAAAGTCGCAATGCCTTCAACTGCAATTATCTGACAAATCAGATGATAATGGACAGGTTCGGCTTGGTGAGGTAACACCGACTGTTGTTGGCAGAGCAAATGGGCCGGGACAAGATGGCAGGCAACCAGACCGCGTCGGTGACGGACGAGATAACCAACAGTCTCGGCCGCGAGATTCTCCGCGGGCTGTTTCCGCCCGGCGCGACCTTGATTGGCGAGGAGGAGATCTGCGCCCGCTTCGGCGCCAGCCGCAGCGCCGCCCGCGAAGCGGTGAAAATCCTGTGGGCAAAGGGCCTGCTGGTCACCCGCCCGCGGCGTGGCTCGCGCATCCGCCCGCTGAAAGATTGGAATTTCTTGGACCCCGCGGTGCTGGGCTGGCTGCGCGCCAGCGCGACGCCGCGCCACTTCATCATCGAGCTTCTGGAAGTGCGCCTGGGTTTCGAATGCGAGGCCGCAGCCCTTGCCGCGAGCCGCAACAACGCAAACGAAATCGCCGCCATCCGCGAGGCCTTCGAGGCAATGCGCGCGGCCTCCTCCGGCCAGGGCGATCCGGTCCTGTCGGACGCCGCTTTTCATGAAGCGGTGCTTGCCGCCACCGGGAACCGCTTCTTCCTGCCGCTCTCGGCGCTGATCCACACGGCGCTGCAGTATAGCGTCCCGACCACCAACGCGCTGTTCGGTCACCCGGTGGGCGATCTCGACGCGCATGGCAAGGTGCTGAAGGCGATCGAGTCCGGCGACTCCGCAAGAGCCCGCAAGGCCATGCACGACATGCTGAGCGAGGTGCTCGCCCGCGTGCGCACGGCCGTTGAACTCACTGGTGCCGGCTGAATCGTTCAGGCCCAAGCTCCCTGCGGCGATCGCCGGCGGCCTCATCGTCTCGCAATTGCTGACGCTGTACACAACGCCGGTCGTCTACCTCTACTTGGATCGGCTGAGCGCGCGCAGGTCGTCACCTCGGTTCGCCCCGGCGGAGTAATTGGTAATCGCTCCTGGGCTGGCCGACTACTCGCCCGTGATGCGCCGATGTACCCGCTCCAGGCTCTCCGCGAAGGCCTCGAACGTGCCCCGCTCGGTCATCTCGCGCAGCACCTGCTCGTTGATGCCGCCGCGCGTCGCATAATCCTGCGCAAGATGCATGAAATTCTCGTCCGGCGCCGTATCCGGCGCATCGGCCAGCGCCTTGTAGATGTTGGTGATGTAGTCGCGGGCCTTGTCGCGCGGCACACCCTGACTGCTCACCCAGGCGTGGATCGTGTCGAGATATCTGAAGTAGCCGGCATAGGTGGCGGTGACGACGCTGAGCGCGTCGAACTCGCTCTGGTCCTCGACCTCGATCACCCCGCCCAACCTGCCGAAGAACGTCGCCACGATCGGGTCCGGCGGACAGATGATCGTAGAGCCTTGCCGGCGGGCGATCATTGGCATCGGCAGGGCCTTGCCGACTTGCGCCGCCGGCGCCACGAGGCCGGCAATCTCCTCACGCGGTATCGTCGCGATCAGGCTGATGACGTGATGATCCGGCCGGAATCGCAGTTCCTTCAGCACCTCGCGCGCGATCTGCGGCCGCACCGCCAGCATGACCGTGTCGCACTGGTCGAGCACGGCCTGATTGTCGGCGGCAATGCGCACATCCCGGTAGCGCGCGGCAAGTCCCGCAGCGATCGCCTCATTGCGCGGCGAGATCACCACCGGGGTCGTCTCACCCGGCAGCGATTTCAACCCGGTGACGATGGCCGAGCTCAGCGCGCCCGTGCCGACGAAGCCAAGTTTCATGGACATTCTGCCCCTTGTTTCGGATTGCCGTCGACAATAGCGACGGCTTCTTCTTCGGCAAGGGGAGCGGATGGCCGCAACTAGGGCCCCGAGGCGGTGAGGCCGCGCGCGGGAACTACGGCCTCACCTGAAGTCCCGCTTAGCGCTTCGGCCCAAAGCCAGGATAGGGGTTGAGCGGCACGATCGCCGAGATGTCCATCATGCCGGCCTCGATCAGCGGCAGCGTGGCGAGATGGCCGCGCACTTCCTTCTCGTCGGCCGCTTCGAACATCATGCCGCTGCCGGGGATGTCGCCACGGTTCCAGATCTGGCGCACGGCGCCTTGCACGTAAAGCGTCTTGCGCTGCTCGGACTCCGGCGGCAGCAGCGGCGCGAAATCGGCGTCGCTGAATTTTTGGGTGTTGCGGCTGAGCAGGGCAAAGAACTGCATGGCGTTCTCCTTCGTGGTTGGGTTGACGGGGGAGATATCGCGCCGGCTGTCCAGACTGTCCAAGACTGATTAGGATAAAGTTCAGACCTTTGAGGACTTGGAAATGGGAGGCAAAAAGATGCTCGACCTGCGCCAGATCAGATATTTCGTCGCCGTCGCCGAGGCCGGCAATGTCGGCCGCGCCGCCGAGCAGTTGCACATCTCGCAGTCGCCCTTGAGCCGTCAGATTATGCAGCTCGAGGAGCAACTCGGCGTCACGCTCTTCGAGCGCGCGAAGCAGCGCGTCCATCTCAACGCCGAGGGCAGGGCCTTCCTCGCCGAAGCACGCGCCTTGCTTGCCAACGCGGCGCGGCTGGAAGAAATCGGCCGCAACCTCGCCAGCGGTGCCGCTGGCAGCCTTGCCATCGGCTATGTCGAGGGCGCGGTGCATGCCGGGCTGATCGCCGCGATGCTGAAGGATTTCCGCCGCGCGCGGCCGGATTTCCACCTGCAACTCAGGAGCCTGCGAACGGCTGCGCAATTCGACGATCTGAGGCAGCGCGTGCTCGACCTCGGCTTCGTCTACTCGCCGGCACCCGAGGGCGATCCCGATGTTGAAAGCATGCTGGTGCGGCGCGAGCCATTGGTGCTCGCAATGCCTGAGAGCGATCCGCTCGCCGGTGCCGCCGCCATCGCACCCGGCCGACTCGACGGCCGCGTCTGGATCACCGTCGTGCGCCAGCCCGGCGACACCAACCGCGCGCAGTTCCTGGCGGCCTGCGTCGAATCCGGCTTCATACCCGACATCGCCTATGAGACGAACGATCCGTTGACCTCGCTCGGCCTTGTCAGCGCCGGCCTTGGCCTGGCGACGGTTCAGGAAAGCCTGCGCAGCGCGGCCCCTCCGGGCGTCGCCTTCCGCGACCTGCCCTGGTTCAAGCGCAGTGTGTCGATCCATCTGGCATGGCGCAGGAATGATCGGCGGGTCGTGATTGGCGATTTGAGGAGGGCAGTAGGCAATAGGCAATAGGCAATAGGCAATAGGCAATAGGCAATAGGCAATAGGCAATAGGCAATAGGCAATAGGCAATAGGGCTGTCTTCCTATTGCCTACTGCCTAACCCCTCCTGCCTACATCTTGTCTATCACCGCCTGCACGCCCTCCGTCGGCGCGTCGACCGAGGAGCCCGCCACCATGATGGCGGCGACGATTGCTTCCGGGTCGTTGACCACCAGCGGCTTCACGCGATGCGCGGTGTGGATGAAGCCTTCCTCCGACATGTGCTCGATCAGCGCCAGCATCGGGTCCCAGAACCCCTTGACGTTGGCGAAGACGATGGGCTTGCGGTGATGGCCGAGCTGCGCCCAAGTCATGATCTCGACGATCTCCTCCACCGTGCCGATGCCGCCCGGCAGCGCCACAAAGGCGTCGGATTTCTCGAACATGCTGTGCTTGCGCTCGTGCATATTGTCGGTGATCAGCAATTCGTCGAGCTTGTCGAGCGCGGTTTCGGTCGCTTCCCTGTTGATCAGGAAGCGCGGGATGATGCCGGTGACCTTGCCGCCGGCCTTGAGCGCGCCGTCGGCGACGGCGCCCATGATCCCCTTGGTGCCGCCGCCATAGATCAGGCGCAATCCGGATTTGGCAAGCGAGCGGCCAAGCGTGTGGCCGGCCTTGATATAGGCCTCGTCGCGGCCCGGAGACGAGCCGCAATAGACGCAGACGGATCGAATCGTGTTCATGACGATGATTGGTGATGGGGACGGTTGGCCGGGTCAAGCCCGCGGACCGGCTTTTTCTTGTGAGCTTGGAGAAAACACGCTAGACCGGCGTTAGGTGGCTAAGGGGGCAGTACAGAATTATGGCTATCAATCCTTCTAGGGCGTTCTTGTTCGCGGCGGGCGGCGTGGCCGTCGTCGCGGCGGTCGCCTACGGGTCGGGGGCGCTCGATCCCTACCTCAACCGGAAACCGGCGCAGGTCGCGGCGCTGCCGCAGACCGATGCGAAACCGGCTGAATCCTCGAGCACGACCACCGAGGCGCGCGTGCCTCAAGCTCCTTCAAACACAATGGCCCCGGCCAACACGATGGCGCCGGCCAACAACGCGACGGCCCCAGCCACGACAACGCCCGCCCAGGCGCCCGCCGCCGCGGCCGGCCCGACGCTGCCGACCTTCGATGTCGTGCGCGTCGAAAGCAACGGTTCGATCGTCGTTGCCGGCAGCGCCGCGCCCAACGCCAAGGTCGAGATCCTGAGTGGCGGCACAGTGCTCGGCTCGACCGATTCCGGCCCTGACGGCGCCTTTGCCATCGTGCTCGACGATCCGCTGAAGCCCGGCGACTATACCATCACGCTGCGCCAGACGGTTGGCGGCACGGCCATCGCCTCGGCCCAGACCGCAGTCGTCTCGGTGCCGCAGAGCCCGACCGGGCAGGTGTTGGCGATGGTCGAGGAACCCGGCAAGGCGTCGCAACTGATCACCGTGCCGCAGGCCGAGACCAAGCCGGCGGCGCCGGCCGCCACCGACCTGGCGGCACCGGCAGCCCAGGCGCCGGCAACGACCGCTCCCGCAACGACCGCGCCGGCCGTGTCGGATTCGGCCGCGGCGCCGGCCGCAACCGCGCCGGCCGCGACCGATCAGGCTTCTGCTCCGGCGACTGCGCCGGCCCCTGGCGAGCCCAAGATCGCCGTCGAGGCGGTCGAGATCGACGGCAGCAAGATCTTCGTCGCCGGCACGGCCGACCCGGGCCGCAAGGTGCGCGCCTATGCCGATGCCATCCTGCTCGGCGACGCCAAGACCTCTCCTGACGGGCATTTCCTGATCGAAGCTAAGCGCGATATTCCGGTCGGCAGCTACACCATCCATGTCGACGGGCTGGACGACGACGGCGTCAAGGTCATCGCTCGCGCCGCCGTGCCGTTCGAGCGCGAGCCCGGCGAGTCGATCGCAGCCGTTGCTCCGAATGAGACAAAGACCGGCGAGGCCAAGCCGGCCGAGACCAAGCTCGCACAGGTCCAGGGCGCCGGATCCCAGGCCGCGGAAGCCAAGCCGGCGGCAACGGCCGAAGCGGCTAAGCCCGCCGAGGCTCCGGCCAAGGTCGCCGAGGCGACGCCGTCGACCGACGTGGCCGAGACGGTCGCGCCGAAGCTCGAACATGCCGACAGCGCCGTCATCATCCGCCGCAACGACACGCTCTGGCGCATCTCGCGCCGCGTCTACGGCCATGGCACGCGCTTCTCGACCATCTATCTCGCGAACAAGGACCAGATCCGCGATCCCGACCGCATCTGGCCGGGCCAGGTGTTCAAGGTTCCGTCCAAGTCCAAGGAAGGGGAGGACGCCGACATGAAGGCCATAGGCGAGCAGATGACAGCGCCGAAGACGGAGTAGAGGTTGGCGATTGGCTGATCTCCCCCCAAGTGGGGGAGATGCCCGGCAGGGCAGAGGGGGGCGCCTGTCCCGCCAACCTGTCAGTCCTACCCACTCTGCAATCGCAAACTTCTGCGGTTGTGTCACCTCATGCTGAGACGCCTCGTTCCTTCGCGCCCCCCTCTGGCCTGCCGGCCATCTCGCCCACAAGGGGGGAGATTAGCTCTCTACCCATCCGCCTAGCTTGCCCTCCCACCCTCCATCGTCTATCGCCGATGGACGATGACCGAATCCCCCGAAAGCCGTTGCGCTGACATCCGCGCCATCGCGCTGCGCCTGGCGGCGCTCTCGCATCCGGCGCGCATCGAGATCCTGAAACATCTCTCGGCCAGCTCATGCTGCTCGTGCCGTGAGGTGGTCGACCATCTCGACCTCGCCCAATCGACCGTTTCGCAGCACCTGAAGGTGCTGGTCGAGGCCGGGCTCGTCCGCTTCGAGGCCGACCGCCAGCGCTCGCGCTACGCGGTCGACCATACCGCGCTTGCGGGCGTCTCCGCCTCGCTCAATCAACTCGTTGCTTCCTGCTGCCCCGGCAGTTTACCCAAAAGGCAAGACTAGTGGCCGAAAAGACCGTATCCGCCGAAGCCGGCACCCTCACGACCCTGCGCAATCTCTGGCCCTATATGTGGCCGGCCGAGCGAGCCGATCTCAGGGCCCGTGTCACCTGGGCGACGCTGCTTCTGGTCGTCGCCAAGCTCACTTTGGTCGCCGGCCCGTATTTCTTCAAATGGGCGACGGATGCGCTGGCCCATGCCTCCAAGACCCCGCCGCCGCTGCCGGCCTTCCTGCTGGTGCCGGTGGCGCTGGTCATCGCCTACAACGTGCTGCGCCTGGTCCAACTCGGCTTCAACCAGCTGCGCGACGCGCTGTTTGCCCGCGTCGGCCAATATGCGGTGCGACAGCTCGCCTACCGCACGTTCGTCCACATGCACGAGCTGTCGCTGCGCTTCCATCTGGAGCGCCGCACCGGCGGCCTGTCGCGCATCATCGAGCGCGGCACCAAGGGCATCGAGACGATTGTGCGCTTCATCATGCTGAACACGGCGCCGACCATCCTCGAATTCGCGCTGACGGCCGGCATCTTCGCCTTTACCTATGGCTGGAAATATGTCGCCGTGGTCGCCGTCACCGTCTGGCTCTATGTTTGGTTCACGGTCAAGGCCAGCGACTGGCGCATCTCGATCCGCCGCGACATGAACGACAGCGACACCGACGCCAACACCAAGGCGATCGACTCGCTGCTCAACTTCGAGACGGTCAAATATTTCACCAATGAGCGCATGGAGGCCGAGCGTTTCGACCGCTCCATGGCGCGCTACGAGATCGCCGCAACCAAGACCTGGACATCGCTCGGCTGGCTGAATTTCGGCCAGGGCCTCATTTTCGGTCTGGGCACCGTCATCGTCATGTGCATGTCGGCGCAGGAAGTGCAGGCCGGCACGCAGAGCGTCGGCGACTTCGTGTTCATCAACGCCATGCTGATCCAGCTTTCGGTGCCCCTCAACTTCATCGGCTTCATCTACCGCGAGATCCGGCAGGGCCTGACCGACATCGAGCACATGTTCGACCTGCTCGACGTGCCCCAGGAGATCGTCGACAAGCCGGACGCGAAGCCGCTCAAGGTCGGCCCCGGCAAGGTCGAGTTCCGCGACGTGCATTTCTCCTATGATCCGAACCGCAAGATACTGAAAGGCGTCTCCTTCGAGGTGCCGGCCGGCAAGACGGTGGCGATCGTCGGCCCTTCGGGCGCCGGCAAGTCGACCATTTCCAGGCTTCTGTTCCGTTTCTACGACGTGCAGTCCGGCCAGGTGCTGATTGACGGCCAGGACATCCGCGACGTCACCCAGGAGAGCCTGCGCGCCGTGCTCGGCATGGTGCCGCAGGACACGGTGCTCTTCAACGACACCATCGCCTACAACATCCGCTACGGTCGCGTCGGTGCCAGCGAGGAGGAGGTGCGCAAGGCGGCCGAGCTTGCCCAGATCGGCCCGTTTATCGACAAGCTGCCCGAAGGTTACAAGTCGATGGTCGGCGAGCGCGGCCTTAAACTGTCGGGCGGCGAGAAGCAGCGCGTGGCGATCGCCCGAACCATCCTCAAGGCACCGCCGATCCTGATGCTGGACGAGGCGACCTCGGCGCTGGACACCCAGACGGAGCAGGAGATCCAGGCGGCGCTGGACCTCGTCAGCAAGGGCCGCACCACCATCGTCATCGCCCACCGCCTGTCGACGGTGATCTCGGCCGACGAGATCATCGTGCTGAAGGACGGCCAGATCGCCGAGCGCGGCACGCATGCCGCACTTCTTGCCAAGCACGGCCTCTACGCCTCGATGTGGGATCGCCAGCGCGAGGCGACCGAAGCCGAAGAGCGTCTGCGCATCGCGCGGGAAAGCGACGAGCTTGGCGTGGTCGTGCGCAGGAGGACGGCGGAGGTGAGCTAGGCGCCACTTCCGCTTCTCCCCGTGTGGGAGAAGGTGGCCTCGCGAAGCGAGGTCGGATGAGGGGTGTTGGAAGGATCGCGGCGCGGCAAGACTAAGCGCTTGAAGCATTTATTCTTTTCTCGCCTCGTTCCGTCCAACACCCCTCATCCGTCTCGGCGCTGGCGCGCCGATCCACCTTCTCCCACAAGGGGAGAAGGAAAGGGGAAAAATCCCCTTGACCTCAACCTATCTTGAGCTTGCAAACCGTCTCCGAGCCACCTGCCAGCCAACCTTCCAAATCGGAGACAGATCGAAATGAGCACCAAAAATCACCGCACCGGCAGCGTGTTCCGGGTCGACAAATTCGTCGTGCCGATCGAAGCGCGCGACGAAATCCTGAGCAAGGTCTTCATGACGCATGAATTGCTGCGCCAACAGGAAGGCTTCGTGCAGGATTTCCTGCTCGAGCAGTTCTCCGGCCCCGGCGAGTTCAACATCGTCACTATGGTCGAGTGGGAAAGCCAGGAAGCCGTCGACAGAGTGGTGCCGATCGTCAAGGCCGCCCACGAACGCATCGCCTTCAGCGCGCAGGAAACCATCGCGCGGCTCGGCGTCAAGGCCGACATCGCCAACTATCAGCGCGTGCCGGAGGTGTAAGAGGGCCATCCGGCTCCCGGCGCGGATACAGCGATGCTCAGCACCTGACCGGTGCGGGCGTCGCTCACCATGTTTTCGAAACCGCGCCATTCGGCGGCGAGGATGAACAGCGTCCTGCCATCGGCTCCGCCTAGCATGCAAGCAAAGCAGCCGCGATCGACCTCGACGCGGTCGACCTTCTCGCCGCCTTCGCGCACCCTGACACAGTGCCGGTTCGGCACGTCGGCATACCAGATGCAGCCATCGGCATCGATGCAGATGCCGTCGGGATAGTCGTTGCCGAGATCGGCCCATACACGCCGCTTGGAAAGGCTGCCGCCTTCGCCAATGTCGAAGGCAGTCAGCCGCCTGGCATGGGATTCGGCGACGATCAGCGTCCGGTTGTCCGGCGTCACCGCCATGCCGTTGGCGAAGGCAATGCCGTCGGCCACCTGCCGCACCGCGCCGTCCGGCGTGATCAGCACGATGGTGCCCGGTCCGAAATGCTCGCCCGGCGCCGTCGCCGGCCCGCCGCCATTGACATAGATATTGCCGCGCCCGTCGACCACGATTTCATTCCAGGGGCTCTTCGACAGACCTCGCAGATCGGCATGCCCGACGAGCGTCCCGTCCGCTTCCCGCCGGAGCAGAACGCCTTCCCGGCCGGAAACCACCAGGAGCTGCCCGTCTGGCAGCCAGTCGATCGAATAGGGCACGACGGCCGGCACTGTGAGCATGACCTCGCTCTTGCCACCTTCGTCTATGGCGACGACCTCGCCGGTGCCCCAGTTGCAGAGCCAGAGCCGGCCATCATGCCAGCGCGGTGACTCGCCGAAGGCAAGGCCCTCGGTGATGATATTGGCCTTCCTGACGCTGCTCGATGACGACATTGGCTGGCTCCTGGTTGGAACTTTCCTACCAAGGACGTACGACTGGACTCCTTTCCGACAATGCTAGAAGGCATCGTTGCATTCCTTCGCGCTCCCTCTGTCCCGCCGGCGTCTACAATGATCGGGATCACGCTGGATATTGTTGCGTTGCGGGGAGGGGGGCTTTCGGCTATTGAGGCGCAACCTGAAACAGGGACCGCCCCCAAGCCCTATGACGCTTCTCGACTCGGTCAAGAATACGTTCGTTCCGATTCATCGCGAAGGCTATCCCTTCATCGCTGCCTTCGCTGCGGCGACGCTGTTTCTCGGCTATTTCTCCTCGGTCCTGTTCTGGATCGGGCTGATCCTCACCGCCTGGTGCATCTATTTCTATCGCGATCCCGAGCGCGTCACCCCGGTCGACGACCGGCTGGTCGTGAGCCCGGCCGATGGCGTGATCTCGGCGGTCGGCCCCGCCGTGCCGCCGAGCGAGCTTGGCCTGGGCTCCGGCGAGATGACCCGCATCTCGGTATTCATGAACGTGTTTTCCTGCCACATCAACCGCGCTCCGGTGCGCGGTCGGATCACGCGCATCGAGCATAAGCCCGGCAAATTCCTCAATGCCGAGCTCGACAAGGCAAGCACCGAGAACGAGCGCAACGGCTTGGTCATCGACAGTCCCAACGGCACCATCGCTGCCGTCCAGATCGCCGGGCTGGTGGCGCGTCGCATCGTCTGCTGGGCCGAGGCCGGCGGCTCGATCGCCATCGGCGAGCGTTTCGGCCTGATCCGCTTCGGCTCGCGCGTCGACGTCTTCCTGCCGTCAGGCGCCGTGCCGCGCGTCGCGGTCGGCCAGACGGCTGTGGGCGGCGAGACCGTGCTTGCCGAATTCGGCGGCACGGCGGTCACGCCCCTGGTCAGGGTGTCCTGAGCGTTGGGCGCGCCGTTCAAGAAATTCGAGGCCCATGCCAGCGGCGGTCCGCGCATCCGCGAGATCCCGATGCGCATGGTGCTGCCCAACCTGGTGACGGTGCTTGCCATCTGCGCCGGCCTTTCCGGCATCCGTTTCGCCTTCGAGAACCGTTTCGAGATCGCGGTGGTCATGGTGCTGCTTGCCGCCTTCCTCGACGGCATCGACGGGCGGCTGGCGCGTATGCTGAAGGCCACCTCGAAATTCGGCGCGCAGATGGATTCGCTGGCCGACATCGTCAATTTCGGCGTCGCGCCGGCCTTGGTTCTCTATGCCTTCCTGCTCGACCGCGCCGGGTCGCCGGGCTGGATCGCAGCACTTCTCTTCACCATCGCCTGCGGCATGCGGCTCGCCCGCTTCAACGTGCTGGCCGACGACACCGACCAGCCTGCATGGCAGACCGAATATTTCGTCGGCGTGCCGGCCCCGGCGGGCGCTGTGCTGGTCATGCTGCCGCTCTATCTTTATTTTCTGCGGCTCGGGCTGGAGCCGTCCCGGCCGGCCGCCTTCATCGCCACGGGCTTCACCGTGCTCATCGCTTTCCTTCTGGTGAGCCGCCTGCCGGTCTATTCGGGCAAGAGCGTCAAGGTGCCGGGCGACAGGGTGCTGCCGGTCATCCTGGGCGTGGTGCTCTACATCCTCTTGCTGATGACCTATCCCTGGTACACGCTGACGGCCTCGGTCGCGGGATATCTGCTCTTCCTGCCGTTCTCGGTGCGCGCCTATTCGAAGCGGGCCATGCGCGAAGGCGAGAAGGTGCCGCCTTCGGATATCGGGTAGCGCGGCGCGCTAAGCCGCCACGCCCAGTCCCAACCGATCGATCGCCAGCTTGCGGGCAGAGACGTAATCCGTCTTGCCCGAGCCCAGCACCGGGATCTCTTCCACCTTGATGATGTCGTTGGGCACCATCAATTCGGTGGCACCCGCCTTCTTGCCGAACTGCCGCAGTTCCTCGGCATTGGCGTCGTCGGCGGTGGTGACCAGCACGATACGCTCGCCGCGCCTTTTGTCGGGCACCGCCACCGCCGCGTGGCGCTCTTCCGGCCACAGCGACTGCACCAGCATCTCGACGGCGCCCAGCGACACCATCTCGCCGGCGATCTTGGCGAAGCGCTTTGCCCGGCCGCGGATGGTGATGAAGCCCTCGCGGTCGATCGAGACGATGTCGCCCGTGTCGTGCCAGCCTTCCAGCGGCTGCAATTCGCCGGGCCGATCGGCGCTCATATAGCCCATCATCATGTTCGGCCCGTCGAGCCACAGCCGGCCACCCTCGGTGATGCCTTCGACAGGCTCCAGCTTCATGCGGATGGCCGGCAGCGGCCGGCCGACCGTGCCGTCGCGGCTGTGGATTGCGGTGTTCACCGCCACCACGGGCGCGGCCTCGGTCAGCCCGAAACCTTCGACGATCGAGGCCTGGAAGCGGTCGCGGTAGGTGCGCCGCGTCTCCGGCTTCACTGCCTCGGCGCCGGCCACGACGAAGCGCAGGCTGGAGAAGTCGCCGTCCTTGGCGGTGCGCGCATAATTGGCGAGGAAGGTGTCGGTGCCGAACATGACGGTCGGCTTCACCTTGCGCGCGATCTCGGGGATGATCTTGTAGTGCAGTGGCGAGGGGTAAAGGAACAGCTTTATGCCCAACACCAGCGGCAGGATGGTGCCCCCGGTGAGCCCGAAGGAATGGAACGCCGGCAGCACGTTGAGCAAGGTGTCGGCCGGCGAGACGGAGACGCGCGCCTCGGCCTGCATGACATTGGCAAGCAGGCTGCGGTTTGACAGCACCACCGCCTTCGGCGTGCCTTCCGAGCCGGAAGTGAACAGGATGACGGCGGGCTTCGAGGCTTGCTGCCGCTGCAGCGGAAAGCGCCACAAAAGCGCTCCGGCGACCTTGTCCAGCATCGTCACGCCGGCGCGTACGTCTTCCAGCCACAGCATCTTGGCGCCGCCTGCCTCGACCGCGGCAATGATGTCGTCGATGCCGGCCTTTTCGACGAAGGCGCGGGATGACACCACGGTGCGGATGACTGCGGTGCGGATCGCGGCGGTCACGCTTGCCGGGCCGGCGGTGTAGTTGATCATCGCCGCAACGCGGCTCGCCGAGATCAGGCCGACGAAGGTGAGCACCACGCCATTGGCGTTCGGCAAGAGCACGCCGACCGCTTCGCCGGGCGCCGTCACCGCCTCGAAACGGCGGCCGAGCACGCGCGCGCCGATGAACATCTTGCGATAGCTGAGCGAACCGGAAATCACGTCCTCGATGATCGGGTGCGATGGGCCGACGCGATCGCCGGCGTCGCGCATGGCGAGGAACAGCCCGCGGTCGAGATTGGTGCCGTAGAGCCGCGCCTCGGCGAAACGGTCGAACAGCGCGTTGGTGTTGGAGGCCATGTCGGGGTTGCGCGCCACCAGCTCGGCGATGGTCATCGGCTCCAGCACGCTCACCGAAAGCCGCGGGAACCAGTGGCGGGGCGCTTTCTCCTTCGGCGTCAGCGACACCGGCAGGTCGCGCGTCCCCGCAACGAAGATCGGCACGATGCGGGCGTCGGCCTGCGTCGCGACGCGGGTGATCGCGCGAAACAGCCGGAACGATTTGACATCAGGCTCGACATTGTCCGGCAGGTAGACGGCTAGGCGCCCCTTGCCCTTCAGCACGCGCACCAGCCGCCGGCTGACGAAGACATGCTCGGCATTGAAGGCGATGGTGCGGCCAAGCTCGCGCCACGGCTCCAGCCATGGCGAGCGCGCCGAGGCCTCGTCGAGAATATGCAGCGTGTCGTCGGGAAGCAGCGACAGCATCAGCGCCGGCTCGATGCGCGACTGGTGCGAGATCACGTAAATGACAGGCGTGTTGGCGCTTCGGGCAATGCGAATGCGGCTGTCGGCGATGCGATAGGCGAGCTTGAACGGCACATAGAGCAGCGCCTGGGTGACGCGCAGGTCGAGCCGGAACCGCTCGATCACCGCTATCAGCAGCCAGGCAAAGACAAGGCCCGCCAGCAGCGCCAGGGTCAGGATCATGCCGCTCTCTCCCAGTCTCCTCCAGGGCGCGGCTCTTGAGCGGCCGCTTCGGTGGCAGAGGGTAACGGAAGCGCGGGCAAGGTCAATGCGGGCTGAAGCAGTGCCTCGATCCCACTTGAAGAACTTCGACACATGTCGCAAATAAAGCGACACGTGACGGAGAAGCAAAAGATGGCTAGTTTCCCGGCGGGATTTGCTGAAGCACCACACATGGACCCGGAGTTCGAGCGGCTGGTCGACCTGTTCGGTGGGCCGAAGGTTCTTGGATCCTCGGTATCCAACCCGCTCGAGGCGCATGAAATGATCCTGCATGGAATTCCTAGCCAAGCCTTGGAAAGCCTCGTCAGGCAACTGACCGTCATCGAAGCGGATGCTTTCGAGGCGGCATTCGGCATGAGCGAGCGGACATTTCAGCGGCACAAATCGGATCACTCCAGGACGCTCAATCGCGAGCAGGGCTCAAGGACCTGGAATTTTGCCAGGGTTCTCACCAAGGCCACGTCCGTTCTTGGTACTCAGGAAGCGGCCGAGAAATGGATGATCGAGCCCGCCATGGGCTTGGACAACCGGCGCCCGATCGATCTCCTGGCCACGGCGGCGGGCACTATCCTTGTCCAGGAATTCCTCGAACGGCTTGATTATGGTGTCTACGCGTGACGCCTTTGCCGGGTTCTCTTGGGACGGGAGAAGTCCTCGGCTGGAGACTTGATCACAAACGCTTCCAGGCCACCTGGGACAGCGGCGAGGGAGCCTTCAAGCTTGGAGGAAGGTGGAACAGCAAAGGCGTCAGGGCCGTCTATGCATCCATTGACCCTTCGACCGCCATTCTCGAGGTGGCTGTACACAAAGGATTTCGCACACTCGATACAGTCCGCCACGTGCTGACCGCATTCGAGATCGCCGATCCTTCGAAAATTCATGTTGTGGAAATTGACGATATTCCAAACGCGAACTGGCTTCGGCCAGGCATTCCAAGCGCGGGGCAGCAACAGTTTGGCGCCGGTCTGCTGGCGGAGCATCCGTTGTTTCTGATTCCGAGCGCCGTGTCCCAGCACAGCTGGAACCTGGTGCTCGATCCCGTCCGTGGGAGCGGCCTTTACAAGCCGCACCTGCAGGAGGATTTCGCGCTGGATACCAGGCTTCATCCTCCCGCGAGATAGCGTACCGTCCGGGCGGAGGAGCAAAACACTCTCACGCCGCCTTCAATCTTCCGCTGATGAAGCGGAATTCCTGGGTTTTGCCGCCAAAACCATAGGCCGCAGCCGGCACTTCGTGCACGAAAGCGTAGCTTTCCTCATGCACCCCGCCGAGCAGCCGGCCAAAAGCCTCGAAGATCGCCTTCAGATAGGCCTCCAACTCCAGCTTGGTGTTGGTGCCGTCGACCACCTTGATATCCAGCCAGAACGTGTTGGTGCCGTGCTCGGCCAGCGACTTGCCGCCGGCGAACCAGTGCTGCGGATCTATGTAGTTGACGGCGACCGCGGTGATCGTCGGATCCTTGCGCAGCTCTTTGGCGGTGATTTCGGTGATGTCCTTGGCGATGGCGGCGGACAGCTTGGCGTCGGGCCTGCCGGTGACGCTGATATTGATGATCGGCATTTTTCTCTCCTTGGGTGGGCGCTTCGATGAGAGGATCATGTCAACGGCATGTATTCAATAAAATCGAATTGTATTTGAGAAACGCTTCGATATCATCGAAGTATGGAAATGCTCGATCTCGATTTACTGAAGACCTTCATCGCCTTCGTCGATGGCGGCTCGCTCGCCAGGGCCGCATCCGCCATTGGCCGCACGCCGTCGGCTGTGACCGCGCAGATGCAGCGACTGGAGGAGATCGTCGGCGAGCCGCTGCTCATCCCGCAGGGCCGGGGACGTGGCCTGACACCGGCCGGCGAAGATCTTGTCGGCCATGCGCGCCGCATCCTTGCCGTCCACACCGAGGCGTGGTTGGCGCTGAGAGGCGCGCGCGCCGGCGGCCGCATCGCTATCGGCACGACGCAGGACTTCGCCGACCGCGGCCTGCCGGATCTTCTAAGGGCCTTCGCCGCCAGCCACCCGCATGTGCGGATCGAGCTGCGTGTCGGCCGCTCCCTGGAGCTCGGCTCGGCGCTGCAGGCCGGCCAGATCGACCTCGCAATCACCATGCGCCATGCCGCAACGCCGGACGAAGCGGCCGTGGTCAGCGAGCCGATGTTGTGGCTCTGCTCGGAAAAAGGCCTGGCGACGCGGCAGGAAGCCGTGCCGCTGGCGCTGCTCGATCCCTATTGCGGCTTTAGGGAGGCCGCGCTCAACGCGCTCGATGCCGCCGGCCGCCGCTACCGCATCGCCGCCGGCAGCGCCAGCCTCGCCGGCCTGCGCGCTGCGGTCGATGCCGGCATCGCGCTGACGCCGCGCACCCGGCGTTTTGCCCATTCCGGCATCGTGGAAGCGCCTGCCGATCTCGACCTGCCGCCATTGCCGATGGCCGACTTCGCCATCCGGCTCGGTCGCGAAGCTCCGCGCCCGGCGCGGGATCTGGCGGAGCTGCTGGGCGATGGCCTCGCCCTGCCGTCGTGATCCCCAAAGAAAAAGCCGACCTTTTTGCGGGTCGGCTTCTAGTCGGACGGGTCGAGGGGTTTGGGGGGACTTGGGGGGTGACCCGTCAGCCTAACAATGCCTGGATCGGGTAATGGTTCCGTGATTGGCGAAATTTTTACGAGCGCGCCGATTTGGCCTTCAGCCAGTCGCGGCCGGCATGGGCAAAGACCGCGCAAAGCACGATGACGCCGCCGATGACGCTGGCCACGGGCGGGGCTTCGCCGAGGAAGATCAGGGCAAACAGGATGGCGAACGGCACCTCGGCAGAGCCCAGCAGCCCGGATTCGGCGGCAGGGATAAGCCGCGAGCCTTCGGTCCACAGGATCGAGGCCAGCGCGAAGGAGCAGCCGAAGGTGGCAAGCAGCACCACGTCGCGCGTCGAGACGGCCAGCGGGTCGGTGACGAACCAGCCGAGCACGAAGAGCAGGAAGGCCGAGACCGCGCCCGCCCACACGACAGGCGAGTCACGGAAGGCGCGCACCAAGATCATGTAGAGCGCGCTGCCGGCGGTCATCAAAAGCGCCAGTCCGTCGCCGAACAGATGGCCGCTGCCGAGGCCGCCGCCCACCATGATGGAGACGCCGCACAGCGACACGGCCGCGGCCAGCATCGTCTGCAGCCGGAATTTCTCCCGCACCAGAAGAAAGGCAAGGAGCGCGGCGATGAAGGGAGAGGTCGCGTAGATGACCGCGACATTGGCGACATAGGTGTATTTGAAGGCTGAGATGAAGGCGATGCTGGCGGCGGCACCCTCGACCGCCAGCAGCCAACCGCGCCAGCCCAGTCTCAGGCTCTCGCGCCCGCCCGAGCGCCGACGCCGCCACAGCACATAGAGCGTGATCAGGATCGAACCGAAAAAACCGCGCCAGCAGGTGATCGTCAGCGGATCGGCATGGATTGACTTGGTCAGCACACCGGTGAGCGCGAAGGCGATGGCGGACGCCGAGACCAGGATGATGCCGAGCGTGCGCTCGGCCGCCACGTCGGCGGCGCCAGGCGTGAGCTTCTTCGGCATGTCGAGCGTGTCCGTCATAGCGCCAGCCTACCCGGTTGCTCCTGACAGCTCTCTGTCATCAGGCCTGCTCCCGCTTGCGGAAATGCTCGTTGCCGACGATGAGCAGGCCGGCGCCGATGATCAGCGCCGCGCCCATGAACACCTCCGTGCGCGGCACCTCGCCCCAGATGGCGTAGCCCAGCGCGAAGGCCCACACCAGCGAGGTATATTCGAACGGCGCCACGATCGACACCGGGGCGCGCTTCATGCCTTCGAACAGCGCATATTGCGCCACCCCGCCGAGCGCGCCGACGCTGAGGAGCAAAAGCAGCTGCGTTCCGTCAGGCATGCGCCACCACAGCAGCGCCGGCACGGCCGAAGAGAGCAGGAAATAGAAATTGTTGAGCACGAGCTGGATCGTCGTGCGCTCCTGCAGCGCCGTCTTGCGTAAGAGCACAACGGCGATCCCCCAAAGCACGGCGGCCGCCAGCACCAGCAGCACCGGCACGGAGAGGCCGAGCCGCGTCGGATCGCAGGCGATGAAGACGCCCACGAAGCCGACGAAGACCGCGATCCAGCGCAGCAGCGGCACCGTCTCGCCCAGGATCAGCACGGACAGCACGGTGACGATGATGGGTGCTGCGTAATAGATGGTGGTGAGCTCGGCGAGCTGCAGCGAGCGCGCGGCGTTGTAGTAGCAAAGCCAGGCGGCCAGCGTGAAGGCGCTGCGCACCAGCATCGGCTTGACGATCGGCGAGTCGATCGTGTCGGCGAACACCCGCTTGCCGCCGATCGCGCCGCAGGCGAGGAGAACGGTGATCGAGCGGACGAACATGATCTGCCAGACCGTCATGCCGGCGACCAACAACTTGATCGAGGCGTCCTGCGCCGAAAACAGGAAATAGGCGGCAGCCGTGAACAGGATGCCGGCCAGCACCCTTTCCCGGCTTTCGAGGACGACGACTTCGGCCATGCGGTTTCAGCGTGTTTGCGTGAGGCGGCCCGCCCCAGTCGGGACCGTTGCTCCAGCTATACGGGCGAAAGCTTGCACGGCGCTGCTCCAGCGCGGCGCTTGCGTTGGCGCAGGTCGTTGCCGGAGGCCGATCGGGGATTACTGCGTCGCCTGATAGAGCTCCGATGCCGCGTCCTTCAGGGCGCGCCGGCCGTCCGGCCGGAGATACATCATGTGGCCGCCCTCGACCACGTCGAGGCGGATCGGCTTAGCATCTGACAGCGAAGGAAGCTGGTTCACCAGGTAACGTGAGGCGAGATAGGGCGTGACGAGGTCGGTATAGCCGTTGACGATGACGATGCCGAGGGCCGGGTTGAGCGAACGCGCCCGCTGCAAATCGTTCATCACGCCGGCATAGCCCTGGCCCGAACTGCCGTAGTCCCAGTTGCGGGTCACCTCGCCATTGAGCAGCCGGTAGCTGACATCGGTGCGGTAGTTCAATTCATCGCGAGCATAGGCGACGAAGGCGGAGGTCAGCGCCGGAACGCTGCGGTCGAGCACCGGATCGGGGCCGGCGTCATGTGCACTTTGCGGCGCGATGTCGGCCGTGCCGACGGTGGCGTCATACGGGCTGAGCACCTTGCCCGTGGCGCGCTGGAATTCCTTGGCGAAAAGCCCGGTGGGGATGCGGGCGAAATTGCGTTGGACGAGCTCGAGCGGCAGGCCGGTGAGTTCCGCCACGCGTCCGCTGGCGAGCTTGCCGCCTTGTTCCAGTCCGCTGTTCAACGCCGTCAGGTAGTCGCCGAGCGCGTAATGCTCGACGTCTGCCAGCCTGTTGCGCAGCGCATCGCCGCTCACGCCGTCGCTCTTCAGGCGGGTCGCCGCCAGCGAAGGCAGCTCCAGCGCCCAATGCAACTGGTCGAACTGGTCGGGCCGCACCAGCATGAACTCCAGCGCCGGCGAGATCAGCACGATGCCGCTGGGGCTCCAGCCCACATCCTCCTGCAGCGTGCGGGCGAGCAGCGCGGCGCGAAAGCCGCCATAGCTTTCGCCGGCGAGAAACAGCGGCGAACCGGTGCGGCCGTTCTGCGCCAGATAGAGCCGGATGAAGGCGCCGACCGAGCTGGCGTCGGCATCGACGCTCCAGAATTCCTTGCCCTCATGCCCGGGCGCCTCGCGGCTGTAGCCGGTGCCGACCGGATCGACGAAGACGAGGTCGCTCATGTCGAGCCAGCTGTCGGGATTGTCGATGAGCTTTTGCGGCGGCCGCAGGAACTCGCCGTCCGCCGCGGTCTCGACGATGCGCGGCCCGATGGCGCCGAGATGCAGGTAAGCCGAGGCTGCGCCCGGTCCGCCATTGAAGATGAAGGTGATCGGCCGATCCTTCGCCGGGGCGGGCGACTGCTGTGTGTAGGCGACGTAGAAGATCTCGGCCGTGACCTCGCCCTTGCCCGACAGCAGCGCCAGCGTGCCGGTCTTGGCCTGGTAGTCCAGCTTGCGCCCGCCAAGCGTGATCGAATGCTCGGTCACCTGCGGCGGCGGCAGCAGCGACAGCACGCCGCCCTGGGGCGCGGGGCGCTCGGGTGCTTCCGCGGCGAAGGCCGGCTGAGCAAAGGCGGCGAGCGCCAGAAGGATAAGTGGGACGAGCTTGGATCGCATGACGGCTCCGGGCGGAATGACATCGCAAAGGTATGGCCGGAACGAAGGAAGTCAAAGGGGGCGCGGCGCAGAAGCTGCCAATCTCCCCCCTTGCGGGGGAGATGCCCGGCAGGGCAGAGGGGGGTGTGACGGAACTCGACGTCGGTGATGATGGTTTCTGCCGACTTCCGGTCGGCGTTCGCGGAGGAAAACTGTTTAGAACCTGGCGGGACAGCACCCCCTCTGTCCTGCCGGACATCTCCCCCGCAAGGGGAGATCAGCTTTCATGCTCGTTTTCGCCAATCTCCGAACTGGCAGAAATGGTAGTCGCCAAGGGGGATTTCCCTGTCATGCTCGCACAGTGCTATCAACCGGCAGAGACAGTAGGAAAGGAACCCCCTCGGGATGGACGCCACCGCACTCAAGGCCATGCAGGCTCCGCTGAAGGAAGCCTATCGCGACGACGCGGCGCGGGCGCTGATCACGCTGAGAGCGCGCGGCACGCTCGACGATCAGTCGATCGCCTGCAAGGTGGAGACGGGCAGGGCGCTCGCAGTTGCCGGCCTTCACCCAGCCACCGGCGGCTCGGGTTTGGAACTATGTTCTGGCGACATGCTGCTGGAGGCGCTGGTCGCCTGCGCGGGCGTGACGCTGAAGGCTGTGGCCACCGCGCTGGAGTTCAAGCTCGGCAACGCCAGCGTCGAAGCCGAGGGCGACCTCGATTTCCGCGGCACGCTCGGCGTCGCCCGCGACGCGCCGGTCGGTTTTCGCGAGATAAGGCTGAAATTTGACCTCGACACCGACGAGCCGCAGGAGCGCATCGATTCGCTGATGAAGCTGACCGAGCGCTACTGCGTGGTGTTCCAGACGATCAACAATAAGCCGGCGCTGAGCGTGAGCGCGGGGCGTTGAAGCTGCTGATCTCCCACTTGTCGGGCTTTGCGAACGATGAAAGCCCGGCAGGATGAGGGGCGGTCCCGCCGACGTCAGGCACCTGGCCCTACGACGCGGCCCATGCCTTCGCCATGCTCGGGCTTGACCCGAGTATCCATGCCGTGACCCTTGGCGTGAGGCGCAGCGGTGCAGATTCTGTAACCGCGGCAACGCCTTAGCGTAACAGCATGGATTCTAGGGTCTGCGCGCGTCGCTTCGCTCCTTGCTCCGCCCTAGAATGATGAAGCAGAAGGTCGCGCCATTCAAGGAAGGAGAGAGCGGCCCCCGCTATTGCGCCGACGGCGTCTCCGCGTCCCCTTCATCCGTAAACGGCGAGGCGCTCGGCACGCATTGCACGGCCCAGCCCTGCGGCGTCGGTTGCTTCTGATATTCGGTGATGGCGTTGGTGCATTGTTCGCGGGTGTCGAAGGTGCTGGGCAGCACCACCATGCCGCCTTGCGGGCCGGCGATCACCAGATACCAGACCAACGCTACGCTGGGAGTGGCAGCCATGGGAATTCCTCGCTTTGCTTGAATGTCGGAGTCGGACCGATCCTAGCAACTCCCTCGGCACGGCGAAAGCTGGGCGGCGGAACACGCTTCCGCAGCACCGTTCACAGACCCGTGAAGAGGCTTTCGCCAGGCGAGCTCGGCCGGCCGCGACGCGTTTTTGGACTCGAACTATTCCGGCTGCCGGTAGGCGACGAAGCGGTTGTGCTTGGCCTGGAAGATCAGGCCTGTCTCCTTCAACGCCGGACTTGCGAGCGGCACGATTCGCTTGGCTATCTCGGCAGGATGCGGCAGCGTCTCCGGATCCTCGCCAGGCATGGCCTGCGCGCGCATCGCCGTGCGGGTGGCGCCCGGATCTGCGGCGTTAACTCTCAGCGGCAGGCTCTCGGTCTCATGCGCCCAGGAACGCATCATCGTTTCGACTGCCGCCTTGGACGCCGCGTAGGGCGCCCAGAAGGCACGCGCCGAATGCGCGGCGTTGGAGGACATGATGATGGCGCGCCCGGCGTCGGAGAGCCGCAGCAGCGGATCGACCGAACGGATCAGCCGCCAGGTCGAGGTGACGTTGACGGTCATCACTTTCTCGAAAGTCTTGGCCTCGACATGGCCGATCGGCGAGATGACGCCGAGCACGCCGGCATTGGCGACGAGGATGTCGAGCTTGCCCCAGCGTTCATGGATCGCGCCGCCAAGACGATCGATGCCCGGCATGTCGATCAGATCGAGCGGCACCAGCGTCGCCTGTCCGCGCCCATCGGCCTTGATCTGGTCGTCGAGCTCCTCCAGTCCGCCCACCGTGCGCGCCACCGCGATCACATGCGCGCCGGCTGCCGCCAGTTCCCGGGCGATGAAATAGCCAATGCCGCGCGAAGCGCCGGTTACGACCGCCACGCGGCCGGAAAGCTCGAGGGTCATGTCGGAGTTTCCGTGAGCTGGAGCAATTCCAGGAAAAGTGTCTAGAGGTTTTCCGCCGGAATAGCGTCAAAACAAATGTAGCGATTACGACCCGCTCGACGCCAGCAGCGACAGCGTGCGCACATTATCGTGGCCTTCGAAGTCGAGCAGGCGGGTGGGATACTGTCCGGTGAAGCAGGCGTCGCAGAATTGCGGCTGGTCGTTGTCGCGGCGCGCCTCGCCGACGGCGCGATACAGCCCGTCGATCGACAGGAAACCAAGCGAATCGACGCGGATGAACTCCGCCATCTCCTCCACCGACATGCGTGACGCGAGCAGCTTCGACTTCTCCGGCGTGTCGACGCCGTAGAAGCAGGACGCGCTGGTCGGCGGCGAGGCGATGCGCATATGCACTTCCTTCGCGCCGGCGTCGCGCACCATCTGCACGATCTTCTGGCTGGTGGTGCCGCGCACGATCGAATCGTCGACCAGCACCACGCGCTTGCCCTCGATCATGCGGCGGTTGGCGTTGTGCTTGAGCTTCACGCCCATATGGCGGATCGAATCGCCGGGCTGGATGAAGGTGCGTCCGACATAGTGGTTGCGGATGATGCCGAGCTCGAAGGGAATGCCCGCGGCTTGGCTGAAACCGATCGCGGCCGGCGTGCCGGAATCCGGCACCGGCACGACGATGTCGGCCTCGACCGGGTTTTCCTGCGCCAGCTCGGCGCCGATGCGCTTGCGCACCTCGTAGACGTTGCGGCCCTCGACCGAGGAATCCGGCCGCGCGAAATAGACATACTCGAAGATGCAGAAGCGCGTCTTCTGCGGCTCGAACGGGAAGATGCTCTCGATGCCCTTGGAGGTGATCACCACCATCTCGCCGGGCTTGATGTCGCGTACGAAGCGGGCGCCAATGATGTCGAGCGCGCAGGTCTCCGAAGCGAGAATCCAGGCGCCGTCGA
Organism: Mesorhizobium sp.; assembly: GCA_004017535.1. Taxonomy (GTDB): domain Bacteria; phylum Pseudomonadota; class Alphaproteobacteria; order Rhizobiales; family Rhizobiaceae; genus Mesorhizobium. The sequence continues at coordinate 78,675 of SAJS01000005.1, forward strand.
GATCGCCCAGCGCCAGCGGGCGGATGCCGAGCGGGTCGCGGCAGCCGATCATCTTCTTGGCCGTCATCGCCACCAGCGAGAAGGCGCCCTCCACCTGGCGCACCGCATCGATGAAGCGCGAGTTCAGATCGCGTTCCTTGCTAGTCGCGACCAGATGCAGCAGCGTCTCGGTGTCGGAGGTCGAGGAGAAGATCGAGCCCTGCTTCTGTAGCGCGCGCTGCACGGTGAGCGCGTTGGTGAGGTTGCCGTTGTGGGCGACGGCAAGACCGCCCTCCGCAAGCTCGGCGAAGAAGGGCTGGATGTTCCGCACGCCGGCGCCGCCGGTCGTGGCATAGCGCGTGTGGCCGATGGCGCGATTGCCCTGCAGGCTGTCGATAACGCGTTGCTTGGTGAAGGTGTCGCCGATCAGGCCGACATGGCGTTCGACATGGAACTGGGTGCCGTCATAGGAGACGATGCCGGCCGCTTCCTGGCCTCGATGCTGCAGGGCGTGCAGACCGAGCGTGACGATGGCCGCCGCGTCCTGTCGGCCGAAGATGCCGAACACGCCGCATTCGTCGTGGAAATGGTCGTCGGCCTCGGCGGAAAGGACATTGCCTGTATCTGCCGTTGAGTCTGCCATCTGGTGCTCAAGCTCCGCTAAAGCCGCCATATAGGGCGATCTCTCACGGAACGCAACGCACCTCGTCAGGCATTCACAAATTGCCTCAGGCCAGCGCTGTGGCTGGCCTGGATTTCAATTTGCCGGCGCTGGAGCGGGAGCCGGGCCGGGCGCGGGCGTGGCCGGAGCCGGTTCGCTGTCGGCCGGGGCCTCGCCCTCGCTGTCGTCCGGCGCGGTCGCGTTGTCGTCGCCGGTGGCTGGCGGCTCGGCCGCGGGCTGGTCGGTCGTGGCCGGCGCGCCAGCCTGCGGCGTGCCCTTGTGCGTGTATTTGTTGACCAGTTCCTCGGTGTTTTCCGGCAGCACACTTTCGAGCTTGGCGCCGATCGTCTCGAGCAACGGCCGCGACTTGGCGTTGGCGATCCAGGCGGGCGCCTTGGCGCCGGCAAGCCAGTTGAAGAACAGAAGCGCCACCGCGACAACCAGGATGCCGCGCGCCGCGCCATAGAGGAAGCCGAGCGTGCGGTCGAGCGCGCCGATGCGCGAATCGATGATCCAGTCGGCAAGCTTCATCGTGATGACGGAGACGACGATCAGCGCGATCAGGAAGACGATACCCGCTGAAGCGGCCATCGCGATCTTGTCGTTGTCGATATAGGGCTGCACATAGGGCAGGACCGGCTTGTAGAAGAAGAAAGCCGCTGCCGCCGCCGCTGCCCAGGAAACCACCGACAGAACTTCACGGGAGAAGCCGCGCACCATGGCGAGCATTGCTGAAACCAGGGTGAAGCCGACGAGAATTCCGTCAAGCAGCGTAATCGGCATGGTCCTCGCCCCACTTCCTGTCTTACGGCCCGACGAGCCGCGTCACTCATCGTCGTCGGCACGGCTGCGCCGCGAGCCGGCTATGCGCGCCACAAGGTCGGCAAGCTCGGTGGGCTGGAACGCGCCGGCCCCGATCCCCCCGGCAACTTCCTCGCTGCCGAGCGGCAGCACCGCGCTTCCAAAGCCCAGCTTTTCGGCTTCCTTGAGGCGTTGCTGCGCATGCGCAACCGGCCTCACGGCGCCCGATAGGCTGATTTCGCCGAAATAGACGCAATCGGCGGGAAGGGCAAGACCGGTGAGCGACGAAACCAGCGCAGCGGCGACCGCCAGATCGGCCGCCGGCTCCGAGATCCGGTAGCCGCCGGCGACATTGAGATAGACGTCGTGTTGGCCGAAGCGCACGCCGCAATGCGCCTCGAGCACGGCGAGCACCATCGACAGCCGCGCCCCGTCCCAGCCAACCACGGCGCGGCGCGGCGTGCCGAGCGAGGAGGGAGCGACCAGCGCCTGGATCTCGACCAGCACCGGCCGCGTGCCCTCCATGCCTGCGAAAACCGCGGCGCCCGGGGATTTCGCGTGGCGTTCGCCGAGGAAAAGCTCGGACGGATTGGAAACCTCGCGCAGGCCCTTATCCGACATTTCGAAGACGCCGATCTCGTCGGTCGGCCCAAAGCGGTTCTTCACCGTGCGCAGGATACGGAAATGGTGGTTGCCTTCGCCTTCGAAGTAAAGCACGCCGTCGACCATGTGCTCGACGACGCGCGGGCCGGCGATCTGGCCCTCCTTGGTGACATGGCCGACGAGCACGATCGCAGCACCCGTGGATTTCGCATAGCGGATCATGGCTTGAGCGGCGGCGCGCACTTGGGTCACGGTGCCCGGCGCCGAATCGGCAAGGTCGGTCCACAGCGTCTGGATGGAATCGAGGATGACGAGGTCCGGCCGCTTGCCGTCGGCGATGGTCGCCAGAATGTCCTCGACATTGGTTTCGGCTGCGAGCTCGACCGGCGTCGAGGCGACGCCGAGCCGCTGGGCGCGCAGCCTGATCTGCGCGACGGCCTCCTCGCCCGAAACATAGACGATGCGGTGGCCCTTCGAGGCAAGCGCCGCCGCCGCTTGCGTCAGAAGCGTCGACTTGCCGATGCCCGGGTCGCCGCCGACCAGCAGCGCCGAGCCGCGGACAAAACCGCCGCCGGTGGCGCGGTCTAGCTCGCCGATGCCCGAAACGATGCGCGGCGCGTCCTCGATGTCGCCGGCGAGGCTGGTCAGCACCACGGCGCGGCCTTTTCGCGCGTTGCGCGTGTTGGCCGGCCCCGATCCGATGCCGCCGGCGGTGCCTTCCTCGACCAGCGTGTTCCACTCGCCGCAGGCGTCGCATTTGCCGGCCCAGCGCTGATGCACCGAGCCGCAATTCTGGCAGATGAACTGAACGCGCGATTTGGCCATTAGACGCGGCCCGATATTAGATAGGCTGGCGGGACAGCGCCCCCCTCTGTCCTGCCGGACATCTCCCCCTCCAGGGGGGAGATCAGCAGTTCCGCCAATGATGCCCATCCTGCAACGTTGGCGATTGGCGAAAGCCGACGCGACATCCAATCTCCCCCCTTGAGGGGGAGATGTCCGGCAGGACAGAGAGGGGGGCGACGGAGAGAGACGTTTCCCAAAACGCTACTCGAACCTCTCCGGCAGATGATGCTCCTCGGCCAGATCGGAGAAGCGCGTGAATTCGCCGTGGAAGGCGAGGCTGACGGTGCCGGTCGGTCCATGGCGCTGTTTGGCGACGATACACTCGGCCTTGCCGCGCGCTTCGTTCATCTCGTTTTCCCACTTGACGTATTCCTCGGTGCCGAGCTTCGGCTCGCGGTTCTTGAGGTAGTATTCCTCGCGATAGACGAACAGCACCACGTCGGCGTCCTGCTCGATCGAGCCGGATTCGCGCAGGTCGGAGAGCTGCGGGCGCTTGTCGTCGCGGCTTTCGACCTGGCGCGAGAGCTGCGACAGCGCGATGATCGGCACGCCGAGCTCCTTGGCCAAAGCCTTCAAGCCCGTGGTGATCTCGGTGATTTCCTGCACGCGGTTCTGCGACGCGCGGGCGGACGATCCCTGCATCAGTTGGATATAGTCGATGACGATGAGGTCGAGGCCGCGCTGCCGCTTCAGTCGGCGCGCCCGGGCCGAAAGCTGCGCGATCGAGATGCCGCCGGTCTGGTCGATGAACAGCGGGATCTTCTGCATCGTTTGCGAGCAGGCGACGAGCTTTTCGAAATCCATCTCGGTGATCTCGCCGCGGCGGATCTTCGACGAAGAAATCTCGGTCTGCTCGGAGATGATGCGGGTGGCGAGCTGCTCAGACGACATTTCCAGCGAGAAGAAGCCGACGACGCCGCCATTGGCGGCCTTGAAGGTCCCGTCGGCCTGCTGCGCCGGGACGTAAGCCTCGGCGATGTTGAAGGCGATGTTGGTGGCCAAGGAGGTCTTGCCCATGCCCGGGCGTCCGGCGAGCACGATCAAGTCGGAAGGCTGCAGGCCGCCCATGCGGCGGTCGAGGTCGCGCAGGCCGGTCGAGATGCCGGAGAGATGGCCGTCGCGCATATAGGCGGCATTGGCCATGTCGACGGCGGTCTTGACAGCATCGTTGAAGCTTTCGAAGCCGCCGTCATAGCGGCCGGTTTCGGCGAGCTCGAACAGCCGCCGCTCGGCGTCCTCGATCTGCTCGGACGGCGACATGTCGACCGGCGCGTCATAGGCGATGTTGACCATATCCTCGCCGACGGTGATCAGCGCGCGGCGCGTGGCGAGGTCGTAGATGGCGCGGCCATAGTCGGTGGCGTTGACGACGGTGACGGCCTCCACGGCCAGCCGCACGACATATTGCGCCACCGTCATGTCGCCGACCTTCTCGTCGGCCGGCAGGAAGGTCTTCAGCGTGATCGGCGTCGCGATCTTGCCCATGCGGATGAGTTCGGACGCGACTTCGAAGATGCGGCGGTGCAGCGGCTCGTAGAAATGCGCCGGCTTGAGGAAATCCGAGACACGGTAGAAGGCATCGTTGTTGACGAGAATGGCGCCGAGCAACGCCTGCTCGGCCTCGATGTTGTTCGGTGCCTCACGATAAAGCGGCGTTTCCGCCGCGCCGAATTTCAGTGCCGCCTCTGCCATGATATCCCCGATTTCGATCCCGCCTTCCTCGATACCAGAACGGGAAGATTCGATGCTGACCTTTCTGCAACACTCTTCGGGCCAATCGGCTTGATGCCCAATGTTCACAGGATCGGCAGACCATCCACAGGACAGTATTCCGGTGGCCCGATTCCGTTTGACTCAGCAAGCCGTGATTCTTACGCGCGGGTCCGGAACGAAGCAAGAACAATTTGACGGACGATTGCTCTTACGGCCGCTCATCGTGGACTCGTTCATGTCTGCTTGGGCAGAGCGACAGGGGCGTTCGAGATTAGCCGAAACGCCCCTCCTTTCGTCATCCACGGGCGGAGCAAGAAGCGAAGCGACGCGCGCAGACCCGAGGATCCGTGCCGTTACTTGTGAGCGTTGCGGCGGTCCAGAACGGTCCTGTTCTGCGGCGTCTTCATTCGTTGCGCGAGGTTACGGAATGGATCCTCGGGTCTGCGCGCCGCTTGGCGTCGCTCCGCCCGTGGATGACGAGGTGCCCTCAGCCCAGCGTATCGCCCCAGTCGACTCGCCGCGCGATCCGGAAAGCGTCGCCGTCGCGCTTACTGAACAGCTGCTCGTCCGCGCTGCCGTCCGGCCGGCAAAGTTTCAGCACCACCTTGCCGGAGCCGCCTTTCGGCGGCGCCAGCACTCGCGCCGGGCGCGCCGGCGCCGGCTGCCTGGAAGCGGCGAGATAGATGAACTTCTCGTCCTCCCATGGCACGTCGGCTTCCTTGGCCAAGCGATGCAGGCGCGAGCGGGCGACGCGGCGCGAAAAATGGCACCAGTCGGGCGGCGCGAGCGGGCAGGGCGCCGCGTGGGGGCAGGGCGCCAGGATATGCGCGCCGGCGGCAATCAGTTGCTGCCGCGCGGCAAGCATGCGCTGCCAGCCGGCGGGCGTGCCGGGCTCGACGATGAGCAGCGTGTCGGTGGTCAGTTGCCAGAGGCGATCGACGAGCTTCGGCAGCGAGGCCGGCGCGACCTCGTCGAGCACATAGGCGATGCTGACGAGGTCGGCGGGCTTGAGGCCGTCGAGATCGATGGTGGCGTCGCCGGCTACCCATTCGGCACGGGCGGCGATTGTGCCGGCCGCAAGCGACTGCCCGACCTTGCGTACCGCGGCGCTCGCTTCGACCAACACAGCTTGTTCCAGCTCCGGCCAGGCGTCTGCCGTGGCCCAAAGCATCGTGCCAGGCCCGGCGCCGATGTCGAGCAAGGTCTTGGGCTGGAAATCCGGTCGCTCATCGGCGAGCGCCTCGAGGCTGGCGCGCACCGCGGCATAGGTGGCCGGCAGCCGCGTCGCCAGATAGGCCTTGACCGCCATCTCCTCGCCCATATGCAGGCGGCCGTCGCGCAGCTCGGCGCGGTAGCGTTCGGACAGCGTCCTTGCCGCCTGCTTCAGGACCGGCAGCGGCACGTTCTCGAGCAGGCTGTCGACGCCTTGGCGGAGCGGGGAGGGGAGTTCCATCCCTCAAGCCCCGCGCGGCGCAAGCAGGATGACGGAGGTGCCGACGATGCAGAGCGCCGCGCCCGCCAGGTCCCAGCGGTCGGGACGCACGCCTTCGACCAGCCACAGCCAGCCAAGCGAAGCCGCGATGTAGATGCCGCCATAGGCGGCATAGGCGCGGCCAGCCGCGTTCGTGTCGACCAGCGACAGCAGGAAGGCGAACAGCGCCAGCGAGACGAAGCCGGGGAAAAGCCACAGTGGCGACTTCTCCATCCGCCACCACGCCCAGAACGAGAAGCAGCCGGCGATCTCGGCAAGCGCTGCGGCGATATAGATGAGATAGGTCATGAAAAAGGTCTCGCGAACGAGACCTTTTTCACGGGCTTAGCGCGCAATGGCAAGCGGCAATGCGTGTCTACTCCACCGCCTTGCGGCGGCGGCTCGGCTTGGGCGCGACGGGAGGCGTCGCTGGCTCCGGACGCTCGTGGTCGCGCAGCTCCAAAGCCTTCTCGCACTTGGCGATATAGTCGCGCGTCACCGGCAGCGTGTCGTTCTTCTTGGCGAGCTGGAACTGGAAGATCACCAGGTCCTGCCAGCGGAAGGCGGCCTCCGAGGCGGCGAGATAGAACTCCCACATCCGACAGAAGCGCTCGTCATAGATCGCCTTGGCCTTGTCGCGGTTGGCGGCAAAGCGTGCGCCCCAGTGCTTCAGCGTGTCGGCATAGTGCAGCCGCAGGATTTCTATGTCCGTCACCACCAGGCCCGACTTCTCGATCGCCGGCATCACCTCCGACATCGCCGGGATGTAGCCGCCCGGGAAAATGTATTTGCGGACGAAGGCGCTGGTCGCCCACGGCACGCCGGAACGGCCGATCGTGTGGAGCAGCATCACGCCGTCCGGCTTGAGCAGCGTCGCCGTCTTGTCGAAGAAGGTTCGGTAATGGTTGACGCCGACATGCTCGAACATGCCGACCGAAACGATGCGGTCGAAGCGCTCGTTGATGTGCCGATAGTCCTTGAGCTCGAAATGCACACGGTCCTGCAGGCCTTGCGCGTGCGCGCGGTCGGTGGCGACGCCATGCTGTTCGGTAGACAGCGTGACGCCCTGCACGTCGACGTCGAAGATCTTGGCGAGATAGAGGCCGAGCCCGCCCCAGCCGGAGCCGATGTCGAGCACCGTCTGGCCAGCCTTGAGCCGCAGCTTTGCGGCGATGTGGCGCTTCTTGGCAAGCTGCGCCTCGTCCAGCGTCATGTCGGGCTGCTCGAAATAGGCGCAGGAATACTGCATGTCCTCGTCGAGGAAGAGCTTGTAGAGCTCGCCCGACAGGTCGTAGTGGCGCTGCACATTGCGGCGCGAGCGCGCGGCGGTGTTGATCTGCTGCAGCCGGCGGAAGGCATGGCGCAGACCCTCGATCGCCTTCGACCAGGACACGTCGATGCCGCTCGAGCCCATGTTCTGGAACGCGATGCGCATCAGCCCTAGAACGCCGCCCTCCGGCACATCCAGCTCGCCGTCCATATAGGCCTCGGGCACCGCCAGCATCGGATCGAAGGTGATGGCGCGCTCGGCATGCGACGTCTTGATGTGGATATGCACCGGCTCGCCGCTGCCGTCGCCGAACTTGTGCGTCGTGCCTTTCGGCCCGGTCACCTTGAGGTCGCCGACCCGCACCAGGCGTTCGAGAACGTGTTTCAACAAGATGTTCATGACCAAAATGTCCCCTCAGTCGGATCACCCGGTAATCAGACTGGAATGCTAAGCTAAGATGCCACAGCCCATCGCCCGCGTCCAATCGACGCGCTACGCTGTAATGTGCACAAGATATGGGGTGTCGAAAAGTTCCTTTTGGCACAAAAAAGCCCGGGTCTGAGACCCGGGCGTTGGTCCAGAAATCCTGGACGTCTGCGAGCCGAAGCGACGCTTCGGAATGCAGTGATCAGGCGTTCTCTTCGCCGCCTTCGAATTCGGCGTTCGGGTCGAAGAAATTCTCCGGCCGGGCATTGTCATTGATGTCCTCGCCATAGATCGCTTCGGCGGTGGTCAGCGTCTCGCCCTTGGCCTGACGCTCCGCCTCGTCCGCCGAACGGGCGACGTTGAGCGTCACGGTGACCTCGACTTCCGGATGCAGCGCGATCGCCACATTGGAAAGGCCGATGGTCTTGATCGGCTGGTTGAGCTCGATCTGGTTGCGGTTGACGGTGAAGCCTTCGGCGGTGAGCAGATCGGCGATGTCGCGGGTCGACACCGAGCCGTAGAGCTGGCCGGTCTCACCGGCCGAGCGCACGACGATGAAGCTCTTGCCGTCGAGCGTCTCGGCGATCTTGGAGGCTTCGGACTTGCGCTCCAGGTTGCGGGCTTCGAGCTGGGCGCGCTGGCCTTCGAACTTCTTCTTGTTAGCTTCGTTGGCGCGCAGCGCCTTGCCCTGCGGCAAAAGGAAATTGCGGGCGAACCCGTCCTTGACTTTCACGGTCTCGCCCATCTGGCCGAGGCGGGAAATGCGCTCGAGGAGAATGACTTCCATGGTTTCGTTCCTTCGTCTGGGCGCCAACCATTCGATTGGCGCTGAATGAATTGGAACAGGTCAGGAAGCTTGGCGCGGCATCGCCGCTCTTGTCGCTGTCCTGCCTGTCTGGGCAGTTAGAGGCATAGGCCCCAACTCGGGATTTGACCTCAATCCTTCGCGGCGCCCGTCACCGCGAGGTGGAAGCGGGCAGCGAGCCGCCCGCCTCGGATTCTAGAGCTTAGCGGACCACGTAAGGCAGCAGGCCGAGGAAGCGGGCGCGCTTGATCGCCTTGGCGAGCTCGCGCTGCTTCTTCTGGCTGACGGCGGTGATGCGCGAGGGCACGATCTTGCCGCGCTCGGAAATGTAGCGCTGCAGCAGACGCACGTCCTTATAGTCGATCTTGGGGGCGTTGGCGCCGGAGAACGGGCAGGTCTTGCGGCGGCGGTGGAACGGACGCCGGGTCGGGATCTGGTTGATGTCGACCATTATTCTGCACCCCCTTCAAAGCCTTCGCGCGGACGGCGCGGTCCACGGTCGCCGCCTTCGCGGTCGCCGAACGAACGCGGACCACGGTCGCCGCGGTCGCGGTCGCCGAAGGAACGCGGGCCACGGTCGCCACGCTCGCGGTCGCCGAAGCCGCCGCGCTCGGAGCGCTCTTCGCGCTTCTGCATCATCGCCGAAGCGCCTTCCTCATGCGCCTCGACCTTGACGGTGAGGAAGCGAAGGACGTCTTCCGACAGCCCCATCTGGCGCTCCATCTCGTTGAGCGCGGCCGGCGGGCAGGTGATATCCATCAGCGTGTAGTAAGCCTTCCGGTTCTTCTTGACCCGGTAGGTGAGGGACTTCAGTCCCCAGTTCTCGATCCGGCCGACCGAGCCGCCATTCGCGGTGATGACGCCCTTGTACTGTTCGACAAGCGCGTCAACCTGCTGCTGCGACAGGTCCTGCCGGGCAAGAAACACATGTTCGTAAAGAGCCATTATGTCTTTCTGCCTTTCTTCGTTTCTCTGTCCGGCCCTCGCGGCTAAGCCTCTGCAACTTGTCTGACCCGACGGAGCGGGGAAGAAAGGAGCATCACGAGACGGTCGAGAGCGGAGACACGGGAGGCTAAAAGCGCTTCTGGCTTCGTGTCGCGGCCTCGAAAAGCCACGGCCCTCCGTTCAGCCCCCAGCAAGGACCGGCAGATTGCGGGCGTCTATATAGCAATTTCGCGGGAAGGCAAGGGCGGCAGCCAGGATCCAGCATTCCACAATGCCGCAGGGCCTGATTTCTGCCGACGCTTGCGGAATGAAGGCCACCTCAGCTCGTATGCGCGACGAGCTTGTTCACCGTCTCGGGGAAGAAGTCGGGCGCCGAGTGGCGCTTGCCGAACATCATGTCGTATTGGATGAGCCGGAAATCGTTGATCTTCGGGTCGATCTGCTTCTGCCGCGCCCAGTCCGGCGTCGCTTCGCCTGCGGGCGACAAAAGCAGGTTGCGGTCGACCACGCGGTAATGCTCGCGCAGCGCGCCGAGGAAGCCGGTGTAATAGGGGTGCGTGATGCCGGCCGTGGTGAGGATGTGGTAGGGCAGGAAGGCCGGGCTCACCGCGCCCAGGTTCTGCACCGGACCGGAGCGGTTCGACCAGATCACCAGCGGCGTGTCGTGGTGCTCGAGCGCGGCGTCGCTAGGCTCCTTGCGCGGCGCGACATTGTCCTTGAGGAAGCCGGTCTCGACATAGACGGGTCCGAGCGGCGGCAGGTGGTCGCCGAAGAAGGCGATGATGGTCGGCCGCTCACGCTTCTTCGCCCAGTCGATCAGCCGCTGCAGGCCATGGTCGGCATCGGCCGAGCCCTCGGCGTAGGAAAGCAGCGATTCCCGCGCCCAGGAACTGATCGGCGCATCGACCGAATGCGTCGGATTGTAATAGCGGTAGGGCTCGTAAGGGCCATGGTTCTGCAGGCTGACGGCGAACAGGAACACCGGATCGTCGCTGGCGTCGGCCTCGCGGATGATCTCATCGGTCATTGCGGCGTCGGACGCCAGCGGCCCGCGCTTCTCCATCGGCGGCAGCGTCTCCTCGGAACGGAAGTCGCTGAAGCCGAAATCGGCATAGACGGCGCCGCGGTTCCAGAACCAGTTGGTGCCGGGATGGATGGCGCGCGCCCGGTAGCCCTCGCTCTTCAGGAAGGTCGCCAGCGAGGGCGTCGGGGTGCGCACATATTGCTGGTAGGGGATCGAGCCGGCCGGCAGGAAGGCGTTGGAGAAGCCGGTCAGCGCCTCGAATTCGATATTGGCGGTCATGCCGCCGAACTCGGGCGAGAACATCGACCCGGAGCGCAAGGCGCGCACGGTCGGGATCGGGTCGGGCTTGATGCTGACGCCGGGCAGTCGCGTCGGATCCCAGAAGGATTCGCTCATCACCACCACGATATCCGGCTTCTCCGCCGGCACCGAAGCGCCGACGTCGGTGCGCTGGATAGCGTCCATCGCCTTTTCGGAATAGCCGGGCGGCGCCGAGACATGCGCCATCGGCACATTCATCGCGAAGGCCAGCGCAAAACCGTTCGAGGCGTAGTTTTCCTTCTGGTCCCACATGATCGGGATGATCTGCAGCCGGTCGCGCGTCCACGAAAAGGTGGCGTAGTCCATGATCGAGACGAAGAAGGCGAGCAGCGGCACGGCCAGCGCCAGCCGCGCCAGGCGGCCCTTGCGGCTGAGGATCGGCACCCGCCGCCGCCAGGTCCGCCAGCCATAGACCAGCAGCGCCAGCCCGCCGACGATCGCCGCGGCCAGCATGATGGCCGTCCATGGCCGTTCGCGCACCAAAAGCGGCATCAGCGCCATGATCTGGCGGGCAAACAGGAAATCGGTCGGATAGAGCGGATCGCCAAGGTAGCGTGATTTCTGGTGACCGACAAAGGCGAGCGCCAGCGTCAGCGGCGCCACGATCATCAGGCTCTGGTGGCTGCGGCCAATCACGGCGTCCAGCCCGACCAGCACCAGCGCGAAGACGATGATGGTGGTCCAGCCCGGCTTGAAGGGCTGCAGGAAGAAATCGACCGTGCCGAAGAAATCGCCGCGCACGATCCATTCGATCGCGAACACGAGAAGAGCGGAGACGAGAAGCGTCGCCAGGCCGTAGCGTACAGTCGGCCAGGGTCGCCCCGGCAGGTAGCCGGTGGAGGGATCGTCTTCCAAAAATTGCGGCACGGGCTTGGCCGCGCCTTTCCTGATCCTTGCCACTGAATTCCCCCGGGCCCCTGCAACACGCCTTCCACGCGCGTCACGGCTCTGTCATCAAAGTGTCACGCAAAGCTAGCGCCTGTGGCGGAAATAAGAAGAGCCAGCAAACCAAACGTGAGCGGTTTTCATCAGGTGTGATCGCCAAAAAGCCTTTTGGAACAGGGAGTCAGTCGGGTTTTCCAGCTGAAACACGGGTTAAAGGGATGCCCGCGGGCTTGACTTGGCCGTCCGCCTTGCGCCAGAGGCAGGGAAAAACCAGCCTCTGGAGAGACCAAAATGGCCGTCGCATTCACCTTTCCGGGACAGGGCAGCCAGGCCGTCGGCATGGGCAAGGACCTCGCCGATCAATTCCCGGAAGCGCGCCGCGTCTTCGAGGAAGTGGACGCCGCGCTCGGTGAAAACCTGTCGAAACTGATCTGGGAAGGCCCGGAAGAGACGCTGACGCTGACCGCCAACGCCCAGCCGGCGCTGATGGCGGTGTCGCTGGCGGCGATGCGGGCGCTCGAAGCGCGCGGCTTCTCGCTGAAGGACAAGGTGGCCTATGTGGCCGGCCATTCGCTGGGCGAATATTCCGCGCTTGCCGCGGCCGGCTTCGTTTCGGTCGGCGACGCGGCTCGGCTGCTCAGGACCCGCGGCAACGCCATGCAGGCGGCGGTGCCGGCAGGCGAGGGCGCCATGGCCGCGATCATCGGCCTCGAACATGCCGATGTCGAAGCGGCCTGCGCGCAAGCGGCCAAGGGGTCCGTCTGCCAGGTCGCCAACGATAATGGCGGCGGGCAGCTGGTGATCTCAGGCGCCAAGGCGGCGGTCGAGCTGGCGGCGAAGCTGTGCACCGAAAAAGGCGCCAAGCGGGCGCTGATGCTGCAGGTTTCGGCCCCCTTCCACTCGGCGCTGATGGTGCCGGCAGCCGACATCATGCGCGAGGCGCTGGCAGGCGTGGAAAGGCAGGCGCCGGTGGTCCCGGTCGTCTCAAACGTGACGGTGACGCCTACCAGCGACCCGGATGAGATCGCCCGCCGGCTGGTCCAGCAGGTGACCGGCCGCGTGCGCTGGCGCGAGACGGTGGAATGGTTCGGCGCCAATGGTGTCGCCATGCTTTACGAGGTCGGCGCCGGCAAGGTGCTGTCGGGCCTGGCGCGCCGCATCAATCGCGACATCGCTACCGGCGCCATCGGCACGGCGGCGGATGTCGAGGCTGCGCTGGCGGCGCTCGCCTGACAGGCTGGCGATTTGACGGCACCTGTGCCAAGGGTGCCCCTCTGAGATCAGGAGAGAGAAATGTTCGAACTGACCGGCCGCAAGGCGCTCGTCACCGGCGCATCGGGAGGCATTGGCGAGGCGATCGCCCGGGTGCTGCACAGCCAGGGCGCCATTGTCGGCCTGCACGGCACGCGCGTGGAGAAGCTGGAGGCCTTGGCAGGCGAGCTCGGCGACCGCGTAAAACTGTTTCCGGCGGATTTGACCGACCGCGACGCGGTCAAGGCGCTGGGACAGAAGGCGGAAGCGGATCTCGAAGGCGTCGACATCCTGGTCAACAATGCCGGCATCACCAAGGACGGCCTGTTCGTGCGCATGTCGGATGCCGACTGGGACAGCGTGATCGAGGTCAACCTCACCGCCGTGTTCCGCCTCACCCGCGAGCTGACCCATCCGATGATGCGCCGCCGCCATGGCCGCATCATCAACATCACCTCGGTGGTCGGCGTCACCGGCAATCCCGGCCAGACCAATTACTGCGCCTCCAAGGCCGGCATGATCGGCTTTTCCAAGTCGCTGGCGCAGGAGATTGCTACCCGCAACATCACCGTCAACTGCGTCGCCCCGGGCTTCATCGAATCGGCCATGACCGACAAGCTCAACGACAAGCAGAAAGAGACGATCATGGCCGCGATCCCGACAAGGCGCATGGGCACCAGCGCCGAGGTCGCGTCCGCGGTCGCCTACCTCGCTTCCAACGAGGCGGCTTACGTCACCGGCCAGACCATTCACGTGAATGGCGGCATGGCGATGATCTGACCGGCCAGGTCGGGCAGGCCTGTGAAAACAGCCATTTCGGCTTGGACGCCCGGCATTTTTCGTGTAATGCGGCCCGCAACCCGGCGGTTCGGGCAAAAACCGGTCCTGTGGCGTTGCGTTGCCCGCAGGACCATCTTTCAGCTTGATTAGCGGCATTCCGCCCGCTAACGAAGATCGACAAACATAAGACGAGGATTGCCCAAATGAGTGACACCGCAGAGCGCGTCAAGAAGATCGTCATCGAGCATCTCGGCGTCGATGCCGACAAGGTGACGGAGCAGGCGAGCTTCATCGACGACCTGGGCGCGGACAGCCTCGATACGGTCGAACTCGTCATGGCGTTCGAAGAAGAGTTCGGCGTCGAGATTCCGGATGATGCCGCCGAGACCATCCTCACCGTCGGCGACGCCGTTAAGTATATCGACAAGGCCTCGGCCTGAGTTCTTTCGCAGGCATAATCGGGGAGGACCTGCGATGAGGCGTGTCGTCGTCACGGGCCTTGGCCTGCTTTCGCCGTTTGGCATGGGCGTCGAGCATAGCTGGCGGGAATTGCTTTCCGGCCGCAGCGCCTGCCGCCTCGTCACCGAGTTCGAGGTGGACGATCTTGCCTGCAAGATCGCCCACATCATCCCGCGCGGCGACGGCTCGAATGGCACCTTTAATCCGGAGACCGTGCTCGAGCCGAAGGAACTGCGCAAGATCGGCGACTTCATCCTTTACGGCATCGCGGCCGCCGACGAGGCGCTGGCCGATTCCGGGTGGAAGCCTGAGACGCATGAGGATCAGTGCGCCACCGGCGTGCTGATCGGCTCAGGCATCGGCGGCATCGACGGCATCGCCGAAAACGCGATGATCCTTAAGGATCGCGGCCCGCGCCGCATCAGCCCGTTCTTCATCCCTGGGCAGATCATCAACCTGGTCTCTGGCCAAGTCTCCATCCGTCACGGACTGAAAGGCCCGAACCACGCGGTCGTCACCGCCTGCTCGACCGGTGCGCACGCCATCGGCGACGCGGCCCGGCTGATCATGTGGGGCGATGCCGACGTCATGGTGGCGGGCGGCGCCGAGGCGCCGGTCACCCGGCTGTCGATCGCGGGCTTCGCCGCCTGCCGCGCGCTCTCCACCGACCGCAACGATACGCCGGAGACCGCCTCGCGTCCCTATGACCGCGACCGTGACGGCTTCGTCATGGGCGAGGGCGCCGGCGTCGTCGTGCTGGAAGAGCTCGAGCACGCCAAGGCGCGCGGCGCCAAGATCTATGCCGAAGTCACGGGCTACGGGCTGACCGGCGACGCCTACCATATCACCGCCCCAGCCGAGGACGGCGACGGCGCCTTCCGCTGCATGACGGCGGCGCTGAACCGGGCGAAGCTTTCTCCGGCCGATGTCGATTACATCAATGCCCATGGCACCTCCACCATGGCTGACACGATCGAGCTTGGCGCGGTCGAGCGCCTGGTCGGCAATGCCGCCTCGAAAATTTCGATGTCGTCGACTAAGTCGTCGGTCGGCCATCTGCTGGGCGCCGCGGGTGCCGCGGAAGCGATCTTCTCGATCCTTGCCATTCGCGACAACATCGCCCCCGCCACCATCAATCTCGACAATCCGGAACGCGAGACGGCGATCGATCTCGTGCCGAACAAGCCGCGCCAGCGCCAGATCGACGTCGCGCTGTCGAATTCCTTCGGTTTCGGCGGCACCAACGCCTCGCTCGTGTTCCAGCGTTACAACGGCTGAGTAGCAACCGGAGCGGCCCGGGAGAGTGCACGGTTGCATCCGGCATTGCTCCGAGACAGACAGCTAATCGGCAGTCCGCCAACTGCCGTCATTTTTGCCAAATTCGCCCCTAGCCTTGCGCCGGGGGATTCGTTGCAAGATCAGACGGCAGGGCGTCATGAACACTAATCCGAGCGACGGGGAATTCGGGCGGCAAGGCGCGAAGGGGCCGATCGTGCCGAAGACCGCGGCCGAGGCGTTGCGTCCGGAAGCCGGCACGCCGCCGCCGTCGAAGCGCTCGCGCGCCTCGCGCAGCCAGGCCGTGGTGTTCCTGAATTTCTTCCTGTCCGTGGCGATCCTTCTCGTGCTCGCCTCCGGAGCCGCGCTCTATTTCGGCATGCAGGCATTTGTCGAGCCCGGCCCGTCCGCCAATGGCGACACCTTCATGATCAAGCCCAACACCGGCGTGCAGGAGATCGCCGATCAGTTGGAACGCCGCAGCCTGATCAGCGATGCCCGCATCTTCCGGCTCGGCGTGCGCGCCACCGGCAATGAATCGGCCCTGAAGGCCGGTGAATACGCCATCAAGCCGCGCGCCTCGATGCGCGACATCATGGAGCTCTTCAAGAGCGGCAAGTCGGTGATGTACTCGCTCACCATTCCCGAAGGGCTGACGGTCGAGCAGGCGTTGCAGCGCGTGGCCGATCAGGAGGCGCTCACCGGCGACATGCCGGCGACCTTGCCGCCCGAGGGCAGCATTGCCACCGACACGCTGCGCTTCACCCGCGGCGCGACCCGCCAGCAGATGATCGACAAGCTTGTCGCCGATCAGAAGAAGCTGGTCGAGGATGTCTGGTCGCATCGCGCGCCCGACCTGCCGATCGCCAACATCGATGATTTCGTGACGCTGGCGTCGATCGTGGAGAAGGAAACGGGCCGGAGCGACGAACGCTCGCGCGTTGCCGCCGTCTTCCTCAACCGGCTGGCCAAGGGCATGCGGCTGCAATCCGACCCGACCATCATCTATGGCCTGTTCGGCGGCAAGGGTAAACCCGCCGACCGGCCGATCTATCAGTCCGACCTCGACAAGCAGACGCCCTACAACACCTATCTGGTCAAGGGCCTGCCGCCGACGCCGATCGCCAATCCCGGTCGTGCGGCGCTCGAAGCGGTCGCCAATCCGTCGAAGACCGACGATCTCTATTTCGTCGCCGACGGCAATGGCGGCCACGTCTTTGCCGCGACGCTGGAAGAGCACAACCAGAATGTCGCCCGCTATCGGGCGCTGCAGAAGAAGCAGGCGGACGCCGCCGCCAAGGCTTCCGGCCAGACGACGGCCCCGGCCGCTCCCGACGGCAATGCCGACAGCGGCGACAACGCAGACAATGGCGGCAGCGGCGAAAACGGCGATGCGGGCGGCGACGCGGCTCAATAAGCGTGCCGCACGCGTCCTTTGACGCGACGCCACATTCATGTTTTGAGGGGACGCCGGTTAATCGTCCGGCGATTTTTAGGGCGTGTAGCGCCGGGCCGCGTGCGTTGGCCTGCGACAGGGGATGACAGGCACAATGAACCTGCAGAGCATGACCGGTTTCGCGCGGTCCGCCGCCGAAAACGAGGGCACCTCGATCGCCTGGGAGGTGAAATCGGTGAACGGCAAGAGCGCCGAGATTCGGCTGCGGTTGCCGCAGGGTTTCGACCGGCTGGAGACCGCCGTCCGGCAGACCGTTCAGAAGCGTTTCGCGCGCGGCAACTTCCAGGCGACATTGACCGTCGGCCGCGCCGCTGCCAGGCAAGCGCAGCCGGTGGTCAACGAGGCGTTCCTCAAGGATCTGGCGGGGCTGGCGAAGCGCTTGCAGGAGCAGTTCGGCACCGAGCCCGCCACCGCCGACGGCCTGCTCTCGCTGCGCGGCGTGCTCGACATTCCCGAGGCGATGGAGACCGAGGAGGAGCGCGCCGCGCTTGACGCCGCGATCCTGTCGGCGCTCGAGGCAGCGCTCGCCGGGCTGGAACAGGCGCGGCAAGGCGAGGGCGCGGCACTTGGCGCGCTGCTTTCCGGCCATATCGACGCCATCGAGGCGTTGACGCTCAAGGCCGAAGCCGATCCCTCGCGCGAGCCGTCGGCAATCCGCGAGCGCATCACGGAGCAGGTACGCCTGTTGATGGATGCCTCGGCCAATCTCGATGCCGTCCGGCTGCATCAGGAGGCAGCCTTCCTCGCCACCAAGGCCGACATCCGCGAGGAGATCGACCGGCTGAAGACGCATGTCGCCTCGGCGCGGACGCTGCTCAAGGGCGGCGGCGCCATTGGCCGCAAGCTCGATTTTCTGGCGCAGGAATTCAATCGCGAATCGAATACCTTGTGCTCCAAGTCGAACGCCGCCGCGGTCACCGCGATCGGGCTGGAGCTCAAGGCGGTGGTCGACCAGTTTCGCGAACAGGTCCAGAATCTGGAGTGACGGGAATGGTTGCCAAGGAACCGGCGGCTGCCAGGGATCTGGGGTCCCGCATCCGCCGCCGCGGATTGATGCTGGTGCTGTCGTCGCCGTCGGGCGCCGGCAAGTCGACGATCGCGCGCAACCTTCTGGAGAGCGATCCAAGCCTCGAGCTTTCGGTCTCCGTCACGACAAGGCCGCGCCGCGGTTCGGAGATCGAAGGCGTACACTATCATTTCCGCTCCATGCGCGAGTTCGAGCGGCTGCGCGATTCCGACGCGCTGCTCGAATGGGCGGAGGTTCACGGCAATTGCTATGCGACGCCGCGCGAGCCGGCGGAAATCGCGCTGGCCGAAGGCCGCGACATGCTGTTCGACATCGACTGGCAGGGTGCCCAGCAGCTCAAGGAGAAGATGCGAGCCGACATCGTCTCGATCTTCATCCTGCCGCCGTCGATGAAGGAATTGAAGGCGCGCCTGAAGCGACGCGCCGAGGACCAGGAATCCGTCATCGAGACCAGGCTGAAGAACGCTCGTCTGGAGATCGAGCATTGGAAGGAATACGACTTCGTCATCGTCAATGACGATCTCGACCGCGCCTTCGCCGAGGTCCGCGCCATCGTCGCCGCCGAGCGTCTGCGCCGCGACAGGCGGCCTGGCCTGTTCGACTTCATCTCGGGGTTGCTGGACGAGAAGACGGAGTAGGCAGCCTTTCCTTCACCCCGTTTTACGGAGAGAAGGTGGCCCGAAGGGCCGGATGAGGGGGCAGCGCCGGCCTGTGGCCGCCTAAAAAAGCAAAGGCGATCCAGACGACCTTTATTGGTCACCGCTGCAGCCCGTCTCGCGGCAAAGAGCATCTTCGCTTGATCGTGGGCAATTGACCGCATCACGAGCCAATCCCTTCGACCAGAATGAGGTTGCGGCTCAGCGCTGCATCGCGAACCTCGAGTGCGGCCGCGTATTCATCGGAGCGGTACCAGCGCCGCGCGGTCTCGATGTCTGGAAATTCAACGACGATCAGCGGTCCGGGCTGCCAATTGCCCTCCATCGTCTCCACATCGCCGCCCCGGACCAGATAGCGGCCGCCATGCGCGGCGATGGAGGCTGCGGCGCGGGTTCGATAGGCTTCGAACGCTTCCCGCTCGCGGATTGTAACGTCGGAAATAATATAGGCAGACATTGCAGGCTCCAGGCGGTTTCGCCCCGCCTATCTATGGCGCCGTTTTGTAGGTTCCAGTGGTGGCGTCGGCGGTCAAACGGCGTTGGTCAGCCGGACAAACTCTTCCACGCTCAGCGTTTCCGCCCGCCGCGTCGGGTCAATGCCGGCTCGTGTCAGCAAAGCCTCGCCGCCCAGGCTCTTCACGCTTTGCCTCAGCATCTTGCGGCGCTGGCCGAAGGCCGCCTCGGTGACACGGCCAAGCTTCTTGCCGTCGACGGGCAGGGGGGACGGGCGCGGCACCAGATGCACGACGGAGGACGTGACCTTGGGCGGCGGCGTGAAAGCCTGCGGCGGCACGTCGAAGGCGATCCTCGCCTCGGTGCGCCAGCCCGCCAGCACGCCGAGCCGGCCATAGGCGTCGCTGCCCGGACCCGCCGTGATGCGCTCCGCCACCTCGCGCTGGAACATCAGCGTCATCGACTGGTAGAAGGGCGGCCAGTCGTTGACCGTCAGCCAGCGGATCAGAAGCTCGGTTCCGATGTTGTAGGGCAGGTTGCAGGCGATCTTCACCGGCCCGCCATTGGCCGTGCCGGCAAGCGCGGCAAAATCCGTTTTCAGCGCATCGCCGGGAATGACCTCCAGGCGACCGGGATAGTGGCTGGAAACTTCGGCCAGCGCTTCGAGGCAGCGCTCGTCGCGCTCGATGGCGATCACACGCCGCGCGCCGTTGAACAGCAGCGCCCGCGTTAGCCCGCCCGGGCCGGGACCGACCTCGATCACGGTCGCCCCGCTGAGATCGCCGGCAGCGCGGGCGATCTTGCTTGTCAGGTTGAGGTCAAGCAGGAAATTCTGCCCGAGCGCCTTCTTGGCCTGCAGCCCATGCCGCTCGATCACCGCGCGCAACGGCGGCAACCCGTCGATCGTCGTGCGCTCGTTCAAGGCGTCCTCACGCGGCGGCGGCCCGCCGCCCGCTGTCGGCCAGCCGGCGCGCCAGCCTGAGCGCCGCGATCAGGCTGTCGGCGCGGGCAATGCCCCTGCCGGCGATATCGAAGGCGGTGCCGTGATCCGGCGAGGTGCGGATGAAGGGCAGGCCGAGCGTCACGTTGACCGCTTCGTCGAAGGCCAAGGTCTTGGCCGGGATCAGCGCCTGGTCGTGATACATGCACAGCGCCGCATCATAGGTGGCGCGCGCGCGTGGATGAAACATCGTGTCGGCCGGCAGCGGCCCAATCGCATCGATGCCGTCCGCCTTCAGCGTCTCGACGGCCGGGGCGACGATTGCGGCATCCTCCTGGCCCATGGCGCCGCCTTCGCCGGCATGCGGGTTGAGCCCGGCGATCGCAAGCCTCGGCCGCGCGATGCCGAAGCGGCTCTTGAGATCGGCGGCGGTGATGCGCGCGACGGCGACGATCAGCTCCGTGGTGAGCACCTTCGGCACTTCGGCCAGGGGGATATGGATGGTCACCGGAACGGTGCGCAGATCGGGTCCGGCCAGCAGCATCACCGGCGTAACCTCCTTGCCGGTGTGGCGCGAAGCCAGATGCGCCAGATATTCGGTGTGACCGGGAAAGCCGAATCCCGCATCGTAAAGCGGCTTCTTGGCGATCGGACAGGTGACCACCGCGGCGGCGCTGCCGGCGAGACAGTCGGCGACGGCCCGGTCGATGGCCTCGATGGTGCCGGCGGCATTGGCCGGATCCGGCTCTCCCGGGCTGTCGACATGGCGCGCATGGAGCGGCACGACGGGGAGCACACGGGCAAAATGATGCGCGGCCTGTCCGGGCAAGATCTCGGCAACCGTCACATTTGCGCCGACAAGGCGGGCGCGGGCTTTGATGAGGGCCGGATCGGCCAGCAGATAGAAGGGCGGCACCCCGGCGCTGTCGCCCGCCTGCCAGGCGGCGATGGCGATTTCGGGTCCGATGCCCGAAGGGTCGCCGACACTGAGCGCCAGCGGCGCATCGGTCTTGCGCGGGCTCATTGGGTGGGCTGACTGCGGTATCGCATGCTTGTCGCTCAGAGCATGACGCCGAAAAATATGCTGCGGTTTTCGGACGACATCATGCTCCATTTCTCGAATTTGGGAGACGGATTCAGGCCGATCCGACCTGATGTCTCCGGCTCTAAGGCAATTCCAGGGAAAGTGTGAGCGGTTTTCCGCCCCGGGATTGCGTTGAAACAATGAGATAGAGCGGTTCGCCGTTTCCGTGAAACGGTGAAACGCTCTAACGTTCGACGATCTTGGCCTTCTGCCGCAGCTCGGCGACATATTTCTTGCTGAGCTCGTCGGCGTCCTTGTCGCTGCTGCCCTCGGCCTGGAACACCATCTGCGCGGCCTTGTCGTCGGAGACCTCGCGCGAGGAGCAGATGCCGATGAATTCGACGCCGCGCTCGGTCTCGCGCGTCGGTGTCGCACCGCCGACCTTGGTGGCCTTGATCTGCTCGGCCCAGTCGGTCGGCAGTTGCGGCGCCAGCACCCGGCCGAGATCGCGCACGGTAACGTCGAGCAGACCCTTGGCGAATTCGCGCGTGGTGCTGCAGCTGCTGAAGCGGGCACGCATGGCGTCGGCCTCGCGCTTGCGCTTGGCGAGCGTGGCGGCGCGCTCGGATGCCGGAACCACGAAGATCACCTGCTGCAGCATGTACTCCGTCGCCGTCGGCTTGGCGCCGCCCTTGTCGAGCATGCGCCGCACGGCGTCCTGCTCGGTCACCGAGCCGCCCTCGCCGGAGCGATAACGCGCGCTGAGCGCCTGATTCCAGGCCATCTGGGCGCGGATGAATTCCTTGAAGTGTTCCTTGGTGACGCCCGACTGGCTCATGATCGCGTCGAGCTTGGCCAGCGGCATCTTGTTGCCCGAGGCGAAGCGCTGGTAGGCGGCGTCGACCTGCTGATCGGTGATGTGGATGCCGAGCCGCTTGGCCTCGGCCAGCCGCAGCGTCTGGTCGATCATCTCCTCCTTGGCATCGCCTTTCTTGTGCTGGAGCTTGAAGAAGGCGGCGCGGTGCGCGATGTCGCCGGTGGTGATCGGTATGCCGTTGACGACATATTTGATCTCCGCGGCGAAAGCCGGCTGTACAACAGCCGTGACCGAAACCGAGCTCGCCGCCACCAGAAGCGCCAATCCTGCCGAAAACAGGTATTTCCTCATCTTACCTTCCAATTTCCCCGCCCCAATTTGTCGGCACGACAGCGCCGCGCGTCCTCCGAACGCCTGCGCGCTGCAGCCGACCCCATGCCTGTCCTATGCGGCGAAACGATGTCGCCAGCGCATGGCCCCGAGAATCACCGCATTTTCGGGGGTTCACGCTCCAAATCAAGACCAAAGCATCATTGGCGCCTGGCTCGCGGGCCACGCACCGGCCTTCGGTTACTGGATGGTATCGATCGCGCTCGTCGACGAGCCGAAATCGCCCAGCGTGCGGAACGACAGGTTGAAGCCGATATTCTGCGACACTTCCTTGGTTACGGTGTCGCGTGTCTGCGAATAGGTCATGATGTAGGTGAAGCAGGAATCGTTGTAGGCGAAGCCGACCCCGTCCTTGACCAGCACGTTGCTCTGGAGGTCATAGGTGCCGGTGCCGAACAGCCGCCAGTTCTGCGCCAGATGCGTCGAGGCGCCGAGCGTGACTTCATGGCGGTCGGTGGTGAAGCCATAGAGCGGCTGCGCCTCGATGAAGGCATATTTGGCGCTGAGCGATATCGGCAGGCTGGAATAGGCGGCCTTCACTTCGGCTCGCCTGACCTCGAATGTCTGCTCGTCGAAACGCCCGCTCACCGAGCCGGAAAAACCGCTCGGGCTGTTGAAGCCGACGAGGCCGACATAGTCCGAGGTCCGTTTGTCCAGGCCGGACTCGGCTCCGACATTGACCAGATCGGGCGCGGCGAAGGAGTTCTCGCCCGCGAGCTGGTAGGACTGGCCGAAGATGGCATTCGTGGCCCAGCCATTGTCATAGGCGCCAGAATAGCGGAAGCCGACATTGGCGCGCGTGCCGCCTTCGATCCGGTCATAGCCGGAGAATTTATCGCGCTCGAACAGCGTCGTGGCGTCGAAGACGAAGCTCTGCGCGTCTTCGTTCGGAACGGCCAGTCCGCCGACATATTGCTCGTTCGGACGCAAGAAGACCTGCGCGGTCGGCTCCAGGACATGGCTGGAGCTGGGCATCGAGAACAGCAGCGGCCACCGCGCCTCGAGGCCGAGGGTCGCCATGTAGCGGGCAAGCGACGAGCGCATGTCGACGTCTTGGCCGAGATTCGTGCCCATCTGGTTGACGGCATCGAGCGAAGCCTGATTGGCGTTGACATAGCCGGCGTCGCCGCGGAAGGCGAGCAGCGGAGTCAACTGCAGACCGCCATCGGTGGTGAAGGTGCGCTTCCACTCGGCCTCGGCGGTGAGCCGGCTCGATTCGCCTTCGATGCCGCGCACGTTGTTGATCGAATCCGGGTCGCTGGCTTTAGCGAGCACGGCGTCCAGCCGGTTGCGGCTGATCACGCGCGTGTTCACGTTGAACGACAACTGGCCACCGGCCACCGACGTGTCGGGGATGTAGGCATAGTCGAGCGACGGCAGCACCCAGGGCTGCTTGGCGGAGCGCGACGTGGGATCGCTGGAGAGCGTGTCTTCCTGCACCTCGAAGCGCATGGCGCGGACGTCGAAGTAGTTGCGGTCGCTCAAGCCCGTCAAATAGATCGACGACTGATGGACGAGGTCGCTGAAGCCGTCGATGTTGTAGGTGCGCGAGAAATTCTTGTCCGTCTGCAGCAGCACATCCCAGCCGAAGTCCCACCGCTCGTTGATGGCGAACTGGCCCGTGGTGCCCATCATGCCGCGGAACTTGTTCGGATCGCCGGGCTCGCCTGAATCGACGGTGGGGCGATTGCCGGTGCCGATAAAGGCGTCGGGATCCTGCTGGTTGATGCCGGCGATCTTCAGCGTGTACTGGCCGTTGTTGAAGCGCTGGCGCCACTCGGCCTCGCCGAGGAAGCCCTGCTTGGTATAGCCACTGCCGGTGACGGTCAGGTCATAGGTCGGGGACAGCGCGAAATAATAGGGGACTTTGACGCCGACGCCGAGATGGTTGTTGTAGACGATGCCGGGGATCAGGAAGCCGCTCTTGTGCTTCACGGTCGGGTCGGCGATCTCGAAGGCGGGCAGATAGGCAAGCGGGAAGCCGAAGAATTCGAAATTCGAATTTTCGAAGCGGACCGTCTTCTTCTCGCCGTTCCAGATGATCTTGCGTGCCTTGATGCGCCAGGTCGGCGCTTTATCCGGCTTGTCCTCGCAAGGCTCGCAGGCGGTGTAGACGCCATTGTGGAAGGTGGTCAGCACGCCGCCCATGCGCTCGCCGCTCTCGGCGGCGAAATAGGCCTTGTCGATCGTCTCGACGCGCAACGCGTTGGTGAACCCGTCGGCGAAGTCGTCGGTGATGTCGATATGGTCGGAATTGATCTTGGTGCCGTCGCTGTTGATGAGCTCGACGGCGCCGCTCGCGACGAGGCGCTTGGTGTCGCGGTTGTACACCACGCGCTGGGCGACCAGCTTGTTGCCGCCATAGTCGATCTGCACGCCGCCGACGGCCGTCACCGTATGCTGGTCGTTGTCATAGACAAGTGTATCGGCGGCCAGAAGCATCTGCGTGCCGGACGGGACGGGCTTGGCAGCGATGGTCTGCGCCTGTGCGGGTGCCGTCGGCACCGCACAAGCGAACAGACATGCCAAGGCGGTCGCCCCATAAAGGCGTGCCAAACCGGCCTGCCTATGGCTGCGCAAAACCGCCTCCCTCACTAGCCGTCTTCCTTGTATAGCAGAAACGTCACCCCAAAGAACATAGCCACGACGACCGGAACCCATGCAGCCACCACCGTAGGAACGAATCCGGCCACACCGAACGCCTTGACCAGTACCGAAACGACATAAAGCAGAAAGCCGGCCACGACGCCACCCAGAATCATCGTTGCCGACTGCCCCATTCGCGCAAATCGCATTGAAACCGTTGCAGCAATCAGCGTCATGGCGACGAGAAGGAACGGCAACGCCACCAGCGAATCAAACTGCATGGCGAAGGCATTTGCCTTGAGCCCAAAGGAACGGGCAACCTCGATCTTGCGCGGCAGCTCGTAGAAAGGGATGGTTTCCGGGCGCGCCAGGCGCTCCTGAACGAATTCCGGCTTGAGGTTGGTCGGCACCTTGTCGGTCGCCAGCGTCTGGATATTGCCCGCCTTGAAGACCTTGACGTCCTGCAATTCCCAGTAACCGTCGCGCAGGAAGGCCTTGGCCGCGTCCTTGCGCTCGGCGATGTTGCCCTGCGGGTCGAGGATGAAGAACACCGCGTCCGCCATCTCCAGCCCCTGATTGAGGATGGCGCGGGCGCCGATGATGGTGTCGCCTGATTCGGTCTTTTGCCTGAGCCAAGGCGTGACGTTGGTGGTGACGGCATTCGATTTGCCGGCCCTGAGGTCGTTCTCCATCTGCTCGGACCAGGAAAAGCCATGCGCGGCGATGGGGTTCATCACGGCCACCGACAGCACGCCGAACATCAGCGCGCCGACGCAGCACGGAAACAGGAACTGCCAGGCCGAAACGCCGGCCGAGCGCGCGATCACCAGCTCGTAGCGGCGGTTGAGCGACACAAGCGTCGCCATCGCCGAGAACAGCCCGACGAACGGCACGGTCTGCAGCATGATCATCGGCATCCTGAGCGCCGAAATGGCGAAGGCCGTGCCATAAGTGAACCCCGGCAGCCCGGTCGTGCGGCCGGAGAGCTCGGTGAAATCGATCAGGAACACCAGCGCCAGCAGGCCCAGAAAGAACCAGAAGGTGATCGAGACGTAGCGGAAGAAGAAATAGCGGCCCAGCGTCCAGCCCATGGTCAGGCTCCCTGGCCGGAAGTGCGCCGCGCAAGCCACAGCTTGAATGCCGTCCAGTTGTCGCTGGTGCGCTTGGCGAGGTTGGTCAGCCAGTCCGCCCAGCTGACCGGCAATTCCATGGTGCGGGACGAGACGATGAACCAGATCGAAACCGCGGACGCAATCAGCGGTATGCCGTAGAGCAGGTAGATATAGTACGAGACCCTGTCGGCCTTGCCGGCGGCGAAGAAGCCCAGCCATCGCACGAAAAGCGCTATCGCGATCGCCGTGATCAACGGGTTGATGCGTGCTTCGCGATGCGAGCGCGCATCGCCCGCGACGGCCAGCGCAATCAGCGCGAACACCAGCGAATAGGACCACTCGGCGAAGCGCTGGTTGAGCTCCGCGCGGTAGCTGCCCGGTTCGCGCTGGAACATCTTGTCGTTGGGATCCGGGTTGAGCAGATACGCCGTCGTGCGGTCCTTGGGCAAAAGCGTGATGTCGTTCGCAGCCGATAGGAAGGCGGACATGTCGAAGGCGTAAGAGGTGAAGCGGATGACCGAGAGGTCGCCGGTGACCGATTTGCGGTTGATGACGCCATCATTCATCATCAGCACCTTC
The DNA here is from genome assembly GCA_004017535.1 of Mesorhizobium sp. Classification (GTDB taxonomy): domain Bacteria; phylum Pseudomonadota; class Alphaproteobacteria; order Rhizobiales; family Rhizobiaceae; genus Mesorhizobium. The sequence goes on from SAJS01000005.1 coordinate 105,230, forward strand.
TCGTCGCCTTTTTCGACGATGCTGCCGGTCTTGGCGTAATAGGTGAGGCTGGCGCCTTCCTCACGTGAATCGGCGACGAAGATGCCGCCGAGCCGGTTGCCGGGAAGCCGCTCGCCGACCTGCAGGTAGAGGCCCTCGTCGATCTTGCGGAACGTGCCTTCCTGGATGATCAGCGACACGAGGTCGGCGCGCGAAGCCGCCACCAGCTGGCGGTTCTTCTGCCTGGCATAGGGGTCGACGGCGTTGTCGACGATGAAGGAAAAGGCGCAAGCCGCGATCGCGAGCAGCAGGATCGGCCGCGCGATGGTCCAGCGCGAGGCGCCCGCGGCGCTGAGCACGGCGAGCTCCGAATCGGTGTTCATGGCGCTCAGCGTCTGCGCCACCGCCACCACCAGCGCGAACGGCACCACGATCGGGATGATCGAGGGAATGATCAGCGCCGCGACCTCGAAGAAGGTCAGCGCCGACTGGCCGTTGTCGGTGACGAGGTCGATCTTGGCCAGCACCTGCGTCGTCCACACGATCGCCAGCGTCCAGACCAGCGCGGCGAGGAACATCGTCAGCGCGCGGCGCATGATGTAGCGTTCAACGACCTTCATGAAGGCTTTTCTCGATTTTGCCGAACGGCATCATGCCCGTCGACAAGGTAGTCATCCGGCGTCGCCCGCACAACTGCGTCATAGCCGGCTCGCTCCGGTTTGTCGCCCCACGCCACATGCCCCGGCGCGGCGGAGTCTCCGCGCCAATGGATAAGAAATGCAAAACATCGATGGTTAACAGTAGGTTGCGGCAGCAAGCTGAGGTCGTGCCGAGGCGAATCCTTTGTCTATGGTGGCGCTGATATAGGCAGCGATTTCGGCCAAAGTCTTGCCAAATGGCTGAAAACGACCAAATGTCGCGCACGCTTGCCAAACCGTTTGCTCGCTGAAAATTACCTTTGCCGGCACCTTACGGCCATCCCCGAAAGCAGGACCTGATGACGTTGAGACCATCCATTTCTTTCGCCAAATTCGCCGCGCCGAAAAAGGGCAGCGTCTTCGTGCTCGCCGCCGATGGCGGCGGGCTCGGCGAGGCGGCAAAGGCCTGCGATCCCGCCGGTGCGTTGGCTCGCGCGTTTCCGGTCGCCGATTTCTCCGGCAAGTTCGCGAGCTCCGCCGAGGTGCTGGCGCCGGAAGGAACGTCCGTCGACCGGCTGGTGGCGATCGGCGCCGGCAAGGTGTCGGCCCTCGACGACAATGCCTGGCTGAAGCTCGGGGGTGCTGCCGCCGCTTCGCTGCGCAAGGCGACCGAGGTGGCCGTGATCCTCGATCTGCCGGACCTGCAGGCTGATGGCCGCCAGGCGGCGAGCCTCGCCGCCGGCATCCTGCTGCGCAGCTACGCCTTCGACAAATACAAGACCAGGAAAGACAAGGACGACGGCCAATCCGACGCGAAGGCCGCCAAGCCCGCCAAGGTCATGATCCACTGCGCCGATCCGGCCGCCGCGAAGAAGGCCTTTGCCGGCGAGGAAGCGGTGGTCGACGGCGTGCTTCTGGCGCGCGACCTCGTCAACGAGCCGGCCAATGTGCTGGGGCCTGTCGATTTCGCCGAGCGCGTCAAGGCGCTGGAGGCGCTCGGCGTCGAGGTCGAGATCCTCACCGAAAAGGAGATGAAGAAGCTCGGCATGGGCTCGCTGCTCGGCGTGGCGCAAGGCTCGCCGCGCGGCGCCCGCCTTGTGGTGATGCGCTGGAGCGGCGGCAAGGCCAAGGACGCCCCGCTTGCCTTCATCGGCAAGGGCGTCACCTTCGACACCGGCGGCAATTCGATGAAACCGGCCTCGGGCATGGAGGACATGAAAGGCGACATGGGCGGCGCGGCCGCCGTCACCGGGCTGATCCATGCGCTCGCGGCGCGCAAGGCCAAGGCCAATGTCGTCGGGGTCATCGGCCTTGTCGAGAACTCGGTAGACGGTCACGCGCAGCGTCCGGGAGACGTCGTCACCTCGATGTCGGGCCAGACGATCGAGGTGCTCAACACCGACGCCGAAGGCCGCCTCGTGCTGGCCGACGCGCTCTGGTACACCAACGACCGCTTCAAGCCGAAATTCATGGTGAACCTGGCGACGCTGACCGGCGCCATCATGGTGGCGCTCGGCCAGCATTATGCCGGCCTGTTCTCCAACAATGACGAACTGGCGGGCAGGCTCTTCGGCGCCGGCCAGGCCAGCCAGGAGCGGCTGTGGCGCATGCCGCTCGGCCCCGAATACGACAAGCTGATCGATTCCAAGAACGCCGACATGAAGAACATCGGCGGCCGCTATGGCGGCGCCATCATCGCGGCTCAGTTCCTGCAGCGTTTCGTCAAGGACACGCCTTGGGCGCATCTCGACATTGCCGGCACAGCGATGGGCGCGCCGTCCAGCGAGATCAACCAGTCCTGGGGCTCGGGTTTTGGCGTGCGCCTGCTTGATAGGCTGGTGCGCGATCACTACGAAGGGTAGGGGATGGCCGACATCCTGTTCTACCATTTGACCGAATCGACGCTGGAGGAGGCACTCCCGGGCCTGCTCGAGCGCAGCGTCGAGCGCGGCTGGCGAGCGGTGGTGCAGACGGGCACGGAAGAGCGCCGCGACGCGCTCGACCAGCATCTGTGGATTTTCCGCGACGATTCTTTCCTTGCGCACGCCACCGACCGCGAGGCCTATCCGGCCGAGCAGCCGGTCCTGCTTACCACAAGCGAGGGCAACCAGAACGCCGCGCAGATCCGCTTCCTGGTCGACGGCGCAAGCCCGCCCGAGCTATCGGGATACGAGCGCGCCGTCTTCCTGTTCGATGGCCATGACGCAGCACAGCTCGAAGCCGCCCGCGGCTACTGGAAGACGATGAAGGAAGCCGGCCACGCCGTGACCTATTGGCAGCAGACCCCGGACCGGCGCTGGGAGCGCAAGGCTTAGCCCGAAAGCGTGGGACCGTCCTCAAGATGCCGCCACAGCGCCTCGGCCACGGGCCCATGCGGGTTGTCGCGCCGCCGCACAGCGGCCACGGTTTCTGTGCGGCCGGGAATATGCCGGCCGGCGATCGAAATCAGCCTTCCGTCGCGCAGTTCATCCTCAATCAGCCACTCCGGCAAATGGCCCCAGGCGAGCCCGTGCAGGATCAGCTCCTTCTTCATCATATGGTCGGGCACCGAACATGAATGCGCGCCGTCGATGACGAAGAAGTTTTCAGATGAGGGACGCCGCGCCGTATCGCGGATCACGCATTGGGTGAAGGGCCGCATCGCTTCGGGCGTGACGTCGGCCCCGGTCTCGAAAGGGAGGAAGCCCGGCGCCACCACCGGCACGAAAGCGACTTCGCGCAGATTGATCCGTTCGAGATGCGGGTCGGATGGGTTGGCCCGATGGAAAACGAGATCGGCCTCGCCATCCATCAGCCGCTCGACCGGCCCGCTGATCGCTTCATAGTCGAGATGCAGGCGCGTGCGCGGCCGTTCGGCGAAGAACCGGCTGAGCAGGCTGAGTATTCCGGGTCTCGGGCAGACGTCGCCCAAGACGACGCGCAGCACGGTTTCCTCGCCGCTCGCGAGCTGGTCGGCATAGGTCCGGAGATGCTCCAACTCGCGGATCGCCAGCTGCGCTCGCGCATGGAACAGGCGACCCTCGTCGGTCAAGCTCACCCGGTAACCGCTGCGGTCGAGCAGCCTCAGGCCGAGTTGCTCTTCAAGCCGGGCGATGGCGGCGAACACGGAGGGATGAGTCCGGTGCAAAGCCTTGGCTGCGGCTTGAAAGCTGCCTTGAGCGGCGACCGCGTCGAAACATCTGAGATCGTGAAGCTTCAGGCCATCCATAGTCGGAAATTCCTACAGAGATTGTCCAACCATAGTAATTTTATCCGATGATTGCCACGCCTAACTTTGGGTCATCGAAAGTGCAAACGCGCCAATGGATGAGGACCCAAAATGACCGACACACTTCACTTCACCACGGGCGATGGCACCCGCATCGCCTACAGGCTGGACGGTCCGGAAGACCGGCCGGTGCTGGTGCTTTCCAATTCCATCGCCACGACGTTCCATATGTGGGACGGCCAGGTTCCGGAACTCGCCAGATCCTTCCGGGTGCTGCGCTATGATTTTCGCGGCCATGGAGGCTCCGACACGCCAGCCGGCGCCTATTCGCTCGACCGTCTCGGCCGCGACGTGCTGGAACTGCTCGATTTCCTTGGGCTTGCGCGTGTTCATTTCCTGGGCCTGTCGCTCGGCGGTTTCGTCGGCCAGTGGCTGGGCATCCATGCGCCGGAGCGCATCGATCGCCTGATCCTCTCCAACACCTCGCCGCATCTCGGGCCGGCGTCCTATTTCGACGAGCAGATACGCAACGTGCTTGCGGCAAGCGACCTGTCGGCCACGGCGGACATGTTCATGCGCAACTGGTTCCCGGCCTCGATGCTTGCCAGTCGAAACGAGACCGTCGAAGAATTCCACGCCGCGATCCTTGCTATGTCGCCGCAAGGCCTCGCCGGATGCTTCGCCGCTGTCCGCGACGCCGACCTGCGCCGCCCGATTTCGCTGATCACCGCGCCGACGTTGGTCATCGGCGGCGAGGACGACAAGGTGACGCTGGCGAGCCACAGCGAGGCCATCGCGGCCGCGATCCCCGGCGCCGAGCTTCTGCTTCTGCCTGGTGTCCACCTGCTCAATGTCGAGCGTCCGGCGGAGTTCCTGGAAGCGGTGCTGGGCTTCCTGCGCTCAATTGGGAATAGCGAGGCAGCTGTGTCCAATCACTTTACCGGCGCCCTGCAAGCGATCGGCTGATGCCCGTACGCGATGGTGCCGCGACCACAAGTGACGATTAGCGATCGCCAATCGTCACTTTGTTGATCTTCGTACCGTGCGGAAGGTCTTTTACTTGCCGGTGGATTTGGCCGGCTATGTGCACTTTGACCACGAAGAAAGTCTTGTTGATTTGCTCAGCGGACATTTCGCCACCGAGTACGGGTGGCGTTTCGAAATCGTAACATTCGCCGTCCGCCAGGACCAATCCCTTCTTTTGTGCCGCCGCCGCTAAGCCAGCCAGCAACAGTTCGTCGCGACGATCAGGATCGGCGAGCTGGGCTATAAGCGCCGGCCACGTTTCTGACACTTGGGTCAATCGGCCTCCGATCATGTCCAGCAATTTGACGGAACCATCGGGAGCCCGGAAGAAAATGTCGCCGAATGCAGAGACTGCGGCGGGCTCCAGGCCATCAAGCCCAATCCACTTCCAGCCGTCCAGCGCTTCCCAGACATCCTTCTTGGATGGCTTGATAAACAGATACTGGAGACCGTCCGGCCACGGGCTTCCGGCAGCGTCTGCATTTGGCTTCGAAACAGAATTCCCGAAGACAGAAGAAATAAAGCGAGAAAAAGAATTAGCCATATCTCACCCCCTGTAGGATCGCATTCTTATCGCAGAATTATTTGCGATCAAACGTCGTCACCCAGTCGCCGGTGATGGCCGTCGCCCCACGCCAGTTTTTGCGCTAGATAGAGCCAAGCTCAAGCGGCGAGGGGGGGATGCGGATCAGGATCGTCGGAACCGGCAGAGCGGTACCGGCTGAGCGGGTGACGACGCGCGCGCTGGAAGAGCGGCTCGGCCTTGGCCAGGGCACGCTGGAAACCGTCACCGGCGTCATCGAGCGCTATGTCTGCCAAGCCGAATCGCAGATTGATCTCGCTTGCGCCGCGGCGATGCTGGCGCTCGAGGATGCCGGCCTCGAGCCCGGCGCCGTCGAGCTGATCATCGGCGGATGCGGTGTTCCTTACCAGCCGCTGCCGGCGACCGCGCCGCTGGTCATGCAGCGCCTCAGGTTGGCGGACGGCTCGGCCGCCGCCTTCGACGTCAACAGCACCTGCCTTGGCTTCCTCACCGCTTTCGAAACCGCCGGCCGCATGATCGAGGCCGGGCAATGCGAGACGGCCTTGGTGTTCTCGTCCGAAGTCGCCTCGCGCGCGCTGCCGTGGCAGGACGCGCCGGAGATCGCCGCGCTCTTCGGCGACGGCGCCGCGGCGGCCGTGCTGCGCAAGGCCAGGCCCGGCGAGGGCAAGGTGGCGGCGAGCCTGATGCGCACTTATCCTTCCGGCTGGGAAGCCTGCGGCATCGGTTCGGGCGGCACGCGCTTCGATTTCCGCAAGGAGCAGGAAGCGTTCGCCGCGCACAGCATGTTCCACATGGACGGCAAGGAATTGTTCCGGCTCACCTCGCGTCACTTCCACGGCTTCGTCGACACTCTGCTGGAGCGTGCCGGCTGGCGGCGCGACGATGTCGATCTCGTCGTGCCGCATCAGGCGAGCCCCTTCGCGCTTGCGCATATGGCGCGCCAGACCGGCTTTGCGCCGCAAAAGCTGGTCGACATCTCTGCCCGCTTCGGCAACCAGATCGCCGCCTCCATGGCCTTCGCGCTCGACGTCGCGCGCCGCGAGGGGCGGGTGGCGTCCGGCATGAAGCTGCTCTTCCTGGGTACGTCCGCCGGCGTCTCCTTCGGCGGCATGGCCCTGGAGGTCTGAGCGATGGCCGTCCTCGTCACCGGCGCCAGCGGGTTCCTGGGCTCCCATGTGCTCGAGCGGCTGGCCGCTTCCGGCACGCTGGCGCTCGGGCTCGGCCGCGATGAAACGCGCTGCGCGGCGCTCGAAGCGGCCGGCCATCGCATCATCCGCCACGATCTCGCGCAGCGGCTCAATGCCGCCCTCGACCCCAGGCTGGGCAGGGTCGAGCGGATCATCCACTGCGCGGCGCTTTCTTCGCCCTTCGGACGCCTCGCGGATTTCCAGGCGGCCAATGTCACGGCGACGCGCTACCTTGTCGACTTCGCCAGGCGGCAGGGCGTCAGCCGTTTCGTCCATATCTCCAGCCCCTCCGTCTGCTTTGCCTTCCGCGACCAGCTTGGCCTGACCGAGGATGCGGCCTTGCCGGAGCCGGTCAATCACTATGCCCGCACCAAGCGCGAGGCCGAAAGGATCGTGCTCTGCCAGCCGGAGATCCATCCGGTGGTGCTGAGGCCGCGCGGCATCTATGGCAAGGGCGATCGGGCGTTGCTGCCGCGCCTGATCAAGGCGGCAAGGAGCCGGCCGCTGCCGCTGTTTCGCGACGGCCGGGCGGGCATCGACCTCACTTATGTCGACGATGTCGTCGATGCGGTGATGGCGGCGCTCGCCGCACCTGGCGAAGCCGAGGGTCGGATCTTCAACATCTCCGGCGGCGAGATGCTGCCGGTCCGCCGCATCGCCGACGCGGCCTGCATCCGCGCCGGCTTGCACGCGCGCTGGCGGCCGATGCCGCTCGCGCCGGTGATGCTGGCGGCGGGCTTGATGGAAGCGGTGGCGCTGCGGTTGCCCGGCCGGCCCGAGCCGCCGGTCACCCGCTATGGGCTCGGTCTCTTCGCCTATGCGCAAAGCCTCGATCTTTCCAAGGCGAAACGCATTCTCGGCTGGGCGCCGAAAATCTCGTTCGAGCAAGGGCTCGACCGCACCTTTGCCGGCGGCGGGGCCAGGCCATGAAGTTCGTCTTCGCCAACAGCGCCTGGGTCAACGCCGCCGAGCGGCTGATCCTGCGCGGCGGCACCTGGCAAAGCGTCAGGTTGCGTGTCCGCTACGGGCTGTTCTTTCACCCCGCCGCCGGACCGGTGCTGGTCGACACAGGCTACACGCCGGAAGCGCTGAGCGGCGAGCGGCGCGGCCGGATGCTTCGGCTCTACGGCGCGCTGCTGAAACCTCAGCTCAATGCCGACGAGCAGGTTCTATCGGTGCTGCGCCGTTTCGGCCTGTCGCCTGACGATATCCGCACAGTCATCGTCACCCATTTCCATGCCGACCACATTTCCGGCCTGTCGCTGTTCCGCAACGCGCGTTTCATCGCCAGCGACACCGCCTGGGCGCGGGTCAAGGCGCGCACGCCGCGCCAGAATTTGCACCATGGCGTCTTCATCGAATTGTTTCCCGCCGACTTCGAGTCGCGGCTCGACGGACTATCCGGCAAGCCGCGCATCGAGCCTCTCGGCGACATGCCGGGCGGCACGGATCTCCTCGGCGATGGCAGCGTGATCGCTGTCGATCTTCCAGGCCACGCCGATGGCCAGTTCGGCCTGTTGTTCAATCGCCTCGAGAGGCCGCTGCTTTACGCCGTCGACGTGCAATGGCTGCTCGCCGCTTTGATCGAGAACCGCACGCCCGGTTTCCCGGCCACCCTGATCGCCGAGGATGCGGCGGCGATCGGGCCGACCAGCGCCATGCTGCGCCGCTTCCTCGCCTCCGGCGGCGAGGTGATGCTCTGCCACGATCCCGCGCCGACGCCTTATGACCTCGCGCCGGAGATTGCATGAACCGGCTGGCGGAAGGGGTAGGATCTTTTGCCCTGACGCGCTGGTTGTCTCGGAAGAGCCGCGCGGATTTCGAGAGCTGGCAGGCGGTTGCCCAGCGCCGCTTCCTCGACCGCGACCTGCCGCGCGCGCCCTTTTACGGCAAGGCGCCGGCGCGTATCACCGACTTGCCGGTCACCGACAAGGCGCTGTTGATGGCGCGCTTCGACGCGTTCAACATCCACGGCCTCACCGCCGCGGAGGCCTGGGCGGCCCTGGCGCGTGACGGACGCGCCGGCGCGCTCACCGTCGGCGCCAGCACCGGCACCTCCGGCAATCGCGGCCTGTTCGTGATCTCGGAAGCCGAAAAATACCGCTGGCTGGGAACGATCCTCGCCAAGGCGGCGCCTGATCTTGTCTGGCGCGGCATGCGTGTCGCCGTCATCCTGCCGCAGAACACCGGGCTTTACGACAGCGCCCGCACATCGCACCTGATCAAGCTTGCCTTCTTCGACCTAACGAAAGGGCCGGAAAGCTGGCGCCAAGAACTCGAAGGCTTTGACCCGACGGTCATCATCGCGCCGCCCAAGATCCTCCGGCATTTCGCGGCCGAAGACTTCCGGCTCCGGCCGAAGCGCGTTTTTTCCGCCGCCGAGACCCTCGATTCGGTCGATCGCCCGGTTATCGAGAATTTCTTCCGGCTGCCGCTCGACCAGATCTACATGGCGACGGAGGGCCTGTTCGCGGTGACCTGCCGGCAGGGCGGCCTGCATCTTGCCGAAGACTCCGTTTTCTTCGAATTCGAGCCGGCGGGCGAGGGGCTGGTGACGCCGCTGGTGACAGCCTTTCGCCGACGGACACAGATAATGGCCCGTTACAGGATGAACGACCTGTTGCGCTTGTCCAAAGAACCTTGTCGGTGTGGTTCGCCGCTGCGCTGCGTCGATGAGATCGTCGGCCGCATGGACGATGCTTTCCGATTCACGTCGCCGGACGGCCCGATCCTGGTCACGCCCGATGTGCTGCGCAACGCAGTGCTCAAAGCTGATCGCCGCATCGACGATTTCCGCCTCGTCCAGACCGGGCCGGGGAGCATCGAGCTCAGGCTTCCGCCGACGCTCCCGGACGACGCGGCGGTAGCTGCTCATCAAGGTGTGAGTGCTCTCTTGGAAATGCGAAAGGCCGCCGCCACTGTGACGCTCGTCCGCGCGCCGCTGTCGCTGGAAACAGGCCGCAAGCTGCGCCGCGTCGAATGCCGCCTGGAGCCGGCGTGATGAGCGGCGCGGCGACGATGGAAAGGCCCGTGCAGCAGCCCGACCGCGTCGAGAACAAGCCGGCGAAGGTCGCGGCTTTCGTAAGCCTCTTCAACGAGGTGCCGGTGCGCGATCTCATCGCCAACCTCAAGACCAAGGTGGAGACCTTCGAAATTGCCGGCTGCGTTTTTCCGCTGACGCTGAACGACGCCGATGAAACGCCCAACTGCTATATCTGCTGCCCGACCAGCGCCTATATCGACTACGCGATCGACGAGACGCGCAACTTCGCCGCCCACCCGCTGTTGCGGCGCGCGCTCAACGCGTTGATCAGGGCCTGCGCGCCCCTGGTCAGGGCAAGTGGCCTCGACCGTCAGGCGCAGGTCAACAACTGGCTCTCTTCGACCAATCCGGTGCCGCTGCTCGACCGGCCGATGGTGGCTTCGCTGCGGTCGTCCCTGACCGCGCGTTTCCCCGATCGCGCCATCGTCATCCGTTCGTTGAACGACATGGCCGATCCGGCGACGATTGTCGTCTTGAAGGCCGAGGGGTTCCGCATGCTGGCGGCGCGCCAGATCTACATCTTCGCCGACCGCAGCGCCGCGCCCGCCATGACGCGCGACATGAAGCGCGATCGCGCCCGCCTGCGCGCGACACCGTTCCAGCGGGTCGGCAATGGCGATTTCAGCGAGGCTGACTATGCCCGCGCCGAGCAGCTCTACGATATGCTCTATCTCGACAAATACACGCCGCTCAATCCGCACTACACGGCCCGTTATATCGCCGAGATGCACCGGCGCGGCATCATCAGCCTGGCGGGATTGCGCCGGCCCGGCGGCGAGCTGGTCGCCGTCACCGGCTTGTTCGAAAACGGCGGCACGCTGACCCAGCCGATCGTCGGCTACGACACCAGCCTGCCGGTCGCCGACGGGCTTTACCGCATGATGATGGCGGTGGCGCAGGATCACGCCACGGCGCGGGGCCTGTTCTTCAACATGAGCGCGGGCGCCGCCGGTTTCAAACGCCGGCGCGGCGCGGTCGCCGCGATCGAATACAACGCCGTCTATGCCGGACACCTTCCGCTTCGCCGGCGCCTGGCGATCCGCGTCATGGAGACGGTGCTGGCGGTGGTCGGCATTCCTCTGCTGAGGAGGTTTGAACTGTGAGCGAAGGCCGGCAGGAAGCCTATTGGCAGGCGGTAGCGCTGTCCGCCGATATCGGCCGGCGGCCGAAGCGAATCCTGTTCGACGGCGGCCCCGTGGTGCTGTTCCGCTCGGCGCAGGGCATTGCTGCGCTGTTCGACCGCTGCCCGCACCGGCTGGTCGAGCTGTCGACCGGAAAGGTGGTCGGCGGCGAGATCGAATGCCCCTATCACGGCTGGCGTTATGACAGCGAGGGACGCTGCACGGCGATCCCCGGCCATGTCGGCGCCATGCCGCATTACCGGGTCCGCCGCTACGCGGCGATCGAGCGCGACGGGGTGGTCTTCATCTCGTCCGGCACGCCCAAGGGCGAGCCTTACCTGCATTGCATGCAAGGCAAGGATATCATCCTGCGGCGGGTGCGCTCGTCGACCCAGTCGACGGTGATCGATGCGGCGGAAAACATCCTCGACGCCACCCATACCCATTTCACCCATAAGGGCCTGCTGCGCGGCCTCACCTCGAAACGCCATTTGGTGCGGGTCGAGGTGACGGGCGGCGAGGGCTGGGTCGAGGCGAGCTACACCGGCGAGGAACGCCAGCAGGGCCTGATCAGCCGGCTGCTGGAAGGCGAGCGCGCCAAGACCATTGGCCGCTTCCGCCATCCCGGCATCGCCGAGCTCGAATATTGGGGCAAGGACGGGCTGGTGCTGGCCACCACATTCCATCTGCGCCAGGCCGACGAGCGCACCGTCGAGGGCGTCGGCTGGCTGATCGGTCGGCGCCAGGGCCTGCTCGGCGAGCTGAAGGCGCTTGCCTTCAAGCCATTGTTCAATGTCGCGCTTCAGCAAGACCGCCGGGTGCTGAAATCGGCGAGCAGCAATGCCCGCTTCGCGCCGCAGGCCGTGCCGGTCATCGGCCCGCTCGACTTCCTGCGCCGCGACATCGCGGCGATTATGGAGGGGAGGACGCCGCCGGCGGCGAGCGGGCCGAAAGTGCATGAGATCGAGCTGTGATTGTTTGCCGCCGAAGAAGGGTAGGTCGCGTTCCTTCGCGCCCCCCTCTGGCCTGCCGGCCATCTCCCCCACGAGGGGGGAGATTGGCTGTCGCACCGGCTTTCGCCGATCGCCTGCGTGGCAGAAGGAGCGAGGCGCACGAGCTGCTGATCTCCCCCCAAGTGGGGGAGATGTCGGGCAGGACAGAGGGGGTGCTGTCCCGCCGACCTCACTCATCTGGCCCGTTCCACTCGATATCCCGCGTCGACGCCGCCTGCAGGCTGATCCGCTCACGCCACGCCATCCCGGCGATCTCCGCCAGCGCCGGCCATTGCGCCCTGACCGGGGCTGAATCGCCCGGCCAATCAAGCAGTTCCTGGCCTTCGCGCATCGCCTTGCGGAAACGGGCGAGCCCGCCTGAACGAAGCGCCACCGGCAATCCATAGATCCACATCGCGAGCCGCACTGTTTGCGGCGCAGTGACGTCCGGCCTGACTTCCGGACCGTCGCCAAGCACAGCAGCGGCAAACCGCGCCGGATCGCGGAAGAAATGCAGGCCGCTGACCGCCCGCGGATTGCATTCCAGCGGCAGCACGCGGCCATTGGGCTCACGCATCAGGTCGAAGGAGATCTGCCCGGTCCATGCGGTTCCGGCGACGATGCGCTCGACCAGCGCCCGCGCCGCCTCGTCCTCGACCCGCTCGAAGAAGATGCCGGCCCCCCTGCCGGCGCGATAGGGTGAGCGATAGAGCGCCAGCGCCTTGAGCCTGCCTTCGTGCGCCACCGCATAGGCGCTGATCTCCTCGCCATCGACGAAACGCTGCGCCACCCAGGGCATGGCGGGCGAGGGCGCGATCACATCGAGGAAATCCGGTGTCGGCCGCAGCAGGACATGGCTGGCGAAGCGCGACCAGACCGGCTTGAACACCAGGTCGCGCGAGTGGCCGCGCACCGACTCCAGACCTTCGCGGGAATTGAGAAGCGTCGTCTCCGGCACCGCCAGGCCGAGCTGTTCGGCAAGCCGGATGAAGCTGTGCTTGTTGTGGACCTGCGCCAGCAACCTGATGTCGGGGGCGAACAATTTTGCCGGCATGGTCCTGTCGGCCCATGCCAGCGTAAGGTGAAAGACCTCCTCGCAGGTCGGGATGACCAGCTCGACGTTTTCAGCTCTTGTCAGCGCTTCCACTGCATCCGCATAGGCTTGCGGTTCGAAGCGCGGCGGCGGCAGGCGGTGATAGCGCGCGCAGGCCTTGCTCGCCGCCGCGATCGGTCGCGCCGGCGTGTCGGCCAGGATCACCCTGCGCCCGGCGCCGTGGACAAGGCGCGCCAGATGCAGCGCCACCGGCGCGCGCGCGCCAGTTATCAGGATCGTTTCGTCAGCCCCCGGCATCGGTCACGCGGTCGTTTCAGCCGCGACGACCGTTGCGCGAAATAGCCGTGCTTGGCAATCGCGCTACTTCACATCGAGCTGCGTCCGTGACTACAGCTTCGCCTTGAAGCGTTTCACCTTCTTGCTGGCGTAGTCGCCATTGCGCAGGTCCGATTTGCCGTGGCGGTCCCTGAACTCGTACCAGTCTCCGCTTGGAGATTTGCGCTGGTAGATCACCTTGCCGGCCTGGCGATGCTCGAAGCAGCTCAAGGAGGTCTTGGCGCCCCATGAACCGCGCCAGGTAGCCCGGAAACACAGTTTGCCGCTGCCGGGCATGAACCAGATACCCTCGCCGTAGCTCGGCTTGTCCTCAGTAGACCAGGCAGTAAACTGCCGCTTCGGCACTGCAAAAAACGCGACTCCATGGTTGCCCCAGCGCCATGAACGGTTCTTATAGAGCTGATAGATGCCTTCGTCGGAGACGGCGGTGGCCTTCGCCGCCCTGTCGCCGACCCTGTTCGAGGCCTTGGCCATTGCGGCATCCTGCAGGCCGATAACAAAAACGGAGCAGGCGAGCGCCGCTCCGACTAACTTCCCCACTGCGCTTTTCACGATTTTACTCCGCCGACCGATTTACGCGCACGCTTCACCCGCCGCCGAGCGAGCTCGGTGGCAACCCCACTTTAGAACCTTTAGCGAAGCCCGTCCCGGTCTGGCCGGGACGAGCATGATCACGTCTCTTATGGCAAGACGTGCTGGGTCACCCGCCAGTCGGGCAGGCCATAGCCGCCCAGCCACGGCCAGACTTCCTTCTGGTTGAAGTAGACGACCGAGGTAAGAGCCGGAAACTCCGCATAGGATTTGCGGGAATCATCCGCCCATTTCGAGACATAGTCCTGCTTGCCGACATAGCCGAGTTCAGCCACGACGACCGGCTTGTTGAATTTCGCGACACGGTCATAGCCTGGCTTCAGCGCCTCTTCGAAGGTCCGGTCGCGGCCGACCTCGTCATTGTCCTTCTTCTGCAGGCCGAACACCGACAGGCCGATCACGTCGACATAGTTGTCGCCGGGATAGTATTTTTCCAGGCCTTCGACGCCCTTGGGCGACCACATGTATTTTGCCGCCGGCGCGGCCTTGCGGCAGACGTCCACCTCGCGCTTGTAGGCGGCGATCCAGTCCTTCGGCGCCCAGTTGGCCCAGGTGAAGCGGCCATTGGTGTCTTCCATTTCCTGCGCCCAGCGGATGGTGACCGGGCTCTTCATCTGCCCGACGAGGTTGCAGATCGCCTGCATGTTGGCGTCGTACTTGCCACTCAATATGCCGTTCTTCAGCTCGGGCGGCGTGATGCGCCAGTCCTTCGACCATGTCCAAGGCTCGATGGTGATCAACAGCGAGCGGCCGCGTTCCAGCGCATAGGCGTCCGCCAGCGGCAGTGTCGACAGGTCGACGTCTTCCCAAGGTAGGAACAGTTCCTCGATGCTGGCCGACTTGTCGTTGCTGAAATCGCCATAAGGATCGTAGGAGCCGAATGCCGACGCGGCCGAGCTCGTCTTGATCGGATCCGTTCCCGTCTGCGATCCCGCCGACACTGGCAAGGCCACGCCGATCATAAGCGCCGACGCAAGCGCTGTTGCTGTGGAGAATTTCATGCCCGCCTCCATGGGCTTCAGTGTCCTGCCGGACCTTTGAAGCTTGCCACAACGCGCCGACTGAAGCCGGCGCGCAAACCCAAATATCGGTTTGCCAACGTGAAATGCGGGTTTTCTGAGCGACTGGAGCTGGCACGTTGAACGCTGTGCCGTCCGTTATTGTGGTCTCTCCAGCCTTTATGGCTGGACCTTGAGACGAGGTCGCCGCGATACTCACAAATTCGCGTCAACATTACGATATTAACCCTCTCTTATATAAGAGCCTATGCTCGGCGAGAGTCAAGTGCAATTAACCGTTACTTAACCTTATTGCCACCGACATGGTTAACCGGGAGGATGGCCCGCGCTGGCCCCGGGCACTCACACCAGCCGGCATTGCGTCCGCGCCCCGACCGGTGAAGGTCGCGGAGCCGTGGCTGGTTAACCAGTTCCCAACAAGTATGGTTAACGAAAGCCTAATTTTGTTGACTCTGCATTAGCTCAAGCTGATTCTGTAGTGGGATGAATGCGTTCGTCCGGCTTAGCCGGGCGGGCAGGGCTTGGGTAGTATGGGCGTATCTGGGGATGCCGGCGTCGTCGGCGGCAAAACGACGTCAATGGGCAAGGCTGGCGAGGTTTCGACCGGCCACGGCCCCAAGGGACCTTATCTCGTGGCGGTGCTCACGCCGCCCCAGCAATTGATCTTGCGGGTTGGCCTCGCATTCTGGTTCGTCGCGCTGGCCTTCTTCTGGTCCTGGTGGCTGCGGCCCGAGCATATCGATCATGTCGGGCCCTTTGCCTTCGCTACAATCGTGCTGGCCTGGCTGACCTTGATGCCGATGTATTTCCTGCTCAACGTCCATGCCTCGAGGAAGTCGTCGAAGCTGCACACGATCCCGAAGCGCTCGCGCGTCGCCATGGTGGTCACCAAGGCGCCATCGGAGCCTTTCGTCGTGGTGCAGCGCACATTGGAAGCGATGCTGGCGCAAGACTATCCGCACGACACCTGGCTTGCCGACGAGGATCCGACCGAGGAGACGGTTCGCTGGTGCGACGCGAATGGCGTGCTGATTTCGACCAGGCGCGGTCGCGAGGACTATCACCGCAAGACCTGGCCGCGCCGGACCCGCTGCAAGGAAGGCAATCTGGCCTTCTTTTACGACCACTACGGTTACGAGCGCTACGACTTCGTCGCCCAGATGGACGCCGATCACGTGCCGACGCCGACCTATCTGAGGGAAATCCTCTATCCCTTCGCCGATCCCGCGGTTGGCTATGTCTCGGCGCCCAGCATCTGCGACAACAATGCCGACGAAAGCTGGGCTGCTCGTGGCCGCCTGTTCCCGGAAGGCATGTTCCACGGTCCCCTGCAGTCCGGCCACACAGGCGGCGGCGCGCCGCTCTGCATCGGTTCGCACTACGCCGTCAGGACGCGGGCGTTGCGCGACGCGGGCGGCCTTGGTCCGGAACTGGCCGAGGATCATTCCACCTCGATGCTGATCAACGCCGCCGGATGGCGCGGCGTCCATGCCATCGACGCCATCGCCAATGGCGATGGCCCGCAGACCTTCGCCGATCTCGTCACCCAGGAATTCCAGTGGTCGCGCAGCCTGGTGACGATCCTGCTCGAATACACGCCGAGATATTTCGGCAAGCTGACACCGCGGCTGAAGTTCCAATTCCTGTTCTGTCAGCTCTGGTACCCGCTGTTCGCGGTCTTTGCGCTGATGATGTATGTGATGCCGATCTATGCGCTGACCACCGGGCGCAATTTCGCCAACGTCATGTTTGCCGAATTCGTCCTCTACTATGCGCCGAATTCGGTGGCGCTGGTCGGGCTGGTGATCATGCTCAAGGCCTTCGGCCTGTCGCGGCCGATGACGGCGAAGACGCTGAGCTGGGAAGGCACGTTGTTCCTCTTCTTCGCGCGCTGGCCCTGGGTTTTGTGGGGAACGCTGTCGGCCGTGCGCGACTGCATCACAAAATCATTCGTCGACTTCCGGGTCACGCCGAAGGGCAGCGGCCCGAAGCATCTCCTGCCCGCACGCGCCTTCGCGCCTTATATAGTGCTCGCGATTGGCGCGGCTCTGCCGGTGCTGCTGGTCAAGCATCCGTTCGACGCCACCGGCTTCTACTGGTTCGCCGCCTTCAACGCTTTCCTTTATGGCCTTCTTGTCGTGGTGATCATTGCCAGGCATGTTCGCGAGAACAGGATTTCACTGCGCGCCAACGCCGCGAAATTCGCCCTGCATGCTTCCCTTGCGCTGATCGCGCTCGGTGTCCCGCTCGCTGGTTTCTACGATCGCGGGCTCGAGGGTCTCTACGGGCTGCAGCAGGGGGCCGGCGGCCTTCGCGTCGTCCGGATCGCCTATGTGATTTCCGGCGCCGGCATGGGCGATATCGGCTCGCGCAAGTTCTACTTCGACCCGGGCTGGGAAGCGCCGCGCTAGATCAGGATGACGTTCGTTGAATCGTCAGCATGATCTAACTCTTTGTTGGAGCATGATCTTTTCCGAAAACCGGTTCCCACTTTTCGGGATCATGCTCTATAGCAATTTTTGGGAAAAGTATGAGCGCTTAGGCTCGGCGACTTGGCCATGACGTCAAAGCGAACAGGCAGAGCGGTTCGCTGTTTCCGTGAAACGGTGAACGCTCTGCGTTCCCGCGCCCGGCATGTCCCTTTCGCTGGCGCGTGCCTGTCTTCCCAAAAATCAAATTTTAATAAACATCGATCGGATGTCGTAAGACCGCGCTCATAACGTCGTTTGCGCGAATTTTAATAAGTCTCCTCTAATATTAAGCCACTATGCAAGTGGATGTGAACCGCTTGCGCAGCATGAGCGAGAGGCGAGGGGAATATATCTCCGCGCTCCATCAAGAAATACTGTGGCAGGGGATGGCAATGATGAGATTCGCGAAAGGCGCGGTAGCGGTTGGCGGAAGATATGCCGTCGCGCTTGCCGCTGTCGCACTGGTATCCATGGTGTCTGGCTGCCAGAGCATGGATACGATGAAAACCGGCTCGCTCAGCGTCAAGCCGGTGACAGAACAACTCGCCAAGAAGACGCGCCACGTCAGGAACGGGCGGCTGCATGCGGTCAATCGCAAGCCTCTGACGCGGACGATCAGCGTGACGCGCGTGAGGGAAGAGGCCTATGCGGCCTTCGTGCGGCCGCAGCCTGCTCGTGTGCCGCGGCCCGTCAAGATTTCCTACAGCATGGGCAGCGTCGGTCCGCTGCTTGGCCATTCGCCCTGGATCTGCGGCCCGAGTGGCTTCGGCCAGCGCTCGGCCTGCCGGGCGCGCTAATTTAAGCGAGCGGTTCCGTCGGGGGCACGGCCGCGGGGGCGATGGGACGGGCGTGCTGTCGGGCCGCTACCCTTGCCCTCCGGCCGTCTCGCGTTGCGCGACAATCACTTCGAACGAGAGCGAGACGGCTTACCGCGTGCCGTCGTGGCCGTAGTCGCCCTGCTCGGCCAGTGCCAGCCGTCGCCCTCGCCATGCGGGGGTTGCGGCCGCGCCACATAGGCGAGCGCGCCGTTGGCCTCGAGATAGACGCGTGACAGCATCTCGGCCAGCACGCCAGACGTCACCGCCTGCAGCCCCGCGATCACCAGGAAGAAGCCGGTGATCAGCATCGGCCTGGTGCCGATGTCCTGCCCCCAGAAAACCTTGATCGCGAGGAGATAGGCCAGGATCAGCGAGCCGGCCACGCCGAGCACGATGCCGATGCCGCCGAAGAAATGGCCGGGCCGCGTGCGATAGCGCAGGAAGAAGAACATGAAGACGAGGTCCAGCACCACACGGAAGGTACGAGAGATACCGTATTTCGATTGGCCGTGGATGCGGGCGTGATGGGTCACCACTTCCTCGGCTATGCGTCGCGGCGTCGTCACCGTCGCGAGCCACGCCGGGATGAAGCGGTGCATCTCGCCATAGAGCCGCACGCTGCGGATGACGCTGCCGCGGAATACTTTCAGGCTGCAGCCATAGTCCTTGAGCTTAACGCCGGTGACCCGCGCGATCAGCCTGTTGGCGATGCGGGAGGGCAGGCGGCGCAACCAGAACCCTTCCTTGCGGTCCTTGCGCCAGCCGGCGACGAGGTCGAGATCCTCGGTCAGCAGGCGATAGACCATGCGCGGAATGTCGAAGGGGTCGTTCTGCAGGTCGCCGTCGAGCGTCGCGATGACGTCGCCGCGCGCGGCGTCGAGGCCCGCCTGCATGGCGGCGGTCTGCTTGTAGTTGCGCACCAGCTCCACGCCATGCACATGCGGCCCGTATTGCGCCGCCAGCCGGCGGATCTCCGCGGGCGTGGCATCGGTGCTGCCATCGTCGACCAGCACCACCTCCCACGGCTGGCTGTAATTCTCCATCGCCTGATGGATCCGCACAAGCAGCGGCTCGACATTGTCGGCCTCGTTATACATCGGGATGACGATGGAGAGCTTGTGCTCGGGCATGACGGCGCCCTCGGGCAATCCCGATGCGGGGATGGGAAGCACGTTCATCGCGGTCATTTCCTTGCCGGTCCCGCCGCCGGGGTTTCCGGCAGCGTCGATTTCGAGGGGAACAGCCAGGCGATCGCACCCGTTGCGACCGCCGAGCACAGGATGAAGAGATGCAGCGCCAGCGCCGCCTGCAGGCCGTCCTTCATGGCGATGCCGGAATAGAGCAGCGCCGCGGCGGCGCCCGCCTCATAGGTGCCGAAGCCGGCGACGCCCTGCACCGGCAGGATGGCGGCTGCCTCAGCGCCGACGGCGCCGGGAAAGGCGGTCTGGAACGAGGTGTTGAGCAGCATTGCGAGCAGCCAGCCCTGCACGCCGAGCTTCAGCGCCCAGTTGGCGATCGTCCACCACCAGCCATAGCGCGAGCGCCCCGTGGCCTCGGTGAAGATGTCGCGCAATTTGCCGAGCTTTGAGACGATCCTGCCGCCCGCCGCCCAGTTGTGCGGCGCGCGTGCCCAGCGCGGCAGGTACCATGCGGCGGCGATCAGCGCCGCGATGCCGGCGGCCCTCAGCGCCGGATGCAGGCCCGGCCAGACCAGGCAGGCCAGCACGCCGACGACGAAAGCATCCTGCAGCCTGAACCAGAGAAGAGAGGCGCTGGCGCGCACGATCGAGACGCCGAACACTTGACGCAACAGGATCGGAAAGGCCGTCTCGCCGCCGCGGAAGGGCACGACGTTGATCATGGCATTGTGGATCAGGATGACGCGTAGCGTTGCGCCGAAGCGGCCGTTCACATCGTCGCGGAACTCGTCGCAGACGCGCAGCGCCCTGAGCACATAAGTGACGAACAGCGCTGCCGCTACCGCCACGAAGGCGCCGGGCGTGATGGAGGCGAAGGCATCGCCAACCATCTTCCAGCGCTGGTCGCTGGCAAGCCATGCCAGCAGCGCCAGGGTGACGATTATCGAGAATGCTCTTTTCAACCAGTACTCCGCCGGCTTCAATCGCCGCGTCAGCGGCCGCGCCGCAATGTTCATCGCTACGCGGCCGTCCGCCGGCCGCCTGGCCGGCCGATTGCCGCCTAATGGCCAACCGCGTCCAGTCCATGGCCCCGCCTCAACGGCTCCCTCACGGGCGGGTGATCCTATAGACCAGCAGCGTATCCGAATCCACAAGCTTGGTTGCAGTCTTGTCGAGGTGGTCGATCACCCCGTCATGATGTTCGATGAACCGCCGGTCCTCATTGTCGGCAGCCTCCTTGGCGGTGCCGAAATAGTCCGCGCCCTGCGCGCGCAAGTCCTCGAGCTGCGCGATCGCGGTCGCGTCGTCCTCGACGAATTTCGACCACTCGACATCGCCGCCGCCGGGCGGGAACACCCAACCGCGCACCCGGCTGTAGTAGATTGCGACGGGGTCGCCGACTTCCGGTGCGATGGCGACGACAAGCTCGCCAGGCTTGACCATGTGCGCCAGCTCCTCGCCGAGCCGCTTGCCGTTCATGGCGATGGGCGCCTTCATCGTTCTGAGCAGGGGAAAGGTGGAAAGCGCCAGGGCCAGCACCGCGATGAAGACCGAGCGCATGATGACGGCCGGGGTGAGCGCCGTTCGGGCGCCGAGCGTCGCCAGCACCAGCGCCCCACGGCCGCAGAACATCGCCAGCGGCACGTGGAAGATGTGGTAGTTCCATGGATTGCTGGTGATCTCGCGCGCCGCCGCGACATAGACGATCGCCGCCGCCGCGAGCCAGACGTAGGGAACGGCCGAAAGGACCCGCTCACCGGTTTCTTCCCCGGGCTTGGGCGGCATCCAGAAGCCAATGGCGATCAGCGCCATGAACGGGTAGCCGTAGAACCACCAGACCGAGGTGTTCCAGACCGACTTGAGGTAGAAACTGTTCTTAAAGAACGTCCAGAAGCCGGAATCCCAGATATAGCCGCTGCCAGCGACATGGTAGGGCGGGTAGCTGCGACCGAGATAGACCGCCCAGCTGAAATAGGCGGCGATGACGGCAAAGCTCAGCAACCCGGCCATAAACACCTCGGCCGCCTGCTTTCGCCTGCCCATCACGATCCAGCAGGTCATCAGGTAGACGATGACGGCGCCGGCAGCGAGTCCGGGCGGCTTGGCCAGCGCGCCAAGCGTGAAGCTCAACGTTGCCAGTGGCAGTAGCGACGGCTTGCCGCCGGCCCAGTATTTCACGAACAGCCATACGCCGAGTGTCACCAGCGCAAGCATCGACGGATCGGGCAGGAACGAACTGTCAATCATCGCCGGTCCCGGCATCAGCGCATAGGCAAGCGCTGCCGCGTGCGCATGCGCCTCGTCCCAGCAGAGCGCGGTCAGCCTGTGCAGCGAAAACACGGTCACCATGCCGAACAGCGCAGCGATCAAACGGCCGAACCAGTCATGCCAGCCAAAGAGTTGGTACAGCAGCGCGGCGGAATAGCTGACGATCTGGAATTCCCGGCCCTGGTAGCTGGGTCCCGGGCCGGTCCAACTGACCTCGGGAAAAAAGATGTTCCAGTTGCGCTGCTGGAAATTGTCGGCCATCATCGCGGTGCTTGTCTCGCGCCAGCTGAAGGCGTCGACCAGTGGCTGGGTGATGTTGTGAAAACGCGCTATTGCGGCAACCAGCAAGATCGCCAGCAGGATCGCGGTGTGGATGTGTGTGGCGCCGCCGGCCCGGCGCATGTCGGCAAACCCCGCGCCTCGCGCCTCGCTTGTTTCTGCGCTGTTTAACATGTGGAGCAGCCCCCTGCCGAAGCTATTCTGGCGACATCCAATCGCCAAGCAAGGTCAGACTATCACAACATTGTAATATCCCTGGTTAACTAACGGCTTGTAGTGATCACTTGAGCCTCGACTCAGTTGACATCCGGCCGCGCGCGGCTGTTAATAGGCTTAAGGGCGCTGATCGCCCCGCCATCGGGGCCGGCGGGGCTCGGGCATCGTGACGGCTCGCGGCAGGCTCGAAGAAACATCTTCCAGATCATTGGTCCTCGGCCTCGCCACATCGGGGTCGAGAGGGGGCATCAATATGCGTACGGGCATCGGAAAGACAGCTGAAACCACATCGTCATGCGAACCGGGGCGACTTGAGTTCAGCCGGCCCCATCGGCTTGCGAGAGGCTGCTGGCTGGTTCCGCTCCTGGTCGCCTGCGGCCAGCTTGCTTTCAGCGGCGCCGCCGGCGCGGCTCCGGCGAAGACCGGTGCGACGGTCGAGGCGGCCGCCAAGCCCGACATTGCTCCGACGGCTTTCGAGCTGCAGCTTCTCTATGCCGACCGCACCTGGAACTGGAAGAACGGCGCCGCCTATTTCGGAATGGACAGGCGCTTGCATGCCTGGACGAAGGGGGAGGATTCGCCCGCCGTCGGCGAAGGCCGCTGGCTGGTGACGGAAAAGGGCAAGATGTGCATGGAACTTGCCTGGCGGTCCAAGACCTACTCCACCAAGCCGCAGCGTACCTGCTACAGCCATCGTGTCGACAAGGGCAACATCGAGCAGCGCAAGGATCCCGATGGCACGTGGTATGATTTCAAGCACGCCAAGGACGATCCCGCCGACGAGCACCAGAAGTTCGAGGCAGGCAACACCAAGGGCGGGCAGTTTGATGAAACCCGCAAGCTGATCGACAGCAAGAGCTGAAGCAATTCCAGCAAAGGTGTGAGCGGTTAGGCCCGGCGGCTGATTGCGCTCAGGCAACCGGCGCAAGAGCCGGCCGCAAAAATAGGAGGCTCGCTGAGCCGGCCTTAGCCGAACTCAGCGAGCCCACGCCCCGACACATTACTCACAGGGCCGACCGCCGGCCTTGCGGGCCGGCGTTTCTGATTGACGTTAGCGCCGCGCGGCGCGCGCAATGCGCGCGGCATGGCGGCCGAAGCGCCGGAATCGCGCAAGGCCGGACCGAGCCCGAAGAAGGGTGCGGCCGTCCTGACGATGGTGTCGATGTCGGAAAGTTGCGCCACGAAGCCCAGCTGTTCGCGCGCAAGGCCGGGGTCGGCGAAAAGCCCGGCCGGATCGCCGGGGCGTCGCGCCTTGTACATGACCGGGACCGGCCGCGATGTGATCCGCTCGACCGCGTCCATGATCTGCCTGATCGAGACCCCGCGGCCGGTGCCAAGGTTGACAGCAAGGCTTTTGCCGCCGGCTTCCAGATGCATGAGGGCCTTGAGATGAGCCCGTGCGAGGTCGCCGACATGAATGTAGTCGCGCACGCAGGTACCGTCCGCTGTCTCGTAGTCGGTGCCGAAAACCTCGATCGCCTCGATCATGCCGGACGCCGCCATCAACACCCTGGGAATGAGATGGGTTTCCGGCGTGTGCCATTCGCCAAGCTCGCCCTCGGGGTCGGCGCCGCAGGCGTTGAAATAGCGCAGGATCGCGTATTTCGTGCCGTAGGCCGAGGCATGGTCCTTGATGATCTGTTCGCCCATCAGCTTGCTGCGGCCGTAAGGGCTGATCGGGTTCTGCGACGAGGTCTCGCGCACGGGCAGCGCCTCGGGCATGCCATAGGTCGCGCAGCTGGAGGAGAAGATGATGTTGCCGATGCCGTTCGCCCGCGCGGCCTCGAGCACGGCGATCGTGCCGGCGACATTGACCGAATAATAATCCGCCGGGTCACTGACCGACTCGCCGACATAGGCGAGCGCGGCGAAATGAACGATCGCCTGCGGCCTGTGGATGGCGATGGCCCGCTCGAGCGCGCCGCGGTCGCGGATATCGCCGACCACCAGCGGACCCCAGGCCACCGCCTTCTCGTTGCCGCGGCTGAGATTGTCGTAGACCACCGGCAGGTAGCCGGCCGCCGCCAGCTGCTTGCAGGTGTGGCTGCCGATGAAGCCGGCGCCGCCCGTCACCAGGATGGAGCGGGCACTCATAGAGCGAAAGCCTCGCCGGAGGACAGATGGCCGCCGCGCGAGGTCCCGGGCTGCCGGCGGCCCAGCAGGGCTTCGAAATAGGCCGTGGTGTGGGACAAACCTTCGCTGAGCGCGATTCTCGGCTCCCAGCCGAGATGCTGCCTGGCGAAGGAAATGTCGGGTTTGCGCTGCCGGGGATCGTCGACCGGCAGCGGCCTGTGCACGATCCGCGAGCGGGAATTGGTGTAATCGAGTACGAACTCGGCCAGTTCCATGACGGTGAACTCGCCGGGGTTTCCGAGGTTGACCGGATGGTTCGGCGCGGTCGGCAACCGCATCAGCCGCATAAACCCTTCGATCAAGTCGTCGACATAGCAGAAGGAGCGCGTCTGAGTGCCGTTGCCGTAGACGGTGATATCGTCCCCGCGCAGTGCCTGGACGATGAAATTGGAAACCACGCGACCGTCATCGGGCCGCATGCGCGGCCCATAGGTGTTGAAGATGCGCGCCACCCGGATATCGAGGCCGTAGGTTCTCGCATAATCGAAGAACAGCGTTTCTGCCGAGCGCTTGCCTTCGTCGTAGCAGGCGCGCGGGCCATGCGTGTTGACATTGCCGAAATAGCCTTCGGGCTGCGGATGCACCAGCGGGTCGCCATAGACCTCGGAGGTCGAGGCCTGGAATATCTTGGCGTTGTGGCGCCGGGCAAGTTCCAGAAGGTTGATTGCCCCGAGCACGCTGGTCTTGAACGTGTGGATGGGATCGGCCTGGTAGTGAGGCGGGGACGCCGGGCAGGCAAGGTTGTAGATTTCGTCGACGGCGAGATCCGTCGGCAGCGTATCGACGACGTCGTGACTGATACAGGTGAATGCGGCGTCGCGCGCGATGCCGGCTAGATTGTATCTCTTGCCGGTGTGGAAATTGTCCAGGGCGATGACTTCATACCCGTCCGCAAGCAGCCGCTCGCACAGATGAGAACCCAGGAATCCCGCTCCGCCGGTGACCAGGGCCCGGCCGCGATCGATGCTCTTTCGACCCGATCTATCCGGCTTGAGAACTTTGATGACCCTATTCATGGCAACCTCGTACGCACACACACTACCGTTCCGGGACGGGGGCTCTGCCCGACCAGGTCACAAAGGCGATTCCTCCGCATGTGCGGAACCGCCTGCACTGATGTGCGTCATGATTTTCTGAGTTCGCGAGGCTGTCGCTCTACGGCTTGTCTTCGCCGCATAAGCGTCCCTTACGCCCCTAAGTCGCGATCCACGATTCGGTTGCCACCACCGCAGACTGCTCGCCCAAATTGCACACCCAACACGCATAAAGATATACCGGTCGGCCGGGTAGTCAACTAAATTAGCGTTTCGTTAACCTCACGCCTTCGCGATTGGTTAACCGCGTGGGGTTGCTTGCTGGCTCGCGAGCGGGTGAGGCGCTGCCTTGGACCGTTTTGTGGCCGGTGCCGCATTCGTCGGATTGCGGAAGCATGTTGGAAGAAGCTTTGGGCGTCATCCCTCAAGCCTCGAAGCAACGCCATCATGACGCCGGGTCGAGAATGCCTCACCGTTTCTAGATGTTCTCGGCGGCCGCCCCGGAACTTCTGGCGAAGCAATGCGACTGCTGTCCGAAGCCGCTTGGGCCGCAAACAAAAGCAGCGTGCCCAAGGTAAGGATTGGCGCTTACAACAGGAGCCGGGCGAGCCAGGTTACCTGTCTGGGCGGGCCGGCTCGGCTTCAGGTCGATTAAGGCGGCGCTGCCGCTTTGCGATACGTTGAATGAGGTCGACTGACCGAAGTTGAAGTACTGGCAACCGGAAGTTGCCAGCAACACGCCCAAAACGAAAAAACGGCGCAGGGCCTTGATCGGCATCAGAAAATTGTTGTTGGGGCAGGGCCGGCTTAGGCCTCGATAAGCCATCAGCATGAAGCAAATCCCCTCAAGCGCGCGGCGCTTATGTTCGAATCATGATCAGCGGCCCGCCCAAGCTCATTATGGCAAACCTGGTTAATTTAGCGATAGCTGTTTGGAGCTTCCGCGGATTTTTCTGTCCCCGCAAGAGGGCGAGACGACTTACGGCCCGACATCCCGCTGCCTCGCGTGACGATGGATAAGTGGGGCGGCAGACCGTGGCCAACCAAATGGCCCGCGTCGCCGCGGGCCATTTTGTCACCTTCGGGCCACTTGCGCCTGAACCCTTATTCTCCGCCCATCTCTTTCTTGAACTGGTCGAGATCGACCTGCATGCCGTTGAAGATGGTGCTCCAGTGACGCGTTAGCGCCGCCATGGCGACGGCTTCCTGGATCTCCTGGTCGGTGGCGCCGGCGCGCCTGGCGTTTTCGGTGTCAGACCAGATGCAGTAGCTGCAGGGAATCTGCGCCGCGACCGCCAGCGAGATCAGCGACTTCTCCTTCGGCGTTAGCGCCGTCTTGTCGCTGAGCTCGATGGCCTTGACCTCGGCCCAGGCGCCGGGCAGACCGGCTTTCGGGAACTGTTTGACGAAGCTCGGCACGCCGCCCATCGTCGACTGGATGTCCTTGAGGGTGGCGTCGTAATCATCGGCCCGGGCAGGCGCGGAAGCGAACGCCACGGCAAACACGCCGGCGACGGCGATGAGCGAGGCGGAACGAAGGCAGGAATGCACGGCTGAGGCGATGCGAATGACTGACATGATGTTCTCCTCTGGTTTTTGTTAGCCTTACGATGTAAGGTATGCGAAAGATGAACCTTACAGTGTAAGTTGTCAAGCGCTGCCATGGATGCATCGAGCAAAAGAAAGCGCCTCCGCGGAAAGCTCTCCCGCGAGATGATCGAGGATGCCGCCTTCGAGGTGATCGAGCGGGAAGGGCTGTCCGGCTTTTCGATGCGCAAGCTCGCCGCCAGGCTCGGCTGCGAGGCGATGAGCATCTATCACCACTTTCCCTCGCAGGCGCATCTCTACGAGTCGCTGGTCGATCGCCAGATGAGCGGGCTCGTCATCCCTGGCCGTGATCTGCCCTGGCGCGAACGGGCCCGCATCGGCATGCAGGAGTTCCGCCGTGTCGCCACCGAGCACCCGGCCTTCGCGCCCTTCATCGTTGTCTACCGCATGAACTCGCCGCCCTGCCTTGCCAAGCTCAACGCCATTATCGGCCTGTTCGAGGATGGCGGTTTCGGCCCCGAGCTCAGCGCCCGCTTGTTCCGCGCCGCCGGCTACTATCTGATGGGCGCGATCCTCGACGAGACGGCCGGCTACGCCAAGGGACCTTCGGCCGTCACCACGGTCAGCAATGAGGAGCTGGCGCGCGACTATCCGAGCGTTGTGAAGGCCGGTGCCTATTTCGGCAGCGCCGGCTTCGACAAGACATTTGAGCTTGGCCTGGAAATGTTTCTGGACGAGATGGAGCGGGTCCGCGAAGCTGCCCGAGGGGAAGACCGCTAGAGCAATTCCAGGAAAAGTGTGGGCGGTTTTCCGTCCGGAATTGCGTCAAAAAAGATAGAGCGGACAGCCGCCAGCCGAACAAACCAGCCAAGGGTCTGAATGCGCTTCCTCTCTGTCCTTCTCCTCATCGCCGGTGCCGCCATCGGTATCTTCTATCCCTGGGCGATGGGCAACTTTTCCGGCCATGCGATCGGCACTTATCGCGTCTATGAAGGCGGCCGCTTCCGGCCGGTCACCGTGCTACTCGACGCAGGCGATGCGCCGGTGCGGGTGCTGGTCGACCTGACCGCGCGGGCCGAACGGGTCGCCGGCCGGCAGCGCACGGTGCTGACGCTGACGGCGGCGAGCGGCGGCCGCACCGCGCTGGCCTCAGCGCTCTCCTTCAACCATACCGACAATCCACGCCAGGCCAGCCCGCAACTGCCCGACAAGATCTTTCGCGACGAGGCCGGCGTTATCGACAGGATCACGTCCGGTCCTTACGTCTTCACCGTCGGTCCCGGCGATACCGACGGCATCGACATGCGCGCGGTAGATCTCGTGCTGCGCGCCGGCACCGGCTCGATCGACGAACGCGCTGCGCCGGCCGGCTACACGCTGATGGGCGTCGGCCTTGCCGGCCTGGTGCTGTCGCTTGTCTTCGGCCGCCGCGGCGGAGGCCATCCGCAAAATCCCAATTCGCAGCCGCCACCGCCGCGCTGGGGCCGCGGCGGTGCGCCATGAGCATGATCCGGAAAAATGTGAAGCACGCTTTTCGGACGACATCATGCTCACTAAAGTGAGGCCGGCATGAATTATCGCCACGCCTACCACGCCGGCAATTTCGCCGATGTCGTCAAACATGCCGTGCTTGCGCGCCTCGTCGAGTATCTCAAGCAGAAGGACAAGGCTTTTCGCGTCATCGACACCCATGCCGGCATCGGCCGCTACGATCTTGCTTCGGTGGAGGCCGGCAAGACCGGCGAGTGGCAGGGCGGCATCGGCCGGCTCACCGAGGCGACGCTCGAGCCGCAGGCGGCGGCGCTGCTTCAGCCCTATCTGGAAGCGGTGCGCGCGCAAAATCCCGATGGCGGCCTCAAGCATTATCCCGGCTCGCCGCTGATCGTTCGCCATCTCCTGCGCAGCCAGGACCGGCTGACGGCGATCGAGCTGCACCCCGAGGATGCCGTGCGGCTCAAATCGGTTTTCGCGGGCGATTTCCAGGCAAGGGTGATCGAGCTCGACGGCTGGCTGGCGCTCGGCGCGCAACTGCCGCCGAAGGAAAAGCGCGGCTTGGTGCTCATCGATCCGCCCTTCGAGGAGGAAGGCGAGTTTTCTCGCCTCGTCGAAGGACTTCGCAAGGCGCACCGGCGCTGGCCGGGCGGCATCTACGCGCTCTGGTATCCGATCAAGGACCGCAAGGCGGTGACGGCCTTCCGCACGGCGCTGAAGGAGACAGGCATTCCGAAGCTGCTCGATATCGCCTTCGAGATCAGGCCCGCCTCGGACGAGGCCAGCCTCGACGGCAGCGGGCTGGTGGTGGTCAATCCGCCCTACACGCTGGAAAGCGAGTTGAAGGTCCTGCTGCCCGCCCTCCATAAGGTGCTCGCCGTCCGGCAACCGTCGCGCTGGACCTCTGATTGGCTGGCGGGCGAGTAGGGCGCCTGCGTTCGCTCAAGCCAACGCCGAGGGCGTCACGCCGGTCAGCCGCCGGCTTTCGCGGATCAGATGCGCCTGGTCGGCGTAGCCGGCCTCGATGGCGAGCAGCGCGGTCGAGGCTTCGCCCTGCTGCCGCTGCATGCGCCGGAACCGGTGGAAGCGCAGGATGCGGTCGAGCGTCTTCGGACCATAGCCGAAAGCGTCCTCGAAGCGCCGGCGCAGCGTCCGCTCGCTCATATGCAACTGGCGTTGCAGGAACGGAACCAGCGGCGTTTCCGGCGGCAGACCTTCGTCGATGACGTCGAAAGCCCGGCCCATCTGCGGATCGAGCGCAGCGCGTCCTTGCGTGTGCGCGCCGATCGTCTCCTCCAGGCGCCGAACCAGGTCGGCGAGGTTGGGCGTCGCTCTGATCCGGTCTGAAAGCTCGCGGCTGCGCGTGCCCCACAACTCACCGAGATCAAACCGCCCGCCGACGATTTCGCCGGCCGGCACGCCGAGCCAGCCCGCCGCCGCGCCTGGCCGGAAGCGGAAGCCGACGATCACCGCGCCGGCCGGCGGCGCCTCGATTTGCGGCTCCTTGTCCGGCCCGGCCACGCGGAACCGGCCATCGATCCATTGCAGGTCGATCGTCGCGTCCGGCGTGATGACGATAGGGGGAACGGTCCGCCCGTCCATGCGATGGACCCAGACAGCGGAAAAGGCATCGGCCAGCCCGCCGGCAACGGGCCGCTCCCGAAAGAAGCCGGTGGTCTGTGCCAGGACCGGTTCCATCTCCTCTCCGATCTGCTCAAGCGAGGTTGCCGGATCGGTGTGACGGTCATTTTGGCCGAAATATTCAATGCCGGCCGCGTCATCCATGGCAAAACGGAGCGAACTTCACGGCGCTTCACGCGCTCGCATCGGACCGCATCCGTTTGCGACTGTGGTCACGAATATAGAAAGGAGTGAGAGAAATGAAAGCTCGCATCACCGTATTGACGCTCGGCGTCGATGATCTGGAAGCCTCCCTCAAATTCTATCGCGACGGCCTCGGCCTGCCGACGGAAGGCATCATCGGCCGCGAGTTCGAGCATGGCGCCGTCGCCTTCTTCGAGCTCGCCGGCGGCCTGAAATTCGCCATCTACGAGCGCGCCAGCATCGCCTGGGATTCCACGGTGCCGCAAAGCGGCCGCAGCCCGACCGAATTGACCATCGGCCACAATGTCGGCAGCGAGGCCGAGGTCGACGCGGTGATGGCCGAGGCCGTCAAGGCCGGCGCGCGCGTGGTCAAGCCGGCGCAGAAGACCTTCTGGGGCGGCTATGCCGGCTACTTCCAGGATCCCGACGATCATCTGTGGGAGGTCGTCTACAATCCAGCCTTCATCCCCGAGGACTGAACGGAGCCACGCATGTCATCGAGAGAGGAGGCCGCCATGCCTGTTCAAATGATCCAAGCTGTCGGCGCGCTCTTCATCGGCGGCGTGTTCGTCTTCGCCGGCATCGAGCATTTCGCGAAATTCGGGGCGATGCGCGACTACCTGGCCGCGCAGAAATTTCCGGCTCCGGCGCTGATGCTGGCCGCCGGTTCGACCGTCGAGATCATCGCGGGCTCGCTGCTCGCCGTTGGCATGACCAAGCCATTAGCCGCGGGCGCGCTGATCCTCTTCACGCTGGCGACGAACCTCACGCTGCTGCGTTTCTGGGCGACCGCGGGGCCGGAGCGCCAGGTGCTGCGCAACGCCTTCCTGATCAACATTGCCGTCATCGGCGGGCTGCTGCTTGCCGGCACTTACTGATCGAACGGCAAATCCGCAACGAAGCTCTGCGGAAATCATTGTTTTCGCGACCGCTTGACCGCCGCCAAGCGAATCCGCACAGTGCGTGCAACCGACCTTGAGAGGCTGTCATGACTCGCTTCGCCCATTCCGCTCTTGCCGCGCTGGTTGCGCTGTCCACTCCCTTTGCCGCTCCGCTTGGCTTCACCCGGGCGGCGCAGGCCGCCGACCTTTCCGTCTACAGCGGCGACGATGGTAGCGTCTGCGGCGAGGCATGGGTGCTGAACAAGATCACCGACCGCTTCTCCTATCAGGTGCATCACGTGCCGCATCTGCCGGATGTCGCGATCACCGATTTCCGCGACATCCGCCAGCATCGCTACGAGCCGGCGAGCGAGGAATGGCCGATCGGCCGCCACTATTGCCGCGCCACCGTCAACCTGTCGGACGGCCGCGACCGTTCGATCTTCTATCTGATCGAGGAAGGCCAGGGCTTCGCCTCGATCGGCGACAATGTCGAATTCTGTGTCTTGGGCTTCGATCGCTGGCTGGTCTATAACGGCCGCTGCCGCGTGCTGCGCTAGGCTGTGCCGGCCGGCAAACGGTTGAGGTAAGCGCTCTACGGCGCCCCCCTCTGGCCTGCCGGCCATCTCCCCCACAGGTGGGGAGATTGGCAGTTTCGCCGACCCAGCTTCCCCTTCGTTCGCTGGAGATTGGCGAAAGCCGGCGTGACATCTGATCTCCCCCCTTGTGGGGGAGATGTCCGGCAGGACAGAGGGGGGCGCTGTCCCTCCGACTGTCGGAACTAGGGTCTCTCTCAACCGCCTCCACCACCAGCCCGCGCAAGCAACAGCGACCGTTCCCGCTCATTGCCGGCCAACCCGGCGGCGCGGCGGAATTCGGCGCGGGCTTCGTCCATCCGTCCGAGCTTCGCCAGGAGATCGCCGCGCACCGTGGGCAACAAATGCGTATCCTTGAGCCGCGGTTCGTCCCGCAGCGCGTCGGCGATCGCCAATCCTTGCGCCGGTCCGAACGCCATGCCGGCAGCGACCGCCCGGTTGACTTCGACGATGGGCGAGGGCGCTGCAAGCGCAAGCGCCTGGTAGTATGCCGCGATGGCGATCCAGTCGGTGTCGGCCGCGCTCACGGCGCGCGCATGGCAGGCGGCGATCATCGCTTGCAGCTGATAGGGGCCAGGTGTCGGCGTCAGCGCCATCGCGCGGTTCAACCCATCGAGGCCGCGCCGGAT
The DNA here is from genome assembly GCA_004017535.1 of Mesorhizobium sp. GTDB lineage: Bacteria > Pseudomonadota > Alphaproteobacteria > Rhizobiales > Rhizobiaceae > Mesorhizobium. The sequence continues at coordinate 137,295 of SAJS01000005.1, forward strand.
CAGCGACCAGTCCCAGCGGCCGCGGTCCTGGTCGAGCAGAAGGACAGGGTTGCCCGTCGCGTCGATGCGGGCGCCAAAGCGCGACGCGCTGAGCTCCATCAGGGCCACCAGCCCGAGCGTCTCGGGCTCCTGCGGCACCAGGGCCGCCAGCAGACGGCCGAGGCGCATTGCCTCGCCGCAGAGATCCGTGCGCAGCCAGTCCGGTCCGGCGGAAGCGACATAGCCTTCGTTGAAGATCAGGTAGATCACCTCCAGCACGGCGCCGAGGCGCTCGCGCCGCTCCTGCCCGCGCGGCATCTCGAAGGCGATGCCGGCTTCGCGCAGCGTTCTTTTGGCGCGCACGATACGCTGGGCGACGGTCGCCCCCGGCGCCAGGAAGGCGCGTGCGATCTGAGGCGTCGACAGGCCGCCGAGCATCCTGAGCGCAAGCGCCGCGCGCTGTTCGGGCGGCAGCACCGGATGGCAGGCGGTGAAGATCAGCCGCAACAGATCGTCGTCTATATCCTCGTCCAGCGCTGCCTCGATGTCGGGCATCTCACGCTCCAGCTCGGCGAGGTCGACGGCCAGCTGGCGATGCTTGCCGTCGATCAGCACGGTTCGGCGCAGGCGGTCGAGCGCCCGGTTGGTGGCGACCCGGGTCAGCCAGGCGGCCGGATTGTGTGGAATGCCTTCCCCAGGCCAGCGTTCCAGAGCAGCCAAGAAAGCATCCTGCACCACCTCTTCGGCCAGCCCGACATCGCGCAAATAGCGGGTCAGCCTGGCGGCTAGCCTTGGTTGCTCTATCCGCCAGACCGCTTCGATCGCCGCCGTGGCGGTCAACCCTTCAGCTCGCCGAACCCTTCGGCGACCTTCTGGACGTCCTCTGGAAAATCGGTCATCTCGAAAACGCGCCGGACCTCGATGACGTCGTTTTCTCCGGCCGGACAGCGCCGCGCCCATTCCACGGCTTCCTCGGGCGAGCGCACGTCGATCACCCAATAGCCGCCGAGCACTTCCTTGACCTCCGCGAACGGGCCGTCGGTGACGGTGGGCTTGCCCCCCTTGAAGGAGACCCGTGCGCCCGAGGACGGCGGATGCAGCCCGTCGAGCGCCAGCAGCACGCCAGCACGCTTTAGCTCTTCATTGTATTTCATCATCGTCGCCACGGCTTCCGCTTCGGGCCTGACGTCGGGAGCTGCGGTCGCGTAGCCGCCGGGGATCATCAGCATCATGAAACGCATCGGTGTGTCGTCCTTCGTTGGTTGGTTGCGATGATACGACGAACGGGGATCGGCGGAATCGACAGGCGATGCGAATTATTTCGCGATGCCGCCGACCGGGCGAAGCGGCGTGGCGGTTTGCGAGCCACCGCAGGCCTCGTCCGCTGGCGCCGTCCCAGGCTGCCTTGCCGCCCGACAGGTCAGGTAGCCCGGCTGCCTGACAGATAGGCCGAGATCAGCTCGACGAGCTGCTTCTGCAGTTCCGGCGCGTCGAGCATGTTGCGCCGTGCCGCGTTGTGGATCACGCCCTCGACCGCCGAGGAGAGCACGCGCGCCATCGTCTCGGTGTCCTTGCGGCGCTTGCGGTACTGCGCGACGGCCGCGGCGTAATGTTCGAGATAGCGCGCCTGGAACGAGGCATGCGCGGCGCGTGAGCCGCGGTCGCCGGGCGCCTCGTCGAGCAGCACCTGGTGCAGCGTCGGATGGATCGAGTGCGCGCCGATCATGCCGCGCACCAGCTCGCGCGCGAACTGCCTGAGCGGCTTCTCCTCCGCCGACGCTTCGCGAATCACCGACAGCACATGATCGAAGTGACGGCGCCGGATCGCTTCGACCAGAGCGAGCTTGTCGGGAAAATACTGATAGAGCGAGCCGATGCTCACGCCCGCGGCCTCGGCCACCTTGTTGGTGGAAAAGCCGGCCCAGCCGAGTTCACTCAGAACGTGAGCACCGGCTTCGATGATCGCCTCGACGGTGGCGATCGAACGCGCCTGGCGCGGCTGCTTGCGCATGCGTGCGGCCGGCTTTGCAATGCGAGTAGACATGCTGGCCCGTCTCCCGAGAATATGAAGAGGATACTCACATTCATTTCACCAACGCAAATGGGGCCGCGAAGATGAGTGCCAAGACCTTGCTGAAGAGCCTGCTTGCCTACCATGCCTGGGCGAATGATGAGCTCCTGGAGACGCTTGCCGGATTGGATCCGTCGGGCGGCGCGGCAGAGCGACACGCCGCGATCCGCCTGATGAACCATATCCATGTCGTGTCGCGGATCTTTGCCGCGCATCTGGAGGGCGTGGCCCACGGCTATGCGGGCGACAATGCGCCGGACACGCCCGAGCCGCGCGTGCTGCGCGCCAACCTGGCCGAGGTCGACCGCTGGTATCTCGGCCATCTCGAAACCGTTTCGGAGCAGGCACTTGCCGAGCCGATCGCCTTCACCTTCACCGATGGCGACAAGGGCTGCATGACGAGGCAGGAGATGCTGACCCATGTCGTCCTGCACGGCGGCTATCATCGCGGCGAGGTCGGCCGAATGTTGGCCGGGATCGCGGTCTCGCCGCCCTGGGACACCTACGCCGTGCACCTGCACCGGGTCGAACCGGCGCGCCGCCTGCAGGTCGGAATATGAGCTTGAAGCTCGCTTTCAAACGCGCAAGCTTTGACCGCCTCGCGTGGCCGGTTCATCTGTAGATGTTTTCGCTGGACAAGATGAAGCCGGTGTTCAGCGGCGGGTTCTCTATTGTGAGCACTCTGCTCACATTGCGATATAAGCTTATGCCGCGAATGGATGGATCATCGGGTGATAGAAGCCACGCGAAAATCTGTGCGCCGGGCCGTCACTTCGAAAGTGACAGATTCGCTCACAATTTTTCGATGAGATGCATCTTGGTGTAACCAAAATTCAATAACTGAAAATCATTGTGTTGCTTCGCTGGCTAGACAGTCGCGAGTCAGATATGCATGAGCATGCCGGGTCACTCACGACCTTAGGCAAAACGCAAGGGGCATCGCATGGCAAAGACCACAACCAAGGCGCCGGCGGCGAAAGCGCCGGCAAAGAAGCCGGCAGCTAAGGCTGCCGCGAAACCTGCAGCAGTGAAAAAGGCAGCGGCACCGAAGGCAGCCGCCAAGGCTCCGGCCAAGGCAGCAGCGAAACCGGCCGCGAAGGCCGCAGCAAAGCCCGCCGCCAAGGCCGCAGCAAAGCCGGCCGCGAAGCCGGCCGCGAAGGCCGCAGCAAAGCCCGCCGCAAAGGCAGCAGCCAAGCCCGCCGCCAAGAAGCCGGCAGCGAAGGCAGCGGCCAAGCCCGCCGCCAAGGCTCCGCTGAAGGCCGCCGCCGCCAAGGCTCCGGCAGCCGTCAAGAAGGCAGCTCCGGCGAAGAAGCCGGCCGCCAAGAAGTAATCGCGTAGCTTCGCTTGGCGAACCGCAACGGGTGAGGGCGGGTGCTATTCAGGCACCCCTCTCGCCAATTCGGTGTCTGAGCGAGCGGAGTCGGAGCGGACGCTCCTCCTAAAGCTCTCGGAAATTTGCCGCTAGGCAAACCTTCCGGGAGCTTTTTTGTTGCCGCGTCCGCGCCGGCCGGACGTGGCTAATCCGGATCGGCTTTGCTGGGCCGTTGCCCTGGAGGTACCATTCGGTCAACAGTGCGGCAGACAACTGGGAAATCGATCATGCCGAAACTGCTCTATGCTTCCACGTCCCCCTATAGCTCGAAGGTCCGCATGGCGGCCGTCTACGCCGGCATCGCCATCGACCTCGTGCCGGTCAAGACGGAGGACAAGCCCGCCGAACTGATCTCGGCCAATCCGCTCGGCAAGATCCCGGTGCTGGTGCTGGAGGATGGCCGCTCGATCCATGACAGCCGCACTATTACCCAGCATCTCAACCGGCTGTCGAAGAACGCGCTGTTCCCGCGCAACCCCGACAAGCGGCTCGAGGCGGAAGTTCTCGAGGCGCTGGCCGACGGCATTTGCGACTGCGCGCTGTCGATGGTCTATGAGCGGCGGACGCGGCCGGAAGAGATGGTCTACCAGCCCTGGCTCGACCGCCAGTGGGGCAAGATCACCACCGCGCTCGACCTCATCAACGCCAACCCGCCCAAGCTGCCCAAGAAGATCACCGCCGGCCACATGGCGTTGCGCGCCACGCTTGGCTATCTCGCGCTGCGCTTTTCGGGCCAATGGGAGAAGGGCCGCAGCCGCCTGGTCCGCTGGGCCGCGCGTTTCGATGAAAAATTCCCGGAGCTGAAGGGCAGCGTGCCGGGGTAGATACAGCCAGTCTCCCCCCTTGTGGGGGAGATGCCCGGCAGGGCAGAGGGGGCGCTGTCCCGCCGGTGTCTCAGTCCTTGCCAGGCATGCCCTGCTATCAAAGACAAAGGTCGGGCGACCTCGATAGTAGGCATTCCTTCGCGCCCCCCTCTGGCCTGCCGGCCATCTCCCCCACGAGAGGGGAGATTGGCAGCTTCGGCCTCTCGCCTGCTTGAACAACCACCCGCTCCATGCTTGCCTGACATAATCAAAGTCGGAGTGGTGAGCATGGCAAAGCCCTCTACCAGCGTCGCGCCCGACCCGATGGTCGACCGCTTGCGTGCCGGCCTCGGCGGACGCGCCTTCACCGAGCAGAAGATGTTCGGCGGCACCTGCTTCATGATCGACGGCAACATGCTCGTCGGCACCTCGAAGCGCGGGCTCCTCGTACGCGTCGGCAAGGACGCGCATGCTGCTGCGGCCGCTCGTCCCCATGCGCGCCCGATGGAAATGGGCGGGCGCTCGATGGAAGGCTACCTCCACGTCGGGCCGGAAGGCACGGCGAGCGAGGCCGAGCTCGCCTTCTGGCTCGATCTCGCTCTGGCCTTTGTCCAGACACTGCCACCGAAGGACAAATCCGCCAAGGTCGCAAAGAAGCGCGCGTAAGCCGCTGACTCGCCACTTTCCGGGCGGCGATGTGTCAGTATCGGCTGCGCCGGCGATGACAAACGCATGGCCAAGGGGGAAGCGATGGCACTCAGCGGGCATTGCATGTGCGGAGCGGTCACCTGGACATATTCCGGCGACATCATCCGCAATCTGGTCTGTCACTGCGCCGATTGCCAGCGTGCCACCTCGTCTCCCTTCACCGCCTTCCTGGGACTGAGGGCCGATGAGCTGAGCTGGGCCGGCGACATCAGGCACTATGAAAGCAGCACGGACACATTTCGAGGCTTCTGCCCGTCCTGTGGCACCAGGCTCTACTTCCGCTCGACAAGATGGCCTTCGGAGATCCACGTTCACGCGGCCACCATGACCAGTCCGGGCGACTACCTGCCGGACGCTCAGGTCTTCATGCAATCGCGCTTGAAATGGCTGGACCGGCTGCCATCGACCCCGACCCACGATGGTTTCCAGCGACAGCCGGCGCGTCGGTCGGGCGCCTGACGCCTTTCCGCCGGGCCAACAAAAAAAGCCGGGCGCAAGGCCCGGCTTTTCCGTGTCGTGGCTTCGAACGACTTAGAACTTCATACCGACGCCGAACGTGACGCGGTTGTCCGAGGACTTGACCTTGCCGGTGTCGCCGAAGTTCTTGCTGCCGTAATCGGTGTAGCGATACTCGACGCGGCCAAACACGTTGTCCGTGATCTTGATGTCGGTACCGGCACCGGCGGTCCAGCCGAGCATGCCCTTGCTGTCATGCGCGCCGAGGGTGTCGTCGATCTTCTGGTTCTTGGCAGCGAGACCGCCCGTGCCGTAGAGCAGGATTTCCGGGGTCACGGCATAGCCGAGGCGAGCGCGCAACGAACCCTCAATGCCCGACTTGGCGGACAGGCCGTTATCCGAGCCCTTGGTGCCATTGTAGCCGAGATCGGCTTCAGCACCGTACACGAAGTTTTCCTGCTGCCAGTTGTAGCCGCCGAAAACACCGCCGATGAAGCCCTTGGTCTTGGCGTCGACGCCGGGGGCCTTCACATGGCCGCCGAAGCCGTAGCCCAGATTGATACCGGCATAGGGGCCGGCCCAGGAAGCAACCGGAAGCTCGGCAACCGGAGCGGGAGCCGGCGGCTCCTCGGAAACGACGTCGGCCGCAAAGGCAGTACCAGCAAAGGCGAACAGCCCGAGCGCGGCGGCAAGCGGCGCGAATTTAAGATTGGTCTTCATTGTTATACTCCTTAAGCCACAAGACACTTAGGCTTGGTTGTTCATGAAACGCCCCGGCCCGTCCGGGGGGATAAACGAGCTTGGCGTTTAACGGTTCCGAATGTCGTGCTGAAATGCGGCTGAAGCGAACCTGAACTTGGGTCATTCCCGGGCGCGAATGAGGCCGAAAGGTGACGTTGCATCTTCGCAACAGCGAATGTCAGCAGGCTAATCATGTTGCGCTGCACATCGCTTGGTTCAAGGGGTCGAGCAACATATATTGCCGGCAATGGCGCCCTGAATCCGGCGGGGCGGAAGCGCATCCGGGCCGCTTCGCCACATTCCTGCCCCAGGTGGAAATGGCATTTAACGCTTGGCCCGTCATATTGTGCCGGCTTCCCGGAATCGTGAAGCCGATTGAGGATTGACACCATGAAACAGGCCACGGCCGTCGCGCTGGTGACGGGTGGAGCAAGGCGGGTCGGCAAGGCGATCGTCGAGGATCTGGCCGCCAATGGCTTCGCAGTCGCCATTCATGCCAACCGTTCAGGCGCCGAGGCCGAGGCGCTGGCGGGGAAGATTACGGGCGAGGGCGGCCGCGCCGCTGTCGTCGCCGCCAACCTCACCGACATGGATGCGGTGGGTGGTCTCATCGGTCGCGCGCAAGCCGCGCTCGGGCCTGTGACGCTGCTGGTCAACAACGCCTCCCTGTTCGTCGACGACAGCGTCGAGGATTTCGACTGGCAGGCCTGGGACCGCCATTTCGCCATTCATGTGAAGGCGCCCGCGCTTTTGGCGCAGAATTTCGCCCGCGCGCTGCCGCAAGGCGAGGACGGGCTGATCGTCAACATGATCGACCAGCGCGTCTGGCGGCCGACGCCGCGCTATTTCTCCTATGCGCTGTCGAAATCGGCGCTGTGGACGCAAACTGAGATGCTGGCGCAGGCGCTCGGGCCGCGCATTCGCGTCAACGCAATAGGTCCCGGGCCGACACTGAAGAACAAGCGCCAGGACGACGATGATTTCGGCAAACAGGTCGAGGGCCTGATCCTGAAGCGCGGCCCGCAATTGCCTGAATTCGGCGCCACGATTCGCTATCTCTGGCAGGCACGCTCGGTGACCGGCCAGATGATCGCGCTCGATGGCGGCCAGCATCTTGCGTGGCAGACGCCCGATGTGACAGGCATGGTGGAATGAGTCCCGCAGCCCAAAAACACAGACGCAACGGCGCCGCCGACGACCTGCCCCCCGATGTCGATCTCGACGTCGAGGACGAGGCGGCTGAGGAGATCGTCGAACCCGAGGCTTTGCCGACTGGCCCCGATGTCGCCTTCACGGCCATCGACTGGACGCCGCATGCCGGTGATGCCGACGGCATGGTCGGCGCCGAGGTGATCCAGACCTTCGTCAAGCGGCTGCCCAACCAGCCCGGCGTCTATCGCATGATGAACGCCGCCGGCGACGTGCTCTATGTCGGCAAGGCGCGCAGCCTGAAGAAGCGCGTCACCAACTATGCTCAAGGGCGGTTCCACACCGCCCGCATCGGCCGGATGGTGCGCGAGACTGCGACGATGGAATTCGTCGTCACCCGCACCGAGATCGAGGCGCTGCTGCTCGAGGCGAACCTCATCAAGCGGCTCAGGCCCCGTTTCAACGTGCTGATGCGGGACGACAAGTCCTTCCCCTATATCCTCTTGACCGGCGATCATGTCTCGCCCGGCATCTACAAGCATCGCGGCGCGCGATCGCGAAAAGGGGACTATTTCGGTCCCTTCGCCTCGGCCGGCGCGGTCGGCCGCACCATCAATTCGCTGCAGCGCGCCTTCCTGCTTCGAAGCTGCACCAACTCCTTCTACGAGAACCGCACGCGGCCCTGCCTGCTCTACCAGATCAAGCGCTGTGCCGGTCCCTGCACCGGCGAGATCTCGCATGAGGGCTATGCCGAGCTGGTCGCGGAGGCCAAGGATTTCCTCTCCGGCCGCAGCCAGAAGGTGAAGACCGAAATCTCGGCCGCCATGCAGCAGGCCTCGGCAGAGCTCGATTTCGAGCGCGCCGCAATCTACCGCGACCGGCTTGCCGCGCTCTCCCATGTGCAGGCGCATCAGGGCATCAACCCGCAGACGGTGGAGGAGGCCGACGTCTTCGCCATCCATCAGGAGGGCGGCCAGACCTGCATCCAGGTGTTCTTCTTCCGCACCGGCCAGAACTGGGGCAACCGCGCCTATTTCCCCAAGGCCGATCCGGCGCTGGAGCCGGCTGAGGTGCTGGGCTCGTTCCTGGCGCAGTTCTATGACGACAAGCTGCCGGCGCGCACGCTGCTTCTGTCGCAGGTCGCGCAGGAGCAGGAACTGCTCGCCGAAGCGCTGTCCACCCATGCCGGCCGCAAGATTACGATCTCGGTGCCGCAGCGCGGCGAGAAGAAGGACCTGGCCGATCACGCGCTGCAGAACGCCCGCGAGGCCCTCGGCCGCAGGCTGGCCGAAACCTCGACCCAGGCGCGGCTGCTGCAGGGATTCGCCGAGACCTTCGGCCTGGCAAAACCGCCGGTGCGCATCGAGGTCTACGACAACTCGCACATCATGGGCACCAATGCGGTCGGCGCCATGGTCGTCGCCGGGCCGGAAGGGTTCGTGAAGAACCAGTACCGGAAATTCAACATCCGCTCGACCGAGATCACGCCGGGCGACGATTTCGGCATGATGCGCGAGGTGATGCAGCGGCGTTTCTCACGGCTGCTCAGGGAGCATGGCGACGAGCAGCCCGGCACAACCGCGGACGATGCGGGTGACGAGGATCTGGTCGCCGGCAATGGCGGTTTTCCGGCCTGGCCCGACGTCATCCTGATCGACGGCGGCCAGGGCCAGATGACGGCGGTGCGCCAGATCCTTGCCGATCTCGGCGTCGAGGATCGGGTTGTCGCCATCGGCATCGCCAAGGGCCCGGACCGCGATGCCGGCCGCGAGCGCTTCTTCGTCAAGGGCAGGGAAAGCTTCATGTTGCCGGTGCGCGACCCGGTGCTCTATTTCGTCCAGCGCCTGCGCGACGAGGTGCACCGCTTCGCCATCGGCTCGCATCGCGCGCGCCGCAAGAAGGAGATGGTGAAAAGCCCGCTCGACGAGATCGCCGGCATCGGCCCCGGCCGCAAGCGCGCCCTGCTGCTCGCCTTCGGCACCGCCAAGGCGGTCAGCCGCGCCGCGGTCGAGGACCTGGTCAAGGTCGACGGCATTTCCGAGCATGTGGCGAAGCTGGTCTACAATCATTTTCATGAGAGCTGAGGCGGTTGGGCCGGGATGTCCCGAGGGGTACCTCACAACGCCCCTCACGCCATTTTTCCCTGTCCAATCGAATCTCGGCTGTTGACCCCCTACGTTGGCTTCTGATTTGAGTACCTGTGGCGGCGGAGATTTCCCGAGACGATATGGCACAACGCGCGTTCAACCTGCCGAACATCCTCACCTACGCCCGCATCGTCGCGGTGCCGCTGGTCGTGCTGTGCTTTTTTCTTGAAGGCCATCTGAAGTCGTCCGACTTCGCCCGCTGGTCGGCACTGGTCATTTTCCTGCTCGCCTCGATCACCGATTACTTTGACGGCTATTTCGCGCGCGCCTGGCAGCAGACTTCCAACATCGGCAAGATGCTCGATCCGATAGCCGACAAGTTGCTGGTCGCCACCTGCCTGCTCCTGCTCGCCGCCGACACCGATCGCCATGGCGGCATCGCCGGCTGGTCGCTGTGGGCGGCGATCATCATCTTGTGCCGCGAGATCCTGGTTTCGGGCCTGCGCGAATATCTGGCCGCCTTGAAAGTGTCGGTGCCGGTCACCCAGCTCGCCAAATGGAAGACCACCATCCAGATGGTCGCCATCGCCTTCCTGCTGGTCGGCCCGGCCGGCGACAAGATCTTTCCGCTGACTACCCAGATCGGCCTGGTGCTGCTGTGGGTCGCCGCGCTCGTCACACTCTACACCGGCTATGATTATTTCCGCGCCGGCCTCAAGCACATCATGGACGAGTGAAGACAATGTCCACGAAGCTCATCTATTTCGCCTGGGTGCGCGAGCGGATCGGCAAGCCGGAAGAGGATGTCGAGCTGCCGGCCGGCATCGAGACGGTGGGCGACCTGCTGCGTTGGCTGAGATCGCGCGGCGAGGAGTATGAGAACGCGCTGCAATATCCGGACGTCATTCGCGTCGCCATCAACCAGGAACATGTCGGCCACCGCGAGAAGATAGCGGGTGCGCGCGAGATCGCGCTGTTTCCGCCGATGACCGGAGGCTGACATGGCCGGCGCCGTCGTGCCCGCCATTCGCATCCAGCGCGAGGATTTCGACGTCGCCGCCGAGATCGCCGGCCTGACCGGGGGCCGAACCGATATTGGCGCCGTGGTCACCTTCTCCGGCCTTTGCCGCGACGAGCAGGGCGCGCTGTCGGCGCTCGAGCTCGAGCATTATCCCGGCATGGCGGAGGCGGAGATCGGCCGCATCGCCGCGGAGGCCGTCGAGCGCTGGCCGCTGCAGGGACTCAGCGTCATCCATCGCCACGGCAAGATAAGACCGGGCGAAAACATCGTGCTGGTGGTGGCCGCCTCGGCGCACCGGCAGGCGGCCTTCGAGGCGGCGAATTTCCTGATGGATTATCTGAAGTCGCGCGCGCCCTTCTGGAAGAAGGAGCATCTCGCCGACGGCTCAGAGGGCGGTTGGGTCGAGGCCAAGGAAGCCGACGACCAAGCGGCGGACCGCTGGAAGAAACCGGGTCAATAATGCATGTCGCCCAGAAGTGCGCAGCGGTTCTGGGGCAACGACATGCATCAGAAAAAACGCCCGAATGCATGTCGCCCAGAAGTGCGCAGCGGTTCTGGGGCAACGACATGCATCAGAAAAAACGCCCGTTCGGCCATCGAACCACCGCAATCCTTCCCGAGCTTGCCGATCGGTTTGATTTGCTTGGCAGAGCAATCTCATGCTGGACCGCGTCGCGGAGTTCTTCATCTTCGGGCTGGTGCCGCTGGTCGTCGGCGTGCTCGCCGTGCCGGAAGTGACCAAGGCCGGCGAGCAGGCCATCGCGGGCGAGGTGACCTATCGCGAGCGCATTGCCCTGCCGTCTGACGCCGTGCTGGTGGTCGAGCTTGCCGACGTCTCGCTGGCCGATGCGCCGGCAATCGTGATCGCCAAGCGCAGGATAGCGCCCACCGGCCAGGTGCCGATCAAGTTCGAGATCGATTTCGACCCCAAGGCGATCCAGAAGGGCCGGACATACGCGCTGCAGGCACGCATCACGGTCGGCGAGCAACTGATGTTCGTCACCGATACAAGCCACCAGCTCGATCCGCTGGCCGGCAAACCCCAGGCGGTGTTGGTGAAGATGCCGCGCTGACGTCGGGCGCCCTCTGGACGGCCGCGACTTTTTCAGCCTGGAAACCGTGCTCGCCGGAATAAACCGCCGGCGCCAGGCGTTGACCTATGCAGATGGCGGGCAGGCAAAGGGACAAACGTCCCTTCACTCAAACCGCCAGACCGAATGCGCGGGATCGATCTGGCACTCAATGGAGACCAGATATGAAAAAGCACATGCTCATTCTCGCAGTCACAAGCGCATCGCTGATCGCCTTCGCCGGTTTTGCCCGCGCGGACGACCATCTGTTCAACGCCACGCAGCATGGCCTCAGCCCCGACGGTCAGCCCTTCCAGACCAACAAGGCCGGCCATAGCGGCGACCTTGCGCCTGGACAGGGCAGCCCGTTCAGCGGCGAGGAGACGAAGACGCCGGCCACGGACACAGAGGCGGCGAACGCCCATGCCAATGTGAAAGACCGTCAAGCCAAGTGATTCCTTTGCCCGCCGGGAGGGGCGGCGGGTTTGTCACAATTGACCCCACCGCCTCAACCGCCTAGGCTCGCCCGAAAATGGGGATGGGGTTCCCCCGAAACCGCCTTATGGGCTGATGACTCCTGCCAGGCGTGCTCTTGCGCGGCAGGATCTGTTTTTTCTGCTCGCATCGTGCCTGATTTCGTGAGGTGATTCCCGTGCGGGAATCGCGTTGGAAAGGCATTGAGACGATGACCCTTGCGGCCTGCGCCCTGGTCCTGATCGGCGGTTTCCTCGGCGGCGTATCACGGTTCTTCCTCTCCGGCGTGATTGGCCGCGGGGTCGGCGAGACCTTTCCCTGGGGCACGCTGGCGGTCAATGTCTCCGGCGCCCTTGCCATCGGGGCCTTCGCCGGTGCCGCGCGGGCGGTGGGCGGCGTCTTCGCCAGCGATCTCATGCGCGATCTCATCGTCGTCGGCTTGTTCGGCGGCTACACCACCGTGTCGTCCTTCTGCCTGCAGACACTCAACCTCGCGCTCGACGGGGAGGGGCGGCTCGCGGTCTTCAACGTTGTCGCCTCGTCGGTTCTGTGCGTGCTGTTCGTCGCCCTCGGCTTCTGGGCAATTGTCTGGGTGGCTGAGTCAGCCACCTGGGCGGCTGGTTCGGCTACCGGGGCAGCGGGCTGAGCGATGACGGACAGACAGGCGGCAATGCGGCTTTATCTGGCGGTCGGCTGCGGCGCGGCGATCGGCTCCCTGACCCGCTTCCTGTCGGGCTATGTGATCGTCTCGCTGCTCGGCCTGAACGCTCTATGGTCGACCGCTTTCGTCAACGTCGTCGGCTCCTGGGTCATCATGGCCTTTGCCACGCTGACCGGACCGGACGGGCGCATGATGGTCGGACCAGCCAGCCGCAACTTCGTCATGGCCGGCTTCTGCGGCGGCCTCACCACGTTTTCGGCGATGAGCCTCGACACCTTCATCCTGCTGTTCGAGGGCGACTTGCCGCTGGCCGCGACCTATCTCATCAGTGTGATCGGGCTGTCGCTCGCCGCGGCGTGGCTGGGTTATCTCATGGCATCCAGGCTCAACCGCTTGCCGAAAGGCAGTCAGGCAACAGGTAGCTAGAGCAATTCCAGGAAAAGTGTGAGCAGTTTTCCGTCCGGAATTGCGTCAAAACAAAGAGATAGAGCGGTTCGCCGTTTCTGTGAAACGGTGAAACGCTCTAGGGAGGAAAACATGGAACTTCCCGCGCAATGCGCGCTGCTCAGGATCTTCTTCGGCGAGGACGACAGGGCGGCCGACGGCAAGCCGCTGCACGAGGCGATCGTCATCAAGGCGCGCGAAGCCGGCATGGCCGGCGCCACGGTGCTGAGAGGTCCGCTCGGCTTCGGCCGCTCCAGCGTGCTCCACACCGCCAAGATCCTGCGCCTGTCGCAGGATCTGCCCATCGTCGTCGAGATCGTCGACGCGCCGGAGAAGATCGATGCGCTGATCCCTGCGATCAAGGCGCTGACGAGTGAGAAGAGCTGCCTGATTACCAGGGAGAAGGTCGAGGTCATCCGCTACGGCAACGGAGACTGATCCCCAAAGCATGTCTCCCGAAAGTGGGAACCGGTTTCGGGATAAAGACATGCGCAAAAACCAAAAACCTAAAGCGCACGGAGCGAATCCGAAGGACGGCGACGCGCTTTAGGAACCCTCGATCAGCGGTAGCGAAGACGACGGCCGATCGTATCCTCGTCGAAAATGCCGGCGGAAAACAGCTTCATGGCTTCGATCGCCAGGTCCGAGGCCTCGGAACTGCCGCGGGCAATGCCTCGCTCCACGCAGACCTGATCATAGATGCGCTTCAGCAGGACAAGATCGTCCGGATAGGCAACGCCGCTCTTGGAAATATGGGGACCAATCATCGCGTCCTCCGTTGTGGTACGGAAGCGCGACAGAGGTTCGCGGGGGCGGGTGAACCCTCTATCGCTAGAGCTGGCTACCATAGGTTGATCTGCCCACGGCGCATTTACCCATGTTAAAAAGGCAGCCCAAAGGGCCGCCTTTGTTTTCGGCAGATTTCAGAGCGATTCCACGAAGCGGTTTTCCGTTCGGGATCGTGTCAGATAGATCAGCCGACGATCTCGGTGTCCGAGAACCAGTACTTGATCTCCTGCGCGGCTGTCTCCGGCGCGTCGGAGCCGTGCACCGAGTTCTCGCCGATCGACAGCGCATGCACCTTGCGGATGGTGCCTTCGGCGGCGTTTGCCGGGTTGGTGGCGCCCATCACTTCGCGATTCCGGGCGATGGCGTTCTCGCCTTCCAGCACCTGCACGATTGTCGGCGCCGACGACATGAATTCTACCAGCTCGCCGAAGAACGGACGATCCTTGTGGACGGCGTAGAAACCTTCGGCCTCGCGGCGGCTCATCCACACGCGGCGCGATGCGACGACGCGCAGGCCGGCGTCTTCCAGCATCTTGGTGATGGCGCCCGTCAGGTTGCGCCTGGTCGCGTCCGGCTTGATCATGGAGAAGGTGCGTTCGATCGCCATTGGGTCGTCCTTGTTCTCGGGAATGGAAATTGGAGTGGCGGGCTCTATACAAGCCGCCCGGCAGCTTGCCAAGGGGAGGCGGCTTCTGGTCAAGGCGGGCGCTTTGCGGGATAATTAAAGCATGTCTCCCAAAAGTGGGAACCGGTTTCGGCATAAGACATGCGTACAATCTAAAACCTAAAGCGCATGGAGCGAACCTGAAAGATCGCGACGCGCTTTAGACGGCTGCATGCGTTTCGGGCGCTTGCTCCCGAACGCTCGCGGCGGCGGAGCCGGAGGCGATGAACTGGCCTTATCTCAGACGCGGCGACATTGTGGGAATCGTATTCATGGCGCTCATATGCGCCGTGATCGCCGTCTTCCTGCTGATCCTGCCGCCGCGGGATCACAATTTCGGCTTCGGCCCGGAATGGCAATGTACGCGCATGGGTGAAGGCGATCCGATCTGCGTCAAATTGATCGACAAGGACGCGCTCAAGCGGAATTAAAGCGCGATCTCAATGGTCACGATCGGCGCGTCTCCGGCCTTCAGTCTCTCACTTTGCCGCACCGACGCCTTGACCGGCAACAGCAGGCTGCCCGTCGTCTTGTCGGGAAAAAGCGAAGTGGTCCATTTTGTCTTGCCGATGACAGCCGTCACACCAAGCGAGCCCCAGGGGCGCGCCAGCCCCGCCATCGCCGCCTTGATCCGCGCCGCAACATCCGTCGGCAGCGTGATGAAATGCCAGCCGCCCTTGCCGGGGTAGACCCAGATCCCGCCCTGCATCTCATAACGCAGCATGGCAATTCCGACGGCCGTCATGCCGCCGCCGCGACCTGCCGTCCGATACCGCCATGCAGGTCGAGGCAGCGCTCGAACCAGCGGGCGATGCTGTCGCCGTCGTCTAGCAACTGGAAAGGCGAGGCAATGCGCCCCCATTGCAGCGCCCCGAACACGATGTAGTCGGCAAACAGCGGCGCCTCGCCGCCGATGAAAGGCTGGTAGGTGAGCGTCGAGCGCAGCGGTTCCAGCGCGGCGCGGAAAGCCGCGAGTCCGGCGTCGCGGTTGGCCACGACCTCTTCCAGCCGCTTGCCGTAGCGCTGCTCGCGGCTGTCGCGGAAATAGGCGGCCTTGGGCTCGTCTTGCATGTCATGCAGATCGGTCAGCGCCACCGTCGCGACGTAGGGATGGATGGTGAATTGCGACCAGCGCTCGATGAAGCGCGCCAGCGCCTTGCCGCCATCGCCGCCGAATAGCGTGGGCCGATCCGGATAGGCTTCGTCGAGATAGAGCGCGATGGCGAAGGAATCGGCCACCACGCGCTCGCCGTCGCGGATCACCGGCACCGTCTTCGACAAGCCGCTCTCGACTTTCGGCACATCGAGGAAGCGCGTCGGCACCTTGGTGACGGCGAGCCCCTTATGCGCCAGCGCCATCTTGGTCTTCCAGCAATGCGGGCTGAACGGGCGGCCGACGTCATGGCCGACGAGGTCGTAAAGCAGAATGGTCATTGGCGGGTCCGTTGCTGCGGGTTACGTAGAGCCAGAATTCGTGGCGAACCGGTGGATGATGAAACAGCATTTCATGATGTTTGCGGCCTATAATCAATGGGCCAACCAGCGTCTCTACGATGCCGCGGCCCACCTCAGCGACGAGGAATTCAACCGCGACACCGGCGCCTTCTTCGGCTCGATGATGGGAACGCTCAATCATATCCTGACTGCCGATCGCATCTGGATGAAGCGCTTCACCGGCGAGGGACAGGCACCGTCTTCCCTTGACGCCATTCTTTACAAGGCGCTGCCACCCTTGCACAGCGCGCGCGAGGCGGAGGACAAGCGGATCATCGACTGGGTCGGCGGCATGAGCGAAAAGGCGCTCGCCGGCCGCTTCTCCTATATGACCCTCTCCGACATGCGAACTGTCTCGCAACGCGTGGCACCCGCGCTCAGCCATTTCTTCAACCACCAGACCCATCATCGCGGCCAGGCGCACATGGTGCTGACCGTGCTCGGCCGCCCCTCGGTGCCGCTCGATCTGGCGCTGTTCCAGCGCTCCGAGGAAGGTCGCGCCTATGCCTGAAGCGCTCTAGCCGGGAACGCCTACAGCGAGTTGCTCAGCAATAGCTGGGAAAACGGCCCGAGGGAAGAATGGTGCGAGGCATTTTAAGAAAAATCTAATACACTTTAGACGGCAGATAACAGCAACCGCAAACCAAACCTCATTCTTGCGAACGAGCCGGCGAAACCGGACGAAATCTCACGCGTAACTCTTCCGTGTATTCAGCAGCAGTATGCAGGCAATGCTTGCATGCCGCAGTGCTGAGTGAGTTGTAACTGAAAAGGAGAGTGTTATGCGCAATATTGTTGGGAAAGCCGCCGCTACTCTGACACTTGGCACGATTATGGCCGTTCTGGCCATGCCTGCGAATGCGGCAAGCATTGGCGTCGGCGCAGGCGCATCTGTTGGGGGCTCTGGCGGCGTCAACGCTGGCGTCGGAGCGTCGGTAGATGGCACCGGAGGCGTCAATGCCGGTGTTGGCGCTTCGGTTGGCGGGACGAACGGCGTGAACGCCGGCGCGGCTGCATCGGCGGGCGGAACGAGCGGTGTCGACGCTAGCGCCACAGCGTCGATCGGCGGCCCCAATGGCATCGACGCGAATCTTGGCGCCAATGTCGGCGACATCGCCAACGCGACCCTTGGCCTCGGCACCGGTGATGAGGCCGGCGTCGGCGTCGGAAGGCTCTCGACCCTGAGCGCACCGAACACTGTTGGGACTCCGGATGCTGTCGCCATGAAGAGTGCGGTGGCTGAGATGTCCGGCACGAAATTGACCCGGATGAAGAAACGTTGCGCCGACGTGCTCTCCAGCGAAGGCACCTATGACGCTGATCTCAGGACGCTCTGCCTGATGATTTCGCGTCGCTGAGATATGCTGCAAGACAGCTTGGTCGGGAGTGCCGGACCGGCCGTGAGGCTCTGCGGCATCTCCTACCGCATCGCCGCCATGGCTGGCGGCGCGTTGACGAGAACCCTCGGCCAGTCGGAAAACTGCCGCCTTTGGCGGCGGGCTTTCTGCTTGCCTGCCGTCACGGGAGGTCCCGACGGCCTGTTAACCACACCTGCATTGAAGCTAATATGTTAGGACTTCCTTTGCGCTCGCGCTCCACAATAAGCCGGTAGCAGTGGGAGCAACGGCATGCGCATCGATTTGTCCCCGACAAGCTGGGGCAGGGTCGTGGTGGTCACCGCCGCCGGCACAGCCTTTTTCATTGCCGTCGCCTTCTCCGTCGATTCCTTCAATTTTCCCTCGCTGTCGCCGCAGGCGCTGCTCTGGGCGAAACTCACGGATCTTTTCCTGCCGCTTGTCCTCGGCGGCTCCTTTCTGTTCTTCCTGATGTGGAAGATACGCCAGCTGGCAATCACGCAAAAGGAGCTCAGCGTCATCGCCGCGACCGACAGCTTGACCGCGGTCTTCAACCGCGGCGCTTTCTCGATGCTGGTCGAGGCCTATCTCGACCAGGCACGCAACCAGACTGTCGCCGACGCCGGCGCGCTGCTGATCGTCGATGCCGACCATTTCAAGTCGATCAATGACCGCCTGGGCCACGACTGCGGCGACCAGGCGCTGAGGTTGATCGCCGCGACGATCAAGGGGCAACTGCATGGCGCCGACATCGTCGGACGCATCGGCGGCGAGGAATTCGCGGTCTTCCTGCCCGGCGCCGATGCCACACGTTCCTTCTTGGTCGCCGAATCCATCAGGCGTCGCATTCGCGAGGCCGAGTTTGCCCCCGACGGGCGGCCCTGGCCGCTTTCCGTGAGCATCGGCGGCATCGCTTTCAGCGGCCCGACCACCTACCACGACATGTTCCAGGTCGCCGACCGCCATCTTTACAAGGCCAAGTCCAACGGCCGCGACCAGGTGAGCTTCGAGAGCCGGCGCAGCGGGACGGCTGGCAATGCCGGCGGCACCATGCACTAAAGCATGTCTCCCGAAAGTGGGAATCGGTTTCGGGATAAAGACATGCGTAAAATCAAAAATCTAAAGCGCATGGAGCGAATCTGAAAGATCGCGACGCGCTTTAGGCGTCCCTTGGCGCCATCAAATGGTCCGTTCATCCTTTAGCGGCTAGTGTCGGCGGCTGGCCTCAGCCGATCCGCGAGCGACAGTGTTCGATCTCATCGACTTCAAGGCGGTGCTGATCATCGCCCTCATCTTCACCCCGCTGGAGCAGCTCCTGCCGCTCGAGGCTCTGCTCACCGCCGACATCGGCTTCTATCTTGCCCATCGCGCCTTCCGCGCGGTGCCGTTCCTGTGGCGCTTCCAGCCATCCACCACTCGATCGAGGAGATGGACTGGCTGGCTGCGCGCCGCGTGCACCCGGTGGACCAGATCCTGACCAGGCCGAAGCCTCAGCCGCCGGCAAACCCGGAATAACGGTAAGGAAAAGCCTCTCGTCAGGTGAACTGGCCCGGGGGCAGTTCATTGGCGGCGGGCCTGCCCGGGACGATGGTCGTTTGCCGTAAGGTTCAGGCGGCAAAGCCGCCATAGCCGCGCGCGACCGGCTTCACCGAAACGATCGGCTGGTCCGACGGCCACAGAATGCCGGCCGTCACCGCGAAGGTGATCAGCGCATCGCGCGCGGCCTCGGCCGAGATTTCTCCGCTCCGCGCGGCCTCGCAGGCTTTCACCGCGGCGCCGTAGCTGATGCGCCGGCGCGACGGCGGAAACTCGGTCAGGAAGTCATGCATATCAAACAGCGAGGCGATCATGCGCTTGTGGCCGGCGCCGACGGTAAGGGCGACCGGGGTGAAGAACATTCTGTCGTACATTGAGACCTCGTCTGTTGGCTGCGGAGGCGGCGGGCCTCCGGACGCCACACAACGCGGGCGTGCGGCGTGAGGTTCCGCGCACGCGGATTTTTCCGTCCTGGACCTGATCCGTCGCGTGAATCGGCAGGAGGGGACAGGCGGCCTATTTCCACATGCCGCGCATGCGGGCGCCAAGGTCGACCTTGACGCCCGGCCGCTGGCGCGGGTCGTCCTTGAGCGCCGCACTCGCCCAGGACGACTGCTCGAAGGCCGGAAGCATTGAGGCCGGGATGAAGCGGGTGCGCGAGGCATAGACATGGCGGTCGCCGCGCGCCGCCTGGTTGTGCGGGTAAAAGCGCTGCGGCACGACGAGATGCAGACTGTCCTTGGCCCGGGTCATCGCCACATAGAGCAGCCGGCGTTCCTCCTCGATATCCTCCTTGGTGCCGACGCCGAGATCGGCCGGGATGCAGCCGTCGACCGTGTTCAGCACGAAGACGTTCTTCCATTCCTGGCCCTTGGCGGAGTGGATGGTCGACAGGATGAGGTAATCCTCGTCGCGATGCGGCGGCCCGGCCTGGTCGCTGGTGGCGTCGGGCGGGTCGAGCGTCAGCTCGGTCAGGAAGCGTTCGCGCGACGGGTAGGTCGAAGCGATCTGCTCGAGCTGCAGGAGATCGGCGCGTCGCGTGAACGCATCCTCATGGATGCGTTCCATATGCGGTTCGTACCAGAGCCTGATCCGCTCCAGATCCGCCGGCCATTTGGCGCCGGCGCGTAAGCCGCTATAGATGTCGAGGAACACCGGCCAATCCTGCGCCGCGCGCTGCGGCGGCCGGAAGCGGGCAAGGCCGAGCGTCTCGTCGAGCGATGTCGCCATGGCATCCACGATCTGCGAGGCGGCGGACGGGCCGATGCCCGGCATCAACTGCAGCACGCGGAAACCGGCGACGCGGTCGCGCGGGTTCTCGGCGAAGCGCAGCATCGCCAGCATGTCCTTGACATGCGCGGCGTCGAGGAATTTCAGCCCGCCGAACTTGACGAAGGGGATGTTGCGGCGCGTCAGCTCCACCTCCAGCGGCCCGCTGTGGCTCGAGGTGCGAAACAGCACCGCCTGCGCCTTCAGCGCCGTGCCGGCCTCGCGTTCGGCCAGGATCGCCTGGCAGACATAATTCGCCTGCTCGGCCTCGTCGCGTACGCTGACCAGCTGCGGCCTGTGCGAGGACCGGCGCTCGGTCCACAGATTCTTGGTGAAGCGCTCGCTGGCCTCGCCGATCACCTTGTTGGCTGCGGCAAGGATCGTCTCACTCGAGCGGTAATTGCGCTCCAGCATGACGACCGCGGCTGCTTGCGCGAACTGCTTTGGGAAATCGAGGATGTTGCGCACTTCGGCGGCGCGGAAGGAATAGATCGACTGCGCGTCGTCGCCCACCACCGTCAGGCCGGCGCCGTCCGGCTTGAGCGCCAGAAGGATCGAGGCCTGCAACCGGTTGGTGTCCTGGTATTCGTCGACCAGCACATGGTCGAAGCGGGAACCGAGGTGAGCGGCGATTTCCGGCTCGGCCGCCATCTGCGCCCAGTAGAGCAGCAGGTCGTCGTAATCGAGCACGTTCTGCGCCTGCTTGGCCTCGACATAGGCCGCGAACAGCTCCTTCAGTTGCTCCGCCCATGCCGCGCACCAGGGGAAGGCGGAGCCTAGCACCTCGTCCAGTGGCGCCTGTGCGTTCACCGCGCGCGAATAGATCTGCAGGCAGGTGCCTTTGGTCGGGAAGCGGCTTTCTGTTTTCGAGAATCCCAGCTCGTGCCGTGCGAGGTTCATCAGGTCGGCCGAATCCTCGCGATCATGGATGGTGAAGGCCGGATCGAGCCCGATCTGCTCGGCGTAGTCGCGGAGCAGCCTGGCGCCGATGCCGTGGAAAGTACCTGCCCAGGCGAGAGCGTCGGCGATGATCGCCGCGTCGCGCCCCAGCACCTCGCCGGAAATGCGCTCGACCCGCTTGGCCATCTCGGCCGCGGCACGACGGGAGAAGGTCATCAGCAGGATGCGGCGCGGATCGGCGCCCTTGACGATGAGATGGGCGACGCGATGCGCCAGCGTGTTGGTCTTGCCGGAGCCGGCGCCGGCGATCACCAGCAGCGGCGCCGCCACCTTGCCGTCGCCATGCACCACCGCCAGCCGCTGCTCATCATTCAGCCGGGCAAGATAAGCGGGCGTCTCGAAGGACGAATCACGGGCGGCGATGTTCATCGCCCATCAAGCATCGTTTCCGCTTTGTTCGCAATAATTTCCTCGCGTTGCGGGAGAGCCGGGAGGGGACCGCAGCGGCCGGAGAGGAGGCTGAGCCGGTGGTGGGTGGGCGCATGCATTGTCTATGGAGCGCTGGTCGACCCCCACTCCGTCTCGGCTTCGCCGAGCCACCTCTCCCCCGATCGACGGGGTTGAGGAAAAGCGCCGAGCTTCCAGCAACGCTCCCTTCCTTTCCCTCCTGAGGGGGAAAGGTGGCGCTGCGAAGCAGCGACGGATTGGGGGAACCACGTGGCAAGCAAACCTCAGGTCGATCAGTCACGCCGTCACAGACGATGTATGCATGGCGTAGACGAAGGTGGGGCGAGCAAGGGCGCTACCGATTCGGCTCCACCCCCATTGCCGCTGACTGGCGCCGCAACTTGCGCCTCTCATCGCCCGGCATGTCCAGCGGCGCGACATCGCCGGGCACTTCGTCGATGATCCTCACGGCGACGCGATAGGCGGTGTAGGCGAAAAGGCCGGTAAGCAGCAGGCGGATCATCATTATCTCCTCATGCGGTTCGATTGGCTTTCAACCGGACGCGGGCCGGTTGGTTCCCCCTCACGCGCAACCAAACCGCCACCGCCTCGTTTGCCCTTTATGAAAGGGGCGAACGAGAGGAGGTCGTCATGATGAAGCTTCCTGTGCTGCTGGCTCTTGCGGCAGGGCTCGTGCTCGCTGCCTGCGACAACAGCGTGCAACCCACCAAGGCGCCGGGCGACGAGGTCAACCAGAACCCTCAGGTTGACAAGAACCCGGTGCCGAAATCGACCACGGGCGGCGACCAGCCGGGCACGCCTCCGAAGCAATAGGGCAGGGCGAGTTGAATTGTCGTCAGCTTCGAACGAAGAAGGCCGGCGCTGCTTGGGAGGAAGCTGGATAGCGCCGGCCAAGCGGGAAATCAGGCCCGCCGCGCAATCCAACATACCTGAGTCTCGGCCTTTCGTCATGGTGCGATCGCGCTAGCCGGCTACAGTCAGTGGAAACACCCGGAAAATCCTGACGCTGCGCGAGTGGCGCTGCTTACGCCACCGCCGCGCGTGCCGGCTGTCCGCCGGCGATCTCGGTGTCGAGCTGGCGCTGCGTCAGCGCCGCTTCGGCCAGGATCCAGTGCTTGAACAGCTCCACCTTGCGGGCGCCGAGCGCCTTGATGGGGCTGACGAAGTACCAACCCGCCGTGTTGGGGTGATGGACCGCGAAGGGAGCCACCAGCCTTTCGGCGCGGATATCGCTTGCCATATAGGCGCGGTTGGCGACGGCAAAGCCCATACCGGCATTGGCCGCTTCGTAGGACATCATGCAGCTATCGAAATAGACGCTTCTCGTCTCGCCAAGCACGAAGCTCGCGCCGGCGAAGCCCAGCCACGACTGCCAGTTCTGCGTGCAGGTGTCAGAATGCAGCAGCGTGAAGTAGCGCAGATCCTCCGGCACCACCCTCGACAGCGGCTTGTCGCCCAGCACGTCGTGAAACAGCTTGCGGCTGCACACCGGCGTCAGGTCTTCCTTGAACAGCAGTTCCGAGGTGAGGCCGGGGAAATTGCCGTCGCCGTAGCGGATCTCGAGATCATATTCCGAGGTCGAGAATTCATGCGTGGCGTAGGATGTCGACACCCGCATCTCGATGTCGGGATATTGCTGCTGGAAGGTCATCAGCCTGGGAAACAGCCAGCGCGCCGCGAAGGTCGGCAGCACGCAGATCCGCAGCACATGCGCCTGCGACTGGCCGGTGGCCTCCATGCTTGCCGCCACGATCCGCTCCAGCGCCTCGCGCACGCGCGCCACATAGGTCTCGCCCTCCGGCGTCAGCGACACCGCGTTGCCGCCGCGCTCGAAGATCTTGAAGCGCAGCTGGTCCTCCAGGCTTTTCACACGCTGGCTGACGGCGGAAGCGGTGATAAACTGCTCCTCGCCGGCGCGCGTGAAATTCCTGTGCCTCGCAGCGCTTTCCACGATTTTCAGCGAGTTGAGGTTGACCTGACTGAGCAGACGCACGGGGTTCGACCTTAAGCTGGGCTTACGCTACCACCAGCATTCCTAAATTTACAGGGGTAGGCGTTTAAATGACTGTTAACCAAGTGTTGCCCCCATCTTGGAGAAAGTACAATGAACGCCCATACAATTCCCGAACTGCGTTGTGCAATGAGCCGTGAGGCCATCATTGGTCATGAGACCGCCTGGAAAGTCTCGACCTTCGGCGTCGCCCAGTATCGTCACGGTTACGACCCGGCTCTGCTAGCCGCAATCGAGGAAGCCGCCCTGAAGCTGAAGGCCAGCCATGCCGTTCACAAACACCTCGACCTCACCTTTATCACCGGCGCCGACCGCTATATTCCCGAGATCAAAGAGCTTTTACACGACAAGCTGCGCTTGGAAAGTCTGTCCGACATGATGGGCACCAAGCTCGAACCCTATCCGCTGTCGATCGTCGGTTCGACCGTCACCTTCATGAACCCCAGGGATGGTGCCGTCGAATGGCATTGCGACGGCGTCCCGGTGACGGAACTCATCCCGCTGTCGATCAGCGACCCTCTCATCGGCGGTCATCTTGAGATCTACTGCGACGATTCCGAGACCGGCCGGTCGATCCTGGAATCCGGCCGCGACCTGCCGCGCAACAAGATCATGCGCATCGACCACAAGATGAACTACGCCACGCTCGGCCAGTTCCTGGGCGTGCTCCACCGCACCGCGCCGATCCAGCTCGGCGAGCGCGTCACGCTTGTGCTCAACCAGCGCTCGGCGACCAAGCCCTATGTCGACGACAACCGCATGTTCTACCTCGCTGCCGACAACGACCATGACCGTGCCTGGGTGAACGAGCTGGCCGAGGATGTCTGGACCAACCAGCTGCCCGCCTATCGCCGCCATGCCGAGGAGCATCCCATGCCGCAGCCGGCCGCGGAGACGGTTTCCGGCGGGGCAAGGGAGTCGTGGTAGTGACCAACGATCCGGTCGAGCGCCAGCCGCCCTCAGCGTCGCTGAGCCTCGGCCCGGCCGTGCCGGACTGTCGAGACCGTTCCAGCGCCGCCCCCGCGGCGGCGCTGGCCTTCGCCCTCGGCGCCGTGGCGCTGTGGGCGACCAACGCCCTGGTCGGCAAGACGCTGCTTGCCCTCTATCCGGTATCGCAAGTGCAGTTCCTGCAATTTTGCGGGGCGGCCGTCGTGTTTGCGCTGATCCGGCTGATAAACGCCTCTCCTTCTCCCCTTGTGGGAGAAGGTGGATCGGCGCGTAGCGCCGAGACGGATGAGGGGTGTTCCAGCGAAGTGAGACGTTGGCGTTCCCTGGAACACCCTTCATCCGACCTCGCCTTGCGAGGTCACCATTCGGGGGCGAGTCACGGGTCTCGCCCCGTCCTTCGGACCCCACAAGGGGAGAAGGGGACGTTCGCGCTCGCCTATGCCGTCGGCTTCCTGGGGCTGGTCGGCACAATGGTGCTGCAATATATCGGCTTCGCCTCCATGCCGGTCATCGAGGCGAACCTCGTCGCCTATACCTGGCCGCTGATGACCGCCGCGGCGGTTATCCTGCTGGGCCGGCCGCGCCGTCCTCTGTTGCTTGGCCTGGCCGCGGCTGTCGGCTTCGTCGGCGTCGCGCTGGTCATTTCCGGAGGGCGCGCCCATTTTTGGTTCAACAGGGCCTGGTTCGAAGGCGGCAGCGTCGTCGGCTATCTCGCCGCTTTCGGCTCGGCGCTCTGCATGGCCTTCTACTCGCTTACTGTCGGCCGCCTTGGCGTGCCGCCGGAGCGGCTGCTTTTGCCCTCGGCGCTGATCGGCGTCGCGCTCACCTTTGCCTGGTCCCTGCATGACGGCGCTGGACGCCTGACCGGTGCGCACCTCCTGCTCGGCCTCTATCTCGGCGCCGGCCCGATGGGGCTCGGCTACTATTTCTGGTCGAGCGCGGCAAAGCTCGATCACGGCGGCAGGATAGCGGTCGTCGCCTATCTGACGCCGATCGCTTCCACGTTTCTGCTGACCCTGTCGGGCGAAAGCCTGTCGATGACGGCTGTTGCCGGCGCCGTCCTCGTCATTGGCAGCTGCCTCGCGGTCGGCATCGAAGGTACGGAGACCAGGCACAATGTCCAGAATGCCCGTTGACGAGAACGAACGTCGCGCCAGACAGGAGGCGCACTGGCTGGTCAGGGAATTTGGCGCGGAAGCGCCGCTCTATGCGGCCATGAAGGCGGAAAAGGCTATCGAGCAAAAGGATTTTGGCCGCTGCGCGCGCTGGAAACGCGTGCTGGAAATCCTGTCGGACAGCCCTTCGGCGAATGTCGGGCGCGGCGTCGCCGTCAAATGAGCGATTTGCCCCGGCGTCGCCGAATCGCGAATGGCCCACATCCAGCCGGCGGATTGTCGTTGCCGAGGCCGGACTTGGCCTGAACTTCGATTTTTCAGCAACTTCCTTGGCCGACCCAGTGCAACCGGAGGTTATACCTATCCAGCCGGACCGCCGGTTCTGTAAAGCATCTGTTATAGCTATTAGAAATCCTAACTTGCGCGTTTGCAGCTCGCGTAGAAACAATACCCCGTATTGAGTCGCGTAGCTTTACTGACTCTGGACGGTCCGTTGGGGGACAAGTCCAATTCGATACACCGACAAAAGTCTTAAAAACGAGCTGGCGATTTGAGGGCCGGCAGAAGGTGAAAAAATTGTCCAACATCGACGATAAGACCGCAATCGAACTGACCGCCGACATTGTCTCCGCCTATGTCGGCAACAATCCGCTCCCTGCTTCCGGCCTGCCTGATCTGATCGCCAGCGTCAGCGCGTCGGTGCGCAAGCTCGCCGGCGGCAGTGTCGTCAAGGAGGCGGTGGCGCTGACGCCCGCTGTCAACCCGAAGCGTTCCGTCTTCCCGGATCACATCATTTGCCTGGAGGACGGAAAGAAGTTCAAGTCGTTGAAACGCCACCTTGCGACCGATCACAACCTGACGCCGGACGAATACCGCGCCAAATGGGGCCTGCCTGCCGATTATCCGATGGTGGCGCCCAGCTATTCGGCGACCCGCTCGGCGCTGGCCAAATCTTCCGGCCTCGGCCGCAAGCCGGCCGGCGGTGACGCGGGCAAAGGCAAGCGCAAGGGCAAAGCCTGAGGCCGGACCTAAAGTATGTCTCCCGAAAGTGGGAACCGGTTTCGGGATAGACATGCTTAAATCAAAAACTTGAAGCAGGTAGCGTGAATCCTTTTTCTCGCGACCTGCTTTAAGGCAATGAATGACGCCGCGCCATCGTCATGGCGCGGCCGTCGGACCGCGCGGCATGTTGCGTCGCTGCGTGGCTGGTTTCCGAAAACGCGCCGAACACCCGGCATCAGTTGCGGGGCGCCTTGTTCTCGTGGTGGCGGTCGCGATCCTGCTCGGCGGCGAGGCTGTCCGCCTCGACGGCGGTCATTTCAAGAAAATAGACGAGCATCTGGTAGCGCGTGCGCGAGAGCATCTTCGCCAGCCTGCGCACGATCTCCGCCACATATTTCAGCGTTCGCAGATCGTTGACCGCTTCGCCCATCGTGAGCTCCTGACATAGCCGAGTTATTGTTGGGCCGAGTTATTGTTGGGGCCAAGTTATTGTTGGCGCTCACGCGCGACTCGCGGCACGCTCACAGATTTGCAGTTCGCGACGAAAACCGAAATCGATTTTCGACAAGCACAACGGCCGGCCCCGCAGATCCAGGCCCTTTCTTCGTGGTAACGGCCGCGCAGCGCATAAATATAGGCTGAAGCTGAACTTGTGTTCGTCCGCTTGGCCTGGTTGATTTCCGCGCCGGGAAAGCCGGTGCCGAGCGGCGCCTGGCAGGGCGGGCGCTTCCCTCACCCCTTATACGCGGAACAGAAGGCCGGCGGATTGTTATTGCCGATCATGGCGCAGCCGCGCTTGATCTCGTCGATCATCATGCTGCATGCGTTCTGGCCATTGCAGGGCGGGTTGGTCGCCGGCGAAACCTGGACGCATTGCGAGACATATTGGTCCGACTTGGCCTTGCCGGCGGATTGCACGCATGGTTTCGTGTCGTTCTGGCTAGCCTGGGCAGCGGCGGGTTTCGCAGGCGTGGCTTTGGCCGTCGCAGGCGCGGCTTTCGCAGGCGCGGCATCGCCGCCGCTTTGCGGCACGCAGGAGAGATCGCCCTCCGGGCATTGCAACTGGTGCTGCAACTGCGCCAGTCGCGCCTTGGTCAACTCCGCCTTGCAAGCGCCAACCAGGCTCGAATAGATCGAGCCATCGGCATAGGGCTGGGTGCGGAAGGCGCATTCCTTGTCGCGAAATGGGATCCAGGCGCGCTGCGCGTCACGCAGGCGCTTCAGGTCGGCGGGAGCGAGACGTGCCGCCAGCGCCTTGTAGACAGCGTTGAGCCCCGCGTCGGCCGAAGCGGCATTCGCGGTCGTGCAGGTGGCAAGGTCGGCCTGCGTCTTCGCCGCCGCGCAGTCGACGGCTGCCGCGCGGGTGGGCGTGGTGAGAAACAGGCCGGCCGCGATCGCGAAAATCGCGACCGCCAGCGAGGCCGAAAGGAGCGAGGTCTTGCTCGACATGATCTGCCCTCTGTTTGAAGCAGCCCCCGCGCTTGTGCCAGCATAGGTTGAGACAATGGCGGCGATCAACGCCAAATTTGTGACGTGGCAAGCAAAGTGTGACCGGGGATGATTGGCGAAAGCCGGGAGTGAACGATCTCACTGCTTGTGTGGAGATGCCCGGCGGGGCGGTGGGAGCGCTGCCCAGCCAGCCTCTCAGTCATTCATGGGCGACGGGCCGGAGTTGTTTACCGCTGTCGATCTGGATCAGCAGGTGTTCCGTCGCGCGCCTCAGCACTGGGGAGATTGGCTGTGTCGGTGCCCCGCCCGTCGCTTCAATTGGAAGAGCAATTGGAGCGGTGTCGCTCTCGAACAGAACCACCTGCGTCGCCAGCGCCGTTGTCGTGGCGACCTGAAAGAAGATGAAGGCGAGGGCGAGATAGCGGATCACGGGCTGCAAAACGCTCCGGCCGGCAAACTGGTTCCAATCCGTCCGGCTTTCGACGACCGGTCCGTGCGAGCCCTCATCAAGGCGTTGCTCTTGCGAAGCGCCGATCTCCCGTGCAAAAGCCCGCTATGCTTATCATCAACGACCTTACGCTGCGCATGGCGGGGCGGCTGCTTCTCGATCATGCCTCGCTAACCCTGCCGGCCGGCACCAAGGCCGGACTTGTCGGCCGCAACGGGACCGGCAAGACCACTTTGTTCAAGGCGATCACCGGCGATTTCCCGTCCGAGACAGGCTCGATCAGCCTGCCGAAGAACACCCGCATTGGCCAGGTGGCGCAGGAGGCCCCCGGCACCGAGGAGCCGCTTATCGAAATCGTGCTGAAAGCCGATGTCGAGCGCCAGGCTTTGCTCGAGGAAGAGAAGACCGCGACAGATCCGCACCGCATCGCCGAGATCCACACCCGGCTGGCCGACATCGACGCGCATTCGGCCGAATCCCGCGCCGCCACGATCCTGGCCGGCCTCGGCTTCGACGATGCCGCGCAGCGGCGGCCGGCCTCGTCCTTCTCCGGCGGCTGGCGCATGCGCGTGGCGCTGGCCGCCGTGCTCTTCTCCGAGCCCGACCTTCTCCTGCTCGACGAGCCGACCAACTATCTCGACCTCGAAGGCACGCTCTGGCTGGAGAACTATGTCTCGAAGTATCCGCACACGGTGTTGCTGATCTCGCATGACCGCGACCTGCTCAACCGCGCCGTCAACTCGATCGTCCATCTCGACCAGAAGAAGCTGACCTTCTGGCGCGGCGGTTACGACCAGTTCGAGCGCCAGCTGACCGAGCAGCGCGAGCTGCAGGAAAAGAGCCGCGTCAAGCAGGAAGCGCAGCGCAAGCATATGGAATCCTTCGTCGAGCGTTTTCGCGCCAAGGCTTCCAAGGCGAGGCAGGCGCAGTCTCGCCTGAAGGCGCTGGAGAAGCTGAAGCCGATCGCCGCGGTGGTGAACGACACGGTGCGGCCGTTCTCCTTCCCCGAGCCGGTGAAGACGGTGGCCTCGCCGATCGTGGCGCTCAACGGCGTCAATGTCGGCTATACCGAAGGCAATCCGATCCTGAAGAAGATGACGCTGCGCATCGATGCCGACGACCGCATCGCGCTGCTCGGCGCCAACGGCAACGGCAAGTCGACCTTCGCCAAACTGCTCGCCGGCCGGCTGAAGGCCGAGACCGGCTCGATGACCATCGCGCCGGGCCTGAAGGTGGCGATCTTCGCCCAGCACCAGCTCGATGATTTGCGTCCCGAGGAGAGCGCCTATGAGCATGTGCGCCGGCTGATGCCGGACGCGCCGGAAGCCAAGGTACGCGCCCGCGTCGCCCAGTTCGGCCTGTCGACCGAGAAGATGAACACTGCGGCCAAGGATTTGTCCGGCGGCGAGAAGGCGCGGCTCTTGATGGGGCTATCGGCCTTCGAGGGCCCGAACCTCTTCATCCTCGACGAGCCGACCAACCACCTCGACATCGACAGCCGTGAATCGCTGATCCATGCGCTGAACGATTTTCCGGGCGCGGTCATCCTGATCTCGCACGATCGGCATCTTCTGGAGGCGACAGCCGACCGGCTCTGGCTTGTCAAGGACGGCGCGGTCAATCCCTATGACGGCGACCTCGAGGACTACAAAACCCTGGTCACCGGCGTCTCGTCCAACCGTCGCGAGCAGAAGGAAGCCGACAAGGCGTCCAAGGCCGACCGTCGCCGCGAAGCCGCGCAGCGCCGCGCTGCATTGGAACCACTGGCCAAGGAGATCCGCGCCACCGAGGCGCTGATGGACCGCATCCGCAAGCGCATCGACCTCATCGAGGACGAGCTGGCCAACCCGGCCATCTACGAAAAGGATCCGTCCACCGCGACGCGGCTCGCCAAGGAACGCTCGCAACTGGCGCACACGCTGGCGCTCAACGAGGACAAGTGGCTGACGATGTCGGCGGAATATGAGCAAGGGATAGCGGAGTGATTAGCCAATCTCCCCCACAAGGGGGGAAGATTGGCTAATTGTCTCTGGCCCTACACCTCTACCTTAAAACCCGCTACACAGCCCCGCATGAACCAGCACGCCAAGCTCCGGATCGGCCATTCGGCCTGTCCGCATGACTGCCCCTCCACCTGCGCGCTCGAAGTCGAACTGCTCGACAACAACCGCATCGGCCGCGTCCATGGCGCCAAGGCGAACAGCTATACGGCCGGCGTCGTCTGCGCCAAGGTCGCGCGCTATGCCGACCGGGTGCATCATCCCGACCGGCTGCTGAAGCCGCTGGTGCGCGCCGGCGCCAAGGGGGAGGGCGCCTGGAAGGAAGCGAGCTGGGAAGCGGCGCTCGACCTCGTGGCGGAAAAATTCATCGCGGCCGAGGAGAAATACGGCTCGGAGACCGTCTGGCCATATTTCTACGCGGGCACGATGGGGCTGGTGCAGCGCGACGGCATCGAGCGGCTGCGGCATGCGAAGAAATATTCAGGCTTCTTCGGCTCGATCTGCACCAATCTCGCCTGGACAGGCTGGATGATGGGGGCGGGCGCCTTGCGCGGTCCCGATCCGCGCGAGATGGCGAAGGCCGATTGCGTGGTGATCTGGGGCACCAATGCCGTGGTCACCCAGGTCAACGTCATGACCCATGCGATGCGGGCGCGCAAGGAACGCGGCGCGAAGATCGTCGTCATCGACATCTACGACAACGCCACGATGAAGCAGGCCGATCTTGGCCTGGTCTTGCGGCCCGGCACCGACGGCGCGCTCGCCTGCGCGGTCATGCATGTGCTGTTTCGCGATGGCATGGCCGACCGCGCCTATCTCGAAAAATACACCGATGATCCGCGTGGGCTGGAAGAGCATCTGCGCGCCCGCACGCCGGAATGGGCCGCCGCCATCACGGGGCTCTCCATCGCGGAGATCGAGGCTTTCGCAAAGCTCGTCGGAACGACCAAGAAGACCTATTTCCGCCTCGGCTATGGCTTCGCGCGCCAGCGCAACGGCTCCATCAACATGCACGCCGCCTCCTCGATCGCCGCCGTCACCGGAGCCTGGCAATATGAGGGCGGCGGCGCCTTCCATTCCAATTCCGGCATCTTCAAGCTAAACCAGGACGTGCTCGAAGGCACCGCGATGCGCGATCCGAACATCCGCTATCTCGACCATTCGCGCATCGGCCCGGTGCTGACCGGTGCTGCGGACGCGCTCTATGGCGGACCGCCGGTGACGGCGATGCTGATCCAGAACACCAATCCGGCCAATGTCGCGCCGGAGCAGCGGCTGGTGAGAAAGGGCTTTCTGCGCGAGGATCTGTTCACCTGCGTGCACGAGCAGTTCATGACCGATACGGCCAAGCTCGCCGACGTCGTGCTGCCGGCGACGATGTTTTTGGAGCATGACGACATCTACAAGGGCGGCGGCAACCAGCACATCACGCTCGGCCCCAAGCTGATCGAGCCGCCGGAAGGGCCGCGCACCAATCACTACGTCAATGAAGAACTCGGCAAGCGGCTCGGCGTCGGCGACCGTCCAGGCTTCGGCCTGACCGAGCGCGAGCATATCGACATCATCCTCGGCAAGCGCGGGCTCGGCAGCTTCGACAGTTTGAAGGCTGAGAAGTGGGTCGACCTGCAGCCCGACTTCGACGACGCGCATTTCATCAACGGCTTCGGCCATGCCGACAAGAAGTTTCACTTCCGGCCCAACTGGACCGGGCAGTCGGCGCCCAACCGGCCGCCGAAAAGCATGGGTCTGTTCGGCCCGGTCGAGCGGCTTCCGGAATTCCCCGACCATGTCGAATTGATCGAGGTGGCGGACGAGGAGCATCCGTTCCGGCTGGCGACCTCGCCGGCGCGCAACTTCCTCAATTCCAGCTTTGCCGAGACGCCGGTATCGAAAGCCAAGGAAGGCAGGCCGGAGCTGCTTATCCACCGCGAAGATGCCGCCGCGCTCGGCATCGAGGATGGCGGCCGCGTCGAGGTCGGCAACCGGCGCGGCGACCTTGTGCTGCATGCCAGGTTCTTCGACGGGGTGAAGCGCGGCGTTGTGATCGCCGAAGGCATCTGGCCGAACAGCGCGCATGAGCGCGGCGAGGGCATCAACGTGCTGACCGGCGCGGACGCGCCCGCACCCTATGGCGGCGCCGCCGTCCACGACAACAAGGTGTGGCTCAGGGCGCTCTAACTACTTCGCCGCCTGGGCGTCCAACGCCTTGATCTCTTCTGCGGCCGCCTTGCGCGCCGCGGCGTCGACACCGGACGCCCGTTTGTCCTTGGCGTAGGCGATCAGCGCGGTGCGCGTGTCCTGTTCGCGCTATGCGGCAGGCTTGTGCGCGTGGCGCTTCGCGCTTCACATGGCGTACAGCTCGCCTTGGATCGGGACGCTGATGTCGTGTCGTCGCAGCCGCCTCAATCAATTTGACAAGGCGGCGTGCTAAAGGATTGTCACGACTCGGATTTCGACAGGACCGCCATGCCGCAACCGCTGAAAATTGCCATCGCCGGTGCGCTCGGTCGCATGGGACGGCAGATGGCGGAGACCGTTGCGGCCGACCCGCGGCTGCAGCTCGTCGCGCGCTTCCATCGGCCGGGCAGCACCGGCGAGGGGTTGGTCGAGCGTGACGAGGCGCTTTCACTTGCCGATGTGGTGATCGACTTCACCACACCCGCGGCGTCCGCCGAACTGGCCAAAGCCTGCGCCGCACGCGGCGGTCCGGCGCTGGTGATCGGCTCAACCGGTTTCACCGCATCGGAGCTGGCCGCAATCGCCGCGGCGGCAAAGACCATCGCCATCGTCCGCTCCGGCAGCTATTCGCTGGGACTCAACATTCTGACCGGCCTGGTCGAGCAGGCGGCGAGGGCGTTTGAGCCTGATGACTGCGACATCGAAATCCTCGAAGCGCATCATCGCTTCAAGGTCGACGCGCCGTCGGGCACTGCGCTGATGCTGGGCGAGGCGGCTGCGCGCGGACGTGGCATTGAACTGGACGATGTGGCCAGGCGCGCCCGCGACGGCCTCGTTGGTCCGCGCGATGCCGGCGAGATCGGCTTTGCCGTGCTGCGCGGCGGCGGCATCGTCGGCGAGCACAGCGTGAGCTTCCTTGCCGAAGGCGAGACGCTCACGCTCTCGCATGCCGCGGGCGATCGCTCGATGTTCGCCCGCGGCGCCATCGCGGCGGTGCTCTGGGTCGCCCGGCGGCCGCCCGGCGAATACGACATGCGCGACGTGTTGGGCTTCGGCGCCGTCTGACGCGCTTCTATTGCAGGATTTCGTTTCGATAGCCCTCAAAACGGCTGAAAGCCAGCTGAAAGCTTGGCCATGCCATGACGGCATTCGCGGCGTTCGCCGTGACTGGCCCGGGAGGGGTCGGCAAGGAGGAGATGCGGCGCAGCCCGGATGGCGCGCCGCACAGGTGGAGGAAGTTACGTGACCGGTTTTATCTCTAAACACGCTCTTCGTTCGGCGACGCTGACGCTTGCCATGCTTGCCGCGGGCGCGACGACGGCTTCGGCCGCGGACAAGATCTCGATCATGGTGGGCGGCTACGAAAAGCAGATCTACCTGCCCGCCAAGCTCGCCGAGGCGCTCGGCTATTTCAAGGATGAGGGCCTCGACGTCGAGCTGCTCAACGAGCCGGCCGGCGTCGATGCCGAGAACGAGATGCTGGCGGGCGCGGTGCAAGGCGTGGTCGGTTTCTACGACCACAGCATTGACCTGCAGGCCAAGGGCAAGTTCGTCGAATCCGTCGTCCAGTTCAGCCAGGCGCCCGGCGAGGTCGAGCTGGTCTCTTCCAAGCATCCCGAAATCAAGTCGCCGGCCGACTTCAAGGGCATGAGCCTCGGCGTTACCGGCCTTGGCTCCTCAACCAATTTCCTGACCGAGTATCTGGCGGTCAAGAACGGCCTGAAGCTCGGCGAGTTCACTTCGGTTCCGGTCGGCGCCGGCAACACCTTCATCGCCGCCATGCAGCAGGACAAGATCCAGGCCGGCATGACGACCGAGCCGACGATCTCGCGCTTGCTCAAGACCGGCGAAGCCAAGGTCTTGATCGACATGCGCACAATGGACGGCACCAAGGCCGCGCTCGGCGGCACCTATCCGGCCGCCTCGCTCTACATGCAGACCGAGTGGGTCGAGGCGCACAAGGACACGGTGCAGAAGCTCGCCAATGCCTTCGTCAAGACGCTGAAATTCATCAACACGCACAGCGGCGCCGAGATCGCCGCAAAGATGCCCAAGGACTATTATGTCGGCGACGAGGAAGGCTACGTGAAGGCGCTCGATGCCGGCAAGGGCATGTTCACCGCCGATGGCGTGATGCCCCAGGGCGGGCCGGAAACGGTGTTGACCGTGCTCTCTGCCTTCAAGAAGGAACTGCAGGGCAAGCAGATCGACCTGTCGAAGACCTACACCACGGAATTCGTCAAGAACGTGAAGTAGCGGCAGGCCGTCGCGAGGTTCCGACCTCGCGCCGTTATGTTCGCCTTGTTTCCACGTCCGGCGATCTCCCGAGCGGCGATCGCCCGCTATTGGAGTCTGTTCAATCATGGCTGTCGAAAAGACCGCTCCGGCGATCGAGCTGATCAATGTCAGCCGCCGCTTCCTTTCCCCCACCGGCAAATCGCTGACGGCGATCCGCGATTTCACCATGACGGTGGAACGCGGCGAGTTCGTCGCCGTCGTCGGCCCGACCGGCTGTGGCAAGTCGACGACGCTCAACCTCGTCACCGGGCTCGCCAGCCCGAGCGCCGGCGAGGTCCGCGTCATGGGCGCGCCGGTCAAGGGGATCGATCCGCGCATCGGCTTCGTGTTCCAGACCGACGCGCTGTTTCCCTGGCGCACGGTGATCGAGAATGTCATGGCCGGGCCGCTGTTTCGCGGCAAGCCCAAGGCGCAGGCGCAGGCTTCCGCCCGCGACTGGCTGGCACGCGTCGGCCTGGCCCGCTTCGAGCAGCACTATCCGCACCAGCTCTCCGGCGGCATGCGCAAGCGCGTGGCGCTGGCCCAGACCTTCATCAACGGCCCGGAGATCCTGTTGATGGACGAGCCGTTTTCGGCGCTCGACGTGCAGACGCGCGTGCTGATGCATGAGGAGCTGTTGCGCCTCTGGTCCGAGGCGAAGGCGTCGGTGGTGTTCGTCACCCACGACCTCGAGGAGGCCATCGCGCTGGCCGACAAGGTCTATGTGCTGACCGCCGGGCCGGCGACGGTGAAATCCGTCTACACGATCGACCTGCCGCGCCCGCGTATTGTCGCCGACATCCGCTACGAGCAGCGCTTCATCGACTATTCGCGCACCATCTGGGCCGATCTCAAGGAAGAGGTCGAGACCAGCTACGCCCGCGCGGCGGCGTGAGGAGAACCGATATGACAGATGCCACCGTCAACATCCCGACCGCCGCCTTCCGGCCCGGAACCTCGGACGCCGAGATCGAAGCCGCAGCCGCCAAGGCCGCCGCGCATCGCCGCCACACCGTCACGTTCTGGCGGCTGGGCATCCTCGTCGTCTTCCTCGCCCTGTGGGAAATCGCCGGCCGCATGGCCTGGATCGATCCCTTCTTCTATGCCATGCCGAGCTCGATCGCCGGGCGGCTCTATGAGTGGATCACGGAGGGCACCTCGGAAGGCCCGCTGTGGTACCACCTCTATGTCACCATGGAAGAGTCGGTGCTGGGCTTCGTCACCGGTTCGGTCGCCGGCATCATCATCGGCGTCGCGCTTGGCCGCAATCGCATGGCCGCCGACATCTTCTCCATCTACATCAAGGTGATCAACTCGATCCCGCGCGTCGTGCTGGCACCGATCTTCATCATGATCCTCGGCCTCGGCCTTGCCTCCAAGGTGGCGCTGGCCTTCGTCATGGTTTTCTTCGTCGTCTTCCACAACGCCTTCCAGGGCGTGCGCGAGGCCGACCGCGCCATGATCGCCAATGCCCGCATCCTCGGCGCCTCCGACTGGCAACTGACCCGCTCGGTGATCGTGCCGTCGGCGATGAGCTGGATCTTCGCCAGCCTGCATGTCAGCTTCGGCTTCGCCATCATCGGCGCCATCGTCGGCGAGTTCGTCGGTTCCCGCTACGGTATCGGCCTCCTGATCAATATCGCCAAAGGCTCGTTCGACGCGGCCGGCATGTATGCCGCGATCGTCATTGTCATGGTGGTGGCGCTCGGGGCCGAGTACCTGATGACGATCGTTGAGAGCCGGCTGGCAAAGTGGCGTCCTCAGCCTCTGCACGAGACGCAGTGAGCCGCCTCAATTGCCTGCCAGCGGCAGCCGCACCTCGACCTTGAGCCCGCCCGCGGCGGCGTCGCCGAGTGTGACGCTGCCGCCGGCATTCTCGACCACCTCGTGGACGATGGCGAGGCCGAGCCCGCTGCCTTCCTCGGCCGACCCGGCTATGCGGTAGAAGCGCTCGAAGACGTGCTCCCGCTCTTCCACGGGAATGCCGGGTCCACCGTCGATGACCGTGAGCTCAGCCTCATCGCCAATGGTCGCGAGCTTGACGGTGACGCTGCCGCCGGCCGGTGTGTAACGCAGCGCGTTGTCTACAAGATTGACGATCATCTCCCGTAACATCGTCCCGTCGCCGATGACCGGCACGGGGCCGGTTTCCTCGAGGCCGAGGTCGATGTCGCGTTCGACTGCCTTCGGCGCATGTGCCTCCAGAACCCGGCGGGCAGCCTCGGTCAGGTCGATGCGATCGGCACGTGGCCGCCGGCTGCCGGGCTCGGCACGCGAGAGCGTTAAAAGCTGTTCGGCCAGTCGCGCCAGTTTGCCTGAACTTGCCTGCAACGCCACAAGCGCTTCCCGCCGTCGATCCGCGGCGCTTTCGCGCAACGCATAGCTCGCCTGTGTCGACAGCAGCGCCAGCGGCGTGCGCAGTTGATGCGCGGCATTGGCGATGAAACGCCGCTGCGCCGCCATCTGCGCCCGCACCCGCTCCATATAGGCGTTGAGCGCATCGATCAGCGGTCGGATTTCGCTCTGCGCGCCCGAAACCTCGACCGGATCGAGATCGCTGCGGCTTCGCGAGCGCACCGCGTCGCGCAAGCGGATCAGCGGCGCCAGCCCGCGGCGCAGGCCAAGCAGCACGAACACGCCGGCAATGGCCACCAGCGCCAGCTGCTGGCCGAAGGCGCTCAACCACAGACGCCTCACCATTGCGTCATGCCCTCCGAGCGTCACGCCGACTGTTACCGTGATCGGCGAATCCGCCCCAGCGCCGATTACCGTATGGCTTAGCGTGGCGAGCCGCA
This sequence comes from Mesorhizobium sp., assembly GCA_004017535.1. Taxonomy (GTDB): domain Bacteria; phylum Pseudomonadota; class Alphaproteobacteria; order Rhizobiales; family Rhizobiaceae; genus Mesorhizobium. The sequence continues at coordinate 175,029 of SAJS01000005.1, forward strand.
GACGATGATCGCGAAAGCCGGTCTCGATGCTGCCGCGATCTGTCGCCTTGGGCAGGTCGGGATAGCCGGTGAGCAGGCGTCCGCCCGCTGTCTTGACATGGTAATAGACCCTGTCACGGTCACCCGTATCGAACATTTCGATCGCCGCCGGCGGAATGGTGGCATCGAGCACGCCGTCTTTCACAGCGACCTGCTCGGCGATGGCCCGCGCCGATGCCATGAGCATCCGGTCGGTGACCAGATCGGCAGTCGCGCGCGCATTGCCATGGCTGGTCCATAGATTGATGGCGGCCAGCCCCGCCAGCGGCAGCACCACCCAGGCCAGCAATTGCAGGCGAAGGCTCCTCATGGCGTCGGATCGTCTTGGCGCAAGAGGTAGCCGAGGCCGCGCAAGGTGGCGATCTGGACGCGCGATCCCTCGAGCTTCTTGCGCAGCCGGTGCACGTAGATCTCGATGGCGCTTGGGTCGGCGTCGGTGTCGAAGTCGTAGATCGCCGCCGAGAGCGCCGCCTTGCTCACCGTGCGTCCGGCCTTGACGACGAGCTGTTCCAGCACCGCATGCTCGCGCGGTGTCAGCGACAGTGTCGCGCCGGCAAGCGAGAACAGGCGGGTGTTGGTGTCGAAGACGAGGTCGCCGCAGGAAATGACTGGCGCGGTGCGGTCGTTGGCGCGGCGCAGCTGCACGCGGATGCGCGCTTCCAGCTCCTCGATCTGGAAGGGTTTCGCCAGATAGTCATCGGCGCCTTCGTTGAGGCCCTTGACCCGGCCGTCGAGGCTGGCATTGGCGGTGAGCACGATCACCGGCACCGGGTTGCCGCGCGCCCGCAGCCTCTTCAGCACTTCCATGCCGCCCATGCGGGGCAGGGCAAGGTCGAGGATGATCAAGGCATGGTCGCCGGCGGCCAAAGCGTGCTCGACATCCTCGCCGTCATGCACGACGTCGACGACGTAGCTTGCCTGGCGCAGCGTCTTGCTTAGCCAATCGGCCAATTCGCGATTGTCCTCGACAAGCAGCAGCCGCATCGTTCGTTCGCTGTTTCCTCCCAACCGCGCCGACCTTCGCCGCAGGTGGCGGGCGGCGTCCGAATTGGTTCCCTGAGGCAACCGATAGTATCGATCCACTCGCAAGGCAAACGCGGTTTCCCGGCGGCCGTCATCCCGGTCATGATGCCTGCCGGGCTGCTTGCCCGGTCGCGCAAGTGATGAAACCGAACCGTTCGGTTCAATTAATGTTGACGGTTCGTGCAGCCACGGTGAACGCTGGCAGGTTCCATCAGACCGGCGTCTCTACGGATGCTCGCCGTAACCCGTTGATATCAAACGATAAGAGTCTGACCGCTTGGCCTTTCGCCCAATTTCAAGATCGAACCGAACGGTTCGGTTCACAACTTTTCGTGATTGGAAATGGCAACAGGGCCGACCCATTTCGGGGTGGTCCGAGCGACGCGAATTTCCATTACGGCACGCCACTAGACGGACACGACTTTTGAAATCTGGAGTACCTAAAATGAACAAGATTGCTTTTGCCGCTGCTGCCCTCCTCATCGCCACGAGCGGCGCTTTTGCCGGCAGCGACCATTACGGTTCCGACAACGTCAATCAGCCGGCCGTGACCGCTCCCGCGGGCAAGGTCGACAACACCATCACGGGTTCGATCCGCAAGTTCGAGCAGCGCGACCTCCACATCACGCCTGATCAGAACCAGCCGCAGTCGGGCCAGGGCATCTGGGGCCGCTAAGCGGCTCCTGTCCCCCCCTCAACCTCAATTCTTGAATCTGGAGTAACTCAAATGACCAAGATCGCTCTTACCGCCGCCGCCCTTCTCGTTGCCACCGGTGCTGCTTTCGCCGGCTCGGACAATTACGGCTCGGCCAATGCCAACCAGCCGGCCGCTTCGGTCGACACCTCGTTCACCGCTTCGGTCAAGAAGTCGGACGCGGATGTGCAGAAGCCGGTCGTCACGGGCGCCAACCACGACCTGTTCGGCAACCACTAATCGGGTTCGCCCAGGCAAGCCTTCGACTAACAACCTCGAATCTGGAGTAACTCAAATGACCAAGATCGCTCTTACCGCTGCCGCCCTTCTCGTTGCTACCGGCGCCGCTTTCGCCGGCTCGGATAATTACGGCTCGGCCAATGCCAATCAGCCGGCCGCTTCGGTCGACACCTCGTCTACTGCTTCGATCAAGAAGTCGGACGCGGATGCCCAGAAGCCGGTCGTCACGGGCGCCAACCACGACCTGTTCGGCAACCACTAAACGGATCTGTCCTTGACAGACCTCAAAGCGGCGGGCTTGTCCCGCCGCTTTGCTTTTATGCAGCCGGCTGCCGCGGCCGTGGACTCCGCTTCACAAGTAATTGTATCACAAGCATTTGTAATTGTTTGTCTTTTTCCGAGCGAAATCCGGGCTGACGCTGCTGCCGTCGCTGAAAGGGCGGCCACGTCGGGAATAAATCCCGGACGCCACGGGTCTTGTCGGCAGCGGGGCCATCCTCCCAGGGCCACCGCCGATGAAACCAAGGAACAAGGAAATCGAACATGACCAGGATCGCTCTCGCCTCTGTCGCAATACTTCTCGCCATGGGCTCCGCCTTTGCCGGCAGCGACCATTACGGCGACACCAATGCCAACCAGTCGACCGTGGGCGTCGACAGCGCCTACACGGCGTCGGTCCGCAAGCACGAGGTTGCCAAGCCGGCCCCCAAGGTCGATAGCACGATCAAGACGGGAGCGAGCGCCGCCACGGATTGGCCGGGCCCGCCCGCGGACAATTGGGGCAATTGATCCGCTTCTTTGGAAATACCAAAGGCGGCGGGCAAAACCCGCCGCCTTTGCCTATCGGACCGGCAAGCTTCGGGCTCTAGGCCAAATCCTTCGGCCGCAGGCAATGCGTCAGCCTGGCGCTGCCGAACGAAAGATCCGCCCAGTCGCCGTCCAGCGTGAACCGCGCAAGCGCCGCCGTCGGGAACTTCGCTTCGGTCTTCTTGAACACGCTCTCATCCGACCCGGCGCCCGCCAGCCGCAACACAAACTGCTGCAGGCCGGGATTGTGGCCGATCACCAGCAGATTCGTCGCCTTGGCCTGTCGCACCCGCGCCAGGATGGTGCCGGCTGCTGCTTCGTAGAGCTCCTCGGCAAACTGCGCTGGCGTATGTCCGGACAGTTCCTGGGCGACGAGCCGCCAGGTATCGCGGGCGCGCAGTGCCGGCGAGACCAAAGCGAGGTCGGGCAGCCAGCCGCGCCGGGCAAGCTCCCGTCCCATCAACGGCGCGGTCTTCAAGCCGCGTGGGGCCAGCGGCCGGTCGAAATCGGCGAGTGCCGGATCGTCCCAGCTCGATTTGGCGTGGCGCAGGATGAGGAGCTGTTTCACGGGCGTCGATCAGTTTCAGGGTGCCGACAACGTCGGCTGAATATATTCATTGTCTGGGACCGGAAGACGACCGTCGGTTTCAACGGTGGCGGCCCACATCTGGAAGTTCACGATCGCACTGCAGCTTACGACGGCCTCGCCTCGATAGGGGGCTGCATAATAGCAAGCGGCACCAGCCAACTTCTCTTGAAACACAGGTTCAGCGCCGATCTTGCCAAAGGCGACGCCATCCAAGTCGATAAAGGTCTTGTATCCGCCAAACAGCCTGATGCTTGCCTGCTTACCGCGAAACAGGAGCCAATTCTGCCCATCGGAAAATTGCAAAGTGACGGTCCCATCGGCATACCGGGTTTGTCTTATCTCCCCAGCACAAACCTCGGTCAGTCTCTCATTTCTTACAACTAGCCGTTTGCATTTGCCACTGACCGACCAACTACCTGACTGAGCAGCCTCAGCTTCATGAGAAGCCGATGCAATCATGGCAAACGCGATGAGAAAGAATGTTGTCACAGACCTGTAGGGCATTCCGCTTCTCCAGTGTCGGAAGCCACATGCCTCTACGGCGTGATCCGCGCCAGCTGTTCGAGGTCGGTCTCCTCGCGCAGCGGGTCGGGCGCCATCACGACCGAGCTTGCGTTCTCCGCATCGTCGGCGAAATGGGCAAGCACGGTGTGGCCCTTGTCCATGCTCGCCTTGCCTTCGGCGACGAGGCCGAGCGCCAGTGGATAGACCCGATGCTCGGCCTTCAGCACGCGCGCGGCAAGCGTGTCCTCATTGTCGCCGATCATCACCGGCACGGCGGCCTGCGCGATGATCGGGCCGTCATCCATCTCCGGCGTGACGAAATGCACCGAGCAGCCATGGATGCGCACGCCGGCGCGGATCGCCCGCGCATGCGTGTCCAGCCCCTTGAAGGCCGGCAGCAGTGCAGGGTGGATGTTGATCATGCGCCCCTGCCATTTCTCGACGAGACCGCGGCCGAGGATGCGCATATAGCCGGCAAGCGCCACGATCTCGGCGCCGAAGCCGGTGAGCGCGGCGTCGATCGCCGCGTCATAGGCATCCTTGCTCGGATGGTCGGCGCGCTGGATCACCTTGGTGGCGATGCCGCGCGACTGCGCGATCCCGAGGCCCGCGGCGTTCGCCCGGTCGGAGATGACACCAACGATCTCGGCCGGGTAGGTTGGATCGGCGGCGGCCGCGATCAGCGCCGTCATGTTGGAACCGCGCCCCGAGATCAGGACGACCGTGCGCTTCCTGCTCATAGGCCGATCGAGCCCCGGTAGATGACGCCGGCGTCGCGGCGCGGCACGATGCGGCCGATCGGCGTCACCGTCTCGCCGGCTTCCTGCAGGACAGCCGCGACCTGCGCGGCCTGGCCGGAGGCGACGGCGAGGATCATGCCGATACCGCAATTGAAGGTGCGCATCATTTCTTCCGGCGCGACGCCGCCGGTCTTTGCCAGCCACGAGAACACCGGCGGCACGTCGATCGCCTCGAGGTCGAGCTCGGCCGAAAAATCCTTGGGCAGCACGCGCGGGATGTTTTCCGGGAAACCGCCGCCGGTGATGTGGGCCAGCGCCTTGATGCCATGCGTGTTGCGGATCGCCTTCAGGATCGACTTCACATAGATGCGCGTCGGCTCGAGCAGCGCCTCGGCAAGGCTGAGCTCCTCGTTGAACGGCGCCGGATCGCTCCAGGCAAGACCGCTCGCCGCCACAATGCGGCGCACCAGCGAAAAACCGTTGGAGTGCAGGCCGGAGGAGGAAAGGCCAAGCAGCACGTCGCCTTCGACGATATCGTCTGTGGGAAGCAACTGGCCGCGCTCGGCCGCGCCGACCGCGAAACCGGCAAGGTCGTAGTCCTTGTCGTGATACATGCCGGGCATTTCGGCCGTCTCGCCGCCGATCAGCGCGCAGCCGGCCTGCCGGCAGCCCTCGGCGATGCCGCCGACGATCGAGGCGCCCTGGTCCGGATCGAGCTTGCCGGTGGCGAAATAGTCGAGGAAGAACAGCGGCTCGGCGCCCTGGACGACGATGTCGTTGACGCACATGGCGACGAGGTCGATGCCGATCGTGTCATGCTTGCCGGAATCGATGGCGATCTTGAGCTTGGTGCCGACGCCGTCATTGGCCGCGACCAGCACCGGATCGGTGAAGCCAGCGGCCTTGAGATCGAACAGGCCGCCGAAGCCGCCGATCTCGCCATCGGCGCCCGGCCGGCGCGTCGCGCGCACCAGCGGCTTGATCTTCTCGACCATCAGGTTGCCAGCATCGATATCGACGCCCGCCTCGGCATAGGTGAGCCCGTTCTTGCGCTTGGCCGGATCGCCCTTGCTCATCGTCGGCTCGTCCCTGTTTGTCATTGCGGGCTCTTCGCATGAATGGTTTCGGGGAGCAAGGATGACGCGCGGGTGAGGGAGGTTGTTCCCGAGGAAAGTGCCGGCGAGTGAGGTGATTGGCAGCGTCGCCGCCCCGCCACTTGCGCCAATCTCCCGTCTCCCTCATCTTTTCCCCAACAAAAGACACGACGGGATCTCACGTGACCCTTCCCAACTTGATCACGATCATGCGGCTGCTGCTCGTGCCCGCCGTGGTGCTGGCCATGCTGCAGTCGCTTTGGGGCTGGGCTTTCGCCGGATTCCTCGTCGCCGGCATCTCCGACGGCGTCGACGGCTTTATCGCGCGCCGCTGGAACCAGTCGTCCCGCCTCGGCGCCTATCTCGATCCGATCGCCGACAAGCTCCTGCTTGTCTCGGTCTTCGTCGTCATGGGCTTTACCGGCGAACTGCCGCTCTGGCTGGTGGTCACCATGGTCTCGCGTGACGGCCTCATCGTCTGCGCCGTGCTCCTGTCCAGCGTGATGAGCCATCCGGTCGAGGTGAAGCCGCTCTTGGTTTCGAAAGCCAACACCGCCGCGCAGATCGTGCTGGCCGCGCTTGTGCTGGGCGAGCTGGCCTTTGCCGTGCATCTCGGCCAACTGCGGACCGCGCTCATATTGCTGACCGGGGTCTTGACCGTGGCTTCGGCCGCGGCCTATCTCGTGGCTTGGCTAAGGCATATGAGCGGCTATGGCGAAGGCTCCCGAACGAGCGACTCCCAGAACGACGTCACCAAGTCGGACAATACCAAGTCGGGCATCGGCGGATCGGGCGGCTCCGGCACGGACGGCTGACCACGATGGCGCCGTGATCGCCGCTGCCGACAGCACCGGCGGGCTTCGCCGCCAGGTCTTCTTCTGGCTGGCGACGGCGGTTCTGCTGGCGCTGTTCCTCTATGTCTTCTCGGGCATCCTCCTGCCTTTCGTCGCCGGCATGGTGCTCGCCTATTTCCTCGATCCGGTCGCCGACTGGCTGCAGCGGCTTGGCCTCTCGCGCCTGATGGCGACGGTCGTTATCCTGATCGCCTTCATCGTCGTCGTGGTGCTGGCCTTCGTCATTCTGGTGCCGGTGCTGGCGACCCAAATGGCCGATTTCGCCCGCAAGCTGCCGGAATACCTCACCCGCCTGCAGTCGCTGCTCACCAGCTTCGACCCGAAGTGGCTGGAGCAGCGTTTTGGCGTCAACGCCGCCGGCCTGCGCGACGGGCTGAACTCGCTCTTGACCTCCGGTTTCAGCCTGCTCACCACCGTCTTCACCTCGATCTGGAGCTCCGGCGTGGCGCTGATCTCGGTGGTGAGCCTGTTCGTCGTCACCCCGGTCGTTGCCTTCTACATGCTGCTCGACTGGGATCGCATGGTGGCCGAGGTCGACGGCTGGGTGCCGCGCGACCATGTCGAGACGGTGCGCGCGCTTGCCCGCGACATCAACACCGCCACGGCCGGCTTCGTGCGAGGGCAGGGCACGCTGTGCCTGGTGCTCGGCGCCATGTACGCCACCGGGCTGACGCTGACCGGCTTGAACTTCGCCATCCTGATCGGTTTGTTCGCCGGGCTGATTTCCTTCATACCCTATGTCGGCTCGCTGACGGGGCTGGTGCTTGCCGTCGGCGTCGCCTTCGTCCAGTTCTGGCCGGACTGGACCATGGTGGTGCTGGTGGCGTTCGTGTTCTTCGTCGGCCAGTTCATAGAGGGCAACATCCTGCAGCCCCGGCTGGTCGGAAAGAGCGTCGGCCTGCATCCGGTTTGGCTGATGTTCTCGCTGTTTGCCTTCGGCGCGCTGTTCGGCTTCGTCGGACTTCTGATTGCCGTGCCGGCCTCGGCGGCGATTGCCGTCTTGGTGCGTTTCGCCATCGCCCGCTATCTCGAATCTCCGCTTTACAAGGGTCGCGCCACAGAGCCTGTACCGCCTTTGCCAGCCGATCGCGGTGGCGGCCATCGCGCGAAGCCGCGTGGCTGACGTGGCCGGCGAGCGAACCGACATGCCGCGCCAGCTGCCGCTCGATCTCGGTCACGGCACCGGCTATTCGCGCGACGAGCTCGTCGTCTCGCGCACCAACGCGCAAGCGGCATCGCTGATCGACCGCTGGCCGGACTGGCCGTCGGCGGTGGTCGTGCTGGCCGGGCCGCCCGGCTCGGGCAAGACGCATCTCGCACGGATATGGCAGGAGCGGGCGCATGCCGTCGCCGTCGAGCCAGGCCGGATCGGCGAGCACATCGCCGGCCTGGGCATCAGGCCGGCGCTCATCGATGATATCGACAAGGCGGCTATCGATGAGCAGGGCCTATTCCACCTGATCAACGAAGTGCGCGGCGCGGGCTCGACGCTGCTGCTTACGGCGCGGCGTTTCCCCTCGGGCTGGCGCGTCGCGCTGCCGGATCTCGTCTCGCGGCTGAAAGCGGCGGCGACGGTCGAGATCCACGAGCCGGACGATCTGCTCCTTGCCGGCGTCATCACAAAGCTGTTCGCCGACCGCCAGGTCGAGGTCGAGCCGCATGTGGTGCAATATCTGGTGCGCCGCATCGAGCGTTCGCTCGGCACCGCCATGCGTGTCGTCGAGCGCCTCGACCGCGCCGCGCTTGAGCGCAAGACGCCGATCACCCGGGCGCTCGCGGCCGAGACGGTCAGCGCCATGGACGAAGGGCAGGGCGAGTTCGATATCTAGAGCAATTCCAGGAAAAGTGTGAGCGGTTTTCGTGCGGAATTGCGTCAAAACAAAGGGATAGAGCGGTTCGCCGTGTTTTCGTGAAACGGTGAAACGCTCTAGGACTCCCCCCTTCTCCTACAAGAAGGGGAGAAGGCGCGTCCTCACGCCCATAGCCCGGCCAGGTGCCGAGCCAAAAGATACACCCCCGTATGCGCCGCGATGTAACAGGCGGCGACAAGGACGAAGACCATCAGGCCGGCGGATCGCGCCCGGGCGACGCCGTTCTGCCGCTTGTTCGGCCGGTTGTTCCAGACCCACAGGGCGGCGCACAAAATTGCCCAGACCACCATGACCGGAACCGCGAAGCCGTAATAGGCCAAGTAGGCCGGACCGATCAGCGACAGCAGCGCCTCGAGAACTGGCATCGACAATCCCCCTTCTGTCCGAAGTCTAGACCGGCGACAAAGTTGGAAGCGAGGGGATTGTTCGAGCTGCGGCCGTGGGACCATGAGGGCGTAGCCGTCCCATTCCGGAACAGTCTTTCCGGCATCAGTCTTGCAACACCGACAGTGCCGGTTGATCCCGGCCCCGGTCGCGTTCCAGATCGGGTTGTAGGCTCGCCGGGCTCGAGGTTGTTGGGGACTCGCCCGGCGGGTTTACCGTCTAAGGCATGTCTCCCGAAAGTGGGGACCCCGAAGGATCGCGACGCGCTTTAGTGGTCGAATGCACTAGGTCCGCTTGCCCCTCAGCCCATCCCGCAACCGGCGCAACTGCCGCCGCCACCACGGCTTCGGCTTGCGCGGGACCAGGACCATCCTGCCGTTGATGACGGCGTCGTCCACCCAGTCATGCACCTGCATGCGCCAATTGACCCCGACGCGGGCAAGGAGGGGCAGCGGATCCTCGCCGGTGATCCGGACCAGCTGCGGATCTCTCAGCGCGAGGCGGAAATCGAAACCCTGGGCGATGAGCGCACGCAGGAACACGATCTGGCGCCGCATGCGGCGGAAGTCGGTTCCCTGGCCGCCGACCATGGTGCGGGCGCCGATCCACTGGTGCAGCCGTTCGCCGGACAGCGTTTCATTCGGCGGGCGAAAGGAGACCTGCCGGCGCCCGTCCTCCAGGCGGCTGGTCGGCGTCAGCGGGTACCAGAAATCAAGCGGCTCGTGGATCGGCACCCGGACGCTGGCGCCGGCAAGCGCGGCCTCGGTCGCGCCGCGTCGGAGGCAGATCGCGCTTCGCGCGGCAAATCCCAATTGCGCGAGCGCATCGAGCAGCAGCCGGCCGCCACCGACGGCGAAGGCAGCATTGATACGGTCGCCTATGAGGGGAGACCACAGGTCGCGCGGCACCCATGTCAGCCGCCGCCTGGAAACATCCACAACGACGATGATGTCGGTGTTGGCGTCCCAATTGTCCCTGTCCAGGATCGCTACAACCACGGCTGCCAAGATGAAGAGCCCTTCTAGTCAGGCCCCTGGGCCGCGAGATCGGCACGGCTATTTGCTGGGGAAAAAGCGATGGTCGGAGTGGCGTGATTCGAACACGCGACCCCCTGATCCCAAATCAGGTGCGCTACCAGGCTGCGCTACACTCCGACGTCCCGCGGCGTATAGGGGGCGCACGCCCGGAAGGCAACACAAAAACAGAGCGCGGTTCGATCCGGCCGATGATGCTGTCCAGGCAGCCTAGAGATCGACCTTGGCGACGTTGTCCTTGTACTCCTCCTTCGGATCGTAGCCGAGCAGCATCTTGATACCGGAGACGACGCTGGAGGCGTCGAGCCAAATCTCGGCCTGTTCAGGCTCGAAGCGAAGCAGCGTCAGCTTCGGATCGTCCCTGCCGCCTTCGAACCACGCTTCCACGTAGCGGTTCCACAGCCGGTCGATCATGACCCGGTCGTTATCGATCTGCAACCGGCCTTGCACCGTTGCGAAAAGGTCATGACCCCTGGATACAAACGTCGCCGTTGCCTGGCTGCCGGAGGAAAGTCCAAGCACAAGCTCGGTTTCCCTGGCGGTGAAGAACCAGATCGGGCCCCTGGCCTCGGCTTCCAGTTGCGCCGTCATGGGGCGAGGGATGATGTTCGAGCCGTCAAGCCCGATCATCATCGTCATATCCGATTTCAGGGCTTTCCAGAATTTTGCTTCGAGCTCATCGGGCGTCGGCATCTCGCTTCCTTTCCTCAGAGAAAGGCAAACGACCGACCGTCCTGTCTGTTCCTTGTGGCGCGCTCAGCGCCTCAGACCAGCGATCTTCCTGGCAATCGCCGCGGCCTGGATTGTTGCGTTGGCGAAGCAGCCGCGAATGCTGGGCCGCATGCCGGTGAACCAGAGCCCGGGCAGCTTCGGGTTGTTCACGGCACCGTTGAACAGCGGCACGCCCTTGGCGTCCAGCACGCCGAGCTTGCCCAGCATCGGTTCCAGTCCGGTGCGGTAGCCGGTGGCGGCGATGACGATGTCGGGCGCTATTCGCTGGCCATTGTCGAGCACGACGCCGTCGCGCCTGAATTCGCGCAGCTGCGGCACGACGATGATGCGCCCGGCCTTGATGGCCTCGACCGCGCCGTCGTCGGCCGCGATCGCGGTATAGTCGGAGCCGAGCCGGCTGGCGCCGCCCGACGGGGCAGGGGGCAGGCCGTATTTCGTCAGATCTCCGAACACCAGACGCTGCGTTGCCGCCATGACCGCGTCCGCGAGCCATGTGGGCAGGTTGGCCATGAGCGGCGACATGCGGTGGACCGCGATCTTGCCGATGCGCTTGGGCAGCAGCGAAGGTCCGTTGCGCGCCGAGAGCCAGATCTGGCCGGTCTCGACGCGGGAAAGATGGTTGAGCGCATCGAAGCCGGAATTGCCGGCGCCGACGACCAGCACCTTCTTGCCGGCATAGTCGCTTGCCTTTCCGAAATCGGCCGAATGCATGATCCTGCCGGAAAAAACCTCCGTGCCTGTCCAGGCCGGGATGAAGGGCTGCCGGTCCCGTCCGGTGGCGATCACCACATATCGCGCCGCCTTCAAGCCCTCGCTTGTCCGCAGCAGCCAATGGTCGCCATGGAATTCGATCTCGTCGACTTCCACCCCGAAGGCGATCGGCAGCCGGTGCGTATCGGCGAACTCGTTGAGATGGCGCACGACGGCGCTGCGATGCGGGAAGGCCGGCGTCCCCGCCGGATAGGACACGCCGGGCAATGAGGAGAGGTCGCGATGCGTGTTGAGGTGCAGATTGTCGTGGCGGCGGTGCCAAGGTTCGGCCAGCCTCTGCTCGCGCTCCAGGATCTGCGTCGTCACGCCGGCCCTGGTCAACGCATGCGCGGCGGCAAGCCCGGCGGCGCCCCCGCCGACGACCATCGCGCCGTCCAATATCGCTGGCTTGCCGGCCCCTGACGGCGAGACTTTCGTATCCGCGCTCATTCGTATCTTTGTCGTCGCCATCATGCCATCAAGTGGCACGACCATGTATCCGATGTATGCCGCTCGCAGGCCAAAAGGAATAGGTGCGTGTTGCAAGGCCCCCCGGCATTGTGTCGCGGATTTTGCGAGCGCCGGCTAATGAACCGAGTCGGCATGGCGATGCACCAGCTTGAACGCGCCGTCCTCCAGCCGAAACACTTCCGTCACCCGCAAGGTCATCTCGGTAGCCTCGCCGTTCTTGCCGATGCGCGCCTTGGCATGCTGCAACCCGCTCCAGAAGGCCAGATCGCCGCTCGCCGAGGCTTGCAGCACCTCGAGGTCGGTGTTGCCGCCTTTGTGGAAGCTTGCGGCATCGCGTTCGTAACGGCCGGCAACCGCTTCCGCGCCTTCGAGATGGTCGCCGCGCGGTGAGAAGAATGTCGCCGGTCCGGCGCGGGTGACGATCGCCTTCAGCGAGGAGGCATCGCCATTGACATAGTCCTCGGCGATCTTCTCGCGCTGCTTCATGAAGGCATCGAAGGACGAGCCGCCAGGATGCACCGCCCTGATCCACGTCTCCAGGCTGGCCATGAAATTCTCGAGGAAGGCGGCGGTCTCGGCATTGGTCACCGCGCCTTTGCCGTCCAAGAGTTCCGCGACACTGCCGATATAGGCCTCCGGCTGCTGCATCACCGGCATGTCGAGGAAGACGAAGGTTTGTCTCAGGGCCTGGTTGGAGCCGAAGGCGCCGATCTTGCTTGGGCTGACGCTGACGACGCCTGCGGGCAGTCCCTTGAACACGTTCTTGCCCGGCGGGCGCGAGCCGACATCGAGCGCATTCTTCAGGCAGCCCGGGATCGAGCGGTTGTATTCCGGGGTGACGAACAGCACCGCGTCACATTCGAGCATCGCCGCACGGAAGGCCGACCACGCCGCCGGCGGGTCGTCGCCGTCCAGATCCTCGTTGTAGAGCGGCAGGTCGCCGATCTCGATGAAGCGGCAGCGGACCGAATCCGGCGCGCGGGCAGCCAAGGCCTTGGCGATCTTGCGGCTGAAGGACTGGGCGCGCAGGCTGCCGACAAGCACGGCGAGCTGCAGGACGGTGTGTTCGATTGCATTGGTCATGGCGAAACGTCCGCTTCTGATTGAGGGCTCGCGGCAAGGCTTGCCCGGCCCGGCCGCCCGACCTTTCGATAATGTCGCCGTCGCGGCGAGGTTCCCTGCGCCGTGGGAGCGCAGGGGCGCCTGCGGCCTTGCCGCCGCGGCCATTGCACAGTAATGACGGGTTGGCGCGAGATTTTCAGGCTCCCGACAGGGTGCTCAAGGGTGGCGCGCCGAACAGGGTGCCCGATCGTCGGGCAGCAAAGAGGTGGTCATGTCCGCGCGCATTTTCAGTCCAGCTAAAACCGCGATGCAATCCGGCAAGGCCAAGACCGGACATTGGGTGCTGGAGTTCGATCCCGCCCAGCGCAAGAAGATCGACCCGCTGATGGGCTACACAACCTCGGGCGACATGCTGAGCCAGGTGAAGCTCACCTTCGAGACGAAGGAAGAAGCGGTGGCTTATGCCGAGAAGGAAAAGATCGCCTATCGCGTCGAAGAGCCGAAGGAAGCCAAGCGCCGGCAGATTTCCTATTCGGACAATTTCCGCTATGACCGCAGGACGCCCTGGACGCACTGACTTCACGAGTCATGCATCGCTTGGCGTAACGCAGCAGCCGGCCCGGCCGGCCGACGGTCCCGTAGCTCAGCTGGATAGAGCACCGGCCTTCTAAGCCGATGGTCGCAGGTTCGAATCCTGCCGGGATCGCCAAGTGCTTTTTCTGCTAGGAAATTCAACGCGTTATCGTCTGTATTGCCTAACTTGTCCGGTTGGTTAGGCAATTTCTGGACATCAAAACGATCGTCAAGCTTCGCCATTGCGGCATCGGCAAGTAACTTTTTCTCGGCCTCGCGACAGTAGCGCTCGACTTCCCGCATGTCGGTGTGACCGGTTATCGCCATGATCTGGCGTGCCGAACAGCCAGCCTCTGCCAGTGACGGCAAGCCGCCTTGCGCAAGCCGTGTGGGGACGATCCTTCCGGCAAGCCGGCCTTGGCCGCAGCCTCGGAAATGTAAGCGCTAAAGGCCTTCTCTGACCGTGCCGCGCCTCCCGTCTTGGCAATGAACGCATCACCCTGATGTAGCCTATCAGTTCGGCACGTATCGGAATAGACAACTCGGCGCCAGTTTTTTGCGCAGTGATCTCAATTCTTCCGCCAGCGACGTGTTTCCATCCGATTCTGACCGCATCGGACCTGCGTAGGCCGGTGTGGAGCAGCACTTCCATCGCTAGACGCTCAGGCGTGCCCATCTTCCACTTCTTGCGGTAAGCGGAAATGTCCTCTTCCGTCCAGTTTCTGTGACCATCCGATTCATATCGAATGCGCTTGGCGTCCTTCACGGGATTGTCGGCCCGCATTCCAGCCGAAACGGCGTAGTCCATAACGGCGGAAAGCCGTTTTCTGAAGTTCGATGCAGCGGCCGGCGTCGACGCCATCTCATCGATGATTGCGTTGACGTGCTTGGCCTGCAGGCCAGCGATCGGGCCAGCGCCGTACTTACTGGCAATGAAGCGGTCGAGCACGCCGCGGTATACAGCCTGTGTCGTCCCAGCGAGGGATTTGAATTCTATGCTGCTGTATTAGCCATGCACCGCCGCAGCAACGGATCCCGGCTTCAGGCGGCTGGCTTTTACGGGCTCGTTCGCCATCGCGGCATGATAGGCCGTCCAGAACTCTTGCGAGTACAGCGGGGTAGGCAGCGCGATCTGCGGCGAGCCTGGCCGCCTCAGATAGATGCGCGGCCTGCCGTGCCGGTCAATGTACTCGGCTCGGCAAGCGCCTGGAAAAGAAGATTGAGGACGAAGAGCGCCGCCGTGCCGCTGGCGAGGACGTCAAAGAGTTTGATCCGGGCGATGCGACCCCGAAGCAGTTAAGGGCGATAGCTGAGTATCGAGCCAAAAAGGCTGCTGAGTATGCGGCTAGGTGACTGTCCCAAAGCGGCAAATATCCACAATAAAACGTCCAGAACCTCGCATGAAGAGTTGAACGCATATTGCGTTGGAGTTAGAAAGATCTGAGCGGGGACTCGTAGTGGAAGAGGGTAGAAGGTACTTTCGATCGCTGGACGGCCTTCGAGGTCTGGCCGCCTATACCGTCGCCGTTTCCCATTGCACGCTGGTGACTAGACAATACAAAGAGCTTCTTGGCCTGTCGGGCCAAGTTGGCGTGATGGTGTTCTTTGTTCTGTCAGGTTTTTTGATGGGGCATCTTTATCTCAGTAGGCCACTCCGAGCAGAGCAAATTACGCGCTTTTACCGACACCGCGTCGGGCGGGTCGTGCCGCTGTATTTGATCTTCGTCGCACTTGCTTTCGCACTCTTCTTAGTGAACGGCTCGTCGTGGCCGTTGCCCCCGATAAACCATGAGAATTTGGCCCGCCACGCCCTCTTTGTCAGAGGAGACAGCATTCTTTGGACGGTGGCCGCTGAGGTGCAATTCTATCTCCTGTTCCCGCTTGTATGGGCCGGATATGCGGCTTGGGGAAAGACTGCTCTTCTCTGGCTGGCCTTGGTGATCTCGGTGATTGTCTTCCTGCACTTCCCGCAGACACCTGTTGTCGTTCAGTATTTGCCGTTCTTCCTTATTGGGGTTGCCGCCGCGGTGCTCGATCCAAAAACCGCTGGCGGCATGAATTGGCTCTTTGTGATAGCCATGGTTGGCTATGTGCTGAGTTTCCCCGAGATCAATTGGGCGCTCGGGCTTGGCGGAACGGCGATATGGCAGTCTCCCGCTTATATGCTTCTGATGCCCGTTTTGGTCCTTGCGACAGCCACCTCGCCCTTGGCAGCTTGGACGCTCGGTTGCGGTCCCGCCAGGTTCTTCGGAACGATTTCCTACTCCGTCTATCTGTGGCACCTGCCGCTGCTGTACTGGCTACTACAATACAAACCGAGCGTTCTGACCGGCCTTCTGTTGATGGCGGTTTTTCTGTTGCTGACCACGATTGTGGCAACGCTAAGCTATTGGCTGATCGAAAGGCCGCTTCGTGATCTGATCTACGGGGCAAATATGACGGCGGGGTCAGCCCCGATCACCTCACACATCTGAAGTGCTGTCGGATCGTTGGCAAAAATATCAGTGCGCGTGTTCCAACGTTCGCGAGTGTGGAGGTCAGCGGCGTCAATCGCTGCTCTCGCCGCTTCCAACAGTCCTGCCGACTGCAATCGGTCGACAATAATCCTCTTCGGGACGAGTCGCGGCGGCTTCTTATCGTCCGGCATGCCATCGGGAAATTGCGCACGCAGCACATCCTCACCAAGGATTGTAATATTCCCCGCGCCGACCTGCGGAGATGCAAAGCCGATGGCACTGGTGTAGGCGCCAGCCGCAACCTGAGCCGTTACATTGAATCCAGAGAGGTCGAGCTTGCCGAGAACGACGTTTAGCGCCTTCTGAATAGTCAGGAAGGCTCCGCCGCTCGTATTGGTGAGACCGGTATTGCTGTCGTTGCCATCCGTGCGCACATAGTAAGTGCGATTAGCGGTAAGGGATTCACGGCGCGCCAAGGTCGAGCTTAGGTAAAGCGTGTCGAAGTACGTCTTGAGCGTCGCCTTCAGATTCGCCCATGTAAGCTTCTTCAGACCGAAGGAAGCGGCGCTATCGACGAGCGCCATTTCGTCTGCATCAACCGGCGTTGTCTTACTGGTGGCGGCGTGCACTAGCCCTTCGATCGTGCCACCGGTTCCAAAAGACCAAGGTGGAAATTGCCAGGCTACTCGGAATCTCCCGACAGCAACTCTACGATATCACCCGCGAACGGAAGCCGGTTTCGCCGGACGTTGCGGCTCGGCTCGGAAAAATGTTCGGCGACGGCGCTGCAATCTGGCTTCGCATGCAGGCGGCCTATGATGCCTGGCACGCCGATGTGAGCGCTATACCGACCCTTCATGCCGCGTAATACGTTTGCCAGTGATCGGGTAGCTCGCTGACAGAGCATTGGCCGTCTAAGGGCGCGGCGGTCGGCCTTCAGAAATCGCTCACGGCCTGCCCGGCCGGGCCGCCCAGATAAGTGTTCCACACATAATCCCGGAGCATTTCCCGGTGCTCCGCCGTTCGATGGTGATAGCCCGGTCTTTCGGGGTATGACACGCCGGCGAGGTGAAAGAAGGCGCCGTCGATGAACTCGTGGTGCCCGACCGCGCCGGCCATTGTCATCGGCCGCTGTTCCACGGTTGCCACGGCGACATCCGCCTCGGCAAGTTTCGAATAGAGGATCCCCCAGTTGGCTGCGCCGGTGTCGAGGCCGAGATTTATGCGGGGTTCGAAATTCAGTTTATAGGCGGCCACGGCGGAGAACCGGTAGAAGCAGTAGCCTGCCCACAAATTCCAGTGCCGATCCTCCGGCTTGGCCTTATAGACGTGATTTTCGGTGCCGTATGCCCTGCGGCCATACACGGCTTTGCCGGCCAGCTTGGACGGGATATCGAACGCCACGACCGGGAAGCAGTCGTGATCGATGAAGCCGAAGAACTCCGGCTTCAGATGGCGCACGATGTTGTGGAACGCCCAGGTGATCGCAGTTCCATGCGATCTCGACAGGTGCTTTTCGACCCGCATCGGCAAGGCAAGGTAGGGCACGCCGCGCATCTTGCAGATCTGTGCGATGGCCGCTCTCGCCTCTGCCTTCGTAGAATTGTCGACGACGACCAGCGTCATCCCTGGCGAATGCATCTCCCACGCCTTCGTCAAAGCATCGATCACCCAGGGCACGTTGAAGGCGACCGTGATGCACACGCGCGACACCCCAGCGTCGTGCAACTGTTTTGCAAGCAGGCGCCCAGACGCACGCCCTCGATATTCGAAGCCTTTATAGGCGAACTCGTTTCTGAGCGCCTTTAGCTGGATGACCAATCGATTTTTGCTTAGCCCGTCGGCTATTAGTTTGAGTGCCATGCTGGTTCTCGTAGGCGGCCGGCAATCGGCGGGCCTTCGCATGCCCCCTTTGCTCAAAGCCGCGGAGAAATCAAGCAACTCGAATTTCGCTGACCTAGCGACGTTAGGTCAACCACGGGGCTTTAGCTTTTGTGAAGATCGGCCAGCGGGACGTGCGTCAGGCGTCCAGCCCAGACTCAAATCGACCCTCTGGGTTCGCCAAAAGGTTCCGTTTCGGCAATGGGCGAACAGCCGCGACAATTCCCCACGAACTTTCGTGGTTACGCTTTTGGGGTGATGCGGTGCCGTTTGGATGATCGTCGGCATCGTATTTCGTTCCGAAAGAAAACGGTGCTGTGCGCAAAGAGCCGGTGTCACCTGATAGGTCGTGTTGCGGGCGCACATCAGCGAATTCGGGCTGAACAATGCGAGATCGACCGGTTCCTTCAGGCGCTTTGTCCGCTGAAGCAGCTTTTCAGCCGCAGCCTTGGAAATGACATAGCCGGCCGTACCGAGATGTTCGCCGACCAGCCGGCCAATCGAATGGCCGTTCCCAATGGACGCAAGGCGCGCCAATCTGACCTGACCGAAGAACGTCTCGAGCTTGACGATGTCGGCATCGCGCGGGACCCAACTGTCATTGGACAGGAACGGTCCGGCATCGCGCCTGAAAACGACGTCATCCTCAAAGATTGCGGTGTATTGCTCGGCGCTATCTGCGATCATTTGCCAGCACTTACGATGGCTGAGAAAGCATGCAATCTCTGGCTTGGTGAGGCGGCGAGCGGCAGGAAAATTCGGGGATTCGCTGGACACATCGACCGCCGCAACGCGCTCAAAAGCGATGCCGATCTTCGCGAATTCGGAGGTTACCTGGTTCAACCTGTCAGTTGATCGATCAAGGTTGATTACCAAGCATTTCATGCGTCACCCGTTCTCTCAAATCGCCTTACGAATTCCTCAGCAGGTAAATCGATCGCAGCCTTTTCCTCCATGATCTTCTCAATCGGCCAGTCCCAACACTGGATGTTGGGCAACGCTGTCAGTAGCTGACTGCGACTTGCATTCCAAGAGGTCTCATTGCCGGACCACCTTCCGCCTGACAGCCTCACGAACCGGCCAAGGTGCGTAGAGCCAGTTCCCTGGGCTTGTAGGTTATATCCAACAGCGGCTATGTCGCTGCACGGCTGCCGCTGAGGTTTGCAGATGTCGACGATTTCCAGATGGTTCAAGGACGCACGCTCCAAGTTGCCGGAGCATGTGACGGTTGGCCGCCACACTTACGGCGTGACATGGCGCAAGATCATGTTTCCCTCCAAGGATGCTCCGCTGAGAGTCGGGGCCTTCTGCTCGATTGCCGGCCGGGTGGTTTTCATGTGCTCCGGCCAGCATCCAACCGCGAGCGCTACCACCTTTCCGATTTACAGCCGGCTGCTGAAGCAGCCGGAGCCGATCGCGGAAAACAGCAAGCCGGCTGGCATCACCGTGGGCAATGATGTCTGGATCGGCAACGGCGCCATGATTTTGCCGGGCGTCGAGATCGGCGACGGCGCTGTCGTCGGGGCAGGGGCGGTTGTCACGAAGAACGTGCCATCTTACGCGATTGTCGGCGGCTCGCCGGCAAGACTGATCAGATACCGCTTTTCGCAGGACGTCATCTCGAAACTGCTCACCATCCAATGGTGGCATTGGGACGATGAGAAAATCAAAGCGGAGGCGGCCGCCCTAACCGGCCCGATCGAGACTTTCATCGAGAGGCATTCTGTGGCAGGCACCGCAACGAAATGACGGGCAGTTAGCGGAACGATGAAGTCGTGTTTCTTCCTGGCGACGGATGCCGGCTACTTTCCATATGCCTGCCTGACGGCGCGCCGGATACTGGATGTCTCCACCCCGATCGACGGCTTTCTGCTCTACACCGGCGCGAGCCAGGCGGATCTTGAAGTCGCCCGGCATCTGCTGGAAGGCAAGGTCGAGCTGGTCGATGTCGCCGACTTCATGACGAATTTCGGCTTTCGCTTCGGAACCTACAGCATTGCCGCTTACACTCGGCTTTTCGCCGACCGGCTTCCGGTTTTCGAGCCGTATGACCGCATCGCATACACGGACTGCGACGTTCTCTTCAACCGGGACATCAATGACCTAGCCAGGCAGCGGCTGCGCGCCCCACTGCTCGCCGCTCACGACGACTACATGTATTTCCGGCCCTCTTACCGGCAGAAGCTCAAGCTGGCGCCAGGCGCGCCATATTTCAATTCCGGCGTCGTCGTCTTCGATATGAACGCTGTCCGGGAGAATGCGCTGCTGGAGCGCACGCGAAAGACGGCTATTGACGGAAGCATGAACGACCAAAATGCACTGAACGTCGCCTTCGAGGGCAAATGGCAGACGATGCATCCAAACTGGAACCTGCAGTCGCTCGGAGAATTGCGCTTCTCGCAAGCCTGGGCCAGGCATTTCGCCGGCGGCAAGCCGTGGGGCAATCAGGTCGGGGTCGAGTTGGAAGCGCTGCGCATCTGGCGGGATCTGGCAAGGGACACGCCCTGGGGCAGGCCTTTCGAGCAGCGCATACCCTTCGAACGCGGCGTGGTGAAGCGCTTCCTCCGGCGCTTCGACGCGGTTGCCGGCCTGTTCGGCAAGGACGTGCAGCGCCGCAGGGCCAAATATGACGGCAGCAGGATGCACGCGATCTATGCCAGGCAGGCGGATGAAGGCGCGATGGCGGTCCAGTTTCCGGAAGTGCTTGGCGGTTTCGCCTGACCAGGCCCTTCTCCGCCTGCTTGCCCGACTGATCATGCGCTGTGGATAGTAACCGTGCGTTCACCATGCTCCGGCGCTCACGTTGCGGCCCGGCGCCCGACTCGCCGAAATGGAAAGGCCTGAACCCGTCAGGCAGCCCCTAGGCCCAGCGGCCGGCGTTTTCATGTACCCCAGGGGATGCGTGCTTGAACGCGTTCCGCAGTATGCGCCGGCCGTAACTTCCCCTGTATTGAAAATGGAAGCCCGCCGCGGCAATGGGAAACCGCGACGGGCTTGGCAACGTCCCAACTGGACGCCATGCAAAATCGAGTCTACGCCAGCAGCCCGGCGACCTTGGCCGCCTTGCGCAGCGTCTTGCGGGCTTCCACCGGGCTGCGCAGGCCGTCAAGCGCGTCACGGCAGACGCGGCTCGCCGAGCGCCAGGCGCCGTCGCGCGCCTGTCCCGGCCAACGTTGGTCGAGGCATTCCATCGCCTCGAAGCAGCTCGATACCTTACGTTGGCCGTTTGGCTGGAAATCGATCACGACTGGCTCGGAAAACCAGACATCGTTCATCACTTCCTCCGTTCTTATGATCGTCTTTTTTGAGAAGCAATCGGCGCCGGATGGTGCCCGATGCGGGTCCACAATTGTGGACCCGCGCACTAACCAATCATTGTGCGTTAGGTTCCGAAAAATTTCATGACCGGCAGGGACCCATTCGAACGACCTCGTGACTGGCCGATACAAGTGTCTGTAGGGCCGAAATCACATGGCCAAAGTCATTAGGCCCACCCGGCACGGGAGACCCTATTGAAATTGCCGGCCTGATGACACGCGGGAAGACCCCTCATGCCTCGTCGATGCCTATCTATCGACAGGCCGGCGCGTGCAACAGGCGCCGCCATGCCTTATTCAACCAGCACATGCGCTTCGCGCGCGGCGGCGACAAAGGCCTCCCTTGCGGCGTCGGCGGTGACATCGCCGCGGATCGCGCGGCGGCAGGCCCGCAGCGCCTCGCCATGCAGCGCGCTGCCGGCATCGCGCCATTGGCCGGTGAGCAGCTCAGCGGCTTGTTCGGCGTTGGAGATGTGGCGGATCGACCCGGAAAGGCCGACGGCGACTTCAACGGGCCTGGAGAACCATCCTTGGATCATCGCGAAACCTCCCGAACACGTCGGAACACGATATTCTGCCGTTGGGTTCCGGGCCGGAACGTCAACTTACCGTGAAGCCGCCTCGCGTGGGCGGACCACGTTGCTCATCTTCCAAGCGGCCTGCGCGAAAGCTCGATCAACTCCGCCTCGTCGGTGATGCCGGCCATGTAATTGGCCAGGATGCGCGAGGCGCGTGCTTCCTTTTGCTCGGTGGTCTCGCCCTCGATGCTGCCGTTCTCATAGACACGGCCAAGCATGGCCGTCTCGTCGGGAGTGAATGTGTTGCGGGCATTGGACGCGATGGACATGGCTTCCTCCTTGAGCCGGGCTCCTTTTTTGCCCGGCTAATATTAGCATGTTTCAAGATTGGGCGTGAGTCGCTGCTAGGTGTCCTTGCCATGCGCTTCGGCTGACGCCGCTCTTGCCTGAGGCTGGCCGCTGTTTTGCCGGCCTCGTTATATCCTTGCCGAACGAGCGCTGCGCTGATACGTATTAGCAGCGCGGAATTTTTCCGAGTCTGCATTGACTTGAGCCCGAAAAAACGCCGCGCGTTTTGTCCGAGACCAGCGACTCCGACGTGGTGGCAACCGGGTTACGAAGGGGTTCTGGTCGAAAAGAAGCAGGGCAGGTCCCGCGTCCAAACCGGGGCAGGCTCATCACGCTCTGGAATTCTGAAGCCATTGCCCCCATGGCCTTCGGAAGAGCATGAACCATGGGGAAATCGATGGTTACCAAGAAACTTACCGCCAACGCAGAGAGCGCGGCAGCCTTTCTTGCGGTGATGGGCAACGAAAAGCGTTTGCTCATCATGAACTACCTTGCCGAGGGCGAACTCTCTGTCGGCGTGCTCGCCGACAAGGTCGAACTCAGCCAATCAGCGCTGTCGCAACACCTGGCCAAACTGCGCAGGTTTGGCCTTGTAGAAACCCGCCGTGATCGTCAAATGGTCTATTATTCCTGCAAGTCTTCGGCAGCGCGCGAACTTCTGGCGTTGCTCGATGGCCTGCTGGCCACGGACAAGCCGCTTGCCGGACCGGCACGGCAGGCCTTCGTCGAGAGGATGCGGCGGCCGCAAGCCGCCTGAACGGACTGCCACGCACGGACGGGCCCGGGGGCCTTCGTCCGGTGCGGCGCCTTGATAGCGCAGACTGCAATGAACCGGGCCGCGTCGCGACGCCGCCCGGTTCCCCTGCTTTTACAAGCCGCTTCGCCGTCCCGCCGGCCGGACAGATGGTTCATCACATTTCTTTGACAAGCGCCGTCTCTATGTCGGATGCTCTCGACAAGCCGCTGATAGAACAGGCTTTTCTTGCCGGTTGGGCATACAGGCCGACCGGAGATTACGGATTTGTAAGTCGCCCGGCTGAGCCTTGTTGGCTAGATTTTGAGTCGATCCACACCCCCGGATCATGACGGTGCCGAGCTTCCACTTCGGCACCGCAAAGAGGCTCGCCGCTCCTGGCGAGCCTCTTTCGTTTCTGGACCGGGCAATTCCCAGGGCAATTCCAGGAAGGTGTGGGCGGGTTCCCGCATGGGCCGCGTCAAGAGAGAGAACGGTCCGCCGTTTTCGTGAACGCACCGCTCTACGGCGACGCCTTCTGTCTGGTGATCACGCTCCTCACCGCCAGCACCAGCACAGTGATGACGATCAGGATCACCGAAAGCGCCGCGATGGCGGGGTCGATGTTGTCGCGCAGGCCCATCCACATCAAGCGCGGCAGGGTGATCGCATTCACCGAAGTGATGAACAGCGTCACGCCGATTTCTTCCCAGGAAAGCACGAAGGATAGCAGGGCGGCGGTGACGATGCCGAACTTGATGTTGGGCATGATGACGCGCGTCGCGCGCTCCCACACGCCGGCGCCAAGCCCGCGCGCGGCAAGGTCGATGCGCCGGTCGAGCTGGCTGAGCGACACCAGGATGAGCACCGTGGCGAATGGCACCGTCATCACCGAATGCGCCATGGCGACACCCAGCCACGTGTCATAGCCGAAGAACGAGGTGAGGCCGGAGACCGAGGTCAGCAGGAAATAGAGCGTCACCGCCGAAACCACCGGGGGGACCACCATGGGCAGCAGCACGAAGCCGACAAGAGCCGCGGTGAAGCGCGGCTGGAACATCCAGACGCCGAGGCTGAAGGTGAGGGCAAGCACCGTGGAAAGGATGCTGCTGACGATTCCGATCCGGATCGACAGCAGGATGGACTCCAGCCAGCGTGGATCCTCGATCAGCGAGCGGTAGTGGCGCAGCGACAATTCACCCGTCGGCATGGTCAGCATGCGGCTCGGCGTCAATGACACCGGGATGACGGCAAGCAGCGGCATCAGGAGGAACAGCGCCACCAGCACGGCGAGGAGGAGCGAGACGGGGCCGGGACGGTAGGTCGGCATCTTGGCTACACCAATTGCTTCGGTTTGACGTAGCGGAACAGAAGCGCCATCAGCGCGCCGACGAACACCACCAGCACGAAGCTGATCGCCGCGCCGAGCCCCCAGTCCGGGCTCTGGAAGATGCGCAGATAGATCAGCTCCGCAATCATCACGCTGCGGCCGCCGCCAAGGATTGCCGGCGTGACGAAGAAGCCCAGCGAGAAGACGAAGGTGATCATGGCCGAACCGATGATGCCGGAGCGCGTCATCGGCACGAACACCGTCCAGAAGGTGCGCATGCGGCTGGAGCCAAGGCCGCGCGCCGCGAGCAGCACGCGCTCGTCGAGGCTGCGCATGGCGGACGCCAGCGGGAACACCGCGAAGGGGATCAAAAAGTGCGACATGCCGACGATGACGCCGAATTCGTTGCGCACCAGGGTCAGCGGCTCCGAGATGAAGCCGATCGATTGCAGCCAGGTGTTGATCAGGCCGCGATTGGAGAGCAGCGCCACCCAGCCGAAGGCGCGGGTGAGCACCGAGATCCAGAACGGCACCAGGATGCAGAATTCGGCCAACACGCGCTGCACGGGTGAACCGCGCACCCACACCACGGTGATGGCGTAAGCGGCGGTGACGGAGACGAGAGTGACGATCGCCGCGATGCGCAGCGTGCGGATGAACACCGACTGCACCAGCTCGTCGGTGAGCAAAGCGTGGTACTGGCCGAGCCCGGGCGTGGGAAGCGTAAAACTCCACTTCACCACGCCGAGGAACGGCCAAGCATAAGCAAGGATCAGGAACAGGAGCAGCGGCGCCATCAGCAGCGCCGCGCCCGCCCTGTCGGAGAGGGTGCCTCTCATCGCCAAGAAGTTCTCGGGCTGGTCAGGCCGAGATGATCTTGGTGTATTCGTCGAGCGCTGCGCCGTAGTTCTTGGCGTACCACTCCATGTCGAGCGGGATCTGCTTCGCCATGTTCGCCGGATCCACCGGGTTGATGCGCTTCTTGTCGGCGGGGATCAGCGCGTCGGTCGCCGGGTTCGCCGGGCCCTGTCCGAGCTTTTCGAACATCACAAGTTCCTTCTGCGGATCCTGGGTGCTGGCGATGAACTTCATTGCCGCGTCCTTGCCGCCGGGGTTGTTCTTGAGCACCGCCAGCGCGCCGGGCGAGATCAGGCCCTGGTCCCAGATGAACTTGATCTGGCCGCCCGAGTCCTGCTCGATCAGCGAGGCGCGGGTCGACCACACGATCGCCATCGAGGCCTCACCGTTGAGCAGCACGCTCTGGCTCTCGGCGCCGCCGCCCCAATAGGAGACGACGTTTTCCTTGAAGGCGGCGATCTTGTCATGCGCTCGCTTCAGATCGAGCGGGTAGAGCGAGGCGGGCGCCACGCCATCGGCGAGAAGGGCTGCTTCCCAGCTCGACACGCCCCATTTGTAGAGCGAGCGCTTGCCGGGGAATTTCTTGACGTCGAAGAAGTCGGCCATGCCGGTCGGCGCGTTGGAGCCGAATTTCTGCGAGTCGTAGGCGATCACATAGGAGAAGAAGTAGGTGGAGGCGGCGTACTCCCAACCGAAGCCCGGCCGCATCTTGCTCTTGTCGACAATCTTGTAGTCGATCGCCTCGAGCATGCCCTGGCCGCCGAGCGTGATGGCCGAGAACGGGTCGACGTCGACCAGGTCCCAGGTCGGCGCGCCGCTCTTGAACTGCGCGGCGATCGCGCCTTCGGTCGGGCCCGAGCCGTCCATCTTGACCGGAATGCCAGTGTCCTTGGTGAAGGCCTGGCCGTAAGCGGCGTCGTAAGCCGTGATGGCGTCGCCGCCCCAGTTCACCAGCACCAGCCCTTTGGTCTCGGCATAGGCGCCGCTCGAGCGCAACAGCAGCGGCGTGCCGGCGAGCACGAGGCCCGCGAGCTGCGCAAACTGGCGGCGTGAGATCTCGCCGCGCTTGGTCCGCTCTGCCAGCGATTCGATGGTCTGTTTCTTTGTATCGCTCATGTCAGTTCCCCTTGTTGTCGTTGATTTGATCCGGAAGCTGCTGCGGCGATTTCAGGCCGCAGCAGCGCTCATTGTCCTCCGTCCGGAAGGAGGAAACCCTTCTCCGCCGGCCAGGTCAGCCAGACGGAATTGCCCTTGCTCAGAGCCGAGGCCGCAACCTCGTTCGGCACCGAAACGGTGACCTTGGCGCCCTGGCGCGTGGTGAGGTCGAGCTTGGTCGCGGCACCCAGATAGGTCGAGGCGACAGCGGTCGCGGCGATGCCGTTCTCGTTGACCGACGCCTCCGGCGCGATCGACATGTCCTCGGGGCGGATGGCGAGGATGGCGTCGCCTTTGATCGCCTCCGCCTTGCAGCGCATGTTGACCGCGCGGTCTTCGCAGAGGCCGGTGGCGCCATTGTCGGCGGGGCGCACGCCCTTTACCGGCAGCATGTTGATCTCGCCCAGGAACTCGGCGACGAAGCGATTCGCCGGCCGGTCGTAGACTTCGTCCGGCCTGCCGACCTGCAACAGCTTGCCATGGTTGAAGATGGCGACGCGCGAGGACAGCGCCAACGCTTCGCTCTGGTCGTGGGTGACGAAGACGAAAGTCGTGCCGGTCTCCTGGTGCAGCCTCTTCATCTCGGCCTGCATCTGGCCGCGCAGGCTCTTGTCGAGCGCAGAGAACGGCTCGTCGAGAAGCAGCACCCCCGGTTCGAACACCAGCGCGCGGGCCAGCGCCACGCGCTGCTGCTGGCCGCCGGAAAGCTGTGCCGGCAGTTTCTTCTCGTGGCCTTTCAGCCCGACGCGCTCGACCATCTCGCCGACACGGCTCTTGATTTCCGAGGCGGATTTCTTGCGCACCTTGAGCGGGAAGGCGATGTTCTGTTCCACGCTCATATGCGGGAACAGCGCATAGCCCTGGAACACCATGCCGGCGGCACGCTGCTCCGCCGGGCGGTTGGTGATGTCGACACCATCGCTGAAAAGCTTGCCCTCGCTCGGCTGCACGAAGCCGGCGAGGATCATCAGGAAAGTGGTCTTGCCGGAGCCGGAGGGGCCGAGCAGGGTGAGAAACTCGCCGCGGCCGATATCGAGCGACAGATTGTCCAGCGCCCGGAACGAGCCGAAGCTCTTGCCGATCCCGTTCGCTTTGATTTCTGCGGCCCGGCCGGGTTGCTGCATCCTGGCTCTTTCCTCAGTTCCCGATGAAATCGTAGGCATGGCTGCGGCTCACCGCAACCGAATAGTTTTCGCCTGTTCGGCAAATTTGATTCACGGGTGGGCATGACCGGCGTGGCAGCGGTTACGGGAGTTAGGCGCGCTCATCAACGTTCGCGATTAGCCAAAGCATTCGTGCCGTCGTCATTCCGGGGCGGAGCAAGGAGCGAAGCGACGCGCGTAGACCCTGGAATCCATGCCGTTACATACGAGCGTTGCAACGGTCCAGAATTCTCGCCCGCCGCACCCTTCGGCCAACGTCACGGCATGGATCCTCGGGTCAAGCCCGAGGATGACGACCGGAGGGGGCGGCAGCACTCAATCTAAACCCTGCTCTCCGACAGCTTCGCCCTCAGCCAGTCGCCGAAGGCGTTGAGCACCGGGTGCCCCGCCTTGGCGTGCTCGAAGACGAGGAAATAGGATCGCGGCGAGGGGACGGTCGCCTCGAACGGCTTGACCAGCCGGCCTTCGCTCAACGCCTGACGGCCGGTCAGCTCATCGCCGAGCGCAATCCCTTGGCCGGCGATCGCCGCCGAGAAGACGAGGTTCATGTCGGAAAAGAAGATGCCGCCTTCGGTATCGGGATTTTCCACCTTGGATAGCGCCAGCCAGCGCGCCCAGTCCTCGGTGTCGCTGAGATGAAGCAGACTGGCGCGCAGCACGTCGGCGGGTTTGGAAAAGCCGCCCACCTTGTTGAGCAATCTCGGGCTGCAGAGCGGCGTGAAGGAGACTTCGCACAACAGCTCCACGGCCCGGTTGGGCCAGTTGCCCACGCCGAAGGCGATGAAGGCGTCGGCATCCGGATTTGAGACGTCGTCGAGCCGCCGCGGCGTCAGCACCGACAGCGCCACATCCGGATACATCTGCTGGAACTCGCCGATATGGGTGCACAGGAACATCGAGGCGAATCCCGGCGGGCAGGAGATGGCGAAGGAGCCGCCGACGCCGGCGCCGTTGTTCTGCGTCCCCGCGTCACCGAGCACGGTCAGCGCCTTCCTGACATCGGCCGCGTAGCGCTGGCCGCGCGGCGTCAGCGCCACACCCTTGCCGATGCGCTGCAGGAGATCGAAGCCGAGGTCGCGTTCGAGCAGCCGAAGCTGATGCGAGACGGCGCTGCGGGTAAGGTGAAGCTCGTCGGCGGCGCGCCATACGCTGCCGTGACGGGCAAAACTGTCGAGGGCGCGCAGCGCCTGCGTGGACGGTATTCGCAAAGGGCCTCAGGTGAACCGAATTTGCACGAGCCGGGAAAACATATCACTTTTTGATGAGCCGCTTCACTGCTTTCTTTGAGGGATGGACAAACCGGTGACAACCTCGGCGCAGGAAACCGCGCTTGCCACGATCGACAGCATCCAGCCGCTGCTCTCGGCCTGGACGCGCACCATCTTCGATTTCGGTGAAACCGCCTGGCGCGAGTACCAGTCGGCGGCCTGGTATGTCGAGCGGCTGAAGCGCGAAGGCTTCTCGGTCGAGGAAGGCTCCGGCGGCATGCCGACGGCCTTCTGCGCCCACTGGACGAATGGCGACGGCCCGGTGATCGGCATGTATGGCGAGTATGACGCCGTGCCCGGCAACTGCCAGGACGCCGCGACGGTGAAGCAGCCGCGAGAAGGACTGGGATTCCAGGCCGGCGGCCACACCGATCCGCATTCGGGACTCGGCATCGGCAGCCTTGGCGGGTTGCTCGCCACCAAGGCGGCGATGCTGGAGCATGGCATCAATGGCACGCTGCGCTTCACCGGCGAGCCGGCAGAGAAGGTGCGGGGCTCGAAGCCGATCCATGCGGCGCAAGGCTATTATGATGGCCTTGCCGGCATGATCTCGTTCCATCCCTTCTACATGCTGCCGCTCTGCAACACCGCGCGCTGGGACACACATTGCGGCGCCGCCTATTCGATGGTCTACCGCTTCATTTGCGACGAGCCCGAGAGCTGGGCGCGCGCGAGCGACGCAGCACCGATCCCGCAGGCGCATTCGGCGGTGCGGGCGCCCGGCGCCAACGACGCGCTGATGATGATGTACATGGCCTCCAAGGCGCTGCGCGATTCCATGCTCACCCATCAGGGCGGTTGGTCGATCAGCGAGGCGATCCTCACCGCAGGCCAGGCGACCGCCGACAATCTGCCGGCCGGGCTTGCCGAGATCCAGTACATGATCCGCGTGCCGACCATTGCCATGGCCGAGCAGGTGACCGCAGTGCTCGACCGTAACGCCGAAGCCGCTGCCAGCATGAGCGGCTGCCGGCACGAGCGTCATTGGGTCTCGAAGTCGCGGCCGGGGCTCGCCAACCACGCCATGGCCGAGATCACCTATCAGGCGCTGTCCACCGTCGGCGCGCCACGCTGGGACGAGGCGGCGCGGGCGATCGCCCGCGAGGTCCAGGTCAATGCCGGCGGCGAGGCGACCGAAAACCCGTTCATCGACGAGCTGGAGCGGCTGATCGCGCCGCGGGAGGCCGAAGCGATCCTGCGCCGCGACCTCCCACCCTCGCAGGCGAACTCCACTTCCGACGACTACACCGACATGAGCTGGCACGCGCCGACATCGCGCTTCTATGTCGCCCGCCCGGCGTTGCGCGCGGCCAAGGGCCATGTCTATCCGTCCTGGGCGATGAACGCGCTGGGCGGCATTTCTGCCACCATCGATCCGATGGTCACCTGCGCCGCCAAGACGGTCGCGCTGACGGCACTGCGCCTGCTGGAGGACAAGGCCGCGCGCGATGCCGCTATGGACGAGTTCGTCAAGCGAACCGGCGGCGGCGTCGGCGGCTCGAACTGGATCGCGCCGCTTTGCGACTATGATCCACCGATCAACTTCCGCTGGCCGGAATATGTCACCACCGCGCGCGGGCGCGACTGGTGGATCCCGGCCGCTTCCACCACATGACCGATCAACAGAACAGTCCAGAGGAGAACACCATGACCGTCCATGACCGTATCGTTGCCGAGCCGTTCTCGCTGCAGCGCCGCAACCCCAATGGCGGCACCAAGCCGCTGACCGCCTGGGGCTTCGCCAACGAGACCGATGTGCTGACCGACGTGCTGCTCGGCTCGCCCAATTTCCTGCGGCACTTGTCGACCAGTTCGCTGTCCAGGAAACATCTGCGCGAGGCGCCCTGCAATATCCAGATCGCGCAGGCGCAGCACAAGGACCTCGTCGCCGCCTACGAGCATTTCGGCGTCAATATCCACTGGCACGAGCCGACGCCGGAACTGCCGATGCAGGTCTATTCGCGCGACTCCAGCGTCATGACGCCCTACGGCGCCTTCATCACCGCCATGGCCAACTGGTGGCGGCGTGGCGAGAACTACGCCGCCATCCGCACCTATGAGAAGCTCGGCATCCCGATCTACGACATGGTGACGGCCGGCACCTTCGAAGGCGGCGACTTCAACGTCATCGAGGAGGGCGTGGTGCTGATCGGCTGCGGCGGCGCCCGCACCCAGGAAGAAGGCGCCCGCCAGGTCAAGGAATGGTTCGACAAGGAAGGTTGGGAGACGCGTCTCGCCTTCATCGACGAATATTATGTCCATATCGACCTGATGGTGGTGCCGATCGCCGAAAAGCTCACCGCCGTCTGCCTCGCCTGCACCGAGCCTGGCATTGTCGACTGGCTGAAGGGCAAGGGCCACGAGATCATCGACGTGCCCTTCCAGGACACGATGGCGCTCGGCTGCAACTTCATGTCGCTCGGCAAAGACAGGGTGATTGCGCCGACGTCGAGCAAGACGCTGATTGGCCAGCTGAAGGCGCGCGGCTTCGAGGTCGCGGCCGTCGACATGAGCGAGATCTC
The DNA here is from genome assembly GCA_004017535.1 of Mesorhizobium sp. Classification (GTDB taxonomy): domain Bacteria; phylum Pseudomonadota; class Alphaproteobacteria; order Rhizobiales; family Rhizobiaceae; genus Mesorhizobium. The sequence continues at coordinate 206,039 of SAJS01000005.1, forward strand.
CAAGACCGGCGGCGGCATCCACTGCATGGCGCAGGCGCTGAAGCGCGTGCCGGCCTAACGGGTTTTCAAGGGCCGAACCAAGGGGAAGGCCTTAGCCCCTGGCTGTCGGGCCAGGGGGATTTCTCATTTTTGTTGGCCCGGCCTGTCAGGAGACTTAGCCATATCCGTTCCGATCATCCCGGCCCTGCGCTAGGCTCCCTCCAGCCGAAACAGGATTGCCGCAAAGATGATCGTCCAGGCTTGCATCAACGGCGCCCGTACCGCCGACTTCCATCCCGCATTGCCGCTCGATCCCGAGGCGATGGCGCGTGACGCTGCGGCCTCGATTGCTGCGGGTGCCGCCGAGCTGCATGTCCATGCGCGTGGCGCCCACGGCCAGGAGAGCCTTGCGCCGGAGGCGATGGACAGGACGGTCGCGGCGCTCCGCAGAACCTGTCCGGGCACGCTGATCGGCGTCTCCACCGGCGCCTGGATCGAGAAGGACGATCTGCGCACGCTAGCGGCCATCGCCGGGTGGAATGAACTGCCCGACTACGCGTCGGTCAATCTCAGCGAGGCGGCGGCGCCTGAGGTGATGGAGGCCCTGCGCCAGCGCGGCATCGGCATCGAGGCGGGGCTGGCCTCGATCGGCGACGCGCTCAGGCTTGCCAGTCTCGACCATGGCGGGCGGGTACTGCGCGTGCTGATCGAGATTTCCGAGCAGACGCTGGACGAAGCCTTCGCCGTCGCCAACGGCATCGAAAAGGTGCTGCGGCGCGAGGGTATCCACCGCTCGATCCTGCTGCATGGTGAGAACGCGACCGTGTGGCTTTTTGTTCAGCGGGTGGCAGTGCGGAAATTCTCGACGCGAGTTGGGCTGGAGGACGGGAAAGAGTTGCCGGACGGGAGTGTCGCGGACGGCAATGCAGCGCTGGTTGCGGCAGCGGTCGTAATTTATCGCGGAGACTGACCCTGGCCCCCTTTGGCGGGCAAGGAAGGAAATCAGCGATCGAATTTCGCCAGAGGCTGGGCGGTTATCTCAACCCAATCGCAGCGGCGGCTGTCGTGGTAGAAGGACTGGAAGGGTGGCGGAAACGATTGGTCCGCGAACGCGCCTACCGGAATGGCGGTAAGGCCGGGTTGGGTGTCGATACGATAGTGGACGGTAGTCCCGCAATCCGGGCAGAAACTGTAGGTCACCCGGCCGCCGAGCTCGCCGACACGCGTGAACTCCGCCGATCGTCCCTCAATGGCAACGTCCGCCTCGGCAAATCGCACATTGTAGCTGAAGGCGCTGCCGGTGCGCCGCTTGCAATCAAGGCAGTGACACACCGAGACGCGCACCGGCTCGCCCGAGCAAGTGGCTGACAGCTGACCGCAGGAACATTCGGCGCGACGCGTAACCATGCAGGCTCCTCCCGGCCAGAACCTTACTGCGTATCCGCCTTGGCCCTCAACTCCGCCCGTTTCGCGTCCGACACCACGGCGAGGTCCAGCACCTTCTGCAGGCCCGCGGCGTGGCGGAAGGTCGGCTCGGTCTGCGCGCCGCTCTTCACGGCTTCGACGAAGCGCTGGTAGTTGGTGGGCACGGTGCCTGCGTCGAGCTCCTCCCATTTGGCGTTCTCGACATTGCCGCCGATACAGGCCTTCAGCATCGAGCCGTCGAGATTGTGCACCACCTCGACGGCGCCCTTGTCGCCATGGATGCGCAGGCGCAGTTCGTTGATATGGCCGGTGGCCCAGCGGCTGGCGTGCACCACGCCGAAGGCACCGTTGGAAAAATCGAGCGTCATCGCGAAACTGTCATTCGCGTCGAGCTGATATTCGCCAATGCGATTGCCCGGTGCCTTGTCGAAGGCGCGCAGCCGGCAGAACACATGGTCGATGTCGAGCGCGGCGCCATAGCTGGCGAAATCGAGGATGTGGATGCCGACGTCGCCGAGCACGCCGTTGGAGCCGTGGCCGCGCGACAGTCGCCACAGCCATTTCGAATCGGTGCGCCAGTCGCCCCAGAATTTCGAGACCAGCCAGCTCTGCAGATAGGACGCCTCTACATGGCGCACCGTGCCGATCTCGCCGGCCTGCACCATCTGCCGCGCCTTCTGCAGCGCGGCCACGTTGCGGTAGGTGAGATTGACCATGTTGACGATGCCGGCGGCTTCCGCGGCATCGGCCATCTCGTTGGCCTTGCCGAAATTCTCCGCCAGTGGTTTTTCGCACAGCACCGGCTTGCCGGCGGCGATCAGCGCCATGGTGGTCGGATGATGGATGCGGTCGGGCGTGACATTGGCGACCGCGTCGAAATCGCCCCAGTCGATCGCCGCCTCAAGCGAGGTGAAGCGCTTCGCGATCTTGTAGGCGTCGGCGTACTCCCCGACGCGAGCCGCATCGACATCGACCGCGCCGACGATGTCGACGCCCTCAATGGCGCCGAAGCGGCGGGCATGTTCCTGCGCCATCCAGCCGGTTCCGAGTATCAAAAGCCGCATTTCTTGCTCCTCCGAGCGATTTGGTTCGATTCAATCGCGCCAGGCGAACGTGGCCCAGGCACTGTTTTCGCGCAATCCCAGGCGAAGCGGAGAGGCGCCTTTTTTAGCGGAAGCCGGCCTCGCCATGCGCATGCAGCTTCGGCCCGCGCTCCTGAATAGGCTCCAGGGCCTTCTCGACCGGCACGTTCGGCGCGTCGAGGATGGCGGGCTTGGATCCTTGCGGGTTATGCGCCCACTTGACCGCGTTCCGCAGCACCTTGTGCACAGTGGCGTCGTGGTAGGTCGGATAAGTCTCGTGCCCGGGGCGGAAGTAGAAGACATTGCCGGCGCCGCGCCGGTAGGTCAGGCCCGAGCGGAACACTTCGCCGCCCTGGAACCAGGAGATGAAAACGGTCTCCAGCGGCTCCGGCACGGCGAACTGCTCGCCATACATCTCCTCGTTCTCGAGCTCGAAGAACTCGCCGACGCCTTCGGCGATCGGATGGCTGGGGCTCGTTACCCAGAGCCGCTCGCGCTCGCCGGCCTCGCGCCATTTCAGCGTGCAGGGGGTGCCCATCAGCCGCTTGAAGATCTTGGAGAAATGGCCGGAATGGAGCACGATCAGCCCCATCCCTTCCCAGACGCGCTTTGCAACGCGCTCGACCACCTCGTCGGCGACGGCGCCATGATCCTTGTGGCCCCACCAGACGAGCACATCGGTCTCGGCGAGGCGGGATTCCGCCAGGCCGTGCTCCGGCTGCTCCAGCGTCGCGGTCGAGGCGGAGATAGCCTTGTCCGCATTCAGCGCCTTGGCAATGGTCGCATGCATGCCTTCCGGATAGATGGAGGCCACCACCTCATTGGTCCGCTCATGGATGTTCTCGCCCCAGACGACAGCGCGAATTGTCATGGATTGCCTCGTGAGTGATTGGGAGCCGCCCCGCGCCATAGATAGCGTCTTCGCCTGGTATTGGAAGCTGGTTTCATGATGTAGCTCCCGCCTATGGCGTCTTCGCGCGCCCGATTGGCAAGTCCGCTTCAGCTTCCGGGCGCCGCGCAACACCATCGTGATCGGCAGGTTCGTCATCTCGGCGGCACTGGTCGCCACCGCCATCTATTTGATCATGGAAATGGATCAGCCCTTTTTCCGGCCCGATCCAGATCTCGCCAGCGCCGTTCCAAAAGGCGCCGGCGGAGTTGAAGCAGTAAGATCACTGCCGGCCCAACCACTCGATCAGCCACTTGGCTGCGGCTTCGGCGCCGTCGGCGCGGATCTCGCTGGCCACTTCTCGGGCGCGAATCCTGATCTTTGGCGCCAGCGCCACCTCCAACGAAGCCGATAGCGACTCTACCGTAGGCACCCCGTCGTCATGCGCGGCGCCGATACCGAGCTCGGCCACGCGCTTGGCCCAGTAAGGCTGGTCGCCGATCTGCGGCACGATCACCTGCGGCGCTCCCGCCCGCGCGGCGGCGACCGTGGTGCCGGCGCCGCCGTGATGGATGACCGCTGCGACGCGGCCGAACAGCGCCTGCTGGTTGAGCTCGCCGACTTCGAAGCAGTCGTCGCCATCATCGATGAGGCCGAGCCCGGCCCAGCCCTGTGCGAGGACCGCGCGAAGGCCCCTGGCGCGGATCGCTTCGATGGCCGCGCGGCCGGTCTCGCTCGCGACCGATATCGAGCCGAAGCCGACATAGACCGGCGGCGGGCCGGCATCGAGGAACGCGTCGAGCCGATCGGGCAGAGGCCGTTCGTCCGGCAGGATGAAGGCGCCGGTCTGCACGGCGTCGATCAGGTCCGAGGGCAGCCATGGCCCCAGCACCGGGTCGCAGGCGAGCAGGACAGGATTGCCGTAGACATGGTCCCGGACATTCTGCACGGGCGTGAGTCCGAGCGATGCGCGCTGGCCGTTGACCGCCTCGCCGAAGAGCGCGTTCTTGGTCCGGATGTCTGTCTCCCACAGCAGCCGGTTGTCGGTCACGCCGGCCGGCAGCGGATGTCCGGGATATTCGTGCGGCCGGTTGTGCTGCGACGGCAGCCAGATGGGGCAGAACGTGCCGAGCACGTAACGCATGCCGTGTTGTTCCGCGACCAGCCGCGCGGCGGCGCAGGATGGGAAGAGGCCGAACGCCACCACCGCGTCGCAGCCTTCGGCGGCCGCGCTCAGCGCCTCATATTGCCTGGCGGCGATCTCGGCCGCCTGACCGGAGATGAGCCTGGCCCGGTCCTCGGGCGACGCCGACCGCGACCGGTTGACCATTTCCTTCGCCCATTCGCGCACCGGCGCGAAGGCCGGCGCAAAAGCCACGCCGGCGCGGGCGGCCAGCGCCGCAAACTCCGCGTCGCCCGGCGCGCTCACCCGGGCCTCGACGCCATGCGCCTGCAAGGCCGCGCCCAGCGCCGGCAAAGGCTCGACGTCGCCGCGCGAGCCGTAAGTCGATAACAAGATCCGCATTACGTGCTCCGTTTTCTTTTTTCGGAGCAGCGTTGATACGCCATCGCCGGGGTCTTGCCGCAAGCCCGGGCTGCGCCATATCTACTTTCTGGGAAGGGTCGTTGTCGCTTCCAGGTGAGATTGTCGCCACGGCTGCAAGCCGCGACGGCATGGCCACAACGGCGCGCATTTTGGCGCGAGGCCCTTCGGATCAGCAAGTGGGGATAACACAAATGCCGGCGACACGTTCGCCGGCGGGAGAAGGATTAACCCTGGCGGCCCTCCTGGGCGACCTGGGTGGGGGACCTTGTCAGGCGCGGGACGACGACAAGGCGCTTGATCTTGCCGCTTTTGTAGGCGGCAAGGAAGCGGTGATAGTCCTTGAAGACGACGCAGCCATTGGATTCCGCACGGCCGCCGCGCAGCATGTAGGTGTGGGCAAGCAAGCCGTTGCGGCCGTATTTGTTGCTGCCGCTGGTCGGCGTGAGCCTGATCGCCTCTACGCCATGGAAGCGCGATTCACGCATCGACAGATTGTAGGTATCCGGCGGCGTCGGGCCGACATTCTTGCGGTTGACGAATCGCGGCTGGTCGACCATCGAGCCCAGTCCCGAATGCGCCTCGAGCCTGGAGCCGTCGGGCATGTAAACGGTCCTCGCCGAAATATCGTAGACGGCGACGCCATTGCCTGTCGATGGGCCGTTGAACAGGCTGCGGAAGGCGCTGCCGAGCCCACCGCGCTCCGGCGTGTCCGGCTTGGCGTAGGCGAGCATTTCCGACGCCTGCGCCTTGCGCTTGCCGGGCTTGGAATCCGCCACCATCTGCTTCGAATTCTCTACGCCCGGCAGGGCCTGGTCGCCGCTTCTCGGCGAGGCCGCCGTCGGCGCGCTCTGCGCGGTGTCGGATTCGGCCGGCTGCGGCTTGGCCTTGGCGGCCTGAGGCTTCACGGCCTCCGGCTTCTGCGGCTTGGCCGCATTCTGCTCAGGCGCCTCGGCGGCGCGCTCAAGCGTGGTGCGTGGGCGAAGACCGGGCACGGCAATGGCATCGGGCAGATCGTCCTGCGGCGGCAGCGAGGCGACCTGGTACTCGCCGTCCTTGCCACCATTGTTAGTTTTGCCGGCGACATCGGGCGCGTCGCTGTTCTGCAGCGCGACGGCGGTCGGAACATCCGCCGTATCCTCGGGCGCGACGTTGGCAAGCGCCAGCGCCAGTTCGGAAGCGCCGGGGGTCTCTGCCGGCTGCGAACCGAAGCGGGCCTCGATCGGGGCATCCGGCTCCGCGTCGCCGAAGCGGCTGGCCGAAGGCAGGCTGGCAAGCAGGAACGGCGCGCTCTCGGCACGGGCAATGGCATCGGCAAGCTTCTGCGGCGAAAGCGCGGCGCGCTTCACCACGCCATCGAAGCGGTCGGCGGCTCCGGCGGCCGAAGCCACCACCACGGCCTTTTCATGCGCGACGCTGTCGGGCGCCGGCAGCTTGAGCCGCGCCATCTTGCCGTCATGGGCATTATTCTTCAGTTTTTCAACGGCTTGGCCGTCATTCCTGAAGCTTGTCGCAAGGCTGAGGCAGCCGGCATCGCAACTGCCGGTGAGCGAGGCCGCCTTATAGCCGCCATTGACACCAAGATGCGGCGCCCAGGCATTGGCGATCTGTCGGCGCTGGTCGCCAAGCGCGATGGTGCGCGGCGAAAGCACGCCTTGCGGCAATGCGTTGGTGGCGGCGGTCAGTGAGGTGCTCACAGAATAGAGCCCCGCCAAGGTGGCGGCGGACCATAAAGCGAGGGCGGCGCCCACAGCAGGCACCAGGACCCAACGATGACCAGACTTTTTCGAAGTTACCTCCCCATGAGGAGCGTCACCCCGGTATTTCAAACGCAAAAACGCCATACGACCACTCTCAATCGGCATGCCGGTTTTCGCACCTGGCACCCGTCACGATCACAGTTCGCTGGTGCCCCCTGCACCTTCACGCGTCTGTTGCCGATTGATTCAAAAGATGGACAAAGATGGTTAACCAATCCCTCCACCAATCGCCGATTTGGCGACGGTCCATACGAAAAAAGAGCCCTCCATGGTCTTCGCCACGGTAAAAATGCTCTCCCACACCCGCTTTGCTGCCCGTTTTTCCGGCCTCTGTCAAGAAACCGTGAACAACGGAACCGCGACATCTTCAGCCGGCTAGAGGCCGATTGGGGTCAAAATGCGACGACCCGGCCAATAGCGGAATAAGCCAGTCACGAAAGCTTTGGGCCAGTCGCGGCGGGTTCTTGGGTGTGGGAGATAGATTGCGAGGATCGCCCCAAGGAAAGTCACTCGCCAGGCGGCAGGGCTCACTGAATGCGATGGTTAAAATCTGCCAGGCCAGCAAGCGGCGACCAGGAAGTCAGCGCCGGCCGTCAGAACTGTCGGCGATACCGACATGGTGGCGATAGACCATTTCCCAGCCTTTCCATCCTGTGAACAGAAGGATGAGAACCACGAGGAAGGAGAGTGTGAGACCGACTGGAATGACCGCCGCATCGCCGTGGGCATAGCGCGAATACCAGTTGTAGAGCTCAATGAGGACGGCAAGCACGTTGCCGCCGGCGTGAAGCCATGCATCCCGAAGATTGCGCACCTGGTCATCGCCCAAGACATCGGTCAGCCCGGCAACTGCGGCGAGGGCGGCCATGATCAAGCCGGCTCCGAGAAGCCAGACCGAGCCGGTCACCCAACCGGGATTGGCCGTTCGCCAGAAGACCAGGTCGCAAAAGAGAGTGGCAACGAAAAACGCGATGGGAAAGGGAATGAGCATCGGATGGATCGGGTGGCCGCCGATTTTTGCCGTGCTGCGCGGAAAGTGGGCCATGACATCGTCTCCACGCTGGCGGGCCGGCCTAGCTGGATCGACGCAGCCGCCAGTCGCGACAGAGAACATGAAACCCCGCGACGGGGAGAATGTTCCATTTTGCGCGTTTCCAGGACCGCCCCGACGCCTTTCCGCGGGTGAATGCGGCTGCGGCCGATACGATCCCGCCTGTCCTCGTCGATGCGCCGGCAGGCTCGATGCCTCTTGACCTTCCAGCCACTGGAACCCTTAGCGTGATGGAATCCGGCGGCGGATTTCATGGATATCCAGGAGAAGAAAATGCATCGATGCGGTTTTCTGGCGGCAGGCCTGGCGACGGTTCTGGCGAGTCCGCGCGCGCTGGCGCAGATGCAGATGGACGGCATGTCGAACATGGACTCCATGCCGGGCACGGATATGAACGGTCATGCCGGCTATGACGTGGGCGCGATGGTTCAAGGGCCCGTGTCGCTGCCGGAGGGCGAGGCGTTGCACGAGTTGCAGCTCGGCATGAGGGCATCGTCGACGTGCAGGCATGAGGTCTCGCGTCATTCTGGGGGTGGCGCTGCTGGCGCTCGCCGGCCCGTTGATCCTTGCTCCGTCGCTGGCGGCGGGACCGGGCGATCCCATCGTGGCAGCACGCCAGGCCTCCATGAAGGAGATGGCGGCCGCCGCCAGGGCGATCGCTGAAATGTTCGACGGCAAGCGCGCCTATGAACCGGCGGCCTTCAAGGCGGCGGCGGACACGCTGAGCGCCCGCGCCGGCGCCCTGACCGGCGAATTCCCGCAAGGCTCGCTTGGCGCGCCATCGGCCGCCAGACCGGAGATAGACCAGGCCCGGCCGGAGTTCGAGGCGCTCGCCCGCCACATCGGCCGGCTCGCCGACGCCCTTGCGATCAAGGCGGAGAACGCGCCGCCCGGGCTCACCGCCGACATGCGGATGACCGGGCCGCCGATGGATGGCGGCAGCCTGCTCGGCAAGCGCCCGGGCGCCGCTGAAGCCGATCCGGCCAGGATGCCGGCGGAACATCTCCTGCACCTCATCCTGCAGGACTGCACCAGCTGCCATTCGAAGTTCCGGCGGAGGGCCGAATGAGGCCAAGCGCCGTCAGCGGGCGGTGTGGCGGCGCACCGTCTTCCACTCCTGCCAGATGAGCCACATGACGACGGCATCGAAGACTGTCAGCACGAGCAGGCCGGGCGAATGCGTATAGGAGTAGCGATACACCTGGTAGGCCATGAAGGCGCCGAGCGCGACCAGTGAGGCAGGGTAGGACCACAGCTTGCCGCGCAGCAGGCCGATGACCAGCAGGAGCTTAATCAGCCCGTGGCTGAGCAGGTAGAAGGCGTAGAATTCCTTGCTCGCGATGGAGAAGCCGGCGGCCATCCGCGACAAATGGCCGGCTATGAAGTCGTTGGGATCCTCGATCAGCTCTTCCTGGGTGAGCATGTTGACCCAGGAGGCGATGGTTTGCGTGGTGACGAGGTAAAGCAGGATGCCCCCGACGCACTCGATCAACGCATGGGCACCTTTCAGCCATACGCTGACCTCAAAGAACTGGTGAATGCGGTGCTCGCCGGCGGGCTTCAACGATCGACCTTATGATGGACCGAGGAAATCAGATAAGAATGGATGCTTCTCTCACGCACTGGATAAACTCTGCTGCCGGCATAAGCCCGCTTCTTGATAGGACAATGATCGCGATCTCACAAATCGGCGTGCCGCTGATGGTGATCGCGGTCGCCCTGCAATGGTGGTCGAGGACCGACCGCACCCATGTGCGCCATGCCTGCCTGTCCGCCGGGCTTGCCTTCCTGCTCGGGCTGGCGATCAACCAGGCGATCCTGCTCTTCGTTCATCGGATCAGGCCTTACGATGCCGGCGTCACGCATCTTTTGATCGCGCCCAGCGCCGACTGGTCGTTCCCGTCCGATCACGCGACCGCCAGCATGGCTATCGTCGCCGCCTTCGCCATACAGGCGCTGCCGCGCCGCACGCTTGCGTTGCTCGTCATGGCCGTGCTGATCTGCTGGTCGCGGCTCCATATCGGTATCCATTATGCCGGCGACGTCGCCGGAGGCGCTGCCACCGGGATCGCGGCCGCATTGGCGTTGCGGCTTTGCTATCGCGAGAATTCACGGCTGGATGCCTTCGCCACGAGGATCCTTTAAAGGCCGAGGGTCAGGGCCGCCACAGCCAGGTACCGGCCGGCCTTGGCAACGGTGACGATCGCGATAAAGCTCCATAGGGGCTCGCGCAGCACGCCGGCCATCACCGTCAGCGGATCGCCGATAAACGGAGCCCAGCTCAGCAGCAGGCTCCATCGTCCGTAACGGTGATAGCGCGCCGCCGCGCGGTCGAGCGCGGCAGGCTTTATCGGAAACCATTTGCGGTCGCAAAAGCAATCAATGCGGCGGCCCAGCAGCCAGTTGACCACCGAACCAAGCACGTTCCCGATCGTCGCGGCCAGAACGAGCGCGGCCGGCGAATGGGTCCCGGCCAGGAGAAAGCCGACCAGCGCTGCTTCCGATTGCAGCGGCAGGACGGTAGCGGCGGCGAAGGCGGTCAGGAAAAGTCCGCCGAAGGTGGCGAGATCACCAAGCATTGCCGCCCGTCAGTTCGCCTTTGGCCATTTCGGCTCCCGATTATCCACGGCGTGGGTCGTGGAGACAGTCGCCCAGCTCCGATTTTGACCGGCGCGTATCACAAAAGTGACGCGCTCGCCCCCCTATATGCTAGGCCCATGTCGTCAAAACAGGGTCATCGTTATGGATGCCAGCGAATTGCAGGCCATAGGCGACACGCTGATGCGCCTAGTCACCCCCGGCATGACGCCGAAGGATCTGGTCAAGGCGGTGCGCAAGGAGCATCCCGGCGCCAGGAAGAAGGACATCGCCCGCGCCGCCTTCCACGCCATCATCGCCAATGCCGACCAGGACCCCGGCAAATCGCGAAACCTCCAGGCTTTCGCGCTTGCCGAGCGCACCCGGCAATCGGAATAAATTGCCGCGAATTTTAGCGTTGGGCTTGCCGGAAACTTAATAAGCGACTTCTAATTTATGGCTCCGCCGGCACTAGCCCCGAACCGGTAGCAAGCCAATGACCAAGAATCTCGGCAATGCCAAACCCAGCGCTCCAGCCAAGGAGATAAGCGCCTCGATGTGCAGCAGGGCGGCGCCGGCGCTGTTTCCGCTGGTGGTCGCGGCGCTCGGCTATCTCGTCGGCCGGCATTATTTCGGCCTTTGACGCGCGGCCGGGCTTCAGGTGGTTTCCAGTCTGATTGTGATTGGTCCGTCTCGGCCCCTGCGCTTGCAGCTTTGGTCCTAGGGCCTAGGTCGTTCTTGCCCTCGCATGGGCGCGAGCGCATCCTTTCCTGTAGCCGGCGGCCTCGCAAACTCCGGTCAGGCCCGGCCGCCGAACCCAGTATCACCCCCCAAGGCAGCCGGGCCGCCCATCGCTCCGCGAGTTTGTGTGCTCCGGATAAGGCGACGTAGGCGCCATAATCGTTTTTATCCGACGGATTTCACAAATCTATTGAATATCGGCGAGTGCCGTTGCAATAAAGGTCGGCAGCTCCGCTTTTCGGCAACTTCGCGCGCTCTAGATCGTATTGGATTTAGGCACCAAATACTTGGGCCGAAGGGCAGGGGCTGTATATGGTAACAAGCGAGCCAGACAGTGTGCGCGTGCAAACCGTCAATGGCCAATGGATCGTGCGCATCGTCGACGGAGGCAGGCTGACGCAGCAAGTGTTCGACATTCACGAACAGGCCGAGAGCTTCGCCGAGGAGGAGCGGCTGCGATTGGGGCTTCCCGGGGAACCACCGGCTGAGGAGCCGCCCGGACCGCCGCAAAGCGGACAGGCTGGCTGAGATCGTCGACGCGGGTGTTGCATTTGCCTCGACGCATTGGCCACGCATGGCCGCCCGCTGACCCAAGCGTTTGAACACAGGTCGCCGGCGGAGCGCGGTGTTCCGCCTTCTCTACCCCAGATGCTGCGCCCTGAGCGTCTCCTTCATCCGCTCGAGCGCCGGCTCGCCGCCGGCCGCGAGGTCATTGGCGATTTGGGCAAGCTTGTCGTCGGCCTTGCGGTGTTTGCTGCCCCAGGCGCCTAGCGTCGCCAGCACTGGCAACAGGTCGATGCCGGCCTCGGTCAGCCGGTAGATCGCCTTCAGGCCATGGCTGGGGTCGTCGCTTCGGGTGAGGATGCCTTCGTCCTGCAGCGTCTGCAGTCGCTCGGCCAGCGTGCGCGACGAGATGCCTTCGTCGGACTGCAGGAATTCGCGAAAGTGCCGTTTCCCGGCGAAAGCCAGGTCGCGGATGATGAGCAGCGTCCAGCGGTCGCCGAGCAATTCGAGCGAGAGGCTGATCGGGCAGCCGGACCGTCCCTTGCTTGCCATCAATATGCTTCCATTTGTAAATCAATTTACTATTGACACCATTGTCGCTTTGCGTCAAACGGTTCCAAAAGTAAATCATTGGCGAGGAGAATGAGCATGAGGAAGCTGATCCTTCAGATGCAAATGTCGGTGGACGGCTTTGTCGGCTCCGATGAGGATCGTCGCTGGCAGCTTTGGGAATGGGGCGACGACAGCGCCTGGGACGAGGAATTGAAGCAGGATTTCAATGTCGTCTTCACGACCGTCGGCACCATCCTGTTGAGCCGCAAGATGGTGGAAGAGGGCTACCTCACCCATTGGGGCAATGCGGCCAAGAAATATCCGAAGGATCGCTTCTATGCTTTCGCGCAGCGCATCGTCGAGGCTGAGAAGGTCGTCGCGAGCGACAAGCTTGCAGCATCGCGCTGGGAACGGACACAAGTCGTAAGCGGCGACCTGCCGCGCGACGTCGACGCGCTGAAGCAGGGCGAGGGCGGCGACATCGCCGTGTTCGGCGGCGCCGGCTTCGCCTCGGCGCTGATCGCCGCCGGCCTGGTCGACGAGTTCCAGCTCTTCATCAATCCGGCGGTGCTGGGGAAAGGCCGCCGCATCTTCGACAAGAGCGGGTTCGCCAGGCTGACGCTCCTCGGCTCGAAGTCCTATGCCTGCGGCATGGTGGTGAGCCGCTACGCGCCGGCGCAATGAGAGGCGAGGCCGCGCTGCCCTGGATCAATCTTGCGGCGCGCCTTTCTGACTGGCCCCCAGCCTCAGTGCCCCGCCTGGTCGGCGTCGGTCAGCGTGCCGAGGAAGGCGACGATGTCGTCGATCTCGGCATCGGTCAGCGCCGGCTTATCGCCGGGCTTTCTGCCGTTGAACGGCGGGTCGGTGTTGAGGTTCGGCCAGTAAGCCCTTGGCAGATCGTCGAATTTGCCGACCGTGCCGTCGGCATTCTTCGGATACCAGCGCGCCGGATCGCTGTCGCGGCTGGAATAGAAGGCGACCGCGTCGCGCAGCGTGTGGAAATAGCCATTGTGGAAGAAGCTTTTGCGCAGGGCCACGTTGCGCAGCGTCGGCGTCTTGAACAGGCCGCAATATTCGGCGCGGCCCTTGAAGTCGGTGCGCAGCGGGCCGCACAGGCCGAGGTCGAAATAATCAGGATCGGCATTGGCGGGGATCGCCGGATTGCGCGGCACGGCGATCGCGATCAGGCCGTAGTCGGTGAATTGCGGCGGCTCGCCTTCATTGGCCGGCTCGCTTATATGGCAGCTCGCGCAATTGCCCTTCGCCTCGTCCTCGAACAGCATGCGGCCGCGCAATTCCTGCGCCGAGAGCTGCGCCTTGCCGGCGAGGAAGGCGTCGTAGCGGCTGGAGTAGGGATAGAAATCGGCGCTGCTCTGCTCGAATGTGCCGAACGCTTCCACGGCGGCGTCGAAGGCGTCCCGCGGATGGTCGAGGACATCGGCGCCGAAGGCGGCCTTGAAGGCCTCTGCATAGGGCGCCTTGCGCAGGCTGGCGGCCACCTGGGCCTCGTCCTTGTTACCCATCTCGAAGGGCGACAGCAGTGGGATCCTCGCTTGGTCCTTGCCGTGGTCGGCGCGGCCATCCCAGGTCAGGCCGCCGGTCGGACCGTTGTCGACGCTCTCGTCGCCTTCGTCCTCGGAGTCGTGGAAATGCTCGGTGAATGCGGGCGCTGCCTGCAAATAGCGCAGCGACGGCACGGCGCGAACGCCGGGCTGGTCGAGCTTGGCTCCGCCCATCTCGACCGGCGAGGCCGAGGCCGGTCCGAAAGCGTGGTGGGGATCGTGGCAGGATGAGCAGGCCTGCCTGCCCGAGGCCGAAAGCGAAGGATCGAAGAACATCTGCCGCCCGAGCGCCGTCAGCGCCTCGGCGCGCGCATAGGCTTCCTGGCGCGACATCGGGCCGGGATGGACGCCCGACGGCTCCGCGGTGTCGGCAGGCGCGGTCAAGCCGACGATCGAAGCCGCCACAAGGGCGATCGCGTGACCTTTCCGTCCCATCGTGCGCGGCGACATCCGTGATTTCCTTCGCCCGATTTCGTTCGCGACGTAAGGTTCAAGTGCAACGGATTGATGACTGGCCGTCCCGCTCACGAAACCGTGTTTGACGGGGACGGAACTGTCACAAAGGTGACAAGGCATCGAAGTAGCTGGGCAGCTGCGTTCCTGCATTGCCGTCCTCCAGCCATTCCTTAGCCACGAGGCACTTCCCGATGACCCGAACCTTCCTCTCGCTTTGCCTCGCCACCACGGCGATGGCATCGCTCTCCGCCGCTGCCCATGCGGCTCCTCCCGGCTCCGACAAGATCGACACCGTCGTCGTCATCTACGCCGAGAACCGCAGCTTCGATAATCTCTATGGTGGCTTCCCCGGCGCCAATGGCCTCGCCAATGTGTGGCCCGACCAAGCGCGCCAGTTCGACCGCGACGGCAAGCCGCTCTCCGAATTGCCCCCGGTCTGGGGCGGGCTGACCGGCAAGGGCGTCACGTCGGCGGTGACGGAAGCGCAGAGCGCGCATCTTCCCAACGCCGTCTTTGCCATCGACGACCCCAAGGGCTTCAACGAGGGCACCAACGTCGTCACGCATGATCTCTGGCACCGCTTCTACCAGGAGCAGATGCAGATCGACGGCGGCCGGAACGACAAGTTCGTCGCCTGGGCCGATTCCGGCTCGCTGGTGATGGGCCATTACGACGGGTCCAATCTGCCAATGTGGAGCATTGCCAAGAAATACGTTCTGGCGGACAATTTCTTCCAGGGAGCCTTCGGCGGCTCCTTCCTCAACCATTTCATGCTGGCCTGCGCCTGCGTGCCTTATTATCCCAATGCCGACACCAGCCCGGTGAAGGGCCAGATCGCTATTGTCGAACCGGATGGCGTGACGCTGAAGCCGGCTGACAATTCGCCCGCCTCGGCGCTGGCCGGCGTACCGAAATTCGCCAATGACGGCGCCATCACGCCCGATTTCTACGCCGTCAACACCATGCAGCCGCCCTACCAGCCGAGCGCCAACAAGCCGGCCGAGGGCGGCGACAAGGCACTCGCCGACCCGGCGCAGCCGACCACGCTGCCGCCGCAGCACGAGATCACCATCGGTGATCTCCTGTCGCTCAAGGGCATCTCCTGGGTCTGGTATTCAGGCGCCTGGCAGGCCGCGCTCGACGGCAAGAACGCGACACCGGTGCCGAACTTCCAGTTCCACCACCAGCCCTTCAACTATTTTGCGGCCTACGCGCCGGGCACGGCCGCGCGCGCCGAGCACATCAAGGATGGCGGCCTCGGCGGCGAAGCGTTCATCAAGGCGATCGACGACGGCAAGCTGCCGCAGGTCTCGTTCTACAAGCCGCAGGGCAACCTCAACGAACATGCCGGCTATGCCGACGTGACCTCGGGCGACCAGCATCTGGCCGACATCGTTTCGCATCTGGAGAAGAGTCCGCAATGGGCCCATATGCTGGTGGTCGTCACCTATGACGAGAATGGCGGCTTCTGGGATCACGTCGCGCCGCCCAAGGCCGACCGCTGGGGCCCTGGCAACCGCGTCCCGGCCTTCATCATCTCGCCCTACGCGAAGATGGGCATTGTCGACCACACGCCGTACGACACCACCTCGATCCTGCGCTTCATCACCAACCGCTACGACCTGCCGGTGCTGCAAGGCATCGTCGCCCGCGACAAGGCGCTGCGCAACAACGACCAGCCGCCGATGGGCGACCTGACGGCGGCGCTCGATCTGACGCGGTGAGGGCGTGAAAGAAGCCCGTTACGCCGCGGTCCTTCACACCCCTCTGTCCTGCCGGGCAGAGGGGTGCTGTCCCGCCAGCCTCTCCGATGTTCCCTCTGCGCAGTAGATTGAATCAACTCGGCAGAATGCGCTGCTATCGGATTGTTTTGCTAGAGTGGGAGCGCGCCGCGCTCACTCCGCCTCATCCACCCAGATCAGGCGCAGTAGCCGCAGCAGTGTCGCCCGTTCCTTCCTGCTGAGACGCTCCAGGAAACGGTTTTCGTGTCGGCGCACCTTGAGGCGCCAAGCGGGCATTGCCGCCTTGGCCGCCCCGGTCAGGCTGAGTTTCCGCACGCGCTTGTCCTCTGCATGATCGTCGCGCTCGATCAGGCCGCGCTCCTCCAGTTCGGCGAGCAGCGGCGCCATGTTGGCGCTCTTCATGGCGAGCAGCCGGCAGAGCTCGGCGGCGCGGATGCCCGGCCGCTCATCGATCAGCGCCAGCATGGCATAGGTCACTGGCCGCAGTGACGCTTCCGCCATCTCCACGGAAAAATCGTTGAGCGCCAGCGCCGATGCGCGCCGCAAATTGTAGCCAATCTGTGCGTCGAGCGCGTCCTCGCTGGGGACATCGCGAACTCTGGTCTCATCCATTTCCGATCGATCGCCGTGATCCATCCCCTTGTCAAGGCAAAAATACTATGCGACATAGCAAAGATAAAGCTATGTAGCATAGCAATCGGAGGAGGAGACCGGCATGACCAGTGAAACCGAAGACGCGGTTGCCTTCGATGTCGAGGGTGGCATCGCCTGGGTCCGCTTCAACCGGCCGGCCAAACGCAACTCGATGAGCCCGACGCTCAATCGGCGCATGATGCAGGTCCTCGACGAGCTCGAATTCCGGGACGATGTTGGCGTTCTGGTGTTGTCAGGTGAGGGCGCCGCCTGGTCGGCCGGCATGGACCTCAAGGAATATTTCCGCGAGACCGAGGCGAAAGGCCTGGGCGCGGTGCGCAGGGCGCAATCCGAAGCCTATGGCTGGTGGCGGCGGCTGCGATGGTACCGGGTGCCGACCATCGCCATGGTCAATGGCTGGTGCTTCGGCGGCGGCTATGGCCCGCTGTTTGCCTGCGACCTCGCCTTCGCCGCCGACGAGGCGCAGTTCGCGCTTTCCGAGATCAACTGGGGTATCCTGCCTGGCGGCGGCGCCACCAAGGTGGTGGTCGAGCTGCTGTCCATGCGCGATGCCATGTACCACGCGCTGACCGGCGAGCTTATCGACGGCCGCAAGGCGGCGGCCTGGAAGCTGGTCAACGAGAGCGTGCCGCTCAGCGGGCTCAAGGCGCGCGTCACCGAAGTGGCCGAAGTCCTGTTGAAGAAGAACCCGGTCGCGCTCAAGGCCACCAAGGACGCGATCCGCCGCGTTGCCGAGATGACTTACGACAATGCCGAGGACTATCTGGTGCGCGCGCAGGAGGCGGCGAATTCCTTCGACAATGAAGGCCGCAAGAAAGGCATCCGCCAGTTCATCGACGAAAAGAGCTACAAGCCTGGCCTCGGTGCCTACGACAAGGCGAGATGATCCGGAATGACCTGACGCCGTGACGGCACTGAGGCCGGCCGGCAACCGATACGGCGCGTGACACGGGAGGAGAACGCAAATGCCGGCCTGGACGACACCCGACCCCGTCGCCCTGCATGCCCGGGCGCAGCCAGGCCGACTCGCCTGCGTCGATCTCGCGTCCGGCCGGCGCTGGACCTACGCGGCGCTCGACGACGCCATCCAGCGCGCGGTCGCTGTGCTCGAAAGCCATGGCATGGGCAGGGGCAGCGGATCGCCTCGCTCGCCCGCAACAGCGCCGACCTCGTCATCCTGCAACAGGCCGCGATGCGTCTTGGCGCTATTTTCGTGCCGGTCAACTGGCGGCTCGCGGCGGTTGAACGGCAGGTGATCCTGGCCGATTGCGGCCCCTCGCTGCTGGTGCACGACGCCGACCTGGACATCGCGGCGCCGCCCGGCTGCGCGCCTGTTGCGGTCGCGCGCTTCGCGGCGGCGGTGGAAGCAGCGGCGCCCGCGCCGCGCCGTCCCTTGCCGGAAGCCGACCGGCCTTCGATCATCCTTTACACTTCAGGCACGTCGGGCCGGCCCAAGGGCGTCATCGTGACGGAGGCCAACGCTTTCGCCACGGCCGTCAATTTCGGTGTCGTCGGCCGCGTCAGCCATGACAGCATCGTCCTTTGCGACGCTCCGATGTTTCATGTCATCGGCCTGATCACCAATCTTCGCCCTGTCCTGCTGAAGGGCGGCACGGTTCTGATCTCCTCCGGCTTCGATGCCGGCGTCACCAATCGCCGGCTGGCCGACCCCAATCTCGGCGTCACCCATTATTTCTGCGTACCGCAGATGGCGAAGATGCTGCGCGAGCATGCAAGCTTCGCGCCCGCGCTCTGGACGTCGCTCAAGGCCCTTTTCACCGGCGGCGCGCCGAATCCCGCCGCGGATGTGCTTTGGTGGCTCCAGCAGGGCGTGCTCATGGCCGATGGCTACGGCATGACGGAAACCGGCACTGTGCTTTGCGTGCCGCCGCAGGCGGATCGCATTGCCGGCAAGGCGGGGTCCGCTGGCCTGCCGGCGCCGTCGGTTTCGCTGCGCATCGTCGATGACGCAGGCAACGATGTCGCGCCTGGCGACACGGGCGAGATCTGGCTCGCCGGCCCCAACGTCACGCCGGGCTATTGGAACCGGCCGGATGAGACGGCGAGTGCGTTCAGCGGGGATGGTTGGTTCCGCACCGGCGACATGGCGCGGCGCGACGAGGACGGTTTCGTGACCCTGGTCGACCGCCGCAAGGACATGTTCATCTCCGGCGGCGAGAACGTCTTCCCTGCCGAGGTCGAGACGGCGCTGCTTGCCCATCCAGACATCACCGAGGCGGCGGTGATCGGCGTCGTCGACGCGCGCTGGGGTGAGGTCGGCCGCGCCTTCGTCGTGCTGCGGCCCGGCCGGACGCTCGACTCCGAGGCGCTGATCAGCCACTGCGCCGCGCACATCGCCCGCTATAAGGTGCCCAAGGAATTCCGGCTGATGGAAACACTGCCGCGCACGGCGTCGGGTAAGGTTCAGAAGCACGTGCTCCGGGGGCTGGCATAAGGAGCGCGCGACGGGAAGCCCGGCGACCCGGTTGCAAGGGGCCTGTGTCCGTCTGCGTTGCCCTTCGCATTCGGCGATTGCCCTGTTGAATTCATGCCCGCTATGACAGATCTGTCAGCCATGCCGGCCGGAAGGATTTTGCAATGAGCGAGCTGAAGATCAGAACCCGCAACACTGGCGCGCTCGCGGTCATGCCCCCAGGCGACCTGCCCACGGTGACGACGCCGACCGGCGGCACGGTCGATGTCGTCACCCAGGTCAGCGCGCCGGGTTTCAATCCGCTCGATCTGCTCTACGCCTCGCTGGCCGCCTGCATGGTGCTCAGCGCCCGCATCGCCGCCACCCGTCTCGGCGTCGCCGATCGGCTGGGCGAAGTGAGGGCGGATGTAGGCGGCGAGAAGGCGAAGGACGAGCCCTCGCGGCTCGAGACATTCAACATCAAACTGGAAATCACCGGCGATCTCGATGCCGCGATGAAAGAGCGTATCCTGGCCGACGCTGAAAACATCTGCACCGTTTCCAACACGCTGCGCGGCGCGCCGACACTGCATGCGACACTGGAGTGAAGCCGATGGCGCATCTCTCCGCGATCGATTACGCCACCGCCTTCGACGACATCCGCGCCGAGCACGACCGCGAGCTTGAGCTGCGCGGCCGCATGACCAACATGAAGCGCATCCTGCTTCATTCGCCGGCCGCGCACCGCATCTACGCCGAATGGTTCACGCTGCGCGACCTGCTGAAGCCCACGCTCGATGACCGCACCATCTGGCTGTTCTCGAAAGCGATTGCCGAGACGATGCGCGCCGAGATTCCGGTGACTTTCTTCCGCCGCGCGCTGATCGATAGCGGGCTCGACCCCGAAGCGATCGAGCCCACCGCGGATGAGGCGCTTTTGATCGGCTTCGGCAAAGCGGTCGCGGCCGACGCCAATGCCGTCCCGGACGAGACCTGGGCCGCGCTCAAAGCGCGCTACGACGAGACGCTGCTGGTCAACCTCACCGCCTTCGCCGGCATCATGGTGGCGACCTGCGTGTTCACCAATGCGGTGAAGGTCGATCTCGATCCGGAGCTGGAGGGGTATCGGAGGCCGTGAAGCTGCTGATCTCGCCCCTTGTGGGGGAGATGCCCGGCAGGGCAGAGGGGGTGCTGTCCCGCCGACCTATCATTCTTTGAGGACAAATTCTCGGAAGTTGGCATTTGTCGCAACCCAGAGAGGTTGCGTTCCTTCACACCCCCTCTGGCCTGCCGGCCATCTCCCCCGCAAGGGAGATCGGCGCTCCCGCGCCTCGCCACCTTGCCATGAATCGGGTGGCTCCCCACGCCGCTCGTCCTATCTTCGTGGACAAGCAAGGAGCCGACCCATGACCATCCACTCCCTCAACACCAAGCGCGCCGGCCGCTCCGCCGAGTCCCGCGTCGCCGCGCAGGACTGGCGCGCCTTGGTCTCCGAACTCAACATGCAAGGCTGTGCCGTCATGCCCGGCCTTCTCTCAGTGGAAGAATGCGCCGATATCGCCGGCCTCTACCCGCATGAGGAGCATTTCCGCAGCCATGTGGTGATGGCCCGCCACGGTTTCGGCAAAGGCGAATACCGCTACTTCAACTATCCGCTGCCGGACCTGATCGAGGGTCTGCGCACCGCGCTGTATCCGCGCCTTGCCACGGTGGCCAATGACTGGAACGAGAAGATGGGCGTGGCGCTTCGCTATCCCGCCGATCACGCCGCTTTCCTGAAGCGCTGCCATGACGAGGGCCAGACAAGGCCGACGCCGCTTCTCTTGCAATACGGCCCCGGCGATTTCAACTGCCTGCATCAGGACCTCTACGGCGCGCTCGCCTTTCCGCTGCAAGTGGCGATCCTGTTGTCCGAGCCCGGCGAGGATTTCACCGGCGGCGAGTTCGTGCTCACCGAGCAGCGCCCGCGCATGCAAAGCCGAGCTGAAGTAGTGCCGCTGAAACGCGGCGATGCGGTGATATTCGCCGTGCACAACCGGCCGGTGCAGGGCACGAAGGGATATTACCGGGTGAATCTCAGACACGGGGTCAGCCGGTTGAGATCAGGACGGCGGCATACAGTCGGAATTATCTTCCACGACGCGAAGTAGGGCGCAGCGCCGTTCCTCGCCCCCGCCGAGGCGGGGGAGAGGTGTCCGCGAAGCGGACGGAGAGGGGGTCTTCGTAGGGCGCTCCCCCTCTCCGTCTCGGCTTCGCCGAGCCACCTCTCCCCCACTTCGTACCCACTTCGTGGGGGCGAGGAACCTTCATCCTGCGGTGCTTCTGCCTCTTCCCCTGCCGCCTGCATTCGCGTACACGCCGGGGCAATCCCGCCACATCAGCGCAGTTGCCCGGACCGCCCCATGATCCGTCTCGAAAACATCGGCAAGCAGAACGGCCGACAGATCGTCTTCATCGAAGCCTCGGGCGCCTTGCAGAAGGGCGAGAAAGTCGGGCTGGTCGGCCCGAACGGCGCCGGCAAGACGACCTTGTTTCGCATGATCATCGGTGAGGAGCAGCCGGACGAGGGCCAGGTCTCCGTCGATCGCGGCGTCACCATCGGTTATTTCAGCCAGGATGTCGGCGACATGGGCGGTATGAGCGCCGTCGCGGAAGTCATGGAGGGCGCCGGGCCGGTGAGCGCGGTCGCCGCCGAGATGCGTGAGCTCGAGCATGCGATGGGCGATCCCGAGCACGCCGACGAGTTGGACGCAATCATCGAGCGCTATGGCGAGTTGCAGCATCGCTTCGAGGAGCTCGACGGCTATGCGCTGGACGGCCGCGCGCGCGAGGTGCTGGACGGTCTCGGCTTCAGCCAGGAGATGATGGACGGCGACGTCTCGAAACTCTCTGGCGGTTGGAAGATGCGCGTCGCGCTCGCCCGCATCCTTTTGATGCGGCCAGACGTCATGCTGCTCGACGAGCCGTCGAACCATCTCGACCTCGAAAGCCTGATCTGGCTCGAGAAATTCCTCAAGGACTATGACGGCGCGTTGCTGATGACCTCGCACGACCGCGAGTTCATGAACCGCATCGTCAACAAGATCATCGAGATCGATGCCGGCGCGCTCACCTCCTATTCCGGCAATTACGAATTCTACCAGGAGCAGCGCGCTCTCGCCGACAAACAGCTGCAGGCGCAGTTCGAGCGCCAGCAGGCGATGCTGGCCAAGGAGATCGCCTTCATCGAGCGCTTCAAGGCGCGCGCCTCGCATGCCGCGCAGGTGCAGAGCCGGGTGAAGAAGCTCGACAAGATCGACCGCGTCGAACCGCCCAAGCGCCGCCAGACGGTGGCCTTCGAGTTCCAGCCGGCGCCGCGCTGCGGCGAGGACGTGGCGACGCTGAAGGGCATCCACAAATCCTATGGCAGCCGCTCGATCTATTCCGGCCTCGACTTCCAGATCCGCCGCCGCGAGCGCTGGTGCGTGATGGGCGTCAACGGCGCCGGCAAGTCGACGCTGCTGAAGCTGGTCGCCGGCGCCTCGGAGCCGGACGAGGGTTCCGTCGCGCGCGGCCCGAGCGTCAAGATGGGCTATTTCGCCCAGCACGCGATGGAGCTGCTCGACGGCGAGCGCACCGTCTTCCAGACGCTGGAGGATAATTTTCCGCAGGCCGGCCAGGCGCCGCTACGCGCGCTGGCCGGTTGCTTCGGCTTCTCGGGCGACGAGATCGAGAAGAAGTGCCGCGTGCTGTCGGGCGGCGAGAAGGCCCGCCTGGTGATGGCGCTGATGCTGTTCGACCCACCCAACCTCCTGGTGCTCGACGAGCCGACCAACCACCTCGACATCACCACCAAGCAGATGCTGATCGAGGCGCTGTCGCAATATGAAGGCACGATGCTCTTCGTCTCGCATGATCGCCATTTCCTGGCGGCGCTGTCGAACCGCGTGCTGGAACTGACGCCCGACGGCATCCACACCTATGGCGGCGGGTATACGGAGTACGTCGCGCGCACCGGCCAGGAAGCACCGGGGCTGAGAAGCTAGGAAGGGCCTCAGAGCGCGTTGTAGGCGGCCTCGATCAGCGCCTTCCGGCGCGGGTCCACGTCGTCGAACCCCACCATGCGGTTGGTGAGATAGCCGAACCCGAGGCCTGCCTCCGGATCGGCAAATCCGATGGCGCCGCCCCAGCCGGTATGGCCGAAGCTTTGCCGTGACGCGCGGCCGGCATAGACGGGATCCTCGATCTGGTACCCGGCGGCGAAGGCAGTCGGCAGCGCGAAGC
Organism: Mesorhizobium sp.; assembly: GCA_004017535.1. Classification (GTDB taxonomy): domain Bacteria; phylum Pseudomonadota; class Alphaproteobacteria; order Rhizobiales; family Rhizobiaceae; genus Mesorhizobium. The sequence continues at coordinate 229,232 of SAJS01000005.1, forward strand.
TGTCGTCCATGCCGCGAAAGCGCGGCCTCGCGGCTTCTTCGATCGCCGCGCGGCCGATCAGGGCCTTGCCTTCAAGACTCCCGCCCGCTGCCATCATGCCATAGATAAGCGCCAGCGCATGCGCCGTGGACTGGCCGTTGCCGCCCGGCACCTCGGCGGCGCGCCAGGCCCGGTCGTTGGGCGCCAGGGCGCGGGGCGTTGGGTTGTCGCATGCGTGAGGAAAGGGCGAGGCGCGCACGAAATCTACCCATTCCGAGGCTTTCGGTCCCTCGATCATCTCGGCGACCCGCAAATCTTCAGTTTGCGGCAAGCCGACATGAAAATCGGCGCCAAGGGGGCCTGCGATTTCTTCCGCGATGAAGCGGCCGACGCTGCGCCCGTCGACACGCCGCAGCACCTCGCCGGCAAGGTGGCCGTAGCTGAGCGCATGATAGACGCAACGGCTGCCGGGCTCCCACAGCGGCGCCATGGCGGCAAGAGCATCGACATAGGGTGTCCAGGCGAGCATGCCTGCCTCGTCCATCGGCACTGCGAGGCCGTTCAGGCCGGACCGGTGCGACATGACCTGATCGAGCGTGATGCGCTCCTTGCCGCCGGCTGCGAATTCCGGCCAATAGCGCGCGACCGGCGCGGCGTAATCGAGCTTGCCGCGCTCCACCAGCATTGCGATTGCCAGTGCGACGACCCCCTTTGTGCAAGACCAGACATTGACGAGCGTGTCACGCCGCCACGGCCGGGTGCGCGCGGCATCGGCATGGCCGCCCCAAAGCTCGACGACGGTCCTGCCGTCGGCCACGACCGAGACGCCGCCGCCATGTTCGAGGCCTTGCGCGAAACACCAGGCGAACGCTTCGCGCACGCCGGCAAAACGCGGATCGCAGAAACCCTCTATGGTCATTCGCGGATTCCCACCAAATGCGCCTCAGCCGAAAAGTTTGGTCACGAAGCCGCTGAACCAGGCAAGCTGCGCCGCGTGGTGAGCTTCCATTAGCCGGTCCTGTTCGTCCCGGTCCTGCGCGCCGAGCGTTCCGTAGGGCGCGCCTTGGCGCTCCTGCCAGCGCCGGAAGCCGGCCGGGCCTTGCTCGGCGTGGAACTGCAAGGCGTAGGTCTTGTCGCCGATCCGAAACGCCTGGTTGGGGAAAGTCTCGCTGGAAGCGAGGTGCACGGCGCCTTCCGGCAGGGCGAAGGTGTGAAAATGGTTCTGCGGCAGGAACAGCGGCCGGTCGAGGAAGTCGCCGGCCTCGGCCGTCGGCATGATCTCGAAATAGCCGAACTCCCTGATGCCGCTTTCCACTGGCCCGACCTCCGCGCCGAGATGCCAGGCGATCTGCTGCGCGCCCTGGCAGATGCCGAGCAGCGGCAGGTCGTTGTCCAGGCAATGCTCAATCAGCGCGGCTTCGTGATCGAGGAACGGATGCTTGTTGGTGTCGAAGACGTTGAACGGTCCGCCATAGATCACGGCGCCGTCGACATTTTCGAGGTCGATCGCCTCGCCCTTGAACGGCATCGCGGTCGTGACCGCATGGCCGTTCGCCTCAAGCGTCGTCTGGACATGATCGTCGCCCGGTTCCTCCGAGTGCCTGACCAGAACGATGCGCTTCATCGGAGTTCCTGCCGCTCATTTCGCGAAAACCACGATAGAGCTTAGCGGGTCATTGGCAATGTGCCAGCATCTGATCGTGTTTGGCGGCGCCGCCCCTCATGGGCGGCGCATCTCGGTATGGCGGCCTCATCATCCCTTCGCCAAGCCGCGATCGATCAGCCGCGCCAGGCGCGTGGAGAAGGCCTTGGCGTCGGCTGGCTTGTCGCCGTCGAGCACGCGCGCTTCGTCGTAAAGCAGATGCGCGGCGTCTTCCTTGAACGCCTTCTCCTCGTCGCCGAGTTTCGCCAGCGCCGCCACGCGCTCATGCCGCGGGTTGATCTCGAGGATCGGCTTGGCGGCCTTGTCGAGCCGGCCGGCGGCGTTGAGCAGGCGCTCGAACTGGCGGTCCGGGCCATGCTCGGGCGCAACGAGGCAGACGGCGCTTTCGGTCAGCCGGTCGGAGGCTTTCACGTCCGACACCTCTTCGCCAAGCGTCGTCTTCACGAAGGCGAGGAAGGCGGCGATCTCCGATGACGTCTCGGCATCAGGCTTGGCCGCATCGTCGGGCAGGGGGATGTCGGCAAGCTCTGCCGCGCCCTGCGTCACCGACTTGAACGGCTTGCCGTCGAATTCCGGCGTCATCGTCACCCAGAAACTGTCGACCGGGTCGGTCAAGAGCAGCACCTCGATGCCGCGCGCGCGAAACCCTTCGAGCTGCGGCGAGGCCTCCAGCCGGGCGCGGTCGTCGCCGGCCATGAAGAAGATCGCCTTCTGGCCTTCCTTCATCGCGCCGACATAGTCGGCAAGGCTGCGCCAGCCTTCGCCGGAAGCGGTCGAACGGAAGCGGGCAAGCTTCAGCAACTGCTCGCGCCGCTCGTAATCCTCATAGAGGCCTTCCTTTAGGACGACGCCGAAATTCTCCCAGATCTTCGCATAGGTTTCGGCGTCGTTTTCGGCCGTCTTGGCAAGGTCGCCGAGAACGCGGTTGGTCACGCCCTTGCGGATCGCGGCGAGCAGCGGGCTTTCCTGGATCATTTCGCGCGAGACGTTGAGCGGCAGGTCGGCGGAATCGACCAGGCCGCGCACGAAGCGCAGATAGCGCGGCAGCAGATCGGCATCGTCGGTGATGAAGACGCGCCGCACATAGAGCTTCATGCGGCCCTTGCGGTCCTGGTCGAACAGGTCGAACGGCCGCGATCCGGGCACGAAGGCGAGCACGCTGTATTCCTGCCGGCCCTCGGCACGGAAATGGATGGTCGAGGCAGGCTCGTCATATTGGCCGGCGACGCTGCGGTAGAAGTCCGTATATTCCTCAGGCTTGATCTCGCTCTTCTGTCGCACCCAGAGCGCCGTGCCGTCGGCGATGTCGCGCGGCTCGGCGCCGGGCTTCTCGACAAGCGTGATCGGCACCGGCACATGGCCGGACTGCGACTTCGCCAGGCCTTCGAGCCGGTATGGCGTGGTGTAGGAGGTGGCGTCTTCCATCAGATGCAGCACCACGCGCGTGCCGCGCTTGGGCGCCGCCTCGATCGGGATCGGCGCGATTTCATAAGTGCCCTTGCCGTCGGACGACCAGCGGAAGGCCTCGTCGCTGCCGGCCTGGCGGCTGATGACGTCGACCCGGTCGGCGACCATGAAGGCCGAGTAGAAGCCGACGCCGAACTGCCCGATGAGCTGCGTGTCCTCCGTCGCCTTGCCGGCCTCGACGCGCTCCATGAAGGCGCGCGTGCCGGAGCGCGCGATGGTGCCCAGCGCCTCGGCCATCTCGTCGCGGCTCATGCCGATGCCGTTATCCTCGACCGAAAGCTGCTTATTGTCCGGATCGGCGGCAATCGTGATGCGCGGCTTGGCATCGTCGCCCAGAAGGTCGGGACGGCTCACCGCCTCGAAGCGCAGCTTCTCGCAGGCATCCGCCGCGTTGGAGATCAGCTCGCGCAGGAAAACATCCCGGTCCGAATAGACCGAGTGCACCATCATGTGCAGCAGCCGCGAGACGTCTGCCTCGAATGTCCTGGTTTCCGCCGTCTTGGTGTCAGTCGTCATTCAAAATTCCTGGGTTGGTCGTTTGTCCACCGCGCAGCACGCGCCGGGTTTCGAATCTTCAGCCATTGTTGCTTGTGGACGCGTGCCCTGCCAGCGCTGCGGGCGCCAGCGAAACGATGTGCGGCGCCAGAATATCGTGGCGGCGAGCGAAGGCAACAAGGGTCGCACGCACCGTCTCGGCGTCGATCTCGCCGGCAATGCCGGCTTTGCAGGCATTGAGCGCGATCGTGTACGCGCTGTTCCTGCTCGCAGCCGGCCAGTCCAGCAGCATGGCATAGGCTTCCGCCACCGTCTCCAGCCGCGCCGGCAAGCCCATGCCGACAAGCACCGTGACAGGCTCTTCAAAGCGGTCGTGGTTCATGGTCTGGACCCTCTTTCGGGTGGATGCCCACGGTGCCCGAGCGAAGCCCACCGGCCAGCATATGTCGGCGCGGGTAGGGCGGTTGCAGGATGATGCCATGCGGCTGGCCTATGCCGGGGAAGGCCTGCACATTGATCAGGCCCGCAGGCGTGCTGTGCGTCGCTGAAATCTGCTGGTTCAGGCGCGGCGGCGGCAGCGCGCTATGCGCCTTGGTCAAGGCTTCGACCCAGGCGGCGACCGCCAGCGGCACCGGCGCGCGCCCCTCGATCCAGCGCGTCGCATCGGTCCTGGAACAGCCAAGCTCCTGCGCAAGGTCTCCGGCGTCCCATCGCAAGCTTCTCAGGCATTCCCGCAAGCGTCCTGCAATCATGGCATTCGCATTCCCTTCGTCCAAATCCCATCGCGGTTTCGTCGGACGGACCCCGCCGTGGCGGGGGCCGATTTCGCTCAGCTTCGCGCGGATGTCTCGGTGGCCGACACCTGCTGCGCGGCAAGGAACATAAGCGTCGAGGCGACGGTTCGCCGGTTCCAGCCGGCGGCTTCGGCCGCGTCGAGCAGGCCTGCCAGCAACGGCTTCAGCGCGCTCCGGCATTCAGTTTCATAGGCGAGGAATTCACTTGCCGGGTGCGTCGGCGCCGGGACCGTTTCGCCGCCCTTTATCATCATGTCCATGATGGCCCTCCATCGTCTTGAAATGCCCGCTCCCGTTGTCGGGAGCGGGCTTTCGTCAGCGTCTCAGAAGTCCATGCCGGCGCCGGCAGGCATGGCCGGGGCGGTTTCCTTCTTCGGCTTTTCGGCCACCATCGCCTCGGTGGTGACGAGCAGCCCCGCGACCGAAGCCGCATCCTGCAGCGCGGTGCGCACCACCTTGGCGGGGTCGATGACGCCCTGCTTGTAGAGGTCGCCATACTCGCCGGTCTGGGCATTCCAGCCAAAGGCGAAGTCGGTCTTCTCGCGCAGCTTGCCGACGATGATCGAGCCTTCCGCCCCGGCATTCTCGGCGATCTGTCGCGCCGGAGCTTCGATCGCGCGCCGCACGATGTCGACGCCGTATCTCTGGTCGGGATTGTCGACCGCGACCGCGTCGAGCGCCTTGGCCGCCCTGAGCAGGGCGACGCCGCCGCCGGGCAGGATGCCTTCCTCGACCGCGGCGCGCGTGGCGTGCAGCGCATCGTCGACCCGGTCCTTCTTCTCCTTGACCTCGACTTCCGTCGCGCCGCCGACGCGGATCACCGCGACGCCGCCGGCGAGCTTGGCCAGCCGCTCCTGCAGCTTCTCGCGATCATAGTCGGAGCTGGTCTCCTCGATCTGGGCCTTGATCTGCGTGACGCGGCCCTGGATCTCCTCCTTCTTGCCGGCGCCGTCGACGATGGTGGTGTTCTCCTTCTCGATCGCGACCTTCTTGGCGCGGCCGAGCATCTCCAGCGTGACGTTCTCCAGCTTGATGCCGAGATCCTCGCTGATGGCCGTGCCGCCGGTCAGGATGGCGATGTCTTCCAGCATGGCCTTGCGGCGGTCGCCGAAGCCCGGAGCCTTGACGGCGGCGACCTTCAGCCCGCCGCGCAGCTTGTTGACCACCAGCGTGGCCAGAGCCTCGCCCTCGACATCCTCGGCGATGATCAGCAGCGGCTTGCCCGACTGGACCACGGCCTCGAGCACCGGAAGCAGCGCCTGCAGGTTGCCGAGCTTCTTCTCATGGATCAGCACATAGGGCTCGTCGAGCTCGACGCGCATCTTGTCCTGGTTGGTGATGAAATAGGGCGAGAGATAGCCGCGGTCGAACTGCATGCCTTCGACGACTTCGAGCTCGGTCTCGGCGGTCTTGGCTTCCTCGACAGTGATGACGCCTTCGTTGCCGACCTTTTCCATGGCCTCGGCCAGGAAGCGGCCGATCTCGGCATCGCCGTTGGCCGAGATGGTGCCGACTTGGGCGATCTCGTCGTTTCTGGTGATCTTGCGGGCGTTGGTCTTGAGTTCGGCGACCACCGCATCCACCGCTTTGTCGATGCCGCGTTTCAAATCCATCGGGTTCATGCCCGAGGCGACCGCCTTGGCGCCTTCGCGAACGATCGCTTGGGCAAGCACGGTGGCAGTCGTCGTGCCGTCGCCGGCGAGGTCGTTGGTCTTCGAAGCGACTTCGCGGACCATCTGGGCGCCCATGTTCTCGAACTTGTCCTCGAGTTCGATCTCCTTGGCCACGGTGACGCCGTCCTTGGTGATGCGCGGGGCGCCGAACGACTTGTCGATGACGACGTTGCGGCCCTTGGGACCAAGCGTCACCTTCACCGCGTCGGCGAGGATGTTGACGCCGCGCAGCATGCGCTCACGGGCGTCGGAATGGAATTTGACTTCCTTGGCAGCCATTGGATCACTCCTTGTCTAGGCAGCTTTCATTGACTGGGTTGCGGTTCGAACGAAGCCCCGTTCAGGCGGCTTTCTTCAGCGTCGCGGCCTGCTCGATCACGCCCATCACGTCGCTTTCCTTCATGATGAGCAGATCCTCGCCGTTGAGCTTGATCTCGGTGCCCGACCACTTGCCGAACAGGATGCGGTCGCCGACCTTCACGTCGAGGGGCACGAGCTTGCCGCTTTCGTCGCGGGCACCCGGGCCGACGGCGATGACTTCGCCTTCCTGCGGCTTTTCCTTGGCGGTGTCGGGATGATGATGCCCCCGGCCGTCTTCTCTTCGGCCTCGATGCGGCGGACGAGCACGCGGTCATGCAATGGACGGAACGTCATATCGTTCTCCTTCAGGACAAACAGATTGCGAGAGGTCCCTCCGCTCCGGACCGGCGGGACCGGAGCGGGGCTCGCGACCCTTTCGGCGTCGCGCGCATATCGAGCTAATTTTGCCTTCTTGTACTTTCAAGGGGCTGCCGAAAATTTTCTGGCACTCTCGACTGCCGAGTGCTAGCGCCCTGAAAACATGCGATAAATCCGCTCGCGCGATGAAGGAAAGGCTTGAATTCGCGATTGAGCTGAACAAAATTATCGGCGCCCGGCAGCGCCGGGACAGCTGAGAAATTTGGAACCCGAAACAAGGAGTTTTTGGAGACGGAGGACAGAAATGGACCGACAGACGCTCTCGCCGATCATTCCTTCCCTTGCTCCCGAAATATCAGACCTTTCGCTTGACCGGCTGCTTTCGCCGGCCAGCCATTTTCAGCACCCGCGGGATGTGCTGGAGGACGGCTCGCTCGACATATGGGAAAAGCGGGCGATCCTTTCGTCCTGGGCGTCCGACGCCTGCGCCGTGGAATCGATGCCGGCGCTGCGCCAGCCGCCGGGCGCCGTGCGGCCGGTCTCTTTCGACGACATCATGGATGCGCTGCGCCGGCTCGACGCAACCGCCCAGCCGCCCAGCGGCCCTGTCGATGACGACCACCGGCAGCTGGTCGACCGGCTGAGCGCGTGAGGGCGGAAGACGATGGTGAACGCGGTCAGCACGGAATTCCGCTTGCAGATGAATGGCTATGGCCTGACCACTGCCGAGATCCACTATCATCTGCCCGACCATGCCAGCCTGCTTCAGCTCTATGTCTGGCAGGATTATGATCTGGTCCCGGATTTCCCCACGCTCAGGGAATTTCTGGGCTTTTGGGAACGCGAGCTGGCGGGCGCCTTGCATTCTGTTCGCGTCGCCCACCATCGGCGCATCAGGCCATCGGAATGGCGCGCCGTCGACGGGATCATCGCTGTCCATTGAAGATCAGCTCCCTCGGGCGGTCACGTTGTGCGGCCGCCTTCTGCCTGCATGCTGACGAAGAGGGTGATTTTTCACGACCTTGAAGGCGGCTTGGGGGCTAGGCCCTTGACGTCTCGCCGTTGAATTCCCAGATCGAATTTGCCGGGTCTTGAGAGACCGGCAAGGTCAAGGAGCGCCGCTTCCTTGGCGCTCCTCGTATCTATGTTGCTCAATGGAGGATATAGCTATGAGAACCACCTTTGACTTCACTCCCCTGTTCCGGTCGAGCATCGGTTTCGATCGGATGTTGAACGCGCTCGAAACGGCGAGCCGGATCGAAACCGTCGACAATTGGCCACCCTACGACATCGCCAAGACCTCGGAAGACGACTACCGCATCAGCATGGCGGTGGCAGGCTTCGCGCAGGACGAGCTGGACATTACCCAGGAGCAGAACATGCTCATGGTCTCGGGCCAGAAAGCCGGCGAAGATAAGGGCGAGTACCTGCATCGAGGCATCGCTGGCCGCGCGTTCCAGCGCCGCTTCGAGCTTGCCGACCATGTCAAAGTCGTCGGCGCCAGCTTGGTCAATGGCCTGCTGACTATCGATCTGAAGCGTGAAATTCCCGAAGAGATGAAACCGCGCCGGATCGATATCGCAGCCGACAAGGCGATGCCCAAAGGCGCGACGAAGAAGATCGAAGCCGAGAAGCACGCGGCCTAAGGCCTTCCTGTCAGCGCCCCTTGCAACGCGCCGGGCACATGGCCCGGCGCAACCGGAAGCCTTTCAGGCCGATGAACAGAAAGGAGGAAACCATGAGTGTCCGTGACCTGATTCCCTGGGGCCGCAGCAACGGCAACCAGGTTCCAAGCCTGTTCCGCGACGGCGAACGCGATCCGTTCCTGTCGCTGCATCGTGAGGTCAACCGCCTGTTCGACGATGTTTTCCGCGGCTTCGACAGCCGGTGGCCGTCTTTTAGCGGAGCCTCCGCCCTCGGCACTGGTTGGCCGAGCGTCGAGATCTCCAACGGCGAGAAGGAGATCAAGGTGACGGCCGAGGTGCCGGGCCTTGAACAGAAAGACATCGAAGTCCTGTTCGACGACGGCGTGCTGACGCTGCGAGGTGAGAAGCGCTCGGAGACCGATGACAAGGATAGGCAATTCTCGGAGCGGTACTATGGCCGGTTTGAACGCCGCATCCCGGTCGGCTACGAGGTCAAGCAGGACGAGGTTGAGGCGCGCTTCAGGAATGGCGTGCTGACTGTTACCTTGCCGAAGAGCGAGAAGGCGCAGTCGCAAGTCAAGCGCATCGATATCAAGAGTTGATGCATCGACAGGCGGGAGGCGATCGACGCGCCTCCCGCGTCGCAATCCATGAACCACGCCGAATGGATGGCCGCATAGCGCAACTCTTCACGGTCGCTTGAGCGCGGCCGAGGATAGAGGAAATTCATGCGACGGAAGCTTCTTTTTCTGGTGTAAAAGTCTTGGCATCGGTCATGTGAATGATGACAAGCAGCGTGCTGTCTTTTCCCTGTTGCGGCGCGGGCTTTCAGCGCGAGCGCGGAGAGACAAATTAACATAAGTTAAGAGCCGAGTACGATCACCTGGCAGCGTATCCGCATAAGATTGGGAGCTGCGATAACCTTAATTTTGGTTTCCTTTGCACGGGCTTCCCGAACAGAAGGTAAAGGGATAGATTAGCAATTCGTTAAGTACGCGTGGGGCGCGAGTAAGGGATGTGCCGTGATGAATTTCAAGTCTCTGATCAAGCGGGCCGAGGACGTCGATAAGGAATTTCAGGACCTTCAATCGGATCTGGCGGAAGCATTCGAGGACGTTCTGAAAGATGATGAACACCCGCCGTCGGGAGACGATGCCGTTGCCGGCCAGGAACTCGTGGCAAGCGACGAGAATCCGCCGCCTCCGGAGCAGCCCGAGCCAGCTTCGTCGCGGTTGACGCCCCATACCCAGACGCGGCTCGCCGCCTTGGAGGCTGTCGCCGGGCTTTTCCGCGATGGGCAGGGCCATCTGCAGGAGATCGAGGCGAAGTTGGCGGAGATCGCCACCGCCCATCACATGACGCGCGAGGTCCTCAACGTCTTCCACCGCGACGTGTTGCGCTCCAACGAGCTGGAGCTGGCAAATCTCGCTCTTACCGCCGAACACAAAACGCTTTCGGAACAATTGCTTGACTCCGCCCGCAAGCAGCGCGAGCGCGACGGCGCGGCCGAGGCCTGGCAACAGCGCGAGGCGAGCCTCGTCCAGGACCGGGAGCAATTGCGCTCGGCGCTGGCGGCTGTGCGCCTGGAACTGGTGGAGATGAGCAATGAGAACGCCAGGCGCGAGACGGAGTTCGGCGAGATCGTCAAGGCGCTGACGGCCAAAACGGTGGAGCTCGACAGGCGCGGCGCCGAGAACAAACTGCTGCGCGAGAAGCAGGTCGGCCTCACGGTCGACCTGGAGCAGGCGCAAAAGCGCGAGGCTGAGGCCCGCCACAAATTCGACGAGTTCGCGGCAACCCACGCCAGCGAAACCGCCCATATTGCCGAGCTGATGGCGCAGATCGGCAACCACGAAAAGGAAGAAACCCGGCTGCAGAAGGCGCTAGAGGCAACCCAGGCCAGGCTCGCCGAAACAGCCGAGGCGGCCCGCATTGCCGAAAGCGACAGCGCGGCCGAATTGGCGCGCAGCCAGGCCGAGATGCGTGGTTTGCGCGCCGAAATGCAGGAGCTGCAGTCGCGCCTGGATCATGTCTCGGCCGACAATGGCGAAGCGACGGCCGAAATCACCAGGCTCAAGGGGCAGTTGAACGATGCCGTCACCGAACGCCAGATCGCCGAGGAAAGGCTCGCCGTCCTCAAGGAAGAGAGCGAAGCCGACAAGAAGAACCTGTCGGAGGTCAGCACCAATCTCTCACAGCTTTCGCTGCAGCAGGCGTCCGAGCAGATTCAGCTCGATATCCAGAAGCAGGAATGCGAGGATCTGCACGCCGAGGTCGAAGCGCTCAATGCCCGCATCCGGGAATTGCTGCCCTACGAGCGGCTGCATCGGGTGACCGACGCAAGGTCGCGCAAGGATGCCGCGCCTCAGGCCAACGGGATCATCGCCGAAGCGGCGCGCCCCGCCGCGCGGCGTGTTCCGCGGCGGAACTTGCGCGCCAACGCAGGGTGAGAACAACGCTGCGATCGGAACTGCTTTGGCGAGCTACTTGCCCGACATGCCGTCGGCAAGGTCCTGCGCCTGCTTGAGCAGCGCCGGGAAGGACGGATCGCCGGGCAGGCGCTCAGCCATGCAGGCGCGGTAGTCGGCATCGCCTTTTTCCCAGGCGGCGTTGGCGGGATCTGAGGCCTGCGGCTCGTCCTGATCCGAGCCTTGATCAGCTTGCTGGGCTTTCTGCGCGGCGGCGTCGGCGGCTGCCCAGATTGAATCGCAGGCCGCGATCTTCGGCACGGCGGGCGAGGCGGGCGCCTCGGCGATCAGCACGCGGTCGCCTTTGACGACCGCCACCACGACATGCTGCTCGTAGATCGGCCCGACATCCTGCGTCCAGCCGCCGAGCCGGGCCACCGCCATGTCGGCGCCGTCGGGCTTCTTCAGCGGAAAGTCGAGCGTGCCGGAGAAGGCGGCGTCGCTGCCGATGGCCTGGGTGTAGAAGCTGTCGAGCTTCAGCGCCGCGCCGATATCGGTGGGCAGCTTGAAATCCGCTTCCGCCTCGGTCGATTTGGACTTGAGCCAGCGCTCGGTCAGCCCGCGCGTCGAGACGACGATGCTCGGGCCGTCATCGCTCTGGGCATAGCGCAGCCCGTCGAGCATGCCGTAGCCGATGTCGGAAGCATTGAGGCTTTCTATGTTGTTGGTGCCGGTCGCCGGAAAACCCTTGACCGAAAGCGGACCGAGAATGGCAGCGAGACGCTGCTGCAGGTCGGCCAGCGCCTTCTCGTTCTGCGCGTCGATGGTTTCGATGGCCGTGTTCGCGCTTACCTGCGCGGTGATGTCGGCAATCGCCTTGTCGCGCGCCGCGATATAATCGTCTTCCGGCGACGCGGCCAGTGCCGTGCTGCCTGCCAGCGCGAGGAGAAGTGTCAAGACCAGCCGCATGCTGCAAACCCAAATTAGCGATCAAGAGCCCATGCGAGCCATCGCCCGACTTGGCGGCTTTTGCGTGGCGGAAATCAAGGCAGGCGCAAATCTTTATTCCGCCTTGCCCTTCTCGACCTCCGCTTTCCGCAGCAGGAACCGCTGGATCTTGCCGCTCGGCGTCTTCGGCAACTCGGCGACGAACTCGACCTCGCGCGGATAGGAATGCGCCGACAGCCGTTTCTTCACATGCTGGGCGAGCTCCTCGGCCAGCGCCTCGCTGCCTTTGTAAGCGGGCGCCAGCACCACGAAGGCTTTGACGATCTCGGTGCGCTGCGGATCCGGTACGCCGACCACCGCCGCCTCGTTGACCGCCGGGTGCTCGATCAGCGCGCTTTCGACATCAAAGGGCCCGATGCGGTAGCCGGACGAGGTGATGACGTCGTCTGCCCGGCCGATGAAGGAGACCGAGCCGTCCGGCTCGTATTCGACAGTGTCGCCGGTCCGATAGTAGCCGCCGGCGATCGCCGGCGTTTCCGCCTGATGGTAGCCGTCGAACCAGCGCAGCGGCGAGTTGGCGGTGTCGACCGCGAGCACGCCCGGCTGGTTGGGGCCGAGCTCGTTGCCCGCCTCGTCCAGAACCACCATGCGATAGCCCGGCATGGCGAACCCGGCCGAGCCCGCGCGTACAGGATGCCTGAGCCCGTGATGGTTGTTGACCATCATGCCGTTCTCGGTCTGGCCGTAATGATCGTGGATCGGCGCGGCGAGATGGGCGTCGAACCAGCGGATCACTTCCGGGTTGAGCGGCTCGCCGGCGCTGCTCACCACGCGCAACTTTCCTTTGACGCGGTCGGCCGCCCCGGGCCCTTCCGCCATCAGCAGGCGATAGGCCGTGGGCGAGCCGGCAAGGCTGGTGACGCCCAGCCGCTCGATGATGTCGTAGGTCGATTTGGCGTTGAAGGCGCCTTCGTAGAACGTGGTGGCAATGCCGAGCAGCAAGGGTCCGGTGGTGGCGTAGTAGAGCCCGTAGGCCCAGCCGGGGTCGGCGATGTTCCAGAAGACGTCGTCGGGGCGAAGCCCGATCGCGTCGCGCATATAGGCGCCGAAGGCAAGAAGCGCGCTGAGCGGCACCGGCACGCCTTTCGGGTGCCCGGTGGTGCCGGAGGTCGACATCATCATGAACAGGTCCGAGCCCTTGCGCATCACCGGCTCGCAGTCGGGCGAGGCGGCCGCGAGCGCCGCGCGAAAATCGATGTCGCCTGCGGGCAGCGTCTCGCCGGAGGCGAGGATGACGGCGATGCGCGGATGGTTTTCTACCTCATCGAGCTTGCCGCGGTTTACGGGGTTGGTCACCACCAGCTTCGCCTTGCTGTAGCTCAGGCGATGCTCGATCGCCTTCGGTCCGAACGCGGTGAACAGCGGCTGATAGACCGCGCCGACGCGCCATGTGCCGAGGATCAAAGCCACAAGTTCTGGAATGCGCGGCAGCATGCCGGCCACGACATCGCCGGGGCCGACGCCGAGACTTTTGAGCAGGGTGCCGACGCGGCCCGACATATCGGCGAGGTCGTCGAAGGAATATTCGCGCAATTCGCCGCCGGCCGAGATCGCCCGCAGCGCCAGCCGATTCGCGCCTGTATAGCGGCCGCAGCATTCGATATAGGCGTTGATGCCGGTCACCGGATCGCCGTGGAGTCGCGCGATCTCGTCCTCGATGCGGAAGCGCTCGACGGCATCCTCATAGCGCGGCAGCGCCGCCGGCCTATCGCTCATGGCAATCCTCCCTTTGGCGGCGGTCATCTCCCCATGATCGCCGCCGAGGGAGATTGCCTGAAAAGAGGGCGCGGGTCGATTGCGGCGAAAGTCGCGGTCCGTTCTATGGCAGTTGAATACCTCGCGCCTCCATATGCTGTTTCCAGCGGCTGCGCAGCTCTCCCGGCCGGCAGCCGATGCGCTCGTCGAGAAAGGTCGCGGCCGATATCCGGTCGGTGCGGAAATGACGGAAATCCTGGCGCAGCTCGCACCAGGCGGCAAGCAGCCGCACGGTCTCGGCATAGCCGATCATGGTCGGCCAGATGACGCGCTCGCTCTCGTCGCCCTGTTCGTTGCGGTAGCGGATCCGAATCTTGTGGCCCTTGCGGATCGAAGCCCGCGCCTTAGCGATATCCAGCCCGTCCGGAAAGCTCGCGCGGCTGAGCGGCGCGCCGACGGTTGGATTGCCGACGAAGGGGCGCAGCCGCTCGGGCACGACGGTGGCGATCTTGGCGATCAGGTCGCGCGCCGCGCCCGCCAGCACCGGATCGCCCTTGTCGGCCACCCATTGCGCGCCGAGCACCGCCGCCTCCAGCTCGTCCGGCGTCAGCATCAGCGGCGGCATGTCGTAATCGCGATCGAGCACATAGCCAAGGCCGGCCTCGCCCCGGATCGGCACGCGCTGTCCGATCAGGTCGGCGATGTCGCGATAGACCGAGCGGCGCGAGGTTTCGAGCTCTTCGGCGATCCGGCTGGCGGTGATCGGCCGGCTCGAGCGCCGCAGGATCTGGATGATCTGGAACAGTCTGTCGGCGCGGCGCAAGGCATGTCTCCTGTTGCCACTATGCTGGCAGCAGGCCTGGTCCACAAGCCGGGGCAGGGCGCCTGAACGGGCGCGCCCAGCCGCGAAGACCTCTTCGTCGGCCAGCCGATGGAGAAGACCAATGAATTTCGTTTCGACCCGCATCATCACAGCCGACGTCAGGCGGCTCGTCGCCTTCTACGAGATGGTCACGGGCATCAAGCTCACGCTCTACACCGAGGACTTCGCCGAGCTCGTCACGGAAGCGGGCACGCTGGCGATCGGCAGCACGCGCACGCTTCAACTCTTCGGCGGCGACCACGTGGCAAGCCCGGCGGCAAATCGCACCGCCATCGTCGAGTTCCGCGTCGCCGATGTCGATGCAGAGTATCGCCGCCTGGGCGGTCTCGTTGAAGGCGCGCTGGTGCAGGCGCCCACCACAATGCCCTGGGGCAACCGCTCGCTGCTGTTTCGCGATCCCGACGGCAATCTGGTGAATTTCTTCACCCCGCTGACGGCGGAGGCGATTGCGAAGTTTGAGCGGTGAGGGGCATGGCATCAATCTCCGAGGCCGCGTTCTGTCGCGCCCCCCTCTGTCCTGCCGGACATCTCCCCCACAAGGGGAGAGATTAGCGGTTCGGGCGCCCCGCTCTTTCCTGCAGCGTTGCCAGTTGGCGAAAGCCTGGGCGACATCTGATCTCCCCCCAAGTGGGGAGATGTCCGGCAGGACAGAGGGGGGCGCGAAGGAATGAGACGGGGCCGGTTAGCTTGCTTGGCTCTGCGTCAACCGCACGGTTGACCTCGCCGCCCATCCATCCGATATCCCGCGCAAATCTGTTCCGGGACTTCGATGACCACCGATCTCAAACAACCGGCCGCTGACGCCGCCTGGCAGGAGGATGTCCGCGCCGGCGTGCGCCATGTCCGCGATCTCGCGCCACTTCCGCTCTCGCCGGCCGAGCGCGCCGCCGCGCAGGAGGCCGCCGCCGCGCACAAGGTGCGCGTGCCAAAACCCTATCTAGACCTGATCGACTGGAACGACCCGGACGATCCGATCCGCGCCCAGGTGATCCCTTCGCCGGACGAGCTGGTCGCTGCCGAGGGCGAGCTTGACGATCCGATCGGCGACCACGCCTTCAGCCCGGTCCCCAGGTTGACGCACCGCCATGCCGACCGCGTGCTTCTGTTCCCCACCTATCAATGCGCGGTCTACTGCCGTTTCTGCTTCAGGAAGGAGTCGCTGACCTCGATCGGCCGCGGTTACACGCGCGAGGCGCTGGAGCCGGCGCTGGCCTATATCGCTGGACATCCGGAAATCCGCGAGGTGATCCTGACCGGCGGCGATCCGCTGTCGCTGCCCGACAAGGCGCTGGCCGAGATACGCGCCCGCCTGGAGGCGATGCCGCATCTCAGGCTTCTGCGCATCCACACCCGCGTGCCGGTGGCGCTGCCGTCGCGCATCACGCCCGGCCTGGTCGAGGCGCTGCAGGGCCGGCTGATGGTGAGCGTGGTCACGCACTTCAACCACCCGCGCGAGCTCACCAACGCCGCGGAGGAAGCCTGCCGCGCGATGCGCCAGGCGGGTTTCGTGCTGCTCAACCAGAGCGTTCTGCTGAAAGGCGTCAACGATCAGGTCGAGGTTCTGGAGGAACTCTGCCGCGAGCTGATGTATCGGCTCGGCGTGAAACCCTATTACCTGCACCACGGCGACCTGGCGCGCGGCATGGCGCACCGCCGCACGACCATCGCCGAGGGCCAGGCGCTGGTGGCGGAACTGCGCCGGCGGCTCTCCGGCATCTGCAACCCGACCTATGTCATCGACCTGCCGGACGGCGGCGGCAAGGTGCCGCTGGCGGCGAGCCACATCGAGGGCCGCGACGGCGATACCTGGCTGATCAGAGGCCAGGACGGCAAGGTACGGGAATATCGCGAGGTGCTGGCAGGCCTCTGAAGCGCGGCTTTCAAACACTCAAGGGCGGCCCGGCAGCCCTGTTTGGGGGCAAATGTGCCGGCCGCCGGGCCTAACCGGCGGGCAGGTGGCCACCCGTCGGCTGGGGCCACCATGGGTCGAAGCTGTCGAAGCCGCACCATGTGAATGAAGGAACGCGTGCTTTATTCCTCCGTTTGCACGATGCAGCGGGCTGGAAAAGGCGCGAGGCTGCGATTGATCCTTTTGGATCATCAAAGTCTGCAACTGAGAAAGTCCCCAGCTAGGTCCCTTCTAGCAATTATTGAGCCTCGCCTGCCTCTCCCCGGGGCACGCGGGGCTCTCCCGTTCGGCAGGGCCCTGGCCGCAACATTGCCCTCTTCCTGTGGGAACCGGATTCTGCGCCCCGCATTCTATGAGCGGGGACTGAAGGAGTGCCGCGTGAAGGCTTTGTTGGGAATTGCCGGTGGGTTCGTGCTGACCCTGGCCGTGTTCGCCAGCGGGCTTGCCTTCGCCACCTGGATGCTGGCCGCCAAGCCGGTGCGTCAGGCAACCCCCACGATCGGCGTTTCCGAGCTCTGGACGAAGGACGCGCAGCCGGTCGATCAAGAGAAGCAGAATCTTGAGCGCATTCCCGCCCAGCAGGCGGCGGCCGCCAAGACGGACGGCGAGCCGGCCCCAGGCGAACCAGTCAAGGCGGGGGCCGCCACCCAGGCGGCGGCGCTCGCGGCGCCGGCGGCGACCCCACAGCCGAAGCTGCAGCCATTGCCGGACGTTTCCGCTCCCACCCAAGCTGCGCCGGACGCCAACGCGGGCCAGCAGCCGGCGCCGGCCGGCCAGCAGGCTGAGCGGCAATTGCCCGTCGCCCATCTGCAATGGTGCGCGACGCGCTATCGCAGCTACCGCCCGGATGAAAACAGCTACCGCTCCTACAGCGGCGAACTGCGCCCCTGCATCTCGCCCTATTACGACCCCGGCGACCGCACCGCCTCGACCGGCCAGAGTGATCAGACCAGCGATCAGGGCGCGAACGACCGGCAGGCCGCGACAACTGGCGACCGGATCAACGAGACGAACGACGACCAGGCTGAGATGCAGGGCTATGCCCCGTCCGGCGACGGCTACGCCACCACCTATGGCGGCCGGCCGGAAGAGATCTCGCCCGAGGCGGAGGCCGCCCAGGCCTCCAGCCGGCCAGTCTCGGCCGACCATGTCGACTACTGCTTCAGCCGCTACCGCTCCTACGATCCGCGCGACAACACCTACCAGCCCTTCGACGGCGGCCCGCGCCGCCAGTGCGAGTAAGATCACCTTTCTGAAGGCTGGCGCGAGGCACCCCCCTCTGTCCTGCCGCACATCTCCCCCGCAACGGGCGGGGGCCTCGCGCCAGCCTATGTGGTTGTCTTCGCCAGCCTCGTACAAACCGATACGAACCTGAAACACACCGTCCCTACAACCGGCATGCCGGCGAAACGCTGAAGCCCGATGGTCGCGCAGACTGAAATCCAGGAGCTACGCGCCGATGACACCCGACCAAATCAAGCTCGTGCAGGAGAGTTTTCGCGAGGTCGTCCCGATCAAGGAAGCGGCCGCAGCCTTGTTCTACGAGAAGCTGTTCGCCATCGACGGCAGCCTCAGGGCGCTGTTTGTCGAAACCGACATGAAGAAGCAGGGTGCCAAGCTGATGGCGGCGCTGGGCTTCGTCGTGCACGGGCTGTCGCGCGCCGAGACCATCCTGCCCACCGTCCAGGACCTCGCCAGGCGCCATGTCGGCTACGGCGTCGAGGAGCATCACTACGCGACCGTCGGCCAGGCGCTGATCGAGACGCTGGAGGCCGGCCTTGGCGAGGCGTTCACGCAAGAAACGCGCGCGGCCTGGACCGCGGCCTACGGCCTGCTGGCGAGTGTGATGATCGCCGCGGCGCGGGAAATGCAGCTGGCGGCTTGAGTCAGCCGAGGAGGTCACGCTGGAACCAGGCCGCGATCCTTCGCGTCCCCTTGTGGGGAGATGGTCGGCAGACCAGACGGGGGTGCTGTCCCGCCGACGTCTCAGTGTTCTTCTGCCACGAAAATGGAGAGATAACCCGGCAGCCTCATCCCACCACCTTCCCCGGATTCATCACATGACCCGGATCGATCATCTCTTTGATCGCCTTCGCCAAATCCCGTTTCACCGGGTCGGCATGCCGCTCATAGGCATCACGCTTCTCCAGCCCCACGCCATGCTCGGCCGAGAATGAGCCGCCGGCTTCGCGCAGGCCCTCATAAAGCACGTCCTCGATTGCCGCGTGCCGGTCGTGCGCAAGCGGGCCGGGGCAATTGATCGAGATGTGCAGATTGCCATCGGCGAGATGGCCGTAGACATAGGGCGCGTAGGCGGCGTCGATCCGCTTCAGCCCGGCCTCGATGCGCGCTACATAGGCGTCCAGCGCGCCGCACGGCACGGACACGTCGAAGGAGGGCGCGATGGGGTGCGCGCGCTCGATGTGCTCTGTCTCCTCGCGCAGCCGCCACATCTGCGCGGCTTGCGCCTCGGAGCTCGCGACCAGCCCGTCCATGATGCCGGCCTCTTCCCAGATCGCCGCCAGCCCGTCCTCAAGTGCTGCCCGCGCCGCCTCAATCGAATCGGCGCCGAGCCCCAGCACCAGCAGGCAGGGCGCATCGAGCGGCAACTGCCCGGGCGCGTAGCCCAGCGCCCGCTGCATCAGCGAGGCGAAATTGCGCCAAAGGATCTCGGCGGCGGTGAGCCGGGCGCTGGTCGAGCCCAGGAAATGCCGCACGATACGCTGGGCGCTTGCCGCATCCGGCACGCCGACCAACGCCGTGGCACTGGCGCCGGCCACCGGATCGAGCCGCACCGCCACACGGGTGACAACCCCCAGCGTGCCCTCCGCGCCGATGAAGAGATGCTTCAGATCATAGCCGGCGCTGGTCTTCAACACCCTTGTGAGGTCGGAAAACACCCGCCCGTCCGGCAGCACGGCCTCGAGGCCGAGCACGCGGTGGCGCATCGTGCCGTTGCGAAAGGCCATGATGCCGCCGGCATTGGTGGAAACCATGCCCCCGATCGTGGCGCTGCCGCGCGCGGCAAGATCGATACCGGGGTCGAGCCCATGCGCGGCCGCCGCCTCCTGCAGCGCCCCTAGCGTCAGCCCCGCCTGCACGATCGCCACCCGAGCGAACGGATCGATCTCTTCGATTTGGGCAAGCCCGCCGAGATCGCAGATGATCTGCCCTTGGGAAGTCGCTGCCCCGCCCGCCAACCCCGTGCGCCCGCCTTGGGCGACAAGGCTGACGCCACGCTCCGCGCAGAACCGCATCAGCGCCGCAACCCCCTCGACATCACGCGGGCGGACCAGGGCCGAAGCGCCGAAATTGCGGGCGTCGAAGCCGGGATCGCGGGTGGCGAGGTCCGAGGCGTCCCAGATGGTGGCGGAGGGCAGGGCGGCGCGCAAACCGGCGATGAGGGAGGCGGACATGCGAAGGCTCCGGGGAGGGACGCGATATTCTATAGAGGAACCGGAGCCTCTGAGTCACGGAGCTTGCCGAAGAGGCCGTTGTGGACTGGCGGATATGGGGACGCGAAGCCCGCTCCTGCGGCCGCGCTCGATGTCAAACGCGCGAAGACAGCGCCATCCAAGCCCGTCACCGGGCTGGGGCGCGAGATCGGCAAAAAAGGACCCGCCTGACGGTCTGGAGTCAGCCTTTTTTGGCGAAACCGGCGGTAACCTCGTCCTTGTGCGCAGCGAAGGCCTCCAGGACCTCCGACTTTTCGGCCTCCGGCACCTTGAAGTGGTCCAGGGTCCGCCCCAGTTCCGCCGCGACCTCGTCGAATTCCGCCGGAGAGATCCGCAAGTCGCGATGCGCCTCCTCAAGGCCGAGCGGCGTCGCGCCGGGCCTTGTGGCCACGAACTTGTAGGGGCCGCCGGCAACGTCGCAGACCCACAGCGTGCGCATGAATTTGAGGCCGGGGAGCCGTTCAAGGTTCTTGGTGTGCCATTTCCGTAGCTGTGGGTTCTTGGACTTATTGCCGACGATGGGATTCTTCAAGACGGCGTCGCTGAAGTAATCCACCACCGCGGCGATGGCGAACACGCCGCCCAACCGCTCGTACAGGCTTTTGTCAGGCGTGGTTTGCTTGGTCTGCGCGCGGGCCATGTCGGCCGGCAATACAGCGGTCGATGCGGCGGCCACCGTCAGCCCTGCGACGACACATCGTCTTGTGAAGAAGGTCGAAACAGCCGTTGTCATCTCTGGTTCCCTTCAAGGTTACGCCAGAGCAAGCCGCGGCCTGTCTGGCGGCTACATGATCTTCGGATATGTCCACTTTGCCTTACCTGGCATCGTCTGAGAGACTAACGAGTCCCCAGTCCCAAATATTCCGGTCGAGGCAATGTTTAATGGCCACGCCAGTTGAAAGACCCGCGCTAGCGCGTCATCCAGGTTCAGGAACATTCCGCGTCGAACGGAGTTTGAAACGACGGCCCCCGCTCGCAGTGGCCAAGAGCGGTCGATGAGGCGAGCTTATGTCGTCTCGGTGAGAAATGCGATGAACGTCAGCGGCGAAGCGACCAGATCTTTTTGGATGCTCGATACCAGCTTCCCCAACGCTCCCCGCCTCGAACAGGACGAGCAGTGCGACGTGGCCGTCGTCGGAGCCGGCATCGCCGGAGTTTCCGTCGCGTATGAGCTGGCCTTGGCAGGTCGCAAGGTGGTGCTTGTGGATCGCGGCCCCCTGCTCGGCGGCATGACTTCCCGCACGACCGCCCATTTGGCGCCCATCTGCGATGACGGTTTGAGCGCACTGGTTAAGATGCGCGGCGAAGCCCTCGCGCGCGGATTTCAGGAAAGCCAGGAAGCCGCCGTCGACTGTATCGAACAGCATGTCGGCAGGCTGGAGATCGATTGCGACTTCCGGCGGCTGGACGGCTTCCTTTTCCCGGCCGCCTGGATGGATGAGAAAGAAGCCGCCAGAGAATGCAACAAGGAATACGCCGCCGCGGCAAAAATCGGCGTCGAGGTTGAGCATGGCAAGGGTGTAGCGCTCAAGGGCCATGAAAAGGCGCCCATCCTGCGCTATCCGAACCAGGCCACCTTCCATCCGCTGAAATATCTTCGCGCGCTGCTGGCCGATTTCCAGAAGCGAGGCGGCAAGGCATTCGCCGACAGCGCCGTCGTTGAAATCGAGGAGGGGAAGCAGGTTCTCCTCAAATGCGACGGGGGCTCTGTCGTCACGGCTTCGAACGCAGTGTTCGCCACCAATTCGCCAATCAACACCTGGGTAAAGATCCATAGCAAAATGGCGCCTTTCCGCACCTATGCGATGGCTTTCGACATTGAAAGGGGAATTCTTCCCGACGCGCTCTACTGGGACATGGACGATCCCTATTTTTATGTCCGACTCAATCCGGGCCCCGGCGAGACCGACTGTCTCATTGCCGGCGGCCGCGATCACAAATCGGGCGAAGCCGATGACGGCGAGGCTCGCTTTACTGCGCTCGAAGCCTGGATCAGGGCATTGGTGCCCGATCTTGGCAGAGAAAGAGCGAGATGGTCCGGCCAGGTTCTCGATACGATCGACTATTGCGGCTTCATAGGCCGCAGCCCCGGCAACGGCAATGTCTTCATCGCCACCGGCGACTCCGGACAGGGCATGACCCACGGCGCATTGGCCGGACTGCTGATCCGCGATTTGATCGTGGAAGGATCGAACCCCTGGGAAGCCGTGTACGCCCCGGACCGGACGCCGCCCGCAGCCTTTGCACAATATGTCAATGAGAACCTCACGACGGTGAAGAACCTTGCCGGGTATTTGCTGCCCGGCGAGATCAAATCGGCTGACGATCTCAAGCCTGGTGAAGGCGGCATCCTTCAGGACGGCTTGAGCAAGCTCGCCGTATGCCGCGAGCGCGACGGAAAGCTGCACAGGCATTCGGCGAGTTGCACGCATCTGGGCTGCATCGTGCACTGGAATTCCACGGAGCAGTGCTGGGATTGCCCCTGCCACGGCTCGCAGTTCTCGCCAGGCGGAACCGTCCTCAACGGGCCGGCGATCCGGCCTTTGGCTAGCCCGGCCGGAGAGGCTTGACCGCTGCAACCCGCCCGATTTCGTCGCTTATAGCGCCACAACCAGCGGTCTCCGATTGTTCTGTTTCGGATGATTCGCCTACCCTACCCAAACCGAGCACCCGACTTTCTGCCCCGTCGCCGCGTCGCGCACCACTTTCGCATCACAGGTGAATTTCGAGAGATAGGCCACCTGTCCAGGCGTGGTGTCGGCGAAGCGGCAGTCGATGGTGGCGGGGGTCAGTCCCTTCGCGCCCAAGCGTTGACCGCCTTGTCGGCGTCGGCCGTCGCCAGCCACTGGTCGATGCCGCTCGTCTGGTAGGCGTCGATGCCTGTCGGCTGGCGCGTCACGCATCCTCCCAGCGGCATCAGCGACGCCAGTGCCGTGCTTGCCTTGCCTGCCCGCTTGCAGTGTTCGCGATCGATGCCGATTCCCGTCTCCTTGTCCCTCAAGGGTGATGGCGGGATGGTGCCTGGCTTGGCATCGCCGGTATATTAGCCGCTTCACATGGCCGGATCGCGCGCCGCTCTATCGGCTTGCGCGGGCAGGGGGAGCGATCGCGCCCGGGACGATGTCGGTGTTCTGGGCCACCTTGATGCGCCAGCCGGATTGTTCCTTCTTCACCACCAGAAGCAGGATGCCTTCCCGCGTTCCGGCGGGCGAGCCGTCCGGGGCGGATGCGCCGGTCAGGGTCCATTTGTAGTGCACCGATGCAAGGCCGGGAGACAGATCGACGACCGACGCGGCGGCGCCCTCCAAGCGACTGTCGCGAAACATGGTCTTGTGAGTCGCGCGGTGCGCCGCTTCGATCTCGGCCTGGTCTTTCCACCACATGCCCACGACATTGACGAAATTCGCGTCCTCGCTAAACAGCGCCGCGAAGTCGTCCATGTCATGCCTGTTCCAGGCATCGGCGAACGCGGCCGCGGCGTCCTCGGGTTTGCTGACCTCCTGTACCATGGCATGATCTCCCTTGCTTTCCGCCAGGCTGGGGTGAGACGATAGCGGCATCCGCGGAACCTGTCACCGCGCTGCCACAGAACTTAGCCGCGCTACTTCCTTAACGCCTCCGATCCCCAAAATTAACCTTTTGTTAACCATTCGCCCGGCACCCTTTAACCATTGAGTAAGGATTCGCCTGGACGTGACCTTCGCCGCCCCCCTGCACAACAAATCGATCCGCTTCCGCGCGCGTTCCTTCGTCGCTTTCACGCTGACGCCGGAGGCGCCGATCGCCGACTGGCTGGAGGGGCTGGATCGCTGGATCGCCAACTCGCCGGGCTATTTCAACGGGCGGCCTGTAGTGCTGGATCTCAACCTCCTGCAGCCGGGGCCGGAGGAGATCGGCGCGCTGGTCGGCGTGCTCGGCTCGCGCGGTATCCGCGTCTATGCCATCGAGCTCGAAGGCGCCGAGCTTGGGCCCGGACTGCCGCCGCTCTTGGCCGGCGCCAAGGAGGCGACCGCCGAGGGGCTGCTGGGCCGGGCCGCGCGAAAGGCGCGGGCCGAGGATCTGGAAGTCGCCGCCGGGGAGCAGGCCCAGGCGGCTGAGCAGATCCAACTGGTCGCGGAGCCGGCGCCGGCCGAGGCTCCGCAGATCGCGATGTCCGCCGACGAGCCGGTCGACCCCGATCTGGCGAGGCTCGAAGCGGTCAGGATCGAACCGGCGCAAGCCGCAAGCGCGGGCGCAGAGCCGGCGCATCCTTCCGCCGGCACGCTGATGATCAAAGCGCCGATCCGCTCGGGACAGTCGGTGTTCCATCCGCATGGCGACGTCATCGTGCTGGGCTCGGTCGCGTCCGGTTCGGAAATCGTCGCCGGCGGCTCGATCCATGTCTATGGCACGCTGCGCGGCCGCGCGATCGCCGGCTCGGAAGGCAATGTTTCGGCGCGCATCTTCTGCCGCAAGAACGAGGCCGAGCTGCTCGCCGTCGACGGCTGGTACACGACCGCCGAGGAGATGGAAGGCGTGTCGCGCGGCAAGGCCGTGCAGGCTTTCCTCGACAATGATGCGCTCTGCGTGGTGCCGCTCGGCTGAGGCCGCAAGCTTCGGACCGGTTTCGTGTGCCAAAGTTGTTAACGAGTCCGCCGTGCCCGGCACGGTCATGAATAAGAATCGCCAACGGAGGCTGTATAAATGGGCAAGGTAGTCGTGGTCACATCGGGCAAGGGGGGCGTCGGCAAGACGACCTCGACGGCCGCGCTCGGCGCCGCCGTGGCCAAGACCGGCAAGAAGGTGGCGCTGGTCGATTTCGACGTCGGCCTGCGCAACCTCGACCTCATCATGGGCGCCGAGCGCCGTGTGGTGTTCGACCTCGTCAACGTCATCCAGGGCACCGCGAAGCTGTCGCAAGCACTGATCCGCGACAAGCGGCTGGAGACGCTCTATCTGCTGCCGGCCTCGCAGACCCGCGACAAGGACGCGCTGACCGAGGAGGGCGTGGCAGAAGTCATCGCCCGGCTGCGCTCGGTGTTCGACTATGTCTTCTGCGACAGCCCGGCCGGTATCGAGCGCGGCGCCCAGCTCGCCATGCGCTTCGCCGACGAGGCCGTCATAGTCACCAACCCGGAAGTGTCGTCGGTGCGCGACTCCGACCGCATCATCGGCCTGCTCGACGCCCGCACGATGAAGGCTGAGCAGGGCGAACTGGTGCAAAAACACGTGCTGGTCACGCGCTACGACGCGGCGCGCGCCGCGCGCGGCGAGATGCTGTCGATCGACGACGTGCTGGAGATCCTCTCCACGCCGCTGCTCGGCATCATCCCGGAAAGCCAGGATGTGCTGCGGGCCTCCAACCTCGGCTCGCCCGTCACGCTCTCGGAACCGCTCAATGGTGCCGCAAAGGCTTACCTGGAAGCGGCAAGGCGCCTGGAAGGCGAAGACCTGCCGGTGGTCGTCCCCTTCGAACGCAAGGGCTTCCTCGACCGGCTGCTCGGAAGGAGGGCCGCATGAGCATCCTCGACCTCTTCAAGCGGCGCACCAGCGCGCCGGTGGCGCGCGAGCGGCTGCAGCTGCTGCTCGCCTATGAGCGCCAGAGCCGCGGCCAGCCCGACCTCGTCTCCATCCTGCGCGAGGAGATCATGGCGGTCATTGCCAAGCATGTGCAGATCGACCAGGACTACCTCCAGGTCTCGATGGACCGGGGCGCTACCATGTCGACGCTGGAGATCGACATCCAGATTCCCAACAAGAGCGCCGCGCCGCTGGCGATGGCGGGGTGACTCCCTACCCTCCCTCTTGTGGGGAGGGTCGATCCGCAAAGCGGATCGGGGAGGGG
Source organism: Mesorhizobium sp. (assembly GCA_004017535.1). Taxonomy (GTDB): domain Bacteria; phylum Pseudomonadota; class Alphaproteobacteria; order Rhizobiales; family Rhizobiaceae; genus Mesorhizobium. Next base: position 254,809 of record SAJS01000005.1, read on the forward strand.
GCTGCGCCAACGCTTCGTCATCCTCGGGTCTGCGCGCGTCGCTTCGCTCCTTGCTCCGCCCTAGGATGACGAAGACGCGAGGCCGCCGTCCCCACTCCCCTCACTCCGGCTGGTACAATTCATCCATGCTGCGCGCCGCGAGTTCCGCGAATGGCGCCTGCTTCCTCACCCTGCCATGCTCCAGGATCACCAGGTCGTCGCAGAACGAGATCGTCGAGTGGTGGTGGCTGATGACGATCGTCGTGCGGCGGCCGGCGCGCGACTTCAGCGTCTCCACGATCGCCGCTTCCGACAGCCCGTCGACGGCGTTGGTGGCCTCGTCGAGGATCAGGATGTCCGGGTCGCGCACCAGGGCGCGGGCGAGCGCGATGCGCTGCCTCTGGCCGGCCGACAGGTTGACGCCGCGATAGCCGACGACCGTCTGGTAGCCCTGCGGCAGTCGCTCGATGAACTCATGTGCCTCGGCGAGCGCGGCCGCGCGCCGCGCTTCTTCCATGCTCGCCGTGTCCTTGCCGTAGGTGATGTTGTCGAGAATCGTGCCGTCCACCAGCTCCAGCTCCTGGCTGGCGAGGGCAATGCGCGCCCGCCATGCGACGGGATCGATCTCGCCGAGCGGCGCGCCGTCGACGAGGATGCGGCCGCCGTCCGGCTCGACGAAGCGGCAAAGCAGGTTGACGATGGTCGTCTTGCCGGCGCCGGAGCGCCCGATCAGCGCCGTCGAGCGGCCGCTTCTTATGTCGAAGCTCGCCGCGTGCAGCACCGCCGCGCGCTGCTCCTCATTGGCATAGCTGAAGCTCACGCCCTCGAAGGCGATTTTGTTGCTTAAAGACGCGAACGGCCGGCTGCCTTGCGGCGCCGCAGGCTTGCCATTGGCATCGAGCAGCCAGGTCACTTCCTCCAGCGAGCCGGAAAGCCCCTGCAACTGGCTCCAGGTCATCTGCAGGGCTCTGACATGCGGCTGCAGCCGGTAGAGCAGGATTAGGAAGGCGGCGACCATCGGGAAGCTTAGACCCGCGAGCCATGCGCCGATCACCACCGCGAGGAACAGCATGGCGTGCAGCACTTCGGTCAGCGGCGCCAGCGCGCCCTGCCGCTTGGCAAGCTGGAAGGCCGCCCGGCGCACGCCGTCCGACGCAGCCTCGAACGCCGCCTTCTCGCGCGCCTCCTGGCCGAAGATGCGGATCAGCCGGCCGGCATGGACCAGATGCAGCATCCGCGAGGCGAGCGCGCTGTTGCGCGCCGCCACGCTGCGGCTCGGTTTCCTCAGATACGCCGACAGCGCCATATGCGCAACCTGGACAAGCGCCAGCCCGAGCATCACCAGCAGCGTCATCTGCCAGGAGAGCAGCAGCAGGAAGACGAGCAGGATGAGCGCGGCCGAGGCGCTGACGATCGAGCCCAGCATCGCCTGGATGGCGTCCGACGCCCGCCAGGATTCGCTGGAGATGATGTTGAGCAGCCGCCCGGGGCTCTCCTTCAGGAAGAACGGATAGCCGACATTGAGCAGCCGCTCGGCGAGCGCGCCGCGGATCGCCTGGCTGGCCTTGCCGTAGATATGGGCGGTGAACACCGAATTGGCGAAGCCGAGCAGGTTCTTCAAGAGGATCGAGCCGAGGATCGCGGCCGCGATGGCGATCAGCCGCTCGCGCTCGCCGAGCCCGGCGCCGACCTTCTGCAGGAGGGCAGAGAAGCCCGCCATGCCGGCTGTGTCGCCATGCCCCATGATGATGCCGAGCAGCGGGATGATCAGCCCGATGCCGAAGCCTTCAAGCGCAGCGCTTGCAAGTCCGAGCGCGACGACGATCGGCAGCAGGCCGAGCTGCCGGCGGCCGAGCGCCTGGTTGAGCATCGGCAGGGTCGGGCGCCGGCTCATCGCGCGCCGGCCTCGGCCCTGGCCTCGATGGTCTCGTTGCCCGACCGCAGCTGTCGACCCGGCCGCCTGACAAGCACGAGAGCCATGAATTTCGCCGCGCCCGCGAGGTTCATCAGAACGATCGGCCAATGCGAGAGGTTGAGATCCTGGTCGAAGCGCGGCCCGCCGACGAACTCGCGCGTGGCGGCCCGCGCCGCCCAGTAGAAATGGCGAAGCAGCCAGGGCGCGCGGCGAAAATGCTTCAGCAAGAGCGCGCCGTTGCCGAAATGATAGTCGCGGTGCAGCCGGTCGATCGCCATGCGGTCGCGCCGTCCGTGATGGTGGAAGATCGTCATGTCGGGCACATATTCCACCGCCATGCCGGCAAGCATCGCCCGCACCAGATAATCCGTGTCCTCGGCCGAGCGCAGCGCCCCGCCGGCGCCGAAGCGCTCGTCGAAGGGGCCGATGCGGGCGGCGACGGCGCGGTGCATGGTCATGTTGCAGCCGAGCACGAAGCCGCCCGGATGGACGGCCGGCGTCAGCCGCTCGCGCTTGTCGCAGCGCTTGATGGTGAAGGGCAGGTCCAGCGCGTCGCCGGTTTCGACGCGGCCGCCGCGGATCAGCCATTTCTCGCCGCTCGCATAATGCCGCTCCAGGTCGATGAGATAGCTGCGGTCAAGCATGCAGTCGTCGTCGACGAACACCAGCACCCGCCCGCGCGCCCGCGCCAGCCCCGCATTGCGCGCCGCCGCCAGTCCGCGGCGAGGCTCCGAGATTGCGGTCAGGGCGATGTCCGAGATCGCGGCGGTCGCCGAAAGGTAGCTGGCCGTGCCGTCGCGCGAGCCGTTGTCGACCACCACCAGCTCGGCTGTGTAGGCCGGGTGCGCCCGGCACGCGGCGCGGATCGAATCGACACAGGCTTCGAGCACGGCAAGCCGGTCGCGCGTGCAGACGATGAAGGAGACCTGTGGCCGCTGCCTGGGCCACGGAGGAGGGGGCAGGGCGGCGCGCGGGTGCCGCAGCAGCGGATGGCGCACGGCGTTCATGGCGCGGCCATCCTGTAGGGCGCGAGCACTGACGCTGCCGGCGCGGATTTGAAGCGGTAGGCAAGCCCATCGGCGCGCTTGCCCGCCCACATCGAGGCCTGGCTCAGCCAGGGCGCCCAGACGCCGGGGCCGAGCGCGTATTTCTCGCGACGGCGGATCGCGTTCCATTTCCCGGTCAGCGTCAGCAATTCATGCGTCAGCGCCGGCTGCTCCTCGTCATTGACGAGCTGGTAGAGGAAATAGAAAAGGTTCAGCGCGCCGGCCTCGAAGCTCGGCCGCGTCGGGTCGGGCAATGCCGCGATCCGGTCTTCAAGCGCCCGGATGAAGGCGGCCGCCCGGCGCACGGTGTCGAGGCAGACGCGATCGGCGATGGGGCGCAGATCCTCGCAGTCCTGCGCCAAATCCAGACGCTCGAGATTCTCGCCGACAATCTTGAGATGCGTGCGCCGCATCTCCCTGCCGTGGCGGCTGGTCACGCTGGCGGGGTGCAGGCGGTAGACCAGCAGGCTCTCCGGCATCAGCGCTGCCGGATAGCGCTCGGCCAGCCGCCGGAAGAGGTCGAAATCCTCGGCATGCCGGTAGTTGACGTCGTAGTGGAGGTCGGCCTCGCTGATGACCTTGCGGTTGTAGACCACTGTCGGGTGCATGAAGATGGTGAAGAATTTCGACAGCACGGTGAGGTCGAGACGGAACACCGGATCGAGCCGACCCCGGGCGATGCGGCCGTGCAGCAGCGTGTCGACAAGCGCGCCGCAGAAGCCGAGCTCCGGCCGCGCGGCAAACAGCGCCGCCTGGCGCGACAGCCGCCAGGGATAGGCGAAGTCGTCGGCGTCCATGCGCGCGACGAGTTCGCCCCGCGCGACCGCCAGCCCCTCATTGAGGCTGGCGACGAGGCCACGGTTTTCGCGCGAGATGATCGATACGCGGCTGTCGTCCCGGCGGCAGCGTTCGAGGATCTCCAGCGACCTGTCGGTCGATCCGTCGTCGATGGCGATGATCTCGAGCCGGCCGTAGTCCTGCCGCAGGATCGAGTGCATGGCGGCGGCTACATAGGGCTCGGCATTGTAGACCGGCAACAGCACGGAGATGAGCGGCGCGGCGGTCATGGTCGGCTCCGGTCCGTCGGCTGCAGATCGAGCTCCGGGGCGGCGCCGAACCGGAGGGCCTCGCTCGCACCGCGCGGATGAGCGGGCGCCACATAGGGGAAATAGCGCTTGAGACCGTTGAGCGGCTTCTCGAAGAACACCCAGGAAAGCGAGGCGACGACCACGGTGGCCGTGCCCGCGACGAGGAACCGCCCCGGCCCCTGCTCCGAGACGTTGACCGGGATCCATGGCTGCGCCCTGACGGCACAGGCCAGAAGGATCGAATGATAGAGGTATACGCCGTAGCTGATGCGGCCGAGCCACAGCAGCGGGGGGAGTTCGGCCAGCCTGCCCGGCGTCCCGCGCAGGCCGTTCGAGCATGCGGCGACGATTGCCAGCATCGGAACCAGCGGCAGCACCTGCACCAGCGCCCAGCGCGGCCACTCCCAGGCCGAATCCGCCGGCCCGGGATCGGACTGGACCACGAACAGGAACACCAACGCCAGGGCCGGCCAGCAGAGCCGCATCCATTGCGGCGCATCCGCGCCCCTGGCGCGGCGGACGGCAAGCAGGGCGCCGCAGCCCAGCGCGTCCATCGAGGCCGGCGGCAGCAGGTCGCGGGCGAGCGCCGGACTGGCGGCGATCGGCCAGTAGAACCGGTAGGCGAGCGAGAAGGCGATGACGCCGATGGCGATCGCCTCGATGCGCCGGCGCGGCGCCAGAAGCACGATCAGCGGCCAGGCGAGGTAGAACTGCTCCTCGATGCTGAGGCTCCAGAAATGGCAGAGCAGCCAGGGCGTCCAGTCGTTCTGCCGCGCATACCAGAAATTCGAGAGGTAGAGCGCGTGCCAGGCGAGCGAGGACCTGGATTGTCCCGAGGCGAGCCATGCGAGCGCCAGGACCGCGAAGTAAGGCGGGAATATCCGGAGCATGCGCCTGGCATAGAAGGAACGCAACGCCGGCCCGGCCGCGAATGCACCGGTGTCACGCGCGTTCAGCAAAAGCCGGGTGATCAGGAAGCCGGAGAGCACGAAGAACAGCCTGACCCCGAGATGGCCGACGAAGGACGAGCCGCCTGAAGCGAAGAAATGCGAGTAGAGCACCAGCGTCACCGCAACGCCCCGCAAGGCGTCGAGCTGGATGTCGCGCGCGTTCGCCATCAGCGGCGTTCGCCAGGTCGGTGATGCCACGCGGCAGAGGGCGGACAAATCTCGCCGCCGCGGGCCGACCGCTTGCCGTCCGGGCCCGGGGCGCAATCCCTGCCGGCTGGCGGAATGCCCATCCGAGTCACAATAATGGCAGCCTCCCAACAGGCATGCCCCCGATCCACGATTGTCGCGGCAGATGGTGCGGTGCAACACAAAATGCTTACGACCTTGAAATAAGATGTGATGCCTTTGTGGAACCGAAATAGTTGTGCTGTGAAAATATCCGTACGATCGATCCAGTGGTCCTATGAAGTTATAGGCAATTGGTCTGAGTTGTGGAGAGTATCAGTCGCTAAGGATGTGGGCGAATTATCCCTGCAACCGCAGCGGGTATGATGGCAACATTGAGAAAAAGGCTCGATCGTGGTGCCAAATTCTACAGAAGAGTCCGCGGAAACATCTTGAATTTCAAGTTATTGTGCGGCGCAGCAGGCCTGCCTCCCGGGGGAAGAGGCGCCTTGTCCCACCATCCGCCGCCCACTGCCTCACGACGGCGCTGCCGCAAAGGCCTTATCTCCGATCCGATCAGGGCAGGAGGGGACGGAGAGCTAAGTGACGTCGACGCCGATTGCAAAACCGCAGGTGCAAATGGGCGCCATGCCCGTGCTCGGCCTGCTTGGCTCGATGCTGTCGGTGCAGGTTGGCGCCGCCTTTGCCAAGGGCCTGTTCCCGGTGCTGGGGCCGGAAGGCACGACCATGCTGAGGCTTGCCATCGGCGCGCTGATGCTGGCGGCGGTGCTGATGCCATGGAAGGTGCTGCCCTCGCGGAGAAACCTGCCCTGGCTCGCCGCCTACGGCATCACTGTCTGCGCCATGAACCTGCTGTTTTATGCCGCGCTCCAGCGCATTCCGCTGGGCATCTGCGTGGCGCTGGAATTCACCGGACCGCTCTTCGTCGCGACCCTCGGCTCCAGGCGCCTGCTCGACCTTGTCTGGGTGGGGCTAGCCATCGCCGGCGTCATGCTGCTGTCGCCCTTTGCCGGGATCAGCCGCGGGCTCGATCCGCTGGGCGTAGTGCTGGCGCTCGCGGCCGGCGCCTGCTGGGGGCTCTACATCATCTTCGCGCAGAAGGCCGGCGCCGAGCTCGGCGCGCGCACCTCCGCCTATGGCATGGCGATCGCCGCGGTGCTGGCGCTGCCTTTCGGCTTCGGCGCCGCGCAGCCCTATTTCAGTGACCCGCACGTCATGGCCGGCGCAGCCGTGGTCGGCCTGTTCTCCAGCGCGCTGCCCTTCTACCTGGAAATGCTGGTGCTGGCCCGCATGCCGGCCAGGGTCTATGGCATGCTTGTATGCCTGGAGCCGGCGGGCGCCGCCCTGACCGGCTTCCTGTTTTTGGCAGAGAAGCTCAACCTTCTGCAATGCGCCGGCATCGCCGCTGTCATTGGCGCCGCCTTCGGCACGGCGGTCGCAGCGCGGCGGCCGGCGCCTTCGCCGGCCTGACTCCCCGGAAGCCGTCGCGCGCACCAGAATCCATTTCTGAGCGACGCGCTCCAAAGCGTTGCCCGGCTTGGAGAAATCGATGCGCGCGCGGCAATATCCGACCACATCCGGTGGTTGAAATAAGACTTAGGTCCTATCGAAAATAGCAACAAGTCCGAGTGGACAAGACAAGGGTCGTGGGCCACTTCCTAATCATGGGCTGATTGGGGATGCTTATGCTGCGACATTGCCGGTGGGGTAGTTCGGCCGACGGGCTGAAGGGCTGGCGTGGGGAGAGCGGGATGCGCTTGAAGCGCAGGGCCTGCAGGCTGGTCTTGCGAGCGCTGACTGCGTTGGCGCTTGTTGTCGCGCCTTTCACGCTCTCCGTCGATGGTGTCGTTGTGACCAAGGCCTATGCCGGCAAAGGCGGCAATGGCGGCGGGAACGGCGGCGGCAATGGTGGTGGAAACAGCGGCGGGAACGGCGGCGGGAATAGCGGGAACGGCGGCGGGAATAGCGGCGGCAATAGCGGAAACGGAAACAGCAATAGCGGCGGTAACAGCGGAAACAGCAACGGCAACAGCAGCGGGAACAACAGCTCGAGCAAAAGCGCCAGCGAGGCGAGCGCCGCCGATGTCGACAGCCACGTGAACGCGGCGACCGGCGATAAGGTCGAGGCCACCGCCGGCAGCATCCAGGTTACGCACCGCAATGGAATGAAGGAGACGATCGAGAACGGCCGGTTCAAGATGGAAGACAAATACGGACGCACCATCGTCGACCGCAAGGCTACCATGGCCGATCTCAATCGCCTGAAGAGTTTGTGAGAGCAGAGTTTGTGAGAGCGAGGTTTTATCCGGATTAGATCTTAAGGGACCGAAGGTCAGCGCTGCAAAATCAGGTTGCCACCTTTTGCTTCGTCTCTGCGGTCCTGATCGTCTTGCGATGGAATCTGGCTACTCACCTTACCCCCGCCTCCGTGCGGGGGTAATTTTTTCAAGCTGCGGCGATTGCTGCTGTTGCGACATTGGTCACCCATGGCGGCGGAAATGGTCTGATCGGCCGGAGCATGGGTCGTGGGCCGCTTTCGTCGCGTCGGAGGAATGTGATCCTTGCCTCCGTCAAGAGACCGGTTCCGCGTTGCCCGTGCCGAGAGCGGACCTTCGGCAAACCGAGGTGGAACCGGCAGAAGGAAAAGAATGCGCCAACCCGCCCGCAAAAGGCTAGCCGACCTGTCGCTGCGCCTCTCTGTCGCGCTGGCGGTTATGGTTGCGCCCTGCCTGTTGGGGCCGGGCAAGGTGACAAAGCTCGTGTCCGCCGCCTACGCCGGCAACGGCAATAGCGGCGGCAATGGCAATGGCGGCAATTCGGGTTCCGGCGGCGGTTCCAACTCCGGCTCCGCTGGTGGCTCCAATTCCGGCTCCGCCGGCGGCTCAAATTCCGGCGACGACGGTAACGCCGGCAGCAATCCCGACAACAGCGACGCCGGGGGCGGCAATCCCAATGCCGGGCCTGGCAACAACAGCGGCAAGGGCAATGCCAGTCCCGGCGGCAAGAACAGCTATAGCAACCCGGCAACCGGCGACACGCTCTCGATCGACGGCAACAAGGTCACCGTCGTCCATCGCAACGGCATGAAGGAAGAAGTCCAGAACGGCCGTTTCGAGATGATCGACGCGCAAGGCCGCACCATCATCGATCGGCAGGCGACGGAGGAGGATCTGAATCGTCTGCTGAACTTGTGAGGGCCGGGGAAGGCTACCCCCTTTTTCTGCTACCCTCGCATGTCACCCCCGTCCCTTGAGGCGGGGGTGATTTGCGTTGGGGGGGACTCCAGCCCTCAGTTCCTCTCCCTCGCCTCATGCATCAGCAGCGCCGCTTCGGTGCGGTTGCGCACGTTGAGCTTGGCGAGCACCCTGGTCATGTGATGCTTGACCGTCTTTTCCTGCAACGACAGCCGGGCGGCCACCTCCTTGTTGCTCAGCCCCTCCGCGACCAGCTTCAGGATCTCGGCTTCGCGGCCGGTGAGCTGGGCGAGCGGGTCCGGCTTGCTGCCGGTGGGCTGCAGAAGGTCGGAAAGCAGCCTGGCCGAGAGGCTCGGCGAAACATAGCTCTGGCCGTTGGCGACATCGCGCAGGATCTCGGCCAGCGCCTTGGAGCCGACGCCTTTCAGCACATAGCCGCGCGCGCCGGCCTTCAGCGCCTGGGCGACGTCGGCATTGGTCTCCGACACCGTCAGCATCACGATCTTCTGCTCTGGCATCGCTGAAAGGATGCTGGCGAGCGCGCTGAGGCCGCCGCCCGGCATGCTGATGTCGAGCAGAAGGATATCGGGCGCGCTGGCGCGCACCAGCCTTTCGGCGTCCTCGGCGCTGGCGCCTTCACCCACGAGCTCGAAGCCGCCTATCTCGCCGAGGCTGCGCGCAACGCCCTCGCGAAACAGGGGATGGTCGTCGACTATTGCGATGCGGATGGACGTGCTCACGGTTGCTCCTCGACAGACAAGGTGATCACCAGTCTTGTTCCTCCAGGGCCTGTCAGTGTCTCGAACTGACCGCCTATGCTTTCGATACGTTCCCTCAGGCCCGCAAGCCCAAGTCCTTCGCTTCGGGCCGGGTCGAAGCCGGGGCCGGTGTCCACGACCTCGACGAGAAGCTTGCCGCCTTTCGTCGTGGCCCTGACCTGCTGGCCCTTGCCCTTGCCGTGCCGGAAGGCGTTGTTCAGGCCTTCCTGCACGAAGCGATAGATGCTGATCTTTTCCGAGGTGCCCAGTTCCGGCAAGCGCTCTGGCAGGGTTAGCAACACATTGGTGCTGGTGCGGCGCTCATGCTCGGCCACCGCCAGCCGTAAAATGTCGGCGATGGCCTGGGTCTCGATCTGCGGCAGCACCAGCCCGTTGCAGATGCCGCGTATCTCGCGCATCGCTTCGCCGAGCGTCTTGTGGATTCCGGCGATCTCGGCTTCGCGCAGCGTGCTCGACGTGGCTGGATCGACCAGCGCCGGGCTGTCCATCCTGAGCGCGGCGAGCGCCACAAGTTGCGCCGGGCCGTCATGCAGGTCGGCGCCTATGCGCCTCAGATAGCGCTCGTTGATGGCGGTGGCGCGGCGCGAGGCGCGCTGAACGCGCTGCCGCAGCGTCGAGTTCTGCGCCAGCGCCGCCTGCAATTCCGAGACCTTGGCCTCGAGCGCCGCCTGCTGGGTGACGATGGTGCGGCTGCCCCGGAAAACGATGCCCGAGAGCAGGGCAAGCGCCGCCGCCGTGGCGCCCGCCACCACCAGCCAGCTCCACAACAGGGCCGAGTGCAGCGATTCCTCGAAATCGCCGGACAATTCGTAGAACTCAGACACGGCCACGACCTCGCCCGACCAGGGTTCGCGCACCGGGTTGTAAATCTCGAGCAGCGGCACCCCCATCGAGCGTTCCTTCTCGTCTTCCTCGTCTGCGAGCCTGTTGGAGTTGTATCTGACCATGACATTGCCGGCGAAAGCGGCGACGAGATTGGCGTTGGGCTTGATCTGCCTGCCGATGAGGGTGGCGTCCTTCGAATAGAGAATCGTGCCGTCTCGCCGCCATAGCTTGAACGAGACCAGTCGTTTCCCGAGCGCCCCCTGGCCGAGCGTCTCGTCCAGCGCCCGCTTGACGGTGTCGTCCAGCTCCTGGCTCTTGCGCATGTCCGGCAGCAGCGGCGCGATCACGCTGTCGACATAGAGCGCGGTGGCGGCGGCGGAATTGTGCAGGACGCCGTCACGGATCTGCGATGTCACCCACAGCCCGACCACGAGCATCACCGCCAGAAGGCCGATGCCGCCCGCAATCACGAACTGCCAGGCAAGCGAGAGCCCGCTCCAGATTCGTGCAAGCCGTTTCAGATACCTCCCAAACATCGGCACCGTTCACCCACCCGTTCGCGACAGTATAGGCGAGGGGACGCAATTGCGACACCGACCTTGGTCCGTGCCGACGAGGAAGGTTAATGACGGGCCGTTGCCGGCGGGCCGGCGGGGGCAGCTCTGATTCGCAAGCGGCAAGGTCGCCCATACCCCGAATGGCAAATGCCCGCGTCGCTCCTGTTGACGGGGAAGACGCGGGCCGGCTGCCACCTGAATTCTTGCAGCGCCGACAAAACCACCAATCCGGCCCCAGGTCCAGACCAAAAGACGTATGCCCCGCAGAATATAGCGCCGCGCCGCCGCCCTCCCAGTCTGGCGCGGTCCTGCCATCGGGCGTTGTGGATATGAATATATAGCGATCTCTGTCGGATGCGCGAGCCCCCGGATGGACCGCTCTGTCCTTGCATAGACGCGGGAAGTCGCGACGGCATTTGCCCCCAAAATAAGTCAGGGCCAAGGCCTTGATCGGCCGGACACGCGCCACCTATACGATGGACGTTACCTTGCTGTTCGTGGCAACGCAGTATGGACGTAGGCACAAAAAACCATAAAAAAATTCAGCGGCTGTCGATCTTTGAGCTCGAGGCATTACGGGAAGCTTTCAGGCAGTCTGTTCAGGAGAACGACGTCACGGAAGCCGAATGGGCCCGGCACGCCGAGCATTTCGTCAAGAGCACGCTTCAAAAAGGCAGCCGGCTTACGCGGGCTTGAGCGTTCGTGCGTCCGGGATCTGGATGATTTCAGGCAGGAACGTTTCGGCCCTGGGCTCTCGGACCATTGCGCCGGCGCATAGGACCTCAGCGACAATTGCGGGCGCAGGTGGAAACGGACAGTGTGTCCGTGCGCCGGCTCCCCCCAAGGAAACCCAATGGTCGGCGCTTTAGCCCGGCTTGCCTGTAATAGAGCCGTACTCTCTTACCGCCAAGGCAAGCCGGGCTACCCCACTCCCTGAATGCTCCAAGGCCGGTCCGTCGTCGAAACGCGGCGCCGATAGAATGTATGGCCATGGCCATTCCAATGCGGCGGAACGAAAAGCCGGTCGGGCGCGTTCCAGGCGGCGATGTCGAGGAGTCCCCAGTATCACAAGGCCGAAAGGCTGGTTCAAGTCTCGACAGACGAGGCGGAGCGCTTGGCGCGTGCGGAAAAGAACGCCAGGCTGAAGGAGCTTCGCACCCACGCGTCCTGGCTGGTGCTCGATCCGCAGGCGCAATTCCAGGAGGAGATCGACTGTTCGGCCCTGTTCGGTGACCTGTCGATCCGAAGGGTCGGCCGCGATGGCTAGTGCAATTCCGGGAACGCGGCTTTCAGCCCGTCACGCGAGCTGCAATGCGGCCGCGCCATCCTCGCGCGCGATCTCGATCAGCCGCGCGACCGCCCATGGCGTCATCAGCGCAAGGAAAGCAGTGAGATCGAGGAAGAGCGACCGCGCCAGATCGAACCCGCTGTGGTCGTAGCAGACTGCAAACTCCATAACGCCTTACCCCTTTTGACCCGCCCGCAGCGCATGTGATCTCGCGCAGCCTTGAGCATGATCCTGATTTGCATCGAATACAAGGGGTCGCTAATCAAACCGAATGTGCACCGCTATCGGCGAATCGCGACGCGCTTTAGGCCGGCTTCGGCCAGAACAGCCAGGTGAGCGCCAGCGCCGCCAGAACCCAGACCGCGATCATGAAGGCGAGCCCCGCCTTGCTGACGGGCTTCTCGCGCCGCATGGCTTCTTCGCGGAATTCCCGCATCAGGTCGGGCGGCACCAGCCTGACGGCGAGCATGATGCCGAGAGGCACGATCAGCAGGTCGTCCAGATAGCCGATGATCGGGATGAAGTCCGGGATGAGATCGATTGGGCTCAGCGCATAGGCCGCAATGGCGCCCGCGATGGCTTTCGCGTACCAGGGCACGCGCGAATCACGGGCCGCGATCCAAAGCGCCACCACATCGCGCTTGATGGCGCGCGCCCATTGCTTTGCCGAGTCGAGAGCCGACATGAGCCCATTGTATAGGGCCGTACGGGCCTTCAGGCCAACGGACGAATACCGGATCGGCCTTTCAGGCGCAGTCCTTCAGCTCGACAACCTCGACGCCAAGACGGAAAGCCTGGCCATCCGCGTAGGAACGCGCATATTGCTCGGCTTCGAAGGGGAAGATGAGCGTCGTGCCGTAGGCGGTGACGCGCACCGTCCACTTTTGTCCCCTGACGAGTTCAACACCGTGAAGCTTCGCCGTCACCATCTCACCCTCCTCAGATCCGGCACGCTCGCAACATCCGCATAACGTCGCGAAAGTCATTTGAATACAAATAATTCGACTTAATCGTGTCGTTGCGATGTCGATTCCGACATTGGGTCGTTCGCGTCCGTGAAATGGTTCACCGACAGAAGCGTTTTTGCCGCCGGCCCGCGCCTGGCATAATGGTGATCGGAACCGAGGCCGGCCCCGGAGGGTTGGAGTCGTGGTGCCGCACAGGAGGTTTCCATGATCCGCAAGCTGAAAACCGGCGAATACCGGCTCTATTCGCGCAAGGTCGATCCCAGGACCGGCAAACGCCGCAATCTAGGCACTTTCAAGTCGCGCGAGGCGGCCGAAAAGCACGAACGCGAAGTGCAGTATTTCAAGCGGCACTAGTTGGTTTTCATTTCGCCACCGGTGGCGATAGCATCATCCATGCGGCCTCGGTTGCGTGCGCGGGCGAGGGTGGTCAGACACGTTCGAGCCGATATGGTCGAGGTCGCAACGTCTCGTCACCATCTCGACCGACCCGGTGTCGACTGTCACCCGCCCCAGCACCTGCACCGTTGTGCGTCCGAGATCCTCGTCGACATGGACGACGTCGCCCTCGAGCCTGAGCTTGTCGCCGGCCTTGGCATTGGGCTCGACCATGGAATACAGATGGCCGTTGCCGTCGAGGCTCAGCGTCACGCGGTCGTTGATGCGCTCGACCACGGTGGCGATCACAGCCACCCTGTCGCCGATCTCCACTGCCGGTCGTGTCATCGAGGCCTCCTTTCCGCTCCGCGGTTTTCGCCGCCGGAGCCGGCTGCCGGCACGATGAGCGCCGGCAGCCGCTGAAATAAACGGGAAAACAAGGATTTGGTTGCCTCTGGGCTGCCGTTCGCCGCCGGCCGGTCGATCACATGAAACCGGGATTTCGCGGCAAATACTGCGTCCAGTTGCCATAGCCGGGCGACGCCATCAACAGCATCGGGAAAGTGATGCGCATGCCTCGATCAACCGCAAGGCCGAGCGCCTTGTCGCAGGTGCCCGGCAGGAAGGCGGATACGTTTTCGGCTGAGCGATCCGCCGCCAGCCGCAACGCCGTTGCAAAGGCATCGCGAAGAAAATCGGGCCGTGTCACCGCCAAGGGGCCGATATGCCCGCTCGCGCTGATGTAGCCGTAGCCGACCGCCTCGCTGCCAGCGAGGAGCAGGACACCTGTCGTCGAGGAATCGGTACGTAGGTAGCGGTGATGCTTCTCTCGCGATACGCCCAGGGCGCGGGCATCGATCTCGGCCAGTTTTTCCATCGTCGCGGCGCTGCCGTCTATTTCGACCGCGTGCAATGACGGTTGAGGCAATGCCTTGATCACCCGTTCGCGCGCGGCGCTGAGAACGTAGATCGGCGTTTTGGGAAACAAGCCGTGCCGCATGTAAAGTCCCTGCGAGACACGATTGAAGGTGAACGTGATGAGTGCCCTGCGGGCTGCGCCCGATTTGCGGGCGTGCTCCATGGTCTGTTCCAGGAGCGCGTTGCCGATGCCGTGGCCCTGTCGGCCAGGGTCGACGAACAACTGGGCGAGGAACCAGATATCGCCGCAGACCCAGCTCCAGGCGAAGCCCGCAATGTCCCTGTCGTCTTCCGCCACCCACAGTCCGTCGGGGTCGTCCTTGAGTGAAAACAGCTGGAAATTGGGCGGGCTCGGCGCCGCCATCGGGCCAAAGCCGTGCCGAACGGTAAGGTCGTTGATGCTGGCGACCACCATTGCATCGGCAGCGGCCAGGTCATCGGCGCGAGCAGGTCTATAAACGAGCGACATGGAACAATCCCAACCATAAAGCGCGAGCCGCAGCAGCATTCGATCATATCAGCGATCCATGCCTGCCGTCTTGGCCGTTGGACCGCTGCGGCTCGGCCCCGGAATGCTGCGGCTCGGCCCGCGCGGAACCACGCGGGCCGCCAGATGTTCCTGTTGATCGCAACGACAAGAGGAATGGCACATGGTTGCGCCGCGCGCGGTCTGGAAGGGTTTTCTCAAGGTCGGATCGGTCTCGTGCGGCGTGAAGCTGGTCGGCGCGACCAGCGAAACCGGAAAAGTTCATTTCAGGATTCTGAACCGCAAGGACGGCCTGCCGGTGAAAAGCGCCTATGTCGACGAGCAGACCGGCGATATCGTCGAGACCGAGGACCAGACCAAGGGCTTCGAGGTGGAGAAGGACGATTTCATCGAGATCGAGCCGGATGAGATCAAGAAGCTGAAACTCACCTCGGCGCACACATTGGAGGTTGACGAGTTCGTCGCCCTTGACGAGATCGACACTCGCTATCTGGAAAAGCCCTATTACCTCATGCCCGCCGACGGCGCCGCGCTCGAAGCCTTCAGCGTGCTGCGCGAGGCGATGAAGAAAAAGCGCGTCGCCGCAAGATCCTGCGTCGTGCTCTACCAGCGCGGCCGCGAGGTCGTCATCCAGCCTTTCGGCAAGGGCATGCTGCTCACCGAAATGCGCACCCGCGACGAGATGGTCTCGGAGAAGAGCGTTTTCGAAGACCTGACGTCACCGAAATACGACAAGGATCTGCTCGAGATTGCCGAGCTGTTGATCGATAAGAAGGTGACGAAGTTCGATCCTTCGAAGTTCGAGGACACCTATGAGGATGCATTGATCGCGATGATCGATGCCAAGCGCAAGGGTAAGAAACCGCCGAAGGCCGCGCCGCCGCCAAAGCAAAACGTCATCGACCTCGCCTCGGTGCTGAGGAAGAGCCTCGCCAAGGAAGGCATCAAGGCGCCCCCGAAAGCCAAGCCTGCCCGCAAGTCGGCCTGATCGGCCGACTGATATGATCGCCCAAGTTCGATTGGCGAATCCACTCACTCCAGCCGGACGTAGTCCTTCCCGGTTGCCGTATCCTACCCTGGGGGATAGGATTGAGCCATGACGATACATAGCTCCCATCCAGATATCATTGCCCGGCTCAAGCGCGCGCACGGCCATCTCGCCGCAGTGCTCACCATGTTCGAGCAGGGCCGTTCCTGCCTGGACCTCGCGCAACAGCTCCATGCCGTCGAAAGCGCCGTCGGCAACGCCAAGCGCGAGCTGATCCACGACCATATGGAGCATTGCCTAGTCGAGGGCGGCGAGCCGACCCGGGACACGCTGAAAGAGCTGAAGCAGCTCACCAAATATCTGTAAGGTGGCTCATGTTGACGAGGACTCTCGACTGGTTCGGCTTCGGCTCGCACGGGCATGACCACGGCGGACATGGCGGGCACGATCATGGCGGGCAGGGGCATGACCATCACGGGCCGCACGGGCACACGCATGGCGTGATCGATGCGACGATCGCCACGACTGCGCGCGGCATCTGGGCGATCAAATGGTCGTTCGTCATCCTGACGATAACGGCCGCGCTGCAGCTCGCCGTCGTCCTCTTCTCGGGCAGCGTGGCGCTGCTTGCCGACACGATCCACAACATCGCCGACGCGACGACCGCAATCCCGCTCTGGATCGCCTTCGTGCTGGCGCGACGCAGGCCGACCCGAACGTTCACCTACGGCCTCGGTCGCGTCGAGGATCTTGCCGGCATCGTCATCGTGCTGATCATCCTGGCGAGCGCGCTGGTTGCCGGCTACGAAGCGATCGATCGCCTGTTCAATCCGCAGCCGGTGCAGTTCCTGGGCTGGCTCGCCGCTGCCGGCATCATCGGCTTCCTCGGCAATGAGGCGGTGGCCGTCTTCCGCATTCGCGTCGGCCGTCAGATCAACAGCGCGGCCCTGATCGCCGATGGCTACCACGCGCGCACCGACGGGCTGACCAGCCTTGCCGTCGTTGCCGGCGCGGTTGGCGTCTGGCTTGGTTACCCGCTTGCCGACCCGATCATCGGCCTGCTGATCACCATCGCTATTTTCGGCATCGTCTGGCAGTCGGCGCGTTCCGTGCTGACGCGCATGCTCGACGGTGTGGAGCCGAGGCTGGTCGACGAGGTTCATCACGCCGCCGACCATGTCGCCGGGATCCACAGGGTGGTCGACGCGAAGGCCCGCTGGCTCGGCCACAAGCTGCATGTCGATGTGGAGATCGCGGTCAATGACGGGCTGCTGCTCGCCGCCGCCAACAACATCGCCGCTTCGCTGAAGACCGAGCTCTTCGCGCACATTCCCGCGCTCGACGTCGCCACGGTGCGCTTTGCCGCGTCTAAGGCCGAAGGTGGCCACCATCACGCGCCTGACCCCTTCCTGGTGTCGGGCAAGCTGGCGAGCGGCCTGCTCGAGATCGTCGACACGCCCCAGGGCGAGCGCATGCGGCTGCGCCTCTCGCGCCACGCCGAGGGCTTGCAAGCGAACGTCGCTATCGAACGCGCCGGCGGCGCCGTCGAGAGCCTGCCGCTGTCGCCGGTCGGCGGCGACCATCACTATCTGCAAAGCCTTGTCGCGCCAGCCGAGCCGCATGAGTTCAGCGCCAGGCTGCAACTGGCGGCCGGTCAGGACAGCGAGGACCTGCCCTTCGCCATGGCCGAGCCGGAAGGCCACCAGCACCAGCACGCGCATGGATGATACAGGCGCTCTTTGACTACCAGCGCGAGACCTACCTGGCGGTTGCCCAGCACCTCAAGGCGTTCGCCGGCGACGGCAACTGGCTTACGCTCCTTGCGGTCCTGCCGATGGGCGTCGTGTTCGGGGCGGCTCACGCCCTGACGCCGGGCCATTCGAAGACACTGCTCGCCGCCTACATCGCCGGCTCGCAGGTGAAATTGGCTCGTGGATTGCTCGCCTCGCTTGCCCTTTCCTTCACCCATATCACTTTGGCGGTGCTTATCGCGGTGCTGGCGCTGCCGCTCGTCTCGATCTCGCTGGGCAGCGTCGGCCGCGCTCCCGCGCTGGAAACGCTGAGCCGTGGGCTGCTCGGTCTGATCGGCGTGTGGATAATCTGGCGCGCGCTGCGCGGCCATCACCACCATCACGTCCATGAGGGCGAAGCGGTCGGCTTCATGGCTGGGCTGATCCCTTGCCCGCTGACGCTGTTCGTCATGACTTACGCCATTTCGCGCGGCATACCTTGGGCCGGACTTGTCTTCGCTGTCGCGATGATGGTGGGCGTCGCGATCACGCTCGGCATCGTGGTCCTGCTGGCGATGCTGTTCCGCAGCGGGTCGGTTGCCGCGCTGGAACGGCTGGGATCGAGCACGGCCGGCGTGGCGACCATCCTGGAGATCGGGACCGGGATGATTCTGGTTGGCGCGGCATTGCATCAGATCTTCGGGTAGTGCGTCACCGCACGCTGATCAGCGCCGTGCCGGCGATCGCCAGCAGCGCTCCCGCCCAGGCGGCTGCGGTCGGCCTTTGCCCGCTGCGCAGCCACACCATCGGCAGGATGATGACCGGCGTCATCGAGGACAGCGTCGAGATGATGCCGACATTGCCGTTGCGCAGCGCGGCCATCAGGCATGACATGCCGAGCGAGGTGCCGACGAAGGCGGACAGCACCGCGAGCCCGACCGTGCCGAACTGGACGGCCTCCCTTTTGCCCTTGCCGAACGGGGTAGCCGTGAGCGCGATGAACAGGATGACGGCGAGGCCGGAACGCAGCGCCATGGCGGTGAACGGCTCGACGCCGGCCGCCATGGCCGGCCGCGCCAGAAGAGTGCCGATTGCCTGGCCGAGCGCCGTTGTCACGCCAAGCACGATGCCTGGTCCCATGCGGCCGGTGAGCGGCGGGCCGGGCACGGTGCTGACCGGCACGGTCGAAGGGGTGATGACCGGCATCGCCCGCGCCAGGTCGCCTCGCTTGAGGAAGCGCCGCGGCATGCCGATGGCAAGCACGATGCCCGCCAGCACCAGCGCCACGCCCATCGCCTGCCAGCGGCTGATGGTTTCGCCGAGCACGAGATAGCCGAGCGCCAGCGCGAATGGCGAGGTGAGCGAGAAGAGCAGCGCCGTGATGCGCGGGCCGACCGAATAGATGGTGGCGAAATAGGTCGTGCTGGCGATGCTGATGCCGGCGAAGCTCGACCCGGCGAGCAGCCAGAACTCCCTCGCTCCGATCGTGTGCCAGCCGCCGATCGCCAGCGACACAGAGCCGGTCATCACGAAGGTGGCGAGCATCTGCCAGCGGGCAAGCTGGAGGAGGGGAACGCGCCCCTTCAGCTCGCTGAGGAACATGGAGCTCAGCGCGCTGCACATGGCGGCGGTGACGGCAAGGGCTTCGGAGACGAACATGGTTGGCGGCTGCGGCGATTCCACCCAGGATTGGGCAGGCGCCGATGCTTACGCCAGCTCGCCGCAATGCGCTAGCCGGACCGGCGACCGCATACGCGCATGCACCGGTACATCAAGTCGAGGACGACGGCGCACTTGGCCCGAACACGGCAGCGGCGGGGCGTGTGCCCCGCCGGTTCCAGAGCGTCATTCCGGCAATAGGGCTATACGGACGGTCTATTGCATGGCTGCGGGGTTCATCCACAAGAACTCCCAGACATTGCCATCCGGGTCTTCTATGTGGCGGTTGAACATGAAGCCGAGATCCTGCACCGGGTTGGGGTCGGCGCGGCCGCCCGCTGCAACACCTTTCTCGATGACCGCGTTGACCGCGTCCTTGCTGTCGACGGTCAGCGCGATCAGCATTTGGCTCTCGCGCCTTGCATCGCCGATCGGCCGGGCCGTGAACTGGCTGTAGTGCTGGTGCGTCAGCAACATGACCCCGATCGATTCGGAGAACATGATCGAGCTGGCCTGGTCATTTGAGAACTGCGGGTTGAGCGTGCCGCCGATCGCGAGATAAAACTTGGTCGCTGCCTGCAGATCGCGCACCGGCAGATTGAGGAAGACCATTTGGGTCATCGGGTTGAAACTCCGTTTCATTGACGGGTACTAGTCAGTCTAGTACCGTAGTGATGGCTATCATGCGGGAACGGTACCGTCTAGTACTGATAGAGGGACGCTATGAAAATTGCTGTTGAGACCAGATCAGCCCGCAAGGATCGTGAGATCATCGAGGCGGCGACCGCCGCGTTCATCGCCAAGGGCTATGATGGGACCAGCATGGAGGAGATCGCCACCAGGGCAAGTGCTTCCAAGCAGACCGTCTACAAGCACTTCAAGGACAAGGAGACGCTTTTCACCGAAGTCGTGGAGTCCACCGCTTCTCAGGTCAACGACGTTGTCGAGTCCGTCACGATGCTGCTTTCCGAGGCAAAATTCCTGGAGGGCGGCCTGCAGCAGCTTGCCCGGCGATTGACCACGACGCTGATGAACGACGAGTTGCTGAGGCTCCGGCGGCTGATTATCGCCAACGCCGATCGGATGCCGCAGCTTGGCCGTAGCTGGTATGACAAAGGCTTTGAGCGCATGCTTGCCTCGGTGGCGGAGTGCTTTCAAAAGCTCACCAGCCGAGGCCTGTTGCATACCGGCGACCCCCGTTTGGCGGCCAGCCATTTCTTTGGCATGCTGCTCTGGATCCCGATGAACGAAGCCATGTTCACCGGAAGCAACCCGCGCTCGAAAGCCGACCTTGAGCGCCACGCCGATGCCTCAGTCGAAGCGTTCCTCGCCGCTTATGGGGTGCGCTCGAAGTAGTGGCGCCGCCTGACATGATCTGCGCAGCGCAACGAGCGCGTTACGTCGCTTTGTGCTTCGACGCGGTTAGCCGGCCCGAGTCGTTAAACAGCGCCTGCCCGTTTCGCGCCGAAGATTGACCACGCAGCCCTCATCAGCGCCATCGTGACCAGCAGCACTGCAAGGCTCGGCAGGTGGAACACCATGTCCCGCCATCTGGGTTCGATCACCGCGCCGGTGCTGAAAGCCTCGCCGCTGAACTGGCACAGGATCCACGACGCGCCGCTGCGCACCATGTCGGCGTCGATGTCGGAGATCAGCGCCTTCGCCTGGCGCTCGGCCGCGGGCATCGTCGCCATATAGGCGAGCAGCGCCTTGGCGGTGGCGAGATAGGCGTGGCTGCATTCGTTGAAGGGGCTCTCCTCGTCGCCGAGGCTTCCCGGCATCAGGCCCCACAGGCAGTAGGTGAATTGCAGATTGCCGTGATTGTAGAGCCGCCGGAAGGTCGGGTCGGTCACGGTCTGGCGTTGGGCAAGGTCGAGGATATCGCCGCGATAGCGCGCGATCACAGCCATCTGGCCGTGGGTCAGGCTGGGGATCTGGACGCCTGGGGGAGGCGGAGCCGACGAGCCGCCATGCGCCTGCACGGACGTGACCAGCATGACCAGCAGGGCGGTCGCCCAGAAGAAATCGGCCGCCAGGGCGAGGAACCTTGGCGGCCAACGCATGGGTTCAGGCGTAGCGGCGTGCAGCGCCGCGCTGGTCGCGCACCGCGACCAGGCGCTCGGCAACCGCGCCGAAGCCGAGGCCGACGACCGTCCACAGCACCAGCTGGATGCCGAGCGAGGCGACGCGGAACTGCCACAGCACCGTCGCCGAGAAGTTCTCCGGCACTTCGTTGATGTCGGGCAGGGCCGCCTTCACCAGCGCGAAGACGACGAGGAAGGCGAGCCCAGCCGCGATCGAGGCATTCCAGGCGCCGAGCTTGCTCCACAGCCGCTGCGCCAGGCCGACCGCCGCCACCATCGCCGCGATCGAGATGACGATCATGATGAAGAACAGTTCGGTGCGGTAGGTGATGGTTTCGGGATTGCCGACCGCGGGCGGGTTGGCCGGGTATTTGAGGCTCGGAACCACGATCACGGCAAGGAAGCCGAGCAACGCCAGCAGCGCCGAGGTGCCGCGCGGCCCAAGCGAGCCCAGCCGGCCATAGGCATAGGCAAAGACCAGCGAGAACAGCCCGCCGAGCGCCGCGCCATAGACCAGCACGCCGGTTGCCAGGCCGATGCCTGCCTGCGTGGCGCGGCTGACCATCTCGGGCTCCGGCGCGCCGCCGGCCGCCTGGGCCTGCTGTTCCTCGAAGGCGATCGCCTTGTCAACCTGCGGCTCGCCGTAGACACGCGCGAAGGCGAACGCCAGAATCCCCGCCACAAGCCCGACAAGCATGCCGCGCAGCAAAAGTTTTCCGACCATGTCACTAACCCTTTATGGAAAGCGGGTTCAGCGAGGCTGAAACCGCCTAGTGGCAGGGGAAGCCGAGCAGGTGGCGGCCGTCATGCACGAATTCGTGCACCGCCGTGCCACGGATCAGCGAGGTCGCGCCTTCTTCCGCGCCGACGAAATAGATCATCAGCATCAGCATCAGGCCGGCGAAGATGGCCCAGGGCAGAAGCTCGCGGACGGGAATCGCAACCGGGCCGTAGGTCGGGGCGAAGGTGGTGTCGGACATTTGACCTCCTATGGGATGCTGCGTCCCGTTGATCCAACTGTGCTGCGGGATAAGGCCTGACTTTCGGCTGGTGCCGATCACAGTGGCGCGACCGTGCCGGACTCGCACCGGCTTCCAATCCCGTATAGCGCTAAAACACTTGTCAGCACTTCGTTCGCCTGTCAACGACATGTAATGGCCAGCGCGGCTTCGCCTGGCCGAAATTTCACTGGACCACGGAGTTTTTGGATGTTCGCCCGCCTGACGATGATCGCAAGCGGCGCGACGCCCGGTATGCGCAAGGCCCGCTTCCCGACCGACGAGGCGCCGGAGCCGAGCGCGTTCGACCGCGCCGGCGCGATCGCTTCGTCGCTGCGCCGGGCCGACCGCGTCTGGGCAAGTCCGGCGCTTGCCGCGCGCAGGACGGCCGAGGCCCTTGGCCTGGAAGCGACGGTCGAGCCGCTGCTTGCCGAGCAGGATTTCGCGCGCTGGGCCGGCAAAAGCTTCGAGGAGGTGCGGGCCGAAGACCCGGAAGGCATGGCGGCCTGGTTCGCCGATCCGGGCGCCGCATCCCACGGCGGCGAATCGCTTGTCGCGGTGGCTCGGCGGGCTGCCGCGCTGATGGAGCGGCTGGCCGGCGAGGGCGGCCACACCATCGCGCTCACCCATGCCGTGCCGATCCGCGCCGCCATCGTGCATGTGCTGGGCGCGCCGCTCTCCTCGGTCTGGAAGATCGACATCGAGCCGCTGTCGCTCACCGAGTTCCGCAGCGACGGCCGCCGCTGGGTGCTGCATGCGAGCGGGGTGATCGCCGGCGGCTAGACGGTCGGGCGCGGGTCGATCCCGCGCGGATCCCCTCAAGCTTCGACAACCGTCAGCCCCTGTATCAAGGCTCGTCGTTTCAGCGATCGCTAACGGAACGGAAACGCATCGCTGCTATCGTGCTGCCCCGTGGCGAGGAAACCCTTGCCCTAGGAGCCCGCCGGATATGGCCAATTATCCCGAGACCGAGCGCCGTCTTCATGTGCGCGAATTCGTGCTCAAGGAAGCCACGATCATTGCCGGGGCCGTAAAAGTCGGCTGCTCGGTCCGCAATCAGCACGAGCAGGGCGCGGAACTGCGCGTCCCCGCCGATACGGACATACCGGAACGCTTCCTGCTCGAGGTTCCAGCCGACGATATAACCTATCGCGCATTGGTGCGATGGCGTCGCAACGACCGCATCGGCGTGGCGCTCTACAGCAACGCGCCGAGGGACTGAAGCGCGGTCCTCGGCAATTCGTGACTTTATCCTGTCCGGACGGCATGCAACCCCGCGCATGGGGAACGCAACCGCGGCGCGTGCGTTCATTGGGCCGATCAACTGGGATTCGCGCATGAGCAGGACGGCCGTTTAGGTGGTGCTGATCGCCATCATTCTCGTGGGCCTCTATTTGTTGCAGGCCAATGGCATGGCCAAATTCTGAAGCGGCGGCGCGCGGCGCCGTTCGCCGGGTCAGCAGCAGCTGTTCTCTCCGCAGCACGGCTTGCCCGCGGCCGCCTGCTCCTTCAGCCAGCGGTCACGCGGCTTGCAGCTCGCCGGGCGCGGCGTAAGCTCGACCTCGATGGCGCCGCCAACGACGCTTGGCTGGGCGGCGCGGTGCAGTTCCATCGGGCGGACGCCGTCGCTGACCTCGAAGGTCAGCTTCGCCGCCTGGTCGAGGGCCACGTGATCCGAGACCTTGCGAATGATCGCCGCGAACTTGCCGGCCGGCATATGGACCGGCCCGCCTTCGTCCACGTCCCATAGCTGGACGAAAATCTCCGACCATGATTCCGGATTGGCCTCGCAATCCAGCGCCGAGAACTGGCCTGCCTTCACCTCGGTGACATGATAGCCTGGTTTAACCGGCCGCCCGTCATAGCGGAACACCAGCGGCCTGTCCTTGTAGTCGGCCAGCGCGCCCAGCAGGTCGCCGATGGTCAGGTCGGAGGGGTCGATCGGGGCGGCGATTTTATGATTGTCAGGAGACAGCATGTCGGCTATTCCTCATTTCAATATTTCAAGGATTATTGAAACGTGGATGAACGTCAAGCCCTGATCGCCTTCGGCGCGTTGTCGCAGGAAACCCGCCTGCGCCTGCTGCGCCTATTGGTCGTTGCCGGACCGGAAGGCATTTCCGCAGGCTCGCTCGCCGAACAGGTCGAGGTCTCGCCCTCCAATGTCAGCTTCCACCTCAAGGAACTGGAACGGTCCGGCCTCGTCACCGCGCGGCGTGATGCCCGCTCGATCGTTTATAGCGCCCAGTACGACGCGCTGTCCGGCCTGATCCGGTTCCTGATGGAGGATTGCTGCTCGGGCCGTCCGGAAATCTGCGCGCCGGCGCTTGCCGCGCCTTGCTGCCGGCCGGGCGAGGGGACCAGGCAATGACTGCCGCGCGCTTGGCCCAGCAGCGCAAACCGATGAGCGGCTTCGATCCATCGCGCCGGTTCGTCGCCGAAGCCCTGGGCACCGCTCTGCTGGTGGCGACGGTCGTCGGTTCCGGCATCATGGCCGAGACGCTGACGCACGACACCGCGCTGGCGCTGCTCGGCAACACGCTCGCGACCGGCGCCATGCTGGCGGTGTTGATCACCATCCTCGGGCCGATCTCCGGCGCGCATTTCAATCCCGCGGTTTCGCTGGTGTGCTGCCTCAACCGGTCGCTGCCTGCCCGCGATCTCCCGCCCTATCTCGTCGCGCAGTTTATCGGCGGCATCGCCGGCGCGGCCGCGGCGCATCTCATGTTCGCCCTGCCGGTTCTGGAGATCGCGACGAAGCCGCGGACCGGGCCGGCGCAATGGTTCTCCGAAGGCGTCGCGGCATTCGGCCTTGTCGCCGTCATTCTCGCCGGCATTCGCTTCGAACGGCGGGCCGTGCCGTGGCTGGTCGGGCTCTATATCACGGCGGCCTATTGGTTCACGGCGTCCACGTCCTTCGCCAATCCTGCCGTTGCCGCGGCGCGCTCGCTCACCGACACCTTCTCCGGCATCAGGCCGGTCGATCTGCCGGGCTTCATCGTCGCCGAGCTGCTCGGCGCCCTGATCGCGCTTGCGCTGATGGGCTGGCTGCTCAAGCCCGAAACCGTCCAGCAATCCCATCCCCTGAAAGCAGAACCATGACGGTCACGATCTACCACAATCCCGCTTGCGGCACCTCGCGCAACACGCTCGCCATGATCCGCGCCAGCGGCGAGGAACCGGTGGTGATCGAATATCTGAAGACGCCGCCGAGCCGCGAGCGGCTGCTCGAACTGATCGCAGCGATGGGGATCGCGCCCCGTCAATTGCTGCGGGAGAAGGGAACGCCCTACGCCGAGCTCGGTCTCGCCGATCCGAAATGGAGTGACGACGAGCTGATCGATTTCATGCTCGCCCATCCGATCCTGATCAACAGGCCGATCGTTGAGACGCCGAAAGGGACAAGACTGTGCCGGCCATCGGAAGCGGTGCTGCCGCTACTCGACAATCCGGTGCGGGAGTTTATCAAGGAGGACGGCGAGCAGGTCGCCTATACGGGCAATTCCGGGAAAAGTGCGTAGCGGCTTTCCGTCCGAATTGCGAAAAAAAGATCCCGGCCTCCCGCTTAGGGCGCCAGATGCTTCATGAAATAGATGGATGCCCTTGGTTTGCCGAACGGGTCGACGGAATGATGCGGCACGACGCCGACTTGCCGCCAATTCATTCGCCGATAGAGCCGCTCGCTTGCTCCGCCTTCGGCGGTGTCGAGAAGGAGAAGGGAGCGTTTTCTCTTCCTTGCCTCGTCTTCCAGGGACGCCATGAGCGCGGAACCGATGCCTTGCCGCTGGAAATCTTGATGCACGAGCAGCATGTAAACCTCCGCCCGGTGCAGCGCGTTCGGTTCCGGCGACAGATAGAGCTGGACGGTGCCGACGAGATTGTCCTCGACATAGGCGCAGATGAGAAGACGTTCCCCGTCCGTCAGCGAGGGGAGGATGCCTTGCCAATAGGACCGGGCCTGTTCGGCGTCGAACGGCAGGACGAAGCCGACGAGCGCCCCATCCTCGATGCTCTGCATCAAGAGCCCGGCGAGGGCGTCGAGCTGCGCCGTTGCTTCGGCCTCATCGATTACCGCGATACGCATGTGCGCTCCCCTTCGAGGCTCGATTGATAATGGGCTTTGAGCAATCCGTGAAGGCCGAAGCGCCTGCGCCCATCGCCGGCAACCGCCACGTCCTCGTCACGTCTCTCGGCATCACCCAGATCATCGCCTGGGGATCGTCCTACTATCTGCCGGCGGTCCTTGCCGCGCCGATAGCAAAGGATACCGGCTGGTCGCTGGCATCGGTCGTTGCCGGGTTGTCCTGCGGGCTGCTGCTTGCCGGGCTTGTGTCCCCCATCACGGGCCGGCTGATCCAGCGCCATGGCGGCCGTCCGGTGCTTGCCGCCGGCTCGCTGTTGCTGGCGGCCGCGCATTCGTTGCTGGCGACGGCAACCGCCTATCCGCTTTACCTGGTTGCCTGGCTCCTGATGGGCGTCGGCATGTCGAGCGGTCTGTACGACGCCGGCTTCGCCACGCTGGGGCGGCTCTATGGTCAGGCAGCGCGTAGCGCCATCACCAACCTGACGCTCTTCGGTGGTTTCGCCAGCACCGTCTGCTGGCCGCTCAGCGCCTTGCTGGTCGAGCATGGCGGATGGCGCATCGCCTGCCTTTCCTATGCCGCGATCCATCTGACGATCTGCCTGCCGCTCCACCTCTGGGTGATACCGCCGCCTCCACCCACGGCGCCCGCCCCGGTAAGAGGCAAGTCGAAAGAGGCATCTGCCCCGGGCAGGACGCGGGCACGCTTCATTCTGCTTGCCTTGATCCTGACATTGGCCGCGATGATCGCATCCACGCTCTCCGTCCACCTGCTGACGCTGCTGCAACTGCGCGGCGTCGGCCTGACGGCGGCAGTCGGTCTTGGCGCCCTGGTTGGCCCGTCACAGGTCGGCGCGCGCGTGGCCGAGCTGCTGATCGGCCGCAACCGGCATCACCCGATCTGGACGATGCTGGCATCCGTGTCGCTGCTCGCGGCGGGGATCTGGCTGCTCCTGGCGAGCCATGCATTCATCGCGCTCGCCTTGATCCTCTACGGCGCGGGCAACGGCATCCATACGATCGCGCGCGGCGCGCTGCCGCTGGTGCTGTTCGATCCGCAGCAATACGCCGTCCTGATGGGCAAGCTCGCAACGCCGAGCCTCATCATCCAGGCGGCAGCCCCCTCGGTCGGTGCGCTGCTTCTGGGCATGGGCGGCGGCAATCTTGTCCTCACCACGCTGGCGCTCGCGGCGACGCTCAATGTGGGGTTCTCTATCTGCCTGCTTGCGGCCGTGCGCCGCTGATCCTCGGATCGGTTTGACGCCCGACGAAATCGCCGATCTGTCCCGGATATCCGTTTTTCAGGAGGCTCCGGACGGAAGCCGCCGCACATCTTTTGGCGAATTGTGCCAATGCATGTCGCTCAAGTGCGCCGTGGTTTCGACTGAGCGACATGCACAAGACTTAACTGCGAGTAGCGAATCTGAACGATCGCGAGGCGCTCAGAAACGGTAATTCACGAAGGCCTTCAGCGTGTGGAAAGCCACGTCGTCCTTGACTGTCAGCCCCTCGCCATTGTCGAGTATCTGCTTCGAGCCAAGGTCAACATAGGCATACTCGGTGCCGAAGGAGATGCGATCGGTGATGGCGTGCTCGAGGCCCGCGCCGATCGTCCAGCCGGTGCGTGTCTGCTCCTCGTCGAAGACGGTCGTCCCGCCGACCGTCAGTGTCTGCTCGGTCTTGCCAAAGGCAAGGCCGCCATGGCCGTAGATCAGCGTGCGATCCCAGGCGTGGCCCAGCCGCGCGCGAACGGTGCCAAGATATTTGAGATCGACTTTGCCATTGAAGATCTCGGTGCCGTCCACCGAGGCCGTGACCGAAGAGCCGTAGCTGGACGCGGCAATATCCGCCACGGCACCGATCACCCAGCGGTTGGCGAACTGCCAGTCATAGCCGGCCTGGATGCCGCCGAGGAAGCCGCTCGCGGAAATCTCGAACGCGCCGTTGATCGGCGGCGGGTTTCCGTCGGCAAAGATCTGCCGCGAATTGAGGTTCATGTCGCCCACGGCGAACGAACCGAAGCCGCCGAAATAGGGCCCCGTCCAGTTGAAACTCTCCTCCGTCGGCGGCATCGGGGCCGCTTCCGGGGCGAGCGCATCGGCCGCGAAAGCGCTGCCGGCGGCAAGAACGATCGCCATGGCGGCCATGGACGTGGGTATGATCTTCATCGGATACGTTCCTCGTTGGATTGCCAGTTTCGAAATTGCGTCCACATTCCTTCCCGCCCATGCGTGAGCGGGCTCCCGGGGCCGTCAGCCAATTTGCGAAGACATGTCCGCTCATTGCGGACATGAAAATCGAGTACCACCCCTTCAACGCACCGCTAGCAGAGAAAATCCGGGTGCGTGTGGCGGAGACGGAAGTCAAAATTGCAGTAACGGAACAGTTGTTGTTCCGAAATTTCAGTCTTGCAAATTTGTCACACTTAACTCACTTTCCGAAAGCTGAGAGATCATTCTGGACAGGGCTCAAACCAGGGCGGGAATGGTGTTTTCAAGCGCCAACGGACAGGCAAACGTCAATTGCCGGCGGTCGCCATCCAACTCCAGGCAGACTTCGACAGGGAGCACGATGGCGAGCGCTGATCGGGTGGCTACATTCTCGGCGGACGACATTCCCGAAGATCAACGGGACGAGTTCATTCGCGATTTCTACGGTCGCATCCAGA
Source organism: Mesorhizobium sp. (assembly GCA_004017535.1). Classification (GTDB taxonomy): domain Bacteria; phylum Pseudomonadota; class Alphaproteobacteria; order Rhizobiales; family Rhizobiaceae; genus Mesorhizobium. The sequence goes on from SAJS01000005.1 coordinate 283,572, forward strand.
TGCGGTTGGACATCACGCCGCGTGCCGACACGCCTCTCAAATTCTCTGCCCGCACCCTGATCCTGCCCGGGATGAATCTCACCAAGGGCGCCGTCTCTCCCATGGTCTGGGAGCGCAACAGCGCGCTGATGGCCGACGGCAACGACGATATCCTCCTGTCCTGGAACAAGGGCGGCTACCGCTTCACCATGCCTGGGCGTGGCGATTTCAGCACCGATCCCGGCACCGCCGCCATCTTCCCGATGGACCGCCGCTACTCGGTCGTCAGCGAGGATTCGCAATGGACCATGGCGCTTCAGTTCAAGCGCTCGCTGCTGACCCCGCTGGTGAAGAACCTCGACGATGCGCGTCCCGACAGTCTCGGCCGCACGCTCCCGGCCCACCGGCTGCTGTTCGATTACCTCTGGTCGCTCCTGCATATCGAGGAGCCCGAGACGCTCGCGCCTCTCGCTTCCCGCCATATCACCGATCTTCTAGCCGTCTCCTTCGGTGGCATGGAGGCCCATACGCATCCCCCCGGCGTCCGCGCCGCAAGGCTTGCGGCCATCAAGCAGCACATCGCCCGCAATCTCACCGATCCCGGGCTCAACGCCGGGCAGATATCGCGAAAATTCGGTATCAGCGAGCGCTATGTCCGCCAGCTCTTTGCCGGGGAGGGCACAAGCTTTTCCGACTACGTCAACGGGGAGCGGCTCGCCTATGTCCATAGCTGCCTCACCGACCGCCGGCAGTTGCTGCGGCGCATCGCAGACATTGCCTTTGAGGTCGGCTTCAACGAGCCATCCACCTTCTATCGGCAGTTCCGGCTGCGCTACGGCATGACGCCGACTGAAGTTCGTGCCCTGACCGAGAAGGGCGATAGCGGCTGAAGCCTTGGCGGTTCGCTGCGCATCTTCGTCCGAAGCGGCGCATCGGTGTGTTTGCCAGCAGCCTGATCTCCGCGCGCAGCCGCTACTTGTCCGCCGCCAGCGTCTCGTTGAGCACGGCCGCCAGGTGGAGCCGCCGAGCGCCAACTCGATCGCGCCGCCTCCAAAAAAAGACCCGGCAATTGCCGGGTCGGGTTCGTCCCATTCATTCCACGAGCGCTTCCGCCTCAGTCGCGATGTTCCGGCATCGCCTTCAACTGGTCCTTTGTCCAGCTGGTGACGGCGTGGACGTCGCCGTCCTCGTCGCGCATGAAATCGAGCTGGCTGGCGGTGACGGCCACCGGCTTGGCGCCAATGCCGAGAAAGCCGCCGACATCGATGACGACCTGGCTGCCGTGCAGGTGATCGACGGAGCCGATCTTCTCGTCATCGGGCCCATAGATGGTCGCGCCTTCGAGGATGTCGGGCGTGAGCTCGGCATTGGTCAGTCTTACGTGGTTGGTGTGGTCCATGTCGCATCTCCTGTAGTTGTACAGGGATGAACCTCCGATGAGGCCGGGAGTTCCGGCGAGGAAGTGAAAAGTGGGCGTTGCTCAGCGGAGCGCCGCCCAGCCCGTCACGAGGATGAGGACAAGCGTGACTGCCGCGCCCGAGACATAGAGGATCGTCCTGACGCTGCCGCCCTTGGCGGCGTCTCCCCCTCGCAGGTAGATCACCATGTGCATGAGGCGTATCGCCAGGTGCGCCCAGACGAGGACGGCCAGCGCCACCGGCCCGACGCCGACCGTCATCGCAAGCACCGCAGGCACGACGAAGGGGGCGAGCGCCTCGACCGAGTTCATGTGGACGCGGTCGATCCTGTAGAGCGGGTTGGCGTCGTCGGCCGGGATGACTGGGCCCGAGAGCTTGCCGGCAAATCCCTTGGACGAGCCGGAATAGACCGCCAGCGCCACCGACAGGAGGCAAAGCGCAAGCAGGCCGAGGATGCTCAGCCGATAGATTTCCATCCTGTTCGCTCCTCTTGTCGCATCGTCACGCGCGTTGCGCGCATCTCACAATGCGGGGTGCCGCCTGGCGGACCGCACGGTCAGCCCGCCTCGGCGAAAAGCGCGCGGTAACGCTGCAGGTAGAGCGGCCACCCCTGATCGCTGTCGACGCCGCCCCGCACGCCTTCCCAACCCTGGCCATGCCGTTCGATATGACGGTGCTCGATTTCGACTCGGGTCCGGTTTTCCGACTCGGCGGTAAAGCGGACTTCCCACTCGCTCGTCTTGGCGAGGTCGGTCTCGATTTGCCAGCGCGGGCTGATGTCCCAGCTTAAAAGCAGCCGGTTCGGCGGTTCGTAGGCAAGCACGCGGGCGAAGCGGCATTCCGAGCCGTCGACGCCGCGATCGTAGACGTGACCGCCTACGCGCGGCTCGAAGATCGTCTCGGCGATCGGGACGGCGAGCAGATTGTGCTCGCGCGGTTTGAAGCTGCCGAAATCCTCGGTGAACACCTTGAAGGCTCGCGCGATCGGCGCCGCCACGACGACGGAATGTCTGACGGGAGCGGGTGCCGGCTGCTTGATCATGTGTCGTCCTCCCTCGGTCGCTCGACAAGCTGCGCGTAGGCCGCGAGCGTTTTCACCCAGAACTGGTCGATCTCCGCCCGAAACGCGGCGAGGCCGTCAGGATCGATCCGATAAATGCGCTCCTTGCCCGACCGCGTGTCCGCAACCAGCCCGGCGTCCTTGAGCACCTTCAGATGCTGTGAGACCGCCGGCCGGGTGACGGGCAACGCGCCGGCAAGCCCGCTGACCGAGCTTGGCCGCTCGACCAGCAGTTCGAAGATCGCGCGCCGCGTCGGATCGCCGAGCGCCGTCCAATATTTCGCGTTAGTGACCACTAACGCGAAACTAGGGCGCGATGATTATCCTGTCAACCTGGTTGGGACAGCGCCAACCATGCGTCGGGACACAAATAGACTGCCAGCCGGTCAGCTGCGCCGTTTCGCCTGCAGGCTCCGCGCCGCCTGCTCGATCGCCGCGCGATCGTTGCCCAGCCGGTCGAGCAGTTCCTGCGCCTCGTCGCCCGAAATGCCTGTGCGCATGGCAAGCGCCTCCACCGTCAGCACATCCGCGCTGTCGATCTCGCGCGTTTCGGGCAGGGCGTCACCCGCCGTCAGCGGCAGGGCGGCCTCGCGGTCGATCTCCAATTCGGCCTGGTGCCAGTGTCGTTCATGATTGCCGAGGATGCCGCCCTCGCGCTGAAAGATCTCATAGGCGCGCTGCCTGATCTTCTCGGTCCGATCGTCGTCCATCGCCATTCCTCCTTGCGTGTCACAAGAACGCGGGACAGGGCGGAACGATCCGTATCGTCGGCGACCGGCCTACGGCCCGTAAATCGCGACCGGCTTGCCGAACATGCCGGGCTCGGGTTTCACGCCCAGCCCCGGCCGCTGCGGCACGTCGATATGGCCTTGCTTGATGACGACCGGGTGCTTCTGGTCGAAATGGCCCTCGATGTATTCCTGGGCGATCCAGGCGCCTTCCATGCGGCGCGGCTCGACGGTGGCGGCAAGATGCACGCAGGCCGCCGCGATGATGTCGCCGCCCCAGGCGTCGTCGCAGCTATGCGGCAGGGAGCGGATGGCGCAAAGGTCTCGCACAGTCGCCATCTTCGTCAACCCACCGAGGCGCGTCACCTTGAAGCCGAAGCCGTCCGTAATGCCCATTGAGATTGCCCGCAGCACCGCGTTCTGGTCCTCGGTGCTCTCGTCGAGATAGACCGGATGCGTGACGCGGCCTTTCAGCGTCGCGATCTCGTCCATCGTGTTGCAGGGCTGCTCGAAGACGAAGGGGATCGCCTGACAGAGCCGGTCGAGATGGAGCGCGGCGGCGACCGTCAGGCCACGGTTGCCGTCGACTGCCAGCCGGGCCTTGTAGCCGACCGCTTCCCAGACCTTGCGGACAACGGCTACGTCCTCTTCCAAATCGCGCCCGCCGATCTTCACCTGCAGGCGCGGATAGCCGGCCTTCACCTTGTCGGCGGCGATCCGCGCCGTCTCCTCCGGCTCCCCGACGATCAGCGAATAATAGGCCGGCACCCGGTCGGTGAGCGCGCCGCCCAACAGCGTCGAGACCGGCACGCCGAGCTTTTGCCCGAGCAGGTCGAGAAAAGCCATGTCGAAGGCGGCCTTGGCATAGCCGTGCCCGTTGAGCCGCTCGTCCATCCGCTTCACAAGCAGTCTGATCGAGGCGATCTCCGAACCGATCAGGCCGGGCGCGATTTCGGCGATCGCGGCGCGCGCGCCCAGCGCGTGATGCGGCTGGTAGACCGGGCCGATCGGGCAGGTCTCGCCCCAGCCTGTGAGCCCGTCACCGGTGATGATCTCGACCAGTGTGGAGTCCAGCGCCTCCACATCGGCGCTGGCCATGCGGTAGACGCCGTTCTTGACCGGCAGCTGCGCCGAATAGACGTTGATCCGCTCGATGCGCATCCAGGCTTCCCTCCAAAGGACAGGTCGGCAACGGGGCCCTTGCAGGCCCCGCCTGTTACATCCGTGCTCTGGCCGAGGTCGGATCGTAAGGCGAGTCCGCAATGACCTCGGCGACCTTCCAGTCGCCCAGGATCGCGACGTCGAGCTTGGTGCCGGGCCTGGCAAAACGCTCGGGCAGCAGCGCCAGCGCCACGTCATGCCCGAGCGCGTAGCCATAGCCGCCAGACGTGATGCGCCCGACCAGCTTGCCGTCGCCGTAGAGCCCCTCATTGGCAAAGGTGCTGGCGCCGTCAGTCTGGATCCTGAGCGTCACCGAGCGGCGCTGGTCGTTGCGCTCCTTGTATTTCAGCACCGCGTCGCGTCCGACGAAGTCGCCCTTGTCGAGGCGGATGAAGCGCTCCAGCCCGCTCTCCAGCGCGTTGAGCTCGGGGTTCATGTCGCGATACATGGCGCGATAGGATTTCTCGAGCCTGAGCGACTCCAGCGCGTGCAGCCCCACAAGCCGCATGCCGTGCTTCTCGCCTTCCCTCAGGATCGCGTCGAGCAACTGCCTCTGGTGGGGCAGGGGGTGGTACAGCTCCCAGCCGAGCTCGCCCTCATAGTTGACGCGCAGCAGCCGCACATCGCTGGCCAGGGCCACGCTGCCGGTCTTCACGCCGAACCAGGGGAAGCTTTCGTTGGAAAGGTCGATCTCGGTCAGCGGCTGCAGCACTTCGCGCGCTTTGGGGCCGACAACGGTAAAGCAGCCGCGGTCGTTGGTGACATTTCTCAGGCTCACGCTGCCGTCGGCAGGCAGCAGCCTCGACAGATCGTCCAGATTCCAGCGCTCGGCGCGCGGCGTCGAGATCAGGTAGAACAGCTCCTCGCCGAGACGCGCCACCATATACTCCGCCTGCACGCCACCATTGGCCGTCAAATGATGCGCCAGCGTCACCTTGCCGACTGAGGGCAAGCGGTTGGCGATGATCCGGTCCAGCCATTGCGCTGCGCCGCGTCCCGACACCTCGAACTTGGTCATCGGCGTCATCTCGACCAGGCCGACGGCGTTGCGCACCGCCAGCACCTCCTCGCCGACGAGGTTGCCCTTGGGCGTCCAGCGCCAGCTATACTGGTCCTTGGCCTCGACCCCGTCGCGGGCGAACCAGTTGGGCATCTCCCAACCATTGAGCACGCCCCAGACGGCGCCCAGCTCGGTCAGCCTGTCATAGGAGGGGGCGGTCTTCTGCGGCCTTGCTGCAGGCATGTCCTGCCCCGGATACTTCTGCTCGGCATGCGTGCCCCAGGCCTCGCGCACCTTCTGGCGCGTCCATTCCTTATTGGCGTAGTCGCCGAAGCGGCGCGGGTCGAGATCGGACGTGTCGAGGCTGTTGCCGCCCTCGACGATCCGCTCCGACAGGTAATAGCCTATTGTCCCGCCCCACAGAATGCCGCCCGGCACGCCCTCGGCGAGCCAGACATTGGGCAGGCCCCAGGCCGGTCCCATCAAGGGCAGCTCGTCGGCGGTCATCTGGAAGGGCCCGCGCACATTGGCCTTGATGCCGACGCGCCCGAGCGCCGGCACCAGCCGCAAGGCCTGCTCCCAGTTCCACGACACCGCCTCGAAATCCTCTTCCAGCAGGTCGGCGCCGAACCAGCCGGGAACGCCGTCCTCGGCGAACAGCTTGAGGTGTTCGGTGCGCTCGTAAGGCCCGAACATCAGCCCGTCGCCTTCCTCGCGCAGATAGCCCTCGAAACCCTCGTCGCGCAGGATCGGCATTTCGGGCCGGCCGCCGCGCTTGCGCTCCACCACTTCCGGCACCGCTTCGGTGATCCAGTATTGGTGCAGGATCGGTATCGCCGGGATGTCGAGACCGAGCAGCGCGCCGGTCTGGCGCGCGTAATTGCCGGTGGCGCAAATCACATGCTCGCAGGTGATGTTGCCCTGGTTGGTCTCGACCAGCCACTCGCCGCCAGGCGTCCGCCTGAGGCCCGTAACTTCGGTGTTGAGATAGACTTTGGCGCCAGTATCGCGCGCGCCCTTGGCCATGGCATGCGTCACGTCGGCCGGCGCGATATGCCCGTCATCGGGATGGTAGAGCGCGCCCAGCATCTCCTTGTTGTCGAGCAGCGGCCAGAGCTTTCGCGCTTCGTCGGGCGTCAGCAGATGCGCCCGCATGCCCTGCACCTCGGCGACGCTCATATAACTTTTGAATTCATCGAGCCGGTCCCGTGAATTGGCGATGCGCAACTGGCCGCATTTGTGCCAGCCCACCGGCTGTCCGGTCTCGGCCTCCAGCCCCTCATAAATCTCGATTGTCTTGTTGATCATGCGCCCGACATTGATGTTGCGGGCATAGGAGGGGATCAGCCCCGCCGCGTGCCAAGTCGAGCCGGCGGTCAGTTGCGTGCGCTCCAGCAGCGCCACGTCGGTCCAGCCGCGCTTGGCCAGGCCATAGAGGATACCAGCGCCAACGCACCCTCCGCCAACGATCACTACCCGCGCATGTGTCTGCATCAAACCACCAGTTTTTTCGACCGAGCCGAGAACAACCACGGTCGAAGCTACAGGCGGGGATTGGCGCTGTAACGTCTTCAAAAATTAGGGGTCATGATAAGTTGGATTTATGCAGCAGCCTGCGGGCTGGCCGCAGTCACTGCGCCTGCCCGTCCTGCGCCGTCTCGTCCTTGAAATCGACCTTCGTTCCCGGCTTGACCAGGACGGCGAGGTCTTCGGCGTCCCAGTTGGTCATCCGGATGCAGCCATGCGAGAAGGTGGTGCCGATCTTGCCCGGGTCTGGCGTGCCGTGGATGCCATAGCTCTCGATCGAGAGGTCGATCCACACCGATCCGACGGGATTGTTGGGCCCTTTCGCGATGGTGAAGGGATGCTTGGTCTTCACGCCTTTGAAGGCGAATTTCGGGTTGTAGTGATAGGTCGGATTGTGCACCACGCGCTTGACCTCGGCCGTGCCGCTCGGCGCCGGTTTCTCCTCGCTGCCGATCGAGGCCGGATAGACGGCAATCGCCTTGCCTGCCCCATCGAGCGCGCGCACCTGGCGCGATGCCTTGTCGACCTCGACGCTGGCTATCTGTGAAGGCGGATCGCCGCGGCCGACGTCGGGCACGACCAGAGTCGTGCCGGCCTTGTTGAACCCGGCTTTGGGATTGAGCATCCTCAGCAATTCTTCGCTGACATGAAACCGCTCGGCCAGCTTCTCGCGCGCGTTGCGATAACCCAGGCGCTTGAGATGCGCCATGCTCTCCATGCGGGCCGGGATGCGCCTTGTGAAGGGGCCGCGCATATCCTTCGCGGTCGTCTCATATGTCGCCAGCACCGGGCCGGCGAAGGTCGCCGCGAGCTTGTCCCACGTCTCCCGCGTGAGCTTGCCGTCGGAGGGCAATCCGTTCGCTGCCTGGAAGGCCGCGACCGCCTTGGTGAAGTTCTGCGACGCGCGGCCGTCGATCAGGCCGGGCGAGAAGCGGGCGCGATCCAGAAGCACCTGCGCCTTGAGCAACATGGGGCTGACGCCTTTTTGTTCGCCTTCGCTGAATTGCGCTTGGTTGACGGCGTCGGGTTCCAGCCTCGCTGCCCGCGTAGCGCCGCACGCGATGCCGAGCGCCACCGCGACGAAAACAAGAAGCCTGATCATAGACATCACTCCGACCGCGACAAGGACCTGTCTCTATGACGCGGCAGCCCCGATCTGGTTCCTGTCGCGGGCAGCGCGGAGGTCATCGTGAATGTGCGCTTTCCCGCATATACGTTTGAATTTTAAGCTGGAAAGCAGTTCCCATGAGCGCGCAATGGTGGCAATATCTCATAAGGGCCTATGCATTGACCGATTATATGGCCCCCCGGTCCTGGTAACCGGCGGCTCCCCAACGCCCCCCGCCCATGCCGTCGGTTGCCTCCATTTCGGGATCAATATCCAAGCTGGCTTCTTGTCGGAGGAAGGAGGCGGCGTTGCCCGCCGCCTCGGTCACATCAGACATGCTTCGGCTGCGCACTTCCCAGAATGGGAGGAATGGCGCCATCCTCGATGAGGATGTCCTTCTTGCGCGCAAAGGCGACGAAAACGCCCCTCGCTGTTTCCGCATCGACATCCCCGGCGAGCGCGGCCCTGCAGGCACGGATGGCCGCCTTCTGCTCCGGGCTGTTACCGCACCAGTCGATGACGAATTGGTAGGCGTCTACGACGGTGTTCAACTGACGCGGAAATCCCAGTCCTACCCAGACGCGGATTGGTTTTTCGAACGGTTTGGCGAACATGGCAAACGTCCTCGATCCGCGACGGTGCTAGGCGGTCAGCCCGCCGCCCTTGCGGCCTTTGCCGACCATCCAGGGCAGGGTGGTGCTCACGTCTTCATGGATTCTGGCGGATTTCGCAAAACCGCAAAATGCCTCTCTGGCGGCCGTCAGCGGAAAACCGCTGTCGAACGCCCGCTGGCAGGCGCGCAGCGCCGTTTCATAGATCGGCCCGCGCCGGTTCTTGGGCCATTCATAGAGGAATTCCAAGGCGTCCTCGAGGCACGCGATCTCCTGGACGAGGCTGTCTCCGCTCTTGACGAAAACAGGGCTGTCGAACATCCGATCGTTCATAAGATCCTCCAAGTCGAACGAACAATTTGAGTTTGATGGGGGCGGGACCGCGCCGGTCTGCGCCCGATTTCGATATGGGTTTACGAGTTTGAACCGTCAAGGACTTGGCGCATGCTCCTCTATGCCCCATTGCTCAGGCCTGATGTTCCGCGCGCCGATCAGTCGATCAGCCGGGATCCGAGCCTCCGGCGGCCGTCTTCTCACCGACTGGAATTGAGCTTTTGGATACGCCCCTTGTCCAGCCGGAACACGCCGTCCGTACCGCCCTGCTGCTCGAAATCGGTTTGAAGCTCATCCCACGTGCCGAGATATTCGCCACACTCGGCGCAATGGATCGGCGTTGCGGGTTGGGCATCGGCTGGAATGTTCAAACGGATGACGCCGCAGAACGGGCATTCCAGTCTGTGGTCCAGGTACTGGGTGGTCATGACCGTTCAGCATCGTGCAAACGGCATGCCCGCGCAAGCCGACGGACTTCGACGAGCCGACGCCTGGTTCGGCACGGTCTGCGAAACCGCAAGCCGCGAAGCGCCTTCACGGTCGCGCAGGCCGCGAGAACATGCGCCGCGCCGGTCACACACGACCTGAAGCGGACGCCTGAGCACGCGCCCTTATGATCCGGGCTTCCCGCAGAAGCGATGGACGGTCGCGCCCGACGGACTTTATCAGCCTCCTGGCTTGAGCATCGGAGATGCCGGTTCTTTCCTTCAGCAGAATGACGAGCTGCTTGTCGTCAATTCGACCATGGGAACTGCCTTCACCGGGTTCAGTCATGTCGAAGATCCTCCTGCCAACCGAACCGGAAAACCCGTCGAAAGTTTCATCACGGTCTCTTGCTTTGTCCGGCCGCCACGCCGCGCGTTATCTGCCCAGCGGTCTTCGCGACAGCTCGGCCAATTCCCGCTCGTCGGTGATGCCCGCCATGTAGTTCGCGATGATGCGCGCTGCCCGCCGCTCGCGCTGCTCGTCGGTTTCATCCGCGCCGGCGCTGAGTTCAAGGACGCGGCCAAGGAAGGTCACCTCGTCCGGCAGGAATGCGCCTTTCGACAGTCTCGTAGTCGGCATCTCTCCTCCTCCGTGCCCAGAGCCCAAAGATGCCCGGCCGGTAGACGGGTTCGTCACGCGACCGCCGATCGGGCGTGCCCCAACATTCTGACACGTCCATCCTGCACGTTTGTAGGTGATCCGCTCTAACCCAGGTGAATCGGCATTACGAAACTCTTCGTGCCGAACCTAGAGCTGCGTGTGCAGCTTGCTCGCAAGCCAATCGGTGACTTTCTCGGTCAGCGGACGCGCCTGCCATTCCGCCAGGCTGATCTGCCTCGACCGTTTCAGATCCTCGTTGAACAGGTCGATCTGCGTCTGCGCAAAATCCTTGCCGTAGACATTGAGGCTGGCTTCGTCATTCAGGCGCAAAGAGCGCTCGTCCAGGTTGGTGGAACCGAAGCTTGCCCAGACGTCATCGACGATGAGCAGTTTGGGATGATACATCGTCGGCTGAAACTCGTAGATGCGCACGCCAGCTTCGAGCAGCTCTCCCCAGAAGTGGCGCGAGCCCTTTCGCACGATCGGCACATCGGTCAGCGAATTGGGCACGATGACGTCGACGGCCACGCCTCGTTTCCTGGCGTCGAGTATCTGCTGCAGCGCAATTTCGTCCGGCACGAAATAGGCCATGCCGATGCGCAGGTGATCCTTGGCCGCGGCGATCGCGGCCAGCATCATCAGCTCCATGTTCTCGGAGCCGTTCGGTTGGGATGAAAGGACCAGCTGGGCGCTAAGCGCGCCTGCGGGTTGGGCTGGCGGATAGAACTTCTCTCCCTGCAATGTTTCGCCCGCGGTCTCCAGCCAGTTCTCGGCGAAGGCCGCCTGGAACGCGCCCACCGAAGGCCCCTCAATCCGATAATGGGTGTCACGCCACTCGTTCGGATTGCGCGCATCGCCCAGCCAGTTGTCCGCGATGCCGACCCCGCCGGTGAACGCGACCCGCCCGTCCACGATGAGCAGTTTGCGGTGGGTCCGGTTGTTCACCCGGTCAAGCGTATACCAGTAGACGGGCCGGTAGCGCTGGAACCGCACCCCGGCGCCAGTCATGATGTGGATCAGGTTCTCGTCGAAGGGCAGGGAGCCAAGCCAGTCGACCAGCACTCGGACCTCGACGCCTTCGCGGGCTTTCGCGGCCAAGGCCGTGGCGAACTGATAGCCGACCGAGCCCGACCAATAAATGTAGGCTTCCATGTCGATGCTGGATCGGGCCGTGCCGATCGCTTGCAGCATCGCAGGAAAAATCTCGTCGCCGTTGACGAGGGTTTGCACGGCGTTCTGCCCGGAGACCTGCCCTTGCGAATAGCTGCTCATGCTTTGCACGAATTGCGGATCCGCCGCGTCGAAACGGTGCGGAACGATCGTGCGGATGACACGCGGCTCCGGGGTCAGGTTTACCACGGCCAGCGTGACAATCGCGGCGGCGACGGTCACGGCGACATATTTGAGGATGTCCAGCCAATAGCCCGCCTTGCGCCCGGCAGCGAGTGCCTTGCTGGCCAGCAGCGCTCTAAAGCCCTGAGCCTTCACGTCTTTCGCCTGCGGTCAGTTTCTCCCAACAGCAAGAATGTTCGACCGTGATTCAGGTTCCCGGCCGACGTGCGCGCGCTGCGACCGGCGCCCGGTCAGCCGTTCCCCGGCCCGCCGCTCACCATCGAGCGAGCGCTGCATCCTTTGCGACCAATCGGCGTTGAAGAAGATCATTCGAGGATGGTCTTGCATGGATATCAAGCTGGAACAGCCCGTAGCCGAAGCCTCGCCGGAGGCCGACATGCTCGTGAACAAAACGGCGCATTTCGTGGAGGAATGGATCAATGAGCATAAGGCCGAACCTCGGGTCTCGATGCCGACCGAGATAGTCGCCGCCGAATTGGCCGACCAATGTATCGCCGACGCCGAAAGCCAAGGCATAGAGCCTGACGAGATCAGCGAGGAAGTGGGCGACCTCAAGGAATATATCGCCGAGACCGTGCTGGAGGAGCAACGCAGCGGCGGCGGCGATGATCAGGGATCGATTGCGCCTGCGCCGCCCGCTGGTGGAAACGGAAAGCCAAATGCCGAAATTCCGCTTTGAGTTCCTCGAATCCGCGGCGCAGCCGCCTATCCAGGTCGAGATGGAAAATCTCGAAACCGCGAAAGCCGAGGCCAAGCGAGCTGCGAAGGAAGCCATGCTCGACGGCATTGCCGCAGGGGCGGACCCGACATCCCGGGTGACCAAGATCTACGACGAGGCCGGCTACCTGGTGACGACCATCGAATTCCAGGATCTGGTGTCCGAAACCCAGCGTCCCGGTCAGGCGGACGAGGCCGGCGAGCCCGGCGTGATGCGCTCAGGTTGAGGCTCGATCCACGCCGGCGGGGACTGCTCGCGTCGATATCCAGGCCTTATTCGTCGCCCTTGTAGGTCTTGGCTGCTTCCTCGATCTTGCGCCAATCGTTGCCATAGCGCCGCACAAGTTCGCGCGCCTGAGCAGGTGATAGTCCCTGCGTCTCGACGACGTGCTTCACCTCCGTCTCTTCGCCCTTCAGCGGACGCGAGCGCGGCCGCCTGGAATGTCTGGCCGTCGCCGTTTTTTGTCTCGCCATGAATGACCCTCTCTCGGATCGGTATCAACCGCGGAGCCGAAGGAAGGTTTCCTGAGCCCGAGCGTCAGCCCGGGCAGATCTCCGAAAACAACCAGTCGCGAAACGCCTTGACCTTGCGCTGGCGGATCGCCTCCGGCGGATAGACTAGATAGAAGCTCGACACCGCCTTCAGTGCGTGGTCGAACGGCCGCACCAGCCGGCCGGTGGCAAGGTCGGCGGAGACCAGCATGGTGCGGCCGAGCACCACGCCTTCGCCCTGCACTGCGGATTCCACGGCGAAGGTGGCGGAATCGAAGGTCAGGCCGCTGTTGGGATCGACGCCTTCGACGCCGGCGCTGGCCAGCCACGCCGCCCAGTCGATGCGGTAGCCGTCGCGGATCAGCGTGTGATACCTGAGGTCCTCGGGCCGCTTCAGCGGATGCGGCCCTTCCAGCAGCTTCGGGCTGCAGACCGGAAACACCTCCTCGCCGGTGAGGAGTTCCGAGGTCAGCCCGTGATAGTGGCCGCCGCCATATCGTATGGCGACGTCGATGCCGTCGCCGCGGAAATTGGTTAGCCGGCCGGTGGTCGAGACGCGCACGTCGATATCGCCATGCGAGCGGTGAAAACGGTAGAGCCGCGGCACCAGCCATTTGCCGGCAAACCCGTCCGACGTGCTGACGTTGAGCGTCGAGCCGGAGTGGCGCGAGGTCGCGGTCTGCGTCGCCAGCGCGAGCTGGTCGAGCGCCTCGCGCACGGCAACCGCATAAGGCTCGCCGACCGGTGTGAGCCGCACCGAGCGCGTCGCGCGCTCGAAGAGCTGCACGCCGAGTTGATCCTCCAGATGTTTTATCGCCCGGCTGATCGCGCCATGCGTGAGGTTGAGCTCGTCGGCGGCCCTGGAAAAATTCAAATGCCGTGCGGCGGCCTCGAAGGCCGGCAAGGCGTTAAGCGGCGGCAGTCTGCGGGTCATGGCGAAGCTATTTGTGAGTTATGGTAACAAATACTTGCCAAACTTTGGTTTGTCCGTCGAGCTTTTTCCAGCCAAAAATCCTCACAGAATTTGTGATCAAAACTCACCAACGTGCGAGGACGCCATGGCCACCGTTCATCCCTTCCTCTGGTTCAACCTCGATGCCGAGGCCGCGCGGGATTTCTATCTGTCGGTCTTCAAGAACAGCCGCGCGCTCGGCGCGATCGAGTTCACCGACAAGCCGCATGCGATCTTCGACTTCGAGCTCGAAGGCCAGCGCTTTACCGCGCTCAACGCCGGCGGCGTGCCGCCTTTCAACGAGCGCATCTCGCTCTACATCGAGACAGGGGACCAGGAAGAGACCGACTATTTCTGGAGCGCGCTCACCGCCGGCGGCGGCTCGGAACAGCCCTGCGGCTGGCTGAAGGACAAGTTCGGCGTCTATTGGCAGGTCATCCCGGGCGAAGCCTTGCGGCTGATGAACGATCCGGACCGCGAAAAGGCCCACCGGGCGCGCCAGGCGATGTATTCGATGAAGAAGATCATCCTCGCCGACATCGCCGCCGCCCACGCCGGCCGCGCCTGATTCAACTCATCACTGCAAGACGGAGAAAACCCATGACCAGTCTCACTGGAAAGAAGATCATCGTCGTCGGCGGCAGCTCCGGCATCGGCTTCGGCGTCGCGGCAGCCGCGCTGGAACACGGTGCGGAAGTCGTGATCGTCGGCCGCTCCGAGGACAAGCTGAAGGCCACCGAAGAGCGGCTCGGGGCAGGACACGTGACAGGCATTGCCGCCGACGTGGCGAACGAGGCCGACGTGTCCCGCATGTTCGAGCAAGCCGGCGCCTTCGATCATCTGGTGGCGACGGCCGGCACGCCGCCGCCCAATTCTCCGATCGGCGAGACCGACATGGATTTCGTGCGCGGCTTCGTCGACGGCAAGCTGATCGGGTCGGTGATGCTTGCCAAGCATGCTGTGCGCAAATTGAGCAAAGGCGGCTCGATGATCTTCACCTCTGGCATCAACAAGGACCGCCCGCCGGTTCCGGGCGGCGCGGTGGTCGCGGCGGTCGCCGGTTCCTTCAGCTATTTCGCCCGGGCGCTGGCGCTGGAGCTCGCGCCCACCCGCGTCAACATCGTCTCGCCCGGCTGGGTCGACACCGAAATGTGGGATGAGATCGTCGGAGAAGCCAAGACGGGCTATTTCGAGCAGATGGGCGGCCGCATCCCGGCCGGCAGGATCGCCAGGCCCGCCGACATCGCGCCGGCCTATCTCTATCTCATGCAGAACGAATTCATGACCGGCGAGACGATCCACATCGATGGTGGGCAAAGATTGGTGTGAGCGGGAGGGCCGGGCCTCTGTCTGAGGATCCGACTCCGCCATCGCCGTCCATCAGTGCCGGCTTCGCCAGATCCTCGCTGAACGTAGCGTTTCCGGCGCAACGCTATATACATGACGTTCGAATGAGCAGTGCCTCCGCCTCGTCGAGGAATGCCATGCGAAGGGTCATCGTCACCGCCATCTGCGTTGCCGCCGCGACAGGCGCCGACGCCCATGACTGGTACCAAAACAAGGTCGATCCGGTAACGAACTTCAAATGCTGCGGCGGCACGGATTGCCGCCCAATCCCGGAATCCTCGGTGCAGTCCAGGGCAGACGGCGGCTATGTCTATCTGCCCGAGGGCTTCAACATCCCTCGAGATCGCGTGCAGGAATCCCCGGACGGCCGATACCATATCTGCGAGAACAGATACGTCATCACCAACCAGCCCTATCTGCGCTGCTTCTTCGCGCCGCGGCTCAAAGTCTCGCGGTTGCTGCGCTGACCGGATGACCCTCGACCCCGCGCCGTACCGGAAATCGTCATCGCCAGCGGGTGAGCATTCACTTTCGCGCGAAGCTGAAAGCGAAATGGCTGCCGCGATGATAGACGGCGGCATGGACGACCGGGGTTCCGGTCCCGTCGAAACAGGTCTCCGTAATGAGCAGGGCTGGCCCGAAGTCGCGCAGGTCGTTTCGCTGCACGATCTCGTCCGGCAGCGTCACGGCTGCAACCGAAGCGGCCGACATGCGCGGCTGATGGCGGTATCTTTCCAGCAGCGCGAGCAGCGAGCCGCTCCATTCGATGTCGAAGAGGCGGCCCGGCAAAAGGCCCCTCGGCACATAGTCCAGTGAATAGATGAGGGGCAGATCATTGTGCAGCCGCAGCCGTTCAAGTCGGATGACGCGCTCTCCATCCGCCAACCGTAGTTGCTGCTGGATCAATGGAGCAGGCGTTTCCTCGGCAATGGAAAGAACCTTGTTGACGGTGTCGTAGCCATAGTGGCGCGCCATGTCGGTCACGCTTTCGAATACCGTGATGGGACGGTCGACCTGGACGGCGGAATTCGCGGTGACGAAGCGGCCGAGACCATGGGTGACGGAGATGACGCCGTCTTGTTCGAGAAGCTTCAGCGCCTCGCGCAGCGCAGGGCGCGAGATGCGGAAGCGCTGCGTCAGCTGGGATTCCGTTGGCAGCCGGTCTCCGGGCTTGAGCCCTTCGGTCCTGATGAGGTCGGCCAAGCGGTCGCGGAGCTGGACCGCCAATGTGCGCGCATCGCGAAGCGGTTCGTCCAAGTCCCTCTTCCCCATTGTGCCAATTCTCCCTTTGTTGTCCGACAATCGCGCCCAGGTCAAGCGGAGGCAGGCCGTGGCGATCTCGTGGCAGATAGGAAGAGGGCCGAGACCCGATCCGCAAAATTTGTCTTGAAATGTGCTTGCCAAGATGTCAGTTGTCTTACAACTGAACAACTCGAGGGAACAATGCTCAATTTCGACGAAGCCCGGTTTGTGCGCATCCAAGCGGGGGCAGTGGCCTTGCGCGAGCGCATTGAAGCTGTTGTGGCGCAGTGCCTCGCCGCCGGGGCGCAAAACATCTTCTTTCTCGGCACCGGCGGTGCGGCGATCCTGATGCATCCAGCCGCGCAATTGCTGCAACGCCGATCCCGCTTCCCGGCCCTTATTGACATTACCGCCGAGCTTCAGCTTGCCCAATCCGTTCACCTGACCGACAAATCGATCGTCGTGTTGCCTTCGCTCTCCGGCACGACCAAGGAAAGCGTGGCGCTGCTGTCGAGGATCAAGGAAGTCGGAGCGACGGTGATCGCGCTGGTCGGACATGAGGAGACGCCCCTCGGCAAGGGTGGGGACCATGTCTTCGTCAACTTCGCCGAGGACGACACGTCCTGCGAATCTTTCTATCTCCAGTCGCTCTTCATCGCGCTTGCGGTGCTGAAGCATCGCGGTGAGCTCGCCGAATCCGAACGGATACTCGCCGAACTGGAGCAGATGCCGTCACTGCTGCTCGGGGTAAAGCGGAGCTATGAAAAGGAAGCGGCCGGTTTGGCCCAAACACTGGCCGCCTCCGACTATCACATCATAACCGGCGCCGGGAACGTCTGGCCGCAGGCCTGGTATTACGGCATGTGCATCCTGGAGGAGATGCAGTGGATCCGCACCCGCCCGGTGCATGCTTCTGACTTTTTCCATGGCACGCTGGAACTGGTGGACAAAGACGTCAGCGTGGTGCTCTTCAAGGGTGAAGACAGCGCGCGGCCGCTGGCCGATCGCGTCGCGAAATTCGCCCCTGCCTATACGGACAAGTTGACGGTGCTCGACACCGCCCGTTTTGAACTGCCCGGCATTTCGCCGGATGTGCGCGCGCTGGTTTCACCGATCGTGCTCGCGACAGCGCTCGAACGGGTCAGCGCTCATCTCGAGGTGATCCGCAACCACCCGCTTACCACGCGCCGCTACTACAAGCGCGTTGCCTATTGAGCTAAGCCCTCGGGCCGGCACCTTATCGGGTAGCGCGGGATATGAGCAGCTTTCGATTTGCCGCGGTCGGCGACAACTGTATCGATCGCCTCGGAGCGCCGATCGGCCGCTCGCTGGTCGGCGGCAACGCCCTCAACGTTGCCGTCCAACTCGCCCGGCTTGGCCACGACAGCTTCTATTTCGGTGCCGTGGGCTGCGACGCCGACGGCGAACGCACCCGCGCCGAACTTGCAGCCAATCGGGTAGCCGTCGAGCACCTGCGCGCAGGCCAGGGCAGCACCGCCTCCACGGACATCAAAGTCTTGCCGTCCGGCGAGCGTCTGATCGCCGCCGAGGATTTCGGCGCCTGCGCCGGTTATGCGCCGGACCAGGCCGAACTGGCGATCTTGAGGGCGATGGATCACGTCCATATCGGTTGGCTGGACGATGGCGGCGCCTTGCGCAGGCACCTGTCGCGGGCAGGCGTCAGCGTCTCGCAGGACATCTCGGTCAACGCCGATCCCGCCGATCTCGGTGTGGAGGGTTTGAGGATAGTTTTCTGCTCGACCGAGCAACGTCGCGCCGCGGCGGAAGCGATGGCGGCGGATCTCCTGTCGCGCGGCGCAGGCTGCGCTGTCGTCATGCGCGGTGCCGAGGGGTCGATGGCGCTGACGGCCCGCGAGCGCGCCGAGACAGGCATCCGCCCGGTCGAGGTCCTCGACACGACCGGCGCCGGCGACAGTTTCATCGCCGGTTTTCTGCATGCATGGTTGGCCAGGAAGCCGCTCTTGCAATGCCTCGAAAGCGGCCGCGATCATGCTGCTCTGGCCTGCCGCCATCTCGGCGGCTTTCCCCAGGCGGGGATGCCGCATTGAAGCTCAGCGTTTGAGTGAGCGGCCGAACCGTTCCTCGATGCGGGACTGCAGGAATTCGAGCCCAATGGACAAAAGCCAATAGATCATCGAGGCGGTGATCAGCATCTCGATATGCCGGAACTCTGTCTGGCCCTGCGTGCGCGCAAGGTACATGATCTCCCAGACGCCAACCACCGAAACCAGGGAGGAATCCTTCAGCATTGCGATGAACTGATTGCCGGTCGGCGGCACGATGACCCGCATCGCCTGTGGCAGGATCACCAGAAACATCGTTTGGTTGGGGCTAAGGCCAAGCGCAGTGGCGCCTTCCGTCTGACCCCTTGGAATGCTTTCGATGCCGGCGCGGAAGATCTCGGTCATATACGCGCCGTAGCAAAGGGACAGCGCCATGATCCCGGCAGGCACGGCCCCGATCACATAGCCGACCTGCGGCAGCCCGAGATATATGATGTAGATCTGCATCAGCAGCGGCAGACCGCGAAACAGCGAGGTGTAGAAGGTCGCCAGCCCATAGACAGTGCCGTTCTTGGAAAGCTTGGCTATGGCGCCGATGAAGGCGATGACCGTGGCGATGGCGATCGAAATGGCGGAAATGTAGAGCGTGGTCACCACGCCCTGCGAAATGAGGAAACCGATCTTCCTCGCGATGAACGAAAAGGACAGATCGAACGAATAGAAGAACAGCATCAGCAGCACGAACAGCTCGATCCATACGGCCACGATCTGCTGCTTGCGCCCGAGTTGCTGCAGCGCTTTCCAGTTAACGGCCACGATCAGCGCGATCAGCACCGCCGAGACGCCTCGCGCCACCACGGGGTTGGCCGCAAGCCATTCGATCGAGCCCGGGATGAGCTTGCCGATCCAATCGGCCTTGATGCCAAGACCGTAGAGGCCCGCGGCGAAAGCGGCGAGCGCCAGCCACACGCCGATGCGCCGCGCGGCGTCCGGATAATTGAGCAGCAGTCTGCCGATCACCTGTCGATATCCCTTCTGGTCAGTGGGGGCGTTCCCGCCACCAATCTTGCGCCTGCAGCTTCCAATAGGTGAGTTGCGCCGCGGCGAGCCCCACCGGTCCGCCCGCCCAGGCCAGTCCGAACGGCGCGAACAGACGGTAGCGGTCGGACTGGCCGAGTATCGCCTCGGCGACCACCTTGCCGGCTAAGGCCGTCGTGTTGATGCCGTGGCCGCCAAACGCCGTCAGATACCAGACGCCTGGCTGCAGTTCCCCGACCTGGGGCATCAGGTGGCGGGCGTAGGCCATCAGTCCCGACCATGCGAGTTCGGTCCTGAGCGTAGCGAGTTGGGGGTAGGTTCCAACCATCTCCCGGCGCAACTCCCTGGCCAGCGCCGCGGGCGAAGCGGCCCGGGTGGTGATGCGCCCACCCCAGAGCAGCCGCTTTCCATCTTCCACGACGCGGTAGTAGTCGCCGGCCCTGCGGTTGTCGCCGACGGCGTCCGTCGTCGCGATGGCGCTGGCGATGAGTTCGGGAGCCTCCTCGCTCAGCATCACGTAGGTCGCAATCGGCAGGACGGCCCGCTTCAGCCGGCCGACCAGCGGTCCCGTGTAGCCGCCTGTGGCAAACACCGCTTGCCGCGCGCGCACTTCGCCGCTTGCGGTGCGTATGGTCTTTTTCGGGCCGTCGAGCCTGGCCTCGATCGCGCTGGAGCCCTCGTGAATTCTGCCGCCCAGCCGCTCGATCTCGACGCCGACGGCGCGCAGATAGTTGAGCGGATGCATGTGGAAGGCGCTGGCATCGCGCAGGCCTTGGTAGTAGCGGTCGGAATGCAGCAGCGCGCGCACCTGGTCGCGCTCAAGATAGTCGAGCGGATAGTCGAAATCCCGGGCGAGCCTCTCGGCATGCGCCTTCAGTTCGGCACCGCCGTCATGGCGCAGCACGCTCATGATCCCGGGGCGAGGCTTCGCAGCCGTGATGTCGAGATCTCTGATCGTTTGTCGCACGAAATCGACGCCCTCGATCGACAGCCGGTGCAGCTCTTGTGCCGCCGCGGCGCCGGCCATCGCGGCGATCTTGTCGCTGCCGGTCGCGAAGCCGGGACTGACGAAGCCTCCGTTGCGGCCAGAGGCGCCGAAGCCGATGCTCTCGGCTTCGAGCAGCACGACCTGCTCTCCGGCGCGCGCTAGCTGCAGCGCCGTCGTCAGACCGGCCAGTCCGCCGCCGACAACGACTGTGTCGCATTCGGCGGGCCCTGCGAGCGGTGGTCTGACCTTCTCGTCGGCAAGGGTGCGGCGATAATAGGTGTCGGGATAGCTCATGACGGGTTCTGATGGAAGCAGGCGGTCTTGAGAGGCCGCCCGCGATGAGCGTCAATCGGCGCTGTAGTTCTTGCCGTACCACTTGGTGGTCAGCGTGGCGAGCGTGCCGTCTTTTTTCATCTGGTCGATGATGCCGCCGATCTTGGTGGTCCACTCGGCGTCGCCCTTGTCCGCGATCACTACCAGCGGCTCG
Source organism: Mesorhizobium sp. (assembly GCA_004017535.1). Lineage (GTDB taxonomy): Bacteria > Pseudomonadota > Alphaproteobacteria > Rhizobiales > Rhizobiaceae > Mesorhizobium. The sequence goes on from SAJS01000005.1 coordinate 304,223, forward strand.
CGAAACGCGTAGTCACCGGGCAGGATGCGCAGCGGATAACCGTTCTTGATGGCGTTTTGAGCGGTCTGCTCGGGCGCGATGACTGCGTCGAGCCGCACCCCGTCCCCCAATCTCAGATCGTCGAAGGGCAGCATGGAATCGGCGAAAGTCCGGATCTCGCCCGGCTGCAGCTTGTATTGGATCGGCGGAAGGCCGGGGGCATCGATCTCCAATTGGCGGCGGATGAAATCTTCCGAGGTGGTGGCGGTCTCGACGCCGATGACCTTGCCGTTCAGATCGTCCACGGACTTCGCCTTGCTGTCTTTGTGGACCACATAAACATAGGGGCTGTAATAATAGATGCCGGCGAAATCGATCACCTTGGATCGGGCCTTGGTTGGCGTCACCGAGCCAACGCCAAGATCATAGCGGCCTTGCCAGTGGCCTCCGGTCATGGTTGCCCAATCGGGCGTCTCGAAGCTGACTTCGACGCCCAGGCGCTTGGCGATCTCTTTGGAGACGTCGATATCGAAGCCGACCAACTGGTTGCTTTCGTCGAGAAAGCTCTGCGGCGGCCAGCCGCTGTTGGTCGCAACCACCATGGCCTTCTTGGATGTGACGCGATCGAGCGTCTCTCCCGCCCACGCCGCCGACGCGAATGCGAGCGCGCCGGCAGCCAGCGCGAAACAAGCGATAAATCTCCTCACGAAACCTCCCTCTCGTATGTAAGATGTCTGACAACGCAACTTGTCCGTAAGCGAGAGGGTTAGTCAAGCGTCTTTGTCGGCGCATCGTCGAGTTTTGGCCTGCGATGCGTTGGCGCCGACGAACCATGCCAGCACCTTGCCGTTCATGCAGCGGTAGTTGGCCCTCGTCCGTAGCTCCTGCTCCTGCGCCGCGCTCCTGGCGGCGGGAAACAGTTTTTTGAACGCCTTGATCGTGCCGTTGTAAAGCTCATGCGAATAGGGGCAGACAGTGTCGTCACTTGACGGCAGAAGCTGTAGAGATCCTGCGCCGCGGCAGCCGGCGCCGCCGCGCTGCCGCGCTGCCGACAAGGCCGAAAGCAGCGCTGGGGCAAGGAAGCCGATTGTCGAACGCGGTCATCGTGACCTCCTTGGTTGACCGGAGCAAAGCGCGCTACAAATCGTTAGACCCGATAGTGCAGGTTGCAGGAGTGGCAAGCATTGGCGCAACAAGTCAAATGGCAGGAGCCTCTCTCCTTTCGCTTCGCCGATGACGGGCTGGTGCCCAATCACCCGCGCTGGCCGATGCTTGTCTATCCGGGCGCGGTGCCACTGCCGGACGATGTCGATCCGGCGGCCATCTTCGAGGATATTTTCGCCGCCAATGGCTGGGGCGACAGCTGGCGGAACGGCATCTACAGCTTCGTTCACTACCATTCGCGCATACATGAGGTTCTGGGCATCGCGCGCGGCGCCGCCGAGGTGCGCTTCGGCGGCGACAAGGGCAAGGTGCTTGAGGTCCAGGCGGGCGACGTGGCGGTGCTGCCCGCCGGCACGGGCCACCAGCGCCTGTCCGGCTCGGCCGATCTCCTGGTGGTCGGCGCATATCCGCCGTTCGGCACATACGATCTGTGCCGCAGCCCCGAGCAGCATGCCGAGGCGCTGCGCAGGATCCCTGAGGTCCACCGGCCGGACAAGGATCCGCTTTTTGGCGACGACGGGCCGCTGCTGAAAGCGTGGAGCAGTTTGGCGGCCTGAACCGCAACGCGGCGGTCAGCTTACGGATAATGCTCCTTCTTCGGCGCATAGATTGCCGGATCGAAATCCAGCTCCTTCGGCAGCGGCCGGCTTGAGCACTGCAGGTGCGTCTGGCGGGCGAGCAGCAGCCGCTGCTGCCGCTCATGCTCCTTCACGGCCGCCACCATCCCCATGCTGTAGGGTCCAAGCAGCACACCGAACCCCCAGCCAGGATGGTCCTTCTCGCGCTGCGCATAGTCGGCTGCAGCGGCGCGGGCCTGCTGGCATCCCGGCGATGCCCATTTCGGATCCTGTTGCGACAGCGAGGCGCCATAGTCGGCCGGCGAGGACACGCATCCAGCCACACCCGCGCAGAGCGCGGCGATCACCGCATTTCGCATCCTTGAGTCCTCGCTAAATTAGGCGGCACAGTACACGGAACGCTTCTTTGCACAAGCGAGATAGCGCGAGCCTGCGGATGAGACGGGATGCTCCCCGGGCGGCTGCAGCCGGCAGCTGGACTGGCGGACATGGCCTGCCGCGATCCACGACCGAAGCGACCACGCCGCCGGCCTCGGTCAAGACCTATGCCAGCCGCCAGCATCCCGACCATTATTGAACGCAGCCCCGCTCAGAATCTGCGGCTGAGATAGGCCGATCCGCCAAGCCCAAAGCGCCATTCGAATTCCACCGCCTTGGTCAGGCCGATCCGGCGGCCGCTGACGATGGCGGAGGGATCGGCCCGCGACGGGGCGAACTCGAAAGGCGGCGCGGTCAGCGGCAGCCGGTTGTGCGAGCCGTCGACGGCCAGCGCCTGGCAGAGCTTGCCGGGCCCGGAGCAGAGCAGCCGCTCGTCAGCTACGCCGCGCCGGCCGTGCATCTCGGCAATGCCGGACAGCGGCTGGAGCGCGCGGATCAGCACGGCGCTGCCCGGCAGGCACACCGCGTTCAGGCACCAGTGCAGGCCGTAGGAGCGGTACACATAGGCCGTGCCGGGCGCGCCATACATCGGCGCGTTGCGCGGCGTGCGGCCACGATACGCGTGTGAGGCGGGATCGTCGGGCCGATAGGCCTCGGTCTCGACGATGATGCCGCCGATACCGGATAGCGCAAGCGTGGCGCCGATCAGGTCGCGGGCGACCACGAGCGCGTCGCGGGCGAAGAAATCGCGATCAGGCGGCATGGCGGCGCGTGCTGGTCAGATAGGCCATGATCATCCTGCCGCATTGGTCGATCGCCCGCTCGCCGCGAACACTGACCGGATGCCGCTCGATGGCGCGATGGACCACGTTTTCCAGCAGCGTCTCGATGAGCGCGGCCGCCTCGCCAAGGTCGAGATCGGGCGCGATCTCGTGCCGATGCCGCGCCAGCTGGCCCTCGATGATCCCCGCGATCCGGTCGCCGACCTCGCGGACCTTTTCCGCGCGATAACGCGGTGCCAGCTCGTTCAGCGCCAAATGGAGTTTCGGGTCATGCGGATGCGCGACCATGGCCACCTCGATCATGGCGCCGATGGTTTCCTCAAGCGATCCATATGGGCGCATCTCCACCGCCTCGATGAACGCGGCCGACAGCTTCTCGGCATAGTAGTCGATCATCGCCGCCGCCAACGCCTGCTTGTTCGGGAAATACTGGTAGAGTGAGCCGACGCTCACACCGGCGCGCTCGGCGACCCGTGCCGTGGTCAAAGCCTCGAAGCCGAGGTCGGTCAAAAGCTGAGCCGCCGCCTGGAGAATCGCCTCCACAGTGGCCCGCGCGCGCTGCTGCCGGGGAAATTTGCGTTGCATTACATCCATTTAGCCGACCGCGCTGAATCGAGTCCGAAAAGCGAATACAAAATGTGACGAAACCGTCACATATTCGGCGAACCATTGCAAGCGAGGCATCACGGGCCGATCGATGCGGGTCCCGAATGCCGGAAACCTGGAGATAAACCCATGGTCTATACAGGCATGCTCGATGTCCACGCCTTCGGTATGATGGCGGCCGTCCTGCTGTTCGTGACAACGGAACTCCTCCTGTTCGCCGGTGGAAGGGCAGGGCTGGCGCGGTTCGCGCTCTATGCCAGCCGCTTTGGCAACATGCTCGCCATGATCGGCATGCTTGCCGGCATCGGGCTGATCTATCTCGGCGGCTGGCCGCTCACCACGCCATGGCTGCTGTTTTCCTTTGTCCTGATCGCCATCATGATGGTGGTCAGCCGACGCTTCGTGCGGCCCTGGCAGCAAAGGTTTCAGGCCGCCGTTGCCGGCGCGTCGCATGCCGATCTGGACGCGCTGGCCGGCGATCGCCGGGCGCTTGTTGGCCGTGCCGCAGTGTTAGCCCTGTTCGTGCTGGTCGCGGCTATGATGATGCTGAAGCCGGAACTGGCGCAGCTCACATAAACGAGCGGCGGAGATGCGCGGCAAAGGCGCTTCGGCCCAGAGCAATGCCCGTAAACCGCCGGGGCGCGGCTTCCTCATAGGCGATCCGCAGATCGGCTGTCTCGGTGAAGCGGTGCATGGGCTGCTCCTCGGCGCTGTCGCCGACTCAACCTGCCGATGGCCACTATGGCATCCGCCGTCCACCTGGAGTGGGATACGCGGCGCTGCCGTGGGCGAGACGTTGTGATGCTCAACCCAGCAGATTGCGCGCCGCGCGCATGAAGATCCGCGAGCCGATCGGGATCAGGTCGTCGGGAAAATCATAGTCGGGGTTGTGCAGAGATGGGTGCCTTTCGCCGGCGCCGAGGAAGAACATCGCCGATTTGGCGCTGTGGCCGAAAATGCCGAAATCCTCCGAGGCGCGCATCGGCAGCGCCGCCTCGCTGCGCGCAACGCCTTCCTCGTCGAGCGCGCGGGCGAGATGCTCCACCGCGTCCGGCGCGTTGACGCTGGCGACGAAGATCTCGTGATAGTCGAAGCGCACCGAGAGACCATGCCTGGCCGCGATTTTTGCCGCGAGCGCTTCGGCCGAGGCGACGAGTTCCGCCATGCGCTCGTCGCGCCTGGTGCGCAGCGTCGCCCACACTTCCGCATGGCCCGGCGCGATGCCGAACACGGCTTCGCCCATCGAACAATGGGTGACGGTCACCATGCCGAAATCCTCGTCCGCGAAAGTGCCGCGCCCGAGCGCTGGCAGCGCCGGCATCAATTCGCTCACCGCCGGCATCGGCGAGGTGCCGGTTTCCGGCATCGAGGAATGCGCGGTCTTGCCCTCGAGCAGGATGCGCATGCCGCGCGAGGCGCAGTTGACGGTGCCGGCCTTGAGCCGCACCTCGCCAAACGGCACGCCGGGCAAATTGTGCAGCGAAAAGGCGAAGTCCGGCGCGATCTCGGCGAAGCGCGGATCGGCGACTACGCCGGCCGCGCCATTGCCGGTCTCCTCCGCCGGCTGGAACATCAAGACGACACGGCCCCGCGCCGGCCGCTCGCGGCCGAACTGGCGGCCGAGCGCGGCCAAGATCGCGGTGTGCCCGTCATGCCCGCACATATGCGACTTGCCCGGCACTTGCGAAGAATGCGCGACGCGCGAAATCTCCTCGATGGGCAGCGCGTCGAGCTCGGAGCGGAACAGAACGGTCGGCCCGGCCTCGCCGCTGTCATAGACCGCCGCCACGCCATGGCCGCCGAGCCCCGTCAGCACCTTGTCCGGCCCCGTATCGGCGAGGAAGTCCACCACTTCCCTGGCGGTTTTCTCTTCCTCGTTCGAAATCTCCGGCTGCCGGTGCAGCTTGCGGCGCCATTCGGTCAGCTCGACGATGTCTCGATTGGTAAGCGTCATGGTGGGCTCCGTTTGGCTTTCGGTCACACAAGCACGATAGGGTTTTTCTCGCGCCGTGCCATGCGCATCAATTGTAATAGGCCATCGCCCTGTTTTCTCCCAGCTTCTGGCGCCGGGGCGACCCAATCGGCAAAATACACCGTAAACCTCTGAAATCCTTAACACGATTTTCATTCCGGTCGCCTAACCACTTAGGCCATGACAAGGCATGATGAGCGGCTGGCTGCGGGTCCCTCTTCCGGGGAACGCGGCGGAGCCGTGGACGCCGGCATCCTGCGCGATCAGCTCGCTGACCTCAGCAAGGGCGTCTTCATCTCGATGCCCATCGGCACGGTGCTGGCAGCCTTGATCCTGGCGGTGCAGCTGTTGTCGGGCGGCGGCCTTGCCGCGGTGGCGTGGTTTGCCGCGATCGCCCTGGTCAATGGCGCGCGCGTGGTGCTCGCGCTCGCCCAGTCGGGCGCGGCCGACGAGCGGCTGGAGGCGGTCGGCGCCCGGCTTTCGCTCTATGGCTTGCTGGCGCTGGCGTCGGGTGTGGCCTGGTCGTTCCTGGCGCTGCTCAGCGACGGATACACCACCGCCCAGGCGCCGCTCTATCTGATCGTGCTCGCCGGCACCTCCGCCGGCTCGGTCACCTATTGCACCTCCCACGCGCCGGCCTCGATCAACTTCATCACGCTCCCGCTTCTCACCGCCGCCGCCTGCGTGCTGGCGCAAGGCGGCGTCGAGAACGACGTGCTGGGCTTCACCATCCTGCTTTTCCTCGGCGGCATGATCAGAAGCGCGCTTCTGGGGCAATCCCGGTTCCGCAAGACGAGCCGCCTCAAATACGAGGCGCGCGAGTTCGCCGCCGAGATGGAACGCAACTCCAGGCGCGATCCGCTGACGGGCCTGCTCAACCGCTCCGGGCTGGAGCAGGCAATCGCCGGGCTCGGTGTTTCCGACGGCCCGTTCGTGGCCATGCTGGTCGACCTCGACGGCTTCAAATCCGTCAACGACACCTATGGCCACACCATCGGCGACGGCCTGCTGGTCAAGGTGGCGCGCCGGATCGAGGACCACGCCCCGGAAGGTGCCACCATCGCGCGCATCGGCGGCGACGAGTTCGTGCTGCTCTTCTCCGCCTGCAGGTCGCCGCAAGCGGCCGGCGAGCTTGCATCCACCATCATCGCGGCCATCGCCAATCCGGACCCGGAGCTGAACTCGGTGCGCGTCGGCGCCTCGATCGGCATCTATCAGTCGGACAAGCCGCAATTGACGGAGATGCTGCTCAAGGCCGATTTCGCGCTCTATGCGGCCAAGCGCGGCGGCAGGAACGAATACTGCCTGTTCGACGCGGGTCTCGACGCCGCGCTGGAGCGCAGGAACCGCATCGAGCGCGATCTGCGTGGCGCGATCGGGTCGGGCGCGCTCTGCTGCTGGTTCCAGCCGCTGGTGCGGCTCGACACCAGCGCAGTCGTCGGCTTCGAGGCGCTGCTGCGCTGGCAGCACGAGGTCCATGGCGCCATCTCGCCGCCCGAGATCGTCACCGCCGCGCGCGAGACCGGCCTGCTTTCGCTGCTGACCGAAACGGTGTTCCTCAATTGCTGCGCCATGATCGCAGAGCTGGCGCGGCAGGGCCGCTCGGATGTGCGGGTGGCGATGAATCTTTCACCACGCGAGCTCGAGGCCGGCAATGTCGACGACATGATCCTCGACGGGCTCAAGGCGAAGAACGTGCCCGCCGCGATGCTCGAGATCGAGATCACCGAGGAGGCGCCGGTCGACCGCGACCGGGTCGGCCAAAAGGTCGGGCGCCTGGCGGATGCCGGCATATCGATCGTTCTCGACGATTTCGGCACCGGCTTCTCGACCCTGGTGTCGCTGAAGGACAGCCGCATCCGCAAGATCAAGATCGACAAGGATTTCGTGCGCGACCTGGCGAAATCCGTCGAGGATCAGGCCGTGGTCGAGGCGGTGATCGGCCTTGGCCGCACGCTGGGGATAGAGGTGATGGCCGAGGGCGTCGAGACCGACGCCGACCGCATGATCCTGCGCTCGCTGGGCTGCATGATCGCGCAGGGCTACCTGTTTTCGGCGGCACTGCCGATGCACGACGCGCTCGCTTTCGACGCGGCCGGCGAGGTTATTTTCGAGCCGTTGCGCAATCCCCGCAGCGGCAGCGCCGCCTGACAAAGGCGGGGGAGAGGTGGCTCGGCGAAGCCGAGACGGAGAGCGGGGCGCCCGATGCGATTGCTCTGGGTGGCGCTCTCGTGAAACCTTTTGATTTTTGGGCCGTTGTCGCGCGATGCCCCCGGCCAAGCGCAAACCGAAACCGGATGACAGTGCCATTGAGCGCGGTGAAAGCAAGCCGCGCCCGGCGTCGCGCGCCAATGCCCCGCGCCACGAAAAGCCGCGCCAGCCGAAATCGCGCGCGGATAAGGCTGCGGAAGACAAACCGGAAGACAGGCTGAAAGAGGGCAAGGCGCGCCAAGGCAGGCCACCGGCCGGCGGCAACCCGTCCGAGCAAAAAGCCCCCGCCGATGCCGCGCCCGAAGCCATCGGCCATGCCGGGACGCCGCCGCCAGAGGCTGCCGAGCCCGGCCCCGCGCTTTCGCCCGAAGAGGCCGAGCGGGCGCGCAAGAAGTATCTTCTGCGGCGCTTCTGGATCAGTGGCCGTGGCTATTGGGGTTTGCATGGCGACAGGCTCGCCTGGCCCCTGACCATCGGGCTGCTCACGCTCATCTGCGTCAATGTCGGTTTCCAGTACGGCATCAATCGCTGGAACCGCGCGATCTTCGACGCCATCGAGCAGCGCGACGCCCACACCGTCTACTGGTTGAGCGCCATCTTCCTGCCCCTGGTCGCCGGCAGCATCAGCCTGGTGGTCGCGCAGGTTTACATTCGCATGACCATGCAGCGCCGATGGCGCTCCTGGCTGACCACGGCGGTCATCCAGCGCTGGCTGGCCAGCGGCCGCTACTACCAGCTCAACCTCGTCAAGGGCGATCATGCCAATCCCGAGGCCCGCCTGACCGAGGATTTGCGCATCGCCACGGAATCGCCGGTCGACTTCGTCGCCGGCGTGCTCAACGCTTTCCTGTCGGCCTCGACCTTCATCGTCGTCTTGTGGACCATAGGCGGCGCGCTCAGCTTTTCGCTGGGCGGCTCGGTCATCACCGTGCCCGGCTTCCTCGTCGTCACCGCCGTCATCTATGCCGCCATCACCTCGACCTCGATGTTCTTCATCGGCCGCCATTTCGTCGAGCTTTCCGAGCAGAAGAACCAGACGGAGGCCGAGTTCCGCTACGTGCTGACGCGCGTGCGCGAAAACGGCGAGAGCATCGCGCTGCTGGGCGGCGAGGAAGAGGAGAACGCCGGCATCTTCAGGTCCTTTGCCGCCGTGCTCGGCCGCTGGGCGCGCCTCACCGGCCAGCACATGCGCACCACGCTCGTCTCGCAGGGCTCCAGCCTGTTCGCGCCGGTCGTGCCGGTGCTTTTATGCGCGCCGAAATTCCTCGACGGCTCGATGTCGCTCGGCCAGGTCATGCAGGCGGCCTCCGCCTTCGCCATGGTGCAAGGCGCCTTCGGCTGGCTGGTCGACAATTATCCCCGGCTCGCCGACTGGAACGCCTCGGCCCGCCGCATCGCCTCGCTGATGATGTCGCTGGACGGGCTGGAGCGAGCCGAAGAGAACGACAAGCTGGGTCGCATCCAGCGCGGCGAGACCGAGGACGGCGCCATGCTCAGCCTCAGGAATCTTTCCGTGACGCTCGACGACGGCACCTCGGTGGTGAAGGAAACCGAGGTGGAGATCGAGCCCGGCGAGCGCGTGCTGGTCTCGGGCGAATCCGGCACCGGCAAGTCGACGCTGGTGCGCGCCATTGCCGGCCTGTGGCCCTGGGGCAGCGGCAGCGTCGATTTCCATCCGGGCAAGCGCCTCTTCATGCTGCCGCAGCGCCCCTATATCCCGTCCGGCACGCTGCGCCGCGCCACCGCCTATCCGGCCGCCGCCGACAATTGGAAGAAGGCCGAGATCGCTGCTGCCCTCGACAAGGTCGGCCTTGGCTATCTGAAGGGCCGGCTGGAGGAAGAGGCGCCGTGGGACCAGACGCTGTCCGGCGGCGAGAAGCAGCGCCTCGCCTTCGCCCGTCTTCTCCTGCACGCGCCGGACATCGTCGTGCTCGACGAGGCGACCTCGGCGCTGGACGAGAAGAGCCAGGACACGATGATGCAGACGGTGATGAAGGAACTGCCCACCGTCACCATCATCAGCGTCGCCCACCGCGCCGAGCTGGAAGCGTTTCATACGCGAAAGATCACGCTGGAGCGGCGTGAGGGCGGCGCGCGGCTGGTGAGCGATGTCGAGCTCGTGTCGAGGAAGAAGAAGCGCGGCCTGATCCGTCGGGCGCTGTGGGGAAGCGGCGCGAATGGCGGCGAGGGGTAGGGGAGCGCTCCGAAGCTGCGCGCAATCGCGCCGCGCCAACCACGCCGATGCTAAACAGTCTGTAGAGCGGCCAGCCGTTTCCAGGAAACGGAGAACCGCCTACAGTCCCACCGTTCAGGATGGAACCATCGGGGAGGGGAGCATCGCGATGTACGACGCCACGCCAGAAAATCCGAGACAGCTTTCGGAGATCGCCAGCTATCACGCCCATGTCTATTTCGACGGCCCGGCCGAGCGCAGCCACGCCGAATGGCTGCGCGAGCGCATCGGCGAGCGTTTTCGCGTGCGGCTGGGCAACTGGCACGACAGGAAGGTCGGCCCGCATGACCAGGCCATGTACCAGGTCTCCTTCGCCACCGGCCTTTTCGCCACGCTGGTTCCGTGGCTGATGCTGAACCATGGCGGCTTGAGCATCCTCATCCACCCCAACACCGCCAATGCCAGGCGCGATCACCTCGTCGACCCGCTCTGGATCGGCCGCCCGCTGGCGGTGCATGGCGAGGTCCTGCCCGAGGAGGATCACGAGCCGGAAGCGGCGCTGGAGGTCAACACCGAGCCCACGCTCGCCGTGTAGGAGCCCGCCGGCTTAGCCCAAAATCCTAGCGGTGTCGGGGCGCGTCGCCCGGATCTCCCGCGCGGCGCCCGTCGCTCCGAAACGGCTGTCAGTCGGTTGTCAGGTTGGATTCGCTATGCCTCGCCAATGACGCGCGCCAGCCGTCATGGCCTGTCGGCTGAATCCTCAGCCGCGCCGCAACCTCCCAACCAGATGGAGATCCCATGTATCGCACTCTTCTTATCGCCGCCCTCGCGGGCATGATCGCCGGACCGGCGCTGGCCGCCGGCACCTGCAGCACCGCCGCGAAATCGAAGTTCCAGCCCAAGGCGACGCTCGAGGCGCAGTTGAAGGCCGAGGGCCTCACCGTGCGCCAGATCAAAACCGAGAAGGGCTGCTACGAGGTCTATGCGGTCGACAAGGACGGCAAGAAGGTCAACACCGCCTACAATGCCGAGACGCTCGAGAAGCTCGACAATGCCGAAGCCGGCGAGAATTGATCGAGCCTTGCCGGCCCGAGCCGACGCGCACCGCGAGGTGGTGCGCGTCTGGGACCGTGTCGTGCGCGGCTTCCACTGGGCGCTGGTGCTGAGCTTCGCCATCGCCTGGTTCACGCCGCAAAGCGCCGAGAACATCCACCACTGGGCCGGCTACGCCGCCGCCTCGCTTGTCGCCATGCGGCTGGTGTGGGGCATCGTCGGCACGCCCTATGCGCGCTTCTCGCAATTCGTGCGCGATCCCGCGACGGTGCTGCGCTATCTCGTTGCCATATTGAGGGGCAGCGAGGCCCGCTATATCGGCCACAACCCGGCTGGCGGCGCGATGGTGATCGTGCTGATGGCCATGATGGTGTCGGTGGCGCTGACCGGGTGGATGCAGACGACGGACGCGTATTTCGGCGTGTCCTGGGTGGAGGACGCCCACAGCCTGGCCGCGCACGGCCTGCTCGCGCTGGTGCTGGTCCATATCGGCGGCGTGGCGCTGGCAAGCCTTCGCCATAATGAAAACCTTGTTCGCGCGATGATCACCGGCCGCAAGCGCAAAGCCGCGCCTGCCGACATCGCCTGAACGCGCCCCGGACGGGGCAACCGCGGGCGCCTGCCTGGACGCCCGCGGAAACATATGAACGTTGCGCGCCGAGGCGTTCCCGGCCTCGGCATGTGCGCGTGCCTGAAAAGACGGAGCAAGCCCGATGCGGCGCTATTCACAGATCACCATTGCCATCCACTGGCTCACGGCCCTGCTGGTCGTCATCGCCTGGTTCACCGCCGAGGGCGGGCGCCATGCGCGCGCCGATCCGCCCTACCTGCATTTCACCCTGGGGCTCGCCGTGCTGCTTCTGGTCGTGCCGCGCCTGCTGGCGCGCTGGCTGGGCGCCGCACCCCGCGTCGAGGACCCGCAGAGCCGCTGGATGGACCTTGCCGCGCGCGCCGGGCACACGGTGCTCTATCTGTTCCTCATCGCGCTGCCGCTGAGCGGCTGGTATGCCGCCTCGCGCCTCGGCATCCAGATGTCCTTCCTGGGGCTGGACCTGCCGGCGCTCGCCGCGCCCGTGCAGGGCGCGCCGGGCCTGATCGCCGACTTGCACGAAACCGGCGGCACGCTGATCCTGTGGCTGGCCGGCGCCCATGCGCTGATCGCGATATGGCACCAGTTCGTCATGAAGGACGGAACGCTGGAGCGCATGAACCCGCTTGTGTCGAACGAGCTCGCCGACAGCCGCGAATAGCGGCGCCTGGGCAGGGCGAGGGGCCGCGCCGGCGCATCGGCCGTGCAGGCCGTTTTAGGTGGCCGGCGCCTGTTGCCTGATGGGAGCAGCGCCCCGACGCCGGCCCGGCGAACCTCGATCCGCCGCATATTCAAGATAGCTAAAAAACACAGCCGCGGGATGGCGCGATCGCATAAGCCTTGGCGGATGGAAGTCGAGCCGCGTCGGACAGGGCAGCACCGCCCTCGCTCTGTCCGCTGCCCGGACACCCCGGCATCCGCGCCGCCGCGAAAATCGGTGCGTGAACCCCCTTTCATGCGCTATGATGCGCTCCGCCGCATTGGGGCGCGGGCGTGCCGGGCGAGACGGCACTGGATTGTCCCCATCAATGCCTTTCCACCGTCGGAGGGACATCGTGAACCTCTTGATTGTCTATGGAACGACTGAAGGGCAGACCAGGAAAGTCGCCGAACGGATGGCGACCGACATTCGCGGGCGCGGGCATCAGGTCGAGCTGCTGGACAGCGCGAAGTTCACGCCCGATTTGAAGCTCGGGCATTTCGACGCCTTCGTTATTGCCGCGTCGGTCCACCAGGAGCACCATCAGGAAGCCGTCACGACCTTCGTGTTCGCCCATCACGACCTGTTGAGCGGCAAGCCTTCGGCGCTGGTATCGGTCAGCCTGTCGGCGGCGCTGGAAGGCCACGAGGCCGCTGCCCAGAAATATGTCGACCGCTTCGTCTCCGTGACGGGGTGGCAGCCGCGCATGACGCTTCTGCTGGGCGGCGCCTTGCGCTTCACCAAATACGATTACTTCCAGGAGCAGTTCGTCAAATTCGTCGTCATGAAGGGCGAGGATCCAGGCCCCGGGCAGGATCGCGAGTTCACAGACTGGAACGCGCTCGCCGGCTTCACCGACCGGTTCCTCGCAATGGAAGGCTAGCCCGCGGCTTAGCCGGCCTGTCCCGCGCCGGCGCCCGGCTGCTGCAAGCGGCGCGGTCAGCGCCGTTTCGAAAGCCGGTCAAAATTCCGCCGCACCTGCCTGGCCGCGGGCAAGAGGGCAGCCGCCGCCGCTTCCATCGCCACCGTTCCATCGCAAAGCGCCGGGCTTTTGCCGGAAAGGACCTCAGGCCAGAAGCGCAACGCCGCCTCGAGCATCTTTGCCTGCGCCGCGAACAGCCCTTGCGTTCCCGCAAGCGCCTTTTCCTCCACCGCCTGCAGCGCTTCCCGCCCGTTGGGCGCGTGGCTCACGGCATCCAGCACCAGCAGCGGCACCCGCATGCCGATGACCGCCGGCGCCAGCAAAAGATCGCTGCCGGAGTGCTTCCTGCGTTTTGTGCGGACGGGCATGGACATCTGCCTTTTGTGCTGGGAACGATGGCGAAACTACGCGCCAGAAGCATGTTGGTTCCACGCGAGGGAGCGCAACTGGGCCGGGAAGGGGACAATCGGACCAGCTGCATATATTCAGGCTGACTAAAATACACCGCACGACCGGCGGGTCTGTGCAGTTCACATTGAGGCCGCGCAATGGCCGGAGCAATCCAGGCTGGAAAAGAACCTGAACACAGCCCGGCCGTTACTGGTGATGTTCTGGGAACACACCCGCGATAAAGACCGGCGGCGACCGCTTCTACTGCTTGCCAAACCGCCGGCCGGCACATAAGCCTGCACATCTGCGATCATTGATCCTCGGGGGAGGGGCTTGTGGCGAAACCAAAACAGCTCGCGACGAAATGCATGGCGTTGCGCCTCGGCGCCGCGATCCTCGCCATGCCGGTCGCCGACGCGCTTGCCGACAATGTCGTTCCGGACGACCAGGTCGTTCAAGGAAGCCTCTGCGTCGGGCTCGACTGCGTCGACAACGAGTCCTTCGGGTTCAACACGATCGTCATGAAGGAAAACAACACACGCATCTACTTCAACGACACGAGCACGACCGCCGGATTTGCCGCCAATGACTGGGCGCTGATTGCGAACGATTCCGCCTCTGGCGGCGCCAACTACTTTGGCATCCAGGATGCGACGAACAACAAGATGGTGTTCCGCGTCGATGCGGGCGCTCCCGAGAATTCGGTCTATGTCAACAGCTCGGGCAATCTGGGCCTGGGCACGTCCAATCCGACTCTCGGCCTGCAGATAACCCGAAGCGACACGCCGGCGATCCGCCTGGAGCAGACAAACGCCGGCGGCTTCACGGCGCAGACATGGGACGTCGGCGGCAACGAGGCGAATTTCTTCATACGCGACTCCACGAATGGCAGCCTGCTGCCGTTCCGCATCCGCCCGGGCGCGCCGACAAGCAGCCTCGACATCGCAGCGAACGGCAATGTCGGTCTCGGCACCGCTTCCCCCACCAGCAAGCTGCATGTCTATGGAGCCGCCGACCAGGATACGTTCGAGACGATCGGCGTGTCCTCGGCCGCCAGCGCCGATGCGCTGACCTTCGGCTATGGCGGCGCCAGCTTCGGCGCCGGAACCTCGCTGATCAATGCGCATTCGGCCACCGGCTCGAGCGGCCGGCTTCTGCTTGCCACCGACGGCGTGACCCGTATGACCATCGACGCAAACGGCAATGTCGGCATCGGCACGACCGCGCCCGCCGCCGGCCTCGACGTCGTGGGCACCGTTCGCTTCGCATCGCTTGCGGGCTGCACCTCCGGCATCGGCACCAATGCCGCGGGCGACCTGGCCTGCATCAGCGGCGGCGGAAATCCGCCCTATTACGACACGACCGCCTCCGGCACGCAGCCGAACGCCAGCGGCACCAACTCCACCGCGGCCGGCTCCGGCAGCAACGCCAGCGGCACCAATGCGCTGGCCGGCGGCACCAACAACCAGTCGCAGGGCGACAACACCACCGTCATCGGCTCGAACAACAGCGTCACCGGCGACGACAGCGGCGCCTTCGGCACTGGCAACACCGTCAGGGGCAATGGCAGCTACGCGATCGGCGACCCCAATGTCGTAAATGGCGACAAGTCCTTCGTCTATGGCGACGACAATTC
This sequence comes from Mesorhizobium sp., assembly GCA_004017535.1. Classification (GTDB taxonomy): domain Bacteria; phylum Pseudomonadota; class Alphaproteobacteria; order Rhizobiales; family Rhizobiaceae; genus Mesorhizobium. Next base: position 319,356 of record SAJS01000005.1, read on the forward strand.
CGTCAACGCCCCGAACCTCGCCGGCAACGGCAACGGTATCCAGGTCTTCGGCTCGAACAACATCGTCGCGAGCACCGCCAATTCGTCGGGATCGGTGGTGGTCGGATCGGGCAGCACGGTCAACGCCACAAATGCGCTGGCGTTCGGCAATGGCACGACGGTCACCGGCGCCAACGCGATCGCCATGGGGTCGGGCGCATCCTCGGCCGGCCTGAACGCCGTTGCGATCGGCGCCGGCGCCAGCGCCGCCTATGCGGGCGCGGCCGCCTACGGCTCGGGCGCGGTCGCGACAAGGCAGAACGAGCAGGTGTTCGGCACGGCGGGCAACACCTATTCGATGCCCGGCCTGACGTCGGCGGCGAGCTCGTCGGCCCAGGCCGGCGCGATCGAGATCGTCACCACCGATGCCAGCGGCCATCTCGCCTCCGTGACCCCGGGCTCGCTCGGCTTTTCCGATCCCGCGCAATTCAACAGCCTCAACTCCCGCATCGACAGCGTCGGCAGCCGCGCCTATTCCGGCGTCGCCATGGCGATGGCGCTGGCCGGCGCGCCGACCGTGCTGCCGGACGAGAAATTCGTCACCACCTTGAACTGGGGCACGTTCGAGGGCGCCAATGCCTTTGCGCTCAGCGCAGGCGCCCGGCTCGGCTCGCAGCTCCAGCTCAATGGCGGCATCGCCATCGAACCCAACCGGAACATGGCCGGCGGACGGCTGGGCCTGAGGATGAGTTGGTAGGAAGCGCCGGCGCTTAAAAATGATCCCGATGCGAACAGTCACGATTCTCCTGGCGGCGATGCTGGCCGTGTGCGCCGCCGGGCCTGGCCTTGCCCAGACGCAGACCCAGGCCCCGGCGCCGGGCAAGAAGAAGGCGGCGCCGACCGCACCGGCGCCCACTGCGCCGGCCTGGCCGGCAAACGCCGCGCAGGCGATCTACCTTGCCCGCAGCACGATGATGGCTCTCCAGCAGGCGGTGGAAACAGGCAATTTCACGGTGCTGAGGGACATGGGCTCGCCAGGCTTCCGCGCCCAGAACACCGCCGCCGACCTGGCGATCAGGTTCCAGGCGCTGCGCCAATCCGGCGCCGACCTGACGGCGGTTGCCGTCGTCGCCCCGCAGCTCTCCACGCCGCCCTTTCTCGATCCCCAGGAGCAGCTCCACCTTGTCGGCCTGTTTCCCACGCAACCGCTGGAGATCGATTTCGACCTGTCCTTCGAAAACGTCGACAACCGCTGGCGGATCTCAGCGATCGGCGTGACGACCGCCCCGGCGCCGAAAGGGCAGGAGGTGGGAGATGGCGAGAAGGTGAAGGGGGCGAAGTAAAAGCAGTTTTCGGCCTGCGCCGCGGCAACTGGCGCGACGAGCCGGTCGGTCCTGCACGGCCAAGCCATGGCCCTTGGCCACCGGGATCTTCGCCGCGCTAGTGCCCTGGCTGATGCTGAACCGCGGGTGCATGCTCGGCCACCCCGACGCTACCAAACCCCAAGCGAGGCCACGTGATCGATCCGGTCTGGATCGGCAGACGCTGGGAGGGCACGGTGAGGTGCTGAGCGTTGCTGGTGAACCTACAATAGACCGAACCGACCGTCCGCTGGGTTACGGGTAAATACCGTCATCGCCAGATTTGTATCAACACTCTCCGGTGGATGCTGGTTTTCGATAATGATGATCTGGCTACTCTTCCCATGATGCTGGATGAGGTAGTTGTAGAAGCGTTCCTTTAAATCAGTTCCCTGCAAGGCGGTATCTTCGTCGCCCTCGGGTTTGAAGTACGCGAGAAGTGGGGAATCCATCACCACGAAGCCAGGATGTGGCAGATCATGCTCTTGGCAATACTCAAGGAGAGCGAGCGTCACGGCGGCATGCGTGATCGCCCGAAGCCCTTTTCCTCGGCTCCCCCTGGGCTTGCCGTCGATCACGAAGTCGCTGGCCTCCTTGTCGAAATGCACCCTGCATTGCCCGGGAAAATTCCAGGCCCGCAAGATGCCTTCAATCTTCTGTGAGAGCGCATGCGCGGTGGACTCGGGAATTCCGGCGGCCACCTTGTTTGGTGTATCCCTCGGCGTTTCCGGAACGTCGTTTATGAGGCTTTCTCTCCTAGCTAGCAATTTTTCGACCTGCGCGTGCAGGGTAAGAACTTTCTGCTGTTTCGCCTTCGTCTCCAGGAGTTCTTGGAAGTTGGCGCGTGCATCCGCAACTTGCGGTGAAATCGTCTGCGCGATTTCACTTTGCAGCAAATCGTACTGCTCGTTGTATTCCTTGTTATTGGAACGAAGTGCCGACGCTTCGTGCTTGAGACCGCTGACCGTCTGATGCAGTTCGAACGAGAGATGTTCGATTTTCAGAATTTCCGCATTGGCGGCCTCGACCACCGCTCCGACATTTCCATCGCAGTCGGTATCCGTGTGTTGTTGGTTGGGAGCCGCGCCACATAGTGGGCAAGAAACTTGTTCGAAATGGATGAATAATGAGCCTTCTTCACTAATTGCCTGCAATCGTTTTTTATCGACATCGTAATGCTGATCCAAAAGTGCGAAGCGCACCAGCAACTCTTCAATCTCGACGAGGCGCTGTTCGACCGCTTCGCGGGCCACGAAGACCTCGCGGCGCTTAGCGACCGTTTGATCAAGTTCCTTCTGGACGGTTGTCAGTTCCTCCCGCCTGCCTTCAATAGTCCGATCGAGCTTACTCAATTGGTCATTAAGTTCCTCGGCCGTTGCCCCGTGCTCAGAGATCTGATCGGTTAGCTCGCTTATAAGCTCATCGATAAGGGCGAGCTGCCTTGAATTGTCACCGTCCGCATTGTCTGATGCTGATATCACGGATGAATCATCCACGCCGGTCAGCAGGAGTTTCAGGGTCGCAAGCTCTGCGGTCTTGAGCGTGAACTGACCGCCCCAGAAGGGTGACCCTGATTGCTGAATCTCGCCTTCCTGGATGATTATCAGTCGCGCGAGATTTCTGAAGCTAAGGCTTACGGTGGTTCCATTTCGGGCGCTCTTGAGAATGCGCTTGCCGAGCAGACCTATCTTGTCCAGCAGGAATCCGGAAATATTGTCCACTTTCTCGTGGCCGTGGCTTTGCTTCAGTTTCGTCGGCTCTCCAGCACCTTCGCCTAGGGGCGTCATCACAAAGTCGCCTCCGGAGATACCTCGGTCGAATTTCCAGGCGGTGTCGTCACTCGCACCCATCGAGAGCGCTATCGACGCGTATGGGACACGCTCAGGTATCTCCTTTAGCGAGGAGCCGCCCAGCATGAAATCGATGGCTTCGGCCAGGAAGGATTTTCCAGTGTCTGACGCGCCACAAATGACGTTAACACCTTGTGCGAACGCGAGCTTAGCTTCCTTACCGCCGGGTCCGGTGAAGCGTATCTCCTCGAGATGAAGGTAGGTGCTCATGAAAGCAGCCCTGGCGTTTGAGGAGGCTGAAACTGACTAGGCCAGCCTTCGAAGAATGCCCGCGTCACGCCGCGTATCTCCTCGGCGGACAGAGCGCCAAATCGGTCGACGGTCCATTTCGCGCGATCCAGTAGTGCGAGCGTGTATTCCGCCTCCAATAGCCCGACGAAGGGAGATGCCTTGTCCGTGGCTGAAAAGGTAATGCCTTCAGAGGAAACCGAACGTTCAACTAGCGCGCGGCTGACCATAAGCATCAATCCTCGCTCAACCAATTCCCTGCGAACAAGAAGCTCGCCCGCGCGGAAGGGCAAAGGAGCGTGCAAGCTGTCAGGGCCCCCTGCGTCCTTGGTGTGCACTGTCAAGTAGTCAAGCTCCACTAGCTTTTGAAGATCGTAGCCTTTCGGGAAGGCGGCGAGCAATATCGCCAGCGATCGCACGCCGGTCTCAAGTGGGCTGTTGAAGGCCGTGCGCCGTGATACCTCAGACATTCGGCACTACCCAAGTCAGCCTGTCCTCGTTGGCGAGTTGGTGACAGATTCCCATCTTGTCTTGTGTTTTCAATGCTGGGGTGAGCGCGTTGGACAAAGGCGTCACAGCCATGGATTTGTCCACCGTTGCGCGCATGCGCTCGAAGCCATTCGCATGATTTGGGTCATCGCAAGTATCGATCACGGCGTGATAGACTTCATCCTGTAGGTCTTCAAAGGTTCCGTCGGGAACGGTATCCCTCGCGAAATTGCGGAGCGATTCAGCGTGATAGAAGCGCTCACGTTGGCGCAGGAAATCGCGTTGGGAATGGCTTTCCGACGCTATAGACGATGGGTCGAGGTAGCTTTTGCCGTCCCGCTCTCCATACGCATCCAGTAACTGGCGTATATAGCGGCTTTCGTGCGCACTGACAGTAGCGGGTGGAGCGGTGGTTGGCCCGCGACCGGGCAATCCCCCGCCAAATCTTACAGTATGATAGGGTGTGGCCACGTGCGCGGACAACAGTTCCAGGACTGATTTTGAAGAAAAGATGGCGAAATCAAAGTTATTGAAATGTTCCAGCAGCGTGCCAGTCAGTTCCACATCCACGGTCGTTGTAATGCCATTCCGACAATGCTTGTCCCAGTTGGCGCGCGCCTCGGCTTTGAGCTTTGCCGGGTTGTTCAAAAGTCTCTCTAGCGTGGTGCCGATATCGTTTGTGCACATGAAAAAATGTTTTTGCGGCGGAATGAAGTCCCCTTTGTACGAGTAGTAGATGATCTTGCCGATCTCGACCCAGATGTCGGAGGGCCGGAGCGGATGATCATATCGCTTGCATTGGAAATTCTCCCACAAGCCTGCGAAGCCACTAGCAGATAAGAAGCCCGCAATATCAACACCGTAGTCACCAGCTCCGCCAAACCTTCTCACCTTCAGGAATGGCGGTATCAACGTGCTAGCCCATTCTTCCGTGAACTCTTCCCATTCGTCAGGTGAGAAGGAGCGAACGCGCACACCTTTTGGAACCGGCAGGCCGCTCATGATGTGTGCGGCCGTCGGCGTTGCGGCTGGCGGCTTCGGATTGACGGGCTTTAGGGTATTAGGATCGAGCATCTCTTCACCGCCGGGTTGACCGGGATCTCTAGACGACGTGACAGTCCATTCAGCAACATGTTTGCCGAATCAAGGGGCAAATACAGAATACAACCGAGCCGCGATCGAATGGCATTCTGTTAAGAAGTGAGGATATTTCTTCAAGCAGACAGTCTGCACTGCCCCAAATCGGCCTTTAGCGGTCACTTTCCACCTTGAACGCGGCTAGTCCAAAGGTCTACCGCAATGGGGTGGCCTTCAGACTGCCCGTTAAAGGCAGTGAGAGCAAACACGGACGGAATCTCGTTAGCCCAATCAACCTGACTTCGGCAAAAGGATTAACTGACGACCTACAAACGAGATTTTGAGTTAGACGGGACGGAGGCGCCCGCTACCTCTGCCGGTTCGGCAGCCGCAAGATCTCCGCGCCGACGGCAGCTCCTGCTCCACGTATCGCAACAGATCGCCCGTCGATCGCCACCGCGATTCCGCGATCGATAAATGGCGCAATCCCGGGATGCGCCAGCTTGCGGAACAGCTCCCTGATGCCGTTGGTCCCGATGTCTTGCCTTGCCTCCGGCGCGGGCGCTGACTAGGCGCTACAGGATCACCTGAATCCAGCTGACTCGGAGTCCGGCCCCCCTCAATCCTCATCCTCCACCACGAACGACAGCGCGATCAGGTCGTCGGTATCGATGCCGCCATGGCCATTGTCCAGCACGTCCGCGACCTTCTGGAAGGCCAGCATGTCATCCGTGCTGAGCTTGGCGGCCCTCAGCCTTTCCTGCAAACCCGACACCCTGGTTTCCAACGTCGTGGTGATCATGCTTGCCTCCGTTGCTGTTCAACGCCGCGTTCCAGATGCCCAGCATGAGGCATGAGAACACCACCGGCCCGATGAAAAGGCCGATCGCTATGCCCATGGCCGCGGCAACGCTCATCCGCTCCGCTTTCGCGGCAATCTTTGTAGGTCCGCTATCGGCCGGGATGAGACTGAGAAGGGAAAGGTTGCGATGGTCCAGCGCGCTGTTGTCGTTTGCCGGCAACCGCTCCCGGAAAAGGAACTGCTGCTCGCCAAAGGGCTCGCAGGCACTCAGCCGCATGGGTCACGCCTCCGAGAACGCCGCCCTGTCATGTTGTTTGAAAAGCGCCAGCTTGGCCGAGTAGCCAAGCCTGAGCTTGGTCTTGCAGGCCTCGCAGCGGAAGGTGCTCACCGCCTTGAACCACGAAGCTTTTCTGATGATCGGCTGGTGGCAGTTTGGGCATTCGTAGCGGAGACTTGCGTCCCGCAACTCATCGGAAATCGACACTGTTCACCTCGGCCCCGGTTCTTCTTCTTCGATCGGATCGCCCGCCACCTGTGGGCAAGTGGCGGGCGATCCAGCCACTGACGATGAAGGGACTGATCGCTCGTCAGCGCAGCCCTAATGAGATCGCCGGGCTTATGTTTCACGAGGGGGACCAATGCGCCGGCGCATGAGACCTCAGTCCCCATCAGCGGAACCTAATGTTCCTCGCACGCTTAAGGCCACATGAGCAGGCGCGGTCTCGACTTCTTCGACAAATGGATGGCGGAGCATCTGCCGAACGTGCTGACGGACGATCCGGTCGCGGTGAGCGATCTTGCCGACGAGATGATGAAGGCGGCCGCGCGCGAAGGCATCGCGGCCAGCGAGATCGATGAGGAAGTCGACAGCGTCTTCGAGGTTATCTTCGAGGCGCTGCAACATCGCGAAGGCAGTCTGGGGGAGAGCGACCAGGCTGTCTTCGAATTGCTTGCAGGGCGGCTGGCAAAGGAAGCCGGCATCACCCAGGAACAGGCCGGCGAGCTGATCGAGACGGTCGGGACCGACTGGGAAGCGCTCCTTCGCGAGGCGCATTTTGTGAAAGAGCAGGGCGAATGAGCGAGCGCGGCGCGGCGTTCTTTGGCCGATGGATCACCGATAATGTGATGCGCGGCAAGGTCGGCGCGGACATCGTCTCGGTGGCCGAGCTGACGAGCAAGCTGTTCGCCGATGCAAAGGCGGCCGGTATCTCCGAGGAGGAGATCGAGGAGGAGACGGGAAGCGCATACGAAGCGATCCTGGCGGCGATCGTCGGCTCCGGGAAAAACGACAGAGCCTGAGCATTGCGCGGCCTTCCATGTCGCCTAGAGCGTTTCACCATTTCACGGAAACGGCGAACCGCTCTATCCTTTTGTTGTTGTGCAATTCCGCACGGAAAACCGCTCACACTTTTCCTGGAATTGCGCCAGGCGCAGCCGGCGAAGATCGGCGCTGGCCGTCAGGAACATTAGCGCGACCTGAAGGTTCTCCCAGAGAAGTCCCTCGCATTTTGGGTTGGAGCCATGGCCGAGCTGGCATTTGCTTTCGTGTATTATTCCGGGCTGACCGGCCATGACATGGTGGGCGCCGTGGTGTCCTTGATGGCGGGCCTGCTGCTCTACAACGTCATGCGTGAAGACCGGCCAACCCGGTAAACCATCCGGGAGCGGCACGGCCCGGAGGGGAGGAGCCCAGGAGCCCCGCCTGACTGATGACGCTTCGGACTGCCTGTTCGGTGGAACATTAGTGCGCGCTAATTATTAATCCTCCATAGGAGGACAAGCCATGCACAGCATTATCTATATCGTCGGCCTCGTCGTCGTCATTCTCGCGGTCTTGAGCTTTTTCGGGCTTAGGCGATAGGCCGACTACCCCGGGCCGTCCGCGCGGAATCTGCGAAACGAGCGATGCCGGCGAGCCGACCGTTCGCTACCCCCCAGCCAACCTCGGCAGCAGAAAAATCTCCGCGTTCTTCGGCAGCTCCTTGCTCCACGTATCGCGGTAGATGGTGCCATCAATCGCCACGGCTATCCCGCGGTCGATCCACGGCTCGATGCCGGGATACTGTTCCGCCAGCTTGCGGAACAGTTCCCTGATGTCCTTGGCCTCGATCTCGTGCCTGGCCTTGCCTCCGGCGACGGCGCTGAGCGAGCCCCAAAGGGTGACCTCAACCATCGTCGTTCAAGCTGCGTCGATATTCAGGTGAGGCCGGCCTGCGAATGACGGCTTCCTGCGCTTCCGGTGCTCACGTACTTCAAGTACGCTCCGCTCCGGTTCTCGAAAGCCACCTTGTCTGGTCGCTTCGCGCCCGTCTTCTACTCCGGCTCGGTCTGACCTGAATCTCAACACACCTTGCCCTGCCTGGATACTCAGCCTTCCCGTTCCGCGTCCAGCGCCGCGAGAATCCGCGGCGGGGACATCGGGATGTGGGTCATGCGCACGCCAACCGCGTTCGACACTGCATTGGCGATCGCCGCCAGCGGCGGCACGATCGAGGTTTCGCCAACGCCGCGCACGCCATAGGGGTGGTTGGGGTTGGGGATTTCCAGGATCTGCGTGTCGATCATCGGCAGGTCGGAGCAGACCGGGATGCGGTAGTCGAGGAAGCCCGCATTCTGCAGCCGTCCGTCCTTGCCGTAGATATATTCCTCGTTGAGCGCCCAGCCGATGCCTTGCGCCGCGCCGCCCTGGTACTGGCCCTCGACATAGGTCGGGTGCACCGCCTTGCCGGCATCCTGCACCACCGTGTAGCGGATCACCCGGGTCGAGCCGGTCTCCGGGTCGACCTCGACGTCGCAGATATGGGTGGCGAAGGAAACGCCGGCGCCGTCGGCGACGAGCTCGCTATGGCCGGCGATCGGCCCGCCGGTCTTTCCGGAAGCGGCTGCGATCTCCTTCAGCGACAGGGGCGACAGGTTGCCGTATTTCTCGCCCTTGGCGATGGCGTGGCCCTTTTCCCAATGCACGTCCTCAACCGGGATATCCCACGTCTGCGCGGCGCGCTCGCGCAGGATCTTGATCGCGTTTCGCGCGGCCGAGATCGTCGCCATCGAGGAGGAGAAGGTGCCGCGGCTGCCGTCGGTCATGTCGTTGTAGCCAAGCGAGGACGTGTCGGCGACGATCGCCTTGACGTGGCTGTAGTCGATGCCGAGCTCTTCTGCCGCCACCAGCGACAGCGAGGCGCGCGAGCCGCCGACATCCACCGTGCCCACGGCCAGCGACACCGAGCCGTCCATGCCGATGTTCAGGTCGGTGCAGGTCTGGCCGCCGAAATTGAACCAGAAGCCGCAGGCCATGCCGCGCCCCTGGTTCTCCTTGAGCGGCGCCTTCATGTGCGGATGGTGCTTCACCGCTTCCAGCGTCGGGCCGATGCCGATCGGCCCGTAGACGGGGCCGTAAGAGGCGCGGGTGCCTTCCTGCGCGGCGTTCTTGATGCGGAAGTCCACCGCGTCCATGCCGAGCTCCTTGGCGAGCTCGTCGACAGCGCTTTCCACCGCGAAGGCGGCCATCGGCGCCGACGGCGCGCGATAGGCCGCCGTCTTCGGCCGGTTGACCAGCACCTCGTAGCCGACGGTCTTGACGTTCTCCAGCTTGTAGCAGGCGAAGGCCGTCATCGCGCCGATCTCGGCCCAGGAACCGGCATAGGGCCCGCAGCTATAGCGCAGCGTCGCTTCCGCCGCGGTGATGGTGCCGTCCTTCCTGGCGCCGATCCTCACGTCGATCGAGGTGGCGCTGGTCGGGCCCGAGGCGCGGAACACCTCGTCGCGGGTCATCACCAGCTTCACCGGCCGGCCGGCCTTGCGGGACAGCGCCAGCGCTACCGGCTCGGCCCAGACATGGGTCTTGCCGCCGAAGCCGCCGCCGATCTCCGACGAGGTGACGCGCAGCTTCGAGGCTTCGAGCCCGAGCAGCTGGGCGCAATGCTGGCGGTAGACGAAATGGCCTTGCGTGCAGACCCAGAGGTCCGCCGTGCCGTCGGCATTGACGCTCGCCACGCAGGCATGCGGCTCGATATAGCCCTGATGCGTCTGCTCGGTCTTGAAGGAGCGCTCGACGACGAAGTCGGCCTCGGCAAAACCCTTGTGCACGTCGCCATGGCCGAACTGCGTGCGCTTGGTGATGTTGGAAGGCTTTGCCGGCTTTTCCTCGAGCCCTTCGGTGAAGACCTGGTCGTTGATCAGCGGCGCGTGGTGGTGCGCGGCCTCGTCGACATCGGTGACATGCGGCAGCACCTCATACTCGACCTCGATCAGCTTCAGCGCCTGGCGGGCGATGCGGGCGTCGATCGCCGCCACCGCGGCCACCGCATGGCCGTCATAGAGCGCCTTCTTGCGCGCCATGCAATTGTCGAGGATGTCGTGCATGGCGGCATCGCCGTCGGTGAGGTCCGGCAGGTCCTTCGCCGTGATCACCGCCTTCACGCCGGCGAGCTTTTCGGCCTTGGAGGTGTCGATGCTCTTGATCACCGCATGCGCATGCGGGCTGCGCAGGATCCGGCCGACCAACTGGCCGGCCATGTTGAAATCGGCGCCGTAGCGGGCGCGGCCGGTCACCTTGTCGACGCCGTCGGGGCGGATCGGGCGGGTGCCGACGGAAGCGAACTTGCGTCCTGAAAAGCGCGGATCGAAATTCATGGATCAGGCTCCCTTCATCACGTTCGCCGCATCCTGGACGGCGCGCACGATCTTGTCATAGCCGGTGCAGCGGCAGAGATTGCCGGCGAGGCCGAAGCGGATTTCCTCCTCGGTGGGCGAGGGGTTCTTCTCCAGCAGGTCCTTGGCAGCGATCAGGAAGCCAGGCGTGCAGACGCCGCATTGCAGGGCCGCGTGCTCCAGGAATTTCTGCTGCAGCGGGTGCAACTGGTCGCCATGCGCCATGCCTTCGATGGTCTCGACCTTGCGCCCTTCCGCTTCCGCGCCCAGCACCAGGCAGGAGCAGACCAGGCGGCCGTCGACGATGACGCTGCAGGCGCCGCAGTCGCCGGTGCCGCAGCCTTCCTTGGCGCCGGTCAGGCCGAGGCGATCGCGCAGCACTTCCAGCAGCGTCTCGTCGGGCTGGCAGAGATATTCGACGGCATCGCCGTTGATCGTGGTTGATACAGCTACACCGGCCATTATTTGCCTCCCGCACGCTTGTAGGCGATTGCCGCGACGCGCCTTGCCAGCACGCCCGCCACTTTCCGTCTGAATTCGATTGTGCCGCGCTTGTCGTCGATCGGACGGCAGGCGCCGGAGCAGATCTTCGCCAGCCGCTCCAGCGTCGCTTCGTCGAGCTTCGAGCCGACCAGCACCTGGCCGGCTTCCTCGACCAGAAGCACCGTGGGTGCCGCGGCGCCGAGCGCCACGCGCGCGGTCTTGATCGCGCCATGCTCGTCCAGCGTCAGGTTCACGCCGGCGCTCACCACCGCAATGTCCATCTCGGTGCGCGGAATGAAGCGCAGATAGGCGTCGCCGGCATGCTCGGGACGCTTGTCGAGCAGGATCGCCTCGATGATCTCGCCCTTGGCGAGAGAGGTACGGCCCGGTCCCGTCGGCACGGTCTCCACAGCGATGGTGCGCTTGCCCGAAGGCCCGGCGACCACGGCCTTGGCGCCGGCCGCGACGAGCGCCGGCACGCTGTCTGCGGCCGGCGAGGCGTTGCACAGATTGCCAGTAATGGTGCAGCGGCCCTGCACCTGCTTGGAGCCGATCAGGTTCGCGGCCTCGACCACGCCCGGCCATGCCTTGCGCACGGCCTTGTTCTCGCCCAGCACCGCGCAGGGCACGGCGGCGCCGATCCGGAAGCCTTCCGCCGTTTCGGTGATGTCGCCCAGGCCGTCTATACGCTTGATGTCGACGATCAGCTCGGGCTCGATGAAGCCGCCCTTCATCCTCACCAGCAGGTCGCTGCCTCCGGCCAGGATGGCGGCCGGTCCTACCGCCTTGGCGAGTTCGCCAACGGCATCTTCTATTGAAAGCGGACGTATGTAACGCATCGTCTCCCCTTGGTGATCGCTTTGTCAGCGACCGTTATAAAGCGTCTGGTTATAATGGCCATCCCGTTCATGCATGTCCGGGTTGGGCCAGAGCCATGCTCCAGATGCGCCCAGAGGCCGGGCCAGGGCGTCGCGGCCTTTTCCTTCTCCCGTCTCTGCCGCAAACCGCAAAACTGTTATTCGTCCGATGTCCATACCGGCTCGAACGACACATTGCGCAACCCGGCCTTGCGCACCCGCTCGACGAACACGTCACTGACGAAGACCGGGGAGGCTCGTATCGGCAGCTTGAACACTTCCGCCGTCCCGATCTTCTCCGCGTCGAAGGCGTAGCGCTCGATCGCCAATATGTCGCCGTCGTCGAACCGCACGATTTGCGAGCGCGCCTCGTCCAGCGCGTCGATCACATGGGTGACGTTGAGCAGCCAGACCTCCTCGCCGGGCAGCGCGACAAGCTCGCCATAAGGCCGCAACGCCGTCGCCAGCGCCTCGACGGCCGGCCGGCGCAACAGCGGCGCATGCTCGCCGAGCCAGGGGAAATCGGAATAGAGCCGCTCGCCTTCCTCGACACGCCGCATCATCGGCGGCTTCCAGCCCTTGAGCGGGCGTCCATCGAGGCTGAAGAATTCCTCGTAGGCGTCGTCATCGACCGGCAGCACCCATTCCTGCCCCTCCGACACGGCGAATTTATGGATGGTCGTCATCGCCCGATGGCTCCGCTGGTCTCGTCCGAGGATCGCGGCGCCAGGCGGTTCGCCAAAGCGCGCGGGGAGGCAACATGCACCGGCCCCGCGCGCCGTTCAAGGAAGCTCAGCCGCGCAGCAGGCCAAGCCGGATCAGGCTCTCGGCGCAGGATGCGATCGCCTCCTCGCGGGAGCGGGGTGTCCAGCCCAGCAGGCGCTCGGCCTTCCTGCCCGTCGCGCTCATGTCGTAGTGGAGCAGCGGCACCACGCCCTTGAGTTGAGCGTTGGTTTCGGCGGCGATGCGCACCTGCTCGTCGGGCCACACCTGCGTCGACACTTTCTCGGCGGCCTTGCCCAGCCGCTGCCGCAGCAATTCGGCGATCTCGACCATCCACATGCTTTCGCCGACGGTTGCCAGGAATCGCTCGCCCTTGGCGGCCGGATCGGTCATGGCGCGCAGATGCAGGTCCGCCACGTCGCGCACGTCGACGCAGCAGGAACTGACATTGAGACATCCCGGCTGCCCCTCCAGCATGTTGGCGATCAGCCTGATCGAATGCGAATAGTCGGCGCCCAGCACCGGCCCATAGACGGCGACCGGATTGACCGCCGCCAGTTCCAAGCCATTGCCTTCATGCGCCACGAAATCCCAGGCGGCGCGCTCGGCGAGCGTCTTCGACTTCTGGTAGGGCGCGACATCGCCGTTGAGGTCGCTCCAGTCGGTTTCGTCGAAGGGCCGCCGGTGATCCGGCTTGTGGCCGACGCCGATCGCGCCGAAGGCCGATGTCAGCACTACGCGCTTGACGCCGGCGTCGCGCGAGGCCCTGAGCACCCGAAAATTGCCGTTGACGGCGGGCCCGATCCAATCCTCCTCGCGGGTCTGGTCTCCGGAAGGCGTCGGCGAGGCGCCATGCATCACATAGTCGCATCCGGCCGCCGCTTCCGCCCATCCGTGGTCGTCGGTGAGATCGGCGTTGGCGAAGGAGAGGCGGTCGCCCGCATCGACGCCGCCGACCTTCAGATGCGCGCGCACCTCCGCTTCCCGCCCTGGCGAGCGGATGGTCGTGCGCACGCGGTAGCCCGCCTTCAGCAGCGCCAGCATGCAGTGTTGCGCGATGAAGCCGGTGCCGCCGGTCACAAGCACGAGTTTGTCGGTCATTTGATGCCTCTGGGGTCTGGAATGGCGCGCCGCGTTCGAAGCGGGGCGTCGGATGGGTGCTAGGTAGGACGGCGCTTCTGAACTGTGAATGCTTGAAAATCTGCATTCTCTGCGCGAGAGTACGGAAATGACGGTCGATCCCTTCTCCGATGTTCTCACGCTCACCAATGCCGAGGCGGTCGTCACGGGCGGCTTCACCGCCGGCGGCCCGTGGGCGATCAGCTTCCCGGGCCGCGACAAGATCAAGTTCTTCGCCGTGGTGAAGGGCAGCTGCTGGGTCACCCTCGAGGGCGAGCCAAAACCTTTCCGCTTCGAGACCGGCGATGTCGGGCTGCTGGCGGCGCGGCGCGGCTTCGTGCTCGCTAGCGACCCAAGCGTTTCACCGGTCGACGCGATGAGCCTGTTCACCGGCGCCGGCCGCACGCTGGCGACGCTCGGCGACGGCTCGGAATTCGCCCATATCGGCGGCCATGTCCTGCTCGATCCGGCGCGCGGCGGGCTGCTGGCGGATCTATTGCCGCCATGGATCCACACGCGCGCGGCGTCCCCCCAGGCGGCTATCTTCCGCTGGCTGCTCGACCGGCTGATCGAGGAAAGGGACGCCGGCCAGCCGGGCGCGCAGCTCGCCTCGGCGCAGCTGACGCAACTGCTCTTCATCGAGATCCTGCGCTCGCATCTCGACAGAGCGAGCCTGATGCCCGCCGGCTGGCTCAAGGCACTGGCCGAGCCGCGCATCGCGCCGGCTCTGCGCCTGATGCATGGCGACCCGGCGCGCGCCTGGCATCTGGAGGAGCTGGCGAAAGCCTGCGCCATGTCGCGCACCTCATTCGCCGTCCATTTCAGGACGGTCGCCGGCATCGCGCCGCTGGCCTATCTGACCGAATGGCGCATGCGCCTTGCCGAGCGCGCCTTGCGCGAGGAGCGGACGCCCGTGGCCGTCGTCGCCCGCACGCTCGGCTACACCTCCGAAAGCGCCTTCAGCAACGCCTTCAAACGCGTCAACGGCAAGTCGCCAATGGCGTATCGGGCATCGCTGAACGGCCGGAAGGGCTTCAGCCAGCCTTTGCCGGGCAAGGGTGCTGATGCCGTCCCGGCCTGATGGCCTTTGCGGCAGATCCAGTCCATCGCCGGGAAGGCACGTGCGCCGGCGCGGGCGGACCAAGCCACGGCCGGCACCGGCAATATTGTTATCACGGCCAGCGGCCTGTAAGAGCGGGCATGACCTCCGTTTCCCGTCTCGCCGCGCTCGCCCTGCTGGCCCTCATCACCTTCGCAACGCTGTCGCCCATCGAGCTGCGGCCACACCTGGGCGACGCCAACATCGAGCGCGCTCTGGCCTACGTCCTGCTGGGGGTGGCCCTGGCGCTCGGGTTTCCGTCCCGCGTGACGCAGACTGTGCTGTTCGTTTGCGCGGTGGCCGGCGTTCTCGAGTTCCTGCAACTGTTCGACCCCGGCCGGCATGCGCGGGTTGTGGATGGCCTGCTCAAGGCCGCGGCGGGCGTCGTGGGGATTGTCCTGGGACGCTTCATCATCACATTGGCGAGCCGCGCCGCCGAGCGACGCTAGAACAATTCCGGCCTGCTCTCGCCAGGGTGGTGTTGCGACCTCATGCACGTCGTATTCAGAGGGCTCGCCGCAAGGATTTCCGCATAAGCTGCGGTCGAACGATGGACGATCCCGGACGAAGATGGCCAAGAAGTTCGCATTTCTGCTGGTGCGCGATTTCACGCTCTCGCCGCTGTCGCTGTTCATCGACACGCTGAGGCTCGCCGGCGACGAAGGCGACCGCAGCCGCCGGGTCGAGTTCGACTGGGAGATCGTCGGCGAGCGCGGCCTGCCGATCCGCGCCAGCTGCGGCGTCGAACTGCTGCCGACCAAGGCGATCGGCAATCCTGAGGATTTCGACAATGTCGTGGTGGTCGGCGGGCTGCTCGACACCAGCCGCAGGCTGAGCTCGGAAAAGGAGGCGTTCCTGATGCGCGCCGCTGAAAAGGGCGTGCCGCTAACCGCGCTCTGCACCGGCAGCTTCGTTTTGGCGCGCTATGGCCTGCTCGACGGCTACAGCGCTGCCGTCAGCTGGTTCCACATCAAGGATTTCCGCGCCGAGTTCCCCGATGTGAGCGCGCATGCCGACAGCCTCTATACCGTCGATCGCGGCCGCGCCACTTGCGCCGGCGGCACCGGTGCCGCCGACCTCGCCGGCTTTTTCGTCTCGCAGTTCATCGGTCAGAAGGCGGCGGAGAAGGCGGCCAAGATCCTGGTGCTCGACCGTATCCGCTCCAGCCGCGATGTGCAGCCCGTCGGTGACCTGTTCCCCGCGGCCGCCAGCCGCGCGGTGAAGCGGGCGCTGCTCCTGATGGAAAGCAATTTGCAGGAAACGCTCTCGGTCGCCGAGATCGCTGCCAGGATGAACTGCTCGCGCCGCCAGCTCGAGCGCCTGTTCGGCGCCGAGCTGGGCATCGGCCCGATGGCCGCCTACCTGGCGCTGCGCATCCATTACGCAAAGTCGCTGCTGGAAGGCAGCGACCTCGCCATCGGCGAGATCGCCTATCGCTGCGGCTTCCCCAATGCCGGCCATTTCAGCCGCGTCTTCCGCCAGCAGACCGGCCTCACGCCAACCCATCTGAGGCACCCGAACCGCGCGGTCATTGCGGCCGCAAAATGACCTGACTTGCCGTGATCCTGGTCGGGTCGCATGCCCTGTCTGGCCGATTGCGCCGGCAAGGAAGCGAGCACTAGCTTCGTGAAGCGCGGCCATTGCGCCGCCGTTTCAGCAGTCGAAGTTCGCCTCGGAGAGCCATGCCGCATTATCCCGACGCCATGCCCGGATCGAAAGCCCTGTTCGAGCGCGCCAGGAAGGTGATGCCGGGCGGCAACACGCGCACCACGGTCTTTGTCGACCCGTTCCCGATCTACGCCGAACGCGGCGAGGGCTGCAGGCTGTGGGATGTCGACGGCAATGTCTATTACGACTGCATCAACAACTTCACCGCGCTGATCCATGGCTATGCCCACCCTGAGGTCACCGCGGCCGTGGCCGGGCAACTGCCCTTGGGCACCGCCTTCGGCGCCCCGACGCTGAGCGAGATCGAGCTCGCCGAGCTCCTAGTCGAGCGGCTGCCTTCGGTCGACCAAATCCGCTTCACCAACTCCGGCACGGAGGGCGTGATGATGGCCATCAAGGCCGCGCGCGCCTTCACCTTGCGGCCGAAGATCGTCAAGATCGAGGGCGCCTATCACGGCTCCTACGATTTCGCCGAAGTGAGCCTGGATTCTTCGCCGGCCAATTGGGGTGACCTGCCGAGGTCGACGGCTTACGCCAAGGGCACGCCGCGCGGCGTGCTGGACGACGTGATCGCCGTGCCCTTCAACGACACCGAGGCGTTGCGCGCCGTTTTTGCCGCCGAAGGCGACGGCATCGCGGCCGTGCTGATCGACCCGATGCCCAACCGCGCCGGCCTCATCCCGGCGCGCCAGGATTACCTTCAGGCCATGGTCGAGATCGCTCATGCGGCAGGCGCGCTGGTCATCTTCGACGAGGTCATCTCGTTTCGCCTGGGATGGTCCGGCGCGCAAGGCCTGTGGGGCATCGAGCCGGACCTGACGGCGCTTGGAAAAATCATCGGCGGCGGTTTTCCGGTCGGCGCGGTGGGCGGGCGCGCCGATATCATGGCGGTGTTCGATCCGACCGCAGGCAAGCCCGCGCTTCCGCATGGCGGCACCTTCACCGCCAATCCGGTGACGATGCGCGCCGGCCTCGCCTCGATGCGGACGCTGACGAAAGAAAGCTTCGCCCATCTCGACCGGCTGGGCGCATCGTTACGCGACGGCGTCGCCGCTTCGCTCGAAAAGCATGGCCTTGCCGGCCAGTGCGTGGGCCTCGGCTCGCTGTTCAAGGTTCATTTCACCTCGCATCCCGTTACGGACTATCGCTCCATCTATCCCGGCCAGGCCGAGCGGAGGAAGTTTGATGCCTTCCACAAGGGGCTGCTCGGCCGCGGCGTGCTCTCCGCCAGCTACGGCCTGTTCGCGCTGTCGACGCCGATGACCGAGGCGGATGCCCACACCATTCTCCATGCGATCGACGAGACGCTGGGCGACATCGCCGCGCAATCCTGAAAGCAGGCGGACCATAGATGACAGTTTCTCCTCACGTCGTGGTGATCGGTGCGGGCACGCTCGGCATGTGCACGGCGCTCAACCTCGTCGAGCAGGGCGCGCGCGTCACGGTGCTCGAAGCGCAGTCGATCGCGTCGGGGTCGAGCGGCCGGTCGGTCGGGGTGGTCGGATCGCAACTGACCGATCCGTTCGAGATCATGCTGCGCGTCCATTCGCTGCGCCGGTTCCGCCAATGGGAGGGCGAGGGGCTTCGCTTCAACCATATCGGCTATCTGCGGCTGGCGCGTACGAAGGCGCAAATGGCGCTGTTCGCGAGATCGGTCGAGATCCAGGCCGAGGCGGGGCTGCGGTCGCGTCTGGTCGGCGCCAACGAACTCCGGGACCTCGTGCCGCACATCAATCCAGACGGCCTCGAAGGCGGGTTGTTCGGACCCGATAACGGCTTCCTCGATCCGCACGAAATGTGCAATTTCCTGGCCGGTATCGTGCGCGCCAAAGGCGGCGAGATCCGCCAATACCGTAAGCTGCTCGGCGTAGAACGGCGGCCGAGCGGCTATAGGCTGGAGACCAGTCATGGTCCGGTAGATGCCGACGCCGTGGTCAATGCCGGCGGCGCCTGGGCGCCGCAAGTGGCCGCGCTTTTCGGCCAGCGCCTGCACATCTGGCCCGAGCGCCACGAAGCCGTCATCATCCAACTCGACGAGCCGCTCGGCTACACCATGCCGATGGTGATGGACCTGGTGGACGGCGAAGGCAGCGGCCTCAACTTCCGCCACGAAAAACCGGGCGAGTTGATCGCCGAGATCCACAAGGTGAAGTCGATCGCGCCGGAAGACCCCGACAATTACAACGACCAGTGCGAGGAGCAGTCGAAGGTCGATCTGGCCGAGCTGCTTCTTGAACGCGTGCCCGACCTGCCTGGCGCGCGTCTCGGCCGCGGTTGGGCGGGCCTTTATCCGGTGACAGCCGACCATCGCCCCTTTGTCGGGCCGATCGATCCATCGGAACCGACATTGATCACCGCCGCCGGCGCCGGCGGCTACGGCATCCAGCTCGCCCCGGTCATCGGCCAGATCGCCGCCGACTGGGTGCTTCACGGCGCGCCGGTTTCAGTGGCTGGTTCGCAGAGCCTCGCACCATCGGCCGAGCGCAACATTCCCGGTCACTGACCGGTGCGTTTTGACGAGGCCGAACGTCTAAGATGCGACCGTTCGTGTTAACCATCAATTAACTATCCGGTCGCCTTCAATAGTGTTCTGGAGGATACTGAGTCTGACCGCGAGCGATGGTCTCGCGACGCTGGAATGAGAAAAGAAGCGGCGCCATCGCCGCCATCTGCCGGGGAGGCGCCCAGCATCTTTGATGAGGAGCGCCGGCATGAACATCGAGGAAGCAGTCACCGCGGCGACGGCGGGGTCGGGAGCGCTTCTCTCCTGTCTCGGCCAGCCGGTCGTGGCCTATCACGTCACGGCCATCATGCGCGAAACCGACAGGAGCCATGCGCGGCAGATGCAGCTCGCTTTGCTGCGCCGAAGCATCGAGGCGCTTGTCGATGACGGCCTCGAAGACGACGAGGCAAGGAGTTTTGCTTCGCAGTTCGATGGCCGAGTCGGTTCGGCGTGGAATCTACTGCACATGGCCGGCGACACGCCGCACTGACCTCCCCGGACCCCCTGCCGCTGAGCCGCCGGCTCTGCCGGTGCGATCCATGCTTTGGCGATCCTCATGCAACCGGGGTGTTCCCGCGCAGGCGTGAACGCCCGGGCAGCTTTGCTTAACATATGTGGATGTCCGCTCCGCCAAGTCGATCTATCGCCTTGGCGGGGCGGAGAGAATCGACATGGAGTGCTTCACCAGGCTCGAAGCGTTGATCGACACCGGGAGCGCCGACGCGGTCGAGGAAGCTCGCGCTCTGCTCAAGCATCTCGCTGCCGGCTCACGCGCCACTTTCGACGCGGCCGACGAATTCCTGATCGAGTTGATGACCTTGGCCTTCCTTGTCGAGGCCGGCCTGGAAGCCTTTCACAACCCGGCGCGGCGCCTGGCGCGCCTCAGGCTCTCACGATTGAAGCTGCTGCTGCCTTGAACCGCCAAGCTTTCCTAAATTAGCCGATTTTGTTATTGGCTGCCCTTCGCAGCGGCGGCGAGGGCCGGAGGGCATCATGGCGACGTCAAACGCGTGAACGCATGAACGGCGGTCGGCAGATGCTTCAACTGCGCGTGCTTGGTGATTTTCAGGTCATGCGCGACGGCCGGTCACTGGACCTGCCGCCGTCGCGCAAGACGCGGGCGCTGCTTGCTTACCTTGCCGTCACCGGCAGGCAGCATCAGCGCGAGCGGTTATGCGAGATATTCTGGGACATTCCCGACGACCCGCGCGGCGCGTTGCGCTGGAGCCTCTCCAAGATCCGCCAGGTGCTGGGCGCCGACGAAAAAACTCTCGTTGCCGATCGCAACGCCGTCGCGCTCAACGTCGAGACGGATTATGCGCAGCTGGCGCCACTGGTGAAGGCTGACCTTTCCTCACACTCGACCGAGGAGCTCGAAGCCGTCCTGGCCTCGATCCGCGGCGGCTTTCTCGCCGACCTCTCGCTCGAGCGCTGCTTCGACTATGAAGCCTGGCGACAGGCCATCGCCAGCGATGTGGAGATCGTCGAGCTTGGCATCCTGCGCGAACTGGTCGAGCGTCTGTCGGGTGAGCCGCGACGGGCGCTGCCCTTCGCCCGGCGCCTGCGCCGCCTCCTGCCGGACGACTCCAGCCTCGCCGCCGAGACCGAGGCGCTGGAGGAGAAGGTTCGGTCGGCTGCCGCTCAGGCAACCGGCCGCGCGCCGCAGTCTGCTCCCCCCACGCCGCCGCAGCCCCCGTCCAAACCAGCTGTGTTACCGCAGGATCCCGGCCGCGCCGTGCAATTCTGCCGGGCTCTCGACGGCACCAGGCTCGCCTATGCCAGCACCGGCAGCGGCTCGGTGATCCTGCGGGCCGCGCATTGGATGTCGCATCTCACCTTCGACTGGGACAGCCCGATCTGGCGGCACTGGATGCGTGAACTGTCGCGCCACAATCGGCTGGTGCGCTATGACGAACGCTGCAACGGCCTGTCGCAGCGGCAGGTCGTCGACATCTCGTTCGAGACCATGGTGTCCGACCTCGAACGCGTGGTCGAGGCGACAGGGCTCGACCGCTTCACGTTGCTCGGCCTGTCGCAGAGCTGCGCGGTCTCGATCGCCTACGCCATCCGCCATCCGGAGAAAGTATCGGGCATGATCCTCTATGGCGGTTACGTCAAAGGCTGGCGGGCACGCGGCGACGCCGGCGAGATCGCGACGCGCGAGGCCGTGGCGACGCTGATGCGCGAGAGCTGGGGCAAGCCGAACCCGATGTTCCGCCAGGCCTTCTGCTCCATGTTCATCCCCGGCGCCACCCACGAGCATTTCGCCTGGATGGACGATCTGATGCTGCGCACCGTCTTGCCCGACGATGCCTGGCGCCTGCAGAGCGCCTTCTCAGTGATCGACGTCAGCGATTTGCTGGAAGAGGTGAAGGTGCCGACGCTGGTGCTGCACGCGCGCGACGACAACGTCGCTCCCGTCGAATCCGGGCGCACCATGGCCGCCGGCATTCCCGGCGCGCGTTTTATCGAGCTGGAGAGCCAGAACCACATCCTCCTCGAAGGCGAACCCGCCTTCGAGGAGTTCATAGACCACGTCCGCGCTTTCATCGCCGAGACGGCGGGGGCCTAATTAGGGCAGGAGAAGTCCTCAGCGGCTGGCCAAAGGCACGGTGAAAACCGTCGCGGTGCCGGTGAGGCAAAGCTCGCCGGCTTCGTTGCGCACCGACGTCTCCAGCTTCGTGATCGGCTTGTCTCCGCGCACCTCCTTGACCTCGACGCGGCCGGTGATCAGCTCGCCGACGCCGACCGCCTTGACGAATTTCCACGACACTTCGAGGAAAACCGAACCGGGGCCGGGGAGGTCTTCCGCGACCACCGCGTTCAGGATCCCGGAGGTGATGCCGCCCTGCACGATGAGCTTGCCGAACACCGAAGCCTCGGCCAGTGCCTTGTCGTAGTGCAATGGGTTACGATCGCCGGTCATCTTGGCGAAGGCATCGATGTCCTGCGGTTGCGTGCGACGCGCGCGCTCGGCAAAGGCGCCCACCTTCGGCCGGCCCCTGATGACGCCCGCCCAGCCGTCCTTCATCACATGCACAGTCATGGCCTTGCTCCGGTTCGGTTGCGATTGAGATTCGAGCCGGCCGAAGCCGGGGGCTCGTCCTGATTGGCCGGCGCCCGGTGCGCCGTCGGCCGCGATGCAAGGGAGGGGGCGCGGCGGACAGGTATAGGTTGCCCGGCCAGCGCCTGCACCTCTGCCTTCAGCACGGCGCTGAAGCGGCGATGCCGCCCGCCGAGATCGTCGAGCGTCCAGTCGAAGCCGGCGATCGCGTCGGTGGTATCCAGGATCTGGTTGGCGATCAGGTCGCGCTGCTGCTCCCAGGCCGCGAATGCCGCCTCCGAGCCATCGAGGATGGCCCGCGCCAGAGTTTCGGCGTCGCGCAGAGCATCGGAAATGCCGTGCGAGGTGATCGGGTCGCGGAAGAAGCCGGCGTCACCCACCAGCGCCCAGCCGGGGCCGTGCGCCTGGCGGATATAACCGGGCACGCCGCGGAACGCCTGCAGGCGAGTGTCCTTCGGCGCCCGGGCCGCCTGTGCGGCAAGAGCCGGCGCAAGCGCTTCGAGCACGTCCATGCGGGCCCGGGCATGGCCGAGGCGGAAGCGCTGGTCGAACAGGCCGGTCGGCACCGAGGCGACGATGCAGGCGAGGCCGTCATTGGTCGGGATGAAGGAGCCGGCGATCCCGTCGCGGAAGTACCAGTGATAGCCGGCGCCCGGCTCGACGGGCGCATAGCCATAGACATGGGCGGCGGACACCGCGCCGCGCCGTAAGGGCTGGGCGTCGACGCATTTCGCTACCAGCGAGCCGATGCCGTCGGCGCCGACCACGATATCGGCGCTGACCCGCAGGGATGCGCGGCCGGCAGCGCGGATCTCGACGCCGCGCACCCGCCCGCGCGTGTCGGCGAAGAGATCGCCGACCGCGACTTCGTGCAGGACCTCCGCGCCGGCCTTGCGCGCCGCGTCGACCAGGATGCGGTCGAGCACGGTGCGCCGCGGCGCGATCAGGCCGGGAAGCTCCGAACCGGAGGCAAGTGGGATGGTGATCTCGTTGTCGCCATAGTGGAAGGTCGTCGTCTCGATCAGCGGCGTGCCGGCCTTGAGCAGGGGCTCGAGCAGACCCCAGCGCCACAATTGCAGCACCGCTGGCCGCATCAGCGCATGCGTCGACAGCGTGTCGGACCCATAGGGCTTGCGGTCGACCGCCAGCACCTTGAGGCCCGCGCGGGCAAGCAGCATCGCGGTCGCGGCACCCGCGCAGCGCGCGCCGACGATGATGGCGTCGTAATGGCCGCGCCTGGGGGAGGCCATGAGGGAGATGGGATTGGTTGCCATGGTTGGAGTCCTCAGGCCGCCTTGCGGCCGTTGCGGTCGAGATGACGCGAGATTTCGGCGGCGATCGCCTCGGCATCCGCGCCGACGCCGCCGATGAAGTTGGAATCGCGCTTGCGCAGGAAGCGGAACCCGAGCGCGTAGAGCCCGGGCACGCCGGTGACGCCGCCCTGATGCGCGAGCTCGCCATCAGCGCCGAGCGCCAGCGGCTCCAGCCAGCCGAACGAGCGCGCATAGCCGGTCGCCCAGATGATGGTTCGGATCGATCCGTCCGTCAGCGAGAGCCGCTCGGTGCAGGCTGCCGGCATCGCCACCGGATCGGGCCGGTACGGGGTCGCCACACCCGCGAACCGGTCGATCTGGCCGAGCAGGCGCGCCTGCTTGGCTTCGGCTGCTGCGATGTGCGCCCCCAGATCGCCGGCGAAGCCGATCTCGCCGTCGCCGACGCCGCGCACCCGCCCGGTCAGTTCCACGCCGAGCGCCTGCAGCGTCGCGAGATCGACATCGGCCCTGTCCGGCCGGCCGGCGAGCTGCAGCGATGGCTGGCGCCGGGCACTTTCCGGGTTCGCGAGGTCTTCCTCGCGTTGCGCCATCAGACCCATCGCGCAGAGCCAGAAGAAGATGTCGTGGCCGCGCCATGTTCTGGGCAGCCGCGTATGCTTGCCGACCGAAAGCAACACGCGGCGCCCGGCGCGGGCGAGCTCGTCGGCGATCTGCACGCCCGAGGATGATGCGCCGACGACCAGCACGCCGCCGCCTGGCAGCTCGCCGGGCGAGCGATAATGTGAAGCGTGGATACTCAGCGGTCCGCGAATGGTTTCCGCCCCAAACGGGATGACCGGCCGGTCGCAATGCCCCGTCGCCACGACGACCGCGCGGGCCGACCAGTCGCCGGCGCTGGTGCGCAGGCCAAAGCCGTCGCTGGTCCGCTTGCAGGACATGACCTCGACATTGGTCTCGATGGGCGCGTGCCATTTCCGGGCGTAGCGCTCCAGGCTTTCCACGAACGCCCCTTTGCTCATGAAGCCGTCCGGGTCGCCGCCCTTGTAGGGCGAGCCGGGGAGCGCATTCAGCCAGTTCGGCGTGAGCAGCCGAAGCGAGCGCCAGCTCTGCGAGCGCCAGCGCTCGCCGATGCGCCCGCGCTCCAGCACGGCATGGTCAATGCCGGCCTGGCCGAGGCAATGGCTGAGCGCAAGGCCGGCCTGGCCCGCGCCGATGATGACGACGTCCGAGCGTCTCATGTCGTGTTCCGTCAATGGGAGGAGGGGCGGCCCGGATCGGTACCGGACCGCCAGCAGGCTTCAGCTTACTGGATGGTCTTGATGCCGACGGTGACCGGCACGCCCTTGGTCAGCACGTCGAAGACGGCCGAACGGGCGCGCGACTGCTCGACCAGCTGCTGGAGCTTCTCGGCCGGCGCGTCGCCTTCGATCTCGAACGACACATGGATGTTCTGGAACCCGTTGCGGACCTCGTCCGAGATGCCGAGGATGCCGCGCAGGTCGATGTCGCCATCCACCGAGCACTTCACCTTGGTGAGCTTGATGCCGCGCGCGGCGGCGATGTTGGCGACGCCCGCCATCAGGCAGCCCGCCAGCCCGTGCAGCAGCCACTCGACCGGGGTCGGCGCATTGTCGGCGCCGCACAGGATCGCCGGATGGTCGGCGTCGGCATAATGCGGCTTCTCGTGCTTCTGCTCGTTGCCGGCGCCGAAGAAGCCGTTCATGACGGTCCTGCTGTGCGTGCCCTCGATCCATTCATTGTGGGCGCGGAACTGGAACTTTGCGAGTTCCGGCTGCCCGGCGACGAAATTGATCGTCGCCATCAGGTTCGGCGTGTCGACGCCATTGAGAGGAAGCCGTGCAGGTTTGGTGTTGGATTGCATCATCATCTCCAAAGGTTGTTCTGCGGCTTGGTTGCCGTGACGGCCTCTGTTTGCCGTTGGAGCGTTTGAACGAGAGTGGATGCGACCGTGGAATTTTTCATACGCCCACCGTGGAAATTGGCATGGACGTATCGTTTGAAACGACCGCGATCGCTCGATTCCACGGGTCGTATGTCTGAAATGCGGGCGGAAAAAGCCCCAGGCGTTGGAGAGCGCGAGGGGCTTATGGGCAGTGCGGAAGAATGCCGGCGGCCGGCCATGCAGGCAGTCGAAATCGCTCCTATGCCGCCATCGCCGTTGGCAGTCATCTGACGTTGCCGATGTCCATCCCTTCGGCGCCGGACGCGGCGTAGCGCATCGAGGTGTAATAGTCGATTTCCGAACGGGCGATGCCCATGTCCTTGAGCAGATGGTCGGGCATGGCCTGCATGGCGGCGCGGTCGCTGCGCATCCTCATCGCCCTGTAGCAAAGCCTGAGCGCGCGACCGGCAAAATCGATCAGGCCGAGGCCAGATCGGCTGGTTTCGCTAACGGTGGGTTCCAAAGTCGTCATCGTCGTCTCCATCCTTTGCGACGCGATCCTTCGCGCCGTCGATGGAAGGACTCATGACCTACGACCGGGGGAGCCAGCGTTGGAACTGACGTCGAAATTGCCGTGGAAATGAAGTTTTCGGCCGAGGACGCTTCGCGACCGTCAGGAGATCCGCCGCCCGGCCTCGTCCAGCAAAACACAGTCGTCCGGCTCGAAGCCGAGCGCGATCGCTTCGCCTTCGCCGAGCACGCGGCCTGCGATTGGCGCGTTGGCGCGGATATTCGCCTTGCCGCCTATGTCGACCTCATAGATGGCGCCGCCGCCGAGATAGGAGGCGGACACGACCCGGCCTGGCAACCGGTTGGCACTCGCTCCGCCGACCGACAATTTCTGCGGCCGCACCACGACGGTCACGGCGCTGCCGGGTGCCAGCGGCCGTGGTGCCAGCACATTGACTGTCTGCCCGCTCGCCAGCATTACGGTCGTCGGCCCGTCGGATCTGGTCACGGTGCCCGTCAGCATGTTCGCCTTGCCGAGGAAGTCGGCGACGAAGGCGGTGGCCGGCCGCTCATAGACCTCTTCCGGTGTGCCGATCTGCTCGGCCGAGCCGGCATTCATCACCACGATGCGGTCCGACATGGAGAGAGCTTCTTCCTGGTCGTGGGTGACGAAGATGGCCGTGATGCCGGTCTCCTTCTGGATCTTTTTGATCTCGACGCGCATCTCTTCGCGCATGTTGGCATCGAGCGCCGAGAGCGGCTCATCTAACAGCAGCACCTGCGGCTCGAACACGATGGCGCGCGCCAGCGCGATGCGCTGCTGCTGGCCGCCCGACAATTGCGAAGGCAGTTTCTTCTCGCTGCCCGGCAGCCGCACCATGTCGAGCGCCTGGCCGACCTTGCGCTTGATCTCGGGCTTGGCGACGTTGCGGTATTTCAGGCCGAAGGCGACGTTGTCGAACACGCTCTTGTGCGGGAACAGCGCGTAGCTCTGGAAGACCAGCCCGATGTTGCGCTTGTAGATCGGCACGTCGTCTACGCGCCGGCCGCCGATCATGATCTGGCCGGCCGAGATGTCGACCAGCCCGGCGATCGAGCGAAGGATCGTCGTCTTGCCGCAGCCCGAAGGCCCGAGCAGCGTGACGAAGCTGCCCTTGGCGATCGACAGCGAGAAATCGCGCACGGCGACGAACTTGCCATAGGCGATGTCGATGTTGCGGAACTCGACCGCCGGGCTGCCCGCCCCGGCGGCTATGCCTGTGTTTTCCCCGGCCGAAGCCGGCCGGGGAGCGAGTGTCGTGTCCTGGCCGTCAGGCACCTTTGGAAATCCTGTTCCACTGCTTGGTCCAGGCGTCCTCATTGGTCGCCCAGTAGACCGGATCGGCGAAGGTCAGCGACTTCATCGTGCCGGTCTTGTCGAAGGCCGGCAGCTTCTCGATCTTCTCGGTCAGCTTGACCTTGGTCGGGTCGAGCGATGGCGGGTAGCTCTGGCCCTCGGCCACCGCGATCGAGGTCGCCGGGTCGAGCATGAAGTTGATCAGCTCCTCACACTCGGTCATTGGCGAGCCCTTCAGGATCAGCATGTCCTCCATCCAGGCATAGGAGCCGGCCGGATCGAGATAGCCGATCGGATGGCCCTGATCCTGCAACGCCGCGACACGGCCCGACCAGGCGTCGGTCACCACGATCTCGCCCTTGGAGAGCAGGTCCATCAGCTCCGCGCCGGAGCTCCAGAACTTCTTGGCAAGATCGCGCGTCTCGCGCACCTTGGCCCAGATCGTGTCCATGTCCTTGAGGTTGTTGGGGTCCTGGCCGGTGGCCAGTGCCGCGTACCAGACGCGCGTCGTCATGTCGGAATAGCCGCCCACCTTGCCCGCATATTTCTTGTCGAGCAGCAGTGCTGCGCCCTTTTCCTTGGCCTCTTCCGGGGAGATCACCTTGGTGTTGTAGGCGATGCCGGTGGTGCCGTAGTCGTAAGGCACCGCCGAGAGCTTCGGCGTCAGCTTGCGGAACGGCTCGATCATCGGCTGCAGCACATTCACCATGTTGGGAATGTTGGCTTCGTTGATCTCCGAGGTCAGGCCGCCATTGACGTATTTGATGTAGTAGTTGACGCCCGAGGAATGGATGACCTGATAGTCGCCCGGCTTCGCGGTCTTGATCTTGGTGATGATCTCGTCCTCGTCGCCGAACGTGCCCTGCACCACCTTGATCTTGGTTTTGGCCGTGTAGGGCTGGAAAGCGTATTTGTCGATCGCGTCCTGCACCGTGCCGCCCCAGCCGTCGAAGCGGACCTCCTGCACGGCCGCGAGCGCGCGTCCCATCCATGGCATGGACAGGCCGGCCGAGGCCGCGGCCGCCGCGGTCAGCGTCAGGAAGCTGCGGCGGCTCAGATCGCCGTTGAGATACCTGTCTTGCAGCCTTTCCAGCCGCTTGGTCGTCGTCAGTTTCATCGTACTTCCTCCTTTGGTTCGCCGCGTCTTTTCAACTTGGTCAGGCTCTGCAGGATCAAGCCGCCGAGCAACGGTATGCCGACGGTCACCAGGATCATCACGGTGCCGAGCGCGTTGATTTCCGGGCTGATCGATATTTTCAGCATCGAAAGGATCTGCGTGGGCATGGTCTCGACGCCCGCCGGCCGCCAGAACAGGCTGGCCGAGGTGTTGTCGAACGAAATGGTGAAGGCGAGCAGCGCTCCGCCGACGACCGCGGGAATGAGCAGCGGCAGCGTGATCTCGCGAAAAGAGGAGAAGCGCGATGCGCCGAGCGAGAGCGCCGCTTCCTCGTAGACGCGCCGGATCCCCACCATGCGCGCCTGCGCGATCAGCACCACATAGGGGACGGCCAGAAGGATGTGGCCGAGCACCAGGAGCAGCATTGTGCGCGGCTGGTCGATCGCCTTGATCAGCACCAGCAGGCCGACGCCGAGAATGGTCTCCGGCACCAGCGCCGGCAGGATCACCAGCGTGCTCAGCGCCTCCTTGCCGGGAAATTCGAAGCGCACCAGCGCGAAGGCCGTGACGACGCCGATGGCCGTGGTGGCGGCGGCGGTGACCAGAGCTATCCACAGCGAGGTGCGGAAGGCCGTCAGCACCGCGTCATTGTTCATCAGCTTGGCATACCATTGCAGCGAGAAGCCGGTCATCGGGAAGCCGCCGAACATCGAGGCGTTGAACGACAGGATGACGGTCGCCACGATAGGCGCGAACATGAAGATGTAGACGCAGAGCGTGACGAAGCCGGTCAGCCGCCAGGCCCATCTGCCTTCCTCCTTGCGCCGCGTCACGCTCATCCTCCAAGCCCTTTGACGATCTGCGACATGCCCATGCAGCGGGTGTAGATGGCGGCGAAGAAGCCGAGCACGAGGAACAGCACGATCGACAAAGTGGCGCCCATCGGCCAGTTCAATTCGCTCATGATGGTGTCGTAGATCAGATTGCCGAACAGCGCGTCGCGGCCAGAGCCAAGCAGCTGCGGCGTCACATAGCTGCCGGCCGCCAGCACGAAGCAGAGCAGCAGCCCAGCCGCCAGGCCCGGCAGCGACAGCGGCAAGGTCACCTCGCGGAACGCCTGCGCGCTCGTGCAGCCCATCGAGCGCGCCGCCGAGATCAGCGTGCGGTCGATGCCCTCCAGGCTGACATAGACGTTGAGGATCATATAGGGCAGCAGGAAGTGCAGCAATCCGAGGATCACCGCGCCTTCATTGTAGAGCATCGGCAGCGGCTCGCTGATGATGCCCATCTTGAGTAGCGCGACGTTGATGACGCCCTGTTCGCCCAGGATGTTGATCCAGGAAAAGGTGCGGATGGTGAAACTGATCCAGAACGGCACGATGAGCAGCAAAAGCAGCAGCCATTTGTGCCTGAAGCTTGTCGCCCAGATGAAATAGGCGGGGAAATAGCCAAGCACCCCGCACAGCAGCGCGGTGATCGCGCCGACCCTGAGCGTCTTTAGTAGGAAGCCGGAATAATAGCTGTCGGTGAAGAATTCCTGCCAGTTGGCGGTGGTCAGCGCGCTGGTTTCGACGCCGGCGGTGACGAAGGTGAAGAAGGTATAGGCCGCCATCACCGCGATCGGCAGCACCAGGAAGAAGATCAGCAGCAGAAGCACCGGTGCAACCAGCATCCAGGCCAGGCGTGGATCGTACAAGGTCCAGCGATTGTTCATGCGCACTCGAAGGTAGGCGCCTTCTTCGAGGCGCTTATGTTCCCGCAGTAAAGATTGTTTCATTGCCGCCGCGATGTCCACTGGCGGCGGCCGTAATTCGATTCAGCCAGAGGCCGTTCGCGATTGCGCCAAGGGAAATGGGTGGTTGGACAGAACCCTCGCGAGAACAATTTTGTGCCGTCGGCCTGCGCCTCGACATTACCGAGGTTCTCTTGCAGGCCGCCGCTGATTATCTCCTCGCCACAGCCGCGCCCAGACAACCCGGTTCGGTTGATCGAAATCAAGGAAAACTGGCGCGGTCGGAATCTTATGGGACGAGCCAGGGCGCCTCTCGCAGAAGCAAATGCGGGCGCAGGTATCAGTTGAGGATCGTTCGAACGCATACGGGGCAGTTGCGCCTCTGGGAGAAAGTCATGAACAAGATCATGTCGGGCATAGTGGCGTGCACTTTGTCGGCTTCGATTGCGGCTTCCGCGGCGTTTCCGGCCAATGCCATGCCGATGTTCGTGCCGCTGGCTCCGGCAGCCGCAAACACCGTCCAGACCGTGGAAGCCCGCAATGGTGACGCGCGATGGATACGTCGCCACGGCAACCGCCATTTCCATCGCCGCATTGCGCGCGACGACGGCATGTACTGGAACGGTCACCGCGGCTACCGCGAGTACCGTCCAGGCTATCGCCGGCACGGCGACTTATGGTTCCCGCTTGCCGCCTTCGCGGTTGGCGCGGTGATCGGCAGTGCGATCGCCAACGACCAGAATCGAGTCTACGCAGGCAATGCCCATATACAGTGGTGCTACGATCACTACAGATCGTATCGCGAGTCCGACAATACCTTCCAACCTAACCACGGCCCGCGCCGTCAGTGCCGTTCGCCCTACTGAAGGTTGACCGCGCTATTCGGAACCCCGCCTCGGCGGGGTTTTATGTGGCGCCCGCGTGCGTCATTTCACGACGTCAGGAAGAGAGCCCCCGGAAACCCGGAAAAGAGCGGCGAAGCAGGTGGCATCATGTTCGAATACCGCGTTGAAGCCAGACGGACCGATGCGCACGGCAGCGTGGCCACCACCAAGAACGCCGTGCTTGTGCTCGACACCTGTCTCGAAGGCCGGGCCGATGCCTTCAATCCGGCCGAGCTGCTTCTCGCGGCCGTCGCCGCCTGCATGATCAAGGGCATCGAGCGCGTCACCCCGATGCTCGGTTTCAAGCTGCGGGGCGTCGAGGTCGCGTTGCACGCGGTCCGGCGCGACAGCCCTCCGGGGATCGCCTCCATCGACTATGAGCTCGTCGTCGATACCGATGAGACCGATCAGCGGCTGGAACTGCTGCATAAGAACGTCCGCAAATACGGTACGATTTCCAACACCGTCGCCGCCGCGACCAAACTCGAAGGCAAGATCAGGCGAAAGGCGTGAGCCGCCTGCGTTGGCGTGGGCCGCCGCGCCGACTTCGCAGGTTCTGGTCGCCGGCCTGGGTGGCCGGCGCCACGTCGATGCGGCCGGCCAGCAAAAATGCCGCCAATCCGATAGCCAGCAATGAAGTCGACCTCGTCGCCGTCACGCCAGCACGGAGATGGGATCAGATGAGGCCGGCGGCTTCCACTCTCGCGCATCAGTCGGCCGCGCGTCGGCAGGCAGACAGCGCTCGAACCGCCTGAGGAAGCGAAAACAGCCGGCCGCGGCAACCAGACGCCTGTCCCGGCGTTGAGTGACAGCTGCCGCTCGCGAGTTCGCAGGTCGTGGGCCGCGGCTCTTGGGAGCAGCGCTCATGCCTTTACTGGTGCTTTTTGTCATCAAGAACGTCGCCATAGGCGCGGTCATCGGCTTGGCCGTGGCGTGCTGGCTCGTGGCCTCCGGCACGGTCGGCAGCCATTTGTCGTCGGGCAGCGGCGGCTATGTGGCTATCGGGATGATCGCCTATTCGATGGCGTCCAGCTTCGGAATGGGATTTCTGGCCACGGCCCTGATGTTTCTGGAATAAGCCGTCTGCACCATACCCAAGACGCAGCTGCTATCCGGCGCGCAGCCACGGGCCTGCCGCTCACCGCGACGGCCGCCGGTAACCGCCGCCGCTACCTTTCCGCAAATGCCCGTGCGAAGGAATCCATCATCGGCCGCACCAGATATTCGAAGAAGGTCCGGTCGCCGGTGCTGATGAAGGTGTCGACCGGGGCGCCGGGATAAAGCTGTTCTCGCTTCACGCCTGGCGGCAGGGCCTCGGCGATTTTCAGCCTGGCGCGGAAGTAGGGCTCGTGCGTGGTTTCGTCGATCAGCCGGTCGGCTGAGATCTCGCTCACCGTGGCCGACACCTCCGGCGTGAGCCGCGCGTTGAGCGCCGACAGCCTGAGCTTCGCCTTCTGGCCGACATGCACCTGGTCGATGTCCCTCGGCCTGAGCTTTGCGTCCACCACCAGGCCGGACGCCGTGGGCAGGATCTCCATGATCTTCTCGCCGGGCGCGACCACGCTGCCTTGCGCATTATAGGTCGAGGATACGACGATGCCCGCCGCAGGCGCGGTGATTGTCGTGCGCTTCAGCACGGCTTGCGCGGCGCGCATCTGCTCCTCGATGTCGGCAAGGTTGGTGCGCACGTCGTCGAGCTTGGTCAGCGCCTCCTCGACGCGCTGCGTCGTGGCGCGCTCGGTCTGCGCCTCGGCCTCCGCGATCTGCGTGTTGGCGGAGGCAAGGTACGCCGCCAGCGCGCCGGCCTGGCCGACAAGGTCTGCCTCCGACCGCAACAGCTGCGAATATTCGCTGCGGTTTGTGAGGCCTTTGCTGAGAAGATCGGTCTTGATGCCGAGCTCCTTCTTCACCACTTCGGTCTGTTGCTCGATGGCCGCCTTCTGCGCGTTCAGGCCCTTGACCGACTCGCGATGCATGGCGACGCGCTGCGCCAGGATCGACTGCTCCGAGCGGAAGCGCGCGAGCCTGGCGTCGAACTCCTTCTGCTGTTCGCGGATCAGGTTCTGGAACTCCTGCTGGAAGGGCGCCGGCGCGGGCTCGGCGATCGGCGCCAACCGGTCCAGCCCGTCGCGCTCGGCCTCCAGCCGCGCGGCACTCGCCTTGAGCGCGATCCACTGCCTTGTCAGCCGGTTGAGCTCGGCCTCAGGCGCGGTCCGGTCGAGCAGGATGAGGTCCTGGCCTTCGCGAACGCGGTCGCCCTCATGCACCAGCAACCGGCTGACGATGCCACCCTCGCGATGCTGGATCAGGATGTTGCCGCCGGTCGCCGCGATCGTGCCTTGCGTGATCACCGCGCCGGCCAGCGGCGCGCTTGCTGCCCAATAGCCGAAGCCGCCGACCAGCAGCGCGATCGCCGCGTAACCGGCAAAGGCCGTGCGCCGGAAATCGGTGCGCGGGCGGTCGTCGAAGGCGAGGCTTGATGTCGACATCGTCTACGACCCGTGGCGGATGGCCTGCGAGGCGCGGAGGACCGGCGCGAACGAGCCCGTCACCACCGTGCTCCGCTGCGCGCCTTTGCCCTTGTCGACAGTCGACTGGCGCAGCACCTCGGCGCTCGCCCCGAATGCCTCGATCACGCCGCCGCGCAGGACCATCACGCGGTCGCAGGCGGCGGCGATCGCAGGCCGGTGCGTGATCACGATCGTGGTGACGCCCGCCGCGCGCGCGGACGCCAGCACCGCTTCGAGCGCCGTTTCGCCGGCGCCGTCGAGATGCGTGCTCGGCTCGTCCAGCACCAGGATGCGCGGATTGCCGTAGAAGGCGCGCGCCAGCCCGATCCGCTGCCGCTCGCCGCCCGACAGCGTCCCGGCGACCGTCGTCTGGTAGCCGTCGCGCAGCGAAAGGATCAGCTCATGCGCCTCGGCGCGTTTTGCCGCCTCGACAATGGCGTCGTCGTCGGGCTTTGCGTCGAAGCGGGCGATATTCTCGCTGACCGAGCCGGGGAAAAGCTCCACCTCCTGCGCCAGATAGCCGATATGCCGGCCAAGCTGGTTCTCGTCCCAGGTCCGGAGCTCGGCGCCGTCGATCCGGACCGAGCCGCCGCTCGGCTGGGTCGCCCCGACAAGCAGCCGCGCCAGCGTCGATTTGCCGGCGCCGCTCGGGCCGACGATCGCCACTGCTTCGCCGGGCTGAATCGCGAAGCTCAGCCGCTTCAGGATGGGCTCGGCGCCGAAGCTGGCATTGGGGGCGATGAAGAAAAGATCCTGCGCGGCAATCGCGCCGGTCGGATCGGGCAAGGTCAGCTTGCTTGCCTGAGCCGGCTGCGCCGCGAGCGCGACCTTCAGCCGCGTCCATGCGCGCCTGGCCTCGCCGATCTGCCGCCAGGAGCCGATCAGCTGGTCGAGCGGCTGCAGCGCGCGCGACGACACCAGCGAGGAGGCGAAGATCATGCCGGCCGTCATCTCGCCCTTCAGCACCAGCCAGGCGCCGGCGCCGAGGATCGCCAGTTGCAGCATCATGCGCAGCGCCCTGGAAATGCCGCTGAAGACGGCGTTGGCGCCGGCCGAACGGTCATGCAGCACAAGCGCCTCCGCCACATGCCGTCCCCATGCGCGCGCGGCGTTTTCCACCATGCCCATGGCGCGCAGCGTCTCGGCGTTGCGGGCGAAGGCCTTCTCGGCCCGGCTGGCCAGAGCCGAACGCTCCGCCGAGAGCGCGTCGTTCCTGCCGATGGCAAGCTGGTTGGCCACGACCAGCACGACCAGCAGCGCGGTGCCGCCGAGCGTCACCCAGAACAGCGCCGGATGGATGAGGTAGAGCAGGCCGAGGAAGACCGGCGCGAAGGGCAGGTCGAACAGCACCGCCACACCGCGCGAACGGATGAAGGCGCAGACCGAGGCGAGGTCGGCGAGCGGCGACGGCGCAGCCCGGTCGCCAAGCGAAGCGGCGAAAACCGTCGCGCCCAACCTGTCATTGACGGTGGCGGCGATGCGCTGCGTGTAGACGGCGCGGACGGCGTCGAGGAAACCGAGGAAGCCGAGCGCCGCGACCGCGATGACCGACAGATAGACCAGCGTCTCGACGCTGGAGGAGGGCAGCACCCGGTCATAGACCTGGAGCAGGTAAAGCGGGACCACCAGCAGCAGCAGGTTGATCAGCAGCGAGAACAGGCCGACATCGCCGACTGCGCGCAGGAACACGCCGCGCAGGGAAACGGGCCGCAAGCCGGTCGAAGGGCGCGTTCGCGACATTGTCCTGGACGCCTAGGCTGTATGTTCGGCCGTGACGTTCAAATGGCTCTGCTGCAGCTCATCCAGCGTGTAGGCGTGAATGTAGTCGATCTTCATCTGGGCCGGCGTGGCGAGATGGTCCGGCGGGGCGCCGGCCTGGCCGCCGACCGCGAGGTCGACCAGCATGTACATGGGCTTGTTCATGTCCGACGGCGTTGCCGCTTCCGCGACCTGCACGCCGTCATAGGTCCAGACCAGCTTGTCCGGCGTCCACAACAGGCCATAGGTGTGGAAGCCCGCGGTATCCATGACGTTCACCGTGGAGCCGACCGTCGTGTGCTGGCCCGTCTCGAGGGTATGCGCGGTCATCAGCAGCGAATTCGGCTTCTGGCCGTACATCTCCACCACATCGAGTTCCGGCGGCCACGAACCGTCTTCCGGCAGCAGCCAGAAGGCCGGCCAGGCGCCGGCGTTTTCCGGCAGGTCGGCGCGCATTTCGAAATAGCCATAGGTCTGCGAGAACGAGTCATGCGTGGTAAGCAGGCCGGAGGTGTATTCGTAATTGTTGATCAGCGGCTTGATGTCGGCCGGCGTCTGCGCCGCGGTGATGGTGAGCACGCCATTGTCGATGCTGAACGGATGCACCGAGCTGGTCGGCGCGTAGTTGGCGTCGATATACCATTGCAGCTCATTGTTCTGGGTCAGCGTGCTGCCGTTCGGCGCGCCCCACCAGAAGTTGGTGTCCCAGGTGCCGCCCTGGCTATTGTGAAGGTTCAGCGTGTTGAACTCGTCGCTGAAGGACAGCGTCATGCCGGATTTGTCGATCGGCAGCTCGAACTGGCTGGGCTGGAATTTGTCGATGGTCGTGTTCTTGAATTCGAGGATCTCGCCAGATCCGAGGTTCAGCACCACGTTGGGACCCGCCTGGATCATGCTGTCGTGGATGGCGGCGAACGACGTGAAACCGTAGCCGTCGAGACGCACGGTGTCGTTCGCGGCGAAATTGACGATGGAGTCGCTGCCATTGCCTTTGGCGATGATGAAAGTGTCGGCGCCGCCGCCGCCGCCATCGATCAGCACATCGTTGCCCGCGCCGCCGTCCAGGGTCTGACCGCCGCCCGAGGCCGTGATGATATTGTCCAGCGTATTGCCGAAGGCATAGTTGTGGGCGTTGGTGACGACGAGGTTCTCGACATTGTTCGGCAGCGTGTAGCTCATCCATGTGTTGATGGTGTCGACGCCCTGGCCGGCGTACTCGACCACCTTGTTGCCCGCCGAATAGAGGTAATAGATGTCGTCGCCTTGCCCGCCATACATGGTGACGTTGACGCCGCTGGAGGCCCAGATGGAGTCGTTGCCGCTGCTGCCGTTGAACGTCCCGGGTGAGGACGCCGAAAACCAATGGTTGGAAGCGCCGCTATAATAAAGAGGAACGCCTATCGCGTTGACGACGAAACTCATCGGACACTCCTTCCGCGCTGCCCCGCCCGGATGGCTCATTGCAGGTCCAAGCGCCTGCTTCGAACCAAATTTGCAACACGGATTATCGTTCCCGAAAATAAGCAAATAGTACAGAGAAAATCGGCGCTATTTTTTGTCGATATTTTTCCACGGATAGAATAAGTGGTGTCTAATGCAATTATGACGTGAGTAGCTGTCAATTTTACTTAATTTCGCAAGATTTTCTGCCGAGGGATTGTGCAAATGCCTTGGATGAGTGCATGTGGTGCAGCGCAGCCGTCCACAGCAGCCGACGATGCAAGATCTGCATCGGGCTGCCTGCCGGACAGGGGAGGGATGGTTCGTGCACATTGAAGCGCTCCGCACCGTAAACCGCGACAACAGCGATCCAGACAAAAAATCGACAGCCTCTGTCGGATCGGCTGCAGGCCGCCCGTCCTTGGAGCATCGATCAACGAAACCGGAGAGGATATCGAGACATGCCAAGCACCATCCATCTGCACCGCGTCCTGGCGACCAAGCCGGAGAAGGTCTACCGCGCATTCATCGAGGCCGACGCGCTGGCCAAGTGGCTGCCGCCGAACGGCTTCACCTGCACGGTGCATGAGTTTGAGGGCAAGGTCGGCGGCGCCTACAAGATGTCCTTCCGCAACTTCACCACCGGCGACAGTCACGCCTTCGGCGGCGAATTCATCGAGCTCGTCCCGGGCGAGCGCCTACGCTACACCGACCGCTTCGACGATCCCAATTTGCCGGGCCAGATCGAGGTGACCGTGACCTTGAAGAAAGTGTTGGTGGGCACCGAGATCAACATCACCCAGGCCGGCATTCCGGACGCCATCCCCGCCGAGGCCTGCTACCTCGGCTGGCAGGAATCGCTGCGCAACCTGGCCAAGCTCGTCGAGCCGGAGATAAATCAATAGTCCCGGGCAAACCGGCGCAGTTGCCGTGATCCTCCCATCTGGAATTGCGTCAAACCGAAAAACGCGGCGGCCGGGTTCCCGGCCGCCGCGTCAGACTGCTGACAAACCCCGTCGAATTTCGGCGGGGTTTTGTTTTATGTGGTTGAGCGTTTTGAGAAGTTGGCGTCA
>SAJS01000060.1 GCA_004017535.1 Mesorhizobium sp.
ATCGCCAATTCCGAGCTTCATGACCTGGAGGGCATGACCGGCGCTGAGATCAAGGCGCTGCCCCAGCACGACATCAATCGCAAGCAGTTCGTCTCCATGGCCCGCTTCAGCTTGCTCGCCGTGCTTGCAGCGCGCGAAGCCATGCGGCAGGCCGGACTTTCCTGCGACGAGGGGAATGCCCATCGCTTCGGCGCGACAGTGGGCGTCGGCGGCTTGGGCTGGGATGTGATGGAGGAAACTTACCGGGCCCTCCTTTTGGACGGCGCGAGGCGAGTTGGCATCCTCGCTGTACCCAAAACGATGCCAAGCGCCGCCGCCGGCCAGGTGAGCTTGAGCCTCGGCTTGCGCGGGCCGGTCTTCGGGGTGACCTCCGCATGTGCCTCGGCCAACCATGCGATCGCCTC
>SAJS01000061.1 GCA_004017535.1 Mesorhizobium sp.
GTCACCGACATCACGGTGGCAATCTTGATCTCGCCCTTCTTCACCACCGCCCGCTCCTCGCCGGCGCCGACCGCCAGGATCGTTGCATGCGGCGGGTTGATGACGGCGGCAAAGTCCTTGATGCCGAACATGCCGAGGTTCGACACCGCCGTCGTACCGCCCTGATATTCTTCCGGCTTCAGCTTGCGGCTCCTGGCACGGCTCGCCAGGTCCTTCATCTCGCTGGAGATGACCGACAGCGTCTTTTCGTCCGCGTGCCGAATGATCGGCGTGATCAGGCCGCCGGGGATCGACACCGCGACGCCGACATCGGCATGCTTGTGCTTGACCATGGCGTTCTCGGTCCAGGAGGCGTTCGCATCCGGCACCGCCATCAGCGCCATCGCCATCGCCTT
>SAJS01000062.1 GCA_004017535.1 Mesorhizobium sp.
CGTCATTCGTCGGCGAGATAACAATCGCCACGGAACTGGACGCGCTCGGGTTTGATTCGCTGGGTTTGGCGGACGTCCTCTGGGATGTGGAGCAGGCCTACGGCATCAAGATCGACATGAACACGGCCGATGCCTGGTCCAATCTCAAGAATGTCGGCGACGTCGTGGAAGCCGTCCGCGGCTTGCTTGCGAAGGAGGCTTGAATGGACAGGCGCGTCGTTATCACCGGAGTGGGCGGCCTGTGCGGACTGGGCACCGACGCCGCCTCTATGTGGAAAGAGATGCGCGAAGGCCGCTCCGCCATCGGCCCGATCGCCAATTCCGAGCTTCATGACCTGGAGGGCATGACCGGCGCTGAGATCAAGGCGCTGCCCCAGCACGACATCAA
>SAJS01000063.1 GCA_004017535.1 Mesorhizobium sp.
GTGTTGTCGAGCAGCGTGTAGGTGTAGCTGATCGAGCCGATACCGGTTGCCGGATTGTAGGTATAGCTTGCCGTCAGCGAGCCGGTGGCATCGGTGAAGGTCTGCGGCACGCCGCTCAGCACATGGCCGCCGAGCGAGACGGTCTGGATGCCGTCGGGCGAGGTGAAGCCGATGCTGCCCGAGGTTGTCTCGGAGTTTGCCGCCGCGTTCGAGCCGGCCGACTCGCCGGGCCGGGCCGCCAGGCCGGCTTCATAGACGGTGGTGTCGGCGCCGCCGGGCGCCGGGATGGTGTCGCTCGGCGTGGAATCGCCGATCGAGATGGTCAGCGTGGTGTGCGACAGGTCGCCGTCGCCGTCCTTGATGGTGTAGGTGAA
>SAJS01000064.1 GCA_004017535.1 Mesorhizobium sp.
TCCGGCGACAACACCCATGCCTCCTTCGCAGTCGTCGTCACCGACGCCGACGGCGACAGCGCACCGGCCGGCAATCTCGTCATCAACATCGTCGACGACGTGCCGACCGCGGTCGCCGATACCGACAGCATCGCGGCCGGCCAGTTCGGTCCGGCGACCGGCAATGTGCTGACCGGCGGCACCGATGCGGGCGACGCCAACACCACCGACGGCAATGCCGACACCCAGGGCGCCGACAGCGCAACCGTAGTCGGGGTGGCAGTCGGCAACACCAATGCCGACCTCGACAACACCGCAACGCTCGGCACGGTCATCCAGGGCCTCTACGGCAAGCTGACGCTCAATGCCGACGGCACCTATTC
>SAJS01000065.1 GCA_004017535.1 Mesorhizobium sp.
CTACGGCGCCGGCTACTTCTACATCCCGGGCACTGAGACCTGCCTGCGCATCGGCGGCTACGTCCGCTATGACATTGGTGTCGGCGACGTAGGCTCGTTCGACGGTGCCCGCTCCGGCGACGTCAAGACCGGCAAGGAC
The DNA here is from genome assembly GCA_004017535.1 of Mesorhizobium sp. Taxonomy (GTDB): domain Bacteria; phylum Pseudomonadota; class Alphaproteobacteria; order Rhizobiales; family Rhizobiaceae; genus Mesorhizobium. Next base: position 140 of record SAJS01000065.1, read on the forward strand.
CAGGGTACCTTTCAAAAGCATGCCCGTCTCTCGCTGAAGACCTGGACCGGTCAGGAAACCGAACTCGGCACGTTGAAGACCTACACCGAGACCCGCTTCAACTTCCAGAACCACAACGCAGACACTGCGCCTTACGTCAATGCGGCCGGAAATTCTGGTGTTTCGCTGAACTTCGCCTGGATCCAGCTCGGTGGTCTGCG
>SAJS01000066.1 GCA_004017535.1 Mesorhizobium sp.
CGCCCATGAGGTTGCGCTCTGTCGGGAGTGCGTCGAGCACAACGACGAGATGTAGTTCACGATCTTTGAAACGCGTGGTCAACTATCCAAAGTGTGGATGCCTTTCATCGAAACAAACGATTTCATCAATGTTCTGGAATCCTGCATGGGCAGAAGCACCTGACGCACACCGATGCCCCCACTGCCTCATGGCGTGGCGAGCGTCTTAAGAAACCGCCCGAAAGGAGATTTTTCATGCGCTCTACCGGGCAGTGGAGTGCTGGGAAAGGGAGTTGCAACTGACCG
>SAJS01000067.1 GCA_004017535.1 Mesorhizobium sp.
GGAGATATCCACAGCCTGCCCGAGTTCCGCCGCCAGAAGGAGCGGGCGGGACGGATTCGTTTCCTCGAAAGGGACGAAGAGGCAAGGCTGTTCGCGGCGATCAGGAGCCGCAGCGAGGATGCTTACCGGCTCTCCGTCTTCCTGGTCGATACAGGCTGCCGCCTCGGCGAGGCGCTCGGCCTGATCTGGAACGACATTCAGGAGCATCGCGTCTCCTTCTGGATCACTAAATCGGGCCGCAGCCGCACCATTCCGATGACCGAACGGGTCAAGGAGGTGAT
>SAJS01000068.1 GCA_004017535.1 Mesorhizobium sp.
TGGCCCAGCCACATCTGGACGCGCCTTATGTCGATACCGCCCTGGACGAGACGTGAAGCGCAGGTGTGACGCAGGATATGCGGGACCACCTGTTCATCGGCGCCGAGACCGACTTCCGTCTTCGCCTCGTTCCAGATCGCGCGGTACTGCGCCTGCGTGAGCTTGGTGAACGGGCCTTTCGGCCGGCGTCCTTCGGTGTTCGGCGGCAGCTTGATCACCTCCTTGACCCGTTCGGTCATCGGAATGGTGCGGCTGCGGCCCGATTTAGTGATCCA
>SAJS01000069.1 GCA_004017535.1 Mesorhizobium sp.
ACATCATTTGTCCGCTTCTGTTTTGCGTCGAAGCGGTTCACGCAGCTTGCCCGGTGGGGCAGGTTTGCTGGATTGTGGCGCCTTGTGAGCTGTATGTCGCAATGCGTCTGGGCCCGTGGAAGATTGCGAGCGTACCATCCGGGTATTGCCTGACCTTGACCGTGGCTTTGACGAAGTGGTGTCGGATCGGACTTTGCGGCAGCTGCAATCTGAGCCGCGCGAAGGCGACGGTATTGTCGCGGGCA
>SAJS01000006.1 GCA_004017535.1 Mesorhizobium sp.
CAAGGAAGCTCTTGGTCGTCCTCAACGCCATCATGCGCGACAAAACCGCCTTCGCATGAACACAGTTGCCATTCCGTGACTTTCATGCGTTGCGACGGTGCAGAATTCCGCTCCGTCGCGTCCTATGATCAAGGTCACGGAATGGATCCTCGGGTCTTCGCTCCGCTGCGCGTCGCTTCGCCCGTGGATGACGACGTCGCGTAGGTCTCAGGCTAACCGCAACGTCGGCCGAATAATCGTCACTCGGCCGGCGCCACGGCTTCGCCTCTGTCCACATCGCAATCGTCCGTCGCCAGCCGGCATTGGCCAGCAAGCACGGTGACCAGTGCGATCGCGCCTGCAGCCACCGACACCCAGAACCCGTTCTGCGGGCCGAAAGTGTCGACCATCCAGCCCGCGGCGAAGGAGCCCAGCGCCATGCCGATGCCGATGCCGGTCGTCACCCAGGTGACGCCCTCGGTGAGCATCGCGGCCGGCACGTGGCGCTCGATCAGGCCGAAGGCGGTGATGAAGGTCGGCGAGATCGCCACGCCGCTGACGAACACCGCGAGCGCCAGCATCGGCACCGTGTCGGCGAAGAGCAGCGGCAAGGTGGTGAGCGCGATCACGGTGACCGCGAGCGCCAGTTGCCGCTGCAGCGGCGCCTTTAGGCCGAGCGCGCCGACGATGATCCCAACCACGAAGGATCCCAGCGCATAGACGCCGATGACAAGGCTCGCCGCCTCCGGCTGGCCGAGCGCGTTGGTGATGGCGACGGTAGTGACTTCCGTGGTGGCGAAGGTCGCGCCGACGAAGATCAGCGCGAAAGTGATGATCTGCACCGGCCGCAGGCGGATCGCAGAGCCGGTCGCACCATGTTCCGCTGGCCGCACCGGCGGCTCCGTCGAGCGCTGCAACAGGAATGCCGCCGAGCCGAGCGCCAAAAGCAATGTGCTGACGACCATGCCGGCCTCGGGAAATAGCGCCGCGCTCAAGCCCACCGACAGCGAGGCGCCGGCGACATAGACCAGCTCGTCGGCGGCCGATTCGAAGGCAAACGCCGTGTTGAGCTCCGCCCGGTCGCGAAAGATCTCGGTCCAGCGCGCCCTGACCAGCGCAGGGATGCTGGGCATGGCCGCGGCGAGCAGGGCGGACAGGAACAAGGTCCAGGCCGGCCAGTGCTGGTTGGCCGCCACGATCAGTGCCGCGAAGGCAAGCACCGAGACGAGCGTCATGGGCGCGGCGATCGCCGTCTGGCCGCGCCGGTCGACCAGCCGCGAGACTTGCGGCGAAAGAAAAGCGTTGATCAGCGCGTACGTGGCCGAGACCGCGCCGGCCAGCCAGTATTCCCCATGCGTTTGCGACAGCATCGCCACAATGCCGATCGGCTCCATGGCGATCGGCAACCGCGCGATGAAAGCGGCTGCGGCAAAGCCTTTCGTGCCGGGAGCCCGAAAGATTTCCACGTAAGGGTTTCGCATGTCCTGCTCCTCGACAAGGGTGCATACCACAATTACATACGTTCCGTATGAATGTGAGATAATTCATACGCAGCGTATGTCAATTGGCATACGAAGCGTATGTGAATAGGGCCAGAGCCATGCACAGACCGCGCAAGGAGATGATCGCCGAGACGCGCGCCAAGCTGATCGCGGCCGCCCGCCACGCCTTCGGCACGGTCGGCTATGCCGAGGCCTCGATGGACGATTTCACAGCCTCAGCGGGTCTCACGCGCGGCGCGCTCTACCATCATTTCGGTGACAAGAAGGGGCTGCTGCAGGCTGTGATCGCCGAGATCGATGGCGAGATGGCCTTGCGGGTGAACGAGGTGGTGTCCAAGGCGCCGACACGCTGGCAGCATTTCGTCGACGAGTGCACCACCTATATCGAGATGGCGCTGGAGCCGGAAATCCAGCGCATCATGTTCCGCGACGGCCCTGCGGTGCTCGGAGACCCGGCGCAGTGGCCGAATGCCAGCGCTTGCATCGCCTCGATGACCGACCACCTGACGAAGCTGCAGGAAGAGGGCGTGGTCGTCGCCGGTCTCGACCCCGAGACGACCTCGCGGCTGATCAATGGCGCCAGCAGCCAGGCCGCGCAGCACATCGCCAATTCCAAGGATCCCGAAGCGACGTCGAAGAAGGCGATCGCGGCGTTCAAGCAGCTGCTTGAAGGCTTGCACAGCAAGCCGTGACGGTGCGCTTGGTTAACTTATTTGCCGGGTTGTGCACCGCTTTCAGGCCGGCGCAACCCTGCCGTGATTGACAATCAAAGGGGCGAGCGCATCCTCCCTTCCCATTCTCTTAAGGGCGGGAGAGTCGGGGCATGTGGGACTTCAGCATCGCCAGGTCGGTCTCCATCATGATGCGGACATGGCCGTTCATCGTCTTTCGTATGATCGTCTATTTCGGCATAACGGTCGCCTACATCATGGCGACCGGCACGGGCGCCAGCGTCGGCTACGGCGTCGGCCACATCTCGACCGATCCGGACGGCCCGATGTCTTTCGCTCTCTGGGGCGGCGTGGTCGGCTTCGGCATCGTCTCGATCGCGGTATACTGGATCCGCGAATACATTCTTTATGTGCTGAAAGCCGGCCATATCGCCGTCATGGTGCATCTGATCGACGGCCATGACGTCCCCGACGGCCAGGGCCAGATCGCCTACGCCAAGGAAGTGGTCAGCCAGCGTTTTGCAGAGGCCAACATCCTTTTCGTCGTCGACCAGCTGGTCAAGGGCGCCATCCGCGCCATCACCGGCCTGATCGGCGGCGTTGCCGCGTTCCTGCCCATACCGGGCCTGAGCGGCCTCGTCAGCTTCATCAACACGGTCATCCGCCTGTCGCTGACCTATGTCGACGAGATCATTCTCGGTTACAACATCCGCATCAATTCGAACTCGCCCTTCGAGACGGCCCGGCAAGGCGTCGTGCTGTACGCCCAGAACGGCAAGCACATGGTCAAGAACGCCGTCTGGCTGGCGGCGATCATGTGGGGCGTGTCCTTCGTCATCTTCCTGTTGATGCTGGCGCCCGCCGCCGCGGTCCTGTGGGTCATGCCCGGACAATTGGCCGGCTGGGCCTTCGTGCTGGCCATCGTCTTTGCCTGGGCCTTCAAGGCGGCCTTCATCGAACCCTTCGCCATCGCCTCGCTGATGCAGGTGTATTTCGAAACCATCGAAGGCCAGGTGCCCAATCCAGAATGGGACAACCGGCTCGCCGAGGCGTCGTCCAAATTCAGGGAGCTGCGCGACAAGGCGCTGGGCTCCTTCGGCGGCTCGCGCTGGGATACGCCGCGAGCCGCTTGATCACTGCTGGCGACCTAGCCTTGCGATCGCCGACTTGAGCGGCGCCTCGCCGGCGCCGCGGAACGTCTCGCTCATCACCAGCTCGGGCAGCGGCAGGCGCTTGCCCCAGCCATTAGCTTCGAGGTCGGGCCTCGGCGCGAATTCCGAGACGCGGCCGACGCAGAGATAGGCGATCGGCGTGACATGCTCCGGGATCGACAGAAGCCGCTTCAGCGCCTCCGTCTCGATGATACTCACCCAGCCGACGCCGACGCCTTCGGCTCGTGCCGCCAGCCAGAAATTCTGCACCGCGCAGACCGTGCTGTAGAGATCCATCTCCGGATTGTGCCAGCGCCCGAGCGGCGAGTCCTTCGAGCGCTGCCGGTCGCAGGTGATGCAGAGATTGAGCGCGCTTTCGCAGATGCCTTCCAGCTTCAGCTTGCGGTAGAGCGCCTGCCGTTCCGCCTCGATAGCAGGCAGTTCCTGCTCGCGCGCGGCGAGGAACAGGTCGCGCACCTGCCGCCGTCTCGCGGCATCGCGGATGACGATGAAATTCCACGGCTGCATGTAGCCGACCGACGGCGCATGGTGCGCGGCGGTGAGAAGCCGCGCCAGCACACCGTCATCCAGATCGTCGGGGACAAAATGACTGCGCACGTCACGCCTGGTGAACATTGCCCGATAAACCGCGTCGCGCGCCAATTGGTCAAAGTCATCGCCGCACGCGGCGATCGCTGCTGCCGTCATCGCTTTTCCCCTTGCGACAAGCAGTCCCCCGCCTGACCAAGCGGAAAACCATGTCTGCCGGGCCGGTCTTCTGGCTCGGGATCGTCCCGCTCCGGCGCCTTCCCGTCATCGACAGTGGCATTTGCCGGCGCGGTCCCCCTCACAGCGTTGGGCACGCCACGGAATAAAACCGTGTTCCCGATTCTCCCGCGTCGCGGGCACCAGGCAGCGGGATGACCTTACCGCGAAGTTCGGCACCCGCCAATGGCGCGGACGACATGGGCTGGCGCAATTTCCCCAGCCATTCGGCTTTTCAAACATGGTCATTACGGCCGCGGGTGCCTAGATTAGGCGCCATGGCGACCCGTCTTTACACGCACCCGATCTTTCTGGAACACCTCACGCCGCCCGGCCACCCCGAGCGGCCCGACCGCCTGCGCGCCATCGAGCGCGTGCTGGACGATGAGGCTTTTTCGGCGCTCGACCGCGTCAAGGCGCCGGAAGGCGACGAGAAAACGATCCTCTATGCGCATCCCGAGGACTTCGTCGAGCGCGTGCGCTCCGCCATCCCTCGGACCGGCATCGTCTCGATCGACGCCGATACCAGCGCCAGCCCGAAAAGCTGGCAGGCCGCGGTGACGGCGATCGGCGCGGCGAACGCCGCGGTCGACGATGTCTTCGAGGGCCGCGCCTCGAATGTCTTCGTCGCCGCCCGTCCCCCCGGCCATCACGCTGAAAAGGCTACGGCGATGGGTTTCTGCCTGTTCAACACGGCGGCCATCGCCGCCCGCTATGCGCAGAAGAAGCATCAGGCCGAGCGCGTCGCCATCGTCGATTGGGACGTCCATCACGGCAACGGCACGCAGGACATTTTCTGGGACGACCCGTCGGTGCTCTACTGCTCGACCCACCAGATGCCGCTTTACCCGGGCACCGGGGCGAAGAGCGAGACCGGCGCCGGCAATATCGTCAACGCGCCGCTCGCGCCGCAGACCGGCAGCGACATGTTCCGCGACGCCTTCCTGTCGCGCGTGCTGCCCTCGATCGACGCGTTCGCGCCGGACCTGATCATCATTTCCGCCGGCTTCGACGCGCACCATCGCGATCCGCTGGCCGAGATCAATCTGACCGAGGACGATTTCGACTGGGCGACCGGCCAGTTGATGGAACGCGCTGGCCGCCACAGCTCCAACAGGCTCGTCAGCCTGCTGGAAGGCGGCTACGATCTGCAGGGACTGGCATTTTCAGTCGCCGCCCATGTCGGGCGGCTGATGAAGGGATAGGGTATGGCAGTGGAAGGCAATGAGGACGTCAAGGCGATGAGCTTCGAGCAGGCGCTCGACGCGCTGGAGAAGATCGTCGACGATTTGGAGCGCGGCGATGTACCGCTCGACCAGTCGATCAAGATCTATGAGCGTGGCGAGGCCCTGAAGGCGCATTGCGACCGGCTCTTGAAGGCGGCCGAGGACAAGGTCGAGAAGATCAGGCTGTCGCGCGACGGCAAGCCGGTGGGAACGGAGCCGCTCGACGCGGAATAGATAGAGCTAGGTGGGGCGAAGAGCAGGTAAGGAGTTCAAAGCCATGTGCCGTAACATCAAGACCCTGGCCAATTTCGAGCCGCCGGCGACCAATGACGAGGTGCATGACGCAGCGCTGCAATTCGTGCGCAAGCTGAGCGGCTCGACGAAACCGTCCAAGCGCAACGAGCATGCCTTCTATCACGCCGTGGAAGCGATCGCCGCCGCCGCGCGCGAACTGATCGATTCGCTCGAAACCAGCCAGGAACCGCGCAATCGCGAGGAAGAGGCCGCCAAGGCGAAGGCTAGGTCGGCGCTGCGTTTCGCCTGAAGGATAGTCATGAGCTTTTTTCCCGGAAACGATCCCGAACCCGGCGATGCCTTCGCCTGCGACCAGATCGAACTGATGGTCATCCCCAACGCCAAGGACATCGGCGGCTTCGAGGTGCGCCGCGCCCTGCCGACGGCAAAACGCCGCCTGGTCGGGCCGTTCATCTTCTTTGATCGCATGGGCCCGGCCATCCTTCGCGCCGGCCACGCGCTTGACGTGCGCCCGCACCCGCATATCGGGCTTTCCACCGTCACCTATCTGTTCGACGGCAAGATCAGGCATCGCGACTCGCTCGGCACCGAAATGGTGATCGCGCCGGGCGACGTGAACTTGATGACCGCCGGGCGCGGCATCGTTCATTCCGAGCGCACCCCGGAGGAACTGCGCGGCGCGCCGATGTCGGTCTCCGGCCTGCAGACCTGGCTGGCGCTGCCGGACGGCAAGGAGGAGATTGTCCCGGTGTTCGCCAACACGTCGGTGGCCCGCTTACCCGAGATCGATGCCGGGGGCGTCAGCGGCCGTGTCGTCATCGGCGAATTCTCCGGCCTGCGCTCGCCGGTCGCGACCGCATCGGACACACTTTACGCCGATCTGCGCCTGGCGGCGGGCGCCAGCGTGCAGATCCCCGCCGATGCCGAGGAGCGTGCCATCTACACTCTGGAAGGCGACGTCTCGATCGCCGGCGATGTTTTTCCGGCCGAGCGGCTTCTGGTGTTCAAGCCCGGCGAGGAGATCGTCGTCTCCTCCGAGCGCGGCGCGCATTTCATGCTGTTCGGCGGCGCCTCGCTGGGTTCCCAGCGCTACATCTGGTGGAATTTCGTCTCGTCCTCGAAGGAACGCATCGAACAGGCCAAGCAGGAATGGAAGACTGGGCGCTTCGATATCGTTCCCGGCGATGAGGAGGAGTTCATTCCTTTGCCCGAGAGCTAGGGATCGCTCAACCCACGCGTCACTGACGCGCATTTACATTCGCCTGGCGGCGGCCTATGCCGCGCATGATTAAGGCGCAATCTGCTGGTAGCGCCGTGTTCGATCAATTGAGGCAGGACGCGCCCGAGTGAAGCCAGACACGCCGCTGCTCGACAAGGTCCGCATCCCGGCGGACCTGCGGAAGCTCGATGAGGGGGCATTGCCGCAGCTTGCCGCGGAACTCCGCGCCGAGCTCATCGACGCCGTCTCGCAGACCGGCGGCCATCTCGGCGCCGGCCTCGGTGTGGTCGAGCTGACCGTCGCGCTGCACTATGTCTTCAACACCCCGGCCGACCGGCTGATCTGGGACGTCGGCCACCAGGCCTATCCGCACAAGATCCTGACCGGCCGCCGCGACCGCATCCGCACGCTACGCCAGGAAGGCGGTCTCTCCGGCTTCACCCGGCGCGCCGAGAGCGAATACGACCCATTCGGAGCCGCGCATTCCTCGACCTCGATTTCGGCCGGTCTCGGCATGGCCATGGGACGCGACCTGTCGGGTGGCCGCAACAATGTCATTTCCGTCATCGGCGACGGCTCGATGTCGGCCGGCATGGCGTTCGAGGCGCTGAACAATGCCGGCGCGCTGGATGCTCGCCTCATCGTCATTCTCAATGACAACGACATGTCGATCGCGCCACCGACCGGCGCCATGAGCGCCTATCTGGCCAGGCTTGCCTCCGGCAAGGCCTATCTGGGCTTGCGCGATTTCGGCAAGAAGCTGACATCCTATCTCGGCAAGCGCGCCGACCGCGCCATCACCCGCGCCGTCGAGCATGCGCGCGGCTATGTCACCGGCGGCACCCTGTTCGAGGAACTCGGCTTCTACCACATCGGCCCGATCGACGGACACAATCTGGAGCATCTGATCCCGGTGCTGAAGAATGTGCGCGACAACGGCAAGGGCCCGGTGCTGATCCATGTCGTGACCCAGAAGGGCAAGGGCTACGCGCCGGCGGAGGCCGCGGCCGACAAATATCACGGCGTCAACAAGTTCGACGTCATCACCGGCGCGCAGGCCAAGGCGCCGGCCAACGCGCCGGCCTACACCAAGGTCTTCGCCGAGAGCCTGATCCAGGAAGCGCGCGAGGACGAGCGCATCGTCGCCATCACCGCCGCCATGCCGAGCGGCACCGGCCTCGACCTGTTCGGCGAGGTGTTCCCGAAGCGGACCTTCGATGTCGGCATTGCCGAGCAGCATGCAGTGACCTTTGCCGCGGGGCTGGCCACCGAAGGCTACAAGCCTTTTGCCGCAATATACTCGACTTTCCTGCAGCGCGCCTACGACCAGGTTGTCCACGACGTGGCGATCCAGAAACTGCCGGTGCGTTTTCCCATCGATCGCGCCGGCTTCGTCGGCGCCGACGGTGCCACCCATTGCGGCGCCTTCGACACGACCTTTCTCGCGACGCTGCCGGGCTTCGTCGTCATGGCCGCGGCCGACGAGGCGGAGCTTCGCCATATGGTGCGCACGGCGGCGTCCTATGATGACGGTCCGATCGCCTTCCGCTATCCGCGCGGCAACGGCGTCGGCGTCGACTTGCCGGAGCGCGGCTCGGTGCTCGAGATCGGCAAGGGCCGCATCGTCAAGGAAGGGACCAAGGTCGCGCTGCTTTCCTTCGGCACGCGACTGCAGGATTGCCTGTTTGCCGCCGAGGAGCTTGGCGCCGCGGGCCTCTCCACCACCGTCGCCGACGCCCGCTTCGCCAAGCCGCTTGACGAGGATCTGGTCCGCCGGCTCGCCCGTTCGCATGAAGTGCTGGTGACCGTCGAGGAGGGCGCCATCGGCGGCTTCGCCAGCCAGGTCTTGCATTTCCTCGCGCATGAAGGCTTGCTGGAAAGCGGCCTCAAGGTGCGCCCGCTGGTGCTGCCGGACATCTTCACTGACCACGCCAAACCCGAAAAGATGTATGCCGACGCCGGCCTGGATTCGGCCGGCATCGTGCGCACCGTCTTCGCGACGCTCGGTCATGGCGTGCAGGCGCAGCGCGCCTGAATCAAGACGTTAGCTTTTTGAATCAGTTTGCCGGCTTTCTACGCTAACCATTTGTTAACGCTTCCGTTTGGCGCTTCGCTTACCCTGTCTCTTGGCCGATTTTCAACGGCGCCCTTTTAAGACCTTGGTCTTAGGCAGGGGATAAGAACAATGAAGTCGTTCCTTTGCGGCCTGGCCTTGCTGGCCGCCATGGCCGCGCCGGCGACAGCCGAAACGCGTTACGACCGCAATCTTGAGAAAGCGGTGCTGGATATCGTCGCCGCCAAGACGGGTAACATCCGCGGCGGCTTCTCCTACAAGCAGAGGCCGCAGCTCGTTGTGCTGCCGGATGCTACGCCGGTCGCACCCACTCCGGTTGAACCGCCGCGCAAGGAAGCCTCCGGCAATGACGGCCTGACGCCGGCCGTAGAACGTCGCGTCTCCCGGACCGTTTTTTAGAACCGCATGTCGCGCACGCAACGCCCATCGCGCGGCAGGTCGTCGAATGTGTCCAGGCCGTCGAAATGGTCGATCGGCAGGTCGGCAACCTCCTCGGGCGGCGCCAGCCTGACATTGACGGCGATGCGCGTGCGGCCGTTCTTGGCCGCGCGCAGGCCGCGCCAGGCGACCAGGCAGGCGCAGGTCGGGCAGAACAGGATTTCCAGCACGGGTTCGGCCACCTCGGCGCGCGTGTAGGACTTCAGCGGCCCGGCGATGCGGATGCGCTCGTCGAGATAGTCATAGGCCCAGAGCACGCCGTAGCGGCGGCAAAGCGTGCAATTGCAGGCGGTTATTCCGCCGGGATCGCCGTCCAGCGTCCAATGAGCCGCGCCGCAATGACAGGTCCCCTTCAGCATCGACACCTCCGATCGACAGCCCGCCGTGCCGGCATTCTGCAGCCTCTTGCGCGGTATTCAAACCCATTGCGTTCGCGCCCGGCTTTCGCCAATGAAGGCCGATGAGTTCCCCTTTGCCATTAAGCCAGCGCCAGCGGCTCGACGAATTGCTCGTCGGGCGCGGCCTGTTTGCCAGCCGCTCGCGCGCCCGTGACGCGATCGAGCGCGGCACGGTGACGGTTGACGGCACAGTTGCCCGCAAGCCCGGCCAGCCCGTTGCGCCAGACTGCGTGGTCGCCATCGACGATCCGGCCCAGGCCTATGTGTCGCGCGCGGCATTGAAGCTGATCGCCGGCCTCGACCATTTCGGCCTCGATCCTTCCGGCAGCGAGGCGCTCGATATCGGCGCCTCGACCGGCGGCTTCACCCAGGTGCTGCTGAAACGCGGCGCGGCGCATGTCACAGCGATCGATGTCGGCCATGGCCAGATCCATCCCGATATTGCCGACGACCCGCGCGTGACGGTGATCGAGAGAGTGAACGCCCGCGATCTGACGGCAGCCGATCTCGGCGGACGCGTTCCGGATTTCCTTGTCTGCGACGTCAGCTTCATCTCGCTCAAGCTGGCGCTGCCGCCGGCGCTTGAACTGGCGGGCGAGGGCACCAGGGCAGTTCTTCTGGTCAAGCCGCAATTCGAGGCCGGACGCGAGGCGATCGGCAAGGGCGGCATGCTGAAGGATCCGGGCGATGCCGCGCGCATCGCCGGCAATCTGCGCGATTGGCTCGCCGGCATTTCCGGCTGGCGTGTGCTGGGACTCCACCCGTCGCCCATCGAAGGCGGCGACGGCAACCGCGAGTTCCTGCTTGCGGCGATTAAGGATGCAAGTTCCCGATGAGCACACGCTTCACCATCGCAAGGCTGGGCTCGCAGGGCGACGGCATCGCCAACGCCGAGGGCGGGGAGGTGTTCGTCCCGTTCACCCTGCCCGGCGAGACGGTCACCGCCGCGCGCCAGAAGGACCGCGCCACGCTGATGTCGGTGCTGGAAGCCTCGCCGCTCAGGATCGACCCGGCCTGCCGCCATTTCACCGAATGTGGCGGCTGCGCGCTGCAGCACTACGAGGCCGAAGCCTACCAGCAATGGAAGCGCGAGAAGGTCGTGCAGGCGCTGAAGGCCAAGGGCATCGCTTGCGAGGTCGACGCGCTGGTGCCTTGCGCGCCGCGCAGCCGCCGCCGCGTCACCTTCAGCGCCAGGCGCACCGAGGCCGGCATGCTGCTTGGCTTCGTGCGCGCGCTCTCGTCGGAGATCATCCCGATCGAGGAATGCCCGATCTCGCTTCCGGCGATCGTCGCGGCGCTCGATAAATTGCGCGCCTTGGCCGCCTTGGTCTGCGCCACGCCGAAAGCGTTTCATATGACGGTGACTGTCACCGCTTCCGGCCTCGACATTGCCGTCCATGATGCCGGCAAGCTTGGCGACCACCAGCGGCGCATCGCCTCCAACTTCGTCATGGCCGAAGGTCTGGCGCGGCTTTCCGTCGACGGTGAGATCGTTGTCGAGCCGAAGAAGCCGGTGGTGCAGTTCGGATCGGTCGCGGTCGCCTTGCCGCCCGGCGCCTTCCTGCAGGCGACGGAAGCCGCCGAGCAGGCGATGGCCGGTCTCGTCGGCCAGCATCTGTCGCGCGCCAGGAAGGTCGCGGATCTGTTTGCCGGCTGCGGCAGCTTCGCGCTCCGGCTGGCGGCGAAATCCGAGGTTCACGCCGTCGAGGGCGAAGCCGCGGGACTTGCCGCGCTCGATCGCGCCTACCGCTTCGCCACCGGCCTGAAGCGGGTGACCAGCGAACGCCGAGACCTGTTCCGCAGGCCGCTGACCTTCAAGGAGTTGAACGCCTTCGACGGCCTGGTCTTCGACCCGCCACGCGCCGGCGCCGAGGATCAGTCCAAGCAGATCGCCCGCTCCGACGTGCCGCTTGTCGCCGCCGTGTCCTGCAATCCGGTGACGCTGGCGCGGGATTTGCGCATCCTTCTCGACGGCGGCTACACGCTGAAAAGTGTCACCCCGATCGACCAGTTCCTGTGGTCGCCGCATGTCGAGGCCGTGGCCTTGCTGGAGAAGCCGAAGCGGCGGCGATAGTCGGCTGCCGGAGGTTCGCTGGAAAAATTGTGAAGTCTCTGTTCTTTCGGTGAAATCGCGCCCTAAAGCCGCCTTTTTGCCGGATCTTAATTTCGCTGTTAGGGAAACATTCCTGCCTCCCCGGCGTTATCGCATGGAGATGGACGGCGAACACGGATGGCGAATTGCTATGCTCTCGCTTCGGAAAGTCATCGGTCTTCTCGTTGTTCTCATCGCGTTCACCGTCGCGTCCGCGACCGGTGTGCTCGCGCAACAGCAGAAACGTCTCGCTTTCGTCATCGGCAACGCCGCCTATCCCTCCGATGCGCTGGTCACCTCCGCGAACGACGCAGGTCTGATCGCGCAGACCTTGCAGGCGGCAGGCTTCGACGTGGTTGGCGCCCGCGACGTCGACCAGGAATCGCTGCGCGGCGCGCTGCGTGATTTCCTTGCGAAAGTTTCCGCCGCCGGTCCGGACGCTACCGTTTTCGTGTACCTCGCCGGCCGGGGGGTGCAGTTCGAAGGCGAGAACTACTTCCTGCCGGTCGATGCCCAGATCGCCAATCCGGCCGACGTGCCGCTCCAGGCCATGCGGCTCTCCGATATCACCAAGTCGCTGGCCGGACTGCCGACGAAGGTCAATATAGTCGTCCTCGACGCGGCTCGGCCGAATGCCCTTCCAAAAATGAGCCAGCCGCTGGCCAGCGGGCTGGCGCTGGTCGACCCCGACCCCAATATGCTGATCGCGTTCAACGCCGCTCCCGGAACGGTTGCGCCGGAAGGCAAGGGCCCATACGGCGCCTATGCCCAGGCGCTCGCCGAGATGATGCGCGACGGCGGCTTGTCGCTCGATGAGGTTTTCGACCGCACGCGGCTGCGCGTCAACGAGGTGACGCAGGGCGCCGAAATCCCATGGGATGTCTCGAAGATCGATGCGCCTTTCGTCTTCTTCGAGCGCGCTCCGGACGCGCCGCCGCCGAAGGTTTCCGAGGTCGAAGAACGGACTAACCGGACCAGGGCGATCCGCGACTTCAACGCGCACGACGCCTATCTCGCGGCACTCGATCGCGACACGATGCGCGGTTACGATGATTTCATCGCCGCCTATCCGCACGACCCAATGGCCAAACGCGTCCGCGCCATCATCGCGGCGCGGCGCGAGGCGATCACCTGGCGTGAAACATGGCTGCGGGACACGCCCGAGGCCTATTGGTCCTATCTCGAACGCTATCCGCACGGGCCGCATGCCTGGGACGCGCGGCGCCGGCTGGAGCATTTCGACGCCGAGCTCGAGCCACCGGCGAGCTTCACAGTTATCGTGTACGATGTGCCGCCGCCGCCTGAGGAGGAAATCGTCTATGTCGATAGGCCGGTGCTCTATTTCGACGATCCCGATTTCGATTTCGAGCCTCCGCCGCCGGTCGACGTGATATTCCTGCCGCCTCCGCCGCCGGATTTTGTCGTGCTGCCGCCGCCTCCGCCGCCGGTCGATGTTTACGTCCTGCCGACGCCGGTCTTCGTCCCCGTGCCGGTCTGGGTCAGGCCGCCACGTGACATCGTGCCGCCGCCGGACAACATCATTTTCAACAACATCCACAACACGGCCGTCATCAACAACATCAACAACACCACGATCCGCAACGAGACCGCCAATCAGCCAAACGGCAATGCCGAGGGCGGCCTCACCACCGGCCAGAAAATGACCGGAGCTGCCATCGGTACCGGCGCGGCGCTGGCGGCCAGGGTCGCGCTGCCGCCGCTCTTGAAGAAGAGGGCGGCCGTATCCGGTCAGGCCCAGTTCAACCAGAATCAGGGCGCCTTGCCGCTGAAGCCCGGTCAGGGTGTGACGCAGGGCCAGCAGCCTGGTGCTGCGGGTCCGCTGTCGAAGAACCTGTCCACCCGCAAGCTCGGAACCGACCACGCCTTGCCGGGAGCCGATGGCAAAACGCTGCCGCTCGTCAACGGCAAGCCGGTGCTCAACGGCCAGAATCCGCCCAACGACAGGTCGAGGAAGCTGCTTGGCAAGCAAGGCATTGTGGAGGGCAACCAGGAGGCGACGGGAAATGCCGGCGCCGCGGCGACCGGAGTGCAGGGCACGGATCAGCAGAAGGGCAAGAAATTCCGCAAACTGCCGAGCGTCAACGGCTTACCGGCCGATAAGGGACTCGGCGCACAGGAAAAATTCAGGAAGAACAATCCCAACGCGTTGTCCGACCAGGGCAACGGCAAACCGAAAAGGCTGATGCGCAAGGATTTGTCAGCCGGCCAGTCCATCGTCGAACCGGGCGATCAGGGCTCGGCCAACAGAAACGACAAAGGCAGGAAATTCGGCAAGCTGCCGACCGTCAATGGTGAGCCGGCTGACAACCGGCCGAGCGTGCAGAAGCACCTGAGGAAGAACAATCCGGACGTATTCTCCGACCAGGGCTCGATCGGCGGGAACGTCAAGAAGTTCCGCAGACTGCCGACCGTCAATGGTGAGCCGGCCGACAATGGGCCGAGTATGCAGAAGCGGCTCAGGAAGAACAATCCGGATGTCTTCTCCGGCGAGAATCAGGGCTCCGCCGGCGGGAACGACGGGGCCAGGAAGTTCCGCAGGCCGCAGAACGAAGAAGGCTCCGTCGGCCCCGAAGTCAACGTCCAGCGCAACTTCAAGGTCAACCGGCCGAACGAGAATGTGCAGCGCCAGCTCAAGCTTCAGGAAAATCCAAACGCTCAGGAGCGGCGTCTGCCACAACAGCCCAAGGCACAGCCGCCGCAGGGTAACAACAAGAAATTCGCCTGCGGCAACCCTGGCGAGCCGCCCTGCAAACAATAGCGGCAGGGGTTGAACAGCAATTCTCCGTTGATGGGCCGGGATTTCCTGGCTCATCGCCTGCAAATCAAGAGATCGCTGGCTCGCGGCGCTTCAGCCGATGCTGGCTGTACGGGACAGGCGGATAATTCGGCCTATGAGCTCGGAGTGAGCCGCTTCGCCGTGCCACCCCGCTGGTTGATCGAAACCCAGGTGTTCGGGTTCTGCTGCGACTGCCGCTTCAGGAAATAATAGCCGGTCGCGTTCCACGGCCTAACCTCGTCGACCAGATTGTCCAGCACGAGATCGCCCTTGTCGGTCTTCACCGTCAGGATGGTGTGGCCCTCGTTATGCAGGTCGCGAACCACCGTCATCAGCAATGCCTGTCGGGGAAATCCTGCTTCCTGAAGAAGCTTGCGCTTGTAGAGCGCGTAGATCTTGCAATCGCCCTTGCCGTCCACGGGATAATCCCAGTGGTCCATCATCGTGCCCCAGTGGTCGTAGTTGCTCACCGGCTTGATGGAGCGGTTCGCCTTCTGGTTCACCCGCTTGAGGATGCTCATGTTCCGCGCGGTCAGCTTGACGCTGGCGGCCGGCAGGGCAGGAACCTTGCATTCCTTCGGCCGGCGATGACAGAAATCGAGCCAGCCATACGGGACGCTGGTGCTGCCGCCGACTGCGGCGGAACTGGCGCCGGCGGCAGGTTGCGTGAACCATGTCGACTGGGCTGCAGCGGGGCCTACCTCAAACGAGGTCGCGCCAACCAACGAAACAATGCCAAGGAGGAGAGAGGAAGTCAGGACGCAAGGGGAACGCCGCATTGCCAACACCACCGCATCGAGAGGAACTGGCATTGCGTAACGCGCAAACGCCGTCCCGGCTATTAAATAATTAATAACGTCCTAACATGATTGTGTCCTCATCAAGGTGGCGACGGCTCTTCAAACCGAAAAATTCAGGCACCAGCCCTTGCTTGAAACTCAGCCCTTGCCAAGAATACGTTCTACGAATGCCGGCACCACTTGGGTCGCTGGGCCTTCCAGTTGCTCGTGGAAAGGGGACGCCCAAGCGGCGCATTTGAGGTTGAACTCGACCGTCAGGGCCCCTGCGGCGCGGCCTCCTTGATGAAACCGGCCGCTGGATAGACGCTGCCACTGGTGCCGACCGCCGCGAACAGGTCGCAGCCGCCGTCAGGATGACGATCTTGGATTTCGGCATGGGCAATGGCAACCGGCCGAAAATTATCGTTTAGCGAATGCTACCGGAAGATGCCGACGCGCTCAAACGCGAGCACGGCGCAGTGCCTCAGCGAGGACACTCGCGTCCATCTCTGCCACTGTCTTCGGGGTGCCCTCGAATGGGAGGGAGCCAAAAACATCCTTCGGCTGGGTTGCCGAAAACCCTGGCGAGAGCTTCGAACGCACCTCATTCGGCCCCTTGGCCGAGACGCTCATCGTAAAGTTTTTCAGAAGCTGACATCGTAGCCTTTCCGGCGTTCACGCGCTCAAACCCTGGTCCCGCCCACCGTCATCTGGTCCATCCGCAGATGCGGCTGGCCGACGCCCACCGGCACGCCCTGTCCGGCCTTGCCGCACATGCCGATGCCGTTGTCGAGCTTCATGTCGTTGCCGACCATGCTGACGCGGTGCATGGCGTCCGGACCGTTGCCGATCAGCATCGCGCCCTTGATCGGCTGCGTCACCTTGCCGTTCTCGATCATATAGGCTTCGGTGCAGCCGAACACGAACTTGCCGGACGTGATGTCGACCTGACCGCCGCCGAAGGAGACGGCGTAGATGCCGTTCTTGACCGAGGCGATGATCTCTTCCGGCTCCATGTCGCCGGAGGTCATGTAGGTGTTGGTCATGCGGGGCATCGGCTGGTGCGCATAGCCCTCGCGCCTTCCGTTGCCCGTTGCCTTCATGCCCATCAGCCGGGCGTTCTGGCGGTCCTGCATGTAGCCGACGAGCTTGCCGTCCTCGATCAGCACGTTGCGCGCCGACGGCGTTCCTTCGTCGTCGACGGTGAGCGAGCCGCGCCGCTCGGGGATGGTGCCGTCGTCGACAACCGTGACGCCCTTCGCCGCCACCTGCTGCCCCATCAGGCCGGCGAAGGCCGATGTCTTCTTGCGGTTGAAATCGCCCTCCAGTCCGTGGCCGACCGCTTCGTGCAGCATCACGCCCGGCCAGCCGCTGGACAGCACGATGTCGAACGTGCCCGCCGGCGCTGGAACCGCCTCGAGGTTGACCAGCGCCTGCCGCAGCGCCTCGCTTGCCGCATGCTTCCAGCTTTCCTCGCTGACGAACTCGCCAAAGCTCTTGCGGCCGCCCATGCCGTAGGAGCCGCTCTCCTGCCGGTCGCCGCTGCCGACCACGACCGACACGTTGATGCGGACCAGCGGGCGGATGTCGCGCACGATCTGGCCGTCGCCGCGCACGATCTCGACATGCTGCCAGGAGGCGGCGAGCGAGGCCGTCACCTGGCGCACGCGCGTATCCTTCGCGCGCAGCCAGCCGTCGATCTCCTGCAGCAGCTTGGCCTTGGCCTCGAAGGACGGCGAGGGGATCGGGTTCTCGTCGCCATAGAGGTGGCGGTTGGTGCGGGCGGGCGCTCCTGCCAATGTGCCGGAATAACCGCCCTTGACCGCCGACACGGCATCGGCCGCGCGCAGCAGCGAAGCCTCGGAAAGGTCGCTGGAATGCGCGTAGCCGCTGGCCTCGCCGGCCACGGCGCGCAGGCCGAACCCCTGATCGGTGTTGAAATTGGCCGTCTTCAGCCGGCCATTGTCGAACATCAGCGCCTCGCTCTCGCTGTATTCGAGGAACAGCTCGCCGTCATCGGCGCCCTTGATGGTCTCGGTGACGATCTCCTTGACGCGATCATCGGAAATGTCGAATTGGCCGATCAGGCTGTTCATGGCTAATCCATTCGTGGAAACAAATCTTGCACCGGATGTAGGCGCGAAGCTGCCGTCGCACAATCGCCAAGAGGTGAAGTCGGCGATTGCGACGCCGTCACCTGCCGTCGACGAAGTCCCTGATGTTGCCGGCCATCGCGTTCCAGTTGGAGAACTGTTCCTCGAGATTGGCCCTGGTGATGCCGCCGGCGAAGCTGACATCCATCTTGAAATTCGAGCCGTCGCCCGAATAGGCCTTCACCCAGCGGTATTTTGCGTTCCAGGCATTGGCCTGGTCGGCGGTCAGCGGATCGGTGTAGCCGGTCGAGAATTGCAGTGACTTGCAGTTCTCGTGGTCTTCGCAGCCGTAGAAATAGATCAGGTATTTGACGCCCTCGACGCGGCCGGAAATCATCGGGTCGCCATTGTCGTCCTTGTCCATCCTGGCCGAACCGAAGCCCTTGGCGATATCGAGAACCGTCGCGGGGTCCGGCGGCTGGAGGATTTCGGCATCCTCGGCCCGGACTGCCGAGGCCGCGCAGGCCAGCGCCAGACCTGCAATGGAAATGGACAGCGTCGCGCGCATCAAGCCTCCTGGCCGTCAGCCGCATCACCACCGCGCCTCGGCATGAGGGACGGCCGCTGCGCATGGACGGCAAGATCAAGGTAGGGCGGCGAAGCCTTCCGCAAAGCCCTTGAGGTCGACGGGAATGCCGATGCCTTCTTCAGGCGTCTGGAAGACGATGAAGGTGGCCGAGGTGCCGCTCTTCAGCGTGTCGAGCAGTGGCTTTTCGAGGATCACCTCGGCATAACAGCCATCCTGGAAGCAGCGCACGAAATAGGCGCGGCCGATATCCTTGCCGTCGACATTGAGACCAAGGCCGTTGGGCAGGAGAACGCCGAGCGGCGCCAGCACGCGCAGGATCTCGGCCTTGTTGTCGGCGGTGCGCAGCACCACGACCGAAAGGCCCATTTCAGGACGATCCTCGGCGACGACATTCTGCATCATCACGCATTGCTCGGAGGTCGCGCCCGCCGGCGTATCGCAGATGATCGACCATGCGCCATGCGTCGACTTCACCGTGCCGCTGGGCGGCGTGGCGTTGTTCGGCGAGGCGGCGGCGCCAACGGCTATGCCGACGCCGAGCAAGGCGACGGCAAGAACGACCTTCGCCAAGGTTCTCGAAAGCCAGGAAGTCATGACGGCTCCATTGCGAATCACGGCACTTTAAGCTGCGCCCGGGCCAAGTAAAGGACGAGACCGTCGCCGGTGCGCCCCGATACCGGCAATTGCGTGCTTTTCCAAAGCAAATTCGCCCGAATTGGGGCCGCCCGGCATATAGCATCGCGAGCGCCGAACACGGCCTTCGGGCTGCGCGCAAAAATGCCGCACGGTTTCCTCCGCTCCTTTCTTGCGGAGGGAAAAAGAGTATGGTTTGAACCACCCAGGGACAGACCGGGATTCCCAATCCCGGCATCGTCCGCTATTGGTGCGACAAGATCGCGGGAAGTGGGAGACGAGAGGGCGATGAGGAAATTCCTGGCAAGCGCTAAATTCTTGGCAGGTACGGCAGCTTCGGCCGTGCTCTTCTCCGGTGCTGCGGCCCGTGCCGACCAGCCGCGGGAATGGGAGGTGAGCTTCCAGGCTCCGGCCACTGACATGATGCGGCAGATCGAGCGGTTCGGGAACTACACCATGTGGTTCATCGTCCCGATCACCGTTCTGGTGCTGGTGCTCTTGCTGGTCTGTATCGTCAAGTTCCGCGCCAGCGCCAATCCGGTGCCGTCAAAGACCAGCCACAACACGCTGATCGAGGTGATCTGGACGGTCGGGCCGGTGATCGTGCTCTTGCTCATCGCCATTCCCTCCTTCCAACTGCTCACCGCGCAGTACACGCCGCCGGAAGAGGCCAAGCTCACCGTCAAGGCGACCGGCAACCAGTGGAACTGGGATTACGAGTACCAGGTCGACAAGACCTTCTCGTTCAATTCGGCGGTTCTGCAGGATGGCGACCGCGCCAAGGCCGGTAAGGAGGATCGTGCCCTCTATCCGCGCCTGCTCGCGGTCGACAACGAGCTGGTTGTGCCGGTCAACACCACGACCCGCGTGCTGATCACTGCGACCGATGTCATCCACTCCTTCGCCGTGCCGTCCTTCGGTATCAAGATGGACGCCGTTCCCGGCCGCACCAACGAGACCTGGTTCAAGGCGGAGAAGGAGGGCCTCTACTATGGCCAGTGCTCGCAGCTCTGCGGCAAGGACCACGCTTTCATGCCGATCGCGGTCCGCGTCGTTTCCGATGCGCAGTTCAAGACCTGGCTGGAGACGGCCAAGACCGACGTGCCCGCCGCCAACAAGGCGCTGATGGCCGAGATCGATGGTACCAACAAGGTAGCGGCCGCCGGCAACTGATGCCGCGGGTTAGCAAGATTTAGGGAACGGAGCGGAACATGGCAGAGGCTGCAGCTCACGATCACGACGACCACAGGCCGCATGGCTGGGTCCGCTGGGTCTACTCGACCAATCACAAGGACATTGGTACGCTCTACCTGATCTTCGCGATCATGGCCGGCATCATCGGCGGCGCGCTCTCGGTCGCCATCCGCATGGAGCTGCAGGAGCCGGGCATTCAGATCTTCAGCGGTCTGGCGCAGATGGTCTACGGCATGCAGGGCGACGCCGCCATCGATGGCGGCAAGAGCATGTACAATGCCTTCGGCGCCGCGCACGGCCTGATCATGATCTTCTTCATGGTCATGCCCGCGCTCATCGGTGGCTTCGCCAACTGGATGGTGCCGATCATGATCGGCGCGCCGGACATGGCCTTCCCGCGCATGAACAACATCTCCTTCTGGCTGCTGCCTCCGGCCTTCATCCTGCTGCTCTCCTCGATGTTCGTGCCGAGCGCGCCAGGCGCCTTCGGTGTCGGCGGCGGCTGGACGATCTACCCGCCGCTTTCGACCTCCGGCCAGCCCGGCCCCGCGATGGATCTGGCGATCCTCTCGATCCACATCGCCGGCGCGTCGTCGATCCTCGGCGCCATCAACTTCATCACCACCATCTTCAACATGCGCGCTCCCGGCATGACGCTGCACAAGATGCCGTTGTTTGCCTGGGCCGTGCTGATCACCGCCTTCCTGCTCTTGCTCTCGCTGCCGGTCCTGGCGGGCGGCATCACCATGCTGCTCACCGACCGTAACTTCGGCACCGCCTTCTTCGTGCCGGATCAGGGCGGTGACCCGCTGCTCTTCCAGCACCTGTTCTGGTTCTTCGGCCACCCCGAAGTGTACATCCTGATCCTGCCGGGCTTCGGCATCATCAGCCACATCGTCTCGACCTTCTCGAAGAAGCCCGTCTTCGGTTATCTCGGCATGGCCTACGCCATGGTCGCGATCGGCGCGGTCGGCTTCATCGTCTGGGCGCACCACATGTACACGACCGGCCTGTCGCTCGACACGCAGCGCTACTTCGTGTTCGCCACCATGGTCATCGCGGTTCCGACCGGCGTGAAGATCTTCTCCTGGATCGCCACCATGTGGGGCGGCTCGATCTCCTTCAAGCCGCCGATGCTGTGGGCGCTGGGCTTCATCTTCCTGTTCACCATCGGTGGCGTCACCGGCGTTCAGTTGGCCAATGCCGGCCTCGACCGGTCGCTGCACGACACTTATTTCGTGATCGCCCACTTCCACTACGTGCTGTCGCTGGGCGCCGTGTTCGCGATCTTCGCCGGCTGGTACTACTGGTTCCCGAAGATGACCGGTTACATGTACTCGCCGGTGATCGCCAACACCCACTTCTGGGTCACCTTCGTCGGCGTCAACCTGATCTTCTTCCCGCAGCACTTCCTCGGCCTCGCCGGCATGCCGCGCCGCACGGTCGACTATCCTGACGCGTTCGCCGGCTGGAACATGATCTCGTCCTACGGCTCCTACATCGCGGCCGTCGGCGTCGCGATCTTCCTCTACGGCGTGTTCGAGGCCTTCCAGAAGAAGCGCGTCGCGGGCGCCAATCCGTGGGGCGAGGGTGCCACCACGCTCGAATGGCAGCTGCCTTCGCCGCCGCCGTTCCACCAGTGGGAACAGCTGCCAAAGATCAAGTAAGGCAGCAGCCCGACGCAAGCGAGGTCGCCGGCAAGCCCCGGCGATCTTGCCAACGCAACATTGGACGCTAAGTACGCATGGCCCTTGCCGACGACAGATTGATGAAGGACGCGGGCTTTCGCATATCGGAAGCAACAGCGGGCGATTTCTTCGCCCTGCTGAAGCCGCGCGTCATGTCGCTGGTCGTCTTCACCGCCTTTGTCGGCCTTGTCGCGGCCCCGGTCGCCATCAATCCGCTGCTGGCGATGATCGCCATCCTGGCTATCGCCATTGGCGCGGGCGCTTCCGGAGCGCTCAACATGTGGTACGACGCCGATATCGACGCCGTGATGACCAGGACAGCTTCCCGCCCGGTGCCGGCCGGCCGCGTCACGCCGGGCGAGGCGTTGACATTCGGCCTGGTGCTGTCGGTGCTGTCGGTGATGACGCTCGGCGTGCTGGTCAACTGGCTATCGGCATCGCTTCTTGCCTTCACCATCTTCTTCTACGCCGTCGTCTACACCATGTGGCTGAAGCGCTGGACGCCGCAGAACATCGTCATCGGCGGCGCTGCCGGCGCTATTCCGCCGGTGATCGGCTGGGCCGCCGTGACCGGATCGGTCAGCCTCGAAAGCGTGATCCTGTTCCTGATCATCTTCCTGTGGACGCCGCCGCATTTCTGGGCGCTGGCGCTGTTCAAGTCCGACGACTACGCCCGCGCCGGCATCCCGATGATGCCGAATGTCGCAGGCCAGGCCTCGACCCGGCGGCAGATCTTTGCCTATGCGCTGATCCTGGCGCCGGTCGGCGTGCTGCCTTGGGCGCTCGGCTACACCACGGCCGGCTATGGCGTCGTCGCGGCCGTCCTCGGCGCGGGCTTCGTCTGGTATGCCTGGAAAGTGCTGGGCATGACCGACGGCGATCGCGCGATGAAGCCGGCCAAGGCGCTCTTCGGCTACTCGCTGCTTTATCTGTTCGCCATCTTCGCCGCCTATCTCGTCGACTGCGTGGTCGGGCGCGCCCTCATGATGGGGGGAGCATGACCGTGGCCGACAAGAAGCTCGAACTGGTCACGTTGACCGAACGCCAGCAGAAGGCGCGCCGCAACCGGTCCATCGCCATCGCTGTCGCGCTGGCGGCATTGGTCGTCATCTTCTACGCCGCCACGATCGTGCGCTTCGGCCACCAGGGCGCCAGCCTGACCGGCTCGGGCCTGTTGGGAGGCGGCTGATGGGGGGGGAACCGAGCAAGTCCCGCAAGCTGAACAACGGCATCGTCGCCGCCGTCTGCCTTGCCTTCTTCACCGGCATGGTCGGCATGGCCTACGCTGCCGTGCCGCTCTACAAGATGTTCTGCCAGGTCACCGGCTATGGCGGCACCACGCAGCGCGCCGAGAAGCAATATGCCGGGCGCGTGCTTAACCGTGACATCACCATCCGCTTCGACGCCAACACCAACGGCATTCCGTGGCAGTTCGAGCCCGTCGCTCGTTCCGTGACGATCAAGATCGGCGAGACGACGCAGGCGCATTACAGCGCCACCAATAAGTTCGACCGCTCCATCACCGGCCGCGCCTCGTTCAACGTGCAGCCGGAAATGGCCGGCGCCTATTTCAACAAGGTGGAGTGCTTCTGCTTCACCGACACGACGCTGAAGCCCGGCGAGACGCTGGACATGCCGGTCGTGTTCTATGTCGATCCAGACATCGTCAACGTGCCGGAACTCAAGGACTTGAAGACCATCACCCTGTCCTACACGATGTTCCCGATCGAAAAGAAACAGCCGGTCGCCTCGTCGGCGCCGGCCGCTGGCAGCAGCAACAAAGTTCCAGATTCCGAAGCAAGCCTCGGGGGTTGATATGGCAGACGCGCACGCAAAACCACAACACGACTACCATCTCGTCAACCCGAGCCCCTGGCCTTTCCTGGGTTCGGTCGGCGCGCTTGTCACCGCCATTGGCGGCGTCTGCCTGATGCAGTATCTGAAGGGCGGCAACTTCCCGGTCTTCGGCCACAACATCGCCAATCCGTGGCTGTTCTTCATCGGCATGATCATCGTGCTCTACACGATGTTCGCCTGGTGGTCGGACACCATCAAGGAAGCGCACGAGGGCTACCACACGCGCGTCGTGTCGCTTCACCTGCGCTACGGCATGATCATGTTCATCGCCTCCGAGGTGATGTTCTTCGTCGCCTGGTTCTGGGCCTTCTTCGACGCCAGCCTGTTCCCGGGCGAGGCCCAACAGTACGCCCGCACCGCCTTCACCGGCGGCGTCTGGCCGCCGAAGGGCATGGAGGTCCTCAATCCCTTCCACCTGCCGCTCTACAACACCATCATCCTGCTCCTGTCGGGCACGACGGTGACCTGGGCACACCACGCGCTGCTGCATGGCGACCGCAAGGGCCTGGTCAACGGCCTGGTGCTGACCGTCGGCCTCGGCATGCTGTTCACCATGGTGCAGGCCTACGAGTACATGCACGCGCCTTTCGCGTTCAAGGAATCGATCTATGGCGCCACCTTCTTCATGGCGACCGGCTTCCACGGCTTCCACGTCATCATCGGCACGATCTTCCTGCTCGTCTGCCTGGTGCGCGCCATGCGCGGCGACTTCACGCCGAAGCAGCATTTCGGCTTCGAGGCGGCCGCCTGGTATTGGCACTTCGTCGACGTGGTGTGGCTGTTCCTGTTCAGCGCCATCTATGTCTGGGCGTCGAACGGGGCGCTGATCGAAGGCCACTGATAAAGGCAATTCCGGGAAAGGCGCATAACAGCTTTCGCGGAATTGGCTTAGAGCAACGGGCGGCCGCGGCGGCGTGGCCGCCTTATCTTTTTGAGCGAAAGGGTCTACGGTGCCGGTATGAGCGAAGACAAGGCGATCTGGCCCCCCATCGACCCGATCTCGGCGGGCCTGCATGGCCGCTGCCCGCGCTGCGGCGAGGGCAAGCTGTTCTCGGGTTTCCTCACCGTCGGCAAGCGCTGCTACAATTGCGGGCTCGACTATTCCTTCGCCGATGCTGGCGACGGACCTGCGGTGTTCGTCATCCTGATCATCGGCTTCCTCGTCGTCGGCCTTGCGCTGTGGATGGAGGTGACGTTCAGCCCGCCGCTCTGGCTGCACTTCATCTTATGGATACCGCTGGCGCTGGTGCTCTGCCTGACGGCGCTGCGCCTGATCAAGGGCGTGCTGATCACCTTGCAGTACTCGAAGAAAGCCTCCGAGGGCAGGCTGGAATCCCACGAATGACCGAGGCGACCGGTTCGGCGGCCGGCCGTTCGCGGCCGCGTTCGGCGTTGCTCATCGGCCTCGGCCTTGTCCTGTTCGCCATCCTGATCGGGCTCGGCACCTGGCAGGTCCAGCGCCTGCACTGGAAGGAAGGCCTGCTCGCGACCATCGACAAGCGCACGCATTCGGCGCCGTTGCCGCTGACGGACGTCGAGAGAGAATTCGCTGCTTCCCATGACGTCGACTACGTCCCCGTGACGGTGACGGGCACCTTCCTGCACCAGGGCGAACGGCATTTCTTTTCCACCTGGGAAGGCGAAAGCGGCTTCAACGTCTACGCGCCCCTGCAACTCGAGGACGGCCGCTTCGTGCTCGTCAACCGCGGCTTCGTTCCCTATGACCTCAAGGATCCGGCCAAGCGCCGACAGGGCGAGGTCGCCGGCAAGGTGACGGTGACCGGGCTTGCGCGCAACCCGCTGCCGGGCAAACCATCGATGATGCTTCCAGACAACGATGTCGCCAAGAACATCTTCTACTGGAAGGACCGCGATGTCATGGCGGCGACCGCCGGCCTGCCGGCGGGGTTCGTGCTGGTGCCGTTCTTCATCGACGCCGACAAGACGCCGAATCCCGGCGGGCTGCCGGTCGGCGGCGTCACCATCATCGATCTGCCGAACAACCATTTGCAGTACGCCGTCACCTGGTACGGGCTGGCCGCGGCTCTCGCCGCCGTGCTGATCCTGAGGCTGCGCCGCCCGGCGAAGGAAGCGTAAAGCCCACGCTCTTGACAGGGCAGGGGTGCGCACCTCATTTCGCGTGAAGCAATTCCAAGAAAAGTGTGAGCGGTTTTCCGTCCGGAATTGCGTCAAAACAAAGAGATAGTTTCCGACTTAACCGGCCAGAATTCATGATTGAGAAAAAGCCACCGCTCACGATCAGGCTCTGCCAGCCGCGCGGCTTCTGCGCCGGTGTCGACCGCGCCATCCAGATCGTCGTGCTGGCGCTGAAGAAATACGGCGCGCCGGTCTATGTCCGCCACGAGATCGTGCACAACCGATATGTCGTCGAAGGGTTGCAGAGCCTCGGCGCCGTCTTCATCGAGGAATTGTCCGAGATCCCGCCGGAGCATCGCCAGTCGCCCGTGGTGTTTTCCGCGCATGGCGTGCCGAAATCGGTGCCGGCGGATGCCGAGGCGCGCAATCTCTTCTATCTCGATGCCACCTGTCCGCTCGTCTCCAAGGTGCACAAGCAGGCGATGCGCCACCAGCGGCTCGGCCGCCATGTGCTTCTGATCGGCCACGCCGGTCACCCGGAAGTGATCGGCACGATGGGCCAGTTGCCGGAAGGCGCCGTGACGCTGATCGAGACCGAGGCCGACGCCGCGCGCTTCGTGCCCGTCGACGCTTCGGCGCTGGGCTTCGTCACCCAGACGACCTTGTCGGTCGAGGACACCGCCGGCATCATCCGGGCGCTCCAGGAGCGGTTTCCCGAACTGCACGCGGCCGCGGCCGAATCGATTTGTTACGCTACCACCAACCGCCAGGAAGCGGTGAAGGAGACGGCTGCCGGTGCCGATCTGTTCCTCATTGTCGGGGCGCCCAATTCGTCCAATTCGCGTCGTCTTGTCGAAGTGGCGGAGCGCGCCGGCGCCACCATGTCGCTTCTCGTGCAGCGCGCCGCCGAAATTCCGTGGGATGAGATCGCCGGGATCAGGACGCTTGGTCTGTCGGCCGGCGCCTCGGCGCCGGAGATCATCGTCGACGAGATCATCGACGCGTTCCGGCAGCGCTTCGACGTCACCATCGACCTGGCCATCACGGCCACGGAAACGGAGGATTTTCCGGTGATGCGGGTGCTGCGCGATGTCGAACTGACGGCGGCCGACATGGCCTTCGTCAATGGAGCGGCGTGAAACAGGATGGCCGTCTACACCGACGTCAATGAAGGCGAGTTGACCGCATTCCTCAAAGCCTATCCGGTGGGGGAATTGCTTTCCTACAAGGGCATCGCCGAGGGTACCGAGAATTCCAATTTCCTGGTCCACGCCTCGACCGGCTCCTACATCCTGACGCTTTATGAGAAGCGCGTCGACAAGGCCGACCTGCCGTTCTTTCTCGGCCTGATGGGGCATCTCGCCAGGAAAGGCATTTCCTGCCCGCTGCCGGTCACGGCGCATGACGGCACCGTCATCGGCACGCTCGCCGGCCGGCCCGCCGTCGTCATCACCTTCCTCGAAGGCCTGTCGCTCAGGCGCCCGACCGCCGCCCATTGCGCGGAAGTGGGCAAGGCGCTCGCCGGGCTGCATCTCGCCGGCCAGGATTTTCAGATGAGAAGGCCGAACGCGCTAGCGATCGACGGCTGGCGCAAGCTCTGGGCGGCCTCGCGCGACCGCGCTGACGAGGTCGAGCCGGGCCTTGCCGCGGAGGTCGATGCCGACTTCGCCGATTTCGAGCGCAACTGGCCGACCGGCCTGCCGCAAGGCATCATCCACGCCGACCTGTTCCCGGACAATGTGTTCTTCCTCGGCGAGAAGCTGTCCGGGCTGATCGACTTCTATTTCGCCTGCGACGATCTCTATGCCTACGACGTCGCCACCTGCCTCAACGCCTGGTGCTTCGAGAAGGATTTCTCCTTCAACCTGACCAAGGGTACGGCGCTGCTCGCCGGCTACCAGTCGGTGCGGCCGCTTGGAAACGACGAGAAGGCGGCTATGCCGATGCTGGCGCGCGGCTCGGCGCTGCGCTTCATGCTGACCCGCCTCTATGACTGGCTGACCATTCCGGATGGCGGGCTGGTGATGAAGCGCGACCCGACCGAATATATTCGCCGCATGCGCTTCCACCGCGCGATCAGGTCGCCATCCGAATACGGGCTGACATGAACAAAAAGATCGAGATCTTCACCGACGGCGCCTGCTCGGGCAATCCCGGGCCGGGCGGCTGGGGCGCCGTGCTGCGCTACAACGGCGTCATCAAGGAACTGTACGGCGGCGAGGCCGAGACCACCAACAACCGCATGGAGCTGCTCGCCGCCATCACCGCGCTCAATGCGCTGAAGGAACCTTGCACGGTCGACCTTTACACCGACAGCAAATACGTCATGGACGGCATCTCCAAATGGATCCATGGCTGGAAGAAGAACGGCTGGAAGACCGGCGACAGGAAGCCGGTCAAGAATGGCGAGCTCTGGCAGGCGCTGGATGAGGCCAACCGGCGCCACAAGGTGACCTGGTACTGGGTGAAGGGTCATGCCGGCCATCCGGAGAACGAGCGCGCCGACGAACTGGCCCGGCAAGGCATGGCGCCGTTCAAGCCGAAGCTGGCACGGCCTGCGCCGATTGCGGCAGCGCCGAAGCCGGAAGGCGCTCCGACCAGGAAACCCGCGCCCCGGCGTTCGACCCAGAGCTACTGACGCGAGACTTCTTTAGCTAACGGATCAGCAGCGCGGTCGAAAACATGCCGAGCGCGAACACCGTATGCGCCACCAGGTTCAGCGCGCGCACCTTTGTGGGATTGGGAAGTTTTGATGCCGCCCAACCGGCGCCCATGCCCGGCGCCAGCAGGAACCATCCGGCGCCGACCGTGACGATGCCGAGGATGAAGGCGGGCAGGAAGGTCGGCGCGGCCAGCCAGCCCGCGCCGGCGAGCACGACCAGGATCACGCCGTAGAGGATGCCGACGAGGTAGTGGAAGACCCAGCCCAGCGCCTTTTCATGCGCATAGGGCGCGGCCTTGCCGATATCGTCGTGAAAGACCTTTTCGGGCAGATGCCGGACCCAGCGTCCGACCATGCCCCAATTGGGCAAGGGCTGGCCGATCGCCTTGTTGAGGATGATCGCCCAGATATCCATGAACACCGTGGCGCCGATGCCGATCGCCACCGCGCGCCAGGCGATGTCCAGCATCAGAGCATGATCCCGAACCGGAGGTCAGCGAACGCAAAAAGTGGGAACCGGTTTTCGGACAAGACCATGCTCCAACAAAAAGTGAGATCAGGATGGCGGGTCAACGAAACGTCACCCTGATCTAGAGCTGCTCGAGGATTTTCGCCGCGCCGCTCTCGTCGACGCCCGGCTTGGTTTCGACATTGAGCGCGGCGACCTTGCCGTCGTCGACGATCATCGAGAAGCGCTTCGAGCGCAGGCCCATGCCGGCCGCGGAAAGATCGTTGTCGAGCCCGACCGACTTGGCGAAATCGCCGCTGCCGTCGGCTAGGTAGAGGATCTTGCCTTCGCCGCCGGTGAAGTGCGCCCAGGCGCCCATGACGTGGACGTCGTTGACCGAAACCACGGCGATCGTATCGACGCCGCGCGCCAGGATGGCGTCATGGTTCTCCAGATAGCCGGGCAGGTGGTTGTTGCTGCAGGTCGGCGTGAAAGCGCCGGGAACGCCGAACAGCACCACCTTCTTGCCGGCGAAGATCTCGTCGCCGGTGATCGGCTTGGCGCCGTCGGCGGTCATCACCTTGAAGGTCGATGCGGGCAGTTTTTCGCCAACCGAAATGGTCATGGGTTCCTCGCTTGCCAGATGGGGAAGATCGACGCCTTCGATATCGGACCGGACGGCTTCCCGCAACCATTGCGATAATGCTGGATCAAGGGAAAGGCAGCAGCCCGTCGACCGAGCCCTCGGCGCTGGTCAGCGTGTAATACAGCCCGCCATCGCTCGGCGTGGCCGACGGCCGGTCGAGGATCGGCACGGTGAAGACGAGCTTGCCGTCCTTCTGGCTGCGCACCGGCGCGCCGAACATGTAGTCGCGCTCGCCGGCGATGAAGAAGTCGACGGATTCCGGATCGCCCGGCGACTGCGCTTGGACGACAAGGGTTTCGTGGTCGCCGGGCAGCACGTTGATGCCGAAATCGGGCCGGGCCGGGGAGGGCAGCGTCGCAAGCGCGGTTTTGACCAATGCGGCGTCGGTTGCGTTGTCGGGATCGGAACCGGGATCGACGCTGAGCCGGGTCTGCACCGGAATGCAGATTGTCTCGCAGATGCCGAGGAAGACATGGGCGTCGATCGTCGCTGGTTGGCCGGGCGAAGACACCGTGAAGGTCACCGGCAGCGACACCGGACGGTCATAGCCGGCCCATTTGCCGTAGCCGTCGTCATGACGCTGCGGCGGCGGGAACGACAATTGCGCGTCGGCGATGTTGGTGCTGCCGGATACGTCGAGCTGCGGCGGCACGCCGGCATCGCCGGGATCCCGCCAATAGGTCTTCCAGCCAGGCTTCAGCGCGATGTCGAGCACGCCGCGGATCTTGCCGGCCTCGTCGGGCTTGCCGGTGGTCACCAGCCGAACCTTGCCGCCCTCCGAATTGTACCAGATCGAGGAAGAGGCCTCGGCCGGGAGGCCCGTAGCCCATCCGAAAACGACGCCGAGAACCAGTATTTTCATGTATCGCATGCGGTGATTTGACCGTCCGTTCTTGGCCGTGCAATGGCCTGGTCGCTCACCCGATATCATATTTGCGTTACATCGGGGGCTGACACCATCTTTTCGGCGCTGCCGAAACGCGTTACGCTCAAGCCATGGACTTGCTGCGCCACAAGAAGGCGACCGCCGGACGCGGTTTCCTTGACGACCAGTTCCTGATTGCCATGCCTGGCATGAAGGACGATCGCTTCGCGCGCTCCGTCATCTATATCTGCGCTCACAGCGATGAGGGCGCGATGGGCCTGATCATCAACCAGACGCAGCAGATGTTGTTCCCGGATCTTCTGGTGCAACTCGGCATCA
Organism: Mesorhizobium sp.; assembly: GCA_004017535.1. Classification (GTDB taxonomy): domain Bacteria; phylum Pseudomonadota; class Alphaproteobacteria; order Rhizobiales; family Rhizobiaceae; genus Mesorhizobium. Next base: position 30,458 of record SAJS01000006.1, read on the forward strand.
TGAACGAGCAGGAAGCGATCCGACTGCCGGCGCATACGCGCGATTTCGTCGTGCGTAATGGCGGGCCGGTCGACCGCAGCCGCGGCTTCGTGCTGCACTCCGGCGACTATCGCGTGGAATCCTCGCTCAACGTCTCCGACGACATCTGTCTGACCGCTACCGTCGACATTCTGCGTGCCATCTCCACGGGGCGCGGCCCCCGCCATGCGCTGATGGCTCTCGGCTATTCCGGCTGGGGCGCCGGCCAGCTCGAAACCGAGATCGCCGAGAATGGCTGGCTTACCTGTCCGGCGACGCAGGAACTCCTGTTCGACGCCGACATCGAGCGCAAATACGACCGCATCCTGGCCTCGATCGGCATCGACCTGGCGCATTTGAGCGCTGCTGCCGGCCACGCCTAAGCGCTTTCGTCATCCCTAGGGCGGAGCAAGGAGCGAAGCGACGCGCGCAGACCCTGGGATCTTATGCCGTTACATCCGGCATAGGGCGCAGCGGTGCAGAATTCCACCGTTTCAATACATTAACGTCACGTCATGGATCCTCGGGTCAAGCCCGAGGATGACGAAGCGATGGATGTCACGGCGAGTGGCAGAGGGCCTTGCCACTCCATCGGAACGACAGGCCGCATCAGGCGTGCCTCTAAGCCTGGGTCAGCGGATACTGCTCCCTCAACGTCTTCAGCACCTGGTCGCCGGGCATCGGCGCGCCGAACATGAAGCTCTGGACATATTCGCAGCCCATCTGGCGCAGCTCCAGCGCGTCGCTTTCATCCGAAATGCCTTCGGCCACGACCGAGAGCCCGAGCTCATGGGCCATGTTGACCATGGATTTGAGCAGCACGGCGCGCTTCGGTGTGGCGTCGTCAACAAAACTCTTGTCGATCTTGATCGTGTCGAAGGGGAAGCGCGTCAGGTAGGAGAGCGAGGAATAGCCGGTGCCGAAATCGTCGAGCGACAGCCCGATGCCGAGCTGTTTCAGCTTGGTCAGCACATGCGCGGTCTGTTCCGGGTTGTCCATCACCAACGACTCCGTGAGCTCGAGCCGAAAGCAGCGCGGCTTCAGATTGGCCCGCGCGATGACGGAGCGGACGTCGCTCACCAGATCGCGGCGGATCAGCTGGCGGCTGGAGAGGTTGACCGACACCGACAGCGGCGCGTCGCCGATCTGCTTCTGCCAGCCCGCGAGGTCCTCGGCCGCCTGCTGCATTGCGAACAGGCCAAGCTGCACGATCAGCCCGCAATTCTCGGCCACCGGGATGAAGTCTCCCGGCGGGATCATGCCGCGGCGCGGGTGGTCCCACCGCAGCAGCGCCTCGAAGCCGGCGACGCTGCCGTCCTCCAGCCGCACGATCGGCTGGTAGGCAAGCGTGAACTCGCGCCGCTCGATGGCGCGGCGAAGGTCGGATTCGAATTGCAGCCGATCGGTGCCGACGGTGCGGAAGGCAGGCCGGAACGGCTCGATCCTGTCGCCGCCGAAACGCTTGGCCTGGTGCATGGCAAGCTCGGCGTCCTTAACCATGTCCTCGGCGGAGGTCTGCGCCGTCGTCCAGGTGATCAGGCCGATCGAGGCGGTGAGCACGATCTCGCGCTTGGCGAAGGTGATCGGGTTGTTGATCGCGTGCTTGATGGCGTCGGCCATGGCCGCGATGCGGGCAGGGTCCTGCTCGGAAAGCAGCATCAGCGCGAACTGGTCGCCGGCAAAGCGCGACAGCGAATCCTTCGGCTTCAACAGCCGGTGCAGCCGGCGCGCGACAGTGAGCAGAATGGTGTCGCCGGCGGAAATGCCAAGACCGTCATTGACCTGCTTGAAGCGGTCGATGTCGATGATGAAGACCGTCGGGCGCACCTTGTCCTCGGTGCGAGCGATCGAGATGATCGCCTCCAGCCGGTTCATGAACAATTCCCGGTTCGGCAGGCCGGTGAGGTTGTCGTGCACGGCATCGTGCAGCAGCCTTTCCTCGGATTTCTTCTGCTCGGTGACGTCGACCATGGTGCCGACGCAGCGGATCACCTCGCCGTCGGAGCCGATCACCGGGCGGGCGCGCAGCGAGAACCAGTGGTAGTGGCCGTCGGCCCCGCGCAGGCGGAAATTCTGCGCCACCTTGCCGCGGCGGTGCTCCAGCACCACGTCAAGCGTGGTGCGGAACGTGTCGCGGTCGTCGGCATGCAGCACCGGCAGCCAGTTGCGGGCTGCACCGCCAAGGCTGTTGGGCGCCAGGCCGAGCTGCAGGCTGATGTCCGGCTTGGTCACCACGCGGTCGCGCAGCACGTCCCAGTCCCAGACGATGTCGCCCGAGCCTGCCACCGCCAACGCTTGGCGCTCGAGATCAGAGAACAGGCCCTGGTGCAGCGCGCCGCCTGCAAAGGCATGCTGCATGACGGTGAAGCCGATCAAGAGGATAATCAGGATCAGCCCCCCGCCCAGCGCCGGCTGCGCGATGTCGTTGTCCAGCATGCCGGTGATCGCCATCCACGACCCGCATAGCCAGAGCAGCACCATCACCCAGCTCGGCACAAGCATGATGGCGCGGTCATAGCCGCGGATGCCGAGGAAGATGATGAGGCCCAGGCCGGTGAGCGCGGTGGCGGCGAAGGAGATGCGGGCGATGCCGGCGGCGACCGCGGGATCGACAATGGCGACGCCCGCGATCAGAAGCAGCCCGAGGATCCAGACCAGCGCGCCGTAACTGAAATGGCCATGCCACCGGTTGAGGTTGAGATAGGCGAACAGGAACACCACGAAGGTTCCGGCAAGCGCCACCTCCGTGCTGGCTCGCCATATCTGCTCGTTGCCGGGCGATATCTCGATGATCTTGTTGAGGAAGCCGAAGTCGACGCAGATATAGGCCAGCACCGCCCAGGCGAGCGCCGCGGTCGCCGGAAACATCGAGGTTCCCTTGACCACGAACAGGATCGTCAGGAACAACGCCAGAAGGCCTGAGATGCCGATGACGATGCCGCGGAACAGCGTGTAGGAATTGACCGAGTCCTTGTAGGAATCCGGCTCCCAGAGATAGACCTGCGGCAGTTTCGGCGAGGCGAGCTCGGCGATGAAGGTCACCACCGTTCCGGGGTTCAGCGTCACGCGGAACACGTCGGCGTCGGGGCTTGTCTGGCGGTCGAGCGCGAAGCCCTCGCTGGGCGTGATCGCGGCGATGCGCGTCGAGCCGAGGTCGGGCCAGAAGATGCCGGAGTTCACCAGGCGGAAATGCGGCGCGACGATCAGCCGGTCGAGCTGCTGGTCGGTAGTATTGGCCAGCGCGAAGACGGCCCAGTCGCCGCTCGAACGAGCGTCATTGGCCTCCACCTCAATGCGCCGCACGATGCCGTCGGGGCCTGGCGCGGTCGAGACCTGGAAGTTCTCGCCCTGGTTCCGGTAGATTTGCACGGCGCCGGAAAGGTCAAGCGCCTTGTCGTCTCGCGCGATCTTGATGGGCTCGACCGCGAAAGCCGGCATGGCCGCAAAAAACGTGACGACGACCGCCAGGATAAGGGCGAACAGCGACGCTAATCGCGAAAAATTCGTCACATTCAGCCCTTCGTTCCATCACCCGGCGGATCGTCCGCGATCCGGGCGTAGAGGTAGTGATCCTGCCAGATGCCGTTGATCCTTAGATAGGATCGGAGAAGTCCTTCGCGCCGGAATCCGGCTTTTTCAAGCACGCGGATCGACCGGGCGTTTTCGGGAATACAGGCAGCCTCGATCCGGTGCAATCTCAGCGTATCGAAGGCGAAGCGCGACACCAGCTTGACCGCCTCGGTCATCAGGCCGCGGCTGCCGAAGCGTTCGCCGATCCAGTATCCGATATGGCCGCTCTGCGCTACGCCATGGCGGATGTTGCCGAGCGTGATGCCGCCGGCAAGCTTGCCGCTCGATTTCTCGAAGATGAAGAAAGCGATGGCCGTGCCCTGCGCGTAATCCTCGCGGTATCGGCTGATGCGCAGCCGCCAGGCGGTGCGGTCGAGCTCGTCTGGCTGCCAACGCGGCTCCCAGGGCTCGAGGAAGGAGCGGCTTTCGCCGCGCACCGTCGACCATTCGCGGTAGTCATTGGTCAGCGGCACGCGCAGCGTGACCTTTTCGCCCTTCAGTGCCGGCAGGTCGCGGCGAAAGAAAGGGAGTGCGAACACGGCTCTGGAACGGAGGCTAGACGGCGAGCCGGCGGGCCGTCGTCTGCGGACCCGCAAGCGATTCGAGGATCGCCTCGTAAGGCGCAAGCGTGCCCACCGGGCCGACGGCGGTGAGCGTCGGCTTGGTCGAGAACAGCCGCGAGGAAAGATCGGTCAGCCGCTCGACGGTCAGCGCCGAAAGCCGCTCCATCAACTCCTCCTTGGCGATCGGCCGTCCGAACAGGAGCATCTGCCTGGCGATCTGAGATGCGCGGCTGGCCGGGCTTTCGGCCGACATGATAAGGCCGGCGCGATATTGCGCGCGCGCCCGGTCGAGCTCTTCCTGCTGGATGCTTTCGCCGGCCTTCTGCAACTCGTCGATGATCACGGGCACCAGCTTGGCGATGTCGCTCTGCCCGGTCGCGGCATGCACGCCAAAGATGCCGGTATCGGAAAAACCCCAGTGGAAGGCATAGACCGAGTAGCAGAGGCCGCGCTTCTCGCGCACTTCCTGGAACAGCCTCGACGACATGCCGCCGCCCAGGATCATCGACAGCACCTGCGAGGCGTAGAAGTCGCGCACATGATAGGCGCGGCCTTCGAAGCCGAGCACGATCTGCGCATCCATCAGGTCGCGGTCCTCGCGGAAGTCGCCGCCGACATATTGCGCATATTGCGGGATATTGCCCGCCGCCTTGGCGCGAAAGCCGCCGAGCTTCTTCTCGACCTCGCGCACGAAATTGTCGTGCTTGATGTCGCCGGCCGCTACGAGCACCATGCGCTCGGCGTCGTATTGCCGCTCGATGAAGTCGTGCAACTGTCCGGAAGTGAAGGACTTGACCGTCTCCGGCGTGCCCAGGATCGAGCGGCCGATGGTCTGATGGCGGAAGGCGGTTTCGGTGAAGCGGTCGAAGACGATGTCGTCGGGCGTGTCGTGCGCGGCGCCGATTTCCTGCAGGATCACATGCTGCTCGCGCTCCAGCTCGTCGGGATCGAATTCGGATTCCTGCAGGATGTCGGCCAGGATATCGACCGCCAGCGGCACGTCGTCGGAAAGCACCCTGGCATAGTAGGAGGTCGTCTCGACGCTGGTGGCGGCGTTGATCTCTCCGCCGACATTCTCGATTTCCGAGGCGATCTCGAAGGCGCTGCGGCGCTTCGTGCCCTTGAACGCCATGTGCTCGAGCAGATGGGCCATGCCATGCTCTTCGTCGCGCTCGTTGCGGGCGCCGGACTTGACCCAGGCCCCTAGGGCAACCGATTCGATGCTTGGAAGGGTTTCGGTGGCGACTGTCAGGCCGTTCGACAGACGGCTTACCTCAACACCCATATGGCAAGTACTCCCTAACGCGCCGCCCGCGAGTGGCGGTTGACGTAATCTTCCACCATTTTCAAGTCGGAGGGAAGTATCGTGTATTTTTCGTCGGCTGTCATCAAGCCGCCTAGCCATGCGGGCAGGGCAGGGGTGACGCCGCTCGCGGACTCGACTGCGGCCGGGAATTTCGCCGGATGCGCGGTGCCGAGCACCACCATGGGCACCGGGCCGGAGGCGTGGGCGGCTGCGACATGAACGGCGGCGGCCGTGTGCGGATCGAGCAGGTAGTTGCTTTTCTCGAGCGTCGCGCGGATGGTGGCGGCGACCTCATCCATCGTGGCGCGGCCGGCGTCGAACTCGGCGCGGATGCGCTCAAGTTCGCCTTCCTCGATGGTGAAGGCGCCGGACTGCTTCAGCCCGTTCATGTAGCGGCGCACCGTTTCGGCATCGCGGCCGGCCGCCTCGAACAGCAGGCGCTCGAAATTCGACGACACCTGGATGTCCATCGACGGCGAGGTCGTGGCGAACACGCCCTTGGTCCGGTATTCGCCGCTCGCCAGCGTGCGCGCCAGGATGTCGTTGTCGTTGGTGGCGATGATCAGCCGCTCGATCGGCAGGCCCATGCGCTTTGCGGCGTAACCCGCGAAAATATCGCCGAAATTGCCGGTCGGCACGGTGAACGAGACCGGCCGGTCCGGCGCGCCGAGCGACAGAGCGGACGAGAAATAATAGACGATCTGGGCCATGATGCGGGCCCAGTTGATCGAATTGACGCCCGACAGCGACACCCTGTCGCGGAAAGCGTGGTCGTTGAACATGTCCTTCACCAGGCCCTGGCAGTCGTCGAAATTGCCTTCGACCGACAGCGCATGGACGTTGGCGGCGCTCGACGTCGTCATCTGCCGCTGCTGCACCGGCGAGACCTTGCCATGCGGGAAAAGAATGAAGATATCGGTGCGGTCGCGGCCCGCGAAGGCGTCGATCGCGGCACCCCCGGTGTCGCCCGAAGTCGCGCCGACGACGGTGGCGCGCTGGCCGCGCTCGGAAAGCACGTGATCCATCAGCCGCGCCAGCAACTGCATCGCCACGTCCTTGAAGGCCAGCGTCGGGCCGTGGAACAGCTCGAGGATGAAGGTGTTCTTGCCGGTCTGAACCAGCGGGCAGACGGCTTCATGCCGGAAAGTCGCGTAGGCCTCGCGCACCAGCCGCTCGAAGACGGGTGCCGCGATCTCGCCGCCGAGGAGGGGCGTCAGCACCCGGATGACAAGGTCGGGATAGGCAAGCCCGCGCATGGCGCGGATGTCGGCGGGCGAAAACCGCGGCCACTCGCTGGGCACGTAAAGCCCGCCGTCGCGCGCCAGCCCGGCCAGCACCGCGTCTGAAAATCCAAGCGCGGGAGCATCGCCGCGGGTACTCACATATTGCATCGTAAAAAGCCCATTGCTGCCGGTCGCGTCATCCACGGCAATTGGTTAATTTTCCGAGCCGGCTCAGTCGCATTTTTGCCGCGCCGTTGCTATACGTCACCGGCATTGTGAGAGGGAAGTGCAGTTTCATGGCGTTTTTTTCGGTCAACCGTCGCTTTGTCGCGGGTCTGGCGCTCACCGGCTTTATGCTTGCCGCCGCCGGCTGCCAATCGAGCGACAATGGCATATTGAACCTCGGCATCGGCAAGAAACCCGATCCGACAGCTCCGATACCGCCGCAGGACCCCAAGATACTCGCCAGCCAGTTGCAGGCCTATTGCCCGAAAGTGACGCTGCGCGACGGGACAGCCTTCTTCAACACCTATGCCAAGGGCACGGCGGCGAAGCCGAAGAAAAAGAAGGTTGACGCCGCGGCCGACGCTGAAGCCGAGGCGGCGGCCGCCGCAGCCCAGACCGGCCCCAACGGCCAGCCGGTCGATCCCGCTCACGATCCGTCCAAGATCATCTACCAGGCCTCGATCTCGGACATGACGCGCGACTGCACCCATGCCAACGGCCAGCTGTCGATGAAGATCGCGGTCGCGGGCAAGGTCGTGCCGGGTCCGATGTTCGCTCCCGGAACCGTCACCATGCCGATCCGCATCGCCGTCCAGCACGGCGACGAGGTGCTTTATTCGCAGCTCCACCAGTACCAGGTGCAGGTCACCGATCCTTCGGCCGCAACCCAGTTCGTCTTCACCGATACCAATGTCGTGGTGCCGGAGCCTTCCGCAAAGGATTACCAGGCCTATGCGGGCTTTGACGAGAACACGCCGGCCGCCGCAGCGGACAAGTCGAAGGGCAAGCGGAAGAAACGCGCTCCGGCGACGAACTAATGTCTGCGCTCATCGATGCCCCGATTATAGCCTGGCTACTCTGGCAATCCGGCTGCCCGTAGCGCGCTGCCAAGGGCCTCCGCGAGCGCCGGCGCGCAATTGACTCCGGCAAACTGGCGGCTGTAGCGAAAGGCCGGCTGGAGCTCGATCACACGGGCGGCGGCGGTCTTCGCTTCGTCCAACCGGCCAAGCCTGGCCAGCGCGGCCGCCAATTGCACATAGGTGATGCTATGTGCCGGATTGGCTTGGACGGACTTGTAGGCAGCACGGCAAGCCTCTTCGAAACGGCCGCGCAACAAATGGCTCATCGCCTGTGCGTCAAAAGCGGCCCAGGCCCACGAATCGAAGGGGCTCAGCCGCAAGCCCTGCTTGCTCCATTCTATCGCTCGCTCCGCTTCACCGCTCCAGCCGAGAATGACGCTGCCAAGGATGTAGCTCAGCGCCGATGACGGGCTGATGGCGAGGGCGGCTTCCAATGCCGCGAACGCTGCAGCGCGATCATGCGCATCCATTCCGATCGAAAAGCCAGCCCATGTCAGGGCGAGAGCATCGTCCTGTCCGTGGACGATGGCCGACCGCGCGTGGCTGATCGAAGATGCGCGGTTAATCTCCTGCAGGCCGGCGCGAAGGAACAGACAGTGATGGCACATCGCGGCGTTGCCATGCGCCAGCGCATAGGTTGGCTCGAGTGTGATCGCGCGCTCGAGAAGTGCCAGCGCTCTGGTCACTTGCTCCGGCATGCCTGAATCGACATCAGGCTGGGCCTGCAGCACGAGATCGTAGGCATCGAGGCTATCGGGGCGTTTGCGCCTGACACGTTCGATCTCGGCCTTCCGCACGCTTGGCGCAATCGCGCCCACTGCCGCCAGCGCGATCTCGTCTTGGAGCGCGAAGATGTCGTCGGAGCTGCGGTCATAGCGCTCGGCCCAGACATGGGCGCCGGTCGAGGCATCGATCATCTGCGCCGTAACCCGCACGCTACGGCCGGCCTTGCGCACACTGCCTTCGAGCACATAGCGAACGCCTAGCTCGCGGCCGATCTGCTTCACGTCGACGGCGCGACCCTTGTAGGAAAAAGTCGAATTTCGCGCGATGACGAACAGCCATTTGATCCGTGCCAGGCCCGTGATGATGTCGTCCACCATCCCATCGGCAAAATACTCCTGTTGGGGGTCGCCGCTTAAATTCGAGAACGGTAGGACCGCGACGGACGGCTTCTCAGGCAAGCTCGGTCCCGACGTGGCGCCGGTGGCGGCCACCGTATCGGGATCGTTGGTGGCGACGGCGGGTCCGACATAGCGATAGCCACGGCGCGGCAATGTTTCGATCCAGTTCGCGACATTCGCCGCGTCGGCCAATGTGCGGCGCAAGGCAGCGATCTGAACCGTCAGATTGTTATCGGCGACCGCCGATCCGCCCCAGCCGGCGTCGATCAGCGCGTCTTTGGAGACGGGTTGGCCAGCGTTCTGGATCAGCAGTCGCAGCAGCGCGACGGCGCGCTGCCCGAGCATGGTCGGTTCGTTGCCGTAAAAGAGGATGCCCACCTCCGGATCGAGGCGGAACAGGCCGAATTGGTAGAGATCGCCCCTGACGGTCATTTTGTTATTTTAGCAAATTTTTGGGAACGGATTCACGACTTTCCGGCGCGATCGGTCGATGTTGCGCGAAAGCTTGCGAGAAAGAAGCTCTTTATCAGAGGAGGACAATATGAGCGATGCCGTCATCCGCATGCCCGACGAAAAGAAGGGCGTCATGTTGCGTGGTCACCCGATGGCTTTCCTCGTCACCGACGAAAATACCAGGCATACTAGCATGTTCGACTGGACGATCCCGCCGGAGTTCGCCACCGGGCGGCATGTTCACCGGGTGCAGGAGGAGACCTTCTATCTGCTCGAAGGCGAGTGTGAATGGCATGTCGGCGACAGGACGATCCATGCAACGCCGGGAACCTTCCTGTTCATCCCGCCGGGGGTGCCGCACAACATCACCAATGTCAGCGAGAAGCCTGCGCGCGTGCTGATGACCGTCTCTCCGCCCGGCCACGAGCATTATTTCGAAGAACTGGCCGATCTGGCGGCGCATGGGGCGCCGGATCCGAAGGCGCTCGCCGACCTCCGGAACCGCTATGATACAGACCAACTCTCCACTCTGACCACGCGCGCGTAAGCAGTTCCTCGGGCTTCTAGGCGTCTTCCGACCACTCCGAGAGCGCGGCGAGCGTGCTGTTGAGCTCCACCCAGCGCCGGATGACCGTTTCGGCGCCGGCCTCCGTCAGCGCGTCGGCATGGCCGGGATAGCTGTGTCCGGCGCCGGTGAAGCCGATCACGCGCATGCCGGCCGCCCTGGCGCCGGCGATGCCGTGCACGGAATCCTCGATGACGAAGGTGTTCTTCGGGTTGGCGCCAAGCTTTTCCGCGGCGTAGAGGAACACATCCGGCGCCGGCTTGGTCTTCTTGCTGGGAATGTCCAGCCCCGAAAAGATGCGGCCGGCGAAGAACGGCAGCAGCCGCACCTTCTCCAGCATGAACTCGACCCGCTCGGTGCGTGAGTTGGAGCAGACGGCGCGTGGCACGGTGACGGCCGCAACCGCCTCCCGGGCGCCGTCGATGACGCGCACGTCGCTGCGCAGCTTGCGGTCGACCAACTCCTCGGCGCGGTCGATCAGCGAGGCCTGGAACGGAATGTGCGACTTCTCCTCGAGCCGCAGCATGATGTCCTTGAAGGTCAGCCCGGCATAGGTCTCGGAAATCTCCTCCGCCGAGATCTCGAATCCGGCCGATGTCAGAAGCTCGGCCTCGACGCGCGCGGCGATGATTTCGGAATCGACGAGCACGCCGTCGCAATCAAAAATGACAAGATCTGGCTGGGGCATGGCAATCCGGGTCGTTGGGGAGAGGCCTGACTGGCTCAAGCGGCGCGGCATACACCAATGGGCGGGCTGGCGCAAACTTCGGCGGCCACGCGTCGGGCCTTCACCGAATGTTTACGCTGATCGGTAACCATAACAGCCAGTAAACCGTAACGCGTTTGTTTGGGTGTTTTGATGTCTGCCGTGCGTCTTCTCGACGAGCTTTCCCACGCCCCTCTTAAGTCCGAATGGCTGGACACGATCCTCAAGGGCGATTGCGTCGCCGCGCTCGACCGGCTGCCGGAAAAGTCGGTCGACATCATCTTCGCCGATCCGCCCTACAATCTGCAGCTAGACGGCGACCTGCACCGTCCCGACCAGTCCAAGGTCGACGCCGTCGACGATGACTGGGACCAGTTCGAGAGTTTCGAAGCCTATGACGCCTTCACCCGCGCCTGGCTGCTCGCGGCGCGCCGCGTGCTGAAGCCCAGCGGCACCATCTGGGTCATAGGCTCCTATCACAACATCTTTCGCGTCGGCGCCCGCATGCAGGATCTCGGCTTCTGGATCCTCAACGACATCGTCTGGCGCAAGACCAACCCGATGCCGAATTTCCGCGGCCGCCGCTTCCAGAACGCGCATGAGACGATGATCTGGGCCTTGCGCGACCAGAAGGCCAAGGGCTACACCTTCAATTACGAAGCGCTGAAGGCGTCGAACGACGATCTGCAGATGCGTTCCGACTGGCTGTTTCCGATCTGCACCGGCGGCGAGCGCCTGAAGGACGAGAACGGCAATAAGCTGCATCCGACACAGAAGCCGGAAGCGCTGCTTGCCCGCATCATGATGGCCTCGACCAAGCCGGGCGACGTCGTGCTCGATCCCTTCTTCGGCTCCGGCACTACCGGCGCCGTCGCCAAGCGCCTGGGCCGCCATTTCGTCGGTATCGAGCGCGAGCAGGCCTATATCGACGCCGCCAATGAGCGCATCGCCGCGGTGCGCCCGCTGGAAAACGCCGATTTGACAGTGCTTTCGGGCAAGCGCGCCGAACCTCGCGTCGCCTTCATCAGCCTGATCGACAACGGCCTTGTCGCGCCAGGCGCCACGCTCTACGACGCCAAGAAGCGCTGGGCGGCGAAGGTGCGCGCCGACGGCACGCTCGCGATCGGCGACAGCGCCGGCTCGATCCATAAGGTCGGCGCCGAGGTGCAGGGGCTGGACGCCTGCAATGGCTGGACCTTCTGGCATTATGAGCGAAGCGGCGGCCTGACCCCGATCGACGAACTGCGTCGCATCGCCCGGCTCGGCATGGAGCGGGCAGGGGCCTGAACCGCCGGTCCGCTCTTGAATCGACGCTTCAACGGATCGCCGCAAGCGATTCAGTTCAGGCCACAATCCCGAGCCGTTCAAGGTCAGCTTTAAGCGTCGGGGCGTCGGTGAACAGCACCGCCTGCCAGCCGGCTGCCTTGGCGCCTTCGACATTCTTCTGGCTGTCGTCGATGAATAGCGAGGCCGACGGATCGAGTCCGAACGACACGACGTGATGGTCGTAGATGGCGCGGTCGGGCTTGATCAGGCCAATATCCCCGGAGACGGTGACGCCGCGCGGTTTCTCCAGGAACGGGAAACGGGCGCGCGCCTCGCGGAACGTGTCCGACGCCCAGTTGGTGAGCATCGTCACGTCGTGGCCGTCATCGATCAGGTCCTCCAGAAGCGCGACGCTGTCTTCATAGGCGTGCGGCGCCATCTCGTGCCAGTAGCGGCGGAAATTGCGGATGTTTTCGGCGTGATCAGGATGCTCGGCGATCAGCAGCGCTTCGGCTTCTTCCCAGGTCCTGCCGCGATCCTGCTCGAGATTCCAGGCGCTGGTGCAGACATTGTCGAAGAACCATTTCCGCTCCCCGGCATTCGGGATCAGGCGGCTGAACGGAATGTCCGGATCGTAATGGACCAGCACCTTGCCGATGTCGAAGACGATATGGCGGATTTCGGTCATTGCATGCCTTTCGGTCTCTTGGTCGCGCCCGGTATCGCCGCTTCGATTGCCTTTTTCATGACAGTCGGCAGCGCTTCCCCGGAAATCTCATGGGCCAGCGACCAGAAATGTCCGGATGGCGCATCGTCGTTAATGCGGGCGTGGAAGATTTCGAGCTCGAGCGCGAAATGGGTGAAGACATGGCCGATCTGCCCGGCGCGCCGCCAATCGGCGGGAAAGGGCGCGGCGCCGGCTGTCGTGGCGCCGTCGACGCGCGCCGTCCACCCGGTGGTCGGCACCTCGGTCATGCCGCCGAGCAGGCCTTTCTCAGGCCGCTTGCGCAGCAGGATGGCGCCGTCGGCGCGCTCGGCGACGAAGGCCGCGCCCTTGCGCAACGGCTTGTCGTCCTTCGGCAGGCGGATCGGAAAACGCTCGGGATCGCCGCTGAGAATTGCGCTGCAATCCTCGCGGACCGGGCAGAGCATGCAGCGCGGCCGCTTCGGCGTGCAGATCGTCGCGCCGAGATCCATCATCGCCTGGGCGAAATCGCCGGGCCGCGTCTGCGGCACCAGCTTTTCGACCAGGGCGCGGATTTCGGGTTTCGCTTCGCTGAGCGGGGCTTCGATCGAATAGAGCCGGGTCATGACCCGCTCGACATTGCCGTCGACGACTGCCGCCGGACGGTCGAAGGCGATCGCCGCGATCGCCGCCGCGGTATAGGCGCCGATCCCGGGCAATTCGCGCAGGCCGGCCTCGGTGTCGGGAAAGCGGCCGCCCCGCAGCGCGACGAGGTCGGCGCAGGCCTTCAAATTGCGCGCCCTGGAATAGTAGCCGAGCCCGGCCCAGGCCTTCATCACGTCTTCGGCCGGCGCCGCCGCCAGCGCGTCGACCGTCGGCCATTTCTCGACGAAATTGCGGAAATAGGCCCTTACCGCCTCGACCGTGGTCTGCTGCAGCATCACTTCGGACAGCCACACGCGATAAGGATCGGCCCTCACGCCACGCGCAAATGCAACCGGCGTCACGCGCCAGGGCAGGTCGCGGTGATGCGCGTCGTACCAGGCAAGCAGGCGGGACGCGATGCCCATGTCTTCTGACGCGGCTTTCTGTGATGCCTTGCGGGTCTGGTCGAGCGGTGCCATTGATCGGATGAATTCGGGACTGGAGAACCCACATGGCAGGGAAAAGGGCCTTCGGCAATCCCGTTCCGGTGAGCGATCTCGCCACCGAGATCCTCGATCCGGTGCTGAAGAAGCGCGCCGGCATCTCGATCGGGCTGGTGCAATCCTGGGAGGAGATCGCCGGGCCGCGCCTCGCCACTCATTCGCGCCCGGAAAAAATCCAGTGGCCGCGCCGCCTGCATGAGGACGATCCGTTCGAGCCGGCGACGCTGATCATCGCCTGCGAAGGCATGGCGGCGCTGCATCTGCAGCACGAGGCCGGCGAGGTCATCAACCGCGTCAACGCCTTCCTGGGCTTCAACGCCATCGGCCGAATCAAGATCCTGCAGAAACCGGTGCTTTCGCAAAAGGCGCGGCCGAAGCCTGCGCCGCGACCCTTGACCGAGGCCGAGAAGGCGAAGCTTTCGCATCTGGTCGGCAAGATCGAGGACGACGGCCTGCGCGCTTCGCTCGAGCGGCTCGGCGCCACGATTTTGGGTGAAAGGAAGCCCAAAGGGTCGTAAGAAGCGTCATGAATGCGTCACCAATCTCGCGCATTCGTGATGCTCATGATCAAGTTTCGCGATTGGATTGGGGGTCGCGATGCCTTAATTCGCGCCAACTCTCGCCTTTTCTAGCCCTTGCATTGCAAAATCCAACCGATATCAGGTGATTCGCATGAACCGTAGCCCGTTTGGCAATAGCTTGTCCCGCAGAAACCTTCTGACCACGCTGGCCGCTGTTCCTGCGGTGGCGCTGCTTGCCGCATGCAGCGACTCCGGCGAGGAGGCCAAGGCTGCCGACGTGAAGCCCGCCGACCCGTCGACGCCTGCCAAGCCCGCCGCCACTCCGGCGGCCGCCCAGGTGCCGGAGGCACAGGGCACGGTCGACATGGCGGAACTGCTCAAGCCCGGCGCGCTGCCCGAAAAGCAGCTCGGCAAAGACGACGCCAAGGTCACCATCGTCGAATACGCCTCGATGACCTGCCCGCATTGTGCGCATTTCGCCATGACAACCTTCCCGGAATTGAAGACCAAGTATATCGACACCGGCAAGGCGCGTTACATCCTGCGCGAATTCCCGTTCGATCCGAGCGCCGAGGCCGGCTTCATGCTGGCGCGCTGCTCCAAGGACAATTACTTCGCCATGGTCGACGTGCTGTTCAAGCAGCAGCCGAGCTGGGTCGGCGTCAACAACACCAAGGAAGCGCTGCTGCAGATCTCCAAGCTCGCCGGTTTTACACAGGAGTCCTTTGAGTCCTGCTTGACGGACCAGAAACTTCTGGACGATGTGAGAGCAGTCCAGAAACGCGGAGCGGACGAGTTCAAGGTCGACTCGACGCCGACCTTCTTCATCAACGGAAAGACCTACAAAGGGGCGATGTCGATTGAGGAAATGTCGGCCATCATCGACCCTCTGCTCTGACATCCAGGTCGCGCCGAAGCGGCTGGGCTTCGGTGCGCACGCCTGTAGTGTTGGGCGGCGCGAATGAGATTTTCGCGCCTTCGCCTCCTCGGTTTCAAATCCTTCGTCGAGCCTGGCGAGTTCGTTATCGAACGCGGGCTGACCGGCATTGTCGGGCCGAACGGCTGCGGCAAGTCGAACCTCGTCGAAGCCTTGCGCTGGGTGATGGGCGAAAGCTCCTACAAGAACATGCGCGCGTCCGGCATGGACGACGTGATCTTTTCCGGCTCCGGCGCGCGCCCGGCGCGCAACACCGCCGAAGTCACGCTTTTCCTCGACAACACGGACCGCACGGCGCCCGCCGCCTTCAACGACGCCGATGAATTGCAGGTGTCGCGCCGCATCGAGCGCGAGGCGGGCTCGCTCTACCGCATCAATGGCAAGGAAGCGCGCGCCAAGGACGTGCAACTGCTCTTCGCCGACCAGTCGACCGGCGCGCGCTCGCCCTCCATGGTCGGCCAGGGCCGCATCGGCGAGCTGATCCAGGCCAAGCCGCAGGCCCGCCGCGCGCTGCTTGAGGAGGCCGCCGGCATTTCCGGCCTGCACACGCGCCGTCATGAAGCCGAACTGAGGCTGAAGGCCGCCGAGCAGAACCTCGAACGGCTCGACGATGTCGTCGGCGAGCTGGAAGGCCAGATCGAAAGCCTGAAGCGCCAGGCGCGCCAGGCCTCGCGCTTCAAGAATCTGTCGGCCGATATCCGCAAGGCCGAAGCGACGCTGTTGCATCTGCGCTGGACACTGGCAAAGACCCAGGAAGGCGAGGCGCGCTCCGCGCTTGCCGTCGCCACCACGCTGGTCGGCGACCGCGCCGCGGCTCAGATGGCGGCGGCCAGGGAGCAGGGCATCGCCGCGCACCGGCTGCCGGACCTGCGCGATGCTGAAGCCGCTGCGGCCGCCGCCTTCCAGCGCCTGTCGATCGCCAAGACGCAGATCGAGGAGGAGGCCGGCCGCATCCGCGCCCGCCAGACCGAGCTCGAACGCCGTCTGCAGCAGCTCGACGCCGACATCGCCCGCGAGGAGCGGATGGTGCGCGATAATGCCGATGTTCTTGAGCGCCTGCGCACCGAGGAAGCCGAGCTCAATTCGGAAAACGCTGGCGCCGCCGAGCGCGAGGCGACCACGCGCGCTGCTTTCGAACAGGCAGGTGCTACGCTGTCGCAAAGCGAGGCAAGGCTTGCCGCGCTGACCGCCGAGCGGGCCGAGGCCGCCGCCTCGCGCCACCAGATCGAGCGCTCGTTGCGCGAGACCGCCGAGCGCCGCGACCGCTTCGCCCGCCAGCTCGCCGAGGTCGACCGCGAGCTGTCCGACGTCGTCGCGCGCATTTCCGGCCTGCCGGATCCCGCTGAAAAGCGGCTTCTGGTCGAGGACGCGCTGGCCAAGCTGGAAGAGAGCGAGGCCGGCGCCATCGCAGCCGAGCAGGCCGTCGCCGAGGCACGCGCTGGCGAGAGCGCCGCACGGCCCCCGCTGCAGGATGCCAGGGCGGAGCTGGCGCGTATCGAGACCGAAGCGCGCACACTGGCAAAAATCCTCAACGCCACCAGCGGCGGCGATCTTTTTCCTTCAGTGCTTGAACAGATCAGCGTCGAGCGCGGCTATGAGACAGCGCTTGGCGCGGCGCTCGGCGAGGACCTCGACGTTCCGCTCGACCGCAGCGCCCCGGTGCATTGGGGCGAAAGCGCGGTGCAGCCGGGCGATGCCGTATTGCCCGAGGGTGTGAAGAGCCTGGCAAGCGTGGTGCATGCGCCGGCGCAGCTCGCCCGCCGCCTGGCGCAGATCGGCATTGTCGACGCCGCCGACGGCCGCCGGCTCCAAGCATTGTTGGCTCCCGGCCAGCGGCTGGTCAGCCGCGATGGCGCGCTCTGGCGTTGGGATGGGCTCACCGCGAGCGCCGATGCGCCAACCGCCGCCGCGCTGCGGCTGGCGCAGAAGAACCGCCTGGCCGAACTCGATGCCGAGGCAGTGCAGGCGACGCGCGTCGTCCGCGAGGCGGAGGAAGCGCTGGCGCGCGCCGAGCAGGTGATGCGCCAGGCAAGCGAGGCCGAGCGCAATGCGCGCCAGTCCGGCCGCGACGCACAGCATGCGTTGGATGCCGCCCGTAACGCGCTGGCCGAGGCCGAGAAGGCCGGCGGCGAGCTGGTGAGCCGCCGCGCTGCTTTGGACGACGCCCGCGCGCGTATCGTCGAAAGCCACGAGGAGACGCAGGCTGCGTTCCTCGAAGCCGAGGAGATGCTGAAGGACGCGCCCGATCTCGGCGATCTTCAGCTGCAGCTCGAACAGGCTTCGGCCAATGTCTCGCGTGACCGCGCCACGCTTGCCGATGCGCGCGCCGTGCATGAAGGGCTGCGCCGCGAGGCCGAGGCGCGCATGCGCCGGCTGGACGCCATCGGCTCCGAGCGCAGGAACTGGGTGGAGCGCGCCGAAAACGCCTCGACGCAGATCGCCGCGCTTGGCGAGCGCAAGGCGGAGGCCGAAGCCGAACGCGAGCGGCTGGCCGATGCGCCGGACGAGATCGACGCCAAGCGCCGCGCTTTGCTGACGCAACTTTCCGAGGCGGAAGCGCTGCGCCAGACAGCGAGCGACCGCCTGCAGGAGGCGGAAAACAAGCAGGCCGAGCTCGACAAGGCGGCCACCGCCGCGATCCAGTCGCTCGCCGAAGCGCGCGAGACCCGCGTGCGCGCCGAGGAGCGGCTAACCGCGGCGGACGAGCGCCGCGCCGAGGTCGAGGCGCGCATCCAGGAGGCGCTGAACACGCCGCCGCATCTGGTCATCCAGCATACCGGGCTCAAAGCCGACGATCCGATGCCCGACATGGCTGAGATCGAGCGCCAGCTCGACCGGCTGAAGATCGAGCGTGAGCGGCTCGGCGCCGTCAATCTGCGCGCCGAGGAAGAGCAGCGGGAATTATCCGAACGGCTGGAGACGATCGTTTCCGAGCGCGAGGACATCATCGAGGCGATCAGGAAACTGCGCCAGGCGATCCAGAGCCTCAACCGAGAGGGCCGCGAGCGGCTGCTGTCGGCTTTCGAGGTGGTCAACGGCCACTTCCAGCGGCTGTTCTCGCATCTATTCGGCGGCGGCACGGCGGAACTGCAACTGATCGAGTCGGAAGATCCGCTGGAAGCGGGGCTGGAAATCCTCGCCCGTCCGCCTGGCAAGAAGCCGCAGACCATGACGCTGCTCTCCGGCGGCGAGCAGGCGCTGACGGCGATGTCGCTGATCTTCGCCGTCTTCCTCACCAATCCGGCGCCGATCTGCGTGCTCGACGAGGTCGACGCGCCGCTCGACGACCACAATGTCGAGCGCTTCTGCAACCTGATGGAAGAGATGGCGAAGACGACGGAGACGCGCTTCGTCATCATCACCCACAACCCGATCACCATGGCGCGCATGGACCGCCTCTTCGGCGTCACCATGGCCGAGCAGGGCGTCAGCCAGCTGGTCTCGGTCGACCTGCAAGCCGCAGAGGCGATGCGTGAGGCGAGCTGAGCTCCGCCTTTCTCAGGTTCGACGACCAATCTTATTTTTCTGGAGCAGTCGCCGGCGCCGTGTAGCGCCTCCGCACGGCGTCGATCACCAGCTTGCGGCTCTCCTCGGCCGACAACGCCTTGTTCTTCTCCGCCTCCGCCGTTTCTCGGGCGAGGTCCTTGTCCCTGATCTGCTGGCGGAACCATTTGGAATAATCGCCGGCGCGCAAATGATGTTCCCAGGTCTTGTCGTCGATGCCTTCCGCCATCTGCGCGAAGATGATGAGGTTGTGGGCTCTGAGGTTCATCGCCTTCTTCGGTCCGGTGAAATAGAAGCTGCCCGCCTCGTCGAGCTCGCCCTCGGCATATTTGCGGCTGTGGCGCTTCAGCGACTGGGCGGGCTCGATCGCCTTGACCGTGACCGGCGTCTTGCCGTCGTGCGGCCGCCAGAACAGCACCCGGTCGCCCTTCGGCGATGCCATGTCCTTCGGCGCCGGAAGCCCTGTTTCCTTGCAGAAGGTCTTGATCACGCCCTTCGCCTTGGGACCAAGCGCGATCACCGCCGTTACCAGGCCGAGCGCGTCGGTGGAGATTGCTTCGGGATGGACGGTGATCAGCACCGTGCCGGGCAGCTCGATCGAAAGCACGGATCGTGTATCCTCGCGTCGCTTCGGCATCAAATGATGCGCCTCGTCGATGATCAGCCAGTGCGGCCTTGCCGTGCGGTAGCGGACATTGCCGAGGCCAGGCAGCAATTCGGCGAAGAAGTCCGGGCGCTCGTCCACCTTCAAGGCCAGACCGTTGACCACGACATTGTTTTGCGGCTTCTCGATCAGTTCCAGCAGCTGCTCTTTGTTCGGGGCGATTGAACCGTTACCGAGCGGCACCGCGCCTTTCAGTCCGTCATAGTCGCCCTCGGGGTCGAAAATGCAGAACTGCAAACCCTTCTCGACCAGCCGCTCGGTGATCGCCGTGGCCAGGGTCGATTTGCCGATGCCAGAGCTGCCGGCGATCAGCACTGTCTCCATTGGCGACAGGTAGATGTCCTTGCCGCGCGACGTTCCGAGCAGCACGCCGCCCAAGCGCTTCTTGGCAATGAGGTGGTCGTGCTTGATCAGCTTGCGGATCAGTTCCTCGACGCCCCTGCCGCGCGCCTCCTTGGTGACGAGATCCGCGGTCTCCTTGACGGCGGGCAGCGCATTGGCCACCGCGACGCTGCAGCCCGAGGCCCTGAGGAATGCGTGGTCGTTCTCGGCATCGCCGACGGCCACGACATTGTGCGGCGACAGCTTCAGGTCTTCGAGCGCCGCCGCCAGCCCGGTCGCCTTGTTGACGCCCGAAGGCAGGATCATCACCGCGCCCTTGTTGAAGATGATTTCCAGCTCCAGCCCGAGCTTCTTGATGACGTCGAGCACGGTGGCTTGATGCGGCTCCCAGGTGGCGACGATCGAGCGGCCGACCGACAGCGGCTTCACGCCGCGCTTCTTCAGCTTGTCGACGAGATCCGCGGAAGGCGAGGGCGAGATCGTGCGCACTTCCTCGCTGGCCGGCGTGTAGATGAGCGCGCCGTTTTCGGCCACGACCTTGTCGAACAGGGAAAGTTCGGGAAAGACTTCCTTCAGATCGGGCAGCTCGCGCCCGGTGACCAGGATGAGCTTGCGCCCGGATTTCTTCAGCTTCTCCAGCGCCGAGATCGTGCTCGCGGTGACCAGCCCGTCATGCGCAAGCGTGCCGTCATAGTCGGTGGCCAATGCCATGAAATACATCGGTTGAGCCTCTCCATCGTCCGTTTTGCCGGTCGCCTGGAAAACCGGCCGGGTGGACAACAACGCCTGTTGGTGGAAAAGGTTTAGGCCGGGCACTGGATTTGTCGGGCTGGCGCCAGGTCCGTCGTGCATCGTGGCGGTCAACTCGCCGACACCAATGGAACGATCGGGCGCCAGGATATCGATCCGCCCACTTGCCGCGCGGCAACGCCTTCGCTACTGCCATTCCATGGCAACGCACAGGCTCATCAACGGCACGTGGCACAATGTCCTCGGGACGGTCGCGCCGGCGCTTACAATTGCATCCGGCGATGTCGTGATCACGGAGACGCTGGACGCTAGGGGCTTCGACAAAAACGGTGCGCGACCGGCTCATGGTCCAAACCCGATGAACGGCCCGGTCTTCGTGACGGGAGCCGAACCGGGCGATGCGCTCCGCGTGGACATCCTGCGCATGGATCCTATCCGCTCCTCCGGCTGGACGATCTCGTCGCTGGCCGCGAACGTTGTCGATCCCGAGGCTGCTCGCCAATTGCCGGCGCGGGACAGAGCCGACTGGCTGATCGATCTGGAATCGCGAACGGTGAAGTTGCAGGAGCCGCCGCCAGGCCTTCAGAACTTCGTGCTGCCGCTGGAACCGATGATCGGCTGCTTTGGCGTGGCCCCCGCGATGGGCCAGGCTTTCTCCACCGCGACAAGCGCGGAGAATGGCGGGAACATGGATTATCGCGGCTTTCGGCCCGGCGCGACCGTTTGGTTTCCCGTCGCCGTGGAGGGTGCGCTTTTCTTTGCGGGCGATTGCCATGCAACGCAGGGCGATGGGGAGATCGTCGGAACCGGGATCGAGACCTGTTTTGAAGTGCAGCTACGCCTTAGCGTGGAAAAGAACAGGCGGTTGACATGGCCTCGCGGTGAAAACGAAACGCACATTTTCTCGGTCGGCAACGCTCGGCCGCTGGATCAGGCCCTTCAGCATGCGACCACGGACATGCTCAACTGGCTGACCAGCGACTATGGATTGTCCGCCGCCGCCGCATCGCATCTGATGGGACAGGTTGTCCGGTATCACGTCGGAAATGTCTTTGACCCTGCCTACACGATGGTCTGCCTTGTCGAAAAGCGATGGCTTCCGAAACCAGCCGCCGTCGGCTGAGGAGCGCGCGGCCAAGGTACGCCAACCGAACCCGCTGCGGGCGGCATGCATCAGATTGTCTGTGACGGCGCCGGGCGGAGCCGGCCGGCAATGTGAGGGATGGCTGGGGTTCTTGGAAGCTTTTCGAACTTTCTGTGTCGCGCATCAGCCCCAATTGCGGGTGCTTATGGACAAAGTGGGACACTAGATTCGGATTGGGCGTTCTGGATGGCTGCTTTGCGCCGCATTTCAGCCGATGGGCTCCGCTCTGCCGTCGACTGAAAGTAGACGACCGCTATCCCCGCGGTCGCCCCGTAATTCCTGGGAAGGTCTTTTCGAACTCTCTGCCTCGTACCTCCAGCGAAATTGCCTGCCCTTGCTCGGGAGGTCGGATGTCAGATCTTGCTATAGGACAGACCGAATCGACGCTCGCTGCGGTGGTTCGGGTCGGCGAGGGGTACCGCCAGTCTAGCGCTGTTAAAGAAATTCGTTGATCGGACGAATGCAAGCCACTTCGTGCTGCACTAGCATACCAAGGGAGATCCCGCCGCCGATTAGCAACTGTGCCAACAACACGATTCTGCGGAGACGGCGTGATTAGAACTCCACTTGCAATCCGAGGCCTTTTTCGATCGCGCGCCGCACAGCGAGATCAGCCACGACAAGATCTTGAAGGGCCACGCCAGTGCCGTCGAAAATTGTAATCTCTTCCGCAGATCTCCGTCCATCGGCTGTACCTGCAATGACGTCGCCGAGTGAACCGCGAATGCCGCGTTCCTCGACCAAGCCCTGCGCGTAAGCATGCTGAAATTCGCCTATGGTGAGCGACTGCGCCATCTCGTCGACGAACAGTGCGGCGGCGCAGACAAGCTGCGGATCAAGCTCCTGCTTGCCCCGCGTATCTGCCCCCATGGCGGAAATATGGGTTCCGGGCATAACCCAGTCCCGTTCGACGAGCGCTTTCGTGGATGGCGTGACCGTGACAAGGATATCGGAAAGCCGGACCGCGTCCGCGCGGTTTTTGTGAGCGCGATAGGCAATGCCAAGATCGGTGACCGTCTTGCCGAATGCGGCCAGATTGTCTGGCGAGGGATCCCAAGCGTGGACCGTCTTAATGTTGCGGACAGCGAGCGTCGCCTTGAGCTGATAGACGGATTGGGTGCCCGTGCCGATGACGCCGAGTGACTCGGAATCCCGGCGCGACAGATGCTTGGTGGCGATCGCGCTTGCCGCCCCGGTCCGGATCCCTGTCAAGTAATTTGCGCTAACCAGAGCCGAGGCCCGTCCTGTATCGGGATCGAAGAGCAGGGTCGAGGACTGATGATTGGTCAATCCCCGTGGCAGATTGTGTGGCCAGTAGCCACCGGCCTTCAAGCCGAGAAACGGTACAGAATTGTCGGCCCCGGTCTTTACGCCGAATACCGCATCCGCATGGCCGACCACTTCCCTCACGACGGGGTAATTCCTGGCCAAGCCGCGGGCCATGGCGCAGAAGGTTTGCTCGACGGCCTCCAAGGCCTCCTCGATGGCCACCAGATCACGAGCGAGTGTTTCGGGGATGATTAGCATGGGGCGCCATGGTGGTCTTGGGCTTCTAGGATGAATTCGTCGATCATGACGTTCATGCCTGCCAGCATGCCGCCATCCACCGGCAGGACCACTCCCGAAATATACGCAGCATCGCTGGACCCTAGGAAGGCGACAGCCTTGGCGATGTCCGTTGGCTCGGCGACGCGGCCGAGCGGATACCAGCGGCCAAGTTTCTCGAAGACGGCCTGGTCCTTTTGCTGGCGAATGGTCCAAGTGATGTTGTCGGTGCGCACCGAACCGGGGGATATGGCGTTACAACGAATGCCGTCACGGCCGAATTCGGAAGCGACCGACATCGTAAGGTTGATGATGCCCGCCTTTGCAGCGCTGTAGCTCGGATTGCCGAAATAGCGCATCCCGTTAACCGACGCGATGTTCACGATAGCGCCACCGCGCCGGGATCGCATGCGTGGGAGGACGGCGCGTATGCAGTGATAGGTGCCGTTGAGATTGACATCGATTTCGCGGTGCCAGGCGTCGAGACTCATGCTCTTGAGATCGCCTGCCTCGGTGAAGGCTGCGTTGTTGACAAGCAGGTTGACAGGACCGAGCGCGTTCTCTGCCGCGGCGATGGCACTCTCCACCTGATCGGCATTTGTTATGTCGGCCCTGACAAAAGCCGCGCGGCCGCCGGCCTCGACAATCTGGCTGACCGTCTCGCTACCCTTGGACTCGTCGATCTCGAGAACTGCCACTGCAGCGCCTTCGGCGACCAATTGGCTGGCGATAGAACGCCCGATGCCGTGGCCTGCACCCGTCACGACCGCAATTGTCCCGTCATGGCGAGCCATGTCTCATCCCCCTGTCGCCTTGTTCAGGCGGTTCTCTTCTCAATGATCAACCACTATCGGCCGCCGAGACGGTCTTCCAATGCAGAACAAGCATGGCAGGATCAGTATTTCGCATTCGTCTTTCGATACACTGAGGCCGTAGGGTCTACCCGATTGGCTGGCCGGGTGAATTCCAAAAAGGTCGGCCGGTGCGGTGGAGACAGGGAACATTCATGAAGAACATTGTCGTTACCGGCGGCAGCGGCAAGGCGGGCAGGGCAGTCTGTCGTGGTCTGGTGGAGCACGGTTACAGCGTCTTGAATGTCGACGTTCAGATCTCAACAGATCCTGTCTGTCCGTTCTACAAGGTCGATCTCAATGATCTCGGCCAGGTGATTGACGCTTTGCAGTGGAGCGGCGGCAAGGATCACCCTTTCCGCAAGTTCCGTACGCCAGATGCTGTGGTTCATCTGGCGGCGATTCCGGCACCCGACCTGATGCCCGATGACGTCATATTCCGCAACAATATCGTGACAACCTATAATGTCTTTGATGCAGCCATCCGCGTGGGCGTCAAGCGGATCGTTTGGGCATCGAGCGAGACCACGTTGGGCCTGCCTTTCAGCGCATCGAACCCGCCGGCCTACGTGCCGGTTGACGAAGATCATCCCATGCGGCCGGAAAGCGCCTATTCACTGTCGAAGGACCTTGGCGAGGAAGTGGCCCGACAGATGCAGCGGTGGAATCCCGGGACGACGTTCATCGGGCTCAGGCTGTCCAATGTCATGGAACCGTCGGACTACGAGCGTTTCTCGTCCTGGCAAGAGGATCCGCATGTCAGGGAGTGGAACTGTTGGGGCTACATCGACGCGCGCGATTGCGCCCAGGCGGTGCGCAAGGCGTTGCATGTTGATCTCGTCGGTGCGGATCATTTCATCATCGCTAACGCCAATACCGTGATGGAGCAAGAAAGCGCTGAGCTCATGAAATCGGTCTTCCCGGACGTACAATTCAAGCGCGAGATCGGTGGACGCGAGACATTGTTATCGATTGATAAAGCGCGGCGTGTCCTCGGCTATGAGCCGGAGTTCAATTTCGGACGAATCTAAAACTATCGTCATAAGTATAAAATCGCAACGCAACAGAAGGTGATCCAGTTCACCATCTGTTGCGCTGATATTGTTGTGACAAGCATCCTGGAAGCATTCAGACGCCCTATGCCGCATCTTCATGCCCCCATGCGATAATTGTATTTTAAACTATCGCTTTGCCGGCGCACAGTGCCTTTGTCAGCTCGGCGTCTCAGTACCGCCGCTTCGGGTCGAAAAGAAGAGAAACACCTCATGAGGAGAACAAATTCATGACTTTCAGCATTCGCAAAGCGATGGCTGCGTCAGCCCTCGCCGTTGGCATGGCCTGGGCGGGCAGCCCGGCCTATGCCAAAACGCAAGTCAACTTCACCGTGGCGGAGTATAGCTCCAAGACCGGCCCGTACTTTGAGGAAGTGGCGGCCGCCTTCGAGAAGGAGAATCCCGACATCCATATCAATATCCAGGTGGTTCCGTGGGACACGCTCCTGCAGCGGCTAACTACTGATATCGCCGGCGGCCAGGCCCCCGACATTTCGATCGTCGGTACGCGCTGGCTGGTCGACTTTGCCTCCCAAGGCATCGCCGAGCCGGTCGATTCCTACCTGACGCCGGAATTCAAGTCGACCTTCATCGATACTTTCATGGCGCCGTCCGTCATCGATGGCAAGACCATGGGGCTGCCGGTCGCCGCTTCTGCCCGCGCCATGCTGGTCAACACCGATCTGCTTGAGAAAGCCGGCGCCAAGGCTCCCGCCAACTGGGATGAATTCTATACGACTGCCGAGAAGCTCAAGGCCCTTCCCGACACCTTTGCCTTCGGTCTGCAGGGCAAGGAAATCGAGACCGACGCCTATTTCTACTACAGCCTTTGGACTCACGGCGGCGACATCCTGAAGGGTGACGGGACCTCGGGCCTCGATACGCCCGAGGCACTCCAGGCTGTGACATTGTACAAGAAGATGATCGATGAAGGACTGACCCAGCCTTCGCCGACCAACTACACCCGTGAAGACGTCTTCAACCTCTTCAAGCAAGGCAAGGTCGGAATGGTCTTCACCTTCCCGATGCTCATTCCTCAGATCAAAGCCGAGGCGCCGAACCTGAAGTACAAGGTCCTGCCTTTCCCGGAAGGCAAGGCCAGGGCGACTTACGGTGTGACCGACACGCTGATGCTCTTTTCCTCTTCGCAAGTGAAGAAGGAGGCCTGGAAGTTCATCGAGTTCGCCTACAAGGACGAGTGGCGGACCAAGTTCGATCACGGCGAAGGCTTCCTGCCGGTGACGAAGAATGTCGCGGCCGAGAAATACTACAGCAGCGATCCTGATATTGCCGGCTTTGCAGCGGGTCTACCCTATGCGAAGTTCGCTCCGACCATCGCGAATTGGGAAGAGATCGCCGACACGACAGTTCGCGCCTTGCAGCAGATCTATCTTGGCCAGGCCAAGCCTGACGAAGCGCTCAAGGCCGCCGCTGCCGATATCAACAAAATTCGCAGCAAGTAGGCGCTGCCGCAAAAGATGGGCGGGCGCGGCGTAACCCGCCCATTTCCCTAAGCGAGCCTCAATAGCCGTGGAATGGGACAATGAAATCGCGGACGCGCATACCGACGACACCGCTGTTGATGATTCTGCCGAGTTTCCTTTTGGCGATGTCGATCATCGGCTATCCGATTCTTGACCTCGCCTGGACGTCAATGCAGGAGGTCAGCCGCTTCGGAAAGATGATGGGTTTCATCGGTTTGGCGAATTTCGCCGAAGTGTTTCGTGATCCGCTTTTTTATTCATCCTTGGTGCGCACCCTGATCTGGACGGTCGCGGTGGTTGGCGGAACGCTGATCATGTCACTGCCGATCGCGATAATGCTCAACGACGATTTCCACGGTCGAGGCCTTGCCCGCGTAATTGTCATGCTGCCCTGGGCGATCTCACTGACCATGACAGCCGTGCTCTGGCGCTGGAGCCTCAATGGTCGCGCAGGACTCATCAACGCGACCCTGATGGATTTCCACATCATCACTGAACCGATCGAATGGCTGGCGACCGCTCCGCTTGCCTTCACTGTCGAGATCCTTGTCGGTATCCTGGTTTCCATCCCCTTCACAACGACGATCTTTCTTGGCGGCCTGTCTTCTCTGCCGCAGGATTCCTACGAGGCCGCGGTCGTGGACGGCGCCAAGCCCTGGGAGCTGTTCCGCTATATCACGCTGCCGCTGATGAAGCCCTTCATCAACATCGCGATCGTGCTCAACGTCATCTATGTCTTCAATTCGCTTCCAATCATCTGGGTCATGACGGAAGGCGGGCCCGCCAACGGCACCGACATCCTGGTGACCTATCTCTACAAGCTGGCCTTTCGCTTCGGCCAACTCGGCAAAGCGTCTGCAATATCGCTGATTATGTTCTTCGTCCTGTTCGTCTTCACCATCGCTTATGTCCTGATGGTCATGCGCCAGGAACACGACAGCACCGCCGAGGAGGTGAAAAATGACGCCTAAGCTGAAAAAGAGCCTTCTTTACTGGCTTTTGCTGTCGCCGCTTTGCGTTGTCATCCTGCTGCCATTCGGCGTCATGTTCGTGACTGCACTGCGACCACGCGACGAACTCTTCGTCTATCCTCCGACCTGGACCTTCAGCGAATTTCGCTGGGAAAACTTCGTCGAGATGTGGGTGAAAACCAATTTCGGCGGCGCGCTTCTAAACAGCCTGTATGTCAGTGTGACCTCGACCATCATCGCCATCGTGCTCTCTATTCCTGCCGCTTACGCACTGTCGCGCTACCGCTTTTCCGGCAAAGGGCTCTACAGGAATTTCCTTTTGATGACACAGATGATGTCGCCCATTGTGCTTGTCCTGGGCCTGTTCCGGCTGATGGTGCATCTCAACTTGGTCAACAGCCTCAATTCGCTCGTCGTCACCTATGTCGCCTTCAATATGGCCTTCACGATCTGGATGCTGCAGAGTTACTTCAACACGATTCCGCGTGAACTCGAGGAAGCATCGTGGATTGACGGTGCAACCAGCTTTACCAGCCTGGTAAAGATCTTCTTGCCGCTGGCAGTTCCAGCCATGGTCGTGACAGCGATATTCACCTTCATCAACAGCTGGAATGAATTCGTTCTGGCGCTCACCTTGATCCGCAGCCAGAACGATTACACGCTGCCTGTACAGATATTCTCCCAGGTGGCTGGACGCTACCAGGTCGAGTGGCATCACGTCATGGCGGCGACTGTGCTGGCCACGGTCCCTGTCGCCATCGTCTTCTCCTGGCTGCAACGCTATCTCATCCGGGGTATGGCGCTCGGAGCGGTCAAATAAGTCTTGGTAAGATAAGGACCTCTCAATATGGCATCGGTTACCATCAGCGGCGTCGAGAAGTGGTTTGGCACCCTGCAGATCCTCCATGGCATCGATATCGACATCGAGGACCAGGAGTTTGTCGTGCTGGTCGGGCCATCTGGCTGCGGCAAATCCACGTTGCTGCGCATGATCGCTGGACTGGAGCCGATCTCGGACGGCGAGATATCGATCGGGACACGGGTGATAAATGACGTGCCGGCGCGCGACCGCGATATCGCCATGGTATTCCAAAACTACGCGCTCTATCCGCATATGAGCGTGTATGACAATATCGGCTTCAGCCTGAAGTTGAGGAAAAGGTCGAAGCAGGAGGTTTCGGAAAAGATCAGCGAGGCCGCCCAGATACTCGATCTTACGCCATATCTGGAGCGCTCGCCTCGACAGTTGTCGGGTGGCCAACGACAGCGTGTTGCCATGGGGCGGGCTCTGGTGCGCGATGCGCAGGTCTTCCTGTTCGATGAGCCGCTTTCGAACCTGGATGCCAAGCTTCGGGTTGTCATGCGTACTGAAATCAAGGCCCTTCACCAAAGGCTCAAGACCACGTCGGTCTATGTGACACATGACCAGATAGAGGCGATGACGATGGCGGATCGCATCGTCGTCATGAACAAAGGGCGTGTGGAGCAGATTGGCACCCCGATGGATCTTTATGACTTCCCGGCCAATCTGTTTGTGGCGGATTTCATTGGCTCGCCGTCAATGAATTTCATCGAGGGCGTCGTTGCCGCTGACAACGACGGGCCCTTTGTGATGGCCAAGGATAGAACTCGGCTCGCCATCTCACGTGATTCCTCAGCCGAGCTGGGCCAAAAGGTAGTCTACGGCGCGAGACCAGAACATCTCGTTTTGTCCGGCGGAAGCGAAGGGTTCGGTGCAACTGTTGAAGTCATCGAGCCGACTGGCCCCAACATACAGATCTTTGCAGACGTCGCGGGAAAGCGAATTTGCGCGCTGTCTGCTGAACGTCGTACCCACAAGCCAGGACAGAAGATCAGATTGCATTGCCCTGAGACGTCAGTTCACCTTTTTGATGCATCGTCGGGCGCAAGGATTTAAGAGCTTCCTTGCCAAGCATTTAGGCGAATGCCGTGCCGAAGCGCGTTGCCCCCAAAGCCTTCTAGCGCGGATCTCGTCCCCAGATCGGCTGATCTGCTGCACTTCCGAGCGACATGCACCAATCCCCTGACGCGCGGTTAGCGCAGGGGATTTTCTTTTTGCCAGGCGCGACGCCTGCAACCAGATCGGCGTTCTAGCGGCCGCAGGGGTATCCTTAGCAGTTCCTCACCAGCCGTTGATGCGCGGCCACTCCACGACATCGTCATCTTGGTTCCCGGCAACGGCATGATATCGTTCATACATCGCCGCGGTCATGCAGGCATGATTGGGCAGGATCCGCACCTTGGAACCGACTGGCAAAGCCTCGTAGGGGAATGGCCCCTGGCTCACAAGAAGGCCGTGTTCCTGGTAAACATGGCCGACAGTGACCCCGGAGATCCGTTCTTGGCAATTGACATCCATGACCATGCCGAAGCCGATATCCTCCGCCAGACCCGAAGCTGCGGTGCTGCGGTCCTTGGACAAGGCAAGCGCGCCCGCATCGATGAGGGCAGTGTTGAACTGATGCCGATGGCCGATGACCGTCGCAAGAACCGAAAGCGCAATGTCTTCCCGCCCACAGGAGTAGATCTCGGACTGCATGACATCGCCGAACATGTATACGCCGCAACGCACCTCCGTCACGCCGGCGAAGTTCACGCCGTGGGTCGCAGTCGGCGTCGAGCCGACGCTAACGACTGGAACGGCCAGGCCGATCGCCCTTAGCTGTTCAGCAGCCGACACTGCTACGACACGCTCTTCCTCCGCCACCTCGCGCATATCTTCGATTGAGCGTGACTGATAGGAATGACCGGCATGGGTCAGCACGCCCTCGAGCCGGGTTCCCGGCAGTTCGGTCAGCGCTCGGCCGATATCCAGCAACTCCTCAGAGCCGCTTAGAACGCCGGCACGCTTCTCGCCTGAATCGAGTTCGATAAGAACGTCAACCACAACGCCCAAGTCGAGGGCTTGGCGATTGACTTCCTGCACGAGGCCTAGCTGGTCGAGGATGACGCTCACTTTGATGCCGCGTTTGACGAGCTCAGCAATCCGGGCCAGCTTGTCAGGCAAAACGGTAACGCCATAGGTGATGTCGGAGATTCCGTGGCTTGCGAAATATTCAGCTTCCTTGAGGGTCGAGACCATGACCCCGCCGAAATTTCCGGCAATCGCCACGCGGGCAACCTCAATGGATTTTGCCGTTTTCATGTGAGGCCGAAACCGGACGCCATGGTCTTTGAGCCTGCGGGTCATCCGGCGCGTATTTGCCTCGAGCAGGATCCGGTCCAGGATCAGGCTGGGTGTGCTGAGATTATTCAATTTCATGGTTTCCCTTGTGCGATTCGTGTGGGATTTCAGGCGCGTGGCCACACAACGTCGCGATCGATCGGGAAAATCGGACGCGGCAAGAACTTAAAATCGAAACGTGTCAGAACCGGAGATGACAGGCCGGGCGCGTCCACCTCGATCACCTGGTCTGGTCCGAAGAATTCGTCAAAGCCGGCACGGAAATGGCCACGTGATTTTACGACGATTGAACGCGCCTTGCTGATGTCGATCCCCATCATCTCGAAGAAGACCGGGTCGGCACACTGCGTACGTATGGAAATGACGACAACCTTCACGCCTTCGACGTCGAGAAGCACGGTCGTGCCGAGATCGAGCCTGCGATTGGCGTAGAAGCCCCTTCGGCCGACACAGTCGCCATCGCGGATCCGCATCACGGTCGCATTGGCTTCAAATCGGCGGGAGAACTTGTCTGGCTCAACCCGGTTGAAGACCGCCCGGAACCGAGCGCCTTCTCCCAATTCCATGGCCTCTCGCGCCAGTGCCGGATCATTGAAAATGCCAAGCGCGGCTCCATTGGCTCGCGCCTTGATCAATGCTTCGAGAAGCCATGTCGTGTTGCCGTTCGCGCCGCCGCCGGGGTTGTCGGCGACATCGGCGAGGATGACGGCTGGGAGGCTCGGATCTTGTCCAGCCGCAACCGCCTTTGCCACCGCCTCGTCGAGCGGGGTAAGGTGTGGGTCATAGCGCCGGTAGTCACGCCAGGCAAATTCTGCAATGTCCCGGGCTACCGCTTCGGCGAGGGCGTGGTCGCTGCGGGCGGTCACGATGATGCACAGGCCGTTCTTTGCGGTGTCGGCATAGGCAAAACCGCCGAGTATCGAAACGTTCATGATCTCCCCGCCGGACCTGGCCTGGCCGTATCTCATCAGATCGGCGTAGGGTCCCTTGTCGGTGAGAAGCGTCACGGTCGGCGGGCAAACTGGCAGACGGATGACTGCAGACGCTGGCCGCAATCCAGAAAGCATGGAGGTCATTGCAACAGCCGCCTCGCGACCACGAGCCACCATGTCGACATGCGGATTTGTCTGGTAAGCCACCACCAGATTGACTGCCGCGACCATCCGATCGGAGACGTTTCCATGGAGATCGAGAGTCGCCACGATCGGGCAGTCTTTGCCGACCACGGAACGGGTCATTTCGAAAATCTTGCCGTCGGGATCTCGGTCCCGTGTCGTGATCATGGCGCCGTGGTTGCATATGTACACCCCGTCGAGCGGCATTGCCGCTTCGAGCCTAGCTTTCATGTCTTCCAACGTCTGGGCGAAGAAGTCATGGTCGATCGGTCCACCTGCCTCAACAAGGCCGATCAGTATCGGAGCGGCTTCCCATTCGACGGATCTGTCCATGGTGGCGCAGAAGCTGTGCATTTCCGCGGGGATCTTTGATTCATCCTTACGGAGTTCTTCGGCCATTTCGAGGCCGGCCACGTAGAGCCGGCTAAGAAAATCATCGCGCCCAGTTACCGGAGCGAAGCTGTTGCTCTCAAGCATAAGTCCCAAAAGGGCGATTCTCTTTTTTCGAAACATAAACCGGGCCCTCTCTTGCACCTGTAGAAAGGATAGACCGGAGTATCGGCCCCCTCCAATGCAAGCTTGGCCTTGTTCGATGCGTGAGGGGTATCAGCAGTTCTCGGGTGAGGGGGCGTCTGACGGCACGGCCTCACCCTCCAGGATGGACCACAACTCTTCTGCCATCGCGGGCAGCCGCTCGCGCGAGCGGAAGATCCGGATTTCAACGGGGATGAACCATTTCTCGCCGCCGGCCAACACAAGGCTGCCGGATGCAAGTTCGTCCGAGATATTGCTCTCGGGAAGCCAAGCCATGCCTCGTCCCTCGCGGCTTAGCGTTTTGAGCACAGCCGCCAACTGGCTGACGAAAACCTTATCCAGATAGACCGGCTCTTCCACATTGTTGATCATGTGTTCAACAGCCTGCCCGATCGCAGACGTCTCGGTATAGGCTAGATAGTGAATGGGCTCGTCCTCCGTACCAGGAAGTTTATCCAGAGGGGAGCCGGCGGAATCGGGTAGTGTAACGGGCAACAGGCGGTCGGTGCCGACAAGCTTCGAGGTGAAGTGCATGGGCGGCAAATTCATCTCTACCTGCGGGTGAGCGTGACTGATGGCAAAATGGGACTCACCCTTGATCAGCGACTGCATGCAATCGTTGAATTGACACGAATCCAGCCTGATGTTGAAGGTATGGGTCTTGGCCTCGATCGACCTGATCCAACTGGGAAAGAAAGTCAGTGAAAGGCTGTGCGTGGCAGAAAAGCGGATCAGATTGGCCGAAGTCTCACCGACCCGACGTGCATCCTCACGTCCTTGAAGGAGTCTTCTAAGGACCTCCTCCGCGACAGGCCGGAACCGTTCGCCCGAGGGCGTCAGACTGATCGGTTGGGTGGTCCGATCAAAGAGCTTGGCGCCGACCCAATCCTCCAGGCTCTTGATACGTCGGCTGAAAGCCGGTTGGGTTGTGTATCGCGCCTCGGCCGATCGGGAGAAATTTCGAGTGTCCACCAGGCTGAGAAAGTCCTCAAGCCAACGGCTTTCCATTTCACACCCCGGTCCTTGCTTTTGGTCGCAGTATTGTCAAAACGAAAGGCATGTCCAGCCAAGTGAGGGCGTCGTCGCGTATCCTTGGCCGTCATGCCTAAGGCGCACCGGCTGGAAAGACCGGTGATTTCTTACAGCTTGATCCCGACATTCTTGGTCTGCACATAGCCCAAAAGGGCTTCCTGGCCTTTTTCTCGACCATAGCCGGAACGTCGCGTCCCGCCAAAGGGCGTTTCGACACCACCTACCCACCAGTCATTGACATAGACCTGGCCGGCAACGAGGCGATCGGCCGTCCAAAGCGCCAGTTTGAGGTCACGGGTGAAGATCCCAGCCGCGAGCCCGTAGTCGGTGCCATTGGCAATGGCGATAGCTTCTTCGGGGGTGTCAAACGGAATAACAACCAGGACCGGTCCGAAAAATTCCTCCTGCGCGACGCGCATATCTGGCCGAACGTTAGTGAAAATTGTTGGCGGTAAGAAAAAGCCCTCGCGCTCCAGCCGCTTCCCGCCCGTCGCCAGTGTGGCTCCTTCGGCAACTCCAACCTCGCACAATGCCTCGATGCGCTGCAGTTGGCGCTCAGAGATCACGGGTCCCATATCGCAGTCTTCAGCTCCCGGGCCGACAGTGCGTCGAGCTGCCTCGGCCTTGAGTTTCTCGACTAACGGCCCGACGATCGAACGATGGGCCACAAGCCGTGAGGCGGCTGAACATATTTGGCCGGCATGATGCAGTATCCCGCGGGCGACGTTGCGCGCCGCATTGTCAAGGTCTGCGTCTGCATAGGCAATGGCGGCCGATTTGCCACCAAGTTCCATGACGCACGGGATAACCCGCTCCGCTGCCGCGCGTAGCACGCTCTTTCCTGTTGCCACTGAGCCGGTGAAGACGATGTGGTCTATATCCTTATGCGAAACGAGAGCCGCACCCGCCTCGGAGCCATATCCGCAAACGATGTTGACGGCGCCCTTGGGGACGCCTGCGCGTTCGCAGGCTTGCGCTAACACGAACAGGCTGAGGGGAGAATCTTCCGGCGACTTCAGCACCACTGTGTTGCCTGTCACCAGGGCGCAGGCGATAGATCGCGCCCCCACCGGAAGCGGTCCATTCCAAGGCACGATCTGGGCGGAAACGCCGTACGGCATTCTGATCGTATAATCGACGATGTTGTCTCCGAGCGGGATCTGCCGTCCTTCCAGCTTGTCGGCCATGCCGCCGTAATAGCGAAGGTAGCGTTGGGTGAGCTTCACCTCGTTGTAGCCGGCGGCGCGCGTCTTGCCGTTATCGTGGATTTCCAGCTCCGCGATCTCATCGGCGAGGGTTTCGAGCTCCCCGGCAATCGCAAACATCAGTTCGCCTCGAGCCGCGGGCGTCAGTGACTGAAAACGGCGTTCCTGGAAGCAACGCCTTGCCGCGGCGACCGCCAGGTCAATCTCAACGGCTCCCCCGCACGCAACCCTGGAGATGAGCTTCCCATTGCCTGGGTCGACGATCGGGATCGAGCGCCCATCCGAACTATCCAGCCATTCGCCGTCAATAAAGTTTCGCCAGTAAGGTCGAATTTCCGCAACCACGGTGCACCCGATTTTTTGCTCGCTGATTACATGCCAGGGTAGGTCTTGCACGGCGAGGAGGCCAATGTCTTTCGTCGATGACGTGATGTAAATTTGGAATAGGGTATCCGCCCACGAAGGACCTCCCTTGCTGAACCAATTCGGTTCCAACCTTCCATGGCGGGCGCCAGGAGAAGAGGCGAGGACGGGTTCCGGCGATGGCCATTGCCGGAGTCCAGTCCCACCATCGGCAAAAGGCCGATCCGCTGGGCGGCAGCGACATAGCCGAAAACCTGCACTCTTATCGCGCTGGCACCCTGGCTTTGCTGATGAATTCAATAAAGGGCTTAACACCGACTGCTGATAGCTATGCCGCAGATGCATCGGAATATCCGAGCTTGGCATTCAACATCGTGTGCGAGGTCGCGTATGCAAGGCGCAGCGATCCTATTTCGATGGCTGCGCGTGAGGTGCAACAGCAATGGGCGTATTTGATCGGCTTCGCCTTGGTGGCAAGCGCGCGTTCATCACGGGCGGCAGTCGGGGGCTGGGGCGGGAGATGGCCCTCGGGCTCGCCGAAGCTGGCGCCGACATTACGATGGTCGGCCGCACGGTGGAAACTCTGGAGGAGACCGCAGCCGACATCCGCGCGCTGGGCCGCAAGGTCGCGACTATCGTTGCGGATATGAGCGATCCTTCGGCATGCGAAGCAGCCTGCCTTGAGGCAGTGTCCCTGCAGGGTGGCTTTGACATCCTCGTCAACAATATCGGCGGGCGGCGGATAAACGTACCTGTCGAGGATATGCCCTTGGACCAGTGGAAGGCGTTGGTTGACCTGAATCTGACCTCGACCTTTCTGTGCTGTAAGCACATCGGCGGCGCGATGATCCGCCGGGGCCGGGGTGGGCGTGTTATCAACCTTGCCTCGATAAACGCCATGGTAGCGGGTCGTAACATCCACGGCCGGCATTACGAGACGGCCAAAGCGGGCGTGCTGATGCTGACCCGAAGCCTCGCAGTGGATTGGGCGCGGCACGCAATAACCGTCAACGCGATCTGTCCTGGCATCTTCGCAACCCAGCCGAACAGGCTTTGGGCACAGAACAATCCGGAAATCATCGAGGCCTATGTGCAGACCATTCCGATGGGCAAGTTGGGAGATCCCGAGGACCTCGGCGCGCTGGCGGTATATCTGGCCAGCGATGCCGCCCGCTATATGACTGGCGCGGCACTGGTGATCGATGGCGGTTATGTGTGCCTTTAGCCGGAGGAAAAATTGGGTGGGAGGATCGCCTTTGCGAGCCAAGGAGATTGACAGTGCGCGAATATTCGATTGCCGCAATTCCTGCAGACGGAATTGGCCCAGAAGTTATTAATGCCGGCATCACTGTGCTCCAGGTGCTAGCCGATCGGCGCGGCGACCTGAAGCTGGAATTCAGCCACTTCGATTGGGGATCAGACTATTATAAGCGCAATGGCGTCATGATGCCGGAGGATGGGCTGGAACGGCTCGAGAAATTCGACGCCATCTATTTTGGCGCGGTCGGCGCCGTCGACATATCCGATCACGTCACGCTTTGGGGACTGCGGCTGCAAATTTGTCAGGGTTTCAATCAATACGCCAACGTGCGGCCGAGCAAGATCCTGCCGGGCATCGCTTCTCCGTTGCGTGACGTCCGGGCTGGCGACCTGGACTGGGTGATTGTGCGTGAGAATTCGGAG
Organism: Mesorhizobium sp.; assembly: GCA_004017535.1. Classification (GTDB taxonomy): domain Bacteria; phylum Pseudomonadota; class Alphaproteobacteria; order Rhizobiales; family Rhizobiaceae; genus Mesorhizobium. The sequence goes on from SAJS01000006.1 coordinate 67,072, forward strand.
GGTGAATATTCAGGAGCCGGCGGGCGCGTGCATCGCGACCTGCCGGAAGAAGTCGGCATGGATGTGTCCGTTTTCACGCGTATCGGCGTGGAGCGCATCATTCGCTACGCCTTCCGGTTGGCCCGGTCCCGACCGAGGAGACTCTTGACCGTCGTCACTAAATCGAACGCGCAGCGCCATGGCATGGTGATGTGGGACGAGATCGCCGAGGACGTGTCACGCGAATTTCCCGACGTGACCTGGGACAAGATGCTGGTGGACGCCATGACCGCGCGGATGGTGCTGAAACCACAGAGCCTCGACACGATCGTGGCGACCAACCTGCATGCCGACGTGCTTTCAGATCTCGCAGGCGCGTTGACTGGAAGCCTTGGCGTTGCACCTACCGCCAACATCGATCCCGAAAATCGTTTCCCGTCGATGTTCGAACCCATTCACGGAGCAGCCTTCGATATAGCCGGCAAAGGCATTGCCAATCCTATTGCCGCATTCTGCACAGCGGTGCAGATGCTCAGCCACTTGGGCGAGCAGGGCGCAGCCGATCAGCTCATGCACGCGATCGAGCGAGCTGGCGAAGCCGGCATAATGACGCCCGATGTCGGCGGTAAGGCAACAACGCGCCAAGTCACCGAGGCGGTCAGCAACGCCATACGAGAGCGCAACGTCTTGATGGACTGACTTTGCGCTGCTGTTTGTTGAGGGCCGGCTACGAGCGCATTAATCCCGTCCGAGACGTATTCCGGGTCATGCACCCGAGAGCGATTGGCCAAACGGCTCTTGCCCGAAGTCAAAGCTTTTGAGTCTCTGCCGTGGACAAGACTTCGCCGCCCAGACCTCACCACAGCCCCGCCGAGAACGTTCAATGGTGTGCGTCTCTCTGCGGGTTCAGGTCCTCACACTATCAGTTTAAGAGACCCATGAGCACCCGATAGGCGGCGTCGATATCTGCTTGGACGGCTTTCTTGATGGATGTACTGTCGCGGTCACGAAGAGCTCCAAACATGGCTTGGTGCTGTTCGTTCGCCGTCGAGTAGTTGCCAGATGCATGCAGCATATTGAAGTACGGGCTGATCTGGAGCCAAAGATTCTCTATGATCTTCAAAAGATTGTCGGATTCTGCCGCGCGGTAGATGGTGAAATGGAAGGCGTGGTTGGCGCGCAAGTATGCCTTCACATCGCCCGCAGCATTTGCGTTCTCGAGCGCTTGAAGGTGTGGCTGGATTTCCGCCAGAACGTGGTCCTTGCGGCGCTCGGCGGCCCAGGCAGCGGCAATTGCCTCGATTTCGAACCGCACGTTTCTAAGATCCGTGAGGCGGGAACGGCTCAGTGGCGGAATGCCGATCGAGCGTCCTGAAACGACTGTCAGCGCGTTGGCTGCGGTCAACCGACGCAACGCTTCGCGCACCGGCATCGGGCTGACCCCGAAGGCGTCGGCGAGGCTTTGCACGGTGACCATCTCCCCGGGCACGATGCTGCCGTCGAGGATGAGCTCAGTGACCTGCCGGAAGACGCGGTCCTGCAGTGTATCCCGTGACAGCGGCGCGATTTCTGCACCCTGCCGCCAAAAGGCTGTCATTGTCATCCGACCTAGCCTCGCCCCAACGGGCACCTGTCCTTGAGCGCAATGGCGCCGCCACAGCCTCCTGTCAAGCCTGCGGTCGCCTGCCTTTCATCATTGATCTTTGATCAAAAGATGATACGGTCGGCGCCATCGGATGGCAAGCGGACCCCGCTTGGGAGGCATCCGACATTCTCTGGGAGGAGTTTCTGATGGGTATCGTTTCGATAGCCCGGCGCATTGCGCTGATGGCGGGCCTTGTCGCGTCCGCAGCTTGCGCCGGCTCGGCGGCCGAGGCCGCCGACAAGTACAAGATTTACCTGAGCATGAGCTTCATCGGCAACGACTGGCAAGCCGAGGCGGCCAACATGGTGAAAGCGATGGCCGCTCACAAGAGCATGGCCGACAAGGTCGACCTGCAGGTCCAAGTCGCCGGCCCCAACGCACAGCGTCAGATTCAACAAATCAATGCCATGGTGCAGGCCGGCGCTAAAGCCATCGTCATCTTCCCGATCTCACCGACGGCTCTCAATCAGGTCGTCAAGAATGCTTGCGACAAGGGCGTCAAGGTGTTCGCCTACGATGCCGAGATCACCGAGCCCTGCGCCTACAACATCCACATTGACCAGGAAGAGGCCGGCCGCGTCACCGCCGAATGGCTGGTCAAGAAACTCGATGGCAAGGGCAATATCGTCATCTTAACCGGTGTGCCGGGCACCTCCGTCGACGACCAACGCACCAAGGCGGCCAAGGCGGTCTTTGCTAAGTACCCCAATATCAAGATCGTCGGCGAGGCGGTCGGCATGTGGAGCCAAGCGGTCGCCCGCACCGAACTGTCGAAGATACTGGCCACTCGCAGCTGGGACGACGTCGACGGACTGTGGCTGCAAGTCGGCTGTTTTACCGCAAACGCCATGCAGCTCGAAGCCGGCAAGAAGCCGAATGAATTAAAACCGTGCGCAGGAGAGGGCGCGAATGGCGGGCGCATCCAAATGCTGCCGGAGAGCACGAAGGTCGAGGGTGCCTCGCCACCCTACGCGCCGCTCGGTGCGCCACGCATTTCATACGCTTCGCCGCCCTATTCGGGCGCTCTCGCGCTCAAACTGGCTGTCCAGGCGCTGGAAGGAAAGGACGTGCCGAAGCTGACCATCCTGCCGCTACCGGTCGTCACCAGCGAGACGGTCAAGCTATGCGAGGAGGGTACCTGGGAGGAAATGAAGGCCGGATGCAACGCCTTCAACCCAGCACTGGTCAGCAATCCCGGATGGTTCGCCTCAATCTTTTCGGAACAGACGCCGGAGATCGGCCTCAACGCTGCACTGGTCGGTCAGCCAGAAAACTGATGGTCCCCCAAAGCGCCGCGCGAGTTTCTCGTCGCGGCGCCTCTTCCACGCGCTGCCGCAGACAAGGCCAGATGACTACGCACACGGTGATCCCCGCTATCGAGGTCGACAGCATCGGCAAGGCATTTGGCCCGACCGTTGCGCTCAAAGATGTCTCCTTCGCTGTGCGGCCGGGCAGCGTGCACGCACTGCTTGGTGAGAACGGAGCCGGTAAGTCCACGCTCGTGAAGCTCCTGTCCGGCCTGATGCGCCCGAACAGCGGCCGCATACGAATCTTTGGCGAGGAGCGCCGGCTGTCGTCGCCGCGCGAGGCGCACGCCTGCGGTGTGCAGACAGCATTCCAGGAGATGACGCTGATTCGCGACCTCAGCGTCCTTGACAATATGCTTCTGCCCTATGCATCGATGGGCCCGACCGGGCTCGTCCGCCGCGTCGCCGCGCGCGCCGCGCTGCGCCGTCATGTCGATGAGCTCGGCTTCTCGGTCGATCTCGACGCGGAGGTAGCGAGCCTTGAGCTGGCTGTGCGCCAGAAGATCGAGATTGCCCGCGCCGTTTACCGCAAACCGCGTATACTGCTGCTCGACGAGCCGACCTCGACGCTGGCTGGCCGCGACGTCGACTGGCTCGGCGCAATCATCGCCCGCCTGAAGGCCGCCGGTACCACTATCGTCTTCATTACTCATCGCATGCGCGAGGTTCGCGCCTTCTGCGATACGTTGACCATTCTGCGCAACGGCCGCCACATCACCACCGCGCCGGTCGGCGAGGTGAGCGACGCGCAGGTGATCGAGAGCATCATCGGCCGTTCCATCGAGCAGACTTTCCCCCCAAAGCCTGACGCCGGGCAGCCTTTCGGGTCGCCGGTGCTCGGTGTGCGCGATCTGAAGGTGGGGCACAAGCTCGACGGCGTCGGCTTCGACCTCCGCCGCGGCGAGATACTCGGCGTAGCCGGTCTGCAGGGGATGGGGCAACAGGACCTGTTCCTGGCCTGCTTTGGCATGGCAGAGATCGAGCGCGGTCAGGTGCTGGTAGATGGTCGGGCGGTTCGACTGAGTTCGCCGGCCGATGCGTTGCGGCCGAACATTGCCATCGGCCTGGTGCCGGAGGATCGTAAGACCGAAGGCCTCTTTCTCAATCTCTCGGGCCGCGAGAACGCCTCTCTCCCCGTGGTCGACCGCTTCACGCACTTCGGGCTGATCGACGCTGCTGCGGAGGGCGTGGCGGTGGAGGCTGCGTTCCGCACAGTTGAGGTGGACCGCCGGGCGCTGTGGACCAGTGCCCGCTCCTTTTCCGGCGGCAACCAGCAGAAGATCGCCATCGCCAAGTGGCTGGTCGCCAAGAGCCGGATCCTGCTGCTGTTCGATCCGACGCGCGGCATCGACGTCGGCACAAAGCACGAACTCTATGTAATGATGCGCCATTACGTCGAGTCCGGCGGCTCCATCCTGTTCCATTCGACCGAGATTCCCGAACTCGTCCACCTCTGCGACCGCGTCCTCGTCCTCTATGACGGTCGTCTCGCGGCCGAGCTAGCAGGTGAACGCATCACCGAACCTGACATCATGAGGCCAGCCCTTGGTCACGCTACTGCGGAGATCGCCTGATGAGCCTCGTCTCGGCGCGCGGACCCAAAGCGACCGTCCCTCTCGCACGCTGGCTCGCGCGCAACCGCGGCGCCCTGATCGCCGCCATCGTGTTCGCGCTCTCGCTTGGGGTGGTCGACTGGGTCGGCGCCGGGCCGCTGACCTATTTCGACGTGTCCTTCCTGTCCAGCGGCGGCGCCACCTCGGCGATTGCCGCGATGGGCCAGACGCTGGTCGTGCTGTCCGGTGGCTTTGACCTGTCAGCAGGCGCAGTGGTGTCGCTGGTCAATGTTGCGCTGGCCTCAAGCATGGATCCGCTGGCGCCGGGCGCCAACGTCGTCCTGTGGACGCTGGCGGGTATCGGCATTGGGATGACGGTCGGCGCCTTCAACGGTTTCTTTATTGCCTGGCTGCGCATGCAGCCGATCGTCGTCACTTTGTCGACCATGTTTATCCTGCAGGGCGTCACCCTGCTGGTAATGGACAAGCCGGGCGGCTTTGTCTCCCCAGACCTAGGCTCGTTTTACCTCGGCGACGCGGTGCCCAACCTGGTGCCAATGCCCCTGGCAGTGATCGGCGTCGTGCTGCTGATGTGGCTGTGGCTGAAGGGCTCCCGCTTCGGTACCGCGCTGTACGCGGTCGGCAGTGATCCGGATTCAGCTGCCGCCGTCGGCGTCAGTGTCGTGATGGTGCGTTTCCTGATCTACGTGATCGCCGGCGGTTGCTACGGTCTGGCCGGAGTGTTCATCAGCGCCCAGACCGGTAGCGGTGATCCGCTGGTCGGCAACCCGCTGCTGCTGTCGATGTTCGCCGCCGTCGTGGTCGGCGGCACTCGGCTGGGCGGGGGGCAGGGCGGTCCGACTGGCACCGTTTTCGGCGCCTACATCCTGATGATGGTCGTCAACATACTGCTGGCACTTAACGTCTCGGCCTACTATTCGACCATTGCCGAGGGTACCATCCTGATCTTGGCCGTGCTTGCCGGCTCGATCTCGCGCGGCTCGGTGCTGGCGGTGAAGCTACGCGCCGCGCGTTCTCAGTTCGCCGCCTGGCGCGCCGGTACTCTACCGGCCCAGCTCGAGCGCGTCGACCGCCGCATGCGGATCGCTCCGCCTACGCCGTCGCGCCCCGTCACCGCACCCCCCTTGCACGTTCGCTATGCCGAAACCCTCCGCTACGCGCTGCCAGCCTATATCTGTCTGGTTGTGATCGTTATCGTCACCCAGCTCTGGCTCGGCCGCGCCATCCTCAATCCCGGCTACTGGAACTCGCTTCTGGTCCTGTCGTCCTTCCTCGCGGTGCTTGCGCTGGGGCAGGGCACGGTCATCCTCACCGGCGGCCTCGACCTCTCGGTGCCGTGGACCATTGGCCTCTGCGGCATCATTCTCGCCGGCATGGTCAACGGGTCCGATGTCGCGCTGGCCTACGCGCTGCCTACGGTATTGGTGATGGGGCTGTCGATCGGCTTCGCCAACGGCGCCGGAATAGTCTATCTCGGCATCTCACCGATCGTCATGACGCTTGCCACCAACGGCATTCTGCAGGGCTTTGCGTTGCTCTATTCGCAGGGCACGCCCGCCGGCTTTTCATCGCCTATGCTGCGTTGGTTCATGACCGGGCGCCTCGCGGGCGTCACCCCAGTGGTGCCGTTCATGCTCGCCTTCGTTGCCGTCGCGGTGCTGGTGCTCGGGCGCACGCCCTTCGGACGCCGCGTATACGGCATTGGCAACGGCGTCCGCGCCGCGCAGCTTTCCGGCATTCGCGTCGAGCGCACGCTTATCCTCGTCTATATGCTCTCGTCGCTATGCGCGGCCGTGGTGGGCGTCATGCTGACTGGCTTCTCCGGCCAGGCCAGCCTCGGCATGGGCGACGACTATCTGCTGCCATCGATCGCAGTGGTGGTTGTCGGCGGCACGCTGATCACCGGCGGCCGCGGCCATTACTTGGGCATGCTCGGCGGCGTACTTCTGCTCACCGCGCTGCAGATGCTGCTCGCCGGCACCACGCTGCCTTATGCCACCCGCGCGATACTATACGGCCTTGTCGTGCTCGCTGCCGTCATGGCCCTGCGCGAGCGGCGCGTCCAATAAAGCGAATGACGAAGGGAATGACATCATGAGTTCGAGAGCGCCGCATTCGGCCGATGACTATCTCTCCGGCCTTGCCGGCCAACGGGTGCTGGTCACCGCCGGCGCCGGGGGAATTGGCCTTGCCATCGCAGAGACGCTTGGCCGGCTCGGCGCCCGGCTGGTCGTCTGCGACGTCTCCGATGCCGCGCTGGCCGCGGTCGGCAACACCGTGACGGTCGAGGCCGCGGTCAAGGCAGATGTCTCCAGCGAGGCCGACGTTGACCGGCTGTTCGAGAAGGTGACCGGGGCACTCGGGGGGCTCGACGCGCTGATCAACAATGCTGGAATTGCTGGTCCAACCGGGGGCGTCGACGAAATCGCCCCCGAAGACTGGCGCCGCTGCATCGACGTCTGCCTGACGGGTCAATTCCTGTGTGCGCGGCGCGCCGTGCCGATGCTCAAGGCCGCTGGAGGGGGTTCCATCGTCTCCATGTCCTCGGCCGCGGGCCGCCACGGCTACGCCTTCCGCACTCCTTATTCGGCCGCCAAGTTTGGTGTCGTCGGCTTTACCCAAAGCCTCGCCAAGGAACTCGGACCGAGTGGCATCCGCGTCAATGCAATTCTGCCCGGCATCATCGAAGGGCCGCGAATCGAGAGCGTCATCTCGGCGCGAGCCCAGCAACTAGGCATCACTCATGAGGAGATGACCGGCCGTTATCTGCAAAACATCTCTTTGCGGCGGATGACCAGCCCCTACGATGTGGCATCCATGGTCGCGTTTCTGCTCTCGGACGCCGGGTTGAACATCTCGGGCCAGTCACTTGGCGTGGATGGAAATGTCGAGACCCTTTAGCTGCAGCACAAGAAGACGATCTAATCCTGTCCTCACAGTGTCCGGAGAATAGTATGACTACGGTAGCTATTGTCGGCAGCGGCTTCATTGGACGAGGTTGGGCGATCAGCTTTGCTCGCTCGGGCCATGCGGTGCGCATGTGGGATCATCTTCCCGAAGCTGCCGAAGGCGCCCGCAATTACATCGCTGGCGTGCTCGGTGACCTCGCGGCGAACGACCTTTTACGTGGGCAGATGCCCGACGAGGTGCTTGCCCGCATAACGATCGTAAATGAACTCGGCGAGGCGGTCCGCGACGCGGCGCATATCCAGGAGAACACCCCTGAGAAACGCGAGATTAAGCGCGAGATCTTCACGCGAATCGATGCCGCCGCCGATCCCGCCGCCGTCATCGCAAGTTCGACGTCGGCTCTCCTTCCATCGACCTTCACCGACCATCTTGCAGGTCGCCACCGCTGCCTGGTCGTACACCCGATAAACCCGCCATACCTTGTCCCGGCCGCGGAAGTGGTGCCGGCGCCGTGGACGTCCCCCGAAACCATCGACAAGACCCGCGCCTTTCTGATTTCGGCGGGCCACGCACCACTCGTCATGACAAAGGAGCTGGACGGTTTCATCATGAACCGGATGCAAGGCGCGCTACTCGAGGAGGCGTTCCGGTTGGTTGCGGGCGGCTATGCGAGCGTCGAGGACGTGGATGTCGGCATCAGGGAGGGCCTGGCCCTACGCTGGTCGTTTATGGGGCCGTTCGAGACGATCGACCTCAATGCACCGGGCGGCGTGCGTGACTATGTCGAGCGGTACCAGTCGATCTACTCGAACATCTTTCCGCAGATGCGGCATCGCGTGGATTGGGCTGGCGAGGTTCTCCAGACGGTGGAGAGCGAACGCCGCCGCCGGCTCCCCCAAGAGAGATTGCTGGACCGGCAGGTCTGGCGCGACCGTCGCCTCATGGCGTTGGCGGCGCACAAGAAGAAGGCGGATGAGGAGTTCGGCAAATGACGCAAGCAGGCGCCACCACGACACGCAAATCAACCGGCCCGCAAACGACGGGCAAGGTCATCATCACCTGCGCTGTAACGGGGGCGATACACACCCCGACCATGTCGCCCTATCTCCCGATCACGCCGGACGAGATCGCATCCGAGGCGATCTCGGCAGCCGAGGCGGGCGCGGCGATCCTTCATTTACACGCGCGCGATCCTGAGACTGGTAAGCCCGACCAGACGCCCGAAGCCTTCGCGCGCTTCCTGCCCCGGATCAAGCAGGGCACGAAAGCGGCGATAAACATCACTACCGGCGGCAGCCCCTATATGAAAGTAGAGGAGCGTGTCCGGCCAGCTGCACAGTTCAAGCCGGAGGTCGCCTCGCTCAACATGGGCTCGATCAACTTTGGCCTCTATCACCTTCTCGACAAGTACCGGACCTTCAAGTTCGACTGGGAAAAGCAACATCTGGAGGCCACTAGAGACCTCGTTTTCCGCAACTCTTTCAAGGACATCGAGTACATCCTTTCGACCTGCTACGACAACGGCACCCGCTTCGAATTCGAATGCTACGACATCGCGCATCTCTACAACCTGGCGCATTTCGCCGAGCGCGGTTTGGTCAAACCACCCTTCTTCGTCCAGTCGGTGTTCGGGCTGCTTGGCGGCATCGGGACACATCCTGAGGATGTCGCCCACATGAAGCGCACCGCCGACCGCCTGTTCGGCGATCAATTCCGCTGGTCGGTACTCGGCGCAGGTGCCAGCCAGCTGCGCATCGCGGCCCAGGCGGCTGCCCTGGGCGGCAACATCCGCGTCGGCCTTGAGGACAGCCTCTGGGCTGGCCGCGGCAAGCTCGCCAAATCGAATGCCGAGCAGGTTCAACTCGCTCGTAAGATCATCGAAGGGTTGGGCATGGAAGTTGCTACGCCCGACGAGGCGCGCGAGATTCTGTCGCTGAAAGGCGGCGACAAGGTCGCCTTTTGAGGGTCGCGCCATGCTGAGGATCGAAGTGCTCTCCGACAGGCCAGATCAACTCGGCGAAGGACCGTTATGGGATGTGCGTGAGCAGCGGCTCTACTGGATCGATTCCTACAAGCCCTCGATCCATTCCTCAGATTGCGCGGGCGGCGATCGCAAGAGCTGGAGTGTGCCGGAACCGATCGGCTCGATGGCTCTGCGTGAGCAGGGGGGCGCGATCTTGTCGCTTCGCGACGGCTTCTACACCTTCGACTTCGACAGTGGCCAGGCACAACGCATCGTCGAGACGCAACCAGGCGAACTGCGCCCACGGATGAATGACGGAAAGGTCGACCGACAGGGACGCTTCGTCGCCGGATCCATGGACTTCGAGGAACGCGAGCCCGTCGGAAAACTGTTCCGGCTGAACCATGACCTGTCGCTCAGCACGCTCGACGCCGGCATCATCTGTTCCAACGGACCCTGCTGGAGTCCGGATGGCCGCACGTTCTATTTTGCCGATACGGGCAAGCGGGTCATCTGGGCATACGCATACGATGTCGTGACTGGCCACGTACGCTCTCGGCGTGTCTTTACCAGCTTCGAGAACCTGCGAGGGCTGCCGGATGGCGCGACGGTCGATTCCGAGGGTTACCTCTGGAGCACGGAGGTCTATTCGGGTCGCCTTATCCGGTTCGATCCAAGCGGGGTAGTTGACCGCATCGTCGGTCTGCCTGTCCAATCGACGACCAGCGTCATTTTCGGCGGCCCCGATCTCGACATTGCCTATGTGACTTCGATGGCTAGGCCTTTCCAGTGCCAATATCATCGCGAGCGCGAGGCGGGGTTCGTCTTTGCGATCCATGGCCTGGGCGTTCGAGGCATTGAGGAGCCGCGGTTCAAGGGTTGACGGTTCGCATGATGAATGGAGGATGTGCCATGAAGATCGACGTCGTCGTTGACGTAAAGACAACACTTGGCGAGGGGCCGCTCTGGGACGTCGGGCAACAGCGGCTTTACTGGATCGATTCCTTCGACGGGCGGGTGTTCCGCGCCACGCATGACGGCCGCGAGATCCGCTCGTGGGACCTGCCTATGAAGATCGGTTCGATGGCGCTGCGCAAGGATGGGGATGGTGCGATCGTCAGCCTCGCGCGCGGCTTTCATCTCCTCGATTTCAAGACGGGCGATGTCGAGCTGATCCACGATCCGGAACCAGACAAGCCGTCCAACCGCATCAATGACGGCAAGGTCGACAAGCGCGGCCGCTTCGTGGCCGGTTCGATGGACACCATGGAAAGTGGGCCCAATGGCGCGCTGTATCGCGTCGATCCTGATTTCAGCGTGCACAAGCTCGACGACGGCATCATCGTGTCCAACGGTCCCTGTTGGAGCCCCGACGGAACCATCTTCTATTTTGCCGATTCCTGGTCGGGCGAAATCTGGGCCTACGACTACGATCTTGAAACCGGAAACGTCTCCAACCGGCGCACCTTCGCCAAAGTCGACACCGCTAGGGGCGGCGCCGCCGATGGCTCAACCGTGGACGAGGAAGGCTGCCTCTGGAACGCGCAGGTCTACGACGCGAAAATAGTTCGCTACCGGCCGGATGGCACCGTCGACCGGGTCATCGAAATGCCAGTTAAGAAAGTCACTTCAGTGATGTTCGGAGGCCCGAACCTCGACATCCTCTACGTGACTTCGATGGCAAAACCTCCGCTGCCACGTTTTCCAGGCGATGGCGTCTTGCGCGGCAGTCTGTTCGCCATCTGCGGCCTCGGCATCCGCGGCGTTCCTGAGCCGCGCTTCGGCGGCTGAACAGCCAATTTCCACAGAACGCATTCCGGCAGAAGTGGCGCCAAGTGCCACTTGGTGCTCGCAGAGGAACTTTCCTTTCCCAAATCACGCTTGTGCACCGAAGCGAAGCCTACGACTGGCCTCGTACGGTGATTGCCGCCGTTTATCTGCTTGCGGAAACCGTCGCATCGGGAACAACGGTAGGAGCACAGCAGGTAGCTTTATCGACGGGGAGTCCAGTTTGGCTGGGGTTCTTGGAAGCTTTTCGAACTTTCTGGGTCGCGCCTCAGGCGGAATTGCGGGCGCTAATGGATAAAGCGGGACAGCAGATGCGGGTTCGGACCGTTTAGGATGCGTCGGGCGTGGACGGCAGCTTCGCGCCCCCATGTCGGTCATTTAAATCGGCTTTGCCATTCCCGAAAGCTGCCGTCGCGTGCGACGGCGTAAGATAGCGCCGCTCTCGATATTGCCAGCGAGAAATCGCAGGCGGCGCAACGGCCTGGTTGCCCCTGGTGCACGCATCCATTGGCGCGGTCACCCCAGCCGCAAGTGTTGTAACGTGCTGGGCCCGCCTTGTGGCCGGCGGTTCGGGCAGGCAGGTAACCGTCATCGGTCGAGGGATGACATGGGTTTGAGCGCTGCGTTTGAGCTGATACGGCGAAGGCAAACGCCCTTTATCCTCACTTGCAGGATCGGATAACGGCCTCGTCTCATCAACTTCGCAAATGATCGCGGAATGTGAGACCCTTGTAGTCCGTTCGGAAGATTCCTCGGCGTTGAAGTTCCGGGACGACGCCGTCCACGAACTGCACATAGGACGATGGGGTAAGTGAAGGACATACGATAAAACCGTCACAGGCTTCGCCTTCGAACAAATCCTGCATATGGTCCGCAACCGTTTTTGGTGTTCCCACAAGTTGTGGGTTCATTTGGCTGACACCCCAGGCCCGGCCAGCATCTCGGAGCGTCTTGCCCTCCGACCCCTGCAATATGACGTCGAGCATTCCCCGTGGCCCTTGCGTGATCTCCATGTCCTCCAGCGGTTTGTCGAGAGGATAGTTAGACAGATCGACGCCGATAGAGTTCGAGATCCCGGCGACGCCAAGCTCTGGGCTGACTAGCGAATTGAGATAATCCGCCTTTTCGCGCGCAATTGTCTCGGTTTCCCCGATGATAACGTCGACGGACGGGAGGATGGCGCAATGAGAAGGGTCCCGGCCATGCTTGACAACCCTGCTCTTAACGTCGTCGTAAAACGCCTTCATGTGCTTCTTGCTGGAGTGTATGGCGAAAATGACTTCTGCCCATCTACCTGCAAACTCCCGACCCCGGTCCGAGGCGCCGGCTTGCATAATCACCGGCGAACCCTGCGGGCAACGTGGTGTGGTGAGTGGGCCGCGGGTGCTGACGTACTTCCCGCGATAGTTTACGTGATGAACTTTCGAGGGATCGGCGTAGATCGCATTTTCCCGATCGAGGATGAAGGCGTCGGCCTCCCAACTGTCCCAGAGAGCATGAGTTGCTTCGAGTACCTCGTCTCCTTGGTCGTACCTAAGCGACTTTTCCAGAAGCCTTTCGAAGCCGAAATTCTTTGCTTCATTGTCGTTGGCGGAGGTCACAACATTCCATCCGGCCCTGCCACCGCTGATATGGTCCAGGCTCGCGAACGCCTTTGCGATATGGAACGGCGGGTACAAGGACGTCGACATCGTTGCAGCAAGGCCCAGTCGCGAGGTGACACGTGCGATCGTGGCTAACAGTTGCATTGGATCGAGTAGCCAGGTTTGCCCAGGCTGGTGCAAATTCGCGTTGAAATTACCGCCAAAAACTTCCTCGATCATCTGGACGTCGACGAAGAACATGCCGTCAAATTTTCCCCTCTCTAGGATGCGCGCTATGTTCTCATAACGCTGGGGGTCTAGCGCGTCCAAAGCGTCACTTTCGAAGTGCCGCCATGACCCGTTGTGGTGCCAAGTTGGCGTTGCGCAGCAATAGCCGATCAGATGCATCTCTTTCGCCATGGCTCTCCTCCATTTCAACACGGACAGCGATTGTGCCACCGTACCGGCAAGCACGAATAAGGCAAGGAGAAATCAAAATTTAATTCCGATTTCAGAACCTGATTGTCGCCCGCGGCGCTCGGCTCTGCCCTCGTAGGCAGAAGCTAGTCGAATTTGCTTCGTGCCCACCACATTCGTCGGGTGCCCTACGGCCAAACGCTTCTGTGGGAGTTGCGCAGGCGGATGGAATAACAGGTGGGCTCTGCGAGCGGCTGTCGACGCCGGCGCCGAATTCGGCATAAAGGCCGTTGGCGATCGCGCGTCGAAAGCCCTTCGGACAAAAGCCCGGACTTCCGCTTCATTGATACGTTGATCGGGCCCCGCACACCTGCCCATCTTGCGAATGTTTCTCTCAACAGATCATGGGTCCGCCGGTTAACGCCCGCCTTGCTCATGACACCTGAACCCCAGGAGCACAGTGCTCGGACCACCGCGGCAGGGGCGGCATTAATAGATTAGCTCGCCCCGCTCTTCCGCCTGCTCTGCCGCCTGCGCTAGACCTTCCAATTTCAGACGTCTTTTGTGTTCGCGCCGCCGACCGATCTCGTATGTGACACCGCCCGCGACAGCTATCAGGATCATGATAACGGCTAGGGCGTTTATCTGGGGCGTCACCCCAATTCGCACCTGAGACGCAATGTAAATCGTGACGGTCTCGGCATTCCCCCGGGCGAACAGTGGCACGTTAAATGCCTCCAAAGCCTGCAGGAACGCGATCATGGCGCCTACGGCAATCGCCGGACGAAGATGTGGGAGCATGACCATGGTCAAGACTTGCCAGTTGGTCGCCCCCAAATCGAGCGCAGCGTCTTCGAGCGCGCGGTCGAAGCTTTGCAAGCGCGCCAGCACTAGCAGCATGACAAATGCCGATATGATTGAGGACACTCCGAGCGTGGTCATGAAAATGCCAGCTGGCACGTTCACGCCTCGCCAGAAGATCAGTGTCGAGATGCCCACCACCGCTGCCGGCGTCAGGATAGGAGCGGTCATGAGCGCATACAGCAAGGCTCTGGACTTGCCCTTCGTGTTATTCAAAACGATCGCTGCGGCCGTGCCGATCGGGACGGAGAGCAAAGTCACTCCCACGGCGAGCATAAGTGTATTCCAAACGGCGACGAGGAGCTGGCGGTTCTCCGCCATTTGCGTAAACCAGTGAAGGGTCGATGCCTTCCAAGGCCACACAGACGGAAATCGCGTATCGTTGAACGCCGCCCCTCCTACAATCAGCAGGGGAAGCAGTAGGAAGCCTATGAATAGGGCGACATACCCTACCATCAAATAGTGCGAGTAGGAGCGCTTCATTCCAGAGCCTAACGGGTGATGTCGGCGAGATTAACGCGGAAGAGTTTCATGACCAAGGACACAAACAAGAGACAGACAAGCAAAAGCAGGAATGCGTAAGCAGCCGCCGAATTCCAATCCTGCCCTTCGAACATTGAGCGGATAATTATCTCCGTAAACCACCGAGAATTCGGTGACCCAAGCAGCGTTGGTACTAGAACGGAGCCAACGGCAAACATGAAGACCATTGTAGCACCTGAACTTATCCCTGGTTTGGCGTGCGGCATGATGACATTGAGATGAGCTTGCCAGCTGCGCGCGCCAAGATCCTTTGCTGCCTCAATTTGATTATTATCCAGGGCAGTCAAGCTATTGTAGATAGGGAAAAACATGAAAAGAATATAAGTGTACACCATCCCTATGATTATGCCGTTGTAGCCGGAGAGCCAGCGCACTTTAGATAAGCCCACCGCGTCAAGCAGTGCGTTCAACGGGCCCTGGTAAGCCAGGATTATGAACCATGCAAAGGTCCTGAGCATTTCGCTGACAAAAAGCGGGATAGCCAGCATTAAGAAAAGCGTTGGAATCTGCGCCGGCGCCGCCTTCTTCGCCAAAAAATAGGCTGCCGGATACGCCAGTGCGAAACAGATAATAGTCACGCCGCAGCTGTAGAACACCGTGATAAGGAACACTTGAACAGCGATGGGAACCATAAGCCCTAGGAACTCACTGCTCGCACTCATATCAAACAATGACAGGTAGTTTGCCAACGTATATCGGTCGGAAGGCCCGCCGATCTCGCTGACAGGCAAGTAAAGCCGGAAGGATTTCTCAATCATTACGGAGTAAGGCACCCATACCAAGGCAAGCAGCCAGAACGCCGTCAACGTAACCAGAATCGCGGACAGCCCCCAGCCGTAACGGCGAACGAAATCACTCATGGTCCGAACTCCTGTTGGCGAGCTCACTCGACCTTCAGAACCTTCGCGGCATCGGCCGCAAATGTGAATTTGATCTGCTCGCCAACCGACGGCAGCATCAGGCCTGGTCGGTTCGTGAACTGGGATGTCAGATGGGCGCCGCTTTCCGTTCGCCCGATGACACTGACCACATTGCCTTCGAATATCACGCTGTTCACGACGACAGGCAGAGTGTTGACCTGCTCATCACCTATCTTGATCGTTTCTGGGCGGATGTACACTTTCGTTCGAGCTGCGTTTGTCAGATCCGGGCCTGCCACGCAGGCAATCGCACCGTCCGCTGTCACGAAGCACGGCTGGCTTCTGTCGAGCTGTTGTATACGTCCCTCCAGGATGGAATTCTCGCCCACAAACGACGCGACAAATCCGTTGACTGGATCGTTGTAAATTCGTTCGGGAGTGTCCACCTGCTGCAGGCGTCCCTTGGACATCACACCAACGCGATCCGACATTGCCAAGGCTTCATTCTGGTCGTGAGTGATGTAGATGAATGTTACCTTCGTGCGCTCCTGAATGGCCCGCAGTTCGCTACGCATATGTTGACGAAGCTTCAGGTCGAGTGCCGATAAAGGCTCGTCCAGCAACATCACCTTGGGCTCGACAGCCAAGGCGCGCGCAATCGCGATCCTTTGCTTCTGACCGCCGGACAATTGCGCTATCATCTTGTGGGCTGCATCAGGAAGGTCGACTATCCGCAGCAAATCCTCCGCGCGACGTCGACGTTCCGCCTTATCGATCCCTCTCACTTTGAGACCGAATGAGATGTTCTCCCAAACATTCATCAGCGGAAACAGCGCGAGATTCTGGAAGATAAGAGCCGTTGGTCGCTTGTTCGGACCAATTCCTCTCATGGGACGTCCGCCGATACTAATGCTGCCCTCCGTCGGTTCGAGGAAGCCGGAAATCGCACGGAGAATTGTCGTCTTGCCGCATCCGGAGGGCCCGAGGAAGGAGAAGAACTCTCCTGGGCGAATATCAACCGACACGTTATCCACTGCTCTGAATCGCCCAAAGTCCACGCTGACTCGGCTGATCTCGACCCCCTCACTCATATCTTCTTGTCCGAACTCCATGCCGCCATCGCGTCTGAATTAAGAAAATTTGGGCACCCTTGGAGTTGAGTGCCCAATAGCTCATCATGCCGTCTTTCACGCGGAACGGAAGCGATCCGAGTATTCGCCGCGCAGTTTGACAAACCAAGGCTCCTGAGCCGGCCACCACCACATCTTGGCAACGGCCTCTGGAGGATAGGCCTTGACGCTGAAGTCCTTGAACGGACCCGTTAGCAGGTCGATCGATCCAGCGGCGCTAGAAAGTCCTTGGTTCGCAACGCCCCAGCGCACACCGTTTTTCGGCCGGGAAATCCACCTTAGATACTCGTAGGCCTGGTCGACATTCTTGGCGCCCTTCGTAAGGACGTAGCCTTGGTTCCATCCGAAAGCTCCCTCCTTCGGAGTGACCCAGCGTACGTTGGTACCTTGGTCGGCAAGCGAACGCCCGATCGACTCCCAAACCAAACCCACCCGGCAGCCGTTGGTGGCGAAGGCGCCGATGCCCTCGTTGTCGTTCGTCCAGAACTGCGCGACGTTCTTTTTGTGCTTCACCGCTTCTGCGAGGATGACGTCGTACACAGCCCTCATCGACGCCTCGTCCTTGTAGGCGTCGAGATAGGGTTTGGGCAACTTTCCCTCAGCTTCCATGATCCGACCTAGCGCCGCAAGCCCGGAATAGGGCCGTAGCGTGACCTGGCCTTCGAACTTCGGGTCGAAAAGATCCGCAAGGCTTGCCGAGCCGAATTCATGGCCCTCGACGTCGCTCGCGTAAGCCATGCCCTCGCCGCCCCATAGCGCCGACATATAGTAGAGCTTGCCGCCCACATAGGCGCTATCGCCTTCGACAGTCCCGGGCATGCCTTTGGAAGTGTTGGTGAGTTCCAATTTGGCAGGATCGAGCGGCTGCACGATCCCACTGGCGGGATAGACCGGCAGGTTGGTTATGGTAGCCTCGACCAAGTCCAGTTCGCCGGGGTTGGCCAGCTTCGCCTGCGCGAGGATGCTGTCGGAGTCAGGTTGGCCGATTTCATTCACCGTGATGCCGGTGTCTGCCTTGAACGCGTCGAAGACGTCCTTGTGCAAGGGAAAACCGGCATAGGTGAGAAGATTGAGCTCACCTGAGGACGCCAGCGCTTTGGAAGAAATGATAGCGGGGGCGGCGAGAAACGCACCCGTCGCTGCCGCGCCTTTGAGTACGCTGCGTCTGTTTACGATTAGGTTCTTCATTGTTGCTCCATCCTCTGTTGAGTTCATTCCGTTTGCTCGCTGATCGGCACTTTGCCCTCGCGCAGCTTTGGTGGACTGGTCGGACCGGGTTGGCGTTCTCGGCATGACTGGCGGTGGAACCACAACGATCGGCTCCTAGATTGAACCGGCCGTCATTGATCGCGCGCCGCGGCAGGATTGTCTGGAACTCGATCCCATTGTTGCGACCCCGCTGCGTTCTGTTTCGTTATTGTGCAGCACCTAATGCTTGCCACAAGCGCGAGATCGTGGCAATCATTTTCGGAATATAATTCTATAAATTCTCGAGCGATTGCGATGCTGCGACAGCGTCCGGCACTTCGATCGGCTTCGTATTTGGAGTGCTGATAGCGTGAGGCTACCTGCAGTCTGGGCGCTGTCGGATGCAGTGAGGCAGATCGCGGGGCGTCACCAGCTACAACCGCATCGATGGTTTTAGTCGCCCATTTTACTGCGGCCATGACTGGCTGCTGTTAAATGGCCTTCGGAGGATGCGGTCATAAACGAAACCTACGACATCATAGTCGCTGGCGCTGGCTCGGCCGGTTGCGTGCTTGCAAACTTGCTCTCCGAGAATCCCGGCACCAGAGTGCTGCTTCTTGAGGCCGGTGGGAGCGATTGGAATCCGCTGGTGTCGGTTCCCCTTGGCGCACGCAAGCTGCTCGACTGGGGTTGGTATCAATGGAACGACCAGTCAGAACCGGATCCAGGCTTGAATGGGCGTCGGCAACAGGTGCCGCACGGCAAGCTCATAGGTGGAACCTCTTCGATCAACTTCATGGCGCATGTGCGCGGGCACCCCCACGACTACGCCAACTGGGTCAGGTGCGGCGCAACGAGCTGGAGCTACGAGGCCGTGCTGCCATTTTTCCGTCGAAGCGAGCGCTGGCTACTCGGGGCGGATGCGTGGCGTGGGGCCGAAGGACACGTCAGCGTGGAACCGTCGGCATTGCGTGACCCCATCGCACAAAGCTGGTTCGCGGCAATCGACGCCTCCGGCCAGGGCAGAACGACCGACTACAATGGAGAGAGCCCTGAGGGTTTCGGTCCAATGCAATATTCTGTGGATCACGGTCGCAGAAGTTCTGCTGCCTCGGCATACCTGAAACCGGCGCTATCCCGTCCAAACTTGCGGCTGATAAAACGGGCTACCGTCACTCGAGTGTTGTTCGACGGGCGGCGGGCTGTGGGCGTCGAGTACATGCGGGCCGGTCGGAATGTGCAAGCGTTATGTTCCGACCGCCTCGTTCTCTCGATGGGGGCGATCAATACCCCGCAAGTCCTTATGCTGTCCGGGGTCGGGCCCGCCAGTCATTTGAAGGAGGTTGGGATCGATCCGGTTCTCGATCTCCCGGTTGGCAAGAATCTGGAGGATCATCTCGGCTACTTCCTGGAATGGGAAAGGCGCGACCTCGATCCGTTTCACGCATCGCTTAGGCTCGATCGAATAGCCATCAATATGATGCGGGCATACCTGTTTCGCACAGGGCCCGCAGCGCATCTCCCAGGGTCGATTGGCGGCTTCATTCGATCGTCCCCCGACTTTGTCGCGCCCGATCTTCAGTTTCTCATTCCATTCATTAGCCCTAGTGCGAATGTTTGGCTGCCGTTCCAAAATGTGCGGACCCAGGCTGAGTTTGCCGTCAAGGTCCAACTCACATCGCAACGGAGCAGGGGAGAGGTCAAACTCGCTTCTGCCGATTTCCGTACTCGGCCTCAGATCGTCTACAATTCGCTTTCGGATGATCACGATTTAAAGGTGCTGCGAGCGGGCTTCAGGATCGCCCAAGATCTTGGTAATTCCCCAGCGCTGGCAGCCTTTAGAAAAGCCCCGAGAAACCCTGACCGGGTGCTTGACCATGACAAGGACATCGACAGCTTCATTCGATCCACGGCAATTCAGCAGTATCATCCAGCCAGCACGTGCGCGATGGGAGGTGACAGTCGAGCTGTCCTCACGAACGAATTGAAGGTCCGCGGAACGGCCAACCTGTTCGTAGTTGATGCCTCTGCCATGCCCCGTCTCATTTCTGGCAATCCCAACATCGTGATCATTATGATGGCCGCGCGTGCTGTCGACCTTTGGAAACAGATGCCCACTTAGGAGAAGGACTGGTTGACGGAGACCCGCACGCGGTCAGCGGTTGTCGCACCAGCTGTGACGCACAGGCTCCAGTCGATCGCCCCTGTGATGCTGAAGCGAAGACACGTGTTGCCTACCGTTATTCGACTCGTACCCTGCGGAGTGGTCATGCAGGCCAGCTCGAACAGGGATGGCCAGCGACTGTCTGATGTGTTGTGAGCATCCCAATGAGGGAGGCGACCCATATCCAGCAGTTGACGGGTTACGGAGTGCAAATTGGACGGACGATGCGATTACAGTGTCCTGCACCCGGTTGTACGATTCTGGCAGGGGAGGGAAGCTTCCCCTGAGCGTGTGAGCTAAGCGCCGCGCAGAGCTCGGTCGGCGGCCCGTTGGCCGCTGCGGATGCCACTTTCCATGTGAATGCTGTCGTAGTCGGTGCCGGCGAAAGAGACCCCTTTCAGCCGTTCCGCGCTTGCTTTAAAATCCAGCACCTTGCGGTGCATTCCAGGTTCGTAACGGGCGAGGCCCCAGTGGTGCCGAACCACCTGCGCCTCTTCGATCGCGGCGGGGAATTCGGGGAAGAAATCCTCCAGGTCTTTCTTCGCAAGTTCGATCAACTCCGTGTCGGAGCGGCCAAACAGCTCGACGACTGCAGGAAATGCCGGCCACGCTGAGATGAGGCCTTTGCCGCTTGGCACAAGATAGGGCGTCTTAGCAGCGTGGTTCACCGCCATGTTGAAGGTCGCCTCGCGATACCCATGGCCCATATAGGCGTAGGCCTCACTTTTGACTGGTCGGTCCAAGAAGAAGAAAACCAGTGGCATCGGCGTATGCGTGAAATTAGATAGGAAACTCTTTTGATACTGAAATTCCTCCGGCAAAGCAGAACCCGCTGCTCCGGCCGTGCATGCCAAGATCACGTGCTTTGCTTTCAAGGCCCTGCCGTCCTCGAGGAGGACGCCGTCGACCGACCCTGAGGTTGTCAGAACAGACTGGACGCGGCTTCCGTATTCAATCCGCAAGTCCTGCGCCATGCGCTGCGGAAGCGACGCAATACCTCCCCGCAGCCCCAGAATTTTGGTCGTCATCCGAAGGCGCAGCCCGTTGACGATGTAGTACATGCTGATCTTGTCGGGTTTGGAATTCGCCATGGCCCAAGACATCGGTCGCAGCACGAAATCGGTGAAATTCCGTCCGGCCCAGCGCAGCTCCTCGGCGGCGCTGACATTGTCGTATTCCGGGATATCCGTACTGAGCTCAAACTGAGAAAAGGGCTTTGCGTAGGTGAAGTATTGGGTCCAGAATCGAGCGAGATCCAAGCTGCCACGAACGCCGATGATTCGAGCGAGATCCATGTTGCTGCCTGATATGCGTGGGCGCCCTAGGCGATCCAGATATTGCAACTTGCGGCCTGTGGGCATGACATCCCCGGTCATTCCATAGTTGGCAATGAGGCCCAGCATCTCGGTATAGTTTGAATGGAGGCCTTGCGCTCCAGCCTCTGCCCGGTCACCATTTCTGCGGATGATACGGGTGATGCGGCCGCCCGGTCGTTCAGTGGCTTCCAACACGAGAACCTTTTGCCCCGCGCGCTGCAATTTGATTGCGGCGGTTAGACCGGCAATCCCTGAACCAACGACGATGGTATCGAAACCGGACACTCGCAAGGCTCCTCACGTACGGACACGAAGTGGAATTTAGTTCCAGAAATTCATAAAAGATGCAACTGTTTATGTGGCCCAACGCGTTTGAAATAGACCTAGCTGCGTCACAGTGACGTTGCAGCGAAGGCATGGGCCAGGGAGAGCTTGGACGTGCTGCGCATGGCGGTTCGCACGCGAATTCCCGCAGCGTTCAATACCAAAACAAAGTTTCATTTTTGAAACGCCTCGCTTGACGATCTTGTCGCCTTGGCATAATCCAACAGTGCGTCAACCACTCTGGACGATGAACCCCCTTGACCAACTTTCCATACAAGGTGAGCTTCTGGGCCACTGGTAATTTCGAGCCGACCGATCCGCTTGGTGATAGCGACATCAGCGTGGATATATTGGTCGTCGGCGCGGGATTTGCCGGCATCTCTTCCGCTTACTACCTCAAGAAGGCGGCACCCGACCTGAACATCGCAGTTGTGGAGGCCGAATATGTTGGCTTCGGCCCAAGTGGTCGCAATTTCGGTGGGGTGACGACCGGAATGCGTGAACTGCGTACCTCGTTTATCACCGGCTTTGATCTCGAGGAGGAACGTTTTGCGGCTAAGTACTTCCTTAGGAGCCGCGACGAATTTGAAAAGCGCATCGCGGACGGCGCAATCGAGTGTGAGTATCGTGACGAACCAATCCTCATGCACGCTCTCGACGCCGAAGCCTGGCAGACGTTGCAGCATGAATCGGAGCTACTCCACCGGCGTGGCACTCCAAACAAGCTCTTGAGCGGCGATGAAGTTCGGCGGGCCCTTCCGGTACCTTATGAGATACATGGCGGAATGGTGCTCACGGCTTGGCGCTCGGTTCAGCCTTTTAAGCTTGTGCGAGGTCTCGCTGACCAGCTTCGCGGCATGGGCGTGGCGATCCACGAAGCCACGAAAGCGTCAGATATCAATGATGACGGTTCCAGGGTTTTTGTGACCACAACGGACGGAGGCACAATCAAGACGAGCAAGGTGGTGCTTGCGACGAATGCTTACACATACCACATGAAGCCCTTCAAGGAACTCCTGTTTCCGCGCCAATCCTATGTGGTCGCGACCGTTCCGTTGCCGGATGACATTTTCCAGAGCCTTGGTCTGAAAGAGTTCAGTTATATCGAGGACGTCGGAATGACGTTCTATTATGCCAGGGCCTATAAAAATCGCCTGCTTTTTGGAGGCGGCATGCCGACCAAGGGCTTGTTTTCGCCATCAACGGTGGACAGGGCGGCAGACACAGACCCGATCGAGTATGAACGTGTCTACGAGGAAATGCAGCGCCGTTTTCCGCAGCTTACGGGAGTTTCGCTTGAAGCTGTATGGTCCGGTCCGATCGACATCACGGAAAACTTCGCACCGATCACCAGGCCCATGGCAGGGATGCCAAACGTTATCGCAAATATCGGCTTCAACGGGGAGGGGCTCTTCGCCGGCAGTCTGTCGGGTAAGATGGTCGTTGGGCAGGTTCTGGGCAGTGGCCATTTGGATCCAGATGCGGAACGGGTTCGCCGTTATCTGAACGGGAACTGAATGCGTTCGCATCCCGCCATCCGCTCGAGCCACAAGTGCCATGTCAATTAGAGTTCATGAGCTCCGCCAATGAGGATCAATGCGCCTTCGATGAAGCTAGATATGCTTCTGTGCGGTGTCGAGATTCGCGAACAGCGCCCGGTCATCACGTGCCGGATCGGTTCCTATAATGCGACAACCGAGTTGTCTCGGGAGGATATGCGCAACTTCGTCCGGTCCATGCTTCGGCCGAAGGTCGCGTGGGCCTTCGCAAAGGTCTTTTTCGGTAAGTCGCAATAGTTGCCGGCAGCAAGCTGTCCTTAGCACCGAAACAAGTCAAATTGCTGTGGAGCTTTGGTCGTCTGACCGCGGAGAGAACGCTGGCCTTCGCGCCTGTCAAGAACCTGGGTCTGCAGTGCTCTCTTCCTTCCGCGGACCTGCGCGCAGTCCGTCCACCCGGCGGATTGAGATCTGCCGCAAACGAATGCTCGCACTGAGCGGTCGTCATCCTTTCCGAGTCACGAACCGGGTCTCGAGATACGGTTCAACGGCCTGAGAGCCTCCTTCAGTACCGTAACCAGAATCCTTGATGCCTCCAAAGGGAACCTCAGGGAGTGCGAAGCCCAGGTGATTGATCGTGGTCATGCCAGCTTCGACTTCGTTGGCGAGGCGGGTCGCCAACGCTGTATCACGAGTATAGGCATAGGCAGCCAGCCCATACGGAAGTCGGTTTGCCTCCGCGATAGCCTCGTCGATCGCCGAGAATCGATTGATTACCGCCACCGGTCCAAAAGGTTCCTCATTCATAATTCGAGCCGACGTGGGTACGTCGGCCAGTACTGTCGGCTCGTAAAAACAGCCTTGGTTACCGATCCGCCTGCCGCCAACCACCAACTTGGCGCCTTGTCTAACAGCATCCGTAACCAACTCATCGATCGCGTTTACGCGCTTCTCGTTGATGAGCGGACCCATTTCGGTTGCCGGATCAAGGCCACTACCGACCTTGATTTTGTTCGCCGCAACTCCGAAGCGCTCCGCGAAGCTGTCGGCCAACTCGTCCTGCACCAAAAAACGCGTCGGTGAAATGCATACCTGTCCTGCATTGCGGAACTTGAACTGCACCAACGACGAAAGCGCGTGGTCCAGGTCGGCGTCCTTGGTGATGATTACCGGGGCATGACCACCAAGCTCCATGGTGGCGCGCTTCATGTGAAGGCCTGCGAGTGCAGCGAGCTCTTTCCCGACGGGTGTTGATCCCGTGAAGCTGATCTTGCGAATGATTGGACTGGGGATGAGGTAGCGCGAAATTTCAGTTGATCGGCCATTGACGAGATTGACCACTCCCGCCGGAATGCCCGCGCGCGCGAACGCCTGAATAAGACCGCACGGGCTAGCGGGAGTTTCCACCGGCGCCTTGACAATAATTGAACACCCCGCGGCTAATGCGGCTGAAAGTTTGCGTACAATCTGGTTCAGGGGGAAGTTCCACGGGGTGAACGCCGCCACAGGACCCACCGGCACTTTCATTGTGAACTGCAGAACGTCCGATGATCGGGCCGGAATAACCTGGCCATAGGTGCGTTGTGCTTCACCGGCGAACCAATCGATAATATCCGCAGCGGCCAACGTCTCGAGGCGAGACTGCGAGAGCGGCTTGCCCTGTTCCAGGGTCATCCACCTGCTGATATCCTCGACGTCGGCACGAACATTTTCTGCAGCACGTCGCATGAGTTTGGCGCGCTCGAAGGGCGAAGTGGCAGCCCAAGCCTTGAACCCGCCTTCTGCGGCGGCCAGCGCATCATCGAGATCGCGCTCGGAAGCATGCGCGACACGCCCGATCTCAAGATTGGTCGAGGGATCGCTCACCGGAATCCAGCGGTTCCCTTCGGCCGGACGCCAGGTTCCGTTGATGTAAAGGTTAACGTCAGGATAGTTGGTCATCCCGGTCCCCAAAACTCCGTGACTGCTCAGAGCGGCCGCCTCCGACACCTAGCATTCGACGCGCACCCATTTCAGCAGGCGGTGAAGCTAGAGCGCGGCGGACGTTGAGCGGAGAGTACTAATGGCAGTGAGCCTCTCGATCGTCAACGAATATTTGAAATTAAATTTCGCTTTTTCGCTTCCAGGATACCGTGGGTCGGTTTGGATTTCCTGAGCCCATTGCGCCCCCGCTTCACCTCAAATCCACCTTCGCAAGCAGCTTCTCGATAGCGGCCAGCGACGCCGGCTCGGTCAGTAGGAGAGGGTGACCGCGGCCCTCGACCACAGTGAGCGTGGCCTTCGCGTTTGCAGCGGCCATCCTCTCTCCTAGGTCCTGCGGAAGAAAGTCGGATAGCGCTCCCCTCAACACCGCTATTGGTATGTTGAGCCCTTCGAACTCGTTCCAAAGGGACGGCTTATCCGCGCGAAAGCGCTTTGTTTCTTCGCTCGTCAGCGGGTCGAAATCGCGCACGTACTGGCCGCTCGCTGTTTCGCGATGGGAGAGTTTGGCGAACCACCGCCAGTCCTCATCGTCGAACTCTGGGAAGTATTTGCTATTGATTTCCTTCAGAGTGGTGGCGAGTACGTCGAGGGGCCGTTCAAGGTGATCGACGGTCCCGCCGAGCCGCTTACTGCCCGGCGGCGTCGTTTCCGTCCCGGCGTCGTTGAGCACGATGCCGGCCACGCGGTTCGGACAATCGTGAGCCATCTGAATGGCCATGAATGCGCCGAGGGCGGTCCCGACGACCACTAGCTTGTCCATGTGCAGATGATCGGCAAGCTTCCAGACGTCATCAATCAACGTCTCAAATCTGTATTCCGAAGGATCTGACGCGCGTGTCGAGTTGCCACGGCCCCGCATGTCAGGGGTAACGACACGCCGCGTTGGCGACAGATGCAGCGCAAGACCCTCGAAATCGCGAGCATTGCGCCAGAAACCGGGAAGGCAGATGGTCGGTGTAGCGCCCTGGGCGCCCGGGTAATCCCTGAAATACAGCCGATGATTTTGGCCAACGTCGATATAGTTTTCCTCGTTGTCGACAACTGCCCTTGTGGAACTCATGTTTTTTCCCTCACGATCCGGCTGGCTTACGGGTGAATGGATTCTCGATGCCTTTAGCCGGCCGATACAGCTTTGGGCATCGGCTCGTCTGTTGGATGCTGCGAGCATGCCGGTGGGGCGGGGATCCAGGTCGTGGATGTCTTCGGCGAAGCCGATGCGTCGCTTAGATGACGTTGCGGGCCGACAGGAACATAGGGCCGCCCTTACCCCGCGGGAAGCCGTAGCCGTGCACCTCGACGAGGTCGATGGCTTCCGGACCGTCGGCGATGCCCTCTTCCAAGATCTTGCGGCCCTCGTCGGCCATCGCCTTGACCAACCGGCCGATGATCTTGCCAGGATCGACCCGCTTCGGTGCGCCCACTAACGGCGCGAGCAGGCGGGTCGTCGTGGCTGAGGGCTGCGGTTTGCGCTCGCCGGGTTCATAATCGTACCAGCCACCGCCGGTCTTCTGTCCCTTGCGCCCTGCGCGTACCAAGATATCGCCAAGCGTCTCCGGAACGTTCTCGCCCCTGCTGCGGGCCGCTTCGCGGTTCATGAACGAAATGTCGAGACCCGCCAAATCCTGCATCTCGAAGGGACCCATGGCGTATCCGAAATCCCTTAGAGCGGCGTCAATAGCCGCGAAATCCACCCCCTCGGCCACCATCTGCTCCGCTTCGCCCCGATAGCGCTTGAGGATGCGGTTGCCGATGAAGCCCTCGCAGATGCCGGATCTGACCGGGACCTTTGCCAGCCGTTTTGCCAGGTCGAACCCCGTTGCCTTCACGTCCGCCGCGGTCTGTGGCAAGGGGATGATCTCTAGAAGCTTCATGACCTGCGCGGGGCTGAAGAAATGTAGGCCGATGAAACGTTCCTGGTTGTCAAATCCCGCCACGATAAGCCGGGGATCGATATAGGACGTGTTCGTGGCCAAGATCGCATCGGCACGGCAGATTTGTGAGAGCCTGGCGAACACGTCCCGCTTTACTTCGAGGTCTTCAAATACGGCCTCAATGACCAAGTCGCAGCCGGCCAGTTCGTCGAGACCAACCGTCCCCCTGAGGCGCGCCAACCTGTCTCGGCCTTCCTGGTCGGAGTGCAGCTTGCGCTTGGCCTGGGCGGCGAACACAGCCTCCAGCGCCGTCCTTGCGCGGTCCAGGCTCGCCGCGTCCCGCTCGGAAATCACTACAGTCAATCCAGCATTGAGGAGCGCGGCGGCGATGCCTACCCCCATCGTTCCGCCGCCGACGACCCCGGCCAGGTCGATACGGCGTGGCTCGACGCCGCGAAGCGACGCCAAGCGGGACGCAGATCGCTCGGCGAAGAACAAATAGCGCAGGGCTGCCGCCTCGTCCGAAGCTCGAAGGCGCAGAAACGTCTCACGCTCGAACCTCAACCCCTCCACAACGCCTTTCTGGACACCCAAGCGCAGCGACTCGAGGGCCGCGAGAGGCGCCTGGGCGCCTTTGGCAGACTTGCGAATTCGGGCGGCGGCTTCAGTCCAGAAATCCTCGTCGGGATCGGCGATTGGCAGGTCGGCTGCAGGGAAAGGTAAAGGGAGCATCGCCATCTCGGCCGCGGCCGCGATGGAACCCGCGAGGAAGTCACCCTCGACCAGCTCGGCGGCGAGGTGCAGCTCGACCGCGCGCTGACCATCGATCTGAGCGTTTTCCGCAATAACTGGCAGAGCGGCCTCCACGCCAACCAGCCGCGCAAGACGCTGCGTACCGCCTGCTCCCGGAATGATGCCAAGGTTGATCTCAGGCAACCCGAACCGAGCCTTGGGCGAGACCAGACGGTAGTGGCAAGCCAGCGCCAGCTCCGCGCCGCCGCCAAGCGCCGGACCGTTGACTGCCGCGAACCAAGGCTTGCCCGAACGCTCAATCCTTTCCAGCAACTCTGGAAGGTGCGGCGCTTGCGGCGGGCGGTCGAACTCCGTGATATCGGCGCCCCCGACGAACAGCGATCCGGCTCCCGTCAACACCACCCCGGCAACGGCTGCGTCGGCTTCCAGTTCGGGGACCAACCCGAGTAGCCGCTGACGCACGCCCAACCCGAGCGCGTTGACAGGCGGATTGTCGATCGTCACCAAAGCTATTGCACCGCGGCGTTCAAGCTTCACCGGCATATCGGACATCCTAACTCCAGGAACATTCGAATAGAGATTGTTGCGTCGATATAGGCCCGGTTGCTGGGGGAAAGTTCTCAGTGCTGCCACATAGCCGCCACCCTCGCGGCCATCATCATGATCACGACATTCGGGTTGCCGCCGATAAGGTGAGGCATTGCCGAAGCATCGACGACATTGAGTGCGTCAAACCCCTTGACGCTCAGATCGGCATTCAGGACGCTGCGTTCGTCATTGCCCATCCGACAGGTGCAGGCGGGGTGGTATTGCTGGAACGAATTGGCGCGGACGAAAGCGTCGATCTCGTCATCGGTATTGAGGGGCTTGGGCGGAAGGATTGTTTCCGCCCTCATTGGGGCCATTGCGGTGGCCTCCCCGAGAGCCATGGCAAGATGATAGCCTCGGCGCATAGTCGCCAGATCCTCCGGCGCCTCGAGTGACCTATAGACGATGCGCGGCCGCTCCAAGGGATTTGTGGATCGCAGAAGCACCTCGCCCCGGCTTCTCTGACTGAGCAGATTGACCTTCAAACCGAAAGAGCCGGTTCCGGGACCGTTGATGAAAGGGTACCAGAGATTGGCTTCCGGCGAGATCATCGAAATGACGAGTTGGATGTCGGGCTGGGCGAGGCCGGCCTCGGACTTGAGGAAAGCCATGATCGCGCCAGGCAAATGCGCGGCTGGGCCGGTTCCAAGGAAGTGGGCACGCAGCATGTTCACAGCGATGCGGTCGAGCCGCAGCGACTTGTGAAACGGGTCAGGCTGCTTGCGGCGCCAGAGCAATGGGAAGGCCAGATGGTCCTCAAGCGACTTTCCGACGGGCAGATCGGCAAGCGGGGCGATACCGGACGCCAGCAGATGATCGCCAGGTCCGACACCGGAGAGCAGGAGGAGGTGGGGCGTGTTGATCGCGCCGAGGCACAATGCAACGCGCTCCAACGCGCGCACGACGTGGCGCTGGCCGCGCTTGACATATTCAACACCGACGGCGCGCCGTCCCTCGAAGATAACCTTCGTTACGTGCGCGCCGGTCCGCAGGGTGAGATTCCTGCGGCTCATCGCCGGCCGCAGGAAGGCCCTGGACGGTGAAGAGCGCCGACCATCCCGGATAGTGTACTGGATCGCGCCGAAGCCTTCGTTCTGTTCGCCATTGTAATCGTCGGTCAGTGGATGGCCGAGCTCCTTGGCTGCAGCGAACCAAGCCCGAGGGAGCGGATCGACAAATTTGGCCCTGGACGCCCCGAGGGGGCCGGCGCCGCCACGCCACTCGTTCTCGCCGCCTTCCCAGGTCTCGCATTGCTTGAAGAAGGGGAGCACCTCGCGGTAGCTCCACCCCTTGGCGCCCTGTTCGACCCAGCGTCTGTAATCGTTTGGATGGCCCCTCACATGAGCCATGAAGTTCAGCGAACCGGTTCCGCCTATAACCTTGCCGTGGGGGACGCTTTGGCGGTGGTCGTCAAGGGTCGGGTCGGGATCAGAGATGTCGCCCCACTGGAACATAGAATGGTCGAACATCTTGCGGGCGCCGTATGGGATATGGATCAGCGGATTCCAGTCCCATCTGCCCGCCTCCAGCAGCAGCACGCGCCGACCCTGATCGAGCGAAAGCCGGTCGGCAAGGACACAGCCGGCGGTGCCCGCGCCGACAATGACGGTATCGAACGTTTCGGCCATGTGAGCTCAATTCCTCCCGGCGGCTGATTTTCCGGTCCCGGGGATCATGCGCCGCGCAGGGCGCGGGCGGCGGCGCGCTGCCCACTGCGCACGCCACTTTCCATGTGGATGCTGTCGTAATCCGTCCCAGCGAAAGAAACGCCGCGAAACGTGCCGGCTTGCTTCTTGAAATCGAGCACCTTGCGGTACATTCCTGGCTCATAGCGTGCCGCGGCGCGATGGTGGCGGACGACCCGAGCTTCTTCGATCCAAGACGAAAACCCGGGGAAAAAGCCCTCCAGGTCTGTTCGCGCCTGTTCGATGATCTCGGCATCGGTGCGCTTCATGAGATCTACCGACCTAGGGAAGGCCGGCCAGGCGGAAATGATGGCCTTGCCGGAGGGGGCGAGAAAGGGCGTCTTCTTGGAATGATCCAGCGCCATATTGAACATGGCATCGCGAAAAGGATGGCCCATAAACGAATAAGCCTCCTTACCAAGCGGCCGATCAAGGAAGAAGAAGACAAGCGAGAGCGGCGTGTGCGTGTAGTTCGTCAGGAACCGCTTTGCTTGACCGAAATCTTCCGTGAGCAGTTGGCCGGCGATCGCAGCAGTGCAAGACAAAATGACGTGGTTCGCCTTGATGGCCGTCCCGTCCTCAAGCTCAACGCCGTCTACCACGCCGTTCGTGGTGAGCACGGTTTTGACCGGCGCACCATATTGCACCGGCACAGTGCTCGCGAGCTTTGTCAGCAGAGATTCATTGCCATGCAACAGGCTCATGATCTTCGTAGTCATCCGAAGGCGCAGCCCGTTGACGATGTAGTACATGCCGATCTTATCCGGGGTGGAATTTGCCATGGCCCAGGACATTGGACGCAGCACGAAGTCGGTGAAATTTCGCCCGGCCCAGCGCAGCTCCTGGGCGGCACTGACATTGTCGTATTGCGGAATGTCCCTGACCGCCTCGAACTGGGGGAATTTCCTGGCAAAAGTGAAGTAGCGCGTCCAGAAGTAGGCGAGGTCGAGCCTTCCACGTGTTCCGACGATCTTTGCGAGGTCCGAATTCCCGCCGGATATTCGGGGCGCGCCGGAATGGTCGAGATACTGGACTTTGCCAAAGGACGGCCGTAGGTCGCCTTTCATGCCGAACCGGTCGAGCATCCCGAGCATTTCGGTATAGTTGGAATGGATACCTTGCGCGCCAGCTTCAGCCGCGTCGCCGTTCTTCCTCGTTATCTTCACTATGCGGCCGCCGGGCCGGTTGGTTGCCTCCAGCACCAGAACCTTCTGGCCGCCCCGCTGCAGTGCCTCAGCTGCCGTCAGACCGCCAATTCCGGCGCCGACGATGACGGTATCGAACGTTGACACTATCTGGAACTCCCGACGAAAGGCATCAGTCAAAAAAGAAACTTAATTTCGATAATCAACTATGTTGAGGGAAATTGCAACTCGCACCCTACACTCCACCGATGCCCTGACGATGATGCCAGGCCGCATGCCGCGCTGACCACACAGAAGCCGAACCATTCATGCCAGGCCCGAACCAGTGGCGCGGCCGTATTCAAGGGAAGATGAAGCGCAAACGGTCGGCTGTGGACATAGCCGACCGTTTTCTCTGACGGAGAGCCGTCGTGCTGGCTCCCCCAATTCCTGGATTGAGGTCAGTAGACCGGAAAGTCGCTCTGGCGGACGCCACGTTGCGACCAGCTATTCAGGTGTGTTTCCGAGAGTCGGATCCTCTAAGCGCTCACGAAGGTGTCGCGCGGCCGCAACAAGTTCATGTCCGACGGTTGAGAGGCATGCGTCTCTTGAAAGGATGTCGGATATGCCTCCGCAGGTTAGTGCCACAAGAGGCGATCCGTCTGTAGGTCGGAATGGCACTCCGACTGCGTTGATATAGCTGTACCAGGTGCCGAAAGAGCAAACATAGCCTCGTTCTCGGTACATATTCATAGCTTCATCAACGGCTTGCCGTATCGCACGGCGACTCTTTGGGTCACTCGCAATCAACTGCTTTATCAGATCACTGCGCAGTTCTGGCATCATCCCCACGACATAGGCGAGACCCATGGCTGTGCGCCAGATGGGCAACTGCGACCCAACATTCAGTTGTAACGTCACCGGTCCATAAGCCCGGCAGTTTGCAAGATAGATCATCTCCAGCCCATTCCGGGTCCCCAAGGCTGCAGCTACTCCGGTCTTATCTGCAAGGCGTCGCAGCAAAGGCTGCACGACGCGCACCACCGGTGTAGAGCTTAGGGCGGAATATCCGAGCGAAATGGTCGACGGACCGATGCTGTAGCGCCCCATCGCCTCGTCGTAGTTCAGATAACCCATGCTCACCAAGGCGTAAGTGAGGCGGGAGACCGTGGCTTTGGCAAGTCCAGTTCTGTCTATCAAGTCCTGGTTGCCCAACGTCGAATCGGTTGCCCTGAATGCCCGCAGGATTTCGAGTCCGCGGACCAGGGAACTTGCGGCCACACTGTCGTCCCCTGCGACTTCGTCGGGTGTCTTGGTTCGTTTTCTCATGCCTCAAGCTCCAGCTACCGTGCGTGGCATCCCAATGACACCTCTATAAGGAAATGAAATATAAATCCACAACGGCCGTTCAGCGTCGTGTGAGGGGTCACTGTGCATGCGAATCGAGTGACCAACCCTTCGATGATGGGTCGCACCATTTATCATGGCCAAACAGATAGCGTCTCACAGAAGGTCGCTATGCATAAAAATGGAATTTAGTTTCGTTGGTGTTGATGTCGCCGGCGTGATGTGGCAGAACGACGTCCACATCGCGCAACGCGCATCCCCAGGTCTGGCGGTAGAGTGCTGTGATTAGAGACGAACACCTTCTCAATGGTCTGGTGGAAACGGTTCGACGGTTCGTGCGGGAGCGGCTGATCCCTGCCGAGAACGAGGTTGAGGCATCGAACGCGGTGCCGCCCGGTATCATCCAGGAGATGCGAGAACTCGGTTTGTTTGGTCTGTCGATCCCGGAGGAGTATGGCGGGCTAGGTCTGACCATGGAAGAAGAAGTGGCGCTTGCCTTCGAACTTGGCTACGCGTCGCCGGCGTTCCGCTCAGTGATCGGTACGAATAATGGGATCGGCTCGCAGGGCATCATTGTCGATGGAACGGAGGCCCAAAAGTCCTACTGGTTGCCTCGGCTCGCGTCCGGAGAAGCTATAGGTTCATTCGCTCTTACCGAGCCGGACGTTGGCTCCGACGCTGGCTCGGTCAAGACCAGTGCGGTGCGCGATGGCGATCACTACGTCCTGAATGGCACGAAGCGCTATATTACAAACGCGCCGCTTGCGAATGTTTTCACGCTAATGGCGCGAACCGGCGGCCCTGGGCCGAGCGGCGTCACCGCCTTTCTGGTTCGCAGCGACGCGCCCGGTTTGTCCCTGGGCGCGGTGGACGGGAAAATGGGACAGCGCGGCACGCGGACCTGCGACGTGATTCTGGAGGACTGTCGGGTTCCTGCCGACGCCGTTATCGGCGGAGTGGAAGGCCGCGGCTTTAAGACGGCGATGAAGGTGCTAAATCGCGGGCGACTTCATATCTCGGCCGTTTGTGTCGGCGCTGCGGAGCGGCTGTGCGATGAGGCGAGCGCCTTCGCAAGAATGCGTATCCAGTTCGGCAAACCAATCGCGGAACACCAGCTCGTGCAGGCAATGCTCGCCGATAGCTTGACCGAGACTTACGCCGGGCGTTGCATGGTGGTGGACACAGCCAAGCGGTATGATAGCGGCGAGCGGATTGTCAAAGAGACGGCAGCCTCCAAGCTCTTCTGTTCGGAGATGGTAGGCCGCGTTGCCGATCGCGCGGTGCAGGTTCACGGCGGTGCTGGGTACATGCAGGCGTCGGCCGTCGAGCACTTTTACAGGGATGTCAGACTGTTTCGTCTTTATGAGGGAACATCCCAGATACAGCAGATCATCATAGCGCGCGAGATGATGGCCGACTAAGTGCTCACTGTTGACACTGCAATAGCCGGCAGACCCTTTGCCTCATCGTGGCACTTGGTGAAGCAAGACGAAGATAGACAGGAGATCAGTGCATGGCCGCAGCCGCAAAAGGCAACATGAACGGCGCGCAAAGCCTTGTTCATACGCTGATCGATTGTGGAATCGACACCTGTTTCGCCAATCCTGGGACGAGCGAAATGCATTTCGTTGCCGCACTTGATCAGATCCCCGGAATCCGCTGCATCCTTGGCCTTCAGGAAAACGTCGTGACAGGCATGGCCGACGGCTATTATCGCATTGCTGAGCGTCCCGCCGCGAGCCTTCTGCATTGCGGTCCTGGTTTGGCCAATGGCTTCTCTAACGTCCATAATGCGCGCCGTGGACGAAGCGGCATGGTCAATGTCGTCGGCGACCAGGCGACTTGGCATAGGTCATTCGACGCGCCTTTGACAACTGACACAGAAGCGATCGCACGTGCCTGCTCAGATTGGGTCTTCACCTGCAATAAGTCCGGCGACGTCGGACGCGACGGCGCGCGCGCTGTGCAGATCGCTCGCCGATACGGTGGCGGCGTCGCGACTCTGATCTTGCCGTCGGATGCCTCCTGGGACGATGGCGGGGCGACCTCACAACCGCTGCCGGATGAAGAGCCAACCGATGTAGATCCGCACGCTCTTGAGACAGCGGCAAGGATTCTTCGCGAGCACGGCAAGGACACGCTCATCCTTCTCGGCGCGCGCGCGACACTTGCCGATGCGCAGGAAGCCGCCTTCCGTGTCGCTCAGGCTACCGGGGCCTCGCTGCTGGCGGAATATGTTTGCGCTCGAATCTCGCGCGGCCGCGGACGGCTCCAGCTCGACCGTGTCGGCTACACAGCCGAGGCGGCGAAGAAAGGGCTCTGGCGATTTAGCCATATCATCCTGGTTGGAGCGAAGCCGCCGGTCGGCTTCTTCGGCTATCCCGGAAAGCCATCGATTCATCACAATCCGGAGACGATTTTCCATCATCTGTCGCGCTATGACCAGAGCGCGCTGGATGCGCTCTCCCAACTTGCAGCGATTTTGCACGCACCGAAGATCGGCATACCAGATCCTGGCCCGCGGCCGGAGGCTGCGAGAGGCACCGTGACTCCAGAGGGCCTTGCGCGCACCGTTGCGGCTCTGATGCCGGACGACTCAATCGTGGCCGACGAAAGCGTTTCCTTTGGGCGCGGGTTCTACAAAGAGACTTTCGCCGCGCCAGCTCATGAGTGGCTGCACCTGACGGGTGGTGCGATCGGCGATGGCCTGCCAGTGGGCACCGGGGCTGCGGTCGCGGGGGGCGGCAGGCGAGTGATTGGATTGCAGGCGGATGGTTCGGCAATGTACTCGCTGCAGTCACTTTGGACGCAAGCCCGTGAGCGGCTACCGGTAACAACCATCATCCTATCCAATCGCAAGTACAAAATCCTTATCGACGAATATCAGGGCGTCGGCGCAACACCCGGGCCTACAGCCGTGAACATGCTCGATCTCTCCAACCCTGACATCGACTGGATCAAGATCGCCAATGGCATGGGTGTTGACGGAGCGCGCGCCGACACACTGGAGCGTTGCGGTGACCTGATGAAGCAGAGCTTCAAGATCGACGCGCCATTTGTGATTGAGCTGTCGATCGGGTGACGATTTGGCGCGAACTAATCCCATTGGAGGTGCCCATGGCCGCACGTGATCCTTCTAACCTGCGAAGCGCGCGTTGGTTTGGACCGGACGATATGCGCACTCTTAGCCATCGCGCCCGGATGAAGCAGATGGGCTATGCGAGCGATGATTTCGACGGCAAGCCCGTCATAGCTATCCTAAATACATGGAGCGACCTCAACCCGTGCCACGCGCATTTCAAGACTCGCGTCGACGACGTCAAGCGGGGCATCGTCCAGGCCGGCGGCTTCCCGGTCGAGCTGCCGGCGATGGCGCTCGGCGAGGTGTTCATGAAGCCTTCGACCATGCTTTATCGAAACCTCCTTTCGATGCAGGCCGAAGAGCAACTGCGTGCCAATCCGGTGGATGGAGTGGTGCTCATGGGCGGGTGCGACAAGACGGTTCCGGGGCTGCTGATGGGTGCTTTCAGCATGAACCTGCCAACGATCTTCGTGCCTGCGGGACCGATGCTTAGCGGTAACTGGCGGGGCGAGCGGCTCGGCAGTGGAAGTGACATCTGGAAATTCTGGGCTGATCGTCGCGCGGGCAGCGCGGACAAATCGATGCAGGAGGGCATCGAAAGCGGCATCGCGCGCTCGCCCGGAACCTGCATGACGATGGGGACCGCCTCGACTATGGCTGCGATCACCGAAACGCTCGGCATGTCGCTGCCTGGCGCCGCCACTATTCCTGCGGTCGATGCGGCGCATACCAGGATGGCGTCTGCGTCTGGGCGACGGATCGTCGACATGGTTTGGGAGGACCTCAAACCATCCGACATCATCTCGCCGGCGAGCTTTGACAATGCAATCAAGATTGCGCTCGCGATGGGCGGCTCCACGAACGCGGTGATTCATGTCGTCGCGCTTGCCCGGCGAATGGGGATCAAGCTCGATCCGGAGCGCTTTGGCGAATTTTCCGTCGAGACGCCGTTCATCGTGAACGTGCGCCCTTCGGGGAAATACCTGATGGAGGATTTCCATTTTGCAGGGGGCGTTGGGGCAGCGCTCAAGGTGCTTGCGGAGCGCCTCGATTTGACCACACGAACCGTCGGCGGGATCTCGCTGGGTGAGGCGATCGCGCCATTCGAGGTCTATCTGCCTGATGTAATCAGGCCACTCGACAACCCTGTCGAGCCGGCCGGTGCTCTGGTCGTCATGAAGGGCAGCCTGGCTCCCGACGGGGCGGTCATCAAGCGTACCGCCGCCGAGCCGAGGCTTCTGAAGCATCGTGGCGCGGCCTTGGTCTTCAAGGACTACAACGACATGACTGCGCGGATCGACGATCCGAGTCTTGATGTGGATGAAAATTCGGTGCTTGTGCTGCAAAACAGCGGCCCAAATGGCGGTCCCGGAATGCCTGAATGGGGGCAATTGCCGATTCCAAAAAAGCTTTTGGAAAAAGGCGTACGGGACATGATCCGCATTTCCGACGCCCGCATGAGCGGAACGAGCTACGGCGCCTGCGTGCTGCATGTTGCGCCGGAGTCTTTCGTCGGCGGGCCGATCGGCCTGCTGCGCGACGGCGACATCATCGAGATCGATGTCGATGGCCGGCGCATCGACGTTCTAATATCAGCGGAGGAGATGGAGGCGCGCCGCCAGGCTTGGGTCGCTCCAGGCCGCAAGTATGAACGGGGCTACGGGGCTATGTACGGTCGTCATGTCACACAGGCGAATCTTGGCTGCGACTTCGATTTCTTGACTGGTAATGCGCCGACGGCGGAGCCGGAGATCCATTGAGTCGTTCGTGGCACGTCCCCAAGCACGTCCCCAAGATTGACAAGGGAGAACGAGATTGACGACAGTGGACCGCAGTCTGAGCACGCCTCCGCCGCTGGACGGGTTTCTTCCTCCGATTTCGCAAATTGCCTATGTGGTGGATGACCTCGAACTGGCCGTACTGTTCTGGGCCAGGCACATGCGCGTCGGCCCGTTCCGCGTAATCCCGCACATCCGTTTCGTGGAGAGCGAATATCGGGGGGCGTTCACTGAGTTCGATCTGAGTATCGCCCTTGCGTGGCGGGAAGGGGTCGAGATCGAGCTGATGCAGTTGCACTCAAAGGCCCCCAGCATCATCGATCACGCGACAGTTTCTGGAGGCGTGCACCATGTCGGGATGCGGACTTCGAATATCATCAACGATGAGCGCAGACTCGTCGCAGCGGGAATGCGTCGGTTGCAAAGGAATGTCTCGACAACTGGAACCGAGACGATGTTCTTCGAGGGGCCGCTCGGCCTGGTCGAACTGATCGCGGTGCCCGAAGGAAGCCCGCACGCTGAGAGGCTCAAGCAGGCCGCCCTGACATGGGACGGCAACGATCCGGTCCTGCCGTGACATATTTGTTCCCAGCTTCATTTGAGCTTGCCCACGTCGGCGCCTGGGTGTAATTGGAATTAAAGTTCGATCCTGCCGCGTCGGTGATCTTTGTGCTATGCCTGCAGAGCAAGCCATTTCCGTCCTCGGCAGCACGATTGGTGATCTTTGAAGAAGGCGACATGCTCCCATGACGGTGACGATCGAAAAACACTTCTTTGAAGGAAATGGGCGCGTTCCGAATTCCCGGCTTCCGCTGCTAATTTACCGGAATGTTATCCGCTGGGATGTTCCGACGATGGAAGCCATCATGCGACAGAACAAGTGGATACCTGCTTGGCACGCTCACGATGGAATGTGGCCGCGACACCACTTCCACACTGAGGCCCACGAATTCATCTGTGTGACCAAGGGAGTGCACATTGGAAAATTCGGCGGCCACAATGGTGTCAAATCGCAGCTCAATGCAGGCGACGTCGTCGTCATTCCTGCTGGCGTCGGGCACTGCGGATTCGAATTCAGCGACGACCTTGATCTCACCGGCGGTTTTCACGAGGGCTTTGGTGTTGTCGATTTCCGGATGGGGTTTCCGGATGAATACTACGAACTATGTCAGCGCGCGCGTGAAATACCGGTGATCGATTACGATCCCTTCTTCGGCGTAGCGGGCCCGCTCGCTCAGATATGGAAACGCGCCGACGTCGGTATACGAGATGCCGAGCCAGAGACCTACTCGGCGGATCTGCTGTCGACGCTCCTTTAACACTCAAGATGATCGGAACTTACAAATGGCAATGAAGAGGGCAAATCCCGAGGATCTCGACACTCTCGCCCATCAGGCCGAATACGCCAAGGCGAGCGGAGGAGGAGAGCATCCCAACCACGTCGAGAACCTACGACACCTTCATTCCAAGCTCGTCCAGAGAAGACGAAATCTGGCCCAAGATGCCATGCATTATCCAATCGCCTACATGGGACGCGGGCTGGATATTGGCAAGCTGCAGCCGGTCATCGAGGCTGTCGAGCGTGCCATTGCCGACGAAGAGCGTCGCTCCGCGCCCTGATTTCTTTGAGAACTGCCCCGCTTCGATCGGCTCGCGCCGGAGCCATCGTGCTGACGCGTGCTTCATCCTGCGGTTTTGAACCTCATTGCGCGATAACGGCTGCCGCTGGCGAAGCGCTGCTATAATGGACAGAAAGAATGGAACAATCATTCACGGTAACCGAAAACCATTTCGACGTTGGCGGTGGGATGAATGTTTTCTATAAAGATTACGCACCGCGCACGCACGCGCAGGTGGTTCCTCTGGTCTATCTCCCGGGCCTTATGCGCACGGCGCGGGATTTCGATCGCGTTGCATCGCGGCTTGCCGCCGAAAGGCGGGTCATCACCATCGACACGCGGGGGCGGGGAAGAGGCGGACGATCGACGAACCCTGCTGACTATCGCTTCGACGCGCTCATTGACGACGTTTGGAGGCTGACCGAGGCTCTGGGGATCCAGCAAATGGTGTTGGCAGGTCTGGCAATTGGCGTTTTCATGTCTTGGCGCATGGCGGCGAGCCGGTCAGGGCGCATCAGGGGCATTATCGCGAACGATACAGGAACCGAGACGTACAATCCGCTGGGCAAGAAGATGGTCGCCCTGGCCGATCACGGCGAGTACAGCCTCGACGAAGCTGCGGAGAAACTGCGGGTCCCGAATGAGAAGGGATTTCCGGACTTCGGCCTCGACGATTGGCGGATGTACGCACGGCAGGTCTATGGGGAAATCTCGCCTGGTAAATGGGTGCGTGACTTCGATCCGGGAATTCACGTGGAGTGGGAGCGCGTCAAGACGGAGACTCCGAGCTTATGGGATGAGTTCGTGAGGGTCGGTGATATACCTGTGGCCATCTGCCGGGGAGAGAACTCACAATTCCTGACCCGCGAACATGCCGAGAAGATGGCTGCGGCGCTGCCGTCCTCCTGGGTCGTGAACGTGCAGGGCCGCGCCCATCCGCTGCTTCTCGACGAACCTGCTTCTCTCGCCGCCATACGCAAAGTTCTCGCGCTGGCGGACGGACGCTCGGCATAATCGGGAGGTAAAATGCGCGTTCTCGTAACCGGTGCGGCCGGCATGCTTGGAAGCAGGTTAGTGAAGCGGCTGCTCGAGCAGGGCGTCGCTGGCCGTGCCGTAACGGCGATGGATCTTTTCGACGCCTTTCCCTGCACGCCATCCGACGCTCCTGGCGTCGAGATTCGCACGTTCCAGGGCGATATAGCTGACCTCGAAATTTGCGAGCATCTCGCCGCATCGAAGCCCGATTTCGTGTTCCACCTGGCGAGCATCGTTTCGGGCGAAGCCGAGACGAACTTCCACCTCGGCTATCGCGTCAATCTGCAAGGAGGACTCGCGCTTCTGGAGGGGTTGCGGGCTCACGGCAATCGACCGCGCTTCGTCTTTTCCTCTTCGGGTGCGGTTTTCGGCGGGCCGGTACCGGACCTCATCGATGACGACTTCGCGCCGACGCCTCTGACCTCCTACGGTTCGCAAAAACTGATCGTTGAAGCTCTTGTCCAGGATTATACCCGTAAGGGCTTCATCGATGGCGTTTCGATCCGCCTTCCTGCGATATGCATCCGTCCGGGTAAGCCCAACAAAGCTGCGTCCGGGTTTTACTCCGGCATCATCCGGGAGCCGCTCAACGGCGTCGAGGCTGTCGTTCCGGTATCACGGGACATTGTGCACAGCAGCGCCAGTCCGCGCTCGGCGGTGGGGTTCCTGATCCATGCAGCAGAAATCGACAGCGACCGCATCGGACATCGGCGCAGCCTTAATATGCCTGGCGTCTTCTGCACCGTCGGCGAACAGATCGAGGCGATGGCGCGCGTCGCCGGACCTCAGTATCTGCGCTTGCTGCGCGACGAGATCGATCCCGCGATCGAGCGCATCGTAAGCACATGGCCAAAGGGTTACCGGGCCACGCGTGCTAAGGATCTCGGCTTTACTGCCGAGGCCAACTTCGATGAGATCATTCGCATCTACATCGAAGAGGAAATGCCGGACGGTCTGCCGCCCGTGAGCAATCGGTAGAGAAACTGTCATGGCAAGAGGCACTGCAATTGTCACTGGCGCGGGAACCGGGATCGGAAAGGCAGTCGCGCACGCTCTCCTCGCAGAGGAATGGAACGTCACGTTTTGCGGCCGGCGGCTTGATCGGCTGAGCGTCGCGATCGCGGAATCTGGCGTGTCTGCTGGTCGGACGCTTGCGAAGACCTGCGATGTGTCGAATTCGGCCGAGGTCGAAGAGCTATTCGCTAAGACGGTTGAGACCTTCGGACGGGTCGACCTGCTCTTCAACAATGCTGGATCAAGCCATCCCTATGCCATGATCGACGAGGTGCCTGTCGATGCGTGGGAGAGGATCGTGTCCGTAAATCTAACTGGAGCGTTCTTGTGCGCGCGAGAGGCTTTCCGCGTCATGCGCAATCAGAGACCAATGGGGGGCAGGATCATCAATAACGGCTCCAT
The DNA here is from genome assembly GCA_004017535.1 of Mesorhizobium sp. GTDB lineage: Bacteria > Pseudomonadota > Alphaproteobacteria > Rhizobiales > Rhizobiaceae > Mesorhizobium. The sequence goes on from SAJS01000006.1 coordinate 108,401, forward strand.
CTCGGCCCACGCGCCGCGGCCGGGCTCCGTGCCCTACACGACAACGAAGCACGCTATCAGCGGGCTCACCAGGTCGCTCGCATTGGATGGGCGGGCCTATTCTATCGCTTGCGGACAGATCGACATCGGCAATGCCGAGACGGATATGACGCAACGGATGTCCAGTGGTGTTCGTCAGCCCGACGGTCAAATGCGACCTGAGCCGGTTATGGACGTCCGTAACGTGGCGAAAGGGGTGGCGTACATGGCCGGTATGAGCCTTGACGCAAATGTCCTGTTCATGACTGTGATGGCGAGCGGCATGCCGTTTGTCGGGCGAGGCTAACCCTTTCTTTCGATGTTGCTCGAAGGCAGCGCAGTTGGCCAAGAGCCGCTACCCAGGCGCGAGCTGAAGCCGCCTAGATGGATGGATCCCATGGGAAGCAAAAGCGGATCACTGGCTGGCGGGCGGGCTGCTCTCATTGTGGCTGGGCCGCTGCCTCAATGCGTGGAGGCCATCCTCGAACCGCAATTCGACCTTTTCGTCCTGCCTCGACCTGACGCCGGCTTAGTGACTCGCGAAATAGCTGGGGCGGCGCGAGGGGCCGCGGTGATGGGGGGCGCCGGAGCTCCGTTCATCGAGGCCCTGCCGCAGCTCGAAATCATTTCGAGCCTAGGTGTCGGCTACGACAAAGTCGATGTCGACGCGGCACTGGCGAAAAACATAGTCGTTACGCATACGCCGGACATCCTGAATGAGGAGGTCGCCGATGCTGCGATCGGCCTGCTCCTCAACACGCTGCGAGAGCTGCCGCGAGCGGAGGCGTTCCTGCGGGAAGGTCGGTGGCTGGAGGGTGCGTTTCCATTGACACGGGGAACATTACGCGGGCGCAAGGTCGGAATATACGGGCTCGGGCGCATTGGCCAGGCAATTGCGCGGCGTCTCGACGCCTTCGGCGTCGCTGTATCCTACCACAATCGCAAGCCGGTGCCTGACGTCACCTGGCATTGGGAGCCGACGCTGCTCGGTCTGGCACGCAGCGTGGATACGCTTGTATGCGTGGTTCCTGGCGGACCAGGCACGGTACATGCCGTTAACGCGGAGATCCTCTCGGCGCTCGGCACGAACGGTGTGTTGATCAATATCGGGCGTGGCTCGACAGTCGATGAGGCCGCATTGGCGCACGCACTGCGCAGCGGCGTGATTCTGGCGGCCGGGCTCGATGTGTTCGAGCATGAGCCGCGCGTGCCGGCCGAATTGCTCGACCTGCCGAACGCTTGCCTGCTGCCTCACGTCGGATCGTCGACAATCCACACGCGACACCTGATGGGCGAGCTAGTGGCGCGGAACTTGGTCAACTGGTTCACCGAGGCGAAGGCGGTCACGCCGATTCCGGAATGCGCCGGCCCTAGGTGAACTCAGGCCGCGCGACGATGATCAGGGCCGCCGCGCCATCGTTCCACTCTCTCCTGAAACGTCACTCGTCATGGCTGGCGTAGGTTTTCCTATAGCAGCTGCGAGCAAAAGAGTTCCGGTGGCGATCGTCGCGGACCCGAACACGGCACCCGGGCTGGGAATCTCGCCAAACAGCACAAGACCTCCGGGACAAGACGCGGCCAGCACAGAATGCACGAAGTCAATAATCGAAATAAAATTCCATTGCTGAACGCCGGCGGCGAGGGTAAATGTCAATCGCTCAATAGCGGAGGCCGCGCCAATGCCCAATCTCCTATCCAACCTCCCGGTTGACCAGGCGCTGCGCAGCAGGGAGCCTTGCCTGTGGACTAACTCGTGCGTGGCAGGGCCGACCCATCCTGAGGCGGGTCTTCTCCGCCAAGCCGACGACGCAGCCGACCGTTTGAGGCGCGCCGATCGGCTGTTATCGGCTAGGTTCGGTATTCCGCAGAGCGACGAGCCGGTGATATCATCCGCGCTGCTTGACGCCAGCCATTATGGGCAGTCGGTGGGCATTCCCGGTTCTTGGATGGTAAAAGCGGATCACGCCTTACCGGTGGCCGGTTCGGTCAAGGCGCGCGGTGGCTTCCACGAGGTGATCGCGCTGGCAGAGCGCCTTGCGATCGCGAACAATCTGACCAGAGAGGGCGCCGATCTCATCGCGCTCGATACACCATCGGCAAGATCGCTTTTCTCGTCATACACGATCGCCGTGGGCAGCACGGGCAACCTTGGCCTGAGTATCGGCATGATGGCGTCCGCCCTGGGATTCCGCGCAGTCGTGCATATGTCGAGCGATGCGAAGGAGTGGAAGAAGGATAGATTGCGCGACCGCGGCGTCGAGGTCGTTGAGCACCTAGGCGACTACGCGGAAGCGGTGGCGAAGGGTCGAGAGCTCGCTGAGCGGGATCCACGGACTCACTTCGTGGATGACGAACGCTCGATCAACCTTTTTGTCGGGTATGCGGCCGCTGCGCGCGAGCTCGCGAAACAGCTCGAAACAGCTGCCATTGCCGTCAATTCGGACCATCCGCTGTTCGTCTATATACCTTGCGGAGTGGGAGGAGCACCGGGGGGAATTACCTTTGGCCTGAAGCGGATCTTTGGCCGGAACGTGCACTGCTTTTTTGCGGAACCGGTGGCATCGCCCTGCATGTTGGTCCAGCTGCTTTCAAGCTCCGACGACCCGGTTTCCGTGTATGACATTGGCTTGGACAATCAAACCGAGTTGGACGGGCTGGCGGTCGGCCAGGCTTCCATGTTGGTCGCGCCGCTGATGAAGACTCGGTTGAGCGGCATCTTTACCGTATCCGACGATGAGGCGTTCCGCCTTCTTGGGCGCGCCCATGACATCATGGGGCTTGACGTCGAACCATCGGCAGCGTCGGCCTTCGCCGGGCCGGTGAGGTTGACGCAAAGCGACGTGGGCCGCGCTTATCTGTCCCGGCATGGAATAGAGCACAAACTCGCTGCATCGACGCATGTCATCTGGACGACCGGCGGTGCGTTGGTTCCTGGGCCAGAGCGCGAGCGCTTTCTCGCCCGGGCACAGGCGCTTGCTGGATGAGTCCCAGAACAATCCTAGACTCCCCGCATCGTCTACGCTCGCTTCCCGTGCAGAAGCTTTAGGCAATCTAGCGCTTAGTCGTTGAAACCCGAAATGACACCTGCGGTTTCAAGAGAAATGATCGCTTTGTCGGAATAGCCCAGCACGTCCTTCAGAATGTGGTGGGTATGTTGACCCAGCAGTGGCGGCGCCAAATAGTCTGCTTCCTTCTGGGCTGCCAATCCGTGGGCTGGGCGGATCAGCTTGACTGGGCCGAGATGCGGATTTTGCAGCGTTTGCACCATCGATCTCTCTTGGACACCCCTGCTGTTCAGCGCTTCTTCAACCGTCTTGACAATCCCGGCAGGCACTTCTGCCGCACTGCAGGCGTCCATCCAATGTTGCCGGCTTCCCGAGCGGAAAGCTTCCTCGAGGATCGGGACAAGGACTTCCCGATTCCTAGCTCTGGCATTCGCAGTTTGGAACCTCGGATCATCTGACAGGTCGGGCTTGCTGATCACTGACTCGCAGAGGGCCTTAAACTGGCGGTCATTTCCAACCGCAAGAGCAAACGAACCATCCGAGCAGTCAAATATCTGGTAAGGTACGACCGTTGGATGGGCGTTCCCATAGCGCCCTACCTGAGTATCGCTGTTTAGAAAGCCGGTTCCGACATTGATGAGGAGATTGAGGGCGCAATCCATCAGCGAAACATCGATGTGCTGCCCCTCTCCGGTGCGCTCCCGATGAAAAAGTGCTCCGAGAATGGATTGTGTCGCCACCATCCCGCACGCAATATCCGTGATGGCAATGCCAAAGCGGAGAGGCTGGCCGCCCTTTTCGCCAGTGATGGCCATGAGACCGCTTTCGGCCTGCGCGATGAAATCATAGCCAGGGCGCCGCGCCTCGGAAGTGTCGCGCCCGTAACCGGAAATCGAGCAATAAACCACATCCGGCCTTATCGCTCGCAACTGCTCATAGCCGACCCCGAGGCGCTCGGCCGTGCCGACTCGGAAATTCTCGACGACCACATCGCACTGCTCTGCTAGGCTCCGCACGATCGCCAGTCCCTCGGGTGATTTTATGTCCAGGGCCAAGGATCTTTTCCCTCGGTTGGCACACAGATAGTATGTACTGACACCCTTGTAGCTGGGCACAGACCAAGCGCGCGTGTCGTCTCCTCCATCGACGTTTTCGACCTTCCAGACCTCGGCGCCCAAATCGCTCAGGCTCATAGTTGCCCAGGGACCCGCCAGCACTCGGGAAAGATCGAGCACCTTTATGCCTTCTAATGGAAGACGACCTTTCGGCTTGTCTTGTGTAGTCACGTGAGTCCTCCCGGGCCTGCGCTGCCAACGCAGTCACTATTGAAATTAAATTCCGTTTTGTAATCAATATAAGCAATGGCGGAGCGGTTCAATAGGGTCCATCATTCAAAGGCAACTTTGATAGGTGACGCGTCTAGCTTGGTACTCGATGATGTCCCGAGAGTGGTGTAGCTGGCGACATTGGTGGCCTCCGGCGTGGGCCGGATTGATCTGCGCGCCAGGGCTGGCAGGCTGAGCGAGGGAAGAGCTCCTCGACCCCGACCTGGTACCCGTCGCGAGTTGCCGAAGCTTACCCGCGATGCGGCGGCTAACGCGCACTGAGGCTCGGTAGGACCAGGATTTAAAGGTTGTCTGAATCTAAACGCCGCAGAAGGCGGTGAACCAGATCAGCACCCAATATCCGTTTCTTGCACTGGGATCACGTCCGGCAGGAAAGAGCGCAAGTACAATACCGCCGCCCGAGCTGACTCCTCTGCGTAGTGGGTCGTGATCTTACCGTGCATAGCGTACGAAAGGGATTGGATGCCATCCACTAGTGCGATGGCGGTTGCGACCTTGTCAGCCAGATCATCGACTTCTGGCATCCGGAAAAAGTGATGAAGGGCCCTAACACGAGCGTTTGCCACGCTGAATATTCCGGCGACATTGTCTCGACGCAGCTCAGAGAAGTAGGGGCCGAGCAAAAGCCTCATTACACCAGGCTTTGCATTGCAATACTCTGCAGAAGCCATGACTCGCTCAGAAATATATGATTGCCAGCTGTCCGGTTGACGATTTAGAGCGGCTTCCGAAAGTCGTTCGAAATCCTGCAAATATTTACGAGCCAGCTGGAAAAAGGCTGCCTCCCGATTCGGAAAGAAGTGGTAGACAGAGCTGATAGGGACACGCGCCCGCTCGGCTATGTGTTGCAGGCTGATTTCGTGCAGTTCTCGTTCGGATACAAGCTCGTCGGTTGCAGCCATTAAGAGCTGAAGTCGCGCTTTCCCGCGCTCGCGTCGGGCTTTTGGCCTATCGGGGATTTCCTTGTCCAAGGTGTTCGCGCCGAGCTCATTCGCCGGTGAGGCTGATTTGCGAGGGAACAGGCGAAACCCGCCTGCATGGCTTCTCCATATAATCGAATTAAGTCCGAGAATGTCAACCGCCTCAGCCAATCGGGCGGCATTCCTTCAATCTTCTTGGCTTGGAAAGTCGAATAAATTCGATTTTCTCTCTTTACGAAGCGAATCGAATTTGGTTAGATGGCGGTGTCCGCTGCGGAATTGGCCCTCAGGGCTTTGACGCGGCAACCATCACGCACAGCATGACCCTAACAATGCAGCCATTGCTGGAGGGGAAAGGGCGGGCCGGATATCTTTGGTGGAATTAAAGTTCATAAAAAAGGCAGTGACGGTCCGCGTGACCTAGAGTTCGCCATGCTGGGAGATTTGAATGACGCGTCAGATGCATCTTGTTGGATACTGCTGCATCACTCCGACCTGGCACCACAATGGCGCTTGGCGGCATCCTGAGAGTGATGCGGTCCGTCCGCTCGATCCTGAGCGCTATGAGAATATGGCCCGGATCCTGGAGCGGGGGAAATTCGATGGGATGTTTATCGTCGACCTCATGATGCTGCACGATACCTACGGCGGCACCTTCGAACCAAATCTTCGACAGCCGGGGCAGACTTGGATGCTCGAACCGTTGCAGGTCTTGGCTGGGGTTGCGCGCGTTACTTCGCGCCTGGGTCTGGCAGCGACAATGTCGACATCTCTCTATCCGCCCTTCCACATAGCTCGCGCCTTCGCGACGCTGGACCATCTGAGTGGTGGCCGCGCTGGATGGAATTGTGTGACTTCAACCAACGACCGAGAGATTCAGAACTTCGGCGGCGACAGGCTAATGGAGAAGGGGCTGCGATACGACTACGCCGACGAGGTTGTCGAAGCCTGCCACGCGCTCTGGAATACGTGGGAGGATGGCGCGTTGGTCATCGATCAAAAGAACGGCATCTTCGCCGACCCGTCGAAAGTTCACTACGCCAATTATCAGGGCAAGTATGTCAAAACGCGCGGACCTCTAACAACGCCTCGCTCACCACAGGGGTCACCCGTGATTATGCAAGCTGGGGCTTCAGATCGCGGTCGCGAGTTTGCGGCTCGATGGGCGGAGGTCATCTTCACGTTGCATTCCGACACGGCGCACATGAAGAAATTCTACGATGACGTGAAAAGTAGGGTCCAAAACGGAGGTCGCGACCCAAATCACTGTGCGATCCTTCCGTCGGTCGATGTCGTTGTCGGCGAGACGGATTCGATCGCGCAGGAGAAGGCCGACTACATCAACTCCCTGGTCAGCGCCGAGCTCGGTGTAGCAGAAGTCTCGAACGCGATAGGCGTCGATCTGTCGGCCTATCCACTCGACAAGCCGTTGGAAGATATGGAGATCACGCAAGGGGCCCGCGGAATGATGGACATCATCCTGCAAGGTTCCGAGGGCCGGACCCTTCGCGACGTGGGCTACATCTGGGGTGTCAGGCAAATGGCGCCACAGCTCATTGGTTCCCCCACCACTGTAGCCGATTCCCTGTGTGAAATGTTCGAAGCTCAGGCCTGTGACGGCTTCATTATCTGCCCCTCGCTGACACCCACTTCCTATAGCCAATTCGTCGATATGGTCGTGCCTGAGCTTCAGAGGCGCGGTGTCTACCGGAAAGAATACCAGGGACGAACCTTTCGCGAACATCTGCGCCAAGCGCTGTGAGGACCACGACCATGCAACACGCTCACGCCGTCAATTTCCAGGAAAGTCTCTCGATGGAATGGGTTTCGATTTCTCAAATCGATGGCAGCAGCTTGCGATCGGTTTTTGCGTGTTTCCCCTCAGGTGTGGTTGCGCTATGCGCCCTGATCGATGGGGTGCCAACTGGAATGGCAATCAGCTCATTCACGTCAGTGTCGCTTGAGCCGGCGCTGGTCTCTATCTGCATCCAGAAAAGCTCCTCAACTTGGCAAAAGCTGGAGCGCTGTGATTGGACGGGGTTATCGATACTGGGGGCTTCGCAAGCCGAAACGTGTCGTCAGCTTTCTCAAAAGACGGGTGATCGATTCGCTAATGTCGAATGGAGCAGTTCTCCCCGCGGCGCCGTTTTCATAAACGGCGCGATCGCTTGCCTGGAATGTCGCTTCTACAAAACTGTCGACGCCGGCGATCACATCTTGGCCCTTCTGGAATTATCAGCCCATTCCGTGCCGCGGCCTGCTCAGCCGCTGGTCTTTCATGATCGACGCTTTCGCGAATTAGCCGTCTGAACGCGCAGCACAATCATGGGAGGTGCTTTGAGGCCCGAAGTGACTGAACTCGAGACACATCCGGCTGAGCTGCCGGAATCGGCATTGGATCGGCTTTTCCGAGAGGCGCGAACCCACAATGGTTGGCTCGACGGGCAGGTGACGGACGCGACGCTGAGACGGCTCTACGATTTGGTCAAAATGGGACCGACATCCGGCAATTGCTGTCCCGGTCGTTTTGTTTTTGTCCGCACGGCCAAGGGAAAGGAGCGGCTGCGGCCGGCGCTGTCTTCAGGCAATATGGAAAAGACCATGTCTGCCCCGGTCACCGTGATTGTGGCGCACGACATGTCATTCTACGACAAACTGCCCGAGCTCTTCCCGCATAGGGACGCCAGACCATGGTTCACTTCAAGCCCGGCCCTGGCGGAAGAGACTGCGTTCCGAAATGGCACCTTGCAAGGAGCCTACCTTATTTTGGCAGCCCGTGCGCTCGGGCTCGATACGGGACCAATGTCAGGCTTCAAAAACGACGTGATAGACGAAGCGTTTTTTAAGGGAACGACCTGGCGATCAAATTTTCTCGTGAATCTCGGCCATGGCGACCCAGAGAGACTGTTCGGACGGCTACCCCGTCTGACAATGGATGACGCCTGCAGGTTCGAGTGAGGCGGCAAAACCAAAATTAAATTTCATTTTGTTTGACACGCGACTTCTCCAGCATATGATGATTGAGCGGAGCCCCGCGGAACCAAGAAAAAAATGGCCAGGAGGACTGGTCGACAGAAACTATCAAACGGAACAATGGGAGTTGAAAATGAAAGGCGAAAATTCACTTCACAGGTTGTCGCGCCGGCAGTTGCTGAAGACGGCAGTCGCAGGGTCGGCCGCCTTTACGATAGCGGGGCTCGCGGCCCCGTCGATCGCCAGGAGCCAGCCGAAGGAACTCATGGTGACTTGCGGAGGCGGGGACTGGCTGGAGCTTTTGAAAAAAGCCTGGTTCAACGACTATGCCAAGGTCGACATTCCGATCAATCCGCAGCCGTACAAGGGCCTGGCGGAGCTCAAGGCCATGGTGGAGGCCAAGGCTTGGGGCCAGGCAGACATTGTGCTAGGCTCCGCCGGCGACGCGGCCATGGCGCAGGCCATGGGCCTGTCGGAACCGATCGACTATAGCATCGTGGACAAGTCTTCGCTTCTGCCAGGCACGTTCGACGATAACTATATCATTGTCGATGTCGCCGCCTCCGTGCTCGCTTGGAACACCGATGCGTTTCCATCCGGCAAGGAGCCGAAGAACTGGACGGAATTTTTCAGCCCCGATCTCAAGTCTCCCCGGGCTCTCTTCAAGGGCTCAAACCAGACGCTGGAGATCGCCACGCTCAGCCGCGGGATCTCAATCAAGGATCTCTATCCTTTCGACATCACAAAGGCGCTGGACGTGCTCCAAAAAGTGCGGGATTCGATTTCCTGGTATGAAGGCGGTGCTCAGTCGCAGCAGATGATAAGCAGTCGCGAGGTTGACCTCGCAATGCTCTGGATCAACCGGGCTGACACGCTCGTCCAAGACAAGCGCCCCGTTAATTACACCCCGACCAATACGGTACTGGACGGCGACGCTATCATCATTCCGAAAGGCCATCCCAATAAGGATGCAGCGATGAAGTTTGCTGCCTATATGGCCAGTCCAGAACCGCAGGCGCGGCTGACCAATCTGGTGGCTCTGGGGCCCTCGAACACCAAGGCTGTACCCCTTTGCGATCCAGCGCGCCTTGCCAGGACGGCAATGGATCCGAAGTATGCTTCGACCAACCGGTTCCAGGATTTCAAGTGGCTGGCGGCGAACGCCGACAAGCTGAACACTGAATGGAATAAGTGGCTTTTGGGTTGATTGCCTCCCAGGCTGATCAGGTGCCGCCGATCGGAACTTGATCGGCGGCACCACTTTGGTGATCGATATGCAGACCGGTTTGTCAAATCGGTGACTCGACGTTTTCAAGGGATTGGCGATATGAGCCGTCAGAAGGCATGGACGCCCGAGAGGGCCCTTCAGTTCATGATCATTCCGCCCGCCTTGCTGCTGGTCCCTACGTTCGTTCTACCGTTGGCGGTTGTGCTATCGCGAAGCGTTAGCGGAACCTCCTTTGACTTCACCCAGTTTCAAGAAATTCTCGGCAACGCTGTCTATCTCAAAGTGCTCTATATCACATTCAAGACAGCCTTGATTTCGACCGTAGTCGCGCTACTAATTGGATTTCCTATAGCCCAAGTGATTTCCACTTCACCTCCTGTCGTCGCGAACCTGCTGTTCGCCTGTGTCATGGTACCGCTCTGGACCAGCGTAGTTACACGAACTTACGCTTGGCTCGCGATACTTGGCAGGGGCGGAGTTCTGAATTCTGCTCTACAGAGCCTTGGTTGGATCGATCAGCCTCTAACTCTCATCCACAACCAGCTCTCCGTGCAGATAGGCATGGTACAGGTAATGATGCCTATGATGATACTGCCTTTATCTAGTACAATGCGGCAGATTGATCGCACGAAGCTAATGGCAGCCGCGATTTTAGGTGCCAATCCGATCCGAGCTTTTGTTCACATTTACATTCCAATGTGCCTGCCAGGCATCGTGTCCGGTTCGGTTCTGGTCTTTATCACCGCGCTTGGATTCTACGTGACGCCCGCATTGCTGGGGGGTGATCAGAACACGATGATTGCCGTCCTCATCGAGCAGCAAGTGACAAAGACACTGAATTGGCCTCTTGCTTCTGCATTGGCCACGGTGCTTTTGCTCGTCGTGATAACCACGCTTTGGGTGATTTCACTTGTAGCCAAATGGCGCGGCATCAAGATCGGTGTGTCGTGATGTGGCCGCTGTTCAATCGATTGGTTAAAGCCGTGTCATTGGCAGTGACGGCAGTCAGCGTGATTTACATGCTGACGCCGATTTTGGTCATTGTTCCGGTTTCCTTCAGCTCGGACCGCTACATCAGTTTTCCGGTTCCAGGTTATTCGCCGCAGTGGTACGAAAAAATGCTCGGGAGCGAGGGCTACCGATTGGCAATCTGGAATACGTTGATAACAGGCACGTCTGTTGCGGCGATCGCCGCAATCTTCGGCACACTAACTGCGCTTGCGATCGTCCGAGGCAAGGTTCGTTTTGGTCGCGCCCTGACAGGTTTGGCGGTTGCCCCGTTGATCATGCCCCAAATCATAGTGGCCATTGGAGCATACCCGGTAGTGGCGTCAGTCGGTCTTATCGGCACAAAGCTTGGGGTGATACTGATCCATTCAGCGATCGCATTACCACTGGTATTCATTACGGTATCGAGTTCTCTTCGCAGTTACTCCCCCAATATGGAATTGGCGGCTATGACACTCGGCGCCGATGACTGGCGCACTTTCGTTCACGTAACCTGGCCGATGATCCGCCTTGGAGTGATTGTTGGAGCAATCTTCGCCTTCGCTGCCTCGTTCGACGAGATTATCATCGCTCTGTTCCTGACGGACGCGTCTTCGGTGACATTGCCGGTGTACATGTGGAACGAGTTGCGGTTCCAGATGGAGCCAACCATCGCGGCGGCCTCGACGCTCGCCATCGTCGTATCCTTGAGTCTTCTTTCGGCGGTGGCGCTGCTGCAGCGAGCAGGCCACAAGAAGTTCCACAAGCAGGGATAGGGTCAGCGCCCAATGGGTATCAGTTTCTTTCACACGCAGACCGGAGGCCGGAACGCTATGAATCCTGCAATCGGAAAGCGTATCGACTATCGGGGCATCACAAAGGCCTATGGCAAGCATGTTGCTTTAAAGCCAACGGATCTCACGATCGAAGCAGGAGAGTTCTTCGCTATCATCGGACCGAGTGGATCGGGCAAGACAACCTTGCTGGGTCTAACCGCGGGATTTGTAGCGCCGTCTGGGGGAGACATTCTCATAGATGGGCGGTCGATCGGAGGTGTCCCGCCGTTTAAGCGCAATATTGGGATGGTCTTTCAAAACTATTCACTTTTCCTGCACAAGACAGTCGCCGAAAACGTCGCCTTTCCACTGAAAATGCGCGGAGTGGCAGCTCGAGAAATTGAGGCACGGGTTGCCGACGCGCTCGCTCAGGTGAGGCTCGCCGACTATGCCGGCCGCCTTCCGACTGCTCTCTCTGGCGGTCAGCAGCAACGTGTCGCCTTTGCCCGTGCCGCGGTCTACAATCCGTCACTCCTAGTCATGGATGAGCCGCTGAGCGCGCTCGACAAGAACCTACGAGAGGGACTCCAGTTCGAGATCAAGCAGCTGCACGCGAAGTTTGGTTCCACGGTCCTCTATGTGACGCACGACCAAGGTGAGGCCGCGGCCATGGCCAACCGCATCGCAATCATGGATGCGGGCGAGATCGTGCAGATAGGCTCTGCGAAAGAGCTTTACAGTCGCCCCCGAAATCGCTTCGTCGCGTCGTTCTTGGGAAGTGCCAACATTTTTCCGGTTGATACGTTAGAACGGCGTGGGACGACTGCAATAGCGCATTGCGAAGGCGGCCTCACCCTCAAGGGGATCCTCTCGGGGGACGTTCAGCAAAGGGCCTGCGTCTGCGTACGCCCAGAGGCGATCGTCGTCACACCAGTGAGGATCGACCGCGAAAACGCGCTTGAAGGCGAGGTCATCGACACGACCTTCTCAAATGGAATCCAAAGGCACTGGGTACGGTTAAGCACCGGTGCCGTCGTGGAACAGCAGCAGCACATCAACCGAGACAGATACGCCGCAGGTGTAGGTGAGCAGGTATTTGTCGAGTGGAGCGCGGGCGACAGCCTAGTCATTAATATGGAGTAAGAGAGGCTTAGGTTCCGATCGACAGATCTGAGGCTCAGTTAGGCGCCGGTAACTGGAAGGCGAAGTGTGGCGGGATGGACGCGTTCGACGCCAAGCACCTGAAGGCCCTGGAAGACGAGAGTGCGAACCTGAAGAAGCTGCTGGCGGATCAGATGCTGGAAGCCTCGGCGTATCTTTGCTCGAAGTGGCTCCTCGTGTCCGCAATGGGGTCGTAAACGGACAGGAAAATATTGCCTGACGAAGCGGCCGCTGAACGACAGCTTCACCGCCACGCGTCCCATAACCGGACAGTCCGCAGTCGGCCCCGGATCGGACGTTTGGCATCCCGAGAAGGCAACCTCGCCCGCCGGCATGATGGCGAGCAGCGCTTCGATGTTGAGGTCTCCGCGCCGCTCGCCATCGGCCACACCTATTTTCCCTGGCTGTTTTGCTTTTCATGCCGTTCCGCATTGAATGCCTGCTTTCCCTTTGCGGCCCAAAGGTCCCGCGCATGCTCGGCTTCATGGCTATTGAGTTTGTCGGCCATCCAGAGCAGAGCGCCGTAGATGATGGCGCGATCGTCTTTGGTCAGGTCGAGGATGCCGGCTTTGACGACGAGCCCGCCGAGTTCAATCAGATGACGAGTGCGCTTGCGGCGCTCGACCTGCCAGGTACGCATGTCATTGCGATCCCGAGCCGCCTGCCGGCGATTGCGGGCTGGCTTGATGCGCTGGAGCGCTACGTCGGTTGCTTTGAGATGCCGAAGCAGTTCGCCGGGAACCGCTCTCGAAAAACGTCACCCCACGCTTTGCCCATGCCTCACGCTTTCCGGTATCTTTCGTTTCAGCGATGGCTGCGAGCGCCCCAGCGAGTTCGTCCGTGCTGAGTTGATCGGCGCCCGTCGCGATCACCAGTTCGCCAAGCTGCTGCACCTTTCGCGTTCTGAGCTCTCGCGCCTTTTCTTCCAGCGCCTTCAGTTCGGCGTCGAAGTCACGTGGTTTGCGCATGACTGTCTCCATCGGTTGTCGATGCGGCGATGATAGGGGAGCACCTGCCGGATGGCTTCAGGGTTGCCGAGACAGCCCGGGACGGGCTGGTCCATCCCGAGATTTTTTCGAGGGAGGGCGCGCTTATACGTCGTGCCGACGTGCGCTTTGACGTGCAAATGATCTGGTCGCGATGGCGATCTATCATCTTCACGTCAAGGTCATTGGCCGCAAGGCAGGCTCGAGCGTTGTTGCGTCGGCCGCCTACCGTTCGGCCTCGCGGCTGCGCGACGAGCGGATCGAACGCACCCATGACTTCTCGGCCAAGCGCGGCGTTGTCCATTCCGAGGTGATGCTGCCGGACAATGCGCCGGAAGCCTGGAGCGACCGCGAACGGCTTTGGAACGAGGTCGAGGCCTTCGAGGTGAGGAAGGACGCGCAGCTTGCCCGCGAGGTGGAGTTTGCCATTCCACGCGAACTGAGCCAGGCGCAAGGCGTCGAGCTGGCGCGCAACTTCGTGCAGGCCGAGTTTGTCAGCCGGGGCATGGTCGCGGATATCAATGTGCATTGGGACAGGGCAGAAGATGGAAGCCCCAAACCGCATGCCCATGTCATGCTCACCATGCGGTCCGTCGACGAGAACGGTTTCGGGGCCAAGGTTCGGGACTGGAATGCTACCCAGATGGTCGAGCGCTGGCGCCAGCGATGGGCTGAGCTTGCCAATGAGCGTTTGGCTGAACTCGATATCGACGCCCGCATCGATCATCGCAGTCTGGACGCGCAGGGCATTGCCTTGGAACCGCAAACCCAGATTGGGGCACCGGCCCAACGCATCGAGGACAGCGGGCTTGACGGCGCCGGCATCGAAGCAGATCGCGCCGAACTGCATCGCGAGATCGCGCGCAACAACGGCGCGCGGATCGTCGCGGATCCATCTGTGGCGCTGGATGCGATCACGCATCAGCAATCGACCTTCACCCGAAAAGACATTGCGAAGTTCGCGCATCGCCACAGCGACGGAATGGAGCAGTTCGACGCGGTGATGGCAACCATCGGCGGCGCGCCCGACCTGGTCGAACTCGGCAAGGATGGACGCGGCGAAGATCGCTTCACCACGCGGCAGATGATCGAGACCGAACAGCGGCTGCATCGTGCGGCAGAACGCATGGCCGCAGAGGGACAGCATGCGATGAGTGATCGGCATCGTGCGACGGCTTTGGCGCACGCCAGGCAGAGCGGGCTTGTCCTCTCAGCCGAGCAGAGCGATGCACTGGATCACGTCACGGATGGCCGCGGCCTTGGTGTCGTTGTCGGTTTTGCCGGCACCGGCAAGAGCGCGATGCTGGGCGTTGCGCGGCAGGCATGGGCAGCAGCGGGCTACGAGGTTCGAGGCGCCGCACTCTCCGGCATTGCGGCCGAGAATCTCGAAAGCGGTTCCGGCATCTCGTCCCGAACCATCGCCAGCATGGAACACAGCTGGGGACAGGGCCGCGATCTGCTCACAGCGCGTGATGTCCTGGTGATCGACGAGGCAGGCATGGTCGGCACGCGCCAGTTGGAGCGCGTGCTTTCCCATGCGGCGGACGCTGGCGCAAAGGTCGTGCTGGTCGGCGATCCGCAGCAGTTGCAGGCGATCGAGGCGGGTGCTGCGTTCCGTTCGATCCACGAACGCCACGGCGGCGTCGAAATCGGCCAGGTGCGCCGGCAGCGCGAGGAGTGGCAGCGTGATGCCACGCGCGATCTTGCAACCGGCAGGATCGGCGCCGCGATCGGCGCCTATGACACGCAAGGCATGGTGCACCAGGCTGCCTCGCGCGATCAGGCGCGCAGCGATCTAGTCGAGCGCTGGGATCGCGATAGGAAGGCGCAGCCAGAGGCAAGCCGGATCATTCTCACCCACACAAATGAAGAAGTGCGCGCGCTGAACAAGGCGGCACGCGAACGCATGCGCGCGACCGGAGATCTCGGCGAAGAAGTGCAGGTGGATGTCGAACGCGGTGCAAGGACCTTTGCACGCGGCGACCGCATCATGTTCCTGCGCAACGAGCGCGGTCTGGGCGTCAAGAACGGGACGCTTGGCATCGTGGATGAGGTCAGCGCACAGAGCATGACGGCACGCACCGACGACGGCAGGTTGGTGCGCTTCGATCTGAAAGACTACGCCCACATCGACCACGGCTATGCCGCGACCATTCACAAGGCGCAGGGCATGACGGTCGACCGCATCCACGTCTTGGCGACGCCGGGCATGGATGCGCATGGCAGCTACGTGTCCCTGTCGCGGCATCGCGATGGGATGGACCTGCATTACGCCAGCGACGATTTTGCTACGCGGGAAAAGCTCGTCCGGACCCTGTCACGTGACCGCGCCAAGGACATGGCGTCAGATTACGACCAGATCGATCCCGCGCAACACTATGCCGAGCGGCGCGGAATCACCTTCCGCCAGCGTGTGGCCGAGATCATGCGCCGGATCGTTCCGGAGAAGCTCCGCGACAGGACCGAAGGGTTGATGGACGGGTTGCGCGCGCCCGCAGGCGCCGAGTTCGGCCAAGACCGGTGGCGCAGCCCGGAAAGAGGAGATGGTGGGACTAGGCACGGCGATGCCGGCGTCGCACACGAAAGAGAAGCTGCTGCCAGGGGAGCGCAGCGCGAAACGGGTGCGTCGCTGGACCCGGAAGCGGCGCTGCGCCGCGCTCGCACGAATGCGCTTGTGCGTCACGCTCGAGCGCTCCTTGCTATGGCGAGTAGCGGAAATCCGGACGGGCAGGGGACTCCTGAGCAGATGCGCGAATTGAGAGAGGCGCGCGACGCTTTCGAGAAGGTTCGGCCTCATGGCTGGCGCGACGCCGAAGCGGCCTATGTCAAGGATCCCAAGCTAGTTCGTGAAGCGGCCGCCGGCCGAGTCAATCGCATCGTACTCGCTCTCCAGCTTGAAACCGAAATCCGCACCGGACTGGACGCCGATCCGATCGGCCGCGCCGACCGTTTTGTGGAACGCTGGCAGAAGCTCCACCGGACCAGCCAGGATCAATACCAGTCCGGCGACATGTCCGGTTACAAGTCAACGCGCTCGGCCATGTTCGACATGGCCAAGAGCCTCGAACGCGATCCGCAACTGGAATCGCTACTCGCCAATCATAAGAAGGCGCTTGGCATCGAAGTCGAGTCCGGCCGGCGCCTGGGTGTGGAACTCGCGTTCAGCCATGGCATCGGCAGGGGTCGCGGAATCGGTATCTGAACCCCTCCAATTTGCCGCCGTTCCTACGCCCAACATCGATGAGATGACAAATCGGATTGCGCACGAGCCTTGGGTGTCCTGTCTGGTTCCAGCAGGTGTCAAATGCTCTCGCAAAAGGCAAGGCTGCCATGCCTGAACCGGATCGTATCATTCGCCTCAGGACCGTCCTCGCGCGGACCGGCTTGTCGCGCTCAACGATGTACCGCAAAATCGCCGAAGGCACGTTCCCGGCTCAGATCAAGATCAGCGTTAACGGCGCTGGCTGGCGTGAATCCGACATCAATCAGTGGGTCACTGATCCTGTCCGCTGGCATACCAGACCCGGACGAAAAAACAGCGCTGGTGGTTGAATAGCACGTTGCCGTCATTGAGCACTCCTCGATGAGCAAGTTCAAGAATGGCCGGTTCCCGACCGTGTGGTTCTGGAGAGAAATCCGTGGCTCGTGCAGTCGGATGAGACCGGCTAGCCAAAAAACCTGGGAAGTATGCGGATCTCAATTTGAGTTCGATGACATCATCCGCTCTTTCGGTGAGAATGAAGCATGACCTCTCGAATACGCCGAGTCGCCGCACCACGCCATGAGGTAGATCCGCAATGGCTGGTTGCTGGACCTACGAAAGAAACTGTTAGTCCCCCGGTCAATACGCGGGGGGACATGCTTCCGTTCCTGGGACTCAGTTGGGAGGATTTTGAGAGACTTTGTCGACGGCTCGCTGAAGCCAGCGGGGATGTCGAGCGCGCATGGGCCTATGGTACGCGCGGACAGAAGCAATATGGCATCGATCTTCTCGTCCGTCGCACCGATGATAGCTATGAGGTCTGGCAAACTAAGCGTTACAAGAAAGCTATCGCCGGCGATGTAGCAGCGGCACTTGAGATTTTTCTGAAGCACCCATGGGCCGAAAAAGCGAAGCGATTTGTGCTTGTCTTCGCCTGCGCACTGGAAGAGACGAAAGTTGTAGAGTCGATCGAGGACGCCGGAACTAACCTCTCATCAAAAGGCATCGGATTTGATCCGCTGGATGCCGTTCGTCTCACGCAACGGCTGATACCGCATCCTGAGATTGTGGATGATTTTTTTGGCCGCTCCTGGGTTGAAAAGGTCTGTCCTCGCGAAGCGCTGACGCGGTTGGCCGCGCGAATACCAGCAATCAGCAAGGATGCTTCGACGGCGGCATATTACTCTCCAGTCAACGGCGAGGACCACCGCTTTGCGGCGTTATTGTCCAAACAAGAACAGATACTTGACGGTCTGACACAGGCTCAGGCCAATCTCGCCACCAAAGACGATGTCGCGGCTGTGGCGCGGAGTCTGCAGGGACATGATCCTGAGCCCGCAGTGCGATTGCCAAGAACGTTCGCCGACCGGGAGTTGCAGGCGGAGTATTCCAAAGCATTGCGGCGGCGCGGTTTTAGCCGCACCGATACACCACGAGAACTCGCAACCCTTGCCGTCCGAGCGATCGATGGCGACTTGGCGCTTGCCTCTCCGTTGTTACGGGCAGAGGTATGTGATCGGGCGGCCCGAGCCAATGCCTTGCCCGAGACGCGGGCTGCCGCCGAGCGGTTTCGCAGCCAGGCGGCAACCCTCGATCCCACGCGCGATCTTTTCGTCCTCGATGCCTATCTGAAGGAGGCCGCGGGCAACGCTGACGCGGCGTTGCTCGATCTGAAGACGCGCGACGATATCGAGGCTCGATCAGCTGTATTTTTTATCTTGGTCCGAGAACGGGGAACAAGTGCTGCCTTGGAATGGGCGCGGGCGGAGAACTTCAAGGCAGCCGATTTTACGCCGCCCAGCGCCTTGAATCTCGTGATTAAGACAATTGAAAATGGAGATTTTGATGAGGCTCTGACGTTTGTCCAAGAAATCCCCAGCTCGTATTTCGATGAAATCGCGGCGTTGTATCTCCTAAGAGCGCAACTTGTTCTCGCGTCGCTGCTCCCGCAAGATCGCAGAGCCGCCCTCTTTCAGGGCCTGCCGGTTAACCCACGCATCTTGCAATTCGCCAGCGGATCGAACGCGGATAGCTCTCTCAAAGCAGCGTTGGCTGATGTGCAGATCCTCACAGCCAAGGTGCAAGAGCTTGGAATTGATCATCTAGTCGACTTTCTGTCAGAGTTGGCGCTTTGGCTTCGCCTTGAAATTCCCGATCAGTGCGATGGCGCCCGAAGGCAATTGACGGACGAACTCGCCGAGCCGAAAACTATACTTCAGCGTGTTCGCCTTGCGCTCGCCTATGGTGTTCCGTTTGAGAAAGATGCGCTCCAACGCAGTCTCGTACGACGAAAGGAGCTCGGTGGATGGTCGCCGGACGAGCGTTTCGCTGCCTTCCTTCTGGCCGTTCACGATGGTGACGAGAACACGATCAACGCTTTCTTTGAGGCACATCGCGAAGACCTATTCGCACAGAATGATCTCTCGCTCGGCTATCTCGCCACGCTCGAAGTGGAAGCACTTGCGCGAAGCGGCCGGGTCGATGACGCAAGGCAACTACTTAATACGCATCGCGGCAAGCATTTAACAGACGACCAGGCCAAGGATGCCGAAGAGGCGATCGTTGCAATTGCAAATCAAGACGAGGTAGAGTGGCACCGGCAACGTTATGAGCAATCCAAAAACCTCCAAGAGCTCCAACTGCTGGTCGGGGGCTTGCGCGCTCGATGCGACACGAAACTGCTTGCTGAATACTCGCCTAGATTGGTCCGGGAGACCAGAACGCGCGATGATTTCGACGTAGCGATCAAGTCTCTTTATGGAGAAAAGCGCGACGTAGAACTCATTGAACTATGCAACGAACTACCCGACCAGACGAGACTTGATCCCGAATACGAAGCGATAAAGGCATGGTCGTTGTATCGTATTGGTCGGGTTGTCGAAGCGCGCGCGATCGCGCGCAAGCTCTTTTCATCGCGAGGTGAGGCCAGTGATCGTGAGCTGGTCATCAATACGTCAGTAGAAACAGGCGACTGGGGATACCTACAGGGCCTTGTAGCGCGCGAGATGGACCGACTGGATAACCTTTCGCCAAAAGACTGCATTCGGATGGCCAGGCTCTGCCTTGAGATAGCCAGCCCGTACGTGAATCAGTTTCGCGATGCCGCGATCACAAAGGCACCCAACGATCCACACGTCTTTCTTTCAGCGTACGTGCTCGCAACCGAGCGTGGTGAAGAGGATCAGGAGCCGCGAGCTCACGAATGGCTTCAAAAGGCGATCGAACTTTCCGGGGCCGACGGCCCCGTCCAAAGTATGTCGTTCCGCGGTGTGATCGAACAGGCGTCCGGCTGGAGAGAGCGAACTAGTAGGTTTGAAAAGGCGCTTCGCGAAGCGGAAATCCCCGTTTTCATTATCGCGCGCACTGTCAATCGACACTTGCTTGATTTGACCCTTGGCCAAAGCCACCGGAACCTCAACGTACAGGAGGGACGAGTAAGCTATCCGGTATTTGCTTTTTCAGGTGCAAGGACCATCGGCGAAGTTGTCCGTTCATCAACGGTGGCGCTCGATGTCACAGCCCTGATAACCTTGGAGTATCTCGGCCTGCTCGAGCCGGCGTTGGCATACTTCAAGCAGGTAATCATCTCACCGCGCACCCTCGGGTTTCTTTTTGCGGAACGGCAGTTCATTCGCGTTCAGCAGCCTTCGAAAGTTGCCAAAGCACTGCGTATTCAATCCCTGATCGCGAGTGGAAGGCTGAAGACCGTTCCACGTTCCGTCGGACATGCCACAGCGGCAGGCAATGAAATGGGCGGCGACTTGTTCACGCTGATCGAAACGGCTTCAGCTTCAGGTGGCTTGGTAGTGAGAACCGCTCCTGTCTCGAAGCTCGGTTCTTATCTCGAAGAAGTGGTCGACATGGACGCCTTCAAGTCGGTCCTCACCGATACGCACCGTGTCATGTCATTCCTGTCATCCAAGATCGATTCCGCGCGAAGAAATGCGGCGGAACCTTATCTTAGACAGGTGGACCAAGGCTGGCCAGAAGCGCAGCCTATCGAAACCACGTCGACTCTCTACCTCGACGACCTCTCCGTCGCGTACCTCGATCATGTTGGCGTTCTGGATAGTCTAACGAGCGCTGTTACCAGTGTGTACGTGCATGAGGATGTCGCCGAACAGGCTCAGGCCACTCTGCGTCATGCCGAAGCTGCCAACCGCTTGCTTACGGCCATTGACGAAATTCGCCGCAAAATATCGGCGGAAGTTGAAAGTGGTCGGATCGCCTTCTCCGCCAGACACGTATCGGAACGAGACGAGGGAGATGACGAGCACGAAGACCCGACCGTTGCGGCGCCCACGCTCGATCTTCTCTCTGACCTTGCTGACATTGACGTCGTGGTCGCTGACGATAGATGTCTGAACAAAATGCCAAATTGGTCCGACGGGGCGGGCCGAACGGTGCCATGTGCGACTACGCTGGATGTGCTCGCGTCGCTGCGTCGGTCCGGCCGACTAAGTGAAGATGATTATTGGTTGGCACGTCATCGGCTGCGTGCCGGCGGGTTCTACGCGGTACCGCTAGAGGCCGACGAGCTGCTGTATTGGCTAGGATTTGCGTCAAGTAAGGACGGACGGCTGGAAGAGACGCCCGAGCTCAGGGCAATCCGTGAAAGTATCGCTCTGCCGCAAATCCACGCGACTTTCCTCCCGCCGGAGGATTTGTGGTTGGCAGGTATACGGCTCGCGATTTACAGGGCGGTACGTCAGACGTGGAGTGCCGCGAACAGCGCAAAGGTAGCCGCAACTCGTGCCGATTGGTTGATGTCAATTTTGCCCGACCCGATGACTTGGTGCCTAAACCCCGATAATCAACCCCTTTGGTCAACTGCGCGGCAGCAGGCGGGTATGCAGACCGCGATGTTTCTGGTTTTCACTGAAGGTAGGAAAGGACGGCGGGGGGAGTATTTTTCTTGGGCCGAGGAGCGATTAGTCGACCCCATTCAAAAGTATCGGCCGGAAATTTGGGATGCGACTATCGAGTTCCTGAAATCGTACATTGCGCGGCTCTGGATGATGGATGGCCAAGCGGATGTTGAGATTAGTCGCGAGGCGCTGACCGAACTACTGCTCAATCCGCTTCCGTTGTCTGTGCGGATGCCATTGCTCCTCGACGAGGAGTTCCGGGCCAAACTTGGTCTCAAGCCGCGCTTTTCCTACCCCTTAGGCAAGCAGCTTTCTGTTGAGACTGGCAGTCTTCATGATGCGCTTCGGGCAGCAATCCGGGGCCGTGCCAGTGCGATGATAACGCTAAGTGATGGACAGCGCGTGCGGGGTGGAGTCAGCCGCCTTCCCGATGGGAAGGCAGGTTTGGTCGTGAAAGGCGAGCGCTTTTCTTTCAGCAATGCGGATCTTCTGAGTGGTGAGCGAGAGGCCCGGATCGCGAGTTTGCAACGTATTTTCTCAGCTCAACCGCTTTCAGAAAAGGAGGAGCGACACTGGCACAAGATCGCTGAAGATCGCGCCTTGGACGACAGTGAGTATGACGAACTGATGACTACATTAGGCTATACACCTGAAGCGTTCGCAGCCGAGCTTCAGAAGCCGCAGTCGCTTAGCCGTGAAACGATGTTGCCAGATGTTCCTGCCTATTTTGACCGACTCGTCGCACCGCTGGGCGAAAACAAGGACATAGAAACGTTCATACGAGGCGATCTCACAAGCGCTCGCCGATCGCTTCTTGAACGCAACCCTGCGGTAGCTGTCCGACGGATTGCTTTCACGGCATTGTGGCAACCGCTAATTCCGTTCGACCAGCTAGAGGGGCTTGCCGTCGCCGATCTATCCCCCTTGCTGGACGCGGAAGATCCTTTCACTCTTCTCTTCGGATTTGAGATGTGTCGCGCACTGCTTCACAAAGATAGTGCCTTTGTCGATCTCGGCAGCGCGTTCCTCAGAAAGTTGTTCGGTGACGCGGAAGCTTCAGAGCATCGTAATGAGATGTTTTCTGCATGCGCCATTGTGGCGACCATTGAAATCCGTCGCGCGGCGAAAGCAGCTTCCGCGCCGGTCTTCTGGACCAGGCTTGCAGCTCTGGCACACGCCGGTGTGTTAGCCAACGCTCTCGGTAGAATGCCTGACACGGTGGGCTTCTTGGGCTGGGTGACCCGCAATTTTTACCCGCACTATGTGTGGAGTTGCATTGTTGATCGCCCCGAGACTCCGCGGTGGTGCCCTGATTGGATCAGCCCAGATCATATATTTGCGGAATTGGTCGGGCGCGCTCGTGGAGCATTCCATATGCTCGCGGAACCTAGCCGACCGGGCGCATGGGTGGAACTGATTGATGCAGCCACTGCGCGCCTCGCCGATAACAAAGGCATCCTTATGGCGATGTTCCCCGGGCCATTTGATGATTTCTTACAAATGAATATCATTTCCCCGCTGCGAGAAGTGTTTGCTGAGGTCGAGATGAGCCTCGACCGAGCGAGGCGCCTTGCCGATGTACCGGGCTTCGCAGCGCTGACCTATGCCTCGATCCCCTCGGAGCGAGCGATCAACAACGTGACGCGGATCTTGACCGTTGGAGTGAACGAGCCCATCGCCGATATCGAGTTGGAAGTTCGCTACTTGAGACTTGCAGCACACTTCGCGCTTGCCGGCCACTCTGAGGTTGTGGCGCAAGCCGTCATTGACCGTTGTTTTGTCATAGCGCACGGCGCCGATGTCTCCACGCAGATCACCGACCTTTTCGCCGTGATAATGGAAGCCAGCGCCGTCTATCGCGCTAGCCACAGATATCATGAGGTCATCGGCGAGTACGCGGCCCGTATCTGCTTCCTGGTGAATAGCAATGAGGCACTTGCCAGTCTTGGTGACATCTTCGACGTCCTAGTGCAACGCGATGAAAGGCTCACACAGGTGCTCGGCAAGGCCCGCGCGATTAATCTAACTATCCGAAATCGAACAGTTCACTGACTGTCAGTCTTGAACAGTCAACCGCTTCGCATGAGCGTCGCAGTTGATGGCGCATGAGTGACGTGCTCTAGTTCGCTCCCATCGAACGGCGGCTTTTGGGCAGGAGTAGACTCGGCCCGACGGTCCAGTGATGCGGCGGATTGCTCTCACGGATTGACAAACGTGTGCACCTGATGGCGCCCGCAGGTGTCGCCCTCGGCTAAGTGCTACTAGTACCGCGTGCCAAGCGCACGCCAGGGCCACCGCCATTTTCCGGAATGAACTCAATTCCTGCAGCTTCAAACGTTGCCAGTATAGTAGCCACGGTCGAGGCCTTGAGTTGTTCGCCTCTTTCGAAACGCGCGATGGTGTCGGGGGAAACGCCGGCATTCCGAGCCAAGTCTCTTGTGCCCCAGCCAAGCGCTACGCGCGCCATTTTACATTGGATTACGTTCATTTCGTAACATCGATACGATTGCCGTTGATCTGCACGAGTAGCTGCGCTATCGTATCCCTGATACGAATTGTGGAGCCCGACTGCTCGGCTGCTGACGGTGTTGAGACCACCTTCAGCAGCCTAACCACGCCCAAGCTTACCGGAGCTCGGATCATGGCTGATTCCGACAATAGCACGACTTTGTCTTCCGTCACGCTAGGGGGAAGCGGCGAGGGTGCTGTAAAAGACCCTGCGCTTGCGCTGCTACGAGACTGGGTGAGGGCGCAGCATGTCTCACAGGTTCTCTGCCGACTTCAACAACGCCTGGAAACGCGCGTTCTCGCCGCGGCCTGTCCGACAGCGATGGATGCCAAGGTTGGTTACTCGATCGCCTGCCAGGCAGAAGTCGAAGCTGCGACAGCGGCTTTGAAAATTCAGGATAGACTTCCGCGCACGCACGCGCACTCACTTCGCGGCGTTGTTGCCAAGCTTGAGATAATCGTCGGCGCAGATCGCGACATCGAAGACCCGACAGACTTCCCTTGGCCACATATCGAATCGATCCTGCGTGACTTGAAAGAAATCGTCGGGGACGTCCCGCTCGAGCGGCCTGACCGATCCATCGTTCAGGCAGATTGTAAGCGATACCAAGCAATCGCCGCCGATCTGGTCGGTCTCGGAAAGCAGGCCGCTGATCACCCCCTTGGACAGGAACCGGAGGTTGGTGCCGATACAGAGTAGAAAAGGATATGTGGGCGCACACAACGGCCATTCGGCGCTGAGGCGATTTCGGCGATCCTTATCTCGATGCGGATATGCTCGGGACAGGAACGGTGAGGGCGGCACGGCGCGCTACGAAACGCGACGTCAGACGCGATGCAGCCGCCGATCTGTCTTCCCGCCGGCGCGTCGTTGACGAGGCGTTCCTGGAACGGACGGCTCGCTTGTTCGAGGCTCGGATGGGGCGATCGCTATCAACCGAAGATGCCCGGCAAATCGTCGATAATCTCGGTGGCTTCTTTCGCATTCTCGCCGAATGGGACCGGATTGACCGGGGCGAGTAGCCAGCCCTTCATGTTTGCCCGATCGCCGGCTCAGTCCGTCGCAAAAGCGACCAAGAAGGGAAGGAGGCATCCAGGATGAATCAGCGAATTGCGAAGGTCGCAAGGCCCGCAGGCCTTGTAAAGGCGCTGCTATACGCGCGTGTCTCCTCGAAGGAACAGGAGAAGGAGGGATTCTCCATCCCGGCGCAATGCAAGCTGCTGCGCGACTACGCCCTGCAACAGCGATTCGACATCGTGCAGGAGTTTATCGACGTCGAGACGGCCAAGACCACCGGCCGGACCAATTTTACCGAAATGGTCAAATATCTGCGAAAGCATCCCGGCATTCGGAGCGTCCTGGTCGAGAAGACCGACCGGCTCTACCGCAATCTGAAGGACTGGGTGACTCTTGATGAGCTGGATGTCGAAATCCACCTTGCGAAGGAAGGTGTGACGCTGTCGCGAGACTCGCGCTCGTCCGAAAAGTTCATGCACGGCATCAAGGTCTTGATGGCCAAGAATTATATCGACAACCTGTCGGAAGAAGCCCGCAAGGGGCAGATGGAGAAGGCGGAGCAGGGTATCTGGCCGACAAAGGCTCCACTGGGCTATGTCAACACCACGGGGAAAGATGGCAGAAAGGTTATCGAGCCGCATCCTGAACTGGCTCCAGTCGTCACACAGCTGTTCGAGCGCTACGCAACCGGCCAGTATTCGCTCAAGGCCTTGGCTAAGGCAGCCCATGGCGACGGGCTGATTTATCCCAAGAGCGGCAATCCGGTTCCGGTCAGCACCGTGCATATGATCCTGCGCAACCGCCTCTACACGGGCCTGTTCCAGTGGAACGGCAAATTGCACCACGGCAGGCACGAACCTCTTGTATCAATCGAATTATGGGAGCGGGTCCAGGGCGTCCTGACGGGCCGCAATGCCGTACCGACCCACCCGATAGGCAACGAGTTCGCCTTCACCGGCCTGATGACCTGCACCGAATGCGGCTGCGCCGTCGTAGCGGAGATCAAGAAGGGCAAATACGTCTATTATCATTGCACGGGTCATACCGACAAAGGCCGGGGCGGATACGCTGATTGCCGCCGCAAATATGTCCGCGAGGAAGTGCTCGATCAGGCATTCGCCAACCTGCTCGACCGGTTGCATTTCGACGAAGAGATACTGGAGTGGGTAAAGGCTGCCCTCCTGGCCAGCCATGCCGACGAGCGCCGGGAGCATGAACAGGCGATCCATCGATGCCAGGTCGAGTACAAGCGGCTCGAGGATCGGCTGCACGCTATGTACCTCGACAAACTCGACGGTCGCATCGATAACGCCTTTTACGACCGCATGTCGGCGCAGTGGCGAACCGAACAGACGCGGCTGCTTCGCGAGATAGAGCGCCATGGCAGCGCCGAAGAATCATACATGGAGGACGGCATCCGGCTGTTGGAATTAGCGCGCAACGCCAGCCGACTGTTTGCGAAACAGCCTGCGCACGAGAAAAAGCGGCTCCTGAATCTCGTGCTGTCGAACTGCCAGTGGGACCAAGGCGAGGTTCACGCCGTCTTCAGGCAACCGTTTGATCTACTTGCGGAAACGGTCGCATCCCAAGCGGCTACCGGCGCGCAGCAGACAGAATTATCGAGAGGGAGTCCAGTTTGGCTGGGGCGCCAGGATTCGAACCTGGGAATGTCGGTACCAAAAACCGATGCCTTACCGCTTGGCGACGCCCCAGCAGGCGAGGCATGCCCGCTTGCGCGCGGCCTTATAGGACGGTGCGGCGCAAAGCTCAATGCCGCAACATCAACTAAAAGCGGCTGCGATGCAGGTCGCCATTTGCTGGCGGTTGTCGCTGATCGCCAGCGGCGTGTCTCGGGCATCCCGACGCCGCGCACCTGCTTCGCTCGCCTGGCCGACATCGGAGCAATCAGCTTCCGCGAAGCCGACGATGCTCTGTTGCTCACGCCTGCGCCACACGCGCGCGGCAATCCTCGAGAACCGCCGCAAGCGTCTCCTCGAAAGAATGCTCGGGCGCCCAGCCAAGCAGGGTCCGGGCGCGGGTCGCATCGCCGACGATGCATGGCAGGTCGCTTGGCCTCATCCGCAAGGGATCCTGCTCTACGACGATCTTGGCGCGGCTTTGCGCCAGCAGCAGATCCAGAATGTCTGCCATCCGCCAGGAGAGGCCGGACGCAAGGTTGAAGATAGTGTTCGGCGCAAGCTTGTTGCTGTTCAAGACGGCGCGCGCATAGGCATTGGCGATGTCGTGCGCATCCAGGAAGTCGCGCCTGGCGTCGAGATTGCCGACGCGGATGACCGGCGGGGCCAGGCCTGCTTCGATCCGCGCGATCTGCATGGCGAAGGCCGGCACCGCGAATGCCTCGGTCTGGCCTGGTCCCGTATGATTGAAGGGACGCATCCGAACGCATTTCAACCCCCGGTACGACAGCGCGCCGAGCGCGAGGTCGGCCGCGGCCTTGGTAGCGGCGTAGTCGTCGATCGGGGCAAGCAGCGTGCTTTCGTCGAGCGGTCGCCCGGTCTTCGCGCTTTCGCCATAGACCAGGCCGGATCCGACATGAACGAGCCAGCAGTCAGGAGCCGTGTCGAGGATGGCATTGGCCAGGTTGAGCGCGCCGTCCACGTGGATGCGCCACGTGTTGCGTGGATTCGCCTGGGCGGCATCGAGGGCCGCGACCGCCGCCAGGTGGATGACGTGCGTTGGCCGATGACGGGCCATGGCCTCATGGACGGCGGCCGTATCCGTCACGTCCAGCTCTTCGACCTGGCCGAAAGCGGGGTGCGGCCCCCCATCCTTGGAGGTCGCGGCAATGACGACCTCGGGGCCGCAGATATTGTGCAATGCCTCGGCGACATAGGGGCCGACGAAACCGTTGGCGCCGGTCATCAAAACGCGCATGCCGGCCTCACGAACCATGAAGCGTTGTACCGCGTGGCGGAACGCGGCGTCACAACGACTTCCCTTTCATCGCCCGACGGCTGCGTGGCGCGCAAGATCGGCGTCCACCATCTCGTGGATCATCTCTTCCAGGGAGATCGTCGCTTCCCATCCGAGCTTCGCCTTTGCCTTGGCCGGATTGCCGAGCAGAATCTCGACTTCCGCCGGCCTGAACAGGTCTGGATCGATGACAAGATGGTCGTCCATCTTCAACCCGACATGCTCGAAGGCGATCCTGCACATGTCGCGCACCGTCGTCGTCCTGCCGGTGGCGACCACATAGTCGTCGGGCTCTCCCTGCTGCAGCATCAGCCACATGGCGCGGACATAGTCCCTGGAGTGGCCCCAATCGCGCCTGGCGTCGATGTTGCCCAAGCGCAGCTCCCTCGCCAGTCCCATCTTGATGCGCGCGACGGCGTCCGTGACTTTGCGTGTCACGAATTCGATGCCGCGAAGCGGCGATTCGTGATTGAACAGGATGCCGCTCGAGGCATGCAGGCCGAAGCTCTCGCGATAATTGACGGTGATCCAATGGCCGTAGGCCTTGGCCACCGCGTAGGGCG
The DNA here is from genome assembly GCA_004017535.1 of Mesorhizobium sp. Lineage (GTDB taxonomy): Bacteria > Pseudomonadota > Alphaproteobacteria > Rhizobiales > Rhizobiaceae > Mesorhizobium. Next base: position 136,894 of record SAJS01000006.1, read on the forward strand.
AGCGGGGATGGAAAGGCGTGGTCTCCGACTGCATCGGCTCCTGGATAAGGCCGTACATCTCCGACGACGAAGCCTGATAGAAACGCGCCCCGGGCACTTCAAGACGCAGCGCCTCCAGCACATTGGTGACGCCGATGCCGGTGACGTTGCTGGTCAGGATAGGCTGCTGCCAGGACGATTTGACGAAAGACTGCGCGGCAAGGTTGTAGACCTCGTCCGGCCTTACGTCGCGCATGGTTCGGGTCAGGCCCGACAGGTCCGTGATGTCGCCATCCACGATCCGCACGTCGTCCTGGATGCCCAGCCATTTCAGCCGCATCGTATTGACGTCGGCCGTGCTCGACCGTCGCGCCAGTCCGTGGACTTCATAGCCCTTTGAAAGCAGGAGTTGCGCCAGATAGGCGCCGTCCTGCCCGGTGATGCCGGTTATCAATGCTGTCTTTGTCATCAATGGTCTCGGTGATCGGCGAGATGCGGGGCGCAAGTTCCCCATCATTGCTGAATTGGCCGCGCTCCAAACCAGCGGCAACCGCCGGCACCGCTGTCATTATACGGCCCCGGCCTTATCCGCCAGTGTGGCGTCTCGCGCCCGTTCCAGCGCCATTGCTACGATTTCGCTTGCCCTTTCATGGCTGGCGGCCTCGGCATAGCAGCGAAATTCGGGAGCGTTGCCTGAAGGCCGCAGATGGATGATCTCGCCGCGGGTCATTCGCGCTCTCAGACCGTCGGTCTCATCTACATCCGCCACCATGCCGAAGGGTGCCAGGAACCGCTGCAACGCGTCGCGGTCGGCGAGCTTGCGCATCAAGCCGCGCGATGTCTCGACCGGGAAGTTCTCGAGCCGCTCGCTGGCGCAGACCGGAAGATTCCAGCTTTCACGCAGGTTGGACAGCGATTTCCCCGTCGATGCCACCGTGCCCAGCACCGCCAGGATCGGTAAGAATGAATCCCGCGTCGGCAGCGCCGACAATATTTTGCCATTTACCAGGCAGTCGGATCCCAGCAGAACTCCGCCATTGGCTTCGAAGCCGACGACGATGCCGCCTGCCGGCCGCGCGGCGTCCATGCCCTCGATGACGAAAGGCGATCCGACCTTCGTTCTCCTGACGCTGAACCCGAAAACCTCGGCTACGCCCGAGTTGGAGGTGACCGGCGTCACCACGACATCGGCCTTGAGGAAGAGCGCCGTGGCCAGCCCGATCAGGTCACCGCGGAACAATTCGCCATTTTCGTCGATGACGAGAGGGCGATCGGCGTCGGCATCGGCCGAGACCACCGCGTCGAATTTGACCTCGCGCACTCGGTCCCGCACCATCGCCAGCGTTTCCTGGCTGACGGCCTCGGTATCGACAGGCACGAAAGTGTCTGTCTTGCCGATGGCAATCACATCGGCGCCGAAGGATCGCAGGACCTCGACCAGCAACTCTGCCGCAACGGTGCTGTGCTGGTAGACGCCGAGCCTCATTCCGGAAAGGGCGCCAGAGGGCAGGATTGCCTCCACACGGTCTCGAAAGGCCGCGAGCGCCTGTTCATGGCCGGCTTGCCAGTCCGCACAGGTCGGCGGCCAGGGATATTGATCCGACAGTTCGGCGACATGAGCGGTGATCGCGGCCTCGTCCGCCTTGTCGATCTCGCCCTTTGGTCCATAGAACTTGATGCCGTTGCGGTCGGCGGGGATATGCGAGCCGGTCACCATCAGCGCCGCGGCGCCCTGCCGGCGGGCATAAAAGGCAAGCGCCGGTGTGGGGATCGGACCGCAATCGACCGGCTGGAAGCCGGCCGCGGCCAGCGCCGCCATGCAGTCCTGCGCGATTGCCGGGCTGCTGTCGCGCAAGTCCCGCCCCACGAAGACCTTGCCTTGCTGAAATCCAGTCGACCGCAGGCGCCGGGCGAAGCCCTCAGTGTAAAGTCCGCTTGGCCTTCCGACCAATTCGGAAGCCAAACCCCGAACGCCGCTTGACCCGAATTTCATGAGCGCGCTTTTGCTGTTGGAAGATCGCCGTTGTTTGTTGGAGTGAGCCGAGCCCGGCTGTCAACAGCAAAAAACCTCGAAATCCGCGTCCTTTCTAATGTCCCCACACCGCCAGTTCGTTGCCGGCCGGATCGGTGAAATGAAACCGTCGGCCGCCGGGGAAGGAAAAGATCGGCTTGACGATGGTGCCTCCGGCGCTCTCGACCGCGTCCAGCGTTTCCTCGAGGTTCTCGGAGTAGAGCACGGGCAGCGGTTTGGCTGGCGCTTCCCCGGCATCGGCCTGGAAACCGCCGTCGAGCCCTTCGGCGAAAGCGGAATAGGTCGGGCCGTAGTCGGTGAACGACCATGAAAAGGCAGCGCTGTAGAAGGATTTGACGCTGTCCAGCGTGCCGCCAGTTGCCGGCAATTCCAGATAGTCGAGTTTTCCGTTGAGTTTCATCACGCTACTCCACTACGTTCCTGTTATGTTCTATAACGCGCCATACCCTCCGGCAAGTCTTTTTGACGCAGCTTTTGCTTAATCGATTGTAGTGCCTGGGGGCGCTGTTCGGTGCCTTGCCTTTCGCACTGCAGCATCCTATCGCTCGGATCGCGAAGGCGGGGAACCGGGCCATGGTCCGGATGTTTCTATCTTCCAAGAACTGGAGGGCAAGCATGACCAAGTGGGTTTACACCTTCGGCGACGGCGCCGCCGAAGGCCGTGCCGGCGACCGCAATCTTCTCGGTGGCAAAGGTGCCAATCTGGCCGAGATGTGCAGCCTCGGCCTGCCGGTGCCGCCGGGTTTCACCATCACCACGGAAGTCTGCAACGCCTATTACGCCAACGGCCGGACCTATCCCGATGGGCTCGAGGCGGATGTCGTCGCCGCTCTCGACCATATCGGCCGCATCACCGGCCGCCGTTTCGGCGATCCGTCGAAGCTGCTCCTGGTCTCAGTGCGTTCCGGCGCCCGGGCGTCAATGCCCGGCATGATGGACACGGTGCTCAATCTCGGCCTCAACGACGAGACGGTCGAGGCCCTGGCCGCCGATTCCGGCGATGCCCGCTTCGCCTATGACAGCTATCGCCGCTTCATCCAGATGTATTCCGACGTCGTCATGGGCCTCGATCACGAAATGTTCGAGGAAATCCTCGAGGACCAGAAGGCCAGCCTCGGCCACGAGCTCGACACCGAGCTGACGGCCGCGGAATGGCAGGGCGTCATTTCGCTCTACAAGGCCAAGGTCGAGGAAGAGCTCGGCAAGCCGTTCCCGCAGGACCCGCACGAGCAGCTCTGGGGCGCGATCGGTGCCGTGTTCTCGAGTTGGATGAACAGCCGCGCCATCACCTATCGCCGCCTGCACGACATCCCGGAAAGCTGGGGCACGGCGGTCAACGTCCAGGCCATGGTGTTCGGCAATATGGGCGACACCTCCGCGACCGGCGTCGCCTTCACCCGCAATCCCTCGACCGGTGACAGGCAGCTCTATGGCGAGTTCCTGGTCAATGCCCAGGGCGAGGACGTGGTGGCCGGCATTCGCACGCCGCAGAACATCACTGAGGCGGCGCGCATCGCCGCCGGTTCCGACAAGCCGTCCCTTCAGAAAGTGATGCCCGATGCCTTCCAGGCCTTCGTCGATATTTCCGACCGGCTGGAAAAGCACTACCGCGACATGCAGGACCTCGAATTCACCATCGAGCGCGGCAAGTTGTGGATGCTGCAGACCCGCTCCGGCAAGCGCACCGCCAAGGCGGCGCTGAAGATCGCCGTCGAGATGGCCAGGGATGGCCTGATCACCAAGGAGGAGGCGGTCGCCCGCATCGATCCGGCATCGCTCGACCAGCTGCTCCACCCGACCATCGATCCGAAGGCGGCGCGTGATGTCATCGGCATGGGCCTGCCGGCCTCGCCCGGCGCCGCCACGGGCGAGATCGTCTTCTCGTCCGCCGACGCCGAGGACGCCAGGGCTCAGGGACGCAAGGCGATCCTGGTGCGCATCGAGACCAGCCCGGAGGACATTCACGGCATGCATGCCGCCGAAGGCATCCTCACCACGCGTGGCGGCATGACCAGCCACGCCGCGGTGGTGGCGCGCGGCATGGGCAAGCCCTGCGTGTCGGGCGCCGGTTCGTTGCGCGTCGACTACAAGGCCGGCACGCTGGTCTCGATGGGCCAGACCTTCCGCAAGGGCGACATCATCACCATCGACGGCGGCAACGGACAGGTGCTGAAGGGCGCGGTCGCGATGCTGCAGCCGGAGGTTTCCGGCGATTTCGCCGCCATCATGGAATGGGCCGACGCCGCGCGCCGCATGAAGGTGCGCACCAATGCCGAGACGCCGCTCGACGCGCGCATGGCGCGCTCCTTCGGCGCCGAGGGCATCGGGCTTTGCCGCACCGAGCACATGTTCTTCGACGGCGCCCGCATCGTCGCCATGCGCGAGATGATCCTGGCCGACACCGAGAAGGACAGGCGCGCAGCACTCGATAAGCTCCTGCCGATGCAGCGCTCGGACTTCCTCGAGCTGTTCGAGATCATGGCCGGGTTGCCGGTGACGATCCGCCTGCTCGACCCGCCGCTGCATGAATTCCTGCCCAAGACCGAGGCCGAACTTGCCGAGGTGGCGAGCGCCATGCATGTCTCGGCCGACAAGCTGCGGCAACGCACCGAGGCGTTGCACGAGTTCAACCCGATGCTCGGCCATCGCGGCTGCCGGCTCGCCGTCTCCTATCCGGAGATCGCCGAGATGCAGGCGCGCGCCATCTTCGAGGCGGCCGTCGAGGCCGGACGCAAGGCCGGAGCGCTGGTGGTGCCGGAAATCATGGTGCCGCTGGTGGGACTGGTGAAGGAGCTGGAATATGTCAAGGCGCGCATCGACGCGGTGGCGCAAAGTGTCATGAAGGAGACCGGCACCAAGATCGACTATCTCACCGGCACGATGATCGAGCTGCCGCGCGCGGCGATCCGCGCCCATGTCATTGCCGAAGCCGCCGAATTCTTCTCCTTCGGCACCAATGACCTCACCCAGACGACCTTTGGCATCTCGCGCGACGACGCGGCGTCCTTCCTTGAAACCTACCGGCAAACGGGCATCATCGAGCAGGATCCGTTCGTGTCGCTGGATGTCGATGGCGTCGGCGAACTGGTGCGGATCGCTGCTGAAAAGGGCAAGGCGACGCGGCCCGCCATCAAGCTCGGCATTTGCGGCGAGCATGGCGGCGATCCGGCTTCGATCCGCTTCTGCGAGGAGGTCGGGCTCGATTATGTGTCGTGCTCGCCCTACCGCGTGCCGATCGCCAGGCTGGCGGCCGCGCAGGCGGCCGTGGCGGCGGCGAAAGGCGCCGCCAGACGCGCCTGAGGGGGCGTTCCGGGGGCGGCACCCCAAGGGACCTTACGGTTTTGTATGGAATGTCACGCGAACGTGCGCGTGACCGCCCTAAATCTCGACACCGTTTCGAGAGAGTTTCCGACACCGAACTTTTTGGTGGTCAGAAACCCATGTTGCAGATTGCCCCCACTGCTTTCCGGTCGATCCTTGTCCTGCAGACCAAATTCATTGGCGACATCGTGCTTGCCTCGGCGCTGGCGAACAATCTGCAGCTCGCATATCCGGGCGTCAGGATCGTGTTTCTCTGTGAAACGCATTTGGCCGGCTTCCTGACTGCTCACGGCATTGCCGCCGAGGCTGTCCCCCTCAGCCGCGCGAGGATGCGTGGCTCGCCGTTCGAGCGGGGACGCGAGCTCTTCCGCGTTGTGCGGGAATTGCGGCGACGTCGCTTCGACATGACCATCGACATCACCGACTCGAAAACCTCGCGTCTTATTTCCGGGCTGGTCAATGCTCCGGTCCGGGTCGGCTATTCTCCGACGGAGCGGCCTCTGCGCTGGCATGAACGCCAGCCCGCCAATGTCAGGATGAAGCCCTTCGGATTTGGCAAGCAGCACTTTCTCTACCGTTATCTGTCTCCGTTGGAGGCGCTCGGCGTCGACCTGCGCGTCAGGGCCCCGGCCATTCGACCGCTGCCATTCGAGACGACCCGCGTCCTGGCTTTGCTGGCCCGGCACCACATCCTCCCAAACGCCTTTGTCGCGGTTCACGCCGGAGCAAGTTTCGCCGGGCGCCGCTGGCAGCCGGAGCGCTTTGCTGAGGCAATCGACAGGATTGCCGGCGAGACAGGCTTGCGCGTCGTCCTGGTCGGCGGCCCGGATGAAAACGAGGCAACCGACAGGATTGTGGCCGCGACGAAGACGCCTGTCGTCAATCTGGCGGGCGCGCTGCGGCTGGAAACCCTGCTTGCGGTGCTCAGGGAGGCGCGGCTGTTTCTCGGCAACGAAAGCGGGCCGATGCATATGGCGGCCGCGGCCGGCACGCCGGTTGTCGGCCTGTTCGGCCTGACCAATCCGGTCCGCTGGGCGCCGGTCGGCGTGCCCAGCATCTCGTTGCGGCCATCCATGCCCTGCGACTGCGTCGGCGGCGACCTGTGCCGCCGGACCGATCCGAGCAAGGCCTGCTGCGTCTGGCGCCTGGAGGTCGATCCGGTGGTCGAGGCGGTGCTGGAGCTCCTGGCGCGTACCGAGGCGGTCCTGGAGGCCGCGGTCTGACATCCGCGGGAATGCCGCCCGTCGGCCGCGTCGCCCCTTGGAGCAATTCCAGGAGAGGCCTGAAACGTCGTGCTCGACGCATTCGCCTTTCCGTGAGACGGGAAGCCCTTTTCGGCGCGTGAGTCGCTCTGGTCCACAATCTTGCAGTCTTGTATATGAGAGCCACGTGAAACACGCGCATGGCGGCTCCACATGTCGACGTCTCAGCCCAGCTTCGTGGACTCCGATCCGTCCGGCGCCCGGACACGGACGTCGCAGCGTCGCTCCGGCCCTATCCGGTCGATCCTGATCCTGCAAACGAAGTATATTGGCGATCTCGTTCTTTCTTCCGCGCTGGCGAAGAATCTGAGGCTCGAATACCCCGGCGCCCGCATCGTCTTCCTCTGCGACTCCCGCTTCGCCGGGTTCCTCACGGCCAACGATATCGCCTCGGAGGTTGTGACCTTCCGCCGTTCCCATATGCGCGGCACACCGCTGCGACGCGCGCAGGAACTCATTGTCACGCTCTTTCGGCTGCGCCGCTCCCGTTTCGACATGGCCATCGACATCACCGACACGCGGACGTCGCGGTTCATCTTAGGGCTGGTTGGTGCGCGGGTTCGCGTGGGGTATCAGGCGGGCAAAAGTCCCTTGCCTTGGCTCGACTTCCGATCCGCCAATGTCAAGGCAAAGCCGTTCGGCTACGGCGAGCGGCACTTTCTCTATCGATATCTTTCGCCGCTGGAGGCGCTCGGCATAGACCTGCACCAGCGGGTTCCCGCCATCGGGCCGTCATCGTCTCAGACGGCGAAAGCCTTGGCGCTGCTGGACAAGTTCCACCTTCGGCAGAGCGCCTTCGTCGCGGTGCATGCCGGGGCGAGCTTCCCCGGACGCCGCTGGCAGCCCGAGCGCTTTGCCGTCGCAATCGACCGGATATCGGCCGAAACCGGTCTCAGGGTTGTTCTGGTCGGCAGTCCGGACGAGCGCGAGGCAGCCGAAAAGATCTTGGCGACTGCGACAGCGCCGATCGTCAATCTGGTCGGAGCCCTCCCGCTCGAAACGTTGCCGGCGCTGCTCCAGCAGGCGCGGCTGTTTCTGGGCAACGACAGTGGCCCCATGCATATGGCCGCCGCGGTCGGCACTGCCGTCGTCGGCCTGTTCGGACTGCAGAGCCCGGTCCGCTGGGGACCGGTCGGCGTGCAGAGCATCGCGGTGCGCCCGGCCATGCCCTGCGACTGCGTCGGCGGGGACCTGTGCGAACGGCCTGACCCCAACAAGGCGTGCTGCGTGTGGCGCTTGGAGGTCGATACGGTTGCCGATGCCGTGCTCCAGCTGCTGGCGCGGACGGAGGGCTTGGAAGCCGCAGTGTAAGGCGAAAGCAAATTTTCGCGACTGCCGCCTCTGGCGCTGTTTGTCGTCCCGATTTTTGCCTAGATGCCGGTTTTGTTGAGACAAAGTTTGTTGGCAGCACGACCATGGCCGTGCGCGCTGGCTTGGAATGGATGATGGGTCTGCTTCGAAATTCTCTTTGCGTGCTTGCGCTGTCGCTCTTGGCGGCGTCGGCCGGCAATGCCGCGACGCTTCTCGAGCCGACGCTCCATCTGAAGCCCCAAGCCCCGGAAGGGGGTGGGCGAGTTGCCCTGACACTCGACGCTTGCGGGGGAAAGACCGACACAAGAATACTTTCGGCTCTTGTCGACAATCGCATATCGGCGACCATCTTCGTTACCGGCATCTGGCTTAAGCGCAATGCCGCGGCCGTCGAGATCATGCGAGCCCATCCCGATCTGTTCGAGCTGGAAAACCATGGCGGCCGCCACATTCCCGCGGTCGATACGCCGCGGAAGATTTACGGCATAAGCAGCGCCGGCAGCCCGGACGCCGTGCAGGCCGAGGTTGAATCCGGCGCCGCGGCGCTCGCCAGCGCGGGCGGACCGGCGCCCAAATGGTTTCGCGGCGCCACCGCGGAATACAGCCCATCGGCGATCGCCATGATCCGCAAGCTGGGCTTCAAGATCGCCGGCTTCTCGGTCAATGGCGACGGCGGCTCGCTGCTCGGCGCCAAGGAAACGGCACGCCGCATCGGCGCCGCCAAGGACGGCGACGTCATCATCGCACACATTAACCAGCCGACGCATGCGGCCGGCGAGGGCGTGGTTCAGGGGCTGCTCGCCTTGAAGCAGAAAGGCATGACCTTCGTGCGCCTGGACGATGCCGACGGTATAGGCAACGACGGCACCACCGATTGAGCGGGCGGTGCGGCGGCTGAATTTTGGCAGCCATACCCTTCCGAGATTGACGTGAACGCCCATCCCTTCGTCATCCACGGGTCTGCGCTGCGTCGCTTCGCTCCTGCTCCGCCCTGACGCTTGGGCTTCGCCTGTCTCAGACCGCAGCGACGGCCCAGCCCAATCGAAAACTCAGCTCGGTTCGGCTTCGACCGTTACCTTGCTCGTGTAGAACGCGCCGTGGTTGCGGATCTCGGTCATTTCGTCGAACGGATGTTCATAAGCCCACATGGCATTCGTGCCGGCTTCGCCGGCCGCCTGGACGCTCCAGTAGCTGGCATCGCCCTTGTAGGGGCAATGCGTCGAGTGCTCGGTGCCGGCGAGCTTGCTGAAGTCGATATCGTCGAACGGGATGTAGAAGGCCGCCGGGTAGGGGGGTTCTGAAAGCATCTTGGCCCGGGTGGATCTTGCGATGATGGTATCGCCGGCGCGCACGGTGACGCTGCCGCGATAGGGTTCGACGGTGATCACCTTGTCGGGATTGCGCTGGAAGCCGGGGGCAGGGTTGGCGGGCTTGTCCATGAATGGTCTCCTGGAGCAATTCCAGCAAAAGTGCGAAGCGGTTTCCGTCGGGAATTGCGTCAAAACAAAGAGAACGGTTTGCCGTCCATGAAACAGTGAAACGTTCTCGCGGCAGACTTACATGTGTCGGCTCAGTGCGCCGCGCAAGCCCGCGCGGCGCGAGGCTTCATCACCATTCATTGAACGTCTGTTGGCCAGCCGTCAGGCGGCTGTCTTGAAGGCATCCATGAGGCCGGCATAGGCGGCGGCAATGCCGGCCACCGGATTGGTGCTTCTTGCCGCGGTTTCGACCTTGAGCGCGCCGCCGCTGGTCGGCAGCGTCAGCAGCAGGAACTGGCGATTGCCCGCGTCGCCGATGCAGGCGGCTGCGACATGCTCGCCATTCTCGCCGTTTTCGACGCGCATCTTGAACAGCAGCGTTCCGCCGACAGCCTCAAGCGCGCCGCCGACGACTTCGGCAAATTCATCTTCGGAAACGGTTTTGATGTCCGGCGCCAGATCGTCCAGACTTTCGGCAAGCGTGCTTTCGAGGGCTTTTTCGTCGAGCTGCGCGTCCATGCGAACCACTCCATTCGCCAATCTCACCCAGCCCGTTAACGAAACTTAACGGCGAGGATGGCCGGATTATGGCGGTTTTCCCGGTTCTTCGATCCATCCACGGGCTTCGACTTATGGCGGCTGGACAATCCGCCGGTTCGTTCCACAATGTGCGGAACAAACGACGCGAATGCGCCAAGGGGAGGAATAGATGCTCGGATTGATGCAGGAATGGCCGCTGCTTTGCCATAAGCTGATCGACCACGCCGAACGCCAGCACGGCAGCCGGGAGGTCGTGTCGCGTTCGATCGAAGGTCCGATCGTTCGCACGACCTTCTCCGAAATCCATCGCCGGTCGCTCAAGGTGGCGCAGCGTCTGGAGCGTGACGGCTTCGTGCTCGGCGACCGTATCGCGACCCTTGCCTGGAACACGGCCCGCCATATCGAAGCCTGGTACGGCATCATGGGCATCGGCGCGATCTACCACACGCTGAACCCGAGGCTTTTTCCCGAGCAGATCTCCTGGATCATGAACAATGCCGAGGACAAGGCGATCTTCGTCGACCTGACCTTCGTGCCGCTCCTGGAAAAGATCGCGGGTGCGGTGAAATCGCTGCGACGGGTGATCGTGCTGACCGACCGGGCGCATATGCCGCAAACGACGCTGGCCAATGCCGTCGCCTACGAGGAATGGCTGGCCGAGGCCGACGGCGATTTCGCCTGGAAGACGTTCGACGAGAACACCGCCGCCGGCATGTGCTACACTTCGGGCACGACGGGCGACCCGAAAGGCGTGCTTTACAGCCACCGCTCCAATGTCCTTCACGCCATGATAGCCGCCATGCCCGACGCCATGGGCCTGTCGACGCGCGATGTCGTCCTGCCCGTCGTGCCGATGTTCCACGCCAACGCCTGGGGGCTCGGCCAGAGCGGACCGATGATCGGCGCCAAGCTGGTGATGCCGGGCTGCAAGATGGACGGCGCCTCAATCTACGAACTGCTCGACACGGAAAAGGTGACGTTCAGCGCCGCGGTGCCCACCGTCTGGATGATGCTGCTGCAATATCTGGAAGAGACCGGCAAGAAGCTGCCTTATCTGAAGAAGGTCGTGATCGGCGGGGCATCCTGTCCGCGCGCCATCACCGCCAAATTCCAGGATGATTACGATGTGCAGGTGGTGCATGCCTGGGGCATGACGGAGATGTCGCCGCTCGGCACGCTCTGCACGCTGAAGCCACAATATGAGACGCTGACCGGCGAGGCGCGGCTCGATGTCCAGGCCAAGCAGGGTTTTCCGCCCTTCGGCGTCGAGATGAAAGTGACCGACGACGATAACAACGCGCTGCCTTGGGACGGCAAGACCTTCGGGCATCTCAAGGTGCGCGGTCCGGCGGTGGCCCGCGCCTATTATGGCGGCGCTGGCGCCGAGCAGTTCGATGCCGACGGCTGGTTCGACACGGGCGATGTCGCCCATATCGACGTCAGCGGCTACATGCAGATCACCGATCGCGCCAAGGATGTCATCAAGTCCGGCGGCGAATGGATATCGACCATCGACCTGGAGAATCTCGCCGTCGGCCACCCGGACGTGGCGGAGGCGGCGGCGATCGGCATCCCGCATTCGAAATGGGGCGAGCGGCCCTTGCTGGTCGTCGTCAGCAAGCCCGGAAGGGAGCCGAGCAAGAAAGACATCCTCACCTTCATGAGCGGCAAGGTGGCGAAATGGTGGATGCCCGACGACGTCGCCTTCGTCGGCGAAATTCCGCACACCGCCACCGGCAAGATCCAGAAGACCAGCCTGCGCGCCCAGTTCAAGGATTACCGCCTGCCGACGGATTGACGAAAATGTTCGATCTTCCGGCTTCAAGCCCGCGCCAAAAACCGCTAACTCTCGGCCCGGGTTGGGAAGATACGGCGAAGAATGGCATCTATTCCTGAACGGCAGACGTCGAGGGCGGCCGGCTGGTCGCGGCGGATCGGGGCATTTTCCCTCGTTCTTTTGCTCACCGCCGTTGCCGGTTACCGGCTCGGATTCGTCGAGACGCCGCCTTTCCTGTGGGTGCTTGCGGTCGTCGCGCTGCTGGCGGCGCTCGCCCTGTTGCTGGCGGGTCTCGGCCTGTCGAGGGTCTGGAGCTTCGGCGATCGCGGCGGCCGCGATCTCAGCGTCGGCGCGCTGCTGGCGCTGCTTGTTCTGGCGCCCTACGGCGTCGCCGTCTACTGGGCCACGATCTACCCGCCGCTGCGCGACATCTCGACCGATCTCGACGACCCGCCGGTTCTGGACACCAGCGACCGTACAAGCGACATGAACGAGCTGTCGCCGCCGACCCCTGGCGAACAGAGCCTGCAGGCTGATGCCTATCCGCTGGTCAGCGGCCACAGCTACAATTTGCCTTTCGAAACCGTCGTCGACGCTGTCGAAACCGTGCTCGACCGCCGCGACTGGCAGCTGACGGCGCCTTATCCCGACATCAACGGGCAGAGCGAGGCGACGATCAATGCGCTGGCCAAGGGCTTTGTGCTCGGACTGCCGGCCGATGTCGCCATCCGCGTCACCGACGATGGCGAGCAGGTCATCGTCGACATGCGCTCGGCCTCCCGCTACGGCCGCTACGACCTCGGCGACAACGCCGCCCGTATCACGGATTTCCTCGGCGAGTTGGACCAGGAAGTCGCCGGGCAGGTTGGCGCGGCGCCGGCCGAGTGATCAGCCGGCGGGACTGAAAATGCCGTCGATCGCCGGGTCGCCTTCGGTGGCGATCAGGCCGCGCGCGACCAGATCCTCGAGATGGGCCAGCACCGACAGCCCCGCGGCGCCGTGCAGGCGGGGGTCGGTGTCGCGATAGATCGCCGCGACCATCTCCCTGATCGTCCGGTCGCCGGCGCGGATGCGTTCAAGGATCGCCCTTTCACGCATCTTGCGATGCGTTTTCAGGCCGCGCATGAACCTTTGGGGCGCGGTCACGGGCCCGCCATGGCCCGGCAGCAGCAGACGATCCTCGCGCGCCAGCAGCCTGTCGAGAGAGCCCATGTAATCGGCCATGGCGCCGTCCGGCGGCGCGACGATCGAGGTCGACCAGGCCATGACATGGTCGGCCGAAAACAGGGTGCCGGTGCCCTCGAGGGCAAACACGGCATGGTTGGCGGTGTGGCCGGGCGTGAGGACGGTGCGGATCGCCCAGCCGTCGCCCTCGGTCAGTGCATTGTCGGCCAGCGCAATATCGGGCACGAAGGCCAGGTCGGCGCTGGCGTCGAGCGGATTGATCTCGCCGATGCGCAAGGGCCGCGCCGGCCGGTGCGGGCCTTCGGCAAATGTCGGTGCGCCAGTTCGCTCCTTCAGGCGCGCCGCGAGGGGCGAATGGTCGCGATGGGTGTGGCTGACGAAAATGTGGCTGACCGGCCGGCCAGCGATCGCCGTGAGCAGCGTTTCGAGATGCGCGTCGTCTTCCGGCCCCGGATCGATCACCGCCAGCGTGTCGCGGCCGACGAGATAGCTGTTGGTGCCGTGGAAGGTGAACGGACTCGGATTTCCAGCGGTGATGCGCAGCACATCCGGCGCAACCGTGACCGCCCGGCCGTAGGCCGGGTCGAAGCTGGTATCGAATTCAAGCGCCATGCCGGATTCCTTTGCAATGCGGCAAAATGATTGCCGCCCGATACGGAAGCCAATATAGGAAATTCAATGCATGTCGCCCAAAAGTGCGCAGCGGTTTTGGGACAACGGCATGCATCAAGAAAGTTTTTGAGCATGTCGCCCAAAAGTGCGCAGCGGTTTTGGGACAACGACATGCATCAAGAGAGTTTTTTGAAGCCAGCAAATCAGCCACCCGATGAATCAGCCAGAATGAGGAAGACCATGGCAATTGCAACCACGATGCGTCCGCTCGTTTCTCTCACTCTGCCGGAGCGGGGTGCCGCGCGGCTCGCGACCCAGCTCTTCCTGGCGCTTGCCGGAACCCTGCTGCTCACGCTTTCGGCCAAGACCAAAGTGGTGCTCGGTCCAGTCGATATTTCGCTGCAGACGTTGGCCGTGCTGCTGATCGCTTCGGCTTTCGGCCTGCGGCTGGCCGTCGCGACGCTGCTTCTCTACCTCGCCGAAGGCGCGTATGGCTTGCCGGTCTTCCAGGGCACGCCGGAAAAGGGCATCGGCATCGCCTATATGCTGGGCTCGACGGGCGGCTACCTCGCCGGTTTCGTGGTCATGGCGGCGATCGCCGGCTGGGCCGCCGACCGCGGCTGGGACCGCAGTCCGTTCAAGCTGTTCGGCGCGATGCTGACCGCCGAGGTCGTCATGATGGCCATGGGCTTTGCCTGGCTGGCGATGCTCATCGGACCGGAAAAGTCCTGGCAGTTCGGCGTCCTGCCTTTCATCGTCGGCGACCTGATCAAGGTGGCCTTGGCCGCCAGCCTAGTGCCGGCCGTGTGGGCATTGGTCAAGCGCGGCTGATCGCGATCGACGCAAGAAGGGCCGGCGGGCGACAGGCGCCCGCCGGCCCTTTTTTATGCCGCGGTCGGATTTCGCTCGAAACCACCGCGTGCCGGATGGTAGAAAGCGAGACCAGCGTCGGGAAGGAATCAAACCCGACATTGACAAGCCAGTGCCCGAAACCTAAGCACGGGCAACTTGGCATCTGGGCGGGGGCCGCGGTAGTTCAAGGAGAGCTTGTTGAAAGGAATTATCCTTGCGGGCGGCGGCGGAACACGACTTTATCCGCTAACATTAGCTGTATCTAAGCAAATACTGCCGATCTACGACAAGCCTATGATCTATTACCCGCTGAGCGTGCTGATGCTCGCGGGAATCCGCCAGATCCTGGTCATTTCAACTCCGCGCGACTTGCCGGTTTTCCAGGCTTTGCTGGGCGACGGCTCCGAATTCGGCCTGGAGCTCTCCTATGCCGAGCAGCCGCAGCCCAACGGACTCGCCGAGGCTTTCATCATTGGCCGCGACTTCATCGGCAAGGACAGCGTTTCGATGATTCTCGGCGACAACATCTATTTCGGCGGCGGCCTATCGCAGCTCTGCCGCGAGGCGGCGGCGCGCGACGGCGGCGCCTCTGTCTTCGCCTATTATGTCGACGATCCGGAGCGCTATGGCGTGGTCTCCTTCGACAAGGTCACCGCCAAGGCTCTGACGATCGAGGAGAAGCCGCAAAAGCCGAAGTCCAACTGGGCTGTGACTGGTCTCTATTTCTATGACAACAACGTGGTCGACATTGCTTCGACCATCCGCCCCTCGGCGCGCGGCGAGCTCGAGATCACGGCGGTCAACAATGTCTACCTCGAGCGTGGCGAGCTGCATGTCCACCGCCTCGGCCGCGGCTATGCTTGGCTGGATACCGGCACGCATGACAGCCTGCTCGAGGCCTCTTCCTTCGTGCGCACGATCGAGCATCGCCAGGGCGTCAAGATCGCCTGCCCCGAGGAGATTGCGCTGGAGCAGCGCTGGATCAGCGCCGACAAGGTTCTGGATCGCGCCGCGCTGCTCGGCAAGAACGAATATGCCGCCTATCTGCGCCGGCGGGTGGCCGATCTGATGGAGGAACAGGGTGCTTGAGGTCAGGCCGCTCGGCCTCGACGGCGTGCTGGAGATCGTGCCGAAGCGGCATGGCGACGCGCGCGGTTTTTTCACCGAGACCTGGAATGCCGAACGCTTCGGCGAGGCCGGCATCCATCTCGCCTTCGTGCAGGACAACCATTCCTACTCCGCCGCGGCCGGTGTGCTGCGCGGGCTGCACTACCAACTGCCGCCGCGCGCGCAAGACAAGCTGCTGCGTGTCGTCAGGGGCAGCGTGTTCGATGTCGCGGTCGACATCCGCCGCGCCTCGCCGACTTTCGGCAAATGGGTGGGGCTGGAGGTGTCGGCCGAGATGGGCAACCAGATCCTCGTGCCGAAGGGCTTCGCGCATGGCTTCGTCACGCTCGTGCCGGATACGGAGGTGATCTACAAGGTGACTGACACCTATTCGCCCGAGCATGACCGGTCGATCCGTTTCGACGACCCTGCGATCGGCATCGCGTGGCCGGCGCTAGCCGGCGGATACCAGCTTTCGGACAAGGACCAAAAGGCGCCAACGCTGGCCATGGCCGAGGTGTTTGCGTCGGCGGAGAGGGCGGCATGAATTTCCTGGTCACCGGCGGCGCCGGCTTCATCGGCTCGGCCGTGTGCCGGCACCTGTGCGCCAACCCGGCCTACCGCGTCACCAATCTCGACAAGCTCACCTATGCCGGCAATCTCGCGTCGCTGAGGCCGATCGAGAACGCGCATAATTACCGTTTCGAGCAGGCCGACATCTGCGACGAGCGCACGGTGCTGGAGATATTGCGCCGCGACGACATCGACATCGTCATGAACCTGGCCGCCGAGAGCCATGTCGACCGCTCGATCGACGGCCCCGGCGCCTTCATCGAGACCAACATCGTCGGCACCTACCGCATCCTCAATGCGGCGCTGGAATATTGGCGCGGGCTGTCCGAGGAGCGCAAAGCGGACTTCCGCTTCCACCATGTCTCGACCGACGAGGTCTTCGGCGACCTGCCTTTCGACGGCGGCATGTTCGTCGAGGAGACGCCCTACGCGCCGTCCTCGCCCTATTCGGCGTCGAAGGCGGCATCCGACCACCTGGTGCGGGCCTGGCACGAGACCTACGGTCTGCCGGTGGTGCTGTCCAACTGCTCGAACAATTACGGCCCCTACCACTTCCCGGAGAAGCTGATCCCGCTGGTCATCCTCAACGCGCTCGACGAGAAGCCGCTGCCGGTCTACGGCGCCGGCGCCAATGTGCGCGACTGGCTGTTCGTGGAGGATCACGCGCGCGCCCTCGAGCTGGTCGCCACCAAGGGGCGGCCGGGCGAGAGCTACAATGTCGGCGGCAATTCCGAGCGCACCAATCTCGGCGTCGTCGAGGCGATCTGCGATCTGCTGGACGTGAGGCGGCCGCGTGCCGCCGGCAAGCGCTATCGCGACCTGATCACCTTCGTCACCGATCGTCCTGGACATGACCGCCGCTATGCGATCGACGCCTCCAAGATCGGGCGCGATCTCGGCTGGGCGCCACGCGAGAATTTCGACAGCGGTCTGGCCAGGACCGTCGACTGGTATCTCGACAACAAATGGTGGTGGGGCCCGATCCGCGAGCAGCGCTACGCCGGCGAGCGGCTGGGCCACGCTGCGGCGGCAAACAGCCAAAACGGTCCGGTTGCAGGCAACCCGGCCGGGACCGCGGCCGAGGGCAGGAAGGTGACCACGTGAGGCTTGCCGTGACCGGACGCGAAGGCCAGGTCGCCGCCAGCCTGGTCGAGGCGGCGCGGGGCCGCGACGAGGTGGAAGTCGTCGCCGTCGGCCGCCCGGCGCTCGACCTTGCGCGGCCCGACACGGTGCTCGCCGCACTGGAAGCGGCAAGGCCCGACATCGTCGTTTCCGCCGCCGCCTACACCGCCGTCGACCAGGCCGAGGACGAGAAGGACCTGGCCTTCGCGGTGAACGCCACCGGCGCCGGCAAGGTGGCCGAAGCCGCGGCAAGGCTCGGCGTGCCGGTGATCCATCTGTCGACCGACTACGTGTTCGACGGCGCCAAGGATGGCGCCTATGTCGAGACCGACCCGACCGCCCCGCTCGGCGTCTACGGCGCCTCCAAGCTCGCCGGCGAGGAGGCGGTGGCCGCCGCCAATCCGCGCCATATCATCCTGCGCACGGCCTGGGTCTACAGCCCCTTCGGCAAGAACTTCGTCAAGACGATGCTGCGGCTGGCCGCCGACCGCGACGAGATTGCCGTCGTCGCCGACCAATGGGGCAACCCGACATCGGCGCTCGACATCGCCGACGCCATCCTGCATGCGGCGGCGAGGCTGGCCGACGACAGGAATTTCGCCGCCTTCGGTGTCTGCCATCTGGCGGGCGAGGGCGACACCAACTGGAGCGGCTTCGCACGCCACATCCTCGACACAAGCCGGACGCTGGGTGGCCCGTATGCGAAAGTGCGCGATATCGCGACGGCGGATTATCCGACCAAGGCGAGGCGCCCGCAAAATTCGCGGCTGTCGAGCGCGAAGTTTGAGGGTGTGTTCGGGTGGCGGGCGCCGCACTGGCGGGAGGCGGCGGGGAGGGTGGTCAGCAGGCTCCTGCACGATCGAATAGATAATTGCTGTTCGCTTGTTGGGACGGCGAACTTGTCTGGCAGTGCGACGCAGCGATGATCCCTTTTACGTCGACGACGTTTCGGTTCCCTGACCTTGTAGCTCCATCTGCGTGGGTCGAGCATGTCCCGTTCATGTTCTGGCTCGTCGACGCGCTTCGTCCGCGTCGGTTCGTCGAGCTTGGCACACACACCGGGGTCTCTTACTGCGCTGCCTGTCAGGCTATCGAACTGCTGCATCTTTCTTGCAGCAGCTACGCAATCGACACCTGGAAGGGTGATGAGCATGCGGGCTTTTATGGCGAGGAGATCTATTCCGCTTTAGCCGCCTATCATGCGCAAAAATATGCGGCCTTTTCGTCTCTCGTGCGGTCGACTTTCGATGAAGCAGTCAGCCATTTCGAGGATGAAAGCATCGATCTGCTGCATATTGACGGCCTGCACAGTTATGAGGCTGTCCGCCATGACTTCGAGACCTGGCGGCCGAAGCTGACGCAGAACGCCATTGTGCTGTTTCATGACACGAATGTTCGCGAGCGCGATTTCGGCGTCTTTCGCTTTTGGAACGAGGTATCGGCGGGCCGGCCGCATTTCGAATTCCTGCATGGACATGGCTTGGGCGTTCTGGCGCTTGGCGATAGCTACCCAGAGGCAGTCAAAGCGCTTTTGACCGCCAGCAAACAAGAGAGTGCCACCGAGGCCATACGAACCGCTTTCGCGCATCTTGGCCAAGCCGTCGCCCAAGGCGAGAATGCTGCCCGTTCGGCAACGGAGGCGGAAACGAACCGCAAAGAGTGGCGGCGACAGGTCGATCAGCGCGACAATGAGATTGTTGCGCTGAAGACTGAGCATGACAAGGTCCGTGCCGTCGCCCAAGCGTTGGAATTGGCCAATGCAAATCTTGCGGCAAAGAACAATGAGATCGCGGCGTTGGAACAGAGGGTCGCGCGCGCTCTTGAATTGGCCGATACAAATCTCGCGGCAAGGGACAATAGCATCGCGATGCTTGAGCGTCAGGTGCAAGACCGCGATCACCAGATGATCGCATTGAAGCGCGAGATGGAATTGGTTCGTATCAGCCGGGTCTGGCGCTATCGATCTCTGCTACGAAGACTGGCGTCGTTTCCCGGCAGGATGGCTTTCTATCTCGGGCGACCCATCGTGCCGCGCGCGCTCTATCACCTGGAAAGTGTGACGTCTGGGAAGCAGGCCACGGAGTGGACGGTAACCGGCGATGATCCGCAGCTCGAACTCCTTTGGCCGGGTTCCTTGACGCTTGCCCCTGGATACTACCGGCTCACCTTGCGCGGACCGGCCGATGCGGAAGCGTTCGCGGACACTCGCCTTTATGTAGACAGCGGCAGAGGATATAACGAAGTCGAGCGGATCGATTTGCGATTTCATTCGAATGGCGGAGGCTTGGCCGAGACGATCTTCCCCCTTTACGCGGAAGTCACAAAACTTCGATTCGATCCGAGCGACCGTTCCCGCCAGATCGTGATCGATCACGCCCGGCTGCGCAAAGTAGGGCGGCTCGAATACTATGCGCGGCTCATCGCGAGGCTTGCGCTTCGCCACGTGAAGAGCCCCAGCGCGCTGGGACGGTCTGCCAAACGCGCTGCTAACATATTGAGGGACGGCGGCCTGTCGGGATTTGCGGCCACTCTGCGTTCTGCGGAGGCGCGCGGCGCTCTGGGCAGCATCACCTATGAAGGGTGGATTGCTCTCAATGACACGCCGACGGAAGACGATATTGCGAACCTTCGCCGCCGTCTGGCCGAGCTGAAGGCGAGGCCCCTCATTTCAGTGCTCATGCCGGTCTATAACACCCCCGATGGGCTCCTTCGGGAAGCGATCGAAAGCGTGCGTGCCCAGATCTATCAGAACTGGGAACTCTGTATTGCGGACGACTGCTCGACGAAGCCGCACATGCGACTAATTCTGAACGACTATGCAAAACGCGACCCTCGTATCAAAATCGTGTTTCGCGAGGAGAATGGCCACATCTCCCAGGCGTCAAATTCCGCGCTCGAACTCGTCACCGGCGAGTGGGTTGCCATGCTCGACCATGACGATGAATTGCGCCCGCACGCGCTTGCCGAGGTGGCGCTGGAACTCGATCGCCATCCCGACTCAGAGTTGATCTACAGCGATGAGGACAAGATCGATTCGCAAGGCAGGCGTTACGACCCCAACTTCAAGCCGGATTTTTCGCGTGAGCTTTTCCGGTCACAGAACTATCTCAACCATCTTACAGTGCATCGCGCCGAGAATATTCGCGCTGTCGGCGGTTGGCGCCCTGGCTTCGAGGGCAGTCAGGACTATGACCTCAATCTGCGCATCTTTGAGCGTATAGACCCTCGGAAAATCCGGCATATTCCGAAGGTGCTGTATCACTGGCGCGCGGTGGAGGGCTCGACCGCGCTTGATGGTTCGCAGAAGAGCTACGCTTACACGGCCGGATTGCGCGCTCTGGAAGAGCATGTCGAACGAATGAGGCTGCCGGCAAGAGTCGAGGAAGCGCCAGGCACAACCTGTTATCGCCTTCGGTTCTCGGTGCCTGATCCGCAACCGCTTGTCAGCCTTGTCATTCCAACCCGGGACAAGGTGGACCTCTTGCGAAATTGCTTGAATTCCATTCGCGAGAAGACCACCTACGGCAGCTACGAAATTATCGTGGTCGACAATGGGTCAGTGGAGCAAGAAACGCTTGCCTATTTCAGCGAGCTGAAAAAGGCGAAGAATATGCGCGTGCTCCACTACGACAAGCCGTTCAATTATTCGGCTATCAACAACTTCGCTGTCCTGAACGCGAAGGGATCGATCATTGGTTTGATCAACAATGATATCGAAGTGATCTCGCCTGACTGGCTGACGGAGATGGTCTCTTGGGCCGTTCAACCGGACATCGGCTGCGTCGGCGCGAAGCTCTATTATGCCGATGATACGATCCAGCATGGTGGAGTAATTGTCGGCGTGGGCGGCGTTGCGGGGCATTCACACAAAAATTTCCCTCGCCATCACGCAGGGTACTTTGCCAGGTTAAAGGTGCTGCAGAACCTTTCGGCCGTCACGGCAGCTTGCCTCCTGATCCGCAAGAATGTGTTCGAAGAAGTGGGAGGTCTCAATGAGGTAGACCTGACTGTCGCCTTCAACGATGTCGATCTTTGTCTGAAAGCGCAGGAAGCCGGATACTCGAATGTCTGGACGCCCTATGCCGAGCTTTACCACCTAGAGAGTGTCTCGCGCGGTGCGGAGGACGCTCCGGAAAAAGTAGAACGGTTTAAGAATGAAATTATGTTCATGCAACGGCAATGGAAGAAAGTCATTGACCGAGATCCTTTCTACTCTCCTAACTTAACAAAGGGGCGTGATGACTTCTCTCTAGGTTGATCGAGAAGCGTATCAATGGTCGGGTTCAGTTCGCAAAAAAATGAAAGTCGACGCTCAATATCCCATGGTGATGGAATAAATCCTATGCGGTTAGATTGGAATTCTCGGCTGGCACTGGAACCTCGTGCGAAACGGATTACTTCGGCATTGAATCTAGCCGGAAAAGGCATCGAATACGGCCCGCTGCACGCCGCGCTTTTGCACAAACCGCACTATGACGTTAGCTATGTGGACTATGCGAACCGGGCTTCTCTGGTAGCGCATCATGGCAAGAACCCTAGCGTTGATGTTAATCTGATCCCGGATATCGACATAGTCACCGGCGGCAAGCTAATTTCCGAATTTCTCCCGAAGGAGTCGGTAGATTATGTTGTAGCGTCGCACGTAATGGAACATGTACCTGATCTGCTCGGTTGGCTCGAATCGAATCTGCATGTACTCAGGTCGGGTGGTCGGATTGCCGTGGCGTTTCCGGACAAACGCTACTGTTTCGATCTGAAACGAAAAAGCAGCACGATCTCTGACCTAATGGCGGCTTACCTAGAGGGGCGTACTAAACCTGGCTTCCAGCAAATTTGCGATCATTTCTGGAATGTTAGCAAAGCCAACCCTATAGATTGCTGGAAGAAGGCAACTACCAAGGAGAATGCTGAATACATTCACGATAGAAGCACTATCATCGAAACTCTCCGTATGATGGGGGCGAGAGACGATTATGTGGATTGCCATTGCTGGGTTTTTACGGATGGCCATTTTCTGAAGACGATGAATGAAATAAGGTCAATCCTTAATATTGGATTTGAGGTGATTTCGTTCTACCCGACCCAGCCAAACACGTTGGAGTTCTACGCAACCTTTGAGAAGGTACGAGTACGGGGTACTGCAAAATAACCGAGTCTCTTTGCATGCGTCGAGGTTCGGGTGCCCCGACTCAACGGCTCTGCAGGCGGGAGATAAATAGGGTATATCGATGATGTTGGAGTTGGAAACCCATCATATCTCAGGTTAGTGTTCAAAAGAACGTTGGAATTTACACGGGGGTGTAAGATCAAATGCAGAAGTATGACAAAGTATTTTTTTTGCATATCCCGAAAACTGCGGGAACGTCGTTTAACAGTATGTTCAGGCCGCTATTTTCATCAGACAGGTACTTTGATCATATGGAGAGCAGGCCAGAGTTATTTAAGTCATTGCAGAGCGACGGTTTTCCTTTTTTTATATCTGGCCATTTAAATTTTGAATTTGCTCGATCTTTGATCGAGAGGAAGGATGTTTTTACCATCACTATATTGCGAGAGCCAATTTCTCAGCTAATTTCTCACTTAAAATGGGTAAAATATGTGGGTAGTCCAAAGTACCCGGATCCCGCTGCAATAGACCCAGAGATTTTGGAATTTTCGCGCGACCTTTTTCAGGTCCCCCTTAATGACACCGCTAGGATCGCCACTCTTCTAGATCACCCGGTTGGAGTACGGCTTTTTGACAATCTGCAGGTCCGATACTTGTCTGATCCAGTCATTCCGCGGATCGGCAAAATGCAAAGAAGAATTGCGGTCAAAAATATCGAAAAATTCAAGTTTCTATTTACGTTGGACGATATGAACCTGGCGCTCAAGAAGTTAACGCAAATTTTTCCTGGAACTAACGATATAACTGTATGTAATGTGGCTCAGATCGAGGACGAAGTAGATTTAGAAGACCCAAAAGTTGTCGATTTCTACCGCCGACGTACCGTTTGGGATCGAGAGCTCTATTCTGCTGCCCGAGAATTCTCGCTGAGGTTTCATCTTTCTGACGCAAAGGCAAAAATGCGCTGGCTTCCAAGGTTTGCCTTGGGCAACTAACCCTGAACAGCATTGCTCGGGGCCGGGAAGCTCTTATTTTCGCGCCACTAGAGCCAGCGCTGGACCATTCGGGTGTGCTGGATGGTCGAATTCGATTGCTTCCACTGTGAAGCCGGAGTCGGTGATCGCCCTCATCAGGGAATCTCGGGTGAGCCAAAACGCCCATGGCTTTCCGCCGCCGCAGAAGCCGGCCCAGTTGAGGGCTTCTTCGTAATTGCGTTTGCACACAGTGTATGAGTTGCCGTCGACTGCGATCTCGTACGGTTCTTCGAACTGTCTGCCCAGGTTTTGTCGAGCCCGTAGGGATTCGGCATAATAGTGCGTCCAAAGGAAGATCGTATCGGACACCCTCGCAATATTTCGAAGAAATTCAACTGGGTCGATCATATGATAAAGTATGCCTGAGGCCACACAGACGTCGAAGCGCTCGCTGGTTTCCGATAGATAGCGCATCGCGTCCCCATAACGAAACTGGGCACGATTGAGGTTGAAGATTTCCTTCACGCAGAGGCATTTCAGGTAGGATCGCGAATTTGCCTCGATAGCGACGATCGATTTTGCGCCCGCCCCATGCATCATGTAGGTGTGCCCCGCTTCAAGGGGGCCGAGTTCGAGGATGTTCTTTCCTGCGAAGCCCCCGGTGGTGTTCGAGAGCCATTCGATCCTGGGATCCTCAAACAGGGCCGCACTTCCGGGAGTTGCCATGACTCCAGTATCGGTTGGAAACTTGGACGACCACTCGTCCCTGAAGATATCAATGACATTCTGGGCGCTCGGCGCCGTCGTCACGTATGCGTCTAAGATATCCATCAATGTTCCTCAATATCGAATGGTGGGGCGCAGCTAAGCCGTCGTATGCTGGCGTCTGAGCGGCGCAACGTTACGTCTGATCTCTTATCCATACTGCAGTTTGCGTTTTTTGCAGCCGGATTTCGTCATGCTAAAGTTGGTTGCAAGGCGAGTGGCGCGATCTACCCGGCGGCGCCCGGCTCTCTGAGAACGCATGAAACACTGAGCTCTTTCACAATGGAGGGCTGGCTGTCCGAAACCGGGTCAAGCCGAAACTCGTTCCTGAAGCCGTGCGGTTCGATCACGAGGAACCGCACCGTGTTTTCGTCCCCGGCGGGGATTTGCCGGGTGCGGCTGTCGGCCTGGGAGAAAACCGGAGCGCCCCATGGGCGATAGAAGAGCTGAACGACCGTGGGGCTTTTGACGCCGACGGTGGCTTCTACGCGGACTGCCAGGCAATGATGGAGGCCATCCGCCTGTCCGACTGAAAAGGCCATTTGAACATCCCTGCCGGGGGACAGACTCAGAATGCCGGGACGAATCTCGACCGTGGCGTTGCTCACCGTGACTTTGTCCGTCGGCCTGTCCAGCACGTTCCAGATCGGGTTGCGAGGAGCGCTTTCAAGCAGGTCGGGCGGAAAGTAGCGTATGAATGACGCGCCCATTCTTGCCGCATTGGCATATGCAGACGTCATGTCGCGAGGATAAAGCGTCGGACAATCGATGGGCCCTCCCGCAAGCAGCTTCGCGTGCAGGCACGCGCCGTTCCGAAAGCTCAGATCGGACGTCTGCCGAAAATAGGACGCGTGGGCAAAAACTCCTGCCGCCATCGTGAAGACGACCACGCAACCCGCCGTCACCACGGCGGCGCCACGAATTGCGCCCTCCCTCTGGGGCCACAGCGTCATTGCCATCATGATGGCGCCCACAAACACCCATGGCCAAATCAGCGTCGCCCAAAAGAAATGAAAGCGCGCGAAGCCAAAGGCGAAGAGTTGCAAAGGCGTGGATATGTTGGCGGGGCGCAAATCGGTTCGACCGGCGGCGACCATCAAAAGGTAGAAAAATATCGATGCGAACAAGAGCAGGCTGACCAATCCCAAACGGGCGGGGGCCGAATGCCGGGTTTCCGCCGTCATGACATTGCGCAGGCCGGCTATCGCGACCGCCACGGCAAGGGCCAAGCAAAGCAAGGCGATCAAAAGAGATCGCAATGGATGCGAGGCCGTCAGCATGAGGCTGCGGCCTATCTTGCCGAACATGTAGAACCAGAATTCGGGACTATTCGGCAAGGCCCAGGGTGTTCCTGAATGCACCTGGCCATGTTGAACGAATACGAGGACGTATCCTTGCACGACAACGGTGATAATGGCCGCGCAGAGCAGCGCGACCGCGTCTGGTATCAATTCGCCGTAAGCTCGCCGGTTACCCGCTATGCAGACAATGAGGGTGACGGTCAGCGCGAGTAAGGAAAATGCGCCTGAAGTATAAGCCAATCCGGAGAGAATTCCCAGTGCAAAAAGAATGGAAGAACGAAGGGGCCATAACCATCGATGCGTAATCAAGATGTAAATCGCCGCGAGAATGAATATAAGCGGCAAGGCTTGATGATAGGCTATGTTTTGCCGTCCCCAATAACTGTCCGACTGAAGCATAAATAAGGTGAGAGAGAAGGCGCACGCCGCAAGAAGGCGGTCCTTGATAGCTTTGTTGATTAGAATCCATTGAAAGAAAAGGATCAAGCCAAGGACGGAAACCATCGAGAGGAATTGGTCGACTACGGAATTTCCTTTGAATATGATGAAAGCAAGGGATTCAAGGAGTTTTCCGACAGCGTACATGGTGTCGTTTGCCGGGGTAAAAAGATACCCGATATTTAAAGAGCCGGTGGTGCCATCAAAATAGTCGCGCCAGTCGTCAAAATATGGAAGGTCTACCCCGTAGTTAATCCACTGGATTGCCATCCACCCAAGGCAGGACATCGGGAGAGCAATGAAGAGGGCGATGATAATGCGCTCCGCAGATGTCGCCGCATGGCGCGGTTGGCGCGTCGTTTGGGAGCTAGGTTCGAGCACGAGTCCCGTCGTTTGAGATCCGACAGAATGTTCCATTATTGTCTGCGCAGTATCCATCGAGAAACCAGAAAGTTGAGGACCGTCGTGACGGCCAGCGTTGCGAAGAATGCCGCAGCATGGTTTTGCAACGCCCGCTCGAGAAATTGAAGGGTCGCCAACCCCGCTACAAACACCACCGCGACCGAACTGCCGACGGCCAGCCGATCCGCGAAGCCGGTGCGCCCGCCTGGAAAAACCCGATCCGGATAGAAGACCATCACGAATACGAGGCCTGCCAGCCAGGCAATTGTGTAGGAGATTGCTGACGGGAGCACGGTCAAGCCGGCAAAGTAGACGGCGCTCGTCAGCGCGGTGTTCAATCCGCCGGCCACAAGAAAGCGGATTGCGTCTGAGCCTATCCGGTCAATGGCCATCCGGTCTGACCATGGCGAGGAAATCCGAATAGTCCCTGATGTAGTCGCTTGCATCATAGGGATGCGAAGCCATAACGAGCAACGCAGTATCCGGTTGGAATTTGTACTGAATGCCCCACACTCCGGGAGGCAGGTGAAGACCGATCGAGGGATCTGCCAGCGACACCTCCTTTCTGTCGCGCCCGTCATCGACGACCACTTGCAGGCGACCGTGGGCGGCGATCAGGAATTGATGGCACTGGCGATGCGCATGCTCACCCCTGACCTTGTCCGAAGGCACGCCGTAGACGAGAAATGAACGCAAGGGCTTGAAGGGCAGGTTCTGTCCGAACTCAAGCGGGGCCAGTTCGCCGCGCAGATCACTAAAGTGCGGCAACCGCCAGAGCTCACACCCACCAACGCCAAGCGCCATTCTGTCACCGGCAGCGCCGGGGGTCGCTTGCGTCATCACGGGCTCGACCTGCGGGCCGGTCTGATAGCCGACGATGATGGCCGGATTTCCTACGACCACGGCGTTGGCCGGCACGTTCTTGGTCACCACGGCGCCGGCGCCGATCATAGCCTGGCGACCGATGGTTGTCCCGGGCAGGATCGTTGCGTTGGCGCCGATCGACGCGCCGTCCTCGACGATCGTCTCGAGAAACGACTCCGGATAGTGTTTCGAACGCGGGAACCGGTCGTTTGTAAAGGTGGCATTCGGACCGACGAACACGCGATTGCCCAGCCGGACACCGTCCCACAGCTGAACGCCGCTTTTGATCGTGACGTCATCGCCGACTGTCACGTCATTTTCGATGAAGACATGATCGCAGATGTTGCAGTTCGCGCCGATCACCGCCCCTGGGAGGACATGGGCAAACGCCCATATGAGTGTGCCGTTGCCGACGCTCGTGCTTTCGCAGATGCCGTGCTGGTGAACAAAAAAAGTCTTGTCGTTCATGCGGACGTTCCGTCGACAATGCGGCTTATTATCCGCAATGGCCGCGATTTGGTGTTTTCAACGGCGCGCCAGAGATAACACCCAAGGATGCCTTGCACCGCGAGGATCGCTGACCCGAATCCTACGATAAGCAGCACCAATGTCGTGTACCCGGCAGAGTCGATCTTGCCCAGCAAGCGGGCGATTACGGTCATCGCGGCAAACACAAGGCTGAGGATGCAGCCCGCGATCCCCACCCATAGTGTAAGCACGATCGGAAAGTCGGAAAACGAGAAGATCGAGTCCATCATATATCTGAGGCGGCGTCCCATGCCCCAGGCGCTTTTTCCGTGCTCCCGTTCGCGGCGGTGATACGGCACGAATTCCCGCCTGAAGCCAACCCAGAAGAGTTGCACGACCAGCGAGCTGTTCGGTTCCTCGATTGACAGGATCGCTTCCAGCACCTGGCGGTTGCAGCCAAAAATATCGACGCCGCCGCTGGGCATGCTTGGCAGAATCAGCCTGCGGTAAACGCCCCAAAAAGCCCGGGACAGAAACCGCGTCCAAAACGGATCGTCTCGCCCCGCCCTGCGGCCGAAGACGACGTCAGCAGCGTCTTTCTCCAATATCGAAAAGAACTCGACAATGAGGTCCGGCGGCTCTTGAAGGTCGGCCGCCATGGCAGCCACATACGTGCCCGATGCATGCTCAAGCCCGGTCCTAATGGCGGTGAAGGAGCCAAAGTTCCGACTGTGAAAGATGATCTTGTAGTCGTAGCCGGTATCCTTCAAAGCCGTGACCAGCAGCGCGCCGGATGCATCCGGCGACCCATCAATAACGAAGACAAACTCAATATCGCCCCCATACCTGCCGTGAAAACCGGCAACTGCCTGCATCAGGGCGGGGATATTCGCCTCGTTTCGATAGATGGGAAAGACGATGGAACGCGCCGTCACATTGCCTCCCATTCACCAAGAGCCTTGCACACTTGCTCAATTTCGTCGCTCGTCAGGTCTGGGTGGCACGGGAGGGAACAAAGACGACCGATACTTGCCCTGGAGATCGCGAGATCTTGGGCCCCTTTCATGGGCAGGTCAGCCCAGCCAGCCTGATCGCAATCGAGCACGGGATAGTGGACATCGGTATCGATTCCGCGGTCCTTCATGAACGCCCGGAATGCATCCCGATCGTCGCAGAGCAGGACCGCAAGGTGCGCGACAGCGCCAGTGCCTCCATCGACGAATTGGAGCCGGCGCCCGGCAGCAGACCTGAATCGGTCAAGGATGGCGCGGCGCCGCGCATTGCGACTGTTCAAATCGGGAAGAAGGATATCCAAAATCGCGGCTTGGACCTCATCCATGCGGGAGTTGCGCCCTCCCGGCAATGCCACATGATATTTGGAGCTCCAGCCATATTGGTGAAGCTGACGAACACGGTCTGCCAGCCTGGGATTGGAGGTTAGGACTGCGCCGCCGTCGCCCATCGCGCCGAGATTCTTGGTCGGATAGAAGCTGAAAGTGGCGATGTCACCAAGCGATCCGACCGTTTCATTCCTGATGCGTGCGCCATGTGCCTGCGCGCAATCCTCGATGATCGGTATGTGCGACATGCCGGCATCGATAAGTCCCGCCCGGATGGCGGGAACGTCGACCACACCGCCGTAAAGATGGGTAACGACGATCGCAGCGGTGTCGGTACCCACTGCGTCCAGCACCGCTTGGATGCTTGCAAGCTGGCTGGCGGGTTCGATGTCGACATAATGTGGAACAAGGTCGTTGTGCCAGCAGGCGCAACTGGCATATCCCCCGGCATTGGCCGCCACGATCACCTCGCGTCCATGCGAAGCGTTGAGCCCGACGACCGAGCGCAGAGCGAGTTCGAGGGCGTCTGTTCCGTTCGCGACGAGGATGCAGTCAGAAGCTCCCACGAATTTCGCAAAGTTTGCTGCGAATCGCTTAACCGCTGCGCCGTTGAGCCACCATCCGGATTGCAACGTGCTCGTTACTTCGCGCGCAATCTTGACCTCATAGCGCTGGTACAGGCGCTTGAGATCATTCATCGGAACGGCGTTCGGCTTCGTCATCAACAACTCAACAGCGTATCTTTATTGATCCCGGTATGCTTGCGTCGCAAAACTCTCAGAAATTCAGGTGTTGCTAACATAACCATCCGAGATACTGCCGGCTCGGACTTAGTGGAAAGCCAGAACCTCAGGCACAACTATTGAGATTCCGGCTTAGCCGCAACAGCTGCGCGCCATTTTGCGAAACACTGCAAGCCTAGGGGCTGGCCGACGCCGCTTCGGCAGGTTTGACCGGCACCGCTGTTAGCGACTCCACTCGACCGCCTTTGAGCGTCAGCCTCTTCGTGCAAACGCTTTGGATAAGACTTTCGCTGTGGCTTGCCAGAACGATGATGCCTGCCTTTTCGGCCAGTTCGTCCATGCGCCGTTTGGCCTTTTCCTGGAAAGAAGCATCGCCGGCCCCGATCCATTCGTCCATCAGCAGGATTTCGGGGTCGAGCGCCGTCGCCACAGAAAAAGCGAGCCGCGCCGCCATACCCTGGCTGTAGGCCTTGAAGGGCAAGTCGATGAAGTCGCCGAGCTCGCTGAAGGCAATGATGTCTTCCATCTTTTCTTCGATCTCGGCTTCCGACCATCCGTTGATCAAGCCCCGCAACACAATGTTGCGGCGGCCGGTCGCTTCGCGGCGAAACCCTATGTTGATGTTGAAAAGAGCGTCGACCTTGCCTTCGATCGCGACGCTCCCTCCAGAAGGCTCGTAGATTCCGTAGAGCACTTTCAACAGTGTCGTCTTGCCGGCTCCGTTCGGCCCGACAAGGCCAAGCCGCTCGCCGGCCTTCAGTTCGAAACCGACGCTGTCGAGCGCCTGAACAAACTGCTTTCGGCCAGCACCCTCGATCTTGCCGCCTGTCGGGCCCAAACGCCGATCCGGCGCCGAAAGCGTCAGTTTTTCGTGCAGCTTGTAGATCAGGCTGACGTTGTCCAGCTTTATGGAAACCATCACATGCTCAAATCAGGAAAACGATCTGCCGGCGATATCTGCCAAGCAGCAGCAACGCCGTCGCCCACATAACCAGAGCCACCGTCCCGGTGACTGCGAAGGCGTTGCCAGGAAATTGGCCGCTGAGGATCGGAATGCGCGCAACGTCCAGGAAGTAAGCGAACGGATTCCATTGATACGCATATCTTTGGATGGCGTCTTTCCCGTTGTAAACCCAGAAGACGGGCGTGAAGAACATCCCAACGCGCATCAGGTTGCCGACAATGAACTCGCTGTCTGGGAAGAACGCGCCGGTAAACGCAAAGACCGTGATGAGGGCCGGTGTCGCCAACAGGATCAGAAGAAGCCCCACAAGCGACCATAGCCACGCCATGGTTAGCTCCGAGCCGCTCAGCAGCAGGATGACGATGCAACCTGCAATCGCGTAGCCGGCCCGGATCGCGGATTGCACTGTCAGCCGCATCACATAGACAAACAGCGGCAGCGTCGTGCCTTCGATGAAGCTTTCCTCCCGCTTGAACAGCGATACGCTCAACGAGATGACCTCCATCAGGTAGAACCACACCATTAGCCCAATGGCCACATAGGCGGAATAGCCGGCGGCATCCTTGCCGGCGGGCTGGAACACGAAGACGAAGGTGCCCACGAAGGCGAGATAATTGACCAGCAGCCAGAGCGGTCCAAGCGTTGTGCGCCGGTGCTGGTCGCCGATGTCTTCATGAGCGAGGGCAATCCATACCCTTCGCAGCCTCATCGCCCCGAAGATATCATCAAGGGCGTTGTTCAGTGCCGAAATCATCGCCGTGGTGCCACAATTATTGTTCTGTTGCTTCGTTCAACGCCCACACGACCGCCAAGCACCTCTTCATAGCCATTGCGACAGCCTTATGGCAACGCGGTGCGGCTTAATGAAGCCGGATCGTCATTCGGTGATATTAGCAGAATCTGCTTGATACTGCGGCAGCTTCCTGAAGCGATTAACAGTCTGAGCGTTGTTGCTTCAAGGCAGATCATCAACAGGATCTCGTATACGCAAAAAACCGCTGGCTCTCCCGCTCGCTCCGCGCTAATGCGGTAACCGGGTGACGGGGGTAGGGACTTGCAATTCGGAGTGGTGCCGGACGATGGTCGGTCCGGCGACGTTCTGGTAGCGATCTCTCCACGCCTGGAGTTCAGTGCCACCCAATGACTGCCTATGTAGAAGCCGTATCGGAACTCCGACCGAGGATGCGGCAGGCCATCATCATGATCCAGGACCTCGTGATGGTCCTGGTGGCGGTGGCGCTCAGCCTCATCCTGTCGCAGTCGCGGCTTTCTTTCGACGCGTTCTCCTTTGTCGGGCTGGCCTGCTGGGCGCTCATCGTGCTTGCCGCCCATCTGTTGTTTCGCTCCTGCGGCCTCTACAACACCGTCTGGCGCTTTGCCTCCACGCCCGACTTCTTCAACATCCTCAAGGGCTGCGGCAGCCTCACGGTGGTCCTTTATCTGGCCTCGCTTGGCTTCCGCTTCTTCTTCCAGCCGGTCGCCGGCCTCAACGAACGCCAGTTCATCGTCTTTTTCCTGGTCTCCTTCACCATCATTTCGGCGCCCAGGCTTTACTACCGCTTTCTGCGCGACGGCGCGTCCTGGCGCATCCTGCGCCGCGCCCCGGGCGACGCGCCGGTCAAGCAGGCGCTGTTCATCGGCCGGCTGAGCGAGGCGGACGTGATCGTGCGCTTCACCCGCACGGCGGTGCCGGCCGAATACGCCATTGCCGGCATCATGGCGACGGAGGCCGATGTGCCGCTGGGCACGCGGATCCAGGGCGTTCCGGTCGTGGCGCTCAGGCCGCGCCTGGTCGAGGTGCTGGAGGACTATGTCAGGGGCACGGAAAACCTCGATCTCCTGATCTTCGGCAATGGCGCCGAGCGCGACATCGAGGACTATGCCGAGCTGGTTCGCGTCGCCCGCCACAGCGGCATCGCCGTTGTCCAGTTCTCCGGCCTGTCGGAGCTGGGGCAGGGCGGCAGGCTGGTTCTCGATACCGTCGAGATGGAAACCATCATGCGCCGTTCGGCGGTTGCCACCGACACGACGCGCATCGGGGCCTTCGTCGCCGGCAAGCGGGTGATGGTCACCGGCGGCGCCGGCTCCATCGGCCGCGTGCTTGTCAAGCGCGCGCTGGAGCTGGGCGCCGAGTCGGTGCTGGTGGCCGACAATTCCGAATTCGGCATTTTCCAGCTCGATCAGCTGATCGACGACAAGTACCGCGACCGGCTGACCAGCCGCATCGTCGACGTCACCGACCGGCCTCACATGATGCGTCTCGTCAGCGAGTTCAAACCCGCGATCCTCTTTCATGCCGCGGCGCTGAAGCACGTGCCGCTGCTGGAAGAGAACTGGGAAGCGGCGATCGAGACGAATGTCTTCGGCACGCTCGCCTGCGCCAAGATCGCCGCCGAATGCGGGGTGCCGCAGTTCCTGCTGATCTCCAGCGACAAGGCCGTCGCCCCGACTTCGGTGCTCGGCGTCACCAAGCGGGCGGCCGAGCAGATCGTCTCCTCGCTGCATGAGGCCCATGCCGCGCCGTCGCCCTTGCATGCCGCCGCGGCGAACGGTCATCGGGCCGGCGCGCATCACACCCATTCCGTGGGCGCGCATCGTTCCGGCACCAAGTTCATCGCCGTACGCTTCGGCAACGTCTTCGGCTCCAATGGCTCGGTGGCGACCATCTTCCAGGCGCAGATCGAGGCCGGCGGTCCGGTCACCATCACCGACCGGCGCATGACCCGCTATTTCATGACCGTGGCCGAGGCGGTCGATCTGGTCATCATGTCGGCCGCCGATGCCGAGCAGCGCCAGGGCAAGGACGATTACGCCATCTACATGCTCGACATGGGCAAGCCCGTGCCGATCCTCGAAGTCGCCGAGACCATGATCCGCATGGCCGGCAAAAGCCCTTACACCGACATTCCGATCCGCTTCACCGGCATCAGGCCCGGTGAGAAGCTGCACGAAATGCTGCATGGCGAGAATGAAGAGGTCGTCAAGCTCGACATCGCCAAGATCTTCGGCCTCAGGAGCGACGTCGTGCAATGGTCCAAGATCGAGGCCGCGCTGCCGGCGCTGCTGGCTGCGATGCACGATCGCGACAAGGCCGCGGCGCTTGCCGTCCTGGCCGGAATCGACCGGGTGGAGGAAGATATCGGCACGCGCGGGCGGGCAGTGCCGCAAACGGCCGCACGGATCGGCTAGACCGGTGCCCCCCGTCCGCAATCGCGTGTCGCAGCTTGTTCGAATGCTCCCGCGGGTTCCGGGACCGTGACCGCAAAGGATCAGCGCGTTGCCATTCTCATGGGCACGAAGGATGGCGCGGCATTCATCGGCGAGCAACTGGAATCCCTTTTCGCGCAGTCCTGGCCCGCGGTCGATCTGTGGGTTTCCGACGATGGCTCGACGGACGCCACGGTCGCAATCGTCGAGGCTTGGCGGTCCCGCTGGAACAAGGGCTCCGTCACGCTGGTGGATGGCCCGCGAAAGGGTTTCGCCGCCAATTTCCGCTCGATGATCATCGATCCCCGCATCGATGCCGATTACTGTGCCTTTTGCGACCAGGACGATGTCTGGGAGCCGGATCGGCTGGAGAGCGGCATCCGCTGGATGCAGGAAGAGGATAGCGACATGCCGCTCCTGTTCTGCTCGCGCACGGCGACCATTTCGCAGACCGGCCTGCCGGCCGGCTTTTCGCCGCTGTTTCGCCGCCCGCCGTCTTTCCGCAACGCGCTGGTGCAAAGCATCGCCGGCGGCAACACCATGCTCTTCAACCGCAAGGCGCGCGACCTCCTGGCGAAAGCATCGGCAAGAACCGAATTCGTCAGCCATGACTGGTGGGCCTATCTCATCGTCACCGCCGCCGGCGGCAAGGTTCGCTACGAGCCGCGGCCGCTGGTCAGATACCGGCAGCACGCGGCGAACCTGGTCGGCGCCAATGTCTCGTGGAAGGCAAGGCTTTCACGGCTCGGACGGCTGTTCCAGGGCCAGTTCGCCACCTGGACCGACAGCAATCTGAAGGGCCTTGCCGTCAACCGCGACCTCATCGCGCCCGATCCCGCACTCTGCCTTCGCCTGTTCATCAGGGCGCGCAAGGGCAGCACTTTCAGGCGCTTTCGCCTGCTCGGCAAAAGCGGCGTCTACCGGCAAACATTGATGGGCACGCTCGGGCTCTACCTTGCTTTCCTCTCGCGCCGGATCTGAACCGTGACGGCAAAGCGGGTCTTTGATCTGGTTGTTGCGGCGGTGATGCTGGCGCTAACGTCGCCGATCGTGCTGGTCGCGATGCTGGCGATCCGGGCGACGTCGCCGGGCCCCGCCATCTTCTCGCAAATCCGCGTCGGCCGGGATGGCGCGCTTTTTTCCTGCCGCAAGCTGCGCACGATGCGTCGCGACACCCCTTCCTTGCCGACCCACCAGGCGCCGGCCAACTCGGTCACCGCGGTGGGCAAGGTGCTGCGCGCAACCAAGATCGACGAGTTGCCGCAGCTCTGGAACGTGCTCAAGGGCGAGATGAGCCTGGTGGGGCCGCGTCCGTGCCTGCCGACGCAGACGGAACTGATCGAACGACGCAAGCAACTGGGCGTGCTCACAGCACTTCCGGGCATAACCGGGCTGGCGCAGATCAAGGGAATCGACATGTCGGATCCAAAACGCTGCGCCGAGACCGACGCGGCCTACGTCCGGGCGGCCTCCATCGGCCTGGACCTCAGGATATTGCTGGGCACGTTCTACCGCGCATAGAGCGTGATGCGGAAAGGGCAAACGCTCTTGGCTTAACGCAATTCCGGGCGGAAAACCGTCTGCGGTGGAATTAACCGGCCTGCCGCGCCAGTCCCTCGAGCCGGCCGAGCGTGTCGGCTTCCGGCATCCAGCCCTCCGAGGCCAGCAGCGACGGATCGCAGACCTGCGTCGCCACCAGAGCCTGCCACGACGCCTGTCGGCCACTGAGCGTCGCCAGCAGCCGGAACGGCCGGGCCGGCATGGAGACCAGCCGGGCGGACCGGCCGTATCCGCGCCGGAACGCGGCGATGATTTCAGACAGGGCAACCGGCGAGGCATCGCCCAGCACATAGGTCGGGCGCGGCGGCGTCGGACGGGCCAGAAGATGCGTCACGGCGCCGGCCACCGCGTCATGGGAGACCAGCGAACGAACCGCGGTCAAGGCGGACGCGGGCAGCGGCAGGCCGGTGGCTGCGAGACGCATCAGCCCGCGCAGATTTCCCTTCATGCCTTCGCCATAGACCGGCGGCAGCCGCAGCGCCGTCGCGCCCGCATGTCCGGCGGCCGCAAAGGCCTCCAGCATTGCGATCTCGCCTTCACGCTTGGAGCGCCCGTAGGCGCATTGCGGGGCAGCGGGCGTGGCCGCGTCGATCGTGCCGCTGACATCGGCCCCCACGACGGCGCGGATCGAGGAGAGATAGATGAAGCGCCCTTCGGCGCGCTTGGCGGCCGCCTGGGCGAGTCGTCCGGTCAGTGTCGCGTTGACAGCCCGCAAGTCGGCCTCGCCGGCGCCGCGATCGTTGTTGAGCGCCGCGCAGTGGACGACATGGGTCACGTCGCGCATCAGCGCAAGATAGGCTTCCTGCGGCGCATCGGCGCCGGGCAGCGCGACGGCATCGTCCGCGCCTGCCAGCCGCTGCGGCAGGCGCGAAGCGATCCGTATATCGAATCCGGCTTCGCGCAATCGGCCGACGACCCGGCGCCCGATGAAGCCTGTCGCCCCGGTGACCAGGACCTTCATGGTTGCCGGCTGGCGCCCGGCGCCACCGCAGGTGCGTCCTTGCCGGTCGGCGCCACCGTCCGCCCGGACGCAAGGTAGGTTCCGGAAATCAGGAACACCATCAACGTCGCGTCGAGAATGTCGTGGCCGACGAGGATGCCGGCCATTCCGCCGATGAGATAGGTGATGACCGCGACAAGGACCATCGTCGCGCCGAACCGCTCCACCGGATCGACGCTGAGGCGCAGCGTCCGTGCCGCGTTCCAGGCGGCGACGATGAAAATCGAAGCCAGCGCCAGTGCCCCGAGCAGCCCGGCCTCGACCGTGGCGGTCAGGAAGCCGTTGTGAAAATGGCTGAAGCCCGCGCTCAGACCGAACTGCTCATGAAAACCCTGCTTCATCAGGGCGCGACTGGCCGTGATGCCATGGCCGAAAATCGGCATCTCGCGAACCGCGGCAAGGCCGATCTCCCACATTGCCACGCGCAAGCCGAGCGCTGTCGAATGGTCGCCATTGGCGTTCAGCGCATCCCAGTCGCTGACCAGGAAGTCGGCTCGATCCATGATGGCGCGAGAGCCGATGGCGGCGATCGCCAGGGCGACCACGACGCCGATCACAGCCAAGCGCGCCATGCTGGCGTTGGTGAACCGACGGCGGTTGACGAGAAGCACGACGATACCGGCAATCGGCACCGCCACCCAGATCATGCGTGACCCCGAATACACGATCGCAATCGTTCCGGCGATCGCCGCCAGGACCAGCAGTTTCCAGCGTTTCTCGATGCCTGACAGCGCGCCGGCGAGGCACAACATGACGGCAAGGCAGGTGACGGTTGCGAAGACGATCGGGTTTCCGGCGCCGCCCTCGGCCCTCACGCCGAGCCAGTGATACTGGAATACGGCGATCGCCAATGCGCCGAAACAGGCCGCGGCGCTGGCCAGAATGGCGATGCGTGCCAGCGCGGTCTTCTCGGTAATGCTCCAGGTCGAATAGGAGATCGGGAAAAGCAGGAAGGTAACCAGCGGCAGGAAGAACCTCAGATCGGCGGCCAGTGTGCCATTGACGATCGAGGCGAGAACCATGGCCGCGCAATAGGCGTAGGTCGCCGCGGTCAAGGCGAGCATCGGCCTGTCGATGTTGAAGCGTCTCCGTCTGATGGCGAGCAGCAGCAAGGACCACACGCCGCCGGCATTGAAGGTGATGCTGACGAGCGATCCAAGCACCGGCGGCGAGAAAAAGCAGACGATCGAGAAATAGAAATTGATCTGTGCGGGCGTGAGCTGGCGCCGGATCTTTGTAAACGGGTTCAAATGGTCGCTTCGCAATTTCCAGGTTGCGCCCGGATCCGTGATGCCAGCTGATGGCTGGCCGGACGTACCCGTTTGCCGCGCCTTGCCCGTTCCCCGAGCCCATATAGCGGCTGGCGTCGTTCCGCGATAGGCCGGTTGACGATGTTCCGACAGAAATCCTTGGTTCGGAGCGGCTGGCATCGGAACTTACGGTCCTTTCCCCGTTGCCGGGTTTCGAGCGCCCTGGCAGGATTTTCCTCTTTCTCGGCCTCGCTTGGAAAATTCGTTCCCTAATCATCGCGCGTCCGGCGCGTCCCGCATTGTTAT
Source organism: Mesorhizobium sp. (assembly GCA_004017535.1). Classification (GTDB taxonomy): domain Bacteria; phylum Pseudomonadota; class Alphaproteobacteria; order Rhizobiales; family Rhizobiaceae; genus Mesorhizobium. Next base: position 174,734 of record SAJS01000006.1, read on the forward strand.
GAACAGCGCCGATCTGTTAGAACGCCCGCACGAAACAGTTTGTCCAAAGTGAGATTTGCGCCCGGGCGGCATGGAATTGCGCCTGCAATGCAAGATTTCCGCTCGACGGCACGAGAGAACGCTCGACAGTCCATGAATATCGCACTCACGCATCTGCAGCGGCTTGAGGCCGAATCCATCCACATCTTCCGGGAGGTCGCCGCCTCCTTCTCCAAGCCGGTGATGCTCTATTCCGTCGGCAAGGATTCCTCGGTGCTTATGCATCTGGCGATGAAGGCCTTCTATCCCGCCAAGCCGCCTTTTCCCTTCCTGCATGTCGACACCACCTGGAAGTTCCGCGAGATGATCGCCTTTCGCGACCAGATGGCGCAGAAGCTCGGCTTCGACCTGCTCGTCCATGTCAACGAGGATGGCGTGCGCGAGGGCATCAATCCCTTCGACCATGGCTCCAACACCCACACCCATGTGATGAAGACGGTGGCGCTACGCCAGGCGCTCGACAAATACGGTTTCGATGCGGCCTTCGGCGGCGCCCGCCGCGACGAGGAGAAGTCGCGCGCCAAGGAGCGCATCTTCTCCTTCCGCAACGCGCAGCATTCCTGGGACCCCAAGAACCAGCGGCCGGAAATGTGGAAGATCTTCAACACCCGCATCGCTCCGGGCGAGTCGATCCGCGTCTTTCCGCTGTCCAACTGGACCGAGCTCGACATCTGGCAGTACATCCTGCAGGAAAACATCCCGATCGTGCCGCTCTATTTCGCCAAGGAACGCCCGGTGGTCGAGCGCGACGGCATGCTGATCATGAAGGATGACGACCGCATGCGGCTGCGTCCCGGCGAGACGATCGAGCACCGGCTGGTGCGCTTCCGCACGCTGGGCTGCTACCCGCTGACGGGCGCCATCGAATCGGAAGCCGACACGCTGGAGGCCATCGTTGGCGAGATGCTGACCGCCCGCACCTCCGAGCGCCAGGGCCGCCTCATCGACCGCGACGAGGCGGGCTCGATGGAAAAGAAGAAGCGCGAGGGTTATTTCTGATCATGCGCCACATCATGGCCAAGAGCCTCGCCCCGACCGATTCTATCCGCGACTATATGGCCGCGCAGGAAAAGAAGTCGCTGCTGCGCTTTCTCACCTGCGGCTCCGTCGATGACGGCAAGTCGACGCTCATCGGCCGCCTGCTCTCCGACACCAAGCAGATTTTTGAGGATCAGCTTGCGGCGCTTGAGAAGGACTCGCGCAAGCACGGCACCACCGGCGACGATATCGACTTTGCGCTTCTGGTCGACGGGCTGGAGGCGGAGCGCGAGCAGGGCATCACCATCGACGTCGCCTACCGCTTCTTCGCCACGCCGAAGCGCAAGTTCATAGTCGCGGACACGCCCGGCCATGAGCAGTACACGCGCAACATGGCGACTGGCGCCTCGACCGCGGATCTTGCCATCGTGCTGATCGACGCCCGCCAGGGCGTGCTGCGCCAGACCCGGCGTCATTCGATCATCGCCTCGCTGCTCGGCATCCGTCACATCGTGCTGGCGGTCAACAAGATCGATCTTATCGGCTTCGACAAGGCTGCGTTCGACCAGATCGTCGCCGACTATGGCGAGTTCGCAAAACAGCTCGGCTTCGTCAGCGTTGTGCCGATCCCCATGTCGGCGCGTTTCGGCGACAACGTCACCAGCCGGTCGGAGCGCACGTCCTGGTATTCCGGTCCGTCGCTCATCGAGCATCTGGAAACCGTGTCGGTCGATGAAGCCGCCGTCGAGCTGCCATTCCGCTTCCCCGTGCAATATGTGAACCGCCCGAACCTCGATTTCCGCGGCTTCGCCGGCACCATCGCCTCGGGCACGGTTTCGCAGGGCGAGGAGGTCGTCGTCGCCAAGTCCGGCAAGGCGTCCCGGGTCAAGCGCATCGTCGCGCAGGGCGGCGACCTCGATCAGGCTGTCGCCGGCCAGGCGATCACGCTGGTCCTCGAGGATGAAGTCGAGGTGTCGCGCGGCAACATGCTGGTGTCGCCTGCGGCACGGCCGCAGGTTGCCGACCAGTTCGCCGCCAACATCGTCTGGTTCGACGAGCAGGCGCTGCTGCCCGGCCGCTCCTACATCCTGCGTACCGAAACCGATCAGGTCAGCGCTACGGTCACCGACCTCAAATACCGGGTCAACGTCAACGATTTCGCGCATGAGGCGGCGAAGTCGCTCGACATCAACGAGGTCGGCGTCTGCAATCTCTCGACCCGCGCGCCGATCACTTTCGATCCCTTTGCCGAGAACCGCACCACCGGCGCCTTCATCCTGATCGATCGCATCACCAATGCCACCGTCGGCGCCGGCATGATCCTGCATTCGCTGCGGCGCGCGGAAAACATCCACTGGCAGTCGCTCGATGTCGGTAAGCGCGGCCGTTCCGACCTGAAGAACCAGCGCCCGGCGGTGTTCTGGTTCACCGGGCTTTCCGGTTCCGGCAAATCGACCATCGCCAACCTGTTCGAAAAGAAGCTGTTTGCCTCCGGCCGTCACACCTACATCCTCGACGGCGACAATGTCCGCCACGGGTTGAACCGCGATCTCGGCTTCACCGACGCCGACCGCGTCGAAAACATCCGCCGCGTCGCCGAAGTGGCCAAGCTGATGGCCGATGCCGGGTTGATCGTCATCGTCTCCTTCATTTCGCCGTTCAGCGCCGAGCGCCGCATGGCGCGCGAGCTGATGGCCGAGGGCGAGTTCGTCGAAGTGTTCGTCGATACTCCGTTCGAGGAATGCGCAAGGCGTGACCCGAAGGGCCTTTATGCGCGCGCCCTGAGCGGCGAGATCAAGAACTTCACCGGTGTCGATTCTCCGTATGAGGCGCCGGAGAATCCGGAAATCCATCTCAAGACCCTCGGCAGGAGTCCGCAGGAGATGGCGGAAGCCCTCGAACACTGGCTGATCGAGCGCGACATTGCCGAGGAGCAGTATGACAATGGCGGCGGTATCTGACGACGAGGCGATGCTGGGCGTTTTCGAGCGCTTGGCGCTGGAAGCGGGGCGCGAGGTGATGCGCGTCTTCCATGAAGGCTGCGCCGTCGACAGCAAGGCGGACTCTTCGCCGGTGACGGAAGCCGACCGCGAAAGCGAGAAGATCATCCTTGCCGGCCTGCGCGCCGCCTATCCGGATATCCCATGCGTGGCCGAGGAAGAGGTGGCGGCGGGTATTGCCACGCCCGATCTCGATGGCGCCTTCTTCCTGATCGATCCGCTCGACGGCACCAAGGAATTCGTCAACCGCCGCACCGATTTCACCGTCAACATCGCGCTGGTGCGCCATGGCGTTCCAGAGGTGGGCGTTGTCTACGCGCCCTGCACCGGACGCTTCTTCAGTGGACGGCCTGGCAAGGCCGAGGCGCTGGAGGTCGATGCCGATTATCGCATTACCGGCCGCCGGCCGATTACGGTGAGGGGAGGGGGCACGCCGCTGGCCGTCGTCGCCAGCCGTTCGCACAACACGCCTGAAACCGACGCCTTCATCCGCGATCTCGGTCCCGCCGAGATTGTCTCGATTGGCTCGTCATTGAAATTCTGCCTGCTGGCCGCGGCGGAGGCGGACGTCTATCCGCGCTTCGGCCGCACCATGGAGTGGGACACGGCAGCGGGCGACGCGGTGCTGCGCGCCGCAGGCGGCATGACGCGCACTTTGGACGGCCAGCCGCTCGTCTACGGCAAGCGCAACCAGGTGAGCGACAGCGATTTCGCCAATCCGCATTTTATTGCGAGCGGGAAGGGCGCGCCCTAAAGCGTTGGCGATTGGCAGCCGCCAATTGAGCGTCGTCATCCTAGGGCGGAGCAAGGAGCGAAGCGACGCGCGCAGACCCTAGGATCCATGCCGTTACGCTAAAGCATTGCAGCGGTTACCGAATTCTCCCCATTGTGCTCGACGTCGAAGGCCACGGCATGTATCCTCGGGTCAAGCCCGAGGATGACGAAGGTGCTGTTCAAGCCGCCGCGACATGTGCCGAGTTCGAGCCGATGTAATTCCGGATCGTCTCGATGATGCGGTCCTGGTCGGCTTCGCTGAGATAGGCGTGCATCGGCAGGCAGAGGATCTGCTTCGGCAGTTCTTCCGAGACGGCAAGGCCCGTCGGCGTGCGCGGATAGTCCTTGTAGGCCACCTGCTCATGCAACGGCTTCACATAATAGATCACCGAAGGGATGCCTTTTTCGCCGAGATGAGCCTTGAGCCCGTCGCGCTTCGGTGTCTCGATCGCATACTGCGCCCAGGCCGAGCGGCCGTGGCCCAGATTACGCGACGCCTTGACGATGTCGCCGAGGCCCTTGGCATAGCGGTCGGCAACCACCTGGCGGGCCACCATTTCCTCTTCGAGGATGGCGAGCTTCTCGATCAGGATCGCCGCCTGCAGCGTGTCGAGGCGCGAATTGATGCCGACGCGGATATTGTCATATTGCGTCTCGCCCTTGCCGTGGAAGGCGAAGGAACGAAGCTTGTCGGCCATAGCACCGTCATTGGTGAACATCGCGCCGCCATCGCCGTAGCAGCCAAGCGGCTTCGCCGGATAAAAGCTGGTCGAGCCGACGTGACCGAAGGCGCCACACATCTTGGCGTCGGCGGAACCGCCCATCGACTGCGCGGCGTCCTCGATCACCAGGAGGTTCTCGCGCTTGGCGATCGCCATGATCGCCTCATAGTCGGCGGCGAGCCCGAACAGGTCGACCGGGACGATCGCCTTCGGCTTGAGGCGGCCTTCCTTCTTGATCATCTCGATCGCCGCTTCGAGGCTGGCGATGTCGATGTTGTACGTATCGCGGTCAACGTCGACGAAGACCGGCTCGGCCTTGGCCAGCGCCACCACCTCGGCGGTCGCGGCGAAGGTGAAGCTCGGCACGAACACCGCGTCGCCCGGGCCGATGCCGGCGGCAAACAGCGGCAGGAGCAGCGCATCGGTGCCGTTTGCGCAGGCAACCACATGCTTGACGCCGATATAGGCGGCGAGCTTGTTCTCGAATTCGGTGACCTGCGGCCCCAGGATGTAGCGGCCGTCCTCGACGACCTGGTCGATCGCGGCCTTCAGCCGGTCGCGGATACGTTCGCGCTGCGCGCCAAGATCGATGAACTGCATGTCGGCCTCGAATGCCAATAAAATCGGCCCGCTGGTATCAGACTTGGCGCGGTTGAGAAAGCCAACCACGGCGAGGGCGAATTGCCCATGTGTCGCAGCCTGTTACCGCTTTTGCCGGCGCAATGCCCGAAAAGGCCGGAAATCCGTGCTTTGGGAGGCGCTTGAGGCCTCTCTTGTCGCGGCGCCCCGTTGTCGGGAAACATAAAGTGATCGGCCTGGAAGGGTGATCCGGCAGCGGATCAGGCAATTTCGTGCCGCCATGGCGGGTTGGCGCCGGCCCGCGACACCGTCACCGCCGCCGCCCTGGCGCCGAGTTCCAGCGCCTTGCGGATGGCGTCCTCGGACAGGCTGCCGATCGCCGCCTTGGTGAGCAGGCCTTGCTCATGCAGCGAAGCGAGGATGCCGGCATTGAAAGTATCGCCCGCGCCGACGGTGTCGACCACTTTGACCTTCTGCGGCATGACCGTGACCTTTTGCGCCTTGCTATAGCCGACCGCGCCTTCGCTGCCATGGGTGACGACGATCAGCTTCGGACCGCGATCCAGCCAATTGCGCACGACATCCTCATGCGAGCCGGCCTCGTCGAACCATTTCAGATCCTCGTCGGAGAGTTTCACGATGTCGGCCATCGCCATCATCTCGCGGATGCGCCGCAGGTGCTTGGCCTTGTCCGGGATGAAATTCGGCCGGATGTTCGGGTCGAGCATCATCACACGGCTTTCGTGCTCGCGCCGCATGAACTCCTCATAGGCCGATCCCGCCGGTTCCGAGATCAGACTGATGGCGCCAAACAGCATCGCCTCGATCTCGGCGCCGAGCTTCGGCAGGTCCTCGATGGTCAGCATGCGCCCGGCGGTGTTCTCGTCATAGAAGGTGTAGGTCGCCTGGCCGTTGGTAAGCCGCACGAAAGCGAGCGTGGTCGGGCGAGGGGACGTGTGCGCATAGGTGGAGCTCACCTTGCTGGCGCCGAGCGCGTCGCGGAACTGGCCGCCGAATAGGTCGGAGGAGAGGCCCGAGAAGAATCCCGCCGGGGCGCCCAGCCGTCCAAGCGCGATCGCGGAGTTGAACACCGCGCCGCCGACATAGGGGGCGAAGGCGGCTTCGCCTTCCGTGGTGATGCGCGGCAGCATGTCGATCAGGGCCTCGCCACAGCAAAGGATCATGTCGTCTTGGTCTCCGGCGGATGGATCACGCCCTTGCGGATGATGATGTTGGCAAAGAGCCTGGGTTCGCTGGTCGCGACGATCGCATGCGCGGCCTTGACGCGTGCATAGAAGTCGGGCCCGGCCAGCGCAACCACCTTGTGGCCCGGCGCGCGTCTGGCGCAGACCGATTCCATCTCGTGATGCACGGGGTCGGCCAGCGCCGGATCGCCCTGCACCGAGGCGCGGAACAGCGCTTCCGGCACTGCTTCGTCCACCGGCAGCACGCTGAGCACGGCGTCGAGGACGGGGATGACCTGGTGGCCGTCGGCGCGGATCAGCCGCCGCGCCTGTTCCTCGGCCGGGTAATTGCCGTCGACGATCGCGATCTCGTCGCCATGGCCCATCGCCCTGAGCGTCGCCAGGAACTGCGGCCCGAGCAGCGAGGGGATGCCGATCAGCATGGTCAGGCGCCTCCGGTGGTGTTCGGTCTGACCAGGAAACGCTCGGAAAGCGGCAGGCTGGCGCCGCCCAGCGCCCGCGCATGGATGCCGACGGTGCCCTCGCGCACGAAGGGCAGCTTCAGTCCCTCGGCATCGATGCCGGAGATGGCTTGCCGGATCGCCTCGACAAGGCGGCGGCGCACATCGAGCGGCATCCAGCCGTCGATCACCGCCGCTTCGAAATCGATGACCGACGAGGCCGCGACGATGGCATAGGCAAGCGCGCGCGAGGCGCTGGCGATCCATTCGTCTAGCTCGGGGCCGATGTCGCCCCACTCCTGCGGCGAGGTCCAAAGATAGGAGCCGTCGATGCCCTTGGCGGAAAGCGCCTTCTCCAGCATTGCGATAGAGGCGACGTCGATGAGCTGCGTCGGCTTGCCGTCCGGCCCCGGCACCGGCATCGATCCGAGCGCGCCGGCGTTCCCCTTCGGCCCGCTGTAAAGACGGCCGTTGAGAACAATGCCGCCGCCGGCAAAGGCGCCGATATAGAAATAGACGAAGTCGCGCGCCGCGCCCGCCTGGCCGAAAACAAGCTCGGCGCCGCAGGCCGAGGTCGCGTCGTTCTGCAGGTAGACGGGGAACTCGCACTGCGCCTGGATGTCGGCGCGTATGTCGCGATGGCGCCATTCGTCCATGACGTCGCGCGGCGCGCCGGCCGTGTCGGCCCAGTTCCATAGCTCGAACGGCATGGCGATGCCGAGCCCGGCGATGCGCTTGTCCTGCGCCGGCGTCAGCTCGCCGCGCATCGTCTTGATGCCGGCGGTGACGAATTCGACGGTCTCGCGCGGCGCGGGATAGCGGTAGGAATGCTGCAGCATGGCGCGCACACTGCCGAGAAAGTCGATCAGCACCAGCTCGGCCGAGCGTCTGCCGATCTTGAGGCCGATGAAGAAGGCGCCTTCCGGGTTGAGCGCCATCGGGATCGACGGCTGGCCGATCTTGCCGCGCAGCGGCGCCTGGCGCACCAGCAGCTTGTCTTCCTCGAGCTCGCGCATGATCACCGACACAGTCTGGGCCGACAGCCCGGTCATGCGCGCGATATCGGATTTGGCCAGGCTGCCGTGCTGGCGCACCAGGGACAGCACCAACCGTTCATTGTGGTCGCGCATGCCGCTTTGGTTGGTGCCGCGATGCAGCCGACTCTCCAAAGCCTCGGGCGAACCGTGCCTCGCAATGCCGGTCTCCACCCTGTTCCTCCCGTTTGTTTCCCCGCGATGCTTTTCGTTCAGAATGAGTGAACGACGCAAGCGTGTCAATAATAAATAAGAGTGATTTAATTATTGACAGCCGTTCTGTCCTGGTGTTTTTTGAGATGTGTCCACGCTGGGAGAAAAGGTGGATGCGCTTGGGACGCCGGGTGGCCGGCGTTCGCAACAGTTCCATTGGGAGGAAAATCGTGACCAAGAAATCACTGCTGAAGTCCACCGTGTTTGCAGCTGCGGGCTTGGGGCTGATGGCGTTCGCTTCGTCGGCATCGGCCGCCGGCGTTGGCGCCTGCCTGATCACCAAGACCGACACCAATCCCTTCTTCGTCAAGATGAAGGAGGGCGCGACCGCCAAAGCCAAGGAGCTTGGCGTCGACCTCAAGACCTATGCCGGCAAGATCGACGGCGACAGCGAAAGCCAGGTGGCGGCGATCGAAAGCTGCATCGCCGATGGCGCCAAGGGCATCCTGATCACCGCATCCGACACCAAGGGCATCGTGCCGACGGTGAAGAAGGCGCGTGACGCCGGCCTGCTGGTGATCGCGCTCGACACGCCGCTCGATCCGATCGATGCCGCCGACGCCACCTTCGCCACCGACAACCTCGAAGCCGGCAAGCTGATCGGCGCCTGGGCCGCCGCGACGCTTGGCGACAAGGCCAAGGACGCCAAGATCGGCTTCCTCGACCTCACCCCCTCGCAGCCGACCGTCGACGTTCTGCGCGACCAGGGCTTCATGATGGGCTATGGCATCGACGTGAAGGACCCCAACAAGATCGGCGACGAGGACGATCCGCGCATCGTCGGCCATGACGTGACCAACGGCAACGAGGAAGGCGGCCGCAAGGCGATGGAGAACCTTCTCCAGAAGGACAACACCATCAACGTCATCCACACCATCAACGAGCCCGCCGCCGTCGGCGCCTATCAGGCGCTCAAGGCCGTCGGTCTCGAAAAGCAGGTGCTGATCGTCTCGGTCGACGGCGGTTGCCCGGGCGTGAAGTCGGTCACCGAAGGCGTGATCGGCGCCACCTCGCAGCAATATCCGCTGCAGATGGCCGCGCTCGGCATCGAGGCCATCGCAAATTACGCCAAGGACGGCACCAAGCCGAAGCCGACCGAAGGCAAGAACTTCTTCGACACCGGCGTCAACCTCGTGACCGACAAGCCGGCCAACGGCGTGAAGTCCATCGACACCAAGGAAGGCCTCGCCAAGTGCTGGGGCTGATGCCCGCCTGAGCGCACAAACCTCGCGGCTGGGGACTTGATCCCCGGCCGCATCGGGTGGACGATGCATTTTCGTAAGCGCTGATAAGCCCGGCGACAGACCGGAATGCGTAAACGCGGCACGGAGCCATGACGAAGTTCCGTGAGACGGGAGGAGATATGTCCCAAATCCAGGAATTCGAGAAGGTTCTCTCGGGCAGCGATACCAACGTCGCCGCCTTCGAGGAGCACGGCAAATCGTTTGTGAAGCGCGCCCAGCATTTCCTGCATTCCACGCCGGCGGCGGTGCCGCTGATCGTGCTGGTGCTGTCGATCATCATCTTCGGCGTCGCCATCGGCGGCCGCTTCTTTTCGTCCTACACTTTGACGCTGATCCTGCAACAGATCGCCATCGTCGGCATCCTGGGCGCCGCCCAGACGCTGGTCATCCTGACCGCCGGCATCGACCTTTCGATCGGTGTGATCATGGTGATCTCGGCCGTGATCATGGGCAACTGCGCCATCACCTACGGCATGCCGACCATCCTGGCCGTGCTGCTCGGGCTTGCCGCCGGCGCGGCCTGCGGCCTGCTCAACGGCCTGCTCGTCGCCTACATGAAGCTGCCGCCTTTCATCGTCACGCTCGGCACCTGGAACATCGTCATGGCGACGAATTTCATCTATTCGGCCAATGAGACGATCCGCGACGCCGATGTCGACGCCCAGGCGCCGCTGCTGCATTTCTTCGCACTGAGCTTCAGGGTCGGTTCGGCCGTGCTGACGGCCGGCGTCATCGCCATGGTGCTGCTGGTGATGCTGCTCTGGTATGTGCTGAACCACACCGCCTGGGGGCGCCATGTCTATGCCGTCGGCGACGACCCCGAGGCGGCCAAGCTCTCCGGCATCCAGACCAAGAAGGTGCTGATGGCCGTCTACACGCTTGCCGGCCTGATCGCCGCCTTCGCCGCCTGGGTCTCGATCGGCCGCAATGGCTCGATCTCGCCGTCCGCAGCCGTCACCGACTACAATCTGCAGGCCATCACCGCGACGGTGATCGGCGGCATCTCGCTCTTTGGCGGCCGCGGCTCGATCCTCGGCACGCTGTTCGGCGCCATGATCGTCGGCGTCGTCTCGATGGGTCTCAACATGCTGGGCGCCGATCCGCAATGGAAAGTCCTGCTCACCGGCGTGCTGATAATCGGCGCCGTCGCGGTCGACCAGTGGATCAGAAAGGTTTCGGTGTAATCATGAGCCAAGTGCCTGTTCTTACCGCGCGCGGTCTCACCAAGCGCTACGGCCGCGTGACGGCGCTCAACAACTGCGACTTCGATCTCTATCCGGGCGAGATCCTGGCGGTGATCGGGGACAACGGCGCCGGCAAGTCGACGCTGATCAAGGCTATCTCCGGCGCGGTGATCCCCGACGAGGGGACGATCGAGCTCGACGGCAAGCAGGTGTTGTTCCGCTCGCCCATCGAGGCGCGCGAGGCCGGCATCGAGACCGTCTATCAGAACCTCGCTTTGTCGCCGGCGCTGTCAATCGCCGACAACATGTTCCTTGGCCGCGAGATACGCAAGCCAGGCCCGCTCGGCAGCTGGTTCCGGATGCTCGACCGTCCGGCGATGGAAAAGCGCGCCCGCGACAAGCTCACCGAGCTCGGCCTGATGACTATCCAGAACATCAGCCAGGCGGTGGAGACGTTGTCCGGCGGCCAGCGCCAGGGCGTTGCGGTGGCGCGTGCCGCCGCCTTCGGCTCGAAAGTGGTGATCATGGACGAGCCGACCGCGGCGCTCGGCGTCAAGGAGAGCCGGCGCGTGCTGGAACTGATCCTCGACGTCAAGAAGCGTGGCCTGCCGATCGTGCTCATCTCGCACAACATGCCGCATGTCTTCGAGGTGGCCGACCGCATTCACATCCACCGGCTCGGGCGCCGGCTCTGCGTCGTCGATCCCAAGCAGATTTCGATGTCGGACGCCGTCGCGCTCATGACCGGCGCCAAGAAGCCGCCGGAGGATGCGCTGGCGGCTTGATCTCCAGGACAGGCAATTGCAGCAGGCAGGCTGTCGGCTCGATCACTTAATCGATTGAACGCATGCTGCAATGCGATAGGATGGGCTGGGAGAAACGGCGAAAGCCGGTATGATCAGGCCAACTGAACGAGAGGCGATATGACATCCGCCATGACGATCGAAGCCCCTGTCCTCGACCATCCCGATCCTAAGACGCTTGCCGAAGAAGTCCTGATGTCGCTCAAATACCGGGTCGGCAAGGACACCACCGTCGCCACTCCCTATGACTGGCTGACCGCCTCGATCAAGGTGGTGCGAGACCGCATCGTCGACCACTGGATTCAGGCGACCAAGGAAGCGTACGACCAGCAGGAAAAGCGGGTTTATTACCTCTCGCTCGAATTCCTGATCGGCCGCCTGATGCGCGACGCCTTCTCCAATCTCGGCCTGATGGAGAACATGCGCGAGGCGCTGTCCTCGCTTGGCGTCGACCTCGACCTGATCGCCGGCCTCGAGCCGGACGCAGCACTTGGCAATGGCGGCCTCGGCCGTCTCGCCGCCTGCTTCATGGAAAGCATGGCGACCGTCGATATCCCCGCCCATGGCTACGGCATCCGCTACGCCAACGGCATGTTCCGCCAGGAAATCCAGGGCGGCTGGCAGGTCGAGCTGCCGGAGACCTGGCTCGACCACGGCAATCCCTGGGAGTTCGAGCGGCGCGAACGGTCCTTCGAGGTCGGCTTCGGCGGCTCGGTGGAATCGATCACCTCCAAGGATGGCCGGCTGGAGCGCCATGTCTGGAAGCCGACCGAGCACGTGCTGGCGGTCGCCTACGACACGCCGGTGGCCGGCTGGCGCGCCAACCGCGTCAACACGCTGAGGCTCTGGTCCGGCATGCCGATCGACCCGATCCTGCTCGACAAGTTCAATGCCGGCGACCACATCGGCGCGCTGGCCGAAAGCAACAAGGCCGACGCGCTGTCGCGTGTGCTTTATCCGGCTGACTCCCACATGGCCGGCCAGGAGCTGAGGCTCAGGCAGGAATATTTCTTCTCGACCGCCTCGCTGCAGGACATCGTCCAGCGCCACCTCAGCCAGTATGGCGACTTGAAATCGCTCCCCGACAAGGCGGCCATCCACCTCAACGACACCCATCCCGCGGTCGCGGTGCCGGAGCTGATGCGGCTGCTGATGGACGTCCACGGTATGGATTTCGACCTTGCCTGGGACATCACCAAGCGCACCTTCGGCTACACCAACCATACGCTGCTGCCCGAAGCGCTGGAAAGCTGGCCGGTGCCGCTGTTCGAGCGGCTTTTGCCGCGCCACATGCAGATCGTCTACGCCATCAATGCGCAGGTGCTGCTGGAGGCTCGCGCCACCGGAAAATTCTCAGGCGACCAGATCGCACGCATCTCGCTGATCCAGGAAAATGGCGACCGCCGCGTCCGCATGGGCAATCTGGCCTTTGTCGGCTCGCATTCGATCAACGGCGTCTCGGCGCTGCATACCGAACTGATGAAGGAGACGGTGTTCGCCGATCTCCACAAGCTCTACCCCGACCGCATCAACAACAAGACCAACGGCATCACGCCCCGCCGCTGGTTGATCCAGTGCAATCCTGGCCTCACCGCGCTTGCCCGCGAGGCCATCGGCGACCGCTTCATGGACGATATTGAGAGGATCAAGGATCTCGACCCCTTGGCCGCCGATGCCGCCTTCCGCGAGAAATTCGCCGCCGTGAAGCGCCAGAACAAGGCGCGGCTCGCCAACCTCGTCGCCGACCGTCTCGGCATCAGGCTCGACCCGTCGGCACTGTTCGACATCCAGGTCAAGCGCATCCACGAATACAAGCGCCAGCTGCTCAACATCCTGGAGGCGATCGCGCTCTACGACCAGATCCGCTCGCATCCCGAGCGGGACTGGATGCCGCGCGTGAAGTTCTTCGGCGGCAAGGCGGCGCCGAGCTACCACAACGCCAAGCTGATCATCAAACTGGCCAACGACGTCGCGAAGGTCATCAACGGCGATCCGTCGGTGCGCGGCCTGTTGAAAGTCGTGTTCGTGCCGAACTACAATGTCAGCCTGGCCGAGGTGATGATGCCGGCCGCCGACCTCTCCGAGCAGATCTCGACCGCCGGCATGGAGGCATCGGGCACCGGCAACATGAAGTTCGCGCTGAACGGCGCGCTGACCATCGGCACGCTTGATGGCGCAAATGTCGAGATCAAGGAACATGTCGGCGACGACAACATCTTCATCTTCGGCCTCACCACGGCCGAAGTCGCCGAGCGGCGCAACAATGGCTACAATCCGCGTGAAGTGATCGAGGCCTCGCCCGAGCTGTCGCAAGCGGTGTCCGCCATTTCCTCCGGCGTCTTCTCGCCCGACGATCCCGGCCGCTATCGCGACCTGATGAACGGCCTCTACCAGAGCGACTGGTTCATGGTGGCGGCCGACTTCGATTCCTACGCCGCCTGCCAGCGCGAGGTCGACGCCGTCTGGCGCAACAGCCCGGACTGGCACGCGCGCGCCATCCGCAACGTCGCCCGCGTCGGCTGGTTCTCGTCCGACCGCACGATCCGCCAATATGCGAAAGACATCTGGAACGTGCCCGTCTGATATGATTGCATGAGCCACAAGGAATGTGGCCCCGGTGCATGCCGCCCAAATCACGGCATGCACCAAGACTAAGTTAGTGCATGCCGCCCAAAAGTGCGTAGCGGTTTTGGGATCGCGACCTGCGCCAAGACAAAGAACGGCGCGTGCCGCACCAAGGCATGCGCCAGAACAAGATGCCCGGGGAGGGCGACCGCTTGATGAGGAAGCCGCGCGCGACCGCTGCGACAAGCGGGCCGGACGGACTGGCGCCAGCCGGTGATGTCGCGGCGATTGTCGCCGGGACGCATGGCGATCCTTTCGCGGTTCTGGGCGTGCAGGAGGCCGGCAAGGGCTTCGCCGCCCGCTGCTTCGTGCCCAATGCCGAATTCGTCACCGCCTATACGCTGACCGGCAAGGAGGCCGGCGAGCTCTCGCGCCGCGACGATGCCGGCTTCTTTGAGGGCAAGGTCTCGATCCGCAAGCGACAGCCGCTGCGCTATCACGCCAGGAATGCCGGCGGCGACTGGTGGCTGACCGATCCCTATTCCTTCGGCCCGGTTCTGGGACCGATGGACGACTATTACATGGCCGAGGGCTCGCATCTGAGGCTCTTCGATAAGCTCGGCGCCCACATCATCGATCATGAGGGCGCCACCGGCGTGCATTTCGCGGTCTGGGCGCCCAATGCCAGGCGCGTCTCCGTGGTCGGCGCCTTCAACGACTGGGACGGTCGCCGCCACACCATGCGCGACCGCAAGGACACCGGCATCTGGGAGCTGTTCATTCCCGATCTTGTCGCCGGCCAGCCCTACAAGTTCGAGATCATCGGACCGGACGGCGTGCGCCTGCCGCTCAAGGCCGACCCGTTCGCCTTCGAATCGGAACTGCGCCCGGCGACCGCCTCGGTGACGGCGCCGCCGATGGCACATGAATGGGGCGACGAGACGCATCGCGGCTACTGGCGCAAGGCCGATCCCCGGCGCGAGGCGATCTCGATCTACGAGGTCCATGCCGGCTCCTGGCAGCGCCGCGACGACGGAACGTTCCTCTCTTGGGACGAGCTCGCCGCCCGGCTGATCCCTTACGTGGTCGACACCGGCTTCACCCATATCGAGTTCCTGCCGATCTCGGAGCACCCTTACGATCCCTCCTGGGGTTACCAGACCACCGGCCTTTATGCGCCGACGGCCCGCTTCGGCGACCCCGACGGGTTCGCCCGCTTCGTCGACGGCGCGCACCGCGCCGGCATCGGCGTCATCCTCGATTGGGTGCCGGCGCATTTCCCGGTCGACGAGCACGGCCTAGTCCATTTCGACGGCACAGCGCTCTACGAGCATGCCGATCCGCGCCAGGGTTTTCACCCGGATTGGAACACCGCGATCTACAATTTCGGCCGTCGCGAGGTGGTGTCCTTCCTCGTCAACAACGCGCTGTTCTGGGCCGAGAAATACCATGTCGACGGATTGCGTGTCGACGCGGTCGCCTCGATGCTCTACCTCGATTATTCGCGCAAGGCGGGCGAGTGGATTCCCAACGAGAAGGGCGGGCGCGAGAACCTGCAGGCCGTCAGCTTCCTGCAGAAGATGAACAAGGAGCTCTACGGCCACCATCCCGGCGTGATGACGATCGCCGAGGAATCGACCTCATGGCCGAAAGTGTCGCGTCCCGTGCATGAGGGCGGGCTCGGCTTCGGCTTCAAGTGGAACATGGGCTTCATGCATGACACGCTGGAGTACCTTTCCAAGGAGCCGATCTTCCGCAAGCACCACCACAACGACATCACCTTCGGCCTGATCTACGCGTTCTCGGAAAACTTCGTGCTGCCGCTCTCGCATGACGAGGTCGTGCACGGCAAAGGCACGCTGCTCCACAAGATGGCCGGCGACGACTGGCAGAAGTTCGCCACGCTGCGTGCCTATTACGCCTTCATGTGGGGCTATCCCGGCAAGAAGCTGCTGTTCATGGGCCAGGAATTCGCCCAGCGTCGCGAGTGGAGCGAGGAGCGCGCCCTCGACTGGAACCTGCTGGAATTCGCGCCGCATCGCGGCGTCTTGCAGACGGTGCGCGACCTGAACTATCTCTACCGTTCGCGCCCGGCTCTGCATGCGCGCGACTGCGAGCCGGAGGGCTTTTCCTGGCTGATCGTCGACGACCGCGACAATTCGGTCTTCGCCTGGCTGCGCAGCGCGCCGGACGGCAACCCGGTCGCCGTCATCTCCAATTTCACGCCGGTGCCGCGCGAGAACTATCGCGTGCCGCTGCCGAAGGCGGGAAAGTGGCGCGAAATCATCAATACGGACGCCGCTGACTATGGTGGCTCCGGCATGGGCAATGGCGGCGCGGTCAAGGCGAGCGGGGAAGGGGGCGGCGTATCGGCGACGATGCTTCTGCCGCCGCTGTCGACGATCATGCTGGAATTCGTCGCGGACTGAAGCAGATGATATCTCACCTTGCTAAGATTTCGGTCCGGGCAGCTTATTTGGGAGGGTAACAAAATGGCAGAACTCAAAAGAACCCAGCCGCTGGCGCGCGATGCCATGGCCTATGTGCTGGCCGGCGGCCGCGGCAGCCGTCTCAAGGAACTGACCGACCGGCGTGCCAAGCCCGCCGTCTATTTCGGCGGCAAGACGCGCATCATCGATTTCGCGCTGTCCAATGCACTCAATTCTGGCATCCGCCGCCTCGGCGTCGCTACCCAGTACAAGGCGCATTCGCTGATCCGCCACCTGCAGCGCGGCTGGAACTTCCTGCGTCCAGAGCGAAACGAAAGCTTCGACATCCTGCCGGCGTCGCAGCGCGTTTCGGAAACGCAATGGTATGAAGGCACGGCCGACGCCGTCTACCAGAACATCGACATCATCGAGGCCTATGGCCCCGAATACATGGTCATCCTCGCCGGCGACCACATCTACAAGATGGACTACGAGCTGATGCTGCGCCAGCATGTCGATGCCGGCGCCGACGTCACCGTCGGCTGCCTGGAGGTGCCGCGCATGGAGGCGACCGGCTTCGGCGTCATGCATGTCGATGCCAAGGACAACATCATCGCCTTCGTCGAAAAGCCGGCCGATCCGCCAGGCATCCCGGACAAGCCGGAATTTGCGCTCGCCTCGATGGGCATCTATGTCTTCAAGACCAAGTTCCTGATGGAACAATTGCGCCGCGACGCCGCCGAGCCCGGCTCCAGCCGCGACTTCGGCAAGGACATCATCCCCTATATCGTCAAGCACGGTAAGGCGATCGCCCACCGCTTCGCCAAATCCTGCGTGCGCTCCTCGCATGAGTCCGAGCCCTACTGGCGCGATGTCGGAACCGTCGACGCCTATTGGGAAGCCAATATCGACCTCACCGACGTCACGCCCGAGCTCGACCTTTACGACCGCGACTGGCCGATCTGGACCTATGCCGAATTGAAACCGCCGGCAAAGTTCGTGCATGACGAGGACGGCCGCCGCGGCGAGGCGATCTCCTCGCTGGTCTCCGGCGACTGCATCGTCTCCGGCGCCTCTCTGCGCCGCAGCCTGATCTTCACCGGCGCGCGCATCAATTCCTATTCCAAGCTCGAGGAAGTGGTGATGCTGCCCGACGTGACTGTCGGCCGCAACGCGCGCCTCAAGCGCGTGGTCATTGATCATGGCGTGCAAATCCCCGAGGGGCTGGTGGTCGGCGAGGATCCGGCGCTCGACGCCAAGCGTTTTCGCGTATCGGAAAAGGGCATCTGCCTGATCACGCAGGACATGATCAACAAGTTGTCGACCCGTAGGGTGTGATCAAGCCGTCAACGCGGTCGGCAAGCTGTCGACCTGATTGGGTCGATCAGCAACCCATCGACTTGATCAACAGATTGTCACTTTGACCTGTCACGTTGAGATCGGAATGTGGAGCGCATGCAGGTTCTCTCGGTCACGCCCGAAATCTTCCCGCTGATCAAGACCGGCGGGCTGGCCGACGTGACCGGCGCCCTGCCGATCGCGCTGGCCGGGAAAGGCGTGGCGATGCGCACGCTCATTCCTGGCTATCCTGTGGTGATGGCTGCCTTCGCCAAGAAAAAGCCCGTCTACCAGTACCCGCTGCTGCACGGCGGCAAGGCTTCGATCCATGCCGCCAAGATCGCCGATCTCGATCTCTTCGTCTTGGACGCGCCGCATCTTTTCGATCGCCAGGGCGGCCCCTACGGCACCGCTTCCGGCGCCGACTGGCCAGACAATTGGCGGCGCTTCGCGGCACTGAGCCAGGCCGGCGGCGACATTGCCGGCGGCGCGATCTCCGGTTACCAGCCCGACATCGTGCATGCCCATGACTGGCAGTCGGCGATGACGCTTGCCTATATGCGCTACGGCAAGGCGGTCGGCGTGCCGTCGCTGATCACCGTGCACAACCTTGCCTTCCAGGGCCAGTTCGGCGCCGGCATTTTTGGCGAGCTCGGCCTGCCGAGCGTGGCGATGCAACTCGACGGCGTCGAATATTACGGCGGCGTCGGCTTCCTGAAGGCGGGTCTCCAAGCGGCCTGGGCGATCACCACGGTGAGCCCGACCTATGCGCAGGAAATCCGCTCGCCCGAATTCGGCATGGGCCTCGATGGCCTGATCAACATGCGGGCCACCGACCTCTACGGCATCGTCAACGGCATCGATGTCGACATCTGGAATCCCAAGACGGACAAGCATCTCGTCGCCAATTATTCGGCCGAAACGCTTGCAGCCCGCGCCAAGAACCGTAAGGCGATCGAAGAGCGCTTCGGCTTGGAGGCGGATGGCAGCCCGATCGTCTGCGTCGTCAGCCGGCTGACCTGGCAGAAGGGCATGGATATACTGGCCGCCGTCGTCGACGGAATCGTCGCCGCCGGCGCCCGCCTCGCCATCCTCGGCTCGGGCGATGCCGGCCTGGAAGGCACGCTGCTTGCCGCGGCTGCACGCCATCGCGGCCGTGTCGGCGTCGTCATCGGTTACGACGAGGGGCTGTCGCATGTCATGCAGGGCGGCTGCGACGCCATCATCATCCCGTCGCGCTTCGAACCCTGCGGGCTGACCCAGCTCTATGGCCTGCGCTATGGCTGCGTGCCGGTCGTCGCCAGGACGGGCGGTTTGGCCGACACCATCATCGACGCCAACGAGGCCGCTTTGTCGGCCGGCGTCGCCACCGGTTTCCAGTTCGCGCCCAACAATGGCGGCGCCATGCTCCATGCCATCCAGCGGCTGGTCGAGCAGCATGCGCGGCCGGCGACCTGGGCCTCGATCCAGCGCCAGGGCATGAAGGCCGATGTCTCCTGGGACAAGAGCGCCGAAAAATACGTCGAACTCTATCGCTTGCTGCTTTCGAAAAGGGCTGCCTGAGGCATGATAAAAACCGTCCCCACCAAACCCTATACCGACCAGAAGCCCGGCACGTCCGGCCTGCGCAAGAAGGTGCCTGTGTTCCAGCAGGAGCACTATGCCGAGAACTTCATCCAGTCGATCTTCGACGCACTCGAAGGTTTCGAGGGCAAGACGCTGGTGATCGGCGGCGACGGCCGCTTCTACAACCGCGAGGTCATCCAGAAGGCCATCGCCATTGCCGCCGGCAACGGCTTCGGCAAGGTGATGGTCGGCCAGGGCGGCATACTCTCGACGCCCGCCGCATCCAACATCATCCGCAAATACAAGACGTTCGGCGGCATCATCCTGTCGGCAAGCCACAATCCCGGCGGCCCGCACGAGGATTTCGGCGTCAAGTACAATGCCGGCAATGGCGGCCCGGCGCCGGAAAAGATCACCGACGCGATCTTCGCCAGGTCCAAGGAGATCAAGAACTTCAAGATCGCCGATATCGGGGAAATCGACATCGACACGATCGGCACCGTCAAGGCAGGCGACATGACGGTCGAAATCATCGACCCGGTCAAGGACTATGCCGAGCTGATGGAAAGCCTGTTCGACTTCGAGGCGCTGCGGAAGCTCTTCAAATCGGGCTTCCGGATGCGCTTCGATGCCATGCATGCGGTGACCGGCCCCTATGCCAAGGAGATCCTCGAACGCCGGCTCGGCGCCCCGGACGGCACCTGCCGCAATTTCAAGCCGCTGCCGGATTTCGGCGGCCATCACCCGGATCCGAACCTGGTGCATGCAAAACATCTCTATGACGAGATGATGGGGCCCGACGCGCCGGATTTCGGCGCCGCCTCCGACGGCGACGGCGACCGCAACCTGATCATCGGCAAAGGCATCTTCGTCACGCCCTCGGATTCGGTCGCGATGCTTGCCGCCAATGCCAGGCTGGCGCCGGGCTACAAGGACGGCCTGAAGGGCATCGCCCGCTCGATGCCGACCAGCGGCGCCGCCGACCGGGTCGCCGAAAAGCTCGGCATCGGCATCTACGAGACGCCGACCGGCTGGAAGTTCTTCGGCAACCTGCTCGACGCGGGCATGGCGACCATCTGCGGCGAGGAAAGCGCCGGCACCGGCTCCAACCATGTGCGCGAGAAGGACGGGTTGTGGGCCGTGCTTTTGTGGCTCAACATCCTCGCCGCGCGCGGCGAGAGCTGCAAGGACATCGTCACCGAGCACTGGGAAACCTACGGCCGTAACTATTATTCGCGCCACGACTATGAGGAGGTCGAGAGCGACCGCGCCAATGCGCTGGTGGATGAGCTGCGCGCAAAGCTCGGCTCGCTGCCTGGAACGACCGTGCGCGGCCTGAAGATCGCCAAGGCCGACGATTTTGCCTATCACGATCCGGTCGACGGCTCGGTGAGCAAGAACCAGGGCATCCGGATATTGTTCGAAGGCGGCTCGCGCGTCGTGCTGCGCCTCTCCGGCACCGGCACCTCAGGCGCGACGCTTCGCGTCTATATCGAGCGCTACGAGCCGGACAAGGCAAGGCACGATCTCGACACGCAGGAAGCGCTCGCCGACTTGATCGCCGCCGCCGACGACATCGCCGGCATCAAGAGCCACACCGGGCGCAACAAGCCGAGCGTGATTACTTGAGGAGAGTCGTGCGCTGCTCCTTTCCTTCCCCCCTTGTGGGGGCAGGTGGATCGGCGCGCAGCGCCGAGACGGATGAGGGGTGTTGGACGGATCGCTGGCATCGCCAGGCTGGAGTACCCCTCATCCGTCGCCTTCGGCGACACCTTCTCCCACAAGGGGAGAAGGGGGAGCCTAGATGACCCTCGGCGCCACCATCACCGCCGAAGGCATCCGCTTCGCCGCTTGGTCCTCGTCGGCGCGGCGCCTCTGGGTCTCGCTCTTCGACGACAGCGGCAATCTCGAACTCGATCGGCTGGAGCTGAAGCCGGAAGGGGAGGGCGTGCATGCGCTCCTTGTCCCCGGCCTTGGCAGCGGCGCCCGCTACGGCTTTCGCGCCGACGGCGACTATGAGCCGGAGCGCGGCCTGTGGTTTGACCCGGACAAGCTTCTCACCGATCCTTACGCCGTCGAGATCGATCGTCCATACCAATACCATTGGCGGCTCGCCGCCAAGCGCAACGAGGGCGCCGACACCGCACCCCTGATGCCCAAGGCGATCGTGGTAGCGCCGCCTGAGGCCGTGGCCCCTTTGCCACCCCTCTTCCAGCCCGGCGGGCTGATCTACGAGCTCAACGTCCGTTCCCTCACCAAGCTGCATCCGGACGTGCCGGAAACGCAGCGGGGCACCATCGCGGCACTCGCCCATCCGGCGGTCGTCGAGCACCTGAAGCGTCTCGGCGTCTCGGCCGTCGAATTGATGCCGGTCACCGCGTCGATCGACGAGCGGCACCTGCCGCCATTGGGCTTAAGCAACGCCTGGGGCTACAACCCCGTCACCTTCATGGCGCTCGACCCGCGCCTGTCGCCTGGCGGCCTCAAGGAGTTGCGCGACACCGTCGCCGCGCTGCGCAACGCCGGCATTGGCACCATCCTCGACCTCGTCTTCAACCACACCGGCGAAAGCGACCGGCTCGGACCGACGCTGTCGCTGCGCGGGCTCGATGCGCTGGCCTATTACCGGCACCAGCCGGATGGCCGGCTGGTCAACGACACCGGCACGGGCAACACCGTCGCCTGCGATCATCCGGTGATGCGCGAGATGGTGCTCGACACGCTCCGCCACTTCGTCCGCTTCGCCGGCGTCGACGGCTTCCGCTTCGATCTGGCGCCGGTGCTCGGCCGCGTCGATGGCGGCTTCGATCCGGACGCGCCGCTGCTTCAAGCCATCGCCGGCGATCCCGTGCTCGCCGACCGCGTGCTCATCGCTGAGCCCTGGGATATCGGTCCGAACGGCTATCAGCTCGGCAATTTCCGGCCGCCCTATCTGGAATGGAACGATCGTTGCCGCGACGATATCAGGCGCTTCTGGCGCGGCGATGCCGGCGCGATCGGCGCGCTGGCGACACGGCTTGCCGGCTCCTCCGACGTCTTTGCCACGGAAAGCCAGCCGACAAGTCGGACTGTGAACTTCATCGCCGCGCACGATGGCATGACGCTGGCCGATATCGTCGCTTATGAGCGCAAGCACAACGAGGCCAATGGTGAGCAGAACGGCGATGGCCATAACGGCAATCTGTCCTGGAACAACGGGGTCGAGGGGGAAACGGACGACGAGGCGATCAGCCTGGCCCGCTTCAACGACCGGCGCGCCTTGCTCGCCACGCTTTTTGCCTCGCGTGGCACCATCATGCTGACCGCCGGCGACGAGTTCGGCCGCACGCAGAAGGGCAACAACAACGCCTATGCGCAGGACAACGCCATCACCTGGCTGGACTGGGCCGGCCGCGATCAGGCGTTGGAGCAATACACAGCATCGCTGTCGGCGCTGCGCAGGGCTTTTCCCGCGCTGGCGGGCACATGCTTCCTCACCGGCGCGCCCGGCGACGGATCGGAAATCCCTGATGTGTCCTGGCTCACCGAGACCGGCGCGCCGCTCGGCGAGGTCGACTGGAACGATGCCGGTAGACATCGCCTCGTCATGCTGCTCGGCGATAGCGAAGGCGGCCGCCTCGCGATCCTCGTCAACGGCGACCGACGCCAATGCGTTTTCTCCTTGCCGGCGCGCGAGGGTTTTGAATGGCGCCCCGCAATCGAAGGGCAGCCTGACATCGCGCGACCACTCTCCGGACGCAGCGTCACTTTCATGATCGAGCGACGTGCCGTTAAAGCGCGCAGCAGAAGGGGTTCCTAATGGCTGACGAGAATGCGGAGCGGGGGAGTGAATGGTGGCGCGGCTGCGTCATCTACCAGGTCTATCCGCGCTCCTTCCAGGACACGACCGGCAACGGCAGCGGTGATCTCAAGGGCATCACCGCGCGGCTCGCCCATATCGCTTCGCTCGGCGCCGACGCCGTCTGGCTGTCGCCCTTCTTCAAGTCGCCGATGGCCGACATGGGCTACGATGTGTCCGATTACCGCGATGTCGATCCGATGTTCGGCTCGCTGGAGGATTTCGACGCGCTCATCGCCGAGGCGCACCGGCTCGGCCTGAGGCTCATCATCGACCAGGTGATCTCGCATTCTTCCGACAAGCACGAATGGTTCGTCGAAAGCCGCGCCAGCCGCGACAACGCCAGGGCCGACTGGTACGTCTGGGCCGATGCGAAGCCGGACGGCAGCGCGCCCAACAATTGGCAATCGCTGTTCGGCGGCCCCGCCTGGGAGTGGGACGCCACCCGCCGGCAGTACTACATGCACAATTTCCTGGCCGCGCAGCCGGATTTCAACTTTCACAATCCGGACGTCCAGGATGCGCTGCTCGACACCGTGCGCTTCTGGCTGGAGCGCGGCGTGGACGGCTTCCGGCTGGATACGGTCAACTACTATGTTCACGACCGCTGGCTGCGCGACAACCCGCCCTTGGCCGCGAGCGTCGCCGGCACCAACGGTGCCACCAGCACTTATGCCTTCCAGGAGCATCTTTTCGACAAGACGCGCCCCGAGAATCTCGACTTCCTGAAACGCTTCCGCGCGCTGCTCGACGAATATCCGAACCGCGCCGCGGTCGGCGAGGTGGGCGACGAGGAGCGTTCCTTGCAGACGCTCGCCGCCTATGTCTCCGGCGGCGACAAATTGCAGATGTGCTACACTTTCGACCTGCTCAGCCCGCAATTTTCCGCAGCTCATGTGCGCGGCTGCGTCGAGGCGTTCGAGACGACTGCCCCGGACGGCTGGGTCTGCTGGGCCTTCTCCAACCATGACGTCGTGCGCCACGTCAGCCGCTGGACGCGGCCCGGCGTGAGCCCGGACGCGGTGGCGAAGTTCTCGATCGCGCTGTTGTCATGTCTGCGCGGCTCGATCTGCCTCTACCAGGGCGAGGAATTGGGGCTGGAGGAAGCCGAGCTCGCCTATGAGGATCTGCGCGATCCCGTCGGCATCCGCTTCTGGCCAGGCGTGAAGGGCAGGGACGGCTGCCGCACGCCGATGGTCTGGCAGGCAGAGGCGGAAAATGCCGGTTTCTCGACGGCCAAGCCCTGGCTGCCGGTGCCGCAGGCGCATCGCGACCGCGCGGTCGACATTCAGGATGGCGAGGCCGGTTCCGTGCTCGCGGCCTACCGTTCGATCCTTGCCCTGCGCAGGCGCCGTCCGGCGCTGATCGCCGGCTCCATCCGGTTTCTCGAGGCCGAGGGCGACGTGCTGGCCTTCATCCGCCAGCAGGAGGACGAGAGATTGCTGTGCGTCTTCAACTTCGCCGCGGAGCCGGCGAACTGGGCGCTGCCGGCCGAGATCGGTGATGTCGAGATAACGGCTCTTGCCGTTGATGTCGCAGGCGTTCTTGGCGGTGTTGTCGAGGAGAGCGTGCTGGCCCTGCCGCCCCTGGGCAGTTTCGTCGGAAGGATTGGCTGATAGCGCCCTACTGCACGAGCACCGAGCGGCCGCAGGTCGCTCCGGTCACGCGCACATCAGCTTCGCCGACACGCACGCCAAGCGCCCCAAGCACGTTGTGGACCAGGCTGTCGACCGGCGCGGTCACGCCGTTGAGCAGCGTCGTCACCGCCGGCTTGACCGCGCCGAGCAGGGCGGTCACATCGAGGCCTAGCCCCAGCGCATTGACCGAAAGCGACAGGTTGTTGACCAGCGATGTGGTCAGCGACTGCGTCAGGTTCTTGGTCGACACCGTCTTGACCGCCTTGTTGGCGATGTCGGTGGCACTATAGGTCAGCGTGGTCGGCGCCATGTTGGTGATTGAAAAGGCTGACGATCCTTTGATCTGCAGCAGGTTGAGGTTGATCAGCAACAGCTTGAGGCTGACATCCGCGATCTCGGCGTCGGAGAAGGATTGCGGCTTGGTGAAGTCCGCGAAACCGCTGGCGTTGCTGTCGGCCAGATGAGCCTCGACGACTCCCGGTTGCGCGGCGATCGAGACCTTGATGCTGGAGGGGCCGGTCGGACAGGTGATATCGGTCAGCTTTGCCTCGGCATAGGCGACTTCGACATTGAGCGGCAGGTTGACGGCAAGCAGATTGATGCCGCCGCCGAGATTGGAATTGGCGACGGTGACGCTGGCATTGAGCTTGATGCGCGTCTGCGCCGTGCGCACCACGGTGCCTGCTTCCCCAACCGCGAGCCAGGGCGAGTTCTGGATGGGCTCGCCGATGGCGATGGCAAGCGTCGTCGATGTCAGTCCCGGTATTGTGGCGCCGAGATTGACCGCGACCTGGCTCGTGCCGTTGGCCAAAGCCGCCGCCGCCGTCAGCATGCTGAGCGCGCTGGCGTCGACCGACAGCCCGGCGGGTTTCTGTCCAAGGCCCAGGCTGCCCACGGAGCCAAGGTCGACGAGAGTGCTGAGCGGAATCTTGACGGTATTGGTGGCGCTGGCGGCCATGGTCTGCAATGCGATCTTGGCTGTACGGTCCAGCCCCGGCACGTTGGCCATGGCGGTGGCGATCTGGCCGACCGTCGCCTTCGAAGCGAGCACGTCCGAATAGGAGACGCCGGTCAGCCTGAGCTGCACGGCAAGTTGGTCGACGAAGGAGAGCACGTCGATATCGGCCGAGATCAGCGAATTGTAATCCATCACGCTGAGCGAGATGTTGCCGCCGAGAAGGCTGCCGATAAGGGCGTTGAGAATGCCGCCGTTGAGACTGGCGAGTCGCGAGCCGACCGAGAAAGCCGCTTGCGGCTGCGCACTGGCGATTGCCGTCGTGCCGAGTGTGGGCGGCGCCATGATCGAGCCGGCGAAATAGAGCGTGCCTTGCTTCTTCAGCGACACCTGCACGGCATTGTAGGGCAGCTTGCCTGCTTCGAACCGGTTGCCGGCGGCAATGGTGCTGACGCCTGTGTAGCGCCCCGGCACGATCTGGACGACCGCCTTGCTGGCGGTTGGCGCCACGTTGGTGCCTTGTTGCTGCACGGCGACCGAGGTGATGCCGTTGTCGGCGAGCGTCGTCAGCACCGCCTGCTGGGCATTGGTGATGTTCGAGGCCGCGGTGATGGCGGCGAGGTCGACGATCGACTGGGCGGCACGGCGCTCGTTGTAAAGGGAACCTTCGTCGATCGCGAAGGCGGTCAGCGCCAGCGCCACCGGCGTGCACAGCGCCGTCATGACGGCGAAATTCGCGCTACGGTCGGCGACGAGCCTCCTCGTTGCCGCCATCAATCCCCCCTTGATGGACATCATATGCCTCCGACACGAATCGTCGACTGGCGCTGTATCGTCGTGCCTGGCAGCGGCAGCGTCCTGAACAGGTTCCAGATCGGCAGGTTGCGCGCGTCGTAGGTGACGGAGACGACGAACTGGCTGCCATCGGCGACACTGTCCTGCGCGTTGACGGTCAGCTTGTTAGGGTCGACGAACGGATAGCCCGAGACGTCATGAGCGATGAAATTTGTGACCAGTGCCTGCCGCTCGGTCTGGTTGAGGCCGGCGATCGCAGTGCGCGCCGCATCGGCGGCGATCTGCTGCACTGAGTGGCTGGCGCCGAAATAGATTCCGTATGCAACCATGCCGAGCAGAAGCAGGATGAAGACCGGCGCAAGCATGGCGAATTCGACTGCCGATGTGCCCGTGGCATCCGCCCGGAAACGACAGCACGAAGCAAGGAATTTTCGGTTTTTCAGCATGTTGCGGAGAATGCCAAACCCCGCCTGCAAAAACAGAAAACGCGTCGAACAACCGACGGGTGTGCCAAGTTGAAGTAAGGTTTAGAACATTAGTTTCCGCTGTTTTAGCGTGCTAACGCTCACTTTGCGTCAAGCAGGCAATGGTTGAAATAAGATTCCGCTCTGTCTAGTCTCCAGCCACCAGCAGCCGGAAGGGACCGGCGGCACGCCTGAAAGGGGCCGTTTCAACGGTTCCGGGGCGTCAACACTTAAGAAAGGCGCGGCTGAGGGGCTGCGCCGACAGGGAGAACTTCATGCTGAAAGACATGCTGAAGGCGACGGCGTTCGCCACCACCTTGGCTCTGGCCACGGGCTCCTTTTATACCCATGCTTTCGCCGAAACCGTCTACAACCGCGGCAGCGCCGCGGAGGCGGAGACGGTCGATCCGCACAAGACGTCGACGACCTACGAGGCCGATATCATACGCGACCTGTTCCAGGGCCTCGTCATGCATGACCAGAAGACGAACCTCATTCCGGGCGCCGCCGAAAGCTGGACGGTGTCCGACGACGGCACCGTCTACACCTTCAAGCTGCGCAAGGACGGCCTCTGGTCGGATGGCAGCCCGGTGACGGCGGACGACTTCGTTTATTCGTTCCATCGGCTCGAAGATCCGGCCACCGCTGCGGAATACGCTTCGATGCTCTACCCGGTGAAGGGTGCCGAGGACTTCAACACCAAGAAAGGCAAGGCCGAGGACATGGGCGTGAAGGCGATCGACGCCAACACGCTTGAAGTCACGCTGAAGGCTCCGACGCCGTACTTCCTGGAGATGCTGACGCACCAGGCGACCTATCCGGTCAACAAGGCTTCCATGGACAAGCTCGGCGCCGACTGGATCAAGCCGGGCAAGCTGGTCTCGAACGGCGCCTACACGCTGGCGGAGTGGGTTCCCAACGATCATATGAAATTGGTCAAGAACCCGAAGTTCTGGGACGCCGCGAGCGTCAAGCTCGACGTGGTCAACTACATCCCGACCGAGGATCGCTCTTCGGCAATGAAGCGATTCGAGGCCGGCGAGCTCGACAGCTATGGTGACCTGCCGACCGAACAGCTCGCCGATCTCAAGACCAAATTCGGTGATCAGGTCCGTGTCGGGCCATATCTCGGCACCTATTATTTTGCGATCAAGACCGACAAGGCGCCTTGGGACAATGTCGAGCTGCGCAACGCCATCTCGATGGCGATCGATCGCGACTTTCTCGCTGAGAAGGTCTGGCAGAACTCCATGCTGCCTGGATATTCGATGGTGCCTCCGGGGATCGAAGGCTACACGCCGGCATTGGCCAAATACGCCGACACGCCGCAGATCGACCGCGAGGACGAGGCCAAGAAAATCCTGGAGAAGCTCGGCTATACGGCCGAGCATCCGCTGAAAATGGAGATCCGCTACAACACCTCGGAGAACCATAAGAACACGGCGGTCGCCATCCAGGAACAGCTGAAGCCGCTCGGCGTTGAGGTGACGCTGCTGAACACCGACACCAAGACCCACTATGCCTTCCTCGAGCAGAAGGGCAACTACGACGTGGCCCGCGCAGCTTGGATCGCCGACTACAAGGATCCGGAGACCTTCCTCGGCATCTCGCGCAAGGCGAGCGGTAACAACTACTCGAGCTACAACAGCCCGGCTTACGAAGCCGCGATGGACAAGGCGGCAGCCGCCGGCGGCAAGCCCGAGGAGCGCATGAAGGACCTCGCCGCAGCCGAGCGCATCCTGGTCGACGACGTCGGCGCGATCCCGCTGCTCTACTACAGCTACCACGACATCGTGTCCTCGAAGGTGCATGGCTTCGACGACAATGTGATGGACATTCATCCGTCCCGCTTCATCTCCAAGGACTGATAAGTAACCTTGGCCGTGTCGCCGCTCTCTTTTTGAGAGCGGCGCTCGCGGTCTGTCGTCGTGCCGGACCGAAAGTCGGATTGGATTTTCGAGTGCCCCGGTGCGAAGATCAGAGATGCCAGCGCGCCACGATCTCGTCTGGAGAGCCGTCGCCCTGGCTGAAGCGGGGCGCCGATGCTGCGTTATGTCTTCCGGCGGCTGTTGACCGCCATCCCGACGCTGTTCGTCATCGTGACGGTGGCGTTCTTCCTGATCCGCGTCGCCCCTGGCGGCCCGTTCAACCAGGAGAGGGGCCTGAGCCCCGAGATCAGGGCCAATCTTGAAGCCCAGTTCGGCCTCAACGATCCGCTCTGGCTGCAATATCTTCACTATCTCGGCAATCTTTTCCGCGGCAGTTTCGGCCCAAGCTACAATTTGCCGGATTTCACCGTCACCGAACTCTTCGCCAAGGGCCTGCCGATCTCCGTTCAGCTCGGCACGTCGGCATTGGTGCTGGCGCTGATTGTGGGCTCGATCCTGGGTACGATCGCGGCGCTCAACCAGAACAAAATCGCCGACTATTCGGTGATCGCCCTGGCCACTGCCGGCAGCACCATCCCGACCTTTGTCATCGCGCCGGTGATCCAGCTTGTCTTCGGGCTGTCCTGGAAGCTTTTGCCGATCGGCGGCTGGGGCGATGGCGCCTTGATCAACAAGGTCGGCCCGGTGCTGACCCTGGCCTTGCCGCAGATCGCCATCGTCGCCCGCCTGATGCGCGGCTCGATGATCGAGAGCCTGCGCTCCCACCACATCCGCACCGCCCGCGCTCTCGGTCTCTCCGACTGGTCGGTGGTGGTCAAGCACGCGCTGCGCGGCGCCGTGCTGCCGATCGTCTCCTTCACCGGCCCGGCAGCCGCGGCCCTGCTCACCGGCTCGATCATTGTCGAGACGATATTTTCCATCCCCGGCGTCGGCCGCTACTTCGTCGATGCGGCGCTCAACCGCGACTACACGCTGGTCATGGGAACCGTGGTGGTGATCGCGCTCTTCACCATCGTCTTCAACCTGATCGTCGATCTTCTCTACGCGGTCGTTGATCCGAGGGTGCGCTATGACTGAGCTTGCCGTCGCCGTGCCGGAGCCGATCGTCGGCCGCTCGCTCTGGGGCAATGCCTGGGCGCGGCTGAAGCGCAACCGCGCCGCCATGTTCAGCCTCTACTACCTGGCCTTCATCGCCGTCATCAGCGTGTTCGGCCCAATGGTCGTTCCGCATGAATACACCACCATCTACGGCGACTATGTGCGCATGCCGCCGAGCCTCTCGGCCTATCCGAAGCCCGACATGATCCAGGGTGCGCTCACCGATGCCATCAAGCGCATGCGCGCCGACATCAAGGAATGGCACCAGGACGGCAACCGCGTCGTCGTCACCGTCACGTCGGCCAGGCCAATCGACGATCGCAACATCCGCTATCTCGACCGTTCCGACGCTTTCGACGACACCAGGATCGAGAACAAGTCGCCCGACGGCCGCGAAGTGACGATGAGCTCGGCCGTCAAGCAGCAATATTTCTACTTCGGCACCGACAACACCGGCCGCGACCTGCTTTCGCGAACACTGATGGCCGGGCGCATTTCGCTCGCCATCGGCCTGCTTGCCGGCGTCGTCGCCGGCGTCATCGGCGTCATCTACGGCGCGACCGCAGGCTTCGCCGGCGGTCGGGTTGACGAGGTGATGATGCGCATCGTCGACGTGCTCTATTCGCTGCCCTTCATCTTCTTCGTCATTATGCTGGTGGTGTTCTTCGGTCGCAATTTCGTGCTGATGTTCCTGGCGGTGGGCGCTGTGCTGTGGCTCGACATGGCGCGCATCGTGCGCGGTCAGGCCCTGTCGATCCGCAGGCAGGAATATGTACAGGCGGCAGAAGCGATGGGCGTCGGCCAGCGCGGCATCCTGCTGCGCCATGTCATCCCCAATCTGCTTGGGCCGGTCGTCATCTACATGACGCTGCTTGTGCCGCAGGTCATCATCCTGGAAAGTTTTCTTTCCTTCCTGGGCCTTGGCGTGCAGGAGCCGATGACCAGCTGGGGCGTGTTGATCTCGGTCGGCGCCAAGAACATCGGCTACGCCAACTGGCTGCTGCTGTTCCCGGCTTTCTTCCTCGTCTCGACGCTGTTTGCCCTGAATTTCGTCGGCGACGGCCTGCGCGACGCGCTCGATCCAAAGGATCGATAAGATGGGGACCGCTGACATGGCCACCGAAACGATCCTCAAAGTCAAGGACCTACGCGTCCGCTTCCGGACCCTCGACGGCACGGTGGAGGCGGTCAAGGGTATCAACATCAAGGTCAATGCCGGCGAAACCGTCGCCGTCGTCGGCGAATCCGGCTCCGGCAAGAGCCAGACGATGATGGCGGCGATGAACCTCTTGTCCTCCAATGGCGAGGCGACCGGCCATGTCGGCTACCGCGGCCAGAACCTTCTGACCCTGTCAAAGAGCGAGCTCAACAAGGTGCGCGGCCGCAAGATCAGCATGATCTTCCAGGAGCCGATGACCTCGCTCGACCCGCTCTACACCATCGGCAACCAGCTGATCGAGCCGATCCGCCGCCACCGCGGGCTCTCGGGACCGGCGGCGCGCGAAGAAGCGCTGAAGCTTTTGCGGCTGGTGCACATCCCCGATCCCGAGCGGCGCATGAAATCCTATCCGCACGAAATGTCGGGCGGCCAGCGTCAGCGCGTCATGATCGCCATGGCTCTCGCCAACGATCCCGACATCCTGATCGCTGACGAGCCGACGACAGCGCTCGACGTCACCATCCAAGCGCAGATCCTGATGCTGCTGGCCGAATTGCAGCGCAAGCTCGGCATGGCAATCGTCTTCATCACCCACGACCTCGGCATCGTGCGCCGTTTCGCCGACCGGGTCTATGTCATGCGCCAGGGCGAAGTGGTGGAGGAGGGCGCGGCGGAAGCGCTCTTCGCCAATCCGCAGCATGCCTACACCAAAATGCTGCTCGCGGCCGAGCCGACCGGCAGCAAGGCGCCGCCGCCGGCCAACGCGCCGGTGCTGCTCGAAGGCCGCAATGTCGAGGTGGTCTTCAAGATCGGCGGCGGCTTCCTCGGCGGCGAGCCGCTGATGCTGCGCGCGGTGGACAAGATATCGGTCCGGCTGAAGCGCAACCAGACGATCGGCATCGTCGGCGAGTCGGGTTCCGGCAAGTCGACGCTCGGCCGCGCGCTGCTCAGGCTCTTGCCCAGCGACGGCATCATCCGCTTCGGCGACCGCGACATCTCAGAAGCCGATCGTCAGGCGATGCGGCCGCTGAGGCGCGAATTGCAGCTCGTGTTCCAGGATCCGTTCGGTTCGCTGTCCCCGCGCATGACCGTCGGCCAGGTGATCACCGAGGGCCTTCTGGTGCATGAGCCTTCGCTGACCGGCAAGCAGCGCGACCAGCGCGCCGTAGAGGCGCTGCGCGAGGTAGGCCTCGATCCCAACGCCCGCAACCGCTATCCGCATGAATTCTCCGGCGGGCAGCGTCAGCGCATCGCCATTGCCCGCGCCATGATCCTGAAGCCGAAAGTGGTGGTGCTGGACGAGCCGACCTCGGCGCTCGACCGCTCGGTGCAGAAGCAGATCGTGGAATTGCTGCGCAAGCTGCAGGCCGACCACGAGCTGTCCTACCTCTTCATCAGCCACGACCTCGCGGTGGTGCGCGCCATGGCCGACTACATCATCGTCATGAAGCAGGGAAAGATCGTCGAGGAAGGCCCGACGCAGGAGATCTTCGACAATCCGCGCGAGGCCTACACCCAGACGCTGATGAACGCGGCGATCGATTCGACACGATTCCGTATCAGCGCTTGAGGCCGGGCGAGCCCGACCGGGCGCCGGCTTACTGCGCGGATGGGCACCTCTGGCTCCGCGTCGCCACGATCACCTGCTGTTGTAGCTGTAGCCGTTCGATCCGGGCGGTTTCGCGATTGGCAACCACTGTCTTCACACGTTCGCCGCCGAGCAGCCAATTCGGCACGCTGGTGCTGACGACTTTGCCGCGGGCGATTGCGGTGCGCGAAATATCCGTCGCGGTGTCGCCCACCGCATTGTTGAGCTCGGCGCAGTTCATCTCTTCGTATTTCGCCGGGCTGATCGACGCGGTGGTCGATGAGCAGCCTGCCGTGGACAGGAGGAATGCGAGAATCGGTAGAATGGCCGTCGGCGTGAACTTCATGCTCTCAACCCTGGTTCACTGTTCTGCCGTCCCACGCATTCCCGAGCAAAGCGGACAGCCATTAGGCCAAAGTGAGAAACCATTGTCGAGCGTTGTCGCACGATTCTGTTTTCCGAAGATCAGCCTGTCGTGCTCGCCAGCTGTTGGCATAATATGCCATATGCCTAAATCATGCCTGTTGAATTGGAGCCGATATCGCGATGCCGACACGCAATGTTGTGCTGACGGAACACTTCGAAGAAGTGATCGATCGGCTGGTGAAAACCGGGCGTTATCAGAACGCAAGCGAGGTGTTGCGTGACGGCTTGCGGCTGCTCGAGCAGCGCGAGGCGAAGGAGGCGGCAAAGCTCGCGGTACTCAGGGAGGCTGCTAACATCGGCTTTCACAACATCGAACAAGGTCGGTTCGAGGATTTTGCCAAGGACGGCCTTGAAGAATTCATGAGCAGCCTGGGACAACAGGCAAGCGCACGCGCGAAAAAAGCCGGCTTGTAAGACCATGGCCCTATACCGGCTTCCGGGGCCGCAAAGGAAGACATCGTCCAGATACTCGCCCACACGGAAGTCAATTTCGGCGAAGTCGCGCGTGTCCGTTACGAACGGCTGTTGATCGTGGCCCTGCGCGACATTGCCGCCGATCCCGAGCGGGTGGGCAGCATTGCCCGCGGGGAGCTGGGGAACGATATCCGTAGCTACCACCTGCGCTACCGTCGGGACCGCGCGCGTACCGAACATGGCCCGTCTTGCGACCGCGCCACTTCCTTCTTTATCGGAGGACGCTCCAGGTCATCGAGATTGGCCGCGCTCTCCACGACGCGATGGAATTACAGCGCCGTCTGCCCACGAGATTATGGCGATGATTGACGGCAGTCCTGCTTCAGGCGGATAGCGTTTTCGGGAAAGCCAAGTGCTTGTTTCCTCTGGTCGGAGTGGCAGGATTTGAACCTGCGACCCCCTCGTCCCGAACGAGGTGCGCTACCAGACTGCGCTACACTCCGTGACCAGACGGCGGGCTTATAGCCGCCGCTTTTCGATACTGCAAGCGGCAATGGCAGCACTTCTGTCGCATTTCGTCGGCTTTCGTCTTGCCGGTCGGGGCGGTAGCGGGTTGAGGCAGTTCGCGAAAGGCGAGTTCCAGCCTTGTGTGACCAACCATGACCCCGCTAAAACGAGTTCTCCGGCCGCCTGGAGTCCCGAATCTTGCCTCAGCGCATCGTCAGTTTCGTCATGAGTGGCGGCGTCGGGTCGCGGCTGTGGCCGCTGTCGCGCGAGGACAACCCCAAGCAGTTCCATGATTTTTCCGGCGATGGCTCGATGCTGGCCAGGACCTTGCGCCGGCTGGCGGCGCGGCCGGACGGCGAGACGCCGATCTTCCTGATCGCCGCGGAGCGTCACGCCGAGCGCGTCCATGCCGACCTTGCCGGCGTTGATCTCAAGGGCGGCGGACCGTTGTTCGAGCCGACGGGCCGCAATACGGCCGCCGCCGTCGCGCTGGCCAGCCTACGCACGCTCTCCGAATATGGCGACGAGCTGGTGCTGGTGGTGCCGTCCGACCATGAGATCTCGACGACCGCTCAGTTCTGGCAAAGCATCGAGGCGGGCGCGGCCGCGGCAAATGCCGGGCGGCTAGTAGTGTTCGGCCTCAAGCCAACCCAGCCCGAGACCGGATATGGCTATATCGAGGTCGGGGCGGACAGGGGCGGCGTGTTCGACGTCTCGCGCTTTGTCGAGAAGCCGGATCTCGCCACCGCACAGGCCTATCTCGACGCCGGCAATTTCTACTGGAACACCGGCATCTTCCTATTCCGCGCCGGCGCCATGCGCGACGCCTTCGCGGCCTATGAGCCGAAAATCTGGCAGGCGACCGAGGCTGCCTACAAGGCCGCGACCAGCGATCTCTCGGGCCTCTATATGCCGCTGGACCTTTATTCCGAGATCCCGTTGACCTCGATCGACTATGCCATCATGGAGCGCGCCAAGGGCATCGCTATGGTGCCGGCCGGCTTCCGTTGGAACGACCTCGGCTCCTGGCAGTCGCTGCTTGATGTCGGCCCGTCCGACAAGGACGGCAACGTCATCCTCGGCGATGTCGTCGCCATCGATTGCGAAAACTCCTATATCCGCGGCGATGGCCGTTTGCTTTCGGCGATCGGCATGAAGGATGTCGCTATCGTCTCGACGGCCGACGCCACCTTCGTCGCGCCGGTCAGCCACAGCCAGCACGTCAAGAAGATCGTCGAGCAGCTGGAGAAATCCGGCCGGCTGGAGACGCGGTTCACGCCGGCGCATGACCGCGTCATCGAGAGCGGCGCCTGGCGCAGGCGCGTGCGCCATTGGCTGATCGAGGAGACGCTGCCGCTGTGGTCGACGGTCGGCGTCGATGAGCGCCATGGCGGCTTCCACGAGGCCCTCGGCTTCGACGCCGCGCCGTTGATGAAACCCAAGCGAATGCGCACCCAGGCGCGCCAGGTCTACGCCTTTGCGGTGGCCAAGGAGCGTGGCTGGGACGGTCCGGCGGACAGGCTGATCGCCCACGGCATCGACTTCATGGCAGGTCAGGGCCGAACGAAGCGCGGCGGCTGGGTGCGCACGCTCAACATCGATGGCTCGGTCGCCGATCCTGTCGAGGACGCCTACGATCATTCCTGCGTTCTTCTGGCGCTGGCGCACGCCCACATGTCGGGCCATCCAGATGCGTTGCGGCTCGGCGAGGAGA
The DNA here is from genome assembly GCA_004017535.1 of Mesorhizobium sp. Lineage (GTDB taxonomy): Bacteria > Pseudomonadota > Alphaproteobacteria > Rhizobiales > Rhizobiaceae > Mesorhizobium. Next base: position 210,331 of record SAJS01000006.1, read on the forward strand.
CGTTTGCCTTCCTCGACGCGCATCTGGAAGACAGCCGCATGACCGGTTTTCTGGAAACCTCCGATGGGGCGGAGGAGCGGCGCTCCAACCCCCATATGCATCTGCTCGAGGCCTTCCTCGCCTGGCACAAGGCGACGGGCGAGCGCGCCTATCTGCGCCGCGCCGCGCGCATCATCGATCTCTTCCGCAGCCATTTCTTCGATGCCGAAAGCTGGACGGTTGGCGAGTATTTCGACAAGGGCTGGAAGCCGGCCGCGGGTGAGAAGGGGAGCTGGACCGAGCCCGGCCATCATTTCGAATGGGCGTCCCTGCTGGTCGATTTCGCCGCCCGCAGCGGCCAGAGCGAGCTCACCGCCTTCGCCCGCAAGCTCTATGCCTCGGCCATTGCCAACGGCCTCAACCGCTCCACCGGCCTCGCCTATGGCGCGGTCTCGCGCCAGGGTCTGCCCCTCGACACAGTCTCGCGAAGCTGGCCCCAGGCCGAGGCGATCAAGGCGGCGATCGCGCTGGACGGGTCGGGCGGGCCGGACCTCAAGCCCGAGATCGAGGCGCGCGTCGGTCGCCTGTTTCGCTGGCACATCGACCCGGCGCCGCTCGGTCTCTGGATCGACCGCATCGACGAGCGCGGCCGCTCACTGGCGACCGAGGTGCCCGCCAGCATCTTCTATCATCTGGTCTACGCGCTGACGCAATATCTGGACGGGACGGCGCAGAAGGGGTGAGCCGGTTCGGCACGGCCCGATCAAACATCGTCGTCATGGCGTCGCGCTTCCGCGCACAATCAGCGACAGCAGCGCGACGACCGGCGGCGCCGCAAACGACCAGACACCGATCTGCACATGGAGCAGCGCGGCCGTTCCGCATCCGAGAGCGAAGACGGCCACCATGCCCGACATCCGCGCGAAGCGCCAGCGTGACGCGGCAGTATTTTCGGCCGACGAGCCGTAGATCAGGTCGGCCAGGTCAAGCATGATCTGGGTCGTGGTGCCCGTCATCAGTGTCGAAGGCGGCAGGCTGGCGAGATGGACGCGATGCGCGGCGTTCTGCACCGCCATGGCCGAAACCAAGATCATTCCCGTTACGATGGCGGCCCAATGGTCGCCATCGGGGAAAGGTCCGAGCCGGACCGCCAGAACGGCGGCTGCGATCAGCAATACGAGCTTGATCGTCAGCAGGTAACGAAAGACCGGCGCTTCCCGGTGTCGCAGCGCGTTCGACAACAGCCGGCTGAGGATGACAACAGCGCAAAAGACCGGCAGCGCCAGCAGCTTCGACAGGGCGCCTGACGTGCCGAGCGCAAGGGAGGCGCCGAGCGTCACGAAGTTGCCGGTGACATGCGCGGTAAACAGCCCCTGGAGCGCCAGGAAACCCATCGGGTCGACATAGCCGCCGTTGAAGCCGAGCAGCAGCGGCAACACGACGGCTCGCTTGTCCTTGGCTTCACCCGCCATCTTGGCCTCGTTTGCCTTCGGCGCCGCCGGCAAGGTTGTGGCAAACCGGGGCGAGGAGTACAGCGCGCTGATCTGCCGAAACGGATCGCGACATCAATAAGGCGCCGCCACGTCACCCGTCTCGACATAAACCGCCTTGAGCTGGGAATAATGCGCCAGCGCGGCAAGCGAGTTCTCGCGGCCGATGCCGGACTGCTTGACGCCGCCGAAGGGCATTTCCACCGGGGTCAGATTGTAGGCGTTGATCCAGCAGGTGCCGGCCTGCAGCTCGGCGATCACCCGATGCGCGCGTGGCAGGTCGCGCGTGAACACGCCGGCCGCCAGCCCGAACTCGGTGTCGTTGGCGCGCTCGATCACCTCGTCCTCGCTGTCGAATTTCAAGACGCTCATCACCGGTCCGAAAATCTCTTCGCGCGCGATGCGCATCGTATCGGTGACGCCGGTGAACACGGTCGGCTCGATGAAGAAACCGCCGTCGAAACCCTGCAGCGACGGCACGTTGCCGCCGCAGGCGAGCTGAGCGCCGTCCTGCTTGCCGGCTTCGATGTACGAGACGACTTTCTCCTGCTGCAGCCTGTTGACCAGCGGCCCCATCTGCGTTTCCGGATCGAGCGGATCGCCGATGCGGATCTTCTTGGTCCGCTCGACCAGCCGCTCGACAAAGCGGTCATGCAGGCCTTTCTGCACGAAGACGCGCGTGCCGTTCGAGCAGATCTGCCCGGTCGAATAGAAATTGCCGAGCATGGCGCCGCCGATGGCGTTCTCGAGCTCGGCATCGTCGAAGACGATGAGCGGCGACTTGCCGCCGAGCTCCATCGTCGCGTGCTTCATCTTGGAGCCGGCGAGCGACAGCACCTTGCGGCCGGTCGGTACCGAGCCGGTCACCGAAACTTTTGCCACGACGTCATGCCCGACGAGGCCGGCGCCGACATCGCCATAGCCTTGCACGACATTGAACAGGCCATCCGGCAAACCCGCCTCGCTGTAGATCTCGGCCAGCGCCAGCGCCGAAAGCGGCGTGTTCTCCGAAGGCTTGAACACCATGGCGTTGCCCATGGCCAAGGCCGGCGCCGACTTCCAGCCGGCGATCTGGATCGGATAGTTCCAGGCGCCGATGCCGACGCACACGCCGAGCGGCTCGCGCCTCGTATAGGCGAAAGGCCCGCCGAGATCGATCATCTCGCCATTGAAGGCGGCGACCGCGCCGGCGAAATATTCCAGGCAATCCGCCGCCGAAGGCGCATCCGCCACCAGCGTCTCCTGGATCGCCTTTCCGGTGTCGAGCGTCTCGATGCGGGCGAGATCGGCGTTGCGTGCGCGCAGAATGTCGGCGGCGCGGCGCAGGATGCGGCCGCGCTCGACGGGCTTCAGCCGCGCCCAAGCCGGCTGCGCGGAGCGGGCCGCCTCGATCGCCAGCTCCAGCACATTCGGCGTCGCCGAATGCAGGGTGGCGATGGTCTCGCCGGTTGCCGGATAGATCACCGGCAGCGGCGTGCCGCCCTCATCCTCGATATAGCGGCCGTTGACATAGTGCGATGCGGTCGGCTGGGCACGCATGGCTTTCTCCAACTCTGTTCGCCGGGAGGGCGGTCAGCCCGACAATGCCCTATCGGTCCGCCACCTGCCAGCGCGGATTGATCCAGGGTTCCTGGTTGGATGGCGCCAGCGGCGTGCGGCCGAGGATATGGTCGGACGCCTTTTCGCCGGTCATGATCGAGGGGGCGTTGAGGTTGCCGTTGGTCACTCGCGGGAAGATCGAGGAATCGGCGACGCGCAACCCCTCGACGCCGATCACCCGGCACTCCGGATCGACGACGGCGGTCAAATCGTCGGCGCGTCCCATCCGGCAGGTGCCACAGGGATGGTAGGCGCTCTCGGCATGGTCGCGTATGAAGGCGTCGAGCTCGTCATCGGTCTGCACATGAGAGCCCGGCGAAATCTCCTTGCCGCGAAAGCCATCGAAAGCCTTCTGGCCAAAGATCTCGCGCGTCAGCCGGATGCAGTGGCGGAACTCGCTCCAGTCGTCAGGATGCGACATGTAGTTGAAGCGGATCACCGGCTTCGCCTTCGCATCCGGCGAGCGCAGCGTCACTGAACCGCGCGACTTCGAACGCATCGGTCCGACATGCGCCTGGAAACCATGCGACTTCGCCGCTGACTTGCCGTCATAGCGCACCGCCGCCGGGATGAAGTGATACTGGATATCGGGGTAGTCGACGCCGGCCTGCGAACGCACGAAAGCGGCCGCCTCGAAATGGTTGGTGGCGCCGAGGCCGCTCTTGAAGAACAGCCACTGCGCGCCGATCAATGCCTTGGAGAAAGGGTTGAGCACCGAGTTCAACGTGATCGGCCTGGTCGATTCCTGCTGGATATAGAGTTCCAGATGATCCTGCAGATTGGCGCCGACACCTGGACGGTCGGCGATCACCTTTATGCCGTTCTCCTGCAGATGCGCGCCCGGACCGATGCCGGACAGCATCAGGATCTTCGGCGAGTTGATCGACGACGCCGCGACGATCACCTCACGCCGCGCCTTAACGACCTGAATCTTTTTGTTAGCTTCGATCTCGACGCCGATCGCGCGTTGATTCTCGATCACCACGCGCCGGGCGAAGCCTTTGACCAGGCTCACATTCCTGCGTTTGAGAGCCGGCTTCAGATAGGCGTTCGCCGCCGACCAGCGGCGGCCGCCAAGAATGGTCTGCTCCATCGGCCCGAAGCCTTCCTGCTTGGAGCCGTTGTAGTCGTCGGTGAGTTCGAAGCCCGCCTGGCGGCCTGCCTCGACAAAGGCGCCATAGAGCGGATTCTTCCGTGTGCCGCGCTGCACGTGCAATGGTCCGCCGTGGCCCCGCCAGCCATCCTCGCCGCCGTCGGAATCCTCCATGCGCTTGAAGTAGGGGAGCACGTCGGCGAAGCCCCAGCCGGTCGCACCCTGTTCTGCCCAATGGTCGAAGTCGTGCGCATGGCCGCGCACATAGACCATGCCGTTGATCGAGGACGAGCCGCCGATCACCTTGCCGCGCGGCGTCGCCAGCACGCGACCGCCGAGATGCGGCTCCGGCTCGCTGGCGAAACCCCAGTCGTAGAGGCTCATATTGAGCGGGATCGACAGCGCCGACGGCATCTGGATCAGCGGCCCCATATCGGTGCCGCCGAACTCAATGACGATCACCGAGTGCTTGCCGTCTTCCGACAGCCGATAGGCCATGGCCGAACCGGCGGAGCCGGAGCCGATAATGACGAAATCCGCTTCAAGCATTGTTCATATGCGCCATAAAATCGGCGAGCGAGACATTGCCGCCGGTTGCAACCACAAGGACGGTTTTTCCCGCCACATCCACCTTGCCGCCGAGAAAGGCGGCGAGCGACGCCGCGCCCGAAGGCTCCAGCACCAGCTTCATCCGCTCGAAGGCGATCTTCATCGCCCGCCGCACCGAGGCGTCGTCGACGGTGACGCCGCGCACGCCGGCGGCGCTGACGGCCGCGAAGGGCGCATCGCCGGGCTTGCGCGCCATCAACCCGTCGCAGATCGATTTCGGTCCGATCGGCATCGTCTCGATCGCGCCATGCGCCAGCGATGAGCCCATGCCGTTGAAACCCTCCGGCTCGACGGCGATGATCTCGGTCTTGGGTGACAGATAGTGGAAGGCGAGCGATACGCCGCCGATCAGCCCGCCGCCGCCGACCGAGCAGAACACCAGGTCGGCATGCGCCTTCTTCGCGCCCAACTGGTCGAGCGCTTCCAGCCCGGCGCCGGCCTGGCCGGCGACGATCTCCGGATCGTCGAAGGGATGCAGCAAGGTGAGGTGCTCGGTCTCGGCGATCTCGCGCGCCTTGGCGGCCGCAACCTCCTCGCGGGCGCGGTCGCCATGGTCGGTCAGCACCACGCGCGCGCCATAGCCCGCGGTCGCGTCACGTTTTGCGGCCGGCGCGTCGATCGGCATGACGATGGTGACCGGAATGCCCAGCGCCTGGCCGGCGGCCGCCAGCCCCTGCGCGAAATTGCCGGAGGAGTAGGCCACCACGCCCTTCTTCGCTTCATCCGGCGAAAGCCGCTTCAGCCGCCAATAGGCGCCGCGCACCTTGAAGGAGCCGGCCCATTGCAGCGACTCCGGCTTGACGAAGACGCGCGCCGCGCCGGTTTCCCTGGCCAAAGCCGCCGACTCCAGGAGCGGCGTCACCTGCGTGGCCGTCGAGGTGACGGCATAGGCCTGCCTCAGATGATCAAGCGGTGGGACGAGAATGTCTGCCATCATTCGCCTCTCGGATACCGTTTGCTCTCCTCGAGATTGTCGAGGTTCATGTGATTGCGCATGTAGCGTTCCGATGCCTTCTGCAGCGGCTGGAACTCCCACGGGTAGTAGGCGCCGTTGCGCAGCGCCGGGTAGACGACCCAGCGACGCGCCTGGCTTTCGCGCACGGCAGCGTCGAAGTCCGCCATGTTCCAGCGCACGCGAACCTTTTCCATGAAGGCCGAAACCAGATCGGCGTAAGCCGGGTTAGCGCCGAGATTGTCGAGCTCGCGCGGATCGGCGTCGAGATCGAAGAGCTGCGGCGGATCGAGCTCGCAATGAACGAATTTGTATTTGCCCTCGCGGATCGCCACCATCGGCGCGTAGGAGCCCTCGGCCGCATACTCCATCAGCACCGGCGCCAAGCGCTCCTTGCCGCAGGCAAGCGGCAGCAGCGACTGGCCGTCCGTCCACGGCGCGATGCCGCTCATGTCGATGCCGGCGAGGTCGCAGAGCGTCGGCGCCACGTCGAGATTGGAGACGGGCGTCTCGATCAGTCCCGCCTTAATGCCTTTGCCGGCCATCATCAAAGGCACGCGCGCCGCGCCCTCGTAGAAGCACATCTTGAACCACAGGCCGCGCTCGCCCAGCATGTCGCCATGGTCGGAGCAGAACAGCACGATCGTGTCGTCCGCCATGCGCGTGCGTTCGAGCACCGAGAGCAACTCGCCGAGCTTGTCGTCGAGATAGGAGATATTGGCGAAATAGCCGCGCCGCGAGCGGCGGATCTGCTCGGGCGTGATGTGGAAACTGTCGTAGTCGGACGCCTTGTAGAGCCGCTTTGAATGCGGATCCTGGCTGTCGTAGGGGATGAAGCCCACCTCCGGCTCCAGCGCCGGGCAGTCCTCGTAGAGGTCCCAGTATTTGCGCCGCGCGACATAGGGATCGTGCGGATGGGTGAAGGAGACGGTCAGGCACCATGGCCGGCTCGCCGGATCGTCCGACACGCGGGCGAACTCATAGAGCTTCTGCGTCGCATGGAAGGCGACCTCGTCGTCATATTCCATCTGGTTGGTGATCTCGGCGACGCCGGCGCCGGTGACCGAACCCAGATTGTGGTACCACCAGTCGATGCGCTCGCCGGGCTTGCGGTAGTCCGGCGTCCAGCCGAAATCGGCCGGGTAGATGTCGGTGGTCAGCCGCTCCTCGAAACCGTGCAACTGGTCCGGACCGACGAAATGCATCTTGCCGGAGAGCACCGGGTGATAGCCGGCGCTGCGCAGATGATGCGCGTAGGTCGGGATCGAGGAAGCGAATTCCGCGGCGTTGTCATAGACCTGGGTGCGCGACGGCAGTTGCCCGCTCATGAAGGAGGCGCGGCCCGGCGCGCAGAGCGGCGAGGCGGTATAGTTGTTGGCGAAGCGCGCCGAGCGCTGGGCCAGCGCCTTCAGATTGGGGGCATGCAGGAACTCGGCCGGGCCGTCTGGGAAGAACGTGCCGTTGAGCTGATCGACCATGACGATCAGGAAATTGGGTCGCCGGGTGGTCAAGGCATGCTCCGTCCGTTGAGCTTGGTTTCGAGATAGTCTTCCACAAGCGCGATCGCGGTCTGCGCGTCCGGCACGCCGTCCTTCAGCGCGCGGCGGATATAGAGCCCGTCAATCAGCGCGGCGGTCGCTTCCGCCACGCGGTCGGCCTCGGCCCTGGGCAGGATGCCGGTCAGCCCGCTCATCAGGTTGGAATGCAGCCGCCGCGCATAGATGCGCAGCAGCCGCCGCAGCTCGGTCGATTTCTGCGCCTCGACATAGAAGGCAAGCCAGGCGGCGATGATCTCAGCTTGGAACTGGTCATCGGAGAAGCTGACCGCGACCACGGATGAGACGCGCTCACGCGCTGTGCCGGCGGTGTGAAGCGCGCGCCTGGTGTCGATATTGAGCTCCGTCAAGATGTGCCGCATCGTCGCGAACAGCAGCTCGTCCTTGGCGCCGAAATAGTGATGCGCCAGTGCCGACGACACGCCGGCCCGGCCGGCGATCTCCGACATCGTCACGTCCAGCGAGCCGCGCTCGCCGATCGCTGAGATCGTCGCGTCGATCAGCGCCTTGCGGCGCAGGGGTTCCATTCCGATTTTCGGCATTTGGGGGTCCGTTCGGGTCGAGATTATTTTTTATTGACGCGTCAATCAATAAAAAATCGACACCGGGATCAATTGATCGTGTCGTTCTGGCCCATGGCGGAGGGCTAGAAAACGGTTCACTATTGAACAATATTGAATCACGTGCCGCCAAGGATCGTGCTAGGCTGCGGCGCAAATGGAGGTTGCCATGACCGCATGCATCGTCGGCTGGGCGCATTCGCGCTTCGGCAAGCTCGAAGGCGAGACGCTGGAGGGCCTGATCACCAAGGTTGCCGTCGAGGCGCTCGACCATGCGGGAATCGGCCCCGACGACGTCGACGAGATCGTGCTCGGCCATTTCAACGCCGGCTTCTCGCCGCAGGATTTTACCGCGAGCCTCGTGCTGCAGGCCGACGACCGGCTCCGCTTCAAGCCGGCGACGCGGGTCGAGAATGCCTGCGCCACCGGCTCGGCGGCCGTCCGGCAAGGCATCCGCGCCATCGACGCCAACGCCGCCCGCATCGTGCTGGTGGTCGGTGCCGAGCAGATGACGACCACGCCCGGTCCCGAGATCGGCAAGAACCTGCTCAAGGCATCCTACCTGCCGGAAGATGGCGACACCCCGGCCGGCTTTGCCGGCGTCTTCGGCAAGATCGCGCAGGCCTATTTCCAGCGCTATGGCGACCAGTCGGACGCGCTGGCCATGATCGCCGCTAAGAACCACAAGAATGGCGTCGACAATCCCTACGCCCAGATGCGCAAGGATTTCGGCTATGAGTTCTGCCGCCAGGAAAGCGAGAAGAACCCGTTTGTCGCCGGTCCGCTGAAGCGCACCGATTGCTCGCTGGTGTCGGACGGCGCCGCGGCGCTGGTGCTCACGGATACCGCGACGGCGCTGAGGATGCGCCGTGCCGTGACCTTCCGCGCCAACGAGCATGTCCAGGATTTCCTGCCGATGTCGAAGCGCGACATCCTAGCCTTCGAGGGTTGCGAGCACGCCTGGAACCAGGCGCTGAAGAAGGCCGGCGTCACGCTCGACGACCTCTCCTTCGTCGAGACGCATGACTGCTTCACCATCGCCGAATTGATCGAATACGAAGCGATGGGTCTGGCCAAGCCCGGCGAGGGCGCCAGGCTGGTGCTGGACGGCACGACGGCCAAGGACGGCCGCCTGCCGGTCAATCCGTCCGGCGGCCTGAAGGCCAAGGGTCACCCGATCGGTGCCACCGGTGTGTCGATGCATGTGCTGACCGCGATGCAGTTGACCGGGGAGGCCGGCGGCATCCAGGTGCCGGGCGCGAAGCTCGGCGGCATCTTCAACATGGGTGGCGCCGCCGTCGCCAACTACGTTTCCATTCTCGATCGCATCAGGTAGAAGCTGCCCGCACTAAAAGCAGCGCCCTCTGGCGCGTGCGGGAGGCAGCATGTCCAATCCGGTTCTCGTCGAAGTCACGCGCGGCGCGGTGGTCGAAAGCAGGCACCGCGGTGCGGTTTCGGTCTTCGACGCCGACGGCAAGCCCGTCTGGGAGATCGGCGACACCGACCGTCCGGTTTTCCCGCGCTCCGCGGTGAAAGCCATCCAGGCATTGCCGCTGGTCGAATCGGGTGCTGCCGACGCCTATGGCTTCGGCAACCGCGAACTGGCGCTGGCCTGCGCCTCGCATTCGGGCGAACCCGCCCATGTCGAACTGGCACGGGAGATGCTCGCCAAGGCCGGTCTCGATAAGACCGCGCTCGAATGCGGCGCGCACTGGCCCAACCATGAAGCGACCCTAGCGCTCGCCCGCGCCGGCGACGTGCCGAGCGCCTTGCACAACAACTGCTCCGGCAAGCATGCCGGTTTCCTCTGCACCTGCGTGCATTCGGGCATAGCCCATCAGGGCTACGTCAAGGAGGGACACGCGCAGCAGGAGATGGTGCGCGACGCCATGCAAGCCGTCACCGGCGCTGCCCACAACGCCGAGAACAGCGCCATCGACGGCTGCTCGATCCCGACCTATGCCGTGCCGTTGAAGAATTTTGCGCAGGGCTTTGCCCGCATGGCGACGGGCAGGGGCTTTTCGCCCGAGCGCGCCAAGGCGGCGAAGCGTCTGCTTTCGGCCTGCATGGCCGAGCCGTTCCTGGTCGCCGGCACCGGCAAGGCCGATGTCGCGCTGATGCAGGCGGCACCGGGCCGCATCTTCGTCAAGACCGGCGCCGAAGGCGTCTATTGCGCGGCCTTGCCCGAGCTCGGTCTGGGCATTGCGCTCAAATGCGACGACGGTGCCGGCAGAGGGGCGGAGGTGATGATCGCCGCGGTGCTGGCGAAGCTGTTGCGCGCCGATGAGGCGGTAGCGGCAAGGCTAACCGAACTCTCGCATCCCGCAGTCGAAAGCCGCATCGGCGCCAAGGTCGGCTTGCTGCGGCCGACGGCGGCGCTCAATTAGCGCGCGGACTTTGCGGGCGCGCATCCGCCGTGCGGGTGAACCCAATACAGAAAATTATGTGCTAGCTTCCTCTCCATCAAAAACGAGACGGCGGTGCTGATCATGCTGGAAGCGGACAAGGTGTTTGCCGGGTCGATCCCGGAAAATTACGATCGCCATATGGTGCCGCTGATTTTCGAGGCCTATGCCGCCGAGACGGCGCGCCGGGCGGCTTCCTTCTCGCCAGCCGCCGTTTTGGAGACAGCCGCGGGCACCGGGGCCGTCACCCGCGCTTTGGCGCCAAACCTCTCTCCCGATGCCAGCTACACCGTGACCGACCTCAATCAGCCGATGCTCGATTATGCGGCGTCGCGCCAGGGGCCGGACAGCCGCATTACCTGGCGCCAGGCGGATGCCTTGAACCTGCCCTTCGACGACGCTGCCTTCGACCTCGTCTGCTGTCAGTTCGGCGCTATGTTCTTTCCCGATCGCGCCGCCGCCTATCGCGAGGCAAAGCGCGTCCTGAAGCCTGGCGGGCATTTCCTGTTCAGCGTGTGGGATCGCATCGAGGAGAATATCTTCGCCGACGACGTGACGAATGCTCTGGCCAGGATCTTTCCGCACGATCCGCCGCGTTTCCTGGCGCGCACGCCGCATGGCTATCACGACAAGGACCTCATCCGTAGCGATCTGGCCGCCGCCGGATTTTCGGACGTGGTGATCGACACTAGCGCCGAGCAGAGCCGCGCATCCTCGCCGCGCGTTCCCGCCGTCGCCTATTGTCAGGGGACCCTGCTTCGCAATGAGATCGAGGCGAGGGAGGCGGGGAGCTTGGCGTCCGCCACCGACTATGCGGAAGCCGCGATCGCCGACAGACATGGCCGCGGCGCGGTTGCCGCCAAGATCCAGGCGCACATTATCGTGGCCGCGGCCTAGCTCACCTTGTTGCGCTCGACGGTGAGATGCGCGTAGCCGGTATCGCTTGCCTTCGCGAGGTCCCCGGTCACCGGATCGGCCCAGCGCTGGCCGATGATGGCGCCATTCTGCGCGCCGTCGATGACATTGTCCGAGATGACGGCCGTGCCGGACCCTTCGACGACCGAAACGACGATGCCGGTGCCGGCCTTACGGATGATGTTTCCGCTCGCCACGACATTGCGCAGATACGGCCCCCAGCCGAGCTGCATTCCATAGAGCGGCGCGTTCTCGACGACATTGCCGGAAACCGTCGTGTCGGCCTCGGCGCTGATGCCGACGCCGAAGCCGGGCGGATCGGCGGTGTAGGGGCCAACCGTCGTCAGGTTGCGCACGATGTTGTTCGAGCAGACCGCCATGCGGCCGCCTTCGTTGAAATTGACGATCGAGATGCCGTTGGCGGCGCCGTCGACGAGATTGTTGCTGAGGATCGCGCCTTCGAAGGAGAATTCCGAATAGATCCCGGTCTCGCCCGAGCGCGAGCAGGTGTTGCCGGAGATCTGCAGATTGCTGGCGCTGTTGGCGCGGATCGCGGTGAAGGCGCAGTCAGAGACGACGTTGCCGGAGATGATGACGTTGCCGGCGCGGAAGGCGTTGATGCCGTTGCCGTTCTGGCCCGTGCCGCCGTTGCGCGCGCCGATACGCTGGACGCGGTTGCCGCTGACGATGGTGCCGTCTTCCGCCGCCTGCCAGCGATGCACCAGGATGCCGCCATTGGCGCAGTCCGAAACCGAGTTGCCGGAAATCTCAAGTCCGCCGGCCTCGACCGAATAGATGCCGGCATCCGCGGCTCCGGAAATATCGCAGCGGCCGATGCGGCCGACAGCGTGCTCCAGCGCCAGCCCGTTCTTGCCGCTGCCGGTCGCCTGGCAATTGTCGATGACCAAATGGGCGACGCGGCGCAGGTCGAGCAGCCCTTGCGTATAGTCGGCCAGCCAGCGGTTGGCGCCGTCGAAGACGAGGCCAGTCAGCTCGATATGCTCGGCCTGCTCGGCCATCATCAGATGGCCGTTGCCGCCATAGACGATGCGCGTCGCGCCCGGCACACCCGACAGGCGCACGCGGGCAGGCAGCTTGAGGTTCGAGACGAGATAGGTGCCGGGCGGCAGGAACACCGGCTGGTCGCGGTCGCTGGCCTCGGCCAGCATCCTGGCGAAAACTTTGCTCTGGTCGTCCACCGCGCCCGGCTGCACGCCGATCTCGGTGGCGTCGATCGAGCCGCGCATCGCCGCCATCTCGATGCCGGGCAGCGACTTCGCCGATGCCTTGCCGGCAAAGACGCCGGCGGCGGCGAAGCCGGCAGCCTGGGCAAGCAGCGTTCGTCTGTTCAACATCGGCACAGGTCCTGGCGTTTCGCCCTGTCTGTCGCAGGAATCGTGCCAGGGTGGGCCTGCCGGCAAACCGCTTGTGCAGTCGCCTCGCCAAGCCTAAGTTCATTGCATGAGCAGAGCTTTCACCCGCGAAGAAGACAGCGAAAACGCCATTGCCGGCGTCGGCGAACGTCCAGTCAGCACGCACCGCAATCTGGTGACGGAGCGCGGCCTGGCGATGATCGAGGACAATCTCGCCGACCTGCGTGATATGCTCGCCAAGGCCGAACGCAAGGGCGACCGCGAGCGCATCGCGGTGGTTTCGCGCGACCTGCGCTACTGGACGGCACGGCGCGAGAATGCCGAGCTTTCCGTGCCTGAGCCGGGCAGCGACGTGGTGCGCTTCGGCATGGGCGTCACGCTGGAAGGCGACGACGGCAAGAAGGTGCACTGGCGCATCGTCGGCGAGGACGAGGCCGACCCGTCGAAGGGCACGATTTCCCATGTCTCGCCGATGGCCGTAGCGCTGTTCGGCAAGAAGGTCGGCGATGTGGCCGCGGTGAACGGCAAGGAATGGGAAATCGTCAAGCTCTCGGACAAGGCCGAGAACTAGTCTTCCAGCTTGACGGTATGGTCGCGGAAAAATGCCGCGGCGCCAGCCTCATCGATTTCGCCCGCGGCGACCATCATCACCAACTGGATGACATCCTGCTGCTCGGCTTCGACGCTTAATCCGTTGAAGTAGAGAAACAGGTCAGCTGCGGCAAAAGCCGTGCGCTTGTTGCCATCGACAAACGGATGGTTCTTCGCGATGCCGAAGAGGTGGGCGGCAGCAAGTTCGCAAAGATCAGGCTGACCATACGCTTCTTTCTGTTTGGGGCGGGCGAGGGCAGATTCCAGCATACCCTCGTCGCGTATACCTGGGGCGCCGCCGTGGAGTCGCAACTGCTCGGCGTGCATCGCCTCCACGAATTCCCGCGAATGATGCTCGGTCATTTGGCGAGCGCGCGGTAGGCAACCTCGTATTTCTTCATTCGCTCGCGTGCGATCTTCATCTTGCGCTCGAACTCTTCGGCAGAGTCTTCCAAGCGGCGCAAGCGAAGCTCTTGGCCCTCCTGAACGACGACCACGTTGTCGCCCGCCTTCAGGTTCAAGCGATCGAGAAGCTCTTTCGGCAAAATCAGACCCTCAGAGTTGCCAATCTTGCGAATGGTGGTGTTCATGACGGAGTTGTCCTGTTACAACACTAATTATAACGTCAAGCGCCGGATGTTGCAACAGTAATTATAACGGCGCTAACCCTCCGCCAGCAACCGATCCATCAGTCGGTTCGCCGCTTCCGGTATCACTGTTCCCGGCGGGAAGATCTCCGCAGCACCCGCCGCCAGCACCGCGTCATAGTCCTGCGGCGGGATGACGCCGCCGGCGACGATCAGCATGTCGGCATGGCCGAGCTTCTTCAGCGCTTCCTTGAGCTCGGGGATCAGCGTCAGATGCCCGGCGGCCAAGGAGGACGCGCCGATGATGTGGACGTCGTGCTGCACCGCAAGCTTCGCGATCTCGTCCGGCGTCTGGAACATCGGCCCGACGGTGACGTCGAAGCCCAGATCGGCAAAGGCGCTGGCGATCACCTTCTGGCCGCGGTCATGGCCGTCCTGGCCCATTTTGGCGACCAGGATGCGCGGCTTGCCGCCGGATTTCTTTTCGAACGCCTCGATCTTTTCCTGCAACCGGTCGAGCGCCGGATTGTCGCCGAGCGCATCGCGATAGACGCCTGAGATCGTCTGGACCGCAGCCGTATGCCTGCCGAACACTTTTTCCAGCGCCAGCGAAATCTCGCCGACGGTCGCGTTGGCGCGCGCCGCGCGGATCGCGAATTCGAGCAGGTTCTCGCCGCTCTCGGCGGCACGCGTCAGCGCCGCCAGGGTGTTTTCCAGGGCCGCCACATCGCGGGTGCCTTTGAGCCGCTGCAGCTTCGCCAATTGCCGGGCTTTCACCTCGGCATTGTCGATCTTCAAGACATCGACTTCGATATCCGTCTGCGGCCGGTGCGCGTTGACGCCGACCAGAATTTGCTCGCCGGAATCGATGCGCGCCTGGGTGCGGGCGGCCGCTTCCTCGATGCGCAGCTTCGGGATGCCCTTTTCGATCCCCGCTGCCATGCCGCCGAGGCCTTCTACCTCCTCGATATGGGAGAGCGCCCGCGCCGCAAGATCGTGCGTCAGTCGCTCGACATAGGCCGAGCCGCCCCACGGATCGATCATGCGCGTGGTGCCGGATTCCTTCTGCAGGATGAGCTGCGTGTTGCGGGCGATCCGCGCCGAATGGTCGGTCGGCAGCGCCATCGCCTCGTCGAAGGAATTGGTGTGCAGCGACTGGGTGTGCCCCTGCGTCGCGGCCATCGCCTCTATCATCGTGCGGGTGATGTTGTTGTAGGGGTCCTGCGCCGTCAGCGACCATCCGGAAGTCTGGCAATGGGTGCGCAGCGACAGCGAGCGCTCGTCCTTCGGCGAAAAGTTCTTCTGCATCAGGCTCGACCAGAGCAGCCGCGCGGCCCTGAGCTTGGCGACTTCCATGAAGAAGTTCATGCCGATCGCCCAGAAGAAGGAAAGGCGCGGCGCAAAGCGGTCTATGTCGAGCCCGGCGGCGACGCCGGCGCGCGCATATTCGATGCCGTCGGCGATCGTGTAGGCGAGTTCGAGGTCGGCGGTCGCGCCGGCTTCCTGCATGTGGTAGCCGGAGATCGAGATCGAGTTGAACTTCGGCATGTGCCTGGAGGTATAGGCGAAAATGTCCGACACGATCCGCATCGAGGGCTTCGGCGGATAGATGTAGGTGTTGCGGACCATGAACTCCTTCAGGATGTCGTTCTGAATGGTTCCGGCGAGGTCCTTCTGCGCGACGCCCTGTTCTTCGGCCGCGACGATGTACAGCGCCATGATCGGCAGCACGGCGCCATTCATGGTCATCGACACGGTCATCTCGTTGAGCGGAATGCCGTCGAACAGCTGCCGCATGTCGAGAATGGAATCGATCGCCACGCCCGCCATGCCGACATCGCCGGCGACGCGCGGATGGTCGCTGTCATAGCCGCGATGCGTGGCTAGGTCGAAGGCGACCGACAGGCCTTTCTGGCCAGCGGCGAGGTTGCGCCGGTAGAAGGCGTTGGATTCCTCGGCCGTCGAGAAGCCGGCATATTGCCGGATCGTCCAGGGCTGCTGGACATACATGGTGGGGTAGGGGCCGCGCACGAAGGGCGGCAGGCCCGGATAGGTGTCGAGATTGGCGAGCCCCTTGAGGTCGCCTTGCGTGTAGAGGTGTTTCACGGCGATGCCTTCCGGCGTCATCCGCTGGCCCTTGATCTCGACTGGCGCGCGACGCGGCGCCGACCAGGCTATCTTGCTGAAATCCGGGATCATGGTCCGGCTCCGATCGACTGATCGATGCGCACCGGAAACAGTGGCTCGCAGGTCGCGACGCCCTCCGTCAGCGCCGGGCGCCGCTCCTGCGGCAGTGTCTCGACCGGGCGCTCCGTGCCGACGCGATACAGCGTCGTGCCCACGTTGCCGCGCTCGCCGGCCCGGTAGGCGCCGTTGCGCTTGGCCGCCGCAGTCTGCACGCGGTTCTGGATATAGCCCTGCTGCAGGCTGGCGAGCACGCCGCCCTCGGCCTCGATGCGCTGGAATTCTTCCCAGGCAGCAGTGCAGAGATCGTCGGTCAGCGCCTCGACCGCGCCCGAGCCGCTGGCGGGGTCGGCGACTTGGCCGAGATGGCTCTCCTCGGCCATGATCAGCTGCGCGTTGCGGGCGATGCGGCGGGCAAAGCCCGCCGGCAGCCCATGCGTGATCGTGTGCGGCAGGATCGAGATCGAATCGGCGCCGCCGGTTGCCGCCGCGAAGGCCGCGATCGCCGTGCGCAATATGTTGGTCTCCGGGTCTGCCGTGGTCATCATGCGGTAGGAGGTCTCGGCATGGATGCTGGCGGTCGAGGCCGGGATCGAGCAGGCTTCCTGGATGCGCGCCCACAGCTTGCGCAAAGCCCGCACCTTGGCCATCGACAGGAACTGGTCCTGGTCGACGCTGAGCGCGAAGCCGATATGCGGTGCCGCATAGACCAGCGGCTGGCGCGCCTTCTCGAACATCCTGAGATAGGACACGACGGAGGCCATCATCGTGCCGAGCTCCTGCGCCTCGGTGGCGCCGGCATTGTGGAACACCCGTCCGTCGGCCTCAAGCAGCACACCCGGCACACCCATCGAGAAGAAATGCGCCAGCGACTGCGGCATCGATTCCTGCAGCGCCTCGATCGAGGTGCGCAGCCGCCCGGTTCCGGCGAAGATCGCCGCCGGGTCGATGCCGAAGGAGAGGTTTAGCTTGGTCGGATCGGAGCGGCGTTTGCTCAGGAAGGCGAGCAGCCAGTCGGCCACGGCGCGGCTCCAGGGATGGGCGTCGATGCGCACCTGCACGCGGTTGAGCGGCACGCCGTCGAGCACCCGTTCCAACGCTTCCGCGGTGCGCGGCAGGCCGTAGCCGAAGGCATTCGGCGCGCCCTCGAAGACAAGCGACAGGCCGGTGGCGCCTTGGGCGATGTCTTCCAGGGCTTGCGCGCTGGCCCGGGCGATGTCCGGGTCGTCGACGCGCTGGCTGACGATCCAGGGCGCCGCCGGGTTTGTGCGCGGCAGCGGATCGGCGGCCGTCGAACGTTGGCTGAGCGGCTCGATGCGGATGCCGTCATCGGTGTGGGAGACGAGTTTTTCCTCGAAGGAACCGCCGGCAAGCGCCTTCTCCGCCAGCGCCTGCCAACGCTTGGCGTCCGGGTTCGGAAGGTCGACATCCCTGGTCATGGCGCCGGCGCCCATCGCTCCTCGCTTCTCGGCCGCATCAGCCGGGTCCAGCCAATCTAAGGTCGGGAACCGGATATCACAATGCGTTATCCGCCCGGGTTCTCCCTCGGCCAGCCAATCGATTGCCAAACATGCGCAAAATCCGCAAGCGCCAAAGGTCAAATTTGAAGCCGCTCCCAAATCGATACTGGCCATTGCCGCATGCGACGCGCGTTACTATACCTCCGGGTGAGGCCCTTTGAGCGGAACAGATTGCGGAGACCGGACATGGTTGACGAGACCAGCATCTTCATCGGCGCCAGCCGCAAGCCCGACGATTCTTATCAGCGCGCCGAAGAGCTTTTGCTGCGCTACGGCAACCGCCACGGTCTCGTCACAGGCGCCACCGGCACCGGCAAGACGGTCAGCCTGCAGATACTGGCCGAGGGCTTTTCGAATGCCGGCGTGCCTGTCTTCTGCGCCGACATCAAGGGCGACCTTTCCGGCATATCCATGATGGGCGAGGCCAAGGATTTCCTGGTCAAGCGCGCCGAACAGGTGAAGCTCGATCCCTACCAGTTCCAGGAATTTCCGGTCATCTTCTGGGACTTGTTCGGCGAGCAGGGCCATCCGATCCGCGCCACCATCTCCGAGATGGGGCCGTTGCTGCTTTCGCGGCTGATGAACCTCACCGAGCCGCAGGAAGGTGTCATGAACATCGCCTTCCGCATCGCCGACGAGGAAGGCCTGCTGCTGCTCGATCTGAAGGACCTGCAGGCGCTGCTCGCCAACATCGCCGAGCGCGCCGACGAGCTCAGCGCGCGCTACGGCAATGTCACCAAGCCTTCCGTGGGCGCCATCCAGCGCACGCTCCTCGTGCTGGAACAGCAGGGCGCTGCGAACTTCTTCGGCGAGCCGGCGCTGCGCATCGCCGACATCATGCGCACCACGCGCGATGGCCGCGGCGCGATCAGCGTGCTCGCCGCCGACAAGCTGATGATGAATCCCAGGCTCTACGCCACTTTCCTGCTCTGGCTGATGTCGGAGCTGTTCGAGGAACTGCCTGAGGTCGGCGATCTCGACCAGCCGAAGCTGGTCTTCTTCTTCGACGAGGCGCATCTTCTGTTCGAGGACGCGCCGAAGGTGCTCATCGACCGTGTCGAGCAGGTGGTGCGTCTGATCCGCTCCAAGGGTGTCGGCGTCTATTTCGTCACCCAGAACCCGCTCGATATACCGGAGAAGGTGCTGGCCCAGCTCGGCAACCGCGTCCAGCACGCGCTGCGCGCCTATACGCCGCGCGAGCAGCAGGCGGTGCGCACCGCGGCCGAGACCTTCCGGCCCAATCCCGACTTCGATTGCGCCACCGCCATCACCCAGCTTGCCACCGGCGAGGCGCTGGTCTCGATGCTGGAGGACAAGGGCGTGCCGGCCATGGTCCAGCGCACGCTGATCCGGCCGCCGTCCTCGCGGCTCGGCCCGATCACGCCAGACGAGCGTCGCAAGATCATCGCCGAGAGCCCGGTCGCCGGCCAGTACGACCAGGTCGTCGATCGTGAATCGGCCTTCGAGATCCTGCAGAAGAAGACCAAGGAGGCGCAGGACGCCGAGGCGCAGGCACAGCAGCAGAAGAGCGGCGGCTCGCGCTGGACCATTCCCGGCTTCGACGATGTTTTGGGAACAGGCAACCGGCGGTCTTCCAACCGCCAGACGGTGGCCGAAGCCGCCATCAAGTCGGTGGTGCGCTCGGTCGGCTCCTCCGTCGGCCGCGCCATCGTGCGCGGCATCTTAGGCAGCCTGGCGCGCGGGCGGTGAAGCCTTCAAGGCGCCTCTTGGGCGGCGCCGATCAGCTTCAGAACCGTGAGCAACTCGGCGCTTGCCAGCGCAAGAGCGGAAACACCCAAGTTGCCGGCAAGCGTGGTGGACCGGATTTCACACCGGAATGAGCGGCGCGACCTCGCGGTCGGACGGCCGCTCGCTCTCCGCCAGGCCCGCAAGCACGCCGGCTCGATCGGCGGCGTTGCGGTTCTGGCTCATCTTGCGCTTGCCTTCGAGCTTCGTGATCGGCATGCGCACGCCGACAATGCCCTTCAACTGCGACTGGATGAAATCCGCCGGCGCGTCCGATACAGCCCAGGGGGCGGCGCGCTCGCCTTCATGCAGGTTGGTCAGGCGGGTCACCACCTCGAGCAGCCGGTCGGCGTCCTCGAAGAATTCGACCGGCCCATGGGCGTGCACGGCGACATAGTTCCAGGTCGGCACCACCTTCCCGGTCTCCTGCTTGGTCTGATACCAGGCTGGCGTCACATAGGCGTCCGGGCCCATGAAGATCGCCAGGCCGTCGCCCAGGGGTGGCACGCGCCAGTGCGGGTTTGCCTTCGCGACATGGCCGTAGATGACGCCATGCTCCCCCTCGCTTTCGTCGAGCAAAAGCGGCAGCGGCGTCGCCAGCGGTCCTTCCGCCGTGGCGGTGACCAGCGTCGCGAGCCTCGCCGCGCGGATCGTGGCCTTGAGGCTCTCCTTGTCGTCGTCACGGAAGGCGGGCGGTGTATACATGGCTAAACTCCTTGCGGCATAAGATGCCTGAAGTCCGGCCTGCTTAGAACATCCTGTCGCGGAAGTTTCGTGTGGTCCAGTTTGAACAGGACGGCGTTCGCGCGCCGGATCATCCCGGTGATCAAGGAGCAGAATCATTTCCGTGACATCAGCGCAAACGCTGGAGATTGGTCGAGGCCGTCCCAACCTTGTCATTCTATGGCGGAGCAAGACAGCTAGGGCAGCTCAGCAAAATGCTGAGCAGCCCTAACCTATCGGGGTCGTTAGAAAATCTCGTTGGTGAGCCGCTTCACCGGACCGAGCAGGATCGAGCCGGTCGGCACGCCGTTGTCGATCGGGATCGCCTGGCGATTCGGCATGTCCTCTTCCGGCGCGCCGATATTGGCGGTCACGATGACCGGCGTCTTCGTGGGCACGCGGTCGTAAAGGTCGATGATGTCCTGGTTGATCAGGCGCACGCAGCCCGACGACACCGACTTGCCGATCGACCACCATTCGGGCGATCCGTGCAGGCGGTAGAGCGTGTCCTGGTTGCCCTGGAAGAGGTAAAGCGCACGCGCCCCGAGCGGGTTCTTCAGGCCGCCCGGCATGCCGCCATTCTTGGCGCTGTATTGCGTCAGTTCCGGCTGGCGCGCGACCATCTCGTCCGGCGGCGTCCATTTCGGCCATTTCTGCTTCCACTGCACGACCGCGTCGCCCGACCATTCGAAGCCGGCGCGGCCGAGCCCGACGCCGTAGCGGATCGCCTGGCCGCCCTCACGCACCAGATAGAGGAAATGCCCGGTGGTATCGACAACGATGGTGCCCGGGCGCTGCCCGGTCGGATCGGGAACGATCTGGCGAAGGAATCTATGATCGATCTTATTCACCGGAATGGCCGGCAGGTCGAAGCCATTGTCCGACATCGCGCCATACATCGTCTCATAGTCGCCAAGCGGCGGCTCGACAGAGGCCTGAGGCGGCGGCATCTGGATGGGTGCTGGGCCTTGATCGCTGGTCGTGGTGCAGGCGGATAGGGCAGCCGAAGCAGCGCCGAGGGCTGTGAAATTGAGGAAGCCGCGGCGGCTGATGCGGAAGGAAGCGTCTGACATGGTTGCCTTTTCTAGGTCTCAATTCGCAAGAAAGCATGAATGCGAGGGTCCGTCGCCGGCGCCATCCATAACAGTCGGGGCGATAGGCGGTTCCAATTCTGGCCTGAGGGTGGACAGAAAAAGGCGAAGCTGTGACCACGCCACAGCTGTTGCGCTGCAGCAACAGCGGCGTCAGGGCGGTTCGCCACTTCACGGAAACGCCGAACCGCCCTTTCTTTTGTTTTGACGCAATTCCGGACGGAAAACCGCTTCACACTTTTCCTGGAATTGCATCAGACACCTGCCAGCAGCCCGTCGAGCGACGGCAGGATCAGCCCTGGCGGAAAGTCGCGGTATTCATCCGGCTGGTTGGTCCGGTTGATCCAGACAGTACGGAAACCGAACTTCGTAGCGCCCGCTATGTCCCAGCGGTTCGACGACTGGAACGACACCGCTCCCGGATAGAGCCGCCAGTTGGTGACCACCATGTCGTAGACTGACGGGTCGGTCTTGAAGCGTTTGACCTGGTCGACCGAAAAAACGTTGTCAAGGATCTGGTCGAGCGCGGCGGATTTGACCGCGGCGTCGAGCATTTCCGGCGAACCATTGGAGAGGATTGCAAGCTTCGCGCCGGACGCCTTGAGCGCCTTCAGCACGGCCGGCACTTCCGGATAGCAGTCGAGCCGCCAATAGGCTTCGAGCAGCTTCGTCCGCAGCGCCGGATCGGCCGAGGGGACCTTGCGCAGCGCAAAATCCAGTGCCTGCTCGGTCAGTTGCCAGAAGTCGGCGTAAGACCCCATCAGCGTCCTGACCCAGGAATATTCGAGTTGCTTGGCGCGCCAGATGTCCGACAGCAACTGACCGTCCGGCCCGATCTCGCCGGCATGGCGGCGCACGGCGGCGTGCACGTCGAACAACGTGCCATACGCGTCGAAGACATAGGCCGCATGATGCATGCTTGAGTTTTGCGGCGACAAGGCACGCCATGCAAGCGGTGATTGCGCCTAACTATCGCTGGCCTCAACGATTTTCGCCCATGTCGGTTGACGCCGGCCGCCAAAGCATCGTCCTATGCCGGCCTGAAGTCATCAATCTGGACGGCACACATGACACTGGCGACGGCGGCGCAAACCGCGACATGGACCTATGTGGACGGCGACTGGTACGAGGGCAACGTTGCCATTCTCGGACCGCGCAGCCACGCCATGTGGCTCGGCACCAGCGTCTTCGACGGCGGCCGCTGGTTCGAGGGCGTGGCGCCCGACCTCGAGCTTCACGCCGCCCGCGTCAACGCATCGGCGACGGCGCTCGGCCTGAAGCCGTCGATGACGACGGAAGAGATCGTCGGCCTGACCTGGGATGGCCTGAAGAAATTCGACGGCAAGACGGCGGTCTACATCAGGCCGATGTATTGGGCCGAGCATGGCGGCTATATGGGCGTGCCGGCCGATCCGGCGTCGACCCGCTTCTGCCTCTGCCTTTACGAGGCGCCGATGATTCCGCCCTCCGGCTTCTCGGTCACGGTGTCGCCGTTCCGCCGCCCGACCATCGAGACCATGCCCACCAACGCCAAGGCCGGCTGCCTCTATCCCAACAACGGCCGCGCCATCCTGGAAGCCAAGAACCGCGGCTTCGACAATGCGCTCGTGCTCGACATGCTGGGCAATGTCGCCGAGACCGGCACCTCCAACATCTTCCTGGTCAAGGACGGCCATGTGATGACGCCGGCGCCGAACGGCACGTTCCTGTCGGGCATCACCCGCTCGCGCACCATTAACCTGCTCGGCGACTACGGCTTCAGGACCATCGAGAAGACGCTGTCGGTTCGCGATTTCCTGGACGCCGACGAGATCTTCTCGACCGGCAACCACTCCAAGGTCGTGCCGGTCACCCGCATCGAGAACCGCGACCTGCAGCCCGGGCCCGTGGCCAAGAAGGCGCGCGAGCTCTATTGGGAATGGGCGCATTCGGCGTCCGCAGCCTGAGCCGCCGGAGTTTCATTGTTTCACGGAACGGCGACTCGCTCTTTCTCCTGTTTGGCGCAATTCCGGACCGAAAACCCTTTCACACTTTTTGGCGAATTGCTCTAAAGTCTCTCGGCGCTTCATTCCGGAGTTGCCCCAACCCATTCCAGACCTATCTAAGTTCGGCAGTTTCACCGGATTTTTTCCTCGAGGGAGTACCATCCATGGCTTTTGAGTTGCCCGCCTTGCCTTACGACTACGAGGCGCTTCAGCCCTATATGTCGAAGGAGACGCTGGAGTATCACCACGACAAGCACCACAAGGCCTATGTCGACAACGGCAACAAGCTGGCCGCCGAGGCCGGCCTTGGCGACCTGTCGGTCGAAGAGGTGGTCAAGCAGTCCTTCGGCAAGAATGCCGGGCTCTTCAACAACGCCGCCCAGCACTACAACCACATCCATTTCTGGAAGTGGATGAAGAAGGGCGGCGGCGGCAACAAGTTGCCCGGCGCGCTGCAGAAGGCCTTCGACAGCGATCTCGGCGGCTATGACAAGTTCAAGGCGGATTTCATCGCCGCCGGCACCACCCAGTTCGGCTCCGGCTGGGCCTGGCTTTCGGTCAAGAACGGCAAGCTGGAAATCTCCAAGACCCCGAACGGCGAGAACCCGCTGGTGCATGGCGGCACGCCGATCCTCGGCGTCGACGTCTGGGAGCACTCCTACTACATCGACTACCGCAACGCGCGGCCGAAATATCTCGAGGCCTTCGTCGATAGCCTGATCAACTGGGACCACGTCCTGGAGCGCTACGAGAAGGCCAAGGGCTGATCAATCTTACTGAAAAGCCCCGGCATGCCGGGGCTTTTCTTTATCTGCCAACACAGCAGATTGATCGCGAGCCGGAAAATCGTGACGGCACCGGGGGAATATTTCCATGGTCGGGTCCGTTAACGTCCGGAGCAATTCCAGACGAGGTGTGGAACAGGCTTCCGACCGGAATTGTGTCAACCAGGAGATAGAGCATTTCGCCGTGAAACGGTGAAATGCCGGTAGTCGCGAACTTTTTTCACCACGGAGCCAATTGAATGAGAAAGCTTGTCCTCGCCATCTCTATGCTCGCCTTTGCCGGCTCGGCCGCCTTTGCCGATCCGATCCAGGAGCGCCAGGCGCTGATGAAGGAGCGCGGCAAGCTCGCCGGCCAGTTGTCCAAGGTGGTCAAGGGCGAGGAGGATTTCGACGCGGGCGCGGTGCTGACGACGCTGAAGGCCCTGCAAGCCAATGCCGAGAAGTTCGATGCCGAAAAGCTTTTCCCGGCCGGCTCCGACCAGGGCGACACCACGGCAGCACCCAAGATCTGGGAAGACATGGCCGGCTTCAAGGCCGCCGAGGACAAGTTCCTGGCCAACACCAAGGAAGCGGTCGCCTCGCCGCCGGGCGATGTCGATGGTCTGAAGGCGCAGCTCAACACGCTGGGCGGCGATTGCGGCGCCTGCCATCAGAGCTACAGGATCAAGAAGGGCTGATCGCCTGATATGGCCTGGCTGAAGAAGCTCTCCGGCGCCGTCATCGTGCTTGGCGGCGCGGCGGCCGCCGCCGGCTGGGCCCTGTCAGCGCCGGTCAGGTTTGACGCCGGGGCCATCGCGCAGCTCGGCCCCGGCGACGCCGCCAAAGGCAAACGCATCTTCTATGCGGGCGGCTGCACCTCCTGCCATTCGAAGCCCGGCGCCCAGGGCGACGCCCGGCTGCAGCTGGCCGGCGGGCTGGAACTGAAGACGCCGTTCGGCACCTTCGTGCCGCCCAACATCTCGCAGGACCGGAAGGACGGCATCGGCGCCTGGAGCGAGGAGGATTTTGCCAACGCCATGCTGAAAGGCGTCTCGCCTTCGGGCGAGCATCTCTATCCGGCCTTTCCCTACGCCTCCTACGCGCGCATGAAGCCGGCCGACATCGCCGATCTCTACGCTTTCATGAAGACGCTGCCGGCGGTTGCCGGCAAGGCGCCGGACCACAAGCTTTCCTTCCCCTTCACCATCCGCCGCGGCATCGGCCTGTGGAAGCTTCTCTATCTCAGTCCCGAGCCGGTGATCGCATTGCCCGACGGCACGCCCGACAAGGTGCTGGCCGGCCGCTACCTCGTCGAGGGACCCGGCCATTGCGGCGAATGCCACACGCCGCGCGATTTCGCCGCCGGCGTCAAGAAGGGCGAATGGCTCGCCGGCTCCGTGGCGGCCGAAGGCACCGGCGTCGTGCCCAATATCACTCCCGACGGGAAGAGCATCAAGGACTGGTCGGAAGCCGATATCGCCAACTATCTCGAGACCGGCTTCACGCCCGATTTCGATTCCGTCGGCGGCGCCATGGTCGAGGTGCAAAAGAACATGGCCCAATTGACCGCGGACGACCGCGCAGCGATCGCGGCCTATCTCAAGGCTGTCCCGCCGCATCCCAACGGCTATCCGGCGCACAAGCCGGCGAGTTGAGAACTTTTATCTACGGGTGGCGGTCGCCGAGAAAGTCGAAGCCGTCTTCGAAAAAGTGGTTGTAGTCGCAGGTCAGTTCCTCGCCGGGCGCGATATCGCGCAGCGCGTAGGTTTCCTCGGGCGAGGAGACGTCGCAGTTCGGCTCGTCGGCGTGGTTCATGTAACGCGCGTCGTCCGCCTCGAACACGATGTAGTTGGGGTCGCGCCGGTCCGGATAAGAATAGCGGTCGAGATAGGACTTCACCGGCCCGCTCTCGCCCTCATAGGTGTCGACGGGAATGCGCCGGTCGAACCTTGGGTCGAGCTTCCAGATCAGCGTGCCTTTTGCAATGCGGTGTTTGGCGAAGACGCCGATGCCCTGGATGGGCGATTTGTCGAGATAGACGTCGACGAGCAGCATGACGAACCTTGTGAATGAACAGCCGGCGCGGTCCAAGGACCGCGTCCAAAAAAGCAGAGCATTGCGTAACGCGCGCCCTTGTCAATTGCGAGTGGAAAATCAGGTCTTCCCGGTTACTTTCAGGGCATAGGCGTAAATGTAGGCGATCTCCTCCAGCCGGGAGAAACGCCCCGAGGCGCCGGCGTGTCCGGAATCCATGTTGATCTTGAACAGCACGGGGTTGTCGCCCGTCTTGCGTTCGCGCAGCAGTGCCACCCATTTCGCCGGCTCCCAATAGGTGACACGCGGATCGGTGAGGCCCGCCAGCGCCAGGATCGGCGGGTAGTCGAGCGCGGCGACATTGTCGTAGGGCGAATAGGCGGCAATCGTCTTGTAGTCGCCGGCGGACGCGATCGGGTTGCCCCATTCCGGCCATTCCGGCGGCGTCAGCGGCAGGCTGGCGTCGAGCATGGTGGTGAGCACGTCGACGAACGGCACCTCGGCGACGATGCCGCCGAAGCTTTCCGGCGCCATGTTGGCAATCGCCCCCATCAGCATGCCGCCGGCGGAGCCGCCTTGCGCGACGATGCGGTTATGCTGTGTGTAACGCTCGGCGACGAGATGGCGGGCGCAGGCGATGAAGTCGGTGAAGGTGTTCATCTTCTTCGCCCGCTTGCCGTCCTCGTACCAGCCATAGCCCTTGTCCTTGCCGCCGCGCACATGCGCGATGGCATAGACGAAGCCGCGGTCGACCAGCGACAGGCAGTTGGTGTTGAAGGCCGAAGGCACCGTAATGCCATAGGAGCCGTAGCCGTAGAGCAGGCACGGTGCCGAGCCGTCCAGCGGCGTGTCGCGATGATAGAGCAGCGAGATCGGCACCAGCTCGCCATCGGCCGCCGGCGCCATCAGCCGGCGAGTGACATAGTGCTCCGGATCGTGGCCGGAGGGCACTTCCTGCGTCTTCAAAAGCACGCGCTCGCGGCTGCGCATGTTGTAGTCGAACACCTGCGCCGGCGTCGTCATCGACGAATAGGTGAAGCGCATCGTCTCGGTGTCGTATTCGTAGGAGCCGGAAAGGCCGAGCGAGAAAGCTTCCTCGTCGAACGAGATGAAATGCTCCTCGCCGCTGGCGCGCTCGCGCACGACGATGCGCGGCAGTCCATCCTTGCGCTCGAGCCTGACCATATGGTGCTTGAAGCCGAGCACCGAGAGGATCAGGCGGCCGGGCTCGTGCGGCACCAATTCCTGCCAATTGGCGCGCACAGGATTTTCCACCGGCGCGGTCATGATCTTGAAGTCCTTGGCGCCGTCGGCGTTGGTCAGGATGAAGAAGATGTCGCCGCCTTCTTCGAGGTCGTATTGCAGCCCGGCCTCCCGCACCGCCACGAGCCGGGGCGCCGCGGATGGGTCATCGGCCGGCAGAAGCCGATACTCGGACGTCTCATGGTCGTTAATGCCGATCATGATCCAGTCATTGGCGCGCGTGCCGCCCACATCCATGAAGAAGCCCGGATCGGTCTCCTCATAGATCAGGCGGTCGTTCTCGGGCTTGTCGCCGAGCTTGTGGAAGAACACTTTCGACGGGCGATGGTTGTCGTCGAGGCGGGTGTAGAAGAAGCCGTCATCGCCGGCATTCCACACCCCGCCGCCGCCCGTATCCGGAATCTGGTCGGCAAGGTCGTTGCTGCCTGCAAGGTCGCGCACGCGCAGCGTGAAAAATTCCGAGCCCTTGTCATCGAACGCCCAGATCAGCTTCTTGTGGTCCGCGGAATGGTCGACGCCGCCGAGCCGGAAATAGGCCTTGCCCTCGGCCTCCGCGTCGCCGTCGAGCAGGATTTCCTCGCTGCCGCCATCGCGCGAGGTGCGGAAATAGCGCGGCTGCTCGCCGCCCTGCCGGAAGGAAGAGCCGTAGGCGTAGGGGCCGTCCTTCATCGGCACCGTCGAGTCGTCTTCCTTGATGCGTCCCTTCATCTCGGCAAACAGCTTGCCGCGCAGTTCCTCGGTGCCGGCCATCAGAACGGCCTGATAGGCGTTCTCGGCCTCCAGATGGACACGGATCCGGCCATCGAGCAAAGAAGGGTCGCGGAACACGGCCTGCCAGTTGTCGGCCCGCAGCCAGGCATAGTCGTCGCTGCGGGTGATGCCGTGATGCGTGTCGGACACCGGATGTTTCTCAGGCGTCGGCGGGCTGGCGGCCGGGAAGGCGGGAGTCGGGGCGGAAGTGCTGGTCATTACGTCTCGCTGCGGAATTTGCTTGAATGACGAATGAACACGCCGCTCAGCGGCGGTTCAAGGGGCGCGGCTCAAGATGGTCTACAGAAGCCAAGTCGAAGGGGGAAAGATGAAATCCTGTGTCTCTACCGCTATGTCTGTCGCCGTCCTCGCGGCGGGTCTGACTTTTTCCAGTCCATCTCATGCAACCGTCTTTGCCGCCTGGCAAGTGGCGGGGGTGCCGTTCGGCGATACGCTCAATGCGCGAAAATATCCCTCCAACGCATCGCAAAAACAGGCCGCCTATCCGAACGGCACCGTGCTGCAGATGACCGGCCGCTGCACAGGTGGCGTAAATCTGCTCGATATCGCCTGGCAGCCGCAATGGAAGCAGCGCCAGGCGATCCGCTATCGCTGGTGCGAGGTGTGGCACGACCCGGCGCAGAATGGCCATTTCGTCATCGGCTGGGTCTACGGCAAATATATCGCGCCTTATTGACAGACCGTCGGCTCGCCTTGTCGAGCCGGCCGACAGGGCTTCCCGCCCGCGCTACGTTGCGCCACAGGATTCATCGTGCTGTCGCAACAGGCGTCCAAGCATTGGTCAAGCATCGCGGGCCATGCCGTGTGGCTATCGGATGTCTAACATGCGGGTGACGCAACGTCACGGCATGCTGGTCTGGCCAGAAAAATCTCGCGAAGTTACACGCCGCACGAATTTTTGAAGCTGAAACGGCAATATTTGATGAATATCGACCAATATAAGTCAACATGCGAATTGACTTACTTGCCATGCCGCGTCATTAAGATGACCGACGCGAATCGCAGGGCTTTCCTAAACGAAATTCGCGCGATGCCCGATCCCGGAAAAAAGGGCGCAGTTTTAGAAACAACTCTCGTTGGGGTCTTAGCACTATGGAAATCGTCGAAACACCTTCGAAAAACGGTGATGCGCTGATCGAGCTGACCGCTGATGTCGTCGCCGCCTATGTCAGCAACAACCCGGTGCCCGTTGGGGAATTGCCGAACCTTATCGCCGACGTCCATGCCGCGTTGGGCCGTGTCGGTGGTTCGCCGGAGCAGCCGTCGGCCGAGAAGCAGAAGCCGGCCGTCAATCCGAAGCGCTCCGTCCATGACGACTACATCGTCTGTCTCGAGGACGGAAAGAAGTTCAAGTCGCTGAAGCGTCACCTGATGACCCATTACAATCTCACGCCGGAAGAGTACCGTGAGAAGTGGGGGTTGGACGCCAACTATCCGATGGTCGCCCCCAATTACGCGGCCGCCCGCTCGCAGCTCGCAAAGAAGATGGGTCTGGGCCGCAAGCGCAAGGGCCGCTGATCGGCTTCGTTCCTCAGGCAAAGTTCGACGGCGCCTTTGCGGCGCCGTTTCGCTTTTCCGGATAGCGAAGGCGATATGGACCGGATCAGGCCGTCTGCTTCAGCGCCGCTTCCGCGTCGCGCTTGATGCGCTTGACCATCGAACGCAGGCCGTTGGCGCGCTGCGGCGACAGATGCTCATCAAGCCCGAGCTCCTTTAGCGTCGCCTCCGCGTCCGTGTTCTGGATCTCGCTTGCCCGCCGGCCCGAAAACAGCGCCAGCATGATGGCGACGAGGCCGCGCACGATGTGGGCGTCCGAATCGCCCTGGAAGCTGATCACCGGATCGGCGCCCGCTCCCTGCTCGGTGGTGAGCCACACCTGGCTGACGCAGCCGGGCACCTTGTTCGCGGCCGTGCGTTCCTCCTCGGGGAAAGGCGGCAGGCCCTCGCCGAGCTCGATCACATAGCGATAGCGGTCCTCCCACTCGTCGAGCAGGGAAAAGTCGTCGCGGATCGTCTGGATCGGGGTGGTCATGGCCCGCATATAGTGGCGCGGCACCGCCGCGTCACGGAAAAAGAAAGACGCCGCGGGCGTCGAGAGGTCGGACGGGCCCGCGGCGTAGCCAAGTGGCGGCTGAAGATTGTCTCAGTTCTTGGAAGTCAACAGCACTGGTATGTTGACCTTGGCGGGCAGGACGATGTCCTCGGCGACGCTGCCGGTGGTCATCTTGGCCGTGTCCGCGACCTTCGTCTCGGCCACGCCCGCCTGCTCTGATTTGTCGTCGATCATGGCGGCGGCGATCTTGGCCGTTTCCTGGGCCCGCACTGTAATGGTGTACATGGCCGATTTGCCGGTTTCGCAGACATCGGGCTTGCGCTCGCACAGCCCTGCAATGTCGCCCACCGCCTCGCGCGCCGCGAACAGCGCCTGGATCGGCCCGACACTCTGCTGGCCGTCCTGGCCGGGGCCGACGCCGAGCGGCAGCGCCAGCAGCACCAGCGAAAACCAGAAAGCCATCCTGATCAGAAAGCCCATCTTACTTGCCTCTCGTGCGGGATGGATCCTGTATCCATCCGTGACGGATCATGCATCCATCGGCATGACCTCTTTTATGGGCGCGACAATGGCACGGTCACGCAAAGGACGGCTTGCGTCGAAGCCGCGAATTTGTCTCAAATTTTAGGCGAATTGGAAAGGAACTGGTTTTGAAGCGGACTTGTGTCGAATCTCATCGGCAGCATTAACTTTACGATAACCATATATGGCTTTGTAACTAATCGATTTTATTCCCAACAGAGATTGGCCGCGTCAGGTTTAGGCCCGTTTTGGCACAGGCCTCGCGGCTAACGCGCCGTTTACCATGGCGCCAACTCGCCGTGCTTTGCGGGGCCGGCATCACAATATTTGCCTTGGGGCGGTCGCTGGCACCCGTCAGCCTTATCCATTCCTTAAACGCTGGATGCGAGTTTCAAGTCATTGATTGAGTCACCTGCCAGGCAGGATGTTTTTTATCACCGGGTACGCGTGCGTTGAGTTCGATTTCAGCCAGATACGTTCAATTGCCCGGCGCGGTTGCCGCCGGCTGCGAACGCTTGGTTCACCCGACCGTGACGAGTGAGGCGGAACGCTTGCGCCAGCGCCGCTTCATCGGCGTCATGCTCGCCGCGCCTTTCCTTGCCGCGGGTGCCGCGGTGACGCTGGTCACCTCGAGCCTCGGCGCGGCCGTCACCATGGCCGCCATCTTTGCCGCTTTCGGCTTGTGCTGGTTCGCCGCGCTTCTGGTCGCCGCCACCGGCCACATGGCGCTCGCCGGCCGCATGGCGGTCGCCTTGGGCGGCCTCGCCCTTTCCGGCGTCATAGCGGCGGCGGGGGGACTGGCCTCGCCGGTCGCGCTGCTTGGCTTGGCATTGCCGCTCGAAGCCTGGTGGGTCTCCGGGTCGCGGCGCGTCGCGCTGTCGAGCGTGCTGGCGGCGGTCGCCGCGATCGTTCTCCAGCCCTTGGCCGGCCAGGTCCTGCCGCCTGGCGAAATCGCCGCCTGGCACTGGCTGCTGCCGCTGGCCTGGGCGCTGACATTGTTGCCGCGTGCCGCCGCCTTCGCCAATCCTGCCGGCCTGCGGCCGGCGGAGCCCGCCGGCGATCGTCTCGAGGACCTGATCGACGCCGTCGTGCTGCGCGTCGGCCGCCAGGGCGAAGTGCTCGACGCGTCCGCCAAAGCGCGTTCGGTCCTGAAACTGGCGCCGGAGCTCCTGCTTGGCACCGGCCTGTTCGAGCGCGTCCATCTGTCCGACCGCGTCGCCTATCTCACCGCCTTGGCCGACTTGCGCGAGGGGGCGCCGAAGCGCCGGCTTGAGCTGCGCATCCGCCTGCCGCGCGACGGTTCGAGCGCTGCCGATAATTTCCGTCCGTTCAGTCTCGACTTGCTGCGCGGCGAAGCGGAACGCGACGTCTTCATGCTGGTGCTGCGCGAGAACGACGATGTCGCGGCGCTGCGCGAGGAGCTTGCGGAAGCCAGGGAAGCCGCGGCGGCCGCCGAAGTGGCCAAGGGCCGCTTCCTGGCGGTGGTCAGCCACGAGCTGCGCACGCCGCTCAACGCCATCATCGGCTTTTCCGACATGCTGCTGCATGAGATGTTCGGCGCCTTCAAGGACCCGCGCCAGAAGGAATATGTCGGCCTGGTCAGGGAGTCCGGCCAGCACCTTCTGTCCGTCGTCACCTCGATCCTCGACGTCTCGCGCATCGAGGCGGGGGCCTATGCGACCGAGCTGGAGACGTTCCGTTTCGTCGATGCCGTCGACATGTGCCGCTCGATGATGCGGCCGCTGGCCGACGCCAAGGGCATCGTTCTTGCCACCCAGATCGCGCCGGATGCCGGCGAGATCAATGCCGACCGTCGCGCCGTCCAGCAGATCCTGATCAATCTCGCTTCGAACGCCGTCAAGTTCACGCCCGATGGCGGCAGCGTGGTGATCGGCGCCAAGCGCGTCGGCTCGCGCCTGCATTTCTGGGTGAGCGACACCGGCATCGGCATTGCCGAGGAGGATATGGCCAATCTCGGCAAGCCTTTCATGCAGATCCAGAACGACTACACGCGCCGCTTCGAGGGAACCGGGCTCGGCCTGTCGCTGGTCAAGGGCCTGGTGGCGCTGCACGACGGCACGATGTCGATCGAGAGCGCGCCGGGTGAAGGCACCACGGTGACGATCGGCCTGCCGGTGAGCGGGCCGAAGCGGCATTCCGGTGCGCAACCCGGTGTGCTGGCCATGCCGGCGGCGAAGCCGAAGGGGGACAGAGATGGGGAGGGGAATGGCTCGCTCCGCAAAACGGCCTAAGGTGGTCGAACCCGAGCGCGGCGTTCTTGCCGAGGGCGCGGTCGCCGTCGGCCAGCTGATCGCAAGCAATCCGGTCCTGGTCGGCGGCTCGACCGCCTTCCTGGTGACGCTGTTCTATGTCTCGGCCAATGCGCTCTGGTATCAGCCTTTTCCGCATACCGGCGCCTTCTTTGCCACCCGCAGCATCGAGAATTTCCCGCATACCGTCTCCAACGAGCCGGAGACCACCATCAACATCGTGCGCCAGCCGCCGGCACAGCCCGCGGCCAAGCCGGATCCGGTCGTCCAGCAGGTGCAGGGCATCCTGAAGGACCTCAACTTCTATGACGGCACAGTCGACGGTCTCACCGGACCGGCGACGCGCAAGGCGATCCAGTCCTACCAGCTGAAAGTCGGGCTGCCGGGGTCGGGCGAGATCGACGGCGCGTTGCTCGACCAGCTTGGCACGCGCCAGACGACGGCGGCGATTCCACATCCGGCGCCGCGGCCGGCGGACGCGGCAGCAGCCACGCCGTCCGCCAAGCCATCGGTAATTCCAGTCTCGGCCCCGGCCGATGGCGCCACGCAATCGCCCGATGCCCGCATCGTCAAGATCCAGGCCGGCCTGAAAGCTTTCGGCAACAACGACATGCAGCTCGACGGCAAGGTCGGCGCCCGCACCAAGGCCGCGATCAAGGAATTCCAGGCCCTGTTCGGCCTGCCGGAGACCGGCGAGCCCGACGAAGCCGTGTACGTCAAGATGCGCGAGATCGGTCTGACCAACTGAGCGGCGGCAACGATCGTTTCGGTTCCTTCATTCTTGCGGTAAGGAACCGCGCATGACATCCGGAAACCACCCATGCGCGTAACCACCGATCTCTGGGTCTCGGCCCTTGTACGCCGCGTCTTCGGCGCCGGCGGCTTTGCCGCGGTGGTCAAGCGCGGCGCGACCGAGGCGGGCGCCGTCTTCGTGCTGTCGCGCGGGCGGATGGGGGAAGTCGCTCTTTATGGGCCGGCGCCGCAGACGAGCTACGATTCGGCCAAGCCGGATGAGCGCTTCTTCACCTTGCTCGATGCCGGCGACGATAGCGCCGCCTCTGATGCGCGGTTGGAGCGCGAGAAGAAATTCGATCCCGACATCTGGGTGGTCGAGATCGAGGCGGGAGCCGTTCCGGTCGAAGAGCTTCTTTCGGTAAAGACCGACTAGGGCGCCTCATGGGCCCCGGCTCGCGATGAGAGCAAGAGCGCCGTGCGAGAAGGTTCATCATGCCGCTTCCCCCTTCTGGACGGGATACCGGGCAGCGAAGACTTCCTTGGCCGCAAACAGCCCGTTGAGCGCCGCAGGAAAGCCGGCATAAACCGTCATCTGGATGATGGTTTCGATAATTTCGTCTCTGGTCAGCCCGACATTGAGCCCCGCCTCGATATGGACTTTCAGTTGCGGGTCGCGGTTCCCATCGCTGTCAGCGCCGCGATGGTCGCGATCTCACGGGCGCGCAGATCGAGGCCGGGGCGGCTATAGATGTCGCCAAACGAGAACTCGAACACGTAGTTCGCGAAGTCGGGGGCAATATCCGCCAGGGCGGCGATGACATTGTGGCCGGCTTCGCCATCTATTTCAGCGAGCGCCCGCTTGCCGCGTTGCAGCCGGCTTTCGCTGACGTTCGGGGATTGATGCGTCATAGTCCTTCATCCTCTTTTCAACGCCGGCATATCCGGCAATCTTGGTGTCGAGGACGAGAAGGCAGGCTTGCAGTTTGGCCAGATGCGCACGGACACGCTCGCGGTGCTGTTGGAGCAACGCGCCGCGCTCCGCCTCCGTGTCGACGCCGCGTTCCCGCAAGGCCGCGTAACGCAGCATTTCCCGAATAGGCATTCCTGTCGTTTTGAGACGGTCGAGAAATTCTATCCAGGTCAGGATTGATGCGTCGTAGTCACGTTGGCCCGATTGGTCCCTGTCGGCATTGGGAAGCAGCCCGATCCGCTCGTAGTAACGGATGGTGTAGGCAGACAGTCCCGAACGCTTCGCCAGCTCGCCAATCTTCATCAACGCTCTTCTTTCGTCACGACGCGCAGAAAGCTACGAGTTAGAGTGCGCTCTAAGTCAAGAGGCTTTGTCACTTCGTCGTGTCGCGGAAATGCTAAGTTTCGCGACGACGTCGGCTCGTTGATTTTAGCTGAAAAAACAAACGCTTAAAGCGCGTCCCCTGGATCCTTTTAAGCGCGAGGCGCTTCAAGCCGGTCAGGATGCCTTGAGGCTGGAGCTCGCGTCGTCGCCGTTCGACGCGTCGCGTCGCTCGCCACCGATCGTGTCGGCCGCTTTGTCGCGGATGGCACGCGAAAGGGTCTCGGCCTTCCACGCGCGCACCTTGTCCAGCGCCGCCTCGCGGTGCAGCAGCCGGTAGCGGTCGAGGAACAGCCGGATCGCCTGCGGATGCGGGAACTCGCCGGGATGGACCGCGACGGCGATCAGGAAGGCCCTGTCCTCGCTGAGGTCGAGGGCGCGCAGCGCCGCAAGCAATGCGGCATAGCCCGACTGCCCGGTCACCGAGCGAGCCGTCGCGAAGTCGATCTCCAGCGCATCGGCAAGCGCGGTCTGGAAGAAGGCCGCGTTGCCGGTCAGCGCCGTCTCGCGCAGCCTCACATAGGCCGGCTGGCCGAGGAAGGTATTGACGTCGGCGGCGTCGCCGGCCGGGCGCATCATCGACCGCAGGCGGCGCCGAGCGTTCTCAGCCGCTTCGCCGGACACGGGACGGTCGGTGTCCGCCTTGGCCACCGGCTCCGGTTTCGGCGTGAGCCTCGTGACCGTTTCCGGCGGCCGCGTCTTGACCAGCGTCGGTCTTTCCAGCGCGCGGATCAGGGCGGCGATCGTCGGGTTGAGCTCCTTGCGGCGCGCAATGGCGCGCGCATGCGGCAGCCCGTGCCGGCCGATCAGCGCGATGAGGTCGATGTCGCTCAGCGCGTTGGAGCGGGTGAGCAGGGGTGCCGCGATCTCGACCGGCTCATCGGCCAGCCGCCGCACCAATGCGGTCGGCGCGTATTCGCATTCGGAAAGGGCCGCGGCGACATAGCGACGCGACTCGACCGAGACCTCGTCGAACAGCGGCAGCGTCAGGTCCTCGAGCTGGGCGATCTCGCGTCGCGAGGGACGCGTCAGCGAGCAGAAGGCCGACACCGCGGCGCGGAACAGCCTTTCGGCCTTTCCCGCTTCGGTCCGGATAGCGATTTGCCTGAAATCCGAAGATGACACGGAGGATACGCCCGACACTCGACACACGCCTGAACCCGCGCAATCCGGCCGGGCCGGGTTCGCAACTCCAGGAAAAACAAACATCAAATTAGCCGCGATCCGTTAGCGCTCCGTTAACCCTCTACGCCCCTTAATCAACTTTGGAGGCGTTGCGTTGTTGCTCCGGTCAAACCGAGAGGGAATGCGCGAACCATGGGCATGGTCCTGTCTTTTGTGCCGCGAACGGCACCTGTAAATCGAGCAAGTCACGAAACCGCTACGGCGGCGGCGGTCATCATTTTCCCCGGTGTTCGCTATGAGTTGCACCCGCAGGCCGATGCGGCCCAGCCCGGCGACAGCGGCTCCGACAGGCCAGGCTCCCCGCCGCCCGCCAAGCCGCATCACTGAACGGTCTCGCCTTTCTCAGTCGTCCTGCAATTCGCAGCTGCTCTGCTCGAGGAAGCGCGACACGATCGGCTTCCAGCTCTCGTCCGGCACGAAGGCACGGACGACGAAGATCCCTTCCTCGATCGGCGCCTCGACAAAGATCGCGCCTTGCAGATCCTCCGGAAGGTCGCGCCGCACATCGATCATTTGCGCCGGCGTCAGCACCACCGTATCGAGCTTCTCGCCATTGGCGTTGTGGTCGTTGAAGGAATAGATGTTGTGGCCGCCGCGGTCGTATACCGAGGCCGACCAGAACGGCACATCGCCGGGCGCCTTGATCCGCACCAGGCCGTCGGCAAGGTTGAAGCGGCAGGCGGCGGCATAAAACAGCGGATCGACCGATTTCACCACCGGCGCGCCGCCGGCTTCGGCATCAAGCCGCGTCATCTTGTAGAGGTCGGATGCCATCGCCAGCCGCGACCAGGCATCGCGCTCGGAAAATTCCGGCACCAGGAACAGCACAACAATATGCACGATGCCGGCGCCGAGCAGGCCGAGGATGAGGGCATGCAGCAGCCTACGCATTGCAGCCCGCCTTCAGGATGCGCGGCAGCGTCACATCGGCGAGGCCGGTGCTCGAGGCGATCGGCGTGTCGTAGAAGGTCAGCACGAAATACATCTTGCCGGATCCGCCGGTGAGCAACCAGTTGCCGGGGGCAGGGCGATTGCCGACCGAAATGACGACGGAATTGTCGGGCCGGCGCAGCACTTCGTAGGACTGCAGCGCCGCCTGCCTCGGCTTGCCGGTGTCGATTACGCCAAGCGACTGGTCTGCGGCATAGAGCGTCCAGAAGCGGGCGGTCGGATAGCCGCCTTCGATCGTGTAGGTGCATTCGCGTTTCAGCGGCTCGCCTGCATCGTCGCGCTCGGCGACGAAGGCCAGCCCCTCGGCCCGGCCGAGCGCCAGCACGCCCTCACGCGCCACGCGCGCCTTGGAATAGGGATCTGCGGCTAAAGTCCCGACTTCGGGGAAGGCCGTCCATTGGCCGATGCGGATCGCTCCGACGCCGTCCTGAGCGTTGAGCGCATACCAGACGCTGTAGCCGCCAAGCCCGATGGCCATGACAAGCGAAAGCAGCGTCAGGATGGCGTTCTTGAACATGAGAGCCGCAAACAGAGGAGGTTGCCCGGGATATCGCGGCGCGGGGTGCCGTGGCAAGCCAGCTTCGCAAGAGGGCCGCCTTAAAGCGCCGAAAGCGTCTCCGGCAGCGCGGGCGCATCGAGCACGGGCGCGGCCTGGAACGCCTTGGTCATGTCCCTCAGCGTCTGGGTGGTGCGGCTGGAAAGCACTGGCGGCCGTTCGGCCTCGGCTTGCGCCGCCGTGGCGTCGGCTTCCTTCTTCGCCGCTTCCTCCGCCTTGGCCGCGACCTCCGGGTCGACGAACGGGTGGTCGAGACCGGGGATAGGCTTCAGGTCGATGTTCTGGTGCGCATAGACCATCAGGCGCTGCCAGACCATCGCCGGCAGCGAGCCGCCGGTCATCTTGTTGGTTGCGGTGAAATCGTCATTGCCCAGCCAGACGGCCGCCGTGTAATTGCCGGTGAAGCCGACGAACCAGGCGTCGCGGTAGGATTGCGTGGTGCCGGTCTTGCCGGCGACGACGATGTTGGGGAGCTGGGCGCGCCGCGCCGTGCCGATGACCGGCACCGCCGCCAGCATGGTGTTCATGTATTTCAGCGCCTTTTCCGACAGCACACGGTGTGGCGGCGGCGCGTCCTTGGCCCAGTCGTAAACCACCTCGCCGGTGCGGGTGACGAGCTGGGTGATGCCGTGGCGCGAGCCGACGAAACCGTTCTGGGCAAAGACGCTGTAGCCGGTCGCCTGGTCCATTACCGTCATGCCGGATGTGCCGAGCACCATGGTCTTGTGTGCCTCGAGCGGCGATTCGACACCCATCGATTCGGCCATCGCCTTGATCGGACCGATGCCGAGGTAATCCTTGGCGAGCCGCACCGGCACCGTGTTGATCGACTTGGCGATTGCCGTGAGCAGCGTGACATTGCCGGCCGATCCGCCGCTGTAATTGTGCGGCGACCAGTTGCCCCAGCTGATGGCGCCGCCCGAAACCACAGAGTCCGGTGTGAAGCCATGCTCCATCGCGGTGGCATAGACATAGGGCTTGAAGGATGAACCCGTTTGGCGCAACGCCTTGGTGGCGCGGTTGAACTGGCTGGCGCCATAGTCGCGGCCGCCGACGATGGCGCGCACCGCGCCATTGGTCTCGATCACCACCACCGCGCCTTCGGTGACGTTGTATTCCTTGCCGAATTGCCTGAGGTGGAACTCGACCGACTCCTCGGCCGCCTTCTGGATGTTGGCGTCGAAGGTTGTGTGGGCGACCAGCGAATGCTGGCCGGGCTTGGCGATCTTCTTGACCTCGTCGAAGGCCCAATCGAGGAAGTAGTCCGGGCTCTTCTGCTCGCCGCGGTCGACCACGTCGGCCGGATGCAGTCTTGCCTGCAGCACCTGGCCCTCGGTCATGAAGCCGGAATCGACAAGGTTGGACAGCACCACATTGGCGCGCGCGCGCGCCGCCGGCAGGTTGATGTGTGGGGCGTATTTGGTCGGCGCCTTGAACAGGCCGGCCAGCATTGCCGCCTCGGCAAGGCTCAGATCCTTGACGCTCTTGCCGAAATAGAAATCCGCCGCCGCCTCGATGCCGAAGGTGCCGCCGCCCATATAGGCGCGGTCGAGATAGAGCTGCAGGATTTCTTTCTTGGAGAGGTTCGCTTCCAGCCACAGCGACAGGAAGGCTTCCTTGATCTTGCGCTCGAGGGTGCGCTCGTTGGACAGGAACAGGTTCTTGGCGAGCTGCTGCGTGATGCTCGATCCGCCCTGGACCACCGAATTGGCGCGCATATTCTCGAAGAGCGCGCGGGACAGGCCCAGCACATCGATGCCGTAATGGTCGAAGAAGCGCCGGTCCTCCGTCGCCAGCACCGCCTTGATGACGATGTCCGGCATCTCGTCGACCGGCACGGAATCGCGCTGGATGATGCCGCGCTGGCCGATTTCGTTGCCGTAGCGGTCAAGGAAGGTGACGGCGAAGTCGCCCTGGTTGCGCCAGTCGCCGGTGGTGATGTCGAAGGCGGGCATGGCGAGGGCGAGCAGCACCACGAAACCGCCGGCGCCCATGGTGAAGCCCTCGCTCAGCACCTCGATGATGGCGCGGCGCCAGCCGTGCACACGGAAGCGGCGGGAAAAGATGGTCGCCGCTTCCCAGAATTCGCGCGCCTTGAAACCGATCTCGTAGAGCGAGGTATCAAGCCACGCATCCACGGCGAGCAGCGCCGAAGCGATCCGGCCTCTTCTCCTGCGTGGTTTAGAGGGATTGTCCATTCCAGAATTCCACCCCGGCACGTCCGCCCGAAACAGCCGTGGCAGTTCCGGGGCGCCCTCCCTGCCAGACTAATCGACCATTTTAGCACCACTCACAAGGGCAGCGAAGCCACACCCAGGCATTGTTGAACGCCATGGTTGATTGCCGGGAGCAATTCCAGGAAAAGTGTGCGGCGGTTTTCCGTCCGAAATTGCGTAACGCGGGCTTCGACCGGTTCCTTGAGGTCGAGCACGTAATAGCCGGCTACGGCTATACCCTCGGCAAGAGCGTCGCCCTGGCGTTGCTCGATGACGGTTTCGCTGGGGAGGGCACCGAACTTTCCGTACACATTGTCGGGGTCGAACGGCTGGCGCGTGGGCCTCGCCTTACGACCCCGAAGGCAAGGCGATGCGGCAATGAGGATGAACCGCCATGATCGATGAGGCCGCACGTGATCTCAGGCGCGAGCACCGGCGGGGACGCACCGGCGAGGCGGGCAGCGAATCCAGCCGCCATCCGAACTACCGGTTCCTGAAGAACCCGTTCCTGCCGCAGCCGATCTTTTCCGAAGACCAGGTCGCCGCCATCCACGCTACCGCGCTGCGCGTGCTGGAGGAGCTCGGCATCAAGGTGCTGCTGCCCAAGGCCCGCGCCATCTACGCCAAGGCTGGCGCCTTGGTTGACGAAGACAACCAGATGGTCAGGATCGGCCGCGACATGGTCGAGGCAGCACTTGCCTCGGCGCCGCGCTCCATTCCGGCACTTGGCGGTGACCACTCGCGCGACCTGACGCTTGAGCTCGGCTCGATGGCCTTCCTGGCGGGCTCCGGCGCCCCCAACGTCACCGATCTCGAGCGCGGCCGCCGGCCGGGCACGCTCGCCGCATTCGAGGAATTCATGAAGCTGATCCAGCATTTCGACGTGCTGCACATGCTTGGACCCTGCGTCGAGCCGCAGGACATCGACAATCGCTTCCGCCACTATGCGGTCAACCGGGCGCAACTGACGTTGTCGGACAAGTTCCCCTTCATCTTCGCGCGTGGCACACCGCAGGTCGAGGACGGGTTCGAGATGATCCGCCTGGCGCGCGGCCTCTCCGAGGACCAGTTCCGCACGGGCGCCCATTGCTACACCGTCATCAACACCAACTCGCCGCGCCAGCTGGATATCCCGATGGCGCAAGGCATCATCGACTTCGCCAGGGCCGGCCAGGTCCTGATCGTCACGCCCTTCTGCCTGGCGGGCGCCATGGCGCCGATCACGGTTGCCGGCGCGCTGACCTTGCAGCATGCCGAGGCGCTGGCTGGGTTGACGCTTGCCCAGATCGTGCGCCCCGGCGCGCCGGTGGTCTACGGCTCCTTCTCCTCCAATGTCGATATGAAGTCCGGCGCGCCGGCCTTCGGCACGCCGGAACATATCAAGGCGACGCTTGGGGCGGGGCAGCTCGCCCGCTACATCGGATTGCCTTGGCGCTCCGGCGGCGGCAGCGCCGCCAATATTGCCGACGCGCAGGCCGCGCACGAGACGCAATTCGCGCTGTGGGGCTCGGTGCTGGCTGGCGCCACGGTCTGCATCCACGCCGCCGGCTGGCTGGAAGGTGGCCTCAGCGTTTCCCTGGAAAAGCTGATCATCGACGTCGAGGCGCTGCAGACCGTCGCCGAGCTTTGCGCCACCACGCCGGGCGACGAGGATGCCATAGGCTTCGAAGCCATCGCCGAAGTGCAGCCCGGCGGCCACTTCTTCTCCGCCGCCCATACTATGTCGCGCTACCGAACCGCCTTCTACGAGCCGCTGGTCGCCGACTGGTCGAATTTCGGCAACTGGACGCAATCCGGCGGCAAGACCGCGACCGAGCGCGCCACCGGCATCTGGAAGCGGATTCTTTCCGACTTCCAGCCGCCGGCCTCCGCTGCCGCCACCACGGGCGTGCTCGACGAGTTCATTGCCAGGCGCACCGAAGAAGGCGGGGCCGCACCGATCTCCTGATTTGACGAAAACGTAATAGATTCGAGACCTTCGCCCTTCACGCTATAGTCAAATCGATTCGCGATCTGGCATCGGATCGCGAGCGCGGCTACGTTGCCGGACAGCGTGAGGAGATAATGTATTGGCGATGGACGGTAGATGACGGCGCCTGGCAATTTGATGCAGGCCTTGTTCCTGAGGCTGAAGACCGATGCGTCGCTGTCGGCGCTGCTTGGCGGCGCCGGCCTACTCGAGCAGGCGAGCGACAAAGCGGCCTTTCCGAACGTGACTTACGGCCGCACCAGCGCCTTCGACCTCGAGACCGGCGCCGACAACGACAGCGACCAGTTGGTCACCCTGCATATCTGGTCGAAAGCTCAAGGCGAGGCCGAGACGCGGCTCATCATGGACAACATCAAGGCGCGCCTCGATGGCGCGGCGCTGTCCATCGGTCCGCGCGGCCAGACGCGCCTGTCGCTGGAGTTCGCCGAGGCCCGCTATGACGAGGATCTGGCCGTCCATCACGGATTGCTGCGCTTCCGCGCGCTGACGCAGGAAGCCGCCTGAGAGACTGCGCCGATGCATGTCGCCCAGGAGTAAGCGGCGGCTCCGGAATATTCATCAAAACAACGGCTTAGGCGCGCCGTTTGAATCGGTTTCGCGCGAAGTGCCTTGGCCTACAGCTGCGCTTGGATGGCGGCCTTGTCGATGACCGACCAGACTTCACGAATCCGCCCCTCATGGAACTCGTAAAAGACGTTCTCGGCGAAGGAGACGCGCTTGCCGTGGACGGGCAGGCCGAACAGCACGCCCTTGGGCCGGCAGTCGAAATGCAGGCGCGCCGCCACGCGCGGCGGCTCCGAGACCAGAAGCTCGATGTTGAAGCGCAGGTCGGGGATGGCCTCGAAATCGCCCTCCAGCATGCGGCGGTAACCCGAAAGCCCAATCGTCTCGCCATTATACTGGACCTCCTCGCCGACGAAGCGGCCGAGATTGTCCCAATCCTGCTCGTTCAGGCAGGCGATGTAGCCCCGATAGAGACCGGCAATATCCTCGCGCGTCATCGCATCCTCCATGGCCGTCCGGCGTTTCTACACTAGCTAGGGCCGGACCGGGATTCCGCACCCGAAAAACGTAGCCGGCCGACCGATTTTCCGGCTATGAATTTGTACCCCGGGGCCTGAGGGGCCCTAGTGTCTACGGGGTGTATTCATTTGTCTCGCGCAGGGGGAATGGCGGGCATGGTTTTCGATGGTTCACTGTTCATTTCACGTTCAGCCCATATGCGTTAGAACCGTGATCATGAAAAACCTTGGCTCACATCTCCGCAAAGCAATGCTGGCGCTTGCCGCGGCCGGGCTTCTTGCGTCGCAGGCGATCGCCCTGCCGGTCATCGAGCCGTCGGTCGATCAGCCGGTGGTCCTAGCCGCCGGCGATTGCTACGCCATCGGCCAGCAGGTCGCCGCGCAGAATGGAGGGACGC
Organism: Mesorhizobium sp.; assembly: GCA_004017535.1. GTDB lineage: Bacteria > Pseudomonadota > Alphaproteobacteria > Rhizobiales > Rhizobiaceae > Mesorhizobium. The sequence continues at coordinate 253,370 of SAJS01000006.1, forward strand.
TCGCCAAGGCGTCGCAGGCGACGCGGGGCGGCCAGCAGGTCTGCGTTATCGTCGTGCTCGTCCCCGGCAAGGACGGCCAGCGGCCGCGCCGCTCGGAAATCGTCGTCCCGATGGGCTGACCCCTCTCGTTTCGCAGGCCGGCGGAATCGGCCTATACGTCTATCCAACAACAGGCTTCAATCCATGCGTGTGCTCGTCGTCGAGGATGACAAGGATCTCAACCGGCAACTGGCCGATGCGCTGGTCGATGCCGGCTATGTCGTCGACCGGGCCTATGACGGCGAGGAGGGCCATTTCCTCGGCGACACCGAGCCTTACGATGCCGTGGTCCTCGACATCGGCCTGCCGCAGATGGATGGCATCAGCGTCGTCGAGCGCTGGCGCCGCGGCGGGCGCAAGATGCCGGTGCTGATCCTCACCGCGCGCGACCGCTGGAGCGACAAGGTCGCCGGTATCGACGCCGGCGCCGACGATTATGTCACCAAGCCCTTCCATATCGAGGAGGTTCTGGCGCGCGTGCGGGCCCTGATCCGCCGTGCGGCTGGCCATGCATCGTCGGAGCTCACCTGCGGGCCGCTGCGCCTGGACACCAAGGCATCGAAGGCCGATGTGAACGGCATGCCGCTGAAGCTCACCTCGCACGAGTTCCGGCTGCTCGCCTATCTGATGCATCATATGGGCGAGGTGGTGTCGCGCACCGAACTGGTCGAGCATCTCTACGACCAGGATTTCGACCGCGATTCCAACACCATCGAGGTGTTTGTCGGCAGACTTCGCAAGAAGATGGGCATCGACATGATCGAAACCGTGCGTGGCATGGGCTATCGCATGCGAGAACCGGAGGCGTGACGCGGAACCGCTGAAGCCAGCGATGGGAAGGTGGATTTCAAGGCTGCGGCTCTGGCCGCGCTCGCTGACCTTCCGCGTCATCGCTTTCTCGACCATCTGGGCGATCCTGACGCTGGTCGTCATCTTCACCCTCATCACCACGCTTTACCGCCAGGCCAGCGAGCGCGGCTTCGACAGCCTGCTTTCAGCGCATCTGTTCAACCTGATCGGCTCCGTCGGCATTTCCGACAACGGCGCGCTGACCGGGGCGCCCGATCTTGGCGACCTGCGCTTTTCCGAGCCGAATTCCGGCTGGTACTGGTCGGTGGAGCCTGCCTCCGAAGGCGTGCATGGCGAAATCCATTCTTCCTCGATGACGACCTCGCTCCTGTCGCCGAGCGTCGCGGAAGTGCCGTTCAACGCGAACTTCCAGCGCAGCTACTCGATGGAAGGCATCAAGGGCGAGCAGCTCGAAGTGTTCGAGAGCGAGTTCGTGCTGGATGCCAAGAACCGCGCCGCCCGCTTCCGCGTCATGGGCAACCACAGCGAGCTCGAGCAGGAGATCGCGAGCTTCCAGCGCCGCCTGCTCACCTATCTCTCGCTGTTCGGCGTCGGCATGATCGCCATCAACGCCATCGCCATCCTGTTGGGTCTCCAGCCTTTGCGCCGGGTCCGCAACGCGCTCGCCATGGTCCGCGAAGGCACGGCCCAGCGCCTCGACGGCAGCTTCCCGGCCGAGATCGAGCCGCTGGCCAACGAGACCAATGCGCTGATCGAGAACAACCGGCGCATCGTCGAGCGCTCGCGCACCCAGGTCGGCAATCTCGCCCATTCGCTGAAGACGCCTTTAGCCGTGCTGATCAATGAGGGCCGTGCGCTCGGCGGCGCCAAGGGCCAGCTGATCGCTGACCAAGCGGCTTCCATGCAGAAGCAGGTCGATCATTACCTGCAGCGCGCCCGCGTCGCCGCGCAGCGCGACAGCGTCGTCTTCCGCACGCCGGTTTCGCCGCTGGTCGAGCGCATGGTGCGCGTTCTGCGCAAGCTCAACCCGCAAACGCGGCTGACGCTGTCCCTGCCGCCGGCCGAGATCGTCTTTGCGGGCGAGCGCGAGGATCTCGAGGAACTGCTCGGCAATCTGCTCGACAATGCGATGAAATGGGCAAAGAGCGCTGTTGCCGTGACGATCGCCACTATTTCGGGAAGCGGCAACCTGTTTGAAATCGTTATAGAGGATGACGGTCCTGGCATTCCCGAGGACAGCGCGCGAGAGGTGTTGAAGCGTGGCAAGAGACTGGACGAGACGAAGCCGGGAACGGGGCTTGGCCTTGCCATTGTCGCCGACCTCGTCAACGAGTATGGAGGCTCGCTGGCGCTGGAACGGTCGGGCATGGGCGGCTTGAGGGCGGTGGTGAGATTGCGGAGCCTTCAATGATGTTTTTTATCGATTTGCGAGCAGGGGCTGACGGCCAAATTTCCGACAAATATCAACACTATGGCGATGAAAAATTCCTGATGGCGCATCCCCAGCCCATCCAGTTCCATCCCGCTCAAGAGAACCGGTTGTTGGCATGAAGATCCGCGTCGCACTCGTTTCCCTCCTGCTCGCCGTTTGCGGTTGCACGACACTCGGCAGAGGCGGTCCAACCTCTCCGGTCACGCCTGTTTCGACCCCGCCCTCCGGCGGCAAGGTGTCGACCAGCATCGTCTCGGCGATGAATGGCGGGCTCATCGGCGGATCGATCGGCTCGGGTCTGAGCGACGCCGAAAAGCGCAAGGGGCTGGAGGCGGAGTACAAGGCGCTGGAATACAACACCAGCGGCCAGAAGGTGACGTGGAAGGGCGACAACGCCTCCCATTATGGCGAGGTGGTCGCGGCCCAGCCTTATCGGGTCGGCTCCCAGGATTGCCGCCAGTACACCCACACCGTCTTCACCGGCGGCGCGGGCGTCACCGCGCGCGGCACCGCCTGCCGCAACGCCGACGGCAGTTGGACGCCGCTGACCTGATAAATCGGCCCAATTGATATACATCAAGGCCGGACAGAGCATCCGCCGTCAAAGCGTCGCAGTATGCTTGTGTTGGCAGGGCAGGGCTCTGCCTTTATTGGAAGAGCCATGCTGTTCTGGGTCATAGCCGCAATCCTCACGCTGGGCGCCAGCCTGGCGGTGCTATTGCCGCTCACCGGCGGCATGAAGGGTGCATCGGCGCCTGGCGATCACGACCTCGAAGTCTATCGCGACCAGCTTTCAGAATTGGATCGCGACGTGGCGCGCGGCCTGATCCAGCCGGGCGAGGCCGAGGAGGCGCGCGCCGAGATCGGCCGCCGCATCCTGCGTCTCGGCGCGGCCGAGCGGCCGGCCTCCGCCAGCGCCTCCTCCTCCCGCGGGATCAGGTTGGTCGCCAGCCTGGCAGTGCTTGCCGTTCCGCTGCTGAGCTGGGGGCTGTACGGCGTGCTCGGCTCGCCCGATCTGCCTTCGCAGCCCCTGGCCGAGCGTCTCGCCAAGAATCCCGCCGATTCCTCGGTCGACGAGCTGGTCGCACGCGCCGAAGCGCACCTTGCCGCCAATCCGTCGGACGGCAAGGGCTGGGACGTGCTGGCGCCAATCTATCTTCGCCTGCAGCGCTTTCCCGACGCGATAACCGCCTACCGCAACGCCATTCGCCTCGACGGCGACAGCGCGGTGCGCCAGGCTGGCCTCGGCGAGGCGATCGCGAGTGCTGCCGGCGGCATCGTTTCGGCCGATGCGCAAAACGCCTTCGAGGCGGCTCTCAAGCTCGATCCGGCCAATGCCAAGGCGAATTTCTACCTGGGCGTAGGCCTTGCCCAGGAGGGCAGGAAGGACGAGGCTGTCGCTGCCTGGCAAAAGATGCTCGGCCAGCTTCCGCCGGATTCGCCCTGGCGCAGCGCCGTCCAGCAGGCGCTTGCCGAGGCTGGCCAGCCAGCGGTCGCGGCGAGCGGGCCGGATGCCCAGCAGATGGAAGCCGCGCAGCAGATGTCGCCGCAGGACCGGCAGGCGATGATCGAAACGATGGTCGCGGGCCTCGACGACAAATTGAAGCAGAATCCCCGTGACGAGGAAGGATGGATGCGCCTCATTCGTTCCTATGCCGTGCTCGGTAAGCCCGATCAGGCGCGCGAGGCGCTCGGCCGCGCTGTCGCCGCCTTTGGGGCCGACAGCGAGCAAGCCAAGAAGTTCACCGCCTTCGCCGCCTCCCTCGGCGTGACGGCGACGGAGTAAGAGATGACGCGCAAGCAGAAGCGACTGTCGGTGATCGTGGCGGGGCTGGCCTTCCTCGCCGCGGCCGCCGGACTCACCTTCTACGCGCTCGGCCAGAAGGCCTCATATTTTTACATGCCGGCAGAGCTGGCAACGGCAGGCGTCCCGCCCGGACAGCGCATCCGCCTTGGCGGCCTCGTCGAGAACGGCACCGTCGTGCGCGGCAGCGGCGCAACCGTCGCCTTCTCGGTTACCGACACGCAGAAATCGGTCAAGGTGACCTACACCGGCATCCTGCCCGATCTCTTTCGCGAGGGGCAGGGTGTGATAACCGAGGGCGCTTTCGGTCCGGACGGGGTTTTCGTCGCCGACAGCGTCTTGGCCAAGCATGACGAGCGCTATATGCCGAAGGAAGTCGCCGACGGCCTGAAGGCCAAGGGCGTCTGGGTGGAAAGCAAGAGCCAATAATGGTTGAGACCGGACATTTCGCCCTCGTGCTCGCCTTCGCGCTGTCGCTGGTGCAGATGCTGGTGCCGCTGGTCGGCGCCCGCACCGGCAATCAGCGGCTGATGGCGGTCGGCGGTCCGGTCACCATCACCGGCTTCGCGCTGACGGCGCTGTCCTTCACGGCCCTTGCGAGCGCCTATGCCGGCTCGGACTTTTCGGTCGCGAACGTGTGGGAGAATTCCCATTCGCTGCAGCCGATGATCTACAAGATCACCGGCACCTGGGGAAACCACGAAGGCTCGATGCTGCTGTGGGTGCTGATCCTGACCTTCTTCGGCGCGCTCGTCGCCGTCTTCGGCAACAATCTGCCGGCGACGCTCAAGGCCAATGTGCTTGCCGTGCAAGGCATGATCGGCGCGGCCTTCTTCCTGTTCATCCTGACCACGTCTAACCCGTTCATCCGCCTCAATCCGGCGCCGGTCGAGGGACGCGACCTCAATCCGGTCCTGCAGGACCTCGGCCTCGCCATCCACCCGCCGCTGCTCTATCTCGGCTATGTCGGCTTCTCGGTCTGCTTTTCCTTCTCGGTCGCGGCGCTGATCGAGGGCCGCATCGACGCCTCCTGGGCGCGCTGGGTGCGGCCGTGGACGCTGGTCGCCTGGATGTTCCTCACCGGCGGCATCGCCATGGGTTCCTACTGGGCCTATTACGAGCTCGGCTGGGGCGGCTTCTGGTTCTGGGATCCGGTCGAGAACGCCTCCTTCATGCCCTGGCTTGCCGGCACCGCGCTGCTCCATTCGGCCATCGTCATGGAGAAGCGCTCGGCGCTGAAGATCTGGACGTTGCTGCTTGCCATTCTCACCTTCTCGCTATCGCTGCTCGGCACTTTCCTGGTGCGTTCGGGCGTGCTGACCTCCGTGCACGCCTTCGCGACCGACCCGGCGCGCGGCGTCTTCATCCTGTGCATCCTGACGCTGTTCATCGGTGGCTCGCTGGCGCTGTTTGCGTTGCGCGCCTCCAGCCTGACCGCCGGCGGCCTGTTCCACCCGATCTCGCGCGAAGGCGCGCTGGTCCTCAACAACCTCTTTCTCACCACCGCCACCGCGACGGTGCTGGTCGGCACGCTCTACCCGCTGGCGCTCGAAGCGCTCACCGGCGGCAAGATCTCGGTCGGCGCGCCTTTCTTCGACCTGACTTTCGGCCCGCTGATGCTGCCGCTGCTGGCGATCGTGCCGTTCGGCCCGTTGCTCGCCTGGAAGCGCGGTGATGTGATTGCCGCCTCGCAGCGGCTGATGGCTGCCTTCGCGCTCGCGCTCGCCGCGATGCTTGTCACCGGCCTGTTCATGGACGGCGCCTCGGTTTTTGCAGCACTTGGTGTCGGCCTCGCCGTCTGGCTCGTCGCCGGCGCGCTGACCGACCTTGCCGTCAAATCCGGCGCCGGCTCGGTGGCGCCGGCCGTCATGCTTCGCCGTTTCGCCGGCCTGCCGCGCTCGGTCTTCGGCACGGCGCTGGCCCATCTTGGCCTCGGGCTGACCTTGCTCGGCATCGTCGGCACGCTCTGCTTCGGCACCGAGCGGATCCTCACCATGCGGCCCGGTGAGACGGTGGAACTCTCCGGCCACACGCTGCGGTTCGAAGGGCTTTTTCCCCAGAAAGGTCCGAACTTCACCGAGGATCGCGCCCGCTTCCTGCTGATCGGCGCAGACGGAAATGCCAATGGCGAGATCTCTTCGGCAAAACGCTTCTTTCAGGCCCGGCAGATGGCAACGACCGAGTCCGGCATCAGGACGCTCGGCTTGAGCCAGCTTTATCTGTCGCTCGGCGACGAGGGTAATGACGGCTCCGTCGTCGTGCGCCTCTGGTGGAAACCGCTGGTGACGCTGATCTGGGGCGGCGCCCTTGTGATGATGGCGGGCGCGGCCATGTCGCTGGCCGACCGCCGCCTGCGTGTCGGCGCGCCCGCGAGGCGCCGCAAGCCGGCCGCCGCGTTGACGAGCCCGACATGAGGGCAAGGTTTTCGCTCGCCTCGCTGATCCTTCTGCTCGCCCTGGCGTTTACGGGCGCAGCCCAGGCGGTGAAGCCTGACGAAGTGCTGCTGGACCCCGCATTGGAGGCGAGGGCGCGTGCGCTGTCGGAAGGCCTGCGCTGCATGGTTTGCCAGAACCAGTCGATCGACGAATCCGACGCCGATCTGGCCCGCGACCTGCGCATCCTCGTGCGCCAGCGCCTCGTCGCCGGCGACACCGACCAGCAGGTGATGGATTACATCGTCTCGCGCTATGGCGAGTTCGTGCTCTTGAAGCCGCGCTTCAGCCTGCGCAACGCGCTTTTGTGGGGCACGCCGGTGCTTCTGCTGCTGGCCGGCGGTCTGTTCATCGTGCTCAGCGCCCGCTCGCGCCGCCCGGCATCGGACAGCGCTCTCAGCGCCGAGGAAAAGGCGGCGCTGGACAGGATGCTAAGCGATTAGCGCCACCGCCGTGCTCAGCGATTGACTGCAACCGCCTTCGGGCGCGCCGTACGCCCGTGATCCTCGTCGCCCATCCCTAACATTACAAAACTTTCATGTACCGGAAATGGCGCCGTAATGTGCGGCTCCCTAATTCTCTTGCCCGAGGATGCTTCGCCTGAGCGCATCCGCGTCGATAGAGGATAAGAAACTCCATGAATAATGCCCCCAATTCACATTCCCGCACCCGAAAGCGCCTGATGGCTGCCGTTGCTTCCCTGGCTGTTGTCGGCACGGTTGGCGCGGGCATGCTCGCGACCGGCACCGCGCCCGTGCTGGCGGATGCCGTGCGCGTCGAGGCCCCGCAGATGCCGAGCTTCGCCGATGTCGTCGAGCATGTTTCGCCGGCGGTGGTCAGCGTCAAGGTCAAGGCCAAGCTCCAGCCGACGGCCGATGACGGCTCCGACAATCAAGACGGCTTTGACAATCTTCCCGACAATCCGCAACTGCGCCGCTTCTTCAAGGAGTTCCGCGGCTTCGGCGACCAGGGCGGCCAGCAGTTCGGCATGCGCCCGTTCAACCACCGCAACCACGGCAATGGCGAGCCACGCCCGGTTGCCCAGGGCTCGGGTTTCTTCATCTCGGAGGACGGCTATCTCGTCACCAACAACCATGTCGTGTCGGAAGGTTCGGACTTCACCGTCGTCACCAATGACGGCAAGGAACTCGACGCCAAGCTGATCGGCACCGATCCGCGCACCGATCTTGCCGTGCTGAAAGTCGATGGCGGCGGCAACAAGTTCACCTATGTCGACTTCGCCGACGATTCCAAGATCCGCATCGGTGACTGGGTAGTTGCCGTCGGTAATCCGTTCGGCCTCGGCGGCACCGTTACCGCCGGCATCGTCTCGGCCCGCGGCCGCGACATCGGCGCCGGCCCTTATGACGACTTCATCCAGATCGACGCATCGGTCAACCGCGGCAATTCGGGCGGTCCGACCTTCAACCTCAACGGCCAGGTGATCGGCATCAACACCGCCATCTTCTCGCCGTCGGGCGGCAGCGTCGGCATTGCCTTCGACATCCCGGCCTCGACCGCCAAGCAGGTTGTCCAGGACCTTATGAAGAGCGGCTCTGTCCAGCGCGGCTGGCTCGGCGTCGAGATCCAGCCGGTCACCTCCGACATTGCCGAGTCGCTCGGCCTGAAGTCGGACAAGGGCGCCTTGGTCTCGAGCGCCCAGGATGCCGGTCCGGGCAAGAAGGCGGGCATCACCGCCGGCGACGTCATCACCCAGGTTGACGGCAAGGATATCGACTCGCCGAAGGAACTCGCCCGCACGATCGGCGGCTACTCGCCCGGCAAGTCGGTCGACGTCACCGTCTGGCGAGACGGCAAGTCCGAGACGGTCAAGGTCGATCTCGGCACGCTGCCCGCGAGCGACAAGCAGGCCTCGAACGACGACAACAGCAAGCAGTCGGCGCCCGCCGCCAAGCCCGACACGCTTGCCGATCTCGGCCTGACCGTCACCAAGGCGGAAAAGGGCAAGGGTCTCGTGGTCACCGATGTCGATCCCGACAGCGACGCGGCCGACCGCGGCATCCAGCCGGGCGACGTCATCACCTCGATCAATTCGAACGAGGTGAACACCACCGACGACGTCTCCAAGGCGATGACCGATGCCGCCAAGGCCGGCCGCAAGGCCGTGCTGATGCAGATCACCCGCGACGATTCGAACCGCTTCGTCGCGCTGCCGGTCGGCAAGGGCTGACATCAACTTTCAGCTTTTCCCTGTGGCGGTATCAACACCCCCGAGCCGCCGTGGGGAAACATGGGGCCGAGCACGTAAGTCAGTCACCGTGTTTCGCTCCTGGCGGCAGCGGGTTCCCATCACCCGCTGCCGCTTTATCGCATGTCGCCCAAAAGTGGTTGCCGGTTTTGGGAAGAAGACATGCGACTAATGAAGGCAAAGCAGGATGCAATGACTGCCCCTCAAACCTCCAATGAAATCGCGTATAACGGCTCCATGAAGATTCTCGTCATGGAAGACGATCGCGAGGCGGCGGACTACTTGCAGAAAGCCTTCGCCGAGGCGGGCCACACCGCCCATGTCGCCGGCGACGGCGAGACCGGCTTCGCGCTGGCCGATGCCGGCGACTATGACGTGATGGTGGTCGACCGCCTGATGCCGCGCCGTGACGGCCTGTCGGTGATCGCCGCGCTTCGCTCGCGCGGCAACACGACGCCGGTCTTGATCCTGTCCGCCCTGGGCGAGGTCGACGACCGCGTCACAGGCTTGCGCGCCGGCGGCGACGATTATCTCACCAAACCCTACGCCTTTTCCGAATTGCTGGCCCGCGTCGAGGTGCTGAACCGCCGTGCCGGCGCGCGCGAATCCGAGACTGTGTATCGTGTCGGCGATCTCGAGCTCGACCGGCTGTCGCATTCGGTCAAGCGGGCGGGGCGCGAGATCACGCTGCAGCCGCGCGAGTTCCGCCTGCTCGAATATCTGATGCGCCATGCCGGCCAGGTGGTGACCCGCACGATGCTTCTGGAAAACGTCTGGGACTATCATTTCGATCCGCAGACCAACGTCATCGACGTCCATGTCTCGCGACTGCGCGGCAAGATCGAAAAAGGCTTCGACAAACCGATCCTGCACACGATCCGCGGCGCCGGCTACATGCTGAAAGGCGGTTAAGGAGCAAATGGCTCTTTCCCTGCCGGCCATCATGAAGACGACGGCGGCCCGGCTCTCGGCGCTCTATCTTCTGCTTTTCGCGCTCTGCGCGGTGCTGCTCGTCTTCTACATGACGTCGCTGTCGGCACGCATGCTAACCGCGCAGACGCAGGAGACCATCAACGACGAGGTGCTGGGCCTGGCTCAGGCCTATCAGCGCGGCGGCCTGCCGGTGCTGGTGCGCGTCGTCGAAAACCGCTCGCGCCAGCCCGGCGCCAATCTCTATTTGATCGCTGACGCCAACGGCCAGATCCTGACTGGCAACGTGCAGAGCCTAGAGCCGGGGGTCATCGAGACCGAAGGCTGGACCACGCAGCCCTTTTCCTATCAGCGCTTCGGGGAGGGTGAGCTCGACCGGTTGCGCAGTGGAGCTACCGACCAGCCCGCGCCCCAAGGCGGCGACAACAGCACTCCCCGGTCGACAGGCGAAAAGGGCCACAACGCCATCGCGCTGGTGCTGCGACTCCCCAACCAGATGATCATGCTGGTCGGCCGCGACCTCGGCGAACCCGAGCGTTTCCGCGCGGTGATCAGCCGCGCGCTGACGCTGGCGCTGGGCATGATGGGCCTGGGCGGGCTCCTGATCTGGTTCTTCGTCGGGCGCGCCGCGCTGAAACGCATCGACAGCGTCTCCGATGCCAGCCGCCGCATCATGGGCGGCGACCTCGGCGGACGGCTGCCGGTCACCGGCGCCGGCGACGAATTCGACCGCCTGTCGGAAAACCTCAATGCGATGCTGGCCAGGATCGCCATGCTGAACGAGGGGCTGAAGCAGGTCTCCGACAACATCGCCCATGATCTGAAGACGCCGCTGACCAGGCTGCGCAACCGCGCCGAGGCGACGCTTGCCGGCAGGCACAAGACGGACGACTACCGCCAGGCGCTGGAAGGCACGATCGCGGAGTCCGACCAGCTCATCAAGACGTTCAACGCCATACTGATGATCTCGCGCCTGGAGGCCGGCTATTCCTCGGAACAGACCGGCCCGGTCGATCTCGCCGCCACGGTGAGCGACGTCGTCGAGCTCTACGAGCCGGTGGCGGAGGAAGCGGGCGTCACGCTGGAGGCGACCGTCCCCGAGGCCTTCACGATCAACGGCAACCGCGAGCTGATCGGTCAGGCGCTGTCCAACATCGTCGACAACGCCATCAAATACTCGACCGACGCCGCCGAGACGCCGAAAGTGCGTGTGGCGCTGGAGCGCGCCGGAAGCGAAATCAAGCTTACCGTCACCGACAATGGCCACGGCATTCCCGACGACGCCGATCGTGCCCGCGCCACCGAGCGCTTCGTGCGCCTGGAAAAGAGCCGCTCGCAGCCGGGCTCGGGCCTCGGCCTCAGCCTTGCCAAGGCCATCATGACTTTCCACAACGGCAGGCTTGATCTTTTGCCCGCCAATCCAGGATTGTCCGTAGTCATGTGTTTTCCGTTGCGGGAGACGCATTAAAGCAAGTCGCGAGAAAAAGGATTCGCGCGACCTGCTTTGAGTTTTTGATTTAAGCATGTCTTTGTCCCAACCAGGCCCACTTCGGGAGACATGCTTTAATGGTTCGGGCAAATGGCGAAGAAGAAGATCGAATCCGAGTTCCGGCTTAGCCCCACATTGGCGCTCCAGCCTTTGGACACGGAGCATGCACGGCGCGAATTGTCGGAGATCGCCGACGCCGCCGAGGAGGAGGGGCTTTCCCGCCTCGCTGGATTCCTGGCGGGCGAGGGGCCGCTGCAGGACCTGCTGGCGGCCGTCTTCGACCTCTCGCCCTTCCTGCGCGATGTCGCGCGCCGGCGGCCGGCAATTCTCGAGACGGTGTTCGACGGAACGATCGAGGCGAGGCTCGGCGCCATCGGCGCGGCCGTCGGCGGCGCGGCCAAGGCGGATGACGCCTCGGAATCGAGCCTGATGATGGCGCTTCGGCAATGGAAGACGGAAGCGCATTTCCTGATCGCGCTGGCGGATCTTTCGGGCGAGGCGGAGACCTCCGTGACGGTGCGCCGCCTCAGCGATCTCGCGGACGCCTGTACAAACGCCGCCGTCGATTTCCTGCTGCTCGACGCGCACCGGCAAGGCAAGCTCAAGCTGCCGAAGCCGGCGGAACCGGCCAAGGATTCAGGCTGGATCCTGCTCGGCATGGGCAAGCTCGGCGCGCATGAGCTGAACTTTTCCTCCGATATCGACCTCGTCGTCTTCTTCGATCCGGAAGCGCCGGCCGTCATCGACCCGCTCGACGCGACTGAGCTGTTCTCCAGGCTCACCCGGCGGCTCGTGCGCATCCTCCAGGACCGCACCGAGCACGGCTATGTCTTCCGCACCGATCTCAGGCTCCGTCCCGATCCAGGCTCGACGCCGCTGGCGATCCCGGTCGAGGCCGCGCTTCGCTATTACGAGGCGCGTGGCCAGAATTGGGAGCGCGCCGCCATGATCAAGGCGCGGCCGGTGGCCGGCGACCTCGCCGCCGGCGCCGCCTTCCTCAAGGAATTGCAGCCCTATGTCTGGCGCAAATACATGGACTATGCGGCCATCGCCGATGTCCATTCGATCAAGCGCCAGATCCATGCCCACAAGGGTCATGGCGAGATCGCGGTGAAGGGCCATAACGTCAAGCTCGGCCGCGGCGGCATCCGCGAGATCGAGTTCTTCGTCCAGACCCAGCAGCTCATCGCCGGCGGCCGCTTCCCGGAGCTGCGCGGCCGCGAGACGGTGCCGATGCTGGGCGCGCTCGCCGCGCGCGGCTGGATCACCGCCGATGCGCGCGATGCGCTCACGCGGCAATACTGGTTCCTGCGCCGCGTCGAGCACGCCATCCAGATGGTGGCCGACGAGCAGACGCACACCCTGCCCGACAGTGACGAGGAGCTGAAACGCATCGCCCTGATGCTGGATTTTGCCGGCGAGGCGGACTTCACGCAGGCCTTCCGCGGCTCGTTGCAGCAGGTCGAGCGGCACTATGCGGCGCTGTTCGAAACCGCTCCCGAACTGTCGGCCGGTATCGGCAATCTGGTCTTCACCGGCGATGTCGACGATCCCGACACACTGCAGACCTTGCATCGGCTGGGTTTCCAGCGGCCGAGCGACATCTGCCGGGTCATCCGCGGCTGGCATTTCGGCCGCTACCGCGTCACGCAGTCGGCCGAAGCGCGCGAGCGGCTGACCGAACTGACGCCGGCGCTGCTCAAAGCCTTTGGCCAGACGCGACGCGCCGACGAGGCGCTGATCCGCTTCGACGAGTTCCTTGCCGGCCTGCCAGCGGGCATCCAGCTCTTCTCGCTGCTGCAATCGAACCCGGCGTTGCTCAAGCTGATGGCGACGATCATGGGCGCTGCCCCACGGCTGGCGGCCATCATCACGCGTCGACCGCATGTCTTTGACGGGCTGCTCGACCCGGCGCTTCTCACCGAATTGCCGGACCGCGCCTATCTTTCGGCGCGCCTTGCCGCCTTGATCGAGGGCGACCGCGCCTATGAAGACGTGCTCGATCGCCTGCGCATCTTTGCCTCCGAGCAGAAATTCCTGATCGGCGTGCGCCTGCTTGCCGGCTCGATCGATCCCGAGCGCGCCGGCCGCGCCTTCTCCGATCTCGCCGACCTCACCATCGAGGCCGCGCTTCAAGCGGTGATCGCCGAATTCGCGCTGCGCCACGGCAGCATCGCCGGCGGCAGGGTGGCGCTGCTCGGCATGGGCAAGCTCGGCAGCCGCGAGCTCACCGCCGGCTCCGACGTCGATCTCATCCTGCTCTATGACCATGACGCGGATGCCGAAGAGTCCGACGGCGACAAGCCGCTGGCGCCTTCGCATTACTATACCCGCATGACGCAGCGCCTGATCGCCGCCGTCTCGGCGCCGACCGCCGAAGGCGTGCTCTATGAACTCGACCTCCGCCTGCGCCCCTCCGGCAACAAGGGTCCCGTCGCCACCCACATTGATGCGTTCAAGAAATATCAGCGCCAGGATGCCTGGACCTGGGAGCACATGGCGCTGGCGCGGGCGCGCGCCATCGGCGGCGATGCCGAACTCTGCGCCGAGCTCGACGAAGAGGTGGCGGCGGTTCTGGCGCAGCCGCGCGATGCCGCCAAGGTGAAAGCCGAAGCCTCGGAGATGCGCGCGCTGATCGAAAAGGAAAAGCCGCCGCGCGACCTCTGGGACATCAAGCTGATCCCGGGAGGGCTCATCGATCTTGAATTCATCGCCCAGGTCGCGACCATCACCGGCAATGTCGAGCCCGGCCGCCGGGTGACGGCGACGGCCGACATTCTGGGGCGGCTTGCCCCCGATTTCGCGGACGCCGATATCCGCGAAGAGCTTGGCGAAGCCTACCGGCTTTATCTGGCGCTGACCCAAATGATCAGGCTCTGCCTCACCGGCGAGTTCCAGCGCGACGATGTCCCGCCGGGCCTCTCCGACCTGCTTCTTGCCGTCACCGACCTGCCGGATTTCGCTGTGCTGGAAGCGCATCTCAAGGAGACGTCGAGGAAGGTCAGGAAGGACTTCGACCGTCTGCTTCGTGCCGGAGCGTCGCCATCAACCGCATCGTCGCCATGAGATTCCCCGGGTGGCACATTAGCCACAGTTAATATTAATCGGCGATCCGGCCTTGCGCCATTGGCAGAGGCGTCCCGTAATGGGTCAATGGGTCTGGCACCGCAATTGCACTGTCAGCATGCCGGGGTCAATCATCACCCCGACGAAGGGGGGCCTCGCCGCTTCGCAAATGGAGCGGCGGGTTCTTTCAACGGCTGACTTGAAAGCCCCCCAAATCGCCAAACCTGGGGCGCTGGGCAACTATGGATCTTCAGAAATTCTTGGTGGGCATGTTCGCGGCGTCATTCATGGTGGCGATCTGGGCTGACATGGAAACTGGTTCCGTCTGGACGGCGCTCGGATGGGCAATGCTGGCAATGGTCATTCTGCAGGTCGGATATTTCGGTCTCGTCGTCGGCTTGGTCTATGGACGGGCATCGAAAGGCGCCGAGGCAAACCCGGCGTCGGCAGCCGTAAAGGATCTAAACCCTACTGGCTCAGTTTAGCGGCCCGACAGTTCGTTGGGGTGGGTTCGACCAACCGCCGGGCCTGACCGGCGCGGGGGCAAGCCGGCTGAGCCAATTGTAATATTAGCAATATTGCAATAAAACCCGGAGCGGACGTTTTCCCCTGTTTTGGGCAGCACAGCGGGCGCTGGCCCGCCGGTGAACCGCTCTGGCCTAAGCCGCGACCTTCACCGCGGCCGGCGCCTTCTTCAGCGGGATGCGTACCGACACGATGGTGCCGACGCCTTCGGTCGAGCGGATCTTCAGCGCGCCGCCCTGCAGCTCGGCCAGCGAGCGCGAGATGGCGAGTCCAAGGCCTGAGCCGGTGTGGTTCTTGGAGAACTGGTTCTGCACCTGCTCGAACGGCCGCCCGAGTTTGCTCAGCGCATGCTTGGGAATGCCGCAGCCATTGTCCTCGATGGTGAGCAGCAGCGCTCCCGACGTGTTGCGTGCCCGGACCGTGATCTTGCCGCCCTGGCCGGTGAACTTCACTGCATTGGAGAGCAGGTTGATGGCGATCTGCTTGATCGCACGGCGGTCGGCATAGACGCGCATCGCATCGGCGATGCGCGTCTCGACATTGATCGACTTTTCCGCCGCCTGCAGCGAGATCACCCGCACCGTCTCCTTGATCAGCGGACAGAGGTCAATCTCCTCGCGGTCGAGCGAGAACTGGCCGGCCTCGATCTTCGACATATCGAGGATATCGTTGATGACGCCGAGCAGGTATTTGCCGCTTCCGTTGATGTCGGTCGCGTACTCTTCGTAGCGCTCGGAGCCGAGCGGTCCGAACAGGCCCTGTTGCATCAGCTCGGAGAAGCCGATGATGGCATTGAGCGGCGTGCGCAGCTCATGCGACATGTTGGCGAGGAACTCCGATTTGGCGCGATTGGCCGCCTCGGCGCGCTCGGTCTCCTTCATATATTTGCGGTTGAGCTCGACCAGTTCGCTGGAGCGTTCCTCCTCGGCGCGGCGGGCGAGGCTGAGATCGTGGATCGTCGCCATCAGCCGGCGCTCGCTGTCGACCAGCTTCTCCTGATGCAGCTTGATCTGGGTGATGTCGGAGCCGACCGAGACGATGCCGCCGTCGCGGGTCCTAAGCTCGTTGACCTGCAGCCAGCGGCCGTCGGCAAGCTGGCGCTCCAGGGTGACGCCGCCATGCGGTCCGTTGGCGTTGGCGAGCCTGCGCTCCGAGGCGAAGGCCAGCATCCGCTCCTCCAGCGCGTCGCGACCGACGCCCGGCACGACATCGCGGTCCGACAGCCCATTGTCCTTCTGGAACTTCGAATTGCACATGATCAGCCGCTCGGAGGCATCCCACAGCACGAAGGATTCGTTGATGTTCTCGATCGCGGTCCTCAGCCGCATGTCCGCCGCTTCCGAACGCAGCGCCAGATGCCGCTGCTCCGTGACGTCGACGGCGATGCCGATCAGCTGGATCTCCGGCGCTTCCGGGTCGATCACCTGCGCGCGCGCCCGCATCCACACCCATTGCCCGTCGGCATGGCGCATGCGGAAGACCTGGTCGATATGGTCGATCTCGCGTTCGACGATGCGGTTGGCGAGCTCGAAGAGGTCGCCGTCGTCCGGGTGGATAATCTCGTCGACCTCGCCGAAGGAGAGCATCGTATCGCAGGGCTCGTAGCCCAGCATGTCGTACATCGAGCGCGACCAGTACATCTTGCCGCGCACCATGTCCCAGTCCCACAGCCCGCAGCGGCCGCGCACCAGCGCCATGTCGATGCGTTGATGGGCCTCCAGATAAATGCGGTCCGCTGCCTGGGCGCGCGCCGCCTGGCCGAAATAGGCATAGAGGATGACGATCAGCACGCCCGCGGTGAGCACGAACAGCGTGACGTTGAGCGACATCGACTTGCGCCAGCTGTCGAACACCGCTTCCTGCGGCACCAGAACGGCGGTCGCGTGCCTGCGATCCCCGGTGAGGCTGACGGCGGCGAACCAGTCCTGTCCGGCGATCGAGACATCCATCACGCCGGCGCGGTCGCCGAACATGAAGAGCGGCTGGCCGCCAAGGACCAAACTGTCCAGCTTGCGGCCCTGCCAGCCGGTCGAAAGCGGCGAGACGGCGATGACCTTGAAGGTGCCGTCGGTGATGGCCAGCACATGGGCGCGGCTCATGGCGCCCTGGCGGCTGGTGCTTTCCAGCAGGCTGACGGCGTTGGCGCCGGCGGCGTTGGGGTCGGCGGTGATGGCCTGCGCCATCTGGCCGGCGGCTAAAGCCAGTACCGCCTTGGCGTCGCGCTCGATCTCGTCATGCTCGTTCATCAGCGACAGGAAGCGCAGCGCCGCGATGACGATGAGGAAAATAACGATCAGCGCCGGGATTGAACGGCGCAGAAACGGCTCGGCGGCCAAGAGCCGCTGATAGGTGGGTTCGGCGATCAGGCGCGTATTGCCGGCAAGTCCATCGCCCCTTGCCTTGCGACGCGCAAAAGCCTTCCCTCCGGGCGCGCCCCACGCGTCCGCCTTGGCCATAAATGGCACTCCCCGATCTGCCGTATACTGGATGATCCGGATACGCCGCACGCCCGAATCGTCATTAAAGAATCAAACGTGATTCGCCTTGTCCAGAGGGCCGGGCGAAAAAGATTAAAAGTTGATTGAAATTTGTCGTTTCGCCTTCCCTTCTCCCCTTGTGAGGACTTTGCACGGGAGGCGGAGTCGGGCTCGGTGTGTTAATGGAGCTTTTCAAAAGGCCCGCAGAAGGGTTTTCG
>SAJS01000070.1 GCA_004017535.1 Mesorhizobium sp.
TCGAGAAAACCGAACGGCTTACTGCAACTCTCGCGCGCGTCCGGCGCCATTCCTGGTTTCCCAGATTGACTCGAAGTTGCGTAGCATCACTTCCGCGACGCTGAAGGTGTGCTTTCCTTGCCGGGAAGTTAGGCGAGCGTCGATGTCAGGATAGATAAAGAAGGGAAGGGAAATTCGTTCGGCCGGACCACTGTGTACGACCCGATGCGGTGTGCTCCTGAAGCGGTCGTCGCTTAGGGC
>SAJS01000071.1 GCA_004017535.1 Mesorhizobium sp.
TACGATAAAGGCCCGCCAACGGGACCACGGGCCGCGAAAGCGGCCCTTTCTCTTGGGGAGCCATCTACCTATCTGTAGGCCAGCCTGTTCCCAGGCCTGCGCTTACATCCAAGAACGCAAGCAAACGCTTGCTCGTAATCGCAGGCAAACGCTTGCTCGTAGTCGCAAGCAAACGCTTGCTCGTAGTCGCAAGCAAACGCTTGCTCGTAGGTGACGCGGGGTGGAGCAGCCCGGTAGCT
>SAJS01000072.1 GCA_004017535.1 Mesorhizobium sp.
GTCCTGCACCGCCTTGCGCACGGTGACGCGCGAGATATCAGCCTTGCTGGCGATGTCGCGCTCGGACGGCAACGCGTCGCCCGGGCCGATCAGGCCGCGATTGACCGCTTCCTCGATGCTTTTCCGCAGTTGCAGATAAAGCGGCGCGCCGCTCTGCGAGGATTGTTTCAGCATGGCGAAGATCTGGTCGGCGGCGCTCATAGCGGCGCCTCCGAGCCACCTGCGAACAGG
>SAJS01000073.1 GCA_004017535.1 Mesorhizobium sp.
GTGCGCCGCTCCGGCGCGGAAAAGAAGATCTTCCGCCACAACGACGTCGCGCATCTGGAAAGCCTGCTGCAGGCGGCAGGCCGCGAGCGCGCCAAGCTGATCGTGTTCGAGAGCGTCTATTCGATGGACGGCGACATCGCGCCGATCAGGCAGATCGTCGAGCTGGCTGAACGCTACAACGCCATGACCTATATCGACGAGGTGCA
>SAJS01000007.1 GCA_004017535.1 Mesorhizobium sp.
CTCGTCAGGCTCATAACCTGAAGGTCACAGGTTCAAATCCTGTCCCCGCAACCAATTTTATCATAAATCAATTACCGTCCCGGTCTAACCCGGGGCGGTTTTTTGCGTTTTGAGGTCGGCATGCGGTCGTCGCGGCAAATCATAGGTAAACCGCGCGAAACGGGAGCGCGAGCAAAGCTAACCGACCGATATCGGCAACTAAGCTTACGCTTTCATGACAAGCGCGCCTGTTGTTAATCGAGATTCCAGATCTCGATGAGCCTGCGCCGCCGCCCCGAGATTGTAGGTCTTGGGAGGCGCAATCCTAATTACCCCCTGTCGCAGAGCTGCGAAAAGCCGTTTGATGTGCGGACCAAGTTTATCTGGACTATCCGTATAGTGGGCGTAGTGGGGACGGGAGATGGTAATGGATTTGGATGAAAACCGCCCGATATCCCAATTTCCCACGGGCCCGGAGGCTTGGCCGAAACTAACAAGGTGTCCTCGGACACCGAGCGCTGCCAGCGATCCACCAAAGGTGTCATTGCCGACGGCATCATAGGCGACATCCGCGCCCTTGCCCTCCGTCAGCCGCATCACCGACTCGGCGAAATCGTCTCTAGAATAGACGATTGTGTGATGGGCACCGAGCCGGGTCACGATCTGGGCCTTGTCATCGTTCGAGACAGTGGCGATCACCGTCGCGCCGAGGTGGCGAGCCCATTGCACCAGTAGTTGGCCGACGCCACCTGCTGCTGCATGAATGAGCACAATTGATCCGGGTTTAACAGCGTGGACGTCGTGCAGGAGAAAGCTGGCGGTCACGCCCTTTAGTAGGCCGGCGGCGGCGATTTCGTCCGGGATGTCATCCGGCAATTTGACCAGAAGGTCCGGCGCCATGTTTCGGCGCTCGCAGTAAGCGCCGACCGGAGGGCAGGCATAGGCGACGCGGTCGCCGACCGAGATGCCCGATACGGCCGGGCCGATTGCTTCGACGATACCTGCCGCCTCCATGCCCGGCACGCCGGGCGGCTGCAGGAGATCGAAAAAGCCGGTGCGGCAATAGACGTCGATGAAATTGACGCCGATCACCGTATGGCGGATCCGCACCTCACCGGACGCCGGCGACGGCAGGGCGATTTCCCTGAGTTCCAGCACTTCCGGTCCGCCATAGCGCTCGACAAGTATCGCGCGGGTTGTCTCGACCTGACTTGCGGCGGCCATTGGCGCGACGCGGGGCGTGTTGGCTGGCGAGGGCGCCACGGCAATTACCGGAGATGGCCCGATCGGCATGCCGCGGTTTCGGCGTTGCAGAAGATTGCGTACCGCCGTGAAGCCGGCCTGATAGATGCCTTCGCTGACCAGCTTGACCAGTTCGTCGCGGCGATGTGCTGGTGGGTTGAACTCGGACCGCCATTCCCAGAAGGTGGCATTGCTGTCGGTCACCGGCTTCAAACTGATCGATGCGACATAGCCCATCAGCGGCAGCGGCGCTTCGAGCAGGCAATAGCTCAGTCGCCGGTCCTTGTCGGACAGCGTCAGCAATTGCTCGCGCCATTCGCCGCCATTCTTCAGCCGGAAGTGACGCACCGCGCCGACGGCATCGACAGGCTCGCCGCCTACGATCTCGCTGAAGGCGATTGCTGGATGCCAGCGGTCATGGCCGTTGAAGTTGCGCAGGATCGCCCAGACCGCGTCGACCGGCGCATCGATGATCGTGCTCTGGCAAAGCTTGACCATCGGCTGGCGTCAGCGCCCGAACCGGTGTTTTAGCGCAGTCAAGGCGGTCTGGAACACGCTATTGCCGATCTGATGCCTCAGAGCCGCCTCGCGGTCGGGGGCGCAGTCGAAGTCCGCCTGCCATTCGGCCAAGGTCAGGTTGCCGTCAGTGACCGGCGTCAGCGACAACGTGGCGACATAATTCTCCACTGCCATTGGGCTTTCCAGGATAGCGTAGCTGCAGGACAGGTCGTAGTCTGACAGCGCCAGCAAGCGTTCACGGATGCGTCCGCCGTCCTTAAGCGTGAAATTCCGGATGCAGCCGATCTGGTCGGCCTGGGCATTCTGCTCGATGCGGCTCTCGGCGACGAACGGCGCCCAGCCCGGCAAACCGTTGAAGTTACGCACCAGCTTCCACACCTCCGCCGCGGGCGCCGGGATGACGGAGGAGACATAGACCTTGGTCATTTCTAGCAAGCCGTCGATATTTCGAACCGCATGATCATCCCGTCAGTGGTCGCGGTCGTCATCATCGTCCTTGGCGGGTTTGCCTTTACCCTTCTTGTCGCGGGTCAGGCTGGAAATGTCCTTGGCGTCGCGGAGCACGTCGGTCATCCGTCCGAGCGAGCCGCCATCGATGCCGATCTCCTTCATCAGATTGTCGATCATCGGCGCCTGCACCCGGTAACGCAGCGCGGAGTCGATCACCTCGTCGGTGACGTTGCGGTTGCCGCCGGACCCGCCATTGATACCGTCGACATGCAGAATCTTGATGCCGTCGATCTTCTCCATCGGTTTGACGCTCTCGCGGATGATGCCTTCCATGTGGTCGAGCAGTTTGCCGCGCAGGCGACCAGCGCGCGCCTCGCTGGAGAGAAGGTTCTCCGCTTCGTTGATCTGCCGATGGCCAGCCGCGTCGACTTCGTAACGCTGGGCGGCGGCGAGGGCGTGGATCTTTTCCGACTCCGCAGCGGCGACGGCCGCGATCTTCTGCGCCTCCGCCAGGCTCTTGGCGGCCTTCATCTCGGCTTCGGCGGCCGCCGTCACGCGAAGAGCCTCGCGCTCGGCCTCGCGTTGGGCGGCGATCAGGTCGGTCAGCTTGCGGCGTTCGGCGATCTCGCGCTCGCGCGCTGTCAGGGCCTGTTCCTCGGCCTGGATGGCTTTGGCGCGAACGGCTTCCGAAGCGGCGATCGCCGAGGAACGTTCCTGCGTCTTCTTGGCGATGTCGATGGCCTTCTGGATTTCGGCGATCTCGATCTTCTGGTCGCGGTCGACGCCGAGCTGGCGAATGTCGCGCTCCTTGATGAGGCGCGCCTCCTCGATGCCGCGCTCGGTGGTGATGCGGGCGCGCTCGACCTCTTCGCCGGCCGAGATTTCGGCTTCCTCGAAGGCCTGGCGCTTGGCGATCTGCAGGGCTTCGAGGTGCCGCTCCCTGGCGATCCGTACCTCGTCGACGGCACGTTCCTGCTCGATGCGCGCGGTCTCTGTCGCCTGGTTCTCGACAATCTCGGTGCGGCGCTTCTCGGCCTCCGCCCTGGTCACTTCGAGCGCCTTTTCGGCGAGCGCGATCTGGCGTTCGAGCTCGGCGATCTCGAGCGTCTTCTTGCGTTCGATCTCGAGTCCGCTCTGCGCGCCCTCGCGCTCGATGCGCGCCTTCTCCAGCGAAAGTCCAAGAGCGATCTGCTCGCGCTCGGTCAACTCGCGCATCTTCATCTCGGCCTCGTCCAGCGCGCGCCGACGCGCGATCTCGCGGCGCTGCGTGTCTTCCTCGCTGCGGATGCGCTCCTCTGTGATGCTGCGCTCCTGGGCGAGGCGCGATTTCTCCACCGCTTCGCGCGCCGAAAGCTGCGCCTGTTCGGCTTCCTGGTCGCGCACGGCGCGCTCCCTTGCGAGCTCGGAGCGCTGCGCCGCGCGCCGGATCTCGACTTCGCGCTCCTGTTCGAGGCGGGCGTATTCGCTGTCACGCTCGATCTCCAGCACCTTGCGCTGTGTGTCGAGGTTCTGGTTGCGGATATCGACCAAGGTGCGCTGCTCGATCTCGTTTCGCATCCGGCGCCTGGTCTCGATGGATTCCGTCAGCTGCGTCAGGCCTTCGGCATCGAAGGCGTTTGACGGGTCGAAATATTCGAGGCTGGTCTGGTCGAGATCGACGATGGCGACGCTTTCCAGCTCGAGCCCGTTGGCGGCCAGCGAGTCCGAGGCAAGCGCCCGGACCTTGTCGGCATAGTCGCCGCGCAGCTCGTGCATCTCCTCCAGCGTCATCTGGGCAGCGACGGTGCGCATGGCGCCGGCAAACTTGCCTTCCAGCAATTCGCGCAGGCTGTCGGGCTGCAGTGTGCGGCGGCCGAGCGTCTGCGCCGCGGCGGCGACGAATTCGCGGCTCGCGCCGACGCGGACGAAGAACTCCGCGATGAGGTCGACGCGCATGCGGTTCCTGGTGATCAGCGCCAGCGCGTCCTCGCGGCGCACCTCGATGCGCAGCACGTTCATGTTCACGGCGGTGATGTCGTGCAGCACGGGGATGACGAAGGCGCCGCCGTTCACCACCACCTTCTCACCCAGGAAGCCGGTGCGCACGAACGCTGTCTCCTTTGTCGATCGGCGATAGAGCCATCGCAAGATGTAGACGGCGATCACCACGACGACCGCGGCAACGATCAGCCACAACAGGAAAGCGCCAAAAGTCTGCGCGTCCATGAACTATCCTCCCCAAGACAATGCGGTCGGCGCGAGGCGACCGGCAACGATTTCAAACATCCACCCGCGAGGTGGCGAAGTCCAATCCTTCATGCCCGTCTCTGCAGCTTTGGGCCGATCGCGTGGAAGGCGCTGATCACGGCATCGACAAAAGGCGTGTCATTGATGTTGGCGCGCACCCGCTCGACATGGCGCAGCGGCGTCTGGTGCACGGTCTTCTCGATGGCCTCGAACAAGGCGTTGTCGGCCTCCGGGTCATGAAAGGGCTGGCCGGGCGCGTCGAGCATCGAGACGCCGCCTTCGGGCAGCAGGAAACGTACCGGGCCGTTCATCGCGTTGAGACGCGCGCCGATCCACTTGCCGAAGGCGCGGTTCTCGTCGCGCGTCGTGCGCATCAGCGTGACATTGGGATTGTGGATGACGAATTTGCGGCTGCGGAACTTCTCCGGCACGGTCTCGCGCGGGCCGAAATTGACCATGTCGAGCGCTCCCGTCGAACCGACATAGGGCAGCCCGCTGCGGATGGCGGCGCCGAAGCGATCCTCGGTCGCCGGGAACACGCCGCCGACGATCATGTCGGCCACCTCGGTCGTGGTCAGGTCGAGGAAGGCCGACAGCAGGCGCGAATCGCCGAGATTTTCCATGGCGCGGCCGCCGATGCCGGTGGCGTGGAAGACGAGACAGTCATAGTCGGCTTCGAGCCGCTTCGTCACCGCCTGCACCGCGGGCGTGGTGACGCCGAACATGGTGATGCCGACGGCCGGTCGCGCCAAATTGCGCTTTGCCTCCCACGCTTCGGCATTGGGTAATTGCGCGACCATGCCGGCCATGGCATGCGCGGCGTTGGACAGCACCTGCTCGGTGATGGAGTTCAACCCCTGAACGTCGGCGACCGAATGGAACATCATGATGTCGGCGCCGCCGACATATTTGGCGACGTCTCCGGCCGCCACCGTCGAAACCATCAGCTTGGGGATGCCGACCGGCAGGACCCGCATCCCGGCCGTCGCCAGCGTCGTGCCGCCGGAGCCGCCCGCCGAGATGACGCCGCCGATGCGCGGCTCCCGCTCGATCCAGCGCGCGAAAGCCTCCGCCATGGCGCTGACCGAACCGCCACGATCGTCGGTGAAGACGGCCGAGGACCCGCGGATATGCATGCTGGCCACCTGCATGGCGGGCACGTCGGCGCTCGACGGCTTTCCCGATGTCGACAGGTCGACCGTGCGGACCGGAACGCCAAGCTGCTTCAGGCGATCGGCGATGAAGCGCAGTTCCTTGCCTTTCGTGTCGAACGTGCCCGCGACCAGCACGGTCCTCCCGATGCGCTCGGCAAAGGGAATGGCGAAGACCTTCCTCAGGTCGTCCTGGGGTGCGGCCTTGTCGACGGCCGCCTGGCGCAGTTCGGTAACTGGCACGTTCCAGCGGTTGGGCAATTGGGTAACAGGGCGGTAGAGGCTGTCGCCCCCTGCTGCTTCGATCGTTCCGGCTGCCGTCCGGTCGACGCGATAGACCGCCGCCAGTTGCTCCTTTGCCTGCGCCGCTTTCGCTGGCGTGACAGGCGCCTCCTCGGCATGGCGTCCGACGCCGAGCAGCCGCTGCTGCAGGTCGCGGTCGGCCGCCAACGCAGCCGCTTCCATCACTCGGTTGATCCGGCCATTGACCATGATCGCGACCTGATCCGACACTGCGGTCGCGACGCCGATATTCTGCTCGATGACCAGGACCGCCATGTCGCCTTGGGCGGCGAGGTCGACCAGCATCTTCTCGACCTGGTCGACGATGACCGGCGCCAGGCCTTCGGTCGGCTCGTCCATGACCAGCAGCTTCGGGTCGCTCAGCAGCGCGCGCGCAATGGCGAGCATCTGCTGTTCGCCCCCCGACAGCTGCGAGCCGCCATTGCCGCGGCGCTCGGCCAGGCGCGGAAAGGTCTGGTAGACGCGCTCGACCGTCCAGCTGGCATCGCGCCTGTTCCCGGCGGCAAGCCGCAAATGCTCATGGACCGTCAGGCTCGGCCAGACGCGGCGGCCCTGCGGGACATAGCCGACGCCGAGGCGATGGATTTCGTGCGGCTCGAGCGAGGTGATCTCGCGGCCGTCGACACGGATCGAACCCGACTTCGCCCGCTTGAGGCCAACAATGGTGTTGCACAACGTCGATTTGCCCATGCCATTGCGGCCGACCACCGACAGAATGCCGCTTTCCAGCGTCAGCGAAACACCTTGCAGCGCATGGCTTTCACCGTAGAAGACCTGCAAATCGTCGATGCGCAGCATTGTTCTGGCAGCTTTCCCGGGACGCTCAGCCATGCTTGCCCCCGAGATAGATCTCTTGGACTTCCGGATCGGCTTCGATCTCCTGCGGCGTGCCTTCCTTGAACAGCCGGCCATTGTGCATCATCGAGACATATTCCGAGACGCGCAGCGCAACGTCGAGATCATGCTCGATGATGATGTAGCCTATGTGCTTAGGCAGCGCGTTGAGGATGGCGACGAGGTCGCGGCGCTCGGTCGGCGACAGGCCGGCCGCCGGCTCGTCGAACAGGATAAAGCGCGGCGCGCCGGCCAATGCCAGCGCGATCTCTAGCTGGCGCTGCTGGCCGTGGCTCAGCGTCGCCACCAGCGTGTCGCGATAGGCTTCGAGATGGACGGCGTTGAGGATCGATTCCGCCTGCACCATGTTGACGTCCGACGCGGCCGGGCGCAGCAGCGAGAACCGCCGGCGCGAGACGCCGCGGCAGGCGAGGAAGATGGAATCGAGGACCGACAGGCCCTTGAACAATTGCGAGATCTGATAGGTGCGGCGCAGGCCGCGCCGGATGCGCTCATGTGGCGGCAGGTCGGTGATATCCTCGCCGAAAAACTGGATGCGCCCGGCGGTCGGCAGGAAGTCGCCGGTAACGGCGTTGAACAGGGTGGTCTTGCCGGCGCCGTTGGAGCCGAGGACCGCGCGCCGCTCGCCGGCCGCGATCCTCATGTCGATCCCCGAGAGCGCCACCAGCGCTCCGAAATGCCGAGCCACGCCATCGAGCTCCAGCGCATAGGCGCCAGAGCTCTGCAAACGGTTCGCGGCCAGGTTTTCGGTCACTGACGATGCTCTTGGCGCGTGCGGTTACGGGCAGCTCGGATTGTCGCGGTTGACCGCGCCGAGCTTCATGAACTCGTCCTCCGGAATGCCCAGCGTCTGGTTGACCTGCGGCACGACCTTGACCAGCTTATTCAGGAGATTGCCGTCCGAACCCTCGGTGACCTCGGTCAGGAAGATGTCGGCGACGGCGTTGCGGTTCTTGTCGAGCGACACCTTGCCGGTCGGCGTGTCGAAGGAGAGTTTCGACAAAGCCTCGCGCAATTTCTTGCCGCCGTCGGACACATCGCCGCCGATCTGGTCGAGCGCCAGAAGCGTCGCCTTCATGTTCACATAATAGCCGTGGGCGAAGAGCGACGGCGAGGGGAAGGCGCCCGGCTGCTTCTTGTAGGCGTCGACGAAAGCCTTCCAGGCGGGCGCATCATTGGTGTCAGCCGTAGGCCCAGCGGAAGGCGTGCCCTTGAGCACATCGCGCAGCTTGCCTTTCGAGGTCAGCACCGTCTGGTCGACGGTGATCGAACCGCCGATCAGCGGCGCCGAGCCGCCAGCCTGCTGGTACTGGGTCAGGAAGTTGACGGCGTCGGCGCCGCCGAGCGCTACATAGATCGCATCGACGTCTTCGGGGATCGCCGCTATGACCGAAGAGAAATCCTTGTTGCCGATCGGCACCCAGGATTTCGACGGCACGTGTCCACCCGCCTTGCAGAACTCGGCCATGAAGCCGAACACCTGCGTATAGGGGAAGGAGTAATCCTCTGCGACGGTGGCGACCTTCTTGTAGCCCTTGTCCTTGAAGGCATAGGTGCCGAGGCCAGCCATCCATTGCGCGCCATCGGTGGAGAAGCGGAAGAAGTTCTCGGCCGGATTGCGCAGCGTCGTGTCCTGCGCGGCTGAGGTGCCGTTGATGAACGTGACATCCGGCTTGGTCTTGGCGTAGTCCTTGACGGCGAGGCCTTCATCGCCTGAAAGCGGGCCGACCAGCACCTTCACGCCGTCCTGCTCGACCAGCTTGCGCGCCGCGCGGACGGCGCTGTCGGGCGAGGCGTCGGACGAGCCCTTGACGATCTCGATCTTCTTGCCGGCAACGGTGCCGTTGGTCTCGGCGATGGCCGTCATGGCGCCGCGTTCCCCATCCTCGCCGAGCACCGTGAAGGGTCCCTCGAAGGTGGCGAGCAGGCCGATCTTGATCGCATCGTCGGCGGCGAGCGCCATCGAAGGCGCGGTCAGCCCGGTGAACAGCGCCAGGGCCAGCAATGTACGTCTATGCATCCTCGGTTCCTCCCATTTGAATTGATCAGCAGTGCTTCATCTGCGACGGCCGCTAGGGGCCGGCGCGCAAGGACTCTTGGGCAAGATGTGGCTTGATCCTCCCCCACAACCCAAGAATTCCATCCGGCGAGACGAAGACGATCGCCAAAAACACCAGGCCGATCAGCGTGTTGAAACGCTCAGCGCCGACGATGTCGATGGCGAAGGTCTGCATCAGTATGACGACGATCGCGCCGACGAATGGCCCGATCGGGTGGCGCAGGCCGCCGATGACGGCGATGATCAGAATGTCGATCGCCACGTCGACGCCAATTGTGCCCGGCGAGACGCGCCCGTTGAACCAGACCAGCAGCACGCCCGCCAGCCCGGCGAGGATGCCGGCCAGGAACCAGGCGAAGACCTTGTGCGCGGTGACATGATAGCCGAGCGCCCCCATCCTGCGCGGGTTGTCGCGGATCGCCTGCAAGGTCATCCCGAAAGTGGAGCGGGAGCCGTAGAGCACCGCCGCGTAGGATAGCATCGCAAGGCCGAGACAGAGGTAATAGAAGGGTTTCGGGTCCCGCCAGTCGATGCCCCAGAAGACCGGCGCGTGGATGCCGGCATAGCCGGAATGGCCGTTGAAGATCGCGTAGTTCTGCTGGGCGAAATAGAAGGTCGCCGTCGCGATCGCCAGCGTGATCATCAGCGTGTATATGCCTTCCGTGCGCACCGAGATCCAGCCGATCAGTGCCGACGACACCGCCGCCGCGGCGACCGCGAATGGAACGGCGATCCACCAGGGCCAGCCGAAGCCAAGCACGTTGGAATTGTTGCTGCCCAGGATGGCGACGGCGTAGGCCGCGATGCCGGCGACGGTGATCTGAGCTAGGCTGAGCATTCCGCCATAGCCGGCAAGCAGCATCAGTGACAACGCCAGCACGCCGAAGATCATCGAATAGCCGGCGATTTGCGTCAGGAAGAAATCCGACGCCAGCAGCGGATAGAGAAGCAGCGCCGTGCCGAGGATGAAGTGACCCGCGCCGATCTTGTCCAGCCAGTTCTGCTGCGGCACCGCGCCGTCGGCGATCGTGGTCAGGCTCATCTCGCCTTCCCCATGATGCCTTGCGGCCGCACCGCCAGCGTCACCACCATGATGACGAAGGTGAGCACCACGCCATAGGTCGGGAAATAGACGAGACCGATCTGCTCGGCCAGCCCGATGAGCAGCGCTCCGATCGCCGCGCCTGTGATAGAGCCCATGCCGCCGACGATCACCACGACCAGCGAAGCAAGTAGATAGCGTACGTCCTCGCCGGGCGCCACCGAGAGCGCCGATCCGCCGACGACGCCGGCGAAGCCGGCAAGCCCGGCGCCGACCGCGAAGACGATGGCGAACACCGCATGCACGTTGACCCCAGAGGCCGACAGCATGGCGCGGTCGTCGACGCCGGCGCGGATCATCATGCCGACGCGCGTCTTGTTGAGCATCAGCCAGAGCCCGACCCCGATGACGATCGCCGCCGCCAGCACGACTACGCGGTAGAGCGGATAGGTGAGGAACACCGAGGCGCCGTTCGAACGCACCGCGGTGATAATCGGCAAGGTCAAGGCGCCATCGAGCCATTCCGGCGTGGCGATCTGGTAGGTGCCGCCGGCCCACACCGCCAGCATCATATCGGCGGCGACGATCGAGATGCCGATGGTGACGAGGGTCTGCCTGAGATCATCGCCCTCGAGGCGGCGGAAGACGAAGACCTGCATGATGACGCCGATGATGGCGAGCACCGTGAAACCGGCGGCGACGCCGAGCAGCCAATAACCGGTGCGGCTGGTCACCTCGTAGCCGATATAGGCGCCGAGCAGATAGAGCGAGCCATGCGCCAGGTTGATATTGCGCATCAGGCCGAAGATCAGGGTGAACCCGCTGGCGACCAGGAAATAGAGGCCGGCGAGCGTCAGGCCGTTGAGGATGGCGCTGACGAAGGCTTTCTTGGAGATCAGGATCGCGTTCAGCCAGGCGGGCCAGATGGCAAAGACCAGCCAGGCCACGATCGCCGCGGCGAGCAGGCCGACGAGGCCCCAGGCCTGGCGGCTTGTCACGCCGCCGCCCGACAGCGACGAGGATGACGGCTGGTCGAGTATGCTCATGCGGTCAGCCGCCGACGCTGCTCGTTCATGCGCGGCGCCTTGTGGAACTTGCCGTCCTTCATGATGGCGAGGATGCGGTTCTTGTCCTGCAGGATGCGCACGTCGGAGATCGGATCGCCGTCGATCAGAAGGATGTCGGCGAGGTAGCCTTCCTTGATCAGGCCGAGCTCGTCGCCCATGCCCATGATCTGGCCGCCATATTTGGTCGCGGCCTGGATCGCCTCCATCGGCGAGAAGCCGAGCATCTCGACGAAGGTCTGGATGTCCTTGGCGTTGGTGCCTTGCGGCGTCCATGCGAAGCCGTAGTCGCCGCCGATGAGGACGCGGATGCCGCGCCGGTGCATCTTCTTCATCGTGTCGATGCACATTTCCAGCTCGCGCTCATATTCGAGCGACAGCGGCGAGCCGGGCTTGATGCCCCACTGCTCGGCATAGCGGGCGGTGTTGATCAGCCAGGCGATGCCGGGCGCGACGAAATGCTTGTCCTTGACTGCTTCCAACATGTCGAGGGCTTCCTCATCGGCGAAGGAGGCGTGGTAAATGTTCTGGATGCCGTGGCGGACGCACTGCTTGACCGACCCGGAAGAGCGGGCATGCGCTGACAGCACCTTGTTGCGGCAGCGCGCCTCGGATGCGGCCATCGCAACCTCCTCCTCCGACATCGGAGTTTCCTCCGCGCCCATGCCGGTGATGCTTTCGCCGGAGAGGTTGAGCTTGATCGAATCGACGCCGTATTTGATCAACTGGCGCACCGTGCGGCGGATTTCCTCCGGTCCGGATACGACGATCCCGAGATTGAGCCCCTCATGCGGAATATGCGACGGGGCGGAATCGCCGAGGCCCCCGACCGTCGTGATCTCCGGTCCGGCCGCGAGGTAACGCGGTCCTGGAAACCGGCCCTGGTTGATGAATTTCTTGGCGACGACGTCGAGCCGCGGCTTGGCTGCGGCCGCCCCCCTACCGGCGGTGAAACCGGCGTCCAGCACCAGCTTGGCCATCTCCATGGTGACCAGCATGTGCTCCTCGATCTCCATCATCTGGATGGGATCGATGCCGGGGGCGTTGTTCCAGGACAGATGCAGATGGGCGTCGATCATGCCGGGCATCAGCGTCGCGCCCATCCCGTCGATCACGGTTGCGCCGCCGCTGTAGGAAGACGACGAGGACGAACCGAAGCGGGACGACCCCTTGGTGATCTGCTTGATACGGTTGCCCTGCACCAGTACCTCACCGGTGTACGGATATTCACCAGTGGCGTCGAGCACGCGCACATTGGTGAAGAGCGTGCCGCTCGATCCGTTTCCGGTCCAGCTGTCGTCTGCCATAACAAGCCTCCCAACTTGCCGAACGTAGAATTCTACGGTCGATGCGAAATCCTCACCTATCAACCCGTCTCAAAAAATCGGCGAGCTTCGAGCTGCTCTCGCGCGGACTTTCCACCGTGGCCCAGTGTCCGCACCGATCGATTGACGAGAATACGGCTCCCTTGATCTTGTCGGCAAGCGCCTGGGCGACGCCCGGCGGATTGACCGTGTCGGCGTCACCGGTGACGAGCAGGGTCGGCGCGGAAATCCTGCGCGCATCGACGGCGGTGACTTTTGCCAGCGCCTCGCAGGTGCGGGCGTAGGATTCGGCGTCCTGGCGCGTAATTGATTCCCGCACGAAGGCCGCTGCCGCGGGCGATGTTTCTCTCGTATGGGCCGAAATCGCGTTGGCGACGATCTGATCGGCTATGTCGGAAATGCCGCCGGAGCGCGCCAGGCGCGCCCGGTTGGCCAGGCCTTGGCGGGTCGCTTCGGCCGGTTCGGCAAGGGCGCCGAACAGTGTCAGCGAGGCGACCAGCGCCGGCTGCATCGCGGCGATCTGCTGGCATACGACGGTGCCCATCGAATGGCCGACGAAATGCGCCGAGGTTACGCCCGTGCCGGCCATGGCGCGGATCACGGCTTCGCTCATTCCCTCGATGGTCAGCGGCTCGATCGGGCGCGGCGAACGGCCCGAGCCCGGCAGGTCGACCCGGACGATGCGGTAGCCGGAGAGCGCGCCTATCTGCGGCTGGAACATGTTCGAAGTTCCGCCGAGGCCGTGGATCATCACCACGGTGGCGCCTTCGCCGACGACCTCTGCGACGACCTGGCCGACAGTCACGGTCGTCATTGGGGCCTCTCCACGAAGCGGTTCTCCAGCGTGCCGATACCGTCGATCTCGATGCGCACGACATCGCCGGGCTTAAGATATTTCGGCGGGTCGAAGCCGATGCCGACGCCGACCGGCGTGCCGGTGGCGATGATGTCGCCGGGCTTCAGGGTGATGCCCTGCGACAGGGTGGCGATGATGGTCGGGATGTCGAAGATCAGCAGGGAGATGCGCGAATCCTGGCGCAAATCCTCGTTGACGAAACAACGGATACCGGCTGTCTCCAGGTCGAATTCGTCCCTAGTCACGGCCCACGGACCCATCGGACAAAATGTGTCCTGTGATTTGCCGATTAGCCACTGGCTATATTTGCCCTGCAGGTCGCGGGCGGTCACGTCGTTGACAATGGTGTAGCCCCAGACATGATCGAGCGCGTTTTCTTTCGATATGCCGCGCCCGCCCTTGCCGATGATGACGGCGAGTTCCGCCTCATAGTCTATCGCGGTCGAGACCGATGGATCGATCAGCACGCTGGCATGGTTGGCTACGACCGATTCCGGCACTTTGGAAAAGATGATCGGATGCTTGGGGATCGCGCCAGCGCCGGCGCTGGAATCGAAGCCCGAGCGGGCAAACTCATGCGCATGCTCATGGTAATTCTTGCCGACGCAGAAGATGTTGCGACGCGGCTCCGGGATCGGCGCCTCAATCTCGACCTGCGCCAGAGGGACCGGCGACAGCGTGCGCGGCAGTCCGGATCCGTTGCGCTCGATCAAAGCGAGAACGCCGGTGCTCACCTGGTCAACGGGAAAATCGAAAGGGGCGATTGTCTGCGCTTCGAGGTCGACAAGGCCGACGCGACGTTCGCCGGCGATCGAAAAGGTGGCGACCCGCATTCCATCCTCCCTGAGCCTTTTTTGAACCAATATTGGCTCTTTCACTACACGCTATCGCCTATTGGTTCACCCTTCAAGGGGATTCTGATGCGAAAATCCGACAAAACATATCACTGGTGCCGGGTTTCTTTTAAAAGACACTAGACCAAGGGGCAATCGGTCAGCTACATTGGTTCAATATTGGATCAGATAAAGCCGTTCACAAATGCCGAAGCTTGTCGCCAACGATATTGCCACAATGCTGAAGAAGCGGATTTCCGCAGGCGAATGGTTCGAGGACGGCCGCATGCCTCCCGAACGCGACCTCGCCGCAGAATTCGGCGTCGCGCGCAACACGGTGCGCCGTGCCGTCGGCTTCCTGGAGGAGGACGGGACTGTCGTCCGGCATGTCGGGCGCGGCACCTTCCTGACCGCGACTGATCCCACCTCAATCGCGGCGATGGTCTCGCGCATGGAGGGAACCAGCCCGGCCGACATGATGGAAATAAGGCAACTGCTCGAACCGGCCGCGGCCGCGTTTGCCGCGACCAATGCCAGCGCAACCGAGTTGAATGCCGTTCGCGAAGCGCATCAGGCCGCATGCGAGGCCAGCGACATGCCGGATTTCGAGCATTGGGACGCCGAATTCCACCACCGGGTGTTCGCCTGCTGCCGCAACGACTTCCTAAAAGAGATACACAATCTGATGCGTGCCATCCGCAACCAGTCACCTTGGTTCGAAATGAAGAAGCGCTCGTTTTCGGAAGAGCGGCGCCAGGTGTATTGCCGGGAGCATCAGGCACTTCTGGACGCCCTGGTTTGTCGCGATCCGGATGGCGCCAAGACAGCGATGCTGATTCATCTCAAAACCGTCGAGAAGAATCTCCTCGGACGGTGAACTTGCCAGAGCGCGAGGCTTGACCGATCACTGTCCTCAAGCGCGTCCCCGCAACCAATTTTATCATAAATCAATTACCGTCCCGGTCTAACCGGGGCGGTTTCTGTGTTGGAAGGGCGCGCAATCGCCGCGGCGAGCCAGAGGCGCATCACCGCTCCGAGAAGTCGCGCGAAACGGGAACGCGGGCAGGTTAGCGCGCCAAGGCGCGGTGTACCCCGCCTTTAAGGCTGCTGGTGTTGGTACAGATAGGCACCAGGGCCGATGTCGGAAAGACCGCTTTGCGCCTCATGTCAGTCGTCGAGCAAATCCTAGCCGCTTCCGGAAGCGGACATCCGAGCGAACGGCTGATGCGCCAGTTTGCCAGTTCCAGGCATTTGGTACGCCGAATCCGCAAGGGCCTTGCAGTTGGTCTCTTCCGAAGGCGATCCGATCGCACCCCACCTCTTCGAGTGCGCATTTGACGATCGAGTTTGCCCATTCGACTATTTTCAGTATGTGCTAATATGAAAATGTGAACGGTCGTCCAAGTGTGGCCGTTCACAGTTTGGCAACTGCGGCCAATGGTGAGGACATGATCCGCAAGGCGCTTGTTTGGTCTGCTGCCTCTTTACTCGCCGGGCTCATGACCCTGTCCGCGCAAGCTGCCGACAAGGTGGTCAACCTTTACGACTGGTCGGACTACCTGGATCCCACGGTCATCGACGAGTTCACCAAGGAAACCGGTATAAAGGTCGTGTACGACGTTTTTGACTCCAACGAGATCCTCGAGACCAAGCTGCTTACTGGCGGCTCTGGCTACGACGTCGTCGTGCCGAGCGCCAGTTTTCTGGCCCGCCAGGTCGAAGCCGGCGTCTTTCAGAAGCTGGACAAGTCGAAGTTGCCCAACATCGCCAACCTGTGGGACGTCATCGAGCAGCGCACCGCTAAGTACGACCCGGACAACCAATATTCGGTGAACTACATGTGGGGCACGGTGGGTTTGGGGTACAACACCTCGAAGATCAAAGCAGCGCTCGGTGTCGACAGACTCGACAGTTGGGACGTCTTCTTCGATCCCTCGAAGCTGAAGAAGCTTGCCAGTTGCGGAGTCTACGTTGTCGACTCGCCCACCGAAATCCTGCCCATCACGATGAATTATCTTGGGCTGAACCCGGAGAGCACCTCGCCGGAAGACTTCGGTAAGGCCGAAGACGCGTTGATGCGTATCCGCCCCGACGTCCGTAAAATCGAGTCGTCCGAGTACATCAACGCTTTGGCGGACGGCGACATCTGCCTCGCGATTGGCTGGTCGGGCGACGTCCTGAAGGCGCGCGATCGCGCCGCTCAGGCCGGTAACGGCATCACAATCGCCTACTCGATACCTCGGGAAGGTACTGTCATGTGGTTCGACCAGTTGGCGATCCCAAAAGATGCACCGCACGTTGACGAAGCGACCGCCTTCATCAACTACCTGATGAAGCCTGAAGTCGCCGCCAAGAACACAAATTATGTGTTTTTCGCCAACGGCAACAAAGCTTCACAAAAGTTCGTTGAAAGAAGCATTCTTGGCGACCCTGCGATCTATCCAGACGATGCCACATTAAGGAAGCTTTTCACCGTCTTTCCCTACGATCAGAAGACACAGCGCGTGGCGACGCGCACCTGGACGAAAATCGTCACGGGTCAGTGACTGGCGGCAGTTGCTTCCGACGAACCGCCTGATTGTCCATCGGGCATCCGTCAGTCCGCAATTCCTGCTTTCCGTAGGCCCTCTAACCAGTGCTCCACGTCCTCCTGACGCCGATAAGGAGAGCCGCGCCTGTAGTCACCTAAAGTGAATCCTGGCTTACGCTCGAGGCACCTGCCCCAAGCCTGTACCGCCTCGTCGATGTGTCCGAGCTGTCCTAAACACGCAGCCAGATTAGCGAAGCCGCGATCGTAGCTGTTGTTCTCCCAACGTCGGAACGAATCCAGCGAAGCCTCATATTCACCAAGCAGATAATAAGCGAATGCAAGTAGCTCGTGGACATCGCGGTGTTCGAGCGGACTCAGTCGTCTAAGCCGCTCACCGATCTCGCGGGCCTTTGTGAGTTGACCACTCCACAGGCAGAGGTACCCGACCCAGACGAGTACGATCGGGTTCGTCCGACCCATCGCCAGAGCGCGTTGCCAATGAGTCTCGGCGGCCTCGAACTCCCCTTTCCATCCGTGTAAGGCGGCGACGATCGCCTCTGCCAGTCCGCTGACGTCGCCAAGTTCGATAGCCCGCAATGCCGACTGCATGGCCAAGCCCTTCATGTCTTCGTCATCTCTGAAAACCGAGAGGGTCGCATAGGCATCTGCGAGCCATGCGTGCGCTCGCGCCGAATTAGGTTCCCGGCTAAGAGCCAGCTTTAAGAACTCGACGCCAGCGACGGTATCCTTCTCGGTGAATCGGTGCATAGCATCGACGCCGCGCAAGAAAGCGTCATATGCGCTGAGGCTCGTTTGCGCTTGCTTGGTCCGAATGATCTCAGCAGTGCCTACCTTGCCGACCAGTGCCCAGGCGATCCGTTCTGTCACCTCGTCCTGCACGGCGAAAAGATCGTCGATGCTTCGATCATAACGCTCTGCCCAGACGTGATTTCCAGTGGCTGCTTCTATCAACTGCGCAGTGATCCTGACTCGTGCAGCCGCCTTTCGAACGCTTCCCTCGACGACATACCGAACACCGAGCTTCCTTCCGACCTCCGTGATGTTTACGGATTGACCCTTGAAAACGAACGAGGAATTGCGCGCAATTACGAACAGACTTTGACTGCGACTAAGCTCGGTAATGAGGTCTTCCGCTATTCCATCCGAGAAATAATCCTGCTCGGGGTCGACTGACATGTTTGTGAAAGGCAACACCGCCACCGATGGCTTGAACGGGAGTGGCAAATCCTCCGCTGAAGCAATTGATGCGGAAGCTTCTGGATCATGCCGCTCTTCTGTTTGAACCCGGTAGGCACGCACAGGGTCGGCAATGTTCTTCATCGTATGCACGCCCAAGTCGACGAGCGTATAGGGAATCTTTCCCTTCACTTGATCATAGACACTGCCTCCAACGACAACACCTCCGGGCTCACTGACCTTTTCCAGCCGAGCGGCCACGTTCACGCAGTCGCCGTAGATGGTCGTCTCATCCAGGATGACCTCACCAGCGTTGATGCCCATTCTAAAGGCCATGCGCCGCTCTGACGGAAGATCTGTGTTGCGCAACGTTATGCGCTCTTGCGTCTCGACGGCAAACTGCAACGCATCGATGGCGCTGGGAAACTCGATCAGCAGACTGTCGCCCGCAGTGCCGACCAACCGGCCCCTGAATTGCGCGACCTTTGGATCGATCACTTCGGCGCGCAGTGCCTTTAGGTGAAATAGAGTCCCGGCCTCGTCGGCTCCCATCAAACGTGAATAGCCAGCTACGTCCGCTGCCAAAACCGCCACAAGCTTTCGTTCCAGGCGCGCCACGATGTCTCCCGACTACAAAGACGTCACATCAATTCGGTATGATAGTAGCATATCTGTGCCCACCAGCGGTCAAGGGACCGCTGCTGAGGCCTATGGCCTCGGGGCTTTGACTGCCTACCGGTGGCGGTGTCGTTGGGATTGGTGATGCGCAATCGATCCGCGCCGATTGCAGCGCTGCGCGCGAAAGTTCCTCCCACGCTCGATCTTCTTGCTATTCTACCGGTAAAGGAGATCGCGAGATGGGCGAAATCGCGACCTTGCTGCGATCACCATGGAGAGCATTGGCAAAGCCCGAGCGCGCTACCGAGGGAAAGACCTTGCACTCCAAACCCTTTGCTGGAGGGCCCCAAGATGGCCGAGTTCGATCGCCGTAGTGTACTGCTTGGCGCACTGTCTGTTGTTCTGACAGGAAGCTGGCCACAGTCAGGGAATGTCGCAGAGTTTTCAACGCTCAGGCAAGTGGCTCAGGCCCGTGGCGTAGAGATCGGGGCCTTTGCCTCGCTATCGCAGATCGAGGATAAGGATTTCGGCAACACTATCGGCCAGCATTTCACGCTTTCGGCGAATCTGCTTGAGGAAATGGAATGGGATGCCAATCCAGGCTTCAACGTCGACGATCCCGGTTTCAGCCGCCTGACGACATTTCTGGATCGATGCCAAGAGCTCAGCTTGCGTTCACGGGCGCGGCAGATCTATTCGAAAGAGGCATTACCGTGGAACGCGCACCTGCGCGCTGACGGTAGCCCTAAGAGCCGGACGGAGCTGGAGCAGACGCTGGTAAAGCGGGCGCAGCAGGCATGCCGGCCACTGAAGGGTCGCAACGCGATCATCCAGGTAATTGTGAAATTCTGGCCGACCACCAGGGTGGTCTGCGGCAAGACCCTTTCAGCGACGCTCTCGGGGAGGAGTACATTGATATCCTTTTTCATGCCGCGCACGAGGCGGCACCCGATGCCCTGCTGATCTATCAAGAGTTTGGTCCTGAAATTCACCCAGAGGGTTGGTTCAAGCGCAAAACTAAGGATTACATGGCGCTGCTGGAACGGCTTCGCAGGCGAAACGTGCCGATCACCGGAGCCGCTCTCGGCGGCTTTATGCATCCCGACCTTGTATTGAGAAAGCAATTCTTCCAGCACATCGAGCAACTCGAGTACGACATCCACATAACGGAGCTGACACAGATCTATGGCATGCGCGGCGAGCCGAAGAGTGACGGGTTCTGGCCAAAGAGCGTCAAGGAAAACGACCGGATTGTCGCGGACCGGTACACTCGGGCGTTCCAGTTTCTTTGCGACTTGAAACGACTGCGCGAGATTACATTTTTTGCCGCTATCGACGGCCGCAACATGGTGGAAACCGGCTCGCTGGGTATCGAACCCTACAGCATGGCTCGACCAGGCATATTCAACCGCGATTGGACCCCGAAACCGGTTTACCACCTTCTTACAGAGACCGTGTCGAAGTCGAAGCTGCGAGTCTAAGGCGACTCTCGTTACTGCGGCGAAAACCGAGCGATTAGGGTGCCCATAAATGCGGTAGCCATTCTCGAGAATGGCAGGCAGGAAGGATAATCATGGAATCTCCATCATCCGGATCGATACCTATTTGCCAGAACGAGATTTGCGAAATAGAGAATCTCCCGCTTGGGTAGAGCGCGCTTGACTGCAACAGCCGCCGCATCGCTTGCTATACCCTGATCGCGATAGGGCGAAGGCAGCGAGAAGTGAGATTGCACTCGGAATACCTGGCCGGGTTGCCGCGCGGAGGTGCGGTCCAGGCCATTCGGATTTGATGAGCCGACGGGTCCCAGACGTTGCACTCATCGGATTTTCTCCGACCGGCCAGGGCAGTCCAAACCAGCGCAAGGATGTCCGATCCTATGCCCCCTGGGACCGACTTGTCTTTGACCAAGTGCTCTAAGTTTGGCTGCGCATCCTGCGCTCGCGAGCGACATCTGCGAGGTACACTGTCGGGTCCTGCTCATTCGGCTGCGCAAAAGCATTTGCAATATCACACGAGTTCAGGCCGAGGTCCTGAAGTTCGCGTATGTTCATAGACGCAAGAGGGGCGAGTTGCGTTCGGTGTGCCCAAAACCGTGGCAGCCACAGAATGGCAGAAGCCGTTACGTTCAGGAGGGCGAAAATGCGGCGGACAGCACGACTCTCGTGGTGGCGTCGCAACCCGGCACTGTGTGGGAATTCGATGGTGGCCATGGCGTTCTCTCCTCTCGAGCCGCCTGCTATGGCGGCAGTCGCAGCCTAGGTGAGCTTGCGGGGCCAGGCCTGATATCCAGCGGAAAGATTTCCGAAATCGAGACGAAACTTGGGGGGTTCAAGAACTCAATGGTCTTTAGGTGAGAGTTTCCTAATATGAGGAGATTCGGTATACCTAGGCACCCTTCAGGGGAGAACGCCGTTGAGCGGGGCCGATCAAGCGCACAAAGCTCTCATCCGGCTTGGCGCATACGCCTTCGACCGGGAGCGGGGTCTTCTTTTGGAGAATGGCCGCCCGGTCTATGTTCGTGCGAAGACCTTTTCCCTGTTGGCCTATCTGGTCGAGCACGCAAATCGCGTGGTGAGTCGAGATCAGATATTCGAGGTAGTGTGGCAGGGCCTCGTCGTAACTGACGATGCATTGACACAGACCGTCCGCGATCTTCGGAGCGTCCTCGGGGAGGAGGGGGCAACCCTGATCAAGACGGTGGCAAAGCGCGGCTACATGCTCACGCTTGAGGAGGAGGCAAACGATCGAGCCGATGATTCAGCCACCGCCGACGCACAATCGAACGTTGGGCCGCGCTACCCCTCATCGGAAGCTCAGCCTGAAACGCGGCCTGACGCAACCAATTTTCCAGACGACCTTTCCTTGCGGCGTGCGTTCGAGTTGTTGGCTGATGAAAGCCGGTCGACAATGCCTCTTTTGGGGCCGGCGAGATCGGCTGAAGCACAGGCTGCTCGCGTCTCAGGGCGCGACAGGCCGGCGATCGCAGTGCTGCCGTTCGCGCTCGAGGACATAGCTTCCCGGCGCCTCCATGTCTTGAGGGATGGGTTGCTGAGGGACATTATCCGCGACCTTGCCCGACTGCGAACCGTCTTCGTCATCGCAGCGAACTCGCTACAGGCTTTGTCATCTCTCGGACTGAACAGCCTGGAGGCCGCCCGGCTGCTTCGCTGCGATTATGTCTGCGCCGGCAACATCACGCTGCACGGACCGACGCTGCGGGTCGATGTCGAGTTGGTCGCGGCGGCTGACGGCCGCGTGCTCTCTTCCGAACGATTCTCGAAGCCCCTCGCATTGATCTCGCAGTTCGGGCAAGCCCTAGCTGACGAGATTGCGATCCTGATCGCGGACGAGGTCAATCTCGCGGAGCGCAATATCGCGGTCCGGCGGCCTCTTCACGAACTGGACGCATGGCAGGCCTATCATCGTGGCCTGGGCCACATGCACATGTTCACCGGCCAGGACAATACGGTCGCCGAGGATCTGTTCAAGGCGGCGATCGACCTCGACTCGCGCTTTGCAGGTCCCTATGCGAGCCTGTCGTTTACACATTTTTTGAGAGCGTATCTGTTTGATCCGTCGCATCTCTCCGCGGAAGGCCGGCTCGCTCACGATCTTGCGGCCCGCGCAGTGGCGGTCGATCCATACGACCCCGCAGCGCATTGCGCCCTCGGGCGCGCCCTCTGGATCATCGGTGCGCGCGAAGAAGCCACAGAGGCCTTGGAGCGGGCGACGGTCCTCAGCCCTTCCTATGCCTTTGGGCATTATGCGCGAGCCTTTACCGATGGCTGGTCAGGGGATGCCAAGATGGCCATTCAGGCAGCGGACCATGCCAGAGAACTGTCGCCGTTCGACCCCTTCCTCGCTCCTAACCAAGCGGCGCGCGCGGTTTCCCTGCTGCGGCTCGGAAGAGCCGACGAGGCTGCCAGGTGGGCCTTGCGGGCTACGCTCCATCGCAACGCTCATGCCCATATAAGGCGTATTGCGGTCTTGGCGCTGACCGCGGCCGGCCGAACCGACGAGGCGAGGCAGTTGGCACAGCTGGTCAATAGTGAAAGCCCGGAAAACGGAAACGAGTTGTTCATTCGGGCCAACAGGATGCGACCCGATGACGAGAAGTTGCTGCGCGACCTCGGCCAGCAAAGCGGGTTGCGCTGAGCGCAGCGAGCCCACGAAAGGAGGGGCAACGTGAGTGAGACCCGCAAGCTCGCGGCGATCCTGGCCGCCGATGTCGTCGGATACAGCCGACTGGCTGGCGTGGACGAAGATCGGACTCTCGCGCGCCTGCGGGCGCTCCGCAGCGATCTGGTTGATCCTACCATCGCGGTCCACATCGGACGCGTGGTGAAACGCACCGGTGACGGAGCCCTTGTCGAGTTCCGCAGCGTGGTCGATGCCGTCCGATGCGCTATCGAAGTGCAGAACGCCATGCTTGAACGCAATGCCGGAGTGCCGCCTGATCGACGGATCGAGTTCCGGATCGGCATCCATATCGGCGACATAGTCGAGGAGAGCGACGGTGACATGGGCGACGGCATCAACATTGCCGCTCGTCTGGAAGGTATCGCCGAACCTAACGGTATTTACCTGTCAGGTGCTGCATATGAGCAGGTGCGCGACAAGCTGAAGGAACAATTCGCGGATCTCGGCGAAAAAGAACTCAAAAACATTGCCCGGCCGGTGCGAGTCTATCGCGTGGCCTTCGACCGTCACATCGCAAGCGTGTCGACAGTGCCCGATCTGTCCGGTGGAAGACTGGCGCCGCCCGACAAGCCGTCGATCGCCGTCCTGCCGTTCCAGAACATGAGCGGCGACCCCGAACAGGAATATTTTGGCGACGGCATCGCCGAGGACATCATTACGGCTCTGTCCAAGCTGCGGGGCTTCTTCGTTATCGCCCGCAATTCGACCTTCGCGTACAAGGGCAGGGCGCCAGATATCCGTCAGGTCGCGCGAGAGCTTGGTGTTCGCTATGTCCTTGAAGGCAGCGTCCGCAAGGGGGGTGAGCGATTGCGGGTAACTGGCCAGCTTATCGACTCGGCTAGCGGCAGTCACATATGGGCGGAGCGGTACGACCGCCCGGCCACGGACATTTTCGCTCTACAGGACGAGATCACGGCTAATGTCGTTGCAGCGATCGAGCCTCAGCTCTATGCAGCTGAGAACCTCCGTCTCCAGAGCAGGCCACCGGAAAGTCTCGATGCCTGGGGCTGCGTGGTGAGGGCCATGCCCTTTATCTGGACCTGGGTATCTCAAGTTGACGACACTGGCATCAACCTATTGAAACGCGCCATTGAGCTCGATCCAGGCTACGCGCGAGCGCATAGCCTGCTGGCCTGGATTTTCGCCACGCGGGTGACGCTTGGAAACATGGACTACGAGTGGGGCATGTCCCATGGTCTGGTTGTCGCACAACGAGCCATCGACCTAGATCCAGAAGACCCGTGGGCGCACATGGCGGCGGGCTACGTCTACACCCTTTCACGTCGTTTTGGACCGGCTGTCGAAGAGTTGAATGAGGCATTGCAGCGCAACCCAAGCTTCGCCTACGCGCGAGCTATTTTGGCCGTGGCGTATGGATATGCGGGACTTGCAGAGGAAGGCTATCGCCAACTCGAGATCGCTAGGCAATTGAGCCCCCGCGACTATTCTCAGGCCGCGAACTTCTCCATTGAAGGGCTGTGCCATCTGGTTGCTTACCGCTATGAAGAAGCAGTCACCGCCGAGCGGCGCGCCGTCCAACTTCGGCCCGACTTCGGGTCTGCCTGGCGCACGCTCGCGGCTTCAGCGGGCCTCGCGGGCGATCTGGAAATCGCACGGCCGGCACTCGCCGAATGCAAACGCCTGCAGCCGGGAATCAGCATCGCTTGGGTGGAGAAATACTATCCACTGATCCATACGGAAGACCGCTCCAGGTATATAGAGGGCCTACGAAGTGCAGGGCTAGAATAGTCCAGGTTAACTGGTACCAGCCGACAACCCCGCCGGTGTCGGCGAGCTGGTGGGCGGCAGATGGTGAACCGACAACGGCAGCTTCGCGCCTCATTTCCGACGTTTAGGCCTTCGTGGTCGTTTCCCGAAAGCAGCCGGTCTATTCATGGCGGGATGAACTCCGTTTTGAGCTAATTCGCTACACGTGAGTACCACGAGGTCCCCTGAGTTCATTTTCACGAAACTGAGGAACACACGCACCTTCTGCGAGGGGCGAGGTCCAGCCGGGAGCACCGCGTGCGCGCCGAGGCAACACTGCCGTAGGCGCATTTTCTCCGCGAGCCCGCCTCGGCTACCCGATCGCGCATCCCGTGACGTGGAAGCAGGTTGAGGCAGGTGTCCGGCCGGACACTTTCACAGTCGCGAGGCCGTTTAGAGCCGGTTCTTGGATAGCAGCTTAGATTATGATGGGGTCGGTACACACGGCGCGTTTGGGGGAGTTCCCTTTGTTGCCTCCTATCAACGTTGAGAGACTCGGTCCCGTGTTAGGAGAGTGAGCGCTTCGTTGCATTCTCCAAAGCGAGCACCTCGAACAATAAGATCTAGAGTTAGCCGTCGCCTATTCCAGCGAGCGTTCGAGGAGATCCAAGTTGATCATTCAAGACAGGAACGTCCAGCTTCGCGGAGCGTTGTTCCTCAGATCTTTAGAGCCGGAAGG
Source organism: Mesorhizobium sp. (assembly GCA_004017535.1). Classification (GTDB taxonomy): domain Bacteria; phylum Pseudomonadota; class Alphaproteobacteria; order Rhizobiales; family Rhizobiaceae; genus Mesorhizobium. The sequence continues at coordinate 24,899 of SAJS01000007.1, forward strand.
GTAGATGATCCGTCAGGTTGATAACGACCGGAATGAACGCGCAAGGCGGGCGGCTGACGAAATCATGCGGGTTGAGCGGCAGGAACGCGCAGAGAAAACAGCGCGATTGAAGGAAGCGCGTTTAGCCCGGGAGACTCAAAACCGGACCAAAACGGACGCAAAGAAGCGCAGGTACAAATAGGAAGAGAAGCGGTCGAAGACGGTCAATCGATCCGTTTCCTTCTTGGCGACCGTCAGGAGCCGTTCTTATCAGAAGGCGGGCGGGCCGATCTCTGTGGAGATCGCCATGGGCAAAGAATAATCCATTCACAGAAGCCACGCTCGGCGGCAAGTTGCGGCGGCACAGGCCTATGCGTCTACTGCCTCACATGCAAGCGCAGGGCGGTACTCGACGTCGCCGCATTGGCCAGGCGGTGCGGGCCGAACCAGCCGTGCCTACAGTGGGATTTGCTCAACATCATCTTCTGCAGCGAGTGCCGTGACGTCCTCAGGCTTCGAAAAAAGCGCCGGTTATTTGATCACCGGCAGGCGATCCCACTGATGGAACGGAGGTGGCGAGGGCAGCATCCATTCCAACGTTGTGGCTCCTGGACCCCAAGGATTGCTGCCAACTTGGCGTCTCCTGGAGAAAGCTTCTATCACACAGGCCAGGAAGAAGAGCACGCTCGCGCCAGAGATGTACGAGCCATAAGAGGACACCATATTCCAGCCGGCAAATGCGTCAGGATAGTCGATGTAACGCCGTGGCATCCCTGCTAGGCCAAGGAAGTGATGCGGGAAGAACACCAGATTGACGCCAACGAACGTTGTCCAAAAATGTACCCCGGCAAGAACGGAGTTGTACATATATCCGGTCATTTTGGGGAACCAGTAGTACCACCCTGCGAAAATACCGAAGAGCGCGCCGAGCGATAGGATGTAGTGAAAATGGGCGACAACGAAGTAGGTGTCGTGCAGCTCGCGATCGAGCCCCGCATTGGCCAGCTGGACGCCGGTTACACCACCAATCGTGAAAAGGAAGATGAAGCCGAGAGCCCAGAGCATCGGCGTTTGTAAGCGTATTGATCCACCCCACATGGTGGCAATCCAGGAAAAGACCTTGATGCCCGTCGGAACGGCGATGACCATCGTGGCAAAGGTGAAGTAACGCTGGGTATCGAGACCGATCCCGCTCGTGTACATATGGTGCGCCCACACGACAAAGCCGATCGCACCTATGGCGACGATTGCATAAACCATCCCCAAATACCCGAAGATCGGCTTGCGGGAAAAAGTAGAGATGACCTGGCTGACGATGCCAAAGGCCGGAAGGATCATGATGTAGACTTCCGGGTGGCCGAAGAACCAGAAGAGATGTTGGTAGAGGATTAGGTCCCCGCCTTGGTCCGGCACGAAGAAGGCGGTGCCGAAATTGCGATCGGTCAGCAGCATTGTCAGCGCGCCGGCCAACACTGGTAGAGCGAGTAGCAGCAGGAAGCCGGTAATCAAAACCGACCAGGCAAACAGGGGCATCTTGTGCAGCGTCATGCCAGGAGCGCGCATATTGAAAATCGTGGTGATGAAGTTGATGGCGCCTAGAATCGAGGACGCGCCAGCGATGTGCAGGGCCAATATAACAAGGTCGACGGCAGGCCCCGGGTGCCCCGACGTTGACAGGGTCGGGTAGAGGAACCAGCCGGTTCCAGCGCCGTAGCCGCCAGGCATGCTGGGCATGAAAATGGAAAGCAGGAGCAGGATGAAGGCCGGTGGGAGAAGCCAGAACGAAACGTTGTTCATCCGCGGGAACGCCATATCGGGCGCGCCGATCATCAACGGGATCATCCAATTTCCGAAGCCACCGATCAGCCCTGGCATCACGGCGAAAAAGATCATGATCAACGCGTGGGCAGTGGTGAACACGTTATAGAGCTGCTTGCCGCCGTCGATCGCCGAATCGCCCTGATAGCCGTAGATGAATGCAGCCAAGCCGGGGAAGATCTGAATTCCGGGCTCCTGAAGCTCCATTCGCATTGCTACCGACAGAAGCATTCCAACGATCCCCGCAATGATCGCAAAGACCAGATACATCGTCCCGATGTCTTTGTGATTGGTCGAGAACAGCCAGCGCGCGGCTCCGGTAGGATGGCGGTCTCCAGAGTGAAGTTCTGCACTTGTCTCGGCGGGGGACATGGCAACTCTCGATCTTCAGCCGGATGACTGGCAGCGAGTTGTGCACGCTCCAGGCGCACCGAACCGGGCAGGGAGAGCATTGTTCCCAGCGATTAGCGGCGAATTTTTCAGCAGCTGGAACAACCGAAGTGATGATGGGTTCGGTTGCCCAGCATTCTTGGAGGAGTGCCGCGAATTATTGATATGTTTGCAGTCGTGCTGGTGCTTTCAGCGGTTGCGGGGGACTGATTTTCGCATTCTGGCTGGAGGACGGTCATGGCCTTATGGTCCGGATGAGAATGGGGCGCTTGCGCAGCATGGATTGCGGAGGACTGATGTCGCTCCATGATGGCGTTGCAGATGGCCCGGATCGCAAGACCCTCTGCGGATGGCTGCTGGTGGCGGGTTTTTTGAATGGCATCGTGCTGCAACAGATCTTGCAGCGGCATTACGTTTTGCCGCCGTCTTTATTTGTGTCCTGATCTGCTGATACATTTGCCTCGTGTGACGAGAGCGGGGCCATATGCCGAATGAAATCATGGTTGTCGATCCGCTCGAGCGGCTCGACTTGTTGAAGAGCCTCGCGAGCGAGGTCCGGGTCCGGATTCTCGATCTGCTGCACCGCAAGGGGCCGAAAAACGTCAATCAAGTGGCCGAGGAACTCGGTTTTCCGCAATCGACGATTTCCGCCAACATCCAGGTTCTTGTCGATGTCGGGTTGATTGAGACGAAATCACAGAAGGCGCGCAAGGGAAGCCAGAAGGTTTGCTATTCGACCTTCTCCGAATTGGTTGTCGTCTTTAAGGACCGCGCCCCAGCGCAGGAACTCGGCGTCATAGAAGTGGCAATGCCGCTTGGACTCTATACGAAATGCGAAGTCTCCGCTCCCTGCGGCCTGTGTTCAAAGGACGGCGTCATCGGACTTCTCGATGTGCCCGACACCTTCCTCGATCCTGGCCGTATGCGGGCAGGGCTGCTGTGGTTCACGCGCGGCTTCGTCGAATACCAGTTTCCCAACAATGCGACGCTTGCCAATGCCAAGGTCGGCGGGTTGGAACTGGCGATGGAGCTTTCGTCAGAGGTGCCGGGCACGTCGCAGCATTGGCCATCCGACATCACGGTAGCGATCAACGGACAGGAGATAGATACCTGGACGGCGCCGGCCGACTATGGGGACAAGCGCGGCAAGCATACGCCCGGCTGGTGGAAGCTGGCCGGATCGCAATATGGCGACCTCGCACACTGGCGCGTCACGAACGATGGCACCTACCGCAACAATCACAAGGTCTCCAAATGCTCGCTGGTTGACCTGGAGCTCGGGCGGCACCGCTCGATCCGGATCAGAATCGGCGTGAAGGAAGATGCGCGTCACCCGGGGGGCATAAATATCTTCGGCAACGGCTTCGGCAATTACAGCAACGACATCGTTCTGCGCCTGCTGAAGGCTTGAGGGCATCTCAGGCCCTCGACGGGCGAACGACCTCCGCCATCAAAGATGGTGAGCGTTAGGCCCGGTCTCATGAGGAGGGCACTTTACGCTGCATGAGGATCGTGCCTGGCGTCAGAACATCGCCGTTGGTCGGAGGCTGCTTAGCCTGGTCGCGACTCAAGGCCTAAGCGGGGTAGAGAGGCAAAGCTCCGTCGGGACTTGGTGGCCGGATAATCAGCGTCTCCGGTTTGCGGACGTGCGCAAGTAGCCGTATCTGCCCTGCGGTAGCTACTGACTTTACTCAGTCGCCAGAGAGAGGCTCCCGGCCATTGTCTTCTTATTGGTTCATTGTGGGAACATCCTTGGGGATCGCTTGTTAGCCAAGCAGTAGGTATCACCCCTGGCCGTGGTGCTCGCCCGGCCATCCTCTTAATGATGGTGTTCGATGGCCAATGAGATCCCAGAAAAGAAAGCGCGCCAGGGTGGCCGCGGACTTCCGGTTCTTGCCGTTTTGATCTGTGCACTGGTGCTGGCGGCCATCGCATGGGGCGTTGCGGAAATTTATGGTGAGGCGGCTAAGACGCCTGCGACTGAGGAGAAGCCAGCGCCACAGGAGAATAGTCAGGCGCCCTCATCCGCCAGCCCGAACCCTGCTGAAAGTGATCCGGCAAAGTCCAAAGCCGACAATATGAACGTGGCCCCGGTGGACCGGAATCCGGAGGTGGACAGGGACCCAACGCCTAGATCCAGCACGGGCGGCGACCAGCCGGGTAAGCAGCCTTCACAGCCCGCTTTGCAGTAGGCCGTCCGGCTGCGGTTGTGCGCATCGATAACATGCCGCGAATGGCTGCCTCTTAGCACCAGCCGCGGAACGTCGCCTGGGCGCTGGCATCCGACCTGAAAGCGCGAACTCAACCTATGTAATCGCGGCCTCTCGATAAGCTGATAAAATCCCTGCTATGGCTCCCTGTGAAATTTCCCGCTTGAATGTTGTTCGTTTGCTTGGCCCCTTGCGCAAACAAGCCGCTCGCTACCGAGGGGGCTCGGTGGTGGCCGGCGACGATCTGGTTGTCCTGACACTCCAGACTGCGATTGCAGAGCGGGCAGCTCGGCCTGCCGGCATTAGCATTTACAGATGGCTGCACAGCATCATGTTGCGGCATCTCAATTGAGTGAAGCGCTCAAAAAGATTGTGCGTGATGGTTCTGGTCTTCGTTCGGTCTGCCAGTGGTATGGCCAGCATCGCGAAGATACCGATCGAGCATTCGAGGCCAGCGATGATGTGAGACAGGTCTGATGCCGGGCCACGTTCCTCCTTTCGCTTTCGAAAGCTTTTTCATGGCTGGGTTCGAGTGCTCCTCGCACCGCCGGAAAGATGGCCATCGTCTGGATCTCGTGCGGGCGACAAGCCATGACATTCACGCGGCGGACGACTACCGTCGTTGCGCGGATTTGGGGTTGATGACCATCCGTGATGGGCTCCGGTGGCATCTGATCGAGAGCGCCCCGGGCGTCTATGACTGGTCGAATTGGGTCTCGATGCTCGAAGCTGCCAGAACCGCGGGCGTCCAAGTTATCTGGGATGTCTTTCACTACGGGTCCCCTGATTATCTCGACCAGGGCAGCGAACGAATGATCGAGAGCTATGCCGCTTTTGCGGGCGAAGCCGTCAGATTGCATCGAGCAATGACCGGCAAAGCCGCAATGGTTTGCCCGATAAACGAAATTTCGTTCTTCGCGTGGGCCGTCGAAGTTGGCTATTTCCCGCCTGCCGGACCTAACAGGAAGGGTTGGTTCAAGCGCCACCTAGTGAAGATGGCCGTCAAGGGTATCGAAGCGATGCGTGAAGCTGATCCCGAATGCCGCTTCATTTGGGCGGAACCGCTCATCCATATCGCGCCGCGGGATCGCAGCGGTCCTGAGATGCGCCGCGCGGAGAATGCCCGCCAAGGACAATTCGAAGCCTACGACATGCTGATGGGAAGAATCGAACCAGAATTGGGAGGAGCCGAGGATCTCATCGATGTGATCGGGCTCAACTTCTATCCTCACAATCAATGGTATTTGCAGGGGCCGACAATCCCAATGGGCCACCACGAATACCGCGCTCTGTCGGAAATGCTCGTTGAGGTCGCCCGACGCTACCGCAAGCCCCTCTATATTGCAGAGACCGGAGCAGAGGGATCGGCTGGCCCGGCCTGGCTTCATTACGTGTGTGACGAAGTGCGTGGTGCTATCAGCCAAGGAGCCCCCATCGAAGGAATCTGCCTCTATCCAATCACGGCCTATCCCGGATGGGACAATTCCCGCCACGCCGAAGTTGGCCTCTTTTCCGTGATCCATGCGGATGGCTCGCGCCGCATACGCCAGCCGGTAGCCGATGAACTCGCGAGGCAGCAGAGGCTATTCAGCGATTCTTGACGCGCGCGATCTTGCTGTGCCGGACAAGCGGACGGGCCGTTAGGCGGGCGCCGCGATAGCCGTCTGCGAATCGCGGGTAGCCGGAAGCTCCTTCTGAATACGCGCGAAGGTGGCCAAGGCCTGCCCTACAACCTGGTCCATGTTGTAGTAGCGATACGTCGCCAGACGGCCGACGAACCACACATTGAGACAATTCGCGGCAAGCGCTTCATATTGTTTGTAGAGCGCTTCGTTTTCCGAACGTGGCACCGGATAGTACGGGTCGCCAATGTCTGTCGGGTATTCGTAGGTGAGACTGGTCCGGACATTCCTCTGGCCAGTCAAATGCTTGTACTCGGTGATGCGGGTATAGGCTTCCGTCTGCGGATAGTTCACCACGGCTACCGGCTGAAATTGCTCGCAGTCGAGGGTGACATGCTCGAAGCGCAGTGAGCGGTAGGGCAGGCGGCCCAGCTTCCAGTCAAAGAATTCATCGATCGGCCCGGTGTAGATCAGCCGCCGGAAGGGAATTCGCTCTCGGACCTCGCGACAATCGGTCTGCAGCATGATCTTGATGTTGGGATGGTCCAACATCCGTTCGAACATGCGCGTGTAGCCGCCGGCCGGCATTTGCTGGAAGCTGTCGCCGAAATAGCGATCGTCGCGGTTCGTTCTTGTCGGAACGCGGGCCGTCACGGACTTGCTCAACTGGCTGGGATCGACTCCCCACTGCTTTCTGGTGTAGCCGCGGAAGAATTTCTCATAGAGTTCCCTTCCGACGGTGCTGACAACCACATCCTCGGCGGTGCGGACTTCGCCAACGGTTTCACGGCGCGACGCGAAGAACTCTTCCAGCTCTGCCGGGCTTAGCTCGAGACCATAAAGACGGTTGATCGTGTCGAGGTTTATCGGAATCGGCAGAAGCTTGCCGTCCACGAAAGCGAGCACACGGTGCTCGTAAGGGCGCCAGCTTGTGAACTGCGACAGATAGTCGACGATCAACTGGGCGTTCGTGTGGAATATATGCGGTCCGTAACGATGGATGAGAATTCCGGCTTCGTTGTAGCAGTCATACGCGTTTCCGCCGATGTGGCTCCGACGGTCAATGAGGAGAACGCTTTCGCTTCGTTGCGAAGCGATCCGTTCCGCGAGAACGCTGCCGGCAAAGCCTGCGCCGACGATAAGCCAGTCGAACATGGTCACGCGCTCCTGCGGAAGGGCACGACCTTCTTGCTTGCACTGGCTTTCCTGATGTGGGCGGCCATGGCATCCCATGTTCGCTGCCAGGACATGTTGGCCAAATAGGCATCAACGGCTGGCAGGCGCATTTCGCGCGGTTGCGCGAGCGCGGAGCGCAGTTTGGCCTCGATGTCTTCGGCGTCCGCGATATCGACGAGCCCGGCGGCAGCGTAGCTTCGCACCACATCGACAATCGCAGTCGACACCACGGGCAGGCCGGCGGCAAGGAATTCGGGAGTTTTCGTCGGGCTGATGAAGCGTGTCGCTTCGTTGAGCGCGAACGGCATCCACCCGACATCCCAATGCCGAAGGTAGGCGGGCAGTTCCTTGTAGGCTTTGCTGCCGAGCCAGTGCAGATTGTTTGCCTTCGGCAGGATGTCCGGATCGATCTTGACCACCGGACCAAGCATCACGAAGTGCACGTCTGGCATCGTGCTGGAAGCCTGCGCCACGAGATCGATGTCGAGGCGCTCGTCGATGACACCGAAGAAGCCAACCCGCGGATGCGGGATGGCGAGCTGATCCGCCGGCTCCTCGCCGGGCGCCCTCGCCTTGTGAAAGTGGTTGACGTCAATGCTGCTGGGGAAGGGATAGATCGCCCGATGTTGGCAACGCTTCGCTTCGAACAGGCTTAAGCCGCCCGTGAAGACCACATCGGCGCGTTCGAAGAGCGTCCGTTCCAGCAACGCAAGCTGGGCTGGCGCATTCTTGAACGCCGCAAGCTCGTCCATGCAGTCATAGACGCACACGTCGAAGTTGACATGCGCGCTGAAGCGCAGCGCCATCGGGGTATAATACCAGGCAGTCAATTGGGCGTGCGGTGTCGACGCGATGATCCGGTCCAGATATCTGCGCTGGATCGCGTCGGCTCTGGCGGGGCTGGTGCCGATCGGGAGCAGAGGGGTCGCTACCCGAATGCCCGGCGCAACGTCGCAAAACCGAACGGAAGAGTGGGAGCATTCTTCAAAAACGGGCTCCTCGAAGTAGACGATTTGGTGCTCTTTCGAAGCACGCGTGAGAATGTGCTGAGGACGTTGATAGACGAAATTCCATCGCAAATGGGAAAAGCATATCAATAAATCTTGCTCTTTTCTCGCTTTTACGGTGGTTTGTATTCTTATCGCCGCGTCCATATAAGCTTTTCCCTGGGGACATTGCCGTTTAGACTGCGAATAACATTTGTTAATCGCGAGATGCACGAAGCTATTCCTGCCGCATGTCTAACTGTCCGCTGATTAACTTGTTCCAGCCAACGAGCGATATGCAGGCGGAGTGCTGGCCAGCGCGTGTGGCATCTCTGGCGGCAGCTTTCTGGGGACGGCCGCTCGGGTGCCGCATTTTCGTTGAATGAGCAGCTAAAATATTCGATGGCTTGAATTGATTCGTCCGACCGACGCCAGGGGCGTTTAGCGGCCGACAATCGCTGGGGCAGATAGATGAAGATCGATTTCGAGACGAATGTGTTCCCGTTGTTTCACCCGCAAGCGGTGGACGATCTCAAAGACCCGTGCCCGGTTTATGACGGCCGGCTTTGGCATGTGTTCGGATCGAGCGGCACGGTGACCAGCGAGACTTGGAAGATTCTTCACGCCACGGCGCCGGAGTTGCACGGACCGTGGACGGAGCACGCGCCGATCGAGCTTCCGGTCACCGGCTCAGGCGTCGCGGCGCCGGGTGTAGTCCACGAAGACGGCGTCTTCCACATGTTCATTCAAACCGAGTTCATGAAATCCGGCGGCCGCTGTGAACACGCTGTGTCAAATGACGGGTTCAACTGGGTTGTGCTCAATCCTGCAATCCTGTCCGTGCCGGACACGGATGAAGACGGCATCTACGACCCGCACCCGGCTCTCATCGGCGGCAAGCGCTACCTCGTTTATTCCGGCATGCCGAAATTCACCCGCGTGCCGCAGCCGGACATCTATCTGGCCCGGAGCCAGTCCGATTCATGGTTCGGGCCTTGGAAGCGCTTGGGCAAAATCCTGGATCACAACGACATTCCCCACCACAACACACGGGACGACCCCGACTACGAATGGGGGATTGAAGGTGCGCAGTTGGTGGAACTTCCTGACGGCCGCGTGCTGCTCAACGCCACCTGCTTCCTTCCGCACGGACCGCGAGGTAGCCGGCAGCGGGTGTTTTTCGCCATTGCGAGCGCCGTTACCGGACCTTACGCCTCGATCGGGCCGGTGCTCGATCCGGACGGGCCTGGAGAAAACGGCCATTCGACGGTGATGATAGACGGCGATAGGCTGACGCTTTTTTACCAGAGTCGGGTTGCGGCGACGAACCATCGCTGGCGTTACGGCTTGGCTAGCTTCGACGTATCCCTGCTTTCGAAAGTGGCCTGACCGGCTCTTAACAAGTTCGAGCCTAGTCGGCATTTGTCCGTCAACCAAGTTCGTCGGCGGGAACAATGTCTCTCGGCCGTTGTTCGGTCGCTTTGCAGTGGAGAGCTGCCAGCTATGAGCTTGCGGCAAACAACCAGAATTTCGCGGCCCAAGCCCACAGGGCGAACCGCGCTCATGTTTGTTGTTTGTGCAGCCCGATCCTCTAGCAGCCTTGGACGCCAAGCCTACGCGAGGACGTCATGCGCCCCCGTATGAATATATTCAATCTCGGAAGTGACAGCAGCGATGTCCGCCATGCAAATCGCATTTCGACCAGCGATGTAGACCAACTCGCCTATTTCGCCGCAGTGAACGGCATCACAGAGCAACAGGCACGGGACCTGATCCAAAGGCATGGAGACAACCTTGCCGTGCTCGTCAAGGAAGCTCGGAAGCTCCGAGAGCTAGGATGATAAAGCGCATCACCGCCGATCGCCAATCACAGCACCGGAACAAGCGATGAGCGGCGTCGGGGGAAGCTCTCGCGTGGCCGCTTGGCAGAAAAACTTGTATCGACCGAGAAGAGGGATGATGGCAGGACGTGATTGCGCAGCGTGCGCAGGGTGTCGACGCCGCTGCTGCGGCGGCCACCGATTCGGCGATGGGCAGTGCTCGTCTCTCCTTGGTCTGCAATGACCAGCGATCCTCTTGTGCCGCTCGCAAAATCCGTTCGAGAACGGGACGCCGTCCTGTTCGTCGGGGCGGGCGTCTCCATGAGTGTCGGACTGCCTTCCTGGGAGGAACTGATCAAGCGAATGGCGGATGAGCTTGGCCTTGAGGTGGACCTTGGCAGGCAGCGTGATCGCTTTCAGACCCTTGCCGAGTATTACCGCATCAAGCATGGCAGCATCGGACCGCTTCGCAGTTGGATGGACCGGCACTGGACCGTTAGCCGCGACAAGATCGAAAAATCCGAATTGCACCGTCTCATCGTCGCGCTGAACTTCCCGGTGATCTATACCACGAACTACGATCGGAACCTCGAAGTTGCCTTTGAGATACATGGCGTCGAATACGTTAAAGTGGCCAATGCGCGGGACGTGTCGAAGGCGCGCAGGGATGTCCCCTACATTGTGAAATTCCACGGCGACTTCGATGACGATTCCTCCCTGGTTCTCACAGAGACTGACTACCTCGACCGGCTGTCATTCGACTCGCCGCTCGACGTGAGGTTCCGTTCGGACGCCTTGGGCAGCACGGTTTTGTTCATTGGCTACAGCCTTTCCGACCTGAACATCCGGTTGCTCCTGCACCGGCTCTGGCAAACTTGGAGCCGATCGGGTTACGAGGCGGATCGGCCTCCCTCGTTCATTTTCATGGCGCACCGTGATCCGGTCGAGGAGGCAGTGCTGGCGCGTTGGGGCATCACAGTGGTCACGGGCGCCGACGATGATCCTGAAAAAGGGCTACTCGGTTTCCTCTCTCGCCTTGCTGCCCTCGTCGAGGCGAACCCAAGCGACCCACCGACGCTGGAGTCAGGAGGCGAACTACCCTGACCGGTTCACAGTGGCCCACCCGCCGAGTGGAACAGCTTGTCGCGTTCGCAAGTTCGGGTGCGCTGGTTCAGCGTACGAGACCCTACGTTCTGATTGCTATTGCGTACGGACAGGGCCCCAGGTTGGAAAGGCGAAGTTGAAGGAGAGAAAGTGCGGTTCGCGAAGTGGCGATCGCCGCGCCGCCTGAGATCCGGGAGAATGCGACGTGGTCGAGACGGGAGAGAGCGCGATGGATCAAGCAAAGATATGATCGTTCTGATCACTGGCGCTTCAGGTCTGATTGGCTCGACATTGTGCGCGCGCCTTGCGGCGGAGGGGCACGAAGTCGTCCGGGCTGTCCGTGGCCGCACACCAAATGGCCTTTTTCAGGGGCGGAGCGTCGTCATCGATATGGCGAGGGCATTGGAGGCGGAAGACTGGCTCCCCCACCTTCGTGGGGTCGACGCTGTCGTGAACTGCGCGGGCGTGCTTCAGGACAGTGCTCGGGAGAATACGCGCAACGTTCATGCTACCGGCGCCTCGGCTCTCTTTGCTGCCTGCGAACGCGCAGGCGTGCGAAGGGTTATCCATTTCTCTGCAGTCGGTGTCGACCGGGAACAGCCTTCAGCTTTCTCGGCCAGCAAGCTGGCTGGGGACCATGCGTTGATGGAGCGTGATCTCAACTGGTTGATCCTGCGGCCCTCGGTGGTGCTCGGTCGGCCCGCTTTCGGCGCAAGCGCCCTTTTTCGAGGCCTCGCGGCCCTGCCGCTGGTTCCAGCAATGCCCGGCACGGGCCTTTTGCAGGTTGTGCAACTCGACGATGTGGTCTCCACTGTTTCGATCCTGCTCGGTAGGCAAGGCCCGTTCCGCCTGACGCTCGAACTGGCAGGACCCGAGGCACTGACGATGAGCGAAGTCGTCGCCCGGTACCGCCAATGGTTTGGGTGGGGCAGAGCGAAGGAGTTTGTCCTGCCCGGATGGATGGCCGCAACGCTTTACCGGCTCGGCGACGTGGCGGGCCTCCTCGGCTGGCGGCCTCCAATACGCACCAACGCCGCCAAGGAAATCGCGCGCGGTGCGACCGGCGCTTTGGAGCCGTGGAAGCTTGCAACCGGGCTCCAGCCGTCCAGTCTTGCGTCCGCCTTGGCCGCCAGCCCTCCCACCGTGCAAGAGCGCTGGTTTGCCAGGCTCTACTTCGTGAAGCCGGCAATCTTCGTGGTTCTGCCGTTCTTCTGGATCGCGACCGGTATCATCTCCCTCACCACCGGTTGGCGCAGCGGAGTGGAGCTTCTGCTCAACACCGCCTTCGAGCCCTTGGCCGGCCCTGCTGTTGTCGCAGGCGCGTTGGCCGATATGGTCGTCGGCGCGATGATCGCATGGCGTCCGGCCAGCCGGGTAGGGCTCTGGGGCGCGATCTCGATTTCATCCTTCTATGCGATTGCTGGAACAATTCTTCGCCCGGACCTGTGGAACGAGCCCCTCGGCCCCCTGATGAAAATCCTGCCGATACTCGTCTTGCACTTCTGCGCGCTGGCGATCCTGGAGGAACGCTGATGCTCTACTTTGCGCTGAAATATTTGCACCTCATCGGCGCTGCCGTGCTGCTCGGCACCGGTGCCGGCATTGCGTTCTTTATGCTCCTCGCCCACCGGACCGGCAGCGCCGCCACGATCGCGGCCGTGGCCCGGATCGTCGTCATTGCCGATTTCCTGTTCACCGCCACCGCGGTCATCGCCCAACCGGTAACCGGCGCCGCATTGGCCTGGCAGTCTGGCTACTCGCTCCGCGAGGGCTGGATCGTGCTGTCGATCCTGCTCTACATCGTCACCGGGCTGTTCTGGTTACCGGTGGTGTGGATGCAGATGCGCATGCGGGATCTCGCTGCGCAAGCCGCATCCGCTGGCATCCCGCCGCCCGAGCGCTACAAACAACTCTTTCGGCTTTGGTTCGCTTTCGGGTTTCCAGCATTCGCCTGCGTGGCCGCGATCTATTGGCTCATGATCACACGGCCCGCAATCGAGCTGTTCTGACGAGCTTCCGAACTCTGCGCGATATGGACACGCAACGACAGTGTCTTGCGGCCAGCGCTGGCTGTCTCTCCGCCTTTGGCAGCTCGTCTACCCGTAAGGACGCACCGGGCCTCGTCAAACTGGCAGGGCCCAATCAACCCCAACCTTCATCTTTTCTTGCGAGCGGTGGCCTCTGCCCGCGCAGGCGCCTCTTTGATGCTAGCCGCGCCGCCCATGTCGCCATTCTTGGTTCGCCCGGCCCCCGGTCCGGCACCTAGATCCGCGCCCGTGATCGGAGCGGAGGAGGGGTCAGAAAGCGTGCGCTCGCCCATCTTGGCTACGATCTTCATGTCCTTGGCCGCCAGCTTGACTGTTGCCGTACCATCGCCATCGTCCGCCGGCATGACTTCCTCAAGGTCGTCCACGCGGTCCCATTCGTCGCCCGAGTTCCACGGCCCGTTCATGTCCCCTTCGCCCTGCGACGTGTTGACGTACATGCTGGCAAATCTCTCGATCCCGGGGAGCTTGCCGGTGGGGAAGTTGTTCTCAATCGCGTACAGCGCTTTCTCGAACGATTTCTGATGCGCGATTTCGCGCGTCATGAGGAACCCTAGCGCGTCCTTGACGCCGGGATCATCGGTGATGTTGATCATCCGCTCATAGACGATTTTGGCCCTTGCCTCCGCCGCAATGTTGGACCGAAGGTCGACGGTGGGCTCGCCGCGGGAATCGATATAGGCGGCAGTCCACGGCACCCCAGCGGAGTCGCACAGCGCAGGTGCGCCGCCGAACAGGATGGACTCCTTGGCCGTCGTGCCGCTGGCGCCAACCATCAAGTAGAGCTCTGCCTCCTTCATCTGCCCTTCGGCAAGCTGTGCTTTCAGGCCTTTGTTGAGCATGGTGACAATTGAGCCGACGACCTCCAGGTGGCTCAATTCCTCGGTCGCGATGTCGAGCAACATGTCCTTGCGGCCGACATCGTCTTCGCCCAGCCCTTGGGTGAAGTAGCGCATGGCGGCGGCAAGCTCGCCATCGGCGCCTCCGAACTGTTCCATGATCATACAGGCGAGACGCGGATTGGGTTCCGAAACACGGACGGTGTACTGCAGTCGCTTGTTGTGCATGAACATGGGGGGCCTCCAGGGTTGAGGCTCCCTAACATCGCGGCGCGGTGATTGTTCCTCGCGCAAATAGAATGGTGGATGGTCCCCTCTCTTGGCTGATCATCAAGAATTTTACCGCTCGGACTCGCAAGCAGAGTGAGACCACCCGCGTAGGCAGGCCGGGCACACCTTCCCGCCCCGCCGGTTTCATCCCAGCCAGGGACTGAAGTCAGGGCGAAAGAACCTTCTGGTGGAATTTTGCTTTGATGAGCCTTCAGGCCATTCCGATCACGTCGCGCCCGCGGCACGCTCGACTAGCGCGACAACACCGTGCCGGCGATCGGGAGCGCGTCTGACCGGTTAATCGACGCACCTCGGGACGACGGGTCAGTGATCCATCGGCGCGGGCTGAACAAGCACAGAGGTCCAGGCCAGAAGGGGGCAAGCGCGGCGGTTTCATCGGTCGACGTCGATCCAGGCGGGAGCGTGATCGCTGGGCTTTTCCCACCCACGGGTCTCGACATCGACACCTGCCGCTTGGATCGTCTGCGCAAGCGATGGGCTTACAAGCAAGTGATCCATGCGCAGGCCGGAGCTGCGATCGTAGCCGCCGCCATAGGAGAAGTTCCAATAGGTGTATATGCCCTTGCCTGGGTAGATCCGGCGAATCGCATCCACCCAGCCCAGGTCCAGCATGCGAGCGTAGGCGCTCCGGCTTTCCGGGAAGAAGACGGCATCGCCCAACCAGCGCGCAGGCACTACAGCGTCCATCTCGGTGGGGACGACATTGTAGTCGCCACAGAGAACGGCGCGCTCGTCTAGTATGGATTTGCTGTAGGTCAGGAGACGTTCGAACCAGCGGAGCTTGTAATCGAACTTGGGGCCTGGCGCCGGATTGCCATTGGGGAGATAGATGCAGCCGACGACAAGGTCGTCGATCTCCGCCTCCAAATAGCGGCTATGCGTATCATCGGGATCGCCCGGCAAGCCGCGGCGGCGCTCGACCGGGTCGGTTCCACGCGCTAGGATTGCCACGCCATTGTAGGATTTCTGGCCGTGCCAGATCGCGCCGAAGCCGGCATCTCGAATTGCCTCGATCGGAAATTTGTCGTCCGACGTTTTCAGTTCCTGGAGGCAGACCACGTCATAGGCAGTCTCGCCAAGCCACTTCAGCAGCACCGGCAAGCGGCCATTGACGCCATTGACGTTGAACGTCGCGATCCGCGTCATCGCTATCTCCCAGGGGTATTTCGAACACCCTCGGCCCCCATTCTCCACAGCCCATCCGCAGGAGCCTGGAGGAAAGCGGTAACGCCGTCGAAACGGCCACCCAGCTCTTCCTTTACCCTCTCGAATTCTTCCTGCCCGAAAGGCTGCCCTTGGTTGTCCATACATGGGAGCAGAATTTGTACAAGGTGCATGGCATCAATGGTGGCAGGTACGGTTCCGCGTTCAAGGCCACTGTGAAACGTCGGTGGCCGCGATGAAGGCGTGACCGATAGGCATCAAAGCCGGTAATTGACCTGTCGATCATTATCATCCGCCAGGTCGTGGATTTGGGGACTGATGATGCGCTTCTGGCTCTTTCTCGCATCGTGAGCCGGCTCGCTCCGCTAGCATGGCATTGTGGATATGAGTGGATGCCAAAGCCGCCTGACCAAATCCCACCGCTATCTGGTTCAATGCTTTGGCCACGTCTCCGACGGCGTAGACCCCCTCGATCGAGGTTTGCGCGTGTGGTCCAATGAGAATGTAGCCGTCCTCATCACAGTGCGCGCCAACTTCCATGGCGAGTTCCGATCGAACGTCGCACCCCATGGCGGTATAAAGCACGTCGATCCGCTCCGTCGATCCATCCGCCATGACGAGATCGAGGCCGGAGTTCCGTGGAACAAGATCGTCCACGAAGTCCCGGACCGCAATGCCGGCGGCGCCAGCCTTCGCACGGGTAGACCCTGAAACGTCTTCGGGATAGTTGCATATGATGCAAATGTCCCGACTGTAGTGCCGCAGGTATAGAGCCTCTTTAAGAGCCGAGCGTTCGGGGCCAACAACCGCGATGCGCTGTCCCTGAACCTCATAGGCATCGCAAACAGGACACAGCCGAACAATCCCTGCCGCAATCGCCTTGCGCAGGCCAGGCATTGCGGGAGCCCGATCGACAACGCCCGTTGCGAGCACAACGCGGGACGCATGAACGTGACCGACACCCGTTGCAAGAACGAAAGCACCGGGTCGTGCTGTCAGAGACTTTACGCCTGCCGCGACGATTTCGGTTCCGTATGCCGTCGCTTGCGCTCTCAAGCGGGCCAGCAGATCCTTGCCTGAAACGCCATCGGGAAAGCCTGGGCAATTGTGGGTCTTGGGAATGAGTTCCGCCCGTCCGTCGCCGGCGTCGAAGAGCAGCACGGATCGCAAGAAGCGAGACAGATAGACGGCCGCGGCAAGACCGGCAGGACCGCCCCCCACAACAGCGACATCGCAAAAGCGATTGATGCCCGGATTGATCATCGCCGCCGAACAAGCACAGGCCCTTGTTGTTCCGCTAGCGTGCTTGTGCAGCATCCAGTCAAGTTGCTGCTGGCGGGAGGTTAAAAAATGGAGCAGTTCGGCGGCGCGGTTGGCGAGCTTGCTGCATGCCTATTTCACCTAGGCCGGGGCGAAGACGATCTCGGCCGCAAGAACATGTTGCTCGACGTAATGACCGAAGAGCTCAGCCATCCAGCGGCACGACGCCGGCGTTAACTCGAGGCGGTTAGTCTGACCATGACGTCTGGTCGGCGAAACTATTTGCCCTGTCTTACGCTTCTCGATTCTGGTTCGGTGTGTGGCTTGTCGAATGATCTCAGCGGCTTCGTAGATGGTGATACCGCACCTGCGGGCGTAGTATTCACCTTTCAACGGTTCACTGGTCCCGATTGGCGCCGAGCTTGCTTCTGGAACAGATGGCTGTTGACGGAGTTCGGTAGTGGGCAGCAGGCTCCAATCTGCCCAAGCGGCCCGCTGCTACTTCTCTTGGCTGAGGCATGACTAGCAGCGGGCCACTCTGGCTAAACGCGACATGATTGATATGGGAAAGAAGGCAAAGCTTAGGGCCAAACATAGAGCTGAAAAGCATTTAGAAAGCGCGCTCATCGCGGAAGCAGCCTGAAGGGGCCTTCTGGTCCTGCCTATGCCGGAAGGGACCCCCCTTCATACTGGCGTGAAGTCCAGCTCAGGCGTCAATCGTCGACAATAGGCGCAAACCAGATCGACGGTCGCTTGCACATCGTCGAGGCAAAGAACCTCCGACGGGGTGTGCATATAGCGCAACGGCACCGAAAGCACACCACGTGAACCCAGACGCGCTGCCCGATCTCGGTGGCGACGTCTGTTCCGCCGATCGTGCTGAAGAACAGAAATCCGTTCTCATCGATGTAGTGGATGATGAAGCCGATCTCATCCATGTGACCGGCATACATGAAGCGCATCGGCGCCTCAGGATTGATTATGGCGGTCACATTGCCCATTACGTCCGTAGTCACCTTGTGAGCGAAGGGACGCACATATTCGCGAAAAAGGTCGGCAACGGGCCTCTCGAACCCGCTTGGCGATGGCGTTGCCACGAGCTTTTGGAAGAACTCAAGAGATGCGTCACGCATAAAACTACCTTCTGACTCCTGAGCCCTGATGCTGAGCGCGCCGGGCTTCCCGCCAGTTGCCGCCTTCGTCGGTGAGGTCGCCCTCGAACTGGTCCGTCCATGGCAGATCGTGCAGCCAACCTTCCCGCCGAGGCGTCCACAACTCGTAGGATGGAATGAGGTCACTTGACGCTGCGTCCAAGCTACCGATCATAATCTCGGCTTCATCGTCGCGGAGGCTCACCACTCGTGATCCGCATGTGGGACAGAAGCTGCGGCCATTGAAGGTTCGTAGCTCACCTGAGCCGCTGTAAGCTGATCGCGGCCATACTGCAAAGGTGGCGAAGGCGCTGCCGCTTGTTCTTTTGCAGTCCTGGCAGTGGCAAAGACCAATCCGCAACGGCTCACCTTCAACCACGTATCTTGCTGCGCCGCAGAGGCAGCCGCCGCTTCGCGCGGGGCTTGTGGGAGTGATATCAGTCGGCTCGCTCGATGCGCTGGTGCCGTTGTTCAAATCAGAAAGTGATTCCTTCGACAATCTCTAACTCCAACGCCTTTTCCGCCAGCAGGTAACAGCTGTTCATCGCGTGATTGCGAAGCTCATCGAGAGACATCCTCGAACCGCGAACAAGGTCGGCAAAGCCCTCGTTCTCGAGTTGCTCCGCCGTCTCAAGCAACGCCAGTTGTTCCCGGACGATCTGCAGGCAACTGCGTATGGGACCGTTCAGCACCAAGTCCTTCTCAAGTCGCCGCTCGTGGATCAGCAAGACCGCCTGTGGGCAAAGATACCTGTGGGCTTTTGGAAAGGCGGCAAGAACGGTCACCCCGGCGGAGTACACCGTGTTTTTGCCGATGACATAGCCCGCGCGGCCCGAATGCTTCAGGAACAGCTTTGCCTCAAGCGCCATGCGGCGAGCACCATCGGCATCGCCGCCAGGGGTATCGATCTCGACATAGAGGTCATCCTCGCCTCTACGAACCTCCTTCAGATCGTCTATGAAATTCAGAACAGCGCGGTCGTCGATAAGCCCATGAATTCGCGCGTTCGGATCGAAAAGAAGCTTGTGTCGATCCGGACTGCGAGTGGGTTGTTGACTAGGTTTTACTTGTCTGTCCATGCACCCGAGCCCTTTGTACAACCCCGAACTTTGTGGCTAGAGCATTGTTCCACCAAAAATAATGGAACAGCTCCGACGGGATCGATATGGATGACCCATCGGCTTTATGTCGGTGGGTTTCTCTTTGAGCCGCGCTTGACGATCGGGCCCTTCACCTCCATTTGGCGCGAACTGTTGGTAATCCGGCGCGAAGTGGAGCACATCGTGACCATCAAGCAGGGCGAACGGCACTGCGGGCTGAGCGCGGGGACCAGGACACTCACACTTCGCGGCCGAGCCGGGAAGATTACCTTTGGTGTGTTCGACCCACGCCATATTGAGGACGTGCTCGACCGTGACCGTCTGGCGCGAAAAAAACGCGGCCATCGCCGATGAGGAACACGCACGGGGGGCGTCACCGGTCGCTGGCTTGTTCTATTTTCACCCCTCTGAAGCCGACGCTCTAATTCGAACCTTCACCGGAGGGCTTCGGTCTGCGGTTTTTCTTTTATGACGGAACAAGCGGTTATTCAGCTTGTTGAAAAGAGGTCTGCGATCATCCCCTCAAGCGACCGCAGATTGGTGGAGACACCGGCCTGCGCTCTTGCCGAGGGGCGCGGGTTCCACTCGGAGGACGTCTGCCGGAACCAACGGGAGTTGCTCCGGCTCCTCTGCCCTGAACGGAGAACAACATGCTCAGATTTCTGATAACTCTCGGCGCGGTCTATGCCGCTTTCAAGCTTGGACGCGAGGTCGGGCGTGGAGAGGCTCGCATGTTGGTCAGCGCCCCAGTAGACTACGAGCGTCGGCCATCAGGACGAAGGTACGAGGATTAGCGTCTGGCCCGTGGGATCCGCAATCTCAGTTTACTGCAGCGCGGCCGCGCCCGGCATTCAAGGCTGGAGCAAGGCACCCCCGTATTGTGCCCAAAGACGTTGGCAGTCCCATATTCTTAGGCTTGGTGTGCCTGGCAGCCCATAGAACACCATCGCACCTCGAACATCGAAACCGAGAACCGACGCGTTGGCTACGAACTGGATAGCTTGCCCCAAGCTGATGGTGCCTATTCTGGTTTCGATTTTATTGGTGAGGTCGATTACGCCAAAGATTTCGGCGCTAGTGCCTCTGCCGGCCAAAACAGCCGACGAGATCGCGTCGTCCAAGGCAAGGAGCATACCGAAGTTCCCATGAGTTCTTCCTAACTTGGGCGTGAGGGATTGGTTCCAGATCCAGCACGGAATATGGCTCCGCCGTGGATGATTTGGCGAGCACACCCCGGCAGACGGGGCGGAAGGCGCAACTTTCCGACCGGCGTGGTGCAGAACGAGTAGATGGGGCGGAATCAGGCGACGGATCAGCAAGCGGCGGACTTCAATCGCCGCCTGGACGAACTGTCAGGACTTCGGCGCCGCATCGTGACGTCATCCAAGGACCTGAAGCGGGAGGTCGACGAGCTGCGCCGGAAGCAAGCGATTTGTAGGCGCTGCCCGTCCGCTGTGGTCGCTCGGTCCTGGCGGGTCCTCGCCCAACCACCTCTCACCCGCTGGCTTCGGCCAGCGGGTTTTTTGCTTCGCCCTCTCGCGGAATGTAAAGGGCCTGTCCAGATGGCACCTTTGCAGCGAACTGGAGAGTGAACAGAAGCCGATTTTGGTCATCCGTTACGTTCATTATCCAAGGGGTCATATGCTCCCAGAAGATTGCTTGCTGTCGTTGATCATCTCGCCGGCAGCGCGCACTGCTTCCTGGCGCGCGGCATCCAGATCGGGGAGATCGACGCCTTCATCATCGGGGTTGAATTCGCCGTTGTCGACGTGGAAATGAAAAATGGGCATGTCGCTAGCCTTGTTGAACTGCAGAACAACGCTCGCTCCATCGCTCTGTTTCGCAGCGATCGCCTGTGCTCGTTGCAAGGCGAAGCAGAGCAATTGTTGCTGGACCATCGGGGCCGCCGGTCCTTGTCGACTGACAGCCCACACACCGAGATTGCACAGCCGCTAGCTCCCAGCCAGCGGAATTTTTGTTGCTGGAACATTCCAGCCAGGCGGCGGTTCGGATAACGGCGACGCATCTTTTGGCTAGGCTGTGCTGGCGTCGCGGTCGGGCTCGCATCACCCGACAAAGAGCCCGCATCGTTCCCCTCGATGCGGGCTCATCGCTTATAAGCGGAACCTGATAGGCTTATTTCGCTTATAGCCGGATGAGCACGCGAGGGGCTCGATTCATATATCGATGGATAGCTGAACACCTACCGATTTCGGATGATCCGGTGGCATTGGGCGATCTGGCTTGATTGATGAAGGGGGCCGAACGCGGAGGCATTTCACCCAGGGAAATTTAACGAAGAAGTCGATAGCGTTGCCGAGCTGATCTTTGAGGCGATGGAGCACGCCGAGGGCGCATGGCGTAGCAAAATGGAACAACATGCGATCACACCGAGTTCTACAGGCAGTCGTCGGTCCCTCGGGGGTGTTAGCCACGAATTCAGAAAGCCCGTCGCTCACGCTTATTAGCTGCGACGGGCTTTTCGTGAGCGATACCTAAAATTGTTAATGTGGAGGGATCAACGCTGGCGCATAATGCGAGTCTGCCCCGCACTTCATCGGGGTAAGGGCCCGGCCTGTCCGCCCGAAGTCCCCCCGACTCCCCGCAGGCCGGGCATCGTGTGTCTGGGGTGCCAGCTAGTCTAGTTGAGCGTCTTGTCGGCAACGAAGGGTGCCAGGGCTTCGGCAACGCGCTGTAGAAACGGCTCCCGATTGAGCACCACGCCGTTCGGCTCGACAAAGGTATCTTCCTCGTCCTGCTGCGCGGATGCTCAAGCGTCACGGTAAACGTAGAGTCGGGC
This sequence comes from Mesorhizobium sp., assembly GCA_004017535.1. Classification (GTDB taxonomy): domain Bacteria; phylum Pseudomonadota; class Alphaproteobacteria; order Rhizobiales; family Rhizobiaceae; genus Mesorhizobium. The sequence goes on from SAJS01000007.1 coordinate 46,654, forward strand.
ATCGCGGCCGATAGAGCAGCCGCCATCTGAGCCCGATAGGCTGCGCTTTCGTAGCGGGCTTCCCGGGGCGGCACTACCAGAAATTCTCTGGCGGACATGGCCGCCTTCATCCGCTCCGGCTATTGCATGATCTCGCCCCCGCGAAATCCCAGGCCTAAAAATCTGGCGGCCGACGCATACTTTGGTTGGGGTCCCGGATTGAAAGCGTCGGGCCGCCGTTTGGGTGGGGCGCGTCTCAATTGACGCAGGTCCAGATTAGGCGCGCTGTTGCGCCTTTAATTTGGATGCCTTGATATGGTGAAGGAGGGCTCACTATCCACCGCCATGCGCAGCAGCCGCGACAAATGCAGGCGGTGCAGAGCTTGCATCTCCTCTAATTGGTGGAGCAATTCGATGGCTAGACGTGTCGGCAGGTTGTCCCGCTCCAGTCGGGCAATGAGTTCGCGTTGACGAAGCAGATGCTGCTCACCCAGCCTCACATGGCCTTTCACCATTTCGATCTCGTCGGCGAGAACCATGAAGAGGAACGCACCTGTCCTTTGCTCGTTCCGCCGGTCCAGCGAGGGCAGCTACTTGAACGCGTATTTGTACACCGCGCGGCCGCTCTCCTCAGTAACGCGAACCCATAGCCGTTCTTCTCTGCGCGCCTGGACCTCTTTCTTGGTACTGAGGGTCGCAGCCTCCCACGGCGACTTGGCGGTGACTGTGTTACGGGAAACCGGCGTCTCGCCGGCCATCTCCTCGACTTGGTAGGTTTTCATGCATAGCGCCCCGTTCGGTCACCGCTCCAACGATGATCGCCAAGCCTTGTTCCGGCTCAGAGGCGCGAGCGCGCGCGAGCCGACCTAGGCGAACGGCGCTCCACAGGCGACTAAGTTGCCTAGTTAGCGGAGGATGCCTTCCTCTTAGGTGGAACGTGGCTCGTCACCAGCCGCACAGTGTTCGTCTTGACCGTTATCCCGAGATCCTTGCCGCCGACCGTCACCGTGTCCTCGTCGACGCGTGTGACCTCTCCCACAATCTGGATCTGCTGCCCGCTGCTGATGTGGGGCGTGGTGTCCACGATCGAATGTGGTTGATGGTACGACGGGATCAAAACGCTGATCCTGTCCTCTGTCACGCGCTTGCGCACGGTTGCCGTTATGGCGACCTCGTCGCCGACCTTTATGCTGCCCTTCGCCATGCCATTACAATGCCGGAGCGGCAGATAGGTTCGCAAGCGCCAGCTAATGGAACAATCCGCCAGCCGCCTTGTTGTGTTTCGCTGCGCAGCTCGTGCCGAGGTCCCAGCGCAGCCGGGGGCTCAGACCCCGGAGCCCGTTCGACCCTCCCCAGACGAACGGGCTCTTGTGGTGGAACGTGCGACTACTGCCATATCAAATGTGGTTGGTGGCGACCCGGCACGGGCGCATAAGTGACCTATCGCCGGTAACGACCTTGTGGACATCGGCGGCTGAGAGACACACCGACCGCGCTCTTGTCTGAACCCAGACCGGGAGCGATTCGTTGACCGATCCAGTCTCCACTTGCCCAAACCAAACAGCGCTCGACGTCGCACTCATCGCAAGCTCGAAGGAAGCGATCGAGCGGTCGCGCGAATTACTGATTGAGACGAGACCGTTGCTCAATCCCTATAGCGCAGAGCATTGCACCGTGAATTCCGTCTCGATAACCGAGGTTTGTGGGGAATGGCACGTCCTCGTCCAGGAGGACGGGAAAGAAAGCGCTCGCACCTTTGTGACCGAGCAATATGCTCTGAACTATGCTGAAGGCCAAAGGTTGCGACTGCATTTCAACAAGGTGATGCGGATCTAGTCGCCGGCCGGTTTCTCTTCCACTGACTTGCCGCCGAAGCTCACGGGTGGCAACACCGAAGCGTCGTTCACAGTGGCGTCACAACGTGCCGAGCGACCTTGCATCGGCGAAGAGGCTGCGCCACGAAGCGTGTTGATGCGTCTCGGGGAACATTGAGGGCGCGAAAAACAAAGCCAACGCCGTCGCCGACAAGGCACGCAAGGCGAGCGCAACATCAGCATTGATTGGCGCATTGGCGCTGGTGATTGGAGCGTCGCCAAGGCCCACGCCAAAAAGTCATGTGCCGTATCGCGGAAATAGACCTCTGTGAATGTTGACCCATTTCGTTCGCAAACGTCCGGTGAGGTAGCCGCCGGCGGCGGCCGAGAGCCACTGAACGATGACTGGCCAGACCGCGGCACTCACCGCGAAGGCGGTGGCAGACGGCATCAACAGCAGCGAAATCGAGGAAGATACCGGCAGCGTATCAGGCCGTGCTTGAAGCAACTATCCACCAACAAGGCGGCCGCACCGATTGATGGAGTTTGGGTCAACCTGCCCGGGGATTTGGACCGGCGGAACGATGACGTGAAGGTTTCCGCCCGGTCCGGATCTTCAAGGCATTCCGGAAAGCCTCCGCTCCCACTTCGCAGCCATGTCTCGAAGGGCCGTTGGAGCTGATGACGATCTTAGCCTGCCCGATTGTTAGACCGTATTTCTGGGCAAGCTCAACTGGTTCGTACGTATCGTTCCAGCTCTCGATCGGTTTGGTCATTTGCACTCCCTGGCGATAGGTCTTGGTCGCGCTCAACGTTCGTGGGACGTGGAGGTTCAACGGCAGGAGCGAAGTCCTTGCATTCGGGGAGGAGACGGACGCTGCGCCTCCAAAGAAGCGGCGCGAACGACTTTGTGTCGGGAGGCCTCCGGCTTACGGATATGAAGAGATTGCACTTATGCAATAAGTTCCCCAATAGCCCGGCCTCTCTGCAACCCAGATTGAGGGAACAGGCCCGGCTAGTCAGCCGTCTTGGGGGGATACGGCGCCTTCGTAGGGTGAATTGCCTGAAAGCAGGCGCCGGGCCGAGATCCTGTGGAGTTAACCGGTGGCGGTTCTGTAAAAGAAACCCCGCTTTCGCGGGGTTCTTCCGTCAGTGGACTGCCTTCTTTTTGGCGGCCGCCTTGCGCTGCCCTGACTTACCCTTTGAGGCAGAGTCTTTCGAGTGGGCTGACATCGCCGGTGCGGCACCGGCTTTCTTGGCAGCGGACGCTTTAACAGCGGCTTTCTTCGGAGCTGCATTCTTCGGCGCAGCGGCCTTTCTTGCACGCCCCTTTTTCGGCTCTTCCTTCGATGAGAAGATGCCGGTGATGCTTTCAATGATGGACATTGGCTGGCCCTCCGTTGAATTCGACAAACAATGCCGAGCGCCCAGAAATTGTTCCATGGGGCGGTCTCAACGTCGCCTCATTGGCCAGGCGGTTCGGGCCGGGCCAGCCCTGCCTTCATTGGGATCTGATCAAGATCATCTATTGCAACGAATGCCGCGCCGCTGGCCGCGATGATCGGAACTTGCAGTTCACAAACCATGCTCTGACGCCGGAGCGGCGGAAGGGCTGGACGCCTTACCCAAATAGGCGAGTTTCCGCTCTTACAGAAGCGGGCGGCTTGGCTTCCTCGGTTCCGGCAGGCTGTTACAGGGATTTGCGGCCAACGCGGCTAAGCGCCAGTCCTTTTGGCACATCTCCCTTGCCAGTGACTCATTGCGATCATCATCAGCGGTCGCTCGACCTTTGTTCGCGGCAAGCAGATAGTCAGCTCTGTTCGTGCGGTAGTCTTCTTTTTTTGCAGTCATCGTTTCCTCCCGGATTCCGCAGGCATTGCCCTCCTTCTGGCCTGACGGCGGAACACACTAGCTGCTGATATATCGCGGGAGTCCACCAATTGAGGATTGTGTAGAACGATATATCCGGGGTAGCGGCTCAATCATAGGCAATTGGCTGCGTAGCCAATGAAGCTGATATGCCGCCGATCTTCCTCCAACACGCTGCCGGCTACTTTTCGTCCGCTACGGAACCTTTCCGCCCACAACTGCTTCCCTGTGATTGCTGGGAGGATGATCAATGGCAAATCTGGGCAGATTGGCTGTGGCCATATTAGGCGTGCTCGCCTACGAAAATCGCGACAAAATCGGGGAATTGCTGCGCGGGAGTCGCGATCCGAACAATCCGCAGGGCGGCATACTGGACCAACTATCCAAAGGCGTTTCCGGGACAGCGCTTGGCGATATCGTCGAGCGATTCAGGAATGCGGGAGCCGGGTCTAAGGTGGATTCCTGGGTCAGCCCCGGCCCGAACCAACCCATCGAGCCGAAAGAGGTCGAGACGGCGATCGACGATGAAACGCTGACTTCGCTTTCAATGCAGACGGGCTTGTCCCGGGATGAACTGATCGCCAGGATAACGCGTGATTTGCCTGAGGCGATCAACAAGTTGACTCCGAATGGCGAAATGCCCGCTGCAGGCTCGGAGGACATTACTCTTCTTGATCGGGTGCCGCCACGTACCGGGGCCTAGTCGGCCATTAGTCGAGGTGTGTCGTCCGAACTGCCTCCGCCACAGCGCACAGCCGCCCGCCAGGCGCCAAGCAGTGCTCACCAGAAGGGCGATGGCCATGTACCAGGGGTCGCCCGGTATTCAAACCAGAACAACGTGTCGAGAAGGAAATCGACAGCACCATAGCAGCCCGAGGGCGATTAGGCTGGAACACGAGGCGCATCTCGTAGTTCGGTGTCGGGCGGCCGATCCAATGTCCCTTAAATCGGCTGTCCATCCATCCCTAGTGCCATGTCAGGCCCACAACTGTGCTCCGGTGGTGGGCTTATCATTACAAAAAGCGCAACTTTTGTGATCGACATTACGCGCTAATCTAGGCTGCACAGTAACCCTTGTTATTGAGAGCAATTCGAGCGGTTAGCAGAGTAAAGGCCGTCTTGGTCGATTGGTCCTGTGTCACGAACATGACCGCGACTTCGACGGCCCGCTGCTTGGAGGGATGTGGACACTTTCGCTTGGCGGCGGGCCAAATTACCTCACCCGACTCTGATGGTATTCGCTATGCACTTCCAGCCTTGTTGCCGGGGGGGAACATTTTTGGGCATGGGTGATCCGAAGGAACACTACAAGGATGACTAAGGTGAAATTGGGCCGCAGCTAAACCTATGATCTGCACCGGCTCCGATTCTTTTGGTCGCTGTTTACTTGACGCTCGAGCCGCGCGCATTCCGAACACGAGATGGCGCGGCCCAGGCGAAGCGCTGAAGGAGCGCCAAAGCGGACTGGCACCAACAAAGTCGCCGAGAGTCTTCGCCCCGATACTGATGTCCGCTTCCGCTCCGCCTGGAGTTGAAAGCTGCTTGTCCGCTCCCGGTCCCGCAACAGTCTCGGGGCGTTTCTCTGGTGGCCAATCATGGCCGAAGGAGAAACGAAATGGGACACTCTTGCTACGACCTGACCACCTCCGATCGCCGGGCATGGAATGCAGGCAAGAAAGTCGGAACGAAACGCCCGCTGAAACCTCGACAGATATGGGCGATACGCTTCTTTCTCGATCGAGAGCGGCGTCTGCGAGACAGAGCGCTCTTCGATCTGGCCATCGACAGCAAGTTGCGCGGCTGCGATCTCGTCAAGATCAAAATCGGCAACCTCGTGATAGGACCGGAAATCCGAACTCGCGCGATGGTCGTCCAACAGAAGACCGGCCGACCTGTTCAGTTCGAGTTGATAAGCGATGCACGCTCCAGCCTTCTCGCATGGCTGGAGCGACGCGGCGGTACAGTCGATGACTACGCGTTCCCGAGCAGGATCGATCCAAGGGCTCACATGAGCACGAGGCAGTATGCCCGTCTCGTCGACGAATGGGTCGAGGCGGTCGGACTTCGACCAGAGGAATACGGAGCCCATTCCCTGCGTCGCACCAAGGCCTCGATTATCTACAAAGCGACGGGAAAACTGCGAGCCATCCAGATTTTGCTCGGCCATACCAAGATCGAGAATACGGTCCGCTATCTGGGTGTCGATGTCGAGGATGCTCTCGAACTTTCCGAGGCAACTGAGGTTTGATCAGGCACGGCTCCACTTCAGGAGTGGAGCCGTAATCAACTTGCGCCCAATGTCGGGCGTTCAGCATCCCGTTGCGTCTGCCTGAAAGCGGACTGTCAGCAACAGCAAAGTTCGGTTCGAGGTTGCGCAAGGAGCGGGCACTCGGTTCTCATCGGACGACTGCTGCCTGACGGTCGATCTCTGGGTCGAGGCTCGGCGATAGAGATGCGCTATATTTTGGATATCGCCGCAATCAGGCGGACCTTTGCTCGCTGTTCCTGAAGAGGTTCATTTTTGCTATGTGCACAATGGCCGTTCTCTTTGTTTAATCGCGACGACAGACCAAACCCCTCTGCTACGGTCTCACGGGTGGAGATATCCACGAAGGAGAGGCGCTTGCAGATCGATCCGAACATGTCCATGGACGACGTGATGAGAAAATGGCCTGCAAGCATTGCCGTGCTGATCCGGCACAGGATGCACTGCGTGGGCTGTCACATCGCACCCTTCCGTTCAATTGCCGAGGCCTGCCGGGACCATCGAATTGACGAAGGCAACTTCCTAAAAGGTCTTGAACGCGCCATCGCCGGCGGACCGGTCAGTCGCGTGGACGCTCGGCCAGCATCACCAGACGATGAGCGTCCGTGATTGTGACACGCTGGCGGCCGCCGACGACAATGCCACATCCCTCCCAGGCGCGCTCAGCAGCCGGCTCACCGTATGCAAAGTCGTCCCGGTCATCTCGGCAATGTCTTGGCGAGAGATCGGAAATCAATCTCGATGCCCGCATCTGTCTTGCGCCCTGCTCGACCTGCTCGGTGGCCAATTCCATGACTCGCGCCTGCGTGTCCTGAAGCCTTGTGCCGACCGTCTTGAACGTTCCCGCCGCAAGAACGGGAAAACGGGACGACAGACCCGGCCAAACCGCGCTGACTCTCGACCTACGAGCATGGCCGTCAGACGTTAAGGCATGAGGCTGGCAAAGCGGCGCTGATCTCTAAGCAACCAATGAAGCAGGCCTTGCCGATCCGTCACGGCATCGCCTGCTCATTCCGGTCAATCAGGGCGCCACCACCAAACGCCCCTTCATGTTGGGGTGGAAGCGGCAGAAGTAGTAGATCGGTCCTGCGACCTTCAATGTCAGGCTCGCCGACTCCTTCGGCGGGATCATCACCTCCCAGCCGCCCTTCACCGTTGCCGTGTGAGCGAACACGTCCTTGTTCACCCACTCGATCGTGTCGCCGATTTTGGCCTCGACAGTCGCCGGCGAAAAGACGAGCTTGTCGATCGTCACCTGGATGATTTCGGCCCCTGCCGGCGTTGCCGCGCTGGCTAGCGCCAGCGCGGCAAGCCACAATCGCCGTTTCAACGCGCCCGGCCTCATTTGAGCATGCTCGCGACATGCTCGGCATGCTGCTCATGGCCCTGAAATATCTTCAGGCCGGTCTCCAGCAGGCTCTTCAGTTCGGCATTGCTCGCTGACGGGATGAGCAGCGTTTCGAGAGCGCCGTCGACCTGCTTGTGATAGGCCACCTCGTTATCGACATAAGCCTTGTCGAAGGCCGCGCCCTTGAGTTTGGCGAGTTTGGCCCGCTCCTCCGTCGCGGCTTTGGTCAGCGCCTTGCTGGTGGCATTGTCTTCCGGCGTCACCTTAAGTTTCTTGACCAGGTCAAGCGCCTGCACATTCACCGCCTCATGGTCGCGCACCATGTCCTTAGCAAAAGCGAGCACCTCTTTGTTCTTCGACTTCTTGAGCGCTTGCTTGGCCGCCTCGACATCGATCACGCCGGCTGTGTAGGCAATGTGAGCGATCTGCGGGTCGGTTGGTTTGTCGGCGGCATGCGCGAGCGGGGCAGTGCCAAGCAGCAGCAAGGCGGACAGGGCAGCGGTGTGACCAATATGCATGACATCTCCTTCGCCCGCATGCGCAAATCGCATCGGGCATCGTTCTTAGTTGACGGCCATTAGATGCTGAGTAGTGGCAAACGTTCCCGCCAAAATTAGCCGAGTCTAACGAGGGTCAGCCTTTTAGGCCGAGCCGCTGCATTACGGTGTTGGTCAGCCTTTCACAGCGCCGGCCGGCGAAGGGGAATGCATCGAGCAGCACTGGCCCGATCTGGTCATCCAGCGCCTTGCGCACCAATGCGCGGGCGCGGTGCAGTCTTGTCTTGACGGTTTCTGGACGCACTCTGAGAAGATCGGCGGTTTCCTCAATACTCAGCCCCTCGATCACGCGCGCCACGAACACCGTCCGGTAGACATCAGGAAGGCTGTCGGTTGCCCGTTCCACCAGTTGCAGGATCTGCCGTTGCGCCATCGTCCGCTCCGGATCGTCGCTCGGGTTGAGAGGGAACCGGATGATCTCGGCTTGCGTATTTTTCGGCATTGCCACCGTTCGCCGCCGTTTGCGCAAGCGGCCGAGCGCCTCGTTGATGACGATACGCGACAACCAGGTGGCCAGCGAAGAGTCGCCGCGAAAGGTTTCGAGGCTAGTGAAGGCCCTGACGTAGGCCTCTTGGACGATGTCCTCCGCCTCACCGTCATTGCGCACCACGCCACGCGCGATCCGGTAGAGCCTCTGGTTGTGTGTCTTGATGATGGCGCGGAAGGCATCGCCGTCGCGCGCCAGCGCCCGGTGCACAAGCTGCATATCGCCGGAAGCAACGGAAGGCGCGGCCGTCAACACAGCAAGCATAGCCAGTTTCCTCAACTCAATCTCCTCGCCGGGACCTTGCGTGAGACATTGGACGATATTGCCGGCAAAAGGTTCCCGACCATTTTTCGCCGGGCCCGGCGACGGCTATCATACCGCTTGCGCTGAAGACCTGTCAGCAGCCTCCAGACAACCGATTTCGCCAGTAGATCGGTCTGGATAATCAGCTCGAGAATTCCCTGTCGTCGTCGACAACGGCGTGACTGTGGCCATCCGTCAGTAGGGGCAGCGGCCTATGGCCGCGGAACCCGCCGAGGCCGTTGCGGCGGGCGAAAGCACCGAACCAACCGCACCCCCAGTCGGCGGAAATATTACGCCCCTTCTCTCGCGACCGGAGTTTTTCGGAACGGCGCTAGGAGATCGGCCGCGAGCGGTGCTAACCGCAGGGTGGACGCCGCTGCACTCCGTGGGATGATCGTCACCTAAAAACCCGAGCGTGCTTTCGACTGCACAATCGGGTTGTGGAGCCGATTTAGTCGCCATCGCGGACCAGCAGACGCCTCAGCATCGGTTCTATCCGTGACAGCTCGTCGAGATGCGCCGCCGACAGTTCAGCCAGACAATCTTCAGCGCGCTCGGTCAGCCGCAGCAACACGCGGCGATGGTCGTCCTTGTCCTGATCCCGCACGACCAGTCCCGCCTCGCCGAGCCGGTTGACCAGTTCGACGGCGCTGTGGTGGCGGATGCGCAGGCGCTCGGCCAGGTCGCCGATCGTCACCGGTCCGCCGCTTGGGAAACCCTTGATCGCCAGCAGCGCCTGGTGCTGGCGCGTTGTCAGCCCGGCGTCTTCCGCCTGGATCTGGCTGAATTCGAGGAAGCGGCGGATCAGATAGCGGAACTCGGACAGCCGCTGGTAGTCGGCCTGTTTGATGGCGAGGCGGGATTTTTTGGGCTGCGTCATTCCAGACATTTGTTCCATTCCGGCAAAAGGCTCAAACGGTTTTGAGCAAAACCAGCTTGAACTTATATCGTGTTACGATACATAGACGAGCCGTCAAAGCAGACGGCGTCTTCGCCGTGCCGCAAATCCGAGATCCGGCCGCCGCCAGAAAGCCAGCCATGAAGCCCCATCATTCCGAAAATGGCCATCTCAGGGATTTCACCACGGACGCGCGTGTGCTGACCATTGCCACCATAGCCGTGGTGGTCGCCACGGCGGCCCTGCTCGCCGGCATTGTGCTGTTGAAGCTGATCCGGCTTGCCACCAACATCGCCTATTTCGGCCAGTTTTCGCTTGCCGATCTGAAATTGCAGGACACGCCGCTTGGTTATGCCGCAGTGGTGGTGCCGGTGATCGGTGCGCTGATCATCGGCCTGATGGCTCGATACGGCAGCGAGAAGATCCGTGGCCACGGCATTCCCGAAGCGATCGAGGCGATCCTGCTCGGACGCTCCCGGCTCGGTGCCAAGGTCGCGATCCTGAAGCCGCTGTCGTCGGCGATCTCGATCGGCTCCGGCGGTCCCTTTGGCGCCGAGGGGCCGATCATCATGACCGGTGGCGCCATCGGTTCCTTGATCGCGCAGATGCTGCCGGTCAGCGACAACGAACGCAAGACGCTGCTGGTGGCGGGTGCCGCGGCCGGCATGACCACTGTGTTCGGCACACCGATTGCGGCCATCATGCTTGCGGTGGAACTGCTGCTGTTCGAATGGACGCCGCGATCCTTCATTCCGGTGGCGGTTGCCGCGATCATTGCCGAGGTCGAGCGCACCGGGCTGCATTTGCCCGGGCCGATCTTCCCGTTTCAGGGCGGCATGGCAGTCTCGTTCGTCGGGCTTGGCGGCTGGGCTCTGGTCGGTATCTGCGCCGGCCTGCTGTCAGGGCTTCTGACGCAGATGGTCTATGCCTGCGAGGACGCCTTCCAGAGACTGCCCATCCACTGGATGTGGTGGCCGATGATCGGCGGCCTGGTGGTCGGCATCGGTGGCTTGATCGAGCCGCGGGCGCTCGGCGTCGGCTATGACAACATCGCCGACATGCTGGATGGCCGCACGCTTGCCACTTCGGCGCTGATGCTGCTGGTGGTCAAGGCTATCATCTGGTCGGTGGCGCTCGGTTCAGGGACTTCCGGCGGCGTGTTGGCGCCGCTGCTGATCATGGGTGGCGCGATGGGCGCCGTGCTCGGCGGATTCCTGCCGACGGCGGATCCAGGTTTCTGGGCGCTGCTGGCCATGTCGGCGACCATGGGCGGCACGATGCGGGCGCCGCTGACGGCGACGTTCTTCGCCGTGGAACTGACCGGCAACACGCATGTCCTTGTTCCCTTGATAGCAGCTTGCGCCACAGCGCATGCCGTGACCGTGCTGTTGATGAAGCGCTCGATCCTGACCGAAAAGGTCGCCAGGCGAGGGCATCATCTGGTGCGCGAATATCGCGTCGATCCCTTCGCGCTGACCAGGGTGCGCGAGGTGATGACGTCGCAGGTCGAGAGCGTGCCGGCGACGATGACGCTGCATGGCGCGGCGGCTTTCCTGACCGCACCGGAAACCCGGCACCCGAGCTTTCCAGTGGTCGACGAGAACAGGCAGGTGCTTGGCCTCATCGATCCGCCGGCGATCCTGCGCTGGCGGCGTGCCGGCAAGCACAGGACGACGACGCTCGGCGAACTGCTTGCTGGAAGCAAAGTGACGCTGGCCTTTCCCGACGAATATCTCGAAAGCCTGTCTGACAAATTGCTGATGGCCAATGTCTCGCATCTGCCGGTCGTCACCCGAGAAGGTCTGCAACTGGTTGGCTATGTCGGCTGGAAGGATCTGATGCGCGTGCGGTCCAAGAAACAGGCCGAGGAACGCGACCGCTCGACTTTGCTTGGCTTCGGTGCCAGACGCAAAATTCAGAGTCTTACCAAATAGAATGAGCCTACGATGCAGACCCGTGGGTCGAAAGAATGGCAGCTATCTGCGGAGCTCGCGCCGATAGGGACGGACTGGTTACGGCCCCATATCTGCGGTCAGCAAAGCGCCGCATGTCGTTCGCCCAACGCTTCGTATTCCACCAATCCGACACTGCCAATGGTGAAAGTAAGAATGCTAAGCTCTCAAGGTGCCCGGCAGCGCCCCCATAGGGGCGGCCCTGCATCGGCAGGCACAGCCGATTCGCGGCCATCGGCCTACCACCGGACGATACGATTGCTGCCGACCATTCTAAGACCGCCTGCGGATCGACGCCTGGTGGACCAGCGACGACCAGCTGTTAGACGAGGCGAGGTGGCAATAGATCAGCGCCAGCGCGCCCGATTTCCTCAGGTCGAGGAAGGCTTCATCGCCAAGCTTATTCAGCGCCTGCTCGTCGATGACCTGGAAATCGGTGAGGTTGAGCACCTCGCCGCCTTCCAGCGTCACCTTGCTCTGGCGCGGCGCGAACAGGCCGTGCGCGCCGATCTTCTCGACCATCGCGCGGGTGGCGTTGAAGTCATTCTGGAACTGGCTGCAGAAGGCGAGCGCCTGCTTCGTCGCTTCGGTTGGCTCGGTGCCGTTGAAGAACGGCGCGAGCTTGCCGCCATCGTCGCGGAAAGGGGCGGCGAGCTCATCGACGACGCGGTCGCTGGCGCGGTCGACGCAAAGCGTCAGCCGGCCAGAGGTGGCTGACTCGTCCGCCAGGATGAAGGGGTAGCGCCGCACATAGGCCGGAATGTAATGCGGCTCCGTCCAGCGGCCGTCGGCATCCACGAACAGGTTCTCGTTCTGGCGCAGGCCGGTGATGATGACCGGCGCCTTGGCCGGGCCGATGAAGACGATCGGATAGGAGCGCATGGCGCCGGGCATTTCCGTCGCCACCACGGGAATTGAATGCGCCGCGCGGGCAAAGCCGAAATCGGCTCGCGCGGTCAGCCCGAGCGAGCCGTGGCGGATCGGGTTGAGCGCCTCGGGTTTCATGTAGAACAGCGGCAGCGCATTGCCGGGGCCGGTAGGCGCCGGCGCAATTTCGGTCTTCGCTTCAGCCATGTTCTGTTATCCTCCAAGGGCAATAAAATACGCCGCCTGCACCGGGTTTAGGGCAGTGCAGGGGCTGGCGCAACGACTTCCCGGTACGCTATGAACAGCATGGCGCGGACCCGCCGATATTGGCGGCAATCGGCACCGAATGAAGGGGGACGGGAATGGCATCGGCTACGCAATTCGAGCAGGCGGTCGGGCAGACATTCCTCGTCGAGGCAGGCGGGCAGATGGTGGCGCTGGAGCTCGCTTCGGTAAAGCGCGTCGCCAACAGTCCGCGCGCCGGCGGCGGCTTCTCGGCGCTGTTCAAGGGGCCACGCGAAATGCTTTTGCAGCAGGCGACCTATCGCTTCGTCGGCAGCGAGATCACGCATGACATCTTCATCGTGCCGATCTCCGGCGACCAGACGAGCTACACCTACGAGGCGGTCTTCAACTGAGCTCGGCCGGCCGTGGTCGACTATGTCGCAATCTCCGAAGCGCTGGACAACGCGACCTGCCGCGTGTTGTGCGCCGAAATTCGCGCAGCCACCGGCCAGGCTGCCGGCTTGCTCGGCCATTCCGACCAGAAGCCGCAATGGTCGCAGGTGCGCCGGACCAGGCGCGCCGAGGTTTCGACCGCCGCGCAGGCGCTGATAGAGCGTCTGCTGGCAGAGCAAAAGGCGCTCCTCGAGCGGCATTTCGCAGTCGCGCTGGGCGCGTTTGAGAAACCGCAGTTCCTCCACTATCGAGAGGGCGATTTCTTCGTGCCGCACCAGGACGGCAACACACCGCTCATTCACGACGAATCGCGCTTCCGAAGGTCTCGGCGGTGATCTTTCTCAACGGCCAGTCCGAGGATCCTTCGCCGGAAGATTATTCCGGCGGTTCGCTGGTCCTGCACGGACCTTACAGCGGTCCGGAGCTGCGCGTCGCGATGCCGGCATTGCCGGGGTCGCTGGTCGCGTTTCGCTCGGAAACGACGCACGAGGTCACGCCGGTCAAACGCAACGAGCGCTTCACCATCGTCTCCTGGTATCGCGGCGCGTGATGCTTGCGGCCATCACGCGGCCGGACGCAGCATCAGGTCGTAAACGCCCTTGTCTTCGGCAACGGTGAAGCCCAGCCGCAGGTAAAGCCGCATGGCCGGATTGTGCTTCTCGACGTGGATCGAGACCGCCTTGCCGATGGCCGCTGCTTCGTCGATGAGGTCGCTGAGCAAGGCCGAGCCGAACCCCTTGCCGCGAAACGCCGGCAGGAAGGCGATGTCGATGATGCGGTGCTCGCCTGGCCAGCGCTCGATATAGAGTCGTCCGATGTCGCTGCCGGCATGCGTGACCACCAGCCAGTCGGCATCGGGGTAGTATTTCCGGTAATGCGCGTGCTGCGCCTGGAACTGCATGTCGAGGAACGCGGCCTTCTGCGCCTCGGTCCAGGACGTCACGGCCAGCTCTTCGAGGCGGGTCGAGGCATAGAGGTGCAACAGAAACGGCAGATCGGCTTCCGTTGACCCACGGAATGTGAGCCCGGCGCCCGCCGCGCGCATCCAGCCGGCCGCCTCGCGAAAATGGTTCATCGGCAGATCAGGGGCGTGGTGGGAAGACGCCCTGAAGCGCGATACAGAAATAGCAGGTGAGATAGGGCTGCATGTTGTTATGCGGCTGGTCGCCGCCGACCGGTCGCACCGCCTGATCGTTGAGCGGCGTCAACGTGGCCGTCGCCGAGTAAGATTGCCCTGGAGACGTGCGCGCATAGGATCGTGTCGCACTTGGAGCCGCCAGATTGGCGGGATTGATATTGCCCATTAGCGTGTGCCCGTGCTGCGGCATCTCCGATATCAGCAACTGCACCGTCTCCGATCCGCCCTGCTCGCCGAGATCGTGCAGCGACAGCCCCGGTCCTTGCCCCGGATGCATCGGCGCGCGGCCCTGCAAATCGGGCAAGCCAAAGTTGGACTTACCATTGCCGCCATAGGTCGTGCCGAGCAGTGAGAACAGCGCGGTATTCTGCGATATTGGCAGCAGTTGACCGTCGCACCATGCCCAGCCCTTGGGCGCGAAGTTGAACGGAAAGATGCGGATTTCGGCGACGAACGGATCGGCCATGACGTCCTCTTCAAGTCGGCGACGGGAAGATACCGAACAGCGAGATGATGAAATTGATGCAAAGATAAGGTTGGAAATTGGTATGCGGCTGGCTGCCGCCGGTCTGCCCGGCGGTCTGCGGCGACATCGGCGTCGTCGCCGGCGCTTCACGGTAGATTTGCGAGGCGCCGACCTGCCCAGTCACATTGGCGGTGGGCGTACTTGCCGCTGCGTTGTTCAACGAGGCGACGAACGGGTGCGTGTGTGAGGGGATCTGCTGGGGCGTCAGCGTGACTTCCTCCACGCCGCCCGTCTCGGCAAGGATGAAACTGTCTCCCTGATGCAATGGCAGCCGGCCCCTCAGGTCTGGCAGTGCGAAGGTGCTCTCCCCGTCGCCGCCATAAGTGGTGCCGATCAGGTTAAACAGCGTTTCATACTCCGAGATCGGTAAGAGCTGTCCTTCGCAGAACATCCAGCCGGCTGGATTGAAATTGCCGGCAAACATTCTGACTTCGCCAACATAGGGCTGTGCCATGATTGCGTTTCCTCAGGTCGGCGACGGGAAAATGCCCTGCAGGGCGATGCAGAAGCTCAGTGTCAGGAACGGCTGCATGTTGATATGCGCCTGGCTGCCGCCGACCAAGGCCAGCGTCCCGGGGTCCATCGTCGTCGTGGGGTTGGCTGGCGGCGTATAGACGTTGGCGACCGTTGCCAGCAGGTTGCCGGCGGGAGCCGGCACGTCGGCATTGGCCGTGGTGGCCATCTCGGCATGGCTATGGACCGGCAGTTCCGAGATCGAAAGCGTGTGCGCCTGCTCGCCGCCCCGTTCCCCCAGCACATGACCGCCGCTGACATGGATGGGGACGCGCCCGCGATAGTCGGGCAGGGCGAAATTCACCCGGCCGTCGCCGCCAAACGTGGTGCCCAGCAACGAGAACAGCGGCTGGTTCTGGTTGATCGGCAGCAATTGGCCGTTGCAGAGCGCCCAGCCTTTCGGAGGGAATACAAAAGACATGATTCTGATTTCGGAAAGATACGGTTCCGCCATCGCGCCCTCCTTCAGCACTACTTCATACTAGCCCAACGGCGTTACATTGCGCAACGTCAATAGTAAATCAGATGAGATAATTTTTGGCTTCAGTTTTACTAAATTTTGTAAGCGGCGTCAGGTTTGAGCGGAGAATTAAGGAGCGACTACGGGAGGAAGGGGCGGCAAAGTGTCTGTTAGCGTGATCACGCCAGCGCTTGCCGTGTTGTCGACCGTCGGGCTGCCGGTATTGTCATCCCCAATAATCTGCGTGACTTGCGCAAGTGTTCCAGTTGTATTTGGAGTGCCGGCCGTCGACCCGCCGCGCGCCAAGTTGAAATGAGCGTTTACGGTGTTGGCGAGCGATACATCGACGATGCCAATTGCGCTCGAGACGAACGTATTCTGCTTGCCCAGATTGCTGGCATCGCCAACGACTAGGTTCATCGTGCTGGTGTCAGAAGCCGTAGCGCCGTTGTCTACAAAGAGGCCGTATATGTTCTGCGAATTCGGGTTCGACTCCACGTTGCCGAAGATCGAGGCGTTCATGGTGGAACTGCCGTCGTTGTTCTGCAGGTGGATACCGGCGTTGCCATAGCCCGACAGCGAATTGTTCTGTATCAAAACCGTCGTCGTGCCAGCACCGGCCGAGCGGACAAAAATGCCGTCCGCGTTGGCGCCGCTCTTCGCTGGCCCGATTGTGTTGCTGGCGATCGTGCCGGCCATCGTGCCGCTATCCTTGCCCTTGGCAACGAATATGCCGACAGTATCGTAGGCGTTGGCAGCGTCGGCACCGGTGTTGGCCAGCGTGTTGTGCGAGATGTCGAAGGTCGTCGTCGCCGCCTGGGCGAGAGTGCCGGAACCGCTGCGTATGTCGATCGCCGAACCACCGCCGGGGATGATCGCCTGGCCGTTGTGGAACGTGTTGCTGCGCACCACGGCATCCATGGTGGAATTGTTGTTGGCAAGGAACGCGATGAAGTCGGCGCGCGTGCCGGCGAAGGTGCTGTTGGTCAGCGTGTAGTTGGCGGTCGCGGTGTTGTAGACCTGTCCGCGAACATTGTCGTTGCCTCCCGTCGCATCGATCAGGCCGAACTGGATGTTGTCCATGGTCAGCCGGGTCAGCGTGCCGCTGGTGTTGTAGAGGTCGACGTTCTGGTTGTAGCCGCCCGATATGCTGGAGTTGGTGATCGAAGAGGTGCCGAGCAGGTTGTCGAAGCGGATCGAGCTTTCTTCGCGGTCGCCGGCATTGTTGTTGCCGTTGACGCCATTGATGGTCATGCCGGTCATCGTGAAGTTGGTGACGGTGTTGCCGTAGACGGCGAAGTTCGAGAAGTCGTTCAGCTGCATGTTGGTGAACGATGCTCCGGAGGTATTCCTCAGGAAGATGCCGGTGCCGGCACTTCCGCTCACGGTCTGACCGCCGGCGTCTGTGCCGGTCAGGATATCGGCGCCGGTCTTGCTGGAAATCGTGCCGCCCGAGCCGGCCGAGCCGGTGCCGGTTACGGTCAGCCCGCCGCTGGAGCCGGTCCCGTCGAGTACGATGCCGGCGGCGGTGCCGCCGCCCGACGAGATGCTCTGGAACTTCAGGCCGGAGGCGCCAATCGTCGTGTTCACGACATTGAGCGCGGTCGCCTGACCCGAATTGATGGTGCTGCCCGAGGCGGTCGCACTGACGGTGCCGCCACCAATCGCGTTGAAGCCGATGGAGTTGCTGCTCGAGGTGTCGATGGTCAGCGCGCCGGTGAAGTTGATGGTCGAGCCGGTGTTGGCGTTGAGGAAGATGCCGTCGCTCAAGCCGGTCGAGGAAACCGCGCCGCTGAGTGTGACCGTGCCGCCGGTGCGATTCTGGATATCGATCGTGCGGCCGTCGCTCGTCTTGGTGATCGAGCCGCCATAGGTTACGGTTGCCGTGCCGCCGGAGCCCAGGAAGGCGACGCCCGAGGCGCCGGTCAGCGCTCCGGTGCCAAGGTTCACCGTGCCGGTGACGTTGGTGAGCGCGACGTTGTTGGTGCCGCCGCCCGATGTGGTCGAGGTGAAATTGATGCCGGCCGCGATGCCGTTGAGGTTGACCGCCTGGCTGGCGTTCGCGCTGATCGAGCCGGTGGTGACATTGACCGTGCCGCCATTAGTCGCGGTGAAGGCCGTGTTGCCGCCGCCCGTCGTGATGGCGAGGTTGGCGAAGCTGACGGTCGAGGCCGTGCCGCCATTGTTGACCGAGACAGCGGTGCCGGCGGCGTTGTTGTAGTTGACCGCGCCGGTGAAGCTGACCGTGTTTACGCCCGTCGCGCCGGAGATGGCGATGCCGCTGCCGCCAATGCTCGACGTAACCGCGCCGGCAAAGCCGAAGCTGCCGCCGGTGCGATTGGTGACGCTGACAGCGGTGCCGGCGACATTAGTGATTGAGCTCGCGCTGTCGAAGCTGAACGCCGCATTGCCGCCGACGACCGACAGGCCGCTGGCGCCTGTCGTGTCGACGTTGGTGGCGGTGACCGTTCCGGAGGCTGCGCCAAATTTGATGCCGGTCCCGCTCGCGTTGGTGACGAGGGAGAGATTGGTCAGCGTCGTCGTGCCGGTAGCGCCGGTGCCGAAGTCGATGTTGGCGGCGGTGAAGTTCCTGATCGTCATGTTGCTGATCGTGGCGTTCGCCGTGCCGGAGCCGCTGATGCCGATTGCGGCATTGGCGCCAGCGCCGTCGTTACCATCGATGATGAAACCGTCGATGATGTTGCCGCTGCTGGCCAGCGTGATGATGCTGCTGCCATCCGCGCTCGTCAGCGTCGCCGCGCCGTTTGGCGTCTGGTCGACGATCGAGATGTTGTTGCTGGCCAGTTGGATGGTCGACGGCACGGTCAGCGCCAGGTTGATGTTGCCGTTGCCGAAGCCGCGCACCTGCTCATTGGTCGCGAGCGCCAGCGTGTCGTCGCCATTGCTGCCAGCCGCGGTGATGACGCCACCGTCGTTGACCAGCACGATGATGTCGGTTGAAACCGCCGCCGCTTCCGCCGTGGCCAGCGTCGCCAGATTGTTCTGGTCCTTGCCGCTGCCATCGCCTGTGGCGCTGGCGCCGACGAAGTAGATCCTGCCCACGCCGAAGCCGAGGCCCGGGCTGGCTGCGAAATTGACGTCCTGGAAATTGTAGCTGCCGGCCACCGGCGCGCTGGAGGCGTCTATGCCGATATTGGCATTGATGGTCGACAACTGATCGGTCGCCTGCTCGCCGTCGCCATAGGTGAAGTTTAGGTTGGTGGTCGAATTGAGGAAGACGCCGGTGTTGACACCGGCGATGCTCGAGCTCGCACCGTTCGGGTCGGTGTCGCCGAGACGCACGGTCTGGCCGCCGGTTGCGCCGCGCAGGTCGACGCCGATCGAGGTCCCGGCCGCGGCCGCATTGGTGACGTCGAAATCGTTGGCGGTAACGGCGGCATTGATCGTTGCGCCGTTGAGATCGAAGGCCACGGCGGCGCTGTTGTTCAAGCCGATATCGAGGTCGTTGAAGGACAGCGCCGCGCCCGACGTGCCGGATACATCGACACCACGCGACGTGATGCCCTGCAGGTTGACCGTGCCGAGCGCGATCGTGCCGCCGCCCGACGAGGCTATGTTGGCAAGCGAAACGCCGGTCGCGGCACCGTTGGCCGAGACGGTCGAGAAATTCATCGACGTGGCGCCCACCGTCACGCCGTTGAGGTTCAGCGCGGTTCCCGAGGTCGTGGCGATGGTGTTGGCGCTACCGCCGGTGCCGACATTGACCGTGCCGCCGCCCGTGGCCGTGAAGCCGGCGCCGCTTGTGGCGGTGATCGCCAGCCCGCCATTGGTGAAGTTGACCGTGCCGTTGGTGTTGCCGGTCAGGCTGACGGCGTCGTTGGTGCCGGAGCTGATCTGCTTGCTGGCGCCGGAGAAGGTGACGGTGGCCGCCGTGCCGTTGTTTATGTTGGCAACGACGATCTGGCCGCCGCTGGCGGCTGAACCGTCCGCAAAATTGCCCGAGAGCGTCACCGAACCGCCGGTCAGCTCCTGGATCGAGACCACCGCTCCGCTGCCATTGGAGGCGATATTGCCGGCATAGGAAATCGCCGCATCGCCGCCGCTCTGGTCGGTGGCCGAGCCGACATTGAAAGCGGCGCCCGAGCCGGTGTTGGTCAGCGTGCCATTGCCGAGATCGAGCGAGCCCGCCACCTGCTGCAGGTTGATGCCGTTGGCCGCGCCCGAGAAACTGGCGTTGACCGAGGTGAAGCCGCCGCTGAGGGTGGCCGAAGTGATGTCGATGGCGGTTCCATTCGAGGTACTGACGCTGCGCGTGCCGGCGCCCGTCACATTAAGCGTGGTGGCGGCCGGCGCGGCGCTGCTTGCCACGCGGAAGCCGGTGCCCGTGGATGTGGTAATACCCAGCGTGCCGTCGAAGGTGACGGTGGTGGCGCTGGCGGCGTTCTCGATGTTCACGCCACGGCCGGCCGAGGCCGAATTGTTGATGGTGGTACTGCCGAAGAGGTAGGTGCCGCTTGAATTGAGAACTTCGATGCCGGCGCCACCTGAGCCGGTGACGTTGACGGCGTCGAGATCGACATTGCCGCCGCTGGCGCCGCTGATCAGCACGCCCTGGGCGGCCGCATTGGTCGAGGTGACGCTGTTGAAATGGACGCCGCCAGCGCCGATCGCGCCCTGCAGCGACAGCGCCGTCTGGCCGGTCGCGTTGATCGTCGTCGAGCCCGCATTGGCGATCGTGAGCAGGTTCAGGCCCGAGAAATCGAGGCCGGTATCGGCCGAGGTGGTGATGTCGAGGCCGCCATTGAAATTGACGGCGCCGGCGGAGGTGCCGCCCGAGATCGACACGCCGTTGCCGCCGGTGATCGTCACCTGGTCGGTGAAGGTCACCGCGCCGCCGGTGCGGTTGGCGATGTTGATGCCGCCGCCGATCAGCGTGCCAGGCGCCGCGCTGTTCGGCAGGATGCCGCGCGAAACCTGGATGGTGCCGGAGCCGCCGTTCACGTCGAACAGCGTGCCCAAAACGTCGATGTCGTTGTTGATGACCGAGAGATTGCCGGTCAATCCCGCGACCTTGATTGCCGTCTGGCCCGCCGCCACATTGCTGATGGTGACGCCTTCGATGGTGATGCCGCCGGCGTTACTGAAGCCCGGCGCGCTTTGGTCGATCACGAAAGCGGAGCCGCTGGCGCCGCCGAAATCGAAAGCGGTGTGGCGGACGGCGTTGTCGCCGAGCAGGTGCATGACGTCGCCGGTGCCGGTGACCACGGCCTCGTCGCCGGTGATGTTGCCGCCGGTGGCTCCTAGGTTGCCATGGACGTTCACCGGCTGGATGGTGCCGATCGAGACGACGTTACCATTGCCGAAGCCGGTGATGGTCTGGCCCGAATCGAGCGTGAAGGCGCTGGCTCCTACATCGATCGGACCGACGAAGGCGAAGTTCTGAGCGCCGGTCAGCGCATCGGCGGCGGCAAGCGAAATGGTGCTGACGCCCATGCTGAGGTTGCCGGTCGTGCCGGCGTTGATGAAGCCGCCCGACTGCGAAACCAGCGTGACCGCGCCCGGCGCCGAGGCCAGGTTGGCACTGCCGGTGAAGGCCACGTCGTCGAAATCATAGTCGCCGAGCGTCGGATCGAGGCCGACCGTGTTGACGGTGTAGCCGTTGGTGGCCGCGGAGATCGAGGATTCCAGCCCGTCGGTCGAATCTCCGTCGCCGAAGGTGAAGGTGGCGTTGGCCGAGGTGGCGGTGGTCTGACCGGACGAAAGGTCGACGCCGATGCCGACATTGGCGATCGAGGACCCCTGGAAGAAGGTGATGACCTTGTTGCCGGTCGTCGACGACAGGTCGATGCCGCGCGAGGTGAGGTCGCCGAGGCCGGTGATGGTGGCGGCGAGGCTGAAATTGGCTGCGGTGGACGAGCCGCTGAAGTCGATGCCGGTCTGGTTGGCGCCGATATTGTGGACGGTCGTGGCACCGAACAAGACGCTGGCATTGGTGCCGCTGAAATCGATGCCGGCCGTATTGGCGGCCGAACCCATCGTCACGCTGGTGGCGCCGGAGAACGTCACCTGGCCGGCATTGTTTGCAATCTCGATGCCGTTGCCGCCCGCGCCCGAGATTGTGACGGTGCCGAAGCCGGCAGCGGCCCCACTTGCCACGTTCGAAACCGAGAGGCCGTTACCGGTTGCATTGGTGATCGACAACGACGCCATGTCGTTGAATGTCGCGTTACCAGCGAGCCCGCCGATCACCGCGCCGCCGCCGCCGGTGGCGGTCAGCATCTTGCCGGCGGCGAAAGTGATCGCCCCGCCCGTCGGCGCCGCCGCCGAGCCGATGTCGAAGAGATTGCCGGTGCCGGTCGAGGTGACGTTGCCCGTGAACGCGACGGAGCCGCCCGTGGTGCCGTCGACCTTAATCGCCGTGCCCGGCGCGCTTGCCGAGCTGGAAATGTTGGCCGAAACGGTGATCGCCGCGCTGCCGCCAGACACCACGACGCCGTTGCCGGTGCCGGAATTGGTGATGGTGCCGCCGACCGAGATGGTGCCGGTGTTGTTGGTCAGGTTGACGTCGTCCCCGGAAACGCCGGTGGTGACGAGGTTGGCGACGTTGACGGTGGCGGCGCTGCCCTGAACGACGAAACCCGGGCCATTGCCGACGACGGTTGCGATCGTGGTCGTGCCGTTGAAGGTATATGTGCCGCTGGCAACATTGGTAAGGCGGATGGCGTCGCCGTTGGCGCGGCTGATATCGACGCCGCCAAAGGTGACATTGCCACCGCTGGTGTTCTCGATAACGATGCCGGTCGGCACAGTGCCGCCCGAGCCGTCGACGGTTACGCTGTCGAAGGTCACTCCGCTGGCGCCGATGGTGAGGCCGCTGGTGCCGCCGAGCTGAATTCCCTTTTCGATTAGGCCGCTGCCCGTCGCGATGGTGTTGGTGGCGGTGACGTTGAGCGTGCCGCCATTGATGGCGCTGAAGGCGAAACCGCCGTCGGTAGTGAGGTCGAGCCCGCCGTTGAAACTGATCGTGCCGCCGGCATTGCCGGTGAGATCGATGGCGTTGGCCGCGCCGGTGCTGGCTGTGATCTTGCCGCCAAAGGTGGCACTGCCGCCGGTCATGGCGTTGATCTTGACCGCGCTTGCCGCGCTCGTCTGGTCGATCGTGCCGTTATAGGCAACGGTGGAAGTTGCCGTGTCGATGTTGAAGGCCACACCGGACGTGCCGGCGATCGAGCTCGCACTGTCGAAGGTGAGTGAGCCGGTGGAACCGCCGGTGACGCTGACGCCGGTGCCGGCGCCGGTGATATCGAAATTGTTGAAGGTGCCGGTGCCGCTGAAATTGCTGGCCAAGAGGCCGGTGTTGCTTACGCCGCCCATTGTGGTGTTGGTGACGTTGATCGCGCCCGATGCGCCGGTCAGATCGATGCCGGTGACGGCGCCGGTGATCGTCACACCGGTGATGGTCGCCGCGCTGATGCCCGTGCCGTTGATCGCCGCGCCGGAACCGGCATTGCTGACGTCCAAATTCTGGACGAGGTTGCCGTTGTTGAGATCGATGGTGCTGCCGGCCGAATTGACGAGCGTCGCTGCGCCGTTGCCGAACGGATCAGCCTGCGTGGCTCCGGTGACGACATTGGTGCCGGTGACATTGGCCGGCGGCGCACCGAGATTGACCGTCGCACCATCGGCGAAAGAAACCAGCGACTGACCGGCGGCAAGGGTGAAGCCGTCGGCGTCGGTGTTGATGTTTCCAGCGCCGTTGTTGACGAGGACGAAAATCGTGTTCGCGTCGGTGGTCAGGTCGTCGGCCGCGGCCGCGTTGATAAGATCGCCGACGTCCGCGCCGCTGCCCGTCCCGGTGTCGGTCGCGCCGACGAAGATGATGTTGGCGCTGTCGAACAGCTGCGGCCCAGTGAGTGTCGTGTCGTTGAAGGCATAGGTGCCGTTGCCGGCCATAAGGCCACGCATGTCGGGCGAGGCGACCGTGCCGGTGATCGAGGCGCCGCCGGCGGCGCCGAAGGAGAAGGTGGTGTTGGCGCTGGTGCCGGCGGCACCATGCGTGCCCATCTGCACGCCGGTGCCGGCGGTAATGACGCCACTGCCAATGGTGACGGAGCCGCCGGTGGTGCCAGACAGGTCGATGCCGGTCGAGGTGCCGGCGCCCGCAATTTCGAGCGTCGTGGCTGTGAAGGTCGAACTGCTGCCGGACAAATCGAGACCGGTCTTGCCGGTCGGCAGGTTGGTGATGTCGATGTTGCCGAAGGCGATCGTGCCGTTGGTGCCGAAAATATCGATCGCGTTCTGGCCCGGCTGGTCCATCGCCACGTCGCCAAAAGTGACGGCACCGGAATTGGTATCGAGAATGATGCCCGAGCCAGTAGGGGCGGTGACCGTGACCTTTCCGCCGAAGTCCACCGTTGCCGAACTGTTCTGGATGACAATGCCGTTCGGCACGCCGGAGATCGTCGTCGTGCCGGTGATATCGAAGCTGCCGGTGACGTTCGAGAGAGCGATCCCAGTGCCGCCGGCAGTATGGCTGAGGCTGGTCAGCGTGACGTCCAGCCCGATCTGCGAGGCACTGAACCCTTGGCCGGAATTGCCGGAAATCGTCCCGCCGGTCGTCGTCAGTTTGCCGGCGCCCGTCGAGGCTGCATCGACGCCGCTGCCTGCATTGTTCTGCGAACTGAGCGTCTGGAAATTGTAGGTTCCATCGCCATTGATCGACAAGCCATCGGCACCGTTGCCGCTCAGTGTCGTGGTGCCGTTGAAATTGTAGGTGCCGGCCCCCTGGAGGGAGAGGCCCGCACCAGTATTGCCGGTCGAGGTCAGGTCGGTGGCAGTGGCGCTACCGGTGCCGTCGAACAGCGCGCCGGCAAGGCCGGCGCCGCTGACCGACATGCCGGTCAGCGTAACGCCGGTGACGCCGCTGCCATGGATGCCATTGGCGCTGCCGCCCGAAATGTTGAAATCGAGCAGCGAGCTGTTGTTGGCCAGCGTTACAACGTCGCCGGCGCCGGTGTTGGTGAGCGTCGCGGCGCCGTTGATATCCGAGACGACCTGGTCGTGCTGGACATTGTCGCCGGTGACGTTGATCGGCACGCCGCCGAGCGAGAAGCTGCGGCCATTGCCGAAGGAAGCGAGCGTCTGGCCGGCGCTCAGCGTGAAGCCGCCGGCGGCATCGATTGGCGTGTTGCTGGCGTCGTTGACCAGCACGAAGATGGCGGTGCCGTCGGTGTTGGCATCGGCCGTCGCGATCGAGGCCAGATCGAGAAGCGAGGAGCCGTCGCCTGTTCCTGTCGCGGCAGCGCCGACAAAGATCACATTCTGCGTGTCGAAAAGCTGCGGCCCGCTGAAGGTGGTCGAACCGAAGGCATAGGTGCCGAGCGTCTGATTGAGGCCGCGCGAGTCGAGTGAGGCGGTGATGCCGGCGATCGAGCCGCCCCCGAAGGTGAAGCTGGCATTGGCCGAATCGGCCGGCGTGCCGGCGATGCCGAGGCGCACGCCGGTGTCGACATTTGCGATGGTACCGCCATTGGTGATGGTGATGACCGCACCGCCGGCGCTGGGCGAGGTGAGGTCGATGCCGATGGAGCCGGCCGCGCCGGTACCGGTAAGATTGAGCGACTGCGCGGTGAAATTGGCCTGGCTTCCGGAGAAGTCCAGGCCGGTGCTGGCTCCGAGCCCGGAAATGACGATGTTGCCGGCGACCACGGCGGCGTTGACGCCGCTGAACGACATGCCATCAGCGCCGGGATTGGTGATGGCGATGTCACCGAAGCGGATCGATGCCGGCGAGTTGCTGATCGCGATCGCCGGGCCGGTGGTGTTCGAGATATTGGTCGCGCCATTGATGGTGAAGCTGCCCGACACCTGGTCGAGGATGACGCCCGACACGCCGCCGCTCTGGGTGATGGAATCGAGCACGACATGGGCGGTTATCGGGTCGATGAAGACGGCAGTGCCGCCATTGCCGGAGATCGTGCCACCGGTGGTGGTGAAGCTGCCGCCGCTCGACGTGCCCTGCACCGTTATGCCGCGGTCGGTGTTGTTCTGGGCATTGACGGTGGCGAAGGTGTAGGTGCCCTGTCCGGTTATATCGAGGCCGTCATCGGCATTGCCGTTGAGCGTCGTCGTACCGGTGAAGTTGTAGGTGCCGTTGTCCTCGATATGCAGGCCGTCGAGACCGTTGCCGGTCGCGGTGAAGTTGGAGGCGCTGACGCTCGTCGAATTGCCGGTGAAGTCGGCGCCGTTGCCGCCGGCGCCTGTGACGGTGACATCGGTCAGCTTGGTGCCGGCGGCATTGTTGCCGAAGATGCCGTCGGCGCCGCCGGTGATGGTGATGTTGCTCAGCGTGTTGTTGCTGGCCAGGCTGATGACGGTGTTGGCCGAGTTGGTGCCCTGGATAGTGCCGTTGCTGCCGCCGAAATTGTATGTGCCGACGCTGCCGTCGGCGAGCTTCGCCTCGACGCTGCCGCCACCGCCAATGACGGTCTGGCCGGCGGTGAGATTGACACCGCCGGTGGTAATGTTGCCGCTGCCGCCGAGCGCGACGATGAAGCCATTGCCGCCGGCCTTGGTGACGGCATCATCCAGCGTGGTCGGATCGCCGATGGTGCCGAGGCCGAGCGAATTGCCGCCGTCGGCGAAGAAGAAATTGCCGAAGGCGGCATTGGTGGTCGCGTTGACCGCCACGCGCGTCGTCGTGTCGGTGACCTTGTCCTGGTGCTCGAGCCTGACACCTATATCGCCGCGCACGCGCTCGTTGAGGCGCTTGCGCAGGCCCGGGCTGACGGTGGAGACAGGTTCGGGCTCGTCATCGGCGGAACTGCCCTTGCCGGGCGCGTTGAACGGCACCGTCAGCCGGACGCTGCCGGCGAATTGGGTGTTGTCGCGATTGTCGTTGCGCACCTCGCCGGTGAAGGTCAGCGACGTACCTTTGCCGATGACGTCGCCGAAGGTGTACTCGATCCCCGCCTTGACGCCGGTGGTCGCGTGGTCGTCGCCATCCGGATCGGCGAAATGATAGGCGCCGACATCGAAGCGCAGCGACTGGTTTTCCGGCAGGTCGATCGGCGCCTGGACGCCGACCTCGCCCTCGATGCCCCATGCGGCATAGGTGCGGTGGTCGATCGTCGAAATCTCTTCGAGCAGCTGATTGCCGACGAGCGACAGCGTCGAATCGGTGCCGTTCGAGCCGCGGTCTTTGCTGATCGGCAGGTAGACGTTGACATGCGCATCGTATTTCGAGGTGATCGCCTCGAGGCCGAGCGTGGTCGCGACGAACTGGTGGCTGGTGTCGTTCTGGATGTTGAGATAGGCGTAGCCGCCGATCATCAGATCTGGATTGACGATGCGGCGCACGCCCAGGCCGACATCCTGGCCGAAACCATTGTCGAAATCATATTTGGAGCGGACGTCGAGGAAGAGGACCGATTCGAGGTTCTGCTTGATCGGCAGGAAACCTTCGAGCGCCGAATAGCCGCTGTTGGAGTTGGCGCCGATGATGGCGCGGACCTGTGGCTGCCACAGGCCGGCATCCTCGGCATGCGCGGTCATGCCCGACAAGGCGAGAGCGACGGTCGTCAGGGCGGAGGTGCGCAGCAAAATCCCTGAGCGACGGGATGCAGCCAATGCTCCCCCGCGCCACATTTGGCGCCCGGCGGTATTTCTCCGACGTTCAGTCAGCCCCGTGCGCGAGCGCATCTACCCGTCCCGGCTGCCGCCATGCTCTACCATTGGAGCGGCGGATACTTGCTGTACTACATGGTATTGCGCTGCGTTTAACGGTTGCGGTAGCGTATTATCACAGAAATTAGAGTCATGTTGCAGTTGAGCAACATCGGCTTTGCGTGCAGCGACTCGGACTCGACTAAGCCGACTATAAATTCAGAAAATTGATATAGGACGATTGGAGTATATTAGTTATGCTTAATGTACGGAGATGGCGTGGATACCTTCCGGCTGCCTTTTGCTCGCTTTTTCTGCTTACTGGCTTGGCCAGGGCGGAGAACGCAAAACCCGCCGAGACCAAACCGCCGGAGGCTAACCCGTGGGCGGTCAACTGCTCCTCGGGGTCGACCGGCACCGAGCTGCAGTGCCAGGTTTCGCAGAACCTCACCGAAGCCAAGACCGGCCAGCGCGTGCTGACGGTCACCGTGCGCCGCCAGCAGGGCGCCGCCGGCTTTGCCATGCTGCTTGCCCTCCCGCATGGCCTGTTTCTGCCTTCGGGGACCTCCTACCAGATCGACAGCGGCAAGAAGGCCACCGTCGCCATCCAGACAAGCGACCAGAACGGCGCCTATGCCGCCGTGCCGCTGGCGCCGGAATTGATCAAGGCGATGCGATCGGGGACGACGCTGAACATCGGCATGGAATCGGTGACGCGCAAACCGGTGACTATTCCGGTTTCGCTGAAAGGCTTCGGCGCAGCAATAGACAAGCTCGAAGCGACCAAGTAGGCGGCCGGAAATTGCCCGGCTGCGAGTTCGAAGCCGGCTGGGGCTATGCAGAAGACCTTCGCACCTCGCTGTCATCTGACAAAACTTGCGAACAGGCCAGCAACCTTGTCGCTCCGGAATTCGATCGCAGTCGCAGGGCAGATCGTTGGCGTCGGATGCAAAGGGTCGGCTCTAGTCGTGGCTATCTTGAAAGCCGACGTTCCGCATTCGGCCCAAAGCCGTCACCAGACCATTTCATAATCAGAGGCCGACTGGGGGTTCTCGTAAGTTTTCGTACCTTCTGCATTGCGGCCTCCGCTCGAATTGCGCGTGCACAACAAGGACGGTGGGTGTCTCGATCCGCAATGGTGCAAACGTCATCGCATTCCATTCTGAGGGATGGGTCGGTAGAGGGCTACCGCCATTATACCTTGCAACCGACTTTCGTCTGTTGACCGGATTTCGCAAGCAGGCTCGATAGGCTCAAAATCCTGTCCCGCAACCAATTTTATCATAAATCAATTACCGTCCCGGTCTGACCGGGGCGGTTTTTGCGCTTACAAGGACCGCCGCCTGGGGAGACCAGCCTGGCTTAGTCGAAGGCGGGCAAGGCTCTGAAATCCAGTGGTGTGATTAATTTGGCCCGGCTGCAATGTGGCCGGGCTACTCCGCTTGGCTGACTAGCTGAGCGACTGAGGTCCCAAATCGCCAAGCATAGGTCCAAGTAAGTTTGCTGGCTCAACATGGTTACCGTAACGTCAACACGGCGCATCCATTTCGGGTGCGCAGGGTGAAGGGGCGTGTTCATGAGGTTCGCTATTTCGATTGGCGCAGCTATCGTACTGGCCATGACTGGTGCTGCCGTTGCGAAAGAAAAGAAGGTGGCCGTAAAGCAGGGCGTGAGCCTGTGTTCCACAACCGCAAACGATAAGGTCGCCCCGAAACTTGATTGCAAGTCGACAGGGACCGTTCCGCAAGTATCGAATGGATCCCAAAATGCGCAGGAGCCGCGATTGGGGTACAGTTCCAGCCCATGGTTCGTTTTATCCGGCTTCTGAATAGCCGATCGGTTGCGCGACGTTTGTCGGCCCGGGCCACTAAGGCGGCCTGTTTTTTTGCTACGGGAGACGGGGAACGTGAAGTCGGGATCCTGGTTCTCATGTCAGGGCCTAGGCATTTCCCCAACAAATGGCCCCTTCGTCTCAGGTAACCGACTGCTTTGATCCCCAACCTGCCCGCAAAGGGCCACTACGCCCATTATCCCGGTCTCAGCAATCGGATTCTACTCGATAGCGGAGGAGGGTTTGGAGCTGGAACTCGCGCCATAGAGCGCAATAGGGTGAGCGGCACTTAAACCGGCATCGCGCAACAGCGCTTTATACCTTCGCTCAGGCTAGACGACGGGCGACAATGGCCTCGAGTGTGATCTGGTTAGTCTCGAGCATGCTCACCATGTTGCGTGACTTGAGGCTTGCTCCCTGTCCCTGCAACAGGTGCAGGCCGAGCGGCGGCGGGCCGCCAGCTGCTGATTGCGCCACCAATCTTTCCCGATGATGTTTGAGGGCACCTTCACGCCGATCTTCCTCGCGGATAATCTCAAAGCCCGCATTGTCGAGAAGATCGCGCATTTCTCCCGTGGTCACAAGAAAACTCGTCTCCTCCGTCTCGGCCCACGGTAGCGGAAACAACAGACCCTCTTTTGGCCCCTTCATCACGTCATAGATTGCAAACATCCCCCCCGGTTTCAGCACGCGCGCGATTTCAGCATACAGGCGCGGCCGGTCGGCGATATTCATCGCAACGTGAAACGTCACCGCGGCATCGAATGTGGCGTGCGGCCAAGGCAGGGCGAGAGCGCTGCCGACGTGGAGCTCAACCCTATCGGCAAGGCCAGTCCGCTGGGTCAGCATCGTTCCAACACGCACGTATTCAGCAGTCAGGTCAATGCCCGTTGCGCGGCATCCACATTCGGAGGCGAGATATCGGGCGACGCCACCGAGGCCGCAACCCACATCAAGGACGTGCGCATTACTTGGCAGGCTCATCATTCCGATCACGTGTTGCGTCGCTGCCCGTCCACCCATGTGGAACTCGTCAACAGGAGCAAGATCGATCGGAGACAGCGTGTTCAGTTTGCCGGAACGCTTGAGCGCGTCGAGGATCAGTGTTTCAAGGCCATCGACGGTATAATGATCAGCAACGGCAGTTTCATCGACCCCGGTCACCTCTCCACCCTCCCAACTTTCCCAGCCTGCTTTGCAGCGTGGACGGCAGTATCGCATCACTATCCGAGAGTACCAGCGGTGTCATTGCACCAGCCTTACGCGACACCTTCAGCGGGCGTATGAGCTATCATATTCGGTAACGATAAGGTGCGCTGGCGTTCAATGGGACAAGCCCCCTATCTCAACGATGATCCGAGAAGTGGGGGAAAGTACTCATTATCACATTGAGATTTTCTACGGCCCGCAGATCTCGCTTCGCACAGTTGACTCATTGCGGCGTACGAAAGCCTCGTCCTTCACGATTACCGATTTTTGCTTTAATCTCGGAGCTGCCAATCGGCGCGTGCAGCCATTCTTCAGCAGGCTCGGTGTCCGCGATGCTCCCGCTGGACGAGACATCCTTCGAGACGGCTTTGGACGAACGCGTCCAGGGTATGCTTGACGCTTGCACGCGATGCGGCAAGTGCGTTGAGGTTTGTCCAAGCGTGGCGCCCGCCGGCATCCTGGAGGCGAAGTCCGAAGACCTAATCGGTGGTATCCTCGATCTTATCCGCACCGGCAACGGTCCGGAGACGTCGCGCAAATGGGCAGCCTCCTGCATGCTCAGCGGAGAATGCATCAAGGCGTGCGACTACGGCGTCAATCCGCGCTTTCTCCTTACGATGGCGCGGCTTAGCGTTGCGAAGTCCGACAAGGAGCTTGCTGAACGACGCCGGCAAGGCGTGGAGAGATACCGCGAGGTCAGCCGCGGCGTGACGATGCTGTCGCGCCTGCAACTCGATACGGAGGTCCTGGAACGGCTGGGTCAAAAATCAGCGTCAGTCTCCATGTCAGCCGAGCCGGCGGACTTTGTGTTTTACACTGGCTGCAACGTGCTCAAGACGCCGCATATTGCCTTGCTTGCCCTCGATATCATGGATGTGCTTGGCATCAGGTACCAGGTCATGGGTGGACCCAGCCATTGTTGCGGCATTTCGCAACTCAAGTCCGGCGACGCCGAGATGACCGGTCGCATGGGGTCGAGCTCGATGGAGAAGCTATCGCACTCCAGGTTGGGACAGGTGATCACTTGGTGTCCGACTTGCTTCGTCCAGTTCACAGAAAACATCCTGCCGACCGTGGAACGACAGCGCGGCTCCCGACCGTTCGAGATGAGCCCGTTCATGAGGTTCCTCGGCGACCGGCTGGCGCAGTTGAAGCCGCACCTACAGCACAGGGTCGACATTCGCGTCGCGCTGCACAAGCATCCTGGCGTAGCCGGCGTCGTCGAGGCTGCCACCGAAATCCTGAAGATGGTCCCGGGCGTTGAGCTTATCGATCTGCATCAGCCAGCGGTGGGTCTGCAGAGTGTGCATGTCGGTGTTCTTCCAAAGTTCAAGCGTGATCTGCAGCTAAGGGAACTTGAAGCGGCACGTGACGCGGGTGTTGATGCTTTGGTTGCGGTTTATCATTCCGATCATCGCGAACTGTGTGCGCACGAGCGCGATTGGCCATTCCGCATCATCAACATCCTAGAAGTGGTTGGTGAAAGCATGGGATTGCACCACCATGATCGCTACAAGCAACTCAAGGTCATGCAGGACGCCGATCAGATCGTCGCAGAATGTAGCGATCTGATCGTAAGGCACTCTCTTGATCCCCATGATGCTCGTGACGTCGTAGTCAGGGTGCTGCTTGGAGACCAGCCGCTTCCACTGGGGGGTGGTCGCGAGCGAGGTGCGAGTACCTTGGCGGAGTAGGAATTGACGCTTTTAGTTCCATTGATGGAACACGCCGCGGGATCGCCGAAGCAAGATTTGTGTCAACATCTAAACTCGACACGGCTTTCGGTCGTAGTTTGTTATCGCCTGTTGTCCTAAAGTTCACGCACTGCGGGCGAATTGATCGATCTTGATTGATCGGCCCCGTCCACCGATGATTACAATTCAAAAGAATTTTGCATGAGTTCTTTGTCGTTAGTGACGTTGTTCCCGTGCCTGGGAGTTGCAGTTTCGGCACTGCTCTTGAGGCAGCGGCTTCGCAGGTGGATTCCTTTTGTCATCGCCTCCTTGTCGGTTCTGGCGGGCGCGATTTATTTGCGGGCTGGCGTGCTTGCCAGCTGCCAGATAGCCGAGAGTGAGTGCCTTGGCGCCATCGCAACCACTTGGATCATCGCGATAATTTGGGCTCTGTTCGGGATAGTTTTCCTAGCCTGCTTCGCTTCCTCTATGAGACGATTGCCGTAGCCGTTTTCATCCGCTGAGCGGCAGAACGCATCCCGCTGAGGGTTCAATCGTTGGACGCAGCGTTCGGCTGCGTGTTGTGGTTGATCGCGGGTCCGGATCGAGATCGGCCTGACGTCGATTTCAATTCTTTTCGAGGACATATCTTAGGATTGCGGCCACGCCAAAGACGATCGCCGGAAACAGGATAGCGACTACAATCGGTGGACGCGTTCCGGTCGGCGCGAGAGCCATGGGGCGCAAGCGTGCCCTGGCGGCCAACAGTTGATCTTTCCTGTTGCTATCGGGGACAGGGGCTCGCCCATTCCGGCCTCGCTCTCCTGGAACTACATGGGTAACGCGCTTTTAAAGCTCGCGCGTCGCTACGGGCGACAGTGGGTTGAGATGGTAGCGAATAGCGGGCTACCGGCAATACACCTCTGCAACCTATTTCGTCCGTTGACCGGACTTCGCAAGCAGGCCCGACAGGCTCAAAATCCTGTCCCCGCAACCAATTTTATCATAAATCGATTACCGTCCCGGTCTAACCGGGGCGGTTTTTGCGTTTGCGGCGGGAAGGTCTGAAATTGGGCCGTTAAAACCGAGTCGCTGTGGAGGTCCGTGGCGACACGGGGGGCCTATGCTAGCCGAAGACCCGAAGCTAAAACAGCGACCGCAGGAAGAGTCCTGCACGAAGAATCGAAGGGTCGCATGGCGCGGAGTAAACCGGCAACGTTGAAGGATGTAGCGGCACTTGCCAATGTATCGCGCGCAACCGCGGCCCGCGCCCTGAACAGCTATGGCTATGTTGGCGACGAGACCGCCCAGAAAGTGCAGGCGGCGGCCGGAAAGCTCGGCTATCGGGGCAATCGCCTTGCACAGGCCTTGCGCAACGGGCAGCTGCCGATCGTCGGCTGCATTCTCGGCGACATCCAGAATCCGTTCTTCGCGCGCATCGCACATGACATCGAGGTGCTTGCCCGCGAGTGCGGGTATAATCTCGTCATCGGCAGTAGCGAGGAGGAGCTGGGGCAGGAAGTGTCGCTCCTGGCGAGCCTCCGGTCGCTCTCCATACGAGGCTTCATCGTTGCACCCACATCAGCCGAGAACAACGCGCATCTGCAAAGCCTGATCGCGGAAAACGTGCCGCTGATCCTGATCGACCGTGTCGCAGAGGGCGTCGACTGCGACAGCGTCGTTGTCGACAACGAGGGAGGAGCCCGCAAGGCGGTCGAATATCTGATCGCCATGGGCCACCGCCGTATCGGGCTGCTGCAGGACGACATGCGTATCTTCACCTCACGGGAACGCATGAGCGGCTACCAGACGGCGCTTGGCACCGCCGGGATCGCGCCCGACGAACGTATGATCGCGGTCTCGCAATCGACGGTGGAGCATGCCGTCGACGCCACAATACGCCTCTTCAGCCAGAAGATGCCGCCGACGGCGCTTTTCACGGTCGACAGCCTTATGACGCAGGGGGCGCTTCTCGCTTTCCGTTCGATGGGGCTTTCCATTCCCCACAACGTCTCGCTGATCGGCTTCGACGATTTCAACCTAGCGACTTTCACCGATCCGCAGATCACCGTCGTCTCGCAGCCGGTCTCAGAAATCGGACGCGCGGCGGCCCGGCTTCTGTTCGACAGGCTTTCCGGAAAAACCGATGCGCCGCGGAAAGTCCGCTTTGAAACCAAGCTGATCATTCGCGGGTCCGTAAGCCGGCGCGGCTGAACCGCGAAAACGCCCGGTCAGATTTTTTTGAAACTCCATTTTTTTGAAACTCCACTTGCCAGCATCGAGTTCTCATGCGTTAAATGCGTGTGAGATCGATCTCACATCTCAAGGTCATCGCGTGAAGACGCCCGCTTGGTTCGGGACCAGGACGGAACGCAAAACGGGAAGGTTCAAATGCTCAACTTCGATAGGGATCGCTTTGTGAAGATCCAAAGCGGCGCGGTTGCAATCGCCAAGGACGTGCGTGTCCTGATGCGCGATCTGCTGGACGGCGGTCTGCAACGCATCTTCTTCATGGGAACCGGCGGCGTGCAGTTTCTGACCCTGCCCGCCATCGAGCTTGCGCGCAACACGACGCTTTTCCCGGTTGCCGCGGCCTATTCCGCGCAGGTCGTGCTGGAGCCCCCGGCGGGTCTCGACGAGAAGGCGCTGGTCGTTCTGCCCTCGCTGTCCGGCACCACCAAAGAAAGCGTGCAGCTCCTCGCCTTCCTGAAGGAGCGTGGCGTCAAGACGCTGTCGCTCACCGGCCACAAGGATACGCCGCTCGGCCGCGACGCCGACTACAACTTCACCAACTTTGCCGAGGACGATACATCTTCGGAGTCCTTCTACCTCCAGACCCTTCTCATCGTCCTCGCCCTGCTGGCCGAACGCGGCGAATATGCCGATTTCGATGCGACGGTGGCCGAGCTGGCGCTGCTGCCGAAGCTGCTGGTTTCGGTGAAGGAAGGCTATGAGGCCGAGGCCGCCGCCCTCGCCAAGGAAATCAAGGACGAGACCTACCACATCTTCACGGGCGCCGGTTCCGTCTGGCCGGAAGCCCACTACTACGGCATGTGCATCCTCGAGGAGATGCAGTGGATCCGCACCCGCCCGGTGCAGGCATCCGACTTCTTCCACGGCACGCTCGAACTGGTGGAGCCGGGCGTCAGCCTCTTCGTCTTCAAGGGCGAGGATGCATTCCGGCCGCTGTCTGACCGGGTGGAGAACTTCGCCAAGCGCTACACGAGCAAGGTGCGCGTCCTCGATGCAGCTTCCGCCAGCCTGCCGGGTATCTCGGCCAAAACGCGCGGCCTCATCTCACCGATCATCCTCGCAACCATGCTCGAGCGCCTCAGCGCCCATCTGGAGGTGCTGCGCGACCATCCGCTGACCACGCGCCGCTATTACAAGCGCGTCGAATATTGAGCTTTGCGGTCCGGCGGAGCCGCCGGACCGCACGCCTGCCTTGCATGCCTAAAGAGACAAAAACAACAGAGAGGAACTGCGACATGAAAGCCAATATGTTCTTGAGCACGCCCAGCCTCGCCGCAATCACTGCCGCCGCGTTTGTAATCGGCGGCATCAGTGCCGCAGCGGCTGGCGGCGCGGCCGTGGCTGATCCCAATGCGAAGGTTGACTATTCCGGCACGGTCAGCGTCCTGACGAAATTCGGCTTGCAGCAGCTTTCTCCTTTCTTCGTCGATGCCGCGAAGAAATATGAGGGGCTTCATCCCGGCGTGAAGGTCGAGCTCATCCAGGAGAGCGACGACAGCGTAAAGGGCAAGACCAAGGCGCTCGTCGCCTCTAATTCTCTGCCGGACGTCTACTTCACTTGGACAGGTAGCTGGGGCGAGAACTTCGTGCGCGGCAAGCGCGCGGTCGATCTAACCCCCGTTATTGGGCCGGACACAGAATGGGGCAAGACGCTCGCGACCGCCGCCGTCTCCGCCTTCCAGTACAATGGCAAGCTCTACGGCATTCCGCTTTATCTCGACGCCAAGTTCATGGGCTACAACAAGAGCCTGTTCAAGAAGGCCGGTATTGCCGAGCCCAAGACCTTCGATGACTTGCTGAGCGCCTGCGCGGCCCTCAAGAAGACCGGCGTCACGCCGATCTCCTTCGGCAACAAGGAAGGCTGGCCAGGGGTGCATTATGCGGGCCAGCTCCTTGCTTACAATGTGCCGCAGGCGACCCTCGAGAAGGACTTCGTTCCGGCCACGGCCGAATATACCGATCCGGGCTATGTTGAGAGCCTGAAGCAGTACAAGCAGATCATCGATGAATGCTCGGACGGATCCGGCACCAACGGCTCCTCCTATGCCTCGGCCTTGCAGCAGTTCAGCAACGGCAAGTCCGCCATGTACTATCAGGAGATCATCGAGTTCGATCAGTCGACGGCCGAGGGTGCGCTGAAGCGCGAGGATTTCGGTTTCTTCAAGTTGCCGGTCCCGAAGGATGCCAAGGGCGACGTCAAAGCCATCGAAGGCGCGCCGGAAGGCTACATGATCAACGCGGCCTCGAAGAACGTCCCTCTGGCGATCGATTTCATGCGCTTCGTAACCTCGCCCGAAAATGGTAAGATCCTGTCGGCGCCGCCTTACGGCCAGCCGAGCGCGACGGTCGGCGGCTATTCGGCGGAGAGCATGAACCCGACCGTTGTCGGCGGCCTGAAGGTGATCGCTGATTCCTCCTACCTCATGCCTTGGCTCGATACCGCGAACCCGCCGCGCGTGGCGGCCGCCTGGCTCTCCGGCCTGCAGGCGCTGATCGGCGGCTCGATGACCCCGGAACAGGTCATGGAGCGGGTGAAAGAAGCGGCGGCTTCATCCAAATAGGGCCGGCCAGCGATGACCGTCATGAAGCCTGGGCACAGCGGTGAAGCCGTCAAAATCGGCTTTGCCGGGTCGAGCCGGTTCGACAGGAACTGGCTCGGCCCCCTGGCCGCGGTTTGGTCGTTCAGGTGGATCCTGATCGCCTTTGTGCTGATCCTCTGGTTCGTCTACTATCCAATCATCGACAACTTCGTCGTCAGCACGAAGAACCAGGACATCTTCACCGGCGAAACCGCTTTCGTTGGACTGGAAAACTATCGTCGCCTGCAGGCCGATCCGGTGGTCTGGACGTCGATCGTCAACAACACGCTCTATGCCGTCATCTCGGTAGTCTTCCAGGTCTTCGGCGCCTTCGTGCTGGCGGCGTTGATCGAAGGACTCGCCGGGGAAAGATGGCGTCGCTTCTGGCGGGCCGTCTATTTCGTGCCCTCGGCCATCTCGATCACCGTTACCGGCCTTCTCTTCTACTTCATCTATCAGCCTGACATAGGCCTTCTGGATTCGGCGCTGACGCAGATCGGGCTGGCGGGATGGTCGCGCGCCTGGCTCGGCGAGGAACAGACCGCCATCTATGCCATCATCGCCATGAGCCAATGGCAGGGGTTCGGCTATTCCACCTTGTTGTTCGCCATCGCTATCCAGAAGATACCGCGCGATCTCTACGACGCAGCGATCATGGACGGGGCCGGAACCTGGCGACGCCTGTGGAGCATCACCTTTCCGCTGACGCGGGAAATGACGGGCCTGATGGTGATCATCACCATCACTGGCGCCTTCCAGGTCTTCAACGAGGTCATGGTGATGACCGCCGGCGGGCCCAATAACAGCAGCCAGGTCCTCGGGACGTGGCTCTATCAGCAAGGTTTCATCGAAAACGACTTCGGCTACGGCGCGGCGATTGCATCGGTCATCTTCGTCATCACGCTCATGACCGGCTTCGCACAGCTTTGGTACACAAAGAGGCGGAGGGTCGAGCTGTGAGCCACTCCTACCAACCGCGCCAGGCGGAGCGCACGGACTCCATCGCGGTGCTGGCGAAGGTCTGCCTCGTCACCTTCCTCACCAGCCTGGGCATCGTCGTGCTCTATCCGCTGTTCTGGATGGCCCTGAACGGCTTCAAGACCAACGCGGAGATCTTCGGCAATCCGTTCGCGCTGCCGACCGGCCTCAGCCTCACCAACTACATCGCCGCGTGGAACCAGGGCATTCGCAACTACATCGCGACGAGCATCATCGTCACGCTCGGATCGGCCGCGTGCACCGTGCTGGTCAGCGCATGGACCGCCTACGGCCTGACCCGCTCGAAGCTGCCGGGCAAACCGTTCTTCGTCGGCATCGTGCTTGGCGGCCTGATGCTGAGCCCGACGGTCGCCGTCATTCCGCTGGTGCGCATGATGCAGGACCTGGGCCTCTACAACACCTATTGGGCGCTGATTATCCTTTACACCGCCTTCCGCATCCCCTTCACGACCTTCCTGATCCGGGCCTACATGCTCGGCCTGCCGCGCGATCTCGATGAAGCTGCCATCATGGATGGCGCCAGCGAAGGCCAGATATTCTGGAAGGTGACGCTGCCGCTGTGCAAGCCGATCCTGGTGTCCTGCGTCATCCTGCACGTGCTCTTTGCCTGGAACGAATATCTCTTCGCGATGATCTTCACCAGTGGCGCGGACCTTCAGACGCTGCCCGTCGGCCTAACCTCCATCATGGCGAAGCACGGCACGAACTATGCCGTCGTCTTCGCCGCCATGACGCTCTCGGCGCTCCCCATCGTCATGGTCTTCTTCGCGGCTCAGCGTTTCTTCATCCGCGGGCTGGCCGAGGGCATCGGAAAATAGGGCAAGGTCCATGTTGAAACGCAAACAGCTTATCGGTGCGAATTTCTCCTTTCAGCACCATCCCTTGCGCTGGACCGCCGAAAAGCTCAGCGCCATGGGATTCGACCGGATGGAATTCTGGGGCGTCGCCCCGCATCTCGACCTCTTCCACGACAACCGCGCGCGGCTCGCTGAGGTAAAGTCGATCCTCGACGACAACGGCCTGAGCGTTCGCTGCTTCACGCCGGAGCAGGTTCTCTATCCGATCAACATCGCGTCCGGCGACAGCGCCTATCGGGAGGCCAGCGTTGAGCGCTTCATGCGTGCGGCCGATATCAGCGCGGAACTCGGCGCGAGATATCTTTTCCTGACGCCGGGCCGCGGCTTCGAATGCGAAAGCAGGGAAACCGCCTGGGCGCATTCGGTCGCATCGATCAACCGCATCGCGGCGCATGCGCGGTCGCTCGGCGTTTCCTGCCTTCTGGAGCCGTTGCAGCGCCTCGAAAGCAACATCGTCACCAATGCGGATCAGCTTCACGCCCTGTGGCGCGCGCTCGACGGCGACGACATCGACGTGGTCCTCGATCTCGTTGCCATGGCAACAGCCGGCGACAGCGTCGGCGGTTATTTCGAGCGGTTCGGAAAGCGCATCGCGCATGTCCATGTCGTCGACGGGACGCCGGCGGGGCATCTTGCCTGGGGCGACGGCAACCTGCCGCTCGCCCACCATCTCGGCCAGCTCGGCGCGCAGGGCTTTGCCGGCACGCTGACCTTCGAGCCCTTCGGCAACGGATCCTATGCGCTCGACCCCGTCTCCGCCTGGCGGCGATGCTTGGACGCGATCGCGCCTCATCTCGATCATGCGGACGAAGAATGACGAGAGCCAATCCCACGCTGATCGCTGTTGGCGACAATTGCCTCGACGTCTACCTGACCAAAGGTTTCGTCACCGTGGGCGGCAACGCGCTCAATGTCGCCGTGCAATGGCGACGGCTCGGGTTGAACGCCCGCTATTTCGGGGCGCTGGGGCAGGACACGGAAGCCGACATCATGTTGGAGGCCATCGGGGAGGCGGGGCTCGACAGGAGCGACGTCGAAAAACGTCCCGGCTCTTCCGCCGTGACCCTGCTTGCCGACGATGCCGGCGAACGGCGCTTCCTTCTTGAATCGCTTGGCGTGGGAGAGAATTACGTTCCCAGCGCCGAACGCTACGAGGCGCTGCGGCAGGCCGATTGGGTGCATCTCGGGACGAACGCCAGCGAAAAGCTCGTCCGCAGGCTCGTCGCGGACGGCATGCCCTTCAGCATCGATGTTTCCACCCGGCATTTCGAGCTTTCGCTGGAAGGCGTGCCGCTGGTCTTCGCCTCCGGCCCGGACGATCCGGCGGAAGCCGTCGAACCGCTGATCGCGCGGTTCCGGGCCGCGGGCGCGCGCCAGACGGTGATCACCTGCGGCAAGGGCGGCTCCTTCTATGATGATGGCGGCAGCGTCACCCAGGCGGGTTCGGTGCCGGTCGCCGTTGTCGACACCTGCGGCGCGGGGGACAGCTTCATCGCGACCTTCATCACATCCCGCTTTCTCTCGGACCAATCAGGCAGAGCCGCTCTCGATCTCGCCGCCGAAAGGGCATCGGAAACCTGCACCCATCTCGGCGGCTTCCCGCAGCTCATCCGAGAGATCCCGCAATGGCTGCTCGCCAAATATGACGAAGTCATCCGCGGCGCGCAGAGGACCGGAACATGAATACCATCACGATGCGGCCGCCGGTCGCGGCGGCGAAGGCCGATCGATCCTATTGGCTGCGCAGCATAGAGGCCGATGCCGCCACCCCGCCCTTGCAGGGTACGGCGGACTGCGATGTGGCGATCGTCGGCGGGGGCTATGCCGGCCTGTGGACCGCCCTGCGGATCAAGGAACAGTCGCCTGAAACACGCGTCACTGTGCTGGAAGCCGATTTCTGCGGCTCCGGCGCCTCGGGCCGCAATGGCGGCCAGGTTCATAGCTGGTTCGCCGAGATCGACATGCTGCGCGCGCTGGTCGGCGAGGACGATGCGCTGATGCTCTGCCGCGCGACCGCCGACGCCATCGAGGAGCTGAACGGTCTCCAGGCCAGCGGCGCCGTGGACATGGGCCTCAGGCTGGATGGCTGGCTGTGGACGGCGAGTTCTACTGCGCAGGAAGGCGCCTGGGCCGCCGCCCGCGACATCTGCCTCGCGCTTGGCGAAGAGCGCTTCCAGCCGCTTCAGCGCGCGGACATTCTGCGCCGCACCGGCTCGGACGCCTCTTATGTCGGCATCGTCGAGGAGAGGGCAGGGACCGTGCAGCCCGCGAAGCTCGCCATCGGCCTGCGCCAGCTAGCCATTGAAAGGGGCATTGCCATCCACGAGCGGAGCCCGGTCGTCGAAATCGCGCCCGGCTTGCGGCCGCAATTGCGC
Source organism: Mesorhizobium sp. (assembly GCA_004017535.1). GTDB lineage: Bacteria > Pseudomonadota > Alphaproteobacteria > Rhizobiales > Rhizobiaceae > Mesorhizobium. Next base: position 87,710 of record SAJS01000007.1, read on the forward strand.
ACGTCCGGCGGCGTGCTTTCCGCCGGCAAGGTGGTGCTCGCCGCCAATGCCTGGCTTTCGGCCATTCCGGAACTGCATCCCTATCTCTATGTGGTGAGCAGCCAGGTCGTCGCGACCGCGCCTGCGCCCGACGTTCTCGAGCGGATCGGCTGGACGGACGGCGCCTCGATCTGCGACGCACAGCACCACGTGCTCTACTACCAGCGCACATCGGAAGGCACGGTCATCTTCGGGCGGGGCACGGGCGGCATCGCCTACGGCGACCGCATAGATGACCGGTTCAACCGCGGCGGCGACGGAGGCGCAGACAACATCCGGGAACTGCACCGGGTCTACCCCCAGCTCAAGGACGTGCCGGTGCTTTGCGACTGGAGCGGTCCGATCGATTGCACGGCGGAACACCTGCCTGTCTTCGGACATCTGAAGGACCACCCGAACATCTTCTACGCGATGGGTTTCAACGGCACGGGGATCGCGCAGACCCCTGTCGCCGGTCGCATCATGACAAGCCTCGTCCTCGGGCGTGACGACGCGTGGAGCCGGTGCGGGCTCGTCGGCATTGGCAAGCGCACGCGGCTTCCCCCCGAACCCCTGCGCTATATCGGCGCCCGCGTCGTGCGCCGCGCCATACGGCGAAAGAACGACCTCGAAATTCTCAACAGGAAGCCGGACGCGGTGACGCGATTCCTGGCCGGGCTCGCTCCCTGACGGCGCATGCTTCGGAAATGAAACCAATGGAATGGAACGATGGCCGATTTGTCGCTGAGAAACATTCGCAAAGTTTATGGCGATTTGGAGGTCCTGCACGGCATCGACCTTGAGATCAAGTCGGGAGAGCTCATCGTCTTCGTCGGCCCGTCGGGCTGCGGAAAATCCACATTGCTGCGCTCGATCGCCGGCCTCGAGACGATCACCTCCGGCGAACTCGTCATCGATGGCGAGCGAATGAATGCCGTCGTGCCCTCGAAGCGTGGCATCTCAATGGTGTTCCAGTCCTACGCGCTCTACCCGCACATGACGGTCTACGATAACATGGCTTTCGGGCTGCGCATCGCCGGAATGACCAAGGCCGAGCTCGATGAGCGGGTGCGCAAGGCCGCCGAAATCCTTCAACTCGACAAATATCTCGAGCGCCTGCCGAAGGCGCTTTCCGGCGGCCAGCGGCAGCGCGTGGCGATCGGCCGGGCCATCGTGCGCAATCCGCGTGTCTTCCTGTTCGACGAACCGCTCTCCAACCTCGACGCCGCGCTACGCGTCGCCACCCGCATCGAGATCGCCAAGCTGAAGCAGAGCATGCCCGACGTGACGATGATCTACGTCACCCACGACCAGGTCGAGGCGATGACGCTGGCGGACCGGATCGTCGTGTTCAATGATGGCAATATCGAGCAGTTGGGCACACCGACTGATCTTTACCGGAAGCCCGGGAACCTCTTCGTCGCCCAGTTCATCGGCTCGCCGGCAATGAACATCCTGAAAGGAACGGTCGTCGACAGCACCGGGACATCAGCGAGCTGCCAACTCGATTGCGGCATCACTCTCGATCTCGCTGTGGAACCTGGCAGGCTTTCGAAAGGCGAGGCCGTCAGCATCGGGGTCCGCCCGGAAAACATCCGGATCGCCCAGAAGGGCGGGACCGATCCGGCGTTTACCGGAACCGTCGATCTGGTCGAGCATCTCGGCGAGGTACAGATTCTCTATGTGGACCTGCCCGGCGTCAGCGAAAAGTTCCTCGTCAAAGTGGATGGGGAGAGTTCCGTGGCACGCTCGCAGAGCATCCATTTCACGGCGCGCCGGCGGGATGTCCATATTTTCGACACCACCGGAAACGTTGTTCGGGTGGGAGCCGGCGCGACAGCCTAACCGACAACTAACTATCCCCGATCGCGCCCGTGCCCAGGCACTTCAGGCGGAATTTCGAACTCGGTTCAGCAAATCAACTTTGCGATAGCCATGGTCGCTACTCGCAGCCCCATTTGCTTCTTCCGCCCAACCCGCGACGCGTGTCCCCGCAACCAATTTTATCATAACTCGCTAACCGTCCCGGTCTAACCCGGGGCGGTTTTGCGTTTAAAAGGACCGCCGAAGCTTTTGAAACCTTTGAAGCGCCCTTAGACGGGTCGGGCCGACCCTATGACCGCAGCCAACCCGATATCTGAGGCGCTGTAGATGCAATTTGGGCGGTGTTCACCAACCCCATTGCACGCTGTCTTTTTGCCGCTATGATAAAAAGCATCATAGTTGGAGGCGGCATGAAAAAAAACTTCAAAACTGAGGTGGCAACCGCCAAGGATGTCGCCGACATCGCCAGGCTGCTGAGCTGGGCGTTTGGTTTCAGCAAGGAGCGTTCGTACGAATACATCGCCAATATCGGGATCGAGACGCTGCGGGTCGGGCGCGGCGAGGACGGCCGTCCGTTAGTGTGCGCGGGTCTGCTCCACACAGCGCATATCTTCCACGGCAAGCCCGTGCAGGCAGCCAATATCGTGCATGTTGCGATCGCGCCTGAGCGGCGCGGACAGGGCATCGCCGTACCTTTTGTGGATGCTCTCTGCGATGAGGCAAGGAGCAACGGCGCCGCGATCGCCACGCTGTTTGCCTCGACGCGGCCCGTCTACCGCAGGGCCGGGTTCGAGCTTGCCGGGCACGAGATCATCTATGAGGCGGCAACGGTCGCATTGCCTTCGTCGAGCCGGCTCGCCTTCCATCGCGTCGAGCTCGACGATCCGCGCCTGGCCGGCGCCTATGTCGCAAAGACGCTTCGCGAATCCGGCTTGCTCGAACGCGCCGCGGCGCACTGGAACGAGTTGCGGCGCTCCCCGACCGATGCGCTCGCAGCCTATCTAGCCGAAGGGGAGGCCGCCTATCTGATCCTCGACATGGGGGACAAAGCCTGCCTGACGGTACGGGACTGGTTTGCCGCGTCACCCGAGGCGGCGCAAGGCTTGCTTTCCTTTCTTGCCCGCTTCCGCTCGGTCTATCCGGCCGCGCGCTGGCATGGCGCCCCGCAGGACGATCTGGTGGCGGCGTTGCCGGACAAGGGCTGGCGTCTTGCGCGCCAGGAGGAATGGCTGTTGCGTGTGCTCGATCCGGCGACGGCCTTGCGCCAGCGCGGCTACCATGTCGACCGTGCAAAGCTCGCGCTACGCATCGGCGGTGCAGCGCTCGAAGTCGAAATTGGCGAAGGCGCCGCCGAGGTGCGGCAGGCGGCTGATGCGTCTGGTCAAGCCGTGCGCGTGGATGCGCCGGCCTTCGTCCAGCTCTTCACAGGCTTTCGCAGCGCCTCGAAACTGGCGCAGTATGGCCTAGTTGCCGGCGACTCGGCTGACATACGCCGCTGTGACCAACTGTTCGCCGGACCGCCGCCCTGGGTGGCGGAGCATTTTTGAGTATGGTTTTGGACAAGGATCATGCTCGTGCCGGAAATCTCCTGAGGGGTGTTGCATGACACACGCGCTGATAGCCTCGCTGAGAGCTGCGGCAGGCGACATGACGCCGGCGCTGGCGCGCGTCGCCGAGACGGTGCTGGCGCAGCCCGACGCCACCTTGCGCCAGAGCATCACGGAGCTTGCCGAGACGTCCGGATCGTCCGAGGCGAGCGTCATGCGCTTCTGCCGCGACCAGGGCTTTTCCGGTTTCCAGGACTTCAAGCTGGCCCTGGCGAAGGAACTCGCGACCGACGAGCGGGCAAAGGATAACGGCCTGCCTTCCGACGACATTCAGCGGCTGGTGGAGACCGCGATCACCTCGCTGCGCGAAACCGAGCAGCTCATCGTCCGGGAAGACGTCGCCATCGCTTCGCGAAAACTCCTCGACGCTTCCGTTGTTGAGTGTTTCGGCATCGCCGCCTCCGCCGTCACGGCGCAATATCTTGCCTACAAGATGACCCGCATCGGCAAGTTCAGCCGCGCGCTGGGCGACGCGCATCTGGCGGTTATGGCGGCGGGAACCGCGCAGCCGGGAACGGTGCAGGTGGTGATATCGAGCTCCGGCTCGACCATCGACGCCGTGCGCGTGGCCGAGCTCGCCCGCTCCAAGGGCGCCTTTGTCATTGGTATCTCCAACCGCTCGAAAAGCCCGCTGATCGCCGTCTGCGATCTGGCTTTGATTGCCTCCTGGCCGGAGACGCCGCTCACCGGCGGCGCCTTCCCATCGAAGATCAGCCAATTGCTCATCGTCGATGCGCTGGTCGCCGAGATGACCAGGCAGGATCCGAAGCGGCTGGTCGAGCTCAGCCGCACGGCGGAGGTCGTGAGTGACCGCAGCTTCTGATTTGCCTGTGCTCGCCATTGATATCGGCGGCACCAAGATCGCGACAGCCGAAGTGCGTGGCGGCGGGATCGCCGAGCGCCGCCAGGCGCCGACGCCACGCACCGGCAGGGGCGACGACCTGATCGCGGCCATCACTGGGCTTGCGCCGAAAAGCGGTTTTGGCGCGGTCGCCGTCGCCACCACCGGCATCGTGCGCGGCGGCGCGCTGACGGCGCTGAACCCCGAAACCCTGCCGATCGAGGACGGCTATCCGATTGCCTCGGCGATCGAGCGCGCTTTCGGCACGCCGCCGCTCGTCGTCAATGACGCGCAGGCCGCTGCCTGGGCCGAGTTCACGATCGGTGCCGGCAAGGATTTTCGCAACTTCGCCTTCTTCACCGTCTCCACCGGCATCGGCTGCGGGTTGGTGATAGACGGCCGGCTGGAAAGCGGCGCGACGGGGTTTGCCGGCCATGTCGGGCACACGCGCTCCGAACCCGGCGGCTTTCTGTGCGGCTGCGGCCGGCGCGGCTGCCTGGAGACGGTCGCCTCGGGTACGGCCCTGGCGCGCATGGGTAGCGAGCGCCTTGGCCGCGCAGTCACGGCGCCCGACCTGTTCAAGGCCGCGGCGGAAGGTGACGGCACAGCCACTGGGATCATCGCCGGGGCGATCGTTGCGCTGGTGAACGCTTTTGCCGACCTCACGGCTTCAGTCGATGTCGACTGCTTTGCCGTCGGCGGCGGCGTCGGCCTCGCCGGCGGCTTCATCGAGGCGCTGCAGGCGTGCTCGCTCGACCTGCCGCGCGTCTATCGGCGCCCGATCGTGGCCGCGCGTGCGGGCGCCGACGCCGGCCTGCTCGGCGCGGCGGCGTTGGCGCGTTCGAACAAACATGACGGAAATTTTCATCGAAAATAACTTGTTGACAAAAACTTTCATCCACGCTTGGTTAGCGGGGTAATGCTCTTCCAGGAGATGCCCCGGTGCAGGCCAAGCAGGGCGATTTGCTCGCCACACTCGATGGAACGCTGGTCGTGTCGTGCCAGGCCGAGTCCGGCCTGCCGCTCGACGCTCCCGGCCACATCGCCGCCATGGCCCGCTCGGTCGTGCTGGGTGGCGCAACTGGCGTGCGCATCGAAGGCGTGGCCAACATCGATGCCGTCCGCGTCGCGGTCGACGTGCCGCTCATCGGCTTGATCAAGGCCAGGCGCGACGACACCGAGGTCTACATCACACCGACGCCCGACGACGTCGCCTCCGTCATCGATGCCGGCGCCGATATCGTCGCGATCGACGCCACCGGCCGGCCGCGTCCGGCCGAGCTGAAGGCGATGTTTGCCGGCATCGCGGCGAGGGGGCGTCTGTCGATGGGCGATGTCGCCACGCTCGACGAAGGCAAGCGTGCGCTCGATGCCGGCGCCGACCTCATCAGCACCACCATGGCCGGCTACACAAATTATTCCACCGACCAGCGCGGCCCCGCCTTCGCCCTGATGGAGGAACTCGCCCGTGCCGGCCTGCCTTTCGTTGCCGAGGGGCGCATATGGTCGCCGGACGAGGCCGTCCGCTGCTTCGAGCTTGGCGCCCGCTTCATCGTCGTCGGCGGCGCCATCACCCGGCCCGACGCCATCACCCGCCGCTTCGCCGACGAGGTCGCCGCTTGGAGCGCCCGTCCGCAACTGAGAAGGAACCCGACATGATCAAGCGCCGCCGCGTCGCCGTCATCGGTGCAGGCTTCATGGGCTCCATGCATGCCGGCATCTTCTCCAACATAGTGGGCTCCGAGCTCGCGGCCATCGTCGACCCCAACCGCTCGCTAGCCGAGGCCGTGGCGGTCAAAGCGCCGGGCTGCAAAGTCTACGACAGTCATCAGGCGTTGCTCGGCTCGGAGCGCGATCTCGACCTCGTCTCGATCTGCACGCCAGACAATCTGCATCTGGCGCCGGCGGTTGCTGTCGCCGAGGCCGGCATCAACGTTTTTGTCGAGAAGCCGATCTCTTCCAAGGTCGACGACGCCCGGGCCATCATCGCCGCTTGCGAGACGGCCGACGTGAAACTCGGCGTCGGCTACCTGCTGCGCTTCGATCCGCGATACGCCGCCGCCAAGGAGCTGATGACATCGGGCAAGATCGGTGAGCCGATCCACATCTATGCCCGCCGCAACAGCGCCCGCACCGAAGGCCCGAAGCGTTATGGCGGCAAGCTGCCGCTCGCGCTGCATGTCACCGTCCACGACGTTGACATGGTGTTGTGGATGCTGGAGGGCCAGCATCCGGTTTCGGTCTATGCGCAGCAGACCGACAGGTTGCTGGGAGCCTCCGGCACGCAGGACAGCATCGCGGCCATCGTGCGCTTCTCCGGCGGCACGGTCGTCAATTTCGAGAGCGCCTGGTCGCTGCCGTCCGGCGCGCGTCACATGATCGACGCGCGCATGGAACTTATCGGCACCGACGGATCCTTTGAGGTCCAGTGCGGCGACAGCGGACTCTACTTCGCCAGCAATGAGGCGTCGCGCGAGATCGACACCCAGCACTGGCCTCTGCTCAACGGCCGCATCGACGGCGACCTCGCGCGCCAGCTCGGCGGCCTCATCGACTGGCTGGACGGCGCGGCGATGCCGATCGCCACCGGCTGGGAAGCCCTTCGTTCGCTCGAACTCACCCTTGCCATGATGCAGTCGGCACAGAGCGGCGAAATCGTGCGCCTCGGTTGATCTCAATCAAGCGAATGGCGCTGTTGCAACGAGGCCAGACGGCCCAAGAATGGGAGACGAAAACATGCTGAACAGACGCAATCTACTGATGCTCGGCGCGGCCGCCGCCACTCTGTCGTTGGCCGCGCCGGCCTCGGCCGAGGACAAGCCGTTCAACGGCGTGCAGATATCGGTTCTGCTCGAGGGTCACCCGACCACCGACGCCATCCAGAAGATGGTGCCCGAATTCAAGGAGAAGACCGGCATCGACGTTGCGATCGAGGTCGTGCCCGAGGCCGACATCACCGCCAAGGAATTGCTCGAGTTCTCGTCCAAGTCCGGCCGCTACGATGTCGTCCAGAACAACATCATCTACCTGCCGGGCTTCGTGAAGTCCGGCTATATCGTGCCGCTCGACGATTTCCTGGCCAAGCACAAGGAGAATTTCGACAAGGCCGATTTCGTGCCCGGCTATTTCAACACCAACGTGCTGAACGGCAAGGTCTACGGCCTGCCGGTCTATGGCGAGAGCACTTTCGTCATGTACCGCAAGGACCTGTTCGAGCAGTACGGGCTGGCGGCGCCAAAGTCCTTCGAGGACATCGAGAACGCGGCGAAAACCATCTCGGAAAAGACCAACAAGCAGATCGCCGGCATCACTATGCGCGGCCAGCAGGGCATCCAGGGCGTCTATGTCTGGGCAGCCTATCTGTGGGGCTTCGGCGGCTCCTTCTTCGATGCGAACAACAATTCGGCGCTGGCGACACCTGAAGGCATCGCCGCGCTCGACGCTTTCACCAAGGTGCTGAAGGACTACGGCCCGGTCGGCGTCGCCAATTTCGGCTGGGAAGAGAACCGGCTGCTCTTCCAACAGGGCAAGGCAGCGATCACGCTCGATGCGACCGTCAACGGTGCCTACAACGAAGACGCCGCCGTCTCGACGGTGGTCGGCAAGGTCGGCTACGTGCCGGTGCCGATGAAGTCGGCCTCGCCCAAGGGCGGCTCGTCATCCCTCGCCGTGCATTCGATGTATGTCTCGGCCGAGTCGAAGAACCAGGAAGCGGCGGCCCTCTTCGCCGCCTGGGCGACCGCCAAGGAGCAGCAGCTGAAGTCGATCGAGACCGATCCCAACTCCGGCGTGACCTCGCTCTCGGCGCTCAACAGCGACAGTTTCGGCAAGCGCTACGGCGCCTTCAAGGAAGGCATGATCGCCGCTATCAACGCCGGCAACCCGCAATATCTGCCGACGGTCGAGCAGGCGAACGAGATCATCAACAACACCGGCATCGCCGTCTCCAAGGCGCTCGCCGGAACCGCGAGCGCTGCCGACGCCTTGAAGGAAGCCGACGAAGCCAACAACGCCGCGCTCGCCCGCTAGGGCCGAGTGGCGTGCCCTGCCGCGTGCGCTCCCTGTGCGCGGCAGGGTGAATTTCCCTGCACTCATGGATTGATGATGAGACCCGCGGCCGCAGCGTCCGATCCGACAAAACATTTCTTCCAGCCGATCATCGTCTGCCTGACGGTGGCATCGGTAGCGCTGACGCTGTTCGTCATCTGGATTTCACTGCACGACCTGTCGCTGATGCGGGCAGGGCGCGAGAAGTTCGTCGGGCTCGACAACTATATCCGCTTCCTCGGCGATCCGCGCGCCATGGCCGCGCTCTGGCGCACGGTCCTCTTCACCGTGCTGGCGACGGTGATCGAGATCGCACTCGGCCTTGCCGTCGTGCTCTTCCTCGACCGCGACTTCGCCATGAAGAGGCTGGTGCGGACACTGCTTCTGGTGCCTATCATCATGACACCTGTGGTCGTCGGCCTCACCTGGCGCTTCCTCTTCGATCCGGCCACCGGCATGGCGAACTATCTTCTTTCGCTCGGAGGCATCGACCAGGTCGACTGGCTTGGCAGTCCGCGGATCGCGCTGTTTTCGGTGCTGGTCGCCGACATCTGGCAGTGGACGCCCTTCGTCATCTTGCTGGTGATGGCGGCGCTTGAATCGGCGCCCACCGATCCGCTCAACGCCGCCCGCGTCGATGGCGCGCGCGAATGGCAGGTCACCTGGTATGTGCTTCTTCCCATGCTGCGCCGGGCGCTCGCCATCGTCGCGCTGATCAGGGCGATCGACAGCATCAAGGCCTTCGATCTCTTCTACATCATGACGCGTGGCGGGCCGGCGCTGTCGACCGAGACGCTGAACTATTACGGTTACATCGTCGCCTTTACCAATTTCGACATTTCCTATGCCTTGGCGATCGCCATCATCCTGACGGTGTTCACCAATGTCGCGCTGCTCACCATGTACAGCGTGCTCTTCCCGAAGACGGGGGACCGCTGATGGCCAGGCGCGCGCTGTTCTATGTCGGGCTGGCCCTGCTTCTGCTTGCGGTGCTGTTCCCGCTTTATTGGGTTGTCGTCACCTCCTTCAAGACGACGCGCGACGCCTTCGCCATTCCGCCCGTCTGGCTGTTCAGCCCGACGCTCGACAACTATCGGACGGTGTTCGCCAACCGCGGCTTTCTCAGCGCCTTCGCCAACTCCTTCATCGTCTCGATCCTCTCCAGCGCGCTCGCCGTCGCCGTCGGCTCGGTCGCGGCTTATGGGCTCGCGCAGCAGCCGGCGGAGCTGCGCCGCGCACGGGAGAAATTCATCCTCAGCCTGCGCATCGCGCCGGCGCTGCTCTTCGTCATCCCGATGTATTATCTGGCGACCCGCATCGGCGCGCTGAACAAGCACTGGCTGCTGATCGCCGCCTATGCCTTCGTCAACGTGCCTTTTGCCATCTCGCTGCTCATCACCTTCTTCGACGACATCCCGAAGGAGTTGCGCGATGCAGCGCGTGTCGACGGAGCGCGCGAGTTCTCGATCTTCTGGCACGTCTATCTGCCGGCGGCGCGCGGCGGCATTATAGCCACGCTCATCCTGTGCGTGCTGTTCACCTGGAACGAGTTCTTCGTGGCGCTTGTACTCACCGGCCGAGACACCCAGACGCTGCCGGTCTCGATCACTTCGTTCCTGACATTCCAGGGCATCCAGTGGGGCGCGCTGACCGCCGCCGCCACCCTCATCATGCTGCCGATGATCGTGCTCGGCGTCCTGGTGCAGGGGCAGGTCGTGCGCGGCATGACGCTTGGCAGCGTGAAGGGCTAAAATATCCGATGGCGAAACTCTCGATAAGATCGGTCTCGAAATCCTACGGCGCGGTTTCCGTGCTGGACGACGTCTCGGTCGAGGTGGAGGAAGGTTCCTTCGTCGTGCTGCTCGGGCCGTCCGGCTGCGGGAAGTCGACGCTGCTCCATGCCGTGGCCGGCCTTAACCCGATCGATTCCGGCAGCATCGTCATCGGCGACCGCAACGTCACCAACCTGCCGGCGCGCGAACGCGATGTCGCCATGGTCTTCCAGTCCTACGCGCTCTATCCGACGATGACGGTGGCGCAGAACATCGCCTTCCCGCTGAAGATGCGGGGACTGGACCGCAGGACATCCGATGAGAAGGTCGCCGGCGTCGCGCGGCTGCTGCAGATCGAGCCGCTCATGTCGCGGCTGCCACGCGAGCTTTCCGGCGGCCAGCGCCAGCGCGTCGCCATCGGCCGGGCGCTGGTGCGCGACCCGCGCCTCTTCCTGTTCGACGAACCGCTCTCCAATCTGGACGCAGCACTGCGCACGGAGCTTCGCGCCGAGATCAAGCGCTTGCACCAGTCGATCCGCCGCACGATGGTCTATGTCACGCATGACCAGACTGAGGCGCTGACGCTCGCCGACAAGATCGTCGTGCTGAAGGCCGGCAGGATCGAGCAGACCGGTACGCCGCTATCACTCTATGACGATCCCGATAACGCCTTTGTCGCCGGTTTCATCGGCACGCCGCGCATGAACTTCCTGAAAGCGGTCGTCGTGGACGACGGAAAGACGCTGACGGTGGGCGAGGCGAGGGTCGACATCTCGCATCTGAAGACAGGGCTGGAGAGCGGCAAAACGGTGACGTTGGGTATCAGGCCGGAACATCTCGACGAGAAGCAGGGCGTCGCGCTGTCGCTTGCCGTGGACGTCACCGAGCGCCTAGGCTCGACTTCCTATGTGCATGGCGCGCTGCCGAGTGGCGAGACGGTCGTCGTTGAGCGCCGTGAGGACCAGCCGCGCTTCGGCGAGAGTATTACGCTGCGCTTCCAGCCTAAGCGCGCCCGTGTTTTCGATGAAGAAGGCAGGCGTATTCGCTGACACCTTCCTCCGACTTGCGCCCAATAAAGTTCGCAAGGGAGAGGGACGGGTTACCGGCCTGAACCATCCCCAACGTTGACCGTCGGTCCGCAGCCCAAAATTGGTCGTCGGATAGTTCTAAAATTCATCGATTGAGGTTCCCGGAGGCTTTTCAACTTTCTTTGTTGCGCCTCCAGTCGAGATGCGCGCGCTTCGGAAGGGAGTGGTGCCGTCGGTCTCTACAAGGGCTTTCCTTTAATCCAATCGCGTCTGGGGTTCGAGTCGGTAGAGGAACAGCCCTCATGAAGAGTTCGAGGTGACTCGGGCCTCATTCAATCCCCGCAGATCAAGCCCGTTCCGTTAGCAGGAACAAGTGCGGCGACGCGGCAAGTAACAGCGCGGAACCGTCATCATCGCCTTTAGGCGCCAGATTTGGGGCACCAGGAGCCCTTTTGGCGCGACATCCAGTCAGAGGCCAAGAATACCCAAGGTCTGGAACATGCCGACGTGGAAATTGAATACGAACGAGGGCCATACATTTACCTGCGGCGCCAAAACGTTCACGTGGCGACAAACCTAAGCGCAACGCCGAATGTCATTCCCTTTAAGGTGCGCGCCTCATCTCGAAGCGTGATTCTGCTAAAAAACGGGATTTGGAATGAACCATCGGGGCGGGGCGCATCCACCACATGGAACTCGACGGTCCAGCCGGCAAGCGAATCTCCTAGGCTCGCTCTCAGGGCATCAGCTGAAATTTTACCTGCTACGGTTTGAACCTTGTTGATCAGCACCTCCCTCGCTTCTGGGTATGTCTTAAGTATCCTTGCTGAATTGCTACCCTGCTTAAAAAAATGACTTAGCACGCTAGATTGTCGCGAGCTCTTTTTTACATGAATTATTCGCTTGTTGCCAATGTCAAGTAAATCGCACGCTTCGAATTTTCCGTAGGGGATAGAAGGGACCTGCAATATTTATTGGTATAGACATACTTGGCCGTAGACCGCAGCGCATCTCTTATTATATTCAAGCTCGGTCTCAAATCCCGTTTTCTTGCCGTTTGCCGAAATCTTCTTGATCATCTTCAGTGGCGCGCTGGGCCATTTTTCAATGAGTGTTTGGAAAGTACCATCGACATCATTCTTGAATTGCTCGTCGAGCCTATACCACTCGCCTTCGCTGATAGCGTACAATCCTCCTTCGACAATGAGCGACCCAATCAGCGCCTTCTTAATGCTCCATCGCTGTTTGCCAATCGCGTCATTGGCAAACTCCGCGAACACGCCATGCTTGGACTTGATCGATTCGACGTCCAACGAGGTTATGTCGCTACCCAGCTCTCCACGATAATTATCCATAAGAAGATCTGCGAAGCGTCGCTGTAGATGAAGACCACTGAATCCATAGTATACAATGTCCTCTTCCGACCAGCCTGGCATCGACAACTCGAAGTTATCCTGACCCGATTTGATAGTTTCGACCGCCTCCGCGTCCAACTTTGATAAAAGAATTTGGTCGAGGATTGGGCGCACCTTATCGATGATCTGAAAGCTGGTCTTCTTGTAGGCGTCTGATTGAAACCTTATTAACGCCTCTTCGGCGATATCGGCCATTTCTGAAAGCGTCATCTCACGAGTAATTTTTAGAGCGGTCGCGCCGGCGAGGTTGTCAGCAAAATCATCAGCGTTGTCTGTACGACCAGTGATCCGTCGGACAAGATCAAGCGCTTCGTCGATCCCGAATGCTCGTAAGTCTCTCTGAAAAGCCGACTGGGAGACGCCCTTGATTGCTTCCCCCAGGTTACTTCGATCGATCCGTTTCACCCTATCATCGCTCAGCGATAACCACCCTAAGTCCGAAGTCCATTTCGATTTTTGTGTTATCGATGTACTGCCAACCGTGGGCAAAAGGGATCAAAAAAATTCGGCTCCCGTGCTCGAATGCAACGATTGCAGAGGAAGACTTGTTCTTGATGTTCGGTAACCCGGTAAACACATCATTTAAATCCGCAAGCCATTTTGGCGACTGCGGGATGTTGTCGAAGATGAACGCGCGGGCAGTTTTGCCGAGGTCGGTGGAGTCCTTAACGATCGCATCTCCCCTCTTAAGGCGATCGTTGGCGGTCTCGGTAAAAAGGTCATCAAATGACTTCACATCGTTCTTTACTAGATAAAGGGCAAAAGTCTTGGTTTTTGGCATAGTATCCCCTCCAGATCGCACTATACGCCAACGCGATCGTATTTACTATTCTGAGGTAGCCTGCTCTAAGCGGTCGCGCAGTGGGTTGCTCACAGCTTTTCGTGAATCAAGTCTGCTAGCTATCTCGGCCCTCTGAGCTTCTGTCTCAGCGATAGGCCTGGCGAGTGCAATTCCTCTTCAGTCCAAGGGATATCGAATCAGTTTCCGACTTATCGCGGACCGCAAGGGTCTTCGTCCGTGACCCATCACGGAGCAACGACCTTTGGGCAGTTTGAGAGAGGTCGTGACTGGACCCGTCGTCTAATCGATGCCGATTGTGATGTGTGCGTCTAAGCAGCTGGCGGTTCCAGGATTCGGCGGCCGAGCACAGGTGGCCAATCGAACAAACTGGGATGATCTATGTCATCCTCGAAATGATGGTAGCGGACTGCTAGAAACCGTCGCGTGGCTTCCATATCTGGAGTCGACCGGTGATTGGACAGCTGCCAGGCTGGCAGCGCGGCAAAGAGGCTTACCCAGCGCACGCTTTCGACGGTCTCGCGGTTAAAGTTATTGAGGTTGATAGCCGGCGTCTTTCCATTTTCGAATTCTTTGACGAGCCGCCGCGTGATTTCCGGCGACCCGTTGGCCATGGCGTGATATCCGGCTTCGGCCTCAATAGATTGCTGAAGTGCAAAGTTATAGATCACCTGATATATCTGCCAATCGAGTAAACCTTCGTTGTGCATTTCCTCGAGCAAAGCCATTGCGGTGGGATGCGCTCGTAGCGCATCTAGATTGGCCGCGACAACAGGCGTCATTCTTTCATATCTCCTGGACAGAGCCTGATAAGCACGGGCCGTTGTGTAGGTCGGACCGTCACCGCTCAGCCAGGCAAGTTCATCACCGCTTCTTGGATCGGGCGCAGGCGCGTCCATAGGTACTGAAATCCCCGATAGGACGACATCCTTGCCCACGAGAAGGTCTCGCATCTCTACAAATAGCCGAGACACAGGGTGAACCCAAAAAGCCTTGCTTAGGAGGCCCCGGTCGATCTTGCGTTCGACCACCTTCAGGAAGTCTCCGCTGGGCAATGCCGATGCATTGCCGACGATTTCCGCGAGAAGCATAAGAGTAAAGCTTGCTTCGTCTCCGAGTGTGATGGAGTTGGGGACAGTGAGGCGGTAGCGCATCTGCACGTTGTCCGGCACCGCCTCCAATTTAGGCTCAAGCTGGCCGGACGTAGTGATTTCGATTTCTACCGAGGACGGCAGTATGGCGAGATCCTCATCAGCCAAGTCGACGATGGCAATTTGGAAGGCAGCCCCAATCCATTCTGCGACGCTGCGCGTGGAGCTAGCGGCCCGAATGGTCCAACTGATTCCGAGGGCGTTCCATCGGTAGCGGATTTCCGGACCGAGATCATAGGTAAGTCCCTGACCTATGTCCTCTGCGAGCCGTTCCTCGATTTCCGACCTTGACACAGACGCCCAAGGTGGCCTCGAAGCCAGTGTGCGCAGGCTGTTTGCGTATGCAGAATCGATAGGCCATCCATCGAGCGCAGCCTCAATCTGTTGCAAATTTTCAGGCAATAAATGGCGAAGTAACGCATAGACTTTTGCGGTTTCAGCCAGACGAGCTGCAAATTCCGTATGCTGCTCAAGATCTTCACCATCCGTGGCATGTCCAATATGGATTTGAGCAGCCCGACCCACAGAATAGATGAAACTCAACCCTTCACCGGCCATTAGGTAGGTTGCGCTGATTTCAACCGCCGCTCGACCGATGAGTGGCCGCAGTTCTTCGTCCTTCGCAGCGATAGCGTATTTGAGGGGGGCAGCCGCATAGTAGCGCGCTGCGAGCGGCAGCCACAGCCGCGAATAAAAATCTGACAGCTGCAGCATAGCGAGGACCGAACCGTACATCGTCGCCGCTTGAAACCATCCTTCCTTTGCCCGCTGCAGTTGGTCAATTGCAGCAACAAATTGATTATGTGTGGCATGAATCATCGCCCGTTCGCGGCCCTGTTCCGCGCGAGCCGTCTTGCCGCGACGCATTTCAACTACAGCATCAATTCGATCTGCTAACTGCTGATAGCGAGGCAGGCTGCCGATAAAGGGCAAATAGATCTGCATCATATCGTTGAGCGTATCGATGTCGGCAAAAGGGGAACGTTCGGCGATTTCGACGGCCTCCTCCCAGGGTGGGAGCACCATCTCACTGAAAAGCTCGGGATCTTTCGAAGTTCGGTCGGGCGCAATCTGCCGCGCAATCAGCAGCAGTTGATATCGCGATGCGTCTGACAATTTGCTCGACAACGCCTTGGACAAGACCTTGTCTGCTTGGCTCCGCCATCTCTGCACTAGCTCAAGTCCACCGGAAAAATCACCGGTATGATGAGCAGTCATTGCATAGGAGGCGAGGAGGACGATGTCCTGGACGTCGTCGCTATCGAGGTCATTTTCGATGCTATCGAAGAATCGGTCGACGGCCCATCGAGCCGGATCGAGTGTCTTCCGCCCTCGCAATTGTGCTACCGCGATTTCGTACAGTGCCTTACGTGCGAAGCGTGTCGGAACCACATCGAGGATCGGATAGATGAGATCGAGCCAGCGACCAAGGTCAACTTTCAGAGCCTCCTCGAATGTGGCGCATCGCAAGCCGCGCTTGACCTCGAGGAAGTCCGTAAAGTTCGAGACATTCTTGCTTCCATTCAGCCAGCGTTCCCGAAGCTGCTGATATTCCGTGTCGCCTTGAACCTCCGGGAACATGTCGGCGGGAACGGAAAGAAACTGCTCGGCGATCCAAAAAGTGTCGGGGTCGCTTAGTTGGTCGGCGATCGCCTGCCCGTCGAAAATTTCTAGATGGATTTCATACTTGCGCTTGCCGAAAGCTTGCAAGTCATGCCGTTTTGCAACTGCTAGATCGGGGGTTGCAAAATAGTAGACGGCGTCCGGCTTTGCCCCGCTCCGGCAAATGGTAACCAGGTCGCTCTTGATCTTGGCGGGGAGCTTCTTTTCCAGTGTGCATGCAAAAACCAGCGTTTTGCCATCGGCTATCCCAATCCGGGTGCTTGAGCCAATCTCTGATGCTCCAAGATAGCTGCGAAAAGTTTCCGCATCGCGGCCTTGATCACCGCCGGCTTGCACTGGGCCGGTCGCAGGAAGGATTCGCCGGCAGATTCGTTGGCGTGCAAGTTCGAAAGATACCTCTTCAAATTGATGTTGCTGGTTGAGAGCGCTCATCTGCTCCAACTGGAAGCGCAAATACCGACGTAAGGTGTATCTGTTCTTAGCCAAGTTTGCGCGCACTCCCAAGACAAACGTCAATCATAACGAACATCACAGCTTACCAGCTCTCGACAAGTTCGCGAGGCCGTCCCGGTCGAGCGCGAGACCCTTTTTGACATGCATCGCGCCACAAATTGCATGACGACAAAACAGCTAACAGAATCCTTGGCCGGCACTTCCGGCCCAAATCCATGCCCATGTTTGATAAGCGCGCGGCGAGTTGATCACCGTCATTCCATCCGGCGGCTGCACAAGTTCACGCAGCCGGTATGCGGCAGGATTTCCCTCAGTCAGCGTGACGGGCGCACGCTTGGTGCGCTTCTTTTGCGTCCGGCCGAACTGATGGATGCCATGTCGTCAGCGCGCGCGGCACTGTGGAAACATCATTGCCGGCCGCGCGACCTCGTCAATAACCTTGTCGGGCGCGGCGAGCCGTGCCGGCGCCTCATGACGATCCTGGGCTCGGCTCTGTGATGGCGCCGTCGTTCACGCTTCGATAGATGATCGGTCGCGGTTCCGCCATTCGCGCGACGTCGCGGCCCACTTCGGGCTGGCCTCGCGGCGCTGGCGGTCTCCAACTTCGATCGACGTTCAGCGGCGTATCTCGAAGGCCGGCGACGCGGGCATGCGGCGCGCGCTCTGCGGGGCGGCGTCGAGAATGCTGACGCACTTCAAGGACAGGGACAAGGTCAAGAGCTGGAGCCAGGCGATCGCCAAACGTTCCTGCCACCGCAAAGCTTGTGTCGCCGTGGCGCGCAAACTGGCAGTGATCATGCATGCGATCTGGAGCGACGCCACGTTCTACGCTGGCGATGCAGCGGCAACCCCGACCCACACCTCGTAGCGCGCGCATGGCAAAGCCCGCAAGCTTCTGGGAGCGTATCGATGAACGGCGCGAGCGCAGTTCAAACGCATGGCGCCCGCAGTTTGACGGACGCCATCTGAGACGAAGGAGATCCGCTCCGGCGGATGGGGCCGAGGCAGATCAGGAACGACAGAACTCACGTTATCTTGCCCGCGGTCGCGCCGATCGAAAGACGGCCGGACCGCGCTCGGTTGCCTGTGACGCTGCTCCGAAACTCCGATGGAAGAGTGCGCCGCGACGGTTCCCGTGCTGCAAATAAGCAGCGCTGCTACACCGTCGCAGAGCGCGGAAGACTGCACGGCGCATCGGAACTCAACGCAAGAGTACGTAATCGTGGTATAGAGCATAAAATCGTGTATTATCGTAGATTCGAGGGGAAGCGGCGGTATAAAGCAAGCCACGGAAAGTACAACCGATTAAGATGGCAAGATAAAAGGGCGCACATTACGCCGCGGTCGGTTGTTTGTTTTTGCTAGGGTGTTCTGCGTTATCGACACATTGTGAGCCTTTGCCGCAATGTGCATTTGAATGCTAAACAATCGTATTGGCTCGATAATTTACAATGTGCTTCTCAATCGGCGATTGCGATTGTCCGGGGATATTTGGAAGTGGTTCCGCACCGCCGTGAGATTAGCCCTGGATGGCTGCCGTGTTGTCTCGAGGGCAGCCTGCACCTTGTCGACATGGCATCTTCGACCGGCAGTCCGCGACGTCGATCGCCCAAAGTGCAACCGTTGGACCGGTTATTTTGAATGGATACGCCGACGCCACGCTGTTTTAAAAGTTACCCAAACCGCTTGTAGGCGGATGACGAGCGATCTGCATTACCGGCGGCTGCTGGCGGTGCGATATCGGCTACGATCGAATGGAGACCTATTTCGCTGTGCAACTGACACGCCTTGAGCTTTACAATCGAGTCTGCGAGAGGCCTCTCAGCAAGATCGCTCCAGAGTTCGGAATTTCCGGCACGGTGCTAGCATCGGTCTGTAAGCGGTATCAGGTTCCCTATCCTGGGTCGGGATATTGGACGCGTAAATTGCTCGGGCTCCCGGTAGACTTGCCGCCACTGCCGGAGGCATCGGACGAACTGATCGAGCTAATGTCATCGACCCCAAAGCCTCGACGAAAGAGAACCGTGAAGGAAGGCTCTGCTCGCCAGCCAAGGCCTGCCATGAAACCGCAGCGTCCGGCGCGCCATCCACTGCTCTTCGGCGTTGAAGAGCACATGCGAAAAACACGCGACGTGAAAGAGGGCGAGTTCCTCAGGCCCTACAAAAGAATCCTGCCGGATCTGATTTCATCAGGGACCCAGTTGCTTCGTGCACTCTCGATCGTCAACGATCTCTATCTCGCGCTGGACGAAAAGGGATACCGCGTCCAAATCGCGACGGCCGCCGAAGACCTTGATCGCATCCGCATCAAGGAACAGGAGGTGGAGCGCAAGGATCGCAAATACGGGGAGTATCACTCCGGGAGTATCTGGGCTCCGGATCGACCTACCGTCCTCTATGTCGACACGGTGCCGATCGGGCTCGCCATCACCGAAATGACCGAAAGAGTGACGGTGCGATACTTCAATGGAAAATACCATCGGGAAGACAGCAGGCTCATCCGATCCGCCAAGCCTTGGCAGTTAACGCATTCCTGGACAAGAGAGCAGGACGTGCCCTGCGGGCGCTTTCGGGTCATTGCCTACTCGCCGAAGAAGGGCGTCGACTGGTCTGTCACCTGGCAAGAGACCGAGCAGGAAGCGCTTGGCCCTCTGATCCCGAAAATCGTCGAAACATGCAGGGCGGCCCAGGGCACTCTCCAGCGCCTGATGGACGCCGAGGATGTGGCGGCGGCGAAGAGGAAGAAAGACCGAGACGAGGAGTGGCAGCGCTATCTAAAGCAGGAGGATGCCCGCAAGGTGGCTCAGGCACTGTCAGATAGCCAGCAGCAGCTTGCCGACGTTATTGCAAGGTGGGGAAAGGCGATGACGGTAGAGCGATTTTTCCGGGATGCCGAAGAACGATTGAACACTACCGACGACGAAGATCGCCGCAACCGCCTGGAGGAGCGTTTGGCTCTCGCGCAAGCAATGATGGAAAGCGTCGATCCGCTGGATTTCATCGAAAACTGGTTGGCACCGCAGGAGCGGTACCGGGCAAAATTTGTCTAGACGAATATTGCGTAGCTTGGACTTGTTCAACGGCGGCAACGGGGCCGCAAGCGGATTGGCGAGTTCTGGCGTAGAAGGCCAAAAAGCAGACGTTCAGATCGCAAGGCGTCATGGCGGAAGCCAGCCCGAGGACTGGAGTCGCAAAGGTGATGCGAATGCCCGAGGTTGCACGAAAAACCAGGGCGCGAACTCACTAACTCAATGAGTACGCGCCCCGGCTTAGGCCCCTGACCGAACAAGCGGTCAGTAATCCCAGAAAACCGGCACCCAACGAAAGGCATCGCCGTCCACTGCCACATGGCCCACAGAAGGGAACGGCATATGAGTGGCCACCAGTAGCTCCCCAGTCTCCGCCAACTCCCGCAAGAGTCGGGCCCGAACGCGAGCTGCCTCCTCGGGATCGTGCTCGAAGCCATTGTACCAGTCGGGGTGTTCGAATCCGACCGCGAACACGGCGTCGCCGGCAAACATAAGTCGGTCTTTGCCGGATGCGACGCGCACTATGCTGTGCCCGGGAGTGTGGCCACCCGTTCGAGAGACGATCACGCCCGGCGCCACCTCGTATTCATCATCGAACAGCTGCAGCTTGCTCTCATACTCTTTCCTGAACCGCTTGGCGGTTGCCCGAAGCGCGTCCGGGAACCCGGGCGGCATCGAGACGTGGGAGAAATCGGGCGACTCCCAGAACTTGACCTCGGCGGCCGCCACGTGGATCCGCAGGTCGGGACGCAGCCGCTCTTTCACCCCATCGACGAGCAGCCCGCCAACATGGTCCATGTGCATGTGGGTAAGCACCACGTCGGTCACGGATCCGAGATCGATGCCGGCGGCCTCCAGTCGCTTGATCAACTGCCCAGCCCGCGGCAAGTTCAACTCCGGATCCAATCCTAGCCCAGCATCGATGAGTATGGTCTGCCCGCCGCTGCGCACCACGACCGCGTTCAGCGCCCAGTCGAAAGCGTCCGGCGGTAGGAACATGTCCTTCAGCCAGGCCGCATGCACGGCCGGGTCGGCGTTGTATCCCAACATGTTGGTTGGAAGCGGTAGCACCCCATCGCTGACCACCAGCACTTCGATCTCGCCGACTCGCACCGCATAGCGAGACGGAACCAGCTCTTCGGATCCGGTTCTTTGGGGGGGTGAGGTTTTGTCTAGCATCATGTTCATCTCCTGGTGATCGCCGCTTACACGCGGCATCGACGACGTACATCCAGGCGTGTTTGCGGTCGATTGTGTCGAGGGAGAGGGCGAGCCACACCACGGGATAGGTTGCGGGGCACCGAAATAAAGGACCGACGCGTCCTGAACGGTATCTTTTGTCAGCGGGTGGCGACCCGCCAAGACAAGCTCGATACTTGCTGTCAGCGTTTCTTCACCCTGACTGCTTGAACCTTCACTAACAGCCTTACCCGCAACGGAGTGTCGGCCACAGCTCATGGATTTCCATGAGATGCGGCCGAGGGCATAGCCGGTTAAGCTGGCAAGCCAAATCGCCACCCAGATCCAAGGATGAGTGCTACACAAGGCGCTGACGGTCTCCGGCTTTCTTTTGTCCGGGAGGAGAAGACAATGACGACAGCGTTTAAGTCCACCGGCGGAATCGACTCCGAAGCGTTGCGGGCGGTTCGGATCGTCGAGGGCGTGGTCGGCAACGCGTGGGCGACGGACGCCTCGGGCAAATTCACCTACGTAACGTCCAGCGCGCTGACGCTTCTCGGCACAACGCTCGAGGAACTCAATTCGCCTTCGGAAGAGGGCGCGGTCGGTTGGAAGCGGCTAATTCATCCAGATGATTACGACGCCGCCGTCACAATGTGGCGTCGCTGCCTGCAAACAGGTGATCATTACAATATGGAACATCGCATATTGCGCGCTAGCGGTGCTTACGGTTGGAGCAGGAGCTCGGGACAGCCGCTGCGCGACAGCACCGGTCGCATCGTTGCATGGTATGGTGCGCTGATTGACGGTGATGTCTCGTCCGCGGCCAAGGAACGATTCGCTGACGTCATCAGTGACGCGCTCGAAAGCAAAGCCGTTTCCGACGCTCCGCATTCGCTGAGCCTTGTCCATCCGCATGACCGGACTGCCGCAGCTCACGCCGCCGCCCGCGCCTTCTGGACGGGCGTTCCACAGGTGACGAGACACCGGCAACTCCAGGCCGACGGTAGTTATCGCTGGAACGAGACGCGGTCAGAACCAGGTTACAGTGTGAGTGTCGACATCGACGATCTGGTGACGGATAGGGAGCCACTCGCCTCAGCAGGGTTGGACCCGTCGGTAGAAAACGAGGCTGAACCAATTCGATCGGCGAAGGTCGTCGAGAGCATATTCGGGAACGGATGGGCATTCGACGCGGCCGGCAGATGGATTTACCTGCACCCGTTTGCACAGAATTCTCTTGGGGTGACGTTGGAAGAATTGAACGCGTCTTTGGACGAGGGGCATACCGCCTGGAAGCGTCTACTTCATCCGGACGACTATGAGCAGATCGCAGCCACATGGCGCCACTGCCTAGAGACAGGCGATCACTTCAATGTCGAGTTTCGCTTTCGGCGCGTGAGCGGCATCTATGTCTGGGCTCGAGCAGCCGCGCGGCCAGCACACGACAGCCGCGGTCGAATCGTGGGATGGTATGGCATTGCACTCGACAATGACGTCTTCAAAAAGACCGTGGCGGCGCTGCGCGGCCGCGAGCGGGAACTTTCTCAGCTCGTCGACATGGTCCCGGTCCAGATCAGGCGTCTGACACCCGAAGGTGAGCCGATCTTCTTCAACAAACGCTTGCTCGACTTCTTCGGCCTGAACGACGTGGTGCAGTTGGACAGACCGGGAATGAGCCGGATGGCGGCAGCCATCCAGTCTCTCGTCCATCCGGAAGATGCTGCCCGCCTTTTGGAAAGGCTCCATCATTCCTTGGCTACCGGCGAGCCCCACTCGATGAAGTATCGCATGCGTCGAGCGGACGGCGCGTACCGCTGGGTGGATGGTCGCTGGGAGCCGCTTCGTGATCACAGCGGCGCGATCGTGCAATGGTATGCAATTTCCATCGATATCGACGATGAGATGCGCGCCCAGGAAGCGCTGCGTGACCGCGAACGCGAGCTCTCGCAACTTGTGGATATGGTTCCAAGCTTCCTCTGGCGGCTGTCTTCCACCGGCGACCCGGTCTTCTTCAGTAAGCGCATGGTTGAGTTTCTCGGCCTCGACATAGGGGAGTACGAAACGCCGGGAGTGAGTGCACTGGCAGCCGCGATAGCGACCGTCGTCCATCCAGACGATGTCGCCAAGTTGGAAGCGGCGCTTGATCACTCCTTGGCCTCCGGCGAGAGCTTCTCGCTGAACTATCGCCTGCGTCGCGCGGATGGCGTCTATCGCTGGATGTCGAGCCGTGCAGAGCCGATGCGGAATGAGGAGGGTTCCGTCGTCCAATGGTACGGCCTGTCACACGACATCGATGATCAGGTCCGAGCCGAAGAAGCGCTGCGGGCCAGCAAACGGCAGCTGGAGCAAATGATTGACGCTGTGCCCGTGAATATCCTGAGCTTCGCTCCTTCGGGTAAGATCACGTACACCAGCAAACGATATCTGGAGAAGGTCGGTTCGCCACCCACGCACATCGAGGACTTCGATGCCCTGGCTCGGGACCTGGCCCACCCTGAAGACTTTCCGACAATGTTCCGGAGGGCATCGAATGGCTTTGCGACCGGCCAGCCTTTCGTGAACCGGTTTCGTCGTCGCGAGAAGGATGGCGTCTACCGCTGGATTGAAGCGCGAGCGCAACCGTTACGGGATGCCGATGGCGTGATCGTGCAATGGTATATGGCTTCAATCGACATCGAAGACGAGATGCGAGCGCAGGAGGCATTGCGCGAAAGAGAACGCGAGCTTCAGCAGCTTGTCGATGCCTTGCCGGTCCACATCTGGAGCTGGACGCCCGATGGCAAGCTGGCCTACGTCAACAAGCGGTCTTTGGAGGATCTCGGCATCTCCGGGGCGAGCTTCGAAGATTTCACCAGGGTGGCGCAAGAGCTGGTTCATCCCGAAGATGCTCCCGAGGTGCTGAGTACGTCAGCCAATTGCCTCAAAACTGGCGACTCCTTCATCATGCGGTATCGCCGGCGTTGGAAGGACGGCAATTATCGCTGGATAGAGGGACGTTGCGAGCCTCTGCGCGATCGGGACGGAACGATCGTGCACTGGTACCAGGTTTCCATCGACATCGACGATGAGATGCGCGCGCAGGTGGCGCTGCGCGAGAGAGAACGTTCGCTGTGGCAGCTGGTTGAAACGCTTCCGGTAATGATCGATTGCGCCGCGCCGAACGGCGAACCGATATATCGCAGCCGTCAGCTCCGCGAATTCCTCGGATATGAGTTGGAGTCATTGGACGGCACGGGAAAATCCCGTCTGGCCGGCACACTCGACGACGGCGTTCATCCTGACGACCTGGCGGGCGTCAAAGCGAACTATGCCCATTCTTTGGCCACTGGCGAACCGTATGCGCGGAGACACCGTCTGCGGCGCTTCGATGGCGAATATTGCTGGGTGGACACGCGCGCGGCGCCGATGCGCAATGCCGAAGGGGCGATTGTTCAATGGAACGTCGTCTGTCTTGACATCGATGGTGAAGTTCAAGCGCAAGAGGAGCTGCGTCTGGCGCAAGAGAGACTTGCACGTGCGAGCCAGGCGGCGAGTCTTGCCGAGCTTTCGGCCTCAATCGCGCATGAGGTGAACCAGCCTCTGGCGGCTGTTGTCGCCAACTCGTACGCCTGCCAACGCTGGCTCACGGCCAAACCGCCAAATATCGAGCGGGCGCAGAAGACGGTGGAGCGCATTATCCGCGATGCCAACTCGGCGGCGGATGTCGTCAGCCGCATCCGCGCCTTGTTCAAGCAGTCTGCGGACGCGATGGCCTACACAACGCTCGGCAGCGTCATCGCGGAGGCGCGCGACCTCATCGGTGAAGAGGCGGTGCGGCGTCGTGTTCGTATGGACATCGATGTCGAAAGCGACCTTCCGATTGTCGCGCTCGATCGGGTGCAGATCCAGCAGGTTCTGGTGAACCTTATCCGCAATGGAATGGATGCGATGGACTCTGTTGCGGGCGACAGGGTTCTTGGACTTCGCGCGCGCCGGATAGGGGACGCAATCCAGATCGAAATCAGCGACCGTGGCCCGGGCATAGAATTTCCTGACCGAATATTCGAGCCGTTCTTTACGACGAAAGAGCACGGCATGGGCATGGGGCTCGCGATCTGCCGTTCCATCGTCGAGTCGCACGGCGGACGGTTGTGGGTGGAGAAGAACGAGCCGCACGGAACGACGTTCGTCTTCACGATGCCCGTTGAAATGAAAGCGGCAGCATGACTACCTACAATCACATGGTCTTCATCGTCGATGACGACGTGCGTATCCGAGAAGCCCTTGGTGAGCTTCTGGAGTCGCATGGCATGTGCGCCATCGCGTTCGGATCGGCCGGCGACTATGTCCTGGCGGACAAGCCGGACGTCCCCGCCTGCCTCATCCTCGATGTAGAATTGCCGGACATCAACGGCCTCGATCTGCAGAAGCAGATCGCCGAGGGCGATCATCCGCCGATAGTCTTCCTAACAGGGCACGGCGACATCCCATCTTCGGTGCGCGCGATCAAGCATGGCGCCGTGGACTTCCTGACAAAGCCTTTTTGCGATGCGGACCTCATGGCCGCAATCCAGACGGCGATCGCCCAGGATCGGGAAAGGCGATCAGAGCGCGCCGAACTCACCATGTTGAGGCAACGCTATCTAG
The DNA here is from genome assembly GCA_004017535.1 of Mesorhizobium sp. Taxonomy (GTDB): domain Bacteria; phylum Pseudomonadota; class Alphaproteobacteria; order Rhizobiales; family Rhizobiaceae; genus Mesorhizobium. Next base: position 113,125 of record SAJS01000007.1, read on the forward strand.
AGCTCACGCCACGCGAGCGCGAGGTGCTGCCGCTCGTCGTGAGTGGCCTACTCAACAAACAGGCCGCCGCTGAGTTGGGGATCAGCGAGGTCACGCTGCAGATCCATAGAAGGAACGTGATGCAGAAAATGATGGCGGCGTCGCTCGCCGATCTCGTGCGCATGGCTGAACGACTGGAGATACCGATTACCCACTCTCGACGAACGGGAGGGAACTGAGTGTGAGCACGGTGCGACCTGTCGTGGCGGTTGTCGACGACGATCCGAGAGTCCTCGAGTCGCTGGAGGACCTGCTGGAATCCGCAGGTTATGTCGCTTGCTGCTTCTCGTCGGCGGGATCTCTGCTCGACCACAGGCTGTCGGGCGTAGACGTGCTGATCACCGACATCGGAATGCCTGGCACGGATGGCTTCGAACTTCGCGACCTGGTGAAGAAGGCTCGTCCGGAGTTGCCGGTGTTCCTTGTCACCGGCCGCCATGAGATAGCGGATCAGTTTCGCGCCCAGGGCATCAGCGGGTTTTTCCGCAAGCCTTTCGACGGTCAAGCCCTGCTTGCTGCCGTTGCCAACGCCTTAAACGATCGAGAAATGGAGGGTAATGATGAGAGTTGACCAGCCGCTCCAACCGAGATCGGCACCGTCACCGCACAAAGGCGAAGCGGAGCAGGCGCTCGTGATCATTGTCGATGACGATGCAGCGGTTCGGGAGGCACTGTCGGACTTGATCCTGTCGGCAGGTTTCCAGCCGGTCTGCTTTGCCTCGACACGCGAATTGCTCCAAGCCGACGTATTGCACAAACCCGGCTGCCTGATCCTTGACGTGCGCATGCCAGGGGCGAGCGGTCTCGACCTGCAGCATCACCTGGCCCAGAATGGCAACCCGAAGCCAATCATCTTTCTCACTGGTCATGGCGATATACCGATGACCGTCCAGGCGATGAAAGCCGGCGCTGTGGATTTTCTCACCAAGCCGGTGCGCGACCAAACGCTACTTGATGCCGTAATCGCGGCCATTGCGATGGACGCCTCGCGCCGAGCGAAGGCGGAGGTGGTCAAGCGAAATGTCGAACGCCTTCAGACATTGACGCCCCGTGAGCGCGAGGTCCTGCATCACGTTGCGCGCGGACGCCTCAATAAGCAGATTGCCTTCGACTTCGGCATCAGCGAAGTGACGGTGAAGCTGCATCGCGGCAACGTCATGCGTAAGATGGAGGCAGCCTCCATCGGCGAGCTGATCCGGGCGTGGGAAACACTGCCCGCGCCGATGCGGGAGGCCGGAGCGGGCAAGACTTTGGCTTGAGCAGTCCCAGCCATGGACGAAGAGGACCGGTCAGGGCGGGGGGCTGAAAGCCGAATTGAAGCGGACTGATGCGAGTCAGCTTCTTGCAGAGCGGCTGATCCGTTCCAAATATCTGTTTTAACGGCCTATTCGTTGAAGGGCGCGCTCGATACCAGGTCGACGGAAGAAGGCGCTCTGTACCCAGGGACGTAGCGTTCACCGAAATCCCGGACGAAATTGTCGTACGTCGTTTCCGGTCTGGACTCGGCGATACGACAGAAGCACCGCGTCATGCGCCGCTTCATGTCGAGCCGCGGGAATTCTTCGACGATCCTTGCGACCTCTGCGGCAGGGACGATCTCGTATTGCAGGCCGACAACATCCAGGCAGATCCCGGCGGTGCAAAGCGCTACCTCGGCCTCCTTGTAGAGACCGATCGACGGTGTCGAGTTCAGGGCGACGCTATCCCAGATCAATTGGGCTCGGCGCTCGTCGACACCTCCTTGCCGCGCGAACACCCGCGCCAGATCCGCACCCTCGACTTCAAAACGGCGAGGACCGTTGAAGCGCTCGTTTAGCGTGATGTCATGGAGCAGTGTTCCCAAGGCAACGACTTCCGCGTCGTGACCGATGTTGCGAAGCTGTCCTATGCGCGTCGCAAACAACCAGGAACGGACGACATGATTGAACAGATAAGGCTCACATTCGCGGCGAGCATAATCGAAGGCCCGCTCCACAAGCGGCGTATCGGGAACCAAAACTCCTGCAAGTATCCGACTGGTCGTGCCGTTCATCTCTGTGGTCTCCAACTGGGTTTCGGACAGCGGGGACAGGCGGAAGTCATTGTTCGCCAAGGCCGTCAGGATCTGAAGCAGGCAGATCATGTGAGGCCCAGGCCGCCGTCGACGGCGATCACCTGCCCGGTCACCCACTCGGACGCCGGATCGGCCAATTGGACGATCCACCTGGCGACGTCATCCGGACTGCCGCGTCGCCTGAGCGGTATCTGCGCGCGCTCCGCTTCCTCAATGACGGCAGCATGCTCCGGGGAGAGCCCCATCATGCCCGTCAGCGCTCCGGACTCAGTCGGGCCTGCAGCGACTGCGTTAACGCGCACACCCTCAGGCGCGAGCTCGAGCGCCCAACAGCGGGTCAGATGTTCCAGCGCCGCCTTGCTGGCGGCATAGTGGGAGAGCCCAGCCGCCGGCCTGTGACCGAACGTGCTCGAAATGTTGATGATCGCTCCCTTAGTCGCCGTCAAATGCGGAAGTGCTGCTGCCGCCAGCAGGCTGGGGCCGACGACATTCACGGCAAATATGCTCGCGACCTGCTCAGCGGCAGCTTCATGCAGGGACAGAAGAGCACCCGCGCCGGCATTGTTCACCAGCACGTCGAGGCGACCCCACGTGTCGATTGCCTTGGCGATGGTGCGGGAGGCATCTTCAGGCTCCGCAGCGTCGGCGACGAGGCTGACAATGTTTGGGTGCTCGGCGACGATCTGCTTTAGCGGTGTCGCGCGGCGGCCGGTTACGATCACCTTTGCGCCTTGCCGGGCAAAGCCAAGCGCCGCTGCGCGACCGATGCCTAAGCTTCCACCGGTGATGATGACGACCTTGTTGTCAAATGCGGACATGGCTTTGCTCCTGGCGGGTATCGGTGAAAGACAGCTTTTCCAGAACGCGTATTCGAAAAAAAGCTGGAACGCCGAGAGCCGGATGCTTCGCGGCGAGCCAATCGCGAATGGCGACGTTCTCGGTCAGGATTTCTGCGTTATCCAGCAACAGCGCCGGGACGTAGCCCTTGCGCGTTACAGGGTTGAAGTCGACCTGCCGATGCAGTTCGTTTCATCTTCAGGCTGACGCCTTCCCTTTCGAACGGCGTTCCGGACTGGATCAGGGCGATGTGATCGGCCAGGCTGCAGGCGAATGCGCTGCAGTATGGTTTCATCTTTACAAGACGTGGCGACCTCTGATCGCCTAGTTTTTCCTTAAGCATCGCAGCCATCCTTATCCTGTCGACCACAGCGCCGAATGCTCCGGCGGCGGCCATCTCCATTCTCGAACCGATCCAGAGGCTTTCATTCACCGGAGGGTGTGGTCAGTTCCTTCTCGTCGGAATCGACGACGAACACGGCGAGCAGTTTGGCAGGCTCAGTCGCGCTGGCGTTCTCGCTGACGCCGTGACGGTCGCCCGGAAATTCGGAGAAGCCTTGGCCGGCGTGATAGGTCATGACCGGCCCATCGTTGACCTTGCTGCGGATCGCGCCTTCAAGCACGGTCGCGTATATGAAGGCCGACTTTGGATGCGTATGTGCCGAGGACGTGCCGCCGGGCGCGTACTCGACCAATACAGCACGCATGCTCTTGCCTGGCACGTTGGGCAGCGGCTGGTCGTAGACGAGCTTGACGTTCTCGCCGATCGTATCATGGGCAAGTGCCGTGCTTGCGAGAATCGTTACGGTTGCTGCACTGCGGAGGATGGTCTTGATCACTGTCTGGCTCCAGTTGCGATTTGAGTGATGGGGGGCCGCCGGCCGAAGGGGAGGACAGCCGACGGCAGGCTCTCGCTGGCGGTACGGCGTGAGCCTATGACTTGATGAAAGCGAGAAGGTCGTTGTTCACCAGTTCGGCATGGGTCGTGCACATGCCGTGCGGCAGGTTCTCGTAGACCTTGAGCGTAGCGTTCTTCAGGAGCTTTGCGGACAAAGGTGCCGAATCCGCGAACGGCACGATCTGATCATCCGTGCCATGCATGACGAGAGTTGGCACGTCGACGATTCTGAGGTCGTCGGTGAAATCGGTTTCCGAGAAGGCCTTGATGCCCTCGTAATGCGCCTTGGCGCTGCCCATCATGCCCTGCCGCCACCAGTTCTGGATGACGCCCGGGATCGCATTCGCGCCCGGTCGGTTGAAACCGTAGAAGGGCCCCGACGGGAAATCGATGTAGAACTGGGACCGATTGTCGGCGAGCGACTTGCGCAGCCTGTCGAACACCTCGATTGGAAGGCCGCCAGGATTGGCCGGCGTCTTTACCATAATCGGCGGTACGGCGCCGATGAGGACGAGCTTCGCGGTGCGCCCCTTGCTATGGCGAGCGACGTAGCGTGCCGCTTCCCCGCCCCCGGTCGAGTGGCCGATATGGATGGCGCCCCTCAATCCGAGATGTTCGATCACGGCCGCCGCGTCGGCGGCATAGTGATCCATGTCGTGACCGTCGCTCACCTGCGCGGAGCGGCCGTGCCCGCGCCGGTCATGGGCAATGGTGCGATATCCCCGGGCGACGAAGAAAAGCATCTGCGCGTCCCAGTCATCGGCGCTCAGCGGCCAGCCGTGGTGGAAGACGATCGGTTGAGCGTCCTTCGGACCCCAGTCCTTGTAGTAGATCTCAGTGCCGTCCTTGGTGGTAATGGTGCTCATGGTCTTGGGTCCTTTGTCTGGTCTGGGAGAGGGAAGGTCTTTCGCCCGCCCTGCTTGCACGGGCGCAGCTATGGAGAGGCCGGTTGCCACGGTGGTGGCGAGTGCGCCTAACAAGATGTCTCGGCGCGATGCTCCGGCGGGGGAAGAAAAGTCGTCTTTCATCGGCTCGCTCTTTCGCGTTGAAGCTGGATCCGCGTCATCGGAGATGCGCGGCCGCGGTGGATCAGTGTCGAGGGAGCGGGGCGTGGACGAACCAGTCCTCGAAACGGATCGCTCCGATGCGTGGATGGTCACCAGGGACCAGCGAGCTATCGTCCAGTTCCGTGCCGAAGTAGCGCGCGTGGGGATCCCCGATCACCTTGCGTGGGTCGTTGGTCGCCTTCAGGAACCGCGCGACGAGATCGCTCATGCGGATCGGCTCAGGCCCGGCGATCTCGATGGTGCCGTTGATCGGGGCGGAGAGCGCCACGTCCGTCATGATGTCGGCGACGTCGTCCGAAGCGATCGGCTGAAAATAGGCAGACGGAAGGGTTACGGTATCGCCGACCGTTGCCGACTGGGCGATGCCGCCCAGGAATTCGAAAAATTGCGTCGAATGAACGATGGTGTAGGGAATACCAGACTCCCGGATCAGCTTTTCCTGCATCATCTTGGCGCGCAGGTAGCCACTATCGGGCAGGCGGTCGGCGCCCACGATCGAGAGTGCGATGTGATGTTTGACGCCGGCCGCCTTGCCTGCTGCGAGGAGGTTCCGACCGGAGGTCTCGAAGAACTGCAGAACGGCCTTGTCCTCAAACGAAGGCGAATTTGCGAGATCAACGACGACCTGCGCCCCGGCGAGAGCGTCCGTCAGGCCTTCGCCCGTGACGGTGTTGACGCCGCTGTTCGGTGAAGCGGCGAGCACTTCATGACCCTTCTTGCGCAGCCTCTCGACGGTCTTCGAACCGATCAGTCCTGTGCCGCCTATGATGACGATTTTCATGTCCAAACTCCTGTCTTGCGTTCTTAATTGCGTTGCGGAACGGAATGCCGGCCGTCACAGGCTCTTCACCGAGCTGAGGCGGCGTCCTCGATGAGCGCGGCGACCTCGTTGGGATGCGAAACCATCACGGCGTGGGAGGCGCCATCGACGACCACGGTCTTCACGGCATGCGCGCGTTCGGCCATGAATTTCATGACCGCAGGCGGGATATTTCGATCGGCTGAGCCATAGATCGCGTAGGAGGGAATCGTCTTCCAGGAGGCTTCGCTGGACGGCTCCGCCAAGGCGGCTTTCGCTATTGGACGCTGGGTCGCCGCCATCAGGCTGGCTTCGGCCGCCGGCACGTCGGCCGCGAACTGCTCGTGGAACTTTTCCGACTGGATATAGAGGTCCTGGCCTCCGTCGGCCTGCGCCACCGGCAGCAGCGCGTCGCCCAGCGTACTGCCTGGGAACTTCGCCGAGAGCGTGAGACTGGACTCGCCCGTTTCGGGCGCAAACCCGGCCACGTAGACGAGAGCCTTCACATTGTTCTTTCCGTTGGCTGCCTCGGTGATGACCGGCCCGCCATAGGAATGGCCGACCAGCACGATCGGTCCCGAGATCGAGCGGATGACGGCCGAAACCGCCGCTGCATCGCTCGCGACGCTGCGAAGAGGATTGGCCGCGGCGATTGCCTTGTAGCCGTCCTTGTTGAGGTCGGCGATCACCGCGTTCCAGCTCGACGATTCGGCGAAAGCACCATGCACCAGCACGATTGTCGGCTTGACCTCCTGGCCCGCGGGTTGGGCCATGACCTCACCCGAAGCGGCAAACGCCGCGGCGAGCATCAGAATTCTCGTAATCCTTCGCACTTCCTTCTCCTTTGCGACCGGAACGTGATCAGTTGCAGGGAAGAATGCTTCGAGCCTGCGTGCTGAACTATTCTACGGAGGCATCGGTCTTCCGATGCGAAGGTCTAGGGCGGATGCATTCGGAGACTGGGAGTCCTAGCCGACGAGAGGCAAAGGCCAGCCACGAGGCATCGATCGGTCAGGGGCGGAGCGGGCGGCAAGGGCCAATACTGTGGGCATTGTCGGCCAGGATTCGGACAAGCGGACGACCAACTCAGTAAAGTCTTGGCACCGATCGAACCGGCTTAATCCAACGATATCTGCAGCGAAATATACCGTGGTATGGTCGGCCCTCCCCCTCGATCCAATCGATGGCAAAGGCCCGTCGAAATAGCGTCCCTGGAAACAGAGGCCATTAGCCAACTTACGGGGCTGAGATGCTACATGCCGAGACAAAAGCAGACCCAGCGGGCGAGTATGTCCGTGACTCATCCGCCGAAGCCGCTCGGCACGACCTGCAAACGAAACAGCCGTCGGCTGGCACCGTTCACGATCTGGGCAATCTCATCCAGATCGCGTTATCCGCGCTAAACCGCATCGCACGGGACCCTAGCGTCTCGGTTGCGCCAGCACTCGAGCCCGCGATCGGCAGCGCCAAGACGGCCTTGCTGCAAGCCGGCGCTCTTGTCCGGGAGACGATAAGCAGGGCTCGACAGAGCCATAGTGAGGTCGAGGAAACCAACGTAAGTCCTTGCCTGACCGAGGTCGAGGCCCTCGTCCGATGCGCATGCGAGCCGCATATCCAGCTTGAGGTCCGCGTTGGATCCGACCTGCCTCGCGCGAAATGCGATCGCCTGGGCCTGCAGAATGCGGTCCTGAACCTCGTATTCAACGCGCGTGACGCGATGCCGGGCGGCGGCTTGATCTCGATCGACGCCGCCGCCGTTCAAGGCCGTGCCGCCCTTATCGAGCTTCGCATCGTCGATAGAGGTATCGGAATGACCCCAGGGACCGTTGCCCGTGCCTTCGAGCCATTTTTCACCACGAGGGCAAGGGCTTGGGCGGTGTAGGCTTGCCGATGGTGAAGCATTTCGCCACGGAGCACGGCGGAAGCGTCGAAATCGAGAGCGTCCTGGGGGCTGGCACGACCGTGATCCTGCGGGTGCCGGCATCACGGTCGGAACTTGACGCCGGACAAACCGATCAAGGCTGAGGGCTTGCAAATGGAGCACGAAGGCCACGCCCGTCCAGCCTCAGGCCGATGGTAAGCGGGCTGCGAGGGCGCCACGAGCCGGATCCGCTCGATGTCGCGATGTTTGACCTTCGCCGCAATCGCGCGCCAGACATAAAGTTCCGTGGCCGCGTCCGTGGGAAGCAATCCTTCCTATCCTGAACTAGGTATCTCGCTCCGTAGGATGGTCATCGCTTCCTGCCCTCTTGCGAGGCCCCGGTGTCCAAAAGGCGTCGGAGCGGATGTCGCGAAAGACCGTCTGAATGGTCTTTATCAGGGCAGATCTCGAGCTCGCGTGTCGCTGTTCCGGAGCGCCGCTTTCGCCTGAAGCAGACATGCCGGTCGCCAGCACCGCCGCGAGATCTTCGGCCATTTCGGGCCGGGCGAGCAGCAAGGGAGCGAAGCTTTTCTGGTCAATTTCGTAGACCACGACATGGGTCAACGCTCGCAATGTCGACGTCTCGCCGATGCCGGCCAGCAGCCCTGTCTCACCGAAGAAGTCGCCGGGCGCGAGACGACCGATATCCTGCATGCGGGCATCGCCCTCGCCCAGTTGCCGGACGACGATACCGGCTCGAACGATCATGAGCGACGGCAGCATCTCTCCCTGTCGTGCGATGATGTCGCCCTTTCGGTAGGTGCGAACCGAGGTCGTCGCGGCAAGGGCCTCCTGCTCGTCGTTCGTCAGCGCCGAAAAAATCGGTAAGGCCCTTATAAGGTCAATCGGGGTGACGCTGGGCGGCCTCGCCGTCTCTTCAGTCGGCAGGTTGCTCACGGCGATCGACGAGGGAGGTGCCGCAAGCAGCAGACCTGTGGACTTGGCGTGGCGGTAGACAAGATCGAAGACTTCATTACGCGCGGCTATTCGTCGGCCAAAATTCTCGACATGCACAAGTAGATCGATCTCGATCGCCACGGCATTCAAATCCCGAATAACAACTATGGGCGGCGGTTCCTTCAAGATGGAGTTGCAGCTCAGCAAGGCTGTACGCATCACCTCCACCACGATGGCCGGCATTTTTGTCGGTGCGATTCTTATGGTGAAAGCAATTCCATGGCTGTCGTCTGGCCTGCTCACATTGGTCAACCCAAGCTTGGCCAGAAAACTATTCGGAAGTGCAACGACGTTGTGTGCCCAGGTGAGCACCTGGGTCGACCTCCAACTGGTTTCTACGACCCGGCCTTCGGTGCCGTCACTCAAAACGATCCAGTCCCCCAGCGCATAGGGGCGGCCGAGGTTTAGTGCGATGCCCGAAAATACATCGCTCAACGTGTTCTGCAGGGCCAGTCCCAGGACGATGGCAAAGACACCTGAGGTGGCGATCAGGGTTCCGACCGGCACGCCAAAGACAAAAGCGAGGACCGACAGCAGCATTCCGACATAGACGACGCCAACGACGAGATCCTGCAGGAGCCTTGCCTCGCGTGGCTTCCCCTCGAAGACGAGAAAGATGCGGACGAAACCGATCAGCGCCCACGCAAGATGAACCCACCAGAGCGCTTTCGCCACCCCGAAAAGTATCGCTCGGGCCGTTGTCTCTCCGCTCCGGGTTATCTCGTACGGGACGACGGCACCGTCCAGAAGGAGAACCGACATTGCAAGGAAGAAGGCAATCTGAACGACCAGCCTTGTATTGGGGCGACTCCGCGGAATGACGTTCCAGACAACAATTCCGGCGACGCCCACCAGAGCCATGTAGAGAGGGGGAGCGATCCACCAGTCCATGACAAATCCCGTTCGGTCAAAAACCTCAACCAATGCTTCTAGTCCTGAACGCAACGAGGCCGCCCTAGGCCGTGCGCTGGCTCACATGACAGGTGGCACCGACTACTCGTGCGATCCGACCTTCTCGAGCAGAGCCGGTGGCCACCTTTGTTATCCTCAAGGACCGCCCCGGTAATCGAGTGAGGCAGGCGCTGCGGCCTCACGTCACCTCTGGCTCTTGGGTCCATGGTATGGTCATCGGCCAAGACTCCTTGACCAGCTGCCTTCCGCTACAGGGGAGTGAATTTACTCGCGGTCCGATGATCTCTGGGAGAGATGGACATTCTGACCCCGTTGCGTGTGTAAACTCGCTGAGCCTTCGCGTGATCAGACTGGGCAGCGCTGCCGCTGCGCCTTGCTCGAGGCGCCGCCATGTCGATGCCGCAGAGCCTCAGGACGATGTGCAGTGCCTTCGAAAGAGCTGGACGCGGTGTCATTTCCTAACCTCCATTTCCGTCGCGTTAGAGAGATCCAACCATGCCGGGCTTTGCGAGGTGCAGGCCATCGTGCCGAGGAAGCATGCGCTCCATACCTTGGTCCATTGTTCCCGCAATGAAGGGCTGGGACAGACGGTAGAAATCGCGATAAGGCCGGCGCGTGCCATCGATGGTAACTGCCGGCTCGATTTGGCAGCAGTTCGATTTTTGTGCCTGGAGAATGTCGGTTACAAAATTTCGAATGCACGGCGCGGAGCCCTATATGCCCAGGCTTCTTCTACCGTTTCGCCGCTCGCTCTGAAGGAAAGACCGAGCGGTCCTTCTGCTGCTTCGGTCTAGCGCCCCCAAATACCCTGTCCGTATTTGTCGTTAGGCGTGACCAGCTGTCGAACCGTTTGACTGGCGTCATGTTTGGCATGTCCATCCGTCATCGAGGAGGTATGCGACCTATCGGGAGGAGTCGCCTTTTCTGACCCGTAGTGATCGCTGCCGGCAAGTGCGGTTCCGGCAGAAACAACAAGAGACGCGGCAGCAAGTGCGATGAGCTTCATTATTCTTCTCCAATGTTTGACACTGCGCCAGAGTGATACGGAACGGGTTGTATCCAGACGATTAGACGACTGAATGGTCGGATACATACGGAAGTATCGGAAGCACTGGCCAAAGACCGGGGAATGACATCGCGGTTGATCGGCTTCTTGCGCGAAAGCAGGGCTATGCCTTCGGAGCTAAGCCTGTTGCCGTTTGGTCCGACAGAGCCGGCGAAGCATTGACCGTGGCCAGCATCTCGTGGCTAGCCGGTGTCGGCGCGCGTGCCGCACGTGCAGCCTGGTGAATCTCCCACGTAGGAAACCATAGACCAAGGTATCGAATGATTGCGCCTTGGGCGCGATGGCTAGCACCCCTGGAAACTTGACATGTTGGTCTCGAGGCAATGCCGCGGAGTTTTTCAGCACTTGCATCGCACCGACGTGCCGCCAACGCGGTTCAGCCTGGTGTCTCATCGATCGCTGGCAAGGGGGGCCGGATAAACGTGATTGGTGCGATCGGAGTGCTCGCGGGCATGGATGTCTTGCTTGCCGATTTGGGGGAAGGCCTCATGATTCGACGATTGGGAGCCAGGAATCTGGCGCGCCCGGCACGACGTCTCGGAGCTCTGACCGCGATGTTTGTCCTGATTGCCGGGCCGCTCGTCTTTGGCATCGCCCTCTTGTTGGCTGGTCCGGTACAGGCGCAGGGGACGGCGACCGTCCAGCCTGAAAAGGTCAAACAGCTATTCGATCTGCTCGACGATCCGTCAGTGAAGGGCTGGATGGCCGAACAACGAAATCAGGACACCGGTTCAATGGCAGCCCCTGCCGCGGCAGGAGCTTCACCCGCCGCCGCATCGTCCGACGCCGTGGCCGCACCAGGCCGGATGAATACGATGGCATCCTCGACGCTCGATCGGATCAAGCATCATATCGAAGGAATCGTGCGCACCTTGCCCTCACTGCCAGACCAGTTCGCGCGCGTTCGGGCAGCGATCATGGAGGATATGTCCAGCAGGGGATCTGCCGGCGTGTTTTTGCTGATCGCGCTCTTCATCGCCGTCGGCCTGGCGCTCACCCGGGCAACCTACAAGCTCACCCGTCCATTTCGCCTTTGGATTATCGCGCAGCCGAAGGACACGCCAATCGGGCGGGCCAAGAAGATTGGCGGCCGCACGCTATATTCCAGCCTGCTGATCGTCTCGTTCGAGCTGGGCAGCGCCGGCGCGTTCATGCTGTTCGACTGGCCAATGCTCATCCGTGAGATCGTGCTGACATTTCTGATGGCGGCAGTCTTCACATGGAGTGTGCGCCTGTACGTTTTGGTTGTGCTCGTCCCTTCCTTCAGGAAGATCGAGTACGCCGATGAGGTTCGCGCCTTGCCGATCACCAACGAAACGGCCGACCATTGGTCCTATTGGCTGCCTCGGATCGTCGGCGTCTTTGCCTTCTTCGCCGCGACGTTTATCCTCTTGCCGGGTCTCGGCATCGATCAGGACGGAATGGTGGTCCTGTCGCTGTGCGCCGATTTCGTGCTGCTGCTGCTCTTTCTGATTGCCGTCTGGCGCCGGCCAAGAACACAGCGAGAGAGTGCGCATCACCACACGGAAGCGACATGGTTGTTGACTGTCTATTTCGTCGCTCTTTTCCTGGAGCGCATCGCCGGCTTGTATACGTGGTTCTGGTTTACCCTGGCCGCGTTCGTCCTGCCTTTTGCAATCGTGCTGACGCAGCGCGGGGTCAATTTCGTCCTGCGGCCGGGTTCCGAAGAGGCTGGCCGGCCTACGATCCCGGCGGTCACGATCGCTGTCATCGATCGCGGGGTCCGGATGATCTTGATCCTGGCGGCGGCTTACCTTCTTGCGCGTGCCTGGGGTCTGGACATGCAGGCCATGCGAGACAGCGATACGACGACCACTCTCATATTGCGCGGCTTGATCAATGTCGTTGTCATTGCGCTTGCCGCCGATTTCGGCTGGTCGATCATCAAGGCCTTGATCGAGAGAAAGCTGGGCATCGAAGCGCAGCACGCGCTGATCGACGCCGAGGAGGCTCCGATCGTCGATCCGCAGCAGGCGCGGCTGCGCACGCTCTTGCCCATCATCCAAAACATTCTGCTGGCAGTGATCGTCGTCATGGCGGTGCTGATGATGCTCGCCTCGGTCGGTATCCAGATCGGTCCCCTGATCGCCGGCGCCGGCGTCGTTGGCGTCGCTGTGGGTTTTGGCGCACAAACCCTCGTCAAGGACGTGATCTCAGGCGTGTTCTATCTGCTCGACGATGCATTTCGTGTCGGCGAATACATTTCGTCGGGCAGCTACAGGGGTACGGTGGAGAGCTTTTCGCTGCGCTCGGTAAAGCTGCGCCACCACCGTGGCCCGCTGTTCACAATACCGTTCGGTGAACTCGGAGCCGTCCAGAACCAGAGCCGCGACTGGGTTACCGACAAATTCAACATCACAGTCGGCTATGACACCGATATCGAGTTCGCTCGCAAGCTGATCAAGCGGATAGGCCTGGAGCTGGCGGAAGATCCCGAATTCAAAAACTGGGTGATCGAACCGATCAAGATGCAGGGCGTACAGGAGTTCGGTGAGTATGGTATCGTATTGAGGGTCAAGGTCACAACCAGACCGGGAGGCGCCTTCGCTATGAGAGGGAGATTCTTTTTACGCCTCCGCCAGGCCTTCAAGGAGCAGGGCATCGAACTGCCATTCCCGACCGTTCACGTCGAGGGGCTGCAGAGCCCACATGGGGCAGACAATGCGCCCGTGGAGATCACACCCGAGTTGAAACTGGCCGTCGCGCAGTCGCACACCAACCGGCGTAGGAAAAAAGCCGGCACAACGGAGTAGGAAAGCTGTGGTGCCTGCCGACTGTCAACCGGTTCCGCTCGCCCGGAAAATCCAGGATTTGCGTTTAAGCATCGCAATTAAGAGCGTCGCTCTCGAGTCAAAATCGGACTCGGGCCAGCTAGCAGCCGCTCAAGACGTCTGCTTTGGGAACAGGCAAAGCCAATCCGCACGACAGAGACTCGGCGCTTCGCGGCCCCACCGAGACGGTAGAGCCGCATCCAGTCAGACCTCCGTCGCCTCGGCTAGCTCGGGGCATCTTCTACGTCGACTCCGAGATACCGAACTGTGTTCTCGATCTTGGTGTGGCCCAGCAAAATCTGGACCGCGCGCAGGTTACCGGTCGCCTTGTAGATGATGGACGCTTGGTCCGTCGCAGCGAATGCGTCCCGTATTCCTGAGGTCGAAGTCCGATTGCCACGACCCACTCGTCCACGAGGCGGGCATACTGCCTCGTGCTCATGTGACGCTTTGGGTCGATTCGGCTCGGGAACGCATAGTCGTCGACGGTGCCATCACGCCGTTCCAGCCATGCGAGAAGGCTGGAACGCGCATCGCTCATCAACTCGAACTGCACCGGTCGCCCTGTCTTCTGTTGCACGACGATCGCGCGGGTCCGAATTTCCGACCCGACAACCAAGGTGCCGGTCTTGATCTTGACTAGGTCGCAGCCGCGCAACTTGCTGTCGATTGCGAGATTAAGAGGGCTCGATCGCGCAATCGCCGCTGTCGATCGAGAAAAAACCGGATCGCCCATATCTGCCGAGGTTTCAGCGGCCGTTTCGTTCCGACCTTCTTACCCGCGTTCCACGCGCGACGATCGAGAGCGTTGGCGTCATAGTGAGAATGTCCCATTTCGTTTCTCCTTCGGCCGTGATTGGCCACCGGAGGAACGGCAAGGTTTTTGCTCGGTTGGTTGGGGGCCGCAAGCAGACAGTCTGTTCTCAGCATATGCAATCAAGAAGCGGCCGTTGCGTCGCGAAACGCGGATGAGCATCTCGATTTTCCAGCGCGTCCGGGCTTCACAATGTAATTTAGTACCGGCCGAGGACGCCTTTCTTTGCCTAATACCGTGCTCTTGTGCAGAAATCGAAAACCTCGGATCATCTTCAGCGCATTGAAAGACACCGAAAACCCAAGGCCTTGCAGTTCACCTGATTGCTTGGCGATGGCGACTATGAGAGGCGCAGCTGAGGCTCTGGCCAGTTCGCTCCGTCATTCGCGGCGCGGCTCCTGATCTGATGATTTATTGCTGTTTCGTCACAAGTTGATGCACAAAGGCCAACGCTTGGCGTTTGCAACCGCTGCGCACCATCCATCCAAGAACTTCCAGCGGATTTCCGAGAGCGGCGTTCTGTGGAAACATCTTGATTTCGATCAACGCCGACGTCTTCCTGGTCTCGACGATAAATGATTTTACTCCCGCGGGAATGGGGTTCGGAAGAGAGTAAGTAGGCTTGCCAGCGCTCCAGACTAAGCCGTTAAACGACTGTCCACTGCCAAGCCGAACCGAGAACACCACGCTCTCACCGATTCCGCGACGCGCCAGAACCACTTCGCCATTGCGGATGCAGGCCGGAGCGGATTCCTCGATGGAAATCGCCCAAGGATCGTCAAGTCCACTCGGTTTGGACTGGTCGGCGGTGGTGCGTGCGCTCCCGATGGACTCGGTCCGCCGGCGCTCGTTCGTCAAAAGGCTCGCTATCAGGGCCAGGCTTGAAGGCCCTGCCTGACCGTCCCTGGCCCGCTGCGGACTGTCGGATTTCAGGGCATCCTCAGTGACCACCAAAGCTGCGGGACCTGAAATGGGATTCACGCTGCCGTCCTCACCAAGCAAGGTGACGACCGCACCAGCTGGCACGTTGATGACGTCACTTGGCACAAAGATCTTGCCTGGCGGCAGTTCATCCACCACCGGCTCAGTTGACAGGATCACATACTGGCTGCCGGCCACCGCGGATTGCGCCGTGACAAGAACGGCCGCGGCAAGGGCCAGACAGACGATTTGGGCGATCGGACGCATGAGGCTCATGTCATGATGGCCCTATTTGTCGGCAAGATGAATGTCTGCCCGGAAGTGTCCGCTTGCAAGGCGGTCATGATGAAAAGCGATCAGGGCGTCTTGCGGATAGTTTGCGACCAGCAGCTCGAATGCTGCTGTCGCGAGCCTATCGTCGGCGGCAAGCAAGGCGTACGCCTTTGCATATTCCTCGCAAAGTGTAATATTTTCCGACGTACGGCTCATCGCCTCGAAAGCCTCGATGCCTTGGCTCTTGCCCTTAAGGTGCAAAACTCCTACAGGGCGCAGTAAGAACCGCGCTGTTTGTTTTGCGACTTCAGCGCTTATGCAATTTTCCGTACCGATGTACTTGTTTGCACCCTCCAGTCTGGCGGCAGTGTTTACCGTGTCTCCAATAGCTGTGTAGTTGAAGAACCGATTTCCCCCGAAGTTGCCGACGATTGCCGGCCCGCCATGAATACCTATGCGGGTGGCGCCGAATGAATGGCCTCGTCCCGCCAATCTTTCTCGCAGCCGCTGCGCCAGGTCCTGTACAGCCAGCGCCAGGGACACCGCCCGCTCCGCCTGATCATTTTGCGCTACCGGGGCCCCGAAGAAGCCGACCACCGCATCGCCGATGACCTTGTCGATGGTTGCACCATGCTCAATGAACAACTCGCAGAGCCCGTGCAGATATTCGTTCAATACCTCTGCGAGGATCTCTGGCGCGAGTTGCTCGCTGAGAGACGTAAATCCCTCGACATCCGTGAATACACAGGTGACCTCTCGCCTCTCGCCGCCGAGATGGAGAGCGTTAGGTTCCTTCACGATCGCTGCAACGACGGCCGGACTGACGTATTTCGAGAAGGCGTTCTGTAGGAAGTGGCGAGCGTTCGCGTCCCGTCTCCAAGCCAGGAAGCCAACGAATGCCGACAGACCGAGCACCAGCAAGGCAGGGGCGATCATCGGCACCAGTATTGCGAACCTCGCGAAGGCCCACGCCTCACCTATCCACACCAGCAGCACCGCACCGGCGACCGCGAAAGGTTTAAAGACCACCGGGATCGGCCGCGAAACGATCCACAAGCAGAACAGCCCGACAACAAGCATCGGCGCGTAACCCACCGCGGGCCAAGGAATCGTTATTCTGTTCCCGGACAAGAGTCGGGCTAACGAGTGGGCGTGGATTGCGACGCCAGGGAGATCACCGATTTCCGCGCCGCTCAACAATGCGAACGGTGTCGGATGACGGTCTATTTGCTGTAGGTCCACGCCGATAAGAACATATTTCCCCTCGAACCAACTGAGCGGTGCCAGCGGAACGGCCTGTGCCGGATAGGTTGAAAAATTGAAGGGCAGGCTGTTGACCGTTCGGTAGTAGACCATTTCCTCGGGGTTGTGGCCGCTACTAAGGCCGGTTGCTGCTGCCATTGCCGCAGCGAAGCTTGGCGCCCATCCCCCCTCAACCTCTCGACCGGGAAAAACTCCACGGACCACGCCGTCGAGATTGTCGTGCGACAATGCCGCAAGGCCCCGCTTTGCCGACGGAGCGAACGCGTTGAGATAGTCGGACTGCCTCTGGGTAAGGCCATCAGCGCGCGACGCCGAGGCGATCACCACGGGCACATTGGCGGCTTCGATAACAGTTTCGAGCCGGGCGTCCTTTTGCGGCTCTGTTGCCTGGTCGAACAAAAGGTCGATACCGATAACAAGAGGGTGGGCCGACTCGATCCGGGCCACAATGTCGGCCAGGAAGCCACGGTCCGGAGGCGAGCGGTATCGAAAATTCGCTAGGGTCTGTTCTGTTATCGAGACCACAACAATGTTGCGTGGAGCATGGGTGAACGGCGAGATCGAGACCATCATCATGTCGCGCAGGATATTCTCCAGCGGCGGTGACACGAGAGCAGTCGCGACCCCCAGCAGAACCAGATAGGCGAGCGATGCGGCGATGCCACGTCGCTGCACACTGACGATCCGGCCAACTGTTCGCACGCCGAATTGGACCCCCAAGCCACTGGAAGCTCTACTCGCTGCCAGCATATCCGTTCAGGTGCATCAAGCAAATTGCGCCCCTTGCATGCCGATGCATGACGCAGCACCGAATCGGTGTTTGCCAACAAAGAGCCGCAGGCTTCCCGGGACGCAGCCTAGCCTATAGCTCTTTTCGGTTGCATTAGCGTCTGCTACAGTTCCTTCCGGGGAGCCGTTTCTGCCATGCGCAGCGCTTTCATTCTTTTAGTTCTATTGTTCGTTGCCATTTCGGGACAGGCAACCGCCGAGAAACGCGTAGCGTTGGTAATTGGCAATTCGGCCTACCAGCATGCCGTCCAACTCGCCAATCCGAAGAACGATTCGTCCGACATGAATGCCAAGCTTCAAGGCCTTGGCTTCGAGGTTGTCAGCGGCCAGGATCTCGACCTCGCGGGAATGCGTCGCACGGTGCGCGAGTTCTTGGAAAAGCTCGACGGCGCCGATATGGCGCTGTTCTTCTATGCCGGGCACGGCCTGCAGGTGAATGGCAACAACTACATGGTGCCGGTCGATGCCGAATTGTCCGGCTACAATGACCTCGACTTCGAGGCCCTTCCGATGGACCTCGTACTTTCAGCGATGGAGCGCACCGCCAAGGTCAACCTCATATTCCTCGACGCCTGCCGGGACAATCCGTTCGCGGAGAAGCTTTCCCGCTCGCTGGGGACGCGCTCCGGTTCGGTGAGTCGGGGCCTGGCCAGGCTTGGCAGCGGAGTCGGCACGCTCATAGCATTCGCAACGCAACCAGGTAATGTCGCCATGGACGGAGCAGGGCGGAATTCTCCATTCACGGCCGCACTGGTCGCTCACCTCGGGACGCCGGGGCAGGATATTACGCGTGAGCTTATCGATGTGCGTCGCGATGTGCTGGCTGCGACGGAGGGCAAGCAAGTGCCGTGGGAGAACTCTTCTCTCACCGGCGAGGTTGTGTTGAAGCCTCTCGCGACGCAATCGAAGGTGGCATCTGTCCCCGCTCCCAAGTCCACCTCGCCGGACAGCGCAGTCGAACTTGCATATTGGGCGACTATCAAGGACTCCACCGACAAGAGCTTCTTCGAGGCATATTTGCAGCAATTTCCGGACGGCGCCTTTACCCTCCTTGCGAGATTGAAGATCAGCGCGATCGACAAGCGCACCGAAACGGAACGGCAGGTGGCGCAACTGCCGGAGGCGGAGCGCGCCACCAAGGCGACCGACGATTCCAAGGGAACGGAAGTCGCAAGCCTTGAACATCGCGACCCGCCCATCCAATCGTCCGCTCCCACCACGGACCCAAGCGACCTTGTGCGCGCCACCCAAAGGGAACTCTTGCGCATAGGGTGCCTTTGGGGCTGGGCTAACGGAGAGTGGGGAGCCGGCAGCCGCAAAGCGCTGCAGGCCTACGCGGATCGGCAAGGTGTCAGGCTGGCATCTCTGGAGCCGACGGCGGCAATTCTGGAAAAGCTGAGGGCGGTCGGAGGCCGTGTCTGCCCGCTTACTTGCGACAATGGAATGGGCGTGCAGGGCGATCATTGTGTGCCGCAGGCGAGTGGCCTGAGCGCGTTTAACGGCACATGGAGACTGGTCAGACGGGCTACAACGGACTGCGGAGATTGGCGAGAACTCTCAACGACCGTCGTCATAAATGACGGCAACGTATCGTCAAGCTCCGGATTTACTGGAAGTATTTCTAGTAGTGGTGCAGTCAATATCAAACACACGTTTGTTTATAAGGGAAAGACAGGCGGAAACACCCTGACTGGCCTCATAAAAGGTGACAGTGGAACCGGCAAATTTAGAGGCACCGGAGCTGGCAGCGGGTGTTCTGGGAAGATTTTCATGGAGAGAATGTAGAACTGCCGAGGCGTCCGTCATCCGCACCTACGTTGAAAGCCCGATGCTATAGGCCAGCAGCTGAAGAGCTACATATTCGCCACGGCGGCCACCGCGCCACGCGGCGATGAAATCACGTGGCGTGGAACCGAAAGTGGCAGTGGTACGGGCTCGCCAGAAGGTGCCGCTCCGCGCCGATCTCAACTGGGATATGTATGCATTGTCCGCTCCCGCGAAAAATCAGATAACTGGCTCAGGACTCGGGACGTATACGAATCGCTCGGTCTTCGCCGCATTTTTAGCGAGAGCCACCTTAGATTCGCAGCTTCGAATTCTTCATGGTCTTTGTAAGTGCATGGTATACCGGTTTCGGCGTCCAGTCGTAGTTGAATATGCCTGGTCGAGCCATACTGTAGGGTTCAATGCCCAGCGAGCCGGATTCCACCATGTTGCGGCCGTCGACGGCGGCAAAGAATGTAATCTCGCGTAGCCGCTTCAAATCGCATAGAAACTGGAATGCCCGAGTGTACCGATCCGCAACTATGCGGTCGTTTTCCTTGACGCTCTTTGGCCAGAACCCGTCACTCTTCGGCTCGCCGCGCATGCCGTAGATCTGTGTCAGCTCCGTTATATGAATGTCGTATTCGAGTTGCTCGATGTGTTGGAAGAACTGCCTTCTCAACACAAGGTCGGGATGCATAAAGCCGCCGAGAGCAGCTCCGGTGATCGGCACGTTTCGCTTGCGCAGCCGCTCCAGCAGCGCAATGTAATCCTTAGTTTTGCGCTTGAACCAACCCTCTGGGTGAATTTCAGGACCAAACTCTTGATAAATCAGCAGGGCATCGGGTGCCGCCTCGTGCGCGGCATGAAACAGGACATCAACGTACTCCTCCCCGAGAGCGTTGCTGAAAGGGTCTTGCCGCAGGCCACCCTCATGATCGGCTAGGATTTCGTCGATTACCTGGATAATCGCGTTGCGGCCCTTCAGCGGCCGGCAGGCCTGCTGCGCCCGCTTCACCAGTGTCTGCTCAAGTTCCGTCCGGTTCTTAGGGCTGCCGTCGGCGCGCAGGTGCGCGTTCCATGGCAATGCCTCCTTTGAATAGATCTGCCGGGCTCGCGAACGCAAACCGAGATCCCGACATCGGTCTAGAAAGGTCGTCAGGCCGCTGAATCCGGGATCGTCGACGTTGAAGCATGGGTTGGCGTCCCATTCCATTTCCTCAAGCAAATTTGCCGAAAGCGTGAAATGCTGGGAGATGGTATTGCCGAAATCGTTGTCCTGGATCTGCGATAGCGATGTAAAGGCCCCGATCTCTATGCCCCGAGCCTGAGCTGCTTGCTTGAGCGTTGAAAACTCTGTGGCACTGCCGGACGGCGGCCAGCTTCCTGTCAGAGCAACAGATACTGCGCCAAGCAATACGCTACGGCGGTCGAAGTCGGTCATTTTTGGCCCTCCGACAAAGAGGCTGGAGTTCAAAAGATTGCCTCGTTTCCAGCAACGCGCCCGGGGCTTCTTGATGTCAAGTCCATTGCCCACATTTTGCGAAACAGAGAGTTGGAACGAGGTTTGCGGCTGCTTTCAGCGTCGCAAACTGTAAGCCTAATGACTGATCTGAGGCGCGAAGCCGCCGCTCGCCCGCTACGGCGCCGTTGAATGGCGCGCGAGCGAGCGTCAACTTCCTCTATTCGTCAAGCTCAGACTTCGATCTCTGCGGATCTGAGGGCCGTCTCAGCAATTCCGCGACATCCACGCCCAGCACTTCAGCCAGCCGGTCAACGACATCGATGCTCGCATTGTACACGTTGCGCTCCAACGCACTGATATAGGTGCGATCGATCCCAGCCTGGTGCGCAAGCTCTTCCTGTGACAGGCCTCTAGCCCGTCGCAAGGCTCTTAGGTTTTGCGCGAACGCTTCTCGGATTTCCATGAATCCGACACCAGCGCCTTGCAGAGTATTTCACCACGGAGTATTCTCTACAAATCACATCCGGAGAACCGGGTTCCGTGATTGGCTTTGGGCCCGCTGAGCGGAGACTCGCCCACGGAAGGAGACCATGCTGTGGCAGCGAAAAAACCGATTGTTCTCGCCGCAAGCCGCAACGAGCCTGAATTGCAGCCGGCAGCCCTACGCGATCCCGCACTTCTGTTGGTGAGCGATTGGCAAATGGCTCGGTACGTATCGATGCTGTTGTGCCGCGTGCAGCAGCGGTTAGAGAGCCAAATCACGGTCAATCCCGGAATTCAGGGATTGACCGCAGATTCACCGACGCGAGTTCAAGACCAGACAGCGCACACTCTCGGCGGTCCACGGGACTACGCGGTTGCGCGGGAGGCCGAGGTCTTTGCGATGACCGAAGTCCTGAAACTTCAAGATTCGATCCCCGAAGTCGCGGCTACGTCGCTGATCGGCGTCATCGCCAAATTAGAAATGATCGTTGGTGCTGATCGAGATATCGGTGACCCCACTGACTTCCCGTGGCCGCACATAACCTCCGCACTGCGTGACCTAAATGCGATCGCAGGAGATTTGCCGGTTGGTCGCTGGAGCCGGGAAAGGACACGGAGCGATGTGGCCAAGCATTGGGAGTCCGCAGTCAAGCTGGTCGCTGCGCTGGAAGAGGAAGGCGCGGCCGAGCACCGTGACGACGTAACAGTCTTCTGACACGCCCGCCTCACCATTTGTCGCCTGCAGCCCGACCTTGACGAGTGAGACGAAACCGCACGGCGCAAGTCATTGCACGCTGTGGCCCTACGACGTGAACTTCGTGCTTTCCTTCGCCGTCCGGCGGCCTCCGATAGAGGGTCGATCCACCATTGGGAGAGCGACCGCGATGGCTGAGGAAACCAGGACTGGGCTGCAGACGTTGGTTCCGGCGAACGACAACGGCGACCTCACCAGCCCCGAGGGCCGCCCCGAACACACGGCGGCGGCCAAGCTGGATCGGGTGGTGCTGGATATCGCCCGGCTCATCGGCCGGCAGCTGGCGCGGGAGACGTTCGAGGCGGGGCTGGCGGCCAACGACAATCGGCCGGGCCGCCGGGAGGGAGAGGGCAGGGAGCCGGATGGCAAACCCTCTCGGAACAGGAAAGAGGATCTGCCGCCATGACCGGTGTCGCACTCTATGCCCGCTATTCCTCCGACAGCCAGCGGGATGCCTCCATCGAGGACCAGTTGAGGCTGTGCCGCGAACACGCGGCGCGCGAGGGCTGGAGTGTGGCGGGAACCTATCAGGATGCTGCGATCTCCGGCGCCAGCACGGTGCTGCGGCCGGGGATCCAACAACTGGTACGCGATGCCCAGCGCGGCCGCTTCAAAGTGGTGCTAGCCGAGGCGCTCGACCGTATCAGCCGCGACCAGGCAGACGTCGCCAGCCTCTTTAAGCATCTCAAATTCGCTGGCGTTGCCATCGTCACCTTAGCCGAGGGCGAGATCAGCGAGTTGCATGTCGGCCTCAAGGGCACAATGAATGCCCTGTTCCTCAAGGACCTTGCCCTCAAGACCCATCGCGGCCTGCGGGGAAGGGTGGAGAAGGGCAAGGCCGGCGGCGGCCTCTGCTACGGCTACCAGGTGGTGAAAAAGCTGGATGCCGGAGGCGAGCCCATCCGGGGCGATCGAGAGATCGTGCCGGAGGAAGCGACCATCGTGCGCCGCATCTTCCGCGAGTTCGCCGCTGGCAAGAGCCCGAAGGCGATCGCTGTCGACCTCAACAAGGAAGGCATTCCCGGTCCGCTCGGCCGACACTGGGGCGATACCAGCGTGCGCGGGCATGTCATCCGGGGCAGCGGTGTCATCAACAACGAACTCTATACCGGTGTGCTGGTTTGGAACCGCCTGCACTTCGTCAAGGATCCCGCCACCGGCAAGCGAGTCTCCCGGGCCAATCCGCCAGCCAAATGGATCCGCACCGGGGTGCCGCATCTCAGGATCGTTGAGGACGAATTGTGGCAGGCCGTGAAGGAGAGACAGAAATCCATCGCCAGCCAGTTTGAGGCGGTAGCCATCGCCACGCGTAAGGCCCGGGCGAGAAAACTGCACACGATGAGGCGGCCGGTCTCCCTCCTTTCCGGCTTGCTCACCTGCGGCTGCTGCGGCGGGCGCTATGGCCTGTTCACGCGAGACCGCTATGCCTGCCTCAACCATCAGCGCCGGGGCATATGCGACAATGGCCGCTCCATCACCCGCGAGAAGATCGAACACCGGGTCCTTGCAGGCCTGAAGGAAAGGCTCGTCTCGGCCGATGCCGTGGCCGAAGCGATCAGAGCCTATGCCCAGGAGACCAACCGCCTCAATCAGGAGCGTCGCGCGCAAGGTGAACAGGACCGCAAGGCGCTCGACAAAATCGAGCGCGCCATCGCCGGCATGATGGCCGCGATCGAGGATGGCCTGTACCAACCTTCGATGAAAGCGAGAATGGAAGACCTGGAGAGGCAGAAGGCGGAGATCACCGCGCGACTGGCGCTGGCGCCGACCGACGTGCCCGACCTGCATCCCAACATCGCCACTCTTTATAAGAAGCGGGTCGAGCAGTTCACGCAAGCGCTCGCCGACGACAAGGACGGACGTCCGGCCGCCGAGGCGCTGCGCTCGTTGATCGGAGAGATCGTGCTCACGCCTGGTGCCAAGCGCGGCGAAGTGCATGCGGAGCTACGTGGCGAGCTGTTCGGCATCCTCGAACTCGCCAGACCCGATCCAAATGACCAGCCCAACGATGTTATGACAAAAGGGGTATCGGGTCCCCGCAACCAAAACCAAAACAGCCCGCCTCGTGCGGGCGTTTTTGTATCTGCCTCACAGTGGCCGGCTGATTTGAACTCTCATCAGGGGCCCGCAAGGAGCCAAAGCCGACGCCGCGGGACAGAAAAGCAAAGTCCTGTCCCCAAAACCAAAACCAAAACAGCCCGCGGAAGCGGACGCCATTCGGCGGGCTTTTTTGTTTTTTGGTGCCCTTCGCCGGATTGGAACAAGGCAAATCCTGTTCCGCAGTCACTGATACAAGCACCGCGCGAGCCCAACTCGGAGAGTTCCCTTTTATAGCCCTTCCAGCCGTCCGCTGCTTGATCCAACCGAGGATCTTTGCAGTTCCCCATAGGTTACCGGCCGCTCTCCTGCTCCCACTTCAGCTTCGCCGGCCTCAAACGCTCTCGAGATAGGTCTCGATCTCGAAGTCGCTGACATTCAGCGCGAACGTGTTCAGTTCCTGGCGCTTGCAGGCGACAAAGGCGTCGCGCAGCACGTCTGGGAAGATCTCGGCGACGCGCGGGCCGGCTTCGAAGGCGGCGATCGCCGAGGCCCAGTCCGGCGGCAGCTTGGCGAGCGTCAGCCCCTGGCCTTCGCCGCCGGTCGGCTCGCCGGGCGAGAGCTGGCGCTCGATGCCGATCAACGCCGCGCCGAGGATCGCCGCCAGCACCAGATAGGGATTGGCGTCGGCGCCGGAGACGCGATGCTCGATGCGGCGTGCAGCCGAAGGTCCGCCTGGAATGCGGATCGCCACCATGCGGTTCTCGTAGCCCCAGGCGACCGCGGTCGGCGCGTAGGATCTCGGCCGCAGCCGGCGATAGGAATTGAAATGCGGCGCGAACACCAGCGTGCTTTGCGCCATCGCGGCAAGCAGGCCGCCGACCGCGTGGCGCATTGTTTCGGAGCCCTGGTCGGAACCGTCGTCGAAGATGTTGCGGCCTTGCCTGTCGAGCACGCTGAAATGGACATGGAAACCGTTGCCGGCGCGCTCGCCATAGGGCTTGGCCATGAAGCAGGCGGCGAAGCCATGCTTGCGGGCAATGCCCTTCACAGTACGCTTGAAAAGCACCGCATCGTCGGCGGCGCGCAAGGCGTCGGGCACATGGTTCAAATTGATCTCGAACTGGCCGACGCCGTTCTCGGCAATCGCGGTGTCGACCGGAATGTCCTGCATGCGGCAGGCTTCGTAGATATCGTGGATGAAGGCTTCGAAATCGTCGACCTCGTCGATCGAGAGCGCGGCGTCGGAATCGAGGCGCCTGCCGGTGACCGGCGAGACGGGGCCGACTGGCCGCTGCGAGGTCGGATCGACAAGATAGAATTCGAGCTCGGTCGCGGCTACGGGCGTTAGGCCGAGCGCGGCGTAGCGGTCGAGGATGCGGGCCAGCGCGCGGCGCGGATCGCCGAGATAAGGCGCGCCGCTGTCGTCCGCCAGCCAGAGCGGCAGCAGCGCTGTCGGATGGGCTGTCCAGTTGACCGGCAATATGCCGCGTCCCGTCCAGTGGCAAAGCCCGTCGGCGTCGCCGGTCGAGAAGACCTGGGCATTGCCTTCGATATCCTCGCCCCAGATGTCGAGGCCGATGGCCGAGTAAGGCATGCGCAGCTTGCCTTCGAGCGCCTTGCGCGCCTGCTCGACCGGAATGCGCTTGCCGCGCATGATGCCGTTCAGGTCGCACACCGCCGCCCTTAGGCTCTGGATGTCCTTCCTGCTTTCAAGCCAGTTCAAAACGTCCGCAATCGCATCGCTCAATTTCCAGCCCCTTTTTAGGTGCTGTAGCCCTTGCAGGCTACGATATCCAATTTTCAGCTTTCGAGTTTATGAAGACCATATCGGCTGGCACCGAATGGTTTTTCTTCATTTTTTCAAGTCACTAGCTGGGATATCGGGCGGCATTTCAGGTCCATTTTCGCGATCTGCGATCGCAACATAGCGTTACGGTCAGCGAAAGCCAAGTCGGATTCGGCGTGTGTTGGCTAGTGGCGCAACTCGGGGAATTTCACCTGGTCGAGGATATGCGTGGCGCCCTCCTCGATGTCGCGCACGATCGCCCGACGCGCCCGCTCGCCGTCGCCAGCCTCGATCGCCGCCACGACCTCCTCATGGTAGTCGATACCCAGAATGCCGGCGAGATCATCCTCGAAACCGATATGCAGGTTTCGCAGGAAAGGCCCAACCTGCATCCACACCGTCTCGATGAGGAAGATCATCTGTTCATTGCCGCAATGGCGATAGACCCCGAATTTGAAATCGTGGTTCTTGCGCAGATAATCGTCGATGTCGCCGCTGCGCGCGGCCTGGGTCAGCTCGCTGCTATGGCGGCGGATGGCGCGCAGATTGTTGCCGTTGATGCGTCTTGTCGCGAGCTCCGTCGCCGTGCCCTCCAGGATGGTGCGCACCGCGGTCAGCTGCTGGAAGCGGTCGGCGGAAATCAACGGCACCTCGACGCTGCCGTTCGGCATCGGGCTCAGCGCCCTCAGCGCCTGCAGCCGGGTGAAGGCGCTGCGCACCGGCATGTCGCTGGTGCCAAGCTCCTTGGCGAGCTTGCGCGAGGTCAGCTTCTGGCCAGGCTGCAACTGCCCGGACATAAGGGCCCGAACGAGCTCCAGATAGACTTTCTCATGCAGTGGAACGGTATCGACAGCGGTCAGTCCGATTCGCGATTTGTCGGCCATTGGCTCTGCGTTACTTCGTCGTCCTGAAAGCTGCCTCTTCGCTCTGTCCGCAGCGGGGACAGGGTCCGATGGCATTGGGGGTGCACGATAGACGGTTAACGCGCGCCGCCGCAAGGGAGCGCGCGTCCGCCTCCCAAGCCGCGTCATTTGCGACTGCCGCGTTATCGAACTCCGATGCCCGCCAAAAGGCCGCCGTCTATCCTGTAGTCCGCGCCGGTGCAGAAGCTTGCCTTGGACGAGCACAGGAACGCGATCAGCTCCGCCACTTCCTCCGGCTCGCCGATGCGCCCGAGCGGATGCGCCTCGCCGAAGCGTTTGAAAGCAGCCTCGACATCCGCATTGGGATCGTCGGCGCGGGCGGCGCGTTCGAGGATCGGTGTGCGCACGGACCCCGGGCTGACGGAGTTCACGCGGATGCCTTTTCGGGCGTAGTCGAGCGCCAGCGAGCGCGTCAGCGTGTGGATGGCGCCCTTGGTGGTCGCGTAGGCGGCGACATTCTCCTGGCAGGCGGTGCCCTGCACCGAGGCGACGTTGACGATGGCGCCGCCGCCGCGCTTGATCATCTCGGGTATGCCGAAACGGGCGGTGAGGTAGATCGACCCGACATTGACCGACATCGCCCGGTTCCAGGTCTCGAAATCCGTCGTCGTGGCCGTGCCGTAAGGATGCACGGCCGCCGAGTTGACGATGACGTCCAGCCCGCCGAATTTCTCGACGCCCTCGGCGATTGCTTTCTCCACCTGGTCGGGCACAGCAACGTCCGTGGCGAGCACCAGCGCGGCCGCGCCCGCGCGGTTGAGCTCGGTCTGCAGCATCGCGTTGGCGGCCTGGTCGATGCCCAGCGCGATGATCGCGGCGCCGCCCTCGGCAAGACGGCGCGCGGTTGCCTCGGCGATCCCCGTCGTTCCCGTCACCAGGGCGACCTTGCCGTCGAAATCGTTCATGGACAAAACTCCTGCAATGATGGACGAAAATCGTCTGTCGGTGGTTCGTCGGAAGGCGCCGCTATTCCCTGATTTGACGGCCATTGTCATCCGACAATATGGTCGATCGCAACCACGCTGAAGCGCTCGCGCCGAAACGGGTTCGGTCGAGCGGCTTTACGTCTTTGTTTTGATGCATGGCGGCCGTTCAGAACCGACATGGATGAAAACGCTGTTTTGGGAGGCAATCATGGAACAATGCTGGCGCTGGTACGGCCCGAACGACCCTGTCACGCTCGACCACATCAAGCAGGCCGGGGCCACTGGTATCGTCACGGCGTTGCACGACATCTATGACGGCAGCGCCTGGCCGCTCGAGGCCATTCTCGAACGCAAGCGCATCATCGAGGTGGCGGGGCTGACATGGTCGGTGGTGGAGAGCATTCCCGTCCACAACTCGATCAAGACGGGGACGCCCGAGCGGGAGCGCTACGCCGGCTGGTACAGGGACACGATCCGGGCGCTGGCGAAGGCCGGCATTTCGACGATCTGCTACAATTTCATGCCGGTCGTCGACTGGACCCGCACCGATCTCACGTACCGGCTGCCGACCACCGGCTATGCGCTGCGCTTCGATGCGCTCGACTTCGCCGCCTATGATGTCTTCGTGCTGAAGCGGCCGAATGCCGAGGCGAGCTACGGTCCGGAGCGCCTCAAGGAGGCGGAAGCACGACTGAAGACTCTGGGCACCGACGACATCGACAGAATAGAGCGCAATCTGATCGCCGGCCTGCCGGCCACCGAGCGCACCTACAATCGCGAGACGATGCGTCAGGCGCTTGCCGATTACGCCGCGATCGGCCCGGCCGAACTGCGCGCCAACCTCGCCTGGTTCCTGAAGGAGATCATCCCGGCGGCCGAGGAAGTCGGCGCGCGCATGTGCATCCACCCCGACGATCCGCCTTTCTCGCTCTACGGCCTGCCGCGCGTGGTTTCCACAGCTGATGACGCGCGCTTCATCGTGAGAACGGTCGACAGTCCGTCGAATGGGCTGACCTTCTGCACTGGCTCCTACGGCGTGCGCGCCGACAACGACCTGGTCGCGATGATCGAGGAGTTCGGACCGAAGATCCATTTCGCGCATCTGCGCAATGTGACGCGCGAGGCGGATGGCTCGTTCTATGAGGCCGAGCATCTGGAAGGCTCGACCGACATGGCCGAAGTCATCCTGGCGCTGATGAAGGAGGAGGCGCGCCGGCGCAAGGAAGGCAGGTCCGACTGGCGCATCCCGATGCGGCCGGACCATGGCCATCTGCTCGCCGATGACATTGGCAAGACCAAGATCAATCCCGGCTATTCGCTGATCGGCAGGCTGAAAGGCCTTGCCGAGCTACGCGGCATCATGCGCGCCGTGGAGCGGTTCGAGCTGGCCTGAGAGGGGGATGCCGAAGCGTTTGGCAAGGCGGCGTGACCCGGCGGGGTCGCCGCTGAACCAGGCGTTGCTCAGTTGGAGGGAACACTCTCCAATCTGCGTTGACTCTCGTTCGTCCTGGCGACGTAGCTGCGCCAGCCGCCATAGGCCGAGATGTCCGTCGCCGCCAACAGGCCCACGCTCTCGGCCAGGAAACCCTTCGCCGAAGTGCCATCGTCAAGCTCGATGGTGCCGATGCCGAGCGGCGGCGGGATGGCGGCGACGAAACGGCCGAAGGCATCTGCGCAAAGGCGCCAGACCTCGATCTCGATGGCGGTGCCTCCATTGCCGACCCGGACCAGCCCGGGCTTGGGCGGGGTCTGGCCGGCGAGCTCATAAAGCTTGTAGGACGGCACCGTCCGCGCCGACCTGCTGAAGCTTGCGCCGGCCTCCTTCAATTGGCCGTTGAGCGGCATTCCCGAAAGATGCGCGCCGACCACCACCAGTTCGATCGTGCCGTCATCGGCCGGCGCGCCGACAGGCTGCGCGCTCGACTGCCGCCATCCGGTAGCGCCGAGAGCGAGGCCGCTCGCGACATGGAGATCGCGCGCTACCGCCGCGACGAGGCCGTCGCGTCCTGCGGCGGCAAGCAGGGTCACGCTCATCGGCAGGCCGTCGTCGCGCGTGCCGGCCGGCACGGCGATGCCGCACATGTCGAGCAGATTGACGAAATTGGTGTAGGTGCCGAGCCGGCTGTTGGTGACGATCGGATCGGTAAGCACGGCATCGACGCTGTAGTGGGTCGGCGCGGTCGGCACGCAGAAGAGGTCGACCGAGGCGATGACGGGGGCCAGGCGGGACTTGTAGGCCTGCAAGGCATAGAGGCCGCGGAAAGCGTCGGCAGCCGACAGGTTCCTGGCGCCGTCGATGATCTTTCGCGTCACCGGGTGGAGGGCTGCTTCATTCGCTTCGAAGAAATCGCGGATCGCCGCATAGCGTTCCGCCACCCAGGCGCCTTCGTAGAGAAGGTCTGCGGTGGCGTAGAAGTCGCCGAACGGGATCTCGACAAGCCGGGCGCCGAGCGTTTCCAGGGCGGCGAGCGAGGCCTCGAAGCCGGCCTGCATCGATGCGTCGCCAAAGAACTTCAGATCGGCCTTTGCCGGGATGCCGACAGTCAGCACCGGCGGTCGGACGGCGAGGGGCTGGATGGCGATGGCGCGCGAATATGGATCGGCGGCGTCGTGTGCGGCAGCGACCGAGAACACGGCATAGGCGTCGTCGACCGTCAGCGCGAACACCGAGACGCAGTCGAGGGTCCGGCACGCA
The DNA here is from genome assembly GCA_004017535.1 of Mesorhizobium sp. Taxonomy (GTDB): domain Bacteria; phylum Pseudomonadota; class Alphaproteobacteria; order Rhizobiales; family Rhizobiaceae; genus Mesorhizobium. The sequence goes on from SAJS01000007.1 coordinate 143,362, forward strand.
GGCACGACGCCGGTGGTGGACAGCGCGCCGACCGTCGGCTTCAGCCCGACAATGTTGTTGAGGCCGGCTGGGATGCGACCAGAGCCGGCAGTGTCGGTGCCGAGCGCGAAGGAGACTATGCCGCGCGCCGTCGCAACCGCCGAGCCGGAGGAGGAGCCGCCGGGCACGAGTTTCGGATCGATCGCGTTCCTTGGGATCGGCCAAGGCGTGCGCACGCCGACAAGGCCGGTGGCGAACTGGTCGAGATTGGTCTTGCCGACGACAAAAGCGCCCGCGGCCTTGAGCCTCGCTACGACCGTCGCATCTTTGTCCGGCGTGTAGGCATATTCGGCGCAGGCCGCCGTGGTCGGCATGCCGGCGACATCGATATTGTCCTTGACGGCGAAAGGGATGCCCCAGAGCGGCCTGGCCACGGGATCGAAAGGACCGAGCGCATCGGCCTCGGCCAGCAACTCCGCTTTCGTCGCTAGGTGGATGAAGATGCCGGGGTCGCCGGCCGCACCGATGCGGGCAAGGACCGCATCGATCACCTCGGCGATGCCAAGCCCGCTTTGGTAGGCCGCGCGCAGGCTGGCAATGTCGAAGCGGATGTCGTTCATTTCGTCTCCCCCAGGATGATCACCGGCAGGTCCCACTGGATCAGCACCACGCAGCCGTCCTTCGTCCACACCGAATGCTCGGTGCCGACCGGATTCAGGATGACGCTGCCCGCCGGATAGTCGCCATTCTCGTCGCTCTGGGTGCCTTCCAGCACGACGATGGTTTCGAGCCCGGCATGACGGTGGCGCGGCACGCCGGCGCCCGGCTGATATTTGAGCAGCGCGACCGACGGTTCGACCGGACCGCCCTTGAGCAGCCAATGCACGGTGACGCCGTCGCGGAAAGGCTCGAACGCCAGATCGCGCCAGCCGCCGTCAAGGAGGCTGGCAAAGGCAAGATTAGGCATTCGCAATTCCCTCGAGGACCTGATCGGTGGTCGCCGTCCAGCCGACGATGGCGCCCTGCGCCCGGATCATGGCGAGCGCGGCCGCCTTGAATTCGGGAAAGTAGCTTTCCGTCGCATCCTCCGCGACCAGGCACTCATAGCCGCGGTCGTTGGCCTCGCGCATCGTCGTCTGCACGCAGACTTCGGTCGTCACGCCGGCAAACACCAGTTGCCGCGCGCCGAGCCGCTTCAGGTCGTCGCCGAGGCCGGTCGCGTAGAAGGCGCCCTTGCCGGGCTTCTCGATGACGATCTCGCCGGGCAAAGGCGCGAGCTCGTCGAGGATCGCGGTGCCAGGCTCGCCGGCGATCAGGACGCGGCCCATCGGGCCGACATCGCCGATGCGGATCGAGGGATTGCCGCGGTCGCGCTTGGCGGGAGGCAGGTCTGAAAGGTCGGGCCTGTGGCACTCCATGGTATGGATCACCGGCAGACCCGCGGCGCGAAAGCCTTCGATCAGCCGCTTCACCGTCGGCACGATCGCCGTGACCCGGCTGACGTCGTTGCCGAGACTCGCTCCGAACCCGCCGGGCTCGGCGAAGTCGCGCTGCATATCGATGACGATGAGCGCCGTCGTTTCGGGCCTGAAGGCAAAGGCGAAGGGCTGCGCTGCGATTTCCGCCATCAGTGATGCCCCGCCATGTGCTCGCCGATCGTTTGCACGCTCGCCTGCGCGATCGGCGTCTCATAGACCAGCGCGCCGTCGGACATGACGAGGATGCGGTCCGAGAGTTCCAGCAGCTCGTCCAGGTCTTCCGACATCAACAGCACCGCGGCGCCTGCGTTGCGCGCCTTCATGATACGGGCGCGGATTTCCGCGACGGCGGAGAAATCGAGGCCGAAGCACGGGTTGGAGACTATCAAAAGGTCGACCTCACCGGTTAGCTCGCGGGCGAGCACGGCGCGCTGCACATTGCCGCCCGACAGCGAAGCGATCGGCGAGGACAGCGATGTGGTCTTGACCTTGAACTGCTCGACCAGACGGGCGCTGAAGGATTTGATCGCGCCGGCGCTGATCCAACTCACCGGCTTGCCGTTGCCGTCCACGTCGAAGGTGCGGAAGGCGATGTTCTCGGCGACCGTCATCCTCGGCGCGCAGGCATTCTTCAGCGGCTCCTCCGGGATGAGGCGGACATTGAGCGCGCGCGCCTCGGCGCGCGTCGCCGCGTAGGCGGCGCCACGCACCATGACCTCGCCGCCATTGCGCGGACGCTGCCCGGCCAGCACTTCCAGGAACTCCTTCTGACCATTGCCGGAAATGCCGGCGATGCCGACGATCTCACCGGAGCGCACGCCGAGATCGGCGATGTCGATCGACTTGAGGCCAGTTCGGTCCGGCGCCTTCAGCGCCTTCACTTTGAGCACGATCTCGGCGCCCGGCTTCGGCGCCGCGCGGCTGTCGAGCGCGGCGATCGGCTGGTCGCCGATCATCATCGCCGCCATCTCCCTGTGCGAAAGATCGGAGACCTTGCCGGTCCCGGTGAGCCTGCCCTTGCGCAGCGCGGTGATGTCGTCGGCGAATGCGGTGACCTCGTGGAATTTGTGCGAGATCATCAGCACGGTGAGATCGCCGGCCTTGGTCATTCCGCGCACCAGGCCGAGCACTTCCTGCGCCTCGCCCGGGGTGAGCACGGACGTCGGCTCGTCCAGCACCAGGAAATTGCGGCCGAGATAAAGCTGCTTGATGATCTCCAGCTTCTGCTTCTCGCCGGCGGCGAGTTCGGCCACCTTGACGTCGAGCGGCAGCTTGAAGGGCATGCGCTCCATGAATTGGGCAAGCGCTGCGCGCTCCTTGCGCCAGTCGATGACGCCCGGCACTTTTTCGCGCGAGATGACCAGGTTCTCGGCGCCCGTCAGCGATGGCACCAGCGTGAAATGCTGATAGACCATGCCGAGGCCGAGTGCCGAGGCATCCCTGGGGCTGGCGATCGCGACCTGGCGTCCGTCGACCAGCATGTCGCCCGATGTCGGGTGGTAGAAACCCATCATGCATTTGACCAGCGTCGACTTGCCGGCGCCGTTCTCGCCGAGCAGGGCATGGAAGGAGCCTGCCGGCACCTTGATGGAGACATCGCCCAGCGCCGTGAAGGCGCCGAAGCGCATGGTCATGCCGATGGTCTCGGCGCCGATCGCCTTTCCTTGCGTTCCGCTCATCGCCGGCCCCTCACGGCAACTGTGCGACGAGCGCGGCCGAATTCGACACCGCGCCGAACACGCCGCCCTGCATCTTGATCATCTTGATCGCCGCCAGGTGATTGCCGTAGTCGGTGGCCCCGCAGCAATCTTCCAGCATCACGCATTCGAAGCCGCGATCGTTGGCCTCGCGCATGGTGGTATGCACACAAACATCGGTGGTGATGCCGGTGAGCACGATGTTGTCGATGCCGCGCTGGTTGAGGATCAGCTCGAGATCGGTGGCGCAGAAGGAGCCCTTGCCGGGCTTGTCGATGATCGGCTCGCCCTCGGCCGGAAAGAGGTCGGGGATGATGTCCCAGCCCGGCTCGCCGCGCACCAGTATGCGCCCGCACGGGCCGGGATCGCCGATGCCGGCATTGATGCGGCGCGAGCGCCAGCGCTTGTTGGCGGGAAGGTCGGCGAGGTCGGGACGATGGCCCTCGCGCGTGTGGATGATGGTGTAGCCCTTGGCCCGCATGGCGGAAAGCACCGCCTTGATCGGCTCGATCGGCGCCCTCACCAGCGACAGGTCGTAGCCCATATGGTCGACATAGCCGCCAGGCCCGCAGAAATCCGTCTGCATGTCGATGATGATCAGCGCCGTGTTGTCGGGCCTTAGATCGCCATTGTAGGGCCAGGGATAGGGATCGGCGTCGATGTAGCGCTGGGTGATCTCGGCTCTGGCGTTCATGGCGAAAACTCCGGTCTCGCGAGCGGTTTGTGGTGCGCGGTCATTTGGTGATCGACAGTTCGCCCGGCGCGCCGGCGAGCGTGCGGCTCGGTGACGAGGTGGCGATCATGATGATGAGGGTGAGGATGTAGGGCGCGGCGTAGAAGAGGTAGTAGCCCTGCGTGACCCCCACCGACTGCAGCGCCGGGCCGAGCGCGCCGGCGCCGCCGAACAGGAGTGCTGCGGCAAAGCAGCCGAGCGGATTCCAGCGCGCGAAGATGACCAGCGCCACCGCCATCAGCCCCTGGCCGGACGAGATGCGCTCGGTCCAGCTGCCGGGATAGTAGAGCGACAGATAGGCGCCGCCGATGCCCGCGAGCGCGCCGCCGACGCCGGTGGCCAGCAGCCGCACCGTATTGGGGTTGAGGCCCATCGCGCGGGCGGCATCGGCGCTGTCGCCGACCACGCGCACGATCAGGCCGATGTGCGTGTTGCGGAAGGCCCACCAGAGGAAGACGGCAAGTGCGCCACCGATCAGGAACAGCACGTTGACGTTGAGCGCCGCCTGCACCTGCGGGATATCGGACCAGGCGCCGAAGGGGATCGCCGGCAGGTCGGGCGCCGAGGGCTGGATGAAGGGCTTACCGAAGAAGAAGGCGAGCCCGGTGCCGAACAGCATCAGGGCGATGCCGATGGCGATGTCGTTGACCTTCGGAAATTTGCAGATCCAGCCATGGAAGAGGCCGAAGCAGAGACCGGCGAGCGCTGCGGCCAGAAGGCCGAGCCATGGCGAGCCGGTCATCACCGCCACCGCATAGGCGCTCATGGCGCCGAAAACCAGCGTGCCTTCGAGGCCGAGATTGATGCGGCCGGAACGCTCGGTGATGGCCTCGCCGAGCGAGACGAAGATGAAGGGGGTGGAGACGCGGATAGCCCCGCCCAGCATGGCGAGCGGCACGCCCCACAGGCCGATGTCGGTCGTTTCCATCAGACATTTCCCCTCAAAAAATCGGGCCTCTGCCAGAGGTCCGGATTGAAGAGCTTGAAGCGGCCGTAGAAGGTCTCGCTGAACAGGATGACGATGAAGAGCATGCCCTGCAGCACCAGCACGGTTGCATCAGGCAGGTCCATGCGCCGCTGGATCAGGCCGCCGGACGCGTCGATGCCCCCAAGCAGGATGGCGACAGGGATGATGGCAAGCGGGTTGTGGCGGGCGAGGAAGGCGACGAGGATGCCGGTATAACCATAGCCCGCGGCAAGCGAGCCGTTGGCGCTGCCCTGCACGGCCGCGATCTCCAGCATGCCGGCAAGGCCGGCGAAGCCGCCGGCCAGCGCGGTGAAGCCGACGATCAGCGGACCGACAGCAAGTCCCTGGACCTGTGCGGCCCTGACATTGCCACCGGCGATGCGGGCGGCAAAACCCCAGCGGGTCTTCTCGATCAGCAGCCAGGAGAGCACGCAGGCGATGATGCCAACCACCAGGCCCCAGTGCACCTCCATGCCCGGTATATTGCCGACGCGGTAGATATCGGCCAGCGGCTGGGTCGAGGGCTTGTTCAGCGAGGCCGGATCGCGCAGCGGCCCTTCGACCAGATGATTCATCAGCGCGATGGCGATGTAGGCCATCAGCAGGCTGGAGATGGTCTCGTTGACGGCGCGGTAGTGGCGGAGCGCGCCGACGACACCTATCCAGATGCCGCCGGCGGCTGCGCCCCCCACGCCCATGAGGAGGATGACGAGAAAAGACGGCGCGCCGTTCAGCGCCACGCCGATGGCCGCCGCGGCGACGCCGCCCAGCACGATGGCGCCTTCGCCGCCGATCACGACCAGGCCAAGGCGCGCCGGCAGCGCCACGCAGAGCGCCGCAAGCAGGAGCGGCGCGCTGCGCGACAGCGAGTTCTGGATCGAGAACCAGGAGCCGAAGCCGCCTCGCCACATCGTCTCGTAGAGCTGCACCGGCGACTTGCCGACGGCCAGGACGAACAGACTGAACAGCACCATGCCGACGACCAGCGCCGCGAGCGGAATGACGAAGGCCTCCGCCCGCCTGGCGGTCCATTCGAGTGCCGTCCGGTATCCTCCGACATCGAGGATGGTCCGCACGTCCGGGCTGCTCACAGTGTCCGCCATATCCCGTCTCCCTCGGCTCGCGCTTGAAGCGCGCTTCAAGCTCTTGCTCGGATACGCGCCGTCATTCCAAAACCGCTGCGCAGTTTTGGGCGACACGCAATGCCTCAGGCCGTCGAACCGACGACGCCCTCGACGAGATAGTCCATGCTTTCGAGCTCGATGGCGGTCTCGACGAAGGCTTGGCCTTCGGTCGCGACGACGGCGCCCTTGTTGCTCTTCAACGGTCCCTTGATGACGGAGAAGCCGCCCTTCATCATTTCGGCCAGCGTGGCGTCGAACTGCTTGCGCGCCGCCTCGCCGACGGCGGGGCCGAGCGGGCTCATCTTGACAAAGCCGTCGGCCAGTCCGCCGCGGGTGAAATTGGGCAGCGGCTTGCCGGCCATCAGGTCGTCGACGAACATCTTGTAGACCTTGGCCCAGTTCCACTCCGCGCCGGTCAGGTATTTTTCCGGCGCCAGCGGGCTCTGGTTGGCGTGGTAGCCGCAGATGAAGGCGCCGCGTCCGGCGGCTGTCTCGACCACCACCTTGGGGCTGTCGACATGGCAGGTGACGACGTCGGCGCCCTGGTCTATCAGCGCATTGGTGGCCTCGGCCTCCTTCACCGCCAGCGACCACTCGCCGGTGAAGATCACCTGGCAGGTGATCGCCGGATCGACGGCGCGCGCGCCGAGCAGGAAGGAGTTGATGTTGAGCAGGACCTGCGGGATCGGCTTGGCGGCGACGAAGCCAAGCTTCTTCGACTTGGTGGTATGGCCGGCGACCACGCCGTTCAGGTACTGGCCCATGCCGATATAGCCGAAATAGGAGCCGGCGTTCATCGGGTGCTTGTCCTTGTTCCACATGCCGCCGCAATGGCGGAACTGCACGTCGGGGAACTTGGCGCACATGGCCAGCATATGCGGATCGAAATAGCCGAAGGAGGTCGGGAAGATCAGCGAGGCGCCGTCGAGATTGATCATCGATTCCATCGTCTTCTGGACGTCGACCGTCTCGGGGACGTTCTCTTCCTCGACGATGGAGATGCCTTCGACGCCCTTCAGCGACGCCGCACCCTCGGCATGCGCCTGGTTGTAGCCATAGTCGTCCTTCGGGCCGACATAGATGAAGCCGACGGTCGCGGCGGCGGCGCGCGCCGCGCGGATCGGAAAGGCTGCCGAGGCCAGACCGAGCGCCGCCCCGGCGGCGGAGGTCTTGAGCAGGTCGCGGCGGCTAAGCATGAATTTCCCGGTCATATCGAATGCTCCCCTTTCTTGGACCCTGATGGGGTCGGTTAACTCCTCGTCAAGAAAGTGCATGCAATCGCTGTGCCAATTCCTTTTTCTGATTTTCTGTAATAAAATCAAAAAACGAATTTAGAATCTCTGCATAAACCAAAGGCAAGTGCATGCACTTTTTGCCCGAAAAACGATCAATTTGACATTGAGGTCAAAATCTAGGCATACAGGGATGCGACCTTGAGTCGAAACAGCCCGTGGGCCGTCCATCCAGCGGGCCGTCCGCAATTGAACTGGGCGGGAGGAGACGTGTCGGGAAGGCGCTTGGTCAGGTCGGGCACGACCGTGGATCAGATGGTGAGGGCGATCGCGGACCGCATCGTCACCGGCTATCTGCGTCCCGGCGAAAAGCTCGACGAGGGCTCGCTCGCCGCCCGCTTCGACGTTTCGCGCACGCCGGTCCGGGAGGCGCTCGGCCAGTTGAGCGCCATCGGACTTGTCGAGAGGCGGCCCAACCGGGGCGCCATCGTCGCCGTGGTCACGCAGGAACATCTCGCCTCGATGTTCGAGAGCATGGCCGAGCTGGAAGCGATCTGCGCGCGCTTCTCGGCCGAGCGCATGACCGGCGCCGAGCGCCGCTCGCTGGAGATGGAGCATCAGGCGTCGGCGCGCATGGTGCAGCTCGGCGCCGAGGAGGACTACGAGTATTTCAACACCGAATTCCACAGCAGGCTTTATCGCGGCGCCCACAACACGCATATCCATGATCTGACCGTAGCGACCCGCAGCCGGCTGGCGCCGTTCCGGCGCGCGCAGTTCATGCTACCGGGCCGGCTGGCCAAGTCCTGGCAGGAGCATGATGTGATCGTCACCGCGATCATGCGCGGTGACGCGGCGGCGGCGGGCAAGGCGGCCCAGGATCATGTCTCGATCGTCAGCGAGGCGAGCGCGGTGTTCGCGACCGTCGATCCGGTGGAGACGAGGCTCAGCCGATCCGCGCGTCAATGATCTCGACGAAGCGCGCGAAGAGACCCGCCTGCGATTTGATCTGCAGCTTGCGATAGATGTTGCGGCGGTGGACCTTGACGGTCCCCGGCACGATGCGGAGCGCCCTGGCGATCGATTCCGTGGAATGGCCCTGGAGCACCAAGTCGACCACCTGCTTTTCGCGTGAGGTCAGCGACAGGCTTTTCCAGATATGGGAGCGGTCGAGTTCGTTGGCCGTCGCGACGGTTTCGCCGGAGGGTTTGGCCGCAGCCTCTTCAGCAGGCAAAGCGGGCCAGCGCTGCCTGCAGAAGCCGATCACCGCCGGCGCCATATCGCGCAGCAGCCTGGCATCCGCCGTTCCGAACGGCCCGGTGGCGCGCAACCGCATCAGCGACAGCACCAGCGCGTCCTTGCCGGCCAGCGGCACGAAGAAGCCGACTTCCTCGGCAAGCCGGGTCTGGCTGTAATAGGAGCGGTAGTATTCGCTGGCATAGAAGCGATCCGGCGCCAGCTCGCGCATGCGCCAGAAGCCTTCCTTGCGCTCGACCGCGGCGTGATGGAATGGGTCGAGCAGATAGGGCCCTTCCTGATAGAGCGCGACGAAGATGTGGCTCTCAGTCGGCGAGAAGGTCTGGAACAGCAGCGGCGGCCGCGCGGCTCCGCGATAGCCGAAGATCACACAGTGATCGAAGCGGACATGCCCGCCAAGCCAGCCTACGATCGCCTTGCCAAAATTGTCACGGCCGGTCTCGCGCGCTGCGGCTATCACCTCCGCCAAGGCGTTGTAGTCGTCACTGCGGGAGGCAGCCAATCCATACCCCTTTAAACGATAAAATCGGCTAAATATACCACCTGCGAGGTATATACTAGGTACCATTGGCTCTGCTAGCGTCACGACATTGCCTCATGCTGTCGCTGGAGCTCGTGGCTTGACTGCAGTGCCCGATATCGAATTTCGCGCGGTCACCAAGCGCTATGGCGCGGTCACCGCGGTGAGCGGCATCGACCTTGCCATCCCGCCCTCCGCCTTCGTCGCGCTGCTCGGCCCTTCCGGCTGCGGCAAGACGACGTGCCTGCGCATGATCGGCGGCTTCGAGCAGCCGAGCGAAGGCCAGGTGCTGATCCGCGGCCGCGACATGGCCGGCACTCCGCCCTACCGGCGCCCGGTCAACATGGTATTCCAGCAATACGCGCTGTTCCCGCATCTCGATGTCGAGGAGAACATCTCGTATGGCCTGCGCCAAGCCAGGCCCAGGCTGTCGTCGCGCCAGATCAGCCAGAGGGCGGGCGAGGCGCTTTCCATGGTGCAGCTCGCCGGCTACGGACGCCGCAAGATCCACGAGCTTTCCGGCGGCCAGCAGCAGCGCGTGGCGCTGGCGCGAGCCCTGGTCAACAAGCCGGCGGTGCTGTTGCTCGACGAGCCGCTGGCGGCGCTCGACAAGAAGCTGCGCACGGACATGCAGATCGAGCTGCAGAACCTGCAGCGCGAGATCGGCATCACCTTCGTGCTGGTCACCCACGACCAGGAAGAAGCGCTGTCGATGAGCGACTTCGTCTGCGTCATGAATGGCGGCCGCGTCGTCCAGCTCGGGCAGCCGAGCGAGATTTATGACGAGCCGGCCAACCTGTTCGTCGCCGATTTCGTCGGCAAGACAAATCTCTTGAGCGGCAAGGTGGCCGGGCTCTCCGGCGGTCTCGTCGATGTCGCGCTCGCCGATGGCACGGTGATTGCGGCGCGCAAGCGTGTGCCGCTCAGTCGCGGCGAGGCGGTATCGGTCAGCCTGCGGCCGGAATCGCTCAGCCTCTCGGCGCCCGGAGGCGGCAGCCTGAAGGGCATCGTTCGCAACCGCATTTTCCTGGGCTCGACGGCGGAATACGCGATCGAGGTCCAGGGCATCGGATCACTGCTCGCCAAGGCCGACCACGTGATCGGCCAGGGCAATCTGTTCAAGCCGGGCGAACCCGTCGCCATCGGCTTTGCCGCCGGAGCGCCGCTGGCGTTTCCGCACACCAAGAATAACGGGACCAACCAGAGGGAAGACCAAAATGCCGAAATCGTATCGTGACGGGCTGCCGATAACCCCCGATAAATTCGTCGACCAGTTGATGCGCCTGAAGCGCGGCTCGATCAGCCGGCGCGACTTCCTCGGCCTCACAGGCCTCGGTGTCGCGACCGCGGTGATGGCGCGCGAGCTCGGCATCATGCCCACGCCGGCCTTCGCCGCCGAGAACCTCGGCGACCGCATGTCGATCGCCACCTGGCCGAACTACCACGACCCGCAGACCTTCGAGAATTTCAAGGCCGAGACCGGTGTGGCCGTCGAGGTCAACGTCTTCGGCTCGAACGAGGAAATGCTGGCCAAGCTGCAGGCCGGCGGGTCGGGCTGGAGCCTGTTCGTGCCGACCAACTACACGATCTCAACCTACAAGAAGCTCGGCATCATCGAAGCGCTCAATATGGCCAAGCTGCCGAATTTCGACGGCAAGTCGGAAGACTCGCGCTTCACCGCCGAGGGCACGATCGACGGCACGATCTACGCCGTGCCGAAGAACTGGGGCACGACCGGCTTTGCCGTCAACACCAAGAAGCTTACCAAGCCCATGTCGAGCTGGAAGGAGTTCTGGGACACGGCCATGGCAGAGGGCGATGGCCGCACGATGGTACATGACTATCAGCTCACCACCATTGGCAACGCGCTGAAATATTATGGCTATTCGTTCAACTCGCTGAAGCAGGACGAGCTCGCCAAGGCCGAGGAGTTGCTGCTCAAGGTCAAGCCGCATCTGTTCGCTGTGTCGAGCGACTATCAGCCCGGAATGCGCGCCGGCGATGCCTGGATGACGATGTGCTGGACCAATGACGGGGCGCAGCTCCATCGCGACATCCCCGAGATCGCCTATGTGCTCGGCAAGGAAGGCGGCGAGATCTGGACCGACTTCTACGCCATCCCGAAGGACGCGCCGAACAAGCCGGCCGGCTATGCGCTGCTCAACTATCTGATGAATCCGAAGGTGGCGGTGAAGGAGCATCTGGCCAATGGCGCGCCCTCGACCGATGCGCGGGTCAACGCGCTGCTGCCGAAAGAGGTGCTCGACAACCCGATCCTCTATCCGGCGGCCGATTTGTTGAAGCCGCTCGAGTTCGGCGCCGCCGCGACGCTGACGGATCCTGGCCGCGCCGAGCTGATGGCGCGCTTCAAGTCGGCTTGAGGGAGACCGGCCACAAACCTCATCAAAACAATGCGACCGGCGGACGAAGGTCCGCCGGCTCCTAACCGGCTTTCCCGATGCGCGGCAGTCTCTTTCGCAAAAACCTCGTAACGACGCTGCTGCTCGCTCCGGCGGCGCTATGGCTGGTCATCTTCCTGGTCCTGCCCTTCATCGCCATCGCCATCTTCAGCGTCGGCGAGCGGGCGCCGGAGGGCGGCTACCAGGCCGCGCTGACCTTCGCGCAATACGCCAATTTGCCGGCGCGGGCGACCGCCTTCTGGAACACGATGGTGCTGGCGCCCATCGGCGCGCTGGCCTGCCTGCTCGTCGCTTATCCGGTCGCCTACTATCTGGCGCTTCGAGCACCGGATCGCTGGCGGCTGATCCTGCTCGCGATGATCGTCATCCCGTTCTGGACCAGCCTTCTGATGCGCACCTATGCCTGGATGTACATCCTTGGCGGGCGCGGCATTCCAGCCCTGCTCGCCTATGTCGGCATCGAGGACCTCAGGCTGATCAACACGCCGGGCGCGGTGCTGCTCGGCATCGTCTACGGTTATCTGCCATTGATGATCCTGCCGATCTACGTCAGCCTGGAACGGCTCGACCGCCGGCTGCTCGAGGCTTCCGCCGATCTCGGCGCGACTCCCTTGTCCACGTTCCTTGGCGTGACGCTCAGGCTGTCGCTGCCCGGCGTGATGACCGGCTTCTCGCTGGTGATGATCTTGCTGCTTGGCGAGTATCTGATCCCGACGCTGCTCGGCGGCGGCAAGGTGTTCTTCATCGGTAACGCGCTGGTCGACCTGTTCCTGCAGTCGCGCAACTGGCCGTTCGGATCGGCCATCGCCATCACGCTGGTGCTGGTCTCGGTGGTGGTGCTGATCATCGCCAACCGCATCTCGACCAGGCTCTCGGGGGCACGCCGGGTGGACCTGATCTGATGCGCGCCTTCGTCGTTGCCGTCTTTGCTTTCCTCTATCTGCCGATCGCGCTGGTCGTGCTGTTCTCGTTCAACGCCGGTCATCATGCCAGCGAGTTCACCGGCTTTTCGGTGCAATGGTACGGCAAGGCGTTGTCCAACCCGTTCCTGGTCGAGGCGCTGAAGAACAGCCTCTTCATCGCCACCACCAGCGCGCTGCTTGCGGCTTTCTGCGGCACGGCCGCGGCGCTCGGGTTGCAGCGCGTCGGCGCGCGGACGCGAGCTCTCTTCGACGCGTTGCTAGGCGCGGCGATCGTCGTTCCGGGCGTCGTCATCGGCATCTCGACGCTGGTCGCGCTGGTGCAGCTCTTCGCGGTCGTCAATCCGTTCCTCGCCGAGTTGTGGCCGACCGACCAGCCGCCGAAGCTTTCGCTCGGCTATGGCTCGATCATCGCCGCGCATGGCCTGTTTTCGATGGCGCTGGTGACGATGATCGTCGGCACGCGGCTCTCGAGCCTCGATCGCAACCTGGTCGAGGCCTCCAGCGATCTCTACGCCACACCGCTGACGACGTTCCGCTCGATCGTGCTGCCGCAGATCATGCCGGCGGTGATCGCGGGGTTCCTGCTCGCCTTCACCTTCTCCTTCGATGATTTCATCGTCGCCTTCTTCGTCGCCGGCGCGCAGACGACGCTGCCGATCTACGTCTTCGCCTCGATCCGCCGCGGCGTGACGCCCGAGATCAACGCCATCGCGACGATCGTGCTCTGCGCCTCGGTCGTGCTCGTGCTGCTCGCGCAATGGCAGCTCGGCCGACGCAAACCATCGCCTTGAAAGACAGATCCATGATTTTGAAAGACCGTATCGCCGTGGTGACGGGCGCCGGGTCCGGCATAGGACGCGCCGGGGCCATGATCATGGCCAGGGAAGGGGCACACGTCGTCATCGCTGACCGTGATCCCGCGGCCGGGGAGGCCACGGCCTCCGCCATCCGCGACGTTGGCGGCCGTGCCGAGGCGGTCGTCACGGATGTGGGCGACGATACGGCCGTCGAAGAGCTCATCGAGGGAACGCTCGGCAGGCATGGCCGGATCGACATCCTGCACAGCCATGCCGGTATCCAGGTCGGCGGCACGCTGACGGAAGTGGGCACCGATGGCATGGATGCTTCGTGGCGGATCAATGTGCGGGCGCAATTCCTGGCGGCGAAGACCGTCATGCCGGCGATGATCGCGCAGGGAGGCGGCGTCATCCTCAACACGGCGTCCAATTCCGGTGTCTTCTACGATCGCGAGATGATCGCCTATGCCACCTCCAAGCATGCCGTGGTGGCGATGACCAGGCAGATGTCGCTCGATTACGCCAAGCACAATGTACGCATCAACGCGCTCTGCCCGGGCTGGGTCGACACGCCCTTCAACGAGCCGTTCATCGCCCAGATGGGCGGGCGCGACGCGATCGAGAACTATGTCCGCACCAAGATCCCGATGGGGCGCTGGGCGAGCGCGGAGGAGATCGCGGAGGCCATCCTGTTCCTTGTCTCCGACCGGTCGTCCTTCATGACCGGACAGGCGCTGGTGGTCGACGGCGGCGAGAGCATCGGCTGATCTGGTCCAGCAAAGCAGACTTGCGCCAGCGGCGATGATGGTTCAAATCATGGGCTCCACCACTTTGTTTTTACGCAATTCCGGACGGAAAACCGCTCACAATTTTCCTGGAATTGCTCTAGCGAGACCCGTCATGCAACGTGCAAAACAGCAATACTGCGAGAGGCATCAGGTTGTCGCCTGCGGTATTTCTTTTGCGCGCGCTGGATATCACTGATCATGCGCTGCTGCCGCCACGAGAACCTGCAGCGCGCGGAGGAGACGAAGGTCGGCTCGCATGTCGTTCGCGACGGCTGGACCGAAGGGGTGGAAGGCGCGTTGCACCCGGCCCTTCGGCCGGCCATCAGGCGGGCGTCCGTCCTCGGATAACGCAGCTTAGATAACGCCCTACCGGAACGGACATGCCCGCCGAAGCGATCTCTCCTTCGTACGGACATGACCAATGCCTGACAATCTGAACACCTCATTCCCCAGCGCGGACACGCAAAGCTGGCTGAAGACGCACGCGATCAACGAAGTCGAATGCTTCGTGCCGGACGTCAACGGCGTGCTGCGCGGAAAGACCTTGCCTGTAGCTAAATTCCTGAAGTCGCTCGACGACCGCGCGCTCTATTTGCCGAGCAGCGCCTTCCTGGTCGCCATCGACGGCCGCTATTCCGGCTCCATCGACGAGGGCTTTGCCTATTCCGACCCGGACATGCGCATGGTGCCCGACGTTTCGAGCCTGTGCCTTGCGCCCGGCAGCACCGGCCGAGCCTATGTTTTTGCCGACGCGTTCCACATGGACGACCGGCCCTGGATGGCCTCGCCGCGCCATGTGCTGAAATCCGTGCTCGACCTCTATCAGCAGCGCGGCTGGCGCGCGGTGGTGGCGCCGGAGCTCGAATTCTACCTCACGGCACCGAATCCCGACCCGGATCGTCCGGTCACGGCGCCGGTCGGGCGCAACGGCCGGCCGGAAAACGTGCAGCATCCCTACGACATGCAGGCGATGGAGGAGTTCGAAGCGGTGACGCGGCGGCTCTATGAACACGCCGCCGTCGTGGGCTTGCCGGTGGAGACGCTGATCCATGAATCCGGCACGGCGCAGCTCGAGATCAATCTGCTGCATGGCGATCCGCTGACGCTCGCCGACCAAGTGCTTCTGTTCAAGCGCCTGGCGCGGCAGATCGCTCAGGCAAACGGCATGCATGCCACCTTCATGGCCAAGCCGATCGCCGCGCAGGCGGGCAGCGCGATGCATCTGCACATGTCGATCGTCGACCGGAAGGGCGAGCCCCTGTTTGCCGGCGAGGACGGCGAGGACAGCGCGATGTTCTCGCATTTCATCGGCGGCTTGCAGAAATACATCCCCGAAATCATGCCGCTGTTCGCGCCGCATGCGAATTCGTACCGGCGCATCCGCCCCGGCCACAGCGCTCCGGCCAACATCGAGTGGTCGCATGACAACCGCTCCTGCGGCCTGCGCGTGCCGCTGGGCGGGCGCGCCGCGCGCCGCATCGAGAACCGTCTGCCTGGCGCCGACGCCAACCCTTATCTAGCGATGGCCGGCTCGCTGATCGCCGGCTATCTCGGCATTGAGGAGAAGCTCGCGCGCTCGGAAGAGGCCTTCGGCAATGCCTATAAAAGCAAGAGCACGCTGCCAAAGACGATGGAGGAAGCGCTCGATCGTTTCGCCGCCTGCGAGCCCGTGCGGCCGTTGCTCGGCGAGGATTTCTTCCAGACCTATCTGCGCGTGAAGAGCGTCGAGCTCGACCTGTTCCAGAGCGTCGTGACGTCCTGGGAACGCGACCACCTGCTGCTCAAGGTGTGACCATGGCTTCGCGTTCGACAGGGTTCAATTCCGGTCTCGATATCGGCAAATCCTACTATGTCGCCACCGCCAATCCGGCGCCTGACCATCCAGCACTTGCCGGTGACGTCGATGCCGACCTGGTGGTGGTGGGCGGCGGCTGCACCGGTCTTTCGGCGGCGCTGCATGCGGCCGAGCGCGGCCTGAAGGTGGTGCTGCTCGAAGGCGGCAAGATCGGCTGGGGCGCCTCGGGCCGCAATGGCGGCCAGATGATCCCCGGCCTGCGCAAGGGCGCCAAGGGCCTGGTCAAGTCCTTCGGGCCGGAACGGGCCAAGGCACTGTTCGACCTGGCCTTCGAGGCGCGCGGGCTGGTGCTCGACATCATCGAGCGCCACGGCATCGAATGCGACTTGCGCCTGAACGGTCATCTGGTCGGCGCGGTCAGCGCTTCGGATGTGCGCGACTTCGAGGAAGAGGCCGAATGCCTGGCCAAGGTGATGAAGTTCACCGATGTCGAGATCCTGTCGGCGGCTGAGGCGCGGCAGATGGTCGACACACCCTATCAAGGCGCGGTCTACGAAAGGCAGGGCGGACACATGCATCCGCTCAACTACACGCTGGGGCTTGCGCGCGCCGCGGTTGGCGCCGGCGTGGTCATCCATGAGAACTCGGTTGCGGTGCGGCTGGAGCGCGAGCCGTCCATCAGGGTCTTCACCGACAAGGGCTCAGTCCGCGCCAGGCATGTGGTGCTGGCCGGCGATGCGCTGCTCAAAGGGCTGGAGCCGCGCGTCAACAGCCGCATCATGCCGGTCGGCAACTACATCGTTGCCACCGAGCCGTTGGGCGAGCGCAATGTCATCCCGGCCAATGTCGCGGTCTCGGACACGCTGTTCGTGGTCAACTACTACCGCATGTCGGCGGACGGCCGCCTGCTGTTTGGGGGCGGCGAGCGCTACACGCCGTCGCCGCCGGCCGACATCGCCGGCTTCGTGCGGCCGCATATGGAAAGGACCTTTCCGCAACTCAAGGGCTGCCGCATCGACCACGCCTGGGGCGGGCTGGTGTCGGTGACGACGTCGCGCCTGCCGCATGTCGGGCATTATGGCGAGGTCTATTTCGCGCATGGCTATTCCGGCAAAGGCGTCATCCTGTCGACGCTGTCGGGCAAGCTCCTGGCGGAAGCGATCACGGGCGATGCCTCGCGGCTCGACCTGTTCTCGACGCTGACGCCGCTGCCGTTTCCCGGAGGCACGGCGCTGCGCGGCCCGCTCTATGTGCTTGGCATGCTGTGGTATGCGATGCGCGATCGGCTCAGACACTGACGCTGGTTTCCTTGCCCTGGCGTGGCTAATGTCTCTGCGCCGGGAGGGAAATCCCGAGAAGGAAAAGCGGATGAACATCGAGCCGGGCCGACTGACGAAGAAGGAGCGCCATGAGCTGATCCTGTCGGAGGTCCGGCGCTCCGCCTCGATCCGCATCTCGAAGCTTGCGCGCCGCATCGGCGTGGCCGGCGAGACCATCCGCCGCGATCTCATCGAGCTCGGGGAGGCGGGGCTGCTCAACCGCACCTATGGCGGCGCCACCATTTCGCTGGTGACGTCGGAACCGGTGATTGCCGAGCGCGGCCTCACAATGGTCGAGGAGCGGGCCCGCATCGGGCGTGGTGCGGCCGGACTGGTCGAGAAAGGCTCGATCGTGATGATCGACGGTGGATCGACCACCTACGAGGTGGCGCGCAGCCTCTCGCAGCACGGCCGGGACCTGACGATCATCACCAACTCAATCGGCGTCGCCTCGGTGGCCGGCGCCAATCCCGGCTTCCGCGTCATCCTCTGCCCCGGGACCTATGACAGCCGCGAGGCCGCGGTGCTCGGCGAGGACACGGTCGAATTTGTGCGCCGCTACAATGCCGACGTCGCCGTCATCGGCGCCTCGGCGCTGAACGCCGAAGGGCCGAGCGACATGATCTCGGGCGCGGCGGCGGTGAAGCGGGCGATGATGAGGCGGTCGCTGTCGACGATGCTGGTCGTCACCAACGACAAGTTCGGCCGCAGCGGCCTGGAGCGCGTCTGCGCGCTGAGCGAGATCTCGGACATCGTCACCGACAGCGAGCCGGCAGCGGAGCTGCGCGCCGCGATCGACGAAGCAGGCGGCGAGCTGCACGTCTTTGCCGAAGGTTAGGGCTGTATCGGCTAGTCTCTTTGTTTTTGCGCAATTCCGGACGGAAACCCGCTGCGCACTTTTCCTGGAATTGCTTTAGGCGTCGCGGTTGGTCAGCGCGATGTGGCAGCAGCCGGAGCCGTGGCCCGGCGTCCAGGTGACATTGTCGAAACGCACGCCGGTCGCCTCGAACAGGCCGCGGTCGAAGGCGCCGGCGATGCGGCAGAGCGTGGCGAGTTTCTCCTCGCCGACGCCTGCTTCCACCCACGCATCCTTTAGCGGGCAGCGCTTGACCTTGAAGGCGATGTGGTCCGGCCCGCGCTCGACATGGGTCGGATACATCCGCCCGCCGTCCGGACTGACGGCGAGGAAGGCCTCGCCGATCGCCGGCGCGTCGTTGGGACCGAAGCCGGCGAAGGCCGCCGCGGCGACTTCCCGGCCGCGCTTCTCGATGCTGCGGATCATAGCCGCCTCGGCCTTTTCGGCGCCGAGCTCGGCGGTCAGTTCTTCGAGGAAGAGGCGGTAGAGGTCGGCGCGGTTGCGGAAGGCGGAATCGAGCTCGCGCGACAGTTTCTCGGCTCTGGCTGCGGGGTCGGTCATGGTGCGTCCTGGTTTTGTTGTTTGACCATGATCTTGTCCGCAAGCCGGTTGCCACTTTGCGGAATCATGGTCGGTTTCTGATCAGCTTCGGCATGGCTGCCACCAGCGCCTTGCCGACTGCCGACTGCGGATCGGCGATGACAGCGCGGGCATCGCCGCTTTCGGCGATCCGGCCGGCATCGAGGATGACGACGCGGTCGGCCACGGCGCGGATGACGCCGAGGTCATGGGAAATGAACAGATAGGCGATCCGTTCCTGCCGTTGCAGGTCGAGCAGCAATTCCAGGATCTGTCCGCGCACCGATACGTCGAGGGCCGAGACGGCCTCGTCGAGCACGATCAGCGACGGCCGCGTGGCGATGGCGCGAGCGATCGCGACGCGCTGTCGCTGGCCGCCGGAAATCTCGTGAATGGCGCGGGCAGCGAGGCCGGTATCGAGGCCGACGCGCTCCAAAAGCGCCGCGATTCGGTGCGGGCGCTCGGAGCGCGGGGCAATGCCATGTATGCGCAAGGGGTCGTCGAGCACGCGCGCGACGGTGGCGCGGGGGTTGAAGGCGGCGAGCGGATCCTGGAACACCATTTGCAGGCGGGCACGGCGGGCGCGCAAAGCGGCGCCTGACAGTGCGAGGAAATTCGCGCCTTCGAAGTCGATGCGGCCGGCATCGGGCTCGATCAGCCGCAGCACCAGCCTTGCGATGGTCGATTTGCCGCTGCCGGATGGGCCGGCGAGCGCCAGCGTCTCCGCCGGGCCGACGTCGAAGGACACCTCGTCGACTGCCGCGAAAGGCTTGCCGCCGCGATGGTAGCGCTTGGTGAGATTGGTGACGGCAAGCACGCTCATGCCGAGGTGCCCTGTCGGTCAAGCTGAGGCTCGGCGTCCAGGCCAAGATGAGCGTCGAGCAAGGCGCGCGTATAGGCTTGCTGCGGCGCGTTGACGATTTGACTGGTCTCGCCGAGTTCGATCAGTTCGCCACGGCGCAGCACCGCGATGCGATCGGCAAGCGAGGCGGCAAGCGCGATGTCGTGGCTGATGAAGATGAGCGTCATGCCGTCCTCGCTGACCAGCCTGCGGATCAGGGCGACGATCTCGGCCTGGACGATGGTGTCGAGCGCGCTGGTCGCTTCGTCGGCGATCAGGATTTTCGGTCCGGCGGCGATTGCCGCGGCGATCGCCACGCGCTGCTTTTGCCCGCCGGAGAGCTGGTGCGGGTAGGCGTGGAGGGCCGAGTCCGGGTCAGGGAGGCGGACGCGTTGGAGGAGGGTTTTGGCCTTGGCGTAGGCTTCGCGCCAAGTGAGGTCGAGATGGGTGCGCGCGACCTCGGCGATCTGCTTGCCGATCGGCATGACCGGGTCGAGACTGGAGGAGGGGTCCTGGAAGACGAAGCCGATGTCGCGGCCTAGGAGGAGAGGTCTATCATGAAGATGGAAAGGCTGGCGCTCTACGGCGCCCCCCTCTGTCCTGCCGGACATCTCCCCCACTTGGGGGGAGATTGAGCTGTCGCGATCGGTTTCGCCAACCGCGGGCGTTGCAGGAGGAGAGCCGGCAGCGGAACTGCTGATCTCTCCCCTTGTGGGGGAGATGTCCGGCAGGACAGAGGGGAGCGCGAAGGAATGAGGCGCTTGCGATTTCGGTATCTTCCAATTGATGGTCCCGTCAATCTCGCTACCCCGCGCCAACAACCCCGCAACCGCCAGTGCCAGCGTGCTCTTGCCCGAGCCGCTTTCGCCGATGATTGCCAGGCGCTCGCCAGCCTCCATATCCAGGCTGACGCCCTTCAGCGCCGGCACCTCTATGCCGTCGCGCCGATAGGCAATTCTCAGATCGCGAATGGAAAGCAACGCCGTCACGACAGGCTCCTGCGCACCGCGGTGCTCTCCACCACACCTTCGCCCGCGAGGTAGACGCCGAGCACCGTCAACATCAGTGCGACGCCCGGGACGATCGACAGGAGCGGGGCGGTGCGCAGCACTGCACGCCCCTCGGCGATCATGCCGCCCCAGGTGACGCGGTTGGGGTCGCCGAGGCCGAGGAAGGAGAGCGCCGCTTCTGTGAGGATCGCGGCGGCGACGATCACCGACGACAGGGCCAGCACCGGCGGCAAGGCATTGGGCAACACTTCCCGGAAAGCTATTTCAAGCGGGTGCATGCCGATGACGCGGGCGCCGGCGACACAGTCGCGTTCGCGGATCGACAGCACTTCCGCGCGGGCGACGCGCGCCGGCCCGGTCCAGGCGCTGAGCGCGATCGCCGCGACGACGACGCCCAGCGAAGGCCCGATGATGCTTACGAAGGCCAGCGCCAGTAGGAAGCTTGGCACGGTCTGGAAGGCGTCGGTGATGCGCATCAGCGCTTCGTCGACGAGCCCTCCGGCGAAGCCGGCCAAGGTGCCGACCACGGCGCCGATCAGGAGCGCCGCAGCAGCCGCCGCCAGGCCGACCGCCAATGAGGTACGGGCGCCATGGAACAGCTCCGCCAGCACGTCGCGGCCGAGCCGGTCGGTGCCGAGCGGCAGCGACCAGTCCTGGAAGGGCGGCAGCAGCGCCGGGCCGGCGATGGCCTGCGGATCGCCGGGAAAGAACAGCGGCGCCGTCAAGGCCATGACGAGGAGGAGGGCGAGGATAAACGCGCCGGCGATCGCTTCCGGCGTGTGCAAGAAACGGCGCAGGCGCTTCATGCGCTCGCCTCGCCGGCGCCGACGCGCGGATCGAGGACAGCGTAGGCGAGATCGACCAGAAGGTTGATCAGGATGACGAGAACGGCGCTGATCAGGATGATGCCGAGCAGCAGCGGCGTATCGCGCCCGGCGACGGCTTCCTGCGCCAGCCGGCCGAGGCCGGGCACGGCAAAGACGCTTTCGATGACGACGCTGCCGCCCAGCATCTGCGCCGATTGCAGGCCGAGCATGGTGACCAATGGCAGAAGCGCGTTGCGGGCTACATGGGCAAGCACGACACGGCGGCGCGGCAGGCCCCTGGCGCGGGCGGCGAGGACAAAATCCTGCCGCCAGGCTTCGGCCATGCCGGCGCGCATCATGCGCAGGTAGAGCGCGAGATAGATGAAGCCGAGCGCCGAGACCGGCAGCACGAGATGGATGGCAATGTCGGTGGCGCGGGAAAATCCGGTTTTGCCGGAGGCGATGGTCTCGATGCCGCCGATCGGCAGCCAGCGCAAATCGACGGCGAAGACGACGATGAGCACGAGGCCGAGCCAGAAGCCGGGCACGGCATAGAGCGCCAGCGAGCCGATCGACAGGAAGCGGTCGCGGAAGCTGCCGGGCCGCGCGCCGGCATAGATGCCAAGTGCCGAGCCAAGGCCGAAGGAGAGCGCGGTGGCGCTGCCCATCAGGATCAGTGTGGTCGGCAGACGCTCGAGAATGACGTCGCGGATCGGCCGCGAGAACGTGACGGACTGGCCGAGATCGAGATGCAGCAAGGCCCAAAGGTAGTTCGCCAGCCGTGTCAGCTCGGACTGATCCAAGCCCCAGCGGTGGCGCAGCAATTCGATCATGCCGGCATCGCCGCCGGTCGAGACGATATAGGCGTCGACCGCGTCGCCGGGAGCGGCTTCGAGCAGCAGGAAGCTGCCGATGACGACGATGAGCAGCACGAAGACGCTGCCGACGAGGCGACGGCGGAGGATGGTGAGGGCGCGGGTCATGCGCGCCCCGAAGGGATGGCGATACGCTGGCTATTGAAAAAGCCGAGCCCAGGCCCCCCTCTCTGTCCTGCCGGACATCTCCCCCTCAAGGGGGGAGATTGGCTATCAGCAACGGTTTCGCCAATTTTCGAGGTTGCAGAACTGGCGGGACGGAGGAACTGCTGATCTCCCCCCTTGAGGGGGAGATGTCCGGCAGGACAGAGAGGGGGGTGACGGAACGCGGCCTCCGGCCAAATTCCGATTTCTTCACGAACTCTCATCCGCGCGAGTGTGTCACGATTCCAAATAAGTGTCCGCCCAGTTCGACACAGCCCAGCGAGGGTTGTTGGCGATGTTGCCCACCGTATCGCGGGCCACGCTGATGAAACTCCATTCGGCGACGTTGATTAGCGGCAGGTCGGCGGCGACGTTTTTCTGAAACTCCTTGTAGAGCTCGGTGCGGGCGGCGGTATCGAGCGTCTCGGACGCCTTGACGATTATTGCGTCTAGCTCGGCGTTCTTGTAGCCGCCCTGGTTGGAGAAGGGCACGCCGTCGGGAATGCCGCTCTGCACCAGGATGGTGGTCGAGATCGCCGGGTCGCCGCGGAATACCGGCGGGCCGACGGCGAGGTCGAAGGCATGGTCGGTGTAGACGGCCTTGATGTGGGCCGCCGAGTCGTTGTTGACGATCTGGGCGTCGATGCCGATCGCCGCCAGCGCCTGGCGTAGGTAATCGCCGAACTGCTTCGTCTCGTTGAAATAAGGTGCCGGCAAAAGCTTCAGCGCAAAGCGCTTGCCGTCGTCGGCGCGCTTGTAGCCGGCCTCGTCCAGCAGAGCGTTGGCCTTGGCGACGTCGAAAGGATAGGTCGGCACGTCGGCAGTGTAGAATTGCGGGTCGTTCTTCGGCACCGGGCCGGTCGCGGTCGCGGCATAGCCGAGGAAGATCGTCTTGACGACGAAATCCTTGTCGATGGCATGGGCAATGGCCTGTCGCACTTTCAGATCGGCCAGCTCCTTGCGGCGGTGGTTGATCTCGACGACGAGCTGGTAGGTCAGCCCCTCATAGCCCTTGGTGATGACCTTCAGGCCCGGCACCTTGGAGATGCGGTCGAGATCGGCGAGCGGAACGGCGGAGAAGGCGGCGAGCTGTATCTCTTCCGCTTCTAGCGCAGCCGCGGCGGACGTGCGATCGGGGAGCACCTGGTAGACGATCTCGTCGAGATAGGGCTCGTCCTTGCCCCAATAGGCGTCGTTTCTCGTCAGCCGGTAATATTGCCCGGCCTTGTATTCGGCGAATTTGAACGGACCGGTGCCGACTGGCGCATTGTTGGCCGGGTTGTCCTCGATCTTGCCGTTTTCATAAACGTGCTTCGGCACGACGCTCGACAGCGCCGGCAGCGCGTTGCGGATGAGCTGGAACGGCGTCGGCTCGGCGAATGTGAAGACGGCCGTCAGCTCGTCTGGCGTATCGACGGCTTCGAGGTCCTTGAACACGGTGCGGCCGAGATTTTGCAACGGCTTCCAGATCTGCAGCGCGGAGAAGGCGACGTCGGCGGAGGTGAAGGGCTTGCCGTCATGCCATTTGACGCCATCGCGCAGCTTGAAGGTCACCGACAGGCCGTCGGCCGCACCTTCCCAGGAAAGCGCGAGGCGCGGCTGAAGCCCGTCCTTGCCGTCGAAAGAGGCCTCGGCCAGCGTCTCGACGATCTTGCTGGAAATGAAGAAGACGCCGTTGGAGGCAACGATCGCCGGGTTGAGGTTGCGCGGTTCGGAATCGGCGGCCAGCACGAGGCGTCCGCCTTTCTTCGGCGTCTGCGCGAAGCCGATGGCCGGCAGCGCGGTCGAGGCCAGCAGCAGCGCCGAACCGGCCAGCAGGCCGCGGCGTGAAATCGTCAATTCGGACATCGTTCAAACTCCCCTCTTCGCGCCGTCGCAGGCGCGCCAATCGCGTGATTATGGCCCTTGGCAAAGGTTTCGCCAGAGACGGATTTGGCGCATCATGGCTTGGCTTTGAAATTTCCGTCCGCTGGACCAGCCGGCCCAAAG
This sequence comes from Mesorhizobium sp., assembly GCA_004017535.1. Classification (GTDB taxonomy): domain Bacteria; phylum Pseudomonadota; class Alphaproteobacteria; order Rhizobiales; family Rhizobiaceae; genus Mesorhizobium. The sequence goes on from SAJS01000007.1 coordinate 167,491, forward strand.
AACCTCTCATACTTTTATCTGGTAGGACCAGATTATAGGGCGGCGGGATAGAGAGTCGGATATACACCGCCTTTGGCACGAAACTGATCAGTTCTGGCTGGACCAGAGTAGCCAAAATGATGCAGATTTGGCCGACAGCCATAAATCATAACGTTCGGCGCTCCTGCGGCCGATGAAAAACAGGGAGAGGCAGATGAACATCGCTCCGGGCAAGACCGAGGTCAGCAGCATTCCCTTCGACGAGGCGCGGGTGGACCGGCTGATGGAAGAGGCCGGCATCGACGTGCTGTTCGCCACCTCCAAGCACAACACGCAATATCTGCTCGGCGGCTACAAGTTCATCTTCTTCGCCGCCATGGATGCGATCGGCCACAGCCGTTACCTGCCGATCGTGCTTTACGAGAAGGGCGGGCCGGAGCATGCGGCCTATATCGGCAACAAGATGGAAGGCGGCGAGCATCAGAACCATCCGTTCTGGACGCCGACCTTGCATACCGCCTGCTGGGGCACGCTCGATGCCGCCAATCTGGCGGTGGAGCATCTGCGCCAGACCGGGAAGTCTGCGGCGCGCATCGGCATCGAGCCCGGCTTCCTGCCGTCCGACGCCTATATGCTGATCCGCAAGGCGCTGCCAGATGCCAAGCTGATCGATGCGACCGGCATGCTCGAGACGATGCGCGCCATCAAGACCGAGGCCGAGCTGGAACAGCTGCGCATCGCCTCCGAGCTGATCACCGATTCCATGCTGGCAACGATCGCCTGGGCGCGCGAGGGCACGAGCAAGACCGACATCATCGAGCGGCTGAGGCGCGAGGAGACCAATCGCGGCGCGCATTTCGAATATTGCCTGCTGACGCTGGGCTCAAGCCACAACCGCGCGGCGTCCAGCCAGGCATGGAAGAAGGGCGAGGTGCTGTCGATCGATTCCGGCGGCAATTATCACGGCTATATCGGCGACCTTTGCCGCATGGGCGTGCTCGGCGAGCCCGATGCCGAGCTGGAGGATCTGCTGGCCGAGGTCGAAACCGTGCAGCAGGCGGCCTTTTCCAGGGTCAAAGCCGGCACGCTCGGCGGCGACATGATTTCGCATGCGGAAAGCGTGCTGAAGGCGTCCAAGGTTGCGGCCTACACGGATTTCTTCGCCCACGGTATGGGCCTGATCACGCATGAGGCGCCGTTCCTGATGACCAACCATCCGGTCGCCTATGAAGGCACCTATGCGGCCAAGCCGCTGGAAAAGAACATGGTGCTCTCGGTCGAGACGACCATGCTCCACCCGACACGCGGCTTCATCAAGCTGGAGGACACGGTCGCGGTGACGGACAGCGGTTATGTGATGTTCGGCGATCGCGGGCGCGGGTGGAACCGGGGTGGGGTTTCTTAAGCAGAAGGTTGGCGCTGCCCCTCATCTGCCCTTCGGGCACCTTCTCCCTGTAGAACGGGGAGAAGGAAAGACCGTTACTGACCCGCCGGCAGCAGCCTGAAGTCCGGCAACTCCCGCAGCGCCAGTTCCGGGCCGGCCGGCGAATAGACGACGAAGAGCTGCATCGGCTGGTCGCCGGTGTTGAGCGTCGAGTGGAAGCGGCTTTCCGGCACGTAGATGGTGCAGCCGGGGCCGACCTTCGCCACAACCGGATTGCCCTTCTCGTCCTCCACCATCTGCTCGCCATGGCCGGAGATGACGAAGATGATCTCCTCGGCGCCGGGGTGGTTGTGGCGGGTGTGGCCCTGGCCGGGCGGCAGATCGACCACGCCGCCTGAAAAGCGTTCGGCGCCGTTCACCTCCGGCGCGACGGTCAGTGACAGTCTGCCCCAGTCGAAACCGAAGGCGCTGACATCCTTCGGGTAGACGAACACCTTGCTTCTGTCGGCCATTGCCTCATCCCTTCGTTTTCGTAATAGCCTTGAAATCCGCCGTCTGCCTGGCGATCGCCGCCTCGGCCGGCAGCCGTTCCATCGAGCTCGCGCCATAGAAGCCGTGCAGCCCCTCGCAGCGCTCGAGGATGTAGCGGGCGTCGGCGGGCATCGAGATCGGCCCGCCATGGCAGAGCAGAATGACATCCTTGCGCACCGAGCGCGCGGCATCGGCGATAGCGTCGATCTCCTTGACGCAGGCGTCGAGCGTCTTCGTCGAGGTGGCGCCGATCGAGCCGCCGGTCGTCACACCCATATGGGCGACGATGATGTCGGCGCCGGCCCTGGTCATGGCGCGCGCCTCGTCGGGATTGAAGACATAAGGGGTGGTGAGCAGGTCGAGCTTGTGCGCTTCGGCGATCATGTCGACCTCGAGGCCAAAACCCATGCCGGTCTCCTCGAAGCTCTGGCGCATGGTGCCGACGAACAGGCCGACGGTCGGAAAGTTCTGCACGCCGGAAAAGCCCATCGTCTTCAGCTCGGAAAGCAGCAGCGGCATGATGACGAAGGGATCGGTGCCGTTGACGCCGGCCAGCACCGGCGTCTTCTTCACCACCGGCAGCACCTCATAGGCCATTTCCTTGACGATCTCGTTGGCGTTGCCATAGGCGAGCAGGCCGGCGGCCGAGCCGCGTCCGGCCATGCGGTAGCGGCCCGAATTGTAAATGATGATCAGGTCGATGCCGCCGGCTTCCTCGGCCTTGGCCGACAGGCCGGTGCCGGCGCCGCCGCCGACGATCGGCACGCCGTCGGCGATCATCTTGCCGAATTTCTCCAGGATCGTTTTGCGCGGGATGGCGACCATGCTTGTCTGTCTCACTTCCTGGCGATGTCGAGGAATGCCTCGGCCGCGGCCTTGGCGAAGGCGGGATCGTTGATGTGCAGCGGCAGGCGCGTCACGATGCGGTCCCTGGTCGGCAGGATCGTGCGCTCGATGGCGTCGAACAGCGCTTGATCGGCCTCCGCGTCGAAAAAGGCGCCGCCTTCTATGTCCAGCGCCGAGACCCCCTTTTCGGGGATCAGGAAACGGACCGGACCGTCGCAGCGGGCGAGGCGGCCACCGATCCATTCACCGATCCGGCGGCATTCGTCGGCCGTGGTGCGCATCAGCGTGACATTGGGATTGTGCTCGTAGAACAGTCGCCCACGATGTTTTTCGGGGATGGTCGTCGGCGCCCAGAAGTTCACCATGTCGAGCGCGCCCACCGAGCCGACATAGGGCAATTTCGTGCGGGCGATGGCGCCGAAGCGATCTTCGGTCGCCGGCAGCACGCCGCCGAGCAACAGGTCGCAGACCTCGGTCGTGGTGATGTCGAGGACGCCGGCCAGCAGGCCGCTGTCGGCGAGCTTCTCCATCGAGCGGCCGCCGGTGCCGGTGGCGTGAAAGACCATGCAGTCATAGTCGGCGCGCAGGCGCTCGACGATCGCGGTCACGCAAGGCGTGGTGACGCCGAACATGGTGAGCCCGAGCGCCGGCTTGCCGGCGGCGGCTGGGGCCGGCTTTGCGGCCATGCCGGCGATCGCCTGGGCGGCATTGTGCAACACAACGCGGGAGAGCCTGTTCAGTCCCGCCATGTCGGTGACCGACGGCATCATGATGATGTCGGACACGTCGACGTAAGGCGCGGTGTCGCCGGAAGCCAGCGTCGAGACCATGATCTTGGGTACGCCGAGCGGCAGCGCGCGCATGCCGGCGGTGACGATCGAGGTGCCGCCGCCGCCGCCGATGCCGATCACGCCGGCGATGTCGTCGCGCGATCGGATGAAACCGGCGAAAGCGACGCCCATGCCGGCAACGGCGGTGCCGCGGTCATCGGTGCCCAGAACCGCCTGGGCTCCCTTGGGATGATACGCGGCGATCTCGCTGGCCGGGATATCGACCGGGACCGTCGCGCCCCGCGTGCCGATATCGACACGCACGACCGCGCCACCCGCAGCAGCGACGGCATCGGCCAGGAAGGCAAGCTCCTCGCCTTTGGTATCGGCGGTGCCGACCACATAGATGCGCTTCATGCGCGTTTCCCCGTCGTCCGGCATGGTCGGCTTTGCCGCCTGCCTTTCTTGCGCCCACCCTTAAGCTCCTCGGCAAAGGCCTCGTCGCTGGTGGGGACCTAATTTTTTGCCCCACCCGTAAGCTCCTCGGCAAAGCCTCATCGCTGGTGGGGACCCCGTCATTTGCCCGGCGTTGCGCCATTGCAAATTTTTGAGACGCGCGTATCGTATTGATATGGATGTCTCACGTCAACAAGCCGTCGCCAAGGATGAGGTCGCCCAGGCGCCTGCCGTCGAGAAGGGGGCGCGCGCCCGCACCAGGCGGCTGATGCTGGAAACGGCGACGCGGCTGATGCAGTCCGGCATGACACCCTCGGTCAGCGAGGTCGCGGAGGCGGCGGAGGTGTCACGCGCAACCGCCTACCGGTATTTCCCGAGCCAGGCGGCGCTGGTGCAGGCCGTGGTCGATGAAGCGCTCGGCCCGATCCTCACCTGGAAGTCGGCCTCCGATGATGCCGAACGGCGCGTGGCGGATCTCTTCGCCACCGCGATGCCGCGCATCGAGGCCTTCGAGGCGACGTTCAAGGCGGCGCTGAAGCTGTCCCTCGACCAATGGGCGCGGCGCCAGGCCGGCACGCTCGGATCCGAGCCCGCTTTCACGCGCGGCCATCGCGTCGACCTGCTGAAGGATGCGATCGCGCCGCTCAAGGGCCGCTTGAAGCCGCGTCAGTTCAGGCGCCTGGCGCAGGCGCTGTCGCTGGTGTTCGGCGTCGAAGTGGTCACGGTGTTGAAGGACATCTGGGGGCTGGACAGCGCGGAAATGATGTCAGTGGCGCAATGGGCGGCGGGCGCGCTGGTGCGGGCGGCAATGGCGGAATCAGGGGCGACATGAGCAGGAATGGCGGCAGCGTCAAAGGCGACAGCCGCTTAAATCTGGTTCGACCAGATCGTGAAGCGAGTTTCGAATGTTAGTTGCGGTGGATGGCCCGTGACAAGGGCTCCTCATATCGCAGAGTAGGAAAAACGAGGGAAAACAGCCAGATATCGTGATGATCCGCTTGTTCAGCTGCTATGGGCCGCTCAAGAAAGCGCTTGACGCCAAGCGAAAATTGGTAATACCAGATTAGGATCGGCAACGCGGAGCGAAAGTCAAGGCTGCGATCCATTTCCGGCAGGGCGAGGAGCCTGAAACCGGGGAGGCGCATCACAGGAGGAACTACCAGGGTCGGCCTCACCGCCGGCTCGCATGACACGGTGGAATGCGCACAAGGGAGGAAAACTATGCGCAAGATAGTGACCAGCGTGATCGCTGGTATCGGGCTGGCACTTGCCTGCGGGACATCCGTCCGCGCGCAGGACAAGGAACTCACCATCTTCTGGGCGGAATGGGATCCGGCGAACTACCTGCAGGAGCTCGTCAACGACTACACAGCCGAGACCGGCGTGAAGGTCACGGTTCAGACCACGCCGTGGCCCGACTTCCAGACCAAGGCCTTCACCGAATTCAACGCGCATGGCGACGCCTACGATATGGTCGTCGGCGACTCGCAATGGCTCGGCGCCGGTTCGACGCAAGGCCACTATGTCGACCTCACCGACTTCTTCAACCAGCACAAGCTCAATGACGTGATGGCGCCGGCGACCATCAAATACTATGCCGAATATCCCGGCGGGTCCGGCAAATACTGGGCGATCCCGCTGGAAGGCGACGCGATCGGCTGGTCCTATCGCAAGGACTGGTTCGAGGACCCGAAGGAGAAGGAGGCCTTCAAGGCGAAGTACGGCTACGACCTCGCCGTGCCGGCGACCTACGCACAGCTGCGCGACATCGCCGAGTTCTTCCATCGTCCAGACCAGAAGCGCTACGGCGTCGCCATCTATACCGACAATTCCTATGACGCGATGGCGATGGGCGTCGAAAGCGCCATCTTCAGCTATGGCGGCGATCTCGGCGACTATGCCACCTACAAGGTCGACGGCATCACCAATTCGAAAGAGGCCGCCGCCGGCCTCGACATGTATAAGGAACTCTACAAGTTCACGCCTCCCGGCTGGGGCAAGACCTTCTTCGTGGAAGACAATCAGGCGATCACCGGCGGCCTCGCCGCGATGAGCATGAACTTCTTCGCCTTCTTCCCGCCGCTGGTGAACAAGGCCACCAATCCCTATGCCGACGTCACCGGCTTCTTCGCCAACCCGGCCGGTCCGGACGGCAAGCGCTTCGCCGCTCTCGGCGGCCAGGGCATCTCCGTCGTCTCGTACTCGAAGAACAAGGACGAGGCGATGAAGTTCCTCGAATGGTTCATCAAGGACGAGACCCAGAAGAAGTGGGCCGAGCTCGGCGGCTACACCTGCAGCCAGGCCGTGCTGAAGTCGGACGCCTTCCAGAACGCGACGCCCTACAACAAGGCGTTCTACGACACGATGTTCATGGTCAAGGACTTCTGGGCAACGCCTGAATACGCCGAAGTGCTCGATCAGCTGAACCAGAACATCTATCCGTTCGTGGTCGGCGGCAAGGGCACCGCCCAGGAGGCGCTCGACAAGACCGCCGCCGACTGGAAGGCGACCTTCACCAAGTACAACCGCTACAAGTAGCATCGCAGTCAGAATGCCGGAGGAGGGTTTCCCCTCCGGCATTCCTGTTTTCAGGAGACAAAGTTGGCTTCGGTAGCCCTTACCAATCTCGATCCCGCGTCCAGGGCTGCCGCTCGCGGCTGGTCGGATCTCACCATCCGCAACCTGTTCATCATCCCGACGCTGGTCTTTCTGATCGTCTTCAACATTTTTCCGCTGATCTACTCGCTCGGCTATTCCTTCACGAACTTCGCCGCGAACCGGAGCGAGCCGTGGCAGTTCGTCGGCCTGCAGAATTATCGCGAGTTGCTCAGCGACGACCACATCTGGTCCAACTTCGTCATCACGGCGAAATACGTCATCGTTTCCGTGGCGGGTCAGATGGTCGTCGGCTTCGGCCTCGCGCTTCTGCTCAACCGCTCCTTTCCGATGAAGGGCCTGATCACCACGCTGCTTTTGTTGCCGATGATGATGTCGGCGGCGGTCGTCGGCCTGTTCTGGCAACTGCTCTACAGCCCGTCCTGGGGCCCGATCAACTATGTCTTCGGGCTTGGCGACTTCGCCTGGCTCTCCAATCCCGACAGCGCGCTCTACGCGGTCGCGATCACCGACATATGGATGTGGTCGCCCTTCGTGATGCTTTTGTCGCTCGCCGGCCTGTCGGCGGTGCCGCAGCATCTCTACGAGGCCGCCGCGATCGACCGCGCCGGATGGTGGTACACCTTCACTCGCATCACCTTGCCGCTGGTCTCGCCGATCCTCCTGATCGCGCTGATCTTCCGCACCATGGAGGCCTTCAAGACCTTCGACATCGCCTACACGATGACAACCCAGCCGACCGCCGAGCTGATCGCGATCCGGCTCTACAAGCAGGCCTTCCAGCAGTGGGATACGGGCAAGTCCTGCGCGCTGGCCTACATCGTGCTGATCATGGTGCTGGCCATCACCAACCTCTACGTGAAGTATCTCAACAAGGTGAAGGAGCGCTGAGATGGCCGCCGTCCGCACTTCTTCCGAAGTCGCTTTCAACCGCGCGGCAATCGCCGCCGTGCTGGTCGCGACGCTGATCTTCCTGGCGCCGATCTACTGGATCGCCTCGACGGCGTTCAAGCCGAAGGAACTCGCCGTCAGCGTGCCGCCGACCGTGCTGTTCGAGCCGGAGGTGACGCCGTTCGTGCGTCTCTTCACCAAGCGTGTGCAGATGCAGAAGCCCGTCGACCCGCAAGTCTACGAGGCCGCGCCGTGGTGGGAAAAACGCATCTATGACGGCGGCGAGCGGGTGCTGAAGGTCGGCAAGGATGTGCAGCTTTCGCAATATCCCGACCGGTTCACGAACAGCCTGATCGTGGCGGTTATCAGCACGGTGCTGGCGGTGGGCATGGGAACCTTCACCGCCTACGGCTTCTCCCGCTTCAAGATCGCCGGCGAGGCGGATCTTTTGTTCTTCATCCTGTCGACGCGCATGCTGCCGCCGGTGGTGGTCGCCATCCCGATGTTCCTGATGTACCGCATGGTCGGCCTCAACGACTCGCATATCGGGCTGATCATCCTCTACGTCGCGTTCAACCTGTCCTTCTCGGTCTGGCTGATGAAAGGCTTCATGGACGAGATCCCGAAGGAATATGAGGAGGCAGCGCTCGTCGACGGCTACACGCGCATGCAGGCCTTCTTCAAGATCGTGCTGCCGGAAGCGGCGACCGGCATCGCCGCCACGGCCGTGTTCTGCTTCATCACCGCCTGGAACGAATATGCCTTCGCGCTGATCATGACCAACCGGCGCGCCCAGACGGCGCCGCCCTTCATCCCGTCGCAGATCGGCTCCGGTCTGCCGGATTGGACCACGATCGCAGCCGGCACCTTCCTGTTCCTCTTGCCGGTGGCGATCTTCACCTTCCTGCTGCGCAACCATCTGCTTCGCGGCGTGACGTTCGGAGCGATCCGCAAATGAGTTTCCGCGCCGTCAACGAGAAGTACCTTTTGCCGGCCTCGCAGATCATGATGGTGCTCGGCATCATCGCGCTCTGCCAGCCATGGAGCCTCAACCTGCATTCCTACGGCGTGACGATCATCCTGATCGGGCTGATCGGCTTCAACATCACGTCCAAGATCGCGCCGGAGCAGAGCGAGGAAACCGGCGCCGCGACGCATGAGGGAGCCCGGCAGTGACGCAGATCGAACTTCGCGGCATCGAGAAATTCTTCGGTGCCGTCCAGGTCATCCACAATTTGAACCTTGCCATCGCCGACAACGAGTTCATCGTGCTGCTTGGCCAGTCCGGCTGCGGCAAGACCACGACGCTGCGTGCGGTCGCGGGGCTGGAGACGATCGACAAGGGCGACATCCTGATCGACGGCAAGCCGGTGCAGCACCTCAAGGCCGCCGACCGCGACATCGCCATGGTGTTCCAGTCCTTCTCGCTCTACCCGCATATGACGGTGTTCGAGAACGTCGCCTTTCCGCTGCGCGCCACGCGCATGAGCAGCGGCGAGGTCGACAAGTCCGTGCGCGAGGTCGCCCGGGTCCTGCGCATCACCGACCTGCTCGACAAGCGGCCGTCGGCGCTTTCGGGCGGCGACATGCAGCGCGTGGCGATTGGCCGTGCGCTGGTGCGGCGGCCGAAGGCCATGCTGATGGACGAGCCCATCGGCGCGCTCGACGCCAAGCTGCGCGAGGAGATGCGGGCCGAGATCAAGCGCCTGCACGTCAAGCAGGGATCGACCACGATCTACGTCACCCACGACCAGATCGAGGCGATGAGCCTCGCCGACCGCATCGTCATCATGCATGAGGGCTTCATTCAGCAGGTCGGCACGCCGGACGAGGTCTATTCGCACCCGGCGAACTTGTTCGTGGCGCAATTCGTCGGCAGCCCGGTGATGAACATCGCCGAGGCCCGCGTCGCGGATAGGCCCGGCGCCGCTTCCGTGACGGTCGGCGGCGCGCCGGCGGGCTTCGAGTTCCCCCACCGGCTCCTGTCCAAGCTCAACGGGCATTCCAACGGTGGCCTGACGCTCGGCATCCGGCCGGAGGGCGTGCTCGTCCGGCACGATGCGGCGTCCGGCTACATGCCGGTCGAGGCGAGCATCATCGAGCCGCTGGGATCCTTCGACATCGTCGACCTCAAGGTCGGCTCCACGATGCTGCGCGCGCGCACCAAAGCCGGTTACGTTTCGGGGCCGGGCGAGAAGGTCCATGTCCGCATCGATCCGGAGCAGGCGCATTTCTTCGACACGGCAAGCGGCAAGTCGCTGGGGGTGAGATTGTGATGGCCGAAGAACACGAAAGGCCAACGATTTCGCCTTTCGAACCATCGAACGCCCGGAGCCATAGCAGAGGGCTGATAACCCTCGAAATGGAAATGAGACAGTAGACATGGCCCATATCGAGCTCAAGAACATCACCAAGAAATTCGGCGGCCATACCGCGCTGACCGGGCTCAATCTCGACATTGCCGACGGCGAGTTCTTCGTGCTGCTCGGCGAAACCGGCGCCGGCAAGACGACGACGCTGCGCCTGATCGCCGGGCTCGATAAGCCGACTGAGGGCCAGGTCTTCATCGACGGCGTCGACGTTGCCGACTGGGGCGCGGCCGAACGCGACGTCGCGCTGGTGCTGCAGCAATATTCGCTTTATCCGCGCTATACGGTGCGACAGAACCTCGAATTTCCGCTGAAACCGAAGATCCGCCGGCTGCCGGATGCCGAGATCAAGGACCGCGTCGCGCGCGCCGCCCGCACGCTCAGGATCGAGCATCTGCTCGACCGCAAGACCGACCGACTTTCCGGCGGCGAGATGCAGCGCGTCTCGATCGGCCGCGCCATCGTGCGCAAGCCGCGCGTGTTCCTGATGGACGAGCCGCTGTCTGCGCTCGACGCCAAGCTGCGCGAGGCGCTGCGCACGGAATTGAAGAACCTGCAGATGCAGCTTGGCGCCACGTTCCTGTTCGTCACGCATGACCAGATCGAGGCCATGTCGATGGGCGACAAGGTCGGCGTGCTCAACCATGGCCGCATCGTCCAGACCGGCACGCCGCATGAGATCTACAACAATCCGCGCGACACCTATGTCGCGAGCTTCGTCGGCTCGCCGCCGATGAACCTCATCGACGGCAAGCTGGTCAACGACCGCGCGGTGATGGCGCCGGTGAATTTCGAGCTGCCGCTTTCAACTGAGGCAAAGAGTTTCGGCGGGGGCAGGACGAGCGGCGCGACCGACGGTCGGCCGCTCGTCTTCGGTATCCGCCCGGAGGATGTCCATCTGGAGAGCGGCGCGCCGGTGGAAGCGCGTGTCCACGATGTCGAGAACCATGGCGTGGAGAAGATCCTGACGCTCAGGGTCGGCGACACGATGCTGCGCGCCACCGTCCCAGCCAGGACCGATGTCTCGATCGAACAGGCCGTGCGCTTTGCCTGGAATCCCGACAAGGTGGTGCTGTTCGACAAGGGCAGCGGCGTCAGCCTGCGGCATGCGGGCTGACGAGGCTGCTGCTTCGCCCGAAAGATTTCGCCGGCCGACGCTTGCGCTACTTCGGCAGATAGGTCTCGTAAGGCGTGTCATTGATCAGAAGGATGACGCATTCGGTGTCCGACAGGCAGGCGTCGTCATGCATCTCGTTGGCCTTCTGGGTCCAGTAGGAGCCGGGCGACAACTCGACCTTGGTCGCTTCGCCGCCTTGCATCTGCCAGTGCGCCCAGAGCCCCTTGATCACCACGGCGCGATAATCGGCCGTGTGGGCGTGGACGGGCGCGCGCCAGTTGCCGGGGACTTTCAGCAGCGTGCCGGCCGGTCCTTTCGCGCGCTCGCCCCATAGCGGACCGAGCCGCTGCGGCTGGCCCGGCGCCTCGACGGCATAAGGAATCTTGTCGGCAGGCAGGTAGCTGTCCTCGAGCGCGAAAGCCCGGCTCGGCAGGATGGCGGCGACGGCAAGCGCAAGCGATGCGAGATGATTGGGCATGGCGGTTTCCTCCACCAGCCAGCTTAGGCGACCTCAGTCGGCGAGGAATGACGCGTCGTCCAAAAGATTTGGCAATTCCTCCAGTGTGCGGCAGTCGCCTGCCTGGTGTCAGTCAGATTGCTCGCCGCCGGTGCGACGGAAATGGCTCGGCGCCACGCCCATCACCCGCTTGAAGGCGGGGCTGAATGAGGCCTCCGAGTCGTAGCCCAATCTCGACGCCGCGACCGAAACCCGCATGCCGTCGCGGCCAAGCCATTGCCGCGCCTGATGCATGCGCACGCGCAGGACATATTTAGCCGGCGTCTCGCCGACCACGGTGGCAAAGCGCTGCGCGAAGGCGGAGCGCGAGGCGCCCATCATCCTGGCCAGCGCCTCGACCGTCCAGTCGCCCTCCGGCCACAGATGGATGGCGGCAAGCACCTTGCCGACATCCGGGTTGCGCACGGCGGCGATCCATCCGGAGGCGTCGCCGCAGCCATTCTCTACCCAGGAGCGGATGATGGTGGCGGCAAGCACGTCGGCCAGGCGGGCAAGAATGCCGCCTGAGCCGACGCGGTCCATCGTCACCTCGCCGGCCATGGCATCGAGCAGATGCTGGATGCCGGGCGCGTTCGCCATCAGCTCATGCGCCTGCATCAGGTCGGGCATCATCTCCAGCAGCGGATGCGAGCCGTCGAGGTTGAAATGCATGCTGCCGCAAAACAGCAAGGTCTTGCGGCTGTCGCAGCCATTTGAGACGTCGTAGATATTCTCGCATACCGGCTCGATCGTGTAGCGGCCGATCGGCACCGGCGGCACGCCTGGCGCGCTCGCCAGCACATGCTCGTCGCTGCGCGGGATCAGCAGCGCGTCGCCGACCGAGAGCTCTATCCATTCCTTGGCCGGCGAAAACAGCCAGCAGCCCTGCTGGCCGATGAAATGGAAGCGCGCGGCCTTTTGCGCGGGAAAGGAAATGGCCCAGCACGCAGCGGCCATAGTCGACGCCGTCGAGGCGCAAACCGCGCAACATGTCGGTGAGCGGGTCGCCCGACGTCGCCAGAACGGATTTGGACGAATTGTAATTCATTTTGGTGTTTATAGCATTGAAACTCCAGGTAGTCACTCCCTGTGTTGCGCTGCAGTCCCGATGTGCGCCGCAACTCCACGGAGATTTGTCATGACCGAGCCCGCCACAGGCGCCATCCATGCCGAGGACAACGTGAAGCTGGCGGTCGGGCTGGCGCCGCTGCTCATCGCCTTGTCGGCTGCGGCACTGCTTGTGCTCGGCGCCTCACCTATCGCGGCGGCTGTCGCCGTCACCGCCTGGGGCTTTGCCTTCGGCGGCGTGCCGGTCGGCCTGCAGACCTGGCTGGTGCGCGCCGCGCCCGACCAGGCCGAGAGCGCCGGGGGCCTGATGGTCGCCACCTTCCAGGTGGTGATCGCGCTTCGCGCCATCGTCGGCGGCCTCCTTGTCGATCATGCGGCTATTGCGAGCGCCTTCGCCTATGGCGACCTTGCTCGCGGCGCTGGTGGCTTTCGCAAGGGGCCCGAAGCAGGCCGAGTAGTCCGGTCGGAACAATTTCTGTCGCATCGATCCGGGCCTTCAGGCTCCGGCCGACGCGCCGTGCCGGCCTGGTATGAGGTGTCTGCAGTCTGGCTGACGGGTCAACCGCCTCTGACCATCTCAACCACCCACCATCATACGATGACCGAAGCCACCGGCCTCCTTGGCGAAAACGGCAAGGCCGGCCCATAACCGAAGCGCATCACGATATCCGGCCTGCGGGTCTCGCCGACAATCGCCGCCAGGTCGGCACGCAGGCGAGCGACCTCGACAGGCTGATTGATGAAGGCGAGCTTAAGTCCCAGGCTCGTCGCCGCCAAGGCGAAGCGCTGGCACGCCTGGCCGATCCTGATCCAGTGGTCGTGGTCCGGCCGCTCGGCAAAGAAGATCGCCACCCCTGCCGATGAGTCAATCTGACGGGCGTATTTCTCATTCTCCTGGGCGACGCTGAACAGCCGGTCCAGGGCGATCCGGCCCAGGCTGGTCGGCAGTACCGGGTTGCCGCTCGCGGCTGAGAAGAGTCCATCGCCGCTTGCCGTCGCGCTGCGCGGGTTGAAGCGTATCCACTCCTTCAGCTCACGCATGAATGCGGGGTCGTTCATCTGGTCTTCATTGCCGGCAAGGACGAGATCCCGCACCTGCTTCATCCGCGTCCGATCGGTGACAAGCGCCAGGCTCACGCCCGGTATCGCGGCTGCGCGCTCAAGTTCGTCGAGATCCGCGGCAGGGGAGGCGCGGCCATCATACTCGGCGCGCGTCGATTGGCGTTTCGGAATGGCGTCGGCCAACGGGTCCGCTTTCGCCTCGCCCACGAGGTAATCGTAACGGATTCCCTTGCCGTCGGCCGTAAGCGAAGCCTCGCCGGTTCGGCCAGTCGCCGCCGCGGCGAGCATGAGATTGGCCGAGGCGCATCCCAGGCTGACATAGAGATGATGATCGTCAGGGTCGACCACCGGGGTCCGCCTCTGAAGGTCAGGCCGGATCTCGATTGCTTGCCCTTCAAGCTGGAACCGCCAGGGCTGCGTATTATGGCTATTGGCCGCCAAGGTTGCGTAACGGACGACGGCCTCAAGATCGGGCGTCAGGCGGTCGCGCAATCCGGCGGCGAAGGCCTCATACTGGGCCATCGACCCGACGGCCGATCGCCAGGCAGCGGCGCCGGAGCCGGCCGCGAGAAGCGCGGCGCCTGCACCCACGAGCATAGTTCGCCTGTTCATCGTGCCCTCTCGAATAAACTCACAGGCAAGATAGCGGCGGCTCGGGAACAGCCCTTGATCTCAGTCAAGCCCTGTAATCGACCCGCCGCCTAGGCGGCGCGACCGTCGAACTCGAACACCTCGATGCTGGCGACGTCGACGTCGTCGAGGCAGTTGATGTTGATATAGGCCGTGCGCTCGCCGCTTTCGCCGACATCCTCGGCGAAGGGGTGGATTCCGCAGGTCCGGCAGAAGCGATGCGCGATTTGAGCCTTGCCGAAGGTGTAGCGGCCGAGGTCGTCGCCCCAGGCGACCAGACTGAGCTTCTCATGCGGCACCGCCCACAGCAGCGCGCCCTTGCGCGCGCAGATCGAGCAGTTGCAGCGCACCGCGCCGCCGATCTCCCCCTTGACCTCGAATGCCACCTTGCCGCAGTGGCAGCTGCCTTTGTACAGCATCAGCATCTTCCCATCGCTGGCAGGGTGCAAAAGCACGCTTGCCGGGCTATCCCTTTGCCGGCCCAACATCAGGCCGCGCGTCTAAAAGACGTTGCAAATTTGCAAGGTCCGACATCGAAAATGCAATCCGTCCGCGATCGTCTCGAAATCATCCTGTCACGTCTTGCCAATCGCGCAGCCGAGGAGCGGGTCTACACCAAGCTCTATGCCGTGGCCGCGCGGGCAGCCGCCGACGCGTCCGATGCTCGCCGCAAGGCCGGCGTCAGCCTTGGCCCGCTCGACGGGCGCATCGTTTCGATCAAGGATCTGTTCGACGTCGCCGGTGAGCCGACCACGGCGGGGTCGCTGATCCGCGCCGAAGCGGCACCTGCCGCGCGAGATGCGGTGATCGTGCGGAGGCTGCGCCAGGCGGGCGCGGTCATTCTCGGCAAGACCAACATGACCGAGTTCGCCTTCACCGCGATCGGCGACAACCTGCACTATGGCACGCCGGGCAATGCCACCGACGCCAGCCTGATTCCAGGCGGCTCGTCATCGGGGGCCGGCGTTGCGGTCGGCGAGGGCACAAGCGAAATCTCGATCGGTTCGGACACCGGCGGCTCGGTGCGCATCCCGGCCTCGCTCAACGGCATCGTCGGCTTCAAGCCGACGGCGAGGCGAGTGCCTTTGGCCGGCGCCTTTCCGCTGTCGATGACGCTGGATTCGATCGGACCGCTTGCCCGCAGCGTCGCCGATTGTGCGATCACCGATGCGATCATGGCCGCAGATGAGCCGGCGGCGCTACAGCCGGTCCCGCTTGCAACCTTGCGCATCGGCATTCCACGCGGCGTCTTGTTCGAGGAGACGCAAGCCGAGGTCGCGGAAGCTTTCGAGACCTGCGTCGACAGGATTGCGCAGGCCGGCGCCGGCGCCGCCAATTTGCCGATCCACGATCTCATCGCCGAGATGCGGGCGGCGACCAGACGCGGCACGATCGCCTCCATGGAAGGCGCCGAAGTGCATGCCGACTGGCTGGCGGACGGCGCTTCCATGCCGGTCGATCCGCATGTCACCGGGCCATTGTCGTGCGCGCTAACGGTTCCCGCCTCGGCCTATATCCGCACGATCCGCCGTCGCGGCGAGCTTGCGGCGGCGATGGCGGAACGGCTGGACGTTGTAGATGTCCTGGCATTGCCGACCGTGCCGATGGTCGCGCCTTCCATTGCCGCCATGGCCGGCGACGACGCGTTGCGCGACAGGACGGAAGGGCTGCTCTTGCGCAACACGCAGGTCGCCAACCAGTTCGACCTCTGCGCCATCTCGCTGCCGATGCCGGGCACCAAGCTGCCGGCCGGGTTGATGCTGGTGGGCAAGCATGGGCATGATCGCCGGCTGCTCGCCATCGCAGCGGCCGTTGAGGCTTTGCTCGGCCGTTGATAGGGACGCGGCGAACCATGGCAAATTTGGCGTCAGCGAAATTTGCCGCTGCGTTCCTCCGCGCCCCTCTGGTCTGCGGGGCATCTTAGGTCTGCATCGTCGCAATGGTCTCGGCGAATTAACCGCCGGCTGGAAACCGCCGCCGGTAGTGCTCGACGACTTCCGGATTGCGCAGGTTGACGGGCAGCTTGCCGGCGAGCACCAGCAGCGCCTCGCCGGCGGCGCCGACGCCCATGCGCATCATCGATTCCTCGGTGATCCCGGCCATATGCGGGGTGACGATGACATTGTCGAAGCCGAAATAGGGATGGTTGTGCGGCAGCGGCTGCACGGAAAAGACGTCGAGCGCGGCGCCGCCGATGCGGCCTTTTCGCAAGGCTTCGATCAGCGCCTCGTCGTCCACGACCGGGCCGCGCGAGACGTTGATCAGCAGCGCATTGGGCTTCATGCGGGCGATGCGCTCGCGGCTGATCAGGCCGCGCGTCTCGTCCGTCAGCGGGCAGCAGAGCACGATGATGTCGCTCTGCTCGACCAGCGCGTCGATCGACAGGAAACCGACGCGCTCGGGCGCCGGGCGCAGGCTGCGCGTCGTCGCCACGACATTGAGGTCGAAACCGTGCGCGGCGATGTGGCCGACGGCCTGGCCGACCGCCCCGAGGCCGACAATGCCGATCGTCTTGCCGGCAAGCTCGCTGGTCGAATTGGCGTGCTCGCGCCCGGCAAGCCAGCCCTTGGCGCGCAGGTCGCGGTCCATCACGCGGAAGCGCCGCAATAGGGCAAGCGCTGCGAACATCACATGCTCGGCGACCGAGCGAGCGTTGACGGCGGGTACGTTCGCGACAAGCACGCCGGCGGCGGTCGCCGCCTCGACCGGGATCATGTCCAGCCCGGCGCCGTGGCGGATAGCGGCTCGCAAATTCGCCACGCCTTGAAACAGTTCCGGCGGCAGCGGCGCGCGCACGATGACGATGTCGGCGTCGCGGGCCTCAGTGGTCAATGTCTTTGGATCGAGCGCGGAAGCGACGACCAGCCGCCCGGCGCCGGCCAGCATGGCCGTGGCGCGGGGGTGCAGCGGATGCGTCGACAGGATCTTGCGCATTGCACTCACACCTTCTCGAGCGCCGCGCTTTTCGGTTCTGTCCCGTGGCCTTCGATGATCCCTTTCCAGTAGCTCTCGGCGCCCTGCAAATGGGCGCTCATCAGAGCCTGGGCGAGATTGCCGTCGCGGCGCAGCAGCGCCTCGTAGATCTGGATGTGCTCGGCATGCGAGCGCACTGAGCGTTCGGGATCGTTGAAATAGATCGGCAGGCGCTGCTCGCCCATCAGGTAATAGACGCTGCAGATGTTATGGAAAACGCTGTTCTTGGTCGCGCGCACGATCTCGAGATGGAACTCGCGGTCCTCCTTGGCGAGGCCTTCGCCGGCGGCGATGCGCTCTTCGGAGGCTTTCAGGATCTCGCGCAGGCGCTCGAAGTTCTCCTCGGTGGCGCGCGAGCAGGCAAGCTCGGCTGCCTTGATCTCATGGATCTTGCGCAGCTCGACGGTCTCGTAGATCTGCACCGGATCGAGCGGCAGGCCGGCGCGAGCGAAAAGCGCCAGCGCTTCCACGCTCGCCTGCTTGGTGTCGATATAGATGCCGGACTTGGCGCGGCGCTCGACGATGCGCATGGCTTCGAGGATGGCGAGCGCCTCGCGGATCTGGCCGCGGCTGACGCCGAAATGTTCCGCCAGCTCGCGTTCCGACGGCGTACGGCCGGACTCCTTGTCCGAGTTGGCGAAGAGATAGGCGGCAAGTTCCGCGAGAAGGTTCTTTTCTTTCATCGTCAATTACGTTGCGCGTGCGCCTCCAGGAATCGCTCGGAGATGGTGAATCCCAATCCAGGCTTTTCAGGGATCGCTATCATACCGTCCTTAGCTTCGACAGTCTCCTCGACCAGGTCGTGGATCATCGGATTGGCGCCGAGCGAATATTCGATGATGAAGCTTGCGGGCGAGGCGGCGCATACATGCAGCCCGGCGAAGAAGCAGGGCGCGCCGGCCCACAGATGCGGCGCGAAGCGCAGGTTGAAGGCGCTGGCGATGGTGCCGATCTTCATCGCCTCGCTGATGCCGCCGCAGAACGCCGGATCCGGCTGGAAGATGTCGGCCGATTTCAGCACCGCCAGGTCGCGGAAAGCGTAGCGCGTCGCCTCGCTTTCGCCTGTCGCGATCGGCGTCGAGCCCGAGGCGCGCACCTCGGCCATGCCCGGCTTGTCGTCGGCGATCACCGGCTCCTCGAACCAGGCGAGGTCGAGATCGGCGGTGAGCTGGATGAAGCGTTTGGCCTCGGCGACGGTGTAGGTGCCGTGCGCGTCGACCATCAGATCGACCTCCGGACCGATCGCCTGCCTTGCGGCGCGCACGCGCGCGGCCGAAATATGGGGCGCGCCGTCCATGGCGCCCACGCGCATCTTCAGCGCCTTGAAGCCGCCCTTGGCGATGTAGGATTGCAACTGCTCGCCGATGGCGTCGGGGGAGGCCCAGCCGCCCGAAGCGTAGGCCTGCATGCGCTCAACCTTGCGGCCGCCGAGCAGCCGCCACACCGGCTGCCCGAGCGACTTGCCGAGGATGTCCCACAGCGCGATGTCGACGGCGCTGATCGCCGCCACGCTCATGCCGCGGCGCGCCAGCTGCGGCATGGCATGGCCGGCATGCGCCGCCGTCTCGTGCCGCACGCCGTTATAGAGCATTTCCCAGATGATGCCGATGTCAGCCGGATCGCGGCCGATGAGTTGCGGAGCGACCTCATGGTTGAGCATATGGACGAGCGCGCCATAGCTGCCGGCGCTGCCGGCGGCGTTCTTGCCTTCGCCCCAGCCGACCAGGCCGTCATCGGTCTCGATGCGCAGAATGGCGGCGTCGAACGTCGTCACCTGCCCGAAGTCGCTGCGATGCTGCTTCGCGACTTCGATCGGAACACGGACCCACCAGGCCTGAACGCTTTTGATGCGCATGTTTTCCCTTCGGCCCCTCCGCCCGCCAGGCGGAAGGACAAGCTTTGATCGGAGGTCTACTTGATCAGCGGCAGCAGCGTTTCGGCGGTGATGCGCATCTGGTCGGTGTAGAATTTCTCCGTAAGCACGCTGGAGCCGTGGTCCTGGATGAATTTGAGCTGCTCGGGCGAGATGTCGACTGGATTGCGCTCGACCATGTCCGGATAGGGCGCGGCCGGCGTGCGGTCGACGGGCGCGACGAATTCATTGGTCAGCGCGCCGTCATAGCCGACTTCCTTCAGAGTGCGCACGATCTTCGGCCAGTCGATCTGGCCAAGGCCGGCGGCGAAGCGGTTGTTATCGGCGACATGGAAGTCGAACAGGCGCTTGCCGACCTGGCGGATCGCGTCATAGACGTTAAATTCCTCCATGTGGATGTGGTAGGCGTCGAGGCAGACGCCGCATTCGGGGCTCACCGCGTCGGCGAGCGCCAACGCCTGGGCGCCGCGGTTGAAGAGATAGGTCTCGAAGCGGTTCAGCGGCTCGATGGCGATCCGGACGCCGACCTTCTTGGCATGGGTGAAGCACTCGCGCGTGGCGTCGACCACCCAGCCCCATTCCTCCGCCTCGGTGCCGTCCGGCACCACCTTGCCGACGGTTGCGGGCACCAGCGTGATGATCTCGCCGTCGAGCTCGCTCACCATGGTGAGCACGTCCTTGACATATTGGACGGAGCGCTCGCGCTGGCCCTGGTTCTTGGCGGCGAGGTTGCGTTCGCCGAGCATCAGCGTCACCGAACCCCAGCAGCGGATGCCATACTCGTTCAGGAGCGCGCGCGTCTCCTTGGTCTTGTACTGCTCGGGCTCGCCGGAAATCTCGATGGATTCGTAGCCGAACTTCTTGATGCGCTTCAGCGTCACCTCGAGCGGCTCCGCCCGCATCCAATTGTGCGTCGAAAGATGCATGGTCTATCCTTCCCAGAATTCGCCTGTCACATTTTACCCCGCGACGCCTCGAACAGAGGCGGCCGCACGTTTCCTCCCCAAGGCGTTGCCAGGTTTTCCTCGAAACTGGTTCGACCAATTGGGCCTATCATGACGTCTACAGCAAATTTTCATGCCCGGCAAGAAGTGGGCAGGGGAAGCTGAATGCGCCTGACAATGCTATGATTTAATAAGGCAATTTCACATTTCTAATTGCTGGTCCGCGGCTTCTTCCAGCTTTTCAGGCGCTTGACCGAACTACGGGATTTGGTAATACCAGAATGACATGGCGCTCAGATGCCGCCAGGACTGATCAAACAGGCTGGCCCTCGCTTCAATCGGCGCTATGCTTGGTTCGCGAAAACAATAGGGAGGATGCCGATGCCGACGACGATGAAGGGACCCGGCCTGTTTCTGGCGCAGTTCGCGGGCGATGCCGCCCCGTTCAATTCGCTGTCTTCGATCACCAAATGGGCGGCCGGGCTCGGCTACAAGGGCGTGCAGATCCCGACCTGGGATGGACGCCTGTTCGACCTCGAGAAAGCGGCGTCGTCGAAGGTCTATTGCGACGAGGTGAAAGGCATCTGCGCCGACGCTGGCGTCGAGATCACGGAACTGTCGACGCATCTGCAAGGGCAACTGGTAGCAGTGCATCCTGCCTATGATGCGCAGATGGACGGCTTCGCGCCGCCATCGGTGCACAACAATCCCAAGGCGCGCCAGCAATGGGCCGTCGAGCAGATGAAGTTCGGCGCCAAGGCGTCGCGCAATCTCGGGCTGAACGCGTCGGTGTCGTTCACCGGCTCGCTGGCCTTCCCCTACCTCTATCCGTTCCCGCAGCGGCCGGCCGGACTGATCGAGGAAGCCTTCGGCGAGCTCGGCAAACGCTGGAAGCCGATCCTCGACGTCTATGAGGACAATGGCGTCGATGTCGGCTACGAAATCCACCCTTCCGAGGATGTGTTCGACGGCGCGACCTTCGAGATGTTTTTGGATGCGGTCGGCGGGCACAAGCGCTGCAACATCAATTACGACCCGTCGCATTTCCTGCTGCAGCAGCTCGACTATCTGGAATTCATCGACATCTACCACGAGCGGATCAAGGCCTTCCACGTCAAGGACGCCGAGTTCAACCCGACTGGACGGCAGGGAGTCTATTCCGGCTATCAGGGCTGGGTGAACCGGGCGGGCCGCTTCCGCTCGCTTGGCGACGGCCAGGTCGATTTCAGCGGCATCTTCTCCAAGCTCACCCAGTACAATTACGATTCCTGGGCGGTGCTGGAATGGGAATGCTGCCTGAAGCATCCCGAGGACGGCGCCGCCGAAGGCGCGCCCTTCATCCAGCACCACATCATCCGGGTGACCGAGAAGGCTTTCGACGATTTCGCCGCCGGCACGACCGACAAGAAGCTGCTGCGCGCCATGATGGGGATTTGACGCGCGAACTTCCCTGGGAAGATCGACTGCGGGTCCGGCTGAGGTTGAATTTCAAGCCGCGGCAGACCCTTATACCCGCCCCGATGCCGCGCGTCGGCCCTTCTGAAAGGGGGGAGGGTGAGGAGCCAAGAGGAGAGGACGAAAATGGTCGGCGCATCGAAGTCGGAAACGGGAGGCGGCCCGATCCGCTACGGCATGGTCGGCGGCGGGCAGGGCGCCTTCATCGGCGCGGTGCATCGCATCGCGGCGCGCATGGACAATGATTTCGTGCTGGTCGCCGGCGCGCTGTCGTCGGACCCGGCGCGGGCCAAGGCTTCCGCTGCCGAACTGGGGCTCGATCCAGCGCGCAGCTACAGTTCCTATGCCGAGATGGCCAAGGCCGAAGCCAAGCGCCCCGACGGTATCGAGGCGGTGGCCATCGTCACCCCCAACAATGTGCACGTGCCGGCGGCCAAGGCCTTCCTCGAGGCCGGCATCCATGTCATCTGCGACAAGCCGCTGGCAACCTCGCTCGCCGAGGCGAAGAAGCTTGCGGCGCTGGTCGAGAAGACCGGCAAGGTGTTCGTGCTTACCCACAATTACACCGCCTATCCGATGATCCGGCAGGCGCGCGAGATGGTGGCCAAGGGACAGCTCGGCGACATCCGCATCGTGCAGTCGGAATATCCGCAGGACTGGCTGACCGAGGATCTCGCCGCCACCGGCCAGAAGCAGGCCTCGTGGCGCTCCGATCCCAAGCAGGCCGGCGCCGGCGGCGCGCTTGGCGACATCGGCACGCATGCCTACAATCTTGCCCGTTTCGTCTCGGGACTGGAGCTGGATTCTCTGTCGGCCGACCTCGACGCCTTCGTGCCGGGGCGCCAGCTCGACGACAATGTCAATGTCATGCTGCGCTTCAAGCCGGTCGGCAACAAGCATCCGGCCAAGGGCATGATCTGGGCAAGCCAGGTGGCGCCCGGCCATGAGAACGGGCTGAAGCTGCGCATCTATGGTTCGAAGGGCGGGCTGGAATGGGTGCAGGCCGATCCGAACTATCTCTGGTACACGCCCTTCGGCCAGCCGAAGCAGCTGCTCACCCGGGCCGGCGCCGGCGCGATGCCGGTGGCCGCGCGTGTGACCCGCGTGCCGTCCGGCCATCCGGAAGGCTATCTCGAAGGTTTTGCCAACATCTACCAGGAGGCCGCCCGCGCCATCCGGGCAGCGCGCCGGAAGGGCGGCAAACCGGGCAAGGATGTGGTCTTCCCGACGATCGACGACGGCGTCGAAGGCATGGCCTTCATCGAAGCCTGCGTGAAGTCGTCGAAGAAGAATGGGGCGTGGACGAAGCTCTAGTCAGCGGCGGCGCCCCCTCACCCGGATTGCCAGCCGAATTGCAAACGCAATTCGGGGCAATCCGACCTCTCGCCGAGGCGAGAGGAGGGCGCGCCGACCTCTTCTCCCTGCGGGGAGAAGGTGGCCGCGAAGCGGATGGATGAGGGGGAGTGCGGCTCGCCAACGCAAATGGCTGGCCGCAAGCGGGGAGAGGTGTCGATGAAAATCGGCATGTGCATGTTCTTGTGGACCACCAGCGTCTCGAAGAAGCATGAGACGCTCTTGAAGGACATCAAGGCAACGGGTTTCGACGGCGTCGAGATACCGGTCTTTGTTGGCTCACCGGACGACTACAAGAAGCTCGGCGAGATGCTCGATCGCATCGGCCTGGAGCGCACCGCGGTTTCGGCCATGGGCGATCCGGCGATGAACCTGATCTCGCCGGATGCCGCGACGCGCAAGGCCGGCATCGACTACATGAAATGGGCGATCGACTGCAGCGCCGCGCTAGGTGCCAACACGTTGAGCGGGCCGCTGCACTCGACGCTGGGCGCCTTTTCCGGCAGCGGGCCGACTGCTGCGGAGAAGAAGCGCTCGGTCGCCTCGCAGCGCGCCATCGGCGATCATGCCGGCAATAAGGGCGTGACCATCGGGCTCGAAGCGCTCAACCGCTTCGAATGCTATCTGGTTAACACCATGGCCGACCTGTCGGAACATATCGACGCGATCGACCGGCCGCACATCAAGGCGATGTACGATACTTTTCACGCCAATATCGAGGAGGCCGATCCGATTGGCGCCTATACGAAGCATCGCCGCAATATCGTCCATGTCCACATTTCGGAGAACGACCGCGGCGTGCCGGGGCGCGGCAACATTCCATGGAAGGAGACTTTCTCCGCCATCCGCAAAAGCGGCTATGACGACTGGCTGACGATCGAGTCATTCGGCCGTTCGCTGAAGGATCTGGCTGCGGCGACGAAGGTGTGGCGGGATTTTGCCGAAAGCCCGGAGGCGGTGTATCGCGAGGGGTATAGGCATATCAGGGATGGGTGGAGGAAGGCGGCTTAGATGCACCGTCCGACGGGCGTCGCGATCCTTAGCGCCCCCTCTGTCCTGCCGGGCATCTCCCCCACCAGGGGGAGATTGGCAGCTCCGTCCGCTCCGCTGAACATTCCAACGTCGGTGATTGGCGAAAGCCGCGATGACGGTTGATCTCCCCCCAAGTGGGGGAGATGCCCGGAAGGGCAGAGGGGGGCGCTGTCCCACCGACCTCTCCTTAGAGAGCAGCAGTCCAACTACCCCTGCTCAGCCTGCAGCCGGTTGTAGTCATGCAGCGTGCGGCTGAGCCTTCGGCGCAGGACGTTCGAGATGTTGTCGAAGATGAAGACGACAAGCAGCGTCAACAGCACCATGTAGAAGACGTTGGCCCAGTTCGAATTGGTGCGCATCGCTTCCCACAATTTCAGGCCGATGCCGCCGGCGCCGACGGCGCCGATGATGGTGGCGCCGCGGGTGTTCGATTCCCACTGGTAGAGCGTCTGGCTGATGAAGACCGGCACCACCTCCGGCAGCACGCCGTAGCGCTGCACCAAAATTTCGTTGGCGCCGGTCGACAGCACGCCCTCGCGCGGCTTGTCGTCGATGTTCTCCAGCGCTTCGGAATAGGTTTTGCCCAACGTGCCGATCTCGGTGAAGAAGATCGCGGCGCTGCCGGCCAGCGGGCCGGGGCCGAAGGCGCGGGTGAAGAACAGCGCCCAGATCAGCATGTCGACCGAGCGCATGAAATCGAAGAAGCGCTTCAGTACCTGGCTCAGAACGCCGCTCGGCGTGATGTTGCGGGCGGCGAAGAAGGCGAGCGGGAAAGCGACGATGCCGCCGAGCAATGTGCCAAGGAACGCCATGACGATGGTCTGCAAGAGCTTCGTCCAGACATCGCCATGCTGCCACTGGGCGTTGTTCCAGAAATTGTCGGCGGCCAAAGCCAGGTTCGAGGTGCCGGGCTTGAGTTCCGGCCCGGAGACGATCAGCGAGATGACTTCGCTATAGGGTTTGCCGAAGAAGGGCGAGCGCGTATCGAAGACGAAATTCGCCCAACCGAGGAAGCGCTTGCGCACCTTGACGCGGTCGACGGTGACACGCACCTCGCCGGCAAAGCCGAGCTTGGCGACGATCTCGTCGTCATGGACGGTCACCCAGTCGGGCACCGGACCTGTCACCACCGGCTTGCTGCCGGTCAGCGCTATGGGCACGGTCACGCCGTTGGCCGTGATCGTCGCTTTGGTCTTGTCGAAGGTGACGGATTTTGCTTCGCCGTCGATCTGGACGGTGTAGGTGCCGTCGGGATTCTTGATCACCCAATCGGGATCGGGGTTCTCGCCGAGCGCCGAGAAGCGCGGATATTTCGGCGTGATCTCGGGCTGGTCGAGGCGGAATTCCGGCTGCAGATCATAGCTGATCCATTGCGACAGGAAGAGCGGCAGGCGCTCCCAATGCGACTCGCGCAGCACCTGCGGCAGGCTGAAGAACCACAAGGCATAGCCGAGATAGAGCACCGTGCCCGCGATCAGCAGCAGCGGCCAGAAGCGCTTATAGGCCGGCCGTTGGAATATCTGCGGATGGCGGTCTTCGATGGCGCTGATTTCGTCGACGGTCATGGCGGCCATTTCACGCGCTCATCAGGAAAGCCTGCTCGCCGACAAGCTTGCGGCGCAGCCAAGCGGAGAATTGGTCGACGAGGAAGATGGTGATGAAGAGCAGGAGCACCAGCGCCAGCGTCTTGGCGCCGAAGCCGCGCGAGATGGCAAGCTTCAGCTCCTCGCCAATGCCGCCGCCGCCGACCGCGCCCATGATGGTCGAGATGCGCACGTTGATCTCGATCCGGAGCAGCGTATAGGACATGAAATTGGGCAGCACCTGCGGCAGGTCGGCGAAGCGCACGCGCTCGAACCAATTGGCGCCGACCGCGCGCAAACCCTCTTCCGGGCGCATGTCGATGTTCTCGTTGATCTCGTAGAAGAGCTTGCCCAGCGCGCCGATCGAATGCAGACCGATGGCGATGATTGCCGCGACCGGGCCGATCGAGACGATCGCCGCGAACAGGCCGGCGATGACGATCTCCGGAAAGGCGCGCAGGAGTTCCATGAAGCGCTTGACGACGAGCCGCAGGATCGGGCTCGGCGTCAGGTTGCGCGCGGCGATGAAGGAGAAAGGTACGGCGAACACGAAGCCGATGAAGGTCGAGACCAGCGCCACGTTCACCGTGGTCAGCATCAGCTCGAAATATTCGGGGATGTAGAAGCCGCCCCAGATATAGACGCGGCCGAGCGGGAAGTTGAACTCCTGCGTGCCCTTGTCGTTGGGCGAGGCGATGTCGAACAGCGCACGCCAGACATCGTTCCAGTCCTTCGGGACCAGCCAGCTCAGGAAATCGAGGGTATGCGGCAGGCGGTCGTAGAAGTGGCCGGCATTGGCCTCGTCGGCGAACCACATGGTCGCGAACATGGCGACAAGCAGCAGGCCGACACCAAGCGCGGTGTAGAAGCGGCGCAGCGAGGTCTGGCGCCGCCAGGCATCGGCCTGCTGGCGGGTGGGGTCGGAATGGATCGTTGTCGAAAGGGTCATGACTGTGAATGCAGAAAGGGCGGCGTTTTTTGCGACGCCGCCCTTTTCCTGATGCCGTCAGCCGCCGATGGCGGCTTTGCGGGCTTCGACGATGACGTTGTAGAACTCCGGCTTCACGGGCACGTAGCCGGTGAAGTCGCCGCCTTCGACGCCTTCGAAGCAGGCCTTGTCCTTGGCCGGCAGGGCGGTGAAGAAGGCGGTGAGCTTGGCGGTCATGTCGTCGCCCAGCGCGGTGCGGACAACCAGCGGACCGTTCGGGATCAGGCCCGAGCGCCACACTTCGACGAAGTCGTTCGGGTCGACGGCGCCCTTGGCGACTTCCTTGTGGAAGGTGCCCGAGGTGTAGCCGTTCTTGAAGTCGCCGATGCCCGAGGAATCGTCCACCGCCACGTCGACCTTGCCGTCGCGCACGGCCAGGATGTTGTTCTCGTGGCCGCCGTTGAACTGGGTCGAGGCGAAGTAGGTCTCGTTGGAAGCGCCGGTGTCCTTCGGAATCTGGGTCAGCGGGATCAGGTAACCCGAGGTCGAATCCGGATCGGCGTAGCCGAGCTTCTTGCCCTTGGCCGACTTGATGTCGGTGATGCCGGAGGTCTTGAGCGCCAGGCCAACCGAATAATAGCCGGTCGAGCCGTCGGTCTGCTTGGTGGTGA
Source organism: Mesorhizobium sp. (assembly GCA_004017535.1). GTDB lineage: Bacteria > Pseudomonadota > Alphaproteobacteria > Rhizobiales > Rhizobiaceae > Mesorhizobium. The sequence goes on from SAJS01000007.1 coordinate 194,518, forward strand.
GGATCGGGGTGACCGCCTTCGGGTCCTTCAGATAGACGCTGGCGTAGCCGGACGCACCGAGCTCGGCGAAGTCGAGCGTGCCGCCGAGCAGGCCCTGGATGACGCCGTCATAGTCGGCGGCCGGGAACAGCGAAACCTTCTCGAAGCCGAATTCCGACTTCAGGTGGTCGGCGAGGCACTGATAGTTGCGCAGACGGTCGGTCTCATTCTCGCCGCCGAGGATGCCGACGCGGAATTCCTTGATGTCAGCGGCGTGCGCGGCGCTGGCCGCCATGGCGAGCAGCGAAACCGCCCCAAAAACCATCTTCCTGAACATTTGCTCTCTCTCCTGTTGTTCCGGCTGCGCGCCGGCGGCGTTCTGATTTTTCAAGTCTTGCCTTTGACGCTGGCGGGCGATCCGGGTTGCTCTGCCGAAATCCAAGATTTGCCCGGACCGACTGGGGTCGGGGCGATGGACTCAATAGCCAGGAAAGGCGGGTTCGAGCGGTCCGGCGGATGCGGTGATCTTCGGCTTGATGGTCACGCTGGTTGACGTGATGGCCTCGGGGATCTCGGCGCCGCTGGCATCGGCGCCGTAGACCATGCGCACGGCGTCGCGATCGAGGTCTTCCGGGGCGCCGTCGAAGACGACCTTGCCGGCGGCCATGCCGATGATGCGGCTGCAATAGGCGCGGGCGGTGTCCAGCGTGTGCAGATTGGTCACGACGGTGATGCCTTCGCGCAGATTGATGTCGCGCAGCGAATCCATCACCACCTTGGCGTTGAGCGGGTCGAGCGAGGCGATCGGCTCGTCGGCCAGAAGCACCTTCGGCTGCTGCATCATGGCGCGGGCGATCGCCACACGCTGCTGCTGGCCGCCGGACAGCGTGCCGGCCGGTTGAAGCGCGGTGCGGGCGATGTCGAGGCGCTCGAGCGCGGCGACCGCCTCGGCGCATTCGGAGCGCGTGAACATGCCGAGCAGGTTGGACACCGTGGAGCGATGGTTGAGGCGGCCGAGCAGGACATTGGTCAAGACGTCGAGGCGCGGCACGAGGTTGAACTGCTGGAAGATCATGGCGCAGTCGCGCTGCCAGCGGCGCAGGGGCGAGCCCTGCAGGCTGGAGACCTCGGCGCCGTCGAAAAAAATCGACCCCTGGCTGGGATCGATGAGACGATTGATCATGCGCAGCAATGTCGACTTGCCGGCGCCGGAGCGGCCGATGATACCCACCATCTGACCGCGCGGGATCGAGATGTTGATGTCGCTGACAGCGGTGTTCTTGCCAAATCGTCGGGTTACGCCGCGGATTTCGAGCGTGGCCGATGATGCTGACATACCAAGACTCCAGTCCGTCGCGGTTTTGCAGGTCTATTAGCCCTCGCTACCGCAGGCGGATGAAGCTGGGGTGTCGGATTGATGTCAGTTTTGTTACGAGTCACAGGCTTGGCGGGGAGTGCTGGTCTGTGTCGCTGCTCGGCGTCAGCCGAGCACCAGCAATTTCTCGAAATGCTTCATATCCTTGAAGCTGCAGAAGGCCGGCGGCTTGAGGTCGATCACCGGAGCCTCGCTCTCGAGGAACGACAAGCAGTCATCGAACAATTCCTGCCAGGCTGCGGCCCGCTCGTCGGCGAAGCGGCGGATCTGGTAGGCGAAGGTGATGTGGAAAACATAGTTGTCGTGATCCGGATGGCGGTAGCCGAACGGCACAGACAGCGCATCGCGCCAGGCCTTCAGGATCCGGCGATCCTGTTCGGTCGCGCCGGCGACGGTGAGGCCCGTCGGCACGACTTCGGCAACTTTGATCTTGAAGGGACCGTGGCCCTCGAAGCCTTGCAGGCGCTCGAGATAGAGGCGGGTCATATCGTCGATGCTGGTGTCGAGCGGCACGTCCGACGGCCAGTAGGGAAGACGGCGGCGATATTCGATGATGCCCTGGAAGAGCGTCATATGCAGACTGGAGATAGGCGTGAAGGCGAGCCGATCGGCATCCGGCATGGCGAGCATGCGCTCGCGCACCTCGATAATGGCTGCTTGCGAAAGCGAGCCTTCGACCAGATGGCAGACGATGGTGTTGCCGGGTTCAGGGAGGAAGTTGCCCGACGCGTCGTAACGGGTGCCGAGATGGGTGGGCGGCGCGGAGTTGGTGCCTTCGAAAAATCCGGCGAGCGAAGGTCTGACTGTGTCGAGCATGGCGATCTCCTGGGGAGATCGGCTCTTGTCCGAGTCATGTGTCAAGGGTGTGAAGGTGAATGGTGAATGGTGAGAAAGAAGAGCGCCGTTGCCATTCACTATTGACCATTCACCATTCACCGAAATCAGCCGCCATACTTCTCCAGAAACGCCTCGGCCGACAGCTCGCGGAAATCGTCGAGGGCGGCGCGCAGCCTTGCATGGTCCCAGTCCCACCAGGCAAGTGCCTGGTAGCGCTCGGCGGTGCGACGGTCGAAGCGCTCTCGGATCGGTTTCGCCGGCACGCCGCCGACGATGGTGTAGGGCGCGACATCCTTCGACACCACCGCGCCCGCGCCGACGGCCGCGCCGTCGCCGACGGTGACGCCTGGCAGGATGGTCGAGCCATGGCCGAGCCAAGTGTCGTGGCCGATGGTGACGCGCTTGGCGCGGCGCTGCGCGAAAAACTCGCTTTCATGCTCGGCGTCGTCCCAATAGTCCGACGCGCGATAGGTGAAATGGTGCAGCGTCGGCCGCCAGGTCGGATGGTTCGTGGCGTTGATGCGCACGCTCGCCGCGATGTTGGAGAACTTGCCGACGGTGGCGCACCAGACGGCGCAGTCCTGCATCATGTAGGAATAGTCGCCGAGCTCGCATTCGGCGACGCGGCTGCGCTCGGCGATCTCGGTCCAGCGGCCGAGCGTCGAGTTTTCGACCTGCGCCGTCGGATGGATCAGCGGCGTTTCCGAAAGCTTTTTGCTCATGCGGCGATCTTTCCGGCGGCGAAGGCGGTGACGTCGATGACGCGGTCGGCCACCGCGTCGCGCACGTCGAGGTCGTGGAAGATGCCGAGCAGCGCAACGCCCGCCGCTTTCTTGGCGGCGATGAGCTCGACCACGACATCGCGGTTCCTGGCGTCAAGCGAAGCGGTCGGCTCGTCGAGTAGCAGGATCGGATGCTCGGTGATGAAGCCTCGCGCGATATTGACGCGCTGTTGCTCGCCGCCGGAGAAGGTCGCCGGCGGCAGCGCCCAGAGTTTTTCCGGCAGATTGAGCTGCGCAAGCAAGGCGCGCGCTTTCTCGCGTGCCGCCTCCCTGTCCTCGCCACGCTCGACCAGCGGCTCGGCGACGACGTCGAGCGCCGAGACGCGCGGCACAGTGCGCAGGAACTGGCTGACATAGCCGATGGTGTGGCGGCGCACGGAAAGCACGGTGCGCGGGCTGGCGGATGCGAGGTCGATCAGCCCGCCCCCGTGCTGGACGATGATCTGGCCCTCGTCGACGGCGTAGTTGCCGTAGAGCATCTTCAGGATCGAGCTTTTTCCCGCGCCGGACGGCCCGCCGAGCACGGCGCATTCGCCGGCGCGGATCGAGAAAGAGACGCCCGCCACCACCGGCAGCGTGACGCCGTCGCGCAGATGCATGGTGAAGGTTTTCGCGACATCGGAAACAACAAGCGGCGTGGCCATGATTAGAGTCCTTTGTTTTGCCGCATGGTCTGGTCCGAAAACCGGCTTCCACTTTTCGGGACCATGCGGTTAGACCTGCAAAATCGAAGAAACGAGAAGCTGGGTGTAAGGCGCGCGCGGATCCTCAAGCACGCGGTCGGTGAGGCCGCTTTCAACGACGCGGCCGTCCTTCATCACCATCATGCGCTGCGACAGAAGCCGCGCCACGGCGAGGTCGTGGGTGACGACGATCGCCGCCAGCCCGAGATCCGTGACCAGACCGCGCAACAGGTCGAGCAGGCGCGCCTGAACGGACACGTCAAGGCCGCCGGTCGGTTCGTCCATGAAGACGAGCCGCGGCCCGGTCACCAGGTTGCGCGCGATCTGCAGGCGCTGGCGCATGCCGCCGGAAAAGGCGCGGGGCTCGTCGTCGATGCGGTCCTCGTCGATCTCGACGCGCGATAGCCAGTCGACGGCGGTGGCGCGGATCCTGCCATAGTGGCGGTCACCGACCGCCATCAGCCTTTCGCCGACATTGGCGCCGGCCGATACGGTCATACGCAGCCCATCGGCCGGGTTCTGGTGGACGAGGCCCCAGTCGGTGCGCATCAGGAAGCGGCGCTCGGCCTCGCTCATGCGGTAGAGCTCTCGCCACTGGCCGTCGCGCATGCGGTAGCTGGCGGTGCCGGAGGAGGGCAGCAGCCGGGTCGACAGGCAGCTGAGTAGCGTCGTCTTGCCGGAGCCCGACTCGCCCACGACAGCCAGCACCTCGCCCGGCCAGAGGTCGAAGGTGACGTTCTCGCAGCCGACGCGCGAGCCGTAGAATTTGGATAGCGCTGAAACGCGCAGCAGCGGTTCGTCGGTCATTCGGCCGGCTCCATTTTTCCAGAAGCAGAATGGGTCTCGGGAGCAAGGTGGCCGTGATGGCCGTCGGCGCGCCGCTTCTCGCAATGGTCGGTGTCCGAGCAGACGAACATGTGACCGCCATGGTCGTCGAGGATGACCTCGTCGAGATAGACATTCTCGGCGCCGCAGAGCGCGCAGGGCTGGTCGAAGGTCTGCACCTCGAAGGAATGGTCCTCGAAATCGAGGCTGACGACGTCGGTGAAGGGCGGCACCGCATAGATGCGCTTCTCGCGGCCCGCGCCGAACAATTGCAAGGCCGGCGAACGATGCATCTTCGGATTGTCGAATTTCGGCGTCGGCGAAGGGTCCATCACATAGCGGCCCTCGACCTTGACCGGATAGGCATAGCTGGTGGCGATGCGGCCGTGCTTTGCGATGTCCTCATAGAGCTTCACATGCATGAGGCCGTATTCCTCGAGCGCATGCATTTTTCGCGTCTCAGTCTCGCGCGGCTCGAGGAATCGCAGCGGCTCGGGGATCGGTACCTGAAAGACCAGCACCTGGCCGGCGGTCAGCGGCTGCTCAGGGATGCGGTGGCGAGTCTGGATGATCGTCGCCTTCGCCGTCTCGGTGGTGACGTCGACCTTGGCGACCTTCTTGAAGAAGGCGCGGATCGAGACGGCGTTGGTGGTGTCGTTTGCGCCCTGGTCGATGACTTTCAGCACATCGTCGGGACCGATGATCGAGGCGGTGACCTGCACGCCACCAGTGCCCCAGCCATAGGGCATCGGCATCTCGCGCGAAGCGAAAGGCACCTGGTAGCCTGGAATGGCGATGCCCTTCAGGATCGCCCGGCGGATCATCCGCTTTGTCTGTTCATCGAGATAGGCGAAGTTATAGGTGGCGATGTCGGTCGATTGCGCGTTCATTCTGCGGCCTCCCTTTTCTCTTCAGGCCTGTCCTCATTTTCCCGCGCCTCGTATTCGGCGCGCATGCGGCGCACGAGGTCGAGCTCGGCCTGGAAGTCGACATAATGCGGCAGCTTCAAATGCTCGACAAAGCCGGTCGCCTGGACATTGTCGGAATGCGAGATGACGAACTCCTCGTCCTGCGCGGCGGCGACGACATCCTCGCCAAGCTCGCCGGCGCGCAGCGCCCGGTCGCACAGCGCCATCGCCATTGCCTTACGCTCGCTCTGGCCGAAGACCAGGCCGTAGCCGCGGGTGAACTGCGGCGGCACCTTGGCCGAGCCCTTGAACTGGTTGACCATCTGGCATTCGGTGATGCGGATTGAGCCGAGCGGCACGGCGAAGGGCAGTTCCGGCACGTCGAGCTCAAGCTCGACCTCGCCGATGCGGATTTCGCCGACAAAGGGGTGGTTGCGGGCGTAGCCGCGCTGCGTCGAATAGCCGAGCGCCAGCAGGAAGCCTTCGTCGCCGCGCGACAGCGCCTGAAGGCGGATGTCGCGCGCCATCGGGAATTGCAGCGGCTCTCGGGTGATGTCGCCCGGCACATGGTCGAGCGGCATCTCGCCATCGGCCTCGATCAGGCCTTCATGGGCAAGGATCGTGGAGACGCGCGGCATCGCCTCGGCCTCGACGGGCCGCTGTGCCGGCGTCTCGACGTCGGCGCCTGCGGCAAGCTCCGGATCGAGCAGGCGGTGGGTGTAATCGAAGGTCGGGCCGAGCACCTGGCCGCCCGGCAGGTCCTTATAGGTGGCCGAGATACGACGCTCGACCTGCATCGCTCCGGTATCGACCGGATTGGTGTAGCCGAAGCGCGGCAGCGTGGTGCGGTAGGCGCGCACCAGGAAGATCGCCTCGATCATGTCGCCGCGCGCCTGGACGACGGCGAGAGCCGCGAGCTCGCGATCGTAGAGCGAGCCTTCGCTCATCACCCGGTCGACACCGAGCGCCAACTGCTCGACGATCTGGTCGAGGCGCAACGCCGGCACGGCGCGGTCGCCGCGGCGGCGATCGGCAAGCAAGCGGTGCGCATTGGCAATGGCGGCTTCGCCGCCCTTCACCGCGACATACATGTCAGGCCTCCATCGACTTGATGCGGGTGGTGCGCGGCAGGCAGGAAAGGCTGCCCGGCGCCGCCAGGATGATGTCGACGCCGCGCGGAAAACGCTGGTTGTTCTGCTTCCACTGCTCGACGAAATGGCGCGGCATGCCAGGAGGCGCGATCATCGACGTTTTTTCGATGCCGGGGCCCTCAAGCAGCAGCGACGGCCCCGAGGCGAGGTCGTCGACCAGGAGGATCAGCGTCGTCGAGCGGTCGGGATATTCCTGCGTGCCTTGCGCAAAACCGTCTAGCGCGGCCATCTCCTTAGGATTGGCGATCAGGGCGAAATGCGCGTCGGCTGGCGTGTTGGCCAAGGGTGCGCCGGTGTGGAAGCCGAGCCAGGCCTTGACCGAAGCCTCCGCTTGCAGCGGCGGGTCAAGCCAGACCGGTGTATCGTTGTCGCAGAGCGAGAGCGCCACCGCGCCTGCCGTCGCCGACAATGGCGCCGGCGGCCGGGCGAGTTGCGGCAGGTTCTGGACGGAGCCTGGACGCGCCATAGCGTCCATGATGGCGCGGAACACGGCCTGGGCGTTGAAGACCGGCTCGGCGAAGCCGCCGTCGATCGATTGCGTGGCGATATCCATCAGTCCTCTCCGCGCACCATGGTGAAGAAATCCACTTTCGTTGCCGCCGTCTCGACGCGCTTTGTCTCGCGCGCCGCATCGAGCGCCGCGCGCAAGGGCGCGGCGAGCTTCGTCTCGACCGCTTCACGGTGCGCCGGGTCCTGCCAGAGCGCGTCGGCGATTGCCGCCAGCCTGGCCTTGTTCTTGTCGCGGCCGAGCGCATAGGAATGGCCGACCTGGCCGGAGGGCAGCCGCACCGTGGCCCGGGTGACCGTCGCCTCTCCGACATTGAACGGCGCGCCGCCGCCGCCGATCCGCCCGCGCACCGTCACCAATCCGGTTTCCGGACCGCGCAAAAGCTCGGCCTCCGAGGGCAGACCTAACGCGTTCCACAGGCGCGCGATCTCATCGGCTTCGGCATGCGCCAGCGTCGCCATCAAGGCTTTCCGCCCGGCCTGCTCGCGCGCTTGCTCTCCTCGCATGGCATTGCTCCTTGCATAGCGTAAAATTTGTCTATTGATATAGACAATTATACAAATTATACTTATCTCGTAACGGGAGTCCATGACGGGTGGATGACAACCCGGGAAAAATGCTTGGGGGCAATGGGTGACCGGACTGGCGAGCAGCATCGAAAGGCGCAACGGCGTGTCGCTGTGGCGGCAGATCGCCGACCGAATCCTGCAGGGGATCGCGAGCGGCGATTTCGCGGAGAATGCGGCGTTGCCGCCCGAAGTCGCGTTGGCGGAACGCTACGGCGTCAACCGCCATACGGTGCGCAGCGCCATTGCGGCGCTTGTGCAGGAAGGTGTGCTCAGGGCCGAGCAGGGGCGCGGCACCTTCGTCTTGTCGCGCAAGCGGCTGTCCTATCCGATCGGCGCGCGCACGCGCTTCTCGACCGGGCTGCAGGGGCAGACGAGCGAGCGGCACATCGCGCTGTTGTCGTCCTCAACGGAGCCGGCCAGCAGGCGCGTCGCCGAGGCGCTGGGCATCGCCAAGGGCGCGGCCGCCATCCGGCTGGAGACGCGCGGCGAGGCCGACGGTCACGCGGTGTCACGCGCCACGACATGGTTCGACGCCAAGCGCTTCGCCGGCATCGAGGCGGTAATGGCGGAAACCGGATCGATTACCGCCTCGCTGAAGCGCTTCGGCGTCAATGATTATCTGCGGCACTCGACGGTGCTGTCGGCGCGCCATGCCGATGCCGACGACCTCGCAGCGCTTGATCTACAGCCCGGCGCCATCGTGCTGGTCACCGTCGCCGTCAACGTCACGCTCGACGGCCAGCCGATCCAGTTCGCGGAGTCGAGGTTCCCGGCGGAACGGGTGGAGTTGAAGCTTTCGGCTGGCGATTAGTCCCGCCCATCATCACTCCAGTGCGATAATCTCGGGATCGTCATCCTCGGGTCTGCGCGCGTCGCTTCGCTCCTTGCTCCGCCGTGGATGACGAAGGGGTAGGCGCTTCGGCCAATCACCAAGGCTGTGATTGCCAGATATCCAGGGCCGGAAATCTCTATGCCGGCGTCTCTCACCCCACCTCGATCACCGCCTTGATCAGCCCCGATTTCTCATGCGTCCATCTGGCGAGGTCGCGGGGCGTTCCGGCGAGTGTCGTACGATGGGTGACGAGCTTGCTCAGCGGCACGGCGCCGTTGCGGATCGAAGAGGCGACATGCTCGAAATCGGCCTTCAGCGCGTTGCGGCTGCCGACCAGCGTCATCTCGCGCTTGTGGAATTCGGGGTCGGAGAAGGTGATGTCGTCCTTGACGACGCTGACCAGCACCAATGTACCGCCATGCGCGACATGGGCGAAGGCGGACTGCACCGACGTCGTGTTGCCGGTCGCGTCGAAGACGAGGTCGAACCCTTCGCCGCCGGTCGCTTGCCGCACCAGGTCGTCAGCCGATGCCTTCGAGGTGTCGAGCGGGGCAAAGCCGAGTTCCTTTTCGGCGAAGCCGAGGCGTTCGCTGCTCATATCGAGCAGGCTGACATCCAGGCCGGCGATGCGGGCGAAGATCGCCGTGCCGAGTCCGATCGGGCCGGCGCCGATGACCAGCGTGCGCTGGCCGGGCGTTCCGAACGATCGGCGCACCGCGTGCGCGCCGATCGCCAGGAATTCCACCGCCGCGGCGTCGGCCAGCGACAGGCCGTTTGTCGGATAAAGGTTCTGCGCCGGCACCAGGATCTCGTCGCACATGGCGCCGTCGCGATGGACGCCCAGCACCTCGATCCTCACGCAGCAATTCGGCTTGCCGTGCCGACAGGCGATGCATTGGCCGCAGGAAAGATAGGGGTTGATGATCACCGGCTGTCCGACGGCGAGATCGACGCCTTCCCCCTTCTCGACGATGGTGCCGGAAACCTCATGGCCCATGATGCGCGGATAGGCAAGAAATGGGTGCTTGCCTTCGAAGATGTGATAGTCGGTGCCGCAGATACCGACATGGCTGACGGCGACGCGCGCCCAGCCGGGCGGCGGCGCGCCGGGGGTGGCTCGGTCTTCGAGGATAAGGTCGCCGGGCGAGCGGCAGACAACGGCTTTCATGTCGCAAATCCAAAGCAAAAGAGCGCCGGCCTCGCTCGAGCGGGGCCGGCGCGTGAGGTTCAGGGAGGAGTCACTTGCCGCGACGGCGCAGGCCGTCGAAGTAGACGATGACGATGATCAGTGCTCCGGTGATGACGCGTTGCCAGAAAGTGTTGACGTTGAGCAGGTTGGCGCCGTTGTTGATCGTCGACAGGATGAAGGAGCCGATCAGCGGTCCGTGCACGGAGCCGATGGCGCCGAACAGCGAGGTGCCGCCGATCACCGACGAGGCGATGGCCTGCAGTTCATAGGTGTCGCCCTGCGTCGGATTGCCGATGCCGATGCGCGAGGCGAGCAGCACGCCGACGAAGGCGGCGAGCAGACCTGACAGGATATAGGCCATGAAGATGGTGCGCGGCACGTTGACACCGGACAGGCGGGCGGCCTCGGCGTTGGAGCCGACCGAGAACAGATAGCGGCCCCAGCGCGTGTGGTGCAGGAAGATGTAGGACGGGATGGCGACCAGGATCACCATCCAGAACAGATAGGGGATGCCGAACAGCGAGCCGCGGGAGAATGCCTGGAACGGATCGCTGTTGATCGATATCGAGTTGCCGTTGGTCATCAGGAGGCCGATGCCGCGCAGCGAGGTCATGGTGGCCAGCGTGATGATGAAGGGCGGCAGGCCCATCTTGACGATGCCGAAGCCGTGGAAGAGGCCGATGGCGACGCCGACCAGCAAGGTGATCAGCACCGCCGCCCAGATCGGCCAGCCGGCATTGATCAGAAGCGCCACCACAACGGTGGTGAAGCCGACCACCGCGCCGACCGACAGGTCGATGCCGCCGGTGATGATGACGAAGGTCTGGCCGACGGCGAGGATGGCGATCAGCGAGCCCTGGCGCAGAAGATTGGTGATGTTGAGCGCCGTGGCGAAGGAGGGCGTGGCGACCGCCAGCACGATCCACATCAGCAGCAGCAGGCCAAGCAGGGTCAGGCCGAAGAGGGCATTGAAATTGCGCTTGGGTTTTTCGGCGGGAATCGCCTCGGTGCTCATTTTTGTCCTCCCGACTTTTCTTGTTTCTCGGCCAGCGCCTGACCCAGAATGTCCTCGTGGCTCGCGGTGCGGAACCCATGCGTGGCGACCAGCTTGCCGCGCCGGAACACGTGCAGCGTGTCGGCAAGCTCGTAGACTTCCGGCAGATAGGACGAGATCAGGATGATGCCGGCGCCCTTCGACAACAGCGTCGAGAATAGGCGGTAGATCTCGGCCTTGGTGCCGACATCGACGCCGACCGTCGGCTCGTCGAAGATGAACAGCTTGGCGCCATGCGCCAGCCATTTGCCGATGACGATCTTCTGCTGGTTGCCGCCTGAGAGGCTGGAAGCGAGCGCGCTGCGTGTCGGCGTCTTAATGCGCAGGTCGGCGATCTGGCGGTCAGCCTCGGCTTTCTCCTTGGCTTTCGAGATCAGCGCGTTGTTGGAAATGCGCTTGTAGATCGGCAGGTTGAGGTTCATGCCAACCGACAGGTTGAGACAGAGGCCCTGGTCGCGGCGGCTTTCCGGGGCCAGCGCCATGCCGAGCTTGATCGCATCGTGCTCGGAATTGACCTGAACCTCCTTGCCCTCCCACAGGATCTGGCCGGCCGATTTCTTGTGACGGCCATAGAGCGTGGTGACGAACTCGCTGCGGCCGGCGCCAATCAGGCCGTAGAGGCCGACGATCTCGCCGGCGTGGACGGTCACCGAGACATTCTCGAAACCTTTGCCGGAGAGGTTCTTCGTCTCGACGATCGTGGCGCCCGGCGTGAAATGCTCCTTGTGGTAGATCTGCTCGATCGAACGGTTGATCATCAGCTTGACCAGCTCGGACTCGTCGGTCTCGGCGATGTTGCGGGTGCCGACCAAGGTGCCGTCGCGCAGCACCGAGACGCGGTCAGCAAGCTCGAACACTTCCTCCATGCGGTGGCTGATGTAGATGATGGTGACGCCTTCGCCCTTCAGCCTTCGGATCAGCTTGAACAGCTGGTCGGCCTCCTTGCGGGTGAGATAGGCGGTCGGTTCGTCGAAGATCAGGAATTTCGTGCCGCGCACGGTAGCCCTAGCCGCGGCGATCAGCTGCTGCTGGCCGATGGTGAGGTCGCCGAGAACGACATGCGCCGGCAGGTCGAAGCCGAGCCCGTCGATGATCTTCTGCGCTTCCTTGACCATGGCGCGCTGCTGCAGCAGGCCGAAGCGGGATTCCTCCTCGCCGAGGAACATGTTGGCGGCGACCGTGAGATGGCGGCACAGCACCACCTCCTGGTGGACGGCGTTGATGCCCAGCGCCATCGCCTCATGCGGGGTGGCCAGAGCCACCGGCTTGCCTTCCCAGATCACCTCGCCCGAGGTGCGCGGCATGACGCCGGTCAGAAGTTTGATGAGCGTCGACTTGCCGGCGCCGTTCTCGCCGACGATGGCGTGGATCTCGCCCGCCTTAAAGGCGAGATGCACCGGCTTCAGCGCATGCGTGCCGGGGTAGCGCTTTTCCAGCCCGTTGAGCTCGAGGATCGTCCTGCCCGGGGCCAGCGTGGGGGCGGGGTGCAGTTCCTGCGCCGTCGACGTCATGACAATCCTCCCACATTGGTCTCAACCATTGCGTATGCAGCGATGCGTCTGACGCGCATCTTGGAGTCAAAACCTAGATCAGGCCCGCGGATTTCCAAATCGCCTGACGGATGTTTCCGGGGCGCGAGGCCCCGGAAACGAGTGTGACGATGCTTGCTCAGTTGAGCTTCGGATTGAGCAGCGCGTCGATCTTCGGGTCCTTCATGTTGTCCTTGGTGACGAGGTTCGCGCCGGTGTCGACATTGGCCTCCACCTTCTCGCCCTTCGAGGCAGCCAGAGCGGTCTTGATGCCGTCATAGCCCATCCGGTACGGGTCCTGGACGACGAGGCCGGAGATGACGCCGTCATTGAGGAACTTGATCAGCTTCTCGTCGCTGTCGAAGCCGATCAGCGCCACCTTGCCGCCGAGATTGTTCTCGGCGATAGCCTGGCCGACGCCCTGCGCCATGATCAGGTTCGAGGCGAAGATGCCCTTGAGGTCCGGATTGGCGGTGATGAGGTCGGTGGCGATGTTCAAGCCGGTGGTGGCCTGACCGTCGGCGTATTTGTCGGCGACGAGCTCGAGGCCCGGATACTTGGCCTTGATCTGTTCGATGAAGCCCTGCTTGCGCTGCTCAAGCGAGCCGGCGCCCGGAAGGGCGGTGATCAGCGCGACCTTGCCTTCCACCTTGCCGCCATTGGCGGCGCCGATCGCGGCGGCGAGACCGTCAGCGGCGACACGGCCGCCCTGGACGTTGTCGGTGGTGAGGAAGGAGGTGAAGGCCTTCGAGTCGGCGCCGGAGTCGATGCCAATGACCTTGACCTTGGAAGCCGCCTCATCGATCGGCTTGCCAAGCGCCTTGAACTCGGTTGGCGAGATGACGATCGCCGCCGGGTTGCTGGCGACGGCGTTCTCGAGGATCGAGATCTGGCCGTTGACGTCGGTTTCGGCCTGGGCGCCGAGCTCCGGCACGTTGATGCCGAGGTCCTTGCCGGCCTTGCGGGCACCGGCCAGCACGATCTGCCAGTAGAAGGAGGTGGTGTCCTTGACGATGATCGGAATGGTCACATCGGCCGCCGAGGCGGGCGCGGAATGCATCGCGCCGGCAAGCATCGACGCCGCGGCCAAGGCCACGAAAGCACGGCGGTTGAGAAGGCTGGTCACAAATTTCATTAGGTTCCTCCCTAAGTCGCCTGGTGAAGGTTGCGGAAGCTCCATCTGGATAGGCGCGGCCCAAACAGAACTTTATCAATAAAAAACAGATGCCGTTTTTGATAGAGCATCGCCATGGCCGATGCAAGCGGTGTCTGTTGCCGTTTGTGTGACGCGGGCGAGGGTCCGTTCTGCCCTACCGGCTGCCTTTGGCGGCACATGGATGCTTCCCGTTCCTCCCTATCGGCATGGAACAATAATTCCATTGCTCTGTCAATCTGGAATGTTCATTCTCTCGCAAGGCGGCAGATGTGAGGGCCGGGTTCCCGGCTTCCGCCGCAATATTGACTTTTAGACTAAAGCGTCGCGCCGAGATGCCAGGGGACGAATTCATTGTCGCCGTAGCCGAAGGCCTCGCTCTTGGTCTTGCGGCCGGACGCCGTCTCGATGATCAGCTCGAAGATCTCGCGGCCCATGCCGGCAATGGTCTTCTCGCCGGAAGCGATGACGCCGCAATTGACGTCCATGTCCTCTTCCATCTGGTGATACATGGTCGAATTGGTGGCGACCTTGATCGAAGGCGTCGGCCGGCAGCCGAAGCAGGAGCCGCGGCCGGTGGTGAAGACGATGACATTGGCGCCGCCCGCCACCTGACCGGTGGCCGAGACGGGGTCGTAGCCGGGCGTGTCCATGAACACCAGGCCGTGGCCAGAGACCTTCTCGGCATAGCCGAAGACGCCGTTGAGAGGGGTCTGGCCACCCTTGGCTACGGCGCCCAGCGACTTCTCGAGGATCGTGGTCAGGCCGCCGCGCTTGTTGCCGGGCGAGGGGTTGTTGTCGATCGAGGCGCCGTGCTTGGCGGTATGGTCCTCCCACCACTTCACAAAGCCGTCGAGCTTGGCGGCGATCTCGGGCGTGGCGGCGCGATAGGCGAGCAGGTGCTCGGCGCCATAGATCTCGGTCGTCTCCGACAGGATGCCGATGCCGCCGACGCCGGCCAGGATGTCGACAGCGGCACCCAATGCTGGGTTGGCGGTGATGCCCGACATGCCGTCCGAGCCGCCGCATTGCAGGCCGACGACGATCTCGCTGACCGGGATGGGCTCGCGCTTGAGGTGGCCGACTTCCTCGGCGATCTCGGTGAGCACGCCCATCGCCTTCTCGACCGATTTGCGCGAGCCGCCGGCCTCCTGGATGTTGAAATGACGTTTTCCCGCCGCCACACCCTTCTGGCCGTAGAGGGTGAGTTGGTTGACCTCGCAGCCCAGCCCCACCATCATCACGCCGCCGAAATTCGGATGACGAGCATAGCCCGCAAGCGTGCGGTGCAGAACCATCATGCCGTCACCGGTTCCGCTCATGCCGCAGCCTTGGCCATGGACGATCGGCACGAAGCCGTCGATGCCGGGATATTTCGGCAGAATCGTGCGGTTGGCCTCGTCGGCAATGGTGTGGCAGACGGTGGCCGAACAATTCACGCTGGCGATTATGCCGATGAAGTTGCGCGTGCCGGCGCGCCCGTCGGCGCGGCGGTAGCCCATGAAGGTGCGCTTGCGGTCCGCCTCGGTGGCATGCTCGGCCTCGCTGGGCGGTACCACCGGCAGTCGGCCGCTCTCGAAGACGAGATTGTGCGAGTGGACATGCTCGCCCGGCGCGATGTCCTGGGTGGCGCGACCGATCGCCTGCGCGTATTTCACCACCGCTTCGCCGGCGGCGATCGGCCTGATCGCAACCTTATGGCCAGGCTCGATCACCGCGATCGCGGTGGCGCCGCCCGGCAGCGGCGTGCCGATCTCGATGCGGCCATTGGCGACCGCGACATTGTCGGCGGAGGAAAGAAGAATGGTGTTTGCGGGGTTCACGAGCGGCTGTCCTGGGTCATCCTGGGAATTCGGGCGGATTGACATGCGCCCGTTTGGGGGTAATGTCTTTTATCGTGAAAAAACATTTTTGCGTCAATTGTTTTTTCAACAGCGGCGGCCGGCGCCCCTTGTTCGATGCGCGGCCGCCCGTTTGGCAAGCCGGCGAAGAACGATTCCGCTTTTTCGGGGCCTTGCGCTAGGAGACACCGATCATATTGCGCTTCCGGCCGTCCGCCGCAAGCGTTGGGGGATACAGGCATGTCGAAGAGCAACAACGTCTACAAGGACGCGTTCAACCGCTGCCTGCGGCTGCTCGACGAGACCCAAAGCCTGCCGTCGGAGCCGGAACTCGGCACGCTGCTCGGCGTCAGCCGCACCACGGTGCGCAGCATCCTTTCGCGCATGGAAGAGACCGGGCTGATCGCCTGGAACAAGCGCAACAAGACAGTGCTCAGAGGACCGCGACCGGAGGATTTCTTCCCCGAAGAAGAGACAGACTCGCTGGCCGAGATCATCGAGCGCTCCTTCATGCGCAGGCTGCTCGCCGGCGGCGCCGAGGCCGGCATGCAGATCAACGAGCTGGAGCTGGCGCGCGAGATCGGGGTGGGTACCACCAGCGTGCGCGAATTCCTGATCCGCTTCTCACGCTTCGGACTGATCGAGAAGCGGCGCAACAGCCACTGGGTGCTGAAGGGTTTCACGCGCGCCTTCGCGCTGGAGCTGACCGAGATCCGTGAGATGTTCGAGCTGCGTTCGGCGGCGGCCTTCGCCGCGCTGCCGGTGGACAGCGCGGTGTGGGCCGATCTCGACCGGCTGGAGGTCGAGCATCGCCAGCTCGCCAGCGACATCGCCACGCGCTTCAACGAATTCTCCGAGCTGGACGAGCGTTTTCACCGGCTGATTCACCGTGCATCGCACAACCGTTTCATCGTCGACTTCTATGACGTGATCGCGATGATCTTCCACTATCATTATCAGTGGAACAAAGCCGAGGAGCGCCAGCGCAACGAAGTCGCCGTGCAGGAGCATCTCGCCTATATCGCGGCGCTCAAATCGCGCGATCCCGGCAAGGTGGACATCGCCTGCCGCAAGCACCTGAAATCGGCGCGCCAGACGCTGCTGAGCTCGATTCCCGAAGGACGCCAGGCGCAGCCCCCGGACGTCACGTTATCGGGCACATTTGCCCAGGCATGAACGGGTATCGCGCCGCGTTGCCGCAGCGCGGTTTTGCGGATTTTCCGTGCGCATCCCCCGTGCTACGGTCGGTCAGGTTTCTGGGAGAGGCTTTGCGTTGCATATCCGGCTGAGACGATGGAGCATGCCGGCCGCGTTCGTCGCGGCGCTGCTCCTGTTGCTTCAGTCGTCGCTCGGCGCTTTCGCCTTCGGCGCGCCGTCGCAGCTCGATGCCTTCGGCAACGTTATCTGCACGCATGAAGGGGCCGTAAAACTCCCCGGCGGCGATCCGCACCAGCAGCATATGCCGGCGTGCTGCTCGCTCGGCTGCAGCATGGTTTCGCCGGCGCATCTGCCGCCGCCGGAAGCGAATGCGCTTCACAGGGCGACGGCGGTCGAGAGCGTCGCTTTTGCAGTCCCTGCCTTCCAGCACCTCGACTTCGCCCGTGACCGCTCTCCGGCCAATCCGCGCGCGCCGCCGGCAATGGTCTGATCCGCGGAACCTTCCGCGAGGCCATTCATCCAAGATCAGCCTGTTCGCGGCCGCAAAGACGGCGCGATCCTCATATTCATGGAGCACCCATGTCCAATCTTCTCTGCACGGCTCGTACCTATGCTCTTCGCGCCACGCCCCCGTTCCTCTTTCAGCAGCGCGTCGGCTTTGCCATACTCAGCCTTCTGCTTCTCCTGGCGTGCATTCCCGGCGCCCTCGCGCACGGGTTCAAGGTCGGCGACCTTGAGATCGAGCATCCGTGGTCACGGGCGACGCCGCCCGGCGCCAAGGTCGCCGGCGGCTATTTCACCGTGGTCAACAAGGGCAGCGCGTCCGACCGGCTGCTGTCGATTTCCTCCAACATCTCCGACAAGGCCGAACTGCATGAGATGGGCGTCAAGGACGGCGTCATGACCATGCGGCCGGTCGAGGGCGGGCTGGAGATCCCGGCCGGCGGCAAGGTCGCGCTGAAGCCCGGCGCCTACCATCTGATGTTCACCGGCCTGAAGCGGCAGCCGAAGCAGGGCGAGAAATTTCCCGCCACGCTGACCTTCGAGAAGGCAGGCAGCGTCAAAGTCGAGTTCGCCGTCGAAGGCATCGGAGAGACAAGCAGTGGCGACATGGACATGGACCACGCCGAATAATCCGCCGATCCGAAATCAGAGGGACAATTCATGAAGAAATATATCTTGGCGGCGGGCGCGCTTTGCACGCTCGGGACCAGTGCCGCGCTCGCCCATATCACGCTGGAAACGCAGGAAGCGGCTGTCGGCTCGACCTACAAGGCGGTCTTGCGCGTGCCGCATGGCTGCGAGGGCAAGACGACGACGGCTGTGCGCGTCCAGATCCCGGAGGGCGTCATCGCGGTGAAGCCGATGCCCAAGCCTGGCTGGACGCTGCAGACCAAGAAGGGCAACTACGAGAAATCCTACCAGCTCTACGGCGAAACGCTTACCACCGGCGTCAAGGAAGTCGGCTGGAGCGGCGGCAATTTGCCGGACGAATTCTATGACGAATTCGTCTTCCGGGCCTCGCTTGCGGCCGACTTGCCGGCCGGCCAGATGCTCTATTTCCCGGTGGTGCAGGAATGCGGCGACGCCACTGATCGCTGGATCGAGATCCCGGCGACGGGCCAGGATGCGGACGCCTTGGAAACTCCGGCGCCCGGCATCAAATTGCTGCCGAAAAAATGATCTCTGTTGGCGCGCTCCATCGGGGCGCGCCACCATTTCCTGTCACGACGGCATGAACGCAGCACAGTCTTCCTCGACGATCCGCATGCATACCGGCCCGATTGCCTGGCTGGTGGCACTGCTCGTCGCGATGGCGGTGTTGGCCATGCCCGGCCGCGCCTTCGCGCATGCGGCCCTGGTCGCGACCGATCCGGCCGACGGAGCCCTGCTGGAGCAAAGCCCGGCGCAGTTTTCGCTGACCTTCAGCGAGCCCGTCTCGCCGCTGGTGCTCACGCTTGTGCGGCCCGACGGCTCGCAGCTTGCTTTGACATCCTTCCGTCTCAACGACCAGACGGTCGAGATCGACAATCCCGAAACGCTCAAATCCGGCACGCATGTGTTGAGCTGGCGGGTGGTGTCGGTCGACGGCCATCCGGTCGGCGGATCGGCACTGTTTTCGATCGGCGCGCCAAGTGCCGCGCCGGTGGCGGGCGAAGCCGTGGACTGGACGCTGCGCGCGGCGATCTGGACCGCCAGGCTGTTTTTCTATGCCGGCCTCTTCCTCGGCGTCGGCGGCGCATTCGCGCTCGCCTGGCTGGCCAAGGACCGGCGCTGCGGCCAGCGCTTTGTCGCGGCGGCGCTGCTTTTGGCGCTCGTCGCAGCGCCGGTGTCGCTCGGCCTGCAGGGGCTCGATGGGCTTGGCGCGCCCCTGGCGCGCTTTGCTACGCCGGCCGTGTGGAAGACCGCGCTGGAGACCAGCTTCGTCTGGACCGTGCTGGTCGGCCTGATCGCGCTTGGTCTCGCGCTGCTTTCGCTTGCCGGGCCGCCAGGTCTTCGCAAGCTGTCGGCAGGCACAGCACTGCTTTGTGTCGGCGGCGCTCTCGCCGCGAGCGGCCACGCCAGCGCCGCCGAGCCGCAATGGCTGACGCGCCCGCTGGTTTTCCTGCATGGCACGGCAATCGCCGTCTGGGCCGGCGCGCTGGCGCCGCTCGGCCTGGCATTGCGGCGGGAGCCGGCGAATGCAAAAGCCTTTCTGCGCCGCTTCTCCCGCGCGATCCTGCCGGTCGTCATCCTGCTTGCCGCAAGCGGCATCGTGCTTGGAGTCATCCAGGTGCAAGAGCCGGCCGCGCTGGTCCACACAGCCTATGGCCGCCTGCTGCTGCTCAAGCTGGTGCTGCTGCTCTTCCTGTTCACGCTAGCCGCGGTCAATCGCTGGACGCTGACGGCGCCCGCCGAGGCCGGCGACACGGAGGTGCAACGACGTCTTGTGCGCTCGATCGGCATCGAGGTGGTCATTGTGCTCGCCATTTTCGGCGTCGCGGCCGGCTGGCGCTTCACCCCGCCGCCGCGCGCGCTGGCGATCGCTGCAGCGCAGCCGGTGTCGATCCACATCCACACGCTGGAAGCGATGGCCGATCTCAGCATCACGCCTGGACATCCCGGCACAGTCGCCGCATCGATGGTGATCATGACCGGCGATTTCGGGCCGCTCGACGCCAAGCAGGTGACGCTGGTGCTGTCGAAGCCGGATTCCGGCATCGAGCCGATCAAGCGGCCGGCGAGGAAACCCGGTGATGGCACCTGGCGCGTCGACAATCTCGTCATTCCGCTGCCCGGCCGATGGAAAGCCCGCCTCGATATCCTCGTTTCGGATTTCGAGGCGGTAAAAATCGAGGCGCCGATCGACATCCGATCCGATTGAGATCCAGTCCATATAGAACACGGCGAGGCGGTTGACGGCGCCGCCAAGGCCCGTCATTCATCTTGCGAAACAGTGGGCATCGCCCCGGAACGCGGTCACAACAAGCATTCGAAGCAGGGAAGAAACGATGGAAAAAGCCGAAATCGGCCTGATCGGCCTTGGCACGATGGGGTCCAACCTGGCGCTCAATATCGCCGAGCACGGGCATCGCATCGCCGTCTTCAACCGCACGCCGTCGCGCACCGACGCCTTCGTCGAGAGCGCCGGTCCGCTGAAGGACATGGTCGTTCCCTGCTACAGCCTGGAGGAACTCGCCGCGGCGATCCGGCCGCCGCGGCCGATCATCATCATGGTGCTGGCGGGGAAGCCGGTCGATGAGCAGATCGCGGCACTGCGCGGCGTGCTCTCCAATAACGACATCGTCATCGATGCCGGCAACGCCAATTTCCGCGACACGATGCGCCGCTTCTCGGAGCTGTCCGGCTCGGGCCTGACCTTTATCGGCATGGGCGTTTCGGGCGGCGAGGAAGGCGCGCGCCACGGTCCGTCGATCATGGTCGGCGGCACCGAAGAGTCCTGGAACCGTGTCGAGAGGGTGCTGACGGCTATCTCGGCAAAATTCAAGGACGAACCTTGCGCGGCCTGGCTCGGCCATGACGGCGCCGGCCATTTCGTGAAAACCATCCACAACGGCATCGAATATGCCGACATGCAGATGATCGCCGAGATCTACGGCATCCTGCGCGACGGCCTCGGCATGGCGCCCAAGGAAATCGGCAAGGTCTTCGAGGAATGGAACAAGGGCCGCCTCAACTCCTACCTGATCGAGATCACCGCCAAGGTGCTCGCCGCCGAAGATCCCAAGACCGGCAAGCCGGTGGTCGACATCATCCTCGACCGCGCCGGACAGAAGGGCACCGGCAAATGGTCGGTGATCGAGGCGCAGCAGCTCGGCATTCCGGCGACGGCGATCGAAGCGGCGGTCGCGGCGCGGGTGCTGTCCTCGATCAAGGACGAGCGGCAGGCGGCGGAAAAGGCCTATGGCAATATCGGCGTCGAGAAGATCTCCGGCGACAAGGCCGCGCTGCTGAGGGATCTGGAGTTGGCGCTGTTCGCCGGCAAGATCGCGGCTTACGCGCAAGGGTTCGCGGTGATGAGCGGCGCATCCAAGGAGTTCAACTGGAACCTGCCGATGCCGACCATCGCCAAGATCTGGCGCGCCGGCTGCATCATCCGCTCGCAAATGCTGGACACGATGGCCGATGCCTTCGGTTCGGGTAGCGCGTCCACCAACCTGCTGATGGCGCCGGCCTTCATCGCAATGATGAAGGAGGCGCATCCGTCGCTCCGGCGTATCGTAGCGCGGGCCTCCGAAGCCGGCTCGCCGGTGCCGGCGCTGGCTTCGGCCCTCGCCTATTTCGACAGCTACCGGCAGGGGCGCGGGACGTCGAACCTCATCCAGGCACAGCGCGACTTCTTCGGCGCGCACGGCTTCGAGCGCATCGGCGAGCAGGGGGCTTTCCATGGTCCGTGGGGGAGCGGGGCTGAGCATCAGCCCCGATAGGGCAGAACCTCACTCGGCTTGCTCAGTGATTGCAGCGAGCCGGGTTCCTTGCCTGCAATCCAGCCGAGCACCGCGCGGGCGAGCTCGGAGCCGGCGAGCCGGAAATCCTCGTTGACGACGAGCAGTTCCCGCCGAAACAGGTGCAGCACCTCCGAGGACTGTTTCGACACCACGTCGACATCGCGGCCGAGCTTCAGGCCGGCATCCTCGATGCCGGCGACGACGGCCAGCGTCGCCGCTGCGGCGCTGCTGATGATGCCGTCCGGGCGGTCGTCCCGGCGCATGAGCTGGGCGGTCCGCATCCTGATCTGCTCGATCGTATGGTCGATCGAGACGGTATTGAACGGCACTTCCGAGGCGCCGACCTCGCTTAGCGCATCTGCAAAGCCGTTCACCGTATAGCGGAAATAGGTGAGGCCAACCGGGGGCGTCACAAGCGCCAGCCGGTTGCGGCCTTTGGCGGCGAGCGCGCGGACGGCTTCGCCGGCAAAGGCGTAATTGTCGAAGTCGTGATAGGGATGAACCAGCCCCATATCGGTGCGGCCATGCGTGGCGAAGGGAACGCCGTGCTCCAGCATGTAGCGCGCCCTCGGGTCGTTGGGCTGGGTGCGGGAAATGATGACCCCATCGGCCGAGCCCGTCTCGACCAGATAGCGCACCGGGTCGAGCGGATCCTGCGAGCGCGAATAGGGCGTGACGATCAGGTGATAGGGCGTGTCGGCGATTACCTCGGTGACGCCGTAGATGATGTCCGAGACGAAGCTCATCAGCTCGTGCTCGGTGTTGAGCACAAGTGAGATGACGTTGGTCTTGCCGGTCCTCAAGCGCACGCCGGCGCGGTTCGGGCGATAGCCGATTTGTTTGGCGACGAGCTGGACGCGGCGCCTGGTCTCGGCGCCGATCTCGGGTGCGTCCTTGAGTGCGCGCGACACTGTCGTGACGCCAAGCCCGGTCATGAAGGCGAGCGTCTTCAGCGTCGGCCGCTCCTTGCCCGACGCGTCGTCGTTGCCCTTCTTCGTTATCCGTCTATCCATTCGTCCCGCCCGCCAGGCGCATAGCAGCCGCTGGGTCCGCCGGCAATCGTGCGGCGTTGACGATTGCGCGACTTTTGCCCGCGACGAGCGCCAGTATACTGAAACGTTACAGATTGCCAATCTTCGTGATTGGCCGGCAGGTCTCGTCCTTTGCAGTGCGCGTGCGGAGATGAGCGCAAAGTCCCTGGAATCAAAAAGAAATATCGACCTGGGGCCGGTTCCAGCTACGATCAGTCACTTTGGCGCCAGCTTTGACGCTTTGAGAGAAGGATTTTGTTCGCGCCTCGAAAAAATCTTAGGCCGCCTTGAGACAAGGGGTTGCCTATGCCGGTCATTTGCCGTATCCAAAATCTGTAACGTTTCAGATTCTGGGAGGAAGCCGAAATGCGATACAAATTCCTGACCGCCGCCTTTGCCGCGACGGTCGCACTCAACTTCGCCGGTCCGGCGGCCGCTACCGACCTGGAGGTCACCCATTGGTGGACTTCGGGCGGCGAAGCGGCGGCGGTGGCCGAGCTTGCCAAGGCATTCGATGCGACGGGCAATCACTGGGTCGACGGCGCCATCGCCGGCTCCGGCGGCACGGCGCGGCCGATCATGATCAGCCGCATCACCGGCGGCGACCCGATGGGCGCCACCCAGTTCAACCACGGCCGCCAGGCCGAGGAACTGGTCCAGGCCGGGCTGATGCGCGACCTCACCGACATCGCCACCAAGGACAAGTGGACCGAGATCGTGCGGCCAAAGAGCCTGCTCGACAGTTGCACCATCGACGGCAAGATCTATTGCGTGCCGGTCAACATCCATTCCTGGCAATGGCTGTGGCTGTCGAGCGAGGCCTTCCAGAAGGCCGGCGTGCCGATGCCGAAGGACTGGAATGAATTCGTGGCCGCCGCTCCGGCGCTGGAGAAGGCCGGCATCATCCCGCTCGCGGTCGGTGGTCAGCCCTGGCAGGCATCGGGTGCCTTTGACGTGCTGCTGGCCGCGGTTGGCGGCACCGACGCTTTCCTCAAGGTCTACAAGGAAAAGGACGCCAAATTCGCCGGCGGCCCCGAGATCGCCAAGGTGTTCAAGGCGGCGGACGACGCCCGCAAGATGGCCAAGAACACCAATGTGCAGGACTGGAACCAGGCGACCAATCTGGTCATCACCGGCAAGGCTGGCGGCCAGATCATGGGCGACTGGGCGCAGGGCGAATTCCAGGTTGCCGGCAAGACCGCCGGCAAGGACTATGCCTGCCTGCCCGGCCTCGGCCTGAACGAGGTGATCGCCACCGGCGGCGACGCCTTCTACTTCCCGCTGCTCAAGGACGCCGACAAGTCCAAGGCGCAGGAAGTGCTGGCCGAAACGCTGCTCGATCCCAAGACCCAGGTCGCCTTCAACCTCAAGAAGGGCTCGCTGCCAGTGCGCGGCGACGTCGACCTCAACACGGCGAACGACTGCATGAAGAAGGGTCTTGCCATCCTCGCCAAGGGCGCGGTCATTCCGTGGACCGACCAACTGCTCTCGCAGGACAGCCAGAAGCAGAAGGAGGACCTGTTCTCCGAATTCTTCGCCAAGCCCGACATGACGCTCGAAGAGGCGCAGAAGCGCTTCGCCGACATCATCGCGTCGGCCGACTGATCGACGGCGCCCCCCGCCAACTCCCGACCCCAGCCTATCCGGGGCCGGGAGCCTGACGTCTCACTGTCCGGCTGCCGAGATGAGCAACAGCGAACGCCCCAACCAGCTTTTCCGCAACCTGAACGCCAAGATCGCGTCGATCCCGATGATCCTGACGGCTCTGGTGGTGTTCGTCGGCGGCACGGCCTGGACGGTGCTCTATTCCTTCACCAACTCGAAGCTGTTGCCGCGGCTCAGCTTCGTCGGGCTTGACCAGTACCACCGGCTCTGGTCGACATCGCGCTGGCTGGTCTCGATCGAGAACCTCTTGATCTATGGTGCGATCTCGCTGGTGTTCTCGCTGGTCATCGGCTTCCTGCTGGCGGCGCTTCTCGACCAGAAGATCCGCTTCGAGGACACGTTCCGCACCATCTTCCTCTATCCCTTCGCGCTGTCCTTCATCGTCACCGGGCTGGTCTGGCAATGGCTGCTCAATCCGGATTTCGGCGTGCAGCGCGTTGTGCGCGACCTCGGCTGGACGAGCTTCAGCTTCGACCCGCTCTACAATTCCAGCATCGTCATCTACGGCATCTCGATCGCCGCGCTCTGGCAGGGCACGGGGCTCATCATGTGCCTGATGCTCGCCGGCCTGCGCGGCATCGACGAGGATATCTGGAAGGCGGCGAGAGTGGACGGCATCCCCGCCTGGAAGACCTATCTCTTCATCATCATCCCGATGATGCGGCCGGTCTTCATCACCACGCTGGTGATCATCGCCGCCGGCATCGTCAAGGTCTACGACCTCGTCGTGGCGCAGACCAGCGGCGGCCCCGGCATCGCCTCGGAAGTGCCGGCCAAATATGTTTATGACTACATGTTCTTCGCCCAGAATCTCGGCCAAGGCTTCGCCGCCTCGACCATGATGCTGCTTTCGGTGGTGATCGTCATCGTGCCCTGGGCCTATCTCGAATTCGGAGGCAAGAAACGTGGCTGACGTCGCCTCCCTATCCCCCGGCGCCGATGCGCTCAGGCGCGATGCCGCCGGCCCCAGCGGTCCGAAGCCGCGGCACGTGCTGTCGCGCCGCAACATCTTCCTCTACGGCACGCTGATCGTCGTGGCGCTCTACTATCTTCTGCCGCTCTACGTGATGATCGTCACGTCGCTGAAGGGCATGCCGGAGATCCGCCTCGGCAACATCTTCTCGCCGCCGATGGAGATCACCTTCGAGCCCTGGGTCAAAGCCTGGGCGACGGCCTGCACGGGGCTCAATTGCGACGGGCTGTCGCGCGGCTTCTGGAATTCGGTGCGCATCACCGTGCCATCGGTGTTGCTCTCGATCGCGATCGCCTCGGTGAACGGCTACGCCCTGGCCAACTGGCGCTTCAAGGGCGCCGACACCTTTTTCATCATCCTGATCGTCGGCGCCTTCATCCCCTATCAGGTGATGATCTACCCGATCGTCATCATCCTGCGCGAGATCGGCATCTACGGCTCGCTGACCGGGCTGGTGATCGTGCATTCGATCTTCGGCATGCCGATCCTGACGCTGCTCTTCCGCAACTATTTCACCTCGATGCCGGAGGAACTGTTCCGCGCCGCGCGCGTCGACGGCGCGGGCTTCTGGGGCATCTACCTGCGCATCATGCTGCCGATGTCGCTGCCGATCTTCGTCGTCGCCATCATCCTGCAGGTGACCGGCATCTGGAACGACTTCCTGTTCGGCGTCGTCTATACCCGCCCCGACACCTATCCGATGACGGTGCAGCTCAACAACATCGTCAATTCGGTGCAAGGCGTGAAGGAATACAACGTCAACATGGCCGCAACCATCCTGACCGGGCTGGTTCCGCTCATCGTCTACTTCGTTTCCGGCAAGCTCTTCGTGCGCGGCATCGCCGCCGGCGCGGTGAAAGGATGATGATGGACATCGCCAATCCCAGCGTTTCGATCCAGGACCTGTCGCTCAATTTCGGCGCCGTCTCGGTGCTGCAGACGCTCAACCTGGATGTCGCCGAAGGCGAGTTCATCGTGCTGCTCGGTCCGTCCGGCTGCGGCAAGTCGACCTTGCTCAACTGCATCGCCGGCCTGCTCGACATTTCGGACGGCCGCATCTTCATCAAGGGCAAGAACGTGACCTGGGAGGAGCCGAAGGATCGCGGCATCGGCATGGTGTTCCAGTCCTATGCGCTCTATCCGCAGATGACGGTGGAGAGGAACCTCTCCTTCGGCCTGCGCGTCGCCGGCGTGCCCAAGGACGAGATCGCCAAACGCATCGCGCGCGCCGCCGAGATCCTGCAAATCGAGCCGCTGCTTCAGAGGAAGCCCTCGGCGCTTTCGGGGGGCCAGCGCCAGCGCGTGGCGATCGGGCGGGCACTGGTTCGCGACGTCGATGTCTTCCTGTTCGACGAGCCGCTCTCCAATCTCGACGCCAAGCTGCGTTCGGAACTGCGCGTCGAGATCAAGCTGTTGCACCGCCGCCTGCAGAACACGATGATCTACGTCACCCACGACCAGATCGAAGCGATGACGCTGGCCGATCGCATCGCGGTGATGAAGGGCGGCGTGATCCAGCAGCTCGACGCGCCGCAGACGATCTACAACCGCCCCGTCAACCGCTTCGTCGCCGGCTTCCTCGGCTCGCCGGCGATGAATTTCATTGACGGCAGGCTGGAGAAGGACGGCGACTACTGGCACTTTGCCGTCGAGGACGTGCGCATCCCCCTTGCGACCTATGCCTTCGAGAAGGAGCCGGCGCCAGGCCCCTCGGTGTTCGGCATCCGGCCCGAGCATGTCGCCTTCAACAGCGGCACGGGCTGGCCATTCGCCGCGACGGCCAATGTCGAGGTCGTGGAGCCCATGGGTTCCGATACGCTGGTTTGGCTGAAACTCGGCGGGCAGAACTTCACCGTGCGCGTCACCTCCGAACGCACGCCGAAGAACGGGGATCCGGTCAGCGTCGGCTTCGATCCGATGCGCGCCTCGCTCTTCGACGCTCAAACCGGCAATCGAATTTAATCTCCCAGGACCAACCGAACGGACAGGACAGATGAACTGGTCATTCCAACTCTACAGCGCCCGCAATTTCCAGCCATGGGACAGCGTGGTGAAGATGCTCGGCGAGCTCGGCTACAAGCAAGTGGAGGGTTTCGGCGGCGTCTATAACGACCCGAAAGCCTTCCGCGCCGAGCTCGACAAGAACGGGCTGGCGATGCCGACCGGGCATTTCTCGATCGACGCGCTGGAAAACGACTTCGAGGGCGTGCGCAAGATCGCCGACGCGCTCGGCATCACGCTCTTGATCTGCCCCTATCTGATGCCCGACCAGCGCCCGTCGGACGCCGCCGGCTGGCGCGGTTTCGGCGAGCGCCTGGCCAAGGTGGGCGAGACGGCGAAGAAGGGCGGATACGGCTTTGCCTGGCACAATCATGATTTCGAGTTCAAGGCCCTTGCCGACGGCTCGCTGCCGCAGGACCACATCCTGTCCGCCGCACCCGATATCGGCTGGGAAATGGACGTCGCCTGGGTGGTGCGCGGCGGCGCCGATCCTCTGCCCTGGATCGAAAAACACGGCAAGCGCATCGTTGCCGTGCACGTCAAGGATATCGCCAAGCCGGGCGAGGGGCTGGATGAGGACGGCTGGTCCGATGTCGGCCACGGCACGATCGACTGGGCAAGCCTTTTCAAGACATTGCGCGCCAAGAGCGCGGCGCAGTATTTCATCATGGAGCAGGACAACCCCAACGACATCGAGCGCTACGCCCGGCGCTCGATCGCGACGGCCAAGAGCTGGCAGGAGTAATCGAAATGGCAGACAAGCTTGGCGTCGGCGTCATCGGCTGCGGCAACATATCGAAGGCATATTTCTCGCTGGCGCCGCTGTTTCGCGGCATCAAGATGCGCGCCTGCGCGGATATCAACATGGATGCGGCGAAAGCGCGGGCAAAGGAGTTCAAGCTGCGCGCCGAGACGGTCAACGATCTACTCAAGGACGACGAGATCGACATCATCGTCAATCTCACCATTCCGGCGGTGCATTACGAAGTATCGAAGCAGGCGCTCGATGCCGGCAAGCATGTCTATTCGGAAAAACCGTTCGTTCTGTCGATCGAGGAAGGACTCGACCTCAAGAAGCGAGCCGAGAAGAAGGGCCTGCGCATCGGTTCGGCGCCGGACACTTTCCTCGGCGGCGCGCACCAGCTGGCGCGCGAGCTGATCGACAGCGGCAAGCTCGGCAAGATCACCAGCGGCACATGCCATGTGATGGGCCACGGTATGGAGCACTGGCATCCCAATCCGGACTTCTTCTTCCAGCCGGGCGCCGGCCCGGTGCTCGACATCGGCCCTTACTATGTCACCAACCTGATCCAGCTGATCGGGCCGGTGAAACAGGTGGCGGCTTTCGCAACGACACCGGCCAAGGAGCGGACGATCAGCTCCAAACCGCGCGCTGGCGAAAAAATCCCGGTGAACACGCCGACCACCATCCATGCGCTGCTCGAATTCGCCAATGGCGCGGTGATCACGCTCAACACCTCCTGGGACGTCTGGAGCCACGGCCACGCGCCGATGGAGCTCTATGGCGAGTTGGGCAGCGTCTTCGTGCCGGACCCGAATTTCTTCGGCGGCGAGGTGCGCTTCACCGACGCGGCCAAGCCGGTGAAGAAGCTGCCGAAATGGAATCATCCGTTCGGCGTGCCGAACGAGATGCACGGCCAGGGCATGATGGCCAATTACCGCACCGCCGGCCTGGCCGACATGGCGATCGCGATCGCCGAAGGGCGGCCGCACCGCTGCTCGATGGAGCTGGCGCTGCACGCCGTCGATGTCATGACCGGCATCCTGCGCTCCGGCGAAAGCGGCAAATACGTCGCCATGCAGACGAGCTGCGAGCGGCCGGCCGCGCTCGGCGTCAAGGACGCGAAGGCGCTGCTGGCCACGAAAAACTAGGTGGCAACCCCTCTCCCCGTTTCGGCGGGGGGAGGGTAAGGTTAGGGGCAAGCATCGATTCAATTCTGTTCAGCGGCGGTTGCCGCGTTGCCCCAATCCCGAGGTTTCCCATGTCCTACGTCGCCGCCGAAAACCGCTACGAAAAGATGATCTATAATCGCTGCGGCCGGTCCGGCCTGAAGCTGCCGGCGATCTCGCTCGGGCTGTGGCACAATTTCGGCAACGACACGCCGCACCGGACCAAGCAGGCGATCGTGCGTCGGGCTTTCGACCTCGGCATCACGCATTTCGACCTCGCCAACAATTACGGCCCGCCGCCCGGCTCGGCGGAAACAGCGTTCGGCGAGATCCTGCGAACCGATTTCGCCGCCTATCGCGACGAGATGATCATCTCGACCAAGGCCGGCTACGAGATGTGGGCCGGTCCCTATGGCGAATGGGGCAGCCGCAAATATGTGCTGGCGAGCCTCGACCAGAGCCTCAAGCGCATGGGGCTCGACTATGTCGACATCTTTTATTCGCACCGCTTCGATCCCGAGACGCCGCTGGAAGAAACGATGGGCGCGCTCGACCACGCCGTGCGCTCCGGCAAGGCGCTCTACGCAGGCATCTCGTCGTACAATTCGCAGCGCACGCGCGAGGCGGCCGACATCCTGCGGCAGCTCGGCACCCCTTGCCTGATCCACCAGCCAAGCTATTCGATGCTCAACCGCTGGGTCGAAGAGGACGGGCTGCTTGACACGCTGGAGGGGCTGGGCATCGGCTCGATCGTCTTCTCGCCGCTAGCGCAAGGCATGCTGACCGACAAATATCTCGGCGGCATTCCCGAGGGCAGCCGCGCGTCGCAAGGCAAGTCGCTCAGGCCGGCCTTCATCAACGACAAGTCGATCGCCAACATCAAGGCGCTCAACGCTATTGCCGCTCGCCGCGGCCAGACACTGGCGCAGATGGCGCTGGCCTGGGTGCTGCGCAAGGGCCGCGTGACCACGGCCCTGATCGGCGCCAGCCGGCCGGAACAGGTCGAGGATTGCGTCGGCGCGCTCAAGGCGCTTGAGTTCTCCGATGCCGAGCTTACCGAGATCGATACTTACGCGCGTGAGTCCGACATCAACCTCTGGGCCGCCTCCGCCGAACGCAAAGGGCCGCCGCGCAAGTAGCGACTGGCCGGCGAACCGTCGGCGCCCAGCGGGCTGCGGAAACAGTGGCAAAATCACTCGTTCGTCGCTATCTCAGGGGAAATTGAAGTCCTTGGCATGCGGTCGCGCGTGCAAGCGTCGATTGGGCGAGCAAGATGACGGCAAGAGATGCGCTGACCAAGAACCAGCTCTGCGTGCTCGAGAAGCTCGAGGCGTCCAGCGGGCCGCTCAGCGCCTATACGCTGCTCGACCAGTTGCGCGAGCGCGGTTTTCGCGCGCCGCTGCAGGTTTACCGGGCGCTCGACACGCTGGTGAAGTCCGGCTTGGTTCACCGGCTGGAAAGCCTCAATTCCTTCGTCGCCTGCGCCGAGCCGCACGACCACAGCCATTCGATGACCGCCTTCGCCATCTGCGACAATTGCGGCCAGGTGACCGAAATGTCCGACCATGACGTCGGCCACCGGCTGGATGAATGGGTGCGCTCGACGGGATTTGCGGCGAAGAAGGCGGTGATCGAGTTTCGCGGGGTGTGTGCGAAGTGCAGGGCTGAGGCGGCGTAAGTACGCCGATATTCAGGTGAGGCCGGCTTGCAAATGGCGGCTTCCTGCGCTTCCGGTGCTCACGTACTTAAGTACGCTCCGCTCCGGTTCTCGGAACCCACCTTGTTTGGTCGCTTCGCGCCCGTCTTCGACTCCAGCTCGGCCTGACCTGAATCTCGACGCACTTACGGGCGCGGTGCGAGTTAATGCGCCTCGTCCCAATTGTTCGCCGCCCGGGCGTCGACATGCAGCGGCACCGACATTGAGACCGCCGGCATCGGCGCGTTTTCCATCACCTTGCGTACCACGGGAATCGTGGCTTCGACTTCCGCTTCCACGGTTTCGAAGATCAGTTCGTCATGCACTTGCAGCAGCATGCGGGCCGAGAGTTTCGCTTTCTCCAGGGCCTCTTCCATATGCACCATGGCGCGGCGGATGATGTCGGCGGCGGTGCCCTGGAGCCTGGCGTTGATCGAGGCGCGCTCGTTGAAGGCGCGGACCGACGGGTTGGACGATCGTATCTCCGGATAGTGGATGCGCCGGCCGAAGATGGTTTCCACGAAGCCGTTTTCCCGCGCGTAGGCCTTGGTTTCCTCGATATAGTCGCGGATGCCAGGGAAGCGCTCGAAATAGCGCTTGATATAGGCGCCGGCCTCGTCGCGCGGGATCGACAGTTGGTTGGCGAGGCCAAAGGCCGAGATGCCGTAGATGATGCCGAAATTGATCGCCTTGGCGCGCCGGCGCACCTCCGAAGGCATGCCCTCGACGGGCACGTTGAACATTTCCGACGCGGTGATGGCGTGGATGTCGGCGCCGTCGGCGAAGGCCTGCTTGAGCTGGGGGATCTCGGCGACATGGGCAAGCACGCGCAGCTCGATCTGGCTGTAGTCGGCCGAGACCAGCTTGTGGCCCTTCTCGGCGATGAAGGCGGTCCTGATCTTGCGGCCCTCGGCGGTGCGGACCGGAATGTTCTGGAGGTTGGGATCTGAGGATGACAAGCGGCCCGTGGTCGTCGCGGCGAGCGCGTATGAGGTATGCACGCGGTTGGTGCAGGGGTTGATGAAGCCGGGCAGAGCGTCGGTATAGGTCGACTTCAGCTTGGTGAGCTGACGCCAGTCGACGATCTTGCGCGGCAGCTCATGGCCTTCGGCGGCGAGGTCTTCCAGAAGCTGCGCCGAGGTTGACCACTGGCCGGTCTTGGTCTTCGAGCCGCCCGGCAGGCCCATCTTGCCGAACAATATGTCGCCGAGCTGTTTGGGCGAGCCGATGTTGATGCGCTCGCCGACGATGCCGTAGATCTCTTCCTCGACGCGGGCAGCGCCCTGCGCCAGCTCGCCCGAAAGCCTGGACAGGATCTGCCGGTCGACCGAGATGCCGCGCTGCTCCATGCGGGCAAGCACCGGCACGAGCGGCCGTTCCAGCCGCTCGTAGACGGAAACGAGGCCCTTGGCGGCGAGCCGGGGCTTCAGCAATTGCCACAGTCGCAGCGCCAGATCGGCCTGTTCGCCGGCATAGGCGGTCGCGCGCTCGATATCGACCTGGTCGAAGCCGATGGCGCTCTTGCCCGAGCCGGCAAGTTCCTTCTTCGAGGCCGGCGCGTGGCCGAGCCACTTCTCCGATAGCGAGGCGAGGTCATGACCGCCGGAGGTGCCGGCGTCGAGCACGTAGGAGATCAGCATCGTGTCGTCGAACGGGCCGACCTCGATGCCGTGCCGGCTCATCACGACGATGTCGTATTTCATGTCCTGCACGATTTTCAGGACCGAGCGGTCCTCGAGCAGCGGCTTTAGCAGCGCCAGCGCCTCGCGGATCGGGATCTGGTTCTCCAGCATGCCCCCGCCAAGCAGGTCGCCATTGCCGCTCTTGTGGACGAGCGGCACATAGACGGCGCGACCCGGCGCGATCGCCATGGACAGGCCGATGAGATCCGCCAGCATCGGGTCGGACGAGCTGGTCTCGGCATCGAAGGCGAGGATGCCGCCCTCGCGGGCTTCGGCTATCCAGGCCTTGAGGGCCGCCGCATCGCGGATGGGCGCATAGGCCGAAGGGTCGATCTTGCTCGCCGAGGCTTGTTCCAGCCGCAGCGCGGACAGGAGCGATGGGGTGTCCCCCTGCGGCGGCGCGTCCTCGCCCCTCGTGGCTGGCGAGGCGGGTTTCGCTTCGCCGTTTGATTGAGGCACTGCCTGCCTTGGCGGCGCGCCGGCGCCGACATCGGGGCCGTGCGCGGCATCGGCGCGCTCGATGGTGACGGCGGAAGCCTGGACGTCGCCGATCTCGGTCGCGGTCGCCTCGGCGACGCGTCGCGTCAGCGTGGTGAATTCCATAGTCTTCAGGAAGCCGATCAGCTTCGGTCCGTCCGGCGCGTGCAGCACAAGGTCGTCCAGCCCCTCCTTCAGCGGCACATCGTTCTTCAGCGTCACCAGCTGACGCGAAATGCGGGCTTTGTCGGCATTGGCGATGATGGTCTCGCGCCGCTTGTCCTGCTTGATCTCGGAGGCACGCGCCAGCAGCCCGTCAAGGTCGCCGAACTGCTCCAGCAGCTGCGCCGCGGTCTTCGGGCCGATGCCGGGCACGCCCGGCACGTTGTCGACCGAGTCGCCGGTCAGCGCCTGCAGGTCGATCATCTTTTCCGGCGGCACCCCCCATTTCTCGATCACCTCGGGGATGCCGATCTGGCGGTCCTTCATCGGGTCGTACATGCCGACAGTCGGGCCGACCAGCTGCATCAGGTCCTTGTCGGAGGAAATGATGGTGGTGTCGGCGCCAATCTCGCAGGCGAGCCGGCAATAGGTTGCGATGATGTCGTCGGCCTCGAAACCCTCCATCTCGATGCAGGGCAGGTTGAAGGCCACGGTCGCCTGGCGGATCAGCCCGAATTGCGGGATCAGGTCTTCCGGGGGCGCCGAGCGGTTCGCCTTGTATTCCGGGTAGAGATCGCTGCGGAACGTCTTCGAGGAATAGTCGAAAATGACGGCGAAATGCGTCGGCACGATGCCTACATTGGTGTTGCGAGCGTCCTGCATCAGCTTCCAAACCATGTTGCAGAAGCCAAGCACGGCGCTGGTCGGCAGGCCGTCGGATTTGCGGTTGAGCGGCGGCAGCGCGTGGTAGGCACGGAAAATGTAGCCGGAGCCGTCGACGAGGAAGAGGTGGTCGCCTTTTTTCATGCCGGCAGGGATAGCGCGGCCGGACGTCGCGGTCCATGCCAAAGGCAGTGGAACCCACCGGTTGCGGCAACACCCCTGACAGATCCTGTCCGGCCGGAAATTGGGCGCTCACGGTCATGTTACAAAAGTGTAATTTTCATGCCCTTGAATCGCCACGTTCACAGACCCAAATACACGTCATCGGCAGTTTTCGCCGAAGTCCGGAGCAAGGCCCGTCCCCCGCCTATCCCGGGCAAACTGCGGCAGCCTATCCCCCCTCTCCGGGCTGCCGCATCGTTTCGAGTAAAGGCCGCCGTGGTTCCCCCTCCACCACGGCGGTCTTCTTTTATGTTGTGGCAGCGATTGCCCGGGGTGGTCCAACAATCACGGCTTTTCGTTTTCGGCGTGGCCCTTTAGGGTCTGCCCAAAATCGAAAGGCAAAAAGCATGTCCAGAATCTCCCCCGTTCTTGAGCGTCTCGACCAGAATCTCGATCAGAGCCTGGAGCGGCTGTTCGGCCTGCTCGGCATCAAGTCGATCTCCACCGATCCGGCCTTCGCCGCCGGCTGCCGCAAGGGGGCGGAATGGCTGGCCGCCGAGCTCAAGCTGATCGGATTCGACGCGAGTGTGCGCGACACGCCCGGACATCCCATGGTGGTGGCGCATCACGAGGGGCCGGCAGGCGCGCCGCATGTCCTGTTCTACGGTCACTACGACGTCCAGCCGGTCGATCCGATCGAATTGTGGGACACCGACCCGTTCGCGCCGTCGATCAAGGAGATCGAGCCTGGACGCAAGGTGATCACCGGCCGGGGCTCGGCCGATGACAAGGGGCAGTTGATGACCTTCGTCGAGGCCTGCCGCGCCTGGAAGCAGGTGCACGGCAATCTGCCGTGCCGCGTCACCATCCTGTTCGAGGGCGAGGAGGAATCCGGCTCGCCGTCGCTGAAGCCGTTCCTGGAAGCCAACGCCGCCGAGTTGAAGGCGGATTTCGCGCTGGTCTGCGACACCAGCATGTGGAACCGCGAGACGCCGTCGATCTGCGTGTCGCTGCGCGGCATGGTCGGCGAGGAGATCACGGTCAAGGCGGCCAGCCGCGACCTGCATTCGGGCCTCTATGGCGGCCCGGCCGCCAACCCGATCCGCATCCTGGCCAAGGTGCTGGCCGACATTCACGACAAGGATGGTCACGTCACCATCCCCGGCTTCTATGATGGCGTCGAGGAGACGCCCTCGCAGGTACTGAAGTCCTGGGAAGGCCTCGGCGAAACGGCCGAGACCTTCCTCGGACCGGTCGGCCTTTCCATTCCGGCCGGCGAGAAGGGCCGCTCGGTGCTCGAAATGACCTGGGCAAGGCCGACGGCGGAATTCAACGGCATCATCGGCGGCTA
This sequence comes from Mesorhizobium sp., assembly GCA_004017535.1. GTDB lineage: Bacteria > Pseudomonadota > Alphaproteobacteria > Rhizobiales > Rhizobiaceae > Mesorhizobium. The sequence continues at coordinate 229,614 of SAJS01000007.1, forward strand.
TACCGGCAAGGGGTTCAAGACGGTGATCGCGGCGGAAGCTTCGGCGAAAGTGTCATTCCGGCTAGTCCACAAGCAGGACCCGAAGAAGATCCGCGCCGCCTTCCAGGCTTTCGTGCGCGAGCGCATTCCCGGCGACTGCTCAGTGGAATTCCATCCGCATGGCGGCTCGGCGGCGATCCAGCTTTCCTACGACTCGCCGTTCCTGGCCAAGGCCAAGGACGCGCTGTCCGACGAATGGGACAAGCAGGCGCTGACCATCGGTAGCGGCGGCTCCATCCCCGTGGTTGGCGATTTCCAGACCTATCTCGGCATGGAATCGCTGCTGGTCGGTTTCGGCCTCGACGACGACCGCATCCACTCGCCGAACGAGAAATACGAACTGACCTCCTTCCACAAGGGACAGCGGTCCTGGGCGCGCATTCTCGCTGCTCTGACCCGGTGAGGCGGAAATCGCGCAAGATGTGAGATTCAACTTTCTGTTGATTTTTCTCCGGATCGCGGCGAGGACGAATGACCAGCGCAACGCGCCGCCGCTGCTGACGCATCCCAGGCGATGCGCGGCGCCGCGGGCCGCGATCCGGAGAAGAGAATGACCGATATCCGTTTCCACAAGAACGACCTGCCCGACCTCACCCGCTACAATGTCGGGGCGGTGGCCATCGACACGGAAACGCTGGGCTTGAACCCGCATCGCGATCGGCTCTGCGTTGTGCAGATCTCGCCCGGCGACGGCAGCGCCGACGTCATCCAGATCGCGCCCGGCCAGAAGAAAGCGCCGAATCTCGTCAGCCTGCTTCGCAACCGCGCGATCACCAAGCTGTTCCATTACGGCCGTTTCGACATCGCCGTGCTCTACAACGCCTTCGGCGTCATGGCGGAGCCGGTGTTCTGCACCAAGATCGCCTCGCGGCTCGTCCGCACCTACACCGACCGCCACGGGCTGAAGGATCTGTGCAACGAATTGCTCGGCATCGGCCTGTCCAAGGCGCAGCAATCCTCCGACTGGGCGGCGGAAACGCTCTCGCCGGAGCAGCTCGACTATGCCGCCTCCGACGTGCTCTATCTGCACCGCCTGCGCGAGGTGCTGGCGGCGCGCCTGGCGCGCGAGAACCGCACCAAGGAGGCGGACGCCTGCTTCCGTTTCCTGCCGACGCGCGCCAAGCTCGACCTGATGGGCTGGGCGGAGGAAGACATTTTCGCGCATAGCTGACGGAACCCGGCGCGGCGGCGGGCGTTCTTGCCGGTTCGGCCGGTTCACGGAGCGGGCCGGTTCGTGGAGGGAGTGAGATGGCAGAGCGCAAACCGATAGAAAGCGCGCCGAAGGACGGCTCGAGAGTCACCATCCTGTGGAAGGACGGCGACGGCGTCGTCAACGAATCCGTCGGACAGTATCGCGATGGCGGCTGGTGGGTCTACACCGACAGCGACACGCAAAAGAAGGTCGATCCGACGAGCTGGCGTCCGGCATCGGGTGACGACGATGAATGAAGCTGGCGCTGGCGAGGCCGGCCGCTTTCCAATAGGTTCCATCCGTCGCAGTCGGATGGCCGATTCGGGGCGCGTGTGGCTTCGTTGGTCCTCCGCTCACGGAGGGATTGGCAATGGGAATTGAAAGCCTGCTCGTTTTCATCATCATCGGCGCGATCGCCGGCTGGCTTGCCGGCCTGATCGTCAAGGGTTTCGGCTTCGGACTGGTCGGCAACATCGTCGTCGGCATCGTCGGCGCCCTGATCGCCGGCTGGATATTCCCAAGGCTGGGCTTTGCCGTGGGCGGCGGGATCCTTGCCGCGATCATCCACGCCACGATCGGCGCGGTGGTCCTGCTGGTGCTGATCAAGCTGGTGAAACAGGCCTGATCTTCCAGCAGGCACAGGGGGCGCGCCGTGAAGCAGAACACGCTCTATCTCATCATCGGCGCTCTCGTGGTCGTGGTCATAGCGCTCGGCATCTATATCTATCGCGAGCAGACCAGACCGAAAGGCGTCGAGCTCAAGATCGACGACAAGGGAATTTCGATCCAGCAGAACTGATCACGGTGGCCAGCCGCTGGCGCCGTGAGGAGCCAGACTGCGCCGGGTGAGGCGGCTGCTGCCCGAGGCGATCGGTGAGAAGCTGGATTCAGAAAATCCCAAGGGTTTTCAAAAGGCTGCATAAACCCTGCTTTAACCCGCCTTTAAACCGCCGCATCTAGTCTTCAACCCGAACGCCATCGGCATCGGGGCAGCAGCAAGAGCGCATGGCGAACCGCAGGGACAGTCGCATCGAACCGAGCTTCGAGGGATCGCCGCGGGCGAAATCCTCCGAGGGCTTTTCGGTGAGCGAGGAGGATCGCGTCGTGCCGCGCACCCGCAAATCCGCTGCTAAGGGCAGGTCCGCCAAGGCGAAATCGCGCGGCCGCGGCCGCGATCGCAACCGGCGCGGGCTGCTCGGCATCGCCACCCGGCTGGTCTACTGGTGCTTCGTGCTGTGCATCTGGGGCGGCATCGCAGCGGCCGGCGTCGTCGTCTATTACGGCGCCAAGATGCCGGCGGCCACCACGTGGTCGGTCCCGGACCGCGCGCCGAACATCAAGATCGTCTCAGTCGATGGCGCGCTGATCGCCAATCGCGGCGCGTCGGGCGGCGAGGCCGTCGGCTTGCATGAAATGTCGCCCTATATCCCGGAGGCTGTCGTCGCCATCGAGGACCGCCGCTTCTATTCGCATTTCGGCATCGACCCGATCGGCCTGTCGCGCGCCATGGTCACCAACCTCATCGGCGGGCATTTCTCGCAAGGCGGCTCGACGCTGACGCAGCAACTGGCCAAGAACCTGTTCCTGACGCCGGACCGCACGCTGGAGCGCAAGGTCCAGGAAGTGCTGCTGGCGCTCTGGCTCGAGCACAAGCACACGAAAGACCAGATCCTCGAAATGTATCTCAACCGGGTCTATTTCGGCTCGGGCGCCTATGGCGTCGAGGCGGCCTCGCGGCGCTATTTCGGCAAGAGCGCGCGCGACGTGTCGCTTTCGGAGGCAGCCCTGCTGGCAGGCCTGCTCAAGGCGCCGTCGAAGCTTTCGCCGGCGCGCGACCCGAAGGCGGCCGAGGAGCGAGCGCAGCTCGTGCTCGCGGCCATGCGCGAGACAGGCAAGATCAGCGACAAGGAATACAAGACGGCGCTGAGCGCGCCGGCGACGCGCGCGCCGTCCTACTGGACCGGCTCGGAAAACTATGTCGCCGACACGGTGATGGACGAGCTTCCGGACCTGATCGGCGACGTGCGCGGCGACATCGTCATCAACACCACGGTCGACCTCAACCTGCAGAAGCTTGCCGAACAGTCGATCCGCCGGCTGATCGACGAGAGCGGCAAGAAGCTTAACGTCACCCAAGGGGCGCTGGTGTCGATCGACGATTCCGGCGCGGTGCGCGCCATGGTCGGCGGCTATGATTATTCGACCAGCCAGTTCGACCGCGCCTCGGAAGCGCGACGGCAGCCCGGCTCCGCCTTCAAGCCCTTCGTCTATATGGCGGCGCTGGAGGCCGGCCGCACGCCGGACAGCATCCGCAACGACGCGCCGATCAAGATCGGCAAATGGACGCCCGACAATTACGGCGGCAAATATTACGGCAAGGTCACGCTGGCGACGGCGCTCGCCAAGTCGCTGAACTCGGTGGCGGCGCAGCTCACCATGGAGGTCGGCCCCGACGCGGTGGTCGAGGCCGCGCATCGCATGGGCATCCAGTCGGACCTGCAGGCCAACACCTCGATCGCGCTCGGCACCTCGGAAGTGACGCCGCTGGAATTGACCTCGGCCTATGTGCCTTTCGCCAATGGCGGCTACAAGCCGGACATCCACTTCATCCAGCGCATCACGACAGCAAACGGCAAGGTGCTCTACGAGGGCAGCACCGGCAGCGCGCCGCGCGTCATCAAGGCCGATATCGTGGGCATGATGAACTCGATGATGACCGGCACCGTCGAGGTCGGCACCGCCAAGAAGGCGGCCTTCAACTGGCCATCGGCCGGCAAGACCGGCACCAGCCAGAATTCGCGCGACGCCTGGTTCGTCGGCTACACCGCCAATCTCACCACGGGCGTCTGGTTCGGCAATGACGACGGCAGCCCGATGAAGAAGGTGACCGGCGGCGCGCTCCCGGCGCAGGCCTGGCACGAATTCATGGTGGCCGCGCATGAGGGCGTGCCGGTGCGGCCGCTGCCCGGCACCTGGAAGTCGACGCCCTCCGATACGATCGTGCCGGACGAGATCCCGTCGGCCGATGCCTCGCCGCCGCCTTCCCCGCCAGCGGCCGTCGGCCAGTCGCAGCCCGCCGCCCAACCGCAGCCCGTTGCCCAGGTGCCCGCGCGGCAGCCGCGTCCAGCCCAGACAGTCGATGCCCAGGGCTTCGACATGCCCAGCGACAGCGGATCGACCGCCTCGATCAAGCATCCGGTGCCACCCGGCGATGTCGGCGGACCGAAGAAAAGGCGACAGACCTCGATCCTGGACATACTGGGCGGGGGTTGAAGCCCGTTCGCCGGATCGGAACGGCTCCAGCTTCTATTCCGTCCCGAAAACCGGAAACTACTTTCCGGGATCATTGCTGCGGCGGCAACTCGCCCTCTCGCAATGGCTGCCGCCTTCGGCTACATGTCCGGCCGGAGACAAAGTTCATGGCCGAAACCGACAGCAGAAAAACCATCGTGCTCACCGGCGCCAGCCGTGGCATCGGCCATGCGACGGTGAAGCGCTTTTCGCGCGAGGGCTGGCGCGTCATCACCTGCTCGCGCCAGGCCTTTGCCGAGGATTGCCCGTGGCCGGCGGGCCCGGAAGACCACATCAAGGTCGACCTCGCCGACCAGGAGGATGTCGGCATCGCCATTTCGGAAATCCGCCACCGGCTCGAGGCGCATGGCGGCCAGCTGCACGCGCTGGTCAACAATGCCGGCATCTCGCCGAAGCTGAAAGACGGCAGCCGGATGAACTCGATCGACACGCCGATGCATGTCTGGCGCGACGTCTTCCAGGTTAATTTCTTCGCGCCGATCATGCTGGCCAGAGGCCTGTTCAAGGAGCTTGCCGCCGCCAGGGGCTCGATCGTCAACGTCACCTCGATCGCCGGGACGCGCGTGCATCCCTTCGCGGGCACGGCCTATGCGACGTCCAAGGCGGCGCTCGGCTCGCTGACGCGCGAGATGGCGCATGACTTCGGCCCGCACGGCATCCGCGTCAACGCGATCGCGCCGGGCGAGATCGACACGGCGATCCTTTCGCCCGGCACCGACAGAATAGTCGAGACGATCCCGCTGAGAAGGCTGGGCGCCACGTCGGAAGTGGCCGACATCATCTACTTCCTGTGCTCGGGCCAGTCGTCCTACGTGACCGGCTCGGAAATCCACATCAATGGCGGCCAGCACGTCTGACGTAGCTGATTTCAAGCCACAGTGAGAACGGCTTTGCCGCTGAAACTGCGCTGCCGCAGCGCGTCCAGGGCCTGGCCGATGTCCGTCCACGGCACGGTCATGGCCACGCGAGTTTCGAGCCTGCCAGCGGCGGCCAAGTCAAGCAGCCAGGCGATGTCGGCGCCGATGGCCGAACCAGACGTGTAGTAGGCGAAAGTCTGCAGCTTAGCGCCTTCGTGGCCCGGAACGAACTGACGGAACCCGATCGGCGTGAGTTCGCCGCTGCTCGAGCCGAACATGACGATCGTTCCACCCGGGGCGACACGTTCGATCGCGGCGGCGAGGCTCTTGCCGCCGACCGACTCGGTGATCAGCGAAAACGGTCCCTCGGCCATTTCGATCGACTCCACGACCTGCCCCGCGCCCAGCTTGCGAAGATCATCGTGATGCCGGGCCGAGGCGACCGCCGTCACCGAGGCGCCTTGCTCGCGGGCGATCTGGATCTGGAAGCGGCCGACAGCGCCGCTTGCCCCGGTGATCAGGATCCGCTGGCCGGCGAGATCGCCACCATGGCGCAAAGTCCTCAGCGCCGTCGTGCCCGCGACCGGAAGCGTGGCGGCGGAGGCGAAGCTGACCCCGTCAGGTATGACGGCGAGGCGGTCGGTCGGAACAGCGACATGTTGGGCCCAGCCGGCCTGGTCAACCAAGGCCGCGACGCGCGTGCCCGCTGCCGGGCCTGAGCCGTCAGCTGCCGCGCGTTCGACAAAGCCGACGATGTCCTGGCCGGGGATCCAGCCGTCGGGGCGGATGGCGAGCAGGCGCAACTCGCCACGATTCAATGATGTCGAATGAACGGCCACCAATGCTTCATTCGCGTTGCAGCTTGGCTCGTCGGCCTCGGTGAGTTTCAGCCGGTTGGGGCTGTCGGAAGAAATGGCGAGAGCGAGCATGGCCCACCTTTGAATTGGCGTCTGAGACGCGATCGATTGCGACGATAATCGGGGCGAACCTATCGACTTTCGTGATTGAAGAATCTAGAGATAAAGCCAAATGATCGCCAAAAACATTCAATCGTGAGACAGCCGCTCCGCTGGCCCTGGCTGGATTTCGACGTCGACGACGTGGCCGCGCCGGCGATCGCCGTCGGCGTCGACGTCACCGAGACCAGGGCCGAGGTTCGCGAGCATTGGCATCGCAAGGGGCAACTCGTCTTCGCGCTTGGCGGCGCCGTCACTTGCCGCGTTCCGGGCGGGCTTTGGATGGTGCCGCCGCATTGCGGTGTGTGGGTGCCGAGCCGCATGGAACACAGCAACATCGCGACGGCGAATGCGCGGATTTTCTTCGTCTATATCGAGCCGGGCACCGCCGACCTGCCGGATCGGTGCTGCACGCTTTCGATCTCCCCGCTGCTGCGCGAAGTGATCATTGAACTGTCGGAGTGCGCGCCGGACGATCCGCGCTGCGATTTCCTGGGAAAGGTCCTGCTCGCCGACTTGCCACGCATGCCCGTGCAGCAATTGCATCTGCCGATCTCGGCCGAGCCGCGGTTAAGACGGATCGCGGAGGCGCTGGCCGACGATCCGGCCGACCGCAGCACGCTGGCGGAGTGGGCAAACCGCGTGGCGCTGAGCGAAAGCAGCCTGGCGCGCCTCGTCGTCAAGGAGACGGGCCTGAGTTTCGGCCGCTGGCGCCAGCAGTTGCAGCTGATCGTGGCGCTGCGGGAACTGTCCGCCGGCGCCAGCGTGCAGCGGGTTTCGGGCGATCTCGGCTATGAATCCGTCACCGCCTTTATCACCATGTTCAAGAAGGCGCTGGGCAAGCCGCCAGCGAAATATCTCATCGATATCGCGCAGAATGGCGGTTCCGCTTTCGTTACCTGACACGCGTCAAGCGGGTTGCGGATCGACCCTCATGGCGGGCCCTGGCGCACCGGTGTTTTTGCCGGTCACCACCTCGACGATGCCGCGCGCGATCTCGCGCTCGCCCATGATCACGGTGTCGGCGCCGAGGCCTTTCAGATGCTCGACCTCGGCGTCGGAATGCGCACGGGCGATGATATTGATCGCAGGATTGGCGGCGCGGGCTCGAAGCACGATCTGGCCGGACTCGAAGGCATTGGGGATGGCCAGGATCAGCCGCTTCGCGCCTTCCGGATTGGCAGCCGCGAAGACATCCGCATTGGCGGCATTGCCGGCCACCGTTTCGATGCCGTCGTCACGCAGCTTGGCCAGCGCCTTGTCGGCATCCTCGATGACCAGGAAGGGCAGAGCGGCTTCCTTAAGCGCCGCGCCGACCAGGCTGCCGACGCGGCCGTAACCGATCAGGATGGAATGGCCGGCAAGCGCGGTCCTGGGCGGCGGGCCGTCTTCCTTTCCCGGCGTTGCCTGGACCGAAGCAACTTGGCCGGGCTCGGTGGCCGGGCCGATCGGCCGTTGCTCTTCGACCGGCGCGGCCTTGCCGGCGCGCTTTTCGAGCCACGGCTTCATCCAGTCGACAACCAGGAACATCAGCGGATTGAGCAGGATCGAGAGGATCGCGCCGGCCAGGATCAGGTCGCGGCCTTGCTCGGGCAACAGTTTCAGGCCGACGCCGAGCTCGGCCAGGATGAAGGAGAACTCGCCGATCTGGGCAAGGCTCGCCGAAATCATCAGCGCGGTGGCGATCGGATAGCGGAAGGCGATGACGATGACGAAAGCGGCAATCGACTTGCCGACGACGATGATGGCCAAGGTGGCGAGGATCGGCAGGCCGTTGCTGATCAGGCTGAGCGGGTCGAACAGCATGCCGACCGAGACGAAGAACAGCACCGAGAAGGCGTCGCGCAGCGGCAACGATTCTTCCGCCGCGCGATGACTGAGCTCGGACTCGCTCATGATCATGCCGGCGAAGAAGGCGCCGAGCGCCAGCGAGACGCCGAACAGCTTTGCCGCGCCGAAGGCGACGCCAAGCGCAATCGCAAGCACCGAGAGCCGGAACAATTCGCGCGAGCCTGTGTGGGCGACATAATGCAGGATCCAGGGAATGAGCCTGCGGCCGACCACCAGCATGACGACGACGAAGGCGGCGACCTTGGCGAGCGTGATGCCGACAACGCCCCATATGCCGTAGCTGGCGGGCAGCGAGAGCAGGCTCGTATGGTCATCGACCTGCGGCTGGCCGCCGAGCACGCCGGCGAGCGCGGGCAGCAGCACCAGCGCCAGCACCATGGCGAGATCCTCGACGATCAGCCAGCCGACGGCGATGCGGCCACGCTCGGTCTCGATCAGCCGCTGTTCCTGCAGCGCGCGCAAAAGCACCACGGTCGAGGCGACCGAAAGCGCCAGTCCGAAGACCAGGCCGGCGCCGAGCGACCAGCCGAGCAGCCAGGCAAGCCCGACGCCGAGCAGCGTCGCGAAGCCGATCTGCACGATCGCGCCCGGCACGGCGATGGCGCGGACGGACAGGAGGTCCTTCAGCGAAAAATGCAGGCCGACGCCGAACATCAAAAGGATGACGCCGATTTCCGCGAGTTCGTTGGCAAGGCTGGCGTCGGCGACGAAGCCGGGCGTGTTCGGACCGACCAGGACGCCGGCTACGAGGTAACCGACAAGCGGCGGAATTCGGAAACGGTTGGCTAAAGCTCCGAAGACGAATGCCAGCCCCAGACCGGCGACGATGGTGGCGATAAGGGGCGTGTCATGCGGCATTGTCTTTTGCGCGCCTTTCGAAAATTCGCGATGTCGGATGGGCGCCCGCCGAGGCCGTCGCCTTCGGCAATATGATGGACGGAGCGGCGATCACGCAACCGCCGCCGCGCAGAAATCGACCTAGAAACAGGGAAATCGGCGCCGCGTCTGCTTCGGGACTCCATCGGGCCCGACGCTGCTTTCCTTCCGCCGCTTATGCCGCCTGCAACAGGTTCTCGATGTCGGAAATCGTGTGGTTGGTGAGCGTCTTTGGGATTTCCGCCTGCACCTTCTCACTCACCTCCTTGTGCAGTTTCTGGCGCATCTCGCCAAGCACCTGCGGCGGCGCGACCAGCACGACCGCGTCGAATGCGCCGCGATGCGCGAGCTTGTAAAGCCGGTCGGCGATCTCGACAGCGAAACGTTCCTTGCCGAGGCGGTGCCAATCGGTTTCCTCGACGGCGCTGCGGGGACCTTCGTTGCTCTGGCGGCCCGGTTTGTCCGTGCCCTGCTCGCGCGTGGCGGGGTTCTCCTGCTCCATCTCGTGCACCACCTCCAGGTTCGGGAACTTGTTGTCGCCCTGGTTGCGCAGGAAAAGCGCCTTTTCACCATCGGCCACGACGACCCACAATCCGTGCTTCAGCTTGATGTTCATGGGTTCCTCCTTTGCTTGCGGGTTGCCGACCGGTCGAGCCCAGGGTCGACAGAATGGGTTGCTAGCCAAACGAGCCGCGGAGCAGGATTGTTCCGACCTGCCGGTGGCGCTCTCAACGTCTCCCGCCATGCGAGACTGGCCGTGTCGGCTTTAATCTACTAAGTTAGTAGAATTTAGAATAAACTGTTTTGCCGCTTTCCGAGCCGGTGCTAAAAATCGCGAAAGATCAAGGTGGTTTCTCACGCCGTTCTGACTCTCTCATTCTCAGAGTAGAATTTTTTTCTCTTGCTCTTCGCGGCTGCGAAAAAGCGATTGCCTGCCGTTCGGCGACGCGCGAGTGATTGCCTTCTGGTTTTTGGCCAGCCCGCGTAAAACTGCCAAACTGTTTCACTATTGCTCGTCGCCATGTCGCCAGCCAACGCCAAGCTCAATGCCTTCCCGGTCTTCATGCGGATCGACGGCGAAGCCGTGGCCATCGTCGGCAATCGCGAGGAGGCGATTGCCAAGGCCCGGCTGCTCGCCCAGTCGAGCGCGGCGCTGCGCATCATTGCCGACGAGGCCGATCCCGACCTGCTCGCCTTCATCGCCGTGTCCGGTGCCGTTCACGTCGGCGCTGCCTATGAGGCCGCGCATCTCCAGGGTGCTGCCTTGGTGTTCGCAGCCAGTGGCGACAAGGCGCTCGACCGCCGCGTCGCCGAGGACGCGCGCCGGTTGGGCATTCCGGTCAATGCGGTAGACCAGCCGGACGTGTGCGATTTCTTTACTCCGGCGCTGGTCAACCGCGCACCGGTTGCGATTGCCATCGGCACCGAGGGCGCCGGACCGGTTCTGGCGCAGATGCTACGTGTCCGCATCGACCGCATGTTGTCGCCTTCGCTCGGCCGGCTGGCGGCGCTTGCCGCGTCGTTCCGTGCCGCCGCGGAGAAACTGCCGAAGGACAATCGCCGTCGCCGCTTCTGGAGCGATTTCTTCGCCGGCGGGCCGGCCAAGGCCATCGAAGCCGGTGACCACGCCCAGGCCCATGGCGCGGCGCTCGAACTCCTGAGCACGGATGCGCCGGCCGGGGGGCACATCGCGCTGGTCGGCGCCGGTCCGGGCGCGGAGGACCTGTTGACGCTGCGCGCGCACCGCCTGCTGATGGAAGCCGATGCCATCGTCTATGATGCGCTGGTGCCGGAGGCGATCGTCGCCATGGGCCGCCGCGATGCCGAGCGCCTCCCGGTCGGCAAGCGCAAGGGCTGCCATTCCAAGAGCCAGGAAGAGATCAACGCGCTGCTCATCGAACTCGGCCAAGCTGGCAAGCGCGTGGTGCGGCTGAAGTCCGGCGACCCGCTGGTGTTCGGCCGCGCCGGCGAGGAGATGGCAGCACTTCGCGAGGCCGGCATTGCCTATGAGGTGGTTCCGGGCGTCACCGCCGCCTTCGCTGCCGCTGCCGATTTCGAGCTGCCGCTGACGCTGCGCGGCGTCTCGTCCTCGATGGTGTTCACCACCGGACACGACCTCAAGGGCAACTCGCTGCCGGACTGGGCAAAGCTTGCCATCTCGGGCGCGACCGTCGCCGTCTATATGGGTCGCTCGGTCGCGGCGGAAGTCGCTGGACGGCTGATCGAAGCCGGGCTGTCGCCGGACACGGCCGTCGCCGTCGTCGAGAATGCCAGCCTCGGCAATCGACGCCGTTTCCACGGCACACTCGCCGACCTGCCGTCGCTGGAAGAGCGTGCCGATCTCACCGGTCCGGTCATGACGATCATCGGCGACGCGGTCGCGGGCGCCAATTTCGAACAATCCGAGCCGCTCGTGGCACACAAGCATGAGGACGCGGCTTCAGCCGTCGCCGAAGGAGTTTAATCATGAAGGTTCTGACCGCGAACAGGCTCTCCGACGGCATCGCCGTCTGGTACGCCGATGGCGGCTGGGCGGAGACGGTGGGTCATGCGGATATCGCGCATGACAAGGCGGCGGAGGACCGGCTGGAAGCAATCGGCGCCGCGGCCGCCGCCAACAATGAAGTCCTGGACGTCAACGTGATCGACGTCACCATTGTCGATGGTTTGGTCGAGCCGGTGCGGCTGCGCGAGAAGATACGCGCCGCGGGCCCGACCATCCACCCAGATCTCGGCAAGCAGGCGAGCCCGCAGGCGCAACGAGCGGCTTAAATCCAAGGAAGGCAACGGGCGGACGCGCCCGGAAAGACGAAGCATGTACCGTTACGACGAGTTCGACCACGATTTCGTTCAGGCCCGCGTGGCCGAGTTCAGCGACCAGGTGAAGCGCCGGCTTGCCGGCGAGATCACCGAGGACCAGTTCCGGCCGCTCCGGCTGATGAACGGCGTCTACCTGCAGCTGCATGCCTATATGCTGCGCATCGCCGTGCCTTACGGCACGTTGAACAGCCGGCAGTTGCGCATGCTCGGCCAAATCGCGCGCAAATATGACAAGGGCTACGGCCACTTCACCACACGCCAGAACCTCCAGTTCCACTGGCCGGCGCTTGCCGATGTTCCGGCGATCCTGGCCGATCTCGCTAGCGTCGAGATGCATTGCATCCAGACCAGCGGCAATTGCATACGCAACGTCACAGCCGACCATTTCGCAGGGGCGGCCGCCGACGAGGTCGCCGATCCCCGGCCCTATGCAGAAATCCTGCGCCAATGGTCCTCGGTTCATCCGGAATTTTCCTACCTGCCACGCAAGTTCAAGATCGCGGTGACGGGGGCCGAGCGCGACCGGGCTGCCATTCAGGCGCATGACATCGGCCTGCATCTGAAGAAGAATGCGGCTGGCCAGTTGGGCTTTGCCGTCTATGTCGGCGGGGGTCTAGGTCGCACGCCGATGGTCGCCAAGAAAATCCGCGATTTCCTGCCGGAAGCCGATCTTCTGTCCTACTGCACGGCGATCCTGCGCGTGTACAACCTCTACGGCCGCCGCGACAACAAGTACAAGGCGCGCATCAAGATCCTGGTGCACGAGACCGGCGTCGAAGAGATCGTACGACAGATCGAGGCCGAATGGCAGCAGCTCAAGGACACCGAGCTGAAATTGCCGGAGGCCGATATCCAGGCGATCAATGCTTATTTCGCGCCTCCGGCGCTGTCCGCCCGACCGGAAGGTGATGCTCTCGTCAAGCAAGCGCGGCTCGATTCCAAGAGCTTTTCGGAATGGCTCGAGCAGAATGTCGTGACGCATCGCCATCCCGATTACGCGGCGGTGACGATCTCGCTCAAGGGCATCGGCGAGGTGCCCGGCGACGTCACCGACAGCCAGATGGAAGCAGTTGCTGACATCGCCGAGAAATACGCTTTCGACGAGCTGCGCGTCAGCCACGAGCAGAACCTCATCCTGCCGCATGTGGCGCGAGCTGATCTGAAGGCTGTCTATGACGCGCTCGTCGAGATTGGCCTGGCGACCGCCAATTCCAATCTGATCAGCGACATCATCTCCTGTCCTGGCCTCGATTATTGCTCGCTGGCCACGGCGCGCTCTATTCCGGTCGCCCAGGAAATCTCGCGGCGCTTCGCTTCGCTGGAGCGGCAGCGCGAGATCGGCGAGTTGAAGCTGAAGATCTCCGGATGCATCAACGCCTGCGGCCATCACCATGTCGGCCATATCGGCATCCTCGGCGTCGAGAAGAAAGGCTCCGAGCTCTACCAGGTGACGCTTGGCGGCTCGGCCGACGAGAACACCTCCGTGGGCGAGATCATCGGCCGCGGCTTCTCATCGGAAGAGATCACCGATGCCATCGAGCAGATCGTCCACACCTATCTCGGCCTTCGGCTCAGTCCCGACGAACGTTTTATCGACGCCTACCGCCGTGTCGGTCCCGCGCCGTTCAAGGAGGCGCTCTATGCTGGCGAAACCAAGGCCGCTTGACCGTATTGTCGACGTCGAGGCCGGCATCGCCGCCGAAGCGGCGGGGCTCGACGCGCTGCTCGGCCATCTGAAGCCGATCGAGATCATCGAGCGCGCGGCGCGCGAATCCTTCCGCGGCGAGGTCGCGGCGGTCTCCTCCTTCGGCGCGGATTCGGCGGTGCTGCTGCACATGATCTCGGAGATCGACCGCACGCTGCCGGTGATCTTCCTCGACACCGGCAAGCATTTCGAGGAGACGCTCGGCTATCGCGACGCGCTGGTCGCCGATTTCGGCCTGACGGATGTGAGGGTGATCAAGCCGGACGAGGCGGCGCTCGAACGCGTCGACCCGACCGGCCAGCTCAACGAGACCGACACGGACGCCTGCTGCAATGTGCGCAAGGTCGAACCGCTGGCGCGCGGCGTCGAGCCGTTCCGGGCCTGGTTCACCGGGCGCAAGCGCTTCCAGGCTTCGACGCGCGCGGCGCTGCCCGTCTTCGAGGCGGTCGGCTCGCGCATCCGCATCAACCCCCTGGCGCATTGGACAACGTCGGATCAGGCCGACTATATGCGCGCGCATGCGCTGCGCGAAAATCCGCTGGTCGCCTATGGGTATCTCTCGATCGGCTGCTTCCCGTGCACGCAGCCGGTGCAGCCCGGCGAGGACGCGCGCAGCGGCCGCTGGGCAGGCCACGCCAAGACCGAGTGCGGTATCCACCTCTCCGGACTGGAGAAGTCGCTGACCGACGCCTCTCTTTAGGATACGCCGATATTCAGGTGAGGCCGGCCTGCAAATGGCGACTTCCTGCGCTTCCGGTGCTCACATACTTCAAGTACGCTCCGCTCCGGTTCTCGGAAGCCATCATTTTCGGCTCGGCCTGACCTGAATCGCGGCAATCCTTGCAATCTTTAGGACTTTAGGAGTTTTGATGACTGGATCGACGACAGCGGGGACCCGCCTCTGGACCTCTGACGGTTTTCGCGAGGACGAGTGGACGCACGCCGAAAGCGCCGAGGCGCTTGCCGGCAATGGCCGTTTCATCCTGCCGCTGCAGGCTTTTCTCGGGTTGGATGAAGAAATCCGCAAGTCAGCCAAGGAGCGCCTCGGTGTGCTGCTGCAGCCCGGCGACGAACTCGACAAGATAACCGGCCTACTCGACCAGCTGTCGCTGGTCGCGCTCGCCTTCCCGGCCTTCAATGACGGCCGCTCCTTTTCCAAGGGCGAGTTGCTGCGCGCCCGGCATCATTTCAAGGGCGCGGTGCGCGCCACCGGCCAGGTGCTGGTCGACCAGCTGCCGCATATGCTGCGGCTCGGCTTCGACGAGTTCGAGGTTTCCAATCCGGTGCTGTTGAAGCGGCTGGAGGAAGGGCGGACCGGCGGGCTGCCGGTCTATTACCAGCCGGCCGTGGAGTCTGAGCCCAAGGGCCCGAAATATTCCTGGCGGCGCAAGCGCCCAAACTAACGTAACGGCATCTTTACAAGGCGCTTCAGCAGGCATTCTCTCAAGGGAACGGACGGAAAGATCCGCCGGGAGGGAACCATGCGCTACGACTATGTGATTGCCGGCGGCGGCTCCGCCGGCTCGACGCTGGCCGCGAGACTTTCCGAGGACCAATCGAAGACGGTCTGCCTGCTCGAAGCGGGAGGCACGGGCAAGGATCTCTTGATCCGCGCGCCGTCCGGCATCATCGCGCTGCTGCCCGGACGGCCGAAGATCAACAATTGGGGCTTCCAGACAGTACCGCAGGAAGGTCTCAACGGCCGCAGGGGCTATCAGCCGCGTGGGAAGGCCTTGGGTGGATCGAGCGCGATCAACGCCATGCTCTACACGCGGGGCAATCGCCGCGACTATGACGAATGGGCCGAGCTCGGCTGCGACGGCTGGTCGTGGGACGAGGTTCTGCCCTATTTCCGGCGCGCCGAAGGCAACCAGCGCGGCGCCGACGCGCTGCATGGCGGCGACGGGCCGCTGAGGGTCTGCGAGCAGCAGGAGCCGCGCGCGATCTCCAGGGCCTTCGTCGAGGCCTGCGGCGAGAACCAGATCAGGCTGAACGACGATTTCAACGGGCCGGAGCAGGAAGGGGCCGGCCTCTATCAGGTGACGCAGTTCTGGGGCGAGCGCCGCAATGGCGAGCGCTGCTCGGCGGCGGCGGCCTATCTGCATCCGGCGATGAACCGGCCGAACCTCACTGTGGTCACTGGCGCGCATGCGACGGGCATGGTGCTCAACGGCAGGCGCGCCACTGGCGTGCGCTACCGCAGCGGCAAGAGCGAGGCCGTGGCGGAAGCCAGGCGCGAGGTCATTCTTTGCGGCGGGGCGTTCGGTTCGCCGCAGCTGCTCCTGCTCTCGGGCATCGGACCGGCGGTCGAGCTTGCGGCGCACGGCATTCCGCTTGTCCACGAATTGCCGGGCGTTGGCAGGAACCTGCAGGATCATCTCGATTTCATCCTCGCCTGGAAGTCCAGGCAGACGGATTTGATGGGCATCGGCCTCAGCGGCATGCCGGGCCTGATCCGGCATATGCTGCGCTGGCGCAAGGACGGAACCGGCATGATCGCCACCCCCTATGCCGAAGGCGGCGCCTTTCTGAAATCCGACCCGGCGATCGAGCGGCCCGACCTGCAATTGCATTTCTGCATCGCCATCGTCGACGACCACGGCCGCAAGCTGCATATGGGCTACGGCTTTTCCTGCCATGTCTGTGTGCTTCGGCCCTATTCGCGCGGCGAGGTGGGTTTGAACAGCGCCGATCCGCTCGCGCCGCCGCGCATCCATCCGCGCTTCCTCGAGGATGAGCGCGACGCCGAGCTTCTGCTCAAGGGCGTGCGAATGATGCGCTCCATATTGGAGGCGCCCGCGCTGGCGAAATATCGCGCCAGGGAAATCTACACCGCAGGCGCGTCGAGCGATGCCGAGCTAATGGCGCATATCAGGGCGCGCGCCGACACGATCTACCACCCGGCCGGCACCTGCAAGATGGGCGTCGACGACATGGCCGTGGTCGACCCGCAGCTCAAGGTGCGCGGGCTGGAAGGGTTGCGCGTCGTCGATGCCTCGGTGATGCCGACCCTGATCGGCGGCAATACCAATGCGCCGACGATCATGATTGCCGAGAAGGCCGCGGATATGATCCGGGCAGGCGCCTGATTTTCGTTTTCTTGGTCGGACCAGCTTCTTCAATCCTCTTACAGCGGCGTTGATTTTGTCCAGCCGTCCGCGGGATCGAATCCATCTGGTCAGACCAATTATACGATTTGTGCTTTTCCTTCCGCCGTCTTGCCCTTAGGATAGAGGCTATTATTTTGTACCCCGAAATAAATAGCCAGCTAAGGGAGGAACGGCATGGCCGGCAAGAAGATATTGATGCTCGTTGGCGAGTTCAGCGAGGAATACGAGATTTTCGTCTTTGAACAGGCCATGCACGCGGTGGGTCACACCGTCCATGTGGTGTGCCCGGACAAGAAGGCGGGAGACTTGCTCAAGACCTCGTTGCACGACTTCGAAGGCCACCAGACCTATACCGAAAAACTCGGCCACGATTACATCCTCAACAAGACCTTCGCCGAGGTGAATCCGGCCGACTATGACGCGGTTTACGCCGCAGGCGGGCGCGGACCGGAATATATCCGCATCGACAAGCGCGTGCAGGCGCTGGTCAGGCATTTCCATGAGACCGGCAAGCCGATCTTCACCATCTGCCATGGCGTGCAGATCCTGATCGCGGTCGACGGCGTGGTGCGCGGCAAGAAAGTGGCGGCGCTGCAGTATTGCGAGCCGGAAGTGACGCTTGCCGGCGGCATCTATGTCGACGTCGCCCCGACGGGCGCCCATGTCGACGGCAATCTGGTGTCGGCGAAAGGCTGGCCGGGCCTTGCCGCTTTCATGCGGGAATGCCTGAAAGTGCTCGGCACCGAGATCCGCCACGGCGAAGCGCTGATGCGCGACGACCGAGAGGCGGCCTAAGCGCGTCGCGTCTTTCAGATTCGCTCCATACGCTTTAGGTTTTCGATTTTATGCATGTCTTTGTCCCGAAACCGGTCCCACTTTCGGGAGACATGCTTTACTTATTCTTTGCGCAATTCCGGACGGAAAACCGCTACACACTTTTCCGGGAATTGCTCTAACCGCGGCGCGCGGCTATCGACGCCGCTCGCCGCCGGCTTTCCTGGCATCCGCGGCGTCCAGGCGGTCAAGCAGGTCACTCAGCCGCCGAGGCACCTCTTTTTCAAGGCGAAATGCCGGCAAGGTGCGCAGAAAGCGCTTTGTCGCTTCGCTGCCTGCCTGCCGCTTGATATCGTTGGCCAATTCGGCGCGCCGGTTGCCGTTGTTGCCGTTCATTGTCCCAAAATCCTGTGTCGGCTTCGAAACTCCTCCAGCCCGTTTATGGTTCCCACAACGGCATTGGAGGGCAAGCAAAGCCGCGCAATACGGTAAAATTTGAATTAATTTGGAGCGAAAGGCTCGGCATCGGCAGCGAGCGCTTACCCCTTGATTTTTGGCCTCCAAACCTCGATATCGGGCGCAAATCCAGACCAATCCGAATGACGGGAAACGGCGATGAGCGACCAGGCAAAAGACGAACGCACGCCCGAAGATATGGAAGCCACCCAGGCTTCCGGGGAGCGTGCGGAAGGTGGCGTCGACGGCGACTATGAAGCGCTCGTGCGGCTGCTGAAGGAAAACGAGGAACTGAAGGACCGGGCGCTGCGCGTCGCGGCCGAAATGGAGAATTTGCGGCGGCGCACCGCGCGCGACGTGCATGACGCGCGCGCTTACGCGGTGGCCAATTTCGCCCGCGACATGCTGTCTGTATCGGACAATCTGCGCCGCGCGCTCGATGCCATTCCGGCCGAGGCCAAGGCCTCCGGCGATGCCGGCTTCAAGGCGCTTATCGAGGGTGTCGACCTAACCGAACGCGCCATGCTTTCGGCGCTGGAGCGTCACGGCGTGAAGAAACTCGCCCCCGAAGGCGAGAAGTTCGATCCGAACTTCCACCAGGCGATGTTCGAGGTGCACAATCCGGAAGTCCCGGCCGGCACCGTCGTCCAGGTGGTGCAGCCCGGCTATTCGATCGGCGAGCGCGTGTTGCGGCCGGCGATGGTCGGTGTCGCCAAGGGTGGCCCGAAGGCAACCGCCGAGGCCAAGGTCGAGCCCGGCCCGGTGAACGAGCAGGCCGAGAAGGATGCTTGATAGTGAGGTAGCGAATAGGGAGTAGTGAGTAGGGGACTGATATTCGTCTGCGGCTTCGTGCTATTCACTATTCGCTACTCACTACTCGCTCACTCATGAACCCCATCGCCTTGCTCGACTATGCCGGCGTCGCCGTCTTCGCGGCGACGGGCGCGCTTGCCGCGTCGCGCAAGCAGCTCGACATCATCGGCTTCCTGTTCCTGGCCAGCATCACCGGCATCGGCGGCGGGACGCTGCGCGACGTCATCCTTAACTTGCCCGTGTTCTGGGTCGCCAACAGCGGCTATGTGCTGATCTGCGCGGTCGTCGCGGTGCTGGTCTTCTTCAGCGCCCACCGCTTCGAATCCCGCTACAAGCTGTTGCTCTGGCTCGATGCCATCGGGCTTGCCGCGTTCTCGGTGATGGGCGCGGCCAAGGGGCTGGCGATCACCGGTTCGCCTGTCGTGTCGGTCATCATGGGCGTGCTGACGGCGACCTTTGGCGGCATCTTGCGCGACTTGCTTGCCGGCGAGCCCTCGGTGCTGCTCAGGCCGGAAATCTATGTCACGGCCGCCCTTGCCGGCGCCGCCATCTTCACCCTTGGCGATCTTGCCGGCCTGCCGGCGCTGGCGTCCAGCCTGCTCGGCTTCGCCGGCGCGTTCGTGGTGCGCGGCGGGGCGCTTAAATTCGGCTGGTCGTTTGCGGCCTATAGGAGTCGGCCGGGGCGAAGGCCGGAAGACATTCCGTGAGTGAGTAGCGAATAGGGAGTAGCGAGTAGAGGTTACCCGAGATAGCGTTCTATTCGCTATTCGCTATTCGCTATTCGCTATTCGCTATGCCGCGAAGCGCTGCCCTTCGCCGCCATAATAGTTGACATAGCGGGCGCCGATCTCCTTGACCGGCATGACGACGAAGACATCGACGGTCGAGAATTCGTGGTCGATCACGCAGCCGTCGCCGATGCGGGCGCCGACGCGCAGGTAGCCCTTGACCAGCGGCGGCATGGCGGCGATCGCCGCCTTGGTGTTCACCGCCTCGATTGGCATCAGGTCCATCGAGCAGTAGCGCCCGGGAACCGCCCGGACATCCCAGGCGGAGTTGGTGCGGCAATGATGGGCAAGATAGGTCAGCGCCTCGGCATGCGCCGCCGGCACGATGCCGTGGAAAGAGGCGCAGCCGGTCATCACGCCGATGCTGTAGTGGTTGATATAAGCCCAGATGCCCTGCCACAGCGCCTCGATGGTACGCTTGGAGCGGTATTCGGGCAGAACGCAGGAGCGGCCGAGCTCGAGGAAGCGCTGGCCGGGGTGCCGCGCGATCAGCTTGGTGAGCTCGAACTCGCCTTCGGAATAGAACCCGCCGGCAGTCGCGGCGATCTCTTGCCGCAGCAGGCGATAGGTGCCGACGATGCGGCGGTGCTCGGGACCGGGAAGGGACGTATCCAACACGAGAAGGTGATCGCAGAGCGGGTCGAAACGGTCGGCATCGCGCCGGTCCTGGAACAGGTCCTTCCTCGCGCCAAGCTCGTCATAAAATACCCGATAACGGACTTCCTGGGCGGCGGCGATCTCATCCTCGTTGCGGGCGAGCCGCACCTCGAGGTTGCCGATCCGGCCCAGCGGAGCGCCGCTTGCGACGGCGTCGACGGTACGGGCGGCGAGCAGGGCGCCGCCGGCATTCGGCCGAGTGTCACATTCAGGCATGACTGTATGCACGAGTGATTCTCCTTCGAGCCATCCCTCTTGGCACGGGGATACGGTGTAGGTGCAACAGGATTGTGACAGTACCGTGATACGACGTGGCGGGCAATACTTTGTCGGCTGGACAATACCCTCAACCGGCTATCTTACGGTCGCGAAAGCCAGGCAATCCATGGCTTTCAAGGTCCCAAAATTTCGTCAGGCGGCGACCTGGCCCTCAACCGCCTGGACGAGCGCGTCCGGGTCCAGCGGCTTGGTCACGAAACCGCTGGCGCCATGGGCGAGCACGGCATGCCGGGTCTTTTCCTGGCTGTCGGCTGAAAGCACCATGATCGGGATAGGCGGCATGGCCAGGGACTCTTCATGGCGGCGGATGGCGGCGATCGCATCCAGGCCGTCCATGACAGGCATATGCAGGTCCATCAGCACCACGTCGAAGCGGAACTTGAGGCCGGCGTCGGTAACGGCATCGACCGCGGCCTTGCCGTTGCCGACAACCTTCACGCGATGCCCTGCCTTCAGCAGCGTGGCGCGGGCGAGCATGGCGTTGATGTCGTTGTCCTCGGCGATCAGCACCGACAGGCCCTGATCGCGCTTGCGCACCGAGGCGGCGCCGCGCGGCTCCGGCCGCGGCTGGCTGAGCGCGGAGCCATGGCTGGTCAACAGCACCCGCAAAAGGGTCTCTCCGCGCACGGGCCTCGCGAGGAAGGTGGCGTAGCCGCTGGCGCGGAATTCGCCGAGCATGCCTCGGTCCGTCGGCGCGATCAGGGTGATGGCCTCACAATCGGCAAAGCCTGAGTCGCGCAACCGCTTGAGCAACCTGCCGTCACTGTTTTCGAGCGCGGCGTCGATCAGGAGCACGTTGCAGCCGGCAGCGAATGGAGCGGCTTGGCTTGGCGTCGCCGCAACCTCGACGATGCCGCCATGGGCCCTGATGGCGCGGGCGATGGCATCGGCCTCGATAGCGTTCTTCGAAACGATCACCGCCCGCCGGTCGGCGAGGACGTTGTGCCGGTGCGGCGGTGGCTCGGTCGCCGCGACCGCCGGGATCTCGAGGACGAATTCGGAGCCTTCGCCGAGCCGGCTCGAAACGGAAATCGTGCCGCCCATCGCCGCCACCAGCCGCTTCGAGATGGCAAGGCCGAGGCCGGCGCCGCCATGCACCCTGGTCGAGGTGCCGTCGGATTGCTCGAACTCCTCGAAGATGCGCTCCATGTCCTCTTCACGCAGTCCGGGGCCGGTGTCGGCGACGGTGAAGCAGATGCAGTCGCTGGTTTCGGTGCGGGCGCGCGCCACGGTGAGCAGCACGCCGCCCGTATCGGTGAACTTCACCGCGTTGCCGATGAGGTTGAGCAGCACCTGGCGCAGGCGACCGGGGTCTGCCGTGATCATCTGCGGCACGTCGGGTTCGACATGGCAGCCGAGACCGATATTCTTGGCGAAGGCCTTCGCGGCCAGAAGTTCGATGATGTTGTCGGCGATTTCGCGCAGCGAAGTCGGCTGAGGCTCGGGCTCGAAGCGGCCGGCCTCGATCTTGGAATAGTCGAGCAAGTCCTCGATGAGTGCGAGCAGCGCGCTGGCCGAGGTGGAAACAGCGCCGACATAGGTCCGCTGTTCCGGCGATAGGTCGGTGTCGGCAAGCAGCTTCGCCATGCCCATGATGCCGTTCATCGGCGTGCGGATCTCGTGGCTGACGGTGGCGAGGAAGCGCGACTTGGCCTGGCTCGCATATTCGGCCCGCTCGCGCGCGGTGATCAGCGAGGATTCGGCGCGCTTGCGGGCGGTGATGTCGCGCGCGATCGCCCGATGCGAGACGGCGCCGGTATCCTTGTCGCGCACCGACAATTCGATCCAGGAGAACCAGCGCGGCCCGTTCGGCGTGCGGATCGCGACATCGGTGGAGCTCAGGCATTCATGGTCCGAGAAGGCGGCGTCGGGAACAATGCCGACGTCGATGCCAAGCTCCGACAGGGTCTTGCCGGCGAGATTGCGAGGGTCGACTTCGACAAGCGAGGCAAAGACGCTGTTGGCATAGACGATATGGCCGTCGCGATCGCGGTGGACGACGAGGTCGCCGAGCGCGTCGATCAGGCCGCGGAAGCGCTCCTCGCTCTCCTGCATCTCCCACATGCGATCTGCGAGGGTCTCGATCTCGGCGCGACTGCGGGCGGCAGTCTCGTCGAGAAGTGCCGCGGTGCGCCGCTCGTCGCGGCGGTTGCGCAGATGCATGGCGAGTCCGGCGAAGGCTGCGGCGACGAGCCCGGTTGTGACGATGATCGGCGCCCCGGTGAGATGCGCCAGCCCGGCCAGGGCGACGATGGCGACGATCGTCAGGAAGGGCAGGCCTTCGTGGCTGGCGGCGGGCAAGTCGGGTGCCAGCGGCGGCGCCACGAGCACCTGCCGCTTCGGCGCGTCGGGCCTGTCAGCGGCCGCGGCTTTGCTGTCCTGCCTGATGTCGGAGTCCGCGACCATGCGCGGACCATGCCAGACAGAAATTATGGAAGATTGGGGCGGATCGTTCGAATTTTAGCGATTGCGCGGATTCCGGCCGCGCTGCGGGCGCAGGCGGAACCGCGACTTCCGGCTACATGTCGACGACGACGCGGCCCCTGATCTTGCCTTCGACGATGTCGCGCGCGGCGGCGACAATGCCGTCGAAACCGATGGTGCGCGACAACGTCGACAGCTTCTTCAAGTCAAGGTCGGCGCCGATGCGGTGCCATGCCTCCAGGCGTACCGGCTTCGGCGCCATCACCGATTCGATGCCCAGCAGCGAGACGCCGCGCAGGATGAAGGGCGCGACGCTTCCCGGCAGGTCCATGCCGCCGGCCAGGCCGCAGGCGGCGATCGCGCCGCCATAGGAGGTCATCGACAGGACATTGGCCAAGGTATGGCTGCCAACCGAATCGACGCCGCCCGCCCAGCGCTCCTTGGCGAGCGGCTTCGCCGGCTGGCTGAGCTCCTCGCGCGTGATCACCTCGGCCGCGCCGAGGTCGATCAGATAGGGGCTTTCGGCGTTGCGGCCGGTCGAGGCGATGACATGGTAGCCCAGACTTGAAAGAATCGAGATGGCGACCGAGCCGACGCCGCCGGCCGCACCCGTCACCACCACGGGACCGCGATCGGGCACGATGCCATGCCGCTCCAGCGCAATGACGGAGAGCATGGCCGTGTAGCCGGCCGTGCCGACGGCCATCGCATCATGCGCGCTCATGCCCTCGGGCAGCGGCACCAGCCAGTCGCCGTTGACGCGGGCGCGGCCGGCATATGCGCCGTAATGCGTCTCGCCGACGCCCCAGCCATTGAGAATAACCTTGTCGCCCTTGCGCCAGTCGGCATGGGAAGAGGAGAGCACCGTGCCGGCAAAATCGATGCCCGGAACCAGCGGCCAGCGGCGCACGACCGGCGCCTTGCCGGTGATGGCGAGCCCGTCCTTGTAGTTCACAGTCGTCGCCTCGACGGCGACGGTGACATCGCCCTCCATCAGGTCGGCCTCGGTGAGGTC
The DNA here is from genome assembly GCA_004017535.1 of Mesorhizobium sp. Taxonomy (GTDB): domain Bacteria; phylum Pseudomonadota; class Alphaproteobacteria; order Rhizobiales; family Rhizobiaceae; genus Mesorhizobium. Next base: position 253,538 of record SAJS01000007.1, read on the forward strand.
GACGACATCGACCGACTGCTTCTTTTCGGCATCGCGCGAAACGAGGATGGCTTTGAAGGTGTCGGTCACGGTTTTCTCCTCGGTTCTGGCTGGCGAGAACTCTGCGGCTTCAACCGCGCGAGGTCAATTGCCGGGGTCCTGCGGTTTGGCTTCGCGGCCCCACCCGATCAGCTCGTCGAAGACGACAAGCGCCGCACCGACCGAAATGAAGGCGTCGGCGAGATTGAACACCGCGAAGGACCAGACGGGCGTATGGAACAGGATGTAGTCGATGACGTGGCCGAAAATAGCGCGATCGATGAGGTTGCCGAGCGCGCCCCCGATGATGAGCGCAAAGCCGATGCGGGCGACGACATGGCCGGCCGGCGTGCGCGTAGCAAGATAAAGCACGAAGGCGACGACCAGCACCGCGACGACCACTAGGCCGGTGTCGCCGAAGGATTGGAACATCGAGAAGGCGATGCCGGTGTTGTAGGTGCGGAACAGCGCCAGGAAGGGCAGGAGATCGACCTTTTCCTGAAAGGCGAGACCGTTCTCGACCAGCTGCTTGATCCACTGGTCGAGCGCAATGGCGATGACGACCAGCAGGGCATAGGGGGACCAGGATTTCACTTATCAGTCCTCATGGGCAGTCCTCATCGCGTCTCGGTCGTGTCGAGCTTCAAGGCGCCGCGCCTTATCTCGAACAGCATCACGCCGGTGGCGACCGCCAGATTGAGCGAATCGGCGCGGCCGGCCTGGGGAATTCGGAGCAGCCGGTCGCAGCTCTCGGCGAGGCTGTCCGGCAGCCCCTGCTGCTCGTTGCCCATCAGCAGCAGAACCGGCCCCCTGGTAAAATCAACGGAGCGATAGTCCACCGCACCCTTGAGGTGCGTTCCAACGACCAGTCCGGAAAAATCGCGCCGCCAGGCGAGGAAGGCCTGCTCGGTTGCTCTCGCGACCGGCACGGCGAAGATCGAGCCCATCGTGGCGCGCACCGTCTCCAGCGAGAACGGATCGGTGGTGTCGCCGACCAGGATGACGCCCTTGGCGCCGACGGCGTCGACGGTGCGGATCACGGTGCCGAGATTGCCGGGGTCGCGCACGCGGTCGAGCGCCACCCAGACATCGCCGTCCCTGGCGCGAATGTCCTTCAGCGGCACGGTCTGCTGGGCGAAGACGCCGACCACCATTTGCGGGTTTTCGCGCCGGGTGATGGCGGCCAGCACCTTTTCGGAGACCTCCAGCACCGTGCCGCCGGCGGCGACAATCCGCGCGGCGACCTTTTCGACGGCGGCGTTGCCGCGTCCGGCCTTGGCGAAGACCAGGGTCCTTATCGACCAGCCGAGGTCGAGGGCGTCGATGACCAGCTTCAGGCCCTCGGCCATGAAGGCGTTCTGCTGGTCCCGGAACTTCTTCAGCGCTAGCGCCTTGATGTCCTTGACCAGCGGGTTGGCGAGGCTGGTGACTTCCTTGACCTGCCCGACAGGGCGAGCGCCGTCATGTGCGTTCATTTCAAGCCACCCAGCGCGAGAACAACGAGGTCGACAGCGCGCGGCCGGCGGATTTCTCGCGAATGATCAATTCGCCGGATTCCACCGTGCCGCCCATGCCGGCGAAGGTATCGCGCATCAGCGCATGGATGGCGAAGAAGGAGGCGCGGATCGAATAGGCGGTGAGGACGACGGCCAGCGGCTTCGGCGTCAGGATCGAGCGGCAGAGGTCGGTGAGGCCCGGCAAGCCCTCGAACAATTGCCAGACCTCGCCCTTGGGGCCGCGGCCATAGGCGGGCGGATCGAACAGCACGATGTCGTAGCGGCTGCCGCGGCGCTCCTCGCGCTCGGCGAATTTCACCGCGTCCTCGACGATCCAGCGGATCGGCTTGTCGGCAAGGCCGGCCATCTCCTGGTTCTCGCGCGCCCAGCCGATCGCCTTCTTCGAGGCATCGACATGGGTGACCTCGGCGCCGGCGCGGGCCGCGACCAGCGAGGCCAAGCCGGTATAGCCGAACAGGTTGAGCACCTTGACCGGGCGCTTCGCCGCGGCGATCAGCCCCGCCATATGGTCCCAATGCGAAGCCTGCTCGGGAAAGACGCCGACATGGCGAAACGAGGTGAAGCGGCCGAGATAGTCGATGCCGTCATGCTTCATCGGCCAGGTCTCGCCTAGCGGCGATTTCGGAAAGCGCCAGCGGCCGATGCCTTCCTCGTCTGTATCGCCGGTGAAGATGGCGTCGGCGCGCTCCCATTCTTTCGCCGGAAGGGCACGCTGCCAGATCGCCTGGCCCTCCGGGCGCACGATGCGGTAGGGGCCGTATTGCTCGAGCTTTGCGCCCGCGCCGCTGTCCAGCAGCGCATAATCGGCGTTGGGCGCGACTTCGAGGATCAGCGGCAGGCGCTCGGCGGGCAAGGTACCCTCGCGGCGCGCAAGCACGCGCGGCGCCGGCTTGGCTTCCTGCCGGTCAGCCGGTCTCGTTTCGCGGCGCTCGGCGGGTGCGGCCTGCTGCCGTCCAGCCGGGGACGCCTCGTGCAAGCGGGACTGTTCCGCCCTTGCGGGATGCGGGCGGCCATCGCGGCGTTTGTCGCGAAAAGATTTCAAGTAGGATCATCTCCGGCGGTTCGGCCCGCTTCTGCCACAGCTAAGCCCACCGGCGCAACAAAGCTGCCTTATTCAATGGTGGGGCCATCGACCATGCCGGAAGCCGAGCAGGCCGAAACAAAGCGAAATGAAGCCAAGGGCCTTCGTCGCGGTGACTGCCATGTGGCCGGTTTCCCAACGCAGCCGGACGACCTCGAAATTGTCCGGGATCGGTCCGGGCACCCAGGTCGCGAGAACGTCGTTGGCCGGTTTGACGAGACCGAACCAGAGCGCCAGCGAAACGGCGTAGAGCAGCGTGGCGGCGAGCACGAACCAGAACGCGCCTGCCTGGCCGCGCAGCATCCAGGCAAGCAGCGCCGGGCAGAGAATCGCGGCGATATCGAGCGGTGCTCCAATCACGGCAAAAAGCACGAACTGGCCGTTGAAGACCGTCGCCTCGCGCCACAGCGCCGGCGACCATTTCGTCAGCCTGGGCAGCGCTTCCAGCACATGGGCAAAGGACGGCCCAAGGCTGAGCGCCGCGACGAAAGCGGTCAGCACAGACCACAACAACAGGAACCCGCGCATCTCCATGATGGGCACAACGGCCGCGACCGGCAGGCGTTCCCTTGGAGGGTCGCTTGCCGTTATGTCCCGGCCGGCCCTATTGTCCGGCGCATCGGTTAGCCAATCATGTCCCGTTCCGAACGCCTGCTCGACCTCGTCCAGATCCTGCGCCGCCATCGCCGGCCGGTGAGCGGCCGCACGCTTGCAGACGAGATGGGCGTCTCGATCCGCACTCTCTATCGCGATATCGCGACGCTGCAGCTGCAGGGCGCGCCGATCGAAGGCGAGGCGGGGCTTGGCTATGTGCTGAAGCCAGGCTTCATGCTGCCGCCGCTGATGTTCTCAGACGAGGAGATCGAGGCCATCGTGCTCGGCTCGCGCTGGGTGACAAAGCAGCCGGACAAGAGGCTCGCCGCCGCCGCGACCGATGCGCTGGCCAAGGTCGCGGCGGTGCTGCCGGATGATCTGCGCGAGGATCTCGATGCCACGACGCTGCTTGTCGGGCCACGCTCGGACAACCTCGAAGCGATCGACCTCGGCGTTGTGCGGCAGGCGATCCGCGAGGAACGCAAGTTGGGCTTCCTCTATCGCGACGCCGAGGGTGCGGCCTCCGAGCGGCTGGTCTGGCCCTTCGCGCTCGCATTCTTCGACAAGGTGCGGGTGATGGTGGCGTGGTGCGAAACGCGCCAGGATTTCCGCCATTTCCGCGCCGACCGGATGTCCGACCTGACAGCGACCGGCATCCGCTATCCGCGCCGCCGCCAGGCGATGCTGAAGGAGTGGCGGGCGACGCTGGACGCGCCCCGCTCAAACGCCAGGAGGGACGATTCCGTCTGATCGCTGCTGCCAGAATCTGACAGTAGGTCCGCATATGGTCCCCAAGGTTCAGATGCATTGGAGATCAGACATGACCGCGCCGAATTTCGTCATCCTCTATGTCGACAGCCCGGAAAAGAGCGGTGCGTTCTACGCTTCGCTGCTCGGGCGCGAGCCGGTCGAGTTCTCGCCGACCTTTGCGATGTTCGTGCTCGACACGGGTTTCAAGCTCGGCCTCTGGTCGCGCCACACGGTGGAACCGGCGGCTGCGGCGGCAGGCGGTGGCGGCGAGCTTGTGCTTGCCGTCGAGAACGCCGCGGCCGTCGACGCCACCTATGCGGATTGGACCGGCAGAGGTCTCAAAATGCTGCAGGCTCCAACCAATCTCGATTTCGGCCGCACCTTCGTCGCGCTCGATCCCGACGATCATCGCCTGCGCGTCTATTGGCCGAATGGGCAGTAGGGCAGTAGGGCAGTAGGGCAGTAGGGCAGTAGGGCAGTAGGGCAGTAGGGCAGTAGGGCAGTAGGGCA
>SAJS01000008.1 GCA_004017535.1 Mesorhizobium sp.
GGCGAATGATTGCGCCATGATCCGGGATGGATCTGCATCACCAGGCCGTCGTCGCGGCTCATCTTGGCCATTTCGGTCAGCATCTGCGCCCTGAACAGCCGCCGCTCGCGCTCGTCGTCGGAGCCGCGGCGGATACGGTTGAACAGCTCCTCGGCCGCCGCGTCGGAGAGATTGGCGGTCTCGGCGGTCGGATGGCCGTGATCGGACGAGGTGGCGCCGAATTGCTTGAAATAGGCGCGTCGCTGCCGATGCGCATCGAGATAGCCTGTCCATGTGCCGGTATCGCATGCCGTGATGTCGCCGAGGCGATCGAGATTGCCCAGGAATCCTTCGAAATCGGGATCGATCACCGCGTCCGGCCGATAGGCGGTGACGACGCGGCCGCTCCAGCCGCTGTCCCGGATCGTGCGGTGCCATTTGAGATCGTCGAGCGCGCCGTCGGTGGTGGCGATCACCTCGATGTTGAAGCGCTCGAACAGCGCGCGCGGTCGATAGTCGTCGCGCTGCAGCAGCGTGGCGATCCTATCGTAGGTGCGGTCGGCGGAAGCTGCGGTGAGCGGCTCCTCGATGCCGAACAGATGCGCGAACACATGGTCGAGCCAGAGCCGGGTCGGCGTGCCGCGGAAGAGATAATAATGCTCGGCGAAGCGCCGCCAGATCACCCGGCCATCGGTCTCGCCCGGCGCGCCGTCGAGCGTCGGCACGCCGAGCTCTTCCAGCCGCAAGCCCTGGCTGAACAGCATGCGAAGGATGTAATGATCGGGCACGATCAGCAATTGCGCCGGATCGGGGAATGGCTCGTTGAGCGCATACCAGCGCGGGTCGGTATGACCATGCGGGCTGACGATGGGCAGCTCCTTCACGCCGGCGTAAAGGGCGCGGGCCAATGCGCGCGAATTCGCCTCGGGCGCAAACAGCAGATCGGGATCGGTTAGTGCGGCCATATCGATCCTCCCAATTCCGCCATCGGTAGGATTCAGAAGAAGTAATGTCAACATACAAAAATTAGGTTGTTGTATGATGACCTGTTGGAGCGACTAGAGGTGGCGCAGATTTCTCTGTCATGGGCCAGCGCACAACAGGGCGAAGATTGGATCAATCAATGGCTGAGTAGCGCCCGCAGCCGAAGGATTGCGTGCCTCTGGAGAAGGTAAGTCCCGGGGCCAGTTATCCTTGCCATTCGGCTTTCGCTACGACGAGCGTCCGGCTTCCGTCGAGGGGTCGCAACATCTCGTATGCGCCGCCTTATGATGGCCTTAAACCACCTCGGAGACGAACCCGGCGCGGCTCGAATTGAACGTGCTGAGGCGGCCAGGATGCCTGGCGATTCCGTCTCGCTTAGCTTCTCATTGCAGGCGAACAATTCCTCGTAGAGTTTCTCCCCGGGCGGAGCCCGGCGTAAGCAATCTGGATATCGGCGTCTGAGCGCACGGACAGACGGATCAAATAGCTTGGCAAGTCGACAATCTCCACCGGCGATCATGTCGAGAACATAGATCCTGCCGCGCTCAGAAAGTCCGTCTTGTTCATGAGCTGCAGCCTGCAGAACCAGCACGCAGCCGAACCGCACCGTCATGAACTGGGTTGGCTGGGCCTTCGGGTCGAGATCCATCGCCTGGCAATACATTTCGGCCATGCGTTTAGCGGCTCCATGACGTTAGCGGATCACCGCCTTGTCAGTCGAAACCGTGACCATCTTCGAAACCTTCCAGCGCAATGCGGCATCGACCACATTTCGCGTACCAATGGCATTGCTAAATAGTCCCTCGATCGGCTGTGGTCGTGGAAGCTTTCAACTTTCTGCCTCGCGTCAGCCCGCCGAAATGCGGCGTTCACGCTTGTCCCACAGCAAATTTCATGCATCCCGGCCCGATGCGGTCGCTGATCGAGCGTCATGGATCCCGATGTCCAAGGCTCCGACGTGCCGCCAGTGATCGTGATTTTTTGTATTTTGGAAAATTGGCCAACACCACACGGCCAATCTGGTCACTCATGGCGCAAGACCAATCCCGCACCGCTATCGGCCGGTTTCGCGCCATCTGCTCTGCCTTTCCGACTGCTAGCGAATGTCCCCACGCCGGCCGAGATCACCGAACACAAGTCACCAGCCCCGGCTGTGACGCTTGAGAAGAGTGCCGGAAGTGATATCTGGCGCGGGCGGCCCGGCCGGTGGCGGGGTAGGCCGCAGGCCGGGCCTGACCGGCGCAGGCTTGTTGGGTATCACCGGCTAAGCAGTTTTATCAGCAATAACTAATGTTTCTGCCATGCGAACGGATGATGTGTATCAGCCCCGAACATCAAGCTCGGCATAAATTTTGCTTCCCCGCCAGCGGCGGAGGCGAAACGATGACACTTTCACGCGAACTGTTCGAGGCTGATCTAACTTTTCATTGTCCCGGGTGTGAAACTCCGGTGGTCCGAAAAGGATCGTGGATCAAGAGCGCCAAGGTCTTCATCTGCGATGCCTGCAGCACGCAAACCCGCCTCACATATGGACTCAAGCTCGCCATCTTTGACGCGCATCTGCATCCTGAGGCGCCGCCTAGCTCGCCCGCGACCAGAGGGCAGAGCCGGCAGTAAGCATGCCTGACGTGATCCCCATGTCGTGCTGCCGCAGCGCCGAACCAAGCTGGGCGAACATCACGGTCGCGACAAGTCAGAGGTTCGGTATGCCGCGCTTGTAGCAGTTGCCCGTGCCGAACCACATCAGGCCCGCTATCAGGGCTTGGTTCTCAGTCTCCCGGCATACTCCTCACTTGACGCCAGGCCGTGCTCCCAAAAGTTCTCCCAGGCGGAGCGGCAAGTGCGGTGACGCATGCAGCTCGGCACAGCTGTCTTTCCATCGCTGGCAATATTCGGCGACTGGAATGCCGCTCCGACCAGGCCAGCGATTGAGTGCGGCAACTGCCTCGATGGATTCAGGAACCCGCTCGTATTCTTCTAGAATGGTCAAAGACATCGCTTGCGCGAATGGGTTAATACCCGGAATTTCGATCTCGCTGCGGTGGTCGGCAAACCATGCAGCAGGATCGCGTGTGAGGCCCTGCGTGTCGGCGAGCGCCTCATAGCCTTTGATGATGTTCTCGCGGTATCCGGCAATGGCATCGCCGAAGGCGTTGTCGCCGGCAAAGGGCGGGTTTTGTTTCCAACCCCTCGCCAAGCGTCCCAGGCCACGCAACGAGAACGCCTCCACGATCGCTTCCTCCAACCATTGGCATGGGGGGGCCGGCTTGGCGTCGGCTTGCCAACTGTTGGCAAAGACATGGCCGAGCTCATGCCCGAACTGATAGGCTAGCTTCGACCAGTCGCGTTCGCTGATGTCGACGATGATCCACGCCATGTTGCTGCCATCCGGGTGAAGCCATACGGCAGGCTGTCCTGAAGTGTGCTCGTCGACGCGAAGCCGCGCCGGCTGGCGGTCGGAAAGAAGACGGACTCCATCAAGGCAGGCGTGACGCGTGCGCTCGACGACCTGTTGCGCGGCGCCCGGAAGCATACGCCCCCAATCGCCGGCGAGTTCGATTGGGGCGGTGAGGAGGGAAGTGGAGAGGGCGACTTTGGGATATGACGGCGGCGTGGCTACGATACTCCTCTGCGAGCTACTCCACAGCATAACCGGTCGGAAAACCCAGCCGATCGCCGCGAGGACAACACCAAACTCGGCAAGTTTTCGCCTGTTCATCAATCGAGATCCAGCCGGGGAAGGGCACTGGAACAAGACCGCCGTCGAGCCCTGGCTGTCTTCGGTCGATTTAATAGCGCAGCACCACGAAGTGCAATGTGCCAGACGGATCCTCCACGCGGCTACATGAATGGAGCATCAAGTCGGCTCGGTGAGTTAACCGTCAGCCACCTCTCACCTCGCATCCAGTGGAAAACCGGTCTCGAGGACAAGCAGACTTGCAACGCGTCATTCAGACAATTCTTCTCCCGTGGAGGCGATCTGCCCAGCAACATGGATCGTGGCCACCTCATACACTCTCTCATGAGGAAATTTTCTGAAGTAAGAATGCTCGGCATCTAACGAATTGTCGATGCTAGACGCTAGGATGGAAGAAAGTATCTCTAGCGCCGAATTTATAGTTGTCGAGCAAAGGGACCAAAGCCTAGTATCGAAATATCCATCTGTTCCCTCAAGCCAAGGGTGCCCCCTCCTTTTAAATACGTACTTGCCTAACATTTTGTCAGAAGCGTATCGATTTATATCGAAGCCATCGGAAAGTTGGTACCTTCCGGAAATCTTAAATATTCTTTTGTTGAATTTTCCTGAGCTTATAACTTTAATAAGTGAAAGAGCGTGAATTAAGGAATAGGTCTCCGAAAGCGTTTTGGAGTAGTCGGAAGTCTTCCAAAACCCTCCAAGATCTCGTGACAGATGAAGCCCAGGATTAAGGCTGTTTAAAAAGACCGCAATGTCAACTTCCGCGCGTATCTCATCTTCATATCCCGGATTGAGTGGCATAGAAGACGAATCAACCAAAATAATGAAGGACTCTGGAACATGGTTTTTTATTGATCGAGTCGTTCGCAGGGTCTGTGCGAGTCTCTCCTTAGGTGAGAAAACTCCTTGATTCGTTCCTAAGGCGGATGTTACAATAAATATGTAAGGGCTTATCTCCAATTTTTCTTTTGTATATGCAGAGTATTCCTTAATCGGTTGCAACGTTGTTGTCTGTTCAATATCAAGGACTCGCGCTTTTCTAAGCTGTATCAGGTAAGACGCCATCTGTTGAACTTTGTCGATCCCGCGAGACCAGACAAAGTGTCTGAATCCACTTGGTTCGCCAACATATTGGTCCCACTCACGTACGAACTTGCATCGATTATCTAGGGATTCTGTGTCTGCGGTTTGCGTTCGCACTAGAACATAATTCAATATCGGCTGATCGCCGAACCACCGGATAAGCTCTTGATTCGTAGGATCTTGGCACAGTCTCGCGACTTGACCGCCGACCGGGCGGAAGAATTCCGCGTCTTTGTAGCCGATAATCCCGGAATTTGCGCATGGCAAAAACCTTTGCGCGCATTCAGGGTCCGCGCGACAGAGTTCAAGCCCGAACCAATTCCCGATTCGGCGCGAGTCTATGACGTCAGCAATCTTGGATGAGGCCAATTCGGGATAACCAGAACTTTCTGTCGTGACGCAAACGCCGTCTGCCTCCAGAACGCCCCTCAATATCGACTCGATGTCGGCGTCGACTACAACATCTGTATCAAGGTACATAATGGGTGAGTAATCATCGAAAATATGTGAAGAAATAATATAGCGTTGATAAATATTTATATGATCAACTTTTTCAAAGTGGATACGGGACCTGTATTGCCTTGGAATATACGGGATGACGTCCTCTGCTTCTCTATCCGAGACAATTGCTATGTTGCCGTTAAAATCTCCAAATTCTAGTAGGGAAATCAACATAATGTTCAGGCATTCAAAGTATGTATTATCGCCAAAGGCAACAGTATAAATGAGAGGGCGGAAGGTGCGTCTTTCTCTTGTTGAAGACATTGCGTCTAATCCGCTTGAGAGCCATGCTCGCAGCAAACTTCGCGACGCTGGACAAAGAAATCAAGGTTATTCTTGAGGCGCTGATTGCTTGGGTCCAATTCGAGCGATTTTTGTCCCCACTCCACCGCACGATCCATGGCGTTGAGATGCCAGCACGCAATGGCTCCCAAATCGTAGAGCCGAAAACCCCAGCAGCTCGCGTCATCAAGATAGCTTCCAGTGCGACGCGTCTTCTCGATGCCGTTGCTGCAAGCCCAGAACAGATTGAGCCAGTCGGCCTTGCCGTGAAACTCCTCGGCAAGGTCAAGCCAGATTTCACGTCGATGCGGCGCTTCCATCCTGGCTTTGTCCAGCCAGGTTAACCTTTGCTCCGGTTGCATGCGGGCTATATAGCGCATAGCCTCGGATCGTTCTTCATCCCATCTGCTTGTCGGCAGGGTCAGGTAGCGTTCAAGCAGTTCGACTGCCCGCTCTTGTTGGCCTGCCCACATCAAGTCCCGACCGAGCCAAAAACAGATTTGCGCGTCTTGGGGATCTTCATCGTGCGCCACTTGCATCAACGGCAGGTAGTTGCTGCGCGTCGGCTTGGATAAATCCTGCACTTCGTACATCACTATGTCGCTGCTGTTCGCTGTGACCTCCTTTTCTCCGGTGAAGACGAGCGCCTCGTGGACCGGTCGCTTAAAACGATATCCCCATCGGTGGTGAAAATTCTTTGTCGACCACCCTCGCAGCGGCGTCGGATCGTCGACACTGGACCTGTATATGGTCTTGCAAAAGAGTGCTGAGGTTTCAGGGGTCCAGGCATTCTCTAGCTTCTGTCGCCAGCCGGCTTCGAGAAACCGATCCATATCCATCGTACAGCATATGTCCACGTCATCGGGCAGGAGCGCCATGGCGGCATTGCGGGCATCATCGAAGCGCCAAGGGCGGACTGCAATCTTATGCACCGTGACCCCAGCGGCGGTCAGCCGTTCCACCGTACCGTCGCTACTGCCAGTGTCGGCGACTATCCGATAGTCCGCGTCCGCGGCGGAATTGGCCCACCGTTCCGCGTTGGCGGCTTCGTTCAACGCGATGGTATAGACCGCGACCTTCACGACGCCTTCCCTATCCGAGCGACGCTGTCATGTGGATAAGATGGATTTGCGCGCTTGCGGATGGCCACGAGCCCACCGAGCAATTGCGCTCGGTCGAGCTCATAATGGCTATCAAAGAAGAGAATTTCAGCAAATTGTCCAGCAAGCGCGCTGACACCGAGCGGATCGACCGACCGCGCCGTCCCGCATTCCTTGATTTCCCGCAACAGGGCCTTGGTCGGCGTGATCTTGGTGAGGTCTTCGCCAGGCGGCTGCCAGTCTAGGTCCTCGATGAAATACCAACCATCCTCGGCAAGAAGCGGAAAGAACTCGCGCAGCGTAAGTTGTTCGTCGAAGGACGCATGGCTGCCATCGTCTACAATGACGTCGAGCGAGCGCGCTTCGATCGTTGCCGCCACCCGGCGAAGGTCCTCCACACTGGATTGGTCGCAGACGAAGGATCTGAACCTCTCGTTGTTGAGCGATGAAAAATCCGTCAGGTCGACGCCAATGACCTGGCAAAATGGAAAATAGCTCTGCCACAGGGCCACCGAAGGTGTCTCGGTCTGATTGCGTTCCGCCAAACCGCGGCAGAGCCCAATCTCCATCAGTCGCCGCATGGACAAGCGCCGCGCCGACAGAAGGCGATCGTAAATCCTCGCATAGCAGTGGCGGTTGCCGGTATGCCGGTTCTTGTCGGTGTTGAACTTGTCGGCAAGCGTGGTGAAGGGAGGAAAGCCCTCCAGCGGGCTGATAAGCTGCGCGATGAACGCAGCGCTCTTTTCGTGGGGCGGGGCTTCGTTGCGCGCCGTCCAAAGGTGGATTGCGAAAACGCGATCGTCGTTCAAATAGTCTGCCAGTTCCGTGATCGGCTTTTCGAACCTGTCTGTTTCCGTCCAGTCGATCGAGTTGAAGAACATCGGGCTGAAGACCTGGTCGTGCAACTCGGAGCCGGCATCCGAGGCTATGTAGTCGGACAGCAGCTTTGGCCCGATGTCGCCGAATTCCTTGCCCGGTGTCGCATGGAAGCGTTCGATGGACATTTCATAAAGCGCCCTGAGGTGTCGGCTGTAGGGCTTTGCGTAGATGACGTTACCGCAAACAAAATGACCCTTGTGCGATCCACGCCATTGCAGATTGAAGAAATGATCGCCGCTGAAGGCGAACGGCCTCAGCATGATGATGTCGGAATCCATCCAAAGGCCGCCATGCTCGTACAGCACAGCGTAGCGAAAGACATCGCTGAAATACCTGATCTCGGAACCAGCGACGATACGCTCGAACGTGGCCCGGGGCATGACGTCGTCGGCAGCGCAAACCTCAACGCCATGCGGCAACAGGAACTCCAATCTCTTCGGAGAATAACTCCAAACGCGCACCGGATGGCCAGCCGCCCGCATCGAGGCGGTGGCGGCAATCAGGGTGCGATGCTCGGCCTTTTCGGAAAGCACTTCGTAGAAGCAGTGGATCTGCGGCAACGCCGCGCCATCGCTGATGAACGGCGCGATGCGCCGATCGAAATCCCGCGATTGCCTTTGCCGTTCCGCCGGCGAGTCGACCGCTTCCAGAAACGGCGCGAACTTGCGGAAGAATTCCTCCGTTGCCTGGCTCGAAGGGAAGCCGAAAGGCTTCGGCTCGGCAGGTGCTTCGGCGCCACTGGGTCGGCTGCCGCTGCCGCCAAATCTGACCCCACCGGAATGTCCCGCGCCGGGCGAGGTGAGAGGTGGCGTCGGCTCGAGACGGGCAATGTTCATAGCCGAAGCCAATTCCGCAGCGTCGTCGAGCAACGGGGCGACCTGGTCAGCCTGCACGGTCGCGATCCACGACTCGCTCTCGCCTGTGCCGTAGGAGATCATCAGTCGCTTGGCGTCGGGATGCCAGGCGAGCCCGGCAGCGACCTCCAAGCCCTTGTCATGGAAGTAAAAGGGCCGCGAGACTTTGGTCAGTCGGTGGCCATCGTCGAACCAGACGAAGCGGTGCTGGTGATAATGCCGGCCCTCGTTTGGCCTCGCGCGTGCCTCGTGCACCAGCGCCAGCCAGCCGCCGTCGAACACAACCGCCTGCGAGCAGCCGCTGAACTGTGGCGCCGCGATCACCGGCGCCTGCTCCGAAACCGTCCGGCCGTTCTCGTCCAGTATCTTGGTGGGGTCGCACCGATGGACAAAACGGAGCAGGTCGCTGCCGTCAGAACCGGGCTCGACCAGCGGCATCCAGTTCTTCTCGTGCTGCCGCTGACCGGCCGGGTGAATGACGCGCCAATCGGTGAGAGTATGTGGTGCGAGCCCAGTGTCTTCGATTCTTGCCAGTACCTGCTCGCACCACCCCTCCGGCGTGAGTTGCCGTACGCAGGCAATTCCCCAAAGCTTGTCGCGCCAGGCGAACAGTCGCATGTCCGCAAAACCGAGCGCCTGGTTGTAGGCGGGCGACGGCAGATCGGCTGGCGGCAGCACTTCGCGGGTGCCCTTCGTGACGAGATCGCCGTCGAGACGCAGCAGAAAGTTGCGCGTTGTGATCGGCGCCTCGCCGGGCGTTGCGTGTTGGCCGGCATCGGTCGGCGTCGAGTTGACGGCCGGCTGCAGCAGCACGATTTCTTCGCCCAGGCGCGCTACCGACGGGTTGGTTGCCACATAGCTCTTCGGCGCGGCAAAATCGATCCGTCGTGCCTTAAAGGATGGCATGATTTCGTTCGCTGGCCGTATGTAAAAATAAAGATTGGATCGCGCCAGGTCCCTTGGTCCGTCGCCGATTTCCCGATCAAGCGCCAGCCAGTTGCAGGCAGCGAAACCGCGGTCCTTGCGCGCCGGATCGCGGGCGTAGTTCGCGGCAATCGAATACTCCTCCCGCAGCCCTGCCGTGTAGACAAAGTTCTCGAGAAACAGGATGTCCTGCTCGGGTCGTTTGATTGCCAGTCCGGCTTCCGAAAACAGCACGCTGGCGTCGTTCATGCCCTTCTCGCGATAATGGTGGGCAAGGTCATAGAGCGGCTCGGCGCGCTGCGGACGCGCGTTGAACGCGGCGAGGGCCTGGTGGATGAAACCGGCATCATCGCCCATCTTTTTTAGGCACCGCGCCTCCTGGAGACGGGCGTTCCATGCCTCCTCGTCCCAGCCGCCCATCGCGGCGCGTTTGGCGTACGCCACCGCCGCTTCCGCCGTCCGCCCGGCATCACGATAGGATTGCGCCAGGTAGAACCAGTAGCGATGGTTTTCCGGATCCTTGTCCAGAGCTCCCAATAGGAGCTTTATGTCACGCTCGAACTTGTCGACGCGGTTCGAACCAGTGGCATGGTCCTTGTACCAGATAGACCGCAGTTCGTGCACGCCATCAGGCACGTCTATGTATTCGTGGGTCACACCATGGTAGCGCGCACCCGATGTGCGCCTCACCAGACGCGTATTCCAGTAGGCAAGGCCGGACTCCGACTTTTGCAGGACCCGATAGCCCGGCGCATCGAGCTGTTCTCGAAACAGGTGATCCTCAATGACGAGCTCCATATCGGCGTCGTCGAAAAGCAGGTAGTCGTAGTCGAGGCTGGAGGCGTAGGCATGCTCGAGAGCCGCGTTACGTGCCTGCCCGAAATTGTGAAACGGAAATTCATGCAACTCGCCGGGTATGTTGCGGGCAGCAAAGAAAAAGCGGATGAAATCCTGCGTCCCATCCGTCGAGCCGGTGTCGCCAATCACCCAGCAAGCAATGTGATCGGCGACCGCACCGAGACAACGCTCAAGATTGGGCATCTCGTTCTTGACGATCATATTTAGGCAGAGACGTTTTGCGGTACTCATTCGCTGGCTGTGGACCCCACAGAACATTGTGCGCAGAGGCTTTGGTGATGGTCTCGCGGCGTCATATGAGACGGCGATTTATTCGGATACGCAACCATCCATATTCTTGCGGAACGCAGGAGCTGATGCTTCGGTCGTTTGCATGATTTCGTAAAAGCACTGGAACGGGTTTTGCCCGGTCCGCTCCAATCTCGCTCTTTCCGTCCGGCATCTTCAGACATCCAACGGCGGCACCGCGCTCTGGATAGGCTCGCTGCAACTTCCGGACGAGCTCCTTGAACTGACCGGCACCAGCTGTTCGGCGGGCCGTGTTCGGAACCCTGCTGCATTTTTTTGTTCCAAAGAGGGGCTCGATCTAAACCTCGGATTTCCCACGATGTTTGGACTTGGGCTTTGACCGCACCAGTGTTGCTGCTGTCGTAGAATTCGTAATTTGTTAACCAAGCCATTTACAAGTTTATAATTTTCGAATTTACTAATGTCTAATTAAGAGAGGGTAATCGCGGCCTGCGGGGAGACCGTCGGTCGGGATATCTGCGAAGCTTGGAGTCCGGAAGTAAAGCCACTTGCTGCGTGAGGGCGCAGCATCGTGGTCGACCGGGGTTCTGTCAGTCCTCGGTGCCTTCCAATTGTCCCCTCGCGAGCGGGTCGGTTCCCTCACTAGTCCAGTCGAAAGATTGCGACGCGTGTGTTGGAGTCCCCGGTGCTTCGAGTGATACCCTCCGCCCAACGCCCCTGTGCCGATGCGGCAGTCCGTGTGGCCGCACCCCCATTTAATCTGAACCTCTCAGCTCTCGTCGACTTGCGGGCAGCCGCCGGTCGCTCGTTTGCTGACGCGTTCCAACGAGTGAAATCACACCTCCGCAATCGGCCGATTTTCGGGATTCGCGAGCTTGAGCCACCTGGTTCGATTGCGGGCCCGCGGCACCGACTGAAACACCGACATACGAAACGGACAAGCGGCGGCGCAGCCGCCAGCCAACCAGGAGGACGTTATGAGTTATACGGCAGGCTTTGCGGTGATGGAGGTTACTGTTCGGGGCGTGTTGCCCATTGGCGATATGACCGAGAACGAAACCTATTTCATTCTCGATACGGCCAAGAACGCGATCGTTGGCCAGGTTGTCCTTCCTAAGGCCGTCAAGCGAAGCTTGGCCGTTGCGCTTACCGTGAAAGTCCCAAGCACCGCCCGATCGCTGGCAATTGGCACGTTTGGCGCTGGTGGGAATTTTGAGGCCCCCAGCTTCCTCCGTGTAGAAACCCCTGCAGTCGGGCATCTTGGCGGTGCCGTCGGTGCGTCCGGAAGATGACTGCTCCCAAACCCCTTTTTGCGAGTGCTCGCTAGCCCGGCATCGGGCGGTTTTCCATTGAATTGAATTCAAGCCAACAGGAGCCAGTCATGGCCCGTGCCTCTGAAATTCTGTTTTTGGACCCTTCAATCTCTGATCTCGACACGGCTCTCGGCAATCTCAGGCCTGGAGTTCGGGCGGTCGTGCTCGACGGCCACCTGCCGGCGGCGCAGCAGATCGCCGCTGCGCTCGCGGGGCAGGAAGGACTAGATGCGATCCATATCATGGCGCATGGTGCGCCGGGACGGGTTCAATTCACAGCTGGAGAGTGGTCCACCGCCACGCTGAAAGATGCTGACCCGGATTTCACCGCGATAGGCAGGGCGCTCGCTGCCGAAGGCGAGCTGCGGCTGTGGAGCTGTCGAACGGCGGAGGGCGGTTCGGGCCAAGCCTTCGTGTCGGCGCTGGAAGCGGCAATCGGGGCAGATGTTCGGGCATCCAGGGCGCTGGTTGGCGCGGCCGTCTTGGGGGGCGCCTGGGAGCTGTCCGCCAGCGCGTCCACTCCCTTGGCGCCGCTGACCCCGAATGGATTGGCGCAATACGCAGGGGTCCTTGCTGGGGGCGAGCTGACACTCACCGGCACTATAGATTCTGGGTCCAGTAAAAATATCAATACATACTATCTTATTGATACAAATGGTACGGCGACTACCGCGGACGACACAGTTGTTGGCAGTTTCAATCTGCCGTCAGCCGCCAATTCAGCAGCACCAAACTTCTCGATTACTATAACTGTCCCAGACACCACGCATACCTACCTTATTTATGATTCCGGATTTCACCTATACGGCACGCTCGCGCCTGTTGTTCCCGCCACCGATCCTCCGACCTATACTTTTACGACGACGGCTATCAACAACCCCGGCGGCTCAGGAAACAACGGCGACCACTTTACCGGGGGCCTTCTGACGGTCACGTCCACCGGCGCCCAAGGTCCGACGGGCCCAGCAGGTCCAACGGGGGCAACCGGAGCCACGGGCGCGACGGGTGCAACAGGTGCTACGGGCGCCACTGGAGCCACCGGTCCGACAGGTGCCTTGGGCGCGACAGGTTCCACGGGCGCGAGCGGGGCGACTGGCTCTACGGGTGCCACAGGTGCGACGGGCGATACTGGAGCGATTGGTGCAACAGGCTCGACCGGAGCCACGGGCTCCACCGGCGCAACCGGCGCTACAGGTGCGACCGGTGCAACTGGGTCCACCGGCGCGACAGGTTCGACGGGAGCTACTGGTGCGACGGGCGATACCGGTGCAACTGGAGCGACTGGCTCGACCGGTGCCACCGGCGCGACCGGGGCCACCGGAGCTACGGGGGCGACGGGCGATACCGGCGCAACTGGAGCAACAGGCTCGACTGGTGCCACGGGCTCGACAGGGGCGACCGGAGCCACAGGTGCGACGGGTGATACCGGCGCAACTGGAGCAACAGGCTCGACCGGTGCCACCGGCTCGACCGGGGCCACCGGAGCTACGGGGGCGACGGGCGATACCGGCGCAACTGGAGCAACAGGCTCGACCGGTGCCACGGGCTCGACAGGGGCGACCGGAGCCACAGGTGCCACGGGTGATACCGGCGCAACTGGGGCAACCGGCTCGACTGGAGCAACGGGTTCGACCGGAGCCACAGGTGCGACGGGCGATACCGGTGCAACTGGAGCGACTGGCTCGACCGGTGCAACGGGCTCGACGGGAGCCACCGGAGCTACGGGTGCGACGGGCGATACTGGTGCAACTGGAGCGACTGGCTCGACCGGTGCCACGGGCTCGACGGGCGCCACTGGAGCCACAGGTGCGACGGGTGATACCGGTGCAACTGGAGCGACTGGCTCGACCGGTGCCACGGGCTCGACGGGCGCCACCGGAGCTACGGGTGCGACGGGCGATACCGGTGCAACTGGAGCGACTGGCTCGACCGGTGCCACGGGCTCGACCGGCGCCACTGGAGCCACAGGTGCGACGGGTGATACCGGTGCAACTGGAGCGACTGGCTCGACTGGTGCCACGGGCTCGACGGGTGCCACCGGAGCTACGGGTGCGACGGGCGATACCGGTGCAACTGGAGCGACTGGCTCGACCGGTGCCACGGGCTCGACCGGCGCCACTGGAGCCACAGGTGCGACGGGTGATACCGGTGCAACTGGAGCGACTGGCTCGACCGGTGCCACGGGCTCGACGGGAGCCACTGGAGCCACAGGTGCGACCGGTGCAACTGGAGCGACCGGTTCGGCTGGCGCGACCGGGGCGACCGGAGCGACCGGTGCTACGGGCCCGACCGGAGCTACGGGTGCGACGGGCGACACCGGCGCTACTGGTGCAACCGGCTCGACTGGAGCAACAGGTTCGACCGGAGCGACTGGTGCCACGGGCTCGACAGGAGCAACCGGAGCCACAGGTGCTACCGGCGATACCGGTGCAACTGGTGCAACCGGCTCGACCGGGGCGACCGGAGCCACCGGTGCAACCGGCGATACCGGTGCAACCGGCTCGACCGGAGCGACTGGTACCACGGGCTCGACCGGAGCGACTGGTGCCACGGGCTCGACGGGAGCAACTGGAGCCACAGGTGCGACGGGCGATACCGGAGCGACTGGCTCGACTGGTGCCACCGGCTCAACAGGAGCGACGGGTAGCGGCGGTCCGACGGGGGCTACGGGACCGACAGGCCCAGGCGGCGAAACCGGGCATCAAGGTTCGCAGGGCAACAACGGGCACGGCAATGGCCAGCAGGACGCGCCAGGCAATTCCGGCGACCATAACAATGCCGATAACAGCTCGCACCAAGGGCAGGGCAACTCTGCCGGTGGCCAAGGCAATGGAAATGGCGAACCCCACGCCACCTTGACGGCGAGCACGCTCGGGCTGACGGACTCCAAGCAGTTCTTGCAGTCCGGATCGTCCGGCGCAGCCAGCCCCGCCTCGTTCGGGAAGCTCGTGAGCCAGGCTGCCAGTTCGGCGACGACCGATCTTTTGAACGTGCTCAGCGCGGTCAAGGGCTTTGGTCAGAACCAGAACAAGCCGTCCGGCGCCGCGTCCGACCTGCTATCGGACAAGGGCAAGCAAGCTGCTGGATACGGTCAGGCCGACGACACGCTTAAAAATGCTCTGAAGGATATTCTGAAGCCGAATGACTGAGTGGCGGTCGAGAAAAGCTCACGCGGGCCCTGCGGAAACGCCGGGCCCGCGTCCTCGCGTCTTGAATAGCGGGAAAGGCCTCGTGCCGCGGCCTTGTTCGCACTACAATAGAGTTGCCGGGCACCCACGCCGGCGCGGTCGTGGCGGCAGCGTTGTCGAACCCTCGCTTGCAGGCGGCAGGGGAAGCAGATGGTGAGCGTTCCTCAATACACCGTAGCTCACCCGGTCCCAATCCGCACGGACATGGAAGCGGACGAGGCCGGGCAAGGTCACAAGGTCGGAGAGGGCCGGAACCCTGGCGATCCCACCGCTTTCGATCGGATCGGGCCGCGGGTCAAAGCAATGCTCCAGGTCGCCCGCTATCACGGGGTCGAGCTCGATCCTAATGAATTCAGGGCAACGAGCGAAGGGTCGTTTCCGACCGCTTCCGACCTCTCGCAGTGGGCCCAGGACGCCGGGATGTGGTCTCGTGCGTTGCGGATCCGCTGGTCGCATCTGTTGCGCTTTGAGCATGTGGGGCCAATCGTCCTCCTGTTTAATGATGGCGGAGCCGGTCTCCTCGTGGGGGCAAGCGCTCAACACAACCTCGTTTTCCTGAAGAGCGTCGACGCTTCCGATGACGCGGACGCTTTACCGATCGACGAGCTCCGCCTCGCCCAGGTGTGGTCTGGCGAGGCTGTCCTGTTGCGGGCGGCGCGGTCCTACGTCGCGGCGGACGCGCCATTCACGTTTGGTTGGCTGATCGATCTGGTGCGGCTTGAGAGCCGCCCGCTGCGTGATATTGGCATCGCCTCGTTTACGCTCAGCATTCTTACAGTTCTGCCGCCTCTCATCGTAATGACGGTGGTCAACAAGGTGCTGCAGTTCAGCAGCGTTTCGACCCTGGTGCTTCTCTCGGCCGTGATCGCTGTTGTGTTCGCCTACGAGACGCTGCTCGGCCATGCTCGGCGGCTCATCGTCAATGTTGTCGGCACACGTCTGGACACGAAGCTCAATCTGCATGTTTTCGGCAGACTGTTGCGCCTGCCGCTCGACTATTTCGAGCGGCATCCTGCAGGCGAGACGATGTATCACCTTGCCCAGGTTTATCGCATTCGTGAGTTCCTGACCGGCAAGCTCCTCAGCACCTTCCTGGATCTGATCACGTTGTGCGTCCTGATCCCGGTCATCTTCTACATAAATCCCATACTGGCCTGGATGGTGCTCGCCTGCGCGGTCCTTATCATGGCGACGATCTTCGCCTTCCTTGCGCCGCTGCGTCGGCGTTATCAGCGCGTCGTGGACGCGGAGACCTGGAAGGCAGCCGCGCTCGGCGAGACCGTCGTCGGCATCAAGACAGTCAAAGCGCTCGGGCTCGAACCGCAGCGCAAGGCGCTGTGGGACGAACGGGTGGCCGACGCGGGCAAGGCGCGTCTCGCTTTTGGGGAACTGGCCAACTGGCCGCAGACCCTCGTGACGCCGATCGAACGCGTCATGGTTCTCGGCACAATGCTCATCGGCGCCTATCTGGCGATGAACGACCGATCAGGCTACATGGTCGGCAGCCTGTTCGCTTTCATGATGATCGCACAACGCGTCGCGCAACCACTGGTCGGACTGGCACGACTCGTCGAGGATTATGAGGAGGTCAGCGCCGCGATCGGGGAAGCCGCTTCGGTTCTCAACCGGCCATTGGAGAGCAGTTCCAATTCTGCCGGCCTGCGGCCGAAGCTTGTCGGCGAAATTAAGTTCAGCGATCTGACCTTCAGTTACATCGGCACCAAAACACCTGCGCTTGACCGGGTCAGCTTCGACATTCCGGCCGGTACTATGTTCGGCATTGTCGGGCGCAGCGGATCGGGCAAATCGACCATCGCGCGCCTGTTGCAGGGAATAAACCGCGACTACAGCGGGTTCCTCAAGCTCGATGGGGTTGATCTCAAGGAAATCAACCTCCGTCATTTGCGCCAGGGACTGGGCGTCGTCCTCCAGGACAATTTTCTGTTCCGCGGCTCGATCAAGGACAACATCGTAGCAGGGCGTGCCGGGCTGACGCTGTCCGACGCCATGCGTGCCGCTCAATTGGCGGGTGCTGCCGAATTCATCGAACGCATGCCGAACGGCTACGACACGTATATCGAGGAAGGTTCACCCAATCTCTCTGGAGGCCAGAAGCAGCGGCTGGCAATCGCTCGTGCGCTCATTCATGATCCGACGATCCTGATCCTCGACGAGGCGACGAGCGCGCTCGATCCGGAGAGCGAGGCCGTGGTGAGTGCGAACCTGATGCGCATTGCCAGCGGACGCACGATGATCATCGTTTCGCACCGGCTCGCCTCTTTGACCGAATGCGACCAGATCCTCGTCATGGATCAGGGCAAGGTGCTAGATGTCGCTTCTCACCCGGTGCTTCTGGAGCGGTGCGGTGTCTATCGCCAGCTCTGGCTCCAGCAGAACCGGCATCTTGACGGCCGACATGGCCGCCTGGCGGCCGTGCCGTCTCGACCCGACTGAGCTGGCCGGCAATGAGCAGCACCACTTATTCCACTCTTCCAGTTCACCGGCGCCGGCGAGATACGAGCGATCCGACCGCGCCGGCCATCCTCGAGTTCAAATGGCCGTCGACGGCGGTCGCCAATACACCGATTCCTTGGGTGGCACGCAGTGTCGTGTGGATCATCTCCAGCATGGTCGCCGCTTTGATTGCGCTCGCCGCGCTGATCCCCGTCGACCAGGTTGTCACGACACGGGGGCTTGTGGTTTCGCAATCGCCCAACATCATCGTCCAGCCGTTGGAGACTGCGATCGTGCGGTCGATCGAGGTGCGCGAAGGACAGCGTGTGAAAGCCGGCCAGTTGCTGGCTCGCCTCGATGCCACCTTCGCTTCAGCGGACCTTACGGCGCTGGCCAGTCAGGTCACCACCCTCGAAGCCGAAGTGGCGCGCCTCAAGGCAGAGGCCGACGGCAAGCCTTTCAGCTATGATGGACTGGACCCAAGCTGGACACTGCAGGCCGCGATCTTCGATCGCCGCAAGGCAGTATACGATGCAAAGCTTGAAAGCTTCGACAGGCAGCGTGACGAGTTGAGCTCCGTCATCTCGCGTTCACAATCCGACGCAGAGGGCTATCGGCAGCGTCTGGCGGTAGCGGCGTCGATCGAAAAGATGCGGCAGCAGCTCGAGGAGCGGGAGGTTGGGAGCCGTCTCAACACGCTTCTTGCCGAGGACAACTCGGCCGAGATGTCGCGCTCGCTGAACAACGCCGAGCAGACGACCGAGGCTGCCAAGCGCCAGCAGGCCGCGGCCGCAGCCGAGCGTGATGCCTACGTGCAGAACTGGCGTGCCGATGTCTCGCAGAGCCTTTCGGAAGCGAATTCACGGATGTCGGACGCGCGTGAGCTTCTAAACAAGGCGAAGCTGCGCAAGCAGTTGGTGGAGTTGAAGAGCGAAGCCGATGCGACTGTTCAGTCGGTAGCCAAGGTATCGGTGGGTTCGGTCCTGCAGTCCGGCGAGCGCCTGATCACACTTGTTCCAGCCGACGCGACGCTCGAGGTCGAGACCAACATCGTCGGGCGCAGCAGCGGCTTTGTCCATGTCGGCGACCCTGTGGCCATCAAGTTCGATACCTTTCCCTATTCGCAATATGGCCTGGCGCATGGCACCGTTCGCGCGGTCAGCCCAGACTCCTTTTCAGCCAGGGAACAGGCGCGCGATCCCAACAGTTCGCTGGCCATGCTGCCCTCCGATGCAGACCTGTTCTATCGCACCCAAATATCCATTGACGATGTGGCACTCCACGGTTTGCCGGCGGCCTTCGGGATCAGTCCGGGCATGCCTGTGACTGCTGACGTGAAGGTGGGCCGCCGCACAGTGCTGAAATATCTGTTGGGTGCCATGCTGCCGATCGGACAGGAAGCGATGCGGGAGCCCTAGATGGCCATCCTCGACCGCCTGACTGCACGTGTTCATCCCGCGCTGGCACTTCGCCGGGCAGTCCAACTCTCTGGCAGTGGCAAGCCTGCGGAAGCTTTTGCGCTGATGGCCATCGCAGCGCGTGGAGGCATTGTGCAAGCGCAATATCAGGTCGGCCGTTGCTACCTGGAAGGCATGGGCGTGCCGCCAAGCCATTCGGAGGGCGCGCGTTGGTTGCGGCGGGCAGCCGATCGCGGCAGCCCCGAAGCGCAGGTCCTCCTTGCTGCGCTGTGTGTAGCCGGGCTGGCGCCACAACAAATCGAGGCTGGTTCGGAAGGCTTGTTTGAACGAAATTCCTCGGGAGAAGCAGACTTCGCGGCAGCGTTCGACCTCGCGCAGAAAGCCGCCGAAGCCGGATCCGCTACCGGCCAGGCCCTGCTCGGCTATATACTGAACAAGGGTCCAAGGGCGATGCGCGATCTCGATGCGGCGCATGGCTGGTACGAAAAATCAGCTGCGGCCGGTTGCCCGGAAGGATGCCTTGGGCTGGCCCTTTCTCTAATCCGGTTGAGGCAGCCGGAGCAGAGAACCAGAATCGCCACAGAGCTTCGTCGGGCCGCGGATGCCGGTCTGCCGACGGCGATCTATCTGCTTGCCGTCCTCGCCGAGCACGGGATTGGAGTGCCTGCCGATCTGGATGCGGCTCAGAGGCTTTACAGCGAGGCGGCGGAGAGGGGGCTCGCATTCGCTCAATTCCGCCTCGGGCTGGCGCTCATCGAAGGTAGCCTGGTGGATCGAGATCCTGTCGCCGGTGAAGCGTGGTTGCGTCGCGCCGCGTTGGCTGGAAATGTCGATGCCGCTTATCGCTTGGGCGAACTGTATGCGAGCCGGCCTCGGCGGGATTTTGCCGAGGCAGCGATCTGGTACCGCCGGGCTGCCGATGGAGGTCACCAGCCGGCCTCACGTGCATTGGCCTCGCTCTATCTTTCGGGCAATGGTGTGGCTCTGGACGCTGAGGAAGGAACTCGCTTGCTGCGCTCCGCAGCAGCCAGTGGCGATCGCCAAGCCCAAGTTGATCTGGCAAACCTTGTTCTTGAAGGCGCGGGCGAACCAGATGACGCTGTCGGTGTTGCTGGATGGTTTGGCGCAACCGCTTCATCAGGCGATCTGGTTGCGGCGTTCAATCTCGGTCTCTGCTTTGCCGAAGGGGTTGGTGTCGGCAAGGACCAAGAGCGTGCGGCGCTTTGGATGGGGCGAGCGGCCGAAGGCGTTGCCGAGGCGCAATATATGTATGCCCGCATGCTTCAGGAAGGACGAGGCATGGCTGCCGATCAGAGGCAGGCTCGCGTCTGGTTTGAGCGGGCGGCAAAAGCCGGCATCGTGGACGCGCAGGTTGCCCTTGCCGAAATGCTTTACAACGGTCGTGGCGGAGAACGCTCCGTCGTTGCAGCGGCCCATCTTTTCAAGCGAGCCGCTGCTGCTGGACATGCCGGGGCGATGTTTGCGATCGGAGTATTGTACGAGACCGGACAAGGGCTGTCGATCAATCAAAAGGCAGCTCAGGAATGGTTTGCAGCGGCCGCTGAAAGAGGCCACGGGCATGCGCAGCTCATGCTTGGCCGCTATCTCTCCAAAGGCATTGCCGGCGATCATGACTCGGCTGCCGCCCGCATCTGGCTCGAGCGGGCGGCTGCGCACGGTCTCCAGGAAGCCTCTGATGAACTCGCCGAGATATAGCGGCGGGGTGTTGAGGCTCAGCTTCGTTCGCCCGAGTCTCGCATTTCCTCGATTTCTTCCGGCTCCTTGTCGTCCATCTCGGCGATCTCGTTGCGAGCCTTCTCGTTCGACTTGATCAGCTCCGGTCCGGCCGGCTTTCGACCCGCGCAAGGGCAATGACGTCGCACACCAAAACTGACGAAAATCAAACTCAACGCCGAAATTCTGGTGCACAATGAGCAGTCATGTGGAAACCGATCCGGAGTGCCCCTTTTATTTGCGTGCTGGAGCTGGCGGTCATTAACGAGGACGGCGAGCACAAGTTGGTCTTCCCTTGCCGTCGCATCCCATCCGGTTGGCAGGACGCCAAAACCGGACGGCCCCTGGAGGTATATCCTACCCATTGGCGCGAATGGACACTACCTGACAGACAGCAGCTTCACTGAGAAGCCGGTTGTACTATTCAGGCAACCGAGGGGGCGGCCTTAGAGCCCTTTTAATGACGCTTTCCATCATTCGGTCACCTCGCCCCCAGAACCTCGCTCCATATTTGAAGCGCGCACGCGAGCACAGGAGCCCGTCGGTACCTGAAGCGGCGCTTGGAACCTCTCGTGGTACGCGCACGTTTGTCCTTAGGATTATTATCTCAAGGAGGTAGTCCGATGAATATCAAGATGTTCACACTGAGCGCCCTTGCGCTCGCGATGATGAGTGGTGCAGCAATGGCTGGGTCCACGTCTGCGCTCGACGACCCCGCCAAGATGTCGCCGTTCTTCACCGATGCCGGGATGAAGACTATGAGGTCGGAAGCCGATTTCAAGGCGGCCTGGATGGCGATGAAACCTGACGAACGAACTGCAGTGCTGAAAGACTGCGGCGACACCACGCTCAACAAGGCGCATGCCGATTTCTGCGCCATGGCCAAGAAGATGGGTGGCTAACTTGTGCTGACGAGGAAGGCGGACCATCGTCGGCTTCTGTGGTAGCAGGCGTTTTGTGGTTCGCTGAAACTCGGCGGGCGGGGCTCCAACAACCGCGTCAAGCCCGACGAGCTGCCGGCCCGAGAGTGTACCGGCAACATCTTCTGTGCAAGGCTCGGTTCGAAACAAGACAACAGGAGTTCCCGTCGGCAACGAGTGCTGGCACAATTGGATGCAGGACGAAGCATTTTTTGATTCGATGGCCTCCCGCACTCGGTAACCGACAGCTCGCGCCCGCACCCGAACCCCGGCCGTCGGTTACCAGTCTTCGGCCCTCTGGACACTTTGGTCGCTTAGCTGCGATTATGGAATGAGGCGCGTTCCCGTCGATTATCAAACGCTCGTGCTCGAAGAAAGCGTGCCAGACCACCTGCCGCGCGTCCCGCTCATCCACCATCTGGCGACACCGGGGGCGGTAGAAATACTCACTTTCGAGCGCGCATGAGCGCGGCCCGGGCTTCCTATATCGCGGGCCGGCCCTACTGATCGAGGATCGCCTTCAAACCTATTGAGAATCCTCGCTCGGCGCGGAGAGAGAGGGTGTCTCCGTCTCGGGAACACCGGAATCCATGTTCATGCTCAATTCGGTCACCAGCTTGCGGCGAAGGGCCGTGACGTAATCGTGCGGTTCCTTCGGTGACATGACAAAGGCTTGCGAACCGCCGATCACGGATCGGGCAAAGTAGGACGCCAGCGGCTGACGGGGGTCTTCGTCATCCGCCGGTATGGCAATCGCGTTGATCGTGTAGCCCTTGGCGATCGCATTCTCCCGGCTCGGCTGAACGGGCAGCCCGTCATTGTTCTCGCTATTGGACGAGATGTCGATCACCTTCTTCATGGCGGTTCCGGGGAACTCTTCGAGCAGAAGGCCCCCAACCTCGATTGCCGCTGAAATCGAAGTTCCGCTCCTGTTCGCAGCGAACCTCCATTATCAACCGCGCAGCCAACCTGTCCGAGGCCTCGGCACGCTACATCAAACCTCGATACGACAAGGTTCACGGATTTGGCCACCATCGTGAAATGGGACGCCATCGGGCGTAGTCGCCTCACCGCCGAAGCTCGGTTGACGCCGCTCCTGGATCCGCCGTCCGAAGTCCAGAACGCCCAGGTCGGCGCCGGCCGGACCCACGATTTGCAGGGCGATCGGCCCAAGCTGATCGTCAAATTCGAACGGAATGGTGATGGCAGGTAGTCCAAAGTAGTTGGCAAAGAAGGTATTCGCAGGAGAGACGGCTTGATCGCCGTCGCGACGCGCTTGCTCAACTGTCGGGACCGGATCCACGAGCGTCGGCAACATTATTAAGTCCACGCCTGAGAACAGCCGCTCGTTGATAGCATCGCGTGCCGACTTGATCCCCGAGGGATCAAACCGTGCCTCCGAGAACGGCACTGTCACCTGCATGCTCGAGTCGACGATGCTCTTGATGGAGGGCATGCCGCTTTCGAATTTGCGTTTCATTGCATCGGAAGCAGAATAGTTCCCCACCAGTCCAACCCGTACCTTTGCTTTGGGTTCGGCAAGGATTCCCTCGGCCAAGATGCCGAATACCACGGCAACATCTTCGACGCTGCGCGCCGTGATCGACGTGTGGTTCAAGGCAAGTATTGCGGGATCGACCGGCTCTCCGCGAAGGATTCCATCCGAGGAGATGCGACCGTAGCTAGGTTTGAAGGCCGTTACCGCACAGCAGGCGGCCGGCAGCCTGGCAGAACCGACAGCATCGGTGTCGATGGTGGCAAAGCAGATCCCGCTTGCTACCGCCGCTGCCGAGCCCCCGGACGAGCCTCCCGCGACACGATCTTTCATCCACGGATTGCGAACCGGACCAAAATAACTTTCGAGGGATGTTGTCCCCATCCCGAGGGTATGCATGTTCGTCTTGCCCACGATCAGCGCGCCAGCCGATCGCAGGCGGCGCACCAGGTCAGCATCCTCGGCAGGAACGCGATTGGCGAACTTTTCGGAGGCCGCAGTCGTGCGCACGCCAGCCGTATCGAAAAAGTCTTTAAGGCCGACCGGGACTCCAGAAAGAGGGAGAGCGGTTTTTCCCTTACTGGTGTCTTCCAGCATGACCGTAATGAACGCGTTGAGGCCCTTGTTCGCATCGAGCCGCGTTTTGACGTCGAGTCGGACATCGTCGATCGTCAGTGCTTTGGTTTCAATTTGACGGCGGAGTTCAGTGATAGTCCTGGGCAAAGCATTCTTGGGCATGACGACCGACCTCGCTTCTTGGTTAAGTGAAAAGGGAACAGCCTTCCAGGTAGTCCTCAACGGCGCGAGCGACCCACCGCGACGCCGATTGTAGTCGGGGACGTGCCGCGCTGAGCAGGCACCCCAATGATCGAGAATTCAATGCGGCTGATGAAGTCGCACCTTTTTCGAACCTCGGGACAAAATCCTGGAGGGGGCAAGCGCGGCTAATATCCGCCAAACACAGGGACGCCTGTCCCGCGGCCATGGCGGTGCGGCCCGCTGTCGCATCAGCTTCGACGTCCTTTAAAGACCACATCATGAACTCCGCGAAGTGCGCTCGACGCGAGAGCGTAGCTGGCTGGGGCCAGCGGCCAAGTGGATAGCCAATGCGACTAGTGAGCAGGCGAGCCCGACTGAGCATACCATTGGCCAATGGCCCAGCTTCCACGCGACTGAGGCCGCTGTAGAGCCCAGTGTCCCTCCGACGAAATAGGTGGCCATATAAATCGTATTGATACGGCTACGCGCGTCAGGTCTCAGTCCAAAGATGGCCGACTGGTTTGTCACCTGAACCATCTGCACACCGAAATCGAGAAGCACGACTCCGGCAATTAGGCCCAAAATAATCCCGCCAAACTGGGCAAAGACAACGAACGCACCTGAGAGGCTCAGGAGACCTGCACGGAGGGCCGCGCGTGAATTTTCGCAATCGGTCAGCCGGCCTGCGAGCGGCGCAGCCAGCGCACCGACGATGCCAACCAGACCGAAGAGTCCGGATACCGCGGGACCAAGACTGAAGGGAGGGCCGGACAGGTAGATGGCTAGTGTTGACCAGAAGAGTCCGAAGCCCGCGTAGGCGAACGCTCCCACGGCGGCCGCGTGCCGAAGCACAGGCTCTTCTCGAGCGATCGGCCATAGGGAGCAGAGCAATTCACGGAAGCCCAAGAGGTGTTGGGGTGGTGATTGAGGCAAGAGCGCGCGAATAGCGGCCGCGACCGCAATCATCGACGCGGAGCCTATGATGAACATCATTCGCCAGCCGAAGGCCTGCGCTACCGCTCCCGCGATTACCCTGCCACCGAGGACGCCCAGTAGGAGCCCCGACATTACGAGACCCACGACGCGGCCACGCGATCCGGCTTCTGCCAAATGAGCTGCAAGCGGCACAACCTGCTGTGCCAGCGTCGCAAAGATCCCGATCAGGAGACTTGCCACCATAAGAGTGGAAAAGGATGGCGTGACGCCGGCAATGAATAGCGCCAGGGCGAGAAAGAGAGCGAGCATTGTGCAAAGCCGACGCCGCTCGAAGCGGTCTCCCAGCGGGGCGAGAAGGACGAGCCCCACCGCAAAGCCTGCTTGCGTTATCGTCGGAATAGCCACGACCGATGCGGAAGATGTCCCAAAGCTTGCGGCAATCCCCGCCAACATCGGTTGATTATAGTAGATGCTTGCCGCCGCGAAGCCGCAGGCCGCCGCCATTGTCAGTACCAACCTAAAGGGTAACCCCACTGCGGGACGATTCAGCATCTTCGTCTCCAAACCTGCGCGGCGCGTTTCTGCACCAGGTCAGCCTTCCTTGCGTTCAAGCGTTTAGCACGCGCCGTCGTTCGCGCGGGCAGAGCTTGCGTCTTCGCCGAAGTTTCTCTACAGTATCTTACCAGGAAGATACCAGTGTTTGAACCTCTGTTTTTTGTGCGAACCAATGGCGCTGGATCCACTGAGGGGAGGGATCAGCCGGCCCGCCGCGCCATCAAGATGAAGCGAGAACCATCATGATCGAAATGACACGACCCGAGGCAGCCGCTGACGGTTTCCAGGAGGCCTGGAATACCCATGACATGACCGCGCTCGGAGCCCTATTTCATAAGGATGCTACGTTCGTAAATCGGTTCGGGCGCCTTGTTCGTGGCGTTGATGAAATCGTCGCACTTCACGCTCCTATCCACGAGACGGTCTACAGCGACTCTACGATGGAAAACGAGGTGATCGATGTGATCGCCATCAGTGAGAGAGCGGCCATTGTGCACTTCTGGAGTCGTCTCAGGATCGGGGCCGCGCACCCAGCAGGTCCGCATTCCGTTGATACTTTAATACAGGCGGTAGTGATCCGCCACGAAGGACCATGGCTTATCAAAGCCCTGGAAAACGTGACTTTGATGAACCCCCGCACCGGCGAGGCTATCCTGCGGAAATAGCGAGATTTCCCCTTGCCCGCATCGCCCCCGTTGGAGCCGTTTCGAATTGAAGCAAGTCAGCGGCGAGGGGTATCGCCGAGAGACTGCAGGAGTGTTCGGAGCAGGTCCGCGAGTTGGTCGAGCTTGTCTCGATCAAGGCCTTCGAGCAGCCGCGCCTCATTGGCGATGTGCGGGGCGAAGATACGGTCGACCATCGCAAGGCCCTGTTTCGTCAACCGAACCTGTACAATACGACGGTCGAGAGTGTCTGGAATCCGTTCGACAAACTTCCTGGCTTCGAGCCGGTTGATGCGTTTGGTGACGGCACCCGAGGTGACCATCAAGGTTTTGACAAGCTGTGTCGGCATCAATCCATAGGGTGCACCTGACCGACGCAGGGTGAATAGGACGTCGACTTCACCGGTGTCCAACCCATATTGCCGGAAAAAGCTCTGAAGTTCGTCCTCCAGCACGCGAGCAAGGCGCTGTGTGCGTCCGACCACTCCCACCGGCCAATTGTCAACGTCGGGCCGCTCTCGGCTCCAGGCGTTTCGCACCGTGTCCACAGCGTCGCTCATCAAGACCTCACCTGAGCCATTGGACAAATATCTATAAGGAAACTTATCGGAAAGAGATCGGGAGGTGAACCGTGTCTTCTAAGCTTGCGGCGCTGGAGAGGTGAAGATGGAGCGGCAGTTGCAGTTCGTGGTGGCGGCCGCTCAACGAGAAGGCTCGCTGGCGCCGCCGCCGAAACAGGCTCGGAAAATCAGACGGGGTCGACGCATTTCATTTCTGAAGGAGCCGTTAGGGTCGCCTCAGCTGCTGAGAAGGCCCGGGCTATCGCGCAAATGCTATTACCCAGCAGGTAAGGCATTGGCGTAGATTACGGCATCATGGCGGTGAACCGGAGGGGGGCATATTCGCCCTACTTCAGAAGGCAATACGACTGAGTTCCTCGACATTTAAAAGCCAAGTCAATCTCTCTTCATCGGAACTCCCGACCATCGGCCGCAAGATATGCCGCTCATAAGCCTTGACCCCACAGTAAGGGAGCACACATCGTCCCCAGATCAAATCCAGGGGATCGCCGAAATCCGCCTTCTCACGTTCCGCCTGTGTGTCGGAGGTATTGAAGATGACAGCCTTTGCGATTGAGAGGAGCCCTTCAGGCAGCCCGTCCGCCGAGGCGAGTCGGTACGCGACACCTGGCACCAGTACGCGGTCGAGCCAGCCGGAAAGGATGGCAGGAGGTTTTCCCCACCAGTTCGGATGCACAACGAGCAGTCCTTCGGCAGTTGCGATTTCCTTCCGATGAGTCCGCACGGTCGGATCAGCGGCACGGGACAACGCTTGCTCAAGCGTGTCGCCAACACTGTATGCTTCTTCCGCTGTTAGGCAGGGCTGGAATCCTTCAGCGTAAAGGTCGTGATGCACAATCTCATGTCGGGCGCTCGACAGCGCGTTTCGGGCTCGGTCCGAAATCGCATGGCAGAAACTGTTGGGACGGGGGTGAGCAATGAGAGAGAAGATACGCATCGTGGACAGTAACAGCGGCCTTTGGGAGAGTGCTGCGGGTTATGTCGGTGCGGGCAAGAAGCGCTCGCCAGAGATCGAGGTTTCGACGACCGTGGCATTCTCCCGAGAGGCCGTCAATGATGCATAGATTCGGAAGCGGCAGCCCTCTGTCATCATGCCCGAGCTCACGTCGAGCGTATCGGCGCCCGCAAGGCGGCTACGCCGCCGGACAGAAGGCCAGAAAAATCATATCCGGTCCCGCAACCAATTTTATCATAAATCAATGACCGTCCCGGTCTGACCGGGGCGGTTATTGCGTTTGGGGAGGGCTATCCGGATTATTGCCGCAACACCGAAGATGTTTGAAGCGCTCAGCCGGGCAGCCTGGCACGGCACGAAGGCAATCGCCAAACTGCACTTCGCCTCCTTTCAGCACCTCTATCGCGGCCGCCGAGGAGCCGCGGTGGATCTTGAGATGCATACCAGGATAGGTTCGAAAGAGTTCGGTGAATCACGAAACCAGAGGAGCAATATTGATACTTTTGGAGATCGTGACGTTGTTTGGCACAACATCACTGCTTTGAACGGCCTTGGCTGGGATTTGGCGGAAGTGGCCGCATCATAGCACAATTGCAACACAGGCAGCATGCGGCGCCCGAGTTCCGTGAGGTGCGAATGCTGACGCTCGCGCCGAAGAAGCTCTCCACTTGCGTACATCACTCTAGCCCGGCGGCCCGCAGCCCCTCGACATATGCGGCGCGATCCTGTTCCCGGATCATCGGGTAGTATTTCTCCACCCATTGGACCGACAGCGTTGGATGGAGTCGCTTCGCTTCTGAAAGGGCATGTGCCGCCTCATCGAGATCCCCTGCCATTCCGGCCGCGGCGGCCAGCGTACGCCACGCAGCGCCAAAATGTGGCCGAAGCTGCACAGCTCGATGCTCGAAACTCGCCGCGTCGACGAATCGTTGGGCAACGAAGTGACACAGGCCCGCCACGGTCAAGATGCCCGGCTGCTGCGTGGAATCGCGAGGGCTGAGCCGCTCGGCCATCGCGAGATGGTGCAGGCCGTCCTCCGGCATTCCACCAAAGCCGTATGCGGCGCCCAGAATGACATGTGCGATAGCCAGGTTTGGATTGAGCGTGATCGCATCGGTTAGTGCGGCGACGGCCTCCTCCGATCGGCGTGCCATCATGTGCACGTAACCGGCAGCGAAATGCGTCCAAGGATCGTCGGCATCATGCGCAATGGCTCGCTGGGCCATCTCATTCGCCTTCGGAAGAACCTCGGCCGGCTCCGCCAAACCGAGCAGCGCCCGCGAAGCCATCATCCAGGCGAACAGGCTATTGGCGCGCGGGTAGTCCGGGTCAGCGTCTACAGCACTGCGCAGCAGGCGGTCGGCGACCGCGAGCTCGCTTTCTGAGCTCCAGCTCCATATGTAAGGCATTGCCTTCATTACAAAGCCCCAGGCGTCCAGGCTGGCGGGAGGCCGGCTGATGTAACGCTGATGCTCTGCCGCGTAGAGTTTAGGTTCGACGGCACCGATGACGCTGTCGGCGATCTGATCCTGTAGCGTGAAGAAATCAGCCAGCTGGACGTCGTACCGCTCTGTCCATACTTGGCGCCCAGTGGAGGTGTCACTCGCCTCGGCGCTGATCCTGAGCCGCTGACCCGAGCGGCGGACACTGCCGCTCAGCACGTAGCGGACTCCGAGTTCACGCCCGACTTGTTTCACGTCGAGGGCCTTGTTCCCGTAGCTGAAGGACGAGTTGCGGGCGCAGACGAAAAGCCACCGCAGCCGCGCCAGCCGCATGATGATATCTTCCGCCAGACCGTCGGCGAAATATTGCTGCTCGGCATCGTCGCTCAGGTTGACGAAAGGGAGCACGGCAATCGAAGGCTCAGGCTCCGCAGAATTTCGCGCGGCTGCCGCCTCGTCGAGCCTCTCGATCGCGCCGGTGAAACGGTAACCAACCCGCGGAACTGTTGCAATCCACTCTGTTCCATCTGCCATGGAGCCGAGAAGGCGCCGCAGGGACGCGATCTGGACCGAGAGATTGCTTTCTTCGACTGCGGTCCCCGGCCAAGCCGCGTTCAGTAGATCGGATTTGGTCAAGACCTCACCGGCGCGCCTTGCCAGCGCCGATAGGAGCAGCAGCCCCCGATAGCTGATCGCAACAGGCAGCCCCTGCCTCAGAAGCGTTCCCGCCTCGGGGTTGAGCACAAAAGGACCAAATGCGAGCCGCTGCTCCGGCATCATCAGACCTTATGTGTTTTTGGTGATTTTCGGAACTGTTCGGCCGCGCTTCGATACGTTTTGTGGGCAGTCCGACATCTTGGCTCCAGTTCAGCCACAGGAGAGCATGAAATGCCTGGGTGCCGCGACTACCCGCCGATAGCAACTGAAGCTCCAACTGTACAACCGACTCAGAGACCTCCTAGACGTGATGAGGAATTCCGGGCCGCGCTCGATCGCTACATGGCCTGCTATGCCGAACAACAAAAACACCATACAGGGTCCGTCGAGCGATCTGGAACGCGCAGGATCGTGTCTGCGTGGCTTGAATTTCTTTTACTCTTCCGTGTTCCTTCGGGGGAGACTTGGCCCCCTGATTCGTGAGCGTCCGGAAGCGCCACCACGCCCATAATCCCGGTCTCGGCAATCGGATCTACCGTGCTCCCGAAAGTGAGGGAGGGGTTGGAGCTGGAACTCCCGCCATAGAGCGCAATAGGGTGAGCGGCACTTAAGCCAGCGTAGCGCAACAGCGCGTTATACCTTCGCTCATGCTAGACGACGCGCGACAATGGCCTCGAGTGTGATCTGGTTAGTCTCGAGCATGTTCACCATATTGCGTGACTTCAGGCTTGCTCCATGTCCCTGCAATAGGTGCAGGCCGAGCGGGGGTGGGCCGCCAGCCGCTGATTGCACCACCAGCCTTTCCCGATGATGTTCGAGCGCAACTTCACGCCGATCTTCCTCGCGGATAATCTCAAAGCCCGCATTGTCGAGAAGATCGCGCATTTCTCCCGCGGTCACAAGAAAGCTAGTCTCCTCCGTCTCGGCCCACGGTAGCGGAAACAACAGACCCTCCTGCGGCCCCTTCATCACGTCATAGATCGCAAACATGCCCCCCGGTTTCAGCACGCGCGCGATTTCAGCATACAGGCGCGGCCGGTCGGCGATATTCATCGCAACGTGAAACGTCACCGCGGCATCGAAAGTGGCGTGCGGCCAAGGCAGGGCGAGAGCGCTGCCGACGTGGAGGTCAACCCTATCGGCAAGGCCCGTCCGCTGGGTCAGCATCGTTCCAACACGCACGTATTCAGCAGTCAGGTCAATGCCCGTTGCGCGGCATCCACATTCGGAGGCGAGATATCGGGCGACGCCACCAAGGCCGCAACCCACATCAAGGACGTGCGCATTGCTTGGCAGGCTCATCATTCCGATAACGTGTTGCGTCGCTGCTCGTCCACCCATGTGGAACTCGTCAACAGGAGCAAGATCGATCGGAGACAGCGTGTTCAGTTTGCCGGAAAGCTTGAGCGCGTCGAGGATCAGTGTTTCAAGGCCATCGACGGTATAATGATCAGCAACGGCAGTTTCATCGACTCCGGTCACCTCTCCACCCTCCCAACTTTCCCAGCCTGCTTTGCAGCATGGACGGCAGTATCGCATCACTATCCGAGAGTACCAGCGGTGTCATTGCACCAGCCTTACGCGAGACCTTCAGTGGGCGTATGAACTGTCATATTCGGTACCGATAAGGTGCGCTGGCGCTCGATGGGACAAGCCCCCTATCTCAACGATGATCCGAGAAGTGGGGGAAAGTACTCATTATCACATTGAGATTTTCTACGGCCCGCAGATCTCGCTTCGCACAGTTGACTCATTGCGGCGTACGAAAGCCTCGTCCTTCACGATTACCGATTTTTGCTTTAATGTCGGAGCTGCCAATCGGCGCGTGCAGCCATTCTTCAGCAGGCTCGGTGTCCGCGATGCTCCCGCTGGACGAGACATCATTCGAGACGGCTCTGGACGAACGCGTCCAGGGTATGCTTGACGCTTGCACGCGATGCGGCAAGTGCGTTGAGGTTTGTCCAAGCGTGGCGCCCGCCCGGAGCGGAACCTAATATCCGCCTCATGCTTATGAAAAAATGAGCACGCGCGGCGCCGATTTCCTCGACCGTTGGATGGCAGAGCATCTGCCCGAAGCGGGGACGGATGACCCCGCCGCGATAAGCGATCTCACCGACCAAGTGATGGAAGCTGCGGACCGAGAGGGCATCGCGGTCAGCGAGATTTATGAGGAAGTCGGCAGCGTATTCGAAGTGATCGCGGCAGCGATGCAGCACCGCGATGGCAGTTTGCCCGAAGCCGATACCGCCGCTCTTGACCTCTTCGCCGGCCGGTTATCCCACGAATCAAACATCTCCAAGGAGCAGGCGCAGGATCTCATCAAGCGGTTCGGCACCGACTGGGAAACGCTTCTCAATGAGGCTCATTTCGTGAAAGAGCTTGAAGGTCGGCTGCGGCAGGAATAAATCCCACATCGGTGCGGCGACCCTTTCAGCACGAGGATCGCTATGGGCAAGGAATACCCGTTTTCAGAAAGCACGCTCGGTGGCAAACTGGCCGCCGGCACGGCCTTGTCAGTCCACTGCTTCGGTTGCCAGCGCCGCGCGGTTCTTGATGTCGCTGAGCTGGTCAAACGGTTCGGCCCGGACCAGCCCTGCCTTCATTGGGATCTGCTCAAGATCATCTATTGTCACGAGTGCCGAGCCGCCGGCCGAGATGACCGGAACCTCCAGTTCACAAACCATGCCGCAACGCCCGAGCAGCGGAAGGGCTGGACTCCTTGTCCTTGATCCAGGCGGCCCGGCCGGCAGCGGGGTAGGCCGCAGGCCGGGCCTGACCGGCGGCGCACGACTAAATACTCACAGGCGCCGGCTGATGTCGATCATATGGGGGATTTCATAGAATCATCGCCATCCGAACGAAGGACGAGGTCCCGAGTTGAACGGATCATGAGCTTCGCGGGGCCCGAAGCTGCACGCCAACTGAGCGGCCCGACAGTTCCGCGCTCTGTTGGGGTGCGTTGGATCGAACCGCCGGGCCTAACCGACTCGGGGTGGGGAGTCGGCCAACGCAGACGTTACATTAGCGAGGCTGCATGAATATCACGGTTGGTTACATTCCACCGGTTTCGCTGCACAGCGCCGAGCAACGCGCATTTTATGACAACGCCGGGCGCCATCGCGGCCTGGTGGATCACCATCCCGTCCAGCGGGTCGCCGTCATCACCCAACACCGGCA
Source organism: Mesorhizobium sp. (assembly GCA_004017535.1). Taxonomy (GTDB): domain Bacteria; phylum Pseudomonadota; class Alphaproteobacteria; order Rhizobiales; family Rhizobiaceae; genus Mesorhizobium. Next base: position 32,638 of record SAJS01000008.1, read on the forward strand.
AGAAGATCAAGCTGAAAGGCTGGCAGGACGCAGATGAAGCGGCAGTGTCCCTGCGCAAAGGAATGAAGGCGTTCCGGCGCCGGCAGGCACATTGAACGAAATCTGCGGTGATCGAGGTTCGTGCTGCGTTGCTGAGACGACTTGGATTGTTCCGAGCGCACTTGCGCATGCTTAATTAAGCTGGAGGGGTGCGCTTCGGCGTGCTGCGATCTGTTTTTCGGATTGCGACGCGTTCGCGCATTTGGGTGAAGTGATCACATCCAGAAGAGTGTCAGGAGGCGCGGCGATCTAGCTCCCGCCGCCATGCCTCCCATCCTCATAGCTTAAAGACAGACCACTCTGGTGAAGACCGGAGTGCATAGCTTTCTTTTGTCTGCAGCCCACTGCCAGAGGGTCTGCGATGAGGGAGATGTTGGATTCTGGCCAACAACGGAGGAACCCATGTACAGACATTTATTCTTGTCGGTTGCTACCGCCGTTTCCATGAGCGGAGCGCTCATGCTTGGGACTGGTGGCGCGGGAGCGCAGAATTTGTGTCCCGGCGTTTCGGCCACACAGTGCACAGACTTGTGCGGCACCGCCGGTGTCGCTTCCTGCACGAAGACAGGGTCGACGCCCGATTGCGTCTGCAACACGACGACCAAAGACGTGAACGGCAACGCGAACGGCACGGCGACGACGGACAGTGGGAGCGGCCAGGGCAATTTGGGCAACAAGACCGACACAAGCTGCACCGGCAACACGGGTCAATGCAAGAAATAGAAAGCAGGGGCATCGCCTCGCTTCGGGCAACGCGACCTCGTCGGCTTTCAAGCGTGGGCACGTGACGTGTTACCCGCTTGATGGCAACGTCGAAACCGCCGGGAGAGCGTCCGCCCTCCCGGCAATCTGGATGTCAGCACATGGTGATGCGCAGTCTCTTGTTTGCAGCGGTAGCCATCGGCGCGGCAACGGCACCGGACGCGTCGCTCGGACCGTCAATGACATCGGGGGCCGAGCGGGTGTCTTCGGCTTTCCGGCAGCTACTGATGCAGGTGAAGCCTGCGCACCCTGAAGCGCAGACGAGACCGGCTTACCAAACCGAAGTCGCGGAGCGGGGTGACATCGTAACGACCGTGCAAGCCGCCGGCACGCTCAACGCACTGGTGGTCGTGGAAGTGGGGTCTCAGCTTTCCGGACGGATCAAGGAGCTTTACGCCGATTTCAATTCCAAGGTGACTTTGGGTCAGGTCATCGCGCGTGTCGAACCGGAAATGTATGAGGCCCGGCTGGCCCAGGCCGAAGCCGAACTGGAGATGGCGCAGACGCAGGTTTCGGTGCAGCAGGCGCAGATCGAACGAGTCCGAGCTGAACTGGACACCGCTGAAGCCAAGCATGAAGCGGCGGTGGGGCAGAACAGGCGTGCGCAAATAGGGCTTGCCGAGGCGCTCCAGGACATGGAACGCAAGCGGCCGTTGGCACAGCGCAATGTCATTACGGCAGGCGAATGGGAGCGCACCCAGAATGCGCACGAATCGGCTGAAGCACAGGCATCATCCATAGGCGCGGAGGAGTTGTCGCAGCTGGCCGCCGTTCGCGCCGCCCAATCAAGCGTCAGTATGGCTGATGCGGAACTCGCTAACATGCTGGCCCAGGTCAAGCAGCGGGAAGCCATGCTTCGGCAGGCCCGGATCGATCTCGAGCGGACCTATATCCGGGCGCCGGTCACCGGCACAGTGGTCAACCGTGCGGTGAGCGGGGGGCAGACACTGGCGGCGGGCTTGCAGACGCCGATCCTGTTCACCATCGCCAAAGACCTGACGAAGATGCAGGTCGAAGCAACAGTGGTCGAAGCTGACATTAGTCGTTTTGCCGTCGGACAGCCCGTCACCTTCACTGTTGATGCCTATCCCGATCGCATTTTCGCCGGCTCGGTAAAGCAGATCCGCAAGGCCCCCCAAATCGTGCAGAATGTCGTCGCCTACGTGGTCGTGGTGGCTGCCGAAAACCCTCAAGAGCTTCTGCTACCCGGCATGACGGCCAACCTCGATGTGGTGGTGGCAAGGCGGGAACATGTTCTCAAAGTACCCAATGCCGCCCTGCGTTTCCGACCGCAGGACTCAGGGCCGGACCAGCATAACCTCGCAGCTGCGCCTTTATCCGAGGCCGCAGAGCAAGATACAGAACCTGGATCGAGCGGCCAAGTGTTCGTCATGGGACCGCACGGTGAACCAAGGGCGGTTCCGCTCCGCCTCGGGATCACTGACGGCCGAATGACTGAGGTCTTGGCCGGCGACCTCATAGAGACGCAGTCGCTGATCGTGGGGGTCACCGCACCCGCCCCGGCGGATGCGGCTTCCGTGCTAATCAGATTCCGCCTTCAGTGAGAGAGCGCCCCCGCATGGCACTGATCGAAGTCGAGGAAGTACACCGCAGCTACCGCATCGGGGGCTCATGGATCAGGGCGCTTGACGGCGTGAGCATGAATATCCAGCAGGGCGAATTTGTTGCAGTGAAGGGCGCGTCGGGCTCGGGCAAGTCCACTTTCATGAACATCCTGGGCTGCCTCGACCGGCCGACCGAAGGCCGATATCGACTGGACGGGATCGATGTCAGCCGCCTTCATCACGATGCGCTTGCCGGCATTCGCAACCGTAGCATCGGCTTCGTGTTTCAGTCCTTCAATCTGCTGCCACGCGCCAGCGCCGTGGAAAATGTCGAGCTGCCGCTCCTCTATCGCCGGATGTGGCCGGGCACGCGCCGCCGACGCGCGCTCGCGATGCTCGAAAAATTTGGTGTGGCGAACCGGGCGTATCATAAGCCGTCCGAGTTATCGGGCGGCCAGCAGCAGCGCGTTGCAATCGCCCGTGCCCTGGTCGCCGAGCCCTCGGTTCTGCTCGCCGACGAGCCCACCGGTGCGCTCGACAGCCACACTGGGCAGGAGATCATGGACATCTTCCGCGATCTCAACGGTGAAAGGGTGACGGTGGTTGTCGTGACGCATGAGACAAAGGTTGCTGCCACTGCCGATCGCATGGTGACCTTTCGGGATGGCCGGCTCGTGCCTGAGGAGGCCGGGACGCGAAGCCATTTGAATTTGGATGCCGCAGACCATCTTTCGCTGGTTCGCAGCAATGCCGGGTAGCGTCAGAACAGCCCTGCGTTCGCTGCGCGCTCACCATCTGCGTAGCTCGCTCACCATGCTCGGCATCGTTATCGGCGTTGCCGCCGTCGTCGTGATGATCGCGGTGGGTATTGGGGCCCGCGACCGAATCGCAGCCCAGATCCGCAGCCTCGGCGCGAACCTCATCATGGTGACACCGGGCAGCGCGCGCATGGGCAGCGTCCGACTGGGAAGCGGGGCGGCTCCGCAGTTGAGCGAAGAAGACGCGCTGGCGATCCGATCAGAGATCCCCGGCGTGATCGTGGCGGCACCACTACTGCACGCCCGCGAGCAACTGACCGTTGGATCGTTGAACTGGCAAGGCGTGCTTCGCGGTGTGACGCCCGGCTACTTCACGGCGCGGGAATGGCGCGTGATCGCAGGCCGCGAGATGACCTCGGACGACGACCGACGTGCCGCAAACGTGGTGCTCCTCGGCACGACAATGCGCGAGAAGCTGTTTGGCGAGGCCGGTGCCGTTGGTTCTGCGATCCGAATCCGCGGCGCACCGTTCACGGTCATCGGTCTGCTCGAACGGAAGGGACAAAGCGTTTGGGGCGAGGACCAGGACGATGTGGCGCTGGTGCCGCTGAAAACGGCGCGCCGCCAGTTTGTCGGCATCAGTCGGGCCAACCCCGCCCTCGTGCACAATATCACCGTCAAGTTCGCCGATGGGTTATCGGCCGAGGATGTGATGGCAGCCATGCGCGATCTCCTGTGGCAACGGCATCGCTTGCGGGCAGGCCAAGAAGACAGCTTCATGATCAGCAACCTTGCGGAAGCCGCCGATATCGAGGGGGCGACTACTCGAGTCGTGTCACTGCTGCTGTCCGCCGTCGCTTCAGTTTCCCTTGTGGTGGGCGGCATCGGCATTATGAACATTATGCTGGTAACGGTCACGGAGCGCACCCGTGAGATCGGGCTACGGCTGGCGGTCGGTGCGCGCCGACGCGACATTCTTGTCCAGTTTGTCGTCGAGGCAATCACTCTCGCATCGCTGGGTGGAATGCTAGGCGCGCTGGTCGGCATCGCCTCGGCAATCGGCATCGGGGCCTTTGCTCGCTGGCCTATAGTTATCGACCTTAGCTCGGTGCTGCTGGCCGTTAGTTTCGCTGCCGGCGTGGGCGTTTTCTTCGGCTATTATCCCGCCCGAAAGGCGGCACGACTTCAGCCCAGCGATGCCTTGCGCGCAGAGTGACTTCCGGCGTCGAAGGCCTCGACGGTAAGGTCAGGTAGACCGAGTATGGAACTGACCGCAGAATAGAGCGCCGGGATGAATACGAAGTCGGCGCCGGCTCTTGATCTGGTCGAGCCTTTCGCGGAAGGGCCTTCTCTGCTCAGTCGTTAGAAGAAAAACCTGAGACCTCTGGTTTTGATCGGTCGGGCTGCCTGGAAAGCGCGCGTAAGAGACCGGCTTCTGTCCGGGTTCCCTCGTTGAAAACACTAAGGATATAGGCGGCAAGGTCTTCCCGCCGCTCCCTCTCCCGTTGAGCCAGTCCGCGCTCAGCACACAGCAGGACGAAAACCCGCTGCAGCAGTTCCAACTCAGCAGGATCATAAGTGCCGGTATATCGCGATAGCGGCATTGCAACCGGCTCTCAAACTCGGCCACGGCGCGAGTATCCCATACAAACGTTGAATTGCCACGATCCCTCGGGTGTAGCCGCCAAGGAATCGAAGGAAGCCCGTCGCTTACGCCCATTAGCTGCGACGGGCTTTTTCTATTCGCCTTGGGGGCTGGACAGAGGAGCGCCGGGTGCCCACCGGCCAGCTACGGGGACAGGCAGCTCCGGCGCTCGACCGGTCGGCTGTGGCCGCGCTGGTGATCAGATTAGCACGACCGGATGGACCGGGCTTTCGGCCGTCGCAGGCACAGCCTGACTACCCGGCTTCCTTGGCGGCTAATCCCATTTTTTTGATAAACCATGGCATCGTCAGGCCCTGGACGAAAATCGAGAATGCCACCACGGCAAAAGCTGTGACGATGATCGCCCCACGCTCTGGAAGGTCCTGTGGCAATGCGAGCGCGAGTGCCAAAGCGAGGGAGCCGCGCAGGCCACCCCAGACCAAAACGTGCTGAAACCTGAGATCCACCTTTAATGCGGTCGGGTTGAGCAGGGCACAGAGTGGGTAAATGGCCAGAACCCTACCGAGCAGGACGAGTGCGATTGCAACGGCCGAACTGCCCGCGAAGATGCCGAGAGGCTGGTGCGCCTCGTGGCCACCAATCAGGATGAACACGATCGAGTTCGCCAGAAACGCCGCATACTCCCAAAATGCAAGGACATGGCTGCGCGCGTTGGGTGATATGGCACCTTTCCAGCCTACATTTCCGACCAGCAGGCCTGCGGTGAGCGTTGCGAGCACGCCCGACATACCGAAGTTCTCCGCAATCAGAAAGGAGCCGTAGGCGGCGATCGTCGTCAGGGTGATTTCTACGAGATGGTCCTCTGTCTTCCCGGCGATGAGAAGGAGCGCCGCTGCCACGGCCGCGCCCACGGCGATGCCTCCGGCAACCGTCCAGACGAAGGACCAGGCTATCGCCAACGGCGTGGCTTCCGCGCCCGCCGCGATCGAGACGAGGATCCCGAATCCTACGGCCGCAGCGCCGTCGTTGAGCAGGCTCTCCGACTCTACCAGAAGGCTGAGGCGCGGTTGGATCTTCATTTCCTTGAAGGCGGCCAGGACCGAGACTGGATCGGTGGCGGCAATCAACACGCCGAAGAACGCTGCGCCGAGCCAACTCCAGCCCAGCAGCAGATGCATGCCTGCGGCAACCGCGACGGCGGCGATCGCGACACCCGGGAAGGCAAGGAGGGCGGTCACCGGCAGGTTCGAGCGAAAATGTCGCCACTCGATTTCGAGCGCCGCCTGGAAGATGAGAGGCGGCAGGAAGACCGTGAAGATCAGGTCCCGACTGAGCGGAAGTTCGACAACGCCGGGTAGGAATCCAAGCGCGATTCCGGCGACCACCAGTCCCACGCTGTAAGGAAGACGCAGGCGGCGCGAGATCATCGCGACCAGCGATGCCGTGAAAAGGAGCATTCCCAGGGTTGTGATCGAAAGCTCAGCCATCATGGCTCCGATTCCGGCGGTGCAAAAAACTGAAAGTAAGCGAATATCGCAACCAGGATAAAGAGCATGGCCAGGACGGTCAGTCTCAGAACTTGGCCTGCCGCTGGCGACGGTCCGCAATGCATAAGAACTGCTGAACCGAGCTTGGCAGACCGATCCCGCGATTTCCAACATCGTGCTGCTTGATACAGCGGGCGGAGTTATCCTTTCTGCGCCGAATACTGCCGTCCCATCTAGCGGGCGCCAAATGGCGTGCGCCATGGACGAGGGCTCAAACAGCCAGTAAGCGATGCGCGTTTCAAATCCCGGGAATGCGCCAGCGCGGGTCGAGCATGGTCGCCAAAAAATCCAGTTCCGCAATGACGCTAGCTGCCTTGCTGCCCTTGTAACCCTGCCGAGCTATTCCACCGGCAGGGGCCGTGCGTGCCAGCGCAGTCGGCTGACTTATGGCCGTCATTCTAGACATCGTTTTGCCTGGTGCCTTGAGTGCCGTTCGGGCCCACGTCGTCGAGCAGGTTGGTCTCACCAGAGCGTTGGGTGGGCTCTGGTGGCAGTTCGCCATTTGGCGTCATTTTGTTGATGGCTTCCGGCAAATCCCGGGTTATCCTGCGGATGAGCTCCTCGCGAGACAGGCCGGTCTGCATCGAGAGCGACGTTAGGGTGCCTTCGTCTATTGCCGCTTCCACCTCATTCGGCTCGATTGGCTGGTTCGGCCCAGTGCCGACCCAGGAGTCGACCTTGGATCCTGCTCCCGCCTCTCTGAACCGATCCAGGATATCGCCGAGCGCCGTCCCCGAAACGCCTTTGGAAATCTGATCTAGAATCCCGCCCTGTGTGTCGTTTGGATTGCGATCTCGCGCCCCACGGATCAATTCGCCTATTTTGTCGCGATTTTGGTACGCCAGAACGCCAAGCAACGCGATCGCCAGTCTTCCGACATTCGCCATCAGGTACCTCCATGTGTTCGAGGGGAGAAGGGCTTAGCCTTGCAAATGTTCCGCCGGATGATTTCGAACCCGAGCACGTCGACGGGCTGTGACGCATCGGCCGCATCTGGCCCACGCCGCATGGTGGATCGCGCGCGGACGCGTCCTTCAGCCGATGCGGGCCGTCCCGCTTGGCGTGCGAACGCCTTGAGCCCGCGGCTTAGCCGCTACTTAGATCGTGAATGGCCGCCCGTAGACCGTCAGGCGTGATATCAACCGTCGCAAGCGTGATCGGCAACTTAAAACGACGGTGTCCGGCGCTGCCCGGATTAAGGTAGAGCACACCGTCAATGGTTTTGAGTTTTGGCACATGGGAGTGACCCGACACGACCATGTCGATGCCGAGTGCCGCAGGTGAGACCTGCAGTGTTGTCAGATCATGGAGGACGTAAAATGTTCGGCCCGCCAGCCGCACCAGCGCCGTATCGGCGTAGGCCGCAGCCCACCCGGCCGTGTCCACGTTTCCTCTGATGGCGGTAACCGGCGCGATCTGCTGAAGCGCGGTGATGATTTCAGGACTGCCGATGTCGCCGCCATGGATGATGTGGTTTACCCCGGCTAGGCGTCGTTCCGCCTCGGGCCTCAGCAGGCCGTGAGTGTCAGAGATGATGCCTATCCTGAATGTCATTGCCGGCCGTTATATGGTGTGCACATCGAGATCAGCCGCAAGACGGCTGTTTGGAAATGCCCGCACCGCTTCCGCGAGGATTTCTTCGTCGGCATAGCGGCCGGAGATATGCGTAAGAATGAGTTGCTTCACGTTGCTCGTAGCTGCCAGAGATGCTGCCTGCGCAGCCGTGAGATGACCATAGTCGCGCGCTAAGGCCGCATCTCGTTCGAGGAAGGTCGCCTCGATCACAAGAAGGTCGGCGCCGCGGACATGTTCCGCGAGATCATCGGTCGCCTTCGTATCGCCGATGATGACCAGCTTCTTGCCTGCTTCCAGCGGGCCCAATACGTCTTCGGGAGCAACTGCTCGGCCATCGACGAGGGTGATAGTCCGGCCTTCTACCAGTTCCTTCCCGATTGGACCGTCTGGCACGACCAGCGACGCCAGGCGCTCGGCGCGAAGGTGGCGGCGCGGTGGAGTCTCGAGCACGAAGCCATAGCTATCGGTGTCGCGGTGGCGAACCTGAAAGCTGTCGATCATGAATTCGTCCGCGTTGAAAAACCGGCCGGGCATCAGCGGCTCAAGCGTTAGTGGGATCGGCGCTTGCCCTTCACCCCAAAGACCAGCGAGCATGCGCACAACGAGGTCGAGGGTGTCCGAGCCTCCGTGGACGGTCAGGAGATCGTCACTTTGCCGCAACCGGAGTGTCGAGAACAGGCCGGGGATTCCAAGGATATGGTCGAAACGGGGATGCGTGAGCAACAGGCGATGAAGCCGCCTGAAGCCGGCGCCGCTGCGCAGCAGCTGGCGCTGCGTGCCTTCCCCGCAATCAACAAGAATTCGGTGGCCTCCGGCCTCGATGAGCAGGGCAGGGTGATTTCGCTCGGCAGAGGGCACGCTGGCCGAGGTGCCAAGGAACGTCAGTCTGAAAATCATGCAGCAAGTCTAGCCCGGCCCCAAAGTGGGCAACGGTTTCCGCGACCCAAGTCTGCCTTGGCAGTCTTTGGACTATTTCGAGTCCACGCCCTGCTCGGGCTTTAGCCCTGTGCTTTCACCATCACCATGGACGAGGTCGCGATCCCAGTCATTGGTCTTGTCGGGCGTCTTGGCAGCCGCCTCTCGGGGTATCCCGCTCTTTGTCCTTCCGGGGTTTCGGGCCCGGCGTGTCCCGCGATGATTTTGATCTCATATGCTTTTTCCTCTTCGGTCGCTCCATCCGAAACTGGGCCGGGTGAATTAGGTTCCGCTGGCTCCCGCTGGCCGTGGGCCTGCAGCAGAATAAAGATCTGTGTTGTCCGCGACGATCTCGACAGCAATTCTGTATGCGCGCAGCGCTGGTTCGCAAAATAAGGAAAGCCCTGAATTGAATTAAAACCCTCTGTGTTCTTCACTGACGACTATTCAACATCTCAACCGCGACGTCGCCGAGCATTTCCTGAGCGACACTGTCGGCCGGGTCCCGTGAACTTTTGCCGCTGAGATCTGATCTCTTCCAACAGTTCGCGCTCGTTGGCGCGAGCATTGCGAAAGACGGCCACAACCATCTCTGCCAAAATTTCAGCGTTCGGGTCCAAGGGATCGAGGCGTTCATCCGCGCAGACTTGATTAAACACGCGTTCGCAAACAGCCAGATCGAGAGGGCTAAGACAGGTACGGTTGAAACGCTGACGCAGCATGTGAGCGAACCTTTCAGGGGCCGCCGCCCGTGCTGGCGGCGGGCTGGTATCACTGAGGCTTGAGCGATGCTGTTTACAGCGTTACTCCATACTCGGCGATTGCGTTGTCAATAATCCCAAAATCTGCGCGCACTCGCGAGATCTGTATTGCCCAACTGTCATCAGCTGGTAATAGTCTTGCCGTTTACTTTCCGGTATACGAAAGCCGCGCCGAAATTCAGCCGCCTCCTTTGGAGTTCGAGTGCAGCCAAGCTTGCTGGCGCTGACTTTCAAGCTCGCCAGTGAGCACCCAAGTTTTTCCGCAATGTCTTTCAATGGTTCGTTATTGACGTATCCATCAAGAATTATCTTGCGGCGAGCTTCTCCTTTGATCTTCTCGTTCATTCGTGGTCTCCTCGACGTCGCTTTCACGATGTCGGAATCTATAGGCACCACTTTGAATTCTGTCGTTAGCCTCGCATCCAGAAAGTTATCTCGGGATGCATTTCTTGATGTAACTCAGCGTGATCGGCGATCCGGCCGACAGGCTTGCCAGATACCTGGAATACACCACATGATTGCGGGGGGCATGGGCATACCGGAATCGGATATGGCACCACGCGCGATGGACGCTAACAAGCAGGACGAGGCGCATACTAGGCAGTCGCCGGAGCGCGAGCGACGTCGTTGGCCCCGCGACGTTCAACCTGACAGCGCGGCTCCGCCAACCGCGCCGGCACTGGTGCCATTGTCCTTTTCAACGCTGGACCTGGCACCGAAGGAGCAATTTCCTGCTTGGCAGGCGCATGTGGCACCGCTTGTCGAGCTCAGGTTGCCGGATAACAAATCGCTAGACGATGGCTTCCCGGCCGCCCACATGGCCTGGAATCTTGGTGGAATGCTGATCGTTGAACAGCGGACGCCGGCGCACAGTTATGTCCGTTCCGCCGCTAAACTTCGCTCCAGCTCGATCGATCACTGGTATGTCGTCTTGCCACATACTGGCCGGTCATGGACGGAGGTCGATCGCCGCGTCGTGGAGGGACAACCGGGTAAACTTGAGATCAGGTCGCTGGGCTACCCGTTTCGCGGCAGGACAACGGATTCGGAAAGTCTCATTCTCTATTTGCCGCGTGATTTGTTTGCCGATGCGGCGGCAACCCTCGATCCGAACAACAATTCAATTCTTTCCGGCAACTTTGCTAACCTTTTGATCGACTACATTGACAGCATCGTAACAAGACTGCGCAGTCTCACTGCGGACGACCTGCCCCGCGTCGTAAACGCCACCCGCAGCATGATCATTGCGTGCCTCGCGCCTCTGGCAGAAAACGCGGCTGCGGCCGAACAACTGGCGAGTGTCGCGCTTATGGAACGGGCGCGTCGATACGTCCAAAACAACCTGGACGCGGCTCGTTTGACGCCGGATACAATGTGTCGGGCGCTCGGGGTTTCGCGATCTCGTCTCTATCAGTTGTTCGAACCGAGCGGTGGAGTGCTCCATTACATTCAAAGTCGCCGACTTTTGGCAGCCCATGTTGCGCTCAGCGATCCGGCGGACAGCCGGCGCATCGTTCAAATTGCGGAAGCCTTCGGCTTCAGTTCAGCAGCAAATTTCAGCCGAGCGTTCAGCAAGGAGTTCGGTTATAGCCCTCGCGAAGGGCGCAGGACGACAGTGTTGCCGCGCCCCGCCCACTCTGTTTCGCTTGGCGAGCATGGGAAGGCCTCCTCCTTTGAAGGATGGCTCAAGGCGCTTGGAAGCTGAGCACAAGCGCGGTGCCGCTTGAGATCGGCGACATTCCATCAGAGTGCCTCGTGGGGTTCTGCTGGATGCCGAGCGGCAATCCCCCTTAGGGCAAGAGACTGCGTTGGCTGTCGGCAACCAAATGGCAATAGCCCTGGGCGAGAGATGCCGCGCCGATATCGAGATATGTACGCCCGGATAAGAATATGGATGCGCAGCTAACGACAACGCGACGTTACTCGTAGATGTTCGCGGTGACTTTAGCGGGGGGCTCGGCACAGGCGGCAGGTTTCCAAGTTGGGGGGAATATCGCACCGCCTGTGCCGACCGCGCCGCCGCTATCCGTCAAAGGTGGTGGCGTAATCGAATTAGCGTGCCAAGGCGGGGGGGCGGCTGGCTGGTGTTCATTGCGCCGCAAGATGGCTTCGTGGGGGCTCGATGGCTTAGTGGGGGCTCGGCACAGGTGGCAGGTGTCCAAATTGGGGGATGCCGGATCGCCTGTGCCGCTCGCGCCACAGCTATCCGTCAAAGATGGTGGCGTTGTTGGGGAAGCGTGACAAGGTGGACGGCGAACGGCTGGAGTTCATTCCGCCGCAGATGCCAACTCTTGTCGAGCAGCCGCCAGAAGATGACGGGTGGGTCCACGAGGCCAAGCTCGATGGCTACCGGACGCAGATCATCATCGATAAGTGCGGCGTGCGGCTCTACAGCAAGAATGGCCGTGACTGGACGACGAAATACTGGCCCATCGCGCTGGCGGTCGACCTGCCATGCCGGGCTGCCATTCTCGACGGTGAGGTGATTGTGTCAGGTGAGAGCGGCACGCCCGATCCCGCAGCGCTGGAAGCCGCGGTCTGGAATGAGCCGAGCGGATTGGTGTTCGTCGCGTTCGATATCCTTCATCTCGACGGTCGCAATCTTACCCCCTTACCTTTGTTGCAGCGCAAGCACGCCCTGCGGCAACTGGTCGAACCTGGCCTCGGCAAGATCCAATACAGCGAGCATTTTGAGCGCGGTGCGCTGGCGAACTTTGGCGTCATCGAGAAGATGGAGCCCAGTGGCCTTATCTCGAAGCATTCCGACAGCCCCTACAGGAGCGGACTGTCGAAAACATGGCTGAAGACCGAATATTCTTGAAAGCCGTCCTTGAATTGCCAGGACAGCCCCGCACAGCGAACGCTGCTCCCCCGGGGGGTCCAATAGTTCGAATCACGTGCGGCGCTACGTTATCATTCGCTAATTTACGTTTTGTTAATGAACTTAGGTGTTCGGTATGTGGATAACGTGTCCGCCAATAGCAGTGGACCATGAATTTGCGATGTGGCGTACGCGGCGTTTGTTAAACCGCCGAGTTGAAAGTTGCCAAGCTTGTTACTTATGCTATTTCTAATCTGGGGACGGGGACGCTGATTTTTACACCGCCTATGGAGGTGGCTTTTGCGCCCGGAGGCATCAGGCGTCGGCATAGAGAATGAGAAGTCTTCCCCGATCGATGTTTCACGTGCCGGCGAAGCGCTTCTCGCTGACCTGTTAGCGAATACGACTGAACTTTTGTCGCTCTATGATCGCGACTTTCGGCTAACGCACTACGCAGCCAGGCTCAAAGGCCTGTACGGAGGCGCGGTGGTGCCAGGCGCCGCCATTTGGGAGATCTACCCGAGCTTCCTGGATACCAGGTGCCGCGACGAATTTCTTCGGGTATTTCAGGGCGGCTCTGCGGCAAGCATCGAATTGCCGCGATCATCGGGCGAAGCGCCTAGGTCCGTTTTCGTCTTCGGCACCGCAGATGGTGTCGGAGTCATCGAATCACAGGGGCGGGGAGGGCGCAGCACGGCGGAGGAGCAGGAGCACGTAATTCTGCTCCATCAGGCGACTCATGACGTGCTGACGGGACTGCAGAACCGACGGCGATTCGGAGAGCGACTACAGGAAGCGCTGGCGGCAATCGGCGGCCCCAAGCCGAAAGCCGCCTTGCTCCAAATCGACCTTGACGATTTCAAGTCGGTCAACGACACGCTCGGCCATGGAGCGGGCGACACGCTCCTGCAACTCGCGGCAGGTCGAATCCGCGACGCGCTGCAGGATGGCGAATCTGCATACCGGTATGCCGGCGACGAGTTCGCTGTCATCCAATTGGGCAAGGAGCAGCCCATGGAAGCCGAGCGCCTCGCCGGATCCCTGGTCAACGCCTTCAAGGACCCGTTTGTCATCAACGGCATTCCCGTCTTCGTCGGTTCAAGCATCGGAATTGCTTTCGGGCCGGAGCACGGGACCGACGGCGAGCAGTTGATGAAAGCCGCCGACATCGCTCTTTATGCAGCCAAGACGGACGGACGCGGCTGCGCCCGAACGTTCAATCGCGCGATGCTGCTCTTGCTCGAACAACGCGAGAATCTCAGGCGCAGCCTTCGAACCGCGCTGGAGCGGGGCGAGCTCTATATTGAGTATCAGCCGCTCATCCGGCCTCCCTCATCGGTGATCGGATTTGAAGCACTGCTGCGTTGGCGACACCCCGAGATCGGCATCATCCCGCCCGGTGTGTTCATTCCGATCGCCGAGGCCGACGGTCTCATGGACGAGATTGGACGATGGGTGCTCGAGCAAGCCTGTCGTCAGGCATTGACGTGGCCTTCCTCGCTGACAGTCGCAGTCAACCTGTCTCCGGCTCAGTTTCTGAGCGGTTCGTTGACAGATACTGTCGCTCAGATCATTGACGCAGTTGGAATTCGAGCCGAGAGACTTGAACTTGAGATAACCGAAACGGTCCTTCTTGAGAAGACAATTGATAATATCGATACATTAAATACTTTGAACGTGTTGGGAATAAGAATCTCTCTTGACGATTTTGGGACGTACTACTCATCGTTGAGCTACCTTAAGAACTTTCCATTCGACACCTTGAAGATAGATCAATACTTCATCACGGACTTGGAAACCGACCTCAAGAGCCAAACGATCGTGCAATCGATCATCAATCTGGCACACGGCCTAGGTATAAGTGTCACCGCCGAAGGGGTCGAGACGTCGGCACAGGCACGGTGGCTGGTCGAGGAGAATTGCGATTGCCTGCAAGGTAATTTCCTGGGACGGCCGCTTGGAGCCGACGCAACCGGCGATTTCATCAGGCGGTCGCCGTCGAAGGAGGGGCGAGCGATGGAGGAATCAAATCGGGTGCTCTAGCCCTGCACTCTTTGTGGAGGGGGGAAAAAGCGATCGAACTGGACACCGCGCAATGCGGAAACTCATCACGAGGCGGTCAAATTTCCGTCTCGGAGGTCAGGAGGATGCTGATGGGATCTGTTCGTAACGAACCGGCTGGCGAGCCGACTTTTGAGCCGATGATCCAGATCGACATGGAGATCAAAGCTTTTGTCTCCGCTTGGAAACACTGCGACTATGTCTCGACATATATGGCGCGGATGATCAGTCAAAACAGATCGGACTCGGTCCGGCATTCGAATCTGTTTTCCTCTGCCTTCAACGAATTGCTGGAGGTCGCTTTTCGTACGCGCCACACCGACGGCGAACTGGCATGCAGGGTGTCTCGCCACGGCGCGACGGACAGAATCGAGCTAACAATCCCTTGCGTGCCGGAGGAACGCCAGTTCTACCAGGAGGCCGTGTCGCATGTCGCCGGCTTTGAGGCCAGGGAGCGATATCTCAATTCCGTGTCTGGAGATCTGGCGCCCAGCAGGGAGGTCGTACTCCTGGAACTGGCTGTCGACTACAACGCGACACTCAGCGTCGAGGAGGCCGAAAGCGATGCGATCAAGCTCGTCGTCGATCTTCCACTTGAGGGCCTGCAGCATTGAGCCCTTACGACCTTCTCCCGCGCTTCAAGGCGCAATACGACGCGAACAACCAGGAGTTCTCCATATCCGGGGTGATCCGGCCGCAGGCGATCGATGAGCTTGGGCCAAGTCTGGCATTGCTACGCGATGCGATCGGCCGTGTACGCGGCGTCCTCTATATTAATGTCAGACGACTGACGCAGATGAACAACGCTGCATTCCATGCTTTTTCAAGGATCATTATTGACGCCTGTCGCGCTCTACCCGATCTCAAATTTGTCGTCATCACGTCAAGCGTCGTCGGATGGACCTCACGAAAATTCGGTCGCTTGAGCGGGATCGAACCGAACATCACGGTCGAGGAGTATGACAGCGAATTCTATCCAGGGCAGGGTTTCCTCGAGGAAGGCGGGTTCGTTCCAATCCTGCGCACACAGACAAAGTTGACCTGGCGCCACGAGCGAACAATCTTGCCGCGACACGGCATGAGCCCGGGGATCGTCATGGCCGACATCTGTTGCGGGATCGGCGATTTCGCCGTGCTCGTGCAGAAAGAATTCCAGCCATCGCGGATCGTCGCCCTCGACCACTCCATATCAAGCCTGGACTACGCCCGGCGGGTGATGCGGGAGTTCGATATCCGGGGCATCGAATATACTTATGGCGATGCGTCGGAAATGCTTCTCGACGAAGCGCAGTTCGACTTGGTCACCTGCCGACATTCGCTTCAAATCTTCAATCGACCGGAACTCATCCTCAAGGAACTCTACCGCATTTGCAAACCAGGCGGGCGGGTCTACATCACCAACGAGAAGAATTCCCATTGCCTCGGCGAGCCGCGCGCAGAAAGCATTCGTTGGACATACAATGAGGTGGCGAAGCTGTTCGCGCATTTCGAGATGGATGTCGAGCTTGGGCCCAAGAGTCGGCGGTACCTGATTGAAGCCGGATTCGAAGACATACGTGTCGAGACCTTCATGGTCACCAACATGGACGGAGATCCGCAGGACTTCGCCGATGTCATTGTGGCCTGGGCTGATGTTTACGCGGGCGATATGGCCAGCAGACGCGGCGATGGGCCGGAGTTCGTTGCACGGTTCCGGCAGGGGTTTCAGGATCACATTTTCGCTGCGCTGCACCCCAAGGGTTACGCGGGTTGGCCGATCTGGGTCGCATCGGGGCGACGGCCACAATGAAAGCCGACGATCAGCCTACACCGCGCTTCGGCCTGCGCTCCTTTCGAGCGAAATTCGTATTGGTCGTCGGCGGCGCGGTACTGTTCGACCTCTTGCTGAGCGGTGGTCTGGCGCTTTGGAACGTTCAAAAGCTGTCGCGCGACGCCACATCGGAAGTCGGTGAGGGCCTGACCACTTCAAACCAGGAATACATTCGCTCGTATGCCGACTCGACAGCGTTAAGTGTCGACCTCCTGCTCGATCGAGTTCATGGCGATGTGAAGGCGCTGGCCGGCGTTCTGCAGGCACAGATCAACGATCCGAGCAGGCAGCAACAGGTCGGAGCAACCCTTTCGCACCAAGCACCCGGCTCGGTGAAGGTCGTCTATGACGCGCAGGGCGATTGGGCGCAGAACCTGCCGGGCGCGCCTTCGGTGATAAGCGTCTGGGGCTACCTGCTGGGCGCCGACCACACTCCGCTCCCCGGCGTTCAGCGGGAAATAGAAGACAGTACCGTGATCGATCTCGTCGCGCCGACCCTCATGGCCAGCGGATCGCCGAAACTGCAGATGTACTATATTGGCCCAAAGGAACGGCCGATCTTCAGGACGGTCCCCTACACGGACCAGGCGCAGACCTTCGACCGACTCTATCCGGGCCACAACAAGGCGGAGTTCTGGGAGTTCTTCTTTCCGGGGATCTATGGGTCATGGCAACAATGGGCCAGGGATCCGGCCTTACGTCCGGTCGCCGACGACATCACTCAAACAGCGCCTTACACCGATGCGATCACGGGAAAGCTGATCGTCAGCTTTTTCCACCCGCTGTGGACGCGCGATCGCACCGGCATCGCCGGCGTAGCGGGTGCGGACATCACTCTCGATCAGCTCGCGGAAGTCGTCGAGCGCGTGAAGATCGCGGAAACCGGGTTCGGCTTCCTCACCATGTCGACCGGCAATGTGGTGGCAATCAATCCATCGGGCCAGGCGATCATCGGCCTGACTTCATCCAATGATGCGGGCACGCAGGGCGTCACCGGCCTCGAGAGGTCGCTGCGGGGAAGTACGCAGCCGGCAATCGCGTCGCTGCCACTCGACCAGAACAATGACGGCGTCATTCAGCATATCATGCTCGACACCAAGGGCGAACGCGTACCCTACATAGTCGTGCTCAAGAGATTGAAGCCGACCAACCTGTGGAGCTCGGGACCGATCAAGTCCGAAGCGATGTCGGTCGGTATCGTCGTTCCCGAACGCGAGATCTATGCGTCTCTGTTCGCCGCGCAGAAGAGTATCTCCCGCGCAACCAATCGCATCCTGCTCTTTCAGATCGGCGCCATCGTCGTTTCGCTTCTGATTGTTTTTGCGGCAGTGCTCGGGATCTCGAAGCGGATCACCGCCGGCCTAAGGGCGCTTGCCACCGCCGCCCAGAGGCTCCAGTCCAAAGACTATTCCGTCCGCGTGAGTATTCCAACGCGTGACGAGGTTGGAGCGGTAGGCGTCGCCTTCAACCGAATGGCCGAGCAGATCAGCTTTCACACAGAAAACCTCGAGCAACTCGTCGACGAACGAACTAGGGAACTCGGCGACGCAAATCAGGAGATTTCTGCGCTCAACGAAAAGCTGCGGGACGAGAACATCCGGCTCGGCGCCGAACTCGCGGTTGCCAGGCACATCCAGATGATGGTTCTGCCGAAACCGTTCGAACTCGAAGCGATCCCGGGGCTTGAGATCGCCGCCTATATGCGGCCGGCTGACGAGGTCGGTGGCGACTACTACGACGTTCTGCAGAACGGATCACGGATCAAGATCGGTATCGGCGACGTAACAGGTCACGGTCTCGAGAGCGGCGTGCTGATGCTGATGGTCCAATCGGTTGCACGCGCGCTGCAGGAGACCAACGAAGGGAATCCACACCAATTTCTCGATCGGCTGAACAGAGCAATCTACAAGAACATCGAGCGCACGAACACCGGCAAGCATCTCTCGCTGGCCTTTCTTGACTTTGAGGATGAACGGGTAACGCTATCCGGCCAGCATGAGGATGTTCTGGTCATGCGCGCTGGCGGGGAGGTCGAACGCATAGATACGCTTGATCTGGGTCTTCCGGTTGGTCTGGAGAATGACATCTCGCAGTTCATTGACACGCGTGACATCGCGTTCGGGAGCGGTGACGTGATCGTGCTGCACACCGACGGCGTGACCGAGGCGGAAGATGAATACAAGAGACTATTCGGGTTCGAGCGCCTCTGCCAGAGCGTGCAAAGACGTCACGGGAGCAGCGCCGAGGACATCAAGACCGGGATCATCGATGATCTGATGGCCCATATCGGTATCCAGAAGATCCACGACGACATCACCCTCGTGATCATAAGGCATACATGAGATGACAGCGCTGTTCGGTACCCCTGACATTGCAATCGGGATGAAGGAGAGTGTCAGTCGCCTGCGGCTGTTCGACGGACCTCTCGACTTGAGTTGGCGCCATTGTGCCACGACCTCGGACTTCATTGCCGATCTATTCGCGTTGCGCTTTCAGTCGTCCCGCAATGACTACATGGAAGTGCGACATAGCATCGGATATCTAGTCAACGAGCTCATCGAAAATGCGGTCAAGTTTCGCGCACAGGGTGAGATCATGATCGAGGCGTCGATGGATTCGGAGTGCTTCAAGCTCAAGGTTTCGAACGACGTCGACGGTGAGAACGCGTCTGAGTTCCAAAGTCTCCTGGCGGACATCACGGTTGGCGACCCCAAAGACCTGCTGATACAGCGAATTGAAGCGAATGCAGCGAATCCTGACGTGGCGCGCTCCGGACTGGGATTGCTGACGTTGATGAGCGACTATGGCGCACGCCTGGCCTGGATATTCAGCCCCGCCGATGAAAGCGATCGGATTTGCCTGGAGACGTATGCCTCCATTCCGATATCGCAAACGCACAACTAGATGAAACGAAGCCAAGCAATGGAAATCAAGACGGACGACTACCGGGTGTGGATTGAAGGAAGCGATATTTTTTTCGACGGTGCAATGCGGCTTGCCAGTTCAGAGGCAGGTGCGCCCGTCATGGCTTTGGCGAACAGTGTCCTTGCCTCAAACCCTTCAATTATTACGC
The DNA here is from genome assembly GCA_004017535.1 of Mesorhizobium sp. Taxonomy (GTDB): domain Bacteria; phylum Pseudomonadota; class Alphaproteobacteria; order Rhizobiales; family Rhizobiaceae; genus Mesorhizobium. The sequence continues at coordinate 51,931 of SAJS01000008.1, forward strand.
TCAATTTGAAGGACCTTCATTTTCTTAACTCTTCCGGCATCAATCTGCTGGCGAAATTTACCATCGAGGTGCGCAAGCATCCCGAGGTTCGTCTCGTCGTACGCGGAACGCCCGACATACCCTGGCAATCGAAATCATTGCCAAATCTCAAGAAGCTGCATCCCGCTCTGGTGCTTTTGATGAACTAACCGGCTTGTCGGAGCGTCATCTTTTCAATCATCACCTAAAGCGTGTCACCATTAATCGGCCTCATAATCGGGCAGCCTTGAAGAAGTTCCTGCATTCGGCTGGCTCGAACAGATGGCAGATGTCATCGAGGGAGGGTGCGTCGAACGTTCTGGCTGCCTTCCTTCGCAGCAGCGCCTCGACCCACAAACCCCATAGCCCGCCATCTGTGGCCAGCCGGTCCTATATGAGAGACTTTCGAACGGCTGCCATCATCCTTAAGTCGATTGGTAACCCCTCACGTTATCGGCCAGAGAAGAGCAGGCTTCGCCTTGATGATCGAGGCGCCCGCGGCAACCAGATGCCCTGCCGACCGCTGCATGGACCGCCCGCTCGGGGTGCCAAGGACCCGAGCCTGCAGGCTGCTTTAGACCTCGGATAGGGTTTGCCGATATTTCCGGAGCAAAGGAGCAGGAACGTCATGACCGAAATCTGGCACTCACTCCTCGCCAATCTGGCTCTCGTCTCCATCCTGGTCGTCGTCTGGGACCTTGTGGCGGATTTTACCGGACGTCTCCCACGGCTGGGACAGTCGCTGCTTCTCGGCGTGGTCATGTGCGCCGGCTCGATCATCTCCATGGCGACGGCTTTGTCCGTCTCAGGCTTCGTCGTCGATCTGCGGGCCGCATTCATTGGCGCTGCTGCCTTCTTCGGCGGATGGGCGGCAATGTTCGTCGCGACCGCCGGTTCCATCGCCTACCGCGCCTATCTTGGCGGGCAGGGCGCGAGTGTAGGCATCATGAGCATCCTGATCACGGCCGTCGTCGGGCTGGCTTGGCACCATGTCGTCGCGGTCCGCTCGCGTACCATGCTCGACATACTCGGCCTTGGTGTGACGGTGGCGCTTGCTGGGCTGATCACGCTTGTGGTCATCCCTCAGCAGGTCCTTGCGGGCTTCGTTCTGCAGAGCACGCTTCCGTCCCTGGTGTTCCGGTTCATCGGCACCTTCATCATCGGCGTTCTGCTCGACCGGCAGCAGCGGCGTCGCGATCTCGCAAGGTCCAACATGATATACCGCGCCATGGTTCGCGAGCTGCCGGATTGCCTCAACGTGAAGGACGCCGCCGGCCGCTTTGTCGTTGCAAACCCGGCCACCGCCGAATTGATGCGCGCCGCCTCGGCCGAGGACCTGATCGGCAAGACGGATTTCGAGTTCTACCCAAAGGATGTGGCCGAGCGTTTCAGGCAGGATGAAAAAGGCGCGCTGGAGACGGGGCAGACATCGCGCATTGATCAGCCCGCGCGATTCCCCGACGGCAGCCAGGGCTGGCTCTACACCTTGAAGGCTCCCTTCCGTGACGAAACCGGCAAGATCGTCGGCGTCATCACCTACAATCGCGATATCACCGAGCAGAAGAAAAACGCGCAGCTCAAAAACGACTTCATCTCGACCGTCAGCCACGAGTTGCGCACGCCGCTGACGTCCATTCGCGGCTCGCTCGGGCTGATCGCGGCGGGCGTCGCGGGCGAATTGCCGCCCAGGGCGGCCAATCTCGTCAACATCGCCCACAACAACAGCGAGAGGCTGGTTCTTCTCATCAACGATATCCTCGACATCGAGAAGATCGAATCGGGGGTTATCAGCTTCAAGATCAAGCAGATGCCTGTGCGACCGGTCCTGGAGCAGGCCATAGCCGCCAGTTCCAACTACATGGCCGAGAGCAGGATACGCATCGTCCTGGTCGACGATGCGCCGCGCGCCGAGGCCAATATCGACCCGGACCGCTTGCACCAGGTGATGGCGAACCTCCTCTCGAATGCGATCAAGTTCTCCGAGCACGGCGGCGCCGTGATGGTGAAGCTGCAGCGCCGTGACCGCGGCATGCTGCGCATCTCCGTGATCGATCAGGGCGCCGGCATTCCCGAAGCATTCCGCAGCCGCATATTCGGCAAGTTCGAGCAGGCCGATGCGTCCAGCACTCGCAGGAAGGGAGGCACGGGTCTCGGCTTGAGCATCGTTAAAACCATTGTCGAAAAGCTGGGCGGAGCCGTTTCCTTCGAAACGGAGGAAGGCAAGGGAACGTCGTTTCACGTCGACCTTGCCGAAGCGCAGAGGCAGGAGGCGAAACCGGTCTTCGTCGAGCGCCGGTCGCGCAAGCGCGACGGCCGTCTGCGTGTCCTGATCTGCGAGGACGAGCCCGATGTCGCCGCCGTGATCGCTGCTCTTCTCGATGCGGAAGGCTTCTCCAGTGACGTCGCCCCCGACATCGACACCGCCAAGGCTCTCCTCAGCGCCCGCGACTATGTGGCGCTGACGCTCGACATCAAGCTGGCGGGGGAATCCGGCATCAAGCTCTTCCATGATATTAGGGCCTCGAAGCTCAATGCCGACATCTCGGTCATCGTCATCTCTGCAGTCGCCGACGAGGCCAGGCGTTCGCTGAACGGCAGCGCGGTCGGCATCGTCGACTGGCTGGAGAAGCCAGTAGATTCGGCGCGGCTTCATGCCGCTCTCGCCAAGATCGTCGGCCGCAGGGTCGAGCCGAAGCCGCGGATCCTGCATGTCGAGGACGACGAGGGGGTGATTGCCGTGATGTCGGCAGGGCTCGGTCCTAGCGTCTCGATCACCTCGGCGAAAACGCTGCAGGATGCCCGGCGGGCGGTCGCGAAGCATCGCTTCGACCTGGTGATCCTTGACATAGCACTCCCCGACGGATCGGGGCTGGACCTGCTTATCGACCTGCCGCTGGAGACTCGGGTCATCGTGTTCTCGGCTGCTGAGATGGACGATAAACTCGGCGATCGGGTTCAGGCGATCATGACAAAGACCAGGGCATCGGAGATCGATGTCGCCAAGCTGGTCAGAAGCATGTTGATTGCTTCCCGCAACGCTGCGGGACCCACCGAGCAAGCAGGGAGTGACGTCGATGCCGGCACGGATCCTTTATGTGGATGACGAGGACGATATCCGCGAAATCGCTCAGATGTCGCTGGAGCTTGAGCCGGAGTTCGAGGTGCGGTCCTGCGCTTCGGGCGCCGCGGCGCTGGTCGATGCGGCAGCATGGCGGCCCGACCTCATTCTGCTCGACGTGATGATGCCGGACATGGACGGGCCGGAGACGCTTAAGCGCCTGGCCGCATCGCCGCCGACGGCGTCGATACCCGTGGTGTTCATTACCGCGCGCACCCAGACGCATGAGGTCGAACGCTATCTCGCCATGGGCGCGGTGGGCGTCATCGCGAAGCCCTTCGACCCCATGGCGCTTGCCGGTGACGTGAAGAAGCTGCTTGCCTCGCGCGCCGGCGGTCCGGTGGCCTAGCAGGGAGAGCGCCGCGAGCGCCGAAAAGCCTGTCGGCAAGCTCCTGCCTGGTGTTTACGCCTCCTATACCATGCGCCGATATTCATCTACTGATTGCATCGACGTGCGACTGGCGCGAATCGGCTCTTCTATGATTTGCGCGGTCTCGTCGCATGGAGTGCATTGGCGGATGCAGGTCCATGGGTGATCACTCCGGGGGGCGACGGAACCGGAGCAGGACTGGTGGATGGAGCGAAGGCAAGAGTTCTGATCTGCGATGATGACCCGTTGTTGCTCGAGCTGATGGAATTCAGGCTAAGGGCGAAGGGATACGAAGTCATCAAGGCGGTCGACGGGGCGGAGGCGCTGGAGAAGGCGAAGCACGACGCCCCCGACGTCGTCGTGCTCGACGCGATGATGCCCAAGGCCGACGGCCTTGAAGTGCTGGCGCGCATCAAGGGCGACCCGGCTTTGTCCGATACGCCGGTCGTCATGCTGACTGCCCGTAAGGGTCAAAAGGACATTGTCTCGGCCTTGGACAAGGGCGCCGACGACTATCTGGTGAAGCCGTTCATTCCCGAGGAGCTATTGGCCCGGCTGGCGCGTCTCATCGCCCGCAAGAGTGGGAAGCGCTGATGCGGCGTGGCCGGCGCCTCAGCTTCGCCGCATGCCTGATCCTGGCTGTCGCCGCCGCTCCGCGTGGGGCCCTCGCGCAGACTGCCGACGAGCTCTACGCGTCGGCCGTGAAGGCGCGGCAGGCGCAGCATTTCGATGAGGCCGCCGACCTCTTGAAGCGCGCGCTAGCGCTCAAGCCAGACAATGCCGACGCACGGGTTCAGCTTGGCTTCGCTGAACTCGGCCGCAACGACCTTCCGGCGGCGCGCGATGCTTTCTCCAAGGCGCTTTCGCTGGCTCCGAACTACAGGGATGCCACCTTCGGCATGGCCGAGGTCGAATATCGCTCCGGTAATCTGGATATCGCGCTGCCGCTGGCCGAAACCGTAGCAAAGGCCGATCCGGCCAATACCGACGCCGCAGCCCTTGTCGAGAACATCCGCAAGGCGAAGCAGGCGGCCGTCAGCAAACCAAAAGCGGATGCCGCTGTACCGGCAGGGGTGAAGAAACCGCATCGCCGGCCCGATCTCGTTCCTCGCCTGATCGAAGAGGGCATGCGCTTGCGGACAGAAGGAAAGCTGCCCGAGGCGGAAAAGGTCTATCGCCGTGCCCTCAAACTGGCGCCGAAAAACACCGATGTCCTGGTCGCGCTCGGCCTTGTCGTCGGCTCCAGCCAGCGCTTCGACGAAGCCGACCATTTCTTCGACCGGGCCCTGGCTATCAGGCCAGGCCTTCTCGATGCCAGGCTGGGCAAGGTTCGCCTGGCGATCTGGCAAAGCGATACGCCGCGCGCCCAGGCGCTGGTCGACGACGTTCTGGCGACAGCGCCGGACAATGTCGAGGCGCTCGACCTCGACGGCAGGATTGCCGTGCTGGAGGCCGACTACAGGCGCGCTGGCCAGTCGTTCCAGCGCGCGCTGGCGCTTGAGCCGAAGAATGACGAGGCGCTGGTGGGGATCGGAGATGTGCGTCGCGCCGAGGGCGACGACGAGGCTGCGCGGCAGGCCTATCATCAGGCGCTCGCCCTTCAGCCGGGCTCTGCCGATGTCGAGCAGAGGCTGGCCGTACCGCCGCCGCGCAACTGGCGGTTCGATATCGGCAGCGAGGTGAGCGATCTCACCAACGGGCTGGGCGACTGGACCGACAGTTCGGCCGGTCTTGCCTATAGGCTGTCGCCGTGCACGACAATTTCCGGCCACACCCGGCTGGCGACCCGTTTCGGCCACACCGACGTTCAGATGGAGGGCCGCATCGACCAGGCCTTCACCCCGACCTTTTCCGCCTATGCGCTCGCTGCGGCGACGCCGGACGCCGGCTTCCTCGCCCGCTATTCGATCGGCGCAGGCGCGTCCTGGCAGGTCTTGGCGCCTGCAAAGGCATTCGGCCCGCTCTCACTCAACATCGATGCCCGTTACGACAGTTTCGACGACACGAGCGTCACCAGCATCCAGCCCTGGGTCCAGGGCTATATCCTCGACAGCCGCCTGGGGCTCTCGGCCCGCTGGGTGCATGCCGAGGACGGCATCGGCACGCGTGCCGACGGCTATGTGCTTCGCGCCGACCTTGTGGTGACAGAGCGCTTCAACCTCTTTGCCGGCTATGCCGACGCCCCCGAGATCGACGACGGCGCTCTGGTGCCGACGCGCACCGTCTTCGGCGGTATTTCCTTCGAGGTCAGCGATCCGCTGACGCTGCGCGCCAGCATCGCGCATGAAGAACGCCCGGCCTTCGACCGCAACATCTTCGGCCTCGGCTTGACGGCGCGGTTCTGACCATGTGGTACATCTGGGACCTCTCGATACTGCTCAGCGCCCTGTCCTTGGTGATCATGCTGTTCCTGATCGCGCGGCGCCTGCTGCAGGAGCGCCGGGCCAGGGCGGCGGCCGACCAGCGGCGCCAAGTGCTGACCGCGCTGATCGCCTTCACCGAGAGCCGCGATCGCGAGGCGCTGAAGGCGACCGTGCTCGACGTGCCGCCGGGCGTGGCGATCGAAGCTGGCTTCGAGTTCATTTCGCTGCTGCGCGGCGAGGAGAGGGACGACGTGCTTGGCGCCTTCAACGAATGCGGCCTGCCGGCCCGCGTCAACAGGCAGCTGCGCAAAGGCAATGTCGCCGGACGCATCCACGCCGCAGAGATGCTGGCGGCGCTAGGTTCGGGCGATGCGACGGAAAACCTGCTTTCCGCGCTCACTCAGGACCGTTCGCGCGAAGTCAGGATCGCGGCGGCCATCGCGCTCTGCGATCTCGGCAGCCTACCGCTGCTCGGCACCGCGCTGGACTTTATCGGCGTGGCGGGGCAGCGCTCGCGGCGGCTGATCGAACTGTTCAGGCGCTTTCCGCGCTCGCGCTTCAACGAACTTGCGGTCCATGCGTCGCGCGCGGACGCCTCGCCCTTCATCCGGGCGGCAGCGATCGACGCGCTTGCCCACGCCGGCGGCTTCGGCTTCGCCGATTTCTTCGCCGGCCTGACCGGCGATGCCGCGCCCGAAGTTGCCGCCGCCGCATTGCGGGCGCTGGGTCTGACGGGTCACGCCGAGGCGCCGGCCATCCTGAAGCACGCCATGGCCAACGACGACTGGGAGGTGCGAGCCGCCGCGGCCGAATCCGCCGGGCGCCTCGGCCTGCCCGGGCTCGCCGCGCCGCTCTCCAGGCTCATGGATGATGAGGTCTGGACCGTGCGCTACGCCGCTGCCAACGCGCTGCGCTCCTTCGGCCAGCCGGGCGAGCGGCTGTTGCGCCAGATCGCTTCGGCGGACGTCTCGCGCAGCCAGCGCACCGCCTCGCTTATCCTAGCCGAGGGGCCGGTCCGATGATCGCCGACTGGAGCCACGAGGTCGTTGTTGCCGTGACCATCCTGTCCTGGTTCATCATCGGGGCGGGGCTGGCGCAGACCACGATCTATCTTCTGCAGCTTGTCTTTGCCGGCTACGCCCTGTCCAAGCGCCCGCCCGTGGCCCGCTCAGCGCTGCTGTGGCAGCGCTATGGCGACGTCGCGCCCCCGATCGCGCTGCTGGTGCCTGCCTATAACGAGGCGTTGAACGTGGTCGAGAGCGTGCACTCGATGCTGGCGTTGGAGTATCCGAATTTCGAGGTGGTCGTGATCAATGACGGCTCGAAGGACGACACGCTGCAGCGCCTGATCGAAGCCTTCAAGCTGGTGAAGTTCCAGCGGCCTTACGAGGAGGCGCTCGCCCACCAGCCGATCCGCGGCCTCTATTCCTCGCCGATGACCGAACGGCTATTCGTGGTCGACAAGGAGAATGGCGGCAAGGCCGATGCCCAGAATGCCGGCATCAATGTCTGCCGCGCGCCGCTCTTCTGCGTCATCGACGGCGATTCCATCCTCGAGCCTGATGCGTTGATGCGCGCCGCCCAGCCTTTCATTGACGACCCCGAGCGCACCATCGCCGTGGGCGGCACGATCCGTATCGCCAACGGTTCGCGGATAGAGGCGGGCAGGGTGCGCGAGATCCATTTGCCCCGCCGCCTCCTGCCTTTGTTCCAGGTGGTCGAATATCTCAGAGCCTTCCTGATGGCGCGGCTTGCCTGGAGCAGCATCAACACGCTGATGCTGGTTTCCGGCGCCTTCGGCATGTTCCGCCGCGCCGAGGCGGTGGCGGTGGGCGGCTTCACTAAGGGCTCGATGGGCGAGGACCTCGACATCGTCATCAAGTTGCACCGCCATATGCGAGACAAAAGGCGCAAATATCGCATCCAGTTCATTCCCGAGCCGGTGTGCTGGACCGAGGCGCCGGAAACGCTGAGCGTGCTGGCCCGCCAGCGCTCGCGCTGGCAGCGCGGCGCGCTCGAATGCTTCTTCCGCTACCGCTCGATGCTCTTCAACCCCCGCTACGGCCGCGTCGGCTTCCTCGGCTTCGGCCACATTTTGGTCGTCGACGTGCTGGGGCCGGTCGCCGAGGTGCTGGGCTACATCCTGATCCCGGCCTTCTGGCTGCTCGGCATCCTTTCGGCGGAATATCTTCTTGCCTTCACCGCGCTCATCTTCACTTATGGGGTCTGCGTGAGCGTCTGCTCGCTGATCCTCGAGGAAGCCGAGCTGCAGCGCTTTCCCCGCGCCAGGGACCTCGCCGTGCTGACGGTCGCCGCCGTGATCGAGAATTTTGGCTACCGCCAGCTCAACAATTTCTGGCGGGTGAAGGGCTGGTGGCAATATCTGCGCGGCAACCAGGGCTGGGGCGAGATGACCAGGACCGGCCTCGGCGGGGCTAAGAAGTAAGCCGCCGCGTCACGTCAGCGTGCGCTCGATCTCCACGATAAGCGCCTCGAGCGCCGCGCGGACTGTTCCTCCATCCGCCTGCTCGACCAGGAGCGTCTCCAGCGCCGACGCTCGCGCGCTGATTTCAGCGAAGCCGAACGTTCCAGCCGCGCCTGCGAGGGAGTGGGCGATGCGGATCAGCGGATCGCTGCCAACGAGGGGAGTAGGCTGATGCGCGATGGCCTTTAACTCGGCGAGCTGATCGGCGCAGCGGCTGAGGAAGCGTTGCCGCAAAGGGGCGAAGGGATCGATTGCGATGGGCGGCGCTCCGGCAAAACAATATCAAGATCTACCATCTAACACGCCTCATCCGAAAACGGACAGTCAGCTGCCGGCCCCAAATCGGACATTCGCCACATGAGGCGCATTTCTTGTGAGGATACCCAAGTCCACGATTTCATTGATCCGCTGCGATGCCGTCGTCCAGGTTGGTCTATGGTAGTTGATCTTTCGGCGAAAAGTGCCGTTATCTGAAGAGGTGACGGAACTTGCCGAGATCAGCTGTGGCCGCGTCGAAACCCCAACGTCGGAAAATTTGACCGATTGGTGCCGATAGTTGGTGAAACCGCAACAATTTTTTCGTGGCAATTTTCCTTTTAAAATCAAAAGGGTAACTTTTTGCCGGGCCGAGCGTCGGCTTGCGGTGCTGCAAGCAAGAAAAAACCCAGCTAGATCAATAACCTAGCCGGGTTGCCGACAATTGAGTGGGAATGATTTTTGCCCATCCGGGCATATCGGCCGTGCCGCGTCGCTGGCGAGTCAGGCTGGGTCGACCATCAGACCTCGATGCTGCGCGACATCGAGAACGGTTCACCGATAGAAGCGGATCAGATAATTGGCGACATGATGCGGCGGGCGTCATCATTCTCGTTGCCCGCCCCGATACTCTCGACGGTTCACGCGCACCTCAAGTCCTACGAATTTCGCGGCTCGCAGCGCATAGCGGCATGAGACGCGCGCTGACGAAGGCAGGCTCACCCGGATGGGGCTGACCGCCGGCGCGGTCGATCCGTCGCGGCTGCGCACTCGTCGAACCGTCCGACAGCGTCAGCATCGCCGCGAATTAACTGATGCGGGTCCCTTCTTCGCGCCCTGCTCGGTCATCGTCCTGCCACCTGCGCAGATCCGTCTGGTCATGGTAGGCCATGCGATCCGGCGTGGTGATGAATTCCATCGTCGTGCCCCACGGCATGCGGCAGTAGCAGACCTTGTTTCCAGGACCTTTTTCGGTTGCGTAGGGAATAGCGCGCGGCGCGGTGAGGGCTGTTCCTCCCGCCTTCTCGAAGCGCTCTACCGATGCGTCGATGTCATCGGTGTAGACACCGAAGTGCGTAATGCCGAAGTCGCTCGCTCGAACCGGTTGCGCTTGTTCGTGGCCGTGCATTTCGAAGAGCTCGATGTCAGGTCCGATTCCGATCTTGACCATCGCCTGCGCACGCACGACCGTTCCGGGTAACGCGCCGACGGCCCGCTCGAATTCGGGTCCCTGCCGCGGCGGGTCCTGCGGTCCGAAGGACTGGTAGATCACCTGGCCGCCAAAAGCTTCCACCAGGAACGATTTTGCTGCTTCGATGTCGGGCACCGTGATGCCGATATGATTGACGCCGCGAATGACGGGTGCGGTCATGACAGTCTCCATTCTTATTTGGTCGATCCGCCCGGCCCACGACGGCCCGGGCGCCGAGTTTCAATTGGCCTTGAGGAAATCGATCAGAGCGGCGGCGACTTCATCCGGCCGTTCGTCCGCGACATAGTGGCTGCACCGGGCGATCGAGCCGCCCGTCACATTGCTGGCGAACTCATTGAGCATCGGCACCATCTGCGCGCCGAAGCGCTGTTCTCCACCCAGGCCAAGCACCGGCATCTCGAGCGGCTGCTTCTTGTACTCGAGCGCGGCCGCATGATCGGCCGCGAGGGTGCGATACCATTCCATGCCGCCACGCGTGCGGCCAGGAAGCGCCATCGCCTTGGCGTAGATCTCGATGTCAGCCGGATTGAAGGTGCTGTGATCGTAGAACCGCTCTGCCATGAAGGTCGAAACATAGTCATATTCAAGGCCATGGATCAGGCGCTCGGGTAGATCCCGGTTCATATGGAAGCTGAAGTGCCAGAGCCTGGCGGTTGTCGCCTCCCATCCGGTCCAGCCGGGAAGCGGAACATCAAGGACGGCCAGGTGGGTAACAGCCTCCCGATAGATGGCGGCCTGCGGCAACGCCACCATTCCGCCAATGTCATGGCCGCACACGGCGTAGCGTTCATGCCCAAGGGCAACCATGACCTTGTGCGCGTCGCGCGCCATCGTGGCCTTGTCATAGCCGTCAAGCGGGCAGTCGGAAAAGCCCGCGCCGCGCAGATCCATGGCCACCACGCTGAAATGCTCGGCGAGCAGCGGCATCACATGGTGCCATTCCCACCATGTTTCCGGCCAACCGTGAAGCAGAAGGATCGGCGGGCCCGAGCCCCCCGTGACGGCGTTGATCTTGATGCCGTTCACCGGCACCAGCTGCTGGGTAAACCCCTTCAAAGTTGCGATCATGATCGCTTTCCAGTCGATGTTGACGTTCAAACGGAGCTCGCGGCCAGCGCTCAGAGCTGGTCGAAATCGGTGGCGATCGTGATGTCGCGCCAGGCGTCGATATCGCTGCGGAAGGAAGCCAGCTTTCGCTCGGCGATCGAATGGGCGATCGGGCCGAGCGGCAGATGAAGCGGGGCATCATCGGCATCGACTGCCTGCAGGATGATCGCGATCGCCTTGTCGGGATCGCCGGCCTGATTGCCGTTGTTGGTTTCGCGATAGTGCCTGCGCGAGCTCGCGGCGTATTCCGGCATCTCGCTGGCCGCCATCGTGATCGAACGGCCAAGGAAATCCGTGCGAAACGGCCCAGGCTCGACGATCAGCACCCGGATGCCGAACGGCTTCAGCTCGCCGGCGAGCGCCTCGGATATCCCTTCCACGGCGAATTTGGCGGCGTGGTAATAGCCTCCGCCGCCACGGCCCTCGATGCCCGCGCCGGACGACATGTTGACGATCGTTCCGCCCGAACGTCGTAGGACAGGCAAGGCGGCTCTGGTGGTTTCGATCAGACCGAAGACGTTTACCTCGAACATCGGCCGATATTCCTCGGGCGTGCCTTCCTCGATCGCGCCGAACAGCGCGTAGCCGGCATTGTTCACGAGCACGTCAAACCCGCCAAAGGTCTCGACCGCCTTTGCGACCGCTGCCTTGGCTGCCGCCGCATCAGTCACGTCGAGTGGCAAGGTGATCATGCGGCCGCTGAAAGGCTCGGCCATTTCCTTGATCGTCTTGACATTGCGGGCCGTCGCGATGACCCGGTCGCCGCGCTGTGCTGCGGCGAGCGCGAGCCGCCGGCCAAAGCCGCTTGAGCAGCCTGTGATGAGCCAAGTTTTCATTACTTTTTCTCCGAGTTGTTTTTCAGACGACGCCACGCTGTCGCCGCCGCGACCCGTCATGTCGGCCATGGCGTCCGTTCCTTCTCCCCGAGGCCCGCCGAGACGGCTTTGCTGAGCTCTCGCGGACGCTTCAAGCATCGGGAGACCCGCGCCGATGAGTTGGGCGGTCGCGATGCCGAAGCCACAGTGGCGGCTTCGGCGCATGGGTCACGAAACTTCCGCAGCCCTGAGCCTGAACATCAGGGCGTCGGCTTCATTTGCTCGCCGCTTCGGCGATGACATCGGCGACTTCGTGCGGATGCGAGATATAAACCGCATGGCTGGCACCGGGCACCTCGGTGACCTTCGCACTTGCTCGCTTGTACATAGACCGCTCCGCCTCGGCGCCGACAGCCATGTCCAGCCCGGCCACGATGCCGTAGCTCGGCTTGGTCTTCCAGGCTGCGTGCTGCGTCTTGGTACCAAGGATCTTCGCTGAAACCGGCACCTGCGAGTTAGTCATGAAATCCGTCTCGGCCTTGGACAGGTCAGCGGCGAATCCCGCCCGGAACTTCGCGGGATCGAACAGCAGGAAGCCGTCAGAAGTCGGCTTGAACGCGTCCGCAGTCGGACTCGGCCACTTCTCAAACACATCGCCCACGCCCTCGCCGACATCCGGGACGATGGCCGCGACATAGACAAGTGCCGAGACCTTCGGATCGACGCCGGCTTCGGTGATGATCTGACCACCATAGCTGTGGCCGACGAGGACGACCGGCCCATTTTGCTGCTCGATAGCGCGGTGCACCGCCTGAACGTCATCCGCCAGCGAAGTGTTCGGTTCCTGAACGACCGTGACTTTCAAGCCCTTGGCGATCAGGCGCTCATAAACGCCCCTCCAGCCGCTGCCATCGACCAGCGCGCCATAGACCAAGATCACATTTTGGGCCGGCTGCGCGAAAGCGGAGGGCGCGCCGAACACCACTGCAAGAGCCGCAGCACCGAGATAGAGAGATTTGAGAGACATTTGCCGTCCTTCCGAATGACATGGGGTGATACGCGAGAGACGGTCCGGATGGGCCGATGGTGGGAATCTAGGTGCTTAGATTTGTTCTTTAACTGACATAAATGTATTCCCGGCGTTCAGTTTTGTGTGGGCGGTCTCATGGAATGGAGTGACGTCAGAGTCTTTCTTGCTATTGCGCGATCCGGCACGCTCGGCGGCGCCGCGCGTTCTCTTCAGACAAGCCATCCGACCGTCGGCAGGCGCCTTCGTGCACTTGAGCAGGCGATCGGTCACACGCTTTTCCAGCGGACTGCGGACGGTCTTGTTCTGACCGACGAGGGCCACGGGATCATCGCGCTGGCGGAGCAGATGGAAGAAGGCGCGCTGGCCATGGAGCGCCGGCTTGCGGGGCAGGAGCAGAATCTCAAAGGCAGTCTGCGCATTTCGTCAGCGGACTGGTTCGGGGCCTATGTCCTGCCTCCTATCCTGGCGGATTTCTCCAAAGCCTATCCCAATGTGGACGTCGAAATCCTGACCGGCACACGCCTGTTCAACCTCGCCCAGCGGGAGGCCGACGTCGCTTTTCGTATCGTTCCGTTCGACACTGCCGATGTCGTTCAGCGGCGGCTCTTCAGGCTCGAATATGGCGTCTACATCGCCGAGGAGGCGCCTGATCCCAAATATGGCGATGGGACCGGTTTCCGGCTGATCACCCATGACACATCCACGGGCCATTTCCCTGACATCGCGTGGCTCATCGAGAGTTTCCCCAACGCGAGACCGGTCCTGCGGTCGAACAACCGCAACGTCCAGGGGCGTATGTGCAGGCAAGGCGTCGGCATCGCTGTCCTGCCCCGCGTGGTCGGCAATCAGATCCCGGGCATCCGCGGCCTGGAACTGCCGACGCCGCCGCCAGCGCGAGACATTTGGATGGGATACCACCGGGACCTACGGCGTCTTCAGCGTCTTCGCGCGTTCATCTCGACGGTATCGGACCATCTCGTGAACGCGACCGCATGATGTGCGTGCCGCAAATGACTCAAGATTTCCAGAGAAACACCAAGATAGCTGCAGTCGTCTCGGTCGGTCGCTCCTCAGTCAGGATGCTACCTTCCTTCGTCGGCTTGGCTCCGCTAACGCCTCGTTTTGCGCCACGCCTCATATTCTCCGCGGGCATCATCGTGCAGCGGATAATAGCGCTGCAAGGGCGCGCCCTGCATGAGCTTCTCTCGAGAAAACTCTTCCCAATCATGATGCTTCTGCGCCTCCTCGATCACCATGGGCGCCATCGAGACGGGAACCACCACGGCCCCGTCATCGTCGGCGACGATGATGTCGCCGGGGATCACCGTGACGCCACCGCAGGCGATCGGCACGTTGACGGCATTGGGATAGATGCTGGTCTGCACATGATAGTTGGGCGTCCAGCCGCGAAGCCACAGCGGCAGGTCGAGCTTCTCGACATTGGGCCGGTCGCGCATGCACCCGTCGATGACGATGCCCGCGCCGCCCCGGCCCTTGAAATAGGTCGACATCATATCGCCGAAGACACCGGACTTCATGTCGCCGCGCGCGTCGACCACGACCACGTCGCCCTCCTGCGCGTGGTAGAGCACATGCCGGTGCAGCTGCGTCTCCGGATCGGCATATTCGCCTTCGTTGAAGAGGTCCGGCCGCTGCGGCAGGAACTGCAGCGTGAGCGCCGGCCCGACGATCGATTTGCCGTGGTTCTGCGCCACCGGGCCGACCATATGCGGGCTGCGGAAGCCCATATGGCCTAGCGTGCCGGCAACCGTCGCGGCGCCGATCTCCTTCAGCGCTTCGATCAGATCCTTGGACGGTCGCTTGATGTCGGTTGTATGCGTCATTGTCGGACTCCGGGTGAGATGGAACTACCAGTTGGTGACGGAACCGTCGCGGCGCTTGAGATGCGGCGCTTCCCAGAAGCGAAAGCTCTGCGCCTGGATTGCCGCCTCGTTGACCTCGACGCCCAGCCCCGGCAGATCGCCGACCGGATAATCGGTGCCGTCCAGCCGCGGTTGCACGGGGAAGAACTTGGAATTGTCGAAGCCCAGCTTCCTTTCGGGCACCCTGGTTTCGAGCCAGGCGAAGTTGGGCACCGCGGCACCCAGATGGATGGTCGCGGCCGTGCACACCGGGCCAAGCGGATTATGCGGCATCAGGTCGACATAATGCGCTTCGCTCCAGCCGGCGACCTTCATCGCCTCGGTCAGCCCGCCGACATTGCAGACATCGAGCCGGTTGAACTGATGGATGCCGCGTTCGATGTAGGGCAGGAACTGCCACTTGCTGGCAAATTCCTCGCCGATGGCGAAGGGGATGTCGGTCATCCTGCGCAGGCTCTCATAGGCCTCCGGCGCTTCGTCGCGAATCGGCTCCTCGAGGAAATCGAGCACGCCGCGGCCAAGCTTGCCGCAGAAGCTCGCAGCCTCGGCCACCGACAGCCGATGATGATAGTCGATGCCGAGCACCACGTCCTCGCCCAGCGCCTCGCGCGCCTTGTTCAGCATGCTAGCGGTGGGACCTATCGATTCGCGCGGCTCGAAAATGTCCCTGCTGCTCTGCCCGGCGGGGAAGAAACGGATCGCCTGCCATCCTTCGGCATGGAGTTCGCGCGCCCGTTCAATGGCGGCGTTGCCCTCGGCCTCGTCTCCGGTCGAGGCGAAGGTCGGAATGCGGTCGCGCTGCTTGCCGCCGAGCAGATCGTAGACCGGCACGCCCAGCGCCTTGCCCTTGATGTCGTGAAGGGCGATGTCGATGGCGGAGATCGCCGCCTGCAGAACCCGCCCGCCTTCGAAATACTGGCTGCGATAGAGTTCTTGCCAGATGCGGCCGATCTGCATGGCATCGCGGCCGATGAGAAACGCGCGATAATGCTCGACCGCTCCGGCCACGGCCTTCTCGCGACCGCTAAGGCCGCTCTCGCCCCAGCCGAAGATGCCCTGATCGGTCTCGACCTTGACGAGCATCTGGTTACGGGTCCCGACCCACACCGGGTAGGGCTTGATCGCGGTGATCTTCATCTTCGTCGTCATTCCCCCTCATGTCGCATGCGTTCGCCGTCTCAACTGGCCTCGAGCGCCATTTCCGTTTCGCTGTCGAACAGGTGCATGCGCTCCTGGTCGAACTCGAGCCAGATCTGTTCGTCGGGCGCGACGGCGACGTTGGGGGACACGCTGATATTGACGATGGCGCCGGAGAGGAACGCCTGAACGAAGGTGACGTCTCCGGTCGGCTCTACCGTATAGGCCTTGGCCGGAATGGCGCCCGGGACCGCGCTCTTGTGCAGCTTGATCGTCGAATGCCTGGCGCCGAGCACGACCTTCTTGGTCGTTGCTCGCGCGACTTTCTGGGCGTTGCGCGGCGAGAGCGCGAGGCTCCAGCCTTCCGCGCTCGTCAGAACGCCGCCGCCGTCTGCCGTCGATGCCTCCAGCGGAATGAGGCTCATCGCCGGGCTGCCGACGAAGCTTGCGACGAACATGTTGGCGGGATGGGCGAAAACCTGCGCCGGTGAATCATATTGCTGCAGGTAGCCGCCATTCATCACCGCCATTCTGTCAGCCATGGTCACGGCCTCGAGCTGGTCGTGCGTCACATAGATTATTGTCGCCTTGAGGTCCTGGTGGAATCGCTTGATCTCGGATCGCATCTGCACGCGCAGCTTGGCGTCGAGATTAGAGAGCGGCTCGTCCATCAGGAACACCGCCGGATCGCGCACGAGGGCGCGACCGAGCGCCACGCGCTGCTGTTGCCCGCCCGAAAGCTCGCGTGGCTTGCGTTCGAGCAACTGCGTCATGTCGAGCACGCGCGCTGCTTCCCTGACCTTCCTGTCGATCTCGTCCTTGGGCAGCTTGCGCATCTGCAGCGGGAAGGCGAGGTTCATATAGACCGACTTCTGCGGATAGAGCGCGTAGTTCTGGAACACCATCGCAATGTCCCGATCCTTGGGATCGAGGTCGTTGACCACCCGATCGCCGATGACGATGTCGCCGGATGTGACCGAGATCAGGCCCGCGACGAGATTGAGCGTGGTCGTCTTGCCGCAGCCGGAGGGGCCGACCAGCGCAACGAACTCGCCGTCATTGATTGTCAGCGAAACGTCGTTGACGGCTTTGAAGCTGCCATAGGTCTTGACGAGATCTTTGAGGACCACATGGGCCATGCAAGCAGCTCCTTAGAGCATGATGCCGAAAAGTGTGAAGCGGTTTTCGGACGACATCATGCTCTATCTCTTTGATTTAGAGCCGGATTCAGATTTCAGGTCGGTTCGACCTGAAATCATCCGGCTCTAGTGCTTGACCGCGCCTTCCGTGAGGGCGCGCACGAAGTATCGTTGCAGGAGGAGGAACAGCACCACGACGGGCACGCTCATCATGAAGCTGGCCGCCATCAGGCCGGGAAAGTCCGTCGTGTTCTCCGAGAAGAAGCGCTGGATGCCGACAGGCAGCGTCAGCTGTTCGTTCTTGGAGAGGAAGGTGTAGGCGTAGATGTACTCGTTCCACGCGCCGATGAAGGAATAGATCGCGGTGGCGATGATGCCCGGCGTCGAGAGCGGCATCACGATCAGCATGAAGGCCTGGAACCGCGTTGCGCCGTCGATGCGCGCCGCCTGCTCGAGTTGCACGGGGATGTTGTCGTAGAAGCCCTTCAACAGCCAGATCGCTAGCGGCAGGCCGAAGGTGAGGTAGGTCAGCACAAGCGAACCATGCGTATTCACCAGTCCGATCGCGCGCATCAGGATGAAGAGCGGTACGAGGAAGATCACCGCCGGGAACATGTTCCGCAGCAGGACGGCGAAGAACAGGAAGTTCCGGCCCGGAAAGGTGAAGCGCGAGAACGCGTAGGCCGCTGGGACCGCCACGATCACCGAAAGGATGGTCGTGGCGGTCGAGACGATGAGACTGTTCCAGAAGAAGCGCAGGAAATCCTGGCCGACGCTGTTCTGCGGATCGAGCAGTTTCTGATAGCTGTCGAGTGTAGGTTGGTCAGGCCACCATTGCGGCGGAAACTGCATCGCCGCGAAGCCGGACTTGATCGAGGTGAGCAGCATCCAGATCATCGGCAGCGCGGTGTAAAGCAGCATGAACACCAGAAAGGCGCGCCCGCCCCACCGCCATCCGTCGATGCGCAGGCGGCGAGCGGAGTGGCCTCGTGAGTTTGTCTCGGAAACCGTGCTCATGCGCTGTCGTCCTTCCGCTCGTTGCCGCTCAGCGCGCGGACATAGAAGTAGCCGAGCGTCATCAGGATGATGAACAGAAGCACCGAATAGGCCGATGCCACGCCCCACCGTTGGCGGCCGAAGGCGAGCTCATAGATGTGGGTGATCCAGATATGCGACGCGTTGGATGGGCCGCCGCCGGTCATGATCCAGGGGATGATGAAGGAGTTGAAGTTGGCGACCGCGAGCAGCAGGATCGTCACCGTCGACACATTGCGCAAATGCGGGAAGGTGACGTGCCAGAAGCGTTGCCACGCATTCGCCCCATCGACTTTCGCGGCGCGCAGCAACTGCTCAGGAACGGTCTGCAGGCCCGCCGTCATCATGATCATGGCGAAAGGGAACTCGCGCCAGATGTTGACGACGATAAGCGAGGGCAGCACCGTTGAGACGCTGTCGATGAAATTCGGCGGCCGCTCGGCCCATCCGAGCTCGACCAGTATCGCGCCGATGATGCCGAAATCCGAATGGTAGATCCACTTCCAGATATAGGAGGCGGCGACGGCGCTGATGACCCAGGGAATGATGAGAATGGCGCGCAGGACGCCGCGGCCGACAAAGTCGCGATGCAGCGCCAGCGCGGCGGCAAAGCCGAGCACGAAGGAAAAGAAAGTGGATGCGACTGTCCAGATCAGGGTGTTGAAGGTGACTTGCCAGAACACCCCGCTGGTCAGGATGGCCGTGTAGTTGTTGAAACCGACGAAGATCTTGTCGCGAAGCTGCAGGCCGGGCGGCGTGTTGAAGAAGGACAGCTCGATTGTGTAGTAGATCGGATAGGCGATGACGATGAGCATCACGGCAATCGCCGGAAGCACATAGGCATAATCGGCGCGATGCTCCCACATCTTGCGAAGCACATCGGACCTGGCGGATTGCAATGTTCGGCGAGCCTCGGCCTTGCCGCTCACGGTCGTCACTTTGGCGTGCCCTTGTTCATCGGAACGAACCGGCTGCGTTGTCGGCGCAGCCGATGAGATCGCAGGTCAGGCTGGTGCTAGAGTCCGCCGCCCATCAGGTCTTTCACCTTCTTGGCCGCGTCGTCCGCCGCCTGGTCGACGGTCATCGCTCCGGTCAGGGCATTCTGCAGCATGTCCGGGACGATGATGTTCATGATCTCGGGCGATTGCGGCAGGGCCGGAAACGGAATGCCGTATGGCAGCATTGACGTCGTGACATCGAGGAACTTGATGCTGTCCAGACGTTCCTTCATCCATTTGGTCTTGAAGCCGTTGAGGTTGCCGGGGTTCGAGCCGGCATAGGCCATCTTCAGCGACCATTCGGGGCTCGTCCACATGCAGATGATGGCCTTCGCCGCCGGCTCGTCCACCTTGCCGCCCTCGACATATTCGGGCTTCAGTATGTGGATGTTCGAGCCGCCGAAGACGACGGCGCGCTTGCCGTCGGGACCGGTCGGAATGAGGCCGTAGCGCATGTTGTCGATGACGGTCTGCGCCTTGTCCTTGTCGGTGCCCGTCGCCTTCTTCTGCAGGTCGAGCATGACGTTGTAGTCGGACGGGTGCGAGATCATCATGCCGAGCTGGCCGGCGAGGAACAGCGGCTGGTTGTCGGCCTGCTGGTTGGTGAGCGCCGAAACCGGAACCGACTTGTCACGGACATACATGTCGTATGAAGCCTGCAACGCCGCCTTGCTCTGTGGGCTGTTGAGCTCAATGTCCTTGTAGGTCGGGTTCGCAGTAGCTTCGTCAAAAACGCCGCCGCCATAGGCCCATAGCTGCGGCATGAAGCGGTAAGGGGTGTTGCCGGCATTCTTGCGCGCCACGAGGCCGTAGCCGGCAATGCCGAGCTTGTCGTGGATCTGCTTGGAATATTTGACGACGTCGTCCCAGGTTGCCGGAGGCTTGTTCGGATCGAGACCGGCGCGCTTGAAGATGTCGGCATTCCAGATGAAGGCCATCGTCTCGTTGTTGGTCGGAATGCCGTAGGTCACGCCGTCCCAGGTCACGGCCTTCATGGCGCCGGGCCAGAAATCCTCGGTCGAATAGCCGACGTCCTCGGGTTTCAGCGGCTGCAGATAGCCCTTCGAGGCGAACTCGGTTCCACCCAGGATTTGCAGGCGGACCGCCATCGGCGCCGCGTTGCCGAGGAGCGCGGTGCGGAACTTGTCGAGCAGGTCGTTATAGGTGAGGGCCTGTTCCTCGAGCTGGATGTTCGGGTAGGTCTTGCGGAAGGTTGCGAAGAAATCCTTGTAGTATTGGCGCAGGAGGTCGGGGTCGCCCTCGAACACGCCCTGATACCAGAATGTCAGTCGCCCCTTGTAGTCGAGCGGGGTGACCTTGGCGCAATCGCCTGCCGTGTCAAAATCCTGCGTGCCGGCAATCGAGCGCACATATTCCGGCGACCACTTGCTCAGGTCGACCGGCGGCGCAGCTAGCGCCGAAGCGGACATCAGCGATATCGTCAAAGCAGTGGAAACAGCGCCGCGCAGAACGGCACCGCCGACTGTGATCCTCCTCATGGGTCTCCTCCCAGGTTCTCCTCTGCCGCTCTGCGCCTAGGCAAAGCGGTCCTTGGTCGTCTCGATCGCGGGGATATTTCTCCGCCCTAATGTATCCCTTCGATCACTTCATACGTTTTCAGATCGCAGAATAGCTGTCAACGCAACAAATCGTACATTGTTTGTCGAAGATGTGCGTGATATCGGTCAGATCGTGTATTGGACCAGGGGGACGGCGATGGCGGAAACGAGCGATTTCAAAGCAGAGCCACCCGAGGGGATTGACGCTCTCGGGGCATCGAGCGAGGGCGCCTCGCTTTACGAGCAGATAAGGGAGGACATCATCGAGGGACGGCTGGCTGCCAACGAGCGGCTCGTGGTCACCGATCTCGCCCGCCGCCACGGCACCTCGACCAATCCCGTGCGCGAGGCGCTGCAATTGTTGCGCGGCGAGGGCTTCGTCACCTTCGTTCCCAACCGGGGCGCGCGTGTCCGGCCCATAGATCAGGATTTCGTGCGCGATATCTACGAGATCGGCGTTCTCATCGAGCCCGCCCTGACGCGCTGGTTTGTGGGAATGGCAACCGAGGAGGACATCGCCGAGCTAGAACGCCTCCAGGGTCTGATCGAAGAGAACAACTTCGCCGACACGTTCAGGCACAGCGAACTGGATACCGCCTTCCACACCGTGATGTACCAGCGGCACTACAATCGCCATGCCGCCGAGCTCTGGTGGAAGCACCGCGAGGTGCTGCGTGCGGTGAGCCGGCGTTTCAATTTCACGCTTGCCCGCCGCGCCGCGATCATCCGCGAGCATCGCGAGCTCATCGCGTTCGTAAAATCGGGAGAGGCCGACAAGGCGGCCGAACTCATCGCTCGCCATGTCGAGGGCTCCGGCCGGCATGTCCTCGAACACATGCGCGCGCGCAGCGCCGCCCGGGCAGGGTAGCGGATCCGCAACATCGTCAGCCTGGCCATTCAGGGAGGATAGTCCAGATGAAAATCACGAGCATTCGGCCATGGCTGGTCAAGTCCGACGCTTCCTATTGGGGAGAGTATTTGTTCGTCGAAGTGACGACCGACGAGGGGATCAGCGGCTGGGGCGAGATCACCACCACGACGAAGCTCGCCAACCGCGCGCTCTGCACGATCCTGCGCCAGATCGGGCTTGCCGTGGCAGGCGAGGATCCGGCGCGCATCGAGCATCTGTGGCACAAGGTCTTCCGCAGCTTCACCTATATGGGCAGCCGCGGCGCCGCCGTGGAATGCGTGAGCGCCATCGACATCGCGCTCTGGGATATCCGCGGCAAAGTCCTCGGCAAGCCGATCTATGAGCTGCTGGGCGGGCCGGTGCGCGATGAAATCGCGCTTTACACCCATCCGAACCAGGCCAAATTCACCAGCAAGGAAGCCGTGGTCCGCGAAATTCGCGACATCGTGGAGTCCGGCCACACCGGGCTCAAATTCGATCCGTTTCCCCACCAGGGTCCCAGCGTCGATGGCGTGGCCCGCGAAAGGCGGGACGGCTATCTCGATGGTGCCATGACCCGCAAGGACGAGCGTGAAGCCGCCGAGCTCACGGCTCTCATCCGCGAGACGGCGGGGCCCGATGTCGACATCCTCATCGATGCGCATGGCCGCTTTGACGTTCCCACCGCCATCCGCCTCTGCCGCAGCCTCGAGGAGGCCGGCCAGATCGACTGGTTCGAGGAGCCATGCCCGCCGGAAAGCCTCAACGCGCTCAAGCAGGTGCGCGACAAGGTCAGTGCCCCCATCTCCTGGGGCGAGCGCGGCCACACGAAATGGGATTTCGTGCCGGTGCTCGAAAACAAGCTCGCCGACTACATCATGCCCGACGTCACCTGGACCGGCGGCATCACCGAGCTGAAGAAGATCTCCGCCCTGTGCGAGGCCTATTACGTCCCGGTCTCGCCGCACGACGCCGCGGGTCCGATCAACGTGGTCGCGGGAGCGCAGGTGATGATGACCGTTCCCAACTTCTACAAGCTCGAAACGTCGGAGTGGGACCTCTCCAAATACGATCACCTCATCGACAAGCCGCTCGACGTGTCGAACGGCAATCTCAAGCTGACGTCGAAGCCGGGTCTCGGTGTCGAGATGAACCGCGACTACCTGCAGGCCCACGAGATCGAGCTGGGCTAGCACTGCTTAAAGCAGGCCCGGCGGGCGGGGCCACTCCCAGCGGAACGAGGACAAATCATGCCAAAGACGGATGGAGCCGACGAGGCTCTCAATCGCATCAACACGAATTCCAGGCCATCCGAGCTGCGCATCACCGACATGCGGGTGGCCGAGATCGTCGGCGCGCCCTTCACCTCGGCGCTGCTCAAGATTTACACCAACCAGGGCATTGTCGGGCTCGGCGAGGTGCGCGACGGCGCCAGCGCCACCTTTGCGCTGACGCTGAAGAGCCGGCTGCTCGGCGAGAACCCCTGCGATGTCGACCGCCTGTTCCGCCGCATCAAGCAGTTCGGCGGCCACGGGCGGCAGGGCGGCGGCGTCTCGGCGGTCGAGATTGCGCTTTGGGATCTCGCCGGCAAGGCCTATGGCGTGCCGATCTACCAGATGCTCGGCGGCAAGTTTCGCGACCAGGTGCGCGTCTATTGCGACACGGACGCCGAGAAGCCGAGCGGCACCGAGACCGGCAAGCGCCTCAAGGCGCGCATGGAGCGCGGCTTCACCTTCCTCAAGATGGATCTGGGCCTGATGCAGATCGCCCACATTCCGGGCGCCGTGACGGCGCCCGCCGGCGCGCTCGAAGGGTTCCGCGCCAATCCTCGCGGCCGCGGCGGCACGCTCGAGGAGCGCAAGGCCCGCAATCTCGCCTATGATGCGCAGAATGTGCAGCACCCGTTCACGGGCCTGCATTTCACCGAAAAGGGCATAGACCTGCTGGAGCAATATATCCACGAGGTCCGCGAGGTCATCGGCTACGAGATTCCGCTAGCCATCGATCATGTCGGCCACATCTCGCTGCAGGACGGCATCCGCCTGTCGCGCCGTATCGAGAAATATGTGCCGGCCTGGCTAGAAGACGTGATCCCCTGGCAGTACACCGAACAGTACCGGCAATTGCAGCAGGCGACGTCGGTGCCGATCTGCACCGGGGAGGATATTTATCTCAAGGAGGGCTTCGAGCCGCTGCTGAGGAGCGGCGGTGTCTCCATCATCCATCCGGACCTGCTCACCAGCGGCGGCATCCTCGAGACCAAGAAGATCGGCGACATGGCGCAGGACCACGGCGTCGCCATGGCGATCCACATGGCCGAAAGCCCGATCGCCGCGATGGCCGCGGCACATGTCGCGACCGCGACCGAAAACTTCATGGCGCTCGAATACCATTCCGCCGATGTCGACTGGTGGGACGACATCGTCACGGGCCTCCCCAAGCCGCTCGTCAAGGACGGCTTCATCACCGTGCCCGACAGACCGGGGCTGGGCATAGACGATGTGGTCGACGAGGTGATCAGCCAGCATCTGCAGCCCGGTGTCACCGGCATATGGCAATCCACCGAGCATTGGGACAATGAGTATAGCTGGGACCGGAGCTGGAGTTAGCCCAGACGCTCTTGCCTTCATCCCTCAGGCTCACAGGCCAATGACCGACCATTCGTGTCGACCTCTCCCAAGGGAGAGGCGAAGAAAGAAACGGACGAGACCATGATCTACGAAATGCGTATCTATGACTGCCTGCCGGGCCGGCTGCCGGCTTTGCTCAAGCGCTTTTCCGAGCAAACGCTGGCCATCTGGGAAAGGCATGGCATCCGCCAGGCCGGGTTTTTCACCACGGTGATCGGCGAAAACAACAATCGCCTTACCTATTTCCTCGCCTGGGAATCGATGGCCGAGCGTGAGGCGAAATGGACGGCTTTCGTCACCGATCCGGCATGGCACAGGGCCAGGGACGAGTCTGAGCGCGAGGGGCAGATCGTTGCCAATATCAGCAGCCAGCTGCTCACGCCGACAGCTTTCTCGTCTGTGAAATAGGACTGCGCCATGAAGATCACCGACCTGCGCTGCGCCATTATCGGCAAGCACCCCATCGTCCGCGTCGTCACCGACGAAGGCCTCTACGGCCTGGGCGAGGTCGAATACACAAAGACCTATCTGAAACCCTTCGTGCTGCATTTCCGCGAGGCGCTGCTCGGCGAGAATCCGACCGACGTCGAGCGCGTGATGCTGAAGATCCGCCAGCGCGGCTCCTTCAAGCCGTATGGCGCGGCGGTGAGCGCGATCGAGCACGCGCTGTGGGACATTGCCGGCAAGGCCGCGGGCGTGCCGGTCTACAAGCTGCTCGGCGGCAAGGTGCGCGACAAGGTGCGCGTCTACAACGGCTCGATCCGCCGCAAGCGCACGGGCGACCGGCCGGAGGATTATGCCGCCGACGTCAAATGGATGATGGAGCAGCCGCAGAACTTCTTCATGGTCAAGCAGGGCATCTCGTTCCACTCCAACATGAAGGACTCCATCGACGGCTTCCATTACGGTGTGACGCAGAAGAAGGCCGGCTATCACGGCGCCATGGATCAGGGTGTGATCAGCGAGCGGGGTTTCAATCACATGCTCGACTGCGTCATCGCGATGAAGGAAGTGCTGGGCGACAAGGTCAGCCTGGCGCTCGACTGCGGCCCGGGTTGGATGCTGCCCGATGCGATCAAATTCGCCCGCGCCGTCGAGAAGTACAACTTGATGTGGCTCGAGGATATGCTCACCGGCGACTATGTGCCCTGGGTCAATCCACAGGCCTATCGCGAGCTGACGACATCCACCTCGACGCCGATCCATACCGGCGAGCAGATCTATCTGCGGCACAATTTCAAGGAGCTGATCGAGACGCAGGCGGTGCGGGTCATCGGTCCCGATCCGGCCGACATCGGCGGCATCGCCGAGCTCAAATGGGTCGCCGAGCACGCCTATATGCATTCGATCCTGATGGCGCCGCACGGTACCGCCAACGGCCTGCTCGGCCTTGGTGCGCTGATCAATGTCTGCGCCACCTTGCCAGCCAACTACATCGCCTTCGAATATCCGAGCGCCTCCGACCCTTGGTGGGAGGACCTGGTGATCGGCCTGCCGAAGCAAATCGTGAAGGACAGCATGGTGGACCTCTTGGAGGCGCCGGGGCTCGGCCTCGATATCGATGCCGAGGCGGCGAGAAAATATCTCAAGGAAGAGGATGCGGGCTTCTTCGACTGAGCTTTGTCGCCGCTCGCATTTGAACGAAAGGCATAGAGCTGACCGGTAAGGATCAGCTCACTGTGTCCGCCAGTCGTGCTCTTGTCGGAATCCGAGCACGTCGCGCAGCTTCTTGTTTGAGATCGGTCCCTCGAATGCGTCCATGGCCCGAGTGACCGGTATGTCGGGCGCATGCTTCCTGAGAAACTCCGCCGTCGGCAATTCAGACACGATGTTGTCGTTGACGGCGTTGAATATCTGGAACCCCAAACCGTCCTTCTCGACGCACAAATCGACGATCTGACCGAGATCGCGCGCGTCCATATAGGTCCAGGCGTCGCGCCTCCGCTTCGAGGGATCGGCCAGGAATTCCGGAAAGCGGGCATAGTCATTCGGTTCCACGACGCCGCCGATCCGCAGCGCATAGATGTCGGCTCCTGTGCGGGAGGCGAAAGAGCGCGCGATCTTCTCGCCCAGCAATTTGGAAAGGCCGTAGCTGTCGGTTGGATCGACGTCGTACTCCTCGTCCACCGGGAAGGATGAGAAGTCGCGTTTGCCCTCGGCAAAACAGATGCCGTAGACCGTCTCGCTGGAGGCCGTGACGATCTTGCGGATGCCGAGCTTGGTGGCGGCTTCGATCACATTGTAGGTCGACTGCACATTGGCAGTGAACATGGCATTGTCCGGCCGCAGGAATATCCGCGGAAGCGCCGCGAAATGGACGACGGCGTCGACCGGGGCGCGGCCCTTGCCGCCGAAATACTCGCTGAAGCCGAAATGCAGCGTCAGCGCATTGTAAGCTTCGCCCGCGTCCGCAAGGTTGGTGATGACAGTATCGACCCCAGGCACATCCAGCGGCGTCAGGTCGAGGTTCAGAACCTGATGTCCGCGTTTGAGCAGATAAGGTATGACGTGCCGGCCGATCTTGCCGCTGCCGCCGGTAAAGACGATCCGCTTGCCCATGGCTTCCTCCGAGCGAATTTGTTTGATCGAGCAGCGAACCGGCCGGTCGTCCGCTATTCAAATATGCCGAAGCCGGGCACGGCGTGTTTGTGGACACCGTCCATGTTGAGCTCGACGCCGATGCCGGGCACATCAGGCACCGCGATGTGGCCGTCTTCGACGATGGACTTGGCGCCGTTCGGCAAGCGGACATAGCTGTCCCAGGCGTCGCGTTCCTCCAGCGCGTGCCATTCCAGCACCAGGAAGTTCGGGACGCTGGCGCAGACATGACAGGTCGCCATCGTGCCCAGCGGCGTCGACACCAGATGCGGCGCGAAGGGCACGTAATACATCTCGGCGAGGTTCGCGATCTTGCGGCTTTCGGCAAGGCCACCGCATTTCGGCACGTCGGGCATGACGACGTCGGCGCCGTAGTTCTGGAACAGCTCCCGAAAACCCCAGCGCAGGTAGAGATTTTCACCGACGCAGATCGGCGTCTTGGTCCGCATGCGTATCTGCTTCAGAGCCTCGACATTTTCCGCGGGGATCGGCTCCTCGAGCCACAGAAGATTGAAGCGCTCCATCTCGGCGGCGATACGGCTGGCGCTGAGCACGTCATAGCGCGCATGCAGGTCGATGCAGAGATCGATGTCGGGGCCGGCCGCTTCGCGCACCGCCGCGACGCGCTCGATCATGGAGCGGAGTTCCGCGCCGTTTATGGTGTGGTTCACCGCGTCGAACTTGCCCGGGTGGTGCAGATTATCGATGTCGAATTTCAGCGCCGTGAAACCTTCCGCAATCATGCGGCGGGCGCGTGCCGCGCATCCTTGCGGCGATCCCGATTCGTCATCGCCGTCGCCGCAATCGGCATAGATCCTAATGCGGTCGCGGAACTTGCCGCCGAACATACGGTAAAGCGGCTGGCCGGCGGCTTTTGCCGCCACGTCCCACAGCGCCATTTCGAGCCCGGTGAGGGCGATGAGAAAGATGCCGGCCTGTGCGCCGGAGAAGACATGATCGCGACGGATCTTGTCCCAGCAATATTCGACATTGCGCGGGTCCTGGCCGATCAGTTCCGACTTCAGCTCCGAAATCAGACCGACGATCGCGGCCGCGCCTGCGTCGGGATTGGCCTCGCCATAGCCGGAGATGCCGGCGTCCGTATCGATCCGGATCAGGGTCGCCTTGCCGTGATAGGCGACGACCGCCGTTTTGATGTCCACGATCTTCATCGGATCCCTCTCCCAGTGATGACGAGTGCAGAATTCTGCCCCATGGGCTGAACTTGTCTAATAAGCATACAAGAATGACCAATGTGCCGTAAACCCCCTTCTGTGGATTTTGCCGCGGCGGACATTTCGAGGTGCTGCTGATCGTTGTTTTGTTTGGGAAATTCAGAGGCGTCGGCCAAGAATCCCGAAACTCAAACTTCACACTTGTTAGACGAGTATATAAGCGTATAAATTGGGCGACCACGGAGTTATGGCTCATGCGTGGCGTCAATCGGGAGGAACAGGATGCAACAGCGACAGCTCGGATCGTCGCCGGTGAAGGTATCGGAAATCGGCCTCGGGACTTGGGGCATGTCCGGCGCGTTTTGGGGCGCGGCTGACGACGAAGAGTCGATCCGGGTGATCAGACGCGCGCTTGATCTCGGCATCACGCTGATCGACACGGCCGAAGCCTATGGACACGGCCATGCCGAGGAGGTCGTCGGACAGGCGCTGGCCGGCCGCCGCGACAAGGCCGTGATCGCGACCAAGGTCGCGCCCAATCATCTCGAACCCGCCGCGATCGAGGCGGCGCTCGACGGTTCGCTGAAGCGCATGCGGACGGACCATGTCGACGTCTATTTCGTCCACTGGCCGAACTCGGATTTTCCGATCGGTCCGACCATGGAGATGATGGAGCGGCTGCGCGCGTCAGGGCGGATCAAGGCGGTCGGCGTCTCGAATTTCAGCATCGCCGACATGGACAGCGCCCGTCAGCACGGCGTCATCGACGTGCTGCAGCCGCCCTACAACATGCTGTGGCGCGAGGTTGAAGCCGAGACGCTGCCCTATTGCCGCAAGCACAATATTGGCGTCATGCCTTACAGCGGTCTCGCCCAAGGACTGCTCACCGGCACGCTGTCAACGGACACCAAGTTCGTCGAGGGCGATGAGCGGCGCACGACGGTGCTGTTCCAGCCGGGCACCTATGAGCGGGCGGTGAACGCCGTCGACATGCTCAAGCCGATCGCGGCGCGCTACGGCAAGACGGTTCCGCAGCTTGCGATACAGTGGCTCACCAGCCGGCCAGGCGTCAGTTCGCCGCTGGTCGGCGCCCGCACCGTCAAGGAGCTGGAGGAGAACGTCGAGAGCGCCGGCTGGACGATTTCCGACGCGGACATCGCCGCCATCGACAGGATCACCGCCCCGGTCTGGGCGGAAATCAAGGACAAGGGCGACATGTTCGGTTTCCGTGCACGCCAGCGCCAAGAACAACAAGCGAAGAGAGCTTAGTTCACTTCTGCGGGATTGCTCACGTGTCCTCCCGGCACGCTGCGGCGCGGCCAGCGCAAATGCTGGCTGCGCCGCTTCTTCAGCGCGGCAGGCCGACCGCAGTGGTTTTCTTGAGGTGCCGGCGCATCGCTTCCTCGGCCCGCTTTTCGTCGCGCGCCATGAGTGCCTCGTAGATCGCCCTGTGCATTTCGGTCGCGGAGGGCAGCGCATGGGGCATCTGGTTGCTGATGCGCCTGCTCGCCATCTGCCACCACCGGGACGAATACATGAAACGGTCGAGGATCCTGTTCTGCGCCGCCCGGCAAATCTCCATGTGGAAATCCAGGTCGAGCTTCAGATAGGTGTCGGGATTGTCCTCGCTGGCCGACATCGCCGCCAGCAAGGTGCCAAGGCGTTCGAGATTTTCCTTGGTCATGTGCTTGGCCGCGATGGCGGCGATGGCCGGTTCGATGATGATCCGCGTGGCGTGCGCTTCGGCCAGGATCTCGCGCATCTGCTCGTGCGGCAGCCAGTCGATGAGCAATGGGCTGAGATAGTCCCACTCCTCGGCCGGACGCAGCACCACGCGCCGCCCTTGAGCGATCTCGATCATATCCAGCGACGCCAGGATCTTCAGCGCCTCCCGCGCGACTGCGCGCGAGACTCCGAATTCCTGCAGGATCTGCTGTTCCGACGGCCCCTGGGCGCCCGCGACACCGCTGCCGGCGATGCGCCGCGCCAGCACGCCCGCCACCTGCTTGGGCAAAGTTTGAAGCTTGACCTCGACGGTATCCATCACTAACATCCACTTGTCTGATAAGCTTATAGGCTGATAGCTAGATATGCAGTCAACTTATCTCATAAAAACGCTCACTAGCCTATAACACGGCCGGCGGGAAGGGAGCATCGAGCGGTGTCCAGCCGCCATTCCCCGTTGCCGCCGTCCGAGATCACGATCGATACGCCTGCGCAACCGAGCGAGGCGTGTTGGAGCGCAAGTGCCGATCACCCGGAGGCTCGCAAGCGTCGTTCGGGAACCAATCCACGCAGTCTGGCGGCGGGAGGAGCACGCCGCTGGCTGCCGAGGCTGAAAGTCGTCGGCCGTCCCTGGATGGACCGACCAGTCAAACCAGGAGGAGATTGTGATGTCCGGAACCTTATCGAGACGTAAATTCCTTGCCGCGAGCGCGGCAGTGACGGCCGGCTCGCTTGCCGCGCCGTGGGTTGCCAGGGCAGACGCCAAAGAGATCACCGCATTGCTGATCACGGGCGGCCCGCTCTATCCCAAATACTGGGAGAAAATCGTTCAGGATTTCACCGCCAAGACCGGCATCAAGGTTCGCTACGACCTCCTGGAATTCACGCCCTTGACGGCGAAGGTGGTCACGCTGAGCGCGGCGCGATCAAGCCAGTACGACGTCTACAGCACCCACACGGCGCAGATCGATTCCTACTTCAACCATTTCGCGCCGCTGAACAGCTATTTTAGCGACTCCGAGCTGGCGGACTTCTATCCGGTCGCGGTCAAATACCTGCGCGATCCCAAGACCGGAAATCTGGCGGCGATTCCGCGCAACATGGATGCGCGCGTTCAGTATTACCGCAGCGACATCTATCAGGAAAAAGGCCTCAAGCCGGCCGAAACCTGGGAAGAACTCGTCGATGTCGGCCTGAAACTCACCGGCAATGGTCACTATGGCCTTGTCGTGCCGGGGCAGGGCGATCCGGCGCAACGCACCTTCAGTGATCTTCTCTGGCAGGCAGGCGGCGACTGGGTCGACCAGGCCAACAAGCCGGCCTTCAATTCAGAAGCCGGCATCAAGGCGCTCACCTTCTATCGCGATCTGATCCAGAAGCACAAAATCGTGCCGCCCGACGCCGTTGGCTATCAATGGAACGAGAACTCGACCGAATTCTCGTCCGGCACGGTCTATGCCACTTTCGATTGGCCGGGTGCCTTCGCCACTCTGTCCAATCCGGAAACCTCGCGCGTCGTCGGCAAATGGTCGACAGCGCCCTATGTGCGGGACAAGGCGGCGATCTCATGCGCCATCTCGCATGCCATGGCACTGAACGGCCAGTCCGGACGCAAGGAACCCGCCGTCGAGTTCATCAAATACACGGTCAGTAAGGACGCCCAGCGGCTGCAGTTCGACCAGTTCACCAACTTCCCGAGCAGCCATAGCCTGGCCAAGGAAGTGATTGCCGCGGCGAAGGGCCCGCAGGCCACATGGCTCCAGCAGCTCGAGACGACGATCGCCAACGGCAAGGAATGGCCCAAGCTTGCCGGCTTCTCGAAGGTCTGCACCTTGATGTTCTCGGCCATCGAGCAAGCCCTGTCCGATCAGGCTTCGCCCGCCGACTCGCTTAACCAGGCTGCGACCGAGGCGGAGGACATCATGCGCCGGGCCGGGGCCTACGATTGAGCATGGCGCCCGTTGCGCAGACGCGGGTGTCAGGGCGCCGGCGACGTTCGCCGCTGCCCTACACCTGGCAGAGAGGATACCTGCTGGCCAGCCCGGCGCTTCTCGTCATGCTGGCCATCCTCATCTATCCGCTCGGATACTCCTTCATCATGAGCTTCTTCCGCTGGGACCTGAGCGGCTCGGCGCCATTCATCGGAACGGGAAACTACACCGACGAGCTTTTCGGCCGCCAGTTCAACCAGGCGCTGCGGAACCAGGCCATTTTCAGCGTCGTTTCCATCACGATCGAAGTGGTGGCCGGCATGGCGATCGCGGTGCTCGTCAACGGCAAACTGCGCGGCATGCGCCTTGCACGCACCTTGCTTCTGGTCCCGCCGATGATAGCGCCCGCCGTCGTGGGGCTCAACTTCCGCTGGCTGTTCAACACCCAGTACGGGCTGGTCGATGCCCTGCTGCGCATGTTCAACCTGCCTGACATTCCCTGGCTCACCCATCCGGCCTGGGCGCTCGTCTCCGTGATCGTCGCCGATGTCTGGCAGAACACGCCGCTGATGGTGCTCCTGTTCCTTGCCGGCCTGCAATCCCTGCCGCAGGAGCCTCTCGAGGCGGCCACAGTGGACGGCGCCACGCCATGGCAGCGCTTCTGGCACATCGTGCTGCCGCTGATGCGTCCGGTCATCATGATCGCGCTGATGCTGCGCATCATCGACACGTTCCGCACCTTCGACGTTGTCTGGCTCATGACGCAAGGAGGACCGGGCGGCGCCACCAACCTGCTCACGGTCTATTCCTACCTGCTGGCGTTTCAGGCGGTGGATTTCGGACACGCGGCGGCGGTCTCCTACATCGCGCTGGGCATGTCACTGTTCGTGCTCGGTCTGCTCTACGGAGTGCCGTGGCTCATTGCGAAACGGAGGGCGATATGACCGAAGCCGTCATCGTCGGCGCACGTTCCATGCCAAAGCGCCGGCGCCGCCGGTTCACGGCGGCGATCGCAGGTCAGTATGTGGCGCTGGTCCTGACAGTCGCGCTCACCGTCTTTCCGCTGGTGTGGCTGTTCCTGACCTCGATCCGCAGCTCGGCCGACATCTTCTCGGTTCCGGTGCACATCATCCCCGAGACCGCGACGCTGACGCAGTATGTCGCGGTCTTCGCCCAGTACGACACGATGGGCTATGTCTGGAACACCGTCATCGTCTCGGTGGCGACGGTCGTCCTCGTCCATCTGCTGGCCATACCCTGCGCCTATGCGCTGTCGCGCTTCAGGATGCCGGGCGCCATGCTGATCTTCGGGCTGCTTTTGATCATGCGCATGATCCCGGTCATCGCGCTTGCCATCCCGCTCTTCGCCGTGTTCGCCGCCATGGGGCTGCTTGACACCGTCTGGGCGCTGATTCTCAGCCATACCGCGGCCAAGCTGCCCGTCGCCATCTGGCTGCTTCTGGGCTTCATCCAGGATGTGCCGAAGGAGATCGAGGAGGCCGCCCAGTCGGACGGCGCCGGCACCGTGCGCACGCTGGTCCAGATCGTGGCGCCGCTGATTGCGCCGGGCATCGGCGCCAGCGCCGTGATCACCTTCCTCTTCACATGGAACGACCTCTTGCTCGCCTTGACCCTGACTTCGAGCAAGGCGGCGCAGACGCTGCCCGTCGGGCTCACCAATTTCGTCTCGCAGTACGGCATCGACTGGGGCGCCATGTCGGCCGCCGGCGTGCTCATGGTCATCCCGACCTTGGTGTTCGTCTGGTTCGCCCAGGGGCTGCTGGTCAAAGGCCTGACGACTGGTGCGGTTCGCGGTTGAACGGCTGGAACGATGGTTGAACGCAACTGAGTGACGATTGGCGAGGTTCGCACCTCGCCGCGCATTGGAGGAACGGAATGCAAGCTGACCAGATACCGGCGATACAGGACATTTCTCGGCCGCCACGAGAATTGGTCGACGCGCTGGCGGCGATCGGTTCGGCGACGCTGGCCAGCGAACTCTACCACAAGATGGGCATTCGCGACCCGCAGATCCGCGGGCCGCGTCCCTTGCGTTCCGGCAGCGCGGCGGCAGGGCCAGCCCTCACGCTCCAGTGCATGCCGAAGCGCGAGGATCTTTACAACGAGACGGAGTATGAGGAGCCGGAGCGGCAACTGCACCGTCACGTGCTTTATCCCACCCAGCCCGGCGACATGGTGGTGGTCGACGCCCGCGGCGATCTGGGCAGCGGCATCTTCGGCGAGATGATGCTGACCTATTTCGCCGGGCGTGGCGGCGCCGGCGTCGTCGTCGACGGCTGCATTCGCGATTCCGCCCAGGCGGCAGCGCTCGATATCGGCATCTGGGTGAGGGGCGTCACCCCGAATTTCCACGCCCAGACCAACATCGTCCCCTTTGCCGTCAACATTCCGATCGCCTGCTCGAACGTGCTGGTAATCCCCGGCGACATCATCGTCGCCGACGACGATGGCGTGGTCGTCGTGCCGGTCGCCCTTGCCCCCAAATTGGTCGAGCTCGCCGGCGCGCATATCGAGTGGGAGGAGTTTTCGCGCGCGCGGCTCGCGCAAGGAGGAGACCTGCGGAAATATTATCCGTTGAGCCCCGAGGGCGAGGCCGAATACCGCGCATGGCGGCAGGCCCAAGGAAAATGAGCCGCGCCGGTACGGGAGAAGAATAGGTGTCCGCAATCGAGATAGAACAGCTCGGCAAGAGCTTCGGCGTGGTGGAAGTTCTGCGCGACGTCAACATCGAAATCGCCAGCGGCGAGTTCGTGGTCCTTGTCGGTCCGTCGGGCTGCGGCAAGTCAACGCTCCTGCGCATCATCGCGGGGCTCGAAGAGCATACGACTGGTGAGATCCGCATCGGCGGGCGCGTCGTCGACGAGATGCCCGCCAAGTCGCGCGACATAGCGATGGTCTTCCAGAGCTACGCCCTCTATCCGCATATGAGCGTGGCCGACAATATGAGCTTCGCGCTTCGGCTGGCCAAAGTTCCCAGGGAGGAGATCGTCTCCAGGGTGAAGGCGGCTGCCGAAATCCTCGGTCTGCAGGACCTGCTTGGCCGCATGCCGCGTCAGCTGTCCGGCGGCCAGCGCCAGCGTGTCGCCATGGGGCGCGCGATTGTGCGCGCGCCCTCGGCCTTCCTGTTCGACGAGCCGCTCAGCAATCTCGACGCCAAGCTGCGCGTGAAGATGCGTGCCGAGATCAAGAAGCTGCACCAGCGGCTCGGCCGCACCAGCATCTACGTCACGCATGACCAGACCGAGGCGATGACGCTCGCCGACCGCATCGTGGTCCTGAACAAGGGCCGAATCGAACAGATCGGCACCCCTTCCGAACTCTACGAGAAACCGGCCAATCTGTTCGTCGCGGGCTTTATCGGCTCCCCGGAAATGAATCTCATCGAAGGTCGCATCGACAACGGCGCGTTCGAAGCCGGTTCAGGCCTTCGCCTGCCATTGCCCAAAGGTCTGGAGTTCCACGGCGCACAAGAGGTGATTTACGGGATACGTCCCCAGCACATCATCGTCGGGGGCGATCACGCGAGGGCAAACGTCCAGGTGGTGGAGCCGACAGGAGAGGCTCAGGAACTGACGTTGAGGACAAGCGGGGTCGAGTTCGTGGCCGAAGTTCGGGATCAGCCGCCGTTCAAGCGCGATCAAGAGGTTGGGTTGGAGGTGATGGTTTCGAAGGTCCATCTATTCGACGCGCGAAGCGGCATGAGGATAAATCGGGACGAACTCGTCAGAGGGTAGGTGGAACTGCTCGCCCCGCCCGGAATCGGGCGACGCCATTGTTCTTCAGACCATCGACAAGAGACAGCACAAGCAGGCCATGCGCCACGCGCGCCGCCGAAGCCGTGCCGAAGCGCGGCCTCGTCGCTCATGTGGATTTCGAACCGGTCACGGGTCTTTCCGCGAACGCCTCTATGACGGCCGCCGTCACGTCCCTGGAGGGCGTTTCGAAATGATCGCCGACCTCGACTCTTCGTAGCTTAGCTCGAAGTCGGTGAGCGGTTTCCCTGGCGCGTCGGCGCTCATGCCGGCACCGGAGCATCCTCTCGCAACAGCCCGTTCTTCTTGAGGTCTCGCCAGAACTCGCCAGGGATCGGGTAACTGAACCAGGCCAGGTTCTGTTCGAGTTGCTGGACGGTACGGGTGCCGGCGCAGAAGGAGGGGATAGCAGGGTGCGCCACCACGAACTGCAAGGCGGCGGCCGGCAGCGGCACGCCATGCGCGCGGCAGACCTCCTCGATCCTTGCCACTTTCTCCATGACGGGCTTTGGCGCCGGTGAATAATTGTACTTCGCGCCGGGAACGGCGCCCGTGGCCAGGATGCCGGAATTGAAGCCTCCGCCGACCAGCACCGCCGCGCCGCGCTCGACGCAAAGCGGCAGGAACTCGTCGAGGGCTTCCTGTTCGAGCAGCGTATAGCGGCCCGCCAGCAGGAAGCAGTCGAAGTCGCGCTGCTTCAGCGCCTCGTGGCAAACCTGCCATTCGTTGACCCCAACGCCGATCGCCTTCACGACGCCTTCCGAACGCAGCTGCTCCAACGCCCGCCAGCAGCCATCCATCGCCTGCCGGAAGACCTCCGGCTGCTCGTCGCCACGGGTGAACCGATCGATGTCATGGATGAACAGCATGTCGATGTGTTCAAGCGCCAGTCGCTGCAGCGAATCCTCGAACGACCGCATTGTGCCGTCGTAGGAGTAATCGAAATTCATGGTGTTCGGCGCGGCATTCGACCACGGCGCGAAGTCGATCTCGGAGCGTTTCGCGGGCTTCAGCAGCCGGCCCACCTTGCTGGCGAGGACGAACTCGTCGCGCTTCTTCCAGCGCAGCGAATGCCCGGCCCGCAGTTCGGAAAGGCCGTGGCCGTACATCGGCGCCGTGTCGTAGAAACGTATGCCCGCGTCCCATGCGGTCTGAATCATGGCATCCGCGGTCTGCTCGTCTATGGGCTGAAGGAAATTGCCGATAGGAGCGGTTCCGAACGCGAAGGCCGTAACGTTGAGGCCGGACCGGCCGAATACGCGCTTGTCAGATGGCTTCATGATATCCTCCCTTAGTAACCATCTAGTTATTTCTAGTTAAGTTCGACCGAGGCCGCAAGCACTTGTAACGGCAACGCATGGCGATGCGAAGTCCGCCGCTTGACGCCGCCGACGATTCCAGCGTAGGAGTAACTAGATAGTTACATAGGGAGGTCGGCCGTGCCGCTGAGCGAAACGCAGCAGCAGGTGCGCGAGATGGCGCGCCAGTTTGCCGAGGATGTCATTCGTCCGGTTGCCGAGGCGCTTGATCGGGATGAGCGCTTTCCTGGCGAGATATATGAGCAGATGGGCGAGCTCGGTCTCTTCGGTATCGGCGTTCCGGAAGCCATGGGCGGTCCCGGCTTCGACACGCTTACCTATGCGCTGGTCATGGAAGAGCTGTCGCGCGGCTATGCGTCGGTCGCCGATCAATGCGGCCTCGTCGAGCTGATCAGCACCTTGCTTGTCCAGCATGGCAGCGAGGCGCAGCGGCAGCAATGGCTGGGTCCGGCCATGCGCGCCGAGAAGAAGGCTGCCTACTGCATCACCGAGCCGGAAGCCGGGACCGATGTTTCCGGGATACGCACCACCGCGAGGCGCGACGGGCACGGATGGCGGCTGAACGGCGGCAAGATCTGGATCCACAACGCGCCGGTCGCCGACGTCGGTTTCGTGCTGGCGCGCACCGACAAGGACGCGGGCCATCGCGGCATGTCGATCTTCATCGTCGACCTGCACGCCAAGGGAATAGAGCGCGGTCCGAAGGAACATAAGATGGGTCAGCGGGCCAGCCAGGTCGGCGCGCTTAATTTCAACGATGTCGTCCTGGGTCCCGAAGCGCTGCTGGGCGAAGAAGGTCGCGGTTTCCACATGATGATGAGCGTGCTCGACAAGGGGCGTGTCGGCATCGCTTCGCTCGCTGTCGGCATAGCGCAGGCCGGGCTTGAGGCGGCGGTCGACTATGCCCAGCAGCGGCGTCAGTTCGGAAAGCCGATTGCCGATTTCCAGGGCGTGCAGTGGCTGCTTGCCGACATGGCGAAGGACATCGAGGCGGCCCGTCTGCTCGTGCGCAGCGCCGCCGAGAAGATCGATGCGGGGGAGAATGCAACCAAGGCCTGCTCGATCGCCAAATGTTTCGCGGGAGACATAGCCGTGGCGCGCACCGCCGATGCCGTGCAGGTCTTCGGCGGCTCCGGCTACATACGCGGCTTCGAGGTCGAGCGCCTCTATCGGGATGCCAAGATCACCCAGATCTATGAAGGCACCAACCAGATCCAGCGCATGATCATCGCCCGCGAGCTCCTCAAGCATGGAGCCCGGGCGTGAGTGCCGGATCGCGTCATGCAGCCTTCGTCACGGGATCGAGCCGCGGCATCGGGCTTGCGGCGGCATTGGAGCTCGCCCGGCGCGGGTTCGGCGTGGCGCTCAACGGCCCGTCCGATGACGAGGAATTGAAAGCCGCCGAAGCCGCCGTCGCTGCGCTCGGCGGCCCGGTCGCGCGTGTCGCGGGCGACGTTGCCGATCTGGGCGGCCACGAAAGCATGCTCGAAGCCGCCGAGGCCGCCATCGGTCCCCTGTCGACGCTGATCAACAATGCCGGCGTGTCGGTAATCTCGCGCGGCGACCCGCTCGACGTCACGGAGGAGAGCTACGACCGCTGCCAGGCAATCAACACCAAGGCGCAGTTCTTCCTGTCGCAGCGTTGGGCCAGGCGGCTGCTTGCCCGCGAGCGCGATGACGGCCGCTTCTACAGCCTGATCAACGTCTCTTCCTCCAATGCCACGGCGGTGGCGGAGCCGCGCGCCGAATATTGCGTGTCCAAGGCCGGGTCCGCGATGGTCAGCCAGGTCTTCGCCGTCCGCCTCGGCCGCGAGAACATCGCCGTCTACGACATCAGGCCTGGCCTGATCGAAACGGCCATGACCAAGGCGGTCAGCGAGACTTACCAGCGCCGCATCGACGAGGAGGGGCTGACATTGATCCGCCGCCTCGGCAAGCCGGAAGATGTCGGTCGCGTCATGGCGACGCTCGCCACGGGCGAGCTGCCCTATACGACCGGCCACGTCATTGCCGTCGACGCGGGCATGCTGGTGCCGCGGTTCTGACTGCGGCATATCGTCAGGGAGAACGCCATGATCATCCAACTGCCGGATAACACGGGCAGACTTTCCGACTACCGGCTTCAGGGCAAGACGATTCCGGCCGCGCGATTGCCCTCCGATGCGCCACGTAGCGTGCTGTCGGCGGCCCATGTTGTGGCGGATCCTTTCAGCTTCAGCGATCCTGGCGGCCCCGCCGCCATCGACTGGAAGGCCACGATGGCATTCAGGCGCCATCTTCACGGCCTCGGCCTCGGCATTGCCGAGGCGATGGACACCGCGCAGCGTGGCATGGGCCTCGACTGGCCTTCGGCCTTGGAACTCATCCGCAGGACCAGGAGCGAGCTGCCCGACGCGCTCGTCTTCAACGGCGCCGGCACCGATCAGCTCGGACCGGCCGATGCACGCACGCTCGACGATGTTCGCCGAGCCTATTTCGAGCAGCTAGAGGCCATCCAGAAGGTCGACGGCAGATTGATCGTCATGGCCAGCCGGGCATTGGCGGCCGTGGCGCGTTCGCCCGAGGATTATGTTTCGATCTATGGCGATGTGCTCGCGCGCTGCGACAGGCCGGTGATCCTGCACTGGCTGGGAGAGATGTTCGATCCGGCCCTCAAGGGTTATTGGGGGGCCGGCCGCTTCGAGGATGCGCTCGAGACGGTCTTGGCGATCATCGGAAACAACACCGCTAGCGTCGACGGCATCAAGATTTCCCTCCTCGACAAGGAGAAGGAAATCGCGATGCGCCGCCGTCTGCCCGCCGGCGTGAAGATGTATACCGGCGACGACTTCAATTATCCGGAGCTGATCGCGGGTGACGAACAGGGGTTCTCGCACGCTCTGCTTGGTATCTTCGATCCCTTGGCGCCGGCCGCCGCCTACGCCATCGATCGGCTCGGCCGGGGCGATGGCCAGGGGTTCCACGCCGCGCTGGATCCTACCGTGCCGCTCGCGCGCCTGATCTTTCGAGCGCCCACCCAATACTACAAGACGGGGGTGGTGTTCCTCGCCTGGCTGAACGGGTTCCAGGATCATTTCATCATGCTGGGGGGCGCCCAGTCGATGCGGCCGCTGCCCTATTTCGTGGAAGTGTTCAAGCTGGCCGACGGCTGCGGCCTCCTGGCGGATCCTGAACTGGCTGCCGCACGGATGCGCAAGCTGCTTGCCCTTTACGGTCTCTGAACAGCACTATGCGCGATTTTGCGAACGAACATTCCGCACTGGCGCTGAACACAGCGACGCTCGGCCATAATCTGGACGGGCACGGGGCGGGCTGGCCGATCGAGCGAGTCGTCGATGCATGCGCCGAGCGCGGTATACGCGGGATTGTCTTCTGGCGTCGCGAAATCGGCGGCCGTGCTGTCGAGATCGGCGAGCGGGTCCGCGCGGCCGGCCTGAGTGTCGTCGGCCTGTGCCGCGCGCCTTACCTCACCGGCCCGCTGGCGCTGCCCGACCGCGCGGCGATCATGGACGATTTCCGCGCCGCGATCGACATGGCCGCCGGTCTCGGCGCGCCTGTTCTGACCATCGTTTGCGGTGGGGTCGAGCCAGGAACGAAAGGCATCGGCGAGAGCCTCAAGCTGGTCGCGGATCGTGTCGCCGAAGCCGCGGCCTACGCGGCGGCCAGCAACGTTCGCCTGGCGCTGGAGCCGCTGCATCCGGTTTATGGTGGCGACCGCTCCTGCCTGGTGACGATGCGCGACGCGGTCGATCTTTGCCTTGCCATCGATGCGCCCAACGTTGGCGTCGCGGCCGACGTGTACCATGTCTGGTGGGATCGCACGCTAGCCGGCGAATTGCTGCGGGCTGGGCCGGGACGCATTTTCGGCTACCACCTTTGCGATTGGCTGGCGCAAACACGCGATGTGCTGCTCGACCGCGGCATGATGGGAGACGGCGTGGCCGACCTGAAGGCGATCCGCGCGGCGGTGGAAGCGGCCGGCTATGACGGACCATGCGAAGTGGAGGTGTTCTCGGCGCAGAACTGGTGGAAGCGTGACCCTGGGTACGTGCTGGACGCCTGCCTGGAGCGCTTCCGCTCCGTTTGTTGAAGACAGAGGCTGGATAGCCGGGCAGCGTCCGGTAATATCTGGTTCAAGGGACTGTTGAGCGGTCAGCCGCCACCTCGCGAACAGACTTCTACCGCGTTCAGATCGGTCCCGGGGTCAGTCTCTCGACCGGCGGCCCTTTTCCCGGAAGGCAGCCAGGCCCGCCCGAAGGTCGTCGCTGCCGGCGGCGATACGTCCGGCAAACGCATCCAGGACACGCTCCCGTTCCTCGCCTTCGGCAGCGTTGATGAGCATTTTGGCAAGCTCCGTGGCGGTAGCTGACCTGCCTGCGACGATAGCGGCAAGCTGTTCGGCCGCCGCGAGGCCATCACCCTTGCCGACGACCTTGTCGACAAGCGACAATCTCAAGGCCTCGTCGGCGGAATAGACCTCGCCGAAGAGCGCCATGCGCCGGATCAACTGGGTGCCAAAACGGCGAGCCGTGCGCTGGGTGCCCGACCAGCCCGGTGTGATCCCAAGGCCGGTTTCAGGCAGACCGATGCGGGCGTGGCTCTCGGCGATCCGATAGTCGGCGCAGGCCGCAAGTTCCAGGCCTCCGCCAAGGCAATGGCCGTTGAGGACGGCAATGAC
Organism: Mesorhizobium sp.; assembly: GCA_004017535.1. Lineage (GTDB taxonomy): Bacteria > Pseudomonadota > Alphaproteobacteria > Rhizobiales > Rhizobiaceae > Mesorhizobium. The sequence goes on from SAJS01000008.1 coordinate 93,174, forward strand.
CGGTTGCGAAAGCCTGGCGAGCGCGTCGAAGCCGGCATGGCCGTCGCGGATCCAGTGGCGCGCGAACTCCGCCGGGTCGAGCGCGCTCCAGGCGGCGACGTCGCCGCCCGCGGAGAACGACTTCTCGCCGTCGCCGGTCAGGATCAGCACCTTCGCCGCGGAACGCTCCACCGCCCTGCACAGCGGCACGAGCGCATCGACCATCGCGGCATCGAGCGCATTGAGCTTCTCAGGCCGGCGGATGGTCATACGCGCGACCGCTCCGTCGAAGCTGAGGTAGAGACGGGGATCGCTCACAGCCGCAACCCCATCGGCTGGTCGAGGAACAGCGCCGCGTCCATCAGCTTCAGTGCCGGCGAGACCAGGAGAGGAGCCGCCGCCTGCCGCAGGACGTCGCGTTCCAGGTCGAGCCCGGGGGCTATCTCGGCGACGACCAGGCCATCCGTCGTCAGGCGGATGACGCATCTTTCCGTCACATAGGTGACGTCCTGGCCCTGGCTGACGGCGCGCGCGCCTGAGAAGCTGACCTGGTCCACCTTCGGTACGATCTTTGCGACCTTGCCTTCGTTGTCGATGATCAGCTCGCCGTTCTCCAGCCGCATCTTCGCGCCGGCGTTGAAGTTGCCGGAGAACACGATCTTGCGCGCCCGCGAGGTGATGTCCACGAAGCCGCCGGCGCCGGCGGTGCGATGCGGGGTCGAGGAAAGCCGCGAGACGTTGACCGATCCATCGGAGCCGATTTCGAGGAACGACAGCAAGGAGCAGTCGAAGCCTCCGGCCTGGAAATAGGTGAAAAGGTGCGGGGAGGCGACGAAGGCCTCCGCGTTCGAGGCGCAGCCGAACTTGAAGTCGAGCAACGGCACGCCGCCCACCGGCCCTTGCTCGATCACCCAGGTGACGGCGCCGTGCAGGCCCTCTTCGATCAGGATGCGAGGCACGTTGGCGGAGATTCCGAATCCGATATTGACCGCCCAGCCCGCTCGAAGCTCCTGCGCGACGCGGCGCGCGATGACCTTGGAGACATTGTATTCCGGCGTGCGGAATGTGTGCAGCGGCCGGAACAGTTCTCCTGATATCGCCGGGTCGTAAGCCGTCGCCGTGGTCTGCAGCTGGTCCGGCGCCTCGACGATGAAATCCACCAGGATACCGGGCACATGTACATCATGCGGCCGCAGCGTGCCCTGAGCCGCGACGCGCTTGACCTGGGCAATGACGATGCCGCCGCAGTTGCGCGCCGCAAGCGCCATTTCCATGGCGCCGAGCGTCGCGCCTTCCTGCTCGAAGGTGAGGTTTCCCTTCTCGTCGGCGGTAGTCGCGCGGATGATCGCCACATCCGGCCGGAGGGGAGGGAAGTGAAGCCAGGTCTCGCCGTTGAATTCGACGCGCCGCACGATTGGCGCCTTCCGGGCCGAAGCGTTCATGGCTCCGCCCTCGAGCATCGGATCGACAAATGTCTCCATGCCGACCTTGGTCAACACACCCGGACGCTGCGCCGCGCCGTCGCGCAGCATGTCGAACACGATCCCGGAGGGGAAGTTCCAGGCCGCCACATCCTCGGCAAGGATACGCTGCCAGATCAGCGGGGGCTCGGCGTTGGTCGGTCCTGAGGGATATGAGCCGCCGATGATGCGGCTGATCAAGCCCGGCAGGGCGATGTGATCGACCCCCTTGGTGCCGAACATGTCGCCAGCGGCAATCGGATGGATGGTGGTGATGTTGCGCGGTGCCCCTTCGGCCAGGAAACGTTTGCCAAGGGCTTCCAGAACGGCATCCGGGCAAAGCAGACCGGACGACGAATTGACCGCTACCACCGCTCCGTCGCCTATCGCGGCGACAGCCTCCGCTGCGGACCTGACCTTGCTCACGCTACCTCTCCATAAGGCTTGGCAATAAGTAACTAGATAGTTATAAACGTGATATAGCCGCCTGCGGCTTGCAAGGCAAGCTCCGCGCCGACGGCAACCAGGTGGGAGGATTTCGATGAACATCATGTTTCAGAAGACGAACCAGCGGATGTTTGGAACTTTCCCCCTTAAGGGGGATACGCTGCGCGCTGCGATCGCGGCTGCGATCGATGCAGGTTACCGCGCGTTCGACACGGCTCAGGCCTATGGCAATGAAGCCGACACTGGCCTGGCCTTGGCCGAGAGCGGCATAGCCAGGGACGAGCTCTGCATCACGACAAAGGTCACGGTAGAGAACTTCTCGCGGGAACGGTTCATGCCGTCCGTCGAACAGTCCTTGCGGGATCTGAGGTTGGATCGCGTCGACATCCTTTTGCTTCACTGGCCGGCGCCTGGAGGCAATATCGAGCTTTCCCTGGAACTGCTTCAGGAAGCTCAGGAGCGGGGTTTCGCCGGCACCATCGGCGTTTCGAATTACACAGCGGCGATGATGCGAGAGGCGAGGCAGATTACCGGCGTGCCGCTCGTGACCAATCAGGTGGAATTCCATCCGCTTCTTGACCAGCGCAAGCTGCTGGCGGCCGCGAGTGAAACGGGTATCCCTTTGTCGTCCTACTGCTCGGTCGCGCGCGGCGAGGTCTTCAAGCATCCGCTTTTCGCCGATATCGGCGCCGCATACGGCAAGTCGGCCGCCCAGGTCGTGCTGCGCTGGATCCTGCAGAAGGGTTTGCCGATCAACACGATGTCCACCAAGCCGGACAACATCCGCTCCAATTTCGAGGTGATGGACTTCACCTTGTCGAGTATCGACATGGACCGCATCGACGCCATGAATGCCGTCGGTTATCGCGTTGTCGGCAAGCGGCTGATCCCCTATGCGCCGGATTTCGACGCCTAATGCATGTCGCCCAGAAGTGCGCAGCGGTTCTGGGATAACGACATGCATCAAAGCAAAGACTTAAAGCGCGTCGCCTGAATCCGGTCAGCGCGACGCGCTTTAGGCGCGCGATCGCCAAGAGCGATCCGAAGTGACCGGCAAATGCTAGCGGTTGCCTCGGATCAGGTCCGACGCATGCTCGCCGATCATGATAGTCGCCGCATTGGTGTTTGAGCCGACCAGGGACGGCATCGCCGAGCTGTCGCAGATGCGGATGCCGTCCAACCCGTGCACGCGCAGTTGAGGGTCGACCACGGACATCGCATCCTTCCCCATCTTGCAGGTGCAGGTCGGGTGATACGAGGTGCGGCCGTAACGTCGCGCATAGGCTTCATAGTCTGATTGCGAGCGCACATTTGTGTCAGGGAAACGGAGTTCCTTGATGAATTTTCGCAGCGAAGGCTGATTGAATATCTCCCGGCTGATCTTGATGCCTTCGACCGACACTCTGAGGTCGTCCGGGTCCGCGAGGAAATTGGGATCGACGACCGGATTGTCGCGCGGATCCGGCGAACGGAGCGTCACGCTCCCACGCGATTTCGGGCGCAGCGTGTAGCTGTTCAACGTGATGCCGGACGATCCCTTCGGGACCGACGGCACGCCCGCTTCCGCGCCGGCTCCGGCCAGGAAATGGAACTGCAGATCGGGAATCGCTCCGGCATGGTTCCCCGAGGAATGCCAGAAGGCGCCGCCCTCGACCACGTTCGACGTTATCGGGCCGGTCTTGAACAGCATGTATTGGATGCCGGCCCACAGCATCCAATGCATCTTGTTGTACTTGTCGAGTGAATCATGGCCTTTCAGCTCGGCCACGATGTCGATGCCGAAATGATCCTGCAGGTTCTGCCCGACGCCCGGGAGGTCCTGGATCGTCTCGATACCTTGTTGGCGCAGGTGCTCGGCAGGGCCGATGCCGGACAGCATCATCAGCTTCGGCGTTCCTATCGCTCCCGATGTGACCAGCACTTCGCTGTCGGCATTTATGACCTTCAGCGAGCCGCCGACCGAGCATTCGACGCCAACGGCCCGGCGGCCCTTGAAGACGACGCGGTGGACCAGCGCCCCCGTGATCAGCGTGAGGTTCGGGCGCGCCAGGGCAGGCTTGAGGTAGCCCACGGCGGCCGAGCAGCGGCGGGCGTTGCGCGTCGTGGTCTGGTAGATGCCGGCGCCTTCCTGCTTCGCGCCGTTGAAGTCCGGATTGTAGGGCAGCCCGTATTCCTGGCAGCTCTGGACGAAGGCGCGCGAGACGACGTTCGGATCTGGTATGTTCGACACGCCGAGCGGTCCGTCGGTGCCGTGGAGCCTGCCGGAGAACATGCTGTTGCCCTCGGAACGGAGGAAATACTTCCGCACGTCCTTGAACGCCCAGCCATCCGCGCCTTCCTCGTTCGCCCACCGGTCGTAGTCGGTCTCGTGGCCTCGTGTATAGACCTCGGCATTGATCGACGAGCCGCCGCCCAGCACCTTTGCCTGCGCGTAGAGGATCTCGCGATTGTCCGCGTGCTTCTGCGGAGCCGTCACCAGGCCCCAGGTGAGCGGTCCGGTGGTCATTTTGGCGAAGCCGACCGGCATGTGGATGTAGGGATGGCTGTCCTTGCCTCCGGCCTCGATTATGCAGACGCGGACTGCCGGATTCTCGGACAGGCGCGCGGCGAGCACGCAGCCCGAAGAGCCAGCGCCGACAATCACATAGTCGAAACCTGTCGTCATCACTTGATCCAATGCGCACGTTTGCCGATCTCGACGTGGACGGACTTCACCTGTGTGTATTCCTCTACGCCGTACATTCCGGCCTCTCTTCCCCAGCCGGACTGCTTGAACCCGCCGAGCGGCATTTCCGGCCCTCCGGCCATGATCGTGTTCACCCAGAACCGGCCGGCGCGCACGCGCCGCGTCACCACCAGCGCCTTGTCGATGTTCTTTGTCCACACGCTGGCAGCCAGGCCATACACCGTGTCGTTGGCGAGGCCGATGGCCTCCTCGACTGTGTCGAAATGGAAGGACGACAGGACGGGCCCGAAGATTTCGTCGCGGGCAATCGACATTCCGGGCGTGACCCCGGAAAACAGTGTCGGCGCGATATACTGACCGCCGCCGATATCCAGCGCCTGCCCGCCGGCGACAAGCGTTGCCCCTTCGGCCTTGCCCTTGTCGATATAGCTCAGGATGGTTGAATTCTGCGCATCGGTGGTGATGGCTCCCACCTGCGTCTTCGTCTGCAGCGGATCGCCGACGACGATCCTGGTCATCTTGGCCGCGAGGATTTCCTCGAACTCGCGAGCGACCGAGCGCTCCACGATGACGCGGCTCGACGACACGCAGCACTGGCCCGTGTTGAAGCTTATGCCGAAGGCCGCGCCGTCCGCCGCGTCCTCGAGGTCGCTGTCCGCGAAGACGATGATCGGATTCTTGCCGCCCAGTTCCAGGCCGAGTTTCTTGAAGTTCGAGTCGGCCGCCGCATGGACGCATGAGCGTCCGATGGATGTCGAACCGGTAAAGGACAGCATGTCGACATCGGGATGCTCACTCAGGGCTTGGCCAATCGTCCGGCCCGATCCGGTGACGACGTTGTAGACGCCGTCCGGCGCGCCGGCTTCGGAAAGAATCTCGCCGAGCAGCAGCGTGGTCGCCGACGTGACCTCCGAAGGCTTGACGACCACGGTGCATCCGCTGGCCAGGATGAAGGGAATGCGTTCGCACAGGATCAGGAACGGGAAATTCCATGGCGTGATCAGCCCGACCACGCCAACCGGCTCGCGCAGCACCATGCCGAAAAGGCCATCGCCGAGATTGTTGAAGCTGTCGCCATGCAACAGCCTTGCGGCGCCCGCCCCGACCTCGAAGCAGGCAATGCAGTGATCGATCTCGCCGCGCGCCTGGGAGATCGGCTTGCCGTTCTCGAGGACTTCCCAATAGGCGATTTCGTCGCGGCGGCGGCGCAGGATCTCAGCTGCCCTCAGAAGCACTGCCGCGCGGTCGGCGCCTGAGAGTCCGGCCCACCGGCGATCCTCGAATGCGCGGCGCGCCGCCGCGACGGCGGCATTGAGGTCGTCCACCGTGCATCTGGGCGTGAGCGTCACCGGCACGCCGTGGCCCGGCGACCGGCGCTCGAACAAAGCGCCGCCCTTGCGCCAGGTTCCGTCCGACCAGAACCCGAATTCGCGTGGTGCATCCGGCAGGGTTGCGCGGTCGGTGAAATCGAGCATGGAATGCCTCCGTTCTGGCGGTGCGCCGGCCGCCCGCCACCGTGGCAGGCGGGTCGCGCCGGCGCCTAGTTCAAAATGATTTGCGTCTTGAGATCTCGAGGCCGCTCGGCCAGGGTCTCGAAGGCGCGCTGGATGTCGTCGAGCGGGAAGGTCGCGCGTGTGAACGCCTCGGTCCGGAACCGGCCATGCGACAAGAGCGCCAGCGCATCGTGCATGTCTTCGCCCATGCCGGCGACCGAGCCCTTGAGACTGTTCTCCTCGAGGATGGTGCGCAGGATGTGGACCGGCACTGTGTCGTTGGGTCCGGTGAGGCCGAAGAAGGCGACATGGCCGCCCTTGCGGATGAGCTCGAAAGCGAGCGTGTAAAGCCGCGGCGAACCGACGCTCTCGATCACGAGATCCGCGCCGCGCCCGCCGGTCCTTTTCAGGACCTCCGCCTTGAGTTGGGCAGGATCGGCGACAGCTGCATCCGCACCGGCTTCAAGGGCAAGGCGGCAACGGTCTTCCGACAGGTCGGCGACGATGATTGGCGCGGCGCCGCACAGGCGCATCATCTGGACATGCAGATTGCCGATTGGTCCCGCGCCGAGGATCACGACGGACTGGCCGAAACTCGCATGCGCCTTGCGCGCGGCCCGCACCACGCAGGACACCGGCTCCGTCAGGGCAAGCACCTCGACCGGCACATCGTCCGGAGCCGGTATGACAAGCCTGGCCGGCACGCACACATATTCGGCGAAGGCGCCGTCGCGCCCGATGCCCACCTGCGTCATGGTCGGGCAGTTCAGGATCTCGTTGCGGCGACACCAATAGCACTGGCCACAGCCGACATTGATGTCCGCGACGCAGGTCGTGCCTGGCTTGATATGCTTCACACGCTCGCCTGTCGCGGCGACCGTCCCGGCGAACTCGTGGCCCGGCACCAACGGCAGCCGATCGGCCGCATAGTGACCGTTGAACATATGAATATCGGTGCCGCATATGCCGGTCCGCTGGACACGGATCAAGGCGTCGTCGGATCCCACTTCCGGAACGGCGACCTCGCGCAGGTCGAAACGGTGCGGAGCGGTCAGGACGGCGGCGCGCATTGTTGCCATCTCACTTCACCGTGCGAAGCTTGGAGCGGTCGATGGTCAAGGCGATGGCTGCGATCAGCACCAGGCCGAACACCATCTGTTGCTGCGTCGCCGCGATGCCGAAATAGAGCATCGAGGCGCGGATGACCGCCACGATCAGTGTGCCGATCGCGGTATTGAGCACACCGCCGACGCCGCCCGTCAGCGGCGTTCCGCCGACAAGCACCGCGACGATGGCCGGCAGCAGGAAGCCGTTGGCGATCGTCGGCGCGCCGCCCGACAGCTTGACGGAGAACAGCAGCCCGGCCACCGCGGCCAGCCCTCCGGATATCGCAAAGGCGAGGATTTTGTAACGGGCGACGTTGAGACCGGACGCGGCCGCGGCCAGTTCGCCGGCGCCCACGGCCTTCAGCGCGCGTCCGAGGACCGTTCGCCGTTCTATGAGCAGGCAGATCGCCAGCAGGCCGATGGCGATGAAGAGCTCGTGCGGCACGACGCCGGTTCGACCGATCATCCAGCCGAACGTCTCGTTGCGCTGGGTGGCGTCCATGTTCAGGGCGCGGTTGCCGGAAAGCCATTGCGCCACCGAGAAGCAGATGCCGCCGACGGCCAGCGTGGAGATGAAGGATGGGACATACATGCGGGTTGTCAGGTAGCCGGAGAGTGTTCCCAGCGTGAATCCGGCAAGGATGCAGAGTCCCGCGACCCAGATCCCCAGCGGCGCCAGGTAGACCGAGGCGACGACGGTGATCATGTTCGCCATCGACTGTGCCGACAGGTCGATGCCGCCGATGTAGATGGCGAAGGTCAGTCCCAGCGCCATGATGAACAGCGGCACGATATCGCCTGCAAGGCTCAGCAGATTGGCCGGCTTGAGGAAGCTCGGATCAGCGATGCCGACGATCGTGACCAGGACCAGAAGAGTGATCCAGGGGAAGTGCGGCTTGAGGCGTTGGATGTCCATGGAGGCCTCTCAGATCATGTAGTGCAGAAGGTCGTAGAGCGTCGGCTTGGAACCGGGCACGCAGTCGAAGCGCTTCTGGATCTCGCCGTCCTTGATGACGACGATGGTGTGGGAGAGGCCGATCGCCTCTTCGAGCGTGTCGGCGACCAGGACAACGCCGACCCCGTCGTCGCACATCTCCCTGATCATGTCGTACACATCCTCCTTGGCGCCGATGTCCAGGCCTCGGGTCGGATGATCGAGCAGCATGATGTCGGAGCCGCCCGACCGCCATTTGGCGAGCACGACCTTCTGCTGGTTGCCGCCGGAAAGGTTGCCGCAGTCGGCATATTCGGAGCTTGCCTTGATGGCGAGCTTGCCGATCCATTTCCTGGCCAGGGCCCGCTCGTCGGCCACGTCGAGCCAGCCCATCCGCGCGTAGTGCGGCATTTGCGAGAGCGTCATGTTCTCGTAGACATTCATGCCGGCCACGATGCCCTCGATCTTGCGCTCGCGCGGCACATAGCCGACGCCGCGCTCCACCGCTCCGCGGGCGGTCAGCCTGGAGACGGTCTCGCCCTTGATCTTCAGCGTGCCCTTGGTGGGCGTGCGCATGCCGTAGATTGTTCGAAGGATCGCTTCGCGGCCGGAGCCCTCGGTGCCGACCAGGCACAGGACCTCGCCGGCATGCAGCGTCAGCGAGATATCGTGAACCCGTCCCGGCAGGTCCACGCCCGACAGCTCCACCAGCGGCCTCGTCGCGTCGTAGGGCTTTTGCCGCTGCTCACGGTAATATTCCTTGTCGACATGGCGGCCGACCATCTTGTGCTGGATCGCCTCCGGCGTCGCCGCGCCGCGCGAGACGACATCGACCACCTGGCCGTCCTTCATCACGTAGATGCGGTCCGAGAGCTCCATTACCTCGTCCATGCGATGGGATACGAAGATGAACGAAGCGCGCGTCGTCAGTTCCCGCACGAGCTTGAACAACAGCTTCACCTCTTCCTCGGCCAGCACCGAGGTCGGCTCGTCGAGCAGGACGACCAGATGGCCCTGCACCCGCTCCTCCAGCGTCAGCACCTTCGCCAGTTCCACAAGCTGGCGCTGCGCGAAGGAAAGGCTTGAGGTGATGGTGCGCGGATCGATATCGAGCTTGACCTTTGCAAGCTGCTTCCTGGCGGCTTTGGCCATCGCCTTCCAGTTGACCACGCCGAAGCGTGAGAACTGGTCTTCATAGCCCAGGAAGATGTTTTCCATCACGGACAGGTTGGTGATCAGCGATTGCTCCTGAAACACCATGCCGATGCCTCGCTCCATGGCGTCGCGCGGGCCGCCGAAGCGGACAGGCTTGCCATCGATGAGCATCTCGCCGCCGTCGGGCTGGTAGGCGCCGTAGATCACCTTCATGAGCGTGGATTTGCCAGCGCCATTCTCGCCTACCAGCCCGACGATCTCGCCCCGGCTGATGGAAAAGTCGACCGATTTCAGCGCATGGACGCCCGGAAACTTCTTTTCGACGGCTTTCAATTCATACATTGCGGCCTCACTTGACGAACGCGACCGCGCGCCGGTCCGTCGACAGGATGACCGCGATGATGACCAGCAGCCCGAGAACGGCGGCCTGCAGGAAATCGGGCAGGCCGATGACCACCATGCCGTTGTTGATGACGGCGACGATCAGGACGCCGACGAGCGTGTTCCACACGCCGCCGATGCCACCCCATAGCGCCACCCCGCCGACCACCACCGAAGTGATGGACATGAACATGAAGTTCGATCCGGTGACGGATTCGGCCTGGCCGAGCTTCGCCACCTGCAGGATCGCCGCGATCGCGTAAAAGAAGCCGGCAAGCGAGAAGCCGGCCATCCTCACATGCTGCACCCGCACGCCCGAGGCATGGGCGAGTTCCTCGCCGCCGCCGACCGCATAAAAGTAACGCCCAAGGCGGGTTTGGGACTGGATGAACCAGGCGAGGACGAGGCAGAGGCCCGCGACATAGACCATCAGCGGAAAGCCGAGGATGCGCCAGGTCAGCAGGGCGCGGAACGTCGGATCGTCAAATTTGACGATGTCGCCGCCGGTCAGCAGGATCGCGGCGCCCGTGCCGACGAATCCGAGCGCGAGGCTCGCCATGAAGGATGGTATCTTCAGCTTGACGTGGATGAAACCGTTCACCAGGCCGGTCGCGGCCCCGACGGCAAGAATGACCGGGATTGCGATCCAGCCGCCCGACGCGAGCGTTCCGCCGAGCGCCAGCATCAGGAAGCAAAAAAGGACGGCCGTCAGGGAAACGACGCCCTCCATGGAAAGGTCGATGGAACCCATCACGATGATGAAAGTCACCCCGATCGCCACCATGAGCGCGGGCGCCGCCGCGATCGCGATGCGCGCGAAGTTGCGTTGCGACAGGAATGAGGGGTTTATCGCCGTGAACAGCACTATGAGCGCGAGAAGCACCATGAAGGGCGCCCAGCGGATCGCGTTCTCCCGCGTGAGGATGCGTGGCAACTCCGGCCTCCCGTCCAAGTGTGCCGTGTAGGGGGAGCGGCCCGTTTCAGGGCCGCTCGATCGAGCTTCGTATCACTTGTACTTGATCTGGCCGTTGCTCGGTCCCCAGAAATCCTTCCAATTGTAGGAAGGAACGGCGTCCAGATATTTGGCCTTGAAGTCCGCGGCGTCCTTCTTGGTGACGAGGACCGTCGGGCCGTAGAATTCGCGGTGCTCCTTCGGTTCCTCCGAAGGCTTGAAGGCGCCGGTCGCGGCGTAATAGGCGAGCGCCGCCGTGATGCCGCCGCCCCAGTGCGGATTGGTGAAGACGGTCGCCAGGAGCTTGCCGTCCATCACCAGCTTCACGGCTTCCGGATTTCCGTCATAGGCGACGATCGGCATATTCTCGATCCCCTCGGCGCGCAGCGCCTCGATCACGCCATAGGCGATGTTGTCGTTGGCGCAGTGCACTCCGGTGATCTTGTCGCCGAAGCGCGTCAGGAAAGACGCCATCAGCTCCGTGCCCTTGGTCGTGTCCCAGTCGGCGGGCTGGGCATCGAGAAGCTCGATATCGGGAAAGTCCTTCAAGGCGTTCTTCAAGCCGTTCAGACGCTCGATTGCCGGGTTGTTGGCGGCAATGCCACCCAGATGCACGACGCCACCCTTGCCGCCCATGGCGTCGAACAGGATCCGCGCCGTCTGCTCGGCCGGCTTCTCGTCCGACCAGGTCATGTGCGAGACGTAATTGTCGCTGATGTCCCACGGGTGCAGGTCGTCGGTCTTGTTCCAGATCGTGGAAATGTAGGCGCCGGCGTCGCGCACAGCCTCGACCACCGGACGGGCGTTCGGGCTGTCATTGGCGTCGCAAGCGATAGCGCACTTGCCGCCGGTCTTGGCCAGGAAGGCCTTGATGTCGGCCAGCGACTTTTCGGATGACCCTTCGTTGATCAGCGAGACGAGGGAATCCTTGGGCTTGCCGAGGGACTCCACGAATGCCTCGCCGCCCGACACGATCGAGTTCCAGTAAGCCGAGGCGCGGTCGCGGTACGACCAGGCGATCGCCGGGTCGCTGATCGCCGCCCGGGCAGCGCCGCCGCCGAAGGCGAATGGCACGGCCATCGCCCCCATGCCGGCAGCCGTGGCAAGCAGGAAATTGCGCCGATTGACGATCTCGCGCTCGATGAAATCCTTGATGAAAGTCGACATGTTACCTCCCATTTGGCGACAGCCCGCAAGGGCGGGCCGTCTATTGAGCAACCTCGAGAAGCCAGGCCGTCCAAACCGCTCTCTTGGTCGCTGAATGCACCATCTAGTTACTTCCTGAATGTGCGAGAGTCAAGCGGTGGCACGGTGCGCGGCCTGTTGACTTCTTGGACAATTGAAATGACTTTCAGCGCATGACCGATCGCCGACAGCACGCTGGAACTGGAACCAAGGGAGCGGCCAAAGTGGACGCAACGTCCGGAAAATCAGGCAATGTCGCCAAGAAGAAGCGGCTTCGGGATGCCGAAGCGACCAAGCTTCGTATTCTGGAAGCGGCGAAGAGCGATTTCGCCAAGAACGGCCTCGGCGGCGCGCGTGTCGATGTTATCGCGGCCAAGGCCAACGCCAACAAGCGTATGATTTATCATTACTTCGGCAGCAAGGACGGTCTTTTCCAGACTGTGGTGGAAAATGCCTATCTGGACATCCGCACGGCTGAGCAGAAACTTCATCTCGACGACCTGGAACCGAGGGATGCCCTTGAACGCCTCGTGCGGTTTACATGGCAGTATTATCTGAAGAATCCGGAGTTCATTACCCTGGTCAACAGCGAGAACCTTCACCGCGGCAAGCATGTGAAGAAGTCCGAGCTGATCAAGACCGCCAGTCGCAAATTCGTCGCCATGGTGTCGGGCATACTTGAGCGGGGCGTCAGCAGCGGCGACTTCCGCGCCGGTATCGACCCTGTGCAGCTCAACATCACGATCGCCGCGATCGGATACTACTATCTGACCAACAGGTTCACAGGCTCGATTATTTTCGAGCGCGACCTCATGGAGAAAAACGCTCTAAATGAGCGTCTGGAATTCAATATCGACACCATCATGCGGCTTGTGAGCGCCTGACGTTTGGATCGTCGGGATGAAAGCTACGGCATCTATCGCGGTTTGATTGAACAGGGCATCTGCCAGGGTGCCTGGTCCTGGATCGTCGCGATCCCGGCGAACCCCGGTGGAGATCAGGCGCGCCTGGTCCTGCGCCAAACCTCTGTTGAGCGCAACGGATGGCGGCCGCAGAGCTCAGCCGACCGGGCCGGCTGAGCTCGCGTTCCGAGGATTACAGCCGCGGCGCCTCAGGCCTGCTTCTCATAATCAATGACGATGCGGCCCTGGATGTCGCCCTTGTGCATGCGGGAGAAGATGTCGTTGATGTTCTCGAGCCGTTCGGTCTCGATTGTGGCCTTGACCTTGCCGTCCCCCGCAAAGTCCAGCGCTTCCTGCAGGTCGAGCCGTGTCCCGACGATCGAACCGCGGACGGTCACGCCGTTGAGCACGGTATCGAAAATCGACAGCGGGAAATCGCCAGGCGGCAAACCGTTGAGCGATACCGTTCCTCCGCGGCCAACCATTCCGAGCGCCTGCTCAAAGGCTTTCGGCGACACGGCGGTGACAAGAACCCCCTGGGCGCCGCCGACCTCCTTCTTGACGAAGGCGGCGGGATCGGCCTGGCGGGCGTTGACGGCCAGCGCGGCGCCGAGGCGTTTGGCGAGGTCGAGCTTCGCATCGTCGATGTCGACGGCAATGACGTTCAGCCCCATCGCCTTCGCGTATTGAACCGCCAGGTGGCCGAGCCCGCCGATACCCGAGATCACCACCCAGTCGCCAGGCTTGGTGTCCGTGACCTTGAGGCCCTTGTAGACGGTGACGCCCGCGCACAGGATCGGCGCGATCTCCGTGAATGATATGTTGCCCGGCAGATGGCCGACATAATCGGGATCGGCAAGGACGTATTCGGCAAAGCTGCCGTTCACCGAATAACCGGTGTTCTGCTGCTCCTCGCAAAGCGTCTCCCATCCGCCGAGGCAATGTCTGCAGTGGCCGCAGGCGGTATAGAGCCAGGGCACGCCGACGCGATCGCCTTCCTTGACGTGCTTGACGCCCGATCCAACCGCCACGACGTGCCCGACACCCTCATGGCCGGGAATGAAGGGCGGCTTGGGCTTCACCGGCCAATCGCCTTCGGCGGCGTGCAGATCGGTGTGGCACACGCCGGTGGCCGCGATCTTGACGAGGATCTGGCCGGCTCCGGGCGTTGGCACCTGAACCTCTTCGATCACGAGCGGCTTGCCGAACTGGCGAACGACGGCGGCTTTCATAGTCTTGGGCATGGAATACTCCTGGGTTGTGAGTGGGTTCCTATTTCAGGAACTGTCGGAAGCGCCGCAGCGAGAACGCAAACAGGAGCGTGCTGATGACCAGCAGCGCCGCGAGCTGCGGCCACACGACATCGAGGCCCGCGCCGCGGAACAGCACCGCCTGTGCCAGCATGACGAAATGAGTGTTGGGCGCGGTGAACATGATGGCCTGGATGGCCATGGGCATGCTCTCGCGCGGCGTGACGCCGCCGGACAGCACCTGCAGGGGCAGCAGCACCATCATCAGCAGCAGGCCGAATTGCGGCATGGACCCGGCGACCGTGGCAAGAAAGATCCCGAGGCAGGTCATGGCGACGATATCGAGCGCCGCGCCCACCATGAACAGCGTGATCGATCCGTTGATCGGGACCGCCAGCAGTCCCTGGATGACGACGACGAGCGCAAGGCCGGACGCGACGAGCACGACAATGCCCATCGACCAGATCTTGCTCGTCATGATCTCGAACGGGGTGACCGGCATCACCAGAAGATGCTCGATCGTCCCGTGCTCGCGCTCGCGGATCAGCGCTGCGCCGGTGAGCACGATAGACAGCATCGTGATCGAGGAGATGGCGTTGGTGATGGCGCCGAACCAGCCCTTGTTGAGTTCGGGGTTGAAGCGCGCCCGCAGGTCGAGATCGACCGGCAGGGAGGCCTTGGAACGATAGCGGTCGAGGAATTCGTTCACTTCTCCCGAAACGATCGACTGGATGTAGCCTCCGCCGGTAAAGGCCTGCGACATCCGGGTGGCGTCGATGTTGAGCTGGACCGCCGGCGAGCGGCCGGCCAGCAGATCGCGCTGGAAGTTGGGCGGAATATCCAGCGCGAAAGTATCCATGCCTGAATCCATGCGGCTGTCCATTTCGGGCTGGGAAATAAGCAACGGCGCGGTGAAGTAAGGCGGATAAAATGCCGTGACGACGCGCGACGAGACCGGCGACTGATCCTCATCGACGATGGCGATCGGAGCGTGATTGAGCGTCTCGGGCATTGCCTTCGAGGCGGTGTAGATGGCGGCGGTGAAGGCATAGACGATCAGCACGAGCATCATCGGATCCCGCATGAGACCGCGCAGTTCCTTCATGCCGAGGTTGTATATGTTGGCGATGCGCATCAGCGGGCCTGTTTTTTCAAGAATGCCGCTCCAAGGCCGAGCAGCACCGGAATGGCGACGAGCATCGGCACGAACGCGCCGGACAGGTCGGCAAAGCTGAGCGCCTTGGAAAAGACGCCGCGCGAGATCGTCACGAAATAGGTGGTCGGATAGATCCGGCCGACGAATGCGCCCACGCCCTGGAGCGACGACACTGGGTCGATCATGCCCGAATATTGGGTGGCGGGGATCATGGTGATCAGCGCGGTTCCGAAGATCGCCGCGATCTGGCTGCTCATGAAGGTCGACAGGAAAAGCCCCATGGCCGTTGTGGCCGTGACATAGACAAGGGCGGCGGCGGCGAAAGCCGGAAGGCTGCCGGTCAGCGGCACGCCGAAGAGGAAGACGGCGAAGCCCGTCAGCAGCACGAAGTTGAGCATCGCGAGGGCGACATAGGGAATCTGCTTGCCGATCAGGAATTCCAGCCGGGTGACGGGCGTGACGTAGAAATTGATGATGGAGCCGAGCTCCTTCTCCCGCACCACGCTGAGCACGGCCAGCATCGCCGGGATCAGCAGCAGAAGCATCGGGATAACCGCCGGAACGATGGCATCGAGACTGCGGACGTCGGGATTGTAGCGGTAGCGGATGTCGAGCTGGAAGGCGCTGGCGGTGGCGGCGTCGCCATAGAGCTCACGCGCCTTCTGCGTCAGCCAGCCGGCATGCATTCCCGAAACATAGCCTTGCACGGTTTCGGCCCGTGTCGGCATGGCGCCGTCGATCCAGGCGCCGATCGTGACGTTGCGGCCGCGCGCGAGGTCGCGCCCGAAGCCGGGCGGGATTTCGACCGCGAGGCTGAGTTCCCCGTCCTCCATGCGCCGGTCGAGATCGGCATAGTCGATGATCGGCGCCTTCTCGGTGAAATAGCGCGAGCCGGCGATCTGCAGCACATAGTCCCGGCTGATCGTCGTGTCGTCGTGATCGAGGACGGCGAAAGAGAGGTTTTCGACGTCCATGTTGATGCCGTAGCCGACGACGAACATCAGGATGAGGCTGCCGACGGTCGCCAGCGTGGCCCGGATCGGATCGCGCAAGAGTTCAAGCGCCTCGCGCCGCGTGTAGGCGAACATGCGGCGCAAATCGAAGGAACGGTTTGTGCCGCTCCTGCCGGGGCGACTGGCCGGCGCTTCCGGGACCTGCATCGTCCCGGCCGTCGCGCTCGGCATTTCGGCCTGCGTGCCTGTCGCCTCCTCGAGATATCCGACGAAGGCTTCCTCCAGCGTTGCCGCCGACCGACTTTTGACGATCGCGGCAGGCGTGTCGCTGACCAGGACCCTGCCGGCATGCATGAGCGAGATGCGGTCGCAGCGTTCCGCCTCGTTCATGAAGTGCGTGGATACGAAGATCGTCACGTTCCGCTTGCGTGAGAGGTCGGCAAGAATCCGCCAGAACCCGTCGCGGGCAACCGGGTCGACGCCGGAGGTCGGCTCGTCGAGGATCAGTATCTCCGGAGAATGGATCATCGCCACGGCCAGCGACAGCCGCTGGCGGATGCCGAGCGGGAGCGCTTCGGGCAGCGTGTCCACATTGTCGGCGAGGCCGAATTGCTGCGCGACCTCCTCGACCCGGGGCGGGATCGCCGCATCGGCCATGCCGAAGAGGCGGGCATGGAGCTCGAGATTCTGCCGGACCGTCAGCTCGGAGTAGAGCGAGAATCCTTGCGACATGTAGCCGACGCGCCGACGCACCTCGATGTCGCGGGGGTCGATCTCGCGCCCGAACAGCCGTGCCTTGCCCTCGGACGGCTCGAGCAGCCCGGTCAGCATCTTCATCGTGGTCGTCTTGCCGCAGCCGTTCGATCCGAGGAAGCCAAAGATCTCGCCGCGGCCGATGCGGAAGCTCACGTCGTCGACGGCGGTGAAATCGCCGAAGTCCATGGTGAGGTGTTCGGCCTCGATGGCAGGTTCGCTATCTGCGCCGGCGGCCCGCGGAGGGATCACCACAGCCTCGTGGCTGTCCCGCTTCTCCGGCGGGAGAAGGGCTATGAAGGCGGCGTCCAGGTCGGGCGCGCCGGTTCTTTCGAGCAGGTCGGCCGGGGTTCCGGAGGCGAGCACGCGGCCCGCGTCCATGGCCACCAGCCAGTCGAAGCGTGCGGCCTCTTCCATATAGGCCGTGGCGATGATGACGCTCATGCCCTCGCGACCCTTGCGGATCTCGCCGATCAGTTCCCAGAACTGGCGGCGCGACAACGGATCGACGCCGGTGGTCGGCTCGTCCAGGATCAGGAGGTCCGGATCGTGGATGAGGGCGCAGCACAGGCCGAGCTTCTGCTTCATGCCGCCCGAAAGCTTGCCGGCCTGCCGCTCGGCGAAAGGCGCCAGCCCCGTTCGCTTCAGAAGCTCGCCGATGCGGCGCTCGCGCTCGCGCCGATCATGCCCGAACAGGCGGCCGAAGAAATCGATGTTGTCGAAGACCGACAGCGTGGGATAGAGGTTCTTGCCCAGGCCTTGCGGCATATAGGCGATCCTGGGGTAGGCGCTCTGCCGGTGGCCGAGATCGGCCATGTCGCCGCCCAGCACCTCGACATGCCCCTGCTGGATCGTCCGCGCTCCGGCGATCAGGGAAAGCAGGCTGGATTTGCCGACGCCGTCCGGCCCGATCAGGCCGACCGTGCGGCCGGCCGGGAAATCGAGCGTTATGGCATCGAGGGCCCTGACCTTTCCGTAAGCGTGGCCGACATTCTCCAGCCGTGCCACGTAGCTTGACGGAAGGGCCGCGCCGGCGTCCGGCCGCGCATTCATTGCACGAGCTTTCCCTTGAGACTCGCCGGCCATTCGGCCTGAGGATCGAGCCGCACATAGGCCACGCCGGGCAGGCCGGTCTTCACCTGCTGGATATATTTGCGGAGCAGCTCCGGTGCGATGTGCGCCTTGATCCGGAACATGAGTTTCAGGCGCTCCTCCTCCGTTTCGACCGTCTTGGGCGTGAACTGCGCGACGTCCGCGACGAAGGTCACCTTGGCGGGGATGATGTATTGCGGCGCCGCGTCGAGCACGAGACGCACATCGGAGCCGATCGCGACGCGCCCGGCCTGCGCGGTCGACAGGAAGAAGGTCATATAGACATCGCCGAGGTCGACGAGGTTGAGCACGCGCCCGCCGCCCGCCAGCACCTCTCCGGGCTCCGCCACGCGGAACTGGATGCGCCCATCGCGCGGCGACGCCAGCGTGGCGTCGCCGATATCGGCGTCGATGCTTTCGATCGCGGCCTGCGCCGCATCGACCGCGGACTTGGCATCGACCACTTGCGCCCGCGCGGCGTTGATGGCTGCTTCGCTGGCGGCGAGCTGGGCCTGCGCGGCGGCGACGGCGGCTTTCGCGCTCTGCTCGGCCGCGCGGTCGTTGTCCAGGACCTGCTGGGAGACGGTGTTGTTGACCGCAAGCTGCTGCGAGCGCGCCAGGGTCCGATCGGCGGCGTCGAGCTCGGCTTCGCGCTGCGCGACGACAGCGCCGGCCGCCGTCTTTTCAGCCTCGCGCTGCGTCACCAGGCTGCCAGCGGTCTCGACCCCGATGGTGGCGCGCTGAAACTGCGCCTCGGCCTGACGGCGCTGCGCCTCGAGCTGCGCTGTGTCCATGCGGGCAAGCACCTGGCCGGCCTTGACGAAATCGCCTTCGCCGACAAGGATTTCCTTGATCCGCCCCGCCGCCTTCGTCGAGACGTCGATTTCGACCGCCTCGATGCGGCCGTTGCCGCTGGCGATGCCTTCCGGCAGCTGCCCGTCCTTGGAACGCTGCCACGCATAGTAGCCGGCTGCTCCGATGGCGACCAGGGCGCCGAGGATCAGCCACCGCGGGGAAACCTTCATGGCCGGCCCCCGGTGTTGCGCGATACGTCAGGTTCGGCTGGCGTCAGGGACGACCCTTCGGCATAAACCAATGCCGGAGACAGCGGCCCCGAAGTGGAGAAGGGAAGAAACCTTGCCGAGGCAATCTCCCGCCGCCAGGCGCCGATCTGTTCGGCGCTTAAGGTAATGCCGTCCATGTCAGGGGGAACTCCGTTCAGGTTGCCAAGTTGGCGCGACCAAAACAGAGACCGGCGGCAGCGACCTTGATCGACATCAATTGTTGGAGAAGGGCCCGCTGTGAGTGTCGGGACTAATGATGAACACGAGGTCGGAGAGCAGCATTTAGCGGCCCCGGCCGCGATGATTGCCCGGACTTACCGCTCCAGGCAGATCGCGACACCCTGGCCGCCGCCGATGCAGAGCGAGGCCAGACCCTTCTTGGCGTCGCGTCGGACCATCTCGTGCAGCAGCGTGACCACGATGCGGCAGCCGGAGCCGGCCAGCGGATGGCCAAGCGCGATGGCGCCGCCGCTCATATTGATGATGTCCTCGTTCCAGCCTATCTCGCGGTTGACCGCGATGGCCTGCGCGGCGAAGGCTTCGTTGATCTCCATCACGTCGAGATCGGTATGGCGCCAGCCGGCCTTGTCGAGCGCTCGCCGCGAGGCCGCGACGGGACCGAGGCCCATGTCCATCGGCTCGACGCCGGCAGAGGCATAAGACGCGATGCGGGCGAGGGGCGTCAGGCCGAGTTCCTTCATCCGCGCCTCCGACATCACAAGCACCGCCGCGGCGCCGTCGTTGAGGCCGGAGGAGTTGCCGGCCGTGATCGTTCCAGCCGCATCGAAAACCGGCTTGAGCCGGCCGAGGCCTTCCATGGTGGTGGAAGGATTGGGATGCTCGTCACGCTCGACGACGACGTCGCCTTGCCTGGCCTTGATCGACACAGGCGCAATCTCGTCATCGAACCTGCCGGCCTGCATGGCGGCGTCCGCCTTCTCCTGCGAGCGAAGTGCGAACCTGTCCTGTTCCTCGCGGGTGATCTGGTAGCGCTGCGCCAGCGCTTCGGCGGTGACGCCCATATGCACTTGATGGAAGGCGTCCCACAGCCCATCGGTGATCATGGAATCCTTGACGGTGCGGTCGCCCGTGCGGATGCCGCCACGGACGCCGGAAATGAAATGCGGCGCCGAAGTCATCGAATCCTGCCCGCCGGCGATCACGCAATCGGCGTCGCCGCAGCGAATGGCCTGGGCGGCGAGATGGATCGACTTCTGGCCGGCACCGCAGACCTTGTTGACGGTCATGGCGGGCACGCTGACCGGCAGGCCGGCCTTCAGCGATGCCTGCCGCGCCGGATTCTGCCCGGCGCCGCCGGTCAGCACCTGGCCCATGATCACCTCGCCGACGGCATCGGGCGCGAGATCAGCGTCGGCGAGCATCGCCTGGATAAGCTGGGCGCCCAGCTCCGCCGCCGACAGGGTAGCGTACGCGCCGTTCAACTTGCCGATGGGCGTCCGCTTGGCGGCAACGATGTAAACGGCGTCCATGCCTGTTCCTCCGGCAGCGCGGTCCGCTTGGGTGTGACGGCCGCTTGACATTCTGGTTATAACCAATAATCATGAAATGCATCGGCAGGCAAGGTCGCGGCAAAGAGCCCGGCCTGCATTGCGGGAGGAAATCTATGTCATCCGTGCTTTGGACGCCGGCGCCGGCCGCGTTCCAATCGTCCAACCTTGCGCGCTTTTCCTTGGCCAACGGCTTCGATCCGCGCGACTACGAGACACTGCATCGCTGGTCGATCGCGGACCCCGGCGCCTTCTGGCGGGCGCTGTGGGATTTCGCCGAGGTCATCGGCGATCCTGGCGCGATCGCCTTCCTGCGCGACGACAATGCGCCGATGACCGGGAGCCGTTTCCTGCCGGAAGCGACACTCAATCTCGCGGAAAACCTGCTGCGCGGCGATGAGGAGAGGGTTGCTCTCATCGAGGCCGACGAGAGCGGCCATTTTCAGACCATCACACTGGGCGAATTGCGCCGGCTCGTCGCCAGGACGTCGCATGGCCTGCGCGCGGCCGGCGTCGGCAAGGGCGACTGCGTCGGCGGTATCCTGCCAAATAGGGTCGAAGGGCTCGTGGCGCTTTTGGCGACGCTTTCCGTCGGCGCCATCTGGTCGTCCTGCTCGCCGGATTTCGGCGCCGCCGCGATCGTCGATCGCCTCGGCCAGATCGGCGTCAAGGTGCTGTTCGCCGCGCCGCGCTACCGCTATGCGGGCAAGGAACATGACATCTCGGACCGGCTGGCCGAAATCGTCGCTGCGATGCCGACGGTGACGACGCTGGTGCTGACCGGTGAGCCGGGCGCCAAGCCGGATTGCGCGGCGGATTGCATTTCGTTCGAGGATTTCGGCAGCGACGCTCCACTCTCCTTCAACCGCGTGCCCTTCGACCATCCGGCCTATGTGCTCTACACCTCCGGCACGACAGGCGCGCCGAAGGCGATCGTCCATCGCACCGGCGGCGTGCTGCTCCAGCATCTGAAGGAACATCTGCTCCATGGCGACGTCCGCCCGGGCGACGTCATGAGCTGGTACACCAACACCGCCTGGATGATGTATCACTGGCTGATCTCCGGTCTGGCCTGCGGCGCGAGCGTGGTGCTCTATGACGGCGCGCCGATCCTGAAATCGGCCTATGGCCTCGACCCCAGTCCGCTCTGGACGATGGCGGAGCGCGCCAAGGTCACGCATTTCGGCACCAGTCCCAAATATCTGGCCACGCTCGCCGCCGAAGGTTACGCGCCGGGGCGCCTGCATGATCTCTCGTCGCTGCGTTCGCTGCTGTCGGCCGGCGCGCCGGTCTCGCCCGGGCAGTTCGACTGGGTCTACGAGCATGTGAAGCGCGACATGATCTTCGCTTCGATCTCCGGCGGCACCGAGATCATCGGCTGCTTCCTGCTCGGATCGCCGATCCATCCCGTACGGCGCGGCGAGCTGACCGTGAAAGGGCTCGGCCTCGCCGTCGGCGTCATGGACGAGCGCAACGCGCCGGTCATCGGCCGCCAGGGCGATCTCGTCTGCACCGAGCCATTCCCGTCCATGCCGCTGACCTTCTGGGGCAAGGACGGCGACGCGCGTTACCACGCCACCTATTTCGGCGCGCGCCGCGAGATCTGGACGCATGGCGATGTCGCGGAGATGACGGCTTACGGCTCGGGCATCATCCACGGCCGCTCCGACACGACGCTGAAGCCCGGCGGCGTGCGGATCGGCACGGCGGAAATCTACGCCGCCTGCGAGAATTTTGCCGAGATCGAGGATTGCCTGGTTTTTGGCGCGCCCATCGAAGGCGACGAGGAGATCGTGCTCTGTATCAAGCTCAATGACGGTTATGCGCTGAACGCCGAGCTTGCCGCCCGAATTCGCAAAGCGATCCGCGAGGGCGCTTCGCCGCGCCACGTGCCGCATCGCATCCACGCGGTGCAGGCCGTGCCCTATACGCTGAACGGCAAGCGCGTCGAGGGTGCCGCCCGCACCACGCTCGAAGGCAAGCCGGTCAAGAACATGGCTTCGCTCGCCAATCCCACATGCTTGGATCAATACCGCGTGCTCGACCGGAGCAAAGCGGCATGAGCCGGGCAAAGGGATCAATCGTCGGCATAGGCGAGTTGAAGCCGCAGCGCCTGACGCAAGGCGTGACGACGCTGGAAATGATCGCCGAGGTCTCGCGCCTGGCGGTGCTCGACGCCGGGCTGGAAAGGGCTGCGATCGACGGGCTGCTGGTCGGGCCGCAGGTCGGCGAGACGCCGCAGCATGTCCCGGCGACCATTGCCGAATATCTGGGACTCGCGCCGACCATGGCCAATGTCGTCGACCTCGGCGGCGCGTCAGGCGCCGGCATGGTCTGGCGCGCGGCGGCCGCGATCGAGGCCGGCATGTGCGAGGCGGTGTTGTGCGTGCTCGCCAACAACCGCGAGGAGACAGCACCCCGCTCGCCCAACCGTAATCCGATCCGCGAGTTCGACGTGCCCTTCGGCGCCTCGGGCGCGAACATTTCCTACGCGCTGTTGATGCAGGCGCATATGGCGGAATACGGCTCGACCGCGCGAGATTTCGCGCTGATCGCCGCGGCGGCGCGCGCCAACGCGCAGCTCAACCCCGACGCCATCTTCTATGGCAAGCCGGCCGATGCCGAAGCGGTGCTTGCCTCGCCGATGATCGCCTCGCCGCTGCATCTCCTCGAAATCGTCATGCCGGTCGCCGGCGGTGAAGCGGTGGTCGTCACCTCGGCCGAACGCGCGCGGTCGCTAGGCAAGCCGCCCGTCCATCTGCTCGGCGCCGGCGAGAAGGTCACGCACCGCGCGGTCAGCCAGGCCCCACACCTGACCTCCGGTCCGCTGAAGAACGCCATGGCGCGCGCTTTCCAACAGTCCGGCACGCGGGCCGATGAGATGGATCTTCTATCGCTCTACGATTGCTACACGATCATGGTTGCGACCACGATCGAGGATGCCGGCCTCTGCGCGCCGGGCGCCTTCGGCGCGTGGCTCAACGAGCATGATCTTTCGCACAAGGGCGACAAGCCGCTCAACACCCATGGCGGCCAGCTCGGCTTCGGCCAGCCCGACCTTGCCGGCGGCATGACTCATGTCGTCGAGGCGGTGCGCCAGCTTCGTGGCGAGGCCGGCGAGCGCCAGATCGGCAACGCCGGGCTCGCGCTGGTCAGCGGCAATGGCGCGACGATGAGCGAAGCGACCGCGCTGGTGCTGGGAGCCGCCTGATGTCCGTCGATCTCAACACGCTGAAAACCCCTGGCCCGACGATCACCGCGCTGACCAGGCCATTCTGGGATGCCGCCGCCGAGGGCCGGTTGATGATCCAGCACTGCGAGGATTGCGGCAAGGCCGTTTTCTATCCGCGCCCGATCTGCCCGCATTGCTGGGGCAAGCGCCTGCTCTGGAAGGATGCGTCGGGCAGGGGACGGCTGAAATCCTTTTCCGAGGTGCATAAGCCAGGCCATCCCGGCTGGCTGCCGGCGGCACCCTATGTGGTCGGCCTGGTCGAATTGGCCGAAGGCCCGACGATGCTGAGCTTCATCCTGCCCGGCACACGGCCGCAACAGATCGGCGACATGCTGTTGCTTGCGCCGACCGCCATCGGCGGCCGTGTCCTGCCGGCCTTCAGACAAATCGAACTCGCAACAGAGGAGGAGCCGCGATGAGCACCGAAACGAAAGACGGTTGGTTGGGTGTCGTGAAAGGCCGTCCGCAGGTCGGCGCCTTCGCCGAGCGCACGCGCCGCACGAGGATGAGCGACATCGAGGCCTTCACCGACATCACCGGCGATCGCAATCCGCTGCATTACGACCGCGCGCTGGCCGAGAAGTCGGTGTTCGGCAAGGTGATCGTGCAGGGCGGCGTGACCTCCGGCATCCTCAACGCCCTGGTCGCGGAGGATCTGCCCGGCCCCGGAACCGTGTTCCTCGAAGTGGCGTGGAAGTTCGTCAAGGCCGTCGGCGTTGACGAGGAGATCACCGGCCGCGTGGAGGTCAAGGAAGTGCGCCCCGACAAGCCGATCTGCAAGATCGAGACCAGCGTGCGCAACGGCCAGGGCGAGCTTTGTCTCACCGGCACGGCCACGGTGTTCACCGTGCCGCTGCAAGGCGCATGAGCACGGTCGGCGACGGCCGGCTTGGCATGGCGGCCGACAGCGAGTGCTGGCGCGTGCTGTCGCTGCTTTGCCTGGCGGTCGTCCTGTCGCTGACCACCTGGTTCTCGGCCACCGCCATACTTCCCGAGCTGAAGCAGGAGCTGGCGCTGGGCGCGAGCGCCGAGGCCTGGCTGACCAATGGCGTCCAGGTCGGCTTCGTCATCGGCGCGCTGACGGCGAGCCTGGTCAATCTGCCGGACCTTGTACGGCTGAGCCGCCTGATGGCGGCGGCGGCCCTTGTCGCCGCTTTAGCCAACGCGACGCTGCTCTTCCATTCCGGGCCGGGCGGGGTGATCGCCGCGCGCATCGTTACCGGCGCCGCGCTTGCCGGCGTCTATCCGCCGGCGCTCAAGCTGGTCGCCACCTGGTTCACCCGCGACCGGGGGCTGGCGCTCGGCGCGGTCATCGGCGCGCTGACTGTCGGTTCGGCGCTGCCGCATCTCTTCCGCGCCGTCTCGACCGTGCTCGACTGGCGGCCGGTGGTGGCCGCGGCAAGCGTGGCCACCGCCGCGGGGGCGCTGCTCTTCCTGCTGTTCGCCAAGGAAGGACCCTATCCCTTCGGCAAAGCAGTGTTCGAGCCTTCGCGCATCGGCCAGGTGTTTCGAGAAAAGCCGCTGCTGCTCGCCAATCTCGGGTACCTCGGCCATATGTGGGAGCTCTATGCCATGTGGGCCTGGCTGCTCGCCTACACGCGCGCCTCATTCGAGGCGCAGGCGATCGGAACCGCCGCCATCGCCTCGCTATCGACCTTCCTTGTCGTGGCTTCCGGCATCCTCGGTTGTCTGCTCGGCGGCTATCTGTCGGACCGCATCGGCCGCACCGCCACCACCGCCGGCATGATGATGGTCTCGGGAAGCTGCGCGCTGCTGATGGGCTTTCTGTTCACCGGACCGCTTTGGCTGTTCATGCTGGTGGCGATCGTCTGGGGCGTTTCGGTGATCGGTGATTCGGCGCAGTTCTCCGCCGCAGTCACCGAGCTTGCCGACCGCCGCTTTGTCGGCACCGCTCTGTCGGTGCAGCTCGGCGCCGGATTCGCGCTGACGGTGCTTGCCATTTGGCTGACGCCGCGCTTCGCTGACTTCATCGGCGGCTGGCGCTGGGCCTTCCTGCTCCTGGTTCCCGGACCGCTTCTGGGGGCCGCCGCCATGCTATGGTTGCGAAACTTGCCGGAGAGCGTGAAAATGGCGAGCGGTCTCCGCTAGGGAGACGCTGCCGCTTTTTTGAGTCGCGGCAAATGATTTTGCGGCGGGACCCGAATGGAACAGGCAACCAGAACGCGCGGGCGTCCTCGTTACGATCAGGAAGATGCCGAGGCGGCAGAGGCCTTCCGCTCGATCGGCTCGAAAGTCCAGCTCAACCGCGACGAGGCGGCCCCGCTCTGGGTGCAACTGCGCAACCAGGTAGAGGAGGCGATCAACACCGGCCTGCTGGCAGCCAATTCGCGCATTCCCTCGGAACAGGCGCTTTGCGATTTCTTCGGCGTCTCTCGTCCCGTCGTGCGCGCCGCGATCGGATCGCTCTCCAATGAAGGCCGCATCATCAAGATGCCGCGCAAGGGCATGTTCGTCGCCGCTCCTCGCGAGCATGTCGACTTCATGACCGCCAATCTCGGCGTGTTCGACGATTTGACCGCCAAGGGCCACAAGGTCTCGACCCGCACGCTGGAAATCTACCGCTGCCCGCCGAGCGAGAAGGAGTCCAAGGTCTTCGGCATTCCCGCCAATGGCAGCGTGGTCCGCATCAGCCGCGTCTACATGACCGACGGCACGCCGATCACCATGACGCGCATCAGCCTGCCGGGGCATCGGGTGCCGGGGCTGGAGAACATCCTGTCGGAAAACCAGTCGATCTTCGGCACCATCCGCGCCGTCTTCGGCCTCACTGTAAAGCGTGCCGACCGCTGGCTGCGTGCCGCGCTTCCCACCAAGGAAGAGGCCGATCAGATGGGTGTCGCCGCCAACACGCCGCTGATCGAGATCGAGTCCATCGCCTATGATTCCGACGGCGCCGCGCTCGAATATTACGAGGCCTTCTACAACTCCTCCGTCGCCCGCATCCACATGGCGGTCGAGCAGCCGTCGGCGACGGTGAACGGTGTCGATCGCACCTGAATTGCACTCATCCAAAAAAGATTCCGTTTTCTGGTTATAACCAGATTGACTGACCCAGGAAGCTTCTGTAACGTCCTTGTCATGGGGTCGGGAGGAGCCTGATCCCGGAGGCATTATCAGGACTGGTCGGCTTGCGGCGCTGCTTCGGCGGCGAGGGCGAAGTTTTGCCCGCGCTCAAGTCCGTCCTGATGGAGGACGTGCATGGATTACCGGTCGCAATTCGACCTGACGGGCGAGGTTGCCGTCGTCACCGGCGGCGCCAGCGGGATCGGACTTGAGGCCGCCAAGGCGCTGGGGACTTGCGGCGCGAGGATCGTCCTGCTCGACATGAATGCGGATGGGCTGAAAGCCGCAGCCGAAGCGCTCAAGGCCGCTGGCGTCGCGAGCGTCGATGGCCGCGAGTTGAACGTTACCGATCCGCAAGCCGTCGAGGCGATGGCAACCGCAGTCATCGCGGATTTCGGCCAGGTCGATATCCTGGTGAACAGCGCCGGCATCGCGCGCCTCAACACCGCGCTCGACACCCCGGACGAGGAATGGCGCCTGGTGATGGATGTCAACGTCAACGGCGTCTACTGGGCCTCGCGCGCCTTCGGCCGCTCGATGGTGGCCCGCAAGAAAGGCTCTATCGTCAATCTAGGTTCCATGTCGGGCCTGATTATCAACCGTCCGCAGACGGCGCCCTCCTACATGGTGAGCAAGGGCGCCGTGCACATGATGACCAAGGCGCTTGCGGTCGAGTGGGCGAAATCGGGCGTGCGCGTCAACGCGTTGGCGCCGGGCTATGTCGGCACCGAGATGACCCTGAAGATGCGTGAGCGTCCCGAGCTCTTCAACACCTGGATCGACATGACGCCGATGGGCCGGCTGGGCACGCCGCAGGAGATCGCCTCGGCGATCCTGTTCCTGGCGTCGCCGGCCTCGAGCTACGTGACGGGCGCGATCCTGTCGATCGATGGCGGCTACACGGCCTGGTGACGGACTAAGCAAGGATTGGGATATCGCATGACCGTTTCGGACCGAGATGTGCGCCAGGCCATTATCGACGCCTGTATCCAGATGAACGCACTCGGCATCAACCAGGGCACATCAGGCAACATCAGCTGCCGCCATGGCGAGGGCATGCTGATCTCGCCGACGAGCACGCCCTATGACACGCTGGTGCCCGAGGACATCGTCTTCATGGGCTGGGACGGCGAGGTCGACGGACGCCTGCCGCCGTCCAGCGAATGGCGCTTCCATCTCGACATCATGAAGGCGCGGCCCGAGGTCAACGCGGTCGTCCACGCGCATCCGACCTACTGCACCACGATCGCCATCATGGGCCGGAAGATACCGGCGATCCACTACATGGTCGCGGTCGCCGGCGGCAGCGACATTCGTTGCGCGCCCTACGCCACCTTCGGCACGGCGGAGCTTTCGGCGCATGCGGTGGAGGCGCTGCGCGGCCGCAAGGCCTGCCTGCTTGCCCAGCACGGCATGATCGCCGTCGGGTCGAGCCTCGCCCAGGCGATGTGGCTGGCCGTCGAGGTCGAGACGCTGGCGCGCCAGTATCACGGCGCCCTGCAGATCGGCGAGCCGCCGATCCTGTCCGACGAGGAGATCGAAAACGTCATCAAGCGCATGGCGAGCTACGGCCTGCGCGACAATGACGCCGCTGCCTGAGCGGAGGGCTCTGCCCGAAGCGACCAACAAGGGGCTGGAGCAGCAACTGACTGTTTCGCATATCCTCCGGGACGGCCCGGAGCGATCAACAAGGGAGGAAATGAAATGACCAGATACATGAAAGGCCTCGTCAAGGCGCTCGCTTTGGGGTTGGCGGCGGCCTGCAGCCTTGCCGCGATCTCCGGCGCGACGGCCGAGGAATTGTCGCTCAAGGGCAAGCGCATCGGCGTCTCGGCAATAGGCACCGACCATTATTGGGACCTGATGGCATTCAAGGGCATCCAGGACCGCGTCAAGGAGCTCGGCGGTGAAGTCATCGCGCTCGACGCCGGCCGCAAGGACCAGCAGCAGATCGCGCAGCTGCAGACGCTTATCGCGCAGAAGCCGGACGCAATCATCGAACAGCTCGGCAATCTCGAAGTGCTGAATCCGTGGCTGCAGAAGATCCGCGACGCCGGCATCCCGTTGTTCACGGTCGATACCGCGACGCCGCACGCCATCA
Source organism: Mesorhizobium sp. (assembly GCA_004017535.1). Lineage (GTDB taxonomy): Bacteria > Pseudomonadota > Alphaproteobacteria > Rhizobiales > Rhizobiaceae > Mesorhizobium. Next base: position 122,047 of record SAJS01000008.1, read on the forward strand.
ACAACACCACCTCCAACAACTACAATATCGGCGCCGAGATCGCGCTGCAGATGGTCGCCGACATGGGCGGCAAGGGCAATGTGCTGGTCTTCAACGGCTTCTACAGCGTCCCGGTCTGCAAGATCCGCTACGACCAGCTGAAATATGTGCTGACCTCGTTCCCGGATGTGAAGATCGTCGAGCCCGAGCTGCGCGACGTCATCCCGAACACGGTGCAGAGCGCCTATTCCAACGTCACCGACATGCTGACCAAGTCGCCCGAGAAGGGGTCGATCGGCGCGGTCTGGGCCTGCTGGGACGTGCCGCAGATCGGCGCCACGCAGGCGGTCGAAGCCGCCGGCCGCAACGAGGTCAAGACCTACGGCATCGACGGCAGCCCGGAAGTCATCAAGATGGTGATGGACCCCAAGTCGTCGGCCGGCGCGGTCGCGGCGCAGCAGCCCTATGAGATCGGCAAGACCTCGGTCGACAACGCCGCCAAATATCTGGCCGGCCAGAAGGTGCCGCCCTTCACTTTCGTGCCTTCGGTGCTGATCAACAAGGAAAATGCCGCCGAAAAAGGAAAGCCGTTCCTCGACGCCGCCGAGAAGGCTGGCGTTAAATAGCACGGAACGAAACGGCGGGCAGCCGCGCCTATGTGGCTGCCCGTCACATCCAACCAGGATTGACGGCCATGCAGACAGCAAAGCGTGACATTGCTGTATCGATGACAGGCATTTCGAAACGGTTCGGTCCGGTGCGCGCCTTGGAAAACGCGAACCTCGAGATCGCGCGCGGCTCGATCCTCGGCCTTGTCGGTCAGAACGGCGCCGGCAAGTCGACCATCATCAAGGTGCTGGCCGGCATCATCAAGCCGGACAGCGGCTCGATCGTCATCAACGGCGAGACCGTCAGCACGTTGACGCCGGCTTCGGTCGAAAAGCTCGGCGTGCACTTCATCCACCAGGACCGGTTGCTGGTACCGACCGCGACGGTCGGAGAAGCCGTGTTCCTCGGCCACGAAATCGGCCTCGGCCCGTTCGTCAGCCGCCGCGCGATGCAGCGCAAGGCCGCCGACCTGCTGAAGCGGTTCTTCGGCATGGAGCTGCCGGCGGGAACGCTTGTGAAAGACCTGACTACGGCGCAGCAGAAGGTCGTGCAGATCACCCGCGCATTGGCGCAGAAAGCCTCGGTGCTGGTGCTCGACGAACCGACAGCAGCGCTTGTCAAACGCGAGGTCGACAGCCTGTTCGACGTGCTGCGCCGGCTGCGCGACGACGGCATCGCCGTGGTCTTCATCTCCCACTACATGCAGGAGATCGAAAAGCTCTGCGACCGCGTCACCGTGATGCGCAACGGCACGGATGTCGGCACGGTCGATCCGCGCCAGACGCCGATCGACGAGATCATCGCGATGATGATTGCCCGCGATGTCGGCGAGATGTTCCCGAAGCGCTCGGTTGCTTTAGGCGCGCCGGTGCTGGAGGTTTCCAACCTTCGCCTCGGCGGCAGCTTCGAGAATATCGGCTTCAACGTCCGCGCCGGCGAGATCGTCGGCCTGACTGGCCTGCTCGGCTCCGGCGCCAAGGAGATCGTCCAGTGCCTGTTCGGCCTCAAGACCGCCGATGGCGGCCAGGTCAAGGTCGAGGGCAGGGAGCTGTTGCTGTCGACGCCGGTGAGGGCGGTGCGCGACGGCATCGCCATGCTGCCGGAGGACCGCCGCGCGCATGGCGTCGCGCTCGGCCTTTCGGTGCGCGAGAACATTTCCCTGGCCAGCCTGCGCCGCTATTCCAAGAGCGGGTTGGTCAGCCGCGGCAGCGAGAACCAGGCGGTGGACGGCTTGATCAAGGAGCTGTCGATCAAGACACCGCATCGCGACGCGCTGGTGCGCGAGCTCTCCGGCGGCAACCAGCAGAAGGTGGCGATCGCCAAATGGCTGAGCTGCCAGTCGCGCGTGTACGTGCTGGACGAGCCGACGGTGGCCGTCGATGTCGGCGCCAAGGTCGAGATCTACAATCTGTTGAACCGTCTGGCGGGCGAGGGCGCGGCGATCCTGCTTCTGTCCTCCGACCTGCTCGAATTGGTCGGCGTCTGCGACCGTGTGCTGGTCGTCTATCGCGGCCGGCTTGCCGGCAGCTTCTCCGGTCCCGCGATGAACAGCGATGCGCTGCTCGCGGCTTCGTCGGGCGCACGTTCGAACATCGATGGAGTGGCCGCATGAGCGCGAGCGTTCTCCACTCGGAAGTCGCCGTGTCCGACGAAAAGCAGGCCGCCGCCAAGAGCGCCGGCCGCCGCTTCGGCGCGCTCGTCGTGCGGCTTGGCGCAATCGCCGCCTTCGCCGCGATCATGGCCTATTTCGTCGTCTTCGCGCCGGGCTTTACCTCGACCTTCAACCTGATCAATGTCGTCGAGCAGTCGGCGATCTTGGGCGTGCTCGCCTATGGCATGACTTCCGTGATCATCGGCGGCGGCTCCGACGTCACCGAAGGCGGCATCGATCTCTCCATCGCCGCCAATATGGGGCTCTGCGCCGCCGTCTATGCAACGCTGCTGTCGATGGGCTACGGAGACTTCCTCTCGGTGCTCGCGGCGATTGCCGTCGGCATGGCGGTCGGCGCGCTGAACGCCCTTGCCGTGGTCGGCCTCGGCATTCTGCCGCTGCTCGCAACGCTTGCCGTGCTCAATGTCGCGGCTGGCATGGAACTCACCCTCACCCAGAACACGGTCGTCGGCGCATCCTCCCCGCTGCTCGGCGTGCTGGTATCGGGGAGCTTCCTCGGCATCTCCGCGCTCGCCTGGGCGCTGATCGTCTTCTCCGCGATCATGATCGTGGTTGTTCACGGCACCTCCTTCGGTCTCAGGCTCTACTCGGTCGGCGGCCATCCCGAGTCGGCGCGCGCGGCGGGCATCAGCGTGCCCTTCTACGTGTCATTCACCTATGTGCTGAGCGGCTTCTGCGCGGCAGTGGCGAGCATCCTGACCGTCTCGCGCCTGTCGGCCAGCACGCCCGGCTCCGGCGAGCTGCTTCTGTCGGTGCTGGCCGCGGCGCTGCTCGGCACTGTGTTTTCGCGCCGCTTCGTGCCGACCATGGGCGGCACGCTGCTCAGCGTGTTGTTCATCGGCCTGCTCGCGAACGGCTTCCAGCTGCTCAACGTCTCCAGCTACTGGGTCAACGGCGTGCAGGGCGCGCTGATCCTGCTGGTGGTGGCGATCACATCCTTTGCCCGCGGTTCGGAGGGTTCGCGATGAGCGTCTCGGCCAATGACACCACCGCCAAGGTAAGCCTGCGCGGCTTCCTCGCCAAATACAGCGTGCTCATCGCCTTCGCGGCCATCGTCATCTTCTTTTCGGTGGCGAGTCCGACTTTTCTCACGCCGGCCAACCTCTTCAACGTGCTGGTCAACAATGTCGTCATGCTGGCGATCGTGGCGCTGGGTCTCACCATCGTCATCTCGTCGGGCGGAATCGATCTCTCGGTCGGCGTCTCGGTCGACATGGCAAGCATGATCTTCGTCATGCTTTTGGCCGCCGGCTATAGCGGCATCGTCGGCGTCGCTGGCGGACTCGGCGCCGCTTTGATCGTCGGCATCCTCAACGCGATCCTGATCACCAGGCTCAACATCAGTCCGTTCCTGGCCACGCTCGGCGTGCTCTTCATCGGCCAGAGCACGCAGCAGCTCGCCACCAGCGGCGGCCAGCCGATCTATCTCACGAGCGGCTATGCCGCAGACCAGTTCAACGCGGTCGCCCGCACCGCTCTGTTCGGCGTACCGACGCCGGTCATCGTGCTGATCGTCCTTGTCGTCGCGGTTCATGTCCTGCTGCATCGCTCGGTGTTCGGCCGCTATGTCCAGGCGATGGGCGCGCAGCCGGGCGTGGCCTGGTATTCCGGCATCCGCGTGCCGCGCGAATTATCGACGGTGCATGTGCTTTGCGCGCTGCTTGCCGGCGTCACCGGCATCCTCTTGTCGGCGACGGTGAAGTCCTACGTGCCGCTGTCGGGCAACGCGTTCCTGCTCGACGCGATCGGCGCCACCTTCATCGGCACGACGCTCAGCCGCGAGCGCAAGCCCTCCGTCATCGGCACGCTGCTCGGCGTCTTGCTGCTCGCCATCGTCAAGAACGGGCTGCTGCTTGTCGGCTGGAATTTCTACTGGCAGCAGGTCGGCATCGGCGTGCTCGTTTTCCTGGTGCTGGCCGCAAGCTTCGGCCTGCGCCGAGCCGCCCATTGAGTTCGAAAGGTCTCTTACCCATGCCCCAATTCGACGTCAGCTCGATCGGCTTCTACGTCCTCGACATCCTCGGACGACCGGTCTCGCGCATCCCCGAGGGCGGTCGCGCCGACTATATCGAGGAGATCCGCATGACCGTCGCCGGCACGGCCGGCGCGACGGGCATGGACTGCGCCATCCTCGGCCTGAAGACCAGGGCCGTCACCACGCTCGGCACCGACGACATGGGCGACTGGTTTCTCGCCAAGCTGAAGAAATACGGCCTGGAGACGAGCCTCGTTCGCCGCGACGGCAGCGTCCAGACCTCGTCCACCATCCTGCCGGTGCGGCCGAACGGCGAGCGGCCGGCATTGCATGTGCCGGGCACCGCCACCTTGTTCGAGGTCGCCGATGCCGATCTCGACGCCGCGCTCGACGCGACCGTCGTCCATGTCGGCGGCACCGGTCTGTTGAAACGCTTCGATGGCGACCCGACCGTCAGGCTGTTGAAGCGCGCCAAGGAGCTTGGACGCGTCACCACCTTCGATCTCATCCAGGCGACGCCCGAGACGTGGAAACTGGTCGAGCCGTGCCTTCCTTACATCGACTATTTCGTGCCGAGCATCGACGAAGCCGGTGAAATGGCGCATGACCGCGATCCGGCCGGCGTCGCAGCTTTCTTCAAGGCGAGGGGCGTGAAAAACTGCATTATCACGCTGGGCGCCGACGGCGTCTATGTCTCGCCCGAGCATGGCGAGGATTTTCATCTGCCGGCCTTCGAGGTCGAGGTATTCGACACCACGGGCTGCGGCGATTCCTTCACGGCGGGCATCATCGTGGGCATCGTCAAAGGTTGGGACCTCAGGCAGTCCGCGCGCTTTGCCAGCGCGGTCGCCGCGAAGGTGGCGATGGGGCTCGGCTCCGACGGCAAACTCGTTTCATTCGACGACACGGTCGCGGCGATGAATTCGCTTCCGGTCAAGACATCAAAGGTGGAAGCAGCATGACCATTCTTCCTGAAGCCAAGGGCAAGACGGCTCTCGTCACCGGCGCCAGCCGCGGCATCGGCAGGGCGCTCGCCAAGGGACTTGCCGAAGCGGGCTTCGATGTCGCCATCACCGATCTGCCCTCGCAGGCGGCGGAGCTCGACGTGACCAAGGGCGAGATCGAGGCTGCGGGCCGCAAGGCCTATGTCTACACGATGGACGTCAGCAAGAAGAAGGACATCGAGGCGACCGCGCAGGCGTTGCTTCAAGCGGCGGACAGCATCGACGTGCTGGTCAACAATGCGGGCATCCTGAAGCCCAGCCTGCTGCAGAATCTCGACGAAGCCAATTGGGACGCGCATTTCGACGTCAACGCCAAGGGCGTCCTGATGATGTGCCAGGCGGTGCTGCCGCACATGCGCGCCAGGAAGTCGGGCAGGGTGATCAACATCGCCTCGATCGCCGGCCGCCAGGGCGTGCCGACGCAAGGACACTACGCGGCGACAAAGGCGGTGGTGATCACGCTCACCCGCGTGCTGGCGCAGGAGGTCGGCATGGACGGCGTCACCGTCAACGCGATCTGTCCCGGCATCATCCTAACCGAGATGGGCAAGAACAATCTGGGCAGCGAAGCGGCGATCCGCCATTGGGAGGACGTCGCCGCGCTGAAGCGCCTCGGCGCGCCGGAGGATGTCGTCGGACCGGTGCTGTTCTTCGCCTCGGACCTGTCGGCCTTCGTCACCGGACAGGCGCTCAATGTCGACGGCGGTATCTACTACCACTGAGGCCTGTTGCGGGCCTCTTGGCCCGCTCTACAGCCTGGGCCCCGCCACCATACGCGCGACGCGGGCCATGTCGGCGCTCATCTCGCGATCGTCGTCGAGCGGGGCGACGAGCGCCCGCACGGCCTCGTAGCTGCGCCGCGGGCCTTCGCCCATCGAGTCCAGCGCGCCGCGCAGCTCCACGCCCGTGGCGGCGAAGATCAATTCCATCGCCACCAGATAGCGCAGGCGCTCGATGATCCCCGCCGTCTTGGCCACCACGCGCGGCGCCATCGACGACTGGTCCTCGACGCCGTCCGAAATCGCCAGCGGGCTGAGCGACATCGGATTGGCGAGGTGCCGGATCTCGGCTTCGAGCGCGGCGACCGGCTTCTGCAGTTCCGCATAGCCCTGGCGGCTGCCGCCCCGGGCCGACAGGAAGCGCGGCAGTTCCGCCACCGTCGGCGACATCAGCTTCATCGAGCGATTGGCGGTGCCGACCGCGCAATGCGCCAGCGCCTGGCCGAGATTTTCCCAAGTCAGCGTGAAGGCAGTGAGGTCGAAATTGCCGTTGGAGACGACGCGCGCAGCCTCAGGCAGGATGACCGGATTGTCGCCGGAATGGCCAAGCTCGATCTCCGTTGCCAGCTTGGCTTGCTCAAAAGCATGGAGCAGCCCGCCCCACACTTGCGGCACGCAACGAAAACTCAGCGGATCCTGCAGACGGCGCGCGGCGTTCTCCTGCCACAAGCCGCTGCCCGCAAGTTCCGCCCGAAGGCGCGCGCCGATCTCGCGCTGGCCGAAGGCGGGCCGCGCCGCAAGCGCATCCTCGTCGATCGCCTTGAGCGATGCGCGGAAAGCCTCGTAATTCAGCGCCACCGCCGCCAGCGACCAGTCGATCAGGCAGGCCACCTCCTCGAGCGCCAGGCATGCCGTTCCGGTCGAAAGGCTGTTGGCGACGATGATGGCATGGCCGTCCTTCTCGCGCAGGTCGAGCGGTTCGAGCCCGGCGAGCTTCAGCGCCTCGACCGACGGCATGATCCTGCCCTGATATTCGCTCTCGCCGTCGCCGCGCAGCGCCCGCGCCAGGTGGCCGAGCGGCGCGAGATCCGCGGCCCCCACGGATCCCCAGCTTGGAATGATCGGATGGACGTCGGCGTTGAGCGCCGCGACCAAACCCATGACAACGCCCTCCGAGGTGCCGGTGCCGCCCGCCGCCATGCCGCAGATGCGTGCCACCATCAGCGCCCGCACCGCCTCGGTCGGCAGCGACGGACCGGCGCCCATGGAGTGGCTGAGCGGCACGCTGTGCTGGAAGGCGATCAGGTCGGCTTGCGCCAGCGGCGTGTCGACACAGGCGCCGAGCCCGGTGGTGACGCCATAGAGCGGCTTGCCGAGTTGGGTGAGATGCTCAATCAGCGCCCGGCTTGCGCGGATGCGGCGCATGGCTTCCTCGCCGAGCACGAGCCGGGCGTTGCGCCGCGCGATCTCGGCGACATCTTCCGTGCTGGGCGGCTTGGCGTCGAGAACGATCACTCTGGCTGTCATCGGGCATTCCTTGGGCCTCCGGGAATGGTGGCCGAACGAATGCAGGATATCCGGCATCGGAGCCGGCCATTGTCGAAAATTCGCCGTCGCAATTGCCGTTATCTTTGGCCGTATGGCGGCGAAAAAAATCCGCACCGATGTCACATTGGCAAAGCCCCGCTCGTCTTGTGGTCGGAAGCAACGAAAGGAACCGACCATGACTGTCAGACTCGATCCCCTTGCCGCCGCCCCTTCGCTCATGAAGGAGTGGCACCGCGCCTCCTTGGCCATCGCCGGCAGCCTCGATCCGGCGCTTGCCGAGCTCATCGAGATCCGTGCCTCGCAGATCAATGGCTGCGCCAACTGCATCAACATGCATTCGACCTATGCTCGCGAGCGCGGCGAGACCGAGCAGCGCATATATCTGTTGTCGGCCTGGCGCGAGGCGCCATGCTATACCGATCGCGAACGCGCGGCGCTCGGTTGGACCGAAGCGCTGACCAGGATCTGCGAAGGCCATACGCATGAAGCGGCCTATGAAGCGCTGAAGCCGCATTTCTCCGAGGAGGAGCGCGTGAAGCTCACATTGATGATCAACATAATCAATGGCTGGAACCGCATCGCGGTCGGCTTCGGCGGCTTTGTCGATCCGGCGGCCGTCAAAGCTTCCAACAAGGCGGCTGCAGCCAAGGCGGTAGCGGCTTGACGACGGAGCCGGAAATGACCGGCGCGGCGGCGGAATTCGAGCCGCTGCGCCCGAAGCTGATGCGGATCGCCTACCGCATGCTCGGCTCGGTCGCCGATGCCGAGGACGTAATACAGGAGGCTTTCATCCGCTGGCTGCGGACCGAGCGCGCGGAGGTGCGTCAGCCCGAGGCGTTCCTGCGCCGCACGGTCACACGGCTTTGCCTCGACCAACTCAAATCCGCGCGTCGCCAGCGAGAGACTTATGTCGGCCCCTGGCTGCCCGAACCGATTGTCGAGGAAGACGAAGCGGACGACGTCACCCTGCCGCTGATGCTGGCGCTGGAGCGGCTGTCGCCGCTCGAGCGCGCGGCTTTCCTGCTGCATGACGTGTTCGGCCTGCAGTTCGAGGAGGTCGCGATCGAGATCGAGCGCGATGCGGCCGCCTGCCGCCAGCTTGCCGCCCGCGCGCGTGAGCATGTCCGCGAGGCGCGACCACGCTTCAAGGTCGAGAAGCAGCGCGGACTGGAGATCGCCGAGGCCTTCTTCAACGCGTCGCGCAGCGGCGACATGAAAGCGCTCGGCGCGATGCTAAGTGCCGATGTCGCAGCCCACGCCGACGGCGGCGGTAAGCGCCCGGCGGCGACCGAGCCTGCGCTCGGCATCGAGGCCGTGATGGCGCAATACGCGGCCGTGGTCGCGTGGCTCAAGGACAACCGCTCGAAGCTGGTCCGCTACGGTTTCATCAATGGCCTGCCCGGCTTCGTCACGCTGGAGGTCGACGGCGAGTTGCAAACCACGGCGCTCGACATCGAGGACGGCAAGATTACGGCGATCTATGTGATGCGCAATCCGGACAAGCTGCGGCACCTGCATTAGCGGTAGCCACCTACCAAGGGAACTTTTGCGCCGGCCGCGATTTGGATATGCTGCAGATCCAAACTGCCGGAAGGTTGCCGTTGATGATGAAGTACCTAGCCCTGTCTGCTCTCGTGCTGGCCACGGCCGCCTGCATGTCCGCCTCGGCGGGTGCGGGTGAACGGCATCATCATCGCCACTATCGTTATCAGCCTGCGGTCGAGCATGAGCGCTACGTTCCGGCCAGTGACGATATTCTCTACCAACTGTTCGGCGGTCCGCGCTACTACGACCAGCAGATGACCAACACGGCGGCGGGCGCCTGCGCCTATCACCGCGTCGGCCCGGACGCGAATGCAGTGAATGACATCAGCGATCACTATTGTGGGAAGTGATGTCGGCTCACCGGACAGATCAGCCACCTCGACAGCGGCTGACCCGGTTTATTTCGCAATCCCGGACCGAGGCTACGCCGGGCATGACTGAGCGTTCCGAATTGCCCTAGGCCGCGGCCGCCTGCGAATAATCCATCCGCTTCAGATCGGCGATCAGGCCGGGTCCGGTCGGTTGCCAGCCGAGATGCGCACGCGTCCATTCGCTCGACGCCGGCATATCGAGGCCGGCGAACATGGCTAGCCACCCGAAATGGTCCGCTGCCTCGTCCTGCGACAGCGAGGCAACCGGCACGTCGAGGCCGGCGCCGATCACTTCCGCGATCTCGCGCACCGGAATGCCTTCCTCGGCAACGGCGTTGTAGCGCACGCCGGCTTCCTGTTTGTCGAGCGCCAGGCGGTAGAGCTTGGCGACGTCGAGCACATGCGCCGCCGACCACCGGTTGCGGCCTTCGCCGAGATAGGCCGACATGCCCTTGGCGCGCGTCTGTGCGATCAGTGGCGTGATCAGGCCCTGCTTCACGGTGTCATGCACCTGTGGCAGCCGCACCACCGACACCTTGACGCCCTTCTCGGCCATCGCCGCGCCGGTGAGTTCCGACAGGATACGCGGATTGGGATGGTCGGTGTTGAAGACGTTTTCTCTCGCCGGCTGTCCGTGTTCGGCGGAGCCCATGCCGACACCCGACGTGATGATGAGCAGCCGGTCCGACCCGGCCAGCGCCCCGCCCAGTGCTTCGATAACGCGCTTGTCCTTCTCGCAATTGGCGACGAAATTCGAGAAATTGTGGTCGAAGGCGGTGTGGATCACCGCATCAGACTTCGCCGCGCCGTCGCGCAGGCTGTCGAGGTCTTCGAGGTCGCCGCGATGCGGCTCGGCGCCGGCGGCGACAAGTGACCGCGCGCCGGCCTCGGAGCGGGTCAGGCCAAGCACCTGATGGCCAGCGGCGAGAAGCTCAGGCACGATCCTGGAACCGATGAAGCCGGTCGCGCCAGTAAGGAATACACGCATGGGAGGTCTCCTGTGGTTGTTCGGAGGCCTTATTCGCGCTATAACTCATTCTGTTAAAGTAGTGACTTTATCATGGTATAATGGCCAACAGGATGGCGATGCCCATAGACACCTGCAACAGGCTCGGCACCTTTCTACGAGATCGCCGCATGCGTCTCGATCCGACCGCCTTCGGCTACGCCATGGGGCGCCGGCGCACGCAAGGACTGCGCCGCGAAGAGGTGGCGCAGCGCGCTAATATCAGCCCCACCTGGTACACCTGGTTGGAGCAGGGGAGGGGTGGCGCGCCGTCCCCCGATGTGCTGAACCGCATCGCCACCGGACTGATGCTAACCGAGCCCGAGCGCGAGCATCTGTTCATGCTGGGCCTCGGGCGGCCGCCGGAAGTCCGTTACAGAAACGTCGACAGCGTCACGCCGCGCCTGCAGCGCGTCCTCGATGCCTTGGATCCCAGCCCGGCAATCATCAAGACCGCGACATGGGATGTGGTGGCCTGGAACCGTGCAGCCGCGGCGATGCTGACCGACTATTCCAAGCTGCCGCGCGAGCAGCGGAACATCCTGCGCCTGATGTTCGGCAATCCTCGCGTGCGCTACGCGCAGGATGACTGGCAGAATGTCGCCCGCTTCGTGGTTGGATCCTTCAGGGCCGACGCCGTCCGCGCCGGTGCTGGCGCGGAGGTCACCGAGCTCGTCGAGGAGCTTTCGCGGGTGAGCCCCGAGTTTGCCGCACTCTGGCGCGACAATGACGTCGTCCCTGCGCATGGCGAAGGTGTGAAGCGCCTGCGGCACCCCGAGATCGGGCTGATCGAGCTGGAGTTCTCGGTCTTTGCCGTTGACGGTCGGCCAGAGCTCGGCATGATCGTCTACAACCCCGCGACGCAGGCGGATGCGGAACGCATTCAATCGCTGATCGCGTCTCGCTCCGGCTGACGCCGTGTCCATTGTCTTTGTGCTTCACTGTGCGTCTGAGATTGGCCGCAGGATCAGGGAGCTATTCCATCAACTTCGATCTGAAATGGTCCGCGTCCGAGAAGAAGGTCGCGCGCGCCGCCTTCGATAAGGCGCTGGAGGTGGCGCTCGGCAAGACACTGGCCGAATTCAAAAAGAAAGCCAGTGATGCGGCGACGTTTTCCGACATGTGGGAGATCGAAGATTATCTGCAGCAGCAACGGCGAAAGATCGACCAGCTGTTTGACTATCGCTATTCACAGCTTATCGTGGTTTTCGGCACTCTCATCCAGGAAGGATATCTGGACGGGAGCCAGCTTTCGGGTCTGTCGGATGACAAGCGGGAGGAAATCCGCCATTTTCTTGCCTGGCACGCCAGGGCATAGAACTCAGGCTTCGGTCACGCCGATGCGCCAGACCCGCCGCCCGGGAATTGTTTGCCGGAAGCATCGGCGCCGCCCGGCTGCCTGATATGGTCGATGAAAGCGCGCAGCTTCGGCAGCACCTGGTGCCGTTCCGGGTAATAGAGAAAAACGCCCGGTGTGGTCATCGCGAACCGGCCGAGCAGCGCCTGCAGGCGCCCGTCGGCAATCGGCGCTTCGGCAATTGGGCTTGGCACCTGCGCCAGCCCGACGCCCTGGATCGCCGCGCCGAGCAACGATGGGTAGTCATGCGCGATCAGCGGTCCGGAGACGATCGCCTCGACAGCCTTGTTGCCGTCGGCGAAGGACCAGGGCGCGACCGAACCGTTGGAGCGGCGCAGACGCAGGCAGGCATGGTCGCGCAAATCCTCGATGCGCTCCGGCGCCGTGCGCCGGCGCAGATAATCCGGACTGCCGACCACTGCCATCGGGAAGGACGGCGTCAGCCGCACCGCGACCATGTCGGGCGCGATCAGATCGCCTATGCGGATGCCGGCATCGAATCCTTCGGCAGCGAGATCGGCCAGTTCGCCGCTGGCGACGATCTCCAGCTCGATCTCCGGATAGGCTTGGCAGAAGGAGGCGATCATCGGCTCTAGCAGGACCGGCACCACGGCCGGCGGGACCGAGAGGCGCAACAGCCCGACCGGCCGCTCGCCCATCCCGCGCGCGATCTCGCTCGCGGCGATCAACTCCTCGAAGGCCGGCCGGGCGCGCGCGAAAAAGCGCTCGCCGGCTTCGGTGAGACCCACGCTGCGTGTCGTGCGGATGAAGAGGGCGGCGCCGATGCGCCCCTCCAGCGTGCGTATCGCCTGGCTGATCGCTGACGGGGTGACGGCAAGCTCGGCCGCTGCCTTGCGGAAATTGCGATGCCTGGCGACACTCAAGAAGGCCTCGACGCCATCGAGCGCGCCATGCCTGACTGTGAAGTTCTGCTTCATGGCCCATCGACATTATCGCGGATAGTCGTTGGCCGAAAGCGGTCGTATCTCTCTCATGGCTTGGAAGCCTGAAGGGAAGTGGCAATGACCGACGAACTTGATCGCGTACGCGATCACTACCGCGCGACCGGCCTGACCGATCGATTGAAGAGGGCGCTGGCGGTGTTTGGGCCTGAGGAACAGCGCCTGAAGCCCGAGCAACTGGCGTCGCTAGACCAGTTCCACACCCGCGGGCTCGCCGCGACGGCCGAGCTCGCTAATCTGGCGGTCATCACCGCCGACATGTCGGTGCTCGACGTCGGGTCGGGCGTCGGCGGTCCCGCCCGCTTCCTGGCGGCGACCCATGGCTGCCAGGTGATGGGCGTCGATCTCAGCGAGCCCTTCGTCGAAGCCGCGCGCTATCTGACGGCGCGAACCGGGCAGGACGGCAAAGTGTCGTTCGAAACCGGCAGCGCGCTGGCGCTGCCCTTCGAGGACGGCCGCTTCGACGCCGTGCTTCTGCAGCATGTGGCGATGAACATCGCCGATCGGCCGCTGCTCTACCGCGAGATCAGGCGCGTGCTGAAACCCGGCGGAAAATTCGCCACCTTCGACGTCGTGCTGAATGGCGGCGATCCGCTCTATCCGGTTCCGTGGGCGAAGACGCCGGGCGAAAGCTTCCTGCTGACGGCCGAGGCGACCTGCGAGGCGGTTGAAGCCGCCGGCTTCGGCACGCTGGTCCGCCGCGACGACACGGCCATAGCCAAGGCTTGGTTCGCCGAACTCCGCGCCTCCGCTCCGCCGCCTTCGCTCAATCTCGGCGTCGTCATGGGGCAGGATTTCGCCGAACTCGCCGCCAATCTCGGGCGCAATCTCATGCAGGGACGGCTGGGCATTCTGACAGCATTGTTCGAAGCCGCTCCCACCAAGGCTTTATAGGAGGCAAAGATGTCACCGGCGATGATCCTGAACATCCAACTTGGGCTCGGCTACGTGCCATGGCTGCTTTGCTTCGCCGCCTATATCTGGCCGAGACTGAGGTCGATGGAACCGGTAGAAGCGCAGCGCGTCATCGCAACGTTGCACAGCTTTCGCTTCTTCGGGCTCGTCTTCCTGATCCCAGGCGTTGTCGGCCCCGACCTTGCTCCTGGCTTCGCAAGCTTCGCCGCCTATGGCGACTTCGCGACCGGGCTCATCGCCATGTTGGCGCTACTTGCGGTGAGGCGGCCCGCGATCTTCTGGCCCCTCGTCGTCGCCTTCAATGTCGTGGGTGTGATAGACCTTGTCGGCGATTACTATCACGGCGTCATGCTCGACCTTCCTGGCCATGCCGGCCAGTTGGGCGCGACCTATGCGATCCCGGTCATCTACGTGCCGCTGCTGATGATCACGCATCTCGCGGCCTTCTATCTGCTGGCGCGTTCGAGGCGCCATCAGCCGGCAACGGCCTAATACATGGGATTTGCCATGTGCTTGGGCGCCGGCCATTCGCCCGTGATTTCGGGCTGCACCGGGCGCTCGAGATAGGTCGACAGCACGACATAGCTGCGCGTCGAGGTGACGCCGGGCGTGTCGTACAGGCGGCCCAGCAGGCCCTCCAGCGCCCGCGTGTCCTCTGTGCGCACCTTGAGCAGCATGCAGGTGTCGCCGGCGACCGTGTGGATCTCCTCGACCTCCGGATATTTGGAAACCGCCATCAGCTCCGGCGTCTTGCCCCAGCCTCTGGTGTCGATATGCACGAAGGCGAGCAGCGGCTTCTTCACTGCCCGCGGATCGATGATCGCCGAGGTGGCGCGGATGGCGCCGCTGCGCTTCAGCCGCTTGACCCGCTCATGCGCCGCCGGGGGCGACAGGCCGACGCGCTCGCCCAGATCGGCATAGCTGATGGTCGCGTCCTCGACGAGAACGCCTAATATCTTTCGGTCGATCGGGTCGAGATCGCGGGCCGGATGCTTGTTCCGCTGAATCTCATCTGTTTCTGCGTCCATATGGAAATTCCTCATTGATGCGGAATTCAATTCGGCCATTATGATGATATGTCGAACAGCAATCAATCAGCTTTTATAACTGAGGCGCCCCGCGCGCCGATTCCGGCCGCCGCCTATCTGCTGACGGGCTGCATCGCCGTCATCGGCTCCAATTCGCTGGTTCTGGGACCGATCGCGCCGGCCGTCGCGGCATCCTTCGGCGCCAGTGTGCCGGCGGTGATGACGGCGGCTGCCGCCTTCGGCCTCGGCACGTCGGCCAGCGCGCTCTTCCTTGCTCGCTATATCGACCGCATCGGTGCGCGCCGCATGCTGCAAGGCGCGTTGCTGCTGCTGGCCATCGCGCTGGTCGCCAGCGCGCTCGCGCCGACGGTGGCGGCGCTGGTGGCGGCCCAGCTCGTCGCCGGCATTGCCGCCGGCATCGCCATGCCGGCGATCTATGCCAGCTCGGCCGCGATCGCGCCGCCCGGCCGCGAGAGCGGCACCATCGGGGTGGTGCTGACCGGCTGGACGCTTTCCATGGTCGCCGGCGTCTCGCTTTCCGCGGTGCTCGCCGATCTCATCCATTGGCGCGCCGTCTTCGCGGCCGTCGCGCTTCTCGCGGGAGCGGCCGTTGCCGGCCTGGGGATGAGTTCGCTGCATGACACCAGGAAGGGCGGCCCCGCGCCGTCGCCGCTCGGCGCGCTCGCCGTTCCCGGCATCCTGCCGCTCCTCATTGCCTGCGGCGCCTTCATGACCGCCTTCTACGGCGTCTACGGCTATCTCGGCGATCATCTCCACGAAGCCCTCGGCGAGCCGGTCAGCGCCAACGGCCTGGCGGCGGTCGCCTACGGCATGGGCTTCGGCGCGGCAGCCTTGCTGGATGGCGTCATCGATCGTCTCGGCGCCCGCCGTGTCATGCCCGTCGCCTATCTTCTGGTCGCCGCCGTCTATGTCGCGATCGCCCTGGCGAGTGGCGGCTTCGGCCCGTTGATCGCGACGATCGCCGTCTGGGGCCTTGCCAACCATTTCGGGCTGAACGTGCTGGTCATGCGCCTTACCGCGCTCGATCCGTCGCGGCGCGGCACCATCATGGGACTGAACAGCGCGGTCACCTATCTCGCCGTCACCGTCGGCACGGCAGGCTTCGGCCCGCTCTACACGAGCCTCGGCTTCGCCAACTGCGCCCTGGTCGCCGCTGGATTGATGCTGGTGGCGGCGGGCGCGGCGGCATGGCGGTCGTCCACCCGGCAATAGGCTTGCATCTGCGTTCACACCTTCGCTAAGGCTGGCTTGCGAACCGGAGTCGCAGCCGATGAAGACGACGCTCGAGATCACCGCCGAGCCCCTGCCGCGGGACCTTGCTTTCCTGGGCGAAAGTCTCACTGCTTTCAATGATGGCGACGTCGGCCCCTCAGGCCGGAAGCCTCTCGTTGTCTTCGTGCGCGACGAGCATGACGCCGTCGTTGCCGGCATATCTGGCTACACTGCCTGGGGCTGGCTTTACGTGCAGTGGCTGTGGGTCGACGAAAGGCTGCGCGGAAAAGGCGTTGCCGCTGGCATGCTCGACGCCGCCGAGCAGGAAGCTGTCGCGCGCCGCTGCCATGGCGCCTGGATCGACACTTTCAATCCAATTGCCGAAAAGGTATATCGGCGTCAGGGCTACCAGCCATTCGGCGAATTGCCGGATTTCCCGATCGGCCGCCGCCGCGTCTTCCTGCAGAAGAAGCTGCCTTAGAGCAATCCAGGAAATGGTGGAGCGGTTTTTCGTCCGGAATTGCGCAAAAACTAAAGACTACCCCGCGAGCTTTCCGCCGCGCATCGGCTCGGGCGCGCCAGTGGTGCTCGGAAAGCTGATCGGCAGGCCGCGCAGCACGCGCACGGCGAGGAAAGCGAAGCACTCCGCTTCCACCGCGTCGCCCTTCCATCCGAGCGTCTCGGCCTGCACGACTTCGACGCCGGCCCGGCTTTCGAGCATTGCCATCATCGTTGGGTTGTGGCGTCCGCCGCCGCTGACCGCCAGCCGCTTCGGCCGGCGCGGCAACAGGTCCAGCGCCTTGCCGACGGCCGACACGGTGAAGGCCGTCAGCGTCGCCGCGCCGTCCTCGGCGTTCAGCCCTTCGGCCATCGCCGCGGTGAAGTCGAAGCGGTCGAGCGATTTCGGATAAGGTTTGGTGAGATAGGGATGCTGCAGGAGCCTGGCGAGCCGTTCCTCATCGACCTTGCCGGCGGCCGCCAGCCTGCCGTCGCGGTCCATCTCGCCGAGGCCCCTCGCCTTGATGAAATCATTGACCGGCGCATTGGCCGGCCCGGTGTCGAAGGCGACGATATTGTCCTTGCCGTCCCACCAGGTGATGTTGCCGACACCGCCGAGATTGAGCACGGCGGTATCGCCGCTGGCGTCCGCCTCCTTCAGCAGCGCCGCATGATAGGCGGCCGCAAGAGGCGCGCCTTGCCCGCCGGCCGCGACATCGGCTGAGCGGAAATCATAGGCGACCTTGGTGCCGAGCAGCGAAGCCATCAGCTCGCCATCGCCGAGCTGGCGCGTGCGGCCGATCCGCCCCGGCTGCGGCGCGCGATGCAGCACCGTCTGGCCGTGGAAGCCGATGACGCCGATATCGGCCATGCTCATGCCCTGGCTCTCGACCAGATCCTTGACCGCCGCCGACTGCGCCCGCGTCAGCGCCTCCTCTGCCTCGCGAAAAATCGCCGGCTCCGCTCCCTCGAAATTCCAGGCGCGGGCCTGGCGCAGCGTCTCTTCGAGCAAGGCGCGGATTGATTGCGGGTAGGGGGCCAGCGTGTAGGTGCCGGTGTCGGCGATGCGCTCGCCATCCGTCTTGATCAGCGCCACGTCGATATTGCCGTCGAGCACCGTGCCGGTCATCAGCCCGACGGCCCAGATTGGTTCCATGGTTCTTGTCCCCGAATCGTCGTCCAACCACGTGTCGGACGGATCGGCCCGGCAGGCAAGCCTTTCACCGCGCCTTTGCCGGCGGCCTTTTGCGCCAAATGGCGAAAATCGAGCAACCACGTTCTTGCCTCTTGCAGCCGAAGGCGCGAGCCTGCGGACCAGACATCGAGCCATATCGAGGAGGAAACGCCATGGCAGCCAATGTCGCAGTAATCGCCGGCGCCGGCTCTGGGCTCAGCGCCTCGCTGGCGCGTCTCCTTGGCAAGCAGGGTTTCCGCGTCGTTCTCGCTGCGCGCAATGTCGACAAATTGGCGACGCTGGCGAAGGAAACCGGCGCGCTGGCCGTCGAAACCGATGTGTCGGACACGGTCTCCGTCGAGCGGCTGTTCGAGACGGCCGACAAGGCAGGCCCGCTCGAAATCGCCGTCTTCAACGCCAGCGGCCGCACGCGCGGGCCGATCGCCGAGCTCGATCCAGAAGCGGTCAAGCAAGCTTTGCTTGTCGGCGCTTATGGCGGCTTCCTGGTCGGCCAACAGGCGGCGCGCCGGCTCTTGGCGCGCGGCTCGGGCTCGATCCTGTTCACCGGCGCCACGGCGAGCCTCAAGGGCTTTTCCGGCTCGGCCGGCTTCGCCATGCCGAAATTCGGCCTGCGCGGGCTGGCGCAGGCAATGGCGCGCGAGCTCGGCCCGAAGAACATCCATGTCGCGCATTTCATCATCGACGGCCAGATCGAGCCGGCCGGACAGGCGCCCGAGCCCGACCGTCCGGACCGCCGACTCTCCCCCGACGCGATCGCCGAGACCTACCTTGCGGTCCATCGCCAGCATCGCAGCGCCTGGAGCTTCGAGGTCGAGCTGAGGCCCTGGGTCGAGACGTTCTGACGACCCGCTACAGGACTCTTCAACAATGCGCCCCGCCGCGGCTGTGCTATTTTAGAAAGTCTGCATATTTGATGATGCCATTTTAGCGATCTGCAATGTAAAAAAGCGAAAAATAAAAGATACCTTTACTTAACTTCGGCGTGCATACTGCGGATTGGTCAGATCTGTTGTCCGGCTCTCCTGCGCGAATTGAGAATGGGCATGCCGCTTACACGTCGCACGCTGTTTGCAGCCGGAGGCGGAGGGCTGCTGATCGCGCAGGCGCAAGCCATGGCCACGCCGGCCAAGGCGCAAGACGCTCCAAAACCCATCGTGAGCGACAACAAGCTGCGCATCGCCATGCCGGCTTTCGCCTCCGATCCATTCTTTCCGGCCGATGGCTCAGGCGATAAGGGCATCGACATGGACCTTGCGCGCGGCATAGCCGCTGAGCTTGGTGTCGAACCCGTATTCGACCGGTCCGCCGTGACCTTCGACGGCATGGTGCAAAAGCTGACCTCCGGTCAGGCGGACCTGGCGATCGGCAAGCTCAGCCGCACGCTTCAGCGCGGCCGCTCTATCCTCTATTCCCGGCCTTACGCCATGCTGCATCAGGGGCTGCTCGCCAATCGCGTTAACCTGGCGCGCATCACGCAAGGCAAGCCGCCCGAACAGATCATCCGCGATTTCTCCGGCGATCTCGGCGTGATCGAAGGCTCGTCCTTCGCCACCTATGCGGCGGCTACTTTCCCGCACGCCACGATCCAGCGCTTCGCGGGCTGGAACACGGTCATCGACGCGATCCGCAACGGCACGATCGACCTCGCTTATCGTGATGATTTCGAGATCAAGAAGCTGATGGTCGACGACCCGTCGATGACCGTCGTCGCGCGCTCGATCACGCTGACCGACAAGGTCGACACGATCGCGGTCGGCGTCAGCCCGGCCAATCCGCATCTCGCGGCCTTTGTCGATCTCTATCTCGATCTGGCAAGGGGCCAGCAGGTCCTCAACACCGACGAGATCATCGCGCGCTATCGCGAGGGGAGCAAAGCCTGACGATGGCCGTCTCGGATGCAGCCGCACCCATGCCTCTCGATTGGCGCCTGGCGGCAAAGCGCATCCTGCGCTCGCCGTTGACGACGACCATCATGATCCTGGCCGGGATTCTGTGCGGACTGTACTACCCGGCCTTCGCCCATGCGATCAGCCCCGTGGCGCAGGTCTACCTGAATTTCCTCAAGATGGTCGTCCTGCCTTACCTGGTCTCGTCCGTTATCTTCTCGATCACAGCCATGGTTCAGGACCCGAAATCGGTCCGCTATCTCGGCAAGGTCGGCTTAGCCGTGCTGGTCGTGTCGTTTCTCGCCGTGCTGGTCAGCGGCACCTATTCGCTGATCCTCAAGCCCGGCCAGATCGAAAATCCGCAGTCACGCATCGAGCTCGGCGAATTCATCAATTCGCAAGGCAGCGTCTCCACCGATCTCGCCTTCCCGTTCCAGCCGCCACCGCCCACCGGCGACCTGAACGGCGGACATTCGATCTTCCTGGATCTGGTGCCGAACAACGTCTTCAACGCGCTGGCCTCGGGCCAGACCATCCAGGTGCTCTTGTTCTGCCTGCTTTTCGGGCTGGCGATGGGCAAGATTCCCCAACCCTCATCGCTAAGCCTCTCGCAGGCGCTCAACGCGGTGTATCGGGCCTGCACGGTGCTGACCAACTGGTTCGTCTGGGGATTGCCCTTCGCAACCTTCGTCCTGATCGCCGACCAGACCGCGTCGACAGGCACAAAGCCGCTGATGCTGATGGGCGGTTATCTATTGGTTATGGGCCTTTCCTGCCTGACATTCCTCGCCGGCGCGTTCGCAATTATCGCCATCAGGTCGCGGCGAAGCTACTGGGCCACGATCAAGACCCTTCAGCCGCTTCTGATGGTGGCCATCACGACGCGCTCCACGGTCGCCTCGCTGCCTTGGGTCATCAATCTTTTGAGCGAACGGCTGCGCTTCAATCTGGTGGTGGTCGAGCTGCTCGTGCCGCTGCAGGCAGCGCTGCTGCGCACGGGCCCAGCGCTGGTCTACACCTCGGGCACCCTGTTCATTGCCCAGCTCTACGGCCATCAGCTGGCGATCCCGGACCTCTTGCTCGTCGGCATCGTCTCCGCGCTTCTGGCGCTGACGACAGGCGGCATGGGTAGTCTGCTCATCCTGTCGCAGATGTCCATCGTTTGCGGCTATCTGAAGCTTCCCTTTGAGGCGGCGTTCGCCCTGTTCGTTGCGGTCGACGCGGCCGTGGACACGCTGATGACGCTGTCCAGCGTCTCCACTGTGGCCGCGAGCACGGCAATGATCGCGCCCAGCCACAGGGAGGAGGTCGGGCAGTCGGCCGAAATGGTCGCGCAAGGGTTCGAAGCCGAGCCCGCCCGATGATCGACGATGGCATCCGTCCCCAGCTCGGCATCATCGGCGGTCTCGGGCCTCTGGCGTCGGCCGACTTTTACTTCAAGCTGACGCGGATGACCGAGGCGCTGCGCGACAACGAGCATGTGCCTTCCGTCCTCCTCAGCGTGCCGCAACTTCCCGACAGGACCGAAGCGATTCTGGCCGGTCATGACGGGCCGCTGGCGCCGCTCCGAGCGGCGATCGCAACGCTCAACGAGCTCGGCGTCGCCTGCATCGCCATGCCCTGCAACACCGCCCATCATTGGTACGACAAGCTGGCGGCGGACTCGCGGGCCGAGATCATCCACATCGGCGATGCGGTGACGGCAGAAATCCGCCGCAGTCTGGACCGGGGCAGGGTCGCGAACCTTGCAACGAGGGGCACGCTTGTATCCGGCTTCTATCAGAACAGGATTTCGGCGGCGGGATTCGAGGTCTGCGTGCCGGCGGTCGCGGAATTCCAGGAGCGCGTCGACAGCGCGATCATGCTCGTCAAGGCCGGGTCGATCGCGCAAGCCGCTGCCGAGACCGAGCGCGCGCTTCATCTGGCGCAAATGGCCGGCGCCGATGCAGCGCTTCTCGGCTGCACTGAACTGTCGGTCGTCGCGGCCAGCCTCGGCGACACGAACGGCTTGGTCGTCGTCGACAGCAACGCCGCGCTGGCGCGGGCCAGCCTGCAACGACTGGGCTACCCCGTGCAGGAAGCGCGAGGCCTGCCCGCCATGTCATCGCTGCCGGCAGACGGCCGGCCGTCCTTGGGTGTCACCCGGCGGGCTTCCTAATGCATGTCGCCCAGAAGTGTGCAGCGGTTCTGGGACAACGGCATGCATCAAACTAATGCATGTCGCCCAGAAGTGTGCAGCGGTTCTGGGACAACGGCATGCATCGATCAAAGACTTAAGGCCGCGTCGCCTGAATTCCGGTTCAGCGCGACGCGCTTAGGCGCGCAAGCTTCCATCGCCTCGCCGTCGATATCCGCTTGCCAGCGGCCGATGTGCTCCAAGTCATAAAATCTTTGAGAGAATATTTTCCGCCTCTCGTCCGAGAGGAAATGCGCTTCTTTGCCCGAGCCGGCAGCATTGGTGATGCTTGACATCAAGGCTTCGCATCCCGCCAGGCCCAAATGATTTCAGGATTGCAAGGAACGTATCATGTCCGAACGCGGCAACGCTTCAAAGTCTCTCGTTACGTCAATCACCAGGCGCGCCGGACTGGCGGCGCTTCTCGCCACGACATTGGCCGTCATCGGCCTCAACGCGCCGTCGCCGTCTTTCGCCGAGGAGAAGAAGGCGATCAAGGTCGGTATCATCAGCGGCGAGGATGAGGATGTCTGGCGCGTCGTCACCGCCGAGGCGGCCAAGAAAGGGCTGACCATCGAGACAGTCGTCTTCAACGACTACACCCAACCCAACGAGGCGCTGGAGCGCGGCGAGATCGACGCCAACGCCTTCCAGCACAAGCCTTATCTCGACAACCAGATCAAGACGCAAGGCTATCATATCGTGCCGGTCGGCTATACCGGCGTCTGGCCGATCGGCCTTTATTCGAAGAAGCACGCCAAGGTCGCCGATCTGCCGGAGGGCGCTGTCATTGGCCTGCCCAACGACCCGTCCAACGAGGGCCGCGCGCTGCATGTGCTGGAGCATGAAGGCCTGATCAAGCTGAAGGACGGCGCCGGCATCCTGGCGACGACAGCCGACATTGCCGACAACCCGAAGAAGCTCGAGATTAAGGAACTCGACGCCGGCATCGTCGGCCGCTCGGTCGACGATCTCGACGCTGCGGTCGTCAACACCGACTGGGCGCTGAAGAGCGGCCTCGGCCCGGAAAACCGCATCGCGCAGGAGCCGGTGGCCGACAATCCCTACCGCAACTTCATCGCGGTCAAGATCGGAAGCGAGAACGAGCCCTGGGTGAAGACGCTGGTCGCCTCGTACCAGAATGAGACGGTCAAGGCCGAATTCGACAAGGTCTACAAGGGCACCGGGATCAGCGCCTATTGACCGGCGCATGGTTGGCAGAAACGGGCGGTCCGCTGTTGAGCGGGCCGCCGTCGCTTTTTTCGCACTGAAACGGACATAGAGATGAACCAGCACGTCACCGCCGGACTTGCCGACCCGGTCCGCGTCGAGCCGACCGGGCGGGAAGACGTTGTCCGCCTCGTCGATCTGAAGCGCCGCTTCGGCGCGACGGCGGCGCTGGACGGCGTCTCGCTGACCGTGAAGAAGGGCGAGATCCTCGGCATCATCGGCCGCAGCGGCGCCGGCAAGTCGACGCTGATCCGCTGCCTGAACGGACTGGAGCGGCAGGATTCCGGCGAGGTCTTTATCGAGGGCCGCGAGATCGGCCGTCTCCGCGAGCGCGAGCTGCAGCCGCTGCGCCGCCGCATCGGCATGGTGTTCCAGCACTTCAATCTGTTGTCGGCCAAGACCGTCGAGGACAACGTCGCGCTGCCGCTCAAGATCGAAGGGCGCCCACGCGCCGAGCGCATGGCCCGCGCGGCCGAGTTGCTGCAACTTGTTGGCCTGTCTGAGAAAGCCAAGGCCTATCCCGCTTCGCTGTCAGGCGGCCAGAAGCAGCGCGTCGGCATCGCCAGGGCTTTGGCCGCGCGGCCAGCGCTGCTCTTGTCCGACGAGGCGACCTCGGCGCTCGATCCGGAGACGACGCGCTCGATCCTGGCGCTGCTCAAGGACATCAATTCCAGGCTCGGCCTCACCATCCTGCTGATCACGCATGAGATGGAGGTGATCCGCTCCATCGCTGATCGCGTGGCGGTGATCGATGCCGGCCGCATCGTCGAGGAGGGCGCCGTCTGGCAGGTCTTCGCCGATCCGAAGTCGGAGATCACCCGCAGCCTGCTCGGCGGCATCCGGCCGCAACTTCCGCCCGAGATTGCCAGCCGTCTGGTTCCGGGCGAAGGGGCGGAAACGATCCTCCGGATCGACGTCGCCGGCGAGGCGGCGCATCGCCCGCTGCTGTCCGAGCTTGGCGCCAGCGTGCACGGCGCGTTCCGGCTTGTGCATGGCGGCATTGACCATGTGCAGCAGCAGCCGGTCGGCACGCTGTTCGTGGCGGTCCCTGGAGCCGACGCCGCCCATCTGGCGGCGGTTATCGCTTTCCTGAAGAACCGCGGCGCGCGGGTGGAGGTGCTTGGCCATGTCGCCGGTCCTGTTTGAGCTTTTGCTTCGTTCGATCTGGGAGACGGTGCTGATGACCGGCGCTTCCGGTCTCATTTCGCTTGTCTTCGGCCTGCCGCTCGGCCTTGCCCTGGTCGCCACCGATCGCGGCGGCATCGCCGAAAGTCTTTGGGTCAACCGCATCCTCGGCGCCGTCGTCAACGGCTTCCGTTCGGTGCCGTTCATCATCCTGCTGGTGGCGCTGATCCCGGTGACGCGGCTGATCGTCGGCACCTCGATCGGCACCTGGGCGGCGATCGTGCCGCTGTCGATCGCGGCGACGCCCTATTATGCGCGCATCGCCGAAGTGTCGCTGCGCGAGGTCGACCACGGATTGATCGAGGCGGCGCGCGCCATGGGCGGCAACCGCTGGACGATCATCCGCGAGGTGCTGGTGCCGGAGGCGCTGCCGGGCATCGTCGCCGGCTTTACCGTGACGCTGGTGACGCTGGTCGGCGCCTCGGCCATGGCCGGCGCCATCGGCGCCGGCGGTCTCGGCGACCTCGCCATCCGCTACGGCTATCAGCGCTTCGAAACCAGCGTCATGGTCGCCGTTGTCATCGTGCTCATCGTGCTGGTCTGCGGCATCCAGTGGATCGGCGACCGGCTGGTCGCTCGTCTGGATCATCGCGGATGATGTGCGGCATCCGAACGCAATTTGCCGCAAAAGCCGGGAATTGAGTGCCGGCTTGCTCCGTTTGCAATGAGATTGGTCGGCGCTTTTCTTCACCCGCAATGACACGCATGCCATCGTGCGGCGGGTCGCCAAGGCAATTCCGGGAAAAGCGCGCGGCGATTTTATGTCCGGAATCCGAAGACATAGAGTTGCCGCCAACAGGAGCCTGACCATGCCAAGAATAATTCCAGTGCTCGATCTCGACCGCCTGGAACAGGGTCCATCCGAACTTCGAACTTTCTTGTTTGATTTGCGCACCGCCGCCCGCGATGTCGGTTTCTTCTATCTGAGCGGCCACGGCATCACCCAGCCGGAGATCGACGCGGTGCTGGGCGCCGCGCGCGGCTTCTTCGCCTTGCCGGAAGCCGACAAGCTCGCCATCGAGATGGTGAAGTCGCCGCAGTTCCGCGGCTACACGCGCGCCGGCGGCGAACTGACCAGGGGCAAGGCCGACTGGCGCGAGCAGCTCGACATCGGCGTCGAACGCGCGACCATTGCGCAAGGGCCGGACGTGCCGGCCTGGACGCGGCTGCAGGGCCCGAACCAGTGGCCGGCTGCGCTCCCCGATCTGAAGCCGGCGTTGCTCGCCTGGCAGGCCAAGGCGACCGATGTGGCGATCCGGCTGCTCAAGGCCTTCGCGCTCTCGCTCGGCCAGCCGGAGGACGCCTTCGATGCCATCTATCGCGGCGAGCCGAACCACCGCATGAAGATCGTGCGTTATCCCGGCCGCGACACGACCGGCGACGACCAGGGCGTCGGCGCGCATAAGGATGGCGGCTTCCTCACCCTTCTGCTGCAGGACGAGAACAAGGGCCTGCAGGTCGAGTATGACGGCAGCTGGGTCGATGTCGACCCGATCCCGCGAACGCTCGTCGTCAACATCGGCGAACTGCTCGAACTCGCCTCGAACGGTTATCTCAGGGCAACCGTGCACCGCGTCGTCACGCCGCCCGCCGGCATCGAGCGGATTTCGGTGCCGTTCTTCTTCACCGCCCGGCTCGACGCCACCATCCCGCTGCTCGACCTGCCGGAGGAGCTGGCGGCCGAGGCGCGCGGCCCGGCCAGCGACCCGGACAACCCGCTGTTCCGCAACGTCGGAACCAACGTGCTGAAAAGCCGGCTGAGGTCGCATCCCGACGTGGCGCGCCGGCACTATGCCGACCTTCTGGAAAAAGCATCGGCCGCCGGCTGACGACTTCACAATAATTAAGCGAGATTTTTTCGCGATCTCGGTATTTTTTGGAATTTCGTTCGTGGAAAATACGCCGCCGAGACCCCAAATAGGCTGCATCGCTCGGTGTTTTCCTCCCATTGCGCCGGGCGATGTTCCCCTCTGAAGGTTATGACCTTCATGCTTGGCCGGGCCGCTTTCGCGCCCGGCCTTTTTCTTTCAAGTGCTTTAGAGATGCCTTGATCAGGCGAAGCCGACACTGATCGCGACAAAGCAGCCTAGCTCATCAGCTTCGGCAATCCCGCAGCCAGCGCACCGCTTTCTCGAGGCGGGCGAACAGTTCGGCAAGATCGTCGTGACTGTGTGAGGGCCTGAAAGGATCGGCGCCCGATCGAGCGGCCAGCACGATCGATCATGCCGCCCGAATTACGGAGACCGTCGCTACCCGCGCTTTTCGATAACCGCGTAAAGCACGTTGCGGTTCTCGCCATAAAACACCTGCGCGTCGACGGTGTTGCGGTCGACGCTGGCATTGATGATGTTCCACATGTCGGCTTCCGAGCGCAGCAGCAGCACCCAGTCCATGAATGTCTCGCGATAGCCGGCGTCGGGAGTCCCTTCGGCGTAGTTGGCGAACAGGAACCTGCCGTTCGGCTTCAGCATCTGCAGACACGTCTTCGTCAGCTTCACCGCGACGTTGTGCTGAAGATAGTCGTAAAGGCCCGAAGCATAGATCAGGTCGAACTTGCCGAGCTTGTGGCCTCTGGTGAGCACGCTTCGCACCGAGCCATCCACGGCCTCGATCGCGGTGCCCTGGAAATCGCGCGCGATCAGGCCGACGCTCTGCGGATCTTGGTCGAGCGCGACCCACCGCTTCAGCCTGCCCTCGGCAAGCGCGGTCGAGCGATTGGCCTCGCGCAGATGGCCGGCCGCGATCGCCAGCACTTCCGCTTCCGGTCCATTCCTCGCCGCCGTCTCGTCGACATATCGGGTCAACAGGTCCCGCCGTTCCCGCGCCGCGACGCATGACGGCACATTCTGGGTATGGCTGTAGAGCGCTTTGCCGATCTCCGAGGCGTTGGCAACGTCGTCGGCCACATGCGGATCGCAATAGATAAAGTCGAGCAGCTGCGCGTCACCGGAATAACCCCTGGGCTTGGTGAAGGACCAGTGCGTGAGTGGATCCTGGAGGAAATATTGCAGGATCGCGTGGTTCTGTGCCACCGGTATCAAGGCCTGCCAGACGTCGGGATGCACCCTAGAGCGCAGCGCGCTGAGGACCGACAGCAGGCGCCGGACGATCTCGGCGGGATCCCTCTGCTGCTCGATCTGTCGGTGAGTCGTCAACAGGAT
Source organism: Mesorhizobium sp. (assembly GCA_004017535.1). GTDB lineage: Bacteria > Pseudomonadota > Alphaproteobacteria > Rhizobiales > Rhizobiaceae > Mesorhizobium. Next base: position 149,301 of record SAJS01000008.1, read on the forward strand.
GAGCGCGAGCTCCGCGCGAGCGTCCTCGAAGGCCTCGCCATGGCGCTCGGGCTTCCCTCGATGCAGACCGGCGGCAATCGTCTTAGCAGTAATCAGGCTTTTGCCATCGAAAACGGGTTGCACCGGGTACTCCGTGGTTAACAGTCCATTAATTTATTACGTAGAATGTCAGGTTTGCCAACGGGCGATCGGTAGCATTTTAACAATATGATTAATTTCCCGCTAACCGTCTCGCTTCATTGGATATTTTGCGGGCCGGAATTCGGGTTCGAGTTAACGTAAACTTGTCTGGTGCCGTTGCATTTTATTGCCCGCCAAATCGTTGTTTCCCAAGGAGCGGGCCCGCGTGGGGGCAAGAGCGAGAAAAGAGTTCGAAAGGCAGAAACCCTTTGAGCAGGGGTTCATTGCGGAGGAACGCGTCGCGTCCAGATTGGCCGATATGGCGCATGTCGAGCCCTACGAGCCGCGCCCCGGCCCGGGGCCGAACGAACTGCGCGTCCTTTATCGCGAGGAATCGCAGGCGAAGCGGCGGCGGGAAGCCAGGCCCGGGCTTTGGATGGCCGTCGCCATCTATGTGCTGTTCTCGGCGACGGATCTGCTGCTGATACCGGATGTGGCGCTCTACACGATCACGGCGCGCTTCGCCGTCGGCCTGACCGCGCTGCTGACGCTGGAGGGCCAGCTTCGCCGCGGTGTTGCCACGCAATGGCTCGACGTGACCTGCGCGGCCGCAATCATCTTTGGCTATATCGGCTGGCTGTGGCCTGCGTCCTGGGGAGCCGACCGGGAAACCGTCGCCTACTACATGGTGTTCGGCACGATCTTCATGATGAGCGCCAACCTCTTTTTCACATTCAGCTTCAAGGTTTCGATCGTCACGTCGACCATAATCCTGTGCATTCTGTACGTGGTGAATTATTTTGTGCCTGCTTCGCTGACGTACAAAATGGTGTTCGGAACCTTCTACGTCTCGTGCTTCACTTTCACCTCCTATGTGAACTGGAAGCTGAACGAGGAGCGCTACAACGTCTTCCTCAACGCGCTCGAAGCCAAGATCCAGCACAAGGAGGCGACGGAGCGCGGCAAGGCCTTGCTGAGACTATCGCGGACGGATCCGCTGACGGGCCTGGAGAACCGCCGCGCGATCGACGAGAAGCTGCGCGAATACTGGAGCGACTGGCAAAAGCTCGGCAACCGTTTCGCGGCGATTCTCATCGACGTGGACTTCTTCAAGAAGTTCAACGACTGCTATGGCCACCAGGAGGGCGATCGTTGCCTGATCCATGTCGCCAACGCGCTGGGCGAGCTGATCACGCGATACAACGGCTCGATCGGGCGCTATGGCGGCGAGGAATTCATCGTGCTCGCCCGCATGAACGACAAGGAACAGGTCGCCGATCTCTCGGAAGCCATCTGCCGTACGGTGGAGGATCTGGCGCTGACGCACGAGCTGCGGCGCGACGGCACCTCGATCGTGACGGTGAGCGTCGGCGCCGCCTTCACCAGGACGCAGGCCGGCGCCAAGCTGGAGAAGATCATCCACGAGGCCGATCGCGCGCTGTACCTGGCGAAAGCCGGCGGCCGCAATTGCGCGCGCCTGTTCGACCCGACCGATCCGCAGAGCAGCGACGAGAGCGAGAACATCGCGGCCTTGCTCAAGATCGCAATCGACAGGAATCTCGTCTCCCTGGTCTATCAGCCGATCCAGGAAATAGCCTCGGGGCGGGTCGAGGCCGTCGAGGCGCTGATGCGCCTCAAGATGCTCGACGGCATACTGGTTCCGCCTAGCCTGTTCATTCCGGTGGCTGAACGCACCGGCGCCATCCTGGAGCTAGGCCGCTGGGCGATAAGGACGGTGTGCACCGACGTCCTTGCGCATGACGACGTCCGCGTGGTCAGTGTCAACGTGTCGCCGATCCAGCTCAAGACGCCCGGCTTCGCGACGTCCGTCGCCGGCATCCTCGGCGAAACCGGCGTGGCCGGCAGCAGGCTTGCCTTCGAGATCACCGAGGGGCGCGAGCTGGAGATGGACTCCGACATCCTGCGCTGCATCAGCGACCTGAAGCTCCTGGGCATCAAGATCTGGCTCGACGATTTCGGCACGGGCTTCGCCGGCCTGTCATGGCTGCGCCTGATCGATTTCGACACGGTCAAGATCGACCGCTCGTTCCTGCATGACTGCGGCACGCCCAAGGGCATGGCCATGCTCCAGGACATCATCGCGCTGGTCCGCAACCGCGGCCACAAGATCCTGGTCGAAGGCGTGGAGACCGACGAGCAGATGGCCCTGATGCGCGAATTCGGCATCGACAAGGTCCAGGGCTACCATGTCGGCCGCCCGATGCCCGCCGCAAGCTTCCAGGCAAAGCAGCAGGTGCAGAAGCGCCCGTTCACGGTCCTGAAGTCGGCGTGACACGGCAGTCGAATTGAAAGCGCAGATAAAGGCATTTCCGAGATCGAGTCTGAGGCGCGGGCGGGGAGCAGTTCCTCCTTGCAGCCCCCAGCCGCCTGTCCCGAACAGTTCGGCAATGTGGTGGTCGTGGTTTGAGGCGCGCTTGCCTATTTGCAGGCTGCAGGCCGCTCAGCGAAAGGGTTAATAGGCCGCGGCCGAGCCGAGTATAGCCTGAAGGCGCTCGATGTCCTGACGGGGCGGGGCGCCGAACAGGCGCCGATATTCGCGGCTGAACTGGGACGGGCTGTCGTAGCCGACCGCGAAACCGGCCGTGCCGGCGCTGGCCCCGTCGGCCAGCATCAGCCTTCGCGCTTCCTGCAGGCGTAGCTGCTTTTGATATTCGAGCGGGGTCATGCGTGTGATCGCCTTGAAGTGGGCGTGAAGCGACGACGCGCTCATGCCTGAGGCGGCGGCAATTTCGTCGATCCGCAACTGCGTGTGGAAGCCGCTGCGTATCGTGGCGACGGCGCGGCTCACCTGGTTCAAATGGCTGTCGACGGTTCCCATTTGACGAAGCGTTGCGCCATGCGGACCGGTGAGCAGACGGTAGAGGATTTCGCGCTCCACGAGCGGGGCCAGGACATCGATGGTCCCGGGGCGATCGAGCAGCTTCACCAATCGGCATACGGCATCGATCAGGTCAGGATCGCTTGGATAGACGGCAAGCACGGGCAAGTCCTTCTCGGAAGAAACCCGCTGCTCGGTCACAAGCAGGTCGGCAAGTGCCGCAGGGTCGAAGTCGATCTTGCAGCAAAGATATGGCGCGGCCGGACTGGCCTCGAGAACATGGCCGACCAGAGGCAGGTCGACCGAAACAAGAAGATAGCTCGATGCATCATAGACCACGCTCTGGCCGGCCAACGAGACGCGCTTCGACCCTTGGGCGATTATGCAAAGCGAAGCTTCATAGACCGCCGGCACCGGCGCGCTGGGATGGTCGGCGCGAATGAGCGACAGCCGGGGCACAGCGGTGCCGGACATGCCGGAAACCGGTGCGAACCGCGAGATCAGCTGAGCCAGGTCGGCAATTTTGTTCATGCCGCATAAATCTGCATCGCGCGCAATGTTGCAAGGCTTGGTCGGCTTCTTTGGAGGATCGTGCAAACTCTTTGGACGATTACGCTACCGCTCTCCGCCTTCGCGCCACCATTTTTCGACCCGTCACCGCAAGCGAAAAGGAAACGATCATGACGGGACTGAAAGACAAGGTTGTATTGATCACCGGCGCCTCGAGCGGCATCGGCGAAGCGACGGTTCGCGAGTTCTCATCGGCGGGCGCCAGGCTGTTCATCGGCGCCCGACGCGGCGAGCGTCTGAAGGCGCTGGCCGAGGAAATCGGTGAACGCGTCGCCTGGCGCGAGCTCGACGTAACGAAGGCCGAGAGCTTCGATGCGTTCGCCGATGCCGCGCACGCTGAATTTGGACGGATCGATGTGCTGGTCAACAATGCCGGCGTTATGCCGCTGTCGCCGCTTGCCGCGCTGAAGCGCGATGAGTGGGCGCGCATGATCAACGTCAACATCTTCGGCGTGCTGAACGGGATCGCTTCGGTGCTGCCGCGCTTCGTCGCGCAGAAAACCGGGCACGTGGTCAACGTGGCCTCCGTCGGCGCGCATCTCGTGCTGCCCACTGCGGCGGTCTACTGCGGCACCAAATATGCAGTATGGGCGATCACGGAAGGCCTGCGCCAAGAGCATGACGACATCCGCGCCACGATCATCTCGCCCGGCGTGACCGCGACCGAACTGGGCGACGACATCAGCGATCCCCAGGTGGCTGCGGCTTTGAAGGAGTGGCGGCAGAAATCACTGACGCCGGACGCCATCGCCCGCGCTATCCGCTTCGCCCTCGAACAGCCCGATGGCGTCGACGTCAACGAAGTGATCGTGCGCCCGACGGCAGCGAATATGTAGACATTCGTCTGCCAAGATGCCGATTGTCTGCGAATGACGGGCAGGCCGGCGTTTCGCGCCGGCCTGCTCCAGCCCTTGAGGTCAAGCAGCCTTGACCTTCAGCTCTTCCTCGCCGCGCACCATCCGGGTCACGCCGGCGAAGTCGAGCTTGCCGGAACCGAGCATCGGCACTTTCGGCACGACGCGCACCTCGGCCGGCACCATCAGGTCCATGGCGCCGTGCGCTTTGGCAAAGGCGAGGAAGTCCGCGCGGGTGGCGTTGGGCGCTTCCGTGATCAGGATGAGCTTCTCGCCCTTGCGCGCGTCCGGCACCGCCGCGACGGCCGCCGGGGAACCTTTCCAGAGCTCGCCCGCCAGCGCCTCGACCGCGGCCAGCGAGACCATCTCGCCGCCGATCTTGGCAAAGCGCTTGGCGCGGCCGCGGATCGAGATGAAGCCCGCGTCGTCGACGGTGACGACGTCGCCGGTGTCGTGCCAGCCGTCCTTCACCGGCTCGATCACGCCGGGGTTCTCGGCGCGCAGATAGCCGGCCATGACGTTCGGGCCGCGCACGAAGAGTCGTCCGCCTTCGTCGACGCCGGCCACCGGGTCCAGGCGATACTCCATGCCGGGCATGATTTTGCCGACGCTGCCCGACTTGTTGTACATCGGCGTGTTGATGGCGATCACCGGAGCGGCTTCCGTCACGCCGTAGCCCTCGAGGATGCGCAGGCCGAACTTCTCCATATAGGTCGTGCGCGTCGCCGCCTTGACCGGCTCCGCGCCGGCGAAGCAATAGCGCACCGAGCGGAAGTCGTAAGGATGCGCCGTGCGGGCGTAGCCGGCGAGGAAGGTATCGGTGCCGAAGATGATCGTCGCGTTCGATCCGTAGATCAGTTCCGGCACGATGCGGTAGTGCAGCGGGGAGGGGTAGAAATAGACCGGCACGCCCGAAATCAGCGGCAGCACCGTTCCCGCCGTCATGCCGAAGGAGTGGAAGATCGGCAGCACGTTGAACACCTTGTCGCCCGAGTGGAAGTCGATGCGCGAGGCCGCCTGGGCGGCGTTGGCCAGGATATTGCGGTGGGTCAGCACCACGCCTTTGGGCGTGCCTTCCGAGCCCGAGGTGAACAGGATCGCCGCCGAGTCGTCGGCCTTGCGCGGCACCCGAGGCGCCGTCTTGCGCAACAGGCCGAGCAGCTTGTCCTTGATGCCGATCGTGGCGCGCAGGCCGTCGAGCCAGACGATGTCGACCGAACGGCCGATCTCCTCGACCACTGGCCCGAGCTTGGCCTGCTCGACGAAGGCGCGGGAGGTGAGCACGGTCTTCACCTCGGCCGCCTTGCAGGCCGACAGGATGTTGGCCGCACCCGCGGTGAAGTTGATCATCGCCGGCACCTTGCCGGCCGACATGACGCCGAGCAGCGTGGCGCATGAGCCGTTGGCGTTGGGCAGCATGATGCCCAGCGTCTCTTGTCCCGCGTAGAGATGCTCGAACTTCTCGCCAAGCACCGCGGCGGCGGTGAGCAGCTTGCCGTAGCTCAGCGAACCGGTGACCGGATCCTGCACGGCGAGTTCCTTCATGCCGCGCTCCTGGGCCGTCGCGATGATCTTCTGAAGCACCGTCTTGTCGATGTCCTGGGTGCGGAAGACGAGGTCCGACATCACCTGATAGAGCGCGGAGCCCGCCGCGGCGCGGCGCTGGCGCCCCTTCAGCTCCGGGGGCACTTCGAGCTTTACTGGCTCCAGGATGGTCACCTTGACCTTCGGGAACAGGCGATGGCGCACATGCTGCGAGGAGAGCCGCGAGAAGTAGCTCTTCTCCAGGCCCTCGATGCGCACCGGCACCACCATCGAGGCGGTCTTGTCGGCGACCATGGCGGCGCCGTCATAGACCTTCATCAGGCCGCCGGTGACGGTGATGCGCCCCTCGGGGAAGATGACCAGCGGATCGCCGCCCTGCACGATCTTGATCAGCGTGCGGGTCGACATCGGCTTCGCCGGATTGAGCGGCAGCGCGCGGGCGAGCTTCATGAAGGGCTTCATCCACCAGGCCTGGGCGATCGTGTAGTCGATGGCGAAGACCGGCTCCTCGTCGGTCAGCGTCAGCGCCAGCGGGCCGTCGAGGAAGCTGACATGGTTGAGCGCCAGGATCGGCGCCTTGCCGGCCGCCTTGAGATTGTCCAGACCCTCGACCTCCAGCCGCAGGAAGGCGCGGAACAGGATCGAGACGAAATCGCGGAACGGGTTGGTCGGCAGGAATTTCAGCATCAGCCAGGAGGCAATCGCGTTGGCGACGACGAGACCGGACAGGATGCCCGCGATCGAGACGCCTGCTGCCTGGATGGCGGCGACAAGGATGCCGCCGACCGTCATGAAGCCGGCATTGACGATGCTGACCGCCGCGACGACGCGGGCGCGGCGCGCTTCCGGCGACCAGGCCTGCACGGCGGCGAAGGTCGGCACCACCAGGAAGGCGGCGGCAATGGCCATGCCGGCGAGGTCGATGGCGACGCGGATGGTGTTGGGGCCGGCGAAGAAGGTCGACAGGCTGGCGACTGTCGGCGAAGGCTGCATGCTGCCGATGGTCCAGGCAAGATGCAGGCCGAACAGCGCCATCAGCGCGGTGCCGACGGGCGCGGGCAAAAGCACCATGCGGCCTTGCGACATCCAGGCTGCGATGGCCGAGCCGACGGCGATCGAGACGGCGAACACCGCGAGATAGGCGGTGACGGCGATCTCGTTGCCGCCGAGCGAATCCTTGATCATCGCCGGCAGGATCGAAAGCACGATGGCGCCGACCAGCCAGAACCAGGAGGTCATCAGGCCGGCGCGCCAGATGCGCGTATCGGTGCGCAGGTCGGCGACCTGCCGCCAGGTCGAGCGCAAAATGTTCCAGTCGATGGTGAGGTTGGGAGCAGCCGAACCGGTGGACGGGATATAACGGCTGACGAACCAGCAACCAACGGCCAGCGCCATCATGATTGGTCCGAACACCGAAACACCGATGCCGTCGGCTGAAACGACGCCGCCGGCAATCGTGCCGCCGAGGATCGCGGCAAAAGTGGCCGACTCGATCCAGGCGTTGGCCTTGGGCAGTTCCTTGCGCTCGAGATGGTCCGGCAGGATGCCGTATTTGATCGGCCCGAACAGCGCCGAGACGATGCCGAACATCAAGAGCGCCGTCATCAGCACCGGGATCGAGGACAGCGCGATGCCGACGACGGCGACGGCGGCCGCGGCGATCTCGCTGAATTTCAGGCGCCGCGCGATCAGCGCCTTGTCGAAGCGGTCGGCGATCTCGCCGCCAAGCGCGGAAAGCAAGAGGAAGGGCGCCATGAAGACAGCGCCGGCCAGCGTCACCAGCGACGCGGCCTTTTCCTTCGCCAGCGTGAACAGAATGAGGAATACCAGCGTGTTCTTCAGGAAATTGTCGTTGAAGGCTGAGAGGAATTGCGTCCAGAAGAGAGGCGCGAAGCGCCGCGACATCATCAGATGGGTGTTCATGGCAATTTCCATTGGGCAAGACCGTCTGGCAATCCAACCGGACTGAGCGCACACTTGCGCGGTTTGAGCCTCGTTTTATCGGGAAGGGGTTAAACTTCGTTGCTGCGGTTCAATCCGAGCCATTTGTTTCTAATTCTTGGCGCCTGGAATCTGTCGTCCATGATCGGTCTCCAGGCTTTCCAGCCACTCGACTGCCTGCGGGCTTGGTTGTCGGCGAGCATCGATATGATCCTTTCGTTTCAGCATTAGGCCGGATCGGAGACGGCCTGTTTCAGGCCAGATACAATCCAGTGAACATCGTTCATATCACATCGTGAACGACGTTCAAGAGAAAAAATGAACGTCGTTCAAGGATCGAACTGTTGAATGATGACTTGTTGGATGCGAGCTTTGCGCGACCGGGCGTTCAGGAGAACAACGGAACGTTAGACAAGCTCTCGTTTTTGCGGCGACTGGAGCTACACCCGCCGGCCGCAAACGGCTATCAATCGTCGCGAAGTCATGCTTCGGGGTGGTGAGAGGCGCGCGGCTTGCAGCTGGATTTGAAAACAATCGAGGCTTTGGCCCCCGATCAGGCCTCGCTTGGTGCTGCCGCCAAGCTGACCAAGCGGTCGAACTGGCCCAGGCTTGAAGCGCATGAACAGCTGCCGCTGATCTGGGGCGAATGCCAGGGCTCGGGCTCCAACCCTTACCGGGTTGCGTTCGACACCTCCGACCACGGCTATAAATGCACCTGTCCGTCACGAAAATTTCCCTGCAAGCACATACTGGCGTTGGCGTGGATTGGGGCCACGGCACCCGACAGCTTCGCCCGCGTCGACCAGACGCCCGATTGGGTGAACGACTGGCTCAGCAGGCGTCGCAAGCCGGGGCAACTGCCGGCCACGGCGCCAGCTCGCGCGGAAGGCAAGAGCATCGACGAGGCATCGCGGCCGGAAGAGACACCTCCTGTCGAGGACGCTGCTGCCGCCGAACGCCGCGAGGCGGCGCAGCGTAAGCGGTCGGAGGACACGCGCAGCGCGGTTTCGGCCGCGCTCGACGAGCTCGACCAGTGGATCGCCGACCAGTTGCGGCTGGGCCTTGCCGGCTTTGTCGATGCCTCGAGCGAGCGCTGCCGCCGCATCGCTGCACGGCTCGTCGACCTGAAGGCGACGGCGCTGGCCGGGCGCATCGACGAATTGCCCGCGAAGCTGATGGCGCTGCGCGGCGAGGAGCGGCCGGACGCCGCGATCCGCGAGCTGGGCAAGTTGGTGCTGCTCGCCAAGGCCTGGCGCGCCGCGCCCGACGATGCAGAATTGAAACGCCTGGTCTCGGCATCAGAGACGCGCGACCAGATCCTCGCCAATCCCGACGCCGTTCAGGTCGAGAGCGACTGGGAGGTGCTTGGCGAAAAGATCGAGACCCGCCGCGACGGCCTCGTCAGCCACGCGACTTGGCTACTCGACCTGAAAAGCGCAACGCCGCGATTTGCCGTGCTGCTCGATTTCTTCCCGGCTTCCGCCGGTCGGCGCTCCGGCGCCTTCGCGCCCGGCGACCGTTTCAGCGCGAGGCTGGTGTTCTATCCGTCGCGCAATCCGCTGCGGGCGCTGGTCGCCGAACGGCTGGGGGACGTGGCGCCTGGCGCGTGGCCGGCATTCGTCGCGGATGCAGCAGGCGATCCGCTGGCCGCCTACGCCGCGTTCCAGGATGGCGCGCCCTGGCTGTCCGATTGCCCGATCATCCTGCCGGCAGGCGCGATCGCGCTGGATGAAAAGGACGGCGCCTGGTGGCAGGTGGCGAACGATCCGCACGGCATCGCCTTGCCTGTCGCAGGCTCGGTCAGCCAGACCTTGCTCGGCCTCGATCTCGCGGCGACGGCAGCGCTCTGGAACGGCGCCAGGCTCGAGCTGCTGGCCTCGCAAAGCAGCATCGGGAGGCTCGATCTGTCATGAACGAGCTCGATCAAGCAGGGCTGGCGCGGTTGCGCGACGGCTGGATTTCCGGCGGCGCCGCTTTCGAGCTTGCGCCCGCCGAATGGAAGGAAGTCGCCGCGGCTTCGAGCCCCGACGAGCAGGAGCGGCGGCTCTTGGCCATCGCCGCGCAGGCGCTGAATGTCGCGCTTCGCCCCGCGGCGCCGAAACTCTTGAAGCGGCGCCTGCCGCTGCCGGTGCTGGCCTTGCCGATGCTTCCCGAACGGCTGCGGCCATTGCTGCGTGCCGCGTTGAAATATGCGGCCGATGCGCGGCTCAAGACCCGCGTGGCCGCGCTTGTCGGCAGCCGAGGCTTCGTGTTGCATCCGATGGACTGGATGCCCGCTGCGACGGATCAGGAAAGCCCGGATATCTACGCTCCCTGGGTCGACTGGCAGGCAGGTGCGGACAGCGAGAAAAAATCCCGCAACGAGTACCTCACGGCGGAAACCTGGGATGATTTCTATCCCGCCGCGCGTCGTAGCGCGCTGGTCGATTTGCGGCGCTCCGCACCCGCATTGGCGCGGACCCTTATCGAGACAAAAGGGGCAAGCGAGCCCGCCGAGGTCAGGCTTGCGCTCATCGAACTCATGCGCTTCGGGCTTGGTGCCGATGATGTGCCATTTCTGAAGAGCCTGTCCGCCGATCGCTCGGGCAAGGTGCGCGAAATGGCGAGCCGGCTGCTGGCAAGGTTAGGGGAACGTGGAAATCCGGCTAGCGGCGGGTCGGAAGATCCGACGGTCGAGCTCGCCGCTTTCGTCGAGGAAGGCAAATCCGGTTTCATCCGCCGCCGCTCCACCTACGCGCCGATAAAACCCAAGTCACAGGCGCAGCAAGCACGTCGTGCCGACTTGTTCGCCTCCTGCTACTTCGGCGATCTCGTCGCCCACTTCGGCAAGACGGAGGCCGATTTCATCGGCGCATGGCAGTTCGGCGTCGATGACGGCGCCGATCTCTTTCTGGTTCGAATGGTCGCGGCGTCCGGCGGCGACGCGGCGGTGGCCTCTCTGGCGGATCTGCTTGCCGCAGCCGGCGGCAGGCTGGCGATTCTCGGCCTCCAACTCGCGGCGCGTTTGGACAGCGGCAGGAAGCGTGTCCTGATCAGGCAGATCCTGCATGATGGGCAAAATCTGGCCGCGCTCAACATGGTCGAAGGCGCTGAGGCAGGCTGGCTGGAGTGGGGCGACCTTGCAAAGGGCAAGACGCTTTCCGCGTTGCGATCGGCCGTCTCGGGCGACAACGACGTCGGGAAACGAAACGCCGAGCAGCATCTCGAAACCATCGGCTTTCTTGCCACGGCTGCGACGGCGGAAAAATTGATCGGCGAGGTCGTCGCCGCCGGCCTGCCGCCCGTATCCCCATCGCTTAGCCTGCTGCGCCTCAACGCGGCGCTGACCGCAAACGCAACCAAGTGATGAACCCGGAGAAGATCGCATGAACGCAGCCATTCGCCTCCCGGCCGAACAGGTCTACGCCGCCGAACTGCAGGCGCTGGCGCGCGGCGACGACCGGCAAAAGCCTGCCGGCTGGAGCCTGTCGCCGAAAGCCGTGCTCACCTATCTGATGGGCGGGAAGGCGAGCGATGGCACTGTGATTTCGCCAAAATATGTCGGCCGCCGGCAATTGATGGAAACGGCGGTCGCCACGCTCGCGACCGACCGCGCGCTGCTTCTGCTCGGCGTTCCCGGAACGGCAAAATCCTGGGTCTCGGAACATCTCGCCGGCGCCATCATGGGCAATTCGACGCTCGTCGTGCAATGCACCGCCGGCACCGACGAGAACCAGATCCGCTACGGCTGGAACTATGCCCAGCTCTTGGCAAAAGGGCCGAGCCAGGAGGCGCTGGTGCCGACACCGCTCTACCGCGCCATGCAGGACGGCAAGCTTTGCCGGCTGGAAGAGCTGACACGCATGGGCTCCGACGTGCAGGACACGCTGATCACCGTGCTGTCGGAAAAAATGATGCCGGTGCCGGAGCTGAACACCTCGATCTACGCTCAGCGCGGCTTCAACATCATAGCCACCGCCAACAACCGCGACAAGGGCGTCAACGAACTCTCCTCGGCACTGAAGCGCCGCTTCAATGTCGTGGTGTTGCCTTTACCGGACGACATGGCGGAGGAAGTCTCGATCGTCTCCCGGCGCGTCGGCGAGATGGCCGGCGGGCTGGACCTGCCGGTGCCGAAGAATGTCGGCGAGGAGATCGCGCGGGTGCTCACCATCTTCCGCGAGCTGCGTTCGGGCGCCACCGCGGACGGCAAGGTCACGCTGAAGACGCCGTCGGGCTCGCTTTCCACCGCCGAGGCGATCGCAACCATGGTCAGCGGTCTCAGCCAGGCGGCATGGTTCGATGACGGCAAGCTGCATGCCGAAGGCCTGGCGCCGAGCCTTGTCGGTGCCATTGTTAAAGACCCGGTGCAGGACAAGGTGGTGCTGGAGGAATATCTGGAGACGGTGCTGAAGAAGCGACCGGACTATGCCGGCTATTATGCGGCGCTCAACGCGGCCATCTGAACCATGACGCAAGGCGGCATCAGCTATTTCGGCATCCGCCACCACGGCCCGGGCTCCGCCGGGAGCCTGGTCAAGGCGTTGCAGGAATTGCAGCCTGTCGCCGTGCTGATCGAGGGGCCGGTGGATGCCTCGCCGCTGCTGCCGCTGCTCGCCAGCCCCGACATGAAGCCGCCGGTGGCGCTGCTCTGCTATCCGGAGGATGATCCTGCCGCGACCAGCTTCTGGCCTTTCGCCGAATTCTCGCCGGAATATCAGGCAGCACTTTGGGCCGTCGCCAACAAGGCGGCGCTGCGCTTTATCGACCTGCCGTCGGCCGCGCGGTTTGCCGAGAAGGCGGCTGAAGCGGCAGCGGACACTGAAGCAGCCGAGGCGGAGGCCAAGCACGAGCAGGGCGAAGAACCCACGCGCATCCAGGATCCGATTGGGACCCTGGCGCGTGCCGCCGGCTATGAGGACGGCGAGAGCTGGTGGTCGGACATCATCGAGCAGAATCCCGAACCCGGCCCGATCTTCGCGGCCATCGCCGACGCGATGTCGACGCTGCGCGACGGCGAGGGTTCGATCGGCAGGTTCGAGGCTATGCGCGAGGCACATATGCGCCTCGAGATCGCCGCAGCGCGGAAGGAATTCGACGGCCCCATGGCCGTGGTTTGCGGCGCCTGGCATGTGCCGGCCCTTCAAGCAGGGCATACGCAGAAGAGCGACCAGGCGCTGCTCAAGGGCATCGGCCGGCGCAAGACCACGATGACCTATGCGCCGTGGACCGGACCGCGCCTGGCGCTGGGCTATGGTTATGGCGCCGGCGTCGTCGCGCCGGGCTGGTGCAAGCATCTGTGGCGGACGCGCGGGCAGGGCGAAGCCTCGGTCCTGTGGTTGGCGCGGATCGCCTCGGTGCTGCGGGTGAAGGGCCACGTGATTTCGACGGCATCGCTGATCGAGGCCGAGCGCCTGGCGCGCGGGCTTGCCGCAATCCGTGAACGGCCGAAGCCGGGCTTCGAGGAACTTCGCGACGCCTCGGTCGCGGCGCTCTTCAACGGCGAGGCCCTGCTGTGGAAGATGGTCGAGGCCGAGCTGCTGCTCGGCGCCGATGTCGGCGAGATCCCGCCCGACACGCCGCTGGCACCGCTGATCGACGATCTGCAGCGTAACCAGAAGACTGCAAGGCTGAAGCCAGAGGCGCTGGAGCGGGAACTTTCCGTCGACCTGCGCAGCGAGAGCGGTCTCTTCCGCTCGACATTGCTGCACCGGCTGAACGTGCTTGGCGTCAATTGGGGCAGGCTGACCGATGTCGGCCGCAGCCGCGGCACGTTTCGCGAGCGCTGGATGCTCGCCTGGCAGCCGGAATATGCCGTCCGCCTGGTCGAGAACCTGGTCTACGGCCCGACCATCGAGAAGGCCGCCAATGGCAGGCTGATTCAGATGATCGGCGCCGCCGCGACGCTCGATGCTTTGGCCACGCTGGTGCAGAGTGCGATCACCGCCGCCCTGAGCGAGGCGTCCGCCGCCGGTCTTGCGGCGCTCGAGGAAAAGGCGGCGCACAGCAGCGAGTGCCTGGAGTTGTTGGCCTCGGTGCCGCCGCTTGCCGACATCATCCGCTACGGCGAAGCGCGCAAGACCGAGACCGAGCGACTCGCCGGCCTGCTGGAGCGGCTGATCATCGAAGGCTCCATCGCGCTGCCTTACGCGGCGCGTGATCTCGACGCGCAGGCCGCTGCCGCGCTGATGGGAGCGTTGCGCAAGGCCGACGAGGCGATCAAGCTGGTCGAGCCGGACGAGCATGTCCTTGAGGCGTGGCGCAACGGGCTGGCAGCCGTGCTGGATTCGTCACGCTCCACGGCGCTGGTCGCCGGCTGCGCCGCGCATCTGCTCTACGAGGCTGGGCGACTCTCAGCCGATGAGACCGCCGATCTCCTGGCAAGGCGCCTGTCGCCAGGAACGCCCGTGATCGATGCCGCCGCCTTCTTCGAAGGTTTCTTCAGTGGCGCCGGCCAGCGGCTGATCTATGACGAGGGCCTGCGCGGCGCCGTCGATGCCTGGCTGGCCTCGCTCGACGAAGAGGCTTTCGTGGCGCATCTGCCGCTGCTGCGCCGCGTCTTCTCCAACCTCGACAGCATGGAGCGTCGCCGCCTCATCGAGGCCGTGCTTGGCAAGAGAGCGAGCCTGCCTGCCGGGCTGATCCCGGCCCCGGATGGTGGCGCGGCATGGCGGAGGCATTTTGGCCTTCTCGCAAAGGTGCTGGCAGGGGAGGCCAATCATGGCTGACGAAACGACCGGGCCGGATCTCGAACGGGCAACGGACAATCGCGAGCGCCGCTGGCGGCTGGCGATCGGGGCTGACGACGAGACATCGTCGGCGCTGTCGACCGAGGACCGAAAACTGTCGGCGGCGCTCGATGCGCTTTATGGCGACGGCAGCGGCGACACCGCCGGCGATCCGCGCAAGCGGCGCGGCGGGCTTGGCCGCTCGGCGCCCCGCGTCGCGCAATGGATGGGTGACATCCGCTCCTTCTTCCCCGAGCAGGTCGTCCAGGTCGTGCAGAAGGACGCCTTCGAGCGGCTCGACCTGAAGCAGATGCTGATGGAGCCCGAGTTCCTCAAGGCGATCGAAGCCGACGTCAATCTCGTCGCCGACCTGATTTCCTTGCGCTCAGCGATGCCGGACAAGACCAAGGACATCGCCAGGTCCCTCATTTCTGACATCGTCGCCAAGCTGATGCAGCGTCTGGAGCAGAAGACTGCGGAGGCGATCCGCGGCGCGCTCGATAAGTCCCGCCGCACCAACCGGCCGCGCCAGCGCGATATCGACTGGCCGCGCACGATCACGGCGAACCTTCGCCACTACCAGCCGGACCATAAGACCGTCGTTCCGGAAAAGCTGGTCGGCTTCATGCGTCGTCAGCGCCGCCTGGTCGACCTCGACGAGGTGACGCTCTGCGTCGACCAGTCCGGCTCGATGGCAAGCTCGGTCATCTACGCCTCGATCTTCGCCGCCGTGATGGCCTCGCTGCCGGTAGTGCGGACGAAACTCGTCTGCTTCGACACGGCGATCGTCGATCTGACCGAAGAACTCAGCGATCCGGTCGAGGTGCTGTTCGGCGTCCAGCTCGGCGGTGGCACCGACATCAACCAGGCGGTCGCCTATTGCGCCGAGCGCATCGAACGGCCGACCAAGGCGCATTTCGTCTTGATCACCGATCTCTACGAAGGCGGCAACGGCAAGGAGCTCCTGCAAAGGCTGGCAGCACTTGTCCGGTCGGGCGTCAACGTCGTCGTGCTCTTGGCGCTCACCGATCAGGGCCGTCCCGGCTACGATCCGTCGATGGCCGGGTCGGTCGCCGCGATCGGTATCCCGGTCTTTGCCTGCACGCCCGACCATTTCCCCGACATGATGGCGGCGGCGCTGCGTCGCGAGGATATCGGCGCCTGGGCGGCGGGCGAGGACATCAAGCTCGTCCGTGCCGATACCGAGGCGCCGAAGGCCGCCGAATAGCGCTCGGCGGCGTTCGCTATGAGCTTTTTCCGCGACCTGATCATCATGACAGGTCACGCGGATGCTGCTTAGCCGAATTTCGGGTCGAGGCTGCCCGACTTGTAGCGCTTGGCCATGTCGGCCAGCGGGATCGGCTTGATCTTCGGCGCGTTGCCGGCGGTGCCGAACTGCTCGAAGCGCTCCTTGCAGAGCTTCTTCATCGCAGCCATCGCCGGCGTCAGATATTTGCGCGGGTCGAACTCCGACGGGTTCTCCGTCAGCACCTTGCGGATCGCGCCGGTCAGCGCCATGCGGTTGTCGGTGTCGATGTTGATCTTGCGCACGCCATGCTTGATGCCGCGCTGGATCTCTTCCACCGGCACGCCCCAGGTCGGCTTCATCTGGCCGCCATATTTGTTGATGATCTCCTGCAGCTCTTCCGGCACCGACGAGGAGCCATGCATCACCAGATGCATGTTGGGCAGACGGCGGTGGATCTCCTCGATCACATTCATCGCCAGCACCGCGCCGTCCGGCTTGCGCGAGAATTTGTAGGCGCCGTGGCTGGTGCCCATGGCGACGGCCAGCGCATCGACGTGGGTATCCCGCACGAACTGCTCGGCCTGCACCGGGTCGGTCAAAAGCTGGTCGTGGCTGATCGCGCCCTCGACGCCATGGCCGTCTTCCTGCTCGCCGCCGCCGCTCTCCAGCGAGCCGAGCACGCCGATCTCGCCTTCCACCGACACGCCGCCCCAATGCGCCATGTCGACGACGCGGCGCGTGATGCCGGAATTATAGGCATAGTCGGCCGGCGACTTGCCGTCCTCCTTCAGCGAGCCATCCATCATCACCGAGGTGAAGCCGTACTGGATCGCGGTGACGCAGGTCGCTTCATTGTTGCCGTGGTCGAGATGCATGCAGACCGGGATGTCGGGGTGGATCTCGACCAGCGCGTCGATCAGCTTGGCCAGCACCACGTCATTGGCGTAGGCGCGCGCGCCGCGGCTGGCCTGCAGGATGACCGGCGACTTGGTCTCCTCGGCCGCCTCCATGATGGCGAGGCCCTGTTCCATGTTGTTCATGTTGAAGGCAGGCACGCCATAGCCATGTTCGGCGGCATGGTCGAGCAATTGTCTCAGTGTGATGCGAGCCAACGAATAGTCTCCCGTATCTGTTGAAAGCGCGATTTAGCAGGTTGGGCCGAAGCCCGGCCCAACTGCTTCTGGCCGGATTTCCGACGGACCGCAACCCACTCAGGTAGGGGTCCTGGAATCCAAATCGGTTTAGTTCCGATGCGCTGCTCGCGAAGCGGTTCAGGCCGCGATCTTTGCACGCGCGGCGAGGATCTCGACGCAGGCCTTCGCCGCCTCCTTGCCTTTCACGGTGAAATGCTCGTGGAAGAAGCGGTGATGCTCGGCGCTGTCATGGTAGTTGTGCGGCGTCAGCACCGCTGACAGCACCGGCACGCCGGTCGCAAGCTGCACATTCATCATCCCATCGATGACGGCGCTCGCCACGAAGTCATGCCGGTATATGCCGCCATTGACAACGAAGGCGGTGCCGAGGATCGCGACATAGCGGCCGGTCTCGGCAAGCGCCTTGGCGTGCAGCGGGATCTCGTAGGCGCCCGGCACGTCGAAGACTTCGACGGTGAAGCCGCCGAGCGCGGCAAGCTCCGCCTCGAACGCCGCTGCGCATTGGTCGACGATATCGGCATGCCAGCGCGCGCGAATGACGGCGACACGAAGCGTAGTTTGGTTTTTGGGGAAATACTGATTCATGGGTCCTTCCTTCCGTTTCGAACCAGAATCAGGACGCACGACGCAAAAAACGCGGCCCGCGCGAGCGGACCGTCTCCTGCGTACGTTCTCTTCCATCCGGACTGTAACCGTCGGCTCCGGAATCGCACCGGATCTGCTGACCCTCCTGCAACAGGAGGCGCTCGCGGGCTTGGGTCGAGACCCTTACCGCCGGTGGGGACTTTCACCCCGCCCTGAGAACATTACGCGGATTTTATGGGAGAGAAGGCAGGCGCTGTCAATTGGCGATCAGCCGATCTCGTGGGGGATGCCCGGCAGGGCAGGGGGCGAAGGATCGCGGCGCCGCAGGATCGAGGTTCCTCGCCCCACGATAGTGGGGAGAGGTGGCTCGGCGAAGCCGAGACGCAGAGGGGAGGCCCTACGAAGGCCCCTCTCCGTCCGCTTCGCGGACACCTCTCCCCCGCCTTAGCGGGGGCGAGGCACCGTTACGTCGGCGGGACAGCGCGCCTTCTGTCCTGCGGGACATCTCACCCACAATTATCTCCGCTCCGGAAACATCGCCTTCAGCCCCTCGCGCGAAGCTTTCGCCACGCCGCGCTCGGTGATGAGACCCGTCACCAGCCGGGCCGGCGTCACGTCGAACGCCGGGTTGGCCGCCGGCGTCGCATCCGGCGACACGCGCACCTGCGCGACCTTGCCATCTGACGTCTTGCCCCAGACCAGCGAAACCTCGTCGCCGGAGCGTTCCTCGATGGGTATTTCCTTCAGCCCGTCGGCCACCGTCCAATCGATGGTCGGCGAGGGGAGCGCGACATAGAAGGGCACGTTGTTGTCGGCGGCGGCCAGCGCCTTGAGATACGTGCCGATCTTGTTGCAGACGTCGCCATTGGCAGTGGTGCGGTCGGTGCCGACGATGACCATGTCGATATTGCCATGCTGCATCAGGTGCCCGCCGGCATTGTCGACGATCAGCGTGTGCGGCACGCCGTGCCCTGCCATCTCCCAGGCCGTCAGCTGAGCGCCCTGGTTGCGCGGCCTGGTTTCGTCGACATAGACATGCACCGGAATGCCGGCCTCGGTCGCCAGATAGATCGGCGCGGTGGCGGTGCCGTAGTCGACTGTCGCCAACCACCCGGCATTGCAGTGGGTGAGGATGTTGACCGTCTCGCCCGGCTGCTTCTTCGCCGCGATCTCCTTGATGATGGCAAGCCCGTTCTCGCCGATGGCGCGGTTTAAGCCCACATCCTCGTCGGCGATCTCGGCGGCACGCCGGTACGCGGCCTCGGCGCGCTCTTCCGGCGCGAGCGGCTTGAGGAAGCGCCGCATCTCGTCCAGCGCCCAGCGCAGGTTGATCGCCGTCGGCCTCGTCCTGTGAAGCGTTTCCCACACCGCGTCGAGCGCTTCGTCCGACGGATCGTCCATCATCTGGATGGCGACGCCGTAAGCCGCGGTGACGCCGATCAGCGGCGCGCCGCGCACCCACATGTCGCGGATGGCGGTGGCGATGCCGGCGACGGTTCCGATCGTCTCGATGCGGAACTCATGCGGCAGCCAGCGCTGGTCGATGATCTCGACCGAGCGCTTGTCGTCGCTGAGCCAGATGGTGCGGTAGTGGCGTTCGCCGACGTTCAAATTCAGTTCTCCTGTTCGATCAGCGCGGCCAGATTGTTGACCTCGTCGATGCTGTGGATCTGGCGCCGGTTGACGGCGATGTGGCGGCCGAAGCGCAAAGCCTTGGCCTCACATCTGGCGCGCAGGTCTTGATCGGCAACGGTCTCGAAGTCGGCATTGTGAGCCAGCCCAAGGATGCGCCGGTGCACCTCGATGCCGGCAAAGCCGAGCAGGTCGGTCCAGATGGAATGCAGCATGTGGTCGAGCGCCTGTTCGGAACCCAGCCTGTCGCCCTGATCCTCGAACAGGCTTTTCTGGTAGAGCATGCCGGTGCGTTCGGTGCGCCAGAGATGCGAAAACTCGGCGCGGAAGGTTGCCCAGGTCTCGGCGGTGACGCCAAGCAGATAGGCGCGCATCGAGTCCCTGCCGCCTTTTTCCTCGTGTCCGCGCTGCGAGAAGAAGGCCATCCAGAAATTGGCGAGCAGCATGCCGACATCGAAGGCGATCGGGCCATAAAAGGCGAATTCCGGATCGATCATCCGGGTCTCGGTGTCGGTCACCATGATCGAGCCGGAATGCAGGTCGCCATGCAGCAGCGTCTCGGCATTGGCCGCGAAAAGGTGCTTCAGCCGCTGCGCCTCGACCTTGAGGTCGCGGTCGGCGCGCAATTCGGCAACCAGGCCGTCGAGCTGCGGCGAGGTATGCCGGTTCATCTTGGCGTCGAAATAGGGATCGGAGAACACCAGGTTCTCGGTGATATCGCAGAGCTCGACATTGTCGGCGAACAGCGCCAGATCGGCCTTGCGCTCTTTCGTCACCATCGAAAGATCCGAGCCGCGGAACAGCGTGCGGGCCATGAAAAGGCCGATGTCGCGCGCGATGTTCGGCAGTTCACGGCCCTCGATCAGCGCGCGCCTGAGGATGACATGCGGCGGCGCCAGATATTCCATGACGATCAGCGCCTGGGTCTCGTCGAAATGGTAGATCGCCGGCACCGAGCCGGGCGCCCGGCGCTCCTGCCTGGTCAGCGCATGATATTCGAAGAAGGAGCGCTTCAAGGGCAGCGGCCAGCTGTCGCCAACCAGCCGCACATAGGGCAGCGCCTGCTTCACCACCGCCGCACCTTGGTCGCCCTCGACGATGAAGACGAGGTTCAGATTGCCGTCACCGACCTCGCGTACTTTCCAGTGGCTGGCGTCGTCGCCGATGCGCTCGGTCAGCGCCGCGGTCTCGCCAAGGCGCTTCGGCAGCGTCTCCACCGACAATGCTTCGAACTTCCCGGTCATTCTCTCCCCTCCTGCTCGTGGTGTCCGACGATAGCGGAGCCACGGCGGCGGGGCCAAGCTAGGAAGCACTCTGGCAAATGTCAATCGTGTTGACAATTGACGAATGAGCCCATAGCGTCAGGAACCAGGGAGGAAGGAATGGGCGCAGATGCCGTGTTCCATGTGGAGGGCTTGAGGAAATCCTTCGGCCAGAACGAGGTGCTTGGCGGCATCTCGCTCGAACTGCATTCGGGCGAGGTCACCGTGCTGATGGGCGCAAACGGCGCCGGCAAGTCGACCCTGGTCAAGATCATCAGCGGCGTCTATGCGCGCGGTGCCGGCACGATGCGGCTCGCCGGCAACGCATTCGACCCGCAAACCCCCGCCGAAGCCATTCGCGCCGGCGTCGTTACCGTGCACCAGAACATCAATGACGGCGTGGTCGCCGACCTCGATGTCGCCACCAACCTGACGCTCGACCGGCTGAGCGGCAAAGGCGCGTCGATGCTGTTCAAGCCCGCCAATGTCCGCGCCGAAGCCAAGGCCGTCGCCGACCGCATGGGACTGATCATCGACCTCAAGGCGCGCGTCAGCGATCTGTCACTGGCCGACCGGCAGATGGTGGCCATTGCGCGGGCCATGGCGCACCAGCCCAAAGTGCTGATCCTGGACGAGCCGACCTCCTCGCTGTCGAGCGCCGAGGCCGACCGGTTGTTTTCGCTGATCGACCGGCTGCGCGGTTATGGCGTTGCCATCCTCTATATATCGCACCGCATGTCCGACATCAGGCGCCTCGCCGACCGCATCATGTCGATGCGCGACGGTGTCGTCTCGGGCGTCTTCGATCGAAAACCGCTTGATTACGAGGGCGCCGTCAACGCCATGCTCGGCCGCAAGATCCGTCTCGACAGGGTCGTCGCCAGAAGCTCGGCGCGCGCGGTTTTCACCGCCGACGGCCTGCAGCTCGCGCATGGCGCAAAACCGATCTCGATGACGCTCGGCGCCGGCGAGGTGGTGGCGGTCACCGGTCTTGTCGGCGTCGGCAAGACGGCGTTGGCCGAAACATTGTTTGGCGTGCGCCGGCCGTTTGCCGGCGCCATGCATATGGACGGCAAGCCCTACGCGCCGGGCTCGGCGCGCGAAGCGATCGCTGCGGGTGTCTTCCTGGTCGCCAAGGATCGCGCCGAGAGCGGCATCGTCGGCAGCTTCAACATCGAGCGCAACATTAGCCTGCCATTCCTCAGGCGCATGTCGAACCTCGGCGTCATGAAGAAGCGCGCCGAGCGCGTCGCTGCCCGCCGTCAGATCGACGAGCTCGGCATCGTCTGCCGGTCCGAGAAGGACGAGTTGTCGGCGCTTTCCGGCGGCAACCAGCAGAAGGTGATGGTGGCGCGCTGGATGTCGCAGGCCTCGCGCCTCTTCATCCTCGACGAGCCGTTTCAGGGCGTCGACATTTCGGCCCGGCGCGACATCGCCGCGAAGCTGAGGGCAAGCGCCGACGGCCGCGCCACGCTGATCTTCGTCACCGAGATCGACGAGGCGCTGGAGACCGCCGACCGCATCCTGGTGATGTCGGAACACACGATCGTCGGCGAGCACAGGAACGCCGATATCGACCTCGACCGGCTGCTGGCGGAAGTGGCCGGCGGCCCGCTGCATGGTGTTGCTTGAGATCGTGCGGATGACGAGACTTGGAGTGCAGGCATGAGTTCTAGTTTGGCGGAGAGGACAACAGCGCGGGAGCGTTCGATGACATTGCGCGATTATGCTATCCGCTACGGCTTCATCGTCCTGCTGGTCGGGCTGATCGCCTATTTCGCGATCGCTGCCGACGGTTTCGTTTCGCCGCAGAGCGCGGTCTTCATCTTCCAGTCGGTGGCCATCACCGGCGTGCTGGCGCTCGGCGTCACCGCGACGCTCGTCGTCGGTGGTTTCGACCTGTCGATCGGCTCGGTCGCGACCAGCGCCATGATGGCGGCTTCTTACGCGATGGTCGTGCTGGAGCAGAACGCCATCGTCGCCGTCATCGCTTGCCTGTTCATCGGCGTCATCGTCGGCCTGATCAATGGCTGGCTAATCGTCTATATGCGCGTGCCCGACCTGCTCGCGACGCTTGGCATGATGTTCCTGCTGCTCGGTCTGCAGCGCATCCCGACGGAAGGACGTTCGATCGCCACCGGCATGACCATGCCCGATGGCTCGGTCGCCAACGGCAAGTTCTCCGAGGCCTTCCTGGCGCTCGGCCGTCACCGCATCGACTTCTTCATCCCGAACCTGATCCCGGTTTCGGTGGTGGTGCTGGTTGTGCTTGCGCTGCTGATCTGGTTCTTCCTCGAATACACCCGCTTCGGCCGCATGATGTATGCGGTTGGCTCCAACGAACGGGCGGCCGAGCTCGCCGGCGCGCCTGTCAAGGCATACAAAATCTGGGCCTATGTGATTTCGGGAGTTTTTGCCTCGATCGGCGGGATTTTGCTTGCCGCCCGGCTTGGACGCGGCGACATCGCCTCGGGTAATAATCTGTTGCTCGACGCAGTAGCGGCGGCGCTCATCGGCTACGCGGTGCTCGGCGCCGCCAAGCCCAACGCGTTCGGCACGGCCGTCGGCGCGGTGTTCGTCGGTGTCCTGCTGCAAGGCCTGACCATGATGAACGCCCCTTACTACACGCAGGATTTCGTCAAGGGCGCGGTGCTCGTCGTCGCCCTTGTCTTCACCTTCGCCCTCTCCGGCAGGGGCAAGAGATAGTTGCGACCGGGACATTGATGAGAACACAAACGGAGGAAAAAGTGAGCATCACAAGGAGACTTTTGGGGAAGGCGGCACTCGGCCTCGCCGGCGCGGCGCTGCTGATGCAGGGCACGGCGTTGGCGGCGGACCGCCCGGCGCCGTTCGACAAGCCGGGCGTCAAGATCGCGCTGGTGCGTTATCTCTCGACCGGTGACTTCTTCCAGGCCTATCTCTCCGGCGTCGAGGCGCAGGCGAAGGCCCTCGGCATCGACCTGCGCGTGCTGGACAGCCGCCAGGACGCCGCGCTCCAGGCCGACATGGTCGACCAGGCGATCGCGCTCGGCGTCCAGGGCATCATCATCCAGCACGGCCTGACGGAATCGATGAAGGACGCCGCCCAGCGCGCGGTCGATGCCGGCATCAAGGTCGTCGCCTTCGACGTCAATGTCGAAAACCCGAAGATCCCGCAGATCGAGCAGTCGGACAAGGATCTCGCCAAGCTGGCGCTCGAACAGGCGGTCAAGGACAATGGCGAGAGCTGGAAGGCCGGCTATGTCTATGTCGCCGGCATCGCCCCGCTCGACCGCCGCAACGAGACCTGGGTGGATGTGAAGAAGAAATACTCGGGCATCAGCGAGGTCGCCCAGTTCGGCACGCTCGACAACCCGATCGCCAACTCCGTCGCCAACCAGGCGCGTTCGGTGCTGCAGGCGCATCCCGACATCAAGGTGATGTTCGCGCCCTATGACGAGTTCGCCAAGGGCGTGAAGATCGCCGTCGACGAGGCGGGCCTGAACAAGGGCATCAAGATCTACTCGGCCGACATCTCGACCTCGGACATCGCCGCCATGCGCGAGCCCGACAGCGCCTGGGCCGCCACCGCCGCCACCAACCCGGCCGTCGTCGGCCAGGTCTCGGTGCGCGCGTTGGCGCAGCTGCTCGCCGGCGAGGATCCCGGCCACAACGTCATCGTGCCGCCGACGCTGATCACCCAGAAGGAGCTGATCGACAAGGACATCAAGAACATGGAGGACCTGTCGGCCAAGCTGCCGCAGTTTGCCCATGCCGATGTCGCGATGCCAGCCTGGATGCCGAACCCCAACGCCAAGTAAGGTCTCAGGCAGTCACGAAATGAAGAGAGCGGTCCAGCGGGCCGCTCTCTGTCTTTGTGAGGGCTGCTGTTGCGGCCTCACCGCTGCCAGAAAGGCAGTTTGGCGATCTCGGCCTCGACTTCTTTTTTCGTCAGCCCGATATCGTCGATCAGATACGGATTGTCCCTCGCCATCCGCTTGAGCTCAAAGCGAAAATAGGCCTGCTTGCGGTGCTCAGCGATGAGGCTGCGCAGAGCCGCGAGGCCATGGCGTCGCCGGCCCATGTGCATTGCTGGTGCCGCCGCCAGACATGTTGAAGGCGCAAAAGTGTCGTTCATGGCAACCTCGATCGAAATGAGGGTTCTGAAAGCCCTCGACCTGATTGAGATTGCACTGTGCCGCAGGCGGCGAGCGGCGTAATTAAGCCCTCCCAAATAGTTCTCAAAACTTCCAAATCGGATAGAGGGGTTCGCCGTTTCACGGAAACGGCGAACCCGTCTATCCCTTTGTTTTTACGCAATTCCGGGCGGAAGGTTACGGCGAAGGCGCCGAACTTAACCGCTCACACTTTTCCTGGAATTGCTCTATAGATCGCCGCATGCAGGGATCGCGCTTTGCTTTCGGACCATTCGTGTTTGATCCCGGCGCGGGAACGCTGCTTCGGGGCGATGTTCCCGTCGCCGCCGGCCATCGCGGGCTGAAGCTGCTGGAAGCGCTCGTCGCGCGCCCCGGCGAAATCCTCGCCAAGGCCGAGTTGATGGACGCGGCGTGGCCGGGCACGGCGGTAGAGGAAGGCAATCTCACCGTCCAGATCGCGCAATTGCGCAAGCTGCTCGGTCCGGCAACCGGTGGTGGCGAGTGGATCGCTACGGTGCCGCGCGTCGGCTATCGTTTCACCGGTACCGTCGCAAAGCTCGACGGCGCGCAGCAAAGGCCGCTGCCGCTGCCGGACAAACCCTCCATCGCCGTGCTGCCCTTCGCGGCCTTCAGCGCCGACCCTGAGCAGGAGTCCTTCGCGGATGGCCTGACCGAAGACCTCATCACCGACCTCTCCAGGATAGGGGGACTGTTCGTCATCGCGCGCAACTCGGTGTTTGCCTACAAGGGCAAGGCGATGGACGTGCGCGCGATCGCCAAGGACCTTGGCGTGCGCTATCTTCTGGAAGGCAGCGCCCGGCGCGCCGCTGGGCGTGTGCGCATCAACGCCCAGCTGGTCGACGCCGTAACCGGCGAGCATCTCTGGGCGGAACGCTTCGATCGCGGCCTGGAAGACATCTTCGCCGTCCAGGACGCGGTCACTGCCAGGATCGTGGAAGCGCTGCTCGGGCGGCTGCGCGCGCCGCCGGCCCGCAACCGTCCCCGGAATCTGGAAGCCTATGATCTCGTGGTGCGGGCTCGCAAATCGTTCGACGAATCGCCGCAGATGGCGCGCGAAGCGCATCTGATGCTGACGCGCGCCATCTCGCTCGATCCGGACTATGCCGAGGCCTATCGCTGGCTGGCGATGAACCACTGGATGGGCTGGGTGCATTGGGGCGAGCCGTTCGAACCTGCCCGCAGCACATCTCTTGAGCTGGCGCGCAAGGCGGTGGCGATCGACCCCAACGACGCTGGCTGCCGCTGGGTGCTCGCCAATCTGCTTGCCTATGAACGCGATTTTGAACAGGCCGAGATTGAGTTCGCAAAGGCGATCGAACTCGATCCGAACGAGGCTGATATCTGGGCGACATTGTCCGACATCGAGGTGCTGGCCGGCCAGGTGGAGTTGAGTCTCGAGCACATCCGCAAGGCGTTCCGGCTCAATCCCTTTCCGCCGAGTTGGTATTATCTGACGCTCGGCCAGGCACTGTATGCGGCCCGTGACTATGAGGCCGCTGTCGAGACGCTGCGCCGCGACGAGACCTACCGCACCAGCTCGCGACGCTTCCTGGCGGCAGCCCTTGCTCAACTCGGCCGGCTCGACGAGGCCCAGACCGAGGTCGCGCTGTTCCTCGTCGGCAATCCGCATTTCTCGACGCAGCGCTGGGTAGAAACGGAGCCGTTTCGCGACGACGCGACGCTTGAGCATTTCGTCGATGGCTTCCGCAAGGCAGGTCTTCCGGCGTGATGGCGCGACGCGGCCACCTGATCGCCGCGAGGTTTCATTACTCGGATCTTTTCACCGGCCGGCGCGCGCCAGCCCATGCGCCACCAGCCGGTCGATGACCTCCGGATAGCTGACGCCGCTTGCCGCCATCGCCTTGGCGTACATGCTGATGTTGGTGAAGCCGGGAATGGTGTTGAGCTCGTTGATCAGAAAAGTCATGTCCGGCATCAGGAAGAAGTCGACGCGGGCCATGCCGTCGCAGCCGAGCGCCCTGAACGCCTTTGCCGCCGTGTCGCACATGGCTTCTTCGACCTGCGGCGGCAATTCCGCCGGCACTATGAGCGCAGCGCCATTCTCGTCGACATATTTGGCGTTGTAGTTATAGAAACCGTGGCTCTCCGCCGGCACAATCTCGCCGGGCCGCGAGACGAAGAGCTCGCCCGTAGGGCTCTCCAGCACGCTGAATTCGATCTCGCGGCCACGGACGAATTCCTCCGCCAGCAGCTTGCTGTCGTGCTGAAAGGCATCTGTCAGCGCGCGGTCGAATTCCTGGCTGGCATTGACCTTGGCGACGCCGACTGACGAGCCCTGCCGCGCCGGCTTGATGAACAGCGGCAGGCCGAGCCGCTCTGCCAGTTCGGCAAGCGTAGGCACCGCGCCCTCCTTGATGGTCACCGAGCGTGCGACGGGCACTCCCGCCGCTTTCAGCAACCGCTTGGCGATGTCCTTGTCGAGCGCCGTGGCCGACCCCAATATGCCGCAGCCGGCGAGCGGCACGCGTGCCACTTCGGCCAGCCCCTGCACCGCGCCGTCCTCGCCATGCAGGCCGTGCAGCACCGGAAACAGGATATCTATGGCGGGCAGGTCGTAGGGGGCGCCGCCGGCAGGGATCGCGAGCATCCGTCCATGCCCGCCCGGCACCAGGCAGAGCTGCGTGCCGGAGGATGGCGTCGCCAGCGCGCCACCTTCGAAGCTGCTCAGCAGCCACTGCCCTTCGCGCGAGACGAAGATCGGAACGGCATCGTATTTCGCCGGGTCCAGCGCGGCCATGACGTTGGCCGCCGAAAGCAGCGACACGTCATGCTCGGCGGAGCGTCCGCCGAACAGCACACCGATACGAAGTCTTTTTGCGGGCATCGACAACTCCACCGATGATCAAGGGTTGGAGCTCGCATGCGAAACACCAGACATCCCCTTCAACCGTAGTAAGCGGACGATTGGAGTGGGACTTTGACAGGTTGCAGCAGTTTTTCAGCAGAAGTGCGAAAAGCTCCGTCCTGAGAGGCGTCAACGCGAGGAGATCGAGCGGTTCGTCGTTTTCGTGAAACGATGAACCGCTGCAACGGTGCTCGTCACCGCAGCGCCGCCGCGATGTTGCCGCCGTCGACGGTGGTCACATCCGCCGTGGTACGCTCGGCCAGCGCCTGGTGCAGGAAGGCCTGCGCCACGTCGTCGGCTGTCACTTCCTGCCCGAGCAGATTGCCGGACATATATTCCTTCTCGGACACGCCACGCGCGCCGGACCGGCTGGCGATCATGGCGTCGGTCAGGAGGCCGGAGCGGATGCGGTCGGCGTTGACCGCGTTGGAGCGGATGCCATAGGCGCCGTAATCCAACGCATATTGCCTGGACAGGAACAATGTCGCCGCCTTCGGAATGCCGTAGGCGCCGAATTTCGGGCCGGGATTGATCGCCTGCTTCGAGGTGTTGAAGAGAAGAACGCCGCCCGTGCCCTGTTCCAGCATGATGCGCACCGCGTTCTGCGCCGCCGACTGATGCGCGAAGAAATTGAGCTCGAAGCTCTTGCGCAAAGTGGCGTCGTCGAGCTCGCCGATCCGGCCTTCCCAGGCCGCTCCCGCGTTCGAGACCAGGATGTCGACGCCGCCATAGACCGCGACCGCCTTGTCGAAGGCAGCGCGCATCTCGGCCGGCTTGGTGATGTCGGCACCGACGCCGATCGAGTTGTTGCCGGCAGCCTTGGCCGCGTCCGCGGCCTTGGCGGCGTCGAGATCGACGATGACCGCATGCGCTCCATTGGCCGCGAACAGCTTTGCCGTTGCGGCGCCTATGGCGCCGGCGCCGCCGGTGATCAGCACCACCTGGCCGGTCAGCGGCTTCGGCTTGTTGGAGGCAAGCTTGGCCTGCTCCAGCGACCAGTATTCGAGCGGAAAGAGGTCTGCCTTGGAGAGCGGATGGAAATTGCCAATCGCCTCGGCGCCGCGCACCGCCTCGATCCACATCTCGCCGACATCCGACGCGATCTTCGCATCCTTCAGCGTGCGGCCATGGCCGAACATGCCGAGACCCGGCACCAGCGTCAGGCGCGGCATCGGGTCGAGCATGGTGCGCTTGACGTCGTCCAGGGCGTCATTGGTCTCGAAATAGGCGCGGTAGTCGTTGGCGAAGGCCTCGACATGGCTCTTTATGACGGCCTTGTAGTCGCTGAGCTTGTCTGCATCGGGCGCCGGCACCGCCATCGGCCCAGTCTTGATGCGGATCGACAGATCGGGCGTCGAGACGCCGCGGCCGGCCAACTCGGAAATATTCGCCGAGTTGATGAAATCGATGATCGCGTCCGAGGTGCGGAAGTCGCTGATCATGCGGTCGAAGCGGCCTTCGCCGCGCGCCACGGCAACCGCGCCGCGCAATGTCGGCGCGATGTCGCCAGGCTTGGCGAGCTTTGCCGGCAGCGCCGCCTTGGCTGCCCGCGGCTTGCCGTTCCTGGCGACATACTCCTCGGCGACATTCACATAATGGATCATGCGGTCATAGGCCTGCCTGGCATCGTCGCCGAAGGTGAAGATGCCGTGCTTGTCGAGGATCAGGCCTTCGACGCTCGGGTCGGCATCGAAGACTTCCGCGGCCACCTTGGCGAGGTCGAAGCCCGGCTTGATGTAGGGCACGTAACCTAGTCTGTCGCCGAACACGGTCTTGATCAGCGGCTTGCTGTCTTCCTGGTCGACGATGGCGAGGATCGCGGTCGAATGCGTGTGGTCGACGAATTTGTGCGGCAGGAAGGCGTGCAGCAGCGTTTCGACCGACGGGTTGGGGGAAGACGGATCGATCAGGTTGGAGCGCTGCAGCGCCACCATGTTCTCGTCGGAAAGCTTGTCCAGCGCGCGCGCCTTGAGCAGCGCGCCCATCTTCACCGCCGGCAGGCCTTGCGGCTCGATGACGGCCATGTCCCAGCCGCTGCCCTTGACGCACAGCACGTCCCATTCCTCGCCAAGCAGGTCGGTGGCCTTGGTCTTGCAAGACGTGTTGCCGCCGCCATGCAGCACCAGCCGCGGCTCGCCGCCGAGCAGGCGGGTCGTGTAGACGCGCAGCGCGAGGTCGCCGCCGACACCCTTCCTGGCGTAGTCGGCAACCATCTTTTCCGCGTCGGCGTCGTTCCAAAGGTTCTTCATGTCGTTGCGTCCGATACTCGTCTTTTTGCTCATGAACAGAAAGCCGCGACGCCTGTATGACAGAAGCGGCGAGGGTGGTTTTCTAAGAGGCCTTCTTGGTTGCCGCGCCGGCGTGCGCTAGAAGTCGCTCGGCCATATGCGCGCCGATCACCAGATGCGTGCAGAGCCCGCCGGCGATGGCCGCAAGCAGCGGCTCGAACTTCGTATCTTCCTGCACCACCATCAGCCGCTTCTCGATGGCGCGCAGCGAGGCGAGCGCAGCGGAGATGACGCGCCGGTTGTAGCTGCAGTCGAGCACCTCGCCCCTGGCGTCGATGATCTGCCCGGCAATGACGCCTGCTGCACCCTGGCTGCGCAGCGCCTCCATCTCGGCCGGCGTCAGCGCGCCGCATTTCACCAGATGGCTGTCGGCGTCGACCGCGCCGACGGAATAGAGCGCCAGATCGCAGTCGGCAATGCCGGCGAGCTGATCGCGGATCACCGGCTCGGCGCGCAGGCTCTTTGCCAGCTCTTCCGTCGACAGCACCAGCGGAGCATAGAAATTCAGGCCCTTGGCGTTGAGCCGTCGCGCGATCTCCATCGTGCACTGGTCGGGCCGGTAGGAATAGGGCGCGCCGAGGTTGCCGCAGAGCTGCACCACGGTGACGTCCTGCAGGTCGGCAAAGGACATGACGTCGGCGATAGTGTAGACGGTGCGGCCCCAGGCGACGCCGATGCGGTCGCCCTTCTTCACCAACTCGAGAAAGACGCTGGCGGCGAGCACCGCTATGTCGGTCGAAGGATCGGCGAGATAGGCGTTTTCCGGCGCGATCCAGACGGCGTCGAGCCCGAAGGCGTCTTCAACCTTGCGCGCCATGACATCGTCGGTGAAGAGCTGCGTCGAGGTCGAGATGTTGACGATGCCGGTCTCGCGCGCCTTGCGCAGATACATGGCGACAGAGGCGCGTGAAATGTTGAGCTGGCTCGCCACTTCGTCCTGGCGAAGGCCATGCGCATAGTAAAGCCAGGCGGCCTTGTGGATGAGCTGTTCTGCCGGTCTGATCGCCATGCCGCCTCCTCGGCTGACATTAGTCACGGCTCTCGACAAAAGTCAAACTTGGGTGAGCGGACGCGTTTACCTGTCGGCACGGCTCGGCGCGGATCGCCGTTCTGTCAAGCGACCGGATCATAGCATTTTCAGCCATTCGGAGGGATAGCGTGACAGCGGACGTGAGGTTAGAAGGTTCGAAAAGAACTTTGGGGAGAACGGGATGGCTAATCCCTACGAACAGGATCTCGACAGGAACGCCGCCAACTACCAGCCGCTGACGCCGCTCACCTACCTTGAACGCACGGCCAAGACCTATCCCGACCATGTCGCCATCATCCATGGCCGCCAGCGCGTGACCTATCGCGAGTTCTGGCGCCGCTCGCTGAAGCTCGCCTCGGCACTTGCGAGGCACGGCATCGGCAAGGGCGACACGGTGACGGTGATGCTCTCCAACACGCCGCCGATGCTGGAAGCGCATTTTGGCGTGCCGATGACCAAGGCGGTGCTGCATTCCCTGAACACCCGTCTCGACGCCGCCATCATCGCCTTTCAGCTCGATCATGCCGACACGAAGGTGCTGATCGTCGACCGCGAATTCTCGGGCGTGGTCAAGGACGCCCTGGCATTGGCCAAGGCCAAGCCATTGATCATCGACTATGATGATCCCGATTATGCCGCCGACGCTCCCTATCCGAAGGGTGACCGGATCGGCGTGCTCGACTATGAGGATTTCGTCGCCGCGGGCGACGAGGCGTTCGCGTGGTCGATGCCGGACGACGAATGGGACGCCATCTCGCTCAACTACACGTCCGGCACCACCGGCAACCCGAAGGGCGTCGTCTATCATCATCGTGGCGCCGCCCTGATGGCCTACACCAACACCATCCATGCCGGCATGGCGAGGCACGCGGTCTATCTGTGGACGCTGCCGATGTTCCATTGCAACGGCTGGTGTTTCCCCTGGACGCTTGCCGTCCAGGCCGGCACGCATGTCTGCCTGCGCTGGGTGCGGGCGAAACCGATATATGACGCGATTGCCGATCACGGCGTCACCCATCTCTGCGGCGCGCCGATCGTCATGTCGGTGCTGATCAACGCGAAGGACGAGGACAAGCGCCAGTTCCCGCAGACCGTCACCTTCAACACGGCCGCCGCGCCGCCACCGGAAGCGGTGCTGTCCGGCATGGCAGACGCCGGTTTCGCCGTCACCCATCTCTACGGCCTGACCGAGACCTACGGCCCGGCCGTCGTCAACGAATGGCACAATGAGTGGGACGCGCTGGAGAAGGGGCCGAGGACGGCGAAGAAGGCGCGCCAGGGCGTACGCTATGCCGCCCTGGAAGGGCTGACGATCATGGACCCGGAGACGATGGTCGAGACGCCGGCCGATGGCGAGACCATTGGCGAGGTGATGTTCCGCGGCAACATCGTCATGAAGGGCTATCTGAAGAACAGGAAGGCGACCGACGAGGCCTTCGTCGGCGGCTGGTTCCATTCCGGCGATCTCGGCGTCATGCACCCCGACGGCTACATCCAGCTCAAGGACCGCTCGAAGGACATCATCATCTCGGGCGGCGAGAACATCTCCTCGATCGAGGTCGAGGACGCGCTCTACAAGCATCCGTCGGTCGCCTCCTGCGGCGTGGTCGCCAGCGCCGATGAGAAGTGGGGCGAGGTGCCGGTCGCCTATGTCGAGCTGAAGCCCGGCAGGACCGCGACAGAAGCCGAGATCATAGAACATTGCCGGGGATTGCTGGCCCGCTTCAAGGTGCCGAAAGCGGTGGTGTTCGCGGAAATCCCGAAGACCTCGACCGGCAAGATTCAGAAGTTCCGGCTGCGGGAAATGGCAAAGGGGGCGTAATTTGCCCCCACATGGCTGTGAGGTCGACAGTTTGCGCCAGCACCCGCAGCGTCGTCATCCTAGGGTGGAGCAGTCGCGAAGCGACGTCGCGGAAACCCTAGGATCCATGCCGTTACCTCGCGGCAGCACTTCGGCGGTTGAGAATAGCTTGCTGCGAATGTCGGGCGAAAATTGGCCTAACTTCTTGATCCGCCTCGTTCTCTGGTTGATGTTCCGGCATGGATCCTAGTGTATGCGCGCGTCGCTTCGCTCCTTGCTCCGCCCTAGGATGACGACCCCATCAGCGTCGGCTGCCAATCGCAGGCGCCGATTGAAGGCCACGCCCGCTGTCACCATCTGTCACCAATAATTATACGCGTACGTCGATTCCGCGTTGACTCCTCGCTGCTTTCGTTTTACGACTGACGAAAATTGAAATTCGTCACTTATCAAACGAAAGCGCCATGTCCGAAGCCGCCAACATCGTGGCAGACCCCGCCCGACAGGAGAATGTGACCCGCATTCTCGACTGCGCCGAGCGCCTGTTTCGCCACTATGGCTACGGCAAGACCAATGTCGCCGACATCGCCCGCGAGCTCGGCATGTCGCCGGCCAACATCTATCGTTTCTTTGCCTCCAAGGTCGAAATCCACCAGGCCGTCTGCGGCCGCATGCTCGGCGCCAGCTACAAGATGGCCTACGAGATCATGCATCTGCCGGTCAGCGCGGAGGAACGGCTGCGCCGCTACATCCACGCCCAGTACAAGATGACGCTGGAGGTCATGCTCGACCAGGAGAAGGTGCATGAGATGGTCATCGTCGCGCTGGAGCGCGACTGGGGCGTCATCGACAAGCATGTCAACAGCATCCACGACCTCTTCGCCGAAGTGATCCGCGAGGGCATCGAGGCCGGCGAGTTCAGGGAACAGGACCCCGAAACGGCCTCGCGCTGCTTCGGCGCCGCCACCGTCATTCTCTGCCACCCGCAGATGGTGGCGCAGTGTCTCGCCAAGACCAATCGGGCGATGCCCGACGAACTTATCGACTACGCCATCAGAGCCTTGAAATAGCCGCCGCCCGCCGGGCGCGGTTTCGACAGATCATCTCCAGTTCGGGAGTGCTAAGGTGTCTTTGTCCAGTTCCATCCTCCCCAGTTCCATTCTCCGACGACTGCCGGCCGCCGGCCTCCCAACCGCCGCCATCGTCGCAGCAGTGCTTGGTCTTGCCGGCTGCAGTCAGGAGAAGGCAGAGGTCGTCCAGGAAGTCGTCCGGCCGGTCAAGGTGGTCGAGATCGGCGAGGCGCAGAACACCCGTCAGCTCGATTATTCCGGTTCGGTGCGCGCCCGTACCGAGATGAATCTCGGCTTCCGCATCGCCGGCAAGGTGACCGAGCGCCTGGTCGACATCGGCCAGCACGTGAATGAGGGCGACGTCCTCGCCCGCATCGATCCGGCCGATTACGAATTGTCGGTGAAGAGCGCCGCGGCCAGCCTCGACGCGGCCGAGCGCCAGGTCGAGACCGTTGACCTCGCCAGGAAGCGCGCCGAGCAGCTCTATGCCAAGAATTTCGCGCCCAAGTCGCAGCTCGACCAGGCGCGGCTGACCTACGACCAGGCCGTGGCGACCCGCGATGCCGCCCGTTCGACGCTGGCCCAGGCGCAGAACCAGGTTCAATACGCCGATCTGAAAGCCAGCAAGAACGGCATCGTCACCGCCATCTCCGCCGATGTCGGCCAGGTGGTCGCCGCCGGCACGCCGGTGATGACCGTCGCGGTCGACGGCGAGAAGGAAGTTTCGATCGCG
This sequence comes from Mesorhizobium sp., assembly GCA_004017535.1. Taxonomy (GTDB): domain Bacteria; phylum Pseudomonadota; class Alphaproteobacteria; order Rhizobiales; family Rhizobiaceae; genus Mesorhizobium. The sequence continues at coordinate 183,704 of SAJS01000008.1, forward strand.
GTGCCGGAGATGGATATCGCCGGCTTCAAGCCGGGCAAGGAGGTCAAGGCGAGCTTCTGGTCTGACGACGGGCTCACCCTTGACGGCAAGGTCCGCGAAGTCGCCGGCAGCGCCGATCCGCAGTCGCGCACCTTCGCCGTCCGGGTCTCGCTGCCCAACGATCCGCGCGTGCTGCTCGGCATGACCGCCAATGTCCTGGCGACCGTCGGCAGCAAGGCTGAGCTCGTCTCGATCCCGCTGACCGCGATGACCGAAAAGGACGGCAAGCAGATCGTCTGGACGGTCGATCGCGGCTCCGACACGGTGCATCCGCGCCCGATCAAGGTCGCCAACTTCACCGCCGACGGCGTCACCGTGGCCGACGGCCTGAAACAGGGCGATGTCGTCGTCGCGGCAGGCACCCAGTTCATGACCGAAAACCTGAAGGTCAAGCTTTCCGGCGACGCCCAGCAATCCGCCTCGGCGGCAGAGGATGTCGCAACCACCGGCAGCCTGCACTAACCAGGCGCAACAGACGCCTTTCCCGCTCTCGCTGCGTCAAGCTGCGAGCCGGGGGAGGCATGGGCTCCGGGCGGCGGTCGCCCGATCGCGGGACGCGGGCATGTTGGCTCCCCCCGCGGCAGTGCCGCGTCCAGCGCGATTTGCGAGTCTCTCTCCGCTTGAGGGGTCTCGCCGCCCGGAAGCCCGACCGAGAATTCATGGGCGGCACGCCAGGCGTGCCTTGCCGATCAATTGGACTGGACTTGCGCCATGACCACCACGACCGACAGCAGCACTGAAAAGCGCCCCTTCAACCTCTCGCGTTGGGCGATCGGACATCCGAGCATCGCCCGCTTCCTGTTCGGGCTGATCATCCTGGCCGGCGCGCTCGGCCTGATGCGCATGGGCCAGAAGGAGGATCCTGACTTCACCTTCCGCGTCATGGTGGTGCAGGCGATCTGGCCGGGCGCCTCGATCCAGGACATGGAGGACCAGGTCGTCAATAAGATCGAGCGCAAGCTGCAGGAAACGCCGCATCTCGATTTCGTGCGCTCCTACACCCGCGCCGGCAGCGCCATCATCACGCTGCAGGTGAAAGGCGACACCAATGCCGAGGAGGTGAAGGACGCCTTCTACCAGGTGCGCAAGAAGGTCGGCGATATTTCCAACGAATTGCCGCAAGGTCTGCTCGGTCCCTACTTCAATGACGAGTTCGGCGACACCTTCATCACGCTGCATTCGATCAGCGGCGACGGCTTCACCTATCCGGAGCTGAAGAAGTTCGCCATCCAGGCACGCGATATGCTGCTGACGACGCCCGGTGTGGAAAAGGCCGTCATCATCGGCGACCAGCCGGAGAAGATCTATATCGACGTCTCCTCCAAGGCGCTGGCCCAGCGCGGCCTGACCATCCTCGACCTGCAGAACGCCGTTAAAGGGCAGAACGCTGTCGATCCCGCAGGCTCGGTCGACACCGGCCTGCGCTCGGTGCGCATCTCGGTCGAAGGCGACGTCACCAAGGCCGCGGACATCCGCGAGCTGAGGCTGCGCTCCGGCAACCAGGTGACGCGCCTCGGCGACATCGCCACCGTCTCTTCCGGCCTCGAAGACCCTTATGAGCGCAAATACCGCTTCAACGGCCATGAGAGCGTCCAGGTCGGCGTCGTCATGGCCAAGGGTTTCAACGTCAGGGACGTCGGCAAGGATGTCGAGGCGACCTACCAGCGCTTCGAGGCAGGGCTCCCCTACGGCGTTTCGGTCGACCAGATCTCCGACCAGCCGGAGGTGGTGAAGGACGCGGTAAGCGAGTTCATGGAAGCGCTCGGCGAGGCGCTGCTCATCGTGCTCGCCGTCTCGCTGCTGTCGATCGGCTGGCGCTCGGGCCTGGTGATCGCCATAGCCATCCCGCTGGTCTTGGCCGCCACTTTCGCCATCATGTACGAGATCGGGATCGACCTGCAGCGCATCTCGCTCGGCGCGCTGATCATCGCGCTCGGCCTTTTGGTCGACGACGCCATGATCGTCGTCGAGATGATGGAGCGAAAGCTCGAGGAAGGGCTGGTCAAGATCGAGGCAGCGAGCTTCGCCTATACCTCGACCGCCTTCCCGATGCTTACCGGCACGCTGATAACCACGGCAGGCTTCATCCCGGTCGGCTTCGCCGCCTCGACAGCCGGCGAATATGTACGCACGCTCTTCTATGTCGTCGGCATCGCGCTCGTCGTGTCGTGGTTCGTCGCGGTCTATTTCACGCCGTGGCTGGGCTACATGATCCTCAAGCAGCGAAAGCATGCCGGTACGCACCACGATGTCTTCGACACCGGCTTCTACCGCCGCCTTCGCGCGACCGTCACCTGGGCGGTGCGCCACCGCATCATCGTTCTGGTCATGACGCTTGTCACCTTCGCCACCAGCCTGTGGGCCTTCCAGTTCATCCCGCAGAACTTCTTCCCGCAGTCGTCGCGCCCTGAAATCCTTGTCGATCTCTGGCTGCCGGAAGGCACCTCGATCAAGGAGGTCGAGAACCAGGCCAAGGCGCTCGAAGCCAGGATGATGGACGATCCCGACAAGCGCTTCATCGCCACCTATATTGGCGAAGGCGCCCCGCGCTTCTTCCTGCCGCTCGACCAGCAGCTCAGGAATCCCAACTTCGCCCAGCTCCTGGTGATGGCCAAGGACGAGCCGGCGCGCGAGCGGCTGATCGTCAAGATGCGTGGCATCCTCGCCAAGGACTTCCCCTCGATCCGCGGCAAGGTCGACCGCCTGTTCCTTGGACCGCCGACCGGTTGGCCGGTGCAGATGCGCGTCATGGGTCCGGACCGCAAGGAGGTGCGCCGCATCGCCGATGAGGTGAAGGCGAAGTTCCAGGCCAATCCGCTGCTCGGCGCCATCCATGACGACTGGCTGGAGCCGGTGCCGGCGATGAAGTTGGTGATCGACCAGGATCGCGCTCGCGCCCTTGGCGTGACCTCGCAGCGCATCCGTCAGATGCTGCAGGCCACCATGTCCGGCGCGCCGCTCGACGACTTCCGCGATGGCGAGGAGACGGTCTCGATCGTCGCCCGCGAGCCAGATGCGACCCGCCACCTGCTGTCCTCGGTCGACTCGGTCTACATCCCGACAGATTTCGGCGGCTCGGTGCCGCTCTCGCAGGTGGCCAAGGTCGTGCCCGTCATGGAGCAGGGCATCGAGTGGCGTCGCGACCGCCTGCCGACGATCAGCGTGCGCGCCACGCTGCCTGACGGCGTGCAGTCGAACGACGTCGTCACCAAGATGTACAACGACATGAAGGACCTGCGCGCCGGCCTTGCGCCCGGCTACAAGATCGAGATCCAGGGCGGCGCCGAGGATTCGGCCGAGAGCCAGGCTTCGATCGCCGCCAAGGCGCCGATCATGCTCGCCATCATCGTCGTGCTGCTGATGGTCCAGCTGCAGCATTTCGGCAAGTCGATGCTGGTGCTGGCCACCGGTCCCCTGGGCATCATCGGCGCCGCGGCGGCACTTCTGATCAGCGGCGCGCCCTTCGGCTTCGTCGCCATCCTCGGCGTCATCGCGCTGCTCGGCATCATCATGCGCAACTCGATCATCCTGGTCGACCAGATCGATCAGGATATCGCGGCCGGCATGGATCGATCGGAGGCGATCGTGGGTGCTGCCGTGCGCCGCTTCCGGCCGATCATGCTGACCGCGCTCACTGCCGTGCTGGCGCTGATCCCGATCTCACGCGCCGTCTTCTGGGGGCCGCTCGCCTACGCCATGATGGGCGGCATCCTCGTCGCCACCGTGCTCACCATCCTGGTGCTGCCGGCCGGTTACGCGCTGTTCTTCGGCCGCGCGCCGAAGAAGGCCAAGACGGACGAGCAGGCGCCCGAGCCGGAAAAGATCGAAGGCATCGAACGGCCGCAACTGGCACTGGCCGCGGAATAGAAAATAGACGTGGCGACCTGAGAGCAATTCCAGGAAAAGTGTGAGCGGTTTTCCGTCCGGAATTGCGTAAAAACAAGGCATCATCCGCCATCGGCGAAAGCCGGTGGCGGACGATCCGCATCAAGGGCCAGCCGGGCGAAAAATGCTCAGCGGCAAGGCTTCGGCGAAACAGAATTCCTTTTCAGCGGCGCGATGCGGGCCGATCCTGCGCTAATATCGGAGCGGCAACGCTCGTCATCGCTGGATCATTCCCCATGTCAGAAAAACGGCAATTGCGGCTCGGCGCCTTCATGCGCCCCGTCAGTCTTCACACCGGTGCCTGGCGCTATCCGGGCGCCTATCCCGACGCCAACTTCAACTTCGCGCATCTCAAGCGATTCGCGCAGACGCTCGAGGCGGCCAAGTTCGACGCCTTCTTCATGGCCGATCATCTGGCCGTGCTCAACATGCCTATCGAGGCGCTGCGGCGCAGCCACACGGTGACGTCCTTCGAGCCGTTCACGCTGCTGTCGGCGCTTGCCGCCGTCACCGATCATATCGGCCTGGTGGCCACCGCATCGACCACCTTCGACGCGCCCTATCACATCGCGCGACGCTTCGCCTCCCTCGACCATATCAGCGGCGGCCGCGCCGGCTGGAACATCGTCACCACGTCCAATCCCGACGCGGCGCTGAATTTCGGCCTCGACGAGCATGTCGAGCATGACGAGCGCTACCACCGGGCGCGCGAGTTCTACGATGTCGTCACCGGCCTATGGGACAGTTTTGCCGACGACGCCTTCATCCGTGATGCGGAGAGCGGGCTCTACTTCGATCCATCGAAACTCCATGTGCTCGACCACAAGGGCGAGCATCTGTCGGTGCGCGGGCCGCTCAACATCGCCAGGCCGGTGCAGGGCTGGCCGGTCATCGTCCAGGCCGGCGCGTCTGACGTCGGGCGTCAACTGGCCGCCGAGACGGCGGAGGTGATCTTCGCTGCGCCGCCCGACCTGGCATCCGGCCAGCGCTTCCTTGCCGACGTGAAGGGCCGCGCGCAAAAACTTGGCCGCGCGCGCGACGACATCAAGATCTTGCCCGGCGCCTTCGTCATCGTCGGCGACAGTGTCGAGGAGGCGCGGGCCAAGCGGGCGAAGCTCGACAGCCTCGTCTATTACGAGAGCGGCATCGCCTCGCTGTCGATCGCGCTCGGCCACGATGCGTCGGCTTTCGATCCGGATGCGGCCCTGCCGGACATCCCGGAAACCAATGCCTCGAAGAGCAGCCGCGAGCGCGTCATAGAACTGGCGCGCAAGGAAAACCTCACAGTTCGCCAGCTGGCGCAGCGGCTCGGCGGCTATTCGGGTCTCGCTTTCGTTGGTACCCCGAAAACCATCGCCGACGAGATGGAGGAATGGCTGCTCACCGACGGTTCCGACGGCTTCAATGTCATGTTTCCTTACCTGCCCGCCGGGCTCGACGACTTCGCCGAGAAGGTGGTGCCCGAACTGCAGCGTCGCGGGATCTTCAGGCGCGAATATGAAGGATCGACGCTACGCGAGAATCTCGGCCTGAAGCGGCCGCCGAACCGGTTCTTCGAAGAAGTGGCTGCCCGCAAGGCAGGTTGACGCCGATCGAGGCCATCGGCAAAAACAAACGGGCGCGCCGGAGCGCGCCCGTTTCGTTCAGATTGCCACGTCAGATGACGAACACCCAGTTGGCGATCAGCATCACGATCACGCCGGCGGCGAGCGTCAGATAGGGCAGCATGCCCGCTTTCTTGACCGAGAGATCGGCTCCCGCCATGCCGAGGTCGGCCATCATATGGTCGGGGAACTTGCCGCCATCCTGGACGTAATGGCGGAAGCAGAACACCGGGATGATCAAGGCAGCCGTGATCAGGCCGGCCCACAGCGCCATCGGATTCCACACCTTGGCGCCGGCGCCCATGAACACCGCGTTGACATAGGCAAAGATCGCCCCGATGCCGAGCAGCCAGGTCGGCGCCCGCCACGGCCGCGTGATGTGGCCGTTGTCGATGCGGTGGATCCAGCCGGCGTTGAGGTTGAGGAAGTTGAAGATGATGTAGCCGCAGTTCGACACGGCGAGGATGAAGAAGAAGCTCGTCGCGTCGGCCGAGGCGATTGCCAGCACGATCAGGTTGAAGCAGAGGTCGGTCCACATCGCCCTTGTTGGCGCGCCGTGCTCGTTGACATGGCTGAGATAGCGCGGCAGCCAGCCGTCGACCGAGCCCTGGTAGAGCGTGCGCGAGGAGCCGGCCATCGCCGTCATGATGCAGAGCACCAGCGCCAGGATCATCAGCATGACCAGCAGGCTGTGGATCAGCTTGCCGCCGCCGACCATGCCGGCCAGCGCGTCGGCGACGCCCGAGCCGTCGACGATCGGCGTCGCCAGCATGCCGTTCAGGCCCAGCACGCCCTGGAAGGTGAAGGGCACCAGGATGAAAAGCAGCATGCAGAGCAGGCCGGAATAGAAGATCGCCTTGAACGTGTCGGTGCCGGGGTTCTTGAACTCCGACGTGTAGCAGACCGCGGTCTCGAAGCCGTAGGTCGACCATGCGGCGATGAACATGCCGCCCAGCACGAGCGTCCAGCCGGCGATGTTCCAGGAGCCCGGGTCAGGCGCATAGGCGGCCGCGAGCGGCACCAGCGGCGAGAAGTTGGCGTAGTCGATCTGGCCGGTGATGATCGGCACCACGCCGACGATCAGCATCGGGATGATGACCAGCAGGCCGATATATTTCTGCACATTGGCCGTGCCGAGGATGCCGCGATGCTGGATGGCGAAGATGATCAGCATCAGCACCGCGCCGATGAAGAAGGTGGCGTTGAGCGTGAAGGAGACCGGGCCGAGCGTATGTCCCCACAGCGTCCATGTGCGGATCGCCGGCGTCGCGGCAGCGGTGACCGCGGCGACGGCGTCGGCGGGCGCTGTCCCGGCATGCGCTGCGATATAGGCGACCACCTCCGGCGAAGCCTCGGAGAAGACCGGGATCGGCGCCAGCGCGTTGAGGATATAGGCGGCGGCGATGGAACAGCCGAGCGACAGCACCGGCGACCATGCAAACCAGTTGCACCACACCGACAGCGGCGCGATGAATTTCGAATAGCGCAGCCAGGCGGTAGCGCCGTAGATCGACGCGCCGCCCGACTTGTTCGGGAACAGGCCGGCAATCTCCGCATAGGTGAAAGATTGCAGGAAACCCATGATCATGGACACCGTCCAGATCAGGAAGGCCAGGGTTCCAGTCGTGCCGGCAATGCCGCCGATCGAGAACAGGACCAGCGCCGGAACGCCGCTTGCGACCCAGAAGGCGCCACGCCAGTCGATATGCCTGAGCAGCTTGCTTTCGGCAGGCTGCTCCAGGGCCGTGCTTATCGTGCTCATGTCTTGTGTCTTCCCCTTTTTTCTGTTCCCCGCCGGCGACGCTTCGGCTTTTGCGAAGCTTGCTCCCCGGCCACTATGGCCCGACCGTCGTGTTTCCACTCAGTCGTATTTTTTTCTTAAGAGTGAAGATTGATCCGACGCGCTTTCGCGTCAAGCGTTTTGTGGATGTCATGCACATCACGCTTTCGAAACATCCTTCTTCCCTTCTCCCATAAGGTGAGAAGGGAAAGATCGCCGCTATCAGGATCTCGGCTTGGTCTTCTGCGGATCGTAATGGGCAAAAGCCACGACGCGCGCCGGCAGCCGTTTGGCATGGCCGTCGAGCTTGCCGATTTCAACCTCCGTGCCCATCTCGGCATGGGTGACGTCGAGCCGCGCCAGCGCGATGGTCTTGCCGAGCACCGGCGAGCGCATGCCGGAGGTGACGACGCCGATCTGGGCGCGGCCGACATGCACGCAGTCGCCATGGCCGACGGCGACGTTGGCGTCGATGTCGAGGCCGACGAGCCTGTGCTGCGGATGTTCCTTGCGCCGGATCAGCGCGTCGCGGCCGATAAAGTCGTCGGCCTTGGTCTTCAGCGGCACGGTGAAGCCGATGCCGGCCTCGAACGGATCGGTCCGGTCGGAGAATTCGTAGCCGGCGAAGATCAGCCCGGCCTCAATGCGCACCATGTCGAGCGCCTGCAGGCCCATCGGTTTCAGCCCATGCGGCTGGCCGGCTTCCCAGACGGCGTCGAACACTTTTTCCGCGTCGCGCGGATGGCACCAGATCTCATAGCCGAGCTCGCCGGTATAGCCGGTGCGCGAGACCACCACCGGAACGCCGTTGCCGCCGCCGATGCGGGCGACCGCGAAGCGGAACCATTCGAGCTCACCGATCGAGGGCTGCACCGGCGAGGTCCAGACGACTTCTCTCAGGATGTCACGGCTCTTCGGTCCCTGCACGGCGATGTTGTGCATCTGGTCGGTGGAAGAGCGAACCAGCACGTTGAGGCCGAGCTTCTTGGCGGTCTCGCGCAGCCATTCGCCTGAGAAATCGTCGCCGCCGACCCAGCGGAAATTGTCCTTGCCGAGTCTCAGCAGCGTGCCGTCGTCGATCATGCCGCCATGCTCGTAGCACATCGCCGTATAGACGACCTGGCCGACGCCGAGCTTTTTGACGTCGCGGGTCAGCGTGTATTGCAGCAGCGCCTCGGCGTCCGGTCCCGTGACCTCGAACTTGCGCAGCGGCGACAGGTCCATGAGCACCGCGTCCTGCCGGCAGGCCCAGTATTCGGCGATAGGGCCTTCCTTGGCGAAGGAATTGGCCAGCCAATAGCCCCTGTATTCGACGAAGTCGCGCGTGTGCTTGGCAAAGCTCGAATGAAAGGCTGTCTCGCGGGTCATTTTCGGTTCCGAGTCGGGCTTCATGCGTCTGGCGATCGCTCGCGAGAACTTGTGCTGGCCGGAATAGGTCCGCACATGGATGTCGGTGAGGTCCCAGCCATTGGCGGGCGTGGTGTCGTCCGGGCAGGCCGAGGACACGCAGACGATGTCGGTCAGCGCGCGCAGCAAAACATAGTCGCCCGGCCGCGACCAGGGTTCGTCCGACACCATCACGCCGTGCGCGTCGATCGCCGTGTTGAAGAAGAAGTTGATGGCCATCCAGCCGGCGCGAGGCGTGACACCCTTGTCGGCAAGCGCCTTGTTGAAGTTCTCCGAGCAGTTGGTGTGGCCCGGATAGCCGATGTCGTCGTAATATTTGGCGGCGCAGGCGAGCGCGAAGGCATCGTGCCGGCCGCATGTGTCCTGCACCACCTCGACCAGCGGCTCCATGTCCTGATCGTAATATTTCGAATGCAGGCCGGGCATCGGATAGGCCGAGCCCATCAGCGTGCGCGTCGTCGTCACGTCGAGCGGCAGATCGTGCCCCTTGTCCAGCTTGCGTGCCGAAAAGCACTGGAAATCGGTGCACTGCCGCCCGTCGACGTCGATAATCTGCAAATAGTCGCCGGCCTTGACGAAATAGGATTCGGCGGTCGCCGAATGCACCCTGAGATCGAGCACCGGATCGGCGAGCGGATCGGCAAGCTGCCCTCTTGCCTTCAGCCGGATCGTGGCGCGGCGCACCAGGACGGTCAGCGGCGTCGCTGTGTTATGCCCGTCGACCAGCATTGGCCCGCCGGGCGCCGCGATCAGCAGCGCGCCGTCGCGCTGCACGGAAAAACTCTGCTCGGTGCCCGCCGGCGTGGCGCCGCCGAACACGCGCACGGCCTTCGGTTGGTCGAGTTCCACCCTGCGGCGCTCGAGGCTGAGGCGCAACGCAGCGAGACTGTCGTCGCCTTCGGCGAGCAGCGCCTTGATGCCGGCGGCGTTGCTGTTCGACCGTTCACCGAAAATGCCGGGATCGGTGATCCCCGTTTTATCCCAGGCCAGCAATTCGCAAGGCTGCCCGCCCTCGTCATTGGTCACACTCACGCTGTCGCCCGCCTCGACGTCGATGAGCACCGCGCCATTGCCCTGCACGGTGTAGCGCTCCAGCCCGGGGGGCAAGCGGATCTCGCCGGGCCTCAGGATCAGGCTGGGCTTGGGCGGCCCGGACAGGACGGCGGGGTAGGGCGACTGGCTCATCTCAAACCCTCCTCCGAGCGAGAAACAAGTTTGCCTGTGTGTAAAATTATTTTCGCTGAGAGAATAGCAGGGGGAATGTGTTTGGCAAGCACGGGCTCCACCTTCTCCCACAAGGGGCCACAAGGGGAGAAGGAGAGGACGTAGCGGCTACGCCAGTTCGTCGGAATGGCCGATCGTCACGCCGTACTCTGCAGCCGAGTCCAGAATCGTGTGCCACAGGCTCTCGGCAAAAGTCGCAAACACCAGGAGATTGAACACTGCCTGCCCGTCACGATCCTTTCCGCGCCACAGCGTGACACTCGTGTGATCCATCGACGTCGCGGCCGCCGCGCCGACTGCAAACACACTAGGATGCAAGTCGATCGACGAGAGCTTGGCGAGCATCGCGCGCGCCTTGTCGCCGGAGACGCTGATCAGCGCCCGCGCATGCGATTGGTCGGAAAGCGAAGCCGAACCGGCAAAGCCGGCGGCAAGCGCCTCAATCGAATGCTTGCCACCCTTCGACAGCACGAGGAACTGATCCGGCCCCGACCAGATCAGCGTCGCATCGGCCGCAGAGACAGCCCTCGGCGTCTCCGGCGCGGCAGCACTGAAGCGCGCCTTCGCAGCCGCGATCATCTCGCCGGCCTTGCCGCGCCGCGCCATCACCTGGGCAAGGTCGAAATTGTGGATCTCGGTCAGCGACACGCCGGCTTTGCCTTGCGCGCCATAAGGGCCGGCGACGAGCGCGCGGTCGAGCGGGCTGCGGATGTCCCAGGAAAACTCAGCCACGCTGGCGCCCTCCATCCGGATCGTAGAATACGGGATTGCAGAGCTCGACATCGTAGTCCTCGCCGCGCAGCGGATCATGCGCCAGCACGATCTCGCCGATGCGCTCGCGCCCGCGCTCGACGAGGCCGAGCCCGATCCACTGGTCGAGCACCGGCGAGAAACAGACCGAGGTGACATAGCCTTGGTCGTTCTCGGGGCCGGGCGTTTCGTCCTTCGGAATGATATGCGCGCCGGAGCGCAGGCGGCGCGCCTTGTCGGTCGGCTTGATGCCGACGACAACCTGCCGGCTTGGCGCGGTGAGCGCCTCGCGGCCGGCCATGACGCGGCCGACAAAGTCCTTCTTGGTCGACATCATCTTGCCGAGACCGAGATCGCCCGCCGTGGTGGTACCGTTGAGCTCGGGCCCGGCGACATGGCCCTTTTCGATGCGCATCACGCCGAGCGCCTCGGTGCCGTAGGGCGTCACGCCGAATGGCTTGCCTGCGATCATCAGGTTGCGCGCCATCGCTTCGCCATAGCGCGCCGGCACCGAAATCTCGAACGCCATCTCGCCGGAGAAGGAGATGCGGAACAACCTTGCCTTCAGGCCGCCACGCAGCTTGACCTCGCGCGCGCCCATGAACGGGAAGCCGTCGTTCGACAGGTCCTCGGCCGGATCGATGATCTCCTTCAAGAGGTCGCGGGTCTTCGGGCCGGCGATCGAGAACTGCGCCCACTGATCGGAGACCGACGTGAGCTGCACGTCGAGCTCGGGGAACAGAACCTGACGGCAGAATTCGAGATGCTGCATCACCAGTCCGGCTTTGGCCGTCGTGGTGGTGAGGAAATAGTGGTCCTCGGCCAGACGCGAGGTCGTGCCGTCGTCATAGACGATGCCGTCCTCGCGCAGCATCAGCCCGTAGCGCGCCTTGCCGACGGCAAGGCTGGAGAAGGCGTTGATGTAGACACGGTCGAGGAAGGCGCCGGCATCAGGCCCGTGCACGTCGATCTTGCCGAGTGTCGAGACATCGCAGAAGCCGACGCCGCCGCGCACCGCCTTGACCTCGCGCGTCACCGATTCCAGCCAGTCTTTCTCGCCGGGGCGCGGATACCACTGCGCGCGCTTCCACAGGCCGGTGTCGACGAAGATGGCGCCCTGTTCGGCAGCCCAGTGATGCGAGGGCGTCAGCCGCGTCGCATGGAAATTCTCGTCGCGGTGATGGCCGGCGAAGGCACCGATGGCGACGGGCACGTAAGGCGGCCGGTAGATCGTCGTGCCCGTCTCCGGGATCGACTTGCCGCTGACCGCCGCCATGATGGCGAGGCCGGCGACATTCGAGGTCTTGCCCTGGTCGGTCGCCATGCCGAGCGTGGTGTAGCGCTTCAGATGTTCGACCGATTGAAAACCCTCGCGCTGCGCCAGCTCGACATCGGAAGCCGTGACGTCATGCTGCTGGTCGACGAAGGCCTTGCACTTGCCGGCGACATGCCAGAGCGGCGTTAGCGAGAAAGCCGCGTCGTCGGCGACTGGCATCGAGCCGATATTGCCGCTGCGTCCGGCATCACGTGCGGCGGCAGCGCCGGCTTCGAACCCTTCGCGCAGGCAGGCGCCGAGACCGAAGGCGCCGTTGGCGGCGCCCGCGGCGACCATGCCGGGCGGCGCGCCGTCCGGCACGAAGGCGGCGATGTCGTCGCGCCATTTCGGCCGGCCGCGATGATAGGAGGTAAGGCCGACCGCCGGGTTCCAGCCGCCCGAGACGGCGAGCCCGTCGGCCTCGACCTCTGCGCGCGCGCCGCCGGTCAGCGAGACGGAAATCTTGCGCACTCCGCCCTTGCCGCCTTCGACAGCGGAGACCGATCCGTGCAGCACCGGGAAGCCGCCCTTGCTGGCAAGCGAGCGATGCGCCGGCGAAACGTCCGCCCGCGCATCGATCACGGCGGCTACTTGCAACCCGGCGGCGATTGCCGTGTCGGCCGTGCGCCAGCCATCTTCATTGTTGGTGAAGAGCGCGATGCGCCTGGCCGGCGCGGCCGCGTAGCGGTTGATATAGCTGCGCATGGCCGACGCCATCATCACGCCCGGCGTGTCGTTGCCGGCAAAGACGATGGGACGTTCGATCGCGCCGGCGGCAACCACGCAGCGCTTGGCCACGATCCGCCACAGCCGCTGCCGCACCTGATGCTCCGGCGGCACCGGCAGATGGTCATTGACGCGCTCGATCGCGCCATAGGTGCCGCCGTCGTAGACGCCGAACAGGGATGTGCGCGTCATGATGCGCACATCCGGCATCGCCTCAAGTTCCGCAACCGCGCGCGCGACCCATTCAGCTGCGGGCAGCCCGTCGATCGTGCCGCCATCGGCAAGCAGCCGCCCGCCAAGGACGAAATCCTCCTCGCACAGGATGACGCGCGCGCCGCTGCGTGCCGCGGCGAGGGCCGCGGCCAGACCGGCCGGCCCGGAACCCGCGATCACCACGTCGCAATGTGCCCAGGCCTTGTCGTAGTGGTCGGGGTCGGAAACGCCAGAGGCGCGACCGAGGCCGGCGGCGCGGCGGATCGCCGGCTCGTAGATCGCTTCCCAGAACTTCGCCGGCCACATGAAGGTCTTGTAGTAGAAGCCGGCGACGAAGATCGGCGCGAACAGCTGGTTAACCGACATCACGTCGAAATTGAGCGACGGCCAGCGGTTCTGGCTGGCGGCTTCCAGGCCCTCATAGAGCTCGGCCGTCGTCGCCTTGGTGTTCGGCTCGCGCCTGGCGCCGCTGCGCAATTCGACCAGCGCGTTGGGCTCTTCCGAGCCGGCGGTCAGGATGCCGCGCGGGCGATGGTACTTGAACGAGCGGCCGACGAGCCTGACGCCGTTGGCGACCAGCGCGGAAGCCAGCGTGTCGCCTTTAAAGCCCAAAAAATTCTTGCCGTCGAAACGGAAGCTGAGCGCGGTCGAGCGGTCGATGAGGCCGCCGGATGTGAGACGGTTTGCCTGATCGCCGGCCATCACGCACCAACCTTGGCTGCGCCTGCGCCTGCAGCCGCCTCAACCGCCGAAATCTCATGCGTCAGCGTGTTGCGCGTGACCTTCAGCCAGGCCCGGCAGCCGCCGCCGTGATACCAGTGCTCGCTCATCACGCCGGCGATGTTGTCGCGCAGATAGACGTAGTCGTAGACTGCGTCCTCGCCGGCATCGGCCGCGGGACGTTGGGGCTTGGCGTCGCCGAGATAGGTGAACTCGCCGAGCTCGCGTTCGCCGCAGAAAGGACAGGTAATACGCATGGTCTTCTGGCGGCCTCAGTGCAGGTTCGGTTGGGCGCCCTGGCCCTTCTCGTCGATCATGGCGCCGCGCTGGAAGCGGTCGAGGCGGAAGCGGGCAGCCTCCTTGTGTGACTCGTCGCGCGCCAGAAGATGAGCGAAGACGAAGCCTGACCCCGGCGTTGCCTTGAAGCCGCCATAGCACCAACCGGCATTGATGTAGAGGCCGTCGACCGGGCTCTTGTCGATGATCGGCGTGCCGTCCATCGACATGTCCATGATGCCGCCCCACTGGCGTAAGAGCCGCACGCGGCCGATCATCGGGATCAGCGCCATGCCGCCTTCGCAGACATCCTCGACGACCGGCAGATTGCCGCGCTGGGCGTAGGAATTGTAGCCGTCTATGTCGCCGCCGAAGACGAGCCCGCCCTTGTCCGACTGGCTGACATAGAAATGTCCGGCGCCGAAGGTCATGACATTGGGCAAGAGCGGCTTGATCGCTTCCGACACGAAGGCCTGCAGCACATGGCTTTCGATCGGCAGGCGAAGCCCCGCCATCGCCGCGACACGTGAGGATGAGCCCGCCACCGCCATGCCGACCTTGCCGGCGCCTATCTTGCCGCACGACGTCTCGACGCCGGTCACCTTGCCGTTGGCGTCGCGCGTGAAGCCGGTGACCTCGCAATTCTGGATGATGTCGACACCGAGCGCGCTCGCCGCATGCGCGTAGCCCCAGACCACGGCGTCGTGGCGGGCCGTGCCGCCGCGGCGCTGCAGCAGCCCGCCCTGGATTGGAAAGCGCGCATTCTCGAAATTCAGGAATGGCAGCATTTTGCGCAGCGCCGCCTGGTCGAGCAGCTCGGCATCGATGCCGTTGATGCGCATCGTGTTGCCCCGCCGGGCGAAGGCGTCGCGCTGCGCGTCGGAATGGTAGAGGTTGAGCACGCCGCGCTGGCTGACCATCGCGTTGTAGTTGAGGTCCTGCTCCATCCGCTCCCACAGCTTCATCGACAATTCGTAGAAGCCGGTATTGCCGGGCAGGCCGTAATTGGAGCGGATGATGGTGGTGTTGCGGCCGGCATTGCCGGAGCCGATCCAGCCCTTTTCGAGCACAGCGACGTTGCGGATGCCGAACTCGCTGGCGAGGAACCAGGCGGTGGCGAGCCCGTGCCCGCCGCCGCCGATGATCACCACGTCGTAGCGATCCCTTGGCGCCGCATCGCGCCACGTAGGCTTCCAGTTCTTGTGGCCGGAGAGGGCGGCGCGGGCGAGCGAGAAGATCGAATATTTCATTGCGTCATTCCGAGGCCGCTCACCCGCAACGCTGGACTCTAGATATCCAGCGTGTGGTCGCGTTCCCACTGCGTGAAGTGCGAAGCATAGGAATTCCATTCCTGCTGCTTCAGCTTTAGATATGCCGACGAAAATTCCTCACCCAGCGCCGCCTTGAGCGATTTGTCGTTGTCGAATTCGCGCAGCGCGTCGAGCAGGTTGAGCGGCAGTTTCGGCGCGTCCGTGACGGTATGGCCGAACTGATACATGTCGATGTCGTAGCGCTTGCCGGGGTCGGCCTTCGAGCGGATGCCGTCGAGGCCGGCCGCGATGATCACGGCCTGCAGGAGATAGGGGTTGGCGGCGCCGTCGGGCAGGCGCAGCTCGAAGCGTCCAGGTCCCGGCACGCGCACCATATGGGTGCGGTTGTTGCCGGTCCAGGTCACCGTGTTCGGCGCCCAGGTCGCGCCCGAAATGGTGCGGGGCGCGTTGATGCGCTTGTAGGAATTGACCGTCGGATTGGTGATCGCGGCAAGCGCCGAGGCATGCTTCATGATGCCGCCGAGGAAGTTCCTGCCCTTGGCGGACAGGCCGAGCTCTTCCGAATTGTCGGCGAACACGTTGGTCTTGCCCGTCTCGTCCCACACCGAGATATGCGCGTGGCAGCCATTGCCGGTCAAGCCCTGGAAGGGCTTGGGCATGAACGTCGCGCGCAGGCCGTGCTTCTCGGCGATCGACTTGACCATGAACTTGAAGAAGGAGTGCTTGTCGGCGGTCGCCAGGGCGTGATCGAAGGTCCAGTTCATCTCGAACTGGCCGTTGGCGTCCTCATGGTCGTTCTGGTACGGGCCCCAGCCGAGCGCCAGCATGTGGTCGCAGATCTCGGCTATGACGTCGTAGCGGCGCATCACCGCCTGCTGGTCGTAGCAGGGTTTCGAGGCTGTGTCGTATTCGTCGGAGATCGCCTTGCCGTCCGGCGAGATCAGGAAGAACTCGGCCTCGACGCCGGTCTTGACATGCATGCCGTCGCGGGCGGCTTCGTCGATCACCCGCTTCAGCGTGTTGCGCGGCGCCTGGTCGACGAGCTTGTCGTCCATCACGCAGGTGGCCGCCACCCAGGCGACGTCTTTCTTCCACGGCAATTGGATGACCGAATCCGGGTCCGGCACCGCCAGCATGTCCGGATGCGCCGGCGTCAGGTCGAGCCATGTCGCGAAACCGGCAAAGCCGGCGCCGTCCTTCTGCATGTCCGTGATTGCCTGCGCCGGCACCAGCTTTGCACGCTGGCCACTGAACAGGTCGGTGTAGGAGATCATGAAATATTTGACGCCGTTCTCCTTGGCGAATGCGGCGAGATCGTTCCCCATTATAGTTCCTCGCTTATGTGGGTCTTGGAAGTTGTCCTAGAAGCCGTTCTTCCCCGGTATCCAGTTGGTGCCGGCCAAAGGCACGCCGGCCATGGCGGCGGCTTCGATGGTAAGCGCAACGAGATCCTCGGGCTCGAGATTGTGCAGGCTGTTCTTGCCGCAGGCGCGAGCAATCGTCTGCGCCTCCAGCGTCATCACCTTGAGGTAATTCGCCAGGCGTCGTCCGGCCGCGATCGGATCGACCCGCTTCATCAGCTCCGGGTCCTGGGTGGTGATGCCGGCCGGGTCGCGGCCCTCGTGCCAGTCGTCATAAGCGCCGGCCGTGGTGCCCAGCGCATTGTACTCCGCCTCCCAGCGCGGATCATTGTCGCCGAGCGCGACGAGCGCCGCCGTGCCGATCGACACCGCATCGACGCCGAGCGCCAGCGCCTTGGCGACATCGGCGCCGTTGCGGATGCCGCCGGAGATGATGAGCTGCACCTTGCGGTGCATGCCGAGGTCCTGCAGCGCCTGCACGGCCGGCCTGATGCAGGCAAGCGTCGGCTGGCCGACATTCTCGATGAACACTTCCTGAGTGGCAGCGGTGCCGCCCTGCATGCCGTCGATCACGACGACGTCGGCGCCGGCCTTCACCGCGAGCGCCGTGTCGTAATAGGGGCGGGCGCCGCCGACCTTGACGTAGATCGGCTTTTCCCAGTCGGTGATCTCGCGCAGCTCGAGGATCTTGATCTCGAGATCGTCCGGCCCGGTCCAGTCGGGATGGCGCGAGGCCGAGCGCTGGTCGATGCCCTTGGGCAGCGTGCGCATCTCGGCGACGCGGTCGGAGATCTTCTGCCCGAGCAGCATGCCGCCGCCGCCAGGCTTGGCGCCCTGGCCGACGACCACTTCGATGGCGTCGGCGCGGCGCAGGTCGCGCGGGTTCATGCCGTAGCGCGAAGGCAGGTATTGATAGACCAGCGTCTTCGAGTGGCCGCGTTCTTCCTCGGTCATGCCGCCGTCGCCTGTGGTGGTCGATGTCCCGGCGATCGTCGCGCCGCGGCCGAGGGCTTCCTTGGCGGGACCGGAAAGCGACCCGAAACTCATACCGGCGATGGTGATCGGGATCTTGAGCTCGATCGGCTTCTTGGCATGGCGCGAGCCGAGCACCACCGAGGTGTCGCAGCGTTCGCGATAGCCCTCGAGCGGATAGCGCGAGATCGAGGCGCCGAGGAACAACAGATCGTCGAAATGCGGCAGCTTGCGCTTGGCGCCGGCGCCGCGGATGTCATAGATGCCGGTCGCGGCCGCGCGGCGGATTTCGGAAAGCGTGTAGTCGTCGAAGGTCGCGGACTTGCGCGGCGTCGTGGGAGGATTGTGATAGGCCATTTCTGTCCTCAATACGCGTCGGCGTTGTCGATGTTGAAATTGTAGAGTTTGCGGGCCGAGCCGTAGCGCTTGAACTCCGATGCCTTGACGCCGGTGACGCCGGCCTTGTCGAGCAGGCCCTGCAGCAATTCGATGTGCTCGGGCCGCATCTCCTTGGCGATGCAGTCGGCGCCGAGGCTCTCCACCTTGCCGCGCACGAAGAGCCGCGCCTCGTAGATGGAATCGCCCAGCGCGTCGCCGGCATCGCCCAGCACCACCAGGTTGCCGGACTGCGCCATGAAAGCCGACATGTGGCCGATATTGCCATGCACGACGATGTCGATGCCCTTCATCGAGATGCCGCAACGCGACGAGGCGTTGCCCTCGATGACCAGCAGGCCGCCGCGGCCGGTGGCGCCGGCATACTGGCTGGCGTCGCCCTTGATGACGATCGAGCCCGACATCATGTTCTCGCCGACGCCCGGGCCGGCCGAGCCATGCACGGTGATCGCGGCGCCGTCATTCATGCCGGCGCAGTAATAACCGACGCTGCCGCGTACATCGATGCTGACCGGCTGGTCGACGCCGACGGCGACCGAATGGCTGCCCTTCGGGTTGAGCACTTCCCAGGCGGTCTCGTTCGAACCCGGCGTGAGCTTGTGCAGCGCCTCATTCAATTCGCGCAGCGAATGTTGCGAGAGATCGAACACCCTCGCATGGCCCTGGTCGCGCTCGGCCTTCGACATTGGGGTTGCCGGCATCAGTTCAATGCTCCCAGAAGTAAACGGTTGCGGGCTCGGGCTCCCAGACCCGCGCATTGTCGATGCCGGGCAGCTTGGTCAGCGCGCGATATTCCGAGCCGAAGGCGACGTACTGGTCGGTCTCGGCCATCACGGCCGGCTTGCAGGCGATCGGGTCGCGCACCACGCCGAAGCCGTTCTTGGTGCCGACGACGAAGGTGAAGAATCCGTCGAGGTCGGAGAGCGTGCCTTCCAGCGCCTCGCCCAGATTCTTGCCATGCGCCATCCGGTTGGAAAGATAGGCAGCGGCCACTTCGGTGTCGTTCTCGGTCTCGAACTTCATGCCGTCGCGGATCAGCTCGCGGCGCACATTGTTGTGATTGGAGAGCGAGCCGTTATGCACCAGGCACTGGTCGGCGCCGGTCGAGAACGGATGCGCGCCCATCGTGGTGACCGCTGATTCCGTCGCCATACGGGTATGGCCGATGCCATGCGTGCCGGTCATGGAGCGCACGTGGAAGCGATCGATGACGGTCTCCGGCAGGCCGACCTCCTTGTAGATTTCAACCGCCTCGCCGGCGCCCATGATGCGGATGTCGGGCCTGAGCGTCTGCAGCGCTTCACGCGCGGCATCGACCTTGTCCGGCGTGGTCCTGATGACGGCGTGCGTCGAATTCACCGCCACGCTCACCGGCGCGCCGATCGCCTTGGCGAGTTCGGCGTCGAGGCCGCGGAAATCGCGATCTGCCTTCGGCGACTGCACGGTGATCTTGGCTTCATTGCCCGTGGCCGCGCCATAGATGGCGATGCCGGCGCTGTCCGGGCCACGGTCGCTGAGCGACACCAGCATCTCCGACAGCATGGCGCCGAGCTTCGGCTCCAGCGCCTTGTCCTTCAAGAAAAGTCCGACGATTCCGCACATGCCAGCCTCCGGCGTTTTTTGGCTCTCAGATGATGTACTCAATGAGCGAGCCGAATTCAATTGGTATGAAAGAAATTTTCCTGTGGTTACATGTTGGGCGGCGCATCGCCTGCGGCACTGTCGCCGTCCGCGCCAACCTTGTGAACCCAGATCGCATGGCGGATACGTGCGATCTTGTAGGCGTCGAGGATCGAGAAAGCATAGATCAGGAAAGCGCCGGCATGGCGGCCGATGAAGCTGGCGTCGGCCGGCGCCAGCTTCGTCGTGATCCAGCCGAGGATCACCATAAAGAACAGGAACTGCAGGCCGCGTACCGGCACGCCGAGCATGACGTGGCCGCTTGCCGGTAAAACGACCGCCGCGCCGAGCACGAGATAGGGATTTATCGGGGCGGGGGTGGCGGTTCCGTCGTTCATGCCGCCTGCCTTTCGCGCCGGTTGATGGCTTGGCGAAGTGTCGTGGCTGCCTCGAGCAGCCTTTCGATCAAGGCCGGATCGATCCCGGCATCGCCGAATGCGGCCTGCCGGAACACGCCATAACGTGCGCGCTCGGCCTCGGCCAGCAACCACACGATGCGCACGCCGTTCGGCGTGATCAGCAATTCCTTGGCGCGGCTTTCGGCAAAGATTCCTGTATGCGCGGCGATCAGATCCTGCGGAAAGGCGACGCCTCTGCGGTCCGTCTTGAGCACCGCGTCGGCGGGAAAGCCGAGCACCTTCGGCAGCGTGTACGGCAGATGGTCGAAATTGGAAAATGTCGTCGCCGAATTCGGCCGCATCATCATGTCGAAGACACCCGGCACGGCGACCGGATCGGTGATCGAGACGCTGAGCCAGCGGGTCGGCAGCTTTCGCGTCGCCAGCGTGTCGACGATGGTGCGCAGCTGAACGCGCTGGCCGTTCCACGTGCCGGCCCAGGTGACGACGCCGGCCGTGCCGCCGGAAATATCGGCGGCATCCGCAACGACGCTGCGGACGCTCGCCGTGTCGGCAGCCAGAGCCGCCTTCGCCCTGTTGCGGCTGGCGCGCGCGAGCCAGGCAATATGGGCAACGACCGTCAATGCGATCGCCCCGGCAAGCAGTACTGACGTCAGTTCCGACATTTCGACACGCCACGGCCCGCCGTCGATAGGCGGGCCTTCACTCCACTCAATAACCCTGCGGCTTCGGCCACGGCATGGAGAACTGATCGCCGCGCCGCACGAACTTGTAGCGATAGAAGTGGAACCACAGCGAGATCAGGAAATAGAAGACAGTCATCGCGATCAGCTGTGAGCCGAAGCCGAGGAAGATGGCGAAGAACGTCACCATGCACAGGCAGAACAGCACGATCGCCGGCAGTGGATGGAAGGGGTGCGTGTAACCACGGCGGATCGAGCCTAGCGGCCACTTCTTGCGGAACATCATGATGTTGATGCTCATGAAGGTGTATTGCAGCACGCCCGACAGGATCGAGAAGGTGATCGCCTGGTTGAGGTCGGCGATGAAGGCGAAGGCCAGCGCGATCGGCAGCAGGAACAGGATCGAGCGGTAAGGCGTGCGGTATTTCGGATGCACCGCCGAGAACCAGCTCGGCAGATAACGGTCGCGGCCGAGCGAGAACCAGGCGCGCGCCGCGTCGTTGATGCAGCCATTGGCCGAGGCAAGCGCCGCCAGCAGCGTCGCGATGAAGAGCAGGTTTTCCAGTAGCGGGCTGCCCGTCAGCTTGCCGGCGTCCCACAGCGGATAGTAGGTGATGCCAAGATATTCCCAGGGCATCAGCGAGGCGCAGACATACCAAGTCATGGCGGCTGCGATCAGCAGCGTGATCATGCCGGCCATGGTGCCGTAGGGCAGGGAGCGCGCCGGCGAGCGCACTTCCTCGGCCGCCTGGGTCGTGCCCTCGATGCCGAGATAGTACCAGATGCCGAACTGGAAGGCGGCGATGACGCCGATCCAGCCATAGGGCAGCGCATTGCCGGGCGTGACCAGCTCGTTGAGCTTCAGCACCGCGCCTTGCGTCCACGGGCTCACCGAGAAGAACAGGATGACGATCGAGACATAGGCGATGGCGGTGATGACGAAATTGACATTGAGCGTCATCAGCACGCCGCGATAGTTGAGCCAGGCGAGCACGACGATGGTCGCGGCGATGAAGGAATTGTGCGTCAGCCCTTCGACGCCGGCCTTGGCGACGATGGTGTCGCCGAGCAGGATGGCGTCGGACACTTCGAGCATCGTGTAGGCGAAGACCAGGAACAGCGCGACGTTGAAGGCCATCAGCGGCCCGACAATGTGCTTGGCTTGCGCGTACTGGCCGCCGGCGGCGGCCACGGTCGAGGTCACCTCCGAGTCGATCATGGCAACCGATGTGTAGAGCAGTCCGACGATCCAGCAGACGATCAGCGCGGCCAGCGCGCCGCCCTTGTCTGCCGCGAAGTTCCAGCCGGTGAACTCGCCGACCAGCACGATGCCGACGCCGAGTGCCCAGACATGGGCGGGGCCGAGCACCCGAAGCAGCGACACCCTGTCGCCGTGGATCGTCGTCGTCAGTCCCGTTTCAACCGCAGCGGTCATCGTCAGTCCCCACTCAGATCCGGTGTTTCTCGGAAACAGCTTCGAGCTCGCCCTCACGCGAGGACGTCAGCACGGCCTCGGAATAGGTCGTGTCGACCTTGAACCAGTCGTAGAGCATCCACGCCGCAAGCGCGGCCGAGATGCCCCAGCAAACGTAAGACAGTCCCATCCACATGATGTTTTCCCCGAGCTATTTGTCGTCGAACTTCTCGTTGATGACCTCGCGATATTCCTTGTCGGAGGCGCGAAACAGGAAGACGAAGTAGGCGATCAGCACGATCGCCATGATAATCAGCGTCGGCCAGTCGATGATGTAGTGGAAGCGGTTCTGGATGATGTCGTGCGCCGTCTCCGGCGTGTAGCCGAGCTTCTCCCAGATCGAGGCCATGGTGGCGTTCTGGCCGAGTGCGTCCCAGGTCTTGGCGTCGAGCGGGTCGATCGACTTCGCCGCTCCGGCGAGGCCGAGCTTCAGCGGCAGCCAGAGCGCCACGAAGATGGCGACCACCACGACTGCGATGTCGAAGACCTGTCCGGCCTTGCTCTGCTCCGGCGGGTTATAGCGGGCCATGGGTTCTCCCTTCAGGATTGGCGGTTGCGAGCCGCGTCGGCGTTCTTGATGTCGAGGCCGTAGATGAAGTCCTTGTCTTCCTTGTAGTGGTTGAGCATTGCCAGGATGGCGGCGGTGTTGAAGATCAGTACCGCGGCAGCCGCGATCACCACCACGAGCTTGATCCCGCTGTCGGGGATGTAGGCCCAGGTCATCAGGAGGACGAAGAGGATTGTCGCCCACAGGCAAACAATCAGGAGCACGGATCCACGCACGTCGGAGCGGTACAGCGCTTCGATGCGCTGCTGCAGGTCGGACATCGGTTTTCCCCTTCTGGCGACGTCCGGCCCTGAAATCGACCGGGCGTCCACTCTTTCAACAGAGTGAAATTTTTTTCATAAATACCGCTCGATTCCCGAAATTGTCAAGCCGGATTTACGCGCCACAAAGCGTTTGTCCACGAGCTAGAAATTTGCCTGACAATGAAATTATTTGCTTCAAGGGGATTGCAGGGCTTAGCCGTTTGCGGTCAATATTCGAGCAAGCTCCGCCACCAAGCAGGAGCAGGGAACGGCAACTGCTTAAAGCGACCTAATCGCACGGAGGACGATCGGATGACGGCATCCTGGAGATTCTCGACCCTGGCGGATCGCCATCGCGCGCTCGGCTCGAAGCTCGAGGACTGGAGCGGCATGGGCACCGCCTGGACCTATGACAAGGACGCCGACGAGGAATATATCGCGATCCGCACCAAGGCCGGGCTGATGGACGTCTCCGGCCTGAAGAAGGTCCACATCACCGGGCCGCATGCCTCGCATCTGATCGACCTCGCCACGACGCGCGACGTGGAGAAGATCTATCCCGGCAAGTCGGCCTATGCCTGCATGCTGAATGAGGCCGGCAAATTCACCGACGACTGCATCCTCTACCGCATCAGCCCGAACTCGTGGATGGTCGTGCACGGCTCCGGCACCGGCCATGAGGAGCTGCAGCGCGCTGCCATGGGCCGTGACGTCTCGCTGCGCTTCGACGACAATCTGCACGATTTGTCGCTGCAGGGGCCGACCGCCGTCGACTATCTGGCCAAGCATGTGCCCGGCATCCGCGACCTTCCCTATTTCCATCATATGCAGACGCAGCTCTTCGGCTTGCCCGTCATGATCTCGCGCACCGGCTACACCGGCGAGCGCGGCTACGAGATCTTCTGCCGCGGCCAGGATGCCGGCACGATCTGGGATCGGATTCTGGAGGAGGGCAAGAGCTCCGGCATCATCCCGTGCCGCTTCACCACGCTCGACATGCTGCGCGTCGAGAGCTACCTGCTCTTCTATCCTTACGACAATTCCCAGAAATATCCGTTCGAGAATGAAGGCCCCGGCGACACGCTGTGGGAGCTCGGCCTGGACTTCACCGTCAGCCCCGGCAAGACCGGCTTCCGCGGCGCCGAGGAACACTACCGGCTGAAGGGCAAGGAGCGCTTCAAGATCTATGGCGTGCTGCTCGAGGGCAAGGAGCCGGCGGACGAAGGCGCGCCGGTCTACCGCGACGGCAGACAAGTCGGCGTGGTGACCTGCGCCATGTATTCGCCCCTGGTCGAGAAATCGATGGGCATCGCCCGCCTTGACGTCGACTGCGCGGTCAAGGACACCAAGCTCGAGATCCGCAACAGAAGCGGCTCGATCAAGGCGACGGCGCAGCCCTTGCCGTTCGACGATCCGAAGAAGACCAAGCGCACCGCCAAGGGTTAAGGCATCATAACGGGGAGGGGTTTCGAGGCACTAGAGCATGATCCCGAAAAGTGGGAACCGGTTTTCGGAAAGATCATGCTCCAACTGATCTAAGGTAGAATGGCAGCCAAGACGATCATCAGCCGGCCCATTTACGGAACGCTCTCTCCGCAGCCGGGTAAGCATCATCTCTTCATCGCCGATGCCGAAGGCGCGCTGGCGATCATCGACATGGCAGGCAAGGCTCCGCCCGGCTTTTTCGACGGCGCGGAAATCGACTTCATTCCAGGCCCGGAGGGCAAGCATATCGCGGCCCTGGAAGCATTGAAGCCGGCGCAACTCCATCTGTCGCCCTCCTTCGCCAGCCTCCTGCCGCGTCTCAAGCAGACGCTGACCAACGCGCATATGGGATTGCGGATTTATCTTGCCGGCACCGAGGGCCTGATCGGCCAGGCGATGCAGGTGGCGCTCGAAGCCGGCGTGGACCACACCTTCATGCAGACCGAGCATCGCGGCTCGTTGGCGCGGCGCATGCAATGCGTGCACTGCAAGGGCATCACCGAGAACGTCACGACGCAGCCGGCGCTCTGCTCGCATTGCGGCCTGCTGCTCCTGGTGCGCGATCATTATTCGCGGCGCCTCGCCGCCTTCCAGGGCGTGTGCATCAACGCCGAGGATCGCTCGGAGATTCCTCCGATGGAGGAGGCCTTCCCATGAGCACCGGCACCACCAAGCTCGATGTCGTGGTCAGTGACGTCGTTCCCGTCAACGAGCTGGTCACGCGCTTCCATTTCCGCCGTCGCGACGGCGGCCTGCTGCCGACTTTCTCCGGCGGCGCCCATGTCGTGGTCGAGATGCGCGACCGTGACCGCACCAGGCTCAACCCCTATTCGCTGATGGGCTCGCCGCTCGACACGCGCGAATACACGATCTCGGTGCGCCGCGACGATGTCGGCCGCGGCGGCTCGCTGTTCATGCACCGGCAGGTCAAGCCCGGCCTGGAGATGGTGATCAGCTATCCGGTCAATCTGTTCTCTCTGGATCTCAGGGCGAAGAAGCACCTGATGCTGGCTGGCGGCATCGGCATAACGCCGTTCATGGCGCAGACCTCGCAGCTGGCAGCGGCCGGCGGCAATTTCGAATTGCATTACACCTGTCGCACCGCTTCGCTCGGCACCTACGCTGATGTCTTGCAGCAGCGCTACGGCAGCCGCGTCCACCTCTATCACGATGACCGCGAGGAGCGCATCGATCTCGACCGGCTCCTGTCCTCGCAGCCGCTCGGTACGCATCTCTATGTCTGCGGCCCGGCCGGAATGATCAACTGGGTGCGCGACCGCGCAGCTAGCCTCGGCTGGCCCTCGGAAACCGTGCATTTCGAGCATTTCGCGGCACCCCAGCCCGGCGCGCCCTTTGACGTGGCCTTGGCCCTCAGCCACAAGACAATCCGCGTCGGCGAGCAGCAGAGCCTGCTGGAAGCCATGGAAGCAGCCGGCGTCGATCCGCCTTATCTCTGCCGCGGCGGCGTCTGCGGCCAGTGCGAGACCAATGTGATCTCGTCCGACGGCAAGTTCATCCACAACGATCACTGGCTGAGCGAGGAAGACCACCGTTCCGGCTGCAAGATCATGCCTTGCGTCTCGCGCTTCGAGGGCAAGTCGCTGGTCCTGGAAAGATAGGAGGGGTCAATGGGCATCACCTTTCGCAAGGAAACCTTTCGCGACGACTACACCTTCAGGAACAGCCCGGAGCACATCAGGCGCTTTCCGTTTCCGTTCAACGAAGACGCCTACATGTACGCGGTCAACATCGAGCCGCATGTCGTCGGTCCGAAGGGCAGCGTGCTCGAAAACCTGATCGACGTCGACGAGCACTATGTCGCCGAGATGCAGGATCGCGCCTTGGTCCTGGCAGAGGATCCGCTGCGCTGCCAGTCGCTGCCGCATATGACCCTTGCCGGCTGGGACCTGCTCGAGCTTCTGATGGAGCAGCAGGCGCTGGGTTATCCCGAGCATTTCACGCTGGAGCGCGATGGCGACCGCTGGCGCTGGATCAACCGGCCGCTCGGCATCGACGACACCTTTACCTTCGGCGACACCTCGACGCTGCCCTATGGGCCGATGGAATACATCACCCGCCAGAGCCAGGGCGATTTCTGCATCCTCGACCAGCGCGACGGCAATCTGTGGATGGATGCCGGCATGGTTACCACCCAGGCCGACTGGTCGCTCGATTTCGACATCGGCATGAACTTCTTCGAATGGCACGCGCCGGTGCCGCTGGCGCACGAGAAGGGCATCTTCACCCGCGCGCTGAAATTCCTCACCAACATCCAGCAGGGCAAGCCGGCCAGGCGCCTCAACTGGACGATGACCATCAATCCGCGCCTCGACACCAGCCCAGAGAACTATCACAAATGGGGTCCGGACCGCGCTACGGTCACCCCCGAAAACGTCGGCGAGAAAGTGCATCTGCGCGTCGAATTGCAAAGCTTCTGGCGGCTGCCGCGCTCCAACGCCATCGTCTTCCCGATCCGCTGCTACCTGATCAAGATGGACGAGCTGGTCACCCAGCCGAAATGGGCGCGCCGCCTGCACCGCGTCATCCGCGACCTGCCGGAGGAACTCGCCACTTACAAGGGCCTGACGCGGTATCGGCCGACGCTGGTGGAGTGGCTGTCGAAGCTGGATGATGGCAGCCCGACTTCACCGGGATTTGGACCGGACTAGGCGGACTCCCCCTCATCCGGCCGCTACGCGGCCACCTTCTCCCCGAAGGGAGAAGAGGTGGGGGCCGGCGCCGACGATCTCCTCTCCCCTCGGGGAGAGGTCGGATTGCCCCGAATTGCTCTTTGCAATTCGGCCTTGGCAATCCGGGTGAGGGGGCTGCGGCGGTTCGACTAGCCCGCGCTATTCTGCGGGTAGCAGATGATCGACAAATACCGCATCGGCAGTTGCGTCAGCTCTTCCGGGCCGTGCGGCGCGTCGGCGTCGAAGAACAGGCTGTCGCCCGGCTTCATCGGATAGAGATTGTTGCCGTGCCGGTAAACCACCTCGCCTTCGAGCATGTAGAGGAATTCCATGCCCGCATGCTGGAAGGTCGGGAACACGTCCGAATTCTCTGTCAGCGTGATGAGATAGGGCTCGACGACGACGCCGCTGGTGTTGGCGCCGATATGTCCCAGCAGATTGTACTGGTGGCCGGCGCGCGTGCCGCGCCGCTCGACATCGACGCCTTCGCCCGCCTTGACGAAGACGGCGCTGTGCTCTTCCTCGAAGCGGCGGAAGAAGGCGGTCACCGGAACGCCCAGCGCCCGCGACAGCGCCTGCAATGTCGTCAGCGACGGCGAGGTGATGCCGTTCTCGATCTTCGACAGCATGCCGAGCGAGATGTCGGTGGCCGCGGCAAGATCGGCGACGGTGATGCCGAGCTTCTTGCGGAAGGCCCGCACCTCATGGCCGATCGCCACTTCGAGCACCTTTTCGCGCGTGTCGCGGATGGCGTGCGGGTTCTGCGTCAGCGGCGCTCGGATCGAGCGTCCGTCGGCCGAAACGCGTTTCGGCGGCGCCTTGTCCTTGGTGACCGCAGCGGCGGGCATTGTTTTGGAAGTCTTGGTTGCCATGTCACCCCCGAATCCGCGGATTTATTTCACTCTAGGTGAACATATGCGGTGGCGATACAGGAGCGCAACCGCGAGGGCAAGCTAACCGATGTCGCGGCAATTCTTTATGGCGGTTTCCATTTTCCGCCGAAATCCGTTTGCCGCAAAGCCCTTGCCCCCAGATGCCAGTTGACAGCACCGAAGACCCAATTACTGTCACTGTGAGTGAAATTTGTTTCGTGAGAGCAATTCCAACCGTCCGGAATTGCGTCAAGAAAAAAGTCGAAATCAAAAATGAGGAGGCCCGCAATGAAATCTCGTGTCGCCGTCATCGGAGCCGGACCGTCGGGCCTGGCCCAGCTCAGGGCCTTCAAGTCGGCCGCCGACAAGGGCGCCGAAATCCCGGAAATCGTCTGTTTCGAAAAGCAGAGCGACTGGGGCGGCCTGTGGAACTACACCTGGCGCACAGGCCTCGACGAGCATGGCGACCCGGTGCATGGCTCGATGTACCGCTATCTATGGTCGAACGGCCCGAAGGAATGCCTCGAATTCGCTGACTACACTTTCGAGGAGCATTTCGGCCGGCCGATCGCCTCCTATCCGCCGCGCGCCGTTTTGTGGGACTACATCAAGGGCCGCGTCGAAAAATCAGGTGTGCGCAAATGGGTGCGCTTCAACACACCGGTGCGCATGGTCACCTACTCCGACGAGACGAAGAAGTTCACCGTCACCGCGCATGACCGCACCAATGATGTCACCTACTCGGAAGAGTTCGACAATGTCGTCGTCGCCTCCGGCCATTTCTCCGTGCCCAACGTGCCCTATTTCGAGGGCTTTTCCACCTTCAACGGCCGCATCCTTCACAGCCACGACTTCCGCGATGCGATGGAGTTCAAGGGCAAGGACATCCTGATCATTGGCCGTTCCTATTCGGCCGAGGACATCGGTTCGCAGTGCTACAAATACGGCGCCAAATCGATCACCACCAGCTACCGTTCCAAGCCGATGGGCTTCAAATGGCCGGACAACTGGAAGGAAGTACCGCTGCTGCAGAAGGTTGTCGGCAAGACGGCGCATTTCAAGGACGGCACTACCAAGGATGTCGACGCCATCATCCTGTGCACCGGCTATCTGCACTCCTTCCCCTTCCTTACCGACGACCTAAAGCTGAAGACCACCAACCGCATGTGGCCGCTGGGTCTCTACGAGGGCGTCGTCTGGGAGAAGAACCCGAAGCTGTTCTACATAGGCATGCAGGACCAGTTCTACACCTTCAACATGTTCGATGCGCAGGCCTGGTACGCCCGCGACGTCATCATGGGCCGCATCAAGCTGCCGTCGGCCGAGGCGATGGCCGAGCACAGCGCCAAGTGGCGCGCCCGCGAAGAGACGCTGGAAGACGCCGAGCAGATGATCTGGTTCCAGGGCGACTACACCAAGGAGCTGATGGACCAGACCGATTATCCGGGCTTCGACGTCGAGGCGGTCAACCACACCTTCATGGAGTGGGAGCATCACAAGATGGAAAACATCATGACCTTCCGCGACAACGCTTATCGCTCGCTGATGACCGGCACCATGGCCCCGGTCCATCATACGCCGTGGCTGCAAGCGCTGGACGATTCGATGGAGAGCTATCTCGAGGTGAAGGGCGTGGCGGCGGAGTAGAACGGCGCGCCTCCGCCCAGATCAACAAGGTGGGGTGTCTCTCGGGACGTCCCATCGATCTACCAGCACACGTACCCGCCATCGACGATCAGGTCGAGGCCGGTCACGAAGCTGGACGCACGGCTGGCCAGGAATACGGTCGGCCCGACCATTTCCTCCGGCGCCGCCATGCGGCCCATCGGCGTGTCGCGCTTGAAGATCTTTATCTCCTCCGCGACCTCCGACCGCTTGTTCATCGGCGTCAGCGTGTAGCCCGGGCTGACGACATTGACGCGCAGGCCGCGATCGGCCCACTCCATGGCGAGGCTCCTCGACATGTGGATGACGGCGGCTTTTGAGGAATTGTAATGCGCCTGCGTCAGCCCCCGGTTGACGATGGTGCCCGACATCGAGGCGATGTTGATGATCGAGCCCGCGCGCCGGGGAAGCATGACGCGCGACTCGGCCTGACAGGACAGGAACACGCCCGCGACATTGACCTCGTGCACCTTGCGCCATTTTTCCAGCGGCATGGTCTCGGCGGCTTCCGATCCGGCAATGCCGGCGTTGTTAACGGCAACCGTCAGCGCGCCGAGTTCGGCTTCAACCCAATCGATCGCCGCAGCCAGGTCGGTCTCGGACGTCACGCTCCCCGTCAGCACCAGCGCCTTGCGGCCGAGCGCCTTGATCTTGTCGGCAGTCTGCTCCAGTCCGCCGTTCGAGGCATGACCGAAGCAGGCGACATCGGCGCCTGCCTCGGCAAGCCCGATCGCGATCGCCTGACCAATGCCGCTGCCGGCGCCCGTCACCAGCGCCACGC
The DNA here is from genome assembly GCA_004017535.1 of Mesorhizobium sp. Classification (GTDB taxonomy): domain Bacteria; phylum Pseudomonadota; class Alphaproteobacteria; order Rhizobiales; family Rhizobiaceae; genus Mesorhizobium. Next base: position 214,142 of record SAJS01000008.1, read on the forward strand.
CGCCATCCAGTTTGAAAAGATCCATCGTACCCTCCCTGATTGCGGGAGGGTATGCGCTGAGTGACGCCTCGATCAAGCGGTCTGATCTGGCCGGCCGGAGGCCTCGAGGTTCAAAAATAGCCGTCCGACGCCGCAGTCGCTTCCTTGGGGATCTCCGCGCCGTCTTAACAAAACGGCGCCCTCGACGTGGGAGTCGAGGGCGCCGTCGGACCGGAAACTGATGGGGGTTATCAGCTGGCCGGTTTCGGTTGCGGCAAGGGAGAAACCGGCATTCCGGGTCCGATCTTCTGCAGATTGCCCGTGATCACCTGGTCGGTCTCGGAAATGCCGGAGGTCACGGAAATCAGGTCGCCGTCGGTCGGCCCAAGCGACACCAGCTTCTGATCGACGGTGTTGCCCTTGCCGATGACATAGAGGTACTTGCCGAGTTGGCTGGAACCGAGCGCCACCTGCGGCACCATCAGCGTGTTGGGCTGTTCCTTCACATGCAGCCGCACCCGCACATATTGCCCGGGCAGCAGCGTGAACTTGGCGTTGCCGATCATGGCGCGCGCCGTGATCGTGCCGGTCGAGTGGTCGATCGTGTTGTCGATGAAGGTCAGCTCACCCTTCTGGCTGGGCTTGGTCTCGCCGGGCAACAGCACGTCGACGGCGATCGGGCCATTGGCCTTCGCCTGCTCGATCTGCACCAGGTCGGTCTCGCTCGGGTTGAAGGTCACATAGATCGGGTCGAGCTGCACCAGCGTGTTCAGCACCGTGCCGGCGACGCTGACCAGCGTACCGACCGAGGCCTGATTGCGGCCGATGCGGCCCGAGAAGGGCGCCTTGATCTCGGCATAGCCGAGGTTGAGCTCGGCCGTCCGCACCGCCGCCTGGTCGACGGCAAGGGCGGCCTGGGCCGTGCGCAGATTGCTGGTGCGCTGGTCGAAGCTGTCCTTGTCGAGATAGCCGGCCTTGGCGAGGTCGGTGCCGCGGCCGAGATTGGACTTTGCATATTCGAGCGTCGCGGTATCGCGCTGCACCTGCGCCTTCGCCTGGTCGAGCGCGGCCTGATAGTCCTCCGGCGCGATCCGGTAGAGCAGGTCGCCCTGCTTGACGTCGCTACCGTCGGCCGCGGTCTGCTCCTGCAGATAGCCCGGCACGCGCGCCTGCAGGGTGACGCTGCGGATCGACTCCACCCGCGCGGCGTAGTCGAGATAGATCGGCAGCGTCTTCTTCACGACATTCACCACCGGCACCGGCATGACGAAGGCAGCCGGGGCGGGGGCTGCGCCAGCCGTGCCGCCGCCGAGATAGCCCGGATTCAGCAGGTGGACGCTTGCAACCGACACTGCGCCCACCGCGACGGCGGCGCCTAAAGCGATTTTCCATCTACGCATTTTGGTCTCCAATCCTATTCGGCCGCCTGGGCGAGCGGCTGAAGCGCCGGCTTGGCGGTCGGTTCAATTTCCTTTGACTCAGGGGCGCCGTGATGTCCCTCGGCTGGTTCCTTTTCGCCGCGCTCGCGCAGCTGTTCGATCACCGCGTAGAAGACGGGCACGAAGACCAGCGACAGGATGGTCGCCGCCACCATGCCGCCGAAGACGGTGGTGCCGATCGACTGCCGGCTGGCGGCGCCCGCGCCGGTCGCGAACATCAGCGGCAGCACACCGAGGATGAAGGCGAAGGCGGTCATCAGGATCGGCCGCAGCCTCAGCCGCGCAGCCTCCATCGAGGCCTCGACGATGGTGAGGCCTTCCTCGCGCCGCCGCCTTGCGAACTCGACGATCAGGATCGCGTTCTTGGCCGCCAGGCCGATCAGCATGACGAAACCGATCTGCGAGTAGACGTCGATCTGCATGCCGCGCAGCAAAAGCACCACGAAGGCGCCGAACAGAGCCAGCGGCACGGCGAGCAGCACCATGAAGGGCATCGCCCAGCTTTCATACTGCGCCGCCAGGATCAGGAAGACGAAGACGATCGCCAGCCCGAACACGACCGAGGCGATCGATCCGGCCTTGAGCTCCTGGAAAGTGATGCCGGTCCATTCATAACCGAAGTCGCGCGGCAGCACGTTGGCCGCCGCCCGTTCCATGGCCGCAACCGCCTGTCCGGACGAGAAGCCGGGGGCGGCGCCGCCATTGATCAGGGCCGAGGCATTGTTGTTGTAATGCGGCACGGTCTCGGGTCCGACGATCGGCACCAGCTTGCCCAGCGTGCTCAGCGGCACCATGCCGCCAGACGCGTTGCGCACATAGAGCCTGGAGATGTCGGTGGCATCGGCGCGCGCGTCCTTATCGGCCTGGATGGTCACCCGGAAGGTGCGGCCGAACAGGTTGAAGTCGTTGACGTAGAGCGAGCCGAGATAGATTTGCAGCGTGTTGAAGACATCCGGCAGGTTGAGGCCGAGAAGCTTCGCCTTGCTGCGGTCGAGGTCGTAGTTGAACTGCGGCGTCGAGGTCGAGAAGGACGAGAACAGCTGCTGCGGGTTGAGCTCGGGCTGCTTGCGCGCCTCCGCGATCAGTGCCTGCGTGACATCGTTCAGCGCGGCGCTGCCCCGTCCCGACAGATCCTCCACCTGGAACTCGAAGCCGCCGGTGGTGCCGAGGCCCGGGATCGACGGCGGATCGAAGGACAGCGCGAAGGCTTCCGGAATCTGCAGCAGCTTGTTGCGCACATCGGCGACAAGCTTCGAGGCGCTCTGGTCTGGTCCGCGCTCGTCCCAGGGCTTCAGGATGGCGAACTCCACCGCCGAGTTCGACTGCGCGGCGCTGGTGAGGAAGTTCAGGCCGCTGATCGAGCCGACGATGTCGACGCCGGGCGTGTTCTGCAGGATGTCGCGCGCCTTCTGCGCCACCGCGTCGGTGCGTTCGAGCGAAGCGCCGTCCGGCAGCTGGATGACGACGAAGAAATAGCCCTGGTCCTCCACGGGGAGGAAGGTCGAGGGCAGTTTCTGCCAGACGAAATAGGTGGCGACGAGGCCGGCCGCGAACAGGCCGAGCATGATCCAGCGCAGCTTGATCAGGATGCGCACGCCGTGGGCATAGGCATGGGACAGCCAGTCGAAGCCGGCGTTGAACCAGCGGAACAGCACGAACTGCGTCTCGCCGCGATGGCGCAGGAAGGCGGCGCTTAGGGCCGGGGAGAGCGTCAGCGAGTTGAAGGCCGAGATGCCGACCGAGATCGCCACGGTGAGCGCGAACTGGTTGTAGAGCCGGCCGGAGACGCCCGGAATGAAGGCGACCGGGACGAACACCGCCATCAGCACCGCCGTGGTGGCGATGATCGGTCCCGTTACTTCGGCCATTGCCGCGCGCGTCGCGGCAAGCGGCTTGAGCCCGGCCTCCAACTGTCGTTCAACATTTTCGACGACGACGATAGCATCGTCGACGACAAGGCCGATCGCCAGCACCATGCCGAGCAGCGAGAGCATGTTGAGCGAGAAGCCCAGCATATACATGATCGCCAGCGTCGCGATCAGCGACACGGGGATGGCGATGGTCGGGATGATGGTGGTGCGCCAGCTCTGCAGGAAGATGAACACCACCGCCACGACCAGCACCAGCGCTTCGCCGAGCGTGATCAGCACGTCATGCATCGAGGCCGACACGAAGCGCGTCGTGTCGTAATGCATGGCGTAGTGGACGCCCTTCGGGAAGCGCTGCGACAGCTCCTGCATCTTGTCCTTGACCCGCTGCTGCAGGTCGAGGGCGTTGGAGCCGGGCATCTGGTAGACGGCCAAAACCACCGTCGGGTCCTTGCCAAAGAAGGCGGATGACGAATATTGCAGCGCGCCGAGCTCGATGCGGGCGACGTCGCGCAGCCGCACAAGCGAGCCGTTCTGGGAGTTGGCGCGCACGACGATGTCGCCGAATTCCTTGGGGTCGCTGAGGCGGCCGACCGCGTTGACCTGCATCTCGAAGGCGGTGCCGGCCGGCGCCGGCGACTGACCGATCTTGCCGGCCGCGACTTGCACGTTCTGCTCGGCGATGGCGTTCTGGACGTCGACGGCGGTGATGCCGAGATTGGCGAGCTTGTCTGGGTCGAGCCAGACGCGCATCGAATAGCGGCGCTCGCCGAAGATCTGCACGTCGCCCACGCCCGGCAGGCGCTTCAGCGGATCGACGACCTGCAGATAGGCGAGGTTGCTCAGCGCCACCGGATCGACCGAGCCGTCCGGCGAGGTGAGGTCGACGATCAGCACGAAATTGGGGTTCTGCTTCTTGATCGTCACGCCGCCCTGGTTGACGATGGCCGGCAGGGAGGACGCCGCCTGGCTGACGCGATTCTGCACGTCGACGGCCGCCGTGCTCAGCGGATATCCGACATCGAAGGTGATGGTGATGGTAGACGAGCCGTCATTCGAGCTCGTCGACGACATGTAGGTCATGCCTTGCACGCCGTTGATCTGCTGCTCGAGCGGCGTGGTGACCGTATCGGCCACGACCTGCGCGCTGGCGCCGGGATAATGGGCGCTGACCACGACCTGCGGCGGTGTGATGTCGGGGAACTGCGAGACCGGCAACAGGAAATAGGCGATCGCGCCGGCGAGCACCATGATGATGGCGATCGCCGACGCAAAGATCGGGCGGTGGACGAAGAAGTTTACCATGATGCGGATGCCTCGCCGAACGGCTTTGCGAAATGGCGCAGGCGCCGGGTCCGGCCGGAGCCGGAATCCTGCAGGAAGGATGGCGGGGCTTCATCGTCCGGCGCCTGTTCCGCCGCGCGCTGGCGCAGCAGCCGTTCGAAGGCCTTGGGGTCGATTCCGTCCGCCTTCATCACCAGCCGGATCATCGGATCCCGGATGGCTTCGTCGATCGTCAGGTCTTTGCGCTTTTGCATAGGAGCGGCTCCTTGCTCGATCCGCATCGATTGATCACGGACCGCTTTTCTCTTTTTCACCGGCCGAAGCCGCATGACAGGCTGCTTTTTCGTCCTATCTCACTCTGGCAGGCTATCGGAGGGCCTTGTCGTTTGACGGGGAGTGATATAGGTGTTACCAGTAAGTAACATCTAAAAGTTACAGACCGGTAACACCCTAGTCAAGAGGTGGCGACGGTTTTTTTGGAAACGACGAAAGGAGATCATCATGAGTGACGGCGTCGCGGAGCGTTCCCGTCCCCGGGATCGAATCCTGGAGACGGCGCAGGACATGTTCCACAAGCACGGCATCAAGGGCGTTGGCGTCGACGCCATCACCGAGGCTGCCGGCACCAACAAGATGACGCTTTACCGCCATTTCGAGTCCAAGGACGAGCTGGTCGTGGAATGCCTGCGCGCCACGGCGGCGAAGGCTTCAAGGATCTGGGACGAGTTCGAGGCCAGGCATCCCGGCGACAAGCTCGCCCAGTTGCATGCCTGGGTCCAGAAGGCTTCGGAACTGCTCAGCGCCGACAGCCGCGGCTGCGACATGGCCAATGCGGCCGTCGAGCTCACCGAGACCGATCACCCGGCCAGGCGCGTCATCAAGGAGCTGAAGGAAGCCCAGCGCGAAAAGCTGGTTGCGCTTTGCCGCGATGCCGGCATCGGCCAGGCGGAACTGCTTGCCGACACGCTGTCGCTGCTGCTCGAAGGCGCCCGCGTCTCGATGCAGAGCGTCGGCGCCGAAGGCCCGAGCGCGCAATTCGTGCGCATGGCCGAGAGCCTGATTGCCTCGTTCCGGGCGCGCTGAGCGCGGCTTACGGAGACACTGCGGGGCAAAGAAAAAGCCCGCTGCCGGGAGGAGGTGGCAGCGGGCTTGATTTCGAATACGGCACGGGAGGAGGTGTACCGCACTCAGCGCCGGTGTCTGGGAGGAGGAAGACATCCGACAGGTTCATAAATACGAGCTGCCCAACGATTCGGCAATTGCGAAACGTGCATAGCTGCTGTGCAGAATCGCGGGATCAATCGTCAGACAAATCCGAAGAAGCACCCGCCGGCACGCGTCGCCGGTTCACTGCACCGGCACGTTTTCCTTGAAGATCAACCGTGGCTCGATGAATTTTTTTGTCAGATAGGGCGCCGAGGAGGCGATCGAGCCGAGCAGGCGGATCACCGACTGCTCGGCGATCAGCCGCGCATTCTGGTCGATGACGACGTCGGCGAGGTCATCGACGAGATAGCGCCGTGTCTCCTTGGTCAGGTCGTGGCAGATGAAGACCGGCTTCCTGCGCGGCTTGGCTTCCAGCAACGCCCTGGCGACGCCGGAGCGTCCAGCGCCGACGCAGTAGATGCCGAGCAGATCCGGTTCGTCGTGCAGCGCCTTGATGGTGGCGCGGTAGCTGGCGTCCGGCTCGTCGTTGATCTCGACGGCGCTGGACACGGTGAGATTGGGGAACTCCTCGCTCAGCACCGAGCGGAAGCCCATCTCGCGCTCCTCATGGCCGCGATAGGAGCGCGAGCCGACCATCATCGCCAGATGCCCGGTGCGGCCGCCGAGGAAGCGCCCCATCAGCAGCGCCGCTGTGCGGCCCGCCACGCGGTTGTCGATGCCGACATAGGCCGAGCGGGGCGCCGCCGGCACGTCCGAGACCAGCGTGACCAGCCTGATTCCCGCCTCGACCAGCTCGCGCAGGATGTTGCGCGTGCGCGGATGGTCCACGGCAATCACCCCGACACCATTGGCCTTGAGCGACAGATTCTCCACCGCGCCCTGCAGCGCGCCCGGCGAAATGCCGGCAAGGTTGTGGATGCGGCACGACGCGACCAGCGGCAGGCGCGCCGCATAGTCCTCGATGTGGTGGGCAAGGTCGGCCATGAAGGCGTTGGAGCCGATCGGCAGGAAGAATTCGAGATTCGCCGGCTTCGACGGCAGCACGACCTGGTCGAGTGTCGGCAGGTAGCCGAGCTGCTTGGCCGCTTCCATCACCCGCTGCCGGTTGGCGGCGCTCGCGCCCGGACGGTTGTTCAGCACCCTGTCGACGGTCGCGGTCGACAGGCCGCAGCTTCGGGCGATGTCGGCTACGGTGGCTTTCATGGGGCCAGTCATAGGATGGGATGCGAGCCCCTGTCACGCCATGTCAAAGTCAGCCGAAATCAGCCATGCGAGTCCCGGCCGTCTGAAATCGCGTCGCGGATTTCCTTGTCCGACATGCCGGTGATGACGCGCTCGACCTCGGCCACCGTCGTCTTCTTCGGATCGATGTCGTCGGCCACCACCTTGCCCCGGCGCATCACCACGATGCGGTCGACCACCTGGAAGACGTGGTGGATGTTATGCGCGATGAAGATGCAGGAATGGCCGGAATCGCGGGCGCTGCGCACGAAGCTCAGCACCCCTTGCGTCTCGGCGACGCCGAGATTGTTGGTCGGCTCGTCGAGGATGATCAGATCGCTGTCGAAATGCATGGCGCGCGCGATCGCCACCGCCTGCCGCTCGCCGCCCGACAGCGAGCCGATCGGCGTCGTCGGCGGGATGTTCTTGGTGATGCCGACTTGCCGCAGAAGGTCGCGCGCCACCGCGTTCATCGCCTCCTGGTCCATGCGGTTCAGGAAGCGCGGCGGCTTGATCGGCTCGCGCCCGAGGAACAGGTTGCGGGCGATCGACAGCTGCGTGACCAGCGCCGAGTCCTGGTAGATCGTCTCGATGCCCTCAGCGATTGCGTCGCTGGTGCTGCGGAAATTGACCTTCTTGCCGCGCACGAAGATATCGCCGCTGGTCAGCGGCACGGCGCCTGACAGCACCTTGATCAATGTCGACTTGCCGGCGCCGTTGTCGCCGAGCAGGCCGACGATCTCCTTTTCGTTGACGTGGAAATTGGCGTCCACCAGCGCCTGCACGCGCCCGTAGGACTTGCGGATGTTTGCCATGCGGATCAGAGGCTCGGCCATCGTCTTAAGTCCCTGCCTGGTGCCGGCGTTCGAGCCACGAATGCAGCGCCATCATGCCGAGGATGATCGCGCCGATGAAGATGTTGTACGCAAGCCCCGGCACCCCGATCAGCACGATGCCGTTGCGCATGACGCGCAGGATCAGGATGCCGAGCACCGTGCCGATGATGGTGCCGCGTCCGCCGGTCAGCGCCGTGCCGCCGATCACCACCATGGCGATGACCTCGAGCTCGTAGCCGGTGCCGCTGTTGGGATTGGCCGCTGAGGTGCGCAGCGACGAGATCACGCCGGCGAGCGAGGCCATCACCGCCGACAGGACGAACAGGCCGACCTTGACGCGGTTGACGTTGACGCCGCGGGCGCGTGCCGCATTGGGATTGCCGCCGGCGGCCTGGATCCAGTTGCCGGTCCGGCTCTGCGTCAGCACATAACCCAGCACGATCGCTGCGCCAATGAACCAGAACAGCGAGGCATAGATGCGGAACGGACCGACATAGAAGTCGCCGACCAGGATGTTCGCCAGCCAGCTGCCTTCGGCGCTCCAGGTCCGCTGCGGGAAACCGTCGGTGATGAACAATGCTGTGCCGCGAACGACCAGCAGCATGCCGAGCGTCACCAGGAAGGACGGGATCTTGAGCTGGGTGACGAACCAGCCATTCACCAGCCCGATCAGCGCGGCAACGATCAGCGCGATCAGCAGGCCCACCTCCAGCGAGGTGACGCCGCTGTTGTAGAGCGTCCACATCAAGACCGGCGAGAAGCCGAACAGCGAGCCGACGGAAAGATCGAATTCGCCCGATGTCATCAGCAGTGTCATCGCCAGCGCGATCAGGCCGAGTTCGACGGTGAAGGCCAGGATGTTGGAGATGTTCTGCGGCGACAGGAAGTCGGGATTGATGCCCCAGAACACGGCGAGCTCGACGACGAGCAGCACCAGCGGACCGAATTCGGGCCGCGCGATCAGGCGTTGGACGAAGGAACGGTTTTCCATTGAACCCGCGACGTGAGGGCCGGCCTGCCTGAAGGCGGGCGCGGCGGGACAGGAAAAGGCGGTCGCGGCGTTGCCGTCGCGACCGCTCGGATCAGCGGTTACTTGCCGGACAGGATCTTGTCGTAGACGCCGGCGGTGTCCTTCTCATAAAGCGCGCCGGTGATGACGTTGAAGCCCGGAGGGATGCCGCTGGCGGCCATGTTGGCCAGCGACAGCGCCACATAGCTGGTCGCCTGCGGGTCCTGCCACTGCGCGGCGTTGACATAGCCGCTCAGCACTTCCTGCGTGGTGTCGAGCGAGTTGCCCCAGCCGACGACCGGGATCTCGCCCGGCTTGACGCCGACCTGGTCGAACACGCGCTTGATCGAGCCGGTGACGAGGTCGCCGAGGCCGATGATGGCCTTCACCTTGCCCTTGTGGGCGGTGAGGTAGTCGACCATGCGGTTGATCACCTCGGCCTGGTCGAGCGTGGCTTCGGTCACCTCATAGGTGATGCCGGCCGGCCCGAAGACGCTCTTGATGCCTTCCTCTTCCTGCACGCCATAGGTGGCGCCAGGGATCTCGACCGGCATCCAAACGAAGTCGCCTTTCTTCAGCAGGCCCTTGTCGACCAGGTACTGCGCCCAGTGCTTGCCGAAAGTGACGTTGTCGCCGCCGACATAGGCATTGAAGTTGGCTTTCGGATCGGGCGTGTTGAAGTTGATGATCGGGATGTTGGCGGCGCGCGCTTCCTTGGCGAGCTCGATCAGGCTGCCCGGATCGGGGCTGGTGGTGACGATGCCGTCGGCCTTGGCCGAGATGGCGGCGCGGATCGCCTCCTGCTGCGAGGCAACGTCGCCATTATGGAACGACGTGTTGACCTTGTTGCCGGTGTCGCTTGCCCATTGCTTGGCGCCGGCAAGGAAGTAGGTCCAGACCGGATCGGCCGGGCCGCCATGCGAAATCCAATAGAACGTCTTGGCCTGCGCCATCGCCGGAATGGCGACGAGCGCGATCAAGCCAAGCAAGAGCAGTCTTAGCCGCGAAAGCATTCGATTTCCTCCCATGTTGAAACTCTCCCTCCACATCAAGCGCGATGCGGCCCTCGAACCGCACCTCCTGCCAGCGCCGAGCGGGACGCCCAGAGCATTCCCTTTTTCCAGCGGTGGCAAGCTCCGTCGCCAATGGATGTTGGGTCAGGCGCGCACGCCATCAGCAATCCCATCAGATTGCATCAGTTGAGGCGCTATTTTCTCGGGCAGGCGGTGCCGTTAGCGCTCGCTCTCTGCGGCGGGCTTGGACAACGTCGCCTCGGTTGGGCGCTAGAGAAGATTGGCCTTCGCCAGGTCGCGCATCAGATGGCTGGCGCCATAATTCCAATGCGGGCAGTCCGGCGACAGCCGTACGCGGTTGGTGAGCGCGCCGAGCTTTTCCGATGAGATAGTGACGATGTCGCCCACCTTGTGCGTAAAACCCTTGCCCTTCTCGCCGCGGTCCTTCGACGGCACGAACATCGTGCCGAGATAGAGCGCCAGCCCGTCGGGATACTGGTGATGCGGCCCCATCGCCGCCTTGACCAGTTCTTCCGGGGAGCGGCTGATTTCCGCCATCGAGCTCGCGCCCTCCAGCGAGAAGCCGTCCTCGCCCTCGACGCTGAGCCGCACCGTGGCGCGCTTGACATCGGCGATCGAGAAGGTCTCGTCGAAGAGCCGGATGAACGGTCCGAGCGAGGCGGAAGCATTGTTGTCCTTGGCCTTGCCGAGCAGCAGCGCCGAGCGCCCCTCGACATCGCGCAGGTTGACGTCGTTGCCCAGCGTTGCGCCGACGATGCGGCCCGAGCTGTCCGCGATCATGGCGATCTCCGGCTCCGGATTGTTCCAGGTGGAGACCGGATGCAGGCCGACATCGGCGCCGAAGCCGACGGAAGCCATCGGCTGGCATTTGGTGAAGATCTCGGCATCGGGCCCGATGCCCACCTCCAGATATTGAGACCAGGCGCCGCGCGAGATCAGCTTGGCCTTGATTTCCATCGCTTCCGGCGAACCGGGCTTGAGCTTCGACAAGTCATGGCCGATCAGGCTGGCGATGTCGGCGCGGATGGCGTCGGCCTTCTCCGCCGAGCCGCGCGCCTGCTCCTCGATGACGCGCTCGAGCAGGCTGACCACGAAGGTGACGCCGGAGGCTTTGACCGCCTGCAGATCGACGGGCGAAAGCAGGATGGGCTTCGCGGCGTCGCGGCTGGCCTCGAAGCTGTTTGCCGCGATGTCGGCGAGCGCGCCGATCGCCTTACCCTTGGCTGAGCGCAGGTAGTCGGCCGGATCCTTCAGTTCGCAAAGATCGCGCACCGTCGGCGCCGCGCTCGAGGTGATGTCGATCACTTCGCCATCCCGTACCGCCACCACCAGCGGATGAGAAGCGGCGCTAGTTCTGGCGCGGCCGACGAAAAGTCCTTCGGCAGGCAGGCGGGTCGGATCGGTCATAGTTTCATCCTCTCGATTGTCGCGCGGCACTTTCCCCGGATTTAGCGCAAACGTCTATCCCGTCGATGCCAGGGTTTATGGGCCATGGCTGTGCTGTCACATAGCCAGGACTTGTCTGGCCTATCGAGGCTCTTTCAAATTCATGAAATCGCCAATAGGATTTTCACGAAGTTTCAGCACCGAGGTGATCTTTGCCTGCAACCTTCTCCGATCCGGTCTGGCAGAAGCCACCGATGGCGCCGGCATTCCGGTTCGGATTTTCGGCCGGCGGTGCTTTCGACGTGATCATTGTCGGCGGCGGCATCATGGGCCTGTCGACGGCGCTTCATTCGGCGCGCGCGGGCCTTTCCGTCCAGGTGCTGGACGCGGGCGCAATCGGGCAGGGCGCGTCCGGTCTCAATGGCGGCCAGGTTATTCCCGGCCTCAAATACGACCCTGAATGGCTAATGGAGCATTTCGGCAAGGAGCGCGGCGAAGCCCTGGTCGCGTTCGCCGCCTCGACGGCCGATGCCGTGTTCGATGTGATCCGCGACGAGAAGTTGGCCGTGCCGTTCACGCGAAATGGCTGGATCCAGGCGGCGCACACCGAGACCGCCCTGAAGGCAGCGGCAAACCGCGATCGCCAATGGCGCTCACGCGGCGCCGACGTCAAGTTGCTCGATCAGGCTGGGATCGCGGCGATGACCGGCGCCAGGGGTTATCTCGGCGGCTGGTTCGACCGCCGCGCCGGCGTCATTGATCCGCTGTCCTATACGCTTGAACTCGCCCGCATCGCCTCGGCGGCCGGCGCCGCCATCGCCGAGCAACAGCGGGTGGTGAAGCTCGCCAAGGAGGCCGGCGTCTGGAGGGTCTCGACAGAGAGCGGTATCGAATTGCGAGCGAAGTCGGTGGTGCTCGCCACCAATGCCTATACGGATGGACTATTGCCCGGGCTTGCCCAGACCATCGTGCCGCTGCATTCCTTCCAGATCGCAACCGCGCCGCTGCCGGCGGAGCTTGCCGCCAGCATCCTGCCTGGCGGGCAAGCCGTTTCCGATTCCCGTCGCATTCTCGTCTACTACCGCCGGAGTCCCGATGGTCGCATGGTGGTGGGCGGCCGCGGCCGCATGGCGCTGCCTTCGAGCCCCAGCGACTGGGCGCATCTCGAACGTGCATTGCTTCGTCTCTATCCGGCGCTTGCCGGCATCGCCATCGAGAAGCGCTGGTTCGGCCGCGTGGCGCTGACCCCGGATCACCTGCCGCATCTGCACGAACCGGAAAAGGGCCTGCTTGCCGTCGTCGGCTGCCAGGGCAGGGGAGTCGGCCTGATGAGCGCGCTCGGCAAGCGCATGGCGAACTATCTCGCCAGCGGCGATGCCAGGCAGTTGCCGTTCCCGCTGTCGCCGATCCGGCCGATCCCGTTCCACGCCTTTCGCCAGGTCGGCGTTGCTGCGGCAATCACCTGGTACCGGATGCTCGACGCTTTCGAGCGCTGAGCCGAACGCGTGCAACGCACAAGCGATTCAGCTTGACAGTTTCATGAATATGAAAAAACATTAGGCAATTTCAGAATTCCGATGGGCAGCCCCCAAATAGGCAATGAAATGTCGACCGTCGTTGCAGCACGGCCCTTGCCGGAAAACCGCATCTCGCCGGTATTCCGCTTCGCCATGCTGCTCCCGGGCGGGCTGGTCACGTTCTTCCTGATCCTCTTTGCGCTTGGCCTGTTGGTCTTCCTCGCCTTCAGGGGCAATGACGGCTCGCTGCTCGGGGTCGGCCTGACGGTCGAAAATTTCGTCACCGTCGCCACCGATCCGCTCTACTGGACGGTGACGCTGCGCTCGCTGGTGATTGCCGGCCTGGTGACGCTTGCGACCGTCGTTACCGCCTATCCGGTCGCCTATTACCTCGCCTTCCATGCCGGCCGCCGCCGCAACCTTTTACTCTTCCTGGTCACGCTGCCTTTCTGGACCAGCTACCTCTTGCGTGTCTTCGCCTGGAAGATCGTGCTCGCCTATAACGGCGTGCTGAATTCCGCCTTCATCGAGACCGGCCTCTGGAAGGAGCCGACGCTGGCTTTCCTCAACACGCCGGCCGCGGTGGTGGTGACGCTCGCCCATGCCTATGCGCCCTTCGCCATCCTGCCGATCTATGTGGCGCTGGACACGATCCCGAAATCGCTGCTCGAAGCGGCCTCCGATCTCGGCGCGCGGCCCTTCACCAGCTTCCGTCGCATCGTGCTGCCCAACTCCATGCCGGGTGTGCTGGCCGCGGCGCTCGTCGTCTTCGTGCCGACGGTCGGCGACTACGTCACGCCGGCCATGGTCGGCGGCCCGGCCAGCACCATGATCGGGACGCTGATCCAGTCGCAATTCGGCAAGGCTAATGACTGGCCGTTCGGCGCCGCGCTCTCGGTCTGCGTCATGCTGGTGATCCTGTGCGTGGTGCTCGTCGCGCGCGGCGCCGATCGCCGGTTCGGCAGCCGCACATGAGCGCGCGGGCCGACATCAACGCAGGCGGCGGCTGGCTCGGCCTCTATGTGCTTGCCTATCTCGTCTTCCTCTATTTGCCGGTGCTGTTGATCCCGCTGTTTTCCTTCAACAACTCCATCCAGGCCGCGTTCCCGCTGCAGGGTTTCACGCTCGACTGGTACCGCACGCTCCAGGGCAATCCAGCGCTCTCCGGCGCCCTGGTCAACAGCCTGGTCATCGGCGTCGTCGCGGCCTCCGGGGCGACGCTCTGCGGCATCACTGTCTCCTACATGGATCTCTACGGCCGCTCGCCACTTGCAGCCACGATCAGCGCCATCGCCCGGCTGCCGATCCTGATCCCCGGCGTCATCGTCGGCATTTCGCTCCTGATCCTGGTCAACCTCATCGGCCTCGGCCCGTCACGCATTTCCATCGTGCTCGGCCACATCCTCGTCGCGCTGCCGACGACGGTGGTGGTCATGCGCAGCCGCTTCGCCGCGATTCCGAAAACCATTCGCGAGGCGGCGCTCGATCTTGGCGCTTCCGACTGGACGACATTCCGGCGTGTCATGCTGCCGCTGAGTGCGCCCGCCGTGCTGTCGGCCTTCATGCTTTCCTTCCTGATTTCCTTCGACGAGTTCATCGTCGTCTTCTTCCTCGCTGGCACCGAGCCGACGCTGCCGCTTTACATCTGGAGCCAGCTGCGTTTCCCGCGCTCGCTGCCGACCGTGATGGCGCTGGGAACGGTGATCCTCACCGTGTCCTTCATCATCGCCGGCACCGCCGAAATCCTGCGCCATCGCGGCCTCGGCGCCGCGCGCCGCAATCCAGCCTGAAGCACAACAAAGAAGAGGAGAACGAAAATGACAATACACCTGAACTCGATCACCGGCCGCAAGGCCCTGGCGGGTCTCGCGGCCCTGGCCATGGCGCTGTCGTCGACAGTCGCTTTTGCCGCCGACAAGCTGCAATATTTCACCTGGTCGGGCTACGAACTGCCGGACTTCAACAAGAGCTTCCTCACCGCGCATCCGGACGGCGTCGAGGCGACGATCTTCGGCGACGACGACGACGCCTTCACCAAGGTCAAGGCCGGCTTCCGGCCCGACATCGCGCATCCCTGCTACGACAAGGTGGCGCGCTGGAATAAGGAAGGCCTGCTGCAGCCGATCGACACCAAGCGCATCAAGAACTGGGATTCGGTCTTCCCGGTGTTCAAGAACCTGCCCGACCTGCAGGCCGGCGACGGCAAGGTGTGGATGGTGCCGTGGGACTGGGGCAACACCTCGATCCTCTACCGCACCGATCTGGTGAAGAACCCGGAGGCGAGCTGGAACCTTTTGTGGGACAAGCAATATGCCGGCCGCATGGCGACCATCGATGCCGTGCATGACACGCCGATCGTCGCGGCCCTTCTGGCCGGCGTGAACCCCTTCGACATGACGCCGGACCAGATGGATAAGGTGGCGGCAAAACTGCGCGAGCAACGGCCGCTGCTGTCGAGCTACACCACCGACATGACCTCGGTCGAGCAGGCTTTGGCCAGCGGCCAGCTGGTCGCGGCGATGACATGGAACGCGTCCGCCACCTCGCTGAAGAAGCAGGGCGTGCCGGTCGAGTTCATGAAGCCGAAGGAAGGCATGCTGACCTGGGCCTGCGGCTTCGTCATGCTCAAGGACGCCAAGAACGTCGACCTCGCCTATGACTTCATCAACAGCCGGCTCGACGCCGACTCGGGCAAGTTCCTGATCCAGTCCTACGGCTATGGCAGCTCGCTGAGCACTGCTTTCGCCGGCGTGTCGAAGGACGAGTTGGACAAGCTGCAGCTCCCGGCAGACCCGGACGTGATGCTGAAGAGCACGATCTTCACGGGCCCGATGAAGCAGAATGACGATATGGCCAAGATGTTCGAGAAGGTGAAGGCTGGGGGATGAGTGGCGCAGATTCCCCTTCTCCCCCTTGTGGGAGAAGGGGGAGCCCGGCGGCGCTGCGCCGCGTCGGTGGAGAGACAACGAGGACCATTGCATGGATGTTCTTGACGAAGCGGCAACAAAATCGAAGGACGATGCCGACATCCGCGTCGGCCGGCGCGTGCGGGCATTGCGCCTCGAGCGTAACCTCTCGCTCGCCGACCTGGCCGCCAAGGCCGGCATCTCCATCGGCGCGCTCAGCCAGATCGAGCGCGGCATGTCCTCGCTGCGCGTCAAGGTGATCTGGCCGCTGGCCGCCGCCCTCGACATTGAACCGTCGGCGCTGATCGCCGACGGCAGTGAGTCGGTCAACGACCTTTATTGCGTGCGTGCCGACAAGCGCCGGCAGATCCCGGTGAAATCCGAAGGCATCGCCAAGGCGCTGCTGTCGCCTCCCGCCGCCACGCTCACCGGCATGCTGGTCACGGTCGAGGGCGGCGGCGGCACTGCGGAAGCCTACGCCCATGCCGGCCATGAATTCGGCTTCGTCATGGCGGGCGAGGTCGAACTGGTGGTCGACGCCACCACCTATGTGCTGAAAGCCGGCGACAGCTTCGCCTTCAAGAGCACGCTGCTGCACGCCTTTCGCAACCCTGGCGCCGAGCGCTGCCAGATCCTGTGGGTCAACACGACAAAACCGTCCGAGGTGCGCGATGGCGCCTGATGCCCCAGAGCAATTCCAGGAAAAGTGTGAAGCGGTTTTCCGTCCGGAATTGCGAGAACCATTGGTCCGCTTGCAGAAGGTTTCGAAGGTTTTTCCGGGTGGCGTGGTCGGCCTCGATGCCGTCGATCTCGACATTGCTCCGGGTGAGTTCCTGACCTTGCTCGGCCCTTCCGGCTGCGGCAAGACGACCAGCCTGCGCGTCATCGCCGGCTTCGAAAGCCCGACCAGCGGCAATGTCCTGCTCGAAGGCCGCGACATCACGGGCTTGAGGCCCTTCGACCGTCCGGTGAACACCGTCTTCCAGGATTACGCCCTGTTCCCGCATATGGATGTAGCGGCCAATGTCGGATTCGGCCTGTCGCTGCGCAAAATATCCGGCGCCGAGCAGGCAAAACGCGTTGGCGACGCGCTCGACATGGTCGGTTTGGCCGACAAGCTGCGCGCCCGCGTCTCGGAACTCTCGGGCGGCCAGCGCCAGCGCGTCGCGCTTGCTCGCGCCATCGTCTGCGAACCGCGCGTGCTTTTGCTAGACGAGCCGCTGTCGGCGCTCGACGCGCATCTGCGCGAGCAGATGCAGGTCGAATTGAAGCGGCTGCAGTCGCGGCTCGGCACCACCTTCGTCATGGTCACCCACGACCAGACCGAGGCGCTGTCGATCTCCGACCGCATCGTCGTCATGAACAAAGGGCGCATCGAGCAGATCGCGCCGCCGGCCACGCTCTACGACCGGCCCGCGACACGCTTCGTCGCCTCCTTCATCGGCACGATGAACCTGTTGGAGTCGCGCTTCCTCGGCCGCGACGGCGAGCGCCTGCGCTTCGCCGCCGGCGATCTGCCGCTGGAGGCTGCCTCAGACAGCGGCGAGACGCCGGCCGCGGGCGACACACGCACCATCGGCGTGCGCCCGGAAGATCTTCTGGCTGCCGGTGAAGCCGGCGAAGGCACCGCTTCGGCGCGGATCAGCGGCGTCGTTTTCCACGGCCGCACGCTGCGCCTGCATGCCGAGCTCGGGCAGGGGACTGCGATCGTCATAGACGCGCCGCGGCGCGCCGACGGTTTTCAATTCAGTGTCGGCGACGTGGCGCATGTCAGCCTGCGGCGCGGCGCCAACTGCCCTGTGCTTTCGAACTGAGGGCTCAAGGCTCACGAGGCCTTGGCGAAGAATCCCTGATAGTCGGACTTGGCCTGCAGCAGGCGCAGGATGTTCTCGCGCGAGCCGCGCACATGCGCGCGGGCGCGCTCGCCGGCAAGAGTCACATCGCCGGCGCAGATCGCGTCGACGATGCCGGCATGCTCCTCGCGCGTGAGCTTCCATTCGTCCAGCCACAGAAGCTCGGTCCAGACATATTGCTGGCATTTGTCGAGGATGCCGCAGAGCATGCCATGGAGCATCTCGTTGCCGCCGATTTCGGCGATCACCCGGTGCAGGTCGATGCCGACCTGCAGCTCCTCGAATTTTTCCCGCGTGCTGCGATCCGGGATCGCCGCCAGCCTTTCGCATTCGGCGAGCATGCCGCGCAGTTTCGCCTTGTCGGCGGCGGTGGCGTTGGCGGCAGCTAACTCGGTCGCGCGGCCGTCGAGCAGTTCGCGGATGTCGAAGGCCTCGCGGAACATGGTCAGGTTGAATTCGGCCACGACATAGCCCTGGCGCGGCCGGCCAATCACCAGGCCGTCGCGTTCCAGCCGGTTGAAGGCCTCGCGCACCGGCGTGCGGCTGACCTTGAGGCGCTCGGCGATCTCGTTCTCCGTCACCCGGCCACCCGGCGGGATCTGGCCGGTGATGATCAACGCCTTCAGCTTCTCGAACACCGAGTCGCGCAGCGTGTTCTTTCTCTCCTTGCTCAAGCATCCGCCTCCAACGGTCAGTCATGGAATCGCAGTCTAGTGCCTTTTAGCGCCTGCTTGAACAGACCCTGTCGCGGCGGCGCGGCCGCTCCGAACTGCCCCGCTTCTCCACGATCGAAAAACCCGAAGCCCCATGTTGACATCGGCTTCCAGAGAATTACACTCAAGATTGTATACAAATTCGCATACCAAATCAACGATAACGGGAACACCGGTTGGAGAAGCGAAAATGACGACGAGACTTTGTATTCTTGGCTTGGCCGTCGCCGGCCTGCTGGCTTCCGTCGCCGTTCCGGCGTCGGCCGCCGACACCATCACTGTCGCCTCATGGGGCGGCACCTATCAGGAAGCGCAGACCAAGGCCTTCTTCGATCCGACGGCCAAGGATCTCGGCATCACCATCAAGCAGGACACCACCAACGGCCTCGACGACGTGCGCCTGCAGGTCACCGGCAATGCCGTCAAATGGGACATCACCGAGCTCGGCGCCGACGAATGCGCGCGGGGCTCCAAGGAAGGCCTGTTCGAGAAACTGGACTACAATGTCATCGACAAGACCGGCATCAATCCCAAGCTCGTGCATGACGACTGGGTCGGCATCTCCTACACGTCCGTCGTGCTGATCTACCGGACCGATGTCTTCGGCGACAAAGGCCCGAAGACCTGGGCCGATTTCTGGGACGTGCAGAAATTCCCCGGACGCCGCGCGCTCTCCGGCAGCCAGGCGACGGAGACGCTGAGCGTCGCCGCGCTTGCCAAGGGCACTCCTATCGACAAGGTCTACCCGGTCGACATCGACGACGCGCTGCAATCCGTCGACAAGATCAAGGGGCATATCGATGCCTGGTGGACCTCCGGCGCGCAGGCCATGCAGCTCGTCAAGGACGGCGAGGTCGACATGGCGAGCATCTGGAACGGCCGTGCCGGCACTTTGAAGAAGAGCGGTGCCCCGGTCAGCTTCTCCTTTGACCAGGGCGTGCTCACCGCCGACTGCATGGTCATCCCGAAGGGCTCGAAGAACAAGGATCTCGCCATGAAGGCGCTGGCCAAATTCGTCAGCCCCGACCTGCAGGCCAATCTGCCGCTCTATGTCGACAACGGCCCCGCCAACGAGAAGGCTTTCGAGACCGGCAAGATCCCGCCCGAGCGCATCAAGGACATCAATTCCGCGCCGGAGAACGTCAAGAAGCAGGTGCTGCAGGACCCTGCCTTCTGGCGTGACACGCTCGTCGAGGCGACGGAGAAATTCAACAACTTGATCCAGCAATGACGATCGTACTGGAGCGGCGTCCTCGCGGCGCCGCTCCGCATCGTTTCGCAAGATGATCCGGAGTTGAAGGAGATGCTCTTGTCTCTCGCGCAGTCGGCGCTTCCCATCGGCATCAGCGGTATCGAGAAGCGCTTCGGGGCTGTCTCCATCCTCAGTAGTCTCAGCCTCGATGTCGCGGCGGGCGAATTCCTGACGCTGCTCGGGCCGTCCGGCTCGGGAAAGACGACGCTGCTGATGATCCTGGCCGGCTTCGTGCGGGCCAATGCCGGCTCCATCAAGGTCGGCGGCGAGGAGATCATCACCATGCCACCGCACAGGCGCAACATCGGCATGGTGTTCCAGAACTATGCGCTGTTTCCGCATATGAACGTCTTCCACAACATCGCCTTTCCGCTGAAGCAGCGCCGCGTATCGGCCGCTGAAACGGCTGAACGCGTCGAGCGGGCATTGGACCTGGTGCAGCTGAAAGGCCTCGGCGAGCGCCGTGTCGACCAGCTCTCCGGCGGTCAGCGCCAGCGCGTGGCCTTGGCCCGCGCCATCGTCTTCGAGCCGCGCATCGTCCTGATGGACGAGCCGCTCTCGGCGCTCGACAAAAGCCTGCGGGAACATATGCAGATCGAATTGCGCAACCTGCATCGCAGGCTGGGCATGACGACGGTCTACGTCACGCATGACCAGCGTGAGGCGATCACCATGTCGGATCGCATCGCCGTCATGGATGCCGGGCGCATCGAGCAGATCGACCAGCCGGAAGTTCTCTACGCCAGGCCGCGTACGAAGTTCGTCGCCGGATTCATCGGCGAGTCCAGCTTCGTTCCCGTCGAGAGCCGCAATGGCAGTGTCTGGTACGAGGACAGGAAGTTGCGCATGAACGATGCGGCACCATCCACTGGCCGGCATCTGATGGTGGTGCGGCCGGAAAAGCTGCGCCTGATAGCCGGCGAACCCACAGGCGACGTCAACGTGCTGCCGGCGATCGTCGGCGACGTCATCTATCAGGGAGACAGCTTCGTCTGCTACGCGACCCTCAGGGACGGCCGGCAGGTGACGTTGCGCGACTATTGCCGCTCCGACGTGCTGGCCAGACTGCCGGCGCCGGGCGAGCCGGTCATGCTCGGCATCGATGCGCAGGACGTCGTGCTGGTGGCTGACCAATGAGCCTCGCGTCCGCCAGTCTCGGTCATGCCTCCCGACGCGATGGGGCGATCAACGCCGATGCCTTGCGCGCCCACGCGCGGCGCGAGGCGCGCGGACTGTTCGTGCTGCTGTCGCCTGGGCTTTTTCTGGTCTTCGCCGTCATTATCGTGCCGATCGGATGGCTGTTCTGGCTCTCGCTATTCGACGAGACCGGTCAGCTCAGCGCCGCCAATTACGCGCGCTTCTTCGAGCAGGCGTCCTACATCAAAACCTTCGTCACAACTTTCAAGGTGGCCTTTACCGTCACCGGCGCCTGCGTGCTGCTCGGCTACCCCTTGGCCTATATGCTGTCGCAGCTGCCGCGCCGCGCGACATCGATCTGCCTGATCTTCGTCATCCTGCCGTTCTGGACATCGGTGCTGGTGCGCACCTATGCCTGGCTGGTCATCCTGCAGCGCAAAGGGCTGGTGAACACGTGGCTGATGGATCTCGGCGTGATCGGCCAGCCGCTGCCGCTCGCCAACAATTTCGCCGGCGTGGTCATCGGCATGACCCACATCATGCTGCCCTTCCTGGTGCTGCCGCTCTACGCCTCGATGAAGGCCATCGATGTCGACTGCCTGCGCGCCGGCATGAATCTCGGCGCGAGCCCCGCCGCCACCTTCCGGCAGATATTCTTCCCGTTGTCGCTGCCGGGCCTGGCTTCAGGGTTGGTCATCGTCTTCGTGCTTTGCCTCGGCTTCTTCGTCACGCCGGCGCTGATGGGCGGCGGCAAGGTGATCATGTGGGCGATGCGCATGGAGCAGACCACCAGCCTCTATTCCAACTGGGGTGCAGGCGCAGCACTTGGCGTCGTGCTGCTCGCCGTCACGCTGGCGCTGCTCGGCCTCTTCCACTGGCTGCTGGGCGCCCGCGCCACCGGGGTCTGGAGCCGGCGATGAGCATGGAAAACGCCCTGCCGATCTCCCATCGGCAACGCCTCTGGCTCTACGCGCTCGGCGGCCTTGTCATGTTGTTCCTGATCGCCCCGTCGGTGATCATCGTCATCATGTCCTTCTCCGGCTCCACGCTCTTGGAGTTCCCGCCGCAGGAATGGTCGCTGCGCTGGTACGAAAGCTATTTCGGCTCGATCGAATGGCGCGACGCCACCGTCGTCTCGGTCAAGGTGGCGGTGATGACGGCGATCGTCGCAACGTTGCTCGGCACCGCCGCCGCCTACGCCATCAACGCCCGCATCCTGCGGCTGACTGGGTTGATCAACGCGCTGCTCACCGCATCGCTGATCATCCCGGTCATCCTTATCGGCATCGGCACCTTCTTCCTCTATGCCCGCATCGGCCTCAACAACACGCTGACCGGCCTCGTCATCGCGCATACGGTGCAGGCGCTACCGTTGGTCGTGCTGACCGTGCTGTCGGGCCTGCGCTCCTACGACATGAACCAGGAGATGGTCGCGCGCAGCCTCGGCGCCGGCCGCTTCTCGGCCTTCTTCCAGGTGACGATGCCGCAAATCAAATTCTCGATCGTCTCGGGCGCGCTGTTTGCCTTCATCACCTCCTTCGACGAGGTGGTGGTGTCGCTGTTCATCTCGGGCGGCGAGACCACGACGCTGACGCGGCGTATGTTCAATGCGCTGCGCGACCAGATCGATCCGACGATCGCCGCCATTTCGACTTGCCTGATCGTGCTATCGATCGTCATGTTGTCCGCCGCCCAGCTTTTCGGCCGCGGACGTTGATTCAAGGATATCTTAAACAGCATGCGTGATTTCCAGTTTCCCGGCCGCTCGCCGGTTCGCGCCACCGAGGCGATGGCCGCGACCTCGCATCCGCTTTCCACCCTTGCCGCCATCGACATGCTGCGCGCCGGCGGCAACGCCATGGATGCCGCCGTCTGCGCGGCTGCGGTCCAGGCGGTGGTGGAGCCGCAATCGACGGGCATCGGCGGCGACTGCTTTGTCCTCTATTGCCCGAAGGGGCAGGGCGAGGTGATCGCCTTCAACGGCTCTGGCCGCGCACCCGCCGCCGCGACCGTCGACTGGTACCGGGACAAGGGCTTCAGCGAACTGCCGCTGCATGGCCCGCACGCGGTCACCGTTCCAGGCGCCGTCGACGCCTGGTGCCGGCTGCTGGAAGACCACGGCCGCAGGGGCTTGGCCGATGCGCTCGCTCCCGCCATTCGTTACGCGGAAGAAGGCTATGTCGTGCACGACCGCGTCGCCTTCGACTGGCACGACCCCGAGACCGACCTGTCGGCGGATGAGATTGCGACGCGCATCTTCCTGCCCGGTGGCAAGCCCCCGAAGGCGGGGGACATCCATCGCCAGCCGGAGTTGGCGGAGACCTTGCGCATCATCGCGAAGAAGGGCCGCGCCGGTTTCTATGAAGGCGAGGTCGCGGACGATCTGGTCGGGCGCCTTCGCGCGCTTGGCGGCCAGCATACGGCGGAAGACTTCGCCGCGACCAAGGGCGATTACCGCACCCCGGTCAGCACCTCCTATCGCGGTCACGACATCCACCAGATGCCGCCCAACAACCAGGGCCTGACCGCGCTTCTGATGCTGAACGTGCTGTCGGGCTTCGACCTCGGCAAGCTCGATCCCGAGGGTGCCGAGCGTCTGCATCTTGAGATCGAGGCGGGACGCCTGGCTTACCAGGACCGCGATGCGTTTTTCGCCGACCAGGATCATGTCGATGTGCCGGTCCAGGCGCTGCTTTCCGGCGCCTATGCCGACAGCTTGCGCGCCGCCATCGATCCGGAGCGCGCCATGACCCATCTGCCGCGCCTCGATCTTCCGGGCAGCGACACGGTCTATATCTCTGTCGTCGACCGCGACCGCAACGCGGTGAGCTTCATCAACTCGACCTATTATTCCTTCGGCAGCGGCGTCGTCGGCCCGAAGACCGGCGTCGTGCTGCAGAATCGCGGCTCCAGCTTCCGCCTCGATCCGAAGCACCCGAATGCGATAGCCCCCGGCAAGCGGCCAATGCACACGATCATGCCAGGCATGATGACGAGGAACGGCCGCGCTATGATGCCCTTCGGCGTCATGGGCGGCGGCTACCAGCCCTTCGGCCATGTGCATGTTGTGACCAACATGATCGACTTCGGCATGGACCCGCAGCAGGCGATCGACGTGGCCCGCGTCTTCTACAACCACGACCTCGTCGAGGCCGAGCGAAGCGTGCATCCCGATGCCGTTGAAGGTTTGCGCCGGCGTGGCCATCGTGTCGTGGAGTCCAGTCACCCGCTCGGCGGCGGACAGGCGGTGCTGATCGACTGGGAAAAGGGCACGCTGACCGGCGCGTCCGATCCGCGCAAGGACGGCCTAGCGCTCGGATATTGAGCAGCGCTGGACATCAGCCGATCGTTCGAAACATAGTCGAGAACCATGACAAACAGCGAAAACGCCACCGATCTCGCGCATCGTCTTGCCCCCGGCGCCGATGACGCGCCTGCCATCGCCGCGCCCGACCGGACGGCCCTCTCGCATGGCGGGCTGCGCCGCCTGATCCGGGAAACGGCATCGCGGCTCAACGCGCTCGGCATCGGCCGTGGCGACCGTGTCGCCATCGTGCTGCCAAACGGCCCGGAAATGGCGACGGCCTTCATCGCCGTAGCGGTGGCCGCCTCCACCGCGCCGCTCAATCCGGCCTACCGCGCCGACGAGCTCGATTTTTATCTGAGCGACATCGGCGTCAAGGCGATCCTTGTCGGAAAGGATGAGGCAGGTCCATCAGTCGAGGTCGCCGAACGCCTCGGCATCCCGGTGCTGCGGCTGGTCGTGCCGGATGGCTCCCCGGCCGGTGTTTTCAGGATCGAGGGCGGCCCCGTCGGTTCCCCGGTCGCATCCGGCTTGGCCGAGGATAGCGACACCGCGCTCCTTCTGCACACCTCCGGCACGACGTCGCGCCCGAAACTCGTGCCGCTCAGCCATGCCAATCTCGCGGCTTCGGCTGCGCATATCGGCGCGACGCTTGGCCTGACGCCAGCGGATCGCTGCCTCAACATCATGCCGCTCTTCCATATCCACGGCCTGATCGCCGCGGTGCTTTCCTCGCTCGCCGCCGGCGGCAGCGTCTTCTGCACGCCGGGCTTCAATGCGCTGCGTTTCTTCCAGTGGCTCAGCGAAGCGAGGCCAAGCTGGTACACGGCGGTGCCGACCATGCACCAGGCGATCCTGCTGCGCGCCGCCCGCAATCCCGAGCAGCTTGCCGAAGCGAAGCTGCGCTTCATCCGCTCTTCTTCGGCTTCGCTTCCGGCGCAAGTGATGGGCGAACTCGAAGCGACCTTCGGCTGCCCGGTGATCGAATCCTACGGCATGACCGAGGCCGCGCATCAGATGGCGTCCAACCGCTTGCCACCCGGCCTGCGCAAGCCCGGCAGCGTCGGTGCGTCCGCCGGGCCCGAAGTCGCGGTCATGGCGCCGGACGGGCGGCTGCTCAAAGCCGGCGAGATCGGCGAGATCGTCATTCGCGGCCCGAACGTCACGGCCGGCTATGAGAAGAACCCGGACGCCAATGCCAGCGCCTTCGCCCATGGCTGGTTCCACACCGGCGACCAGGGCGTGCTCGACGAGGACAATTACCTGCGCGTCACCGGCCGGCTGAAGGAGATCATCAATCGCGGCGGCGAGAAGATCTCGCCGCTCGAGGTCGACGACGTGCTGATGGACCATCCGGCGGTGGCGCAGGTGGTCACCTTCGCCATGCCGCATGACAAGCTGGGTGAAGAGGTGGCGTCCGCTGTCGTGCTGCGCGAAGGCCAGAGCGCCAGCGAGGCCGACATCCGCGGTTTTGCCGCGACCCGCCTCGCCGACTTCAAGGTGCCGCGCAAGGTGGTGATCCTCGACGAGATTCCGAAGGGCGCCACCGGCAAGCTGCAGCGCATCGGCCTCGCGGCAAAACTCGGTCTCGGCTGATGCGCATCGCGGTCTTTGGCGCCGGCGCCATCGGCGGCTACCTTGCCGCGAAGTTCGCGATCGCCGGCTCGGCCGATCTGTCGATCGTGGCGCGCGGCGCGCATCTGGAGGCCATCAAGGCCGATGGCCTGCGCCTGGTCGAAGGCGGCAAGGAGACAGTCGCGCGGGTGAGGGCTGCCTCCCGTGCGGAAGAACTCGGCGTGCAGGACTATGTCGTGCTGGCGCTGAAGGCGCATTCGCTGGCGCCGGCGCTCGATCAGATCGCGCCGCTGCTGGGCGAGGGCACCGCCGTCGTCACCATGCAGAACGGCGTGCCCTGGTGGTATTTCCACAGGGCCGGCGGCGCGCTCGAAGGCACGCGGCTCGACGCGGTCGATCCGGGTGGGGCGATCTGGCGGCGCATCGGACCGGAGCGCGTCATCGGATCCGTCGTCTATCCGGCCGTCGAGGTCGATGCTCCAGGCCTGATCCGCCATGTCGAGGGCACGCGCTTCTCGCTGGGCGAGCCTTCAGGCGAAAAGAGCGAGCGGGCCACCGCCTTGGCGCGCGAAATGGTCAAGGCCGGGCTGCAGGCGCCGGTGCGCGAGGACATCCGCTCGGAGATCTGGGTGAAGCTCTGGGGCAATCTCTCCTTCAACCCGATTTCGGCGCTGACCGGCAGCACGCTGGCGGCGATCGTCGCCGATGAAGGCACGCGCGCGGTCGCCCGCGCCATGATGCTGGAGGCGCAGGCGATCGGGGAGAAGCTCGGCGTGCGCTTCCTCATCCCCGTCGACCGTCGCATCAAGGGCGCAGGCGATGTCGGCGAGCACAAGACCTCGATGCTGCAGGATCTCGAGCGCGGCCGCCCGATGGAGATCGACGCGCTGGTCACGGCGGTGCAGGAACTCGGCCGCCTGACCGGCCAGCCGACGCCGACCATCGACACCGTGCTGGCGCTGGTGCGGCGGCTGGCGATCGAGCGCGGGTGTTATTGAAGCAATTCCAGGAAAAGTGTGAGCGGTTTTCCGTTCGGAATTGCGTAGAAAACAAGGGGATAGGGCGTTTCGCCGTTTCCGTGAAACGGTGAAACGCACTAGAGGAACGCGGTCCTGAAGCTCCGTCGCTCCGATAGCTCTAACTGCCACAATGAACAAAAATAGAACAAAAAGGTTTCGCTCGAATTGACTCCGCGAGGAACTTTTTCCTATTTCGTAGGCCATGCCGGAGCCCAGCAGCAGATCCCGACGCGTCGTCCAGACGCTAAGCCGTGCCCATGAAATCGGGCAGTTGATCCGCGTCCGCTGCATCAACTGCAACATCACCCATCACTACCTCCCCGGAGATCTCCTCAAGCTCATGGGGGACATTCCGTTCTGGGATGTCGAGCGGCACATGCGGTGCGAGCGTTGCAAGCGGCGGGAGTTCGATGTGGACATTCTGCTGCCCAGCGCCGTCCAAGGCGTGAAGATACGCGTGAGGCGCCTTGTGGGGGTGCGTATGGTGCGGCGGGTGATCTGGCGAGACGAAAAAGATTGATGTATCATCTCCTCGCCGGGTCAGAGCCGGGTCAAAGTAATGACATTTGGTCACCCGCCGCATTCCCGGCATTTGGGAACTTTATCTGTGTGGCCGGCTTCTCGACAATCACCAAGGCGTCGTCGGCCGCTGTCCGCTGCATGTGCCGCGCTTCGGACCACGGGGCCGTGAGCCAGGTTTCAACTTCCTCCCGGGTGGTGAGGATCACCGGCATGGCCTTGTCGTGGATGGGCTCTATAAGGGCGTTCGGCTTGGTCGTAAGGAAGCCGTAAAGCTCAAAGTCTCCAGGCCCATCCTTGACCCTGCGGACCCCTTGCCAGCGCGTCCACATGCCAGCGAAGAAAAACAGCGGACGGTCCCCGCCTCGCGCAAACCAGTAGTTCCGCTGTATGCCTGTCTCTGGGTCCTTGTCGTTAGGCGTGGGGCTCGGCTCCGCGAAGCTTGTGACGGGCACCACACAGCGGTTCTCTACGCCAACATATTGCTGCCAATGCCCATACTGCGGATTGCGGATGTTGGTGGTGCCGTAGTCCGCCTTGCCCTTCACCCGCTCTACCGGCGTCGGCATGCCCCACAGCAACTTGACAAGCTCACGCTGGCCATCGGGGGCATTGCGGACCACTGCGCCCGGCATGTTGGGATAGACGTCCAGGGAGGGCTCAAGGTTGCCCATGATGTCCCGCATGGCGCGGGTCCACTCGCGGATGGCGTCCTGGCTGGTGGTGATGTTGTAGAGGTTGCACATGCCATAGGATGCCCCAGCGATCGCCCGTAATCCAGAAACAAAAAATGGCCTACGGACCTGTACTGGTCTGTCGAACATGCCTGCATCTGGAACTCTCCAAGGCTGAATCGCTGACCTCTCATGGCGTGGCATCGCCATCCTGACACGAATTGTCACCTGCCAAGCGATGCAACGCTAGCAGGCGAACGATCGGTTCCTACTTGATGTCCGGTCCAAACCCGGGAGGAAATCATGACCACTGCGGAAATTGCCAACGATTTCACCGAGCTCCTCAAGCGGGGCGACAGCCACAGCGCCGCCGCGAAATACAATGCCGACGACATCGTCAGCTACGAAGCCATGGAAGGGCCGATGGCCGTCTGCAATGGCAAGCAAGCCGTCAAGCAGAAGAGTGAATGGTGGGAAGCCAATCACGAGGTTCACGGCGGTTCGGTCGAGGGTCCCTATGTCAATGGCGACCAGTTCGCCTTGCGCTTCAGCTTCGACGTGACGCCAAAATCGACCGGCGAACGCGTCAAGATAGATGAGGTCGGCCTCTACACGGTCAAGAACGGCAAGATCAGCGAAGAGCGGTTCTACTACTGAGGCTTGCTGGCCTTGGGCTGCGAATGCCCTTCGCAGCATGATTTAGCAATCAGGCATAGCGGCCTCGGATCCCTAAGCCGCCATGCCCGCTTCTCAGATCGTCTTCACATAGTCCGCCAGCTGGTCGGCGACCGTGCCCCAGCCGTCGAAGAACCCCATCTCCTCGTGGCTGTTGCGGGTCGCCTCGTCGCGGTGGATGGCGGTGGCGGTGTAGCGCGTGCCTTTGCCCTCCGGCGTCAGCGCGATGACCGCGGTGATGAAGGGCTCGCCGGACGGCCGGTAACCCGGCAGCAGCGCGTCGGTCCACACCAGCCGCTCTTTCGGCACGATTTCAAGATAGCAGCAATGGCGATCGCTCACCTCCTTGCCGTCAGGTGACTGCATGCGCGTTCGAAACAGGCCGCCGGGCCTGAGGTCGATTTCGCAGTCGGTGACGACCCATGGCTTCGGCGTGAACCACTGCTTGACGTGTTCAGGTGTCGTCAAGGCACGCCACAGCAACTCGCGCGGCGCGTCGAGGAAGCGCTCCAGCGTCAGGTCCAGTTTCGGGTTCGGCTTGAACGGATAGCTCACTTTTCACTCTCCTTGAGGCTCATCACATAGGCGTCGAACTGGTCGAGGCGGCGCTCCCACAGCGCGCGCTGTTCGGCGAGCCAGTTTTCGGCAAGCTTCAGTGGCTCGGGCGACAGACTGTAAGTCCTGACGCGTCCGGCCTTTTGCGACTGCACCAGCCCGCAGCCTTCCAGAACCTTCAGGTGCTCGACGAAGGAGGGCAGCGCCATGCCGAAGGGCTCAGCCAATTCGCTGACCGAGGCAGGGCTTCGGTTCAGCCGCTCCACCACGCGCCGTCGTGTCGGATCGGCCAGCGCGCGGAAGATGCCGTCTATGGGCGGCGGGTTCTGGCTGGCGGTCTGCAGGGTCAAGTCAGATCTCCTCGCCGCGCAGCACCCGGTAGGTGAGCTCAATCGCGCCGTTGGCGAAGGAATGGGTGGCGGTCAGCCTCAGATTCGTCGCATCCTCCGTTCGGTCGAAGAATTGCGCGCCGCTGCCCAGGATGACGGGAAACATCATCAGTCGGTATTCATCGACAAGCCCGTGCCGGCGAAGCGCGTTGGCCAATGTGCGGCTACCTTCGACGAGAATGCCTCCCCGGAGACTCTGCTTAAGCCTTATGATGGCTGCTATCGGCTCGCCTTGCAGCACGGTCGTGTTGTTCCAACTCGGGTTTCTCAGGGTGGAGGAGACGACATATTTCGGCATGCTGTTCATGCGGTCGGCGAACGGGCCGTTATAGGTCGGCCAAGCGCCGGCGAAGCTCTCGTAAGTGACCCTGCCGACAAGCAGAGCTTCGTGATCGAGCACTTCCTGAAATTTGTGCTCGATCTGCTTGGTTTCGTGTCGCTTACCTACCCAGTTGGTGTGCCGGTAACCCGGTTCGCCGCCCGGCGCCTCGCTCACACCGTCGATCGACATCAATTCGGAAACAACAAGCCTGCCCATGATTTTCCTTTCGCGGATTGCTCGATGTCTGATGGGCGTTACTTAGGAAAAAACCTTAGTATTGGCAAGAGCCAAAATCGCAGCGGCGCAAAGCGCTGGCAAAGCTTGTAGGGCCGGCCTAGGCTTCCGCCGGATTCGAAACCCCGTCCAACAGAGGCTCGCCTTGACCATCACCATGTACGGCATCACCACCTGCGACACGATCAGGAAGGCGCGCGTCTGGCTGGAAAGCCATGACGTGCCCTATCGTTTCCACGACTACAGGGCAGAGGGGATCGAGACTGACAGATTGAATGGCTGGGTGGGCAAGGTCGGCTGGGAAAAGCTGCTCAACAAGGGCAGCACGACCTTTCGCGAGCTGCCGGAGAAGGACAAGGAAGGACTGGACGAGAAGAAGGCGAAGAAGCTGATGCTGGCCAAGCCGACGATGATCAAGCGGCCGGTGCTTGAGGTGGGGGATCGGGTGTTCGTGGGGTTCAAGCCGGAAGTTTACGAGGAGGCGGTCGGCGGAAAGTAGGCTCGACTACTTAGGCAGCGTTCCTTCGACGTCTCAACAACTATGCTTGGGCTCCCAAATACCCCGCCAGCGCCACTGCATTGTTATGCGCCTCGTCATGCGCGCCGTAGAGCAGCGTCACCTTGCCCTCGCGCGACAGGTTCCGCAGTTGCGCCACCGCGTCGCCATTCGCGTCGAGCTCCGCCCGATACCGCTTCTGGAACTCGGCCCAGCGCTCCGGCTCATGCCCGAACCATTTGCGCAACGCATCGCTCGGCGCGATCTCCTTCAGCCAGAGCGTCAGCGCGGCTTCCTTCTTGGCGATGCCGCGCGGCCAGATGCGGTCGACCAGCACGCGCTGGCCGTCGGCTTTCGCCGGCGGCTCATAGACGCGCTTCACCGCTATGTCGAAGGCCATCACATCTCCGCTGGCGAGGAGGTTACGCCCACTCGCCCTTGCGCATCACCGGCACGCGGCCGCCGTCCTTGGCCACGCCGTCGATGTCGATCTTGTCGGAGCCGATCATCCAGTCGATGTGGATGAAACTCTTGTTGCCGCCGCGCGCGGCAATCTCGTCCTGGCTGAGCGAGGCGCCGTTGACGAAGCATTTCGAATAGCACTGCCCGAGCGCGATATGGCAGGCGGCGTTCTCGTCGAACAGCGTGTTGAAGAACAACAGCCCGCTTTTCGAGATCGGCGAGGAATGCGGCACCAGCGCCACTTCGCCGAGACGCCGCGCGCCCTCGTCGGTGTCGAGCACCTTTTTCAGCACGTCCTCGCCCTTCGAGGCCTTGGCCTCGACAATCCGCCCGCCCTCGAAGCGCACCGAGATCTCGTCGATCAGCGTGCCCTGGTAGGAGAGCGGCTTGGTCGAGGAGACATGGCCTTCGACGCGCCTGGCATGCGGTGTGGTGAAGACCTCCTCGGTTGGGATATTGGGATTGCAGGTGACGCCGTTCTTCGCCGTCGAGGCGCCGCCCATCCATTCATGGCCCTCCGCCAGTCCGACGGTGAGATCCGTGCCCGGCCCGGTGAAATGCAGGGAATGGAAATTGTGCTCGTTCAGCCATTTCGTGCGCTCGGCCAGCGCCGCGTTATGCGCCTTCCAATTGCCGATCGGGTCCTCGACGTCGACCCGCGAGGCCGAGAAGATGGCGTCGGCGAGCTTCACCACCGCGACGTCGTCCGGCTCGCCGGGAAAAACCTGCTTTGCCCAGGCGAGATCGGGATAGGCAACGATGTTCCAGTTGATGTCGAAGCCGGTGATCTTCTCCAGCGCCGGCTGGTAGGCCATCGAGTTTGCCTTGTTGGCGCGCGCGACCTTGGCCGGGTCCTGCGAAGAAAGCAGCGACGGGTCCTCGCCGCGTACCGCGAGCCGCGCGGCATTGTTGGAGAAGGCCTTCGCCATGCCTTCATAGAGCCAGCCGGCGGCGCGGTCGAAGCCGGCGTCGGCGCCGTAGCGGAAGCGGGCCAGCGTGATCTCGTCGTCGTTGAAGATCGGTGTCACCAGCCCGGCGCCAGCCTTGTAGGCATGCTCGACGATGCGCCGCGTCAGCGGCAGCGCCGCGATCGACGAAGTCAGCACCAGATCCTGACCGGGCTGCAGCTGCAGCCCGACCTTGATGGCGACTTCGGCCAGCCTGTCGAGCTTCACCGGGTCGATGCTTGCCGAAACGCCGCGCGAATGTGTGGTCATGATCCTGCCTGCCGTTATGTTGGGATTCTCATCCTTACATAGACCGCTGCGATTGACCTTTCCACCGCGATCGACTGGGCCTGATTTCAGGCGGCGCTGTCCAGCGCCCGGAATTGCGCCACCGTCGCCTCGATCTCCTCGCGGATCCAGGCCTTGAAGTCGCGCACCTTGCGGCTTTCGCTCTTGGTGGCCGAGGTCACCAGCCAGTAGCCCAGCCCGCTCTCGGCCCTGACGCCGAAGGGCGCGACCAGTCGGCCGTCGGCCAGCGCGTCGGCGGTCAGCAACTGCCAGGCAAGCATTACGCCGTGGCCGGCGATCGCCGATTCCAGACAGAGCATCGGATCGGTGAAGCGCGCGCCCTTCTGGAAGGTCACCGGCTCGACGCCGGCCGCCTCGAACCAGCTGTCCCAGCTGAACATCGCCCGCTCGTCGGTGATGGCGCAGGTCTGCGCCAGATCGCCGATCGACTTCAGCCTGGCCGCGATCGAAGGCGCGCAGACCGGAAACACTTCCTGGGCAAGCAACAACTCGGCGCGGTCGCCCGGCCATTTGCCGTCGCCGAGCCGGATGGCGATATCGATGTCGGAGCGGTCGAGATCGGCGACCCTGGCCGAGGCATCGATGCGCAAAAGCACGTTCGGATGGCGGGAAAAATGCCGTGACAGCCGGGGCAGCAGCCATTTCGAGGCGAAGGCCGGCGCCACCGAGACGACCAGCGTGCACTCATTGGCCTCATCGGCCAGCGCCACAGCTTGCGCGAGCTCGCGGAAGCCAGCGCTGAGCCGCGCCGTGAAGGCGGCGCCGAATTCGGTCGGCACCAGCCCGCCAGGCGTGCGTTCGAACAGCGCCTGTCCCAGCTGCTTTTCCGTGCGCTTGACCTGCTGGCTGACGGCGCTGACCGAGACGTTCAGCTCTCCCGCCGCTGCTGCCAGCGATCCCAGCCGGGCGACGGTTTCCACGGCGCGCAGGCCGTTGAGATGGACACGGTTTAGGATAGCCATTCAGTTTTTCTAAAGCACCTGGGCCAAAATCTCAATTGAAACCTGTCGGGAAAGAGCAGAATTTAGGTGGGTTGACCTTGAGGCAGGAGGTTGCCCCATGAAGATTTTATCTTTGCTGAAAGGGCTTTCCGGGATCGAGGCGAGGCAGCGCGACGATGGCCAGATCGCCCGCTGGATCATGGATCCACTGTCGCATCCCGTGCTCGACACCATGTCGGAGCGCGAACTCGGCGACATGCCGTTCCGGCTGACGGCTCGCCGGACGACTTATGAGACGAGGGGAGTGGTTGGCCGCTGAAAGATCGAACGGAAGCGGCAAGTCAAGCGATACCGTCGCAGATCTTGTAAGCTGTTCTGCCGGTGTCGGCGCCGCCCCTCATCTGCCTGCCGCCGTCAGGGCGATGAAAGGCATCGCAAACGCTGAGAGGCGTTTCGATTGCAGAGGTGTTTAAACGGCAGGCGCCTCGTCCCCACACTGGCCCAACGCAAGCGCATTGTTTCGCGAGCGCGCATTCTTATTGTGCGCCGCAATGAACGCCTTGCCATCCCCCTTGCGTCTTGCCTTTGCCGGCATGATAGCGCTTGCCGTCGCCATGGGCATCGGTCGCTTCGTCTACACGCCGATCCTTCCCGGCATGATGGAGGCGTTGCATCTGACGCCGGCCGATGCCGGCTGGATCGCCTCCGCCAACTACCTCGGCTATCTCGTCGGCGCGATGGCTGCCGCGGGCGGCTGGGCGCATGGCCGCGAGCCCATGCTGATGTTCGCCAGCCTCATTGCCAGCGCCTTGCTTGCCGGTCTGATGGGCCTGAACGAGACGGTGGCAGCCTTTCTCGTCATCCGTTTTCTCGCCGGCCTCGCCAGCGCTTTCGTCATGGTGTTCATGTCTTCGATCGTCTTCAGCCATCTGGCGGAAGCCGACCGCGGCGATCTGCAGGCGCTGCATTTCGGCGGCGTTGGCCTGGGCATCGCGGCG
The DNA here is from genome assembly GCA_004017535.1 of Mesorhizobium sp. GTDB lineage: Bacteria > Pseudomonadota > Alphaproteobacteria > Rhizobiales > Rhizobiaceae > Mesorhizobium. Next base: position 248,162 of record SAJS01000008.1, read on the forward strand.
TCCTCGGCGCTGCTGGCCGTCCTGGTAACCGAGCATGCCGATTGGAGCGCGGGCTGGCTCTGGTCGGGAGGGATCTCGCTGGCCGGCCTGCTTCTGGTCGCGCTGCTTGCCGGCTCCGCCAGGCCAGCCAATGGCGTTGCCGGCCGCGAGCCGGCGCTGCCCGGAGACAGGTCCCTGACCAAAATGATCGTCGCCTACGGGTTGTTCGGCTTCGGCTATGTGGTGACCGCGACGTTTCTGATCGCCATCGTCGCCAGGGCGGCGGCGGGCGCGTGTTCGAGGCCACCGTCTGGATGGTCGCCGGCCTTGCCGGCTTTCCCTCGACCTGGTTCTGGCAGAAGCTCGCCGCCCGCATCGGGCTCTACGCCGCTTACGCAGCGACCTGCCTGATCGAGGTGGTCGGCGTCACCGCCAGCGTCGTCGTCAAGGGCGCCGCCGGACCGCTGATCGCCGGCGTCCTGCTCGGCGGCACCTTCATTGCCATCACGGCGCTGGGCATACAGATGGGCAGACAGCTCGCGCCGCGGGCGCCGCGCCGCGTCTTCGCGGTGATGACGGCGGCCTTCGGCCTCGGCCAGATCGTCGGCCCGGTCGCCGCCGGCCTGCTCGCCCAGGCCGCGGGCAATTATACCCTTGCCTCTATCATGGCGGCGGTTACCCTGTTGCTATCCGGCGTCATCGCCTGGTCGGCCGCGCCAAAATCGCCATGATTTGCGGCCTTGTTCGATGCCGGGCATCGGGCAGGGCATTTTCTTTCCCCCTAATGTGTGACCTTATGCCCGCCGAACAGCAACGCCGCTGATTTGCGGTCAGACGAGGAAACCCGCCACAGTGTTCGTATCCTTCTTCCCGCAGCCGAAGCTCTTCTTCACCTCGGCCGCCCTCTGGAGCCTTGCGGCGATCCTGTTCTGGTTCTTCGGCGGTGAGCAACTGGGCGCCGTCTTCGGCCTGCCGCCGGCAGCGGCCGGCACGCCGCCCATCATCGGCATCGCGGTGCTGTGGTCGAAGCCGTTCTTGTGGTTCTACCTCTACTTCGTCGCCTGCGTGGTGATCTTCTACGCCTTCTGGAGCTGGTACGCTCCGCACCCGTGGCAGAACTGGTCGATCCTGATGACCGCCGTCATCCTGTTCTTCATCTACTTCAACGTTCAGATCTCGGTTGCGGTCAACAATTGGTATGGCCCGTTCTTCGACTACGTCCAAGGCTTGATGTCGGGAACGACCCCCTCGACCAACATAGAATTCTACAAGGGGCTGGCCGATTTCTCCTGGCTGGCGCTGGTCGGCATGAATGTCCAGGTCGTCAATGCCTTCATCGTCAGCCACTGGATCTTCCGTTGGCGTACCGCGATGAACGATTATTTCATGGCCAATTGGGGCCGGCTGCGCCACATCGAGGGCGCCTCGCAGCGTATCCAGGAAGACACGATGCGTTTCTCGCAGATCATGGAAGATCTCGGCTCGACCTTCGTTCAGTCGATCATGACCCTGATCGCCTTTCTGCCGGTCTTGATTCAGCTACAGGCTCACATCACCGAATTGCCGATCATCGGCGCGGTCCCCCAACCACTGGTCGTTGCCGCATTGGGCTGGTGTCTGTTCGGAACGATCTCCGTCATGGTGGCGGGTCTCAAGTTGCCGGGCCTGCAGTTCCGCAACCAGCGTGTCGAAGCAGCTTATCGCAAGGAGCTTGTCTACGGCGAAGATCATCCCGACCGGGCTCAGCCGGCGACGACGACACAATTGTTCAACAACGTCCGCCGCAATTATTTCAAGCTCTATTTCCACTACATCTATTTCAACGTTGTTCGTTACACCTACCTGCAGGCCGACAACATCTTCTCGCTGCTGATCCTCGGGCCTTCGCTGGTCGCGCACAAGATCACGTTTGGCGCGCTGAACCAGATCTCGAACGCGTTCGGCAAGGTGACGAATTCGCTGCAGTTCCTGTTGAATTCTTGGTCGACGATTGTCGAACTGCAGTCTGTGCACAAACGTTTGCGTGCCTTCGAGGCGACGCTGCAAGGCGAACAGCTGCCGGTTATCGATCAGCATTACCTGGAACGCGAGCGGGCTGGCATGCGCCCCGAAGATCAGCCGGTAAGTTAAAGCCTGTTGCCCGAAAGTGGGACCGGTTTCGGGATCAAGACGTGCGTAAGAGCAAGAACCTAAAGCGCATGGAGCGAATCTGAAACACAGTACACGACGCGCAAGGGTGAGGACGGCTTGGAGTGATTGAATAGAGGATTCTTCGCCAAAAGGATCCTGC
>SAJS01000009.1 GCA_004017535.1 Mesorhizobium sp.
CACTCGATCGACCATCGCGAATCCTCCTTGCCGGATATCCGCATGGAATCACTGATCCGATTCTGTGCAAAGCCCTCGTTCCGGCACAGGGAAGCGCGTTCGCTTAAAAAATCACCGCCGCGTTAAGGGTTCGTTAAGCTTTACAGGCGTTTACTATGGGCATCCAGTTTTGCTGGATTCTTACCGAGTGGTTGGAGCCACTTTGTTTGACGCCTCCCTGTTAAACTCCTGAGAGCCGCCTTATCCGCGGCTCTTTTTTTGTCCGCAGGCGGCTGGCTCCAAAGCAGCCGGCGTTAACCGTTTGTTAAACATGCGCTTGCCTTCACGGGCATCGAAGCGCATTTTCAAGCCTCAGTCATTTAAGGGTGTTGGCCACGTCGGCAAGGATAGTCGAATCGGCTGGCGGCAGTGCAGGGGCGTATCGATGAACGAGCCTTCGAAGGGCAGCGCGAAAACCATCAAGCTGGCGGAGCGCCGGGTTTTCTCCCAATCCTTCAAGCCGCTCTACCAGGAAGGCATGGGGCTGGTCGAGCAGGCCGCCGAATATCTCGATGGCAAGGGCAGGCTAGAGGCCAAGAAATTGTCGCGCACGGCGGCTACGCTCTATGCGGCGGAATCGATGCGGCTGACCACCAGGCTGATGCAGGTCGCCTCCTGGCTTTTGCTGCAGCGCGCGGCGAATTCAGGCGAGATGACGCGCGACCAGGTGGCCTCGGAGAAATCCAAGGTGCGGCTGGATACCGCGTCGGCGCATGACGAGGCGCTTGGCTGGAACGAGCTGCCGAAGGAATTTCTCGATCTGGTGACGCGCTCGCTGCGCCTGCAGGCGCTGGTGCGGCGCATGGACGAGGAAATCTATGGCGGCGTCGTCGCCGAGACGCACGCCCCCAGCCGCCGGGCCAATCCGGTTTCCGACCAGATCAGCCTCTTGAACACGGCGTTCGCGCGCGGCTGACACCGCGATTGCGATAAACGCTGAGATAGCGCCGGCGGCTTCCCCCATCGAGCCGTCGCATTGAAGCCGTGCTGGCCTTGCGGGAAGAAATACCCTTGCCGTGAAGCGATGGAAGCCTAGTTGGAGCCGTTCGCCGCAGCCGGGTCGACCCGAGCCGGATTTGCAGAAAAATCACCGTCACTGTGACCAAAGCAGATTGCGAGGCTTGATCCCGTGCATTCGCCATTGGACCGCATTCCGGTATCGATCATCATCCCCAACTACAATTACGAACAGTTTCTCGGGCGCGCCATCGACAGCGCGTTGGAGCAGGACCACCGAAATGTCGAGGTCGTGGTCGTCGACGACGCATCGACCGATGCGTCGGTGGCCGTCATCGAATCCTACGGCGACAAGATCCGTCCGTGCCTGAGGCGCAGGAATGGCGGGCATGGCGCAGCATTCAACACCGGGTTCGAGGCAAGCACCGGGGAGATCGTCCTTTTCCTGGACGCCGACGATTATCTCTATCCGAACGCCGTCTCCGAGGTCCTGGACGAGTGGGATGCGGATGTCGCCCAGGCGCAATTCCGACTGCATCTCGTTGATGAGGACCAGCAGATCAAGGATATCTTTCCCCCTCCGGAACAGCCGTTCGATTCAGGCGACGTCGTGCCGGAATTGTTGCGCAAGGGGCGCTACCATACCACTGTGACAAGCGGGCTGGCGTTCGACCGCGAGGCGCTGGAACCGATAATGCCCATGCCTGAAAGCGATTTCCGGCAAGGCGCCGATGGCTATCTGGCGACACTGGCGCCGCTTCACGGAGAGGTGAAATCCATCGACACCTGCCTTGGCGCCTACCGCATCCACGGCTCCAACCATTCGGTCTTCGCCGAGAAGCTTGCCGAGCGGGCGCGCTGGCGCATGCAGCATGACTTCCGGCGCCTCGAAGCCTTGTCCGGCCGGGCGGCCGAGATCGGCTTGACGGTGCCGCCGGATGCCGGCCTTCACGATCCGGTTCATCTGGAAGAGCGGCTGGCTTCGCTCTGCGTCGACGAGCCCCAGCATCCGGTTGAAACCGACTCCCGGCTGGGGCTGGCAAGGGCCGGCGCCGCCGCCAGCCTCGAAATGAAGGCATCCTGGCGGCGGCGGGCTGCCCTGGCGGCATGGTTTCTGTGCATCGGACTGCTGCCGCGGCGCATGGGCAATGCGGTGCTGGCATGGAAGCTGGTCGCGTCGTCCCGGCCGGCGGTCCTCACGCGGCTGTCGAAAACCATCCGTCGCGTGACGAACTAGGTTCTAAAAGCGCGTCGCGATCCTTCGGATTCGCTCCATCCGCTTTAGGTCTTTGATTTTACACATGTCCTTATCCCCGAAACCGGTTCCCACTTTCGGGAGACATGCTTTAAGCAGGCAGGCCGCCATCGGCCGCTCAACGGGATTTTTGGAGCGATCTTGGGATCGCGACCGTTTTCGGTTTGTTCACATTTCGCTGGCATCGCTTGCCGCCGAGGTTAAACTTGGCGCATGGGGGAAGCGATTCGCATCATCGGCATCGATCCGGGCCTGAGGCGCACCGGATGGGGCATCATCGATAGCCTCGGCAATTCGCTGCGCTTCATCGCGTCCGGCACCGTGCGCTCGGATGACAAGGCGCCGCTCGCGACGCGGCTCTGCCAATTGCATGACGGGCTGGCCGAGGTGCTGCATCAGGCCATGCCGCACGAGGCGGCGGTCGAACAGACCTTCGTCAACAAGGATGCGACGGCGACGCTGAAGCTCGGCCAGGCGCGCGGCATCGCCATGCTGGTGCCGGCGCGCGCCGGGCTGGTCGTCGCCGAATACGCGCCCAATGCGGTCAAGAAGGCGGTGATCGGGGTCGGCCATGGCGAGAAGAAGCAGATCCATATGATGGTCAAGGTGCTGATGCCGAAGGCGGTCTTCGACACGGATGACGCCGCCGACGCCCTTGCCATCGCCATCTGCCACGCGCATCACCGCCCGAGTGTCGCCTATCGGATGGCGGTTGCGGGGTGAGGGGAAAATCATGATCGGCAAGCTGAAAGGCACGCTGGACGAGATCGACGAGGATAGCTGCGTCATCGACGTGCATGGTGTCGGCTATGTCGCTCATTGCTCGGCGCGCACGCTTGCCGCGCTGCCGTCGCCCGGCGAAGCGGTGGTGCTGTTCATCGAGACCTATGTGCGCGAGGACATGATCCGGCTCTATGGCTTCCAGAGCGGACTGGAACGCGAGTGGTTCCGCCTCTTGATGAACAATGTGCAGGGTGTCGGCGCCAAGGTGGCGCTGGCGGTGCTGTCGACGCTGGCGCCGGCCGACCTCGCCAATGCGATCGCGCTGCGCGACATCGCCATGGTTTCCCGCGCGCCCGGCGTGGGCAAGAAGGTGGCCGAGCGTATCGTCACCGAGTTGCGCACCAAGGCGCCGGCCTATGCGGGCGCGGCGACCGGCACGATCGGGCTCAAGCAGGAGCTCGGCGAAGGGGTGGCCGCAGAACCGATCACGGATGCGGTCTCGGCGCTCGTCAATCTCGGCTATTCGCGCGACATTGCAGCGAATGCGGTCGCGGCTGCGCTGAAGTCGGCTGGCGAGGGCGCGGATGCGTCCAAGCTGATCCGCTTCGGCCTCAAGGAACTGGCGCGGTGAGGCGGCGCTTGTCCCGCCGTCGGTCCTATGCAAGGAAGGCGGCATGAGCCTATCGCCCCGCCTCATTGCCCCCGACAAGCGCGGCGAGGATGTCGACCAGACGCTGCGGCCGCAGTCGCTCGACGAGTTCGTCGGCCAGGCGGCGGTGCGCGCCAATCTCAAGGTCTTCGTCGACGCCGCCAAGGGTCGCGGCGAGGCGCTCGACCATGTGTTGTTCGTCGGCCCGCCGGGGCTAGGAAAGACGACGCTGGCGCAGATCATGGCGCGCGAGCTCGGCGTCAATTTCCGCTCCACTTCCGGCCCGGTCATCGCCAAGGCCGGTGACCTCGCGGCGCTGCTCACCAATCTTGAGGAGCGCGACGTCCTTTTCATCGATGAGATCCATCGCCTCAATCCGGCGGTCGAGGAAATCCTCTATCCGGCGATGGAGGATTTCCAGCTCGACCTGATCATCGGCGAGGGGCCGGCGGCGCGCTCGGTCAAGATCGACCTTGCCCGTTTCACCCTGGTCGCGGCGACGACGAGGCTTGGGCTGCTGACCAATCCGCTGCGGGACCGCTTCGGCATCCCGGTGCGGCTCAATTTCTACACGGTCGAGGAGCTGGAGCAGATCGTGCGCCGCGGCGCCCGGATCCTTTCGATGCCGCTCGGCGACGACGGCGCGGTCGAGATCGCGCGCCGCGCGCGCGGCACGCCGCGCATCGCGGGCCGGCTGTTGCGCCGGGTGCGCGACTTCGCCAGCGTCGCCGGCGCCGCGCATGTCGACAGGAAGATCGCAGACGAGGCGCTGACCAGGCTGGAGGTCGACGCGCTCGGCCTCGACGCGCTTGACCGCCGCTATCTGTCGATGATCGCGCGCAATTTCGGCGGCGGGCCGGTCGGCATCGAGACGATCGCGGCGGGGCTTTCCGAGCCGCGCGACGCGATCGAGGACATTATCGAGCCATATCTCATCCAGCAGGGCTTCATCCAGCGCACGCCGCGCGGCCGCGTGCTGACCGCCAATGCCTGGCGGCATCTGGGGCTCGATCCGCCAAAGGATATCGCGCAGCAGCAGATCAGCCTGTTTCACGAAGAGTAACGCGGATTTGTTCGCCTTCTGCCGCGCGCGGGCCGATCTGCGCGGAATCTGCGCGCTTCGGCCCAGCTCAGGGCGCAATTGCCGCCTTTAAGGCAGCTTCCTGTCAGAATCCCAAAGGGCTTGGGCCGATCCATGATCACCAGACGCGCCTTCCTGCGCCTTGTCGGCGGCTCAGCCTTCGCCATGGTGTCGCTCGGCGCTTATGCCGTCGGCATCGAGCCGATGCTGCTCACCCATGTGAAGCGCTATATGCTGACGCCGCCGCATTGGCCGGCCGGCCTCAAGCTGCGCGTCGTGGCGCTTGCCGACATCCATGCCTGCCGCCCATGGATGACGCCGGAGCGTATCGCCTCGCTGGCCGAACAGGCCAATGCGCTGCAGCCCGACGTCATCGTCATGCTTGGCGACTACACCGCTGGAACCAGGATCGTTACAGGCTCGGTGCGCGTGGAGGAATGGGCCGAGGCTTTGTCCGGGCTGAAGGCACCGCTCGGCGTGCTGTCCATCCTTGGCAATCACGACTGGTGGACCGATTTCTTTGCGCAGCGTGCTGAGGCCGGCCCGACCCAGTCGCGCAAGGCGCTCGAGCATGTCGGAATCCCAGTGCTGGAAAACGACGTCGTGCGGCTGCAAAAGGACGGGCACGGTTTCTGGTTCGCCGGGCTTGCCGATCAGCTCGCGCTGCTGCCGAACAAGGCCAAGGGACGCGAGAGTTTCCAAGGCTTCGACGATCTCCCCGGCACCTTGGCCAAGATCCGAGGGAGCGAACCGATCATCCTGCTCGCGCATGAGCCGGACATTTTTCCAAAAGTGCCATGGCGAGTTTCGTTGACGTTGTCTGGGCACACGCATGGCGGGCAGGTACGGCTGTTCGGCTATTCACCAGTGGTGCCCTCGGACTACGGCAACCGCTTCGCCTATGGCCATGTTGTGGAGAACGACCGCAACCTGATCGTTTCCGGTGGTCTCGGATTCAGCATCCTGCCGGTACGTCTTGGTGTGCGGCCGGAGATTCTGCAGATCGATCTCGGCTGAGATGCGTCGACACACCTCGCTGCTTTACCGCAGCGACCTGATCACATCCATCACATCGGGTTCCGCCTTCTCGCCATCGAACGCGTCGACGACGCCGAAGGCGCCGCCATAGCTCCACGCCGACCAGGAGAACCCATGCGCCTCGGCGCGGGCGATCATGTCGCGCACATAGGCGGCGCGGTAGGCGGCCGGCATGACGAAGCCGTTGCCGTATTCCTTGCGGATCATGCCGAATTCGCCGAGCGTGATATTCTGCGGCCTGACGCCGTTGGCTTTCGCCCACGCGTCGACCGTCCTGAACGGGGCATCCATGACGGCGGCCAGCTTTTCGGGACTATCCATCGCTGCCACCTGTTCGTCGAGATAGGCGAGCATGCCGCTCTGCCGCGCCCAGGGCGCCTCGATCCTGATCCGGTCGCGGATCGTGTCCAGCGTCATGCCTAACTGCGCCTTCGGAACGGCTGTGAGCGGATAGGGCAGGCCGGTGACGTATTGGATGAAATCGCCGGCCCAGGTCGCGCCCTGGTGTGTCAGAAGGAACGGGTCGTAGGAATGGAAGGTCCAGATGATGTTGTCGTCCGGGATCGTCCCGGGGTCGATCCTGGCCAGGGACTCCGCGTTTGAATAGCAGCCGCCGGTCAGGATCAGCGTGAGCCTGGTGGCGGAAGCTCGCGCGGCCGCGAACAGCTTTTTCTGGCGGTCGGGCCAAAGGTGGGTGCCGTTCGCGTCGCAATCGACGATCGGCTCGTTCATCAGCTCCAGCGCGACCTGCTTAGGGTCTTCCCGGGCCAGCGTCTTTGCCATGTTGCGCACGACCTCGGCATAGGCATCGAAGACGGCCGGGTCGTCCATCACCTCGCTCATGCCGATCTTGCGGGTGCCGCCTGCGGGGATCAGATGCAGGTCGACGATCACCTTCAGGCCGGCGCGGTTGATCATGCGCGCCGAGTCGAGCACGCTGGCATAGAGGTCGTCGCGAAGCGCCGCGGTCCGGTCCGAGAGAAAGGGCGAGGGATCGACCGGCATGCGCAGGAAATCGAGACCGGCCTCCTTGAGCGCCTTGAGGTCGTCCTGCTTGAGGAATTTGCGCCACTCCGGGTAGGGAAGGATCGCCTGGCGGTCGCCCCATTTTTCCTCGCTGAGCCAGGTGACCCATTGGTCGAGATTGAGGCCGCGTTTCATCGAGAACGTCGCTGCCCCGGCCGGCAATGCCAGCGCGCCGAGCGCAAGCAGCGCCGCCATCAAGCTCTTGATCATCGTGCCCAACAGTGCCATCCCGCCTAAAGCCCGAGGGCTTTAGCTGCCTGTTCAGGCCAGAAAAGGAAAGCGCGATGGACGATCATGGTGAATCGGCGGCGCTCAGTGCCGGGCTTTCCGGCGCGCTGACGGATTTCGGCCACCGGCTGATGGCGAGGGTCTATTATGCCGACACCGATTTCTCCGGCGTCGTCTACCATGCGCGCTATCTCGAATTCCTCGAGCGCGGCCGCTCCGACTATCTGCGGCTGACCGGCGTCCACCACACCGAGCTGCTGGACGGCAAGCATGGCGAGCGCATCGTCTGGGTGGTGCGGCGCATGGAGATCGACTTCCGCTCGCCGGCGCGCATGGACGATATCCTGACCATCGACACGCGCACCGACGATATTTCCGGCGCGCGCATCTTCATGGGCCAGCAGCTGAAGCGCGGCGGCGATGTGCTGGTCGAGGCGAAGGTCGAAGCGGCGATCGTCGGCGAAAGCGGGCGCCCGAAGCGATTCCCGAAGGAGTGGATTGCGGCTTTTATGCCTCGGGTACGCTGATATTCAGGTGATGCCGGCCTGCGAATGATGGCTTCCTGCGCTTCCGGTGCTCACGTACTCGCTCCGCTCCGGTTCTCGGAAGCCATCGTTCTCGACTCGGCCTGACCTGAATCTCAGCATACCCTTGCGGCGGCGCTTGTTGATTGGTCGCCTGCCAAGCGCGGCAATGCGCCGCGCCTGACATCCTAACCCATCCTTAACCATAACGGTTCATGAAGGAATTGGCGAAGATTGGCGCAATTCGTGCGCCTTCCTTTCAACAATATTTGCCTCGAAAAGGCCGCGAAACGGTGCATTCGGGGCGTGTCCCGCAAGCTTCACGCTTCGCGCGATCGGACCAAAGGATGCCCATGGGCCAGCCGCCAGCGATGCCCGGAAAATCTTAAGGACTAAGTGATGGAAAATATCGCACTCGCCGATCCGGCAGCGCATTTATCGATCTGGGCCCTGTTCATGCAGGCCGGCTGGGTGGTCAAGCTGGTGATGATCGGCCTGCTTTGCGCCTCGATCTGGACCTGGGCGATCATCATCGACAAGCTCGTCGCCTATAGCCGCATGCGCCTCGCCCTCAATCGCTTCGAACAGGTCTTCTGGTCCGGGCAGTCGCTCGAGGACCTCTACCGCACGCTGGCCGACCGCAAGACCACCGGCATGGGCGCGATCTTCGTCGCCGCCATGCGCGAATGGAAGAAGAGCTTCGAAAAAGGTGCGAAGTCGCCGCTGGCGCTGCAGACCCGCATCGACAAGGCCATGGACCTGGCATTGACGCGCGAGATGGAAAGGCTGGAGGGACGCCTCGGCTTCCTCGCCACCACCGGCTCGGCCGCGCCCTTCATCGGCCTGTTCGGCACCGTCATCGGCATCATGACCTCGTTCCAGGCGATCGCCGCGTCGAAGAACACCAGCCTTTCGGTGGTGGCGCCCGGCATCGCGGAGGCGCTGCTGGCGACCGCGATCGGCCTGCTCGCGGCCATCCCCGCCGTCATCGCTTACAACAAACTGTCATCGGACGCGAACAAGCTTGGCGTGCGCATGGAAGGGTTCTCGGACGAGTTCTCCGCCATACTCTCGCGCCAAATCGATGAAAAAGTAGCGCAGAAGGCCTGAGGAACGATCATGGGGATGTCTGCTGCTGGCGCAGGTGGCTCGGGGCGAGGCGGACGCGGTCATAGGCGCCGTGGCCGTCATCATGGCCTTATGTCGGAAATCAACGTCACGCCTATGGTCGACGTGATGCTGGTGCTGTTGATCATCTTCATGGTCGCGGCGCCGCTGCTCACCGTCGGAGTTCCGATCGATCTGCCGGACACGCAAGCCAAGGCGATGAACGTCGACACGCAGCCGATCACCGTCTCGATCGACGCCACCGGCAAGATTTTCCTCCAGGAAACCGAGATCCCGATCGAGGAACTGGTGGCCAAGCTGCAGGCGATTTCGAAGACCGGCTATGACGAGCGCATCTTCATCCGCGGCGACAAGTCGACCGACTACGGCACGGCGATGAAGGTCATGGCCCGCATTTCAGCGGCCGGCTACAAGAATATCGGCCTGGTCTCGCTGCAGGAACAGGATCAGTAGACGCCAGATGCGCACGGGCCTCACCTCATCGGTGATCTTGCATGCGGTGGCGCTGGCCTTCGGGCTGTTCACACTGTCCTCGCCGCCTGCCATGCCGGCCGCCGACGTGGAATCGGTGGCGGTCGATATCGTGCCGATGGAAGCCATCGCGCAAACGCTGCAGGGCGACAAGAAGGCGGTCATGCATGACAAGCCGGCACCTGTTCCGACCAAGCGCCCGGACGTCGTTCCCAATGCCCAGAAGGTCGGAGAGAACACGGTCGACACCGAGAAGCCGGTGACGGACGAAGCCAAGCCGAAGCCGGTCGAGAAGACTGCGGCGCCGCCGCCCGCGCCGACGCCAACCGAGAAGCCTGCGGTCGAGGACGTGCCGAAGCCGCCGGAGAAGCCGAAGCCGACGCCCGCGACGGAAGTCGCGCCGACGCCGACGCCGAAGGAAGAGGTCAAGCCCGAGCCGGTCAAGCAGACCGAGCCGAAGCCGACGCCGGCGAAGGAAGCGACGCCGACGCCCGACAAGACCGCGGCCATCCAGAAGGAAGAGGTCAAGCCGGACGCGGTGGCCGAGGCGATCTCGCAGGACCAGCCGGCGGATGAGGCGAAGCTGCCGGATTCGGCGCCCGCGCCGGAAGCACGGCCGAAGCCGCAGCCGCAGCCGGCCCAGGCCGAGAGCGCCAAGGCGCCGGATCGCAAGGACGCGGAAAAGCCGGTGAAGGAAGCGTCCTCCAAGAAGAAGTCGGACGAGAAGCAGTTCAACGCCGACGAGATAACCGCGCTGCTCGATAAGCAGAAGCCGTCCGGCGGCGGCGCCAAACGCTCGACGCAGCAGGCTTCGCTGGGCGGCGAGAAGGATCAGGGCCAGAAGCTCTCCAAATCGGAGCAAGGGGCGTTGGAGGATCAACTCGGCGGTTGCTGGACCCTTCCGGTTGGCCTCGAGGGCTCCGAAAACTTCACCGTGGTCATCCGTTTCAACCTGAATGCCTCCGGCAAGCTCGAGGGCCGCCCGACCGTCGAGAAGTCCAGCGGCAACCCCCAGTTCGACGCCAGCGCGGTTCGCGCCGTGCAGAAATGCGATGTCGCAGGTCTGCAGGTTCCCGCCGGAAAGCAGGACATATGGTCTGACGTTCGCGTCAACTTCGATCCGAGAGCGATGCTTGGCCTGTAGCCTGAGCACCCAAAAAAATCAGCAAGAGAAGCGAGAAGACATGAAATCCATCCTCAAGCCGCTCCTGATGGTCGCCGCGATGGCGGTAGGCATAAGTTCTGTCACCACCTTGCCCGCTCAAGCAACTCTTGAGCTGAACGTCAACAAAGGCAATGTCGAGCCGATGCCGATCGCCATCCCTGACTTCCAGGGGGGGCTTGGCCCGCAGATATCGGAGATCGTGACAGCCGACCTGAAACGGTCGGGGCTGTTCGCGCCGATCGACAAGGCCGCCTTTGTCGAAAAGATCACCAATCCGGATGCCTCGCCGCGTTTCGAGGATTGGAAAGTCATCAACGCGCAGGCGCTGGTGACCGGCAGCGTCAGCAAGGAGGCGGACGGCCGCATCCGCGCTCAGTACAGGCTGTGGGACATTTTCGGCAACACGCAGCTGGCCGGTGAGCAGTTTTTCGCCAACGACGCCAATCAGCGCCGCGTCGCGCACATCATCGCCGATGCGATCTATGAGAAGATCACCGGCGAAAAAGGCTATTTCGATACACGCGTCGTCTTCGTCGACGAATCCGGCGCCAAGAACGCGCGCAAGAAGCGGCTCGCCATCATGGACCAGGACGGCGCCAATGTGCGCTATCTGTCGGACGGCCGTGCCATCGTGCTGACGCCGCGCTTCTCGCCGAACCGGCAGGAAATCACCTATATGTCCTATGAAAGCGGGCAGCCGAAGGTCTACCTGCTGCAGATCGAGACCGGGCAGCGCGAGCTGGTCGGCAATTTCCCGGGCATGACGTTTGCGCCGCGCTTCTCGCCGGACGGCCAGAAGGTGATCATGAGCCTGCTGCGCGACGACGGCAATTCCAACATCTTCGCCATGGACCTGAGGAGCCGCTCGACCACGCGGCTCACCGATTCGACCGCGATCGACACCTCGCCGTCCTATTCGCCAGACGGCTCGCAAGTCGTCTTCACCTCCGACCGCGGCGGCGGCAGCGGGCGCTCGCAGATCTACGTCATGGGCGCGGACGGCTCCAATCCGCACCGAATCTCCTTCGGCGACGGCGTCTATTCAACGCCGGTCTGGTCGCCGCGCGGCGACCTCATCGCCTTCACCAAGCAGAGCGGCGGCGAGTTCCAGATCGGCGTCATGAAGACCGACGGCTCGGGCGAGCGCATCCTGTCCTCAGGCTTCCAGCAGGAGGGCCCGACCTGGGCACCGAACGGCCGCGTCTTGATGTTCTTCCGCGACTCCGGCGGCGGCCCCAAGCTGGTCTCGGTCGACCTCACCGGCCGCAACGAGCAGCCGATCCCAACCGCGAACTATGCTTCAGACCCGGCTTGGTCGCCGTTGCTGGAGTAGAGGCGAGGCGGGAGAGGAGAGGCAGGAGAGGAATTGAAGAACTGATGAATTGAAGAATTGAAGAATGGAGAAAGAGGGCAGCTACATCAAGCGCGCGAAGGATTTGGAAGTCTATAGGCGTGCTTATGCAGTTTCTCTTGACGTCCACAGAGCCACGCTCGTTTTTCCAAAAATCGAGCAATATGCGCTGGCGGACCAAATGCGTCGATCCAGCAAGGCGATTTGCGCCAATCTCGCTGAGGGCTTTGCCAAGCAGACCCATTCCAGGCCCGAATTCGCGCGGTTCATTTCGATGGCTCTGGGGTCGTGCAGCGAAATGGAAACGTGGATTTCCTATGCCTTCGATCTTGGCTACGTCGCACAGGCGCAGCGCGACGAATGGCTGCAGTCCTATGTTTATATCTATGGAATGCTGGTGAATCTGAGGGAGAGGCTGAAGTGACCCTTTTCCTCAATTCTTCAATTCCTCAATTCTTCAATTCCCCTTTTCCGCGGCTTGGTCGCGTTTTAGCCGCATTTCCGCCTACGGTCCGCGCGCAGTGTGAGCCCGACGAAAAACAGCCGCGGACGGCGGCCGAAACCAAAAATTAACCGTGTTTCTTGAATGCCGGTTAACCCAAACGTGGTTACTGGGTGATCAACGAAATCACTCGAATGCTAAGGAGAGGGCGGCATGGGCCGTATCGCAGCACTTACCAGAAACCCGGCGATGATCGCGTTGGTGGCGGCTCTCGCCATCACCGGTTGCGCGTCGAAGAAGACGCCGAACAGCGCGGCCGATCTCGGGCTCAACGGCGCCGGCGCCGCCACGCCGGGTTCCGCGCAGGACTTCACCGTCAACATCGGCGACCGCATCTTCTTCGACACCGACTCCTCGTCGATCCGCGCTGACGCGCAGACCACGCTGGCGCGCCAGGCGCAGTGGCTCAACCAGTATCGCCAGTACGCCATCGTCATCGAAGGCCATGCCGACGAGCGCGGCACGCGTGAGTACAATCTGGCGCTGGGCGCCCGCCGCGCCGCCGCCACCCGCGACTTCCTCGTTTCCAAGGGCGTGTCCGCCAGCCGCCTGAAGACGATCTCCTATGGCAAGGAGCGTCCGGTCGCGGTCTGCGACGACATCTCCTGCTGGTCGCAGAACCGCCGCGCCGTCACCACGTTGTCGGGCGCCGGTTCCTGATAACCAGGCCCCATGGACGCCGCGTGGCGCGACGCCACAGGCGGCAAAAATACAACATCCAAAAATCGAAGGTGGCCTCAGGGCCGCCTTTTTCATTTGCAACGGCTTGAAACAAAATTTGGCCGAAGTCTCGCGTCCTGCTATGAGCGCGAGGGCGCTTGCTCCCATTGTCTGATTTGGAAAGGCGCATCGGGCCAACACATCCACCGCGAGAGACAGAATGCACTTCAGAACGGTCCTGAGCGGCACGCTTGCGCTGCTGCTCGTATCAAGCTTCCCGAGCCTTGCCGCCTCGGCCGACAGCGCCGCGCGGGCCTCCGACGGCGGGTTCACCTTCCATCTGCCGACGCTCGGCATCTTCGGCGACAAGAAGAAGCCGGAACAGTCGCAGGTCGCGCAGGACAACAGCGGTGGCATGACGGGTCTGGAAGACCAACTGCGTCAGCTGAACGGCAAGATCGAAGAGATGAACTTCCAGATCCTGCAGATGCAGGAACAGATCCGAAAGCAGCAGGAAGACAATGAGTTCCGCTTCCAGCAGCTCGAGGGCGGTTCGCAAGGAGGCGCCAAGCCGACCGGGCAGAAGAAATCGGAAGCCGCGCCTCAGGACGGAACCGGCGGCAACACCAACCTCGGCGATGCCGGCACCGGGGATTCCGGCACCGGCGTCGCCGGAACCGACAACAGCGTTGCCCAAGCCCCGGCGACACAGGCGCCGGCCGACACCGGCGGGCAAAATGGCGGCGGCAAGACGGTCGGCGACGTCATCGTGGAATCGCAGACCGGCGATCCCGGCAAGCTGATCACCGGCGCGCCGCCGAAGACTTTCGGCACCATCACCGTCGACAAGAACGGCAATGTCGTCAATGCCGAGACCGACCCGCAGGCCAGCGCGCCGGCGCAGGCTCCCTCGGCCACGGCAAGCGCTCCTTCCGCCGAAACGCCTGCCAAGAAGAACAAGTCCGGCGACACGCAAGTCGCGGCCCTGCCGTCGACCAACGATCCGGACGAGCTCTACCGCAATTCCTACCAGTTCATCCTGTCGGGGGACTATCCGACGGCCGAACAGGGTTTTCGCGACCATATCTCCCGCTTCCCCAAGGACGCGAAGGCTGCGGACGCGCATTACTGGCTGGGCGAGTCGCTGCTTGGTCAGCAGAAATACCGCGACGCGGCCGAGATTTTCCTCGCCGCCAGCAAGGATTATCCGAAGGCCAAGAAGGCGCCCGACATGCTGCTCAAGCTCGGCGTTTCGCTGGTCGGCCTGAAGCAGAACGACGTCGCCTGCGCCACCTTCAACGAGATCGGCAAGCGCTATCCCGATGTTTCCGTCACGCTCAAGGAACGCATCAAGCAGGAAAAGGCGCTGGCGGCGTGCTGACGCCTGATACCAAACCCGACCTTTCAGACGACCTTTTCCGTGACCTAGACTTTTCGACCGGCGCCGTTGCGGCCGTGTCCGGCGGCAGCGACTCGACCGCCCTTCTTCTCCTTCTCAAAGATCACCTCGACCGGTCTGCACCCGCCGCCAAGCTGCTTGCGGTGACGGTCGATCATGGCTTGAGGCCGGACTCGGCCATTGAGGCACGGCTGGTTGCCGATTTTTGCGCCCAGAGCGGCATCGCGCATCGCATTCTCGCCTGGCACGGCGACAAGCCTGCCACCAGCCTGCCGGCCGCAGCGCGCGAGACGCGCTACAGGCTGCTTGCCGAAGCAGCCGATGCCGAAGGCATCAAGCTGATCCTGACCGGCCACACCGCGGACGACCAGGCCGAGACGGTGCTGATGCGCCAGGCGCGCGACGATGACGGCCGCGGCCTTGCCGGCATGGCACCCGCAACGCTCTACGACTGGCGGACCTGGATCGTCCGGCCGCTGCTCGGCACAAGGCGCGCGGCGCTGCGCGACATGTTGCGGCGTCGCGACATCGGCTGGATCGAGGACCCGACCAATGTGGATGTCCGCTTCGAGCGGCCGCGCATGCGCGCGGCGCTCGCGCAAGGCGAGGGCGAACGGCGCATCGCCGAGGCGTTGGCGCGGTCGGCCCAGGCGGCTCATGCGCGCCACGACATCGGTCGCCGCGCCGCCAGGCTCATCGACGCTTTCGCGAGCAGGCCGGTTCCGGGCCTCATCCGCCTCGATCGCGATTTCGCTGGGCATGAGGACGGCCAAGCGGCCGTTTACGCGCTGCGCGTCCTGCTGGCCACGGCTGGCGGCATGTCGTTCCTGGCCGACGAGGCGCGTTGCGCCGCATTGCTTGCCCGCCTGCGCTCAGCGCCGCTTTGCGCCACATTGTCGCGGACGGTGGTCGACGCGCGCCGGTCCGGCATCTTCCTTCGCCGCGAGAACCGCAACCTGCCCGCCCCCGCTCCACCGGTGGACAACCAGCTTTGGGACAACCGACGTCGCGTCACCTTGGATGGGCGCATCACTTTGAAAGACCAACCGGGCGGTTTGGTGATCGCGCCGCTTGGGGCTGCGGCTGCCGGGCGAGCGCCCCCGGTCGAGGATATCCCACCTAGCCTGGCGCGCGCAGCGCTAGCCGCGGAGCCGTCGCTGTGGTCCGGCGGCGAACAGCTTGATTTTGCTGGCGGCAATGCCGGCCTGCAACCGGTGTCGGTCGTTCCGGCGGTTGCCCCTTTTGCACGCTTCCTGCCGTCCTTCGACCTTGAGCCGGCTGCCGCCGTCGCGGCGCTTGTCTGCGCACCGCCGTTGCCGGCGTCGCCTTTTCGCGGCCATGATGGTGGGAGAGGGTGGGCGAAAGCTTAACCGATACATGCTGTTCTGCTTGGCAAGGGGTGACGCTCTCCCTATGTTAGGCCAAGCTTCTCAATCATCGCGGGCCCGCAGGCGGGCCCCAACGGGACAATAGATGAATCCGAATTATCGCAACCTCGCGCTCTGGGCGATCATAGCGGTCCTGCTCATCGCCCTGTTCAATCTGTTCCAGACGCCCCAGACGCGCGGTGCGACGACGGATATCCCCTATTCGCAGTTCCTGCAGGACGTCGCCTCCGGCCGGGTCAAGAGCGTGACTATCGCCGGCGCCCGCGTCTTCGGCAACTACACGGACAACGCCAACGGCTTCCAGACCTATTCGCCCGGCGATCCGTCGCTGGTCTCAAGGCTGCAGGACAAGAACGTCACCATCACCGCCAAGCCGGAGACCGACGGCTCCAATTCGCTGTTCGGCTACCTGATCTCCTGGCTGCCGATGATCCTGATCCTCGGCGTGTGGATATTCTTCATGCGCCAGATGCAGTCCGGCTCCGGAAGGGCGATGGGCTTCGGCAAGTCGAAGGCCAAGCTGCTCACCGAGGCGCATGGCCGCGTCACCTTCCAGGATGTTGCCGGCGTCGACGAGGCCAAGGAAGACCTCGAAGAGATCGTCGAGTTCTTGCGCGATCCGCAGAAATTTCAGCGCTTGGGCGGCAAGATTCCGCGCGGCGTGCTGCTGGTCGGCCCGCCCGGAACCGGCAAGACGCTGCTCGCCCGCTCGGTTGCCGGCGAGGCCAACGTGCCGTTCTTCACCATTTCCGGCTCGGACTTCGTCGAGATGTTCGTCGGCGTCGGCGCGAGCCGCGTGCGCGACATGTTCGACCAGGCCAAGAAGAACGCGCCCTGCATCATCTTCATCGACGAAATCGACGCCGTCGGCCGCCATCGCGGCGCGGGCCTGGGGGGCGGCAATGACGAGCGCGAGCAGACGCTGAACCAGCTGCTGGTGGAGATGGACGGCTTCGAGTCCAACGAGTCGATCATCCTGATCGCCGCCACCAACCGGCCTGATGTGCTCGATCCGGCGCTGCTGAGGCCCGGCCGTTTCGACCGCCAGGTGGTGGTGCCGAATCCCGACATCGTCGGCCGCGAGAAGATCCTCAAGGTGCACGTGCGCAACGTGCCGCTGGCGCCTAATGTCGACCTCAAGGTCATCGCGCGCGGCACGCCCGGCTTCTCCGGCGCCGACCTGATGAACCTCGTCAACGAATCCGCGCTAATGGCGGCGCGCCGCAACAAGCGGCTCGTCACCATGGCCGAGTTCGAGGACGCCAAGGACAAGATCATGATGGGCGCCGAGCGCCGCTCGTCGGCGATGACGCAGGCCGAGAAGGAGCTGACCGCCTATCACGAGGCCGGCCACGCCATCCTGGCGCTCAACGTGCCGACGGCTGATCCGCTGCACAAGGCGACGATCATCCCGCGCGGCCGCGCGCTCGGCATGGTCATGCAGCTGCCGGAAGGTGACCGCTATTCGATGAGCTACAAGTACATGATCTCGCGGCTCGCGATCATGATGGGCGGCCGCGTCGCCGAGGAGTTCAAGTTCGGCAAGGAGAACATCACCTCCGGCGCCTCCTCCGACATCGAACAGGCGACCAAGCTGGCGCGTGCCATGGTGACGCGCTGGGGCTTCTCCGACAAGCTCGGCCATGTCGCCTATGGCGACAACCAGGAAGAGGTCTTCCTCGGCCATTCGGTGGCCCGCACGCAAAACATCTCGGAAGAGACGGCGCAGATCATCGATGCCGAAGTGCGGCGGCTGATCGACGACGCCTATTCGACCGCCAAGGCGATCCTGACCAAGAAGAAGAAGGAATGGATTGCGCTCGCCGAAGGGCTGCTCGAATACGAGACGCTGTCGGGCGACGAGATCAAGCAACTGATCGCGGGCAACAAGCCCGCCCGCGACCTCGGCGACGACACCCCGCCAAGCCGCGGCTCGGCCGTGCCGAAGGCCGGCACCGGCGGCCGCCGCAAGAAGGGCCCGGAGCCCGAAGGCGGCATGGAACCGCAGCCGTCAAGCTGAGGTTGGTGCGCGAAAAGACCGATCGAGAAACGCCGCGGCTTGGTCCGCGGCGTTTTTGTTCGGGAATTGGAGACAAGGCAAGGCTTCCCTCGTCCTGGCGCCTAGAGCGGTTCACCGTTTCACGGAAACGGTGAACCGCTCTAATCCCTTTGTTTTTACGCAATTCCGTACGGAAAACCGCTCACACTTTTCCTGGAATTGCTCCAGATATCGCCCGACAGCAGATCCTCGGACACGCTCGAGGATGATGGCTCAACGTCTGCGGGGAAAAACGGTGAACCGCTTTATCCGCCGTATTCGGTTTTATGATTCAGCCTTCAGCCGCGCATTGCAGAGGCTGTAGTAGCCGCCGCCCTTCTGGATCCAGCGAAGGCCGTTCAACGTACCCGCCTCCTTGTTGTCGTGATAACCCTGGAGGCAGGTCTTCATCCGGGCCTTCGCGGGCTTTTCGGTCTTGAACTCGGCGGCGAGGGTGGTCGGGAATGTCACGCCCGCTGGCGCTACAGTGGGGGCGACCGCCGCGCTGGCATCCTTTTCTACTGGCTCCGCAGTCTTGACCGAATCCGCGCTGACGCTCTCCGCGGCGGACGTCGCGCATTTCTCCTTGCGGAAAGCGGCCCAGTCCATGCCGTTCAGAGTGCCGCCTTCCTTGGCGGCCCGATAGGTCTCGCCGCATTCCTTCATCGTCAGTGCGCTCGCAGGTGAGGCGCTGCAAGCGACCAGTGCCGTCACGGCCAACGCCGCCAATTTCAAACTGAACATTGAGACCCTCCTGGTTGATAATAGTTCAATGTCTTTTTGTATACTGTTTGTTCTCTATATGTTCAACTAGAATCTTTGCGAACTACGGACAAGCCTGGCGGTGGGCAATGTGGGCGGATCGATGATGCCGGCAGTCCTGCGATATGCAGATGCGGGCAAGGCCGCGCGCGTCTCCGCGCGCAACAAAAAGCCCGCGCATCCTGCGACGCGCGGGCCCTTGTCCAGGAATATTGGGAGCTAAGCGATCAGCTCTTCAGCTTGGCATTGCAGAGGCTGTAGAAGCCGCCGCCCTTCTGGATCCACTTTAGGCCGTTCAGCGTGTTGGCGTCCTTGTTGGCGTAGTATTGCTCGAGACAGGTGTGCATGCGGCCCTTGGCCGGAGTCTCGGTGGCGAATTTCGGGGAAATCGCCTTCGGGAAGCTCACCCCCTTCGGCGCGGCGACAGTCGGCTTCGCCGGCTCGCTGGTGTAGGTGGCTTCGCTCGGTGCCGGCACGGTGTCGTCCTCGGCAGCGCTGGCGCCGCACTCGGCCTTGCGGAAGTCGTTCCACTTCATGCCGTTGAGCTTGTTGGCGGTCTTCGCGGCCTGGTACTTGGTGCTGCACTCGGCCATGGTCAGGCCCTTGCCGCCATCGGCAGCCGCGGTTGAGGTTTTGGCCGGCTTGGTTTCGGTTGCAGGCGCGGTGGCAGCTGCGGCGGTTGCGCCAGGACCGCACTCGGCCTTGCGGAAGTCATTCCACTTCATGCCGTTGAGCGTGCCGGCGGACTTTGCCGCCTGGTACTTGGCGCTGCATTCCTTGGAGCTCAGGCCCTTGGCCGCGTCGTCGGCAGCGGCGGCTGTCTTTGCCTTCTTGGTCGTCTTGGTGTCGGCGGCCTTCGTGTCGGTCGCAGCCTTGGTATCGGTGGCCGCCTTTGTGCCGGTCGCCGCGGAAGCATCGCTGCCGCACTGCGCCTTGCGGAACTGGTTCCAGGTCTGGCCGGCAAGCGTTCCCGCATCCTTGGCCGCGTTATACTTGGTGCTGCACTCGGCCATGGTCAGCGCGTTGGCCGGCGCCACCATGAACAAGGTTGCGACGGCGAGACCCGTCAAAGCTGCAAGTCTATGAATAAGCATGGCGTTTTCTCCCTTGCTGCCGCCACTAGGTGTCCCTATGCCAAATCAATAGCTCTCAATGTCCGGTTGCGCCAGATGCATCCGGCGCGGGACCCGTCACAAAGTGTGTTGCTCCTGATAAGGTGATGAATTGCTTGCGGGTTCGCCGCCAGCGAAGCTCTGCCGGTGGCCAGGGCGCCGAAAAGCCTCGCGTTGGGCTGTAGCACCGCCAAGTCAAAGGTGGTGATAGGCTGTCGAACCACTTGCACCGCCTGCGACAATGTTTTTCTAAGGATTGGTAATATACAATCACGAAATTTGATGATCGGATGCGGCCCAATTGTGGCAATACGGGCCCGCTGAAAAGCCGACGGGGACTGTAAGGATATGGCAGGTCAGTATTTCGGCACGGACGGTATTCGCGGACGCGCCAACAAATTTCCGATGACGGCCGAGGTCGCCATGCGCGTCGGCATGGCCGCCGGGCTTTCGTTCCAGCGCGGCAACCATCGTCACCGCGTCGTGCTCGGCAAGGACACGCGGCTTTCCGGCTACATGATCGAGAACGCCATGGTTGCCGGCCTGTGCGCCGCCGGCATGGATGTCTTCCTGCTCGGCCCGATACCGACGCCCGCCGTCGCCATGCTGGTGCGCTCGCTGCGCGCCGACATCGGCGTGATGATCTCGGCCTCGCACAACCCTTATTACGACAACGGCATCAAGCTGTTCGGTCCCGACGGCTACAAGCTTTCCGACGAGATCGAGGAGCGCATCGAAGGCATGCTCGACAAGGACATCGAGCTGGCGCTCGCCGATTCCGACGGGCTTGGCCGGGCCAAGCGCGTCGACGGCGTGCATGACCGCTATATCGAATTCGCCAAGCGGACGCTGCCGCGCTCGATGTCGCTCTCGGGCCTGAGGATCGTCGTCGACTGCGCGAACGGCGCCTCCTACAAGGTTGCGCCCGAGGCGCTGTGGGAGCTCGGCGCCGAGGTGGTGTCGATCAATGTCGAGCCGAACGGCTTCAACATCAACAAGGAGTGCGGCTCGACCCATCCGGCCGGCCTGCAGAAGAAGGTGCACGAGGTGCGCGCCGACATCGGCATCGCGCTCGACGGCGACGCCGACCGCGTGGTCATCGTCGACGAGAACGGAGCGATCGTCGACGGCGACCAGATCATGGCGCTGATCGCCGAATCCTGGCACCAGAGCGGAAGGCTGGCCGGCGGCGGCGTCGTTTCCACCGTGATGTCCAATCTCGGCCTGGAGCGCTTCCTCGGCGATATGAAGCTGCAGCTGCATCGCACCAAGGTGGGCGACCGCTATGTCGTGGAGCATATGCGCGCGCATGGCTTGAATGTCGGCGGCGAGCAGTCCGGCCACATCGTGCTTTCCGATTTCTCGACCACCGGAGACGGTCTGGTCTCGGCGTTGCAGGTGCTCGCCTGCATCAAGCGGCAGAACCGCCCGGTCAGCGAGCTGTCGAAGCAGTTCGAGCCGGTGCCGCAGCTTCTCAAGAACGTCCGCATCTCCGGTGGCAAGCCGCTGGAAGAAGCGCCGGTCAAGGCGGCGATCGAAGAAGGGCGCAACCGGCTCGGCACGTCCGGCCGCCTTGTCATCCGGCCATCCGGCACCGAGCCGCTGATCCGCGTCATGGCCGAGGGCGACGATCCGCAACTGGTCGAGGCGGTCGTCAACGATATCGTGGGCATCCTCCAGGAAACGCGCAGCGCCGCCTGAGGGTGTGCCGATTTCAGGTGAGGCCGGCCTGCAAGCTGGGTAGCTTCGCGCCCGTCTTCGAATCTGGCTAGGCCTGTCCTGATTCTAAACTCACCCTGATGTCGCAGGCCAGCCGCCAACCCGGCGGGGCTTCGTCACGCGCGCAGCAACGGTCTACCATCTAAAATTGTATAGATTCGTGGTTAATCGGTACGGTTAAACGGCTTTTAACCTTTGCAATTCATTATCCAAACCCGAGGTCAATCATCTTCGGGCGGGTGTCGTCCCGAGGCTTCTTAGGGGTGACAGAATGTTCAAGACAGCAAGAATGGCATTGCTTGCCGTGCTGTTCGCGGGCTCGGCCGGACCGCTCTTCGCGGCCGACCTCTCCGAACCGCAGGTCGAAGAGGCTCCGCCGCCGGTCGTCGAGCAGCAGCCGATCGATGTCGGTGGCTGGTACATCCGGGGCGACATCGACTATCACAAATCGAGCCTGCGCAGCATCGACTATATTACATATGGGCCGCCACCCGGCAGCAACGATTTTGATTTCGGCCATCTGAAGGGCGGTTTCTCGCTGGGCGGTGGTGTCGGCTATAAGATCAACAGCTATCTCCGTACCGACCTGACCGCGGATTACTGGTTCAAGTCGAACTTCAACGGCCAGACCTCTGATCTGCTCACAACGTCGACCGAAGTCTCAAAGATGAGCGCCCTGCTGCTGCTCGCCAATGCCTATGTCGACATCGGTACCTGGCACGGCATCAC
Organism: Mesorhizobium sp.; assembly: GCA_004017535.1. Classification (GTDB taxonomy): domain Bacteria; phylum Pseudomonadota; class Alphaproteobacteria; order Rhizobiales; family Rhizobiaceae; genus Mesorhizobium. Next base: position 21,945 of record SAJS01000009.1, read on the forward strand.
GCCTTATGTGGGTGCCGGTATCGGCGGCGCGCATGTCAAGTGGGACACGGTCCACGATCCGAACACCACCGAGACCAATCCGGGTTCCTCCAACTGGCGCTTCGCCTACGCTCTCATGGCCGGCGCGTCCTACTGCCTGACCGACAAGGTGATCCTAGACGCCGGCTACCGCTTCTCCCACATCCAGGGCGGCCGCATGTTCGAGTTTGATACGAGCAGTTCCGGGCCAGGTTTCGACCACGGCATCAACACGCACGAAGTGCGCGGCGGCCTGCGCTACCAGTTCGGTGGCAACAATGGCTGCGCGGAACCGGTCGCCTATCAGCCGGAACCGGAGCCGATCTACACCAAGTAATCGCTTCCTGAATCCTGGAACTCGAAGCCGCCCGGCGCCAGCCGGGCGGCTTTCGTTTATGCGACGCCGGTAAATATCGATCTAAATCAATTCGGTAACTGGCTGTTATCCTTAACCGGCACTTAACCACTATGGTTAACAATGCCTCCTGAAACGGCAGCTCTGCTCGCGCTCGCGGCTGGCGCCAACTTCAGGAGCCGGGGACCATGATATCAAAATCGCGTATCGCACTGGCGCTCGCCTCAATCGTGCTGATGCCGGCGACACAGGCTTTGTCAGCCGACTACGACCCGCCGATCTATGTCGACCAGGCGCCGGACTACCAGCCGGTCGAGGTCGGCTCGGGCTGGTACCTGCGCGGCGATGTCGGTTATGCCTTCAGCCATCCGTTTGACGAGACCAGCAACAATCCGGGCTTTTCGCACAGCCGGACGTTGTTCGATGCTAGCGTCGGCATGGGCTATCATTTCAACGATTACCTTCGTGCCGATCTAAACTTGGGAATCCTGCCGTCAAACAAGTTCGGCGACAGTGTAGACACCACCTGTAGCGGATCAACAACGACGACAGTCGTTGACAACACCTCCGGCTCGATTACGAGCCAAATCACGACTCGGCCCACCACTCAACCCTGCAAGGGCTCCAGCAACGCCCTGAACAAAGCTTATAGCCTGATGGCCAACGGCTATATCGATCTCGGCACGTATGTAGGTATCACGCCCTATATCGGCGCCGGCGCCGGCGTTGTCTATGATAAGTACGCCAGCACGATCGGCGCGAAAAATTGCGCTCCGTCGAGCAGCAGCGTCGTCGGCAACGGCACCACCACCACGACGCAATTCAACTGCGATGACCCCGCGGGCTATGACGGGCAGGTCAGTTCGAAGGCGAGCTATGACTTTGCCTATTCGCTGGCGGCCGGCCTTTCGTACCAGATGACCAGAAACGTTTCGGTCGACCTCGGCTATGAGTATCTCTCAGTTCCGAGCGCCAAATATGTCGCCTATGACAACGGGCTCTTCAACGTTCACAAGGGTGTGAACTTCCAGACCGTCAAGCTCGGACTGCGTTATGATCTTTGGTAGCACAGACGGCAGCAAAAACCGCAGACGGCGGTTCTCTTCAGTCCCGACGTCTGCTTTTTGCGGCATTGCTTTTCGCGAGCAAATATCCCGACAGCGACAAAAACTTTGCTCTTGACGCCGAAAGGCTGAAAGCATATCGCCGTCCGTGGGCCACCCCTCCCCAACGAGGGGCCACTATCTGGAAGGATAGACCACGATGACGACGCTTACCAAGCCCGGACTCCGTCCGGCAAACCCCAATTTCTCCTCAGGTCCCTGCGCAAAACGTCCCGGCTGGTCGGCCGAGGCGCTCTCTAAGGCCGCGCTTGGACGCTCCCATCGCGCCAAAATCGGCAAGAGCAAGCTCGAGCAGGCGATCGAGCTGACGCGCGACATCCTCAAGGTTCCCGCGAACTACCGCATCGGCATCGTGCCGGCGTCCGATACCGGCGCCGTCGAGATGGCGCTGTGGTCGCTGCTCGGCGAGCGCGGCGTCGACATGGTCGCCTGGGAGAGCTTCGGCTCCGGCTGGGTGACGGATGTCGTCAAGCAGCTCAAGCTCGCCGATGTGCGCAAGTTCGAGGCCGGCTACGGCCAGCTGCCCGACCTCAAGCAGATCGATTTCGATCGCGACGTGGTCTTCACCTGGAACGGCACGACCTCCGGCGTGCGCGTGCCGAACGGCGATTTCATTCCCGCGGACCGCAAGGGCTTGACCATCTGCGACGCGACGTCGGCCGCCTTCGCGCAAAGGCTCGACTTTGAAAAACTCGATGTCGTCACCTTCTCCTGGCAGAAGGTGCTGGGCGGCGAAGGCGCGCACGGCATGCTGATCCTGTCGCCCCGCGCCGTCGAGCGGCTGGAGACCTACAAGCCGGCCTGGCCGCTGCCGAAGATCTTCCGCCTGACCTCGGGCGGCAAGCTGATCGAGGGCATCTTCAAGGGCGAGACCATCAACACACCGTCGATGCTGTGCGTGGAGGATTATCTCGATGCGCTTCACTGGGCGAAGTCGATCGGTGGGCTGGAGGCGCTGATTGCCCGCGCCGACGCCAATGCCGCGGTGCTCGACCGGTTCGTTGGCAAGTCGTCGTGGCTCGGCCATCTGGCCGTCGATCCGGCAACGCGCTCGAACACGTCCGTGTGCCTCTCCTTCACCGATCCGGATGTTGCGGCGCTCGATGCCGACGGTCAGGCGGCTTTCGCCAAGGGGCTCGTCTCGACGCTCGACAAGGAAGGTGTCGCCTACGACATCGGCTCCTATCGCGACGCGCCGCCCGGTCTGCGCATCTGGTGCGGCGCCACCATCGAGACCGCCGATCTCGAAGCGCTGCTGCCCTGGCTCGACTGGGCCTTCGCCGCGCAGAAGGCGTCGCTTAAGGCGGCGGCCTGAAATCCATGGCGGCCTGCGAGCCGCCACCATTCCCGACACATCCAATTCCCTTCAAGGAGGCCGTGATGGCGCCCCGCGTTCTCGTTTCGGATAAACTTTCAACCACCGCCGTGCAGATTTTCAAGGATCGCGGCATAGAGGTCGACTACCTGCCCGATCTCGGCAAGGACAAGGAAAAGCTGCTCGAGGTGATCGGCCAGTATGACGGCCTCGCCATCCGCTCGGCGACAAAGGTCACCGAGAAGCTGATCAATGCCGCCACCAGGCTCAAGGTCGTCGGCCGCGCCGGCATCGGCGTCGACAATGTCGATATCCCGGCCGCCAGCCGCAAGGGCATCATCGTGATGAACACGCCCTTCGGCAATTCGATCACCACGGCCGAGCATGCGGTGGCGATGATCTTCGCGCTGGCGCGGCAAATCCCGGAAGCCAATGCCTCGACCCATGCGGGAAAATGGGAAAAGAACCGCTTCATGGGCGTCGAGATCACCAGCAAGACGCTGGGCGTGATCGGGTGCGGCAATATCGGCTCGATCGTCGCCACGCGCGGCGTCGGATTGAAGATGCATGTTATCGCCTTCGATCCGTTCCTGTCGGACAGCCGCGCCGAGGAGCTCGGCGTCCAGAAGGTCGAGCTCGACGAGCTCTTCGCCCGCGCCGACTTCATCACGCTGCACACGCCGCTGACCGAAAAGACGCGCAACATCATCGACGCGGCCGCGATCGCCAAGATGAAGGACGGCGTGCACATCATCAATTGCGCGCGCGGCGGCCTTGTCGTCGAGGCCGATCTGGTCGCGGCGCTGAAGAGCGGCAAGGTGGCGGGGGCCGGAATCGACGTGTTCGAGGTCGAGCCGGCGGAGAACAACCCGCTGTTCGGCATGGAGAATGTCGTGGCGACGCCACATCTCGGAGCCTCGACAACGGAAGCGCAGGAGAATGTCGCGCTGCAGGTCGCCGAGCAGATGAGCGACTATCTCATCAAGGGCGCCGTCTCTAACGCCATCAACATGCCTTCGATCACTGCCGAGGAAGCGCCGAGGCTGAAACCCTTCGTCAAGCTCGCCGAGGTGCTCGGCGCCTTTGTCGGCCAGGTCACCGAAGATCCGATCAAGGAGGTCGAGATCCTGTTCGACGGCTCGACAGCGACGATGAACACACGCGCGCTGGTGAGCGCCGCCCTTGCCGGCCTGATCCGGCCGCAGGTCTCCGACGTCAACATGGTGTCGGCGCCGATCATGGTGAAGGAGCGCGGCATCATCGTCGCCGAGGTCAAGCGCGACAAGTCGGGCGTGTTCGACGGCTATATCAGATTGACGGTCAAGACCGAGCACATGACGCGCTCGATCGCCGGCACCTGCTTCTCCGACGGCAAGCCGCGCTTCATCCAGATCAAGGGCATCAATCTCGACGCCGAAGTCGGCCAGCACATGCTCTACACGACCAATGCCGACGCGCCCGGCATCATCGGCCTGCTCGGCACGCTGTGCGGCGAGAACGGCGTCAACATCGCCAACTTCCAGCTCGGCCGCAACCGGCCGGGCGGCGATGCGATCGCGCTGCTTTATCTCGACGCGCCGTTCCCGGAAAAGGTGCTGGAGCAGGTGCGCGCGCACAAGTCGATCGACTCGGCGAAGCGACTGCGCTTCGACGTCGGCGCCGAGTGAACGTTGAAAATAAAGACGCCCCGCCTGCACCGGCAGGCGAGGCGTTGACGGGACAGCCGTCGCCGACGGCTGCTTGACGCGTGATCGAGAGATATCATCCCGTCTGCAGCGCCGCTCTGCTGCCGCTGTATTCGGCAAGGGCAATGCCGCCGAGGACAAGCGCCAGCGCGAAGACCTGATAGGGCTGAAACTGCTCGCCGACGATCAGCACCGAAAGCAGCGTGCCGAAGATCGGCACCAGGTTGATGAACAGGCCGGCGCGGTTGGCGCCGATCAGCTCGTTGCCCTTGATGTAGAGGACCTGCGAGACGACCGAGGCGCCGAGCGCCGTATAGAGGGTGAGCGCCCATCCGCTTGCATCCGGAATAACGGCGCGGCCGGCCGCGATCTCCCAGGTGACGAAGGGCAGTGAGATCAGCAGCGCGGCGATCGACAGCGCCAGCATGAAACTCTGCCAGCGGATTGCCGGCCTGAGACGCAGCCCCACCGAATAGAGGCTGTAGCAAAGCACCGCGACAAGCATGATGGCGTCGCCGAAGTTGAGGTCGAGCTTCAAGAGCTGAACGAGGTCGCCATGGCTTGCGGTCAGCGCGACGCCGACGATGGTGAGCACGACGCCGACGATCTGCAGAGGCCGCACGCGCAGCCGGAAGAACATGAAATTGGCAAGGATGATGACGATCGGGATGGCGGCCTGCTCAATCGAGACGTTGATGGCGGTCGTGAAATTGAGCGCGGTGTAGAAGATGACGTTGAAGATGGTGAAGCCGCACGCGCCGAGGCCGGCAAGCAGTTTCCAGTGGCTGCGCACTTCGGGCCAGTCCTCGCGCAGTGTCCGCCAGCCGACGGGCAGCAGGATCAGCACCGCCATGACCCAGCGCAGGAACACCAGCGTCATCGGCGAGACATGGCCGACGGCAAGCTTGCCCGCGACCGAATTGCCGCCCCACAACAGCATGGTCGACAGCAGGAACAGATAGGCGGCTCGGTGCATGAGGGATCGGCCTGCAGGGATGTTCACGGGTTCAGGCCGGCCTAGAGTGGCGGCGGCGGCAAGTAAATGATGCGAAAGCTGGAATTTGTTATGCCTGATCGGGACGAGGCTTCGCCGGCATCCTTATCCCGATCCAACTCCTGGAGCACGATCGGGTTCCGAAAGCCGGCTCCTGCCTTTTCAAATCATGTTCCTGAGATGGTTTCGGCGGCAAAGAAAGGGTCGCGCCGGCCGGCGCTTGACGCTATAGAGGCCTGTCGTTTCAGGCCGCCCGCGCGGCATTTCAAGGGAAAAGAACATGGCCAATGTGGTGGTCGTCGGCTCGCAATGGGGCGACGAAGGCAAGGGCAAGATCGTCGACTGGCTGTCGGAACGGGCCGACGTGGTCGTGCGCTTCCAGGGCGGCCACAATGCCGGCCATACGCTGGTCGTCGACGGCAAGGTCTACAAGCTGTCGCTGCTGCCTTCAGGCGTGGTCAGGCAAGGCAAGCTCTCGATCATCGGCAATGGCGTGGTGTTCGATCCGCATGCCTTCGTGGCTGAAGCGAAGAAGCTCAAGGACCAGGGTGTGGAGGTCACGCCGGAACGCCTGAAAATAGCCGAAAACACCGCGCTTATCCTGTCGCTGCACCGGGAGCTGGATGGATTCCGCGAAGATGCCGCCTCGAATTCCGGGACCAAGATCGGCACGACCCGCCGCGGCATCGGCCCCGCCTATGAGGACAAGGTGGGCCGGCGCGCGGTGCGGGTGATGGATCTGGCGGATTTGGAAACGCTCCCCTTGAAGGTCGACAGGCTGCTGACGCACCACAATGCGCTGCGTCGCGGGCTCGGCCATCCGGAAGCGACACATGAGGCGATCATGCAGGAGCTGACCTCGGTAGCCGGCGAGATCCTGCCTTACATGGACCGTGTCTGGAAAGTGCTCGACGACAAGCGCCGCGCCGGCGAGCGCATCCTGTTCGAGGGCGCGCAGGGCACGCTGCTCGACATCGACCACGGCACCTATCCCTTCGTCACCTCGTCCAACACGGTCGCGGGGCAGGCCGCCGCCGGCTCCGGCGTCGGTCCCGGCGTCATCGGCTATGTGCTCGGCATCACCAAGGCCTATACGACGCGCGTAGGCGAGGGGCCGTTCCCGACCGAGCAGAAGAACGAGATAGGCGAATTCCTCGGCACGCGCGGCCACGAGTTCGGCGTGGTCACCGGCCGCAAGCGTCGCTGCGGCTGGTTCGACGCGGTGCTGGTGCGCCAGGCCGTCGCCGTGAACGGCATCAAGGGCATCGCGCTCACCAAGCTCGACGTGCTTGACGGGCTGGACGAGATCAAGGTCTGCACAGGCTACATGCTCGATGGCGAGACGATAGATTACTTGCCGGCCAGCCAGGGCGCGCAAGCGCGCGTCGAGCCCATCTACGAGACGCTGGAAGGCTGGAAGGGAACCACCGCCGGCGCCAGAAGCTGGAACGATCTGCCGGCGCAAGCCGTCAAATATGTCCGCTATATCGAGGAGCTGATCGGCGCCCCGGTGGCGCTGCTTTCCACCAGCCCCGAACGGGACGACACGATACTTGTGACCGATCCGTTTCAAGACTAGTTTCACAGCCCTTCCCGGCGTTACGGCTGATTTGCGGCCGGCGGGAGAAGAATGCAGGTCACCTGACGCATGGCAGATTTCGTTAGTGTTCTGAAAAAGCAGCTCGACAAGAAGGTCGATCCTTCGTTCGAGGTGCGCAAACAGATATACGACGGTGCCCGCGCGGTGCTGGTGAAGAAGCTCGCGGAGTATTCTCCGCCGCTTGCGCCCGATGTCGTCAGCAAGCAGAAGCGCTCGCTGGAAGACGCCATCTCCAGCGTCGAGCGCGACTATGCCAAAAGCGTTCCCGCCGCCGATCCGCTGGCGGAGCTGGAGCATATCTTCTCCTCCATCGACCGCAACAGGAACCAGCCGACCCACTCCCGCCAGCCGGTGTCGCCCGCGGTGCCGGCGCCTGCCAAGCCGGATCCGTTCAAATCAGAACCCCTCAAGCCGTCGCCTGCGCCCGCCAGGACCGAACCGAGCTGGCAAAGCAAGACGGAGCCCGCGCCGCAAAACCCTGTGAAGACCGAGCCGGCCTGGCAGAGCACGGCAAGGACGGACCCGAGCTGGCAGGCTGCGGCAAAGCAGGAGCCTGCCTGGCAGAAGGCGCCGCCACCGCCGATGCCGTCGCCGCGCGAGGATGATGTCGGCCTCGCTGGCATGGACGCCGCCGATGACGAGGACGGCAGCGATGTCTTTGCCAATGACGAGCAGCCGGCGGCAGATACTTTCCAACGGTTGCGGCCTCAGCCGCAGCGCAAGCGCGGCTATGGCGGCCTGATCGCTGTCGTCATCGCGCTTTTGGTGCTGGCTGGCGGCGGCTACGGCATATGGCTGAACAAGAACGCGTTCGGCTCGCTCTTCGGCCTCGGCGGCGGCAACAAGACGGTCTCGACCGAGCCGCTGGTCAAGCCCGCTCCAACCAAGCCTGCAACCGAGACGGCTGCAGCGCCGGCCCCGGCTCCGGCCGCTACAGGCGAGCCCGCCGACACGACCAAGTTCACGCAGCGCCTGACGCCCGAGGGCAAGGAGACCGATCCCGGTCCGGCTGGCGGACAGGCCACGATCGGCGAAGGCGAATCCGTCGCGGCGCTGACCTCGCGCCCGCCGCCCGCCCCGCCCGCCGCGACCGGCACCCCGCCTGTTACGGCAACGCAAACGCCACAGGCGCCTGCCGCGGGAGCAGCGCCTGCGCCGGCGACTGACGCCGCCAATCCAACACCGCCTGCAGCCGCCACCACACCACCAGCGGCTGGCGCCACGCCACCCGTGGCGGCGACAACACCACCCGCGGCGGCGACCACGCCGCCGGCCGCAGGCGCGGCACCAGCCACAGCCACGCCGGCGACGGCCGAGGCGACCGTGCCGGTCGGACAGAAGGCGATCTTCTATGAGGAGCGCACCAGCACCCAGCAGGGCACGGCCGAGCCCGGCAGCATCGTCTGGTCGCTGGTGCAGGAATCGCCCGGCGGCGACCTGCCGCCGGAACCGGCGATTCGCGCCGAAGCGACGATCCCGGGCAAGAACATCCAGCTGCGCATGACAATCCGGCGCAACACCGACCAGACGCTGCCGGCCAGCCACATCATCGAGATGATATTCCTGACGCCGGAAGGGTTTGACGGCGGCGGCGTCGACAACATCCTGCGCATCGCCATGAAGAGTTCTGAGCAGGACGCCGGCAGCCCGCTGATCGGCATCCCGGCCAAGATCGCCGACGGCTTCTTCCTCGTCGCGCTTAACGACACCAAGGCCGACGAGGATGCCAATCTGACGCTGCTTCGGGGACAGTCGTGGATCGACGTGCCGGTGGTCTACAAGACCGGACGCCGCGCGCTGCTCACCATGGAAAAGGGCATCCCCGGCGAGAAGGTCTTCGACGAGGCGCTGAAGGCCTGGGCGGCGAAGACCTCGGGGTGAGGAGCAATTCCAGGAAAAGTGTGAGCGGTTTTCCGTCGGGAATTGCGTAAGGCAGGCGCCCTAAAAGCCCTGAAAGAGCATATCGAGCGCCGCCACGATATCGTCATGGCGGCTCATGAGATTGGTTCGATTTTCGCCGAGTTCGGTTGCGGCCACCGTCGCGATTAGGTGAGTGGCCATCACCATCTTCCGGCCGTTGATCTCAAAGACCGGATGCAGCTTGCGCATTGGCGAAGGCGCCGAGGTCAGCGGCAGAAGCGGAACGACAACTCGCGTCTTGAAGTGGTCGAGCAGGTCGGATTGAACGTCGAGCAGATAGCCGCCTTCGATGCCGCTGGCGAAGACGTCATAGCGCGCCATCAGAATTGCCGATGTTCGGCAAGCGGATTGCCGTGCTTGTCGACATAGTCGTTCCAAGCGTCCATCGTCGCACGGTTCTCAAGCTTCCATAGCCGCGTTTTCTCAGCAGCAACCGCTTCCGCTATGCCGGCCTCCGCAGCCCGCGATACATTCACGTTGAGCCCCTTGGCTTCCGCCATGAGCTGCGAATCGATCGACAGATTGGCTGGCTGGCGATTTGCGTTCGTCGCAATCTTGCGCATGACAGTTACCTCGACATGCGCATAGTTTATGCGCATGGCTGCGTCAGCGCAATGAGGGTGCTATCCCTCCATCTCCTCACGCAGCATCTCCAGCTCCAGCCACTCCTCCTCGAGTGCTGCGAGCGTCGCGCGCTCCTTGTCGAGCGCGGCGATGGTCTTCTGGAACGAGACGGGGTCACGTTCGTAGAAGGCGGGATCGGCGATGTTGTTCTCCAGCCTGGCGATCGAAGCTGTCACCGCTTCGATCTTCTTCGGCAGGGAATCCAGCGCGAACTTCTGCTTGAACGAGAGCTTTTTCGCCGGGCCTTTGGGTGCGGCTTGTTCGGCTTTCTGCGAGGCCTCGGCAGTCTCGGCCTTAGACCTTGCCTTGCGGTCTTCCAGCTTCGAGCCGCCGCGCTGCGCCAGCATGTCTGAATAGCCGCCGGCATATTCGATCCAGCGGCCGTTGCCCTCCGGCGCGATCACGCTGGTGACGGTGCGGTCGAGGAAGTCGCGGTCGTGGCTGACCAGGATCACCGTTCCGGCAAAGCCCGCGACCAGCTCCTGTAGCAGCTCCAGCGTCTCCATGTCGAGATCGTTGGTCGGCTCGTCGAGCACCAGGAGGTTCGCCGGCCGCGCCAGCACACGGGCGAGCAGCAGGCGCGCGCGCTCGCCGCCCGAGAGCTCGCGCACCGGCGTGCGCGCCTGCTCCGGCTTGAACAGGAAATCCTTCATGTAGGAGACGACGTGGCGCTGCTCGCCATTGACCAGCAGGTTCTCGCCGCGCCCGTCGGTCAAGTAATGCGCCAGCGTTTCCTGCGGATCGACCGCTTCGCGTTTCTGGTCGAGCTTCGCGATCTCCAGATTAACGCCGAGCCGCACGGTTCCGGCATTCGGCGCCAGCTCGCCGGTCAGCATCTTCAAAAGCGTCGTCTTGCCGGCGCCGTTCGGGCCGACCAGGCCGACGCGGTCGCCACGCTGGATCCGGGTCGAGAAACCCTTGACCACGGTGAGGTCGCCAAAACTCTTATCGATGCCCTTGGCCTCGATCACCAGCTTACCGGATTCGGCGGCATCGCTCGCCACCATGGTGGCGGTGCCTTCGGCGCCGCGGTGGCTGCGGAAGCGCTGGCGCATCGTCTGCAATTCGCCGAGGCGGCGCATGTTGCGCTTGCGCCTGGCGGTCACGCCGTAGCGCAGCCAATGCTCCTCGCGCACGATCTGGCGGCCGAGCTTGTGCTGTTCGCGTTCTTCCTCTTCCAGCACTTGGTCGCGCCATTCCTCGAAATGGGCAAAGCCCTTATCCAGCCGCCGCGTCTGGCCGCGATCGAGCCAGACGGTGGCGCGCGAGACGCGCTCGAGAAAGCGGCGGTCGTGCGAGATCAGGATGACCGCCGAAGAGGTGCGGGCAAGCTCTTCTTCCAGCCATTCGATCACAGAAAGGTCGAGATGGTTGGTGGGCTCGTCGAGCAGAAGGATATCGGGCTCCGGCGCCATAACGCGCGCAAGGGCGGCGCGCCGCGCCTCGCCGCCGGACAGGTCGCCCGGCTTCTCCTCGCCGGTGAGGCCGAGATGCTCCATCAGATAGGTGGCGCGATGCGGATCGTCGGCTGGGCCGAGGCCGGCCTCGACATAGGCGCGCACGGTGGCGAAGCCCTCCATATCTGGCATCTGCGGCAGATAACGAACGGTCGCCGACGGTTGGCGGAACACCTCGCCGTCCTGCGGCTCGATCATGCCGGCGGCGATCTTGAGCAGGGTCGACTTGCCGGAGCCGTTGCGGCCGACCAGCGCAATCTTCTCGCCGGCGGATGCGCTGAGCGCCGCGCCGTTGAGCAGCGGGGTGCCGCCGAAGGTCAGTTTAATGCCGTCGAGGTTGAGAAGTGGCGGCGCCATGTCTGGAATGTCAGCTCTCGGGAAGAGGATAGGGGTGGGCCAGAAGCAGCGCCCGGCCGCGCTCCAATGCGATGCCAAGCTGCCCTTTGACCTCGTTTGATATAGTGAGCGAGGAGCCGAACGCCACCTCGACATGGTCGAGCGGCCATTTGGCGCCGGTAACCGTCAGGCCGGTGAGCTCGGAGAAGCCGAGCACCGAAAACAGGGTGCCGTCCGCATAGTCGAAGGCGGCGCTACCCGGCAAAACGGGAACACCTTCCTGCGCGCCGCTTGTCAGCAGAACGGTCGTGCCCGCCTCGGCCAGCCGCACGGCGAGCGCCAGATGCAAGGAAGCATGGTCGGCGCGCTTGCCGCCGAAGGCGCCGGCCAGCACGAGGCTGGTGGCGCCGCGCTGGAGCGCTTCCGCTATGGCGAGCTCGCCATCGGTCATGTCCTTCTCGGCCGGGAAGACTTTTCGTGGGACGGAGGCCAGATCTTCGGGCAGGTTTGCCGGCACCGAGTCGAAATCGCCGACCCAGAGTTCCGGCATGAGCCCAAGCGTGCGGGCATGGCCGATGCCGGCATCGGCGGCGATGACGCGCGAACCAGCGATCTGGCGTTCGAGCCGGGGCGTGCGGATAAGCTCGCCGCCAAGCAGGATGGTGAATGTGCCCATGGCCGTCGCCCTTACCAGCCCTCCAAGTGAAACGGAAGCCGGATGCGCCGCGCTTCGGTTCCTGCCCCGGAACATTAGCTGCCCGGCAAACTTCCGCTTGCGCGCCGCTTCGGCCGGGCCTATCTGTCGAGGCGCTCTAACGGGGTGCCGGACATTATCCGGCTGAGAGGCAATCAAGCCAACCCGCTGAACCTGATCCGGTTTGTACCGGCGGAGGGATTAGACGTTTCGGACCATCCGGCGCCTCAATTCCTTGTCACTCGAACGAAGGAGGCGCCGATGCGCGCAATGCTGTCCAATTTCATTCTCGCAACCGGTCTTTTATCGCTTCTAGCCGGCGTTGCGCCTGCCGCGGCCAAGGACAAGCTCACCGTCTACACCTATGAAAGCTTCACTGCTGATTGGGGGCCTGGCCCGGCGGTGAAGAAGGAATTCGAAGCCGAATGCGGCTGCGACCTCGAATTCGTCTCGGTGGCCGACGGCGTGGCGCTCCTCAACCGCGTCAAACTGGAAGGTGCCGGCACCAAGGCCGATATCGTGCTCGGCCTCGACACCAACCTGACGGCGGACGCCAAGGGGAGCGGCCTGTTCGCGCCGCATGGCGAAATCTCCGGCATCAACGTGCCGGGTGGCTGGAGCGACGACACTTTCGTGCCTTTCGACTACGGCTATTTCGCCGTCGTCTATGACACGCAGAAGCTAAAAGTCCCGCCGAAGAGCCTGAAGGATCTGGTGGAAGGCAGCGGCACCGACAAGATCGTCATCCAGGATCCGCGCACCTCGACGCCCGGCCTTGGGCTGCTTCTGTGGGTGAAGTCTGTCTATGGCGACAAGGCGCCGGAGGCCTGGGCCAAGCTCAAGACGAAAGTGTTGACGGTGACGCCGGGCTGGAGCGAGGCCTATGGCCTGTTCACCAAGGGCGAGGCGCCGATGGTGCTCTCCTACACCACCTCGCCGGCCTATCACATGGTGGCCGAGAACACCGAGCGCTACCAGGCGGCCTCCTTCGAGGAAGGCGAGTACTTGCAGATCGAGGTCGCCGGCATCACCACGACGGGTGCGAAGAACCCGCTGGCGCAAAAATTCATCGCCTTCATGACCGGGCCGAAATTCCAGGACGTTATTCCGGAAACCAACTGGATGTTCCCGGCCGGCAAGACCGACAAGCCGCTCAACCCGGCCTTCGACAGACTGGTCAAGCCGACCAAGACCCTGCTGTTCAGCCCGGAGGACGTCGCGGCCAACCGCAAGGCCTGGGTGGATGAGTGGCTGGCGGTGATGAGCAAGTAGGTGGTCATCGTTATTATTCTTCTAAGATGATCGCTCTACGGCGCCCCCCTCTGTCCTGCCGGACATCTCCCCCACTTGGGGGGAGATTGGCTGTCACCGGCGATTTCGCCAATTGGCAACGTTGCAGGAATGAGGATGGCGCGGACGCTGCTGATCTCCCCCCTTGTGGGGGAGATGTCCGGCAGGACAGAGGGGGGCGCGAAGGAACGGGGCGTTCGCTAGTTCAAGCCCACACGGTGCAGCGTGCAATCCGCGCCGCGTCGTGACTCCCGCATAACTGCCGGCGTCGTCGCGCTCGCTGCAATCGCCGTGCTGATCGGCGGCGCCTTCGCTGGCCTCATCCTCGAAGGCGCGCACGACCTTTCCGGCGCTGCCGCCGCCTTCGATGGCTATCTCCTGCGCGTCGCCCGCTTCACACTCTGGCAGGCGCTGCTGTCGACATTGCTGTCAGTTGCGCCGGCGCTCTTGGTGGCGCGTGCCTTGTCGCGGCATCCGGCCCTTCCCGGTCGCCGCCTGATCCTGCAGCTCTTCACCGTGCCGCTGGCGTTGCCGGCGATCGTCGCCGCGCTCGGCATATTGGCGCTTTACGGCCGCGCCGGGTACTTTGCCGGCGTCTTCGCCCGGCTCGGCGGCGGAGAGTGGCCCGGCATCTATGGCCTTTCCGGCATCCTTGTCGCGCACGTCTTCTTCAACCTGCCTCTGGCGACGCGCTTGTTCCTCGAGGCGCTGGGCACCATTCCCGCCGACCAGTGGCGGCTGGCGAGCCAGCTCGGCATGGGCGCCCGGCCGGCCTTCCGGCTGCTCGAATGGCCAGTGCTGTGCGCAGCCTTGCCGGGCGTCGCCGGGCTGGTCTTCATGCTCTGCATCACCTCCTTCACCATCGTGCTGACGCTGGGCGGCGGGCCGGCGGCGACGACGCTGGAAGTCGCTATCTACCAGGCGCTGCGCTTTGATTTCGATCCCACGCGCGCCGTGGTGCTGACGCTGCTGCAGATCGCGCTCACCTTCGTCGTGGTCGCAGCGCTCACGCGGCTTGGCGCCAACACGGTCGGCGACGCCAATCTGCCGGTGGCGCCCCGTCGCTACCTTTCGGCGGGGCGGGTCGAAAGCCTGCTGAATGCCGGCCTCATCGCGCTCGCCCTGCTGTTCGTCGCCGGACCGATGATGGCGACGGTGGTTTCGGGCCTTCAGGCCGATCTTGGCCGATTGGCGGGCGAGGAAGCGGTGCGCCGCGCGACGCTCACCAGCGCCGGCCTCGCCTTGATCGCGGCGCTGCTCAGCGTGTCGCTGTCGCTGGCATTGATCGCGGCACGGCGCGCATTGGCTTTGCGTCGCCGTGCCAGCAGCGCCATGTCGCTGCTCGAGCATGCCGCCGACACCGGCGCCGGTTTCGTGCTCGTCGTGCCGCCGATCGTGCTTGGCGCCGGCTGGTTCCTGGTGCTGCGCAACATCACCGATGTCTTTGCCGTTGCGCCGGTCATGGTCGTCGCCGTCAACGGGGTGATGGCGATGCCCTTCGCCATCCGCGCCATTCGCCCTGCCTATGACGCAGCAAGCGAACGCCATGAGCGGCTTTGCCTGGCGCTCGGCATATCCGGCTGGACCCGGCTCAGCCTGATCGACTGGCCGTCGCTCAGGCGGCCGCTCGCGACCGGCTTCGCCTTTGCCATGGCGCTGTCGCTCGGCGATCTCGGCGTGATCGCGCTGTTCGGCAGCGATTCCGTGCAGACCTTGCCATACCTTCTGCTCGCGCGGATGGGCAGCTACCGGACCGCGGACGCGGCGGGGCTCGCCTTGCTGCTCGGCCTCGTTTGCCTGATGCTGGTCGTTGTCGCCGATTGGCTGGGGCGGGAAGCAAAGGCATGATATCGACGGACAACGGCATCGCGGCAGGCAAGGCGCTGACAGTCACACTCGAGGACGTATGGTTCAGCTATGGCGAATCTTCCTTCCGCTTCCATGCCGAGTTCTCGGCGGGGAGGATCACCGCCATCATGGGGCCGAGCGGCTCCGGCAAGTCGACGCTGCTCAATCTGATAGCCGGCTTCGAAACACCCGATAGCGGCAAGGTGCTGATCGGCGGCATCGACATCGGCGCCACCCCGCCCTCGGCGCGACCGGTGTCGATGGTGTTCCAGGAAAACAATCTGTTCGCGCATCTTTCCGTCGAAGCCAATGTCGGGCTAGGCCGCTCGCCATCGCTGAAACTCGGCGATGCCGATCGCGCCGCCGTCGCCGAGGCGCTGGCGCGCGTCGGCCTGGCCGGCAAGGAAAAGCGGCTGCCGCGCGAGCTCTCCGGCGGCGAAAGGCAGCGCGTCGCGCTGGCGCGGGTCCTGCTGCGCGACCGGCCCGTCTTGTTGCTCGACGAACCTTTCGCATCGCTCGGCCCGGCGCTGCGCGAAGACATGCTCGACCTTCTCGCCGGCATTCATGCCGAGCGCAAGATGACGGTGCTGTTCGTCACCCACCAGCCGGAAGATGCGCGCCGCATCGGCCAGGACGTGGCCTTTCTCGATGAGGGCAGGATCGCGGCGACCGGGCCGGCTGACGATTTCTTCGAGCGGTCTGGACCGGATGCGTTCCGGCGCTATATCGGCGATCGAGGCGGCACCGTTGCCGGATCACAACATATTGCCCGGAAGCCGACATAATTTACGGTCAAACCGGCAACGGGTGATCCGGCGTTTGCTTGCCTTGTCCGGGGGAGTATGGCTAGGTCCGGCCATGCTGGTCCGGCGGGGCCGTGATTTGCCGAAAGATTTCGAAAGGAAGCCGATCTGTCGACCGGCGCTGAGAAAGTGTGGATGAGGCCACTGGCGCGATTTTTCGCGCTGGCGGGCGTTGCCGTGCTGGCGAGTTGTCAGATGTTCACGCCGCCGGACGTGCAGGAGAGCGGCTTTCAGCCTTCCGACAAGCCGATCACCGTCGACAATGTCGTCGCCAACGCCAAGCTCGCCGAAATGGCCAAGGCGCAGCATCCGCGCATTCTCGCTACCTATGGCGGCGAGTATTCGGATCCGAAGCTGGAGCGCATGGTGGCCAAGGTCGTCGGCAATCTGACCGTGGTGTCGGCCAACCCGACCCAGACCTATCGCATCACCATCCTCAACTCGCCCAACGTCAACGCCTTCGCGCTGCCGGGCGGCTATCTCTATGTGACGCGCGGGCTGCTGGCGCTGGCCAATGATTCCTCCGAGCTTGCCGCCGTCATCGCGCATGAGATGGGCCACGTCACGGCGAATCACGGGCTGCAGCGGCAGCAGCTCGAGGCCGAGGAAGGGTTGGCGACCAAGGTCGTTTCCGATGTGCTCGGCGACAGCCCGACCGCCAAGGCGGCGCTGATCCGCGGCAAGCTGAGGCTCGCGCAGTTCTCGCGCAACCAGGAACTGCAGGCCGACGCCATCGGCATCAAGTCGATCGGCGAGGCGGGCTACGATCCTTACGCGGCTGGCCGCTTCCTGCAGTCGATGTCGGCCTATACCGATTTCCGCTCGGTCAGCGGCGCCACCGACGCCAGCCTCGACTTCCTGGCCACGCACCCCAACACGCCGCAACGCATCGAACTGGCGCAGCGCCTTGCGCGCAATTTCGGCCCGCCCGGCGTCGGCACGCGCGACCGCGACGCATTTCTAGCCGGCATAGATGGCCTGCTTTACGGCGATACGCCGGAAGAAGGCTATGTGCGCGGCCAAACCTTCATGCACCCCAATCTCGGGGTCTCCTTCACCGTTCCGGACGGTTTCGTCATTGACAATTCGGCGGCCGCCGTCACCGCGACCGGGCCGGGCGACATCGCCATCCGTTTCGACGGCGTGGCGATCGACAAGTCGGTGTCGCTCACGGATTACATTCGCAGCGGCTGGGTGGCGGGGCTCGAAGACGCCAGCGTGCGCCAAGAGACGATCAACGGCAACGAGGCGGCGATGGCGCACGCCAACGCGCAAGGCTGGCAGTTCGACATCGCGGTGATCCGCGCCGGCGGGCAGGTCTACCGGCTGCTGACGGCGGCGCCCTCGGCCAGCGCGTCGCTGGATCCAGTGGCGCGCTCGGTCAGCGGCTCCTTCCGCGTGCTGAGCCCGGCCGAGAAGGCGGCGCTTAAGCCGCTGCATATCCGGGTCGTCACCGTCCAGGCCGGCCAGACCATGGGCTCGCTCGCCGCGCAAATGGTCGGCGTCGACCGCAAGCTCGACCTGTTCAGGGTGCTTAACGCCATGTCCCCGGGCGCCAGCGTATCTGCTGGCGACAAGGTCAAGATCGTCACGGACAAGTAAGCCCAGGGCGGCCAGAAGACCGCTATCGCCCGGGGTCGCTTTCAGGTCGGTCCATTACCGCTTGCGCCTGGTTTATTGGTTGTCGGCGATGGTGGCACCGCCGACGCCATCAACCATTGTTGCTATCGCCGCTGCCGCGTTCGGGCGGCGAGTGATCGTTGTCGCCGCCATTGCCGCGCCAAGGCACTGGGTCAATTGGCACCAGAGGCGCCTTTGGCGTGGTAATCTTTGGCGGCGGGGCTTTTGGCGCGGGAGTGCGGATCACCTTTATCTTCGTGACCACCTTCGTCACCACCTTGGGCTTGCACACCGCGATCGACATTTCGCTTCGCTTGGGCGAGAGACCAAGAATGGCCATCGAATAAGCCTCTTGTCGGTCAATGCCGGCTCTCAGGAAAGCCAAGGCCCGGGCCTCGTCCGCCGGCACGCCATTGCGGCCGTCCTTGAAGATCACCGCAAGATCGTTCATGGCATCGACATGCCCCATGGCCGCCGCCTTGAGCAGCAGGTCGAGTCCCTTGTCGGTATCTCGCTGTACGCCGACACCATCGAACAAGCTACGCCCCAAGGCAGTCATGGCGTAGGGGTCTCCGTTGTCCGAAGCATGCGCATAGAGGCTGTTGGCTTTGGTCAGATCGGGAGCCGCCCCTATTCCGGACGCGGCGATGTAGCCGAGTTGGTAAACGGCGCGAACGTGCCCCTTGTCCGCGGCCTCCTGAATCGCTTTGGTTGCGTCATCAACCCTGCCCGACGCCAGCAGCGCCCGCCCCAGCTCGTAACGAAAGCGGGCGACATCAGGGTAGGAATTCACCGCCGCCTCGCAAGCCTCGACAGCGCCGCCCCCGATCTCGTTTGGCAAGCGGCCCGAGACGACGCCCTGCAGGTCGAGCGGCTCGCCGGCGGCCTGGTCGCAGGGGTCGACGTTCGGCGACAGTTTCACCGTCGCCTGTTTCGTGGCCTTGCCGACGCGGATCTGGAAGCCGACCTGAACTGGAGCGGCCGAGCCGATCTGCGGCTCGTAGCGCAATTTGTCGATCTCGGCGGGCATCAGGCTCGATTGCGGCGAAAGCACGCGGTCGGGCAGGGATAGCGTTCCGGTCGCCGGGTAGCTCGCAAGCTTGAGGCTGACCCCGGCATCCTTGGCAGGGAAATCCAGCTTCAGCGGAACCGGGCCGACGCCGACCAGGACACTGATGTCGCGATTGTCGATCGCTTCGGCGGCAGCGGCGACCTGGATTCCGCGCTCCGCCGTTTGCTGGTCTTGCTCAGCGTCGGGCGGCGGCACCGGCTGCTCCACCCCGCGCATCAGCACCACGTCGTCGAGCAGTGACGAATTCTCCCAGGGAACCTGCTTGCCGTTGGTCGCCTTGACGACGTCGCGGCGCACGGCGGCCATGACCGAGCGTATCTCCTGGTTCGGCGCCAGCGCGCGGCGCGAGAAGGCGGACGAGAAGGGGCTGAGGTCGCCGGAGCCGTCATACGCTACCGCACCGGGCTCGGTGGCAAAGGCAATCAGCGTGTTCTGCGAACCTGTTACCTGCGCAAGTCCGGCGTCGCCGGCGACGATCAGCTGATCGCGCAGCCAATAATCCTTGCGCGGGAAAGGATCGTTGCGGCAGGCATCGAGGATGATCATCTGGACTTTCGATCTCGAGCGCAGTTGCCGCAATATGTCGTCGACCTTGATGGCCTGGACCTCCATGTCGGCCGCATCCTTGAGCGATGCATCGACCGGGATCAGGAAATTCTCCCCGCCGATCTGGAAGCCGTGGCCGGAATAGTAGACGACGGCCAGATCGGCGCCGTCGGCCGCCGCCAGATAGTTGCGGAACTGCTCCTCGAACTCGAGCCTGGTGAGGTCCTTGGCAGCAAACACCTCGAAGCCGGCTTGCCGGAAGGTGTTCGAGACGTCCTCGGCGTCCTTGTCAGGGTTCTTGAGGGCTGGGATTGTCTGGTACGCCGAATTGCCGATGACGAGGGCGACCCTTCGGTCGGCACGGGCGTCCATGGTCGTAATGGCCACGAGGATCAGAGCCGCAAGAAACACACAGCATCGCAGCATGGCATCCCCCATCCGAATGATTCTGGAGGCTTCAAGAGGGCCAATTGCGATGCAATGGTCTGTTAAAGACCTCACAATCCAGCAGTATGGATGAAGGAAAATCGCCCCGTTGGCTATATTTTCTTATTTACTCAATAACCAAATTGCTGAATTCGCGCGCTGCTAGGCTCAAGCGGCTTCCGCCAGAAATTCCGGGTTCTGCTTCACCAGCGCCAGCTTCAGCTTTTCCATGGCACGCGCCTCGATCTGGCGGACCCGCTCCTTGGAGATGCCGAGCTGTTCGCCGAGCGATTCCAGCGTGGCGCCGTCATCGCTAAGCCTGCGCTCCTCGATGATGCGAAGCTCGCGGGCGTTGAGCGCCCCGAGCGCGCTCTTCAGCCAGAGAGCGCGGCGCTGGACATCGATCCTTTCGCCGACGATCTCGTCCGGCAGCGGGTCTTCGGAGACCAGGAAATCCATCCGCTCGGCGGCGCCGTTTTCGTCGGCAAGCGGTGCGTTGAGCGAGCTGTCTGGGGAGGACAGGCGTGAATCCATCATCGCCACGTCCGCTTCGGGAACGCCGAGCGCCACCGAGACCTCACGGTAGAGCGAGGCGTTGGAGAGCGGCTCGGCGCCGTTGGCCAGCCGTGCGCGCAAGCGCCTCAGATTGAAGAACAGCGCCTTCTGCGCCGAGCTGGTGCCTCCGCGCACGATCGACCAATTGCGCAGGATGTAGTCCTGCATCGAGGCTCGAATCCACCAGGTGGCGTAGGTTGAGAAGCGCACTTCGCGCGCGGGCTCGAAACGGGCCGCCGCCTCGAGCAGGCCGACATGGCCCTCCTGGATCAGATCGCCGAGCGGCAGGCCGTAATGTCGGAATTTCGAGGCCATGGAGATAACCAGTCGCATGTGGGCGACGGTGATCCGGTGCAGCGCGTGCTGGTCGTTCTCTTCCTTCCAGCGGAGCGCAAGGACATGCTCCTCGTCGCGCTCGAGATAGGGAGCCTTCATTGCCGCCCGGACCAGTGTCCGTCCTGCCGCGTCCTCGATCATGCCGGCTCCTTTTGGCGGTGATTGCGCCTATGGCGGTTGAAAAGCCGCCGCCGCGCCCTACAACAGCCATGCAACGTGTCAGGCGCATGGATGGTTCCGCCGCCCGAGGGGGCAAATGTTGCCGGCGGGAACATTCTGTTAGCGGGCTCCGAAATGCCACTTGGCGGATTATCGGGCGATTTTGAGAATCAGATTTCTGGCAAGGCTGATTTTTGAAATCTGGTTCCTTATTTTGCGGCCTTCCATCTGTCAGTTTCCGGCTCTCACAAATCGCCGGGGCACCGGTCAAAACGGGATCACAGAAAAATGAAATGGCTTAAATCGCTCCTCATCGCCGGAACGCTGCAGGCTCTCGCGGTTACCGCCGGCCATGCCGGCGCCAATCTCGACCAGATCAAGCAGGCCGGCGTGCTCAAGGTCGGCACGGAAGGCACCTACGCGCCCTTCACCTATCATGACGAATCCAACGCGCTGGTCGGCTTCGATGTCGAGATTGCCAAGGCAATCGCCGACAAGCTCGGCGTCAAGGTCGAGTTCCTCGAAGGCAAGTGGGATGGGCTGATCGCCGGCCTTGACGCCAACCGCTACGACGCCGTCATCAACGAGGTCGGCATCACCGACGCGCGCAAGGCCAAGTATGATTTCTCCGATCCCTACATCGCCTCCAAGGCGGTTCTGATCGTGCGCGGCGACAACACCGACATCAAGACCTTCGCAGATCTCAAAGGCAAGAAGTCGGCGCAGTCGCTGACCTCCAATTTCGGCAAGCTTGCCGAGAAGAACGGCGCGGAACTCGTCGGCACCGACGGCTTCGACCAGTCGATCCAGCTTCTGCTCACCGGCCGCGCCGACGCCACCATCAACGACAGCCTGTCCTTCCTGGATTTCAAGAAGCACAAGCCGGACGCCAATGTGAAGATCGCCGCGCAGGAAGAGAATGCAGACTATTCCGGCGTCATCGTGCGCAAGGGCGATCCGGAACTGGTCGCGGCCATCAACAAGGCGCTGGCCGACATCAAGGCCGACGGCACCTACAAGAAGATCGCCGACAAGTATTTCGGCCAGGACGTCTCGCAGTAAGCCGAACAGTCTTTTGCCTGAATGCCGGCGGGCCGTCTTTGACGGCTCGCCGGTTTTTGCATGATAGTCAGTCCATACGGGGGAACGCGCCGCCGTATCTGGAAAGGAGAAGCGCCCCGTGCCGCACTGGCTGCAATTGATGCTGGAATCGCTGCCGACGCTGTTGTGGGCGGCGCTGATCTTCACAGTACCGCTGACGCTCCTGTCGTTCGCGCTCGGCCTCATCGCCGGGCTGGTGACGGCGCTGATCCGGCTGTTCGGCCCTAAGCCGCTGGTCGCACTGGTGCGCTTCTATGTCTGGATCTTCCGCGGCACGCCGCTGCTCGTCCAGCTGTTCCTGATCTTCTACGGCCTGCCCTCGGTCGGCATCCTGCTCGATGCCTTTCCCGCGGCGCTGATCGGCTTCACGCTCAACATCGGCGCCTATACGTCCGAGATCATCCGCGCCGTCATCGGCTCGGTGCCGAAGGGCCAGTGGGAGGCGTCCTATTCAATCGGCATGACCTGGAGCCAGGCGATGCGGCGCACCATCCTGCCGCAGGCGGGTCGCGTCGCGGTGCCGCCGCTCTCCAACACCTTCATCTCGCTGGTCAAGGACACCTCGCTGGCAGCCGCTATCACGGTGCCCGAGATGTTCCAGGCCGCGCAGCGTATCGTCGCCACCACATACGAGCCGCTGATCCTCTATGTCGAGGCAGCGGCGCTCTATCTCGTGCTAAGCTCGGTGCTGTCGGCGCTGCAGGCGCGGCTGGAGGTCCGGCTCAACCGCTATGGCGGCTTCCTGGAGGCCAGCGCATGATCGGCCTCACCAACATCGAGAAGCGTTTTGGCGACAATCTTGTCCTGAAGGGCGTCACCGTCAGCATCGACGAAGGCAGCGTCACGGCGCTGGTCGGCCCTTCCGGCGGCGGCAAAAGCACGCTTCTGCGTTGCATCAACCTGCTGGAAATTCCGACGTCCGGTTCCTTGCGCATCGGAGAGGAGACGCTTGCGTTTCATTCGGGCGCTAAGGTGCCGGCAAAAGATATCCAGCGCATCCGCCTGCAGACCGGCATGGTGTTCCAGAACTTCCAGCTCTTCCCGCATCGCACGGCGATCGAGAATGTCATGGAAGGGCTGGTGACGGTGCTGAAATGGCCCGAGCCGAGGGCGCGCGAGCGGGCGATGGCGCTGCTCGAAAAGGTCGGCATGGCGCACAAGGCCGATGCCTGGCCGGCAACGCTGTCGGGCGGCCAGCAGCAGCGCGTGGCCATCGCCCGCGCGCTGGCGCCGTCGCCGCGCGTGCTGCTCTGCGACGAGCCGACCTCGGCGCTCGATCCGGAGCTGGCGCAGGAAGTGGTCGACGTGCTCGGGCAACTGGCCCGCGAGGGCACGACCATGGTCATGGCCACCCATGATCTGCGGCTCGCCTCCAAGATCGCTGAGGAGGTCGTCTTTCTCGATGCCGGCGCGATCGTCGAGAAGGGTCCTGCCTCGGTCGTGTTCGACAATCCGGAGCGCGAGCGGACGAAACGCTTCATTGCCTCGTTGCGCCAGGAAGAGGCACAGAAGGAAGGTGGCGGCTGAGCCTCCTGCCTGTCTTTTGTGGGGCCATCGGGGCCACCTTCTCCCCGACGGGGAAGAAGAGCTTGGCGCCGGCGCTGACAGCCTCCCTCGGGGAGAGGTCAGCCGAGCGAAGCGGAGGCTGGGTGAGGGGGGCGCCGTAATGCGAGAGCCCGCAAACAAAAAACCCGGCGCGAGGCCGGGTTCTTCGTAACTTAAGGCGAAAAAAGCTCAGGCAGCTTCTTCCTGTTCGGATTCTTCGTTGTCGGCCTTGGCGCCGCGCTTCGGGCCCTTGTTGAGGTTGACCTCG
The DNA here is from genome assembly GCA_004017535.1 of Mesorhizobium sp. Classification (GTDB taxonomy): domain Bacteria; phylum Pseudomonadota; class Alphaproteobacteria; order Rhizobiales; family Rhizobiaceae; genus Mesorhizobium. Next base: position 45,636 of record SAJS01000009.1, read on the forward strand.
ATGAGGCGCACCGCCTCGGTCTCCGACATGCGGTTCACCGCGGCGATCTCGCGAGCCATGCGGTCGAGCGCGGCTTCATAGAGCTGACGCTCGGAATAGGACTGCTCCGGCTGGTTGTCGGCGCGGTAGAGATCGCGGACGACTTCAGAGATCGAGATCAGGTCGCCGGAATTGATCTTGGCATCATATTCCTGGGCGCGGCGCGACCACATGGTGCGCTTGATGCGGGCGCGGCCCTGCACGACCTTCAGCGCGCGGTCGACATAATCCTCTTCCGACAGCTTGCGCATGCCGATCGAGGTCGCCTTGGCGACCGGCACCTTCAGCCGCATCTTGTCCTTCTGGAAATCGATGACGAACAGTTCCAGCTTGTGACCCGCAACTTCCTGCTCGTCGATCGCCACGATCTGGCCGACGCCATGCGCCGGATAGACGATGAACTCGCCGGTCTTGAACCCGTGGCGGGCCGCGGTGGACTTCTTCTGCGGGGTGATCGTTGCCATTACGCCCTGAACTCCTTAGTTGTGCCGCCGGCATCATGCCGGCGCGAACCCATGGGGCCGGCGATAGCCGACCGTTAGCCGCGCAACAGGATGAACCCACCGGAATAGCAGGGGACCGGCATATCGCACGAACACGACCGCCTGCCCCAGATCGCTCTGGTCCGGAAGCTCACCTTTCAGTGATTTGGGGCGTTAGCGCCATAAATCGACGTCGTGTCACCGGCATGTTTTGCTTATGTAACACAAAAAGTCGGAAGAATCAAGGTTTTGCCGCATTAGCTAACGCCAAGCGGCAGTGCTGCCTGTCAAGACAGTATTTGTATCGGCCCCGTTACGCGGCGTCATGCCAGCGCTATCGGCCTCTTTCTCAGTCACCCTCGCCGGGTTCGGCCGAGAAATATTTCTCGAACTTCCCGGTCTCGCCGTCGAAGGTCTTGGCGTCGGCCGGCGGTTCTTTCTTAGCCGTGATGTTGGGCCACTTCTCGGCGTATTCGGCGTTGATCTGCAACCATTTGTCGAGACCACCCTCGGTGTCCGGCTTGATCGCGTCCGCCGGGCATTCGGGCTCGCACACGCCGCAGTCGATGCACTCGTCGGGATGGATGACGAGCATGTTCTCGCCCTCGTAGAAACAGTCGACCGGACAGACCTCGATGCAGTCCATATATTTGCATTTGATGCAATTATCGGTCACGACATAGGTCATTGCAGGCTCCGGAACGTCCCATTTTGTCGGGCTTTTTGGCTGAGGTAACGCCTTTGCCCGCCGCATGCAAGGGTAGGGATTGCCGGCGGAGCCGGAGGGGCCGGAAAGGGATTTCGGCCGGAAGAGCGGATCGACGTCACCGAGCTTGATCGCCGCGCAGTTTTCGCGGAATTTGCTCGGGGCGTGCCCCGGCAGGTCATGTTTCAATCGTCGCCGAGCAGACGGTCGGTCTGCCGGCGCTCGCGTTTGGTCGGGCGGCCGCTGCCGGCCTCGCGCAGCGCCGGAATGGCATCCGCAACGGCCTCGCCTTTGGGCGTCGGCGCCGGCGACATGTCCTGGTAAAGCAGGCGCGCTTCATCGGCCGGCCCGCGCCGCGTGCCGCAATCAAGCACCTTCCAGACCAGGATGCGGCCCTCGAGCGTGATGGTCAGCACGTCGCCGGGCTTCACCAGATCGGAGGCCTGCGCTGCTTTGTCGCGATTGATGCGCACGCGTCCGGCGACGACGACCTTCGCGGCCAGGGACCGCGACTTCACCGCGCGCGAGAAGAACAGCCATTTGTCGATGCGCTGGCGGCCTTCTCCAACCATTGCAACCGACCGAGGTTATTTCTTCAGCTGGTCGCGCAGGACGGCGAGCTTGGCGAAGGGCGAATCCGGATCGAAACGCTGCGGGCGTTCCTCGCGCGGCTTGCCCTGGAAGGCCGGCTTGCCGCCCGGAGCGTTGCCTTTGCCTTCCTGCCTGTTGCCCTTCCAGTCAGGCCGGCCCTCGCGGCGGTCGCCTGCATCCGGCCTCGGCTTGAATTTCGACCGGTCGAAGCGCGGCTTGCCGGCGCCCTCGCGCTGCTCGCGGCGGCCTTCATGGGCCGGCCGGTCGCCGGGCTGGCCGCCCGCGGCGCCCGTCTGGCTGTCGCGCGCCGGCTGGCCACCGCGCGGGCGATTGTCGCGACGGTTGTCGTGACGCTGGCGCGGGCGCTGATGGTCGAAACGCGCCTGGCGCCACAGAAGGACAGGCTTCGGTTCTTCAGCCTCGGCCGGTGTTTCGTCGGCCTTACCCTCCCCCTCGTGGGGAGCGTCGGCGCGCAGCGCCGGGGCGGGGGGAGCGCCGGCCGTACCAGGATCTGCATCGTCGGCACCATCACCCCCACCCGCGTCGCTTTGCGCCGCGACCTCCCCCATCGAGGGAGAGGTAAGGGCGTCGGCGCCTTCGGCCGCCTCAAGCACTGCAGCGGGGGCTTCCACAGTGGGAACCTCTTCCGCGACCTCGGCCGCAACTTCTGCCGGCTCTTCAACGGCAGGTTCCGCTGCTGCTTCCGAGCTGGCTTCGGCCGGAACTTCAGCGACAGGTTCCGCCGCTTCCGCGACGGCTTCAGTCGGAGCTTCGACGGCTGCCGGCTCCGAGCCCTCGGCTGTTGCCTCTGCGACCGCGGCTTGCGCCTCTGTCGCCTGCGCGGCACGCGCCGCTTCTTCCACCGCCAGCTTCGCCGCCGCCGCCTCGCGGGCGGCATTGTCCTGGGCTTCGAGCTTCGCCTTCACTTCGGCGGCAGGCTTCGCCTCGGAACGATAGCCGAGACCCTTGAGGATCTCTTCCATGTCGTCGGCGGTGGCGCCGAGGATCGACATCATCGGCGGCGTCACCATGAAGGCGTGGCCGTCATAGGCGCCGTCCGGACGCTGACCGAGACCGGGCTTCCAGTTGGTCGCCGGGCGGATGAGGTCGGCAAGCCGTTCGAGGATATCGACGCGCACGGCGCGGCGGCCGAGATTGCGGTAGCCGGCGAGCTTGTAGAAGGTCTTGTCGAAGGCCGGGTCGATGACCACCGAGGTGCGGCCGGAGGCCAGCGCATGCACCACGTCGCCGAAGCCCGGCTTGTCCTTGCCGTCATTCCTCAGCGCCCATAGCAGCGTCACCAGGCCGGCCGGAGCCGGCTTGATCAGCGCCGGCACGAAGACATGGTAGGCGCCGAAGCGCACGCCGAGCCGGCGGAGCGCGGCGCGGCCTTCCTGATCGAGCGACTTCATCTCCTCCGCGATGTCGCGGCGATTGATCAGGCCGAAATGCTCGACGAGCTGGAAGGCAATGCCGCGCGCGATGCCGGTGAGCTGGTCGGCATTCTTCAGATCGACCAGGGGCTTCAGCAGCGACTCGATCTGGAAATTGACGAAACGCTCGGCACGCGCCGCGACCTTGTCGCGGGCAGGGCCGGTCAGCTGCTCGTCGGCAAGCAAGACAAGGCGCGGCTTCAGCGCCTCGTCGCCGCCGACCAGCGTGCCGATCGGCGCGCCGATCCAGCGCAGGACGCCGTCGGAGCCCAAGGCCAGGTCGCCATTGGCGCAGGCGGCAAAGCGCTCGGCGCGCGCGTCGAACTCGGCCGCGAGCGCCTTCTGGGCGGCGGTGCGCACCGCCTTGGCGTCCTCGCCGCCGGCGCTTTGGTCGGCGGTGAAGCGGAACCCCTGCAACTCGCCGACATGATGGCCTTCGACGAGGACGGTTCCGGTTGGGCTGATTTCGGCTTCAGGCATGGTATTTTCTCTAAGGCGCCGCATGAGGACGGAAGTCCTGCGGTCTACGAAGCGTTTCGTCAACCGCTCATGCAACGCATCCGACAATCTGTCTTCGATTTCGCGCGTCTTTTCCTGCCAGTGTAGCTGATCGGCCAGCCATCCGGGGCGGTTGGAGACGAAAGTCCAGGTGCGGATCTGCGCGATCCGGTGCGAGAGCGTGTCGATATCGCCTTCGGTCGTGTCGGCGCGCCGCACCTGCTCGGCCATGTAATTCTCATCGACATGGCCATGGCGCGCAAGGTCCATATAGATGGAGGCGATGAGGTCGGCGTGCTGGGCCGGCGCGATCTTGCGGTAGTCGGGGAGCGCGCAGGCTTCCCAGAGCAGCGCGACACGCTCCTTGCCGGTGGCCAAAGCGCGGATGTCGCCGTCCTTCGACAGATGCTCCAGCGCCTGCGCGTCGACGGCCGGCAGCGCGCGGGTCAGCCCCTCGACCGGCGCATTGGTCTCTGTCGAGCGCTTGAGCGCGTCGAGGCTGGAAAAATCGAAATCGGCGGTGCGCCATTGCAGCACCTTCACCGGGTCGAAGTCGTGCGCCTCGATCTTGGCGACCAGATCTTCGTCGAACGGGTCGACCTGGCCGGTGACGCCGAACGTGCCGTCGCGCAGGTGCCGGCCGGCGCGTCCGGCGATCTGGCCGAGCTCGGCCGCGCTCAGGTTGCGGTATTGGTAGCCGTCGAACTTGCGGTTCTGGGCGAAGGCGACGTGTTCGAGGTCGAGGTTCAGCCCCATGCCGATGGCGTCGGTCGCGACGAGATAGTCGACGTCGCCGGACTGGAAGATCTCCACCTGCGCGTTGCGGGTGCGTGGGCTAAGCGCGCCGAGCACGACGGCCGCGCCGCCCTGCTGACGGCGGATCAGCTCGGCGATGCCATAGACCTCGTCGGCCGAGAAAGCGACGATCGCCGTGCGCCGCGGCAGCCGGGTCAGTTTCTTCGAGCCGGAATAGGCAAGATGCGACAGGCGCGGCCGGGTCACCACCGACACGCCCTTCAACAGGCGCTGCAGGATGCCATGCATGGTGGCCGCGCCCAGCAGCAGCGTCTCCTGGCGGCCGCGCAGATGCAGGATACGGTCGGTGAAGATATGGCCGCGCTCGAGATCGCCGGCGAGCTGCACTTCGTCGATGGCGACGAAGGCGGCGTCGGTCTCGCGCGGCATCGCCTCGACGGTGCAGACCGAATATTTCGCGCCCGCAGGAACGATCTTCTCCTCCCCGGTGATCAGCGCCACCTTGTGGGCGCCGACCTTTTCGCAGACGCGCGCATAGACCTCGCGGGCAAGCAGCCTCAGCGGCAGGCCGATGATGCCGGTCTCATGCGCGACCATGCGCTCGATGGCGAGATGGGTCTTGCCGGTGTTGGTGGGGCCGAGCACGGCCGTCACGTCGCGGCCCGAAAGGATCAGCGGCTGGGAGTGTTTCGGCTGGATATTCATCGGCTCGGAAATAAGTGTTTCTGCCGCTTTGATTGTTCAAGCATGATCTTCTCCGAAAACCGGTTCCCACTTTTCGGGATCATGCCTTTGGTCGGAAGCGCGGCGCCGCCGCGTGTGACAGCCGACACATAGGGATTTAGGACGCTGAGCGAAAGCGGAATGTTCTTTTGGGCAGGCGGGAATCGACGGACCCGGTCAAAACCGCCTGCCGTTAACGGCTGGAACGAGTCTGGAACGAATCAGCGACGAATCGCTGACTCGTTCTGATTCAGGTTTTGTTCACGGCTATATGTGGATTTTTTGACGGTGAGTCTCACCACATGCTGAATCGGGAAACTGGCCCGATTTTGCTTTGCCTCCGCCGGGATCGAGTCGCCATTAACTTTTGCCGATGAACGGTCGCGGTCGATTCGAGAGCTGCCGTCAAGGTTATGAATTTGTTGATTTTTCTTAATCGCTTTTAACGAATTGAGTAACGTTTTGGGCTTCTGCGGTTAACTTTTCGGCCAAAGCCAGAACGAATCGGCGACGAATCAGAGATGCAGGAAGTTTCCCGGTTTGTTCACCCCTAGATATGGTGTTATCCACAGCTTGCCCACCGAGGATTCACAGTTTGTCGGAGGGGTTGCGCACAGAGCGCGGCCGGGCCGTTAACTTTTGTGTCCTGAATTGAGGCAAGTTGGAGCGAATAGAGAGTAGCGAATAGGGAATAGCGATCTGATAGCCGCCGCGCTGACGCCGCCGTTCTTCCCTATTCGCTACTCCCTATTCGCTGGTCGCTAACAGGAGCCGCCATGGCGACAAATGCTGTCAGGCGAAGTACTGGCCGCCATTGGCGGTGATGGTCGAGCCGGTGATGAAACCGGCCTCGTCGGAAGCCAGGAAGACGACGCAGCGCGCGATTTCTTCCGGCTCGCCGAGGCGGCCGACCGGGATCTGCGGGATGATGCGCTCGTTGAGCACCTTCTCGTCGATCGCCTTGACCATCTCGGTTGCTATATAGCCGGGGCAGATCACGTTGACAGTGATGCCGGCGCGGGCGCCTTCCTGGGCAAGGGCCTTCGAGAAGCCGATGTCGCCCGCCTTCGACGCGGAATAATTGGCCTGGCCGGCCTGGCCCTTCTGGCCGTTGATCGAGGAAATGGTGATGACGCGGCCGAACTTGCGGTCGCGCATGCCGCTCCACAGCGGGTGCGTCATGTTGAAGACGCCGGAAAGGTTGGTGTCGATCACTTCCTTCCACTGCGCGGGCGTCATCTTGTGGAACATGGCGTCGCGGGTGATGCCGGCATTGTTGACCAGAACCGAGACCGGGCCGAGATCGGCCTCGATCTGCTTGATGCCGGCGGCGCAGGCATCGTACTCGGCGACGGACCATTTGTAGACCGGGATGCCGGTCTCGGCCTTGAATTTCTGGGCCGCGTCGTCATTGCCGGCATAGTTGGCCGCGACCGAATAGCCGGCATTCTTCAAGGCGACGGATATCGCAGCACCAATGCCGCGCGTCCCGCCGGTGACGATTGCTACCTTGCTCATGTGGTCCTCCCTTTAGAAATCGACTGATCGAATAGGAAGTAGCGAATAGCGAGTAGGGGTGATGTCCCGCCGCGACGCTTTTTCTTCCCTATTCGCTACTTTCTATTCGCTATTGGCTGGTCAGATCGCCTCTACGCACATGGCGACGCCCATGCCGCCGCCGATGCACAGCGTGGCAAGGCCTTTCTTCGCGCCGCGGCGGCGCATCTCGTAGACCAGCGTGTTGAAGATACGGGCGCCGGACGCGCCGATCGGATGGCCGATGGCGATGGCGCCGCCGTTGACGTTGACGATCGAAGGATCCCAGCCCATGCCCTGGTTGACGGCGCAGGCCTGCGCGGCGAAAGCCTCGTTGGCCTCGACGAGATCGAGGTCCTTGACCGACCAGCCGGCCTTCTCCAGTGCCCGCTTCGAGGCGGGGATCGGCCCGGTGCCCATGATCGCCGGGTCGACGCCGGCGGTCGCCCAGGAAGCGATGCGCGCCAGCGGGGTGATGCCGCGGCGGGCGGCCTCGGCCTCGGTCATCAGCAGCGCGCCGGCGGCGCCGTCATTGATTCCGGAAGCGTTCGCGGCGGTGACTGTGCCGTCCTTGTCGAAGGCGGGCCTCAGCTTGGTCATGGCGTCGAGCGTCGCGCCATGGCGGATATATTCGTCCTGGTCGACGATGGTGTCGCCCTTCTTGCCCTTGATGGTGAAGGCGACGATCTCGTCCTTGAATCTGCCTGCCTTCTGCGCGGCCTCGGCCTTGTTCTGCGAGGCAAGCGCGAACTCGTCCTGGGTTTCGCGGGTGATTTGGAACTGACGGGCGACGTTCTCGGCGGTGTTGCCCATGTGGTAGCCGTTGAAAGCGTCCCACAGGCCGTCCTTGATCATGGTGTCGATCATCTTGTAGTCGCCCATCTTGACGCCGGCGCGCAAATGCTCGGCATGCGGCGACAGCGACATCGATTCCTGGCCGCCGGCGATGATCACCTTGGCGTCGCCGGCGGCGATCTGCTGCATGCCGAGCGCGATGGCGCGCAGGCCCGAGCCGCAAACTTGGTTGAGGCCCCAGGCCGTGGTTTCCTTCGGCAGGCCAGCATTGATCGACGCCTGGCGAGCCGGGTTCTGTCCCTGAGCGGCGGTCAGCACCTGGCCGAGGATGACCTCGTCGACCTCCGCGGCTTCGACGCTCGCACGGGCGAGTAATTCCTTGATGACCACGGCGCCGAGCTCATGCGCCGGCGTGGCGGCGAAGCTGCCGTTGAAGGAGCCGACCGCGGTGCGAGCGGCGCTGGCGACGACGATTGAATTGGAAGCGGCCATTTTCTTCTCCAGACTTCGAGGTGTCGTATCTTAGGCTATCGTTGAAGACTTTTCTTGCCCGTCCAATGATCTGAGTCAAACCGGAAATGGGCATGGCCTCCATGCGCGGCAAGCAGAGCGCGGGCCAGTCGCGGTAACGTGACGTTGGTCGCACGACGGATTTTGCAATGGCTGTGCAGCATTAATTGATGCCGCAGTGCACAAACCACTTGGAATTGTGACGCTTTTGCGCGTATCCTCGATAGAGGGCGCAATCGTTACCGGCCGCTTACTCCTAGAGGTGCCGGTGTCCTGGGGAGGATACGGATGGCCGCAAAAGACGACCCGATCGTCATCAAGAAGTACGCCAATCGCCGGCTCTACAACACCGGCACAAGCACCTATGTGACGCTCGAGGACTTGGCCGAGATGGTCAAGAAGGGCGAGGAGTTCACCGTCCAGGACGCAAAGACCGGCGACGACATCACGCATCCGGTGCTGACGCAGATCATCTTCGAGCTGGAGAATAAGGACGGGCAGAACATGCTGCCGATCCCGTTCCTGCGACAGCTCATCTCCTTCTATGGCGATCAGATGCAGATGATCGTGCCGAGCTTCCTCGAGCAGTCGATGATCGCCTTCTCCAAGGAGCAGGAGCGGTTTCGCGAGCAGATGAAGGGCGCCTTCGGCAAGACGCCGATGGACATGATGAAGACGCCGATGAAGGCGCTCGAGGAACAGACGCGCCGCAATGTCGAGATGTTCCAGAACGCCATGCGCATGTTCACGCCGTTCCCGCCCGCCGGCAGCAATGCCGCGACACCGGCCGAGCCGCCGAAGAAGGAAGAGAAGTCCGACGATCTGCAGGAACTGAAGGCGCAGATCGCGGCAATGCAGCGCAAGCTCGACACGATGTCGTAGGTATGCCGATATTCGGGTGAGGCCGGCCTGCGAACGACGGCTGCCTGCGCTTCCGGTGCTCACGTACTTTAAGGACGTTCCGCTCCGGTTCTCAGCAGCCATCGTTCTCGACTCGGCCTGACCCGAATCTCGACACACCCTGGCGCGCTTTACCCGTCGCTCACCGCTCTCTTGACCGGCCCGTCATAGCGGGCGCGGGGCCGGATCAGCCTTTTGCTGGTCACTTGCTCGATGGCATGCGCCGTCCAGCCGACGCTGCGGCCGAGCGCGAAAAGGCGGAAGGGCGCGTCGGCGGGCAGGCGCAGGCTGCGCGTTATAGCAGCCAGGGCGAAATCGATGTTGGGATGCAGGCCGGTCGCGGCAAGGACTGCCTTGCGCAGCCGCGACAGCCCGTCGTCCAGCTTGAGATCGGAGAACAGGGCCTCGGCGCGCGGGTCGCCTTCCGGATAGAGCGGGTGGCCGAAGCCGGGCAGCGGCCGGTCATGCGCCAGCCAGCGGGCGATCGCCTCGTCAGCCCCCAGCCGCTCCGCATCCTCGACCAGCGCGATCGCCGCAGCACCCGCGCCGCCATGACGCGGGCCGGTGAGCGTCGCAAGGCCGGCGAGCAGGCAGGCGGCGATCGGCGCGCCGGTCGAAGCCGCGACGCGGGCGGCGAAAGTTGAGGCGTTGAGCTCGTGATCGGCCAAAAGCACCAGCGCCTTGCGGATGAGATCGGCGCCGGCGGCTTCCACCGACCAGCCCTGCGCCAGCCTCGCATGCACGGGTTCAGAGCCCGGCGTCGCGCCGAGCGCGGTCGCCAGCGCGCTGGTCGCGGCGGCGCCGTCCTGCTGCAGCATGGCCGGCCTACGGCCGAGCGAGGACCAGCCTTCGGCGGCAAGCGCCGAGAGCCGGGCGAATGCGGTGGGCGTGCCCCTTTGCCGGGCGGCCGAAGCGGTCAGCGAGGCGAACGACACCGGACGGTCGGAAGCCCACAGCAGTCCGGCGGTCTCCTCGAGCCTCGCCGTCGCCGAAAACTCCGCCGCGTCTTTGCCGCGATAGATGAGGCGGCCATGCAGCACCGTCGAGATCGAGGTGGCGATGGCCGGCTCGCCCCAGGCGATGGCGCTTTCAGCAATCGCCTGCGGGCTCCGTCCGCGATCGCGGCGCGTGGCAAGTGCTGCGATGTCGTCGGCGCGGTACTGGCTGCGGCGCGGATCGGCCTCGTCCGGCCTCATGCCGATGCGACCACGGCTGACATAGGCATAAAGCGTCTGCGGCCGAACGTTCAGCCGCTGCAGCGCTTGCTCCCGCGTCAGCCACTCCGTCATTTGCCGCCTTATATTGATTATCTTGATCAAGATTGATGCATTGATTGCGCAGCATTAATTGCAAAGCACAAAAGGTCAAGGAGACGATCATGGCGAATGGGCTCGATGATGTTGTGGCGGCCGACACGGTGCTTTCCGATGTCGACGGCGCGGGCGGGCACCTCACCATCCGCGGACATTCGCTGGCGGAACTCGCCGGCCGCTGGCGCTACGCGCAGGTGGTGCGGCTGCTGTTCGACGGCTTCTTCGACGATCTCCCCGGCGACGCCGAACTGGAAAACGCGATCGGCAAGGCGCGGGTGGAGGTATTCGATCGTGTGAAACCGTTGCTTGCGCAGCTCGCCCGGCTCGATATCTACAGCGGCATGCGAGCGGGCATGGCGGTCCTGCCGGACGGCGACGGACTTGCCGACGCGCTGCGCTTGATCGCGGCGCCGGCGGTGCTGACGCCGACCCTGCTGCGCCTTGGCCAGGGCGAGACGCCGATCACGCCCGACGAAAAGGCTGATCATGCCGGCGATATGCTGCGGATGCTCGCTGGGACCGCCTCGCCGGCGCTTGCCAAGGCGCTGGACAGCTATCTGGTGACGGTCTGCGACCACGGGCTAAACGCCTCGACCTTCGCGACCCGCGTGGTGGCCTCGACGCAGGCGGGGCTGACCTCGGCGATCCTGGCCGGGCTCGGCGCGCTGAAGGGTCCGCTGCATGGCGGCGCGCCGGGGCCGGTGATCGAGATGCTCGACGCCATCGAGGCCAGCGGCGACGCGACCGCCTGGCTCAGCGCCGAGATCGCGCATGGCGAGCGCATCATGGGCTTCGGCCATCGCATCTACCGCGTGCGCGATCCGCGCGCCGACGCGCTGAAGGCGGTCGTCCGACAGCTTGGTTCCCGCAACGAAGCAAGCAGCAAGAAGATGGGCAGCCGGCTGGCTTTCGCCGAGACCGTGGAGCAGGCGGCGCTCGAAGTGCTCAGGATCGCCAAGCCGCAGCGTTCGATCCAGACCAATGTCGAGTTCTACACCGCGCTTCTGCTCGAAGCGGTCGGCTTCCCGAAAGAGGCATTCTCCAACGTCTTCGCCGCCGGCCGCGTCGCCGGCTGGATCGCGCACGCCCGCGAGCAGCAGGCTACCGGGCGGCTGATCAGGCCGCAGTCGCACTATGTCGGGCCGGTGCCGGATCTGGTGGCTTGACCTTGCTTCCTCGCCCCCGCAACGCGGGGAAGAGGTGGCCCGGCGAAGCCGGGACGGAGAGGGGGACGCCGGCCGTGAAGCAGCGGCTCTTCCGGCGAAGTGCCGATGAATCCCCGGTCTGCCGAGGTTCCCAAAGCAAATTTCGACGGTCGAGAAGGCCCCTCTCCGTCCCGGCTGCGCCGGGCCGCCTCTCCCCACTTTCGTGGGGCGAGGAAAGAGCTTTCGCATGGACAAAAATTTATCCGATCACGCTTGTGTGTTCGTGTTCTTGCCTTGGTTCGTCCCTATATGCTGCACTGCAACATAGGCAGGCAGAAGCCGCCCTTTGCAAATGACGCAAGGGCAGGCCAGCGCATCAAGGAACGCCATGGCGAAGAACGGCAAGGCGGAGGAAAAGAAGAAGATCAACGTCGCGCTGCAGGGCGGCGGCTCGCATGGCGCCTTCTCCTGGGGTGTGCTCGACCGTCTGCTGGAGGACGGGCGGCTGGAGATCGCGGCGGTGTCCGGCACCAGCGCCGGCGCCATGAACGCGGTGGCGCTGGCTGACGGCTTCGTCCGCGGCGGCGTGGAAGGCGCGCGAAAGAAGCTCGATGATTTCTGGCGGGCGGTGGCCTCGAAGGGCCGTTTCAGCCCGGTGCAGCGCATGCCGTGGGACGTCGCTTGGGGCAACTGGTCGATCGAGAACACGCCGGGCTATCTCTTCTTCGACACGATGTCGCGCGTATTCTCGCCCTATGTCGCCAATCCGCTCGGCCTCAACCCGCTGCGCGACGTGGTGGCGAAGGAGATCGACTTCGGCAATGTGCGCGCCTGCAAGTCGATGGAGCTGTTCATCTCGGCGACCAATGTCGAGACCGGACAGCTGCGCGTCTTCTCCGACGGCGAGATCGACCTCGACACGGTGATGGCGTCGGCCTGCCTGCCGCAATTGTTCCGCGCCGTCGAGATCAAGGGCGTGCCCTATTGGGATGGCGGCTATGGCGGCAATCCGGCCCTCTTTCCGTTCTTCAAGGCGGCGGTCACCGAGGATGTGCTCCTGGTGCAGATCAATCCGGTGGTGCGCGAAGGCACGCCGAAAAGCGCCAATGAGATCCAGAACCGCATCGACGAGATCACCTTCAATGCCGGGCTGCTGCGCGAATTCCGTTCGATCGCCTTCGTCAAGGAACTGATCGCGGCCGGACGGCTGCCGCATGGCGAATATCGCGACATCCGCATGCACCGCATTGATGCCGACGAGGCCTTCAAGGACCTCTCCGCGTCGTCCAAGGTCAATGCCGAATGGGCTTTCATCGCCTATCTGCGCGACCTCGGCCGAAGTGCTGCAAGCGACTGGCTGGAAGAGAATTACGACGCCGTCGGCCAGCGGCCGACACTCGATCTTTCAGGCGAGCTCGACGACGGCTTCAAGCCGTTGCGCGGCCCGGCGCCGGGGCGCCGGGTGAAGGAGTTCCTCGCCGCGCATATCAAGCCGGAGTCGGCGCGACGTCGCGCTTAAGGTCTTCCATGCCTGTCAGGAAATCCGTTCCGGCTGTCAGCATCTTCCCCAACGGAACCGGGAGGGCGCTGGATCATGCCTGCGGCGCGATGTAGTCTTACCTGAACGTAAAGGGGAGGTTGCGATGCTGCAGACAAGGCAGAACGCTCTTGGCGTCCGGTTTGAAGCGCAATGCCGGGCCTTCGAGAAGGAGCCGTTCCCGACGCTGGATGTGCGCAAGGACCGGCTGAAGCGTCTGCTGGCGCTCACCGAAAAGCATGAGGCCGAGATCTGCGCGGCGATCGACAGCGATTTCTCCGCCCGCTCGGCTGAGGAAACGCGGCTCGCCGAATTGTTCGTCGTGCGCGCCGGAATCAGGCATGCGCTGTCGCATCTCAGCGCCTGGATGCGCGAGCGCCGCGTCGCCACCAGCCTGCCGTTCCTGCCTGGACGCAACCGCCTCTTGCCGCAGCCGCTCGGCGTCGTCGGCATCGTCTCGCCCTGGAATTATCCGTTCCAACTCGCCGTCGCGCCGGCGACCGCCGCACTCGCGGCCGGCAACCGCGTCATGATCAAGCCGTCTGAGCTGACGCCGAAGTTTTCGGACCTGCTTGCCAGCCTGGTCGAGAAATATTTCGCCGCCGACGAGGTCGCCTTGATGGTGGGCGACGCCGATGTCGGCAAGGCGTTCGTGTCGTTGCCGTTCGACCACCTCCTGTTCACCGGCTCGACCGCCGTCGGCCGCCAGGTGGCGCTGGCCGCCGCCGCCAATCTGACGCCGGTGACGCTGGAACTCGGCGGCAAGTCCCCGGCGATCTTCGATCCGTCCTGCGATCTCGACGCGGCGGTCGCCAGCGTCGCCTATGGCAAGCTGCTCAATGCCGGCCAGACCTGCATCGCGCCGGACTATCTGATGGTCCCGCAAGGCCAGGGCGCGGCTGTCGCGGCCAAATTCGCGGTCGCCATGGCTAAGCTCTACCCGCGCCTCGGCGACAACCCCGACTATACGGCGATCGTCAGCGAGCGGCATCACCGGCGGCTGAGCGACATGGTCGCCGAAGCGCGCGACAGCGGCGCCGATATCACCGAAGTCAATCCGGCAAACGAGACGCTCGGCGTCAGTGACCGCAAGATGGCGCCGGTGCTGGTGCGCAACGCGGGCGACAATCTGCGGCTGATGCGCGAGGAGATTTTCGGGCCGGTGCTGCCGATCGTCGAATATGGCACGGTCGACGAGGCCATCGGTCACGTCAATCGTGGAGACCGTCCGCTTGCCCTCTACTGGTTCGGCAAGCACAGCGGCAATCGCCGGAGGATGATGCGGGAAACGGTGGCCGGCGGCGTGACCGTCAACGACTGCATGATGCACCTTGTGCAGGAACGGCAGCCATTCGGCGGCGTCGGCGCCAGCGGCATGGGTGCCTACCATGGCGAATGGGGCTTTGGAACCTTCAGCACCTTCAGCAAGGAGAAGCCGATCTTTCACCAGTCCCGCTTTAGTGCCGCAAGCCTTTTACGGCCACCCTACGGCAAGACGTTCGAGCGGCTTTTCCGGCTGCTGAACCTTATTACTTGACAGCAACTCACAGCATTATCGCTGGCGATTGATGCGTTTTCGGCCGATGGCGGCGGTCATTTCCGGAGAAGTTGCGCATCATGCTGACGGCTGCTGCCAGTAACCTTGGGGAAACCTGCCGGCGCGCCGGCAAAAGTGCCAACCGGCTGGCAGAAACGCTCGTGTTTGTGGAGGTACAGCGTTCCTCGCCGCAATGTTCCCGCAACTTTTCCGACTATATTGCGCCGCAACTTTCAGGTAGAAGCGCGCGTCCGCCGATCACGGCAAATTGAACTAGGCCCCGCGCACACCCATATCGGCCGCGCGCCCAAGTCGGAAGCGCCGACCTCGCCAGGTCCTGCTACGGAAAAATGACGATGCCGAAAATCAGGTTTCACAAGCTTGCAGCCATTGCCGTGCTCATCGGTTTCGCGGCCTGGATGGGAACGGGCGAATTTTCCTCCGTCGGCAGCGCCGCGGACAAGTCGGTCACGACCGACAAACAGGCCGGCGCCGGCCAGCCGGAGGCCGCCAAGGCGAAGACAGCCGAGGCTGAGCCGAAGGCGGCGCCGCGCACCGTCGCGGTGGTGACGCCGCCGCGCAAGACCTTCGCACGCGCCATCCGCATCTCCGGCCTGACCGAGGCCGACAAGCGCGCCGTGCTGGCGACGCGGGTCGCCGGCGTCATCGAAAAGCTGCCGGTCAAGCAGGGCGACCATGTCAAGACCGGCGACCTCGTGCTGATGCTCGCGGCCGAGGAGAAGATCTCCAATGTCGACAACGCCAAGCAGTTGCTTGTGCAGCGCAAGGCCGAGCTGGACGCCGCCGAGCGATTGGCCAACACCGGCAATCTGCCGAAGCTGCAGCTCGACACTGCCCGCTCCAACCTGACGCTCGCGCAATCGCAGCTCGATACCGCGCAAGCGGAGCTCGACCGCAATGAGGTGAAGGCGCCGTTCGACGGCGTCATCGACCGCATCCCGGTGGAGCTCGGCAGCTCGGTGATGCAGGGCGGCGAGGTGGCGACGATCCTGAAGCTCGATCCGGTGATCGCGCGCGGCGAGATCAGCGAGCGCGACCTGCGCTACGTCAAGACCGGCGACCAGGCCGATGTGCGCCTCGTCAACGACCAGAAGGTCACCGGCACCGTGCGCTACATCAGCCGCGATGCCTCGGCGCAGACCCGCACCTTCCGCGTCGAAGTGGCGATCCCCAATGGCGACGGTTCCATCCCCGCCGGCATGACGGCCGAGATCACGCTCAGCGCCGAGCCGACCAATGCGGTCATGCTGCCGCGTTCGGTGGTGACGCTCGGCGACAAGGGCGACCTCGGCATCCGCGCCGTCGGCAAGGACGACAAGGTGGCCTTCTTCCCGATCGATCTCGTCGACGACACGCCGCACGGCCTGGTGCTGGGCGGCATTCCGGAAGATGCGCGCATCATCGTCGCCGGCCAGGAGCTGGTGAAGGAAGGCGACCTGGTGAAGCCCGTCGAGGCCGACCAGGCGACCATCAGCAAGCTGATCGGCGAAGCCACCGCCGGCACGCAGTAAAGCACGACGCGTCCGTCGCCGGGCCAATCCCGCGACGGCGGTCCGCAGCCTTGGAAGCATAACAGGCCGAAGTCATGGATATTGTCAGACTCGCCATCAACAACGCCCGCCTCACAATATCGGCGCTGCTGTTCCTGCTCGTCGCAGGCTGGGTCGCCTATCAGTCGACACCGAAGGAAGCGGAGCCGGACGTTCCGATTCCGATGATGTATGTCAGCCTGATCTATCAGGGCATTTCTCCGGAGGATTCCGAGCGGCTGCTGCTGAGGCCAATGGAGAGCAAGCTCAAGAGCCTCAAGGGGCTGAAGGAGATGCGCTCTGCCGCCTTCCAGGGCGGCGGCTACGTGCTGGTCGAATTCCAGCCGCAGACCGATCTCGCGACGGCGCTGCAGGACACGCGCAGCAAGGTGCAGGACGCCAAGGCCGACCTGCCGCAAGCGGCCGAGGAGCCGACGGTCAACGAGGTCAATGTCTCGGAATTCCCGGTCCTGGTCGTGACGCTTTCCGGCGATGTGCCGGAGCGCGTGCTGACAGCCGCCGCGCGCGAGCTGCGCGACCGCATCGAGGAAGTGCCGGGCGTGCTGGAAGGCTCGCTGCAGGGCGCGCGCGACGACCTCGTCGAGGTTGTCATCGACCCGGTCAAGCTTTCCTCCTACGGGCTGCAGCTCGATCAGGTGATCCAGGGCGTCGCTTCCTCGAACAGCCTGGTCGCGGCCGGCAATCTCGAGGGCTCGGAAGGCAAATATGCGGTCAAGGTGCCGTCGCTGATCGAGACGCCGGAAGATGTCGCCAACCTGCCGGTGGTCGCCACGCCGAACGCCGTGGTCCAGGCCAAGGATGTCGCCACCATCCGCTCGACCTTCAAGGATGCCGAGACGGTGACCCGGCTCGACGGCAAGCCGGCCATCGCCATCGAAGTGAAGAAGCGCATCGGCGCCAATCTCATCGACACCCTGGCCCATGTCAGGGAAGTGTCGGACAATTTCATCAAGACGATGCCCGAGGGCATGCATGTCACCTACACGCAGGACAAGTCCGTCTTCGTCAACCAGCTGCTCGGCGACCTGCAGAACCATGTGATGATCGCGGTCATCCTGGTGTTCATCGTCATCCTGTACGCGCTGTCGGGACGCGCGTCGCTGCTCATCGGCCTTGCCATCCCGTCATCCTTCCTGATGGGCATCCTGCTGCTCGCCATGATGGGCTACACGATCAACATGATCGTGCTGTTCAGCCTCATCCTGGCTGTCGGCATGCTGGTGGATGACGCCATCATCGTCACCGAATTCGCCGAACGGCGCATGAGCGAGGGCATGCCGAAGGCGGACGCCTTCGCGCTGGCCGCCAAGCGCATGGCCGGCCCGGTCATCGCGGCGACGATGACGCGCATCGCCGCCTTCTCGCCGCTCTTGTTCTGGCCCGGCATCATCGGCGACTTCATGAAATACATGCCGATCACGCTGATCGTGACGCTGTCGGCCTCGATGCTCTACGCGCTGGTCTTCGCGCCGACTTTGGGCGCGATCTTCGCCAAGGCGCCGGAGCATCACGAGGAAGGCAATCGCGACGGCTGGTACATGGCCGTGGTCAAGCAGGCGGTGCGCTTCCCGATCACCATCATCCTGCTCACCGTCGGGCTTCTGGTCGGCGTCGGCTTCGCCTATTCGAAATATGGCGCGGGCGTCGAGTTCTTCCCGAGCGTGGAGCCGGATTACGGCCTGCTTTATGTGCATGCGCGCGGCAATCTTTCGCTGGCCGAAATGGACGCCGCCACCAAGACGGCGGAAAACCGGCTGCTCGGCTGGCCCGGCGTGAAGTCGGTCTATACGCGCGTCGGCAAGACCCAGGGCGGCGGCCAGGACATTCCCGAAGACGTGGTCGGGGTCATCCAGTACGAGTTCGTCGACTGGCGCCAGCGCAAATCCGCCAACCAGATCCTCGATGATCTGCGCGGCGTGATGGCCGGCATTCCCGGCGTCGATGTCGAGGTGCGCGTTCCGGAAGCCGGCCCGCCGACCGGCAAGCCGATCCAAATCCGGCTGTCGGCCGCCGATCCGGCCGGGCTCGACGACAAGGCGCGCGCGGTGGCGGCGCGCATCGCCACGATCCCCAATGTCATCGATATTTCGGACGGCCTGCCGCCGCCTGGCGTCGACTGGGCGCTCGAGGTCGACCGCGCCAAGGCGGCGCAATACGGCATCAGCCCGACCTCGGTTGGCACGGTGGTGCAGTTGGTGACCAATGGCCTCAAGCTCTCGGAATACCGGCCGGCCGGCGCCGACGACGCGGTCGACATAAGGCTGCGCCTGCCAGAAGACCGGCGCACGCTGTCGACGCTCGACGAGCTTCGCGTGCAGACCTCGCAAGGGTCGGTGCCGATCTCGAACTTCGTCGTGCGCAAGCCCGAGCCGACTGTCGGCATCCTCAACCGCATCGACGGCGCGCGCACCGTGGTCGTGCAGGCCAATGTCAGCGCCGGCGCGCAGGTCGCGGCGGTGCAGGAGCAGGTCACCAAGGCCGTCGCCGACATGGATCTCGGCAGCGGCATACGCTGGAAGCTCGCCGGCTCCAACGAGGACAGCGCGGAAGCCAGCGCCTTCCTCGGCAAGGCCTTTGGCGCGGCGATCTTCCTGATCTTCCTGGTGCTCTTGGCGCAGTTCAACAAGTTCACCAGCGTGTGGCTTGTCTTGTCCTGCGTGGTCATGGCGACGATCGGCGTGTTCCTCGGCTTGCTTCTGACAGGCGAGGCCTTCGGCATCGTCATGTCTGGCATCGGCGTCATCGCTCTGGCCGGCGTGGTGGTGAACAACAACATCGTGCTCATCGACACCTATGACCGGCTGCGCGAGGAAGGCTGGGACAAGATGGACGCGGTGCTGCAGACCTGCCGCGAGCGCGCCCGCCCGGTGGTGCTGACGGCGGTGTCGGCCATCCTCGGCGTGCTGCCGATCGCCTTCGGCCTCGGCCTTGAAATCTTCCATCACGAGACGACGATCAACGCGCCGTCGACGCAATGGTGGATATCGCTGTCCTCGGCGATCGTCTTCGGTCTGTCCTTCGCCACGCTGCTGACGCTGGTGGTGACGCCGTCGATGCTGATGGTTTTCACCCGCGCCAAGGTAAAGCCGGGCGCAAGGCGCAACTGGTTCGGCCGCCTGTTCCGGCGCGGCAAGGGCAAGGTCTCGACCAACGCGCCCGCTGGCGATGCCGGCGTCGAGCCGACGGAAGCCTTCCCGAAAGCCGCGGAATAGAGCTTTTCCAGATAGGCAGTGCAAGAAGCCGTCCGGAACAACCGGGCGGCTTTTTGCATTGTTCCCTCGAAGTTCAACCATTCGGCGAGGATTTTTCATGACGATCGGCACAATTCTCGTAATAATCCTGATCCTGATCTTGATCGGCGCCGTGCCGGCATGGCCGCATTCGCGCTCCTGGGGCTACGGCCCTTCTGGCATCGTGGGCGTCATTTTGGTCGTGCTGCTCATCCTGCTGCTGATGGGCAGAATCTGATCTTCAATGAATTGCGGCCGGGCTTTGAAACCCGGCCGTTTCATTTCGTTGGAGCTTTGGATCAAGCAGCCAGACGCGATGCCGCAACGGCGATGCCGATATCCTGCAAGGCCTGCTTCACCGCTTCATCGAGCGGGGTATGCGGGATTTCGCCGATGATCTTTTCCAGCCGAGTCGATACCAGCCGGTGCGCTTCGAAACGCAGATAGGACATCGACACGATCTCTCGCCACATGGCGACAAACGGGCTGCCAGCGTGCAGCACCCACCAGGGCATGAAGGAGAGCTTCAGCTTGCGGTTTAGCGCCTTCTCGGCTGCCGCCTTCATATCGAGGTCGGTGATGGCGTGGCCGGGAAAGTTGATGGCTTCGAAGAAGCCCGTTTTGTCGAGGTTCTTCGCCAGGCCGACGAAGGCGACGGCGAAGTCCGGCAGGTAGGCCCATTCATGCGTCAGGTCGGCCGGGCCGGGCGCGGTGTAGACGCCCTTCTCCATCTTGGCGGCGACGACGAGGTCGAACCAGGAGCCTGAGCCAGTGCCGCCGAAGAAGTCGCCGGCTCTGAGGACGATGGTGCGCACCCGGCCGGCTTCGGCCTCGCCGCGAAACAGGTCTTCCATGGCGCAGCGGATACGGCCCTTCTCGGTGGTCGGATGGAACGGCGTCGCCTCCGTGATCACCTGCGGCATCGGCGAGCCGTAATTGTAGACCGTGCCCGGGAAGAGATGCAGCGCGCCGTTTTCGCGGCAGGCGGCCATGACGTTCTCGGCCATCGGCATGCACTTGCCCCAATCAGTGTAGATCGGGTTCAGGCCGTTGAAGATGATGTCGACGCCTTGGGTGGCGCGGATCAGGGATTGGCGATCCAGCGCGTCGCCGGTAACCGCGGTGGCGCCCTGCAGTTCGGCCGGCACTTTTCCGGTGCGGGTGACAGCGCGGACGTCGAAGCCGGCGTCGATGAAGGCCTTGCCGACCACGCGGCCGAGCCGGCCATTGGCGCCGAGGATTGCGATCTTGGTCATCTGTTCTCTCCGTTGTGTGCGTTTGCCTCTGCAATCTGGTACCTTCATGGACGAATTGAAATTGACTGAAGTCGGCGTTCTGTTATTCAAAAATGAATGAAGGAATTCGACTGGAACCTGATCAAGAGTTTTGTCGCAGTCGCCGAGACCGGCAGTCTGTCGGGCGCCGCGCGCCGGCTCGCGGCCAGCCAACCGACGCTTGGCCGCCACATTGCAGAGCTGGAGGCGGCACTTGGCGTCACACTGTTCCGGCGCGGACGTCGCGGCTACGAGCTGACGGAAGCGGGCAGCACGCTCTACGAGCGCGGGCGGGCGGTCAACGAGCAGGCCAATGCGTTCTCGCTGCTGGCGCTGGGGTCGGTCGAGGCGATAGAGGGCACGGTGCGCATCGCCGCCTCGGAAGTGGTCGCCGCCTTCGTGCTGCCGCAGATGATGGCGCGGCTCGGCGAGGAGGAGCCGGGCATCGAGGTCGAGATCGTCGCCTCCAACCAGGTCGAGAATCTCTTGCGCCGCGACGCCGACATCGCCATCCGCATGGTCAGGCCGGCGCAGAATGAGCTGGTGGCGCGCAAGGTGACCGACATTCCGCTCTGCCTATGCGCCGCGAGCGTCTATCTCGACCGGCGCGGCCGGCCGGAAAAATCCGCCGACCTCACCGATCACGCCTTGGTCGGCTTCGACCGCAGCGACGAGATCATTCGCGGCTTCACATCGTTTGGCATTCCGGTCGGCCGCAGCCATTTCCGCTTTAGGACCGACAATCAGATCGTGCTGTGGGAAGCGGTGCGGACCGGCAACGGCATCGGCCTCGGCCAGGAGCCGCTGGCCGACCGCGATCCCGACCTGGAAAAGCTGTTGCCGGACGTGCCGCTGCCGGTCCTGCCCGTCTGGCTCGCCATGCATCGCGACATACGCACCAGCATGCGCATCCGCCGCGTGGCGGATTTCCTGCACGAGGAGCTGAAGCGCTATTCGGCCGGCACGGGTTCGGGAGCGAATTCGGCGCGGTGAGCAAGGCCCGCCATCAGGAGCACGATGACCAGCAGGCCGGAAAGCGCAATGAAGATCGGCCCGAAGCTCGAATGCTCCGCGACGAAGCCGATTGCCGACGGCGCCACCAATATGCCCGAATAGCCCATGGTGGTGACCACGCTCATGCCGGTGCCGGAAGACATGCCTTCCTGGTTGCCGCCGGCCGAGAACAGGATCGGCACCATGTTGGCGATGCCGAAGCCGCAGAAGGCGAAGGCGGCGATGGCGAGGTAAGGCGAGGACGAGAGGCCGGCGACCAGCATGCCGGCAGCGGCGACCAGCGCCGAGCCGCGCAGCGTCGACACGGCGCTGAAGCGGTTGCGCACGCCATCGCCCAGGAAGCGCATCAGCGCCATGACGCCGGAAAAGGCGGCATAGGCGAGACCGGCGACCGCGAGGTCGGCGCCCAGCTCCTGATGCAGGAAGAGCGCCGCCCAATCGAGCACCGCGCCTTCCGAGATCATGGTGAGCAGCGCCATCAGCCCGACCAGATAGACGGCGGTGTGTCGGGGCAGCGTGAATTTCTGGTGCTCGACAGGCTGCGGCCGGTCCTCGGCGATGAGATAGCGAATGGCAAAGGCGATCACGGCAAAGGCGATCACCGTCGTCGCGACGGCGTGGGGAAGATAACCATAATTCTGAATCGAATAGCCGCCGAGCGCGCCGCCGGCGAAGCCGCCCAGACTCCAGAAGCCATGCGAAGACGACATGATCGCCCGGGAGAGCCTTCTTTCCACCACCACGGCATTCGAGTTCATCGCGACATCCATGCCGCCGATCGAACCGCCGAAGATGAGCATGGCTATCGCCGCCAGGGGAACGTTGGGCGCGAGCGCCACGACCAGCAGGCCGAAGCTGCCGCAGATGCCGAACCAGCGCGTCACGCTGCGCGAGCCATGCCTGGAAATGAGGTGGCCGCACCATGTCATGGCAATGACCGCGCCGACGCCGAACAGGAGGATCAGCAGACCGAGCGTGAACCGGGTGATGTCGAGCCGGGTGAGGAACACCGGGATCTGCGGCGCCCAACTGCCGGTCAGAAAACCATTGGCGAGGAAGATACCGGCGACGGCCCAGCGGCCGCGCGTCGCGGCCTGCATCGTGGTTTGCAAGGTCATGGTCTGAAATCCGCCATGTAAAATGATTCGCGCGGCAAATTAGATCGATTCAATTTGCAGTCAAGGACCGTGATGTGGAAGTGCTTGGACCAAGGGGCGGCCGAGGGTCACCGTCGTTCTTGGCAGGCTGCAGCTTCGGAGGTTTGGCAGAAGCGCCTCTCCGTTCGTCATCCACGGGCGGAGCAAGGAGCGAAGCGACGCGCGCAGACCCGAGGATCCATGCCGTTCCCTGGGAGCGCCGCTGCGGCGCAGAATGTTCTCTGGGGTTGTACCGTTACGATATTCTGGACCGCGGCATTTTTCGACAGCCGTCACGGAATGGATTCCAGGGTCTTCGCGCGTCGCTTCGCTCCTTGCTTCGCCCTGGAATGACGACGGCGCGAAGGCGCTCGGCCTATCAGTGATCCTTCGGCCGCTTGGCCTCGAACTCTGCCTTCTTGGCTTCTGAAGCCTCGGTCTGGTTGAGCGCCTGCCATTCGGCATAGGGCATGCCGTAGATGATCTCGCGCGATGCATCCTTCGACAGCGCCACGCCCTCGGCTTCGGCGGCCTCGCGATACCAGTTGGACAGGCAGTTGCGGCAGAAGCCGGCGAGGTTCATCAGGTCGATGTTCTGGACATCGCCGCGTTCGCGCAGATGCGTCACCAACCGGCGGAAGGCGGCTGCCTCGAAGTCGCGCTTCTGGTCGTCGCTGAGTTCGGTCATCTCGGAAAACTCCAGGACTGTCAGCCTGCTTACACCGGCCCGGTGCGCGAGCCGAACATTTTCACCTCGTGTATATCGGCACGGCGGTCGATGGCGTCAACGATGGGCGCCAGCCGCTCAGCCCAGGCGAGCGCCCGGGCGCGGTCGGCGATCAGGTCCTGGCGGATCTCGATCAACGCATGCGCGTAGCCGTTGACGATGGCATGGCGGAACATGGTGTCGCCGCGCAGCGCGCCGTCATAGGGCTCGTTGTCGCCGACGACGAGGGACTTGTCCTGCGCCAGCATGTCGATCAGCGGCCGCGCAACGCGGTCGTCGCGGTCCCACAGGACGCCCACATGCCAGGGGCGGACAAAGCCCTGCATCGCCGGCGTGAAAGAATGGACGGATAGGATGAACGGCGCCTTGCCCGAGGCGTGGACGACGGAGGCGATCATCGCGCCGACGGCGTCGTGATAGGGCCGGTAGAAGCGGTCGAGCCGCCGCTCGCGCTCCTCCGGAGCGATCGGATAATTTCCCGGCACCACGGTGCCGTCATAGAGCTGACGGATCATGGTCGGGTCGTCCTCGCCCCGGTTGGGGTCGATCAACAGCCGCGAGAAGCCGGCCAGCACCGCCGGCGCGTCGAGCGCGGCCGCGAGCTCGCGCGTCACCGTCTCGACGCCGATGTCATAGGCGATGTGACGGTCGAATTCGGCGGCCGGCAAACCGAGACTGCCATACTCCTCCGGCAGGTCGCGGCGGGCGTGGTCGGCCAGAAGCACGACGCCTTTCTTGCGGTCGCCCTCGACAATGTCGAACGGCGTGAAAACTGTGGATCGGGTCATCGGCTGAAAAGGGTGTGGCGGCTTCGCTGTGGTATCGTCTTTCCACGAAGAGGACGCCGGCGCAATGCCGTTGTTTGGCCAAGGTTTCCGCAAAAAATCCCCGGCGCGGGGAGAATTTGCGCGACGGGCCCTTCTAAATCGATTGGAATTGAACAAAACGGCGCGTTGACATGCGACCGGAGTTTGCTGAAAAGGGGCTTCGAGAGATGCAAATGTGGTTCGCAAGGGGATCTGCGATGGGTTTTGTCGGCCGGCTGCGCAAGCGCCTGGCCCTGCCGTTGCTGATCGTCGGCGCGGGATTTTTCGCGATAGCCGCGACCTCGCCGGCCCGGGCCGACTTCCGCGTTTGCAACGCAACGCAAAATCTGGTGGGCGTCGGCATCGGCTATCGCGCGAAGGCCGGCTGGATCACCGAGGGCTGGTGGCACATCGAAGGATCGACCTGCAAGACGCTGATCGAGGGTCCGCTGTCATCAAGGTTTTACTATCTTTACGCAGAAGACGCCGAGCGTGGCGGGCGCTGGGACGGCCCGATCAACATGTGTGTCGCCGAAAAAGAGTTCAAGATCGCCGGCGTGAATGATTGCGTCGCCCGGGGCTTCCAACGCGCCGGATTTCAGGAATATGACACGGGCGAGCAGGCCAGCTGGATGGTCCAACTGACCGACGAGCCCGCAACGGGAGGCGCGCCAGCAGCGGCCCCCGCTCCGGGAACAAACAGTCAATGAGACGCAACCGCAAGGTCAAGATCCTCGCCACCATCGGTCCTGCTTCCTCTTCGGAGGAGATGCTAAGAAAGCTCTTCGAAGCCGGCGCCGATGTCTTCCGCATCAATATGAGCCATACCGACCACGAGCTGATGCGCACGCTGGTCGGGCGCATCCGCGCGGTCGAGGCCGCCGTCGGCCGGCCGATCGGCATTCTTGCCGACCTGCAGGGCCCGAAGCTCAGGGTCGGCAAGTTCGTCAACGGCAAGGAAGCGCTGACTGTCGGCCAGACCTTCACGCTCGACGACAATCCGGAACCCGGCACGTCGAAGCGTGTGTACCTGCCGCACCCCGAAATCCTGAGCTCGGTCGAGGCCGGTCACAGACTTTTGATCGACGACGGCAAGCTGGAGCTGAAGGCTCTGAAGGCCGACGGCAAGTCGATCACCTGCACGGTCGTCGCCGGCAGCGGCATCTCCGACAAGAAGGGCGTCAGCCTGCCCGATACCGACCTGCCGGTCGGCGCGCTGACCGACAAGGACCGCGCCGATCTCGACGCGGTGCTTGCCACCGGCGTCGACTGGGTGGCGCTGTCCTTCGTGCAGCGGCCGGAGGATCTGGCGGAAGCCCGCAAGATCGCGCGCGGCCGCGCGCTGATCATGGCCAAGATCGAGAAGCCGCAGGCGGTCGCCAGGCTCCCCGAGATCATCGAGCTCTCCGACGCGCTGATGGTCGCCCGCGGTGATCTCGGCGTCGAGATGCCGATCGAAGCCGTGCCCGGCATCCAGAAGCAGATCACGCGCGCGGCGCGGCGCGCCGGCAAGCCGGTGGTGATCGCCACACAGATGCTGGAATCGATGATCACCGCGCCGGTGCCGACCCGAGCCGAGGTCTCCGACGTTTCAATAGCGGTGTTCGAGGGCGCCGATGCGATCATGCTTTCGGCCGAATCCGCGGCCGGCGCCTATCCGGTCGAGGCGGTTGGCATGATGAACCGCATCGCCACCAAGGTCGAAACGGACCCGACCTATGCCGGCATCATCAACGCGCAGCGTTCTGAACCCGAGGCGACCGGTGCGGACGCCATCTCGCTCGCCGCTCGCGAGATCGCCGAGACGCTGAAACTATCGGCGATCATTTCCTACACCGCGTCCGGCACCACCGGGCTGCGCGCCGCGCGCGAGCGCCCGCAGGTGCCGATCGTGGCGCTGTCGCCGATCCTCAACACCGCGCGCCGCCTGTCGCTGCTGTGGGGCACGCATTGCGTGGTTTCGGAGGACGCTACCGACCTCGACGACATGGTCGACCGGGCCTGCCGCATCGCGCTGGAAGAAGGTTTCGGCAAGCCTGGCGACCGTGTCATCATCACGGCCGGCGTGCCGCTCAGGACACCCGGATCGACCAATATGCTGCGTATTGCGTATATCGGGTCTGAGACGCATTAGGTATGCCGATATTCAGATGAGGCCGGCCTGCAAGTAGCGGCTTCCTGCGCTTCCGGTGTGTACTTTAAGTACGCTCCGCTCCGGTTCTCGAAGCCATCCAGTTTGGTCGCTTCGCGCCCGTCTTAGACTCCGGCTCGGCCTAACCTGAATCTCGGCACAGCTAGCCGTACCCGCCCAAGCGTTCAGGAGCTGATTACCGAAGTTTCAGGTCGGCGCGAGCTCGGCGTCGGGCACCTTGATGTCGGGGCACTTGCCGTCATTGTAGGCGTCGCCGGCAATCCGGCCCTCCACGGCCTTGGCTATCGCTTGTAGATCGACATCTTCGCCCGCGACCTTCCGGATCGCGCCGACCACGAGATCGGGTGCGATCCAGTCCGGCTTATGGCCGAGATTGCGGACCCAAACCAGTTCGGCGCCGGGAATGTCGCGCTCGAGGCCGACGGAGTGGATCGTCGCGTAGACCACCTTGTCGCGGTCGCCCGAGATGACGACGGTCGGCGCCTTGATCTCCCGGTAAGCGGGCGAGGCGGTCCGGACATAGTCGTGGAGCTGGGCGACATCGCGAGCGTTGGCGCGGAAGGCGGATGGCCTGAGCACCAGCGGGATCGAGGCGTTTTGGAGATAAAAGTCCGGCAGGGTGTTGGGGGAGAAGACGCAAGCAGTCGCATCGCCGATCCGCAGCATGCCGGCCGGGCAGGCGAGCGTTTCCGAAAACAGCCAGCCGACCACCGGCGTGGCGGTGAGCTTGTAATACCAGGCGGTCGCGCCGCCTGGCCATGGGTGCGTGGCGGGGGCGAGGAAGACCAGACCCAGCGTCTTTTCAGGATGCTGGCGAGCGAAGGCCGTGGTGATCGCGCCGCCGAAGGAATGGGCGACGACAATGGCCTTTGCAATGCCGAGGCGGTCCATCAGCCCGGCGATCGTATCGGCCTGCGCGGCCAGAGTTTCGTTGTTGCCGCGCCGCGACCAGCCGAGGCCCGGGCGGTCGAGGAACAGCATCTCGGCGCGGCCCTCGAGCAGCGGCTTCAGCGGCAGCATCTGGTCCTTGAGGTTGGCGCTGGCGCCATGGATGAAGACGAGCGGCGCCAGGTCGGCGTCGGCAGGCGCCGGGATATGGGCATAATGGATGCGCGCGCCGTTGACCTCGGCGAACTCGCCGGCCGGCGGACTGCGTCGCTCGATCAGCCAGACGCCGGCGCGGGTGATGCCGGCCAGGGCAAAGAGGAGCGCGATGAGGAAGAGGAGCGCGGCGCCGATGAGGTTCATGCGGTGAGATACGACGGCAGGTGACGATCTGGTTCAGCAGTCAGCCGATCTTGACAGGTTCAGCCACGTTGGCTGCCGGAATCTATCGCGCTGCCGTGGCCCGCGCGAGCCGGGAAGTCTCCGCCAATCGCCGGACTAGTTCAGATTGATGTCGCGACTTGCCGAGCGCATCGACACCGAGAAGCCGGCCAGAACGTCGAACAGCGCGATGATCATCAGTGTGAAGAAGACGGAGTGCGCTGCGCCCTTCACCAGCAGGAACTCGACGAGAAAGGCGATGAAGACCAGCGTCGACAGAAGGTGATCCAGGATCGAGGCATTGGTCGTGCGCACCGATTTCGAGATTTCGACGAATAGAAAGATCAGCCCGATCAGCACCATCAGGTCGCCCAGCGTCATCGAGAAGACGCCGCCCGACATCATGCGGAAGGAGAACATCTCGGTCATCCAGGGATCGTCGCCGCCGCCGAACAATCCGAGCAGGCCCAGATTGTAGAGGACGAAAGGCACGATCAGCAGCGGGATGGCACCGAACATCTGGGCGACTCCAATCAGGGCACCCCCTCTTGTAAAATCCGCGGCAAGCGCGCCGTCAAGGTTTTTCGCAGGCGGCGATGAACACGCTGTAAGACCTAATGAAATAACGATGTCAGCCGGTTGTCCGGCTGACATCGCATCCCTCCAGGCGCGGCCTCGACAATGGGAACCATCTCATGCCGCCTTCGGGACCAGTCGGCGGACCGGCAGGGCGCCAAAACAAAAAGACCGGCCAAGGGCCGGTCTTTTGAAAGTCGCAAACCTTGGAAGCGTCTCAGCTTTCCTTCGGCTCCAGAACCTGGCGGCCGCGATACATGCCGGTCTTCAGGTCGATGTGGTGCGGGCGGCGCATTTCGCCGGAATTCTTGTCCTCGACATAGGTCGGGGCCTTGAGGGCGTCGGCCGAGCGGCGCATGCCGCGCTTCGACGGAGAGGTTTTTCTTTTTGGAACGGCCATGGATATGCTCCACTACATGGTCAAAATGCCCCGGCAACCCTCGCGAAAGGGCCGCATCGAGGCCATAATCTGAGAAAGTCGGGTGCCTATACACGCCTTGCGCCGTTTTGGCCAGCGTTACCCGCGAATTTTTTTGAACCGGCGCCGCTTCGTCCTAATCGAGGCATCCGACATACGCGCCGGACCGGCTGGCGCGCCTTTCTATCAGCGAGGCCAGCCGGCGCAATCCTGGCCCAGGCTTGGCCGGATTGCGCGCGATCGGGTTGGGCAGGCTGACGGCGAGCAGAGCGGCTTGCCTTCGCGACAACTGTTTGGCCGATACGCCGAAATGATGCCGCGCGGCGGCCTCGATGCCGTAGATGCCCGGGCCCCATTCCGCGATGTTGAGGTAGATCTCCATGATCCGCCGCTTCGACATCACCGCATCGAAATAGACGGCCAAAGGCAGCTCGACCACCTTGCGCACACTGCCAAGCGGCCGCGACCACAGGAAAAGGTTCTTCACCGTCTGCATGGTGATGGTGGAGGCGCCGCGCGTCGCCTCGCCGGCCAGCGCGTCATCGACCACGCCACGCAATTCGCCGAGATCGACGCCGCGATGGAAACAGAACTGCCCGTCTTCCGACATGATCACCGAATGCGCCAGCACCGGCGCCACGTCATCGATCGACACCCAGCGCCGGTCGTAGCCGGAGAAGGTCGCGAGGTCCTTCAGCATAAGGGTCGATATCGGATGCACGAAGGACGGAAGGTACAGGAAGGTGAGCACGACCGGAATGGCCGCCAGCACGAGCGCGACAACCAGGCAGCGCCGGCCGATGCGCCTCAGACTGGCGCGGCTCAGGCGCCGCGACCGCGCCATGTCCAGCCCTTCGCTTCCATGTTCGACGATCGGTTCCGTCAAGCCGTCCCACCCGTGCCTCGCCCCCTCCGGCATAAAGGCGCGCGCCTGCTTGCGCAATGTCTGAGTGTCGGCTACCGGTCCCGGCCATGAGCAAAGACGACCGGATCGCCTTCGAAACCGCGCTTTTCCTGCGCGCCGCCGCCGCCGAGACCGAGCTGCGCCGGATTCTTGACGCGCGTCCGCTCACCGGTGAGATCGAGCGGCCCGAGCGTTTGATGGCGGCGATGCGGCATGGCGTACTCAACGGCGGCAAGCGGCTGCGGCCTTTCCTAGTCATGGAAAGTGCCGCGCTGTTTTCGGCCGACAATGACGCGGCGTTACGCGTCGCCGCGGCGCTGGAATGCGTGCATTGCTATTCGCTGATCCATGACGACCTGCCTTCCATGGACGACGACGATCTGCGCCGCGGCCAGCCGACCGTGCACAAGGCCTTCGACGAGGCGACAGCGATCCTCGCCGGCGACGCGCTGCTGACCTTGGCCTTCGACATCATTGCCGACGAGGCGACGGCATTGCCCGCCGACCGTCGAGTGGCGCTCGTGCTGGCGCTCGCGCGCGCGGCCGGCGCCGGCGGCATGGTCGGCGGCCAGATGCTCGATCTGGAAGCCGAGCGCAACCGGCCGGACGAGGCAGGCATCATCACGTTGCAGGCGATGAAGACCGGCGCGCTGATCCGCTTCGCCTGCGAGGCCGGCGCGATCGTCGCCGGCGCGCCGTCCGCCGACCGCGAGCGGCTGGCCGAATTCGGCTCGGCGATCGGCCTTGCCTTCCAGCTCGCCGACGACCTGCTCGACCTGACCGCTGACGCCAAGCAGATGGGCAAGGCGACCAACAAGGACGCCGCCGCCGGCAAGGCGACGCTCGCTTCGCTGCACGGCCCCGACTGGGCGCGCGGCCAGCTCCACGGCCTGATCGACCAGGCGCACGCGCTGCTCGAGCCCTATGGCGAGCGGGCAGGGTTGCTCAAGGAGGCCGCGACTTTTGTCGCCATCCGCAACAGCTGACGACAGGCTATCGGACGCCTGAAGATGCTTTCGTGCCATGCCGTCGGCCTGAAGAGGCCGCATACAATCCGCCGGCTCTGACCACCGCCAGCCTCCGTCGCCGTCCAGCCGCGGAACTGGCGGCGGTATGCGCGCGGCGACGGGTCGGGACATTGTCAGTTCTGCACGTTCGCGGCGCGTGGGTCGGGAATGGGCACGGCGGCGATCAGTTCGCGCGTGTAATCCTCGCGCGGTGACGACAGCACCGCGCGGCGCGGGCCGGCTTCAACGATGCGGCCGGCGCGCATGACGGCGACGTCGTGGCTCATGCGCTCGACCACCGCCATGTCGTGCGAGATGAACAGATAGGCTAAGCCCAGCGTCTCTTGCAGCTCCAGCATCAGGTCGAGCACGCGCGCCCTGACCGACACGTCGAGCGCGGCGACGCTTTCGTCGGCGACGATCAGCTTCGGTTCCAGGGCCAGGGCGCGTGCGATGCAGATGCGCTGGCGCTGGCCGCCGGAAAATTCGTGCGGATAGCGCGAGGCGTGATCGGCTTCGAGCCCGACCCGCGCAAGAAGCGAGGCCACGCGCTCGCGCCGATCGTCCTTGCTGCCGATGCCGTGAATGACGAGCGGCTCGGCGATGGCGGCTCCCACCGTCATGCGCGGGTCGAGCGAGGCGTAGGGATCCTGGAAGATCATCTGCGCGGCGCGGCGCACCGGCCGCATCGCGCTCGCCGACAGGCCGTGAATGGACGTGCCGCCGATGATCACCGCGCCGGTGAACGGAACGAGGCCGAGCACGGCCTTGCCAGTGGTGGACTTGCCGGAGCCGCTTTCACCAACGAGGCCGAGCGTGCGGCCCGGCCTTATCTCGAAGGAGACACCCTGCACAGCCGGCGCCTCCGAGGCGCGGCGGCGGAACAGGCTGGCGGAAACGCCGTAGTCGACGACCAGGTTCTTCACCGAAAGCACGGGCGCTTCGCCGTTCGGCGCCGGCGGCCGGGGGGTAGCCGTGACGCGAGGCGGTGCGTCGGTTCCCGCGAAGGCGCCGAGGCGCGGCACGGCGGCAAGCAGCTCGCGCGTGTAGTCGGCTTGCGGCCGCTCGAAGATGTCGAGCACGGCGCCCGCCTCGACGATCCGTCCCTCGCGCATGACGGCCACCCGGTCGGCCATCTCGGCGACGACGCCCATATCATGGGTGATGAGGATGATGGCGGTGCCGAACTCCCGTTTCAGTTCCCGCATGAGCTTGAGGATCTGCGCCTGCACCGTCACGTCGAGCGCCGTCGTCGGCTCGTCGGCCAGAAGCACTTTCGGCCGGCAGGACAGCGCCATCGCGATCATGACGCGCTGGCGCATGCCGCCGGAGAGCTCGTGCGGATATTGCTTCATGCGCCGCGCCGGGCCGCTGATATGCACGACATCCAGCATGTCGCGGGCACGCTGCTCGACGCTTGAACCCTCCGCCCCCTGGTGGATGCGGATCGCCTCGGTCAGCTGCGCGCCGATCGAGTGTACAGGGTTGAGCGACGTCATCGGCTCCTGGAAGATCATCGCGATCTCGCCGCCGCGCACGTCGCGCATGGCGCGCTCCGGCAGGCGCGGGAGCGACTGGCGTTCGAGCCTGATGTCGCCGCCGGCGATGCGCAGCGAGGCGCGCGGCAACAGGCGCATGATCGAAAGCGCCGTCACGGACTTGCCCGAGCCGGATTCGCCCGCAAGGCAGAGCGTCTCGCCCGACGCCAGCGCAAAGCTGATGCCGTCGATGACGCGCCTTGCGCCTTCAGGCGTCAGCGCGTCCACCGACAGGTTCTCGACGGTCAGGACAGCCTCTCTTCCTCGTCCGGAACCATCCGCCATCAATTGAAGACGATCCTCGGAAAATAGAACGAGACGACCCAGTTCGGCATGTCGACGATCTCGCTGATGCGCAAATCGCCGCAGACCGAGCAGAGCATGTAGGCGTCGACCGGCTTCAGCCCATGGTCGGCGGCGAGCAGGTCGACCATGCGCATCACGCTCTCGCGCGCCGCGGTCATCAGGTCCGGCCCGACGCCGGTGGTGACCTCATAGCCTTTCTCGTCGAGATGGCGGGTCACCGGCCCCGGCGTGGTGAAGCGCGGACTTTCCAGCCGCGCGTCCTTGACCAGCTCGATCGTCGCCTCGACGTCCATGCGGCTCTCGATCGCCGTGCCGCAAACCTCGCCATCGCCTTGAGCGGCGTGGGTGTCGCCGATCGAGAACAGCGCGCCCTCGACCTCGACCGGGAGGTAGAGCGTGGTTCCGGCTGCAAGGTCGCGGATGTCGAGATTGCCGCCGACGCGGCGCGGCGGCACCACAGAATGCAGGCCGGGTTCGGCCGGTGCCACGCCGATGGTGCCGGCGAAGGGTTTCAGCGGCACGCGCCCGCCCGGACCATAGAGCGCCGGCGCCATCGAGGCGGCATCATATTTCCAGATGTGCAGCGCCGGCTCCTGGAACTGGTCGGCGAGCAGGCCGAAGCCCGGAATGTTGGCGGTCCAGCCGAGGCCCGACGGTTCGAAATGGCGCAGCGTGATCTTCAGTGCATCGCCCGGCATAGCGCCCTCGACATAGACGGGTCCGGTCACAGGATTGACCTTGCCGAAATCCATAGTCGAGACATCCGCCACGGTGGAGTTCGCGTCGAACTGGCCGCCGGAGGAATCGAGGCATTCGAAATGGATCGTCGAACCCGGGCTGGCGGTCAGCGCCGGCTCGAAATCGCGGTTCCAGCCGAAATGATGGCTGGCGCGATGGATTGTGTAGTCGCACTTCACGCACATGATGGTTGCTTCTCGTTGGTTTTGGCAAGCCGCCCTCCCGTTTAGGCGGCATCATTCAAAAGGCGGCCGACGGCGGGACGAACGCCCGCCACCGGGAAATGAAACGACCTATTTGTTCACATAGATCGCTTCGTAATCGATGACGCGGGTCGGATCGATGTAGATCTCGTCCGGTCCGCCCATGCGCTTGGACTTGGCCACCACCCGGCGTTCGTTGAAGACCGGGATCCAGGGCGCGTCATTGGTCTGGATGTCGGTGAAGATCTGAGCCCAGGCCTTGTTGCGCTCCTCGGCCTTGGCCGGCACCGGCATGGCGTCCGCCGCCTGGGCGCGGGCATCGATGTCCTTGTTGCAGTACCACGACCAGTTCCAGCCGCCGGCCACCGCGCTGCCGCAGCCGAGGATCGGCCCGTAGAAGTCGGACGGATCCGGGAAGTCGGCGATCCAGCCAAGCCCGCCGGACCATACCATGGGCGCCTGGCCCTGCGTGCCGCCGGCCGCAATCACGTTCGGATTGGCCACCGCCTTGATCTCGGCCTTGACGCCGATCGCCGCCAGATCCTGCTGGATCGCTTGCGTGATGCGCGGCTGCGGATCGGTATTGGACGTATAAATCTGGGTCGAAAAGCCGTCCTTCAACCCGGTCTCGGCAAGCAGCGCCTTGGCCTTTTCGGGATCGTAGGCATAGCCCTTGTAATTCTGGTCGTAGCCCGGCATCAGC
Source organism: Mesorhizobium sp. (assembly GCA_004017535.1). Lineage (GTDB taxonomy): Bacteria > Pseudomonadota > Alphaproteobacteria > Rhizobiales > Rhizobiaceae > Mesorhizobium. The sequence goes on from SAJS01000009.1 coordinate 79,706, forward strand.
GGCGGCAGCACCTGGCTTGCGGGCGTGGCGCGGCCGTTGATGATGCGAACGATGCGGTCCTTGTTGATGGCCATGTTGACGGCCTGCCGCACCTTGGCGTTGTCGAAGGGCTTCACTTGGGTGTTCAAGGTAACATAGCTCGTCTCGAGCTGTTGGCGGTCGACGATCATGCCCTCGAACTCAGGCGATTTCTTCATCTCCAGAAATTTCGCCGGCGGGATGCCGTCGCCGGCGATGTCGACCTCGCCCTTCTGCAGGCGCAAAAGTGCCACAAGCGGCTCCTGCCCGACCTCAATAGTGAAAGAGTCGACATGCGGCCGATCCTTGATGAAATAGTCAGGGTTCTTCACGAAGACGAGGCGCTGGCCGATCGTCCACTCCTTCAGCGTGAAGGCGCCGGAGCCCACCGGATGCTTGCCGAAGTCGCCGCCGGCGGCTTCCACGGCCTCCTTCGGCACGACGGAAGCGAAGTTGAGCGCCAGCACGTTGAGGAAGGTGGCGTCGGGCTGCGAGAGCGTGAACTTCACCGTATGGTCATCGACGGCGGTGATGCCGTCCATCGTGTCGGCGGTGCCGGCGGTCATCTTGTCGGCGCCGACGATCGAGTGGAAGAAGCCAGCGCCCGGGCCTTGCGTCTTCGGGTTGACGGCGCGCTCGATCGACCATTTCACGTCCGCCGCCGTCACCGCGCGGCCGTTGGTGAACTTGACGCCGGGATGAAGCTTGAACGTATAGACCTTACCGTCGTCGGAAACGTCGTAACTGTCGGCGAGCGACGGTCCGAGCTCCGTCGTGCCCGGCTTGTAGTCGACCAGGCGCGAGAACAGTGAATTGATCATCGACCAGTTCTGCCAATCATAGCCGATGGCCGGGTCGAGCGTGGCGATGTCGTCCTTGTAGGTGACGATGATGTCGCCGCCATTGGTCGGCGTGTCGGCGAAGGCGGCGGGTACCAGGGCCGAGGTGGCGAGCAGCGCCGCCAGGCTGATCTGTTTGGCGAATTTGTTCATTGAGTTCACTCCTCTGTTGGTCTTGTTGGTTATTGGCTGCGGATGCGGGGATCGACGAACGGGGCGACGAAGTCGGCGAGCAAATTGCCGAGCACGATGGCCAGCGCCGAGACCAATGTGACGCCCATGATGATCGGCACGTCGACCTGCTGGATGGCCTGCCAGGCCAGCTGGCCGATGCCGGGCCAGCCGTAGACGGCCTCGACCACGACCACGCCGCTCATGAACTGGCCGATGTCGATGCCGACCATGGCGATGATCGGCAAAAGCGCGTTGGGCAGCGCGTGGCCGAGCACAACGCGGCGGCCGCTGAGACCCTTGGCATGGGCGGTGCGCACATAGTCCTGGCGCAGCACCTCGATCATGGCGGAACGCACCATGCGCGCATACCAGCCGGCGCCGAGCACGCCGAGCGTGAGTGCCGGCAGCACGACATGCCGCGCCGTGCCGAAGCCGGACATCGGGAACCAGCCAAGCGTGGCGGCAAAGACATAGAGAAGCAGCAATGCAACGACGAATTGCGGCGACGAGACGCCGACGAAGGACAGCATCATGACCGAGCGGTCGACGAAGCCGCCGCGCCGAACCGCCGCGATGATGCCGAAGGTCAGACCGAGCGCGACCTCGACGACGATGCCGGCGGCCATGAGGATAAGCGTCGCCGGCAGCCGCGCCAGGATCAGCGGCAGCACCTCGGTCTTCTGCGTGTAGGAGCGGCCGAGATCGCCATGCAGCAGGTTGCCGACATAATGCAGGAACTGCATGACCAGAGGCTGGTCGAGGCCAAGCTCATGCCGAATGGCTGCCACCATTTGCGGCGTCGCGGAGCGCCCGGCGATCAGCACGGCGGGATCCGCCGGCAGGAAATAGAGCAGAAGGAAGGTGATGGCGGCGACGCCGAGCAGGATCAGCACGGCCTGGACGAGACGGCGGGCGAGGAAGAAGGCCATCGTCACAGCCTCCCGCGCTGGGTCGGGTCGAGGATGTCGCGCAGCGCGTCGCCGATCAGGTTGAAGGACAAGGCCGTCGCGAGGATGATCGCGCCGGGGATGAACACCAGCCAGGGCGCATCCTGGAAATAGCTCTGGCTCTCGAAGATGATGTTGCCCCAGGAAGGCTGCGGCGGCTGCACGCCGATGCCGAGGAAGGACAGCGTCGCCTCGAGCAGCACGGTGGTGGCGATGCCGAGCGTGCCCCAGACAATCGCAGTCGGCATCAGGTGGGGAAGAATGTGCAGAAGGATGATGCGGCCGTTGCCGGCGCCCAGCGAACGCTCGGCAACGATGAAATCGCGTTCCACCAGGCCGCGCGTCTCGGTGTAGACGATGCGGGCGACCTGCACCCAGTTCACCAGGGCGATCACCATGGCGACGATCCACAGGCTGGGTTTCAGGAGCGCCGCGAGCGCGATGGCGAGCAGCAGCGCCGGAAAGGCCATCATCAGGTCGGTGAAGCGCATCAGCAGGTTGCCGGCGGCGCCGCGCAGATAGCCGGCGAGCAGCCCGACAAGCAATCCGATCGCGACGGCGACGCCGTTGGCGACGAGACCGATGATCAGCGACGTGCGGGCGCCGAACAGCACGCGGGCGAAGAGGTCGCGGCCGAGCGTGTCGGTGCCGAACAGATGGTCGCTGCCAGGCGGCAGCGGCGCGCCTTCGAGCGACAGGCCGTCGGCAAGCTGGTCGTCCGGCGAGAAATGCGCGATCCATGGCGCGAAGATCGCCGCCAGCAGGACGAGCACGACCACGATCAGCCCGAAAAGGGCGGAAGGCCGTCTTGTCAATTCGCGCAGAACCCGCATGCGGGGGCCTATATCGCGCGCGGCACGGGCTCGTGCCCGGCGACTATGGAAGCGGCGACGTGCTCGACGGTGAGCCGGCGCTGCATGGCGAAGCGGCAGAGCGTGCGATAGGCGCCGGCCTCATCGCCGCCTTGCGCGGCCATGATCGAGCGCATCGCATCGTAGACAATCGGTCTCAGCCGCAGACGCTCCTCCAGGCCGGCGATGCGCGCTTTGACGGCGGTTCGCTCACGGTGGGCGTGCGTGGCAAGCACCAGCGCCGGATAGATCGAGGAGGCGGTGACCGGCTTGGCGATGAGCGCGCCGGCGCCCTTGCCCAGCGCCCAGGCGATGCGGCCCGGCGCTTCGGAACCGAGCAGCGCGACCACCGGAACGGGCGCCTCGTCCCCGTCCCATGGCAAGAGATCGTCCCACCCCTGGTCGGCGTCGACCAGGACGATGTCGGCTGGCGTTTCGGTGAGATCGAGCGGTTTCCACTGCACTAGGACGGTCACGCCGAGACGTTCGAGCTGACGCTTCACTCGCTCGATGTTGTCGTCGTCGCGATGCAGGATCGCGGCGCGCCAGGAAATGAAATTCGCGTCCGCGTCATTGCACGACCCTCAGATGCGGGACGGGCTGGCTGGCCAGCGTGCCGACAAGATAGGGATCGGCGACAATCGCGCCATGCGAGGCGATGACGTCGAAGCCGGACTGCTCGTTAATGCGACCGAGATGGAAAGGCAGGGCCGCATGATTGGTGCGCGGGTCGATTGCGAGGGGTCCGAGCACAGTCTGTCGCGGCCTGGCGTGCAGGAAGCCCCGCACGCTGGCGGGGTCGTCGCGATTGGCCTCGGTGACCGCCTCGGCGCAGAGCTTCACCGCCGCATACGCGCCGGCAAAGAAGCTGGAGACGCGGCGTCCGGCGCCGAAACGGGCGGCGACGCGCTGTTTGAAAATCCGGTTTTCGAGCGACGCCAGGCTTTCGAAGTAAGAGGCTGTCGAGAGCTGGCCGACGGCCGTGCCCGGCTCGATCTCCCCCAGCTCGCATTCCGTCAGGTCGCAGCTCAGCACCGGGCAGCGTTCCGGCGCGAAGGCAGGATCGCGATCCGCCAACCGGCACACAGCGGCCAGGAAGGCGTAGCTCGAAGGGCCGATCATGTTGTTCAAGATGAAGTCGGGCCGGTGGCGCTCCAGGTCGGCGATCAGCAAGCCGACATCGGTCTCCTCGATCGGCAAATAGCGCTCGCCGAGCACCTCGCCGCCGGCGCGCGTGAGAAGCTCGCGCGCCAGCCGGTTCATCTCCCAGCCCCAGACATAATTGGCGCCGGCGAGATAGACGCGCTTGCCGTAGTGGGGCAGCATGTAGTCGAACAGCGGTATCAGATGCTGGTTGGGACAGGCGCCGGTGTAGATGACGTTCTCGTTGGCCTCGAAGCCTTCGTAGGGACAGATGTACCAGAGCAGCCCGTCATATTTCTCCACTAGCGGGATGGCATCCTTGCGCGACAGGGAGGTGATGGTGCCGATCACATTGCGGCATTGATCGTCGCGCAGCATGGCGCGGATCAGGTCGAGGTAACGCTCCGGCTGGCCGCCGGGATCGCCGAAGACCGGCTCGATGCGGACGGCGCCGCCGGCCTTCTCCAGTTCCTCGATGGCGAGCTCAGCGCCGGCGCGACAGTCGCGGCCGATCGCCCCGTAGGGACCGGTGGTCGAATAGAGGATGCCGACCCTGAACGTCTTCACCCGGACCTCAAAAAACAAAGGCCCCACACGCACCCCATGCTTTCATGAGACGCGGCGAGGCCATGCTGCCCTTGCCCGGCCATGCCGGACGCGATGTGTTACGCGGGAAATTGTGCGCTTGCGAAATAGAACACGAGCAGAGGCACGCTTGTCAACGGCCCCACGCGCGAATGGCTGCGATGGCTTGGAGGTTTGCCCATCAAGCGACCGGCTCGCTCAAAGCCGCCACGGTTTTCAGCGGTGACGCCGCCGATGTTTACAGTCTTGCCTCGGCAAAGATGCGGGATGCCCATTCCAGGAAGACGCGCAGCCGCGGAGCGAGCTGGCGGTTCTGCGGATAAAGTGCGAACAACGGCGTCGGCGTCGGCGGGAAATCGCTGAGAACCTCGATCAGTGTCCCGTCAGCCAGGTCTTTTTCGAGCCGGTAGCGTGGCGCCTGCAGAAGCCCGAAGCCCAGGCGCGCCAGCTCGGCCGCGGTGTCCGAATTGTTGACGCGCACCCGGCCCGGCAACATTACCTGGCGCAGGCCGGCGCCCATTCTGAATTCCAACGGCAGGATATCGCCGGTCCGGGAGGAAACGAAGCAGACGGCCTGGTGGCCCTCCAGCGCCTCGGGCGATGCCGGCGTTCCGTGGCGCTTCAGATAGGCTGGGCTGGCGCAGGTGATCTCGGCGATCATCGCCAGCCGCCGCATGATCATGCCGCTGTCCTGCGGTTCACCGGCGCGAATGACACAGTCGACGCCTTCGCGCACCAGGTCGACCAGCCGGTCGCCCTGACCGATATGCAGGTTGATGCCGGGATAGCGTTCGAGGAAGGCCGGGAGTTGCGGCAGCAGGAAGCGCTGCGTGAGCAGCGGATGCGCATCGACGCGCAACAGGCCGCGCGGCTCGGCGCTGCGGAACCCGGCCTCGGCATCCTCCACCTCGCCAAGGATCGACAGGCAGCGCTCGTAATAAGCCTGCCCGTCGAGCGTCGTGGCGACATGGCGCGTGGTGCGGTCCAGCAGCCTTGTCCCCAGATGCTCCTCCAGTTGCTGGATCGCTTCGGTCGCGGTCGAGCGCGGCAGGCCGAGATCGGCCGCGGCCGCGGTGAAATTGCGCCGCTCCACCACGCGCACGAACAGCCGCATCCTGTCCAATCGATCCATGGCCGATTGTTCGCTCCTGCCGAATACTGCTGTCAATAGCCAACCGATTATCCGGAAGACAGGACGATCTATATCCGCTTCACACCAAACAACCGAACGGAGACCGATCATGCAGAAGACAAGAACCGCGATCGTGACAGGCGCATCGAGAGGCATTGGCGAGGCTATTGCCAAGCGGCTCGCCCGGGACGAAATCGCCGTCATCGTCAACTACGCGCGCGGCAAGGACGCGGCCGGCGAGGTCGTGTCGGCCATCGAAGCCGCCGGCGGCACCGCTCTCGCGGTCCAGGCCGACATCGGCGAACCGACCGGCATGGCCGCCTTGTTCGACGCGGCTGAAAAGGCCTTTGGCAAGGCCGACATCCTCATCAACAATGCCGGCATGATGCGGCTGTCGCCGATCGCCGACACCGACGACGCTGCATTCGAACGGCAGTTCGCCATCAATCTCGGCGGCACGTTCCGCGGCATGCGCGAAGCTGCAACGCGCTTGAACGATGGCGGACGCATCATCAACTTCTCTTCAAGCGTCGTCGGCTTCTACCAGCCTGCCTATGGCGTCTATGCCGCGACCAAGGCCGGCATCGAAGCCATGACACATATCCTTGCCAAGGAGCTGGGCCCGCGCCGCATCACGGTCAACGCCGTCGCGCCCGGCCCGGTCGACACCGAACTCTTCACCGACGGCAAGAGCGCCGCGCAGATCGAGGCGATCACCAGACTCATTCCGCTCGGCCGCCTCGGCCAGCCCGACGACATCGCTGGGCTCGTCGCCTTCCTTGCCGGCCCCGACAGCCAATGGGTCAACGGCCAGATCATCCGCGCCAATGGCGGCGCCATCTGAAGCAATCCCGCATAATTGCACGGCGATAGAACAACCAGCCCTAAAGGAAGAAAAATGCCCTTTGCCAACTTCAAGACGCCTGAGGCCGCCCTGACCAAAGCGCAGAAGGAAGACCTCGTCCACAGGACCACGCAGATGCTGGTCGACTATTTCGGCGAGGCCGCGCGCCCCCATACGATGGTCCTGATCGAGGAAGTTCCCGACGGCGGCTACGGCCGCGCCGACGAAGTCTTAATTCTCCCCGACGCCTACCGGGCGAAGGAATAGGGTCTGAATTGAGCCAAGCGGGCCGCTCGCAGAGCGACCCGCCCGACTTGATCCGTCAGCGCAGGGGGATCTCGCCCACCAACGAAATCTTAATGTAAATCAAGCGTAATCCCGGCCATTAAAATTGTGCGTATGTGTTGGGGTTGCGCATGCCGGGATATTCTTCCTTCCTCCGCTCGATCCGGATCCGCTACATTTCGGGACTGCTTGTCTTCGCGCTGGCCTCGGCCGCCGTGATGTTCGCGCTCAACCGTGTGAATTCGTACCGCCACGAGGTCGATGCCCTCAGCGGCAATTTCGTCATCTTTGCCCGCGACCTGCGCAACGCCACCAATTTCGCCGAGACGACCGGCACCGCCTGGCGCAGCGAGACGCGCGATGCGCTGGCCGCCGCCGCGCGCGGCCATTCCGAGCGACTGACCAGCGAGATCGAGATCCTCAACGCGCAGTTGGCCGCGATCAGGCCGCGCCTGTCCAGGAACACCATCAACGCGTTGGACACCGCTTCGGTGAACGACGACCTGTTCTGGTCGGCGCGTGACATGGTGCGAAACTTCAACCTGATGTCGACGGCGCGGAAGGTCGATGAATGGAGCTACCGCGAGATCCGCAACCAGAACGACCTGTTCGCCCAGCCGATGCTGGTCAAGGTGCGCACCGCGCTCGACGAGGAGCGTCGTCTCGCCGACGCTGCCAACGACCGGCTGCTGCTTTGGGCGAGCGGGCTGCTGTTTGCCGTGCTGGCCATCGCCGCGGTTCTGATCTTCCGGCCGATGGAGAACGCCATCCGCCGCGCCTTCGCCGAGAGCGCCGCGTCGCTGTTCAAGGCCGAGGCGGCCGATCGCGCCAAGTCGGAATTCCTGGCCAATATGAGCCATGAGATCCGCACGCCGATGAACGGCGTGCTCGGCATGGCCGAGCTGCTTGCCAAGACGGAGCTTACGCCCCGCCAGAAGACCTTCACCGATGTCATCGTCAAATCCGGCAACGCGCTGCTCACCATCATCAACGACATCCTCGATTTCTCGAAGATCAATGCCGGCCAGCTCACCCTCGACCCCGCTCCCTTCCGCCTGGCGGAAGCGGTCGAGGATGTGGCGACGCTGGTGTCGGCGCGCGTTGCCGAAAAGAACCTCGAGCTCATCGTGCGCGTCGACCCGCGCCTGCCGGCCTTTGTCGTCGGCGATGCCGGACGCTTCCGCCAGATCGTCACCAATTTGCTCGGCAACGCCGTGAAATTCACCGAGAAGGGCCATGTGCTGGTCGACGTTGGCGGCGATGTGGTCGATGGCGTCGTCCAACTGAAGGTCCGCGTCGAGGACACCGGCATCGGCATCCCGGCCGAAAAGCTGCAAAGCGTGTTCGAGAAATTCGCCCAGGTCGACGGCTCCTCGACCCGCCGCCACGAAGGCACGGGGCTTGGCCTTGCGATCGGCGCCCGGCTTGTCGACCTGATGGGCGGCAAGATCGGCGTCGAAAGCGAGATCGGCCGCGGCTCCGTCTTTTGGTTCGCTGTGCCGCTGCCCGCGCACAACCAGGAAGCGGGCGACAAGCTGGTGCCGGTCGACGTCACTGGCGCCCGGGTGCTGGTCATCGACGACAATCCGGTCAACCGGGAGATCCTGCTGGAGCAGCTCAGAAGCTGGAGCTTCGACTGCGCGGCCGCCGAAAGCGGCGCTGTCGGCCTTGCCTTCCTCGACCGCGCCTGCCAGCTCGGCGCCTCTGTCGACTGCGTCATCCTCGACTACCAGATGCCCGGCATGAACGGAGCCGATGTCGCCAAGGCGATTGCCGCCGACAGCCGGCTTTCGTCCATCCCGGTCGTGCTGCTCACCTCGGTCGACCAGGTCGATTTCGGCAGGATGGTCATCGATTTCGGCATCGTCGCGCATCTCACCAAGCCGGCGCGTTCGGCGGTGCTGTTGGGCACGGTGATCTCCGCCATACAGAAGGCGCGCAGGCAGAGCGCCAAGGCGCATTTCGTGCGCGAGCCGATCGCGGCGCAGGCAGCGGCGCCGGCCTTCACCGTCATCCGCGGCCCGGCGGCGCCGGTGCCGGCGGCGCCGGAACCGACCGCAGCGCCGAGCGGCCCGATCGATATCCTGATCGCCGAGGACAATGACGTGAACCAGCTGGTCTTCGGCCAGATCCTCAACGGCTTCGGTCTCAGCTACCGCATCGCCGGCAATGGCCGCACGGCTGTCGAAATGCACCGCGCGCTGCGCCCCCGCCTGGTGCTAATGGACGTCTCCATGCCGGAAATGAACGGCTATGAGGCAACCCGCGCCATCCGTGCGATGGAAGCGCAGAACGGCGAGCGCACGCCGATCATCGGCGTCACCGCACATGCGCTGAAAGGCGACCGCGAGAAATGCATCGAGGCCGGCATGGACGATTATCTGCCGAAGCCGGTGTCGCCCGACCGCCTTGGCGCCAAGATCGGCGCCTGGCTCAGCGAGACGGTGACGGCCAAGACGGCGTAGCTACCGATTGCGCATCACCACGCAGGCGCCGCCGACGCTTTGCAGCTTGTCGCAGATGCGGTTGGCATCGCCGCGCGAGTCCGCTCCGATCCTGACCGCATAGATGCCGCGCCGGCCGATCGGCGTGCGCACCCGGCTCACCACCGGATCATGGCCGGCAAGCAGCGCCGGGAACCGGCTCTTGACCCTCAGCCATTGGCCGATCGCCGCCGAGCGGCGGAAATTGCCTGCCACCTGCACGCCCCACGGCTTGACGTTGATCGAGGCCATGGCGACGGTCCGCGACATGATCACGGGCAGCCGGCGGCAGGCGACCGCGAAACTCATCTTGGGGTCGAGCGGCTCGACGGTGCCGGCATAGGATTTGTCGGAAAACTTGTCGACGGGTTCGCCCATGATGTCGAATACATAGCTTTCCGTCTCCATCGGCAGGAAGCCGCCGGAATCCAGCCACCGCGACACGCGGTTCTCGCCGGCATTGTAGGCGGCCGCCGCGAGGCCGAGATTGCCATAGCCCGCCTTCATCTCGGCGAGATATTTCGCCGAAGCCGGGATGGCCTGCTCGATGTCGAAGGAATTGGCCAGGCCGCGCAGCTTGGCGGTGCCGGGCATGAATTGCGCGATGCCTTCGGCGCCGACCGGGCTCACCGCGTTCGGGTCGAAGCGGCTTTCCTTCCAGATCAGCCGGGCGAAGAAATCCTTGGGCAGCCCATTCTGCTGGGCTTGGGCTTCGATCAGATCGCAGACACGGTTGATCAGCCTTTTGCCGGCCGATTTCGACTGCGGCGGGTCGGCGGACGCGCCTGCCACCCAGCTCAAGCTGCACAGCAAGGCCAGGGCCAGCGCGAGGAAACGGTGCATCGGCCTACTCGGCCGCGGCTTTGCCGTGTCCGTAGCGCTGCTCGATATAGTCGCCGACCATCTTCTCGAAATCCTGCGCGATGGACGGGCCGCGCAGCGTCGCCGCCTTCCTGCCGTCGATGAAGACAGGCGCCGTCGGCGTCTCGCCGGTGCCGGGCAGGGATATGCCGATGTCGGCATGCTTGGATTCGCCGGGACCATTGACGATGCAGCCCATGACCGCGACCTTGAGGTTCTCGACGCCCGGATATTTCTCGCGCCACACCGGCATGTTCTTGCGGATATCGGCCTGGATGCTCTGGGCGAGTTCCTGGAACACGGTGGACGTCGTGCGCCCGCAGCCGGGGCAGGCGGCGACGATCGGCACGAACTGCCGGAAGCCCATGGTCTGCAGCAGTTCCTGCGACACCTGCACCTCGCGCGTGCGGTCGCCATTCGGCTCCGGCGTCAGCGAGATGCGGATCGTGTCGCCGATGCCCTGCTGCAGCAGGATACCCATCGCGGCGGAAGAGGCGACGATGCCCTTGGTGCCCATGCCGGCTTCGGTGAGACCCAGATGCAGCGCGTGGTCGGAGCGGGTGGCAAGCTCGGTATAGACGGCGATCAGGTCCTGCACGCCGCTGACCTTGGCCGACAGGATGATCTTGTCGCGGCCAAGCCCGATCTCTTCCGCCATCTCGGCCGACAGTATGGCCGACTGCACGATCGCCTCGCGCGTGACCTCCTGCGCGGTGAGCGGCGAGCCCTGGGCCTGGTTCTGGTCCATCAACCGGGTCAACAGTTCTTGGTCGAGCGAACCCCAGTTGACGCCGATGCGCACCGGCTTGTCGTGCTTGATCGCCATTTCGACGATCGCCGCGAACTGCCGGTCCTTCTTGTCCTTGAAGCCGACATTGCCGGGATTGATGCGATATTTCGCCAGCGCCTCGGCGCAGGCCGGATGATCGGCCAAGAGCTTATGGCCGATATAGTGGAAGTCGCCGACCAGCGGCACATCGATGCCGAGCCTGAGCAGCCTCTCGTGGATGCGCGGAACTGCCGCCGCGCTCTCGTCGCGGTCGACGGTGATGCGCACGATTTCAGAGCCGGCACGATGCAGCGCCGCGACCTGGGCGACCGTCTGGTCGACATCAGCGGTGTCGGTGTTGGTCATCGACTGCACGACGACGGGTGCGCCGCCGCCGACAATCACGCCGCCGACCGAAACGCCGACCGACCTGCGCCGCGGGAAGGGAGAAGAGAAATATCCGGTCATGCCGGTCGCCTTCATCTGAAAGTTCCGGGCATGAGGTGGCGGAGCAAAGATGGCTTGTCAATGGCAAGCGCCAGGCGAGGTTGGCAAATCGGCAGCCGCCATGCGAAAACGCCAGCTCTGCCGATCGCGAGATCCGCGACCGAACTTTCCATCGATTTCAGTCAAAAAGCACCATACCGGTGGCATTTCTTGCCACCGGAAGTTTCACCGCGGCGGGTTGCGGCGATGGTGCCTGGAGGAGCTTCAGTGTGTCGTCGGGCTAGCCTTCAGCTTTTCAATCTCGTCCTTGATTGCCAGCTTGCGTCGCTTGAGATTCACGATTTCGAGGTCGTCCACCGAAGGATGGTTCATCGCGTCGGTGAGCTCGCGCTCGATGTCACCGTGTTTCCGCTGCAACTCATCAAGATGGGATGCAAGAGACATGATTGGTTCTCCCTTTCATGGTTTCCTCGATTGCAGCCGTCGCAGGCACGTCCACCGCAGGTTGAGACTGTGACGGCACCATGACAGTTTGCCACCAACCGATCTCGATGTCGAATGACACGTGGTAGCATTCCACGACAAAGTGAAATGTGATAAGGGCTGCGCGCCGGTCTCAGACGAACAAGTCGCAAACCCAACCGGTCCCGCCCAAACAGCCCGATTGGGCGATGCATACGCAGACGGTAGATAATGTCCGAACAGGAACAGGCTGAAATACGCCTCGAATATTCCCGGCTCAAACAAGAACACGCCGATTTCGACGCCGCCATCAACGCGATGATCGCCACGGGCTGCGACCCGCTTCAGATTCAGCGCATGAAGAAGAAGAAGCTGATGCTGAAAGACCGGCTGTCGGCGCTGGAAGACCGCATCATTCCCGACATCATCGCCTAAGGCGTGTCGATATTCAGGTGAGGCCGGCCTGCAAACAGCGATTTCCTGCGCTTCCGGTGCTCACGTACTTTAAGTACGCTCCGCTCCGGTTCTCGGAATCCACCATTTTCGTCTCGGCCTGACCTGAATCTCGGCGCGCCTTGGATAGATAACCGCTCAACGCCGTTACGAGATCGAAAGCCGGGCGGCGCGCTCGCGCAGCAACGCGACCAATTCGCCTGTCCGCGCCTCCGACGTGTCGATCGGCACCACCAGGCACATCGTCGCCTCGACCTTGCCAGGCGCCGAGAACACGGGCGCCGCCAGACATTTGGTGTAGGCGTCGACAAGGCCTGACGTGACGCAATAGGCGGTGACGCGCGCCTGGGCGATGTCAGCGATGAAGTCATCGATCTCTATCTTGCGGCCGTCCGGCAGCACGAGATCGTCTTCCGTGACCATCGCCTCGATCCGGCTGCGATCAAGACCGGCCAGCAGCAACCGGCCCGAAGCAGTCCATGGCAGCGGAATCTGCAGCCCGGTGGCCGAGCTGATGCGGAACGGCCTGGTCCCCGGGCTTGAATGGATGATGGTGTAGCGACCGCTCTGCAGCATGCAGAGCTCGGACGTCTCCCCGGTCTCGCGCGACAGCGTATCGACCTCCTGGCGGCCGCGCCTCAGCAGGTCGTTGCCGCGCATATAGGCCATCCCGTAGAGATAGAGCTTCTTGCCGAAATAGACGCGATTGCCGTCGCCGGCCAATTCCAGGAGACCGGCTTCCACCAGCTCGCGCACCAGCGTGTAGGTGGTCGAGCGCGGCGCGTTCAGCCCCTTTGCCAGCTCGCCGATGCCGATCGCCCGCTGGTTGGCGTGCAGGAACTCCAGGATGTTCAGGACCCTGTTGAGACCTTTCTCGCGCGAGCCAGCCGGCCGCTCTTCGCCCGTGCCTTCGCCCGGCCACCCGGTCAGCATTTCACTCTCTTGCATTGTCGATTCCTGGTGCTAGTATCTGTCTTGTACAGGATACACACGTCTCTTGTAAGAGACAATCGCTGAGCGCGGCGTGTATTTCTGCTGCATTGGGGAACACACCAACAAAGGAGGTCGCTGTGAACGACACATCCGGCAGACGTGATTTTCTGAAACTGGGAATGGCGGGGCTGGCCACCGCCGGCGCGCTCACCGCCATCAGCGCCGAGAAGGCAGCCGCGCAGGCCGCGTCCGACAGCGTGCTGCGCACCGCGCTTGATCGCGGCAAGCTGATCGTCGGCACCGGCAGCACGAATGCGCCATGGCATTTCGAGAACGACGCCGGCGAATTGGTCGGCATGGACATCACCATGGGCCGCATCCTCGCCAAGGGCCTCTTCGACGATCCGACCAAGGTCGAGTTTGTCACCCAGGACCCGGCGCAGCGCATTCCGAACGTGACGACCAACAAAGTCGACATCACCATCCAGTTCATGACCATGACCGCGCAGCGCTCGCAGCTGATCCATTTCTCGCGGCCCTATTATGTCGAGGGCGTGGCGCTGCTGACGCTGCCCGGCTCCGAAAACAAGACCTTCGACAAGCTCCTGGCCAACGGCGCCAACACGCGCATCTCGATCCTGCAGAATGTCGACGCCGAAAGCTCGGTGCATTTCGCCTTGCCGCAGGCGCAGGTGCTGCAGATCGACACCCAGGCGAACGTGTTGCAGGCGCTGGAATCCAAGCGAGCCGACGCCGCCGCCGTCGATCTGTCGACCGTGCGCTGGCTTGCCTCGCGCAACCCGGACAAATATTTCGACGCCGGCAAGAGCTGGTACTCGATGCTTTACGGCGCCGCCGTCCGGCAAGGCGACCTTGATTGGCTGACCTTCGTCAACCAGACCTTCACCATCGCCATGTTCGGCCATGAGACGGCGCTCTACGATGCCGCCTTCAAGGAATATTTCGGCCAGGAGCCGCCGCCGCGCCATCCTGGTTTCCCGGTCATCTGACCAAGCCTACGCCAAGCCGGCGGAGGAGCGCGAAAGGCGCTCTTCCGCCTGTTTCTCCTCGACACGGGCCGTGCGGGTGACGAATCCTTGAGCAATTTCGGGAAAAGTGTGAAGCGGTTTTCCGTTCGAAATTGCGCCAAAACAAGAGATTGTTTGTCACCGCGAGCCATTGAGACGGACGCATGGGCTACACGCTCAATTTCAACCTGATCTGGCGGCATTTCGACAAGCTGTGGGGCGGCCTGCTGCTCAGCCTCGAGCTCGCCGTGATCTCGATCGCCATCGGCATCGTCATCGGGCTGGTGCTGGCGGTCTGGTATGTCTCGGCCGGGCGCGTCGTGCGCACGATCATCGCGGGCTATGTCGAATTCATCCGCAACGTGCCGCTGATCCTGCTCGTCTATCTCGTCTTTTACGGTGTGCCGACCGTCATAGACCTCGCCTACAGCGCGCCCACCTCTTTTGTCGTGACGCTGTCGGTCTATAGCGGCGCCTATCTGGTCGAGGTGTTCCGCTCCGGCCTGGAAGCGGTGCCACGCGGCCAGCTCGACGCCGGCAAGGCTATCGGCCTCACCCCATGGCAGCGCCTGATCCATGTGCGCCTGCCGACGATGCTTCGCATCACGCTGCCGGCGCTGTCCAACACCTTCATCTCGCTGTTCAAGGATACCTCGATCGCTTCGGTCATCTCGGTGCCCGAGCTGACCTATGGCGCCCAGTGGATCAACTTCAACACCTTCCGCATCGTCGAGGTCTACCTGGTGACAACGGCGATGTATCTGGTGACCGGTTACGCGCTGCTGTTCGCGCTCAGGCTGGTCGAACGCCGTTTCAGGGCGGCGCGCTGAGATGCTGAGCCAGATCCTCTACGCCCTGCCGTTCCTTGCCGAAGGCTTCGCCGTGACCTTGTGGGTCTCGCTGCTGGTCGTGGTCCTGTCCTTGATTGCGGGCGTCCTGCTGGGTGTCGGCCTCGTCTATGGGCCGGCGCCGCTGCGTTGGGCGGTGCGCATCTTCTCGGACACCATCCGCGGCATCCCGATCCTGGTGCTGATGTTCTTCGTCTATTACGGCCTGCCCGCGGTCGGACTGCATCTGCAGTCCTTCTGGGCGGCGGTGCTGGCGCTCACGCTGTTCAAGACGGCGCAGGTCGTCGAATATGTGCGCGGCGCCGTGGCCTCGATACCGAAGGGCCAGTCAGAAGCGGCGATGGCGATCGGCCTGACCTTCCGGCAGCGCCTCAGCTCGGTCATCTTCCCGCAGGCCTTCCGCCGCTTCCTGCCGCCCTGGATCAACGGCGTCACCGATGCCGTGAAGGGCAGCGCCCTGATTTCGCTGCTCGGCATCACCGACCTGATGCAGGCGATCAACCAGGTCATCGGCCGCACCTATGAGGCGATGCCGCTCTATATCCTCGGCGCCCTGATCTATTTCGCCGTCAACTACGCGCTATCCTACGCCAGCCGCAGGCTGGAGCGGCGCTTCGCCTTCATCTGGGACTAACGCCATGGCCACCAGCTCCAACAACAGCCCAGCGCTTCTCGCCATCGCCGAGGTCTCGAAATCCTTCGGCCCGGTCGCGGTGCTGCGCTCGGTCAGCCTTCAAGTCGCCAAGGGCGAGGTGGTGACCATCATCGGCCCGTCCGGCAGCGGCAAGACCACGCTTTTGCGCTGCGTGAACTTCCTAGAGAGCTATGACTCGGGCTCGATCCGCATCGACGGCAAGGAAGTCGGATACCGTGATTCCGAGACGCGGCAGCGCCGCAGCGAACGCGATTTGGCCGCCATGCGCGCCGAAACCGGCATGGTGTTTCAGAGCTTCAACCTCTTCCCGCATCTGACCGCGGCCGGCAACATCATGCTCGGCCTCACCAAGGTGCGCGGCAAGAGCAATGCCGAAGCCCGCTCGATCGCCGAGCATTGGCTCGGCCGAGTCGGCCTCGCTCACAAGGCCGACAGCCTGCCGGCGGAGCTTTCAGGCGGCCAGCAGCAGCGGGTCGGGATTGCCCGGGCCGTCGCCATGGAGCCGAAGATCCTGCTGCTCGACGAGATCACCTCGGCGCTCGACCCCGAACTCGTCGGCGAGGTGCTGGCCGTGGTGAAAAGCCTCGCCGAGGACGGGATGACCATGGTGATGGTGACACATGAAATGGCCTTCGCCCGCGACGCCTCCAGCCGCATCGTCTTCATGGCCGATGGCGGCATCTCGGCCGTTGGGCCGCCGAAGGAGGTTCTCGCCGCCGAGACCACTAATGAGCGGCTGCGCACCTTCCTGGCGCGTTTCCGTGCCTCGCATTTCTGAAAGCGGATGGCTTTCGCCATCCAAGGAGTAGCCTTGCATGTCGCCTTACGAACGGCTCGCTGAACTCGGCCTGACCCTGCCCGAGCCGCCGATACCCATCGCCAATTTCGTAACTCATGCCGAGAGCGGCCGTCTGATCTTCCTTTCGGGCCAGGGGCCGCTGCGCGCCGACGGCACGCTGTGCACCGGCAAGGTCGGCGACAACGTCACCGTCGAGCAGGCGTATGAGCATGCCCGCCTCACCGGCCTCAACCTGCTTGCCGTCATGCATGCGGCGGCGGGCGACCTCGGCCGCATCGTGCGCGTGGTAAAACTGCTCGGCTTCGTCAACGCAACCCCGACCTTCAGCGACCACCCCAAAGTGGTCAACGGCTGCTCGGACCTTTTCGCCGATGTCTTCGACAAGATCGGCGGCCATGCCCGCTCGGCTATCGGCGTCGGCTCGTTGCCTGGCAACATCACCGTCGAGATCGAAGCGGTCGTCGAGATCACCGCCTGATTTTAGGAGTTCGCCCTCATGAAAACCTATTCCGACGCCGGCTCCAACACCACAATCCGCGAGCGCCTGGGGCTGAGACCCATCATCAACGTCTCCGGCACGATGACGACGCTTGGCGCCTCGATCATCGTACCCGAGGCGATCAGCGCCATGGCCGAGATCGCCTCGCAATGGGTGGAGATGGACGATCTGCAGCGCGCCGCGAGCGCAGTCGTCGCCCGGCTCACCGGCGGCGAGGCCGGCTTCATCACCGCCTGCTGCGCCTCAGGCATCACCATGGCGGTCGCCGGCGCGATGACAAGCACCAACCTTCTGGCGATCGAGCGGCTGCCGGACGACACCGAAGGGCTGAAGTCCGAAGTCGTCATTCAGCTCGGCCATATCGTCAATTACGGCGCGCCGATCGACCAGTCGATCCGGGTGGCCGGCGCCAAAGTCATTCCCGCAGGCACCGTCAGCGTCACCCAGGACTACCATGTGCGCGAGGCAATCAATGAGCACACCGCGGCGGCTCTCTACGTCGTCGCCCACCACACCGTGCAATACGGCATGCTTTCGCTGGAGGAGTTTTGCGAGATCTGCCACGCCAAGGGCGTTCCGGTGATCGTCGACGCCGCCTCGGAATACGACCTTCGCAGCTTCCTGGCGCGCGGCGCCGACATCGTCGTCTACAGCGGCCACAAATTCCTTTCAGGGCCAACCAGCGGCATCGTCACCGGCCGCAAGGACCCGGTCCGCGCCGCCTATCTGCAGAACCGCGGTGTGGCGCGCGCCATGAAGGTCGGCAAGGAAAGCATCGCCGGCACCATGGCGGCGCTCGAGGCGTGGGAAAAGCGCGACCATGCCGGCATCCGCCGGCGCGAGGAGGCGGCGCTCAATCTGTGGAAGGACGCGCTGCAGGGCATTCCGGGTATCAATGCGCAGATCATTCCCGACCCGACCAACAACCCTCTCGATCGCCTGCAGGTCTATGTGCGCCCGGAGAGCCGCTTCACGGCTGCCGGACTGGCCTCCGCGCTCGCCGCTGGCTCGCCGCCGATCATCGTGCGCAACCACGAGGTCGAGCGAGGCCATTTCTTCCTCGACCCTTGCAATCTGCATCCTGGCGAGGCGGAGATCGTGGCCGAGCAACTGCGCGCCCTGCTGACGGCAAAGGACCGGCCGGCTGACGCGATGAAAGTGGCCCGCAAGGATTCGGCCGGATCGTTGCGCTGGCCGGACTAGCTGGCTACCATCGCGACAATCCTTGCGGCCCCTGGCGAATTCCGCTAAGGCGCGCCTTTGCCGCCGGGAGCGAAACCTTGACCGATCAGCGTGCCGACGTCGCCATCATCATGGGGAGCCAGTCCGACTGGGCGACGATGCGCCAGGCGGCCGAAACCCTGGATGCGCTGGGCGTTCCGCACAAAAGGCTGATCGTGTCGGCTCATCGCACCCCCGACCGCCTCTATGAATTCGCCAAGGGGGCCAAGGCCGCCGGTTACAAGGTGATCATCGCCGGCGCCGGTGGCGCCGCGCACCTGCCCGGCATGACGGCGGCGATGACGCCGCTGCCCGTCTTCGGCGTCCCCGTTGAATCCAAGGCGCTGTCCGGCCAGGATTCGCTGCTCTCCATCGTGCAGATGCCGGCCGGCATTCCGGTCGGCACGCTGGCGATCGGCAAGGCCGGCGCCGCCAATGCCGCACTTCTCGCCGCGGCGGTGCTTGCGCTCAACGACGACAAGCTCGCCGCGCGGCTCGACGCCTGGCGCGCGGCGCAGACCGCCAAGGTCGCCGCCGAGCCGACGGACGCGCCGTGAGCCTGGCGCCCGGATCGACCATCGGCATCATCGGCGGCGGCCAGCTCGGCCGCATGCTGGCGATGGCCGCCGCCCGCCTCGGCTACCGCATCGTGGTCATGGAGCCGCAGGCCGACTGCCCGGCGGCTCAGGTCGCCAACCGGCAGATCGTCGCCGCCTATGACGATCGGGCGGCGCTCGCCGAGCTCGCCGTCGCCAGCGCCGTCGTCACCTACGAATTCGAGAATGTTCCGGTCGCCGCGGCGCGAATGCTGGCGGCAACGGTCCCTGTCTACCCGCCGGCCCGCGCGCTCGAAGTCGCGCAAGATCGCGTCACGGAGAAAAGCTTCCTCAACGGCATCGGCATCCCGACGGCCGAGTTCCGTCCGGTCGACAATGACGACCAGTTGACCGAGGCTCTGAGGACGTTCAACGGCAGCGGCGTGCTGAAAACCCGACGCATGGGCTATGACGGCAAGGGCCAGCGCGTCTTCCGCAACATGGAAGCAGGCGGCTTTGCCGGCACCTGCGAGGCGATGGGCAATGTGCCGCTGATCCTGGAATCGCTCATCGCTTTCGAGCGTGAGATTTCGGTGATCGCCGCGCGCGGTCTCGACGGGACGATCGCCGCTTACGATCCGGCCGAAAATGTCCATCGCGAAGGCATATTGCGCAGCTCGACCTTGCCGGCCGCTATCGGTCCGCAGACGGCGGCCGCCGCCAAGGATGCGGCCGCGAAAATCCTTTCCGCGCTCGATTATGTCGGCGTCATCGGCGTCGAGTTCTTCGTGCTTGCCGACGGCTCGCTGCTGGCCAACGAGCTGGCGCCGCGCGTGCACAATTCCGGCCATTGGACGGAGGCCGCCTGCGTCATCTCGCAGTTCGAGCAGCATATACGCGCCGTCGCCGGCCTGCCGCTGGGCTCGCCCGCCCGGCATGCCGATTGCGTGATGGAAAACCTGATCGGCGACGACATGCTGAAAGTGCCGGCGCTGCTCACCGAGCCCGACCTGATGCTGCATCTCTACGGCAAGGCCGAGTCGCGCCCCGGCCGCAAGATGGGCCATTTCACGCGCCTCATCGGGCCCAAATAACGACCTATTGCATCTCCTGGTCGTCGCCGCCGGCGTCGGAGCCGGCGCAGCTCGGATCGCTCAGCTTGCAGTTGGCGTCGGAGGAGAGCTGCTTCACGCGCTCGTTGGTGAGCTTGGTCAGGCACTGCGACACCTCCATCGGATGGATGGAGCCGCCCTCGCTGTCGGCGGTCGAATAGGCGCATTCGGCGTCACGAAAGGCGATCCAGGCGCGCTGCGCCGTCTGCAGCAGCTTGTTCGAGGCCTGATCGTTGTGGCCGACAAGGTCCTTGTAGGCGGCGTTGAGCCTGGCATCGGCCGCCTGGTAATCGGCATCGGCGCAGATGTTCAGCATCGACTGGCTGTCGTCGCTGCGATCGCAGTCCTCGGCAAAGGCTGCCGGGGCGGTCGCCAGGAGAACAAGACAGGCGGGCAAAAACAGACGGCGCATGGGAATCTCCAGTCGCTGGGGTGTGGACACCATTCCAGTCGACCTCGAGTCGCGCAATGCCGTGGCTGGTGGGGATGGCGAATATTTGACGGATCGCGCCAATTGCCCTTATTCGAGCATCGTCACGTGGTTGACACGGACGACACTCCTCGTTTATGAGCCACGCCAAGTTCAAAGGCGCGCTTTTTTCGGGCGCGCCTTTTAAAATTCGGCCCGGGACGGGCCCAGACCGAACAGGCAAGACCATGAAGATCAAGAATTCGCTCAAGGCGCTCAAGGCGCGTCACCGCGACAACCGGCTGGTTCGCCGCAAGGGACGCATCTACATCATCAACAAGACCGCTCCGCGCTACAAGGCGCGCCAGGGCTGAGTTTTGCGCGCGGCGTAGTGCATGTCGCCCAAAAGTGCCAAGCGGTTTTGGGGCAACGACATGCACAAAGAGACTACGCCGGGCCCTTTTGTTGTTGATTGCCGGTTCGCCGGCTATCTCACGCTAAAATCATTTGGACGATCCGCCGTCCGGGATTAGATTCCGGCGATGCGGATCCGTTTTGCATTTTTCGCCGCCTTTTTTCTTTCCGGCGCAGCTTTGCCTGCAGGAGCAGAAACGGTGCCGGGCGCGCTGCCTCCAGACGCCGCGCCGCCCGCCGCGACACCGCCGCCGGCCGCTCCAACCAGGCAGGGCCGCCTCGACCAGCTCTTCACGGAGTTGAAGCGCGAGCGCAATGAAAAGGCGGCCGAGCGCATCGCCGGCCGCATCTGGAACGAATGGAACCAGTCGGGCAGCGCCTCGATCGACCTGATGATGCAATGGGCGCAAAAGGCGACGGAAGACCAGAAATTCGACGTCGCGCTCGATTTCCTTGACCAGGTCGTGACCTTGCAGCCCGATTATGCCGAAGGCTGGAACCGGCGCGCCACCGTGCATTTCCTGATGAAGAATTACGGAAAGTCGATGGCCGACATCGACCGCACCCTGCAGCTCGAGCCGCGCCATTTCGGCGCGCTCTCGGGCCTCGCCCAGATCATGACCGAGACCGGCCACAAGCAGTCGGCGCTGGAGGCCTGGCAAAAGGTGCTGGCGATCTATCCGATGATGCGCAGCGCCCAGGATCAGGTTTCAACGCTTTCGGAAGAGCTCGCCGGCGAGGGCATCTGACGCGCTTAGTGCTCCGCCTTATCCCAAAGCGCGGCGCGCTGAATCGGATCCGCGCAACGCGCTTCAAGCCTCTGTCTTGATGTGGCGAAGTTCCTCGGCCTTGCGCTCGACGACGGCCTCATAAGCGGCCCGCAACTGCTGGCGCACGGTGGGCGCGCCGGGCGGCGTCCTCGAAGGCGCGCCTAGATGCTCGTGGCGCAACTCGTCCATGAATTGCTCCCAAAGCGGCGGGCCGCCCTTTTCGAGCAGCTCGGCGCGGATCGACAATTCTTCCGTGACCGGCAGCCAGACCCGCCCCCAGGCGCCGAGCTGCGCCATGATGGGCACCAGCGTGATCGCCATCTCGGTCAGGCTGTAGATCGCCTTCTGCTTGTGGCTGGGGTCGTCGGCCTTGGTCAGCAAGCCGAGCGCCATCAGCCGCTTCAGCCGGTCGGCCAGGATGTTGGATGCGATGCCCTCCAGCGAGAAGTTGAGCAACTCGCGAAAATGGCGCCGGCCGCCAAAGATCATGTCGCGCAGGATGATCAGGCTCCAGCGGTCGCCGAACACTTCGAGCGACAGATTGATCGGGCAACCGGACCGGCGGTCGATGTTCATGGCAGTCTCCGGAAAAACCAGTTGCATTATGATATCGGTTTCGTTATCGTGCAACTGATTGCAAAATGCAATTGGATTGGAGGAGCAGATGACCTACGCGGCGCAGCGCCCCGACATCGTTTCGGAAAGCTTCGGCAGCCCGAAAGATCCGCCGATCCTTCTGATCATGGGCGCCATGGCCTCGATGCTGTGGTGGCCGGAAGCCTTCTGCCGGCAACTCGCCAGGCGCGGCCGCTTCGTCATCCGCTACGACAACCGCGACACTGGACTGTCGACGAAATACCCGCCTGGCACGCCGCCCTACAATTTCGGGGATATGGTGGACGATGCCATCCGCGTGCTCGACGACCACGGCGCCACGTTCTGCGCGAGCATGCCGCCCATCGGCCGACTGCTCGGCCTCCCCCGCCTTGTTCTATGCCAACAAAGTTGAACCGTTCGGCGACAGATTTCCGACGGTTGTAGGGGAAGAACTTGAAATAGGGCTGCGCTTCCTCGACCACGCGGGCAAAGGATGGCCGCGCAAGCAGACGGTCGTGATAGCGTTTCAGCGCCGTCGGCAAGGCGCATGTCGAACGGCTAAAGCATGTCTCCCGAAAGTGGGAACCGGTTTCGGGACAAAGACATGCGTGAAATCAAACCTTAAAGCGTGGAGCGAATCTGAAAGGTCGCGACGCGCTTTAGATCATTCCCCCGGCGCGCTGTTTCCCAGAACTGATCGAGCCAGATGTTCAGTCTAAGGAAGCCGGCGCTGCTGACAGTATAGACGCGTCGCGTGCCTGCGGCTTTGGCATTGACCAGGCCGGCATCGAGCAGAACCTTCAGATGTTGGGAAACAGCCGGGCGTGAGACGGGCAGTCCGGCCGCTAGTTCGTTCACCGTCTTCGGGCCGCGCCGGAGTTCTTCCAAGAGATAGCGTCGGTTGGGATCGGCAATCGCCACAAAAGCGTCAGAAAACATCATGCCTTTATTTGTGGGGCAAAGTTTTCGAAATCTCAACTATTGGTTTCAATCTTTCTGCGCGGATCGAGCCGGGTTGCCTCAGGCGTGACCGCGCGGTCGGCGGGCTGCGTTTTGAAGGCATCGCGGCTTTCGATCGGCACGGGCGCACGGGCGCGGATACGCAGCAGCGTGTAGCCGGCGAGGCTGAGATGGGCGAGCGCGGTTGCTAGGAAAAGCCCCTCCGGACGCACCGAAGCCATCAAGGCCGCGGCCAAAAGCGGACCGATCATCGTGCCGAAGCCGTAGAGCAGCAACAACCCGCCTGAAACTTTGACGAAGTCTTCGGCGCGGGCATGGTCGTTGGCATGCGCGACGGCGATCGAATAGAGCGTATAAGCGAAAGCGCCGTAGGCAGCGGTCAGCACGATGACGAAGACGCCCGATCTCGGCGCGAACAGGAAGATCAGCACCGCGACCAGGGCCGCGCCGAAGGCAGCACCCGCCAGCACGAAGCGGCGGTCGGTTGTATCGGAAAGGCGCCCGGCCGGAAGCTGCATGGCGGCGCCGGAAACGACGACAAGGCTCATCATCAGCGCGATCTCGGCGGTGGAGATGCCGATGCGCGCGCCATAGACGGCGCCGAGCGTGCCCCAGGCTCCGTTCGCGATGCCGATCAAGAGGCAGGCCACCGCCGACACCGGCGAATTGGCGTACAGGCCTTTGACGTCGAGCTTGACGTCCTGCAGCGGTTTGGGATGCGACTGGGTCGAGACCGCCGTCGGAATGAGCGACAGGCAAAACAGGATGCCGGTGATCATGAACAGCGAGGCCGAGCGCACATCGCCGCCGGCGACGATCATCTGGCCGCCCATGATCGAGGCATAGGTGACCATCATGTAGAGACCGAAGACGGTGCCGCGATTCTCGTTTGTGGCCTTCTCGTTCAGCCAGCTCTCGATCACCATGAAGGCGCCGGCCATGGTGAAGCCGGTGAAGGCGCGCAGGAGGATCCAGAAATACTCGTCGATGATGAGGCCGGTGAGCAGCGCGATGATCGCACCGGAAGCGGCGAAGGCGCCGAAGGCCCTGACATGACCGGCGCGGCGCACGAGGCGCGGCGCAAAGAAACAGCCGGTGACGAAGCCGCCTGCCCAGGCCGTGCCCATCAGGCCGAGCGATGCGGTCGAAAAGCCTTCCACCTGGCCGCGCAGCGGCAGGAGCAGCCCGTGCAGGCCGGATGCGGCGAGCAGGAACGCCGTGCCGCGCAGCAGCGAAAGGATCGGTCTGTAGGTTGCAAACATCGCTTGGTCCGGTTTCGGGCGCAGGGGTCTGAAGACAGACGTATTGGGGCTTTTCGGCGGCGGTCGCTCGCGCCGGCAAAATTATCCGCGTCGAAACAACGCGTCGGCGGCGGACTTGGTGGCGCTCTTGGCGGCCCGCTCTGCCTCGAGCCTGGCGATCTCGTCGCGCAGCAGGGCGATTCGCTCCGACAATTCGTCGACGGACAGCAGCGACAGGTCCTGGCCGATCTCGTGCGGGCGCGGCTTCTTCCTGGGTTCGTCGTCGAAGATCGCCATCGTCGCTCCTCCCGTTTTGGCCATTTGCCTGATTTGGCATTGAGCATACATAGGGCAGGGGCATTGATGCAAACGGCCGACAACAGATCGACATAAGGAGACGGCAAGCCATGGCAAGTCAGAAGATTCCGGCGAAGATGACGGCCATCGCGATCTCGCAGCCCGGTGGCCCCCGGGTGCTCAAGCCGGAGACCCGCGACGTGCCTGTCCCCGGCCCCGGCGAAGTGCTGATCCGCGTGCACGCAGCCGGCGTCAACCGGCCGGACGTGCAGCAGCGCAAGGGCGCCTATCCGCCGCCGCCCGGCGCTTCGGACTTGCCCGGCCTCGAGGTGGCCGGCGAGATCGCGGCGCTTGGCGACGAGATATCGCGCTGGCGGATCGGCGACCGGGTCTGCGCACTCACGCCGGGCGGCGGCTATGCCGAATATGTCAAGGTCCATGCCGGCAGCGTGCTGGCGATCCCGGCTGGCTTCACCTATTCGGAAGCCGCGGCCGTGCCGGAGAACTACTTCACCGTCTGGCACAATGTGTTCGAGCGCGGCGGGCTCAAGAAGGGCGAGACGCTGCTTGTCCATGGCGGCTCCTCCGGCATCGGCACCACCGCCATCCAGCTCGCCTCGGCCTTCGGCGCCACTGTTTTCACCACCGCCGGCAGCAGGGAGAAATGCGACGCCTGCCTGAAGCTCGGCGCCGACCGGGCGATCAACTATCGCGAGGACGATTTCGTCGCGGCGGTCAAGGATGCGACCGACGGCAAGGGCGCCGACGTCATCCTCGACATGGTCGGAGGCGACTATGTCGCGCGCAACTACGAGGCCGCGGCCGTCGAGGGACGGATCGTCCAGATCGCCGTGCAGGCCGGCGCTGTCGCAAGCACCAATTTCGCAACGCTCATGGTCAAGCGCCTGACCCATACCGGCTCGACGCTTCGTCCGCGCACCCTCGAGTTCAAGGCGGCGATCGCCGCCGCGCTGGAGGCCCAGGTGTGGCCACTGCTCGGTACGCGAAAGGTGGCTCCGGTCATGGACATGATCTTTCCGCTGACCGAAGCCTGGCGGGCGCATGAGCGAATGGAAGAGGGCGAGCATATAGGCAAGATCGTCCTCGACGTCGGGTAGGGTGAGCCGATATTCAGGTGAGGCCGGTCTGCAAATGCCGGCCTCTGCGCTTCCGGTGCTCACGTCGTTCCAGCTGCCGCATGTCCTTATCGGAAAACCGGAGGACCACTTTTCCGGGACATGCGGAAGTACGTTCCGCTCCGGTTCTCGAAGTCCACCATTTTCGACTCGGCCTGACCTGAATCTCGACCCATCCTGGGTCCGCGCTTGTCCCTGTTCCAAGCTGAACGCATCGTTAATGGTGCAATGCACAAAACGCATTGCGGCCATGCAAAAGCGTCCGTTCATTTCTTGGGCAGGCATGCCTATTTACGCGGCATCAAACGATTTCATCTAACGACTGGAGAAACTGAAATGAACCCGATCCGTGCTTTCCGTAGGTGGCGCATGTACAACGAAACCGTGCGCGAATTGAACAAGCTCAATGCCCGTCAGCTGAGCGACCTCGGCATCAACCGCGCCGACATCGAGCGCATCGCCCGTCAGGCGGTGTAATCGAAACCAGCCCGGCCGCAGGGCCAGGCTGGACAGGCAAGCCAGAGCCGTCGAGACGCTTGCTCGTTTCCGGTTCCAAGCCCGCTGGACCTCGTCCAGCGGGTTTTGTTTTTTAATGCCGGTGAATCAGTCCTTTCCAAAAACATTGCGAAAATTCGAGGGAGCGTTTATACAGGCCGCGAATTTCCCATTTTGGTGGCTCTAAAACCACCGCCCGCGCGGGAACGCGGGCGAACGAGAAGGATTTTTGACATGGCCAATACGCTGCTGATGCCCAAGGCGACCGCCGTCTGGCTGGTCGACAACACCGCGCTCTCTTTCGAGCAGATCGCGCAGTTCTGCGGGTTGCATCCGCTCGAGGTCAAAGCGATCGCGGACGGCGAGTCGGCGCAGGGCATCAAGGGCATGGACCCGATCATCACCGGCCAGCTGACGCGCGACGAGATCGCGCGCGGCGAGAAGGACATCAACTACCGGCTGAAGCTGTCGGAGCCGAAGGTTCGGGTGCCGGAATCGAAGCGGAAGGGCCCGCGCTACACGCCGCTGTCGAAGCGCCAGGACCGGCCGAACGCCATCCTTTGGCTGGTGCGCAACCACCCCGAGCTCAAGGATGCGCAGATTGCCCGTCTCGTAGGCACTACCAAGTCGACCATCGAGCAGATCCGCGAACGCAAGCACTGGAACTCGGCCAATCTGCAGCCGATGGATCCGGTGACGCTCGGCCTCACCTCGCAGATCGACCTCGACCTTGAGGTCAACCGCGCCTCGCGCGGCCGCGAGCAGCCGCAGCCCGTCGGCGACACGCTGTTGCCCGCCGCCCTCACCGAACGGCTGGTGCCGGCGCCGGAGAAGCCGAAGGACGAAGACCAGGAGCTCGACGCCAACGCCGTATTCGCCAAGCTCTCGGCGCTCAAGTCGAAGGACAAGGGCGAAGACGACGAGCAGGAGTAAGCCTTCCGAGGCTATCAACAAAAAAGCCCGCTTCGAGCGGGCCTTTTTGTTGGACAATGGCTCGGGAGGAAGTCACGTCCGCGCGGCGCGGTCGGGCGCCATGCCGTAATCCTCCGAGCGCTCGACGGCGCGGTAGAAATCGGCGAGCTGCTTGCCGCGCTCCGGCTTGAAGGTGCGACCGGCGATCACAACCGAGGCGATGCGATCGATGCGGAAGGCGCGGAAATCATCGCGCATCTCGCACCAGGCGACCAGAGTCCAGACCTTGCCCCAGAACCACAGGCCGAGCGGTCTGATGTCGCGTGCGGTGCCGCGCCCGGCCTCGTCGGAATAGTCGATGGTCAGCACCTGGCGCTTCTCGACGGCGCGCTCGATCAGGTCGATCGCCTCGCGCGCGGCGTCGCTCACCACCCACATCGGCGTGTGGATCTCGGTGCGGGCGATGCGGTCCTTCTCGGTCTCGGGAAGCACCGCGCCGATCTTGACCAGCGCCTCGTCGGCGGCCCTCGCCATCGCGGCGCCGCCAAAGGCCCGAACCATGCGGGCGCCGGCAACCAGCGCCACGATCTCGTCACGTGTGAACATAAGCGGCGGAAGGTCGAAACCTTCCCTCATCATGTAGCCGACGCCTGCTTCGCCGTCGATCGGCACGCCGGTCGACTGCAGGTCGGCTATGTCGCGGTAAATCGTGCGTTCGGAAACCTCGAGCCACGTGCCGAGCTTCTGCGCGGTGACCAGCCGGCCACCCCGCAAATGCTGCACGATCTGGAAAAGCCTGTCGGCGCGGCGCATCGGTTTCTCCCCCTGGGGTTATGGCTGCAGCCCTTCGCGCTTGCGCGCGGCCGGCACCAGCATCGACTGGCCTTCGACGACATTGCCGACCGTGCGCGGCGACGGCTTGATGCCGCTGATGCCTTGCGTGTTCAGCCTGTCGTTCCAGCTTTTCACCATACGCGGATCACTCCGGATCGTCGGATCATGTTCGTTGTTGTCAGGATCGAAGCCGCTCCAAATACCGCATTCCTCCTGACAACATACTGTCAGGAGGCTGCGGTAAGCTATCGGCAAACAAAGGCTTCTTCCCTGTACCCAACATCACTGGCCGCCAATACATCTGGGCGCGGTGTCGCCACAATCCAAGTCGCGGCGGCAAAATTTCAGTTTTCGCGCACGCGGCCGGTGTAAAGGTCCGGCCAGCCAATGTCCTTGCGGATGTCCGCCGGCAAGGTGTTCAGAAAACGCTGGGTGCGGATGTCGTTGCGCACGGTGCGGATCCGGCCGACATAGTGCTGCACGCTGCGCAGGATGGTAAAACCGTTCATGACCTCACTCCTCTCTTTTCGATGAGAAGAGTATCTCACACCCCTCCTGACAGCAGTCTGTCAGGAGGTTGGCAGGGTGCGGAAGAAGGCGGCACGGTGCCTTCCGCAGGGCCTGGATGAAGCCGATTCCTGTCAGGAGTGCTTGGCGCGGTGGGGTCTCAAGAACACCTTTGACAGCCGCCACCGTTGCTGGTCAAAGGCGGCATGACGAAACTGCTCGCCCTAGTCATCTGCGGCACCATGCTGATCCAGGTCATCAAGCCGCTGGGCTGGCCGGGGCTGAAGCGGCGCGGCGATTTCTGGAAGCTGGCACTGCTTGCGATGGCGGCGATCTCGCTTGCCGCTGTCTTGGGTCATTGGGCTTAAACGCGGCCGACCCGTTCAAGCCGCCTCGTCGCCCAGCGCGAAATCCAGCAGATGCTCCGCCCAGGCGCGATAACCTGCCTCGGAGGCGTGGAAGCCGTCGGACGCGAAGCCGGCCTCGGGGTTGGTGATCGGCAGGCGCGAAGCGGGCACGGCGCCGCGCTCATTGCAGAGCCGCACGCCCATGCGGTTCATTTCCGTGGCGCGGATCTCGAGGATCCGGCCCAGCAATGGCGGCATTGCCGGCGCGCGGGTGAATTCCAGCACCGGCGACCAGACCACGCGCGCTTCTGGCCATTTGGCGCGCAACGCGTAGAGCAGGCCACCGAACTCCTTCTTGAAGCGCGGCACGGAATGGAAGTTCTTGGCGTCGTTGGTGCCAATGGCGAGCACGATATGCGTCCATGGGTCGGCCGATAAATTGGGCAGGACATGGTCGCGGATCTGGCCGGAGGTCGCCGAATTGAAACCGGCGGCGCGCCAGCGCACGGCTCGGCCGGTTCGCTCGGCGATCAGGCCGGCAAGCCGCGCCGCAAGCCCGTGTTCGGATTGCTCGATGCCGACCGATGCCGCCGAGGAATCACCCAGCACCAGCAAAGCCACCGCCGGCGCCTTGCCTTGCATTTCGTGCAGGACCGGACCGCGCGCGGGCAGCATGCGCGAAGTTCGGCGGCGCACGCCGAGGCCCTGCCAGACATAGATCGGGAAAGCGAGCCAGGTGAGGAGGGCAAGCAGGCGCTGCATGGCGGTTCCGTTGAAGATAGCGGGAAGCCTTAGCGCATCTTCAGGCCCAGGTGAACGAGACGATCACGCGCAGCAGTCCGGCCGGTCCTCGTCCTTGTCCTGGTATTCGTCGTGGAGGCGCACCCAGTCCATCAGGTTGTGATAGGGGCCGGTCTCGCCGCGGCCTTTTGGCGTCATGTCAAGGTAATGATAGGCTCCGATCAGCGCGTCGCCGCCGCGGCCTCGCGACATGAAGGTGAGGAAGATGTCGCCATTGCCATCGCGGTAGAAGATGCTGGCGCCGGGCAGGTCTTTCGACCGTAGCGGTCGCTTCTCGAAATTGTAGGTGGTGTCGCCGGCCGCGATCTGCTTGTCGGTGAAGGAGACCTGCAGGTCGAAGTTGAAGTCCGACGCATAGGACGATACCCAGTCGAACTTCCAGCCCATGCGCTGCTTGTAAGGCAGGATCTCGGCCAGCGGCGCGCGCGAGACGACGACCAGGGATACGTCGTGGTGCTTGAGATGCTGGTTGGCGCCGTCGATATGGTCGGCGAGGAACGAGCAGCCCTGGCAACGGTGATCGCAGCCCGGCGTCATCATGAAGTGATAGACGATGAGCTGGCTCTTGCCGGCGAACAGATCGCCAAGACGCTTCGGTCCCGCTTCGCTCTCGAAGACATAATCCTTGCGCAGCTTGAACCAGGGCAGTTGCCGCCGCTCGGCGGCGACAAGGTCGCGGAAGCGTGTCAGCTCCTTCTCGCGTTCCAGATGATTGCGATGCGCCTCGAACCAGTCCTCGCGTGAAACCACGGCGTTGCGTTGCATGACCATCTCCTGTCCTCTCCTGCCAAGGACGTTCGACATCGGCTCAACCCGACACAGTCGCCGTTGTTTCGCTGCTCAGGTAGGCACGCGGCCTGCAAAAAACAAAACCCGGGCCGTCGGCCCGGGCTTCTGTTGGAAATGGAAGAGATGGCGTCAGGCGGCTTTCTCAAGCGTCGGCTGCCATTTCCCGAGCGCCGCCAGATGGTTCATATGGGCGCGGTGGGTGAAGGCGGCCTGGCCGGCCGCGACGTTCGAGGCCTTGCCGCTCCATGCCTTCTGCGGCGCGGCCTGCAGCGCGCGCCCATAGGAGAAGGTCAGCTTCCACGGATGCGGACCGATGGCGTTGATGGCGTTGAGGTTGGCGGTCGCCTCCTCGTCCTCCTGGCCGCCGGATAGGAAGGCGATGCCCGGCACCGCCGCCGGCACCACTTCGCGGAACAGTTTTATCGTCTTTTCGGCGATTTCCTCGGGGCTGTCGGTCCTGCCCGACTTCTTGCCGGAGATGACCATGTTGGGCTTCAGGATCGAGCCTTCCAGCACGACGCGCGCCGCGTAAAGCTCGTCATAGAGCTTGACCAGCGTCGCCTTGGTGACGTCGTAGCAAGTGTCGATCGAATGCGCGCCGTCCATCAGCACTTCCGGTTCGACGATCGGCACGATGCCGGCCTCCTGGCAGAGCGCGGCATAGCGGGCCAGCGCATGGGTGTTCGAGGCGATCGAGTTGGCCGAGGGAACGCCCTTGCCGGTGTCGATATCGATCACCGCGCGCCATTTGGCGAATCGGGCGCCAAGCTTGTAATAGTCGGCAAGCCGCTCGCGCAGGCCGTCGAGGCCCTCGGTGATGGTGTCGCCGGGAAAGCCCGCCAGGGGCTTGGCGCCGAGATCGACCTTGATGCCCGGAATGGAACCGGCCGCCTTGATGATGTCGACCAGCGGCGTGCCGTCGGCGGCCTTCTGGCGGATGGTCTCGTCATAGAGAATGACGCCGGAGATGTATTTGGACATTGCTTCCTTGGCGCGGAACATCATCTCGCGATAGTCGCGCCGGTTGTCGGCGGTCGACTCGACGCCGATGACGTCGAAACGTTTCTTGATGGTGCCGGAGCTCTCATCGGCGGCCAAAAGGCCCTTGCCGCCGCTCACCATCGCGGTGGCGATATCTTCGAGACGTTCGCTCATGGGTGCTCTCCTACGCTGCGTTTGTTCCGCGCTAGCAGAACATTATCGCCAAAGGAATGACCCCGGAAAGCGCGAATCGCTTGAAAGCCGCGCTGGCTTTGCCTTGTCTCGGACTGTTTACCGCTTCAGCACTTCGACGCCGGGCAGCGGCTTGCCTTCCATCCATTCGAGGAAGGCACCGCCGGCGGTCGAGACATAGGTGAAGTCGTCGGCGACGCCGGCATGATTGAGCGCGGCGACCGTGTCGCCGCCGCCGGCGACCGAGACCAGCTTGCCCGCCTTGGTGCGGGCCGCCGCGTGCTTTGCCGCCGCCACCGTGGCGCGATCGAAGGGCTCTATCTCGAAAGCGCCGAGCGGGCCATTCCACACCAAGGTCGCGGCGCGGTCGATCCAGTCGGTAACGCTCTGCACGGTCTTTGCGCCGACATCGAGGATCATGCCGTCCGCCGGCACGGCATCGATGGCAACGGTCTCGCTCGCGGCACCCGCCTTGAATTCCTTGGCCACCACGCCGTCGGCGGGGAGGATGATGGCGCAGCCAGCTTCCGCTGCCTCGATCATGATCTGCTTGGCGGTGCCGGCGAGATCATGCTCGCAAAGCGACTTGCCGACATCGGTGCCACGCGCGGCCAGGAAGGTGTTGGCCATGCCGCCGCCGATCACCAGCGCGTCGACCTTCTTCACCAGATTCATCAAAAGGTCGATCTTGGTCGAGACCTTGGCGCCGCCGACAATGGCGACCACCGGCCGTACCGGATTGCCGAGACCCTTTTCGAGCGCGTCGAGCTCGGCCTGCATGGTGCGGCCGGCATAGGCCGGCAGCCGGTGCGCCAGACCTTCGGTCGACGCATGCGCGCGGTGCGCGGCGGAGAAGGCGTCGTTGACATAGATGTCGCCATTGGCGGCGAGCTTTTCCGTGAACGCCGGGTCATTCTTCTCCTCGGCCTTGTAGAAGCGGGTGTTTTCAAAGAGCAGCACGTCGCCGTCCTTCATGGCGGCAACTGCCTCGGCGGCTTTGTCGCCGATACAGTCGGCGGCGAAGCCGACGGGGCGGCCGAGAACCTCGGCCGTGGCCCTGGCGATCGGCTCGAGCGAGAATTCGGCCGACGGACCGTCCTTCGGACGGCCGAAATGCGCAAGCAGGATGACCTTGGCGCCTTTCTTCGAGAGCTCGGCGATGGTCGGCGCGATGCGCTCGATGCGAGTGGCGTCGGTCACCTTGCCGTCGGCGACGGGAACGTTGAGGTCGACGCGCACCAGGACGCGCTTGCCGCTGACGGCGCCGATGTCATCGAGTGTCTTGAAGCCGGCCATGATCGTTCCTTCCTGGTGCGTTGAGGCAATTCCGGACGGAAAGCCGCCCACGCTTTTCATGGAATTGCTCTAGCGAAAACGCGGGGGACCTTACCCGGCAACGGCGGCGATGCAAGAGCCGCGTTAAAGCGCGCGCGCAAAAATGATGTCGCCATGAGACATCAGCCTTCGCCGGTTGTCTTTTGCTCGCCCGGTGCCGGCGCCACGGGATCGATAGGCACGTCCTCGACCGGCTGCTTTTCCACCGGCCTGCGCCAGTTGCGGATCAGCGCCGCTATGCGATCGCCGATCTCGCCGGCGCTCATGAACACCGGCACGCGCGCCACCGGCGCGGTCGGCTCGAAGGACAGGCCGAGCCCGGTGATCCGGCCTTTCTCGTCGACGTCGCGCACGATCAGCTCGATCGGCCCGATCATCACGCGGTCGGCATATTCGGCATGGCCGCCGAGCCGCTCGGTAACGAGCGCCGCGACGGTGAGCTTTTGTTCGGCCTCGGTAAGGCCGGGCCCATAGGCCGTCTCCAGCTCCGCGGCGGAGCGGGCCGGATCGACGGCGAAGGCGCCGAAGAAGTCGGCGTCCTCGGGGTCGACCACGGCGCGGCTGGCGAAAAGCTTGTCGAGCAGGCGCGGATAGCGATCCGGCACGAAGATATAGACCTGGTCGCCAGCGGTGAGACGGCCCATGTCCTGGAAGCGCATGGAGCGTCCGTCGCGCAGCACCAGCGAGGGCCTTGCCCAGCGCGGGATGCGCTCGCCGCGCGCCACCGGGCTGCCGGGTGCGACGCGATAGGCAAGCAGTTCGTGATGGGCTGAGCCCGGCAGTTCGAGCTCGACCTTGTCCAGCGGCCCGAGACGCGCCGGCACGATCAGGCCGAGGCGGCGCGCCAGCGGCCCGACCGTCCAGCCCTGCACCACCAGCGACACGAGCACAATGATGAAGGCGGCGTTGAAGATCAGGCGGCCATGCTCGAGGCCGCCGAGCAGCGGCGTGATGGCAAGCAGGATCGAGACCGCGCCGCGCAGGCCGACCCAGGACACGAAGGCGACCTCGGGACGTGGCAGACGGAAGGGGATCAGGCAGAGCCAGACGGCCAAAGGCCGCGCGACGAAGATCAGGAACAGGCCGAGCAGCACCGCCGGCACCAGGATCGCCGGGAACTGCGAGGGTGTGGCGAACAGGCCGAGGATCAGGAACATGATGATCTGCGCCAGCCACGACATGCCGTCCTGGAAACGCCTCAGGATGGTGACGGCGCGGATGTCGGAATTGCCGGCGATCAGCCCGGCAAGGTAGACGGCGAGGAAGCCTGAGCCGCCGACCGCGCCGGCGGCGGCAAACACCATCAGCGACAGCGTCAGCACGAAGATCGGCAGCAGGCCGTGATCCAGGTTGAGCCGCTCGACCAGACGCACGATGCCGAAGCCGCCGAGGACTCCGATCACGGCGCCGAGCCCCATATTGGCAAGGAAGCCGAGCAAGAGGTTGGTGGCCAGCACATTGGCCTCGGGGTTTGCATGCGCGGCGATGATCTCGACCAGGGTGATGGTGAGGAAGATGGCGATCGGGTCGTTGGTGCCGGATTCCACTTCGAGCGTCGAGCGCACGCGTTCGCGCAGATGGATCTCGCCGGCGCGGAGCAGGAAGAACACGGCGGCCGCGTCGGTCGAGGCGACGGCGGCGCCGAGCAGCGAGGATTCCAGCCAGCTGAGCTTGAGAAAATAGGAAGCGGCGACGGCAAAGATGCCGGTGGTCAGGATGACGCCTACCGTGGCCAGCGACAGTGCCGGCCCGGCCGCTTGCTTCAGCGCGTTGAGCGGGGTGCCGAAACCGGAGTCGAAGAGGATGATGGCCAAAGCCAGTGAGCCGGCAAAATAAGCCAGTCGCGCATTGTCGAATTCGATACCGAGGCCGTCGACGCCGGTGGCAAGCCCAATGCAGAGGAAGAGGAGCAGCAAAGGAGCGCCGAAGCGGAAGGCGATCAGGCTCGAAAACGCGGCGGCAACAATGAGCGCGGTGCCGACCAGCGTCACAAGATAGATCGCATGCTCCATCCGCCAGTGCCCCTCAAGTCCCTCTCATTTGTCGACTTACGGGAGAGTGGGGCGAAGACATGACCAGTGCAAGGCAACAGCGTGGTTTTTGGCTCAGCCGGCCAATAAAAAACGCCCGGCCGAAGCCGGGCGTTTCAAAACGCTGAAGTGAGCCTTGAATCAGGCGATGGTCTTGCCGAAGGCGACGGCGGTGTCGCCCATGCGGTTCGAGAAGCCCCATTCATTGTCGTACCAGGACAGCACCGAAACGAAGTTGCCGTCCATGACCTTGGTCTGGTCGAGGGCCACGATCGAGGAATGCGGATCGTGGTTGAAGTCGATCGAGACGTTCGGGTGATGGGTGACCGAGAGCACGCCCTTCAGCTTGCCCTTGGAGGCGGCGATCAGCGCTTCGTTGATCTCCTGCGGCGTGGTCGAACGCTTGGCGATGAACTTCAAGTCGACCACCGAGACGTTCGGGGTCGGCACGCGGATCGAGATGCCGTCGAGCTTGCCCTTGAGGTCGGGCAGGACTAGGCCGATCGCCTTGGCGGCGCCCGTCGAGGTCGGGATCTGCGACAGCGCCGCGGCGCGGGCGCGATAGAGGTCCTTGTGCATGGTGTCCAGCGTCGGCTGGTCGCCGGTGTAGGAGTGGATCGTCGTCATCATGCCCTTCTCGATGCCGACGGTCTCATGCAGCACGGCCGCCAGCGGCGCCAGGCAGTTGGTGGTGCAGGACGCGTTCGAGATGACGATGTGGTCCTTGCTCAGCTTGTCGTGGTTGATGCCGTAGACGACGGTGAGGTCGGCGCCGTCGGACGGAGCCGAGACGATGACGCGCTTGGCGCCGGCGGCGAGGTGCGCGGCGGCCTTGTCGCGGGCGGTGAAGATGCCCGTGCATTCAAGCGCGATGTCGACGCCGAGCTCCTTCCACGGCAACTGGGTCGGATCCTTGATCGCGGTGACCTTGAACTTTTCCTTGCCGACCGAGATCTGGTCGCCGTCGACGGTCACCTCATGCGGGAAGCGGCCATGCACGCTGTCGTAACGCAGCAGATGCGCATTGGTCTCGACCGGGCCAAGATCGTTGACGGCGACGACGTCGATGTCCTTGCGGCCGGATTCATGGATGGCGCGCAGGATGTTGCGGCCGATGCGGCCAAATCCGTTGATGGCAACTCTGACGGTCATTGTTTTCTCCCTAGGGACTGGGGGCGATTGGGTCCGCTGCTTCATAGCGGCCATGAGCCAAAGAATCCAGCCGCAGAAGGTCGAACTTAAATCGATTAGGTTGGTCCAGCATGGCGGAGCCGCCTATTTGCGGCCCCGCGAATTGACGCAGCCGGTCAGCCGTGCAGACGAGTCTCGACTGCTTTCGCCGCGGCCTCGGCGGTGATGCCGAAATGCGGATAGAGCTGCTCGATCGAGCCGGAGGCGCCAAAACCGTGCATGCCGACGAAGATGCCGTCGGTGCCGATCAGGTGGTCCCAGCCCTGGCGGATGCCGGCCTCGATCGCGACCTTCACCTTGGCGTTGCCGATGGTCTTCTTGCGGTAGTCATCGCTCTGCTGGTCGAACAGCTCGAAGCAGGGCACCGAAACGACGCGGGTCGGATGGCCGTGTTTTTCGAGCAGGTCGCGCGCGCCGAGCGCGATCTCGACCTCGGAACCGGTGGCGAAGATCGTCACCACCGCCTCGCCGTTTGCCGCGGCGAGCTCATAGGCGCCCTGACTGGAGAGGTTCTTCGCCGAATGCTCCGTGCGCACGGTCGGCAGGTTCTGGCGGGTCAGCGCCAGCGTCGAGGGCGTCTTTTCGGATTCGAGCGCGATCTGCCAGCATTCGGCGGTCTCGACCGCATCGGCCGGGCGGAAGACATTGTGGTTCGGAATGGCACGCAATGCCGCCAGGTGCTCGACCGGCTGGTGGGTCGGGCCGTCCTCGCCGAGGCCGATCGAGTCATGCGTCATGACGAAGATCGAGCGGATCCCCATCAGCGAGGCAAGCCGCATCGACGGCCGGGCATAGTCGGAGAAGCACATGAACGTGCCGCCATAGGCGATCAAGCCGCCATGCAGCGTGAGGCCGTTGATCGCCGCCGCCATGCCGTGCTCGCGGATGCCGTAATGGACATAGCGCTGGCCATAATCGTCGGACGTGATGTTCTTGGTCTGGCTGGTCTTGGTGTTGTTGGAGCCGGTGAGGTCGGCCGAGCCGCCGATGGTCTCCGGCACCGCGCCGTTGATGATTTCCAGCGCCATCTCGGAAGACTTGCGGGTGGCGACCTTCGGCTTGTCGGCCGAGAGCTTCTTCTTGTAGTCGGCGATGACGGCGTCGAAGTTGGAGGGCAGCTTGCCGGCAATGCGGCGCTCGAACTCGGCTTTCAGCGCTGGCTCGGCCTTGGCGAGGCGGCCTTCCCAGTCTGCGCGCGCCTTGGCGCCGCCGGCGCCGACGGCGCGCCAGGCGTCGAGGATGTCGGCGGGAATCTCGAAGGGCGGCGATTCCCAGTTGAAGAATTTGCGCGCGCCGGCGATTTCCTCGGCGCCCAGCGGCGAGCCATGCGCCTTGTTGGTGCCGGCCTTGGTCGGAGCGCCGAAGCCGATGGTGGTCTTGCAGGCAATCATCGTTGGCTTGTCGGAATGGCGCGCCGCCTCGATGGCATAGGCGATCGCTTCCGGATCGGTACCGTCGATATGGCTGGCGTTCCAGCCCGAGGCCTGGAAGCGGGCGACCTGGTCGGTGTTGTCGGCCAGCGAGACCGGGCCGTCGATCGAAATGTTGTTGTTGTCCCAGAAGACGATCAGCTTGTTGAGCTTCAGATGCCCGGCCAGCGCGATGGCTTCCTGGGAGACGCCTTCCATCAGGCAGCCGTCGCCGGCCAGCACATAGGTGTAATGGTTGACGAGGTCATTGCCGAAGGCGGCGTTCATGATGCGCTCGCCGAGCGCGAAGCCGACGGAATTGGCAAGGCCCTGTCCGAGCGGACCGGTGGTGGTCTCGATGCCGGCGGCATGGCCGTATTCGGGATGGCCGGCGGTCTTAGAGCCGAGCTGGCGGAAATTCTTGATCTGGTCGATCGTCATGTCCTCATAGCCGGTGAGGTAGAGGAGCGAATAGAGCAGCATCGAGCCGTGGCCGGCCGACAGGATGAAGCGGTCGCGGTCGGCCCAGTGCGGGGCCTTGGCGTCGAATTTCAGGAAACGGCTGAACAGAACCGTGGCGATGTCGGCGCAGCCCATCGGCAGGCCGGGGTGACCGGAATTCGCCTTCTCGACGGCGTCCATGGAAAGGAAACGGATCGCGTTGGCCATCCGATCATGTTGTTCACGCGACGTCATGCTTCCTCCGGAAGTGGGTTGGAGCCTGGGGAGAGCCCTTGAAAAGGATGCCGCGACACATAGCAGGCGCGGCCTTTTAGTCAACAAATCGGGACCGATTTTGCCGGGCTTGTGATGGCATCGAGCGCCTTACATTAGCGATAGCGGGGGACAGTCGCGAGAGCTTTGTTGACGCGCCCTTCACCCGGCGCCTAATCTTTCCGAGGTAACGCGTTCT
The DNA here is from genome assembly GCA_004017535.1 of Mesorhizobium sp. GTDB lineage: Bacteria > Pseudomonadota > Alphaproteobacteria > Rhizobiales > Rhizobiaceae > Mesorhizobium. The sequence continues at coordinate 118,190 of SAJS01000009.1, forward strand.
GAACGCGTGCGATTCGGTGATGGGCAGGGCATAGGACGAAGGCCATGACCGGGGAAACGACCCTCAAGGAAGTCATCGCCAGGCTGGGCAAGGCCATGGAAGGGCTGGAAAACGCCGTGGCGGCGAAGCTCGAGCACGAGCGTGATTATTCGGAAGCCGAGGCAGAGGTGCAGCGCATGAACGCCGACCGTTCGCGCCTGGCGCAGGAGCTCGACAATTCCGAAGCGCGCGCCGAGCGGCTTGAAGACGCCAACAAGGAAGTGTCGCGGCGGCTGGTGACCGCCATGGAAACCATCCGCGCGGTTCTGGACAGGTAGGGCAATGGCACAGGTCACGGTTTCCATCGACGGCAAGCAGTATCGCATGGCTTGCGACGAGGGCCAGGAAGAGCACCTGATCGACCTTGCCGAGCGCTTCGACCGCTATGTCTCGCACCTGAAGGATTCCTTCGGCGAGATCGGCGACCAGAGGCTCACCGTCATGGCCGGCATCATGGTGATGGACGAGCTGTCCGAGCTCACCAAGCGCGTCAAGGGCATGGAGAGCGAAGTGCTGACGCTGCGCAAGACGCGCGACGAGGCGCTGACCAAGGCCGACAAGAGCGACAGCGTGCTCACAACAGCGCTCGGCGCGCTTGCGCAGCGCATGGAAGATCTTGCGGTGACGCTCGCGGTGAAGAAGGCTTAAGCCGCGTCATCCGGCCCCCCGGCCCGCCGTCGTGGAAATTCCGCCTGTCTTTTCCAGGAAAAGACGAAATTTTTCCGCTCTCTCGCTCACGCTTGCAGGCACAAGCCTTTTGAACCGGACCATGCGGCGGTATAGAAGGCTGAGCCACGCCGACGGGGTTGGCCCATGCCGGCGTATGTCACAAGGGTAGGGAGCACGTCATGAGCCTTCGAATCAACGATATCGCGCCGGACTTCACGGCCGAGACCACGCAAGGAACGATCAATTTCCACCAATGGATCGGCGACGGCTGGGCGGTGCTGTTCAGCCACCCGAAGAACTTCACGCCGGTCTGCACGACCGAGCTCGGCACCATGGCCGGTCTCGAGGGCGAGTTCAAAAAGCGCAACGTCAAGATCATCGGCATCTCGGTCGATCCGGTGTCGAGCCACGAGAAGTGGCAGGCCGACATCAAGACCGCCACGGGTCACACAGTGCACTATCCGCTGATCGGCGACAAAGACCTTCACGTCGCCAAGCTCTATGAAATGCTGCCGGCGGGCGCCGGCGAGAGCTCGGAAGGCCGCACGCCGGCCGACAACGCCACCGTGCGTTCGGTCTATGTCATCGGCCCGGACAAGAAGATCAAGCTGGTGCTGACCTATCCGATGACAACGGGCCGCAACTTCGACGAGATCCTGCGCGTCATCGATTCTATCCAGCTGACCGCCAAGCACCAGGTGGCGACGCCGGCCAACTGGAAGCAGGGCGACGACGTCATCATCACCGCCGCGGTCTCCAACGAGGATGCAATCAAGCGCTTTGGCGCGTACGAAACGGTGCTGCCTTATCTCAGGAAGACCAAGCAGCCAACGGCATGATTTTTCCTTCTCCCCGTGAACGGGGAGAAGGGCTGTTTCGCCGCTTTCGCCAATAAAAAAACGGCGGCGCCAGATCATGGCGCCGCCGTTTTTTTGTTGCTCTATGTGCGGTGGCGTTAAGCCGCCGGCTGCGCTTCGATGGTGCGCAGCGCCTGCATCTGGCGCTTGGCGGCGGCCTTGACCGCGTCCTGCACCTTCTCGAAGGCGCGCACCTCGATTTGACGCACGCGCTCGCGGCTGATGTCGAACTCGGCCGAGAGCTCTTCCAGCGTCAGCGGCTCTTCGGCGAGGCGGCGCGCCTCGAAGATGCGCCGCTCGCGGTCATTGAGCACCGACAGAGCGCCCGACAGCATGGCGCGCCGGCTTTCCAGCTCGTCCTGCTCGATCAGCATCTCTTCCTGGCTCTCGTGGTCATCGACCAGCCAGTCCTGCCATTCGCCGGACTCGCCCTCGCTCGCCCGGATCGGGGCGTTGAGCGAAGCGTCGCCCGACAGGCGGCGGTTCATCGATACAACTTCCGCCTCGGAAACGTTGAGACGGGTGGCGATCTCGGCGATCTGGTCGGGCTTCAGGTCGCCATCATCGAGCGCCTGGATCTTGCCCTTCACCTTGCGCAGGTTGAAGAACAGACGCTTCTGGTTGGCGGTGGTGCCCATCTTGACCAGGCTCCACGAGCGCAGGATGTATTCCTGGATCGAGGCCTTGATCCACCACATGGCATAGGTGGCGAGCCGGAAACCACGCTCCGGTTCGAATTTCTTCACGGCCTGCATGAGGCCGACATTGCCTTCCGAGATCACCTCGCCGATCGGCAGGCCGTAGCCGCGATAGCCCATGGCAATCTTGGCGACGAGCCGCAAATGGCTGGTGACGAGCTTGTGCGCAGCCGTGGTGTCCTGATGCTCGGCGTAGCGTTTCGCGAGCATGTACTCTTCCTGCGGCTGAAGCATCGGAAAGCGGCGGATTTCTTCCAGGTAACGGGCGAGACCGCCTTCACCGGAAACAATACTGGGTAATGATTGGGCCATGATAGCGCCCCTCTCTCTTTGGAGTGGATGCCCCCGAAAACGCGGCGGGCACACGCCACGGATGCCAAAGGCTCATCCGCGACAACTTCTATATATAGGAACAAAACCAGAAAAGACAGGCATTTGTTCAACGCTAAACAGTCTGTCACGCTGAAGTGAACAACGCCGGTCAGGTTTTTTGATGGCTGGTTTGCAGCTTGTTGGTGGCGGGTCGGTTCAAAGTTTTCGAAAGTCGCCGACGAGTTCCTCCATGTCTCCCGGTATCGGCGCTTCGAACCTCATCGTTAAATGGGTGGTCGGGTGCTCGAATTCAAGGAGCCAGGCATGCAGGGCCTGCCGTGGAAAGGCTTTGACCTTGGTTTTCAAGGGTTCCGGCAGCCGGTTGGCCTTGGTGCGGAAGGCCTGGCCGTAATCCGGATCGCCGACAACCGGATGGCCGATATGGGCCATGTGGACGCGGATCTGGTGGGTGCGGCCGGTCTCCAGCCGGCATTCCACGAGGCTTGCGGTGGCGAAAGCCGGCTGATCCTCGCCGAAGCGCTCGACGACGCTGAAATGGGTGACGGCATGGCGGGCATCGTCGCGGCCCTCGGGAACGACCGCGCGGCGCACGCGGTCGGCGGCTCGGCCGAGATGGGTGTCGATCGTACCGGTCGGCCGCTGCGGTATGCCCCAGACCAGCGCCAGATAGGCGCGTTCGAGATCGCCGGTGCGGCCGTGGTCGGCGAAGGCTTCCGACAGGGCCTTATGCGCCCGGTCGGTCTTGGCCACCACCATGACGCCGCTGGTTTCCTTGTCCAACCGGTGCACGATGCCAGGCCGCTTGACGCCGCCGATGCCGGACAGGCTATCGCCGCAACGATGGATCAGCGCATTGACCAGCGTGCCGGTCCAGTTGCCGGCGCCGGGATGCACGACCAGCCCCGCCGGCTTGTTGACGACGATCAGTTCGTCGTCCTCGTAGAGGACGTCGAGGGGAATGTCCTCGCCTTGCGGCTCGGCCGGCTCGGGCGCGGGCATCAGAATCTCGATCCGTTCACCGGCGATCAGCTTGCGCTTGGTTTCCAGCACCGGCTTGCCGGCGATGGAGACGGCGCCCTGTTTGATCAGCCCCTGCACGCGGCTGCGCGAAAGCTCCGGCCCGAGCCTGGCAGCCAGCCACTGATCGAGGCGCTGCCCGGCGGCATCGGGGCCGGCTTCCAGCGCGACGGCTTCGCCGGATTCCTCGTCCGCCAATTCGTCCTCTATCAATATAGGGGTCTCTTCGTTATGAGCGCTCATCGAAACCCGTTGCGGATTGTTTAGCCATGGCCCGGCCGATCGCCGAAGAAGACGAGGAAAAGCCGCTCGACCCCGCGGCCGAAAATGTGCGCCGCAAGCTCGTTCGCTTCATGGTCGTCAATCTCGGCCTTCTGTTCCTCGCCCTTATGGTGGTGATCGGCGCGCTTGTCTACAAAGCCCGCAACGCGCCGGTGGCCGGATCAGCGCCTGCCGGCGATGTCCAGGTTCCGGCCGGTGCGTCGCTCTCCGGCGACATCGTGCTGCCTGTCGGCGCCAAGATGATCAGCCAGTCGCTCTCCGGCAACCGCCTGTCGATCGACGCCGAGCTTGCCGACGGCAGCCGGTCGATCTTCGTCTACGACATCGCCGAGCGCCGCATCATCGGCCAATTCGCGATTCGGAACAAATGAGCGGCTTTGCCGAACGCCGCAGCGTTGCGACCGTCGCGCTCGTCGTCGTCAACTACGACGAAGCGGTTCGCTGGTATGTCGAGCGGCTCGACTTCGTGCTCATGGAGGATGTCGACCTTGGCGGCGGCAAGCGCTGGGTCACCGTTGCGCCGGCCAAGGGCCAGGGCGCGCGGCTGCTCCTGGCGGAAGCTTCCGGCGAGGAGCAGGCCAGCCGCATCGGCAACCAGACGGGCGGCCGGGTCTTTCTTTTTCTCGAAACCGACGATTTCTCCCGCGACCACCAGACGATGCTGGCGAAGGGCGTCGAGTTCCGCGAGGCGCCGCGCCACGAAGCCTATGGCACGGTGGCGGTCTTTTCCGATCTCTATGGCAATCTCTGGGACCTGATCGAGCCGAAACGGCAGGACTGACACTGCCAATCCGTAAAGTGGTTCAGGCGTCAGAAACCCCAGTTGCTTTTTTGCGGCCGCCAGCCTATGTAGCCGGTTCTTGAGCGCGCCCATCGTCTAGCGGTCAGGACACCGCCCTCTCACGGCGGGAACAGGGGTTCGATTCCCCTTGGGCGTACCAAAGAAATCAATTACTTAGGACGCATTCCCGCAAACTCGTCTAATATCCGTCAAATATCGGCTACGTGGAAAACGTTGGACCGGGATGGAGATTGATGGAATCGCGAACGTCCATATGATGGCCTGCGATGATGATTAACGGTTCCTCGCTGCCGCCGGGCTACGTTCAGCACGAAGATGGAAACGGGTATGCGTACATGTCCGAAAGCGGCCGCATCGCTGTCCGGGGGTCCGCAGTCGGCGACCACCTATTCCAAAGCTCCAAGTTCGGGACGCTCAACATCTCGGCGGTGTCCAGGGAGTTGAAGCGTATGAAAGCAAAGCCCCTACGGGCAAAGTTGGACGCGGCCTTAAAGGATCATATCCGGCTTGTGGAAATCGATGAGAGCCAGGTTACCCAGATGACCAGAAAGCGGCGCGATGAGCCCGTGATTTCGATAATGGCATCCGATGGCGTCAACATTATCGACGGTCATCATCGCCTCGCTAGGAGATTCGCGGACGGTCTCGGCTTCTTCAACATGTACATGGTGCCTGGTCAGCTAGCTCTACATGCGCAAGTTCAGACTTACATGCAAACATCCCAAGGGGGATGGGTCCGGGTGCAAACGGGGCCAACAGATGACGAAATCCAAGCCGCTGTCAGCGATAGCCTTAGAATGATGATCGCAACCATGAGGGCCAATGGGGTGGCGCTATGACTGATGGAGGGAGTGAACTCATCCGCCGGTACCGTCATTTTGCGGTTGCGATCAGGGAAAGTAATCTCGCCGAGATAGATTATTTGTGATCTTCTCTACCCCGTTTGCGAATCGGGGAAGCTAGATGTCAAGCAAGAGGTGTAAAATCCACTACAGGAAATTGCGTCGTGACAACGACCAGTTTCCGGCGGAAAGTTTGAGTGCCAAGATACGGCAGGCTCTCAATACAAAGAAGGGGACGTCGCGTATTGGTGAAAGCGTCCAGCACCGGATCGCCGAAGTGCCTAAGCAGGAGGGCTATCGGCGGTTCCTGAATGATTTTTACGAAACCGACGAATACGTCTTCGGGGACATCTGCCTCTTCTCCCCCGGCCAAATGCAGGCACTCCTTCAGCTATCTGCTGATCCGGCTCACCCGACGCTTGATGAGGTTATGAAAGCATGGGCTATCGCAGAATCGAGGGCGCCTGCTGGGCATGAATACCTTCATGGGATCGCCTACTGGTTGGCGATTGGCGATCATTTCTACCAGATTCAGCATGTGACGCTCCAGGCGAAGGCAATGGAAGAGTATCTGACTTGGCTACTCCGCGACCAAGGCGGTGTCGTCTCTCCCAACCACTATGTCGAATTGCAAGCCGAATTTGACCGCGACCAGGTCGGCAGCGACCTTGGAGATGTGAGATCAATTGAGATTGGCGGACTTGTGCCGGAAACGGTGCGGCCGGCGCCGCCGCCGGTCCCGATGACTCCTGGCAGAGTTGTTGAGGTCGAAACGCACGAAAGCCTCGGCGACAAAATTGCGGCGGGGTGGGGCAAGGCACGTAAGATCGTTGAAGATCTGCTGGGGCCGGTAGAGGCTGAAAAGCTGATCGAGTCGATGCCCCCGGATGCTGCGTTGGAGGTGACCGTGAACATCGGTTATCGTGCGACCCGGAGAAAATTCGGTAAGGAATTTATGGGCAATATTGCAGCCGGATTGCGAAATGCACCCGATGGCGAACTGAAAGTTCGTGGCCGCGATGGTGAGATAAAAGGCGACGACGCCCGCCTCTCTGCTGACATGACGGTGCGCAAGATGTCTGATACGAGCAGCCTGCTGGACCTTGAGAGCGCCCTTGGGCAAATGCTCGAAGTCCATCGCCGCTTCCTTCACGATGGAAAGATCGTCGCGTAGTCGCCATATTAACGAGACAATGAAGATCAATTGGAGCCATCTTGCCATACCTGTTGCCGGCGCCGCTGCGGCGTGGGAATTGGCGTCCGTGGCTTTTTGGGAAGCGGCGAAGCCGTCGCTTCTGACAGCAATGTCGGTAATCGCGGCGGGTGTGCTTGTGCGGCTCGCTAGAGGGTTGCCGTTCAACAATCCAGATCAGTTCGCGCTTGACGAGGTCCGCCAAATCGCAGGCGCCATCAAGCGGTCCATCCGCGCTCTTCGGGCACTCATTGCCGTTGTCTTCCTGGCGATGGGCTCTCTGGTGTTTGCGAAGGCAATCAATACCGCCCTGCTCGCGGCCACTTACATTCCCGTGAAGGTGGCGCCTTACGTTGAGCCGGGCATTTCGGCCGTCGTGGGGTTCCTGCTTACGTATGTCTTCGTTCGGATCTTCGCCGTCATAAAAGGCGACGTCAGTCTGGCAGACCTGCAGTCCGACCTGCTGGTGAAGGCGGTGGAGCGAAAGCAGGCGGACCGCTTTGATAAGACGCTCGCTAAATCAGATGCCCCAACCATGAAAAACCCCGAAGGCTACGGGAAGATTATTCAGTAGCACTTGGCGCCTTGGCTTGCCGGGCGCATTCGGCGGGCCTGTTATCGTTTCGCGGCTTGGCGGCGCCGGCCGGCACTTCTTTCTGAGACGCCAGGCATGCCGGTGCGGAGCGCGTAAGCTCAAGACGCGACAAGTGCCTAAGTCCCTCGTATATTAAGCTGGGCAGAATCCGCAGGGAGGGAAAAGTGGCTGACTGGATTTACGTTGACAATTCTAATGTGTTCATTGAAGGCAAGCGCGTGAGCGCCGTTAAAATTGGTATGGCGCCGAATATTTGGGATGCATTTGAACACCGGATTTTAGATCCCAATTATCGAATGAGTTTTGGCAAACTGTATCAGTTTGTAGCTGGCAATAATAAGGCAGAAACTGCGCGTGCTATGCTATTCGGATCGCGCCCGCCTCAGAACGATGCGATCTGGAAAATAGCAAAGCAAGCAGGCTTTGAAGTAATTGTCCATGATCGAAACTTCGCCAACAAAGAGAAGAAGATCGACACGGGAATCGTCGCTGCCATGACGCGCGATGCCTACAAGAGCGCAAAGAAGGGCGATATCTTCACGATAGTCTCCGGCGACAACGACTATGTCCCTGCCGTGGAGCAGCTCCGGACAGACGGATTTCACGTGGACGTTGTCTTTTGGGCTCACGCTGGCCGAGAGTTGCGGGAGGCCGCCACCAAGTTCATCGAACTGGATCCCCATCTCGACAATCTGCGTGCCTAGCTCTCACAACTAGCCCCAGCGAACAGCGTTACACGGAATCATTCAACAGCGCTGTTTGGCGTTCCCTGTCGGCGACTTCGGGAGGCATAGAAGCGTTCGGCCGCTCTGGTTAGGCCGGCCGCTTCTTCCTTAAGCGCCTGGCACGGCGCCAAGAGCGGCGAGCTTTTTCGTTTATCGAGGTGGCTTGACCGGTCCTGATCGATCCTTGGGCGACTTTCCGTTGAATGGTACCTTGTTTTTTGGCTTGGGGATTTCATGTCCGACTTTTTAAGCTGGTTGCAGACTCAGCCGCCAAGTATTGGCTCTTTTCTCGGCTCCTTAACGGGTGCCGGAATCGGGTTGATAGCGATAGTCTTGGGTGCGCTTTTCAACGCGTATCTTAACCGACGGCGAGATGATCGACTCAGGAAGGTAGCAGCCAAAGCTGCCGCGATAGGAATTACTGCAGAGCTTTTAAGCGTTGAGCGGGTCCTTCGTCGAAACGCTGCTGATATTAATGGAACAAATAACGCCTTCATTGGGCCTGATGTGGCGAACAATATAAGGAATATTTCAGAAATAATCCAGAATATACAAGACGTTGACCATGATACGCTAGGCCTCGTCATCAGCGCGTATGTACTGATAGACGAGTATTCTCATACGTTAGTTTTGTTCGGCGGGGAGATTATTCCTAACATGCCTCGAAATAGAGTTATAGTTAAAATGCCCGCCGGATCCGCTGGTAGAGTTGTTGGCGTAAACAACGATATTGCTGATCAAATTGCAGTGGCATTGAAAAATCTTGAGAGATATACAAAGTGATAAAATTACTTTGGAGAAGAAGCAATGACAATCGTTCGACGCGGCTTCGACGCGATCCGAAGCAGACTCACTGGGATCGGATTCCTTAGCATTAGCGCAAGCTGGAATCCGCCAATCGCACAACGAACCGTGATCTTGCGGGTGTTCAATTTCTTGGAGAACCGGCGCGTGCTCTACGTGCCGACGAACTTCGAAATCCCCGGCGACGTGGATAGGTCCATTATCGAAATCCGCCACGAGCTTACGCAAGTCTTGAACGACCTCCCGGAGAATTCGCGCGCCGCTCGCCGTGTCCGCCATCTGCGCACGGCCTGCCGGCGCTTTCTGGAGGATGAGCCGCCTGATTACCGAAACATCGCTTATCGCCTTCGCAACGACTTCGAACACGAATCACCGGCCCGGTGGCATGATCACGGCGAGCGCTCGTTGACGCCCGGCTATTTTGTGGCGCTGGGAGAGTTGCGGGCGACCTTCGGATTGCAGCTTTCGGCTCTCGCCGCAGAATTCGAGATTGACGTGGAGGAAGACCTTGCGTCTATTTTTCCGATTGGGCTGGGTCTGCGAGGCGACGAGTGAACAAAGGGCTTCTGAAGGCAGAAATCCTCCGCCAGATAAAACGACTCGCCGATGAGGATGGTTCGCCCCCAGGCCGCGCACGATTTCAGAACGCCACCGGTATCAAATACCACGAATGGCGCGGCCTAATTTGGAGAACGTGGAGCGACGCCTTAGAGGAAGCTGGCTTCACTCCAAAGAGCTTCACCGGCCCGATTGCTGCAGATGTCGTCCTTACCGCCGTCATTGAACTAGCCCGTCAGTTGAAGCGATTTCCGAATTCGTCCGACCTGCTTTTTGAAAGCTCCAATAATCCAGAGTTTCCAAGTGCCAAGACGATCATGCAGCGCTGGAAAATGACGGAACTGGCCGACGCGGTTCGAGCACTGTCGGAGAACCTCGGCGACAGTGAGACGATTGCATACAGCGTTGGCTATCTCGCAAGCGCTCGCTCTAAGGAGAGCGTAGAGAAGGACGAGACGGCGTCAAACGAAAGTATCGGCTACGTTTACATGATCCGCTACGGCAAGGATTTCAAAATTGGCCGGACCTCGTCTTTGACCCGGCGGTCTCGTCAGGTTCAAATCGAGTTGCCGGAATCGACAGACCTTATTCATTCCATTTTGACCGACGATCCGGCGGGAATCGAAGCCTATTGGCATCGCCGCTTTGCCAGCTATCGAGGAAGCGGCGAGTGGTTCCGATTGCCGAAGCATGAGGTGGCCGCGTTCAAGAAGTGGGCCAAGATACTCTAGACTAGCACCCAGACAGTTGGTCCAGTGGTCGCTAGGCTAAGCTTGATGGTGGCTTCTGCAACCGGCTTCCCGCTCACTGTACTCCCCGACCATACGCCGCCGACCTGCGAACCAACAAAATGTCAAAGCCGAGCGTTTGCGCCAGGGCGACAAGACATCCAAGGCTTGGTTGCCGGACTCCCTTGCGCCAGGCGTATAGGGAATTCATGCAAACACCGGACTTTTCCTCCATAGAGATAATCGGCATGCCGATACGCTCCCGCTCCGCGCAAAGAGCCGCCATCGCGGTGCGCTGGTCAGTCAAATCGTATTCGTCGGTCATTGTGCGTGCTCCAACGTCTCGGCAAGCCAGCGCTTCGCTGGGTAGCCCCACAATTCCAGTGCCCTGATAGCTTTCGGGATATTCACTCGCCCGTCCGCATCGCACGGCAGGGACTGTTCAAACCTCGCGACAAATTCCGCTGGCGAGCGCCCAAGCTGGACCGCGAATTGACGAATGGTTGGGCGCTTAGGGTCTGCCGGCCGGCGCATCGTTCAATCTCCAAAAGCGGGGTGGTCCGCTGACCAAGGCGAACCACCCCAAGACAACCGGGTAGGGACCGGTCGCCGGACCGCTGGTGAAGATTGGCACCAGCAGCATTTCGATTACTTCTCTACGGGCCGCTTCAACGCGGCCTTCCACAGATCGCGGCGATGACCGGATTCATTCGGCGCCGCCCCCTCGGATTGCATCGCGGGCTGTCGGAGCGCCGCTTTCCACAAGTCCCGTCGATACACGGCGGCACTTTCGGCCTTGGCGTTGCGCTCGGAGCCGTCGTGAATATCAGCCTGGGGCATAAGGGCGACTTTCATGGCGCGGGCGCTCACGGCCTCTCCGCGCGCAAGCGCAGCCTGAATTTCGGCATAAGTCATACGGCTGGGCATTTAGTTTCCCCTTTCAACGGCGCAGAGCGTCGCGCCAGATGGCGGCGTCCACGGCGCATTTCTGTTCGATTGCGGCGTCATCAATCGGGTTTTGGAGGAACGCCGTTGGGATGTAGTCTTTGGACCGCAGCGGCGCGCGTTGGGGCTTCAGGTGCCTCATGGCTGCCGAAGAGCGCCTGCGTTTCTTTCGCGGGGGCTCGGTTTGCGCCGCCTCGCCCCGCAGCGCCGAAGTCAGCGCTGCCAGTATCGGATTTCTGACCATTACAGATCCTCCGCGAGAATGAATTCCATGGAGGCATCAACGCGTCGGGCTACTTTGATCCCGGCTTCCTCGGCGGCTCGGCAAAGCCGCTCTTCATCGCGCTCAGCATCGCGAATGCCGGCGTCGATTCGAGCGAGTTCTTCGGCCCGTTCTTCCGTGCTGTAGGCGCGGCAGAGGCCCGCGACTTCCTTATCAGCGGAGGCCGTCAGGGCTTCGATGATGTCTTCACGAAGGCCGAGAAGAAGCATCATGCCGAGCGGCTGCGCGGCGAAGACATCGGCAAGCCTAGGATCAGTTACAGCGCCACTGTTGGGGGGTGTCACCAAAGCGGCTGGCTCGAACAGCGCCCGCGCTTCGGCTTCGGCTTCGGCAAGCGATTTCGCGATCCGCGCCTGACGTTCCGCCGGTGATATTGGGGCACTTTCGATTTCTCGCCGCTTCTCCCGCAGCGCCATGATCTCAACACGAGGCACTTCAATGGCATCGGCGATTTCTCGAGCCGCACGACGCTGGCGGTCGAAGACACCGGCGAGCTTATCAATGATCTTTGCCATTAGATTTTACCTTCAAGGTCCGCCGGGAGTGCGATGCGATGCAGCCGCGCAAATTCCAGGGCCCGCGTCTTCATCCTGCCGGCGTGCTGAGTGATTTCGCTTTGGCGCGCAACTGCGGCCTCGACCTCCGCCAGCGTTTCCCGAGCTTCTCGGTACTCTGGCGGCCAGTCCGCTTTCGGAACATGATCCCAATTCTTGGACGCGTAGACGCCATCAACTCCGGTCTTTGGATTGATCCTGGCTTCGATGGCGCGGACGGCGGACTTCGCGTCGCGAACACCTTCCATGGCCTCTCGGGATGACGCGTAGGCGGCGTCAGCCTCGGCTACGATCTTGCGCAAGCGGGAGATTGAGATTGATGTGCTCACGGTGCTTTCCTCTTTCGAAAAGCACTATGCCCCGTCGCCCCGGTGCAGCGTCGGTCGAATGTGCACCACTTGAAGCGGGCGGAGGCGCTGTCCGTCGATAATCGTCAGACAAATGGAACCATTTCGGGACCGGCGAGTTTCGGGCTTCATGAGCGCTCGTGGGACTCCGTATTATGCCGCAACACTACCAAGGGGGGCAGAAGGCCCTTTCGCAGGCTTTGCGCAAGTTGATCAGAACTGCGGACAACCGCATTTATCTGAAACAGGTTCTTAGGCTGAAAGTAGACTCAACATTACCGGCCGACTTCGTTTCATTGCTTGAGGCGCTTGAACAGCGAGAGCAGGAAGGGGAGGATCGACTTAGTAGCGTCTTCCCGCCTAGCACCACGAATTTCATGGATTTCACAGAACAGGTTTGATTCGCTAATGCATGTGGCGTGTCCATGCTGGAGGAATCGCCAGGACGCCGTGAGGACCGGAACCTTATGCCAGCATCTCGGTTCGGCTCGTAAGGCAGGCGAACCATGGAAAACGAGCGCAAGCGGATCGAGGTTGAAGCCCTCGCCACTCGGTTGGCGAAAGAAACCGGTATTTCGGTAGAGCAAGCACACAAGCTTATCGAATTAATCGGCACCAACTGGAACTCGCTACTTCGTGAGGCGCGGTTTCTTAAGAGTAGGCACTAGCCGGCGCTAAAGCGCTGCAATAGAGCCGCTTCGTCGGCGACCCCATTCTGAAAAGCGCTAACGATGTCAGAAGCCAGGGCTTCCCGCTGCTCGCTATTGGTTTGGGCGATCCCGCGTTCCTTGCACAGCTGATCGAATACCCTCTGTAGCAGGTCAAGATCCTCGGGTTCGAACACTCCGCTGTAACGCTGCATAGCCGGTCCCTCAACTCGGCTTGATCCCTGACCATCTCACACTAGACGTATGACGCGAAGCAAATAGACGTGAGCACCGTCATATGAGCATTGCTGAGCCCGCGCGACCCGCCGGGTGATAAGGGTTTGATCGCATTGACGATGCACGCAATTCGCGGAGGTGCTGACCCCTTTGTCTGGCGATGGATTCTATTCGTGATGCATAGTGAAGGTATACTTTTGGCCGAGCCAGACGCTAGAGAGAATATGCGCCGCAGCGTCCCCCTCACCCCTGGCACGGCCGGCGGAGGACCCGAGAAACCGTAAGCCTTTGAAGTGATCGCAATTGAGCCTATGCTAGAGGCCACTCGACCGTCAAAGGTCGAGCCGCGCGGCCGAGATAGACCGCGCCCGGACGCTCAAAGCCCGAGGCCACAAATGCCTCCTGAAACGTATCTTGGCATCGTCGACAAGTCTGCTGCCCTTAGAATGTTATCAAGGCAACTACGTTCTGATGTCAGGCACAGCACCGACGATGCCGCTACTCAATCGCAGGAACGGTTAGCCCTCTCACGTCATCTGCTCGCGACCACCAAGGTGCGGACGTGGTGGCCGGGAAGTAACAACCGGCCCCGCATATTATTTCCTGATGTCCCGCCTAATCGTATCGAGGTGGGGGACCTCTCCGCCGCAAAGATCAATGATGTGAGACACAGATAACCACGGGTCGCGCAGCGGGCGGCCGGTCTGCTTGTCATCGTATTGGCTGCGGTGCCTCAAATAGTGCTTGGCATCATCGACAAAGGCGCGGGCAAACGTGCGGTCGCCGGTACATCCAACGTAGCGAGCCTCATTAATGCGGAGGTGCCGAAGCCGATAGCCACGCTCACGTTGCCTTTCGCCGCTACTCTCGGGGATGATTTCGAGTTTCGACAATAGCCGGGCGCACTCACCAAAGGCCCGACCTTCGTCCGTGCCGATGAAATGTTCAGCGATCTTTCGAATGATCGCTTGCGCGTTCTCGATGCCCTGCCGGTTCAGCGGCGGCGGCACAGGATCGCCATAGATGGGGCGGCTACGGTCAAGCATGTGGAATGCCCCCATGGGCTTGGTAGGGCGATAGGTGGACAGTTTCTTTGCTAAGCCATTGAAAGTAGAGGGCGGTAGGGACGGTAGGGGCTAACCGCAAACCTTTCTTAGAAAGCTCGGTTTGGTGGTGAGTAGATCGCTGAAGCGAGTTTCCTATAGGTTTTGAAAATAGCCCTACTGACCCTACCGTAGCTACTTTCAATGACTTAGCAGCCCATTTTTGCATTTCTGGCCCTACCGTGCCCCTACCGTTTTTCATGATCTTCGTAGTTCCCATCATCGGTTGCCGGCTCGCTTGAGATTTCGGCATAGACGACCGCGTAACCGTTGATGGTTGCGAAGCGCAAATCCGGCACCGTCTTGAGCGTTGACCAAAACGCGTCGGGTTCGACAATTTTGGAATGAGAGAAACCTTCTGCCAGTGCCCAGGCGCGGAACGCGGCGTAAACCTCCAACCGCCGGGGCCAGCCGCCGAGGGGCTTTTTTGTGATAGGCATCAGGAACCGGGCCGCCCATTCTTTGACGGGGTCGGCGCGTCCCCATTCAGCAATGCGATCAGCCGACGAGGGTGGCAACGTGAACTTGCCATTGCGGGATAGGCGCAAGGCGCCGGCAACTGCGAATGATAGAAGGGCCGGCGCTTCCTCGGCTACAATGCGGGCTGCTATTTGAGGGATGCGCTCGCCCGCCGGTATCGTCCGATTGAAGCTGATCGGGAGGACGCGTCGTCGTATGCCCCTGTCGAAACCGTTCGTGAAGCGGGGGAGCGCGTTGCATGAGAAGGTATGCAGGGCCTTCGGGGTAAACTCGACCGCCGGTGAATAGACATCCCGCCCGACGATGCGTTCACCTAAGACCGCCTTCTTGAATTCCGCTGAGTCGATTGCCTTCCCGTCCACCTCATCAACCACGTTGGCAAGACAGCCGATGAGTCGCACCCTGTGCTTTTCATCGGCAAAGTACGTGGGCGCCAAAGAGATAGCGGCGCCTGGCGGTAAGAGGGCTCGGAGGAGCGCCAATATTTGAGACTTGCCGTTTTCCGCTGTCTCTCCGATCAAGAATAGGGCGAGCGGATTCGTGATCCGGGTAGCTTGGCCGCTGATCGCGGCGCCGAGCATTTCGCCGATAAGCGAGATCTTTGCTTCTGCATCGTCATCCCCCTTGAATGCCCCGCTGAGAAGCCGGTGCAATAGAGTATCGGCCAACGGCAATTCAGGCAGTGAAGGATCGCAGTGTGCGCTCAGCGTCCAACGCGCTCGCTGATCCGGGGCGTGGCGGGGCACCAAAACGACGCCGCTGGCATCGAACCTTACAAAGCCGTTTGCTACACATATCCCGACTGGCGCCCGTTCGAAAAAGCCGCCCTCGGAATCCCGAGACTTCAACAGTTCGATTTCAATTTCTGCGACGATGTCTTTTCGGAGCTTTGGCCCCATGGCGATGCTACGGCGGCCCGCTGGCTGGCCGTCCAGTTCGGAAATGAGAGGGCCGAGGTCGCGCTTATCATCAACGCGGTGCCAGTGCGTCCCGTGAAACACGTACACGGAGCCCTCATCAAAGATGATGTCGGCGAAGTTGCGCCGAAGCACATTCACGATATTGCGCGCGAGGTGAGTGGCGCTCGCCGATTCAAGTTCTAGACCGGCGACGCTTAGGTTTCGAATCTCGCTCGGAGTGCGCGGCGCAAACGCAGGCATTTCGACCCGCCGGTCCACCTCCAACCGGCGGCCCAGCGTGCTGTTTTCGTCCGCCGGCGGCTTCGGGTTGAGCACGGCGTCGATGACATCGCGCACCGCGTCCAGGCCGCTTTTGCGGGCGAGGTCATCGAAGTCGGTAAGGTCGATTTCGGCGTCGTCAAACTCGGGATAGGCGACGAGGCCGCCCACCGCTTCCGCCGCGTCTTTCGCCTTCGTGACGCCCGGATTGAATCGGCCATCCGGCATCTTCACAAGCCGGTCGTTATCCGCTGCGAACAGAATGCGGGCGTTCGGATACTTCGCCCGTATCGCCTCGGAAACCGGCCCGAGGTTGCCGGCGTCGAACGCCGTAATTGTGAGGTAGCCGGTTGCTTGGTGGACACGGGCGGCGGTGCTGTAGCCTTCGGCGATAGCAATAGGGAACTCGGCGCCAGGATCTTCGGGCCGCTTGCCGATCGGATGGTAGTTCCCCTCTTTCGCGGTGCCCTTGAGAAAGCGTTTCGTGCCGTCATCGCCGATAAGCTGGACGCTGACAAGCTCGGCGCCAGGCGTATACAGCGGGACGACGAGGGAACCGGCGCGGGCGGTGCGCGGGTCTTCCTCGGGGTCCACAACGTATTTGACGTTTTGCTTCAGGCGCCGAAGGCCAGGGAAGGGCGGCAGGCCCTTTTTCGCGAGGTAGGGGTGTGAGGCCGGCGCCTTGTCGGTCGACGCCATGATGAGGCCGGCAGCGGCGGCAGCGGCGGCATTGAGAGCGGCCCGCTCTTCCTCGCGCTGACGTTGCGTGTCCGCCATCCGCTGTTTCAAGGCGGCGCGTTCCGCTGGCGTCATGCTGGACGGTCGCTTTTCCGTCCACGTATCTTGCACGCCGGTTTGCAGATCGCCGAAGGCGCCCGAAGCCGGGGTGTCCAGATGCAGCACATACCAAACGTGTTGGTTCCTGGCCTTTTTCTTGCCCTGGGCATTGGCGCGGTGCACCTTGCCATCGGCTATCGGGTGTGATGCCCCGCGCGAGTTGGCGGTGTCCATGTGGACACCCGCCGAGCGCATGGCGTCGAGGAATTCGAAGATTTTCTGTTCATCGCTTGATTGCCTGGCGTTTGCATTTTGCAAACTCGACACTGACGCGACGTCTTCGGCAACGGGATGTTGCTCGCCCGAGGGCGACTCATTAAAATGGTCCACAGGTCTAATCCGCCTGAATTTGAGAATGCAAAGCCTGCCGGCGCAAACGGCAGGCTTTTTGCGTTTAGGCGGCGACGTTGCCGGACATCGGCAGAGAGTTGATGTAGGCCATCAATTCATCGTGGCTGATGATGGATCGCCTTCCCGACTTGCGGACGATGAGCCGGCCGCTCTTGATTTCGTTGTAGATGTGACCATTCGAAAAGCCGAAGCCGATCAGATCGCTGATGGTGTAGAAGGGCTTCGGGGCCGGCGTTTGCATCGTATTGTCTCCACCGTGGATGTTGATGGAGACATCATAGGATTGTCGCTATCGGTCTTGTTCCCACAATACCGCAAACCGCCGACAAAGTTCAGGCCGCAGCCACCGGGGTAAGGTGCGTTACCTTCGCGCCTCGAAGCGGGATCACCGCGCGGATTGCCAATTCGTCTAGGGCGCTGACGATGTATGCGGAATAGTGCTTTTCGATCATTGCCGTGCTTGTGTCGTGCAGCGCTGCCACCAAACGGACCGGCAACCCGGAACGCAGCCCGCGAACGATGCTGGAATGGCGAAAGGCGTAGGGCGGCACATCAGCACTCAGGCCGGCTCGTGCAACTATCTCTTTCCAGGGGCGAGCGAGTTCGCTCGGGGTTTTCCAGGGGCCACGGCCGACCTTCGTCCACTTGGTCGGGGCAAGCTGCTTCCAACGCGGCCGGACCAACAGGGTCTCGGTTCCTCGGCGGCCGGCTACAGCGGGTCGCAATGACTCGAAGACCTCTTCGCCCACCGGCATAGCTACCAGAGACGTATTCTTGGTGCCTCTGCCTTTGAATGAAACCGGGACCATCAAGCGGGACTGTGCAGCCTGTACATCGGCAACGGTCATACGCACGACCTGTGAGAAGCGCGCGCCGGTCGCCGCCAAAACCAAGATCAGCCGGGACAGATCCCCGGCCCAATCATCCTCAAGGTCGAATGCATCGGCGGCTTCAACAAGTCGGCGGATATCGGCGTCGGGGAGAATGATCTTATCTCGGGCAACGGGTGAGACGGCATCTGTGGCGGCCAAGCCATTTTTGACAACGACACCGATATGAGACGCGTTCAAAGCCTGAAGCCGTCTAGCGTGCTTGCCGATGCCAGCATTCAGAGCCGCCTTGAAGTCATTGTTGATGCGAACGACCGTAGAGCGTGCGAAATTAGCTGGCAGGCGTCCGCGCCAGTCCTGCAAATCAGCCTCGGTCAAACAATGCAGTTCTTTGTCGGCAATGACCGGATCGGACAAGATGTGCTTCCGAATGCGATTGCCCGCATCGAGGCGGGCGCCCCGAGCGCGCTCTACTTTCTCGCGCTCGACTATGTAAGCTTCGGTGATGCTGCGCACGGTTAGCGGCTCGCCGGCAGCTTTTGATATTGCCTCTATGCGCTTCGCCTCGACCAGTTTTCGGGCGGCGATCACCGCTTGCGGGAAAGAGAGGCACGTTACGCCATCGCCATCCATCGCGTCGTCGGCAGTGCCCACGGTCTCTTGGCGATATTTGCCATCGGCATACCAGCGCACTACCCAACGCCCGCCTCGGGGTGCCACGCGGTAGCCTAGATGCACAGTCGGGTCGATTGATCGCCAATGGGTGCCGGGCGCCAATTTGGCCCGAGCCGCCTTTGTTGTGACTTGTGACTCTTCAAGCGTCCTCGGCATGCTGTCCCCAAACTCGTCTAATATTCGTCTAATATCCACCCCTGTAGACGTATGGAGGTCTATGGAGGGGCGATGACTAACTCATTGAATTATATGGAAGTCTATGGAAATTCGCAATGCCTCTGGCGCCAAAAATGCGGCACTCTCACGGCGGGAACAGGGGTTCGATTCCCCTTGGGCGTACCAAGCTTCCGAAAACCCGATTTTCGAAAAGATCCAGCAGGCGGATCACTCCGCAGCAAGGGCGACGGCGGCAACGAAACCGGCTCCGGTTCTTTCGCGCGATGCTTGCGCCAACAATCTCGACAAGTGCTGGAGGTGCATCGATTGCGCATCTTCAAGCAGTTGCAGAAAGGTGGTCGCCTTGCCTCGCGGCAACCGGTGGCGCTTCAGCGCGGCAATTCGCGCGCGCTGGCACTTGATGTGCCGCTCCGCCTGCAGGGCGTGGCGTTCCGCCATTTGGATGTCGTCAGCCAGGGCCATCGGCCCTAAACGGTCAGGCAAGCAGAGGGTTCCGCGAGGGAAGACGCTATTCTAAGACGCAGAGCCATGCCTCGATGCGGCACCGGCTCCCAGTTGCCGCCGCTTCTGGTGCAACGTCCCGGATTGGATTAGCATCTCCTCATCAGCGCTGCGGCCGCGATCGACAAGACGCGGGGCGTGGGGGCAGGAAGAACAAGCGGCGGTCCCGGTGCCGAGCGTCGGGCTGGGCATCCGAGAAAACGTCAGCCGGCGCAAATGCAGGCGGGGAGGAACCAATGCGGAAGCTGCAGTCGCAAGGCGTTCATCACATTACGCTGGTCGGCGCCGGACGCCAGACCTCGATCGACTTCTGGGAAGGGGTGCTCGGCATGCCCTTCATCTTCGAGCAGCCCAATCTCGACAAGGCGAGCGAGAGCCACCTTTATTTCGACCCGGGCGACGGGCGCCTGATCACGGTCTTCACCGACGAGAGCCGGACCCCGGTCAAGCGGCGGACGCCGACGGATATCGGCTGCGTCCACCACATTGCCTTCTCGGTGTCGCGGGTCACCTTCCTGCAGGCGGTCGGCCGGCTCGACGAGCGCGGCATCAAGCACAGCGGCGCCAAGGACCGCGGCTTCATGGACTCCATCTACTTCGAGGATCCGCTGGGGCTGTTGATCGAGCTTGCGTCCTACCGATTCGAGCCGCCGGCCGGCTTCACCCATGCCGAGGTGCTGATGGAGGCGCACAAGATCCGCGTGGCGCGCGGCGACTACAATATCGCCGAAATCCATCTGGCCGACGCCATCCAGGCGCTGGTCGAGCGGTCGCGTGAAACACTGTCCGAAAGCAGGGCGCCGAAGAATCCATACTAACCAGGTCAGAGGGAGGACCAAGATGGCGAAGACCGCAACGAAGAGCGCAAAGAAACCGGCGGCCAAGGCCGCGCCGAAAGCAGCGGCAAAGACTGCCGCGAAGATGACGGCAAAGGCCGCACCCAAAGTGACGGCCAAAGCCGTGCCCAAGCTGGCGGCAAAAGCAAAGCCGGCTAAGAAGCCGGCCGTGAAACTCAGCATGCTGAGGCCGAGCGTCAACAACATGACGGTTAGGGTGTTCGCGCGCGCGGCCGGGCTCGATCCCGCGGAAACCGACGCCTGGGGCCATACGCGCTCGCCGGAGTTCCTGGCGCGCAATCCGGCGCACCTGACGCCGATGATCGAGGACAAGGGCCTGCCGCGCGGCGTGCTGTGGGAAAGCTGCGCCATCATGCAGTATCTCGCCAACAAGCACGGGCTGGAGAAGTTCTATCCCAAGGCGCCGGCCAAGCGGGCGATGATCGACAGCGCCATGTTCTATCTGGTCGGCACGCTCTATCCCTATGTCGCGCGGGCGACCTATCCGGCGCTCGGCTTTCCGCAATATGCCGGCGAGGTCGGCCACAGCGACGCCCATCCCGACAAGAAATCGGAAGCGCAGAAGGCGGCGATGGCCGCGATCGCCGAGCCGCTCGAGGTGTTCCACTCTTTCTTCCGTAACGGCAAACCGTTCATCGGCGGCAACAGCCCGTCGATCGCCGACATAAGGCTGGGGGCAACGCTCGAATTCCTGGCAGTCGTCGACTATGCGCTGCCCAAATGGGCGAAGGAGTACATGGCGGCGCTGGAGAAGAAGCTGGGCAAGGCTTATGCGGAGCCCGCCGGCGACGTGCGCGGCTACATCGCGCATGTGAAATCGCAGGCCAAGGCGTAGCGGTCGCCCGGCGTTAAGGCATGTCTCCCGAAAGTGGGAACCGGTTTCGGGATAAAGACATGCGTAAAATCGGAAGACCAAAACGCATGGAGTGAACCCGAAGGATCGCGACGCGCTTTAAGGTTTCGTTTACCTAAGACCTGTCTACTGGGCTTAGACCTCGCCCGCGACCACGGATGTACTGGCGCCATGACGAGGCAAGGGAAAGGTCGGCTCCGTGCCGGCCTTTTGCTTTTTCGCGGCCATCGCGTCGCAATCACGACAGTATGATTGCGGCGCCGGGGAGCGCGCTGAAATCCTATTGTCATCCTCGTCATGGATCGTACCATGCCCGCAGGCGGCTGTGCGGCGGCGACGAGGATCCGCAATGAAGATGGCAAGCTTCTTGACGATGGCGGGCGCGCTGCTGGCCGCGCCCTTTCCCTCCTTGGCGGCGTCGCTCAACAGCATGAACGAAGTCGGCGCGGCCATGCAGGCCTGCTGGACGCCGCCGGCCAATTCCGAGAATTCCTCGGTCACGCTCAGCTTCAGCTTCAAGCGCGACGGCACGCTGATCGGGCCGCCTCGAACAACCGCCATTCATGTCGTCGGCGACGACAAGGCGCGCAAAGCCTATGTCGACGCGGCGATAAAGGCGCTGAATGATTGCCTGCCGCTCAGCTTTTCGCCGGCGCTGGCGCAAGGCATCGCCGGCAACGTCTTCACGCTGCAGTTCAGTTCGCCTAAGAAATAAGCGGCTGCCTCGCCATTTTCAGGTCAGGGCGCGCACGCCCGACCCGGCACGCCTGGCTTGGGCGTGTTTTTCCAACTCCGGCATCTCGAAGACGTAATCGCTCCAGGCCGAGTCCGGGATCTGCCCGGCCAGATAACAATCCAGCAGAAGGTTCTGTTCCGGGGTAAGGGGCCTCGGCGCCTGCTCATGATCCAACCCAAGCGAATGGATCAAGTTCCTGGTCAGGCCAGAGACGGTGAAGTGAATGGACATCTTCAGTCTCCTGGGTGCAGCGCGGATCACATTAGTGCCTGGAAACGTCCACCACCGGTCAAAGGTTTCATCAGCAATCCGTGATCGCGACGGCGGCTCGGTTTCTTCCGCCGGCTCTAGTTCGGCGCTGTCCGGCTGGTACTGGGTCTACGGATTGAAGGAACGTTACTCGCAGATGACGCGATAGCGCTTGCCGTCTTCGCCGACATTCCTGCAGGTGAGGGGGCTCTGCTCGCGGGATGCCGGGTCGGGCAGATCCTGGCCGAAGGACGGTTTCTTCGAAGCGGGCCTGGAATGGCGCCGGACAGTCGGGCTCGCCGGCAGGCTTGCCGGCGCGCTCGGCGGCGGAGGAAATACATCCGACACGATCTGCCGGGAGGGGGCCGTTCCCGGCGGCGCCTTGTCCCAGACACGCCTGACATCCATCCGGCTTGGAACGATCACCGTGCCATCGTCGCTTCGCGTGCAGGCGCCCGCTGCAAGCAGCGCCGGGCACAGGATGAAAGCGGCGATTCGATTGAACATTAGCAACACCTCAGGCGCCTTATAATGTGTCGTCGCCTCAATCGCCAACAGGCGGATTACCGCAACCGGCGCCATGATGCTGGTTTTCTCAACGGCTTCGAACGGCAGGTGGTTGCGATCCATTATGGTTAGCGGATCGTTAATGCTTGTCGGGCACATTTCCGCGACGATCCGCAAAGGGGGGTTCGGCTGGGGGTGGCAACGGCATGGCGGACGTGGACAAGACGAGTGGGACTGGCGGCATGCGCGACCCGACGGTTGGGCATGGCGACGACACGCCCGTCGACGAGGGCGGCGAGCAGCATCTTGCCGATCTCGAACGCACGATGGACGCCATGCGCATGGGCGTCGTGCTGCTGGACGCCCGGCTCGACACGCTGATCATCAATAAAGCCTACCGGGAGTTGTCCAAGATCCCCGAGGGGGCGGTGACCGTAGGCGCGCCGTTCAGCCGCCTGATGGATCTCAATCGACGCAACGGCATCTATGGCGAGATCGACGAACAGGAGTGGCAGCGCTACCTTGCCAGCCGAATAGCGGAAATTCGTGCCGGTTCCGTCGCGCCGCGCGAGTTCGTCCATGCCGACGGCCGCACGATGATATTCTCGGTGACGGCGTTGTCGGGCGGCAAGCGCTTGTTGACCTATTATGATGTCAGCGAGGTCAAGCGCCGAGACGCCGAGATCGAAAGAGCCAATGCCAGGACGGCCGAGACGTTCAGCAATCTCAGCCTGATGGTCGATTCGATGCCGATCGGCGTCATCGTTGTCGATGCCGAATTGCGCGTCGAGGTGATCAACCGGGCCTTCTACGACTTCTGGAAGATCGATCAGCGGCGCGCTCCGGCCGGCATCTCTTTTCGCGACCTCATGGAAGCCACTCGTGCCGCCGATCCGTTCGGCGGCGAGGAGCGGAACTGGCAAAGCCATGTGGCCGAGCGGGAAGCCGAAATCCGGGCTGGCACCGCAGGCTCCAGGCAGTTGCCGCGCAGCGACGGCCGCACGCTGATCGCCTCGCTGGCGCCGCTTCCGGGCGGCAAGCGGCTGATCTCCTATGTCGACATCACAGACATGAAGCAGCGCGAGACAGAGGCCGAGGATGCGCGCACGAACCTCGCCACCGTGCTGGAATCGCTGCCCGCCGGCGTCATCATCTACGACCGCGACGACCGCTTCGTCTTCGCCAACCGCAAGCTGCAGGACACGCTGCCGGCGCTGAAGCCAGCCTGGCAACCGGGGCGCACATTCCGCGAGGCATTGGTTCTCGGCCATTCGGTCGGCTATTTCCGCTCGAGCGGCGACACCGAGATCGACGGTCTGTATGGCGTCGACACCGAGCGCTGGCTTGACGCCATGCTCAAGCGGTACCGTTTGCCAAATTCGGTCTATGAGCGCCTCAACGCCGACGGGCGCTGGTACCAGGTCTATGACATGCGCACCGATGACGGGACGTTCATCGGCGTGCGCGTCGATATCACCGACATTAAGGTCCGCGAGAAGGCGCTGCGCGACTCCATGCGCCAGATCGACCTCTACCGGCACGTGATGGATGAGCTGCCCGTGGCCGCTTTCATCAAGGCCGACGATCTCAGCATAGAATTCGTCAACAAGGCCTGGAGCGCGCTGACCGGGCTCGCCAAGGACGAGGTGCTCGGCAAGACGGATCGCGAGCTTTTCGCGTCGGAAGAAGCCGACGGCTTCTGCAGCGACGACACCGAAGTCGTGGCGACCGGCGCGGGGCGCGAGGTCGAGGAGGCTGTCACCCATCGCGACGGCACTGTGCGGCAGCTGATGACTCGCAAGAGCCGGCTGGTGGCCATTGACGGGTCGGTGCATCTGGTCGGCTCCAGCACCGACATCACCGACGTCAAGGCGCGCGAGCAGGCGCTCCGGCAGACCATGAGCGAGAACGAGGTGTTCCGCAGCCTCATCGACAACGTGCCGGTGTCGATATACGCCAAGCGCTCCGACCTCAGGCAATTCTACGTCAACAAGGGGTGGTGCGATCTCACCGGCTTCAGCCGGGAAGAGGCGATCGGCAAGACCGACGTCGAGATATTCGGAGCGGACGGCGAAGCTTTCGTCGCCGGGGACCTTGCCGTGCTGCGCACCGGCGAGACGCAGGAGATCGAGGAGACGGTGACGCTGCCGGACGGCAGCGTCAGGCACCAGTTCGCGCGCAAGGGCGCGATGATCGCCTCGGACGGCTCGCTCTATCTCATCGGCTCCACCACCGACATCACCGAGCTCAAGCAGCGCGAGGCCGAGCTCAGCGAAGCGCGGCAACGTGCCGTGCTCGCCGACCGGGCCAAGTCGGAATTCCTCGCCAATATGAGCCACGAGATCCGCACGCCGATGAACGGCGTCCTTGGAATGGCAGAGCTTTTGGCAAAGTCGGAACTCGATCCGAAACAGAAGACGTTCACCGACATCATCGTCAAATCCGGCAACGCGCTGCTCACCATCATCAACGACATCCTCGACTTCTCCAAGATCGACGCCGGCCAGCTGGTGCTCGACCCGGCGCCATTCAATCTTGCCGAGGCGATCGAGGATGTGGCGACGCTGGTCTCGACGCGCGCCAAGGAGAAGGACCTGGAACTCATCGTGCGTGTCCAGCCGGGGCTCGACGGCCAGTTCGTCGGCGATGTGGGGCGCATCCGGCAGATCGTCACCAACCTGCTCGGCAACGCGGTGAAGTTCACCGACGAGGGCCATGTGCTGGTCGACGTGACGGGCGAGCGGGTTCCCGCGGGAACCAAGCTCACCATTTCCGTTACGGATACCGGCATCGGCATTCCCGAGGACAAGCTGAAGCTGGTGTTCGAGAAGTTCAGTCAGGTCGATACCTCGTCGACCAGGAGGCATGAAGGCACCGGCCTTGGCCTCGCCATCACCTCGCGGCTGGTCGAGATGATGGGCGGCGAGATCGGCGTCGACAGCGCGGAAGGCAAGGGTTCGACCTTCTGGTTCACCGTCACGCTGCCCAGGGCCGAGCAGGGCGGGCAGCGCATCACGCCGGTCGACGTCACCGGCGCGCGCGTGCTCATCGTCGACGACAATGCCGTCAACCGCTCGATCCTGAGCGAGCAGATGGCGTCGTGGATGTTCGATTCCTGCGCCGCCGAAAGCGGCGCCGAAGGGCTTAAGGTGCTGATTGCCGCCGCCGCCTATGGCGTGCCGGTCGACTGCGTCGTGCTCGACTACCAGATGCCGGGCATGACCGGCGCCGAGATGGCGCGTATCGTGCGCAACACAGCGGGCCTGGCGCATACGCCCATCATCATGCTGACCTCCGTCGACCAGTCACTAGCCAACACGACCTATCGCGACCTCGGCATCGATGCGCAGCTGATCAAGCCGGCGCGCTCCTCCGTCCTTCTGGAAACGCTGGTCGCGACCATCCAGCGTCATCGCCACAGCAGCGCCGCGGCGCAACCTGCCGTTGGCGGCAGCCTAACGCAAGCCGCGCCAGCGCAGACGGCGACGTCAGACCGCGCCATGCTGCAGCCGCCGCCCGTGCGTGCGCGCCAACGCCCGGCCGAAGCCGAGCGCGGGCTCGACATCCTGGTCGCCGAGGACAATGAGGTGAACCAGATGGTGTTCACGCAGATCCTTGGCGAGACCAGCTACCGCTTCGAGATCGTCGGCAACGGCCGAAAGGCGCTCGACGCTTTCGGCAAGCTCAATCCGCGCATGATCCTGATGGACGTGTCGATGCCGGAAATGAACGGACTGGAGGCGACAGGCGCCATTCGCAAGCTCGAGGAGGACATGGGCACACATGTGCCGATCGTAGGCGTCACGGCGCATGCGCTGAAGGGCGATCGCGAACGCTGCCTCGAGGCCGGCATGGATGACTACCTGCCGAAGCCGATCAGCCCGCGGGCGCTGCTCGAAAAGCTCGAGCGCTGGCTGGGTTCGGACATCGAGATCCGGCGCAGCGCCGGCTAGAGCGAATTCAGCCCGCAGGCGAGCGCAAGGCGTTGACGTATGCGTATGGCGCGATCGCACCATATCAAAGCATGTGCCAAGCCAGGACAATAGCTGTGTTGATTCCGCCTTTCGGTTACGGGCGGGGGCAGCGACCGCCAACAAGGAACAGCGTCGACTCTACCCCAACGGACCTGTTTTCGGCGACGGCCATGCCATGATCCGCTCTGGCATCCAGGCAACGCGCTCTCGTCCGGATTTTATTTCCCGGCGGCCGTGATCCGGCCGCCGGGATAATTTTGGTCTCACAAGCCAGGCAAGTCGCTGATTCCCGCGGCAAACTCCGGCCGGCTCGCAGAGGTCGCCGAAGACCCCTCCGAGCATCCCCTTTCAGGCGTTACCGGGCTGACACGAAACTGTCATGCGACTGTAATAATCCAAGGCTATTGCGCTCACCGGGCGCCGATAGAACGGGTGCCGAAAGACCATCTTCCGAACAGGAGCAGGCCACATGAGACATTTCATCCGCTCTGCGGCCGTTGCGATTGCAATGGCTGCGGCATCAACCCTTAGCATCTCCGCCGCGATGGCAGCCGATATCTCCGGCGCCGGCGCCACCTTCCCCTATCCGATCTATGCGAAGTGGGCCGACGCCTACAAGAAGGAGACCGGCATTGGTCTCAACTACCAGTCGATCGGCTCCGGCGGCGGCATCAAGCAGATCAAAGCCAAGACCGTGACCTTCGGCGCTTCCGACGCGCCGCTGAAGGGCGAGGATCTCAACTCCACCGGGCTCGCGCAGTTCCCGATGGTGATGGGCGGCATCGTTCCGGTCGTCAACCTCGAAGGCGTCAAGCCGGGCGAGCTGGTGCTCGACGGCCCGACGCTGGCCGATATCTTCTCCGGCAAGATCACCAACTGGAACGATGAGGCGATCAAGAAGCTGAACCCCGACGTCAAGCTGCCCGACCAGGCGATCGCGGTCGTGCACCGTTCGGACGGCTCGGGCACCACGTTCAACTTCAGCTACTACCTGGCCGACGTCAGCGCCGACTGGAAGTCGAAGGTCGGCGTCAACACCGCGCTCGAGTGGCCGGTGGGCATCGGCGCCAAGGGCAATGAGGGCGTCGCCAACAACGTCTCGCAGACCGGCGGCGCGATCGGCTATGTCGAATATGCCTATGCCAAGCAGAACAAGCTCACCTATACCGACCTGATCAACAAGGACGGCAAGAAGGTCGAGCCGACGGCGGCCGCGTTTTCGGCCGCAGCCGCCAATGCCGACTGGAGCTCGCAGCCGGGTTATGGCGTCATCCTGGCCAACCAGGCCGGCGCCGAAACCTGGCCGATGACGTCGGCCACCTGGATCCTCGTCTACAAGAAGCCTGACGACGCGGCGGCCACGACCGAAGCGCTCAAATTCTTCGCCTGGTCCTATGCCAAGGGCGACGAGTTGGCCGCCAGCCTGGACTACGTTCCGATGCCCGACGCCGTCGTGAAGAGCGTCGAGGAGATGTGGGGCAAGGACATCGTCGACGCGAACGGCAAGCCGCTCTATTCCGGCATGTAATTCTGACCAACAAGGGAGGGCGCTTTCGGCGCCCTCCTGTCTCTTTCGAAATGCGAGGGGCTAGATGAGTGCCGTTTCCGAAGCCGCGACATCGTCCGCCATGCGGACCAGGGAAGCTACAGTGCGCCGCTTCGCCTTCACCGACATGGTGTTCCGGGCGGCCACGCACGCTTCCGCCATCCTCGTGCTGGTTCTGCTCGGCGGGGTTGCCATCTCGCTGATCGCCGGATCGTGGGAAGCGCTGTCGAAATTCGGCATATCCTTCCTTTCGACCGAATCCTGGAACCCGGTGACCGAGAATTTCGGCGCGCTGGCGCCCATCTACGGCACCATCGTCACCTCGGCCATCGCCATCGTCATCGCTGTGCCGATCGGCATCGGCATCGCCGTCTTCCTGACCGAGCTTTGCCCGCGTCCGCTGCGGCGCCCGATCGGCATCGCCGTCGAACTCCTGGCCGGCATTCCCTCGATCATCTACGGCATCTGGGGGCTGTTCGTCTTCGCGCCCTTCCTGCAAACGACGATCCAGCCCTTCATCATCTGGCTCTTCAAAGGCATCCCCGGCCTCAACAGCCTGTTTGCCGGCCCGCCCTACGGCATCGGCCTGCTGACCTCCTCGCTGATCCTGGCCATCATGGTGCTGCCCTTCATCACCTCGATCACCAAGGACGTGTTCGACACGGTGCCGGCGGTGCTGAAGGAATCGGCCTACGGCATCGGCTGCACGACCTGGGAAGTGACGCGGCGCGTGACCATTCCCTACACCCGCGTCGGCATCATGGGCGGCGTCATGCTCGGCCTCGGCCGTGCGCTCGGCGAGACAATGGCCGTGACCTTCGTCATCGGCAACGCGCATCGCATCAGCGCCTCGCTGTTCGCGCCGGGCACGACGATCTCGGCGACGATCGCCAACGAGTTCACCGAGGCCGATGGCGCGATCTACACCTCCTCGCTGGTGGCTCTCGGCCTGATCCTGTTCATCATAACCTTCATCATCCTCGCGCTCGCACGCTACATGCTATTGCGCATCGATAGCCGCACGGGAGCCTGACCGATGTCGACTGCCCAATCGCTTCACCAGAGCCGCAAGCGCAAGAATGCCGTGATGATGGCGCTGTGCGTCATCGCCGCCGGTATCGGCCTTGCCTGGCTGGCGCTGATCCTCGGCGCCCTGCTCTACAAGGGGCTCTCCGGGGTATCGCTAGCCGTGTTCACCCAGATGACGCCGCCGCCCGGCGATGCTGGCGGCCTGCTCAACGCCATCTACGGCAGCATCGTGATGACTATCATCGGCATCGTCGTCGGCACGCCGATCGGCGTGTTGGCCGGCACCTACATGGCCGAGTATGGCCGCTTCTCGAAGCTCACCACGGTGGTGCGTTTCATCAACGACATCCTGTTGTCGGCCCCTTCGATCATCGTCGGCCTGTTCGTCTATGAACTGATGGTGCGGCCGATGGGGCATTTCTCGGCCATCGCCGGCGCCGTCGCGCTGTCCATCCTGGTGATCCCTGTCGTGGTGCGCACCACCGAGGACATGCTGAACCTCGTGCCCAACGCGCTGCGCGAGGCCGGCACGGCCATCGGTGCGCCGCGCTGGGTGGTGATCCGCTCCGTCGCTTACCGCGCGGCGCTGTCCGGCATCGTGACCGGCATATTGCTGGCGATCGCCCGCATCTCCGGCGAGACGGCGCCGCTGCTCTTCACCGCGCTCAACAACCAGTTCTGGTCGAGCAATCTCAATGCCCCGATGGCCAGCCTGCCGGTGACCATCTTCCAGTTCGCTCTCAGCCCTTACGAGGAATGGCAGCAGCTGGCCTGGACGGGCGCACTCATAATCACCCTGACGGTTCTCGGGCTGAGCATCATCGCCCGCAGCCTAACCGGACGCAGAGAGGACAGATGAAACCGATGTTGTCCACCGACCTGAACGCAGCCGACACGACCGTCGAGAAGGCCAAGATCGAGGTCAAGAACCTCAACTTCTACTATGGCCAGTCGAAGGCGCTGAAGGACATCAACCTGTCGCTGCCCGAGCGCAGCGTGACCGCCTTCATCGGCCCGTCGGGCTGCGGGAAGTCGACGCTGCTGCGCGTCTTGAACCGCATCTACGAGCTTTATCCGAAGCAGAGCGCCGAGGGCCAGGTGCTGCTCGACGGCAAGAACATCCTCGACCGTTCGCAGGACCTCAACCTGCTCAGGACCAAGATCGGCATGGTGTTCCAGAAGCCGACGCCGTTCCCGATGTCGATCTACGAGAACATCGCCTTCGGCGTCAGGCTCTATGAGAAGATCAGCAAGGCCGAGATGGACAGCCGCGTCGAGTCGGCGCTGAAGCGCGCCGCGCTCTGGAATGAGGTCAAGGACAAGCTCAACGCCAGCGGCCAGAGCCTCTCGGGCGGCCAGCAGCAGCGCCTTTGCATCGCCCGCACCGTGGCGGTGAAGCCGGAGGTCATCCTGCTCGACGAACCGGCCTCGGCGCTCGATCCGCTCTCGACCGCCAAGATCGAGGAGTTGATCGACGAATTGCAGGCCGACTACACGATCGTCATCGTCACCCACAATATGCAGCAGGCGGCGCGCGTGTCGCGGCAGACGGCGTTCATGTATCTGGGCGAGCTGGTGGAGTTCGACCGGACCGAGAAGATCTTCACCTCGCCCCGCGAGAAGCGCACCCAGGACTACATCACCGGCCGCTTTGGCTGAGCTCATACGAGGACAACATCATGGCCGAACATACCGTCGCCTCCTTCGACGAGGATCTGAGGCAGATCAGCCGGCTCATCAACGACATGGGCGATCTCGCCGGCTCCATGGTCGGCGGTTCGACCAGGGCCCTGCTCGAAAGCGACAATGCGCTGGCGCAGCGCGTCGTCTCCGACGATGCCATCATGGACGCGCGTCAGCGCGAGCTTGACGACCGCGCCATCACGCTGATCGCCAAGCGGCAGCCGATGGCGGACGATCTCCGCCACGTGGTTGGCTCGATCCGCATGGCGGGCGACCTCGAACGCATCGGCGATCTCGCCAAGAACATCGCCAAGCGCGTCGGGTCGGTCGGCGTCAGCACCGCCCCGCGCGACCTCACGCATTCGATCGATTCCATGGCGCAGCTGGTGCTGATCCAGGTCCAGGGCGTGATCCAGGAATATACGGTGGGCGATGCCACGGCGCTGGCCAAGCTTCGCAACGACGACGAACGCATCGACGTCAAATACACCTCCGTCTTCCGCGAGCTGTTGACCTACATGATGGAAGATCCGCGCAATATCACCGCCTGCACGCATCTTCTGTTCTGCGCCAAGAATCTCGAGCGCATTGGCGACCACGTGACCAACATCGCCGAGAACGCCTATTATGTGCTGACCGGCACGCAATTGCCCGCCAACCGTCCCAAGCAGGACGAGACGGCAATGTCGGCGCCGGCCGCCTGACGGAAAAGGTTACCCCGATGATCGCGCCACGCATCATGGTGGTGGAGGACGAGGAGCCGCTGGGGGTGCTGCTCCGCTACAATCTCGAATCCGAGGGTTACCAGGTGGAAGTGGTGACCCGCGGCGACGAGGCCGAAATCCGCCTTCAGGAAAATGTTCCCGACCTGCTCGTGCTCGACTGGATGGTGCCGGCGGTCTCCGGCATCGAGCTCTGCCGGCGTCTCAGGATGCGGCCCGAGACCGAGCGGCTGCCGATCATCATGCTGACCGCGCGCGGTGAAGAGAGCGATCGGGTTCGGGGTTTGTCCACCGGCGCCGACGACTATCTGGTCAAGCCGTTCTCGACGCCGGAGTTCATGGCGCGCGTCAAGGCGCTGCTGCGCCGGGCCAAGCCGGAGGTTCTATCCAGCGTGCTCAAGGTCGGCGACATCGTGCTCGACCGCGAATCGCACCGCGTCTACCGCAAGAAGAGCGAGATCAGGCTGGGCCCGACCGAGTTCCGCCTGCTCGAGTTCATGATGCGGCATCCGGGCCGCGTGTTCTCGCGCAGCCAGCTGCTCGACAATGTTTGGGGCGAGACGATCTATATCGACGAGCGCACGGTGGACGTGCATGTCGGCCGCCTGCGCAAGGCCGTCAACAACGGCCGCATGCCCGACGTCATCCGCACCATCCGCGGGGCCGGTTACGCCATTCGCGAGGACTGAGGACAAGAGCCGGCTCGATCCCGGTCGGGCCTTGCGCAAAGGCTTGCGCTCAATCAGCAGGCGACAGTCAACGGCCGCGGAGGGCACGCGCTCTTGTGGTGTTCACGCCCGCCCTGCCCACGATCTCGGTTGAAGGTTTAGTCGCGGCGCCAATGCAATACCGTTTCGTCGATGCCAGGAATCCGTCGCTACCGCCTTTGATCCTGCTGCACGGTTCAGGCGGCAACGAAACAGATATGTTACCCGTCGCGGCCGCCGTTGCGCCCGAGTACGCTGCATTTTCTTTACGAGGCGCAATCGTCTGGGAGGAAGGCTATGCTTTTTTCAGGCGGTTTCCAGATCGACGCATCGACGAAGACAGCATTCGCGCCGAAGTACCAGCTCTAGCAGCCTTCATAACCGACGTCGTCGCTCAGCATCATTGCAAGAGCAAACCGGTTTTGATCGGCTTCTCCAACGGCGCGATCATGGCGGCCGCGTTGATGCTGCTCTTCCCGAATTTGGCGCGAGGAGCTGCATTGTTGCGCCCGCTGTCGCCTTTTGCGACGCGGATTGACACAAGATTGCCCGGTACACCGGTGCTCGTCATTGATGCAGTCAACGACCCTCGCAGGCGGGCAGGAGACGGCGTAAAGATGGCCTCGCAGCTTAAGCAAGCGGGAGCGGCGGTCGAGCATCATAGCCTGCCTGCCGGACACGATCTCACCGACCATGATCAAGCACTGTTGCGCGGCTGGCTAGACAGGGTGGATCTCGGCCGTCCCCGATGATTGGGTTCTGATCCCAGTCCTCAGGCCACATTCTTCCCTGCCGCGCCGATCTTCGCCTGCACACCCGGCGCGAAGATCTCCTGGTCGACGAAGGTCAGCGCGCGCATGGCGCAGCCTTCGCGGATCAGCGGCAGCTCGTTCGGCTCGGTGTCGAAGGAGATCGAGCTTGAGTGTTGGCCGCCGGCGGTCTGGGCGATCGCCTCCCTCAGCGCTGGCTCGATCAGGTCGAAGGCGGCCGCGCTGACGCCGACCATGGCGACCGGCGCTGGGTCGATGAGGGCGAACAGGCTGCCAAGACCGAAGCCCAGCGCCTCGCCGGCCCGACGATAGGCTTCCCGTTCGGGACCGTCCTCCTGTCGCGCGTTTGCGGCCAGCGCGCGCATGTCGGCGTCGCCGACGTCGGTCGGCGCGGCGTCCTCGCTTATCCCCATGGCGCTGCGCCAGATCGCGTAGTTGCCGGCATAGGCCTCGACGCAGCCGCGCCGGCCGCAGCGGCAAAGCGCGCCGCCCGGACGATGGATCATGTGGCCGAACTCGCCGCCGGAGGAATGCGTGCCGGTGAACAATTCGCCCTTCAGCACCAGGCCCATGCCGATGCCGTGCGAGAGCAGGATGGCGATGAAATTGTCGCGATAGCGCTCGGGATCGCGCCATCGCAGCGCCACCGCCATCATGTTGCAGTCGTTCTCCATGGTGGCAGGGATGCCGAATTCCCTCTCCAGGATGTCGGCGAACGGAATGTCGGTCAGCGGCGTGATCGGCGACCATAGCATGGCGCGCGCGTGTGAATCGGTGATGCCTTGAATGCCCATGGCGATGCGTGCGACGCTGCCCACGTCGAGATCCGGATCCTGCAGCCGGCGCCTGACGATCGCCAGGCACTCGCCGATCAGCTCGTCGCGCGGCATGACGAGCGTGTCCAGGCGCCGCTGCTCCTCGGCGATCACCTGGCCGGCATAGTCGATGACGGCGACCGACAGGAAGTTCAGCGACAGCACCACCGTCAGCACCGCGGCGGCTTCGGGGTTCAGCGCCAGGCCGATTTGCGGCCGGCCGCGTTTCAACGCCGTCGGCTCGCTGGCCTTGCTCTCGGTGAGGATGCCTTCCTGGATCAGATCGGCGGAGATCGCCGAAATGGTCGAGTGGCTGAGGCCGGTGGTGGCGGCGATTTCCGTCCGCGATGGCTGGCCGGCACGGCGTACGGCCGAAATCACCATGGCGCGGTTGCGCCGGCGCAAATCGTCGTGACGGATTCCGACCGACATCGTCTCGCACGTCCTCCCGGTCATCGCGGCCTTGTGATGATGCCGTGGCCTGTCGCTGACACGCTAGGGATAGTGGCAGAAGCCAAAGCCGATGTCATTATTTATTGCGGACCCCGAAAAAAATACCTGGACCCATCAGATGCCATCAGAATCTCGGTTGACAGCTTCATTTCGCTGCACCACTATTTTTTTGAGGCTCGAAAAAAAGCCTCTTATGCCGGCCTTCGGGCCAGTCTGGGTCGCGCCGCACAGGGCGCAGGGAGGATATCATGAAAAAATTCGCAGCCGCCGTTCTGGCGGGCGTTGCCATGTCGCTGACGCTGGCTTCGGTCGCCGAGGCGAAGGGCAAGGTGATCGGCGTCTCTTGGTCGAATTTCCAGGAAGAACGCTGGAAGACCGACGAAGCCGCGATGAAGGCCGCCATCGAGGCCGCCGGCGACAAGTATATTTCGGCCGACGCGCAGTCCAATCCGGGCAAGCAACTGACCGACGTCGAAAGCCTGATCTCGCAGGGCGCCAATTCGCTGATCATCCTGGCGCAGGATGCCTCGGCAATCGGCCCGGCGGTGCAGAAGGCGCTCGATGAGGGCATCCCGGTCGTCGGCTACGACCGCCTGATCGAGAACAAGGACGTTTTCTACCTGACCTTCGACAACAAGGAAGTCGGCCGCATGCAGGCCCGTGAGGTGTTCAAGGCCAAGCCGGAAGGCAACTATGTCTTCATCAAGGGCTCGGGTTCCGATCCGAACGCCGACTTCCTGTTCTCGGGTTCCATGGAAGTGCTGAAGGAAGCGATCGACAGCGGCAAGATCAAGAATGTCGGCGAGGCCTATACCGACGGCTGGCTGCCCGCCAACGCGCAGAAGAACATGGAGCAGTTCCTGACCGCCAACGACAACAAGGTCGACGCGGTCGTGGCGGCCAATGACGGCACCGCCGGCGGCGTCGTCGCTGCGCTGACGGCGCAAGGGTTGGCCGGCACCGTTCCGGTCTCGGGCCAGGACGGCGACCACGCGGCGCTCAACCGCATCGCGCTCGGCACGCAGACCGTGTCGGTGTGGAAGGATGCGCGCGAGCTCGGCAAGAACGCCGCCGAGATCGCCTCGCAGCTCGCCGACGGCAAGAAGATGGGCGACATCGCTGGCGCAAAGGACTTCACCACGCCTGGCGGCAACACCGTCAAGTCGCTGTTCCTGACCCCGATCGCGATCACCAAGGACAATCTCAACGTCGTCATCGACGCCGGCTGGATCAAGAAGGACGAAGTCTGCGCTGGCGTTGCCGCCGGCAGCGTCAAGGTCTGCAACTAGGCTCGCCGACACTAGACCAAAAACCTTGCGCCGCGGCCTGAAAGCCGCGGCGTTTCTCAAAGATTTACCGTTCCGCCTCGGGCGGATAGCTTCTAGGCTTGCTCCGGCATCCGCGCCAGACGGGCAGGCCGGCAGGAGGAATTCATGACCGACACGACGTCCACCCAACCGGCAGACACCGCGCGTGCCTCGGAGCTGGGCGCCGTTGCCCGGTTCCTGAAGGCGACCGAGCTGGACACCCGCATGCTCGGCATGATCGGCGCGCTGCTCCTGATCTGGGTCGGACTGCATGTGATCTCCAGCCTGCGGCTTGGCGTCAATCCGCTCGACTTCGACAGCCGCACTTTCCTGACGCCGCGCAACCTCTGGAACCTGTCGGTGCAGACATCGGCCGTGGCGATCATGGCCTCTGGCATGGTGCTGGTCATCGTCATGCGTAACATCGACCTGTCGGTCGGATCGGCAGAAGGGGTGATCGGCATGGTCATGGGCTTTGCCCAGGTGCATTTCCTGGTTCGCTTCGTCGGGCTTGAGCTCGGCAACCCGTGGATCTGGGTCCTGGCACTGCTGATCGGCCTGGCGCTCGGCCTCATCATCGGCGCCTTCCAGGGCTTCATCATCGCCTATCTCGAAGTGCCGGCCTTCATCGTCACGCTGGGCGGATTGCTGGTATGGCGTGGCGCTGCCTGGTGGGTCACCAGCGGCCAGACCGTCGCGCCGCTTGACGCCACCTTCCAGCTGATGGGCGGAGGCCCGGCGGGCTCAATCGGCGCCAAATGGAGCTGGGTCGTCGGCATCGCCGCCTGCCTGGCTGTCATTTTCATGCACTATAACGGTCGCGTGCAGCGCAAGCGCTTCCGCTTCCCGCTGCGCCCCGTCTGGGCCGAGACGCTGCTCGCCACGGTCACCTGCGCGATCATCCTGGGCGCTGTGTGGCTTGCCAATTCCTATCCGTGGCCGGTCGGCATCGTGAACCGCTATGCCGCCGCCAACAACATCACCGTTCCCGAAGGCGGACTGTTCATCGCGCATGGCATCGCCATTCCGGTGCTGATGGCGGTCGCTGTCGGCCTGATCATGACCTTCGTCACCAAGCGCACGCGATTCGGCCGCTATGTCTTCGCCATCGGCGGCAATCCGGAAGCGGCTAACCTCGCCGGCATCAACACGCGCTGGATCACCATGAAGGTGTTCATGATCATGGGCGTGCTGGCGACGATCGCGGCGGCGATCTCCTCGGCCAGGCAGAATTCATCCACCAATGCGCTCGGAACGCTGGACGAGCTCCTGGTCATCGCCGCGGCCGTCATCGGCGGCACTTCGCTCGCCGGCGGTTCCGGAACCGTGCTCGGCGCCATGCTTGGCGCGCTGCTGATGCAGTCGCTGCAGTCCGGCATGGTGCTGCTCGGCGTCGATTCGCCGCTGCAAAGCATCGTCGTGGGTGCCGTGCTGGTCGTGGCGGTGTGGCTCGACACCCTCTATCGCAAGCGGGCCTGATCAGGGAAGAGAAACAACATGGCTGACAAATCCGCTCCCGCCGGCGTTCCGCTGGTCGACATGCGCAACATCTCGATCGCCTTCGGCGGCATCCGCGCCGTCGACGACGCGTCCGTCGATCTTTTCCCCGGCGAAGTGATGGCGCTGCTCGGCCACAACGGCGCCGGCAAGTCGACGCTGATCAAGATCCTGTCGGGCGCCTACAAGCGCGACAGCGGACAGATCTTCATCAATGGCGAGGAGGCTTCGATCTCGAACCCGCGCGACGCCAAGAAATACGGCGTCGAGACGATCTACCAGACGCTGGCGCTGGCCGACAATGTCGATGCCGCGGCCAATCTCTTCCTCGGGCGCGAGCTGATGACCGCCTGGGGCACGCTGGACGACGTCGCCATGGAAGCCGAGGCGCGCAAGGTGATGGGCCGGCTCAATCCACGCTTCCAGCGCTTCAAGGAGCCGGTCGTCAAGCTGTCGGGCGGACAGCGGCAGTCGGTGGCTATCGCGCGCGCTATCCTGTTCAACGCCCGCATCCTGATCATGGACGAGCCGACGGCGGCGCTCGGGCCCCAGGAGACGGCCCAGGTCGGCGAACTGGTCAAGCAGCTCAAGGCCGACGGCATCGGCATCTTCCTGATCAGCCACGACATCCACGACGTCTTCGAGCTCGCCGACCGGGTCTGCGTGATGAAGAACGGCCAAGTGGTCGGCACCGCGCGCACCACCGATGTCACCCAGGACGAAGTGCTCGGCATGATCATTTTGGGCAAATGTCCGCCCGGCGCCATTCCAGGCCCTGGCGCGCTGAAGATCGCCGCGTAAACTCAGGCATATAGCCGGCTAATTAATGGCTGAGTGATGTACCAGCCGCGGTGGTGATTTGAACGCGCCATTGTGTTGACGCGGAGACTTGCCCATAAAGATCGTCGACCATCCACGGGCCACATCTTTGATTTGAAGAAGCTCTTTCCGATCGTTGCCTTTGTCGCCGTCGCGCTGATCAGCCTGACGATGGCCGGGTTCGCCTATTTCGCGACGCAGGAGGCGGCGCGGATCAAGTTCGAGGGAACCGCCGACGACGCGCTGAGCCGCATCGAGAGCCGCATCGACCTGCACCTGTCGCTGCTGCGTTCGACGCAGGCGCTGTTCGATGCCCGCAACGGCGACATCACGCGCGGCGAATTCAACGCCTTCTTCACGGCGTTGAACATCGATGACAATTTCGCGGGCCTGCGCGGCATAGGCTTCCTCAGGCTCGCCAAAGCCGGCGACGAGGCCGCGGTCGAGCGCGATATCCTGCGCGACCATGGGTCGGCCCACCCGATCTACCCCGCGACGACCCAGCAATGGCGCACGCCGATCGTGCTGTTCGAGCCGCTCGACACGTCCAACCAGTCGATCATCGGATTCGACATGTTCAGCGAGCCGGTGCGGCGCGAAGCGATCGAAAAGGCGATGGCCGACGACCAGCAGCATGCGAGCGGCCTGGTCCAGCTCGGCCAGGGCGCCGGCGTGGCGCAGACGTTCACGGGTTTCCTGGTTTTCGTGCGGCTGAACGTCGAAACCGCCCCGGACGTGATCAATGCAAGCCGCTCCTCGACGGCCGGCTTTCTCTACGCTGCCTTCCGCGCGCAGGACCTGTTCCAGGTCGCGCTTAGCCGCGCGCCGCTGCTGCCCGTCAATGTCGAGGTCTATGACGGCAAGCCCGAGGCCGGCAATCTCTTGTTCCGGTCGGAAGCGCCGCCGGCGGAACGCATCGGGGCGAAGCTTCTGGCGCGCCGCGATATCGTTGTTGCCGGCCGGCCATGGACGTTGCTGTTCAGGCCGACAAGCGCCTTCGAGCCACCGTCCTCGCGCGCCATTCCGGTGATGCTCGGGCTGTTCGGCCTGCTGCTTGCAGGGGCCATCGCCCTGGTGGCGCGCTATCAGGAGCGTGCCTATGACGCCAAATCGGCGCTGCACGAGGCGACGGAAAAGAGCCTGCTGGAGAAGGACCTGATCCTGCAGGAGATGAAGCATCGCATCAAGAATTCGATCACCCGCGTGCTGGCGATCGCGCGGCAGACGGCCTCGCAAGCCGCCGACGTCAAGGAGTTCTCGGCATCGTTCTCGGCGCGCCTCCAGGCCATGGCCGCATCGCAGGATATGCTCACCCGCTCGCGTTGGCAGAAGGCCGATCTCGGCGACCTGCTGCGTATCGAGCTCGGGCAGGTATTCGGCAAAGACCTCCCCGAAGGTGTGCTGTCCGGGCCGCAAGTGCTGCTCGACGAGACGACGACTCAGGCGCTTGGGCTGACCTTCCACGAACTCGCCACCAACGCGCTGAAATATGGCGAAGCCGGCAATTCGGTGGGCGCCCTCAAGGTCGACTGGAACGTGAAGGGGCGCGGCCGCGAGCGGACGCTCACCCTGAACTGGCGTGAAGCGGGTCAGAAGAAACTGGAGGCGCCGGCAAAGACTGGCTTCGGCACCAAACTGATAGACCTCAATGTCACGCGCGAATTGCGCGGCACGATCGCGCGCAATTATCGCGGCGACGGACTAAACGTGGAAATCAAAATCCCGCTGGTCGAGTGAGCGGCCAAAATGGCCCAGCGATGGCGAACGAATCAGCGGGCCGAAAACGGAGGCCGGCCAGCGGCCTCCGGTTCCTTTCCGGCATCAGTTGCAGCGAGCCGTGTAGATCCGGCCGCGATGATCGCGGTACTGGCAATAGCCGTTGCGCAGGTTACGAACCAGGAGGCCAGACCCGGCACCGACGGCCGCGCCGATCAGCGCACCCTTGCCGCCGCCGACCAGGCCACCCACGCCGGCGCCAATCAGGCCACCGCCCACGACATCCTGCTCGGTCGTGGTGCAGCCGCTGACAGCGACAACGGCAACCATGGCAATAATCATCTTCCGCATTGAAATGCTCCTCACTTTTGTCCTCACTTTCGGCAGTGCCAGCCGCCATTTAGCATGAAAAAATTGGCTTTGCCTGCCCGATCTTACTGTTGTTTAAGATAGTCTTTTTCGGGGCGCACGCTGTTCGACGCGACAAGCATGCCGGAAACCTCCAAAGACGCGACCAGCGTGCCGTCGGGCCGCACGTTCCAGGCGATCCGATCGTAATCATCTTCCAGGGCCGGATCCACGGTAAGGCATTTGCCGACGATGTGCGGGGCCTGGCCCTGCAGGTCGCCGAGGGCGAAGGGCCGTTCGGCCGTACAGGCCTGCTCGGTCTCGAAGACGCTGACCGGCACTTCGAGTTCGCGGCAATCGGTCATTGTGCTCGAGCAACCGACGACGAAGAGCAGTGCGGCGATGTGTTCCATGGCTCCAAACCTCTCGCCGCAAACAACGATTCTCGACGAGCGAAAGTTCCGGGGCCGGGTTCAAAGCGTAGCGTCGCATGGATTCAGGCGATGCGCTTTAAATCCTGTTCCTGATGCATGCCGTTTACCCAAAGCCGCCACGCAACTTTGGTCGACATGCCAGCGGTCCAAGCCGTATGCGCGGGTCAGAACAATTGCCAAGTGGCGGTCAGGGCCATGGCGGCGAGAAGCGCCACCGCGCCAAGGCGAAGTGGAAGATGGAATGATCGCGGCGCCGGCTGTGGCTCGGCATCCTGGAAGCCGCTCATGGAGACACGGGCGGCCTGCTCCAGCTTGTTCATGTCGGCAACCGTCATTTTCAGTCTCCCAGATCGCGCCGGGAGGCGCGGATGGGTTCCGGCCCATCGCCAGCCGGCAATCAGGATCGGACTTTATGGTGAACAGGGGGTTAAGCGCCTTCGCCTGCGAAGCCTGGCGCCACAGGGCGCAATCAATCCGTCTCGAAATTTCCATGCGGGACGGTGAGGCGGTATTCCATCCGGTCCTTGCCGATTTCGAGCGTCGCGGAGCCGTTCAGCGACATCGGCACGACGCGCTCCAGCGCCACGCTGCCGAAGCGCTTTTCATTGCGCGGCGCGTCGCCGACCGCCTCCGTCCAGGTCAGCAAAAGGCTGGGCGAGCTTCCGCTGTCGGGTTCAAGCCTTGCGCTCACTTCGACATGGCCGTCCGCTCGCGACAGCGCGCCGTAACTCACCGAGTTCACAGCCAATTCGTGCATCGCCAAGCCGATATGCAGGGCGGCATTGGGATTGAGGTAGGGATTGTCGCCCGCGAACCGCAAGCTCCGCGCCAGATCGGCGCTGTAGCGGCCGACCTGGCCGGATACAAGTTCCTGCAGCGCCGCTCCCCGCCAGTTGGAGGACGTGACCAGATCCTGCGAGGAAGCGAGCGATTGCAGCCGGCCGCGAAACCGCGCGAGGAACTCACCGAGCGTCTCCGTGTAGCGTCCTGTCTGTGTGGCGATGCTCTGGATGATGGCCAGGAGGTTTTTCGATCGGTGACTGACTTCGCGCAGCAATGCCTTCAGCGTCTGCTCGCGACGCTTCTGCTCCGTAGTTTCCACCATGGTGGTGACGACGCCCAGAACTTCGCCGGCGTCGCCGCGGTCGGCGTCGATCCAAAGCTGGAACCAACGGACGCCCTGGCTTCCTGGAATGCTGAGCTCGAGCTGGTCCGCGTTGCCGGATTCGACCACCTTGAGCTTGACGGCGCTTATGCGTTCGGCCTGCGCCGGGGAAAGCAGGTCCTTGCCGTCGGCGGTTTCGGACGCCCAGGGCGCGCTCATGTTGCGCGCCCAGACCGTTTTCATCTGCCGATCCTGATAAAGAACCGAGATTCCGGCATTGTGCAGGGCATGAAGCAAGGCCCGCCCCACCTGCATCCCGCTTTCGGCGGGATGCATTGCGATCACCTCGCCGTCACGGCTTTCAGTCCGGTCCTTGTTGGGATCCTCGGGAGGCATCGGAACATCCCCGCACTCGGTCCTTGAACGGTTCAATCCGCAACTGGTTCCGACGCCGCAGGCTGCCCAAAACGGTCCGCCGGACGGCGCTCTTTCGAGACGCCGCCCGGCGGTGGCTGGAAACCGTTTGAGGGGTGCGGCTTCCAGTGTCGCGTCAGGCTCTCCTGAAGAGGCCCGCGATGAGCGAAATCACCAGGAAGGCGAGGAAGATGAAGAACAGGATTTGCGCGATGCCCGCCGACGTGCCGGCGATGCCGCCGAACCCAAGCGCGCCGGCGATGATCGCAACTACGAGAAATACGAGCGCCCAGTACAGCATGATGCGTCTCCTTGTTATGTCGGGAAAAGAACGTGGGTCGATGCCGTTTGTTCCACCATTTGCTGAAAAAGACGATCCCCTTTGAAGGGACTTTTCAGATCGCAAACAGATGAGCGTCATGCGGGGCGCGAAGGCCCCCATGACGCTCAAAACGGTCCAGAACTCGGAGCGGATCAGGCGGCGGCCTTGGCCTGCCGGTCGAAGAACAGGGCCTGGCTGATCAGAGCCTTGACCATATCGGGATTGAAAGGCTTGGTGACGAGAAACGCCGGCTCGGGGCGTTCGCCGGTCAGCAGGCGTTCCGGGAAGGCGGTGATGAAGATCACCGGCACCGGTGTCGACGACAAGATCTCGTTGACGGCCTCAATGCCCGAGCTGCCGTCGGCAAGCTGGATGTCGGCCAGCACCATTTTCGGTCGGGTCTTGCCGAACATGGCCACTGCCTCGGCATGCGTACGTGCCGTGCCGACGACCCGATGGCCGAGACTTTCGACCATCTCCTCGATGTCCATGGCAATCAGCGGCTCGTCCTCGATGATCAGCACATCGGTCGCGACCTGTCGCGAAATCTCGTTGCTTGCCTGCGCAAGCAACTCCGAGAACTCATCCTCGTCGACGTCGAGAACTTCCGCGGCCTCGTCCTCGCTGAAACCCTCCACTGCGACAAGAAGGAAAGCCTGCCTCGGCAGGGGCGCGATCGCGTTCAGATTGGCCGCTGCCCGCTGCTCCCAGGCTGTCTGGGCCTGCTCCTGCGGCACGCGGATGGCGACGGAGGTGAAGAGCCTGGCAAAGACCTTATATAACGCGATACGAT
Organism: Mesorhizobium sp.; assembly: GCA_004017535.1. Classification (GTDB taxonomy): domain Bacteria; phylum Pseudomonadota; class Alphaproteobacteria; order Rhizobiales; family Rhizobiaceae; genus Mesorhizobium. The sequence goes on from SAJS01000009.1 coordinate 161,132, forward strand.
CGCTGGAGGCTTCGGGGAAGATATTGGTGTCGGCGATAATGGCTTCCAGCATCGCGGCGACCAGCGCGTCACCGCTTTCCTGCGATCCGGACACCGCGCGCGAGAAGCGGCGCAGGAAGGGAAGATGCGGAGCGATGGTTGCGGACAAACTCATTATTTACGTCTCCCTCAGATGACGTTGCACGTTCAAGGCCGCGCAGATTGCAAGCCCCGAAAAATCAAACGCCGGCTTCCGGAAAAAGTTCCGCCAGCCGTGGAACTAAATTAGCAGGCCGGCGTTTCGGGGTCTCGGGTTGGGCAACCAGACGAGGGTTCCGCTTGCGTTGTGGTTTGAAGTCGAAGAGCGGTTCCGGTGCTGGAAACTAGGGCTAACATGAAAGAAATGTCAAAAAAACAGATGGCTGATGCCAAGAGCAGGCATCGGAACGGGGATGGCAACCCGCTTGGAGCAAACTCCGAAATTGCCCGCAAGCTCAAGCAGTATTACGACGAATTGGTCTCGGATCATGTGCCGGACCGTTTCGCTCAGTTGCTCAGCCAGCTGGAACAGACCGAACCTGCCCAGAAAAAGGACTGAGGCATGGCGGCGGTATCCCAGAGCTTCAAGACCGAGCTGCTCGGTGCGATCCCGAGCTTGCGTGCTTTTGCCGTGTCGCTGACGCAGAACGCCGACCGGGCCGACGACCTTGTCCAGGAAACACTGGTCAAAGCGTGGGACAAGCATGAGAGTTTCCAGCCGGGCACCAATCTCAAGGCCTGGCTGTTCACCATCCTGCGCAACGAATTCTATTCGCAGATGCGCAAGCGCGGCCGCGAAGTGCAGGACAGCGACGGCATCATGACCGCCAGGCTTGCCGTTCATCCGGCCCAGCACGGTCAGCTCGACCTCAAGGATTTCCGCGGCGCGCTCGAGCAGTTGCCCGAGGACCAGCGCGAAGCCATCATCCTGATCGGCGCTTCCGGCTTTTCCTACGAGGAAGCCGCCGAAATCTGCGGCTGCGCGGTCGGCACGATCAAGAGCCGGGTCAGCCGGGCGCGCACCAGGCTGCAGGAGATCCTCAAGATTTCCGGCGAGGACGAGTTCGGACCTGACGCAATCTCGGCGCAAGTGACAGGCTCGAACGCGGCGTAAGCCGATCGCCTACAGTTCCGATCGCGCGGATGGCCTCAGGCCGAGGGGACCCGGCCGCAGGCCATGGCCACGGCTTCGATCAGATCCTCGCCGGAGTAAGGCTTGGTCACCAGGCGGATGTCGGGGAACGAATCCCGGATTTCCTCTGGATCCGAATAGCCGGAGGCGAATACGAACGGCACGCCCTCGTTGCGCAGCCGGGCGGCGAAATCCAGGGTCGAGACGCCGCCGAGCATAAGGTCGACAACCGCCGCGTCGAATCGCGCGGACAGCGCTTGCCCGTCGATCTCGACGATCTCCCGGGCGATCGTCACCTCCGCCGCGCCGTGGTCGCGGCAAAGCTGCTCGACATCCATCGCGATCAGGAACTCGTCTTCCAGGACGAGGATACGCAGTCCGTCAAGCAGTGCTGGCACTTATCGATTTCTCCTGGCAGGACCGCACTGATGCGCGGAATTTGTTGGCATGTCATTTAAAAAAGACATGACTACAAGCACAGGCGTGGAAGCCTGCGGAACCCCCGCTGTTTTCAAGCGTTTCCCTGCGCCCACAAGGGCAGGGATTTCGAAGAGGGGTCGAAATGTCCAGCCAAAGCGCCCGTCCGGTCGCCAGCCGTCAATATAGTTGCGAAAAGTGCCCATTGCGGCCTTTGCCTGCATTCCGTGAGTTCGACAAGCAGGAACTGTCATTCATCAGCACCTTCAAGCGCGGTGAGCTTGCCGTCGACAAGGGGGCGACGGTCCTGGTCGAAGGCAGCCACAGCGCCCATCTCTACACGGTGCTGTCGGGCTGGGCGTTCCGCTACAAGCTGTTGCCCGACGGGCGGCGGCAGATCCTCAATTTTTCGATGCCCGGCGACCTCATTGGCCTGCAGGGCAGCCTGATGGGCGAGATGCAGCATTCCGTCGAAGCCCTATCGCCGATGCTGCTTTGCGTCTTCGAACGCGAGCAGTTGCAGGAACTCTACCGCAACCACCCCGGCCTTGCCTACGACATAACCTGGATCGCTTCGCGCGAGGAGCGCATGCTGGACGAGAATCTGCTCAGCATCGGCCGTCGGACCGCGCTCGAGCGCGCCGCCTATCTTATCGCCTTCATCGCCAGCCGGGCTCGCGGCGCCGGCCTCAACGGCAAGACGCCGGTGCAGATCCCGATCACGCAACAGCACGTCGCCGACACGCTTGGCCTCTCGCTTGTTCACACCAACAAGACGATCCGCAAGCTGATGGACCGCAAATTGGTCCTGTGGCGGGATGGTGGCTGTGAAGTGATCGACTATGATGGGCTGAAGAAGCTGGCCCGCTGGGAAGGGCTAGGGGAGGACCGCAGGCCGCTGATCTAGGGCGTGTTCAGATTCAGGTGAGGCCGGCCTGCAAATGGTAGCTTCCTGCGCTTCCGGTGCTCACGTACTTTAAGTACGCTCCGCTCCGGTTCTCGGAAGCCACCATTTTTGACTCGGCCTGACCTGAATCTGAACACGCCCTAGGGTGCTGTGAGAGGCCAGGCCCGGAACCATGGTGCAGAACGGGCGTTGAAACCAGCGCAAACGCAAGGAGTTAAAGAATGGCAACCGCCGCAGGCAAATCCGCAACGGACCAAGCAACCACCGCCGATCTCGAAGCCGATATCGAGCAGTTGAAGGCGGATATCCAGAAACTCACCGAGCAACTCGCCAGGACAGGCCAGCACGGTTACGGCGCCGCGCGGCGCGCGGCCGCGGATAGCGTCGAACAGCTGCGCGCGCAAGGCGAGGCCGCGTTCGAGAGCATGCGGGGAAGCGCCGAGGACATCGAAGCGCAACTGATAGCCAAGGTGCGTGAGAAGCCGGTGACGTCGCTGGCGATCGCCGCGGGCGTCGGTTTCCTCTTCGCCCTTCTTTCCCGCCGCTAGCCTCAGATGGGGACGCTTGTCTCGCTGATCTCGGCCCTTGCCTCGGGCGAGGCCATGGCTGCTTTGCAAAGGGCGCGGATAGCCGCCATCCTTTATGGGCTTGCGGCCATCTTCGCCCTCTGCGGCGTTGGCTTCCTCATCGGCGCCGCCTATATCTGGCTGGCGGCGCGCTACGGGCCGTTGGCGGCCAGCCTGGGCTTCGGCATCGGGTTCCTGGTATTTGCCGGGCTGATCATCGTCATTCACAAGCTGACCGCCAGCGCGCGCGCCAAACGCCGCGCGCGACGGCGACAGGCCGACATGACGGCGGTGGGTGTTACCGCCGCGCTTGCCCTGCTTCCGGCGCTTGCCAGGAGCAAGGGCGGGCTGGCAGCCATTGCGGCGCCCGCCCTCGCAGTCGTCGCCTACGCCATCTATCGGGAGAACACCAGGCCCCCGCCGCCAAGACAGGGTCCGGACGATCGGCATTAAGCTGTCAGGGTCTTTCAGCGTGGCGGCCTGCTTAGCCCTAACGGCTGGCTTGCTGGCGAGCTTCGGACGCCTGCTCGGGCCTCATTCGTCCAATGATCCTCAACGCGGTATGGATCGGAACCTTCACGGCAAGGGCTCGTTACCCGATCGTGCCGCGCCCGAACGCTTGGCCAGACACGCAACATGGAGGCCAATCATGACCAAGATCGTTCCCGAAGACAAAGCCCGCCAGGGACGCTGGGGTTGGCACGCTTTAAGGATTCTCGTAGCCGGCCTGTTGCTGGCCTTCATTGCGTGGGGTGCAGTGGAGATTTACGGGGAATTGATAAAGTCGCCGGCTTCCGGCGAGCAGCATGTGCCGCAGCCGCCTGGCATCGGGCAGGGCGCCGCTCCGGGCCAATCGACCGCAAAACCCTGAAGCAGCGCCGTCTTCAAGCTGCCTTTGCGCTGACACCGCTTGACGGAACAAGCACGTTCAACGCGCCTGGGTGGATTTCGATTGTGGTTTCGCGCTCTAGCCTGGTCAGTTCGCCGTCCAGGACCGCGCTGAATTTCCTGGCGGGCGAGAGGATCTTGAGGACAACCTTACCGGCCTGATGAACTTCGACATGGGCGCTCCGGCGCAGCCGGCCGCGCAGCATGTCCAGCAGCAGCTTTGCCAGGTGATGACGTCGGCGCGCGACGCTGACATAGATACCGAGCACGCCGCCGGCCGGGTTGTCGGCATAGGGCAGGTGGCCCTCGCCGAACAGGTTGTTGGAAATGCCGATGCCCGTCGTGCGCGTCACGATCTCCGCCTTGCCGATGCTCAGGCTCACTTTCAGCGCCGGCGGATTCTTAATCGCCGCCCAGGCGGCGCGCACGGAGGCCTGCATCTTTCCAAGGCGCGAGCCGAAATCCATTTTCTCGCGCAGCTGGACCATCTTGGCATGCATGCCGACCGAGAACTGATGCACGAAAGGCTGGCTATTGGCGCTCGCCATGTCGACGGCGATCACCTCGCCATCGGCAAAGGACCGCAGCGCTGCCTCGAGTGTCTGCGGGATGCCCAGGCCGCGTGCGAAGAGGTTCATCGTCCCCGCAGGTAAAATGGCCAATGCCTTCTTCTTGTTCATGAGAAGGGACGCCGCGGTCGAGATCGTGCCGTCGCCGCCACCGGCGAGGATTACGTCGATGTTGCGCCTGGCGATGGCCTTCTCCAGCGCGGCAGCGACATCCCGGCCGGCAACGATGTCGATCTCGACCGAATGTCCCGCCGCTTCAAGTGTCTGACGCAGCTGTCCGCAAAAAGCTTCCATGTCGATGGTGCGGAGCGTGCCGCCGTCCCGATTAAGCACCGCAGCAAACCGCATACCCGCTCCGTATTCCATTCAGGCCGCCTTGAGCCGCCAGACCTCAGCCGCAGGCTGGAACGAGGATGCGGCTGCAAAGGTTCCACCGCAGGTTTGGCAACCCAGACGCTCGTGAACGTGTTGTGGTTGGAACAACACCCCGGTCACGACGTTGTGAACCTGTCGACACTGCCGCTCCCGACCGCCGTTCAGAGGCTGGCCACGTGAGCGTCATGCACAAATCAGGCACGAGGAGAGACCATCATGATCCGCACTCTTTTTGCGACCACCGCGATCGCTACACTGCTCGCAACCGGCGCCTTAGCGCAGACGACGCCCGCTCCTGCCCCACAAGCCCCGGCAGCTGAAACCACGGCTCCGGTGCCGCGCGCCGATGGCGCGCTGATGTCCAACATCATCGGCGAGTCCGTTTATAATGGCACCGGTGACGACGCCCAGAACATCGGCAAGGTCGATGATGTCGTCTTCGATTCCAGCGGCAAGGCCAAGTCCGCTATCATCGGCGTTGGCGGTTTTCTCGGCGTCGGCAAGAAAGACGTCGCCTTCGACTACGCGAAGCTGGAATGGGCCGAGAAGAATGGCGACCGCTGGCTGGTCGCGAAGTCGACCAAGGATGAGCTGAACGCCCTGCCGGCATTCGATCGCAAGCCGTATGATCCGGCGCCGGCGCAGTCGACCGATGCGACGCAGCCCGCCAACAACACAACGACGGCCCAGGCTCCGGCGGCCGCGCCGGCCGAGCCGGTGAAGAAGGCCGAGGGCAACCTCGCCTCCAACATCATGGGCGAGTCGGTCTATAACGGCACCGCGGACAACGCCCAGAAGATCGGCGACGTGAAGGACATCGTGCTTGCCAAGGACGGCAAGGCCGAGTCGCTGGTGATTGGTGTCGGCGGCTTCCTCGGCATCGGCACGAAGAATGTCACCTATGACTTCGCCAAAGCGAAATGGGCGGAGAAGAACGGCGACCGCTGGCTGGTGGCCGAGACCACCAAGGAGGAGCTGCAGGCGCAGCCCGACTTCAACCGCAAGGCCTATGACCCGGCGCCGGGCACGACCACGGCCGCGAACAACGCTCCTGCGGCGACCACGCCGGCGGTGGTGTCTTCGGACACGACCTCCGACAAGGGGGCCAAGCCGGCAGAGCCCGCCAAGTCGACGGCAGAGAACAAGCCCGCGACGACGCCGGCCCAGAGCACTGCTGAAAACAAACCGGCCGACAATGGCGCTTCCGCCACCGACGCGACCAAGACCGCATCGATCGACAAGTCGACGCTGACGGAAATGCCCATGGGCAATATGAGGGTCGATGATCTGAAGGGTACGACCGTTTATGGCGCCAACGACGAAAAGATCGGGTCCATCGGCGATGTCGTGCTGACGCCCGAGAACAAACCGGACGCGGTCGTCGTCGATGTCGGCGGCTTCCTCGGCATCGGCGCCAAGGAAGTGGCGATCGGCATGGACAAGCTCAAATTCATGACCGACAAGAACGGCAAGAAATATCTCTACACCAACTTCACCAAGGAACAGCTGCAGGCGCAGACGGCCTATGACAAGAGCAGTTATGCCGCCAATCGCGACCAGCAGCGGATGATGTTAAAGTGAGGGAATAGGTGAGTAGGGCAGGAGGGCAGTAGGGCAGTAGGGCAGTAGGGCAGTAGGGAGCGATTCCCATACTGCCCTGTTGCCTTACTGCCCTACTGCCTTGGCAACGTACCCAGCCACGCCGCCGTCCGTCAGTTCCGCCAAGGCCAGCGACTGGTCGAGGTGAGCGGCACGCCAGGCAAGCATCTTCTCCGCGAACTCCAGCCGTAACGGCAGATACGCCGGGTCGTTCGCCACGTTGTTCAATTCTCCCGGGTCCCTCCGCAGGTCGAACAGAAGCGGCGGCATGCCGCCCCCGAAATGGACATATTTGATGTCGGCCGAGCGGATGACGGCGAGGTTGCAGTCGCGCGACTCCCTGCTGAAATGGCGTTCGGCTTCGCCTGCCGCGATCGTGCGGAAGTCGAACTCCCAATGCGCGGCGTCGCGCCAGTTCCCGGGCCGGTCGCCGTCAAGCCACGGTGTGAGCGGGCAGCCGTCGAGATGGCGCTGCGGCGCGGCGCCGATCAGGTCGAGCAAGGTGGGAAAGACATCCACGGCTTCGGTGAAATGCTCCACGGATGAACCGGCCGCGGCTCTCCGGCGCGGGTCGCGGACGATCAGCGGAATGTGGTAGCTGGCCTCGAAGAAGCCGCCTTTGCCCAGCATGAAGTGATCGCCCATCATCTCGGCGTGGTCGGAGGTCAGCACGATGATGGTGTCGTCCCAGGCGCCGGCCGATTTGATCGCCTGCCAGATGCGGCCGAGCTGCGCATCGACCTCCGAAATCATGCCGTAATAGATCGCGCGGATACGACGGAAATTCTCCTCGCTCCAGTCCGGCACGCCGCCCTCCATGCCTGGAACGAATTTCGTTCTTTTCTGGAGGGCGAGATCGTAGGCGAGATAGGGGTGGCTCGCGGCTTCGGCTTGCCAGCTTGCCGCGCGCCTGAAGGCAGGACCTTCAGCCGGATCGTACATGGTGTTGTAGGGCTCCGGCACGATGAAGGGCGGGTGCGGGCTGATGAAGGAGATATGCGCGAACCATGGCACGCCCTTCTCCTGCTCGCCAAGCCAGCGGATGAATTCGCCGGCCAGGAAAGCGCTCGGCGTCTGGTCCTTCGAATAGACAGGCGGCGCGTTGGTCACGTCGCATTCCGCCTGTCCTTCGGCCGGACGGTGGATGCCAGGGCTGCCGGAGCTGGTGTCTATGCCCTGCGCGCGCAGCCATGACAGCCACTGCTTCTGATGCTCGGGCAAAGCCTGTCGGACGGTGAAGCCAGGGAGCACCCCTTCATAACTGCGCAGGCGCGGATCCCCCGCCGCAAGCTGTCGCGGGTCGAGCGAGACATCGGTATAGCCGAACAGGGTCGGATCGTAGCCCGCCGCGCGCGCCGAAAGCGCGATGTTGCCATGCCGCGCGTCGAGCGGCGTGCCGTTGCGGCAGACGCGGTTGTTCATCTGGTAGAGGCCGGTATAGAGACAGGCGCGGGCCGGGGAGCAGGGCGCTGCTCCGCCATAGTGACGACGGAAAAGCACGCCCTCGGCTGCGAGCGCATCCGCATTCGGCGTCTTCACCACCGGATGGCCGGCGGCCGAGAGGCAATCGCCACGCCATTGGTCGCAGGTGATCAGAAGAACATTCGGGCGGCGAGGCTGGTGGTCCAAGATCGTCTCCATGTGGAAGCGCTCAGATGGAACGGAAATCACCTGGGTTGCAAGCCGGTGCTGGTGATGGATCGGTGAACGTATTTTGAACGGTCGTTCACTTTTATGACACAGTCCATTCTGTGTTTGCCCGCTTTGCCGCAGAGCCGCCCATCCTCATATTGGCGTGGACAGCGGCGAGGGCCGCGCAAGAACAAGGGAAGGAGCACGATCATGCTCAATCAGATCCAAGGCCTGCATCACGTCACCTCTATGGCGAGCGACGCACGCCGCAACAATGAGTTCTTCACGAAGAAGCTCGGCCTGCGCCGGGTGAAGAAGACCGTCAATTTCGACGCGCCGGATGTCTATCACCTCTACTATGCCGACGAGGTCGGCACGCCGGGTTCAGTGATGACCTATTTCCCGTTCCCCGATATCGGCAAGGGCCGGCATGGCGCCGGCGAGGTCGGCACGACCGTGTTCTCGGTGCCGGAAGGCACGCTTGGCTATTGGGAAAAGCGCTTCGCCGATGAGGGCGTGGGCAATGTCGCCCGCACCGAAAGCTTCGGCGAAAAGCGACTCACCTTCACCGGCCCGGACGGCGACAGCTTCGCGCTCGTCGAGGACAAGGCCGACAGCAGAGCGCCCTGGGTCAAGGGCGGCGTTCCCGGCGACGAGGCGATCCGCGGCTTTCACTCGGTCTCGCTCCGGCTGAAAGATGGCGGCGCCACAGAGGAGCTCTTGAAATTCATGGGCTATGAGGAGGTCGACAAGTCCGGCAACATCCGCCGGCTGGCGATCAAGAACGGCAATGGCGCCGATGTCGTCGACATCGAATCGCTGCCGGGCGCCGGTTTCGCCAATCTCGGCGCCGGCTCGGTGCACCATGTCGCGTTCGCGGTCGAGGATCGCGCCAAGCAGCTTGAAGTGCGCAAGGCGCTTATCGACACGGGCTATGGCGTGACACCGGTCATCGATCGCGACTATTTCTGGGCGATCTATTTCCGCACGCCGGGTGGTGTTCTGTTCGAGGTGGCCACCAACGAGCCCGGCTTCGACCGCGACGAGGACACCGCGCATCTTGGCGAGGCGCTGAAGCTGCCGACGCAGCACCAGCATCTCAGACCTTACCTCGAAGAACACCTGCAGAAGCTGGAAGACTGAAGCCATGAGCAAGGACGCTTACATCCACAAGATGCAGCCCGGTTCGCCGGGCAGTCCGCTGCTCTTCGTCTTCCACGGCACCGGCGCGGATGAGAACCAGCTGCTTGGCTTCGGCCGCGATCTGGTGCCTTCGGCGACGATCGTCTCGCCGCGCGGCGATGTGTCTGAGCACGGCGCCGCCCGTTTCTTCCGCCGCACCGGCGAGGGCGTCTACGACATGAACGACCTGGCGCGCGCGACATCGAAGATGGCGGGCTTCGTCAAGGCGCATGTCGAGGCGGTAAAACCATCGGCAGTGTTGGGTCTCGGCTATTCCAACGGCGCCAATATCCTGGCTTCGATGGTGTTCGAGGAGCCGACGCTGTTCGATGCCTCGGCGCTGATGCATCCGCTCATCCCGTTCGAGCCGAAGGTGCAGGGCAGTCTCGCCGGCCGCCATATCCTGATCACGGCCGGCAGGCGCGACCCGATATGCCCGCCTAACCTGACGTCGCGGCTCGAGGCCTATTTGCGCGCCGACGGCGCCGATGTCACAGTGGAATGGCACGACGGCGGGCATGAGGTTCGGCCGAATGAAATCGAAGCGGCGCGACGGCTTTTTGCCCCGGCGCCGGCTGCCGAAGGAGGCAAATAAATGGCTGACCAACTGTCCGAGATCGAACTGGAAGACCACGGCTCCAAGGGGCGCTATGTGCTGCGCGGCCCTGGCGGCGCCGAGGCCGAGATGACCTTCACCAAGATCGGCGAGCACCAGCTGATCATCGACCACACAGAGGTGCCGGAGGTCTTTCGCGGCCAGGGCGCCGGGCTTCGGCTCGTCACCCGCGCCGTGGAGGATGCGCGCGCCGCCGGCAAGAAGATCATCCCGCTCTGCCCCTTTGCCAACGCCCAGTTCCGCCGCCACCGGGAATGGGCGGATGTGTTGAAGCAGTAGCATTCTTTCCTTCCCCCCTTGTGGGGGAAGGTGGCCGCGCAGCGGCCGGATGAGCGACTATCTGCGGTGTCAAGTTGCATTTGCGAACTGTTTGCGCGCGTCGCGTGCTTTTGCATTGAGGATGACGAGCAGCTTCCTGGCGAGCGCAATGCGGATGACCATCTTTTCCTTTCCAGCCGCCTGCAACCGTTGCTTGAAGGCGGCGAGATGCGGATCATATTTGGCAACGATGCTGGCAACGAGGAAGAGGACGCCTCGCGGCCCTGCGCGGCCACCGCGCACCGATCTTCGGCCACTGCGCTTGCCGCTGTCATTGGCGATCGGAGCCAGGCCTGCCAGCTTGGCGATGGCCCTGTTGGAGACGATGCCGATCTCAGGGAGTTGAGCCATCAGCCTCGGCACGGTGCGAGAGGCCACGCCCTTGAGCGAGCGAAAGGCCCGGTCGAGGCATGCCCACAACGGATCATCGTCGATGAGCGAAGCGATCTCACCCTCGAGCCTGCGGCTTTGGCGTGTGAGCAGCGCGATCACCTCATCGAGGCTGGCGATGGTCTCGGCGTCGAGGGCAGCACTCTTGCGCTGCTTTTGAACGGTGAGATCGCCAGTCACCTGGGACAGCCGGGCAACCAACGCCTTAAGCCGCAGTTGGGCCGCATTTGGTGGCGGCATCGCCTTGAGCTGCTTGACCGCGCCATAGCGGGCGATCATGGCGGCATCGATCTTGTCGGTCTTTTCCAGGAACCCCATCGCCTCGGCGAAGTAGCGCACACTGCGGGCATTGGCCAAGCCACAGCATACTCCCAACTCCCACAACAACAGGAAGGCCAGCCGTTCGTAACCGCCGCTGGCCTCCATGACGACAAGCTCGACGTCATGGCCCTGACACCAAGCGGCAAGGTCAGCTATGCCTGCCGCATCATTGCGGAAGCGGCCTGCCGCTCCGCTCGGCTCGACATGGGCATCGAGCCATCCCTTCGAAAAATCCACTCCACATATGATCTTGTTCACGGTAACCTGCCTTGTGCGTGCGATTGGAGCCAAGCGACTATTCGGTCGTGCGTGACGAAGGCGAAGATCCCAGGCTCATCCACGGTTGTGACAGGAGGGGTGTCGGGCGACTTCGCCAAGCCTCGAATCGGATGGCCGTCCGGTTCGAGGCTCAGTCGCTTCCATCGCACAAAGTCTCCTCCGTGCAGATACAAGGGGTGTTGGACGGATCGCCGTCCTTGCCAAGCTGGAACACCCCTCATCCGTCTCGGCGCTGGCGCGCCGATCCACCTTCTCCCACAACGGGAGAAGGAAAAGAGCCAGCCTTCGCATTTGCGCCGGCCGGCCATCTTGCCTAAGTTGACGGTTCGCTCGGACGAAACCTGTCGTCCCGCCCGTCACTGATTGAATGGCTCCCCTGATGACCGATACCGATCTGATCCCCGTTTTCGACGGACATAACGACACGCTGCTGCGACTCTACCAGTCGAAGGAAGCCGATGTCGAAAAGCTGTTCATCGAGGGAACGCCGGGCGGCCATATCGACCTGCCGCGCGCCAGAAAGGGCGGCTTTGCCGGCGGCATGTTCGCGATCTTTCCGCCGCCGGTCGAAAAGTCGAAGCGCAGCGCGGTGCCGCCGGCGCCGAGCGACAATGAACCGCTGCCGCCCGAGCTGCCGCAGGCAGAAGCGATCACCTCGACCATAGGGATGGCTTCGATCCTGTTCAGGCTGGAGCGCGCCGGCGCGCTGACCGTCTGCCGCAGCGCCGGCGATGTGCGGGACGCCATGGCGAAAGGCTCGATCGCGGCGATCTTCCATATCGAAGGCGTCGAGGCGATCGATCCCGGGCTCGCCATGCTCGACGTGCTGCACGCCGCCGGGCTGCGCTCGCTTGGCATCGTCTGGAGCCGCCCGAACGCCTTCGGCAATGGCGTGCCGTTCCGCTTCCCATCCTCGCCCGATACCGGGCCTGGCCTCACCGATGCCGGCAAGGCGCTGGTCAAGGCATGCAACCAGCTCAGGATCATGATCGACCTCTCGCATCTCAACGAGAAGGGTTTTCGCGACGTGGCCGAGCTTAGCGACGCGCCGCTGGTCGCGACTCATTCCAACGTGCATGCGATCTGCGGCCATTCGCGCAACCTGACCGACTGGCAGCTCGGCGCGATCCGCGAATCGGGCGGCATGGTCGGCCTTAACTTCGCCACCGGCTTCCTGCGCGAGGATGGCCGCATGAACGCAGACACCAGCATCGACATCATGGTGCGCCACATCGATTCGCTGTTGCAGGCGCTGGGCGAGGATGGCGTGGGCCTCGGCTCCGATTTCGACGGCGCCATGATCCCGGCCCCGATCGGTGATGTCGCCGGCCTGCCCAAGCTCATCGATGCGCTCGCGGCGCGCGGTTTCGGACGCGCGCTGATCGAGAAGATCGCCTACCGGAACTGGTTGAGCGTGCTGGAAAGAACCATAGGGTGAAGCCTGCCTACTGCGCGTAACCCATCCGCTTCAGCCAGTCTTTGCCGACACCGCGGTCGCGGATGATCGGCACAGGGTCCTCATGATCGAGCCGGGCGCAGATGCGGTAGACCTCCAGCGTCTCGGCATTCATCTCGCTGCGCTTGAAGAAATACATCGCCGCCGCGTAGCGAGTGCGGCCGGACCACATCTCGCCGAGCGGCGTGTTGACCAGCTGCCACTGCTCGGCGGCTTCCGCCTCCAGGTCTTCCGCTTGGCTTGCCATCGTCAAAAGTCCGCCGGTGGGTTGGCGGTACGGCGGTCGAGCTTGATGAAGGGCCGCGGCACCACCTTCGCCTTCTTCATCAGCTTCTGGTACTGCAGCTCGCGCATGGCGTAAATCTCGACCCAGAGATCGTCGACGATCGCGTCGCCATAGGGCCGCTGCAAGGAGGCGAGCGCGATGTTGCGCTTAGCCATGGGCGACCACATCGCCGCGCTGACCAGCCCGACCTCCTGGCTCTTCCTGTAGTAGACGATGGCATGCTCGGCCGGGATGTTGCCTTCGATCTCCAGCCCAACCAGCACATAGCGCAGCTTCTTCCTGGCGCGCGCTTCGAGGATGGCGCGGCGGCCGTTGAAATGAGCCTTGTCCGGATCGATCATGAAGCCGAGGCCGATCTCGTCGGGCATGCGCAGGCGGTCGGCGCGGATGGCGTGCTCGGCAGCTGTGAAGTCGGCATTGGCGACGATCAGCCCGGCTTCCAGCCTGGCGCGGTTCAGCGCGGTGTAGCCGATGGCGCGGACGCCGCGTAGCTCGCCCGCCGCCATCAGCCGATCCCAAAGGCTCAGCGCCTTGTCCGCCGGCACGAACAATTCGTAGCCGAGATCGCCGGTGAAGCCGGTGCGTGAGATGGTCACGCTAGCACCGTCATGCGCGAATTCGGCAAGGTCGAAGATTTTCAGCCTCTCGATGCGGGCGAAGCCCGCGTCGCGCAGGATGGCGAAGGAGGTCGGGCCCTGCAGCGCCAGTCCGGCGACGGCCTCGGTCTCTTCCTCGACAGTCACATCGTATCGAAAAGCGCTGTCGAGCAGCCAAGGCAGGTGCCGCTCCTGCGAACACAGCCGGAACCTTGTCGGCGAGAGCCGGAACAGCGTACCGTCATCGAGCACGAAACCGTCGTCGTCGCACCACGCGGTGTAGTGGACGCGGCCGGGTTTCATCTTGGTCACGTCGCGCAGCGTGACGCGGTCGAGATAGGCCTCGGCGTCCGGGCCTTCGATCCGGTATTTGGTCATCGGCGAGATGTCGAACAGCGCCGCCTGGCTTCGGATGGCGAAATATTCGAGCTCCTCGTCCCACAGCGAATGCGGCGCGCGATAGCCGGCCCAATTGTACCAGTCCTGCTTCAGCCCCAGCGCGTCGATGCGCGGCTGGAACGGGGTGCCGAGCCGCAGCGTGCGGAAGTGGGATTGGGCCGCGAGGCGTGCCGTTGATGGCTTGATGGTGGCATGAGGATTCATGACGGCGTTCCTTCGCGCCCCCCTCTGTCCTGCCGGACATCTCCCCCACAAGGGGGGAGATTGGCCGTCGCCCCGGCTTTCGCCAATCGCCAACGTTGCAGGAGGTGAGCCGGGCGCGCGGACAGCTGATCTCCCCCCAAGTGGGGGAGATGTCCGGCAGGACAGAGGGGGGCGCCGTAGAGTGCGGCTTCAGCGATCTGCAAAAACATCCTCATGCCCTCATCGCGATGATGCGGCGCGCGGCGTTGAGGCCGGGCGCGCCGGAGATACCGCCGCCCGGATGCGAGCCGGCGCCGGCAAGGAACAGTCCTTCGAGCGGGGTGTCGTAGCCCGACCAGCCGGAGACCGGCCGCGACATCAGCATCTGGTCGGCCTGCAACTCGCCATGGTGCCAATGGCCGCCGGGCATGCGGTAGCGCGCCTCGATATCGGCGGGCGTCAGAAGCTCGGCGTGGCGCACCGTCGCGCCGATGCCGGGCGCATAGGTTTCGAGCTGTGCCATGATTGCTTTCAGGAAGCGCGGCTTGCCGGCGGTCCAGCCTTCTTTCAACGCATAGGGCGCGTACTGCACCACCGCCGAGAGCACGCAGGCGCCGGGCGGGGCGAGCGATGGATCGACAAGGCTTGGCAGGGTGATCTCCATCACCGGCTCGGGCGAGAACGCGCCATATTTCGACGGGTTGAAGGCGCGCTCGACATGGTCGGGCGAAGGCGCGATGACGAGGCGACCCTTATGGGCGGCGGCATCGACGCCGGCGAATTGCGGCGGCCGGTCGAGCGCCAGATGGAGCTTCGCCGCATCGCCCTTCATGCGGATATTCCGGACCTTGCGCACGAAGCCGGTGTCGACCTCGCGCGGGCCGACGAGATCGAGGATCGTGGTTGCGGGATTGATGGCCGAGACGACGGTCTTTGCGCGCAGCGTCTCGCCACTCTGCGTGACGACCCCCACGGCGCGGCCCTTCTCGACGATCACCTTGGCGACCGGCGAAGCCTGACGGATGGAAACGCCGGCCTTTTCCGCCGCGGCGCGGATGGCGGCGACGATGGCGCCCATGCCGCCCTTCGGCTGGACCTGCGCGCCGGCAAGGCCGCCGATCTCGCCGGCAAGCCTGTAATAGAGGCCGAGCAGCGAGGTCGGCGAGCGCGGCCCCAGATGCGAGCCAAGCGTCGCGTCGAAGGCGAGCAGGCCCTTCAGCCGGTCGTCCGAAAGCTGCTCGTCGAGCAGGTCGTAGACGTTCATCAGAAGCACGCGCAGGAAGTCGCGCATGTCTTCCTTGCCGAGCCGCTTCAACGCCAGCGCCGTCTGGCCGAGCCCGGTCATTTCCGTGAGCGACATGTTGCCGAGGTCTGGCGCCCGGCGCGACAGGAAAGGCTTCAAGACGCCGGCATAGCGCAGCAATTGCGCGCGCAGCTCCTTCCAGGCGGACTGCTCCGAAGGACTCGCGCCGGTCAACACCTCGCCATAGGCGCCGTGCAGCACCAGCGGATAGTCCTTGAACAGCGCCACCGACGGCACGAAGTCGCCGCGCTCGACCGTCAGCCCGTGCCGCTCCAGCTCCAGCGTCTTCACCACATCGGGATGCAGGCGATTGAGGAGATGGGCGACCGCCGATACGCTAAAGCCGGGCGCGAACTCCTCGGAGCGCGCGGCGCCGCCGACCTCGTTGCCAGCTTCCAGCAGCAGTACCTTGCGGCCGGATTTGGCGAGCGTGGCGGCGGCGACGAGGCCGTTATGGCCGCCGCCGATGACGATGGCGTCCCAATTCAAATCAGATGACGTCATGGGCGGGGCTCATATGCAGGGTCGGCTTGGCGAGATCGCGCAGGATCTCGGCGGCGGCGTTGCGTCCGGGCGCGCCCATGACGCCGCCGCCCGGATGGGTGGAGGAGCCGCACATATAGAGCCCGCCGACCGGCGAGCGGTATTGCGCGTAGCCCGGCACCGGGCGGTTGAAGAGCAACTGGTCGAAGGTGAGCTCGCCCTGGAAAATGTTGCCTTCGGTGAGGCCGACCTCGGCCTCGATCTCGCGCGGTGTGCGCACTTCCATATGCACGATGCGGTCGCGGAAGCCCGGCGAATATTCGGCAATCTGGGAAATCACGCTTTCGGCGAACCCGTCGCGATCGGCGTCGGTCCAGTCGCGTCCGTCGATCTTGGGCGGCGCGTATTGCACAAAGCAGCTCATGAAGTGCTTGCCCGGGGGCGCCATGGTCGGGTCGAGCGTGGTCGGGATCATCATGTCGAGGAAGGGATCGGTCGACCAGCGCCCGGCCTTCCAGTCGTCATAGGCGCGCTCCATGCGCTCGATGGAATCGGTGAAATGCATGTCGGCGCGATAGACCGGCGAGTCCTTCGGCAGGGCCGGGAATTCGGGCAGCGAATCCAGCGCGATGTTGACCTTGCCCGACGAGCCGCGGATCTTGAAGTTCCTGACACGGCGCAGGAAGATGTCGGGCAGCTCCTTCTCCTCGACGAGCTTCAGGAAGGTGCGCTTGACGTCGGCGTTGGAGATGACGAGCTTGCCATAAATCTCCTCGCCGCCGGCGAGCACCACGCCCTTGGCCTTGCCGTTCCTGATCAGCACATGATCGACCTCGGCGCCGGTGCGGACGGTGCCGCCGGAAGCCTTGAAGGAGGCGGCCAGCGCCCTGGTGACGGCGCCCATGCCGCCGCGCGCATAGCCCCAGGCGCCGACCGAGCCGTCGACCTCGCCCATATAATGGTGGAGCAGCACGTAGGCCGTGCCCGGCGACATTGGCCCGAGCGCCGTGCCGATGATGCCGGAGAGCGCGAAATTGGCCTTGATGACATCGGTCTCGAAATACTCGTCGAGGAAATCTGAGATCGACATCGTCCAGAAGCGCAGGGTCAGCGCCATCTCCTCGGACGAGAGCCCGGCGAATTTCTTGCCGAGGTAGAGCAGCTCGCCGAGGTCGCGCGGCTTGAAGCTCGTCGGGTCGGGCGCGGTGCGCATCAAGAGCGGCTGGATTAAGCGGCACTGCCGCGTGACATCGCGCGAATAGCGGTCATAGGCCTCGGCGTCTCGCTTCGAGAAACGTGCGAACTCACGGCGGTGCGCGTCGTGATCGCGGTAATTGGCGAGATAGTCGCCATCGCGCGTGAACACGGCGCCGCCTTCATAGGAGATCACCTGCAGGCCGAAGCGCGGCAGCTCCAGGTCGCGCATGATCTCGGATCGGAACAGCGAGCAGACATAGGAACAGTTGGAGTAGAGGAAGCCCGGCGTCAGCTCACGGCTGGTCGCGGCGCCTCCGACCCAGTCGTTCTTCTCGACTACCACCACGTCCAGCCCGGCGCGCTGCAGGTAGCAGGCGTTGACAAGGCCGTTATGGCCGCCGCCAATGACGATCGCGTCCCATGTCTTCATCCGCGTAGAACCTCCATTCGGCCCCCCTTTCTTCTTGTTTTTGCGCAATCCCGGACGGAAAACCGCTTCACGTTTCCTGGGATTGCCCGGTGCCTTTGTTCCCTGATTGCCAGAATTGGCACGGACCACGGTTTTTTGTCCAGTTATTTTGAATGAATGTTCAACAAATGGTGTTGCGTTTTGGCGTTGATGCGCTAGGCTTTGGCAGCATTTCTGGACTGATCCACATCGGCATTTGGGGTTGACGATCCGATGATCGAAACGGCTGACGCCGAGCCGGAATATGACGACACCGCCATTAGCTTCCTCGAAGCGTTGTGGGGCGAGGGTTATCTGTCGCCGGGTGGTCCCGAAGAGGTCGACCGCGTAGTCGAAGGCCTCTCGCTCCAGGGCAAGACGATCCTCGATATCGGCTGCGGCGCCGGCGGCATCACGCTGCATCTGGCGGCAGTGCATCGCGCGGCTAAGGTCACCGGCTTTGACGTCGAAAAGCCGGTGATCGAGACAGCGAGGCGACGGGCGATCAGGCAAGGTCTCGAGGACCGCGTCAGCTTCGTCCAGGCGCCGCCTGGGCCGCTGCCTTTCACCGAAGCTTCCTTCGATGTCGTCTTCTCCAAGGACGCGCTTTTGCATGTGCCGGATAAGGACGCGCTGTTCGCCGAGATCTTTCGCGTGCTGAGGCCTGGCGGGGTGTTTGCCGCGTCGAACTGGATGATCGGGCATGACGGCGAACCGTCGCCAGAGATGAAGGTCTATATCGCGGCCGAGGGCCTGTCCTTCGCCATGGCCTCGCCGGCGCGCTATGCCGAAGCGATGCGGCGCGCCGGCTTCACCGACATCACCATCCGCGACCGCAATCCATGGTACCGCGAGGTCGCGCGCGAAGAGCTTTCGCGGCTCAAGGGGGCGCTCTACGTGCAGGCCGCGGCAGCGGTAGGCGCGGCCTATGTCGACAAGAACATCAGGACCTGGGAGGCGATGCAGAAGGTGCTTGACAGTGGCGAGCACCGCCCCACTCATCTGCGCGGTTGGAAGCCGGTCGGATAGCCGGCGATGCTGGAGACCGTCACACCCATGAAGACCGCAGAGGCTACCGATAATGACGCTCAATCGGCACCCAAAGGCGATGCCGAAAAGCGCGGCCGCAAGGCCTCGAAAGAGGTCCGGCGGTTGCAGCTGATCGAGGCGACGATCGATTCACTGGCCAAGCGCGGTTATGCCGAAACGACGATGGCCGACGTGGCCGACGGCGCGGGCCTGTCGCGGGGCATAGTCAACTTCCATTTCGAGAGCAAGGAAAAGCTGCTCATCGCCACGCTGCAGCACATGTATGACGAGTATTCGGCGCATTGGCGCACGGCCTTGCAGAAGGCGGGCGACGATCCGGCGCGACAGCTGCAGCAGCTGGTGTGGGCCGATTTCGACCGCTCGATCTGCAACAAGCGCAAGCTCGCCGCCTGGCTGGCCTTCTGGGGCGAGGCCAAGTCGCGGCCGACCTACCAGGCGCTGAGCAGCTCGCGCGACGCCTATTACCAGCAGGTCTTCATCGATCTCTGCACGACGCTCAAGGAAAGCGGCGGATACAGCTATGACCCCCAGGCCATCGCGCTCGCGCTCAGCGCCATGCTCGAGGGCCTGTGGCTGCGGCTGATGATGGGGACGGAGGACACCACGCGTGAGACCGCGCTGCAGGCGGCGAACGCGTTTTTGGCCGCCACCTTCCCGAAACATTATGGCTAGCGAGAACTGGGGCTACCAAAAATCGGGGTTAGCAACAGCTGGCCAAACAAGACCGGCAAACCAAAAGAGGATGGAACAGCATGAAGAAACTCAGCCGACGCCTGACACTGACCTTGGCGCTTGGGAGCGCGCTCGCGGCTTCGGCGGCGGCGTTCGCCGTCGCCGCCGACAAGGACCTGATCGTGTTCGACTGGTCCGGCTACGAGGATCCGAGCTTCCACGGCAAATATGTCGAGAAGAACGGCGACTCGCCGACCTTCGCCTTCTTCGGAGACGAGGACGAGGCCTTCGAAAAGGTCCGCTCCGGCTTCAAGTCCGATCTCGGCCATCCCTGCTCGCAAAGCGTGGTGAAGTGGCGCGAAGCCGGGCTCTTGCAGCCGCTCGACACCTCGAAGATCACCGGCTGGAAGGACCTCAACCCTGGCATCATGGCGATGAAGGACCTCGCCACGACGCCCGACGGCAAGGCCTGGTTCATGCCGTGGGACTGGGGCGATACCCAGCTCACCTACAATTCCGACAAGATCGCCGAGAAGGACGTGCAGTCGCTGAAGGTGTTCGCCGATCCGAAATACAAGGGCCGTGTCTCGATCGGCGACAATGTCGACGACGCCTACGCGCTGGCCAGCCTCGCGATCGGGCTCAAGGACTGGACCAAGATGACGGACGACCAGTTCAAACAGGCATCCGATTTCCTGCGCCAGGTGCACAAGAATGTGCGCTCCTACTGGACCGACACCACCGACATCGTGCAGTTGCTCTCGGGCGGCGAGGTCGATCTCGCCTGGGCCTGGAACGATGCGACGGTGCAGTCGGTCAAGGCCGGCGTGCCGATCAAGTCCAAGAAGGACACCGACGAGGGTATCTCGACCTGGGTGTGCGGCTACGTGCTGTTCAAGGACGCGCCCGGCAACATCGACAAGGCCTATGAATTCCTCAACGCCGTCAACGATCCGGAAGTCGCCAAGACGTTGGTGAAGGACTGGGGCTACGGCCAGGCCAATGCCAAGGGCATGGCCGGCGTCGACCCGGCGATCCTGAAGGAAAAGGGCTACGACAATGTGGAGAAATGGGTCGACAAGACGCTGTTCCAGCAGCCGCTGCCCTCGGAGCTCAAGCTCAAGATGATCGCCGAATTCGAGAAGATCAAAGCCGGCTATTGAGATTTATATCGGCGGTTGGCCAGGGTATCGCCCCAGAGGCGGAGTTGCCCGTGACCCGCCTGCATGCATCCTCTTCCCGTATTCGCGACGGGGAGAGTCCCTGCCGAGTCAGCCATGTGACTTCCAGCTGGGCTCGCCAACGGCCTTGAATCCTCCTACCTTCCGTCAGGATTCGAGAAGATCAAGGCCGGCTATTGAAGAGCATCATTGAAAGAACCGACGTCGTCATCGTCGGCGCCGGCTTCACCGGCCTGTCCGCCGCGATCGAGCTGAAGCGGTCGGGTATCGATTTCCTTGTCCTTGAAGCACGCGAACGTGTCGGTGGCAGGGTGGAGGCTGTCCGCAACGGGCTCGGCGAGCTGATCGACAGCGGCGGCCAGTTCCTATGCCAGGACATGCCCGAGGTGATGGCGCTGGCCAAGGCCTACGGCAAGAGCTTCGTCGAGACCTATGTCGACGGCGAGTTCATCACCCATCCGTCGATGACTCCGGCGCGGGCGGAGCGGACCTATCATGTCTCGATGGCGATCCGCGAGCGCATGAACAGCATCGATCCGGACGACCCGGCGATTACCGGGTTGACCGTCGCCGATTGGCTGGAACGCCAGCGCGACGATGCCGATTCCAAGGCCGCTTTCCGCTCGCTGGTCGAGGGGCTGTGGTGCCTGGCGGCGGACAAGGTGCCGCTCTGGTACCTGATCGACAATGATCGCCGCATCACCAACGAGGTGTTCGAGCTGCAGTATTTTCTGGGCGACACCATGCAATCGCTGGCCCAGGATCTGGCCGCCGAGTTCGGCGACCGGCTGCGCCTGAACCAGGTGGCGACGTGTGTCGAGCGCGCCCCGCAAGGCGTTCGCATCGGCACCGGCGCTGCCACGATCGAAGCGCGCGAGGTTCTGATCGCGCTGCCGCCGGCGACGGCCGCCAAGCTCGATTTCGTGCCGGCCTTGCCAGCGGAACTGGCAAGCGCGCTCGGCGTCTGGGAAAGCGGCGCGGTGATCAAGATCCTGGTGCGCTACGCAGAGCCGTTCTGGCGCGAGCGGGGCCTGTGCGGCATGGTGATGTGGCGCGATCAGCCGGGGCTGTTTGCCTGCGACGCCAGCCAGGATGCCGGTCACGCCGCGCTTATCGTCTTTGTCGGCGGGCCGCTCGCGCTGCGCTGGCATCCGCTCGGCGAGGCGGCGCTGCAGGCGGAAATCACCGCGAGGCTTGTTCAGGCGCTCGGCCCGCAGGCCGCCGACATCATCGATTTCAGCGCGCGTGACTGGACGCATGACCGCTGGAGCGGCGGCGCCTATAGCGATCTCATCATCGACGTGACGGCGCGCGATGCCGAGCGTGTGATCCTTGCCGGCGCGCCGCATCTCCATTTCGCCGCTTCTGAGGTCTCGCCGTCCTTCCCGGGTTATGTCGAAGGCGCGATCGTCGCCGGGCGTATCGCTGCTGCAAGGATTCAGTCGGCCATCGCCACCAAGGCCTCGGGGTCGTAGGCGAGGCGGATCGGGGCGCCGACCGGAATGTCGTCGGCGCCGAAATCGTTGGTCTCGGTCACCGAAAGCGGCTTTTCAAGCCCCGGTATCTCGACGATCAGATGCGTGATCTCGCCGAAATAATGGCGCTCCACCACCTTGCCGGCGACCTCGAATTTTGCCGACGCATTGTCCCACAGAACGCGCAGCCGTTCGGGCCGGATGCCAAGCGTCGCCGCGCCGCCATTGCGCATGAAAGCCTTCGGCTTGTCGGTCCTGACGCGGCCGAAGCCCAGCGTGTCGAGCACCAGCGAAGCGCCGTTTTCCTCGACGATCTCGGCCTTGACGAAGTTCATGCCGCCAAGGAAGTCGGCCACCTGGCGGTTGACCGGGCGCTGGTAGATCTCCTTGGGCGAAGCGACCTGGGCGATGCGGCCGCCGAACATCACGGCGATGCGGTCGGACATCGCCAAGGCCTCGTACTGGTCATGCGTGACCAGCACGAAGGTGATGCCGACCGCCTGCTGCAGCCGGCGCAGTTCGACCTGCATCTGCTCGCGCAGCTTCTTGTCGAGCGCCGAGAGCGGCTCGTCGAGCAGCAGCACCTTCGGCCGCATGACCAGCGCGCGGGCCAGCGCCACGCGCTGACGCTGGCCGCCGGAAAGCTCGGTGGCGCGGCGCTTGCCGAGGCCGGTGAGTGAGACCTGGGCCAATGCCTCCTCGACGCGGCGCTTTTCCTCGCCGGCATCGAGCTTCAGCCGCTTCAGCCCATAGGCGACGTTCTGCTCGACATTGAGATGCGGGAAGATCGCATAGCTCTGGAAGACCATGTTGGTGGGCCGCCGGTTGGCGGGGATGCCGTCCATCGGCTGGCCGTCGACGGCGATCGAGCCGCTGGTCGGCGTGTCGAAACCGGCGATCATGCGCAACAGCGTGGTCTTGCCGCAGCCTGAGGGCCCGAGCAGCGAAAAGAACTCACCTTCGCGGATCGCCAGCGAGGCGTTGTCCAGCGCCTTGAACGATCCGTAGCTGCGGGTGACGTCGCGGATGTCGATCATGGTGCGGTCGGATTGCATGCGCTCGGACTGGACCCGCTCAAGCATGGAGGCCTTCCTCGTTCTGGGTGCGTCTCGCCGCGCGGCGGCGCAGGATTTCGGCAATTGTCATCAGCACGAAGGACGCCAACAGCAACAAGGTGCCGAGCGCCAGCACGCCAGGAAGCTTGGCCGCGAAACGCAACTGGCCCCAGATGTAGATCGGGAGTGTCGCCTCGGTGCCGGTAAGGAAGAAGGCGATGATGAATTCGTCGAGCGAGATGGTGAAGCAGACGAGCAGGCTGGAGATGATCGCCGGCGCCACCATGGGCAGCGTCACCCGCCGGAAAGTGCCAAAGGCGCTCTCGCCGAGATCGGCGGAAGCCTCCTCCAGGCTGCGATCGAAACCCTCGAAGCCGGAGGTCAGGACGGTCATGGAGTAGGGGATGCAGACCAGCACATGGCCGAGCACCACGGTGAAAAGCGATAGGCTGAGGCCAAGCTGCAGCATGACCAGCAGCATGGAGATAGCGACGATCACTTCCGGCAGCACCAGCGGCGCCATGATCAGGCCGTTGATGGCGCGGCGGCCGGGGTAGCGGTAGCGGGTGATCGAGCGGGCGGCGAGGATGCCCAGCACCGTCGACAGGATCGAGGCGGAGACGCCGACGATCAGGCTGTTCCAGGTTGCGTCGATCAGCGCCGGCGTTTTCGGCAGGTCCTCGTACCAGTGCAGCGTGATGCCGGAGAGCGGGAATTTCGGTGTCGCCGCCGTGTTGATCGAGAAGATCGGCAGGAAGATCACCGGCAGATAGAGGAACAGGATGTAGAGCGTGGCGTAGCTCGACAGCCATCCAGGCAGGAAACGTCTCATCGCCGTCATCGTGCCAGCCTCTGCAGGGCGCGGATGACCAACACGGTGGCGCCGGCCATCAGCGAGACGATGATCATGGTGGTGACCGAGAGCGCGGCACCCAGCGGCCAGTTCGACGCCTTGCCGAACTGCGCCTGGATGGCATTGGCGATCATGACGCCGTCCTTGCCGCCGACCAGTTTGGGCGTGACATAGTCGCCGACGGTCGGGATCATGACGATCAGCGCCGCCGAGATGACGCCTGGCGCCGACAGCGGCAGCGTGACGCGCAGGAAGGAGCGCAGCGGCCCGTCGCCGAGATCGGTCGCCGCCTCGACCAGGGTTCGGTCGACCTTCTCCAGCGAAACGAAGATCGGCAGGATGGCGAAGGTCGCCCAGGCATGGGTGAGCGTGATGATGACGGCGGTGGAATTGTAGAGCAGCGCGTCCGACGGCTCGCTGATGATGCCAAGGCCCATCAGACCGGAATTCAAGACGCCATTGTAGCCGAGGATCACCTTCCACGACATCACGCGCAGCAGGTAGCTCGTCCAGAACGGGATGGTGATGAGGAAGAGCCAGAGGCTCTTGTGGCGGCCGCCATGGAAGGAAATGAAGTAGGCGATCGGGTAGGCGAGCGCCACCGTCAGCAGGCTGACCGTCAGCGAGATGTAGAGCGAGCGCCAGAGCAGGTCGCGGTAGATCGGCTCGGTCAGCGCGATCCGGTAGTTCTCCAGCGTGAAGGTGTGGTCGATGGTGAGGTAGTTCTGCGTCCAGAAGGAATGGGCGATGACGACCAGGATCGGCAGGACGAGAAGAATAAGGGCGTAGACGAAGGTGGGACTGATCAGGGCAAAGCCTTGGACGGCTTCCGATTGCAGAAGGGGATTTCGTCTGGCCCCGGCCATGCGCAGCGGGGGCGACCCTTCCGCGGCAACCGTCATTGCAGCGCTCCGGGCGTGATTTCGGTAGCTGGCTCGGATTGTCCCGCCATGCGGCCTTCCCATTCGCAGCGCCGGCCGCCTGTTCCCGAATTATGCTTGGAGCATGATCGCTCCCTGGCTTGCCGGCTTTCTTTCATCATGAGCGTATCCGCCGATTGAAATCAAGCGCTATTTCTGCGATATTGATTGAACGGATATTCAAAATATAGCGGCAGAGAGCCGAGTTTCCATGGTCTTCCATGTCCTTTGATGTCCGGTGAGAATTCGGCAACTCTAGCGATACGAGGCGAAGATGGCGGCTCAAAGCAGGATCAAAGCAAGCGAACTGATCGGCCCTGGCGATGACGATGCGGTCGAGCTTGCCAAGCGCCATCTCGTCCAGCCCTGGCCCTATGCCGGGTCGGTCGGCGCCGAGGCGCGCACGCTGATCGGCGAGGGCGACGGCATCTACATCACCGACGCCTCCGGCAAGCGGCTGATCGACGGCCCTGCCGGCATGTGGTGCATCAATGTCGGGCACCGCCGCGAGGAGCTGGCCAAGGTCATGTACGACCAGGCGATGGCGCTCTCCTACAACACCCCGTGGTACACGATGAACGCCCCCTCGGCCGAGCTTGCACACCGCATTGCCGATGCGGCGCCCGGCGATCTCAGCCACACCTTCTTCACCACCGGCGGATCGTCGGCGGTGGAGACGGCGCTTCGCTTCATGCAGTTCTACAACAATGTGCGCGGGCGGCCGGAGAAGAAGCTGATCCTCAGCCGCGGCGGCGCCTATCACGGTTCGACCTATCTCTCAGCCTCGCTCAACGGCCGTCCGCGCGATCACGACTGGATGGACGGCGCAAGCGATCTGGTGATCAAGCTTTCCTCGCCCGATCCGTTCCGCCGGCCCAATGGCATGAGCGTTGCAGCCTTCACCGATTTCCTGGTCGACCAGTTCCGCGACACGATCGCGCGCGTCGGCGCCGACCGCATCGGTGCCTTTGTCGGCGAGCCGGTGCAGGCCTCGGGTGGCGTCATCGTGCCGCCGGACGGCTATCTGAAGCGCATCCGCGAGATCTGCCGCGAGAACGATATCCTCTATGTCTCGGACGAGGTGGTGACCGGCTTCGGACGGCTCGGCCATGTCTTCGCCTCCGGCGACGTGTTCGGCATCGATCCGGATATGATCACCTTCGCCAAAGGCGTCACCTCAGGCTATTTCCCGCTCGGCGGCGTCATCATCTCCGAGCGGCTGCTCGAGGAGCTGCGCCGCTCCAACCATCCCGACGCATTGTTCGGCCATGGCCTCACCTACACCAGCCATCCGATCGGCTGCGCGGTGGCGCTGAAGAATCTCGACCTGCTGGAAGAGGGCGTGCTTCAACACACCCGCGAGATCGCGCCCTATTTCCAGGCGCGATTGAAGACGCTTGAAGAGCTGCCGCTGGTTGGCGAGGTGCGTGGCGTCGGCCAGATGGCTTGCGTCGAATGCGTGGCTGATCGCGAAAGCAAGGATCCGCTTCAGCTCGACAAGAATGTCGGCAAACGCATCGACGCGCATTGCCACGAGCTCGGCCTTCTGGTGCGGCCACTGATCAACATGTGCGTGATGTCGCCGCCGCTGATCATCACCAAGGAACAGGTCGACGACATGGTGGCGATCCTGCGCGAGGGGATTTCGCGCACGATGGATGATTTGAGGAAAGAAGGCGTCTGGCGGGGGTGATTGGCCAATCTCCCCCACAAGGGGGGAGATCAGCAGCTTCGGCGCCTCGCCCTACCCCCTCGACCGGAGCGCGTCGTTCAGGCCCCACATGTCCTTTTCCTCGGGCGCCGTCTCCAGGTTCAGCACCGGGACCTGCCTGCGCAAATGGTCGTGGTGGGTGCGCACGCCATACTCCAAATCCGACAAGTAGAAGCCTTCAAAAGCCTCAGACAGCATGGATTCGTTCGACCACACCGAAAGCTGCACGTCCTCGTTCATCGTGTCGCGGTCGATGCGGTAGGCGAGGTAGCGCGCCGCGGCCTGCTCCCTCGTCTCGTCCTTGTAGCGGTAGATGGCGCCGCGCAGCAGCGTCTCGCCGGTCGACAGCGGGAACTCCTGATAGAACTGCACCGATTCCGGCATGATCGACAGCGCGTTGTTGGGAAAGATGCCGTAATAGATCCAGGCCTTGCGCAGATGCTCCGGCAGGTGCGTCGCCTCGGACGCCAGCTTGATATACTCACGCACGCTCCAGCGCCGGCCGGCATGCGGATTGTAGGTGGCGAAGGAGCGCGACACGCCGTTGATGAAGGGCTCGTCGAAATAGGTGGCGCCATAGAGGTCCTGCAGCGCCGGATGCGCCATGGCGACGTGGTAGCCCTCATTGTCGACGTCGCGCACCGATTTCCAGTTGACCGGTGATTTCTGGGTCCAGATGCCCCAGGAGGGCACCATGTCAGCGACATTGTAATGCGCCATCTCGGCTTCGATCGGCTTCAGGAGTTCGGCGACGGAAGGCTGCGGGCCGCCCTTGCGGAAGCGGATGAAGATGAAGCCCATCCAGATTTCGAGATCGAGCGGCATCAGGCCGAATTCGGTCTTGTCGAGCTCGGGGAAGGAGCGCGGACGGGCAGCGCCGCGCAGCGTGCCGTCGAGATTGTAGACCCAGCCGTGGAACGGGCACACCAGCGCGTTCTTGCAGCTGCCCTGGCTGTCGGCGACGACGCGGCTGCCGCGGTGGCGGCACATGTTGTTGAAGGCGCGCACGACGCCGTCCTTGCCGCGCATGATCAGCGCACGCTCGCCGATGACGTCCATGGTCAGATAGTCGCCTGGATTCGGCACGTCGGAGACATGGCCGGCAATCTGCCAGTGATTGCGGAAGACGTATTCCTTCTCGAGCTCGAGAAGGGCGTTGGAGTGATAACTCCACCCCGGCAAACCCCGCCGGTCCCAATCATTGGGGATCGCCACGTCACGGAGGTGCGGGTTCATCGGAATGCTCTTCTTTTTGTTGAATACTCATTCAATATAGACATATTTCCCATTGAAATGCAATGATTTGCAGAAATATGTAAATTCCGTGGCGGTGGATTCGACCCCGCCTGAACCGGAAAAATCCCGGAAAATCCGGGCCTTAATCGAGGAAGCGGAACGGCGGTTGCGGGCGCACACAGCGTTCTCGAAGAAGGCCTGTTCGGGTAGTCTCGGGCGTGCGGCAAACTGGCGATACGCACGGCTGCGTATGCCTGTGTGATGCCGCTTACAGTCGGCCGGGCGCGATGGGCGCAATATCTGCCAAGCAGCTTCGATGGCCGACGGGTGCCGCGGATTGGAAATGCTGTCGCGTCCAGCGTCTGTTTCAATCCTGTTACACAGGCGACCGCCGCCAATATCCGGCTGTTACCTGGTGCGATTAAGTTCGTTTCATAGCAAAAAAGAAAGATAACGAAGGGAACAACCGATGTTTGCGAAAGTTCATGCCGCCGATACCAATCGCCGCCAGCATGGCCCGGAGCGCAATGACCGCCGGCCGAAACTAGCGCTGCGCCAGCGCGCCAGCGACCATCCGATGGCGATGTTCATGCTGATCGGCGCCTGCGCCTTCGTCGGCATGCTGGCCGCGCCCGCCTCCGGTCCGGCCTTGGCGTCGATCAACCCGCCGGTCAATGTCGTTGAAGGCGCGCAGACCACGCTCAAGACCGCCCGTCTGCCGGAACCTGCAGTCGACTTTGCCTGCAGGGGCCAGAACTGGGGCGCCGAGAGCGTCGAGTGCCTGCGCGCGATCGCCGAGCAGTCCGGCCAGCACCGCGAACGCGCTGTGCGCATGATCGCCAACGCCGCGCCGCTCACCAACACGCCGAACGTTTTTTAAGACCTCCCCAGAGCGCTCCCTCCTGCGCTCAAGTCAGGCTCCCGCCGCGAAAATCGGTCGGGAGCCTCTTTTTTTCCGAATCTTCCGGTATTCAGGTGAAGCTGGCCTGCGAATGGCGGTTCCCTGCGCTTCCGGCGCTCACGTACTACAAGTACGCTCCGCTCCGGTTCTCGCGAACCACCATTCTCGGCTCGGCTTGACCTGAATCTCGGCAGATCCTGCGGCGCGAGCTCAAGCTCGGCCACGCCTCTTCAGTTGCGATCTTAGCTCAGATGTGGGGCTCAGATGTGGGCGCTGTTGTCGGCGGCTGCTGCGGCTTCGTCAGCGACGGTCGACAGCACGCCACGCACATCGAGCGTCGAGAACGGCTTTTCCAGAATGTGCGGGCGCTGCGGCGGCGGCAGCGCTTCGATCTCCGCCTTAGCGCCGATGAGGTCACCGGTCACCAGCACGAAGCGCTTGGCCAGAGCGGGCTGCTGCGAGAGCAGCTCGCGGTAGATCGCGATGCCGCTGATGCCCGGCATGCGCAGGTCGGAAAAGACAATGTCCGGCGGCATATGGCCCGTGAGCACATCGGCGGCGGACGTCCAGCTTGCCACCACGCGCGACTTGAGCCCCATCAGCTCCAGTATGTCCGAAAGCGAGCCCGCGACGTCGGGCTCGTCGTCGATGATCAAGGCATGGCGCAACCCGCTCGAGCGCGCCGGCCCTTCACCCGCGCTTGCGGCACCGCCGGCAATCGCCGGCAATTGCACGACGAAGCGCGCGCCGGTCGGTTGCACTTCCTCGAACCAGATGTTGCCGTTGTGGCGCTCGACGATCGATTTCGAAATCGACAGGCCGATGCCGGTGCCAACCCCGACCGGCTTAGTGGTGAAATAGGATTCGAAGATACGTGCGCGGATCGCCTCTGGAATGCCCGGGCCATTGTCCTCGACGGAGAAGCCCGGATTGCCGCGCTCGTTGCGGAATGTCCGCACCTTGATGATCCGCTCGCCGGTGATGCCGGCCAGCGCATGCTGGCTGTTAATGAGGAAGTTCGCCGCCACCTGGGTGATATGGTCGGCGTCGGCCATGGCGAGCAGCGGCCCGGTGGCGAAATCGGTGTCGATGATGATGCCGCTGGAGCGCGCACCATAGGCGGTGACTTCGAGCGCCGAGCGCATCACCTGGTTGAGATCGGTCTCGGCCTGCTCGGTCGGGTGCAGCCGCACCATCGACAGGAAGCTCTTGACGATGCGGCCGCAGCGCTCGGCGGCCGCGCGCACCTTCTCGGCGCGCACCTTGGTCTGCGGGTCGCCGGCGAATTCGTGCAGCAGCGTCGACTGCGCCACCACCACCGCCAGCGGGTTGTTGAGCTCGTGCGAGACCCCGGCGAGCAGCGAGCCCATCGCGGCCATCTTCTCGTTCTGGTGCAGCTTCTCGCGCTGGCGGTTGATCTCCTCCTCGGCCTGCAGCTTTTCGCGCAGGTCGCGGATCGAGCCGAAGATCAGGCGGCGGTCGGCAACGCGCATCTCCGTTGCTGTCAGCTCGATCGGAAAAATCTCGCCCGCGGCGTTCTGGGTGACGGTCTCCAGGCGCTGGCCGACCATCGGCGCGCCGCGGCCGGCCATGTAATCGGCACCCGATGCGTAGCCCTTGCGATAATATATCGGAACGATGGTATCGAGCAGGTCCTTGCCGAGGATGGCGCTGCGCTGGAAGCCGAACATCTTCTCGGCGGCCGGGTTGAACTCGATGATCGAACCCGTCTCATCGATGACGATGATAGCGTCGAGCGAGGCCTGCAGCATGGTGCGGCGGATCACCTCGCTGGCGTGCGCCTCGGATGGCGAGCGCTCGATGGCGTCGCCGATGGCCAGAGCGATAATGTGCAGCGTCGCCTCTTCCTCATCCGTCCATTCGCGCTCGGCGACGCAGTCGTTGACCGCCAGCGTGCCCCAGAGGTGGCCATGCGCGAAAACCGAGACGGACAGAAACGACTTGATGCTCTGCTTCTCGAAATCGGCCCGCAAGAAACCGTCGAGGTCGCGCGTGTGGCCCGAGAAGATCTTGCCCTGCCGCTCGTCTTCCTGCAGCCGCTCCAGCAAGGTATCCGAGTTGATGATCGACTGCATGATCACGGTGGGCGAGGCCAGGTCGCCGCCGAAGTCGGGGTCGATCCAGTAGGCGGCGACGGACTGCGCAAAACCTTCACCCGGCAATTCACGCAGCCGGAAGAGAATGCCGCGCTGGCAATCCATCTTGCGGCACACCGTCTCCAATATGCCGTCCATCTCGCGCTGCCAGTCGCCCGCCTCGCGCAGGCGGCGCACGACATGGACGGCCGCCATCGCGGCGCCGCCCGGGCGCGAGCCTTGCGTATCGGTGCGTACTGCATCAGCAGTCATGGTCATTCCAGACCCGGGCGTCGGTCATCAGAGCCCCCTCCGTTCCCGTGAAACGGCGAACCGCTCTATCGCTTTGTTTTGACGCAATTCCGGACGGAAGGCTACGGCGAAAGCGCCGAGCCAACCACTCACACTTTCCCGGAACTGATCTAGCTGGCGTCGCCACTCGGCAGCGAGAAAATATAGCCTTCGCCGCGCACCGTGCGCAGGAATTTCGGATTGGCGGGGTCGGCCTCGATCTTCTTGCGCAACCGCATGATGCGAATGTCGACCGCGCGCGAGGATTCCGGGTCCTCGACGAAGCCGATGGCTTCCGAAATCGCCGCGCGCGTCAGGAGACGGTTGGCGCGGGTGAGGAAAACCTCGAGCACGTCGAACTCGCTCTTGGCCATCTCGATCACCGCGCCATTGGCGGCGGTGACCATGCGACCGTCGAAATCAGCCTGAAAGCCGCCGAAATTCATGAAACGCCGATTGCCGGTCTCGGCCTTCGCGGCTTGCGGCTCGGCCGGCTGCGGCACGCGGCGCAGAACGCTGCGCACCCGCGCCAGCACCTCGCGCAATTCGTACGGCTTGACGATGTAATCGTCTGCGCCGAGCTCCAGCCCGACGATGCGGTCGAGCGCGGTGCCGGCGGCGGTGGCATAGATGATGCCGATCGGCGTTTTCGAGCGCAGCCAGCGGCCGAGCGACAGCCCGTCCTCACCGGGCATGGCGATGTCGAGGATGGCGAGGTGAAAGGGCTGCGATTCGAACAGCGCGCGCGCCGCCACGGCATTCTCCGCCGTCACGACGTCATAGCCGCTGGCGCCGAGATACTCGGCCACGGCCTCCCTCAGATCCGGTTCGTCCTCGACGACGATGATGCGTGCCTTCACGACGCGCTCGCTCCCGCTTTCAGCGGAAAGTAGATTGGGTATAAACATGATGTCCAGCACTCATCTCGAGTTGTCTGTGGCGGGGTGGAGAAAATGGCCGCACGATCCGTCATTGCGCTTGTGTCCGTCGCCGAGGTGGTGGCAGGCGATCTCGCCAACCATCTCGAGCGACGCGGGCACGACGTGCGTGAGGCGCGCCAGCCCTGGGAGGCGGAGACGCTGCTTTCGGCCGGCGGTATCGATGTCGTGGTGGTCGGCGACGAGGTCACCCAGGCCGAGGGCCGAGAGCTGCTCAAGCGTTACAGCAGCCAGGGCGGGGGCGGCGAAGGCGGTCCTGATTTCATCCTGATCTGCCGGCCGCGCGATCTCGTCGACAAGGTGCTGGCGCTTGAGCTCGGGGCCGCCGATGTGGTCGAAAGCCCGCTCAACGTGCGCGAGCTTGCCGCGCGCATCGGCGGCCTGCTGATGAGACGCGGCAGGGCCGCTGGGGAACTGATCGTGCTGGAGAATGCCACCGTCGACCTGCGATCGGCCATGGTGATGCATCGCTCGGGGGCAGAGGATCAGCTTTCGCCGGGGCAGGTGGCGTTGCTTAAGCTGTTCCTGGCGAGCCCGCGCAAGGTGCTGACGCGCGACGACATCATTGCCGCGGCGCCGGCCGAGAATACCGACGCTTTCGACCGGTCGATCGATTCGCGCATCGTGCGGCTGCGCCGCAAGCTCGACACCGACACCATCACCACCATCAGGGGCGCCGGCTATCGTTTCGATCCGCCGGCGTCGCGCAACGAGTGAATTCGGGTCGACGAGCCTATCAAGCATCGGATTCCCCAAACCAGCGGTCATCTGGGTCCGGAGCCGGGCGCTCAGCGCACCACGATGATCGAGGGGCCGGATAAAATGTCGGCGCTGGCAGTGGCCTCGGCGTGGGCGCGCTCCTTGAGCAGCACCGTTGCCAGCGCGGCAAAGCCGAGCAAGCCCTGAGCATAGAGCAGTGCCGAAAGCACCGAGGCAGCAAATGTCGTCTTCATCTCTTTAAATCCCAATCGCGAAATCGTCGGCGCTTCAGGAAACTCCCGAAGCGCCCGCGCCGCTGACGGAGCCCCCCGCTGCGGCGCGGGCCTTCGGTCCTCTCGGCAGCAAGTAGCCGGAGGGGCCGCGCGTCCTCATCAGCCGGAGGCCGACCCGCCAGAGGGCCTTCAGCCGGTGGACGCGCAGGCTGGAGACAATCCAGACCGTGGCGATGAACAGAGCCATGTGCAGTGTCGAAACCTCGCCGGACGTCATCGCCGCCAGCGCCGTCACCGGGCTGCCAGCCAACGAGCCGGCGCCGCCGAGCGCGATTGCCGCGATGCTGATCCTGAGAAGCCAGGAGCGGAGTTTCGATTTCCTGCCCATTTTCGTTTGAAGTTGTCTGTTCCCGTTGCGTCAAATCTGCCGCCGGCCTGTATCCAGATCATGCCGCCGTGGCTGCACTTTGTTGCAGTTTGGTTTCGAAAGCGGGCGTAAATGTTTCATATACGAATGAAATGAACTTTCGTTTCCGAACCAAGCTCATTGTGTAGCGCCGACCCACCGCGCACCGGAAGAGGTGCGATGTAATCGCTGGCCGGAGCTTTTGTTAACTTATGGAAACGAATTCGAAACAGAAACGAGCATCAAGCGAAATAGCTCGGAAACGGACGGGCACGATAAGAGCCCATCGAAATTGAAGCCGGACACAACGGCAAAAAACAGAGGGACCGTCATGCACACTGCCATTTCCGCCAAGCTCATCAACATCACCGCCGCCACGCTCACCGGGGCCGCGCTGCTCTTCGGCGCCGGCAATGCCGCTCACGCCAACCAGATCGTCGCCAAGGTCTCGCTGTCGCAGCAGATCATGGAAGTCACGGTCGACGGCCGCCCGACCTACACCTGGAAGGTGTCGACCGGCGCGAGGGGGCACATCACGCCGACTGGTTCGTTCAAGCCGACGCGCATGCATGAGATGTGGTATTCGAAGAAATACGACAATGCGCCGATGCCGCATTCAGTGTTCTTCAGCGGTGGTTACGCGGTGCATGCCACTTACGCCATCAGCCATCTCGGCCGTCCCGCCTCGCATGGCTGCGTTCGGCTCCATCCCGACGCGGCGGCCGATTTCTATCAGCTCGTCGAGGCCTTCGGCCCCGCCAACACCAGCATCGTCATCGTCAAATAGCCGGATCGGGTAGCAGGCCGTTGCCGCCTTCGGCGTAGTTTGTGAGACGCAATTCCGGACGGAAAACCGTTACACACTTTTCCTGGAATTGCTCAGCCGAAGCCGTGAGGCAACCGCCAAAAAAAGAGGCCGGAATTTCCGGCCTCTTTTGGTTTTAGCTGTCGTGCCGATCAGCTCGGCAACGCCGGCATCAGCTTCGGGTCGGGCTTCTCGGCGAGATGCGGCAGGTCCTTGCTGGCGATGAAGGTGTAGAACATCGGCACGACGAAGAGCGTGAACATAGTGCCGACCAGGATGCCGGTGAAGATGACCAGGCCCATCGAATAGCGGGCGGCCGCGCCGGCGCCGCTGGAGATGATCAGCGGCACGACGCCCAGCGCCATCGCCGCCGTCGTCATCAGGATCGGCCGCAGGCGCACCTTGGCCGAAGCGATGATAGCGTCGCGGCGGCGCATGCCGTGCACTTCGCGCTGCTGGTTGGCGAACTCCACCAGCAGAATGCCGTGCTTGGTGATCAGGCCGATCAGCGTGATCAGGCCGACCTGGGTGTAGATGTTGAGTGTTCCCAGGCCGATGTTCAGCGGCACGATGGCGCCGAAGATCGACAGCGGCACGGCCATCATGATGATCAGCGGGTCGCGGAAGCTCTCGAACTGGGCCGCCAACACCAGATAGATCACGACCACCGCCGCGGCGAAGGCGATCAGGATGGTGTTCCCCTGCTCCTTCTCCTGCCGCGACTGGCCGGAATAGTCGATGAAGAAGGTGTCGGGCAGGGTCTCCTTGGCGATATCCTCCAGCACCTTCAAGCCGTCGCCGGTGGTCACGCCGGGCAAAGGCAAGGCCGAGATCGTCGAGGAGTTCAGCTGGTTGAACTGCTCGATGGCCGCCGGCGAGGCGTTGGTCGAGATCTTCACGACCGCCGATAGCGGCACCATCTTGCCGTCGACGCTGCGAATGAAATACTCGCCAAGCTTCTCGGGGTTGTCGCGGAATTCCTGCGGCACCTGCGGGATGATGTCGTAGCTGTTGGAATCGCGGTCGAACTGCGCCACCTCGGCGCCGCCGACCAGCAGCGTCAAGGTGTTGCCGATATCGGCGATCGGCAGGTTCAAGGCTGCCGCGCGCTCGCGGTCAATGGTGACTGTCACCTGCGGCGCATCGTAAGCCATCGAGTTCTGCACGACGATGAACCGGCCCGAGGCTTGCGCCTTGTTCTTGATTTTCTCGGCCTGATCGAAGACCTCCGAAGGGTCGCCGGTGGAGCGCACGACCATGGAAATCGGCAGGCCGCCGCCGGAACCGGGCAGCGTCGGCGGCGCGAAGACGAAGGCCTGAACGCCGGCGACCTTGGCGAGCCTTGCGGTGATGTCGGCCTGCAGTTCCTTCGAATTGCGCTTGCGGTCCGCCCAATCCTTGAAGGCGAAGCCGACGAAGGCACTGTTGGTGGCACCGCCGAAGGCAACGGCCGAGAACTGCGCCCGGGTCTCAGGGATGTCCTTCACCAGGCCGAGCATCTGGTTGACATAGGTCTCGGTGTAGTCCGACGTCGCATAGCGCGGCGCGGTCACCAGAGAGAGCAGGAAGCCCTGATCCTCTTCGGGCGCCAGTTCGGTCGAGGTTTTGGTGAACATGAAGCCGGTGAGGGCGACAAGCGCCACGACGATGATCAGCGTCACCGGCCGGTTCCTGAGCGAAGCGGTGACGGCCCGTTCATAGACGCGCTCGACGCGGCTGAACGTACCATCGACGATGCGCTGGAAGCGTCCGTGCTGGCCCGCCTTCAGCAAACGCGCCGACATCATCGGCGTGATCGTCATGGCGATCAGGCCCGACAGCACCACGGAGCCGGCCAGCGTCACCGCGAATTCGCGGAACAGCGCGCCGGTCAGGCCTCCGGTGAAGGCAAGCGGGGCGAACACGGCGGCCAGCGTGATGGTCATCGCAACGATGGCCGTCGCGATTTCGCGCATGCCGTTGAAGGCCGCCTGCATCGGCGACATGTGGTCCTCTTCCATGTGGCGGTGGATGTTTTCCACCACCACGATGGCGTCGTCGACGACGAGGCCGATCGCCAGCACCATGGCAAGTAGCGACAGAAGGTTGATCGAGTAGCCGACCGCAAACAGGATGAAGCAGACGCCGATCAGCGACAGGGGGATGGTCACGATCGGCATCATCACCGAGCGGAACGAGCCGAGGAACAGAAGGATCACCACGATGACGATGGCGACGGCCTCGCCGATGGTCTTGAACACTTCCTCGATGGAGGCGCTGATCTGGCCGGTGGCGTCGTAGACGACCTCGATCGTCATGCCTTTCGGCAGCGTTTCCTGAATCGCCGGCACGAGCTTGGTGACCGCGGCCGCGGTCGTCAGCGGGTTGGCGGCAGGCGTCGGGAAGATGGCAAGGAAAGTGCCGGGCTTGCCGTTGAAGCTCACCCTGGTGTCGGTGCTGGCCGCGCCGAGCTCGACACGCGCGACATCGCGCAGGCGCACAACCTCGCCGTTCGTGGAGCGGATCGGGAGCTGGGCGAAGGCCTCCGGCGTCTGCAGGGTCGAATGCACGGTGATCGAGGAGACCACATACTCGTTCTGGGTGTTGCCGGGCGCCGACAGGAAATTCGAGTTGTTGATGGCGGTCAGCACGTCAACCGCCGTGGCGCCACGCGCGGCGAGCCGGATCGGGTCGATCCAGACGCGCATGGAATATTCCTGGGCTCCGAAGATCTGGACGTCGGCGACGCCTTCCACGGTCGAGATGCGGGGCCGAATGACGCGCTCGATATACTCGGTGAGCTGCTCCTTCGTCATGTTCGGGTTCTGCATCGAGATGTACATCATCGCGAACTGCTGCCCGGTGCCCTTGACGATCACAGGGTCCTTGGCGGCGTCCGGCAGGGTGCCGCGCACACCCTGGACCTTGGACAGCACCTCGGCGAGCGCGACGTCCGGATTGGAGCCGAGCTTCATCTGCACCGTGACCGTGCTCGAGGACGGACGGCTGGACGAGGTGACGTAGTCGATGTTTTCGGTCGAGGCGACTGCGCGCGCGATCGGCGCCGAGATGAAGCCCTGGATGAGGTCGGCGCTGGCGCCCGGATAGGCCGTGGTGATCGTGATCGCCGTCTCGTCAACCTTGGGATACTGACGGATCGACAGGCCGAAGATGCCTTGGAAGCCCAGCAGCAGGATCATGCAGGCCAGCACCGTCGACAAGACGGGCCGGCGAATGAAGAGGTCGGAAAAGCTCATTGCTGAACCTCTTTGTTCGCCGATTTGCTGGGATCGATGGTGTTGTCGACGGCAACCGACATGCCGTTGAACAGCCGGTTCTGGCCGGCGGTGACGACTTGGTCGCCGTCCTTGAGGCCCTCGACGATCTCGACCATGCCGTTGTTGCGGCGGCCGAGCTTCACGAAGATCTGCGAGATGGTGAACGCCTGCTGCTGCGCGGCATCGGCCGGCTTGGCGGCGTCGCCGGCAGCCTTGTCGGCCGGCTTGGCGTCAGCCGGCTTCGTGGCGTTGTCGGCGGGTTTGGACGCGTCCGCCTGCGGCTTGGCGGCATCCGCCTTGTCGGTGGCGGCTTTCTGTTCGTCCGGCTTTGCCGGCGTGGCAGCGGCGCCCTCCGCCGGCTTTGCCGGCACGACCACGAAGACATAATCGCCGTAGAGGCTCGTCGTCACCGCCGTTTGCGGCACCGAGATGACATTGTTTTCCTGCGGCAGCTCGACACGGATCTGGACGAACTGGCCAGGTGTCAGCTTGCCTTCCGGATTCGCAACCTCGCCGCGGATCGAAACCAGCCGGCTTGCCGGGTCGATCTTGGGGTCGATGCCTCGGATGGAGCCGGCAAAGGACATGTCGGCGAGGCTGCTGCCGAGCTTAACGGTCTGGCCGATCTTGAGCAGCGGCAGCTGCTGTTCGGGAACCGTGAAGTCGACCCGCATCGTGTCCAGATCCTGGATCGTCACCACCGAATTGCCGGGGGCCAGATATTGGCCGATATCGATCTTCGGGATGCCGACCGTGCCGCCGAAGGGCGCGGACAATTGCTTCTGGTTGAGCACGGCCTGCAGCTTGTTCACCTGGGCGGCCGAGGCATCCGCGGCGGCGCGCGCGGCGTCGAGCGTCGCGTCCGTGCCGACGCCGCGCCGCTGCAATTCGATCGCGCGGGTCAGCGCCGCCTGGTCGGAGGCGGCCTGAGCCTTCTGCGCAACCAGATCGGCCTTCTCGACGGCGTCGTCCAGTTGCAGGAGCACCGCGTCGGTGGCGACCTTCTGGTTGGCGTGAAAGAGGATGTTCTTGACGATGCCGCTCGTTTCGACGGTGAGGTCGACGCCGCGCACGGCATTGACGGTGCCGATGGCCTCGACGCCCGGCGTCCATTCCGAAGGCTTGACGACCACTGTCGAGACCGTGGCGGCCGGCGGCTTCATCGTGGCGAAATACTGCTTGATGCCGGCATCGCGCATGAAGTTGAAACCAACGATGCCGACGCAGACGAGAGCGAGCAGAATCAGGAAAACAGCGATGATGAAAAAGCGCTTCACGGACAGTCCCCTCGAGCCGGCAACCGGCAAAACAATCGATGCCGGGACACATATCGACAACAGGTCCCGACTTCAAACGGCGCCTTACTGTACCGGCTGGACGGTCTTGTCAATTCCGCCTAAGCTAATATAGGGAAGGCGTGATGAGAGCACCCAGGGCAAACTCACGCGAAAAGATACTTGCCGCCGCCGCCGACGTGGCGCGCGAGGCAGGCCCGGGAAGCTTGTCGCTCGAGGCAGTCGCCAGCCGCGCCGGGGTGTCGAAGGGCGGCCTGCTCTACAACTTCCCGACCAAGGCCAAGCTGATGCAGGGCCTTGTCGAAAGCTATCTCCGCGACTTCCAGAAGGCGTTGGAAGCACGCACCGCCGAGTCCGGGCACGAAAGCGCCCTCTCGGCCTATATCAAGCTGTCGGCCGACGACTGCGAGCGACCGAAACCCTCGGCCTCCTGGATCTTCTCGGCGATCGCCGAAGATCCCGATTTCCTGACGCCGATAAAAGCCTTCAAGCACCAACTGCTCGAGCGACTGAAGGAAGAGACCAGCGATCTCGGCTCGCTGCTAGTCTGCTTTCTCGCCATCGAGGGGCTGCGCAGCATGAATCTTTTCGATTCCGATGTGCTTTCCGAAGACGAGCACAAGCTTCTGGTGGCCTCGCTCCTGAAGATAGCCGGATAGGTCTCCAGCCGGCCAAGGCGTCACACCAGCTTCATCCTAGGGACATAGCGTCCTTCCCGGTTCTTTGCTGCAATGCAAATGGAGTGGGACAATGGTGGACGTAGTTTCCAGTGAGGCGGGGATCCCGAGACCAGATCATCCCCTAGAACAATCGGGCGGCGCCAAATGGTTTCTGCCGGCTTTCGGCGTGCTGGTGCTCGTCGGCATCGCCTATGTCGGCTACGCGCTCAGCCAGGATCTGGCGATCGCCAAGACGGTGCCCTGGATCCTGCTCGGCATAGCGCTTCTGATTGCGCTGGGCTTCGAATTCGTCAACGGCTTCCACGACACCGCCAACGCGGTCGCCACCGTCATCTACACGCGCTCGCTGCCGGCCGAATTCGCCGTCATGTGGTCCGGCGTCTTCAACTTCCTCGGTGTCTTGACCTCGAGCGGCGCGGTGGCGTTCGGCATTCTGTCGCTGCTGCCGGTCGAGCTCATCCTGCAGGTCGGCTCGTCATCCGGCTTCGCCATGGTATTCGCCCTTCTGGTCGCCGCCATCCTGTGGAACCTGGGCACGTGGTTCCTCGGCCTGCCTGCTTCGAGCTCGCACACCATGGTCGGTTCGATCATCGGCGTCGGCCTCGCCAACCAGTTCATGGCCCCGGCAGGAAGCGCCACCAGCGGCGTCGATTGGGGGCAGGCGACCAATGTCGGCACCACCCTGCTGGTCTCGCCGATCGTCGGGTTCTTCGCCGCCGCGGTGCTGCTCTATGCGATGAAGCTTCTGGTGCGTAATCCTGCCCTATACGAAGCGCCGAAGGGCAAAACGCCGCCGCCATGGTGGATCCGCGCGCTGCTGATCTTCACCTGCACCGGCGTCAGCTTCGCGCATGGCTCCAATGACGGACAGAAGGGCATGGGCCTGATCATGCTGATCCTGATCGGCGTGGTGCCGACCGCCTATGCGCTCAATCGCACGCCCGACATCAACTATCTCGACGCCTATAAGTCGGCGTCCGTCGCCGTCGAGCAGGCGCTGGGCAAATACGTCAAGGCCGGCGTCACCGTCGCGGATGCCAATGCTGCAAAGGCCGCTGTGCAGGAAGCCGTGCGCAGCAAGTCGTGGAACGATCAGACGACGCTCGCGCTGCAGAGCTACATCCACAGCACCACCGCAGGGCTGCAGCCCTACGCCACCGTCGACAACGTTCCGACCGACCTGGTCAGCAACGCGCGCAACGACATCTACCTGACCGGCGAGGCGCTGAAGCTGATCGACAAGAAGAAGCTGTTGCCGATGCAGGACGCCGACCTGAAGGCGGTCACCGACTATCACAAGGCGGTCGACAACGCGACGAAGTTCATCCCGCTGTGGGTGAAGATCGCCGTGGCGCTGGCGCTTGGGCTCGGCACCATGGTCGGCTGGAAGCGCATCGTCGTCACCGTCGGCGAGAAGATCGGCAAGAGCCACCTGACCTATGGCCAGGGCGCCGCCGCCGAGCTGGTCGCCATGATCACCATCGGCATGGCCGACCGTCTCGGCCTGCCGGTGTCGACCACCCATGTGCTGTCATCCGGTGTCGCCGGCACGATGGCGGCCAACGGCTCCGGCCTGCAGTGGTCGACCGTGCGCAATCTTCTACTGGCTTGGGTGCTCACGCTGCCCTGCTCGATCGCGCTTGCCTTCGTGCTGTTCGTGATCTTCCGCCACGTTTTCTGAGCGGCAGAAGCGTTCCCAAGCAAGGCAGCGCCGGTCGCCGGCGCTGCCTTTTTTGCTTGGGCAAAACCCATGTTCGAGATCGCGCCTGGCCACGGAATGGATCCTCGTCTCCGCGACGCCGCTTCGCGGCTGCTCCGCCCCGTCGATGACGACGCGAGGGAGGGTTTCCACAATTCGCAGGGCCGATCCGCTCGATCGACCGACTGGGTTCTCGCGGCCAACGGAAACGATGCCCGGCGGAAAGCCGCGGCGCAGGGCTGGTCAGGTCGGGTCTTCACGGTGCAGGTCGTGGATGGTGACGCCTTCGGCGTTGTCGGGAAGCATCAGCCATTTCTTGTGGCGCAGCGTGCGCTCGGTGTCTTCCAGCCCCATCTCCCAGTGCTCGCGCATCGAGGTGCCGGAGAACTCATAGTCCTTGGCGTGGCCTTCATAGCCTTTGTGCTGGTAGATCAGGTGGACGATGTTGACCACGCCGGCGTCGGAATAGTCGGCGATCAGCTCCTTCTCGCCGTCCTTCAGCTGGTCCGGCGGCACACGCTTCAGCGCATCGAGCAGCTTCATCTTGAGCGCATGGATGCGCTGGAAATTGTCGGTGTTCTGGCGCGTACGGCTGGAATACATGATGTCCTTGTGGCGCGACAGGACGTCGGCCATGCCGCGCGGCAGCACGCCGCGCGCGCTGAACAGATCGACCTGGAACACCAGCGAGGAGCGGTCCTCCTCCTGATCGAGCAGATATTGCAGCGGCGTGTTGGAGACGATGCCGCCGTCCCAGTAATATTCGCCCTCGATGCGGATCGAGGGGAAGGCCGGCGGCAGGGCGCCGCTCGCCATGATGTGCTCCGGCCCGATGCGCACCTTGTCGGTGTCGAAATAGACGAAATTGCCGGTCCGGACATTGACCGCACCGACGCTCAGCCGCTTCCTGCCGTCGTTCAGCACGTCGAAATCGATCAGGCTTTCCAGCGTGTCCTTGAGCTCGGCGGTGTCGTAGAAGCTGGTGGCGCCTTCGGCGCCCGAGAGCTGGAACCAGGGGTTGGGGCTGCGCGGCTTGAAGAAGCCGGGCTGGCCCATGGCCATGGTCATGAATGACGAGGTCTGGTTGCGGATGTCGCGATAGATGTCGCCTTCCGGCGTATAGGCCCAGATCTTGCGGCCCGAGACCGTCTGCCAGAACTGTTCCAGCCGCTGCAAGCGGCGGCTCGGCTCGTTGCCGGCGATGATCGAGGCGTTGATGGCGCCGATCGAGACGCCGGAGAGCCAGGTCGGCTCGCAGCCGGCGTCGGCAAGCGCCTGATAGACGCCGGCCTGATAGGCGCCGAGCGCGCCGCCGCCCTGGAAGACCAAGGCGATGCGGTCATATTGCGCGGTGATTTCAGCGATGGTGGCGGCGGCCGCCTTGTTGCGGGTACGCTCAAGCACCAGCTTTCTCCAGCTTGTTCGCGACGGCAGCCGATCGGCCGCGGTCCGCGAGATAATCATGCACGACTTCGCCGAGGCCGAGCGTCAGATCGGCCTTGAAGTGCACGGCCGAAACGATGTCGAGCACCGGCAGCTTGGCCACATCGGCCATGACGTGCGGGCGCAGGTCGAGCGCGGCGGGCGCCGTCCAGGCTTCCTTTAGCGTGATGTCGTTGAGGTAATAGCGGACGAGCTCGCAAATGCGCGGGCTGCCGTCGACATGCGGGATGATCTTGATCAGAAAATTGGGCGCGGCGAGCGAAGCGAGCACCTGATGATGATCGGCCTCGCGGTGTTTGTAGCCCATCGTGCCGGTGGCACACAGCACGCTGCCATAATGCAGCGTGCCGACCACTACCTCGCCCTCATGCACGATCTTGGGGCTGGCGAGCTTCTTGGGGAAACCCCAGAGCTCGCGGCCGCCGGCGATCGGCGCGTCGTCGTCGAGATACATGGAATGCACATAGCCGCCATGCTGGCCCTTGTAGCGCACCGGGATGACCTGGCCGGTCTCGGTGTAATCGCCGAAGCCGGTCGAGTCCGGCATGCGGATGAACTCGTACTTGACCAGCGGCTCGTCGATCTCGAGCGGCGCCGGCACCACGGCTTCCAGCGCCTCGCGCGTCGTGCGGTAGGTGATGATGATGTATTCGCGATCGAAGAAACGATAGGGGCCGGGCGGGAAGGACGGGTTGGTGAGCGGCATCGCATAGGCGCGCTTCACGACATCGGCGATTTCCATACTGTTCACCCGTCGGTTCAGGAAATGATACGCGCGAAAGGCGCAGGAGGAGTATGTTGCACGGCACAATGACAGTGCCATGTCAGCCGCATCCAGCGCCAGCTTGGCGGGCATCGGACAGCCTCACAACATTGTAATCGCTACGACATATGGTCATGGCATTGTCATGCTGCGGCGCACAAACTATGTGCCCCTATAGTTCCCTTCCCTCTTGTCGCGAGATCTCCCATGGGTTCCCTGTCTTCGAAGAATGCGCTCGTCACGGGCTCGACCAGCGGCATCGGCCTTGCAATCGCCCGCGCCTTCGCCGCCGAGGGCGCCAACGTCACCATCAACGGCCTGGGCGATGCCGC
Source organism: Mesorhizobium sp. (assembly GCA_004017535.1). Classification (GTDB taxonomy): domain Bacteria; phylum Pseudomonadota; class Alphaproteobacteria; order Rhizobiales; family Rhizobiaceae; genus Mesorhizobium. Next base: position 204,683 of record SAJS01000009.1, read on the forward strand.
GGCGATCGAACAGGAGCGGGCCGGCATCGAAAGGGATTTCGGCGTCAAGTGCCGCTATTCGGGCGCCAACATGATGGATGGTGCCGCCGTCACCGCCATGATCCACGAGGCCGAGGAGGCGTTCGGCAGCCTCGACATCCTGGTCAACAATGCCGGCATCCAGCACGTGGCGCCGATCGAGGAATTTCCCGACGACAAGTGGGAGGCCATCATCCGCATCAACCTCCTGGCCGCCTTCTACGCCATCAAGGCGGCGGTGCCGGGCATGAAGCAGCGTAAGTGGGGCCGCATCATCAACACGGCTTCGGCGCATGCGCTGGTCGCCTCGCCGTTCAAGTCGGCCTATGTCTCGGCCAAGCACGGCATTGCCGGCCTAACCAAGACGGTGGCGCTGGAGGTCGCGCAGGACGGCATCACGGTGAATGCGATCGCGCCCGGCTATGTGTGGACGCCGCTGGTCGAGAAGCAGATCCCTGACACGATGAAGGCGCGCGGCATGACCGAGGAGCAGGTCAAGCACGATGTGCTTTTGGCGGCGCAGCCGACCAAGGAATTCGTCACCGTCGAGGAGCTTGCGGCGCTTGCGCTGTTCCTGTGCACCGACGCCGCCAGGCAGATCACCGGCGCGACCCTGCCGATGGATGGCGGCTGGACCGCGCAGTGAGGGCAAAGGTCGTTTCAGGGAAGGGCGGAGCGGAGCTCGCGTCCTCCCTGGCAATTTGATTTCTTGACAATCGCCGGGGACCGTTCCAGCATTCCCGCAAGGGGTTCCCCGCGACGACCCCGTGAGGCGTCAGCCCAACGATCGCGTCCAGACTCTCTTTGTTCAGGAGGTGGACGCCATGCCGTCAATAACCACAATCACCGTTCCGCAGCTTTCCCGTCTCGTCGGACTGCCCGACGCGCCTTGCCTGGTCGATGTGCGCACCGACGAGGATTATGAAGCCGACCCGCGCCTTTTGCCGGCTTCGTACCGGCGCGACTTCAGAACCGTCTCGACCTGGGCGGCCGAGTTCTCCGGAGCAAAAGTCGCCGTCATCTGCCAGAGGGGGCAGAAACTCTCGCAAGGCGTTGCCGCATGGCTGCGCCATGAAGGCATTCCGGCGGAGTCGCTGGAAGGCGGCTTCGAGGCCTGGGTCGCCGCCAAGGCGCCGTTGGTCGGCGCCAGCGCGATCCCGCCGCGCGACGAAAAGGGGCGCACGGTCTGGGTCACGCGTTCGCGGCCGAAGGTCGACCGCATCGCTTGCCCCTGGCTGATCCGCCGCTTCGTCGATCCCGATGCGGTTTTCCTGTTCGTCGATCCGGCCGAGGTGCCTCTGGTGGCCGATCGCTTCGGCGCGGTTCCATTCGACATCGAAGGCGTATTCTGGAGCCATCGCGGCGATCGCTGCAGCTTCGACACGATGATCGAGGAATTCGGCCTGCGCGTCGAGGCGCTCGACCGACTGGCGCTGATCGTGCGGGCCGCCGATACGGCGCGCCTCGACCTCGTCCCGCAGGCGGCCGGGTTCCTCGCCGCCTCGCTCGGCCTGTCGCGCATGTTCCGCGACGATCTCGAGCAGTTGGAAGCCGGCATGCTCCTCTACGACGCCTTCTTCCGCTGGTGCCGCGACGCCGCGGACGAGACGCATAACTGGCCGGCCGGAGGCAAGGCGCAATGACCGCGCTCGCCAAGGACAGCGGCGCGCGTCCGGCCGAGGTGCCGGCCATGCCGAGTTTCCGTGAGGCGACGCGGCTCTGGGCCAAGATCGGCCTGCTGTCCTTCGGCGGGCCGGCCGGGCAGATCGCGCTGATGCACAAGGAGCTGGTCGAGGAGCGCCGCTGGATCGGCGAGGAGCGTTTCCTGCATGCGCTCAACTATTGCATGCTCCTGCCGGGCCCGGAGGCGCAGCAGCTTGCCGTCTATATCGGCTGGCTCCTGCACCGGACGGCCGGCGGCCTCGTCGCGGGCACCCTGTTCGTACTGCCCGGCGCCCTGGTGATGCTTTGCCTGAGCAGCTTCTACATGTTCTACAGCGACGCGCCGGTGGTCGAGGCGCTGTTCTTCGGGGTCAAGGCGGCGGTGCTGGCCGTCGTCGTCGAGGCGGTGATCCGCATCGGCAAGCGGGCGCTGAAGAACCGCGCCATGATCGCGATCGCGGTGGCGGCCTTCCTGGCGATCTACATCGCTAAGCTGCCGTTCCCGCTGATCGTGCTTGCGGCAGGCCTCATCGGCTGGATCGGCAGCCGCTTCGCGCCAGGCCTGTTCTCCGGCTCGGCGCATGGCAAGGGTGGGGCCACCATCGACAGAATCGGCGTGGTCGACCTGATGTTCGAGCGCGGAGAGCTGGCCCACACCGTGCCAACCAAATGGCACGCGGTCCGCACCATCGCCATCTGGCTGCCGCTCTGGCTCGGACCGGTGGCGCTGATCGCCGTGCTGGCGGGGCCAGGCAGCGTGTGGGCGCAGATCGGCGGCTTCTTCAGCCTGATGGCCGTCGTCACCTTCGGCGGCGCCTATGCGGTTCTGGCCTATGTCGCGCAGGCCGCGGTCACTTCGTTCGGCTGGCTTTCGCCCGGCCAGATGGTCGACGGGCTCGGCCTTGCCGAGACAACGCCCGGGCCGCTGATCCTGGTGCTGCAATTCGTCGGCTTCGCCGCAGCCTATCGCCATGCCGGCCTTGCCAGCCCGCTGCTTGCCGGATCGCTTGGATCGCTGCTGACGCTCTGGGCGACCTTCGTGCCCTGCTTCTTCTGGATATTTCTGGGCGCCCCCTACATCGAGCAGTTGCGGCAGAACCGAGCGCTGGCGGCGGCGCTCGGCGCGATCACCGCGGCGGTGGTCGGCGTGATCATGAACCTTGCGCTGTGGTTCGCGCTGCATGTCGTCTTCGGCAAGGTCGCAAGCGTCGGCTGGGGCGTCGAAGTGCCGATCCTGTCCTCGCTAGATTGGCGCGCCGCGCTGCTGTCGGCGGCGGCGATGGTCGCCATGTTCAGGCTGAAGGCCGGCATGCTGCCGACGCTGGCGGGGGCGGCGCTGGCCGGGCTTGTGCTGCAGGAGTTGTAAGGCCCGCACGCCATCGGTCACGTTAGCGTGAACGAAAAAGCCGGCCGGGAATAAACAGCCCGGTTCGCCGGTCTCCAAGGCATGCGCCCTTTATGCGCAACGGCAGGAGATCATCATGAAACGGCATGAAGACAAAAGCACAGGGACCGCAGACGGCGAAGGCGTCTACCGCAGCCGTCCCTTGGAGCGCTGGCGCTGGGCGCATCTGTTCCGGGCGATACGGCCACGCCGCCGGCCCTGATCCGTGCCGGTCGCAACCATCGAGATCCACGACCATGACGGCGAGCACCCTGTTGCAGCCAGCGATGCGCCGTCCCCTTGCGAGGCGCCCCTTGCTTCCGAGACACTTGACTCCGGTGACACCAATGCCCTCTCTTCCCCCGAAGCAGGCGCCATCGCCTGCGGTCGCGATCTTCACGCGCACGAGCAGGGACAGATCGTCGCCTCCCGCTGAGGGCGGCGGCAGACCCATGGCGGGAGCGCCCGACGGCGGAACGGTGTTGAGCGAAAAGATGCTGGCCGCGCGTTTTGCCGAGGTGGTGCTGCCGCATCTCGGCGATGCGCTGTCGCTCGCCCGCTGGCTGACCGGCAATCAAGCCGATGCCGAGGACGTGGTGCAGGAGGCCTGCATCAAAGCCCATGCAGGTATTGCCGGGTTCGCCGGGGGAAACCCCCGCGCATGGCTGCTCACCATCGTGCGCAACGCCTCCTATACATGGATGGCGAAGAACCGGCCGCGCAGCGTGGTGGCGGTCGGCGACCTCGCCGATCTCGACGACGTGTCGCCACCGCCCGACAATGACGCCGACAGCCCGGAGGCGGCGCTGATCGCCAAGGCGAATTCGGCGGCGGTGGAGGCGGCGATCGCGAGGCTGCCGCAAGCCTTCCGCGAAACGCTGGTGTTGCGCGAGATGAACGGTCTCAGCTACCGCGAGATCGCCGCCATGCTCGGCGTGCCGCAAGGCACGGTGATGTCGCGGCTGGCACGGGCCCGCGGCCTCTTGATGACGGAACTTGGAGGGCGCCACCATGAGCCCGCATGAAAATCGCCCGCGTGAGGATGGCCCCCGTGAGGATGGATTGCCGCAAGACCCGCAGGATGTGAAGCTGATGATCCACGCCCTTGTCGATGGCGAGCTCGATGCCGCGGCCGCACTGGCGGTCGAGCGGCGCATGGCCGCCGATCCGGAACTGGCCGCCGAGCATGCGCGGCTTCTGGCGCTGCGCGGCGCTGTCGCCAACGTGCCGCGCCCGACCCCCAGCGACGATTTTCTGGCGCGTATCGCCGCCATTGCCGAGGTGAAAAGCCCGGAAGAAGCGGAGGCGTCGAAAGCCGCTTCCGCGAAGGCGGAGCCGCTGCCGCCCCAGCAGCAAGGCAATGTCGTCGCGATGCGGCCGCGCGCGTCACGCTGGTTCAAATCCTTCGACTGGCGCCAGATGGCGGCTTCGATCGCGCTGACGGCTGTTCTGGCCAGCGGCGCGACGCAGTGGCTTGCGACGGCGGATAACGGGGCCGAAAGTTTCGCCGTGGCCGTCGCCAACGGCCATCGCCGCAGCCTGCTCGCGGCGACGCCGGTCGACATCGTGTCATCCGACCGCCATACGGTGAAGCCTTGGCTCGACGGCCGTATCGGCGTGTCGCCGCCGGCGCCCGACATGGCCAAGGACGGCTACGCGCTGCTTGGCGGACGCGTCGAGGTGATCGGCGACAAGCCGATGCCGGCGCTGGTTTATCGCCATCACGAACACCTGATCACCCTGGTCGCCGCACCCCGGCAGAACGAGGCCAAATCGGTGCCGGTGGCGGACGACCTCTCGGCGGGGGGCTTCCTCCTGGTCCACTGGACCGATGACGCCTTCTCCTACTGGGCGATCTCGGATGCCGAACGCCCGGCGCTGGATGATTTCGTCGCCCGCTTCCGGGCCGCGATCATCGCCAACCCGGCCGCGGGAAGCCCGGGTTAGGGAAATCCTCTTTATCGGCGCTGTTTCTGAGGCCGATAGCCCGTTGGCGGGATGAAGGCAGATGCCTGTCCGTCCGAGGTAATCGCGCCAACGCGCTTGCCCTGGTTGCGCTAACCCCTTTGGCGCACAAGTGATAAGTCATGGTCGACTTCGGTGTGTTATACACGGCCGCGTTCTCGGGGCGGATACGAGTCGATGGATCAGGAAAGACTTCTAGCCGCGGTCCTCTTGGCTGATGTCGTGGGCAGCGTGCCGCTCTATGAGCGCATCGGCGACGATGCCGCCCTGCGGCAGGTCTCGGATTGCCTCGATGCGATACGCGCGATCGTCGCCCAGCATGGCGGTGATTTCATCTACTCGAAGGGCGACGACGTGCTCAGCCTGTTCGGGAGCTCGGAGGCGGCGCTGATGGCCGTCTGCCAAATCAGCCATCAACTATCGAAAGAGCCTTTGATCGCCCGGATCGGATTGCACTTCGGCGCGGTCATTCGCGCGCGGGGCGCGGTGTTCGGCGACGTTGTCAATGTCACCGCGAGGTTGTCCGCCACGGCCAACCCCGGGGAGGTCCTGATCAGCCAGAGCTTCTTCGAAGCGCTTTCCGCCGGCAGCCGCGGCACCTTGCGGCTCCTCGACAAAATGGCCTTCAAGGGAAAGCAGGAACTCTTCGATGTCTATACGCTGCGAAGCGACGACGGGGTCCCCAGCACGCACGTCGCCAGCCGGGGCACCTTTGTCGAGAGGCGCTCCGCGCCGCCGCCGCCGATCAATCTGATCATCCGCTATGAAGATCAGTTGCGATCCTGCGGAAACAACGAATTGGTGACGATCGGCCGATCTGCGGAATGTGACATCGTCATCCAGCGGCCGTGGGTCTCGAGGCACCACGCAACCTTCACCATTTCGAATGGCAAGGCACGGCTTGTCGAGCGAAGCTCGTCGGGCACATTCGTGTCGATGGGATCCGGCCAAGAAGTATACGTGCGCCGCGAAGATATTCTCCTCTTCGGCTCCGGCGTTATCTCGCCCGGACGCAGATCGTCCCTCGGCGACGCCCAGATCCTGCACTACGAAATTGTCTCAGGCTGATCTGGCCGGTTGGCGGGATCGCCGTACCGCCGGCCCGCATTGGTGCCGGTCCTTCTTGTTCTGCGCGAGTTTCATGTCAGCATGCAGAACCTCGCTTAAGGACGGTATTCATGCCTGGCACCCTTGAAACCGCTCTGGAAGCGTTCAACCGGAAGGCGCTACCGGGTTGTTCGCAATGCATTGGGCGAACGACAGCAGCCCATGCCGCTGGCAAATTCATTCCGGGAAAACATCGGAACCGCCATCCAGTGCGAAATCCCCCCAGATGCGTGGTGGGCGATGGACTATCACATCGACTGGCGGTTCGGCGCGTTGCTCCACCGCCAGGGCATCCACGGATATTTCGGTCCAAACCCGACCATCTCGAGCGCGGATGCTGAACCCGAATACGCCATCCAGGGATCCCAGCAGGATTTCGATTTCCTGATCGTCTTCGACTAAACCATCGTCATGATCGAAGCGAAGGCGACCGGCAGCTAGGATCGCCGGCAGTACGAAAGCAAATGCAAACGGCTCAGTGCGTTGCAAGACCCGGTCTTCGCAACGCACAATCTCAACCTGTCCTTCATCCTCCTGTCGCCCGGCTCGCCGCCTCGAAACTGGGATGGGCTTTTGCCGGGCTGCGTCCGGCAAAAGCACGTGGAACTTTGGTTCGATGATCCGACGCGCCACTTCATCTCAATTGGGCGCGGGTCGCTCACGGGCAAGGAACGGTGGGTTATTGCGACACTCAAGAAGCCGTCATTGCGCTGTTAGCAGCACGGCCTTAGCAGGAGCTTCCCCCAGCATGTGAAGGCCTTCGCCAGACGGCGGCAGACCCGCCGCCGTCCGGCAGCTTCTTCCGCCTCGCAACCGCCTACTGAGCGGACTGAGCCGCCTTGGCAATCACGTCGGCAACCTTGTCCGGCTGGGAAGCAAACACCGCGTGGCTCGCCCCGATCTCGATCGTCTCGCTGCCGGCGCGCTTTGCCATGTCGCGCTCAAGGTCGGGGTTGATCGAGCGATCTTGCGTCGCAACGATTGCCCAGCTCTTCTTGGTCTGCCACGCCGGTTCGGTGACCTTGCTTGTGAACGCTGCCTTGGAGGCAAAGACCTGCGATCTCGACAGGAAGGCTGCATCCTCTTTCGGCAGATCGGCTGCGAAGTCGGCCGCGAAATTGGCCGGGTCAAGATAGAGGTAGTTTCCGTCCTTGGTTTCGCGAATGCTCGTGCCGGCCGCCGGCTTTGAGGATGCCAGGCTGATCAGGCTCTCACCCTTGTCGGGCTCGAACGCCGCGACATAAACCAGTCCGGCAACGTTGGCATGGTTGCCGGCCTCGGTGATCACCATGCCGCCATAGCTGTGACCGACCAGGAGCGACGGCCCGTCCTGCAGATCGAGCATGCGATTCGTGGCCGCGACATCGTCCTTGAGCGAGGTGATAGGCTCCTGGACGACCGTCACGTTGAAGCCCCGCTGCTGGAGGATCTCGGTGACCTTGCGCCATCCGGATCCGTCCGCCAACGCGCCGTGGACGATGACCACGTTCTTGATCTCGGCCGCCTGCGCGGCGAATGCGATGCAGCTTGTGGTCAATGCGACTGCGAAAATGAAGGCACGATGCATGATAGAACTCCTTTGCTAGATTTGGTTGCGGTAAAAAACTCTTGCAAAAAGGCTGTGTCAGCCGAAGGTGAAGGCGTAGGCTTGGACGCCGGGATCCACGAAGCATCCGCATCAATGTCGGCGCCGTGATTTTCTCCCGGCGCTTGCCGTCCACGGTCACCTTGAAGCGGATTGGCTTGCCGTCCTGTCCCGGTCCAAGCACGAGATGCAGATCACAGGCGCTGAAGCGATAGGCGATGGCGCCATTCGCCTGGTCGAGCGTGGGCCGCTCCCCGCCCACGATCCAGTTTCCAGAAAGACCCCAGCGGTCTAAGCGAGGCTCCGCTACGGAATAGTTCCGCGCGATATCGGGCAGCACGGTCTCATTCGAAGCAAAGGCCGTTGTCTGCTTCTAGCCGACATAGCATCGCCAACGTGCTGCGCACGAAGCTGTGCCAGGCACGGACAAACACGAAGGACGGGATGGGAAGGATGCAGGGACTGAAGACAGTCAGCACTCCTCCCAGATAGGCTATAGCGATAAGCGTCATCGTCGTTTCCTTTGGTGGAGTCCCGGGAAGGTGCGGAGGCGCCAGCCATGCAGCCAAAAAGACCGCGATGACGTATCCGGGATATGTCCAAATGCGCTGCAAACTGTATTGAAGTGTACAGACTGGCACTGGCGCTACATCGCGACACAAATCTGATCGTCGCCAGGGCGCGCGACCTGGCTTTGTAACAGACTGTATCCTGCAAGCCCCAGGCTACATCCGCATTCAATTGCGCCCGCCGTCGGACACACCGGGGATACATCGCTCCGGCTTTTTGCCGGCCTTCACGCAACCCGGAGACAACCGATGTCCAACGAAATCGATCATACCCGCCGACGCTTCCTCGGCGTCGCCGCGCTTACTGTCGCGACGACCGAGCTTGGCCTCACGACCCTGGCCAATGCACAGTCGGGCTCCGCGACTACGATGGCGAGGAGAGGCGCGTCAGAGTCTTTCGATGCAATCAAGCAGGTCAAGGCAGGCGTGCTCGAGATCGGTTATGCCGAGATCGGGCACGCCAATGGAACCGTCGTCCTCCTGCTGCACGGCTGGCCTTACGACATCAACAGTTTCGTCGACGTTGCCCCGATCCTGGCTAAGGCCGGCTTCCGCGTGATCGTTCCACATCTGCGCGGCTACGGAACCACCCGCTTCCTGTCGGCCAACACCCCGCGCAATGGACAGCAGTCGGCGCTCGCGGCCGATATGATCAACCTGATGGATGCCCTCAAGATCGAAAAGGCGATTGTGGCGGGCTATGACTGGGGCGCGCGCACCGCAAACATCATGGCTGTACTCTGGCCGGAGCGCTGCAAGGCGATGGTTTCCGTCAGCGGCTATCTGATCGGCAATCCAGAGGTCAACAAGAAGCCGCTGCCGCCCAAGGCCGAGCTTGACTGGTGGTACCAGTTCTACTTCGCCACGGAGCGTGGCCGGCTCGGATATGCGGCCAACACGCATGATTTCGCCAGGCTGATCTGGGAGACGGCTTCTCCGACCTGGAAGTTCGATGACGCCACCTTCAACCGTTCGGCGGCCTCGCTCGACAACGCAGATCACGTCGCCATCACCATCCACAATTATCGCTGGCGGCTGGGCCTTGCCGCAGGGGAGGCAAAATACAACGCATTCGAAAAGAAGCTCGCCATGGCACCGGCGATCACGATCCCGACGATCACCATGGAAGGCGACGCCAACGGCGCGCCGCATCCCCATCCGTCGGTCTATGCCGACAAGTTCTCGGGAAAATACGAGCATCGCAACATCAGCGGCGGCATCGGCCACAATCTGCCGCAAGAGGCCCCGCAGGCTTTCGCCCAGGCAGTGATGGATGTCGCGAAATTCTAGGCGACATGACCGTTTGCGGCGAAGATACCGGCTTCGCGGCAGACCATGCTGTCGCTAATGATGATCCGCAGGGCCGCATGCCACGGAGGTCTGGAAGCGAGAATGGACCATATCGATCACATCCTGATCGTTGATGACGACCGCGAAATCCGGGAGCTGGTGTCGAGCTATCTGGCGAAGAACGGGCTTCGCACCACCGTTTGCGCCGATGGCCGCCAGATGCGCAGCTTTCTGGACGCAAACACGGTCGATCTGATCGTGCTCGACGTCATGATGCCGGGCGATGATGGCATCGTGCTTTGTCGCGAATTGCGCTCGGGCAAGCACAAAGCCACGCCTGTGATCATGCTGACGGCGCGCAACGACGAGATAGACCGGATCCTTGGACTGGAAATCGGCGCCGACGATTATCTGTCAAAGCCTTTCGCCGCGCGCGAACTCCTGGCCCGCATCAAGGCGGTCCTGCGTCGCACCAGGATGCTCCCGCCCAATCTCCAGATCAGCGAAGCAGGGCGGATCGTGTCGTTCGGCGATTGGCGGCTGGACACCGTCGGTCGCCAGCTATTGGACAAGGAAGGCGTGACGATCGCGCTTAGCGGCGCCGAGTACCGGCTGCTGCGCGTCTTTGTCGATCACCCGCAACGCGTCCTGAGCCGGGACCAATTGCTCAATCTTACCCAAGGCCGCGATGCCGAGCTTTTCGACCGGTCGATCGACCTTCTCGTCAGCAGGGTAAGACAGCGGCTGGGGGATGATGCCCGAGAGCCTGTCTACATCAAGACCGTGCGGGCGGAAGGTTATGTTTTCTCGGTGCCGGTCGAGATCACGGAGCCGCTCACGTGACCTGGCGGGCCTGGTGGCCGGGCACGTTGCGCGCGCGCCTGTTTGTGATCATGTTCACGGGCCTCGCGCTTGCATACGGCCTTTCCTTCGGCCTGCTTTATGCCGAACGCTACGTGTCTGCCAAAGCCATCATGCTCGGCACACTGGAAAGCAACTTGGCGACCTCGATAGCCGTCCTGGATCGTCTGCCAGCCACGGAGCGGTCGAGCTGGCTCGACCGTCTGAGCCGCGGCAACTACCGGCTCGTGCTCGGCCCGGGCCAGAAGGGCATACCCGATACCTCGCAACGCGGCGCGGAAATCGCCAAGCGGATCGAGGATGCGGCCGGTCACAAATATCCGCTGCGCATCGAATCCATCCCCTCGGGCGGTAACAGGCTCCAGGGCCACCTGATCCTTTCGGACGGCTCGCCGCTCACCATCGATGTCACTCCCACCGGCATCATGCCGCTCGCCCAGTGGCTTCCCTACGTCTTCATGGTGCAGATGGCGCTTCTGTTGCTGTGTTCCTGGTTAGCCATGCGCCAGGCCGTGCGCCCGCTCGCCGAACTCACTGCCGCGGCCGATGGGTTGGATCCTACCAGCAAGCGCATTCGGATGAGCGAAAGCGGCCCGCGCGAGGTCACCCACGCAGCTCGTGCATTCAACGCCATGCGCGACCGGATCGACCACTACATCGAAGAGCGCGTCCAGATCCTTGCCGCCATCTCGCATGACCTCCAGACTCCGATTACGCGTATGCGGCTGCGCGCCGAGATGGCCGAGGACTCTCCGGAGAAGGACAAGCTCGTCAGTGACCTGCAAGAGATCGGGCGCCTGGTGCAGGATGGCATAGCCTATGCCCGCAGTTCGCACAGCAACGGCGAGAGCTTGTCGCGGATAGATCTTGCCTCCTTCATCGACAGCATTGCCTATGACTATCAGGACACAGGCAGTGCCGTCTCCGTCGTTGGAACCGTGCACGGCACGGCCACCACGAAGCCGCATGCGCTGCGCCGGATCCTGACCAACTTCATAGACAACGCGATCAAATTCGCCGGGGCGGCCGAGATCAGCGTGGAGCATCAATCCAACAGCATTGCCATCACAGTGGCCGATCGCGGCCCGGGCATTCCCGAAGCGATGCTGGAGGTCGCGATGCAGCCCTTCTTCAGGCTTGAGCAATCGCGTAACCGCGAGACCGGAGGCAGCGGGCTCGGCTTGGCGATAGCCCAGCAACTGGCGGGGGCGATCAGCGGATCGGTCAGGCTCTATAACCGGGCCGGTGGCGGGCTGGCGGCGGAGGTCAGCATCCATGAGCCCGCCATGGCAGGTCGTGGAGCGATGATTAGGCTTTGATATATTCGGCCAGTTCCCGGAAACATCCGCGATATATTGATGACGGATATTGCGAATTGTCCGCCACGGGCGCGGTCCATATCGCAACATCGGGACAGCAACATGAAGGAGATCGACAATATCGTCTACACCGGCAAGACACACACCACTGGCGGGCGCGAAGGTTTCGCGCGCAGCGACGATGCGCCTATCAGAGCGCTGACCGGGGTATCTCGCTCTGCGCTGCCCAGCGGTATGCTGCGCATGTGAGCAAGCAACAATTTCAATGACAAGGGAATTTCTTCTCGAAGACTCAGGCAAACCGGACTATTGGACAAGAATTTCTGCCATGGCTGCTTCAGCGATATTTGACCGAGATCAGATTTTTCCAACCAATATTATGGCCTGTCCGCCGAGCCGCATATATTCGCTGCCATCGCCACGTATTGAGCGCAGCCGTGTTGCGGCGCTGTTTCTGTCGATTTGATCTTGGACAAATCCATTGCCTTCGCGGAATGCCATCGTATCTCCGTCTATTGTCAATCCGTCAGGAGTAAAAGCAGATGAAAGTGCTTATCGTCGCTTCGCTAGGCTTGGTGCTTGCCGGCTGCGTCAATGAGAGTCGCTATGTCTCCGCCCCGGGTCATGCCTACAAGACCGAACCTGGCTGTAAGCGCCATGAAACCCCTTCGAAGTTCGACGCCGACTGCGATTGTCCGAAGAAAGGTTACAAGGGTTTCAAACAACCGATCCCATGCCCGCTATGATGCGCGGCGGGAGTCAGGCGAATAATTGCCCGAAACTTCCTCGCATCGGTCTCGTTCGAGATCAGACAGATCGGCTCCTGGGAAGCGGAGGGCGGGCGTGTCGCGGAGGACGACTCCCATGGCAACCGCATTGGTGAGATAACTATGCGCTTTTTCGCCTTGAAAGGGACAGATCAACTGGGTGGAGCTGTCGCGCAAGTCTTGGGCGTTGACCTCGACTCGCATGAAGAACGCGAATTCGAGGATGGCGAGCACAAGGCTCGACCCCTCGTGAGTGTGTGTGGTGAAGACGTCTATATACTCCATAGCCTCGCAGGCGAGCCCGGGGCGTCCCCTAACGATAAGCTCCTCAGGCTTCTCTTCTTCATCGCGACCTGTCGGGAAGACGGCGCTGCGCGCGTCACGGCGATCACGCCCTATCTTGCCTATGCGCGCAAGGAACGGCAGACAAAAGCGCGTGACCCCGTAAGCACGCGCCACGTGGCGCAGCTGTTCGAGGCGGTTGGCACCGACTGTCTGGTCACGCTCGACGTCCACAATTTCGCGGCGTTTCAAAACGCCTTCCGTTGTCGAACGCTCCATCTCGATTCGGGTGCCCTCCTTCAGTCTATGGTGCGCGAACTGGCCGGCGCCGAGCCTATTGTGGTGTTCTCTCCCGATGGCGGCGGCGTGAAGCGCGCGCAGTTGGTGAAGGAAAGGTGCGAGGCGGCAATGAGCAACGAGGTGGGTTTCGGTTTCATGGAGAAGCGTCGAAGCCGAGGGGTCGTCTCGGGCGATCTGTTCGCCGGCGATGTGGGCGGGAAAACCGTCTTCCTCGTCGACGATATGATAAGCACAGGCGGCACGATGCTGAGGGCCGCGCGCGCCTGCCGGGAACGCGACGCCAAGCAAGTCCACGCCGTCGCCACGCACGGTCTGTTCGGCAAGGGTTCCGAAGCACTGTTCACGGACCCGGCCATTGGGCGCATCGTCGTTACCGACAGCGTGGTGTCGGCATCGAAGGCGGGAACCGGCCGCGAAGCCAAGTTGCAGGTTCTATCAACCGCGCCGCTGATTGCCGAGGCGATCAAGCGCCTGCATGCGAATGGTTCAATTTCCGAACTGGCCGGGATGGAAAGCTGAACTCCTCCTTCGCGGCGCCGATGTAGGAGAGCGCCAGGCGCGACCACCTGCTGGGTTCCCGCACGACCCGGTCGAGCAGATGCGCCAGGCAAAGCCGCGCCCGAAGCAACATCCGGAACGAACCGTAGAAAGCCAGGACCTCATCGTCGGGACGGCCGCCTAGGTGCGCCTCGAGCAAATCGAGCAGGACCGGGCGGACCCAGCCTGCTCCCAGCATTGCGCATTCCAGGCCCAGATAGTTGACCTCGTCGTAGGGATCGATGATCCGTAGGGATCGATCAAACTCGAGGCAGTCTATGACTTGCATCGGCGTGCCGATATACACGTGCTCTGGCCGCAAGTCGCCATGCCCCTCGACGATGCGGCCTTCCTCGATGCGGGCCTGGATGCGAGGGATTAGCTGCGTAAAGCGCTCGTCGGCGACGTCAAGTACGGGCAGGGCGGCTTCGGAGACGCCGAGCCTCGGCTGACCCAGGATGGCTCGAGTGACGGTCTGCTCTCTGATAAGGCTTTCCAGATACAGATTGCCATCCTCGATCTCTGGCGGGGCGGCCGAGTAAAACTCGGCCATCAGCTCACCCACTTTGCGAATGTCTGCTTCGGTAACAACGCCTTCGCGAAGCCTGATATCCAGCAAGTCGGCCCGAGGCAGCCGTTTCATCTCGACCAGCCAGTCGACGGTCCGCCCTTGTCCACCAAGATTGAGGCGTCCGTCATGGGTGCATCGCAGCGGAACGACGGAACAATAAGTATTGGTCGCAAGCCGCTTGTTCAGCCGCAGTTCCTCTTCGCAGAAGAACCTGCGCCGGTCGAGCGTGCTGAAGTCGAGGAAGGGATATCGGACTGGCTTCTTCAGTTTGTAGACGCGGTCCTCGGTCAGAAAGACCCAGGACATATGCGTTTGCCGGGCAACAACAAAGGATGCGGCATGAGGATACGATCTTGCATCGCTCAGGAAGCGTACCTTTGTCGCCAGATCGATCATCGACAATCACTCTTGCAATCGCAATACGTCGAAACAGATCGACCAAACGGCGCGACGCGCCTTGATGCGTATCAACGAACCCGGCGTTCGTTCGCTTATTTTGCCCTGTCGGACCGATCCGACGAGGTACTTCAGGATGACCATTCAGACCGGCATTCATGCTGTTCCCGCGCCGACTGTCACTTCCCAAAGCCTGCCGGCCATCAATTTGCTGGTCGCAGGCAGGCTGCGTGACTACGCTGATCTCTTGACCCAGCAAGGCGAGGATGGATTTCGCGCCAGAGCCTTTGAGCGCGCAGCCGATGTGATCACGGCTCTCGACCGACCGGTCGATAAGATTCTCTCGCAGGAGGGCCGTGAAGGATTGATAGCGCTGCCCGCCGTCGGAACGGGTATCGCCGGCGCGATTGCCGAGATGGTCACCACCGGGCGCTGGTCGCAAATGGACAGGCTGCGGGGAGACCTTGCGCCGGAGGTTCTGTTCCGGAGCATCCCTGGCATCGGCGCTAAGTTGGCCGGTCGCCTTGCCAAGGATGGCCAGCTGGAGAGCCTGGAGGAGCTCGAATACGCCGTTCGGTTCGGCAAGGTTGCTGTGAGGGGCATCGGGCCGCGCCGCCGGCGGATGATCGCCGCAGCCATCGCGGAACGCCTGGGGCGGCCGCTTTTCGTTTCCGAAAGCACGGTCGCTCGCCCGCCTGTCGCCATGCTTCTGCAGGTGGACCGGATGTATCGCGAGCGCGTGGCCGCGGGGCAGCTGCGCAAGATAGCGCCGAAGCGTTTCCATCCCACCGGCAGCGCTTGGCTACCCATCCTGCATGCCCGCCATGGCGACTGGCATTTCACCGCTCTGTTCTCAAACACACAGCTCGCCCACCAACTCAACAAAACGACTGACTGGGTCGTCATCTATTATCACCGGGACGGCGAGCCCGAGGGGCGGTGCACCGTGGTCACGGTCACACGCGGACCATCGCTTGGGCAGCGCGTCGTCCGCGGACGAGAAAGTCCCGAAGACGAGGAGGAGATAAGATTAAACGCGGAATCGGAAGTGAGGACGCCGAGACGCCTGAGCCGGCAATCCCGGTCCGGAAAGTCTGCTTCATAATCGCCAAGGCACATGAATTCGAGGTCAAGGTGGCCGTCGAGCCGGACGAGGGACGACAACGAGATTGCGGTTCTCCAGGATCATGATGACGACCCCGTGTGTGAAGAGCTTTGGCTCGCTGATCTCGGTGCTCTCTCTCGACGAGCAGATCGACCTCGTGGCTTTGCATTGGATCGGCCGGGATGATGGCCAGGCGGGAGATTGGCAAGAAGTTCGTCGGCAGGCCGATGCCCACAACGAACACACGGCTGGCTATCTTTGCGGCAACCCCTCCTCGGCGATCACCTGGAGGCCGGACTTGATGCTCTCGGCCTGTCTTGCTCCGACTGACCGACCTTGATGTGCATCAAAGCGCGAATTTCTCGACAGTGCTGATCTACCGGCCTGTCATGGAGTTCAGGCATGATCTACACGACAATATTGGTTCAACTCGACATCGATGCACCGGCAACGCCGAGGCTGATATTCGCGCAGGAGATCGCCAGGAAATTCGAGGCAGATCTCATCGCGGTGACGGCAGCCGAAGCTTCCACGCTGATGTCGCCGAGCGAAGACTCGCTGGCTGCGGCAGAGGTCTTGCGTCAGCGGACCCTCGATATCGAGGATCGTATCAAGCAGCTCAAGGAAGAATTTCTTGCCGTCGTAGGCAACGACGAGCGCGCATCATGGCGCGCCGAGCTTGACGATCCCACGAGCGCTGTTGCCCTGCACGCTAGAGCGGCCGATCTGGTGATCACCGGCGCGCCCGCGGCGGCTGCCGCCGGCAACTTCCAAAGGACAATGGATCCGGGCGCGCTGGTCCTTTCGGCCGGCAGGCCGGTTTTGTTCGCAGCCGATGATCTCCGACCCTTTGGCGGCGAGCGGATAATCGTTGCCTGGAAGGATTGCCGCGAGTCCCGGCGGGCAGTGGTCGATGCCATGCCCTTCCTGTGCGAGGCCAAGGAGGTGACCGTTTTCAGTGCTACCGAGGAAGGGACAGTCGCTGCTCGAGAAGGGGCGGCGGACATCGTCCGTTTCCTGATAAAGCACGGTGTGAATGCCCTATCCCAAGTGCTGGAACGCGGAGGACCCGCCGTTGGTGACACCATCGTCGCCAAGGCCGATGAAATCGGAGCCGATCTCGTCGTGGCCGGCGGCTACGGCCATAGCAGGATTCGCGAATGGGCATTCGGAGGCGCGACGCGATCGCTGCTCCATGCCGGCGCCTTGCACAGGCTGCTGTCGAACTGATCAGCGACAACTTGCTCCTGTGCTTGCCGGCGGTAGACAATCCTTAGCCGAAGCAGTGCCCGACAACATCAAACGAGCCCGAAGACGGCCGATCTGAGATCAAGAACCGCAATGGCTCCGCTTGCAGCCGGCCGAGTTTCGATCGCAGAGCATCGTCAGATGTAGCTTGGTTGACGTGGATCGGCGCCATTGCCTTGACGCAGATCAACGTTCGCCCGCCACATCCGGATGAGAGTAAAAGCAAGGCGCTGGCGCCCGTCGTCTTCTTGGATAATAGGAATCGACGAATGCCCAACATTGACGTCATCGATGACGGTACTGAGTTGCTCCCTCCGAATGACCGTTCGACGAGCCGAATGCTCGTGCCGAGCCAGCCGGAACCCAGCCTTCCGGAGACCGTTCCCCCCGCCGTGTATCGAGGGCGCCGGCTATGGCTCGCGTTGGCGCTGGTTGCGGTCGCCGGCGCGGCGGCAGGCGGATATTGGTGGCTGCATGCCGCTCCTGGGCTGCCCGCTGGTATCGCCTCGGGCAACGGCAGGGTCGAGGCAGACGAGATCGACATCGCGGCCAAGTTCAGCGGTCGTATCGCTGCGCTCCTCGTTGATGAGGGAGATGTCGTTCGCGCCGGCCAGGTGGTCGCGCGGATGGACACCCAAGACCTTGAGATGTCGCTCCGCAAAGCCGAGGCACAGGTGCTTGGGGCCAATCGGATGCTCGACGAGGCGCGCGCAGGCGTCGAGCAACAGAAGGCCCAAGCCAAGCTCGCCGAGCAGCAGCTCACCCGCTCGATTGTCCTCGTCGACAAAGGCTATGCGACAGCCGAGATTCTCGACCAGCGTCAGCAGCAGATGAGCGCCGCCAATGCCGCGCTGGCTGCAGCCAATGCGCGCGTCGGGCAGGCCGAACAGACGCTGGCGGCCGCCAGCCACGATGTCGACCTCTATCGGATCAACATCGCCGACAATTCGCTGGTCACCCCACGCGACGGGCGCGTTCAATATCGCCTCGCCAATGTCGGTGAAGTGATTGGCGCCGGCGGCAAGGTGTTGACCATGATCGACACAGGCTATGTTTATATGGACATTTTCCTGCCTACGGCGGAAGCGGGCCGCACGACTGTAGGCAGCGTTGCGCGCATCGTGCTTGACGCGGCACCTCAATCGCCAATCCCGGCCAAGGTCGTCTTTGTCTCCGGAGAGGCGCAGTTCACGCCGAAGACAGTGGAGACCAAGGCGGAACGCGACAAGCTGATGTTCCGGGTCCGCGTGCGCATTGACCCCGACTATCTGCGCACTCATGCGGCGGAGATGAGCTCCGGGCTTCCCGGGCTCGCTTACGTTCGCCTCGACGGCGGTGCCGAGTGGCCGACCTTTCTCGCGTTAGGGCGGACCGATGAGCCATCCCGCTGATGTCATCGCCGTCGATGGGCTCTCTCACGCCTATGGTCGCACGCTCGCGCTCCATGGCGTGACCCTCAGGGTCCCGACCGGCGCACTCGTTGGGTTGATCGGCCCGGACGGCGTTGGCAAATCGACTTTGCTCAGCCTGATCGCCGGTGCCAAACGCATTCAAACCGGCCGCGTGGAGGTTTTCGGCCGCGATATGGCCGACCAACACCATCGTTCCGCCGCGTGTCCGCGCATCGCCTTTCTGCCGCAGGGGCTCGGCAAGAACCTGTACCCCGATCTCAGCGTCCGAGAGAATATCGATTTCTTCGGACGCCTCTTCGGCGAGCCGGCCGGCGAGCGCGCCCGTCGCATTCCCGCGTTGCTCGAGGCCACCGGCCTGGCGCCCTTTCCCGACCGCCCAGCCCGGAAACTCTCAGGCGGCATGCGGCAAAAGCTCGGCCTTTGCTGCGCGCTCGTTCATGACCCCGACCTACTCATTCTCGACGAGCCGACCACGGGCGTCGATCCGTTGTCTCGCCGGCAATTCTGGGAGCTGATCGAAAGTATGAGAGCGAGGCGGGCCGGCATGAGCGTGGTCGTAGCCACTGCCTATATGGAGGAGGCGGAACGCTTCGACGGGCTCATCGCAAGAAAGCCGGGCGGATCCTCGCTTCGGGCACGCCGGCTGGACTGAAGCGGCTGACAGGGCAGGGGAGTCTGGAGGAAAGCTTCATTGCGCTTTTGCCCGAGGCGGTTCGCGCCGGGCGTCGCGCGCTCGTTATTCCGCCGCGGCCGTCTGGCGACCACGAGGCCGTCATCATCACTGATGGTCTCACTCGGCGGTTCGGCGAATTCACAGCGGTTGATGGCGTGAGCTTCGCCATCGAACGCGGCGAGATCTTCGGCTTCCTCGGCTCGAATGGCTGCGGCAAGACCACTACGATGAAGATGCTAACCGGGCTGCTACCGGCCTCCGACGGCAAGGCCTGGCTGTTGGGGCAGCCGATCGATGCCACCAACATGCGCCTGCGCAGGCGTGTCGGCTACATGTCCCAGTCTTTCTCGCTCTATACGGAACTAACCGTCAGGCAGAACCTCGATCTGCATGCCCGTCTCTTCCATATCGCCGCCGACAAGGCGAAATCGCGCATCGCCGCGCTCATCGAGCGGTTCGGGTTCGGCCCCTATGTGGACCAGCGGGCATCGCAGCTGCCCCTCGGCATCCGTCAGCGGCTCTCGCTCGCCGTTGCCGTGGTGCACGAGCCGGAGCTCCTTATCCTGGACGAGCCCACTTCGGGAGTTGATCCGCTTGCTCGCGACAGCTTCTGGGAGCTTCTCGTCGAGCTGTCACGGCGGCAAGGCGTCACCATCTTCGTGTCGACCCATTTCATGAACGAGGCGGCGCGTTGCGATCGCGTTGCGCTCATGCATGGCGGCAGGGTGATTGTCGCCGGCACGCCGACCGAATTGTCCGAAGCCAAGGGGGCAGCCGATCTGGAAGATGCCTTCATTGCCTATCTCCAATCAGCAGGGGGCGAAAGCTCGAGCCCGGTCAGCAGCCCACCTGAGCCGGAGCGCGCCGCGACCTCTCCGTACTCGCGCGTGGTACCCAGGGCCGGCTTCAGCCCGGGACGGCTGTTCGCCTATTCCTGGCGTGAGGCGCTGGAGCTTTGGCGCGATCCGGTGCGACTCGGCTTCGCCCTCCTCGGAACGGCGTTTCTCATGGTCGTCTTCGGGCTCGGCATCAATACCGATGTCAATCAGGTGACTTTCGCCGCCCTGGACCGCGACAACACGCCGGAAAGTCGAGCCTATCTGCAGGAGTTCCGCGGATCGCCTTATTTTGCGGAACGGAAAACGCTGGCCGGCTACGACGATCTCGATCGGGCCCTGCGCAGCGCCGCCTTCGCATTGGCCATAGAGGTGCCGCCGGGCTTCGGTCGGGATGTCCGGCGCGGGGCGGCGCCCGAGATTGGTGCCTGGGTCGACGGCGCCATGCCTTTCCGTGCCGAAACGGTCCGCGGCTATCTCACTGGCCTGCATCAGCAATACGTCGCCGATCTCGCGGCCAAGGCGGGCGATCGGCCAGCGTCGCCGGTCGTTGAAACCCGGTTCGTCTACAATCAGGACTTCAAGAGCATCTTCGCCATGGTGCCGGGGACGATCGCGATGCTACTCGCTTTCATGCCTGCGATGCTGATGGCAGTTGGCGTCGTCAGGGAGAAGGAGCTGGGTTCGATCGTCAATCTCTACGTCACTCCCGTGACGCGGCTCGAATTTCTCCTGGGCAAGCAATTGCCCTACGTCATCCTTTGCCTGATCAGCTTTCTTACTCTTTTCGTAATGGCCGTTTTCCTGTTTGGCGTGACACTGAAAGGAAGCTTCTGGGTGCTGCTTCTCGGCGCGCTGCTTTACGTGACGGCGATGACCGGCTACGGCTTGGTGATCTCGGCATTCACACGCACCCAGATTGCCGCGCTCTTCGTCGCGGGGATCATGACCTCGCTGCCCGCCGTGCAATTCTCCGGCATGTTGGCGCCCGTCTCCTCGCTGGCGGGTTTTCCGGCCCTTATGGCCCATACCTTCCCCGCGATGTATTTCCTGCGCATCTCGGTCGGCACCTTCACCAAGGCGCTCGGCCTCCAGGAACTCGCCGGAAGCCTGTTGGCACTCGCTGTCTTCATTCCCATCCTCATCTTGATCAGCCTGGCGTTCCTGCGCCGCCAGGAGCCATGATGCCATGGAGCAACTGGCGAACATCTTCTGGCTCGGCACCAAGGAACTCCGCAGCTTCTCGCGCGATTTCGTCCTCTTCGGCTTCGTCATCTACTCCTTCACGTTGGCAGTCTATGCGCAGGCCGAAAGCCCATCGCAGGAAGCCCACAATTCTTCCGTCGCCATCGTCGACGAGGACCATTCGGCGCTTTCGCGCGCGATTGCCGCGGCGTTGCTGCCGCCCTATTTCAGCTCCCCGATGGAGGCCGTCGCCGGTCAGGTCGATGAACTGATGGACACGGCCCGCAGCACGTTCGTCCTCGATATTCCGCCGCATTTCGAGCGCGACATCCTGTCTGGTCGCCAACCGGTCATACAGGTCAATGTCGACGCCACCGCGATGATGCAGGCCGGCATTGGCGCCAGCTATCTGCAGGAGATCATCGCTCACGAAATCGCCCGCTCCGCCAGGAGTGCGGAACCTTCGAAGGGCGAACCAGTGGATCTCGCCGTCCGGGTCGCCTTCAATCCCAATCTCACCACGCAACTCTTCAATGCGGTCATGGCTATCATCGGCAACGTCAACATGCTGGCGATCATACTTGCCGGCGCGGCGATCATCCGCGAACGGGAGCACGGCACGATGGATCATCTGCTGATCATGCCGCTCACGCCTTTTGAAATCGCGGCTGCCAAGGTATGGGCGAACGGCCTGGTGATCACCGTCGCGGTCGGCCTGTCGCTCTGGCTGGTGATAGAGACGCTGCTCGGAATTCGGATCATCGGCTCCATTCCGCTCTTCATGGCGGGCGTCACGATCTATCTGTTCTTCGCAACAGCCATCGGCATCTTCCTGGGCACGGTGGCCCGCTCGATGCCGCAGCTTGGGCTCCTGTTTGTCCTGGTTGCTCTGCCAATGAACATCCTGTCCGGTGGCAACACGCCACTCGACAGCATGCCGGCGTTCTTACGCGCGGTCATGCAGTTATCACCCTCGACCCATTTCGTAAGCTTCGCGCAGGCTATCCTCTACCGGGGCGCCGGCATTGACGTGGTCTGGCCGCAGTTTGCGATCGTCGGGATCGTCGGCGGCGTATTCTTCGCCCTCTCCATCATGCGTTTCCGCAAGATCAGCGCCGCCATGATGTGAGGTCGGCGCAGCCGCGGCAGCGTATGACGTTCATTACCTTGGTCAGGTTTGGGCAAGCACGGGCAGGGCTGTTCGCGGTCTAGCGACGCCCGCCGACGGGACGTGTTTCGGCTCATCTTGACGGGGATCAAAGTCGCCAAAAGCGAGAGGCGGCACAGTGGGCTTTGGTTTCGGAGGTGAGATCATGGCTGTGCAACCCAATCCACGGATCGTCTGGTTCGAGGACATCGGACGAGATGATGTTGCCCATGTAGGCGGCAAGAACGCGTCGTTGGGCGAACTGGTCCGCGCATTGAGTTCGGAGGGTATTCGCGTTCCTCCCGGCTTTGCGACCACGGCCGAGGCCTATTGGGCGTTCGTCCAGGCCAATGGTCTTGAGGGGGGAATGCGCCGCCTTCTCGCCGGTCTGGACGAAGGCAAAATTTCTCTCGACGAAGCGGGGAAGGCCATTCGAGAGCTGTTCTTGCACGGTGACTGGCCCGAGCAAATAGCCGACGAAATAACCGCCGCCTATCGGCAACTTTGCCAACGCGCTGGCAGGCCGGAAGTCGATGTCGCGGTCCGTTCCAGTGCAACCGCCGAAGACCTGCCGGGCGCCAGCTTTGCCGGCCAGCAGGAAACCTTCCTGAACATTCGCGGCGAGAGGGCTCTGCTCGCCGCCTGCCGCCGCTGCTACGCCTCACTCTTCACCGACCGAGCGATCAGCTACCGCAAGGCGCAGGGCTTCGACCATATGAGCGTTGCCCTCTCGATCGGTGTTCAGCAGATGGTCCGGTCTGACATCGGCGGATCGGGCGTGATGTTCTCGATCGACACGGAGACAGGCTTCAAGGATGTGGTGCTGATCGACGCCAGTTGGGGGCTGGGCGAGAACGTCGTGCAGGGCATCATCGATCCCGATGAGTACCAGGTTTTCAAACCGCTGCTGGTGGATACGGCCGTGGTGCCGATCATCGGCAAGAAGCGCGGCGGCAAGGAGCAAAAGCTGATCTACGCCGCGGGCGAACAGCCGACGCGCAATGTTCCAACCTCCAAGGCGGAGCGCATGACCTTCGTGCTGGCGGATGCGGAAATCCTAACGCTCGCCAGATGGGCTGCCGCGATTGAAGCCCACTATGGCTGCCCGATGGACATGGAATGGGCCAAGGACGGTGAGACGGGGGAGATTTTCATAGTCCAGGCCAGGCCGGAGACGGTTCAGTCGCGCCGTCAGGCGGCGGCATTCAAATCCTACAGGATCGTCAAGGCCGGGCGGAGGATTCTGAGCGGCCTCGCCGTTGGCGACGCGGTGGTAGCAGGCCGCGTCTGTTTAATTGAAGACCCCCGCGACATCGGCAACTTTGTCGATGGTTCGGTTCTCGTCACCCGCACTACGGATCCGGATTGGGTGCCGGTGATGAAGAAAGCCGCCGCGATCATCACCGACCATGGCGGTCGTACGTCGCATGCGGCTATTGTCAGCCGTGAACTGGGGCTGCCGGCGATTGTCGGCGCCGGCAACGCCACTGCGTTGCTGCATGACGAGCAGGAAGTGACGGTGTCCTGCGCGGAGGGAGACCAGGGCTTTGTCTATGAAGGGACGGCAACGTTCGAAGCTGAAACGGTCGAGGTGGGCAACCTCCCGCAGACCCGCACAAAGCTGATGTTGAACCTTGGGAACCCGGCAGCGGCCATGCATTGGTGGCGCCTGCCGGCGGACGGTGTCGGCCTCGCCCGCATGGAGTTCGTGGTAAGCAACCACATCCGCGTTCATCCGATGGCGCTCCTACGCTACGACGAGCTCAACGACGAGGCCGCAAGGCGAGAGATTGCCGAGTTGACGGTCGGCTACCCGGACAAGGCCGAGTACTTCGTCGACCGCCTGGCGCGCGGCTTGGCGCGAATTGCCGCCGCGCTCTACCCCAAACCGGTCATAATTCGCATGAGCGATTTCAAGACGAACGAATATGCCGGGCTGATCGGTGGCGCACAGTTCGAGCCGAAAGAGGAAAACCCGATGATCGGCTTCAGGGGCGCCGCCCGCTATTACTCGCCGCGCTACCGGGACGGGTTCGCGCTCGAATGCCGTGCTATCCGTCGTCTACGCAACGACATGGGTTTCCGCAACGTCGTCGTGATGATTCCGTTCTGCCGATCCACGCACGAGGCCGACCGTGTGCTGGAAGTGATGGCCGAGAACGGTTTGCGCCGCGGAGAGGATGGGCTCGAGGTCTTCGTCATGTGCGAGGTCCCGTCGAATGTGATCCTGGCGGCCGAGTTCGCAACACGCTTCGACGGATTCTCGATCGGCTCGAACGACCTTACGCAACTGACTCTCGGCGTCGACCGGGATTCGGCCGACCTGGCTACGTTGTTCAACGAGCAGGATCTAGCGGTGAAGTGGATGATTTCCAGCGTCATCGCCGCGGCACGAAAGGCGGGCGCCAAGATCGGTCTCTGCGGTCAGGCGCCCAGCGACCATCCCGAGTTTGCCGCCTTCCTGGTCGAGTGCGGTATCGATTCTATTTCCGTGAGTCCGGACAGTTTCATTGCGGTAAAACGCCAGATCGCTGCGGCAGAAGCAGCAAGGAAATCGGAGCAGGCACAATGAAAGCCAGCGACATCATGACGATCGGCGCAATAACAGTGCGCCCAGACAGCACCGTCGCCCATGCGGCGCGCCTGATGGTTGAACGCGGGATCAGCGGACTGCCGGTCGTGACTGCAAACGGGAAGCTCGTCGGAATGATGACCGAACATGACCTGCTGCACCGCAAGGAACTCGGTACAGCGGACCATCGCTCGCGTTGGCTCGATCTTTGGCTCGATGCGGACAAGCTGGCGCATCACTATGCGCGCGAGCACGGACGCAAAGTGGAAGACGTGATGAGCCGCGACCTGGTGAGCGTTGGCCCGGATACCTCTGTCAGAGAGATCGTTGAGATCATGGAAACCAGGGGGATCAAACGGGTGCCCGTCGTTCGGGACGGACAGGTGATCGGTATGGTGAGCCGCGCCAATCTGTTGTCGACCTTGGCTCGGCTGAAAGGCGAGCCTCCCCAACCAGTCCTGGACGACCTGATAATTCGCAAGAAGATTGCGGACGAGATTGCGCGACAGCCGTGGGCGCCGGGTGCTTCGGTCGACATTGTCGTTCGCGATGGCGTCGTCACGCTGAACGGGACGGCCAGGGCCCACCATGTAAAAGACGCCGTACGGGTGGTCGCCGAGAACGCACCCGGTACAGTTCGAGTTTGGGACAATATTCGCGTCCTCGCGGAATCCTGACACGTGGCCGGGGCAAGCGTGAGGCGATTGCGATTTTGGTGTTACTGCCGCATGGCTGCCCACTTGGACTAAGTAGCAGTATCACTGCTCGTTATCATGCTGGGTCGTCCCAACCATTTCGCTTCGCATCAGCCAAAGGCCTGGGACCATCGGCAGCCAGAGTGTGAAACCGCGCAGGATCAAGGTGGCGGCGAGACTGCCTTCGATGCCGCTTCCCATAACGTGGAGCAGGCCTGTGCAGGTTCCCTCGAAAGTGCCCAGGCCGAGGGGGATTGGCGAGAGCGTTGCCACCCCTGAAGCCAGGACGAAGCTCAGGAATGCGCTGATCGGATCAACGGCGAGCCCGATCGAGCGGGCGGCGATCCATA
The DNA here is from genome assembly GCA_004017535.1 of Mesorhizobium sp. GTDB lineage: Bacteria > Pseudomonadota > Alphaproteobacteria > Rhizobiales > Rhizobiaceae > Mesorhizobium. Next base: position 230,519 of record SAJS01000009.1, read on the forward strand.
ATGTCGCCGCGTCCAGAAGAAAGACGCCAATCTGCAGAAGGAACGCTTCAAGGATGAGTTTTCCGTCGCGCAGCATGTCTGCGCGGGCGCTGGCGAGAATCTGAGCCATCTTCGCCACCGGCGGCCAGCGAAGCGCGGCCTCCGGGATAATTCGCCCTGGTCGCCGGATCAGGAGGAAGGTGGCGAGGACCAACGCCAGAAGAACGATGACGAAAGCGATCGCAAGCGGAAACCAGGCTGCGCCGAGGTCGCCGCTGTGCCACAAAATCGCGAAGGCCAATAGACCGACTAGCAGGTAGCTCGCATAGTAGGAGAAGGCGTCAACCAGCAGCGCTGTCATGACCAGCGATGGGGCCACTCCCCGCCGCGCCAGCCCTTTCGCGACGATCATCGTGCCGCTCAAGCCGCTGGAGGGGAGCGCCTGATTTGCAAAAAGCTGGACGACCGCAAGCTTGAACAGGCCAGCAAACGACTGCCGGATTCCGGCACGCGAAAGAATCCTCAACCAGACGGCAGCGGCACAGGCATAGGTGGACATCTGAAATGCAACCGCTGCGGCAAGCCAGAGGGGATCGGCGGATTTCAGGGTGGAAAGGAAAACCTGAAGGTCGCCGAAGTGAAGTGCAAAGCTGACAATCACACCCAAGAGAAGCAGGCCGGACAGCCAGCCGACCGCAATGCCGATGCCCGGAAGCTCGACGTCGGGAAGGCTAGGCACGGATTCGGGATGGATGGCCTGCTCTTCTCCTTTGCGAGGCTGGGTTGCGTCCTGTCGATGCTGGAGGGAAGTCTCCCCGCTCAAGGGCGCCCAACCCTAGAGGGCGGGAGATAGGTTCGCATCTGAAAGCCGGTGACGATCGGAGGCGGCGAGAAGTTCCTGAAGCCAACTCGCGGCTCGTCGCAGTTTGGGTCGAATTCGCCGAACGGAACCGAGCGATGACATTGAGGTACGCTCGGATGTGGGTTGCTGGAGGTTCCAATAGAGCCCGTGGTCTGCGAGCACCCGGCAACCGTCACAAGCAAAACTACCGAGGCAACTAATTTACCGCCCGTGCGGACAAGACTTACACTTGACATAGCTACGCCCTTCCCTACTTGAACAAAAGCATTTTGATTAATTATTTACCATGTTCTGTTCAGGGATTCTTTGTCTCAGATCAAATCGCGATATGGATTTGAAAACACGGGAGATGGACGCATCGAGCGTCGCATTTTCATGCGGTCCTACAATCCCTCGGCTCTGCTTTCCGAAGCGGACCCATGATCAGCGGCGGCTTGCACAAACGGATCAACTAGACGGACCTTGACGGGCGTGGTTCAGACTCGGAGACGAAGCTCGCGTGCCGCTCCATGCCATTGATCGCAAGGTGGAATTGGCACCGGCGTCACCGGCACCAAACGATCCTGATCTTCTTGCGAGGTGTCGGCGCCGGGAGAGCCGATGGATGGCCAAGAACGATCGGCGCAGTCGGGTGCCAGTCGGCGGGGATACCGAGTTCGGCCTTGACGGACGGGTCGTTCAGCCACGCACGTGAAAGGCCGATCCAGCATGTGCCCAGGCCTTTCGCATGCGCTGCCAGCATGAAATTTTCGCCGGCCAGGCAGCAATCCTCGGATGACTGCCTTTCGCCGTCGATGGCGCAGATGACGACGAGCGCGGCCGCGCCGTGGAATATCTCGAAGGCAGGATCAGCGACATGCGTGGCAAGCGGCGAACCGGCGGGCAGATGCGCCAGCGCGTAGCGGCTCGCCTCTGCCGACAGCGCATGCAGGTGTTCTGTTCCGCGCACGATGGCAAAGGCCCAAGGCTGAAGATTGATGGCGCTTGGCGCAAGAACGGCCGCTCCGACAAGCTCTTCAACGGTAATGTCGTCGACAGGCTCGCCCGTGAACACCCGCACCGCACGGCGCGTCCGCAATGCATCCATCAATTCCTTGCCACGCTCCTCATTTGTATTCACCAACGGATGTGCCGTTCCGCGGTTGTGTCACAGCGCGATGTAACCGCCCGCTTCATCCAGGAGCGACACGGATGACCGCAGCAATTCCTCAAGGCACTTTGCAAAGCCGTTTTGAACCTCGGCCGGTGGGGCTGCGGAGATTTTGTAGGACCACGTGCTTCCCGCGGTCGCCAAGGTCAATTCGAAGTCCCCGCCGACGAACGCTTGCAGGAAGTTACTGGCTACGACCCGGTCGAGTGTCGCTGCCATGATCCCGCCGTCCTTGTGGACTTCGTAATCCATATCGTCCGCGGACCGGAAAGTATGGAATGTGAATGTTGCAGCCGACAGATCCAAGAGCTGGAGCTCTTCCGATAGTGGTTGGTGCGCGGCCATCGTTATGAAGCCGATTGCGACGGATGCATTCGACTTGTCGTAGCCGGCGAATGCGGTGAACTCGACCAATTCCGGCGTCGCGGGATTTTGCATGTCGAGTGTGATTTCGCAGATCTTGGCGTCATCGGTCTCGTCAAGATTGTAGGTGTAGCCGATTGCGTCAGGCACGATGGTGCCGGCGACAGCTACCGGCATATTAATCCCGGCCAAACCAGCGATAAGTGCCGCGCGGGCGAACAGGGACCTCACCATGCCCCCCTTTTCGTAGAGTAGCTCGGAAAGAATATCCGCGTTCGTCGCCATCTTGATTGATGCGCGTCAAGAAAGGCAGAAATCAAACCTGCGGTGCTCAGTGTGCGTGACGGAGGTCGGGGCAACGCGTTCGCCTGCGCTGATGTCATGCCGCAGCTGGTCGGTTGCATTTCAGCAATGAAGATCACCCGGCCATATGCGACTTGACGCTTGTCAATGCCGGATCGGCAAATTCCGGAAAAATGCGGCGTTGAGCTAACCAGAGCAATGGACGCCGACCAGCGGCAATGCTGATCGGGCGCAGGTCGGAGGGCGATTGATGCAGCATATTCTGCTGGCGACGGATGGTTCGAAGAGCGCGAGCCGGGCAACGAGCGTGGCCGCGAATCTGTCGCGAGCCATGGGCAGCAGGCTGTCCATTCTCACGGTTGGCGAAACCCTATCCGAAGACGTGAAGCAGTTCGCACGGGCGGAAACGTCGCCGACGCGATCGAAGGGTTTTCTGATCGGCTGCTGCGGCAGGCAAGGACTGTTGCCGAAAGGGCGGGCGTTTCGGTCGTTCACACCCAATCAGGCTGGGGTGATCCCGCCGAAGTGATCATCGAATTCGCACAGCGGGAGAAGGTGGATGCCATCGTGGTTGGCCGGCGCGGCCGCGGCAGACTGACCGGATTGCTTATGGGGAGCGTCTCGCAAAAATTGGTGAGCTTGGCGCCTTGCACTGTCGTTGTTGTGCCGTGATGCTGCCGATGCGGGATCGGTAATAAGCTGCAGCTTCTGAACAGCGTCGGTTCAAACCGCCGGCGGACCCATGGATGGTTCCGGCTCTACCAGGTCTGTCATCGCGTGCAGCCATTCGGAGACTTGGTCAGCCTGACGATCCAGGCCGGCAACGCGGCGCAACAGGCTTTCAGCCGTGTAAGTATCGTCAGCAAACACCGGTACGGAGCCCAAGCGCTTAGCTAGGGTCGCCTCTTCAATGACGGCACCAAACAATGATGACAGATAGTTTTCACGAGCCTCGGCCTGGCCGCTCAACAGGCTCTGAGCGGAAAATCCGTGTCCCGATCGACAACGATAGCGCAAAACGCGCTGATCTTTCAGCTCATAGAGCGCACTGCGGCAAGTCGGACAGTTCAGCCCTGATGGGATGCTCAACTGCTCGAGTGCCCACCAATCATCTACCTTGAAGATCCCTTCCGCGATGCGATTCTCGATCTCCATCAAACTGGGCAGGCGTTCGTCGCGATCCCCTGGCGGGTCATCGAAAGCCAACTCGATGAAAAGGCGCGCCATCTCGTCCAGGGTGCAGACTTTATCCACCTTCATGTGCCGGATCGCGCTGAGCGGCATTGAACGGGCCGTCGCTTCGCGAGGCTCCTGGACGATTGTGTATCCGCCGCAATCTTTGATCGCAAGCAGTCCCGATGTTCCATCGTTAAGCTGCCCGGTCAGAACCACGCCAACAACCGCTGGCCCGTAAGTGGCTGCGGCGGAGCGAAAGAGCGGATCGATCGCCGGCCGCGCCAGGTTCTCGTGGGGGCCGTGTGAAAGGCGGATGTAACCCTTCTGGATCAGCATGTGTCGGTCCGGCGGCGCGACATAGATTATGCCACGCTCGAACAGGGTCGCATTCTTGGGATGAACGGCTGGGAGCGGTCCAGCCTTGCTGAGCAGGTAAGGCAGCATGCCGGGGCTGTGGGACGCCACATGCTGCGCGATGAAGATGGGCGCAGGGAATGGCTTGGGCAATTTTGACACCAGTTCAGTCAAGGCATCGATGCCGCTGAGTGATGCGCCGATAACGAAGATCCGCCCCTTCATGGTGCCTCGCTATGCTGCGGAGTTGCGACGCCGAGGTCGACGATCGCCTTGTGCAATCCTGCGGGGGACAACTTTGTCCAATCCTTCGCAGCTTCCTTTATGACCGCAGCGCTGAGCTTCGGAGAGCGCTTCTGACGGAGCAGTCCAAGCATTCGCGGTTCTGCCACGATCGCCAGTCTGTCGAACTCATGGGCGGCATGGCGGCGCTCCAGTTGTTCGATCAGCATGTCGGCAAAGGCCGCCTCCTGCTCACGAACAGGATCTGAATGATACTCCATGGCGGAGCGGCGAGACCCTTCAGAGGCGAAGCTGCGCCCCGGCCGGTCAGCCATGATCTCGCGCAACTGCTTCTGGTCGGTCTCGAAAGTCAGATCATGCAGCCTATCTGCGGCGTCACCGGTTGCCTCCAGATTGCGCACGATGCGACCGCGAGCGCCATCAGCGATCAGTACCCAGGTAGTCGTTGGTTTCATTGTTAACTCCCCTGTCCGGCGGCTCAGCTTTACGAAGCAATGGTCACAGCTGACGCATGGGGACCCTGTGCGCCGGCGCGCTCCGAAAAGCGAACCTCCACTCCCTTGGTCAACGCAGACCATTGCTTTTCTGACGCCATGCTCTCGCGGCGAAAGAAGAACTCCCGTCCATCCTGTGCCACAATGAATCCATAACCTTCTTCGGGCACCAGCCGGGCAATCGTGCCGCGTAGCGTTTCGGGATGGGACTTGACCCGATAGCCACTGCTTTTGCGGACGTGATCTTCCAACTGGCGTTGTGCCGCGTTGAAGCTGTCCCTGATCGCGACGTAGACATCTTCGTGAGCGCGGTTCTCCTCGTGTTCCCTGCCGGTCACGATTTCCAGTCCGGGAACAGTGACGTCGACCTGCACACGGTAGATGCGCCCTTTGTGGCCGTGCCTGTGCGGAGCCTCCACCAGGACCGCACATGACGTTATTCGGTCATGGAAGCGGGTCAGCCTGCCAATCCGTTCGCGAACCACCTCTTCTATCGAGGCTGAGGGTTCCATTCCGCGGAACCGTATCTGCGGCTCAATCTGCATGGCAATTCCACACCTGATGAATTGACCCGAAACTTTGCCATGATTGGGGCGCCCGGCAATTGACCGGGATCAAAGTCGTCGCGACATGCTGGTGCGAGAGGCGTCGATGGGCTGCGGTCGGCGTCGCCTTGCCATTGGCATTGGCAACCGACAGCACGCATCATGCAAGATCCTCCGGTAAAAGGCAGAATTGGATTATTTTGAACGAGCGAGCAGCGCGCACGCTCGAAGGCCGTGGCTTTCCTGAAAGGCGATCCATACGGCCGAACCAGCGCGCACGTCGCCCGCATCATCAAGGACATTCAGCTGAGGCCGCAGCCCGGTGAAGGCTTGCCAGGACCTGGCCACCCCGGCGCGGGAGTTCCATGTCGTGGTGACGACCGCGGATCAATGACCAGTTCGACCACGGCGTAATTGATGGCTACTCGCGCTCGATGCGAGAAGTGGCGAATTCCACCGCGGAAATTTGCCGTTGTTGGACTGAGGGCGCGACCCAAGGACAATTCGCATGTGCCGCCCATTCGCGCCAGAAGCTTATCTCGAGAGGATTTGCTTCAAATCAATAACGGCCGCTCAGCAGTTCGCTATCAGTCGATCAGTTTTCGGTGAGCGACTAGGTATAATCCCATGACCAGCTATCGCGTGACGTTCTTCAAGAACCTCCTCAATTCGAATGGCCATCAATTCAAGTGCCCGCAAGGCACAGTCGAAATTCGGCGAGCGCGCAATCTGGACCGCGCATTCCAGGCCGCTGAGCGACGGTACGAACGCGCGAAAAAAATCTGCAACTGGACACTATATGCTGATGTTGCCGAGTTGGAGACAGCGGAGGACAGCGGCAGCTCGCTGCACTTGGTTGAGCCTTCGTCACACGAGCAATTTACGCCGAACCCCTGCGGGCGGCGTGGCTCGGCCCACGTTGGTCATGCGGTCTCCCACGGCTGAACGGGCTATTATCGGTCCTGCACATTCCGATCGCGCCAATTTCGATCGCGCCGGTGGGTCGGCCGGACATCCAGGCGCACGCCTGTTGGAGCCCATACCTCGGCACTGGCATTCTGATATCATTTCCTTCCAGTGCGTGGGATTACTTAGGAGAATTGCCTAGGGAAAAAACCGAATTGTTTGAAAGCCCTCTTTGCGTTGAAAGTTGAGACCTGCCGATATCGAAAATCGAGCGACGGCAACATTCATCGCAACGGCATACTTAAGGAGAGGGCCTATGATCCTCTACTTTCATCCCGCATCACGAGGCATCGTAACGACAATCGGCATGAGCATATCCTCCGGTCGCGTGTCTGCTGCAGCCGCGCTGCGCAGATTCGTGAGAGACCTGTTCGATCCCTATCGGCCCGAGCTTCACTATATGCGCGGCCCCGGGCCGAGGTGGCGCGAGAAGAACGACAAGCTGGGCGTAAGGTAGGATACGCGAACGCGCTCGTGAACCACCTTGCTCGGCGCGATTGCTCCGCCTTCGCACGCCATCCCGTCCGGCAGTCGCCGAACGTTGCTCCGCGCGGCGGCTGGCGCCAAATCTGATTCAAATCAAAGAAACGGCCACCGGAGAAGAGCAATGTAAAGGCCCACTCGGAGGGAGGAATGAAATGCATCTTCTCAAACAAACTACGGCGATCGCGTTTGGACTTGGCCTCTTGATGGCAACCACGGCCGCCCATGCGGGCGGCACCGTCGAGGTGCTTCACTGGTGGACGTCCGGCGGCGAGGCGAAGGCCGTCGGCGAACTGAAGAAATCGTTCGAGAGCCAAGGCGGAACCTGGATCGACTCGCCGATTGCCGGCGGCGGCGGCGATGCCGCGATGACAGCGCTGCGCGCCCGCGTTGTCGCCGGCAATCCGCCTGCTGCCGTCCAGCTGAAGGGGCCAGGCATTCAGGAATGGGCACGGCAGGATGTGCTCAACGACGTTGACGAGGTCGCCCAAAAGGAGCAGTGGGACAAGGTCCTGCCGCCGGTTCTGGCGGCCATCATGAAATATGACGGCAAGTATGTTGCCGCGCCCGTGAATATCCATCGGGTCGATTGGTTCTGGGCCAACCCGGCGGTGCTGGCCAAGGTCGGCATCAGCGAGATGCCCAAGACATGGGACGAATTCAACGCCGACGCTGACAAGTTGAAGACTGCCGGTATCACGCCTCTGGCCCACGGTGGCCAGCCTTGGCAAGACGCCACTATCTTCGAGAACGTCGTGCTAGGCATCGGTGGCGCCGACTTCTACCGCAAGGCAATGGTTGAACTCGATCCGAACGCGCTGACGAGCGATACCATGGTCAAGTCGTTCGACCAACTGCGCAAGCTGCGCGGCTATGTCGACGCGAACTTCTCGGGCCGCGACTGGAACCTCGCCACTGCCATGGTCATGCGAGGCGAGGCTGCGTTCCAGATCATGGGCGATTGGGCCAAAGGCGAGTTCCTGGCGGCGGGCAAGAAGCCCGGCGTCGATTTCGTCTGCGCTCCCACTCCTGGTGGCGCATTCAACCTGAATGCAGACAGCTTCACCTTCTTCAAGGTGCACGGCGCAGACCGGCTGGAGGGTCAAAAGGTGCTGGCGAGCCTGATTATGTCGCCCGGCTTCCAGGAGACATTCAATCTCGCAAAAGGCTCCATTCCGGCGCGCACGGATGTCAGCCTCGACAAGTTCGATGCCTGCGCGGTGAAGTCGCACGAGGATCTGCTAGCGGCCATCGAGAACAACACGCTTGTTCCGTCGGTTGCACATGAGATGGCGGTGCCGCGCAGCGTGCGCGGCGAGTTCCTCGATCTCGTGACGAAGTTCTTCAACTCGGACATGAGCTCGGCGGATGCGGTCAAGGAACTGGCCGCGGCCGTCAAGCGCGCACAGACCGAGTAATGACAGGCAGGGCTGGGCCGCGGGCGCGGCCCGGTCCTCATGGGCTGCGGCACGATGTCGAAACAACACCGCTGGCGATTGCGTAAAATCGCCGATCGTAAAGCTACCGAGCGGGGAATTTGAGGAATGTCACAGGCGGCCAAGCGGGGATTGGCGGCGCGTCGTATCCTTGAGCGCCAGTTGCCGAAAATCGTCGTCTCGCCGCTCTTCGCAGCAAGCCTGTTCTTCGTCTACGGCTTCATCGCGTGGACCGTCTACATCTCCTTCACCCGCTCCGGAGTGCTGCCTAGCTACACGCTTGACGGGCTCAGCCAGTACATCCGCCTTTGGGCCACGCCGCGCTGGCAAGTGGCACTCAGCAACCTCTTCATCTTCTGCACCTTGTTCATCACGCTCTGCACCGTCATCGGAGTGCTGCTCGCGATCCTCCTTGACCAGCGCATCCGGATCGAGGGGGTGATCCGGACCGTCTACCTCTATCCGATGGCGCTCTCGTTCATCGTCACGGGCACCGCGTGGAAGTGGATCCTCAATCCCGGATTGGGCATAGAGCGGCTGATGCACAGCCTGGGATTTGCCAATTTCCATTTCGATTGGCTGGTGAACCCGCAGATGGCGATCTACACCGTCGTCATCGCCGGCGTCTGGCAGTCCTCGGGTTATGTGATGGCTCTGTTCCTGGCCGGCCTTCGCTCGGTCGACGACGAGATCATCAAGGCCGCGGCAATCGATGGCGCCGGTCCGTTGCGCACCTATGCCAGCGTCGTGCTGCCGATCATGCGGCCGGTATTCCTGTCATCCTTCATCATCCTGGCCCATCTGGCGATCAAGAGCTTCGACCTTGTCGTCGCGCTCACCGGGGGCGGGCCGGGTTACGCCACCGATATGCCGGCCACCTTCATGTACTCCTTCGCGTTCCAGCGCAGCGAACTCGGCACCGCCGCGGCAAGCGCCGTCATGATGCTGGCGACGATCCTCGCGGTCATTGTCCCCTACCTCTATTCCGAATTGCGGGGGGCCAGCAAATGACCCAGCCGGCGCCTGCTGGAATCGTGAGGCCGAAGGGATTGCGTCACCGCTTGATGCGAATCCTTCTGTTTGCGGTGCTCGGCACCTTCTGCCTCTATTATCTGCTGCCGCTGTTCATCATGATGGCCACCTCGCTGAAGTCGCTCGACGAAATTCGAACCGGGACACTTGTGAGCTTGCCCAGGCAAATCACCTTCGACGCCTGGCTGAAGGCCTGGGGCTCGGCCTGCGTCGGCGTGCGGTGCGACGGGCTCAAGCCCTATATGTGGAACTCCGTCCTGATGGTGGTTCCCGCGGTGGCGATCTCGACCGCGCTAGGCGCCGTCAACGGGTACGCGCTGACCAAATGGCGCTTCCCAGGCGCCAACACGATCTTTGCGCTAATGCTGTTCGGGGCCTTCATTCCGTTCCAGGTGGTGCTGCTGCCGATGGCCCGCACGCTGGGCGTGCTGGGGCTGGCCGGTTCGGTCACTGGGCTCATTCTCGTTCACACCGTCTACGGCTTGGCCTTCACGACGCTGTTCTTCCGCAACTTCTTCATGGGGGTATCGGACGGCATCGTGCAGGCCGCCAAGATCGACGGCGCCGGATTCTTCGGCATCTTTTCCCAGATCGTGCTGCCCATGGCGCTGCCCGCGATCGTTGTCACGGTCATCTGGCAGTTCACCCAGATATGGAATGACTTCCTGTTCGGCGTGGCCTTCACAGTCGGCGACAGCAATCCTGTGACTGTCGCGCTCAACAACGTCGTCAATACCTCAACGGGCGTGAAGGAATACAATGTCGACATGGCGGCTGCGATCATCGCAGGGTTGCCGACGCTGCTCGTTTACGTATTGGCCGGCAAGTACTTCGTTCGCGGATTGGCTGCGGGAGCCGTCAAAGGATAAATCATGGCCAGCATCCGGCTCGACAAGGTATGGAAGAAATTCGGCACGACCGAGGTGATCAAGGGGATCGACATGTCGATCCGCGAGGGCGAGTTCATCGTGCTGGTGGGCCCCTCGGGATGTGGGAAATCCACGCTGCTCAACCTGATCGCGGGCCTCGAAACTCTGAGCGGCGGTGAGATATTCATCGGCAGCGATCTGGTCAACGACATCCCGCCTAAAGACAGGGATATCGCGATGGTGTTCCAGTCCTACGCGCTTTATCCGACCAAGTCCGTGCGCGACAACATGAACTTCGGCATGGTGACACGTCACGTGCCGCAGAGTGAGCAAACGGTGGCACTTGCCGAAGTGGCCGGGTTGCTCCACATCGAAACCTTGCTCGACCGCAAGCCGGGCCAGCTTTCCGGCGGCCAGCGCCAGCGGGTCGCGATGGGCCGTGCCCTGGTGCGCAAGCCGGCGGTCTTTTTGTTCGACGAGCCGTTGTCGAACCTGGATGCCAAGCTGCGCATCGAAATGCGCACCGAGATCAAGCGGCTCCATCAGCGCCTCGGCAAGACGATCGTCTATGTGACCCACGACCAGATCGAGGCGATGACGCTGGCCTCGCGCATCGCCGTGATGGACAACGGCCATATCCGCCAGTTCGGGTCGCCCGAGGATATTTATGAGAGGCCCGTCGATCTCTTCGTCGCGGGTTTCGTCGGATCTCCTTCGATGAATCTGTTCAAAGGACGCGTGGTCGAACAGAGCGGCCTCCGGCTACAGGTGGACGATCCGGCGGGAGCAGTCCACTTTCCAATCCCAAGAAACCTCCATGATGCCGCAAGGCCTTATCTCGGCCGCGAACTCATACTCGGCTTGAGGCCGGAGGCGATGGTTCGAGAGGGCGCGCACCGGCCTGGATCGGAGACCTTCTCGTTCGACCGGACGATCGACGTCGTCGAACCCACCGGCCCGGATACACTGCTTGTGTTCACCCTGGGCGGGATCGAGGCGATCGGACGGGTCGATCCGCAAGACAAGATTTCCGTGGGAACCAAATTCCGCTTCGATGTCGATATGGGTCGCGCCAAGATGTTCGATCCGGTGACAGGTCTTCATTTGGCGAGCGTCCATTGAAGTCGATCCTGACCATAACACTCAATCCGGCGGTCGATATATCGAGCGAGACGGAGACGGTGCGCCCGGTCCGCAAGGTCAGAACCTCCAATGTCAGGTATGATCCCGGCGGCGGCGGTATCAACGTCGCGCGCGTGATCACAGCTCTGGGAGGAGAGGCCGAAGCCTATTTTCTGGCGGGAGGAGAAACGGGCTCGCTGTTGACCCGCCTGCTGCAAGCCGAAGGGATAGCCAGTCACCTCATCCCGATCCAAGGTCAGACGAGGATCAGCTTTATGGTTCGGGAGCGCAGCACCGGCCTCGAATATCGTTTTGTCCCCGAAGGACCTCCCGTGCAGCCTCGGGAATTGGAGCCTTGTCTGGATCTCGTTGCATCCCATAAGGGACAGTACGTCATCGCGAGCGGCAGCCTCCCCACGGATGCGCCTCCCGACATCTACGCTCGAATGGCGAAGCTGACATCTGCTCGCGGCGCGAAATTCATTCTCGACAGTTCCGGCATCGGGCTTCAAACGACGCTGAAGCAGTCGCGGTTGTATCTGGTGAAACCGAGCCTTGGGGAATTGGAGCAGTTCGTCGGCCGCAAGCTCGACGAGGCCGGTGTTCGCCAGGCTGCATCCGACATCGTGGCCAGCGGCGCGGCCGAGTTGGTTGCGATCACCATGGGGGTCGACGGCGCGCTCCTCGCCAGTGCCCGGGGTGTCCTGCGTGTGCCTGCGATCCATGTGCGCGTGCGCTCCGCCCTCGGCGCTGGCGACAGCTTCCTTGGAGCGATGGTTTGGGCACTTTCAGAAGGGCGGACTCCGGAGGAGGCATTCCGCTTGGGCATCGCCGCCGGTGCCGCCGCCGTCATGAAACCGGGCTTTGAGCTTTGCCGCCGCGAGGAAGTCCTGGCTCTCAACGCGGCCGCCTTATCCGCCGGCAGCGAGGGTCAAACGCGCTGAGTGAGGCGCGCAGCACGTGCCCAAATTTTCAAGACAAGAATTCTGCCCGGGACAATGCGACGGCTGCCCCACGCAGGCCCGCGTCAAGCGCCTTGATCACATAGATCGGTATCGGTGCCAGGAAGGACGAAAGGCGGCCCTTTGATTGATACTCCCTGTGGAAGAATGCCAGACGGAAAGCCGTCGCTTCCGACGGGTCGAACACTCTTGCGGGGATGCCACCGCCGAGATAGACGCCGCCGCGCGCGCTGTAGGCAAGGGCCATGTCCCCAGCAAAGCGGCCCAGCCATTTCTCGAGGTAGCCGAGGGACTCAAGCGCGAGACGATCCTCGCCGTGCAGCGCCTGTTCCACGATCTCAGGCGCTGACGTCAGTTCCGCCGCGACACCCCGCGTCTCCGCCAATGCCGTGTAAATCCTGACAAGGGCCGGACCGGAAATCAGACGTTCCGCCGAGATGTGTGCCTCGTCCTTCGCGATGAGCTTGATAAGCGAGAGTTCATCCGCATCTTCGGCTGCGAAGGAAATGTGGCCGCCTTCGCTGGGAACGGCGATCCACCCCGATGGAGAGAAGACAAGCCCGGCAACTCCAAGGCCAGTGCCTGGTCCAAGCACCACCTTGGGCGCGTGATCAACCGGGTCTCCTCCCCCGATCTTGAGAAGATCGTGTGGGCCCAGGAAGGGCAGGACAAGCGCGAGCGCTTCGAAATCATTGACCGCGTGGACGTATTTCGCGCCAGTCGCCAGGCACAGATCCTTGCGCGAGAAGGACCAGGGCAGGTTGGTCATGCGGATCGTCTCGTCCGACACAGGGCCGGCAATGGCGAAGCCGGCAAGGGACGGCCGGTGCGGGATGCAATCCAGATAAGCTTTGATCGTGGCTTGGAGCGAAGGAAACATGTCGCACCGGAAGGCGGCGAAATGGTCGATCGTGAGTTCGTCGATGTCAGCGATCGCAAATCGTGCGTTGGTGCCGCCTATGTCGGCCACAAGGGCGGTGCGGGATTTGATGGTGGAAGCCATGATTGCCGTGCTCGATCCAAGATTACGGTACGATCAGGCGTTAGAGGCGCGTTTCGCCAAGACACCCGGACCAAAAACAAACGCTTAGCATAGGCGTCCGACGCCATCTTGATTCATGTCAAAAGGCCATTCGTCCTGCGCGTGCGCCGTCAGCGCCTGATCGTTATCACGGTTGATCCCCGGCCATACGATCTCACCAGACCAAACAGGATTCGGGCATTGTCTGGATGAAGCCGGACGCATCCGTGTGAAACCGGGCGGCCCAGTCGTCTGATCTCCCAGGTGCCGTGAATTGCATACCCGCCATAGAAGAAGATCGAGTAGGGCATAGGAGCACTGTCGTATTTGCTTGAATACCAGACCCGCTCAAGCCGGATGGGATGGAATTGCCCGGTTGGGGTACGATACCCCCGCCGGGCGGTGGACACCAACCATCTGTAGTTAAAGAGACCGTCGACTTTCACGGTCATGGTTTGCTCGGAGAGATTGATCAGGATGCCAAGCTGTGCCGCGTGAGCGGCGCGAGGGCACCACATCGCAACCATAAAAACAAGCACGAATGCGGACAGGCGCACGACGGCAATCCTTCGGCCAGGGAATTCTGAGAGTAATTTGCCGCAATCGATGACGATCGACGCGGAGTCGCGCCTTGATCCAAATCATTTTTTGGTTGCAGTGGCGGAAGCGGCGCAAGCACGGAACCCTCCGAATGTGCAATACGCTATGTCGGTCTGATCGCCGAGGGGCTGGTTAAGTACCTACCTGAAGTAGCGGGTCGTATGCGCGAATGTAGCGGTTTGATCCAACTCAAAGCGCTTCCGCGAGTCTGGCGGTTCAATGCCGGATGCCTCTGAGACGTCTAAAGCGGGATGGGAGCGAGCGATGAGCTACAAGGATATTCTGGTCTTTCTCGACGGTTCCACCGACAACGACGCGCGAATGGAGTTTGCCTTCTCGCTGGCACGAGCTCATGGCGCAAGGCTGACGGGTGTCGACGTCGATGCGGCTGCTGCCTTTGAGGGTGAGTGGGCCGAGCGCGCGAAATCGCTTGCAGGAGACATTCCATGCCGGCGCCAATCGCTCGGACGTGCGCGTCCGATATAAAATCGCGGATCGGGATGCGGCGGGATGGAAGGACTTCTACGCGCACTATGCGGATCTGCTGATCGCTACGCAGCCCAACCAGGAGGCTTTTGGCAGAGTCCTCTCCGGAGTGCCTGAGCAGGTCCTGATCACGGCGGGGGTGCCGATGATCGTGCTGCCGCAAGGATGGAGGCCGCGGCCCATCGGCAAGGAAGTCGTAATCGCGTGGTCGCCCAGCGCTCAGGCCACGCGCGTGATGCACGATGCCATGCCGATCCTCGCCAGCGCGCAGAAAGTGACAGCGTTTGCATTCGACCCGCCCGCCGATAGGGAGGACGCGGACCTTGAGATGCTTCGTGAGCATCTGCTTGCCCATGGGGTCAAGATCGATGTCGACAAGTGGTCTAACGCCGGCGACCTGTCGCCGATCGAGGCATTGTTTGCCTCTCCTGCATTGGAGGAGGCAGATCTTATCGTGGCCGGGGCCTACAGTCATTCTCGGTTCCGCGAAGCCTTGTTCGGCGGAATGACCAAATCCTTGCTCCAGCAATTCTCACTGCCGGTGCTGGTGTCGCACTGAACGGGTGCAAACCGGGAAACGCAGACTTGGCGACTGCCGCAGGCACTCGGTTGTTCTGCTCGCGCGATCACATCGATCAGCAGAAAAGAGCAACGGTCCTACAGCGAAGCGGGGATTGAGAATTCGACGAAGTCACCCGCGCTCATCGGGCAAATCCATGGCGATTGCCATCCTTATAAGGTCTGGGAGGCTCTTGGCCTGCATCTTCGACATGACGTTGGCGCGATGAATCTCCACAGTTCGCGGGTTGATGTCGAGATCATAGGCAATGGTCTTGTTCGACAGTCCCCCGACCAAGCCCGACAGGACTTCACGCTCCCGCTCCGACAATTGCTCGAGTCGGGACAGAAGTGCTGAAGTGTCATCATCTTCCTTGGCAGTTCCGTCGAAACTGCTTGCCGCGCGTTTGATGGCATCGACCAGCACATCGTCCTCGAACGGTTTTTCGATGAAGTCGATGGCACCTGCTCTCATCGCTGCCACGGCCATCGGTACATCGCCGCGACCTGTCACGACGATTGAGGGCATCATTGCCCCCATCTCGTTAAGCCGCTCCAGGAGTTCAACACCGTTCATGTCGGGCATGCCCAGATCGGTGACGAGACATGCGTTGCCCGCGCCGGGGGCGGCAGCAAGGAAACTTGTCGCTGAATCGTGAACACGCACGTTGAAACCCATCACACTCAGCAGGAATCCGAGGGACCTGCGGACCGGCTCCTCATCGTCCACGATGTGGACCACATAGGTGTCAGTTTGCACTTGGCGCCTCTTCCGTCGCTATAGGTAGGGACAACCGGAACGTCGCCCCGCCGTTTCCATTTCTGCGAGCCCCTATCTCGCCGCCGTGCGCCTCGACGATGCGCTTGGAGATTGAAAGCCCGATTCCCATGCCGCTGGCCTTGCTGGTGACGAAAGGCTGGAACAGATTGGCCGCGATGTCGTTCGAGATTCCCGGTCCGGTGTCCGCCACTTCGATCAACATATGTCCGTCGTCGCGCGTCGTGCGGACAATCAACTCGCGCTTGGCGCTGTCGCGCATCGCCTCCATGGCATTGCGCATCAAGTTGATCAAAACCTGTTGGATTTGAACCCGGTCGACCAGAACCTCCCCGGTATCAGGAGCGAATTCGAAGACCGAGCGCACGCCTTGCTCGCGAGATCCGACGAGCGCCAAAGCACCTGCCTCCTCGATCAGCTTGTGCAGATCCTCGGGCGACCTCTCCGTCTCGCCGCGCGTGACGAATTCGCGCAGGTGGCGGATAATACCTCCGGCTCTAAGCGACTGCTTCGCTATCTCCTCGAGCGCGACCGTTAGAGGCTCGGCTCTCGTTTCATCCAGAGCCTTTAGAAGGCGGACGCAGCCTTGCGAATAGTTTGCAATGGCCGACAGAGGCTGGTTGAGCTCGTGGGCGAGCGTCGAGGCCATTTCGCCAAGTTCGTTCAGGCGGGCGAGGCGGGCCAGTTCGCTTTGGAGTTCCTGCAACCGCGCTTCAGATTCCTCACGTTCAGTGAGGTCTTGAATGAAGCCGGTGAAGAACCTCCCCGCGGCGGATTTCATCTCGCCGACAGACAGCTTCATCGGAAAAGTCGATCCATCCTTCCTGCGTCCGACGACCACGCGGTCCACACCAATAATGCGCTTCTCACCGGTCGCCAGATATCGCTCTATGTAGCCGTCATGCTGGCTTTGATAAGGCTCCGGCATAAGAAGGCGGACATTGCGGTTGAGAACCTCCGCCTGCGTATAGCCGAACTGTCGAACCGCCGCGGCGCTGAAGGAGGTGATCAGTCCCTTCTCGTCGATCACGACGGTAGCATCGGGAACTGTATCCAAGATCGATCTGAGATGGGCTTCTCGCGATATTAGCTCTGCTTCGGTTCTATCAAGCGCCCGGCGCGCATGATGCAACATCTCTCCCATCCAGGCGATCGTGAGCCCGACTAGTCCGAACACAGCAGCCTGCAACCAACCGACTTGGTCGAAGCCGGTGAAGTAGGCCGCGGAGGCGAAGGAAAGAAGGGCCGCGACCACGCCAGGGCCGATGCCGCCCAGGATAGCCGCGATCAGGATAGCAGGAATGAAAAGCACGAAGGCAAGCGTAGTCCCGAGGATACTGCTCAATCCGAGCCGAATGACAAACACGACGGCCACCACAGCCATCGCAAGCAGATATCCGTTCAGGCTTTCAAAGCGACGCGAAAACGCAGCCTGAAGCAAGCGGCCCTGCAGTCCCGGGATGTCCCTCGCTGGCACCGATCTGCCTTTCCGTTAGCAAGCGCGCCGCCGAAGTAGGCGCTTCAATACCGCTTTCGCCAGAATCGCGCGCACCTTATAGGTTGAGAACGTGAGCGTGTTTGTTCGATGGCAAAGATAATCCACCTTGCACTCACTGCAAGCACTATGGACTACGAGGAGGAGGGGGGGCTTCTTCCGCTCAAGCTAATCAAATAGTTGCGGGCAATAGCTACGCCGGCATTCGCCGGGATCGCGTTGCTCAAGACCGGGATTGACCCCGATCAACGTATTTGTCCGCAGGATCAACTACAGACCGGGACTGGCTAAAGGCCTCATGGCCGGCGATGCCGAATCCGCAGAAACGATGCGGGATTTGATTGAAACAGTGGCGGTGTTTCGCGATCCGTTGAGGCCAGGGGGGTCGAAGTCGAAGCCACCGGACGTCTAACCGCACTCCTGGGCGAAAAAGCGTTCCCCAACGGCGTCAGAGCGTCGGGGGGAAGTGGTAGCGGGAGAGTGCTACCGCCGATGCAGCGTTGCAACCGAATTCGTCTGTTGACCGGACTTCGCAAGCAGGGTGGACAGGTTCAAAATCGTGTTCCCGCAACCAAATCTATCATAAATCAATAACCGTTCCGGTCTAAGGCGGTTATTGCGCGCCCGACACCAACGGTGCCCACCAACCGATGCCATCGAAGAGTGTCCCGCCAAGGGCCGCGCCGTCAGTGATCGCAAGCTGTATCACCGCGACCTGGAGCCCGTCGCCTTCAATCGATCCCGCGCAGATGCCGCAACATATGCGCAGAGGAATCTAGCTCGCCTGAAACGGCAGCATCACCTCATTGACTGGCCGATACCGGAACGTCCGCTGTCGGCCCTATTTCAGCCGTTCACCGACAAGCTATAAGTAGGTCGCTCGATGGCCTGAAGCTTGAAGGTCCGTAAAATTCGCCGAACTTTACGGCGAATTCGAAGCCAAGCCATTGAAAAGCCTGGTGATCCCGACAGGAATCGAACCTGTGACCTACAGATTAGGAATCTGCCGCTCTATCCTACTGAGCTACGGGACCACGCGGCCCGACACATAAACGCTTCGGACCGGTTCGCCAAGAGGAGTCTGAAAGCCGTGTCGTAAGCACATGAGTTGTCCGGGTTAGGTAGCACAGGAGTTGTCCGGTTTTATCGCCAGCGAATGGAGGCTGG